>NC_017955.1 GCF_000306785.1 Modestobacter italicus | reverse complement strand
CGGCGATACCTGGTCCCCGGACCGGGCCTCCAGGTGCTGGGTTCCGGCGTCGTCGCTGGTCGGCAGCCTGTTCGGACGTCGGGGGAAGAGGTGCGGGACCGGCGGGACGACGGGGTCGGCGTACGAACCGGCCACCATTCGTCCAACGCGGAGCGACCGGGACGCTAACAGCTCCATCCACAGCCCGGCAACGACGTCCCGGCGGCGACCTGGGCGGGTGCGGCGTGTCCGGTGCCGCTGCACCCCGGAGCTGGTCCACCATGAGCGGTCCGGCCAGTGCCGCAGCCCACCGCGGTCCGCGGCGGGTCTCGGCTATGCTGGTCGGAGTCTGTGCACCGGTCCCGTGCTGGTCCCCGTCCCGGGGGCCGTCCGGAGCCTGCGCACGGCAGACCAGCCCCGGGCACGGGGGCCGGTCGACGGCCCTGGGCCGACGACCACCCCGTTCCCGCGCGTGCGGGGCCCACCCGGGTCCGCGCCGCCCCGACGTCGTCAGCAGTGGGAGTCCCTCGTGAGCAAGCGCACGTTCCAGCCGAACAACCGTCGCCGGTCCAAGACCCACGGCTTCCGGCTGCGGATGCGCACCCGGGCCGGCCGCGCCATCCTCGCCGGTCGCCGGTCCAAGGGTCGCGCCAAGCTCTCCGCCTGAGGTGCTGCCTGCGCAGGCACGCCTGCGCCGGCGGCCGGAGTTCACCGCGGTGGTGCGGTCCGGTCGACGTGCCGGGCGCCCGACCCTGGTGCTGCACTACCTCCCCGAACGGCCCGTCGTCCGGTCCGGGGGTCCGCTGGACCCCCCGGCCGGGCCGCGGGCCGGTTTCGTGGTCGGCAAGGCCGTCGGCAACTCGGTCTGCCGGCACCGGGTGACCCGCCAGCTGCGGCACCTGCTCGCCCCCCAGCTGCACCGGCTGCCCCCCACGGCCGACCTGGTCGTCCGGGCCCGCCCGGAGGCGGCCGGAGCCGGCTTCGCGGTGCTCGGGCGCGACCTGGACGCCGGTCTGGACCGGCTGCTGGGCGACCGGCCGGCCTCGTCGCGGGCGCGCCGGCCGTGACCGCCGCCCGCGCGCTGCTGGCGGCCGTCCGCTTCTACCAGCGGGCGATCAGCCCGGCGTTCCCGCCGCGGTGCCGGTTCGAGCCCAGCTGCAGCGCCTACGCCGCCGAGGCGGTCGAGGTCCACGGCGCCGGTCGCGGCACCTGGCTCGCGGTCCGCCGGCTCGCCAAGTGCGCGCCGTGGCACCCCGGCGGGGTCGACCTCGTCCCGCCGCGGGCCGGAACTGCTGAGCCCACCCACTCGTCGTGCACAGCGGCGTCGGACCCGACCACTCCACCGGTGCCCCCGGCCGACGACCCCGCTCGTCGCCCCGGTGACACCCCGCCGGCCCCTGGCCGGTCAGCGCAGCAGGAGGCTGGCGTTGCTTGACTGGATGTACACCGCGATCTCCTGGGTGATGAAGCAGTGGCACGCACTGTTCAGCACCTTCCTGGACCCGGCGGGGGGCATCACCTGGGCCCTGTCGATCGTCTTCCTGGTCATCACCATCCGCGTGCTGCTGTTCCGGCTGTTCGTCAAGCAGGTCAAGAGCCAGCGGGCGATGCAGGAGATCCAGCCGGAGATCCAGAAGCTGCGCAAGCAGTACGGCAGCGACAAGCAGGGCTTCAGCACCGCGATGATGGCGCTGCAGAAGGAGCGCGGGGTCAACCCGCTGGCCGGCTGCCTGCCGCTGCTCCCGCAGATCCCGGTCTTCATCGCGCTGTTCCACGTCCTGCGCCGGCTGACGCCGGACTCGGTCGGCCTGTACAGCTGGTCCACCGAGCTCACCCAGCAGGCCGCGGTGGCCGACCTGTTCGGGGCACCGATCTCCAGCTCCTTCAACATGCAGGAGCCCAAGCAGAGCCAGATCCTGGCCCTGCCCGGTGTCGACTACACCAGCATCCGGGTCGTCTGCGCCGTCCTGATCGTGGTCATGTGCTGCACGACCTTCTTCACCCAGAAGCAGATCCAGAAGCGCTCCGGGCCGGTCGAGGGCCAGGCCGCCATGGTGCAGAAGCTGCTGCTCTACGGGATGCCGATCAGCCTGTTCGTCTCCGGCTTCTTCTTCCCGGTCGGCGTGCTCATCTACTGGTTCACCAACAACCTGTGGACCCTGGGCCAGCAGTTCTACATCCTCAAGGCGCTGCCGCCGCCCGGGTCGCCGGCCGCGCTGGCCAAGGCCGCCGCGGAGAAGCCGCAGATCGACCCCAAGACGCTGGCGCCCAAGCCCGGTGCCAAGCCGGTCCGGCCCAAGGCCGGCCGCCCCGTCACCGCTGCCCCCACCTCGACCGTGAGCGCCGACGGCGTCCCCGTCGACGTGCCGCCGACCGGGGTCGCCCCCGGGGACGACGGCCTCGACGACTCCCCCGACGAGCCGCTGGACGCCGCCCGGGAGGGCGCGACCGGCAGCACGGCGAACGGCCGCCCGGCCGGCGGCGGCAACCGGCCCCGCTCCGGGTCCACCGGCAGCCGCGCCGCCGGTCCGGCCAACCGCGGCAAGCGCAAGCGCCGCTGACCGGCGCGGGCAGCCGCCCCTCGACCACCGGGCTCGCCCGGCCGCCTGCACGACCTTGGAGGACCCCCGTGAGTGCACCCGACAACCAGACCGGAACCGACACCGTGGCCACGGCCGAGGCGACCTCGGACGCGGTGCTCCCCCAGGACGGCGGGACCGGTGACCCGGCCCTGCCCGACGCGGACCCGGCCTCCGTCGACGCGGTCGTCGAGCCCGTCGACGTCGAGGACGACGACGAGGACGAGGACACCGAGGACGACGAGCAGGGCGAGGGCCTGCTGGTGCGCGAGGGGGACGTCGCCGGTGACTACCTCGAGCGGCTGCTGGACATCCTGGACGTCGACGGGGACATCGACCTCGACGTCGAGGGCGACCGGGCCTCGGTCGCGGTCGTCGGCGGCCAGCTCAAGACGCTGATCGGTCCGGACGGCGCCACGCTGGAGGCGCTGCAGGAGCTCACCCGGCTCGCTGTGGCCCAGTCCACCGGCGTCCGCAGCCGGCTGATGCTCGACATCGGCGGGTTCCGCGCCAAGCGCCGGGCCGACCTGACCGGCCTGGCCTCGGCCGCGGCCGAGCGGGTCGCGCAGAGCGGCCAGCCGGAGCGGCTGGCCGCGATGAACCCGTTCGAGCGCAAGGTCGTGCACGACGTCATCGCCGCTGCGGCCGGTGTGCACAGCGAGTCGGAGGGCGAGGAGCCGAACCGTCGCGTCGTGGTCCTGCCCGACCGGTGAGCGACCCGTCCGACGAGATCCGGGACCAGCCGGTTCCGGAACCTCCGCCGTCGGCCTCCCGGGTCTTCGGTGCGGCCGTCGGTGCTGCGGAGCGGTACGTGGCCATGCTCGCCGGTGACGGCGTCGTCCGCGGGCTGATCGGACCCCGCGAGGTGCCGCGGCTGTGGGACCGGCACGTGCTCAACAGCGCCGCGCTGGCCGAGGCGGTGCCCGAGGGCGCTCGGGTGGTCGACGTCGGCAGCGGCGCCGGCCTGCCCGGCATCCCGCTGGGGCTCGCCCGACCGGACCTCTCCCTCACCCTGGTGGAGCCGATGGCCCGGCGGGTGGAGTTCCTGCAGGATGTCGTGACGGCGCTGGGCGCACCCTGGCGGATCGTCCGCGGACGGGCCGAGGAGCGCTCGGTGGTCCGGGCGGTCGGCCCGGTCGACGTGGTGACCGCCCGCGCGGTCGCCCCACTGCCCCGGCTCGTCGGCTGGTGCCGCGGGCTGCTCACCCCCGGCACGCAGCTGATCGCCCTCGTGGGCGCCCGCGCGGCCGCCGAGGTCCCCGGCCTGGTGCCGGAACTGGAGGCGGCCGGGATGCGCGACGTGCGGACACGGGCCGTCGGTGTGGAGCTCGGTGCCGCAGCCACTACCGTGGTCGTGATGACCCGGGCGGCCCGGTGACCCCGTGACCGTTCCACGTGGAACACGCCGACGCCGTTCCACGTGGAACACGGCGGTGAGGAGGATGCACCGATGACGGACCCCGGCGAGCGACTGCGCACCAGTCTCGCCGCCGACGTGGCGGTCACGCCCGAGTTCGACAGCCCCATCGCGATGGAGGCGATGCGGGCCACCCGGGTCCTGCACGCCGCCGACCAGGAGCCCTTCCCCGCTCCCGGGCGCATCCGGGTGGTCACCATCGCCAACCAGAAGGGCGGCGTCGGGAAGACCACCTCCACGGTCAACCTGGGCGTGGCGCTGGCCATGTACGGGCTCCGCACGCTGGTCATCGACCTGGACCCGCAGGGCAACGCCAGCACCGCCCTCGGGGTCGAGCACACGGTCGGGACGCTGTCGATCTACGACGCCCTGATCGGGGACAACACCCTGGCCGAGGTCGTGCACCCCACCACCGCCAGCCCGAACCTGCTGTGCGTGCCGGCGACGATCGACCTGGCCGGCGCCGAGATCGAGCTCGTCTCCGTCGTTGCCCGCGAGCACCGGCTGCGCCGCTCGATCGAGACGTACCTGCACGAGCTCCCCGCCGAGGAGCGGCCGCACTACGTCCTCATCGACTGCCCGCCGTCGCTGGGGCTGCTGACCCTCAACGCGCTCGTGGCGGGGGACGAGGTGCTCATCCCCATCCAGTGCGAGTACTACGCGCTCGAGGGGCTGGGGCAGCTCCTCGCCAACATCGACCTGGTCCGGGCGCACCTCAACCCGGGCATCTCGGTGGGCACCATCCTGCTCACCATGTACGACGGGCGGACCAAGCTCGCCGACCAGGTGGCCGACGAGGTGCGCAACCACTTCGGCGACCTGGTGCTCGGCACCGTCATCCCGCGCAACGTCCGGGTCAGCGAGGCGCCCGGCTACGGCCAGTCGGTGCTCACCTACGACCCGGGCTCCCGGGGCTCCACCAGCTACGTGGAGGCGGCGCGCGAGTTCGCCCAGCGCGGTGTGGCCCTGCCGCCGGCCCCCGCACCGCCGAAGGCCGCGCCGCCGCCCCCGGTCGCCGGTCCCCCGTCGGTCGCCGCGCTGGTGCTCGGCGAGCCGGTGGCCACCCCTTCCCCCCGCGGAGGGCACGCGACGTGACGACCGTGGGCACCCAGCTCACCGCCCGGCCGCTGCTGCGGACCCCGGGCACCTGCGAGGAGGACCAGTGACGAAGCGCGGCGGTCTCGGCCGGGGCCTGGCGGCTCTCATCCCCACCAGCGCGCCGGCACCGACCGCGACCCCGGCAGCCCGTGCGGCCGAGGCAGCAGAGGCGGCTGAGGCCGCCGAGGCGGCCGGGGCTGCTGCGGTCGAGCAGACCGGCGCCGCGCCCCCGGTCGACGACGACGGGCGCACCGCGTCGGTCCACGAGCTGCCGGCCCGGGTGCTGGAGCAGGTGGCCGGCGTTCCCGGGGCCTTCCTGCGCGAGCTGCCGGTCGACGACGTCGTCCCGAACCCCAAGCAGCCGCGGCAGGTCTTCGACGACGAGGCGCTGGAGGAGCTCACCCACTCGGTGCGCGAGTTCGGCCTGCTCCAGCCGATCGTCGTCCGCGAGGCCCGCGACGGCCGGTACGAGCTGATCATGGGCGAGCGCCGGCTGCGCGCCTCCCGGGCCGCCGGCCTGGAGACGGTGCCCGCCATCGTCCGGGACACCACCGACGACGCCATGCTCCGGGACGCGCTGCTGGAGAACATCCACCGCGTGCAGCTCAACCCGCTGGAGGAGGCCGCCGCCTACCAGCAGCTGCTGGAGGAGTTCGGCGCCACGCACGAGGAGCTGGCCAGCAAGATCGGCCGCAGCCGCTCCCAGGTGACCAACACGATCCGGCTGCTCAAGCTGCCGGTGAAGGTGCAGACCCGGGTCGCGGCCGGGGTCATCTCCGCCGGGCACGCCCGCGCGCTGCTGGGGCTGCCGGAGGCCGACGCGCAGGACGCGCTGGCCACCCGGATCGTCGCCGAGGGCATGTCGGTGCGCGCGACCGAGGAGGCGGTGGCGATGGCCGTCGCCGAGAGCCCCACCGCCGCCCGCCGGACCGCCCGCAAGCTCTCCGCCCCCGGTGTCGAGGACCTCGCCGGGCGGCTCTCCGACGTCTTCGAGACCAAGGTGAAGGTGCAGATCGGCCGGGCCAAGGGCCGGATCGTCGTCGAGTTCGGTTCGGTGGACGACCTGCAGCGCATTGTCGGCATGATGGCCCCCGACATCACCGGCAGGACCCAGCCCGACTAGCGCGACCCGATTACGTCACATCGACTATCGGGTAGTCCTTTACGGGCGGATCGGGCCCTCGGCCGCGGCGCGGGCGAGGAGCCGGCCGAGGACGTCGCCGAGCTGGTACCCGGCCGCCTCGACCGCCATCGGGAACATCGACGTCTCGGTCAGCCCGGGTGAGACGTTCACCTCGAGGAAGTGCACCTCGCCGTCCGGGGTGACGATGGCGTCGGTCCGGGACAACCCGGCCAGTCCGAGCTCCTCGTGCACCTGCAGCGCGACCTCGGCCGCGCGCGCCGCGACGGCTTCGGAGACCCGGGCCGGCGAGTGGTACTCCGTCATCCCCGGCGTGTACCGGGAGGTGTAGTCGAAGACGCCGGACTCGGGGGCGATCTCGACCGCCGGCAGCGCCTCGGGCCCCTCCCCCAGGTCGATGACCGACAGCGCCAGCTCGACCCCGTCGACGAAGCGCTCGACCATCACCGTGTCGCCGTAGGCGAAGCAGCTCACCATCGCCGCCGGCAGGTCCTCCACCCGGCTGACCTTCTGCACGCCGAGGGCGGAGCCACCGGAGGCGGGCTTGACCATCAGCGGCAGCCCGAGCCGGGCGACGATCAGGTCGAGCACCGCGCCGGCGCCCAGCTCGCGGAAGGTGCTGTGCGGGAGCGCCACCCAGTCCGGGGTCGAGACCCCGGCCGAGCGGACGACGGACTTGGCGGCCGGCTTGTCCCAGGCCAGCCGGCAGGCGGCGGCGGGCGAGCCCACGTAGGGCACGCCGGCCAGGTCCAGCACCGCGCGGAGCGCGCCGTCCTCGCCGGTGGCGCCGTGCAGCGCGATGAACACCGCGTCCACCGGGGTGCCGGTCAGCCCGGGGAGCAGCTCGGCGTCCGCGTCGTGCAGCTCGGCCTCGACGCCGGCGCGGCTGAGCGCCTCGACCACCTGGCCGCCGGAGTTGATGCTGACCTCCCGCTCGAAGGTCAGCCCGCCGGCGAGCACCAGCGCGCGCAGCGGGTCGGTGCGGGGTGCCTCCACCGGTGCGGCGGCCGGCTCGGTCATGGGTGGCTGTCCTCGTCTGCGTTGGCCGGTCCGATGACCGGCGGGGGCGGGGTGGAGACCGCGCGGAACGTCCCGGTGTCGACCGCGTCGAAGGTGGAGTGCAGGTCCAGCTCGGCCTCGATGACCCGGGCCAGCCGGCGCACGCCCTCGCGGATCCGGTCCGGCTCGGGGTAGCAGTAGGACAGCCGCATGTACTCCTGGCCCTGGCCGTCGGCGTAGAAGCCGATGCCCGGCACGTACGCGACGTGCGCGGCCACGGCGCGGGGCTGCATGAGCTTGGCGTCCAGCCCGTGCGGCAGCTTCAACCACACGTAGAAGCCGCCGTCCGGCCTGGTCCAGGTGGTGCCCGGCGGCATCAGGGCGGTCAGCGACTCCAGGGTCGCGTCCCGGCGCTCCCGGTACAGCTCGGTGAAGACCTTGATCTGCTCGCGCCACGGCTGGGTGTCCAGGTACCGGGCGACGGCGTACTGGGTCAGCGACGGCGGGCAGAGCACCTGCGCCTCGGTGGCCAGCACGAGCTTCTCCCGGACGGCGAGCGGGGCCAGCACCCAGCCGACCCGCAGCCCCGGGGAGAAGGTCTTGGAGAACGAGCCGAGGTAGATGACCCGCTCCTCGTTGCGGGCCCGCAGCGCGCGCATCGGCTCGTGATTGAAGCCCAGCAGCCCGTACGGGTTGTCCTCGATGACCAGCAGGTCGTACTGCTCGGCGATCGCGATGACCCGCTCGCGGCGGGGCTCGGAGAGGGTGATGCCGGCCGGGTTGTGGAAGTTCGGCACGGTGTAGAGGAACTTGACCCGCTCGCCGCGGGCCCGGCACTCCAGCAGCGCCTGCTCCAGCGCCTCCGGGATCAGCCCGTCGTCGTCCATGGCGACGTGCCGGACCTGCGCCTGCGCGGCCTGGAAGACGCCGAGGGCACCCACGTAGGACGGCGCCTCGGCGAGGATGACGTCGCCCGGGTCGACGAACACCCGGGTGACCAGGTCCAGCCCCTGCTGGGAGCCGACGGTGACGACGACCTCGCTGGGCCGCGCGTCGGTGATGCCCTCCAGGGCCATCACGTCGCAGATCCGCTCGCGCAACCGCGGGTCGCCCTGGCCGGAGCCGTACTGCAGCGTCTGCGCGCCCATCCCGGACACCAGCTCGCCGATCATCGAGCCGACCGCGTCCAGCGGCAGCGCGGTGACCGCCGGCATGCCGCCGGCCAGCGAGACGACCTCGGGCCGGCTGACCACGGAGAACAGCGCCCGGATCTCCGAGCTCTTCATCCCGTGGGTGCGTGCTGCGTACCGGTCTGCCAGGGGGTCCAGCCGCGGGTGCCGCGGGGAGACGTGCGGGGACGCACCGCTGGAGTACGCCCCGGCCTGACCGGTTCCGACCGCGGGGTCGGGCACAGGAGGGGTCACCCCCAGGAGTCTAAGCGGCGCAGCCGGACCGGTCCGTCCCCGGCGCGCCCCGGCGCGTCACGCGGTGGGCGAGCTCAACCGCGGCGGCAGCAGGAACGTGCCGGTCGCCGGGTCGGCGTCGGCGGGCAGGAACAGCCGCTGGACGGCGGCGACCACGGCCTGCGCCACCGTGCTCCGGGTGCGGGCGTCGAGCAGCAGCAGCCGGTCGACCGGGTGCGACAGGTAGCCGCAGTCGATCCGGACGGCGGGCATCCGGGTCATCCGCAGGATGTCCCAGGTCTTGGGGTGCGAGCCGCAGTCGAGCATCCCGGTGCGGGCGATGACCTCGCGCCGGACCAGGTTGGCGAACTCCTCGCCCACCGTGGAGCTCGCCCCGGACCCGGTGCCGTAGTAGTAGCTGGCCACGCCCCGGGCGTGCGCCGAGCCGTGCGCCTCCATGTGCAGGGAGAGGAACAGGTCGGCGCGGGTCTCGTTGGCGAACGCCGTCCGGTCGCCGACGACGGGGTCGCCGGTGCGGCCGCGGGTCAGGTAGACGGTGGCGCCCGCGGCGGCCAGTCGGCCCTCGATCCGGGAGGCCAGGTCGAAGACGAGGTCGGCCTCGGTGGTCTCCCCCGCGGTGTAGCCGGTGTCCCCGCCGCCGTGACCGGGGTCGATGACGATGACCCGGCCGATCAGGTGCGAGCCGGACTCCACCATCGAGGCGCTCTGCCGGAGCAGCTGCGGGCGACCGCCGGTGACCCGGCGGCCGAGCTGCTTGAGCGCGCGCAGGGTGGCCGGACCGCAGGTGCCGTCGGCGGTCAGGCCGTAGTCGCGCTGGAAGCTGCGCAGCCCGGACTCGGTCTCGGCGCCCAGGATGCCGTCGGCGCGGCCGGCGTCGTAGCCGAGCTCGAGGAGCAGCTCCTGCAGCCGGCGGACGTCGTCGCCGCGGGCCGGGTGCTCCGGGTCGTAGCGCAGCAGCCGGTCGCCCAGCGACCAGCGCGCCTCGTTCAGCGCCCGGTAGGTCTCGTCGCCCACCCGGCCGTCGACGGACAGCCCGCGGACCTGCTGGAAGTGCCGGACGGCGAGCTCGGTCGCCTGGTCGTACTCGGGGGCCGCGACGGGCTCGCCGTCGAGCAGCGCGAGCGACCGGAGGACCGCCTGCACCTCGGCCACGACGGGACCGGTGCTGCCGGGTCGCAGGACGTCCATGCGGCGGTCGTCGCTCCTGTCCTCTGGGATCGGGCCGGTGGGCTGGTGCTCACCGACGATTGTGGCATCCCCGCCGGGACCGGCGAGGCCCGCCGGTCCGGTCGGACGGGCGGGCCTCGGTGGTCACGCGGTGCCGGCGCGGGGCCGGCGGTGGCTCACAGGTAGTCGGAGAGGTCCGACAGGATGGCGCCCTTGGGCTTGGCACCGATGATGCTCTTGACCGGCTTGCCGCCCTGGAAGACGGTCATCGTCGGGATCGACATCACCTGGTAGTCCCGGGCGATCTGCGGGTTCTCGTCGATGTTCAGCTTGGCGATCGTGAGCTTGTCGGCGTGCTCGGCCGCGATCTCCTCGAGCACCGGGGCGACCATCTTGCACGGCCCGCACCACTCGGCCCAGAAGTCGACGAGGACGGGCTTGTCGCTGCCCAGGACGTCGCTGGCGAAGCTGGCGTCGGTGACGGTCACGGTGTTCTTGCCGGCCATGGGTGGTGCTCCTTCTTCTCGGGGGGAGGGAGTGGTTCAGCGCTCGTCGAAGGTCTCGGCGAGCCAGCGCTCGGCGTCGATCGCGGCGGCGGCACCGGTGCCCGCCGAGGTGATCGCCTGCCGGTAGATGTGGTCCACGACGTCACCGCAGGCGAACACGCCGTCGATGTTGGTCCGGGTCGTGGGGTGGTCCACCACGACGTAGCCCTCGTCGTCCAGCTTCAGCTGGCCGACGAACAGCTCGGTGCGCGGGTCGTGGCCGATCGCGACGAACAACCCCGACACCGGCAGGGACTCGGTGGCGCCGGTGGCGACGTCGGTCAGCTCGACGGCCTCCACGGTGGTGTCGCCGTGCACGTCGGTGACCTGCTTGCCCAGCGCCCAGCGGATCTTCTCGTTGTCCTGGGCGCGCTGCTGCATGATCTTCGAGGCGCGCAGCTCCGGGCGGCGGTGCACCAGGGTCACCGACTTGGCGAACCGGGTGAGGAAGGTGGCCTCCTCCATCGCGGAGTCCCCGCCGCCGACCACCACGATGTCCTGGTCGCGGAAGAAGAACCCGTCGCAGGTGGCACAGGCCGACACCCCGCGGCCCAGCAGCCGCTGCTCGTTGTCCAGCCCCAGGTACCGGTACTTCGAGCCGGTGGCCACGATCACCGCGTGCGCCAGGTGCACCTCGTCGCCGACCTTGACCACCTTGGGGGTCGCGGTGAGGTCGACCTCGGAGACGTCGCGGGCCACCAGCTCGGCGCCGAAACGCTCGGCCTGGGTGCGCATGTCGTCCATCAGCTGCGGGCCCTGGATGCCCTCGGGGAAGCCGGGGAAGTTCTCGACCTCGGTGGTGGTCATCAGCGCGCCACCGAACTGGGAGCCCTCGAACACCAGCGGGTGCAGGTTCGCCCGGGCGGCGTAGACCGCCGCGGTGTACCCCGCCGGACCGGACCCGATGATGATCAGGTCACGGACCCCGTCGTGCTCGGCCGGCGGGATGGCCGGCGCGGCGCTGGTCGGGACCGTCAGGCCGGGGGAGGTGTCATTGCTCGTCACGGGCGGCACAACGGACAGGGTAGGTGCGGCATTCCCCGCCCGCGTCAGCCCGCGGCGGTGACGGCGACCTCGGCCAGGTCGGCCTGGAAGCCGTCCGCGACCTGGGTCAGGCCGGTGACCCACACCAGCACGTAGCGGGCCGTCACCGGGGCGCTGAGGGCGATGTCGTCGGTGCCGGTGAGCGTGGCGGTCGCCGCGACCGGGAACGCCTCGAGGGCGCCGGTGGGGGCGCTGCCGGTGCGCACTTCGACCGTGGAGCCGGGGAGGGTGGTGGTGATCGTGACGCCGGCCAGGGCCTGCTCGCTGCCCAGGTCGTAGACGACGCCGACGCCGGGCTTGAGGTTGCCGAAGGCCGCCGAGCCGCGGTAGGTCACGGTCGACCACACGGTGCCGGGGTCGCCGTCGACGCTGCTCGCGACGTCGTCGTCGTTCTCCGGGTCGCCGTCGCCGAAGGGGTTGTAGATCGCCGCGGCGCTGACCGGGACGGGGGCGCCGGCCACCGGCGCGGCCGCGCTGCTCGGTGCGGGGGCCGACGCCGAGCCGGCGGAGGTGCCGGCGGAGGCGCTCGGGGTGGAGCCCTCCTGGTCGACGCTGCCGGCCACGGAGAGCACGTTGTTGCCGAACCACAGCGCGAAGGCGATCACCAGGGCGAGCGCGAGCAGCGGCAGCCCGACGACGGCCAGCCGGCGGCGCGCGCTGCTCGAGCTGCGGCGGTCGTCGGCGGGGGCGTCGTCGTCGGTGTCGAAGGTCTCGCCCCAGTCGAGGTCGTCCTCCTCGGCGGCGGGGGCGGCGGGGCGGGGCGGCAACGGCCGGCCGGGCGCCGCGCCGGGCACCGGGGGCAGGGAGCCCCGGTCCAGGCGCACCGGTCCGTCGTCGTCGGGGGTGTCCTCCCGGCGCTCGCGGAGCCGGCGCATCCAGCCGCTGTCGGTGTACCCGTCGGGCCGGACGGCCTCCTGCGGGCCGGTGCCGGGCCGCGGGGGCGCGGCGAGCAGCGCGACCATGGTGGCCGCGCTGGACAGCCCGGTGGCCGGGTCGTCGGAGCGCGCCCGGCGGACCAGGGCGGCCAGGTCGGGCGAGGCGATGCCGGCCCGGCCGGCGTCCTGCGGGCGGGAGCCGGTGAGGCAGAGCTCCAGCAGCGCGCCGAGGGCGGCGATGTCGCCCTTCTCGGTGCCGCTGGCCGCGGGCACCGACAGCAGGCCGACCAGCCCGCCGGGCCGGAGCACCACGTGCTCGGGGGTCAGCCCGCCGACCGCCAGGCCCACCCGGTGCGCCTCGGCGACGCCCTCGGCGAGCCGGCGCACCAGCGACCGGGCCTCGCGCTCGGGCAGCGGGCCGTCGGACGCCAGCCGGTCGGAGAGCCGGGTGCCCTCGATCCACTCGTTGACCACGTAGGCCGCGCCGCCGGGCTCGGTGCCCCCGGTGCCCTCCGCGGCGTCGTAGACCATCGCCAGGGCCGGGGTGGCCAGCCCCCCGGCGGTGAGCGCGCGGGTGATCCACTCGCGGGCGGCCGGGCCGCCGGGGGTGTGCACCCGCAGCGCCACGTCGCGGTTGAGCACCCGGTCGCGGGCGCGCCAGGAGCGGATGACCCCGGTGGCGGTCTCCTCGTCGGGGGCGACCTGGTCGAGCGGGCGGTAGCGGTCGGGCAGGCCCGTTGTCGTCGACGTCACGGACGCTGCCGACCCCCTGCTCGCTCGCTGCCGGGGACGGCGTCCCCGGGTCGGGCGCCGGACACCCGCGTCACCGTGAGCGCCCGAGCCGTGCCCGGACGCCGGCCACCGCGTCCCGGAGCTCCGGGACGCCGACCAGCACGGCACCCGCGACCACCGCGCTGCCGATGACCACGGTACCGAGGACCACGGTCGCGAGCGACCCCGGTACCGACTCGCCGAGCGACCGGCCGGCCAGCGACACCGCCGCCCAGCCCAGCACCGCGGCGACCGCCGAGACCAGCGCCATCCGGGCCACCACCTGGCCGGCCTCGCGGGTGACCCGCACGCCCAGCTTGCGCTGCAGCACGACGCTGCCGATCACCCACCCCGCGACGTAGGTGGTGCTCGTGGCGATCATCAGCCCGGCCACCACGTGCTCCGGGCCGACGAGCACCGGCACCAGCAGCAGCAGCGGCACCCGGACGGCGACCATGGCCACCTGGATGAGGGTGGGGGTGCGGGCGTCCTTCATGGCGTAGAAGACCCGCAGCTGCAGCAGGGTGACCGCCATCGGGAGCAGCCCGAACGCCCCGACGGCGAGCGCGACGCCCACACCGCGGGCGTCGGCCACGTCGGCGTTCCCCCGGCCGAAGGCCACGGTGCCCACGGCGGGGCCGAGGACCACCAGCAGCGCGGTCACCGGCAGCAGGCCGGTGGCCGACAGCCGGGTGCCCAGCGAGAGGTCGGCGACCACGCCGTCCATGTCCCCGCGGGCGGCGGCCCGGCTCATCCGGGGCAGCAGCGCGGTGAGCAGCGCGACGCCGATGATCCCGTAGGGCATCTGGAACAGCAGGCTCGCGTTGCTGAACGCCAGCGGCCCCAGCCCCCCCGCGTCGGCGGCCGCGTTGGCCACCACGCTGGCGACCACCACGCCCACCTGGCTGACCAGCACGTAGCCGATGACCCAGAGCCCGAGCGTCCCGGCCTCGCCCAGGCCGGTCCCGCGCAGCCCCCACCTCGGCCGCAGCGGCACGCCGTGCCGCCCCAGCAGCGGCAGCAGGACCAGCGCCTGCACCGCGATGCCGAGGGTGGTGCCCAGCCCGAGCAGCCAGACCTGGCCGCTGGTGATGGTCAGCGGGGTGAGCTCCCCCGGGCCCGCGGCGAGCAGGAAGACGACGCCGGTGGCGATCACCACCACGTTGTTCAGCACCGGGGCCCAGGCCGGCGGCCCGAAGACCTGCCGCGCGTTCAGCACCGCGGTGGCCAGCGCCCCCACGCCGTAGAACACGATCTCCACCAGCAGGATCCGGGCCAGCCAGTTCGCCAGGTCGACCTGGCCGGGGTTCTCCGCGCTCTCCCGGATGCCCATCAGCCAGGTCAGCGCGGGCGCGGCGAGCACCGCCAGCACGGTGAGCGCGGTGAGGCCGGCCAGCGCCAGGGTCATCAGCCGCTGCGTGTACCGGACCCCTCCGTCGGCGTCCTTCTCCTGGGCGTTGACCAGCAGCGGGACGACGACCGAGGTGAGCACGCCGCCGAGCAGGAGCTCGTAGACGATGTTGGGCAGCGTGTTGGCGACCGTGTACGCGTTGCCGATGGCGGCGAAGCCCAGCGCGGCGGTCAGCACGACGGTGCGCAGGAACCCGGTGAGCCGGGAGACCAGGCTGGCCACCGCCATCGTGCCGGCCGCCCGGAGGATGCCGCCGCTCGCGCCGGGGGCGCCCTCGCGGAGCTCGACCTGCTCCTCGTCCTCGTCCGGGACGTGGCGCACCGGGGGGAAGGCGGGGATGAGCTGGGTGTCGTCGGGCCCGGGCACGAACCGGCGCACCCGGGTCGGCGGCGGCACCGGGGGCAGCTCGGTGCGCCGGCGGGGTGCGTCGGCGGCGGGGGGTGCCGGCCGCGCCTGGCGGACCGCCGGGGGCGGGACGGGGGGCAGCGGCCGGGGCCGGGCCGGCCCCGGCGGCGGGGTGAGGTCCTTGTACGGCGGCGGGGGCAGCGGGGCCGCCGGCCGCGGCCGCTCCCCCGCGGGCACGTCGGTCCTCGGCTCGCTCACACCGGGCTCCGGGTGGGCGGCACCGCGGCGTCCAGCGGTGCCTGGTCCTCGGGCTCGCCGCGGCGGCGGGCCAGCACGAAGCGGACCGCCCGGCGCAGGAACAGCAGCGCCAGCAGGGCCGCGGCGCCGAAGGTGATGCCGAGGGTGATCCAGCCGTAGGCGGTGCTCTTCACCTGCATCGTCACGGTCTCCCCCAGCGGGCCCCCGCCGGGCGTGGTCAGCCGGGCGCTGACGGCGAACCCGCCGGACTGCCGCACGTGCGCCGGGACCTGCAGCGGCGTGCGGGAGGAGGGCTGCAGCGTGGTGACCCCGATGTCCTCGGTGGTCAGCCCCACGTTGTCCCGGGTGCGCAGCTCCAGCCGCACGTCGACGGCGAAGGGCAGGTCGTTCTGCACGGTGAGCACCAGCGGGGCGTCGCTGGAGGCCAGGCTGTAGGTGCCGTCGACCGGCGAGAGCAGGGTGACCTGGCCGCGCAGGTCGGCGACGGTGTCCTGCAGGTCCGCCGCGGCGGCGGCGAAGCCCTCGTCGTCCCCGCGCCACTCGGCGGAGGCCGCCCGGGCGATCGCGGCGTCGGTGCCGGCCAGGACGGTGGCCGGGTCGCCGACGACGGCGGCGGCGAAGTCGTCGCGGACCCGCGAGGTCTCGGCGATCTCGGTCATCCCCGCGGCCGGGAGGGCGGCGGTGCTGTCGACCAGGTCGCCGGTGGCCACCTCCGGGCCGGTGGTCAGCGCGTCCACCCCGACGGCGGCCAGCCACGGCTGGGTGGCGGTGTCGGTCATCATCGCGGTGAGCACGGCCGGGTCCGGGTCGACCGCGCGGGGCGGGGTGACCAGCACGGTCTGCTGGGTGCCGGCCTCCCGCGCGGCCAGCTGCCGGGTCAGCGCGCCCAGCTCGGCGAGGTAGCGCTGCTCGGTGAGCCGGCCCTGGCCGGAGTCGGGGGTGGCCTCGGCGACGACCTCGGAGAGCCGGCTGTCGGCGACCAGCGTGGTCACGTCCCCGGCGGCGGCGGGCTGGCTGCTGCGCGCGGCAGCGGGGGCACCGCCGACGCCCACGGCCCGGTCGCCGTCGGCGAGGCCCTGGTCGGACAGCACGACGGTGTCCACGCCCCCGGCCTGCAGCGTGTCCAGGGTGGGGCCGGACAGCGCGCCGCCGGCCGCCCAGGCCAGGTCGGTGCGCGGCGTGACGCCGAGCACCTCGCGGACGATCGCCGCCCCCGCGCCGGTCTCCGCCGCACCGTCGGTGCTGCCCGCGCCCGGGTCGGCGGGGGTCAGCGCACCGCCGTCGTCCGCGGGCTGCTGGGCGGTGCCCTCGGCGGTGCCGGGCAGGCTGCGGGTGACCACGGCCGACTGGCCGGTCGCGACCAGCGCGTCGGCGTCGACGTCGGCGTAGGGCAGCGCGACGACCGGGTGCTCCTCGGCGACGGTGCGCAGCCGGTCGAGCAGGTCGCCGGCGTCGGCGGTCCCGGTGCCCTCGTCGTCCCCGACGGTGTACGGGCCGACCGCCATCAGCGACAGCTCCTCCAGCAGCGCGGGGTCGACCGCGAGGGTCACCGGCACCGCCGGGTCGGTCTCGGCCGGGTCGGCGCCGGGGACGGTCGGCAGGTCCTCCAGCACCCGGACGGCGCGGTCCAGCCGGCCGCCGTCGGCGACCTCGCCGGCCAGGTCGTCGTCGGCGAAGCCGCCGGAGGCGTCGCGGTGCGGGCGGTCGGTGATCGGCCACAGCCAGGCGACCGAGGTGCGGGCCGCGGGCAGCGGCTGGCCGACCACGAGCTGGGTGGAGAGCTGCCCGACCCGCTCGGGGTCGCCGTCCTCGCGGGTGCCGTTGAGGTTCACCAGCAGCGGGTAGACGCCGTCCTCGGTGAGCTGCAGCTCCTCGGCGGTGGTCGCGTAGCTGAACTGCAGCGTGTCGCCGGGCTCCAGGTCGCCGTCGAGCTCGCGGAACGGCGCCGTGGCGGTCGTCGCCTCGTCGGGGTCGGCCAGCTCGTCGACCAGCGCGTCCCGGCTGGTCAGCACGTCACCGCGCTGCACCCGGACGGTCAGGTCCGACCAGGTCTCGGTGCTGTCGTTGACCAGCGTGCCGCTGACCTCGATCGGCGAGCCCGGGACGACGGTGCGCGGCTCGAGCCGGTCCACCGTGATCTGCACCGGTCGGCCGTCCGGTGCGCTCGCCAGCGCCGGGGCGGCCGCGGCGGGCGCGGCCGGCAGCCCGGCCAGCAGCGCGGCTCCGGCGACGAGCAGCAGGGAGGGGGTCGAGTGGCGGCCGTCGGCGCGGCCGGCGGCCCGCCGTCTCACGCGCTGTCGGCCAGCAGGCCCGGCGCGCGCTCCACCAGGGCGCGCTCGTCGGCGTAGGCCAGCCGCCCACCCAGTTCGGTCAGCGGCACCCAGGCGACCTCGGTGACCTCCACGTCGGCGTCGGAGAGCACGCCCCCGACGGCCCGGAGCAGGAAGTGGTGGACCGTCTTGTGCACCCGGCGGCCGTCGGCGACGAACCAGAAGTCGATGATCCCGAGCGGGGCGACCACCTCGCCGAGGATGCCGGTCTCCTCCGCGACCTCGCGGACGGCGGTGTCCTCCGGCGTCTCGCCCTCCTCGATGTGCCCCTTGGGCAGGGACCAGAGCAGGCGACCACGGCGGTCGGTGCGGCCGATCAGGGCCGCGCGGGGGCCGGTGACGTCGTCGTCGGCGACCACCAGACCTCCGGCCGAGGTCTCGTCGACCCGGCGCAGCCGGCGGCCGGGGCGCTGCCGCCCGCCCGTCCCAGCCATGCCAGGAGGGTAGCGCGCGCGGCCGCACTACCCTCGACGGTCGTGCCCGTAGACCCGCCGCGTCGTGCGTCGTCCGTTCCTCCTGCCGTCCAGCAGACGGTGCGCGACCTGGTCGAGGTCTCTCCCGTGCTGGTCGAGCTCGGCCGGCGGTTCACCGCCGCCGGTCACCAGGTCCACCTCGTCGGTGGCTCGGTGCGCGACGCGCTGCTCGCCGCGGAGTCCGCCGGCGCGCCGGTGGCCCCCGGCGACCTCGACCTGACCACCGACGCCCGGCCCGAGCAGACCCTCGCGGTGCTGCGCGGCTTCGCCAGTTCCACGTGGAACACCGGGATCGCGTTCGGCACCGTCGGCGCCGAGGTGCGCGGCGAGCGGGTGGAGATCACCACCTTCCGGGCCGACCGCTACGACCGCGAGTCGCGCAACCCCGAGGTCGCCTGGGGCACCTCCCTGGTCGACGACCTCGCCCGCCGGGACTTCACCGTCAACGCGATGGCCGTCTCGCTCGGCCCCGACCGCACCGTCACCGACCCCTTCGGTGGGCTCGGTGACCTGCTCGCCCGGCGGCTGCGCACCCCGGGCGCGGCGGTGGAGTCCTTCGCCGACGACCCGCTGCGGATGCTGCGCGCGGTCCGCTTCGTCGCCCAGCTCGGGCTCACCCCGGACGACGAGGTGGTCGCCGCGATGACCGAGCTGGCCCCGCAGCTGGGCCGGATCACCGCCGAGCGGGTGCAGCACGAGTTCTCCCGCACGCTGCTCAACCCGGCGCCGCGGGCGGCGCTGGAGCTGTTCGTGGGCACCGGGCTGGCCGACGTCGTGCTGCCCGAGCTGTCCGCGCTGCGGATGGAGATCGACGAGCACCACCAGCACAAGGACGTCTACACCCACTCGCTGACCGTGCTGGACCAGGCGATCGCGCTCGAGGTCGCGGACCCGGACGCCGAGTCGCCGGACCTCGTCCTGCGGCTGGCCGCGCTGCTGCACGACATCGGCAAGCCGGCCACCCGCCGGCACGAGGCCCGCGGCCGGGTGTCCTTCCACCACCACGAGGTGGTCGGCGCGAAGCTGGTGCGCAAGCGGCTGACCGCGTTGAAGTACCCCAAGGACGTCGTCGAGGCGGTCTCCCGGCTGACCTTCCTGCACCTGCGGTTCCACGGCTACGGCGACGGCCAGTGGACCGACTCCGCCGTCCGGCGCTACGTCACCGACGCCGGTGACCTGCTCCCCCGGCTGCACAAGCTGGTCCGTTCGGACTCGACCACCCGCAACCGGAAGCGGGCCGCGGCGCTGTCGGCGACCTACGACTCGCTGGTCGAGCGGATCGCCGAGCTGGCGGCGGCCGAGGACCTCGGCCGGATCCGCCCCGACCTCGACGGCAACCGGATCATGGAGCTGCTCGGCATCTCCCCCGGCCCCGACGTCGGCCAGGCCTGGCGGTTCCTCAAGGAGCTGCGGCTCGAGCGCGGCCCGCTGGACCCCGACGAGGCCGAGGCCGAGCTCCTCACCTGGTGGCGCTCGCGCTGAGTGGAGTGGAGTCCCAGCGCTCGGAAAGTGATGCGCTGGGACTCCATCAGCCGGGCCTGTGGACGACGGGAGCAGGGGCCCGGTCATCCCGGCCACGCTGCGTCGGTGCCCGGAGCCCTGCCCTGCGTCAGCCACCGCACCGCGCTCGCCGAGCGCGGTGTCGACCGGAACCGCATCCGCCGGGCGTTGCGGACCGGTCGATGGCTCGAGCCGGTGCCGGGCGTCGTGGTGCTGCACTCCGGCTCGCTGAGCCGGCGCGAACGTCACCTGGTCGCACTGACCTGGGCGGGTCCGGCCGGGCGGTTGTCGCACACGAGCGCTCTGTGGCTGCACCGCGCACGGGTCGACGAGCCGCGCGCCGCGCCGCGGGTGGCCGGGGTCCGCGGCTCGTACGAGGAGCCCGAGGACGCCGGTCTGGTCGAGGTGTCCGTGCCGCACGGGCGGCACCTGAAGTCCGCCGGGTTCGTGGTGGTCCACCAGAGCCGACGTCCTCTCGGTGACCTCACCATCGCTGGTCTGCCGGTGACCGGAGCGGCTCGTGCCGCCGTCGACGTCGCCGTCTCTGCGCGCCGGCGCCAGGACGTCGAGCACGTCGTCTCCGACGTCCTGCAGAAGGACCTCACCGACCTGTCCGAGCTGGCCGGCGAGACACGGGCACTCGGACGGCGAGCGACACCCTGGCTGCGGCAGACGCTCACCGACGCCCTGCGCGGCATGCGCTCGGTCGGCGAGGCGGACCTGCGGCGGGTGGTCGTGGCGGCGGGGCTCCCCGAGCCCGAGTGGAACGCCACGATCAGCACCGCGCTGGGCGACTTCCACCTGGACGCGTACTGGCGGGAGCAGCGGGTCGGTGCCGAGGCCGACGGCACGCAGTTCCACCTGTCCGCGCAGGACTGGCAGGCCGACCTGCGCCGGCAGAACGCCGTCCAGGGCACGGGTGTCCGGCTGATGCGCTTCCCGGTGCCGCGCCTGAGAACAGACGGTCTCAACTGCGGACGCGAGCTCTGCACGGCGCTGGGGCTCTAGTGGAGTGCCACGGCGCGGACAACGCGCCCGTGGACTCCACTCAGGCGCGGGTGAGGGCGAGCGGGGGGTGGTCGGCGTGCTGCGCCTGGCCGCGGGCCCACCGGGCGAAGACGACCGCGGTGACCAGGTACCCGACGCCGATGCCGACCAGCAGCGGCCAGCTGATCCCGGACGCCGGCAGCAGGAAGGCGCCGGCCAGCAGGGCGACCACGAAGAAGACGTTGAACAGCGTGTCGTAGACGGAGAAGACGCGGCCGCGGAAGTCGTCCTCGACGGCCTCCTGCAGCGTGGTGTCCACGCAGATCTTGATGCCCTGGGCCACGAAGCCCAGGGTCAGGACGGCGGCCACGACGGCCGGCGGCTCGAACAGCCCACCGAGCACCAGCTGGCCGGCCGCGGCGAGCACGAGCATGGCCACCACCCAGGCCGCCTTGCCCCACTTGCGCACCGCCGCGGGGGTGACCGCGGCGGCCAGCAGGGTCCCCGCGGCGCCGGCCGCGAGCACCTCGGCCAGCCCGGCCAGGCCGCCGGGGAACAGGTCCGAGCCCTCGGTGAAGGTGTTCCGGTACAGCAGCAGGGTCATCAGCGTCAGCAACCCGTAGAAGACCCGGTGCACGGCCATCACCGAGAGCACCGCGGTGGCCGGCGGGTGCGCCAGCACGTGCCGGGCGCCGGCGACCATGCCGTGCAGCACGTCCCGCGCGCTCACCGTGGCGGCCAGCGTCAGGTGGTCCGGGCCGAGGTAGGGCCGGCGGAAGCCCGAGACGATGGCCGAGGCGCCCAGGTACGGGACGGCGGAGAACAGCGCGAGCGCGGCGTAGCCCCCGGGGCCGCGGCCGATGAGCTGGGTCGCGGCGATCGCCGCACCACCGCCGAGGACCGAGGAGATCGCTCCCGCTGTCGTGGACAGCGCGTTCGCCGACACCAGCGAGGGCTCGTCGGTGGTGTGCGGCAGCGCGGCGGACAGCGCGGACAGCACGAACCGGTTGACCGAGAACACCAGCAGCCCGGCGACGTAGAACCCGGCGCCCTGGACCGAGGCCAGCACCAGCGCGGCCACCGCGAGCACCAGGACGGCGCGGACCACGTTGGCGACCAGCAGCACCTGGCGGCGGCTCCACCGGTCCAGCCACACGCCCGCGAACGGCCCGACCAGGGAGTAGGGCAGCAGCAGCACGGCGAAACCGGCCGCGACGTCGATCGGGTCGGCGGCCGACTGCGGGTTGAACAGCACCGTGCCGGCCAGCGCCGCCTGGAAGACGCCGTCGCCGAACTGGGAGGACAGCCGGGTCAGCAACAGCCTGCGGAAGTCCCCGCGGCGGAGCAGGTGGCGCACGGTGGTGGGCGCATGCTGCACCCTCGCCACACTACGTCGCCTCCCGGTGACCGCCAGCCGAGCCGGGGGCGTGCGCTGCGCCGCCCCTCCGGCCCGTCGCTGAGGCACACTGGGAGGCGATGAACCCGGTGCCCTCGTCACCCGACCCCGAGCGTCGTCCGGCCGGACAGGCCGCCGGACGCCGTCGGCGTGACGCCGTCCCCGTCCTCTCCGTGGGCTGCCTGGACGACGTCCGGCCCGGGTCGCTGCTGGTCGCGATGCCCGCGCTCACCGACCCGACGTTCGCCGGTGGCGTGGTCTACGTGCTCGACCACTCCGACACCGGCACGATCGGCGTCGTGCTCGGCCGGCCCAGCGAGGTCGGCATCGCCGACGTCCTGCCCGGCTGGTCGGAGCTGGCCGTCGAGCCGGGCGTCTTCCACGTCGGCGGGCCCTGCGAGACCGACACCGCGCTGTGCCTGGCCACCCGCAGCGGGGACGGTCCGCTGGACCCCGACAGCGGCCTGCGCCTGGTCGCCGGCCGGGTGCACCTGGTCGACCTCGACGGCGACCCCGACCTGCTGGACGGCGAGATCGCGGGCCTGCGGGTGTTCGCCGGGTACGCGGGGTGGTCCGCCGGGCAGCTGGCCGCCGAGCTGGCCGAGGGTGCCTGGGCCTGCGTGGACGGCGAGCCGGGCGACGTGCTGGCCGAGGTCTCCGGCCCGGAGCTGTGGCGGGCGGTGCTGCGCCGCCAGTCCGGCCGGCTGGCCGTGCTGTCGACCGCTCCGGCGGACCCCTCCGCGAACTGACCTGGCGGCCCGGCGGCTGCGTGTCGCTGGTCCCGAGCGCCCGGAGCTGGTAGGAAAGAGGCACAGGAGGGGGCGACCTGGGGAAG
This sequence comes from Modestobacter italicus, assembly GCF_000306785.1. NCBI lineage: Bacteria > Bacillati > Actinomycetota > Actinomycetes > Geodermatophilales > Geodermatophilaceae > Modestobacter > Modestobacter italicus. The sequence goes on along the minus strand of NC_017955.1, from coordinate 5,552,943 downwards.
AGGCCGCCCCCTCCTGCTTCGTCTCAGATCCCCAGCGCCGCGGCGATGTCCGGGTGCTGCGTGGTGTCCACCGTGTCCGTGTCGGCCGGCAGCGTGATGTCCCGCGGCCCGTGGTCGGCGAGGGTGATCGTCACCTGGAAGTCCTGCACCTCGGTCACGTACTGGACCAGCAGCTCGCTGTCCGCGGCCACCGAGATCTCCGCGCCGGTGCCGCTGCGGAACACCGATGCCAGCTCCCCGTTCACCGACTGCGAGCCGGCCCAGGTGTAGGCCTCGAAGGACCGCGGGTCGTCGGCCGCGCGCGCCGACAGCCGGGTCACCATCTGCACCAGCACGTCCAGCAGCGAGGCGGTGCCGGTCGAGCCGCTGGTGACGAGCGGGCGGCGGGCGTAGGTGGCCGCGGGCAGGCCTGCGGCGGTGAGCGCGTCGGCCAGGCCGGGGACGTCGCCCTGCCACAGGTCGGTCTCGCTGAAGAACAGCGTCCGGGTCTCCTCGGGCTGCCCGTTCTCGTAGGTGGTGACCGCCTGCGCCCGGCCGGTGTCCCGGCTGAAGTCGACCTCGCCGGTCAGGGTGAGCACGGCACCCTCCGCGTAGGGCGCGCTGACCTCGAAGTCGGCGCCGCCGGCCTGGCGGTCGGCGTAGAGCACCTGGGCCAGCGTGTCGGCCTCGGCGGAGGTGATCGGGTCACCGGGCGCCCGGTCGGGTGCGTCGTCCTCGCTGCACCCGGCGAGCACCGCGACGAGCGCCGCGACGGCCGCCAGCACGACCAGCCGGACCGGACCGGGACGACGGGGTGAGCGCATGCCGGAGAGCCTAGGAGGAACGGCTGAGGGGCCCGGACCGACCAGGTCCGGGCCCCTCAGCGGGTGACTCAGCGCTCGATGTCGCCGCGGATGAACGCCTCGACGGCGTCACGCGCCTCGCTGTCGTCGTACTGCACCGGCGGGCTCTTCATGAAGTACGAGGACGCCGACAGGATCGGGCCGCCGATGCCGCGGTCCTTGGCGATCTTCGCGGCCCGGACGGCGTCGATGATGATGCCGGCCGAGTTCGGGGAGTCCCAGACCTCGAGCTTGTACTCCAGGCTCAGCGGGACGTCGCCGAACGCGCGGCCCTCGAGGCGGACGTAGGCCCACTTGCGGTCCGACAGCCACGGCACGTGGTCCGACGGGCCGATGTGCACGTTGTCCTTGCCCATGTCCCGGTCGACCTGGCTGGTGACCGACTGGGTCTTGGAGATCTTCTTGGACTCCAGGCGCTCGCGCTCGAGCATGTTCTTGAAGTCCATGTTGCCGCCGACGTTGAGCTGCATGGTGCGGTCCAGCTGCACGCCGCGGTCCTCGAACAGCTTGGCCAGGACGCGGTGGGTGATCGTGGCGCCGACCTGGCTCTTGATGTCGTCGCCGACGATCGGCACGCCGGCGGCGGTGAACTTGTCCGCCCACTCCTTGGTGCCGGCGATGAAGACCGGGAGGGCGTTGACGAAGGCGACCTGCGCGTCGATCGCGGCCTGGGCGTAGAACTCCGCCGCCTGCTGCGAGCCGACCGGGAGGTAGCAGACCAGCACATCGGCGCCGGACTCGCGGAGCGCGGTGACCATGTCGACCGGGGCGTCGTCGGACTCCTCGACGATCTCGCGGTAGTACTTGCCGAGCCCGTCGAGGGTGGTGCCGCGCTGGACGGTCACGCCCAGCGGCGGGACGTCGGAGATCTTGATGGTGTTGTTCTCGCTGGCGAAGATGGCCTCGGACAGGTCGCGGCCGACCTTCTTGGCGTCGACGTCGAACGCGGCGACGAACTCCACGTCGGACACGTGGTAGTCGCCGAACCGGACGTGCATGAGGCCGGGGACCGACGCGGACTCGTCCGCGTCGCGGTAGTACTCGACCCCCTGGACGAGCGAGGCGGCGCAGTTGCCGACGCCGACGATGGCGACCTTGACCGATGCCATGGACTGTCTCCCTCCGGCGGGCCCTCCCGGGCCCGGACTGTGTGTGCTGATCTCGTGCTGGTGGTGCAGCTCAGGTGGTGCGGGGTGGTGCGGTCTCGGGGGGCTGCTCGCGGGCGGCCTCGGCGCGGGCGTCGTCCTTCTCGTGGTCGATCAGCTCGGTGAGCCAGCGGACCTCGCGGTCGACGGAGTCCAGACCGTGGCGCTGCAGCTCGAGGGTGTAGCGGTCGAGCTTCTCCTGGGTGCGCCGCAGCGAGTCCATGAGCCGGTCGCGCTGCCGCTCGACGGTGCGCCGCCGGCCCTCGAGGATGCGCAGCCGGACGTCGGCGGCGGTGTGCCGGAAGAACGCCAGGTGGACGCCGAAGCGGCCCTCGTCGTCGTAGGCCTCCGGGCCGGTCGAGCTGACCAGCTCGGCGAACCGCTCCTTGCCCTCGGCGGTGATCGCGTACACGACCTTGCCGCGGCGCCCGGTCAGCGCCGGGGCGTCGGCCGGCAGCAGCGAGCGCGGGGTCGGGTCGTCGCTGGCGATCAGCCCGGCGGCCTGCATCCGCTTGAGCGCCGGGTAGAGCGACCCGTAGGAGATCGACCGGAGGCCGCCGAGCACGGCGGCGAGCTCCTTGCGCAGCTCGTAGCCGTGCATGGGCGACTGCTGCAGCAGCCCCAGGATGGCGAACTCCAGCACGGCGCCACCTCCTGGTCACTCGGCTGTCGCCGGATCGATGTATCGGTACGATACATCCGGGCGCAGCAGTGCGCACAGCAGGGGCGGGCAGCTCACGCCCGCCCCAGGAGCCCCGTGTCGACATCCGGAGAGGGTCACCAGCAGGGCTCCGTTGCGTACATTGGCGCCGTGCCCGGACGACGGTCGGTGGTGGACTACGCGCTGCAGAGGCGCGCGCTGCTGGCCGAGGTGCACGCCGGGCGGACCGGTCTGTTCGAGGTGTGCGACGCCAGCCCGTACCTCTCCCGGGCGGCGAAGTACCACGGTGAGCCGACCGACTCCCCGTGCCCGATCTGCCGCCGGGAGCGGCTGGCCCTGGTCAGCTACGTCTACGGTGACGGGCTCGGGCCGGTGTCGGGTCAGGCGAAGACCGGGCGCGAGCTGGCCCGGATGGACGCCGCGCAGGACGAGTTCGCCGTGTACACCGTCGAGGTGTGCCGCGGCTGCGGCTGGAACCACCTCGTCACCTCCTACGTCCTGGGCGCCGAACCGGTCCCGGGTCGCGCACCACGCAGGACCCGCCGCCGGGCGGCGACCGAGTAGTCGCTGCCGGCCGTGCGCCGCCGCCTGCCCGCTGCGCACACAGCTGAAGACGTCACCCCGGGGGCTGGCCTGCGACCACGTCGCGGTCCGCCCCCCACGACTGCAGGAAGGGGCCACCGCGTGCCTCCCCACGACCAGACCGCCCGGGTCGGCTCCGCCGGCTCGGGCCGCCGCCCACCGCAGGCCCGCAGCGCCGGGTCCGGGAGCAGCGGGGCCGGCGCCGCACGCCGGCCGGCGGCCGGCGGCCGGGCCCGCGCCTCCTCCCCGGCCCGCCCCGCCGGTGGCGGCGGCGGTGGCCGTCCCCCGGCGAAGCCGCCCACGGGCGGCAACCGGCCCGGTGGCAGCGGCAGCGGCCGCGGCAGGCCGCCGGGTGGCGGGAAGAAGAAGCGCACCGGCAAGCAGCGGCGGCGTCGCTGGCTGAAGGTCCTCGTCGGGTTGTTCGTGAGCTCGCTGGTGCTGCTCGGCGTCTTCGTCGGCGTGGTGTACGCCTCGACCGACGTCCCGACGCCGGAGTCGGTGACCAACCAGCAGACGACGATCGTCTACTACTCCGACGGCGTCACCGAGATGGCCCGGCTGGGCAGCGAGAACCGGATCGAGGTCGGCCTGGACCAGGTCTCGGAGCCCGCGCGGAACGCGATCCTGGCGGCGGAGAACCGGAACTTCTACAACGACCCGGGCATCTCCTTCACCGGCATCGTCCGGGCGGCGTGGAACAACCTGACCGGCGGCTCCACCCAGGGTGGCTCGACGATCACCCAGCAGTACGTGAAGAACGCGTTCCTGAGCTCGGACCAGACGTTCAGCCGCAAGTTCAAGGAGCTCTTCCTCTCCATCAAGCTGGACAACGAGTACTCCAAGGACGAGATCCTGGAGAACTACCTGAACACCATCTACTTCGGCCGCGGCGCGTACGGCATCGAGGCGGCGGCGGAGACCTACTTCGGCGTCAAGGCCGCCGACCTCACCGCCGAGCAGGGCGCCGTCCTGGCCGTGCTGGTGCGCAGCCCGAACTACTACGACCCGGAGTCCAACCCCGAGGAGGCGCAGGACCGCTGGGGCAGGGTCCTGGACGCCATGGTCGAGCAGGGCTGGTTCGACTCCGCCGCGCGGGCGGCCGCGCAGTACCCGGTCGCGCTCCCCGACGACGGTGCCGGCCTGGGCATCCCCTCGGGCCCCGAGGGGCTCATCGTCGACCAGGTGCTCGCCGAGCTCGAGGGCTCGTCCTACGGCTACACCGACGTGGAGACCCAGGGCCTGCGGGTCACGACCACGGTGGACAAGCGCTACCAGGACGCCGCGGTCGCCTCGGTCAACGACGTGATGGAGGGCGAGGACGTCGGGCTGCTGCGCGAAGCGCTCGTCTCGGTCGACCCCCGGACCGGCGGCGTGCTGGCCTACTACGGCAACGCGGCGCGCACCAGCGAGGACCCCAACGCCGACACGACCGACTACGCCCAGGCCTACAAGCAGCCGGGGTCGTCGTTCAAGCCGTACACGCTGGCCACCGCCCTCAGCGAGGGGATCAGCGTCGACGCGCGGCGGGACGGCAGCTCGCCGCAGACGTTCAAGGACCGCACCAAGCCGGTGGTCAACTCCGGCAACGCCCAGTGCGCGGCGTGCACCCTGCGGGAGGCGATCACCCGCTCGCTGAACACCACCTTCTACGGCCTGGCCTACGAGGTCGGACCGGCGAAGGTCGCCGAGACGGCCCGGGCGGCGATGGGCATCGGCGACCAGTGGCCCGACAGCCCGTCGGTGCCCGAGGCGCTGCGCGGCAAGACGTCGCTGGCCAGCCCGGAGAACGGGCAGACCGGCAGCGCGATCGGGATCGGTGAGTACGAGGTGCGGCCGATCGACCAGGCCGTCGGCTTCGCCACCCTCGCCGCCGGTGGCGTCTACCACCAGCGGCACTTCGTCGCCCAGGTCGCCGACGGCGAGGGCACGGTGCTCAAGTCGGTCGACGGCAGCGAGACCGCCCAGCAGGTCATCCCGGCCGACGTCGCCAGCGACACCACCTTCGCGCTCGAGGGGGTCGCCGCGTACTCCAAGCGCCCGCTCGACGGCAACCGGCCCGTGGCCAGCAAGACCGGCACCCAGGGGCTGAACGCCACCGACAACTCCGACGCCTGGATGGTCGGCTACACCCCGTCGATCTCCACCGCGGTGTGGATGGGCAGCCAGGGTCTCGCCCCCATCACCAACGTGCAGGGCAAGATCATCTACGGGTCCGGCCTGCCGGGGCAGATCTGGCAGGAGTTCATGGACACCGTGCTCGACGGCACCCCCGAGGAGCCGCTGCCGACCAAGGCGATCATCAAGGGCGACACCGGCAAGGGCGTCGCCGCGGAGACCACCCAGGCACCGGCGCCCACCACCACCGCCCAGGCGCCCGCGACGACCAGCCAGGCGCCGCGGCAGACGACGACCTCCACGCCGTCCTACAGCCGGCCGACACCGTCGTTCAACCGGCCGACCCCGCCGACGCAGAGCGAGGAGCCCCCGGTGACCGACACCTCGCCGTCACCGGTGGACCCGGTGCCGACCACGCCGGGGGGCGTGCCGATCCCGACGCAGTCCAACCGGTGAGCCGCCGGCAGGCAGACTGATGCAGTGAGCGCGACACCGACGGGCCCGTCCGTCCCGGCCGACCAGCCGGGGGGCGGGCCCGAGGTGTCCTCCCCGCCGCAGGTGGCCGCACCGCCCTGGCCCGACCGCGTCGTCCCGACCTGGACCGACCCGGTCGCCGTCCAGGCCAGCGAGGCGGTGGGCGGCCCGTGGGGCCGGCACGCGGTGACCGGGCGGGCGCTGTTCTGGACGCCGCTGCGGGTCTGCCTGCTGTTCACCGTGCTGGTGCTGAGCGTCGCCTGGGCCAAGCAGGCACCCTGCGCGGACGGCGACTGGAGCGGGTCCAAGCAGTACACGCACCTCTGCTACAACGACGCCGTCCCGCTGTTCGGCATCCACGGCCTGGCCGCCGGCGAGGTGCCCTACCTGGACTCCGCGGTCGAGTACCCGGTGCTCAGCGGCGGGCTGATGCAGCTGGCGGCGGTGGTCGCCCGGGGGTACGACGGGCTGGCCGCCGGCAGCGGGCTGCTGCCGGACTCGGTGCCGGTGCAGACCTACTACGTCGTCACCTGCCTGCTGCTGTCGGTGCTGGCGCTGGTCGTCACCCGCGGCGTGCTCGGGCTGACCGGTCGCCGGCCGTGGGACGCCGCCATGGTCGGCCTCTCCCCCGTGCTGCTCTTCTACGCCTTCACCAACTGGGACCTGCTCGCGGTCGCGCTGACCACGCTGGGCATGTGGGCCTGGGCCCGGCAGCGCCCGGTGGTCGCCGGGGTGCTCCTCGGGCTGGGGATCGCGGCGAAGCTCTACCCGGTGCTGGTCCTCGGCGTGCTGCTCGTGCTGTGCCTGCGGGCCGGCCGGCTCCGGCCGTGGTGGACGACGGCGGTCACCGCGGGGCTGGCCTGGCTGGTGGTCGACCTGCCCATCGCCGTCCTGGCGCCGGAGAACTGGGCCCGCTTCTTCGAGCTGAACGGCACCCGCCCGGCGAACCCGGAGAGCATCTGGGCGATCGCGCTGCACTGGTTCCCCGGCTTCCTCGACGGGCCGCTGGCCGAGGGCGAGAGCCCGACGGTGCTCAACGCGACCGTCGCCGTGCTGCTGGTGCTCTGCGCGGCCGGGGTCGCCTGGCTGGCGCTGGCGGCACCGCTGCGGCCGCGGCTGCCGCAGCTGGCGTTCCTGCTGGTCGCCGCGTTCCTGCTGGTGAACAAGGTGTACAGCCCGCAGTACGCGCTGTGGCTGCTCCCGCTGGCGGTGCTGGCCCGGCCGCGCTGGCGCTCGCTGCTGCTGTGGCAGGCGACCGAGGCGCTGGTCTGGACGATGACGATGCTGTACTACCTCGGCGCGGACAACCGGGGTGTGGACGTCGAGTGGTTCTACCTCGCCGTCGGCCTGCGGGACGCCGCCCTGCTGCTGCTCATGGCGCTGGTCGTGCACGAGATCTGGCACCCCGACACCGACCTGGTGCGCCGCAGCTGGCCCGGCACCGACGACCCCGCCGGTGGCTTCCTCGACGGCGCCCCGGATGTGGTGACGCTGCGCCGCCGGCGTCAGCCGGCCAGCGCCTCCCGCAGCAGCGAGATCTCCTCGGCGTGACCGGCGGCGTCGCCGGGCGTCTCCAGCACGACCGGCGCCCCGGCGGCGCGGGCGACGCCGACCAGCAGCTCCAGCGGGATCTCCCCCGCGCCCAGCGGCGCGTGCCGGTCCCGGCCGGAGCCGGCGGGGTCGCGGCTGTTGTTGAGGTGCACCAGGTCGATCCGCCCGGTGACGGCCCGGACGTCGTCCACCACCCGGGTCAGGTCCCAGCCGGCGGCCCAGGCGTGGCAGGTGTCGAGCACGAAGCCCGCCCCGAACTCGCCCACGGCCTCCCACAGCCGGGCGACGGCCTCGAGCTCGCGGGCCATCGCGTTGTCGCCGCCGGCGGTGTTCTCGATGAGCACCGGGATCCCGAAGCCGCCGTCCTCGGCCTGCCGGGCGAAGGTCTTGCGCCAGTTGTCCACGCCCGCGGCCGGGTCGTCCTTGGCCAGCACGTGGCCGCCGTGCACGACCATGCCGGCCGCCCCGATCGCGGCAGAGGCGGCCGCGTGCTGGCCGAGCAGCTTGCGGCTGGGGATGCGGATCCGGTTGTTCGTCGAGGCGACGTTGACGATGTACGGCGCGTGCACGAAGACGGCGACGTCGGAGCCGAGCAGCGCCTCGGCGTCCGGGCGGGGCAACGGCTTCTTCCAGCCCTGCGGGTCGGCCAGGAACACCTGGACGGCGTCGGCGTCCACCTCCGCCGCGCGGGCCAGCGGGCCGCCGGCGTCGAGCTCGTTGTCCTCGGTCAGGCCCGGTCCGACGTGCACGCCGATCAGCTGGTCAGCCACCCGGGCGACCCTACCGACCGCCGCTGGTAGCCTGATCGGTGCGCGTCCCGTCCGATCCCGCTCCCGCGGGCTCTCGCCGGGGCGTGCGACGCGTGTACGACCCTCCTGCTGCAGATGTACTGCGGCCGCTGAGACCAGAGGAGGTGGGGTTCTCCGTGCGTCACTACGAACTGATGATCATCCTCGATCCCGAGCTCGAGGAGCGGACCATCGCTCCCAGCCTGGACCGATTCCTGACCGTCGTCACCAACTCCGGTGGCACCGTCAAGACCGAGATCTGGGGCCGCCGTCGGCTGTCCTACGAGATCAAGAAGAACGTCGAGGGCATCTACGCCATCGTCGACATCAGCGCCGAGCCCGCCGCGGTCGCCGAGCTGGACCGCCAGCTCAACCTGAACGAGTCGGTCCTGCGCACCAAGCTGATGCGGCCCGAGGCGCACTGACCATGGCCGGCGAGACCGTCATCACCGTCATCGGCAACCTCACGGCCGACCCGGAACTGCGGTTCACGCCGTCCGGCGCAGCCGTCGCCAACTTCACCGTGGCCTCGACGCCCCGCACCTTCGACCGCCAGTCGCAGGAGTGGAAGGACGGCGAGGCGCTGTTCCTCCGCTGCAACGTGTGGCGCCAGGCGGCGGAGAACGTCGCCGAGTCGCTCACCCGCGGCTCGCGGGTCATCGTCTCCGGCCGGCTGAAGCAGCGTTCCTTCGACACGAAGGAAGGCGAGAAGCGCACCGTCATCGAGCTCGAGGTCGACGAGATCGGCCCCTCGCTCCGCTACGCCACGGCCAAGGTCACCCGCGCCGCCCGCAGTGAGGGCGGCGGCGGTGGTGGCGGCTTCGGCGGCGGCGGCAACGGCGGTGGCGGCGGCGGCTTCTCCGGCGGCGGGGCCAGCGACCCCTGGTCGACCCCGCCGGCGTCGTCCGACGAGCCCCCCTTCTGATCCTCTCTCCCTGAACTGATCTCTGGAGAACCCCAGTGCCCAAGCCCCCCATCCGCAAGGTCAAGAAGAAGGTCTGCCAGTTCTGCAAGGACAAGGCGACCTACATCGACTACAAGGACACGACCCTGCTGCGGAAGTTCATCTCCGACCGCGGCAAGATCCGTGCCCGCCGCGTCAGCGGCAACTGCAGCCAGCACCAGCGTGACGTCGCCGTGGCCGTGAAGAACAGCCGCGAGATGGCCCTGCTGCCCTACACCTCGACGGCGCGCTGATCATGAGTGCATCGAAGCTGATCCTGACCCAGGAGGTCACCGGCCTCGGTTCCGCCGGGGACACCGTCGAGGTGAAGGGCGGGTACGCCCGCAACTACCTCCTGCCCCGCGGGCTGGCCATCGTGTCCACCCGGGGTGCCGAGAAGCAGGTCACCAGCCTGCGCCGGGCCCGTGCGGCCCGCGACGTGCGCTCCCTCGAGGAGGCGCAGGCCGTGGCCGCCCGTCTGTCCGGTCTCACCGTGACGCTGCCCGCCCGCTCGGGTGACGGTGGCCGCCTGTTCGGGCGGATCACCACCGCCGACGTCGCCGCTGCGGTCACCGCGGCCGGCGGCCCGGAGCTCGACCGCCGCCGGATCGAGCTGCCCAGCAGCATCAAGAGCGTCGGCACCCACACCGTCACGGTGCGGGTGCACCCGGAGGTCTCCGTCCCGGTCACCCTGGACGTCGTCGCCGGCTGATCCACAGCGCAGTCCCCACGAGGGGCGTCGGACTCCGGTCCGGCGCCCCTCGTGGCGTTCCCGGGGCACGGTGACCGTCCCGCCGTGTCGACTCCGGCAGGCGGACGGCGGGTGAACGGACGTCCCGCCCGGGCGTGGCCGCCCGGCGCCGCCGTGGGCCGGGTGCGGCGCGTCACGTCCGACCCGGCCGACCCGGCGTGACGCGTGTGACCTGCGGGGACTCCGCGACACGCCCGGGCGTACGGATCGTCGACGACGGGCCGACTTTCTCCTGTCCACACCCCGGGAGAGGCCTGATCGCAGGTGACGGGCCGGTGGCGGGGACACGACGGGCGTGCGTCCCCCGCGGTCTCCACACGGTGACCGGCTCTGTCCACCGACTTGTCCACAAGTTGTGCAGATCGGCGTGCACAGCGGTGTTGGACGGACCCCCTCCGCGGTTCCTACCGTCATCCCCAGCCACCGCCGGGCGCGAAGTGTCAGCGCCCGGTGGTAGCTGTTGTGCGAACAGTTGTTCGAACTGGACGCGAAGAGCAAGGGGAACCCAGCGTGGCGGTCGTCGACGACATCAGCAGGCCGAGGGCCGCGGCTCCGGAGTACGACCGGCAGCCCCCTCAGGACGTCGCAGCCGAGCAGTCGGTCCTCGGCGGCATGCTGATGAGCAAGGACGCGATCGCCGACGTCGTGGAGGTCCTGCACGGCGCGGACTTCTACCGGCCGGCGCACCAGGTCGTCTTCGACGTCATCCTCGACCTGTACGGGCGGGGCGAGCCCGCCGACGCCATCACCGTCGCCGCCGAGCTGAACCGCACCGACCAGCTGTCGAAGATGGGCGGCGCGGTCTACCTGCACACGCTCATCGCCTCCACGCCCACCGCGGCGAACGCCGGGTACTACGCCGCGATCGTGTCCGAGCAGGCCGTGCTCCGCCGGCTGGTCGAGGCCGGCACCCGCGTCGTGCAGCTGGGCTACGGCGCTGCCGGCGGCAAGGGCGACGTCGACGACATCGTCGACCGCGCCCAGCAGGAGATCTACGACGTCACCGAGAAGCGGATGAGCGAGGACTACTCGCGCCTCGCCGACGTCCTGCAGCCCACCATGGACGAGCTGGACGCGATCGCCTCCCGCGGCGGCGTGAGCCGCGGCGTCCCGACCGGCATCCGCGACCTCGACGAGCTCACCAACGGCCTGCAGGCCGGCCAGATGATCGTCATCGCGGCGCGACCCGGTGTCGGGAAGGCGCTCGCGCTGGACACCCCGGTGGCCACGCCGCACGGCTGGACGACGATGGGCGAGGTCACGGTCGGCGACGAGGTCATCGGCGCCGACGGCCGGCCCACCACGGTCGTCGCCGCCACCGAGGTGATGACCGGGCGGCCCTGCTACGAGGTCCACTTCTCCGACGGCTCGGTGATCGTCGCCGACGCCCAGCACCAGTGGCTCACCGACACCCGGGCGAGCCGCCGGGCCGCGCAGGAGGCGCGGGTGCGCGGTGGTGCTCCCCGGGTGAGCGCCGCCGTGCGCACCACGGAGGAGCTGGCGCGCACGGTCCGCTGCGAGACCGCCGACGCCCGGCTCAACCACTCGGTCACCAACGCCGCCCCGCTCGAGCTGCCGGAGGCGGCGCTGCCGCTGCCGCCCTACGCGCTGGGTGTCTGGCTCGGCGACGGCACCTCGGCCAGCGCGCACTTCACCAGCGCCGACCCGGAGATCGCCGCCTACATCGAGGGCGACGGCCTGGTCGTCGAGCGCACGTCCGCCGAGCTCCGCTACGTGATGCGGCTGCCGAACCGGGGCGCGGTCGCCGCCCGCCCGTGCCCGATGTGCGGCGAGCTGTTCGTGCCGAGGACGTCGCAGGTGCAGACCTGCGGCAAGACGTGCGGGGGCAAGCTCCGCGCCGCCGGCGGGGTGGGCCTCAGCGCGACCTGCCCGGACTGCGGTGGGCCCTCCTCCGGGCTCGTGCAGTGCGCCTCCTGCCGGGCCGATCACGGCACCGTCACCGGCCTGCTGCGGTCGCTGGGGGTGCTCGATGACAAGCACGTCCCCACCAGCTACCTGCGCGCCTCCGTGGGCCAGCGGCGGGCGCTGCTCGCGGGTCTGCTCGACACCGACGGGACGGTGGCGGCCAGCGGCGTCGTCCAGTTCGCCGTCACCAACCAGCGGCTGGCCGAGGACGTCCGGGAGCTGATCGCCGGCCTCGGCCACCGGGTGCGGATGAGCCGCAAGCGGGTGGCCGGCCGCAGCGAGGCGTCCTCCACCTGCTTCACGCTGACCTTCAGCACCGACGACGAGGTCTTCCGGCTCGAGCGCAAGAAGCTGCTGCACAAGGAGCGCGGTGCCCGCACGTTCACCGCGCGCGGCGTCCGGTTCGTCACGGAGGTCCGGCCCATCGCGAGCGTGCCGGTGCGGTGCATCCAGGTCGACGCCGAGGACCACCTCTTCCTCGCCGGCCGCAGCTTCATCCCGACCCACAACTCGACCCTCGGCCTCGACATCGCCCGGTCGGCCACGGTGAAGCACCACCTGCCCGCGGCGATCTTCTCGCTCGAGATGAGCAAGCACGAGATCACCATGCGTCTGCTGTCGGCCGAGGCGAAGGTGCCGCTGCACCACATGCGCGCCGGTTCGCTGTCCGACGAGGACTGGTCGAAGCTGGCCCGCCGGATGGGCGAGATCGCCGACGCACCGCTCTACATCGACGACTCACCGAACATGACGATGATGGAGATCCGGGCCAAGGCGCGGCGGCTCAAGCAGCGCAACGACCTCAAGCTGATCGTCATCGACTACCTCCAGCTGATGACCTCGGGCAAGAAGGTCGAGAGCCGCCAGCAGGAGGTCTCGGAGTTCTCCCGTGCGCTGAAGCTGCTGGCCAAGGAGCTCGAGCTCCCGGTCATCGCGATGAGCCAGCTGAACCGCGGGTCCGAGCAGCGTCAGGACAAGAAGCCGATGCTGTCCGACCTCCGTGAGTCCGGCTCGATCGAGCAGGACGCCGACATGGTGATGATGATCCACCGCGAGGACATGTACGAGAAGGAGTCCCCGCGGGCCGGCGAGGCCGACATCATGCTGGTCAAGCACCGCAACGGCCCGACCGCGAACGTCACCGTCGCCTTCCAGGGCCACTACAGCCGGTTCGTCGACATGGCGAACTGACTCCTCCGTGGACCGGTCGTTCGCCTGATCGGGTGGACCGGCTCAAGCGCGGGCGGCGGGCCGCCGAGAACCACCGGGACGTTGTTCCCCTCCGAACCAGGAGCCCGCCGTGCCCGCACTGTTCACCACCTTCCCCGCCCTCCTCGCCAAGGTCGTCCCCGCCGGACTCGCCGGGAAGGTCGCTGTCGGCGCCGTCGCCCTGGCAGTCGTGGGTGGTGGCACCGCGGGCATCGCCCAGGCGGTCGAGCCGGCCTCGGACGGCACCACCATCACCAGCCCCGAGACCCCCGAGGTCGAGGCGCCGGTCGAGGAGGCCCCGGTGGACGAGGCGCCGGTGGACGAGACGCCGGTGGACGAGACGCCGGTCGAGGGGGCGCCGATCGATGAGGCCCCGGTGGAGGAGCCCCCGGCGGGCGAGATCCCGGTGGAGGAGCCCCCCGTCGAGGAGGCTCCCGTCGAGGAGGCCCCGGTGGTCGAGACCCCCGAGGCGCCCGAGGTCGAGACCCCCGAGGCGCCCGAGGCGCCCGAGGCGCCGGAGGTCGAGGAGCCCGCGGCCCCGGCCAACCACGGCCAGGCCGTCTCCGAGGTCGCCCACGACAAGTCTGTGGTCGGTCGGGACCACGGCAAGGCCGTCTCCGAGGTCGCCCGCAGCAACGCCGGCAAGGGCGGCGACAGCGCGGAGGACGCCACCGACGAGGACGCCTCGGTCGAGGACAGCGCCGCCGTCCCGGCCGCCGGTGGCAAGGGCAAGGGCCACGGCAAGGGCTGACCCCGCCCCGCACCACCGCCGCGCGAGCGGCGACACGTCCGGTGAGGTCCCCGGGGAAGAGCGGTCCCGCACCTAGCGTCGGGGTTCCGACTTCCCCGGGGGCTCCACGTGAAACACCGCTACGCCGCACTGGCCGTGCTGGCCGTGCTCGGCACCGCGGCCTGCGAGCCCGGGCAGCTGGGCAGCACCTCGCCCGCCGCTGACGCCCCGGCCGATGCCGTCTCCGAGGCCGCGCACCAGGCGCAGGCCAGCGCACCGGCCGACGGCCGGGCAGCAGCCGACGTCCTCGCCACCCTGGCGGTCAAGGGCAGGGCGCCGAAGACCGGCTACGACCGCGACCAGTTCGGCTCAGCATGGGCCGACGTCGACCGCAACGGCTGCGACACCCGCAACGACGTCCTGGCCCGGGACCTGACCGACGAGGCCGTCAAGCCCGGCACCCGGAACTGCGTCGTCGTCAGCGGCACCCTCGCCGACCCGTACACCGGCCGGACGATCGACTTCGTCAAGGGCGACGGCAGCAGCGTCGACATCGACCACGTGGTGGCCCTCGGTGACGCCTGGCAGACCGGGGCCGGCCGCTGGGACGTCGCCCGGCGCACCGCGCTGGCCAACGACCCGCTCAACCTGCTCGCCGTCGACTACTCCGCCAACCGGCAGAAGGGCGACGGCGACGCGGCCACCTGGCTGCCGCCCGAGCGCGGCTACCGCTGCGCCTACGTGGCCCGCCAGGTCGCCGTGAAGGCCGCCTACGGCCTCTGGGTCACCCAGGCCGAGCACGACGCGATCGCCGGCGTCCTGGCCGACTGCCCCGGTGAACCCGTCCCCACCCCCGCCCAGACCCCGGCCCCGGCCCCGGCCGACGTTCCCGCGGGAACGCCGGCGCCCTACGCCGACTGCGCCGCCGCCCGCGCCGCGGGCGCGGCGCCGCTGCACCGCGGCGACCCCGGCTGGTCCGACCGCATGGACGGCGACGGGGACGGCATCGCCTGCGAGTGAGTCAGTCGCGCAGGTTCAACTGGTCGTGCCGCAGCGCGAAGGCGTCGATCTCCGCCGTCGTCGGCGTGCGTCCGCCGGTCGTCAGCTCGTGCAGGCCGGTGAAGTAGTCCTCGCGCGGGATGCCCGGGGTGAACAGGATGAGGAAGCGCGCCCCGACGTCCGGACCGGCCGCGCGGAAGCCGTGCACGCCCGAGCGCGGCACGTACACCAGGTCACCGGCGTGCGCCGTCGTCCACTCCTCCCCCGCCAGCACGGCCAGCGAGCCCTCCAGTACGTGGAAGGACTCGCTGAACGTGCGGTGCAGGTGCGGCCCGGGTCCGCTGCCGCCCGGCGCCATGGTCATCTCGAACAGGCCGAAGTCGCCGCGGGTCTGCGTGCCGGTCGCGACGAACCGGGTGCGCCCGGCCGACGGCTGGCCGTCCCGCCGGGAGAACACGGCGGGGTCCGGGAGGTAGCTCATGCCGCACCCTCCCATCCCTGGGTGTGGGTTGTGAGCCGGGTCACCCGGGGCTAGACAGAGGTCCCCGATCAATGGAGATCCCGTGACGCCACTGTCCTGGCGACGGTCGACCGCTGCCCTCGTGGGCACGCTCGCCCTCACCACCGGCCTCGCCGCCGCCGCACCCGCCGCCCTCGCCCACCCGGGCCCGGGCAAGGCCGTGCCGCTGTCGCTCTTCCCCAGCGACGACCTCACCGTCGCCGACCCCGGCCAGCTGACCGGCCGCCGGGTCGCGCTGCCGACCACCGGCTGCGGGGCCCCGATCAGCTGCGGACTGGTGCAGGAGCTCGACCAGCTCGACGGCTTCGACCTGGACCCGCGCATCGCGGTGCAGTTCAGCCGGCCGGTGGACCCGGCCGAGGCCGCCGCGCGGATCTCGGTCAAGGAGGAGCACGGCGGCTGGCGCACCGGCGTGGACCGCGTCGTGTGGGACCCGGCCACGAACACCCTCTACGCCCACCCGGCCGAGCAGCTCGCCCCCGGCACCACCTACCGGTTGAAGGTGCAGGGCGGCCCGGGCAATGCGGCGGCCCAGGACCGGTTCACCACGATGAGCGCCACCGACGGCCTGCTCGACCTCCGGCGCCAGCTCGACAGCGGCAGCGCCTTCGCCGCCGCCGGCATCACCGCACCGGGGCTGCAGGTGGAGGGCACCTTCCCGGCCGCCGGCACGACCGTGACCTGGACGCAGGACCAGGGCGCCACCGAAGTGACGGCGCCCGTCGTGGTGCCCCAGGCCGCCACCGGCGGCACCCTGGTCTTCGGCTCCTACCTGGCCCCCAGCTGGCTGCAGCCCGACGTGACGATCGACCAGACGCCGACCGCGGACGCCGGCCCGGCGCCGGTGGGCCCGCAGCGGCTGCCCGTCGTCGCGGTGCTGCCCGCCGGCACCCCGCCGCCGGGCGGCTGGCCGGTGGCGGTGTTCGGGCACGGCTTCACGGCCAACGACACCAACGTCCTGCTCGCCGCGGTCGCCAACAGCCAGCAGGGCATCGCGACCATCGGCACCAACGTCGTCGGTCACGGGTACGGCCCCGGCAGCTCCTACACGATCACCAGCGGCGGCACGACGACCACGCTGCCCTCCTACGGCCGCGGGGTCGACCAGGACGGCAACGGCCAGATCACCAGCACCGAGGGTTCCTCGGCCACCGGTGCCGCGACGGCCCAGTCCTCCCGGGACGCCCTGCGGCAGACCGCGGCGGACGTCATGACGCTCATCCGCTCGGTCGGCGGCACGGACGTCGACGCCGACGGGACGCCGGACCTCTCCGGGGACGACGTCACCTACTTCGGCCAGAGCTTCGGCGGCATCTACGGCACCATGCTCACCGGCGCCGACCCGGCCGTCACCCGGTCGGTGCTCAACGTGGCCGGCGGCCCGATCTCCGAGATCTCCCGGTTGTCGCCGTCCTTCCGGCCGCTCCTGACCGCGGTCCTGCAGGCGGCCGGTCTGCTCAACAGCACCGACCCGACCCGCAACCTGTTCCAGGAACAGCTGCCGCTGCGCGGCGAGGGGCCGGTGACGGTCACCGTGCCGGGCGCCGTGGCCGTCCAGGAGTACCTGGCCCGCACGACCTGGCTGTCCCGGTCGGGCAGCCCGGAGACGTTCGCCCCGCTGATCGAGCCGGAGCGGGCGCTGTTCCAGGTCGCCTTCGGCGACCAGACGGTGGCCAACCCGACGGCCTACACGGTGATCGCGGCCGGGGACCTGTGGTCGCGGACCAGCCTCTACCGCAACGACAGGACGGCGAACGCGGCGAACAACCCGCACTCGTTCCTGCTCAACCTGCTGCTCCCGGCGGCGGCCCAGGGCCAGGCGCAGGTCGCGGCGTTCCTGGGCCGGGGCGAGGTCGTCGACCCCGACGGCGCGGGCGAGGTGTGGGAGGTGCCGATCAGCGACCCGGCGGTGCTGCTGCCGCTGAACTTCGCCCAGCCGGCGACCCGGCCCTGACGGTCAGCCCCGGCTGAGGACGGCGACCAGGAAGTCGGCGTCCGGGGTGTACGGGCGGAGGTCCCACGTCGAGAGCAGGACGTCGACCTCCAGCCCGGCGCCCCGGGCGTCGTCCAGGAACTCCTCGAACGGGTAGCCGCGGCCGGCGCCGAAGCCGATGGCCGCCCGGCCACCGGGGGCGAGGTGCCCGCGGAACCTGCGCAGCACCTCGCCCCGGGTGCTCGGGGCCAGGAACGTCATGACGTTGCCCGCGCAGACGACCGCGTCGAACTCCTCGCCGAGGTCGAGCTCGGCGAGGTCGCCGACGAGCCACCGCGGGCCGGGGTGGTCGGCCTCCGCGGCGGCGATCAGCACCGGGTCGCCGTCGACACCGACGACGGTGTGCCCGACGCCGGCCAGCCAGCCGCCGACCCGGCCGGGCCCGCAGCCGGCGTCCAGCACCCGGGAGCCGCGCGGCAGCATCGCGTCGACCAGCCGGGCCTCACCGGCCAGGTCGACGCCCTGCGCCGCGAGCCGGCGGAACCGGTCGACGTAGGCGGCCGAGTGGCCGGGGTCCTCGGTGCTCATCCGCGCCCAGGCGCTCTGCTCCACCACCCGCCCATCATCGCGCGGCATCATCGGGGGCGTGCGTCGGGAGCCCAGCATCATGCACCTCGACCTCGACGCCTTCTTCGCCGCCGTGGAGCAGCGCGACAAGCCCTCGCTGCGGGGCCGGCCGGTCGTCGTCGGCGGCACCGGCGGTCGGGGCGTCGTGGCCACCGCCTCCTACGAGGCCCGGGCGTACGGCGCACGCAGCGCGATGCCCACGGCGGAGGCGCGGCGGATCTGCCCGCCCGGCACCGCGTTCCTCGGCGGCCGGTTCGCCGCCTACCGGCGCACCTCGGACGTCGTCATGGCCCTGCTGCGGGAGCTCTCCCCGCTGGTCGAGCCGGTGTCCATCGACGAGGCCTACGTCGACCTGGCCGCCGGTGACCACGACCTCTCGGTGCCCGGCGTCACCGCGCTGGCCCTCGACCTCAAGGCCCGGATCGCGGTGGCCACCGGCGGCGTCACCGGCTCGGTCGGGATCGGCACGTCGAAGTCGCTGGCGAAGATCGGCTCGGAGCTGAACAAGCCGGACGGGCTGACCGTCGTCCCGGCCGGGAGCGAGCTCGACGTGCTGCACCCGCTGCCGGTGCGCAGCCTCGGCGGGGTGGGCCCGGCCACCGCGGAACGGCTGGCGCAGGTCAAGGTGAAGACGATCGGCGACCTGCACCGGCTCTCGCTGGTCGACCTCACCACCCTGGTCGGCCAGGCGCACGGCACCGGCCTGTACCGGCTGGCCCGGGCCGACGACGACCGCGCGGTCATCACCGACCGGGAGGCGAAGTCGGTGAGCGCGGAGGAGACCTTCGCCCGCGACCTCACCGACCCGTCCCGGCTCAGCGCCGAGCTCGACGCGCTGGCCGGCCGGGTGGGCAGCCGGCTGCAGCGCTCCGGGACGTCGGGCCGGACGGTGACCCTCAAGGTCCGCCGCTACGACTTCACCACCCTCACCCGCTCGCTGACCCTCCCTCAGCCCGTGGACGACGCCCGGCAGATCGCCGAGGTGGCCCGCCGGCTGCTGGGCGCGGTGGACCGCAGCGGCGGGCTGCGGCTGCTCGGCGTCGGCGTCTCCGGGCTCTCCCCCTACGCGCAGGGCGACCTCTTCGCCGAGGCCCTGCAGGAAACGGTCGACGGGCCCACCGAGGTGACCGAGGAGCCCGAGCCGGTGCCGGCCGACCCCGCGCCCGGCCCGGCGGTCGTCGCCTGGCACCCGGGTCAGGACGTCGTCCACGCCGAGCGGGGTGCGGGCTGGGTCTGGGGCAGCGGGTTGAACCGGGTCACGGTCCGGTTCGAGGGCCCGCGGACGGCGCCCGGCCCGGTGCGCACGCTGCGCGCCGACGACCCGGACCTGCAGCCGGCCGACCCGCCGGACTGGACCACCCCCTGACGGGGGGTGACCCCCCTCAGGACGTGGGCGGACGCCGCCGGGCACGGCAGACTCCCCGACGTGCCCGCACCCGACGACGACCTGGACGTCGACGCCCTCATCGACCGTGGGTGCGAGCTCGCCGACCTCGGTGACCACGAGCAGGCGCTCTGGTTCTTCCGCCGCGCCGCCGTGCACGGCGACCCCGTCGCCCTGTTCGACCTGGGCAACAGCCTCGACGCGCTCGGCCGCGAGGACGAGGCCGCCGACGCCTTCCGGCAGGCCGCCGCGGCCGGTGAGGACGACGCCTGGCTGAACCTCGCCTCCGTGCTGGCCCGGCTGGGGCGCTGGGCCGACGCTGAGCGCGCCGCCCGGTCCGCCCTGGACGCCGGGGACACCAAGGCCTGGACGGTGCTGGGCGACGCCCTGGAGGCCCAGGGCCGCTCGGTCGAGGCGCTGCGCACGCTGCGGACGGCCGCCGAGCGGGGCGACGCGCGGGCGGGTCTGGCGCTCGCCCACCGGCTGCTGGACTCCGGCCGCACGCTCGAGGCCTGGCACTGGGCGCAGGTGTCCGCGGACGCCGGCGACGCGGTGGCCGCGGCCACGCTGGCCGCCTGGCGCTGGGACGAGACCCGCGACCTGGCGCTGGAGCCGCAGCTGCGGGCCGGCGCCGAGCTCCACGAGGAGGCCCGGACCGGCCTGGCCGCCCTGCTGCGCGCCACCGGACGGGTCGAGGAGGCCCGCGCGGTGCTCGAGGAGGGCGCGCTGCGCGGCGAGGTGGGCAGCTGGCTGCCGCTGGGCAACCTCTACCGCGACGAGCTCGACGACGACGTCGCCGCGGCGGCCGCCTACCGCGCCGGCATCGAGGGCGGTGACCTGCACTCCCACCACAACCTCGGCGTGCTGCTGCTGGACGCCGGGGACGTCGACGGCGCCATCGAGCACTTCTCCGTCGCGGCGGCCGGGGGCGACGAGCTCGCCGCCCGGGTGCTGCGCGAGGTCCTCGCCGACGAGGACTGAGCGGTACCGGCTACGCCGGCCACCAGCCGGCGAAGTGGTGCACCGGGCCGTGCCCGGCACCGACCCGCAGCGACTCCCCCTCGACCAGCGCGGCCTGCAGGTAGTCGCGGGCGCCCTCGACCAGCGGCGCCCAGTCCACCGGCTCGTCGGGCGCGGCCAGCCGGGTGCGGGCGACCAGCGCCGCGACCGCCGAGGAGAGCGTGCAGCCGGTGCCGTGCGTGGCCGTCGTCGGCACCCGGGGCCGGCGGCTCTCGACCACCCCGGCCGCGGTCACCAGCACGTCGGTGCTCTCCGCGCCGCCGAGGTGCCCGCCCTTGAGCAGGACCGCGCCCGGGCCGAGCGCGAGCAGCGCCGCCGCCTGCGGGGCCAGCTCGTCGACCGTCGTCGCCGGGGCCACGTCGAGCAGCGCGGCCGCCTCCGGCACGTTGGGGGTGAGCAGGTCGGTCACCGGCAGCAGGACGCTGCGCACGGCGTCGACCGCGTCGTCGGAGATCAGCCGGTCACCGCTGGTGGCGACCATCACCGGGTCGCAGACCACCGGTCCCGCGGGCCGGTCGGCGAGCACCGCGGCGACCTCGTGGACCACGTCGGCGGTGCCGAGCATGCCGAGCTTGGTGGCGTGCACGGTCACGTCCGCGAGCAGCGTGCGCAGCTGCTCGCCGACGAACGCCGCCGGGACGGCGTGCACCCCGGTCACCCCGCGGGTGCTCTGCGCGGTCAGCGCGGTGAGCACCGCCGTCCCGTAGACGCCCAGCGCGCTGAAGGTCTTCAGGTCGGCCTGCACCCCCGCCCCGCCGCTGGGGTCGCTGCCGGCCACGGTCAGCGCGACGGCCGCGGTCACGCCGGCACCCGCCCGGCCAGCGCGCCCCGCAGGGTGCGCGCCGCGGCGGCGGGGTCGGCCGCCGCGCAGACGTCGGAGACCACGCAGACGCCGTCGACCCCGGTCGCGGCCACCGCGGCGGCGTTCGCCGCGTGCACCCCGCCGATCGCCACCGACGTCAGCCCGGCGGCGCGCGCCCGGGTGGCGAGCTCCCGGGTGCCCGCCAGCCCCAGCGCCGCCCCGGCGTCGGGCTTGGTCGGCGTCGCCCACACCGGGCTGAGCCCGACCAGGTCGACGGTGCCCGGCGGCAGGGCCAGGACGGCGTCCAGGTCGGCGGCCGACCCGACCGAGACCCCGACCAGCGCGTCCGGGCCGAGCAGGCCGCGCACCTCGTCGGCCGGGAGGTCGTCCTGGCCGACGTGCACCCCGTCGGCGCCGGTGAGCAGGGCGACGTCCACCGCGTCGTTGACGACCAGCCGCACCTGCGGGGTCGGCGCGAGGACCTCCTGCACCGCGCGGGTCAGCGCCAGCAGGTCCCGCCGGCTCGCCGTCTTGTCCCGCACCTGCACGGCGGTCACCCCACCGGCCACCGCGGCGGCGACGACCGCGGGCACCGACCGCGGCGCGCACAGCGCGGTGTCGGTGACCAGGTAGAGCGTTGGGTCGAACGCGCGGCGCATCAGCTCAGCTGGGCCCGCACCAGCGCGTCGCCGTCCACGGCGTCCAGGGCGTCGATCCACCGGACGGCGAACGTGCCCGGCCCGTCGGCGATCCGGGCCGCGGCCTCGGCCGCCAGCGCGACGTGGGCGTGCGCGGCGACCGTGCCGAGCATCACGTCACCGGCCGCGGCCACGTAGGCGGCGGTGACCGCCCCCAGCGCGCAGCCGGCACCGGTCGTGCGGGTCAGCAGCGGGGAGCCGCCACCGACCCGGACGACCCGTTCGCCGTCGGTGACCACGTCGACCGGGCCGCTGACCGCGACCACCCCGCCGGTCCGCCGGGCCAGCTCACCGGCGGCCTCCAGGGCGTCCTCGGGGGTGGCGGTGCTGTCCACGCCGCGGCCGCCCTTGCCGGCCCCGGCCAGCGCCAGCACCTCCGAGGCGTTGCCGCGGACGACGGCCGGCCGCAGCTGCACCAGGTCGGCGGCGAGCTCGGTGCGGAAGGTCAGCCCGCCGACGGCGACCGGGTCCAGCACCCACGGGGTCCCGACCTCGGACGCCGTCCGGGCCGCGATCCGCATCGCCTCGGCGG
Source organism: Modestobacter italicus (assembly GCF_000306785.1). Classification (NCBI taxonomy): domain Bacteria; kingdom Bacillati; phylum Actinomycetota; class Actinomycetes; order Geodermatophilales; family Geodermatophilaceae; genus Modestobacter; species Modestobacter italicus. Next base: position 5,530,711 of record NC_017955.1, on the reverse strand, counting down.
TGCGCTGCTGGACGGTGCCCACGTTGACCAGCACCGCGGACGCCACGGCGGCGAACTCCCCGGCCTCGGCCGGCTCGTCGACCATCGCGGGCGCCGCGCCGACGGCCAGCAGCGCGTTGGCCGTGATCGTCTGGACGACGGTGTTGGTGAGGCAGTGCACCAGGGGTGCGGAGTCGCGCAGCGCCGTGGTGGCAGCGCGCAGAGAGGTGGCGTCCATCGCCGGACATCCCTTCGCCAGTGTCAGCTGGAGCAGGTTCGACGGGTGTGATCTCAGTCCCGGGCGGGACACCCCGTGTCGTCCCTCGACGCTAGCACCGCCCGCCCGGACGGCCCCCGCCTCACCCGGCCGGGGCAGCCGCTTGATCAACACCGCCCTGACCTGCGACTCTGTGCCTCCGCCCGTCCTGGGGAGGTCATGTGGACCCGATCGCGGTGGCCTTCCTCGCGATCGGCGCGGTCGGCCTCCTGGTGCTCGTGCTCGCCCTCGTCGTGGGCGAGTTCGGCGAGCTCGGCCACGGTGACGCCGACGGGCCGTTCTCGCTGCCGGCGATCGCCGCCTTCGTCGGCGGCATCGGCTTCGGCGGGGCTGCGGTCACCGCCCTGGTGCCCGAGCTGCCGGGCGCGGTCACCGTGCTGCTCGCCGTCCTCGGTGGTCTGCTCGTCGCCCTGCCGCTCGCCGCCGGCGCCGTCCGGCTGTCCGCCGCGCTGCGGGACATGCCCACCGAACCGACGCTCACCAGCAGCCGGCTGATCGGCGCCCAGGGGGTCGTCGTCTCCGGCGTCCCCGCCGGGGGGCTGGGCGAGGTCCGGCTCAGCGTCGCCGGGCAGCAGCTGAAGTACCACGCCCGCAGCGAGGTCGCGCTGCCCGCCGGCACCCCGGTCTACGTGGTCGACACCCCGACCGACACCTCGGTGGAGGTCGTCTCCACCGCTCCCGATCCCGGAGGAACCACCCCGTGACGCTGCTCTACGCGATCGGCGGCATCGCCGTCCTGGTCGTCCTGCTGGTGCTCCTCGTCCTGTCCCGGATCAAGGTGGCCGGCCCCAACCAGGCGTTCCTGGTCACCGGCCGGCAGGGCCGCTCGGTGACCGGCACGGACGGCGCGGTGAGCCGGGACATGTCGGGCCAGAAGGTGGTCATGGGCGCCAGCGTGTTCGTGCTGCCCGTGGTGCAGAAGCTGCACTCGATCGACCTGTCCAGCCGGCGGATCCCGGTGGCCATCCGCGGCGCCGTCTCCAAGCAGGGCGTCAAGTGCGACCTCGAGGGCGTGGCCATCGTCAAGGTCGGCGGCAACGAGCAGTCGATCCGGGCGGCCGCGCAGCGCTTCCTGGCCCAGCAGCAGGGCATCGACACCTTCACCTCGGAGGTGCTGGCCGGCGCGCTCCGCTCGATCGTCGGCCGGCTGACCATCGAGGAGATCATCCGCGACCGGGCCGCGTTCGCCTCGGCTGTGGCGGAGGAGGCCGAGTCCTCGCTCACCGGGCAGGGGCTGGTGCTGGACACGTTCCAGCTGCAGGACATCCAGGCCGAGGGCACCTACCTGGCCGACCTCGGCCGGCCCGAGGCCGCCCGGGTGCTCAAGGAGGCCTCGATCGCCGAGGCGCGTGCCCGGCAGGCCGCGCAGCAGGAGCAGCTGCTGGCCGACGAGGCGATCGCGGTCTCCCAGCGCCAGCTGGCGCTGAAGAAGGCCGAGATCGCGGCCGAGACCGACGCCGCCACCGCCCGCGCCGCGGCGGCCGGGCCGCTGGCCCAGGCGGCGCAGGACCAGGAGGTCCTCGCCGCGCAGGAGAAGGTCGCGGCACGGACGGCGACGCTCACCCAGGCGCAGCTGGACACCAAGGTGCGCCGTCCGGCCGACGCCGAGCGGTACCGCGTCGAGCAGGAGGCGGAGGGTCGGAAGAACTCGGCGATCCTCACCGCGGAGGCCCAGCGCCAGGCGACCATCGCCGCCGCCCAGGCCGCCGCCGAGCAGGCGCGGCTGTCCGGTGAGGGCGAGCGGGCCCGGCGGTCGGCGCTGGCCGAGGCGGAGGCCATCGAGGGCGCCAAGCGCGGTGAGGCCGAGAAGCTCCGCCGGCAGGCGATCGCCGACGCCGTCGAGCGCGAGGGCGCGGCGGAGGGTGCGGCGATCCTCGCCCGCGGGCAGGCCGAGGCCGCCGCGATGGACGCCCGGTCCACCGCCTTCGCCACCTACGGCGAGGCGGCGATCCTGGAGATGCTGGTCAAGGTGCTGCCCGAGGTGGTCGCCGCCGCCTCGGCACCGCTCGCCGGCGTGGACAAGATGACCGTCATCTCCGCCGACGGGGCAGGCTCGCTGGGCCGCTCGGTGGCCGCCAACGTCGCGCAGGGGCTGCAGCTGTCCGGCGACCTCACCGGCCTGGACGTCGGCGCGCTGCTCAAGCGCCTCGGCAGCGGCGCCGCGGGGCTCGGCGACACCCCCGCCCCCGTCACCCGGGTGCCGCTGGACGGCAACGGCGCGGACTCCGCTCGCAGCTGACCTGCGGTTCTGTCGTACCCCTCCCCTAGCGTCGGCGCATGGCGGCGATGACGGTGGTGGCGGGGCAGGCGGAGCGGTCGATCGAGGTGCTGGCCGGGGAGATCCGGTCGGGGGCGGTGCGGTTGGCCGCCGCGACGGCTGCCTGGCTGCGGCTCGTGGCGGAGTTCGACGTCCGGGAGGGCTGGGGTGGGGTCGGGATCCAGTCGTGCGCGCACTGGCTGGCCTGGCAGTGCGGGATGAGCCCCGGTGCGGCGCGGGAGCACGTCCGGGTCGCGCGGGCGCTGGGCAGGCTGCCGCTCACGGCGGCGGCGTTCGAGCAGGGCCGGCTGTCCTACTCCAAGGTCCGGGAGATCACCCGGGTCGCCGACCCCGACACCGAGCCGGCCCTGGTCGAGCTGGCCGGGCACACCACCGCGTCACAGCTGGCCCGGGTGGTGCGCGGCTGGCGCCGCTCCGACGACGTGGACGCCGGCCGGGTCGCGGAGAAGCGGTCCTTCCAGTGGCACTGGGACGTCGACGGGATGCTGGTGCTGCAGGTGCGGATGGACGCCGAGGCCGGCGCGGCTCTGCTGGCGAACGTCGAGTCCCGGGCCGAACGGGACGCCCGCCGGGAACGGGCCGCGGCGAAGAAGGCGGCCACGGGTGAGGCGGGCGCCGCGGACGGGGACCGCTGCCCGGAGGACCCGGCGACGTTCCCGCGGGAACGGATGACCGTGCGGCGCTGCCGGGCGCTGGCCGAGCTCGCCGCCGAGGCGGTCGACGTCGGCCGGCGGGCCGGGGACCCGCCGCGCCGCGAGGTGGTCGTGCACGTCGACGCCGACGTGCTGGCGCAGGACGCGGCGGCGGGGCGGGCCCACCTGGAGGGCGGTCCGGCGCTGTCGCCGAGCCAGGTGCGGCGGATGGCGTGCGAGGCGTCCCTGACAGTGATCGTCGAGCGCGGTGGTCAGCCGCTGGCGCTGGGCCGGCGCCGCCGGCTGGCCACCAAGGCGCAGCGGCGGGCGCTGCTGGCCCGCGACGGCGGCTGCGCCCGGCCGGGGTGCGACGAGACCCGGATCGAGCGGCTGCACGCCCACCACCTCACGCCGTGGTCGCTGGGTGGCCGCACCGACGTGTCGGCGATGGTGCTGCTGTGCGACGTCGACCACGGGCTGGTGCACGACGAGGGGCTGGTGCTGGTCCGCCGCGGGCGGGAGCTGGTGGCCCACGACCGGGCCGGACGGCGGATCTGGGGCCCGGCCGATCCCGCCTTCCGCACCCCACCGCTGCTGACGCTGGTGCCCGACGCCGGCCTGCCCGACGCGTGGCCGGACACCGGTGAGCGGATGGACCTGCAGCACGTCGTCTGGGCGCTGCTCGCCCACCGCGACCACCTCCGCCGCCAGGCCGCCTGACCCGGGCCGCCTGACCCGGGCCGCCTGACCCGGGCCGCCGGAGCCCGGCCGGCGTTCCCGCGGGAACGGCTTGCGACGATCGACCGGTGACCGATGCACCTGTGCTGCGCGAGGCCCGCTTCGCCGAGCTGACCCCTACGGAGCTCTACGGCATCCTCCGGCTCCGCGTCGACGTCTTCGTCGTCGAGCAGACCTGCCCCTACCCCGAGCTCGACGGCCGGGACACCGAGCCGGGCACGGTGCACCTCTGGTACGCCGACGACGCCGGGACGACGCTGGCCACCATCCGGGTCCTGGAGAACGGCGACGACCGCGCCATCGGCCGGGTGGCCACCGCCGTGGGCGCGCGGGGCCGAGGGCTGTCCGCCCGGCTCATCCGCCGCGGCATCGAGCTGTGCGGGGGCCGCACCGTCGACATCGGCGCGCAGGCCTACCTCGAGAGCTGGTACGAGCGCTTCGGCTTCGTGCGCTCCGGCCCGGACTACCTGGAGGACGGCATCCCGCACCTGCCGATGCGGCTGCACAGGGTCTGAGTTCCGGTCTCGTCGGCCCCGTCCGGAGGCTCGCCGCGAGCTTGCGAGGGGTGAGGGGGACGGGGTCCTTCAGCAGTCCCCGGTCAGTGAGGTCGCCGGCAGCCAGTCGGCGTCGAGCAGCTCGGCGATCTCCTGCAGCGCCGCGGTGTCGCCACCGGCCGTCGAGCCGGTGACCGCCAGCCGCTCCACCATGACCCGGGCGACGTCCTCCTCCACGGTGTCCTCGGCGAATGCGACCCGCCACGGGGAGACCTGGTGGTCGCGGTGGGTGCGGCCGGTCACCTGACGGGCGGCGATGCCGGAGAACCGCGGCTGGTGGAACAGCCCCACCCGCGGCGTGGTGGACGCGGTGAGCCCGCCGGGCAGCAGCTCGCCGGCGTGCAGGCTGATCGAGGCGGTCACGGTGAAGACGCACACCGGCGCCGCACCGGTCTGGAACCGCAGCCGCTCGGCCTCCACGTCGAACCGGTCCCGGCCGTAGATCCCGGCGACCGTGATGCCGCCGTCCAGCAGCGCCTCGCGGATCGGGTCGGCGGCGGTCTCCACGAACTCCACCGACACCGCGACCTGGCGGTCCGCCTCGACCTGCGCCTTCACCCAGTCGACCGTCGCCGCCGCCCGGATCAGCCCGGCCTTCTGCCGGAACCGCAGCAGCGCCGCCCGGCCCCGGGCGGTCTCCCGCTTGCGCCGGGCCAGCTGCATCTCCGCGCGGAACTCCGACCACTCGGCCTCGTACTGCGCGCGCTCGGCCGGGGTCAGCGCGACCGGTGTCCCGGTGACGCTGACCGGGCCCCACGGCGCCGGCCGGTGCAGCGTCGCCGGCGGGTCGGTGTCGGCCAGCCAGCCGCGGAGCAGGGCCAGGTCGGCGCGGCGCTCGTCGGCGTCCTCGGTCCAGCTCCAGCCGTAGCGACCACGTTCCACGTGGAACCCGTGGACGGCGAGGCGGTGCGGCAGGTCCGCCCAGTCCTTGAGCGGCTCGCCGTGGACGGCGGCGAAGTGCGGCGCCAGGTAGGGCAGCTCCAGCGGGGTGTGCGCAGGGGTCGCCGTGGCCAGCAGCACGAACGGGACGTCCTTCACCCGCCCCGCGCCGGAGACCGCCTTCCAGTGCTTCCACCGCTGGGTCGTGGTGTGCCGGACCATGTGCGCCTCGTCGGCGACCACCACGTCGAAGCGCACCCCGGTCGCCTTCATCAGCGCGGCGACCTTGCCCAGCCGGTCCCAGGTGGTGACGCACCAGCGCAGGTCCTGCCCCTCGACAGCGGCGCCGCCGAACGCGGCGATCGACCGCGTCCAGTGCGGCACGGTGATCGCCGCCGGCCGGTCGGCCACCACCAGCACGGTGCGGACCGGCTTCGCGGAGCCGGCCCGGTGCGCGGCGATCTGCTGCACGGCCAGGACGGCGGTGCCGGTCTTCCCGACGCCCGGGTCGTCGCCGAGCAGGAACATCCGCCCACCGGCGGCCGCGTGCCGCGCGATCGCGGCCGCGCCGGTGACCTGCTCCGGCCGCGGGGTCATCGCGCGGGCCGGCGGCACCGGCCGCGGCTCGGCGTTCAGCTCGTCCTCGACGAACCGCTCGAAGGAGCACGGCGGCGGGTCGTACGGCGCCAGCGCCACCGGCAGCGAGGAGCCCACGTACACGTGCGCGGACAGTCCGGCGTGCCAGCTCGCGCCCGGCGCCGGGGCCCGGAACGGGACGGCGAGCACCCACACCCGCTCCCCCGGCCGTGCCGTGGGCAGGCCGGCCGGGGCCGCGGACGCCGCGGCGGCCGGGGTCGCGGCGGTCCGGGTCCGCGGGGCCTTCCGGGCAGCCGGCTTCCGGGTGGTCGTCGTGCCGGTCGAGCGGGACGAGCTGGTGGAGCGCCGACGGCGTCCGGGCACGGAGGTCTCCTGCGGGGTCGACGGCCTGACCCGCAGGACGCTAACCGCGACCACCGACCATCCCGGGGAGCGACATCACCGGGTCGCCACCGTCTGGTGGGATGGCGGCATGACCTCTCCCGTCCGGCTGGCGGCCCGCACGCTCGGCGACTCCGGGCCGCGGGTCGTCTTCGTGCACGGCCTGTTCGGCCAGGGCCGCAACTGGACGACGATCGCGCGCGCACTGGCCGAGGACGGGCACCGGGTCACGCTGCTCGACCTGCCCAACCACGGGCACTCGCCGTGGACCGACCGGGTCGACTACCGGGACATGGCCGAGGTCGTCGCCGAGGAGCTGGAGCTGCTGGGCGACCCGGTGACCCTGGTCGGGCACTCGATGGGCGGCAAGGTGGCGATGCAGCTGGCGCTGCGCCGGCCCGAGCTGCTGCGCGCCCTCGTCGTCGTCGACATCGCGCCCGCCGACTACCCGGAGACCGGCGGGCGCACCGACGACCCCGACGAGGAGGCCTCCCCCTTCGCCGCGTTCATCGCCGCCATGCAGGGGATGGACCTGGACCGGCTGGAGACCCGGGAGCAGGCCGACGCGGCGCTGCGCGACGCCGTCCCGAGCACGATGGTCCGGTCGTTCCTGCTGCAGAGCCTGGTCCGCGACGGGGTGGGGGCCGGGAACGGCTGGCGGTGGCGGCTGAACCTGGAGACCCTCGCCCGCGACCTGGGGGAGCTGCGGCTGTTCCCCGACCCCCCGCCCGGCGCCGCGTTCGAGGGCCCGGTGCTGTGGATCGCGGGGGCGAACTCGACCTACGTGCTCGACGAGGACCGGCCGCGGATGGACCAGCTGTTCCCGCACGTGCGCCTGGTGCGGGTCAAGAACGCCGGGCACTGGGTGCACTCGGAGCAGCCGGAGGTCTTCCTGGAGACCGTCCGGCGGTTCCTCGCGCGGGTCGAGCGCTGACTCACCCCTCCGAGGTGTCGCAGCTGGGCGGCGCGGCACCGCGCTCCTACAGTTCGCCGGGTGACGCAGGACGACAGCCACCCGTACCCCGGCCCGCAGGTCCCGCCGCCGTACGGCCAGCCCTACGGCCAGCAGCCGTACCCCCAGCAGCCGTATGCGCCGCAGCCGTACGGCTACGGCTACCCGCCGCCGCGGCGCACCAACGGGCTGGCCATCGCCTCCATGGTGCTCGGCATCGTCTGGCTCTACTGGATCGGCAGCGTCCTGGCGCTGGTGTTCGGCTACATCGCGCGCAAGCAGATCCGCGAGCGCGGTGAGTCCGGCGACGGCATGGCGATCGCCGGCATCGTGCTGGGCTGGGTCGGGGTGGGCATCATCGGCCTCGTCGCCGTGATCGCCATCGCCACCAGCGCGTGACCGAGACCCTGTCCCGGCAGGTCCGCGGCACCTAGCATCACTGGCGATGAGGACGGACCGGTCAGCTGCGTCGCCGGCGGCGGTCTCCCCGGCGCTCCGCCCCCTGCCTGCCAGCACGCCGCTGCTCGCCGTCTCGGACCCCTCCTTCGAGCGCTTCGTCCGGCTGGTCCGCCGCCAGCTCGGCGTCCCGGTCGCTCTGGTGAGCCTGGTGGACGCCGACGAGCAGGTCTTCCCGGGTGCGGCCGGCCTCCCCGAGCCCTGGCAGACCTCCCGCCGCACCCCGCTGACCCACTCGTTCTGCCAGCACGTGGTCCAGGCCGAGCAGCCGCTGGTCATCGAGGACGCCCGCGACCACCCGCTGGTCCGGGACAACCTCGCCGTCCGTGACCTCTCGGTCGTCGGCTACGCCGGCATGCCGCTGCGGGACGCCGACGGGCTGGTCGTGGGCTCGCTGTGCGCCATCACCCCGCGGCCGCGCCGGTGGTCCGACGACGACCTCGCCGTGCTCGCGGACCTGGCCGACGCCTGCTCCTCGGAGCTGCAGCTGCGCGCCGTGCGCGACCGGGCGAACCAGTCCGCCCGGGTCGCCGCCGAGCAGTGGCAGCGCACGCAGGAGCTGCTGGAGGAGCGCCAGGACGTCGCGGCGACCCTGCAGCGCGCGATGCTCACCCGGCTGCCGCAGCAGGCCCACCTGACCGTGGCCGCCCGCTACCTCCCGGCCGACGCCCGGGACCAGGTCGGCGGGGACTGGTACGACACCTTCGTCACGCCGGACGGCGCCACCGTCGTCGCGGTCGGCGACACCTCCGGCCACGACATCGCCGCCGCGGCGGACATGGGGCAGCTGCGCACCCTGCTGCGCGGGTACGCGGTCGACCGCGACGAGCCGCCGTCGCAGACCATGCGCCGACTGGACCGGGCGATGGAGACACTGTCGATCGACACCCTCGCCACCGTCGTCCTGGGCCGGGTCGACCGGGACGACGACGGCGTGCCGACGCTCCGCTGGACCAACGCCGGGCACCCGGCGCCGCTGCTGCTGCACCCGGACGGGCGGGTCGAGGTGCTGGAGACGCGGGCGGAGCTGCTGGTCGGCGTCCACCCCGGGGCGCCGCGGACCGACCACCACGTCGCCCTGCCGCCGGGGAGCACGCTGCTGCTGCACACCGACGGGCTGATCGAGCAGCGCGCGGGCGACCGGGACATCGACGCCGGCACCGCCCGGGTGGTGCAGTCGCTGACCGGGCAGGCCGACCTGCCGCTGGAGGCGCTGGTGGACCGGGTGCTGGAGGTCGCGCACGAGCCCCGTGAGGACGACATCGTCGTGCTCGCCGTCCGGGTGCACCCGCTGGGCTGACCCGGTGCGCAGCGAGTGGGTGGACCACCGCGTGCACCCGGCGCTCCGCCCGTACGTGGCCACCGCGACCGGCTACCGGCAGGAGGGGCTCGCGCCCGGGCTGCACCGCGGCCTGCCCTCGCCGTTCCTGACCTTCGTGGTCACCCTGGACGAGCCGCTGGTGCTGCTCGCCCACCCCGACCCGGCCCAGGCGCCCGGCCGCTACGACGGGCTGGTCGGCGGGCTGCACACCCGGCCGGCGCTGATCGAGCACCCGGGGCGGCAGGCCGGGCTGCAGCTGTCGCTCACCCCCGCCGGCGCCCGCGCGCTGCTCGGCGTCCCCGCCGGCGCGCTCGCGTCGCTCGACGCCGCGGTGGACGACGTGCTGGGGGTGGCCGGCCGCGAGCTCGTCGACCGGGTGCGGTCGGCGCCGGACTGGCCGGCCCGGTTCGCCGCCGTCGAGCGGGTGCTGCTGCGCGCCGGCCGGCACGGCAGCGGGCCCGCGCCCGAGGTGGCCGAGGCGTGGCGGCTGACCACCGCGTCCGGTGGCCCGCTGCGGGTGGCGGAGGTGGCCGCCCGGGTCGGCTGGTCGGACCGGCACCTGGAGAACCGGTTCCGCGCCGAGACCGGGCTCTCCCCCAAGGCGGCCGCCCGGGTGGTCCGCTTCGACCGGGCACGGCGCGTCCTCGCCGCCCGGGCCGGCCGGGGCGGCCCGACGGACCTGGCCGGGCTCGCCGCCGACCTGGGGTTCGCCGACCAGGCCCACCTGACCCGGGAGTGGCGGGCGCTCGCCGGGCTGCCGCCGACCGGCTGGCTCGCCGCCGAGTTCGGATTCGTCCAAGACGGCACGTCCGGGCGGGAGCAGGCTGCTGCCCATGACCTCAGCTGACGCCCCGGCCCCCACCGTCTGGCCGACCCTGCGCGCGCACGACGCCCGCGGCCTCATCCGCTTCCTCGTCGACGCCTTCGGGTTCGAGGAGACCGCCGTCTACGGCGACCAGCCCGACGGAAGCGGGGACGTCGTCGTCCACGCCCAGCTGTCCTGGCCGCTCGGCGGCGGGATCATGCTCGGCTCGGCGCGCGGCGGACCGGACGACCCCTGGGCGCTCACCCCGGGCACGGCGGGCTGCTACGTCGTCACCGACGACCCCGACGCGCTGCACGACCGGGCGGTGGCCGCCGGCGCGGAGGTGCTCCAGCCGCTGCACGACACCGACTACGGCTCCCGCGACTTCGCCGTCCGCGATCCCGAGGGCAACCGCTGGAACTTCGGCACCTACCGCGGCGAGCCCCGGCAGGGCTGATCCGCATCAGCCATGATCACCGCGTGGACGACGTCGCCGCTGAGCGCTCCCCCGCGCCGGACGCCGACCTCCTGGCCGGAGTCCGCAGCCGGCGATCGACCGGGCACCTGTTCCTCGCGGTGTTCTGGACAGCGGGCTGCGTCGTCCAGGTGGTCAGGGACAACACGGGGAACGCGGTGCTGTGGGGACTGGGGGCCGCGTGCTGGGCGTGGCTGTGGTGGTCAGGCTCCGCGCCCAGCCTCCGTGAGGTCGCGGACGACGGACTGCGGGTCCGCCGCGGCCTGCGCACCCGGCTCATCCCCCGCTCAGACGTGCAGGACGTCCAGGCGTCGTACGGCACGGGCTACGGCCTGGTGCTCACCCTGCGCGACGCGGACCCGGTGACGCTGGCCGGGACGGCGCCCCGGCACTCCGTCGCCGCTGCTCAGGCGGCTGCCCTCCGTCGCTGGGCGGGTCTGCCGGAGTGACCCGGCTCAGCCGAACAGACCGCGGACGTCGTCGGCGGTGAGGGAGCCGGAGGCGAGCGCGCCGTCGTCGACGACGCGGGAGAACAGGGCCTGCTTGCGGGCCTTGAGCTCCATCACCTTCTCCTCGATCGTGCCGACCGCGACCAGCCGGTAGACCATCACCGTCTTGTCCTGCCCGATCCGGTGCGCACGGTCGACCGCCTGGGCCTCGCTGGCCGGGTTCCACCACGGGTCGAGCACGAAGACGTAGTCGGCCTCGGTGAGCGTCAGCCCGAAGCCGCCGGCCTTCAGGCTGATCAGGAAGGCCGGCGCGGTGCCGGTGCGGAACTCCTCGATCCGGGCGTCCCGGTCGCGGGTCTGCCCGTCGAGGTACACCCAGCCGATGCCCTCGGCCTCCAGCCGGTCACGGATGCCGCGCAGGAACCGGGTGAACTGGCTGAACACGAGCACCCGGTGGCCCTCGGCGACGACCTCGCGCAGCTGGTCGAGGAACGCGTCGGCCTTGCTGGACCGGACGTCGGCGTAGGCCGGGTCGACCAGCGCCGGGTCCAGGCTCAGCTGCCGGAGCAGGGTCAGCGACCGGAAGATCGTCATCCGGTTCTTCTGCATGTCGTCGACCAGGCCGAGGACCTTGCTCCGCTCCCGCTGCAGGTGGGTCTGGTAGAGCTTCTCGTGCCGGGGGTTGAGCACCACCTCGAGCACCTGCTCCTGCTTCGGCGGCAGGTCGGCGGCGACCATCTCCTTGGTCCGCCGCCGCACGAGCGGGCGGATCCGCCGGCGCAGCACGGCCAGCCGCTCGGCGTCGCCGTCCCGCTCGATCGGCGTCCGGTACTGCTCGGTGAACCGCTGCGGGTCGGGGAAGAGCCCGGGCGCGACGATCGACATCAGCGCCCAGAGGTCCATCACGCTGTTCTCCAGCGGTGTCCCGGTCAGCGCCAGCTTCACCGGCGCCTCCAGCCGGCGCGCGCACTGGTAGGTGCGGGCCCGGTGGTTCTTCACGAACTGGGCCTCGTCGAGCACCAGCCCGCGCCACTGCAGCCCGGTCCAGGCCTCGGCGTCGATCCGGAACAGGGCGTAGGAGGTGACGACGACGTGCGCGCCGGCCACCCGGCGCGCCAGGGCGGTGCCCCGCTTGCGCTCGGTCTCCTCCACCGCCACCACCCGCAGCCCCGGCGCGAACCGGGCCGCCTCCCGGGACCAGGTCGACACGACACTGGTCGGCGCCACCACCAGCACCGGGGCGTCGTCCAGCTCCCCGGCTTCGTGCGCCCGGCACAGCAGGGCGAGGGTCTGCAGCGTCTTGCCCAGCCCCATGTCGTCGGCCAGCACCCCGCCCAGCCCGTGGTCCCAGAGGAACGACAGCCAGCCGTAGCCCTCGTGCTGGTAGGGCCGCAGCTGCGCGGCCAGCCCGGCCGGGGGCGGCGGGGGCTCGGCGTGCTCGGCGTCGATGAGGCCGCGCACCTCGCGGGTCCAGCGCTCGCTCTGCGCGTCGACGACCCCGAGGCCCATCAGCTGCTCCCACAGCCCGGCGGCGAAGCGGCTGACCCGCACCGCGTCGCCGTCGCCGGGCACGTCCTGCAGCGCCCGGGCCTCCTCGATGAGCAGCCGCAGCTGCTCGAACTCCGGCCGCTGCAGGGAGAACCAGGTGCCCGACAGCAGCACCAGCCGGGTGCGGCCGGCGGCGAGCGCGGAGAAGAGGGTGGCGAACGGCACGTGCTGGCCGTCCATGGTCACGGTGACCCCGAGGTCGAACCAGTCGGACTCCCGGCTGTCCCGGGCGGTGAAGCTGATCTGCGGCGCCGAGTGGGTCTGCCGGTAGGCGGTCGGGGTGCCCTCGACCGTGACGTCGACCCCACCGTCGGCACGCAGCGCCGGGAGCACCGCGGTGGTGAACTCCAGCGCCTCCATGCCGGTCAGCTCTGCGGTGTCGGCCAGCCGGCGCTCCGTCGTCCAGAGCTCGGGGAGCCCGCCGACCGGGCCGGGCAGCGCCTCGACCAGCTGCAGCTCGGCGGCCGGGTCGCGGCCCTGCGCCGGGAGCACCGGGGCCTCCACCGGGAAGGACCGGTCGGGTCCGTAGTCGACCGACCAGCCCACGCACACCGTGCCGTCGCCGGGGTAGCGGACGGCCACGGCCAGCCGGGGCGGGACGACGTCGGGCAGCTCCACCGAGCCGTCGCCGGAGATCACCGGCACGGCCTGGGCCAGCCCCGGGTACCAGTCGCGGCGGAACCGGTCGACGTCGTCGTCCGGGATGCCGATCGACCCGCCGCGCGCGACCAGGCCGGCCAGCGCCGGGGGCACCGGGGAGTCGAGGCGGGCGAGCACCAGCGCGGGGCCGGTGTCGGCGGGGCCCTCGACGGTGACCCCGTGCGGTGGCGTGCCGAGGAAGGACAGCCGTGCCGGGTCGACCGTGCGGCCGTCGACCCGGAGCACCGCGGACAGCTCGGTCCGGTCGCCCTCGCGGCGCAGGTCGACCGCCACGTCGGCGTCGGCGGCGGCGAGCACCACCGGCCGCGGTGGGCGGTCGGCCGTCACCAGCGGCACCCCGTCGGCGACCGCCTCGGCGAGCAGCCGCCACAGGCCCGGCCCGAACTCGTGCAGGTACACGTCGACCGGGGCGTAGGAGTAGTACTGGTTGCGGGCGGCCTGGTGGGTGGCGTGCAGCGCGCGCATGGCGGCCAGGTGCGCCGGGTCCCAGCCCGCGCGGGTGCTGTCGTACTGCAGCTGCCGCCAGGAGACCCCGCTGCGCACCCACTGGCCACGCCGGCCGGGGACCACCGGCCGCAGCCGGACCAGCCGCTGCTGCACCCCGGGCGCGCCGGCCGAGCTGCGCCCGCGGCCGGGCTCGGGCTCGACCAGCTCGAACTGCAGCCCGATCGGCACCGTGCTGCGCGGTGCGCGCTCGGCAGCGGCGGCGACCAGCTCCTCGAGCTCCTGCTCCCACCCGCGGACCTGCGGCGGGCCGCCCGGTGCGGACTGGATGGCGGGCCGCAGGGACAGCAGGATGGCCACGGCGTGCTTGCAGTCGTCGCCCACCGGGCAGGTGCACGCCCCCGCCCAGCCCACCCGGCCGCCGTCGGTGCGGACGACGGTGGTCCGGTAGGGGGCCTCGGCACCGCCCTGGACCAGCCCGGTGAGCCGGCGGTCGCCGTCGGCGAGCCGGACGTCGAGGACGCCGCGGGCGACGTAGGGCCGGGCCCGGTCGAGCACGTCGGGCCCGACGGCCGCGGTCAACGCCGTGTCGGTGACCATCTCCCGCCAGTCGCCGAGCACCCGCCCAGGCTACGGCCGCGCACCGACAGGGCCGTCCAGGCGCCGCGACGTTGTGGACAGCACCCCGGGCTGTGGACGGCGGAGCACGAGGTCGGCCGCTGCGCTGGTCTCCTCCGTCCCGGCGGGAGGAGCCGACATGCCCAGGTCCCTGGACGAGCACAGCAACGCAGTTCCTGTTCGAGCAGAGCGCGCAGCTCTGCTGACCGAGCCACCCGAGGTCCCGGGCATGCCCGAGCTGCTCGCCGTGCGGGCCGGGTACCCGGAGGGAGGGGACGAGACGGTCGCCTGGCTGACCAGCGGCCCGGTCGTCGGGGCGCGGGCCGGCTGGCGCGACCTCGCACGGGCCTTCGACGTCACGGGCCTGTGGCCGTTGGTCAGCGCCGGGTGGTGGGAGCGGCCCTTCCGCACCGGTGAGCTCGCCGGTCCCGCCCCGGTGCCCGATGCGTCGGACGTCCTGCGGGCGGGGTGGGCCGGCACGCGTCTCGTGCGGCCGGACGGCACGCTGCTGCCCCAGCGGGCGTGGCCGGGGCTGGCAGCGGCGTCCGGAGCTGCGACCGACCAGGTCGAGCTCGACGACCCGCCCGGGCACGACGGTGCCGGCGACCTGCTCCTGGTGCCGGCGACCCGGCCTGCGGACGCGGTCGCCCAGCTCGGCTGGTTCGGTGCCTGCAACTGGAGCCTCACCGGGGCGGACGTCGCTGCGGTCCTCCGGTCGTGGGAGGACCGGTTCGGCGCCTACCTGGTGCGGATCGGCTTCGCCGAGCTCGACCTCGTCGTCACCCGGCCACCGGTGACCGTGCAGCAGTGCCTGGGTGTGGCTGACGAGCACTACGCCTTCTGCCCGGACAACTTCGCGCCTCAGACCCTGGCCGAGCCGGTGCTCTACAGCAGGGACGAGTACGCGGCACTGATCCGGGGTGCGCGGGTCTGGCACTTCTGGTGGGACTGAGCCGACCGGGAGCACCCAGGTCGCGGGAGGAGGAGTCCACGGGCCAAGATCGGGGCATGAGCTCTGACCGCGCCGGACAGCTCGCCCGGCCCAGCGACCTGGTCGACGTCCCGCACCTGCTCACCGCCTACTACACGGTGCAGCCGGACCCGGCCGACGTCTCGCAGCAGGTCGTCTTCGGCACCTCGGGCCACCGCGGCTCGTCGCTGGACGGGGCCTTCAACGAGGCGCACATCCTCGCCACCACCCAGGCCATCTGCGAGTACCGCGCCGGGCAGGGGTACGACGGGCCGCTGTTCGTCGGCCGCGACACCCACGGGCTGTCCGAGCCGGCCTGGGCGAGCGCGCTGGAGGTGCTGGCGGCCAACGACGTCACGGTGCTGGTCGACTCCGCGGACGGCTACACCCCCACCCCGGCGGTCAGCCACGCCATCCTGAAGGCGAACCGGGGGAAGACCAGCGGGCTGGCCGACGGCATCGTCGTCACGCCCTCGCACAACCCGCCCCGCGACGGCGGCTTCAAGTACAACCCGCCCTCCGGCGGCCCCGCCGACACCGACGCCACCGGGTGGATCGCGCGGCGGGCCAACGAGCTGCTCGCCGCCGACCTGGACGGCGTCCGGCGGATCCCGTTCACCCGGGCCCGTGCCGCGGCGCAGGGCTACGACTTCCTCGGCAGCTACGTCGACGACCTGCCGGCCGTCCTGGACCTCGACGCCGTCCGGGACGCCGGCGTGCGGATCGGTGCCGACCCGCTCGGCGGCGCCAGCGTCGGCTACTGGGGCGAGATCGCCGACCGGCACCGGCTGGACCTCACCGTGGTGAATCCGCTGGTCGACCCGACCTGGCGGTTCATGACGCTGGACTGGGACGGCAAGATCCGGATGGACTGCTCCTCCCCCTCGGCGATGGCCTCGCTGATCGACAAGCGCGACCAGTTCACGATCGCCACCGGCAACGACGCGGACGCCGACCGGCACGGCATCGTCACCCCCGACGGCGGCCTGATGAACCCCAACCACTTCCTCGCCGTGGCGATCTCCTACCTGTTCAGCCACCGGCCGGGGTGGGGCGCGGGCACCGCGGTCGGCAAGACGCTGGTCTCCAGCTCGCTCATCGACCGGGTGGTCGCCGACCTGGGCCGGCAGCTGGTCGAGGTGCCGGTCGGCTTCAAGTGGTTCGTGCCCGGCCTGCTCGACGGGTCCGTCGGCTTCGGCGGCGAGGAGTCGGCCGGGGCGTCGTTCCTCCGCCGCGACGGCAGCGTCTGGACCACGGACAAGGACGGCCTCCTGCTCGCCCTTCTGGCCAGCGAGGTGCAGGCGGTCACCGGGTCCTCGCCGTCCGAGCTGCACCGGGAGATGACCGCCCGGTTCGGCGAGTCCGCCTACGCCCGCATCGACGCCGCAGCGACCCGCGAGGAGAAGGCGGCGCTGGGCAAGCTCTCGCCGGAGGCGGTCACCGCCACCGAGCTGGCCGGGGAGCCGATCACCGCCAAGCTGACCCGCGCGCCGGGCAACGACGCCGCGATCGGCGGGCTGAAGGTCACCACGGAGAACGCCTGGTTCGCCGCGCGGCCCTCCGGCACCGAGGACGTCTACAAGGTCTACGCGGAGTCCTTCCGCGGCCCCGAGCACCTCGCCCAGGTGCAGGAGGAGGCCAAGGCCGTGGTCAGCGCTGCGCTGAAGGGCTGAACGCCCACGGCCCGCTCTCGAGGGGAGAACGGGCCGTGGGGGTTCGATCGTGCTGCGATCAGCTGACGTCCTCGTCCACCCAGTCGAGGCTCTTGGTGACCGCCTTCTGCCAGTTGCGGTAGTACCGCTCCCGGTCCTCGGTGGCCATCTGCGGCTCCCAGCGCTTGTCCTCGGCCCACTTCGCGGTCAGCTCGTCGAGGTCGGACCAGAAGCCGACTGCCAGCCCGGCCGCGTAGGCCGCGCCCAGCGCCGTCGTCTCGGCGATCTTCGGCCGGATCACCGGGACGTCGAGGATGTCGGCCTGGAACTGCATGAGCAGCTCGTTGCCGACCATCCCGCCGTCCACCCGCAGCTCGGTGAGGTCGACGCCGGAGTCGGCGTTCATCGCGTCGAGCACCTCGCGGGTCTGGTAGGCCGTGGCCTCCAGGACGGCGCGGGCCAGGTGACCGCGGTTGACGAACCGGGTCAGCCCCACGACGGCGCCGCGGGCGTCGGACCGCCAGTGCGGCGCGAAAAGCCCGGAGAACGCCGGCACGAAGTAGGAACCGCCGTTGTCGTCGACCTCGCGGGCCAGGTCCTCGATCTCCGGCGCGCTGGAGATCATCTTGAGGTTGTCCCGGACCCACTGCACCAGCGAGCCGGTGACCGCGATCGAGCCCTCCAGCGCGTACACCGGCTTGGCGTCACCGAGCTGGTAGCACAGCGTCGTGAGCAGGCCGTTCTTGGACGGGACGGCCTCCTCGCCGGTGTTGAGCAGCATGAAGTTGCCGGTGCCGTAGGTGTTCTTGGCCATGCCCTTGGTGAAGCAGACCTGGCCGAAGGTGGCCGCCTGCTGGTCGCCCAGCGAGCCGGCGATCGGTACGCCGGCCAGGAAGCCGGACTTGCGGCCGACCCCGTACTCCTCGGAGTTGGACCGGATCTCCGGGAGCATGGACATCGGGATGCCCATCTCCTCGGCGATGGCCGCGTCCCAGGCCAGCGTGCGGTAGTCCATGAGCATCGTGCGGGAGGCGTTGGAGACGTCGGTGAGGTGCAGGCCGCCGTCCGTGCCGCCGGTCATGTTCCAGATCAGCCAGGAGTCGATGGTGCCCATGAGCAGGTCACCGCGCTCGGCGGCTTCGCGGGCGCCGTCGACGTTGTCCAGGATCCAGCGCACCTTGGGGCCGGCGAAGTAGGTCGCCAGCGGCAGGCCCACCTTGTCCTTGTACCGGTCCGCGCCGCCGCCGAGCGCCCCGAGCTGCTCGACGATGGCCGTGGTGCGGGTGTCCTGCCAGACGATCGCGTTGTAGACCGGCCGGCCGGTGGTCCTGTCCCAGACGACGGTGGTCTCGCGCTGGTTGGTGATGCCGACGGCGACGATGTCGGAGTTGCTGGCGTTGCCGCGGGCGAGGGCCTGCCCGACGACCTCCCGGGTGTTGGTCCAGATCTCCATCGGGTCGTGCTCGACCCAGCCGGCCCGCGGGAAGATCTGCTCGTGCTCCTTCTGGCCCACGGAGACGACCGCCCCGTCGTGGTCGAAGAGCATGCACCGGGTGCTCGTGGTGCCCTGGTCGATGGCTGCGACGTACTGCGACATTGCAGGTTCCTCTCGGTTCGGTGCGGTCAGAGCGAGACGTGCGACAGGAGGCCGGCGAGGACGGCCCCGATGATCGGGCCGACGATCGGCACCCAGGCGTAGCCCCAGTTGCTGCCGCCCTTGCCGCGGATCGGCAGGACGGCGTGGGCGATGCGCGGGCTCAGGTCGCGGGCCGGGTTGATGGCGTAGCCGGTGGGGCCACCGAGCGAGGCGCCGATGCCGACGACGAGCAGCGCCACGGCCAGCGGGCCGATCTCGCTGGGGGTGTCCCCGAAGCGCAGGATGATGTAGACCAGCACGAACGTGCCGATGGCCTCGGTGATCACGTTGTCGACGCTGCTCTTGATCGCCGGCCCGGTGGCGAAGGTGCCCAGCTGGGTGCCGGCGGCCTCCGGGTCGTTGTAGTGCTGGCGGTAGGCCAGGTAGGCGACCACCGCGCCGATGAAGGCGCCGACGAACTCGGCGGCGAAGTAGACCAGCGTGCTGCCGAAGGTGACGGCGACGCCGGGGGCGTACTCGTCGGCGCCGCTCACCAGCAGGCCGACGGTGACCGCGGGGTTCAGGTGCGCCCCCGAGGACGCGGCGGCGTAGACGCCGGCGAAGACCGCCAGCCCCCAGCCGAAGATGATGACGATCCAGCCGCCGGCGTTGCCGAAGGTCTTCGGCAACGCGACGTTGGCGACCACGCCGACGCCGAGCAGGATCAGGATCGCGGTACCGAGTACTTCGCTGCCGAAGACGGTCCAGAGACTCGTGGTGTCCACGTGTAGGCGCTCCTCCAGGTTGGTCCGCTGCGGTGCGGACCGGTCAGGGGGCCGCCCGGCCGCTGTGGCGGCGGTCACGAGCAGGCCCTTCGGAGCGGACCGTAGAGATCATCGTGTGACCGGGACAACAGTCCGTGTGCGACATCGTCGGACAGCCGGTCAGGGAGCTCCCCACGCGATGCTCAGCTGGACCGCCCGCTCCCACGTCGGGTACTCGGCGGTGAGCGCCGCGGCCCGCGCCGGCGACGGGCTCCACTGCGCGGCGCGGTGCCAGTTGCGCCGCAGCGCCTCGATGTCCGACCAGACCCCGACCGCGAGCCCGGCGGCGTAGGCGGCGCCCAGCGAGACGGTCTCCCCCACCATCGGCCGCACCACCGGGGTGTCCAGCGCGTCGGCGACGAACTGCATGAGCAGGTTGTTGGTGGTCATCCCGCCGTCGACCCGCAGGGCGGGCAGCGAGAGCCCGGAGTCGGCCGCCATCGCCTGGACGACGTCGCGGGTCTGCCAGCCGGTCGCCTCCAGCACCGCCCGGGCCAGGTGGCCCTTGGTGACGTAGGAGGTCAGCCCGGCGACCAGCCCGCGGGCCTCGCCCCGCCAGTGCGGCGCCAGCAGCCCGGAGAACGCCGGGACGACGTAGCACCCGCCGTTGTCGGACACCGTGCGGGCGAGGGTCTCCACCTCCGGCGCCGACCCGATCAGGCCCAGCCCGTCGCGCAGCCACTGCACCAGCGCCCCGGCGACGGCGACCGAGCCCTCCAGCGCGTAGTGCACCGGCTCCCCGGCCAGCTGGTAGGCGACCGTGCTGATCGACCCCGACCGGGTGTGCACCAGCTCGGTGCCGGTGTTCTGCAGCAGGAAGCTGCCGGTGCCGTAGGTGCACTTGGCCTCACCCGGCGCGAAGCAGGCCTGGCCGAACAGCGCCGCCTGCTGGTCCCCCAGCGCCCCGGCGATCGGCAGCGCGGGCGAGAGCGCCGTCGCGATCCCCAGCACGCCGACCGAGGGCCGGATCTCCGGGAGCATCGCGGCCGGGATGCCGAAGAAGGCCAGCAGCCCGTCGTCCCACCGGCAGGTCCGCACGTCCATCAGCAGGGTGCGGCTGGCGTTGGTGACGTCGGTGACGTGCACCCCGCCGTCGGGCCCGCCGGTGAGGTTCCAGATCAGCCAGGTCTCCATGGTGCCGAACAGCAGCTCGCCGCGTTCGGCGCGCTCCCGGGCGCCGCGCACGTGGTCGAGGAGCCAGCGCAGCCGCGGCCCGGAGAAGTAGCCGGCGATCGCCATGCCGCTGCGCTCGGCGACCAGCCCGGCGTCCGGGCGGGCGGCGAGCTCGGTGACCAGCTCGTCGGTGCGGGTGTCCTGCCAGACCAGCGCCCGGGTGACCGGGCGCCCGGTGGCCCGCTCCCAGACCACCGTCGTCTCCCGCTGGTTGGCGATGCCGATCGCCACCACCTCACCCCGGCCCGCGACGTCGGCCAGCACCTGGGCGCAGGTGCGCTGGGTGTTCGCCCAGATCTCCATCGGGTCGTGCTCGACCCAGCCCGGGCGCGGGAAGTGCTGGCGGTGCTCGCGCTGCCGGACGGCGACCATCCGGCCGCCCCGGTCGAAGACCAGCGCGCGGGTCGACGTGGTGCCCTGGTCGACGGCGAGGACGTAGCGGTCAGCCACTGCCCTGGCCCAGCTCGCGGGAGACGGCGTGCGCGGCCTCCGTGACCATGGTCAGCAGCGGGCCCCGCGGCAGACCGCGGGCGTCGAGGACCGCGCCGCGCGGCCCGGTCACCCCCAGCGCGGCGACGACCAGGCCGCCGGCGCCGCGGACCGGCGCGGCCAGCCCGCCCAGCCCGGCCTCGTACTCGCCCTGCTCGGTCGCCCAGCCGCGGGCACGCACCTCGGCCAGCTCGGCGGCCGGGACCGTGCCCGCGCCCACCGCCGGGCGGTGGCCGGTGTGCGGGTGGCTGTGCGCGCGCAGCACCTTGCCCAGCGCGGTGGTGGGCGGCAGGACGTGGCCGACCTCGAGGACCTGCGCGGAGTCGTCGGGCCGGAAGACGTGGTGCACGACGGTGACCTCCTCGCCGGTGAGGGTGGCCAGCCGCACCGCGTGACCGCTGCGGGCGGCCAGCGCGTCGGCCCAGTTCGACGCCCGGGCGCGCAGCTCGTTGACGTCGAGGTGGGTGCCCAGCCGCAGCAGCCCGGCGCCCAGCGCGTAGCGGCCGGTGGCCGGGTCCTGCTCGACGAAACCGACCAGCAGCAGGGTGCGCAGCAGGCTGTGCGTCGTCGTCTTCGCGAGGCCCACCGCCTCGGAGATGTCGGTGACCCCCAGCGTCCCGCCGGACCCGGCGACCACCTGCAGGATCGCCGCCGCACGCTCGATGGACTGCACGCTGCCCGGCACGCCGCCCGACGCTAGGGCATCGGACGGTCCGGTGGCGGTGTCCGGGCTGTGCGACATCGTCGGACAGCGCACCTCGTCGCCGGTGCGCCCACCGCCCTACCGTGGAGGCAGAGGCCACATCGACGTGCGCCGGCCGGCGCTAGGAGAGTCCGCATGACCGCAGTACGCCCGCTCGGACCCGACCAGCGCGCCCAGGCATGGGCCGACCTCGCGGCCGGTGAGTTCGAGGTCCTCGTCGTCGGCGGCGGGGTGACCGGTGCCGGGGTGGCGCTCGACGCGGCCACCCGCGGCCTGCGCACCGCCATGGTCGAGGCCCGCGACTTCGCCAGCGGCACCTCCTCCCGGTCCTCCAAGCTCTTCCACGGCGGCCTGCGCTACCTGGAGCAGTTCGACTTCGGGCTGGTCCGGGAGGCGCTGCACGAGCGCGACCTGTCGGTGAACCGGATCGCGCCGCACCTGGTCAAGCCGGTCCCCTTCCTCTACCCGCTGACCCACCACATCTGGGAGCGGCCCTACGTCACCGCCGGCCTCGCGCTCTACGACGGGCTGGCCCGGCTGGGTGCGCTGTCCGAGCCGATGCCGGGGCAGAAGCACCTCACCCGGTCGGGGGCCCGGCGGATGTTCCCGGCGCTCAAGCCCGACGCGCTGGTCGGCGCGGTGCGCTACTACGACGCCCAGGCCGACGACGCCCGGCACACCCTCACCGTGGCGCTCACCGCCGCGGCCTACGGCGCGACGGTGCTCAACTCCGCCGAGGTCGTCGCCTTCACCCACGCCGGCGGCCGGGTGGTGGGCGCCCGGGTGCGCAACGTGGAGACCGGCGAGGAGGTCGACGTCCGCAGCGAGGTCGTGGTCAACGCGACCGGCGTGTGGACCGACGACATCCAGAACCTCGTCGGCGGCCGCGGCCGGTTCCACGTGCGGGCCAGCAAGGGCGTGCACATCGTCGTCCCGCGCGACCGGATCAACGGCGAGGTCGGGCTGATCCTGCGCACCGAGAAGTCGGTGCTGTTCGTCATCCCGTGGGGCAGCCACTGGATCGTCGGGACGACCGACACCGACTGGACGCTGGACAAGGCGCACCCGGCGGCGTCGCGGGCCGACATCGACTACATCCTGGAGCACGTCAACCAGGTGCTGGCCACGCCGCTGACGCACGACGACATCACCGGGGTCTACGCCGGCCTGCGGCCGCTGCTGTCCGGGGACAGCGAGATGACCAGCCAGCTCTCCCGCGAGCACGCCGTCGCCCGGCCGATGCCCGGCCTGGTCGCCGTCGCCGGCGGCAAGTACACGACCTACCGGCCGATGGCCGCCGACGCGGTGGACGCCGTCGCCGACGACGTGTCCCGGACCGTGCCGCCGAGCGTCACCGAGAACATCCCGCTGGTCGGCGCCGAGGGCTACGCGGCGATGGTCAACTCCCTCGACGGGCTCTCCCAGCGCTGGGGCATCCCGCACTTCCGCGCCGAGCACCTGCTCAACCGGTTCGGCTCGCTCACCCCCGAGGTGCTCGCCCTGGCCGCGGACGCGCCGGAGCTGCTGCAGCCGGTGCCCGGCGCCGAGGAGTACCTGATGGTCGAGATGGTGTGGGGCGCCGCGCACGAGGGCGCGCTGCACCTCGACGACCTGCTCGCCCGCCGCACCCGCATCTCGATCGAGACCCCGCACCGCGGCGTCGACTCGGCCGAGCCGGTGGCCCGGGCGGTCGCCGGGGTGCTCGGCTGGGACGCCGAGCGGATCGCCAACGAGGTGGACAGCTACCGGGCCCGGGTGGAGGCCGAGCGGCGGTCGCAGGAGGCCGCCGACGACCTGGAGGCCGACGCCGCCCGGGTCGCCGCCCCCGACACCCGCGCCGTCGCCGTGGGCCGCGCCCTGCACTGAGGAAGGACCCGGCATGGACGTCGTCGGGCTGGTCCGGGAGCTGGTCGGGCGGCCGACGGTCTCCGGGGACGCCGCCGCGCAGCGCGGGCTGCTGGGCACGGTCACCGACGTGCTCACCGCGGCGGCGCCGCACCTGCGGGTGCAGGAGGGGGCCGACCGGGAGCAGCCCTGGACCCTGCTGACCTCGGCCACCGACCCGGCGCGGCCGCGGCTGCTGGTGGCCTGCCACGTCGACACGGTGCCCGCCGCCGACCCCGCCGGCTGGCAGCGGGACCCGTTCGGCGCCGAGCTGGACGGCGGCCGGGTCTGGGGCCGCGGCGGCTCGGACATGAAGGCCGGTCTGGTGGCCGCCGCGGCGGCGGTGGCCGGTGCCGACCCCGCCGTCCCGGTCGCGCTGCTGCTGACCAGCGACGAGGAGATCGGGTCCCGGGGCGCGGCGGCGGCCGCCGGGGAGGTGGCCGACCTGGCGGTCGGTGCGGTCGTCGTCCCGGAGGCGACCGGGAACCGGGTCGTGCTGGGCCACCGCGGCGCGCTGTGGCTGGCGGTCCGCACCGCGGGGGTCGCCGCGCACGGCAGCACGCCCGAGCGCGGGCACAACGCGCTGCTGGACCTGGTCGCCGTGCTGGGTCGGGCCGGGGGTGGGCTGCCGCTGGCCACCGAGCCCTTCCTGGGGTCCGAGACCTGGAACCCGGGCGTGCTGCGCAGCGGCACCGTGGCCAACGTCGTCCCGGACCGGGCCGAGGTGGTCGTCGACCAGCGGACCGTCGGGGACGGCAGCGCCCTGCTTGCCTGGTGGCGCGCGCAGCCGGAGGTCGCCGGGGTCGAGGTGCTGGTCGACCTGCCGCCGGTCCGCACCCCGGCCGACGACCCGTGGGTCGCCGGGCTGCCCGCGCCGGTCGAGCCCTCCCCCGCCACCTACTTCACCGACGCGTCGGTGCTCGGGCAGGTCACCGGCGCGGCGCCGGTCGTGGTCTGGGGCCCGGGGACGCCGGCGGTCATGCACGCCACCGACGAGTACGTCGAGGTGGCCGAGGTCGAGCAGGCCGTCACCGCGCTCTCCGCCGTCCTCGGCGCCTGGCCCAGCTGAGCACGTTCCACGTGGAACCGGGGGCATGATGCGGTCATGAACGAGTTCGATCTGGTGCTGCCGACGGCGGTCGACGTCCGCGAGGTGGGCATGCGGGACGGCCTGCAGCTGGAGGACCCGCTGCCGCTGGCCGCCAAGCTGCAGATGCTGGAGGCGCTGGTCGCGACCGGGGTGCGGCGGATCGAGGTGACCTCCTTCGTCTCCCCCAGGGCGGTGCCGGCGCTCGCCGACGCCGACCAGCTGGCCGCCGAGCTGCACCAGTTCGACGGGGTGCACTTCTCAGCGCTGGTCGCCAACCCGCGGGGCGCGGTCCGCGCGGTCGACGCCGGCCTGACCTCGCTGGAGTACGTCGTCTCGGCGTCGGACTCGCACAGCCGGGCCAACGCCGGCCGCCCCACCGCCGCCGCGGTCGCCGCGGTCGGCGAGATCGCCGAGCTGGCCCACGGCGCCGGCGGGTCGCTGGAGGTCATCGTCGCGACCGCCTGGGACTGCCCGTTCGAGGGCCGCACGCCGATCGCCCGCACCGTCGACGTCACCCGGGCCGCGGTCACCGCCGGCGCCGACCATCTCTGCCTCGGCGACACGATCGGCACCACCACCCCGGTGCGCGTCGTCCGGCTGCTGGACGCGGTCCGCCGGGCCTCCCCCGGCACCCCGCTCGGCGTGCACTTCCACGACACCCGCGGGACGGGGCAGGCCAACGCGCTCGCCGCCCTGCAGGCCGGGGTCACCCAGCTCGACGCCTCGGTCGGCGGGCTCGGTGGCTGCCCGTTCGCGCCGGGGGCCAGCGGCAACATCGCCACCGAGGAGCTCGTCTACTGGCTCGCCGACGCCGAGGTGGCCACCGGGATCGACCTGGACGCCCTGCTGGCCGCCGCGTCGGTCACCGAGCGCGCCGTCGGCCACGAGCTGCCCAGCTCGCTGCACCGCGCCGGTGGGCGCAACGCCCCCCGGGGCGTCGTGATGGGATCGGTGGTGTGAGCCCCGCAGCCGACGTGCCCCCTGCCGTGATCGACCCCCAGGTGATGCGGGACGTGCTGGGCCACTTCGTGTCCGGCGTGACCGTGGTGACCGCGATGGGCGCCGACGGCCCGGTCGGCTTCACCTGCCAGTCGTTCAGCTCGCTGTCGCTCGACCCGCCGCTGGTCGCCTTCGCCCCCGCCCGCACCTCGACCACCTGGCCCCGGCTGCGCGACGCCCGCCGGTTCTGCGTCAACGTGCTGGCCGAGGAGCAGCGCGACCTGTCCCGCCAGTTCGCCCGCAGCGGCACCGACAAGTACGCCGGCGTCAGCTGGGCGGAGAGCCCGTACGGCTCCCCCGTGCTGGACGGCGTGGTCGCCTGGATCGACAGCGAGCTGTGGGCCGAGTACGACGGCGGCGACCACACCATCGTCGTCGCCCGGGTGCTCGACCTCGGCGCGGACGCCTCCCGGACGCCGCTGCTGTTCCACCGCGGCGCCTACGGCCTGCAGGCAGCGCTGCTCGACCCCGAGGGCTGAGCCTCAGTCGAAGCGCAGGGCCAGCACCGCGACGTCGTCCCGGCGGTCGGGGTGCGGGCCGACCGCGTGCCGGCACAGGTCGGCCGGGGTGGCGTCGACCGGGGCACCGGCCAGCCGGGCCGCCAGCGAGGCGATGCCCTGGTCGAGGTCCTCGCCGGGGCGCTCGATCAGCCCGTCGGTGTAGGCGACGAGGGTCGCCCCGACCGGCACCTCGAGCAGCAGCGACGCCCGGCGGTGCGTGGCGTCGACCCCGATGAGCAGCCCGGTGACCCCGTCGACCACCTGCACCGACCCGTCGGCCGCGCGCAGGATCACCGGCGGGTGGCCGGCGTTGGCCAGCTCCACCCGCCACGGCTCGCCGTCGGCGGTGGGCCGCTCGGCGCGGGCGTAGACCATCGTGGCCATCGGCGCGACGTGCAGGCCCTGGACCAGCCGGTCGACCCGGCCGAGGACCTCCCCCGGGTCGGTGTCGGGCGCGTCCCAGGCGCAGGCCCGCAGCAGGCCGCGCAGGTGCCCCATCGCCGCGGCCGCGGTGACGTCGTGCCCGACGACGTCACCGACCGCGATGCCCACGGCCCCGTCGGGCAGGTGCAGCAGGTCGTAGAAGTCGCCGCCGACCTCGGCCGCGGTGGAGGCGCTCAGGTAGGCCGCTGCCGCGGTGACGCCGGGGATGGTCGGCAGGTCCGGGAGCAGCGAGCGCTGCAGCGTCTCGGCGACGGTGTGCTCCTGCTGGTAGAGCCGCACGTTGTCCATCGCCATCGCGGCCCGCCGGGACAGGTCGCGGGCCAGGTCGACGTCCTCGCTGCTGAAGGCGCGGTCGTCGGTGGTCGCCACCAGCACCAGCGCGCCGAGCATCCGGCGCCGGGCCACCAGCGGCACGCTCATCACCGACGTCCCGCCGAGCGAGCGGAACAGCGCCGCCGTCTCCGGCAGCGGGAAGACCCGGTCGACCCACTCCGGGGTGACGTGCTCGACCAGCACCGACTCGCTGGTGGTCAGCGACCGGCGGGTGGGCGAGGTCTCCGGCAGGTTGCCCAGGTGCAGGACGGCGAGCTCGGCCAGTGCGGCCTCGTGGCCGTCGCGGTGCCGGTGGGCGGTCTCCCGGACCGTGCCCTGCTCGTCGACCAGGGTGAGGAAGACCCAGTCGGCCAGCAGCGGCACGCAGAGCGAGGCCAGCCGGTCGACCAGGTCCGCCATGTCCAGCGTCGCGCTCAGCGTGCTGGTCGCCTCGGCCATCAGCGCGAGCCGGCTCTGCGCGCGCTCGGCCTCCACCCGGGCGGCGTCGGCGGCGGCGTGCGCCTGCTCGGCGTCCTGGCGGGCGGCCCGCTCGGCGGCGAAGGCGGCCCGGCGGTCGTCCTCCACCCGGACCCGCTCGGTGACGTCGGTCTGCACGCCCACGAAGCTGACCAGCTCGCCGCCGCCGTCGAAGACCGGCGTGATGGAGAGCTGGTTCCAGAAGGCGGTGCCGTCCTTGCGGTAGTTCAGCAGCGTGGTGGTGATCGGCTGCTGCTCCCGGAGTGCCCGGCGCAGGTCGTCGACGGCCGCGTCCTCGGTCGCCGGCCCCTGCAGGAAGCGGCAGTTGCGCCCGACGCTCTCCTCGTAGGAGTACCCGCTGATCCGGGTGAACGACGGGTTGACCCAGACCAGCGGGTCGTCCTCCTGGCGGGGGTCGGTGATGGTGAACGCGATGTCGGTGGCGACGACCGCCCGCTCGCGCAGCGCCTGCAGCACGGCCTCCGGGTCGTCCCGGCCCGCGGGCCCGTCGACCTGGAGGAAGACGACCAGGGACAGCCGCTGCTCGCTGTCGGTCTGGGACAGCGGGAAGCCGGTGACCCACAGCACCTGGTCCGAGCCCGGGTCGGCCGCGGCGGCGCGCAGCTCGTCGGAGCTGCGGCGCGGGGAGAGCCGGACCGCCTCGCCGACGACCGGGCGCCCGGCGGCCACCAGGGACAGCGGGCTCGACGTGCTGGCCAGCGGGGCGGAGTTCAGGTCGGTGAGCCCGGCCGACGCCCCCCAGGTGTCCACCGCCACCGGGAGCCCGACGTTGCCGGCCAGCTCGATCGCGGCCTTGTTGGCGTAGACGACGTCCCCGGCGGCCTGGTCGATGACCAGCACCGCGACCGGGACGTCGGACAGCACGCCGGGCAGCGCGGCCTGCGCCGCCTTCGTCGTGTCGCTGCCGGACACGGCGACCTCGGCGGCGCCGACGATGTTCGCCTGCCGCTGGACCGGCGAGGAGGTGTGGTCGACGGTCACGAGACCTTCGGCGAGCGCGGAGGTGGCCTCAGGCGGTACGGCGCCGGTGGGCGCACCTGGGTGTCGCTGCAACGGCACCCCATGATCTTACCGGCGCTCATCGATTGCGCACCATCGACCGGGGAGACGGGGCTGGGCCGGGCCGGGAGTCGCCGGCGGCGTGGTGGGGTAGGGACCGGACCGCAGACCACGAGAGAGGACGCGTCATGGGACTCCTGAGCCGGCTCTTCGGCCGTGACCGCGGGCAGGCGTCGCCCTACGGCCCGGGGTACACCGACCCCTACGCCGAGCAGGGGTACGGCTACGCCCCCCAGCCGCCCCGGCGCGCCCCGCAGGGGCAGAGCGAGGACGAGCGGGCGATCGAGCGGTACCGCTACCTGCTGCGCACCGCTCCCCCGGACCAGGTGGAGGCCGCGCACGCGGAGGCCTTCGGCAAGCTCACCCCCGAGCAGCGCCGCCAGGTGCTCGAGCAGCTGTCCGCGGCGGTGCCCGCCGGTGAGCGGCCGCGCGGCGACGACCCGCGGAGCCTGGCCCGGGCCGCCACCCGGGCGGAGTTCCGCCAGCCCGGCTTCCTCGAGCGCACCTTCAGCGGCGGCGGCGGTGGCTACGGGCCCGGGGGCTACGGCCGCGGCGGCTACGGCGGCGGCTACGGCGGTGGCATGGGCGGCGGCATGGGGATGGGCAGCATGATCGGCGGCAGCCTGCTCGGCACCGTCGCCGGCGTGGTCGTCGGCTCCGCGGTGGCCGATGCGCTGTTCGACACCGGCCTCGGCGACGGCGGCCTGTTCGGCGGTGGCGACGAGGAGGCCTACGCCGAGGGCTACCAGGACGGCGAGCAGGCCGACGACGGCGGCGGTGGCGGTGACGGGGGCGGCGACTACGACGCCAGCGGCGGCGACTACGACGCGGGCGGCTTCGACGGTGGTGGCTTCGACGGCGGCGGGTTCGACGGCGGCGGGGACTTCGGCGGGGAGTTCTGACTCAGCCCCGCTCGGCGGCCTCCTCGGCCTGGTGCCGCAGCCAGAGCAGGCCGAGGACCGGCAGCACCAGCGGGATGAACCCGTAGCCGCGGCCGTAGCCGGACCACACGGTGTCGTCGGGGAAGGCCGCCGGGTCCAGCAGCGACAGGGTGCCCACGGCCAGCACCCCGATCAGCTCCACCGAGCAGGCGACGACGGCCGTCCGCCGGCCGCCTCGGCCGCCCCGCGCCAGCCCGACCGTGGCGGCCACGTAGACGACCGCGGCCAGCGCGGACAGCAGGTAGGCCAGCGGCGCCTCGTCGAACTGGACGGCCAGCTGCACCGCGGCCCGGGCGCCGGCGGCGAGTGCGAACACCGCGTAGAGGGCGACCAGCACCCGCCCCGGCCCCTGCGCGGTGCCCGGTGCCGCCGGCTCAGCCACGGGTGACCTCCCACAGGTCGAGGAGCCGCCACACCATCACGGCGACGGCGAGCGCGGCCACCCCGAGCACCGTCCCCGCCCAGCGGGTCGGCTCGGTGCGCGCCCACAGCAGGCCCGCGACCGGCAGCAGCACCACGCTGACCAGGTAGGCCAGGAAGGTGGCCAGCTCGGCGGGGCGCTGCCCGCCGACCAGGGCCGCGGTGGCCACGACCGCCTGCACGAGGAGCAGCAGCTCCAACAGCGCGGTCGTGGCCAGGTGCGCCGTGCCGATCCGCCGGCGCAGCGCGGTGCTCAGCCCGCCCAGCGCGGCGAGGGCGACGGCGACGACGCTGATCGCGACGACCAGCGGGGTGCTCACCCTGGCGAGGGTAGTGAGCCGGTCAGCGGTGCACGGTGGACATGTCCGGGTAGCGGTCGCCGACGGCGGCACCGGCGGGCGCCGCCTCGTCCAGCGCGCGCAGGTCGTCGTCGGTCAGCTCGACGTCGGCGGCACCGGCGTTCTCCTCCAGGTAGCCGACCCGCTTGGTCCCCGGGATCGGCACGACCGCGGGGTTGCCCGCCCGGCCGGACCGGGCCATCACCCAGGCCAGCGCCAGCTGCGTGGCGGTGACGCCCTTGCCCTCGGCGAGCTCGCGCACCCGGTCGACCAGCTCGAGGTTCTTGCCGAACGCCTCGCCCTGGAAGCGCGGGTTGTGCCGGCGGAAGTCGTCGGCGGCGAGGTCGTCGACGCTGCGGATCTGGCCGGACAGGAAGCCGCGGCCGATCGGGGAGTAGGCGACGAAGCCGATGCCCAGCTCGGCGCAGGTGGCCAGCACCCCGTCGTCCTCGGGGTCCCGGGTCCACAGCGAGTACTCCGTCTGCACCGCGGTGACCGGCTGGACGGCGTCCGCCCGGCGGATGGTGTCGGGAGCGGCCTCCGAGATCCCGGCGTACCGGATCTTGCCGGCCTCCACCAGCTCCCGCAGGGCGCCCCAGGTGTCCTCGATCGGGACCGAGGTGTCCACCCGGTGCTGGTAGTAGAGGTCGATGACGTCGACGCCCAGCCGCTGCAGCGAGGCGTCGCAGGCGCGGTGCACGTACTCGGGGGTGCCGTTGATGCGCAGGAAGGAACCGTCCTCGCCGCGCTCGTTGCCGAACTTGGTGGCCAGGGTGACCTCGTCGCGGCGGCCGGCGATCGCCTGCCCGACCAGCCGCTCGTTGGTGAACGGGCCGTACATGTCGGCGGTGTCGAGGAACGTGACGCCCAGGTCGAGGGCGCGGCGGATGGTCCGCTCGGCCTCGGCCTGGTCGCCGGTGCCGTAGAACTCGCTCATCCCCATGCAGCCCAGGCCCTGGGCGGAGACGGTCAGGTCGCGGAGCTGTCGGATCTGCATGCCCCTCCCCTGCCCGTTCCTCTCCCGGGGCAACCAGCGGGGAGGCTCCGGCCGCGCGGGTGACCGGCGTCGTCCCCTAGGGTCGGGGCAGGAACGGGCAGCTCGAGGGCACGGAGAGACCGGAGGTCGCAGGTGGGGGCGGACAGCCCGGTGGTCGTGGTCGCCAACCGTCTCCCGGTGGACCAGGTGACCGAGCCCGACGGCACGACCCGGTACCAGCGCAGCCCCGGTGGCCTGGTCACCGCGCTCGAGCCCTTCGTGGCCGGCCGTGGCGGGGCCTGGGTCGGCTGGTCCGGCGCCGCGGGCGACGCCCCCGAGCCCTTCGAGTCCGGCGGGATGCACCTGGTGCCGGTGCCGCTGTCGGAGGAGGAGGTCGACCGCTACTACGAGGGCTTCTCCAACGCCTCGCTGTGGCCGCTCTACCACGACGTGGTGGAGAAGCCGGAGTACCACCGCACCTGGTGGGACACCTACGTGCAGGTCAACAAGCGGTTCGCCGACCGGGCGGCCGAGGTGGCCGCCGAGGGCGCGATCGTCTGGGTGCACGACTACCAGCTGCAGCTGGTGCCGGCGATGCTCCGGCAGCGCCGGCCCGACCTGACCATCGGCTTCTTCCTGCACATCCCGTTCCCGCCCTACGAGCTGTTCACCCAGCTCCCCTGGCGCTCGGCGATCATCGAGGGGCTGCTCGGCGCTGACCTCATCGGCTTCCAGCAGCCCGCCGGCGCGACCAACTTCGTCAACCTGGCGCGGCGGCTGCACGACCTCCCGACCAAGGGCAGCACGGTCAGCTACGACGGCCGCACGGTCACCGCCAAGGCCTTCCCGATCTCCATCGACGTCACCGCCTTCGACGAGCTCGCCAGCTCCCCCGAGGTGCTGGCCCGGGCCGCGGAGATCCGCGAGGAGCTGGGGCAGCCGGAGAAGATCGTGCTCGGCGTCGACCGGCTGGACTACACCAAGGGCATCGCCGTCCGGCTGGAGGCCTTCCAGGAGCTCCTGGAGGACGGCGTGATCGAGGCCCCCGCGACGACCTTCGTGCAGGTGGCCACGCCCAGCCGGGAGCGGGTGGAGCACTACGTCACGATGCGCGAGACGATCGAGCAGCAGGTGGGCCACATCAACGGCCTGTACGGCTCGATCGCCGGCTCAGCGGTGCGCTACTTCAACCAGTCGATGCCCCGCGAGGAGCTCGCCGCCATGTACCGGGCGGCCGACGTCATGCTGGTCACCCCCTACCGCGACGGCATGAACCTGGTCGCCAAGGAGTACGTCGCCGCCCGCGGCGACCTCGGCGGGGTGCTGGTGCTCAGCGAGTTCGCCGGGGCCGCGGCCGAGCTGAAGCAGGCGCTGCTGGTCAACCCGCACGACATCGACGGGGTGAAGAAGCAGCTGGTCCGCGCGCTGCGGATGGACCCGGCCGAGGGCGCCAAGCGGATGCGGGCGATGCGCCGGCACGTGGCCAAGCACGACCTCGACCACTGGGCCAGCTCGTTCTTCGAGTCCCTGCAGGCGCAGGTCTGACCGTGCCGGACGCAGCGCTAGACGCCGGGCTGGGTGCGGCGCTGGACGAGCTGGCCCGGCGGCGCCCGCTGCTGCTGGCCAGCGACTACGACGGCGTGCTGGCCCGGCTCCGCGACGACCCGGCGGCGGCGGTGCTGGAGCCCGGGATCGGCGCGCTGCTCGGCCGGCTGGCCGCGGTCGAGGGCGTCACCGTCGCGCTCGTCAGCGGCCGCGGGGTCGAGGACCTCCGGCGGACCAGCGGGCTGACCGGGCCCTTCCGCTGGGTCGGCAGCCACGGCGCCGAGTTCGACGGGCCGCTGTCGGGCGAGCTGGCCGGCCGCCGGGACGCGCTGGCCGCCGCGCTCGCCCCGCTGGTCGACGCCGTCCCGGGCGCCCGGCTCGAGGTCAAGCCGGCCAGCGCCGCGGTGCACGTGCGCACCGTCGCCGACCGCGCCGCCGCGCAGCGGCTGCTCGCCGACGCCGCCGCCGGCCCCGGCGCCGCCGCGGGGCTGACCGCGAAGCCCGGCAAGGACGTGCTCGAGCTCGCCGTCACCGACGCCGACAAGGGCTCGGCGCTGCTCCGGCTGCGCGACGAGCTGGGTGCGGCCGGGGTGCTCTACCTCGGCGACGACGTGACCGACGAGGACGCGTTCCGCGCACTCGGCGCCGGGGGCGAGAGCATCAAGGTCGGCTCGGGCGACACCGCCGCCGGGCACCGGGTCGAGGACCTGGCCGGGGTGCGCGCGGTGCTCGAGCGGCTCGTCGGCACGCTCTCCGCCTGACCTCCCGCGCATTCCGTAGCTGACGGAACGCCACGGCGCCAGGCGTCCCAGCCGGCGCAGCCGCCCCATCCGCGGTCACGGTCCCCTCCGGCGCTGCCGA
The DNA here is from genome assembly GCF_000306785.1 of Modestobacter italicus. Taxonomy (NCBI): domain Bacteria; kingdom Bacillati; phylum Actinomycetota; class Actinomycetes; order Geodermatophilales; family Geodermatophilaceae; genus Modestobacter; species Modestobacter italicus. The sequence continues at coordinate 5,497,414 of NC_017955.1, read as the reverse complement.
TGGGGTCGAGAACACCGCTGGGTGCGCGAAGAAGTCGACTTGACCATTCATGACCATTCTTCGCGCCTCATCGATGTATTCGACAAATGTCGGCGCGCGTCGTTCTCCCGGCTGGAATGGTGGGAGAGCGTGCCGAAGAACCAGTTGCTGAGCGGGGTGAGCCCGACAGCGCGCACCAAGGGGATGAGGCAGGCGTGGAAGGTCTGGACGACATCGTCGAGGAGTTCCTCGTGGAGAGCCACGAGAACCTCGACCAGCTGGACCAGGACCTGGTGGCCCTGGAGCAGGACCCCCGTTCCCGGGACCGGCTCTCGAGCATCTTCCGGACGATCCACACCATCAAGGGCACCAGCGGGTTCCTCGCCTTCAACCGGCTCGAGGAGGTCGCCCACGTCGGCGAGAACCTGCTCTCCCGGCTGCGGGACGGCGCGCTCGAGCTGAACCCGCGGCGCACCGACGCCCTGCTGCAGATGGTCGACACCATCCGCGCGCTGCTGGCCGCGATCGAGGCCTCGGGCGGTGAGGGGACCGTGGAGGTCGCCGGCACCGTCCTGCTGATCAGCGCCGCCCTGGAGGACGTGCCCGCCGAGGAGCCCGCCGAGGAGCCCGTCGAGGAGCCCGTGGCGGCGCCCGTCGAGGCACCCGTCGAGGCAGTGGTGGAAGCGGTCGTCGTCCCCTCCCCCGCACCGGTCCCCGCGATCGAGCAGCTCCCCGCACCCGTCGTCGAGGTCCCGGTCGCACCGGTGGCCGCCGCGCCCGAGCCGGTCGCCGAGCACGGTGAGCCGGGTGCCGGTGGTCAGCCGGGCCGCCGCGCCGTCGCCGACAGCACCATCCGGGTCGACGTCGACCTGCTCGACGCGCTCATGCTGCTCGTCGGCGAGCTGGTGCTGACCCGCAACCAGATCGTGCAGTACGTGGGCCGGCAGACCGACCAGGACCTGGTCCGCGCCTCGCAGCGGCTGAACCTGATCGCCAGCGAGCTGCAGGAGGGCGTCATGAAGACGCGCATGCAGCCCATCGACCACATCTGGTCCAAGCTCCCCCGCGTCGTCCGCGACCTCGGGCTGCAGTGCGGCAAGAACGTGCGGCTGGAGATGGTCGGCCGGGAGACCGAGCTGGACAAGACGCTGCTCGAGGCCGTCAAGGACCCGCTGACCCACCTGGTCCGCAACTCCGTGGACCACGGCGTCGAGCCCTCCGCCGCCCGGGTCGCCGCCGGCAAGCCCGCCGAGGGCGTGCTGACCCTGCGCGCCCGGCACGAGAGCGGGCAGGTCGTGGTGGAGGTGGCCGACGACGGCGGCGGCATCGACCCGGCCCGGGTCGGCGCCAAGGCCGTCGAGCGCGGGCTGGTCACCGCCGAGGCGCTGGCCCGGATGACCCCGGCCGACGTGCTGCAGCTGATCTTCCTGCCCGGCTTCTCGACCGCCGCCGCGGTCACCAACGTCTCCGGCCGCGGGGTCGGCATGGACGTGGTGAAGACCAACATCGAGTCGATCGGCGGCACCATCGAGGTCGAGTCGGTGCCCGGTCAGGGCACCTGCACCCGGCTGCGCATCCCGCTGACCCTGGCGATCGTCCCGGCGCTCACCATCGAGTGCGCCGGCGACCGGTACGCGATCCCGCAGATCAGCCTGCAGGAGCTCGTCGCCCTGGACGCCGAGAAGGCCGCGGCCGCGGTCGAGGACGTCGGCGGCGCCTCGGTGTACCGCCTGCGCGGCGAGCTGCTGCCGCTGGTGCACCTGGCCGACGTGCTGGGGCTGGCCTCCGACCGGCACGACGGGCACGTGGTCATCGCCGTGCTCAGCTCCGAGGGGCGCCGGTTCGGCCTCGTCGTCGACCGGGTCATCAACACCGAGGAGATCGTGGTCAAGGCCGTCGGCGGTCAGCTGAAGTCGATCGGCCTGTACTCCGGGGCGACCGTCCTCGGCGACGGCGCGGTCGCGCTCATCCTCGACGTCCAGGCGCTGGCCCGGCGTGCGCTGCGGGCGGAGAGCGCCGAACGCCAGGAGCACCGGCTCGCCGCCGCCGCGGCGACCGCCACCACCTCGGAGCGGCAGCGGATGCTGCTGGCCGCCATCGGGGGCGGGCGCCGGGTCGCCATCCCGCTGGACACGGTCACCCGGCTGGAGCAGGTGCGCAGCGAGACCGTCGAGCGGGTCGGCTCCCGCGAGGTCGTGCAGTACCGCGGCGCGATCCTGCCGATCGTCCGGCTGGACCGGCACCTGGGCGCCTTCGGCGACTCCGAGCGCGAGGTCCTGGAGGTCATCGTCTACGCCGACCACGGCCGCAGCGTCGCGATCGTCGTGGAGGAGATCCTCGACATCGTCGACGGCGAGGCCGCGGTGCAGAGCGACATCGACGACCTGGGCCTGCTCGGCTCGGCGGTCATCGGCGACCGGGTCACCGAGCTGCTCGACGTCCGCGCCGCGATCCTCGCCGCCGACCCGATGTTCTACGCGGCCCCGCCCGCCCTGGGCCTGGACACCGCCCACCTGATGGAGGTCTGACATGAGCACCGACACCGTGGCCCGCCCCACCACCCGTGCCATGCCGGCCACCAGCCAGCTCGCCACCTTCTGGCTCGACGGCGACCTGTTCGGCGTCGAGGTGGAGCACGTGCAGGAGGTGCTCCGCAGCCAGAGCATCACCCGGGTGCCGCTGGCCCCGCCCGCCGTGGCCGGCCTGATCAACCTGCGCGGCCAGGTGGTCACCGCCATCGAGCTGCGCGAGCGGCTGGGCCGCCCGGCCCGCCCGGCCGGCGAGGAGCCGGTCGTCATCGTCGTCCGCCTGCACGGTGAGGCGGTCAGCCTGCTCGTCGACAGCATCGCCGACGTCGTCGACGTCGACCTGCGCGACTTCGAGGCGCCCCCGGACACCATGGACGGCACCGCCCGCGAGCTGATCCGCGGCGCCTACAAGCTCTCCGGTCAGCTCCTGCTCGCGCTCGACGTCAACCGCGCCGTCGGCTCCTGAAGAAAATAGGTCCCCCGCACATGAGCAACGCAGCCCTCCCCACCCGGCGGTCGGGGTGGTTCGCCGACCGGTCGATCGGCGTCAAGATCGGCGCGGTCCTCACCCTGCTCGCCGTCGTCGTCCTCGGGACCAACGTCCTGTCGATCGCCCGCATGCACGACATGCGGGCGGTGCAGGAGGAGATCTACACCGAGAACCTGAAGCCGCTGAACTCGCTGGCGGCGGTGCAGCGGGCGGTCGCCGCCTACCGGTCGCGGGTCCTGCAGTACCCGGTCTACACCGTCGCGGACCGGCCGGAGATCACCAGCCAGGCGCAGGAGAAGCTGGCCGACCTGCAGACGGCGTCGGACGACTACTCCCCCTTCATCGTCGACCAGCAGGCCTGGGACACCTTCGAGTCCACGTTCCAGCAGCTGGTGCAGCTCAACCAGACGCAGATGGTGCCCGCCGCCGACGCCGGCGACCTGGCCACCTTCGGCTTCCTCTACAAGAACACCGCCGCCGAGATCATCAGCACCTTCTCCCAGGCGCTCGAGGACGAGGGCATCGCCCAGGCCGACGTCGCCGCGCAGCGCAACGACGACGCGGAAGCCGCGGTCAGCTCGGCCGTCCGGATCGTGGTGATCACCGCCGTGGTGGGGCTGCTCGTCGCCGCCGGCCTCGCGCTGCTGGTCATCCGCCGGATCCTGAGCACGGTGCGCTCGGTGCAGACCTCGGTCGAGGCCATGGCGGCCGGCGACCTGACCGTGCTCCCGACCGTCCGCGACCGCGACGAGATCGGCCGGATGGCCGCCTCGCTCGCCTCGGCCCAGGAGAACCTGCGCTCGGTGATGTCCGCGGTCGTCGCGTCCTCGGATGCCGTGGCCGCCGCGTCGGAGGAGCTGTCGGCGTCCTCGGCGCAGATCTCGGCCTCGGCGGAGGAGACCTCGGCGCAGTCCGGGGTGGTCTCGGCCGCGGCGGAGGAGGTGTCCCGCAACGTGGCCACGGTCGCCGCGGGTGCCGAGGAGATGGGGGCCTCGATCCGCGAGATCAGCCAGAACGCCAACGAGGCGGCCCGGGTCGCCGCCCAGGCGGTCGCCGAGGCGGAGACCACCAACGCCACCGTGGTCAAGCTCGGTGACTCCTCCCGCGAGATCGGCAACGTGGTCAAGGTGATCACCTCGATCGCGGAGCAGACCAACCTGCTGGCGCTGAACGCGACGATCGAGGCGGCGCGGGCCGGCGAGGCGGGCAAGGGCTTCGCTGTGGTCGCGAACGAGGTCAAGGAGCTGGCGCAGGAGACGGCGCGGGCGACGGAGGACATCGCGCGGCGGGTGGAGGCGATCCAGGGTGACACCTCGGGTGCGGTGTCGGCGATCGGGCGGATCTCGGAGATCATCGGGTCGATCAACGACTACCAGCTGACCATCGCCAGTGCGGTGGAGGAGCAGACGGCGACGACGAACGAGATGTCGCGGTCGGTGCAGGAGGCTGCGGGCGGGTCGACGGAGATCGCCACGAACATCACCGGGGTGTCGACGGCGGCGTCCTCGACCACGCAGGCGCTGGGGCAGACCCGGCAGGCCGTGGACGAGCTCTCCCGGATGGCCTCCGACCTGCGCACCACGGTGGCCCGCTTCACCTACTGAGAGGACCCCTGACGGGGTCCGCACTGACCACCGCGGCCGCTGCTCTGCCCCCTTCCCCGGGCGGAGTGGCGGCCGCGGCGCATTCCGGGACGACTCAGAATGGTTGCAGTGACCATTTCCCGGGGATGTCGACAAAGCGGTGGGAGCGCCCGCTCACCGATGCTTCTCGGTCGTCGGTGAACTTCTGGTGAACCAATCCGGAGAGCTGCCGAGAATGGCCTCGACGACCATTCCGAGACTCACTCGGAACGGTTGTGCGCCGTCCGGCCGCCTCGGTCCACCCCCGCTCCCGACCTGGAGACCACCCATGTCCTCGCCGTCGTCCCCCGCCCCCCGCCGCGCCTGGTGGGGCGACCGCCCCGTGCGGACCAAGGTCCTCACCGCGGTCGCCACCGCCGCCGCCGTCGCGACGACGATCGGTGTCGTGGGCACCGTGGCCCTCGGCTCGGCGTCGGACACCACCCAGGGCCTCTACGACGAGAACATCGCCGGCGTCGTGTCGATCGACGCGATGATCGACGACGTCCAGACCCTGCGGGTGAGCTCGCGCAACGCGGTGCTGGCGGTGGACCCGGCCGCGACGCAGAAGGCCGTCGAGGCGATCGCCACCTCGCTGGAGCAGTACCAGACCCACGAGGACGCCTTCGCCGGCACCAGCCTGACCCCGGACCAGCAGGACGGTGTCGACCAGGCCGCGGCGCTGGTCGACGAGTGGGCGGCCTTCTCCGCCGGCACCCTCGTCCCGCTCGCGACGGCCGACGACGTCAACGGCTGGGTGCAGGCCAACAACTCCAACCTGCTGCTGACCCAGGCCACCGAGGTCCTCGGCCAGGTGCGGGAGGCCGAGACGGCGGCCGCCGGTGCCGCCGCCACCGCGGCGGTCGACTCCGCGACGCGGTCGCGCACGCTGATGCTCACCGTGCTGGTGGTCGGCGTGCTGGCGGCGCTCGGCGTCGGGTACGTCGTGGCCGCGGGGATCGCGCGGGGTGTGGGCCGGGTGAAGGTCGTCACCGACGCGCTGGCCGCCGGTGACCTGACCGCCAGGAGCGGGCTGCGCACCCGGGACGAGCTGGGGGTCATGGGCGCCTCGCTCGACGACGCCGTCACCACGCTCCGCGAGCTCATGGCCACCATCGCCGCCTCCGCGGAGGCCGTGGCCGCCTCCTCGGAGGAGCTGTCGGCCTCCTCCAGCCAGATCGCCGCCTCGGCCGAGGAGACCTCGGTGCAGTCCGGGGTCGTGTCCGCGGCCGCCGAGGAGGTGTCCCGCAGTGTGGGCACCGTCGCCGCGGGTGCGGAGGAGATGGGCGCCTCGATCCGGGAGATCAGCCAGAACGCGAACGAGGCGGCCAGGGTCGCCGCCCAGGCGGTCACCGAGGCGGAGGCCACCACCCGGACCATCACCGCGCTGGGCACCTCCTCCCAGGAGATCGGCGCCGTGGTCAAGGTCATCACCAGCATCGCTGAGCAGACCAACCTGCTCGCGCTGAACGCCACGATCGAGGCCGCCCGGGCCGGCGAGGCGGGCAAGGGCTTCGCGGTCGTGGCCAACGAGGTCAAGGAGCTGGCGCAGGAGACCGCGCGGGCGACGGAGGACATCGCCCGGCGGGTGGAGGCCATCCAGGGCGACACGACCCGCGCGGTCGAGGCGATCACCGGGATCTCGACGGTCATCGGGTCGATCAACGACTACCAGCTGACCATCGCCAGCGCGGTGGAGGAGCAGACGGCCACCACCAACGAGATGTCCCGGTCGGTGCAGGAGGCCGCGGGTGGGTCGACCGAGATCGCGGCCAACATCACCGGGGTCTCCACGGCGGCCGACAGCACCACCCAGGCGCTGAGCCAGAGCCGGCAGGCCGTGGACGAGCTGTCCCGGATGGCCAGCGACCTGCGCGGGAGCGTCGCCCGCTTCACCTTCTGAGTGACGTGTTTCGACGCAGTGTGATCGGGCACTGACGCACCGACAGCGCCACGCGGTCGCCGTCCTCTCGCTGTCCAGCGAGCGGGTGACGGCCGCGTGGCGTTCCGCGCAGGCGCCCCGCACGATCGACCGACCACCCACCCTGGAGGCGACGTGCCCTACTCCCTGGTCAGCGCAGCGACGCTCGGCTTCGACCTGGTCCGCCTGCCCGCGGGGGAGCGGGTGGCCGACGTCCTGCTGACCGGCCTGGGCGCCGACGCCCGCACCCTGCACCGGCTGGCCGGCGGGCACGCCGCGGCCGGGCGGCCCGCCGCCGAGCGCGCCGAGCTGGCCGTCCGCGCCCGCCGGGCCCACGAGCTGGCCGCCACCGGTGTCCCGCAGCTGCGGGACGTGGGCGACCCGGGGAGCGGCGCACCCGACCGGACCGCGCGGCTGGTCACCCTGCTCGAGCAGGGCACCATCGGCAACACCCCGGCCCTGGAGCGGCTGGTCCGGGACGACGTCCTGGGACCCGAGCACGCGGTGGTGGCCGACCTGGACCCGGCGGTGGCCGCGCTCGCCGCCGACGTGCTGGCCGACGCCGCGACCGGCTGGTGGGCCGCTGACGCGCTGCCCGACCCGGTGCGGCAGCAGCTCACCGGCCCGTACGCCACCGTCGCCGCGTGGGAGCCCCTCCCCCGGCCCGAGCTCGGCCCGGCCGCCCCGGCCCTGGCCGACCTGCTGGGCGACCTGCGGGCGCTGGACGACGCCGGCCGGCGCCGCTGGCGGCTCGCCGTCGACGCCACCCGGCTGCAGCGCCGGCCGTGGGCCGCGGCGATGCACGGGGCCTCGTGGGCCGCGCACGTCTCGGGCCGGACCCGGACGCTCGCCGCGGCGCAGCTGGTCGCGGTGTCCGCGTTCCGGGCGGCGGGCTTCACCACCCGGGACGGTGCCGAGGGCGTGTGGAACGCCCTGGCCGGCTGCGTGCAGGGGCTGGCGATGGGCGACCTGCTCGACGAGGAGTCGCTGGCCGTCCTCGGCGCCCCCTGGCAGATGGTGACGGGCAGGTCGCTCCCGCCCGTGGGGTGACGCCCGAGCTCCCGCGCAGTCGGGCTCAAGACCCCGGCGGCCGGTGCCGATAGAGGTGGGGAGCGGCCACCGGCCGGACCATCGGCTGCGGGGGAACGCGTGAACGAGATCAGGGTGATGGTGGTCGACGACTCGGTCGTCGTCCGCAAGATCGTCACCGACGTCCTCTCCGAGGACCCGATGATCACCGTCGTCGGGACGGCGCCGAACGGCCGGCTGGCCGTGGCCAAGCTCGAGCAGCTGAAGCCCGACCTGATCACGATGGACATCGAGATGCCGGAGATGAACGGCATCGAGGCGGTCCGCGCCATCCGCGCGACCCGCAACCGGGTGCCGATCATCATGTTCAGCACGCTGACCGAGCGCGGCGCCTCGGCGACCCTCGACGCCCTGTCGGCCGGCGCGAACGACTACGTCACCAAGCCGGCGAACGTCGGCAGCGTCGCGCAGTCGATGGAGAGCGTGCGCCAGCAGCTCACCCCGAAGATCAAGGCGCTCACCGGCCGACCGCTGACGGGGGGCCCCACGGCCGCCCCGGCGGCGGCGCCGGTCGCCGTCCGGCCGCCGGCGCCGCGCGCCCGCGCGCCCAAGGAGCCCGCCGTCCTGGTGATCGGCTCCTCGACCGGCGGACCCGAGGCGCTGACCAAGGTGCTGCCGCTGCTGCCGGCCTCGCTGCCGGTGCCGGTGCTGCTGGTGCAGCACATGCCCCCCGTCTTCACCCGCCAGTTCGCCCAGCGGCTGGACCGGCTCTGCGCGCTGACCGTGGTGGAGGCCGCCGACGGCACCCCGCTGCTGCCCGGCACCGTGCACATCGCCCCCGGCGACTTCCACCTGACCATCGGCAGCAGCGGTGCGGCCCGCCGGACGGCGCTGAACCAGGCGCCGCCGGAGAACTTCTGCCGGCCCGCCGTCGACGTGCTCTTCCGCTCCGCGGTGGCCGCCTACGACGGCGCCGTGCTGGGCGTCGTCCTCACCGGGATGGGCTCCGACGGCCGGGTCGGCGCGGGCCAGATCCGCGAGGCCGGCGGCAGTGTCATCGCCCAGGACCAGGCCACCTCGGTGGTCTGGGGCATGCCCGGCGCCGTCACCCAGGCCGGCTTCGCCGACGAGGTCGTGCCGCTGGGCCGGGTGGCCGAGGCCGTCCTGCGCCTGCTCCCCACCCCCCGACCCGCGGCCGCCTTCGCGGCCGCCCGAGCCGGAGGACTCCGATGACCCTCACCGCCACGAGCTTCGACTGGGTGCGCCAGCTGGTGCACCGCGAGAGCGCGATCGTCCTGCAACCGGGCAAGGAGTACCTGGTCGAGGCCCGGCTGCTGCCGATGGCCCAGCAGCGCGGCCTGTCCGGGGTCAGCGAGCTGGTCGAGAGCGTCCGCAGCCGCCCCGACGCGGCCACCACCCGGCGGATCGTCGAGGCGCTGACCACCAACGAGACGTCGTGGTTCCGCGACGGCGACCCGTTCACCGCGCTCACCGGCACGGTGCTGCCCCAGCTGGTGGCGGCCCGGCGCCCGGACGAGCGGCTGCAGATCTGGTCGGCGGCCTGCTCCAGCGGGCAGGAGGCCTACACGGTCGCGATGCTGCTGTCCGACGCGCTGCCGAACGCCGCCACCCGGGTGTCGATCACCGCGACCGACCTGTCCCGGCAGATGGTGGAGCGCACCCGTGCCGGCCGGTTCAGCCAGCTCGAGGTCAACCGCGGGCTGCCGGCCTCGATGCTCGTGCGGCACTTCACCCGGGCGGGCAACGAGTGGGAGATCGCCCCCGCCCTGCGCCGGATGATCACCGCCAGCGAGTGCAACCTCGCCGCACCGCTGCCCCGGATGGGCCCGTTCGACGTGGTCTACCTGCGCAACGTGCTCATCTACTTCGACCTGCCCACCAAGCAGGCGATCCTCGGCCGCGTCCGCCAGCTCATGCGCCCCGACGGGTGGCTGTTCCTGGGGGCCGCGGAGACGACGCTCGGCGTCGACGAGAACTGGGAGCGGGTCGTCCTCGGCCGCGGCTCCGCGTACCGCCCACGGAAGGGAGCCTGAGATGAGAGCTCTGGTGATCGACGACTCCCGTGCCATGAGGCGCATCGTCGGCACGATCCTCAAGGACTTCGGATACGAGGTGCGTGAGGCCGGCGACGGCCGTCAGGCCCTCGACGTGCTGGAGGAGGGCTGGACGCCCGACCTCTGCTGCATCGACTGGAACATGCCGGTGATGGACGGGCTGCAGTTCGTCTTCGCCGTCCGGGCCAACCCGGCGCACCGCCAGGTCACGCTGATGATGGTGACCACGGAGAGCGAGACGGGTCAGATCGTCAAGGCGCTGGCCGCCGGCGCCCACGAGTACCTGATCAAGCCCTTCACGGCCGACGCGCTGCGGGACAAGCTCGCGCTGCTCGGCCTGCTCCCCGAGCAGGTGACCGCGTGACCACCGCGCAGACGCAGGCGCAGCCCGTCTCGACCCTGCTGGACCCGGCGACGGTGCAGAGCATCGCCGACGAGGTCTGGCCCTCGCTGGTCGGTGACGGCGAGGCGTTCGTGCCCGTCCCGGTCGCCCCGCCGGCGGAGGTGGTCAGCGCCTGGGTGGACATCGTCGGGCCGTGGACCGGCTCCGTCGTCCTCACCTGCTCCCCCGCCACCGCCCGGGCGCTCACCGAGAACGTCCTGATGTCCCGCCCGCCCGCGGTCGTGGATGACGAGGACGTCGCCGACGCGCTGGGCGAGCTGGCCAACGTGCTCGGCGGCAACATCAAGAGCGTCCTGCCGGGTGAGTCCCGGCTGGGTCTCCCCCGGATCGGCACGGCCCCGCCGCGCGGCCGGCTGGACGACGTCTGTGCCCTCGTCGGTCAGTGGCGAGGGGACTTCCTGACCATCACCGTGCAGGGCACCGCCCCGCACCCGAGCGGAACTGAGGTGCCGCAGTGAAGATCCTGGTGACCGACGACAGCCGTGTCATGCGGCAGATCGTGATCCGCACCCTCCGGCAGGCGGGCTACGACGACCACGACATCATCCAGGCCGAGAACGGCCGGGAGGCGTTCGAGATGGTCGGCGCCGAGTCGCCCGACCTGGTCCTGTCGGACTGGAACATGCCCGAGATGAGCGGCATCGAGTGCCTCGAGGCGCTGCGTGCGTCGGGCTCGCAGGTGCCCTTCGGCTTCGTGACCTCCGAGGGCTCCCCGGAGATGCGGGCCAAGGCGGCCAACGCCGGCGCCATGTTCCTCATCGCCAAGCCGTTCAACGAGGACACCTTCAAGGAAGCCCTGGACGGGGTGATCTCGTGACCGCCGTCCTGCCGGCCGTGCTGCCGACGCCCAAGGACGTCCGCGACCTGCTGGAGAGCCTGTTCGGCAAGGACGTCACGGTCTCCCCGGGTGACCCGGTGTCGCTGAACGCGAAGGCGGCCGTGGCCGTCTACGTCGACCCGACGATGGCGACCACCGCGCTCTGCCTGCTCGACATCCGGCTGGCCGCCTGGCTGGCCGGCGCGCTGGCCCTGCTCCCCAAGGGCGGGCTGGAGGACGCGATCGACGAGGGCGAGCTCTACCCGATGCACCTCGAGGCGGTCTACGAGGTGGTGAACATCGCCGCGTCGATGTTCAACGGCGAGGGCATCAACCACTCGAAGCTGTACAAGCTGTACGCGCCGGGGGAGTCCGTCCCGGGGGACATCGCCGGCCTGGCCGCGGCGTTCAACCGGATCGACCTGAAGGTGGACGTGGCCGGCTACGGCTCCGGCGCCCTGTCGATCGTGATGGCCCACTAGAACCACCCAGCACCCCGGACGGGGGAGCGGGACCGCCTCCGGGCGGCCCTGCTCCCCCGTCCGTCGTCTGTGGGGGTCCTGTGGCCGGGCCGTGGCCGCCGCGCGAGGATCACCCCCATGGCCACCAGCAGCTCACCCCGGGACGACGGCGGGACCGACACCGGCACGCCGAGCCGCCGCCGCGACCGGACGCACCTCCTCTACCTGTCGGTCATCGCCGCCGTCGCGCTCGGGATCGTGGTGGGCCTGGTCTTCCCGGACTTCGCGGTCGGCCTCAAGTGGCTCGGTGACGCGTTCGTCGCGCTGATCAAGATGCTGATCTCGCCGGTCATCTTCTGCACGATCGTGCTGGGCATCGGCTCGATCCGGAAGGCCGCCCAGGTCGGCCGGGTCGGTGGCCTGGCGCTGGGCTACTTCGTCCTGATGTCCACCTTCGCGCTGGCCATCGGGCTGGTCGTCGGCAACCTGCTGCACCCCGGCGACGGGCTGCAGCTCACCGACGAGCTGCGCAGCCGGGGTGCCGACCTCGCCACCGAGGGCGAGGGGGAGGGCGGCACCACCGGGTTCATCCTGGGGCTCATCCCGACCACGCTGGTCTCCGCGCTGACCGAGGGCTCGGTGCTGCAGGCGCTGCTGATCGCCCTGCTGGTCGGGTTCGCGATCCAGTCGATGGGCGCGGCGGGGGAGCCCATCCTGCGCGGCGTCGGCCACTTCCAGCGGCTGGTCTTCCGGATCCTGGCGATGATCATGTGGGTGGCGCCGATCGGTGCGTTCGGTGCCATCGCCGCCGTCGTCGGGGCCACCGGCGTCGACGCGCTGAAGAGCCTCGCCGTCCTGATGCTCGGCTTCTACGCGACCTGCGTCATCTTCGTCTTCGGCGTGCTCGGCACGGTCCTGTGGGTCTTCGCCCGGGTCAACGTGTGGAAGCTGCTGAAGTACCTGGGCCGGGAGTTCCTGCTCATCGTCTCGACGTCGTCGTCGGAGACCGCGCTGCCCCGGCTGATCGCGAAGATGGAGCACGTCGGGGTCTCCAAGCCGGTGGCCGGCATCGTGGTGCCGACCGGCTACTCGTTCAACCTGGACGGGACGGCGATCTACCTGACGATGGCCTCGTTGTTCATCGCCGAGGCGCTCGGCGACCCGCTGTCGCTGGGCGAGCAGATCGGGCTGCTGGTCTTCATGATCATCGCCTCGAAGGGCGCGGCCGGGGTCACCGGGGCCGGGCTGGCCACGCTCGCCGGCGGGCTGTCCTCGCACCGGCCGGAGCTGCTCGACGGCGTCGGCCTGATCGTGGGCATCGACCGGTTCATGTCCGAGGCCCGGGCGGTCACCAACTTCTCCGGCAACGCCATCGCCACCGTGCTGATCGCCCACTGGACCAAGGAGCTCGACCGGGAGCAGCTCGACCAGGTGCTCGCCGGCAACCGCCCGTTCGACGAGGCGACGATGCTCGACGACGAGCACGCCGCGAAGGCCCCTGAGCCCGAGGTCGACCCCCGGTAGCCGGGCATACGGCACAGTGGTGCCGTGACCGGGGTGGGCGGGGCCGTGGCGGCCGACGTCCTGATGTCGGCGGTCGAGGGGATGGCCCGCCCGCTGTTCGTGCTGGACCAGCAGTGGCGGTTCAGCTACATCAACCCCGCCGGCGCGCGCCTGCTCGACCGGACCGTCGCGGAGCTCACCGGCGCGGTCGTGTGGGAGGAGTTCCCCGAGGCCGTCGGCAGCCCCTTCGAGCACCACTACCGGCGGGTCGCCGAGACCGGCCGCGCGGCCGGGTTCGAGGCCTGGTTCGGCCCGCTCGGCATCTGGTTCCAGGTCGACGCCTTCCGCACCGAGGCCGGCCTCGTCGTCACCTACGACGACGTCACGGCGCGGCGCGAGGTCGAGCGGACCCGCGAGGAGGCCGTCACCGCCCGCGAGCTGGCGGCCGGGGAGGCCGAGGCGGCCGCGACCGCCGCCGAGCTCGCCGGCCGCCACCTGATGCTGCTCGGCGACATCAGCCAGGCGATGACCAGCACCTCCGACACCGATGAGGCGGTGCAGCGCTTCGCCGAGCTGGTGGTCCCGCTGCTGGCCGACTGGTGCCTGGTGAGCGTGGTGGAGAACGGCCGGCGGCGGGACCTCGGCCGGGCGCACGCCGACCCGGCGATGGCCGCGGCGATGCACCGCTACGCCGACCTCCGCGCGACGACCAACCGGGCCAGCGCGCCCGTGCCCACCGCGCTGCGCGAGGGCCGGCCGGTGGTCATCCAGGCGCTCACCGACGAGCAGGTGGTCGCGATGACCACCCCGGCGGCCCGCGACGCGCTGGCGCCGCTGCAGCCGACCGCGGTCGCCACCTTCCCGCTCACCGCCCGCGGCGAGCCGTTCGGCGCGTTCACCCTGGTCACCGGGCCCGAGCGGGGCGCGTTCACCGACGCCGAGCTGCGCACCGCCGAGATCGCCTCCCGCCGGGCCGCCCTCGCCCTGGACAACGCCCGGCTGACCACCGCGCAGAGCCGGGTGGCCGAGCGGCTGCAGCGCAGCCTGCTCTCCCCGCCGGTCCAGCCGGACGACCTGCAGCTGGCGGTGCGCTACCGGCCCGCGGTGCAGGACGTGTCGATCGGCGGCGACTGGTACGACGCGTTCCTGCAGCCCGACGGGGCCACCGTGCTGGTCATCGGTGACGTGATGGGCCACGACCTCGAGGCCGCCGCGGTCATGGGCCAGCTCAAGACGCTGGTCCGGGCGATCGCCTACGACCGGCAGGACGCCCCGGCCGACGTCATGAGCCGGGTCGACCTGGCGGTCGTCGGCCTGGGCGTCGACACCCTGGCGACCGCGCTGGTGGCCCGGGTCGAGCAGGACGACGACGACCGGGTGGCCGGTCTGCGCCGGGTGCGGTGGGCCTCGGCCGGGCACCCGCTGCCGCTGCTGCTGCTGGCCGACGGTGAGGTCGTGGACCTGACCGGGCCGGTGGGCCCGCCGCTGGGCATCGGCTGGTCGGGCGCGCGCGCCGACGGGCTCACCGTCGTCCCGCCCGGCAGCACCCTGCTGCTGTTCACCGACGGGCTGTTCGAGCGCCGCACCGGCGACCTGGACCAGGGCCGGGAGCGGCTGCGCGCCGCCGTGCGGGCCCTGGCGGCGGAGCCGCTGGAGGAGCTGTGCGACGGGCTGCTCGCCGTGCTGCTGGCCGACGGCGCGGAGGACGACGTCGCGCTGCTCGCCGTCCGGGCGCACCCGATGGACGGCGGGCGGCCCGCGGTCAGCTGAGCGGGGTGCGGGCCGCTGCCGCCCGCACCGCCGCGGTGACGGCCGCGACGCCCTGCTCGGTCCACAGGATCGACCAGTGGTCGGTGTCCGGCACCTCGCGGGCGGTGACGTGGGCGTCGTGCAGGCCCATCCCGGCCAACCGCACCTCGTCGTAGAGACCGGGCACCTCGCCGGCCATGCCGCGGGTCGCCCAGAGCAGGGTCGCGGGCACCGGCAGGTCGGTCGTCGCCTCCAGCACCGCCTCGTTGCGCAGCATGTCGGCGCCGTCGACCCGGACCGCCTCGTGCACCACCGCGCTGTGCAGGTCGGGCTCGCTGCCGGTGAGGTCGCGCATCAGGAACTCCGCCACCGCCGGGTCGCCGACCCACGGGCCGACCGCCGGGTGCTCGCTCCAGAACGCGCGCACCGCCGGGAGCTCGGGGAAGGAGCGGTCCAGCCGCTCCAGCGACGAGCCGAGGAAGGCGGCGAGCATGTCGTCGGTGTCGGCCGCCGGCGGGACGGCGAAGGGGAGGCCGCCGTCGACGAGCACCAGCCCGTGCACCAGGTCGCGGGCCGAGCCGGCGGTGGCCAGCGCCGCGACGAAGCCGCCCATCGAGTGGCCGACCAGCACCGTGGCGTCGGCCCCGGCCTCGCCGTCGGCCCCGAACCGCTCCAGCAGCGCGGTGAGGTCGGCCGCGTGCGCGGACAGGCCGTAGGGCCCGGGCAGCCCCGCGCTGCGGGCCCGGCCGCGGAGGTCCGGGGCGACGACCTCGCACCCGCCGGCCAGCTCCGCGGCGACCTTGCCCCACACCATGGCGTTGCCGGTGATGCCGTGCACCAGCACGACGAGCGGGGCGCCGGGGGCGTCCGCGGCCCAGTAGAGGGCGGCCAGGTCACCGCCCTGCACCGGGACGCTGATCTCCTCGGGCGTGCGGACGTCGGCTGGGGTGCTCACCAGGACACCTTGCACCTAGGCCCGGTCGATCGCGAAGGCGACCAGGAAGCCGACCGTGGTGATCAGCCCGGTCCACGTCCGGGTGCGCTCGAAGGCCTCGGGGATCATCGTGTCGGCGATCATGGTGAGGATCGCGCCGGCGGCGACCGCGGTGATGACCGCGACGACCTCCGGCGGTGCACCCCCGAGGGAGACGTAGCCCAGCAGCGCCGCCGCGCCGCTGAGCACCGCGATCGTCGTCCACACCCCGAAGACGTAGCCGGCCGACCGGCCGCTGCGCTTCATGCCGGCCGCGCTGGACAGGCCCTCGGGGACGTTGGAGATGAACACCGCAGCCAGCACCGACAGGCTCACCGAGCCGCCGCTGAGCAACCCCACCCCGAGGACGACGGACTCCGGGATGCCGTCGAGCAGCGCCCCGACCGCGATGGCCGTGCCGCTGCCGGCCTGCTCGCTCTCGGAGGGCTGCTGGCCCCCGGAGCGCTTGCGGTGCCGGGCGCCGCGCGCGGCGAGCAGCGCGTTGGCCGCCAGGTAGGCGCTCGCGCCGCCGAGGAAGCCCACCGCGGTGGGCAGCAGCCCGCCGGTGTCGGCGGCCTCCTCCATCAGGTCGAAGGCGACGGCGGAGATGAGCACCCCGGAGCCGAAGGCCATGACCGAGGCCACCACCGCCGGCGGCACCCGCACGAACCAGGCGACCGCGGCCCCGATGACCAGCGCCGCGCCGCCGAGCAGCCCCCACAGCCCCGCCTCCAGCCAGACCGGCATCGCAGCTCCCGTCCTCAGTCGGTGGCGTGGCTGAGCAGGTAGCGGCCGAAGTGCGGCACGGTGAAGGCGATCTGGCCCCGCTCGGCCGAGTAGACCAGGCCCTTCTTGATCAGCGAGTCCCGGGCGGGGGAGAGCGAGGCCGGTTTGCGGCCCAGCGCCACCGCCACGTCGGAGGTGCCGACCGCGGCCCCGGTCGGCCCGCCCAGCTCGGCCATGGCGTGCATGTACTCCCGCTCGGCGGGGGTGGCCCGGTCGTAGCGGGAGCCGAAGAAGCCCACCGCCAGCTCGGCCTCCGCCGCGGGGGCGGCCATCGCGACGTCGGCGGCGGTGATGGGGGAGGAGGCGGCGACGTCCCAGGTCACCTTGCCGTAGGCCTGGACGAAGTAGGGGTAGCCGTCGGCGGCCGCGTAGAGCGCGTCCAGGGCGGCGGTGTCGAACTCGACGTCCTCGCGCTCGGCGGGGGCGAGCAGCGCCCGGTCGGCGGCGGCCCGGTCCAGCCGGTCGATCCGCAGGTAGCGGAAGAGCCGCTCGGAGTAGCTCTTCGAGGCGCTGAGCACGGCCGGCAGGTGGGGGAGGCCCGCCCCGACGACGATCAGCGGGGAGCCCTGCTGGGAGAGCTCGTGGCAGGCGGCGCAGATGGCCGAGACGTCGTCGGGCTGGACGTCCTGCATCTCGTCGATGAACAGCGCGACGCCCTTGCCGACGTCGGCGGCGAGCCCGGCCACGTCGCTGAGCAGCTCGACCAGGTCGATCTCCATGTCGCCGGAGTCCGCCCGGCCGGCGCTGGCCGGGACGTCGATGCCCGGCTGCCAGCGGTCGCGCACCTTGGCGTCGGCCGGGGCCTGGCGCTGGGCGAAGGCCTTGAGCGTGCCGAGCACGGCGTCGGTGGACTCCTGGTCGGGGTGCCGCAGCTCGCGCAGCGCCATGTGCAGCGCGGCCGACAGCGGCCGGCGCAGCGACTGGTCCGGCCGTGCCTCGATCTTCCCGGTGCCCCAGCCCCGGCTGATCGCCGCGGAGCGCAGCTGGTTGAGCAGCACGGTCTTGCCCACCCCGCGCAGCCCGGTGAGCACCAGCGAACGCTCCGGCCGGCCGCGGGCGATGCGCTCGAGGACGACGTCGAAGGCGGAGAGCTCGGTGTCCCGGCCGGCCAGCTCGGGCGGCCGCTGCCCGGCACCGGGGGCGTACGGGTTCCGCACGGGGTCCATGTCGTGCAGGTTATGCGGTCTTCTAGCGCTGGCGATAGACAGGCTTAGACCACGGCATGGAGCGGACGGTCGAGCCTCGTCTGGCCCTCTCTAGCGCGGGCGCTAGAGAGCCGCAGACGACGTCAGACCCCGCTGCGTCCTCGTCGACGAGGCTAGCAGAGTTCTCGAACACGTGTTCGACGTCAGTCGACGGGAACCGGGTCCTGCGCGCGGCGGCGGGCGTGCCACCGGTGCACCAGGAGGAGCGCGACGAGCGCCAGCACCAGCGGGACCAGGCTGAGCAGCAGGACCGGTCCGTCACCGGCCGCGCCGACCGTGGCCCCGATGGTCACGTGCAGCACCGTGCCCGGCACCAGCCCGACCGCCGACCCCAGCAGGTAGGCGCGCAGCGGGATGCCGGAGAGCCCGCCGGCGTAGCTGACCAGGGTGAACGGCGTGATCGGGATGAGCCGGCCCATCAGCACGGCGACCGCACCCCGGTGGGCCAGCAGCTCGTCGGCGCGGGCCAGCCGCGGCCCGGCCAGCCGGGTGACCGTCTCGCGGCCCAGCGAGCGGGCCAGCGCGAACCCGACCAGCGCGCCGAGCACCCCGCTGGTCAGCGCCAGGGCGAGGCCGCCCCAGAACCCGGCGAGCACCCCGCAGAGCACCGAGAGCGCGGTGCGCGGCACCGGGGCGAGGGTGGCCAGTGCGAGCCCGAGCACCAGCGCCACCCAGCCCGCCGTACCGAGGGAGTCCAGCCAGCCGCGGAGCGCGGCCACGCTGGGGACGTCGACCAGCAGCGCCACCACTCCACCGGCGACCAGCAGGACGACGAACAGGGCGGTCCGGGCGAGGGCAGCCCGGGGGAGCCGGCGGAGCCCGCCGCGCAGGCCACGGCGTTCCGCGATCTCCGGGCTGGCCACCCGCCCAGTGTGCACAAGGCGGCGGCCGCACCCGGGCAGCGCAGCGCCCCGCCGGGCTGTGATCCCGACGGGGCGCGCGATGGCCGGTCCGTCAGCCGCCTCTCGGCGAGTGGTCGCTCGCAGCGACGAAGGGGTGGAGCCCGGGGGTCTGTCCGGACCGGCACCGAGTAGAAGCAGCGGGACGGGGGAGTTGTTCCCGTCAGCCGGTCCCGGACGACGTCCAGGTGATCGTGATCAACGGGCGCTACCGTGCCGTCATGGCCGCGATCGGGAAGTTCGTCGTACGCGTCGTCGTGCTGGCCGTGATCATCTACGCGGTCACCCGGCTGGTCGACGGCATCAGCGTCGACACCGCCGGGGGGCGCTACGGCGAGGCGGGCACCTACCTGTGGGTGGCGCTGCTGTTCGCGCTGGTGAACTCGATCATCGGCCCGGTGCTGCGGCTGCTGTCGCTGCCGTTCGTGGTGCTCACCCTCGGCCTGTTCCTGCTGGTGGTCAACGCGGCGCTGCTGGGCATCACCGCCGCGCTCTCCGACCGGTTCAGCGTCGACGGCATCGTCCCGGCGGTCCTCGGCGGCTTCCTCATCGCGGTGTTCAGCTGGATCGCGGAGCTGCTGCTGCCGCTGAGGGTCCGCGCCGGCTGAGCCGTCCCGCGGCGCGGCGCACGCCCGGGCCCGAAGTACGTGCGGGAGGGCCCGCCGGGAACTAGCGTCGGCGGGCATGGTGGGCAGCGACACACTCTCGGACCTCGCACCGGAACGCCCCGCCGACTCCCCCGTCGACATGGCCTCGCTGGAGGCCGCGCAGGACGAGAAGCGCCGGCTGCTGGACACCGCCGCGGGCGCCGCGGCCGGGCTGATCAGCGAGCAGGAGACGCTGCCGGCCGGCGTCGGCACCGAGGACGGCGCCGCGCTGATGCGCCGCTTCTACGCCGGTGAGCCCGCCGCCGAGGTCGTCGGTCACGCGCCGGAGGAGCTCGCCGCGCTCGCGCTGGACCACCTCCGGCTGGCCGGCCGCCGGCTGCCCGGCACCCCGGTCGTCGACGTGCACCGCGGCGAGCGCGGCCGGGCGGTGCTGCGCGTGGTCGTCGACGACATGCCGTTCCTGGTCGACTCGGTCACCGCCGAGGTCGTCCGGCAGGGCATCGTCGCCGAGCACGTCGTCCACCCGATCGTCGTCGTCCGCCGGAACCCGGCGGGGGAGCTGATCGCCTTCTGCGACAGCGCGGACGCCGCCGCCTGCGGCGCCGACGCGCTCGCCGAGTCCTGGATGGCCGTGGTGCTGGCCGGCACGGTCGACGACGAGGCCGCCGAGGACCTGGTCGCCGGGCTGGGCACCGTGCTGGCCGACGTCCGCCGCTCGCACGAGGACGCCGACGCGCTGGCCGCCCGCGCGCACGCCATCGCCGACGCGCTGGACCGGGCCCCGGCCGACGACGACCCGACCGGCAACGCCGCCGACGACCCGGCCGAGGCCGCCGCGCTGCTGCGCTGGCTGACCACGGGCAACTTCCTCTTCCTCGGCGCGCGCACCGTCGAGCTGGTCGGCGACGCCGGCGCCCCGCCGCTGGTGGTGGAGGGCTCCGAGCTCGGGCTGCTCCGCGACGCGCCGGGCCGGACCACCTCGGTCGCGCCGGCCGCGCTCGCCGCGCCGGGCGCCGTGGGCCGCCGCCGGGTGCTGGTCACCAAGGGCGACGCGCGCTCCACCGTGCAGCGCCCGGCCTGGGTGGACCTGGTCGTCGTCGAGATGCCCGGCGAGCTCCCCGGCAGCCGCGGCCGCCAGCACCTGCTGGTCGGGCTCTTCCCGAACGAGGCGTACACCAGCAGCGTCCGCGACGTCCCGCTGGTGCGGCGGGTGGTCGAGGCGGTGCTCGAGCGGTCCGGGGTGCCGGCCGACAGTCACTCGGGCAAGGAGCTGCTCGACGTCCTGGAGACCTACCCGCGCGACGAGCTGCTGCAGGTCGACGTCGACGAGCTGCTGCCGGTGGCGCTGGCCGTGCTGCACCTGCGGGAGCGCCGGCAGACCCGGCTGTTCCTGCGGCGCGACCCGTTCGGCCGGTTCTTCTCCGCGCTGGTCTACCTGCCCCGCGACCGCTACACGACCCAGGTGCGGCTGACCATGCAGCGGTTGCTGCTGGAGCAGCTCGGCGGCACCAACGTCGAGTTCACCGTCCGCTCCAGCGAGTCGGTGCTCTCCCGGCTGCACTTCGTGGTCCGGGTGCCGGTCAGCCGGCGCGGTTCCGCGACGCTCCCGGACGTCGACGTCCCGGCGCTGGAGGCGACACTGGCCGCCGCCGCCCGCAGCTGGACCGACGACCTCGCCGACGCCCTCGCCGCCCGGCACGGCGACGACGCCGCCCGGATGCTGGCCCGGGTCGCGGACGCCTTCCCGGCGGCCTACCAGGAGGACTTCCCGGCCCAGGTGGCCGTCGAGGACCTGGCCCGGCTGGACCAGCTGGCCCCCGGCGGGATGGACCTGCGGCTGTGGGCGACCTCGGCCGGCCCGGAGGGTGAGCGCCGGCTGACCGTCTACCGGGTGGGGGAGCGGCTGCTGCTGTCCGACGTGCTGCCGGTGTTGCAGCACATGGGCGTCGACGTCCTCGACGAGCGGCCCTACGAGATCGACCGGATCGGCGCCCCGATGGCGTGGGTCTACGACTTCGGGCTCGCCTCGCCGACCGGGGAGGTGCCCTTCGCCGGCAGCCTGCCCGAGCGGTTCACCGACACCATCGCGGCGGTCTGGGCCCGCCGGGCCGAGGACGACGCGCTGAACTCGCTGGTCCTGCTCGCCGGGCTGTCCTGGCGGCAGGTCGCGGTGCTGCGCGCCTACGTGCAGTGGCTGCGCCAGGGCGGGCTGCCGTTCGGGCAGGCCTACGTCGAGCAGACGCTCGCCGCCCACCCGGGCATCGTCGCCCGGCTGGTCGCGCTGTTCGAGACCCGGTTCCACCCCGACCGCTCGGCCGGCCGCGAGTCGCGCACCACGGCCCTGGTCGCGTCGCTGCTCGAGGCCATCGGCTCGGTGGAGTCGCTGGACGCCGACCGGGTGCTGACCTCGCTGCTGGCCGCGGTGCAGGCCACGCTGCGGACCACCGCCTACACCGCCGGGGTGTTCACCGGCGCGGCACCGCTGGCGCTCAAGCTGGACCCGCACGGCGTCCCCGACCTGCCCGAGCCCCGCCCGGCGCGCGAGGTGTGGGTGAGCTCGCCGCGGGTGATGGGCGTGCACCTGCGCTTCGGCGCCGTCGCCCGCGGCGGGCTGCGCTGGAGCGACCGGCGGGAGGACCTGCGCACCGAGGTGCTCGGGCTGGTCAAGGCGCAGACGGTGAAGAACACCGTCATCGTGCCCACCGGCGCCAAGGGCGGTTTCGTCGTGCTGGACCCCGCGGACGACGGCAGGGCCTGCTACAAGCTGTTCATCGGCGCGCTGCTCTCGCTCACCGACAACATGGTGGACGGCGCCGTCGTCCCGCCCGAGCGGGTCGTGCGGCACGACGGCGACGACACCTACCTGGTCGTGGCGGCGGACAAGGGGACGGCGACCTTCTCCGACCTGGCCAACTCGGTGGCGATCGAGCGCGGCTTCTGGCTGGGCGACGCGTTCGCCTCCGGCGGCTCGGTGGGCTACGACCACAAGGCGATGGGCATCACCGCCCGCGGCGCCTGGGAGTCGGTGACCCGGCACTTCCGCGAGCTGGGCGTGGACGTGCAGAGCCAGGAGATCACCGTCGTCGGCATCGGCGACATGTCCGGCGACGTCTTCGGCAACGGGATGCTGCTGTCGGAGCACCTGCAGCTGGTGGCGGCCTTCGACCACCGGCACGTCTTCATCGACCCGACGCCGGACGCCGCTGTCTCGTTCGCCGAGCGGCGCCGGCTGTTCGAGCTGCCCCGCTCGTCGTGGGCGGACTACGACCGCGCGCTGATCAGCGCCGGCGGCGGGGTGTGGCCGCGGACGGCGAAGTCGGTGCCGGTCTCCGAGCCGATGCGCACCGCGCTGGGCCTGCAGGACGACCTGGAGGCGCTCAGCCCGGCCGAGCTGGTGCGGGCGGTGCTGCTGGCCCCGGTCGACCTGCTGTTCAACGGCGGGATCGGCACCTACGTGAAGGCCGCGTCGGAGAGCGCCCTCGACGTCGGGGACAAGGCCAACGACGCGGTGCGGGTCGACGGCGAGCAGCTGCGCGTGCGGGTGGTCGGCGAGGGCGGCAACCTGGGCCTGACCCAGCGCGGCCGGGTCGAGTACGCGCTGGCCGGCGGCCGGGTGAACACCGACGCCATCGACAACTCGGCGGGCGTGGACACCTCCGACCACGAGGTCAACATCAAGATCGCGCTGAACCGGGTCGTCGACGAGGGGCGGCTGGACCCCACCGGGCGGGCCCGGCTGCTGGCCGAGATGGCCGACGAGGTCGCCGCCGACGTCCTCACCGACAACTACGCGCAGAACGCCACGCTGGCCACCGAGTCCACGGCCGCGCGCGGGCTGCTCGACGCCCACCAGCGGTACCTGCGCGCGCTGGAGCGGACCGGCCGGCTGGACCGCGCGGTGGAGGCGCTGCCCGACGACCGGGCGCTGGCCGAGCGGCGGCGGGACGGCCAGGCGCTGACCAACCCGGAGCTCGCCGTGCTGCTGGCCTACGCCAAGATCGAGGTCGGCGACGCGGTGCTGCACTCGGGCCTGCCCGACGACCCGGCGCTGGCCGAGCTGCTCTCGGACTACTTCCCCGGCCCGCTGCGCCGCCGGTTCCCCACCGCGCTGACCAGCCACCCGCTGAGCCGGGAGATCGTCGCGACCGCGCTGACCAACCGGACGGTGAACGTCGCCGGGGTGACCGGGGTGTTCCGGCTGGCCGAGGAGACCGGCGCGCCGGTGGCCGCGGTGGTCCGGGCGCACGCGGTGGCCCGCGCGGTGTTCGACGTCGACCGGCTGTGGGACGCCCCGCGGGAGCTGGACAACCGGGTGCCGGCGACCACCCAGGTGCACCTGCGCACCGAGGCGACCCGGCTGGCCGAGCGGGCCACCCGCTGGCTGCTGGGGGTGCCGGAGCTGACCGCGGAGCCCGCCGCCACGCTGGGGGCGGTGGCCGCGCGCTTCGCCGCACCGGTGGCTGCGGTCCGCGCGGGGCTGCCGGGCTGGCTGCTCGGGGCCGACGCCGAGGCCTACGCCGACCGGGCCGCGGCGCTGCGGGCCTCCGGGGTGCCGCCGGAGCTGGCCGCGGAGGTCGCCGCGGCGCCGCTGCTGCCGACCGCGCTGGACCTGGCCGTGGTCGCCGAGCGGACGGCGGCGCCGATCGCGCTGGCCGGGCAGGTCTCGCAGTGCCTGGCCGAGCGGCTGGACCTGGTGCCGCTGCGCGAGCTGGTGATCGGGCTGCCGCGGGACCGCCGGTGGCCGTCGATGGCCCGGGCCACCCTGCGCGACGACCTGGCGACCGAGCAGGCCCGGCTGACCGCCGACGTGCTCGGCCTGCGCGGCTCCGACGACGACCCGGCCGGTGCGCTGGTCGCCCGGTGGGTCGACGCCTGGGACGTGACCCAGCAGCGGTCGGCGGCCCAGCTGGCCGAGCTGGCCGGGGGTGACCGGCACGAGCTGGCCGAGCTGGTGGTCGCCGTCCGCACGCTCCGGGGGCTGCACAGCCGCTCCTGACGGGCGTGTGAGCGACCGGACCGCCCGGTCTCGCATGGTCCGGCGTCCGGCGGGGCACAACTGGTCCATGAAGACCGTCGTGATCGCCGTCCTCGGCGGCCTGCTCACCCTGGCCGGCATCGCAGCGCTGGTGCTGCCCGGGCCGGGTTTCGTGCTCGTCGCAGCGGGGCTCGCCGTGCTGGCCACCCGGTTCAGCTGGGCGAAGAAGCCGCTGGACTACGCCCGGGACAAGGCCGAGCAGGGCATCGAGGAGGTCGGCAAGAGCCCGATCCGGGCCCTCGGTGCCACGCTGGCGGCCCTGGCGCTCGTCGTCGTGGGCGTGCTGGCCCTCGCCGGGGTGGACCTGCCGTTCGTCAACGCGTTGAGCGCCGTCGTGCTGATCCTGTCCGGGCTGTTCCTGATCGGGACCATCGTGTTCGCCCGCAAGCAGGAGAAGACCGTGGCGGAGATCGCGCACCGCCCGGCCGGTGAGCCGCAGGGCGGCGGCGCCTACCGGGCCGCCACCCCGCGCAACGACTGAGCGGTCAGCGCAGCCGCAGCACCCGGGCGTCCCAGCCGGCCAGCGCGACCGGGTCGGGGTCAGCGAGGTTGCCCAGCACCAGCTCGGCGCCGACCGCTTGCGGGAGCAGCTCGTCCAGGCGGTACGGCGTCCCGCTGACGTTGCAGACCACCAGCAGCGTCTCGCCGTCCAGCGCGCGGGTGAAGGCGTACACGTCGTCGTGGTCGGGGAGTAGCATGGTGAAGTCGCCCAGCTGTACGGTCCAGGAGGCGTGCCGCAGCGCGATCAGCGCCCGGTGGTGCGCCAGGACCGACCGCGGGTCGTCCCGCTGCGCGGCGGCGTTCCACTCGACGTGGTCCGGGTTCACCGCGATCCACGGCGTCCCGGTGGTGAAGCCGGCGTGTTCGGTGGCGTCCCACTGCACCGGCGTGCGCGCGTTGTCCCGGCTGACCGGCCGGATCGCCGCCAGCACCGAGTCCGGGTCCGCGCCGGCCGCGACGGCCTGGGCGTGGTGGTTGAGCGACTCCACGTCGCGCAGGTCGGCCAGCGTCGCGAACGGGGCGTTGGCCATGCCCAGCTCCTCGCCCTGGTAGACGTAGGGCGTCCCGCGGTGCAGGTGCAGCAGGGTGGCCAGGCAGGTCGCGGAGTCCCGGCGGTGCGCCGGGCGGTCGTCGCCGAAGCGGGAGACCGCGCGCGGTTGGTCGTGGTTGTCCCAGTACAGGGAGTTCCAGCCGACGTCGGCCAGGCCGGCCTGCCACCGGCCGAAGGACGCCTTCAGGTCCCGCAGCCGCAGCGGCCGGGAGTGCCACTTGTCGCCGTCGAAGTCCAGCCCGACGTGCTCGAACTGGAACACCATGTCCACCTCGGCGCGGGCCGGGTCGGTGAACAGCCGGGCCTGCTCGACGGTGACGCCGGGCATCTCGCCCACGGTGAGCAGCCGGTCGGGGCGGCCGGCGAAGACCTCGCGGTGCATCTCCTGCAGGTACTCGTGGATGCGCGGCCCGCACAGGTAGGACGCCGAGCCGTCGCCGTACGGGCTGCCGGGCAGCGGCGGCCCGTCGGGCAGCCCGACGTCCTTGCTGATCATGTTGATGACGTCCATCCGGAAGCCGTCGACCCCGCGGTCGAGCCACCAGCGCATCATCGCGTGGACCGCCTGCCGGACCTCCGGGTTCTCCCAGTTGAGGTCCGGCTGCTCGCGGGCGAACAGGTGCAGGAAGTACTCGCCGCTGGGCTCGTCGAGCTCCCAGGTCGGGCCGGAGAAGAACGAGTGCCAGTTGGTCGGCTCGGCGCCGGGCTCGCCGGCCGTCATGCCCGCGCGCGGCGGGCGCCACCAGTACCAGTCCCGCTTCGGGTCGGTGGTGCTGGACCGGCTCTCGACGAACCACGGGTGCTGGTCGCTGGTGTGGTTGACCACCAGGTCCATCACCAGCTTGATCCCGCGGTCGTGCAGCTCCGCCAGCAGCGCGTCGAACTCCTCGAGCGTGCCGAACACCGGGTCGATCGCCTGGTAGTCGCTGATGTCGTAGCCGTTGTCGGCCTGCGGCGAGGCGTACACCGGCGAGAGCCAGACGACGTCGACGCCGAGGTCGGTCAGGTGGTCCAGTCGCTGCCGGATGCCGCCGAGGTCACCGACCCCGTCGCCGTCGGAGTCCATGAACGACCGCGGGTACACCTGGTAGACGACGGCGCTGGTCCACCACGGCGGTTCTCCCACGCCGCCGATCCTCTCAGTGCAGCTCGGGACGCCGCTCGCCGAACCGGGTGGCCTGCTCGAAGGCGTGGCCGACCTCCAGCACGGTGCGGTCCGCCCGCGGCGCGGCGACCACCTGCAGGCCGACCGGCAGCCCGTCGGGGGTGAACCCGCCGGGCACCGACAGCGCCGGGCAGCCGGTCGCCGAGACCAGCGTGCAGGAGCGCATCCAGCCCAGGTAGTCGTCGAACTCGACCCCGCCCGCCGACGTGGGGTACTCGACCTCCACCGGGAACGGCAGCACCTGGGTGGTCGGCGCGAGCAGCACGTCGTAGCGCTCGAAGAACGCGACCACCTGCTCGTACAGCCGGGTGTGGGCGGCCTCGGCCCGGCCGACGTCGGCGCCGGTGAGCTCGGCGCCCCGGGCGGCGTTCCACCGGATGGTCTCCTTGACCTGGTCGGGGTGCCGGCGGACCAGGTCGCCGTAGCTCGCCTCGAACAGCCAGGCGCGCAGCACGCCGAACGCCTCGTCGGCGCCGGTGAGGTCCGGGCAGTCCGCCTCCACGGTGGCGCCCAGGTCGGTGAACGCGCCCAGGGACGCCTCCAGGACGGCGGTGACGGCCGGGTCGACCGGCACCCGGCCGCCCAGGTCCGGCGCCCAGGCGACCCGCAGGCCGGTCAGCTCGGTGGGCAGCGGCGCGGCGAGGGACGTGCCGGGGGACTCCAGCGAGATCGGCACCCGCGGGTCGGGGCCGGCGAGGGCGGAGAGCGCGAGCGCCACGTCGCCGACGGTGCGCGCCATCGGGCCCTGCACCGACAGCTGGGACCAGCCGATCGTGGTCGGGTGGCTGGGCACCCGGCCCGGGGTCGGGCGCAGGCCCACGACGTTGCAGAACGCCGCCGGGTTGCGCAGCGAGCCGCCCATGTCGCTGCCCTCGGCGATCGGCACCAGCCCCGCGGCCAGCGCGGCGGCCGCACCGCCCGACGAGCCGCCGGCGGACAGCCCGTGCCGGTAGGGGTTGTGGGTGGCGCCGAACAGGGTGTTGAAGGTGTGCGAGCCGGCGGCGAACTCCGGCACGTTGGTCTTGCCTACCCGGATCGCCCCGGCGGCCCGCAACCGGGCCACGACCAGCTCGTCCTGCTCGGGCACGGTGTCCGCGTGCAGCGGCGAGCCCCACGTCGTCCGCATGCCGCCGGTGGCGTGGGTGTCCTTGTGCGCGACCGGCAGGCCGTGCAGCGGACCGATCGGCTCGCCGGCCGCGAGCCGCGCGTCGGCGGCGTCGGCGGCCGCCCGTGCGCCGTCGGCGTCCAGCGTGACGATCGCGTTGAGCGCCGGGTTGAGCCGCTCGATCCGGTCCAGGTGCGCGTCCACCAGCTCGCGCGCCGAGACCTCCCGGGCGCGCAGCAGCGCGGCCAGCTCGGTGGCCGGACGGGTGCACAGGTCGTCGTCCATGCCCGCACGGTAGCGGTTGTCTTAGCGCTGAGGAACCGCTGCGGCAGGGACGACGAGGGTCAGTTCCGTGCCGCCGGTGTGTTCCACGTGGAACCCGGCGCGGCGGAGCAGGGCCCGCAGCCGGACGACGGAGTCCGGCTCGCCGGTGGTGGTCACCAGCACCCGGGCCAGGCGTCCCTTGTGCGCCTTGTTGAAGTGGCTGACCACGGCCCGCGTCCCGTCCGGCCGCTCGCTGAGCACCTGCACGGTGACCGCGCCGGGCACCGGCGCGAGCTCCGCGTAGGCCCCGGACCGCAGGTCGACGACCAGGTCGTCGATGCCGGCCAGCACGTCGGTGAGCACCGGCTTCCACAGCGACCGCAGCGTCGGCAGCCCGGGCAGCGAGCTGCCCGCCGACAGCCGGTAGGCCGGGACGGCGTCGTCGGCGCGGAGCACGCCGAACAGGGCCGAGCCGACCGCCAGCCGCTGGTCGGCCCGGCGGCGCTGGGCCCGGGTGAGCGACCGCACGTCCAGGGCGTCGTAGAGGACGCCGGTGTAGCGCTCGATCGCCGGCATGGTCGGGCTCTGCCGCAGCGCGGCGTTGCGGGCGATCTCGTCGTCCTGCGCGGGGGAGAGGCCGAGCGCGGCGCGGGCCGCCGGCACGTCCTGGGCCAGCGTCACCACCGCGTCGACCAGCTGCTCCCTGAGCGGGGTCAGCTCCGGCGCGCGGAGGGCGGCCAGGTCGAGCGGGGCGCCGGCGCCGCCGGGGTGCTTGGTCTCCGAGGGGGGCAGCAGGACGAGCACGACAGGCCACGGTACGTGTTCCTCATCCGTCCCACCCGGCACGTCGAGGGACCGTTCGGACACACTGCGCAGCCGCGTCATCTACCGTCCCCTGGATCGGTGCGCACGGCGTCGACGGGCAGGCCGGGAGGTGGGAGCGGTGCTGGTGCTGGATGGGGCAGCCGTCTCCACCCGCGGGCCGCGCCCGGACAACCAGGACTCGGCGGTCACCGGACCGCTGCTGATCGCCATCGCCGACGGGGTCGGCGGCAACGTCGGCGGTGCCGTGGCGTCGTCCCTGGTGGTCAGCTGGATGGCCCCGCTGGCCTCCGGCAGCGCCGGCGAGGGCGCCGACGACCCGGTGCGGGTGGTGGCCAGCGCGAACGAGCGGATCCGGGCGGCCTACACCGAGCGGCCGCGGCTGCGCACGATGGCCACCACGCTCACCGCCATGCACGTCGACGCCGAGGGGATCGTGCTGCTGCACATCGGCGACTCCCGCGGGTTCGTGCTCGCCGGCGACGAGCTGACCCAGGTGAGCACCGACCACACGCTGGTCCAGGCGCTCATCGACGCCGGCTCGCTCACCCCCGCCGAGGCGCGGGTGCACCCGCAGCGCTCCGCGGTCTACGCGGCGATGCACGGTGCCGACGACGACGTGGCCGCCCTCGACGTGATCCGGCTCGACGCCCGCCCCGGCGACCGGCTGATGGTCTGCTCCGACGGGCTGTCCGACGTCGTCCCGCCCAGCACGATCCGCGACCTGCTGGCCTCCGGCAGCCCCGCGCAGGCGGCTGTCGCGCTGCGCGACGCCGCGCTGGCCGGACCGCCCACCGACAACATCACCGTGGTGGTCGCCGACGTCCGCGAACCGGTGGCCGGTGAGCCGGCGGCCCGGCTGCTGACCGTGGGCGCGGCCGGCGAGCTGCGCGAGGAGACGGCGGAGGCGCTGGAGGCCGTCTGGCCCGGGCCGGTGCCGGTCGGCCTGGTCCAGCACCGCCCGCGCTAGGGCCTCAGGTCCAGTACAGCAGCCGGGCCTCGGGCAGCCGCTCGGCGATGGCGGCGGTGAACCAGCCGCGCAGCTCGGACATCGTCTCCTTGGGGTAGACGTGCTTGACCGAGCCGAACTTGCCGCGCTTGGTGGTGCGCACCTCGGGGTCCATCTCCAGCTTGGTGCGCGGGTACCAGTCGGTCAGCGTCTCCTTGCTGCCCGGCGTGAACCGGTGGGTGATGCACTCGACGGTCAGGTCGGTGCCCGCGGGTAGAGCGGCGGCGACGGAGTCGAGCAGCTCGCCGTACTCCTCGCGCCAGCCCTCGCCCGGCATGATCGGGGCGATGGTCAGCCCGACCGGGTAGCCGGCGGCGGCCACCGCGGCCAGGGCGGCGACCCGCTGCGGGACCGGTGAGGTGGCGCCCTCCAACCGGCGGGCGACCGCGGCGGCGTTGACCGAGAAGCGCAGCCGGGTGCGGCCGGCGTGCGGCAGGTCGAGCAGCCCGGCGACGTCGTCGAACTTGGTGGTCGCCCGCAGCTGCACCGGGCCGGGCCACGCGTGCGTGCCGAAGAACTCGATCGCCCGCGCCAGGCCGCCGGTGAGGTGCTCGAGCGCCAGCGGGTCGGTGTAGCAGGAGGCCTCGAACGTCGTCCCCTCGTCGCCGCGGGCGGCGGTGCCGGAGGTGACGGCGCCGTGCCCGACGTAGCCGTCGAGGGCGGTCAGCTGCTCGTCGAGGTCGGCGAACACCCGGGTGATCGGCGGACCGCTGAGCGAGCCGGCCAGGTAGCAGTACTGGCAGTGCGCGGGGCAGCCCTCGGCCAGGTCGAACCGCCAGTCCGCCGACGGCGGGATCGGCTGCAGCCGGCGCTTGGACGCCGGCGGGACGACGACGGCGAGGGTCTGCTTGGCCGCCATGAACGCGGCCCGGTCACCGTTGCCGCGCAGGTTGGGCAGCCGGTCGCCGCCGAGCAGCTCGACGTCGGAGACGCCCGCCGCCTCCAGCCGGGCGAGGATGCGCTGCCCGTGCGGGCGCTCTGCGGCGGAGCGGGTGACGAGGACGCGGGACGGCATCCAGAGGCGGGTCGGAGCGGGGGCGGCGAGCGCGGTGGTCATCGCCTGGTGCAACGGTCCCGGGCGCCGGGTCCTTCCTGCTCAGGCGGCGCGTCGGCGCACCACGTCGCGGTGCGCCATCAGCGCCCAGACGACGTGCTGGAGGTCCATCCGCTCACCGTCGGAGGGCAGGGCCGCCGGCAGCTGGTCGGGGTCGGGCCCGAGGCCGTCGAGCGGGTCGGCGGCGGTTCCGCGGAACCGCTCGGACCCCAGCGTGGCGTCCGCCCACACTCGCCGACCGTTCGGGGCGACGGCGACCAATCGACCGCCGGGACGGCTGAGCCGGAGGTCCTCGTCGTGGACCACCCCGTGGTGGACGTCGCACAGCAGCACCATGTTCGACACGTCGGTGCGGCCGCCGGCCAGCCAGGACCGCAGGTGGTGGGCGTGCAGCCGCTCGACCCGGGTCTCCTCGCAGCCCGGCGCCGCGCAGCCACCGTCGCGCATCAGCAGCGCCCGCCGCTGCGCTCGGGTGGCGAACCGGCGGGCCCGGCCCTGGGCCAGCACCTGCGCCCCGTCGGTGACGATGGCCGTCACCGCGGCGTCGCAGGCCAGCCGCCGGGCCTGGGCCGGGGTCAGCGCCGGCCCGCCCTCCAGTGCGGCGCGGCCGGCGGCCTCGTCGTCGGCGAGCACGCCGGCGTCGACCACGACCACCACCTCCCGCCGGGGCGGGTCGCCGGCCCGGCGGTCGGCCTCGGCAGCCGCCGAGGCCAGCTGGGTCAGCGCCCGGCACCGGCGCTCGGTGCTCACCGGGAGCGGCTCGGCGTCGTCCTGAGCGGCGTCGTCCGCCGTTCCGACCTCGCCGACCGCCCGCTTCCGGGCCGCGCGGTCCCGGCGGGCGTCCCGTTCGGCGAGCGACTCGACGGCGGCGAGGAGCTCGGCACCCGCCTCAGGCTCCATCCGCAGCTGGAGGGAGATCATCCCGTCGTCCTCGGTCCACCAGGTGAACCGGCGCCGGTCGCGGACCCGGCCGGCGTCGACGTCGTCGGCCCGGCGCCAGGCCCGGACGGTGCGCTCGACCTGCGAAGCCGTCGCGTGCCGGGCGAACTCGACGAGCTCGGCCTCCGTGGCCGGTTCGGCGACCCGGGTCAGCGCGCGCACCTTGGAGTAGCTCAGCTCACCGGACGCGAACGCCGCCGCGATCACCGGCAGCTCCCCCAGCGCCCGCGCCACCCGCACGTGCTGCCGGGCCGTGCCCGGCGTCAGGGAGCACTTCCAGGCCAGCCAGTGCGCGCACGAGGTGATGCCGACGCCGTGCCAGCCCCCGCGCTCGTCGAACTCGGCCACCAGCCGCAGCCAGGCCGAGGTGGCCGCGGCCAGCCGGACGGCACCGGCGCAGATCCGGTCGGCGAGCTCGGTCAGCGGCTCGGTGGGCGCTCCCTCGGCGGGGACGGCGACGGGACGGGACAGGACGGACGCCGACGCATCGATCATGTGTTCGAACCTAGCGGGTGACACCGACAGAACCGGCTGGTCAGCGCGTGCTGTGGACGACCGACGGTTCCGCGGAACCGCCGGGCTGCGCAGGACCGTGGACACCGGCGGAGCCGGCGGACCCAAGCAATCCCGAGCCGGCCGGACCGGCAGACGCCCCGTGACGTCGCCGGACGATCAGCCCTCCTTCAGCTCCTGGGCGAGCATCACGATGATGCCGCTGGGTCCGCGGACGTAGGCGAGCCTGTAGACGTCCTGGTAGGTCGCCACACCGCGCAGGGGGTGGCAGCCGTGCCGCGCCGCGATCTCCAGGGAGTCGTCGAGGTCGTCGACCGAGAACGCGACGCGGTGCATCCCGATCTCGTTCGGCAGGGTGGGCTCCGTCTCGATCGCGTCGGGGTGGACGTACTCGAAGAGCTCGAGTCGACCGTTGCCGTCCGGCGTCTGCAGCATGGCGAGCTTGACGTGGTTGCCGTCGAGACCGACAGCGGTGTCGGCCCACTCACCGCTCACCTCGTCACGACCGAGGACGGTCAGCCCGAGGTCGGTGAAGAAGGCGATGGTGGCCTCGAGGTCGCGGACGGCGATGGCGACGTTCTCGAGCTTGATCGGCATGCGCGGCACGCTACCGAGGGAGTGCGCCGGCGTGGGACGGCCGAGCCGCGCGGAGACGGAGCCGGGAGCCGGGAGCCGGCCACCGAGCCGGCAAGGGAGAGCTGCGATGGCGGTAGGCCCGTTCGCCTGGGGCGCGGACCGCCGCAGACCGGGGACCGATCCGCTAGTCGGCCAGCTCGACGATGACCGGAGCGTGGTCGCTGGCGCCCTTGCCCTTGCGCTCCTCGCGGTCGATCCGGGCGTCGGTCACCCGGCGGGCCAGCGCGGGGGAGCAGAGCTGGAAGTCGATCCGCATGCCCTCGCGGCGGGGGAAGCGGAGCTGCGTGTAGTCCCAGTACGTGTAGACGCCCGGGCCGGGCGTGTGCGGCCGGACGACGTCGGTGAACCCGGCCTCGACCACGCCGCGGAAGGCCGCCCGCTCCGGCTCGCTGACGTGCGTGGAGTGCGAGAAGACCGAGATGTCCCAGACGTCGTCGTCCTGGGGGGCGATGTTCCAGTCCCCGACCAGCGCGACCTGCGCCTCGGCGTCCTCGGTCAGCCAGCCGGCGGCGTTGACCCGCAGCGCCTCGAGCCACTCCAGCTTGTACTGCAGGTGCGGGTCGGTCAGCGTGCGGCCGTTGGGCACGTACAGGCTCCACACCCGGACGCCGCCGCAGGTCGCACCGAGGGCCCGGGCCTCCGGGGCGGGCGCCACGCCCTCCTTCGACGACCAGGAGGGCATGCCCGGGAAGCCGACCTCGACGTCGGTCAGGCCCACCCGGGACAGCAGCGCGACGCCGTTCCACTGCGAGTGGCCGACGTGCGCGACGTCGTAGCCCAGCGCCCGGAACCGCTCCTCGGGGAACTGCTCGTCCTTGCACTTGGTCTCCTGCAGCGCCAGGACGTCGACGTCGCTGCGCTGCAGCCACGCCTCCACCCGGTCGGCCCGGCTGCGGATGGAGTTGACGTTCCAGGTGGCCAGTCGCACGTGCCCGAGCCTAGGCGGAGCGGTTCTCAGGGCAGCGGCGCCAGCTTCTCGTCGGAGCGGGCCTGCAGCCGGGCGCGCATCCGGTCGCGGCTCTCCACGAACTTCGTCGCCTGCGCGTCCAGCCCGGCGAGGAACTGGGCCAGCTCCTCGCGGGCGCGCTCGCCCTCGGCGCCCAGGTCGGTGCGCTCGAAGACCTTCCACGCCCGCAGCACCGGCTGGATCACCTCGTCGTGGTGCAGCCGCAGGTCGTAGATGCCGGCCTTGGCGATGATCACCGAGTTCTTCCGGAAGCCGGCCATCGTGGCGCCGGGCATCTCGAACCGCATGACCTCGTCGGCGACGGCGCGCATGGTGGCGTCCGGCTCGATCTCGAACGCCGCGGAGACGATGTTGCGGTAGAAGACCATGTGCAGGTTCTCGTCCTTGGCGATCCGGGCGAGCAGCCTGTCCGCGATCGGGTCGCCGGTGGCCTTGCCGGTGTTGCGGTGGCTGACCCGGGTGGCGAGCTCCTGGAAGGAGACGTAGGCGACCGCCTCGAGCGGGGTCTTGTCCCCGGAGTCGTAGCCGGAGGTCATGTAGTCCATCCGGGCCCGCTCCAGCTCGACCGGGTCGACCCCGCGCGTGACGACCAGGTAGTCACGCAGCGCGACGCCGTGTCGGTTCTCCTCCGCCGTCCAGCGGCCCACCCAGGTGCCCCAGGCGCCGTCGCGGCCGAACCGGGTGGCGATCTCCCGGTGGTAGCTGGGCAGGTTGTCCTCGGTGAGCAGGTTGGTGAACATCGCCGCCTTCGCGGTCTCGTCCAGCCGGGACTGCTCCGGGGACCAGTCCTCCCCGCCCAGGAAGGCGAAGTCCCGGCCCTGCGACCAGGGGACGTAGTCGTGCGGGTGCCACTCCTGCGCCAGCCCGATGTGCCGGTCCAGGTTCTCGGCGACGACCGGCTCGAGCTCGGTGAGCAGGGCTGCTTCTCGGGGAGTCCGGGACACGGGGTGCCTCCTCTGGTGGGTGGTCCGGCGGGGTGCCGACGGCGCCGGGCCCGCGGGACCGCGACCGCGGCTGCCCGCAGTCTGCCGCTCCGGCAGCGCGTTCTTCCTCTCCGGTACCCGCGACGCCCCGCGGCACGCCTGCTCGGTGCGCTGGGTCACAACCGGCCGGGAGGACCGCTCCGTGCGGGTGAGGGTGTGCGCAGAGCCGCAGGCCCGATGCCGGTTTCGGTGCGATCATGAGCGGATGACCGGGTCCGCCGAGCGAGTGACGGCTGCGTGAACGACGAAGCCACGACCGCAGCTCCCCACACCGGCTCCTCCGCGCAGGGGCCCACGCGCGGCCCGCACCCCGCCTCCGGGTTCGGCCGGGCCCTGGCGCTCACGGTGGCCGGCACGGTCGTCCCCGGCGTCGCGTTCCTGGCCAGTGGCCGTCGCCGGCTGGGCGCCGTCGTCCTCGTGCTCTTCCTGCTCCTCGTCGGCGGTGCGGTCTGGCTGGCCACCTCCGGGCAGCGCGACGCCCTGCACCTGGCGGTGGACTCGACCGCGCTGCTCTGGCTGATCGGCGGGGCGGTGGGGCTGGCGCTGCTGTGGCTGGTCGTCGTCCTCACCGGCTACCGCGCCCTGCTGCCGCGCGGCACCCGGGGCTGGCAGCGCGCGCTGGGCGGCCTCGTCGTCCTGCTGCTGTGCGCCGCGGTCGTCGCCCCGGCCGCCGCGGTGGTGCGCATCGCCAGCGCGCAGCGGTCCCTGGTCGACAACGTCTTCGACGACGGCGACAGCGCCACGGTGGCCGAGCCGACCGACACCTCCGTCCCGTTCGACGGCAAGGACGAGATCAACGTCCTGCTCCTCGGTGGTGACGGCGGCGCCGGCCGCGAGGGTGTCCGCACCGACACGGTCATCGTCGCCAACGTGCAGGTCGCAACCGGTGCGACGACGCTGTTCAGCCTGCCGCGGAACCTGGAGAACCTGCCGTTCCCGGCCGACAGCCCGCTGGCCGCGGTGTACCCGGACGGCTTCGAGGCGGGCAGCGAGAGCGAGAGCCTGCTCAACGCCGTCTACCGCAACGGCCCGGCCGCCCACCCCGACGTCCTGGGGCCGACCGACGACCCGGGCGCGGACTTCCTCAAGCTCGGCGTCGGCGAGGCCCTCGGGCTGGACATCGACTACTACCTGCTGGTCAACCTGGACGGCTTCAGCCGGCTGGTCGACGCCCTCGGCGGGATCACGCTCAACGTCAACTACTACGTGCCGGTCAACGGCGACACCGCCACCGGGGCCCTGCCCGACGCCTACATCTCGCCCGGCCCGGACCAGCACATGAGCGGCACCCGGGCGCTGGACTACGCCCGCGGTCGCTACGGCCTGTCGGACTACCTGCGGATGGACCGGCAGCGGTGCGTGCTGCAGGCCATCGTCGACGCCGCCGACCCGGTCACCCTGCTCTCCCAGTACCAGGACCTGGCGCGCACCACCCAGGACATCGTCAGCACCGACGTCCCGTCCGCCGTCCTCGGCGACGTCGTCGACCTGGCCTTCGACGTGAAGTCCGCGGGGATCCGCAGCGTCGTCTTCGACGACACGGTGATCAACCCGGCCTACCCGGACTACCCGAAGATCCGGGCGCTGGTCCAGCAGGCGCTGGACCCGGCCCCGGCGGCCACCCCGAGCTCGTCGGCCCCGGCGCCGGCCACCCCCAGCGCGCCGCTGTCCGCCGCGCCGTCACCGGGCGGCAACGGCGGGTCGGTGACCGAGGTGGCCGACGCCTGCGCCTACGACCCGGCGCAGGCCCAGGCCGCCCTGGCCGCCGGTCAGCCCCCCACGCGCGGCGGCTGAACCAGCACCACCATCAACGTCCGGGGCCCGTGCACGCCCTCGACGCGCTCCAGCTCGATGTCGCTGGTCGCCGACGGGCCGCTGACCATGGTCAGCGGCCGCAGGGGGTCCAGCCGGGCCAGGCCCTCCGGCACGCTGCCCACCACCTGGTCGGCGGTGACCACGCAGACCAGGCAGTCCGGCAGCAGCGACAGCGCCCGCCGGCCGCAGGCGGGCGAGCCGTCGAGCACCAGCGTGCCGGTCTCGGCGATCGCCACCGCGACGGCGGTCACCGACGCGGCCCGGTCGGCCAGCTGCACCGCCGGGCGGTCGTCGTCGACGTCGCAGCCCTCCGGTCGCCAGGCCGGGTCGAGGCCCGGGGCGACGACGACGTCGGCGGCGGCCCACCCGCCGGGCAGCCCCTGGTCCAGCGCGGCGCGCACGGTCGCGCCGACCTCGGTGGGGGAGCAGCGCAGCACCGTGGCCCGGTAGTCCTCCACCCGGTCGACGAGCAGGTCGAGCAGGGTCGCGTCCCCGGCCGGCCGGCCGTCGGTGACCCGGTAGTCCCGGGCGACCTCGGCCGGCGGCGTCCGGTCCGGGCCCAGCGCCTGCCGGATCCGCCCGAGCACGTCCTCCCGGGCCGTCACCGGCCGTGCTCCTCGGTCCACTGCTGCACGAACGTCTTCGCCGGCGGGGTGGGCAGGTCCCGGCTGCGGGTCCAGCCGGAGACCGGCGGCGGCAGCGCGTTGGGCAGCGTCGGCCGGCCGCGGGAGACCAGTCTGCCCAGCCCCGCCGCCCGCTGGGCCAGGTGCCACAGCCGCGGGTGCGACATCGCCCGGGCCAGCGCCTTGAACGCCACGCCCTCGGCGGTCGGCTTCTCCTGCGCCTCGACGTGCTCGGCCCGCAGGTGCACGAGGATCGAGGGGATGTCGATCGCCACCGGGCACACCTCGTAGCAGGCGCCGCAGAGCGAGGAGGCGTACGGCAGCGAGGCGTTGTCCTCCACCCCGGTGAGCTGCGGGGACAGGATCGCGCCGATCGGCCCGGGGTAGACCGACCCGTAGGAGTGCCCGCCGGTGCGCTCGTACACCGGGCAGACGTTGAGGCACGCCGAGCAGCGGATGCAGTGCAGCGCCTCCCGGCCCACCTCGTCGGCGAGCACCGCGGTGCGGCCGTTGTCCAGCAGCACCAGGTGGAACTCCTGCGGCCCGTCGCCGGGGGTCACCCCGGCCCAGGTGGAGGTGTAGGGGTTCATCCGCTCGCCGGTGGAGGAGCGGGGGAGCAGCTGCAGGAACACCTCCAGGTCGCGCCAGGTCGGCACCACCTTCTCGATGCCCATCACGGTGATCAGCGTCTCCGGGAGGGTGAGGCACATCCGGCCGTTGCCCTCGCTCTCCACCACCGTCAGCGTGCCGGTCTCGGCGACGGCGAAGTTGGCGCCGCTGACCGCCACCCGGGCCCGGAGGAACCGCTCGCGCAGGTGCTGCCGGGCGGCCATCGCCAGCCGGCGCGGGTCGTCGGTGAGGCCCGGGTCGACGCCCGGGATGGTGCGGGCGAAGATCTCCCGGATCTCGGCCCGGTTCTTGTGGATCGCCGGCACCAGGATGTGCGAGGGCTTGTCCTCGCCCAGCTGCACGATCAGCTCGGCCAGGTCGGTCTCGAAGACGTCGAGGCCGGCGGCCTCCAGCGCCTCGTTGAGCCCGATCTCCTGGGTGGCCATCGACTTGACCTTGACCACCTCGGGCGCGCCGGTGGCCAGCACCAGCCGGGTGACGATCTCGTTGGCCTCGTTCGCATCGCGGGCCCAGTGCACGACGCCGCCGCGGGCGGTGACCTGCCGCTCCAGCTCCTCGAGGTGGTCGTCGAGCCGGGCCATGGTGGCGGCCTTGAGGGCGCGGCCGGCCTCGCGGAGCTGCGCCCAGTCGGGGAGCTCGGCGACGACCCGGGCGCGTTTGTTGCGGATCGTCGTCGTCGCGTGGCCCAGGTTGGCGCGCAGCTGCCCGTCGCGCAGCGCACCGCGAGCGGCGTCCGGGAAGGACTGGTCACCGCGGAGGTGGCCGACGCCGCGGGGCGCGGTCGGCAAGCCGAGGAAGGTGGGCGCCTTCGGGGGGACGGTGGCGGTCATGCCGGCACCGTCGGGGTGGTGGGGTGGGGGACTGCTGGCTTCGTCGTCTGCTGGGGGGTCACGGCTTCCTCCGTCGAGGCGAGGATCTCGGCCAGGTGCACGGTGCGGGTGCCGGCGCGCAGCCGGGAGAGGCCGCCGCCGATGTGCAGCAGGCAGGAGGCGTCTCCGGCGGTGCACACCTCGGCGTGGGTGGACAGCACGTTGGCCATCTTGTCGGTGAGCATGGCCGTGGAGGTGTCGGCGTTCTTCACCGCGAAGGTGCCGCCGAACCCGCAGCACTGCTCGGCGCCGGGCAGCTCGACCAGCTCCAGGCCGCGGACCGCCCGGAGCAGCTGGTAGGGCCGGTCGCCGACCTGCAGCAGCCGCAGCGAGTGGCAGGTCGGGTGGTAGGTGACCCGGTGCGGGTAGTAGGCGCCGACGTCGGTGACGCCCAGGACGTCGACCAGGAACTGGGACAGCTCGTACGTGCGCCCGGCGAGCTCCTCGGCGGCCCGGGCCAGCCCCTCGTCGCCGGCCCGGCGGGCGACCGCGGCCTGCTGGTGGTGGATCGAGGCCACGCACGAGCCGGACGGCGCGACGACCGCCTCGGCGCCGGTGAAGGCCCGGACGTGGTTGGCGACGATGCCCACCGCCTCCCGGCGGTACCCGGTGTTGACGTGCATCTGCCCGCAGCAGGCCTGCCCGGTCGGGACGACGACCTCGTGCCCCAGCCGTTGCAGCAGGGACGCCGTGGCGCGGGCCACCGACGGGGTCAGGGTGTCCACCAGGCAGGTGGCGAAGAGCGCGACCTTCATCCGATACCTCCGCTCACGACGGCCGGGCTGGGCCGTCGGACCATGCTGGACTCGCGGACGACGAGCGTGGGCTCGAAGACCGGCTGGGCGTGCTGGTGGCCGGCGTCCGACGCCTCGTCCAGCAGCAGCTCGGCGGCCCGCCGGCCGAGCTCGACCCGGGGCTTGCGCACCGAGGTGAGCGGCACCGCGGCCGCCGCGGCGAAGTCGATGTCGTCGTAGCCGACGATGGCGAAGTCGTCGGGGACCCGCACCCCGTGCCGGACCATCTCCTGGAGCACGCCGAGGGCGACCAGGTCGTTGGCGCAGACCGCCGCGGTGGGCCGCCGGCCGGCCGGGAGCCCGATGATCTGCGCGGCCGCCTCCCGGCCGCCGGCGACGGTGAGGTGCGCGGGGGAGAAGACGGTGAGCGCGTCCTCGGACCCGGTGCCCTCCCGGACGGCGGCCGCCACGCCCGCGTGCCGCTCGTGCACCTGGGGCAGCCCGGAGGAGCCGATGAAGGCGATCCGCCGGTGCCCGCGCTCCAGCAGGTGGTCGGCGGCCAGCCGGCCCCCGAGGGCGTCGTCGACCGCGACGGCGCACTGGTCCGGCCCGGTCGCGCGGCGGTCCAGCAGGACGACGGGGGTGCCCCGGGAGCGCAGCGCCTCGACGTGCGGGGAGAGCTCCGCGGTGGGCGTGATCAGCACGCCCTGCACGCGCTGCTCGGTGAGGACGTCGAGGTGCGCGGCCTCGCGGTCGGCCCGGTCGTCGGAGTTGCAGAGCATCACGGCGAGCCCGGCGGCCGCGGCGACGTCCTCGACCCCGCGGGCGACGTCGGTGAAGAAGGGGTTGGCGATGTCGAGCACCACCAGCCCGATCGTTCGGCTGCGCCCGGCGCGCAGGTGCCGGGCCGACTCGTTGCGGACGAAGCCGAGCGCGGCGATCGCCGTCTGCACGCGCTCCCGGGTCGCCGGGCTCACCGCCTCCGGGCGGTTGAGGACGTTGCTGACCGTGCCCACCGAGACCCCGGCCCAGAGGGCGACGTCCCGGATGCTGGCGGTCAGCGGGGCCTCCCTCGGGGTGCGCGTTGAAACGTCTCAACCACGGGACGAACTCGTCTCCTTGCGGTGGTTGACACCTTCCTAGCAGGTTCCCTATGGTCTGCGCCACAGACACCCTGAAACGTTTCATGCGCCGCACAGCGCCGTGCGAGAGGAACCGTGTGCCCCGCGTCTGCTTCACCCTCCAGGTGCGCCCGGACCGGCTCGCCGAGTACCGCGAGCGGCACGCCGCGGTGTGGCCGGAGATGCTGCACGCCCTGCGCGACGCCGGGTGGCGGGACTACCAGCTCTTCCTGCGGGACGACGGCCTGCTGGTCGGCACCGTGGTGACCGACGACCTGGCCGCGGCGCAGGCCGCCGTGGACGCCGCTGCGGTGAGCGCCCGCTGGGAGGCCGAGATGGCCCCCTTCTTCCAGACCGGGGACGGCCGCGGCAAGTCCTCGCTCGACCTCGTCTTCGACCTCGACGCCCAGCTCCGGGCGGCCGCGGCCGAGCCCACCCCACCGATGGGAGACACCCCGTGACCGACCTCCGCGAGCAGGCGCTCGCCGCCCTCGCCACCCAGACCATCGAGCTGCCCTCGTGGGCGTTCGGCAACGCCGGCACCCGGTTCAAGGTCTTCAGCTCACCCGGCGTGCCGCGCACGCCGTTCGAGAAGATCAGCGACGCCGCCCAGGTGCACCGGTTCACCGGCATCGCGCCGCGGGTGTCGCTGCACGTCCCGTGGGACCTGGTCGACGACTTCGGCAAGCTGGCCCAGCACGCCGCCGACGAGGGCGTCTCGATCGGCGCGATCAACTCCAACCTGTTCCAGGACGACGACTACAAGCTCGGGTCGCTGACCAACGCCGACCCGGCCGTGCGGGCCAAGGCCGTGGCGCACCACGTGCAGTGCATCGACGTCATGCGCGCCACCGGCTCCACCGACCTGAAGATCTGGCTGCCGGACGGCACCAACTACCCCGGCCAGGACGACATCACCGACCGCCAGGAACGGCTCGCCGAGTCGCTGCAGCAGGTCTACGCCGAGCTGGACCCCGGGCACCGGCTGATCCTGGAGTACAAGTTCTACGAGCCGTACTTCTACACGATGGACATCCCGGACTGGGGCACGTCGCTGCTGCACTGCCTGGCCCTGGGCGAGCAGGCCAAGGTGGTGCTGGACACCGGCCACCACGCGCCGAACACCAACATCGAGTTCATCGTCGCCCAGCTGCTGCGGGTCGGCCGGCTCGGCGCCTTCGACTTCAACTCCCGCTTCTACGGCGACGACGACCTCATCGTCGGCGCCGCCGACCCGTTCCAGCTGTTCCGGATCATGAACGAGATCGTCCGCGCCGACGCGCTGCGGCCGGACTCCGGCGTCAACTTCATGCTCGACCAGTGCCACAACATCGAGCCGAAGATCCCCGGCCAGATCCGCTCGGTGATGAACGTGCAGGAGGCCACCGCCAAGGCGCTGCTGGTCGACCGCGAGGCGCTGCGCACCGCCCAGCGCAGCGGCGACGTGCTCGGCGCGAACGCCGCGCTGATGGACGCCTACAACACCGACGTCCGGCCGCTGCTGGCGCAGCTGCGGGAGTCGCAGGGCCTGCCCGCCGACCCCTACGCGGCCTACGCGGCCTCCGGCCACGCCGAGCGCATCGCCGCCGACCGCGTCGGTGGCCAGCAGGCCGGCTGGGGCGCCTGAGATGACGACCCCGACCGCCCCCTCCGAGGAGACGACGACCATGGACGACAGCGCCACCACCGTGCAGCAGCTGATCGAGCGCTCCCACGCGCTCGGCGCCGACCCGCGCAACACCAACTACGCCGGCGGCAACACCTCCGCCAAGGGCACCGGTACCGACCCGGCCACCGGGGGCGAGGTCGAGCTGCTCTGGGTCAAGGGCTCCGGCGGCGACCTGGGCACGCTGACCCCGGCCGGGCTGGCCGTGCTCCGGCTGGACCGGGTGCGCGCGCTGGTCGACGTCTACCCCGGGGTGGACCGCGAGGACGAGATGGTCGCCGCGTTCGACTACTGCCTGCACGGCCGCGGCGGGGCCGCGCCCTCGATCGACACCACCATGCACGCGCTGGTCGACGTCGCCCACGTCGACCACCTGCACCCCGACTCCGGGATCGCGCTGGCCACCGCCGCCGACGGCGAGGCGCTGACGGCGGAGGTGTTCGGCGACCGCGTGGTGTGGGTGCCCTGGCGCCGTCCGGGCTTCCAGCTCGGGCTGGACATCCGGGCGATCGCCGCGGAGAACCCGCAGGCCATCGGCTGCGTCCTGGGCGGCCACGGCATCACCGCGTGGGGCGCCACCAGCCAGGAGTGCCAGGACCGGTCGCTGGAGATCATCCGCACGGCGGAGGACTTCATCGCCAAGCGGACCAGCCAGCTCGGCCGGCACCCCTTCGGCGAGCAGCTCGACGGCTACGCCCCGCTGCCCGAGGCCGAGCGGCGGGCCAAGGCCGCCGCGCTGGCACCGGCGCTGCGCGGGCTGGCCAGCACCGACCGCCCGCAGGTCGGCCACTTCACCGACTCCGACGTGGTGCTGGACTTCCTGGCCCGCGCCGAGCACCCCCGGCTGACCGCGCTGGGCACCTCCTGCCCGGACCACTTCCTGCGCACCAAGGTCCGCCCGCTGGTCGTCGACCTGCCGGCCACCGCGAGCGTGCAGGAGGTGCTGGACCGGCTGCCGGCCCTGCACGAGGCCTACCGCGAGGAGTACGCGGCCTACTACGCCCGGCACGCCACCGCGGACTCCCCGGCGATGCGCGGGGCCGACCCGCTCGTCGTCCTGGTGCCCGGCGTCGGCATGTTCAGCTACGGCAAGGACAAGCAGACCGCCCGGGTGGCCGGCGAGTTCTACGTCAACGCCGTCAACGTGATGCGCGGCGCGGAGGCGATCAGCACCTACGCGCCGATCGACGAGGCGGAGAAGTTCCGCATCGAGTACTGGGCGCTGGAGGAGGCCAAGCTCCAGCGGATGCCGAAGCCGAAGCCGCTGGCCACCCGGATCGCGCTGGTCACCGGCGCCGCCTCGGGCATCGGCAGGGCGATCGCCCAGCGGCTGGCCGCCGAGGGCGCCTGC
Source organism: Modestobacter italicus (assembly GCF_000306785.1). Classification (NCBI taxonomy): domain Bacteria; kingdom Bacillati; phylum Actinomycetota; class Actinomycetes; order Geodermatophilales; family Geodermatophilaceae; genus Modestobacter; species Modestobacter italicus. The sequence goes on along the minus strand of NC_017955.1, from coordinate 5,454,014 downwards.
GTCGTCGTCGCCGACCTCGACGCGGCCAAGGCGGCGGACGCGGCTGCCGAGATCGGCAGCTCCGACGTGGCGATCGGCGTCGCGGCCGACGTCTCCGACGCCGCCGCCGTGGCCGCGGCCGTCGACGCCGCGGTGCTGGCCTTCGGCGGGCTGGACCTGGTGGTCAACAACGCCGGCCTGTCCATCTCGGCCTCGCTGCTGGAGACCACCGAGCAGCAGTGGGACCTCCTGCACGACGTGATGGCCAAGGGCTCGTTCCTGGTCTCCCAGGCCACCGCCCGGGTGCTCATCGCGCAGGGCATGGGCGGGGACCTCGTCTACATCTCCTCCAAGAACAGCGTCTTCGCCGGCCCGAGCAACATCGCCTACTCCGCGACCAAGGCCGACCAGGCGCACCAGGTCCGGCTGCTGGCCGCCGAGCTGGGCGAGTTCGGCATCCGGGTGAACGGGATCAACCCCGACGGCGTCGTCCGCGGGTCGGGCATCTTCGCCGGCGGCTGGGGCGCCCAGCGGGCCAAGACCTACGGCGTCCCGGAGGAGGAGCTGGGCAAGTTCTACGCCCAGCGGACCTTGCTGAAGCGGGAGGTGCTGCCCGAGCACGTCGCCGACGCGGTCTTCGCCCTCACCGGCGGTGAGCTGACCCGGACGACGGGGCTGCACGTGCCCGTCGACTCCGGCGTGGCAGCGGCCTTCCTGCGGTGAGCCTGCACGCCGCGGTCGACTTCGGGGCGTCCAGCGGCCGGGTGATGCTGGGGGCGGTCGGGCCGGGCCGCCTACGGCTCACCGAGGCGGCCCGCTTCCGCAACGGCGCCGTCGAGGTGCCGGGGGAGCGGGGCGCCGCGCTGCACTGGGACGTGCTCGGGCTGTGGCGCGAGTCGCTGGCCGGGCTGCGCCAGGTGGGCGCCCTGGCCCGCGCGGCGGGGGAGCCGGTCGCCAGCGTCGGGGTGGCCACCTGGGCGGTCGACTACGGCCTGCTGGCCGCCGACGGCACGCTGCTGGGCGCGCCGCGCTCCTACCGGGACGCGCGCACCGACGGCGTGGCCGAGCGAGTGCACCAGCGGCTGCCCGCCGTCGAGCTCTACCGGCGCAACGGGCTGCAGCACCTGCCGTTCACCACGCTCTACCAGCTCGTCGCCGAGCAGGACGGGCCGCTGCTGGCCGCGGCCCGGAACCTGCTGCTGGTGCCCGACCTGGTCGGGTACTGGCTGTCCGGGCACCTCGGGGCGGAGGCCACCAACGTCTCCACCACCGGGCTGGCCGACGTGCGCACCGGCCGGTGGGCCGAGGACCTGGTCGCCCTGGCCGGGATCGACGCCGGCCTGCTGCCGCCGGTGCACGACCCGGGCGCGGTCCTCGGCGGGCTCCGCCCGGCCGTGACGGCGTCCACCGGGCTCGACGACGCCCGGCTGGTCGCGGTGGGCAGCCACGACACCGCGTCGGCGGTGGTGGGTGTGCCGGCCACCGACGAGCGGTTCGCCTACGTCGCCTGCGGCACCTGGGCGCTGGTCGGGGTGGAGCTGGAGGCCCCGGTGCTCGGCGCGGAGAGCCTGGCCGCCGGGTTCACCAACGAGCGGGGCGTCGACGACCGGATCCGGTACCTGCACAACGTCATGGGCCTGTGGGTGCTGCAGGGCTGCCTGGCCGACTGGGGGCTGGACAGCGCCGACCTGACCGCCCTGCTCGCCGCGGCCGCGGAGCTGCCCGCCGGTGGCGCCGTGGTCGACGTCGACGACCCGGCGTTCCTGCCGCCGGGCCCGATGGTGACCCGCGTGCAGCAGGCCTGCGAGGCGGCCGGGCAGCCGGTGCCGGTCGCCCGGCCGGCCGTCGTCCGGTGCGTGCTCGACAGCCTGGCCACCGCCTTCGCCCGGGTCGTGGAGGACGCCGTCCGGCTCTCCGGGCGGGACGTCGACGTGGTGCACGTCGTGGGCGGCGGGGCGCAGAACGCGCTGCTCTGCCAGCTAACCGCCGACGCGTGCGGCCGGCCGGTGCTGGCCGGCCCGGTGGAGGCGACCGCGCTGGGCAACGTGCTGGTGCAGGCCCGGGCCGCCGGGGCGGTCACCGGCGCGCTGGAGGACCTCCGCGCGCTGGTGGCCGCCACCAGCGACCTGGTGCGGTACGTCCCGGGCGGCTAGGTGTACCCGGCCATCAGGTTGGTGCCAGTCGGCTGATCGGGGGCAGGCCGCCGAGTGCTGAGTGGCGGCGTCGAGTGTTGTAGTGCTCGATCCAGGGAGCAAGGGCAGCGGCGCGTTGGTCGTTGCTGGTGAAGACCTGCCGGTAGGCCCACTCGGTAGCCAGGGTGCGGTTGAGTCGCTCGACCTTCCCGTTCTGCCACGGGCAGTGCGGGCGGATGAACTTCTGTCGGGCCCCGAGCTGGGCGCAGACGCCTGTGAGTGAGTACTTGTAGGCCCAGGCGTTGTCGGTCATCACCCGTTCGATCCGGTTGATGCCATGAGCGGCGAAGTAGCCCGCGGCCCGGGTCAGGAAGCCGGCGCAGGTGCTGCCCTTCTCGTCGGGGAGCACCTCGGAGTAGGCCAGCCGGGAGTAGTCATCGACGAGTGAGTGCACGTAGTCATAACCGAGCTTGCTGGTGCGGTCCCGGGTGGTCTCCCGCGCGGCCCGGCCCAGCGAACGCCAGCCCCCGCCGTCGGGGATGCGTCCGAGCTTCTTGACGTCCATGTGCACCAGCTCGCCGGGCCGGGATCGCTCATAGCGGACCGCGGTCTGCTTGGAGGAGCGGATCATCTGCCCGGTGAGCGGGTCCAGGGCGCACAGCCGGGGTTGCCCGCGGCGGACCAAGACCCGGGACACGGTGCGGGCTGGCACGCCCAGCTCGGCGCCGAGCCAGTCAGGTCCCCGGCGCTCACGGCCGCGTAGTTCGATGATGCGGTCCTCGACCTGCACCGGAGTGCGGGTTGGGGTGGTGTGCGGGCGGCTGGACCGGTCGGCCAGCCCGGCCTCGCCCTCGGCGTCGTAGCGGGTGATCCACGTCTTCACGCACTTGCGTGAGATACCCATCGCCGCGGCGATGTGCGCCTGCTTCCAGCCGGCGGCATGCCGGTCGACGATCAACTTGCGGCCGTGGACGGTCAGGCGGGCATTACCGTGAGACATGAGAACCTCCGGGTGGATGTGGGCCTTCGACAAGCCACACCCCACTCGGAGGTTCTCCTGCGTTCAAGCCCGACCGCTGTCACCAACGTCCTGGCCAGGTACAGCTAGGCCGGGGCCTGGCCGCGCCGGGCGGCCGCCTCGGCCAGGCCGGCCTTCGTGAAGGCCAGCGCGTCCCGGGCCAGGGTCCGGTTGTCGGTCCACAGGTTGCGCCAGATCGCCAGGTCGTTGGAGAGCGTGCGGTGCACGACCTCGGAGGAGAACGACTCGAACGTGACGATCCCGGAGTAGTCGACCTCGTCGAGGGCGGTGAAGAACTCCGTCCAGGGGATCGACCCGGTGCCCAGGGCGCCGCGGTGCGACTCCCCGACGTGCACGTACCCGAGCCGCCCGGCCGCTGCGGCGGCGCGGACCGCCTCGGTGAACGAGTGCTCCTCGATGTTCATGTGGTACGTGTCCAGGTGGGCCATCACGTTGGGCCGGTCCACCGCCGCGATGAAGTCCAGCGTCTCCTGCGTGGTGTTGATGACGTTGGTCTCGTACCGGTTGCAGAACTCCAGCGCCAGCGTGATGCCGGACTCGGCGGCCTTGTCGGCCAGCCAGGCGATCGTCTCCTGCGAGTTGGCCCGGCCCCGCTCGGTGGCCGGCGCGGAGTACTTGCCGAGCTTCGAGTACAGGACGCCGCACAGGGTCGTGCCGCCGCTGTCGCGCAGCACGCCGAGGGCGGTCGCCAGCCGCTCCCGGCCGCGGGCCACGACGTCCGGGTCCTCGCTGGAGACGTCGGTGTCGTCGCTGAGCCCCAGCGAGGCGCTCACCTGCAGCCCGTACTGCTGCAGCAGCTGCGCGGTCATGTCCCCGTCGAACCCGGTCGGGTCGATCGGGGCGATCTCGATCAGGTCGTAGCCGGCCTCCGCGCTGGACGCGATGGCCCGCTCGGCCTCGTCCCGGGACCAGCCCCCGGTCCAGACCAGGGCGTGGACGCCGTGGGTGACAGCCATGGACAGCTCCTCTTCTCTCTCAGTGGCCGGCCGGACGGTCGTCCAGCCAGCCCCGTCGGCGCAGCTCGGCCAGCAGCCGCTGGTAGCCCTCCTCGAGGGCGTCGACCTGCGCGGGATCGGGGTCGACGACCTCGGCCGGGCGCACCGCGCGGCCGGTCGTCACGGCGAGGGTGCTGCCGGTCCAGGCGGCGGCGGCCAGCAGCGCGGCGCCGAAGGCGCTCGCGGGCTGCGCGGGGCGGGTGACCGGGCGGCCGAGCACGCTGGCCCGGATCGTGGTCCACACCCGCGACCGGGTGCCGCCGCCCACCACCCGGTGGTCGGCCGAGGCCACCCCGAGGGCGGCGAGACGCTCCAGCCCGAGCCGCTCGACGTACGCGACGCCGTCGAGCAGGGCCCGGTGCCGGTCCAGCGGGTCCACCTCGGCGGCGGCGCCGAGCAGGAAGCCGGTGGCGTCGGGCCGGGCGAACGGGAACCGCTCCCCGGTGCCGGGCAGCGGGTAGGCCGTCAGCGGCGAGGGGCCGCGCCCGGCCGCGGCCGCGTCGGCTGCCGCGAGGTCGGCCGCGGGGTCGAGGACGCCGGCGCCGCAGTTGGAGGCGCCGCCGGGCCACCAGAGCCCGTCGGGGCCCAGGTGGGAGTAGACCGCGCCGTCGAACCCGGTGACCTCGGTGGCCGACACGCCCTTGAGCACCAGCGTGGTGCCCAGCACGCCGGTGCTCTGCCCGGGCGCGACGGCGCCGGCGGCGACCTGCGCGGTGCACCCGTCGGTCATGCCGGCGACCACCTGGACCTGCGGCGGCAGGCCGAGGTCGGCCGCGACGTCCGGGCGCAGCGACCCGACGACCGTGCCGGGGTGCACCAGCGGCGGCAGCGCCCCGGCGGGGACCCCGGCCGCGGCCAGCAGCTCCGCGGGCCACCGGGCCGCCGCGGGCGCGATGCCGGCCTTGAGGGCGTGCGAGGTGTCGGTGACCAGCCGCCCGGTCAGGTCGGCCACGACGACGTCCGGGACGTGCAGCAGCCGGAGCCCGGCGGCGGGGTGCTGCTCGGCCAGCCAGGCCAGCCGGGCGAGGGTGCCGGCCGCGCCGACCGGCTGCCCGGTGGCCGCGCTGACCCGGGCGGCCTGCGCGGCGCCCCGCTGGTCGGCGTAGAGCAGCACCGGGCCGGTGGGTGCGCCTTCGGCATCGGCGGCGAGCACGCTGCCCGAGGTGGCGGTGACCGACAGCGCCCGGACGGCGGCGGCGCGGGGGCCGAGGTCGGCGGCCAGCCGCCGGACGGCGGTGCGCACCGCGGCGGCGTGCGCCGGCGGCTGCTCCAGCTCCCCGGGCCGGGGGGAGGTCGGGGCGGGCAGCGGCAGCTCGGCGCAGGCGGCGACCGCCCCGGTGGCGACGTCCACGGCGAGCACCCGGACGGCCGCGGTGGCGAGGTCGACGCCCAGCACCAGCTCGCCGTCGGCGGTCACGCCCCGGTACCGCCGGCGACCCGGGGGAGCAGCACCTCGGCCAGCCCGGTGAGGTCGGGCACGGCCAGGTCGGGCTCGGCGAGCTGCTCGGGCGTGGGGGAGTCCGGCGCCTCGCCGCGCAGCACCCACACGGTGCCCAGGCCCAGCGCCGCGGCCGGGCGCACGTCGGTGTCCAGCCGGTTGCCGACGTGCACGGCCTGCCCGGCCGCGCAGCCGGCCCGGTCCAGGCACCAGGTGAACAGCTCGGGGCTGGGCTTCTCGTGGCCGACCAGCGCCGAGATGCCCCACACGTCGACGAACGGGGCGACGCCGTCCCGGGTCAGCGCGTCGACGACGGGCGCCTCCTGGTTGGCGAGCACCCCGACGACCACCCGACCGGACAGCGCACGGAGCAGCGGCAGCACGTCGGGGTACAGCGTGCCCGGCGGGTGGGTCCAGTAGCGGCGGGTCCGCTCGTGCAGCGGCCCCCGGAGCCCGGCGTCCCCGAGCAGCTCGGTGGCCAGCGCGGTGCGCAGCGAGCCGCCCTGCCGGGCGCGGACGGCGTCGTACACCCGGGAGACCGCGGCCCGGTCGACCGGGCCGCGGCCCTGCTCGGCGCGCAGGTCGTCCAGCGCCCGCACGACGGCGGCGACGAAGTTGCCGTCGTCGTAGACGGGCCCGCCGACGTCGAGGAACACCGCCCGCAGGTCGGCGGGCAGCGTCATGAGGGCACCGTCACGCCGGGCTGCCCCCGCCCAGGCGGGCCCGGCGCTCGATGACGTCCTCCCGGGCGAAGAACTTCTCCACCGACGCGGTCTCCAGCGGCACGACGCCGCCCACCGAGTACGCGGCCACGCGAACCTGGGCGCCCTTGACCGCCATCTCCGAGGCCGCGTGCACCCCCGCGGGGCCGGGGGCGTTGACCACGATGCCGTGGTTGCCCAGCAGCACCAGGGTGGGCAGCTCGCCGTGCCGGGCCACGTGCTCCTCCAGCGCCCGCAGGTAGACCCGGCCCAGGTCGATCCCCGGGGTCGCGTACGGCACGTACAGCGGCCGGCCGATGACCACCGCCTCGTCCGAGTACACGTGCCGCTCCCACGCCGTCGGCCCGTGCACGCTGGCCAGCAGCCCCACCACCGCCGTGGGGTGCGTGTGGCCGACGAAGGCGGTGGGTGCCAGCGCCTGCGCGGCCACGTGCACCAGGGTCTCGATGGAGGCCCGCCGGCGCCGGCCGTCGTGCTCGCCGGCGTCCAGCGCCGCGGTCAGGTCGGCCTGGCTGGCGGAGGCCGACCGCATCAGCTCCACCAGCGGGTCGACGTCGACGACGACGAAGTCCTCCGCGGTCGCCGTCCGCATGTTCGACCCGGAGGCCTTGACCACCACCCGGCCGTCGGGCAGCCGTTGCGAGGTGTTGCCCTCGGCCAGGATGACCAGCCCCCGCTCCTGCTCGCCCAGCGAGCGGGTGAGGGCGAGCAGCTCGGCGCTGACCAGCGACGGGTCCCAGACCGCGGTCACCCGGTCCGCCCGTACTTCCGGTTGGTCAGCCCGTTGAGCAGCGCGGCGAAGACCAGGACGACGCCGAGGGCGAGCAGCTGGTACTGCGAGCCGGCGTTGCCCGGCACGGCCAGCAGGATGCCGGCGTTCAGCCACACGATCAGCAGCGTGGCGAGCACCACGCCGGCGACCCGGCCGATGCCGCCGGTGATGGCGACGCCGCCGAGCACCGCGATGGTGATCGCCGGCAGCGCCATGCCGGTGCCGGTGACCCCGGCGTCCGGGCGGGCCGAGGCGAACTGCGCGACGGTGACCACCGCGACCAGGCCGGAGATGACCCCGGCGAGGACGTAGGCGGAGAACCGGGTGCGCCGCACGTCGATGCCGGCCCACTGGGCGGCCACGTCGTTGGTGCCGATGCCGTAGAGCCGGCGGCCGAAGGTGGTGCGGTTGAGCAGCACCCAGACCACGACCGCGACCGGGATGAGGAAGGTCAGCGTGCCGAGGGGGACCGGCAGGCCGTCGCCCACCGGCACGTCGATCGACCGCGCGGTGGAGAAGAACTCCTGGATCGGCGCGGTGCTGATCGGCTGCTGGTCGTTGATGACGATGGCGACCGAGGAGAACGCGTAGTAGGTCGCCAGCGTGGTGATCAGCGCCGGGTAGCCGACGTAGGCGATGAGGAAGCCGTTGACCGCGCCGCACAGCCCGCCGAAGCCGGCGGCCAGCAGGATCGCCAGCCACAGCGGCCAGCCCCACTCCCCGTAGGCGAAGCCGAACACCATGCTGGTCAGCGAGACGATGGCGCCGACCGACAGGTCGATGCCGCCCCGGCCGGAGGTGATCACCAGCAGCTCGGCCAGGCCGAGCATGACCAGCGGGACGGCGCTGATCAGCGCCGAGGACATGTAGGACAGGTCGTAGGGCGCCGTCAGGTAGTTGTTGCTGCTCAGCGTGGTCATCGTCACCACGACGACGAGCAGCAGCACCAGCAGCAGCACGATCCGCTGGGTCAGCAGCGCCCGCAGCAGCGCGGCGGGCAGCTGGGCCAGCCGCGACCGGGGCGGCGTGCCGCCGTCCTCGGGGTGGGGGGCCTGCGCAGGGGCAGGGGAGACCGCGGTGCTCATGCCGTCCTCCTCGCGCGCTGCCGGAGCAGGTCGGCTCCGACGGCGATCAGGATGAAGATGCCGATGAAGAGGCTGGCCAGCTGGGAGCGCCAGCCGAGCTGGGTCACCCCCGAGGCGACCGTCTGGACCAGGAGGGCGCCGAGCACGGTCCCGAGGACCGACCCGCGCCCGCCCATGATGGAGGTGCCGCCGATGACCACCGCCGCGATCGCGGACAGCTCCATCCCGGCGCCCACGTTGGGCGCCAGGGTCGAGGTGCCCTGGGCGATCACGAAGCAGGCGGCCAGCCCGGTGAGCAGGCCGGTGAGCACGTAGGCCGACAGCACCCGGCGCTGCACCTTGACCCCGGCCAGCCGCGCCGCGTCGGCGTCGCCGCCGATGGCGTACAGGTGCCGGCCGTTCGGGGTGTGCCGCAGGTAGTACCAGGCCAGCGCCGCGATCACCAGCATCAGCAGGAAGCTGTGCGGGACGCCCAGCGTGCGCCCGTCCGCCCCGCGGCCGAACACGTCGAGGGTGTCCGGGATGCCGTTGACCGTCGAGCCGCCGAACACCTGCAGCCCGACGAACTTGAACAGGTTCGCGGTGCCGAAGGTGATGATGATCGCGTGCACCCGCCCGTAGGCGATGAGCACGCCGTTGACCAGCCCGAGGACGCCGCCCAGGGCCATCGACAGCAGCACTGCCACCGGCAGCGAGGCGCCGGAGTCGACCATCGCCTTGGCGACGACGACCGCGCAGACCATCACCATGCTGGCCACGGAGACGTCGATCCCGCCGGTGATGATGATGACGGTCATGCCGATGCCGATGAGCGCGACCGGCGCCATCGCGACCAGCAGCGGCACGATCGAGCCGCTGGTCAGGAACGCCGGGGTGCCGAGCCAGAGGGCGATCCAGAGCGCCACGATGACCACGATCAGGACGATCTCCTGGCCGGTGATCGGGAACGGCAGCACGCGGCCGCGCGCCTGCGCGGTGTGCTCGCCCTCGCCGGCGGGTGCGCCGCCGGTGGGGGTCAGGGTCGGGGTGCTCATGCCGCCTCCTCCTGGTCGACCGCGCCGGCGGCTGCGGCGAGGACATCGGACTGGGTCGCGCCGGGGCCGAACTCGACCGTCGTGGTGCCGGCCCGGACCACCTGCAGCCGGTCGGAGACGCGGATCGCCTCGGGCAGGTCGGAGGTGACGATCAGGACGGCGGTGCCCTCGTCGGCGAGCGAGCGGATGATCTTGTGGATCTCCTCCTTGGCGCCGACGTCGACCCCCTGGGTCGGCTCGGCGAGGACCAGCACCTGGGGCCGCTCGACCAGCTGGCGGGCGAGCACGACCTTCTGCGCGTTGCCGCCGGACATGGCCGAGACCGGCTGCCGCTCGTGCGGGGTCTTGACCGACAGCCGCTGGATGAAGTCCCGGGCCACCTGCCGCTCGCGGCCGCGGTCCACCCAGGTGCCCAGCCGGGACAGCAGCGGCAGGTGCCCGGCGGAGATGTTGAACGCGATGGACTGGAAGCTGAACAGGCCCTGCAGCTTGCGGTTGGCCGGCAGCAGGGCGATGCCCAGCTTCTTGGCCTCGCGGGGCGAGCCGGGGGAGATCGGCTTCCCGTCGAGCAGCATCCGGCCGGAGGTGGCCCGGCGCATGCCGTAGACGGTCTCGGCGATCTCCGCGGCCCCGGAGCCGATCAGGCCGTAGAGGGTGACGATCTCGCCGGGCCGGATGGCGACGTCGACGTCGGTGTACTCCCCGGCGCAGGCCAGCCCCTCGAGCACCAGCCGGGGCGGACCGTCGGGGATGGTCCGCTCGACCGGGTTGTCCTCGAGGATGCCGCCGACCATCAGCTCGACGACGCGGCGCACGGACAGCTCCCCGATGGGCCAGGTGCCCAGCGTCTGGCCGTCGCGCATGACGGTGACCTCGTTGGCGATGACGAACAGCTCGTCGAGCCGGTGCGAGATGTAGATGATCGAGACACCGGAGGCGGCCAGCCGGCGGACGACGCCGAACAGCACCTCGATCTCGGTGTCGGTGAGGATGGCGGAGGGCTCGTCGAGGATCAGCACCCGGGCGTTGCCGACCAGCGCCTTGGCGATGGACACCTGCTGCTGCTCGGCGATGGACAGCTCGCTGACCGGGACGGTGGCGTAGCGGGCCGGCAGGCCGATGAGCTCGAGCAGCTCGACGACCCGGGCGTTCTGCGCCATCCAGTCGACCCGGCCGTGGCGCTTGATCTCGCGCCCGGTGAAGACGTTCTCGGCGACGGTCAGGTCGGGGAAGAGCTGCGGCTCCTGGTAGACGGTGGCGATGCCGAGCGCGATGGCGTCGGCGGTGCTGTGGATGGTCACCGGCCGGCCGTCGAAGGTGATCGCGCCGGTGTCGGCGGTCGCCGCCCCGGAGAGGATCTTGATCAGCGTGGACTTGCCGGCGCCGTTCTCGCCGACCAGGGCGTGCACCGTCCCGGCGCGGACGGTCATGTCGGCGTTGCGGATGGCCCGCACGGCGCCGTAGCGCTTGGACACCCCGGTCACCGACAGGCGTTCCTCGCCGGCTCCGGAGGTGCTGGACGGGACCGGTGCGGCGTCGGCCGACCCGGTCGTACTGGTGTCGCTCATCGTCTCCTCGCTCCGGACGGTCCCGGGGAGGGCCGGTGGGCCGGCCCTCCCCGGGAGGTGGGGATCAGTAGTCGTAGTCCCCGGCGTTGTCCTTGGTGATGGTCAGCGGCGGACCGAGCAGGAGGACCTTGCTGCTGGGGTCGAAGGTCACCCCGGTGATGTCGCTGCTGACGTCGTTGGTGGCCTGCAGCTCCTTGCCGTCGGCGAGCTGGACGCCGGTCCACGCGGTCAGGTAGCCCAGGTTCTCGACGTCCCAGAGGATGCTGGCGCTGGAGGAGCCGTCGGTCAGGTAGGGCGCCATCGACTGCGGGGTGCCCAGGCCGACCGAGAAGACCTTGCCGATCTTGCCGGCGTCACGGATGGCCTGCGCCACACCGGGAGCCGACGAGGTGCACTCGCCGACCAGGCCGGTGAGGTCCGGGTTGGCGTTCATCAGGTCCGTCGCCATCTGGGTGGCCGCCGCCTGGTCCTCACCGGCGTAGACGATGTCGACGATCTCGGCGTCCGGGTACTTCTCGGCGGTGTACGCCTTCTGGACGTCGATCCACGCGTTGAGGTTCTGCGCGGTCTGGCCGCAGGAGACGATCGCGTACTTGCCCTTGCCGCCCATGGCCGACAGCAGCCCGTCGGTCAGCGCCTGGCCGATGCCCTCGGTGGAGGCCTGGCTGACGAAGACCTCGCGCACCGAGTTCGGCGCGTCGGTGTCGGCGGTGGCGACCTTGATCCCGGCGTCGGCGGCCTGCTTGAGCAGCGGGGCCATCGAGTCGGGGTCGTTCGGGGCCACGATCAGCGCGTCGACGCCCTGCTGGATGTAGGAGCGGACGATGTCGGCCTGCGCGGCCGGGTCGGCCTCGACCGGGCCCTGGTACAGCCAGGTGCAGCCGATCTCCGCGCAGGCGGCCTCGCCACCGCTGTTCATCGCCTCGAAGTACGGGATGCCCTGCAGCTTCGGGACGAACGCGACGGTGTAGTCGCCGCCACCCCCGCCCTCGCTGGAGCCGCTGCCCCCGCTGTCACCGCTGGAGGCCGATCCGCCGCTGCCCTCACCGCAGGCGGTGACGGTCAGGGCCAGGGCGAGGCCGAGTCCAGCAGCGATCTTCGTCGTTCGTGTCTTCCTCATCGGGCCACCTCATCGGAGTGGGGATGTGCTCCCCGCGGTGTCACCAGCTCGGCGAGCCGGTGGAGTGCTCGGGACGTCGGTCGTGTCTCAGCTCGGGAGGAGCCCCCGTCGCCGGTCGTCGTCCAGAGTCATCTGCCGCAGCCGGGCTGCGGCCTCCTCCCAGCGCGCCTGCGGGCGCGGGGAGCAAGTGCGGATCTCGGCGGTCCGGGCCACGACGGCGCGCACCTCGGCCACGTCGGCCAGCTCGCCCAGGGCGACCAGCTGGACGGCGGCGTTGCCCAGGGCGGTCGCCTCGACCGGACCGCAGTGCACCGGCAGCCCGGTCGCGTCCGCGGTGGCCTGGGCCAGCAGCCGGTTGCGGGCGCCGCCGCCGGTGATGTGCACGGCCGGCGGTGGCGTGCCGGTGACCGCCGCGATGTCCTCCACGGTGGTCCGGTAGGACAGCGCCAGGCTGTCGACGACGCAGCGCGCGACCGCGCCCGGCGTCTGCGGCACCGGCGAGCCGGTGCGCTCGCAGTAGGCCTGCACCCGGGCGGGCATGTCGCCGGGGGCGAGGAACTCCGGGGCGTTGGGGTTGACCACGCTGCGCAGCTCCGGCTCCTGCGCGGCCAGCTCGACCAGCTCGGCGTAGCTGAGCTGCAGCCCCTGCCGGGCCCAGGCCCGCCGGCACTCCTGCAGCAGCCACAGGCCCATCACGTTGCGGAGCAGCCGGGTGGTGCCGGCGACGCCGCCCTCGTTGGTGAGGTTGGCCGCCTCGGACTCCGGCGTGACGACGGCGTGCGGGGTCTCGACGCCCACCAGGGACCAGGTGCCCGAGGAGACGAACAGCGCCCCCGGTGCGGTGAAGGGCGTGGCGACGACGGCGCTCGCGGTGTCGTGACCGGCCGGCGCGACCACCCGGGCGCCGGCCAGCGGCCCCTCGCCGAGGGCGCCGACGACCGGGCCCAGGTCGGTGCCCGCCGGCACGACCTCCGGCAGCACGCGGGCCGGGATGCCCAGCTCCTCGGCGAGCTCGACCGCCCAGCGCCGGCCGACCATGTCGTAGAGCCCGGAGGTGGAGGCGGCGGTGAACTCGGTGACCCGGGAGCCGGACAGCAGGTGGTGGAAGACGTCCGGGAGCATCAGCAGGGTCGCCGCGTCGTCCAGCCGGCGGGTGGTGCGCGCGTCGGAGAGCAGCGCGAACACGGTGTTGATCTCGTTGATCTGGGTCCCGGTGGCCCGGTACAGGCGGTCCCGGCCGACCGTGGCCAGGGCCTCGTCGAGCGCGACCAGCTGCCGCGGGTCGCGGTAGCAGGTGGGGGCGTCCAGCAGCGTGCCGTCGGCCCGGAGCAGGCCGTAGTCCACGCCCCAGGAGTCGACCCCGACCGACGCGACCGGGGCGTCCGTGCCGAGCGCGCCGAGCCCGGCGGTGATGTCCCGGGTCAGGCCGGCCAGGTCCCAGCGGAGGATCCCGTCGACCGGCCGGGGCAGGTGGGCGAACCGGCTGACCTCGGCGGCGTCCAGGCGCTCGCCGTCGAAGGTGGCGCGCACGACCCGGCCGCTCTCGGCGCCCAGGTCGACCGCGGCGACGGTGCGCACGGCCCGGGTCACCGGTCCTCCTCGGGCACGGGCACCCGGTGCACCGGCAGGCCGTCGGCCTCCAGCTTCGCGACCAGCTCGGGGTCGGCTCCGGCGTCGGTGTAGACCGCCGTGATGTCGGCGGTGGGCGCCGCGGTGTGCAGCGAGAAGCTGCCGAACTTGCTGGCGTCGGCGAGCCCGTAGAGCTGGCGGCAGTGCGCGGCGAGGTACTGCTTGGCCTGCGCCTCCTCCAGGGCCATCTCCAGCAGCCCGCGTTCGACGGAGACCGCGTGCGCGCCGATGAAGAGCTTGTCGATGGAGCCGCGCCCGGCGAGCACGTCGCCGAACACCCCGACCACGGACCGGGCCGACCGGCGGACGACGCCGCCCGGGACGAGCACCGTCGCGTCCGACCGCTCGGAGAACAGCGTCGCGGTCGGCATGCCGTTGGTGATCACCACGAGCGAGCGGCGGTCCACCAGCTCCCGGGCCAGGTAGTGGCAGGTGCTCGAGGAGTCCAGCGCGATGACGTCGCCGTCCCGGACCAGCGGCGCGACCGCCCGGGCGATCGCCTGCTTCTCCGCGCGGTGGGCCTGCAGCCGGGTCTCGAAGGAGCCCTCGTCCAGCATCGGCGCGGTCACGGCGCCGCCGCGGACCCGGCGGAGCGCGGACCGCTGCTCGAGGGCGTCGAGGTCCTTGCGGATGGTGACGGCGGAGACCTCGAGCCGCTCGGCGAGCTCGTTGACCTGCACCCGGCCGTTCGCACCGAGCGCCGAGAGGATCAGCTCGGAGCGGGCGTGCTCGTCGTAGGACGGCATGACGACCCCCTCGCGCTCCTCGTCGGCGGTGACGAGACCGGGCCCCTCGGTGGACCTGGTGGCGGGGAACGTAAACCCCGCGAAAGCAGCGCGTCAACGGTGCACAGGCGTACGAAAGTCGAGCGCTTTCGTAACGCGGGTCACAGCTTTCAGAGGGGCGCTGTGAGCCCCCCCGAGGTCACATGCTGGCGAGCTGGATGAGGTTGCCGCAGGTGTCGTCGAGGACGGCGGTGGTGACCGGGCCCATGGTCAGCGGCGCCTGGGTGAAGGTGACCCCGGCCGCGACCAGCCGGGCGTGCTCGGCGTGCACGTCCTCGACCGCGAAGGCGGTGAACGGGATGCCGTCGGCGACCAGCGCCGCCTTGAACGGCCGCACCGCCGGGTGGGCGTCGGGCTCCAGCACCAGCTCCACGCCGTCGGGGGCCTCGGGGGAGACGACGGTGAGCCAGCGGTGCTCGCCCATCGGGACGTCGTGCTTGGTCACGAAGCCCAGCACGTCGGTGTAGAACCGCAGCGCCTTCTCCTGGTCGTCGACGAGGACGCTGGTCATGGCGATCTTCACGGGGTCTCCTCCGGGGGGCGGGCGGGCCAGCGGTCGGTGATGGCCCGCAGCGGTGCGGTGTCCAGGTGCAGGAACGTGTAGCGGCCCTCGCGCCGGCGGACCACCAGGCCGGCCGCCTCCAGCACGTCCAGGTGCTGGGACACGGCCTGCCGGCTCGAGCCGACCCCGTGCCGGGTGACCAGCCGGGTGCACAGCTCGAACAGCGTCTGCCCGTCCCGTTCCTGCAGCTCGTCGAGCACCAGCCGCCGGGTCGGGTCGGCGAGGGCCTTGAACACGTCGCCCACCCCGGAGACGATAGGCAAGTGGGCACTTGCCTGACAAGGGCTCAGGCGCTCTGCCGGACCACCAGGTCGGAACCGAAGTACGTCGGCCCGCCGGTGCCCCCGACCAGGAGGCTGCGGGCCGCGGCGCCGGCGATGCGCTCGACCGGGTGGGTCGCGGTGGTCAGCCCGGTCGGCTCCGCGGCCGGGATGTCGTCGAAGCCGGCCACGGCGACGTCGCCGGGCACCTGCCGGCCCGCGGCCCGCAGCACCTGCAGGGCGCCGAGCGCCACCTCGTCGCAGATGCCGTAGACGGCGTCGGTGTCCGGCCAGCGGCGCAGTGCCTCGGCCGCCCCGCCCGGCCGCTGGCGGTGTCGAAGCCGCCGCCGACGACGCGCACCGGCAGCCCGGCGGCGGCGACCGCCGCCCGGTAGGCGGCCACCGGCCGCTCGGAGCACGGCAGCCAGGCCGGGCCGGCCAGCAGCGCGATCCGCCGGCGCCCCGCGGTCACCAGGTGGCCGACGATCGCCGTCGCGGCCGCCTCGGTGTCGATGTCGACCAACGGGACCTCGCCGCTGCCGGCGCCGATGGAGACGACCCGGCCGTGCAGCTCCCGGGGCACCGAGCCCAGCACCCGCCGGGTGGTGTTGACCAGCACGACCCCGGCCACCGAGCGGTCCCGGGCCAGCCCGTCGAGCACGGACTCCGGCCCGTCCAGCGGCAGCCACTCCAGCGCCACCCCGAGCCCCTGCCCGGCGCAGACCGCGGCGGCGGTGGTGACCACCCGGGACAGGTACGCGCACGCCAGCGCGTCCGGCGCGGTGGCGGTGGCCGCGACCACCAGCCGGGTGCCCCGGCCGTGCACCAGCGCCCGGGCGACCGGGTCGGCGGCGTAGCCCAGCTGCTCGGCCACCGCCTGCACCCGGCGCCGGGCCTCCGCCGACGACGGTCCGGAGCCGGTCAGCACCCGGGACGCGGTGGCCCGGGAGACCCCGGCGACCCGGGCGACGTGCTCGAGCGTCACGGGGGGCCGGCGCCGGTCGTCCATGCCCCTCGTCCTACCACCGGGGACACGCCGCCGGGGGCCGCCGAGGACTGGGACCGCTTCCAGCGGGCGGTCGTTAGGGTCTCCGGTCGTGACCTCACCCGAGCCCGGCAGCCCACCCGCGCGCCGCGAGCGGCTGGTCGGCCTGCTCGTGCTGGGCGTCGCCGTCGTCCTGCTGCTGTCCTCGGTCACCTGGTTCAGCAGCGACCGCAGCGGGGTGGGCATCGGCCAGCTCGTGCTGGCCCTGGTGCTCGCCGGCGTCGGCGGCTTCCTGGTCCGGCGGTCGCAGCCGCGCTGACCCGCAGGGCTGGCGCGGCCGCGGCGGACGCGGCAGTGTGACCGCCAGCACACCGAGGTCAGGAGGAGCCGTGCACATCGACCGCGCCAAGCTGGTGCAGCTGCTGCACACCGAGGGTGACAACGAGCAGGCCGAGAAGGTGGCCGCGCAGCTGCCCGAGCAGATCGACACCGACCGGGACGCCGACGCGCTGGCCGCGGTGGGGCTGGACCGGACGCAGCTGATGGCCAAGCTGGCCGGTGGCTCGTTCGGGAGCACGCTCACCCCCTGACGGCCACCGGCCCGCCGGTCAACCGCTGTAGGGGCGCTCCCGGGCCAGCTCCTCCTTGGCGACGCCGCGAATGTGCACCGCGTCCGGGCCGTCGACGATCCGCAGCGTGCGGGCGCTGGCGTAGAAGCGCGCCAGGATCGTGTCGTTGCTGACGCCGGCACCGCCGTGCAGCTGGATGGCGCGGTCGATGACGTCGAGCGCCACCCGCGGTGCGGCCACCTTGATCGCCGAGATCTCGGTACGGGCGCCCTTGGCCCCGTACCGGTCGATCAGGTCGGCGGTCTTGAGCACGTAGAGCCGCGCCTGGTCGATCTCGATCCGGGAGAGGGCGATCGACTCCCGCACGGTGCCCTGCTCGGCCAGCGGCCGGCCGAACGCCACGCGTGCCTGGGACCGCTCCACCATCAGCGCCAGCGCCCGCTCGGCCATGCCGATCGCGCGCATGCAGTGGTGGATGCGCCCGGGCCCGAGCCGGGCCTGGGCGATCATGAAGCCGTCGCCCTCGCCGGAGAGGATGTTGGTCACCGGCACCCGGACGTCGGTGAACCGCAGCTCCGAGTGCCCGTGCTGGTCCTGGTACCCGAACACCGGCAGGTGCCGGACGATCTCCAGGCCGGGGGTGTCCCGCGGCACGAGCACCATCGACTGCTGCCGGTGCGGCGCGCCCTCGGGGTCGGTCTTGCCCATGACGATGAAGATCTGGCAGCGCTCGTCGGCGGCACCCGAGGTCCACCACTTGCGGCCGTTGATCACGTACTCGTCGCCGTCGCGGACGATCGAGGTCTGGATGTTGCGCGCGTCCGACGACGCGACGTCCGGCTCGGTCATGGCGAACCCGGAGCGGATCTCGCCCTCGAGCAGCGGGGCGAGCCAGCGGTCCTTCTGCTCCTGGGTGCCGAAGAGCATCAGGGTCTCCATGTTGCCGGTGTCCGGCGCCCCGCAGTTGGTCACCTCCGGCGCGATCGTCGGCGACCAGCCCATGATCTCGGCGATCGAGGCGTACTCGAGGTTGGTCATCCCGCCGAGCTCGTGGTGGAAGAGGTTCCACAGGCCGCGCTTGCGGGCCTCGGTCTTGAGCTCTTCCAGCACGGGTGGGTGGGCGTGGTCGTCGTGGCCGCGCGCGGCGCGCCACTCCTCGTAGACGGGCTCAGCGGGGAACACCTGGTCCCGCATGAAGTCCCACATCCGGCCACTGACGTCCTCGGCCTTGGCGGAGAGGGTGAAGTCCATGCCGGGACGTTAGCGCCGGAGCTGTGTCGCAGCCCACCGGGGTGCGCACGCGCGACCGCCCCGGACACCGGCGGCGTCCGGGGCGGTCGGGGGTGGGGACTAGCGGTTCGTGCGCAGCGAGTGGTCGGCGCCGCGCTCGGTCCGGACCGTCCGCACCATGCCCAGGGCGATGACCAGGCCGACCAGAGCCGTTCCCAGGTGCAGGAGGTTGTCCGCCCAGTTCAGGTTCAGGAAGTCCCAGTCCTCGTCGATGGCGATCAGCCCGTAGACGAAGGCCGCGCCGTAGCCGACGGCGAGCAGCCAGCCGTAGGTGCGGGCACCCCGAGCGTGCCCGACAGCGCGATGCCGGCCACGCCGACCAGGATGTGCACCACGTTGTGCATCGGGTTGATGTAGACCACGCCGAAGGCCAGGGCCAGCTGCTCGGGCCAGGTCATCCCCCGGGAGCCGACGCCGGGAGGTCTGCGGTGGACATGGGGGGTCGTCCCCTGTGTGTCGCGCCCGCCGGTGTCTCGACAGGCGGCCCTCAGGTACCCCGCGCCCCGACCCGGGAACGCGGGGTCACCCGAACGGAGAGGAAACCGTCACCTGGCGGCCGGCCGCGGGGTCGCCCGCGGCCGGCGGACGACGAACGGGCCGATGGCGAGCAGGTCGACCGGGGCCGAGCCGAAGCACTCCAGCGCGTCCCGCGGGTCGTCGACCATCGGCCGGCCGGCGGTGTTGAGGCTGGTGTTGACCACCACGGGCAGCCCGGTGCGCCGCTCGAAGGCGGAGATCATCCGGTGGACCAGGGGGGAGACCTCCGGGTCGATCGTCTGGATCCGCGCCGTCCCGTCGACGTGGGTGACGGTGGGGATGCGGTCCCGCCACTCCGGGGCCACGTCGTGCACGAAGAGCATGTACGGCGAGGGGATCGGGCCGCGGCTGAAGATCTCCGCCGCCTTCTCCAGCAGCACCATGGGCGCGACCGGCCGGAACTGCTCGCGGCCCTTCACGTCGTTCATCCGCTCGAGGTTGGCCTCGAAGCCGGGGTGGGCCAGCAGCGAGCGGTGGCCCAGCGCGCGCGGGCCGTACTCGCTGCGGCCCTGGAACCAGGCGACGATGCCGTTGTCGGCCAGCACCTCGGCGACGGCCTCGGCGACGTCGTCGGGGCGCTCGTAGTCGATGGCCGCGGTGGTGAGGACCTGCTCGATCTCCGCGTCGCTCCACCCGCGGCCCAGCGCCGCGCCGGGCATGGGCTGGGTGTCCTCGCCGAGCTCGCGGGCCACGTGCAGGGCGGCGCCGAGCGCCGTCCCGGAGTCGCCGGCGGCCGGCTGCACCCAGACCTGCTCGAACGGGCTCTCGGCGAGGATGCGGGTGTTGGCCACGCAGTTCAGCGCCGTGCCGCCGGCGAGGGTGAGGACCCGGTCGCCGGTCTGCTCGTGCACCCAGCGGGCCAGGTCGACCAGCACCTCCTCGAGGCGCTGCTGCACGCTGGCGGCCAGGTCGGCGTGGTCCTCGGTCCAGGCGTCGCCCTTGCCCAGCCGGGGGGCGAACTCGGTGTAGTCGATCTTCTCCGTCCGGAAGCCGCCGTCGCCGGTGGCGCGGATCAGCTCCGACAGCTCGCCGGCGAAGCGCGGCTTGCCGTAGGAGGCCATCGCCATGACCTTGAACTCGTCGGAGCTGCGCAGGAAGCCCAGGTGGTCGGTGAGGTCCTCGTACATCAGCCCCAGCGAGTGCGGCAGCGCCTGGCCGGCGAGCACCTCCAGCTGCCCGTCGACGTACCGGCCGGCCAGGTGGCTGTGCGCCTCGCCGCGGCCGTCGAGCACCAGCACCGAGTTGTCCCGCTGCGGCGCGGCCAGCCCGGCCGAGGCGGCGTGGGCCACGTGGTGCTTGACGAAGCGGACCTTCGCCGGGTCGAGGCCGGGCAGCGCGTGGGCCAGGAAGTCCGGCGCCATCTCGGCGTACCGCTTGCGCATGACGTCGCCGTCGTCGAAGAGGCCGGAGTCCTCCGGGGTGCCCATCAGCGCCGGGTCGAAGGAGTAGGCGACCGCGTCGAGCTCCTCGGGCCGGATCCCGGCCTCCGCCAGGCACCAGGCCGCGGACAGCTCGGGCAGCTCCCAGGCGCTCCACGGCAGCGGGCGCTTGCCGTGCTTGCGCCGGCTGAACCGCTCCTCCTCGGCGGCGGCCACGACCCTGCCGTCGACGACCAGGGCGGCCGACGGGTCGTGGTAGATGGCGTTGATGCCCAGCACCTTCACGTGCGCGCTCCAATCAGCCGGGCGCTGGCCGCCCGGTCAGACCTAGATCATCACCTGGGATCAGGGACGGCGCAGGACGAACCCCGTTCGGACGGAACTGTGGCTATCTTGATCATCCGTAGTTGATCATCCCGTCCGGCCCGACCCTGGAGTGCTGCGCGCATGACCCGTTCCCCCCGGCCCGCCCGCTCCGGGCCGTGGCGACTCGTCTCCGGGCTGTCGGTGGCCATGGGCGTCGCCTTCGCCGTCCTGCTGATGTCGATCTCCTACGGCGTCTCCGACCGGATCCAGGCCGACCTGGACGTGCCGCAGCTGCAGGACGTGGGCTTCCTCGACGTCGGCCTGATCGAGGCCATCCTCGGCGCGCTGACCGTGGCGGTGACCTCGGCCATGATCATCCAGACGGCCGCCGCCACGGCGACCGTCGGCTGGGTGCTCATGCAGTCGCGCAAGCGCGAGATCGGCATCCGCCGGCAGAGCGGGGTGTTCCGCGGCCGGCTGGTGACCGACTTCATGAAGGAGATGACGCCGCCGGTGGTGGGCGGCGCGCTGGTCGGCGAGGCGCTCGGCGTCCTGGGCGGGTTCGCCATCCGGGACCTCACGGTGCTGCCGGTCACCTTCAACGCCGTCTCGCTGTTCGCCTCGTTCCCGATCACGATCCTGCTGGCCGGGGTCGCGACGGCGATCCCCGCCTGGCTGGCCGCCGGCAAGTCGCCCAAGACCATGCAGGCCGTGCAGTGACCGCCCCGGTGGTCGAGGTCGTCGGGCTCCGCTTCCGCTACCCGGGCGGCCCGCTGCTGCTCGCCGTCGACGAGTTCTCCGTGTCCGAGCCCGGCCTGGTGGCCGTGATGGGCGAGTCCGGCGCAGGCAAGTCCACCTTCGGCGCCCTCCTCGGCGGTCAGGAGCAGTCGCCCTACGAGGGGTCGCTGCGGGTGTTCGGGCAGGAGTGGTCCGCGGTCGTGGAGGAGGGGCGGGACGCCGACCGGCAGCTGCACCGCCGGCGGATCGGCTACATCCCGCAGGGCTACGGCCTGCTCCCGGACTACACCCCCTGGGACATGCTGCTGCTGGACATGGGCGACGCCGAGATCCCGCAGGCGGAGCGGGCCGGCCGGGCGGAGCGGGCGCTGGAGGCGATGGGGCTGGCCGGCATGGCCGACCGGCTCATCGCCGAGCTGTCCGGCGGCCAGCAGCAGCGGGTGGCCATCGCCCGGATGCTGGCCCGCGACGTCGGGCTGGTGGTCGCCGACGAGCCGACGGCCAACCTCGACGTGGCGACGACGCGCGACGTCCTCGACGCGCTGCGCCAGGCCGCCCGGCAGATCCCGGTCATCGTGATCACCCACGACCAGTGGGTCGCCGACCAGTGCCGGTGGCGGCTGGACCTCCCCTCGCTGGCCACCGACGGCGAGGACGCCCGGCCCGAGACGCACGGCGTCCGCCGGGTCGTGGACCTGTGGTCGCCGGCCCCGGGGCAGCTGCAGACCTGGTCCGTCGACCGCGACGGCGGCCTCCTGTCGGACGGCGAGCCGAGCGAGCTGCCCGAGGGTGCGCTGGCCGCCTCGGTCAGCGCCGGCTCCCCGGCCGAGGGCGACGGCCGGCTGCTGGTCGCCGACCTCGACGGCCGGCTGTGGGCCCGGCAGGGGCAGGGGCGGGCGTGGGGCGCGTGGGAGCGGCTGCCCTTCGACGGCACCGCCCGCAGCGTCGCGACCTCCGCCGGCGCCGGCCGGCTGGCGCGCTGGGTCGTGCAGGACGACGGGCAGCTGTGGCACCAGCAGGTCGGCCCGCAGGGCGCGTCGGAGTGGGCCCGGATGGAGGCCCCCGGGAGGGTCACCTCCGTGGCCGCCGCCCCGCGCGGCGACGGCGGCACCGAGCTCGTCGTCTCCGACACCGCCGGCTGCGCCTGGTCCCGGCACGACGGGTCCGGCGGGTGGTCCGGGTGGGAGGGGCTGCCGGTCGACCGGGTCCGGGCCGTCGCCCTGTCCACCGTCGGGCCGACCTCGCTGGAGCGGTGGGTGGTCCGGTCCGACGGCGGCCTGCAGCACAGCAGGTCCGGCCCGGACGGCGGGTGGTCGGACTGGCAGCCGATGAGCGCCCCCGACGGCCTCCGCGTCGTCTCGGTCGCCGCCGGGCCCGGACCCGACCGCGGCCAGGTCCTGCTCGCGGTGACCGCGGACGGGGCGCTGCTGCAGCGCCGCGAGGAGGGCGAGGGCTGGAGCGACTGGGTCCGCTGCTGAGGCCTCAGGCCCCGGCGCGCTCGCTGAGCAGGTGGTGGTCCAGCACGGCCTGCAGCCCCAGCGTCTTGTAGCCGACCTGCTCGAACAGGACGACGACGCGGTCCTCCTCGTGCCGCATGACCACGCCGGGGCCCCACTCGGTGTGCTCGACGGCGGTGTCCACCGGGAACGGGTGGTCGCCGTCGACGACCGCGTCGGCGTGCTCGTAGGCGGAGCCCGAGCTGCAGGTGTCGCAGTTGCCGCAGGGCTCGTCGAGCTGCTCGCCGAAGTAGCCGAGCAGGTACTGGCGGCGGCAGCGGGTGGTGTCGGCGTAGCCGCGCATCATCTCGATCCGGCTCTCGTCGACCTTGGTGTGCTGCTCGGCGAGCTCGCGGGCGGCCGCGGCGGCCTCCCCGGGCGCGGGTCCGCCCGGTGCCGGGGACGCCGCCCCCTCGTCGTCGAGGACGACGGCCCCGGCCTGCTCGAGCAGGTTGAGGTCGCGCACCAGCGGGGTGGCGGGCCGGCCGGTCTCCTCGCGGAGCTCGGTGACGTCGACGCCGTCCAGGCCGGCCGCGACACCGGCCTGCACCAGGCCGGCGACCTCCTGCAGCTCCTCCTCGGCGGGTGCGCCGGCGGCGAAGAACTTCCGGATGCCCAGGTCCTCCTGCCGGTAGACCAGGACGGCGACCGCCGGCTCACCGTCCCGCCCGGCCCGGCCGATCTCCTGGTAGTAGCTGTCGACCGAGTCGGCGGGCTCGGCGTGCACGACGAAGCGGGTCTCCGGCTTGTCGATGCCCATGCCGAACGCGGTGGTGGCCACGACGACGTCCAGCTCGTCGTCCATGAACTGCCGCTGCACCTCCTCGCGGTCGCTCTTCTTCAGCCCCGCGTGGTACGCCGCCGCGCGCAGCCCCCGGCCGGTGAGCGCCGCGGCGAACTCCTCGGTGCCCTTGCGGGTGGCGCTGTAGAGGATGCCGATGCCCTGCCGGCTCAGGTCGGAGACCTTGTCCAGGACAGCGTGGTGCTTGTGCTGGGCGTCGGCGTGGTGCTCCACCTCCAGCCGGATCTCCGGGCGGTCGAACCCGGCGACGACGACCGCCGGGTCCACCATCTCCAGCCGCTCGAGGATCTCGGCCCGCACCGGCGGGGCCGCGGTGGCGGTCAGGGCGAGCACCGTCGGGTGCCCGAGCTGCTGCACCACGCCGCCGAGCCGCAGGTAGTCCGGGCGGAAGTCGTGGCCCCAGGCGGAGACGCAGTGCGCCTCGTCGACGACGAACAGCGCCGGCGCCGCCGTCCGGATGGCCTCGACGACCTCGGCCTTGGCCAGCTGCTCAGGGGCGAGGAAGACGAAGCGGACCGTTCCGTCACGCATGCCGTCGAGCACCGCCTGGTGCTCCAGCACGGACAGCCCGGAGTTGAGCACCGCGGCCCGGCCGACCGCGTCCTCGCCGAGCTCCTCCAGGCGCTGCACCTGGTCCCGCTGCAGGGCGATGAGCGGCGAGACGATGACGACCGGGCCGTCGAGCAGCAGGCCGGCGACCGTGTAGACGGCGGACTTGCCCGCGCCCGACGGCAGCACGGCCAGGGTGTCCCGCCCCGCGGCCACCGCCTGCATGGCGGCCTCCTGGCCCGGGCGGAACTCGGTGAACCCCAGGACGTCGCGGGCGGTCTCCCGGATCCGGCGGGTGCGCACGGACGCCGAGCCACCCGCCCTGGTCGCTGGGTCGGCGGGACGCTGGGCGGTCGCGGTCACCGTCGCCGACTGCCCGCGAGGTCTGATCGACAAACCAGATCGTGCACCACCGAGTCGGCCGGGCAGACCGCACGTCCCGGCGGACTACCGTGCGCCCGTGCCCACCTCCTACCGGATCGCCGAGGCCGCCGCGCTGCTCGGCGTCAGCGACGACACCGTCCGCCGCTGGATCGACAGCGACCGGTTGTCGGCCACCCGCGAGTCCGGCCCGGCGCAGGTCGACGGCGCCGACCTGGCCCGGGTCGCCACCGAGCTGCACCCGGCCCCGCAGCCGGGCACCACCCGGTCGTCGTCGGCGCGCAACCGGCTGACCGGCATCGTCACCCGCGTCGTCCGGGACACCGTGATGGCCCAGGTCGAGATCCAGGCCGGCCCGTTCCGGCTGGTCTCGCTGATGTCCCGCGAGGCCGCCGACGAGCTCGGGCTGGAGGTCGGCGTCCGGGCGGTCGCGACCGTGAAGGCCACCCAGGTCAGCGTCGACGTGCCGTGAGGTGGGCGGCCTTCCTCGCTGTCCTGGCCCTGGCCGGCTGCGGGGCGGACGACGCACCGGCCGAGGAGCTCACGGGCACGGTGACCGTGCTCGCGGACACCTCGCTCACCGGCGTCTTCACCGAGCTCGGGCAGCAACTGGAGGACGACCACCCCGGGCTGGACGTGCAGTTCGAGTTCGGTGCGAGCGCCGACCTGGCGCAGCGGCTGACCGACGGCACCCCGGCCGACGTCTTCGCCTCCGCCGGCACCGACCCGATGGACGTGGTCACGAACAACGGCATCGTCTCCACGGCGCCGACCCTGTTCGCCACCGACGACCGGACCGGGGACCTCGTCGGCTACCCGATCTGCCTGCTCACCGACGCGGACAACCCGGACGGCGCGCTGGCCTTCGTCGAGCTGGTGGTGTCCGACACCGGCCAGTAGGCGCTCACCGCCGCCGGCTTCAGCCTCCCTTGAGCTCCGCACCTGCGGAGGTTCGTGGGCTAGGGTGCCGCAGGCGCGGTCCACTGCGAGTGGGTCGCCGGAGCGGAGGACGCGATGAGGACCCGGGCACTGCTCGCGCTGCCGGCGGTCGCCGTGCTCGCGCTCACCGGGTGCGGGGGGTCCGCGTCGGACACCGCCGTCGGGACGACGTCGTCGGGCCCGGGCGGTGGGTTGAGCGGCACGCTGACCGTGTTCGCCGCCGCCTCGCTGACCGACGTCTTCGGTGACCTCGGCGACCAGCTGATGGCCGAGAACCCCGGACTGCAGGTCCAGTTCAACTTCGCCGGCAGCTCCGCGCTGGCCACCCAGCTGACCCAGGGCGCCCCGGCCGACGTCTTCGCCTCGGCCAACGACGAGCAGATGACCGTGGTCACCGACGCCGGTCTGCAGGCCGCCGACCCGGCGGTCTTCACCGGGAACGTGCTGGAGATCGCGGTGCCCGAGGGCAACCCCGGCAACGTCACCGGCCTGGCCGACTTCGGCGACGCCGACCTCACCCTCGCCGTCTGCGCCGCCGACGTCCCGTGCGGTGCCGCGGCTGCCGCCGTCTTCGCCGACGCCGGGATCACCCCGCAGCCCGACACCGAGGAGGAGGACGTCAAGGCGGCGCTCACCAAGGTGCAGCTCGGTGAGGTGGACGCGGCGCTCGTGTACGCCACCGACGTGCAGGCGGCCGGCCCCGACGTCGAGGGGATCCCGTTCCCGGAGGCCGAGCAGGAGGTCAACGACTACCCGATCTGCACGATGGCGGCCGCACCGAACCCCGAGGCCGCGCAGGCGTTCGTGGACCTGGTGGAGTCCGACGCCGGGCAGCAGGCGCTCACCGACGCGGGCTTCCGCGCGCCGGCGTGAGGCGACGACCCCGGGGTAGCGGGGTGCCGCTGCCGCTGCTCGTCCCGGCGCTGCTGGCGGTCGCCTTCCTGGTGCTGCCCCTGCTCGGGCTGGTGGTCCGGGCGCCGTGGTCGTCGATCGGGCCGCAGCTGGCGCAGCCGGAGGTCGGCCAGGCGCTGAGGCTCTCGCTGCTCTCGGCCACGCTGGCCACCCTGGTGTCGCTGGTGCTCGGCGTCCCGCTGGCCTGGGTGCTGGCCCGCTCGCGGATCCGCGGCCGGGCGGTGCTCCGCGCGCTGGTGACGGTGCCGCTGGTGCTGCCACCGGTGGTCGGCGGGGTCGCGCTGTTCCTCGTCCTCGGCCGCACCGGCATCCTCGGCCGGCCGCTGTACGAGCACCTCGGGGTGACCATCCCGTTCACCACCGCGGCCGTGGTCATCGCCGAGACGTTCGTGGCGATGCCGTTCCTGGTGATCAGCGTGGAGGGCGCGCTGCGGGCGGCCGACGCCCGGTTCGAGGACGCCGCGGCCACCCTCGGCGCCGACCGGTGGACGGCGTTCCGCCGGGTCACGCTGCCGCTGGTCGCGCCGGGGATCGGCGCGGGTGCCGTGCTGTGCTGGGCCCGCGCGCTCGGCGAGTTCGGCGCGACGATCACCTTCGCCGGCAACTTCCCGGGCACCACGCAGACCATGCCGCTCGCGGTCTACCTCGCCCTGCAGCGCGACCCCGAGGCGGCGATCGTCCTGTCGCTGGTGCTGCTGGCCGTCTCGCTCGGCACGCTGCTGCTGCTGCGCGACCGGTGGCTCGGGCGCGGAGCGGCGGCATGAGCCTGCACGCGCACGTCGTCGTCCAGCGCGGGTCGCTGGAGGTCGACGTCGACCTGTCGGTGGCCGACGGGGAGGTCCTCGCCCTGCTCGGGCCCAACGGTGCCGGCAAGTCCACGGTGCTGCGGGTGCTGGCCGGGCTGCTCTCCCCGGACGCCGGCCGGGTGGTGGTCGGCGAGGAGGTCTGGGACGCCGCCGACCGGCACCTGCCGGCGCACCAGCGGTCGCTGGGCATGGTGTTCCAGGACCACCTGCTGTTCCCGCACCTGTCGATCACCGAGAACGTCGCCTTCGGGCTCCGGTCGCGGGGGATGCGCAGGGCGCCGGCCCGGGCCGCGGCCGCGCCGTGGCTGGACCGGGTCGGGCTGGGCGAGCTGGGCGACCGCCGTCCCGGCGAGCTCTCCGGCGGGCAGGCGCAGCGCGCGGCCCTGGCCCGGGCGCTGGTCGGTGACCCGCGGGTCTTGCTGCTGGACGAGCCGCTGTCCGCGCTCGACGCCCGCACCCGGCTCACCGTGCGCGCCGAGCTGCACCGGCACCTCGCGGACTACGCCGGCAGCGCGGTGCTGGTCACCCACGACCCGGTCGACGCGATGGCGCTGGCCGACCGGGTGGTGGTGGTCGAGGACGGCCGCATCGTCCAGGCCGGCACGCCCGCCGAGGTCGCCCGGCGGCCGCGCACCGACTACGTGGCCCGGCTGGTCGGGCTGGTGCTGCTGCCCGGCACCGGGACCGGCCAGCAGGTCGCTCTCGACGGTGGCGGCCTCGTCACGGTCGCGGAGGAGGCCGCCGGACCGGTGTTCGTGGCGATCCGGCCCGAGTCGGTGGCGCTGTACCTGCAGCGCCCGGCGGGCAGCCCGCGCAACGTCTGGCAGCTCCGCCTGGTGGCGGCCACCCCGCACGGCTCGGTGGTGCGCTGCGACCTGGCCGGCGAGGTGCCGCTCACCGCCGACGTCACCGCGACGTCCTTCGCCGAGCTCGGCCTGGCGCCCGGAGCCGAGGTCTGGGCCTCGGTCAAGGCCTCCGAGGTCGCCGTCTACACCCGCTGAGGACCCGGTTTCGGCGCCGAAACCTGCGGAGGGGTCTGGCAGGGTGGGCGGCGTGACGTCGGACGTGCCGGTGGCGGGGCTGGTGCTGGCCGCCGGCGGGGGACGGCGGTACGGCATGCCCAAGGCGCTGGTCGAGTACGAGGGCAGCCTGCTGGTCGAGCGGGCGGTCCGGACGGCGGCCGCGGTCTGCGACCCGGTGCTGGTCGTCCTCGGCGCGCAGGCGGCCGACGTCTGGCGCACCGCCGACCTGGCCGGCGCGACCGTGCTGGTCAACCCCGACTGGGCGAGCGGGATGGCGTCGAGCCTGCGCACCGGGCTGGACGGGCTGCGCGGGTGGCCGGGGCGGGTCGACGCGGCGCTGGTGCAGCTGGTGGACATGCCGGGGATGACCCCGGGGGCGCTGGCCCGGATGGCCGGGCACGCGGCGCCCGACGCGCTGGCCGTGGCGAGCTACGACGGCGTCCGCGGGCACCCGGTGCTGCTCGGCCGCGAGCACTGGGCCGGGGTGGCAGGGACGGCGACCGGCGACGAGGGCGCCCGCCGCTACCTGGCCGCGCACGACGTCCTCGAGGTCGACTGCACCGGTCTGGCCGACCCGACCGACCTCGACGTGCCGCCGGGCTGAGCGCGGGTACCGTCGCGCCGTGGACACGCTGCTGGCCCGGGTCACCGAGGAGCCGCTGTCGGTCGCCGAGCACGAGGCCGCCGTCGCCGACAAGGCGGCGGGCGCCGTCGTCTCCTTCGCCGGGGTGGTCCGGGACCACGACGGCGGCCGGTCGGTCACCGAGCTGGAGTACGTCGGGCACCCCACCGCGCCGGAGCTGATCGCCGAGATCGCCGCCGAGTTCGCCGCCCGCCCCGAGGTCACCTCGGTCGCGGTCTCTCACCGGGTGGGCCTGCTCGCCATCGGCGACGTCGCCCTGGCCTGCGCGGTCAGCGCGGCCCACCGCGGGCAGGCGTTCGCCGCCTGCGCCGAGCTGGTCGACGAGGTGAAGGCCCGGCTGCCGATCTGGAAGCGCCAGGTGTTCACCGACGGCCAGGAGGAGTGGGTGGCCTGCCCGTGACCGCCGTCCTCGCCGAGGCGCACGTCCCCCTCCCGTAGACTGCACGAGCTCGACTCCAGACCCCGGGGAGGGCGCTCCTCCGGTACGCCGCAGGCAGCGGACCCCGAGGGAGCGCCATGACCGGGTCCACCCCGTCCCCGCTCGACAGCGTGCCCATCGGGGTGCTGAAGGTCGACGCCGACTGGCGGGTCAGCTACCTCAACCCGGCCGGGGCCGCGGTCGTCGGGTACACCGTCGAGCAGCTCGTCGGCGCCGACTACTGGACGGCGTTCCCGGCCAACGTCGACAACGAGTTCGGCC
The DNA here is from genome assembly GCF_000306785.1 of Modestobacter italicus. Taxonomy (NCBI): domain Bacteria; kingdom Bacillati; phylum Actinomycetota; class Actinomycetes; order Geodermatophilales; family Geodermatophilaceae; genus Modestobacter; species Modestobacter italicus. Next base: position 5,424,840 of record NC_017955.1, on the reverse strand, counting down.
GCGCCTACCGCGAGGCGGTGGCCACCGGCCGGCCGTGCACCGTCGAGGGTTTCTACCCGCACCCGCTGGACGCGTGGTTCGAGGTGCGCGCCGTGCCCGAGGACGGCGGGCTGGCGATGTTCTTCACCGACGTGACCGACCGCCGGGCTGCGGTGGAGCGGCTGGCGATGCTCGCCCGGGTCACCGCCGAGCTGGCCGGCACGCTGGACGTCGAGACCGCGGCCGCCCGGATCCCGCGGCTGATCGTCCCGCTGATGGCCGACTGGTGCGTCCTCACCGTGCTCGACGACGAGGGCCGGCCGGCCGACGTCGGCTGGTGGCACGGCACCCCCGCCCGCCGGGCCCTCCTCGAGCGCTACGCCGCCGTCCGGCTCGAGGCGATGCCGGTGACGTCACCGGTGGTGCGGGCCCTGCTGGGCGAGACGGTCGCCGCGGACGCCTCCGAGGTCCTCGCCGGGATGGTGGAGGGCGAGGCCCGGGAGCTGCTCCGGCTGCTCGACCCGACGTCCGCGGTCACCCTGCCGGTGCGCGGCCGCGGCCGGACGCTGGGCGCGCTCACCCTGTACCTGGACGGCGACCGCCGGCTGACCGGCGCCGACCAGGCCACCGCGCAGGAGATCGCCGACCGGGCCGGGCTGGCGCTGGACAACGCCCGGCTGTTCAGCCAGCAGGTGCAGCTGGCCGAGGAGCTGCAGCGCAGCCTGCTGACCGACGCGTTCGTGCACGACCACGCCGAGGTCGTGGTGCGGTACCTGCCCGCGGCGGAGGCGGCCCGCGTCGGCGGTGACTGGTACGACGCGTTCAACCAGCCCTCGGGCGCGACGATGCTGGTGATCGGCGACGTCGTCGGTCACGACACCGCCGCGGCCGCGGCGATGGGGCAGCTGCGGTCGCTGCTGCGGGGCATCGCCAGCTACAGCGACGGCGGGCCGGCCGAGGTGCTCCGCGGGCTGGACGCCGCGATGGCCCAGCTCCGGGTGGGCACCTACGCCACCGCGGCGGTCGCCCGGCTCGAGCAGACCGCCGAGGAGCGCAGCCGGGGCGTCACCCGGATGCGCTGGAGCAACGCCGGGCACCTGCCACCGCTGGTCATCCACCCCGACGGGTCGCTGGCCGCGCTCGCCGAGTGGCGGGGCGAGCTGATGCTCGGGGTCGACCCGGCCACGCCGCGCGGCGAGTCGGTGGTCGTGCTCGACCGCGGGACGACGGTGCTGCTCTTCACCGACGGGCTCATCGAGCGGCGCGGCGGCGACCTCGACGAGGGCATGGCGAGGCTGCGGGAGGCAGCGGCCGCGCTGGGCGCGCGGCCGCTGCCCGAGCTGTGCGACGAGCTCGTGGACCGGCTGGTGCACGGCCGCCCCGAGGACGACGTCGCCCTCGTCGCGATCCGGCTGCTGCCGCAGGGCTGAGCGCCGGCGCGTCAGCCGGTGCGCTCAGCGGGCGCCGGCCAGCCCGTCGTCGCGGCGGTCGGTGCCCTCGCCCTGCTCCTCCTCGGCCTCGCCCTCCAGCCGGCGGGCCTCGCCGTCCAGCGTCGCCGCGGCGTCGCCGTGCGACTGGCCGTAGACCTCCTCGGCGTGACCGAGCAGCTCCTCCGCCTTGGCCTTGGCCTTCCCGAACAGGCTCATCTCGCCCTCCTCATCCGCCGGCAAAGGGCGGTAGTACGTCGACGACCGCGCCGGGCGCCAGCACCAACGCGCGGTCGCGGGTGCTGGTTCCGTCGACCAGGAACGAGCAGGCGGTGAGCACCCGCTCCAGCCGCTCGCCGTGCGCGTCGACGATCTGGCCGACCAGCTCGTCGAGGCTGCCGGCCTCCCGGGTCTCGGTGTCGACGCCCACCGCGGCCCGCGCCCCCGCGAAGTAGCGGACGGTGACCACGCTCAGCCGCCGATCGCGGACATCGGACGCGACGGCTGCAGGAAGCTGGGGTCGTCGATCCCGTGCCCGGGGAGCTTGGACAGCGTGGCGATCCGCCAGCGGTCGGCGATCTCCTGGTCGTCGGCGCCCTCGCGCAGGGCGGTGCGCAGGTCGGACTCCTCGCGGGCGAACAGGCAGTTGCGGATCTGGCCGTCGGCGGTCAGCCGGGTCCGGTCGCAGGCGCCGCAGAACGAGCGGGTCACCGAGGCGATCACCCCGACGGTCAGCCCGGTGCCGTCGACCAGCCAGCGCTCGGCGGGGGCGGCGCCGCGCTCCTCGACGTCGGGCACCAGGGTGTGCGCGGCGGTCAGCTTCGCCAGGATGTCCTCGGCGGTGACCATCTCGCCGCGGGTCCAGGCGTGGTGGGCGTCCAGCGGCATCTGCTCGATGAAGCGCAGCTCGTAGCCGTGCTCGAGGCAGTACTCCAGCAGCGGGACGGCGTCGTCCTCGTTGATGCCGCGCAGCAGCACCGTGTTGATCTTCACCGGGGTCAGCCCGGCGTCCTTGGCGGCCTTGAGCCCGGCGAGCACGTCGGGCAGCCGGTCCCGGTAGGTGAGCTGCTTGAACCGCTCGCGGTCCAGGGTGTCCAGGCTGACGTTGATCCGGTCCAGCCCGGCCGCGGCGAGCGCGGGCGCCATCCGGGAGAGCCCGACGGCGTTGGTGGTCAGCGACACCTCCGGCCGGGGCCGCAGCGCGGTGGTGGCGGCCACGATGCCGGGCAGGCCGGGGCGCAGCAGCGGCTCGCCGCCGGTGAACCGGACCTCGCGGATGCCGAGGTGCTCGACGCCGATCCGGACCAGCCGGACGACCTCCTCGTCGGTGAGCTGCTCGACCTTCGGCAGCCACTGCAGCCCCTCGGGCGGCATGCAGTAGGTGCAGCGGAGGTTGCAGCGGTCGGTCAGCGACACCCGGAGGTCGGTCGCGACGCGGCCGTGCCGGTCGACCAGGCCACCGGAACCGGGGTTGCCCGCGACCACCTGCGGGCGGACCCGCGGGTCGGGCAGGGGGCTGGGGGTCGTCACCGCTCCGAATCTAGTCGTCCGGACCGGCCGTGCCGCTGGTCGAGGCAACGGCTCCCGACGCCGCTCCGCAGATGCGGCCGGGAGCGGTGCAGGGTTCCGCGCCGGCGGAGGCGCGTCCAGCACCGGAAAGCCCGTGGCGCGGTCGCACCTGGCTGTTACGGTCGCCGTGCCACCCGAGGGTCCGGCGGGCACCCCCGCACTCGCCTGTGGCCAGGAAGCGCGAGAGCAGCTGTGTCACCCCGCACCGTCCTCACCCCGTACCTCGACCTGTTCGCCGTCCCCGGCACCCGGGCGTTCTCCCTCACCGGGCTGGTCGCCCGCGTGCCGATGGCCACCGTCGGCCTCGGCTCGGTGCTGCTCGTGGAGGGCGAGACCGGCAGCTACGCGCTGGCCGGCGCCGTCGCCGGGACCCTCTCCCTCTCCTTCGCGGTCGGCAGCCCGCAGTGGGCCCGGGCGATGGACCGGGTGGGCCAGAGCCGGGTGCTGCGCGGCACCGCGCTGCTCTACCTGGTGTTCGGGCTGGCGTTCGTCACCGTCGTCCTCGCCGACGCCCCGCACTGGACCTGGTTCGCCCTCGCCGCGCTCAGCGGGGTCAGCGGCGCCAACGTGGGCTCGGTGGTCCGCAGCCGGTGGGCGCACGCGCTGCCCGACGCGGGGCAGCGGCAGACGGCGTTCGCGTTCGAGTCGGTCGCCGACGAGGTGGTGTTCGTCATGGCGCCGCCGCTGGTCACCTTCCTGGCCGCCCTGATCGCGCCGCCGGTCGGCTTCCTCACCGGGCTGCTGCTCGGCGTGGCCGGCGCGCTGGCGCTCTCCCGGCTGGAGGAGACCGCGCCGCCGGTGACCCCCCGGGTGGCCGGTGAGCCGCGGACCCGGGTCCGGGTGCTCACCCCCGGGCTGATCGGGATCGCGGTCACCTACCTGGCGGTCGGCACGGTGTTCGGCGCGATGGACGTCGTGGTCGTCGGCTTCGCCGAGGCGGAGGGCCACGGCGTCGCCGCCGGGGTCGCGCTGTCGGCCTACGCCGGCGGCAGCCTGGTGGCCGGCCTGGTCTACGGCATCGCCCGGGTACCGGGCACGCTCGTCGGCCGCTTCGTGGGCACCGCGCTGCTGTTCGCCGTCGCCGCGCAGTCGCTGCACCTGGTCGGCTCGCTGCCGGCCCTGGTCGCCCTCGCGTTCCTGGCCGGGCTGACCATCGCCCCGGTGCTGGTCGCGGGGATGAGCCTGGTGGAGGCGCGGGTGCCGCGCGCCGGCCTGACCGAGGGGCTGACCTGGACCTCGACCGGGCTCACCGTCGGGGTCACCGCCGGCTCCGCGCTGGCCGGGACGGCGGTCGACGCGTGGGGCGCCGAGTCCGCGTTCGCGGTGCCCGCGCTGGGCGCCGCCGTCGCCGGGCTGTTCGCCGTCGCGGCCTGGCTGGTGCTCCGCCGGACCGACGTCCGGACCGAGGTCGCCGCGGGGGTGACGCCGTGAGCTCCACCGTGCGCCCGCTGACCACCGAGGAGCTGCCGGCCGCCTGGTCGCTGGGCCGGCTGGCCTTCGGCGGGCCCGACGAGCCGCCGCCCTCGGCGCTGCGGGAGGTCGACGGCGTCGTCCGGTTCGGCGCCTTCGACGACGCCGGCCGGCTCGTCGGCAAGATCACCGAGCTGCCGCACGAGCACTGGTGGGGCGGCCGGCGGGTGGTCTCCGCCGGGGTCAGCGGCGTCGCGGTCCGCCCGGAGAGCCGGGGCGGCGGCGTGGCCCGGGCGATGCTGGGCACGCTGCTCGCGCACGCCCGCGAGCGCGGTGCGGCGGTCAGCGCGCTGTACCCGACGGTCTCCGACGTCTACCGGTCCGCCGGCTGGGAGGTGGCCGGGGTGCTCGGCGCCGTCTCGCTGGACGTCGCCGGGCTGCCCCGGCCGCGGGACACCGGCGCGGTGGCGCTGCGCCCGGGGGACGCCGCGGACCTGCCGCTGGTCACCGACCTGTACGAGCAGGTCGCCCGCACCCGCGACGGGCTGCTGACCCGCCGCGGCGGCTTCTTCGACCTGCAGCCGCCGGACACCCCGCTGCCCCGCGGCGTCGACGCCGTCACGCTGGCCGAGGTCGACGGCGAGCTCACCGGTGCGCTGCTGTTCGGCCGGGGCCGCGGCTACGGCCCGGACGCCCGGCTGGACGTGACCACGCTGCTGGCCCGCGACGCACCGACCGCGCGGGCGCTGGTCGGCGTGCTCGCCGGCTGGCGGACGGTCACCCGCACCGTGCGGGTGCCGCTGCTGGCCGGGGACCCGTTCTCGGTGGTCCTGCCGCTGGAGCGGGCCGAGCACTCGGGCCAGGTCTGGATGCTCCGCCCGGTCGACGTCGTCCGGGCGGTGGAGACCCGCGGCTGGCCGGCGCACGTGCGCGGGCGGGTGGCGTTCCGGCTCGACGACGCCCTGGCACTGTGGAACGCCGGCGCCTGGGAGCTCACCGTGGCCGACGGCGCCGGGACGCTCACCCGGGCGGCGCGGGAGCCTGACCTGGCGCTCGACGTCCGCGGCTTCGGTGTCCTCTACGGCGGGGCGGGCACCGGCCGGTCGGTGGCCCAGGCCGGGTTGGTGGGCGGGACCGGCGACCCGGCAGCGCTGGACCTGCTGGCCAGCGGTCCCCAGGCGCAGCTGCTCGACTACTTCTGACCGCCGACCGCCGTACAGTCGGGGGTACACCCCGTTCCACCCGAGGAGACCTCGCACGTCCATGAGCAGCCCGTCGATCGCCGCCGCCGCGGCCGAGGTGCTCCCCCAGGCAGCGCGTCGGCGCACCTTCGCCGTCATCAGCCACCCCGACGCGGGCAAGTCCACGCTCACCGAGGCCCTCGCGCTGCACGCCCGGGTGATCGGCTCGGCCGGCGCGGTGCACGGCAAGGCCGGCCGGCGCGGCACGGTGTCGGACTGGATGGACATGGAGAAGGCCCGCGGCATCTCCATCACCTCCGCGGCGCTGCAGTTCGAGTACCGCGACGCGGTGGTGAACCTGCTGGACACCCCGGGGCACGCGGACTTCTCCGAGGACACCTACCGGGTGCTCACCGCCGTCGACGCCGCGGTGATGCTGATCGACGCCGCCAAGGGCCTCGAGGCGCAGACCATGAAGCTGTTCGCGGTCTGCCGGCACCGCGGCATCCCGGTGATCACCGTGGTCAACAAGTGGGACCGGCCGGGCAAGGACGCCCTCGAGCTGATGGACGAGGTGAGCGAGCGCACCGGCCTGGTGCCCACCCCGCTCACCTGGCCGGTCGGCATCGCCGGTGACTTCCGCGGCGTGCTCGACCGCCGCGACGGCAGCTACCACCGGTTCACCCGCACCGCGGGCGGCGCGACGATCGCCCCCGAGGAGGTGCTCACCGCCGCGGCGGCCGAGGCCCGCGAGGGCGTCGACTGGACCCGCGCGGTGGAGGAGGGCGAGCTGCTCGACGCCACCGAGGCCGACCACGACCAGGAGCGCTTCCTGGCCGGGGAGACGACGCCGGTCATCTTCGCCTCGGCGGTGTCCAACTTCGGCGTCGGTGCGCTGCTCGACGTGCTGGTGGACCTCGCGCCCCCGCCGTCCGGCCGGCCGGACGCCGACGGCGCGGTGCGCAAGCTCGACGACCCGTTCAGCGCGTTCGTCTTCAAGGTCCAGTCCGGCATGGACGCCGCGCACCGCGACCGGCTGGCCTACATCCGGATCTGCTCCGGGGTGTTCGAGCGCGGCATGGTCGTCACGCACGCCACCACCGGCCGCCCGTTCGCCACCAAGTACGCCCAGCACGTGTTCGGCCGCGAGCGGGAGAGCGTCGACGTCGCCTACCCCGGTGACGTCGTCGGCCTGGTCAACGCCAACGCGCTGTCGGTCGGCGACACCCTCTACGTCGACGCCAAGGTGCAGTTCCCGCCGCTGACCACCTTCGCCCCGGAGTACTTCGCGGTGATGCGCGGCAAGGACACCGCCAAGTTCAAGCAGTTCCGCCGCGGCATCGGCCAGTTGGACTCCGAGGGCGTGGCCCAGGTGCTGCGCTCGGACCGCCGCGGCGACCAGGCGCCGGTGCTCGCCGTCGTCGGCCCGATGCAGTTCGAGGTCGCCCAGCACCGGATGGAGTCCGAGTTCGGCGCGCCGGTGGAGCTGGACCGGTTGTCGTACACGATCGCCGTCCGCACCGACGCGGCGTCGGCCCCGGCGGTGGCCGCGGCCCGCGGGGTCGAGGTGCTCGAGCGCGAGGACGGCGAGCTGCTGGCGCTGTTCATGGACAAGTGGGACCTGCGCTCGCTGCAGCAGCGCAGCCCCGAGCTCACCCTCGAGCCGCTGGTGGCCGCGCAGCTCTGAGCCCGCGCTCGACGTCGGCCAGGTGGTGCCGGCCCTCGTGCGCGGCGTTGCGGAGCAGCCAGCGGACGGTGCGCTCCTCGCCGGGCAGCCGGGTGACCTGACGCTCCCAGCCGTCCGGGCCGACCCGGCGCAGCTCGTCGGCGACGCCGGCGACCGCCGCGGCCAGCTCGCCGAGCACCGCCGGGACGTCGCAGTCGGCGTAGCGGAACCGCCGGGCCCGCAGGTCGTTGAGCATCGGCTCGACCACCGGCAGCTCCTCGGTGCGCGCCCGGTGCAGCCGGATGGTCGTGGTGACGTGCACGTCGCGCAGGTGGCAGAGGTACTCCGCGGCCGACCAGGTGCCCGGGTCGGGGCGGCGGCGCAGGTCGGCGTCCGGCCGGCCCTCGACCACGGCCCGGGCCCGCTGCGGGACGGCGGCGACCAGCGCGGCCGCGTCCTCGACGGACAGCGCCGCGAAGTCCAGCCCGCAGGTGCGGCAGACGTGGTCCTCGGCCGGCAGCGGTGGGACGGCGGCGGTGGGCACGCCCCCATGCTGCTGTAGAGAGTCCCCATGACCACCCGCCGTCTGCCGGGCGCCCGGCCCGAGGCGCCCGCCGCGATCCGTCCCGCCGCCCCGCCCCCGGTGGACGCCCAGCTCCGCGCCGAGCGGGCCGCCGCCAACGCCGGTCTGCCGACCGTCGAGTTCGCCGAGGCCACGCCGTACGAGACCTACGTCGGGGTGCGCCAGCTGCAGGCGCTGGTGCGCCCGGTCACCGACCACCCGGCCGAGCCGGCGTTCCTCGTCGTCACCCAGGTGATGGAGCTGTGGTTCACGCTGCTGCGCCGCGAGTGGGAGCTCGCGCAGCGGCAGCTGCGGGCCGACGACCTGGACGGCGCGGTGGCCTCGGTCCGCCGCTCGGTGCACCACCTGCGGTCGCTGGACGCCAGCTGGGGGTCGCTGCTGTGGCTGACCCCGGCTGAGTTCAACGGCTTCCGGGACTCCCTCGGCGAGGCGTCGGGCTTCCAGTCCTACGAGTACCGGCACGTGGAGTTCCTGCTCGGGCTCAAGGCGGAGTCCGTCGTCCGGCCGCACCGCGGGCTGCCCGTCGTCCACGCCGACCTGCAGCGGGCGCTGGCCGCGCCGTCGCTGGAGGACGACGTGCTGGCGTTCCTGGCCCGGCGCGGCCTGCCGGTGCCGGCCGCCGTCCTGGCGCGGGACCGGACCGTCACCCACGAGCCGGACCCGGCGGTGACCGGGCTGTGGGCCGAGGTCTACCGCGACCCGCGCCCGTCGAACGAGCTGTTCGCGCTGGGGGAGGCGCTCACCGACGTCGCCGAGGTGTTCACCACCTGGCGGCAGCGGCACGTCACCGCCGTCCGCCGGGCGATGGGGGCCAAGCCGGGCAGCGGCGGCTCCGCCGGCCTGGTCTGGCTGGAGCGCAGCGCCGCCCGCGTCGTCTTCCCCGACCTCTGGGCCGCCCGCACCACCGTGTGAGCTCAGAGGCGGGGGAGGACCTGCTCGCCGAGGACGGTGACCGCGGCGACCGGGTCCGGGCCGAGCGGTGGGCCGAAGGACAGGTGCGTGGCGCCCTGCTCCTGCAGCCAGCGGCAGCGGCGCACGACCTCGTCGGCGTCCCCGGCGATGCCCAGCCGCAGCATCTCCGGGGTGACCAGGTCGGTGGCCCGCTCCGGCTCGCCGGCCGACAGCGCCGCCTGGATGTCGGCGAAGTCCTCGACCGCCAGGCCGGCCCGGGACAGCAGGTAGGGGGAGAACGAGGCGCCGTAGTAGGCGATCTTCTCCGCCAGGGCCCGCTCCGCCCGGGCGCCGTCGTCGTCGACCGACACCCAGAACGCGGCGGCGACGTCGACCTCGGCCGGGTCGCGGCCGGCGGCGCGGGCACCGTCGTGCACCAGGTCGCGGGCGACCGGGAAGTGCTCGGGCGGGTAGAGCAGCGGCAGCACGCCCTCGGCCTCGGCGCCGGACATCTGCAGCATCTTGGGGCTCATCGCGCCGACGTAGACCGGGGCCGGGGCGCCCAGCGGGAAGCGCAGGTACGCCTCGGACGTCCAGTCCTCGCCGGCCCCGGGGACGTCGGAGGGCCGGTCGCCGCGGGTCAGCGCGCGCACCGCCCGGACGGCCTCGCGGGTGCGGGTCAGCGGCAGCGGCCGCGGGATGCCGGCCCAGCCGAGGAACTCCTCGGCGCCGGCCGCCAGCCCGAGCAGGAACCGGCCGCCGGAGACCTCCTGCAGGGTGGCGGCGAGCATCGCCAGCTCGGCGGGGTGCACCGAGTACGGGTTCATGATCCCGATGCCCAGGCCGATCCGGGACGTCCGCGCCGCCGCGGCGGTCACCATCACCGGTGCCGAGCGCAGGAAGAGGTCGTCGGACACCCACACCTGGTCGAAGCCCAGGGCCTCGGCGGCGACGACGAGGTCGACGTACTCCGCCACCGGCAGGTCGTTGTTCAGCCGCAGGCTGGTCCGCCCGGTCACGAGGCCGGCCCGGTGCACGCGTCGAGCTCGACCTCGACCAGGAAGCCCTCGCCGATCAGCCCCGCCACGAACAGCGTGGTGTTGGCCGGGGCGACCGCACCGAGCACCTCGGCGTGCGCCCGCGCGGCGCCCTCCCAGTCGGCGCCCGGGGCGAGCAGCAGCCGGGTGCGCAGCACCTGGTCGGGGCCGGCCCCGAGGGCCTCGGCCGCGGCGACGGCCCGGCGCAGCGCCGCACCGGCCTGGGCGTGGGTGTCGCCGGGGTGCGCCGCCGTCCCGTCCGGGCCGGTGTCGGTGGTGCCGCTGACGGCGATGCAGCAGCCGGCGCGCGCCGCCCGGCTGTAACCGGCCGACGCCTCCCACCCGGTGCCGTCGGTGACTCGCTGCGGCTGTGTCACGTGCCCTCTTCCTGCCCGACGACGGAGCCGTCACCGTACTGAGCTGCCGCGGCGCGCATTCCCGCGGGCGCGGTGAGATGCCTCGCGGGTAGGACGGCGACGGGCCGGGTAGGTCGGGGAGCAGGCCGGTCGCGCCCGCAGGTCCGCGCGCCGCCTCCCATCCGTCCCACCCCTGGAGGACCCCGCATGGCCACCGTGCCCACGATCACCCTGAACAACGGCGTCGAGATCCCCCAGCTCGGCTTCGGCGTCTACCAGGTCAAGCCGGACGAGACCGCGCAGGCGGTGCAGACCGCCCTCGAGGTCGGCTACCGGCACATCGACACCGCCGAGATGTACGGCAACGAGGCCGGCGTCGGCGAGGGGATCCGGAACTCCGGCATCCCGCGCGAGGAGGTCTTCGTGACCTCCAAGCTCAACAACGGCTTCCACGCCCACGACGACGCGCTCAAGGCCTTCGACGGCACCCTCGAGGCGCTGGGCTCGGACTACGTCGACCTGTTCCTCATCCACTGGCCGCTGCCGGGCATCGACGTCGACTTCGTCGAGACCTGGAAGGCGCTGGAGGAGATCTACGCGTCCGGCCGGGCGAAGTCGATCGGGGTCTCGAACTTCAGCGCCCACCACCTGCGCAAGCTGCACGGCGAGACCGAGGTCATCCCGGCGGTGAACCAGATCGAGGTGCACCCCTACCTGGCCCAGGACGAGCTGCGCGCGTTCAACGCCCAGCACCAGATCGCCACCGAGGCGTGGTCCCCGATCGCCCAGGGCAAGGTGCTCGACGACCCGGCGATCCTGCGGGTGGCCGAGCGCTACGGCAAGACCGCCTCGCAGGTCACCCTGCGCTGGCACGTGCAGCGGGGCGACATCGTGTTCCCGAAGTCGGTCACCCGCAGCCGGGTCGAGGAGAACTTCGCCATCTTCGACTTCGAGCTCTCCGAGGACGACCTGCGCGAGATCACCGCGCTGGACCGCAACGAGCGCACCGGCCCCGACCCGGACACGTTCAACTACATCCCGAGCTGAGCCTGGTGGAGTGCCACGGACGCGTTTTCCGCGCCGTGGCACTCCACTACTCGGTGGTGACGAAGTCGATGAGCTCCTCGACCCGGCCGATCAGCGTGGGCTCCAGGTCGGTCCAGGTGCTGACCCGGGCGAGGATCCGCTGCGCCCAGACGTACCCGGTGTCGTCCTCCCAGCCCAGCCGGCGGCAGACACCGGTCTTCCAGTCCTCGCCCCTCGGCACCGTCGGCCACGCCGTGATGCCGACGACGGAGGGCTTGACCGCCTGCCAGATGTCGATGAACGGGTGCCCGACGACGAGCGCGTGGGCGCCGGTCACCTGAGCGGCGATCCGGGTCTCCTTGGAGCCGGTGACCAGGTGGTCGACGAGGACGCCGAGCCGGCGGCCGGCCGAGGGCCGGAACTCCCGCACGATCCCCGGCAGGTCGTCCACGCCGTGCAGCGGCTCGACCACGACGCCCTCGATCCGCAGGTCGTGGCCCCAGACCTTCTCCACCAGCTCGGCGTCGTGCTTGCCCTCGACGTAGATGCGGCCCTCGCGGGCGACCCGGGCCCGGGCGCCGACGACGTAGGTCGAGCCCGACGCGCTGCGCTGCGGGCCCGACGGTGCGTTCTGCTTCGGCCGGACCAGCACGACCGGCCGCCCGTCGACCCAGAAACCGGGGCCGAGCGGGTAGGCCCGCACCTTGCCGAAGCGGTCCTCCAGGTGGACGACGTCCTTCTCGCAGCGCACCACCGCGCCGACGAACCCGCTGCTGGGGTCCTCCACGACGACGTCCTTGAGCGCCTCGACCTCGGGTGAGGGCTTCTTCTGGGTGCGCGGGTGGACCAGGTCGTCGTACGGCGAACGAGGAGGCACGCCTCCATGCTCAGGTCGAACGGCGCCCGCAGCGGCCGCGACACGCCCGGGACGAACAGGGCACCTCGGTTCCCGGCGAGTCGGACCGTTCCGTCCGGACGGCGTGTCCAGCTCAGATTCACGGTCTGACCTGCGGGTTCCGGTACGACGTGGACGACCTTGCCGCGCACGGCCATCACACACGGTCAGATCGATCATGAACACGCCGTTTCCGGAAGTACCCCAGGGGCATGACTCTGAGCGAGCCACGTCAGATCCCCCGAGCCAAGGAGCGGAACCCATGATCGGCACCGACACCCTCGACCGCGTGATCGGCGCAGACGTCTACGACGCCGACGGCAGCAAGATCGGCACGGCGTCCGAGGTCTTCCTCGACGACCAGTCCGGCAACCCCGAGTGGGTGACCGTGAAGACCGGCCTGTTCGGCACGAAGGAGACCTTTGTGCCCATCCGTGAGGCCGACCTGACCAGCGACGGTCTGCGCGTACCCGTGAGCAAGGCCCAGGTCAAGGACGCACCGAAGATCGACACGGACGGCCACCTCTCCCCGCAGGAGGAGGAGGAGCTGTACCGCTACTACGGCGTGGGCGGCACCGGACGGCACACCGACGTCCAGTCCACCACCACCGACACCTCGCGGACGACCACCAACACCGGCATGGGCGCGGGCGTCACCGACCGGGTCGGCGACACCACGGCGAACACCACCACCGGCTACACCGACACCGACGTGAACCGTCACGGCACCAAGGGCCACGACACCTCCGGCCCCACGACGGACGACGCCATGACGCTCTCCGAGGAGCGCGTCAACGTCGGCACCCAGCAGGTCGAGGCCGGCCGCGCCCGGCTGCGCAAGTACGTCGTGACCGAGAACGTCACCCAGACCGTCCCCGTCTCGCACGAGGAGGTCCGCGTCCAGCGCGAGCCCATCACCGACGCCAACGTCGGCAACGCCCTGGACGGGCCGGCCATCTCCGAGGAGGAGCACGAGGTGACGCTGCACGCCGAGCGTCCCGTCGTGGAGAAGGAGGCCGTGCCGGTCGAGCGCGTGCGCCTGGACACCGAGACCGTCACCGAGCAGGTGCAGGTCAACGAGCAGGTGCGCAAGGAGCGGGTCGACACCGACGACGTCACCACGGGCCGCGACACCACCCGCGGCACCACCACGGGCGACAACCGTAGCCTGAAGGACAAGGCCAAGGACGCGATCAGCCGGGACGACGACCGGCGTTGATCCACCGCACCACCTGATCCACCGCAGGGCCCGCCAGCGCCCGCCCCGGCCGTTCGGGGCGGGCGCTGTGCTGTCCGGGGCCGGGATCCGCCGTGGCAGATTGACGGCATGGCCGCACCGGAGAGCGTCGTCGTGGTCGGGGCCGGCATCGTCGGGGCGACGGCGGCCTGGCAGCTCGCCCGCCGCGGCGTGCACGTCGACCTGGTCGAGTCCGGGGAGACCGGCCCCGCGACGGCGGCCGGCGCCGGCATCGTGCAGCCCTGGCGGCCGGCCGCCGCCGGGCCCTGGGCGGCCTACAGCGACCTGGCCGGCGCACGCTGGCCGCAGCTGGCGGCCGAGCTGGCCGCCGAGTCCGGGCAGGACCCGAGCTACGCCGCCGTCGGCGGGCTGACCGTCAGCCGGGACGTCACCGGGTTGCGGACGGCGGCCGGGGCGCTGGAGCAGGCCCGGAGCGATCGCGGCTGGACCGGTCTGGGCGAGGTGCAGCTCCTGGCGCCCGGGCAGGCCGCCGAGCGCTTCCCGGTGCTGGACCCGGGGTTCGCGGCCGTCTGGACCGGCGGCGTGTGCCGGGTCGACGGCCGGGCGTTCCGGGACGCCGCGCTGGTCGCGGCGCAGCGCGCCGGCGCGGTCCGCCGTCCCGGCCGCGCGGAGCTGGTGGCCGATGGGCGCCGGGTGCGGGTGCAGGTCGACGGTGAGGAGCTGCCGGGGGACGCCGTCGTGCTCGCGGCCGGCGCCTGGACGACGCAGCTGTGCGCGCCGCTGGGCCTGCACCTGGGGCTGGGGCCGATGCGCGGGCAGATCGTGCACGTCGAGCTGCCCGGGCAGGACACCGCGCCATGGCCGACGGTGATGACGCTGGGCGAGGAGCACGGCCACCACTACGCGCTGGCCTTCCCCGGGGGCCGCGTCGTGGTGGGCGCCACCCGCGAGGCCGGGGCGGGGTTCGACTCCCGGGTGACGGTCGCCGGTCAGCGCCAGGTGCTCGACGCCGCGCTCACCCTCGCGCCGGGGCTGGCCGAGGCGACGGTGCTGGAGACCCGGGTGGGCTTCCGGCCGGTCACGCCCGACGGGTACCCGCTGCTGGGCGCCGTCCCGGGGCTCGGCGGCCTGGTGCTCGCGACCGGGCTGGGTGCCAACGGCCTCACCTACGGGCCGCTCACCGGCGTCCTCGCCGCCGACCTCGCCCTCGGCGGCCGGCCGCCGTTCGACCTGACCCCCTTCCGCCCGGACCGCTGAGGGACGCCCCTCGTCACGCCTCCAGCGGCAGGGAATCGCCGGGCTCTGGCATGGCCGGCTCGCTGAAGTCCTCGACGACGTCGGCGGCCGAGGTGACGATCAGCGGGTCGGGGTCGCCGACCGTCGCCGCGTCCTTGTCGGTGTAGTCGAACCGCGCCAGCACGTGCCGGATGGCCTCCAGCCGGGCCCGCTTCTTGTCGTTGCTCTTGATCACCGTCCACGGGGCGTGCTCGGTGTCGGTGTGCAGGAACATCGCCTCCTTGGCCTCGGTGTAGGCCTCCCACTTGTCCAGCGAGGCGAGGTCGGTCGGCGAGAGCTTCCACTGCCGCACCGGGTCGATCTGCCGGACGATGAACCGGCTGCGCTGCTCACCCCGGGTGACCGAGAACCAGAACTTGACCAGCTGGATCCCGCTGCGCACGAACATCCGCTCGATCTCCGGCGCCTGGGCCATGAACTCCAGGTACTCGTCGGCGGTGCAGTAGCCCATGACCCGCTCGACGCCGGCCCGGTTGTACCAGGAGCGGTCGAACATCACGATCTCGCCGGCGGCCGGCAGGTGGGAGACGTAGCGCTGGAAGTACCACTGGGTCTTCTCCCGCTCCGAGGGCTTGTCCAGCGCCACCACCCGGGAGCCGCGCGGGTTCAGGTGCTCGGTGAACCGCTTGATGGTGCCGCCCTTGCCGGCGGCGTCCCGGCCCTCGAAGACGAGCACCAGCTTCTGGCCGGTGTCCTTCACCCAGCCCTGCAGCTTCAGCAGCTCGATCTGCAGCTTCCGCTTCTCGATCTCGTACTCGCGGCGCTCCATCCGGTGGTCGTACGGGTAGCCCTCCCGCCAGGTGTCGACCCGCCGGCCCGAGGGGTCGAAGAGCTCGCGGTCGTCGTCCCAGTCCTCGTCGGAGCTCTCGTCGGGCAGCGCGTTGAGCCGCCACCGGCTGAGGTCCGCCACGGGCGACGGGGTGCCGTCGGGGACGTGGTCGCGGAAGGACTGGGTCATGACGCCTCCAGGGGTGCGGGGAACGGCGACGAGAGGTCTGATCCTGCCGCAGGTCGCCGATCCCGGTGGGATCGGCGGAACGGGCCGGGTTGTGCGTGCGTTGTGCAGGGATCATCGTGTCCAGACGCGTGTCCGCCGGGGGCGGACCGTCCGACCTGCGTGGAGGAACGACCGGTATGACGGAAGACATGTCGCCCGACCAGGCGGCCGTGCGCCGCACCGCGGCGACATCCGACGGTCCCGAGCTGCTGGTCATGCCCCCGCGCCAGACCTCCGCGGCCGAGCGGCTCCGCGAGGTCGCCGCCGCCCTGCCGGACCAGGTGGCGATCACCACCGGTGACCTCGACGTCAGCTACGCCGACCTGCAGCACCGCGTCCAGGCGCTGACCGCCGAGCTCGTCCCGCTGCTGGCCGGCGACGCCGGGGTGACCCCGGCCGACGCCCGCCAGCCGGTGGGCATCTACGCCGAGCAGGGCGTGGACAGCGTCGCCGCCATGTTCGCCGTGATGGCGACCGGCCACGCCTGCGTCGTCCTGGACGTGCTGCTGCCGCCGGCCCGGGCCGCGGTGATCGTCGAGCGCGCCGGGGTCGGCGTGGTGCTCGCCGACGCCGAGCGCCGGGACGCCGCCGCGGCGATGCCCGGGGTGCACACCGTGCGCGACCTGGCCATGCCGGACGGTGCCCAGGGCGGGGCGCAGGTCGAGGTGCCCGTCGCCCCGGCCCTCGACGACCCGGCGACGCTGGTCTTCACCTCCGGGACGACGGGGCTGCCCAAGGGCGTCGTCTGGACCCAGCGCACCGTCCTCGCCTGCGGCCAGACCAGCCGGGAGACGCTGCGGATCACCCCGGCCGACCGGGTCTCCCTCGCCCTGCCGCAGGGCTTCGCGGTGGGCCAGCTGTCGGTCGTCGCGGCGCTGCTCAACGGTGCGACGCTGTGCGTCCGCGACCCGCGGGTGCACGGCATCCACGACCTCGCCGCGTGGGTCGAGGCGACCGGCGTCACGGTGCTCAACTGCACCCCCTCGCTGCTGCGCTCGCTGCACGGCGCGCTCCCGGAGGGCCACGTGCTGCCCGCGCTCCGGCTGGTCACCACCGCCGGGGAGAAGGTCTACGGCACCGACGTCAGCGACTTCCGCCAGCACCTGCCGGCCGGCGCGAGCTTCATGAACTGGATGGGCTCCTCGGAGACCGAGGCGCTGACCAGCTTCGAGATCCGGCCCGGCGACCCGGTCCCCAGCGGGGCGGTGCCCATCGGGACGGCGATCCCGCTGCGCACGCTGTCGGTCCTCGGCCCCACCGACGAGCCGGTGCAGCCCGGTGAGGTCGGGGTGCTGCACGCCACCTCGGAGTACTTCTCCGCCGGCTACTGGCGCGACCCGGCGGCGACGGCCACCCGGTTCCGCGTCGAGCCCGACGGCCGGACCCGGTACTGCACCGGGGACCGCGCCCGGATGGACGCCGACGGCGTGGTGGAGATCCTCGGCCGGGGCGACGACTCGGTGAAGATCCGGGGCTACCTGGTGGAGCCGGCGGAGGTCGAGTCGGCGTTGCGCGCGCTGCCGGACGTCGTCGACGCCGTCGTCCGCGGCACGGGCACCGACGAGCACGTGCGCCTGGTGGCCTGGGTGGTGCCCGACCCGCACCGCCCCGAGCCCACCGCGCAGGGGCTGCGCCGCGACGTCGGGCAGCAGCTGCCCGAGTGGATGGTGCCCCGGGACGTCGTGCTGCTCCCCGAGCTGCCGCGCAACGAGCGCGGCAAGGTCGACGTCGGCGCGCTGCCCGCCCCCGCGGAGCGGCACGAGGGCGCCGCGCCGGCCACCGACACCGAACGGGCGGTCGAGCAGGTGTGGGCGCCGATCCTCGGGGTCGAGCACGTCGGCCGGGAGGAGAGCTTCACCGCCCTGGGCGGGGAGTCCCTGGACGTCGAGGAGATGTTCACCGCCCTGTCCCGGGAGTTCGGGGTGTCCCTGGTCATCGACGACCTGGCGGCGCACCCGACCCTGGCGGAGTTCGCCGCGCTGCTGACCGAGAAGCAGGCCGAGGCCGCCCAGCAGGGCAGCGGCGGCACGGTGGGCCGGCTGCTGCGCCGGCTGGGCCGGGGCGGCGCCCGCCGCTGAGCAGCTCGCTCCAGGCCGGCCCATCAGGCGGCGACGGGGGTGCGCAGCCGCTGGAGGTGACCGAGGAGCTCGTCGCCGACCCGGCCCCAGGTCCGCCCGTCCACCGACGGCCGGGCCCGGGCCGCGGCGGCGGCCAGCACGGCGGGGTCGTCGCGCAGCCCGGCGACCATCGCGGCCAGCAGGTGCGGGTCGTCCCCGGCCCACAGCCAGCCGTTCTCCCGGTGCCGCACCAGGTCCAGCGGCCCGCCCGAGGCGGCCACCAGGGCCGGCACCCCGGCGGCGAGCGCCTCCTGGACCGCCTGGCAGAAGGTCTCGTCGGCGCCCGGGTGCACGAACAGGTCCAGCGAGGCGACGACGGCGCCCAGCTCCGCCCCGCCGAGCCGGCCGAGGAACCGGGCTCGCGGCATCGCCCGCTCCAGCGCCCGCCGCTGCGGGCCGTCGCCGACGACGACCAGCTGGACCCCCGGCAGCGCGCTCAGCGGGGCGAGCAGCTCCAGCCGCTTCTCCACCGCCAACCGCGCCACCACGCCCACGACCAGCCCGCCGCGCGGCGCCAGCACGGCGCGCACCGCGGGGTCCCGGTGGCCGGGCGCGAACTGCTCGAGGTCCACCCCGCGCGGCCAGAGCGCGACCGGGCCGATGCCCTGCCGGGCCAGCTGGGCCACGGCCGCGGACGACGGCGCCAGCGTGAGGTCCGCCGTCCCGTGCACGGTGCGCAGGTACCGCCACGCCGCGGCCGGCCCGCCGGGCAGCCGGTAGCGCTGGGCGTAGGCGGCGAGGTCGGTCTGGAAGACGGCGACCGACGGCACGCCCAGCGTCCGGGCGGCCCGCGCGGCGGCCAGCCCGAGCACCGCGGGGGAGGCCAGGTGCACGACGTCGGGCCGCAGCCGCCGGAGCAGGTCGGTCAGGTCGCCGGCGGGCCGGGCCAGCGGCAGCTGCCGGTAGCGGGGCAGCCGCATCGCCGGGACGGTGACCACCTCGACCCGGGCGCCGCAGCGGGACTCGTAGCTGCTCCCCGAGGGGGCGATCACCACCGGGTCGTGGCCGCGCAGGGCGAGGTGGTCGACCACCCGCAGCACCGAGCCGACCACCCCGTTCACCGCCGGCAGGAACGTCTCGGCGACGACCGCGACCCGCATGCCGACCTCAGGCAGCACGGGCCACCCCGGACCGGCGGGCCGGGCGGCGCACCGGCGCCGGGGTCGGCACCCGGGGCAGCCGCGGGTGGGCGGTGACCACCGGCGGCCGCGCCTCGGTGACCTCGGCGATCGCGTACTCGGCGAGCGCGGCGAGCTCGCGGCGGTCGGCGCCGGCCGGGTCGAGGGCCGGCAGCAGGTGCACCTCGACGACCAGCCCGCGGGTGGCGAGCACCCGGGCGAGGCTGCGCCGCAGCGACTCACCGCCCAGGTAGGCCGCGACCGCGGTCCCCGCCCCGCCGTCGACCCGGTAGCGGACGGCGACCGGGCAGACCGGGGCGGCGGCGTCCACCGCGGCCTGGAAGAACGCCGGCCGGAACCGGCCCAGCTGCACGCCGCAGGACGTCGTCCCCTCGGGGTGCACGGTCACCGACGTCCCGGCCCGCAGCAGCCCGGCCGCCGCCGCGACCGCGCCGGGCAGCGCGCGGACCCGGGCCCGGTCCAGCAGCACGACGCCGGTGCGGCGGAGCAGCCCGCCGACCAGCGGCCACCCGCCGATCTCGGCCTTGGCCACCGGGACGCCGGGGACGACGGTGAGCAGCGCCAGCCCGTCGAGCCAGGAGACGTGGTTGGCGACCACCAGGTGCCCGGTGCCCGACCGCGGCCAGCCGACCGGCGAGGCGTGCACCTCGACCCGCACCCCGGCCGCGGTGAGCACCCGGGCCGCGGCGCAGACCACCAGCCGCCGCCGGCCGCGGGCACCGGTCAGCCGGGCGCGCGCGGAGGCGACCGCGGTGCCGGCGAGCGCGCCGGCCAGCCGGCGGCGGCGCTGCCGCTGCAGCGCGGGGTCGGCCGCGGGCGCCGGGTCGGCGGCGCAGCGGGGCGTGCAGGGGGAGCGGGGGACCCAGGGGAGGACTGCGGTCACGACGACACCTCGGCTGCCGGCGGGCCCCCGGACGGGACCCGGACGCCGCCAGGGTCACCGGCCCAGGTGTCCGGCCGGTGGCCGCGGCCCGGCGCGTCGCCGTCGGTCAGGCGGCGATGCCGGCGGCGAGCTCCTCGGCGTAGCTGCGGGCGGCGTCGGCCTCGGCCGCGGCCTGGCCGCGCAGGTCGGCCATCGCCGGCACGCGGTCGGCCAGGGTCAGCTGCAGGGTGATCACCGAGACCTGCATGCCGAAGGACTGCCCGAGCACCAGCTCCAGCGGCGGCACGGTGTGGTCCCAGCTGGCCTGCTCGCCGCCGGAGTCGTAGCTCGCGCCCCGGCTGGAGACGACGACCGCGGTGCGCCCGGCCAGCGGCCGCGCCTCGTACTCGCCGAACGGCACGGTGGTGCCCAGGACGTGCACGTGGTCCAGCCACGCCTTCAGCGTCGAGGGCAGCGACCAGTTGTACATCGGCGCCCCCACCAGCAGGACGTCGGCGGCCAGCAGCTCGTCGAGGTAGCCCTGCTGGCGGAGCTCGTCGGCCGGGTCGACGGTCTCGTCGGCGGTGCGCAGCCGCGGTGCCCAGTGCAGCGCGGCGTCGGGCAGGTGCGGCGGCGGGTCGGCCTGCAGGTCGCGGGAGGTGACCGTGAAGGCCTCGCCCCGCTCCTGCCAGCCGCGGACGAAGGCCGCGGTCACCGCCCGCGACGAGGAGCTGCGGGGGTCGGCGGACGAGTCGAGGTGCAGCAGGTGCGGCATGGGGGGCCTCCCGGGGCTGGGGCGGGCGCGGGGTCACCGCGGACCCCCACCCAAGCAGGGACCCCGGCGCGGACCGCCACCGGCCGTATCGTGCGGCCGTGCTCACCCGCGATGACGTCCTCGCCGCCCGGGAGCGGACCGCCGGCCGCGTCCGCCGCACCCCGCTGCTCCAGGTGGGCGGGTCCGGCTGGCTGAAGCTGGAGTTCCTGCAGCACACCGGGTCGTTCAAGGCCCGCGGGGCGTTCAACCGGCAGCTGGCCGCGGCCGAGCGCGGCGAGCTCGACCCGGCGGTCGGGGTCGTCACGGCGTCGGGGGGCAACGCGGGGATGGCGCACGCGTTCGCGGCCCGCTCGATCGGCGTCCCGGCCACCGTGTTCGTGCCGGAGACGACCCCGGCGGTGAAGGTGGACCGGCTGCACGCCTACGGCGCCGACGTCCGGCTGGGCGGCAGCGAGTACGCGGAGGCGTACGCGGCGGCGGTCGCGTTCGCCGAGGCCGCCGGCGCGGTCTTCTGCCACGCCTACGACCAGCCGGAGATCGCCGCCGGCGCCGGGGTGCTGGCCGAGGAGCTGCTCGACGACCTGCCGGCCACCGACACCGTCATCGTCGCGGTGGGCGGCGGTGGGCTGCTGGCCGGCGTGCTCGCCGCGGTCGACGGCCGGGCCCGGGTGGTGGCGGTCGAGCCGGTGACCGCGCCGACGCTGGCCGCCGCGCTCGCCGCTGGGGAGCCGGTGGACGTCGAGGTGTCCGGCGTCGCCAAGGACTCCCTCGGCGCCCGGCGGCTGGGGTCGATCGCCTGGGACGTCGCCCGGCGGTCCCCCGGCCTGGTCAGCGTGCTGGTCGAGGACGCCGCCGTCGTCGCGGCCCGCGCGGAGCTGTGGAGCGAGGCCCGGGTCGCCAGCGAGCACGGCGCCGCGACGGCGTACGCGGCGCTGACCTCCGGTGCCTACGTCCCGGCGCCGGGCGAGCGGGTGGTCACCGTGGTGTGCGGCGCGAACACCGACCCGGTCACCCTGGCCGCCGAGCCGGCCGAGCGCTGATGTTCCACGTGGATCAGTCCAGCGGGTCGCCGTCCAGGTAGCGCCACTGGCCGTCCTCGCGGACGAACCGGCTCTCCTCGTGCTGGGTGCCGGCGGCCCGGTCGACGACCGAGTGCGCGCGGAACTCCACGGTGCCCACGGTGGCCAGCAGCCCGCCGCCGGTGGTGCGCAGGACCTCCAGGCCGATCCAGCGGATCCGCGGGTCGAGGTCGATCGCGCCGGGCCGGGTCGAGGAGTGCCAGGTGCGCAGCAGGTACGCCGGGTCGCCGACGGCGAAGGCGCTGTACCGGCTGCGCATCAGCTGCTCGGCCGTCGCCGCGGTCGCCGTCCCGTCGTGCAGCCGCCCGCAGCAGTCGGCGTAGGGCAGCCCGGAGCCGCACGGGCAGAGGGTGGTCGGCACGCGCCCAGTCTCAGGCACGGGTGAGGACGACGAGCCGCTGGGTCGCCCGGGTCATCGCGACGTAGCGGTCGACCGCGCCCTCGGTGCCCGCGCCGAACGACTCCGGGTCGACCAGCACGACCAGGTCGAACTCCAGGCCCTTGGCCAGCTCCGGGGTCAGCGACCGGACCCGCGGGGTCGCCGCGAACGTCGGGTCGCCGATGACGCAGGCGACCCCCTCGTGCTGCTCGGCCAGCCAGCCGTCGAGCACCGCACCCAGCTCGGTGGTCCGCCCGTGCTGGACGGGGACACCGGTGCTGCGGATCGAGGTGGGCACGTTGGCGTCGGGCAGGGCGGCCCGGATCACCGGCTCCGCCTCGGCCATGACCTCCTCCGGCGTCCGGTAGTTGACGGTCAGCGAGGCCAGCTGGACCCGGTCGAGCCCGATCCGGGCCAGCCGCTCCGCCCACGACTCCGGGAAGCCGCGTCGGGCCTGGGCCCGGTCGCCGACGACGGTGAGGCTGCGCGACGGGCAGCGGAGCAGCAGCATCTGCCACTCCGCGTCGGTCAGCTCCTGCGCCTCGTCCACGACGACGTGCGCGAACGGTCCGGCCAGCCGGTCCGGGTCGGGGCGGGGCAGCACGTCGTCGTCGACCAGGGCGTCGCGCAGGTCCTGGTGGCGCAGCGTCGTCATCAGCAGCAGGTCGGAGTCGTCGGTCGCGATCAGCTCATCGACGACGCCGGCCATCCGGTCGCGCTCGGCGGCCACGGCGGCGGCGTGCCGGCGCCTGCGCCGGGACGCACCCGGGTCGCCGAGCCGCTGCCGGGCGGCGTCCAGCAGCGGCAGGTCGGGCACCGTCCAGGCGTGCGGGTCGCGGCGCTGCAGCGCCCGCACCTCCGCGGCGGTGAGCCAGGGCGCGCAGTGCCGCAGGAACGCCGGCACCGACCACAGGTCGCCGACCAGGTCGGTCGCCTCGAGCAGCGGCCACGTGCGGTCGACGGCCGCGACGAGCTCACCGCTGCGCGCCAGCGACGCGCGGAGCCGGTCGGGCGGGACGTCGTCGTCCGCCAGCCGGTCGACGAGGACGGCGACGAGCGCGTCCTCCACCTGGTCCCGGGCCTCGTTGTGCGGGGTGCCCGGGTCGGCCGCCCCGAACGCCTCGGCCCAGTCCTCGGCGGTCACCCGGAGCTCGGCGCCGTCGGTCTCGATCGTCGTCCCGAGGCGGGGCGGCTCCTCGTAGAACCGGACGCCCGCCTCGACCGCCTGCACCAGCCGCGCGGAGGACTTCAGCCGGGCCACCGCCGGGTCGGTCTCGACCGCCGCCGTGGCGCCCTCGGGCACCAGGTCGCGCAGCGTGCAGGTCAGCACCCCCTCCTCGCCGAGGCTGGGCAGGACGTCGGAGACGTAGGCCAGGTAGGGCTGGTGCGGGCCGACGAACAGCACCCCGCCCCGGCCCGGTCCCAGCCGGGGGTCGGCGTGGAGCAGGTAGGCGGTGCGGTGCAGGGCGACGACGGTCTTCCCGGTCCCCGGGCCACCGTCGACGACGAGCGCGCCGGCCGACCCGGCGCGGACCACCGCGTCCTGGTCGGCGGCGATGGTGCTGAGCACGTCGCGCATCCGGGCCGAGCGGCTGGCACCGAGGCTGGCGATGAAGGCGGACTCGTCGTCGAGCGCGACCTGCTGCCGGAGCCCGTCGGCGGTGAACACCTCGTCCCAGTAGTCGGTGACCCGGCCCCGGGTCCAGCGGTACCGGCGGCGGCTGGCCAGCCCCATCGGGTCGGCGTGCGTCGCGCCGAAGAACGGCTCGGCCGCGGGGGAGCGCCAGTCGACCAGCAGCCGGTGGCCGGTGGGGTCGGTCAGGCCCAGCCGGCCGACGTACACCGGCTCGGCGTCGTCGGCGCCGACCATGCGCCCGAGGCACAGGTCCAGCCCGGAGCGCCGCAGCGCGCGCAGCCGGGCGGCGAGCCGGTGGACCTCCAGGTCCCGGTCCAGCGCGGCCTGCCCGGTGCCGCCGGGCGCCCTCCGCTCGGCGGCCAGCCGGGCGGACAGGTCGGCGACCGCTGCCGCGAGGCTCTCCGCGACGACCGCGAAGTGCCGCTCGTCGGCGCCGGTGAGCGCCGGGTCGGCCTTGGCGGTGAGGTGGGCGGGCAGGTCGAAGGCACTGGGGGTCAGGGTGTTCACGTCCGCGTCTCCCGCATCTCGTGACCTGCGTCTGCGCAGGTCATGGACCAGGTGCGCGAGTGTGCGGCCGGACCGGGGTCTTGCCGCAAGCCCCGGGGTCGGCTATACGTTGAGGTGGCGGGAGAGACCGTCGGGCGCGTCGGCCAGGGTCAGCACGTCGACCAGCCCGGTGAGCTGCAGCGGCCGCAGGACGGCCCGGCCGGTGCCGCAGCGCAGCCGCAGCACCCGACCGCTGCCCTCCGCCGTCCGGTGCGCCCGGACGAGGACGGTCAGGCCGGCCGAGTCCAGGAACGTGACGCCGGACAGGTCCAGCTCGACCGCACGGACGTCCGGGCAGGCGAGCAGCTCGTCCAGGCAGCCCCCGAGCACGGGGGCACCCAGGGTGTCGACCTCGCCGACGACGGTGACGGTGCAGCCACCGTCGATCATGCCCACCCGGACGTCGAGGTCCCGGGTGCCGGACGGTGCCGACATGGCGACCTCCGTCCGTTCCGAGCCGGTGGTTGGTCGGTTTACGTCGTAAACCCTACCGCCTGCGGCCCCGGGACGGCGGTCGATCAGTCGTGGTCTGCCAACTGCCCGGTCCGCGGTTCGGCAGCGAACTCCCAGGGCGCCTGCGGGAGCACCCGGCCGGTCTCCAACAGCGACTTGAGGTTGGCGAGCACGGCCGGCCAGCCGGTGGACACCGCGGCGGTGTCGGCGGCGGTGGGCAGGTCCCGGTGCTGCACGGTGAGCCGGACGAGCTCCCGGTCCCGCTCGATGGTGAAGGTGACGGTCGACGGCGTGCCCGACCGCTGCTCGTCCGACCCCGGGAAGGTGAGGACCAGGCGCTCCGGCGGGACGGACTCGACGACCGTGCCGACGACGTCGGCGGTGCCCGACCCGTCGGTGCGCACGTGCTGCCACGTCGAGCCGGGCTGCCAGTCCGACTCGTTGCGGTGGCCCCAGTACGTGGCGGTCAGGTCGGCGTCGGTGAGCGCCTGCCACACCCGCTCGGGCGTGGCGGCGATGTAGGTGACGTAGACGAAGGTGGGCTGGTCGGTCATCTCGGGCTCCTCTGCTGCACGGCGGACAGCGCTCAGGACGCGCAGCCGCGGGGTCTCGAACCTGTCGATCCAGCGCTCCTGGACCTCGTGCAGGGGCACCACGTTCAGGTGGTGCACCTTCTCCCGGCCGCGCCAGGCGGTGCTGACCAGGTTCGCGGCCTCCAGCACGGCCAGGTGCTGGGAGACCGACTGCCGGGCCATGGCCAGCTCACCGCAGAGCTCGCCGAGGGTCTGGCCGTTGCGCTCGCGCAGCCGGTCGAGCAGTGCGCGGCGGGTCGGGTCGGCGAGCGCCTTGAACACCAGGGTCAGGTCGCCGTCCACGGGTCGATCATGCAGGCATTCACCTGCATGTCACGCTGCCCTACGGTGCGGGCGTGATGTACCCCGCCCCTCCGCCCGTTCCTGCCGGCACCGCGCTGGTCCTCGCCGGCGGTGGGGTGGCCGGCATCGCCTGGGAGCTCGGCGTGCTGCGCGGCATCGCCGACGCCGACCCCGCGCTGGCCGACCGGCTGCTGGCGGCCGACCTGGTGGTCGGCACGTCGGCCGGGTCGTCGGTCGCCGCGCAGGTGACCAGCGGGGTGGACCTCGACGCGCTGTACCAGGCCCAGCTGCGCCCGGAGACCGCGGAGATCGAGGTCGACGTCGACCTGCCGGCGCTCTTCGCCGACATGGGCGCGGTGATGGCCGGCGCCGCGGACGCTGCGGACGCCGGGCGGCGGATGGGTGCGCTCGCGCTGGCCGCCCCGGCCGGGGACCCGGCGCGCCGGCGGGCGGCGATCGCCGCCCGGGTGCCGGTGCCCGACTGGCCGGAGCGGCGGGTGCTGCTGCCGGCGGTCGACACCGGGTCCGGCGAGGTCGCCGTCTTCACCCGCGCGTCGGGGGTGCCGCTGGTCGACGCGGTCGCGGCCAGCTGCGCGGTGCCCGGCGTGTGGCCGCCGGTCGCGATCGGCGGGCGGCGGTACATGGACGGCGGCACGCGCTCGATGACCAACGCCGACCTCGCCGCCGGGGCGCAGCGGGTGCTCGTCGTGGTGCCGGCCCTCGAGGACGCGCCGCAGCTGTGGGGTCGCAGCCTGGCCGAGGAGATCGCGGACCTGGCGCCGGCGGCGGTCGCCGTCGTCCACGCCGACCAGGCCTCGGTCGAGGCCTTCGGCAGCAACGCGCTGTCGCCGTCGACCCGGGCGGCCGCCGCGCAGGCCGGCCGGGTGGTCGGTGCCGCCGCGGCCGCCCGGGTCGCGGCCGCGCTGGGCTGGGCACCTCACCCGTAGGCGGGACCCCGCCGGTGGTGCGCTGCAGGGCCGGCGGGCCGGTGCCGATGACCTGCTCGTGCTCCTCGACCACGACGACGACGCCCAGACGGCGCCCCGGCTGCTGCCCGGCTGGTGGTGGCGCGGCGGTGACGCGGTCGGCTACGGCCGGCTGCTCGGGCTCGGCTCGCTGCTGATCTCCGGCCTGGCCCTGCTGCTGCTGCACCCCGCGCAGGTGCACTGGGACCAGCTGGGCGTGCTGGCCGGGTTCCACCTGGTCGCGGTCTGGCTGAGCTTCGCGCTGCCCTGGCGCCGCTGGTCACCGTGGGCGCTGGTGGCCTTCCCGGTCACCTCGATGGCAGCCCTGGTGCTGGTCACCGACGCCGCGCCCGGGCTGGCCGGCGTCACGGTCGCCTACTTCGTGCTCTGCTTCGCCTACACCGGGCTGTTCCTGCCGGCGCACGGCAGCTGGGTGCTGCTGGTGCCCGCGGTCGCCACCTACTTCGGCACCCTGCGCGCGGTCACCCCCGAGCTCGCCGTTCGGACGGTCTTCGTCGCGGCCGCCTGGGTCGTGCTGGCCGGCCTGCTGAACCGGCTGCAGACCCGGCAGCTGGCCCTCATCGGGCAGCTGCGCGCCGACAACCTCACCGACCCGCTCACCGGGCTGGCCAACCGCCGCGGCATGGAGGTCTTCCTGGCCGAGGCCGAGCCCGGCGACGTCCTCATCGTGTTCGACCTGGACAACTTCAAGCGGCTCAACGACGAGCACGGCCACGCGGCCGGCGACGTCGTCCTGCAGACCTTCGGCCGGGTGCTGACGCAGCAGCTGCGCACCCGCGACCGGGCGGCCCGCTCGGGAGGCGAGGAGGTCGTCGTCCTGCTGCGCTGCGGCGAGAGCCGCTGCGGGCAGACGGTGACCCACCGCTTCCGCGAGGCGCTGGCCCTCGCCTGCCCGGGCGTCACGTTCTCCGCGGGCATGGCGCTGGTGACCGCCGACCGTCCGGTGCAGGAGGTCCTCGAGGCCGCCGACCGGGCGATGTACTCGGCCAAGCACGCCGGCCGCGACCAGGTGTGGGTCTCCACCGGCGACGACCGGCCCGACTACTGCGTCCACCGCCACGCCGAGTACACCCCGGAGGCGACGCCGGTCGGGGTCTGACGCGCGAGCCGTCAGTGGGTGAGCTTGAGCCCGACGACGCAGCCCACGATGCCGAGCAGCAGCAGCACCCGGACGGCGCTCAGCGGCTCCTGCCCGGTCGCCATGGCGTAGCCGGCGGTCAGCGCGGCGCCGATGCCGACCCACACGGCGTAGGCCGTGCCGACCGGCAGGCTGCGCATGGCCAGGGCCAGACCGGCCATGCTCGCGGCGAGCGCGACGCCGAACACGACGGTCGGCCCGAGGCGGGTGAACCCCTCGGAGCGGCCGAGGGCGGTGGCCCAGACGGCCTCGAGGACGCCGGACAGGACGAGGACGAGCCAGTACACGGGGATCTCCTGGGACACCGTCTTGTCGCTGTCCGGGTACGGCGTGCTCGTCCGGGAGACCCGTCGCGGTCCCACCTCCACCCTCCCACGTCCCGCGCCCGCCGGGTGGTGACTCCGGGCACCGGCGCCGCGGTCAGTCGGCGAAGCAGGCGGTGAGCGCGCCGACCATCAGCGGGACGTCGAGGGCCGAGGCCAGCTCCCGGCAGGAGTGCATCGCCAGCATCGGCGCGCCGACGTCGACCGTCGGGACGCCCAGCCGGGTCGCGGTCAGCGGGCCGATGGTGCTGCCCGAGGGCAGGTCGGCGCGGGTGACGAACCACTGCACCGGCACGTCCGCCGCGGCGCACCGCTCGGCGAACCACCCGCTGGACGCCGCGTCGGTCGCGTAGGCCTGGTTGCCGTTCACCTTCAGCACCGGGCCGCCGCCGAGCTGCGGCCGGTGCGCCGGCTCGTGCCGGTCGTACCGGGTCGGGTGGACGGCGTGCGCCATGTCCGCCGACACCAGCCGCGACTGCGCGAGCGCCCGGGGGAGCGCCTGCGGGTCACCGGCGTCGGTGAGCGCCACCAACCGGCGGACGACGTCCTCCAGGAAGCTGCCGCGCGCCCCGGACATCGACCCGCTGCCCACCTCCTCGTGGTCGTTGCAGACCAGCACCTGGGTGCGCGCGCCGGCCGGCGCCCCGATCAGCGCGGTCAGCCCGGAGTGGCAGCAGGCCTGGTCGTCCAGCCGGGGGGCGGCCACCCAGGTGCCGTCGGCCCCGGCGGTGCCGGCGGGCTGGGTGTCGGCGAGCACCAGGTCGTGTCCGACGACCTCCCCGGCCGCGACCCCGGCCGCCTCCGCCAGCGCCTCGACCAGGCCGGGCTCGGTGCCCAGGTCGCGGGACCACACCGGTACGAGGTCGCGCTGCGGGTCGAGCTTCAGCCCGTCCCGCACGCCGCGGTCGAGGTGGATGGCGAGCGAGGGGAGCCGCAGCGGGGCACCGGGCAGCCGCACCAGCGCCACCTCGCCGCCGCGCAGCGCCACCCGGCCGGCCACGGTCAGCTCCCGGTCCAGCCAGGTGTGCCAGAGGCCGCCGCCGTAGGGCTCGACCCCGACCAGCCGGTAGCCGGCCTGCCGGACGTCGGAGTGCGGGCGCACCTTGAACGTGGGGGAGTCGGTGTGCGCGCCGACCAGCCGCATCCCGGCCTCGGCCAGCGGTGCGCTGCCCACCCGGAACGCGATGAGGCTGCCGTGCCGGACGACGAAGTGCGCCCCGCCCGGCGTCAGCGACCAGGCGTCCGGCTCGGCCAGCTCGGTGAACCCGGCCGGCCGCAACCGCCGCGACAGCTCGGCCACCGCGTGGAACGGCGACGGCGAGGCGTCGACGAACGCGCGCAGGTCGTCGCCCAGGGCGAGCTCGTCGGTCGGCGTGCGGTCCGGCGTCGGCATGCCGCCATCCTGCCCAATCGCCGAGGTGCCCCCAGCCTGCGGTCTCGCCGGGGGCGGCTCCCGCTGCGGACCGTAGGTTGTGGGGGCCGAACGGGCCGCCGGCAGGGAGCGGGCCCGAGGACCCCGGGAGACCCCCCACGTGCTGACCGTCAACGCCCGCTCCACCTCCGGCACCGGCGCGCCCTTCGTGGCGACGACCATCGAGCGCCGCGACCTGGGCCCGCACGACGTGCTCATCGACATCGCCTACGCCGGCATCTGCCACTCCGACATCCACACCGCCCGCGGGGAGTGGGGCGACACCCTCTTCCCGCTCGTCCCCGGCCACGAGATCGCCGGCGTCGTCTCGGCCGTGGGCTCCGAGGTCACCCGGTTCGCGGTCGGCGACCGGGCCGGCGTCGGCTGCATGGTCGACTCCTGCCGCGAGTGCGATCCCTGCCTGGCCGGCGAGGAGCAGTACTGCCAGCAGGGCAACATCGGCACCTACGACGCGATCGGCCGCGACGGCCGGCCCACCGACGGCGGCTACAGCGAGAAGATCGTCGTCGACGAGGCGTACACGCTGCACATCCCGGAGGGCATCGCCCTCGACGTCGCCGCGCCGCTGCTGTGCGCCGGCATCACGCTCTACTCGCCGCTGCGGCACTGGGGCGCCGGCCCGGGCAAGCACGTGGCCGTCGTCGGTCTCGGCGGGCTCGGCCACATGGGCGTCCGGCTCGCCAAGGCGATGGGCGCCGAGGTCACCGTGCTCAGCCAGTCGCTGAAGAAGCAGGAGGACGGGCTGCGCCTGGGCGCCGACCACTACCACGCCACCGGCGACCCGGAGACCTTCCAGGCGCTGGCCGGCCGCTTCGACCTGATCGTGTCCACCATCTCCGCCTCCGTCGACATGGGCGCCTACCTGGGCCTGCTGAAGCTGGACGGCGCGCTGGTCAACGTGGGCCTGCCGGAGGAGCCGCTGCAGGTGCCGGCGTTCCCGCTGCTCGAGGGCCGGCGCAGCCTGGCCGGTTCGATGATCGGCGGCATCCGGGAGACCCAGGAGATGCTCGACTTCTGCGCCGAGCACGGGCTGGGCGCCGAGGTCGAGGTCATCTCCGCCGACCAGATCGACGAGGCCTACGACCGGGTGGTCGCCAGCGACGTCCGCTACCGGTTCGTCATCGACATCGCCACGATGGCCGGCTGACCGGCCGCGTTTCAGCTGGCTGGTCCGGGTAGGGCGGAGGACATGGCCGACGACGACATCGAGATCGACGCGCAGGGCGAGAACTCCTACCTGGTGGTGCAGCCCAGCGAGCTGGAGGACGTCCGCACCTACGTCACGGTGACGCCCGAGGTGATGGACCGGCTGGGCAGCGACGACGAGGAGGACGTCGTCCGGCGGACGGTGCTGTTCCTGCGCAAGCACCAGGAGGTGGCCGACTTCCCCGAGGTCCTGGACCTGGAGGACGTGATCGCCGGCTACGACGACTACCTCGAGGCGATGGCCACCGACTGACGGCGCACGACCCACCGCCGGGGTGGGATGCTGCTGGGCGTGAGCCAGCCCACCCTCCCCGCTGACCCCGTCGCACTCGGCACCGCGCTGGAGGCCACCGGCTACCTGCCCGACGAGGGGCTGGCCACCGCGGCCTACCTGGCGCTGGTGATGCACCGCCCGCTGTTCCTGGAGGGCGAGGCCGGGGTCGGCAAGACGGCGCTGGCCCGGGCGCTGGCCGAGGTCACCGGCCGGCCCCTCTACCGGCTGCAGTGCTACGAGGGGCTGGAGGCCAGCCACGCCCTCTACGACTGGGACTTCGGCCGCCAGCTGCTGCACCTGCGCGCCGCCGAGGCCGCCAACGCCGCCGGCGACCCGGCGGAGCTGGAGGCCGGGCTCTACGACCGGCGGTTCCTGCTGGCCCGCCCGCTGCTGCAGGCGCTGGAGGACTCGCCGTCGGTGCTGCTCGTCGACGAGGTGGACCGGGCCGACGACGAGTTCGAGGCGTTCCTGCTCGAGGTGCTCAGCGACTTCACCATCTCCATCCCGGAGCTGGGCACGGTGCGGGCCGAGACGCCGCCGCTGGTCGTGCTGACCTCCAACCGGACCCGCGAGGTGCACGACGCGCTCAAGCGGCGGTGCCTCTACCACTGGCTGGAGCACCCCGACTTCGAGCGCGAGGTGGCGATCCTGCGGCGCCGGCTCCCCGACGTCACCGACTCGCTGGCCCGCCAGGTGGCCCGGGCGACCGCCAAGCTGCGGAGCCTCGACCTGCTGAAGCCGCCCGGCGTGGCCGAGGCGATGGACTGGGCGAGCGCGCTGCACGCCCTCGGCGCCCGCGAGCTCGACCCCGACACCGCGGCCCGCACGCTGGGCGCGGTGCTCAAGTACCGCGAGGACACCGACCGCGTGCACGCCCTGACCCGGGGGGCGCTGTTCGGTGGCGGCTGACACGGTCGCCGGCGCGGCGGCGGGCAACGGCACCCGGGACGTCGTCACGGTCGTCCTCGGGTTCGCCCGCACGCTCCGGCACGCCGGCGTGGCGGCCTCGCCCGACCGGGTGGAGGCGATGCTGGCCGCGGCGGCGCACCTCGACGTCCTGGACCCGACCGCCGTCTACTGGGCCGGGCGGCTGACGCTGTGCGGCAGCCCGGACGACCTGGACCGCTACGACGCGGCCTTCGCCGCCTACTTCGGCGGGGAGGCGCCGCGGCCGCGGCGGTCGACCGGCGCCGAGCAGCCCCGGGTGGCGCAGACCGCGCCGATGGTCCCCGGTGAGGGCAGCGAGGACGGCGGCGAGCCCAGCGACCTCGCCACCCGGGCCAGCGGCGAGGAGGTGCTCCGGCACCGAGACGTCGCCGAGCTGACCGCCGCCGAGCGCGACCAGCTGCGCCGGCTGTTCGCGCTGCTGGTCCCGGCCGCCCCGATGCGCGCCTCCCGGCGGCGCAGCGCGTCGCCGCACGGCTCGGTGCACCGGGCGCGTACCGTGCGGCGGGCGCTGCGCGACGGCGGCGAGGTGACCCGGCTGCAGCACCACCGCGCCCGGCCCCGCCCGCGCCGGGTGGTGCTGCTGATCGACGTCTCCGGCTCGATGAGCCCCTACGCCGACGCGCTGCTGCGGTTCGCGCACGCCGCCGTCCGGGCCCGTCCGGCGAGCACCGAGGTCTTCACCATCGGCACCCGGCTGACCCGGGTCACCCGCGAGCTGCGGCTGCGCGACCCCGACCGGGCGCTGGCGGCCAGCGGCTCGGCCATCCCCGACTGGTCCGGCGGGACCCGGATCGGCGAGGTGCTCAAGGCCTTCCTGGACCGCTGGGGCCAGCGCGGCACCGCCCGCGGTGCCGTCGTCGTGGTCTGCAGCGACGGCTGGGAGCGGGGCGGCGCCGAGCTGCTCGCCGAGCAGATGGGTCGGCTGCAACGGCTCGCGCACGCCGTCGTCTGGGTGAACCCGCACAAGGGCCGGTCCGGCTACGAGCCGCTGACCGCGGGCATGGTGGCGGCGCTGCCGTCCGTGGACCACTTCGTCGCCGGGCACAGCCTGGCCGCGTTCGAGCAACTGGCAGGAGTGATCACCCATGCATGAAGGACCTCGTCCTCCTCATCCCTCGCACGCTCGGGACGAGCCTCTGGACGACGCCGCTGAAGGAGCAATCGGATGAGAGATGTCCTGGACGACCTGGTCGGCTGGTGGCAGGCGGGGGAGACGGTGGGGGTCGGCACCGTCGTGGGCACCTGGCGCTCGGCGCCGCGCCCACCGGGTGCCTCGATGCTCGTCGGCCCCGACGGGACGGCGGTCGGCAGCGTGTCCGGCGGCTGCGTCGAGGGCGCGGTCTACGAGGAGGCCAAGGACGTCGTCGCCTCCGGTGAACCGACGCTGGAGCGCTACGGCGTCAGCGACGACGACGCCTTCGCCGTCGGCCTGACCTGCGGCGGCATCCTCGACGTCTACGTGGAGGCGATCTCCCGGGAGTCCTTCCCCGAGCTGGGCGAGGTGGCCACGTCGGTCGCCGAGCACGAGCCGGTCGCCGTGGTCACCTGCGTCAAGGGCCCGCCCGACCGGCTGGGCCGGCGGATGGTGCTGTGGCCCGACCGGGCGTCGGGCTCGTTCGGCGAGGAGCACCTCGACGGCGCCGTGGCCGACGACGCCCGCGGCATGCTGGCCGCCGGCCGGACGGCGACGCTCACCTACGGCCACGACGGCGAGCGGCGCGGCGACGACATCACCGTGTTCGTCTCCTCCTTCGCCCCGCCGGCCCGGATGGTCGTCTTCGGCGCCATCGACTTCGCCGCGGCGGTCGCCCGGGTCGGCTCGTTCCTCGGCTACCGCGTCACCGTCTGCGACGCCCGCCCGGTGTTCGCCACCGCGCGCCGCTTCCCCGACGCCGACGAGGTGGTCGTCGAGTGGCCGCACCGCTACCTGCAGGCCGAGGCCGACGCCGGGCGGATCGACGAGCGCACCGTGCTCTGCGTGCTCACCCACGACCCGAAGTTCGACGTCCCGCTGCTGGAGGTCGCGCTGCGGCTGCCGGTGGCCTACGTCGGCGCGATGGGATCGCGGCGCACCCACGACGAGCGGCTGGACCGGCTGCGCGAGGCGGGCATCAAGGACGACGAGCTCGAGCGCCTCTCCTCGCCGATCGGGCTGGACCTCGGCGCCCGGACGCCGGAGGAGACCGCGGTGTCGATCGCCGCGGAGATCATCGCCGGCCGCTGGGGCGGTTCCGGCGAACGGCTCACCGGCGCCGAGGGCCCCATCCACCGCACCGCCGACCGCTAGGGCCATGTTGGCCGACATGGCCCCTAGGACGGCCACGGGACGCCGGGTTCGCCGAGGTCCCACCACAGGCCGGCCATGAGCGCCAGCGACTCGCGGACCAGCGCGGTCGGCAGGTGCTCGTCCGGCGCGTGCTGGGCACAGCCGGGGTAGGAGTGCGGTACCCACACCGTCGGCAGCCCGAGCACGTGCGCGAACGGCTCGTTGGGCAGCGACCCGCCGAGGTTGGGCAGCAGCGCCGGCACCACGCCGGTGCTGCGCTCGATCGAGGCCAGCGTCCAGGTCACCCAGGGGTCCTCGGGGTCGGTCCGGGTCGCGGCCATCGCGTGCTCGACCTCGACCTGCACGGCGCCGAACCCGGCGGCGTCCAGGTGCGCGCGGAGCACCTCGCCGACCCGGGCGGGGTCGGTGCCGACGACGAAGCGCAGCTGGCAGTGCGCGCGGGCGGTCGGCGGGATGGCGTTCACCGGGGCGTCCGGGTCGCCGGCGGTCATCGCCAGCACCTCGAGGGTGTTCCAGGCGTACAGCCGCTCGGCCGGCGTGAGGCCGGGTTCGCCCCACCCCGGGTCCAGCTGCGGGCTGTCCGGGCCCTGGTCGACGGCGATGTCGCGCAGCGCCGCGCGCACCGGCGCCGGGACGCCGTCCGGCCGGAGCCCGGCGACCAGCAGCCGGCCGCGGGCGTCGACGAGCGAGGCCAGCGCGCCGGCCAGGACGGCGGCCGGGTTGACCAGCACGCCGCCCCAGTTGCCCGAGTGGTGCGCGGTCTCCCGGGCGGTCACCCGGAAGGTCACGTTGACCGAGCCGCGGGTGCCGAGGAAGACGGTGGGCCGGTCGGCGGCGACCCGCGGGCCGTCGGAGCCGATCAGCAGGTCGGCGGCGAGCTCGTCGCGGTGCTGCGCGCACAGCTCGGCCAGGCCGGGGGAGCCGGACTCCTCGCCCATGTCGAGCAGCAGCGTCACGTCGTAGCCCAGCCGCCCGCCGCGGGCGGCGATCACCTGCTCCAGGGCCACCAGGTTGACCGTGTGCTGGCCCTTGTTGTCGGCGACGCCGCGGCCGTACCAGCGGTCGCCCTCGACGACGACCCGCCACGGGTCCAGCCCCGCGCGCCACTGCTCGGGGTGGGCCGGCTGGACGTCGCCGTGCCCGTAGGTCAGCACCCGCCGCCCCGCCCCCTCCGACCGGTGCGCGACCAGGAACGGGTGCCCCGGCGAGACGGGGTTGGCCACCACCTGCGCGGTGAAGCCCAGCCGCTCGACGTCGGGCACCAGCTCGTCGGTCAGGTAGGCCCGCAGGTCACCGGCGCGCCCGGGGTCGGCGCTCTCGGTGCGGAAGGCGACCCGGCGCTCCAGGGTGGCGAGGAAGGCGCCGGAGTCGAACTGCCTGGTCGCACGGTCGAGAGCGGTCTGCCGGTCCACGCCGTCCACCGTGTGGGGTCCGGGGCCGGCGGGCAACCGGGCGGGATGATGGCCGGGTGACCGACGACCTGCCGTACCGGTACGACGTCGAGGTGGTCGGCCTGCTCGCGGCACCGGAGCACCGCTGGGAGGGCCGCCCCGACGCGGCCCTCGCCGACGGCGGCGTCGACCGGCGCGACCTGCTGGAGGTGCGCGCCGGGCACGGGATCGAGGGCGACCGCTACGCCGGCCGGCCCGCGCACCGGGACGCGCAGGTCACGGTGATCGCCGTCGAGGCCCTCGAGGCGCTGGCCGGCGAGCTGGGGAGCGGCCCGCTGGACCCGCTGGCCACCCGGCGCAACGTCGTCCTGCGCGGCGCCGAGGTCGAGGCGCTGCGCGGCCGGCCGTTCCGGCTGGACGACGTCCTGCTCGCCGGTGGCCGCCCGGCGAACCCGTGCGCGTGGCTGGACCTCGCGCTGACCCCGGGCGCGCACCGCGGCCTGCGGGGCCGCGCGGGGATCCGCTGCGCGGCCCGTACGGACGGCGTCCTGCGCCTCGGCCCGGCGGTGCTGCGCTCCGCCGTCCCGCTGGACCCTGCGCGTGCCGGCGAGGCGGTCCGCCGGACCGCGCGGACCTGA
This sequence comes from Modestobacter italicus, assembly GCF_000306785.1. NCBI lineage: Bacteria > Bacillati > Actinomycetota > Actinomycetes > Geodermatophilales > Geodermatophilaceae > Modestobacter > Modestobacter italicus. The sequence continues at coordinate 5,388,845 of NC_017955.1, read as the reverse complement.
GCGCCGGTCAGCTCCGCAGCTCGAGCTCGGCCGCCACGACCACCGGCACGCCGAGCGGCAGGGTCGCCGCGCCGATCGCCGTCCGCGCGTGCGCGCCCACCTCCCGGCCGAAGACGTCGTGCACCAGCGCGGAGAAGGCGTTGAGCACCGCGGTGGTGTGCCGGTAGCCGGGCTCGGCGAACACGAACCCGCTGACGGTCACCCATGCGGCGATCCGGTCCAGGTCGCCGACGGCCCGCTGCACCGTGCCGATCACGCCGAGGGCGGCCAACCGGGCCGACTGCTGGGCGGACTCCAGCGGCACCTCGTCGGGGACCCGGCCGAACGGCCCGGCCGGCCGGCCGTCGGGGAGCAGCGGCCCGTGACCGGAGACGAGGACCCGGCGGCCCACGACCCGCACCCAGTCTGGTGGCAGCGATCCCGTGGCCGGTGGGGCCGGGGCCGCCGGCAGGGTGAGGCCGAGCTCGGCCAGTCGCTCCTCGATGCGCACGGACCGGATCCTGCCCTGCTCAGCCGGACGACGGGTCAGCCCGAGAGCGAGGGTCCGTTGAGGTCGATGGCCCGGTCGTAGGCGACCTGCCGGGCCGCGCTGAACCGCTCGTGCCAGTCCGGCGCGCCGTCCGGGATCTCCTCGATGACCGACTCGCCGAGCACCCGGGTCTCCCCGGTGGGCAGCCGGGCGACCTTCCGGACGACGACCCGGGTCACGCCCCCGACGGCCTCGTGGGCGTCCTCCCAGCGGGCGGCCGCCTCGGCGGCCGGCCACTGCCGGGCCGGCCGGCCGAGCCAGGTCTGCGCCGCCACCACCAGCAGCGCGACCAGCAGCGCCAGGACGATCAGGTCGAGCAGGAGCACGGTTGCCTCCCTCAGTCGAGCAGGGTCCGCACGGCGGCCGGTGCCTGCGAGGGGCGGTGCAGCGGCGCCGTCCGGCCGCCGCCGGCCGCGGCCAGCGCCGCGCAGGCCTCCGCCGAGCCCGGCTCACCGGACAGCGCGAGCACGTGCAGCCGCGCGCCCGCGCGGGCCAGAGCCGCCGCCGCCGGGACCGGGTCGGGGCTGTCGGTGGGCATGCCGTCGGACAGCAGCAGCACGTCGCGCGCCGCGGTGCGGGTCCGGGCGAGCTGCTGGCCGGCCGTCCGGAGCGCCAGGTCCAGGTTCGTCGTCCCGCCGCCGCGCAGGTCGAACAGCCGGTCGATGACGACCTCCGGGCGCGCGCCGGCCGTCAGCGGCTGCAGCACCACCGCGGTGGACCAGAACGCCACCACCGCCAGCTCGTCGCCCGGCCGCATCCGCTGGGCCAGCGCCGACGCCGTCAGCACGGCGGCCGCCAGCTCGTCCCCGGCGACCGAGCCCGACGCGTCGACGACGAGCACGCACGCCCGGCCGGCGGCCCGCCAGCTGCGGGTGTGCAGGTGCTCGGCCCGCCAGTGCGGCTCGGCGCCCCGCGCGGCGAGGGTGGCGTCCAGGTCGATGTCGGCGCCGGTCGGGTCGCGGCGGGTGACCACCCGCCGGCTGCCGGTCCGGTCGGGGACGCCGGTGCGCGGCACGGTCACCCGGCAGCCGGGCGGCCAGCGTGCGGGCGGCGGCGCGCAGCCGGGGGTCGAAGGCACGCCCCAGCGCGGCCACCAGCCGGGCCGCCGCGTCGGGGTCCCGGCCGGCCAGGTCGGCCAGCGCCTCCTCGTCCAGCTGGCCGGCCTCCGGGCTGACCTGGGTGAACTCGGCGTGCGTGCGGGCGAGCTCGTCGCGGCTGGCGCCCCGCGCGCCCTGGCGGCGGAGCAGGTCGGCGACCTGGTCGGGGTCCTCCACCACCGACGGCGGGCCCTGGAGCGCGCCCGGCGGGGCGGCGCTCGGCGGGGGCGGCGACCCGGGCCCCGGTTGGTCTCCCCGGGGCTCGTCCGCCTCGGGGGTCAGGGTTTTCCCAGCTCCTCACCGGCCCGTCGCCAGATGTCGGAGACGACGTCCTCGACCGGCCGGGTCAGCCCGTCGGCGACGGTGACCTTGCCGGTGAGCGCGGCCAGCGCGGCGTCCGCGCCGGTGCGCTCGTCGACCTCGGTGCTGCCGCGGACGACGGCGAGCTCGGTGGCGATCAGCACGGTGTCGATCGCGCCGCGCACCGAGGACCCGATCCGCAGCTCGGGGTGGTCGCGGGTGATCCGGACCGCCCGCACGGCGCGGTGCACCAGCGGGTCGGGGCTGCCGGTGGCCGCGGTGACGACGGCGCGCTCGGCGTCCTCGTCCTGGTAGCCCATGGCCACCCGGCAGGACCGGTCGTACAGCGCCGGGGTGATCCGGGCGGTGCCGACGGCGTCGAACGGGTTCATCGCCGCGACCAGCCGGAACGTCGGGCGCGCCGGCACCCGGCCGTACCGCGGGATGTGCATCTCGCGCTCGGACAGCACGCCGAGCAGCACGTTCATCGTCTCCTCGGGCACCCGGTTGAACTCCTCGACGTAGAGGAGCGCCCCCTCGGTCATCGCCCGGGTGAGCGGGCCCGGCACGAAGTTCTCCGGGCGGTAGTCCTCGCTGAGCACCCGGGAGGCGTCGTGGTGGCCGACCAGCCGGGTCGGGGTCAGCTCGGCGTTGCCCTCGACCAGCACGAGCGGCACGCCGGTGCCGTCGGCCAGCGCGCGGAGCAGCGTCGTCTTGCCGGTGCCCGGCGGGCCCTCGAGGACGACGTTCCGCCCGGCCGACAGCGCCGCGGCGACCACCTCGGCCTCCCGCACCCGGGCGACGACCCGCTCCTGGGCGGTGCGGACCATCCCCACCGCGTCCAGCCGGGCAGCGTCGTGTCGGGCAGGCGCGGTGATGACGGGCTCCTCGGTGGGCGGGACGGGAGTGTGCCCGGGGGCCGGCCGACCGGCCCCCGGGCGCGCCTCAGGAGTCGTAGACGATGACGCCGCGGATGTTCTTGCCGTCGTGCAGGTCCGCGTAGCCCTGGTTGATGTCGTCCAGCGAGTAGCGCGTGGTGATCAGCTCGTCGAGCTTGATGTTGCCCTCCTGGTAGAGGCGCAGCATCTTCTGCATGTCCGAGCTCGGGTTCTGGTCACCGAACAGGGCGCCCCGGATCTCCTTGGTGAAGAGCGCCAGCATGCTGGGGTTGATCGGGATGCCGACGTCGGTGAGGTCGCCGAGGCCGGTGACGACCACCCGCCCGCCCTTGCCGATCGCGTCGAACGCCTGGGCGATGTGCTCGCCCTTGAGCACGCCGACGGTCACCAGCGCCTTGTCCGCGCCCTGCCCGTTGGTGACGCTGCGGGCGAAGTCGGCGGCCTCCTCGATGCTCGCGAAGGTCTCGGTGGCGCCGAGCTCGCGGGCCTTCTCCAGCTTGAAGGGCACCGGGTCGACGGCGATGACGTGGCTGGCCCCGGCGTGGGCCGCACCCTGGACGGCGTTGATGCCGATCCCGCCGATGCCCATCACGATGACCGTGTCACCGGCCCGGACCTCGCCGGCCTGGACGGCGGTGCCCCAGCCGGTGCCGACGCCGCAGCCGACGAGGCAGGCGACCTCGAGTGGGATGCTCTTGTCGATCTTGACGGTCGAGCGGATGTCCACCGTGGTGATCTCGGCGAAGGTGCCCAGCCCGCACATCTGCCCGACGTCCTCGCCGTCGGCGGTCTTGACCCGGAAGCTCGACGCGTCGTCCCACCGCGAGCCGACCAGCAGGTTGGCGCCCGAGTCGCAGATGTACTGCTGGCCGTTGGCGCAGTAGCGGCACCGGCCGCAGCCGGGCAGGAACGAGAAGACGACGTGGTCGCCCTCCTCGAACCCCTTCACGCCCGGGCCGACCTTGGTGACCACACCGGCACCCTCGTGGCCGCCGAGGAAGGGGTACTTGCCCACCTGCATGTCGCCGGTGGCGATGTGGTCGTCGGAGTGGCAGAGCCCGGAGGCGGCCAGCTTGACCTGGAGCTCGCCGGCCTGGGGGTCGTCGACGACCAGGTCGGTGACCTCCCACTGGCCGGGGGCCGAACGCATGATCGCGCCGCGGGTGTTGACAGGCACAGGGTCCTCCTCGTCGCCCTCCACGATGAGGGCCTCGGTGGCGTGCGCAGCTGCGCAGTCCCGTCGCACGTTATGGCACAGGTCACAGCCGGAGGAAGGGCTGTGCAACGTTGTGGACAGGCGGTGCAACGGTCCCCGGTGGCGGGCGCGGGCGCGCGCTGCTCCGATGGACACCGCCTCCCCCTGGTGCGCAAGGAGCTGCCGTGCCCTCCCTGACCTCGCTCGTCGGTGCCGCGACGGCCGGCTACGGGGCGGTCCTGGTCGCCACGCCGGCGGTCCTGCTCCGACCCGCCGGCGTGCCGGAGACCCCGGACACCCGGCTGCTCACCCGCTCCCTCGGCGTCCGAGACGTCGTGATGGGGCTGGCGCTGCTCGCCGCCCCGCCCGGCCGGCCCCGCCGGCTGGCCACCGCCGGCCGGGTGGTCGCCGACCTCGGGGACGCCGCGGCCTTCGGCGCCGGGCTGGCCGGCCGGACGGCGCGCGCCCCGGTGGTCGCCCTCGCGGCCGCGACCTGGGGGGCGGTGGCGCTGCTGGCCGACGTGCTCGACGAGCGCGCCGGCCGCTGACCGCGGCGTCAGTCCGGCAGGACGACGTCCAGGGTGAGCAGCTGGTGGGCGACGACGCCGGTGCCCTGCAGGCCGGTGAGCTCGCCGGTGCCGGAGCCGGCGACCACCCGCGCCCACTGGGCGGTCGGCGCGCCCTCGCCCATCGAGGCGCCGTGCTCGAGCACGAAGCTCCCGGTGCGCCCGGCCAGCGTGCCGGTGATCCGCTCCTGCGCCACGTAGGAGGCGCCGCGCGGGCCGTTCGTGGTGAGCGCGTGACCGGTGGCGGAGCCGGTGAGCTGGTCGCCGGTGTAGGTCTTGGCCAGCACCACCCGCGCGGTCGGTGGCGCGTCGGGGTCGGCCGGGGCGGGGTCGGCGACGCCGTCCCAGGTGTCGAGGGAGAACGGGGTGTCCAGGTGCAGGTCCACGCGGGGAGACTGCCCGGTCGACCGCCCTCCTGTCGTGCAGGAACCCGACAGGCAGACTCGGCGCCGTGACGGTGGTGGTGGTCGGCGCCGGGCCGGTCGGCGTGACCGCCGCGCTGCTGCTGGCCCGCCGCGGTCTCGACGTCCTGGTGCTCGACCGGCACGCCGGGGCCCACCCGCTGCCGCGGGCGGTGCACCTGGACGACGAGTCGCTGCGGGTGCTGCAGGCGGCCGGGGTCGCCGACGCCTTCGCCGCGGTCAGCCGGCCGATGGCGGGCCTGCGGCTGCTGGACGGCGGCGGCCGCACGCTGGCCGAGTTCCCCCGCGGCGCCGGCGAGCACGGCTGGCCGCAGGGCTCGATGTTCAGCCAGCCCGACCTGGAGCGGGTGCTGCGCGAGGCGCTCGCGGCCGAGCCGCGCGCCCGGCTGCGGGGCGGGGTGGAGGTGTTGCACGTGGAACACCCGGCCGGACCCGTCCGTCTCACCGTCCGCGACCGGGTCACCGGGGTCGAGGCACAGCTGGTCGCCGACGCCGTGCTCGGCTGCGACGGGGCGCACAGCACGGTGCGCCGGCAGATCGGCGCCCGGATGCGCGACCTGGGGCCGGGGGAGCGGTGGCTGGTGGTCGACCTGGTGGCCGATGCCCCGCTGCCGGTGTGGGCGGGCGTGCAGCAGGTCTGCGACGCCGTCCGGCCGGCCACCTTCATGCCGGTCGCCGGCGCCCGGTACCGCGCCGAGTTCCGGCTGCACGACGGCGAGGCGGTGGCCGACCTGGACCTCGCCGGGCTGCTGGGCCGTTTCGGTGCCGCCGGGTGCACCGTCGTCCGGTCGGCCGAGTACCGCTACGCCGCGCAGGTCGCCGACCGCTGGCGGCAGGGCCGGGTGCTGCTCTGCGGGGACGCCGCGCACCTCACCCCGCCGTTCATCGGCCAGGGGCTGGGGCTCGGGCTGCGCGACGTGCACCAGCTGGCCTGGAAGCTCGCCGCCGTCCTCGACGGGGCCGACGAGGCGCTGCTGGACACCCACCAGGCCGAGCGGGCGCCGCACGCCCGCTCGCTGGTCCGGCTGGCGGTGCTGCTGGGTCGGCTGATGACCGGCGGTGGCGAGCGGGCCGCGCTGGTGCGCCGGGCGGTGCTCACCGGGGTGCGCCGGGTGCCGCGGCTGGCCGCCTTCGCGGCGTCCAGCCGCACCCCGCCGCTGCGGCCCGGCCCGCTGGTCCGCCGTCCCCGGTTGGCGCCGTCCCCGGTCGGTGGGCTGCTGCCGCAGCCGCCCGTCGACGGGCCGGGCCGGCTGGACGACGTCCTCGGGTCCGGCTGGGCGGCGCTGACCTGCGGTGGGCCGGTCCCGGCGGACTGGCCCGGGCCGGTGGTGCGGGCCGACGGGCTGGGCTCGCCGGAGCTGGTGCGCTGGCTGCGCGGCCGGTCGGTGCTGGTGCGCCCGGACCGGATCGTGGCCGCCGCGGTGCGGCGCTAACGTGCGCAGTCGATGACTCTCGACGTCGCGGCCGTCCGCGCCTCCTTCCCCGCCCTGACCGCCGGCTACGCCCACTTCGACGGCCCGGGCGGCTCGCAGACCCCCGACGTCGTCGCGCAGGCGGTCGCCGCGACCCTCACCGCGCCGATCGCCAACCGCGGCTCGGTCACCGAGGCCGAGCGCAACGCCGACGCCGTCGTCCGCGGGGCCCGGCAGGCGGTCGCCGACCTCACCGGGGGCGATCCCGGCGGGGTGGTGTTCGGGCGCAGCGCCACGACGCTGACCTACGAGCTGTCCCGGGTGCTGTCGGCCGGCTGGGGGCCGGACGACGAGGTGGTGGTGACCCGGCTGGACCACGACGCCAACATCCGGCCCTGGGTGCAGGCCGCGGCCGCCCACGGTGCGACCGTGCGCTGGGCCGACTTCGACCCCGCGACCGGTGAGCTGGACCCGGCGACCGTCGGTGCGCTGCTGTCCGAGCGCACCCGGCTGGTCGCCGTCACCGGCGCCTCCAACCTGATCGGCACGCGCCCCGACGTCGCCGCGATCACCGCGCTCGCGCACCGGGTCGGCGCCCTGACCTGGGTGGACGGCGTGCACCTCACCGCGCACGCGCCGGTGGACGTGGCGGCGCTCGGCGCGGACTTCTACGTCTGCTCCCCGTACAAGTTCCTCGGCCCGCACTGCGGCTGCCTGGTGGCGGCGCCGGCGCTGCTGGAGACGCTGCACCCGGACAAGCTGCTGCCCTCGACCGACGCCGTCCCGGAGCGGTTCGAGCTGGGCACGCTGCCCTATGAGCAGCTGGCCGGCACCACCGCGGCGATCGACTTCCTCGCCGGCCTGGCCGGCCCCGAGGGTGAGCGGCGGGCCCGGTTGACGGCGTCGATGGCGGCGTTGGAGGAGCACGAGGACCGGCTGCGCGAGCGGATCGAGGAGGGCGTGCGCGAGCTCCCGGGCGTGACGGTGTGGTCCCGCGCCGCCCACCGGACGCCGACCCTGCTGCTCACCTTCGCCGGCCGGGACGCCGCCGACGCCTACCGGTTCCTCGCCGGGCGCGGGGTCAACGCCCCCGCGGGGTCGTTCTACGCGCTGGAGGCCTCCCGGCACCTGGGCCTGGGCGACACCGGCGGCCTGCGGGTCGGGCTCGCGCCCTACAACGACGACGCCGACGTCGACCGGCTGCTCGCCGGCCTCCGAGAGTTCATCGGGAACTGACGCCCGTCCCGGCGCTGGGGTCTGGGCCTGCGGAAACTGTCGTACCCCGTACGTATGTTCGATCCGTGGCGGGACATCCGAGCAGCTTCGTGGTCGACCTGGTGTGGGGGCCGCACCTGCCCCCGCCTCGGTTGCCGGTGTCCTGCCTGACGGCTGAGGAGCAGGCGGTCGAGCTGCAGCGGGTGCAGCAGCGCCGGGCCGCGGACACCGCTTACGAGGCGGAGCTGATCCTGGGGATGGCGGGTGAGCGCCCGGCGAAGGACGACCCGGCGCCGGGCACGCCGGGTGCCCGTCGGTCCGGCTGGGCGGTGGACGAGGGCTACGCCGGGGTGAGTGAGTTCTTCACCGCCGAGCTGTCGATGGTGCTCAACCTGGGTCGGCGGACCGCCGGGCACCGTTACGCCCGCGCCTCCACCTGGGCGAGGAAGCTGCCGCGGACCTTGGCGGCGCTGGCGGCCGGGGAGCTGGACGAGCGGCGGGCCAGCGAGCTGGCTGACGTCCTGCAGCACACCAACGCCGACGTCGCCGGGCAGGTCGAGGACGCGCTGCTCCCGGAAGCCACCGAGCTGTCGGTCCACAGACTCCGCAACCGGGCGACCGAGCTGATGGTCGAGTTGGACGCCGCCGCGGCTGATGAGCGCCGCAAGGACGCGGAGAAGACCGCCGACGTGCACGTCCACCCCTCAGCGGTCGACGGCCGGTCGACGCTGGCTGCGGACCTGCCCACCGATGAGGCGGTGGAGTGCGCCGACATCGTCGACCAGCTGGCGAAGATCCTGAAGGCCGACGGTGACCCGCGGCGGATCGGGGCGCTGCGGGCGCACGTGCTGTCCCTGCTCATCCGCCGACCCGCGGACAACGGCCTGCCGTCCGTCTCCGCCGACGTGCGAGTGACCGCGGACCTGGACTCCCTGGGCGGGACCAGCGGCGCGGCCGGTGAGGTGAACGGGCTGCCGATCACCGCGACCCACGTCCGTGAACTCCTCGCCCGGGTCGGCGCGCTCGGCCTCACCACCCCTGAGGGTGGGACGCTGAGCTTCGCGGTCACCGGCCCGGACGGGGAGCTGCTGGCCACCCTCACCCCGGCCGACCTCGACCGGCTGGCCCGCCGCGGCTGCACCACCCATCCCGACAGCGAGTGCAGCTGCCCAGTGACCGGGCCGCCGCCGGAGACCGAGGCCTACGAGCCCACCGATCGCCAACGGGCTTTCGTGACGACCCGGGACCGGCGGTGCCGGTTCCCCAACTGCGGGCAACGCGTCGGCTGGGCCGACCTCGACCACGTCATTCCCGCCGCCTGCGGCGGAGCCACCGACTGCGCCAACCTCTGCTGCCTGTGCCGCTCCCACCACCGCCTGAAGACCTTCGCCCCGGGTTGGCGGTTCGCGATGACCGACGACGGGGTGCTCACCGTGACCACGCCGTCGGGCGTCACCCGCACCACCCGACCACCGGGCATGCGACCACCACCAGCGGAGACAGCACCCCAACCACCGCCACCAGCGGACGACCCGCCGCCCTTCTAGGCCGTGCTGCCCTGACCTGCTGTGCGGCAGGCTGTCCGCCGTTGAGGCGGAGGCAGGTCATCGGGGCGGCGGGCCGAGGGTGATGTCGAGCTGTGCGTCGAGTGCCGCGATGGCGGCGTCGGTGGACAGGCCGGCGCTCAGCACCTGGAGACCGAGGCCCTCGGCCATGGCGAACAGGCCCGTGGCGGCGTGCAGGGGATCGACGCCGCCGGGTGCAGCACCGGTGGACTGTGCGGACCGGATCTGGTCGGCGAGGAACGAGCGCAGTTCGGCGTTGCCCCCTCCGAGGTCCTCGGCCGCGGACAGCTTGGTCGCCGCGTAGGACTGGAAGGCCAGGGCGACGCGCGCGTCCGCCTGCTGCGTCTCGTCCAGCGGCAGCAGGACCATGAGCAGGGCGCCGACCAGCTCCCGGGCCGACGGCCGTTCGCCGAGACCGGCGATCGCGTCGTTCATCCGGGCCTCGTAGCGCGCGCCGGCCGACCGCATCGCGAAGTCCATCATCGAGTCCTTGGTCGGGAAGTAGTGCTGGACCATCCCCGACGTGACGCCGGCCTCGGCCGCCACATGGCGCAGGCTCACCGCGGCGAGCCCCTGGGTCGCTGCCACGCGCATGAGGGCCGCCGCGATCTGCTCACGACGCTCGTGGTGGTCGACCTGCTTCGGCACCCCGCCAGGATTTCACATTGCGACTGCATTGCCGAGGAACGCTTCCCGCTGTTACGTTGCACTCGTAATGTGAAACAGGAGGAGGCGTCAGTGGATGTACATGGCGGGCCCGCCGTCGAGGTCGCCGGCCTCGTCAAGCGGTTCGGCGACACAGCCGCAGTCGACGGGATCGACCTGGTGGTCGGTCGTGGCTCGGTGCTGGGGCTGCTGGGACCGAACGGCGCGGGCAAGACCACCGTGATCCGGATCCTGGCCACCCTGCTCCGGCAGGACGGAGGCTCGGCCCAGGTGTGCGGCTACGACGTCGGCCGCGACGCCCACCAGGTCCGGCAGCTGATCGGCCTGACCGGGCAGCAGGCCTCGGTGGACGAGGACCTGACCGGCACGCAGAACCTGATCATGATCGGACGCCTGCTCGGGCTGTCCAGGGCGCAGGCCCGGGTGCGTGCAGCGGAGCTCATCGACGACGCGGGACTGCGGGAGGCCGCTGACCGACCCGCTACGACCTACTCCGGCGGCATGCGGCGCCGGCTCGACCTCGCGGCGAGCCTGGTGCACCGCCCTGCTGTCGTGTTCCTCGACGAGCCCACCACGGGTCTGGACCCCGCCCGACGTGGCGAGACCTGGGCCGTGGTCCGCACGCTCGTGGCCCAGGGCTCCACGGTCGTGCTGACGACGCAGTACCTGGACGAGGCCGACCACCTCGCCGACGACATCGTCGTGATGAACGCGGGTCGGGTGGCCGCCCGCGGCACACCCGATGAGCTGAAACGACGGCTGGGCCGCCAGACCCTGGACGTGCAGGTCACCGACCCCGGCCGGCTCCGGGAAGCTGTCAGCCGCGTCGCGCACGTCGTCGGGACCGATCCGGTCGTCGACGTCCCGACGAGCCGGCTGAGTGCTGCGGTGGCCGATGGGCAGGCCATGCCCGCCATCGTGCGCAGCCTGGACCAGGCCGGCGTCGAGGTCAGCGAGCTGGCGCTGCGACTGCCCAGCCTGGACGACGTCTTCCTGGCCCTCACCGGCCATCGGGCCACCCCGGCCCCCGCTCCTGGCGTGTCGCCGGGCGCGAGCACGGAGGAGGCGTGATGACCGCCCGGAGCCTCGACCTGACGACTCCCGAGGTGCTGAGCCGGCACCCCAGCCCGGCACAGGTCCTGACCCAGAGCGCGACGCTGGCCTGGCGCGGGATCGTCAAGATCCGGCGCAACCCGATGAGCCTGGCCGATGTGGTCATCGGGCCTGCGATCTTCCTCGTGCTGTTCGGTCTCGTGTTCGGCGGAGCGATCGCGGGGGACGCGCAGAGTTATCTCCAGTACGTCTTCCCCGGGATCCTGGCGATGGTGACCCTGTTCGCGACCATGGGCGTCGGGGTGTCGCTGAGCAGCGACCTGTCCGCGGGCGTGTTCGACCGCTTCCGGAGCCTGCCGATCGCCCGCATCGCACCCCTGGTCGGCTACATCGGGTCCGACGTCCTCCGCCAGGTGGTCTCCCTGACCGCACTCATCGGTGTCGGCCTCGTGCTCGGGGTCCGCTTGGACGCGGGTGTCGGGTCGGTCCTCGCCGGGTGTGCACTGGCCCTGGGCTTCGCCCTCGCACTGTCGTGGGCGTGGGTGCTGCTCGCGCTCGCGGTCGAGGAGACCCAGGCCGTCCAGGGCCTCGCGGCGGTGACGATCTTCCCGCTGGCCTTCGTCAGCAACCTCTTCGTGCCGATCGAGACCATGCCGAGCTGGGTGCAGGGCGTCGCGGCTGCCAACCCCGTCAGCCATCTCGTCGACGCCGAGCGGGGTCTCCTGACCGGGGGGCCGGTGGCCGAACCCGTCCTGGACACCGTCCTGTGGATGGCCGCCGTCGTCGTGCTCCTCGCCCCGCTGTCGTTGCGGGCGTACAACCGCCGCGCGTAGACCTCGGCCGCTGGAGGCCCCGCGAGAGCCGGGCTGCTCAGCCGGCCTCGGCGATGCGCTTGACGGCCGCGAGCGTGACCGGGATGCCGGCGTGCGCGGCGCGGGTGCGCTCCTCGACCTGGCGGGGGGCGTCCTCGCCGTAGCGCTCGACGAACATCTCCTGCCCCGCCGGCAGGAACTCCCAGGTCTCGGTCAGCCGGGTGCCGCCGTCCACGGGCTCCAGGACGAACCCCCAGCGCGCCAGCTTCCCGCCGACCAGCCAGGCGAACTCGCGGCCGCGCTCGGCGGCGGCGACCTGGCTGCGGGTCTCCCAGGTGCGGTCAGGGGTCTCGTTGTGCCCGGTGAACCAGTCGCCCACCTGCCCGGTCGCGCCCTCGTCCCACCAGCAGGCGGTGCAGACCGGGCTCCACTCGCCGGTGCGGGTCACGTCGGACACCAGGTCGTAGAGCTCCTCCGGGGTGGTCGCGACGACGATCGACCCGGCGTGGGTGCGGGACTCCATGGCCGCAGTCTTCACGTGCGCTGCCGGCGGCTCCCGCCGTGCCAGTCCTCCTGCACGCCCACCTCGTCCGGTTCGACGCCCAGGCCGCGCAGCTGCGGCAGCTCCCGCAGGCTCCGCTTGAGCTCGGCGAAGCCTGGGAACGAGGCCAGGCCGACGACGTGGTCCCACAACCGGACGGCGTCGGCCTCGCTGGGCAGCCGGCTGATCACCGGCCCGAAGAACGCCACCCCGGCGGGCGGCTGGACGTGGATGATCGGGGTCCCCACGTCCCGGCCGGTGAGCGCGAGCGCCTCGTCGGTCTCGGCCTGCACGACGGTGTCCAGCGAGGCGTCGTCCAGCGCGTCGGCCAGGGTCACGGGCAGCCCGACCGCGGCCAGCACCGGCGCCACGAACGCCCGGGTGCCGCGGCGCGCGGCGCTGTCGTCGGGGTCGGGCGGGGAGTCGAAGATGCGCTGCCCCAGCGCCTCGTACAGCCTGCCCACCGCCTCCCGGCCGTGCTCCTCGCGGGTCCGGGCGGCCACCCGGAGCAGCCGCAGCCCGGCGGTGTGCCCGGCCTCGTAGTCCGGCGGGAACTGCGCGTCGTAGTCCACGGCGGCGTTGACCAGCCGCAGCGAGATGAACCGCCAGTCCACCGCGTAGTCCCGCTGCGCCTGCACCAGCCGCACCCACCTGCTGGTCATCCAGGCGAAGGGGCACACCGGGTCGAAGTAGAAGTGGAGGTCGGCCACGCCGTTCACGCTAGGTCCGGTCCGCGCCCGCCGCCGGGTCCAGCTCCACGGTGTAGCTGGTGATCGTGGTCAGCAGCCCGCCGGTGAACTCGTAGACGTCGCAGGAGGACACCACCGAGACCGCCCCGTCGGCGCCCACGTACCGGCCCACGGCGTCCACCGCGGCAACGTCGCCGTCGGCGACGACGACGAGACGGGTGAACTCCGTCGTCGTGGTCGCCAGCTCGGCCAGCGTGGCCTCGCACGCGTCGACCACGGACTGCCGGCCGGTGAGCGTCCCCTGCCCGACGTTCGTCCACCGCACGTCGGGCGCCAGCGCGGGGTAGGCGTCGGCGAAGCGGTGGCCGGAGAAGGCCTCGGCGGTCTCGCGGGGTGTGGTCATCGCACGGTCCTCCTGCGTAGCGGTCGGGTCACCAGAGAGACCGGGCGCGCGCGGCCGGCTCATCGGTGACCCGCGGTCTGGCAGACAGCAGGAGATCGGACGGGTGCAACGGAAACGGGCGGGTAACGGAACCCCATGCGAGCGGAGGCCCCACGGCCTCTGCGATCGCCGGTTCCACACACCCCCCGACACGAGGAGCCCGCAATGGCCACCAACACCCTGTCCCGCTCCCTGCACGACGTCGGCCTCGCCGCCTGGTTCGGCGGCACGCTCGCCAACGCCGTCGCGCTCAACGCGGCGGCCGGCGAGGCCGGCAGCGCCAAGTCCACCGGCGCCGTCGCCAACGCCGGCTGGAACCGGTGGACCCCGGTCAACGCCGCCGCCATCGGCGCGCACCTGGTCGGCAGCATCGGCCAGCTCGGCGCCAACAAGGACCGGGTCGCCCAGCAGAAGGGCGTCGGCGGCATGTCGGCCGCCAAGACCCTGCTCACCGCCGCCGCGCTCGGCGTGACGGCCTACAGCCGGGTCCTGGGCAACGTCGTGAAGCAGGGCGGCGCGACGCCCTCGAGGCGGGGCACCAAGCCCTCGCGGCGGGCCCGCGCCGACATCGCCGCCGCGCAGAACAAGCTCGACCAGCTGCAGTGGGTCATCCCGGCCCTCACCGGGACCCTCGTGGTCATCAGCTCCTACGCCGGTGAGCAGCAGCGCCCCTCCGAGGTGCTGCGCGGCATCTCGGAGAAGAGCAGCACGACCGTCTGACCCTCAGCCCGGGGGCGCGGCCGGGAGACCGGTCGCGCCCCCGGGCTGCCCCCGCAGCGACGGGAACCCGGCGGCCAGCTCGTCGAAGGCCTGGTGCAGCACCGTGCCCAGCGAGCTCTGCCCGTCGGCCAGCCAGACCTCGAAGGCCGTCGTCGCCGCCGCGCGGGTGCTGGTGGCCACCAGCCGCGGGACGAGCGCGTCCGGGGTGACCCCGGTGCGGCGGGCGACGTGCGCGGCGACGACCCGGTCGACGGCGGCGTACCGGACCTGGGAGTGCGCCTGCAGCGCCGGCTCGGTGAGGATCAGCCGCATCCGCTGCCGCAGCATCGGCAGGTCCTCGAGCGCGTAGTCGTTCACCTCGACGTACGCCGCGCAGATCGAGGCCAGCACCGACTGGTCGTTGGCCGTGGCGGCGAGCATCCCCTCCAGCCGGACGACGTGGGCGTCGAAGTCTCCCCACACGGCGTCGGCCTTGGCGCTCACGTAGCGGAAGAACGTCCGGCGGCTGATGCCGGCGGCCTCGGCGATCTCGTCGATGGTCACCTGCTCGAAGCCCTGGTCGGTGAAGAGGTCGAGGGCGGCCTGCTCGATCCGGGCGCGGGTCTCCTCGCGCGCGTCGGGGGCGACCACTGTCTGGGTCATGACCCCAGTCTGCCCTGCGCCCGGCCGCCGGAGCCGCGGTCGGACGACGACACGGGGCGCGGGGCGGGCGGGCTCAGCGGACCGGCGCCACCAGCCCCGGTGCGCCGGCCTGGCCGGGGAGCACGTCGGCGACGGTGAGCAGGGCGAAGAAGACGACGAGCACGGCGACGGTGAGCACGGGGACCTCCGGGTCTGGTGGGTGCCCGACCGAGCATCGGCTGCCGGTCTGGGAGCGGCCGGGGTGCTCGCTGTGCAGGTCCTGGACGTCCGGAACTCCCTCTTGCCGGTGGCACTCGGTGTCACTAGCGTCGGCCTCGTCCGTTCGTGAACCAGATCACTCCGGAGGCACCGTGCCCGAGACGACGCAGGACGAGACCCGCACCGAGACCCCGGCCGCCACCGAGGAGGTGCTCGTCGAGGACTCGCTGGTCGAGGAGGTCTCCATCGACGGCATGTGCGGCGTCTACTGAGCGACGCTCCGTTGACCGACCCCGCTCCCGCTCCCGCGGCCGGGCAGCCGGCCGCGGGAGCGGTGACCGTCCCGGCCGACATCCCCGCTGACGAGGTGCCCTTCGACCCGTCGCTGCCCTGGCGGAAGTCCCCGTCGGTGGCGCTGCGCCCGGAGCCGTTCGGCGCGCTCGTCTACCACTTCGGCAACCGGAAGCTGTCGTTCCTGAAGTCCAAGCCGCTGGTCGCGGTCGTGACGGCCCTCGAGGCCCACCCCGACGTGCCGAGCACCCTGGTCGCCTGCGCGGTGCCCGAGGCGCAGCACCCGGCGTACGTCACCGCACTGGCCACGCTCGCCCGCTCGCAGATGATCCAACGCCGCACCGAGGAGTCAGCGTGACCGCCGTCCTGCCCTCCCGCCCCACCGAGCGCCCCACCGGCGGGAAGCTCATCGACCAGTTCGAGTACGGCCTGGACGCACCCATCTGCCTGACCTGGGAGCTCACCTACGCCTGCAACCTCGCCTGCGTGCACTGCCTGTCCTCCTCCGGACGGCGGGACCCGCGCGAGCTGAGCACCGCCGAGGCCGAGGCGGTCATCGACGAGCTGCAGCGGATGCAGGTCTTCTACGTCAACGTCGGTGGCGGTGAGCCGACCGTCCGGCCGGACTTCTGGCACCTGCTGGACTACGCGATCGGCCACGACGTCGGGGTCAAGTTCTCCACCAACGGGATCAAGCTGGACCGGGCCCGCGCCCAGCAGCTGGCCCGCACCGACTACGTCGACGTGCAGATCTCCCTGGACGGCGCCACCGCCGAGGTGAACGACGCCGTCCGCGGCACCGGGTCGTTCGCCACCGCCACCCGCGCATTGGAGAACCTGGCCGAGGCCGGGATGAAGGACTTCAAGGTCTCCGTCGTCGTCACCCGGGAGAACGCCGGGCAGCTCGACGAGTTCAAGGCGCTCACCGACCGCTACGGCGCCCAGCTGCGGATCACCCGGTTCCGCCCGTCCGGCCGCGGCGCCGACGTCTGGGACCGGCTGCACCCGACCCAGGCGCAGCAGCGCGACCTCTACCAGTGGCTGCTGGCCAACGGCGACCAGGTGCTCACCGGCGACTCGTTCTTCCACCTGTCCGCCCTCGGCGAGGCCCTGCCCGGGCTGAACCTGTGCGGCGCCGGCCGGGTGGTGTGCCTGATCGACCCGGTCGGCGACGTCTACGCCTGCCCGTTCGCCATCCACGAGCAGTTCCTCGCCGGCAACGTGCGCTCGCCCGGCGGCTTCCAGCAGGTGTGGCAGCACAGCGAGCTGTTCGCCGACCTGCGCAACCCGCAGACCGGTGGCGCCTGCACGAAGTGCCAGCACTTCGACTCCTGCCGCGGTGGCTGCATGGCGGCCAAGTTCTTCACCGGCCTGCCGCTGGACGGACCGGACCCGGAGTGCGTGCAGGGCTACGGGGAGACCGCCCTGGCCGCCCGCGACCTGGAGCTGGTCACCCCGAAGAGCCACATCGACCACTCGCACAAGGGCCCGGTCCGCGGCCAGCCGACGCTGCTGGGCATGCCGGCCATCCCGGCCAAGATCTGCGACGAGTCGCCGCTGGCCGGCCTGCAGCTGAGCTGAGCCCACCGACCCGCCGACCCACCGACCGACCGGACCAGGGAGGGGAGCACGTGACCGTCGTCGACTGCATCGTGCTCCCCGCCCTGGTCTCCCTCCAGCTGTCCCGCCCCTGGTACCTGCGCGGCCCGGCGGCCTGGCACCCGCCAGCCGGGCGGCCGGCGGCCGCCGCCCCGGAAGGGGCCCCGACGGTCTGACCCCGGGTGGTCCGGCCGCGTCCAGGCACGTCCGCAGCGGGACCGCAGGAACAGCACGCGCGCTCCCGGTCCGCTGACCCGTCCCCATCAGCCCTGCCCGGCGCCAGGGCTGCTGGGGCGCACCACCCCTGTGCGCCATCACGTGATGTCCCAGCGAGGAGAAGGTCATGGGCAAGCTCGAGGGCAAGGTCGCCTTCATCACCGGTGCGGCCCGCGGTCAGGGCCGCAGCCACGCCGTCCGGTTGGCGCAGGAGGGCGCCGACATCATCGCGCTGGACCTGTGTGCGCAGCTGGAGACGGTCGCCTACCCGATGGCGACACCGGAGGACCTGGCGGAGACGGCGCGGCAGGTCGAGGCGCTCGACCGGCGGATCGTGACCAGCCAGGCCGACGTCCGGGACGCCGCCGCGATGCAGGCCGCGCTCGACGCGGGCGTCGCCGAGCTCGGTCGGGTGGACATCGTGCTGGCCAACGCCGGCATCGCCCAGCAGGGCGGCCCGGAGCCGGACACCTACAAGACCTGGGACGAGGTCATCGGGGTCAACCTCACCGGCGTCTACAACACCGTGCACGTCGCCGCGCCGCGCATGATCGAGCAGGGGGACGGCGGCGCGATCGTGCTGACCAGCTCGACCCAGGGCCTGACCGGCCGTGGTGGTGACGGCAGCGGGGCCACCTCGGGGTACGCGGCGGCCAAGCACGGCGTCGTCGGGCTGATGCGCAGCTTCGCCCACTGGCTGGCGCCGCACAACATCCGGGTCAACACCGTCCATCCCACGGGGGTCTCGACGCCGATGGTCCTGAACGAGGTGATCGGGACGTGGATCGAGGCCAACCCGGACGCCGCGTCGATGCTGGCGAACCTGATGCCGGTCGAGATCATCGAGGCGGTCGACATCTCCAACGCGATCGCCTTCCTGGTCAGCGACGAGGGCCGGTACGTCACCGGCGTGACACTGCCGGTCGACGCCGGCTTCACCGTCCGATGACCGGGCGGGTCGAGGGCAAGGTCGCCCTCATCACCGGTGCCGCCCGGAGCCAGGGCCGCAGCCACGCGCTGCGGCTGGCGCAGGAGGGCGCCGACATCATCGCCGTCGACATCGCCGGACCGGTCGAGTCGATCGAGATGTACCCGCCGGCCACCGAGGACGACCTGGCCGAGACGGTGCGCCAGGTCGAGGCGCTGGACCGGCGGATCGTCGCCACCAAGGCCGACGTCCGGGACACCGCCGCGCTCCAGGCCGCCGTCGACGAGGGGGTCGCCCAGCTCGGCCGGCTGGACATCGTGCTGGGCAACGCCGGGGTCTTCGAGATCCAGCCGGCGCTGGAGGTCACCGACGACGCCTGGCGGGAGATGATCGACATCAACCTCACCGGCGTCTGGAACACCTGCAAGGTCGCGCTGCCGCACCTGATCGAGGGCGGCCGGGGTGGGGCGATCGTGCTCACCAGCTCCACGGCGGGGCTCAAGGGGACGCCGAACACCATCCACTACACGGCGGCCAAGCACGGCGTCGTGGGGATCATGCGCACCCTGGCCAACGAGTTCGCCGGGCACTCGATCCGGGTCAACTCCGTGCACCCGACCGGGGTCGACACGGTGATGATCCAGAACCAGAAGACCTGGGGGCTGTTCGCGCCCGACGACCCGGCACCCAGCCGGGAGAAGGCCGAGCCGATCTTCCAGTCGACCAACGCGCTGCCGGTGCCGTGGGTGGAGCCGGTCGACATCTCCAACGCGATCCTGTTCCTCGTCTCCGACGAGGCGCGCTACATCACCGGCGTGACGCTCCCCGTCGACGCCGGGTACACCGTCAAGTAGCCGACCCCCGGGCTCTCGGTACCGGGAGCACGGTGCACTCGGTACCGAGAGCCCGAGGAGGGCGTCCTGAACGAGCACATCTCGCACTCCACCGGCGACGACCCGCTGGTCACCGGCAGCCGGGTCACCGGCGACGACGGCGACTCGGTGCGCGCCGTCCGCGCCCGGGTCGCCCGCCACCTGGTGGGCCGCGCCCGGGAGCTGGACCTGCTGCTGGCCGCGGTCGCCGCCGGCCGCGACGTCCTGCTCGAGGGGCCGCCGGGCACCTCCAAGTCCACGCTGCTGCGCTCGATCACCGCGGAGTGGGGCATCCCGCTGGTCTTCGTCGAGGGCAACGCCGACCTCACGCCCACCCGGCTGGTCGGGCACCACGACCCGGCGCGGGTGCTCCGCGAGGACTACTCCCCGGACAACTTCGTCCCCGGCCCGCTGGTCGAGGCGATGCGCGCGGGCGGGTTCCTCTACGTCGAGGAGTTCAACCGGGCGCCCGAGGACACCCTGAACACGCTGCTCACCGCCATGGCCGAGCGCCGGATCGCGGTGCCCCGGGTCGGTGTCGTCGAGGCGCTGCCCAGCTTCCGGGTGATCGCCTCGATGAACCCCTACGACAACGTCGGGACGACGCGGCTGTCGACCTCGGTGCACGACCGGCTGTGCCGGCTGGCGATCGGCTACCAGGACGCCGAGGCCGAGCGCGGCATCGTCGGCCGGCGCACCGGCGTGGAGTCGCCGCGGCTGGTCGCCGACGCCGTCGCGCTGACCCGGGCGACCCGCGAGCGCGACGACGTCCGGCAGGGCAGCAGCGTCCGCGGCGCCATCGACACCGCGCTGGTCGCCGCCCAGCTGGCCGCGATGCGGGGGGTGCCGCTGCCCGACGAGCCGTCGGTCGCCCCGCCGCGCGGGCTGCCGGAGGAGTACACCGACGTGGTGCTGGACGCCGTCCTGCTGGCGCTGTCCGGGCGGATCTTCCTCGACGAGACGCTCGAGTCCAGCCCGGAGGCGGTGCTCCGGGAGATCTGGGAGGACCACTTCCTGCTCCAGCCGGCCGCGGCCGAGCCCGGTTGAAGAGCCGTCGAGGCCGACTCCCCGCTCACCCGGCGCGACCGCACCGGGGCGCCCCGGGGGATGCGCCCGCTCCGGCGCCGGCCCAAGCAGCTCACCGAGCAGCCCTCGCTCTACGAGCCGGCGCGGGGCGGGGGCGGCCTGGCGCTGTCCTCGGGTGACCGCCGGCGGGACCGGACCGGTCCGTCCCGGCCCGGGGGCACGGCGTCGGGGACGACGGACGAGCCGGCCGACCTGATCCCGCTGGCCGACCTGCAGACCGAGAGCTCGGTCGACCAGCTCACCCGTGCCCGCGCCCGGCAGATCGCCCGCCGGCTCGCGGTCCCCCGGCCGCCACGGGACCGGCGGTCGCGGCGCGGGGTCGGCGAGCTGGCCACCCTGCCGTGGGCCGGCGGATCGGACGAGCTGGACCTGGAACGCACGCTCGAGGCGCTGGCCGGCAACCCCTACCCGGAGGAGACCGAGATCCTCGTCCGGGAACGGGTCCGCCAGCGGCGCTCCGTCGTCCTGGTGGTCGACGTGTCCGGGTCGATGAAGGGGGAGCGGGTCCGGACGGCGGCGGCCACGGTGGGCGCGCTGGCCGGCGAGCTCGCCCGGGACTCCCTCGCCGTCGTCGCCTTCTGGTCCGACGCCGCGGTGCTGGTGCGGCGCGGGGAGCAGATCGCCCCGCTGGCCGTGCTCGACCTGCTGCTGCGGGTGCCGACGCAGGGGCTGACCAACGTGACCTTCGCGCTGGAGACGGCCGCCCGGCAGCTGGCCGGAGTGCCGGCCCGGGACGCGCGGGTGCTGCTGCTCAGCGACTGCGTGCACAACGCCGGGCCCGACCCGCGGCTCACCGCGGCCCGGCTGCCCCGGCTGGACGTGCTGCTGGACACCTCGGGCGAGGACGACGTCGAGCTGGGCCGCGACCTGGCCCGCGCCGGTCGGGGCCGGCTGCGGCTGGTCCGCGACCACCGCGACGTCGCCGCCGCCCTCACCGCCGTCTTCGCGGAGTAGCCCTCTTCCGGCAAGAGCGCGCTCTCGGCGGAAGAGGGCTGCTCGGTCAGGCGCTGGAGGCGGGGTTGCCGAGGGGGGCGTCGGCGCCGGCGGTGCCCAGGTGGCGCTCGAAGCCCGGCGGGATGACCAGGTCGCCGGGGCCGAACTGGTCGATGGAGGTGTGGCCGAGGCCGATCAGCGCCGAGCCCAGGCCGTCGCGCAGCAGGTCGAGCACGTTCTCCACCCCGGCCTGGCCGTTGGCGGCGAGGCCCCACAGGTAGGCGCGGCCGATCATGACCGCCTTGGCGCCCAGCGCCAGGGCCTTCGCGACGTCGCTGCCGCGGCGGATGCCGCCGTCCAGCAGCACCTCGACCTGGTCGCCGACGGCCGCGGCCACCGCCGGCAGGGCCCGGATCGAGGCCGGGGTCCCGTCGAGGTTGTTGCCGCCGTGGTTGGACACCGAGATCGCGGTGACCCCGGCGTCGACGGCGCGGTGCGCGTCGTCGACCCGCATGACGCCCTTGAGCATGAACGGCCGGTCGGCGCCCCACAGCTCGCGCAGCCAGGCGACGTCGTCCCAGCTCGGCATCGGGGACTGCATCCACTGGCCGTAGGCCTCGAAGAAGGTGGGGGCCTTGTCGCCGGGGGTGGCGACCATGTTCGGCACGGTGAGGTCGGGCAGCTTCTTGGTCTTGGCGAAGTCCCACAGCCAGCTGGGCTTGAGGGCCACCTGGGGGGCGTACCGGCGCACCGCCTCCAGGTTGATCCGCTCCGGGATGAACGGGCTGCCCCAGTCGCGGCCGTAGGAGAACGACCAGTCCAGGGTGGCGATCAGCCCGGCGGCGCCGGCGTTGCGGGCGCGCTCGACCTTGGCGGCCATGACGTCGCGGTCGCCGACCCAGTACAGCTGGAAGAACGTCTTCGGGTTGGCCGCGATGACCTCCTCCATCGGCTTGCTCGCCATCGACGACAGGCCCATCGCGGTGCCGCGGGCGGCGGCGGCGCGGGCGACGGCCACCTCGCCGTCGGGGTGCACGGCCTGCACGCCGGTGGGGCTGATCAGCACCGGGAGCGCGATGTCCTGGCCCATGACCCGGGTCGCCATCTGCTTGTCGTTGGCCAGCCCGGCGGTGTGCGGGGCGAAGCCGAGCTCACCGAAGGCGGCGGTGTTGTCGTCGACGGTCAGCCCGCGCTCGGAGCCGGCCACCAGTGCGCCGTACACGCCCTTGGGCAGCCGCTTCTTCGCCCGGCGCTGCGCTTCTGCCACGGACTCGAACCACGGGTTGGCCACTGGGTGCTCCTGCTCCTCGACGACGTCGGCCGGCCGCCACCGGACGCTCGCGCGGCCGACGCTGGCACTGAGTGCCACGTTACCGCGTCGTGGCGTGGATCACGATCCTCGCTCGAGGTCAGAGGTCGACGGTCTCGTTCTCCCCGCCGGAGTACGGCTTCCCGGTCACCTTGGCCTTGGCGAAGCTGAGCGCGGTGGCGATCTTCCCGCCGGGGTTGTCCCAGTACTCCGCCGAGGCGGCGTCGACGCGGAGCAGCACGATGCCGGCGTCGTCCGGGCCGTCGGGGAACCAGGCCGCGACGCCGGAGTTCCACAGCTCCCGCTTCTTCGCGAGGTCGTCGACCACCACGGCGTGCCCGGTCAGCGACACCCAGCTGTCGCTCCCGGCGGTGGCCACGTTCACCTGCGGGTTCGCGGTGACGTGGGTGACCTTGCGCGAGTCGCGGGAGGCGAAGAACCACAGGTCGCCGTCGAACTCGACCTCCTGCAGGGCCATCGGCCGGCTCATCAGCGTGCCGTCGGGTGCGGTGGTGGTGAACACGGCGATCCGCTCGTCCTTCAGCAGGTCGGCCACCTTGCGGGTCTCGTCGGTCGTCGTCATGGGGTCGGTGGTGCCCCAGCGGGTGGGGGGCCACACACCGGGTCTGGCAGGGTCGCGGTCGTGAGGCTGACCCACGCCACCTGGCCCGAGGTCGCCGGCGCACCGCTGGTCGTCGTCCCGCTGGGGTCGGTGGAGCAGCACGGCCGGCACCTGCCGATGGCCACCGACACCGTCGTGGCGCAGGCCGTCGCGGAGGCCGTCGTCCCCCGGCTGGACGACGCGGTGCTGGCCCCGGCCCTCGCCTACGGCGCCAGCGGCGAGCACGAGGGCTTCCCCGGCACGATCTCGATCGGGACCGAGGCGCTGAGCGCGCTGCTGGTCGAGTACGGCCGCTCGGCCGGGCGCTGGGCCGGCCGGCTGCTGGTGGTCAACGGGCACGGCGGCAACCTCGACGCGCTGCGCACCGCGGTGCCGCTGCTGCGGGCCGAGGGCCGGGACGTCGCCTGGTTCCCGTGCGGCGTGCCCGGCGGGGACGCGCACGCCGGGCGGACCGAGACGTCCCTGCTGTTGCACGTGGAACCGGGAGCGGTGCGCGAGGCGCTGGCCGCGGCGGGGGAGACGGCGCCGATCAGCGAGCTGCTGCCCCGGCTGCGGGCCGAGGGGGTGCGGGCGGTGAGCCCGGACGGCGTCCTCGGGGACCCGACCGGCGCGTCGGCGGCGGAGGGGGCGGAGCTGCTGGCGGCCCTCGGCGACCGGATGACCGCCGCGGTGGCGGGCTGGACGGTGGACGAGACCGGGCGGCTCCGGGGCTGACCCCGGGAGCCGCCCGGCGGCTCAGCTCAGCGCGTCGGCGAACAGCGGGACGGCGTTGTCCAGGGCGTACTGGATGCCCTGCGGCGTGCCGATCGAGAAGGCGCTGGTCAGCGTCTCGTCCTCCAGCACCACCGCGTGCCCGGCCTGCACCGACGGGATCGCCTGCCACAGCGGGTTGCCGGTGATCTGCGCGGCGTCGACGAAGATCGGGAACGCCACGGTCAGGCCGGCGTCGAGCAGCGGCAGCTGCTCCTCGCTGACCGACACGAAGAAGCTGTCGGTGGCCAGCGCCTGGATCTCCGGCTTGAGCGTGAAGCCGAGCTGCTCCATGAAGTCGACCCGGGCGTCGCCCTCCACGTAGGCGCCGAAGCCCTCGGAGCTGTAGGCGGCCACCGCCACCGAGGTGCCGGCGAACTCCGGGTGCGCCGCCGCCGCGTCGGTGAAGGCCTGGTCGACCTGCTCCTGCAGCGCGGTCGCCTCGTCGGTCTTCCCCAGCGCCTCGCCGATCATCGCCAGCTGGTCGGCCGAGGAGGTCAGGTACGGGTCGGCCCCCTCCGGCTGGCTGATGGTCGGCGCGATCGCGCTGAGCTTGTCGAAGCGGTCCTGGGTGGCCGGGGACTTGGTGTCCAGGATCAGGTCCGGCTGCAGCGCCGCGATCGCCTCGTAGCTCGGCTCGAGGGTGTCGATGAGCTCCGGCGCCTCGTCGTACTCCCCGGCGGCCCACGGGCCGACGCCCTCGCCGCCGAAGGCCAGCCAGTCGCTGGCCCCGACCGGCTGCACGCCGAGCGCGAGCGCCGTCTCGGCGTCCCCCCAGCCCAGGGCGACCACGCGGGTGGGCTCCTCGTCGACGGTGACGTCGCCGAAGGCGGTGCCGACGGTCACCGGGAAGGCGCCGGAGGAGCTGCTGCCGGCGCTGCTGCCCGCGTCGGGGGTGTCCCCGCCCGAGTCGGAGCTGCAGCTGGTGACGGCGAGGGCGACGGCCAGCAGGGTGGCGCCGCGGAGGGCGAGGCGGGAGGGCATGCGGGGCTCCAGGTCAGGGGTGGGGGTCAGGCGGCGGCGGAGAGCGCGGTCAGGTAGTCGTCCAGGTCCCAGGTCATCGACAGCACCGTGGGCGGGGAGACGGCGGCGATGAGCTCGTCGCCGACGAGGGTGGCGTGGTGCCCGGCGGCGACCGCCGGGATGGTCGCGGTGTACGGCTGCGCCGCGAAGGCGTCGGCCTCGGCCTGGCTGGAGGCGTAGCTGAGCAGGATGTCGCTGTCCAGCTCTGCCGCCCGCTCGTAGCTCAGCGTGGAGTAGAAGGTCGAGTCCCCGGTCGACAGCGCGGTCACGCTCGGGGCCACGGTCAGGCCCAGGTCGGTGAGGAACTCGACCCGGGGGTCGGCGGCCGCGTAGACGTAGAGGGTCGGCGGCACGTCCCACACCGCGGCGACGCTCCGGCCCTGCAGCTCGGGGTGCTCGGCGGCCGCCTCGGCGACCGCCTGCTCGGTGTCGGCGACGAGCTGCTCGGCGTCCTCGGCCCGGCCCAGCGCCCGGCCCACCGTGGTGACGACCTCGCGCCACGGCGTCGTCCAGGCCTCGCCCGGGTAGGCGACCGTCGGGGCCAGCGCCGACAGCTTCTCGTAGTCCTCCTGCGTGATGCCGGAGTAGTTGGCCAGGACGACGTCGGGGTCGGCGGCCGCGATCGCCTCGAAGGGCACCTCCTCGGTGTCGGGGAGGACGGTCGGCGTCTCGGCGCCCAGCGCGTCGAGCTCCTCGGCGATCCACGGCAGCACGCCCTCGGCGTCCCCGCCGTAGGCCTGGAACGGGATGGCGACCGGGACGACGCCCAGCGCGAGGGCGGCGTCGGTGCTGCCGAAGCCCCAGGTCACCACCCGCTGCGGCTCCTCGGCGATCGTCGTCTCCCCGAACGCGTGCTCCAGCGTGACCGGGAAGGCCGCCGAGGAGCTGCTCGGCGCGGCTGCGGTGGCCTCCTCCGCCCCGGAGCTGCAGCCGGTCAGGACGAGTGCGGCCGCGAGCAGGGCGGTGCCGGCCAGGGTGGTGCGGTGGTGCACGGAGGACTCCTCGGGTCGGTCAGGTGAGGCTCACCTAACCAGCCGGGGATCACGAACGGGTCACCGGGCGTCGTCCGGCCGGCGTGCGTGGCGCTGGTGCGACCCGATCGTTGGTTGTAGCTTCCACCGACCAGGCACGGGGCCACCCGGTCGAGACGGGGAACGGACGACGTCGATGCAGGTCGTGATCGCAGGGGGCGGCGTGGCCGGGCTGACCGCAGCCCTGGCCCTGGCCCGCCAGGGGCACCGGGTGCAGGTCGTCGACCGGGACGACTCACCCCGGCCGGCGGACGTGGCCGGCGCGGCCGCGTGGCCGCGGCGCGGGGTGGCGCAGTTCCAGCAGCCGCACGCCTTCCTGGCCCGGCTGTTCCACGAGCTGGAGCGCGGGCTCCCCGACGTGCTGGACAGCCTGCGGGCGATCGGCGTGCCGCAGGTCGAGCTGGTCGACGGCCTGCGGGCGATGTGGTGCCGGCGCAGCACGCTGGAGTGGGTGCTGCGCGGCACGGCCGAGGCCGAGCCGGGCGTGGCGATGGTCTACGCCGCGGTCCGCGAGGTGCGGGTCGACGGCGGTGCGGTCACCGGGGTGGAGCTGGCCGACGGGCGGGTGCTGCCCGCCGACCTGGTGGTCGACGCCACCGGGCGCCGCGGACGGGTGTCCCGCCCCTGGCTGCAGGAGGTCGTCGACTCCCCGGCCGACGAGGTCTACACCTCGCGCCGCTACCGCCTCCGGCCCGGCGCCTCCTTCGGGCCGGTGAACCGCGGGGTCATCTCCGTGGCCGAGGGCGACGGCTACACGCTGCTGGTGTTCCCGCACGACGCGGACGTGTTCACCGTCTGCTTCACCCGGCTGCCCGACGACCCCGGGCTGACCGGGCTGCGCGAGACCGCGGCGTTCGAGGCGGCCACCCGGCTGGTCCCGCTGGCCGCCACCTGGACCGACGCCGACCGGGCCGAACCGGTCTCGGACGTGGTGGTCATGGGCGGGCTGCGCAACACCTTCCGGGAGCTGGCCGGGTCGGCCCCGCTCGGGTTGCAGCCGCTCGCCGACGCCGTGTGCACGACCAACCCGCACTTCGGCCGGGGCACCTCGCTCGCCGTCTCCCACGCGCTCCGCCTCGCCGGCGCGGTCGCCGCCGCGCCGGCCGACGCCCGCTCCTGGCGCGCGGAGCTGGACGCCTGGAGCCGGGGGGAGCTGCGGGCCTGGTTCGACGACGCGCGGCGCACCGACGAGGCGCGCGCCGCGATGTGGCGCGCGGTGCGCGACGGCGGGGGCCCGGCGGTCGGCAGGCCGCCCGCCGGTCCGGAGGTCCCGCACCTGCTGGTGCTGGCGGCCGCCGGTGCCGACCGCACGGTCGGCCGGGCGGTGCTGCGGCACATGCACCTGGTGGACCCGCCCGAGGCACTGGCGGAGGTGCGCCCCCGGGTGGCCGACCTGCTGGCCGCGGGGTGGCTGCCGGGACGGCCGGTGCCCGGGGCGGCGGCGAGCGCCCCGCCCGGGACGCCGAGCGGTGCCCCGGGCGCGCCGGCCGCACCACCGCGCCGCGAGCTCGTCGAGGCGCTGCGGCCCGAGCTGGGGTCGGTGGCCAGCACCGCGTAGCGGGAGGCCGTGACGGCGGCGACGAGCCGCGGGCCGGGAACAACCGCGGCGTCGGTTTGTTGTCCGTACCGACGCGATCAGCCCGCCCCAACGGGGGCGGACGTCCCGCGCAGACCGAGAGGACCAGCCATGCGCAACGGCATCCACCCCGAGTACCGCACCGTCGTCTTCCAGGACACCTCGACGGGTGCGACGTTCCGGACCCGTTCGACGGTGCAGACGAGCCGGACGATCGAGCTCGACGGCGAGACCCTGCCGGTGGTCCCGGTCGAGATCAGCGCGTCGTCCCACCCGTTCTGGACCGGCAACCAGCGCGTGCTGGACACCGCCGGCCGGGTCGAGAAGTTCAACCAGCGCTACGGCGCGCGGAACCGCACCCGCAGCTGACCCCGCGGCACTCCCCGACGACGCCGCCGGCAGGTCCTCCCCGGACCGGCCGGCGGCGTCGTCGTGCGTCCGGGGCCGACCGCGCGGTTAGGGTCTCGGCCCGGGAGCGGGGACGGACCCGCCGGTGAGGACGGAGCACGCGATGGCGCACCAGGTGACCGGGGAGCCGGCTGCCTCCACGGCACGCGTGGCGGTGGAGACCAACGGCATCAACGTGATCTCCGAGTCCGAGCGCAAGGGCACGCCCCGCCAGCTGTTCTGGCCCTGGTTCGGCGCGAACGTCAGCGTGCTCGGCCTGGCCTACGGCGCCTTCACGCTCGGCTTCGGCATCTCCTTCTGGCAGGCGGTCGTGGCCGGCGTCGTCGGCATCGTGGTCAGCTTCCTGCTCTGCGGGTTCATCGCCATCGCCGGCAAGCGCGGCTCGGCCCCCACCCTGGTGCTCAGCCGGGCGGCCTTCGGCGTCACCGGCGGCAAGGTCCCCGCCGTCCTGGCCTGGGTGCTCACGGTCGGCTGGGAGACCGTGCTCACCTCGTTGGCCACGCTGGCCACCGCGACCGTCTTCACCGAGCTGGGCTGGGGCGGCGGCACGGCCACCCAGGTCGTCGCGCTGCTGGTGGTCGCCGGGCTGGTCGTCGTCGGCGGGGTGCTCGGCTTCGACCTGATCATGCGCATGCAGGCGGTCATCACCGTGGTCACCGGCGTGCTGACCGTCGTCTACCTGGTCCTGGTGGCCGACGAGATCGACTGGGGCACCGTCAGCGGGCTGCCGTCGGGCTCCACCCAGGCGTTCATCGGTGCGCTCGTCTTCGTGATGACCGGCTACGGCTTCGGCTGGGTGAACGCCGCCGCGGACTACTCCCGCTACCTGCCGCGCTCGGCCTCGACCCGCGGCGTCGTCGGCTGGACGACGTTCGGCTCGGCGCTGGCGCCGGTCGTGCTGCTGGTGGTCGGTCTGCTGCTGGCGGGCTCCTCGGCCGACCTGGCCACCGCCATCGGCGCGGACCCGATCGGTGCGCTGGCCACCCTGCTGCCCACCTGGTTCCTCGTCCCGTTCGCGCTGGTCGCCGTCCTGGGCCTGGTCGGCGGGGCGCTGCTGGACATCTACTCCTCCGGCCTGGCGCTGCTGGCGGCGGGCGTGCGGATCCCCCGGCCGGTCGCCGCCTCGATCGACGGCGTGCTGATGGTGCTCGGCGCCATCTGGGTCGTCTTCCTCGCCGAGGGCGACTTCTTCGTGCAGTTCCAGGGCTTCCTGATCACCCTCGGCGTCCCGGTCGCCGCCTGGTGCGGGATCGTGCTGGCCGACCTGCTGCTGCGCCACCGCGACTACGCCGAGGCCGACCTCTACGACCCCCGCGGCCGGTACGGCGCCGTCCCGCCGGTGCCGCTGGCGCTGCTCGTGCTCGGCACGGTGCTCGGCTGGGGCCTGGTCACCAACGGCTACGCCAGCTGGCTGACCTGGCAGGGCTACCTGCTCGAGCCCCTCGGCCTGGGCGGCAAGGACGGGACCTGGGCCTTCGCCAACCTGGGCGTGCTGGTCGCCCTCGTCGTCGGGTTCGCCGGCACGCTGCTGCTCCGCCGCGGCGCGGTGCGCCGGCAGGAGGCGCTGGCACCGCAGGAGGCGAGGTGACCGACGGCGTGCTCGTCGTGGTCGACGTGCAGCACGTCTTCGCCGACGCCGGCTCCCCGTGGGGTGCGCCCCGGTTCGCGGAGGTGCACCCGGCCATCCGCCGGCTGACCGCCGCCTTCCCCGGCCGCGTGGTGCACACCCGGTTCGTCGCCCCGGCCGAGCCCACCGGCGCGTGGGTGCCCTACTACGAGCAGTTCCCCTTCGCGCTGCAGCCCCCCGACGCAGCGCTGTACGCCCTGGTCGACGACCCCGGCGGCGCCCCGGTGCTGGACGCGCCCACCTTCGGCAAGTGGGGCCCCGAGCTCGCCGCGCTCGTCGGCGACGGGCCGGTGCTGCTGGCCGGCGTGTCGACCGACTGCTGCGTGCTCTCCACCGCGCTGCCGGCCGCGGACGCCGGGGTGCCGGTGCAGGTGGTCACCGACGCCTGCGCCGGGGCCAGCGACGCCGACCACGGCCGGGCGCTCGCGGCGATGGCCCTCTACGCCCCGCTGATCACCCTCACCACGACCGACGCGGTGCTCGCCGGGCGATGACGGTCCCCGCGCCGCCCCCGGACCGGCTGCCCGACGGGTTCGCCGTCCGGCTGGCACCGGGGACCCAGCGCCGGGACGGCGGGACGACGCTGCTCGGCGGGTCCCCGTTCCGGATGCTGCGGCTCGCGCCCGCCGCCCGGACCCTGCTGGACGGCGACCGGCTCGAGGTGACCGACGCCCGCACCGCGGCGCTGGCCGCGCGGCTGCTGGACACCGGCGTCGCCGACCCCGACCTGCCGCCGGCGCCGCTCCCCGCGGTGACCGTCGTCGTCCCGGTCCGGGACCGCACCGACGGGCTGGCCCGGCTGCTGGCCGCCCTCCGCGCCGACCCGGGGACGGCGGGTTGCCCCGTGGTCGTGGTCGACGACGGTTCCGCGGAACCGTCCGAGGTCGCCGCGGTGGCGGCCGGCGCCCGGCTGCTCCGCCACGAGGAGGCCCGCGGCCCGGCCGCCGCCCGCAACGCCGGCCTGCGTGCCGCCGGCACCCCGCTGGTCGCCTTCGTCGACTCCGACTGCGTGCCGGAGCCCGGCTGGCTGGAGCAGCTGGCCCGGCACCTGGCCGACCCCCGGCTGGCCCTGGTCGCCCCCCGGATCACCGCCCTCGGCGGTGCGAGGGCCTCCGCGTGGGTGGCGCGGTACGAGGGGGTGAGCAGTGCGCTGGACATGGGGACGGCGGCGGCGCGGGTCGCGCCGCTGACGGTGGTCTCCTACGTGCCCAGCGCCGCGCTGCTGGCCCGGCGGGCGGCGCTGGGCGCCGGGTTCGACGAGACGATGCGGGTCGCCGAGGACGTCGACCTGGTCTGGCGGCTGGCCGGGGCCGGCTGGCGGGTGCGCTACGAGCCGGCGGCCCGGGTGGCGCACGACCACCGGGTGGCGCCGGCCGACTGGCTGCGCCGCCGCGCGTTCTACGGCACCGGGGCGGCGCTGCTGGCCCAGCGGCACGGCGCGGCGGTCGCCCCGGTGGTGATCTCGCCGTGGTCGGCCGCGGCCTGGGCCCTGGCGCTCACCGGGTCGCCGCTGGGCGTGCTGGCCGCCGCCGGGGTGCTCGGCCGGGCGTCGGAGCAGCTGGCCCGCCGGCTCGCCGCGCCCGGCGACCCGCTGCCGCTGCGGCTGGCGGCCGGGCTGGTGCTGCGCGGGACGGCAGCGTCCGGCCGGACCCTGGCCCGCGCGGTCACCCGGCACCACTGGCCGCTCGCGGTCGCGGCCGCGCTGGTCAGCCGCCGCGCCCGGTGGCTGGTCGCCGGGGTCGCGGTGGCCGACGCCGTCGACGGCTGGTGGCCGCACCGGCACGAGGTCGACCTGCCCACCGCCGCCGCGGGACGCCGCCTCGAGGACCTCGCCTACGGCGCCGGGCTCTGGCTCGGCGCGCTGCGCGCAAAGGACGTCCGGGCGCTGCTGCCCGCCGCGCCGCCCCCGGTCGGTCCGCCCCCGGCGAGGACGGGTCAGGGCCCGACGCGGTAGCGGACGTGGGTCACCCGCGGCGAGGACGTGACCTCCAGCTGGGTGAGCCCGGGGTCGGCGACGCCGTCGAACAGGCGCTCGCCGCCGCCCAGCAGGACCGGTGCGACGTCGAGCACCAGCTCGTCGACCACCCCCGCCGCCAGGGCCTGGCGCACCGTGGACGCGCCGCCGGCCACGGTCACCTCGGCGTCGCCGGCCGCGGCGCGGGCCTGCGCGAACGCGGCGTCGAAGCCCTCGGTCACGAACACGAACGTCGTCCCGCCGGCCATCTCCACCGGGTCGCGCGCGTGGTGGGTGAGCACGAACACCGGTGCGTGGTACGGCGGCTCGTCGCCCCACCAGCCGCGCCAGTCCTCGTCCCACCCGCCGCGGACCGGGCCGAACATGTTGCGGCCCATCACAAACGCGCCGCGGGGCCGCAGCAGGTCCGCGCGGGCGGCTGCGTCGGCCTCCGGCAGCGGCTCGGCGGCGAACATCCACTCGTGCAGCCGTTCCCCGCCCCGGCCGAGCGGGTCCTCCCGGGTCTGGTGCGGGCCGGCCAGGAAGCCGTCGAGGGAGAGGGTCACGTGGCAGGTCGTGCGGCTCATGCCCGTCCAGACCGCCGCGGCACGCGCTGTTCATCGGTCGCGCGGAATGTGCCGGAGCTGTGCGGTGCTGTCGCCGGAGTACCCGCGTTCCGGCCAACGGAGGCCCCGCGACACCGCACCACCAGGGGGACCCATGACCGCCACGCAGGACCGCACCACCGCACACCGGAGCACCGGCCCGTCGCCGACCGGGGTCGCGCTGCCCGACCCGCGCCCCGCGAAGCCGAGGACCGCGCGCACCGCGCTGACCCTGGGCGCCTTCGTCGCGCTCGGCCCGCTCACCATCGACATGTACCTGCCGGCCCTGCCGACCATCACCGACGAGCTGGGGACCACCTCCTCGGCGGTGCAGCTCACGCTCACCGGCACCCTGGTCGGTCTCGCGCTCGGCCAGCTGGTGCTCGGCCCGCTGTCGGACGCCCTCGGCCGCCGCCGCCCGCTGCTGGTCGGGACGGCGGTGCACGTGCTGGCGTCGCTGCTGGTGCTGCTCGCGCCGAACGTCGCCGTGCTCGGCGCGCTCCGGGTGCTGCAGGGCGTCGGGGCGGCGGCCGGGGCGGTCATCGCCATCGCCGTCGTCCGCGACCTGTTCGACGGCCGCGCCGCCGCGACCATGCTCTCCCGGCTCTTCCTGGTGCTCGGCGTCGCGCCGGTGCTCGCCCCGACCATCGGCGGCGAGCTGCTCCGGTTCACCTCCTGGCGCGGTGTCTTCGCGCTGCTGGCCCTCTACGGCGTCCTGCTGGTCGTGATGGGCTTCTTCGCCGTCCGCGAGACGCTGCCGCCCGAGCGCCGCAGCAGCAGCGGTGTCGCCGGCACGCTGCGCAGCTACGGCTCGCTGTTCCGCGACCGCGCCTACGTCGGCCTCGTCCTCGTCGCCGGGCTGACCATGGCCGGGCTGTTCGCCTACGTCTCCGGGTCCTCGTTCGTCTACCAGGACGAGTTCGGCCTCGACGAGCAGCAGTTCGGGCTGCTCTTCGGCGCCGGCGCGGTCTGGCTGATCGCCGCGACCCAGCTCAACCCGGTGCTGCTGCGCTGGTTCTCCCCGGCCCAGGTGCTGGTCGCCGGCACCGTCGCGGGCGCCGTCGCCGGGGTCGTGCTGCTGGTGCTGGCCGCCACCGCGACCGGCGGGCTGTTCGCCGTCGTCCTCCCGCTGTGGGCGGTGCTGTTCTCCTGCGGCCTGGCGCTGCCCAACGCCCCGGCGCTGGCGCTGTCCCGGCACGGCGACGCCGCCGGCACCGCCGCCGCGCTGCTGGGCGCCGTCCAGTTCGGCGTCGGTGCCGCGGTCTCGCCGCTGGTCGGCCTGCTCGGCAACGACGCCGTCGCGATGGGCACGGTCGTCGTCGCCTCGCTGGTGCTGGCGATCGTGGTGCTGGTGGTCGTCGTCCGCCCCTGGCAGCTGGCGGACCCCGACCCGGAGGCCGCGCCGGTCGCCGTCCACTGACGGCCGTCAGGTCGCGGCGGGCACCAGCGGGGGTGCGGCGGGGGTGCTCGCGGTCCGCCGGCCGGAGCTGCTGAGCAGCACCCCGGCGACCACGACGGCGCCGCAGGCGAGCTCGACCAGGTAGACCCGCTCGCCGAAGGCCAGCCAGGACGCCCCCACCCCGACCACCGGCACCAGCATGGAGAACGGTGCCACCGTGCTCGACGGGTGCCGGCTCAGCAGCGTCGTCCAGATGCCCGAGCCGAGCACGGTGGCGACCAGCACGGTGAAGGCCAGCCCGGCGAGGGCCAGCGCCCCGCGGGTGGAGTCGAGCGTGCTGAGCGAGGTGCCGATCCGCTGCGGGCCCTCCGTCAGCAGCGACACCACCAGCATCGGCAGCGGCGGCACGACGGTCATCCACAGCGTGAGGCGCAGCGGCTGCGGCGCCCGCGCCTGCCGGCTGGCCAGGTTGCCCAGCGCCCAGCCCAGCCCGCCGCAGAGGGTGAGGACGACGGGCAGCAGGTACGCGCCCCCGGCCAGGCCGGCCCGGTGCACGGCGATCCCCGCCAGCCCGCCCACCGCCAGCGCGACGCCGAGGGCCTGCCGGCCGCCGAGCCGCTCGCGCAGCAGCGCCGCCGCCAGCACCACGGTGAACGGGGCGGAGGACTGCAGCACCAGCGAGGCCAGGCCCGAGGGCATCCCGTTGACCATGGCCAGGTACAGGAAGAGGAACTGGAGCACCCCGAAGCCGGTGCCGTAGCCGAGCACCCAGCGCCAGGGCACCCCCGGCCGCGGCACGAACAGCAGGGTCGGCACCGCCAGCACGGCGAACCGGAGGGCCACCAGGAAGAACGGCGGGAACTGCTCCAGGGACAGGTGGATCGCCGGGAAGTTCAGGCCCCAGACGAGGGCGACGAGCCCGGCGAGCAGCCGGTCGCGGGGTGGCATGGACCCACTCTGCGGTCGCTGACGGTCCAGCACCATCGATCGTTCGCACCGCGACCTTGTAGCGTCGCTTCATGGACGTCCGCGCACTGGAGACCCTGCGGGCGGTGGGCCGCCAGGGCGGGGTCACCGCGGCCGCCGCGGTGCTGCACCTCACGCCGTCGGCGGTCTCCCAGCAGCTGGCCGCGCTCTCCCGGGAGATGGGCGTCCCGCTGACCGAGCGGGTCGGCCGGGGGCTGCGGCTCACCCTCGCCGGTCAGGCGCTGGCGGAGGCGGCCGTCGACGTCGCGGTGGCGGTGGAACGGGCCCGGGCCGCCTGCGCGGCCTTCGCCGACCGGCCGGTCGGCACGGTGCGGGTCTCGGCCTTCCAGAGCGCCGCGCACCTGCTGCTGCCCGGCCTGCTGGACCGCGTCGCCGGCCTGGCCGGCGTGACCGTCGAGTGCTCCGACGAGGACGTGGCGCAGGCGGACTTCCCGGCGCTGACCGACCGGGTCGACGTCGTCATCGCCCACCGGCCCGACGACGACGCCGGCTGGCGGGACACCGGCCTGCGGGTGGTCCCGCTGCTCCGCGAGCCGCTGGACGTCGCCGTCCCCGCCGGGCACCGGCTGGCCGGCCGGGCCGAGGTGCGCCCGGCCGACCTGGTCGACGAGGACTGGATCGCGGTCAAGGTCGGGTTCCCGGTCGCCGAGCTGCTCGACGCCGTGGCGGCCGGCTCCGGCGCCCAGCCGCACGTCGCCCACCGGATCAACGACTTCGGCGTCGTCGAGGCGCTGGTCGCCGGCGGGCACGGCATCGCCCTGCTGCCGCGCCACACCGCCGGGCGGCGGCCGGGCGTGCGGCTGGTGCCGCTGGCCGGGGTGCGGGCCGGCCGCCGGATCGACGCCCTGGTCCGCCCGGACCACGCCGAACGGCTGGTCGTGCGGCGGGTGCTCGACGAGCTGGTCGACCTCGCCGCCGGGCTCTGACCCGGCGGGCGGCTCAGCCGACCAGCACCGGGGCCGAGCTGCCGACCTGGTCCAGCCGGGTCCGCCCGGTGGTCGCGCTGACGACCTGCTCCTCCAGCCAGAACACGTAGTACTCGCCGGACACCAGCCCGGTGACCGTCGCCGAGACCTGCTGGCACCCCTCGGGCTGCGCCGCGGCGGCGGTCAGCGGTGCGGGCTGGACCCCGCTCACCGGCCGCTGGGCGACCGCGGAGACCCGGTAGGACTGCACCTCGCCGCGGGCGTCGGACATCCAGGTGACGGTGGCCGAGCCGGTGCCGGCGACCACGCCCGGGGTGATCCGCTTCGGTGTGCTGTACCCGCCGCAGGCGGGCTCCAGCGGGGTCAGCGTGGGGGCGACGCCCCGGGCGGCCCAGGGCTGCAGCGTGATGCCGTTCGGCCGGGGCGGCTGGGGGACCACGAGCCCGCCGACCGCGTCGCCGTCGGTCACCGTCGCGCCGTTCGAGTCGCCGGCCGGGGTGCCGGTGGACCAGGAGAGCAGGCCGTCCCCGAGCGCGGGGGCGGAGCTGCCGCCCACGGTGACCCCCTCGTCGGTGATGGTGCTGGACGCCGTGAGGTCGACCAGCACCGGGGTCAGCTGGGACGCGGCGAACAGCCCGCCGGCGGCCAGCGCCAGCACCGGGGTCAGCCAGCGCGTCAGCCCGCCGCTCCTGGGCGCGCGGCGGACGCGCCTCCGCGGCGCGCGGCGCACGGCCTTCCTCGGTGTGCGGCGTCTCTGCTCGGCCATCGCAGCCCCCTCCCGGTCCTCGGTCGGTCATCGGCATCCGCGGGGGGCTCCTTGAGACCAACGGGGTGCGGGAATGCCGGCCGGGGCGGTGGTCTTGGCTGGACCTGTGAGCGCCGCCCCCGCCGTCGAGACGACGCCGGCCCCGACCGTCCCCGCCCCCCGCACCGCCGTCCTCGCCATCGGCGCGCTGGCCGTCGGCGCCTTCGCCATCGGCACCACCGAGTTCGTGACGATGGGCCTGCTGCCCGACATCGCCGCCGGCGTCGACGCGAGCATCCCCTCGGCCGGCCACCTCATCTCCGCCTACGCCCTCGGCGTGGTCGTCGGCGCGCCGGTGATCGCCGCCCTCGGCGCCCGGCTGCCCCGGCGCGGGCTGGCCGTCGGCCTGATGGCGGCGTTCGTCGCCGGCAACGCGCTGAGCGCGCTGGCCCCCGGCTACGGGACCCTGCTGCTCGCCCGGTTCGTCGCCGGGCTGCCGCACGGCGCCTTCTTCGGGGTCGCCTCGCTCATCGCCGCCTCGCTGGTGCCCGACCGGCTGCGCGGCCGGGCGGTCAGCTCGGTGATGCTCGGGCTGGCGGTCGCCAACGTGGCCGGCGTCCCCGCGGCGACCTGGCTCGGCCAGGCGATGGGCTGGCGCTCGGCCTACTGGGCGGTCGTGCTGCTCGGGGCGCTGACCGTGCTCGCCGTCCTGCTGGTCGTCCCCGCCGTCCCCGGCCGGGCCGAGGCGACGATCCGGTCCGAGCTGGGCGCGCTGCGCCGGCCGCAGGTGGTGCTGACCCTGCTGTTCGGGGTCGTCGGCTTCGGCGGCATGTTCGCCCTGTACAGCTACATCGCGCCGCTGCTCACCGACGTCGCCGGGGCCTCGGCGGGCTTCGTCCCGGTCGCGCTGCTGGTCTTCGGCGTCGGCATGATCGTCGGCACCGCGCTCGGCGGCCGGCTGGCCGACCGCGCGCTGTTCCCCTCGCTGCTGGGCGCGGTGGTCGCCCTCGGCGTCTTCCTGCTCGCCGTGGCGCTGCTCGCCGGGAGCGCCGGCGCCCTGCTGGTCGCGGTGTTCCTCACCGCCGCGGCCAGCTCGGTCCTCGCCGTCTGCCTGCAGCTGCGGCTGATGGAGGTCGCCGGGGACGCCCAGATGCTCGGCGCGGCGCTCAACCACTCCGCGCTCAACCTGGCCAACGCGCTGGGCGCGTGGCTGGGCGGCCTGGTCATCGCCGCCGGCTTCGGCTACCGGGCGCCGAGCCTGGTCGGCACCGGGCTGGCCGTGCTCGGGCTCGGTTTCCTCGCCGCCTCGGCCGTGCTGCGCCGCCGGGAGCTCGCCGCGATCTGATCTGCGGCGGCGATCGGAGGCCGTCCCCGAGCGGACCGCCGGCCGGTCAGCGGCGTTCCACCCGGCTCGTCCCGCGGCCGGCGTGCCACGACTCGATGACCAGCGAGTCGCCGCTCTCCGCGAGCCGCACCACGCTCAGCTCGGTGACGTCGGCCCGGAACAGGTGCGAGGGCCCCGGTGGCGCGCCCCCGGTCATCCGCGCCATGACGGCGGGGTCGGTGACCTCCTCCGCCCGGCCGGCGAGCTTCGCGTCGCCGCGCCACTCCGGTGGGCTGACCGACGGGCCGTGCAGCGCGAAGCGTGGATCGCGCAGCAGGTCCAGGGCCTTGACCGACTGCCACATGCCGCCGAACCAGAGATCGCCGTCGCGGATCTCGATCTCGGTGCCGCTGATCCGGGGCGACCCGTCCCGCCGCAGCGTCGCCAGGGTCTTGTGCGCCCCGGCGTCCAGGAACTGCCGCGCCGTCGCCGCGAGCTCAGGCGCCTCCTGCTCGATCTCCGACCACCGCGCCACGGGACCTCCTCGGCCGCTCCGCCCCCACCGGGACGATGGTGGACCCGCGGTGGCGCAGGGCGGTCGGTCCGCACCGCCCGTCCGCGTCCCTGGCGCGATCGGGGAGCAGCGGTCACGATGGGGCGACCATGACCCTCAGCCCCGGGGACCCCGCGCCGTGACGACCGTGAACCCGTGGCTGGCCCTCCCCGACGGGGACCCCGGCCCGGTGCTCACCCGGCGGCTCCGGGCCGCGCACGAGGCCCTCGTCACGCAGGTCGGCACACCCGCGCGGGACCAGGTGCGCGCGGTCGTGTGGGACTCCTGGCGGCGGTCGCTGCGCAGCGGCGTCGACCCCGACGGGGCGCCGCCCCCGGTGGACCTGCTCGACGACGACCTGGCCGCCTACCGGGCGGCGCACCCGCTGGCCGCGGTCATGCCGGTGATCCGCCGGCTGCTCGTCGCCGACGCCGAGGTGGACCAGATGATCGTCGCGGTGACCGACGCGGCCGGCCGGATGCTCTGGGTGGAGGGCGACTCGCGGCTGCGGGACCGGGCGGCCGGGGTGCACTTCGTCGAGGGCGCCTCGTGGGGCGAGAGCAGCGCCGGGACCAACGCGCCGGGCACCGCCCTCGCCCTCGACCACGCCGTCCAGATCTACGGCAGCGAGCACTACCGCCGTCCGGTCCAGCCGTGGAGCTGCTCGGCGGCCCCGGTGCACGACCCGCTCACCGGTGCCCTGCTCGGCGCCATCGACGTCACCGGCGGCGACCACGTGGCCAGCCCGCACGTGCTGACGCTGGTGCGGGCCACCGCGGCCGCCGCGGAGTCCGAGCTCCGCTGGCTCGGCCGGGACCGCGGGCTGCGCGCTGACCGGCTGGCCGCCGGCCAGCGGCCCGCCGTCCCGACCCTCGAGGTGCTGGGCCGCGACCGCGCCCGGCTGCGCACCGCCGCCGGGGTGCAGGAGCTCTCGCTGCGGCACTCCGAGCTGGTGGTGCTGCTCGCCGAGGCCGCCGCAGCGGGCACCGGGCGGACGGCGGAGCAGCTGGCCGCCGAGTGCCACGCCGGCGAGGCGGCCGCGGTCACCGTGCGCGCCGAGCTGTCCCGGCTCCGCCGGCTGGTGGGCGACCACCTGGTCGGCTCGCGGCCCTACCGGCTGCTCGGGTCGGTGCGCACCGACGCCGAGGAGGTGCGCGGCCTCATCGCGCAGGGGGCGGTGGGCTCGGCGCTGGACCGCTACCGGGGGCCGCTGCTGCCGGGGTCGACGGCACCGGGCGTGCGGGCCGCCCGCGCCCGCCTCGCCGACGAGGTCCGGACGGCGGTGCTCGGCAGCGGGCGCCCGGACCTGCTGGTCCGCTACAGCGAGCTGGCCGAGGCGGCCGACGACCTGGGCACCTGGCAGGCGTGCCTGGCCGTGCTCCCGCCCGGGGCGCGGCGCACCGCGGCGGCCGGGCACGTGCAGCGGCTGCGCGGCGGGCCGCGCGGTCCGCTCCGCCGCTGACGGTCGGTCGACTGCAACCCGGTGCAACGTTGCCCGGGGGGCGTCCTGCGGGGCAGCGCGCGAGGTGTCTCCCGCAGTTGAGCCGCCTCGGCCGTTGAGCAGCCGCATCCGCGGAACCGGGGTCCCGGCCGGCGGCCGCGGGTGTGGACTCGTGCACGTGTCGGTTGTCACACTGCCGCAGGACCCGCGGGACGACCGCGGTGCAGAGCCGATGCAACGAAGCGGAGGACACGTGACGCAGATCAACGTGCGGGTCGACGGGGAGTCCTACACGGACGACGTCGAGCCGCGGACCCTGCTGGTGCACTACCTCAGGGAACAGATCGGCAAGGTCGGCACGGTCGTGGGCTGTGACACCAGCAACTGCGGCGCGTGCACCGTCCACCTGGACGGGCAGGCCGTGAAGTCGTGCACCGTGCTGGCCGTGCAGGCCGACGGCAGCCAGGTCACCACCATCGAGGGGATCGCCGGGGAGGGCATCGGCGGCACCCTGCACCCGGTCCAGCGGGCCTTCCACGAGATGCACGGGCTGCAGTGCGGCTTCTGCACGCCGGGGATGATCATGGCCTCGATCGACCTGCTCAAGGAGAACCCGGACCCGAGCGAGACCGAGGTGCGCGAGGGCATCGAGGGCAACCTCTGCCGCTGCACCGGCTACCAGAACATCGTCAAGGCCGTGCAGCACGCGGCGCAGGAGATGCGGGGCGAGGCACCCGGTGACCCGGGCTCCTCGCCGGCCGCGGTGGACACCGCCGCCTCGGAGCACGTGGTGGCGCAGTCATGACCGAGCTTGCGAGGTCATCATCCAGCACAGCACCTTCGGGCACGGCCCCGACGAGCGCCAGCGAGGAGGCGTCGTGACCGCCGTCGAGGACCCGGCCGCCCCGGAGACCCCCGTCGAGCTGGCCCCGGCCAAGGAGATCGGGCAGGCGCGGCTGCGCAAGGAGGACGCCCGCCTCATCACCGGCGAGACGCAGTGGACCGACAACATCGTGCTGCCGGGCATGCTGCACATGGCGATGCTGCGCAGCCCGGTCGCCCACGGGCGGATCACCCACCTCGACGTCAGCGCGGCCAAGGACCGGCCGAACGTCGTCGCCGTCTACACCGGGGCCGACCTCGCCGAGGAGCAGGGCTCGATCCCCTGCGCCTGGCCGGTGACCCCGGACATGGTCAACCCCGGGCACCCCTCGATCGCCGTCGACCAGGTCAACCACGTCGGTGAGGCGGTCGCGATCGTCGTCGCCCGCACCCGCACCGCGGCCGCGGACGCCCTCGAGGCGATCGACGTCGACTACGAGCCGCTGCCCGTCGTGCTGGACATGGAGACGGCCGTCCAGGACGGCTCGCCGCTGGTCCACGACTCGACCTCGTCGAACACCAGCTACCACTTCGTCTTCGACGCCGGCGAGGCCGGCACCGGCTCGGACACCGAGCAGGCCTTCGCCGATGCCGAGGTCACCGTCAGCCGCCGGTTCGTCCAGCAGCGGCTGATCCCGGCGTTCATGGAGCCCCGGTCGGTCGTCGTCCAGCCCACCCGGGACAGCTACACGATGTGGTCGGCGACCCAGATCCCGCACATCCTGCGGGTGATGGCGGCCAGCGTCACCGGCATCCCGGAGCACAAGCTGCGGGTCATCGCCCCCGACGTCGGCGGCGGTTTCGGCGGCAAGCTGCAGGTCAACCCGGAGGAGATCCTGGCCCTGCTGGTCGCCCGCCGGCTGGGCAAGCCGATCAAGTGGACCGAGACCCGGGGCGAGTCGCTGATGACCGCCCACCACGGCCGCGACCAGGTCCAGTTCGTCGACGTCGCCGCCGACCGCGACGGCACCGTCAAGGCGCTGCGGGTCCGGCTGCTCGCCGACATGGGCGCCTACCTGCGGCTGATCACCCCGGGCGTGCCGGCGCTGGGCGCGTTCATGTTCCCGGGCATCTACAAGTTCCCGGCCTACCGCTTCGAGTGCGACGGGGTGTTCACCAACAAGGTGCCCACCGACGCCTACCGCGGCGCCGGCCGGCCCGAGGCGACGTTCGCGATCGAGCGGATCATGGACGAGCTCGCCGTCGAGCTGGGCATGGACCCGCTGGAGCTGCGCCGCAAGAACTGGATCAACGCCGACGAGTTCCCGTTCACCACGGTCGCCGGCCTGCAGTACGACAGCGGCGACTACGCGCAGGCCACCCAGCAGGCGCTGGAGCTGCTGGGCTACGACGAGCTGCGGGCCGAGCAGAAGCGGCGCCGGGAGTCGAACGACCCGGTCCAGCTGGGCATCGGCTTCTCCACCTTCACCGAGATGTGCGGGCTGGCGCCCTCCCGGGTGCTCGGGTCGCTCTCCTTCGGCGCGGGTGGCTGGGAGTCGGCCTCGATCCGGATGCTGCCCACCGGCAAGGTCGAGGTCGTCACCGGCTCGACGCCGCACGGGCAGGGCCACGAGACGGCCTGGAGCCAGATCGTCGCCGACCAGCTCGGTGTGCCCTTCGAGGACGTCGAGGTGCTGCACGGCGACACCGCGATCTCCTCCCGCGGCCTGGACACCTACGGCTCCCGCTCCCTGGTGGTCGGTGGCACCGCGGTGGTCAAGGCGGCGGAGAAGGTCGTGCAGAAGGCGCGGGCGATCGCCGCGCACCTGCTGGAGGCCAGCGAGGACGACCTGGAGTTCACCGGCGGGAAGTTCTCCGTCAAGGGGACACCGGGCGCCTCCATCGGCATCCAGGAGGTGGCCCTGGCCATCTTCGCCGCGCACGACTACCCGGAGGGGATCGAGCCCTCGATCGACTCCGAGGCGACCTTCGACCCGGAGAACTTCTCCTTCCCGCACGGCACGCACATCTGCGCGATGGAGATCGACACCGAGACCGGGTTCGCCAAGATCCGCAAGTACGCCTGCGTGGACGACGTCGGGACGATCGTGAACCCGCTGATCGTCGAGGGGCAGGTGCACGGCGGCCTGGCCCAGGGCATCGCCCAGGCCATGTTCGAGGAGGCGATCTACGACGCCGAGGGCAACCTGACCACCGGCAGCTTCGTGGACTACCTGATCCCCTCGGCCGCCGACCTGCCGCACTTCGACACCGGCAACACCGTGCACGAGGCGACCAGCAACCCGCTGGGTGCCAAGGGCGTCGGGGAGGCCGGCTGCATCGCCAGCACCCCGGCGGTGGTCAACGCCGCCATCGACGCCGTCCGGCACCTGGGCGTCAGCGAGCTGCGGATGCCGCTGACCCCGGAACGGGTCTGGCGGGCTCTCCACGAGGGCGGGGACGGCGGCGACCGGGCCACCGCGGGCACCAACGCGCACAGCGTCTCCTCCAGCGAGGCGGCCACCGCTTCTGCCACCGAAGGAGACCTGCAGTGATCCCCGCAGCGTTCGCGTACGCCCGGCCCACCACCGTCGAGGAGGCGCTGCGGGTCATCGCCGAGGGCGGGGACGACGTCAAGGTCCTCGCCGGCGGGCAGTCGCTCATCCCGGTGATGCGGCTGCGGCTGGCCGCGCCGGAGCTCGTCGTCGACCTCACCCGGGTCGAGGAGCTGCGCGGGGTGCGGGAGGAGGGCGACCAGCTGGTCGTCGGCGCGATGACCACGCACGCCGACGTGCTCAGCGACCCGCTGCTGGCGCAGTACGCCCAGCTGGTGGTCCAGGCCACCGAGACGGTGGCCGACCGGCAGGTGCGCCGGCGGGGCACCTTCGGCGGCGCCCTGGCGCACGCCGACCCGGCCGGTGACCTGCCGGCGGTGGCGCTGGCGCTGGACGCCGAGTTCGTCGTCGCCGGCCCGGCCGGACGCCGGACGGTCCCCGCGTCGGAGTTCTTCGTCGACTACCTGACCACCGCGCTGGAGGAGGGGGAGCTGCTCGTCGAGATCCGGCTCCCCAAGCTCTCCGCGGCCGACGGCTGGGGCACCCGCTACGAGAAGTTCAACCGGGTCGCCCAGGCCTGGTCGATCGTGGCGGTCGCGGCGGCGGTCCGGCGGGAGGGCGGCCGGATCACCGAGGCGCGCATCGGGCTGACCAACATGGGGCCGACCCCGTTGCGGGCCGGCGCCACCGAGGCCGCCCTGGTCGGGGTCGACGTGAGCCTGGAGACGGTCACCGCTGCCGCCGCCCAGGCCGCCGAGGGCACCAGCCCGAGCAACGACCTCAACGCCCAGGCCGACTACCGGCAGCACCTCGCGCAGGTGCTCACCCGGCGCGCCCTGGCCGCGGCCGCAGGCCTGTAGCACGCAGCGCGTCGGACCGGTCCGTCCTCCCCGGGCGGGCCGGTCCGGCGCGCCGCCGCCGTTCCCGCCTGCGCCGTCGTCCCGCCCGTGGTCGGATGTGCGGGAGGGACGTGCGGAGCGCGGTAGCGTCGCCGTCTCGTCCCTGACCCTGCACGTCCCGGCTCGGCTCGCCGCCGGTGTCGCCGTCTCCCCCGACGGCGCCGGGCCGCACATCCTCGGAGGTCCTGCAGTGCAGCTGGAGAACTCGTTCACCGTGCCCCTGCCCGTCGACGAGGCGTGGCGGGTGCTGTTGGACATCGACCGGATCGCCCCGTGCATGCCCGGGGCGGCGCTCGACTCGGTCACCGGGGACGACTTCACCGGCCGGGTGAAGGTCAAGCTGGGGCCGATCAACCTGACCTACCAGGGCAAGGGGTCCTTCATCGAGAAGGACGAGACCACGCACAAGGCCGTGATCGACGCCCGCGGCAAGGACCAGCGCGGCAACGGCACCGCTGCGGCGATCGTCACCGCCACCCTGGCCGCCGAGGGCAGCGTCACCCGGGTCGACGTGCTGACCGACCTGAACATCACCGGCCGCCCCGCGCAGTTCGGCCGCGGCGTGATGACCGACGTGGGCAACAAGCTGCTCGGCCAGTTCGCCGACAAGCTGTCCGCCCAGCTGGCCAGCGGCGACGCCGGCCTGGTCGACCAGGCCGCGGCCGAGCAGTCGCAGGAGCCGACCGTCGCCAAGACGGTCACCACCGCCGCGGCCACGGCCGCCGCGACCACCGCCGGGGTCGTCGAGGAGGTCGCCGCCTCCGCCGAGGGCGCCGGTGGGCCGGCGAAGAAGGCCGCCGCCGCCGCCAAGAAGACCGCGGCCGCCGCCGCGGACAGCACCGCTCCCGCGGCCACCGCGCCGGCGAAGGCCACCCCGGCGAAGGCGACCCCGGCGAAGGCCACCTCCGCCGCGGTGCCGGACACCGCCCCCGCCGCGGAGGACACGGCGCCCGCCGCCGTCATCGACGCGCCGGCCGACGCGGCCGCGCCGACCCCGATCGGCGCGGCGCGGAAGGCACCCAGCAAGCCGCCGACCGGCACCACCGCGCCGCCGAACCGGCCCGCGGGCGGTGGCCCGGCCAAGAGCACCCCGAGCTCCGCACCGCGGCAGCTCACCCCGACCGAGCCCGAGCCGATCGACCTGCTCGAGGTGGCCGGCGGCGCCGCGTTCACCCGCTACGCGGCCCCCGCGGCCGGCGGCGCGGCGGTCCTGGTGCTCCTGCTGCTGGTCATCCGGCGCCTG
Source organism: Modestobacter italicus (assembly GCF_000306785.1). NCBI lineage: Bacteria > Bacillati > Actinomycetota > Actinomycetes > Geodermatophilales > Geodermatophilaceae > Modestobacter > Modestobacter italicus. The sequence continues at coordinate 5,344,158 of NC_017955.1, read as the reverse complement.
CGCCGCTGACCTGACGCCGCGGGTACGCCGCCGCCAGCCAGTCGGTGACGGCGGCGGCGACCGCGGCGGGGTCCCTGCCCAGCGCGTGGTCGCCGGGGACGGGGCGGACGGTGCCGGCGTGCCCGGCCAGCGCCGCCTCGACCTCGGCCGGGCGTCCGAAGGCGTCGGTCTCGCCCTGCACGACGACCAGCGGGACGCCGACGCCGCGCAGCTCCGCGGCGCGGCTCTTCTCCGGCCGGCCGGGCGGGTGCAGCGGGAAGGCCAGGGCGAGCACGCCCGCCGCACCCTGCGCGGGCGCCGTCCGGCAGGCCACCCGCGCCCCGGCGCTGCGGCCACCGAGCACCAGGGGGCCGTCGACCAGGTCGCGCACCTGCGCCAGCACCGCCGTCCAGGCCTCGTCCAGCCGCGGCGGTGCCGGCGCGATCCGCTTCCCGGCGACCCGCCAGGGCTGCTCGACCAGCAGCACCCGCCACCCGGCCTGCGCGCCGGCCCCGGCGACGGCGCGCAGGTCGGCGGAGTCCACGCCGCCGCCGGCACCGTGGCCGAGCACGAGGGTGCCGGCGACGTCCCCCGCCGGCTCGGTGCGGTGCACCCGCGCCGGGCCCAGCGGGGTGGGCACCTCGCGGGCGCTCACGCGCGGGGGAGGGCGAGCAGCGCCTCGACCGCCTCGACGAGCGAGCCGCCCTGCACGTGCGGCGGCTCGAGGACGCCGGCGTACACCCGCTCGGCCCGGTTGGTGGTGAAGGCCGCCGTCAGCCCCGCCCGGCGGGCCCCGGCGACGTCCCAGGAGTGGGCGGCCACCAGGGCCATCCGGTCCGGGGCGACGCCGCAGGTCCCCGCCGCCCACAGGTAGGCCTCGCGGGCGGGCTTCCAGGCGCGGATCGACTCCGAGGTCAGGGTCTGCTCGACCAGCGCGGCGACCCCGCCGCGGGACAGGCCCGCCTCGGCCACCCCCGGCGACCCGTGGCTGAGCGTCACCGCCCGGACGCCGGCCTCGGTGAGCAGCCGCAGCGCGGGCTCGACGTCCGGGTGGGGGGACAGCTCACCGAACGCGTCGGCGACCGCCGCGCAGGCGGCCGGCGGCAACCCGGTCAGCTGGGCCACGGAGGTCTCGAAGGCGGCCCGGAACGGGAACCAGGTGCCCAGGGCCGCGCCGGCGAACCCGGTGAGCAGGGTCCGGGAGAAGACGCTGGGCAGCAGCTGCTCGGACTGGCCGTGCTCGACCAGCGCGGCGCCGACGGGCGCGAGGTCCAGCAGGGTCTCGTTGACGTCGAAGGCGACGACGTCCGGGCGGGTGCGCACCGGATCAGGCCTCGTCCCGCTCGTCGACCGGCAGGTCGGCGCCGGCGTCCGCGGGACGGCTGAACCCGCCGGTCACCTTCTTGTAGACGAACCAGCCCACGCCCAGGACCACTGCGGCGACGACGGCGTAGTCCAGGTAGTGCAGGTTGGCCTCGACGAAGTCGCCGGCGGCGACGCCGAGCCCGATCAGCACGCTGTTCCAGATCAGGCTGCCGGCGGTGGTGAACGCCAGGAACTGCGGCAGCGGCATCTTCACCACACCGGCCGGCACGGACACGAAGCTGCGCACGATCGGGACCATGCGGCCGAAGAAGACCGCGGACCGCCCGTGGCGCTCGAACCAGTCGAAGGTCCGGTCGACGTCGTCGGTGGCGACCAGCGGGAGCCGGTCGAGGAACGCGTGCGAGCGGCGTGGGCCCAGGGCCCGGCCGACCCAGTAGAGCACCAGCGCCCCGACCACCGAGCCGAGGGTGGCGAACAGGACGACCGGGACGACGGAGAGTCGGCCGTCGTTGATCAGCACCCCGGCGGCGCCGAGCACCGCCTCGCTGGGGATCGGCGGGATGACGGTCTCGATCAGGATCGTGAGGCCGACACCGACCGCGCCCAGCTTGTCGACGAGATCGAGCAGGAACCCGGTGATCCCCCCTTGGTCGGACGAGGCGGCGGCGAGGATCGGCATGGGCCCACGGTATCGGCGGTCCCCGTGCGTCGCCGGGCCCCGCCGTGGCTGCGCCAGTAGGTTCAGCGTCCATGCTGCAGCGCTTCGCCGCCCGCGCCGTCGTCGTCGGTGACCGTGCCGGCACCGTCGTCCCCGATGCCGTGCTCGACGTCGTCGACGGTGTGATCGGCTGGGTCGGCCCGGCCGCCGACGCCCCGCCGCTGACCGAGGACGCCGAGGTCAGGAGCCTTCCGGGGGTGCTCGTGCCGGGCATGGTGAACACCCACTCGCACGCCCCGATGGTGCTCTTCCGGGGGCAGGGCGAGGGGCTGCCGCTGGACCGCTGGCTGCGCGAGGTCATGTGGCCGCGTGAGGCGAGGCTCACTCCCGAGGACGTCGAGGTGGCGATGACCGCGGCGTCGGCGGAGATGCTCCGGCACGGGGTGACCACCAGCGTGGAGATGTACTTCCAGCCCGAGCGGATCGCCGCGGCGGTGCGGGCGACCGGTGCCCGGGCGGTGGTGGCCAACCCGCTCATCGGGCTGCCCGGGTTCGGCACCTTCGACGAGCAGCTGGCCACCGCGGTCGGGTTGGCCGGGCGCAGCGACGCCCAGGTCGAGTTCGGCATCGGCCCGCACTCGGCGTACACGGTGCCGCTGCCGGTGCTGCGCGACGCCGCCGTCGCCGCGCGGGAGCACGGCATGCTCCTCACCGTCCACGTCGCGGAGACCGCCACGGAGGGCGACGAGCTGCTCGCCCAGCACGGGTCGAGCGTGCCGGCGCTGCTCGCCGCGCACGACGTGCTCGGCGGCCGGGTGCTCGGCGCGCACTGCGTGCACATGGACGACGGCGACCTGGAGCTGTGGCGCGAGTACGACGTCGCGGTGGCCCACTGCCCGGGCAGCAACACAAAGCTGGCCAGCGGTACGGCGCGGCTGCGGGACATGCTCGACCTGGGCATCCGGGTCGGCATGGGCACCGACGGGCCGGCGTCCAACGACAACCTGGACCTGTTCGAGGACCTCCGGCTGGCCGCGCAGCTGGCCCGGCTGCGTGAGCGGGACGCGACCGCGCTCACCGCGCCGGAGGCGTTCTGGCTGGCCACCGGGGCGGCGGCCGCGGCGGTCGGGCGCGACGACCTGGGTCAGCTGACCGCCGGCCGGCGGGCGGACCTGGTGCACGTGGACACCGAGGACATCGCGTTCACCCCGGTCGGCGACGTCACCGACCTGCTCACCCACCTGGTCTGGTCGGTGGGCTCCCGGCACGTCCGCGACACCTGGGTCGCCGGCCGGCAGCTGGTGCGCGACGGCGTCAGCACGACGGTCGACGAGGCCGCGCTGCGCGCCGACGTGCAGACCCGCGCGATGCGCCTCGCCGGCCGCTGAGCGGAGTGCCACGGCGCGGTTTCCGCGCCCGTGGCACTCCACTCAGGCTCTCAGCGAGATGGTCTGGCCGCGGCCCACGGTGCGGATCTCGCCCGGGGCGCGGCGGGCGGCGACCTCGGCGACGAAGTCGCCGAGCGGGCTGCGGAAGACCGTGTAGTCGTCGTAGTGCACCGGGACGACGACGGACGGCGAGAGCAGCTCGACCAGGTCGGCGCCCTGCCGGCCGTCCATCGTCACGGTGAACCCGAACGCCTGGGTGCCGCCCAGGTGCGGGACCAGCACGTCCAGCGGGCCGCAGCGCTGCAGCACCTCGCCGATGTCCCGGCGGAAGAGCGTGTCGCCGCTGATGTAGCCCCGCCAGGTGACCGCGCCGTCCTGCACCAGCTCGAGCACGCTGCCCATCACCGGCGGCAGCAGCCTGCCGAGCAGGCCCGGGCCGTGCACCCCGGGCACCGAGGTGATCCGCAACGTCGTCGTCCCGGAGACCAGCTCGTGGGTCTGCCAGTCGGTGAGGTCGCTGGTCGCGTGGAAGCCCTTCTGCGCCAGCTCGCGCGCGGCCGCCGGCGTGGTCACCACCGGCGTCTCCTTGGGCAGCGAGCGGGTGGCGATCGCGTCCCAGTGGTCGCCGTGCAGGTGGGACAGCAGGACGGCGTCGAGCGCCGGCAGCTGGGTGGGCTGCAGCGCGGGTTCGGTGAGCCGCTTGGTGAACAGCCCGTAGCCCAGGTAGGCGCGCTGGCCCCGGTGCAGGAAGTTGGGGTCGGTCAGCAGCGTGAACGGCCCCAGCCGCAGCAGGGTCGTCGCGTTGCCACCGAAGGTGAGCGTGACGTCGTGCTCGTCGCCGGCCATGCCGCGGCGGGTACCCCTCAGTCCGCGGCCGCCAACCCCGGCAGCCGCCGCTGCGGCTGACCGGGGCGCGGCAGCGTGCCGTGGGTGAGCACCTGCTCGTGCACCTGCTCCAGCGCGGCCCGCAGCGGGGGGAGCAGGGCCGGGTCCAGGCCGTCGAAGAACATCCGCCGGACCAGGTCCGCGTGGCCGGGGGTGGCCTCGGCCAGCGCCGCCCGGCCCGCGGCGGTGAGGACGGCGTCGGTGGCCCGCCGGTCGGTGGCCGACGGGCTGCGCTCGACCAGTCCGCGGGCGCTCATCCGCTGCAGGTGGTGGGACAGCCGGCTGCGCTCCCAGGCCAGCCGGGTGGCCAGCGCGGTGAGCTGCAGCCGGCCGTCCGGGGAGTCGGCCAGCGCGTTGAGCACGTCGTAGTCCGGCAGGGACAGCTCGCTGTCGGTCTGCAGCTGCCGGTTCATCTCGTAGCCCAGCCGCAGCATCACCCGCATGTACGCGAACCAGGTCTCCTGCTGCTCGGGGCTGAGCGGGGCGGGAGGGCGGTCCGGAGTGCGTGACATGTCATGTAGCTTCCTCTGCGACGGTCCCGTCAGTGTCGACCGCGGCCGCCGTCCAGTCGAAACCGAGCCGGGAGGCACCCGTGTCCGAACCCGTCCGCCCCGTGCTGGAGGAGGCCGCGCAGGCCTTCGCCGACGCGAACTCCACCCCGCCGTTCCTGTACCAGCTCACCCCCGAGAAGGGCCGCGAGGTCGCGATCGGGGTGCAGACCGACCCGCCGCCGGTGCTGCTGGCCGCCGACGTCGAGGACCTCGTCGTCCCCGGTGGCCCGACCGGTGAGGTGCGGGTGCGCATCGTCCGGCCGAAGGGCGCCACCGGCCCGCTGCCGGTCGTGCTCTACGTCCACGGCCTGGGCTGGGTGTTCGGCGGCCCGGTCACCCACGACCGGCTGGTCCGCGAGATCGCCGTCGGCACGCAGGCCGCCGTGGTCTTCCCCGACTACGACCTCGCCCCGGAGCACCAGTACCCGACCCAGGTCGAGCAGGTCTGGGCGGTCGCCGACTGGATCGCGATGAACGGCCCCGAGAACGGCCTGGACCCGGCGCGGCTGGCCGTGGCCGGCGACTCGGTCGGCGGCAACATGGCCACCGTCACCACGATCCTGGCCAAGCAGCGCGGCGGTGTGGAGTTCCAGGGCCAGCTGCTCTACTACCCGGTCACGAACGCCGCGTTCGACACCGGCTCCTACGAGCAGTTCGCCACCGGCTACTTCCTCGCCCGCGAGGGCATGCAGTGGTTCTGGGACCAGTACACGACCGACGAGGCCCAGCGGGCCGAGATCACCGCCTCCCCGCTGCGGGCCACCACCGACGAGCTCGCCGGGCTGCCGCAGGCGCTGGTCGTCGTGGGCGAGGCCGACGTGCTGCGCGACGAGGGTGAGGCCTACGCCGCCAAGCTGCGCGCCGCCGGCGTGCCGGTGACGGCGGTCCGCTACGGCGGGATCATCCACGACTTCGTCGGCCTCCAGCCGCTGCGGCACACCTTCGCCGCCGAGGCCGCGATCAACCAGGGCATCGCGTTCCTGCGCGGCGTGCTCGGGACCGACTGATGGCCGGCCCCGAGGAGCTGCTGGCCCGGATGGTCGCCGAGGTCTTCAACGAGCCGGACGCCGGCCGGCGGGCCGCCGCGATCGACGAGGTGTTCGCCCCCGACGTCGTGTTCGTCGACGCCGAGCACGAGGTGCACGGCCGGGAGGAGCTGGCGGCCACGGTGACCGGGCTGCTGGCGCAGGGGCCGGGGCTGGTCTTCACGCCGGTCGGTTCCTTCCGCGGGGTGGGCGACCTGGGCATGCGGTCCTAGCGGCTTGGGCCGCCCGGCGGCGAGCCGGTGCTCGGCGGCCTGGACGTCGCCCAGGTCGTCGACGGCCGGATCGCCCGGCTCTGGACCGCGCTCGACGCGTGACGCCGCGGCGGGGGCGCTGACCTGCGTCCCCGCCGCCGTCGTCCCGACCTGGAATACGTGACATGTCATTCTGTTGTAGCCACCGAGCGGTGTGACCGAGCACCGCCGGAGGCTGAGGAGCCCACGATGGGACAGCTCGACGGCAAGACGGCACTGGTGACCGGCGCGACCTCCGGGATCGGGCTGGCCGCGGCGCAGCGGTTCGCCGCGGAGGGCGCGCACGTGTTCGTGACCGGGCGCCGCAAGGACGCCCTCGACGAGGCGGTCGCCGCGATCGGCTCCGGCGCGGTGGGCGTGCAGAGCGACGTCAGCGACCTGGCCGACCTCGACCGGTTGTTCGCGGAGATCGCGGCGGCCGGCCGCGGCCTGGACGTCGTCTTCGCCAACGCCGGCGGCGGCGAGTTCGCCGCGCTCGGCGAGATCACCCCGGAGCACTACGCCGACACCTTCGACACCAACGTCCGCGGCACCCTGTTCACCGTGCAGGGGGCGCTGCCGCTGCTCAACGACGGCGCCTCGATCGTGCTCGCCGGGTCCACCGCCACCCTGCACGGGACGCCGTCCTTCAGCGTCTACGGGGCCTCCAAGGCCGCCCTGCACTCGTTCACCAAGACCTGGGCGGTGGAGCTCGCCGGCCGCGGCATCCGGGTCAACACCCTGGTCCCCGGCCCGACCGAGACGCCGGGGCTGGTCGCGCTCGCCCCCGACTCGGCCGCGGCCCAGCAGATGCTGCAGGGGATGGCCGCCGGCATCCCGCTGAAGCGGGTCGCGCACACGTCGGAGATCGCGGCCGGCGCGTTGTTCCTCGCCTCGGACCAGAGCAGCTTCATGACCGGCAACGAGCTGGTGCTCGACGGCGGCGAGGACCAGGCCTGACCGCTTCCGCCAGGAGCCGCCGCTGGGTGAGACTCACGGCGGCGCGCATCGACCCAGGAGGAGCACCCATGGACCAGATCGACCCGACCGTCCCACCCAGCGGGACCGGGTGCGTCGAGTGCGAGGCCAGCGGCGCGTGGTGGCTGCACCTGCGCCGGTGCGCGGCCTGCGGGCACGTCGGCTGCTGCGACTCCTCGCCCAACCAGCACGCGACCGCGCACGCGCACGCCTCCGGGCACCGGGTCGTGCAGAGCTTCGAGCCCGGGGAGGGTTGGTTCTGGGACTACGTGGCCGGCGAGTTCGCCGACGGGCCGGAGCTCGCCGCCCCGACCGCACACCCGGCGGCGCAGCCGGTGCCGGGCCCCGCCGGCCGGGTGCCTGCCGACTGGGCGAGGCACCTGCACTGACAGGATCGGCGTCCGTGGGGACGACGCAGCCGTGGAGCTGACCGCCGAGCTGGTCGCGCTGGTGATCGCCGTCGGCGTGGTCGCCGGCCTGTGCAACCGGTTCGGCTGGCCGACCCCGCTGGTGCTCGTGGTGGCCGGCGCCGCGGCGTCGTACCTGCCGCACGTGCCGGACGTGCAGCTGGACCCGGACGTGGTGCTCTTCGCGCTGCTCCCGCCGCTGCTGTACGCCACGACGGCCCGGACGTCGCTGTTCGACTTCAAGCACAACAAGGCCAGCATCTTCTCGATGTCGGTGGTGCTCGTCGTCGTCACCACGCTGTTCGTCGGCTGGGTCACCTGGTTGCTGCTGCCCGGCGTGGCCCTCGCGGCCGCCCTGGCGCTGGGCGCGGTCGTCGCGCCACCGGACGCGATCGCGGCCTCGGCGATCGGCCGCCGGCTGGGTCTGCCCCGGCGGGTGGCGACCCTGCTGGAGCACGAGAGCCTGGTCAACGACGCCGCGGCGCTGATCGCGCTGAGCGTCGCGGTCTCCGCGCTGACCTCGGAGCCCTCGCCGCTGGAGGTCGCCGGCGAGTTCGTCTGGGCGGTCGTGGGCGCGGTGCTCGTCGGCGGCGTGGTCGCCGCGGTGCTCGCCGTCGTCCGGGCCCGGGTGCAGGACCCGGTGCTGGACACCCTGGTCTCCTTCGTCGCCCCCTACCTGGCGTTCCTGGCCGCGGAAGAGGTGCACGCGTCGGGGGTGCTGGCCACGGTCGTCACCGGCCTGGCGCTGGCGCACGTCTCCCCGAAGGTGCAGACGGCGACCGCGCGGGTCACCGAGGCGGTCACCTGGCGCACCGTCGCCTTCGTGCTGGAGAACAGCGTGTTCCTGCTCATCGGCCTGCAGCTGCCCGGCCTGCTCTCCGGCGCCTCGGACAGCGGCCTGGGCGCGGGCCGGATCGCCCTGGTCTGCGCCGGGGTGCTGGTGGCCACCGTGGTGGTGCGCTTCGCGTTCGTCTTCGGGCTGGCCGGCGCCCTCTCCGTCGGGACGCCCGCGATGCGCCGCCAGGCGTGGAGCCCCGCGGTCGCCGGGCTGGTCTCCTGGGCGGGCATGCGCGGCGTGGTCACCCTCGCCGCGGCCCAGGTGCTGCCCGAGGACCTGCCGAACCGGGAGGTGCTGCTGCTCGCGGCGTTCACCGTCGTCGTCGGCAGCCTGCTGGTGCAGGGCTCGACGCTGCCCTGGCTGGTCCGCCGGGTCGGCCTGCCGCCGCCGGACCCGGCCGAGGACGCGCTGCAGGCTGCGGTGATCGGCGACGCCGCCAACGCCGCCGGGCTGCAGCGGCTGGGCGAGCTGACCACCGGCGAGGAGCCCGAGGGCGTCGTCGACCGGCTGCGCGACCGGTCCATCGCGCGCTCGCACGCCACCTGGGAGCGGCTGGGCCGGCCGCTGGCCGACCAGCAGACGCCGTCGAGCATCTACGCGCGGCTGCGGATGGCGATGCTCGCCGCCGAGCGGGACGTCGTGGTGCGCGCCCGCGACGCCGGCACCGCCCCGGCGGAGGTGCTGGAGGCCGCGCTCAACGCCATCGACGTCGAGGAGTCGCTGCTCGACCGGCACGAGGAGCTGGAGTCGCTGGACCGCGAGCGCCCGCTGGCCCCCCGGCCCAGCGACGAGCGCTGCGCGCACCTGCGGCTGGCGCCGGTGGGGGTCGCGCACCCCGAGCAGGCCTGCGAGGACTGCCTGCGTGAGGGGACGACCTGGGTGCACTTGCGCACCTGCCTGACCTGCGGCCACGTCGGCTGCTGCGACTCCTCGCCGCGCCGGCACTCCCGCGCGCACTTCGGCGCGGAGGGGCACCCGGTCGTCGTCAGCGCCGAGCCGGACGAGGCTTGGCGCTGGTGCTGGATCGACAGCGAGCTCGGCTAGCCCGAGCGCCTGCCTGACCCGCGCCCGGCTCCGCCGCCCGTCGGCGTCCGGTCGTCGGTCTGTAGCCGGGCTCAGCAACGGCGTCGCCGTCATCGGGGGGTGCCTGGTAGACATGGGGCGTGGCACAGACCCGTTCCGTCGACGAGTCCTTCCTCGCCCTCCCGCTCTCCGCGCTCGCCGACGCGGCGCTGACCCGGGCGGTCGACCTGGGGTGCGAGCACGCCGACCTGCGGGTCGAGCGGATCCGCACGCAGAGCGTCCGGCTGCGCGACGCGCGGCTGGAGGCGCTGGGCGACGGGGAGGACCTCGGGCTCGCCGTCCGCGTCGTCCACGAGGGCACCTGGGGGTTCGCCGCCGGCGTCGTGCTCACCGCGGCGGAGGCGGTCCGGCTCGCCGAGGAGGCGGTCGCCGTCGCGCAGGTGTCGGCCGCGATGAACACCGACCGCGTCGAGCTGGCCCCCGAGCCGGTGCACGACGGGCAGTGGGTGTCTGCCTACGACGTCGACCCGTTCGCCGTCCCGGACGCGGAGAAGACCGGCCTGCTCACCGAGCTGTCCGAGCAGCTGCTGGCCGCCGACGGCGTGGAGCACGTGCAGACCAGCTTCATGGCGGTCAAGGAGCAGAAGTTCTACGCCGACACGGCCGGCACCCGGACCCGCCAGCAGCGGGTGCGGGTGCACCCGGAGTTCACCGCGCTCACCGTCGACCGGGCCACCGGCACCTTCGAGTCGATGCGCACGCTCGCCCCACCGGTCGGCCGGGGCTGGGAGTTCCTGACCGGGTCCGCGGCCGACGGCGGCTGGGACTGGCGCGGCGAGCTCGCCGAGATCCCGGAGCTGCTGCGGGAGAAGGTCGCCGCCCCCTCGGTCGAGGCCGGCCGGTACGACCTGGTCGTCGACCCCTCGAACCTGTGGCTGACCATCCACGAGTCCATCGGCCACGCCACCGAGCTGGACCGGGCGCTGGGCTACGAGGCGGCCTACGCCGGCACCTCCTTCGCCACCCCCGACAAGCTGGGCACCCTGCAGTACGGCTCGCCGCTGATGCACGTCACCGGTGACCGCACCGCCGAGCACGGCCTGTCCACCGTCGGCTGGGACGACGAGGGCGTCGAGGCCCAGCAGTGGGACCTGGTCCGCGACGGCGTGCTGGTCGGCTACCAGGTCGACCGGAACACGGCCTCGAAGTCGGGGTCGGCCCGGTCCAACGGCTGCTCCTTCGCCGACTCGGCCGCGCACGTGCCGGTGCAGCGGATGGCCAACGTGTCGCTGCAGCCGACGCCCGACGGCCCCTCGACCGAGGAGGTCATCGCCGGGGTCGAGCGCGGCATCTACGTCGTCGGGGACAACAGCTGGTCGATCGACATGCAGCGGTACAACTTCCAGTTCACCGGGCAGCGGTTCCACCGAATCGAGGGCGGCCGGCTGACCGGTCAGCTCCGGGACGTCGCCTACCAGGCGACCACGACGGACTTCTGGGGCTCGATGACCGCGGTCGGCGGCCCGCAGACCTACGTGCTCGGCGGGGCGTTCAACTGCGGCAAGGCCCAGCCCGGCCAGGTCGCACCGGTCAGTCACGGCTGCCCGACCGCGCTGTTCGAGGGCATCAGCATCCTCAACACCAAGCAGGAGGGTGGGCGATGACCCAGCTGCGACCCCAGGAGATCGTCGAGCGGGCGCTGGCCGCGTCGACCGTCGACGGGCAGGTCACCTACGTCACCGAGAGCTCGGAGGCCAACCTCCGCTGGGCCGGCAACAGCCTGACCACCAACGGTGCGATGCGGTCCCGGCAGGTCGTCGTCATCTCCTTCGTCGACGGCGGCGCCGGGATGGCCACCGGCACCGTGGCCCGCACCGGCACCCCGGACGTCGCGGAGCTGGTGGCGGCCAGCGAGCAGGCCGCCCGCGACGCCGGGCCGGCCGAGGACGCCGTGGCGCTGGTCAGCGAGGTGCCGCCGGGCGCCGGTGACTGGGACGCCGACGCGGCGGAGACCTCGATCGACGTCTTCGCCGAGTTCGCCCCCGCCCTCGGCCAGGCCTTTGGCGAGGCCCGCGGCCGGGAGGAGCTGCTGTTCGGGTTCGCCGAGCACCAGCTGGCGACCACCTACCTGGGCACCTCGACCGGCCTGCGGCTGCGGCACGACCAGCCCACCGGCCGGGTGGAGCTCAACGGCAAGAGCACCGACTTCGGCCGGTCGGTCTGGGCCGGGGTGGGCACCCGCGACTTCACCGACGTCTCGGTCGCCGACCTGGCCGCCGAGGTGCAGCAGAAGATGGCCTGGTCGCAGCGGCGGGTCGACCTGCCGGCCGGCCGCTACGAGACGCTGCTGCCGCCCTCGACGGTCAGCGACCTGATGGTCGTCGCCTACTGGTCGATGGGGGCCCGCGACGCCGACGAGGGGCGCAGCGTCTTCGCCCGGCCCGGCGGCGGCAACCGGATCGGCGACCGGCTGGCCCGGCTGCCGCTGACCCTGCGCAGCGACCCGGCGGCGCCCGGCCTGGAGACCGCGCCGTTCCAGGCGGTCGGCGGCTCCTCGGGCAGCGCCTCGGTGTTCGACAACGGCATGGCCACCCCGGCGGTCGAGTGGATCTCCGAGGGCGTGCTCACCAACCTGGTCCGGCCGCGGGCCTGGGCGCAGCGGACGGGTGCTCCGGCGACCGCGGCGGTGGACAACCTCGTCCTCGAGGACCGGACGGCGACCGCGTCGCCGGCCGAGATGATCGCCCGCACCGAGCGCGGGCTGCTGCTGACCACGCTCTGGTACATCCGCGAGGTCGACCCGCAGACGCTGCTGGTCACCGGGCTCACCCGGGACGGCGTCTTCCTGGTGGAGGGCGGCGAGGTGACCGGGGCGGTGAACAACTTCCGGTTCAACGAGTCGCCGGTCGACCTGCTCGGCCGGGCGTCGGAGGCCAGCCGCACCGAGCGGACGCTGCCCCGGGAGTGGAACGACTGGTTCACCCGGGCGGCGATGCCGATGCTGCGGGTCCCGGACTTCAACATGAGCTCGGTCAGCCCGGCGAGCTGACCGCCCCCGGTGTACTTCCGCGCCCACTAGAGCTCTGCCCCCCCATGGGGGGCAGAGCTCTACTGCGCACCGGACGACCCGCTGCGCCGGACCGGTCAGCGCTGGTCGCGGCCCGTCTGGCCTGGGTCGGGCGTGGCGGTAGAGACGGCCGGGTCGACCGGGTTGCCGGTCGGCTCCGGCCCGACCTCGGCGGGGTCCGGCGTGTGGAACGGGGTCTCGCTCTGCGTCGCGGCCGGGCCGTCCGCGTCGGTCTGCTCGGGGCGGTCGGGCTCCTCGCCGCCGACGCCGAAGCCCTCGGCCGGCGGCGGGGCGCCGGTGCCGGCGTCCGCGGCGGGGACCCCCTCGTCGGGGGTGGGCTGGACCGGGTCGAACGGTGCGCTCATGGACATGCGCCGTCCGTACCCACCCGGATGGCCGGCGCACCACCGGCCGGTGACCGTCCGGTGCCGCCGCTATCCTCACCGCGGGCCGTGACTGGCGCTGACAGGTGGGCCACCACCGGGGAGCGGCTCCGTCGACCGCCGCGCGCCTGGGCTCCCGTCGACCGCAGGAGTGCCCCGTGACCACCACCGTGAGCCGTGAGACCGCCGCGTTCGCCGGCGCGCTGGACGTCATCGCCCAGGTCGAGCCCCGGGTGGCGGCCGCCATCGGGCAGGAGCTCACCGACCAGCGGGAGAGCCTCAAGCTCATCGCCAGCGAGAACTACGCCTCGCCCGCCGTCCTGCTGGCGATGGGCAACTGGTTCAGCGACAAGTACGCCGAGGGCACGCCCGGCCGCCGGTTCTACGCCGCCTGCCAGAACGTCGACACGGTGGAGCGGCTGGCCGCCGAGCACGCCCGGGAGCTGTTCGGCGCCGACCACGCCTACGTCCAGCCGCACTCGGGCATCGACGCGAACCTGGTCGCCTTCTGGTCGATCCTGGCCCACCGGGTGGAGAGCCCGGTGCTGGCCGAGGCCGGCGTGAAGAACGTCGACGCGCTCAGCGAGGCCGACTGGGCCCGGCTGCGGCGGGCGCTCGGCGACCAGCGGATGCTCGGCATGAGCCTGGACGCCGGCGGTCACCTCACCCACGGCTTCCGGCCGAACATCTCCGGCAAGATGTTCGAGCAGGCCAGCTACGGCACCGACCCGGAGACCGGGCTGATCGACTACGCGGCGGTGCGCGCGCAGGCCCGCGAGTTCCGGCCGCTGGTCCTGGTCGCCGGCTTCTCCGCCTACCCGCGGCGGGTCGACTTCGCCGCGATGCGGGAGATCGCCGACGAGGTGGGCGCCACGCTGCTGGTCGACATGGCGCACTTCGCCGGGCTGGTGGCGGGCAAGGTGCTCACCGGCGACTTCGACCCGGTGCCGCACGCCGACGTCGTCACCACCACCACGCACAAGTCGCTGCGCGGGCCGCGCGGCGGGATGGTGCTGTGCACCGAGGAGTACGCCCCGGAGGTCGACCGCGGCTGCCCGATGGTGCTCGGCGGCCCGCTGCCGCACGTGATGGCGGCCAAGGCGGTCGCGCTGGCCGAGGCCCGCCGTCCGGAGTTCGCCGGCTACGCCCAGCAGATCGTGGCCAACGCCCGGGCGCTCGCCGACGGCCTGCTGCGCCGCGGTGCCCGGCTGGTCACCGGCGGCACCGACAACCACCTCGTGCTGGCCGACGTCAGCAGCTTCGGGCTGACCGGCCGCCAGGCGGAGGCCGCGCTGCTGGACGCGGGCCTGGTGACCAACCGCAACTCCGTGCCGGCCGACCCGAACGGCCCCTGGTACACCTCCGGCATCCGGCTCGGCACCCCGGCGCTGACCACCCGCGGCCTGGGCGAGGCCGAGCTCGCCGAGGTGGGCGAGCTGTTCGTCGACGTGCTGACCGCCACCCAGCCCGACGGCGACTCGAAGATGCGGTACCGGCTGGACCCGGCCGTGGCCGAGCGCGTGCGCGCCCGGGCCGCCGAGCTGGTCGGCGCCCACCCGCTGTACCCGGAGATCGACCTCTCCGGCCGCTGACCCGCCTCGGCCGCGACACCGCGGCGACCCCCGACGTCGTCGCCGCGATCACAGCAGCCAACGGCCCGGAGGACCGGCTCGACGGGCCCGGGGTGGACGCCGACGCCGCGCTGCACCGGCGCACCTACCGGCAGGTCCTCGCCGACGCCGGGCTGGACGACGAGCTGGCCGCCACGCTGTACGCGGTGGAGTCCGACCTCTCGCTCAACGCCTTCGCCGACGACGTGGCGGGGACGCTGGCGGCGCTGCGCCGGCGCGGCGTGCGGGTCGGCGTGCTGAGCGACCTGCACGTCGACGTCCGGCCGGCGTTCCGGGCGGTCGGGCTGGGCATGACGGTCCTGCTGGTCCCGCCGCTGAGGTCGGTGGCCGAGCGGCGGCTGCACCGGGTGCTGGCGCTGTGCGGTGCGGAGTACGGTACGCGGCGGTAACCGCAGGCCGCGGCGGTGCGGTCTTCGTAACGACATCTCGTTCCGACCGTCACCACGGGGACACGTCCGCCGACCACCGTTCTCCCCATGACCCCGAGCGCCCCGCGGCTGGTGCACGACGCGCACCGGCACCTCGGCGTGCTCCCCGCCCACCCGTTCTACGGCGGCCCGCCGGTCAACCCGGACACCACCGCGCGCGCCACGATCGACGAGCTGATCGCCGACCTGGACGCCGAGGGCACCGAGCGCGCGCTGGTCATCCCGAACTACGGCGTCCCGGACCCGACGGCGTCCTTCGCGCTCAACGAGCTGGTCGTCGAGGCAGCAGGGCGCGACGACCGCATCGTGGCGGGGCTGTGGACCAGCCCGCGCCCGCAGGACGCCGTCGCGACCGACAAGGCACTCGCGCTCGCCGGTGAGGACGGCGTCGCCGCGCTCAAGCTCTCGTTCCTGCTCGGCGGCGGGGTCGACGACCCGGCGTGCCGGCCGCAGCTGGACGCGGTGTTCGCCGCCGCCCGGGAGCACGACCTGGTGGTCCACGTGCACACCAGCCCCGGCGCGGCCAGCGACCTGGACCAGGTGGGGCAGCTCGTCGAGCGCTACGCCGACGACGTCGCCGTCCACCTGGTGCACATGGGCGGCGGGATGAGCGGCCACATCAAGCTCATCGGGCAGCTGTTCTTCGCCTGGGTCGCCGCCGGCAAGCGCGTTTACACCGACACCAGCTGGGCGATCGGCTTCGCCCCGCGCTGGTTCGCCACCGAGATCGAGCGGCACGGCATCGGGCACGACCGGGTGCTGTTCGCCTCCGACCAACCCTGGGGCGACTTCGCCGGCGAGCACGCCCGGCTGCTGGCCGCCACCGGTGGTGGCGAGCTCACCGACCTCGTCTTCCGCCGCAACTTCGAAGCCCTCCACGGGCTCTGAACACCCCGAGAAGAAGGAGCACACCGTGACCACCACCCTGCCCGCCACCACCGGCACCCCGCTGATCAGCGACGCGGACCTCAAGGCCGCCCAGGACACCAGCAAGAGCGAGATCGCCCACCCCTCGCTGCCCAAGGGCAGCAACATCTACGGCTCGACCAAGATCTTCCCGGACTACCAGGCCGGGGAGGGCGAGTCCTACTTCACCCTGGTGCACGGCATCGCGCACGAGTCCTCGGTCGCCTTCGTCGCCTGCCTGCAGGCGCTGCGCGCGCTGCGCAAGGGTTACGAGTCGGTCCTGTACTTCTACGGCCCCGGCGCGATGAACGCGATGGCCACCCGCGGCTTCCCGACCACCGGCGACAGCGGCTTCCCGGGCGAGCAGAACATCAACAGCCAGATCGAGCGGTTCATCGAGGAGGGCGGCACCGTCTACGTCTGCCGCTTCGGGCTCTCGCTGCACGGCCTGCGCGAGGAGGACCTGATCGCCGGCACCATCCCCTGCCACCCGCTCGACGTGCAGGACGCGCTCATCCACTACGCCCGCAAGGGCGCGATCATCAACTCGACCTACAACCTCTGAGGTCAGGGCCGTGACCCAGGCACCGGCGCGGGCCTCCACCCGGGTCGACGTCGCGATCATCGGCGTCCGGGTCGACGCGCCCGTCTCCCGGCGGGCCGGCGCCGGCCCCAGCGACGACGGGCACGTGCTGCTCGGCGGGCACGGCGCCGCCCTGCCGCTGAACCCCGACTCGCCGTACTCGATCAGCGGCGGCCGGCTGCTGCTCGACGGCGCCGACCTCGGGCTGGAGGCGGAGGCGATCGCCCGCCCCCGCTTCTACGACCTGACCACCGCCGACGGCGTGCCCTACGAGAAGCTCGCCCGACTGCACGGGAAGGACGTGCTGGCCACCACCGTCGTGCAGACCTGCATCCGCTACGCGGAGGCCGACCGCTGCCGGTTCTGCGCCATCGAGGCCTCGCTGGCGGCGGGGGCCACCACCGCGGTCAAGACCCCGGCGCAGCTCGCCGAGGTCGCCGAGGCCGCCGTCCGGCTGGACGGCGTCCGGCAGATGGTGCTGACCACCGGGACGACGAACGGCCGGGACCGCGGCGCCCGGCACCTGGCCCGCTGCGTGCGGGCGGTCACCGCCGCGGTGCCGGGGCTGCCGGTCCAGGTGCAGTGCGAGCCGCCGGCGCCGGAGGACCTCGACGCGATCACGGAGCTCAAGGACGCCGGGGCCACCGCGATCGGCATCCACGTCGAGTCGCTGGACGACGCCGTCCGGGCGCGCTGGATGCCCGGCAAGGCCACCGTCCCGATGAGCCAGTACGACGCCGCCTGGGACGAGGCGGTGCGGGTCTTCGGCCGCAACCGGGTCTCCACCTACCTGCTCGTCGGGCTGGGCGAGGACCCCGACGAGCTGGTCGCCGGCGCCCTCCGGCTCGCCGGGCGCGGGGTCTACCCGTTCGTCGTCCCCTACCGGCCGCTGGCCGGCACCCTGGCCGTGGCCGACGGCGTCAGGGCGCCGGACCCGGCGGTGCTGCACGACATCACGGAGCGGGTCGCCGCCGGGCTGCGCCGGCTGGACATGCGCGGCGCCGACCAAGGCGCCGGCTGCGCGGCCTGCGGTGCGTGCAGCGCCCTGCAGGCGGCGGGCGCATGAGGGCGGACGTGGCCACTTCTGCCCTGGAGGACCGGGCGGCGCTGGAGCGCAGCGTGCTGCTCGTCGACTTCCGGACGCCGCCGGCCGCGCGGGGCTGGCAGGTGGCGGAGGCCGACGCCGCCGGGGTCGCCGCGCACCGGGAGCTGCGGCAGCGCGCCTTCGTGGAGGAGCAGGGCCTGTTCGCCGGCACCGACCTCGACGGCACGGACGACGACCCGCGCGCGGTGACCCTGGTTGCACGTGGAACACGCGGTGCCGTGCTGGGCGGGGTCCGGCTGGCGCCGGTGGACCCGGCCGGTCCGGACGTCGGCTGGTGGGCCGGCTCGCGGCTGGTCGTCGCCCCCGACGCCCCGCGCGGGCTGGGTGCCGCGCTGGTCATCGCCGCCTGCGCCCGCGCCGAGCAGGCCGGCGTCCTCCGCTTCGACGCCACCGTGCAGGACCGGTACGCGGCGCTGTTCACCCGGCTCGGCTGGCGGGCCACCGGGACGGCGACGCTCGGCGACCGCCCGCACACGGCGATGACCTGGCCGATCGGCCGGATCGCGGCCCTCGCCGCGGCCACCAAGGCCCCGCTGGGCGGCCTGCTGGGCGGTTTCTCCCTCGGCGGCCCGGGCTGGGTCGGCGACGACGGCGCCCCGGTGCCCGGCACCGACGTGATCGCCGCCTGCGACGCGATCCTGCCGGCGATGGTCGAGCGCGACCCGGAGTGGGCCGGCTGGTGCGGCGTGCTGGTCAACGTCAACGACCTCTCCGCGATGGGCGCGGCCCCGCTGGGCCTGCTGGACGCCGTCGGCGCCCGGGACGCCTCGTTCGCCGCCCGGGTGCTGGCCGGCCTGCGCGACGCCAGCCGCTCCTGGGGCGTGCCGGTGCTCGGCGGGCACACCCAGCTCGGCGTGCCGGCGTCGTTGAGCGTCACCGCGCTGGGCCGTACCCACCGGCCGGTGCCGGCCGGCGGCGGCCGCCCCGGCCACGAGGTGCGGCTCACCGCCGACCTGGGCGGCGGCTGGCGGCGCGGCCACACCGGCCGGCAGTGGGACTCCACCAGCACCCGGACGACGGCCGAGCTCCAGCTGATGGGCTCGGTGGTCGCCCGCACCGCTCCGGCGGCCGCCAAGGACGTGAGCATGGCCGGGCTCGTCGGCACCCTCGGCATGCTCGCCGAGGCCAGCGGCTGCGGCGCGGTGCTCGACGTCGCGGCCGTCCCGCGACCGCCCGCGGCCAGCGTCGGCGACTGGTTCAGCTGCTTCCCCGGCACCGCGTTCCTCACCACCGACGACCCCGGCCGGCCGGTCGCCCCGGCCGGGCCGGCCAGCAGCGCCGTCTGCGGCGAGCTCGTGCCCGGCGCCGGCGTGCAGCTGCGCTGGCCGGACGGCTCGCTCACCCCCGCCGTCCCCGGGCCGGTCACCGGCCTGGGCCCGGCCACCGTGCTCGACTGACCCAGGAGGACCCATGACCGACGCCACGACGGTCGCCGCCGTCGCCGCCCCCTTCGGACGCGACCTCGGCGCGACCTTCGCCCGGGTCGAGCAGCTGATCGCCGACGCCCGCGCCCGCGGCGTCCAGCTGCTGGCCCTGCCCGAGGCCACCCTCGGCGGCTACCTCGCCGATCTCGGCGAGCACGGCGTCGACCAGGTGCTCCCCGAGCACGCCCTCCCCCCGGCGCTGGACGTCGACGGCCCCGAGGTCGCCCGGCTGGCGCGGCTCGCCGGGGACATGGTGGTGACCGCCGGGCTGTGCGAGGCCGACGGCGGCGTCCGGTACAACACCGCGGTCGCGGTGACCGGCGACGGCGTGCTCGGCGTGCACCGCAAGGTGCACCAGCCGCTGGGGGAGGGCAACAGCTACGCCGCCGGCGACGGGTTCCGCGCCTTCGACTCCCCGGTCGGCCGGATCGGCATGATGATCTGCTACGACAAGGCCTTCCCCGAGGCGGCCCGCACGCTGGCCATGGACGGCGCGGAGATCGTGGTCTGCATGTCGGCCTGGCCCGGCTCCCGCACCGGCGCCGCGGCCGACCTCGCCGAGGACCGGTGGACCCGCCGGTTCGACCTGTTCGACCAGGCCCGCGCGCTGGAGAACCAGATCGTCTGGGTGTCGGCGAACCAGTCGGGCCGGTTCGGCGAGCTGCGGTTCGTCTGCAGCGCCAAGGTCGTCGGCCCGGGCGGCGACGTGCTGGCCACCACCGGCGTGCAGCCGGGCACGGCGGTGGCCACCGTGCACGTGCGGGACGCCCTGGACGGGGCGCGCCGGGCGATGGGCCACCTGCGCGACCGCCGTCCCGACGCCTACGGCGCGCTGGTGGGGGCATGACCCTCACCGCGGAGCAGCCCACCCGCGCCGGGCTGCCGAACCGGGTGCCGGTCGCCGTCGTCGGCGGCGGCCAGGCCGGGCTGTCGATCTCCTGGCACCTGACCCGGCGCGGGATCGAGCACGTCGTCCTGGAGCGGGAGACGGTCGCGCACGAGTGGTCCGACGCCCGCTGGGACACCTTCTGCCTGGTCACGCCGAACTGGCAGTGCCAGCTGCCGGGCTGGCCCTACGCCGGCGACGACCCGGACGGGTTCATGGTCAAGGACGAGATCGTCGCCTACGTGCGGGGCTACGCGGCCTCTTTCGGCCCGCCGGTGCACGAGGGCGTCGCCGTCACCCGGCTGGCCCCCGCCCCCGACGGGGGGTACCTGCTCACCACCAGCGCCGGGGAGCTCGCCGCGGAGCAGGTCGTGCTCGCCGTCGGCGGCTACCACCTGCCCGTCGTCCCGCCGTACGCCGCGGCGCTGCCCGGGTCGATCACCCAGCTGCACTCCCAGCAGTACAAGAACCCCGACCAGCTGCCCGCCGGCGAGGTGCTCGTGGTCGGCACCGGCCAGTCGGGCGCGCAGATCGCCGAGGACCTGCACCTGGCCGGCCGCCGGGTGCACCTGGCCGTGGGGAGCGCGCCGCGGATCGCCCGCCGCTACCGCGGCCGGGACGTCGTCGCCTGGCTCGACGACCTCGGGCACTACGACATGCCGGTCGAGCAGCACCGGGACGGCGAGGCCGCCCGGGTGGGCACCAACCACTACGTCACCGGGCGGGACGGCGGCCGGGACATCGACCTGCGCACGTTCGCCACCGAGGGCATGCAGCTGTACGGCACGCTGACCGGGCTCTCCGGGACGACGCTGACCTTCGCGCCGAACCTCACCGAGAACCTGGACCGGGCCGACCGGGTCGACGACTCGGCCAAGGACGTGATCGACCGGCACATCGCCGCCGCCGGCATCGACGCCCCCGTCGAGCCGCGGTACACCCCGGTGTGGGCGCCCGAGCAGGACCCGACCGAGCTGCCGCTGGACGGGTCGGGCATCACCAGCGTGGTCTGGTGCATCGGCTTCCGCGCCGACTGGAGCTGGGTCAGGGTGCCGGTGTTCGACGGCGCCGGGTACCCGACCCACTCCCGCGGGGTCACCTCGGCGCCCGGGCTGTTCGTGCTCGGCCTGCCGTGGCTGCACACCTGGGGCTCGGGCCGGTTCTCCGGCATCGCCCGCGACGCCGAGCACGTCGCCGACCGGATCGGCGAGCTGGTGGCCAGCGGCGCCCCGACCGGCCTGGACCGCACCCTCGCCGTGGCCGCCGCCTCGTCCGCGGCCCGCATGGCGTGACGCCCACGCCCACTCGAGGTCCCGGCGCCGAACCCCGCACCGGTTTCGGCGCCGAACCCCTCGCAGGTTTCGGCGCCGAAACCGTCAAGGGGCAGCCGTGAGGGTGGCGGCGGTGTCGGCGCACTTCGGGCGGGACGTCGGGCAGTGCGTGGCCAAGATCGAGGGGATCGTCGCCGACGCGCGCAGCCAGGACGTCGGGCTGCTGGTGTTCCCGGACGCCACGCTCGGCGGGTACCTGGGCGGCCTCGGTCCCGGGGACGACACCGGGCTGCCGCCGGCGCTGGACGCCGGGTCGCCCGAGCTGGCCCGGGTCGCCGCCGCCGCGGGGGACATGGTGGTCTGCGTCGGCTACCGGGAGAGCGCCGGTGACCGGTGCTTCAACAGCGCCGTCTGCGTCACCGGGGACGGCGTGCTGGGCCGGCACCGCAAGGTGCACCAGCCGGCCGGCGAGCTCCCCGCCTACGCCGCCGGCGACGGGTTCGCCGCCTTCGACACCCCGCTGGGCCGGATGGGCATGCTCATCGACTACGACAAGACCTTCCCGGAGGCCGCCCGCACCCTCGCCGGCCGCGGTGCGCAGCTGGTGGCCTGCCTGTCGGCCTGGCCGGCGAGCCTGACCAACCGGGCGCCCCGGCTGGTGCAGGACCGCCAGTCCCGGCTGTTCGACCTCTACGACTGCGCCCGCGCCGCGGAGAACCAGGTGGTGTGGGTGTCGGCCAACCAGACCGGCGCGATGGGCCGGCTGCGCTTCCTCGGCCAGTCGAAGGTGGTCGGCCCGGGCGGTGACGTGCTCGCCCGCACCTGGGCCAAGGCGGGGCTGGCGGTGGCCGACCTCGACGTCGCCGCCGAGGTCGGCCGGGCGCGGCTGGTGCTGGACCACCTGCGCGAGCTGAAGCCGGAGGCGTACGGGTGAGGATCGCGCTGCTCACCTACTCCACGAAGCCGCGGGGCGGGGTGGTGCACACCCTGGCCCTGGCCGAGGCGATGGCCCGGGCCGGGCACGACGTCAGCGTGTGGTCGCTGGGCCGCGGCGGGGACACCGCGTTCTTCCGGCCGGTGGACCCGGCGGTCACGCTGCGCCTGGTGCCCTTCCCCGACGTGCCGGACGAGGACGTCGGCACCCGGATCCTGCGGTCGATCGAGGTGCTCGGGGCGGCGTTCACCGGCGGCTACGACGTCGTCCACGCCCAGGACTGCATCAGCGCCAACGCCGTCCCCGGGTGCGTGCGCACGGTCCACCACCTGGACACCTTCACCACGCCGGCGCTGGCCGCCTGCCACGAGCGGGCCATCGTGCAGCCGCGCGCGCTGGTCTGCGTCTCGGCGGCCGTCGCCGCCGAGGTGGCCACCGGCTGGGGCCGGGTGGCGACCGTGATCGGCAACGGCGTGGAGGCCGACCGCTTCGCCGCCGCGGCGGGCCCCGCGGGGGAGCCCGGCCGGCGCGCGTGGCGGGACCGGCTGGGCCGGTACGTGCTGGCGGTCGGGGGTATCGAGCCGCGCAAGGGGACGCTGGACCTGGTCGAGGCCTTCGCGCTGGTCCGCCAGCAGCGGCCCGAGCTCTCCCTCGTGGTGGCCGGTGGGGAGACGCTGTTCGACTACCGCGACTACCGGGCCCGGGTGCTGGACCGGGCCGCGGAGCTCGGGGTGGCGCCGGTGGTCCTCGGACCGGTCGACCACGACCGGCTGCCGGCCCTGGTCGCCGCCGCCGACGTGTTCGCCTTCCCGTCGGTCAAGGAGGGCTTCGGGCTGGCCGCGATGGAGGCGCTCGCGGCCGGCGTGCCGGTGGTGACCCGGGACCTGCCGGTGCTGCGCGAGGTGTTCGGCGACGCCGCCGCGTTCGCCGCCGACCCGGCGGGGATGGCGAGGGCGCTGCTCGCCCCGGTCGACGAGGAGCGCCGGTCGGCGGGGCGGGCGCTGGCCCGGGGTGCCAGCTGGGACGCCGCCGCGGCGGCGCACCTCCGGCTGTACGGGACGCTGGTGGCGGGAGCGTCCCCGGGGGCCGGTGTGACGGATGAGCAGGACGAATCGACCGAACCGCGTTTCGTGCCCCGCTGACGCGGACATGAAACGCGGTTCGTGTCTACTTCCCCTCGAACGCCGATGACGACCCCCTGCCCGCCGTGGCAGGACGGCGAGGGGAGCCCGACATGACGTACTGCCAGAAGCCTTCCATCTTCCAGCTGGGCAAGGTGCACGAGAACGGCCCGTCGGTGATCGTCTCGGGCTGGGGGCTGGGCATGTGCGTCTCGTCCTGCCGGTGCCACCGCAACCCCGACGACGGCCAGCTCGCCCTCGCCGAGGACCAGGCCGGCGGCAGCCTCGGGCTGCGCAGCTTCACCGACACCGGTGACTGCGACTGCTGCGAGTCCTGGAGCTCCGCCGAGCTGTCCGCCATCCTCCGCGACGTCGCCGCCCTCGAGGCGCTCGAGGCCAGGGAGCCCGCCGCGGGCTGACCACCCGACCGCACCACGAGCCGCCCGCCGGGGGAACCCGCGGGCGGCTCGTCGCGTGTCCGGCCCCGGTCGCGGGGTAGTCCCCCGGCCATGTGGGCGCGAGCAGCAGCACGTGGAGCACTGGCCGGCCTCGCCGGCGTCGCCGTGATGACCGCGGGGGAGAAGCTCGAGCAGCAGGTCACCCACCGGCCCGACTCCTACGTGCCGGCCCGCACGTTGACCGCGCTGGTCACCGGCCGCCGGCTGCCGGGGTCGGCGCGCCCGCCGGTGCGCAACCACCTCATGCACTGGGGCACCGGTGCCGCCGTCGGCGCGCTGCGGGGCGTCTGGTCGGCCGCCGGGCTGCGCGGCCCGCGCGCCTCGGCCTGGCACACCGTCGTCCGGCTGGCCGTGGACCAGACGCTGGAGAACGTCACCGGCGTCGGCGCGCCGCCGTGGACCTGGTCCCGGCGCGACCAGGTCGTCGACGTGGCGCACAAGGCCGTCTACTCCTTCACCACCGGTGCCGTCGCGGACCGCCTGGTCCCGTACGCCCGGGGCGGGAGTGGCGCACGGGGCCTGTGGGACTGAGGTCGCCTGCGGACCGATCGGTCCCGGCGCGCCGGAGCTCTTGACAAGGTCGCGATCTCCCTACCTTCCGTCCTGACGCACGCGGTCCCCGTCGCCCCTCCCCGGGCGGGACGCGCGCAGACGGAGGCCTCTCGTGACCCGATCGACCACGCGACGGTGGACGCGTGCCGCCGCCCTCGCGCTGACCGCCGGAGTCGCCGTCGTCCTCACCCCGACAACCAGCTCCGCCGCCCCGGCCACCGCCGCCGACGCCCGGCAGGCCGTCACCACCGCCGCTCAGCAGCTCAGCGTCCTGGACGAGCAGGTGCACCAGGCCACGGTTGCGGCCGACCAGCAACGAGCCGCCGCAGACGTGGCGGCAGCCGCTGCCACAGCAGCTCAGGCGCGGCTGGACGTGCTCGCGCCGCAGTTGCGGGCCATCGCGCAGACGGGCTACGTGGGGACCACCCGCGGCCGGCTCGCTGCCTTCCTCACCAGCGGCTCGGCCGACGAGCTCGTCCAGCAGATGAACACCTTGGACCAGCTCGCGTCGCACGCTGACGCCGTCGTCGCTGCTGCAGTCGACGCCCGGGCGACGGCAGACCGGGCCCGGGCCGATGCACTGGCCGCCGCCGACACCGCCGACGCGGCGGTGTCCGACCTGCAGGCGCGGAAGGCCCAGCTCAACGGCGAGCTGGCCGGCTACGAGGCGGACCTCGACCGGCTCAGCGCCGCCGACCGCGCGCGCGTGCAGACGGCCGTCGCAGGGCCGGACGTGACCGCCCGGCCGGCACCCGCGCCGACGGAGGCCGCGGACGTCGCCGTGCAGACCGCGCTCGCCCAGGTCGGCGACGCCTACGTGTTCGGCGCGAGCGGGCCGGACGCCTTCGACTGCTCCGGCCTGACCTCCTACGCCTACGCCGCCGCCGGGGTCACCCTCCCGCACTCCAGCCGGGCCCAGTCCACGATGGGCGCGGCGGTGTCCCGAGCCGAGCTGCAGCCCGGCGACCTGGTGTTCTTCTTCTCGCCGGTCAGCCACGTCGGCCTCTACATCGGCAACGGTCAGATGGTGCACGCGCGGACACCGGGCAAGCCGGTCTCGGTGACGAGCGTGGACATGAGCGGCTACGTCGGCGCCCGTCGCGTCACCGGCTGACGCCGGGCGTCAGGCGGGCAGCGGCTGGGCGGGGCGCAGCAGGCCGTGCGGGTCGCGGTCCCGGGCGACCTGCTGCAGCCGCGCCAGCACGTCCGGGCTCCACGCGTCGGTGAGGTCCTGACCGCACGCGAAGGCGTACTGCACGCCCGACCGCCACGGTGCCACCGCCGCGACCGCCGCCCGGACGGCGTCGGGCACCTGCGCGGCGACCGGCGGGGCGAGCACCCCGACCGCGAACAGCGAGAACGCGGCGTCCCGGCCGCTCACCGCGTCCGGCACCGCCGGGTGCACCGCGAGCGCCCCGCCGAGCTGGCGCAGCTCCACCGCCAGCAGCGAGGTCTCCACCCCCGGCCCGGCCAGGGCGAGCAGCGCGTCGACCGCCTCGGCGGGCAGCCCGCCGAGCAGGCAGCCGGAATCCGCGGCGGGCGCCGGCTCCTCGGGGTCGAGGTGGACGGCGCCGATCTCGGTGTAGGGCCGCGGGCCGACGGTGTCGACCACCACCGGGGCCACCGCCCGCATCGGCGCCAGCAGCGCCTCGCCGTCGGCCGGCGAGCCGGTCGAGGCGATCCGCAGGTGCACCAGGAACTGCCCGCGCAGCGGAGGGGGGAGCTGCGGCAGGGGCGGCAGCCGGAGCAGCGCGATCGAGGTGGTCACCTCGGGAGGCAGCGTGGGCGCCCAGGTGCGCCAGGCGTGCAGGACGGCGGCCGCCTCCGCGCCGGGGAAGAACACCGCGCCGCCCCAGAAGCCGGGCAGCTCCACCAGGTCCGCGGTCAGCGCGGTGACCACGGCGAACCCGCCACCGCCGCCGCGCAGCGCGAAGAACAGGTCGGGCTCGCTGCCGGCGGACACGTGCCGCTGCTCGCCGTCGGCGGTCACCACCTCGAAGCTGCGCACCCGGTCGGCGGCGAAGCCCAGCGCGCGGGCCAGCGGGCCCATCCCGCCGCCGACGGTCATCCCGACCACGCCGACCGACGGGGCCGAGCCGGCGACCATCGCCAACCCGTGCGGTGCGGTGGCGGCCGCCACCTGGCCGCTGGTGACGCCGGCGCCGACGGTCACCGTGCGGCCGACCGGGTCCACGGCGACGTCGTCCAGCGCGCCGGTGCGCAGCAGCAGCGTGTCGGCCCCGACCGGGTGGCGGGCGCCGTGCCCGGTGTTCTGCACCGTCACCGCGAGCCCCTCCGCGGCCGCGTACCGGACGGCGGCGGCGACGTCCCCGGCCGTCCGCGCCTCGACGACGAGGGCAGGCGCGTGCACCACGGCGAGGTTGTAGCCGGTCACCGCGGCGGGGTAGCCCGGGTCGCCGGGGCGGTGCACGGTGCCGGTGAGCTGGTCCAGCGTGCTGGTCACGAAGGGGCCTCCTGGGTCACCCCGCCGGGTGCTGGGTCGCCGGACTTCCTAGCGGCTCGGGAGGCCCGCCGTGACCCCTCTCGGCGGCGGTGCCCGATCACCCGTGGAAGCGGCGACCCTCCGCGAGCATCTGGACGCAGGCAGCGATGCGGTTGGCCCGGGTCCGCGGGGTGGCGGCGGTGTGCACCCGCCACAGGACGGCGTACCGGTTCGTGCTGTCCAGCCCGGCGAAGAACTGCTCCGCGGCGGGCTCGGCGGCCAGCGCGGCGGCCAGGTCGTCGGGCACGGTGATCGTCGCCGACCCGGCGTAGGCGCGGTCCCACCGGCCGTCGGCCCGGGCCGCCTCCACCTGCGCGAGCCCGGCCGGCCGCATCCGGCCGTCGGCGACCAGCCGGGCCACGGTGTCCACGTTCTTCTGGGACCACACGCTCCTCGCCCGCCGCGGGGTGTAGCGGACGCTGAACCAGTCGTCGTCCACGCGGTTGCCGCGGCCGTCGATCCAGCCGTGGCACAGCGCCACCTCGACCGCCTCCGCCGCGGTCAGCGACGGGATGCCCGAGGACTTCTTCGCGATCAGGAGGAACAGCCCGGGCGCCCGGTCGTGCTCGGCGGCCAGCCAGGCGTCGAAGTCGGCAGCGGTCGGGAAGGCCCGCCGCTCGAAGGTGTCGTCGTCGGCCACGGGCCCATCGTGCTGAGCGCGCCCTCCGCCGTCCAGCGGCCGGCGGTTTGGTCAGCGGCCCCCTCGGCTACGGCTCAGCGGACGGCCCGGTCAGCGGCGCCGCGACGACGGACGGGGACCCTCCATGGCGCAGTCACCGGGCCCCAGCGCGCTGTGGCTGGTGCGCCACGGCGAGAGCATGGGCAACCTGGCCGATGCCCAGGCGCACGAGCAGGGCTCGGGGCGGCTCGAGCTCGACGTCCGCGACCCCGACGTCCCGCTGTCGTCCACCGGGGAGTCCCAGGCCGACGCGCTCGGCAGCTGGCTGGCGGGGCTGCCCGCCGGCGAGCGGCCGACCACCGTGCTCAGCTCCCCGTTCACCCGGGCGGCGGCCACTGCGCAGCGGGCGGTCGCGGCCAGCGGTGCGGACCTGACCATCCGGTACGACGAGCGGCTGCGGGAGCGGGACTTCGGCGCCTTCGACGGGATGACCCGGGACGGGATCCGCGAGGCGTACCCCGACGAGGCGCGCCGCCGCGACCTGCTGGGCAAGTTCTACTACCGCCCCCCGGGCGGCGAGAGCTGGGCCGACGTCGCGCTGCGGGTGCGCAGCCTGCTGGCCACCGAGGCGCTGCGGCACGACGGCGAGCGGCTGCTCTGCGTCTCGCACCAGGCCGTGGTCATGGTGTTCCGGTACGTGCTGGAGGAGCTCACCGAGCCCCAGCTGCTGGAGATCGACCGGGGCGACCAGATCGCCAACACCTCGGTGACCCGGTACGAGCTGTCCGACGGACGCTTCCGGCTCGTCACCTTCAACGGTGTCGAGCACCTCGACGACCACCCGGACGACGAGGCCCCCGTGACCGAGGAGAACGATGTCCCGTCCCCAGCCTGATGCCACCCTGGTCACCCCGCAGGTGCTGCGCGGCTGGCGGTTGCCCGAGCCGACCGGGGGCAAGGAGTCCCGCGGCTCGATCCTGGTGGTCGGCGGCAGCACCGAGACCCTCGGCGCGGTGACCCTGGCGGCCGAGGCGGCGCTGCGCTCCGGCGCGGGCAAGCTGCAGGTCGTCGTCCCGTCGAAGGTCGCCCCGCACGTGTCCATCGCGCTGCCGGAGGCGCTGGTCCGCGGCGTGCCGTCGACCGAGGCCGGCGCCATCGAGGGCTCGTCGGTCGAGCTGTTCCTGGACCTGGTGCAGAAGGCGTCCGCGGTGCTCGTCGGCCCGGGGATGGCCGACCGGGAGCAGACGCAGGCCCTGGTGGAGGCGCTGCTGCCGGAGCTGAAGTCCCCGGTGGTGCTGGACGCGCTCGGGCTGGCCGCGGTCACCGCCGACCCGGGCTGCCTGCACCACCTGGGAGGCCGGGTGGTGCTGACGCCCAACCCGACCGAGCTGGCGATCTCGCTGCACGTCGACGCCGACGAGGTCGAGGACGACCCGGCCGGCTGCGCGCGCCGGCTGGCCGAGCAGGCGCACGCGACCGTGGGCCTGGGCGGCGCGACCAGCTGGGTGGCCGGGCCGGACGGGCGGCTGTGGGAGGACGAGAGCGGCGGTGCGGGGCTCGGCGTCTCCGGCTCCGGTGACGTGCGGGCCGGGGTGGTCGCGGGGCTGCTGGCCCGCGGGGCCGAGCCGGACCAGGCCGCGGTGTGGGCCTCCTACCTGCACGGCCGGGCGGGCGAGCGGCTGGCCGCGACGGTCGGCCGGCTCGGCTTCCTGGCCCGCGAGCTGCCCCCCGAGGTCCCCCGGGTGCTCGCCGAGGTGGACCTCTGACCTCCGCGTCGGCCACCCTGGCCCGGTGACCGCAGCCGAGGAGCGCGCCGCCGACGTCTACACCGCCACGCTCCAGCCGCGGCCGGGTGGCCGCGTGGTGCGCAGCGCGCGGTTGCTCGCCGCGTTCGCAGCCGAGCTCGCCTGGGGCCTGCTCCCGCAGCCCTCGCTCAGCGACGTGGTGGTCACCCGCCGCGCCGACGGCGCCGAGGTGGTGCGGGTGTCCGCCGGGGACCCCAACGTGCCGGGCGAGATGCTCGGCCTGGTGCAGCGCCACCTGGCCGAGCTCAGCCCGGCCGCCTTCCTCGCCGAGTGGGGTGCCGACGGCGGGGTGTGATCTGCTGCCCCGAGCAGCGGGACCGGCCCGCGCCTTGGGCGAGGAGTGCAGCAGCGTGGCTGACAGCTACATCGGGGAGCTCGACTTCGGTGTCCCGGAGATCGACGAGCAGGCGTTCGTGGCTCCGACGGCGGTCGTCGTCGGCAAGGTGACGATGGGCCCGCGGTCCAGCATCTGGTACGGCGCGATCGCCCGCGCCGACACCGAGGTCATCGAGATCGGCGCGGACTCCAACGTGCAGGACGGCTCGACGCTGCACAGCGACCCCGGCGCCCCGCTGGTCATCGGCCGCGGGGTCACCGTGGGCCACAACGTGGTGCTGCACGGCGCCCGGGTCGACGACGACGTGCTCATCGGGATGGGCAGCACGGTGCTCAACGGCGCGCACATCGGCTCCGGGTCGATCGTCGCCGCCGGGGCCGTCGTGATGCAGGGCGCGGAGATCCCGCCGAACTCGCTGGTCGCCGGGGTGCCGGCCAAGGTCCGCCGGGAGACCACCGAGGACGACCGGGCGGCGATCCGGCTCAACGCGACCAGCTACACCGACCGCCTCGACGCCCACCGCGCCGTCCGCCGCGTGCAGCCGTAGCGGGTGCGGCAGGCTGGCCGGGTGAGCGACGAGGAGCTGCGCCGGCTGGTCGGCTGGACCGTGGAGGACGCGCCCCCGGAGGTCCGGGCCGGCCAGGCGTTCGGTGCGCTGCTGAAGGGCGTGTCGGCCGTGGTGACCCTCGGCGCGGACGCGGCCACCGGTGCGCGCCGCCCGACCTGGGCGGTGCCCGCCGACCCGGCGGCCTACCTCGACCTGGGTGTCGTCCGGCTGCACTGGCCGGCCGGCGCGGCGGGGGAGCAGGTGCAGGCCAGCCGGGAGACCGTGTGGGCGACGTCCGGGCGGGCCGAGCGGCCGCCCCGGCGGCTGCCGGTCGAGACGTGGCAGGTGCGGGCCGCCGTGCCGGGCAGCGGGTCGCGCCGGCCGCGGCACGCGGCGGCGCCGTGGCGGCTGGACGTCACCGACGGGGCGGGCACCGGGCAGCTGACCGGCGCCTGGTTGGCGCTGGCCTGGATCGGCCGGCTGGCCGGCTGGCCCGAGCCGACGGGCACCGGGCCGGGCGCGTGAGCGTGGGCTCGTTCGAGGAGTTCGTGGCGGCCCGGTCGGCCGGGCTGCTGCGGACGGCGTACCTGCTGACCGGCGACCGGGTGGAGGCGCGCGACCTGCTGCAGGGCGCGCTGATCGCCACCGAGCGGTCCTGGGCCGGCTTCGCCGACCAGGACGAGGCCACCGCCTCCGCCCGGCGGGAGCTGGTGGCGGCGCACACCAGCTGGCGGCGGGTGCTCCGGGCGGGCGACCTGCTCGCCGGCAGCCCGGCGCTGGCGAACGCCGCCGGCTTCCCCGGCTTCGCCCGGCGGCCCAGCGACCCCGGCCCGCAGGACGAGGTGTCGACCGCGCTGGCCCGGCTCACCCCGCAGCTGCGGGCCACCCTGGTGCTCCGGTACGGGGCGGGGCTGTCGGTGACCGACACCGCCGCGGCGCTCGGCGTCCCGGCCGACACGGTCACCGGCTCGACCGCCCGCGGCCTGGACGCCCTCGGCACCGACGGCACCCGGCTGACCCGCTGGCTGGCCCGCCGGGGGGAGCAGGTCAGCACCGCGCCGGACGACGCCCTCCGCTCCGTGCGGGAGGGCGCCCGCGACCGGCACAGCCACCGGCTGGGCCTGCTGCTGCTGGCGGCGGTGCTGGTCGCGATCGTCGTGCTGGTCGCCGTCAGCCTCTGACGGCGCGGTCCGCCGTCAGTTGCGGGCGGACTGGACCAGCGGGCAGACGAACGGGTCGCGCTCGCCGAGACCGACCCGGTTCAGGTACCGAACGACCATCCGGTAGGACCCGACCAGCGACGTCTCGGTGTAGCTGATCCCGTGCTTCTCGCAGTGCGCGCGCACCATCGGCTGGACCTTGCGCAGGTTCGGCCGCGGCATGCTCGGGAAGAGGTGGTGCTCGATCTGGTAGTTCAGCCCGCCCATCATGAAGTCGGTCAGCAGACCGCCCCGGATGTTGCGGGACATGAGCACCTGGCGGCGCAGGAAGTCGACCTTGGCGTTCTTCGGCACGACCGGCATGCCCTTGTGGTTGGGCGCGAACGACCCGCCCAGCAGCAGGCCGAAGACCGCCTGCTGGACCAGGATGAAGCCCACCGCCAGCAGCGGCGGCATGATCAGGAAGACGGCGGCGACGAACAGTCCGAGCCGCAGCGCGATGATCGCGACCTCGAGCCGGCGGTGCGGCATCGACCTGTCCTTGATCAGCGTGGCCAGGCTGTTGGCGTGCAGCGCGGCACCCTCGAAGCACAGCAGCGGGAAGAACGCCCAGCCCTGGCGGCGGGTGAACCAGCCGCGCAGGCCGGTGGTCCGCTCGGCGGCGTCGTCCGGGGTGAAGGCGAGCACCTCCGAGACGATGTCGGGGTCCTTGCCCATCTGGTTGGGGGCGTTGTGGTGCCGGTTGTGCTTCTGCATCCACCAGCCGTAGCCGATGCCGGCGAACCCGCAGGACAGCACGCGCGCCGACCACTCGTTGACCCGGTGCGAGCCGAACGCCTGGCGGTGCGCGGTGTCGTGGCCGAGGAAGCCGAACTGGGTGCACACCAGGGAGAGCAGGACGGCCAGCGCCAGCTGCCACCACGAGTCCCCGACGGCGACGACCGCAGCCCAGACGCCGGCGAACGCGGCGACGGTCAGCGCGATCGAGACGACGTAGTACGGACGGCGGCGGTTGAGCAGCCCGGCGTCCTTGACCTGCTGCGACAGCTCGGCGTAGACGCTGACCGACCGGTCACGAGCTCGCTCGGGACGAGGTCCGCGGGCGGGGGGAGGCGTGGAGCCCTCCAGGGTGGATGCGGTCATCTGTTCTCTCTGCTGGTCCCGGGCTGCTCCGGGGTTGGCCGGCACGACCGGCGACGACGGGGGACCGCGCTACGTCAGACTGAGCACCGCGTGCGGCCGACGGTATGCGACGGGGCACCGGGCTGCCACGCGGGGCCCACCAGCCGGGACCCTCTCAGGACGGGAGCAGTTCCCGGACCAGCGCGCCGACCTCTGCGGTCTCCAGCAGGAAGCCGTCGTGGCCGTAGGGCGAGAAGATGAGCCGCAGCGGGACGCCGAGACCCTCGGCCACCTGCTGCTGCTGCACCGGCGGGTAGAGCCGGTCGGAGTCGATGCCGGCCACCACCGACCGGGCGGTGACCCGGGCCAGCGCCGCCGCCACGCCACCCCGGCCGCGGCCGACGTCCCAGCTGTTCATCGCCTCGGTCAGCACCACGTAGCTGCCGGCGTCGAACCGCGCGGCCAGCTTGGCGGCGTGGTGGTCCAGGTAGGAGGCCACGGCGAACCGGCCGTCGTCCTGCACCGTCGTCCCGAACCGCGCGTCGAGCTCCAGGCCGCTGCGGTAGGTCAGGTGGGCGATCCGCCGGGCGATGCCGAGGCCGGTCACCGGCCCGGGCCCGGGGGCGTAGTCGCCACCGGCCCAGGCCGGGTCGCTGCGCACGGCGGTCTGCTGGGTGGTCTGGGTGCCGATCTGGTCGGCGCTGGCCACCGCCCCCGAGGCGAGGAAGAACAGCCCGGCGACCCGCTCGGGCCGGGAGACCGCCCACTCCAGCGCGCGCATCCCGCCCATCGAGCCGCCGAGCACCGCCTGCCACCGGCCGATGCCCAGGGCGTCGGACAGCGCCGCCTCGACCGCCACCTGGTCGGCGATGGTGACCTCGGGGAACCGGGAGCCCCACGGGCCCCCGTCCGGCGCGGCCGACGAGGGCCCGGTCGTGCCCTGGCAGCCGCCGAGCACGTTGGCGCAGACGACGAACAGCCGGTCGGTGTCCAGCGGGGCGCCCGGGCCGATCAGCGACGGCCACCAGCCGGCCGTGGCGTGCCCGGGCCCGGCGGGGCCGACGACGTGGCTGTCGCCGGTGAGCGCGTGCTCCACCAGCACCGCGTTGCCCGCGTCGGGCGCGAGGGTCCCCCACGTCTCGTAGGCGACCCGCACCGACGGCAGGGAGCCGCCGCGCTCCAGCGCCAGGGGCCCCAGCTCCACGAACTGCCGGTCGCCCACCGGGTCGCCGGGGAGCCAGCCGCCGGTCCGGGCCCCGGGGGCAGCCGGAGCCGCCCCCCGGGGCCCGGGCACCTCAGGACCCCTTGGCGGCCCGGAAGCCGGACTCCAGGTCGGCCAGGATGTCCTCGATGCCCTCCAGGCCCACCGCCAGCCGCACCAGCCCCGGGGTGACGCCGGTGGTCAGCTGCTCGTCGGCGGTCAGCTGCGAGTGCGTCGTGGACGCCGGGTGGATGACCAGGCTGCGCACGTCGCCGATGTTGGCCACGTGGCTGTGCAGCTCCAGCCCCTCGACGAAGCGCTTGCCGGCCTCGATGCCGCCGCGGATGTCGAACGCGAGCACCGCAC
Organism: Modestobacter italicus; assembly: GCF_000306785.1. NCBI lineage: Bacteria > Bacillati > Actinomycetota > Actinomycetes > Geodermatophilales > Geodermatophilaceae > Modestobacter > Modestobacter italicus. The sequence continues at coordinate 5,310,440 of NC_017955.1, read as the reverse complement.
CGGCGCCCTTCGGCGCGTACTTCTGCTGGGCGGCGTGCCAGGGCGAGGACGCCAGGCCGGCGTAGTGCACCGACTCGACCTCGTCGTGGGACTCCAGCCACTCGGCCACCCGCTGGGCGTTGGCGACGTGCCGCTCCATCCGCAGCGACAGCGTCTCGATGCCCTGGACGACCAGCCAGGCGTTGAACGGGGAGATCGCCGGGCCGAGGTCGCGCAGCAGCTGCACCCGGGCCTTGAGCGCGTACGCCGGCGCACCGAGGTCGGCGTAGACGACGCCGTGGTACGTCGGGTCCGGGGTGGTGAAGCCGGGGAACTTCCCGCCGGTCCAGGCGAAGTTGCCGGAGTCGACGATGATCCCGGCGATCGCCGTGCCGTGCCCGCCCAGGTACTTGGTGGCGGAGTGGACCACGATGTCGGCGCCGTGCTCGATCGGCCGGATCAGGAACGGCGTGGCGATCGTGTTGTCGACGATCAGCGGGACGCCGTTGCGGTGCGCGACCTCCGACACCGCCGAGATGTCCAGGACGTCGCCCTTCGGGTTGCCGATGGTCTCGGCGTAGAAGGCCTTGGTGTTCTCCTGCACCAGCGACTGCCAGTTCTCCGGGTCGTCGGGGTCCTCGACGAAGGAGACCTGGACGCCCAGCTTGGGCAGCGAGTGGTGCAGCAGGTTGTACGTGCCGCCGTACAGCGAGGCGGAGGCGACGACGTGGCTGCCGGCCTCGGCGATGTTCAGGATCGCCAGCGTCTCGGCGGCCTGGCCGCTGGCCACCGCCAGCGCCGCGACGCCGCCCTCGAGCGAGGCCACGCGCTGCTCCAGCGCGTCCTGCGTCGGGTTCATGATCCGGGTGTAGATGTTGCCCATCTCGGCCAGCGCGAAGAGGTCCGCGGCGTGCTGGCTGTCGCGGAACTGGTAGCTGGTCGTGGCGTAGATGGGCAGCGCCCGGGCGCCGGTGGTCGGGTCGGGGGCGGCGCCGGCGTGGATCTGCCGGGTCTCGAAGCTCCAGCCGCTGGGCTCGGTCATGCGCTGAGTACCTCCTGGGTCGCCGGAGCACCCACAGCGCGGAGGGCTCCGTCCTTGCCGGACGGCGGGCGCCGTCCAGCCAGCTCTTCCCCTGGAGCACCTCAGACGGAGTTGAGGTTGCCGGGCAGCCAGCCAGGTGCTTGTCGCTGCCTCTCGTGAGCCAGGACGATCTTAGGACGACGGCCGGGCTGCTGCGCAAGTCACCCCTGGCCGCCCGCCAGCAGCCCGATGGCCGTCCGGACCTCCTCGATCGGCAGGGCCGTGGTGGCGTCGCCGACCGGCAGCTCGACCCGGACCACCCCCGGGTCGGCGGTCGGCGCCGCCCGCTCCCAGGTCCACAGCCCGCCCTCGGCCAGCGTGCGGGCCGCCGCGGCGAACCGGTCGGCGTCGGTGCGGAGCAGCAGGTGCAGCATCGGCGTCTGCGGCGGGTCCGGGACGACGGTGACGCCGGGCAGGTCCCGCACCGCGGTGGCGACCTCCCGGGCCCGCTCCAGGTAGCCGGGGAACAGCGGCAGCCGCCGGCGCAGGCAGCTCAGCGCGGAGGCCGCGCCCGGCCAGAGCCCGAACAGCGTGCCGCCCAGCCGGCGCCGCCACTCGCGGGCCTCGGCGACCACCTCGGCCGGCCCGGCCAGCGCGCTGCCGGCCAGCGCGCCGATGCCCTTGTAGAAGCTCACGTAGGTGGTGTCGAACAGCGCGGCGACCTCGGCCGGCGGGCGGCCGTACCCGGCGGCGGCCTCCCACAGCCGGGCGCCGTCCAGGTGGGCGGCGGCGCCGCGCTCGCGCGCCCAGGTCGCCTGGGCGACCAGGTCGTCCCACGGCGGGAGCTGCCCGCCCAGGTCGCGCTGCGGCAGCTCGACCAGCAGCGCCGCCGGGTGCTCGGCGACGGCGTCCAGGTCCTCGCGCAGCAGCAGCCGGTCCCGCTCGCCGGCCGGGCGGCCGACCAGCCCCTGCAGCCGCTCCAACGCCCGCCCCTCGTGCACCTCCAGGTGGCACTGCGGGTGGTAGACCACCGCCCGGCGCCCCCGGTGCTCGGCGTGCACCCGCAGCGCGGCCTGCTGCGCCATGATCCCGCTGGGCAGGTAGACCGCCGCCGGCTGGCCGAGGACGTCGGCGACCTCCTCCTCCAGCTCGGCGACCACGCCGCCGTCGCCGTAGCGGTCCACCGCGGTGTCCGGCGGGATCGTCGCGAGCAGGTCGGCAGCGGTCTGCGGGCCGTGCCCGGTCAGCGCCCGGTCGCAGGACCGGCGCAGCGCAGCGAGGTCGTCCACGCCGCCAGCCTGCCTGCCGCCCCCGCGGCGGCACCAGGCAGGCTCTGCCCCGTGCGCGCGCTGGTGTTCGAGGAGTTCGGTGGTCCCCTCACGGTCCGCTCGGTGCCGGAACCGCGGCCGGCCCCGGACGGCGTGGTCGTGCAGGTGGGCGCCAGCGGCATCTGCCGCAGCGACTGGCACGGCTGGTCCGGCCACGACCCGGACGTCGTCCTGCCGCACGTCCCCGGTCACGAGCTGGCCGGCACCGTCGCCGCGGTCGGGGAGCGGGTGCGCAGCTGGTCGGTCGGCGACCGGGTGACCGTGCCGTTCGTCTGCGCCTGCGGGCACTGCCCGCCGTGCCGCGAGGGCGCCGGTCAGGTGTGCCTCGACCAGACCCAGCCCGGCTTCACCCACTGGGGCTCGCTGGCCGAGCTGGTCGCGCTGGACGCCGCCGACGTCAACCTGGTCGCCCTGCCCGAGGGCATGCCGTTCGCCACCGCCGCCGGCCTGGGCTGCCGGTTCGCGACCGCGTTCCGCGCGGTCACCGGCGTCGGCCGGGTGGTCCCCGGCGAGTGGGTCGCCGTGCACGGCTGCGGCGGGGTGGGGCTGTCCGCCGTCCAGGTGGCGGTCGCGGCCGGCGCGCGGGTGGTCGCCGTCGACGTCTCGCCGGGCGCGCTGGAGCTGGCCGCGGCGTGCGGCGCGGAGCACCTCGTCGACGGGGCGGGCGACGTCCCGGCCGCGGTCGCCGAGCTCACCGGCGGCGGCGCGCACGTCTCCCTGGACGCCCTCGGCGCGGCCGTGACCTGCCTGAACTCCATCCGCAGCCTCCGCCGGCGCGGCCGGCACGTGCAGGTCGGGCTGCTGCCGCCGGCGGTGGGCCGACCGGAGGTGCCGATGGAGCTGGTGATCGCCGGCGAGCTGGCGGTGCTCGGCAGCCACGGCATGGCCGCCGCCGACTACCCGGCGATGCTGTCGCTGATCGAGGCCGGGCGGCTGCACCCCGAGCTGCTGGTGACCCGCCGGCTGGGGCTGGACGACGCGGGCGCGGCGCTGGCCGCGGTCGGCCGGGAGCCGGGGATCGCCGTCGTCACCTCGTTCTGAGCCGCGGTCAGCCGGTCGGCTCGGCCGACGTCGGGGCGGCCGTCGTCGCCGGTGCGCGGGTGGACGCGGGGGCGCGGCTGGTCGACGAGGGCGCCCGGCTCGTCGGCGTGCTCGTGGCGCTCGGGGTGCTCGAGCTGCGGGGGGCCTCCTCGCCCGGCTCGTCGGGGGTGGTCGACGGCGCGGTCGTCGCCTCGTCCTCGTCCGGCTCGGTCGGGGTGGCGCTGGTGCGGGGAGGCCGGGTCATCGTCGCCGTCGGTGCCGAGCTGGCCGGCGCGGAGGTGGTCGCCGGGGCGGTCGGGGCGGGGGTGGGGGCCGGCGCCGGGTCGCTGGGCACGTAGGACCGGGGCACCTGGATGGTCCGGCCGTCCGAGGTGGTCACCGGCACGGTGCTGCCCTCGTCCCGCGGCAGCGCGGTGTTGAGGCCCAGCAGCAGCACGAACAGGCAGCCGATCACCACCGTCGAGGTGCGGGCGCGGCCGACCCGGGAGGGGACGTGGTGCCACAGCCGCGCGCGGCGGGTGGCCGGCGCGGTGGTGACCGACGGCTGCTCGAGGGTGGCCTGCGGCAGCACCGTGGTGGGCTGCTCGTCCGGCGAGGGCCGGGTCATGCGCGACCCCCGCTCCGGGCCCGGTCCTCGGCCAGCGCCTCGTCCTGCACGTCGTCCTGGGCGGCGGTGGCCCGCAGCGACACGCCCTCTCGGGACAGCGCCAGCGCCACCCGGGCCCGCAGGTCGCGGCCGACCTCGAACTGCTTGCCCGGCAGCGTCCGGGCGACGATCCGCAGGTTGACCTCGTCCAGCGCCAGGCTCTCCACGCCCATCACGCTGGGCTCGTCGAGCAGCAGCCGGTGCAGCCGCTCGTCGTCGAAGGCCCGCTTGCCGACCTCGCGGAGCACCTCCTGGACCCGGTTGACGTCGGTCGTGGCCGGCACCGGGACGTCGACGACGGCGCGGGCCCAGTCGCGGGACAGGTTGACGACCTTGACGATCTGCCCGTTGGGCACGATCACGACCTCGCCGTTGACCGAGCGCAGCCGGGTGATCCGCAGGTTCACGTCCTCGACGGTGCCCTCGGCGGGGTCGCCACCGCCCACCACCTGGATGGCCACGACGTCACCGAAGCCGTACTGCCGCTCGGTGATGAGGAAGAAGCCGGCGAGCACGTCGCCGACGACCCGCTGCGCGCCGAAGCCGAGCCCCACGCCCAGGACGGTGGCGGGCGCTACCAGGCCGGTGACCGGGACGCCGAGGCGCTCGAGCACGAAGAAGATGGTGACCGACCAGATCATCACGATGGCCGCCCAGGTCAGCACCTGGGTCAGCGAGTGCCGGTGCTTGGCCGCCTCGGAGCGCACCAGCGCGTCCGAGCCGGTCGCGTGGGCGTCGATCCGGTCGGTGATCCGCCCGCCGAGCCAGCTCACGAACCGGGCGAGCAGCACCGCCCCGAGGATGATCAGGAGCGCGTCGAGGCCCGGCCCGCGGAGCCAGTCGAGGATGTCGTCCATCGCCGTCCAGTGTGCCCGGCGGACCGCGGGCGCCCGCGCCGGGCTCGTCGTGGTGCGCGTGGGGCGGGAGGTGCCGGCCGCGCGGCCCCGGCTCCACATCGTCCGCGGGCTGCCGATGGGGGATCCGAGAACCGCCAGTTCTCGCCCACCCTGAGGAGCCCGACGATGACCCGTGACCAGTCCTCCCCTGCGACGGGCGACGCCGAGCGCACCGGCTCCGGGCTCCGCTGGGCCGCCGACCGCCCGGTCGCGGTGAAGATCGGTGCCACGGTCGGGGTGCTCGGACTGGTCGCCGTCGGGCTCACCTCGCTGGCGACCGAGCGGATGGGCGACCTCAGTGACCAGCAGGAGACCCTGTACGCCGAGAGCGTCGAACCGCTGACCGAGCTGAGCGGCATCCAGCGCTCCTTCCAGGGCGACCGGGCCCGCTACATCACCTACCCGCAGGTCGACGCCGCCGGCCGGCAGGCCCTCCTCACCGAGCTGGCCGAGCGGAAGGACGAGCTGCAGCAGAAGCTGGACGTCTACGAGCCGCTGGCCACCTCGCCGGCCGCCTTCGCGACCCTGACCGGTGACCTGGACGCCTGGTACGCCGTGGCCACCACGCAGCTGGTCCCCGCCGCCGACGCGGCGAGCGCCGCCGACGCCGCGGCCGCCGCGGCGATGGCCGGCACGGCGCGGAACGCGCTGGCCACCGCCGCCGGCGCGAGCGCCACCGCTGCCCAGGCCGATGCCGTCGTCGGCGGGGTCCTCACCGGGGCGCTGCAGGACGCGACCGACGTGCTGATGGACGGCCTGCAGGTCGAGCTCGACGGGCAGACCGCCGACGCCGCCGAGGTCAACGCCGCCGGCGCTGCCGACGCCGCCGGCGCGACCCGGCTGCTGTGGATCGTGCTCGCGCTGAGCCTGCTGGTGGCCGGCGGGCTCGCGGTCTGGGTGATCCGGCAGATCACCGGGACGGTCGCGAGCGTCGGCCGCACCGTCGAGGCCATGGCCCGCGGCGACCTCACCGTCGCCCCCGAGGTGCGCTCCGCCGACGAGCTCGGCCGGATGGCCGCCTCGCTGGGCCGGGCCCAGGCGCACCTGCGCACCGTGCTGGCCGGCGTCGCCGCCTCCTCGGACGCCGTGGCCGCCGCGTCGGAGGAGCTGTCGGCGTCCTCGGCGCAGATCTCGGCCTCGGCGGAGGAGACCTCGGCGCAGTCCGGGGTGGTCTCGGCGGCCGCGGAGGAGGTGTCCCGCAACGTGGCCACGGTCGCTGCGGGCGCGGAGCAGATGGGGGCCTCGATCCGGGAGATCTCGCAGAACGCGAACGAGGCGGCCCGGGTGGCGGCGCAGGCCGTGGGTGAGGCGGAGGCGACCACCGCGACGATCACGCAGCTGGGCACGTCGTCGCAGGAGATCGGCGCGGTGGTCAAGACCATCACCTCGATCGCGGAGCAGACCAACCTGCTGGCGCTCAACGCGACCATCGAGGCCGCGCGGGCCGGCGAGGCGGGCAAGGGCTTCGCGGTCGTGGCCAACGAGGTCAAGGAGCTGGCGCAGGAGACGGCGCGGGCGACGGAGGACATCGCGCGGCGGGTGGAGGCGATCCAGGGTGACACCTCGGGTGCGGTGTCGGCGATCGGGCGGATCTCGGAGATCATCGGGTCGATCAACGACTACCAGCTGACCATCGCCAGTGCGGTGGAGGAGCAGACCGCGACGACGAACGAGATGTCGCGGTCGGTGCAGGAGGCTGCGGGCGGGTCGACCGAGATCGCCACGAACATCACCGGGGTGTCGACGGCGGCGTCCTCGACCACGCAGGCGCTGGGGCAGACCCGGCAGGCCGTGGACGAGCTCTCCCGGATGGCCTCCGACCTCCGCTCCGCCGTCGGCGCCTTCACGTACTGAGCGGACCCCGCTGCGATCCCCCGGGCACCATGAGGGCGTGACCGACGCCGTCGCCGTTGCCCGGGGCCTCGCCGAGGAGCTGCTGTTCCCCGCCGCGGCTGCGGTGGACGCGGCGGGGGCGGTGCCGCGGGCGCACCTGGACGCGCTCGCGGACGCCGGTCTCTACGGCCTGACCGGTCCACGGGACGCCGGGGGGCTGGCCGCCGACCCGGCGACCGTGGCCGCGGTCATCGAGGAGCTTGCCTCCGGCGACCTGTCCACGGCGTTCGTCTGGCTGCAGCACCTCGGTCTGGTCGGCGCGCTCACCGACGGTCCGGCAGAGCTGCGGGCCGGGTACCTGGCCGACCTGTGCGCCGGCCGGGTCCGCGCCGGGATCGCGCTGCAGGCCGCGCTGCGCCCCGGCCCGCCCGCGGTCACCGTGCGGCGGACCGGGGACGAGCTGGTGCTGGACGGCGCCGTCCCGTGGGTGACCGGCTGGGGGCACGTCGACGTGCTGCTGGTCGCCGCCCGGGACGACGCCGACGACGTCCGGTTCGTGCTGGTCGACGCGGCGCCGTCCCGGACGCTGACCGCGGTGCCGCAGCGGATGGTCGCGGTGTCCGCCAGCGCGACCGTCGAGCTGCGGCTGTCCGCGCACCGGGTGCCGGTCGCCCGGCTGGTCGGCACGGTGCCGCTGGCCGCCATCCGGGCCGGCGACGCGGCCGGGCTGCGGCCCAACGGCTCGCTGGCGCTCGGGCTGGTCACCCGCTGCGCGCGGCTGCTGGGGCCCTCGCCGCTCGACGAGGAGCTGGCCCGGGCGCGCACCCGGCTCGACGAGGCGGGTCCCGAGCAGCTGCCCGCGGCCCGCGCGGCCGCGTCGGCGCTGGCCCACCGGGCCTCGGGCCTGCTCGTCGCGGCGACCGGCAGCAGCGCCGTGCTGGTCGGCGCGCACGCCGAGCGGCTGGCCCGCGAGGCGCTGTTCCTGCTGGTCTTCGGCACCCGACCGGCGATCAAGGCCGCGCTCGTCGCCGAGCTGGGCGGCTGAGCGGAGTCCCAGCGCATCACCTCCCGAGCGCTGGGACTCCGCTCAGCGCAGCCGGCGGACCGGGACGACCATCGGGGTGCCGGTGACCGGGTCGGGCACCACCCGTGCCTCCAGCTCGAACACCTCGGCGAGCAGCTGCTCGGTGAGCACCTCCTCGGGCGTGCCGGAGGCGACCAGCACGCCGTCCTTCATCGCCACCAACCGCTCGGCGTAGCGGGCGGCCAGGTTGAGGTCGTGCAGGACGACGACGACGGTCCGGCCGCGCTCGGCGTGCAGCCGGCCGACCAGCTCCAGCACGTCGACCTGGTGGGCGAGGTCGAGGTAGGTGGTCGGCTCGTCGAGCAGCAGCAGGTCGGTGCCCTGGGCGAGGGCCATCGAGATCCAGGCGCGCTGCCGCTGCCCGCCGGAGAGCGCGTCGACCGGGGAGTCGGCGAGGTCGGCCATGTCGGTCCAGCTCAGCGCCTCGGTGACGACGGCCTCGTCGTCGGAGGACCACTGCCGCAGCCAGCTCTGGTGCGGGTGCCGGCCGCGCGCGACCAGGTCGGCGACGGTGAGCCCCTCGGGTGCCAGCGGCGTCTGCGGCAGCAGGCCCAGGACCTTGGCGACCTCCTTGGTCGGCGTCGAGGTGATCGCCCGGCCGTCCAGCAGCACCGAGCCGGCGGTGGGGCGCAGCAGCCGGCCGAGCGCGCGGAGCAGGGTGGACTTGCCGCAGCCGTTGGGGCCGACGATCGCGGTGAACGACCCGTCGGTGAGCTGCAGGTCCAGGTCGGCGACCACGACCTTGTCGCCGTAGGCCAGCCGGACGCCGTCGGCGGCCAGCCGTACCGCGGTCGTCGTCGAGGTGCTGTCGAGAGCGGTCACAGGGTGGATCGCCGCCTTCCGCGGACCAGGAGCCAGAGCAGGTAGGGGGCGCCGACGACGGACGTGACCACGCCGACCGGGAACGAGTCGGGCAGCACCGTGCGGGCCACCAGGTCGCTGCCCACGACCAGCAGCGCGCCCAGCAGCCCGGCGGCCAGCAGCGGCGGCCGGGAGCCACCGGTCAGCCGGACGGCGATCTGCGGGACGACGAGCGCGACGAACTGGATCGGCCCGGCCGCGGACACCGCGAAGGCGGCCAGCGCGACCGCGACCACCACGGTGACCGCCTGCGCCAGCGGCACCCGCACGCCCAGCCCGCGGGCGGTGTCGTCGCCGAACTGCAGCGCGCCGAGCACCCGGCTCAGCGCCAGCGAGACCGGCAGCAGGACCAGCAGCGCGACGGCCAGCGGCAGCGCCTGGTCCCACCCGCGGCCGTTGAGCGAGCCGGTGATCCAGACGTTGGCGACCGCGGCGTCCTGGATCGTGCTGCGGGTGAGCAGGTAGCGGACCACCGCCAGCGCCATCGCGGACAGCCCGATGCCGACCAGCACCAGCCGGTAGCCGTCGAGTCCCTGGTTCCAGGCCAGGCCGAACACCAGCAGCGCCATCAGCAGGCCACCGGCCAGGGCGGCGGCGGGCAGGCCGAGCCCGCCGAGCAGCCGGCTGGCCGTCGTCGTCCCGCCCAGCACGATCACCGCGACCGCGCCCACCGCGGCACCGCCGGTGACGCCCAGGATGTCCGGGCTGGCCAGCGGGTTGCGGGCGAAGGTCTGGATGAGCGCGCCGGAGATGCCCAGCGCGACCCCGACCAGCACGGCGACGGCGATCCGGGGCGCCCGCAGCTCGAGCACGATGAAATGCTGGGTGTCGTCGCCCGCGCCGACGAGCACCCGCAGCACGTCGACCACGCTGATCGGGTAGTCGCCGCGGCCGAGGCTGACGGCGGCGGCCAGCACGAGCACCACGAGGACGAGCAGCGGGACGGCGAGCTGGCGGCGCCGGTAGACCGTCGAGAATCGGCCGACCCGGAGCGTGCGCCGCGGGTCCGGCCGGGCCGCGGGAGCGCGCGTGGGCGCCACCGCGGTCACAGCGCGGCCAGCTTGCGGCGGCGGACCAGGGCGATGAAGAAGGGTGCACCCACGACGGCGAGCACGATGCCGACCTGCAGCTCGCCGGGGCGGGCGACCACCCGGCCGAGCACGTCGGCGAGCAGCAGGAACACCACTCCGAGCAGGGCGGAGTACGGGACCAGCCAGCGGTGGTCGGGCCCGGTGACGGCCCGCGCCACGTGCGGCACGACCAGCCCGACGAAGGCGATCGGGCCGCAGCCGGCGGTGGCCGCGCCGGTGAGCAGGGTGATGGCCAGCAGACCGGTCCCGCGGGCGAGCCAGATCCGGGTGCCCAGCCCGCGGGCGACGTCCTCACCGAGGCCGAGCAGGTTCAGGGCGGGGGCGTTGACCATGGCCAGCACCAGGCCGAGGACGACGAACGGCGCGATCTGGGCGACGACGTCGGCGTCCCGGCCGGCGAGCGCGCCCACGACCCAGAACCGGAAGGCGTCCAGCGCGGTCGTCTCGCGGATGGTGATCGCCTGGACCAGGGCGTAGAGCAGGAAGCTCAGCGACGACCCGGCCAGGGCCAGGCTGACCGGCGTCGCGCCGCCGCGGCCGGAGGAGCCGATCAGGTACACCGCGACGCTGCCGAGCAGCGCGCCGGCGAAGGCGAACCAGATGTAGCCCGACGCGGTGGAGACGCCGAACAGCCAGATGGAGAGCACCACGGCGAACGAGGCGCCGGCGGTCACGCCGAGCAGGCCCGGGTCGCCGAGCGGGTTGCGGGTGTGGCCCTGCATGAGGGCGCCGGCGACGCCCAGGCTCAGCCCGGCGAGCAGGCCGAGGAGGGTGCGGGGCACCCGGAGCTGGCGGACGATGACCGTCTCGTCGCCCGGCGTGCTGCCGTCGAGGAGGGCGTGCCAGACCGTGCCGAGGCCGATCGAGCGGGTGCCGACGGCGATGCTCAGCGCGCAGACCGCGACGGTGAGGGCCAGCAGCAGCCAGAGCCCGAGCGTGCGGGACGCGGCGCCGCGCAGCAGCCCGCCGCGGGGGGCGCGGGCCTCCGCCGGGGGCCGGGTGGCCGTGCTCTGCGCCACGTGCGGCTCCTGGGGACGGCGGGCAGGTGAGGCTCACCTTACCCAGCCGGCGCGCGGTCTCCCCGTGGGGCGGTGCCGGCGACGACGAGGTCGGCGAGCTCCCGGTAGGCGGCGGCGTCGTCCAGGCCGGTGACCGCGGTGATCTCGCCGCGGTGGATGGCGGCCATCACGGCGGCGACCGCAGCGCCGACGAACGAGGCGTGCACCGGGCGGATGGTCCCCGCGGCGACGCCGTCGGTGACCATCCGCTGCACCCGCGCCGCGGCCGAGCGGGTGTTGCGCTCGTAGATCTCCCGGGCCGGCGCGAACGCGGCGACGTCGGCGAAGAACGCGGGGGAGGCCGGCTGCAGCCGCTCGGCGACGGCCAGCAGGTAGGCGCTGAGCTGCTCGCGGTGGTCGACCGGGACGGCGGCCCGCTCCTCCACGGCGACGGTCGCCCGCTGGAAGAAGCGCTTGACCACGGCGACGACCAGCTGCTCCTTGCTCGCCGCCAGGCCGTAGAGGGTGCTCTTCGAGCAGTGCAGCCGCCGGGCGAGGTCGTCGAGGGTGAACGCGCCGAACCCCTCGGCCAGCACCAGCGCGACCAGCTCGTCGAGGAGCTCCTCGCGGCGCGCCTGGGTGCGGGTGGACCGCGTGTCCAGCGACGTCATCCGGCCTCCTCGTGGGTACCGGACAGTAACAAGGCACGCGGTCGGAGTACTGCGTACAGTCCCTGAGTACTGACACGAGTCCGGGACGGCGTCGTCCCGGAGCCCCGGAGGTGCGTTGTGCCCGTCTCTCGCCTGGTCCCCTCGCAGGAGGCGGCCGACCTGCTCGACCTCACCCGGCAGCTGGCCCGCGACGAGCTCGCGCCACGCGTCGTGCAGGCCGAGGCCGACGAGGCCTTCCCGCGCGACGTGTTCCGCACGCTGGGGCGGGCCGGGCTGCTCGGCCTGCCGTACGGCGAGGACGTCGGCGGCGGCGGGCAACCCTACGAGGTCTACCTGCAGGTGCTGGAGGAGCTCGCCGCGGTGTGGGCCAGCGTCGGGGTGGGCGTGAGCGTGCACGGGCTGTCCTGCTTCGGGCTGGCCACCCGCGGCACGCCCGAGCAGCAGCAGCGCTGGCTGCCGGACATGCTCGGCGGCGAGCTGCTCGGCGCCTACTGCCTCTCCGAGCCGCACGCCGGCTCCGACCCGGCGGCGATGCGCGCCCGCGCGGTCCGCGACGGCGACTCCTACGTGCTCACCGGCGACAAGGCCTGGACGACGCACGGCGGGCAGGCCGACTTCTACAAGGTCATGGCGCGCACCTCCGACGACCGGTCGCGCGGCATCTCCTGCTTCCTGGTGCCGGCCGACGCCGCCGGGCTCTCCGCGGACCCGGCCGAGCGGAAGATGGGGCTGACCGGCTCGACCACGGCGACCATGCGCTTCGAGGGCGTGCGCATCGACGCCGACCGGCTGCTGGGTGCCGAGGGCGAGGGGCTGCCGATCGCGCTGTCCGGGCTGGACGCCGGGCGGCTGGGCATCGCCGCGGTCGCCACCGGGCTGGCCCAGGGCGCGCTGGACGACGCGGTGGCCTACGCCCGGGAGCGGGAGACCTTCGGCGTCCCGATCATCGAGCACCAGGGGCTGGGCTTCCTGCTCGCCGACATGGCGGCCGCGGTGGAGACCTCCCGGGCAATGTACCTGGCCGCCGCCCGGCTGCGCGACGCCGGTCAGCCCTACGGCCGGCAGGCGTCCATCGCCAAGCTGGTGGCGACCGACAACGCGATGAAGGTGACCACCGACGCCGTCCAGGTCTTCGGCGGGTACGGCTACACCCGCGACTTCCCGGTGGAGCGGTACATGCGCGAGGCGAAGGTCATGCAGATCTTCGAAGGCACCAACCAGATCCAGCGGATGGTGATCAGCCGGGCGCTGGCCAAGGGCGGCACCGACCGGACGACGGTCGCCGGCGGCTCCGGCTTCGCCCTCGCCCGCTGACGACGGGGTCCCCTGGTGGCGCCGAGCGCCTAAGGTGCCCGCCATGTGTCGGAACATCCACGTCCTGCACAACCTGGAGCCGGCGACCACCTCCGACGAGGTGCGGGCCGCCGCGCTGCAGTACGTGCGCAAGGTGAGCGGGGCGGCGAAGCCGTCCCAGGCCAACCAGGCCGCGTTCGACCGGGCCGTCGAGGAGATCGCGCACGCGACCGAGCACCTGCTCGCCGACCTGGTCACCACCGCGCCGCCCAAGGATCGCGAGGTGCTGGCCGCGCAGGCCCGTGCCCGCGCCGCCGTCCGCTACGCCCGCTGACGGCCAGGCCCGCTGACGGCGACGGCCCGACCCCCGTGGGGGCCGGGCCGTCGCCGTCGAGCGCGGGGGTCGGTCAGGCGGGCTGCATGGCGCGGAGCACGGCCAGGACGTCGGCCGGGGTCCGGGCGGCCTCGAGCCGGGCGACCTGCTCGCGGTCCACGAAGACCTCCGCGATCTTGCCGAGCAGCTTCAGGTGGTCGTCGCCGGCACCGGCGACGGCGATGACGAACTTGACCTCCTTGCCCTTCCAGTCGATCCCCTGCGGGTAGCGGACGAACGAGATCGCGGTGTGCCGGATCGCCGGCTTGGCCTCGTTCGTGCCGTGCGGGATGGCCAGCAGGTTGCCCATGTAGGTCGACACCGACTGCTCGCGGTCGTGCATGGCCTGGACGTAGCCCGGGTCGACGGCTCCTGCCGCGACCAGCAGCTCGCCGGCCTCGGTGATCGCCGCGTCCCGGGTCGAGCCGGTCCCGTCGAGCACGATGCTGTCCGGCGACAGCAGCTCGCCGCCCTGGTCGCCGGTCGCCGGCCGGTCGGTCCCGGCGGCGGTGGCCGCCGTGCCGGCGCCGGACCCGGCCCCGCCGTTGGTCTCCCGGAGCAGCTCGACGATCTCGTCGTACCGCGGGCTGTCCATGAAGTTCGCGACCGACACGTGACGGGCCGACCCCGTCCGCTGCTCGGCGCGCTCGGTGAGGTCCTCGTGGGTGACCACGAGGTCGTAGCTGTCGGTCAGGTTGGAGATGGCCTTGTTGACCACGGTGACGTCGGTGAACCCGGCCCCGTGCACCTTCTTCCGGAGCACCGAGGCGCCCATGGCGGAGGAGCCCATCCCGGCGTCGCAGGCGAAGACGATCGAGCGGATCGGGCCGTTGCCGGTGGCCGCGCCCGTGCCGACCAGCGCCGAGGCGATCGACGACTTCTTGCCCTTGCGGGCCTCCATGTCCGCTGTCGCGGTGGCGAGGTCGCCGTCGTCGGACTTGTCCAGCTTGAGCAGGAAGGCGGCGACGATGAAGGACACGGCGGCGGCGAGGAGCACCGAGGCGGTGACGCCGACCAGGCTGCTCGGCGGCGCCGCGGCCCAGACGGCGATGATCGAGCCGGGGGACGCCGGCGACCGGAGGCCGGAGTTGAAGACGACGTTGGTCGCAACGCCGGTCATGCCGCCGAGGATGACCGCCACGACCAGCTTGGGCTTCATCAGCACGTAGGGGAAGTAGATCTCGTGGATCCCGCCCAGGAACTGGATGATGATCGCGCCGGGCGCCGAGGCCTTGGCGACACCCTTGCCGAAGAGGGCGAAGGCCAGCAGCAGGCCCAGGCCCGGGCCCGGGTTCGCCTCGAGCAGGAAGAGGATCGACTTGCCCGCCTCCTGGGCCTCGGTCGTGCCGAGCGGCGTCAGGATGCCCTGGTTGATCGCGTTGTTGAGGAACAGGATCTTCGCCGGCTCGATGAAGATCGAGGTCAGCGGCAGCAGCCCGTTGTCGACGAGCGTGTCGACCAGGTTCGACGCGAGCGTGCTGAACGCCTCGACGAACGGCCCGGCGATGACGAACCCGACGATCGCGAGGAAACCGCCCCAGATGCCGGCGGAGAAGTTGTTGACCAGCATCTCGAAGCCGGGGCGGATCTTGTGCGACCACAGGGCGTCGAGCTTCTTCATCGACCAGCCCGCCAGCGGGCCCATCACCATCGCGCCGAGGAACATCGGGACGCTGGCGCCGGTGATGGCGCCCATGGTCGCGATCGCGCCCACCACGCCGCCGCGGATGTTGTCGTCGTACATCATCCGGCCGCCGGTGTAGCCGATGAGCAGCGGCAGCAGGTAGGTGATCATCGGGCCGACGATCCCGGCGCCGTCGACGCCGGAGCCCCAGGCGCCGAGGTCCTCGACGAAGCCGTAGCCGCCGGTGTAGCCGAGCTTGTCACCGATCAGGGTGATCCAGCCGGTCTCGATGAACAGCGCGGTGATGAGCCCCCACGCGATGAACGCGCCGATGTTGGGCAGCACCATGTTCGACAGGAACGTCCCGAACCGCTGGACGTGGAGGCGCATCCCTCCCGAGCGGGCGGCCGAGTGGGCAGTCGTGGCCATGGAAGACCTCTCTGAGCAGGGATCTGTGACCGGTCGACGTGGGTCGCTCAGGCCGGAGGACGGGAGGATCGTCGCGGTGTGACTCCAGTCACGACGATCTGTGGTTGTCTGTATATCTGGCGTCTGAGGTGTGGTCAAGGGGGAGAAACCCACACAATCGCAAGGAGTACCACTCAACCGGGCGGCCCGACCCGGCTCTACAGTGACCAGCGACACCGGCAGCGGTCGCAGCTGCACCGGGCGCCCGAGGGGCGCCACCACCCACGCACCACCCGGAGGACGACATGAAGGCCCTGCGGTTCCACGCCCCGGAGGACGTACGGCTCGAGGACGTCCCCGAGCCCGAGTGCGGCCCCGGCGAGATCAAGATCAAGGTGAAGAACTGCTCGACCTGCGGCACCGACGTCAAGATCTTCCACAACGGGCACCAGAACCTCACCCCGCCGCGGACCATCGGGCACGAGATCGCCGGTGAGGTGGTGGAGGTCGGCTCCGACGTCAACGCCACGTACGGCTCGCAGTGGGCGCCGGGTGACCGGGTGCAGGTGATCGCGGCGGTGCCCTGCGGGCACTGCCACGAGTGCCGCAAGGGCTGGATGGCCGTGTGCCAGAACCAGACCTCGATCGGTTACCAGTACGACGGCGGGTTCGCCGAGTACATGATCGTGCCGCAGCAGGTGCTGGCGGTGGACGGGCTCAACCGGATCCCGGACAACGTCGGCTACGACGAGGCCTCGGCCGCCGAGCCCTTCGCGTGCGCCATCAACGCGCAGGAGTTGCTGGGCATCGAGGAGGGCGACACGCTCGTCGTCTTCGGGGCCGGCCCGATCGGCTGCATGCACATCCGCATCGCGCGCGGTGTCCACAAGGTCGGCACGGTCGTCCTGGTCGACGTCAACGCCGAGCGGCTGAAGATGTCGGCCGACGCCGTGCAGCCCGACGAGGTCATCAACGGTGCCGAGGTCGACGTGGTCGCGCGGGTCATGGAGCTCACCGGAGGCCGCGGCGCGGACGTCGTCATCACCGCCACCGCGGCGAACGTCACCCAGGAGCAGGCGATCGCGATGGCCGCCCGCAACGGGCGCATCTCCTTCTTCGGCGGGCTGCCGAAGACGAACCCGACGATCACCTGCGACTCGAACCTGGTGCACTACCGCCAGTTGCACATCCACGGTGCGAACGGGTCGGCCCCGGAGCACAACAAGCGGGCGCTGGAGTACATCTCCAGCGGGCAGGTCCCGGTCAAGGACCTGATCACCGAGCGGCTGCCGCTGGAGCGCGTGCTCGACGCCTTCTCCATCGTGCAGAACGGCGAGGCCATCAAGGTGACCGTCGAGCCCTAGCGGCGCCGGCCCGCCCCCGGCACGCCGTCAGACCAGGAAGCGGTAGGCGGTCGTGCCGGGGGCGAGGTGCTGGATCTTGAGCGGGCCGGCCTCGATCCGGGCCATGAGCGGGGCGAGGCCGGCGGCGCTGCCGAGCTCGATCCCGGTCAGCGCCGCCCCGGTCTCCCGGTTGTCGCGCTTGACGTACTCGAACAGCACGATGTCGTCGTCGGGGCCGAGCACCTCGTCGAGGAACCGGCGCAACGCGCCGGGTTCCTGCGGGAACTCGACGAGGAAGTAGTGCTTCAGCCCGCGGTGCACCAGGGATCGCTCTACGACCTCGGCGTACCGGCTGACGTCGTTGTTGCCGCCCGACAGCAGGCTCACCACCGTCTGCCCGGGCTCGACGGTGACGCGGCCGCCGGTCAGCGCGGCGCTGGCCAGGGCGCCCGCCGGCTCGGCGATGACCCCGTCGACCTGGTAGAGGTCGAGCATCTCGGTGCAGATCTGCCCTTCGGGCACGGTCACCAGCTCGCAGCCGGCGTCGCGGACGAGCGGGAAGGTGACGTCGCCGACCCGGCGCACGGCGGCGCCGTCGACGAAGGTGTCGATCTCGGCGAGCTCCACCGGGTGCCCGGCGGCCAGGGCGGCGGCCATCCCGGCGGCTCCGGCCGGTTCCACGCCGACCACCCGGACGCCGGGTGCGGTCTCCCGCAGCCAGGTGGCGCAGCCGGCGAGCAGGCCGCCTCCGCCGACGGGGAGGACGACGACGTCGGGCACGCTGCCCAGCTGCTCGAGCACCTCGACCGCGACGGTGGCCTGCCCGGCGACGGTGGACGGCGCGTCGAAGGCGGGCACCAGCGTGGCGCCGGTCGCGAGGGCGTGCGCGGCCGCGGCCGCCGCCGCGTCGTCGTAGGTGTCGCCGAGGACGACGAGCTCGACCATGTCCCCGCCGAGGGCGGCGATCCGCTGCCGCTTCTGCCGCGGCGTGGTGCCGGGCACGAAGACCTTGCCACGGACGCCGAGCACCCGGCAGGCGTAGGCCACGCCCTGCCCGTGGTTGCCGGCGCTGGCGGTCACGGCGCCGACCGCGCGGCTGGCGGCGTCGAGCTGGCTGATCGTGTTGTAGGCCCCGCGGACCTTGTACGAGCGGCCCACCTGCAGGTCCTCGCGCTTGACCCAGACGGCGGCGCCGGTGAGCTCGGACAGCCGGGCGTTGCGCTGCAGCGGCGTCCGTTCGGCGACGCCGGCCAACCGGCGGGCGGCCTGGGAGACCTCGGCGGAGAACCCGGTGCGCACGTCGGTCACGGCGCCATCCTCCCCTGGCGTCTGATCGGGGCTGCGTGCACTAGAACGGCGGCGGGTCGTCGGCGGACTGCGGTGGTTCGGGTCCAGCGGGTGCTGGTGGTGGTCGCATGCCCGGTGGTCGGGTCGTCCGGGTGACGCCGGAGGGGGTGGTCACGGTGAGCACCCCGTCGTCGGTCATGGCGAAGTGCCAGCCCGGCGCGAAGGTCTTGAGCCGGTGGTGGGAGCGGCACAGGCAGCAGAGGTTGGCGCAGTCGGTGGCGCCGCCGCAGGCGGCGGGAATGACGTGGTCGAGGTCGGCCCAGCCGACGCGTTGCCCGCAGTTGGGGAACCGGCACCGCCGGTCCCGGGTGGTGACGAAGGCCCGCTGGCGATCGGTGGGTTCGTAGGCGTCGGTCGCCGGCGGCGGGCCGGTCACCGGGCAAGCGCACTGGCTGTCGGGGTGGGTGGTGCAGCCGCGGCGGGCCAGCCTGGTGAGTTCGGCGGGGGTGAGGGTGGCCAGCAGCTCCCCATTCGGGCCGGTGATGGCGAAGCTGAGCGTCCCGCCGTCGGGGGCGGTGAGCCCGAGCGAGCTCACGCGGGCGAGGAGCTCGCGGACGTGGGCGGCGGTGATCGGCAGCCCGTTCACCTCACCGGCGCTGCTGCCAGTCCCGCCAAGGGAGTCCACGTCGGCGGTCACGGTCACATTCGCGCTCACCGGCGGCAGGCCGTTGTCGGCCGGCCGGCGGATCAGCAGCGACAGCACATGCGCCCGCAGCGCCCCGATCCGGCGCGGGTCACCGTCGGCCTTCAGCATCTTCGCCAGCTGGTCGACGATGTCGTAACACTCGACAGCCTCCTCGGCCGGCAGATCCGCGGCCAGCGTCGCCCGCCCGTCACTCGCCGAGGGGTACAGGTGCACGTCAGCGGCCTTGTCAGCTTCTTTCCGGCGCTGGTCGGCGGCGGCGGCGTCCAGCTGCACCATCAACTCGGTGGCCTTGGCCTTCAGCCGGGTCACCGCCAGGTCCGTGGCCTCCGGCAGCAGCGCCGCCTCCACCTGCCCGGCCACCTCGGCGCTGGTGTGCTGCAGCACCTCGGCCAGCTGCGCAGCCCGCCGCTCGTCCAGCTCCCCGGCCGCCAGCGCAGCGAACGTGGCCGGCAGCTTCGTCAGCCAGGTGTGCGCCCGGGCATACCGGTGCGCGGCGGTACCCCGGCCCACGTTGAGCACCGCCGACAACTCCGCGGTGAAGAACTCACTGGGCCCGTCGTAACCCTCGTCCACCGCCCAGCCCGGCCGGCGGGCACCCGGTGTGCCCGGCGCGGGGTCATCGGTGGCCGGGCGGGCCGCGGCCATGGACATGATCAGCTCGGCCTCGTAGGCGGCGATCCGGGCCTGCTGCTGCTGCGCCCGCTGCAGCTCGACAGCCCGCTCCTCATCCGACAACCAGGACACCGGCGGCCGCGGCCGGATGACCGGGTGCTCCCACACCAGGTCCACCAGCACCTGCACCCCCGCCCCCGTCATGCACCCAACCTACGGACGGGGTACGACAGTTTCTGGACGTCCGAGGGCGACCAATTGAATTGCAGCGAGGGATCGATGCCGCTTCTCACATACCCGCTCAGAAGGCGGCCTATGGGACAGCCGTTCCCACGTGGCCGGCTCGACGCTCACTCCTCTGCGGTCGCGCTGGGTTCAGGCGTCGACCTGTGCCCAAAGGGGGTGCTCGCCTGCTGAGGCGGCTGCGGCTGGGGTCACGATCCGAAGTCCCTCTGCCGATGGTCGTTTCGTCGCGTCTGTTTCGCGGCGATGGCCACGTTCGATGCGACCGCTGGCGAGTGATCCGAGGAGGCACCCGTGGGGAAGTTGCTGGATTTGCTGAAAGCCAAGTCGGCCGGTAGCCCTCAGCGACGCGTCGAGGGTGAGTCGATCAGTATCGATATCGTTGGCGAGTTGGCGTACCAGGAACACATTCGGCGTGTGAGCCGCGCGGCCGACAGCGGCGAGTTCGAGATCGTGTTGCATCCAGAGCCGCGCAATCCGCACGATCGGAACGCTGTTGCCGTCCTCGCCGAGGGACAGCCGGTGGGATACCTGCCGCGGGAAATGGCCGCCATCTGGCAGCCCGCGCTCTTGAAGGCTGCATCGAAGGGATACGCCGTAATCGGCACTGCCGAGGCTTTTGGCGGAACGGCAAAGAAGAAGAATCTTGGAGTCTTCGGCCAGGCGCCGTGGCCCGGTCCTGGCATTCCGCCTCGCGGGGCCATGCGCTAGGCAGCAGGGCGACCCCGGAAGTCGGCTCATCCCCCACCTTCGGAGCCGCTTAGTATCGCGACCGTCCTGAAGGGCGGCTCTGTGGAGACTTCCGGCCGCATGTCTACGCACCGCGTGCGCATCGCTGGCGGCGAGTTGATCGCCTTCGCGCCTAACGAGCGGCTGACCCGCCTAGAGCCCGGATCCGGACCGCGGGACTGCCGAATCTGGGCCGTAGCCGTGAGCAACAACGAAGGCCGCGATCGACCCGTAGTTTTGGCGAATCACCGCCGTTTCGGCGACACGGTCGTGCGTCTGCACGAAGAAGCGGCCCGGCTTCGTAGCTCCACCGCATCCACAGAAGCACGAACCGGTGGGCGTCAGGTCAGTCATCGCACGACGCTCTCACGCAAGCGGACAGTCCCGACGGCCATGGTCTAAAGACATGGCCGTGGTTCCCTCGTAGGGGTGATCGGGCGGCCGCAATCACGGCAAGCCTCCCTATGGGAGCGCAGAAGGGACTCATCCACGCCGCTTTGGCCAGATGGGTCATCCCGTGAGGCCATGCAGGGCCCGTTGACTCAGGGTGGGCCGCTAAGGCGCGAGCAGCCGAGCAGCCTGTTCATCTGCAGCTGCGGGTGACCAGGTGCCACCAAGGTCGTCGAGGAGCCTCATCTCGAAGTGCGTCCACTCGAGGACATTTATGATCGCCTCGCCCGCTTCGTCCTCGACTCGCACCGGGGTGGATGCCTCAGTCGAGAACTGCCCGGTGGGCGTTTCGATCACCGCGATCCACCGGTCCGGCGCGACAGGGAAGACCTCGACGTCGACACGTTGCACAGCCGCATACTGCCTGCCGGGTCGCCGGGCGACATATGTCTCGTAGTGGGCCGGTCAAGGACAGTGCTTGGAGACTGTGCGGGTTGAGGGCTTGTGTCGGCCTCTCCAACGGGTGATGCGCTGGGCCCATGATCGTTGTCCCGTGGGACGATCTTGAGAGGCCGCCAAACAAGGCTCAGATCGCGATCGTTCTAGGCCTCGCGGTCCTGTTGGCCCTCTTAGACTGGGTCATCAATGACAGTTTTCGGATGGCGATTGTGCTCGCCGTGGGGGCGGTGGTGGGTCTCGTCCTCCGGTTCTTGCGCAACACCCGGCGAGGATCCGACCGCTCCTGAACGACGCCGACGCTCAGCTCACAAGTACCCATAGTGGGCCGCTCAGAGACAGTCGGCCTGCCCCTCCCGCATGGCGGCCTACGGGACACCTCGCGACGACGCGCTCCTCATTCGGCCCTCTCGGCGCAGCGTCCCGGCCAGGTCGGGCTCCGAGCTCTCACCGGGGGCAGTCCAGCTCCTTAGTCCATCGCTCAGTGGCGACGGCATTTGTAGAGATCGGGCAGGCTGGCTCCATGCAGCTTTTTCCCGAGCCACCTGCTCTCGAGCGCGACGTCGTCGACGCCCTGGTCGCCTACGCCGAGCAGTGCGCCACCTGGCTAGAAAAGGACATGCGCGAGGCCGAAGCGCGGGGTCACCGCCCATCCGCAGAGCAGCAGGACAACCTGCGCGGCTACCGTTTTACCGCCCTGTTCCTGCAGGAAAGTTACGACGACTGAGAACCCCTATGAGCGCAGCGAGGCACCTCAAACAAATCACCCTGGCGCCCGGCGGCGGTGTCCCATGGTGGGCCGCTCCGGGACAGCCTTCGTCAAGCTTTGGCTCTATAGAGCGGATGAAAACGGCGGCGGTGGAGCCGGCTCATTCTCGCTTGCAGGGCCAGCGGTCATGGCCTGTCGTAGTCGATCGAGGTCCGCAGGCTTCGACAGGCTTAGGTCCAGGACTCGATCAGCCGGCGCGCCCGCTCGCTGGAAGCCCCGGGGTTGTAGGTGCGTCCGCCAAAGCCAGTCGAGCCACGCAGCAGCCCAGGCGCCCTCGTCGCCACGACCTGAAATTTGCCGCCAGTGGCCGGGGGACGACCGCTCGCAAGGGCAGGCGCTGTGCCACCAGTACGCATCGCTTGCGGTCAGGGCGTATGCGCCACCAGGCCGCTTGTTGAACCAGCCAGGCGTAGCCACATGCCGACGTTAACGCTCTGCCGGGCGACCCCGGAGGCAGTCGCCCGTAGTGGGCCGCTTTGTGCGACTTCCGTCCGAGGCGCTCGACGAGGCCCCCCCCGCTGATCGGAGCAGCACGACGTAGTCCGGTCCCGCTTCTGCAGGCAGCATGACGACGTGCAGACACCCCGGCAGCAGACAGCGCGGCTCCTGCGGCGGCGAAGTGAGGAAGGCGCGCAGGACAGCGCTGCAATCGCGCAAAAGCTTGCGGAGCTACCTCCCTACCAGCGTGTCTGGTTCGCTCAGTTGATCCTGGGCGCGGCTCTGCTCGCAGGGTCATCGCCGGTAGAGATCGCCGTGCTTGCCCTCCGTGCCCTGTTGCGCCAGCGGGGAGTGCAGACCGGCGCGGCCGCCGGGACGCTGCTCACCTTCTTGGCGAGCCACGCGTACACCACAGCGCTCAGGCGGCAGCTCACAACTGAGGCCTCAGCGGACGATGAGGATCAAGACGAACCTTGGTTCGACCGCTGGGTAACGCGGGCGATCTTCAGCGGCGCAGTCGTCTTGCCGGCCGTTGGGGGTGTGCTGCCTGGCGCGGTCGTGCTGCGCCGGCGGTCACCGTTGTGGGGCTTGGCTCTCTGGGCGTTCGTCCGCCTCGTGGCCGTCATGGTGTTGGCGGTAGACGCCTCTCGACTGAGCAAGCGTCGGAAGGCAGAGGAGGCGGGAAGCGCCTCGGCGGCCTCTGCCGACGAACTCTGACCCGCTGGCTCCAACCACGGCGCCCACACAATTGTCCCTGCGGGGGCCGCTCTGGGACAGATTCCGAGTCTGCCGCTCAGTTCGACCGGCGACGTCGGGAAAAGGCGAAGTACAGCAGTGAAGCGATGCCAGCCACGAGGACGGCGCAACCGACGAAGGTCACGCCCGAGCGGAAGCTCAGCAAGCCGGTCACGGCAAAGGACACTCCAGCGGCGAGCGAAAGTCGCTGTCGCCACCCATACGGCCGTTCGCTCGCACCTCGCGCATGGGTGGAACCTAGCCACACGAGAGTCCACGGCTCTGCGCTGTCCCATAGTGGCCGGCCGCTCTGGGACGCGCGTGCCGGCTCGCCCGTGGAGCGGCCGGGCTCCGCGGCGCCCCGGCACCGGGTGACGGCGCTCAGATGCCGAAGTAGTCGCCCCGGGTCGCTTCCTTCTCCGGGACCGGTGCGAACACGTTCCCGGTCGTCGGCGCCACGGAGTCCCGAGACATCCCGAAGACCTTCAGCAGCGGCCCGACCAGCGCGTCGAACACCGGCGGGAACAGTCGGAACCCCGCGATGATCACCGGGTTGGCGAACCCGGACTGCTTGAGCCGCCGCGGTGTGTCGATCCGGGCGACGACCGCCCGGGCGACCCGCTCCGGGGTGTAGACCGGCGGCGGCGGGTGGCCGGTGTTGCCCAGCACGGTCGCGGCCTGGTCGTAGATCGGCGTCGTCGTGCCGCCGGGGGCCACCGCGGAGACGTGCACGTCGGGCAGCTCGCGCAGCTCCTGCTGGATCGTGCGGACCAGGCCGAGCTGACCCCACTTCGCGGTGACGTAGGCGCCCATCGTCGGCGCGGTGATCGAGGCGAGCAGCGAGCTGATGACGACGACGTGGCCGCGCTGCTGCGCCCGGAGCACCGGCAGCGCCGACCGGAAGACGTGGAAGGTGCCCTGGACGGCGGTGTCGACGACCCGCTCGAAGACGTCGGGCTGGATGTCCTCCACCCGGCCGTAGGCCATCACGGTGGCCGCGTGCACGACGACGTCGAGCCGGCCGAACGTGCCGGTGGCGCGGTCGACGGCCGCCTGCACCGCGTCCGGGTCCAGGACGTCGGCCGGGACGCACTCGACCGCGGTGGCCCCCGCGGCCCGGCAGTCGGCGGCCGCGTCGACCAGCGTCGTCGCGCTGCGCGACACCAGCACCAGCGAGGCACCCCGCTTGGCGAACTCGATGGCGCTGGCCCGACCGATGCCGGAGGAGGCGCCGGTGACCAGCACGACCTCCTTCAACGCACGTGCAGAGGAGAGGTCGTCGGCAGTCACCTCCCCCCGCTACCCGGGATCCCGGCGCGCACGCATCGTGCACAACGGATCTCGCCCCGGGGCCGCACCACCGGACCCGCCGCTAGCGTCTGCCCCCACGAGGGCGGCTCCCGCGGCCACCCCGGCACGAGAGGGGACCCCCGTGTTCGAGAAGGTGCTGGTCGCCAACCGCGGCGAGATCGCCGTCCGCGCGTTCCGTGCCGCCTACGAGCTGGGCGCCGGGACGGTCGCGGTCTTCCCGCACGAGGACCGCAACTCCGTGCACCGGCTCAAGGCGGACGAGAGCTACGAGATCGGCGAGCCCGGGCACCCGGTGCGGGCCTACCTGGACGTCGGCGAGATCGTCCGCGCCGCCCAGCGGGCCGGCGCCGACGCCGTCTACCCCGGTTACGGCTTCCTCTCGGAGAACCCGGAGCTCGCCGAGGCGTGCGCGGCGGCGGGGATCACCTTCGTCGGCCCGTCGGCGGCGGTGCTGGAGCTGACCGGGGACAAGTCCCGGGCGATCGCCGCGGCCCGGGCCGCGGGCCTGCCGGTGCTGGCCGGCACCGAGCCCAGCGACGACGTCGACACGCTGCTGGCGGCCGCCGACGCGATCGACGGCCCGGTGTTCGTCAAGGCCGTGGCCGGCGGTGGCGGGCGCGGCATGCGCCGGGTCACCGACCCGGCGGAGCTGCGCGGCGCGATCGAGGCGGCCATGCGGGAGGCGGAGTCCGCGTTCGGCGACGCCACCGTGTTCCTGGAGCAGGCGGTCCTCGACCCGCGGCACATCGAGGTGCAGGTCCTCGCCGACGGCGAGGGGAACGTCATCCACCTCTACGAGCGGGACTGCTCGGTGCAGCGGCGGCACCAGAAGGTCATCGAGATCGCCCCGGCCCCGAACCTGGACCCGGAGCTGCGGGAGCGGATGTGCGCCGACGCCGTCCGGTTCGCCCGGGAGATCGGCTACAGCTGCGCCGGCACGGTGGAGTTCCTCGTCGACCGCGAGGGCCGGCACGTGTTCATCGAGATGAACCCGCGGATCCAGGTCGAGCACACGGTGACTGAGGAGGTCACCGACGTCGACCTGGTGCAGAGCCAGCTGCGGATCGCGGCGGGGGAGACGCTGGCCGACCTGGGGCTGAGCCAGGACGCGATCGTGCTGCGCGGCGCGGCGCTGCAGACCCGGATCACCACCGAGGACCCGGCCAACGGCTTCCGCCCGGACACCGGCCGGATCACCGCCTACCGCTCGCCCGGCGGCGCCGGCGTCCGGCTGGACGGCGCGGCCACCCTGGGCGCGGAGGTGGGCGCCTACTTCGACTCGATGCTGGTCAAGCTCACCTGCCGCGGCCGCACCTGGGACCTCGCGGTCGCCCGCGCCCGGCGGGCGGTCGCCGAGTTCCGCATCCGCGGGGTGAGCACCAACATCCCGTTCCTGCAGGCCGTGCTGGACGACCCGGACTTCCGGGCCGGCCGGGTGACGACGTCGTTCATCGAGGAGCGCCCGGAGCTGCTCACCGCCCGGTCCTCGGCCGACCGGGGCACCAAGATGCTCAGCTACCTGGCCGACGTGACGGTGAACCGGCCGCACGGCGAGCGGCCGCACCTGGTCGACCCGACCGAGAAGCTGCCGCGGCTGGACCTGAGGCAGCCGCCGGCCGAGGGCTCCCGCGACCGGCTGCGCGCGCTCGGCCCGGAGCGGTTCGCCGCCGACCTGCGCGCGCAGACCGCGCTCGCGGTCACCGACACGACGTTCCGGGACGCCCACCAGTCGCTGCTGGCCACCCGGGTGCGCACCAAGGACCTGGTCGCCGTCGCCGGCCACGTGGCGCGGGCGACGCCCGAGCTGCTGAGCATCGAGGCCTGGGGCGGGGCGACCTACGACGTCGCGCTGCGCTTCCTGCACGAGGACCCCTGGGACCGGCTGGCCGCACTCCGCGAGGCCGTGCCGAACGTCTGCCTGCAGATGCTGCTGCGCGGGCGCAACACGGTCGGCTACACGCCGTACCCCGAGCAGGTCACGAGCGCGTTCGTGGCCGAGGCGGCCCGCACCGGCATCGACGTCTTCCGGGTGTTCGACGCGCTCAACGACGTCAGCCAGATGCGCCCGGCGATCGACGCCGTCCGGGAGACCGGGACGGCGGTCGCCGAGGTCGCGCTCTGCTACACCGCCGACCTGTCCGACCCGGCCGAGCAGCTGTACACCCTGGACTACTACCTCCGGCTGGCCGAGCAGATCGTCGAGGCCGGTGCGCACGTGCTGGCGATCAAGGACATGGCCGGCCTGCTCCGCCCGCCGGCGGCGGCCACGCTGGTGACGGCGCTGCGCGAGCGCTTCGACCTGCCGGTGCACCTGCACACGCACGACACCCCCGGCGGGCAGTTGGCCACGCTGATGGCGGCCTGGCAGGCCGGGGTCGACGCGGTGGACGGCGCCAGCGCGGCCCTGGCCGGGACGACGTCGCAGCCGGCGCTGTCGTCGATCGTGGCGGCGACCGACCACACCGACCGGGCCACCGGGCTGGACCTGCGCGCGGTCAACGACCTGGAGCCCTACTGGGAGGCCGTCCGCCGGGTCTACGCACCCTTCGAGTCCGGGCTGCCCGCGCCGACCGGGCGGGTGTACACCCACGAGATCCCCGGCGGGCAGCTGTCCAACCTGCGCCAGCAGGCCATCGCCCTGGGCCTGGGCCAGCGGTTCGAGGAGGTCGAGGCGATGTACGCGGCGCCGACGGCTGCTCGGCCGGCTGGTCAAGGTCACCCCGTCGTCGAAGGTCGTCGGGGACCTGGCGCTGCAGCTGGTCGGCGCCGGGGTCGCGGTCGCCGACTTCGCGGCCGACCCCGGCGCGCACGACCTGCCCGACTCCGTCGTCGGCTTCCTACGCGGCGAGCTGGGTGACCCGCCCGGCGGCTGGCCCGAGCCGTTCCGCAGCCGGGCCCTGGAGGGGCGGCGTCCCGCCGAACCGCCCGCCGAGCTCACCGACGACGACCTCGCCGGGTTGGCCGAGGAACCGCGCCCGACGCTCAACCGGCTGCTGTTCCCCGGGCCGACGAAGGAGTTCCGCGCCCACCGGGAGGCCTACGGCGACACGTCGGTGCTGCCGAGCAAGGAGTTCCTGTACGGGCTGCGGACCAACACCGAGCACTCGGTCGACCTCGAGCCCGGCGTCCGGCTGCTCATCGGCATCGAGGCGGTCTCCGACGCCGACGAGCGCGGCATGCGCACGGTGATGTGCACGATGAACGGCCAGCTGCGGCCGGTGTCGGTGCGGGACCGGTCCGTCTCGGCCGACGTCCAGCCGGCGGAGAAGGCCGACCGCAGCGACCCCGGTCAGGTGGCCGCGCCGTTCGCCGGCGTCGTCACCCTGGCGGTGTCCGAGGGCGACCAGGTGGAGGCCGGGGCGCAGGTCGGCACGATCGAGGCGATGAAGATGGAGGCCTCGATCACCGCGCCGCGGGCGGGCTCGGTGACCCGGGTGGCGATCGGCGCCGTCCAGCAGGTCGAGGGCGGTGACCTGCTCGTCGTCCTGGGCTGAGCGGTTTCCCAGCCGTCACACGGGGACGGTAGGAAGTGCCGGTGACCTCCGCACGGACGACGACCCGGTCGAGCTCGCGGCACCTGATCGCGCAGATGTCCGCCCCGGTGCGCCGGTTCATCGCCACCGAGGCGGCCAGCGCCGCGCTGCTCGTCATCGCGACGGTGATCGCGCTGCTGTGGGCGAACTCCCCCTGGCGCGACTCCTACGACCGGCTGTGGCACACCGACTTCTCCGTGCAGTTCGGCTCGGCGGGGGTCACCGAGTCCCTGCAGCACTGGGTGAACGAGGGCCTGATGGTCTTCTTCTTCTTCCTGGTCGGGATGGAGGTCCGCCGGGAGCTGCAGATGGGCGAGCTCACCCAGCGCAACCGGCTGTCGGTGCCCACCCTCGCCGCGCTCGCCGGGCTCGTCGTCCCGGCGCTGGTCTACGCCGCGTTCAACGCCGGCGGCCCGGGCGCCCACGGGTGGGGCATCGCGATGGCCACCGACACCGCCTTCCTGCTCGGCGTCCTGGCACTGGTCGGCCCGCGCTGCCCCACCCAGCTGCGGGTCTTCCTGCTCTCGCTGTCGGTGGTCGACGACATCGGCGCGCTGAGCGCCATCGCGGTCTTCTACTCCGACGACATCGACCTGGTGGCCCTGGGGATCGCCGCCCTCTGCGTCCTCGCCTTCTACCTGCTCACCCGGTGGCAGGTCTGGCGCGGCCCGTTCTACTTCGCCGTCGGGGTGGTGATGTGGCTGTCGATGGAGGCCTCCGGGGTCAGCCCGACGATCGGCGGCGTGGTGCTGGGGCTGCTGGTCAGCGCCTACCCGCCGCGCCGCAGCGAGGTCGAGTCCGCGGGGCTGCTGACCCGGGCCTTCCGCCAGTCACCGGACCCGGCGCTGGCCCGGCAGGCGAAGCTCTCGGTGGAGCGGGCCATCTCGCCGAACGAGCGGATCGGCGCGCTGCTGGTGCCCTGGAGCGGCTACGTCGTCGTCCCGGTGTTCGCGCTGGCCAACGCAGGGGTGCACCTGAGCACCGAGC
The DNA here is from genome assembly GCF_000306785.1 of Modestobacter italicus. Lineage (NCBI taxonomy): Bacteria > Bacillati > Actinomycetota > Actinomycetes > Geodermatophilales > Geodermatophilaceae > Modestobacter > Modestobacter italicus. The sequence continues at coordinate 5,281,754 of NC_017955.1, read as the reverse complement.
TGATGGCCCAGGCGGTGACCTCGCCGATCACCATCGGCGTCTTCGTCGCCCTGGTGGTCGGCAAGTTCCTCGGCGTCGGGGTGGCGGCCACCGCGGCGGTGCGGCTCCGGCTCGGCCAGCTGCCGCCTGGGGTCGACCTGCGCAGCGTCTGGGGCGGCGCGGTGCTGTCCGGCCTGGGGTTCACCGTCTCCCTCTTCGTCACCGACCTCGCCTTCGACGACCCCGAGCTGCAGGACGAGGCGCGGGTCGGCATCCTCGCGGCCGCGGTCACCGCCGCCGTCCTCGGGGCGGTGTGGTTCCGGCTGCTCGGCCGGCGCGACCACGCCGAGGAGACCCCGGCGGCCCGCCGGCTGGACCCGCCGGTCGACCCGGCGCGCGACCACGTGCGGGGCTCGGTCGGCGCGCCGCTGGAGCTGGTCGAGTTCGGCGACGTCGAGTGCCCGTTCTGCGGGCGGGCCACCGGCGTGCTCAGCGAGCTGCGCCGCCGGTTCGGCGACGACCTGCGCTACGTCTTCCGGCACCTGCCGCTGCCCGACGTCCACCCGCACGCGGAGCTGGCCGCCGAGGCCGTCGAGGCCGCCGGCGCGCAGGGCGCCTTCTGGGCGATGCACGACCGGCTCTTCGCCCACCAGGACCAGCTGGAGGCCGGCGAGCTGCTCGACCACGCCGCCGCCCTGGGGCTGGACCTCGGCCGGTTCGCCCGGGAGCTCGGCGACGGGACGTTCGCCCCGCGGGTGCGCGAGGACGTCGCCTCGGCGGAGGCCAGCGGGGTGTCCGGGACGCCGACCTTCTTCGTCAACGGCGTGCGGCACGAGGGGCCGACCACCACCGAGGCGCTCGCCGCCGCGCTGCTGGCCAGCGACCCGCGTGGGCCCGGCCGCCAGCCGCTGCCGGCCGCGCCGGGCACCCCGGCGGCCGCCCGCGGGTTGGTGCTGTCCCCCTCGGCCGAGCTGCCCGGCATCACCCGGCTGCCCGACGGCCGGTTCGAGGAGACCCCGGACGACGGGTCGACCCCGCGGCTGACCGCGGCGCAGCTCGCCGCGCTGACCCGGGCCGGCCGGCGGGTGCGCACCGAGCACGGCCAGGTGCTGCTGCGCTCCGGTGCCGCCGAGTACGACTTCTTCGTGATCCTGTCCGGGTCGGTGGCGATCGTCGAGGGCCCGCTGGACGGGCCGGGCAAGCGCGTGGTCGCCGTCAACGGCCCCGGGCGGTTCCTCGGCGGGCTCAACCAGCTCGCCGGTCAGCGGCCGGTGCGCTCGCTGGTCGCGGCCGAGGCCGGGGAGGTCGTGCTGATCACCCTGGAGCAGCTCCGCGCGCTGCTGGCCCGCGACCGCGAGCTGGGCGACCTGATCACCCGGTCGTTCCTGCTCCGCCGGGCGATGCTGATCGGGCAGGCCAGCGGGCTGCGGGTGGTGGGCGACCGCCGCTGGCCGGCCAGCCAGCGGCTGCAGGCCGAGCTGGCCGAGGACGGCATCGCGCACCAGTGGCTCGACCCGGCCGAGGACGCGGCCGCCCGCACGCTGTTCGCCGAGGCCGGGGGCGACGGCGGCACCCGACCGATCGTGATCCGACCCGACGGCCGGGTGCTGGTCGAGCCCACCCGCGACGACCTGCTGGCCGCGGCCGGCTCGGCCACCCGGGACCTGACCACCACCTGACCCGCCGGACCGGCGAGCCGGTCAGGCCGACCAGGTGGTGTTCGGCGGCCGGACGAAGTCGATGGTGTGCGGGACGAAGAAGGACAGGTCGTCGGTGATGAGGCCGTCGGACTCGCGGATGCCCAGCCCGGCGGCCTCGCCGTCGACCACCCACGCGCCCAGCACCGGGTGGTGCGGGCCGTCGGGTCCGGCGAAGTCCGGCAGCGCGCACAGCTGCTGCACCACCCAGCCCTCGGCGCCGTAGCGGCCGCCCATCGAGGCGAGCACCTCACCGCCCGGCGCGACCAGCTCGACGTTGTTGCCCTCCCGGCCGAACAGCGGCTTGCGGGCGAACCCGGTCTCGCGCAGCTCGCCGGCCCGCGGGTCGTCGGCGAAGAACGCCGGCAGCAGGTGCCGGGAGATCACCGGGTCGTGCTCGTAGCGCTGCCAGAGCACCGGCAGCAGCCCCTTGTTCGACCAGAGCATCTTCCAGATGGGCTCGACCCACGTCGTCCCGCCCGGGCGGCGGATGTCGGCGATCACCGACGGGCCGTACTCGTCCTCGAGCAGCCACTCCCAGGGGTAGAGCTTGAAGACGACGTCGAGCCGGTGGCCCTGCGGGTCGTAGAACCGGGCGTCGCCGGTGTCCAGGCCCAGCTCCTCGGTGGTCAGCACCACCGGCTCGTAGCCCGCGCGGCGCACGCAGTCGGCCATGTAGGCGACCGTCATCCAGTCCTCGCCGCTGCGGTCGCCCTCGGTCCAGGCCAGGTGCACCCGCTCGGGACGGCGCCGGTAGTGCGCCTCCCAGCGCGACAGGTTCCGCCGCCAGGCGTCCACCAGCCGGTCGTCGAGCTGGTTCCACTGGTCCTTGCCCTGCCCGGTCTCCAGGTGCCACGCCCACTGGACCACCGCGGCCTCGACCAGGGAGGTCGGGGTGTCGGCGTTGAACTCCAGCAGTCGGGGGGCGGCCTTGCCGTCCCACCACAGGTCGAACCGGCCGTAGATGCTCGGCGGCTCGTACTCCCAGGTGGCCCGGATGACGTCGCGGGCGTCCCGCGGGATGCGCATCCGGTCCAGCAGCCGCTCGTCGGACAGCGCCAGCTCACCCGCCTCCACGCAGGCGGCGAACAGCTGGTCGGTGGTCTCGGCCAGCCGGTCGACCTCGGCCGCGGTGAAGTCGTAGAACACGTCCTCCCGCCAGTAGGAGCGGGTGTCGCCGCCGGGCACGGTCGTCTTGTTGTAGACCAGGCCCTGGGACTCGATCTCGGCCTCCCAGCCCAGCCGGGCCTTGCCGTACAGCCGCCTCACGAGCCGCTGCTCCCCCCGCCGGAGCCCTTGCCGATGCCGCCGGAGATGCGCGTGCCCGAGGCGACCTTGCCGGCGCCTGCCAGGCCCGCCGCGCGCCGGGCGGTGCTGTCGGACGGGTTCACCCGGGTGGCCGTGCCGGTGTACTGGCGGGGGATGGTCTGCCCGACCGAGTAGCGGTTGCCGCCGAACCCACCGAGGAGGAAGAAGAAGGGGAGCCCGCCGACGAACCCGCCGTTGCGCTCGGCCTCCTCGCACTGGTCGTCGTCGACCACCTGGTCCTGCTCGTCGACGCAGTAGACCTCGCGGGCCTCGTTCTCGTTCTCGCCCCCGGCCCCGCAGGCGGTCAGCCAGCCCATGGCCGCGCCGCTGAGGGTCACCGTGCTGATCACGGCCTTGACCCGGTTGCTCCTCGACGTGCTCACGGTCCGCGCTCCTCACCTGCCGGCGGCCACCAGAGCCACCGGACCCGCCCATGCTGTCGGACGTCGCCGCCCCGCGGCCACCCGGCCCTGCCCCACTCTCCCAGGCCGCGCCTCGTGGCGGGCGGCGTCGTGCACAGCCGCGCGGCCGGACCGGCGATGACTTCCGGCGGCGCGGCCCGTCTGTCCTGGTGAGCGGACCCGGTGGTGGTCCCGCACCGCCGGCCCGGCCGGCCCGACCCGAGGAGCCCCTGTGCGCTACATCTTCGTGAACCTGCCCGTCACCGACCTCGCCCGCGCCCGCGCCTTCTACGGGGGGCTGGGCTTCAGCTTCAACGAGCAGTTCTCCGACGAGCGCACCGCCTCGGTGGTGATCGAGGAGAACATCGTGGTGATGCTGCTGACCCGCGACCGCTTCGCCGACTTCGTGCCCGGCGCGGTGGGCGACCCGGCGCAGGCGACGAGCGTGCTCAACGGGCTCTCGGCGAGCAGCCGCGAGGAGGTCGACGAGCTGCTGGCCCGGGCGCTGGCGTCCGGTGGCAAGCCCTGGCAGCCCGCCCAGGACCACGGGTTCATGTACGGCACGAGCTTCACCGACCCTGACGGCAACGTCTGGGAGGCGATCTGGATGGACCCGGCCGCGGTCGCCGGCTGAGCAGCTCGAGCGTCGCGGGGAGCAGGTGGTCAGCGGAGCGGGAGCTCCGGTTCACCGGGTGCGCGCGGGCCGGTGATCCGGCGTTCCGCGGCGGTGATCGGGACGTCGTCGATGCTGGCCTCCCGGCGGCGCATCAGCCCGTGCGCGTCGAACTCCCAGTTCTCGTTGCCGTGGCTGCGCCACCACTGCCCGGTCGTGTCGTGCCACTCGTACTGGAACCGCACGGCGATCCGGTCGCCGGTCCAGGCCCACAGCGACTTGCGCAGCGCGTAGTCCAGCTCGCGCTCCCACTTGGCGGTCAGGAAGGCGACGATCTCGGCCCGTCCGGTGAGGAAGGTGTCGCGGTTCCGCCAGACCGAGTCCTCGGTGTAGGCCAGCGACACCCGGTGCGGGTCCCGGCTGTTCCAGGCGTCCTCGGCCGCCTGGACCTTCTGCGCGGCGGTCTCGGCGGTGAACGGCGGCAGCGGCGGCCGGTCGCTCATGCGACGAACCGCCAGATGACCAGGGCCACCGCGACGCCCAGCGCCGGCCACGCCAACGGCTCCTTCTTCTGCACCGCAGTGATCGCCACGAACGCCGGGATGAGGGCGAAGACGACGTAGCCCGTGGTCACCGCGATGAGCACGCAGACGACGGCGAGGGCGAGGGCGGTCAGGCTGGCGGCGTTGCGCTTGGCGTAGGTGTCCGGAGCGGCCTGGAGGGACGTGGCGCCCCCCTGCTGCGGTCCCGGGGCTGCGCCCCACGGCGCGGCCACCGGCTGGGGAGCCGCCTGCAGCTGGTCGCCCCAGGCGGTGCCGTCCCACCACCGCGCCCCACCGCTGCCGCCGGGGTCGGGGTACCAGCCGGCCGGGGTGGTGGTCATCGGAGCTCCTCCTGGTCGTGCAGCCGGCAGGACGCGGCCGTCAGGAGGGAAGGTAGGTCAGGGCAACCGGGTGGCCGGTCACCCGGACGCGTGTCCGGGCGAGGGGCTCACCCGGCGAGCGCGGCCTCGACGGCGGCACGGACCTCGGGGGCGGTGGGCTCGGTGCGCGGCCGGAAGCGGCCGACGACCTGCCCCTGTGCGTCGATCACGAACTTCTCGAAGTTCCACTGCACCGGCCCGGCCTCGCCCGCGGCGTCGGGCACCTCGGTGAGCCGGCGGTAGAGCGGCGCGGCGTCGTCCCCGTTGACCTCCAGCTTCTCGGTCATCGGGAAGGTGATCCCGTAGGTGGCCGAGCAGAAGGTGCTGATCTCCTCGGCCGTGCCCGGCTCCTGGCCGGCGAACTGGTTGCACGGCACGCCGAGCACGGTGAACCCGCGGGCGGCGTACTCCTCGTGCAGCTCCTCCAGCTGGGCGTACTGCGGGGTGAGCCCGCAGCGGCTGGCCACGTTGACCACCAGGGCGGCCCGCCCGGCGGTCAGCGCGCCGAGGGTCGTCGGCTCCCCGGCGAGGGTGGTCACGGGCAGGTCCAGCAGGTCGCTCACGGGTGCTCCTCGGCGCAGCGGGTGCGGTCGAGCGGCTCAACCCTCGCCGTCGGAGGGCTGTTCCCCCAGCGAGGAGAGGTCGTCGGGGACGTCGACGGCCTGCGAGCGCAGGGCGGCCAGCGGGACCACCTCGAGGGCCTTGGCGTTCGTCGCCGCCAGCACCACCCCGGCCGGCGCGCCCGCCTGCAGGGCCTGCAGCCAGCGCACCGCGACGACGCACCACCGGTCGCCGGGCCGCAGCCCCGGGAAGTCGTACTCCGGGCGCGGGGTGCCCAGGTCGTTGCCCAGCTGCCGCTGCATCTCCAGGAACTCCGCGGAGACGACGGCGCAGACGGTGTGGCTGCCCAGGTCGTCGGGGCCGCTGCGGCACGAGCCGTCGCGGGTGTACCCGGTCATCGGGTCGGTGCCGCAGGGCTCGAGCGGGCCACCCAGGACGTTGCGCTCCTCGCCGGGGAACCCCATGCCCCGATCATGGTGCCCGGCGACCGACCGCGCCCGGTGGGTCGTGCGCCGTGGAGTCGCGCCACACCCAACGGAGCGGGAGGGTGGAGGGGTGCGAGTACTGGTCACCGGAGCGTCGGGGTTCGTGGGCGGTCGGCTGGCGCCGGCCCTGGAGGAGGCCGGGCACGAGGTGCGGGCGATGACCCGGCATCCCGACCGGTACGACGGCGCGGGCAAACCGGTCGCCGGTGACGTCTCCGACGAGGCGTCGCTGCGGGCCGCTCTCGACGGCTGCGACGCCGCGTACTACCTGGTCCACTCGCTGGACTCGCCGGACTTCGAGGACCGCGACGCCGCCGCCGCGCGGTCGTTCGGCCGGGCCGCCGCCGATGCCGGCGTCCGCCGGATCATCTACCTGGGCGGCCTCGGCGACGACTCCGACCAGCTGTCGGCGCACCTGCGCAGCCGGCGGCAGGTCGAGCGGCTGCTGGCCGAGGGCGGGGTGCCGGTCACCTCGCTGCGGGCCGGCATCGTCATCGGCCACGGCGGCGTCTCCTGGGAGATGACCCGCCAGCTCGTCGCCCACCTGCCGGCGATGATCACCCCGCGCTGGGTGCACACCCGGACCCAGCCGATCGCGGTGGCCGACGTCGTCCGGTACCTGGTCGGCGTGCTGGAGGCGCCGGAGGCCGAGGGCCGCGCCCTGGACGTCGGCGGGCCGGAGGTGCTCGAGTACCTGGAGATGCTCACCCGGGTCGCGGAGATCCAGGGCCGGCGGCTGCTGATCGTCCCGGTGCCGCTGCTGACGCCGCAGCTGTCCTCGCGCTGGCTGGCGCTGGTCACCGACGTCGACCTGCAGACCGGCCGCTCGCTGATCGACTCGATGACCAACGAGGTGGTGGTCAAGGACGACTCGATCCGGCGCATCGTGCCCTTCGAGCCGATGTCCTACGACGACGCCGTCCTCACCGCGCTGAAGGAACGGGCGGAGGCCCGGCGGGCGGCCCGCCAGGAGAAGACCCCCGCGGGGCTCGGGCGGATCCGGTGACCCGGGACCGGCGGCGCATCGGGGAGTCGCTGATCTCCGACGACGGGCTGACCCGGCTGCTGTCCCGGGCGCCGTCCTGGCTGGTGGACAAGGTGCCGCGCGACCACCACGAGTCCGACGCTGCCTTCCGCCGCCGCCGCCGGGTGACCGCCGCGGTGTCGGTGGCCGGCGCCGGGCTGCTCGGGGTGTCGCTGTCCCGCAAGCCGGACTCGCCGTCGTTCTACGGGCTCACGCTGGGGGTGGCGGCCACCTGGGTCGCCGGCGGGCTGGCCTCCGGGCCGCTGCACCTGGGCTGGGTGCAGACGCCGCGGGCGACGCTGCGCCGGCCGCTGCTCACCCCGGTGGTCGGCGGCACGGCCGCGTTCGGCCTCTTCTACGCCGCCGCGCTGGTGGCCAAGCGGGTCCCGCCGCTGGAGGCCGCGGTGACCCGGGTGCTGCGGTACGCCCAGCAGGGCAACCCCGCGCTGGTCACCACGACCACGCTGGCCAACGGCCTCGCCGAGGAGGTCTTCTTCCGCGGCGCGCTGTACGCCGCGGTCGGCGTCGACCATCCGGTGCTGAAGTCCTCCGCGGTCTACACGCTGGCGACGGTGGCCACCCGGAACCCGGCGCTGGTGCTCGCCTCGGTGCCGATGGGCCTGCTGTTCGCCTTCCAGCGGCGGGTCACCGGGGGCATCCAGGCACCCGCGCTCACCCACCTGACCTGGTCGGTGCTGATGCTCCGGTACCTGCCCCCGCTGTTCGCCGACCACCCCTCGATCGACGTGGCGCAGCCCGCCGAGCCCTGATCCTCGGACGGCGGCCCGGGTCCTGCTGACGGACGTGGTCGCGGGTGGCAGGCTCCGCCCGTGAGCGCTGACGCGGGGGGCGGACCGGAGGTCCTCTGGACCCCGACACCGGAGTCGATCGCGGCCAGCCGGCTGGGGCAGTTCGCCGCCTGGGTGGCCGACCGGCGCGGCCTCGACCTCGGCGGCCCGGCGGACTACGACGCGATCTGGCGCTGGTCGGTCGACCACCTCGACCAGTTCTGGGCCGACGTCGCCGCCTTCACCGACGTGCTGCCCGGCGTCCCGGACGACCGGGTGCTCACCCGGCGCGCGATGCCCGGCGCCGAGTGGTTCCCCGACGTCACCCTCAACTACGCCGAGCAGGCGCTGCGGCACGCCACGGACGAGCACCCGGCGCTGATCGCCGCGGCCGAGGACGTCGAGGACGTCGAGATCCCGTGGGCCACCCTGCGCGGCCAGGTGGGCGCCTTCGCCGCGACCCTGCGCCGGCTGGGCGTCCGGCGCGGTGACCGGGTGGCCGGGTACCTGCCGAACGTGCCCGAGGCGGTCGTCGCCTTCCTCGGCGCGGCCTCGATCGGTGCGGTCTGGTCCTCCTGCGCACCGGACTTCGGCACCCGCAGCGTGCTCGACCGGTTCGCCCAGATCGAGCCCGTGGTGCTGGTCGCCGTCGACGGCTACCGCTTCGGCGGCCGGACCTTCGACCGGCGGGAGGTCGTCGCCGAGCTGCGGGAGGCCCTGCCCAGCGTGCGGACGACGATCTCGGTGCCCCGCCTGCACCCCGGCGAGCTGCCCGAGGGGGCGCTGGCCTGGGCCGAGGCGGTCGCCGAGCCGCAGGACCCGGTGTTCGAGCCGCTGCCCTTCGCCGCCCCGCTGTGGATCGTGTTCTCCTCCGGCACGACCGGCCTGCCGAAGGGGATCGTGCACGGGCACGGCGGCGTGGTCCTCGAGCAGCGCAAGCAGATGGGGCTGCACATCGACGTCGGGCCGGGCGACCGGCTGTTCTGGTACGCCTCCACCGCCTGGATCATGTGGAACATCGCCACCTCGGCGCTGCTGGCCGGTGCCACGGTGGTCGTCTACGACGGCGCCCCCACCCACCCGTCGGTCGACGTCCAGTTCGCGCTCGCCGCCCGCACCCGGCTGACGTTCCTGGGCACCAGCCCCGGGTACCTCGGCGCCTGCGAGAAGGCCGGCCTGCGGCCGGGGGAGGACCACGACCTCTCCGCGCTGCGCACCATCGGCGTCACCGGGTCACCGCTGCCGGCCAGCACCTTCCGCTGGGTGTACGACGCGGTGAGCCCGGACGTCTTCCTCGGCTCGCTGTCGGGCGGCACCGACGTCGCGACCGGGTTCATCGGCAGCTCGCCGCTGCTGCCGGTCACCGCCGGGGAGCTGCAGCGCCCGATGCTGGGCGTGGCCGCCGCCTCCTGGGACGAGGACGGGCACCCGGTCGTCGGCGAGCTGGGGGAGCTGGTCGTCACCGAGCCGATGCCGTCGATGCCGCTGTACTTCTGGGACGACCCGGACGGCGTCCGCTACCGGGAGGCCTACTTCGAGCCCTGGCCCGGGGTGTGGCGGCACGGCGACTGGCTGGAGGTCACCGAGCGCGGGACCTGCCTGATCACCGGGCGGTCGGACTCCACGCTCAACCGCGGCGGTGTCCGGATGGGGACGGCGGACATCTACGCCGCGGTCGAGGCGGTCCCGGCCGTCGTGGACTGCGTCGTGCTCGGCGTGGAGCAGCGCGACGGCGGCTACTGGATGCCGCTGTTCGTCCAGCTCGCCCCCGGCGCGGAGCTCACCCCGGAGCTCGAGGCGGAGATCCGGGCCGCGATCCGGACCAACGCCAGCCCGCGGCACGTGCCGGACGAGATCACCGTCGTCCCCGCGGTGCCGCACACCCGCACCGGCAAGCGGCTGGAGGTCCCGCTCAAGAGGCTGTTCCAGGGCGTGGAGCCGGCCCGGGCGCTCAACGTCGGCGCGGTCGACGACGCCGGCGCCGTGGAGCACTTCGTCGAGCTGGCCCGGGCCCGCCAGGCCGGCCGATGAGCTCGGTGCCCGAGGTGCAGGCCGCGACCAACGCCGTGGTCACCACCATCGACCCGCCGCTGCCGCACGCGCCCGGGGGCCCGCTGGCCGGCGTCCGGGTCGGGCTCAAGGACAGCATCGACACCGCCGGTGTGCGCACCACCTGCGGGTCGGCGTACTTCGCCGACCGGGTGCCCGACAGCGACGCCGAGGTCGTCTCGCGGCTCGCCGCGGCCGGCGCGCTGATGGTCGCCAAGCTCAACCTCAGCGAGTTCGCCATCGGCCTGACCAGCCAGAACTCCGCGTCCGGGCCGGTCCGCAACCCCTGGGACCTCTCCCGCGTCCCCGGCGGGTCGAGCGGGGGGAGCGCCGCCGCGGTCGCCGCCGGGCTGGTCGAGGTGGCCCTGGGCACCGACACCGGCGGCTCGGTGCGGGTGCCGGCCGCGGCGTGCGGGGTCACCGGGCTGCGGCCGGGGATCTCCGTCGTCCCGGACGCGGGCACCTTCCCGGTCTGCGAGCTGGTCGACACGGTCGGCCCGATCGCCCGCGACGTCGAGCTGGTCGCCCGGGTCTTCGCCGTGCTGGCCGGGCGGGACGCGCGCGAGCTGGAGCCGGCGCCGCCGCGCCGGATCGGGGTGCCCGAGCTCTGGTTCGACGACCTGGACCCCGGGGTCGCCGACCTGGTCGCCGCCGCCGGCCGGGTGTTCGCCGAGGGGGGCACCGAGCTCGTGCCGGTGCAGGTGCCGGGGATCGCCTCGGCGCAGGACGTGCTGTACACGATCATCTACTCCGGGATCGCCGACCTGCACTCCGAGCGGCTGGCCTGCCCGGAGCTGTTCCAGCCCGACACCCTCACCCGGGTGCAGGTCGGGACCGGTGTGTCCGAGTACGAGCGGGCCGAGGCGCTGGGCGCGCAGCGGGAGTTCCAGCGCGGGCTGGACGAGCTGTTCGAGCAGGTCGACGTGCTGCTCACCCCGGCGCTGCCGGTCGACGTCCCGCCGGCCCGCACGGACGACGACGTGCTCACCACCACCCGGCGGCTGGCCCAGCTCAGCGCGCCCTGGTCGCTGCACGCCGGCCCGACGCTGGCGCTCCCCGCCGGCCGGCACGCCGTCTCGGGCATGCCGGTGGGGCTGCAGCTCACCGCCCCGGTCGGCGGGGAGGACCTGCTGCTGGACGCCGGCGCGTGGTTCCAGCAGCGGACGGCGTGGCACACCCTGCGGCCGCCCTGTGCGGTCGACTGACGCAGCGGTCAGGTCCGGGCGAGCCGGGGGAGCGCCGCGGCCAGCAGCAGGACGGCGGCGGCCAGCAGCACCAGCCCGCCCACGGCGTAGGTGGCGAACACCGCCAGCGCCGCCAGCTCCACCCCGACGCCGGCCACCGAGGTCACCGTCGCGCGGGCCGGCCCGGTGATCGCCTGCTGCAGCCGGGTCTCGGCGACCACCAGCACCAGCCGGTAGAGCGCGTAGCCCGCGGCGACGACGGCCAGCCCGGCCGGCACCGCGACCAGCGCGGCGGCGGCCAGTGCGGCACCGGCCGCGGCCAGGGCGGCGGCGACCGCGCGCGGGGGCCAGGACGTCGCCCGACCGCCCAGCGCGGCGCCGGCCGCACCGGCGACCGGGACGCCCAGCACGGCGAGCGGGTTGACCGCGTCCGGCACGCCCCAGTCCCGGGCCAGCAGCGGGAGGTACTCGTCCACCGCGTCCACCCCGCCCAGCAGGACGACGAGGACGACGGCGGCCCGCACCGCGGGGCGTCCGGCGGCCTCACCGACCCCGGCGCGCAGCGTCCCCCACCAGCCGTCGTCCGTGTCGTCGTCGTGCCCGCCCCGGCGGGGGGCCTCCGGGAACGTGGCCGCCAGCACCGAGCCGGCCAGGCAGGTGCCGACGCTCACCCAGCCGACCGCCGCGTACCCGCCGGAGGCGAACAGCGCGGCGGCCACCAGCGCCGTGGGGACCTGCACCAGCAGGTCGACGGCGGTCACCCAGCCGTACACCCGGCCGTACCGGTCGCCCGCGCCGGCCGCGGCCAGCCCGTCGTGCAGCAGCGCCTCGAACGCCCCGGACACCAGTGCGCCGCCCACCCCCCAGACGACCAGCCCGCCGGCGAAGCCGGGGAGACCGGGAGCCACCAGCCACAGCGCGTAGGCCACCGCCTGGAGCACGCCGGCGAGGACCAGCGCGCCGCGCCGCGACCAGCGGTCGGCCAGCGCCCCGGAGGGGACCTCGGCCAGCACGGCGGTGGCCGACCACAGCGCGAGCAGCGCCGAGATGTCGCCGTCGTCCAGGCCGCTGTCGGCGAACAGCAGCGCGTAGAAGGGGTAGAGCGGGACGAACTCGGCGACGGCCGACCAGGCGAGGACCCGGCGGACCAGGGTGCGGGCGGGCGGCGGGGGAGGGGATCAGTCGGGGGGCATGGGCGGACGGTAGCCCGGTCGGGTCGCCGTGTCCGCCGGTTTTCCCAGGGCGGGCGGCGGCACCCGGTCCTACCGTGGAGGGATGGCGGGCCGAGCGGTGACCGGCCGGCCCGGTCCACCGGCAGCCGTCGTCCCGGACGGTCGCGTGCGCCGGCTGCACGGGGTCGACGTCCTCCGCGGCCTGGCCGTCGTGGGCATGCTCGTCGTCGACAACCGGGGCAACGCGTCGATCGCCACCCAGTGGCACCACGCCGCCTGGGACGGGCTGCACGTGGCCGACGTCGTCTTCCCGGCGTTCCTGCTGGTGGCCGGTGTCTCGATGCCCTTCTCGCGGCGCGCCGACCGGCCGCGCGCGGTGCTCCTGCGGGTGCTGCGGCTGACCGTGCTCGGCTGGCTGGTGGTGACGGCCAAGTACGGACCGGGCACGGTGGGGGCCGGCGTGCTCGGGCACATCGCCGGTGCCTACCTGCTGTGCTGGGCCCTGCTCCGGCTGCCGCGTTCCGTGCAGCCGCTGGTCGCCGGCGGCGTGCTGGCCGGGCTCACCGTGCTGACCGGTGCGGGCGGGGCCGACCCGGAGCACTCCTGGGCGCGGTCGCTCGACGAGGCGATCGGCCTGCCGTTCTCCGCGGAGGCGCCGCACGCCTTCCTGGGCAGCGCGGTCACCGTCTACCTCGGCGTGCTCGCCGGCCGCGCGCTGCAGTCGGGCACCGGCCGGGCCGTGCTGCGGCAGCTCGCGGCCGGCGGCGTGCTGCTGCTGGCCGCGGGTCTCGCGCTCGCCCCGCTGGCGCCGGTCAACAAGCGGCTGTGGTCGCCGTCCTTCGTCCTGGTGACCGGTGGTCTGGCCGTGCTCGCCCTCGCCGCCCTGCACTGGCTGGTCGACCAGCGCGCGCTCCGCCGTCCGCTGCAGCCGGTCGAGGCGCTCGGCCGCAACGCGATCGTGGCCTTCGTCCTCTCCGAGGTGCTCTTCCGGGCGGTGCTGTCCACCACCGTCCAGCCGGTGGTCGACCGGTGGGTCAGCTCGGTCGCCGGCGTCACCGTCTCGGCGTGGGCGTACCCGGCCGTGTCGGTCGCGGTGATCGGGGCGGTGTGCGCGGGGCTCGCCCGGCGGGGCGTGGTCGTGCGGGTCTGAGCGAGGTCAGGGCGGGGGCGGCCCGGTGCCCCCGACCGGGGGCGGCACGCTGCGGGACAGCAGGTCGTCGGCCGACAGCAGCGTGATGCCCCGGTCAGCGATCCGGGCCAGGGCCGCGGGCAGGGCACGCACCTCCAGCTCGCGCCGGTCGGCGAGGGCGCGTGCGAAGGACGCGGTGGGGTCGAAGGTGCCCCGCCCGATCCCGTCGTGCAGGCCGAGCACGTCGCCGGCGCTCACCGTCCGCCCCATGTAGTCGCCGATCTCGGTCACCGACGTGCTGTCGCCCGGCCCGCGGGTGACCGACCAGATGTAGGTGTCGTAGCCGAGCTCCGCCGCCACCCGCAGCGCGTACCCCGTCAGCTCGCCGCGGGGCGGGCGGAAGCTGGTGAACGGCCGGCCGATGACCGCCTCCACCTCCTCCTTGCAGCGCACCAGCTCCTCGCGGGTCTCGTCGACGTCCAGGGTGGTGAGGTCGCGGTGGTCCCAGGTGTGGTTGCCGATCCCGTGGCCGGCCGCCACCACCTCGCGCAGCAGGTCGGGGTGGTGGACGCCGTTCCAGCCCATGACGTTGAAGGTGGCCGTGACCCCGGCGGTGGCCAGCGCGTCGAGGATCCGCGGGGTGTACTCCGGCGTCGGCCCGTCGTCGAAGGTGATGGCCGCGATCGGCTCGGTCACCGTGGCGCTCCAGACGACCCGCCGGGTGCCCAGCCGGGCCACCCGCTCACCGGCGTCGGCGGCACCGCCGGCCTCCAGGAACCTCTGCTGGGCGGCCGCGGCCGCGGTCGCCTCGGCGCGGGCGGTGTCGTCGTCCCCGACCAGCAGGGCGCCGGCGGCGGCGCCCACGGCCAGCCCGGCAGCGCCGCCGCCGGCTCCGAGCAGGAACTGCCGTCGCGTCGCCACCCCGCTGTCCTACCGCACCGCGCTCTAGGCGGGTGCCCCGGCCTCGGGCGGACCGTCGGTGCGCGGCACGCGGATGGTGACGGTCGTCCCCTCCGGGCTCGGGACGGCGCTGATGTCGGCGAACGCGCTCATCAACGTCGAACCCCGGCCGCGGTCCATGCTCGGCACCCGCTCGCGCCACTGGCCGTGGTCGCGCACCGTGATCAGGACCCGCCCCCCGCCCACCTCGGCGGCGACGTCCACGAACGGCTCGGTGGGGTCCTGGGCGTGCTCCACGGCGTTGGTCACCGCCTCGCAGGCGGCCAGCAGCAGGTCGTAGGCCTGGTCCTCGTCCAGCTCGGCGGTGGCGAACAGCCGGCGCAGGGCTCGGCGCAGCGCGGAGACCGACTGCGGGGTGGCCGGGAAGCGCCAGCGCTCGTAGTGCACCTGCGCCGGTTCCGGCGGTGGCGCGACCGCCGGGGGGCGGCTGGCGGGTACCAGGTCCCGCACGCCCGGGGAGGGCGCGGGCCGCTCCGGGGCGGGGGTGGCCGGCAGGTTGAGCGGCCGGGTCGGCAGCTCGTCGGTGGGCTCCTCCCGACCGCCGCGCGCCCGCTCGACGGCCACCCGCACCCGGGCGACGAGCTCGGCGGCCTGGAAGGGCTTGGCGAGGTAGTCGTCCACGCCGGCCGCGAAGCCCTCCACGGCCGCCTCCTGGCCGGCCCGGGCGGTGAGCATGACGACCGGGATCCCCCGGGTCGCCGGGTCGGCGCGCAGCCGGCGGAGCAGCTCGAACCCGTCGACGCGCGGCATCATCACGTCGGTCAGGACGACGTCGGGCAGCTCCTCGGCGACGGCCGCCAGCGCCTCCTCGCCGTTGGTGCAGGTGCGCACCCGCCAGATCGGGGAGAGCAGCCGGGTCAGGTAGGTGCGCATGTCGGCGTTGTCGTCGACGACCAGCACGGTGGCGGTCGCGCCGGCCGGGACCGCCGGCTGCTCGCGCGGGGTGACCTCCTGCTCCCAGGCCTCGGCCGTGCCGCGCGCCATCTCGGAGGGACCGACCGGGTGGTCGGCGTCGCCCTCGGCGTCCGGGCTGCCGTAGGGGATTGTGGCGGTGAAGGTGCTGCCCCGCCCGGGCTCGCTGGTCACGGTCACCGACCCGCCGTGCAGCGCGACCAGCTCGCGCACCAGGGCCAGCCCGATGCCGGTGCCCTCGCGGTGCCGTCCCAGCGACCCCGGGACCCGGTGGAACCGGTCGAAGACCCGCGGCAGCTCCTCGACCGGGATGCCGATGCCGGTGTCGGTGACGGTGAGGGCCACGCCGTCCCCGGTGTCCCGCAGGGCCACCGAGATGCCCCCGACGAAGGTGTACTTCACCGCGTTGGACAGCAGGTTGAGGACGACCTTCTCCCACATCCGCGGGTCGACGAACACCGGTCGGGGCAGCGGCGGGCAGTCGACGGTCAGCCGCAGCCCGGCCCGCTCGGCCGCCGCGCGCAGCACGCCGGCGAGCTCGGTGGTGAAGTCGGCGAGGTCGGTCCCGACCCGGACGGCGGTGGCGCGGCCGGCCTCGATGCTCGCGACGTCCATCAGGTCGTTGACCAGCCGCTGCAGGCGCTGGCCGTTGCGCAGCGCGAGGGCGAGCTGGTCCCGGGCGCCGGGCGGCAGCGGACCGGCGTCCTCCAGCACGTCGGCGATCGGGCCGAGCAGCAGCGTCAGCGGGGTGCGCAGCTCGTGGCTGACGTCGGAGAAGAACGCGGTCTTGGCGCGGTCGAGCTCGGCGAGGGACTCCGCCCGCCGTCGCTCGGCCTCGAAGGCACGGGCGTTGCCCAGCGCGCTGACGAACTGACCGGCGACCAGCTCCAGGAAGGTCCGGTACTCCGCGTCGAACGCCCGGTTGGGGCTGGTACCGGCGACCAGCACGCCCAGCCGGTCGCCCCCGGCCGTGGCGGTGAGCGGGAGGACGACGGCCTCGGTCACCGGGTCCTGCCAGAAGCCGCCGACCAGGGCGAGGTCGGTGAGCCGGCCCGGGAGCTCGGCGGGGTCGTCGACGGTGGCCGGCAGCCGGTCGGCCGGGCAGCCGACGACGGCCGCCCGGGAGAGCCGGCCACCCTCGTCGTGGAGGTAGACCGCCGCGGCGGGCACGTCCAGCGGGTCGGTGGCCAGCGCCCCGCACAGCCCGGCGAGCAGGGTCTCGTCGTCGCCGAGCTGGTTGCCAGAGGCCGAGAGGTCGTGCAGCAGCCGCTGGCGGCGCTCACCGAGGACCTCGGCGGTCACCTCGGTGCAGACCGCGTGCATGCCGGCGACCCGGCCGTCGTCGCCGAACGCGGGGGCGTGGGAGACGGTGAAGTAGGTCTCCTCGCGGTACCCCGCCCGTTCCAGCAGCAGCGGCAGGCGGGGCAGCCAGGAGGCCTCGCGGGTGGCCATCGCGTGCTCGACCGGCCCCTCGAGCGCCGCCCACCCCTCGGCCAGGGTGACCCGGATGTCCTCGCCGATGGCCGGGTGCTTCGCGCCGATGAAGGGGGCGTACCCGTCGTTGTAGAACTGCAGGTACTGCGGCCCCCAGGTCAGCACCATCGGGAAGCGCGAGGCCAGCACGGTGCGGACGGCGTAGCGCAGGCTGGCCGGCCAGGTCTCCACCGGGCCGAGCGGGGTCGCGGACCAGTCGTGGCTGGCCATCAGCCGGCCGGCCTCCCCGCCCCCGCTGAACAGGTCGGTGACCGCGACGCTGCCCTCGGGGTCCGACGGGACATCGGGGGCCATCCGCACCTCCTGCCGACGCGGGCCCACCCGCGTCGCTGCGGTGCCGGACCGGGCGGGTCGACGTGACCGCCCGACGAGGGAACCTACCCGTGCGGAACCGGTTGTGGGCGATCGAGGGCCGGTCTGCGGTCGGGTGGCGCGCCGGGTGCGTGTTGGATGGACCCCAGCCCCGCCGGGAGAGCCCCGGTGGCAACCCGAGGAGATCCCCGTGGCAGAGCTCACCCGCCCCGACGTCGAGCCGCCCACCGGCCCCGCGCCCGACGACCTGGTGATCGAGGACCTGGTGGTCGGGGACGGCCCCGAGGCCACCGCCGGCAGCCTGGTGAGCGCGCACTACGTCGGGGTCACCCACGACGGCGGGGAGCAGTTCGACGCCTCCTGGGACCGCGGCGACCCGCTGGAGTTCCGGCTCGGCGTGGGCATGGTCATCCAGGGCTGGGACGAGGGGATCGCCGGCATGAAGGTGGGCGGCCGCCGCCGGCTGATCATCCCGGCGCACAAGGCCTACGGCGAGCGCGGCGCCGGCGGCGTCATCAAGCCCGGCGCCACCCTCGTCTTCGTCGTCGACCTGGTCGGCGTCCGCTGACGGCCGGTCCCGCTGCCCCGCCGGGCAGCGGGACCTCCGCTCAGACCGCGGGCTGGCTGTAGAACGCGCGCGGGTCGGCTGCCAGCGCGGCCTTGACGTGCCGGCTCCAGTCGTCGACGAGGACCTCCCAGTCGCCGGCCTGGACGCCGTCGAGGGCCGCCCGGACGACGTCGGCCGGAGCGGTCATCGGCCCGGTGTAGCCGGCCATCATGTCGGTGTCGGCCGCCCCCAGCACCACCCCGGTCACCTGGGTGCCCTGGCCGGTGAGCTCGAGCCGGATGCCGTTGGTGAGGCTCCACTCCGCCGCCTTGCCTGCGGCGTAGGCGTTCGCGCCGTCGACGGAGAACCAGGACAGCGCCGAGAGCACGTTCACGATGCCGCCGCCGCCGTTGCGGGCCAGCACCGGCGCGAAGGCCCGGACGACGCCCAGCGTGCCGTAGAAGTGGGTGTCCATCTCCCGCCGGACGTCGGCCAGGTCGCCGGTGACCAGGTTCGCGCCGGTGGTGATGCCGGCGTTGTTGACCAGCAGGCTCACGTCGCCGGCGGCCGCGGCCGCCGCGGCGACCGACTCGGGGTCGGTGACGTCGACCCGGAGCACCTCGACGCCGGGGACGTCGACGAGCTCGGGACGGCGGGAGGTGGCGTAGACCTTCGCGGCGCCGCGCGCGAGCAGTTGCTCGGCGAACTGGCGGCCGAGGCCGCGGTTCGCGCTGGTGACGAGCGCGACCGATCCGGTGATGTCCATGGTGTTCTCCTTGCGCTCGGGGTGTGCTGTCCGGGACGCTAGGACCTGACGCTGACGTCAGGGTCAAGTGTGACGTCGACCACCGAGGAGGTCCGGTGCTGCGCATCGGTGAGGTCGCCGCCCGTGCCGGCGTGAGCGTGCGGGCGCTGCGCTACTACGAGGAGCAGGGCCTTCTCGAGGCCGAGCGCAGCCCCAGCGGGCAGCGGCGGTACGCCGACAGCGCGGTCGACCGGGTGCGCCTGGTCCAGCAGCTCTACGCCGCCGGGCTGACCAGCAAGGACGTCCTCGAGGTGCTGCCGTGCGTGCACACCGGCATCGCCACCCCGGCGATGCTGGCCCGGCTCGTCGAGCAGCGGGACGGCATCGACCGGCAGATCGCCGAGCTGACCCGGGCCCGCGAGCGGCTGGACGAGGTCATCCGCGTCGGCCGCGCCCACGTGCCGGCGGAGACCGCGGTCGCCTGACCACCGATGACTCCGCGCGGTCACGGCAGTCCTCACGCCATGACCGCCGCACCGCAGACCGGCCAGCCGATCGACGTCACCTTCACGAGCGTCATCGAGAAGGACGGCGCCTTCCCCACCTACCTGGAGCTGCCCGGCTCCGCCCAACTCCTCGGCACCCGGCGGGCGGTGAAGGTCGCCGGGACCCTCGACGGCCACCCCTTCGCCGCCACGTTGATGCCCTCGGGCACCGGGCCGCACTGGCTGCCGCTGAAGAAGGCGCTGTGCGCGACGATCGGCAAGCACGAGGCCGGCACCGCGGTCGCCGTCCACCTGCAGCAGCGGTTCAGCTGAGACCGTCGGCGCCCTCGGGCAGGGTGGCGGCGTGATCGACATCGGCATCGCCACCTGCGCGGCCGTGCCCGACCTGGACGAGGACGGTCCGCTGCTGCTGGCCGCGCTGGCGGAGGCCGGCGTGCGGGCCCGGCCCGTGGTCTGGGACGACCCCGGGGTCGACTGGGCGGCGTTCGACGCCGTGCTGGTCCGCAGCACCTGGGACTACCCGCTGCGCCGCGCGGAGTTCCTCGCCTGGACCGCCCGCTGCCCGCGCCTGGTGAAACCCGCGAGACGTCCTGGCGTGGAACACCGACAAGCGCTACCTCGACGACCTGGCCGGCGCCGGCGTGCCGACCATCCCGACCGTCTTCGTGCCGCCGGGCTCGCCCGTGGTGCTGCCCGAGGGGGACTGCGTGGTCAAGCCCACGGTCAGCGGGAGCGCCGCGGACACCGGCCGGTTCCGCGGGCCGGACGACCCGCGCGCCGCCGCCCTGGTCGCCCGGCTGCACGCGCAGGGGCGCACGGCCATGGTCCAGCCGTACCTGCCGGGCATCGACCGGGACGGCGAGACGAGCGTCGTCTTCCTCGGCGGGGTCCTCTCCCACGCCCTGCGGCGCGAGCCCCTGCTCACCGTCGACGGCGTCCGGCCAGCGGTCGTGGTGGCCGACGTCCTGGAGACCGTCCGCGAGGTGGCGGTGACCCCTGCGCAGCGTCAGGTGGCCGAGGCGGCGCTGGACGCGGTGCCGGGCGGGCGGCACCGGCTCAGCTACGTGCGCGTCGACCTGGTCCCCGGCCCGGCCGGACCGGTGGTCCTGGAGCTGGAGGCCACCGACTGCTTCTTGTTCCTCTCCTGTGCCTCCGCCGAGTCCCGGCGACGCTTCGCCGAGCACGTCGCCGCCCAGATCTGACCCGACGGTCGCCCACAAGGTCCCTCCAACTCGGGTGACCCGAGCCGGGCCGACCGCCGAAAGCGCGCTTTCGGTGGTCCCTGTGGTCGTGCAGCGACTCGGCGACGATGAGCTCCCTCGCCGAGCGGTCCACCGAAGGCGCGCTTCCGGTGGTCCTCTGACGGTGCGCCGCCCAAAGCGCGCTTTCGGTGGTCCCTGCTGTTGCGCAGCGACTCGGCGTCGATGAGGTCCCTCGCTGAGCGTTCCACCAAAGGCGCGCTTTCGGTGGTCCGGCCTCCTTCTCGGCACCTTGTCAAGGGCCTCGATGGATCTGTGGACAGGCGTCTGACCTGGGGATTCAGGTCGTGAGACGGTGCCTTTTCCGCTAGACTTCGTACAGGTGTTCGAAGACGTGGCGGGAGGTGTCCGGTGGGCGAATTGCAGTCCGCGCTCGACGCCTTGGCCGCTGAGGACCTTTTCGCCCTGCCGTCGGGTGCGGTGCTGGACCGGACGGCGACGCTGCTCACGCTGGTGAACCGGGCCACCGCTGAGTTGACCCGCACCGTCCGGCACGCCGATTCCACCGGCGCGGCTGAGCATGACGGTAAGAAGACGATGGCCTCCTGGCTGCGCGGGCACGGCCATCTCACCCCCGGCGAAGCCGGCCGGATGGTGCGCTCGGGTAGGGCCTTGGAGCATCTGCCGGCCACCGCGGCGGCGTTCGCCGAGGGCACGGTGACCGCGTCTCAGGTGGCGGCGATCGCGCCGATCGCGGACGACGCGGCGCGGGTCGCCGCCGAGGCGCAGGGCGTGGACCTGGGCGTCATCGACCAGGCGATCGTGACGGTTGCGCGCGGCGAGTCGCATGCGCGGTTGCAGCAGGTGGTGCACCACTACCGGGAGGCGCTCGACCCCGACGGGGCCGAGCCCGACCCCACCGAGGGACGTCGGTTCACCGTCACCCGGCACGCCGATGGCAGCGGTACCGGCCGCTTCGACCTGGACGCGGTGGGCATCGAGAAGGTGCTGGCCGCCATCGAGTCGATCGTGCAGGCCTCCCGCCCCAAGGGCGATGACCGGACACGGGCTCAGCAGCAGGCCGACGCCCTGGTGCAGCTGGTCGACAACCAGTTGGCCGCCGGGAACCTGCCCACGCTGCGCACGGTGAAGCCGCACGTCGTGCTCGGGCTGGACATGGATGACTTCGTCGACCCCGCCACCGGGCCCGGTGCGGCCCGCACCGGGTTCGGGTCGCAGATCTCGGCCGCGCGGGCCCGCTGGCTGGCCTGCGACGCCAGCATCTCCCGCATCGTGATGGGCCCCGACGGGGTCCCGCTGGACCTGGGCCGCGACCACCGGGTGGTCACCCCCGGCCTGCGCAAGGCCGTCGAACTACGGGACCGGCACTGCGTGTTCGCCGGATGTGACGCCCCGACCCACTGGTGCGATGTCCACCACCTCCTCCACTGGATCAACGGTGGGGAGACCAGCCTGGCGAACTCCGGGCTGTTGTGCGAGCGGCACCACACCAAGGTCCACCACGGGTTCCGGGTCGAACGGGACCCCGGCGGGCGATGGCACACCTGGCGCCCCGACGGCACCGAGATCCTCATCGGACCACCGCTCCTGGTGTGACCCGTCCCGGTGCTGCTGCGCGGGGATTGCCGATCAGCGGACCGGGGCATCGACCGGTGCATGACGCAACCGGCGCCGACGACCCAGCACGCCCTCGTCGAGGAGGCGGAGGCCGGCGCGGCCACCAAGACCTCGGGGGGCTCCGACGGCGAGTCGACCGGCACCGTCATCGTCGCCGGCCTGGCGAACCTCGCGATCGCCGTCGCCAAGCTCGTCGGCGGCCTGATCAGCCACTCCTCGGCGATGATGTCCGAGGCGGCGCACTCGCTGGCCGACACGGTCACCGAGGTGCTGCTCTTCATCGCGCTCAAGCGCGGCAACCGGGCCCCCGACGCCCGGCACCCCTTCGGCTACGGCCGGGAGACCTACTTCTGGGCGTTCCTGGCCGCGCTCTGCACCTTCGGGGTCGGCGCCGGGTTCTCCGTCTGGCAGGGCGTCACGACGATCATCGAGCGCGAGCCCGAGGGCTCCCCGACCATCTCGTACGTCATCCTGGCCGTCTCCTTCGTGCTCGAGGGCAGCTCCCTGCTCAAGGCCGTCCGCCAGGTCCGCGGCGCCGCCGCGGAACGGGGCATCAGCGCCCGCCAGTACCTGCGGCACACCACCGACACGACGGTCAAGGCGGTCACCTTCGAGGACAGCGCCGCGCTGGTCGGCCTGGTGCTCGCCGCCCTCGGCCTGTTCCTCGAGCAGATCACCGGCGACCCGCTGTGGGACGGCATCGCCGCCATCCTGATCGGCGTCCTGCTGGTGCTGGTCGCCGGTTCGCTGGCGCGGGCCAACATCTCGCTGCTCATCGGCCAGTCGGTCCCCGGCGCCACCCAGCAGGAGCTCAAGGACGAGCTGTCCGGCCTCGACCAGGTCGACGACGTGCCGTTCCTGCTGACCACGGTGATCGGCCCGGGCCAGCTGCTGGTCGCCGCCAAGGTCGACTTCGCCGACACCGCCACCGTCGCCGACATCGAGCGGGCCTCCGACGAGGCCGAGCGCCGGCTCGTCGCCCGGCACCCCGGCGTCCGCTACGTGTTCCTCGACCCCACCCCGGGCAACGGGCGGGCCCAGGTGGCCGCGCCCGCCGCGGAATGAGCTGACCCCGCCGGCGGTTCGGACGGTTCATGCAGGTAGAGGTCTGGTCCGACGTCGTCTGTCCGTGGTGCTACATCGGCAAGCGCAAGCTGGAGACGGCGCTCTCCCGCTTCGCACACGCCGACCAGGTGGAGGTCGTCTGGCGGTCGTTCCAGCTCGACCCGAGCATCCCCGAGGGGCACACCGAGGCGACGCTCCCCGCGCTGGCCGCCAAGTACGGCCGCAGCGTCGAGGAGATGGCGCAGATGCAGCGCCGGGTCGAGGAGGTCGCCGCCGGGGAGGGCCTCGAGTACCACCTCGCCGAGGGCACCAGCGGCAACACCCTGCTCGCCCACCAGCTCCTCCACCTGGCCGCCGAGCGCGGTCTCGGCGGGGAGATGAAGGAGCGGCTGCTGCACGCGCACTTCACCGAGCAGCGGTCGGTGTTCGACGTCGACGCGCTGGTGGCGCTGGGCGTCGAGGTCGGGCTGGACGCCGACGAGGCCCGCGCGGCGCTCACCGACAAGCGCTACCTGCCCGCCGTCCACGAGGACATCGCGACCGCCCGCGCGCTCGGCGCGACCGGCGTCCCGTTCTTCGTCGTCGACCGCGCGTACGGGGCCGCCGGTGCGCAGCCCGCCGAGCAGCTGCTCCAGTTGCTGGAGCGGGCCTGGGCCGACAGCCACCCGCTGGTCACCGTCCCCGCCGCCGAGGGCTGCGAGGACGGCAGCTGCGCCGTCTGACGGGCTCTGCCCGCAGCTAGCGCAGCAGTCGGGCGGCGCGCTCCAGCGCCTTCTCGGCATCGGCGGTCAGCCGGCGGACGACGTCGGTCGCCGACTCCTCCGTGGTGACCAGCCCGACCGACTCCCCGGCGTAGACCGGGGCGTTGTCGAGGTCGCCGTCGGTACGCGCCCGGCGGACCAGCTCGGCCGCCCGGGTGTCGCCGCGGAGCTCGTCCTCGCGGCCGTGCCAGGTCTCGGTGAAGTCGTTGACCAGGGCGCGCCCGGGCCACCGGGCCGGCCAGGCCAGCCCCTGGGCGATGTCGAAGGCGCTGGTGAGCACTGTCCGGTCGCCGCTCGCCGCCCGCACGCGTTCCCGCGCCGCGGGGGTGTTGGTCGCCTCGGTGCAGGACAGGAACGGCGTCCCGATCCAGGCGCCGGCGGCGCCCGCGACCAGGACGGCGGCCAGCCCGGCGCCGGTCGCGATCCCCCCGGCGGCGAGCACCGGCCGGTCGGTCAGGGTCAGCGCCTCCTGCAGCAGCGGTAGCGTGGCGCGCTGCCCGGTGTGGCCGCCGGCCTCGGTGCCCTGCGCGACGATGACGTCCGCACCCGCCGCCACCGCCCGCTCCAGGTCGCTGCGCGTGTTGACCGCGGTGGCGACGGCGATCCCGGCGTCGTGCAGCGGGCCGACGAAGGGCGCCGGGTCGCCGAACGAGACCGAGACCAGCGCCGGCTCGGCCGCGATCGCCGCAGCCAGCAGCTCGGGCCGCCGCTCCAGGGCCCAGGCCATCAGCCCGATGCCGAACGAGACGTCGGCCTCGGTGGGCACCCGGGCCTGGGCGGCGATCCAGTCGGCGGGGGTCTCCGACCCCACGCCGATCATGCCCAGGCCGCCGCCCACCGAGATGGCGCGGGCCAGCTCGCCGCCGGCCACCCCGGCCATCGGGGCGCCGAAGACGGGTGCGTCGAGGTCGAACCACCGGGTGAGCGCCGTCGTGATCACGGCCCCATCGTGGTCCTCGCGGTCCGGCGGCGCAGCAGCACCCGCGCCGGGCAGGCCGGGAGCCCTCAGCTGGTCGCCGGACCGCCGTGCTCGGTGCCGGAGAGTCGGCCCAGCAGGTTGTGGCAGTGCTTGGCGCGCTGGGAGTCCTGCTCCATCACCTCGCGGAAGAACGACGCGACGTCGTCCAGGCCGGCGTTCTCGGCGTCCCGGACGTACTGGCCGTAGTCGTGGCCGGCCTTGAGCGAGTGGTACTGGAGGGAGATGAGGTCGAAGGTGACGTCGGCGAAGCCGGTCTCACCGGTGGCCATCGGGATCACTCCTCGGGTCGCGTGGACGTGACCCACGTCTCATTCCCCGGCTCGCCGGGGTGAAACGGACCGGTCCCGCTCAGGTCCGGTCGGTGGTCGGCGCCTCCCCGACGGCGCCGCCGAAGCCGCCGGTCACGTCGCCGCCGCCGGCCTCGTCGGCCTCGGTCTGCGCGGTGGCGAGCTCGTCCGCGCCGGTGGCGACGGCGTCGTCCTCGGCGGAGGCGAGGTCCTCGCCCTCGCCGAGCGCGCCGGGGTCGGCCTGCAGCGTGCGGGGGTCGTTCAGCGGGTCGGGGACGTCGGGGTCGGTGACGGTCATGCGCTCGACCGTGCCCGCCGGTGTTCGACCTGAACCGTCGTGCGTAACTGGACGTTTACGTAAGTCATCTGTTACACATCAGGGGTGGAGGCGCTCGCGGCACTCGCCGACCCGACGCGGCGGCAGATCATCGCGCTGCTGGCGGCCGGTGAGCAGGGCGCCGGGGAGCTCGCCGGGCACTTCCCGGTGACCCGCCCGGCGATCAGCCGGCACCTGCGGGTCCTCCGCGAGGCGGGGCTGGTGCAGGTCCGGGCCGAGGGGCAACGTCGCGTGTACGCGCTGGACCCGCGGCCGCTGTCCGAGCTGGACGCCTGGCTGGCCCCCTACCGACGGCTGTGGGCGCAGCGCCTGGACGCCCTGGACACCGAGATCGCCCGCGGACGGCGGGCCCGCACCCACGAGGACGGTCGATGACGACGCAGGACGAACGGCTGGGCGAGGTCACCGAGGTGGCCGACGGGGTGCAGGTCCGGTTCCGGCGCAGCTGGCCGGACCCGATCGGGGACGTGTGGTCGGCGCTCACCGACCCCGACCGGACGGCGCGGTGGTTCGGCAGCTACGACGGCGAGCGGCGGGTCGGCGGCGCGGGGACCCTGACGATGACCCACGAGGAGGGGGCGACCGGCG
Source organism: Modestobacter italicus (assembly GCF_000306785.1). Classification (NCBI taxonomy): domain Bacteria; kingdom Bacillati; phylum Actinomycetota; class Actinomycetes; order Geodermatophilales; family Geodermatophilaceae; genus Modestobacter; species Modestobacter italicus. The sequence goes on along the minus strand of NC_017955.1, from coordinate 5,256,112 downwards.
AGCCGATGCAGATCGTCGAGTGCGACCCGCCGCACCGCCTCGTCGTCCGGTGGGAGTCCGAGCAGGCGTGGCGGATCGAGCTGGACCTGGCCGAGGAGCAGGGCCGCACGGTCCTGGTGTTCACGCAGGTCTTCCCCGCGGGCACCGACGCCGGCGACTACGTCCTGGGCTGGCACTGGTACCTCGACAAGCTCGGCGCCGAGGTCACCGGAGCGCCCGGGCCGGGGGGCTGGGAGACCTTCCTCGCCGCCACCGCCCCCGCCTACGGACGCCCCACCCCCTGACCAACAAGAGCGCGCCTTTGGTGGTCGCCCTGACCACCGAAGGCGCGCCTTTGGCGGTCCTGCCTCAGGAGGCGGGCCGCTCGACCAGGACGGGGTCGGGGCCGGTCCAGGGGCCGAGGCGGTGCAGCAGGCGGTCGCGGGCGGCCAGCCGGGGGCCGGCCTGCACCGGGTAGGTGTCGTAGGAGCCGCCGGTCAGCGCCCGGGCGGCGTGCAGGGCGAAGTTCGGGTCGTCCTGCGCCTCGCGCGCGACGGCGACCAGGTCGGCCTGGCCGGTCGCGACGACGGCCTCGGCCTGCGCCGGGTCCACCACCAGCCCGACGGCCATGGTCGGGATGCCGGCCTGCTCCCTGATCGCCGCGGCGAACGGCACCTGGTAGCCGTAGCCGATCGGGTGCTGCCAGCCGGCGCCGATGCCACCGCCGGAGACGTCGATCGCGTCCACGCCCAGCGCCTTCAGCTCGCGGGCGAAGGCGATGGTGTCCTCCAGCGTCGTCCCGTCGCGCTGGGCGTCGACGGCGGAGACCCGGACCACCAGCGGCAGGTCGGCGGGCCAGACCGCGCGCACGGCCGCCACCACCTCGAGCGGGAAGCGCATCCGCTTCTCCAGCGAGCCGCCGTACTCGTCCTCCCGCAGGTTGGTCAGCGGGGAGAGGAACTGGTTGAGCAGGTAGCCGTGCGCCGCGTGCACCTCGGCGACGGCGAACCCGGCGGTGAGCGCCCGCTGCGCGGCGGCCACGAACGCCTTGCGCACGCCGGCCAGCTCCGCCGTCGTCAGCGGGTGCGGTGCCGGCCAGCCCTCGCCCATCGGGACGCCGCTGGGGGAGACCGCCGTCCACGGCCGGTCGCCGGGCCGGGCGTTCTCCGCCGTCACCGGGCCGTGGCCGTCCCACGGGCGGAGCGTGCTGGCCTTGCCGCCGGCGTGGGCCAGCTGGATCGCCGGGACGCTCCCGTGCTCGCGGAGGAAGGCGGCGACCCGGGCGAGACCGGGGACCTGGCCGTCGTCCCACAGCCCGACGTCCCCGGGGCTGATCCGCCCCTCCGCCGTCACCCCGGTCGCCTCGACCATGACCAGCCCGAAGCCGCCGAGGGCGAAGCGCCCCAGGTGGACGAGGTGGTAGTCGCCCACGACGCCGTCGGTGACGTTGTACTGGCACATCGGCGCGACGACCAGCCGGTTGGGGAGCGTGACCCCGCGCAGGGTCAGCGGCTGCAGCAGGACGGGCTGGGCGGGGGTCGGCTCGGTCACGCGGGGATCAACCCGGCCGCCGGCGTCCGGCATCCCGGGGCGACGCAGGTCACACTGCAGGTAGACGTCCTATACGAGTAGCCTGACCCGATCCCCCCGGCCTCAACGGAGCGGCCGGGGCGGGCCCACCTGTCAGCGCCGACGCCTGCCCCGCGCCCCGCGCAGGCGGACCCACATGGAGGAGACGCCGTGACTTCCGTGGCCACCCCCGGTCTCGAGAACGCCCCGACCACCCACGCCCGCCTCCTCGCCTGGGTGCAGGAGATGGCCGACCTCACCCAGCCCGACCAGGTGGTCTGGGTCGACGGGACCGACGAGGAGTGGGAGCGGCTCACCGGGAAGCTGGTCGACGCCGGCACCTTCACCCGGCTGACCGCCAAGCCCAACTCCTTCCACTGCGCCTCGGACCCCAGCGACGTCGCCCGGGTCGAGGACCGCACTTTCATCTGCTCGGTCGACGAGGCCGACGCCGGACCCACCAACAACTGGATGGACCCGGCCGAGATGAAGGCGGTCATGACCGAGCTGTACCGGGGGTGCATGCGCGGCCGGACGATGTACGTCATCCCGTTCTGCATGGGCCCGGTCGAGGCCGAGGACCCGATGTTCGGCGTCGAGCTGACCGACTCCGAGTACGTCGTGGTCTCGATGCGCGTGATGGCCCGGATCGGCAGCGCGATCCTCGAGGCGATGGGCACCGACCGCCCGTTCGTACCGGCGATGCACTCCCTCGGCGCGCCGCTGGAGCAGGGGCAGAACGACGTCCCGTGGCCGTGCAGCGACACCAAGTACATCGTCCACTTCCCCGAGGAGCGGGCCATCTGGTCCTACGGCTCCGGGTACGGCGGCAACGCGCTGCTGGGCAAGAAGTGCTACTCGCTGCGGATCGCCTCGGTGATGGCCCGCGACGAGGGCTGGCTCGCCGAGCACATGCTGATCCTCAAGCTGACCAGCCCGCAGCAGAAGACCTACTACGTGGCCGCCGCCTTCCCGAGCGCCTGTGGCAAGACGAACCTGGCGATGCTCGAGCCGACCATCCCGGGCTGGAAGGTCGAGACCCTCGGCGACGACATCGCCTGGATGCGCTTCGGCGACGACGGCCGGCTCTACGCGCTCAACCCCGAGTTCGGCCTCTTCGGCGTCGCGCCGGGCACCGGCTGGGACACCAACCCCAACGCGATGCGCACCATCGACCAGGGCAACTCGGTGTTCACCAACGTCGCGCTCACCGACGACGGCGACATCTGGTGGGAGGGCATGACCGATGAGCCGCCGGCCCACCTCACCGACTGGAAGGGCCGGGACTGGACGCCGGCGTCCGACGAGCCCTCCAGCCACCCGAACAGCCGGTTCTGCACGCCGATCACCCAGTGCCCGATCCTGGCGCCGGAGTACACCGACCCGAAGGGCGTGCCGATCTCGGCGATCCTCTTCGGCGGACGCCGGAAGACGACGATCCCGCTGGTCAGCGAGGCGCGGGACTGGAACCACGGCGTCTTCATGGGCGCGACGTTGTCCTCGGAGACCACCGCGGCCGCCACCGGCGCCGTCGGCGTCGTCCGCCGCGACCCGTTCGCCATGCTGCCGTTCATCGGCTACAACGCCGGTGACTACTTCCAGCACTGGGTGGAGACCGGCAAGGCGCACGACTCGACCAAGCTGCCGCGGATCTTCTACGTGAACTGGTTCCGCCGGGACGCCGACGGCGGCTTCCTGTGGCCGGGCTTCGGGGAGAACAGCCGGGTGCTCAAGTGGGTCGTCGAGCGCCTCGAGGGCACCGCCGCGGCCGTGGAGACCCCGGTCGGGCACGTGCCCACGCCGGACTCGCTCGACGTGTCGGGCCTGGGCATGACCCGCGAGCAGGTCGAGCAGGCGCTGCGGGTGGACAAGGACGAGTGGCAGGCCGAGGTCCCGCAGATCACCGAGTGGTTCGAGAAGTTCGGCGACAAGCTGCCGAGCACCATGTGGGACGAGCTGGAGATCCTCAAGAGCCGGCTCGCGTAGCGGAGCACTCCCCGCCCAGTACCCGAGGTCCCGCCACCCGACAGCGTCGTCGGGGGCGGGACCTCGTGCCTGCCGGGGGTCGGCCCTCCAGGCCGCGGGGCACAGGCTCCTCGGTTAGCGTGACGACGCCCCCCCTTTCCGTGACGGAGGCCAGTCCGCTCGTGCCCAATCCCTACCTGCACGTGCTGCGCACCCCGCACGCGCTGCCCATGGTGCTGGCGGCCTTCATCGGCCGGCTGCCGCTGTCGATGGTCGGGCTGGGCAGCGTGCTGCTCGTGCAGAGCGAGACCGGCTCCTACGGGCTGGGCGGTGCCGTCGCCGCGGTCGGCGCGATCACCACCGCCGTCTCCGGGCCGGTGATCGGGCGGCTGGCCGACGCCCACGCCCAGCGCCGGGTGCTGCTCGCCGTCCTGGCGGTGTTCATCGTCTCCGGGGCCTTCTTCCTGACCTCGGTCCGCGACCACTGGCCGCTGTGGACGGTGTTCGTCGCCGCCGGCGCCGCCGGGGCCAGCCTCCCGCCGGTCGCCTCGATGATCCGGGTGCGCTGGACCCACCTGCTGCGCGGCACCCCGCGGCTGCCCACCGCGCTGGCGATGGAGTCGGTGGTCGACGAGTTCGTCTTCATCATCGGGCCGGTGCTGGTCACCTTCCTGTCCACCACCGGGCACACCACCTCCGGCGTGGTCACCGCGTTCGCCCTGGCCGCGATCGGCAGCCTGCTCTTCGCCGCCCAGCGCCGCACGGAGCCGCCGCCGGCACCGCACGAGCACCGGCGCGGCCCGTCGGCGATGCGGGTCCCCGGGCTGCGGGTGCTGTTCGTGGTCGGCACCGCGATCGGCTCGATCCTCGGCACCCTGGAGATCGGGCTGGTCGCCTTCGCCGACGAGGTCGGCGCCAGATCGCTGTCCGGCCTGCTGATCGCCGCGCTGGCCGCGGGGTCGATGGCGGCCGGCATCGGGTGGGGGACGGTGCACTGGCGGATCCGGCTGCGGCACCGGCTGGTCGGCGTGCTGGCGGTGCTCACCCTGCTGACCGTGCCGCTGGTGCTGGTCAGCAGCTACTGGTTGATGCTGCCGCTGGTGGTGCTCGCCGGGGTCGCCGTGTCGCCGTCGCTGATCAGCGCCTTCACCCTGGCGGAGGTGTTGGTGCCGCGGGCGCAGGTCACCGAGGCGTTCACCTGGATCGGGACGGCGCTCGCCCTCGGCGTGGCCGTCGGCACGTCCGTGGCGGGCAAGATCGTGGACACGGTCGGGGCCAACGCGAGCTTCCTGGTCGCCACCGTGTCGGCCGGCGCCGCGGCGCTCGCGGTCGGCCTGGGGCAGCGCTGCCTGCACGTGCCCGCCGAGCACGCGCCCACCCCGGCCCTGGCGCACTGAGTGGCGACCTACGAGATCCCCGGCATGGTGGTGCGCGAGCACACCGTGCCGGTGCCGCTGCACTGGGGCGCCGACGGCAGCCCGACGATCTCGGTGTTCGCCCGGGAGCTCGTGCACCCGGACAAGCGGGACGACGACCTACCGCTGCTGTGCTTCCTGCAGGGCGGCCCGGGCGGGAAGTCGCCGCGGCCGGTGGGCGGCGGGGACTGGATCGCCCGCGCCCTGCAGGACTTCCGCGTGGTGCTGCTCGACCAGCGGGGCACCGGCCGCAGCACCCGGGTCACCGCCCGGCGGATCAGCGCCTTCGCCGACCCGCAGGCCGCCGCCGCGCACCTGCTCGCCCACCGCGCCGACTCGATCGTCGCCGACGCCGAGCACGTGCGCACCACCGTCTACGGCGGCCGCCCGTGGACGACGCTGGGCCAGAGCTACGGCGGCTTCCTCACCCTCACCTACCTGTCCCGGGCCCCGCAGGGCCTCGAGCGCTGCCTGGTCACCGGCGGGCTGGCCAGCATCCGGCCCGACGCCCGGGAGCTGTACCGGCGCACCTACCCGCGGGTGGCGGCCAAGACCCGCCGGTTCTACGACCGCCACCCCGGCGACGTCGCCCGGGTCGCCGCGGTCGCCGACCTGGTCGAGGCCACCGACGTCCGGCTGCCCGACGGCGACCGGCTCTCGGTGCGCCGGCTGCAGACCCTCGGCCACGGGCTGGGCACCAAGACCGGCCCCGACCAGCTGCACTGGCTGTTCGAGGAGGCGCTCGAGGACGGCGACGACGAGCTCGCGGACGGTTTCCTCGACGCCGTCGCCCAGCGCACCAGCTACTGGGACAACCCGCTGTACGCGGTGCTGCACGAGAGCATCTACGCCAGCGGGGAGGGGGCGACCGGCTGGGCGGCCGAGGCCGAGCGCGGCCCCGCCTTCGACCCGGCCCGGCGCCCGCTGCCCTTCACCGGCGAGATGGTCTACCCCTGGATGTTCGACGAGATCCGGTCGCTGCGGCCCTTCGCGGCCGCGGCGCAGGCGCTGGCGGAGACGCCGTCGTACGGCCCGCTCTACGACCCCGCCGTCCTGGCCCGCAACGAGGTCCCGGTGGACGCCGCCGTCTACTTCGACGACATGTACGTCGATGCCGCGCTGTCGCTGGACACGGCCGAGGCGGTCGGGAACGTGCGGGTCTGGGTGACCAACGAGTACGAGCACGACGGCCTGCGGACCGGCGACGTGCTCGACCGGCTGTTGACCCTGCGCACCCACGGCTGAGGGCTGCGGTGCTCGCGCGGTGACCCCACCCCGCCCCGCGGCCGGCGGTGGCCGGGTGCTCGGCGTCGTGCCCGAGCGGCTGGACCGCTGGCTGGACGGCGTCGCGGAGCGGCACGGCCGGTTCACCGACGTCCGGGTGGACGACGACGGTGCCGTGCGGGTCGACTGCGCGGACACCACCACCCTCACCCTGACCGCGCCCTACGAGTGGGCGCCCGGCCCGGCGCCGCTGACCGCGTTCACCGCCGCGGCCCGCACCCCGCACCGCACCGCCGTCCTGCTGGTCCGCCGCGGCCGCTGGGCGGTCGGGGTCTTCGACGGCCCGCAGCTCGTCGTCTCCAAGGTCGACGCCCGGCAGGTGCAGGGCCGCACCGCCGCGGGCGGGTGGTCCCAGCAGCGGTTCGCCCGGCGCCGCGGCCACCAGACCGACGCCGTCGTCTCGCACGCCGCCGACACCGCCGCGCGGGTGCTGGTGCCGCACGCCGGCAGCACCGAGGCGCTGGCCACCGGCGGCGACAAGGGGCTGGTCGCCGAGGTGCTGGCCGACCCGCGGCTGCGGGCGCTGGCGCAGCTGCCCCGGCTGGCGCCCCTGGACGTCGGCGAGCCGACCAAGGCGCTGCTGCTGGAGACCCCCGGGCAGTTCCGCGCGGTGCGGGTGCACATCGTGGAGCCCGCCGACCGCTAGTGGAGTGCCACGGGCGCGGGATCCGCGCCGTGGCACTCCGCTCAGCTGGTGTGGTGCACCTCCTGGAGCCGGTACACCGGCGTCGGGATGCCGACCTGCCGGGCCTTGAGCTGCAGCGCCAGGTACAGCGAGTAGTGCCGGGACTGGTGCAGGTTGCCGCCGTGGAACCACAGCGCCTCCTGCTGGGTGGGCTTCCACATGTTGCGCTGCTCGCCCTCCCACGGGCCGGGGTCCTTGGTGGTGCCCGACCCGTGCCCCCACACCTTGCCGACCCGGTCGGCGACCTCCTGGGAGATGAGGTCGGCGGCCCAGCCGTTCATCGAGCCGTAGCCGGTGGCGTAGACGACGAGGTCGGCGGGCAGCTCGGTGCCGTCGGCCAGCACCACCGAGTCCTCGGTGAGGTGGTCGACCTGACCCTTCACCAGGGCCACGTCGCCGTCGGCCACCAGGTCGGCGGCGCCCACGTCGATGTAGTAGCCGGAGCCGCGACGCAGGTACTTCATGAACAGGCCCGAGCCGTCCTCGCCCCAGTCGTGGTCGAACCCGGAGGCCTCCAGCCGCTGATAGAAGTCGGCGTCGCGCTCGCGCATCTGGTCGTACAGCGGGATCTGGAACTCGTGCATGATCCGGTACGGCAGCGAGGCGAAGGTCAGGTCCGCCTTCTCGGTGGTCATCCCGCCGGCCACCGCCTCCTCGGAGTACAGCGCCCCGAGGCCGACCTCCATCAGCGAGTCCGACCGCACGATGTGCGTCGACGAGCGCTGCACCATGGTGACGTCGGCGCCGTTCTCCCAGAGCGCGCCGCAGATGTCGAAGGCGGAGTTGTTCGAGCCGATGACGACGCACTTCTTGCCGCGGTAGGCGTCCGGGCCGGGGTGGGCCGAGGAGTGGTGCTGGTCGCCGCGGAACACGTCCTGCCCCGGCAGCACGGGCACGTTCGGCTTGCCGGAGACGCCGGTGGCCAGCACGAGCTGCTTCGGCCGCAGCACCACCGGCTTGCCGTCGCGCTCCACGGTGACGGTCCACTCCGCGGTCGCCTCGTCGTAGGTCGCGCTGAGCGCCCGGGTGTTCCCCCAGTAGTTCAGCTCCATCACCCGGGTGTAGGACTCGAGCCAGTCGCCGATCTTGTCCTTGGGGGCGAACACCGGCCAGTTCTCCGGGAACGGGATGTAGGGCAGGTGGTCGTACCAGACCGGGTCGTGCAGGCACAGCGACTTGTAGCGGCTGCGCCACTGGTCGCCGGGTCGTGGGTGCTTGTCGATGACGATCGTCGGGATGTCGAGCTGGCGCAGCCGCGCGCCGAGGGCGATGCCGCCCTGGCCGCCGCCGATCACCAGCACGTACGGCTGGGTCGCGTAGCCCAGCTCGCGGGCCTCCTGCTCGCGGCGGTCCAGCCAGGTCTGCCGGTCCCGCTGCGCGCCGTGCTCGGCGCCCTTCGGCCGGCGGTCGCGGGCCGGCTCCTCGTGGCCGGTGAGCTCGTACAGCGTGGTCAGCAGCGTCCAGGCCCGGCCGTCCTGCAGCCGGAGGTGGCCCTTGCCGCGGCCGACCGCCGTCTCGAACTCGATCCACGCCTCGTCGACGCCGTCGGCCCCGGTGGGAGGTTCGGCGGCCCGGAAGCCCTGCGGGTCGGTGGTGTCCAGCGTCGACCGGAGCAGGTCGCGGACGCCGTCCTGCCCCTCGACGGTGGTGATGTTCCAGCTGAACGCCACCAGGTCCCGCCAGAAGCAGGTGGGGGCGAACAGCTCGGCCGCGCGGTCGACGTCGCGCGCGGTGAGCGCGGACTGGAAGGCCTCGAGCCAGGCGGTGACCCGGCCGGCCGGGTCGTCGGGAGTGGTGGACCGGGTGTCGGCCGGGTCGAGCGTCTGGGTCACCGAGCATCTCCCGTGGTCTGGGGCACCTGCCGGACAGCAGTGTGCCCCAGATCACACCCGGGGAGCCAGGGGCGGGGTCAGAGCAGCTCGAGGACGGTCGCGTTGGCCTGGCCGCCGCCCTCGCACATCGTCTGCAGCCCGTAGCGGATCCCGTTGGCCCGCATGTGGTGCAGCATCGTCGTCATGATCCGGGCGCCGGAGCCGCCGAGCGGGTGACCGAGCGCGATCGCGCCGCCCACCGGGTTGAGCGCCTTCTCGTCCGCGCCGATCTCGGCCAGCCAGGCCAGCGGCACCGGGGCGAAGGCCTCGTTGACCTCGAACACGCCGATCTCGTCGAGCCGCAGGCCGCTGCGCTGCAGCACCTTCTTCGTCGCCGGGATAGGCGCGGTCAGCATGATCACCGGGTCGTCGCCGGCCAGCGCGACGCTGTGCACCCGGGCCATCGGGGTGAGGCCGAGCTCGGCGGCCTTCTCCCCGGTCGTCATGAGCAGGGCGGCGGAGCCGTCGGAGATCTGGCTGGCGTTGCCGGCGCTGATCACGCCGTCGGGCTTGAACGGGGTCTTCAGCCCGGCCAGCGCCTCGACCGTGCCGCCGCGCCGGATGCCCTCGTCGTGCTCGACCAGCCCGCCGGGGGTCGGCACCGGGGCGATCTGGCCGGCGAACAGTCCGTCGTCCTGGGCCTGCGCGGCGCGCTCGTGCGAGCGGAGCGCGAACTCGTCCAGCTGGGTGCGCGACAGCCCCCAGCGCTCGGCGATCATCTCCGCGCCGACGCCCTGGTTGGGGTGCACGCCGTAGCGCTCGGCGAACCGCTCGCCGAGCGGGTCCTGGCCGGCGGTGGAGGAGCCCATCGGCACCCGGCTCATCGACTCGACGCCACCGGCGACGACGACGTCGTAGTGCCCGGCGACCAGCCCGGCGGCGGCGAAGTGCACCGCCTGCTGCGAGGAGCCGCACTGCCGGTCGATGGTCGTGCCGGGCACCGACTCCGGCCAGCCCGCGGCCAGGACGGCGTTGCGGGCGATGTCGAAGGTCTGCTCGCCGACCTGGGAGACGCAGCCCCAGATGACGTCGTCGACCAGCGCCGGGTCCAGGCCGGCGCGGCCGACCAGCGACTCCAGCACGTGGGCGGACAGGTCGGTCGGGTGCACCCCGGCCAGGCCGCCGTTGCGCTTGCCGACGGGCGTGCGCACGGCCTCGACGATGACTGCGTCGCGCATCCCGCGACTCCTCTCGCTCGGCGCCGGCACCGTTGCCTGGAGCGCTGCCTCAGGCTACGGGGCGCCCTCCCACCGCGGCGAGCAGCTCCGCCCGTGCGGTGGCCAGCGAGGGCCCGTACCAGGTCAGCTGCCGGCCGCTGACCAGCACCGAGCGGACGCCGGGGAACGCCTCGGGGCCGTCGTCGGCGGTGAACAGGTAGGGCTCGTCGGGGAGCAGCACCAGCTCGGGGCCGGCGGCGCGCAGCTGCTCCAGCTCCACGTGCGGGTACCGGTCGGCGGAGCCGGCGAACACGTTGACCAGGCCCAGGCGGGCCAGCACGTCGCCGGTGAAGGTCCGCGCGCCGATCACCATCCACGGGTCCCGCCACACCGGGACGGCGACCCGGGTGCCCGGCAGCTCCGCCGGCCGGGCCCACTCGGTGGTCGCGCGGTCCAGCCACCCGGGCGTGCCGACCGCGAGCACCTCGGTGAACAGCCGGCGCATCGAGGCCAGCGCCTGGTCGACCGACTCGATCACGGTCACCCACACCGGGACGCCGGCCGCCCGCAGCCGCTCGACGTCCAGCCGGCGGTTCTCCTCCTGGTTGGCCACCACGAGGTCCGGCTGCAGCGCCTCGATCGCGGCCCGGTCCGGGTTCTTGGTGCCGCGCACCCGGGTGACGTCCAGACCCGCCGGGTGGGTGCACCAGTCGGTGGCGCCGACCAGCCGGTCGGGCACGGTCACCGCCAGCGCCTCGGTCAGCGAGGGCACCAGCGACACGACCCGCCGCGGCGGTGCGGGCAGCGGCACCGCCGTCCCCAGGTCGTCGGCGACGAACCGGTCCGTCACGTTGCCTCCTCGCTGGCGCTCGTCGGCACCGTGCCGGGCCGTGCTGCGCCTTCTCGTGACCTCGCGAGCTCGGTCACGCGAAGTCGCCGGCGTCCCGGCGCAGCTCGCGGACGACGTCGACCAGCGTCCGCACCGCCTCCGGGGAGAGTCCGGGCCGGCGGAAGACCCCCGCGTTCAGCTCGTCGGTGGCCTTCGCGGCCAGGGCCCGGCCCTCCTCGGTGAGCTCCACCAGCACCGCCCGGCCGTCCTGCGGGTGCGGTCGGCGGACCACCAGCCCGGCCGCCTCCAGCCGGGTCGCGGCGTTGGTCACGCTGGCCGGGTGCACCTGCAGCAGGGCGCCGGCGCGCGCCATCGGCAGCGCGCTGCGGCGGGTGAAGGACAGCAGCACGAGCAGCTCGTAGCGGGCGAAGGACAGCCCGAGCGGGCGCAGCACCTCCTCCACCCGGGCCAGCACGATCGCCTGCGCCCGCATCAGCGAGGTGACCGCCGCCATCCCGTCGGCGGCGTCCTCCCAGCCGTGCGCCCGCCACTGCCGCGCCGCCTCCTCGATGGGGTCGACCGGCAGTGCGGGCTGGTCGGCCTTCACACGTTGCGGCGGTACTGACCGCCGACCTCGAAGAACGCCTCGCTGATCTGCCCGAGGGAGCAGTGCCGGACGGCGTCCATCAGCGCGTCGAAGACGTTGCCGCCGCCGGTGGCCGCCTCCTGCAGCCGGCGCAGCGCCACCGGCGCCTCGGCGGCGTGCCGCGCCTGGAAGTCGGCCAGCCGGTCGAGCTGGGACTGCTTCTCCGCCTCGGTGGCCCGGGCCAGCTCGACGGTGCGCGGCGGCTCGTCGGCCGCGTTCGGGTCCAGGAAGGTGTTGACACCGACGATCGGCAGCGACCCGTCGTGCTTGCGGTGCTCGTAGAGCATCGACTCGTCCTGGATCCGGCCGCGCTGGTAGCCGGTCTCCATCGCGCCGAGCACCCCGCCGCGCTCGGCGATCCGGTCGAACTCCTCGAGCACCGCGGCCTCGACCAGGTCGGTGAGCTCGTCGATGACGAAGGAGCCCTGCAGCGGGTTCTCGTTGCCGGCCAGCCCCCACTCCCGGTCGATGATCATCTGGATGGCCAGCGCCCGGCGCACCGAGTGCGCGCTGGGGGTGGTGACGGCCTCGTCGTAGGCGTTGGTGTGCAGGCTGTTGGCGTTGTCGTAGATCGCGCAGAGCGCCTGCAGCGTCGTCCGGATGTCGTTGAAGTCCATCTCCTGCGCGTGCAGCGACCGGCCCGAGGTCTGCACGTGGTACTTCAGCTGCTGGGAGCGGGGGTTGGCCCCGTACCGCTCCCGCATCGCGACCGCCCAGATCCGGCGGGCGACCCGGCCGATCACCGTGTACTCGGCGTCCATCCCGTTGGGGAAGAAGAAGGACAGGTTGGGCGCGAAGTCGTCGATCGACATGCCGCGGGCCAGGTAGGCCTCGACGTAGGTGAAGCCGTTGGCCAGCGTGAAGGCCAGCTGGCTGATCGGGTTCGCCCCGGCCTCGGCGATGTGGTAGCCGGAGATCGACACCGAGTAGAAGTTGCGCACCGAGTGGTCGATGAACCACTGCTGGATGTCGGCCATGCAGCGCAGCGCGAACTCGGTGGAGAAGATGCAGGTGTTCTGGCCCTGGTCCTCCTTGAGGATGTCGGCCTGCACGGTGCCGCGGACGTTGGCCAGCACCCACGCCCGGATCTCCTCGGCCTCGGCCTCGTCGGGCTCCCGGCCCTCCTCGGCGCGGAAGGCGTCCAGCCGCTGGTCGATCGCGGTGTTCAGGAACATCGCCAGGACGGCGGGGGCCGGCCCGTTGATCGTCATCGACACCGAGGTGGTCGGCGAGCAGAGGTCGAACCCGCCGTAGAGCACCTCCATGTCCTCGACCGTGGCGATGGAGACGCCGGACGTGCCGACCTTGCCGTAGACGTCGGGGCGCGGGTCGGGGTCGCGGCCGTAGAGGGTGACGGAGTCGAACGCCGTCGACAGCCGGGTCGCCTCGCCGCCGGCCGACAGCAGCTGGAACCGCCGGTTGGTGCGGAAGGCGTCGCCCTCGCCGGCGAACATCCGGGCCGGCGCCTCGCCCTGGCGCTTGAACGGGAAGACGCCGGCGGTGTACGGGAACGCGCCCGGCAGGTTCTCCCGGCGCAGCCAGCCGAGCAGCTCGGCCCGGTCCCGGGTCCGGGGGAGCGCCACCCGGCGCACCGGGTTGCCCGACAGCGTGGTGCGGGTCAGCGGCGTGCGGATCTCCTTGCCGCGGACGGTGTAGACCAGCTCGTCGCCGGAGTACTCCTCGACCCGGGCCGGCCACTCGTCGAGGGCCGTGCGGACCGCGGGGAGCAGCTCGCCCTCGACCGCCGACGCCAGCTCGCGGGCCTGCTCGGCCGCCTCGCCGGTGAGCAGCTCGGCCGCCGTGCCCAGGTGCTGGCTGCGCCGCACCAGCTCCGCTTGCTCGGCGGTGACCCGGTGGTAGCCGCGGACGGCGTCGGCCACGTCGGCGAGGTACCGGGCCTTCGACGCCGGGACGACGCTGGTCAGCCCGGTGGAGGCCCGGACGTCGACCCGCGGCAGGACGCCGCTGCCCACCGGCAGGCCGCGGTCGGCGAGCAGGCCCTTGAGGTGCTGGTAGAGCGCGGTGACGCCGTCGTCGTTGAACCGCGCCGCCGAGGTGCCGAAGACCGGCATCTCCTGCCACGGGGTGCCGAAGGCCTCGCGGTTGCGCACCATCTGCCGCGCGACGTCGCGCCGGGCGTCCTCGGCGCCGCGGCGCTCGAACTTGTTGACCGCCACGACGTCGGCGAAGTCGAGCATGTCGATCTTCTCCAGCTGCGAGGCGGCGCCGAACTCCGGCGTCATCACGTACAGCGAGACGTCGCTGAACGGCAGGATCGCCGCGTCGCCCTGGCCGATGCCGGGCGTCTCCACGACCACCAGGTCGTACCCGGCGACCTTGACCGCGGCGATGACGTCGGCGAGGTGCTCGGGCACCTGCGCGCCGGCGGTGCGGGTGGCCAGCGAGCGGAAGAACGTGCGGTTGCGGTCGCCCGTCTCCAGGGCGTTCATCCGGATCCGGTCGCCCAGCAGGGCGCCGCCGCCGCGCCGGCGGGAGGGGTCGACCGCGATGACCGCGATCCGCAGCTTGTCCTCGTTGTCCAGCCGCAGCCGGCGCAGCAGCTCGTCGGTGAGCGAGGACTTGCCCGACCCGCCGGTGCCGGTGATGCCGAGCACGGGCACGGTGCGCCCGGCGGCGTCCCGGGTGACCCGCTCGGCCAGCTCGGGGGAGCGGCCGGCCTCCAGCACGGTGATCGCCCGGGCCAGGGCGGCGGGGTCGCCGGCGCCGAGCGCGTCGAGGTCGGGGCCGCTGGCGGCCAGGTCGACGTCGCAGGCCTCGACCAGGGTGTTGATCATGCCGGGGAGGCCGAGCCGCTGGCCGTCCTCCGGGGCGAAGATGCGCACGCCGCGGGAGCGGAGCAGGGCGATCTCCTCGGGCACGATCACGCCGCCCCCGCCGCCGAACACCTGGACGTGGCCGGCGCCGTGGGCGGCCAGCTCCTCGACCAGGTAGCTGAAGTACTCGACGTGCCCGCCCTGGTAGGAGGAGATGGCGACGCCCTGCACGTCCTCCTCCAGCGCCGCCCGGACGACGGTCTGCACGCTCCGGTCGTGGCCCAGGTGCACGACCTCGGCCCCCTGGCTCTGCAGCAGCCGCCGCATCACGTTGATCGCCGCGTCGTGGCCGTCGAACAGGCTGGCTGCGGTGACGAAGCGGACCGGGTGGGTGGGGACGTGCAGCTGGGCCATGGAGGCTCCTGACGGCGACGGTGCCGGAGATGCGTGGACGTCCAAGCACCCTACGCGGGCGGTACTTGGACGTCCACGTATCCGGGTAGGGCGCGGTGGTGACCACCTCCCGCGCTGCCGACGGCCGCCTCGACGCCCGCCCCGCGACGGCCCCGGCCGGCCCGCCCCTGGAGCCGGGCGTCTCGGCGCTGGACCTCGGGCCGGGCGCGGAGGTGCTGCTCGCCGTCCCGCCGGGGGAGGTGGCAGCGCTGCTGGTGTGCTTCCACGGGGCCGGGGGTTCGGGCGCCGACGCGCTGCGGGCGGTCGGCGACGCCGCCGCGGCCCGCGGGGTGGTGGTGCTCGCGCCCACGTCGGCCGCGGCCACCTGGGACCTCATCGCCGGCGGGCTGGGCCGGGACGTCGCCGTCCTGGACGCCGCGCTGGGCGCGGTGTTCGCCCGGCTGCCGATCACCCGGGTCGCGCTGGGCGGGTTCTCCGACGGCGGGTCCTACGCGCTGTCCCTCGGGGTGGCCAACGGCGACCTCGTCGAGGCGGTGACCGCCTTCTCGCCCGGCTTCCTCGCCGCACCCGGCCGGTACGGCCGCTCGCGGTTCTGGATCGCCCACGGCACGGACGACCGGGTGCTCCCGGTGCAGCGCTGCGGCCGCCGGGTGGCCGCGGACCTGACCGCCGACGGCTACCCGGTGGAGTACCGCGAGTTCGCCGGCGGCCACGTGATGACCCCGGACCTGGTCGACGACGCCCTCACCTGGTGGCTGGACCCGAGCTGATCCCGGTCTCGGCGCCGAAACTTACCGCGGGTTCGGCGCCGAAACCTGTGCCGGTTTCGGCGCCGAAGCCGGGTCAGGCGAGGGGGGTCTCGGTGGTGGTCAGCTCGATCTGCTCCTTGCGGAGCTCCTCGGTCACGGTGGTCTCCTCGGTGGCCCAGGCGGTGCGCAGCCGGACCCGCTCGACCGGCACCCGCTCCAGCGTGACCGCGGGCTGCTCGGCGTAGAGCGTCACCCACTCGCTGGTGCTGGTGGACCGCTCGTCACCGGGGGTGCCGGTCGTGTCCGTCCGGTCGCCCGGCGCCAACGGGAGGTACTCGATGCGGGCCTGCTGCCGGGTGATCGTCACCGGCACCATGACCTCCTCGGTGACCTCCTCGATCCGCAGCACCGCGCGCGTCCACGGCTCCCGGACCGTGCTGACCTGCAGCTGCTCCTCCGAGCGGGTCATGGCCGTGTCGGACGTCGTCCCGGCCGCGCCGCGGGTCGCGGCGGTCGTGTCGGTGGCGTCGGTCGTGTCGGTCGTCGTCCCGGGGTGCACGACGGGGATCGCGATGGTGTCGGTCGTGCCGTGCCGGCCGGTGGCCGCGACCGCGCGGTAGTGCTCGCGCAGCGTCGTCTCCTCCTCCGGGCTCAGCCGGTCCGGCTGCGACACCCGCGGGGCCGTCCGGACGGCGTCCGCCGGGACGGTGAGCCGCAGCCGGCCGTCGGCGTACTCGGCGTCGGAGATCGGTGCGATCACCGGGACGTCGCCGGACGTGCCGCCCGGCCCGTCGGTCAGACCCACCCAGGTGGGTCGCTGGGTCACGTCGTCGAGGAAGACCGTCGTGATCGTGCCCAGGGCGTTCCCGTCCCGGTCGTCGGCGATCGCCCCGATCACTGGGGGCAGAGCAGAGTCACTGGCCATGCCCTGGTGGGTGATCCGGAACTGCCCGGTCTAACCATCAGGAGGCGGCTCGCTGACCATCGGGAGGCGGCTCGCTGACCATCGGGAGGCGGCTCGCGGGAAGTCGGTTGAGCCGAGGGGCGGGCCCGCGTAGCGTCCTCCGACCGTGTCTCGTCCTCCCGCCGCCCCGGAGACCACCGCCGCCGATCCCGTCCTCACCGCCGAGCGCGCGCACCTCGCGCTCGCCGCCGCCTGCCTCGGCCAGATGCGCACGGCCGCCGGTGCCGTCACCGACGCCGGCGTGGACGCGTGGGCGTCCGAACGGCTCGGCGCCGCCCGGGCCGAACGGCTCGCCGCGCTGGCCCACGACCCCGGCGTGCCGCCGTTCTTCGGGCGCACCGACGCCGAGGCCGAGAGCTTCCACGTCGGCCGCCGGCACGTCCGGGACGCGGCCGGCGACGCGGTCGTCATCGACTGGCGGGCCCCGATGAGCCGGCCTTTCTACCAGGCCAGCGCCGCCGACCCGCAGGGCCTCGTGCGCCGCCGCCGGTTCGGCTTCGCCGGTGGCGAGCTGACCGGCTACGAGGACGAGGTGCTGGCCGCGGGGGAGGACTCCCTCGGCGACAGCGCGCTGCTCCGGGCGGAGATCGAGCGCCCGCGCAGCGGCCCGATGCGCGACATCGTCGCCACCATCCAGCCCGACCAGGACGACATCGTGCGGGCGCCGCTGACCGAGTCGATCTGCGTGCAGGGCGCCCCCGGCACCGGCAAGACGGCGGTCGGGCTGCACCGGGCCGCCTACCTGCTGTACACCCACGGCGAGCAGCTGGCCCGCACCGGCGTGCTGGTGGTCGGCCCGAACCGGGCCTTCCTCCGCTACATCGAGCAGGTGCTCCCGGCGCTCGGCGAGGTGGAGGTCGACCAGGCGACGGTCGCCGACCTCACCGCGCGGGTGACCGTGCGCGCCGACGACGACCCCGCCGTCGCCGTCCTCAAGGGCGACCCGCGGATGGCCGAGGTGCTGCGCCGGGCGCTGTGGGGCGGGATCAGCAAGCCGGTGGACGGCGTGCAGGTGACGCTGGCCGGGCGCCGCTACCGGATCAGCCCGGAGCGGCTCAAGCGGTTCGTCGACGACCTGCGCCGGGCCGGCACCAGCAGCGTCGACGACCAGCAGGTCCTGCACTACGCGGCCGGGCGGGAGCGGCTGGCGATGAGCCTGGCCGAGTACGCCCGCCGGCTGAAGGAGGCCGGCGGCGGCAGCCCCAGCGACGCCGAGACCCGGCGCGCCGCCCGCAGCGCCGAGGTGCGCGCGTTCTGCGACGCGGTGTGGCCGGCGGTCGACGCGGCCGGGCTGGTGTGCGGGCTGCTCTCCGACGGCGAGCGGCTGGCCCGGGCCGCCCGCGGGGTGCTCACCGAGGAGGAGCAGGCGCTGCTGCGCTGGTCCGCGCCCCCGCGTTCGGTGCGCGCCGCCCGGTGGACGCCCGCGGACGCCGTCCTGGTCGACGAGGTCGCCGGGATGCTGGAGCGCACGGCGGGCTACGGGCACGTGGTCGTCGACGAGGCGCAGGACCTCTCGCCCATGCAGTGCCGGGCGGTCGCCCGGCGGCTGGCGGCCGGCTCGCTCACCGTGCTCGGTGACCTCGCCCAGGCGACCAGCCCGTGGTCGGCGGCCGACTGGTCGCAGACACTGACCGGGCTGGGCCGCCCGGACACCACCGTGCGCCCGCTGACCCGCGGCTACCGGGTGCCCGGCGAGGTGCTGGACTTCGCCAACCGGCTGCTGCCCCGGATCGCCCCGGGGCTGCCGGCCGCGACGGCGGTGCGCCGCGAGCCGGGGTCGCTGCAGCTGCGGCCGGTGGCGCTGCTCGCCGGGCCGCTGGCCGAGGTGGTCGGCGAGCTGGCCGCGACCGAGGGGTCGACCGGGGTCGTGTGCGCCGACGCCGCGGTGGCCGACGTGGTCGGGCTGCTCCGGACGGCCGGCCTGGACGTCGCGGCGCTCAGCGACGACGGGTCGGAGCCCACGCGGGTGTCGGTCGTGCCGGCCACCCTGGTCAAGGGGCTGGAGTTCGACCACGTGGTGGTGGTGGAGCCCGCCGCGATCGTGGCCGCCGAACCGCGCGGGCTGCACCGGCTCTACGTCGTCCTGACCCGCGCCGTGAGCAGCCTGGTGGTGCTCCACGCCGGCGACCTCCCCGACCTGCTCCAGCCCCCGGCCCCGAGCCAGGCGCAGGCATAGGAACCAATGCACCCGGTCCGCGGCCGGAAACCGGGTGCATAGGTTCCTTTGCCTGTGGGAGAGCGGTGCTCTCGACACGGAACGCCGTGGTGAGTACGGTGCTCGCAGACGAGAGCACTGCTCACAGTGGAGGCGGCGATGGGCACCGGACTGGCCTGGCTGAACGCGACGGTGGCCTTCGCGCTGGAGCTGGCGGCGCTCGCCGTCCTGGGGTGGGGCGGCTGGCAGCTGGGTGGCCCGGTCGCGGTCCGGGCGGCGCTGGCGGTGGGCCTGCCGGTGGCGGCTGCGGTGCTGTGGGGGCTGTTCGCCGCACCCCGGGCCGCGCACCCCTCGACCGCCGGCCGGCTCGTCGTCCAGGCGCTGGTCTTCGGGGCGGCGGCCGTGCTGCTGGCCTGGGGTGCCTCCCCCCGCTGGGGTGCGGCGTTCGCGGCCGTGGTGGCGGTCGACCTCCTCGCTGCCGCCGTCCTCCCGTCGGTCGAGTCCCCCACGGCCTGACCTGCGTCTCTAGGCTGCGCGCATGGCCGACTCCCTGCGCGACCTGCTGCGCGCCCCGGCGCCGCCCGTCCAGCTCTCCTCGCTGGACCCCCGCGCCACCCCGCTGTCGCCCGGGTCCAAGGAGCGCACCCGCGACGTGATGCTCGCCGAGGGCGACAAGCTGGCCGAGCTGCAGGAGCGGCTCTACGCCGAGGGCTCCACCGGGGGCCGGCGGCGGGTGCTGCTCCTGCTGCAGGGCATGGACACCAGCGGCAAGGGCGGCGTGGTGTCGCACGTCGTGGGCGCCGTCCAGCCGCAGGGAGTGCGGGTCACCGCGTTCAAGAAGCCCACCCCCGAGGAGCTGCGGCACTCCTTCCTGTGGCGGGTGCGCCGCGCGGTGCCGGAGCCGGGGATCATCGGCGTCTTCGACCGCTCGCACTACGAGGACGTGCTGATCGGCCGGGTCCGCGAGCTGGCCGCTCCCGACGTCATCGAGCGCCGCTACACCGAGATCGTGCGCTTCGAGCGCCAGCTGGCCGACGACGGCGTCACGCTGGTGAAGTGCTTCCTGCACATCTCGCCGTGGGAGCAGAAGGAGCGGCTGCTGGCCCGGCTCGACGACTCGGCGAAGCGGTGGAAGTTCAACCCCGGCGACCTCGACGAGCGTGCGCTCTGGCCGGCCTACCAGCGCGCCTACGAGATCGCGCTGGACCGCACCAGCACCCCGACCAACCCCTGGTACGTCGTCCCCAGCGACCGCAAGTGGTACCGGAACTGGGCCGTGGGCCGGCTGCTGCTCGAGACGCTGACCGAGCTGGACCCGCGGCTGCCCGAGCCCACCTACGACGTGGCCGAGCAGCGGGACCGGCTGATCGAGGAGCACCCGATCAGCTGACCGGCGGCGCCTCCCGGGCGGCCCGGCCCCGGCGCACCCGCGCGTCCAGCGCCTCGGTGAACAGCCAGCCGGCGATCAGCACGAAGTGCAGCAGGAACAGCCAGAAGGACACCGCGGCGACCCCGCCGACCACGGTGAGCCCGCCGAAGGGGGCGCCGAGGTCCAGCGGCAGGGACAGGAACAGCACGAACCCCTGCAGGAAGCCCGACAGCGAGGCCGCGGTGAACAGCGCACCGACGACGACGGGGCCCCACCGCAGCCGCCCGGCCGCGACCACCCGGAACACCCAGATCAGCGGCACCGTCAGCGCCCCGAGCACCGAGTAGTAGCCCAGCGCGAAGCCGGCGAGGGTGGCGCCGAAGCCGGGCCGGTCGGCGAGCTCGGCCAGCGCCCGGCCCACCAGCAGCAGCGGGTAGAGCAGCAGCGGGGCGACCAGCAGCAGCGGCAGCGAGAGGAGCCGCCCGCGCCAGGCGGTGAACCGGTCGGTCGCCGGGCTGAACCGCAGCAGCGCCCGGCGGATGCCCTCGCCGTAGAGCGAGATGGGCAGCAGGGTGAGCACCGCCTGCAGCAGGGTCAGCGAGGTGCCCGCCTCGGCCAGCCGGGCCAGCGCGTCCGGGGCGCCGAGCTGGTCGGGGAGCACCTCGCCCAGCCGGTCGGTGAGCTCGCGGACGGTCGCTGGGCTGGTGAGCCAGCTGGTCAGCGCCAGGGAGAGCACCAGCACGGGGACGACGGCGATCCCGGCGTAGAAGGTCAGGCCGGCGGCGATCAGCGCGGTGTCCCGGCCGGCGAGCCGGCCGCGGATCGTCACCAGCAGGCCGCGCGCCTCCTCCACCACGTGCACCAGCGCCATCTGACCAGCTGCCGGTCGGTCGCGCCCGTCGGACCGGTGCGAGGAGGCGCTCAGGCGTTCAGGCCGACCAGCAGCATGTAGCCGAAGGCCACAACGATGACCAGGGCCACGACGCTGATGACGATGAGCCGGAACCGGTTCCGCGGCACCTGCCGCTGCGCGCGGTCGTCGTCGTCTCGGTGCGGGGTGCTCATCTGTTCTCCTGGGGTCTGCGCTGCGGCCGTTCCGGCTCACCTGGTCCTGCGGTGCCCACTTCTGCGGCGCTCACCCGTCGGTACCGAGCAGGTGCTGGGCCGCGGCGAAGCCCCCCAGCCCGCTGACCGCCCCGCCGCGCACCGTCCCGCCGGAGGAGGCGGCCACCACCCGCGGGTGCGGCGTCGCGACGCCCCAGGTGCCCACCTGCTCCGGCTCGTCCGCGACCGGCCAGGACAGGTCGCCGTGGAAGATGTGCCCGCCCGGCATCGCCAGCGCCGCCTCGACGTCCAGCGGGGACGACGCCTGCAGGCAGGGCCGGCCGTCGGCGTCCAGCGCCAGGCAGTCGGCCAGCGGCTCGGTGAGGTGCTCGTCCAGCTGGGCGACCACCCGGCGCACAGCCTCCTCCCGGGTGCCCACCGGGTCGGCGGCGTAGAGCTCGGCGGGGGTGTGCAGCCCGAACAGGGTCAGCGTCGACAGGCCCGTGCCGCCGACGATCGAGGGATCGGTCAGCGAGTGGCAGTACACCTCGAACGGGACGACGTCGGGCAGCTGCCCGCCGGCGGCCTGGGCGTACGCGGCGTCGATCTGCGAGGCGGCCTCGTCGACGTGCAGCGTGCCGCTGAGGGCACGCCGCGGGTCGGCGCCCGAGCGCAGGCCGGGCAGCCGCCGCAGCACCATGTTGACCTTCAGCTGCGAGCCCGAGGGCCGGACCGCCGGCGGCCTGCCGAGCAGGTCGTCGACCACCGCCGGGGCGGCCCCGCCCACCGCGTACCCGGCGTCCGCGGCGTGCGCCGCGCCCTCGTCGTCGGTCCAGTGCACCGTGACGCCGTCCGGGCGGGTCTCCAGCGCGGTCACGGTGGCCCGGGTGACGAGCTCGGCCCCGGCCGCCCGGGCCGCGGCCGCCAGCGCACCGCTGACCGCGCCCATTCCGCCCACCGGCACCCGCCAGCGGCCGGTCCCGTTGCCCACCAGGTGGTAGAGGAAGCAGCGGCCAGCGAGCCCGTCGGCGGCGTGCACGTCGGCGAAGGTGCCGATCAGGCCGTCGGTGAGCGCCACCCCGCGGACGTCGTCGTCGGCGAGGTGGTCGGCGACGACGTCGGCCAGCGGGCGCTCGCGCAGGTCGTGCCAGATGCCGGGGTCGCGCAACCGGCCGGCGAGCTCCGCCGGGGAGGGCAGCGGTCGGGTCAGCGTGGGCGCGAGGTCCTCGGCCAGGGTGCTCAGCCGGCCGTAGAAACGCTGCCAGCCGGTCAGCTCGTCGTCGGAGCCGGTCAGCGCGCGGAAGGACGCGGCGGTCCCCGGCCCCTCGTCCCGCTCGACGAGCAGCCCGCGGTGCGCGCCCTCCCGGCGGAGAGGCGTGTAGGAGGCGACCGGCCGGTCCAGCAGAGTCAGCGGCAGCGCCAGGTCGGTGACGATCCGGTCCGGCAGCAGGCTGACCAGGTAGGAGTACGCCGACAGCCGGACGTCGACGCCGGGGAAGACCTGCTGGCTGATCGCCGCGCCACCGAGCACCTCGCGCCGCTCCAGGACCAGCACCGACCAGCCGGCCCGGGCCAGGTAGGCGGCGGCGGTCAGGCCGTTGTGCCCGCCGCCGACGACCACCGCGTCGTACCGGGCGGCGGTCACGCGAGCACCCGGGCGAAGTAGAGCGAGTCGTCGGTGTCGTCGGTGACGTAGTGCCCGAAGGCCTCGACCGGCCGGTAGCCCGCCGCGGTGTAGAGGCCGACGGCCGCGGGCTGCCGGGTGCCGGTCTCCAGGCGCAGCGTCGTCCAGCCCCGGGCGGCCGCCTCGGCCTCCAGGGCGACCAGCAGCAGCCGGGAGATGCCGCGGCCGCGCGCGGCCGGGACGACGTACATCCGCTTCAGCTCCGCCGCGCCGGGTCCCAGCGGGCGCAGCGCCCCGCAGCCGACCGGCGTCCCGTCGTCGTCCCGGGCCACGAGCACGACCGCGATGTCCTCGGCCGAGGGCTTGACGCCCGGCTCGATGTCGCCGTCGTAGAGGACGCGCATCTCGGTCTGCTGGGCGGAGGTCAGCTCCTGGACGACCGGGTCGTCCCACACGGCGGGGGTGAGGTGCGGCACGCGCCCGATCATGCCGGGGGGTCCACCTGCTGCAGCAACCCCCAGACGAACCGCGCCCGGGTGCCGTCGGGCAGGTGCACCTCCCAGCGGGGTGGCACGCCGGGGTCGGCGGCCGCCGCACCGGGGAGCGCGGCGACGTCGGCGACCACGTGCTCCCAGACCAGCAGCCCGGCCGACGCCGGCGGGACCGGTGAGCCCGCCGCGCGGACCAGCTGCTGGGCCAGCACCTCCCCGCCCGGGTCGGCCAGCACCTCCCACCGCAGGTGCGGCCACAGCGGCAGCGGCCAGCGGTGCGCGACCAGCAGCAGGTCGCCGGTGCGAACCTCGTCACGTTCCGCCGGCGGGCCGAGGACGGCGAGCTGCGCCGCCAGGCCGCGCGGGCCCCGCGGCGCGTGCCCGAGGGCCTGCCAGCGGCGGTGCGCCGCCCGGGCCTGGGCGCGGTCGGCACCCAGCCGGGGGAGCGCGTCGGCGACCAGGTCAGGTCGCGTGTCGGCCATCCGCCGCAGCAGGACGAGACAGAACTCTCGCCGTCCCAGGCCCCGCACTCGGCGAGCCTGTCACGCGCTGTGAGCGTGTCGGAGCACACGCCAGGAGTTTCTCCACAAATCTGGACGAGGCGTTTGTCATCAGTCCACTCCGCACGTACGGTCGGCGACGGTCCGAACGGGCAGCTCAGCCACCGCCGCGGTGGCGACCGCCAGGACCGCCGCCGAACCACAGCGGCTCGCAGCGACACCCGCGAGCCCGTGGACCGGGGACCCACCGCAGCACTGGGGTGAAGCACCTCGCTGCCCGCGCACGGGCACGAGGTACCGGGTGTCTTCCCGCCCGAACCCGTCAGCTAACTCGGTAGGCGGCAGGTGGAAGAAAGGACACACCCGCCGAACATGGCGAGTACGCACCGCTCTGCCCGTCGTGGCCTCACCGGCCGTCGGGTCCTCCTCACCCTGGTCGCCGCCGGCGGCGTCGTCCTCGCTCCGCTGCCGGCGTTCGCCGCCCCGGAGCAGCCGACCACCTCCCAGGAGGCCGCGGCCCTCGTCGCGGCCCGCGGTCACGACCTCGAGGTCGTCACGGAGCGGTTCAACGACGCCCGCGAGGCGCTGACCACCAAGCAGGCGGAGGCCGAGCAGGCCCGCCAGCAGGTGCAGGCCGCCGAGGCCGCTGTGGGCACCGCCCGGGACCAGGTCCGCCAGGTGGCGCGCAGCGCCTACACCGGCGACCAGTTGAGCACCCTGCAGGCGATGCTGAGCAGCACCTCCGCCGACGACATGCTCGACCGGGTCGGCACCCTCGGCACGATCGCCGACCACAACAACGAGGTGCTCGCCGCGGCGCAGGCCGCGACCGAGCAGGCCGACGCCGCCGAGGCCGCCGCCGAGAAGGCGACCGCCGACGCGCAGACGCTGGTCGACCAGGTCGCCGCCCAGCAGGCCGACCTCGACACCCAGATCGCCGAGTACAAGGCGGCCTACGACCGGCTCTCCGCGGAGGAGAAGGCCCGGGCCGAGGCCGAGGCGGCTGCCGCCGCACGGGCCGCCGCCGCCGACGCCGTTGCGCGGGCCAGCCAGGCCGCCTCCCGGGCGGAGCGGGCCCAGTCCAGCTCGGCCGGCAGCAGCTCGGCCGGTTCGTCCAGCTCCTCGAGCGCGGCGGCTGCACCGGCCGCTGCAGCCCCGGCTGCCAGCGGTGCCGCGGCGACCGCGGTCAGCACCGCGCTGGCCCAGAAGGGCAAGCCCTACGTCTGGGCGGCCGCCGGCCCGGACTCGTTCGACTGCTCCGGGCTGACCCAGTTCGCCTACGCCGCCGCCGGGATCTCGCTGCCGCACTCCAGCAGCACGCAGGCCCGGATGGGCACCGCGGTGACCCGCGCCCAGCTCCAGCCGGGTGACCTCGTCGCCTTCTACAGCCCGGTCAGCCACATCGGCATCTACATCGGCAACGGCCAGATGGTGCACGCGCCGACGTCCGGTGACGTGGTCAAGATCTCCAGCATCGACGCCATGGGCAGCATCACCGCCATGCGCCGCCTCGGGTAGCAGAGCGACCGCACACCGGTGCCCCGGCCGCCTCACGGTGGCCGGGGCACCGTCGGTCCAGGGGCGTGCGCGGGGCCACACGGGCCCGGGCGGCACGATGACCTGGCCGCCCCACCGACCGGAGGAACGCCGTGCCCGCAGCCCTGACCGACCCCCGCACCGTGTCGCGGGTGTTCCGCGCCGTCGCCGTCGCCGAGGCGGTGTCCTGGGTGCTCCTGCTCGCCGGGATGTTCGTCAAGTGGGTGCTGCGCACCTCCGAGCTCGGCGTCCAGCTGGCCGGCCCGGTGCACGGCGCGGTCTTCGTCGGCTACGTCCTGGTCAGCCTGCTGGCCTGGCGGGTGCTGCGCTGGACGCCGCGCACCGCGCTGCTCGCGCTGGTCGCCTCCGTCCCGCCGCTGTGCACGGTCGTGTTCGAGCGCTGGGCCCGGCGCACCGGCCGGCTGCCGCTCGACACGCCCGCCGCGGTCGCTGGCTAGCCTCCGCGCATGGTCGAACCGGTCCTGCCCTCCACCGCGCGCACGCTGCTGGCCCGCACCGCCCGGGTCCAGCGCGACGGCCGGGCGCCCAGCCTGGTGGCCGGCGTCGTCCGGGACGGCGGCCTGGCCTGGTCGACCGGCCGGGGTGCCGTCGCCGAGCCGCACACCGACGTCCAGTACCGGATCGGCTCGATCAGCAAGACGGTCACCGCCGTCGCGGTGATGCGGCTGCGCGACGAGGGCCGGCTGGGGCTGGACGACCCGCTCGAGCGGCACGTGCCGGGCACCCCGCTGGGTGAGCGCACCGTCGGCCAGCTGCTGTCGCACCTGGCCGGCGCCACCTCGGAGAGCCCCGGCGGCTGGTGGGAGCGGGTGCCCGGCGGGTCGCTGGAGGAGCTGCGGCTGACCGACCAGGACGTCGTGCTCGGCGCGGCCCGCCGGTTCCACTACTCCAACCTCGGCTTCGGGCTGCTCGGGGAGCTGGTGGCGCGGCACCGCGGCCGCCCGTGGGCCGACGTCGTCCGCGAGGAGGTCCTCGCACCGCTGGGCATGACCCGCACCAGCCCGCGCCCCACCGGCCGCGCGGCGCAGGGGGCGGCCGTGCACCCGTGGGCAGGGGTCGTCCTGCCCGAGCCCGAGCACGACGCGGGCGTGATGGCGGCCGCCGGTCAGCTGTGGGCGACGCTGGCGGACCTCGGCCGGTTCGCCGCCTTCCTGCTCGGCGACACCGCGGAGGTGCTGTCGCCGGCCACGCTGGAGGAGATGGCCGTGCCGGCCGGCGTCGACCCCTCCGTCCCGGGCTGGTCGGCCTACGGGCTCGGGCTGCAGGTGGTGCGGGTCGACGGCGCGGTGCTGGTCGGGCACGGCGGCTCGATGCCCGGCTTCCTCGCCGGGGTGTTCGTCGACCGGGCCGAGCAGGCCGGCGGGGTCTCGCTGGCCAACACCACCAGCGGGCTCGAGCCGCTGGTGCCCGGGCTGCTGGCCGACCTGCGCGCCGCCGAGCCGCGGGTCGTGGAGGCCTGGGCGCCGTCCCCGCCGCCGGTGGCCCTGGACCTGCTCGGCACCTGGTTCTGGGGTCCGACGCCGCACGTGCTCCGCGCGCAGGCCGGGGGGCTGCTGCACCTGGGGCCGCTGCCCGGGCGCAGCGGCCGGGCCAGCCGGTTCGCCGCCCGGGAGGACGGCACCTTCGTGGGCCTGGACGGCTACTACGCCGGGGAGACGCTGCGGATCGCGCCGGACCACCTGGAGCTGGCGACGTTCGTCTTCACCCGCACGCCCTACGACCCCGACGCCCCGGTGCCCGGCGGCGTCGACGACGGCGGCTGGCGCTGACGTGGAGTGCCACGGCGCGGAGAACGCGCCCCTGGCACTCCATCAGCGGTCGAAGGCGTCCATCGTCGTCCGCACGACCGCGGCGTAGGCCAGGTGCGGGACGACGTCGCTGACCCAGTCGGTCGTCGACCAGGTGCGCGGGTCGGTGATGCCCAGCACCGTCATCGGGCCGTTGGCGGCGACCAGCACGCCGGCGGTGGTCAGCGCCGTCCCGACCAGCGGCGGGGTGCGGAACCCGGCCGCGCGGGCCAGCCCGGCCAGCACCCCCACGCCGATCCCGGCGACCAGCCCGGTGAGCGGCCCCAACCCCTGCACCCGGTTCGACCGCGTCTCCTCGTCGCCGGGGATCTGCACGTGCGCCTTCTCGGCCAGCGCCTCGACGGTCTGCTCCGGGGTGGAGCTGGTGCCGCGCCCGCGGCCGACCATGTCCAGGTAGGTGACGGCGTTCAGTGCGCTGGTGCCCGCGGCGCCGGCGGCCGCGCCGCGCAGCACCCAGCCGAGGGTGCCGATGCCGGTCCGGGAGGTGTGCGTCGCCATGATCGCGCCCTACCCGGCGTCCCTGAGGCGTGAAACCGGTCAACCCCAGCCCATCCGGCTGCGCGCCGACCAGTACGCCGCCGGTTCCTCCGGCTGCAGCCACTCCTCCGGCCCCACGCCGGCGACCAGGTCGCGGGCCGCGGCGTTGCTCTCCAGCTGGGCGACGGTGACCGCGCCGGACAGGACGACGGAGCACCAGGGCTGGGCCAGCGCGCAGGCCAGGGCCAGGGCGTCCACCCCCACGCCGCGCTCGCGGGCCGCCCGGGCGAGCCCGCTGCCCGGGTCGGCGCCGCGGTCGGTCAGCCGGCCGTTGGCCACGCCCTCCTTGACCACGACCCGCGCCCCGGCCGCGGCGGCCTCGGCCAGCGCCGGCCCGGCGGAGGGCTCCAGCAGGTTCCAGGTCGACTGGACGCTGGTGAACAACGGTGCGCCGTCGACGGTGAGCGCCAGCCCCCGGCGGACCGCGTCGGCCTGGGCCGGCCCCGAGGTCGAGAAGCCCAGCTCGACGCCGTCGGCGCGCAGCCGGGCCATCCGCTGCTGCAGCGGCCGGTCGTCCCACAGCGGGCTGTCGGCGGTGAGCGAGTGCACCTGGTACAGCCGCAGCCACGGCCCCAGCAGCGCGGTGGTCTCGGCCAGCTGGGCCTCGTAGGCGGCCGCCCCGTGGTCCTTGACCTCGTGCACGTCGACGTCCCGGCGCCAGTCGCCGACGTACCGGTAGCCCCACTTGCTGGCCACGAAGGGCGTCTGGCCCGTCTCCCGCACCCAGGAGCCCAGGAACTCCTCGGCCCGGCCGTAGGACCGGGCGGTGTCGACGTACTCGACGCCCAGCGCGGTCGCGGCGTCGAGCAGCGCGTGCGTCCGGGCCTGCAGGGCGGCCGGCGAGCGGTCGCCCGGCAGGTCGACGTCCCGGCCGAGGGTCAGGTAGGCGGGCCGGCCAGCGGCGGCGAGACCGAGCCCGAGGCGGGCCGGCGGAGGCGGGGTGGGCACCGGGCCATCCCAGCACGCGCGGCGCCCGGCCGGGCGCGCCCGGCGCGGCCGGCGCATCCTGGGCCGGTGGAGGACGTCGACCGGGCGCTGGAGCGGACCATCGACGCGCTGCTGGACGAGCGCCGGGCGGGGACGACGATCTGCCCGTCGGAGGCGGCCCGGGCGGTCGACCCCGAGGGCTGGCGGGAGCTGATGCCGGCGGCCCGGGCCGCGGCGGGGCGGCTGGCCGCGGCCGGCGAGGTCGAGGTGACCCAGCGGGGCGAGGTGGTCGACGTGGCCACCGCCCGTGGGCCGGTGCGGGTCCGCCGGCGGCGCTGAGGGTCAGCCGCCGTCGACGGGGGCGGTGCCGGCGGCCCGCTCCAGCAGCGGGGTCATCCGGTGGTCGACGAAGCGGCGCAGCGCCAGGTTGGTGTCGGTGCGCTGCACGCCGGGGATGGCCAGCACCTGCTCGGTGATCCGCCACAGGTCGTCGGCGTCGACCGCGACCACCTGCACCAGCAGGTCGGCGACCCCGGACAGCCCGATGACCTCGAGCACCTCGGGGATCGCGGCCAGCGCCTCGCCGACGTCGGCGAGGCTGCGCTGCACGACCTGCACCGTCACGTAGGCGCCGAGCCGGTAGCCGAGCGCCTCCGGGCGGACCCGGCGCTCGAAGGGGTCCAGCACGCCGCCGGACTCCAGCCGGGCCAGCCGGGACTGGACGGTGTTGCGGGCCAGGCCGAGGGTCTGGGCGAGGGAGAGCACCGTGGCCCGAGGGTCCGCGGACAGCGCCAGCAGCAGCCGCGCGTCGGTGGCGTCCAGACGGTCCGGGACGGCGGGCACGTTGCTCAGTCTGACACGTGCCAACCGCCCTGCGGTGGTCATCGTGCGCACCGCCGGGTGAGGGTGTTGCGCAGAAAGGCCCCGTGGTGGTGTGCTCCCTGCGCGGTCCCGCGTGCCACGATGTGTGAGTGGTGCCACACCCCGGCGCCGCGGAGACGTCCGACGACGGGCGGTCGGTGACCCCGGCCCCGCGAGACGGCAGGAGATGGGCATGAGCACGCTGTCGCAGACCACCGAGGTGGTCGACCCCGTACCCGGGGCCGGCGCCCCCCACCTGCCCGGTCAACCCGACCTGGTGCAGCTGCTCACCCCGGAGGGCGAGCGCGTCGAGCACCCCGACTACTCCCTCGACGTCAGCGACGAGGAGCTGCGCGGGCTGTACCGCGACCTCGCCCTGGTCCGCCGCTGGGACGTCGAGGCCACCGCGCTGCAGCGGCAGGGCGAGCTCGGCATCTGGGCCTCGCTGCTGGGCCAGGAGGCCGCGCAGGTGGGCGCCGGACGCGCGCTGGCCGCCGACGACATGGCCTTCCCGACCTACCGCGAGCACGGCGTCGCCTGGACCCGGGGCGTCGACCCGCTCCACGTGATGAGCCTGTTCCGCGGCGTCGACCAGGGCGGCTGGGACCCGGTCGCGACCAACTTCAACCTCTACACCGTGGTCATCGGCGCGCAGACGCTGCACGCCACCGGCTACGCGATGGGTCTGCAGCGCGACAGCGCGGAGAGCGCGGCGCTGGCCTTCCTCGGCGACGGCGCCACCAGCCAGGGCGAGGTCAACGAGGCGATGATCTGGGCGGCGACGTTCTCCGCACCGGTCGTCTTCTTCTGCCAGAACAACCAGTACGCGATCAGCGTGCCGATCGAGCGGCAGTCCCGGGTGCCGCTGTACCAGCGCGCCGCCGGGTTCGGCTTCCCCGGCGTCCGAGTCGACGGCAACGACGTCCTCGCCGTCCTCGCGGTCACCCGGGCGGCGCTCGCCGCGGCCCGGGAGGGCCAGGGTCCGACCTTCATCGAGGCCTTCACCTACCGGATGGGCGCGCACACCACCTCCGACGACCCGACCCGCTACCGGCTGGCCAGCGAGCTGGAGGAGTGGAAGCTGCGCGACCCGATCGCCCGGCTCAAGGCCCACCTGTCCCGCTCCGGCACGGCCGACGCGGAGTTCTTCGCCTCCGTCGACGCCGAGGGCGACGAGCTGGCGGCCCGGATCCGCCGGGGCACGCTGGAGATGGCCGACCCGGCCGGCACCGAGATCTTCGACCACGTCTACGCCGAGCAGACCCCCGAGCTGGCCCGCCAGCGCGAGGAGTTCGTGGCCTACCACGCCAGCTTCGAGGGGGAGAAGTGACCGAGACGCTCACCATCGGCAAGGCGCTCAACCTCGGCCTGCGCAAGGCGATGGAGAACGACGCCAAGGTCCTGCTCATGGGCGAGGACATCGGCAAGCTCGGCGGGGTCTTCCGGATCACCGACGGCCTGCAGAAGGACTTCGGCGACGACCGCGTCGTGGACACCCCGCTGGCCGAGGCCGGCATCCTGGGCACCGCGGTCGGGCTGGCCATGCGCGGCTACCGGCCGGTCTGCGAGATCCAGTTCGACGGGTTCGTCTTCCCCGCCTACAACCAGATCGTCACCCAGGTCGCCAAGATCCACGCCCGCTCCAAGGGCCGGCTGCCGATGCCGATCGTCATCCGCATCCCCTTCGGCGGCGGCATCGGCGCGGTCGAGCACCACAGCGAGAGCCCGGAGGCGTACTTCGCGCACACCGCGGGCCTCAAGGTGGTCGCCGTCAGCACCCCCTCGGACGCGTACTGGGGCATCCAGCAGGCGATCGCGCACCCGGACCCGATCGTGTTCCTCGAGCCGAAGCGCCGGTACTGGGAGAAGGGGCAGGTCGACGTCGACGGCACCCCCGACCCGCTGTTCGCCTCCCGGGTGGTCCGCGGCGGCGACGACGTGACCGTCCTGGCCTACGGCCCGATGGTGAAGACGGCGCTGCAGGCGGCCCAGGCCGCCGCCGAGGAGGGCCGGTCGCTCGAGGTGATCGACCTGCGCACCGTCTCCCCGCTGGACCTCGGCCCGGTGTTCGACTCGGTCCGCCGGACCGGCCGCTGCGTCGTCGTGCACGAGGCGCCGGTGACCCTGGGGCTGGGGTCGGAGATCGCCGCCCGGGTCACCGAGGAGTGCTTCCACTCCCTGGAGGCGCCGGTGCTCCGGGTGGGCGGGTACGACACCCCCTACCCGCCGTCCAAGCTGGAGGAGGAGTACCTCCCCGACCTCGACCGCGTGCTCGACGCCGTCGACCGATCGCTGGGGTTCTGATGCCGGACCTGCGCCAGTTCAAGCTGCCCGACGTCGGTGAGGGGCTCACCGAGGGGGAGATCCTGTCGTGGCTGGTCGCCGTCGGTGACACCGTCACCGTCAACCAGCCGCTCTGCGAGGTGGAGACGGCGAAGGCCGCCGTGGAGCTGCCCAGCCCGTTCGCCGGGACGGTGACCGAGCTGCTCTACGAGCCGGGGACGACGGTCGACGTCGGTGCCCCGATCATCACCATCGACCTCGGCGGGGACGGCCCGGCCGCACCCGCCGCACCCGCCGCGGCCGAGCCGGCCGGTTCGGGCCTGATCGGGGAGACCGGCGCCAACGGGCGCACCGCCGTCCTGGTCGGCTACGGACCCCGGAGCACCGAGGCGACCCGCCGTCCCCGGCGGAACGGAGCCGGCGCGGCCGCCCGGGCGACGGCGCCGCAGGTGCTGCCGGAGGCCGACTACGGCTCGGGCGGCGAGCGCCCGCCGCTGCTGGCCACCGCCCCGGACGCGACGGTCAAGCCGGTCCGGCACGGTGGTCTGGAGACCGGCCGCGCCGCCGAGGCGCACGTGACCGCGGCGGACACGCAGCCGGCGCCGACGTCCTCACCGGTGTCCGGCCGGGGCGCGCTGCGGCCGCTGGCCAAGCCCCCGGTGCGCAAGTACGCCAAGGACCTCGGCGTCGACCTGGCGACGGTCACCGGCAGCGGCCCGGGCGGCGTCATCACCCGCGCCGACGTCGACGCCGCCCTCGCCACCCCGGCCCCCGCCGGTTTCGGCGCCGAAACCCCCGCAGGTTTCGGCGCCGAAACCGGGAGGGGTGACCAGCGGATCCCGATCAAGGGGGTGCGCAAGCACACCGCCGCGGCGATGGTGGCCAGCGCGTTCACCGCGCCGCACGTCACCGAGTTCCTCACCGTCGACGTGACCCGGGTGATGAAGCTGCGCGAGCGGCTCGCCGCCCGGCCGGAGTTCGCCGGGGTGAAGGTCAGCCCGCTGCTGTTCGTGGCCAAGGCGCTGCTGCTGGCCGCGCAGCGGCACCCGATGGTGAACAGCTCCTGGGACGACGCCGCGCAGGAGATCGTCGTCCACGGCGCGGTCAACCTGGGCATCGCGGCGGCCACGCCGCGCGGCCTGGTGGTGCCCAACATCAAGGACGCCGGCCGGCTGTCGCTGGTCGAGCTGGCCGGAGCGCTGACCGAGCTGACCGCCACCGCGCGGGCGGGGCGGACGTCGCCGGCGGACATGTCCGGCGGGACGATCACCATCACCAACGTCGGGGTGTTCGGCGTCGACACCGGGACGCCGATCCTCAACCCCGGCGAGTCGGCGATCCTGGCGTTCGGTGCGGTCCGCGAGATGCCGTGGGTGCACAAGGGCCGGATCCGGGTGCGGCAGGTGACCCAGCTGGCACTCTCCTTCGACCACCGGATCATCGACGGGGAGCTCGGCTCGCGCTTCCTCGCCGACGTCGGCGCGCTGCTGCACGACCCCGGCACGGCGCTCGCCTTCTGATGCGTCCCGACGGCGCTACCGTCGCCGGGTGACCGACCTCGACCGCGTGCTCGGGTTCGCCGCCCGCTCCCGGGTGCCCGGTGGGTTCGGGTACCAGGGAGCGGACGGCGCGGTGCTGCCCGACCGGCCGGTGGAGACCTGGATCAGCGCCCGGATGACGCACGTCTTCGGCCTGGCCGCCCTGCTCGACCACCCGGGTGCACTCGAGCTCGCCGGGCACGGGGTGACCGCGCTGCGCGAGGGCCCGCTGCACGACGCCGAGCACGGCGGCTGGCGGGCGGCGACCGACGACGACACCAAGGCCGCCTACGTGCACGCCTTCGTCGTCCTGGCCGGGGCGACCGCCACCGCGGCGGGTGTGCCCGGCGGCCGCCCGCTGCTCGACGAGGCGCTGGGGGTCTGGGAGCAGCGGTTCTGGGACGACGACGAGGGCCTGGCCGCCGAGTCCTTCGACCGCACCTGGGCCACGGGCGAGGACTACCGCGGCGCCAACGCCAACATGCACGGCGTCGAGGCCACGCTCGCCGCAGCCGACGCGCTCGCCCCCACCGACCCGGGCACCGCCGCGCGGTTGCGCACCCACGCGCTGCGGGCCACCGAGCGGGTCGTGCACGGGTGGGCCCGGGAGCGGGACTGGCGGCTGCCCGAGCACTTCACCGCGCGGTGGGAGCCGCTGCCCGACTTCAACCGGGAGCACCCCGCCGACCCGTTCCGCCCGTTCGGCGTCACGGTCGGCCACCAGTTCGAGTGGTCCCGGCTGTGCCTGCACCTGGCCGCCGCGCTCGGCGAGCACGCCCCCGGCTGGCTGGCCGCGGACGCCGACCGGCTGTTCCTCGCCGCCGCCGAGCGGGGCTGGGCGGCCGACGGCCACGAGGGGTTCCCGTACACGCTGGACTGGTCGGACCGGCCGGTCGTCGTCGCCCGGATGCACTGGGTCCTGTGCGAGGCGGTGGCCGCCGCGGCGGTGCGCTACGCGACGACCGGGGACCCCCGCGCCGCGACCCAGCAGCGCCGGTGGGCGGAGCTGGGGGAACGGCTGTTCCTGGACCCGGCCGTGGGCAGCTGGCACCACGAGCTGACCCCGGAGGGCGCTGTGGGCACCGGGACGTGGGTCGGCAAGCCCGACGCCTACCACCTGGTGCAGATGCTGCTGCTGCCCGGCCGTCCGGTCCGCGGCAGCCTCGCCGCCGCCCTGCCCGCCGCGGCCTGAGCTGCGGGGTCAGCGTTCCTCGGGGTCGGCGCCGCGGGCGGCCCGGCCGCCGTCGACCGGGAGCACCACACCGGTGACCCAGGCGGCGTCGTCGGAGAGCAGGAAGCGGACGACCCCGGCGACGTCGCCGACCTGACCGATCCGGCCGAGCGGGTGCAGCGCGCTGAGCTGGGCCTGCACGTGGTCGGCCGTCCCGGCGTCCTGCCCGGCCAGGAAGGAGCGGTGCCGCTCGGTCTCCACCGACCCCAGGGCGACGGCGTTGACCCGGACGCCGGCGGGACCGTGGTCGACCGCAGCGGCGCGGGTCAGCCCCTCGACGGCGGCCTTGGCCGTCGCGTAGGGCAGGGCACCGCGCACCGCCCGCTGCGCCTGGTGGCTGGAGACGTTCACGATGCTGCCGCCACCCCGGGCCGCCATCCGCCGGACGGCGGTCGCGCAGCCGACCACGGCCGGGGCCAGGTTCCCGGTGATCAGGTCCAGCACCTGGGCGGCGGAGGAGGTGTGCAGGGCGGCGTCCCGGAAGACGGCGGCGTTGTTCACCCAGCCGGTCAGCGCACCCAGCCCCTCGGCGAGGTCGGCGGCCTGCTCGGCGACCTCCGGCTCGGCGGCGCTGCCGGTCGCGACCCGCAGCCGGTCGGCCGCAGGGTGGTCGGTGCACCAGGCAGCGGCGTCGGGGTCCCGCTCGACCACGACGACCGCCTCGCCGTCGGCGAGCAACCGCTCCACGATGCCCCGTCCGACGCCGCGACCCCCGCCGGTCACCACCGTGCACCGCTGCGCTGCGCCCGCCACGGGGGCAGCCTCCTGCCCGCGGTGCCCGGGCGCCAGGCCGGCGGGCGCGCTGACGTGCGGCGATGTGTCGGTGGTGCACGACCGGGTAGGGAGGCAGCGGACGCACGAGATCCCCGAGCAGAGGAGGACCCCCCGTGGCGAACGTGGAGAAGTCGATCGACGTGGACGTGCCGATCCGGCAGGTCTACGACCAGTGGACGCAGTTCGAGAGCTTCCCCGAGTTCATGAACGGCGTCGAGCGCATCACGCAGCTCGACGACCGGCACACCCACTGGGTGACGAAGATCGGCGGGGTCGAGCGCGAGTTCGACGCCGAGATCACCGAGCAGCACCCCGACGAGCGGGTGGCCTGGAAGAGCACCGACGGCGACACCCCGCACGCCGGCGTGGTCACCTTCCACAAGATCAGCGACACCACGACCCGGGTCATGGTGCAGATCGACTGGGCGCCGCAGGGCGTGGTGGAGAAGGTCGGCGCCGCGGTCGGCGTCGACGACCGGCAGGTCACCGCCGACGTGAAGCGCTTCAAGGAGTTCATCGAGAGCCGCGGCACCGAGACCGGCGACTGGCGAGGGGACGTCCCCCGCGAAGGCTGATCGAGGAACCCGCTGAGCCGACGGCGCCCGTCCCTTCCGCAGGGGACGGGCGCCGTCCTGCGTCCGGCCCGGGTCGGCACCGCGACGACAGACGCCCGCCCCCCGAGGGGGACGGGCGTCTGTGCGGGTGAACCGGGTCGGCTACTCCGCGTCGAGGTCGGTGGCGACCATGTCGGCGATGCGGTCGAGGACGCCCGCGTCGTCGCTGCTGACGGTCACCTCGGTGCCCTGCTTGGCGCCGAGGGTCATGATCATCAGCGGCGAGCCGGCGTCGATCGCGTTCCCGCCGGGCGTGGCCAGCGTGACCGGCACCCCGGACTTCGACACCGCCTCGGCGATCAGGGCGGCGGGGCGGGCGTGCAGACCGACGGCGGAGCCGACGGTCACGGTCTTCGAGGGCATCGGTGCCTGCTTTCTGGTGTGGGGTGCTGGGGTCAGTCTGCCGGTCAGACGGCGGCCGGTCGCGCCGGGACGGCGGCCGGGCTGTGCGCGTGGGCCAGGTCGACGGCGTCCTCGGGGACGTCCTCGCCCTTCTTCCGGCCGATGCTCTTGGCGACGACCACCGCGAGCGCGCCGACGACGGTGCCGATGGCGATCGCCAGCAGCCACATCAGGACACCGTTGATCGCGAAGAACACCACGATGCCGCCGTGCGGGGCCTGGGCCTGCACCCCGGCCGCCGCCACGATCGCGCCGGTGGTCGCCGAGCCGATCATGATCGGTGGGATGACGCGCAGCGGGTCGGCCGCGGCGAACGGGATCGCCCCCTCGGTGATGAACGCCAGGCCCAGCAGCCAGGCGGCCTTGCCCTGCTCCTGCTCCGCGGGGGTGAAGACCCTCGGCCGGATGAGGGTGGCCACCGACAGTGCGATCGGCGGCACCATGCCGGCGCCCATCACCGTGGCCATGATCACCAGCGGGCCGGTGTTCTCGGTCGGGTCGGAGATGTAGCTCGCCAGGCCGGCGGTGGCGAAGGCGTACGCGGCCTTGTTGACCGGGCCGCCCATGTCGAAGGCCATCATCAGGCCGAGCAGGATGCCCAGGAGCACCGCGGAGGTGCCGGACAGGCCGTTGAGCCAGTTGGTCAGGCCGGTGATCGCCGCCGCGAGCGGCCGCCCGAGGACCATCACCATGAGGCCGCTGGCGATCAGCGTCGCGATCAGCGGGATGACCACGACCGGCATCAGCCCGCGCACCACCCGGCCGACCTTCAGCCGGCTCAGCCACAGCGCCGCGAACCCGGCGATGACGCCGCCGACCAGTGCGCCGAGGAACCCGGCGTTGACCTGGACGGCCACCAGCCCGGTGATGAAGCCCGGGGCGAGCCCCGGCCGGTCGGCGATCGCGTAGGCGATGTAGCCGGCCATCGCCGGGATGAACAGGGAGAAGGCGAGCGAGCCGATGAAGAACAGCACCGCGCCCAGGTAGCCGGGCAGGCCGCCGTTCAGGTCGGCGACAGTGCTGGTGGGCAGGTCGAACAGGGAGTTGTTGAGCACCCAGTCCTTGGCCCACGTGTTGCCCGAGTCAGGGTCGGTCAGCGCGACCGGGTAGCCGGCGAGCAGGAAGCCCAGCGCGATCAGCAGGCCACCGGCGGCGACGAACGGGATCATGTAGCTGACGCCGGTGAGCAGCCAGCGGCGGATCTCTGACCCGGTGCTGGGCTTGCCTCCACCGCCGGCCGCGGCCCCGGAGGTGCCGCCACCGGCGCCGCCCTCGACGCGGCGGGCGTCCGGGTCGTCCGCGGCGGCGAGCGCCTCGCGGATCATCACCTCCGGCTCGTTCATCGCCCGCTTGGTGCCCGACTGCACCACCGGCTTGCCGGCGAACCGGTCGCGGTCCTTGACCCCGACGTCCACGGCGAAGATGACGGCGGCGGCCTCGCGGATCACCGCCGGGTCCAGCGGCGTCGAGCCCGACGACCCCTGGGTCTCCACGTGCAGCTCGACGCCCATCTCCTTCGCCGCGGCGGTGAGCTTGTCGGCGGCCATGTAGGTGTGCGCGATGCCGGTCGGGCAGGCGCTGACCGCGACGAGGCTGCGGCCCGGGGACGACGGCGTCGCGGGGGCCGGCGTTGCCGCAGCGGTGGCGCCGGTGGTCGCGGCGACGGGGGCGGGGGAGACGACGTCCTGGACCAGGTCGACGACCTCCTCGGCGGAGCCGGCGGCGCGCAGCGACGCGACGAACTCCGGGCGCACCAGTGCGCGGGCCAGCGCGGTCAGCAGCGTCAGGTGGTCGGCGTCCCCGTGCTCCGGCGCGGCGATGAGGAACACCAGGTCCGCGGGGCCGTCGGGTGCGCCGAAGTCGACCCGGGGGTCGAGCCGGCCGAAGGCCAGCGACGCCTCGGTGACCGCGCCGGACCGGCAGTGCGGGATGGCGATGCCGCCCGGCAGACCGGTGGCCACCTTGGCCTCGCGGGCCATCGCGTCGTCGTGCAGCGCCTCGGTGCCGGTGGCCCGGCCGGCGCCGGCCACCAGACCGGCCAGCCGTCGGATGACGGAGTCCTTGTCGGGACCGAGGTCGGCGTCGAGCGCCACCAGCTCGGTCGTGATCAGTGCGGACATGGTGGATCTCCCGGGGGTTCTCAGCGGGCGTCGGCACCGGCGGCCGGGACGGCCTCGGCGGGAGCGGTGGAGGGCGGCGGGCCGGCGGTGACGGCGACACCCGCCAGGTCGGCCTGGGCCGGGGTGGGGACGGCGGAGCCCGGCAGCGCGGCGCTGGCCGAGCCGTAGGCGACGGCGTTCCGCAGCCGCTCGGCCGGGTCGTGACCGGCGAGGTCGGCGAGCAGGTAACCGGCCAGGCTGGAGTCGCCCGCGCCGACCGTGCTGCGGACCGTGGTGCGCGGCGGGCGCGCCGACCACAGCCCGCCGTCGGCGGTGGACAGCAGCGCGCCGTCGGCGCCGAGGGTCAGCAGCACCTCGGCGACGCCGCGCTCGTGCAGTGCGGCCACCGCGGCGAGCGCGGCGGCGGGGTCGGCGGCGACCGTCTCCTCGGGCACGCCGGCCAGCTGGGCGAGCTCGTCGGTGTTGGGCTTGAGCAGGTCCGGAGCGGCGTCCGGCCCGGCGGCCAGCAGGGCCAGCAGCGGCGCCTCGGAGGTGTCCACGGCGATCCGGGCGCCGGTGCCGCGCAGCGACCGCACGAGCGAGGCGTACCAGTCCAGCGGGGCGCCGGGCGGCAGCGAGCCGGACAGCACGACCCACCGCGCACCGAGGGCGTGCGCCCGCACGGCGGCCTCCAGCGCGGTGAGGGTGGCCGGGTCGAGCCGGGCGCCGGGCTCGTTGAGCTTCGTGGTAGTGCCGTCGGGCTCGGTGAGCGTGTAGTTGGTCCGCACCGGGGTGCGCACGGGCACGGTCGCCAACTGCAGGCCGAGGGCGTGCAGCGCCCGGACGACGGGGTCGTCGTCGGCGGCGGGGAGCACCGAGACCACGTCGGCGCCGGCCGCCGCGACCGCCCGGGCCACGTTGACGCCCTTGCCGCCGGGCTCGCCGGAGCTGCCGCCCAGGCGGGCGACGGCGCCGCGCTCCAGCGGCCCGGGCAGGGCCAGCGTCCGGTCCAGGCTGGGGTTGGCGGTCAGCGTGACCACCCGCCCCCCGGTCGCGGTCGGTTCGGTCGTCATGCGACGAGCACCTCGATCCCCGAAGACTCGAGCTCGGCGACGACGGCCGGGTCGGCTTCGTCGTCGGTCACCAGGACGTCGACGTCCTCGACGGTCGCGAAGCGCACCAGGTGCTCGCGGCCCAGCTTGCTGCTGTCGCTCAGCACGACCACCCGCTGCCCGGCCCGGGCCATGGCCCGCTTGACCGCGGCCTCGGCCTCGTCGGGGGTGGAGAACCCGTGCCCGGCGCTGATCCCGTTGGTGCCCAGGAAGACGACGTCGGCCCGCAGGTCGGCCAGCGCCGCCAGGGTGGACTCGCCGACCGCGGACTGGGTGATGCCGCGGACCCGGCCGCCGAGCACGTGCAGCGTGATGCCGGGCGAGGCGGCCAGCCGCGCGGCGATCGGGACGGAGTTGGTCGCGGCGACCAGCGCGCGGTCGCCGGGGAGCACCTCGGCCAGCGCCGCGGTGGTGCTGCCGCCGTCGAGGATGAGGCTGCCGGTGCTGCCCGGCAGCAGGGTCAGCGCCGCGGCCGCGATCCGGCGCTTGGCCTCGGTGCGGGTGTTGCGCCGCTCGCCCAGGCCGGGCTCGACGACGGTGAACACGCCGGCGGGGACGGCGCCGCCGTGGACCCGGCGGAGCATCCCGGCCCGCTCCAGCAGCGCGAGGTCGCGTCGTACGGTCTCGGTGGTGACCCCGAAGTGCTCGGCGACGGCGGTCACGGCGACCCGCCCGCGCTGGGTGACCAGGCCGGCGATGGCCTGCTGACGCTCCTCTGCGTACACGGCACCTCCGTGGGCTGCGTCGCGCGGGGACCGGCGTGCTGCGATGCCCGATTGTGTGGGAATGCTTGTGTTTCGATGTTGTTATACGTGGGATCAGTTGACAAGTCAAGGCTAGTTGGTGACCCTGGTCACCGCACCCACCGACGTCCCAGCCCCCTCCCACCACCCCTGCAGATCCACGCGAACCGTTCCGACGGCCGGGCCCGCACCGGGTCCGAGCAGACAGTGAGGCCATCCATGACCAGCACCCCGACCGGCACCCGGCCCGCCGCGGAGGCCCCGTCCGGCCCGACCGTGCTGTCCGGCACGCCGGTGGTCCCCGGGGTGGCGCTCGGGCCCGTCGTCCGCCCGGTCGGCGCCGTCGAGCTGCCCACGACCCCCGGGCTGAGCGTCCCGGAGGCGGAGCGCGCCGCCGAGAAGGACCGGTTCACCGCAGCGGCCGACGCCGTGGCGGAGCGGCTGGCCGGCCGCGCCGCCGCGGCGACCGGGGTGAGCGCT
The DNA here is from genome assembly GCF_000306785.1 of Modestobacter italicus. Classification (NCBI taxonomy): domain Bacteria; kingdom Bacillati; phylum Actinomycetota; class Actinomycetes; order Geodermatophilales; family Geodermatophilaceae; genus Modestobacter; species Modestobacter italicus. Next base: position 5,215,662 of record NC_017955.1, on the reverse strand, counting down.
GAGGTCCTCAACACCACCGCGCAGCTGGCCCGGGACCGGGGGCTGCTGTCGACGGTCGAGCAGCGGATCGGCGAGGGCGCCTCCGCCGAGGTCGCCACGGTCGGGGCGGCGGAGCAGTTCGTCGAGCTGTTCACCAGCCTGGGCGGGGTCATGGCGGAGCGGGCGACCGACGTGCGCGACGTCCGAGACCGGATCGTCGCCGAGCTGACCGGGCAGGGGGAGCCCGGCGTCCCGATGCCCGAGACGCCCTCGGTGCTGCTCGCCGACGACCTGGCACCGGCCGACACGGCGGGTCTCGACCCGACCCGGGTCGTCGCGCTGGCCACCCGGCTCGGCGGCGCGACCAGCCACACCGCGATCATCGCCCGCCAGCTCGGCCTGCCCTGCGTGGTCGGCGTGGGCGGGCTCTCCGACGTCCCGGAGGGGACGGTCGTCCTGGTCGACGGCGAGCGCGGCACCGTCACCGTCGACCCGGACCCGCAGGAGGCGGCGGCCCGGGTCGCTGCCTCGGCCGAGGCGGCCGCCGCGCTGGCCGGCTACCGCGGTCCGGGCGCCACCCGCGACGGCCACCCCGTGCAGGTGCTGGCCAACGTGCAGGACGGCCCGGGGGCCCAGGCCGCCGTCGCGGCGCACGCCGAGGGCGTCGGGCTGCTGCGCACCGAGCTGGCCTTCTTCGGCCGCACCGAGGAGCCGTCGGTGGAGGAGCAGGCCGGGATCTACGCCGCGGTCTTCGCCGCCTTCCCGGGCGGGAAGGTCGTGCTGCGCACGCTGGACGCCGGGTCGGACAAGCCGCTGCCCTTCGCCACCCCGCCCGACGAGGCCAACCCGGCGCTCGGCGTCCGCGGGCTGCGCACCGCCCGGCGGGACCCGGGGCTGCTCACCCACCAGCTCGACGCCGTCGCGCAGGCCGCGCAGGCCACCGGGTCCGCGCCGTGGGTGATGGCGCCGATGGTGGCCACCGTCGCGGAGGCGGCGGACTTCGCCGCGCAGGTGCGCGCACGGGGCCTGACGCCCGGCGTGATGGTCGAGGTGCCCTCGGTCGCCGTCCTGGCCGACCGGTTCCTCGAGCACCTGGACTTCCTGTCCATCGGCACCAACGACCTGTCGCAGTACACGCTGGCCGCCGACCGGCTGTCGGCCGACCTGGCCGACCTGACCGACCCCTGGCAGCCGGCCCTGCTGGAGCTGGTCCGGGCCACCGCGGCGGCCGGTCAGCGGGTCGGCAAGCCCGTGGGCGTGTGCGGCGAGGCGGCCGCCGACCCGATGCTGGCCTGCGTGCTGGTCGGCATGGGGATCTCCTCGCTGTCCTGCGCCGCGTCCTCCGTGGCCGGCGTGGGCGCCCGGCTGGCGACGGTGGACCTGGCCACCTGCCGGCGGGCCGCCGAGGTGGCGCTGGCCGCCGCCGACCCGCAGTCGGCGCGGGCCGCGGTCCGCGAGGTGCTCGCCGCCGGCTGAGCGAGGCGGCGCCCGCTGCACCACGAGGCCCCGTCGGTCGAGGAGACCGGCGGGGCCTCGTCGTGTCCGGGAGGCGTCCAGGGGGTGGATGTCGTCTGACGGTTCGTCGGCCACTCACCCCTTCGGGTGGATGAACCTTCGGTGACTCGTGCGACACACCCTTGATTCCGATGGAATACGCAGCGCCTTGCCTGCTTTAATACAGGCGTAACACACCCACCTGGGACCCACCGGAAGAAGGCAGTGACATGAGCAGCGTGACCTCCAGCTGGCGTCAGCGTCGGCAGGCGTCGCGTACGCGGCGCGCCCTCGCGGCCGCCGTCGCCCGCACCAGCAGCCCCGCGATGCGCGACGAGCTGCTGACCCTGGCCAACAGCAGCCAGTTCACCAACGTCCTGCGCTGACGCAGGTCCCTCAGGGGGCTGAGCGCAGGAACACACACGACCCCGGTCTCCCTGGTGGGAGAGCCGGGGTCTGCTGTGTCCGGGGGCCTGTCCGGTCCAGGTGAAGGAAGCTCTGCACCCGGTTACGCGGCTCAGACCGGGTGCAGAGCTTCCTGTGCCTGGTGGGGACGCGGCCTGCTCAGTCGCGGAGGCGGGCGCGGAGGGCGGCCCGCTCGTCGGCGTCGAAGCCGTGCTGCTCGAGCCAGCCGATGGGCCCGCCCCAGCGCTCGTCCAGCAGCTCGAGCACCCGGCGCATCGACCCGGCCTGCGGGGTGTGGCTGGCGACGTCCCGGCGGGTCATGTCCTCGGCGTAGGTCGGGTGCGTCCGCAGCTTGGCGACGAGCGCGTCGATGACCTCGGCGGTCTGCGCGTAGTCGGCGATGATCGCCTCGGGCTCGACGCCGGCCACCGCCAGCGCCAGCGCGCAGACGACGCCGGTCCGGTCCTTGCCCGCGGCGCAGTGCACCACCGCGGCCCCCGGGCCGCCGGCCGCCAGCGTGCGGAGCGCGGCCAGCACGTTGTCCGTCCCGTCGGTCAGGTAGCCCAGGTAGGAGCGGACCGCCGGCGGCTCGCCCTCGTCCCCGGCGGCCACCTGGCGGGGCAGCAGCGACTCCACCCAGTCGGCGGGCAGCTCCGCGAGCAGCTCCTCGTCGTCCTCCTCGGCGGCGAAGACGTCGGTGCGCCGGCCCCGCTCGGGCAGCAGGGTGAAGTGCCGGTGGGTCACCGAGTCGACGTCCCGCAGCGGGCTGCGGCCCTCCATGAGCACCTCTGCGGTCGTCCGCAGGTCGATGACCTCGGTCAGCCCGACCTCGTCGACCAGGGTCGCGACGTCGGCTTCGCTGAGGGTCTGCAGGTTGTCGCTGCGCAGGACGCGGCCGAACACGGTCTCGCCGCCGTCGACCGTGGGCAGGCCGCCCAGGTCGCGGGTGTTCGTCGTCCCGTCCAGGTGCAGCCAGCGGTCGGTGCGGGTGGAGGTCACGCCCTCGACCGTACGACGTCCGCTGTCGGCGGGCAGGTCGCGACCGGCGCCGGGATCCCTGGACCGCGCAGGTGCCCGGTCGCACACTGGTCGCATGTCCGGCAAGCCCCTGTGGTGCCGACTCGGGCGCCACGCCTACGTGTCCGCGCACCCCGCCGACGAGCAGCTGCGGGGTCCCGCCCCGAAGGTCTGCCGGCGGTGCGGCAAGGGTCGCGGGACGGCGGTCGACGACCTGCCGCCCGCCGTCCTCAGCTGAGCACGGCCCCCGGGGGTCGGTCGTCGAGCAGCGCCCGGCAGACCTCCAGCAGGCGCGCCCGCAGCACGGTGCCGCGGGCGGCGAACCGGCGCTGGGCGGCCACGTACTCCGCCTTGCCCTCCGGCGTCTCGATCGCGACGGGCGCCCAGCCCAGCGCGCTGAGGTCGTAGGGCGAGGCGCGCATGTCCAGCTCCCGGACGTCGGCCGCGAGCTCGAAGCAGTCGGCGAGCAGCTCGCCGGGGACGGCGGGGCTGAGCTTGTAGGCCCACTTGTAGAGGTCCATCGTGGCGTGCAGGCAGCCGGGCTGCTCCAGCTGCTGCTGGGTCTCCCGGGTGGGCGTGAGGGTGTTCCGCGGGACGCCGGCGCGGGTGAAGAACCGGAACGCGTCGACGTGGCTGCACTGCACCCGGTGGCTGTCCACCACCGCGTCGGTGCCGGCCTGGCCGAGCCGCAACGGCAGCTGCTCGTGCCGCACCTCGCCGGCTCCCGGCCGGTAGAGCATCGCCCACTCGTGCAGCCCGAAGCAGCCGAACTGGGCGCTCCGGCCGGCCGTCGCCGACAGCAGGCCGTGCACCCAGCCGACCGCGGTGCTGCGCCGGGCCAGGAACGCCTCGACGTCGACGGCCACACCCGGGCCGACCCGGGTGTGGAACGGCCAGTCCAGCCGGGCCTCGGCGGCGGGGCCGGTGAGCACCACGCCCAGCCCGGGGTGCCAGCGGCGCAGCCGGCCGGGGGTCTGGGAGTAGTAGGTGAACAGGAAGTCCCACACCGGGTGCGCCTGGCCGGCGCGGCGGCGCTGCTGGTGCGGCTCCACCCACGCGTCGACCCGGCGCTCGTGGGCCGCCTGGCGCGCCGTCCACTCAGCCTCGGTCAGCACCGGGGGGTCGAGGAGGCGCACCCGCCCAGGCTAGGACCTCAGCCGGCGCCGTCGGAGAGGCGGTGCAGGCGCAGCGCGAGCTGCACCTCCAGGGCACGGTCCGGGGTCGACCAGTCGCGGCCGAGCAGCCGGGCCACCCGGTCCAGCCGCTGGGTGACCGTGTTGACGTGCACCCGGAGCTGCTCGGCCGCCCGGGCCGGGCTGCCGCCCGCGTCGAACCAGGCGCGCAGCGTGGCGAGCAGGTCGGTGCCGCGCTTGGCGTCGTAGTCGAGCACCGGGGCCAGGGTGGCCCGGACGAACGCGCCGACGTCCCGCCGCTCGCCGACCAGCAGGCCGAAGAAGCCGAGCTCCTCGGCGCTGGCGGACTGGCCGGTGCGGCCCAGCGCCACCAGCGTGCCCAGGCACCGGGCGGCCTCGGCGGCCGCCGCGGCCAGCGCCTCCGGGCCGGTGGCCGGGCCGGCGCCCCCGGCGGTCACCGCGCCCGCCGAGGACCGCAGCTCCGCCCGCACGGCCTCCGCCGCCACGCCCGGGGCGACGTCGGGCAGGCACACCACCAGCCGGCCCTCGTGCACGCCGGCCAGCCCGCCCCGGACGGCGGCCAGGTGCCCGGCGGCCGCCGCGGCCCGGGTGCCGACCTCGTTGCTCGTCCCCTCACCGACCTCGCCGACCTGCGCGACCACCACCGCGTGCGGCCGGTCGAGGTCGGCGCCGAGCCGCCGGGCGCGCTCCCGCAGCCCGTCCGGGTCGCGGTCGGGCGTGCTCAGCAGCTCGCCGAGCAGCTCGCCGCGGACCCGGTGCTCGGCCTCGCCGGCCGAGCGGCGGATGAGCAGCAGCAGGGCGGTGACCAGCGCGGCGCGCTCGAGGATGCGCTGGTCGGAGTCCGACAGCTCCTCCTCGCGGCCCAGCACCAGCCCGCCGATCAGCTCGTCGTTGACGGTGACCGCGGCGGTCCACCAGTCGCCGTCCCGGACGGTGCGGCCGGTGGTCCGGGCCAGCCCGAGCGCGCCGGCCGGGTCGGGTGGGCCGGCATCGCCCCCGCTGGGCGTCGGCCGGCCGTCCTGGTCCAGCACCGTCAGCCGGCCGCCGAGCACCTCGGTCACCGCGACTGCGACGTCCTCGACGCCGCCGCCGCGCAGCACCAGGTCGATGAACCGGTCGTGGGCGCCGGCGGCCCGCTCGACCGAGGCGCTGTGCGCGCGCAGCTCCCGGCTGGTGGCGGACAGCTCCTCGAGGGCCGCCCGGGTCTCCTCCAGCAGCCGGGCGTTGTCCAGCGCGATGGCCGCGTGGGCCGCCAGCGACCCCAGCAGCGCGACCTCCGAGCGCTCGAACGTCCGCCCGGTGCGGTCGGCGGCGTACAGGACGCCGATCACCTGGGACCCGCGCAGCAGCGGCACCCCGAGGATCGCCACCAGCCCCTCCTCGCGGACGCCGCCGTTGATGTCCTCGGTGTGCCGGAAGCGGGTGTCGGTGAAGTAGCTGTCGGTCGCGTACGGGGCGGCGGTCTGCGCGACCAGCCCGCCGAGGCCGGCGCCCATCGGCAGCCGCAGCGACTGGAACCAGGCCGACACCGTGCCGTCGGTCACCCGCATGTAGGTGTCCCCGCGGGCGTCGTCGTTGAGCGTCAGGTAGGCGGTGTCGGAGCCCAGCAGCTGCCGGGCGCGCCGCACGATCGCGGTGAGCACCGAGTCGACGCTGCGCAGCCGGGCGAGGTCGCTGGCGGTGTCGAACAGCGCCGACAGCTCCGACTCGCGGCGCCGGCGGGCCTGGAAGGCCTCCCGGACCTGCAGGGCCAGCACCTTGGCCCGCTCGAGCTCGGCGATCTCCGCGGGGTCCGCCCCGGCCGCCCGCGCCTGGACCAGCGGCCGCTCGTACTCGATCGCCGCCGCGTCGCCGAGGAGCAGCTCCAGGAACTCGGTCGTGCCGCCCGGTCCGGCGGCGGGCGGGCGGGCAGGGCCCGGCGGGGACTCCGACGACGTCGTCACGACCGGCATCCTCGCCGGTCGGACGGTCAGTGGGCGGTCCACCCGCCGTCCATCACCAGCGAGCTGCCGGTCACCGAGGTCGCGGCCGGGGAGCACAGCCACGCGACGGCGTCGGCGACCTCCTCGGGCTCGATCAGCCGCTTGAGCGCGGCCGGCGCCAGCATCACCTGCTCGACGACCTCGTCCTCGGTCAGCCCGTGGGCGCGCGCCTGGTCGGCGATCTGGCCCTCCACCAGCGGCGTCCGGACGTAGGCGGGGTTGACGCAGTTGGACGTGACGCCGTGCTCCGCGCCCTCCAGCGCGACGACCTTGGACAGGCCCTCCAGGCCGTGCTTGGCGGTGACGTAGGCGACCTTGTAGGGCGACGCGCGCAGGCCGTGCACCGAGCTCACGTTGACCACCCGGCCCCAGCCGCGCTCGTACATCCCCGGCAGCACGCCCCGGACCAGCCGGAACGGGGCCTCCAGCATCAGCCGCAGCATGGCGCTGAACCGGTCGACCGGGAACTCGTGCAGCGGTGCGACGTGCTGCAGCCCCGCGTTGTTGACCAGCACGTCGACGTCGAGGTCCAGCCGGTCGATCGCGTCCAGGTCGGTCAGGTCGACCGTGACGGCGGTGCCGCCCACCTGGTCGGCGACCGCCTGCGCGGCCGCCGCGTCCCGGTCGAGGACGACGACCGCCGCACCCGCGGCGGCCAGCCGGACCGCGCAGGCCCGCCCGATCCCGGACGCACCGCCGGTCACCATCGCGCGTCGCCCGGACAGGGGCTCGGAGGAGGCCATGGCGGGAGGTTAGGACGCTCGCGACCGTGCGCCCATGGGCGGCCCGCACACAGCACGACGGGTGGCCGTGGGCGGGTCTCACATGCACTCGACCGGGTGTCGTCGGCCGCAGAGCGTGGCTCTTCATGTGTCCGGGCCACATGACGCCGCTCACAATCCCCGTACGCCAGCACATGGTGGCCCGCTCAGCCCGCCCCTAGCGTCTGCAGCGCCCGTCCGCCGCCGCCTCGCTGAGGAGACCACATGACCGCAGCTCCGCAGCCCGGAGCAGCACCTGCTCCGCCCCCGTCGAAGCCGGCCTGCGCGTGTGGTCCCCGCACGGGGTGCTGCGGTCACGGTCCTGTCTCAGTCGTGGCACAGGCCGTGACGTGCGTCACCTCATGACGTTGACTGCGCACGCCTCGGCGGCTCTGGTGAGCGCTGCCCCCACCGTCCGTGACCCCCGGCGGACGTCCTGTCCCGAGAGGAGCTGCCCGTGCTGAGCGTCGACGCGCTGCACGTGACCTACGGCGGTGCCGTGCAGGCCCTCCGCGGGGTGTCCCTGGAGATCCCCGACGGCAAGGTCGTCGCCGTCCTGGGCAGCAACGGTGCCGGCAAGAGCACCCTGCTGCGCACCATCTCCGGCACGCTGCGGCTGCACCGCGGCCGGATCGACTCCGGGTCGGTCCGCTTCGGTGACACCGACCTCGGCAGCCGCGACCCGGCGCAGACGGTGCGGATGGGCCTGGTGCAGGTGCCCGAGGGGCGCCGCATCTTCGGCCGGCTGAGCGTCGAGGAGAACCTGCGGGCCGGGGGCATGGGCAGCAAGGACAAGGCCGCCAAGGCCAGGGCCCGCGACCGCGTCTACGAGATGTTCCCGGTGCTCAAGGAGCGCAGCACCCAGCGCGGCGCCCTCCTCTCCGGCGGTGAGCAGCAGATGCTGGCCATCGGCCGCGCGCTGATGGCCAGCCCGAAGCTGCTGCTCCTCGACGAGCCCTCGCTGGGTCTCGCGCCGCGCATCATCGGGCAGATCGGCGAGGTCATCGCCGAGATCAACCGGCAGGGCACCTCGGTGCTGCTGGTCGAGCAGAACGCCACGATGGCCCTCGGCGTCGCCGACCTGGCCTACGTGCTGGACGTCGGCGAGGTCTCGCTGTCCGGCTCGGCCGCGGAGCTGGCCCGCACCGACGAGGTGCAGCGGCTCTACCTCGGGCACGACAGCGACGAACCGGCGCCGGCCGCGGCCGCGGCTGCCCCGGGGACCCGCAAGACGCTGTCCCGGTGGACGGCGTGAGCGCCCCGGTCGAGGCCGGTCGGGAGACCCGCAGCGACATCCCGGCGGTCGAGGTGGACTCCGTCAGCGTCCGCTTCGGGGCCATCAAGGCGTTGTCGGAGGTCTCCTTCACCGTGGCCCCCGGCGCCATCCACGCCATCATCGGCCCCAACGGCGCCGGCAAGTCGACGATGTTCAACGTGCTGTCCGGGGTCTACGAGGCCGCCGAGGGGCAGGTGCGCTTCGGTGAGCACCGGCTGGACCGGATGCGCCCGTTCGAGATCGCCGGCATCGGCGTCGCCCGGGCCTTCCAGAACATCGCGCTGTCGGCCACCCAGTCGGTGGCCGAGAACCTGATGCTGGGCCGGCACCACCTCACCAAGGCCGGGTTCCTCGCGGCCGGGCTGCGGCTGCCGCGGGCCACCCGGGAGGGCAAGCGGCACGGCGAGCGGGTTGCCGAGATCGCCGAGTTCCTCGAGCTCGGGGACAAGCTGCACACCCCTGTGGGGGTGCTCTCCTACGGCGACCAGAAGCGGGTCGAGGTGGCCCGGGCGCTGTGCACCGAGCCGCGGCTGCTGCTGCTGGACGAGCCGGTGGCCGGGATGAACGCCGAGGAGACGACCCGGATGGCCCAGGCGATCCGGGAGATCCGCTCCGCGCTGGGCATCTCGGTGGTCCTCGTCGAGCACGACATGGGGATGGTCATGTCCCTCGCCGACCGGGTCACCGTCCTGGACTTCGGCCGGCGGATCGCCGACGGCACGCCGGCCGAGGTGCAGGCCGACCCCGAGGTCATCCGCGCCTACCTCGGCTCCGGTGACGACTCCAGCCCGTCGGACGCCGCCGGTGCCGACGGCCCCTCCTCTGAGACCACCGGGACGCGCTCGTGACCCAGTTCCTGTCGCTGCTGCTCAACGGCATCTCGTTGGGTGCCATGTACGCCCTCATCGCCCTGGGCTTCGTGATCATCTTCAAGGCGAGCGAGGTGGTCAGCTTCACCCAGGGCTCGCTGCTGCTGCTCGGCGCCTACTCGATCGCCCGGTTGTCCGAGCCGCTGGGCTTCCTGCCGGCGGTGCTCATCGGCATCGCCATCACCGCGCTGGCGGCGTTCCTGATCGAACGGCTGGTGATCAACCGGCTGCGCGGGGCGCCGGTGATCAGCCTGGCCATCGTCACCATCGGCGTCGACATCATCCTGCTGACCGAGCTGATCCGGCGGATCGGCTCGGACATCCTCAACGTCCCGCACCCGTGGGGCAGCGAGTCGGTGCGGATCGGCGAGGTCGGGATCAGCCAGAACCGGCTGATCGCCACCGTGGTCGCCGGTGTGCTGATCGTCGCCTTCTTCGCGGCCTTCAAGTACTCCAGCTGGGGCGTGGCGATGCGCGCCTCGGCCGAGGACGGCGAGACGGCGGCGCTGATGGGCATCCGGCTGGGCCGGGTCTCCGCGCTGGCCTGGATCGTCGCCGGCGCCCTGGCCGCGGTCGCGGCGCTGTTCCTCGTCGGCGCACCGACGCCGGGGGTCAGCGCGGCCGCGTACACGGTGGCGCTGCGGGCCTTCCCCGCCGCGATCCTCGGCGGGCTGGACTCCACCGGCGGCGCGCTGGTGGGCGGCCTGCTGATCGGGCTGGCGGAGTCCTTCGCCGCCGGCTACCAGGACCAGCTGCTGTTCCTGGGTCGCGGCTTCGGCGACGTCGTCCCGTACGTGGTGATGATCGCCGTCCTGCTCGTCCGCCCGTCGGGGCTGTTCGGCACGAAGGAGCTGACCCGTGTCTGAGACGACCGCCCCCGCCGCGCAGGGGGCCACCCGGGCCAGCACGCCGGCGGCGGCCGGCCGCGCGGCCGCCGCACCGCGCCGGTCGCCGCTCAGGCCGGTGCTGTTCGCCGCCGTCGTGGTGCTGCTGCTGATCGCCCCGTACTTCGTCGAGGAGTTCTGGCTCCGCACCGGGTTCGCCGTCTTCGGCGCGATCGTCGGCGCGATCGGGCTGAACCTGCTGGTCGGCACCACCGGTCAGCTGTCGCTGGCGCACGCCTTCTTCCTCGCGGTGGGCGCGATCAGCTACGTGTTCGTCTCCGGGGAGTCCGGCGGCATCGGCGTCGCCCAGCTCAGCGGGCTGGGGCTCCCGCCGCTGGTCGGGATGGTGGTGGGGGTGCTGCTGGCCGGCCTGGCCGGGCTGCTCTTCAGCCCGATCGCGGCCCGGCTGCGCGGCATCTACCTCGGCGTCGCCTCGCTCAGCCTGGTCTTCATCGGCCAGCACGTGCTCAACTCGTGGACGTCGGTGACCGGCGGCTTCAACGGCCGGTCGGCGCCGGACTTCGAGCTCTTCGGCTTCACCTTCGCCAACCGCGATCCGCTGCTGTTCATCGCCGGCGTCGAGTTCCGCGAGGCCGAGCGGCTCTGGTACCTGGGGCTGGTCCTCGCCCTGGCCGCCTACGTCTTCGCCCGCAACCTGCTGCGCAGCCGGCCCGGGCGGGCGCTGCAGACCCTGCGGGACAGCGAGGTCGCCGCCTCGGTCATGGGCGTCAACGTGCAGCGCTACAAGGGCCGGGTGTTCCTGGTCAGCTCGATGTACGCCGGGCTGTCCGGGGTGATGTACGCGCTGTCGATCGGCAGCGTGGCGCCGGAGTCCTTCGGCCTCGAGGTGTCCATCCAGTACCTGGCCATGATCGTCCTCGGCGGGCTGGGCTCGGTCGGCGGCGCGGCGATCGGCGCGGTGTTCGTCAGCGCGCTGCCGCTGGTCTTCCAGCGCTACGCCGACGTGGTGCCGTTCGTGAGCAGCGTCGGGCAGGGCGGGCTGGCCGCCGGTGAGGCGGCGCGCTTCCTCTACGGCGCGGCGATCGTCCTGGTCATCCTCTTCCAGCCCGCCGGCCTGGCCGGCCTCGGCCAACGGTTCCGACGCCGGGGCCGGGACCCCGGCGGGGGCCGGGCGACCCGCACCTCCAGCCCCGAGACCACCGACGTCCCGTCCGACCGACCCGCAGGGAGCACCTCATGAAGCTCGGCAAGCGTTCCGGCAGCGCCGTCGTCCTGGCGGCCGTGCTGGCCACGGCCGCCACCGGCTGCAGCAACAAGGCCCAGGACTCCGGCGGTGGCGCCGCGGCCGGCGGAGACGCCGGCGAGGTCACCACCGACGTGGGGGTCGAGGGCACCACCATCAACCTCGGCGTGCTCACCGACCTGACCGGCGTGTTCGCCGCGCTGGGCAACGACATCACCAACGCCAACACGATGTTCTGGGAGGACAACCAGGTCTGCGACACCTACGACGTCGAGCTGGACGTCCAGGACACCGGCTACGTCCCGCAGCAGGGCGTGCAGCTCTACAGCGGCATGAAGGACGGCATCCTGGCGATGCAGCAGACGATCGGGTCGCCGATCAACACCGCGCTGGCCCCCGAGTACGAGGCCGACCAGATCGTCAACTTCCCCTCGGCCTGGGCGCAGACCCTGACCGAGATCCCCGGCACCGGCGTCGTCGGCGCGACCTACGCGGTCGAGATCGCCAACGGCTACGACTACATGTTCAAGCAGGGGCTGCTCAAGGAGGGCGACACCGTCGGCCACATCTACTTCGAGGGCGAGTACGGCGCCAACGGCCTGGCCGGCACCCAGGCGGTGGCCCAGGAGCGCGGCCTGGAGGTGGTCGAGGCGCAGATCAAGTCCACCGACCAGGACATGAGCTCGCAGATCACCCAGTTCAAGGCGGCCGGTGTCAACCTGGTGGCGCTGACCGTGGCCCCGACCCAGCTGGCGTCGGCGGCCGTGGCGATGGAGGCCCAGGGCCTCGACGTGCCGATCCTGGGCAGCAACCCGGTCTTCGCGCCTGGCCTGCTCGCAGGTCCCTCCGCGAACAAGATCAAGCAGGACCTGTACGTGGCCTCGCCGGTGTCGGCCTTCGACCAGCACCAGGACCTGCTCGACCAGTACCAGACCGCCTACCCCGACGCCACGCCCAGCCTGGGTGTGCTGGTCGGCGTCGGCATGAGCGAGATCATGAAGCAGGTGCTCGACTCCGCCTGCGAGAACGGTGACCTGACCCGGCAGGGCGTGCTCGACGCCTTCAACGGCCTCGAGGACGTCGACACCAACGACGTCGTCGTGCCGATCCGCGGCTTCGAGGCGGGCAAGTCCCCGAGCCTGGAGAGCTTCATCCTCCAGCCGGCCGACGTGCCCGGCGGCGCCACGGTCGTCCAGGACGCCTTCGAGGGCGAGTTCGCGGCCGCGATCGCCGGCTGAACAAGGACCCCCTCGCCCCCCACCGCTCGCACGCTCGCGGCGGGCCCCTGCGAGGGGGCCGGCGCGGCGCCCCCTCCCGCTCGGGAGGGGGCGCCGTCGTGCGTCCGGGGGCGCTACAGCTGGTGCCGTCGGACCGCCGGGAGCAGGCGGAGGGCGAGGAGCCCGCAGAGCACCGCCGCCACCGTCAACGGCAGCGTGGGTCCGGTCGCCTCGGCCACCGTGGCGATGACGAAGGGCGCGGCGAACCCGACGTAAGCGAACGCCAGGAACAGCGAGGTCAGCGCGCCCAGCCGGGCCGGGGCCGCCAGCCGGGCGGTGAGCGTCAGGCCGGCGGCCAGGCACAGCCCGCTCCCGGCGCCCAGCACCGGCGCGGCGACGACGAGCCAGGGGAGCGCGGCGGTCGCGGTGAACGCCGTGGCGGCGGCGAACCCGACGGTGCCCAGCGCGACGCCGATGACGGCGGTCCACCGGCCGAACCGGCGCTGCAGCCCGGCGACCAGGGTGCCCGCGCCGAGGGTCACCCCGGCCAGCACACCGGTGACCGCGACACCGGCCGCGGGCAGCTCGACCAGCAGCGGCACCGCCGAGATGACGGCGGACGGGAAGGCGTAGACGCAGACGGCGACCGGCGCGAGCACGGTGAGCACGGTGAGCCCGTCGCCGGGCCGGACCAGCGGCACCGGTGCCGCGACGGGGAGCCCGGCCGCCGCCGGCACCGGGAGCAGGTCGACGGTCTCCGGCAGCCGCAGGGCCAGGACCAGCCCGGCGGTGGCCAGCACGGCGTGCACCAGGTAGGGCAGGACGGTCGGAGCCGGGCCGTACTGGCCGAGCACACCGCTCACCAGCGGCCCGAGCGAGAAGCCCGCGGTCATCGCGAACGCCGCCCGCCGCCCGCCGGCGCCGTCCCCCGAGGCCAGGGAGAGCTCGCCGATCCAGGCGCTGGCCACGCTGAACACCACCCCGCTGACCACCCCCTGCAGGAACCGCGCCCCGAAGAGCAGCCCGAGGGACTCACCGGCCGCGGCGAAGGCCAGCGACGCGACCGCCGACAGCAGGATCCCGGGGACGGCGACGCGGCGGCGGCCCAGCCGGTCCGACAGCGGGCCGGCGACGAACAGCGCGGGCACCAGTCCGGCGGCGTAGCTGCCGAACAGTGCGGTGAGCACCTGCGGTGAGAGGTCCAGCCGCTCCTGGTAGACCAGCAGCAGCGGCGTGGGGACGTTCGTGCCGGCAGCGACGGCGAACAGCGCGAAGACGCCCCGCCGCCAGGTCACCGGCAGGACCCTAGTGCCCGGGGCGGCCGCCCCGGCCCCGCGACGAGCGCCGCGGGGCGGGTGGTCAGACGTTGCCGGGGCGGGTCACCGAGTCGTCGCGCTGGGCCTCGTCGTCGGTCAGCAGCACGGTGTCCTTCTCGGCGCCGTCGCCGCGGTCGTGGCCGGAGGTCCCGTCGACCAGGTCACCGTCGGGGTCGGCGGTGGCCGGGGAGTCGTGGTAGCCGCTGTCGGTGGGCTCGGTCATGGGGTCCTCCTGTGGTGGGGGTGGCTCAGGACGGGTCGTCGGCGATCTCGGGCCGGGTGGGGGTCCGGGCCGGCTGGTCGTCGGTGGCGTCGTCCCGGGCGATGGCCTCCTCGGCGGTGAGGGGCACGTCGTCGAACCCGTCGGCCCCGGTGCTGCTGTTGTCGCCGGTGCCGGACGCGGTGGGCACGTCCTGCTGGATGCGGTCGCTGCCGCCGGGATCGGTCATCGCTGCTCCTCCTCGGGCCGACGTCGTCCCCCGGCCATGCCCGCCAGCGGACCCGGGAAACGGCCGCGGCGGCGCGGTGGGGTGCTCAGTGCGCGTCGGGCTCGGTCTCCGGCGGCGGGTAGACCGGGCCGGCCATCCCGTCAGCGCCGTCGTCGTCCCGGTCGGGCTCGGAGACGGCGCCGCCCAGCGGGGCGACGTCCTGGTCGTGCTGGGGGTCCTCCGGAGATGTCATCCGCCGAGTCTGCGACCGACGGCGGGAACCAGCGAGCTCAGTCGGCGAGCGCCGGCCCGGCCTCGTGCCGGGGGTGGCCGGCGGTGCGCTCGCGCTGCTTCATCCGCGCCTCGAGCACGTGCTGGTCGCCGTCGGCGAGGGTGGTGCGGGCGCGCTCGTCGAAGGCCCGGAACGTCGTCCAGTAGTGCGCGTCGAAGTCCTCGACGACCTGGAAGGTCCACCGGTCGGCGATGACGTTGCGGCCGACGAGGTCCCGCTCCAGGTCGTCGGCGAGCTCGTCGTGCCCGGCGTCGCGGAACTGCCCGACGGCCTCCTGCAGCAGCAGGTCGGCCTTGCCGGTCAGCTGGTGGAAGCCGTACAGCAGGCCACGCGCCTGCTCGACGGTCTCCAGGGACTCCGACAGCTTGCCGAGCGCGGCGACGGTGTCGTCGTCGAGGTCGGGGCGGGAACGATCGGTCACGGCACCATCCTCGGGCGGACGGCGCCGGTCCGCAGGGTCAGGCGGGGACGATCGCGGCGTCGATCAGCTTCTCGGCGAGCTGGCGGCCGTGCGCGGCGGGGCCGTCGGGCCCGAGGAGCCCGCCGGAGAGGTACATGCCGTCGATGATCAGGTGGACCTGGGCGGCGAGGTCCTCACCGTGGCCCGGCACCAGCTGGCCGGCCAGGGTCAGCAGCCGCATGTGCAGCTCGTACTTGTAGTCGGCGGCGGCGCTGCGGGCCGGGTGCTGCGGGTCGTCGTACTCGCTGCTGACGTTGGTGAACGGGCAGCCGCGGAAGCCGGTGCGGGTGACGTCCTTCTCGACGGCGTCCACCACGGAGAGCAGGGCCGCCCGCGGGTCGCCCTGCAGGCGGTGCAGGTCGGCGTCGATGAACCCCAGGACGGTGGCCGCCTTGCGGGCGAGGTAGGCGCCGACCAGGTCGTCCTTGCTCTTGAAGAGCCGGTAGACGGTCATCTTGCCCAGCCCGGTCTCGCGGACCAGCTCGTCCATGCCCACGCTGCGCGAGCTGCGCGTCGCGAAGAGGCGCTCGGCGGTGTCCAGGACGATCTCCTGCCGTTCCGCGCGGGAGCGACGGGCCGGCACGGAGCCGTCCACGGTCGAGTGCAGGGGGAGGGCTGCGGCAGTCACGAGCCCGATGGTGCAGCACTCCGTGACGGAGCGGTCCACGGCACGCCGGGTCGCGGCGCCAGGCCGTTACGCAGGGCGAATGCCGGGACGGTGGGTGTTGCTGGTGCCCCTGTGACGTCCCGCGGAGCACTGCTCGGGGGCTGCGGGACGGGTGGGTCAGGCCCGGCGGGTCCGGCGCGGGTTGGCCAGCATCCGGAGCACCGGCGCCGGCACGTCGGCCTGCTCGGTGCGCGGGGTCGGGTCGTCCATCGGGTGCTCGCGGCGGGTCTCGTGCATGCCACCAGCGTGCCCTGCGTGACCGCCGGCCCGACCGCCGCGGCGCAGGACCACCTCATCGGGTGGGTGAACGGCCGGCGGGGGCGGCGCCGGCCACGCTCCGTGCAACCCGGCAGGGCCAGGTCGTCAGCCGTCCGGGGGAACGGGTACGCTCATGACAACCATTCCCACTCTCGTCCCCGGAGGACCCATGCGCACGGCGCCCCGGCGTGGGACCCTCCCTGCGGTGACGACCTCCGCGCTCAGCCTCCGCGACGCCGGGGTGCGCTTCGGCGACCGGGTGCTGTTGAGCGGGCTGGACCTGGAGCTGCAGCCCGGGGAGTTCCTCGCGGTGCTGGGGCCCAACGGCGCCGGCAAGTCGACCCTGCTCAAGGCGGTGCTCGGCCAGCAGCCGCTGTCGACCGGTGAGCTGCTCATCGACGGGCAGGCGCCGGGGCGGGGCAGCGACCGGGTCGGCTACGTGCCGCAGCAGAAGTCGATGGACGCCGCCACCCCGCTGCGCGCCCGCGACCTGGTGGCCCTGGGCATCGACGGCCACCGCTGGGGCCTGCGCCGGCGGACCGCGGAGGAGCGCCGGCGGGTCACCGAGGCCCTCGCGGCGGTCGGCGCGACCGGCTACGCCGACGCCCCGCTCGGGCTGCTCTCCGGCGGGGAGCAGCAGCGGGTGCGGATCGCCCAGGCGCTGGCCACCGACCCGTCGCTGCTGCTCTGCGACGAGCCGCTGCTCTCGCTGGACCTGCGGCACCAGCGGGCGGTCGCGGACATGATCGACCGGCGCCGCCACGAGCACGACACCGCCGTCGTCTTCGTCACCCACGAGATCAACCCGGTGCTCGACCTGGTCGACCGGGTGCTCTACATCGCCGCCGGCGGCCACCGGATCGGCCCGCCCGCCGAGGTGCTCACCTCGGAGACCCTCAGCGAGCTGTACCGCACCCCGGTCGACGTGCTGAACGTGCGCGGCCGCGTGGTCGTCGTCGGGACGCCGGACGAGCCCGGGGGCTGCACCCACCACGAGCTCACCCCGGAGGCGCAGCCTGCCGGAGGTGCCGCCTGATGGACCGGCTGTTCGACTTCTCCGACTACGGCGCGCTGCTCGGCCTGGTGCACAACTCGCTCATCGCCGCGGCCCTGCTCGGCGTGGTGGGCGGCCTGGTCGGGGTGTTCGTGCAGGTCCGGGACATGCAGTTCGCGGTGCACGGGATCAGCGAGCTCTCCTTCGCCGGCGCCGCCGCGGCGCTGCTGCTCGGCGGGAGCGTGGCGCTGGGGTCGGTGCTCGGGTCGGTGCTGGCCGCGGCCCTGATCGGTTGGCTCGGCGTCCGCGCCCGGGACCGCAACTCGGTGATCGGCGTGCTGATGCCCTTCGGCCTCGGCCTGGGCGTGCTCTTCCTGTCCCTCTACGAGGGCCGGGCGGCGAACAAGTTCGGCCTGCTCACCGGCCAGATCGTGGCGGTCGACACGGTGCGGCTGGGCTGGCTGGTCGGGGTGTCGGTCGTGGTGCTGGCCGGCCTCGCGGTGGTCTGGCGGCCGCTGATGTTCGTCAGCGTCGACCCCGAGGTGGCCGCCGCCCGCGGCCTGCCGGCCGGGGTGCTGTCGGTCGCGTTCACCCTGCTGCTCGGGCTCGCGGTGTCGCTGGCCGTGCAGGTGGTGGGGGCGCTGCTGGTGCTCTCGCTGCTGGTCACGCCCGCGGCCGCGGCCTTCCGGGTGACGGCGTCCCCGGTGCTCGCGCCGTTGCTGAGCACGGTCTTCGCGGTCGTCTCGGCGGTCGGCGGCATCCTGCTGGCGCTGGGCGGGTCGATCCCGATCAGCCCGTTCGTGACCACGATCAGCTTCGCCATCTACCTGGTCTGCCGGGTGGTGTCGGCTCGGCGCCGGCGGGCCGGCTGGGGTGCCCGCGTGCCGGACGCCGAGCTCGCCGCGGCCCCGGCAGCGGTGCGGTAGGAGGCCGACGTGCCGGTCGAGCCCGGGAGGACCTCCGTGCGGCCGCCGACGGCGCCGCCGCGGCGTCCCCGGCCGCAGCCGGCCGCGCCGGCCCCGCCGCCCGCGGGACCGCCCGGCGACCCGGTGGGTCCCGCGGAGGGCTGAGGGTCAGGCGCCGGAGATGCGGTTGCCCGGGTCGACGCCCTCGGCGGCGTTCTCCTCGGCCCCCTCGGCGGGCTCCTCGGTGTGCGGCGTGCGGCCGCTCTCCTCCTCGCCGGGGGTCACGGCGCCCTCTGCGGGCTCGTCGGTGTGCGGGGTGCTCTCGGTCATGGGGGTCCCGTGCCCCCGCCCGGCGGCGGCCAACCCTCAGTCGACCGGGGTCGGCGCCGGGGTGCGCCGGAGCAGCGCCTGCACCGCGTCGTCGTCCGGGAGGGCGCCGCGCGCGCCGGCACCGGTGGTCGACAGGGCCGCCGCGGCCACGGCGTAGCGGACGGCGTCGGCCAGCGGCGCGCCGCGGTCCAGGGCGCTGCTCAGCGCCCCGCAGAAGCAGTCGCCGGCCCCGGTGGTGTCCACCGGCTCGACCGGCGGCGGCGCCTGGAGCAGCACCGGGCCCTCGGTCGGGACGACCAGCGCGCCGCGCTCGCCCAGCGTCACCACCACCGACCGCGCGGCCAGCCCCCGGGCCAGCTCCGCCAGGGCGGCCGGCGCCGCGTCGCCGTCGGCCGCCCCGGCCAGCCGGCGCAGCTCGTGCTCGTTGGGCACCAGCACGTCGACCCGGGCGAGCAGCTCGGCCGGCAGCGGCTGCGGCGGCGCCGGGTTGAGGACGACGGTGCCGCGGGTCGCCGCAGCGGCGGCCCGGACCGTGTCCAGCGGGGTCTCCAGCTGCAGCAGCAGCACGCCGGCGCGGTGCACCGACTCGACGTCGACGTCGACCGGGGTGAGCTCGGCGTTGGCGCCCGGCACGACCACGATCAGGTTCTCCCCGCCGACGGCCTCGACCGGGATGGTCGCCGTCCCGGTCGGCACGCCGGCGGTGCGGTGCACCCGGCCGACGTTGACCCGCGACTCGGCGAGCGCGGCCAGCTGGCGGCCGGCAGCCGGGTCGTCGCCCACCCGGCCGACCATGTGCACGCCGGTACCGAGCCGGCCCGCGGCGGCGGCCTGGTTGGCGCCCTTGCCGCCGGGCAGCACGGCGATCGCCGAGCCGATGACCGTCTCGCCCCGGCCGGGCAGCCGGTCGACGGTCACCACCACGTCCTCGTTGAGGCTCCCGACGACGGTCACGGACACGAGGGGCTCCCGGAGGTGGTCACGGACGCCGAGCCTAGGAGAACGGCTCAGCGGGCCCGGCGCGCCGCCGGCAGGGCGAACCACAGACCGAGGCCCAGCGCCGTGACCAGCGCGCACCCGGCCACCGCCCAGCCCCGGCCGAGGACGACGTCCAGGACGAGCAGCACCGCGCTGGCGATCCCGACCAGCAGCAGCACCAGGCCGACCAGCAGGGCGTGGTCCGAGAAGGCGACCACGGCCTCCTTCTCGTGCTGGCGGAACAGCACGCGGTGGAAGGCGACCGGGGAGATCAGCACGATCGCCGCGCAGCTCGTGCTGAGCAGGGTCAGCACGTAGAGGTCCCGCTGGAAGTCGGTGAGCTGACCGAAGCGCTGCGTGAAGGGCAGCGTCAGCAGGAAGGCGAACAGGAACTGGACCCCGGCGGTCGCGACCCGGGTCTCCTGCAGCAGCTCGTCGACGTTGCGGTCGAGCACCTCCTTCGGGTCCTCCCCGCGGTTGCGCGCCGACCTCTCCACGTCCGTCCGTTTCCGGGCCATGGCGGTGCGGTACCGCAGCGGAGGACCGCTGACACCCGGGAGGACCCCATGGCCGACACGGACGCCGACACGACCCGCCGCGAGTTCGGCGAGGCGGTCAACATGACCGCCGGTGAGCTCGAGAAGTGGCTGGGCACCGAGGAGTCCCAGGCGGTCGGGCAGAAGAGCGGCGGGTCGGGGGAGTCGACCGGGCACGAGTCGGGCCGGCGCATCGTCGAGCTGCTGCACACCAAGAAGGCCGACCTCACCGACGACGACCTGGCGCACATGCGCAAGGTGCACGGCTACGTGCAGCGGCACCTCGCCCAGGAACCGGAGCACGAGCACGTCGAGACCTCGAAGTGGCGGTACTCGCTGATGAACTGGGGCCACGACCCGCTGAAGAAGAAGTAGCGTCTGCCGGGTGCTGCGCAACGACCCCGCCCAGTACGACGGCCTGGCCGACGACTGGTGGCAGCCCTCGGGCGGCTTCGCGATGCTGCACTGGCTGGCCGCCTCGCGGGCCGAGCACCTGCCGCCGGCTGCCCGCCCCGGCGCCGTCCTGGTCGACCTGGCCTGCGGCGGCGGGTTGATGGCGCCGCACGTCGCCTCCCTGGGGTACCGGCACGTCGGGGTCGACATCGGCCACGCCGGGCTGCGGGTGGCCGGCGAGCACGGGGTGCTGCCGGTGCGGGGGTCGGTGCTGGCGGTCCCGCTGGCCGACCGCTGCGCGGACGTCGTCCTCGCCGGTGAGGTGCTCGAGCACGTCGCGGACACCGACCAGGTGATCGCCGAGTGCGCCCGGTTGCTCCGGCCCGGGGGCACGCTGGTCATCGACGCGATCGCCCGGACCCGGTTGGCCCACCTCGTGGCCGTGAAGATCATGGAGCGGGTGCCCGGCGGCCCGCCTCCCGGCATCCACGACCCCGCCCTGTTCGTCGACCGGGCGCAGCTGCTGGCGGCTGCCGACCGGGCCGGGCTGGACCTGCGGCTCGTGGGCATCCGCCCGTCGGTGCGCGACGTCATCGCCTGGCGGCGCGGCCGCCGGCACGTCGTCCGGATGCGGCCGCTGCGGCTCACCACCGTGCTGTTCGCGGGTTACGGCACCCGCCGGTGAGATCGGCAGGGCGCCACCGGAGGGCACACGTCCGGGTCCGCACGTACGGTCGGGGCATGATCGCGACTCCGCTGGTGGGCCGCCGGTGACGGCCGCCGTCGTGACCGGGGCCGGGCACGCGCTGCCGGCGACCTACGAGCAGGGGCAGGTCTGGGACGGGTTCTTCGCCGCCCAGTACGCCGGGGTGCGCGCGGCGGAGCGGGTGTTCCGCGCCGCCGGGGCGCAGCGGCGGCACGCCGTGGTGAACCCGGTCGACGAGGACGTCTCGCGCTGGGGCACCGGCGCGCGGATGGAACGGTTCATCGTCGAGGCGCTGCCGCTGGGCAAGCAGGCGGTCGCCGGTGCGCTGGACACGGCCCGGCTCGCGCCGGGCGACGTCGGGCTGTTCGCCGTCGCCTCCTGCACCGGCTACGCCACCCCGGGGCTGGACATCCGGCTGGCCAGCGACCTCGGCATGCCGCTGGGGCTGCAGCGGCTGCTGATCGGGCACATGGGCTGCTACGCGGCGCTGCCCGGCATCGCCGCGGTCAGCGACTTCGTCACCGCGCGGTCCCGGCCCGCGGTGCTGCTCTGCCTGGAGCTGACCAGCCTGCACGTGCAGCCGGCCGTCGCCGACCTGGAGCAGGTCGTCACCCACGCCCTGTTCAGCGACGCCGCGGCAGCCGTCGTGCTGGAGCCCGGTGCCGGCCGCGGTCGCCGGGTCGCCGGCATGGTCGCCCGCACCGACCACTCCACCGCCGACCACATGACCTGGGACGTCACCGACCTCGGGTTCCGGATGGGCCTGTCGCCGCGCGTCCCCGACGTGCTCGGCCGGCACGTCGGCGGGGTGGTGCAGGAGCTGCTGGACGAGGCGGGCCTGCGCAGCGAGGACGTCGCGGGCTGGGCGGTGCACCCCGGCGGCCCGCGCATCCTGGACGTCGTCCGGGACACCCTCGGGCTCACCGAGGAGCAGATGGGCGCCTCGCGCCGGGTGCTGACCGAGCACGGCAACTGCTCCTCGGCGACGGTGCTGCTCGTGCTCGAGGAGCTCGGCGACGTCGACGGCCCGGTGGTCGCGATGGCCTTCGGCCCCGGCCTCACCCTCTACGCGACGCTGCTGCTCCCGGCCTAGCGCCGGCCGTGGCAGCAGCTCGAGCGTCTCAGCCGAGGTGGGCCTGCTTGGGGGCCAGGCCGCGGAGGGCCTCGGCGGCGACACGGTCGCGGTCGGCGCCCCCGGCGGCGACCACCACGGCACCCACCAGGCCCTCCACCAGCGGCGCGGAGCTGAGCACCACCCGCTCCCGGACGTCGTCGTCCAGCAGCTCCAGCGCCGTCTCCGCCGACATCACCGCGCTGCCCAGGTCCATGAGCACCACGACGCCGTCGCCGGAGTCGGCGGCGGTGATCGCCGCGGAGACGGCGACCGCGTCGGTGCCCAGCCCGCCGTCGTCGGTGCCGGCCGCCACCTCGACGGCCACCTCGGCGCTCGGCAGCATCTGCCGGGCCAGCGTGACGGCGGCCTCGGCGAGCGGACGGCTGTGCGAGACGACGACCAGGCCGACCCGGGCCACCGGCGTCAGCCCTCGCCGCGGGACAGCGCGGTGACCGCGGCGTCCAGCAGCAGTGCGGTCGAGGTCGCCCCCGGGTCCTGGTGGCCGGCGCTGCGCTCGCCCAGGTAGCTCGCCCGGCCCTTGCGGGCGACGAGCGGCACCGTGGCGTCCCGGCCCGCGCCGGCGGCCGCGGCGGCGGCGGTCAGCGCGGCGCCGAGCGGTCGGCCCTCGGCGAGCGCGGCGTCCAGGGCGTCGCAGGCCGGTGCCAGCGCGTCCAGCATGGTCTTGTCCCCGGGTTCGGCCTTGCCCCGGGCGACGACGCCGTCCAGCCCGGCTCGCAGCGCCCGGGCGAACGTCTCGTCGTCGGCCGGGTCGGGGCCCAGCGCGCCGGCCATCCGCAGGAAGAAGGTGCCGTAGAGCGGTCCGCTCGCCCCGCCCACCTTGCTGACCAGCGTCATCCCGACCTGCTTGAGCAGCGCGGCGGGGTCGGCGGGCGGCGAGGCCTCGATCGCCGCGACGGCCGCGGACATGCCGCGGTCCATGTTGGCGCCGTGGTCGGCGTCGCCGATCGCCGAGTCCAGCTCGGTGAGCTCGTCCTTGTGCTCGGCGACCGACCGCGCGAACTCGCGGACCCAGGCCTCCAGCGCCGCGACGTCGAGGGAGTCCGCCACCCTCAGACCCCCCACCGCAGGCCGGGGGTGCGCACCGGGGCGTCCCAGAGCCTGACCAGGTCGTCGTCCACCTTGAGCAGCGTGACCGAGCAGCCGGCCATGTCCAGGCTGGTCATGTAGTTGCCGACCAGCGACCGCGCGATGGTCACCCCGGACTTCTCCAGCACCCGCGCGACCTCCGCGTACATCAGGTACAGCTCGATCAGCGGGGTCCCGCCGAGGCCGTTGACGAAGGCGATGACGCCGTCCCCGCCGGAGAACTCCAGGTCGCTGAGCACCGGCTCGACCAGCATCTCGGCGATCTCCCGGGCCGGGGCGAGCTTGACCCGGCGCCGGCCGGGCTCGCCGTGGATGCCCACGCCGATCTCCATCTCGTCCTCGGGCAGGTCGAAGGTCGGCTTGCCGGCCGCCGGGACGGTGCAGGAGGTCAGCGCCATGCCCATGCTGCGGCCCTGGGCGTTGACCGTGCGGGCGACGTCGGCGACCTCGGCCAGCGGCCGGCCCTGCTCGGCGGCCGCGCCGACCAGCTTCTCCAGCAGCACGGTGACGCCGACGCCGCGGCGGCCGGCGGTGTAGAGGCTGTCCTGCACGGCGACGTCGTCGTCGGTGACGACGGCGACCACCTCGGTGCCGGACTCGGCGGCCACCAGCTCGGCGGCCATCTCGAAGTTCATCACGTCACCGGTGTAGTTCTTCACGATGTGCAGCACCCCGGCGCCGCCGTCGACCCCGGTCGTGGCGGCGACCATCTGGTCGGGCACCGGGGAGGTGAACACCTCCCCGGCGCAGGCGGCGTCCAGCATCCCGGGGCCCACGAAACCGCCGTGCATCGGCTCGTGACCCGAGCCGCCGCCGGAGACCAGCCCGACCTTGCCCCGGACCGGGGCGTCACCGCGGAAGACCACCCGGTTCTCGTGGTCGACGCGCAGTTCCGGGTGTGCGGCCGCCATGCCCCGCAGGGCGTCGGCGACCACGTCGGCCGGGTCGTTGATCAGCTTCTTCATCGATGCTCCTGGGTCGGGGGAGTGCGCCGTCAACCGCGGGACTCGGTGCGCCGCTCGGTGGCGGTGGCCTCGCGGGGGGTGGGGGTGTCGGTCCGCCCGGCGGCCCGGTCGCCGGGCTCCGGGGTGCTGGCGGTGCGGCCGGGCTCCTCGTCCTCGTCGGAGACCGGGAGGTTCCGGCCGACGAGCAGGTCGTAGAGCAGCGCGCCGATGAGCGCACCGATGATCGGACCCACGATGGGCACCCAGAAGTAGATGTCCCCGTTCTGATCTCGCCAGGCGCCACCGTAGCCGGTGACGAACGACAGCAGCCGCGGGCCGAGGTCGCGGGCCGGGTTGATCGCGTACCCCGCGTTGGTGCCCCACGCCATCCCGATCGCGACCACGATCAGCCCGATGATGAACGGCGCCAGGTTGGCGCCCGGGGACGTGTTGCGCAGGTCGGTGATGGCCAGGATGAGGAACAGCAGGATGGCGGTGCCGATGATCTGGTCCCGGAAGGCGCCCCAGGTGCCCACCGGCAGGGTGCCGTTGCCCGGCAGCGTGGAGAAGATGCCCTGGGTGTCGATCGTGTGGTCCGGGTCGATCGCGGCGATGACCTCGCTGTAGTTCCAGCGCACCAGCAGGGCGGCCACGAACGCGCCGGCCGTCTGCGCGAGCGCGTAGGGCAGCACCTTGCGCCAGGAGAAGCCGCGGAAGGCGGCCAGGGCGACGGTGACCGCGGGGTTGAGGTGCGCCCCGCTGACCCGGGCGGCGACGTACACACCCAGGACGACGCCGAGGCCCCAGGCCCAGGCGATGCTGTCGTGGTCGCCGATGCCGCCGGCCACGACCTGGGCCACGACTCCCACGCCGAAGAGGATCAGGATGAAGGTGCCGGCGAACTCGGCGGCGAGTTCGGCGGCGAGCGTGCGCTGCTTCGGGGTCTCGACCACGGTGTCCTCCGCTGGAGGGTGGTGGGGGCGCGGGATGCGTCCGGCGGGGGGAAGGCTAGGAGTGATCCAGGTCTCCCGGCAATGACCTGCCGTCCCGCATCGTCGGACAGCGCACGACGCACCGCAGGGGGCTGCCGAGGAAGCCGTCGGCAGGGCACACTCGGCGGCCTCAGGCCCCCTGATGGAGGGACGAGAGGAGGTGCTCCGGGGGGCCGGCAGACCCAGCAGCGGTCCCACCCAGCACTGAGGAGCTCCCAGATGGCAGGCAACAGAGGCGTTGCGTACATCGAGCCCGGCAAGGTCGAGGTCCAGCAGACCGACTACCCGAAGTTGGAACTCCAGGACGGTCCGGGGGTGAACCCGGCCAACATCGGGCGGAAGCTGAACCACGGCGTGATCCTCAAGGTGGTCACCACCAACATCTGCGGCAGCGACCAGCACATGGTCCGCGGCCGCACCACGGCACCGCCGAACCTGGTGCTCGGGCACGAGATCACCGGCGAGGTGGTCGAGAAGGGCTCGGACGTCGAGTTCATCCAGGTCGGCGACGTGTGCTCGGTGCCGTTCAACATCGCCTGCGGGCGCTGTCGGAACTGCAAGGAGGGCAAGACGGGGATCTGCCTGAACGTCAACCCGGCCCGTCCCGGTGCTGCCTACGGCTACGTCGACATGGGCGGCTGGGTCGGCGGGCAGGCCGAGTACGTCACGGTCCCCTACGCGGACTGGAACCTGCTCAAGTTCCCCGACCGGGACCAGGCGCTGGCCAAGATCCTGGACCTGACGATGCTCTCGGACATCTTCCCGACCGGGTACCACGGCTGCTACACGGCCGGGGTGACCACCGGGTCGACGGTGTACATCGCCGGCGCGGGGCCGGTCGGCCTGGCAGCGGCGGCATCGGCGCAGCTGCTCGGCGCCGCCGTGGTGATCGTCGGTGACCTGAACAAGGAGCGGCTGGAGCAGGCGCGCAGCTTCGGCTGCGAGACGGTCGACGTCTCCGCGGGCACCCCGCAGGAGCAGGTCGAGCAGATCCTCGGCGTACCCGAGGTGGACGCCGCAGTCGACGCGGTCGGCTTCGAGGCCCGCGGACACGGGCACGACTCGACCCACGAGGCCCCGGCGACGGTGCTCAACTCGCTCATGGAGCTCACCGCGGCCGGCGGTCAGATCGGCATCCCGGGGCTCTACGTCACCGGTGACCCGGGTGGGATCGACGACGCCGCGAAGGTCGGGGCGCTGTCGCTCTCGCTGGGCACCGGCTGGGCGAAGTCGCTCTCGTTCACCACCGGCCAGTGCCCGGTCATGAAGTACAACCGCAAGCTGATGATGGCGATCCTGCACGACCGGGTGCAGATCGCGAAGGCGGTCAACGCCACGGTCATCACGCTGGACGACGCCCCGCGGGGGTACCAGGAGTTCGACTCCGGGGCGGCGAAGAAGTACGTCATCGACCCGCACGGGATGGTCAAGGGCAGCGCGGGCAACGGACGCGCCGCCTAGCGGGACGGCCGGCCCGGGCACCTGCCCGGGCCGGCCTCACCACAGGTCGCCGGGCCGCCAGTCGCAGACCAGCCGGGCGGAGGTGTCCAGCCCGGCGGGGGTGTGCGGCGTCGGCAGCACGAACACCGCCTCGCCGGGGCTGTCGACGACGCCCTGCGGGGTGGCGCGCGGCGACGGCGCCGGTCCACCGCTGCCAGCCGCGGGCGGCGTAGAACCGCACTCCCTGCCGGCTGGAGGACAGCGCGCCCAGCTCGAAGCCCCCGGCGACCAGCCGCTCGACCTCGGCCATGACCGCCGAGCCCACACCGCGCCGTCGCCAGGAGGCAGCGGTGGCGACCGCCTCGACGTAGCCGGTGCGCAGCGTGCGCTCGCCGGCGACGAGCTGCCGGAGGACGACCGAGCCGTGCCCGACGATGTCGCCGTCCACCGCCGCGAGCACGTGCACACCGCCCAGCGCGTGCGACCAGTCGTCGTCGCCGAACCGCCCGGCGAAGGCGTCGTCCAGGAGGGCGCGCACGCAGCTGAGCTCGGCGGGGGAGAGGTCCGCGGTGGGCGCGGTCCGGAGCCGGGCGCCGGAGGTGGTCACGGCACCAGCCTGGCCGCAGGACGGCGGGCGGGCGAGAGAGCGGGTGACGAGAATCGAACTCGCACTGTCAGCTTGGGAAGCTGATTAGACTGGGGACGAAATCGCTGTTCGGAGCCCTGTTCACCGCGACGAGGCGACGGTCCATGACCTCCCCGTGACCTAGCGGCTCCGGTCGCCAACGGATGCGTGCCGGCTGCTCGGGGTTGACGGCATCGCTCAGCGCCACAAGGACGAGGTCCGCCACCCCTGGGGGAAGCCCATCTCGGCCAGGGTCCGTCCGGTGGGCGGCAGAGCTGTTGTCAGCAGGGCCACAAGATCGTCACGCCAGCCCTCCCAGGCGTCGTCGTCGACGACCTCCGCGAGGAGGAAGAGCATGAGACACAGGGGACCGAAGACCCGGGAGACCTGGGCCGTCGGCCCGGTGCGCAGGTGCGCGAGAGGGCCGATCGAGCGCAGGTGAGCTGTGGCGAGTTGGACGTCCATGTTCCGGTTCCACAGCCGCGAGTGGTGGGCGCAAGTGTTGCGCAGGTAGTTGATCACTCGCAGCCAGTTGGTGAGGACTGCGCCGTTACCTCGCCCCCTGACGTCGAGCGCACCGAAGCCGGCGGCGATCTCATCGCGGTCGCGGCTCTTGAGGCCGCTGTAGAGCGTGGAGACTCCGCCGAAGTCCAGAATCTCGGTCACCACCCAAGCTGGCAGCCGGCCGTCGTACTTGGAGCGGAAGTGCTCGACGAAGTCCTCACGGGAGCGCTGCTGCGCGTCATGCATGCGGCGGAGCCACTCTTGGTAACGGCTGGGCTTCCCCGAGGTGAGTGGTTGGTCGAAGCGAGCGTCCAGGTTCACCGGATCCAGGTGGGCGTAGGCGCCGCGACGGCCGAGGACGTGGCCGACCTGAACGCGGGCCGCGATCTCGATGCGCTCCAAGGCATCGAGCAGGTGCAGCTTCAGGCGCCGGTCGAAGTCGTACAGGCCGATGATCTGGTCGAGGCTGGCGCCCGAAACGAACTCGTCGGCTCGTCCGACGCCGGTCGGGCTGGGCT
This sequence comes from Modestobacter italicus, assembly GCF_000306785.1. Lineage (NCBI taxonomy): Bacteria > Bacillati > Actinomycetota > Actinomycetes > Geodermatophilales > Geodermatophilaceae > Modestobacter > Modestobacter italicus. The sequence continues at coordinate 5,187,913 of NC_017955.1, read as the reverse complement.
GGCGGTAGGGATACCAGTAGCCACTGAGCCGGTAGTAGCCGACGGCTCGCAGGACGCGTTCCGCGTGCTGTGGGTCGGGAACGACGAGTCCGCGCGAGGCCAGCAGCCTCACCTGGGCCGGTAGGTCCAGGTGAGGCTTGGTGTACGGCGCAGGCAAGAACGTCCTCTCCTGGCGTCGGAGCAAAAGAAAACCAGCCCGTGATCACGAGGGATCAGAGGGGCTGGCCGTGTTGGATCGACTCTAACTCAGGATGTTGTCGACGTCATCCCTGCCGCCGCGGCGGTGCGTCGCGCTCACTCGGACGAGGGGACCATCGAAGCGGCACCGATCATCGCGTCGAGTGCCCTGGCGATCTCGCTGTCGCGTTCATCGGCCGCGTGCTGGTACATCAACGCTGCGGCCGAGGAGGAGTGCCCCAGACGCCGCATGAGCTCCTTGGTCGTGGCGCCGGTCGCCGCGGCCAGGGTGGCTCCGGTGTGCCGTAGCTCGTGCGGTCGGACCGGTGGCAGGCCGACCGCCTCGACGGCTCGGCGGAAGGTCTGGCCGAAGTTGGCCGAGTGCAAGAAGGTTCCCGCGCAGGTGCCGAAGACCAGTGCATCCGGGGAGTCGGACACGAAGCGCTCCAGATGGGTCGCGAGGGCACTTGCCACGCTGGCCGGCAGGGACACTGTGCGGCGCCCGGCCTCGGTCTTCGGGTCACCGACCAGCCAGCGTCCACCCACGTAGCGAACCGAGCGATGCACGTGCAGCTTGCCGCCGTCGACGACGTCCGACCTGCGGAGGGCGGTGGCCTCGCCGAATCGGAGCCCACCGAAGGCAAGTACGAGCACCAAAGCCCGATAACGCTCCGTTCGCCGGTCCCGGCCGACGTGGTCGGCCAGGGTCTGCGCCTCAGCCGCGGTCAGCGCTCGGGAGGGCCGGGTGGCCCTCGGCGTGCTGGCGCCACGGAGCCGACACGGGTTGGCCGCGATGACCTCGTCGGCCACGGCGACGCCCAGGATGCCGCGAAGGAGCCGATAGGCCTGGGCCAGCGCCGTGGGGCCGGTTCGCTTTGCCGCCGCGGTGTGCCAAGTGCGGACCTTGGCGGGGGTGACGTCGCCGACCGGCACGTCCTCCCACTGGGGCGCCAGGTGGAGCCGCCAGAGGCCGGCATAGAGGCTCCTGGTGCTCTCCCGTAATTCGTCGCGGGCCAGGTAATCCGCCGCGAAGGCACCAACGGTGCGCTGGCCGGATTCGGGAGCCCGCCAGGCCTTTCGGACGAGGTCAGCCTGTGCGGTTGCCAGCCATGCCCAGGCGTCGGCTTTCGCCGTCCCGAAGACCTTCGACCGGCGGCGCCCATCCGGACCGACGTAGCGGGCGCGGTACCGGCCGCTGGGCAGACGGTCGACGGTCCCGAAAGCGGCTCTCTTCGCCATTCGGTTACCATGTCATGACCTGCGAAAGCTGCCAATGTCGCCTGTGGACAGCGCGTGCTGCGTTCTGGCCCGACTCTTCCTATTGCCGCGGTATGCGCCCGTCGTTGATGAAGCCGTCCAGGGCCGAGCGTTCGAGGCGCACGTGCTTGCCGAGTTTCACGTAGGGGATCCGCCGTTCGCTGATGAGGCGGCGGACGAAGCGCTGTCCTGTGCTCAGGTACTCGGCGGCCTGGTCGATGGTGAGCAGCTGACCGGGGTCACCGAGGGGCGTGGGCTCGTAGGCGGAGGCCTGGGGTATCGCCTTCCTCCGTCGGTTGTCCCGAACCATGTTCAGCGACCGCCTGCCGGGAGGGGGCCCGAGCCCCGCAGATAGCACCCGAGCGTGCCGCTGAGGGGTGCGCTCGCTCCGCGGGTGTCGCCTCCTGCATCCCGGTGAGTGCGCCGATTGCGGCGTGGGTTCACCGCCGGCTCCCCCGGTCGTTGGCAACCCGGCCGTGATGAACGTTGATCCAGCTGCGGAGCTCGTCGGCGCGGTAGAGGACGCGGCCGCCGAGACGGAAGCTGCGTGGGCCGGTGCCGAGGTGGCGCCAGTACCGCAGCGTGGCGACGGGCGCGCGCAGGAGTTCAGCGGCTTCGACGATGGTGAGCAATTCGGGCTCATGGCCGGCGGGGCGGTCGGGCATGGCGGCGGACTCCGGATCCGATCGACTGGTGTGGCCTGATGCTTGTAGAAGGCGCCATTTCGAGCCGTTTGGTGACAGCTCACAACGAGCTTCTTCCGAGGCCTCCAGTTTTCCTCCTGTACCTCTCCTGCCGAGCCCGCAGCGGGCGTCGGCGGAGGCCGCCGTCATCGGCCGATGCCTGGGGCGGTATCACGCCGGGGAAGGAACGGACCGAGGCGCTCCTCCTCGGGCCGGGGAACGCCCGGGACGGGCGCGGTTAGGCCCAGGCGCACCGATCCGCGCTGCTCGGGGCCCGCCGTGCGCCGTGTGCGCCAGGCCTCGCGTTCGCGGGTGAGCCGATCAGCGGGCTGGGCGAGGAGAGCCGGTTCGGCGGTGAGGGTCGCGATGCGCGCGCGTGTGTCGGTGAGCTCCTGGCGGGTGGTGGCGATGTCGCGCTGGAGGTCCGTGAGCCGGCCGGCCGGATCGGGGGTCCAGGCCGCGGGCCCGAAGGGGTCGAGCCGCTCGTCGCGCCGCTGGCCCGCCTCGGCCAGTGCGCGTATGGCCTGCTCTGCCGCGTGCCGGGCGGTGTCGGCTGCGGCGCGGAGCTGGGCGTGTTCTGGGTGGGCCTGTTCGGCCGCCTGGCGGGCGGAGGCGGCGAACGCCCCCCACAGGGCGGAGCGGTCGTCGAACCAGCCGGCGACCGGGGCGAGCTCACCGGTTTCGGTGGGCAGGGACGGCACGTGTGGGCGCCACCGGTCGGCCCAGTCGGCGAGCTGCTCGCCGGCTCGAGCCACCGCGCCGCGCCGGAGGCCGAACCGACCGGAGCCGTCGAGCACCACCCGCGCGGCTTGACGGGCGGCGTCGCGTTCGCCGTCCCAACGCGCGAGCAGGGTGTCGCGGACCTGCTCCGTGTGGGCGGCGACGGCCGCGCCGCTGTCCCCGGCCCGGCCTCTGGCCTGTTCCGCAGCGAGCGCCGTCTGATCTCGGGCGGCTTCGAGGTGCGCGAGTTCGCCGGCATGGGGGGCTTCGAGCGCGACGACCTCGCGCAGCGTCTCGCGCTGCGGCTCCCAGTAGGCAAGTCGCTGAAGGCAGCGCTGCTCGGCCGTCCACGCCGCGCGCAGCTCGACCAGAACCTCCTCCAGCGGGCGGGATGGGGCGTAGCGGGCCGCCTCGGCGGCGGCGAGCTGGGCGGCGTGCGCGGGGCCGAGGTCAGCCCGGTCGCGGGCGAACACGGCGACCCACTGCACCCGGGCGTCGTCTGCATCGGCGGCGACGAGGTGGGCGGTGTTGGTCTCCCGGCCGCGGGTCATGCCGACGTAGGCCGACGCCGCGCCGGTGTGCTGGCCGATCACCACGTGTGCGGCGGTGACGGTCTCGCCTTGGACGCCGTGGGCGGTGCTGGCGTAGGCGAGCTCGACGCGCGCGGTGACGTAGTCGGCGGGCAGCACCCGCGCCCCTTGTGGGTCTGGGGTGACACCGCCGGGAACGTCATCGGTGTCAGGGCCGGTCGGGGTGACAACCAGCGCGCCGTTTCGGGTGACGGCGGTGACGGTCCAGGTGTCGCGGTTGGCGACGTCGAGGTGGCGGTCGTTGCGCCGGGTGGCGATCCGGTCCCCAACGCCGATCCGCTCCCCGGCGCCGGTGACGGCCACCGTCCGGTCATCGACCCGGCCGGCGGTGACCAGCCGTTCGCGGATGGCGTTGTTGAGTTCGGCGGCTTGTTCGCGGGTGTCCACCACCACGGCCACTCGGCGGCCGTCGGCATATGAGGAGGCGGCGGTGGTGGCCAGCATGTCCTGTAGCGCGGCGGCGCCGGGGAACAGCCGGATCTGGCCGCGGGCGAGGAGGGCGTCGAAGATCGCGCCGGGGTCCTTGCCGGTGCGCATGGCCAGGGTCAGCGCGGCGTAGCCGGTGTCGGGTGCTGTGCGGCCGTCCTGGTCGGTGCGGGTGAAGCGGTGCACCGCGTCGAGTGTCAGGTGCGCCCCCGGGTCGGCCTGTCCGATGGCCACGTCCAAGACGCCGCCGCGGCCGACCGCGGACAGCTGGTGCCGGTCACCGAGCAGCGCCACCCGGGCCTGGCACTCGTCGGCGACAGTCAGCAGAGCGCGGGCGGTGTCCTGGTCGAGCATCCCGGCCTCATCCACCAGCAGAAGATCCCCGGGATGTATCTGCGCGGCCTCGCTCGGCCCGGCGTAGACCCGGCCGGTCGCCGGGTCGACCTCGCCGACGGCGAGCCTGGTCCAACGCCCCTCGTCGTCCCAGCGCCAGCCGTGCTGGAAGGCGAGGGACGCCGCGGACCCGGCGGCCGTCCCCACCTCGCCGGCGGCCACCTTGGCCGCCTTCCGCGTAGGGGTGACCACCACGAGCCGGCGGCCCCGCGCCTCGAGCAGGTCGCGGGTAGCGGCGAGGGTGGTGGTCTTGCCCGCCCCCGCGGCGCCCTCGACCACCACCAGGGGCCGGTCGCCGGCCAGCGCGGCGACCGCCGCGGCCTGCCGGGCATCCAGCCGGCCGGCGGCGGCCGCGCGGTCGACCGGGAATGCCGGGCCGGTGTCAGGCACGCAGTGCGCGGCGCGGGCGGCGAGCCGGGTGGTCAGATCGGCTTCGACGTCGAGGACCGGCTGGGAGGTCCAGGCGCGGATGTGCTCGGGCACCCCGTCCCGCTGCAGGAGGGGTAGGCACTGGTCCAGGGCGCGGGCGGTGAGGTCTTCGGCCAGCTCGATGCGCACCGGTGCGTCGGCGACGACGCCTGCGGCGGCGATCAGCCGCTCGGCCTCGCCCCGGATGTCGGCGGCGTTCCACGCCGACCGCCCGGCCGCGAGTCGGGTCAGTGCGCGCTGCACCAGCTCGTCGCGATCGAGGGCCCCGATCGGGGTGGGCGCCAGGGCGACCGGCCTGCCCGGGTCGCGGTAGCCGAGAGCGGACAGGTCGGCCCGCCAGCGTTCCTCCAGCCTGACCCCGGGCTGGGCGGTGACCTTGTCCGGGCGGCCGTCGACCCACGCTCGGGCGTCCCACGCTCGGCGCAGCGCCGGGCCGGGGTGGTCACCGGGGTGCGCGGTCGCCCATTCCCGTTCGTAGCGGTCCACATTCCGGGTGATCTGCGCGTGCCGGGCGCTGAACGGGCCGACATAGTCGGCCAGCTCCAGTATTTCTCCAGTCGCGTCCTTCGTGTAGCAGTGCGCGGCGAATGCGGCGTTCAACTCCGGGTCACACGCCATCGCCGCGTGCCCGATGCCGTTGATCGCCCCGAGCGAGTCGCGGATGCCGACGGTGTGCAGCCCGCGCCATTTCCCGGCGGCGAACACCCGGGACAGGAGCTGCAGGTGCAGGTGCCAGTGCGGGTCTTCCGCCCGGGAGGTGTAGTGCCGCACCGTCGCCGCCTCCAGCACCTCCAGTGGCACCTGCACCTGCCCGCCGCGCGGGCCGACCCGGGTGGTGGCGTGCTGCGAGAGCCAGGCGACGATCTGCCCGGCAGCCCGGTCCTGGGCCGCCTCGTACGCCTCGGCGATGTCCGGGTGCAGCGCGGCGGCCAGCGACCAGGTCTTCGGACCGTTGACCACCACCTCCACGAACCGCACCGCATGCTCGTCGTCACGCAGCCACCCACGCGACTCTCCACTGCTGGGGTCACGGCCGGCGACCCACGTCTCGTAGGCATCGCCGGTCAGCGGGACCAGCTCGGCCACGCGCCCGTCGGTGACGGTGAAGCGGCGGGCGAACCCGGAGCCCTCGGTGAGGTAGTAGTCATCGGCCCGACCCCGGTCGGCCTCCACATAGGCGCGGGCGGCGGCCGGGTCGCCGACGTACACCTTCATTCCCCCATGCAATCTCAACGCCACCCAATAATGGCCAACACGTCACCCCTATAAACGCCACTGGGCCCCGCGAAGCGGGGCCCGAGCTACCTCTATTGGTAGCATGCGTGCCGTATTGCTGCAAGCGTATGCGGGGTTATTCGAAAGGCTTCGCTATGGTTGATAGTCAACGTATGCGGGGGCAGTCTCGGGTCGTGACTAAGGAAACGTGTAGTCGTTGATTGTTCGAGGCGCCGCGGATCCTTTCTCGCATTCGGCGCGCCGTGACCTTCCGGCCCGAGGTGGGTGCCCGGCCTGGATCCGCAACTCTGGCGTCCCTGTGGCGGCCCTGTGGCGGCGTGCTCCGTGGGGTCGTTGGGTCCGTTCACCCCGGGGATGGGCCGCCGCGAGGGTCGGCGGTGGCCCTGTCGGGTCCAACTTCTCTGGCCGAGGGTCACACCGCACCGAGCAGTCGCCTCAGCGCAGGTGGGGGAAGGCCCGGGTCGCCCCGCTTGTCAGCCGGCGCGGGTATCGATGCCACCGAGACCCGGGCCGGGGGCCGCGCGAGCGAGTCGTCGCCCTCGTCCCTACCCCGCCCGAGATAGGGCGACGAGGGTCACGGTCTATTATCCGCGTATGAACGCAGATAGCTCGGGCGCTCGACGTCCACTCCCGGGCGACCAGGTGAGTCTGGCCGTCGAGGTCTTCCGCATGCTCGCCGACAGCACCCGCATCCAGCTGTTGTGGGCGCTGATCGACCGGGAACTGTCGGTCAACGAGCTCGCCGGCGAGGTGGGCAAACTGCCGGCCTCGGTGTCCCAGCACCTCGCGAAGCTGCGGATGAGTCGGCTGGTGCATACCCGGCGGGAAGGCACCCAGATCTACTACCGCCTGGAGAACGAGCACATCGCCCGACTGGTCACCGACGCACTCGACAACGCCGACCATGCCAGCGCCGGCATCCCCGAGCACCACCGCGCCGACGCCGGCGTCCGCCGCCTGACCCAGCCCACCTCCACGACCGCAACGGATCGGCCATGACCGCCGCCGGCCACCCCAACCAACCCGACAACGTCTCCAGCGGTCGTGCTTCCGGCCACGATCCTGGCGATGCGGACGGCCACAACCGATCCCACGGACACGACCACGCCGACGGCCGCACCCATGACCACGGGTCCGACCACGGCCACGGGAACGGGCATGACCATCCGCGGGGACTCACGGGGTTGCTCGCCTCGGTCTTCCGGCGGCACAGCCACGACTCCGCCGACTCGATCGACTCCGCGCTGGAGACCAGCAGGGAGGGCGTACGGGCCCTGAAGATCAGCCTGGTCGCGTTGATGATCACCGCCTTCGCGCAAGCGGTGGTCGTCTACTTCACCGGGTCGGTCGCCCTGCTCGCCGACACGATCCACAACTTTTCCGACGCGCTGACCGCCGTTCCGCTGTGGATCGCGTTCGTTCTCGGCCGGCGTGCCGCCTCCCGCCGCTACACCTACGGCTACGACCGCGCCGAGGACCTCGCCGGGGTCTTCATCGTCTTCATGATCGCCCTTTCGGCGGTCGTGGCCGGCTACGAGTCCATCCGCCGGCTGATCGACCCCCAGCCGCTCACCAATGTCGGCGTCGTCATCGCCGCCGGCCTCATCGGCGCCGCTGGCAACGAGCTCGTCGCCCTGTACCGCATCCGCGTCGGCCGCAAGATCGGCTCCGCGGCGCTGGTCGCCGACGGCCTGCACGCCCGCACCGACGGATTCACCTCTCTCGCCGTCGTCTTCGGCGCCCTCGGCGTCCTGGCCGGCTTCCCGCTCGCCGACCCCCTGGTCGGCCTCGGCATCACCGTGGCGATCCTGTTCGTACTCAAGGGTGCGGCGACCGACATCTTCCGCCGCCTGATGGATTCGGTGGAGCCGGAGCTGGTCGACGCCGCCGAAACCAGCATCAGCACCGCTCCCGGGGTGCTCGGTGTGGAGCGACTGCGGGTGCGCTGGACCGGGCACCGCCTCCGCGCCGAGGCGGCAGTTCTCGTCGATCCCGACATCGGCGTCATCCAGGGCCACGCCATCGCCGTCGACGTCCACCACCGGCTGCTGCACGACGTTCCGCGCCTGATCGACGCCACGGTGCACGTCAGCCCGTTGGATCGCGGTGGCCACGATCACCATGCGGCGCTGGCCCACCATCGGGCAGTGGAACCGGGGGCCGGCACGACCCGCGACTGACTGCCACGGCGAAGCCCGAGCCGCATCCGTCCGGAGCGACGAGGCGTAGGTGCTCGGCCTGGTAGACGGCCTCGTGGAGCTGGGCGACGTGATGGTCGTATAGGGCGCAGGCACCCGTCAGCCGCTGAGAGGGAGCCCGTCGCTCACCTCGGCGTCCATGGTGGCGGCCGTCGGCGGTGCACCGTTTCCTTGACCGCGGCCCCGACCTGCCCTCCGGCGACTGATCATCCCCCGCGCTGGTTCTGCTGCTCGGGCTGCCGATGACCCTCGCGGTCGGCACCTCGCTGGTCATCATCAAGGATCAACTCCGTCGCTGGGTTCGCCGCCCACGCCGGGGACGTCGCGCTGGACTACCGGATCGCGCTGGCCTTCACCGCGGTCGCGCAGCCACGGGCAAGACGCACGTCTGGAACCTGAACGGCGGAGACGGGCCTCGTGCTGCCCGGCCAGGCGGCCGGCTGCCGGCTTCCTCGCACTACCGAATCGTCCCTAGGCGGAACCGACCGCGGGCAGGCGCTCGCGGCTGCGCGGCGGCCTGGTCGGCGCCGGAGCGGAGGCCTGCGCGGTCTGCTGCGCCGCACCGCTGATGGCTGGTGGGGCATCGGCGTCACCGGCGCGGGCCGCGACCGCGCTGACGGGTCCCTTCGCCGGGGATCCTGTTCGCCGTCACGGTCGCCGCGGCCACCGTCGCGGTGGTCGTCGTCCGCCGTCGGGGGGGCGCGCTGGGCAGCGGCATGCGCCACCGCGGCGCCCGGTCCCGTGCCCGTGGAAATCGGCCGGCGCCCCGCCCGGCCCGAGCCAGCCGCGCCTTGACCGGTGGCGGCGCCGGCTACGGCAACGTCCGCGGCATGCGGCGCTGCGGCACGAGGGTGGGCACCAGGCGCACGTAGATGACCATGCCGATCAGTTCGACGAGGGTCTGGGTGACCACGACCACCGGCGCCAGCGCAAGCGACGCCGGCAGCGCCAGCGCCAGCGGCAGGACCACCAGCGAGTTGCGGGTGGCACCGCTGAAGACCAGCGCGCGCCGGGACGGGACATCGAGCCCGAACAGCCGGCCGGCACCTACACCGAGCACCGCCATGACGACCAGGAACCCGGCGTAGATCGGCACCAGAATCAGCAGCTGGGACGCCTGCATCCGCACCGTCCCGGCCTGGGAGGCGACCACGACGAGCAAGGTCGCCATCATCAGCGGCACCATCGCCGCCAGCATCGCCGACTCGAGGTTGCGGCCGGCGCGGCTGCGCGCGGCCAGCGCCTGGGTCGCCGCGGCCGCGGCCAGGGGCACCACGATCAGCACCAGGAAGGCTTCGGCGAACGGGCCGACGTCGACGACGGCGACGCCCTCGGGGCCGATGAACAGCAGCAGGTACACCGGCAGCAGCAGGACCTGGGCGAGCATCAGCAGCGGCGCGGCGGCCAGCAACCGCTCCGACGCGCCGCCGGCCAGGCCGCTGAAGACGATGACGTAGTCGATGCACGGCGTCAGCAGCACCAGCAGCACCCCGAACAGCAGCGCGGGGCGGTCGGCGACGAACCGGGACAGCCCGTAGGCGACCAGCGGGACCACCGCGAAGTTCAGGACGAGCACCGCTGCCAGGAACCGCCCGTCGCGCAGCGCCGCACCGATCGAGGCGAACGGCACCCCGAGGAACGTCGCGTACAGCAGCAGCCCGAGGACGGGGTAGATGGCCACTTCGACACGCTCGGCCGCCGGCAGGAAGACCCCGATCGCCCCACCGGCGGCGATCGCGACGAGGTAGAGCCCGATCTGGTGGCGCTCCAGCCACGCGACGGGGGACGTCATCCGCGGCGGCTGCCGGACAGCGAGGTGAGCACGGCAGCAGACGGTAGAGCTTCGAGCCGCTCGAAGGTCAAACCGGCAGCCGGCGCCTAGCCTGGCCGGTGTGCGCATCTCCGAGGTCAGCCGGCGCAGCGGCGTGCCGGCGACAACGCTGCGGTACTACGAGACGATCGGCCTGATCGCCGCCCGGCGGGCGAGCAACGGCTACCGCGACTACGACGAGAACGTGCTCGGCCGGCTCGACCTCATCGAGGCGAGCAAGGAGCTCGGCCTGCCGCTGGAGGAGATCGCCCGCCACCTCGACGCGCTCCAGACCCGCTCCTGCACCGAGGTCCGCGACAGCCTCCTACCCCTGCTCGCCCGGCAACTGCGCCGAATCGAGGAGAAGCGAACCCGGCTCGACCGCCTGAGCCGACGTCTGCGCGCGGCCAGCGCCGGCCTGGCCAGCTGCCCCGACCGCGACGAGCTGTGCTCATCGGAATGCGCGCTACGCCTCACCGCAACCACCTGAGCCGCCTGAACCGAACCGGGCTTGGACGCCATGCCCTCCCGGTTCGGACATCGGGTGGGAACGGGACGCGGCGCGACCTATCTGTCCCTAGAGCCGCGTTCGGGGACCAACGCTGCCGGACGGTCAACCGAGGGTCCACCCCGCTTCCCCATAACCCGCTTCCCTCCGACTGCGCAGCGCCGGGGGAAGGGTGGGCCGAAGGCCCATCCCGGAGGGACGCGCAAGCGCCCTTCCGGCGGCCGGCGCGGTCGGAGAGACTGCCGCGGTGATGGGGCGGGTGCCGCCTCCCAGCGCAGCGTCCGACGCAGCGGCGGCCGCGTCCCCGCAGTCCCATGCTTCGACGCTGTCGCCTCGCTGTGGACCGGGAGGCGGAGCCCGAGAGGATCTGCCGGCGGGTGGTGTGACCGATGTTGGTCACGGCTCGGGTCATGCCGCCAAACGAGGGTCTCACCTGCGCGGTCAGTCCCTCGGCGTGACCTGTACATGACCTACGGGGCGGAAAACCAAGGGTTATAGGGGGCTGATACGGGCCATCTAGACGGGTGTCCAGTAATCCATTGGAAGACTAAACATGCGGCTTGACCTGCTGCTTTACGTGGAGCGGGTGACGAGAATCGAACTCGCACTGTCAGCTTGGGAAGCTGATGTTCTACCATTGAACTACACCCGCGACGGCCTGAGCTGCGCGTTCCCACGCTGCTCGCGGCCTCGGCAGACAGCGTAGCAACTCCGCCGCGCGGCCACGGAGCCGGTGCCGTCCGCCCGGGAGGTGGCCGCACCGGGAGCGGCACTCCCTAGACTCCGCGCCATGCTGCTGTCCGACCGCGACATCCGGGCCGCCCTGGCCGACGGCCGGCTGGGCCTGGCGCCCTACGACGCCGCGATGGTGCAGCCCTCGAGCATCGACGTCCGGCTCGACCGGTTCTTCCGGGTGTTCAACAACGCCCGGTACACCCACATCGACCCGGCGCAGCAGCAGGACGACCTGACCACGCTGGTGGAGCCCAACGGCGACGAGCCCTTCGTGCTGCACCCCGGGGAGTTCGTGCTCGGTTCGACGCTCGAGGTGGTGAGCATCCCCGACGACCTCGCCGCGAGGCTCGAGGGGAAGAGCTCGCTGGGGCGTCTCGGGCTGCTGACGCACTCGACCGCCGGCTTCGTCGACCCGGGGTTCTCCGGCCACATCACCCTCGAGCTGTCCAACGTGGCCAACCTGCCGATCACGCTCTGGCCGGGCATGAAGATCGGCCAGCTCTGCCTGTTCCAGCTGAGCTCGGCGGCCGAGCACCCCTACGGCTCGGCGGTCTACGGCTCCCGGTACCAGGACCAGCGCGGCCCCACGCCGTCCCGGTCGTTCCGGAACTTCAGCCGGGCCGAGACCCGGCCCGCCGCCGCGGGGGACGCGCTCCCCTCCTGACGGGCGTCCTACGGCCGGATGAACTGTCGTGCGACGCCGGATGACGGGCCGCCGAGTGGGGTAGAGAGGTCCGCATGGACCCCCGGGACACCGCTGTTCTGCTGCCCCAGCCCTCGGGCGACCAGGGCGGGAACGGCTCCTTCGACTGCGCGGAGGAGTCGGCGCACTACGCGTTCTCCGTCCAGCTGCTGCTCACCCAGTACGCCGCCCTTGTTCCCTGGCAGACCGAGGGCGTGGCCGAGCTGGGCAGCGGTGACGCCCGGGCCATCGCGCACGTCGTCCGCGCCGTCCCCGGGCTGACCGTGCACGGCACCGACATCAGCGCCGCCTCGGTCGAGCGCGCCCGCCGGACCATCGACGACCTGGGGGTCGGCGACCGGTACACCGTCGAGCTCGGTGACTTCTTCGCCTGGGCCGACTCCCCGGAGGGCGCGCGGACCTCCACGGTCATCGCCAACCCGCCCTACATCCCGGCCCCGGACGGCGACATCCTGATGCCGGAGCTGTGGGGCGGCTGGTACGGCAACGACCTGGTGCTCCGGCTGCTCAAGGCCGGCTTCGACCACCTGCTGGTCGCGCTGCCCAGCTACTCCGACCCGGCGGCGACGCTGGCCGCGGCCGGCGAGCTGGGCTACCGGGTGGCGAACTTCCTGGCGATGGGGCTGGAGTTCGGCGCGTACAGCAGCGAGCCCAAGGTCGCCGAGCACATCGCCCGGCTCACCGCCGAGGGCCACGGCTGGGCCGGCGAGGGCTCCTACGTCGTAGCGGTCGCGCTGCTCACCCGCTCGCCCGAGGCGCCGCGCGACCGGTCCACCGAGCTCCTGCGGGCGCTGCAGCTGAGTGTCTAGCGCTCCCGGACGACCACCGCGGGCTCGGTGCCGGCCACCTCGACGGCGGGGTCGCCGTCCGCGGGTGACCGGTCGCCGAACAGCCCGGGCACCTCGTCGTCGACGTAGCGCTCGCGGCAGACCATCCAGCCGCTGACCAGCAGCCCTGCGGTCGACGCGTAGGCGATGACGAACATGCCGCCGTAGCCGCCGGTCACCCCGCGGAGCAGGCCGACGAGCAGCGGTCCGGCGCCGGCCAGCGCGTACCCCCAGCCCTGCGAGACGGTGGACAGCGCAGCCACCGACTCGGGGGTGCGCCCGCGCAGGCCGATCAGGGTCAGCACCATCGAGAAGGTGCCCATGCCCACGCCGAGCAGCGACACCCACAGCCAGGTCACCGCCAGCGGCGCCAGCAGCAGCCCGGTCCAGCCGGCCAGGTAGCAGCAGACGAAGCCGACCAGCATCGGTCGCTGCAGCCGCTGCCGGACGGCGGCGGTCGGGACGACGGCGTTGAGCGGGATGACGATGAGCGCGTTGACCCCGACCAGCACGCCGGCGCTGCTGGCCGACATCCCCTCGTCGCGCAGGTACTGCGCCGTCCAGCCGACGACGACGTAGGCCTCCACCGCCTGCAGGCCGAAGAACGCCGCCATCACCCACGCCAGCCGGCTGCGGGTCAGCGCCCGCAGCCGCACGGGGCGCCGCGCGCTGCTCCCGGCACCCGGGTGCCGCGGGACGAGGAGCCACGGCAGGGCCGCGAGGAACGCGAAGACCGCCCAGATGCCCAGCGCCCAGCGCCAGCCGTCGGCGCCGACGGCCTCGGCGATCGGTGCGGTGGAGACGGCGGCGACCGCACCACCGACGGCCAGGGAGGTGCTGTAGGCGCCGACCAGCAGCCCGGTGCGGTCGGGGAACCACTTCTTCACCAGGCTCGGCAGCAGCACGTTGCCCAGCGCACCGCCGACCATGGTCAGCACGGTGCCGACCAGGAAGAACGCCACGGCGGGGACGGCGACCCGGACCAGCAGGCCGGCGGTCATCACGATCAGCGCTGCCGCCAGCACGTGCCCGTCGCGGTAGCGGGCGGCCAGCGGGGGCCCGGCGAAGCCGATCACCGCGAAGCACAGCAGCGGCATGCTGGTGATCAGCCCGGCGAGGCCGGAGGAGATGCCCAGCCCCTGCTCGATCTCCTCGAGGACCGGGCCGATGCTGTTCACCGCGGTGCGCAGGTTGAACCCGGTCAGCACGATCGCGGCCGCGACCAGCACCAGCCCCCGGCGCTGCACGGGCGGTCTCGGCGGCGCGGCGGCGGTCACGTCCGGCCATCTTCCTCCGGAGGCCCGGGCCCGGTGCAGCGGGTCAGTTGCGCGCGTGGCCCACCCGCTGCACCCGCGGTACCACCTGGGGCACCCGGTGCCAGACGGCCTTCTGCAGCAGCAGGGTGGCGGTGGCGGCCAGCAGGATGCCGACGAGGTTGACGCCCAGCTGGGTGGCCGCCTCGCGGAGGTCCGTGCCGCTGCCCAGCGCGATCGCCAGCGCGATCTCGCCGGCCGCCGGGACCGTGGTCACCGAGATGAACACCCCGACCAGCGCACCGGACCGGGCGGACGTTAGGGAGAGGACACCCGCGATCCCGGCCAGCACCGCCACCACCAGGGACCACCGGTCCGGCTGGGTGATGAACCCGGTCGCCGGCCGGTCGGCTGCCAGCAGGTCGGTGCCGAACCACCCCAGCCAGCGGCCGGCGAGGGCCGCGACCACGGTGACGGCGATCGCCACGGCGAAGCCGACGACGAGGGAGACGACCGCCTGCACGCCCATGGCCCTGCGCCGGTGCACCAGCGCGACGGCGAGCGCGGCCAGCGGGCCGAACTCGGGCCCGAGCACCATCGCGCCGATCACCAGCGGGGCCGAGTCGTTGACGATCGCGACGGCCGCCAGCAGCGTGGCGATGGTCAGGAACGTCAGGTAGGAGACCGAGAGCGCTGCGTCGGCCGCCGTCGAGCGGACGACCTGCTCCCAGACGACGGCGTCCGACCCGTCACCCGGCGCCCGCCGCTCGGCCTCCTCAGCGGGGCGGGACACGGCGGCGTCCACCGCCTCCATGGCGATGCCGCCGTCCCGGTCCACGTGCAGCTGCCGCAGCGCCTCGATCAGCTGGTCCGCCGACTCCCGCGCGACGTCGACGAGGAAGAGGTCACCGGGCGGGCGCACCGAGCCGCCGGTCACGACCGCCAGGTGGGCGACCCCCGGGTCGGAGTCGAGCAGGGCGCGGACGTCGTCGCTCCGGTCCGGCGGGGCGGTGATGCGCAGGTGGAGGAGCACCAGGCCACTCTGCCGGGCCCCCGTCGCGCTCCTGCGAGGGTTGAGGGAGACCGGCTCTCCCGCTATCGCGTGCCGCTCACCGTGAGGGTGGTGGCGGCGACCTCGCTGGTCGTGCCGTCCGCGGCCAGCCGGAGCACGGCCAGCTGGTGCGGGCCGTCCCCGGCCGGCGTGGCCAGCAGCAGCGTCGGGCTCAGGCACTGCTGCAGCCGCAGCGCCGGCCCGGCCGCCGTCTGGGTGTAGGAGACCCTGCTGCCGGCGTCCCCGCGGACCGGTGCGCCGTCCAGGGTGACCACGTAGTCGGTGTCGTCCGGCCCGGTCAGCCGGAAGCGCAGCGCCTCGCCGGCGGTCACCGCGCTGCTGGCCACGGCGATCGCCGGGGTGTCGCAGTCGGCGGTGATCGGCACCTCCTCGGCCCCCCGGCTGCCGGCGAAGCCGAGCACCGCCATGACGACGGCGGCGACGACGAACCAGGTCCAGTTCCGGCCGCGCCGGATGGGTGGCGTGTCGTCGGCCAGCGCCCGCTGGTCGTTGACGTCGCGGGCGTAGTGCAGCCGGGTGCGGCGGTTGCCCGCCGCCAGCTCCGGGTCCTCCCGCCCCCGCACACCACCGAAGAAGGAGCTCACGGTGCCCAGTGTCCCTTCGGCCCCGTCCAGAGGCTCGCCCCGAGCCTGCGAGGGGTGAGGAGGACGGGGTCCTTACTCGTGCTGCGTGGCGGGTGAGCCCGTGCCCGCCGGGTCGTCGGGCTCGGTGCCCACGCCCGGCCCGGACTCCGCGCCGGGTGCGCCGACCGGTGCCAGCGAGCGGAGCAGGATCTGGCTGACGTCGAGCACCTCGACGTGCTCCTTGGCCTCCCCTGCCTGCTTCTTGCTGGTCACCGCGTCGCTGAGCATGGTGATGCAGAACGGGCAGGCGGTGGAGATGACGTCGGGGTCGAGGTCGAGCGCCTCCTCGGTGCGCTCGACGTTGATCCGCTTGCCGATCTTCTCCTCCATCCACATCCGCGCGCCGCCGGCGCCGCAGCAGAAGCCGCGGTCCTTGCAGCGGTGCATCTCCTGGGTGGTCAGCCCCTGGACGGAGTCGAGGATCTCCCGCGGGGGCGTGTAGACCTTGTTGTGCCGGCCCAGGAAGCACGGGTCGTGGTAGGTCACCTTGCGGTCGACCGGGGTGACCGGGGTGAGCCGGCCCTCCTCGACGAGCTGGCCGAGCAGCTGTGTGTGGTGGACGACGTCGTAGTCGCCGCCGAGCTGCGGGTACTCCCGGTTGATCGAGTTGAAGCAGTGCGGGCAGGTGGCGACGATCTTGCGCCGGCCGGCCGGGCGCTCCTCGAAGACCGCGTTGAGCGTCTCGACGTTCTCCATGGCCAGCTGCTGGAACAGGAACTCGTTGCCCATCCGGCGGGCCGGGTCACCGGAGCAGGTCTCGCCGTTGCCGAGGGCGGCGAACTCCACCCCGGCCATGTGCAGCAGCTCGGCGACGGCCTTGGTGACCTTCTTGGCCCGGTCGTCGATGGCGCCGGCGCAGCCGACCCAGAACAGGTACTCGACGTCGTCGTCGATCGCGCCGTCGACCTGCCGGACCTCGAAGTCCAGGTCCTTCATCCAGTCCTCGCGGACGTTGCCGCCCACGCCCCACGGGTTCCCGCGGTTCTCCAGGTTGCGCATCATCACGCCGGCCTCGGAGGGGAAGCTCGACTCGATCATGGTCTGGTAGCGGCGCATGTCCATGATGTGGTCGACGTGCTCGATGTCGACCGGGCACTGCTCGACGCAGGCCCCGCAGTTGGTGCAGCTCCACAGGACGTCGGGGTCGATGACCCCGCCCTCCTCGAGCGTGCCGACCAGCGGGCGGTGCGCCTGGGCGTCGTTGGTGCCCTCGATGCGGGCGTAGCCCGACGCCCACTCCTGCTCTGCGCTGGGCTCGAGGGTGGTGAAGTCGGCGAAGTTCGGCGCCTCGTCGGAGGCCTTGGTCGCGCCGGTGAGGTACGGGGCCTTGGCGTACAGGTGGTCCCGCAGGTCCATGATCACCATCTTCGGCGACAACGGCTTGCCGGTGTTCCAGGCCGGGCACTGGCTCTGGCACCGCCCGCACTCGGTGCAGGTGGTGAAGTCCAGCATCCCCTTCCAGGTGAAGTCCTCGATCTTGCCGCGGCCGAAGAGGTCGTCCTCGCCCGGGTCCTCGAAGTCGATCGGCTTGCCGGCGCTCATCATCGGCTGCAGCGGGCCCAGCGCCACGCCGCCGCTCGCCTCGCGCTTCCAGTAGATGTTGAAGAACGCGCTGAACCGGTGCCAGGCGACGCCCATGTTGAGGATGCGGGAGATGGTGATCAGCCAGACGAGGCTGACCACGATCTTCACGAAGGCGATGACGCTCAGCAGGTCGGGGTTGCCCGGGACGAGGTTGCTCAGCGCCCCGGACACCGGGTGCGACCAGCCGGGGGCGTCGGTCAGCCCGGCGGAGATCTTGACCGCCCGGATCAGCAGGATGCAGAGGCCGATGGTGAGGACGACGGCCTCGACGAAGTAGCCGCGGCCCTCGTTGGTCCCCGCGAAGCGGCTGGCGCGGCCCTTGCGGCGCGGGTGGTCGAGCTGGCGCCGGATGATCAGGTAGACGATGCCCAGCACCGTGCCGGTGCCGATGACGTCGACGAAGAGGTTCCACAGGCTCCACTCGCCGATCAGCGGCAGGTGCCACTCCGGGTCCCACACCTCCCCGAACGCCTCGACCAGGGTGAGGAACAGGCCGTAGAAGCCCAGGAAGACGAACCAGTGCGCGGCACCGATCGCCGACCACTTGAGCATTCGGGTGTGGCCGAGGGACTCCACCGCGAGCGTCTTCAGGCGCGGGCCGACGTCCCCGGAGCGGGTGGGGTCGGGCTGGCCGGTCCGGAAGATGCGCAGCATCGCGCGGACCGCCTTGGTGGCGTAGACCACCGACACGACCAGCAGGAGCACGGCCAGCGTGCCGAGGACGATCTGCAACGGGCCCATGGGCTCCCTCTCGTGCGCGTGCGCAGGCGTCATCGCCCACCCGGACGGACGATAACCGGGTCGCTGCAGGCTACTCGTCAGTAACCCCAGACCGCCCGCCGCCCGGTGGAGCAGCGGGCCGACGAGCCGGGGCCGGTGGACCCCGGGAACACGGACCCGGGGACTGCCGTTACCCTGGGCAGGAAAGTTGAGCGGACCCGGCGCAAGGCCCTGCGGCACCCGCAGGAGCCACCCGGCGCTCGGCTCCCGGACCAGCACCACCCCCGTCACAGCAAGGAGAGGTCTCCCATGGCACGAGCAGTCGGTATCGACCTCGGCACGACGAACTCCGTCGTCGCGGTCCTCGAGGGCGGCGAGCCCACCGTCATCGCCAACTCCGAGGGCGCCCGCACCACCCCGTCGGTGGTGGCCTTCGCCAAGAACGGCGAGGTCCTCGTCGGCCAGTCGGCCAAGAACCAGGCCGTCACCAACGTCGACCGGACGATCCGCAGCGTCAAGCGCGAGATCGGCACCACCTGGAAGACCGGCGACATCGACGGCAAGCAGTACACCCCGCAGGAGATCAGCGCCCGGGTGCTGCAGAAGCTCAAGCGCGACGCCGAGACCTACCTGGGCGAGCCGGTGACCGAGGCCGTCATCACCGTCCCGGCCTACTTCGAGGACGCCCAGCGCCAGGCCACCAAGGAGGCCGGGGAGATCGCCGGGCTCAACGTGCTGCGCATCGTCAACGAGCCCACCGCGGCCGCGCTGGCCTACGGCCTGGACAAGGGCGAGACCGAGCAGACCATCCTGGTCTTCGACCTCGGTGGTGGCACCTTCGACGTCTCGCTGCTGGAGATCGGCGACGGCGTCATCGAGGTCAAGTCCACCGCCGGTGACAACAAGCTCGGTGGTGACGACTGGGACGAGCGCGTCGTCAAGCACCTGGTGCAGACGTTCAACGCGCAGTCCGGCATCGACCTGTCCAAGGACAAGCTGGCCATGCAGCGCCTCCGCGAGGCCGCGGAGAAGGCGAAGATCGAGCTGTCCGGCGCGCAGTCGACCAACGTCAACCTGCCCTACATCACCGCCGGTGCCGACGGCCCGCTGCACCTGGACGTCACGATCACCCGCGCCGAGTTCCAGCGGCTGACCCAGGACCTGCTGGACCGGACCAAGGCCCCGTTCAACCAGGCGATCCGCGACGCCGGCGTCAAGGTCGGCGACATCGACCACGTCGTCCTCGTCGGTGGCTCCACCCGGATGCCCGCCGTCACCGACCTGGTCCGCGAGCTGACCGGCGGCAAGGAGCCCAACAAGGGCGTCAACCCCGACGAGGTCGTCGCCGTGGGTGCCGCGCTGCAGGCCGGCGTGCTCCGCGGTGAGGTCAAGGACGTCCTGCTGCTCGACGTCACCCCGCTGTCCCTGGGCATCGAGACCAAGGGCGGGATCATGACCAAGCTCATCGAGCGCAACACCACGATCCCGACCAAGCGCAGCGAGATCTTCACGACGGCCGACGACAACCAGCCCTCCGTGCAGATCCAGGTCTTCCAGGGCGAGCGGGAGATGGCCGCCTACAACAAGAAGCTCGGCATGTTCGAGCTGACCGGTCTCCCGCCGGCCCCGCGCGGCGTCCCGCAGATCGAGGTCGCCTTCGACATCGACGCGAACGGCATCGTCCACGTCCACGCGAAGGACCTGGGCACCGGCAAGGAGCAGTCGATGACCATCACCGGCGGCTCGGCCCTGCCCAAGGACGACATCGAGCGGATGATGCGCGACGCCGAGGCGCACGCCGAGGAGGACAAGAAGCGTCGCGACGAGGCCGAGACCCGCAACCTCGCCGAGTCGCTGCAGTACCAGACCGAGAAGTTCCTCGCGGAGAACGGCGACAAGATCCCGGCCGACAAGAAGGAGGAGCTGGGTGAGGCCCTGACCGAGCTGCGCTCCTCCCTCGGCGGCTCCGACATCGCCGCGATCAAGACCGCGCAGGAGAAGGTCGCTCGGGTCTCGCAGGAGGTCGGTGGCGCTCTGTACGCCCAGGCGCAGGCCGACGGTGCCGGCGCCCCGGGTGCCGGTGACGCCGGGTTCGACACCGGCGCGACGGGGAGCACCGCCTCCGACGACGACGTCGTGGACGCCGAGATCGTCGACGAGGACCCCGACAAGAAGTGACCCGCCGTCCGTGATCGTGTCCACCGGCCCGAGAGACCGGGCCGGTGGCGCGGGGGGAGACGATGAGCCAACAGGACGAGCAACCGCCCCGGGTCGTGATCCGGGACAAGCGGCGCATCGACCCGACCAGCGGTGCGGCCCGGGTGCCGGCCGAGCAGGAGCCGATCAGCGCCCGGCCGGCGCAGGGAGACCCGCGCGAGACCGTGCCGGAGCAGGGAGAGCAGATGAGCGAGCAGTTCAGCGAGACCCCGGCGGACCTCGTCGACGAGCCGGTGGGCGGGGTGGTCGTCGACGACGCCACGCGCCAGCTGGCCGAGCGCACCGAGGACCTCCAGCGGGTCACCGCGGAGTACGCCAACTACCGGCGCCGGGTCGAGCGGGACCGGGTGCTGGTGGTCGACCAGGCCGCGGAGCGCTTCGCCGGCCAGCTGTTCCCGATCGTCGACGACATCGAGCGGGCCCGTGACCACGGCGACCTGACCGGCGCCTTCAAGGTCGTCGCCGACCGCGTCCTGGGCCTGCTCGAGGGGCTCGGCGTGGAGGCGTTCGGCGCGCCGGGCGACCCGTTCGACCCGGCGCTGCACGAGGCGGTGCTGCACGACACCTCGCCCGAGGTGTCCGAGCCGACCGCGACCACCGTGCTCCGGCCGGGGTTCCGGCGCGGGGACCGGGTGCTGCGGACGGCGATGGTCGGCGTGACCGACCCGGAGTCGCCGGCGCCGGCCGCCGCCGAGCCGGCGAGCGCCGACGCCCCCGCCGACGAGCAGCCGGGCGCGGGCCCGGCCGCCGGCTGAGCACGACCACCACCCGGCCGGTCCCCCCTCCGCAGCGCGGAGGGGAGACCGGCTCGTCAGCAGCTGGACAGAGAGGAGGCGCCCGATGAGCAGCACCCGGGACTTCATCGAGAAGGACTACTACGCGGCCCTGGGCGTCGCCAAGGACGCCGACGCCGCGGCCATCAAGAAGGCATACCGGCAGCTGGCCCGTGAGCTGCACCCGGACAAGAACCCGGGGAACACCCAGGCGGAGACACGCTTCAAGGAGGTCTCCGAGGCCTACGACGTGCTCTCGGACGCCAAGCGGCGGGCCGAGTACGACGAGGCCCGCCGGATGTTCGGCTCCGGCGGCTTCCGGCCCGGCGCCGGCGCCCCCGGCGGCTTCCCGGGGGGCTTCCCCGGCGGTGCCCCGGGTGGGCAGCCCTTCGACCTGGGCGACATCTTCGGCGGCGGCGGTGCCCCCGGTGCCGGCCGGGCCGGCGGCCTGGGCGACATCTTCGGCGGGCTGTTCACCGGCGGCGCCGCTCCCGGTGGCACCCGGAGCCGGCAGCAGGCCGCGTCCGGTCCGGCCCGCGGGCAGGACGTGGAGACCGAGGCGACGCTCGCGTTCGACGAGGCGGTCCTCGGCGTGACGGTGCCGCTGCGCATGCAGAGCCCGGGCACCTGCGCGACCTGCCACGGCAACGGTGCCCGGCCCGGCACCAGCCCGCACACCTGCCCGGTGTGCAACGGCGCCGGGGTCACCAGCCGCAGCCAGGGCGCGTTCGCGTTCTCCGAGCCGTGCCGGGAGTGCCGGGGCACCGGTTCGGTGGTCGACGACCCGTGCCCGGAGTGCAAGGGCAGCGGCGTCACCACGCAGACCCGCACCATCACCGTCCGGATCCCGGCCGGCGTCAAGGACGGCCAGCGCATCCGGCTGGCCGGCAAGGGCGCACCCGGCCGGCGCGGCGGACCGGCGGGTGACCTGTTCGTCGTCGTCCACGTGTCCGGGTCGGACCTGTTCGGCCGGACCGGCAACGACCTCACCCTGACCGTCCCGGTGTCCTTCGCCGAGGCGGCGCTCGGGACGACGCTGACCGTCCCCACCCTCGACGGGTCGGTGTCGCTCAAGGTCCCGGCCGGCACCTCCAGCGGGCGCACCTTCCGGGTCCGCGGCCGGGGCGTGCCGGGCAAGGGCAGCACCGGCGACCTGCTGGTCACCGTGGAGGTCGCGGTCCCGGCCCGGCTCACCCCGGGTGCCCGGGAGGCGATCGAGAAGCTCGCCGCCGAGCTGCCCGACGACCCCAGGCCGGAGATCACCGAGGTGTTGCGCGGCGGAGGTGCCCGATGAGCCTCCCCGAGCCGGGCCGGGCGTTCGCCGAGGACGCGCCGGTCTTCGTGATCTCCGTGGCCGCCGAGCTCGCCGGCATGCACGCCCAGACGCTGCGCCAGTACGACCGGCTGGGGCTGGTCAGCCCCGGCCGCACCGCCGGCGGCGGGCGGCGCTACAGCCCCCGCGACGTCGCGCTGCTGCGCGAGGTGCAGCGGCTGAGCCAGGAGGACGGCGTCAACCTGGCCGGCATCAAGCGCATCATCGAGCTCGAGTCGCGGGTCGAGGCGCTGCAGGGCCGGGTCGCGGAGCTGCTCGACGAGCTCGAGCTGTCCGAGACCCGCCGGATCGCGGCGGAGTCGGCCGTCTCGGCCGCCTACCGCCGCGACCTGGTCCCGCGCACCTCGAGCTCGGCACTGGTGGTGTGGCGCCCGACCGGACATCCGTGACCGGACCCGGGAACGCAGCGGGCGCACCGCTCGTGATGAACGGTGTGACCGTCGACAGTGCACCTCGCGTCTCCGTGGAGCGACCTCTGGTGGACAGCACCCCGGACTGCCATGCGGCGTTCGTCGTCCTCGAGCGGGAGATCGCCCTGCTGCTGCGCCGCTCGCGCGCGATCCAAGGCCGGCTGGCCGGCCAGCTGCACGCCGACCTCGACGGCGCCGCGTACGGGCTGCTCGTCCTGCTGGACGACGCCGGCCCGCTGCGCGCCAGCGACGTCGTGGCCCGGCTCGGGCTGGACAAGAGCACGGTCAGCCGCCAGGTCGCCTCGCTGGTGGCGCTCGGCCTGGTCGACCGGGCCGCCGACCCCGACGACGGCCGCGCCCAGGTGCTCTCCACCTCCCCGGAGGGCCACCGCCGGCTCAGCCAGCTGCGCGACGCCCGCCGCGAGCGGTGGGAGGCCGACCTCGCCGGCTGGGAGACCACCGACGTCGCGACCCTGGCCCAGCTGCTCGGCCGGCTGAACCGGCTGGGCGAGGAGCGCGAGGCAGAGGCCACCCGCTCCTGACCCAGCCGGGGCCCCCGCCTAGGGGATCATCCAGCTGAGCGCGCCGGTCGACTGCAGCACGACGATCACGCACATGCCCAGCAGCAGGACCAAGCTCCAGCCGAACACCTTCCGGAAGAGCTCACCCTCCTTGCCGGCCATGCCGACCGCAGCCGCCGCGATGGCCAGGTTCTGCGGGCTGACCATCTTGCCCAGCACGCCGCCGGAGGTGTTCGCCGCCGCGAGCAGCACCGGGTCGAGCCCGGCGCCGGCCGCCGTCTGCACCTGCAGCGCGCCGAAGAGCGCGTTCGCCGAGGTGTCCGACCCGGTCACCGCGACCCCGATCCAGCCCAGGATGGGGGACAGGAAGGCGAAGAAGGCGCCGGTCTGGGCCAGCCAGGCACCCAGCGAGGTGGTCTGGCCGGACTGGTTCATCACGTAGGCCAGCGCCAGCACCGCCATGACGGTGACGATCGCCCACTTGAGCTCGGCGTACGTGCGGCCGTAGGCCCGCAGCCCGCGCGCGGGCGAGATCCTGAGCACGACCATGGTCAGGATGCCGGCGAGGATCATCAGCGTGCCCGCCGCGGGCAGCCAGTTGAAGGTGTAGCTGGTGGAGGCCAGCTCGGTGTCCGAGCCCGGCCCGAAGACGTCGAGCCCCGGCCAGGCGAAGACCGTCGTCCACGGCGACGCGGCCAGCGCCGTCTTCACCGCGCTGATGTTCGCGATCGAGAAGATCACGATGATGATCAGGTAGGGCGCGTAGGCCTTCAGCACCTCGCCGCGGGTGTCCGGCACGACCGGGCCGTCCTCCCGGCTGGCCGGGGCGCCCGGGTCGCGCGGACCCTGGCTGCCGGGACGGTCGCCCAGCTCCTCGCCGGCGGTCGCGCCGGCACCGACCTCCCCGGTGTGCCGGCCACCGCCGGCGGCCACCGCCTCGCGGGCCAGGTCCGGGGACTCGGCCGGCGTCCAGACCCGCAGCATCGCCACGATGGCGGCGGCGGAGACCAGGGCGGCGATGATGTCGGTCAGCGGCACCGAGATGTAGTTGGCGGCGACGAACTGGGCGAGGGCGAAGGCCAGGCCGGACACCAGCGCCACCGGCCAGGTCTGCCGGACCCCGCGCTTGCCGTCGACCACGAACACCAGCACCAGCGGGACGACGATCGCCAGGATCGGCGTCTGCCGGCCGACCATCGCGCCCAGGTTGTCCACCGTGAGCCCGGGGTCGTCGTTCACGCCTGAGGTGACCGTGGCCAGGGTGACGATCGGCGTGGCCAGCGCGCCGAACGCGACCGGCGCGGTGTTGGCGATCAGCGCCACGGCCGCGGCCTTGAGCGGCGCGAACCCCAGCGCCATGAGCATGACCACGGTGATCGCCACCGGCGTGCCGAAGCCGGCGAGGGCCTCCAGCAGGGCGCCGAAGCAGAAGGCGATGATGATCGCCTGGATCCGCTGGTCGGGGCTCACCTTCTCGAACGAGCGGCGCAGCACGTCGAAGTGCCCGGTCTCGACGGTCAGGTTGTAGACCCAGATCGCGTTCAGCACGATCCACAGGATCGGGAAGAACCCGAAGGCGGCGCCCTCGGTGGCGCTGAGCAGCGCCTGGTCGACCGGCATCGAGTACAGGACGACGGCGACCAGCAGCGCGACGAGCAGCGCCACCAGCCCGGCGATCCACGCCTTCACCCGCAGCGCGCCCAGCAGGACGAACAGGGTCAGCAGCGGCAGGACGGCGCAGAGGGCGGAGAGCCCGAGGGACCCGTTGACGGGGTCCAGGACCTGTTCGAACACGGGCTCACCTCGTTGTGAGAAGGGGTGGAACGGGTCAGGCCCCGTCCAGGGGCTCGCACCGGGCGTGCCCGGGGCGAGGAGGACGGGGTCCTGCTACTGCGGGCCCAGCGTGCTGACCGGCAGGCCGCGGATCGAGGCGTCGAGCACCTCGATGGTGTGCGCGAGCCCGATCCGGGTGCCCTGCCGCTGCAGCGAGGAGGACACCTGCATCAGGCAGCCGGGGTTCGCCGTCACCAGCAGCTCGGCGCCGGTGGAGGCGATGTTGCGGGCCTTGCGGTCACCGAGCTCCCGGGCCGGCTCGGGGTTGAGCACGTTCCAGATGCCCGCCGAGCCGCAGCAGATCTCGGCCTCGGGGATCTCCCGCAGCTGCAGGCCCGGGACCTCGCGCAGCAGCGCGCGGGGTTGCTGCCGGATGCCCTGGGCGTGCCCGAGGTGGCAGGCGTCGTGGTACGCGACGGTGACCTCCAGGGGGTGCCGTTCGGCGACGGTGCCGAGCTCGGCGAGCAGTTCGGAGACGTCGCGCACCGAGGCGGCGAAGGTCCTGGCCCGCTCGGCGTAGGCGGGGTCGTCGGCGAGCACGTCGGCGTACTCCTTCATGCTCGACCCGCAGCCGGCGGCGTTGACCACGACGGTCTGCACCCCGGCGGCCTCGAAGGCGTCGATCGTCGCCCGGGCGAACCGCTCGGCCTCCTCCTGCCGGCCGTTGTGCACCGACAGCGCCCCGCAGCAGCCCTGCGCGCGCGGGATGACGACCTCGCACCCCTCGGCGGCGAGCACCCGGGCGGTCGCGGCGTTGACCCCGGGGAAGAACTCGCCCTGCACGCAGCCGGTGAGCATCCCGACCACCGCCCGGCGCTCGCCCACCGCCGGGACCCGGGAGGGCAGCTTCTCGCGCTTCTCCAAGACCGGGGCGAGCCCCTCCATCGCGGCCAGCTTGGGCGCCAGCCGGTCCAGCAGCCCGCTCGAGCGGACCACCTTCGGCAGCCCGCTGGCCTGGTAGGCGCGCAGCGGCCCGCGCAGCGCCCGCAGCCGCCGCTTGTAGGGGAACAGCGCGAAGATGGCCGCGCGCATCGCCCGGTCGCCGGGGCTGCGGGTGTGGTGCCGCTCCACCTGCACCCGGGTGGCCTCGATGAGCTTGTCGTACTGGACGCCGGAGGGGCAGGCGGTCACGCAGGCCATGCACCCCAGGCAGGCGTCGAAGTGCTGGACCATCGTGTCGGTCAGCGGCGCGCCCTCCAGGCCGGCCTTCATCAGGTCGATCCGGCCGCGCGGGGAGTCCATCTCCTCGCCCCACAGCGTGTAGGTGGGGCAGGTCGGCAGGCAGAAACCGCAGTGCACGCAGTCGCTGATCAGCTCGGCCGAGGGCGGGTGCTCGTCGTCGAAGGCCGGCCGCACGGTCGGCGTGCCGATCGGCACCGGGCCGCTCGCCCGGACCCCGGCGGTGCGCGGGTCGTCCTGCGGGCCCTCGGCTTGAACGGTGGTGGGCTGTCCCATCAGATGCCTCCGACGAAGCGGCCGGGCGCCAGGCGGCGCTCCGGGTCGAACTGCTCCTTGACCCGGCGCATCAGGTCGATGGCCGGCACCGGGCCCCAGGTGTCCACGGCGGCCCGCACCGAGGCCGGTGCCTCGAGCACCACCAGCGAGCCGCCGTGCGCGGTGCACGCCGTGCGGGTGCGCTCGACCACGGCGGCGACCGCCTCGACCGGGGCGTCGGCGGCCAGCGCGCCGTACAGCACCCCGGCCCCGCCGGAGCCCCGCAGCGTCAGCGGCACCCCGGCGTCGGCGGCGGCGCGGCGGGCGGCGTCCAGCACCGCTGCCAGCCCGGACAGCGCGCAGGTGAGCTTCAGCCCGACCTCCGGCAGGTCGGGGTCGTCCCGCCAGGGCAGCACGCCCCAGCCGGGCGGCGGTCCACCGGCCTCCTCGGCGCCGGCGCCGAGCAGCTGCAGCGTGGCCGCCGTCCGGGCCTCGACCCCGGCGGGCGTGCCACCGAGCTCGACGCCGACCGTGCCGGCGCCGTCGACCCGCCACTCGACCTCGACCGCGGCGGGCACCACCTGGGCGTGCACCATCGTCTGGACCAGCGCTGCGGCGTCCTCGGCCGTGCCGAAGGGCACCGTGACGAAGCGCCGGGCCGCCGGCAGCGGGTGCAGCCGGAAGACCGCCTCGGTGATCACCGCGAGCGTGCCGAACGAGCCGATGACCAGCTTGCCCAGGTCGTAGCCGGCCACGTTCTTGACCACCCGGCCACCGGCCTTGGCGACGACGCCGTCGGCACGGACGAGGGTGACCCCGAGCAGCAGGTCGCGGGCGGTCCCGACGACCAGCCGGCCGGGACCGCTGGTGTTGGTCGCCAGGGCGCCGCCCACCGAGGAGCCGGGGACGACCTCGTCCAGGGACAGCCGCTGCCCCGCCTGACCGACGGTCCGCTGCACGTCGGCCAGCAGCGTGCCGGCCTCCGTGTGCACGATCAGGTCACCGGCGGCGTGGTCCAGGACGGCGGACATCCGGCTCATGTCCAGGACCAGGTCGGCCCGCTCGGGCGGCCGGCCCCAGGACAGCTTCGTGCCCCGCCCCCGCGGGACGACGGTGAGCCCGTGCCCGGCCGCGGCCTGCAGCACCGCCGCGGTCTCGGCGGTGGTGCCCGGCCGGGCGACGAGCGTCGCGGGCACCCCGTCGACGGCGTCGGCCGGGCCGGCGTCGGTGACGTCGCCGCACGCGGAGGACAGCGCGCTGCGGGCGGCGTCCAGGCTGACCGTGGTCATCAGAACGCGTCCGCCAGGCCGGCCTCGACCAGCGGGTGGGCGTGCTTCCGCTTGCCCGGGACCTCGCCGCACAGCCGGGGCGTCGGGAAGATCTTCCCGGGGTTGGAGATGTTGCCCGGGTCGAACGCGCACCGGACCAGCTGCATGGTGTCCAGGTCGTCGTCGGTGAACATCTTCGGCATGTAGGCGGCCTTGTCCACGCCCACGCCGTGCTCGCCGGTGATCGCCCCGCCGTGGCTGATGCAGAGGTCCAGGATCGCGCCGCTGACCTTCTCCGCCGCGTCGCCGGCGCCGGGCTTCGCGTCGTCGAAGAGCACGAGCGGGTGCAGGTTGCCGTCGCCGGCGTGGAAGACGTTGGCCACCCGCACCCCCGAGGACGACGACAGGTCGGCGATCGCGCGCAGCACCTCGGGCAGCGCCGTCCGCGGGATGACGCCGTCCTGGACGATGTAGTCGGGGCTGATCCGGCCGACCGCGGCGAACGCGGACTTGCGGCCCTTCCAGATCAGCGCCCGCTCGGTGGCGTCGATGGCCAGCCGCAGCTCGAAGGAGCCGTGCTCCTGGCAGAGCCGCTCGACGACGTCGTACTCGTGCTGCACCTCCGCCGACGGGCCGTCGAGCTCGATGACCAGCACCGCGCCGGCGCCGTCGGGGTAGTTGCAGTGCACGGCGGCCTCGGCGGCCTCGATCGCCAGGGCGTCCATCATCTCGATGGCGGCCGGCAGCACGCCGCTGCCGATGATGGCCGAGGTGGCCGCGCCGGCGTCGTCCGTGGACCGGAAGCCGACCAGCAGGGTGCGCACCTCCTCGGGCAGCCGGACCAGCCGGACCGTCGCGGTGGTCGCGATGCCGAGGGTGCCCTCGGAGCCGACGACGGTGCCCAGCAGGTCGTAGCCGGGGGAGTCCGGTGCCAGCCCGCCGAGCTGCACGACGTCGCCCTGCGGGGTGACCAGCTCCGCGCCGAGGACGTGGTTGCTGGTGAAGCCGTACTTGAGGCAGTGCGCGCCGCCGGAGTTCTCGGCCAGGTTGCCGCCGATCGAGCAGATCTGCTGGCTGCTGGGGTCGGGGGCGTAGTAGTAGCCCTCACCGGTCGCCGCCCGGGTGACGTCGAGGTTGATCACGCCGGGCTCGACGACCGCGCGCTGGTCGGCCCGGCGCACCTCGCGGATGGTGCGCATCCGGGAGGTGACCACCAGGACGCCGTCGGCCCGCGGCAGCGCGCCACCCGACAGCCCGGTCCCCGAGCCGCGGGCGACGAAGGGGACGCCGTGCTCGGCGCAGGCCCGCACCACCCCGGCGAGCTGCTCGGTGGTCTCGGGGAGCACCACCAGCGCGGGGGTGACCCGGTAGTGGGCGAGACCGTCGCACTCGTAGGTGCGCAGCTGGGTGGGGTCGGAGATGACCCCGGTGTCGGGCATCAGCTCCCGGGCGACCCGGCCCACCGCGGCGATGCCGGCCGCGTTGTCCCCGACCTCCCCGGTGGCCGCGGTGGCCTCCGGCGGGGTGTCGCCGAGGACCGGCCCTGCCGACGTCTGCGTGCCGTGCGTACCGCTCATGAGGTTCCGCCTTCGTCGCCGGACCTGCTGGGAGTGCGCGCAGTGGGGGCCATGTCGGCCAACATGGCCCCCACCACGGAGATCAGGGCATGCGCTCGTAGGCCGGGACGGTCAGGAAGTCGTTGTACTCGTCCCCCAGGGCCATCTCGGTGAACAGCGCGCGGGCATCGTCCCACCGGCCGGAGGAGTACGCATCTCCCTTGGCCGAGGCGATGGCCGCGACCTCCTCCTCGATCACCCGCTGCACCAGCTCGGTGGTGACCGGCTGCCCGTCGGACAGCGTCACCCCGTTGTGCAGCCACTGCCACACCTGGCTGCGGCTGATCTCGGCGGTGGCGGCGTCCTCCATCAGGCCGTTGATGCCGGCCGCGCCGGAGCCGCGCAGCCACGACTCCACGTACTGGATGCCGACGCTGACGTTGGCCCGCAGCCCGGCCTCGGTGACCTCACCGGGGGTGGCCTTGACGTTGAGCAGGTCCGCGGCGGTGACGTGCACGTCCTCGCGCAGCTTGTCCAGCTGGTTCGGCCGGTCGCCGAGCACCTTGTCGAAGGCGTCCATCGCGGTCTGCACCATGCCCGGGTGCGCCACCCAGGAGCCGTCGAAGCCGTCGTTGGCCTCGCGGGTCTTGTCCTCGGTGATCTTGTTGAACGCGAACTCGTTCTTCGCCGGGTCCTTGCTCGGGATGAACGCGGACATGCCGCCCATGGCGTGCGCGCCGCGCTTGTGGCAGGTGCGCACCAGCAGCTCGGTGTAGGCGCGCATGAACGGCACGGTCATCGTGATCGAGTTCCGGTCCGGCAGCGTGAAGTCCGCGCCGCGGGTGCGGAAGGTCTTGATCACGCTGAACAGGTAGTCCCAGCGGCCGGCGTTGAGCCCGGAGGAGTGCTCGCGGAGCTCGTAGAGGATCTCCTCCATCTCGAACGCCGCCGGGTAGGTCTCGATCAGGCAGGTCGCCCGGATGGTGCCGCGCGGGATGCCGACGTGCTCCTGGCCGATGACGAACGCGTCGTTCCACAGCCGCGCCTCGAGGTGGCTCTCCATCTTCGGCAGGTAGAAGTACGGCCCCTGGCCGCGGTCGACCTGCTTCTTGCCGCAGCTGACCAGGTAGAGCGCGAAGTCGACCAGGCTGCCGGAGGTCTGCTCGCCGTCGACGGTGATGTGCTTCTCCGGCAGGTGCCAGCCGCGCGGCCGGACGATGATCGTGGGCAGCTCGTCGTCCGGCTTGAGCTCGTAGGACTTCCCCTGCGGGCTGGTGAAGTCGATGGTGCGGTCGATGGAGTCCATCAGGTTCAGCGGGCCGTTGACGACGTTCTCCCACAGCGGGGAGTTGGCGTCCTCCTGGTCGGCCAGCCAGCACTTGGCGCCAGAGTTGAGCGCGTTGATGGTCATCTTGCGGTCGGTCGGACCGGTCATCTCCACCCGGCGGTCGACCAGGCCGGGGGCCGGCGGCGCGACCCGCCAGGAGTCGTCCTCGCGGATGGAGGCGGTCTCGGGCAGGAAGTCCAGCGTGCCGCCGTCGGCGAGGGCCTGCACCCGCTCGGTGCGTGCCTGCAGCCGCTCCAGCCGTCGGCCGTTGAGCTCCCGGTGCAGCCGGGCGATCAGCTCGAGCGCCTGGGGGGTCAGGACCTCCTCGAACCGCGGGCCCATCGGACCGGTGATCTCGACGCCGTCGACCGTGCTCATGACTCTCCCTGGGTGTCGTACCGCCCGGCGGCAGCCCCGGAGCGCGGGGCCGGCAGGACGGGGCCTCCCGTGATGCGGAAGGTTCCATCTGTGATGTGGAAAACGTATCCTCGGTCACCAGTGGGGTCAAGACGACGGCGGTCCACCGCCCGGCCGTCCGGACCCCGGTCGGGACCCTGCGGCCCCGGCGGACGGCCCAGCACCGGGCCCGAGTCAGGAGAGAGGCGCACATGGCCGAGATCAGCGGCCCGGGCAGCAACGGCAGCGACGGCGGCGTGCAGTCCCTCGAGCGGGCGTTCCTGCTGCTCGAGCTGATGGCCGAGGACGGCGGCGAGGTCGCCCTGTCCCGGCTCGCGGTCGACAGCGGGCTGCCGCTGTCCACCATCCACCGGCTGGTCCGCACCCTCGTCGCCCGCGGCTACGTCCGGCAGCTGCCCTCCCGGCGCTACGTGCTCGGGCCGCGGCTGATCCACCTCGGGGAGAGCTCCTCCCGCACGCTCGGCACCTGGGCGCGGCCGCACCTGGGCGAGCTGGTCGACGCCACGGGGGAGACGGCGAACCTGGCGATGCTCGACGGCGACCGGGTGGTCTACGTCGCCCAGGTGCCCTCGCGGCACTCGATGCGGATGTTCACCGAGGTCGGCCGCCGGGTGCACCTGCACTGCACCGGGGTGGGCAAGGCGCTGCTGGCCCAGCTGCCGGCCGCCACCGCCCGCGAGCTGCTGGTCCGCGGGGGCATGCCCCGGCGCACGCCGCTGACGGTCACCGACCCGGACGAGATGATGGCCCGGCTGCCCCAGATCGCCGCCCAGGGCTACGCGCTCGACGACGGGGAGCAGGAGACCGGCGTCCGGTGCGTGGCCGTGCCCGTGCTGGGCGGGCCGCTGATGACCGCCCTCTCGGTGTCCGGCCCGGAGGGTCGGGTGCCGATGGAGAGCGTGCCGGGGATCGTCGGCCAGCTGCAGGCTGCGGCCGCCGCGCTCGCCGCCGAGCTGCGCGAGGACGGTGCCCGCGCGCTCAGCGGCCGGTCCAGCTGACCTGTCCACGGTCGACGAAGGCCCGGACGCCGGCCCGGAAGTCGGCGCTGCCGAACACCTCGCGGACGATGTCGTCGCCGTCGGGCAGGGCGGCCCGGCGCAGCCGCGCGACGGCCTGGCCCGCGGCCTTCATGCTCAGCGGTGCGTGCGCGAGCAGCGTCTCCAGCAGCGCGGCCAGCGCCGGGTCCAGCTCGCCGTCGGGCACCACCTCGCCGACGAAGCCGGCCGCGTGCGCGTCGTCGGCGGACAGCAGCCGTGCCCGCAGCAGCATGTCCAGCGTGCGGCCCGGGCCGAGGTGGTGCACCAGCAGCGAGTACGAGTTCATCGACAGGCAGTTGCCCAGCGTGCGGGCGATCGGGACGCCGAACCGGGACGACGCCGTCGCGACCCGCAGGTCGCAGGCGGCCGCCAGTGCCAGCCCGCCGCCCACGCAGGAGCCCTCGACCGCGGCCACCGTGGGCACGGTGACGTCCTCGAGCCGGTTGACCACCCGCTCGATCCGCGCCTCGTAGGCGATGCCGTCCTCGCCGCTGGTGAAGTCCAGGAACTGGGCGATGTCGGTGCCGGCCACGAAGGCCCGCCCGCCCGCGCCGCGCAGCACCAGCACCCGCACCGACGCGTCGTCGTCGGCCCGCGC
Source organism: Modestobacter italicus (assembly GCF_000306785.1). Lineage (NCBI taxonomy): Bacteria > Bacillati > Actinomycetota > Actinomycetes > Geodermatophilales > Geodermatophilaceae > Modestobacter > Modestobacter italicus. The sequence continues at coordinate 5,155,245 of NC_017955.1, read as the reverse complement.
GCACGCCTCCTCCAGGCCCTCGTACATGGCGAAGGTCATCGCGTTGCGCGCCTCGGGCCGGTTGAACAGCACGGTGAGGACGCCGCCGTCCTGGGTGACCTCGAGCTCGCTCATGCCCGGCCCTCCCCGGTGCACACGGCGTCGACGACCTCGGCGGGCACGCCGGAGCGTTCCAGCACCGCACGGGTGTCGGCGCCCAGCGGGGGTCCGGCGTGGTCGCGGACGGCCGGGGTGCGGGAGAAGCGCATCGGCGAGCCGATCTGCCGCACCGGGCCGAGCGCGGGGTGGGGGGCGTCCCAGAAGAAGTCGCGGGCGGCCAGGTGCGCGTCGGTGAAGACCTGGCCGTAGTCGTTGATCGGCGCGCACGGCACCCCGGCCGCCCCGAGCGCGGCCAGCAGCTCGTCGGTGGTCCGGCCGCGGGTGCGGGACTCCACCACGTCGAGCAGCTCCCCGCGGCGGGCGTGCCGGCGGGTGGCGTCGCCGTACCCGGGGTCGGCCAGCTCGTCGGCCATGTCCAGCGTGCGGCACAGGCCGGCCCAGGTGTTGGGCGTGTTGGCGCCGATGGTGATCCAGCCGTCAGCGGTCTGGAACGCCTGGTACGGCGCCTGGCTCTGGTGCGCCGAGCCCAGCGGCCCGCCGACCTCGCCGGTGGCGAAGTACCGGCCGGCCTCCCAGACCGCCAGGCTCACCCCCGCCTCGAACAGCGAGACGTCGATCGACTGGCCGCGGCCGGTGCGGTCCCGCTCGCGCAGCGCGGCGGTCACCGCCAGGGCCAGGTACAGCCCGCACACCAGGTCGCAGACCGGGACGCCGACCTTCACCGGCTCGCCGCCCGGGGTGCCGGTGATGCTCATGATCCCGCTGCGGGCCTGGGCCATGATGTCCAGCCCGGGCAGCGGCGCGAGCGGCCCGTCTTGGCCCCAGCCGGAGCCGGAGGCGCAGATGACCCGGGGGTTGACCGCCCAGATGCCCGCGGCGTCGAGCCCGAGCCGGGCCATCGCGCCGGGCCGCAGGTTCTCGATGACGACGTCCGCGGTGCGGGCCAGCGCGAGGAAGGCCTCCTTGCCGGCGGCGGACTTGAGGTCCAGCGCGACCGACTCCTTGTTCCGGTTCAGCCGCAGGTACGGCGAGCTCTCGCCGTCCAGGAACGGTCCGCTGGCGCGCACCGGGTCACCGGCGCGCGGGTCCTCGACCTTGACCACGCGGGCGCCGAGGTCGGCCAGCTGCATCGACGCGTACGGGGCGGCCATGAAGACGCCGACCTCCAGCACGGTGATGCCGGTCAGCGGCGGCTGGTCGCCGGGTTCGGGGGACGTGCTCACATCTGCCTCCGCGGGGTCGCCGGTGGTGCCCATCGTGGTCCGGACGCGACCGCGCCCCGGCGGCGGGTCGCCGTCCGGGGCGCGGTCGCGCGGCCCTGCGTCAGAGCCAGCCGGGGACGACCAGCACCAGCCAGGTGACCAGCGGGATGATCGCGACCATCGAGAAGCCCCAGATCATCAGGGTCCGGAACGTCCTGTCCCGCTCGGCCTCGGTGGCGTTGGCGACGATGAGGGCGCCGCTGGTCGAGAACGGGCTGGAGTCGACGATCGAGGAGGACAGCGCCAGGGCGGTGATCAGGCCGATCGCGCCGACGGCCTCCTCGCCCTGCAGGAAGGGCACGGCGAGCGGGATCAGCGCGCCCAGGATGCCGGTGGTGGAGGCGAACGCGGAGACGACGCCACCGATGTAGCAGATCAGCAGGGCGGCGATCAGCGGGACGCCCAGGCTGGCCACGTTGTCGCCGAGCCAGCCCGGCACGTCCTGGTCCTGCATGAGGCCGACGAAGGTGACGATGCCGCAGATCAGCAGCACGGTCGGCCAGGCGATCTGGCCCACGGCGCCCTTCGCGCCCCGCGGCGCGACGATCGACAGCAGCACGCCGACGGTGATGGCCATCAGGCCGATGTCCAGGTCGAAGGCCAGCGCGCCGACGACCAGCAGCACCAGCCCGCCCAGGGTGAGGGCGCGGTCCCGGTCGATGGTGGTGACGGGGGCGTCGTGCCGTTCCTCCGCCAGCGCGGTGGTCTGCAGCGACCGCTGGTCGGCCCGCTCGCCGGCCGTGGGGTGGTGGTGGCCCGGCTGCCCGTGCGCGGCCTCGGTGACCCGGCCGCCGGAGATCGCGGCCCCGCCGGTGCTGGTGCTGCCGACGGCGGTGCGCGCCGCCGTCGACCCGCCGGGGATGTCCTCGCCGGTGTCCTCGGTCGCGTCCCCCGAGACGGTGGCCGCCACGAAGTCGTCGTCCCGGTGGTCGGACACGTCGACGCGGCTGCCGCCCAGCAGCTTGCGGCCGCCGAAGAGGAAGAAGACGGCGATCGACAGCAGGACGTTGATGACGATCGAGGCGCCCCAGAGGAACAGCGGGCTGCCCTCGAGGTCGTTCTCCTCGACGACGGTGTTGGTGATGACACCGAAGATCGACAGCGGGGAGAAGCCGCCGGCGGTGGCCCCGTTGATGATGAACAGGCCCATCAGCACCGGGTTGATCGAGTAGCGCCGGGCGAAGGACATGCCGACCGGGGCGATGATCGCCACCACGGCGGGCACGACACCGCCGATGGCGGTGAGGGCGCCGGTGACGGCGAACATCGCCCAGGGGATGGCCGACAGCCGGCCACCGGAGGCCTTGACGGCGGCGTGCACCAGCCAGTCGACCGTGCCGTTGTTCTTGGCGATGGCGAAGAGGTAGGTCACCCCGACCAGGACGACGAACAGCGACCCCGGGAAGAAGCCGAAGACCGCGTCGTCGTACGTCGGGTCCCCGTCGGTGCCGAAGATGAAGTACGCCGCGATGAACGCCGCGACGAACCCGAGAGCCCCCATGTGCACGGGCAGCACCGTGGCGATCAGGAAGATCGCCAGCAAGATCAAGATCAGGACGAGCTGTACGGACACCGGCGTCCCCTGAGGTCGTCGCGACGGGTTCGGCTCGCCTGAGCCGTCATTCCGCCATGTGGAAGCGTCTTTTCGCTAGCGGGGATCAGACACTGTGCGTCCGCTCAGTGTCAAGCGTCACAGGACGTCCGATACGTCTCCGTGGCAATCCACCAGCCGGTAGTAACCTCCCGCATGGTGGACTTCGGGTGTCGCGCCCGAGGCCGCATGACGAGAGGGCTCCTGGCATGTCAGCGACGACGACCACCGGCGGACGCCACTTCCTGCAGATCCCCGGCCCGACCAACGTGCCGGACCGGGTGCTGCGGGCCATGGCGGCCCCGACCATCGACCACCGCGGCCCGGAGTTCGCCGCGCTCGGTCTCGAGGTGCTCGAGGCCGTCAAGCCGGTCTTCGGCACCACCCAGCCGGTGGTCTTCTACCCGGCGTCGGGCACCGGGGCGTGGGAGGCGGCGCTGACCAACACGCTGTCCCCCGGGGACGAGGTGCTGGCCTTCGAGACCGGGCACTTCGCCACCCTGTGGCGGGAGATGGCCGAGCGGCTGGGCCTGCGGGTGACCTTCGTCCCCGGCGACTGGCGGCACGGCGCCGACCCCGACGCCGCCCGGGAGCGGCTGGCCGCGGACACCGGCCACGCGATCAAGGCGGTCATGGTGGTCCACAACGAGACCTCCACCGGCGTCACCAGCCGGGTGGCCGAGGTCCGCCGGGCCCTCGACGACGCCGGCCACCCCGCGCTGCTGCTGGTGGACACCATCTCCTCGCTCGGCAGCATCGAGTACCGGCACGACGAGTGGGGGGTCGACGTCACCGTCGCCGGCTCGCAGAAGGGGCTCATGCTCCCGCCCGGGCTGAGCTTCAACGCGGTCAGCGAGAAGGCCCTGCAGGCCAGCAAGACCGCCGGGCTGCCGCGGTCGTTCTTCGACTGGCAGCCGATCCTGGCGGCCAACGAGCGCGGCTTCTGGCCGTACACGCCGGCCACCAACCTGCTGTACGGGCTGCGCGAGGCGCTCACGATGATGGCCGAGGAGGGCCTGCCGCAGGTCTACGCCCGGCACACCCGGCACGCCGAGGCCACCCGCGCCGCCGTGCGCGGCTGGGGCCTGGAGGTGCTGGCCCTCGACGAGCGGGAGTTCTCCGGCTCGCTGACCGCCATCTGGATGCCCGACGGCGGCGCGGACGCCGTCCGGGGGGTCATCCTGCGCGAGTACGACATGTCGCTGGGCGCGGGCCTGGGCAAGCTCGCGGACAAGGTGTTCCGGATCGGGCACCTGGGCCACTTCAACGACCTGACCCTGGTCGGCACCCTGGGCGGGGTGCAGATGGGCCTGACCCGGGCCGGGGTGCAGGTCGACCCGCAGGGCATCCAGGCCGCCCTCGAGCGCCTGCAGCAGCCGTGACGGCGGCTCCGGAGCGCACCGCGGTGCGCGCGGCGGACCTCGAGCGCGAGCTGACCCGGGCGCTGGACGGCGAGGTCGCCTTCGACGACTACACCCGGCACCTGTTCAGCCAGGACGCCTCGATGTACACGATGACGCCGCTCGGGGTCGCCTACCCGGCGCACACCGCCGACGTCGTCGCCGCCGTCCGGCTGGCCCGGGAGGCCGGCGTCCCGGTGCTGGCCCGCGGCGCCGGCACCAGCCTCGCCGGGCAGACCGTCGGCCCCGGCCTGGTGCTGGACCTGTCCCGGCACATGCACCGGATCACCGAGCTCGACCCGGCTACGGCCACCGCCCGGGTCGAGCCCGGAGTGGTCCAGGACGACCTCAACCGGGCCGCGGCCGCGCACGGGCTGATGTTCGGGCCGGACACCTCGACGTCCAACCGCGCCACGATCGGCGGGATGATCGGCAACAACTCCGCCGGCAGCGGCTCGGTGCGCTTCGGCATGACGATCGACCACGTGCAGGACGTCGACGTCGTCCTGGCCGACGGGTCGACGGCGACCTTCGGCGTGGTCGACGAGGCCGAGCGCGCCCGCCGCGCGCAGGGCGACACCCTCGAGGCGGACATCTACCGGCGGCTGCCCGAGCTGGTGGCCGAGAACGCCGGGGCGATCGCGACCGGGTTCCCGCAGTTCTGGCGGCGGGCCGGCGGCTACCGGCTGGACCGGCTGGTCGAGGGGCAGCCCTTCGACCTGGCGAAGTTCCTGGTGGGCTCCGAGGGCACGCTCGCGATCATCACCTCGGCGCGGGTCGGGCTGGTGCCCAAGCCGTCGCGGCAGGTCTTCGCGGTCGGCCACTTCACGTCCGTCCAGGGCGCCATCAACGCCACCGAGGACGCCCTGGCGTTCACCCCCGCCGGGGTCGAGCTGCTGGACCGGACGATCCTCGACCTGTCCCGGCAGAAGATCGAGTACGCCGCCCTCGGGAAGATCCTGCAGGGCGACCCCGAGGCGCTGCTGTTCGTCTCCTTCACCGGTGACGACGAGGCCGAGCTGGTCGCGGCCATGGACGCGCTGGTCGAGCGCTGGGAGCGCAACGGCCACGGCTACCACACGCTGCGCGCGGTCACCCCGGCCCAGCAGGGCGCCCTGCTCAAGGTGCGCAAGTCCGCGCTGGGCCTGCTGATGGCCAACTCCGAGGGCGCCCGCCGGCCGCTGGCGTTCGTCGAGGACACCGCCGTCGACCCGGTGCACCTGGCCGCGTACACGGCGCGGTTCGCCGAGGTGCTGGACCGGCACGGCCTGGAGGCGGGCTTCTACGGGCACTGCTCGGTCGGCTGCCTGCACATCCGGCCGTTCGTCGACCTGAGCAAGCCCGGTCAGGTCGAGGTCATGCGCGCCGTCGCCGTCGAGATCAAGGACCTGGTCCGGGAGTACGGCGGGGTGAACTCCAGCGAGCACGGCGACGGGCTGGCCCGCAGCGAGTTCAACCGCGAGCTCTTCGGCGACGAGCTCTACGAGGCGATGCGGCAGGTCAAGGGCCTGTTCGACCCGCAGGGCACGCTCAACCCGGGCAAGATCGTCGACTCGCCGGCGATGACCGAGCACCTGCGCGACGAGAACCCGCCGCAGCCGGGGCCGCTGCGCACCCGGCTGCAGTTCGACGTCGTCGGCGGGATGTTCGGCGCCGCCGACCGCTGCATGAACATCGGGTTGTGCCGCAAGTCCACGACCGGCGCCATGTGCCCCTCCTACATCGCCACCCGGATGGAGGAGCACTCCACCCGCGGCCGGGCCGGCGCGCTGGTCAAGGCGCTGAGCGAAGGCGACCCGCACACCGCGCTCGCCGACGAGCGGCTGCACGAGGTCCTCGACCTGTGCCTGATGTGCAAGGCCTGCAAGAGCGAGTGCCCGCTGGGCGTCGACGTCTCGGCGATGAAGAGCGAGGCGCTGGCGGCCAAGCACGACCTGCACGGCACCCCGCTGCGCTCGCGGGCCTTCGGCGCCATCCGCACGCTCAACCGGCTCGGGGCGGCGACGGCCCCGCTGTCGAACCTGCCGCTGAAGCTGAAGCCGCTGCGGGCGCTGATGGACTCCAAGCTCGGCATCGCCCGCCAGCGCGACCTGCCGACCTTCCACCGGCAGACCCTCGTCCGGTGGTTCCGCAAGCACCAGGCGCCGGCCGGGGCGACCCAGCAGCCGGTGACCATGCTGGCCGACTCGTTCACCAGCTACACCGAGCCGGGCATCGGCCAGGCGGTGGTCCGGCTGCTGGAGGCGGCCGGGCACCCGGTCCGGCTGGAGAGCAAGGGCTGCTGCGGTCGGGCCAGCATCTCCAAGGGCATGCTGGACGACGCCCGGGAGAAAGCACGGAAGCTGGCTGCCGGCCTGTGCGACGGGGTGGCGCCGGGCTCGCCGATCGTGGGGTGCGAGCCCTCCTGCATCCTCACGCTGCGCGCCGAGCACGTGGACCTGCTGCCCGACGACCCGAACGTCCGCGACGTCGCGTCCCGGGTGCGGCTGCCCGAGGAGCTGCTCGTGGAGGCGATCGACGACGGCCGCCTGCCGCTCCGCGAGGACAGCTGGCTGGCCGGGCGGACGGTCGTCTTCCACGGCCACTGCCACCAGAAGGCCGAGGCCGGGACGGCGGCCACCGTCGCGCTGCTCTCGCGCATCCCGGGGGTGACGGTGCAGGAGCTCGACGCGGGCTGCTGCGGGATGGCCGGGTCGTTCGGGTTCGAGTCCGAGCACTACGACATCTCGCTGCAGGTGGGGGAGGACCGGCTGTTCCCGGCGGTCCGGTCGGCGCCGGCGGACGCGGTCATCGCGGCCACCGGTGTCTCCTGCCGGCAGCAGATCTTCCACGGCACCCAGCGGACGGCGTGGCACCCGGCCGAGCTGGTGCTCGAGGCGCTCGCCCCGTAGCGGCAGCAGTTGTGACGGCCCGTTCCCGCACCGCGGGGGCGGGCCGTCGCCGTCTCAGGGGAGACACAGCTCACCGGCGGGTCTTGTTGCGTACAGCAACCAACGAGTGCAACATGGTTGCTGTCTACATGTACCGGGCGGAGGGCCCGGTACGCCGAGCAGAGGACGCGTCGTGCAGCTGACCCAGGAGACCTCCGAGCGGCTCACCGCCGGGATGTCCCGGCTGGTCCGCACCGCCAAGCACCTCGGGCACCGGGTCGCCGCCGACCTCTACGGCGACCTGCCGTCCTTCGGCTGGGCGCTGCTGGTCCCGTTGGAGCAGGACGGCGAGCAGCGGTGCAGCGCGCTGGCCGGCCGGGCCGGGGTCGACGTCTCGGTCGTCAGCCGGCAGGTGTCGGCCCTGGAGCGGTCGGGGTACGTCGAGCGACGCCCCGACCCGGTGGACGGACGGGCCAGCCTCATCCGGCTCAGCGACGCGGGGGCGGCTGCCCTCGCGCACACCCGGGAGACCCGGGGGCAGTGGGCCGCCGAGGCGCTGTCGGACTGGACGGAGGACGAGGCCCGCCAGTTCACCGGCCTGCTGGAGAAGCTCGCCGACGGGCTGGACGCCGCCGGCCGAGGCCGCCCTCCCCGGTCCAGCCCTGCCGGCGGCTGAGCGCCCAGCCCCCCGTCGACCTCTCATCCCCGCACCCGCACCACCTGGAGAACCCGTACATGAGCACCCCCGCCCCCGCCCGGGCAGCCGCCGGACCCGCGGCCGACCCGGCCGTCGCCCCGGCCGAGCAGCAGGGCCGGATGACCCACCGGCAGATCCTGAGCGCGCTGTCCGGCATGTTGCTCGCGATGTTCGTCGCGTTCCTGTCCTCGACCGTCGTCTCGAACGCCCTGCCGACGATCATCACCGACCTGCGCGGCACGCAGAGCCAGTACACCTGGGTCGTCACCGCGACCCTGCTCGCCTCCACGGCCTCGACGCCGATCTGGGGCAAGCTCGCCGACCTGTTCAGCAAGAAGCTGCTGATCCAGATCGCCATCGTCGTCTTCATCGCCGGCTCCATGCTGGCCGGCCTCTCCCAGTCCGTGCCGACCCTCATCGGCTGGCGGGTGCTGCAGGGGCTGGGCCTGGGCGGTCTGCAGGCGCTGGTGCAGATCGCGATGGCGGCGATGATCAGCCCCCGCGAGCGCGGCCGGTACTCCGGCCTCCTCGGCGGCACGATGGCCGTGGCGACCGTCGGCGGCCCGCTGATCGGCGGTCTGCTGGTGGACACCAGCTGGCTCGGCTGGCGCTGGTGCTTCTACGTCGGCGTCCCGTTCGCGCTGGCCGCGCTGGTGCTGCTGCAGCGCACCCTGCACCTGCCGGTGACCAAGCGAAAGGTGACGATCGACTACCTGGGCGCGGCGTTCCTCACCGCCGGTGTCTCGCTGCTGCTGATCTGGGTCACCCTGGCCGGGGACAGCTTCGCCTGGGCCTCGCTGGAGACCGGGCTGTTCGTCGGTGGCGGCGTCCTGGCGATCGCGGCGTTCATCGTCACCGAGCTCCGCGCCACGGAGCCGATCGTCCCGCTGCGGCTGTTCCGCGACCGGACGACGACCCTGGCCATCATCGCCAGCGTCGCCATCGGTGTCGCGATGTTCGGCTCGACCGTCTTCCTCGGCCAGTACCTGCAGATCTCCCGCGGCTACTCGCCGACCGCCGCCGGGCTGCTCACCATCCCGATGGTCGGTGGCCTGCTGGTCTCCTCGACGATCTCCGGGATCCTGATCACCCGGACCGGCCGGTGGAAGCGGTTCCTGGTCGCGGGCTCGGTGCTGGTCGCCGTCGGTTTCGGCCTGCTGGCCACCATCGACCACGCGACGAACATGGTCCTGCTCGGCGTCTTCCTGGCCGTGCTCGGCACCGGCATCGGCATGACCATGCAGAACCTGGTGCTCGCCGTGCAGAACACGGTGGCCGCCAGCGACCTGGGTGCGGCCAGCTCCGCGGTGGCCTTCTTCCGCAGCCTGGGCGGCACGATCGGCGTCTCGGTGCTCGGTGCGGTGCTCTCCAGCCGGGTCGGCACGCTGATCCAGGAGGGGCTCTCCGGCATCCCGGGGGCGGCCGAGGCCGCCGGGTCCGGGGACGTCGGGCTGGCCACGCTCAACGACGCGCCGGCGCCGGTGCGCGCGCTCATCCAGGTGTCCTACGGCGACGCGACCGGGCGGATCTTCCTCATCTCGGCGCTGCTGTCGATCATCACCATCGTGGCGATCGTGCTCATCCGCGAGGTCGCGCTGCGCACCGAGTCCGGCGACGAGCGGCTGCTGTCCGAGACCGCGGACGGCGGCAGCACCGCCGCGGTGGACGACGAGCTGGCCGGCGGCGAGCGCACCGCCGTCCGGAGCGTCTCGCAGAGCTGACCCCGCACACGACGAAGGCCCGCTCCCCGACGGGGGAGCGGGCCTTCGTCGTCAGGCCCCCTTCAAGGCCCCGCGTCGAGCTTGCGAGGCGTGGGGGGAAGGGGGTCCTTTCTCACGCGAGCGCGGCGTCCAGCGTGATGTCGACGCCGGTCAGGGCCTTGCTCACCGGGCAGCCGACCTTGGCGTCCTGGGCGGCCTTGACGAAGCCGTCGGCGTCGAGGCCGTCGACCTCGCCGCGGACGGTGAGCGCGATGCCGGTCAGCTTGAAGCCGCCGTTGTCCTTGTCCGGGCCGAGGGAGACGTCCGCGGAGACCTCGAGGCTCTCCACCGTGCCGCCGGCCTCACCGACGATCGCCGAGAGCTGCATCGCGAAGCAGGCGGAGTGCGCCGCGGCGATGAGCTCCTCGGGGCTGGTGGTACCGCCGGCGTCGTCGGCAGCGCGCTTGGGGAAGCTGACGTCGTAGGTGCCGACCTTGGAGCTGGACAGCTCGACCTGGCCGGAACCCTCCTGCAGGGAACCGTTCCATGCGGTGCGCGCGGTGCGGGTGGGCATCGGACCTCCTCGTCGGCGGGTGGCCCGCGCCGCGGGTGCGGCGCGGTCGGTCACCCGACCTGTGGGGCACAACCGTTCCCGGCAGCCGATGTTCCCGCCACCCGGCCCGACGGCCCCCTCGCAGGGCCCCGCCGCGAGCCTGCGAGCGGTGGGGGGCGAGGGGGTCCTTCTTCAGGCCTTGGCGGGCTGCGGGGTGTCGGAGACCCGGTCGGTGATGGTCCGGAGCTGGCCCTTGAGCTCGGCGAACTCGTCCGTGGACAGCGCGAGGGCGTCGATCATGTGCCCGGAGATGGCGCACGCCGGGCCCTGCAGGGCCCGGCCGGCGTCGGTCAGCCGCACCGAGACCGAGCGCTCGTCGTCGGCGCGGCGGTGCCGGGTGACCAGGCCGGCGGCGGTCAGCCGCTTGAGCAGGGGGGAGAGGGTGCCGGAGTCCAGGGCGAGCCGGGAGCCGAGCTGGCCCACGGTCTGCCCGTCCTCCTCCCACAGCAGCATGAGCACGAGGTACTGCGGGTAGGTCACGCCGAGCTCGTCGAGCAGAGGTCGGTAGCGAGCGGTGACGGCGCGGGAGGCCGCGTACAGGGCGAAGCAGAGCTGGTCGTCGAGAGCCACGCTCGGCGACGGTGTGTCCGTCATGTCCACAGAGTAGGACGCGATCGGTCTCGGGGCCTCCCGCCTCACCACGTGGTGTGCAGATCACAACCGGGTCGTGTCGCACTGGACGGCCGAGGGTTGAGCGGAACAGACTCAACTCCGGCGTCGTTGGACCTGCCGACAGTCCCTGCACGACCCGGAGAGGACACCCGCACCGACCATGGCGCAGAGCAAGCTCACCACCCGTTCGCAGGAGGCCATCGCCGCCGCCCAGCGGCTGGCCGTCGACCGCGGCCAGGCCGCCCTCGAGCCCCTGCACCTGCTGGTCGCGCTGCTCGAGCAGGCCGACGGCATCGCCGGCCCGCTGCTGCAGGCGACCGGCGCCGACCCCGCCGACGTCCGGGCCAAGGCCGACGCCGCGCTCCGCCGGATGCCGAGCGTCAGCGGCTCGACCGTGCCCGCCCCGTCGCCGTCCCGCGAGCTGCTGATGGCGATCAACGCGGCCGGCGAGCAGGCCGGCGCGCTCGGCGACGAGTACGTCTCGACCGAGCACCTGCTGGTCGGGCTGGCCACCACCGCCGGGGAGGCCGGCGCCCTGCTCACCGGGGCCGGCGCCACCCGGGACGCGCTGCTGGCCGCCTTCCGCACCGTGCGCGGCAACCGCAAGGTCACCAGCCCCGACCCGGAGAGCACCTTCCAGGCGCTGGAGAAGTACGCCGTCGACCTCACCGCCCGCGCCCGCGAGGGCCGGATGGACCCGGTGATCGGGCGCGACGCGGAGATCCGCCGGGTCGTGCAGGTGCTCTCCCGGCGGACCAAGAACAACCCGGTGCTGATCGGGGAGCCCGGCGTCGGCAAGACCGCGATCGTCGAGGGCCTGGCCCAGCGGATGGTGGCCGGCGACGTCCCGGAGAGCCTGAAGGGCAAGCGCCTCATGGCGCTCGACCTCGCCTCGATGGTCGCCGGCGCGAAGTACCGCGGCGAGTTCGAGGAGCGGCTCAAGGCCGTGCTGCAGGAGATCACCGAGGCCGAGGGGCAGGTCGTCACCTTCATCGACGAGCTGCACACCATCGTCGGCGCCGGTGCCAGCGGCGACTCCGCCATGGACGCCGGCAACATGATCAAGCCGATGCTGGCCCGCGGCGAGCTGCGGATGGTCGGCGCGACCACGCTGGACGAGTTCCGCGAGCACATCGAGAAGGACCCCGCCCTCGAGCGCCGCTTCCAGCAGGTCTTCGTCGGCGAGCCCACGGTCGAGGACACGATCGGCATCCTGCGCGGCCTCAAGGAGCGCTACGAGGTGCACCACGGCGTCCGGATCACCGACGCCGCGATCGTCGCCGCCGCCACGCTCTCCGACCGCTACGTCACCGCCCGTTTCCTCCCCGACAAGGCCATCGACCTGGTCGACGAGGCCGCCAGCCGGCTGCGGATGGAGATCGACAGCCGCCCGGTCGAGGTCGACGAGGTGGAGCGGGTCGTCCGCCGGCTCGAGATCGAGGAGATGGCGCTGGCCAAGGAGGACGACGAGGCGACCGCCGCGCGGCTGGCCACGCTGCGCACCGACCTGGCCGACCGGCGGGAGGAGCTCGCCGAGCTGACCGCGCGCTGGCAGCAGGACAAGGGCGCGATCGGTCGCATCCAGCAGGTCAAGGAGGAGCTCGAGCAGTTCCGGCTGGAGGCCGAGCGGGCCGAGCGGGACGGCGACCTCGCCCGCGTCGCGGAGCTGCGCTACGGCCGGCTCCCGCAGCTGGAGCGCGACCTCGCCGCGGCCGAGGCCTCGGCCGCCGACCGCGAGTCGATGCTCAAGGAGGAGGTCGGCCCGGACGACATCGCCGAGGTCGTGCAGGCCTGGACCGGCATCCCGGCCGGCCGGCTCCTCGAGGGCGAGACGCAGAAGCTGCTGCGGATGGAGGAGGAGCTCGGCAAGCGGGTCGTCGGTCAGCCCGACGCCGTCCGCGCCGTGTCCGACGCCGTCCGCCGCGCCCGGTCCGGGGTCTCCGACCCCGACCGGCCGACCGGTTCGTTCCTGTTCCTCGGCCCCACCGGTGTCGGCAAGACCGAGCTGGCCAAGGCGCTCGCGGAGTTCCTCTTCGACGACGAGCGGGCCATGGTCCGCATCGACATGAGCGAGTACTCCGAGAAGCACTCGGTGGCCCGGCTGGTCGGTGCCCCGCCCGGCTACGTCGGCTACGAGGCGGGCGGGCAGCTCACCGAGGCGGTGCGCCGCCGCCCGTACACGGTCGTGCTCTTCGACGAGGTGGAGAAGGCCCACCCCGACGTCTTCGACGTGCTGCTGCAGGTGCTCGACGACGGCCGGCTGACCGACGGCCAGGGCCGCACAGTCGACTTCCGCAACGTGATCCTGGTGCTCACCTCCAATCTCGGCTCGCAGGTCATCGCCGACCAGTCGGTGCCGGAGGAGCAGAGGAACCGGGCGGTGCAGGACATCGTGCGGGCGCACTTCAAGCCGGAGTTCCTCAACCGGCTCGACGACGTCGTCACGTTCCGGGCGCTGGGCTCCGAGGAGCTCGCCGGGATCGTCGACATCCAGGTCCGGGTGCTGGCCCGGCGGCTGGCCGCCCGCCGGCTGACGCTGACGGTCACCGACTCGGCGCGGGACTGGCTGGCGCTCAACGGCTTCGACCCGGTCTACGGCGCCCGCCCGCTGCGCCGGCTGGTGCAGTCCGCGATCGGCGACCAGCTCGCCCGGGCGCTGCTGTCCGGCGAGGTGCGGGACGGCGACCAGGTCCTCGTCGACTGGCCCGGTGACGTCACCACCGGCGACGGTCAGCTGAGCGTCACCCGGGTCGAGCCGGCCGGCGCCGGCGCCGACCAGGCCCCGGTGGCCACCGTCGCCCGGGCGATCAGCGCGACCGGCGACTGACCCCGGCAGGCCCGGCTCCACCGCTCTGGCAGCGGTGGAGCCGGGCCGCGCGGATCAGTCGACGCTGTCCTGCACGCACTGCTCGTACGCGGCCTGGTCGCCGGTCTCGTTGAGGTCGTTCAGGCAGTCACCGGCGGTCCGGACGAAGAACACCGTGGCCGCCAGGACGATGATCCCGAGCACCAACCCGATCACGCCGGTGACGATGCCGGCGATCGGCATCCCCCGGCTGTCGGCCCGGCCGGCCTTGACCCGGCGCAGCGCCACGATGCCGAGGATGATCGCGATCAGCCCCAGGACGATGCCGGGGACGCCGGCGAAGAACGCCGCCGGCAGGGACAGGATGCCGAGCACCAGCGCGGCGATGCCGAGGCCGTTGGACCTCTTCGGCTGGTCGTACTGGTCGTACTGACCGGGCTGGCCGTACGGCGCGGGCTGGCCGTACTGCCCGGGCTGCTGGCCGGGCTGGCCCCACTGGCCGGGCTGTCCGTACTGCCCGCCGGCGGTCGATCCCTGCGGCGGGTCCGGGTACGGGGAGAACGGGGAGCCGGGCTGGCCGGGGCGGTCGTCGTCGGAGCGGGAGGGGTCAGGCGGCGTACCAGGAGGCGTCGTCATGATCGCCGGAGCGTAGGGGGCGACCTGCCGCCCGGCAGGGCGGCGCGGCCGGCCCTCACCCCGTCGGGTGGCGTGCGCCACGGCCGACCCACCATGCTCGATGATCACCGGTGTCCGTGTGCCGAGGTGATCCGAGGAGCGTCATGACGTCATGACGTCATGACGTCATGACGTCAGGACCGCAGGACCCGCGACAGGGCGGCTCCGGGCAGGAGCCGCCCTACGGGCAGCAGCCGCCCTACGGCCAGCAGCCCCCGTACGGCCAGCAGCCGCCGTACGGGCAGCCGCCGCAGGGCCAGCAGTACGGCCAGCCCCAGTACGGGCAGCCGCCGCAGTACGGCCAGCAGCCCGGCTACGGCTACCCGGCCGCCCCGCAGGGCGGCGGGTGGGGCGGGCCGCCGCCCGCGCCGACCGCCCGGCCGTCGACCGTGAAGCTGGGCATCTACGCGTTCCTGGCCAACACGCTGCTCGGGCTGCTGGGCTCGATCGTCACCTTCGCCGACTTCAACTCGCTGGTCGACGACGCGGCGCGGCAGGCAGGCGTCAGCCCGGACAGCGTCCGTGCCGGGGTGACGGTCGGCGCGGTCATCGGGCTGCTCTTCCTGGCCGCCTACCTGCTGGTGCTCTGGTACGCCTGGCAGGGGCGGAACTGGGCGCGGATCGTGCTGTGGGTGCTCGGCGGGCTCAGCGTGCTGTCCGGCCTGGTCGGGCTCGGCAACGGCAACGGGTTCCTGGCGCTGCTCGGCGTGCTGCAACTGCTGCTGTGCATCGCCGGGATCGTGCTGCTGGCGCTCAAGCCGTCCAACGAGTGGTACCGGGCCGAGGGGCAGCGCCGGAACCGGTACTGACCCCGGTCAGCGCGCGGCGCGGCTGCGTGGGCCCGACCGGGTCCACGCAGCCGTCGTCCGGGTGAGCAGGCTCGCGACGGCTGCGACGCACAGCACCAGGACCAGCTGCGAGGTCACCGCGAGGCCGCCGGCGAGCACGATGCCGACCAGCGTGACCAGCCCGAGGGCGGCGGTCGCGGCGAGACCGGTCCAGCGTGCCCAGCTCCGGCCGCGCGCCAGGAAGACCGCCGCCACGGCCGTCGCGAGGCCGAAGACGACGGACTGGGCCAGGTTGACCCGGACCGCCTGCTCGGCCCCGGACCGCGACGAGCCGGACCGCCCCTCGACGAGGGCGTCGACCACGGCGTCCCAGGCCGACACGGTGACCACCGCGCTCAGCAGGAGCAGCACCGCCAGGCCGGTGAGCACGCCGACGGCCACCCGCGCCGACACCGGCATCGCCGGACCCGTACCGGCGGGACCGCTCGCGGACCGGGGCGGCAGGGGGTCGCTCACCGCGCCAGGGTGGCACGCCCGGCGCCCGCCGTGGCGGACGTTCCCGGTCGGCGGGGCAGCGGGATGCCATGCTCGACGGCCAACGGCACCGATCGCCGGTGCGCACGGTGCCGCTGCCGCCAGCGGCCCCCGGAGCAGGAGGAGACCCCCGTGAAGGCCGCCCGGCTGTCCCGCGCCACCGTCCGCCTCGCCCTCGGTGGCGCCGTCCCGGTCCTGCTGGCCGGGCTGACGGCGTGCACCTCCGCCGACGGCAGCGACACCGTCAGTGCGGCCAGCGGCACGGCGGCGAGCTCGGCGTCGGCCGCCGCACCGTCGTCGGCCGCGCCGGTCCAGGGGCCGATCGGGGCCGGCTGCGCCGTCTTCCCCGCCGCGGGGCCCGGGAGCGCCGCCGTCATCGCCACCGTGCCGGTGGGGATCGCCGTGAGCACGGTGCCGCAGCTGAGCACGCTGACCCAGGCGATCATCGCGGCCAACCTCGTCGACGTGGTCAACACCCGTGAGGACGTGACGCTGCTGGCGCCCTCGGACGCCGCCTTCGCGGCGCTCGGGCCCGACGCGGTGCCGGCGCTGCTCACCGACGTCCCGCGGCTGACGACGCTGATCACCCACCACGTGCTCCCCGGCCGGCTGACGCCCGACCAGCTCGTCGGCGAGCACACCACGCTGAACGGGGACCAGGTCACCGTCGCCGGACCGGCCGTGACGCCCACGCTCACCGCGGACCAGACCGCCCCCGCCGCCGTGCAGGCCACCGTCGTCTGCGGCAACGTGCCGACGGCGAACGCCACCCTCTACGTCATCGACCAGGTGCTCGCCCCGGCCGGCTGAGCGCCGTCGTTAAGGTCTCCGCCATGACGGCTGCCCCGGCACACCCCGACCGCGACCGGCTGCGCGAGCTGATCGTCTCCCTCGCCGTGGTGCACGGGAAGGTGACGCTGTCCTCGGGCCGGGAGGCCGACTGGTACATCGACATGCGCCGGCTGACGCTGCACCACGAGGGCGCCCCGCTCGTGGGCCGGGTGATGCGGCAGCTCACCGGCGACCTGCGCTACGACGTCGTCGGGGGCCTCACCCTGGGCGCGGACCCGGTCGCCACCGCGATGCTGCACGCCGCGGCCGACGGTGCCGGGTTCCTGGACGCCTGCGTGGTGCGCAAGGAGGGCAAGGCCCACGGGCTGCAGCGCCGGATCGAGGGCCCGGACGTCGAGGGCCGGGCGGTGCTCGTCGTGGAGGACGTGTCGACCACCGGCGGCAGCCCGCTGACCGCCGCCGAAGCGCTGCAGGAGGCCGGCGCGGAGGTGGTCGCGATCGCCGTCATCGTCGACCGCGGGGGCCGGGCCGCGGTCGAGGCCGCCGGCTTCGAGTACCGCGCCGCCTTCACCCTGGCCGACCTCGACCTCGCCTGACGCGCAGGCATAGGAACCTATGCACCCGGTTCTGGGCCTCGGACCGGGGGTGGAGGTTCCTATGCCTGCGTCGGCCGGTGCCTGCGCGCGGGGCCGTCAGGCGGTGGTGGTGCCTCTGCGGTTGGTGCGGCGGGCGCGGAGCAGCTCGACGGCCACCGGGATCAGCGAGAGCACCACGATCAGGATGGCGAAGGCCTCGATGTGCTCGCGGATGACGTCGACCTGGCCGAGCCAGTGGCCCAGCGCGGTGACGCCGCCGGCCCAGGCGATCCCGCCGATGACCGAGTAGAGCGCGAAGACCCGGAAGTCCATCCGCGAGGCGCCGGCCATCACCGTGGCGAAGGTCCGCACGATGGGCACGAAGCGGGCCAGCACGATCGTCCGGGCGCCGTACTTCGCGAAGAAGCCGTGCGCCTGCTCGACGTACTCGGCTTTGAACAGGCGTGAGTTGGGCTTGTTGAACACCGCCGGCCCGGCGCGGTGGCCGATCCAGTAGCCCGTCAGGTTGCCGGCGATCGCGACCAGCGGCAGCAGCACGAGCAGCACCCACAACGGCGCGAGCGTCACCCCGGCCAGCCCGCCCGCGGAGACCAGCCCGGCGGTGAACAGCAGCGAGTCCCCCGGCAGGAAGAACCCGACCAGCAGGCCGGTCTCGGCGAAGATGATGAGCAGCAGGCCGATCAACCCGAAGGTGTTCAGCAGGTGCGTCGTGTCCAGGAAGGCCGGAGCCGCTTCGATCGCCATCGAGGGGCAAGGTACGTGGCCCGGCCGCCGTCGACCTGTCAGCCGTGGCGTGCGAGTGACGCACGGGACGTACCGTGACGCAGGTGACCGCAATCACGACGACGTGGGTCCGCGAGCTGCAGGACGCCCTGGGCCCGGACAGCGTGCTCACCGACCCCGACGTCACCGCCGCCTACGCGCGGGACCAGGCGATGCTGGTGGAGGCCGGCCTGCCGGCCGCGGTGGCGTTGCCGCGCAGCACCGAGGAGGTGTCGGCCGTCCTGCGGCTCGCCTCCCGGCACGGGGTGCCGGTGGTGCCCCGCGGCGCCGGCTCGGGCCTGGTCGGCGCGGCCAACGCCGTCGACGGCGGGATCACCCTGGTGCTCACCCGGATGGACGCCGTCCTGGAGGTCTCCGCCGCCGACCGGCTCGCCGTCGTCCAGCCCGGGGTGGTCAACAAGACGCTGCGGGACGCCGCCCGGGGGCACGGGCTGTTCTACCCGCCGGACCCGGCCAGCTACGACTGGTGCACCCTCGGCGGCAACCTGGCCATGAACTCCGGCGGGCTGTGCTGCGTGAAGTACGGCGTCACCGCCGACTACGTGCTCGGCCTCGAGGTCGTGCTGGCCGACGGGCGGGTGCTGCGCACCGGCCGGCGCACGGTCAAGGGCGTGGCCGGCTACGACCTGACCCGGCTGTTCGTCGGATCCGAGGGCACCCTGGGGGTGATCACCGAGGCGACCCTGGCGCTGCGGCCGGCCCCGCAGCCGCCGGTGACCCTGGTCGCCAGCTTCGGCACCAGCGCGCAGACCGGCCAGGTCGTGGAGCAGGTGGTCACCAGCGGGCTGGTGCCCAGCATGCTCGAGGTGATGGACCGCACCTGCATCCGCGCCGTCGACGACCTGATGAAGGCCGACCTCGACCGGGACGCCGCCGCGCTGCTGCTGGCCCAGTCCGACAGCGGGGGCGCGGTCGCCGCCGCCGAGATCGCCGCGCTGACCCAGCTCTGCGAGGCCGCCGGCGCGGACTTCGTGCACTCCACCGACGACCCCGCCGAGGGCGACCTGCTCATGACGGCCCGGCGGATGGCGCTGCCGGCGCTGGAGCGGCTGGGCAGCAGCCTGCTGCTCGACGACGTCGCCGTCCCCCGCTCGCAGGTGGCCACCTTCATCGACGGCTGCGAGGGCATCGCGGCGACCGCGGGGCTGGTCATCGGCGTCGTCGGGCACGCCGGTGACGGCAACATGCACCCCACCGTGGTCTTCGACGGGGGCGACCCCGACCAGACCACTTGGGCCTACGCCGCGTTCGACGCCATCCTGGAGCTGGGGTTGTCCCTCGGCGGCACCATCACCGGCGAGCACGGCGTCGGTGCGCTGAAGGCCGACTGGCTGGAGCGGGAGATCGGCCCGGTCTCGCTCTCGGTGCACCGGGCCGTCAAGCACGCACTGGACCCGGCCGGGATCCTCAACCCCGGGAAGGTGTTCCGCCCGGTCCCCGGCGCCGGCGTCGCGGGCTGAACGGGGTGCCCCTGGCCGTCCGCGCGGAGGCGGCGGCGGGATACTGACGCCGAGCAGAGCCGCTGGTCCCGACGTCAGGAGTGCACCGCATGCCCATCGCGACCCCCGAGGTCTACGCCGACATGATCAACCGGGCGAAGGAGGGCGGCTTCGCCTACCCGGCGATCAACTGCACCTCGTCCGAGACCATCAACGCCGCCCTGCGCGGCTTCGCCGACGCCGGCAGCGACGGCATCATCCAGTTCTCCACCGGCGGTGCGGAGTTCGGCTCCGGCACCCGGGTCAAGGACATGGTCACCGGTGCCGTGGCGCTGGCCGAGTTCGCCCACGTGGTCGCCGAGCGCTACCCGGTCAACGTCGCGCTGCACACCGACCACTGCCCGAAGGACAAGCTCGACAGCTACGTCCGGCCGCTGATCGCCATCTCCAAGGACCGGGTCGACGCCGGCCAGGAGCCGCTGTTCCAGTCGCACATGTGGGACGGCTCGGCCATCGAGCTGACCGAGAACCTGGAGATCGCCCAGGAGCTCATCGAGAAGTGCGCGGCCGCGAAGATCGTCCTCGAGCTGGAGATCGGCGTCGTCGGCGGCGAGGAGGACGGCGTCGCCCACGAGATCAACGAGAAGCTCTACACCGCCGACGGCGACTTCGTGCGCACCGCGGAGGCCCTCGGGTTCGGCGAGAAGGGCGTCTACCTGCTGGCCGCCACCTTCGGCAACGTGCACGGCGTCTACAAGCCCGGCAACGTCAAGCTCCGGCCCGACGTGCTCAAGCGCGGTCAGGAGATCGTCGCCGAGCAGTTCGGCACCGCGGAGAAGCCGTTCAACCTGGTCTTCCACGGCGGGTCGGGGTCGGACCTCTCCGACATCCGGGAGGCCATCTCCTACGGCGTGGTGAAGATGAACGTCGACACCGACACCCAGTACGCGCTGACCCGGTCCATCGCCGGGCACATGTTCCGCAACTACGACGGCGTGCTGAAGGTCGACGGCGAGGTCGGCGTCAAGAAGCAGTACGACCCGCGCACGTACATGAAGGAGGCCGAGGGCAGCATGGCCGACCGCGTCGTCCGGGCCTGCGAGGACCTGCTGTCCGCCGGCCAGTCGCAGGCGGGCTGACATGACCCACTCCCACAACCTCCTCGGCGAGCCCCCGGCCACCCTGCTCCCGGTCGACCCCGGCACCGCCGCGCTCGCGTCCGGCACCGACCCGGCCGAGGTGGCCGCCGCGCACCCGACGTCCAGCGCCGCCTGGGCGGCGCTGGCCGAGGGCGCGCTCGGCGGCGAGCGCACCATCGAGGCCTACGCCTACGCCCGCACCGGCTACCACCGCGGGCTGGACGCGCTGCGGCGCAACGGCTGGAAGGGCTACGGCCCGGTGCCGTGGTCGCACGAGCCCAACCGCGGCTTCCTGCGCTGCGTCACCGTGCTCGCCCAGGCCGCCGAGCGGATCGGCGAGACCGACGAGCACGACCGGTGCACCCAGCTGCTCCGCGACTGCGACCCGTCGCTGGCCGCCTGACCAGCAGGTTCCGGTCCGGCATCCTTTTTTGATCTTTCGAGGTGCCGCGGACCTGCGGTGGCGCTAGCGTCCTCCTCCGGTCGACGCCACTCGGGCGTCGCCTCGTAGGAAGGGGCGGTGTCATGGTCACCCTGTTGTGGATCCTCGCGGTCGTGCTCGTGATCGCTGGGATCGTCGGGATCATCCGAGGTCAGCTGCTGTGGGGCATCGTGCTGATCATCGTCGGCCTGCTCGTCGGCCCCGGCGGGGTCAGCGTCTTCAACTGAACGACGGCCCACCCCGTGCGCTCTCAGCGGTCGGGGTGGGCCGCCCGCAGCTGCTCGCCGAGCCGGGTCAGCTCGTCGCCGCCGGCGACCAGCCGGGTCAGGTCCTCGACGTCGACGTCCTCCCGGGTCAGGTCGCCGGCGACCCGGCCGCCGCCCAGCAGCAGGAACCGGTCGCCCACCAGGTGTGCGTACTGCGGGTTGTGCGTCACGAACAGCACCGCCAGCCCGGAGTCGCGGGCGGTGACCACCGACTGCAGCACCAGCGCCCGCTGGGCGATCGTCATCGGGGCGGTCGGCTCGTCGACGACCAGCACCCGGGCGCCGAAGTGCAGGGCCCGGGCGATCGCCAGGCACTGCCGCTCCCCGGCCTGCAGCGCGCTGGCCGGCTGGGCGGGGTCCAGCCCGGCGACGCCGACCCGGGCCATCGCCTGCGCGGCGATCTCCTCGGCCCGGCCGACGTCCAGCCGGCGCAGCGGCCAGGTGCCCCGGGTCGGCTCGGCGCCCAGGAAGAAGTTGCGCCAGACCGACATCAGCGGGGCGACCGCCAGGTCCTGCCAGACCGTGGCGATCCCCCGGCTGCGCGCCTGCTGCGGCGACCGGAAGCGCACCGGCACCCCGTCGAGGCGCAGCTCGCCCTCCACGGGCCGCAGCAGCCCGGAGACGACCGCGACCAGCGAGGACTTGCCCGAGCCGTTCTCGCCGAGCACGCAGGTCACCTCGCCGGCGCGCAGCGCCAGGGACACCCGCGACAGCGCCGGGACGCTGCCGAAGCGCACCGTGACCGCGCGCAGGTCCAGCACCGGCGGGGTGCGCTCCTCCGTCGTCCCGTCGACCTCCACCGCGGTGCTCACGACCGGGGCACCGCCCGCAGCCGGCGGCGGACGACGCCGTTGGCCAGCAGCGCCACCAGCAGCATCAGGCCGAGGAACGCCTGGAACCACCGCGGGTCCCAGTCGGCCAGCGAGATGCCCTCCCGGGCGATCGCGTAGACCAGCGCGCCGAGCGAGGCGCCGACCGTCGAGCCGTACCCGCCGGTCAGCAGGCAGCCGCCGATGACGGCGACGACGATGAACTCGATCTCCGAGCCGAGTGCCGGGTCGACCTGCACGCCACCGAGCCGGACCAGGCCCAGCGTGCCGATCAGCCAGCCGGCGGCCGCGGTGCCCAGGAACAGCAGCACGGTGGTGCGCCGAACGGGGACGCCGAGCTCGCGGGCGGCCCGCGGCGCGCCACCGGTGCCGAGGACGGCGTTGCCGAACCGGGTGCGGAACAGCAGCCAGGTGGTCAGCGCCGTCGCCACCAGCCACCACACCAGCGAGATCCGGAACCGCCCGTCGCCCAGCTGCAGGGTCGACCCGAACACCGCGACGGCGGACTCCCAGCCGGGCGCCCCGGCCAGGCCGGAGACCCGGGAGGAGCCGGCGATGGCCGCCGACAGCGACAGCGAGGCCCCCTGCAGGACCAGGAAGGTGGCCAGCGTGACCAGGAAGCTCGGCAGCCCGGTGGTCACCACCAGCAGGCCGTTGACGGCGCCGATCAGCAGCGCGACGGCGAGCGAGGCGACCAGGGCCGGCCAGGTGCCCAGCCCGGACTCGGTGACCAGGAGCGCGGTGACCAGGCTGGTGCTAACCGCGACCACGCCGATCGACAGGTCGAACTGCCCGGCGACCAGCAGCAGGGCCACCGCCACCCCGCCGATGCCCAGCGGGGCCGCGATGTCCACGACGGTGGCCGCGCCGCCCGCGCTGAGCAGCCCGGGCGCCTGCACGGCGAAGAACAGGCCCACGGACAGGACGCCGAGCAGCGCGCCCACGCTCGGCCGGGCCAGCAGGCGGTCGAGCAGCCGGCGCCCGGCCGACCGGGGCGGCACGGTGGGCGCGGGCGCGAAGGGCGCCAGCCGCGCGGGACTCACCGGCAGCACGCCCGGCAGCGGGCGGACGGGCGACAGGACGACGACAGCGAAGGCCTCCTCGGGCGCGCGGGTGCCTCCCAGTGTCCACGCGGGCGGGCGGGGTCCTCCGTCAGGGGCGGAGGCGCCAGCGGACCCGGTCGTCGGCGTACCAGGTCCACTTGGTCACCTCGCGGTCGAACGGGACGCCGTCCCGGAGGACCTGCACCGGCTCGGAGGCGATCTGCAGCGCGCGTCCGGTGGTGCGCCGCACCGGGCGCAGCGGGAGCTGCACCACCGCGACCGAGATCCGGTCGACCGCCGTCCAGTCCGGGCGCACGTCGATCCGGGTGACGGGGCCGTTGGCCACCAGCGTGGAGTCGGCGTACGCCTGCGCCCCGAAGCGGCGGCTGAGCACCGCGCGCTGCTCCCCGAGCGCCGTCACCCGGCCGGCGGCCAGCAGCACCCCGCCGTGGTCGTCGCGCACCAGCGGGAGCTCCCGCTCCGCGCCGCTGCCCAGGTCGAGGGCGCGGGCCAGGCCCCGTGAGGCGGCGTCGTCGGCCGGCTCCCAGCCGACCGGGACCGCGGGCAGCCGCTCCGTGCGCCAGAGCCGGTTGAGGACGGCGGCCAGCGCCTGCACCGGCCCCTGCACGACGACCTCGTCGACCCCGTCGACGACCGAGGCCACGTGCCGCTTCGAGGGGCCCTGGCCCGGTGCCAGGCCGCGCAGGTCGAACTGTCGTGCCGGCATGCCGATACCCTGCCATCTGGCCCGCCGGGAACGACCGGTGTCGATGGACGAGGAGATCGCAGCGATGCCGGCAGTCGTGCTGATCGGTGCCCAGTGGGGCGACGAGGGCAAGGGCAAGGCCACCGACCTGCTCGGTGGCCGCGTGCCCTACGTCGTGCGCTACCAGGGCGGCAACAACGCCGGCCACACGGTGATCACCCCGGACGGCGAGCGGTACGCGCTGCACCTGATCCCGTCGGGGATCCTGACGCCGGGCTGCACGCCGGTCATCGGCAACGGCGTGGTGATCGACCCCGAGGTGCTCATCGGCGAGCTGGCCGGCCTCGAGGAGCGCGGTGTGGACACCTCACGCCTGGTGATCTCCGCCGACGCGCACCTGATCATGCCGCACCACCGCGCCCTGGACCGGGTCACCGAGCGGTTCCTCGGCCAGCGCAAGATCGGCACGACCGGGCGCGGCATCGGCCCCGCCTACGGCGACAAGGTGGCCCGCAACGGCATCCGGGTCGCCGACCTGCTCGACCTCTCCATCCTCCGGCAGAAGCTCGAGGGCACGCTGATGGAGAAGAACCAGGTCCTGGTCAAGGTCTACAACCGCAAGGCGATCGACGTCGACGAGGTGGTCGAGGAGTACGCGGCCTACGCCGAGGCGCTCAAGCCGCGGATCGTCGACACCCGGCTGATGCTGGGCAAGGCGCTCGACGCCGGCGAGTGGGTGCTGCTGGAGGGCTCGCAGGGCACCCTGCTGGACGTCGACCACGGCACCTATCCGTTCGTGACGTCGTCCAACCCGACCGCCGGGGGCGCGGCCGTGGGCGCCGGCGTCGGCCCGACCCGCATCGAGCGCGTGGTCGGCATCCTCAAGGCCTACACGACCCGCGTCGGTTCCGGCCCGTTCCCGACCGAGCTCCACGACCAGTGGGGTGAGTACCTCCGCAAGCACGGCGGCGAGGTCGGCGTCACCACCGGCCGCGACCGGCGCTGCGGCTGGTTCGACGCCGTCGTCGCCCGCTACGCCAGCCGGGTCAACGGCATCACCGACTACTTCCTCACCAAGCTCGACGTCCTCTCCGGCCTGGAGACGGTGCCGATCTGCGTGGCCTACGACGTCGACGGCGTCCGGCACGACGAGATGCCGATGACCCAGACCGAGTTCCACCACGCCACTCCGGTGTACGAGGAGATGCCCGGCTGGTTCGAGGACATCTCCGCCTGCCGCCGCTTCGAGGACCTGCCGCCCAACGCGCAGGCCTACGTCCGCCGGCTCGAGGAGCTCTCCGGCGCCCGGGTCAGCGTCATCGGCGTCGGCCCCGGCCGCGACGAGAACGTGGTGCTGCACGACCTCATCTGAACTGAGCGCATGGCGACCCTCCGGGTCGCACCGCGGCCAGGAGTGGTCCCCGACCTGCGTTGAGCCGTTGGGTCGGTCGGGGTCGGGGAGCCTCCGGCCCCCGCGACGCCGCCCGACAGTCGTTGCCAACGGCGACCCTCCGGGCCGCACCGCGGCCAGGAGCCGTCCCGACCTGCGTTGAGCCGCTTGGTCGGTCGGGGTCGGGGAGCCTCCGGCCCCCGCGACGCCGCCCGACAGTCGTCCTCCGGACGACGCCGTGGTCGCCTCTCGAGGTCGCTAGACCCTCGGGCGGATGGGGGCCATGGCCTCGGCGGTGAGCTCGGCGCGGGCGCGGTGTGCGGTCTCGGGGGCGTCGGTGATCACGCTGTCCACACCGAGGGCCAGCAGCAGCCGGGCCTCGGTCTGGGCGTCGCCGATGCCGCTCGGGTCGGTGCCGCGGCGCAGGTGGCTGGGCAGGAAGAGGTTCTCCGGGCGCAGCGTCCACGGTTCGACGGTCAGCCCGGCCCGGTGCGCCTGGGTGATGAGGTCGGAGACGCCGACGAGGGTGCCGTCGGCGCCGTGGAGCAGGATCCGGCCCTTGTGCGGGGCGATCCCGTCGGCGTAGGTCGAGATCTCGCGCAGCCCGGCGGGGGTGACCAGCGCGTCCTGGATCCCCTCCTCCTCGATCAGCTGCACCAGCCGGGTGCCCCGGGTGCCGAGGTCGTCGCGCAGGTCGCGCAGGGCCTGCGGCTCGAACGCCATGACCACCACCGGCCCGTCGGCGCCCCGGGCGTCCAGCCGGCCCAGCTCCGCGGCGAGCAGCTCGGTCATCGGCAGGCCCTGGCCGGCGAACCACGCCGGGGCCTTCAGCTCGGCCTGCAGCCGGACTCGCCGGGTGGGGGTGGACCGGGCCCGCACCAACTCCACGACCTCGGCGAGGGTCAGCACGCCGTACCGGCCGTCGTAGGCGGTGTTCAGCGGCCGGACCCCGGGCATCCGCTCGACCGCGCCCAGGGTGCGCAGCTCGGCGAGGGTGAAGTCCTCGGTGAACCAGCCGGTGAGCTCCTCGCCGTCCACCTCCTGGGTGCGCCGGCGGCCGGCGAACTCCGGGTGCGCTGCGACGTCGGTGGACCGGGACAGCTCGTTCTCGTGCCGGGCGATCAGGACGCCGTCGCGGCTGACGACGAAGTCGGCCTCGACGACGTCGGCGCCCAGGTCGACGGCCAGCTCGTAGCTGGCTCGGGTGTGCTCGGGTCGGTAGCTCGGTGCTCCCCGGTGGCCGATGACGAGCGGGGTGCGCTCCCGGCGTGGCGAGTCGACGGCCTTCAGGCCGGTCTCGTGCATGGCTCCAGGGAAGCCCAACTCCGTGTCATCGGGGAGAACGCGCGCCGACGCACAGTGGACAAATGAGAGGACGGCCGCCTCACCTGCGGTCCACCATCTCCGGTGTGATGCATCTCGCAGCTCCCGGGTGTGTCGGGGACGACGCGCCGGAACCCCCCGACGGCACGCAGGTCGCCCGCGTTCTGAGGGTCGACCGCGGCCTGCTCACCGTGCTCGCCGCCGCCGGCGAGCAACGGGTCCACCCGGGCGGCGGCCTGCACGACGGGTCGGGCGTGGCGGTCGGCGACTGGGTCGCGGTGCGCGGGGAGCTGGCGGTCCGCGTGCTGCCCCGCCGGACGGCGTTCGTCCGCACCGCCGCCGGCCGCGGGTCGGCGCCGCAGGTGGTCGCGGCCAACGTCGACGTCGTCCTGGTGGTCGACGCCCTGGGCGGAGCCGCCCGGCTGCGCCGCATCGAGCGCTACCTGGCCGTGGCCTGGGCCAGCGGGGCCACGCCGGTCGTCGTCCTCACCAAGGCCGACCTGTGCCCGGACGTCCCGGCCGCGCTGGCCCTCGTCGCCGAGGACGCCGTCGGGGTCGACGTGCTGGCGGTCAGCGCCGTCAGCGGGGCGGGCCTCGCGGAGCTGCGCGCCCGGGTGCACCCCGGGTGCACCGCCGCGATGGTCGGGCCCTCCGGGGTGGGCAAGTCCAGCCTGGTCAACGCGCTGACCGGCCGGCCGGTCGCGGCGACCGCCGGGATCCGGGAGGACGGCCGCGGCCGGCACACGACCACCGCCCGCGAGCTGCACCAGCTGCCCGGCGGGGGCCTGCTCATCGACACCCCGGGGATGCGCGAGCTGGCGCTGCCCGGGGCCGACGGGCTGGACACCACCTACGCCGACGTCGCCGACTGGGCGCAGGACTGCCGGTTCCGCGACTGCGCGCACCGCACCGAGCCCGGCTGCGCGGTGTCCGCCGCGATCGACCGCGGCGAGCTCGACCCCTCCCGGTTCACCGCCTGGCGGAAGCTGCAGGCCGAGGCGCACCGGCAGGAGCTGCGCGCCGACGCGCGGGCGCGGGCGGAGGAGCACGCCCGGGTGCGGGCGTTCAGCCGGGAGCTGCGGGCCCGGCCGGGCCGGCCCCGGCGGTGAACTAGGTTCGGCCCGTGCGCGTCCTCGTGATCGGCTCCGGTGCCCGGGAGCACGCCCTGTGCGTCGCTCTGCAGTCCGACCCCGCGGTCACGGCCCTGGCCTGCGCCCCCGGCAACGCCGGTACCGCGGTGATCGCCCAGCCGTTCGCCCTGGACGTCGGCGACCCGGTCGCGGTGGCGGCGCTGGCCACCGAGTGGCTCGCCGACCTGGTCGTCATCGGCCCGGAGCTGCCGCTGGTCGCCGGTGCCGCCGACGCCGTCCGGGACGCCGGGATCGCCTGCTTCGGCCCCTCGGAGCAGGCCGCGCAGCTGGAGGGCTCGAAGGCCTTCGCCAAGCACGTGATGACCGCCGCCGGGGTGCCGACCGCGCGGTTCTGGGCCGTCGGCGGCCCGGCCGAGCTGGAGACCGCGCTGGACGAGGCGGGCCCGCCCTACGTGGTGAAGGACGACGGCCTGGCGGCGGGCAAGGGCGTGCTGGTCACCGCCGACCGCGCGGCCGCGGTCGCGCACGGGCACGCCGTGCTCGACACCGGCCACCCGGTGCTGATCGAGGAGTTCCTCGACGGCCCGGAGGTGTCGCTGTTCGCCGTGACCGACGGGACGACGGTGGTGCCGCTGCTGCCCGCGCAGGACCACAAGCGGCGCGACGACGGCGACGAGGGCCCGAACACCGGCGGGATGGGCGCCTACGCCCCGCTGCCCTGGGCGCCGGCCGACCTGGTCGACACCGTGCTGGCGACCGTCCTGCAGCCCACGGTGGACGAGATGGCGCGCCGCGGCGAGCCGTTCAGCGGGCTGCTCTACGCCGGGCTGGCGCTGACCTCGGCCGGCGTCCGGGTGGTGGAGTTCAACGCCCGCTTCGGCGACCCGGAGACCGAGGTCGTGCTGCCGCTGCTGGAGACCCCGCTGGCCGGGCTGCTGCACGCCGCGGCCACCGGCACGCTGGCCGAGCAGCCGCCGCTGCGCTGGCGGGACGGCGCCGCGGTGACCGTCGTGGTCGCCGCGGCGGGCTACCCGCAGCGCCCGCGCCTCGGCGACCCGGTCACCGGGGCCGACGCCGAGGGCGTGCTGCACGCGGGCACCGTCGTCGGGCCGGACGGGCTGGTGCACTCCGCCGGGGGCCGCGTGCTGGCGGTCACCGCCGCCGGCCCCGACCTCGCCGCCGCCCGGCAGGCCGCCTACGAGCGGGTCGCCGGCGTCCGGCTGGCCGGGGCGCACTGGCGGACCGACATCGCGCTGGCCGCCGTCGAGGGCCGCATCACCGGCTGACCGACCCGCCCAATAGCCGGGACGCCGGTCAGGCGCGGCCGGGGGCGAGCAGGGCGTGCAGCCCGGTCAGCACCGCGGCCTGCACCTCCGCGAACGGGCGCGGCTCCTCCTCGGCGATCCAGGCGGTGAAGGCCGTGCGGAAGACGGTCACCGTGCTCTCGGCCGCCAGGGCTGCGGTCACCGGGTCGATCCCCCGGGCGGCGAGTGCGCGGGTCAGCGCCGCGGCCAGGGCCGACAGCTTGAGCAGCTCGCGCTCCTGCAGCGCGGGGTTCGCGTCGATCACGGTCTGCCGGGCCCGCGCCCAGGGGCGCCGGTCGTCGGGGAAGAACCCGGCTGCCCGGTCCAGCGCCGCCCGGGCCAGCGACATCGCGTCGTCCCCGGAGGCCTCGGCCGCGCCGTCGAGGAAGGACCGCTCGAGCTGGTCCTGCCCCTGGAACAGCACCTCGCGCTTGTCGGTGAAGTGCCGGAAGAACGTCCGCTCGGTCAGCCCGGCCGCCGCGGCGATCTCGGCCACGGTGACGCCGTCGTAGCCGCGCTCCTGGAAGAGGGGCAGCGCGGCCTGCTGCAGCCGTTCCCGCGCACCGGACTCCCACCTGGGCATGTCCTCAGCATAGGGATGACAGCCGCTGACATCGCGGCGTAGCGTGACGTCAGCAACTGTCATCGACGTGAGGGAGCAGGCCATGCGGGTGTTCGTGACGGGGGCCAGCGGCTGGATCGGGTCGGCCGTGGTGCCGGAGCTGCTCGGGGCCGGGCACGAGGTCGTCGGGCTGGCGCGCACGGAGGCGTCGGCCGCTGCGCTGGCGGCCAGCGGCGCGGAGGTGCTGCGGGGCGATCTCGACGACCTGGCCGCGCTGCGCCGGGGTGCGGAGGAGGCCGAGGGCGTGGTCCACCTGGCCAACAAGCACGACTTCGCCGACCCGGCGGTGTCGAACAGGGCGGAGCGGGCTGCCGTCGAGACGCTCACCGCAGCCCTCGCCGGCAGCGACCGCCCGCTGGTGCTCGCCGCCGGTGTCGCCGGGCTGGCGGAGGGCCGCCCGGCGCTCGAGTCCGACCCGAACCCGGCGGTGGGGCCGGACTCGGCGCGCGGAGGTGCGGAGAACCTGGCGCTGGACCAGGTGGCGCACGGGGTGCGCACCGTCAGCGCCCGCTTCGCCCCGACGGTGCACGGTGCGGGCGACCACGGGTTCATCGCGTTCATCGCCGCTGCCGCCCGCCGGGCCGGCGTCTCAGCCTACGTCGGCGAGGGCAGCAACGCCTGGTCCGCCGTCCACCGGTCCGACGCCGCGCGGCTGGTCCGGCTCGGGCTGGAGCAGGCGCCGGCCGGTACCCGGCTGCACGTGGTGGCGGAGGAGGCCGTGCCCACCCGGGAGATCGCCGAGGCCCTCGGGCGGGCGCTGGACCTGCCGGTCCGGTCCATCTCGCCCGAGGAGGCCGTCGACCGCCTCGGGCCGTTCATCGGGACCTTCTACGGCATGGACGTGCGGGCGTCGAGCGAGGCGACCCGCGCCCTGCTCGGCTGGACGCCGACGGGCCCGACCCTGCTGGCGGACATCGCCGCCGGCGCCTACCCGGGGGCCTGACCCGCACCCCGCCGGGCCCCGGCTACTGCGTGCGCAGCAGCCGGGCCCGGCGGGTGTCCGGCTGCGGTGGCCGTGGGCCCTCGTGCCGGCGGGACAGGTAGGTGCCGGCGACGTTGCCGCAGGCGATCACCGGGACGGCGATCAGCGCGCCGAAGATCCCGCCGATCAGCAGCCCGCCCGCGATGCCCAGCACCACGGCCAGCGGGTGCACCGACACCGCCCGGCCGAGCAGCAGCGGCTGCAGCACGTGCGCCTCGATCTGCATGACCAGCACGATGATGCCCAGCGCGACCAGCGCCCGCACCGGCCCCACCGCGACCAGGGTGACCAGCACCGACACCGTGCCGGCCAGGAACGACCCGATGATCGGGATGAAGGCGCCGAGGAACACCAGCGCCGCCAGCGGCACCACCAGCGGGGTGCCGAGGAACAGCAGACCGACGCCGATGAACACCGCGTCGAAGACGGCCACCGCGACGGTGGCCCGGACGTAGGAGATCAGGGTGCGCCAGGAGCGCCGGGCCGCCTCGTCGACGTAGGCCTGCGAGTTCGCCGGGGCCAGGCCGACGATCCACAGCCAGATGTGCCGGCCGTCCATCAGGAAGAAGAACAGCGTGAACAGGGTGAGCAGCAGGCCGGTGGCGACCTCCCCGACGGTGGCCGCGGTGCTCAGCGCCCCGGAGGTGAGCAGGCCCTGGTTGTCCCGGACGGACTTCGTGAGGCTGTCGATCGCGTCGCTGATCTGGCCGTCGTTGATCGGGAAGGTCCGGGTCACGTAGGACTGGACCTGGGCGACGCCCTCCTCGACCTGGGAGGCCAGGTCGTCGTAGCCGGCCGCGAACTCCTCGACAACCAGGGTGACGATGCCCGCGACGACGCCCAGCCCGACCACCAGCATCGCCAGCGCCGACAGCGACCGCGGCCAGCCGCGGTGCCGCAGGAAGGCCGCCCCGGGCTGGAGCAGCGCGGCCAGCAGCAGCGCCACCAGCACCGGCACGATGACCACGGCGAGGTACCCCGCCGCCCGCAGCAGCAGGTAGAGCGCGGCGACGACCGCGATCGCCCGCCAGGACCAGGCGGCGGCCACCCGCAGGCCGGTGGGCACGTCCTGCTCGGCCGGCCGGGGGGAGTCCGGGCCCAGCAGGCTGCCCCGGCTGCGGTCCCGGCCCCGCGCGGGAGGCGGGTCGCCGGGCGGGGGAGGACCGCTGACCCCGCCCGGGACGTCGACGTCCGGGGCGTCGGGGTGCGGGCTGCCGGGAGCGTGCTCGTCGGCAACCCCGGCCGGCGCAGGCGCCGCGGCACCCGGCTCCTCGACGTGCCCGACGACGGCGCGGGTGCCGTCGGCCATCACCAGCACGGTGCCCTCGGGCCAGGCGTGCGGGTCGTGCTCGCGGGCCACCCGGATGCGTTCCCGTGCCCGCCCGACCAGGTGCCCGGGCCGTAGCCGCATCGTCGTCCTCCGAGCTGATGGGAGCTCGCACGGGGCTGTGCGAGAGGATGGAGCCGTGGCGCGACGAACTGACCGGTCCGAGGCGGTACCCGCATGATCGACAGGTACACCCTGCCCGACATGGGCCGGGTCTGGAGCGACCAGCACAAGTACGAGCTGTGGTGCCGGGTGGAGACACTCGTCCTCGAGGCGCACGCGGCCGCCGGGCGGGTGCCAGCCGACGTGGTGGAGCCGGTGCGCAACGCGCCGCCGCCGACCCCCGAGCGGGTGGCGGAGATCGAGGAGACGACGCAGCACGACGTCATCGCCTTCCTCACCGCGTGGGCCGACAACACCGAGCCGCGCTCGGCGGCGGCCTACGTGCACCACGGCATGACCTCCTCCGACCTGCTGGACACCGCCCTCGCCGTCCAGCTCACCGACGCCACCGACGTCCTGCTGGCCAAGGCCGACCGGCTGGTCGCCGCGCTGCGCGACCACGGGCTGGCCCACCGCGGCACCATCAAGGTGGGGCGCACCCACGGCGTGCACGCCGAGCCCGACGTCTGGGGTCACCGGGTGGCCGACCTGGCGTTCGCCGCGGCCCGCTCCCGCGACCGGCTGCGCCGCGCGCGCGAGGCGGTCGGCGTGGTCGCCATCTCCGGCGCCGTCGGCACGTACTCGCTCATCGACCCCTCCGTCGAGGTGACCGTCGCCGAGGCGCTGCAGCTGCGCGCCGCCGACGCCTCGACCCAGGTGGTGCTGCGCGACGGGATCAGCGAGTGGGTCTCCGCGCTGGCGATCATCGCGACCGTCTGCGAGGCGGTCGCGCTGGAGGTGCGGCACGGCCAGCGCACCGAGGTGCGGGAGCTCTCCGAGGCGTTCGGCTCGGGCCAGAAGGGTTCGTCCGCGATGCCGCACAAGAAGAACCCGATCCGCTCCGAGCGGATCGCCGGCCTGGCCCGGGTGGTCCGCGCGGCGATCGTGCCGGTGATGGAGGGCATCCCGCTGTGGCACGAGCGGGACATCTCGCACTCGTCCACCGAGCGCGTCTTCCTGCCCGACGCGGCCATCACCACCGACTACCTGCTGGACCTGACCGCGGGGCTGGTGGAGAACCTGGTCGTGGACGCCGACCGGATGCGGGCCAACCTGGAGTCCACCGGCGGGCTGATCTACACCTCCGCCGTCCTGCTGGAGCTGGTCGAGGCCGGGCTGGGGCGCGAGCAGTCCTACGCGCTGGTGCAGTCCGCGGCGATGCGCACCTGGCAGGACGGGACGCCGTTCCGGGAGACGCTGCGCGAGCGGGCGGCCGCCGACGGGGTCGCGCTCGACGAGGCGCGGCTGGACGACATCTGCCGGCCCGAGCGCTACGTGGCCAACCTCGGCCCGCTGTTCGACCGGCTGGCCGCGCTGTCATGACCCTGCCGTTCGACCTCGTGGCCCGGGGCAAGGTCCGCGACGTCTACGCCGTCGACGACGACCGGCTGCTGCTGGTCGCCAGCGACCGGATCTCCGCCTACGACCACGTGCTGCCCACGCCGATCCCGGACAAGGGGCGGGTGCTCACGGCGCTGTCGGTGTGGTGGTTCGAGCAGCTCGCGCCGGTGCTCGCCGAGCACGGCGCGACGCACCACCTGATCAGCGCCGACGACGTCCCGGCCGAGGTGGCCGGCCGGGCGGTGCTGGTCCGGCGGCTGGAGATGCTGCCGGTCGAGTGCGTGGCCCGCGGCTATCTGTCCGGCTCGGGCACGGTGGAGTACCAGCGCACCGGGGCCATCGTCGACGTCCCGCTGCCGGCCGGCCTGGTCGAGGGGTCGCGGCTGCCCGAACCGGTGTTCACCCCGTCCACCAAGGCCGCGGTCGGGGAGCACGACGAGGCGATCCCCTTCACCGGGGTGGTCGACGCGGTCGGCGCCGAGCAGGCCGAGGCGCTGCGCGCGCTGACGCTCGCGCTGTACCGGCGGGGCGCCGAGATCGCCGAGGACGCCGGCATCGTGCTGGCCGACACCAAGTTCGAGTTCGGCACGGCCGGGGGGTCGCTCGTGCTCGGCGACGAGGTCCTCACCCCGGACTCCTCGCGGTTCTGGCCGGCCACCACCTGGTCGCCGGGCGCCGCGCAGCCCTCCTACGACAAGCAGTTCGTCCGCGACTGGCTGACCGTCTCCGGCTGGGACCGGGTGTCCCCGCCGCCGGAGCTGCCCGAGGACGTCGTCGCCGCCACCCGGGACCGCTACGTCAAGGCCTACGAGCAGCTCACCGGCACGCCGTTCCGCTGACGGGCGGAGCGCTCAGAGCAGGCCCCGCCGGCGGAGGTCGCGCAGGCCGGCGAACACCCGGGCCCGGACCTGGTCCTGGGCGCGCTCGGGGAGCTCGACGAAGCGGGCGGACACCTCGTGCCGGCCGTCCGCGCGCGGGTGCCGGCGGGTCACCGCGACCGTCGCCACCAGCCGCCCGGGCCCGAGGTCGACGACCACGTCGAGGACGTCGCCGACCCGCGGTCCCGCCGGGCCGTCGAGCACCCCGCGGAAGCCGGCCTCGCTGATGTCCACGGTCGTCCCGCGGAGCCGCCCGGCCTCGGCCGAGACGCCCAGGGACAGCGGCGCCCGGACGGCGGAGCGGCGCTGCCCGCGGGCGGCCGGGCCGGTCGGCCGCACCCGCCAGCACACCTCGCCGCCGCTCGCCGCCTCGGTCGCGACCAGCCGGGCCGGCAGCGACCGCAGCTCCGACGCGGCCCGCCAGACGAGCTCCAGCGGGTCGCCGTCGGCCACCCGGACCCGGCGCTGCGACCGGTCCTGCCCGACCGTCACCACGATGTCGCCGTCCTCCACCCGCTCCACCCAGCTGAGCAGCGGGCTGTCGCTCCCGCCGACGAGCACGTCGACGACGGTGCGCTCCTCGGGGTGGTCGGTCCCGGGCACTCCTGTCCTGGTCATGCGCTGCCTCCTCGGGTGGGTCCGCACGGGGTGCGCCGACGCCACCGCCGTCCCTCCATCGGCACCCGGCCCGCCCGCCTTGAGCCAGCGCCGGCGGTCGAGCGGAGGGGGCCGATCGCCGTGCCGGTACCCTCGTCCCCGTGCCAGTGGTGGTCGTCGACGTCGTCCTGAAGCCAGAGATCTCCGATCCCCAGGGGCAGGCGGTGCTCGGCGCCCTGGGCCGGCTGGGTCACGCCGGCGTCCGCAGCGTCCGGCAGGGCAAGCACTTCGTCCTCGACGTCGAGGGCGAGCCCGACGAGGCGGAGCTGCGGCAGATCGCCGAGACCCTGCTGGCCAACCCCGTCATCGAAGACGTCGAGCTGCACCTCCCCACCGACTGAGGACCTGACTTGCGCATCGGTGTCATCACCTTCCCGGGCTCCCTGGACGACGTCGACGCCGCGCGTGCGGTCCGGCTCGCCGGCGCGGACCCGGTCCCCCTCTGGCACGGCGACCACGACCTGCAGGGCGTCGACGCCGTCGTCCTGCCCGGCGGGTTCTCCTACGGCGACTACCTGCGCGCCGGCGCCATCGCCGCCCGCTCGCCGCTGATGGCCGACGTCGTGGCCGCGGCCCGCACCGGCCTGCCGGTGCTCGGCATCTGCAACGGCTTCCAGGTGCTGTGCGAGGCCGGGCTGCTGCCCGGGGCGCTCACCCGCAACAGCCACCTGCACTTCCGCAACCGCGACCAGGGGCTGCTCGTCGAGCGCGCCGACACCGCGTGGACCTCGTCCTACACGCCGGGCCAGACGATCGTCGTCCCGGTGAAGAACGGCGAGGGCCGGTACGTCGCCACCGACGCCGACCTCGACCGGCTGGAGGGGGAGGGGCGGGTCGTCGTCCGCTACGTCGGCGGCAACCCCAACGGCAGCTCCCGCGACATCGCCGGGGTCAGCAGCGCCGACGGCCGGGTCGTCGGGCTGATGCCGCACCCGGAGCACGCGGTCGAGGACCTCACCGGCCCCAGCACCGACGGCCTCGGCTTCTTCACCAGCGTGCTGAGCGCCCTGGTGTGCGCCGCGTGACCACCGTGGAGCACCCGGCCGACGGCCCGGCCGACGCCGCCGTCCGGGCGATGCCGGACCTCGACACCGTCGAGCGCGCCGGGACGACGCCCGGCGAGCAGCAGCCCTTCGCCGAGCTCGGCCTCAAGGACGACGAGTACGCCCGGATCCGCGAGATCCTCGGCCGCCGGCCCACCACCGCCGAGCTGGCGATGTACTCGGTGATGTGGAGCGAGCACTGCTCCTACAAGTCCTCCCGGGTGCACCTGCGCCGGTTCGGTGACCTGCCGAAGAGCGACGCGCTGCTGGTCGGCATGGGCGAGAACGCCGGCGTCGTCGACGTCGGCGAGGGCTGGGCGGTCACCTTCAAGGTCGAGTCGCACAACCACCCCAGCTACGTCGAGCCCTACCAGGGCGCGGCCACCGGGGTCGGCGGCATCGTCCGGGACATCCTCACCATGGGCGCCCGCCCGGTCGCCGTCATGGACTCGCTGCGCTTCGGCGCGGCCGACGCCCCCGACACCGCCCGGGTGCTGCCCGGCGTGGTCGCCGGCGTCGGCGGCTACGGCAACTGCCTGGGCCTGCCCAACATCGGCGGCGAGCTGCTGTTCGACGACTGCTACGCCGGCAACCCGCTGGTCAACGCGCTGTGCGTGGGCGTGATGAAGCACTCCGACGTCCGGCTGGCCAAGGCCGAGGGCGCCGGCAACAAGGTCGTGCTGTTCGGTGCGCGCACCGGCGGCGACGGCATCGGCGGGGTCAGCGTGCTGGCGTCGGAGACGTTCGACAGCGAGGGCCCGGCGAAGCGGCCGGCCGTGCAGGTCGGCGACCCGTTCACCGAGAAGCTGCTGATCGAGGCCTGCCTGGAGATCTTCGCCGCCGACCTGGTCACCGGGATCCAGGACCTCGGCGGCGCCGGCATCTCCTGCGCCACCAGCGAGCTCGCCGCCGCCGGCTCCGGCGGCATGACGATCGACCTGGACGCCGTCCCGCTGCGCGACTCCACGCTCACCCCCGCCGAGATCCTGATGAGCGAGTCGCAGGAGCGGATGTGCGCGATCGTCGAGCCGGGCAAGGTCGCCGAGTTCCTGGCCGTCTGCGCCAAGTGGGACGTGCTGGCCACCGTCATCGGTGAGGTCACCGACGGCGACCGGCTCACCATCGACTGGCACGGCGAGCGGATCGTCGACGTCCCGCCGCGCACCGTCGCCCTGGAGGGCCCGGTCTACGAGCGGCCGATGAGCCGCCCGGCCGACCTCGACGCGCTGCAGGCCGACGCCCCGCCGTCGTCCTCGGCCGACCTGCGGGCCGACTGGCTCGCGGTCGTCTCCAGCCCGGACGGCGCGGACAAGACCTGGGTCACCGAGCAGTACGACCGCTACGTGCGGGGCAACACCGTCCTCGCCCAGCCCGAGGACGCCGGGGTGCTGCGGATCGACGAGCAGAGCAACCGCGGCATCGCGCTGGCGCTGGACGGCAACGCCCGCTTCGCCCGGCTGGACCCCTACACCGGCACCCAGCTCAACCTGGCCGAGGCCTACCGCAACGTCGCAGTCTCCGGCGCCCGGCCGCTGGCGGTCACCAACTGCCTCAACTTCGGCTCCCCGGAGGAGCCCGAGGTCATGTGGCAGTTCGCCGAGGCGGTCCGCGGCCTGGCCGACGGCTGCCGGGCGCTGGGGCTGCCGGTCACCGGCGGCAACGTCAGCCTCTACAACCAGACCGGCGAGACGGCGATCAACCCGACCCCGGTCATCGGCGTGCTCGGCGTGCACGCCGACGTCACCCGCCGGCTTCCCTCGGGCTGGCGGGCCGAGGGCGAGACGGTGCTGCTGCTCGGCGAGACCCGCCCGGAGTTCGGCGGGTCGGCCTGGGCCGGCGTCGTGCACGGCCACCTCGGCGGGCTGCCGCCGGTGCTCGACCTCGCCGCGGAGCAGGCGCTGGCCGAGCTGATGGTCGGGCTGGCCGCCGAGGGCGGGGTCAGCTCGGCGCACGACCTCGCCGACGGCGGGCTGGCCCAGGCGCTCACCGAGTCGGCGCTGCGGTACGGCGTGGGTGCGCAGCTGCGGGTGGCGGGCGACCCCACCGCGGCGCTGTTCGCCGAGTCCGGGGCGCGCGCCGTCGTCACCACCGCAGACGCCGACGGGGTGCGTGCCGCGGCGGCGGCGGCCGGCGTGCCGGTCACCGAGCTCGGGACGACCGGCGGCGACGCGCTCACCGTCGAGGGGCTGGTCGAGCTGCCGCTTGCCGAGCTGCGCGCGGCGTGGACGGCGACCCTGCCGGCGCTGTTCGGCAGCCCGGAGCTCGCCGTCGGCACCGTCCCCGCGGGCACGGTGCCGACGAGCTGATGGCGGGCTCGCGGCCGATCTCCGCGGAGGAGCTGCGGGCGGCGCTGGCCCCGACGGCCGGGTGGCTGGCGGGGGAGGCCGAGCAGCCGCCGCGCGCCACGCTGGGCGCGGCGGTGAAGACCTCGGCCCGCTGGCTGTCCCAGCAGGTGCCGGGCAGGTCGGTGGAGCTGCGGGTGCCGCCGTTCGTCGCCGTCCAGTGCGTGCCCGGGCCGCGGCACACCCGGGGCACCCCGCCCAACGTGGTGGAGACCGACGCCGCCACCTGGCTGCGGATGGCCCTCGGCGAGCTCAGCTGGGCCGCCGCGGTCGCCGACGGCAAGGTCGTCGCCAGCGGCAACCGCGCCGACCTCTCCGCCTACCTGCCGCTGGCCGCCCTGCGCCGGTGACCATCGGCATCCGGTCGCCCGCCACACCTGACGGGCCCGCCACCTGCCGATGATCAACTGCCGGAACGCGCAGCGCCCCCTCTGCCGGTGGCAGAGGGGGCGCTGGTGCGGTCGGGCGGGTCAGCCGAAGAGCGAGCTGGCCGTCTTGACCGTCTGGTAGAGGCCGTACACCAGCGGGACGCCGACGAGCGTCCAGGCGAAGGCGATCAGGCCCACCGGCGTGGTGGTGCTGCCGGGTGCGGGCTGCCGCCCGCCGTCGTGCCCGTCGGTGTGCACTGCGCTGCTCATCGGGTGGCGCCTTCCGGGGTCGTGTCGGTGAAGACGGCGTCGGCCTTCGGCTCGTGCCACGTGGCCGCCACCGGCTTGATCAGCAGGTTCGCGACGAAGCCGACCGCCAGCAGGCCGACCATGATGAACAGGGCCGGCCGGTAGTTGCCGGCGACCAGCTCGCCCGGGGTGCCCTGCGTGTCCAGCACCCGGTTGACGATCAGCGGGCCGGCCACACCGGCCGCCGCCCACGCGGTCAGCAGCCGGCCGTGGATGGCGCCGACCTGGTAGGTGCCGAACAGGTCGCGCAGGTAGGCCGGCGCGGTGGCGAACCCGCCGCCGTAGAAGCTGATGAT
This sequence comes from Modestobacter italicus, assembly GCF_000306785.1. NCBI lineage: Bacteria > Bacillati > Actinomycetota > Actinomycetes > Geodermatophilales > Geodermatophilaceae > Modestobacter > Modestobacter italicus. Next base: position 5,116,127 of record NC_017955.1, on the reverse strand, counting down.
CAGCGCGGCGAGGAGCACGAACAGCCAGGTGGCGCTGCTGCCGACGGTGGCCAGCAGCACGTAGAGCACCAGGCCGACGCCCAGGTAGACCATGTAGATCGGCTTGCGGCCGATGAAGTCCGAGGTCGAGGACCAGACGAACCGGCCGGCCATGTTGAACAGCGACAGCACGCCGACGAACCCGGCGGCGGCGGTGACGGCGACGGTGGAGGCGTCCCCGTCGCGGAAGAAGTCCTGGATCATCGGGCTGGCCTGCTCGAGGATGCCGATGCCGGCGGTCACGTTGCAGAACAGCACGATCCACAGCAGCCAGAACTGCGGCGTCTTGATGGCGTTGGCGGCGGAGACGCTGCTCGTGGTCACCAGGGCCTTGGCCTTCACCGTGCTGGGGTCGAAGCCGGCGGGCTTCCAGCCCTCGGCGGGCACCCGGACGATGAACGCGCCGAACATCATGAAGACCAGGTAGACGATGCCCAGGGTCAGGAACAGCTTGGCGACCGCGTCACCGCTGGCGACCGTGGCGGCGGTGCCGTCGTAGGCCGGGTCGTAGAGGCCCATGAGCTGGCGGGACAGCGGGGTGGCGATCAGCGCGCCGCCGCCGAAGCCCATGATCGCCATGCCGGTGGCCAGGCCCGGGCGGTCCGGGAACCACTTGATCAGCGTGGAGACCGGCGAGATGTAGCCGATCCCCAGGCCGATGCCGCCGATGACCCCGTAGCCCAGGTAGAGCAGCCACAGCTGGTCGGTGGCGATGCCGAGCGAGCCGACCAGGAAGCCGACCGACCAGAAGCACGCGGCGGTGAACATCGCGGCGCGGGGGCCGTTGCGGTCCACCCACGTCCCGAAGAGTGCGGCCGAGAGGCCGAGCATGACGATGGCGATCGAGAAGACGATGCCGATCGCGGTCAGGCTCGAGTCGAAGTCGGCGACCAGCGCGGTCTTGTAGACGCTGGTGGCGTAGGCCTGGCCGATGCACAGGTGCACGGCGAGCGCCGCCGGCGGGATGAGCCACCGGTTGAACCCGGGACGCGCGACGATGCGCTCCCGGGCCAGGAAGCTGGGTACTGCCACGAACGACCTCCGAGGACGTGATGGACGCGTCCGGTCGGACGCGGCCAGGAGCCACCTGGGAGTCCGTTGTGTGCCCAGGCGCGACCGGGGGGACCGTACGTCGCCGCTGGGCAGCCTGCTGGCCGAGAACCCCTCGTCCGGGGGGTTCCGAGACCGATTCGTTGCACGGCACCGACCTCGGGAGGGGTGAGCGGCCGCGCGCGGGCGTCCCTAGGGTGGGGGCATGCCGTACGAGGTGAAGGGCGTCGTCGCCCTCAGCAAGGGTGCTCCGGTCACGATCGAGACGGTCATCGTCCCCGACCCCGGGCCGGGTGAGGCGGTCGTCGACGTGCAGGCCTGCGGGGTCTGCCACACCGACCTCCACTACCGCGAGGGCGGCATCAACGACGAGTTCCCGTTCCTGCTCGGGCACGAGGCGGCCGGTGTCGTATCCGCGGTCGGCGAGGGCGTCACGAACGTGGCGGTCGGCGACTACGTCGTCCTGAACTGGCGGGCGGTGTGCGGCGAGTGCCGGGCCTGCGCCGCCGGCAAGCCCTGGTACTGCTTCAACACCCACAACGCGGCGCAGAAGATGACGCTGGCCGACGGCACCGAGCTCTCCCCGGCGCTGGGCATCGGCGCGTTCGTGGAGAAGACGCTGGTCCACTCCGGGCAGTGCACCAAGGTCGACCCGGCGGCCCCGCCGACCGCCGCCGGGCTGCTCGGCTGCGGCGTCATGGCCGGCGTGGGCGCGGCGATCAACACCGGCGGGGTCACCCGCGGCAACTCCGTCGCCGTGTTCGGCTGCGGCGGTGTCGGTGACGCGGCGATCGCCGGCTCGAAGCTGGCCGGCGCGACGACGATCATCGCCGTCGACATCGACGACCGGAAGCTGGAGTGGGCCAGGGGCATGGGCGCCACCCACACGGTCAACTCGAAGGAGACCGACCCGGTCGAGGCGATCAAGGGGCTGACCGGCGGCTTCGGCGTCGACGTCGCCATCGACGCGGTCGGCCACCCGGCGGTCTACGAGCAGGCGTTCTACTCCCGTGACCTCGCGGGCACCGTCGTCCTGGTCGGGGTGCCGAACCCGACCATGGAGGTCACCCTGCCGATGATCGAGGTCTTCGGCCGCGGCGGTGCGCTCAAGTCCTCCTGGTACGGCGACTGCCTGCCCAGCCGGGACTTCCCGATGCTCATCGACCTGTACCTGCAGGGCCGCTTCGACCTCGACGCGTTCGTCTCCGAGACGATCCCGCTGGACGCCGTCGAGCAGGCCTTCCAGAAGATGCACGACGGCGAGGTGCTGCGGTCGGTCGTGGTGTTCGACAAGTGAGCGCCCGCATCGAGAAGGTGGTCATCAGCGGCGTCTTCAGCCTCGACGGCCAGGACTTCGACGTCGACAACAACGTCTGGCTGGTCGGGGACGACGACGAGGTGCTGGTGATCGACGCCCCGCACCGGGCGGAGCCGATCGTCGAGGCGATCGCCGGCCGCCGGGTCGCCGGCATCGTGCTCACCCACGGGCACAACGACCACATCACCGCCGCGGTCGCCCTCCGCGACGCCGTGGACGCGCCGATCTCGTTCCACCCGGCCGACCGGATGCTGTGGGACGTCGTCCACCCGAACTCCTCCCCGGACGCCGAGATCGCCGACGGCACCCGGTTCGCGGTGGCCGGGACGACGCTGCAGGCGCTGCACACCCCGGGCCACTCGCCGGGCAGCACCTGCCTGTACGCGCCGGACCTGGCCACGGTGTTCACCGGCGACACGCTGTTCTGCGGCGGCCCCGGCGCGACCGGCCGCTTGTACAGCGACAAGCCGACGATCCTGTCGTCGATCACCGGCCGGCTGATGTCGCTGCCGGCGGGCACGGTGGTGCGCACCGGGCACGGCGACGACACCACCATCGGTGCCGAGGCCGGCAACATCTCCTGATCCGACGCGCTCCCCGGCTGTGATCTCGGCCGGGAAGCACGGTCGGGTCGCGCCGCGCCGGTAGGGTAGGGGCGTGCCTCGCGGTGATGGACGGCTGACGCACGACCTCGATCCCCAGTCCCCTGGTCCCCAGGACGCCTGCGGCGTCTTCGGTGTCTGGGCGCCGGGTGAAGAGGTCTCGAAGCTGACCTACTTCGGCCTGTACGCGCTCCAGCACCGCGGGCAGGAGGCGGCCGGCATCGCGGTGTCCGACGGCTCCTCCGTCGTGGTCTACAAGGACCTCGGCCTGGTCAGCCAGGTCTTCGACGAGGCGACGCTGGGCAGCCTGCGCGGCCACATCGCGGTCGGCCACACGCGGTACTCCACGACCGGCGCCTCCACCTGGGAGAACGCCCAGCCGACGTTCCGCACCACGGGGGCCGGCACCGGCCTCGCGCTGTGCCACAACGGCAACCTGGTGAACACCGCGGAGCTGGCCAGCGCGGCCGCCGACGAGGGCGTGGCCGGTGCCTTCGCCGCCACCACCGACTCCGACCTGATCACCTCGCTGATCGCCGCCAAGCCCGACATGTCGGTCGAGGCCGCCGCCATGGAGGTGCTGCCGCGGCTGCGCGGCGCCTTCAGCCTGACCTTCATGGACGAGCACACCCTGTACGCCGCGCGCGACCCGCAGGGCGTCCGCCCGCTGGTGCTCGGCCGGCTGGAGCGCGGCTGGGTGATCGCCAGCGAGACCGCCGCGCTGGACATCTGCGGCGCCTCCTACGTCCGCGAGGTCGAGCCCGGGGAGCTCATCGCGATCGACGAGGACGGGCTGCGCAGCCAGCACTTCGCCGCGGCCGAGCCCAAGGGCTGCGTCTTCGAGTACGTGTACCTGGCCCGGCCGGACACCACGATCTCCGGCCGCACCGTGCACGCCGCCCGGGTGGAGATCGGCCGCCGGCTGGCCAAGGAGCACGCGGTCGAGGCCGACCTGGTCATCCCGGTGCCGGAGTCCGGCACCCCGGCCGCGGTCGGCTACGCCGAGGCCTCGGGCATCCCCTACGGCCTGGGCCTGGTCAAGAACTCCTACGTGGGGCGCACCTTCATCCAGCCCAGCCAGACGATCCGGCAGCTGGGGATCCGGCTCAAGCTCAACCCGCTGCGCGACGTCATCCGCGGCAAGCGGCTGGTCGTCGTCGACGACTCGATCGTGCGCGGCAACACCCAGCGGGCGCTGATCCGGATGCTGCGCGAGGCCGGCGCGGTCGAGGTGCACGTGCGGATCGCCTCGCCGCCGGTGAAGTGGCCGTGCTTCTACGGCATCGACTTCGCCAGCCGCGCGGAGCTGATCGCCAACGGCCTGGACATCGACGGCGTGCGCGCCTCGATCAACGCCGACTCGCTGGGCTACGTCTCCGAGCAGGGCATGATCGCCGCGACCGAGCAGCCCGCGAACCGGCTGTGCACCGCGTGCTTCTCCGGGCAGTACCCGATCCCGCTGGGCGAGCCCGAGGTGCTGGGCAAGCACGTGCTCGAGGGCATCGGACGCCGGGCGATCGGCGACGAGCAGGTCGCGGTCACCGGCTGGACCGGCCAGCAGGCCGGCACCGCCACGGTGCCGGGAGGCGCGGCGGACGCACTGGCCCGCCCGTGACCGACTTCACCTACGCGGCGGCCGGGGTCGACATCGACGCCGGCGAGCGCGCCGTCGCGCTGATGCGGGCCGCGGTGGAGAAGACCAACCGCCCGGAGGTCGTGGGCGGCCTGGGCGGCTTCGCCGGGCTCTTCCGGCTGGACGTCGCCCGGTACCGGGCGCCGCTGCTGGCCTCCTCCACCGACGGCGTCGGCACGAAGATCGCGCTGGCCCGGGCGCTGGACCGGCACGACACCGTCGGCATCGACCTGGTGGCCATGGTCGTCGACGACCTGGTGGCCTGCGGCGCGGAGCCGCTGTTCCTGCAGGACTACGTCGCCTGCGGGCGGGTGGTGCCCGAGCGGATCGCCGCCATCGTCACCGGGATCGCCACCGGGTGCACGCAGGCCGGCGCCGCCCTGGTCGGCGGCGAGACCGCCGAGCACGGTGACCTGATGGGTGCCGACGACTACGACCTGGCCGCCACCGCGGTGGGGGTCGTGGAGGCCGACGCCGTCCTCGGCCCGGAGCGGGTCCGCGCGGGCGACGTGGTGATCGCCATGGCGTCCTCGGGCTTCCACTCCAACGGCTACTCGCTGGTGCGCCGGGTCGTCGACCGCGCCGGACTGGACCTCGCGGCCATCCCCGCCGGCCTGGACCGCCCACTGGGCGACGAGCTGCTCGAGCCGACCCGGATCTACGCCCGGGACTGCCTGGCGCTGGTCGAGGAGCTGGGCGTCGGGTCGGTGCACGCCTTCGCGCACATCACCGGCGGCGGGCTGGCCGGCAACACGGTGCGGGTCGTGCCGGCGGGGCTGGAGGCCGTGCTGGACCGCAGCACCTGGGCGCTCCCGGCGGCCGTGCGGCTGCTGGAGGAGCACGGGGTGCCGCGGACCGAGTCCGAGCGCGCCTTCAACTGCGGCGTCGGCATGGTGGCCGCGGTCGCCCCCGAGCAGGCCGACCGCGCCGTCGCGCTGCTCACCGAGCGCGGCGTCCCGTCCTGGGTCGCCGGCACGGTGGGCGCCGCCGACGGGGAGCCCTCGGCCCGCCTGGTCGGCACCTACCGCTGACGGGACGACCCCGCTCGACGGCGAGGTCGTCCGGACACCGGGCAGCACGACGACACCGCTGCCCGGTGAGGAGCAGCGGTGTCGTCGCGGAACGAGTGCTGAGCCGGAGGGCTCAACAGGTCAACGGCTGGCAGCCCAGTCGTCGTCCTCGTCGTCCGGTGACCAACTACCGGCCAACGGTTCGTCGTCGTCGTCGTCCTTGGGTCCCCGGCTGGGGAAGGACGACGGTTGACCTGCGAGCTCACGCTGAAGGGCCGTGAGGTCGGTGTTGGGTGAGCTGTACTTGAGCTCACGGGCCACGCGTGTCTGCTTGGCCTTCGCTCGGCCGCGCCCCATGGCTCGACCCCCTCGTGACGGAGTGCGGGTCGTCCAGCACTGGGCTGGACGGCCCGTGTGGCGACCCCGACTGAGTGACTGTGTCCTTGAGCGAGCTTACGACACGGATGGGACACGGGCACGCATCGCGTCCCCGAGCCCCCTCGTCCGGAGGTCCCGGGTGACCTGGATCTCACCTGGGAGGGGCCTCAGCGCGGCAGCCGGATGGTGGCCAGCCGGCCCACCGAGCGCATCCGCTCCTCGGCGAGCCGGTCGGCGGCGACGGCGGGGGAGACGCCCTCGGTCCGCGCGGCGTCGAAGACCCGCAGCGCGACGTCGAAGATCGTGGTGGCCTTCGCCTCGGCCCGGGCGAAGGAGAAGCCGTGCCGCTCGTCCTCGACCTGGATGACCCCGCCGGCGTTCACCAGGTAGTCGGGGGCGTAGAGGATGCCGCGGTCCTCGAGCAGCTGCGCGGTGCCCTCGTGGGCGAGCTGGTTGTTCGCGCCGCCGCAGACGACCTCGGCGGGCAGGACGGCGACGGTCTCGTCGTCGAGCGCACCCCCCAGCGCGCACGGGGCGTAGACGTCGTGCGGGGTGCGCACCAGCGTGGCGGTGTCGGCCACCGCGCGCGCCGAGGGGTGCCGGGCCAGCAGCCGGTCGACGGCGGCGGGGTCGACGTCGGTGACGACGACGTCCGCGCCGTCGGTCACCAGCAGGTCGACCAGGTGCGAGCCGACCTTGCCCACCCCGGCGACGGCGACCGTGCGGCCGCTGAGCGTGGGCTTGCCCCAGCGGTGCTCGGCCGCCGCGCGCATCCCCTGGAAGACGCCGAAGGCGGTGAGCACCGAGGAGTCGCCGCAGCCGCCGTAGACCTCGGACCGGCCGTGGGCGAAGCGCGTCTCCCGGGCCACCACGTCGAGGTCGGCGTTGTAGGTGCCGACGTCGCAGGCGGTCAGGTACCGGCCGCCGAGCGCCTCGACGAACCGGCCGTACGCGCGCAGCAGCGCCTCGGTCTTGTCGGTGCGCGGGTCGCCGATGATCACCGCCTTGCCGCCACCGAGGTCGAGCCCGGCGAGGCTGTTCTTGTAGGCCATCGCCTTCGAGAGCGCGAGCGCGTCGGCGACCGCGGCGTCCTCGGAGGCGTAGGGGAAGAAGCGGGTGCCGCCGAGGGCGGGGCCCAGTGCCGTCGAGTAGACGGCGATCACCGCCCGCAGCCCCGACTCGGGGTCGGCGCAGAAGACGACCTGTTCGTGCCCGGAGGCCATCACGTCCACGCCCGGCAGCCTAGGCGGCCGGATCGGGCCCGGGGCGGCGGCGCGGGGGTGCCCGGCGGTCCTCCCTCCGGCAACGAGCTGGTCTCGGACGGGAGCCGCGTGCGGGTCTGCAGCCTCCCGCCAGGCATGATCAGGGGCTGAGGACGGGCGCCGGAGCACTCCGGTGCCGCACACTCCCAGGGCGGACGGCGAGCAGGGCCGCCCGCGGGGGGAGACCGGCGGGGCAGCGCTGCGCCGCGACACAGGAGCGAAGACCGTGAAGGACTGGCACACGATGGCCCGACGCACCCGGCTGCTGGCGCTCGCCCTGGCAGCCCCGCTGCTGGTGAGCGCCTGCTCCACCGACGACACCGGCGGCTCCGGCAGCGGCTCCACCTCCGGCAGCGGCAGCAGCGCCGCCGCCGGGGACGGCGACCTGAGCTTCGCCGTCATCACCCACGGCTCGGCCGGGGACGCCTTCTGGGACGTCGTGCAGAAGGGTGCCGAGGCCGCCGGGGAGGACCTCGGCGTCGGCGTGGACTACCAGAGCGACGGCGACCCGCAGCGGCAGTCGCAGCTCATCCAGGCCGCGGTGAACCAGGACGTCGACGGGATCGTGGTCTCGATGGCCAACCCCGACGCGCTGCAGGACTCGGTCGAGGCCGCGGTGTCCGCGGGCATCCCGGTGGTCACCATCAACTCCGGCGCCGACCGGTCGGCCGAGTTCGGGGCCATCGGCCACGTCGGCCAGGACGAGACGATCGCCGGGCAGGGCGCCGGTCAGCGGCTGGCCCAAGATGGCGCGAAGAACGTGCTCTGCGTGGTGCACGAGGCCGGCAACATCGGCCTGGAGCAGCGCTGCGCCGGCGCCTCGCAGGGGCTGGGCAGCGACGTCAAGCTGCTGCAGGTCGACATCAACGACCTGCAGGCGGCGCAGTCGACGATCACCTCGCAGCTGCAGAGCGACCCGTCGATCGACGGCGTCCTGACGCTCAACTCGGCCGTCGCCTCGGTGGCCGCCGCGGCCGCCTCCGACGCCGGCTCGCAGGCCGAGATCGCCACCTTCGACCTCAACGGCGACGTGATCGCCGCGATCCAGGACGGCTCGGTCGCCTTCGCCGTCGACCAGCAGCAGTACGAGCAGGGCTACCTGCCGATCGTGATGCTGAAGCTGTACGCGCAGAACCTGAACACCGTCGGCGGTGGGCAGCCGGTGCTCACCGGCCCGGGCATCGTGGACTCCGCCAACGTCGACGCGATCGCCGACCTCGCCTCCGCCGGCACCCGCTGAGCCGGTCGGAGCAGACGTGAGTGCCACCCAGCAGGCGCCGGTGCGGCCGGCGCGCGCCGACGAGCGCGTCGCCGCCGTCGGGCTGTGGCGCCGGCTGCTGGTCAAGCCCGAGCTGGGCTCGCTGATCGGCGCCGTCGTCATCCTGGCGTTCTTCTCGGTCCAGTCCAGCGTCTTCCGCTCGCTGAGCGGGGTGGCGAACTGGCTGGACGTCGCCTCGACGCTGGGGATCATGGCGGTGGCCGTCGCGCTGCTGATGATCGGTGGGCACTTCGACCTGTCCGCCGGGGTCATGACCGGCACCACGGCGCTGACCGTCGGGATCGTGGCGACCGAGCTGGACCAGAACATCTGGGTCGCCATCGCCGCGTCGCTGGTGCTGGCGCTGGCCATCGGCTTCGCGAACGGCTGGCTGGTCACCCGGACCGGGCTGCCCAGCTTCATCATCACGCTGGGCACGTTCCTGATGCTGCAGGGCCTCAACCTGGGGCTGACCAAGCTGTTCACCGGCACGGTGATCGTCCGGGGGATCGCCGAGGCGCCGGGCTTCCACTCCGCGCAGCTGGTGCTCGCCTCCCGGGTCACCCTGTTCGGCCAGGAGTTCCGGATCGCCATCCTGTGGTGGCTGCTGGCCACCGCGGTGGCCAGCTGGGTGCTGCTGCGGACCCGGTTCGGCAACTGGGTGTTCGCCACCGGCGGTGACGAGGTGGCCAGCCGCAACGTCGGCGTCCCCGCCGCCCGGACGACGATCACGCTCTTCATGACCACCGCGGCCGCGGCCTGGCTGGTCGGCTCGATCACCGCCGTCCGGCTGACCTCGGTGCAGGCCAACACCGGCACCGGGCAGGAGCTGATCTACATCGTCGCGGCGGTGATCGGCGGCTGCCTGCTCACCGGCGGGTTCGGCTCCGCGATCGGCGCGGCGCTCGGCGCGCTGGTGTTCGGCATGACCCAGCAGGGGATCGTCTACCTGAACTGGGATGCCGACTGGTTCTACTTCTTCCTGGGGGCGATGCTGCTGCTCGCGGTGCTGTCCAACCGCCTCGTGCGGCGGTACGCCGAGGCGGCCCGGCGATGAGCGAGGCGGGCGCGCCGCTGCTGGAACTGCGCGGGATCGGCAAGGACTTCGGCTCGGTCATCGCGCTGGACGGCATCTCCACCACGGTGCGGGCCGGTCAGGTCACCTGCGTGCTCGGCGACAACGGCGCGGGCAAGTCGACGCTGATCAAGGTGCTGTCCGGCGTGCACCGGCCCACCCGCGGTGAGCTGCTGCTGGACGGGCAGCCGGTGGCCTTCGGGGCGCCGCGCGAGGCTCTGGACGCCGGGATCGCCACCGTCTACCAGGACCTGGCGATGATCCCGCTGATGGCGATCTGGCGGAACTTCTTCCTCGGCTCGGAGCCGACCACCGGCTGGGGCCCGTTCCGCCGGTTCGACAGCGCGACCGCCAAGGAGGTCACCCGCCGGGAGCTCGCCGCGATGGGGATCGACATCCGGGACCCCGACCAGCCGGTGGGCACGCTGTCCGGCGGGGAGCGGCAGTCGGTGGCCATCGCGCGGGCGGTCCACTTCGGCGCCCGGGTGCTGATCCTCGACGAGCCGACCTCCGCGCTGGGGGTCAAGCAGGCGGGGGTGGTGCTGCGCTACATCGCGCAGGCGCGCGACCGCGGCCTCGGCGTCGTCTTCATCACCCACAACCCGCACCACGCCCACCCGGTCGGCGACCGCTTCCTGCTGCTCAACCGCGGCCGCAGCATGGGCGACTTCGCCAAGGGGGAGCTGTCCCGCGAGGAGCTGACCGGGATGATGGCCGGCGGCGACGAGCTCACCGAGCTGGCCGAGGAGCTGGAGCGCCCCGCCGGTCGCTGAGGGTGATCTGCCGCTCGCAACGCGTGTTGGTTTTGTGACCCGTGGGGTAGATGCGACCCTGTTCGGGCTCGGTTCCTCTTCCCCAGGAGACCCCATGTCGCAGCGATCGCTGCGCGCTGCCCCGGCGCCGGTCCGGCGCACGTCCCGGCTGCGCGCCGGCGCGCTGGCCGCCCTGCTGGCCGGCGCGGTGGTCCTGACCGGCGGTGGCGTGGCCTCGGCCGACCCGGAGAACCCCACGGACGAGCAGCTGCAGGACGCCCGGGTCGCGCAGGACGCCGCCGCGGCCGAGGTCGGCCGGATCGCCGGGCTGGTCGCCGCCGCCGAGGCCCGGCTGGAGCAGGTGCAGGTCCAGGCCGAGGCGGCGGGCACGGCCTACCTGCTCGCCGAGGAGGCGCGGCAGGCGGCCGAGGCCACCGCCGAGCGGACGGCGCAGGACCTGCAGGCGGCCGCCGACGCGGTGGCCGCGGCCCAGGCCCGGCTGACCGACTTCTCCCGGAACACGTACATGAACGGGACGACGCTCACCAGCGAGATGGCGCTGCTGGACGTCGACGGGCCGGCCGAGCTGGTGCGCAAGGCGGCGACGCTGGACTACGTCGCCGACCACCAGGTCGACGTGCTCGGCGGCCTGGAGGCGGCGCGGGTGCAGCAGGCCGCCGCGGACGCCGCCGCCCGGTCGGCCCGGGACCAGAAGGCGGCGGCCGAGGCGGCCGCGCAGGCGGCCAAGGCCGAGGCCGAGGCGCAGCTCGCCGCCCAGGAGACCGCGGTCGCCGACGCCGCCGCCCAGAAGACCGCGCTGGAGCAGCAGCTGCAGGCGGCCCAGGTGCGCCTGCTGGAGCTGCAGGGCGCCCGCGACGCCTACCAGGCGTGGGCCGCGCAGAAGGCGGCCGAGGAGGCCGCCGCCCGAGAGGCCGAGGAGCGGGCCCGCGCGCAGGCGGTCGCCGACTCCGCCGCCGACGAGGGCGGCGCCGGGTACGTCCGGCCGGCCACCGGCCGGACCAGCAGCTGCTTCGGCGCCCGCTGGGGGGTCACCCACTACGGCGTGGACATCGCCGCCCCGATCGGGACGCCGATCTACGCCGCCACCTCCGGGGTGGTGCAGCGCGCCGGCACTGCGACCGGCTTCGGGTACGCCGTCTACCTCCGGGGCGACGACGGTGCGGTGACGGTCTACGGGCACATCAACCGCTACTTCGTCGCCGCCGGCGAGCGGGTCGCGGCCGGTCAGCAGATCGCCGAGGTGGGCAACCGCGGGCAGTCGACCGGCCCGCACCTGCACTTCGAGGTGCACCCCAGCGGGGCCATGTACGGCGGTCAGGTCGACCCGGTGCCGTGGCTGGCGGCGCGCGGCATCACCATCCGCGGCTGCTGAGCACCCGGCCCGCTGACGGAGGGCCATGTTGCCAACATGGCCCTCGGCGGTCAGCTGCTCGGTGCCGGCGTGGTCTCGGGGCAGTTGGCCGTCGCGTAGGTCGAGACGTTCGTGGTGGCCGTGGTGAGCTGCTGCTGCAGCCCCCCGGCGGCGGCCTGCAGCTGCTGCGCCGCGGTCGGGTCGGTGAAGTCGATGCCCTGGGCCGCGGTGGCCAGCTGCTGGACGCCGTCGACCAGGGCGGTCCAGTCGTCGGCGATCTCGGCCGGCGGCTCGATGGCGGCGTACTGGTCGGCCAGCCGCTGCAGGGCCGGGGGGAGCTGCGTGGGGTCGCTGCTCGCCGTCCCGACGGTCGCGTTGACCGACTGCTCCAGCGACACCGCCTCCGCGCAGAAGGCGGCCGCCTCCGGGCTGGTCGCGCTGGACGGCGCCGCTGCGCTGCCGGAGGTGGTCGGCGCGGCGCTCGAGCTGCTGCTGCCGGACGACGACGCCGCTGAGGACCCCTCGTCGGAGCCGCCGCAGCCGGTGAGCAGCAGCAGGGCGGCGGACAGGCCGGCGGTGAGCAGGGGTGCGGGTGCGCGCATGGCACGACGCTAGCCGCCGCGGCCCCGTCCGGACGGCGACGGCTAGCGTGCGGTGGGTGAGCGCGCCCGTGGACCCCCGCACCGGCTGGGGGCTGCCCGCCCCCGGCGCGCTGCCCCGCACGGCCGACCTGGAGCCGCTGGTGTCCCGGGTGCTGGCGCCCAACGCCTCCAGCATGACCCTGGACGGCACGAACACCTACGTCGTCGGCGCGCCCGGCAGCGGCCAGGCCGTCGTGGTCGACCCGGGGCCGCCCGACGAGGGCCACCTGGCCGCGGTGGAGGCGGTGCTCGCCGCCCGCGACGCCCGGGTGGTGGCCGTGCTGGTCACCCACCACCACGGCGACCACGCGGAGGCGGCGCAGCCCTGGGGCGCGCGGTTCGGCGCCCCGGTCGGCGCCGCCACGGCGTCGGTCACCGGTCCGGGCGGGCAGCTGCTCACCGCCGGCGACCGGTTGCGGCTGGCCGGGACGACGATCGGCGTCGTCGGCACGCCCGGGCACACCGCCGACCACCTGGCGTTCCGGCTCGAGTCCGGGGCCGTGCTGGTCGGCGACCACGTGCTGGGCCGCGGCACCTCGGTGGTGACCCACCCCGAAGGCGACGTGGTGGCCTACCTGGAGTCGCTGCGCCGGGTGCACGACCTCGGCCCCTCTGCGCTGTACTGCGGCCACGGCCCGGAGCTCACCGTCGACCCGGGCGCCGTCCTGGACTTCTACCGGGCGCACCGGGCCCACCGCGAAGAGCAGCTGCTCAGCGCCCTCGCGGCGGGGCCGCGGAGCGTCGACCAGCTGGTCGCGCAGGTGTACGCGGCCGTGCCGCAGGAGCTGTGGCCGGCCGCGGCCCAGTCGACCCGGGCCACGCTGGCCAAGCTGGTCACCGAGGGCCGCGTCGAGCCGCGGGCCGACGACGTGGTCGCCCTGGTCGCCCGGTCGTGAGCTGGGACGTCGTCGTCGTCGGCGCCGGCTCGTCGGGCTGCGCGCTGGCCGCGCGGCTGGTCGACGCCGGGCGCCGGGTGCTGCTGCTGGAGGCCGGCGCGGACCACCCGACGGCGGCGGACTTCCCGGCGTCCCTCCGGGACGCCGCCACCCTGGGCGCGGCGACCCCGGGGCACCCCGCCAACTGGACCTACACCGCGCAGCTCGCCGAGGACGTCAGCTACCCGGTCGTGCGGGGCCGGGTGCTCGGCGGGTCGAGCGCGCTCAACGGCACCTACTTCGTCCGCGGCACCCCGGCCGACTTCGACGGCTGGGCGGCGGCGGGCAACGACCTGTGGTCGGCCGCCGCGGTGCTGCCGGCCTTCTGCCGCTCCGAGGCCGACGCCGACTTCGGCGACCGGCCCGGGCACGGCGCCGACGGGCCGATGCCGGTGCGCCGCCTGCAGCCGGACCACCCGGTCACCGACGCCTTCGCCGCGGCCTGCGACGAGCTGGGCTTCCCCGCCGAGCCGGACAAGAACGCCGGCGGGCCCGCCGGGCACGGGCCCGTCCCGCTCAACGTGGTCGACGGCGTCCGGGTCAACACCGCGATGGCCTACCTCGCCCCGCGGCGCGGGTCGGCGCTGCTCACCGTGCGCGGCGGCACCCGGGTCACCCGGGTGGTCGTCGAGGGCGGTCGTGCCGTCGGCGTGCAGACCCCGGCCGGGGTGCTCCGCGCCGACGAGGTGGTGCTGGCCGCCGGTGCGGTCGCCTCCCCGCACCTGCTGATGCTCTCCGGCATCGGGCCGGCCGGCCAGCTGCGCGCCGCCGGCGTGCCGGTGCTGGTGGACGCCCCCGGCGTCGGCGCGGAGTTCACCGACCACCCTGACCTCTACCTCACCTGGCAGCCGAGCCGGCGGACGCCGATGCCGCGCGACCTGCTGCCCCTGGCCACCGCGCTGAACACCGCCGCGGAGGGGTCCGGGGCGACCGCCGACCTCGAGGTGATGCCCTGGCTCAAGCCGTTCCGCAAGGTGCTGCTGGACCGGTCGCAGGGGTCGTCGCTGGCCGGGCTGGGCGAGGCGGTGCGCCGGTCGGCGGGCACCCTGCGGGCGCTCCGGGGGGCCTCGCTGCACCGGCTGCTGGACCAGGCCCGCCGCCGCGACGACCTGTACCTGGCGGTGGCGCTGCAGGAGGAGGAGAGCCGCGGCCGGCTGACCCTCACCAGCGCCGACCCCCTCGTGCAGCCGCGGATCGAGCACCGGTACCTGACCGAGGAGTCCGACCGGCGGCGGCTGCGCGAGGGCGTGCGGCTGGCCGCCGAGCTGCTGCGGACGGCGGCGTTCGCCCCGCTGGTCGCCGAGCGCACCGGGCTGCCGGACGACGTGCTGCGCGCCGACCGGGAGCTGGACCGGTGGACCCGGCGGCACCTGGCCACCGCCATCCACCTCGCCGGCACCGCCCGGATGGGGCCGGCGGACGACCCCGGCGCCGTCGTCGACCAGCGGCTGCGCGTCCGCGGCGTCGAGGGGCTCCGGGTCGTGGACACCTCGGTGATGCCCCGGGTGACCTCCCGCGGCCCCGCCGCCACCGCGGTGATGATCGGCGAGCGCGCCGCCGAGCTCTGGTGACGGCCCTCCCGCTGGGTCCCGCCGCGAGCTCGCGAGTGGTGGGGGGCGAGAGGGTCCTTCAGCAGGCAGGCGGGGCGGTCCGCTCGGCGTCGGCGATCGCCAGCGAGCGGTCCAGGTACACCGCGCGCACCGACAGCAGCACGTGCAGCTCGCGCAGCACGCGGTCCAGCACCTGCGCCGGGTCGGCCTCCTCCGGCGCGTGCTCGGGCGACTGGGCGGCCATCTCGGCCAGCCCGGCGGCCGCCTCGGTGAGGGTGGGCCACAGGTGGCCCCACTGCCAGAACTCGTAGGTGCCCAGCGGCACCCGGGCCAGCGGCGGCATGCCGAGCAGCCCGATCCCGTCCAGGCCGCGCCGGTCGGGGAGCTCACCCAGCCCCAGCAGCAGCGACTGGACCCGGTGGGTGGCCGCGAAATCCGCCGCCTCCGGGGTGCCCGGGGCGACCTCGGCGACCAGACCCCGGTCGACGAGCGCGTCGAGCGCCGTGTCCGGGTCCTCGACGCCGGCCTCAGCGGCCGCCCGGCACAGCTCCCGCCGGGTCCAGGGCGTGCGGCCGGCCTGGTCGGGGAGCCCGTGCGCCAGCGCCCAGAGCTCGGCGGTGGCCGGCTCGGTCAGCAGCGGGCTGTCCCAGCCCAGCCGGACCACCCAGTACGCCGGCGGCTCACCGCGGCGCTGGTGGAAGGGGCCCATCGCGTGCCCGAGCGGCAGCACGAGCGGCTCCTCGGCGGGCATCAGCTCACCGCCCAGGTGTCCAGGCAGACGGCGTTGGGGGTGAGCAGCCGGTGCAGGTCGGCGAGCAGCGAGGTCAGCACCGCGTCCGGGTCGCTGGCCAGCGGGTCCTCGATGCCGACCCGGGCGGCGGTGGCGGCGGCACCCTCGCAGGCCCGCCACAGGCTGGTCTCCATCGTCGCCCACTCGAACAGGTCGTAGGCGGCGGCAGAGAGCACCGCGAGCGGGCGGCCGGGCAGGCCGACGGAGTAGGCGTCCGGGTTCTCCGCGGAGTTCCCCAGCCCCAGCACGAGCGGCACCATCCGGACCCGGCGGGCCAGCGCGCGGCCGCTCTCGGTGCCCGGCGCCGCCAGCGCGACCAGGCCGGTCTCCAGCAGGTGGACCAGCCGGTCCGGGGCGTCGGGGAGGCCGACCGCGCGCGCCTGGTCGGCGAGCTCGTCGGCGGTCCAGGGGCGGGGGACGTGGTCGGCCGGGCCGTGCGCCATCGCCCACACGCTGAAGTCGGTCGAGGGGAGGCGGCGCAGCTCGGCGCCCACCCGGACGTGGAACTCGTCCTCGGCGGCCCGGACCCGGATCAGCTGCCCGATCGGGTAGACCTGCAACGGGGGCGAGTCGCTGGTCATCGCGGGGAGCCTAGCCGGGGTCGCGCCGCGGTCCGCTCGGTCCGGCGGCCCGGGTCAGCGGACGGCGCGGATCTGCGTGCTGGTCTGGGACAGCGGCGACCAGGCGTCGGGGTGCGGCTGTCCGGCGTCGACGACCCACGAGGGCGTGCGCGCGGCCGTCGTCCTCCCGCGGGTCGCCGGGCGGGCGCTGAGGTGCACGATCACGGCGAGCAGCACGAGCAGCCCCACGAGCACGCCAGCGATGACCAAGAGCGTCGAGAGCATGACGTGAAGTTAGTGGTCCGGACCGGTCCGGGTCCCGGTCGACGCGGGGCAGATCTCACCGAAGCGGCCCGGGCAGATCGGGTGACTCTGGCGGTTGACGAGGTCGACTCGGCGACCCTCTCGGCTCGTCAGGACCGCTCGGGCGCCACCAGGTCCGCCAGCACCCGCGCGAGCAGGTCGTCCGGGACGGCGTCCGGGTCGGGCAGCGCCTCCACGGCCAGCCCGTTGGTCAGGGCGATGACCACCAGGGTCAGCGACTCGGCGTCCCACCCGGTGCGCACCGGGTGCTCGGCCAGGTAGCCCGCCACCGTCGCGGCGATCCGGGTCCGCAGCTCCCGCCGGGAGGCGACGAAGCGCCGCCGCGTCTCCGGGTCGCGGACGGCGCGCTGCCAGAACTCGAGGAACAGCAGCTGCCAGGTGGCCTCCCGCCGGGACAGCTCGGTGCTGACGGCGGCGAGCGCGGCGGGCAGGTCGTCGGCCGCCTGCAGGGCGGCATCGACGCCGTCCACCCGGTGCTGTACCTCCTCGGCCATGAGGGCGAGGAAGAGCTCGTCCTTGCTGGCGAAGCTGGAGTAGACCGCGCCCTTGGTGAAGCCGGCGGCCGCGGCCACCTGGTCCAGCGTCGCGGCGGCGAAGCCGCGCTCGGCGAAGACCTCGCCGGCGGCCCGCAGCACCCGGCTGCGCACCGCCTCCTTGGGCGGGCGGGGGGTGCGACCGGGCTGCGGACTCGTCTCCTCCACGATCGAGGAGCATACTGGTCGGTATCGGATACCGGTCAGTATCGAGGAGCTGGGATGGCGAGCGCGCACGGACTGCACGAGGCACCGCGACGGGAGCTGCTGCCCGGGGTCACCCGCCGGGCGGCGGTGCTGATGATCGGCGTGCTGCTGCTCCAGCTGGGCTTCGTGCTCAGCTACGTCGGCGCGTTCCACGCCCCGACCCCGCGCGACGTCCCGCTGGCCGTGGTCGCGCCGGCCGGCGCCCCCGCGGGCACGGCCGACCAGGTGGCCGCCCAGCTCGAGGGGGTCGCCGAGGATCCGCTGGACGTGCGGGTGGCCGCCAGCGAGGGCGCCGGCCGGCAGCTGCTCGCCGACCGGGACGTCGACGGCGTCCTGCTGCTGGGCACCGGAACCGAGGACACGCTGCTGGTCTCCGGCGCCGAGGGCGGCGCGGTGAGCTCGGCCCTGACCGAGGTGCTGACCCGGGTCGACGCCGCCCAGCAGCGCACGCTGACCACCGACGACGTGCTGCCGGCCGCCACCGGTGACGCCCGCGGGCTGTCCGCGTTCTACCTCGCCGTCGGCTGGGTGGTGGGCGGCTACCTGGTCGCCTCGATCATCGGCGTCAGCGCGGGCTCCCGGCCGCTGACCCGGGCGCGCGGGGTGGTGCGGCTGGGCAGCCTGGCCGTCTACGCGGTCATCTCCGGCGTCGGCGGGGCGCTGATCACCGGCCCGGTGCTCGGGGTCTTCGACGGCCACCTGCTCGCGCTCGCCGCGTTCGGCACGCTGCTGGTCTTCGCCGTCGGCGCGTTCACCACCGCGCTGCAGGTGTGGACCGGGCTGGTCGGCATCGGCCTGGCGATCCTGCTCTTCGTGGTGCTCGGCAACCCGAGCGCCGGCGGTGCCTACCCGGCGCCGCTGCTGCCGCCGTTCTGGGCCGCGATCGGCCCGTGGCTGCCGCCGGGCGCCGGCACCGGCGCCGTCCGCGGCATCGTCTACTTCGGCGGCGCCGGGGCCGGCCAGGCGGTGCTCGTGCTCGCCGTCTACGCCCTCGCGGGCGCGGTCGCGACCCTGCTGGGCAGTGGCCGCCGCGGCACCGTCGACGACCTCGAACCCAAACCCGTCGCCGTCCCCGCCGCCTGACCACGCTTTCGCGCGATCACGTACGCGTACGTGATCGCGCGAAACCGCGGGGGCTCAGCGGTCGAGGGGGAGGCCGGTGTAGTTCTCGGCGAGCTCGCGGGCGGCGGTCTCCGAGCCGCACACCCGGCGGAGCTGGGAGAGCTGCAGCTCGGCGTCGAAGTCGTCGCCGGAGCGGTGGAACATCGAGGTCATCCACCAGGAGAAGTGGGTGCAGCGCCAGACGCGGGCCAGCGCCCGGTCGGAGTAGCTGTCGACCAGGTCGGTCCGCTCGTCGGCCAGCAGCCGGACCAGCGCCTCGGCCAGCAGGGTGACGTCGGCGACGGCGAGGTTGAGGCCCTTGGCGCCGGTCGGCGGGACGATGTGCGCGGCGTCCCCGGCGAGGAAGAGCCGGCCGCGGCGCATCGGGGCGGACACGAACGAGCGCATCGGCAGGATCGACTTCTCGGTGACCGGGCCGGTCTGCAGCTCCCAGCCGTCGAGGGCGAACCGGGTGGACAGCCCGTCCCAGATCCGGTCGTCGGACCAGTCCTCGATCTTCTCGGTGGGGTCGACCTGCAGGTAGAGCCGGGAGACCGACGGCGAGCGCATCGACAGCAGGGCGAACCCCTCGGGGTGCCAGGCGTAGACCAGCTCGTCGCTGGAGGGCGCGACGTCGGCCAGGATGCCCAGCCAGGCGTAGGGGTAGGTGCGCTCCCAGGTCCGCCCACCGGCGGCGGTGACGACCGGGCGGGAGACGCCGTGGAAGCCGTCGGTGCCGGCGATCGCGTCGCACTCGAGCACCTGCGGGGTCCCGTCGGCGTCGGTGAACCGGATCCGCGGGGAGTCGCCGTCGACGTCCTCCGGGACGACGTCGGAGACGTCGAACAGCAGCGGCGGGCCGTCGTCCAGCTGGGCGGCGATGAGGTCCTTGACCACCTCGGACTGGCCGTAGAGCCACACCTTCCGGCCGCACAGCTCGGCGAAGTCCAGGTGGTGCCGGGTGCCCGGGTACTGCAGGTGGACGCCGTCGTGCGGCAGGCCCTCGCGCTGCAGCCGGTCACCCACGCCGGCGTCGATGAGCGTCGACACCGTGTGCTGCTCCAGGATGCCGGCGCGGATCCGCGCCTCGACGTACTCCCGCGACCGGTTCTCCAGCACGACCGTGTCGATGCCCTGGAGCTGCAGGAGGCGTGAGAGGAGGAGGCCGGCGGGGCCGGCGCCGATGATCCCGACCTGGGTGCGCACGGCCCGAGTGTGACCCGCAGCCCCGGCCGGACAGGCTCGTGCTTCCGGTCAGTGGAACTGCTCGGACCGGGCGAGCTCGCGCCCGATGCCGCGGGCGGCGACCTGCAGCACCGGTGCCAGCCGGCCGACGTCCCGGCGGTGCACCGGGACGACGATGCCCAGCGCGGCCACCACGATCGGCCCGGAGGCCCGCTCCACGGTGACCGGGACGGCGACGGAGGCGGCACCCAGCGACATCTCCTCGGCGGTGCGCGCCCAGCCGCGGCGGCGCACCTCGGCGAGCTCGCGGACCATCACCCGCGGGTCGGCGACGGTGTGCCGGGTCTCCCGGGTGAGCTGGTGGAGGACCTGGTCGACGACGTCGTCGGGGGCCGAGGCCAGCAGCACCTTGCCCACGCCGGTGGCGTGCAGCGGCAGCCGGCTGCCCACCTGGCTGACCACCGCCACCGACTCGCGCCCGGAGATGCGCTCCACGTACAGCGCCCGCAGCCCCTCCCGGACGGCGAGGTGCACGGTGTCCCGGGTCGCGGTGTGCACGTCGAGCAGGAACGCCGACGCCACCTGGCGCAGCTCCAGCTGGACGGGGGCGAGCAGGCCGAGGTCCCAGAGCTTGCGCCCGATCTCGTACCGGCCGTCGGGCCGGCGGACGAGCGCCCCCCAGGCGGCCAGCTCGGCGAGCAGCCGGTGGGCGGTGGTCAGCGGGGTGCCCGAGCGCTCGGCGACCTCGGAGAGGGTCAGCCGGGGGTGCTGGGCGTCGAAGGCGTCCAGCACGCCGAGCGCTCGGGAGGTCACCGAACGCCCCGCCGTCGTCTGCCCACCTGCCACCGTCGTCCTGCTTTCTGGCCAGCGGAAGTCATCGCTAGGGGCAGCCTACTGACCGGCCGTACCGTCCGGGCATGACCGGGACCACATCTCGCGCGCCGCGGCCGGCGGCGGACAGTGCGCTGGAGCTGCCGCGCTACCTCCGGGAGGCCGAGGAGCGGCGGACGCCCCTGGCCTACGCCGGCTACCGCAGCACCGCGCTGCGCGCCCCGCTCCGCACCCCCGTCGACCTGCCGCAGCGGCTCACCGAGGTCACCGGCCCGGTGCTGGGTGAGGACCGGGTCACCGCCGCGGACGCCGACCTGACCCTGCGGATGGGCGGCGAGGCGCTCGGGCAGCGGATCAACGTCTTCGGCCGGGTGCTGGACAGCGACGGCCGGCCGGTGCCGGACACGCTGGTGGAGATCTGGCAGGCGAACGCCGCCGGCCGCTACCGGCACGTGGGCGACAACTGGCCCGCACCGCTCGACCCGCACTTCGACGGGCTGGGCCGGGTGATGACCGACAGCCTGGGCCGCTACGAGTTCACCACCATCCAGCCGGGTGCCTACCCGTGGGGCAACCACCACAACGCCTGGCGGCCGGCGCACATCCACTTCAGCCTGTTCGGCCGCGCGTTCACCCAGCGGCTGGTGACCCAGATGTACTTCCCGGGCGATCCGCTGTTCTGGCAGGACCCGATCTTCAACGCGATCCCGCCGTCGGCCCGCCACCGCGCGATCGCGACGTTCGAGCTCGACCGCACCCAGGACAACTGGGCGCTGGCCTACCAGTGGGACATCGTGCTGCGCGGCAGCGACCAGACCCCGTTCGAGACCGACGACGACGGAGATGTCGCGTGAGCATCGACCACCTCTCCCAGCAGGTCCGGGACGCGAACGAGGAGAACGACCGGCGCCCGGGCACCCCGCGGCGGGGCTCCGGCTTCCTCGACGAGCCCTTCCAGCTCGGTCTCACCCCCAGTGCCACCGTCGGGCCGTACCTGTCGATCGGGCTGACCTGGGCCGACGGGCCGTACGCCGTCGCCGAGGGCACCGAGGGTGCCATCTGGCTGCGCGGCCGGGTGTTCGACGGCGCGGGCGACCTGGTGCCCGACGCCCTGATCGAGACCTGGCAGGCCGACCCGGACGGCCGCTTCGACCACCCCGACGCGCCGGCCGGTGAGCGCCGCTTCCCCGGGTTCCGCGGGCTGGGCCGGTCGAGCACGGTCACGCCGGCCGGGGAGTACGGCGTCCTCACCCTGAAGCCGGGCCGGGTCGACGACGGCAAGGGCGGCCTGCAGGCGCCGCACGTCGACGTCTCGGTGTTCGCCCGGGGCCTGCTGGACCGGGTGGTCACCCGGATCTACTTCGCCGACGAGGCCGAGGCCAACGCGCAGGACGACGTCCTCCGGTCGCTGCCCGACGACGAGTCTCGGCAGACCCTGCTGGCCCAGCCCAGCGCCGACGGCTACGTGCTCGACATCCACCTCCAGGACTGCACCGACAAGGGCATGCGCGAGACCGTCTTCTTCGCGGTGTGAGCGGGCGACCCGGCACGATGCACCGGTGAGCATCCTCGACGCGACGTTCGCCCGCGGTCCGGTGTCGGCCGGGGGCCCGGCGGCGGACCCGTGGCTGGTGGCCCTGCTGGAGGTCGAGGGGGCGCTCGCCCGGGCCGCCGCCCGGGTGGGCCTGGTCGCCGGCACGGCGGCCGACGAGGTCAGCCGGGTCTGCGCCGACCCCGGCGGGCTCGACCTCGCCGCCGTGCAGGTCCGCGCCGCGGACGCCGGCAACCCGGTGCCGCCGCTGGTGCGGGCGCTGCAGGACGCGGTCGGGCCGCACGCCGCCCGGGCCGTGCACGTCGGCGCGACCAGCCAGGACGTGATGGACACCGCCGCGGTGCTGCTGGCCCGGCGCGGGCTGCAGCTGATCGAGGCCGACCTGGCCACGGCGGCCGAGGCGTGCGCCCGGCTGGCCACCGAGCACCGGGACGACGTGCTGATGGGCCGCACCCTGCTGCAGCAGGCGCTGCCTATCACGGTGGGGCTCAAGGCCGCCACCTGGCTGGCCGGCCTGGACGGCGTCCGGGCCCGGCTGACCGCGGTGAGCGGCTCGCTGCCGGTGCAGTACGGCGGCGCGGTGGGCACCCTGGCCGCGAGCTCGGGCTCCGGGGTCGACCTGCGCCGCGAGCTCGCCGCCGAGCTGGGCCTGGCGGTCACCGACGTCCCCTGGTTCACCGTGCGGCTGCCGGTCGCCGACGTCGCCGGGGTGCTCGGCGCGGCCGCCGGGGTGGTGGCCACGATCGCCGTCGACGTCGTCCTGCTGGCGCAGAGCGAGGTCGCCGAGGCCACCGAGGTCTCCGCCTCCCGCGGCGGCTCCTCGGCGATGCCGCACAAGAACAACCCGGTGGCCGCGGTGTCCGCGCGGGCGTGCGCGCGCCGCGCCCCCGGCCTGGTGGCCACGCTCTACGCCGCCATGGAACAGGAGCACGAGCGCGGCGCGGGCACCTGGCACGTGGAGTGGCCGACGCTGACCGAGCTGCTCGGCACGGTGGGGTCGGCGGCGTCCTGGCTCACCGAGTGCCTGGCCGACCTGCAGCTGGACACCACCCGGATGGCCGCGGCGGTGGCCGCGGCCGGCGACCCGCAGCTGGCCCGCGCCCTCGCCGAGGCGCTCACCCCCTCGCTGGGTGCCGGCGCCGCCCACGACGCCGCGTCCGCCGCCGTCCGCACCGCGGCGAGCGAGGGGCGCGCGCTGGTCGACGTCGTGCTCGAGCGGGCCGACGTCGACGGCGCGGCGCTGGTCGCCGACAGCACCCCCGACGTCGGGGAGGCCGGCGCCCAGGTGGACGCCGCCCTCGCCGCGCACGTGATCGCCACCCAAGGAGGACGCCCGTGACCGCCGTCGAGGTCTCGCACACCGTCGCCGGACCCGAGGACGCGCCGGTCGTCGTCCTGTCGAACTCCCTGGGCGCGACCCGCGCCATGTGGGACCCGCAGGTGCCGGCGCTGGCCGAGCGGTACCGGGTCGTCAGCTACGACACCCGCGGGCACGGCGCGTCCCCCGCGCCGGCCGGTCCGTACACCCTCGACGACCTGGTGGACGACGTCCTGGCGCTGCTGGACCGGGTCGGCGCCGAGCGGGCGCACCTCGTGGGGCTGTCGCTGGGCGGGATGACCGCGCTCCGGCTGGCCGCCCGCGAGCCGCAGCGGGTGCACCGCCTCGCCGTCCTCTGCACGTCGGCGAAGACCGAGCCGCAGGGCTTCCTCGACCGGGCAGCCGCCGTCCGCGCCGACGGCACCGCCCCGATCGCCGAGGCCGTGGTGAGCCGCTGGCTGACCCCGCCGTACGCCGCCGGGCACCCGGAGCTGGTGGCCCGGCTGCAGGCGATGGTGGCCGGCTGCGACGACGAGGGCTACGCCGCCTGCGCCGAGGTGGTGGCCGGCATCGACCTGCGCGACGACCTGAGCCGGGTCGCCGCGCCCACCCTGGTGGTCTCCGGCGCCGAGGACCAGGCGCTGCCGCCGGCCCACCAGCAGGCGATCGCCGACGGGATCGGCGGCGCGGAGCTGCTGACCGTCAGCCCGGGCGCGCACCTGGCCAACCTCGAGCAGCCGCTGCAGGTCACCGGCGCGCTGCTCGGCCACCTCGACGCAGCAGGGAGCGAGCGATGAGCGCACCGGACGACCGGCAGGGCCCGACGACCGACGAGGAACGCCGCGCCGCCGGGATGCGGGTGCGCCGCGAGGTGCTGGGCGACGCGCACGTCGACCGCGCCGTCGCCGCGGTCACCCCGCTCACCGCCGACTTCCAGGACTTCATCACCCGGGTCGCCTGGGGCGACCTGTGGCAGCGGCCGGGGCTGGACCGGCGCACCCGCAGCATGCTCACCCTGGCGATCACCGCGTCGCTGCGGCACTGGGACGAGTTCGCCCTGCACGTGAAGGCCGCGGTGCACAACGGGCTCACCGACGACGAGATCGCCGAGGTCTGCCTGCACACCGCCGTCTACGCCGGCGTGCCGGCGGCGAACCACGCCCTGGCCGTCGCGAAGCCGATCCTGGCCGAGCTGCGCGCCGAGGGCTGAGGACCCCGGGCCGAGGGCGCCCGGCCCGGGCCGTCGCTGGGGGAACAGCGGCGGCCCGAGCCAGGACCGGGTGCTGCCGGTCGGGGCCGGCAGCAGGTTCTCGGGGCCGGGCCCAGCTTCGGGGCGGCGGCGGGGCGGTGTCCAGCGGGCCGGCCGGGGGGAGCGGCGCGTCCGGAGAGCCGTGACGCTCCGCCTCCGGCACCTCCCAGCCGACCTCACCGACCGCAGCAACCGGACGACGGACCGTGCTCACCGTCGGTCGCCCGTCCGGGTGAGCAGGGCGTCTGCCGCACGGTTGGTGCCCGGACACGCCGGGTAGGGCCGACCGGCGGGCTGTTCCGGTCCGCACCCGTCCGATCCGGAGCACCGCCCCTGCCGCGTCGCAGTGCTCGACCGCAGGAGGCGTCCGACCGCGTGACCGCAGTCCCCGAGGAGCCGCAGCGACCGCTGCGGGTCGTGTCCGTCCCGCCCGGTCAGCCCTACGTCGACGCGGTGCTGCCCGAGCACGTGCTGCGGGTCGGCCCCGGCACCACGCCGAGCCCCTGGCTGGACCCGGCGTACCTGGTCGCGCACGCCGACGAGGTCGACGTGCTGCACGTGCACGGCGGGTTCGAGCACCTCACCGTGGCCGAGATGGACGCCTGGACGGCGGCGGTGCGGCGGTGCGACGTGCCGCTGGTGGTCACCGTCCACGACCTCGCCGCCGTCGACGGCGCGGACTCCGGGACGCACCCGGGCGCCGCGCGGACCCGGGCGCAGGCGCACCTGCGGGCGCTGCTGGCCACGGCGGAGGTCGTGCTCACCCTCACCCCCGGTGCCGCCGACGAGATCGCCGACCGCTTCGGCCGGACCGCCATCGTGGTGGCGCACCCCTCGCTGGCCGACCCGACGCCCGGGGTGGGCCGGGAGACGCGCCTGGTCGGGGTACACCTGGGCGCGCTGGGGCCCGAGGTCGCCGAGCCGCGGGCACTGCTGCGCGCCGCGCTGTCCGGCGCCGTCTCCGGGGGCGGCCGGTTGCGGGTGGACGTCGACCCCGACGTCGACCTCACCGTCCGGCTGCCCGAGCTGGTCGCGCTCGCCGAC
Organism: Modestobacter italicus; assembly: GCF_000306785.1. Classification (NCBI taxonomy): domain Bacteria; kingdom Bacillati; phylum Actinomycetota; class Actinomycetes; order Geodermatophilales; family Geodermatophilaceae; genus Modestobacter; species Modestobacter italicus. The sequence continues at coordinate 5,090,558 of NC_017955.1, read as the reverse complement.
GCGGGGGAGCTGGAGCTGGTGCGCAGCCGGCCGGCCGGGCCGGAGGAGTGGGTGCGGCACCTGCAGGAGCTGCACGTGTCCGTCGTGCCGCAGCGGACCCGCAGCCACTCGTCGTGGGTCGAGCTCTGCCGGGACGCCGGCACCCGGGCGGTCGTACCGGTCGGCGGGCACCAGGCCGAGCAGTGGTCCGACGTCGTGCACTACGGCAACGACCCGATCACCGGGCTGGACACCGCCTCGCTCACCTCCGCCGTGGTGGCGGCGCTGACCCGCCCGGCACCGGCCCGGGTCGACCGCGGCTGGCGGGCGGAGCAGCTGGCCGCCGTCCGCCGGGTGCACGCCCAGGTCTACGAGCAGGTCGCCGCCGACCACGCCACGACCTGAGGGAGGCTCAGCCCTCGGAGGCGTGCGGCAGGCGGACGGTGAACGCCGTCCGGCCGGGCTCGCTGGCCACCTCGACCGTGCCGCCGTGCGCGCTGACGACGGCGTGCACGATGGCCAGCCCGAGCCCGGTGCTGCCGGCCGTGCGCGAGCGGGAGGCGTCGCCCCGGGCGAAGCGCTCGAAGACGTGCGGGCGCAGCGCGGCCGGGATGCCCGGCCCGTCGTCGACCACCTGCAGCACCGCCCAGCCGCCCTCCGCGCGCAGCCGGGTGGTCGCCGTCGTTCCGTCGGGGGTGTGGCTGCGCACGTTGGCCAGCAGGTTGGCCAGCACCTGGTGCACCCGGGCCGGGTCGCCGGGCACCAGCACCGGGGCGTCGGGCAGGTCGACCTGCCAGCGGTGCGCCGGGCCGGCGGCGTGCGCGTCGCTGACGGCGTCGACGACGAGGGCGGTCAGGTCGACCTCCTCGGTGGTCAGCTCCCGGCCGGCGTCCAGCCGGGCGAGCAGCAGCAGCTCCTCCACCAGCTCCGACATCCGCAGCGCTTCGGACTCGACCCGGCGCATGGCGTGCCCGACGTCGCCGGGCACCTCGGCGCGCTGCCGGCGGACCAGCTCGGCGTAGCCGCGGATGGAGGCCAGCGGGGTGCGCAGCTCGTGGCTGGCGTCGGCGACGAACTGGCGGACCTGCGTCTCGGACTCCTGCCGGGCGGCCAGCGAGCCCTCGACGTGGTCCAGCATCCGGTTGAGCGCCGTACCGACCTGGCCGACCTCGGTCCGCGGGTCGGTGTCCTCCGGCGGCACCCGTTCGGCCAGCTGTACCTCGCCGGTGGCCAGCGGCAGCTCCGAGACCCGGGTCGCGGTGGCGGCCACCCGGTCCAGCGGGCGCAGGGTGCGGCGGATGACCAGCACGGCGGCGAGCGCGGCGGCGGCCAGGGCGATCAGCCCCACCACCAGCTCCACGGCGACCAGCCGGCGGACGGCGTCCGCGGTGCCGCCCAGCGGCAGGCCGTTGACCAGGACGTCGCCGTTCGGGGCGGTGCCGGCGACCAGCCGGTACTCGCCGAGGTCCCCGCCGAGGTCCGCGGTGACCGGCTCGCCGCCCACCGGCAGGTCGACCAGTGCCGCCTTCTGCGCGGTGGTCAGGGCGACCGTCTGGCCCTTGGCCCCGAGCACGCCGGAGCTGGTGCAGACCCCGTCGACCACCGTCGCGACCAGCGTCCCCTCGCCCTGGCCGCGGGCGCCCAGCCCGCCGGGCTCGCCCTCCTCATCACCGTCGTACGGCGGCTTGGGCGGCAGGGCGTCCCCCGGCTGCGCCGAGTAGTCGCGGGAGCGGTCGCTGACCGCGTCCAGCCGGGTGTCGACCTGGCTGAGCAGCTCGGACCGCAGCGCGGTGACCGACGCGATCCCGACGAGGCCGAGGACGACGACCAGCGGGACGACGAAGGCCACCAGCAGCCGGGTGCGCAGCGACCGGCGCGAGCGGGGAAGTCGAGCGGTGGGCGGGCCGCTCACCGGGAGGGCGAGGAGGTCATGCGGCGGGCTTGATCACGTACCCGGCGCCCCGCAGCGTGTGGATCATCGGGGTGCGCCCGGCGTCGATCTTGCGGCGCAGGTAGGAGATGTACAGCTCGACGATGTTGCCCTGGCCGCCGAAGTCGTACTGCCACACCCGGTCGAGGATCTGCGCCTTGGACAGCACCCGCTTGGGGTTGCGCATCAGGTAGCGGAGCAGCTCGAACTCGGTGGCGGTGAGCCGGATGTCCTGGCCGCCGCGGGTCACCTCGTGGCTCTCCTCATCCAGCGTCAGGTCGCCGACGACCAGCAGGCCGTCGTCGGCCACGACGCGGCTCGTGCGGCGCAGCAGGCCGCGCAGCCGGGCCGCGACCTCCTCGAGGCTGAACGGCTTGGTGACGTAGTCGTCGCCGCCGGCGGTGAGCCCGGCGATGCGGTCCTCCAGGGCGTCCTTGGCCGTGAGGAACACGACCGGCACGAGCGGGGAGTCCGCGCGCAGCCGGCGGAGCACCTCGAGGCCGTCCATGTCCGGCAGCATGACGTCCAGGACGACGGCGTCGGGGCGGAACTCGCGGGCGGCGCGCACGGCGTCGGTGCCGTCGTGGGCGGTGCGGACGTCCCAGCCCTCGTAGCGCAGGGCCATGGACAGCAGCTCGCAGATCGAGGGCTCGTCGTCGACCACCAGCACCCGCAGGGCGCTGCCGTCGGGGCGGGTCAGCTGGGCCCGAGAGCTGGTGAGGGGAGTGGTCGTCGTCATGAGTCGACTGTGCGACCCGATCCTGCGAGTTCCCTGTGCCCCGGTGAGGAAGTGTCTGGACATCTGCCCTGCGACCGGGCGGGGAGGGAGTGGGGGTGGCCAGGGGCGGGGTCGAACCGCCGACCTCTCGCTTTTCAGGCGAGCGCTCGTACCGACTGAGCTACCTGGCCCCAGCGCCGGTACCAGTCGTGCTGGTGCCGGGTGGCGACCCTGACGGGACTCGAACCCGCGACCTCCGCCGTGACAGGGCGGCGCGCTAACCAACTGCGCTACAGGGCCTTGCTGGTGGTGCTGGTCGTGCTGTCGTGCGTGCCCCCAACGGGGTTCGAACCCGTGCTACCGCCTTGAAAGGGCGGCGTCCTGGACCGCTAGACGATGGGGGCTCGTGGTCGCTGGAGGCAGGGAGAACCATACATGGCCCCGGGAGGCCCCCCGCACCGGGGGCCGGACGCCGCGTGGCGAGCCGGGTGCGGGACGCCCCGCGTGCCAGCATCGGCTGTGCTCACACGACGTCCCTCCCGGGTGGCCGGGTTCGCCCTCCTGGCCGTGGCCGTGCTCTCCACCGGGTGCGCCGCGCAGACCGACCCCGACGACGCGGCCTCGACCGGCAGCGCGCCCGCCTCCGCCTCGACCACCGCCTCAGCCCCCGCCGGGAGCAGCGACCCCGCCGGGTCCAGCTCGTCGGCGGCGACGGCGACCGAGGAGGCGGAGGGCACCCCGTTCCCCGGCGACACCCAGGCCGACGTGGCTGACGCGGTCGACCCCGACGGGCTCACCGTCACCGCCGTGCGGGCGGCCAGCCACGACGGGTTCGACCGGGTGGTCTTCGAGCTGTCCGGCAGCGGGACGCCGGGCTGGCGGGTGGAGTACGTCGACGCGCCGACGGCGCAGGGCAGCGGTGCCGCCATCGACGTCCCCGGTGCGGCGTACCTGGCGGTGTCGCTGCAGGGCACCAGCTACCCCTACGACTCCGGCGCCGAGGAGGTGGCCCGCGGCGCGGTGCCGGTCTCGGGCACCGACGTCGTCCAGGGCGTCTTCTACGACGCCACCTTCGAGGGGGTGTCGGCGGCCGTCATCGGGACCGCCGACCAGGCGCCCTTCCGGGTCTACTCCCTCACCGGCCCCTCGCGCGTGGTGGTGGAGGTGGCCACCGCCGGCTGACCGGTGGCGGTCAGCCGGCCTTGGCGGTCAGCTCGAGAGAGGTCTCGGTGATCGACGTGCAGGTGATCGACAGCGGTCCCGCGGTGACGCTCTCGCCCTCGCTGCAGGACACGCTGGCGTCGCCGACCGAGACGGTCGCCTCGCCGTTCTCGGTGCCGACGAACGCCAGCTCGTTGCCGAGGATGCTCGCCTTCGCGCCGTCCCCCTCGAGCGTCACGGTGCAGGTGGTGCCGGAGCAGTCGACGTTGTCGGAGCTGCACGCCGCGAGCGGCAGCAGCAGCAGGACCCCGGCGGCGGCGCCCACGACCCCGCGGGCAGCTCGGTGCAGTCGATCGGCCATGCAGGCAGGGTAGGGCCGACGGCGCCCCTGCGCGGCCCGGACGCGGCGGGAGGTCAGTCCCGGTGCGGGGCGGTGGTGAAGACCCAGCTGCGCAGGGCGACGAACCGGATCGCGCCGATCGCACCGGTGACCGCGGCGATCAGGCAGAGCTGCGCGACGGTGCCCACGTCGCCGACCAGGTCGTGCACCCCGGCCAGCGCGAGCGAGGTGGCCACCAGGCCGATGACGGCCAGCCCGCCGCCCTCCCACTGCGCGGCGAACCAGGAGACCCGGGCCCCGGCGTGGAAGGTCAGCCGGCGGTGCATCTCGTTGGCCAGCAGGGTCGAGGCGACCGCGCCGACCACGTTGGCCACCTGGTCGCCCAGGCCACCGAGGACGATGAACAGGACGGCGTAGAGAGTGCTGGAGACCACGCCGACGACGACGTAGCGGGCGAACTGGGCGCGGCCGTCGTCCTGGTGGAGGCGGGCGCGCAGCGGGCCGAGGAGCTCGGGCACCCGCTGGAGCTCGGTGGTGACCAGGGAGCCCGCCTCGTGCGCGCCACCCAGGGTGGTGCGGCGCAGCAGGGACGGGCAGGTCACGTGTACTCCTTCGCAGGCCAGTGGCTCAACGGTTGCATGCTCCAGTGACAAGTCTGTGGTGATCAACTGGATTCCCCGCGCGGCGCGCTGACACTCCGTGAGGTCGATCACGGAGAGTGGTCACGATCAGGTCACAGGCGACGGTCAGCGGCCTCCCAGGGTCGCTCGGCACGGTGGGGCCATGCGCGGAACCGGCCCTCGGCGTCCCTGGCTCTACGACCCCTCGCTCGGCGGGGTGCTGGTGCGGGCGCACCGGTCGCCCGCGGCCGGCGCGGCCAGCAGCGTGGTGTCCGACGTGGTGTGGGGCGAGGTCCTGGGCGTGCTCCGCTGGGCGGAGGCGACGCTGACCTGCCCGCCGGAGCTGGCCGGTGGCACCGCCTGGCGGACGGCCGCGGCCGCCGCGGGCCTGCTGCGCCGGCTGCCCGGGTTGTGCGCGGAGGCCGGGGTCGCCTGGCCCGGGCCGGCACCGGCGTCCCCAGCCGGGGAGCCGTCGGCCGCACAGCGGCTGCGGAGGGCGGCCGACCGGCTGGCGATGCGGCTGTGCTCCCCGGAGGAGGGCGGGGCCGGGCCGCTGCGCGACGCCGTGGCCGACCTCGCGGGCGACGTCGACGCGGTGGGCGCCGCGGCGATCGCGCTGCTGGCCGAGGGGACCGACTGGACGGCGGCCGGATGAGCCCGGCGTCGGCCCACCGGGCACTGGAGGCGGCGCTGGTCGCCGCCCTCGTGCTGGTCGCGCTGCTGACCCTGAGCCCGACCGGTGCCGGCGGCTGGGCGTGGGGGGATCCGGCGACGGAGCTGCGCTGGTACGCCGGCGCGCTGCACTCGACCGCCACGGCCACCCAGCTGGCCGGCAACCTGGTGCTGCTCACGCCCGCCGCCGCGCTCGCCGTGCTGCGCTGGCCGGCGCTCGGGCGCCCGGCGTGGCTGCTGCCCGCCGCGGTGGCCACCGGGGCGGCGGTCGAGCTGCTGCAGTGGTCGCTGCCGCTCGGCCGGGTCGTCTCGCCGGTCGACGTCGTCCTCAACGCCGGCGGCGCGGTCGCGGTGGGGGCGGTCGTCGCGGTCGTCCACCGGGCGGGTTCCGGTCGCCCACAACGGGTATGGGCGGGCGCATGAGCCTGCTCGCCGTGCTGGACCGGCTGTCCGAGGTGTCGTCGTTCGACAAGTCGCTGGAGAGCGCCCGGGCGGCGGTGAACAAGGTGCTCCGGCCGCAGGCGTTCAAGGACCTGCTGCACGGCACCTGGCTCGGCCACCCGCTGCACCCGGTCCTGGCGATGGTCCCGGTCGGCACCTGGCTGTCCGCGGGCATCCTCGACGCGGTGCCGCCGGCCCGCCCGGCCGCCACCGCGCTGATCGGCACGGGCGTGGCAGCCAGCCTGCCCGCCGCGCTCGCCGGCGCGGCCGACTGGTCGGAGCAGGACGACGCCGTGCGCCGGCTCGGCGCCGTGCACGCGGTCGCCAACAGCGCCGCGCTCGGCCTGTACGTCGGCTCGCTGGTGGCCCGGCGGAAGGGCAACGGCACGCTCGGCCGGGTGCTGGCCTACAGCGGGCTCGGGCTGGCCAGCGCGTCGGCCTCCATCGGCGGGCACATGTCCTACGCGCAGTCCTCCGGCGCCAACCACGCCGTTCCCGAGGCCCGCCAGCTCACCACGGACTGGATCGACCTCGGCCCGCTCGACGACCTGCCCGAGGGGCGCCCGGCGCTGCGCACCGGCGAGGGCCAGGGGACGCCGATCGGGCTCGCCGTCGTCCGCCGCGGTGCCCGGGTCGACGCCTTCATCAACGCCTGCGCGCACGTGGGCGGACCGCTGGCCGAGGGCACGGTCGAGGAGGTCCGCGGCGCGGACTGCATCGTCTGCCCGTGGCACGGCTCGGCCTTCGACCTGGAGAGCGGCGAGCCGCGGCGCGGGCCGACGGCGAGCGCCCAGGAGCGGCTCGAGGTGAAGTACGAGGCGGGCCGGGTGTTCGGCAAGCTGCCCAACCGGCACGCCTCGAAGTGACCGCCGGGCGCTGACCCGGACCTAGGCTGCGGCCGTGCGGGGAGCGGCCGTCTGTCTGGTGCTGGTCGCCGTGCTCGCCGGCTGCAGCGGCGCGGACGAGCCGCCGTCGGCCCCGCCGTCCCCCACGGTGGAGCGGCTCCCCGAGGTGCCCGGGATCTCGGGGGAGGCGGTGCAGCTGCGCACCGACGCCGCGATCGGCGGGCAGGTGCAGGTGCGGCTCACCGACACCGGCCCGGCGCCGTTCACCGTCACCTCCGTGCAGCTGGACTCCCCGGGGTTCGCCCCGGTGCCGGCCCGGACGGTGGCGGCGGCGTACGCGCCCGGGCAGACGATCGACCTGCCGACGCCGTTCGGCACGGTGGACTGCGCGGCCGGGGTCGACCCGGTGGCGGCGCGGATCACCGTGCAGCGGCCGGAGGGTGCCGTCGAGGAGCTGCGGGTGCCGCTGTCCGGGGACACGATGGCGCAGGTGCACGACGCCGCGTGCGCGGTCGAGCGGGTGCTGGCGGTCGTCGACATCGCGGTGGAGGACCTCACCGAGGCGGGCACGACGGCGACCGGGGTCGTCGTGCTGACCCGGCGCTCCGGGGACGAGCCGGTGGAGGTCACCCGGCTCGGCGGGAGCGTCGTGCTGCAGCCGGTCCTGGACGACGAGCTGCCGGTGACGCTGGCGGCGGAGCAGGACGAGCTGCGGCTGCCGGTGACCTTTGACGCGGCCCGCTGCGACCCGCACGCGCTGGCCGAGACGAAGAAGCCGTTCGTGTTCCCGCTGGCGGTGACGGTCGGCGACGGGGAGAGCGTGCCGGTGGACCTGCCGATCGAGGACGCGCAGAAGGTACAGCTGGAGGAGTTCCTCGGCCGGGTGTGCACTGGCTGAGCGGTTCGCGGGCCTCCTGCCTGGGCACCGTCCGGTCGTGTTCCTCCTCTCCAGCCGGTTGGGCTGCCTCGGCTCGCTGCTGGTCTCCCTCGTGCTGACCGCGCTGCTGTTCGTCCTGTTCACCGTGCTCTGACCCGCCGGGACGCTCCCGGCGTCCGCCCGGCCGGCGGTGGCACGATGGGCGCGCCGGGCCTCTAGCTCAACTGGCAGAGCAGCGGACTTTTAATCCGCGGGTTGTGGGTTCGATCCCCACGGGGCCCACCCTGATCGACCCGGCGAGCGCGGTCACCGGGCGTGTTAATTTCCGCGCCATGGAGTTCCGCACCGCCGACCTCTCCAGTCGCGAGGCCGCCGTCCTCGACGCCGTCGACGCGCAGTGGACCGTCGACCGGGTGGTCGAGCTGGTCGCGGTCCCGTCGCTCGGCGGTACGGCCGCCGAGTCCGAGGCGCAGCACCTGGTGGCCGGCTGGCTGGACGAGCTCGGCACCGACGTCGACCGCTGGGAGATCGACCTCGCCGAGGCCGCGACCGCCCCGGACGCGCCCGGCCAGGAGGTCGACCGCAGCGAGGCGTGGGGCGCCGTGGGCACGCTGCCCGGCGTAGACGGCGGACAGCCGGCGCTGGTGCTCTGCGGGCACAGCGACGTCGTCCCGGCCGGTGACCGGGCCCTGTGGCCCGGGGACCCCTTCACCCCCCGGGTCGACGGCGGCGCCGTGCACGGCCGCGGCACCTGCGACATGAAGGGCGGCCTGGTCGCCGCGCTGGCCGCCGTGCAGGCCATCCGGACGGCGGGCGTGCGGCTGGCCCGGCCGCTGGCGGTGCACAGCGTGCTGGGGGAGGAGGACGGCGGGCTCGGTGCGTGGGCCACGCTGCGGCGGGGGCACCGCGGCGACGTCTGCGTCATCCCCGAGCCGACCGCGGGTGCGGTGATGACCGCGCACGCCGGCGCGCTGACCTTCCGGCTCACTCTCACCGGGCTCGCCGCGCACGCCGCCAACCGGCACCTCGGGGTCAGCGCCATCGAACTGTTCGAGCACGTGCACGCAGCGCTCCGGGCGCTGGAGGCCGACCGCCAGCCCGCCGACCGGTCCCGGTTCGGGGACCACCCGTACCCCTACGGCATCTCCATCGGCCGGCTCCGGGCCGGCGACTGGGGGAGCACGGTGCCCGACCGGCTGGTCGCCGACGGGCGGTTCGGCGTGCGGCTGGGTGAGCCGGTGGAGACGGCCCGGGCGGCGTTCGAGGGCTGCGTGGCCGCGGCGTGCGCGGCCCATCCCTGGCTGGCCGACCACCCGGCGCAGGTCGAGTGGGTCGGCGGCGTCTACGCCAGCAGCCAGATGCCGGCCGGCTCGTCGCTGCTCCCGGCCGTCCAGCAGGCGGTCATCGACGCCGGCGGCGCCCTGCCGCCGGAGCGGGCGCTCACCGCCGGCACCGACCTGCGGTTCTACACGGCTGCGGGCATCCCGGCGCTGCACCACGGCCCGGGTGACCTGCGCCTGGCGCACGGCGTGGGCGAGAAGGTGCCGGTCGAGGACCTGCTGCTGTCGGCCCGCAGCCTCGCGCTGCTCGCGCTCCGCACCTGCGGCGTGGCCTGAGCACGTCGGCGTCCCGGGGTGGGGCCGTCCACGACCTCACCGGAGCGTCAGGCGGGCACGGTGCTGGCCCCCAGCCGCATGCGCGCGCCGCCGTGGCCCTCGTCGTCCAGCCGGTGACACGGTCGGGATCGGCCGGCCACCGCTGGACTCGGAGGTCGCCCGTCGATGCCCTCCCGGTGGGGTCGGCCGCCGGGCCATCTCGATGGTCCGCCGACACTCCGGGCCGAGACCGTCCGCCCAGGGTCATCGACCGCCGATCCCCGGAAAACCGGGCTCTGAGCTGCGATCATGTCGACAAGGATGCAGCCAGGAGGTGGGTCGTCGACCGGTGGCGGGGCCGGCGCAACGATTCGGTGACGGGGGCTCGGACGACGTGTCCGGAAGGCGTGTCCGGGTGCGGCGGAGACCTACGTTTCCGACACGTCCGCGGCACTTCCCCAGCCGCGACGGACCGTCCGAGGAGTCCCGCCGTGAACACGTCCACAGCCCTGCCACCCCGCCCGTCGCCGCAGCTGCCCGAGGCCGAGCTGAGCCTCGCGGCGCTGCTCGAGCTGTTCGGCACCGAGGAGCCCGCAGCCTCTCCGGCGCGGACCTCGGTCCGGTCCTCCGGCGCCCGGCTGCTCGCGTGGTGGCGGGGCTCGGCGCGGCGGGCGGCCCGGTGGGGCGCCGTCGCGGGCCCGTCCGTCGCCTCCGCCGACCGTCCCGTCCGCAACGCCGTGCCGGCGGTGCGGTGATGATCCTCTGGCCCGTGGTCGCGGTGGTGGGCTTCGTCGTCCTGGCCGCGCTCGTCATCGCGCTCGCCACGAGCTCCACCGCCCAGTACGAGTTCGAGCGCAACCAGGTGCAGGCGCAGCGGCAGCGGGCCGCCGTCCCGGCCGGGGTCGCCGCCGCGGCAGGCGGCACGGCGGTGCCGGTCGAGGCCGAGCAGCCGGGATCGGCGACCGCGGAGGCGCAGGCGGTGGCGGTCAGCGTGGCCGCCCACCCGGCCGGCAAGCGGGTGGCCGGGCAGGGCACCCCGCCGGCCTGGTGGCTGGTCGACGACCCGGACGACGGGTCGGGTGAGCGGGTGGTCGCCGGCCCGTTCCGCGACCGGATCGAGGCCGACTGGGCAGCGCTCTCCGGTGGCCTGGCGGAGTCCGGGCGGGCCGTGCACGGCGTGCTGCACGCCGACGGCCGGGTGGTGCGCCGGCAGTCGGAGGAGGAGCGGGTCTGGCTCAGCGACCTCGGTGACCAGCTGGACCGGCTGCCCCCCGAGTGGGACGGGCCGCTGGCCGACGAGGACGAGCTCGTGACGCTGGTCGTCGAGGTGGCCGGGGGGCTGGTCGAGGCCGGCCTGGCGCTCCACGACTGCGCGGGCGAGGAGCCGGCCGGCGGGGTGTGCCTGACCCCCGAGCCCGGTCGCCCCGGTGTCCTGGTCAGCTGGCACCAGCACGCCCGGATGGCCAACGACCAGGTGCACGGCGCCTCGGTGCACGCCGCCCTGCAGCGCACGATGAACGCCGCGATCGGCGGGTGCCTGAGCCAGCTGGGCTTCGAGGTCGAGCCCTACGGCGAGTCCGGCTGCTGGCTGGTCACCCTCGACTGAGGTCCGGTCGGGCCCCCGCGGGGAGCGGGGGCCCGACCGGTCAGCGGGTGCGGCCGCCCACCCGCTGGGTGATCTCCTCCAGCTGGTGCTTGAGCGCGGTGAACTCCGCGACGTCGAGGTCCAGGGCGTTGATCATCATCGCCGACACGTCGCACGCGGGCTGCTCCAGCGCCCGGCCGGCGTCGGTGAGCCGGACCCGCACCCGGCGCTCGTCCGCCGCGCTCCGCTCACGGGTGACCAGGCCGGCCGCGTCGAGCCGCTTGAGCAGCGGCGACATGGTGCCGGAGTCCAGCTCGAGGCGGTCGCTGATCTCGCGGACGCTCTGGTCGTCGTGCTCCCACAGCGACATCAGCACCAGGAACTGCGGGTAGGTCAGACCCAGCCGCTCCAGCATCGGCCGGTAGCGCGCCGTGACCGCCCGCGACGCGGCGTAGAGGGCGAAGCAGAGCTGGTCGTCGAGCGCGACGCTGGGTGATGAGGTGCTCACGCCAGAAGGGTAGTGCCCAATTTGCTGCGCCGGTTCTGCTGGAGCGGACGGGTCTGCTCAGCCGGCGTCGGCCCAGGACCGCACGACCGAGACGTCGAGCGGGAAGTCGACGGGGAAGCCGCCGAACAGCAGCCGGCCGGCCTCGGCCGCCGCGAGCCGGACCTCCGCGGAGACGGCGTCGGCCAGCTCGGCGGGGGTGTGCACCAGCACCTCGTCGTGCAGGAAGAAGACCAGGTGCGGCCGGTCGCGGACGGTGCCGCCGTCGCCCAGGCGCCAGAGCCGGTTGCGCAGGTCGGCCAGCCAGCACAGCGCCCACTCCGCCCCGGTGCCCTGGACGACGAAGTTGCGGGTGAAGCGGCCCCACGCCCGGCGGTGCCGGTCCCGGTCCTCCCGCGAGCCGCCCTCCTCGGCCGGCTCGCCGAGCTCCACCGCCTGCTCGGCCCACTCCCCGGTCGGCACGGGGGAGCCGCGGCCCAGCAGGGTGTGCACGACCTCGCCGCGCTCGCCCGCGCGGGCGGCCTCCTCGACCAGGCCGATCGCCCGCGGGTACCGGCGGGTCAGCCGGGGCATCATCCGCCCGCTCTCCCCGCGGGTGCCGCCGTACATGGCGCCGAGCATCCCGACCTTCGCCTCGGCCCGGGTCGCCACCGCACCGCTGGCCACCATGCCCGCGTAGAGGTCCTGCGCCCGCGCGGCCTCGGCCATGGCGGTGTCCGCGCTCATCCCGGCGAGCACCCGCGGCTCGAGCTGCGCGACGTCGGCGACGACGAACCGCCAGCCCTCGTCGGCGACCGCCGCGGGGCGGACCTGCAGCGGCACCGACAGCGCGCCGCCGCCGTTGGACGCCCAGCGGCCGGTGACCACCCCGCCGGGCAGGAAGTACGACCGGAACCGGCCGTCGCGCACCCAGGTGTCCAGCCAGTTCCAGCCGTTGGCGGCGAGCAGCCGGCCGAGCTTCTTGTACTCCAGCAGCGGCGGGATGCCGGGGTGCTCCAGCTGCTCGAGCGTCCAGGACCGGGTGTCGGACACCGGCAGGCCGGCGTCCTGCAGCGCGCGGAGCAGTCCGGGCGGGGAGTCCGGGTTCAGCTCGGGTGACCGGAAGGCGGCGCGGATCTCCGGCAGCAGCCGCTCGAGCGCCGCCGGTCGGTGCCCGGCGACCGGCCGCGGCCCCAGCAGCTCGGCCAGCAGCCGGTCGTGGACGTCGGCGCGCCACGGCAGCCCGGCGTGCGTCATCTCCGCGGCGACCAGCGCGCCGGAGGACTCGGCGGCCAGCAGCAGGCCCAGCCGCCCGCGGTGCGGGGACGCCGCCACCGCCGCCAGCTGCCGCGCGTGCTCGGCGAGGGGGTCCAGCCGGTCCGCGGGGTCCGCCAGCGCGAAGAGCGCCGGGTCGGTCGGCACCACCGGCTCCAGCGCCGCCCACCCCGGTGCGTCGGCGCTCTGCACGAGCGACCGGTCGACGAAGGGGGACCGGCGCAGCACGGCGTGGCTGAGCCGCAGGTCCGTGCAGCGCTCCACCCGGACCCCGGCGTCCAGCAGCTCCGGGTACCACCGGGTGGTGTCGTCCCAGACCCAGCGCACCGGGGTGGCCTCCCGGGTGCGGACGAAGCCGGCCAGCTCGTCGCGCGGCAGCTCGGTGACCGCGACGGCGGCGCCGTCCTCGTCCTGCTCGTGCGCCCGCACCGTGCCCTCGCCGGAGCGCACCAGGACGACGCGGTTCACCCCGCCAGTGTCGCCGAGGGGTCCGACGGGGCGGTCAGCCGCCGAAGCGCTGCACGGTCGTGTAGTGCTGGGAGTGCGCGTCGAACCGGGTCAGCAGGGCCCGGGCCGCCGGCGGGACGACGGAGGCGCGGGGGTCGCCGCCCGTGAAGGCGGCCACCGCGTCCAGGTCGGCGAACGTCATCGCGGTGAGCACCTCCCCGCCCTCCGCCGGGTCGAGCTCCTGCGGGTGCCGGCGGAGCACGGTCAGGTCGTGCAGGCCGGGGATGCCGCGGGCCATGATCGCCGGGGCGATCCGGCCGGTCAGCAGCTCCTCGTAGGCGGCGGTGAGGTCGGGGTCGGTCCAGCCCCGCCACAGGCGCAGGATCATGGCTCCTCCAGGATCAGATGACAGCATCCTGCTGAGTCGACAGTATGCTGTCAACATGGTGTTCGAGGACCTCACCGCCTACCGCCTGCTGATCGCCGACGTCTACGAGCTCGCCGGTGCGTCCCGGCGCACCAGCGAGGGGCTCGCCCGCGAGGTGGGGCAGTCCGCCGCGCGGTGGCACGTCCTCAGCGTCGTGTCCGACGGGCCGCGCACGGTGGCCGGCGCGGCCCGTCGTCTCGGCCTGGCCCGGCAGAGCGTGCAGCGCGTCGTCGACGACCTGGTCGCCGGCGGGCAGGCGGAGCTGCAGCCCAACCCCGACCACGCCCGGGCCCCGCTCGTCGCCCTGACCGAGGCGGGCGTGCGCTCCCTGGCGGAGCTGGTGCGCCGCTCCGACGCCGACCGGGCCGCGCTGCTGGCCCGCGCGGGCGTCGACCGGGCCGACCTGGACCGGGCGCGTGAGGTGCTGCGCCGGGTGCTCGCGGCCGTGCAGGAGCCGCCGGTCGGCTGAGGCATGGGACAGGCCGCGGCGGGGAACGGGACCCGGACGTCGAGAACACGGCGCCGCACCAGCACCCAGGAGCGACGATGCCCCGCTCGATCGCCGACCAGACAGTCTCCGAGCTCGGCGGACCCGGCAGCGTGCTCGTCCGCCAGCGCAACGACCACGTGGAGCTCGACCGGCTGCTCCAGGAGCTCGACGGCACCACCGGCACCGCGCAGGAGCACGTGCTGCGCAGGATCGACCGGCTGGTCTTCAGCCACGCCTTCGCCGAGGAGACCGTGCTGTGGCCGGTCATCCGCCGCGTGCTGCCGGACGGCGACGCCCTCACGCTGCATGTGGAGGAGGAGCACCAGGAGGTCAACGAGCTCGTCGCCGAGCTGGAGACCCTGGGCCACGACGACCCCCGCCGTTCCGAGCGGCTGGCCCGCCTGGTCACCGTGCTGAAGGAGGACGTGCGGGACGAGGAGGACGTGCTGTTCCCGCGGCTGCAGGAGGCGCTGGACGCCAGGGCGCTGCGCCGGCTCGGCCTGCAGTGGGAGGTGGCCCGCCGCGTCTCGCCGACCCGGCCGCACCCGACCGTCTCCCGCCGTCCGCCGGGCAACGCCGTCTCCGGTCTGCCGCTGAGCCTGCTCGACCGCTCCCGCGACCTCGTCGACGCCGGGGTGCAGCACGCACCCGCGCCGCTGGCACCCGCCGGTCAGGCGGTCAGCCGCGGGCTGGCCGCTGTCGCCGGGTGGGTCGAGCGGGTCCCGCTGGCCCGTCGGGGTGACCAGCCGCCGACCAGTCGCTGACCCCGGGGGCCATCCGCCACCCCACCGCACCGGTGACGACGATCGCGACGGTGACCGCCAGGAACACCCAGGCCGGGGCGCCGTCCCAGTCGATCGTGTCCGGGTACCGGGCCACGGCGACCAGGGTGAGCACCCCGAAGACGGTGTAGGCGATCGCCGAGGTCCGCAGTCGGGCGAGGTCGCCGGCGAACGCGGCGAGCGCGGTGGCGACCCCGAAGGCGATCAGCCAGGCGGCCACCACCCGGGCGGTGAGGGGGGTCAGCGGCCAGGGCCACAGCGTCGGAGCAGAGGACGGCGCGGCCGCCAGCGCGATCCCGGTGACGAGCAGCGCCGCCGACTCGACGCCCAGCGCCGCCCGCAGCGCGATCGGCACCGGGTGCCCGGGGCGCGGGTCGCGGCCCGGCGCCCGTTCCTGCAGGACCACCGACACCAGCATGGCCACCGGGATCAGGACGTAGACGACGAGCCAGAACCAGGCGGCCGCCCGGGCGATGAACGGCAGCGAGGCGAACTCCGGCTGCAGGTGGAACCGGTCGAGGTGCACCAACGTCGCGATCAGCGTGATCACGGTGAACGCCAGGATGGTGAGCACCGGCAGCCGGCTGTGCGCCCACACCGGGTCGCGCAGCGAGAGGGCCACCAGCAGGAACCCCGCGGCGTAGCCGGCGCCCATCAGCGCGGCGGTCAGCGGTGGCGCGATGGTCCAGGCGAAGAACTCGTCGGTGGCCGACGACAGCACGAACAGGGCGAGCGTGGCCAGCGCGGTGAGCACGCAGAAGACGGCGAGGAGCGCCCGCATCTCCGGTCGCAGCGTGCGGACGTGGTCGTCCTGCTCGCGGGTGGTCGACGTGCGGGCGGACGCAGAGGTGCGGTCCACGCGGTCTCCCGTGCGGTCGTCCCCCGTGTCCGGTCTCGGACCCGTCTATGGAACCACCGGGGCCGCGCGGAGTCACCGCCTCCGCCCACGGCATCTCCGGGCGCCTCGTGGTCTGATCGCGGGGACACGGGCCGGCACCGTCGCCGGCTCCGACCACGAGGGAGTCGCATGTCCGGCAGCTCAGGTGAGGTCCTGCTCGAGGTGACCGGCGGCGTCGCCGTCGTCACCCTCAACGCACCGCAGCGGCGCAACGCGCTGACCCCGGCCATGGCCGGCGAGCTGATCGCCACCTTCGACGAGGTCGACGCCCGGGACGACGTCGGCGCCCTGGTGGTCCGCGCCGAGGGCAGGTCCTTCTGCGCCGGTGGTGACGTGCAGACCCTGACCGACGCCGGCCGGGACCCGGCCGCCCCGGACGCCTACGCCGGGATGGGCGCGATCTACGACTCGTTCTACCGGCTCGGGCAGGTGAAGGCGCCCACGATCGCCGCGGTGCGCGGTTCCGCCGTCGGCGCGGGGATGAACATGCTGCTCGCCGCCGACCTGCGGATCGTCGCCCGCGACGCCCGGCTGATCTGCGGCTTCCTCAAGCGCGGCATCCACCCCGGCGGCGGCCACTTCGTGCTGCTCTCGCGGCTGGTCGGCCGGGAGGCAGCCGCGGCGATGGCGCTGTTCGGCGAGGAGGTCGACGGCGAGACGGCGGTCCGGCTGGGCCTGGCCTGGGAGACCGTCGACGACGACGCCGTGGACGCCCGCGCCCTGGAGCTGGCCACCCGCGTGGCCAAGGACCCCGCGCTCGCCCGGACGGCGGTCGCCAACTTCCGCAAGGAGACCGGCCCGCCCGGGGTCAGCTGGGAGATCGCCACCCAGTTCGAGCGGCCCGCGCAGATGTGGTCCATGCGGCGGCCGACCCCCTGACGCACGACGGGCCCGGCTCCCGCAGGAGCCGGGCCCGTCGTCGGGCGACCTCGGTCAGGTCGTCTGCTTGTCCTTGGGCGTGGCCCGGGCGTCGAGCTGGATCTCCTTCTCGGCGCGCGGCACACCCTCCTTCAGCTCCTTGGTGCGCTCGATCTCGGCGTCGAGCTCGATGCCGAAGAGCAGGGCGAGGTTGATCAGCCAGAACCAGATCAGGAAGATCACCACGCCGGCGAGCGCCCCGTAGGTCTTGTTGTAGCTGCCGAAGTTGGCGACGTAGAAGGCGAACAGCGCCGAGGCGACGACCGCCACCAGGATGGCGACGCCGGCACCGGGGCTGACCCACTTGAAGCCGCGCAGCCGGACGTTCGGCGTCGCATAGTAGAGGACGGCGATCATCAGCGCCAGCAGCACGAGCATGACCGGCCACTTGGCCCACGACCAGATGGTCAGCACGGTGTCGCCGAGGCCGATCGACTGCCCGATGGCGTCGACCACCGGACCGCTCAGCACCAACATCGCCAGGATGAGGGCGGCGAAGAGGATGCCGATCAGCGTGATGAGCAGCTGCAGCGGCTTGAGCTTCCAGACCTTGCGGCCCTCGGGGGTCTCGTAGACGACGTTGGCGGCCCGGGTGAAGGCGCCGACGTAGCCCGAGGCCGACCAGATGGCCGCCGCGACACCGATGATCAGGCCGAGGCTGGCAGCACCCGAGCTGCCCGCGATCTGCTCGATGACCGGGTTGAGGGTGTCGGCTGCCTGCGCCGGGACGACGGCGGTGATGGCGTCGGTGAGCTGCTGCGGGTTGGTCAGCAGCCCGACGATCGACAGCAGCGCCGTCAGCGCGGGGAACAGGGCCAGCACGCCGTAGTAGGTCAGCGAGGCCGCCCAGTCGGTGAGGCCGTCCTCGCTGAACTCCTTGAGGGTCCGCTTGAGCGTGCCGCCCGTGGTGGGCGTCGGGTCGGCGCCGGTCGGCGCGTAGTCCGCCCGCTCCCGGCTGATGTTGTCGTCGCCCGGGGCGGAGTCCTTCTCGCCCGGGGCGGTGTCCTGCGCGGTACCGCCACGCCCGCTCTCGCGGGGGTCGCGTGCGCTTGCTCCGGCCATGCGGGGCCTCCGGTGGTTCTGGCGCGGACAGGTCATCGGTGGAGTGCCCCGGGCCGCGCGTCCCCACGCCTGCACTGGGTGGCAGTTGCGTAACGGTCCGTTCCGCACACCCGGACGCGATGACCGTCACACACTGTTCACCGAAAGAGTCGCTCTGTACGCGATTGACTGGGTGCCGGACCGGGAAGTCACTGCTCGACGAGAGCCGCCGACTTCCCCCGGCGGACCCCGAGAACGACTTTGGAGCACTTGATGGTGATGTGGCCGGCGCTGGCTCTGTTCGGCTTCCTCCTGCTGACCGCCCTGGTGATCGCGATGGGCACGCAGTCCACGGCGCGGTACGAGGCGGAGAAGCGGGCGGCATCCGCCCCCCGGACCCGGAGCACCGCCGTCGAGGCGGCCCGCGCGACCGCGACGGCGACCGCAGCCCTCTAGCCCGGCGGGTCCACCCGCAGCCGACGACGGCGGTCCTCCTCGGAGGGCCGCCGTCGTCGTGTGTGCGGGTGCCTCAGAACCAGTCGCTGCGCATGGTGCGGACCGTTCCGTCCAGCGAGGCCAGCAGGGCCAGTTGCGGACCGACCTTGGGCAGCTCCCAGCGCTGGAAGTACCGCGCCGCCTGACGCTTGCCGTCGTAGAAGTCGCCGTCCCGGCCCTCGGTGGTCAGGGCCTGCTCCAGCCACAGCCAGCCGACGACCACGTGCCCGGCCGCCTCGAGGTAGACCGACGCGTTGGCCAGCGCGACCTCCGGGTCACCGTCGGCCCACAGGGTCGCGGTCACCGCGCCGAGCCGCTGGACCAGGTCGTCGAGGGTCTCGGCGAGGTCGGCCCACTGCGTGCCGGCGGCTCGCTGGGTGGTGGCACCGATCGCCTCGCCCAGGGCGGCCAGCCCGGCGCCGCCGTTCATCACGACCTTGCGGCCGAGCAGGTCCAGCGCCTGGATGCCGTGGGTGCCCTCGTGGATCGGGTTGAGCCGGTTGTCCCGGTAGAACTGCTCGACCGGGTAGTCGCGGGTGTACCCGTAGCCACCGTGCACCTGGATGGCCAGGTCGTTGGCGGCCAGGCACCACTGCGAGGGCCAGCTCTTGGCGATCGGGGTGAGCGTCTCGAGCAGCAGGTGCGCCCGGGCCCGCTCCTCCTCGGTCTCGGCCGTGCGCTCCTCGTCGACCAGCCGGGCGCAGTAGAGACCCAGGGCGAGCCCGCCCTCGACGTAGGACTTCGCGGCCAGCAGCATCCGCCGGACGTCGGCGTGCTCGACGATCGGCACCGGCGGGGCGGCCGGGTCCTTGCCGGCGAGCGCCCGGCCCTGGGTGCGGGTGCGGGCGTAGTCGACGGCGTGCAGGTAGCCGGTGTAGCCGAGCCCCGTGGCGCCCATCCCGACACCGATCCGGGCCTCGTTCATCATGTGGAACATGTAGCTGAGCCCGCGGTGCAGCTCGCCGACCAGGAAGCCGACCGCGCCGGCCTGCCCACCGGGGGTGTGCACGCCCTCGCCGAAGTTCAGCAGGGTGTTCGTCGTCCCGCGGTAGCCCATCTTGTGGTTGAGCCCGGCGAGGACCACGTCGTTGCGCTCGCCGAGGCTGCCGTCGTCGTTGACCAGGAACTTGGGGACGACGAACAGCGAGATCCCCTTCACCCCGGCCGGGCCGCCGGGGACCTTGGCCAGCACCAGGTGGACGATGTTCTCGGTCAGCTCGTGGTCGCCGCCGGAGATCCACATCTTGTTGCCGGTCAGCCGGTAGCTGCCGTCGTCCTGGGGCACGGCGCGGGTGGTGATGTCGGCGAGCGACGAGCCGGCCTGCGGTTCGGACAGCGCCATCGTGCCGAACCAGCGACCCTCGGCCATCGGCGGGACGTAGGTCGCCACCTGCTCCGGCGTCCCGTGCGCGACCAGCAGGTTCGCGTTGGCCATGGTGAGGAACGGGTAGGCCGAGGTGCCGATGTTGGCGGCCTGGAACCACACGTGCACGGCCTGGTTGACGGCCGCCGGGAGCTGCAGCCCGCCCAGCTCCTCGGGCAGCGGCGCGGCGTTCATCCCGGCGTCGGCGAAGACCTTGAGCGCCGCGGCGACCTCGGGGACCAGCTGCACCTTGCCGTCGACGAGGTGCGGCTCGTTCTCGTCGGCCTTCCGGTTGTGCGGCGCGAAGTGCTCGGTGGCGATCTGCTCGGCCAGCTCGAGGACGGCGTCGAACGTCTCCCGCGAGTGCTCGGCGTACCGCGGGCGCTTGGTCAGCGTCTCGACGTCGAGCCACTCGTGCAGCAGGAACTCGAGGTCGCGCGGGGACAGGATCAACGACGGCACAGCGACTCCCGGGACGACGACGATGTCGGGGCGGACGACGGCCCGCCCTCGCCAGGTTAGAACGGCGGCGGGTCGTCGGCGGGTTGCGGTGGTTCGGGTCCAGCGGGTGCTGGCGGTGGTCGCACGCCCGGTGGTCGGGTGGTCCGGGTGACGCCCGACGGCGTGGTCACGGTGAGCACCCCCTCGTCGGTCATCGCGAACCGCCAGCCCGGCGCGAAGGTCTTGAGCCGGTGGTGGGAGCGGCACAGGCAGCACAAGTTGGCGCAGTCGGTCGCCCCGCCGCACGCGGCGCTGATCACGTGGTCGAGGTCGGCCCAGCCGACGCGTTGCCCGCAGTTGGGGAACCGGCACCGGCGGTCCCGGGTGGTGACGAACGCGCGCTGGCGGTCGGTGGGCTCATAGGCCTCGGTCTCCGGCGGCGGGCCGGTCACCGGGCAGCTGCACTCGCTGTCGGGGTGGGTGGTGCAGCCGCGGCGGGCCAGCCGGTCGAGCTCGGCGGGGGTGCGCCCCGATCCGGCGCGGATCACCATCGGCCTTCAGCATCTTGGCCAGCTGGTCGACGATGTCGTAACACTCGACGGCCTCCTCGGCGGGCAGGTCCGCGGCCAGCGTCGCCCGCCCGTCGCTGGCGGAGGGGTACAGGTGCACGTCGGCGGCCTTGTCAGCTTCCTCACGGCGCTGGTCGGCCGCGGCGGCGTCCAGCTGGACCATCAGCTCGGTGGCCCGGGCCTTGAGCCGGGTCACCGCCAGGTCGGTGGCCTCGGGCAGCAGCGCCGCCTCGACCTGCCCGGCGACCTCGGCGCTGGTGTGTTGGAGCACCTCGGCCAGCTGCGCGGCCCGCCGCTCGTCGAGTTCCCCGGCCGCCAGCGCCGTGAACGTCTGCGGCAGCTTCGTCAGCCAGGTGTGCGCCCGGCCGTACAGGTGCGCCGCGGTGCCCCGGCCCACGTTCAGCACCGCCGACAGCTCCGCGGTGAAGAACTCACTGGGCCCGTCGTAACCCTCGTCCACCGCCCAACCCGGCCGGCGGGCACCCGGTGTGCCCGGCGCAGGGTCCTCGGTGGCTGGGCGGGCCGCGGCCATGGACATGATCAGCTCGGCCTCGTAGGCGGCGGTCCTGGCCCGGCCCTGCTGCGCCCGCTGCAGCTCGACGGCCCGCTCCTCATCCGACAGCCACGACGCCGGCGGCCGGGGCCGGGTGACCGGGTGCTCCCACACCAGGTCCACCAGCACCTGCACCCCGCCCTCCGTCATGCACCCAACCTACGGTCGGGGTACGACAGTTCTGGGCGTTCCACCAGGCCGTCTTCGCACCACTGCAGCCCCGGTGCGGGTTCACGCTGTGACGACCTCGGGTATCCGGCGGCCATGCCTCTACCGAAGATCGTCACCCGCGCTGCCGGGCTCGCCGGTGGAGCCGGCGGCAAGGCGCTCGAGCAGCTCCAGCACCTCCGGCTGCCCGGTTTCGGCCAGTCGTCGGTCACCGACGACCCCCGCACCGCAGCCCGCCGCTGGCGCGCCGTCACCGTGCTCACCGACCCCGAGCAGCTGCACACCGCCATCCCCGCACCCCTCGCCGCGTTCGGAGACCGGCTGGACGTGCGGGTCACCCCGGCACCCGGTGACCGCGGAGCCGAGCTGGCCGCCCGCTTCCGCGGCCCGGTGACCCAGGACGAGATCGGTGACCTGCGCGCCGCGCTGCGCGAGTCCAAGGCGCTGGTCGAGGTGGGGGAGGTGCTGCGGGTCGACCCGCAGCCGCACGGCCGGCGAAAGCCGACGCCCCAGGGTGCCGCGCTCGAGGGCATGACCGAGGCCGCGCCGAAGGAGGGTGTGCTGTGAGGGCCGCGACCTGGACGGGCGTCAACGAGGTCTCCGTCGAGACCGTCGACGACCCGCAGCTGCTCAACGACCACGACATCATCGTCAAGGTCCGCAAGACCACCAGCTGCGGCTCCGACCTGCACCTGCTCGGTGGCTACATCCCGTTCATGCGCGCCGGGGACGTGCTCGGCCACGAGTTCATGGGCGAGGTCGTCGAGGTCGGCAGGGGCGTCCGCGAGCGGAAGGTGGGCGACCGCGTCGTCGTCAACTCGTTCATCGCCTGCGGCACCTGCTGGTACTGCAGGCAGGAGCTGTACTCGCTCTGCGACAACGGCAACCCGAACCCCGGCATCACCGAGGGGCTGTGGGGTCAGAGCCCCGGCGGGTGCTTCGGCTACTCGCACGCGGTCGGCGGCTTCGCCGGCAGCCACGCGGAGTACATCCGGGTGCCCTACGGGGACGTCGGCGCGTTCGTCGTCCCGGAGGAGGTCAGCGACCTGCGCGCGCTGTTCGCCTCCGACGCGGTGTCCACCGGCTGGATGGGCGCGGAGCTCGCCGGGACCAAGCCGGGCGACACGGTCGCCGTGTGGGGTGCCGGCGGGGTCGGGCAGATGGCGGCGCGCGCGGCGATGCTGCTGGGTGCTGAGCGGGTCCTGGTCATCGACCGGTTGCCCGAGCGGCTGGCGCAGGTCCGCGACCATGTCGGCGCGGAGGTCATCGACTACTCGACGACCGACGTGATGGCCGAGCTCCGCGAGCTCACCGGCGGCCGCGGCCCCGACGTCTGCATCGAGGCGGTCGGCATGGAGGCCCACAGCCCGGGCGTGCACGGCGCCTACGACCAGGTCAAGCAGCAGCTGCGGCTGCAGACCGACCGGCCCTCCGCCGTCCGGGAGGCTGTCATGGCCTGCCGCAAGGGCGGCAGCGTGTTCGTCCTCGGCGTCTTCGCCGCGGCCGTGGACAAGTTCCCGCTCGGCGCGATGATGAACAAGGGCCTGACCGTCCGCGGTGCGCAGGTCCACGGGCAGCGCTTCATGCCGCGGATCCTGGAGCACATGGCCCGCGGTGAGCTCACCACCGAGCACCTGGCCACCCACGTGATGCCGCTGGAGCAGGCGCCGCGCGGCTACCAGCTGTTCAAGGACAAGGAGGACGGCTGCGTCCGCGCGGTCTTCGAGCCGTGACCGCCGACCGGCGCTGAGACGACGACAGGGCCCCTCCCGCGGGTGCGGGAGGGGCCCTGTCGTGCAGCGGGGTGGGTCAGTCGCGGTGCCGGACGGTCTCGGGCAGGTGGTCGGCCGGGACGCTGTCCAGGCCGGTCGGCTGGTGCGCCCCCGCCTCGTGCCGGCCGCTGCCGGTCGACGGCGGGACGACGGCGGTGGCACCGTGCCGCCCGCTGGAGTCGTCCCGGGTCGGCTGCTCGTCGGTCCGGTCGGCACCGTCGACGGGCGGCTCGACCGACGTCGGGGCAGCGGCACCGGCCGCGTGCTCCGCCGCCAGCACCGGGCCGTCCGCGCCGGCCTCGCCCGAGCTCCCGGCCTGGGCGGCCTGGATGCCGGACTGGGTCCGGAGCGCCAGCTGCGGCAGGAAGATCAGCACGAAGAAGCCGATCGCCACGACGCAGGCCGCGATGAGGAAGACCAGGTCCAGCGTGTCGGCGAAGCCGGCCTTGAACGGGGCGGCCAGCGCCTGGTCGATCGTCTGCACGAACGACGTGTCGCCGAGGTCGCTACCGGCCCCGGAGAGCTGCTGCAGCTGGTCGGGGTTCGCTGCGGCGGCCTGCTGGAACGCCGGGTCGCCCTGGGCGCTGGCGTAGGCGTCGGCGATCCGGCCGGGGAGCGCGCTGAACAGCACGGACAGGAAGACCGCCGTCCCGAGCGTGCCGCCCATCTGCCGGAAGAAGGTCACCGACGAGGTGGCCACGCCGATCTCGCGCGGGCTGACCGCGTTCTGCACCGCCAGGATGACCGGCTGGAAGTTGAAGCCGAGCCCCAGGCCCATGAGCAGCATGAAGGGGACCAGCGCCCAGACCGAGGTGTCCGCGCCGACTATGAAGGACAGCGCGACCAGCGCGGCGACGATGAACACCGTGCCGACCAGCGGGAACACCTTGTACTTGCCCGTCCGGGCGACCGTCTGACCGGCGATGATCGAGCCGGTCATGATGCCCAGCACCAGCGGGATCATCTGCAGGCCGGCCTCGGTGGGGCTGGAGCCGTGCACGATCTGCAGGTACTGCGGGAGCAGCAGGATGCCGCCGAACATGCCGGCGCCCAGCACGATGCTGGATAGGCTGCTGACCGCGAAAGTGCGGTTCTTGAACATCCGCAGCGGCAGCAGGGCCTCGTCCTTGTACGCCCGCTCGGCGAGCACGAAGGCGACGAACCCGACCGCGGCGATCGCGTAGCAGGCCAGCGCGCCGGTGGAGCTCCAGCCCCAGGTGCGGCCCTGCTCGGCGACGATCAGCAGCGGCACCAGGAAGGTGATCAGCGCCAGCGCGCCGGGGAAGTCGATCCGGTGCTCACGCTTGGTGTGCGGCAGGTGCAGCACCTTGAAGACGACGGCGAAGGCCAGGATCCCCAGCGGCACGTTGACGTAGAAGATCCAGCGCCAGCCGGTGATCCCCAGGATCGAGTCCTGGCCGGAGAGGAAGCCGCCGATCACCGGGCCGAGCACGCTCGAGGTGCCGAAGACGGCCATGAAGTAGCCCTGGTACTTCGAGCGCTCCCGCGGCGGCACGATGTCGGCGATGATCGCCAGCGCCAGCGACATCAGGCCACCGGCGCCGATGCCCTGGATCGCCCGGAAGGCGGCCAGCTGGTACATCGAGTCGGCCAGCCCGCAGAGCATCGAACCGACGACGAACACGGCGATGGCGAACAGGTAGAAGCCCCGCCGGCCGTACATGTCGCTCAACTTGCCGTAGAGCGGCGTGGAGATCGTCGAGGTGATCAGGAAGGCCGTCGTCGCCCAGGCCTGCAGGTCGTAGCCCTGGAGGTCGTCCGCGACGGTGCGGATGGCGGTGGAGACCACCGTCTGGTCCAGCGCCGCGAGGAACATGCCGAGCAGCAGGCCCGCCAGGATCGTCA
The DNA here is from genome assembly GCF_000306785.1 of Modestobacter italicus. Classification (NCBI taxonomy): domain Bacteria; kingdom Bacillati; phylum Actinomycetota; class Actinomycetes; order Geodermatophilales; family Geodermatophilaceae; genus Modestobacter; species Modestobacter italicus. Next base: position 5,065,806 of record NC_017955.1, on the reverse strand, counting down.
TGATCTGCTTGTGGGTGAATCCGCCGGCTGAGTCCGGGGCGGCCGCGGCCACCCGGGCCTCGGCCCGGGCGGTGCGGTCCGTGGTCTGGGTCATCGGTCCTTCTCGGGAGGGTTGACGGCGCCGCCGACGGCAGTGCCCAGGGTGGGGATGAGGTCGTTCAGGCCCCGCACGAAGCGGTGCAGCTGACGGGTGAAGGTGGCGAGCTCGTCGGCGGTCCAGTCGGCCGTGACGCGGGAGAGCACGCTGTCGCGCTCCTGCCGCATCTTCTCGACCTCGGCCTCGCCGGCCGGGGTGACGACGAGCCGGCTGGCGCGCCCGTCCTGCTCGTCGGCCACCCGGCGGACGAGCCCGCGGTCGACCAGCAGCGTCACGTGCCGGCTGACGGTGGAGGGGTCGGCGTGCACCAGCTCGGCCAGCGAGCCCTGGCGGAGCGCGCCGAGCCGGGTGAGCGGGAACAGCAGCACGTGGGCCGCGCGCTCCCGGGCCTCGGGGCCCGAGCCGCTGGTCGCCTGCGCCTTGAACGCGTGCATCACGCGGACCAGCTGCACGAGCTGGTCGGACAGCGACGCCTGCTCGGCATCGGCTGCGGACCCGGCAGCGGGGAGGACGTCGGTCACGGGGGCTCCGGAGGTCAGCGATGGGCGCCACACTGCGCCGGAGGAACAGGTGCACCATACAACCCGTTGTGCGGTGCACGCAATCAGTTGCACGGCGCACGGAGTGTGAGTCGCGCAACGGGCTCGCCGGGGATGGGACCCTGGGAGCAGCACCCTCGAAGGAGAAGCGAGCACCCCGTGACCACCCCGCACGACGACCTCCGGTCGCGGCTGCCCGCGTTGACCCTCGCCGACGAGCACCGGCTCGGACGGCGGCTCGACGGCACCCGGCGCACCAAGGACCCCGCAGCCCGCGCCCGGCAGCGGGAGCGGATCGCCGAGGACGTCGCCGTCGCCGAGGAGCGCATCGCCCGCCGCCGCGCCGCCGTCCCGGTGCTCAGCTACCCGGAGGAGCTGCCGGTCAGCCAGCGGCGCGACGACATCGCCGCCGCGCTGCGCGAGTCGCAGGTGGTCGTGGTGGCCGGCGAGACCGGTTCGGGCAAGACCACCCAGCTGCCGAAGATCCTGCTGGAGCTCGGCCGCGGCGTCCGTGGCCGGATCGGGCACACCCAGCCGCGGCGGATCGCCGCCCGCACGGTGGCCGAGCGGATCGCCGAGGAGATCGGCTCGCCGCTGGGCGACGTCGTCGGCTGGAAGGTCCGGTTCACCGACGAGGTGGGCGACCGGACGCTGGTCAAGCTGATGACCGACGGCGTGCTGCTCGCCGAGGTGCAGCGCGACCGGATGCTGCGCCAGTACGACACGATCATCATCGACGAGGCCCACGAGCGGAGCCTCAACATCGACTTCCTGCTGGGCTACCTGGCCCGGCTGCTGCCCCGCCGTCCGGACCTGAAGCTGGTCATCACCTCCGCGACGATCGACGTCGACCGGATCGCCAAGCACTTCTCGTACGAGGGCAACGAGGTGCCCGTCGTAGAGGTCAGCGGGCGCACCTACCCCGTCGAGGTCCGCTACCGCCCGGTCATCGACCCCGACGACCCGGAGGCCGACGAGGACCGCGACCAGGTCAGCGCCATCGTCGACGCCTGCGCCGAGCTGGTGGCCGAGGGACCCGGGGACGTGCTGGTCTTCCTCGCCGGCGAGCGGGAGATCCGGGACACCGCCGACGCCCTGGGCGAGCGCGGGTTCCCGCACACCGAGGTGCTGCCGCTCTACTCCCGGCTGTCGGCGGCCGAGCAGCACCGGGTCTTCGCGGCGCACACCGGCCGGCGGATCGTGCTGGCCACCAACGTCGCCGAGACGTCGCTGACGGTGCCGGGCATCAAGTACGTCGTCGATCCGGGCACCGCACGCATCTCCCGGTACAGCCATCGCACCAAGGTGCAGCGGCTGCCGATCGAGCCGATCAGCCAGGCCTCGGCCCGGCAGCGCTCCGGCCGGTGCGGGCGCACCAGCGAGGGCATCGCGATCCGGCTCTACACCGAGGACGACTTCGACGCCCGCCCGGAGTACACCGACCCGGAGATCCTGCGCACCAACCTCGCCTCGGTGCTGCTGCAGATGGCCTCCCTCGAGCTGGGCGACGTCGCGGACTTCCCGTTCATCGACCCGCCGGACCGCCGCTCGGTCGCCGACGGGCTGGCGCTGCTCGAGGAGCTCGGCGCGCTCGACGACGCCGGCCGGCTGACCGAGACCGGCCGCTCGCTGGCCGCGCTGCCGCTGGACCCGCGGATCGCCCGGATGGTCGTGGAGGCCGACCGGCGCGGGGTGCTGGAGGAGGTGCTGGTCATCGCCGCCGGGCTCACCGTGCAGGACGTGCGCGAGCGGCCGGCCGAGCACCAGCAGGCCGCCGACGAGCTGCACCGCCGGTTCGCCGACGAGAACTCCGACTTCCTGGGCCTGCTCAACCTCTGGCGGTACCTGGCCGAGCAGCAGGACGCGCTCAGCGGCAACCAGTTCCGGCGCAACGTGAAGCGCGAGTTCCTGCACTACCTGCGGATCCGCGAGTGGCAGGACCTGCACGGCCAGCTGCGCGGCACCGCCCGCCGGCTCGGCATGACCACCGGCGCGCTGGCCACCGAGCCGGACGAGAAGGGCGTGACGGCGTCCCTGCTGGCCGGGCTGCTGTCCCAGATCGGCACCCAGGCCGAAGCGCCCAAGGGCGACAAGCGCCCGTCCCGGGAGTACGTCGGCACCCGGAACACCCGCTTCGTGATCGCGCCGGGCAGCCCGCTGGCGAAGAAACCGCCGCGCTGGGTGGTGGCCGCCGAGCTGGTCGAGACCAGCCGGCTGTTCGCCCGGATGGTGGCGCGGATCGACCCCGAGGTCGTGGAGCGGCTCGCCGACCACCTGGTGAAGCGGCAGTACAGCGAGCCGCGCTGGGACGCCAAGCGCGGCTCGGTGGTGGCCACCGAGCGGGTCACCCTCTACGGCCTGCCGCTCGTCGTCGGCCGGCGGGTGCAGTACGGCTCGATCGACCCGGTGGTCTCCCGCGAGCTGTTCATCCGGCACGCCCTCGTGCAGGGCGAGTGGACGACGCACCACGCCTTCTGGGCGGAGAACGCGCGGGCCATCGAGCGGGTCGCCGAGCTGGAGGAGCGCGCCCGGCGCCGGGACATCCGGGTCGACGACGAGACGCTGTTCGAGCTCTACGACGCGCGGGTCCCCGCCGACGTCGTCTCCACCCGGCACTTCGACCGGTGGTGGAAGCAGGCCCGCCGGGAGACCCCGGACCTGCTCACCTTCACGCCGGAGATGCTCACCAACGCCGCGGCGGCCGGGCAGGTGCAGGCCGAGGACTACCCGGACGAGGTGCGGCTGACCCAGGGACTGACCCTGCCGCTGTCGTACGCATTCGCCCCCGGCGCGGTCGAGGACGGCGTGACCGTCGACGTGCCGCTGGGCGTGCTGGACACCGTCGCCGAGCGGACGTCGGGGGAGTCGCTGGCGTTCACCGTGCCCGGTCAGCGCGCCGAGCTGGTCACCGAGCTGCTGCGCTCGCTGCCCAAGCAGCTGCGCCGCGGGTTGGTGCCCATCCCGGACCGGGTGCGCGAAGTGCTGCCGCACATCGACCCCACCGAGCCGCTGCTGCCGGCGCTGGAGCGCGAGCTGCGCCGGGCCACCGCCGTCACCATCCCGCCGGACGCGTGGCAGCCGGCCGCCGTCCCGGCCCACCTGCGCGCCACCTACCGGGTGCTCGACGACCAGCAGCGCCCGCTCGCCCAGGGCAAGGACCTCACCGCGCTGCGCGCGCAGGTGGCGCCGCAGGCGCGGGCCAGCCTCGCCCGGGCGGCGTCGACGTACGAGCGCACCGGCCAGACGGCCTGGACCTTCGGCGACCTGCCGGCCACGGTGGAGGTGCAGCGCGGCGGGCACGTGGTCACCGCGTTCCCGGCGCTGGTCGACGAGGGCACGACGGTCGGCGTCCGCGTCGTCCCGACCGAGGCCGAGGCGAGCCGGCTGGCCTGGCGCGGAGCCCGCCGGCTGCTCGTGCTGGCCGCCGGCTCACCGGTCAAGCAGGTGGTCAAGGGGCTCTCCCCGCGCACCCGGCTGGCGCTGCAGTTCAACCCCGACGGCGAGATCCCCGACCTGGTCGCCGACTGCGTGGACGCCGCCGCCGACGAGCTGATCGCGGCCGCCGGTGGGCCGCCGCGCACGCAGGCGGCCTTCGAGGCGCTGGTGACCACCGCCCGCGCCGAGCTGCCCGCGCTCACCGCGGACGCCGTGCGCCGGGTCGAGGCGGTGCTCACCCAGGCCCGCGAGGTGGCGGTGGCGATCGGTGCCGCGCCGGGACGGCGGGTGCCCGACGCCGCGATCGCCGACCTGCGCCGGCAGATGACCGGGCTGCTGCACCGCGGGTTCGTGGCCGACGCCGGACGCCGGCGGCTGCCCGACCTGGTCCGCTACCTCACCGCGATGGCGTACCGGCTGGAGAAGCTGCCGGCCAACGCCGCCCGGGACGCGCTCTGGTCCGCGCAGGTCGAGGCGGTGACGAAGGAGTACGAGCAGCTGCGGGCGCGCATCCCGGCCACCGGTGCGCCCGACGACCCGGTCGCCCGGGTGCGCTGGATGGTGGAGGAGCTGCGGGTCGGCCTGTTCGCCCAGACCGTGGGCACGCCCCGGCCGATCTCCGAGCAGCGGGTCTACAAGGCGATCGACCAGCTGTCGGCCTGAGGCCGGGGTTTGCCCGCTCGTCCGGCCGGGGACCGTCGGGGGGACAGCGACCGCGAGACGAAGGAGTCCTCGATGAGCGAGAACACCAACCTCACCCAGGCCGGCGAGGGCCTCTCCGACCAGGAGATGGTGGAGGTCGTCGCCGGGCAGACCGACAGCGCCTCGGAGAACGCCGACGAGGCCGGCAAGGACTGGAACGGCGAGGCGGCCGAGACGCCGCAGCCGTCCGCCGCCACCGACCCGCAGGCCTGACCGGTCAGCGCCGCGGCGCCGTCCGCACCCCGGCCGGAACGTCCTGGAGCACCTCGTCCAGGGCGCCGTCGGGGTCGAGGACGGCGTCGCGCGACGCGCCCCAGCCGGCCAGGCCCATCGGCACCAGCAGGACCAGCAGCAGCCCCATCGGCCAGCCCCAGGCACCCGTCGCGTCATGCAGCGCGCCGAGCACGACCGGCCCGGCGGCGGCGACCAGGTAACCCACGCACTGCGCGACACCGCCCAGCCGGGCGGCCACCAGTGGGGTGGCGCTGCGCAGCACGATCAGCGTGAGGGCCAGCGCGAAACCGCTGCCCTGGGCGAGCCCGAACAGCGCCACCCAGACGACCGTCCCGGAGTCCGGCGCCACCAGCAGCCCGGTCAGCCCGCCCACGTAGGCGACCAGGACGGCGACGACGAGCGATCGCTGGGTCCGCATCCGGCCGGCCACCGCGGGCGCGAGCAGCGCGCCGGCGGCCCCTACCACGTTCGACACGGCCAGCAGGAGACCGCCCTCGCCGACCGGCACGCCCGCGTCGGCCAGCAGGGTCGGGAGCCAGGCGGCGACCGAGTAGAACTGCACGCTCTGCAGCCCGAGGAAGGCCGTGACCTGCCGGGCCAGCGGGCGCCGCAGCAGCGTCCACGAGCCAGCGTCGTCCGGTGCGGTCCGGGTGCCGCGGATCCCGGCGACCGGCACCCAGAGCACCACCGCGATCAGCGCCAGCACCAGCCAGGACGCCAGCGCCACCCGCCAGCCCGCGCCCAGCGCCAGCCCGATCGGCACCGTGAGCCCGGCGGCCGCGGCGGCGCCGATGTTCAGCGAGGCGGAGTAGGCGCCCATCACCGCGCCGGGGCGGGTGAACTCGCGCTTGACGTAGGCGGGCATCAGCACGTTCGCGATGGCGATCGCCGCCCCGGCGACCAGGCTCCCGCCGTAGAGCAGCCACACCGGGTCCAGCAGGCGCAGCGCGATCCCCGCGACCAGCAGCAGCAACGACGCGGCCACCGCCGTCTCCAGCCCGATCCGGCGGGCCAGCCGGGGCGCCACCGGGGCGAAGGCGCCGAAGCAGAGCACCGGCAGGGTGGTGAGCAGGCCGGCCAGCGCGCTGGACAACCCGGTGTCGGCGCGCAGGTCGGTGAGCACCGGCGCCACGCCCACCACCGCGGGGCGCTGGTTCAGCGCGACCACAACGATGGCGACGACCAGCAGCACCACCCCGCCGCGCGAGCGCTGCCCGTGCTGCGCGCGGTCGGTCACCGGACCAGCAGATCACAGGCGCGTCGGCGCGAGGCGGTGTGTCCCGGCTCACACACTTCTGCCATTGTGACCCCGGCACCGCTGGCACCAGGACAGGAGAGCGCATGAGCATCCTCGGGACCCGGGTGGTCCGTACAGAGGACCCGTTGTTCCTCACCCGTGGGGCGGTCTACACCGACGACCTCGTCGACGAGCGGCTGACCGGCGCGCTGCACGCGACGTTCGTCCGCTCCCAGGTGGCCCACGGCCGGCTGCTGTCGGTGGACACCTCGGCCGCCCTCGAGGCGCCCGGGGTGGTCGCGGTCGTGACCGCCGCGGACGTGACCGACCTGGTCGCCATCCCCCCGCCGTTCCCCTTCATCAACGAGGCGATGACCCGACCGTGGCTGGCGTCGGACCGGGTCCGCTTCGTCGGTGACCCGATCGCGGTCGTGCTGACCGAGGAGCGGTACCAGGGCGAGGACGCCGCCGAGCTGGTGGTCGTCGACATCGACCCGCTGCCGGCGGTGGTCGGCACCGCCGCGGCCGCCGCCGACGAGGTGCTGCTGTTCCCGGAGGCGGGCACCAACGTGATGGCCTCGTTCGGCGAACCCGCGACGGCCGACTTCTTCGACGGCTGCGAGGTCGTCGTCACCCAGGCACTGGTCAACCAGCGGGTGGCCCCGGTGCCGCTCGAGGGCCGGGCCGCGGCGGCCGCCTGGAGCGCCGACGGCAGGCTCACCGCGTGGTGCACCAACCAGGGCGCCCAGCAGGCGCGCGGCCAGTTCGGTGACTGGCTGGAGATGGACCCCGACCTCATCCACCTGATCACCCCCGACGTCGGCGGCGGGTTCGGCGCGAAGATCGGCGCCGACCCGGAGTACGCCTTCGTCGCCTGGCTGGCCAAGCACGTCGGCCGTCCGGTCCGCTGGGCGGAGAGCCGCTCGGAGAACATGATCGGGATGCTGCACGGCCGGGCGCAGGACCAGGTCGTCACGATCGGCGGCCGCCGGGACGGCACGGTGGAGGCATACAGCCTGGTCTTCGACCAGGACTGCGGCGCCTACCCCCGGCTCGGGGCCGTGCTGCCCACCCTGACGATGCTCATGGCGCCGGGCGTCTACGCGTTCCCGAAGGTGCACGCCCAGGGCCGCGCGCTGGCCACCACCACCACGTCCATCGGTGCGTACCGGGGCGCCGGCCGGCCGGAGGCCACCGCGGCCGTCGAGCGGGCCATCGACCTGTTCGCGGCCGAGATCGGGATGGACCCGGCGGAGGTGCGCCGGAAGAACCTGCTGCCCGCGTTCTCCGAGCCGCACACCACGCCGATGGGCGCGACCTACGACAACGGCGACTACACGACCGCGCTGGACAAGGCGCTCGAGGCGGCCGGGTACGACGAGCTGCGCGCCGAGCAGGCCCGGCGCCGGGAGGCCGGTGAGGTCCGCCAGCTGGGCATCGGGTTGTCGGTGTACGTGGAGATCACCGGCGCCGACAACGGCGCGGGCACCAAGGAGGCCGCCTCGCTGGAGGTCCACGCCGACGGCACGGCCACCGTGCTCACCGGGACGTCGCCGCACGGGCAGGGCCACGCCACCGCCTGGGCGATGATCGCCAGCGACCAGCTCGGCATCCCCGTGGAGAAGATCACCGTGCTCCACGGCGACACCGACCTGGTGCCGCAGGGCGGGGGCACCATGGGCTCGCGCAGCCTCCAGCAGGGCGGCGCGGCGGTGCACCAGGCCGCCGAGGAGCTCATCGAGGAGGCCCGGCGCCGCGCCGCCGAACGGCTCGAGGTCGACCCGGCGGACCTCGTCGTCGACCTGGGGCTCGCCGGCCTGGCGGTGCGCGGTACGCCGGGCGCCGTCGTCACGTTCGCCGAGCTGGCCGGCGACGAGCGGCTGCTGGTCGCCACCATGTTCGAGGCCAACGCGCCGACCTTCCCGTTCGGCGCGCACGTGGCGGTGGTGGAGATGGACGTCGAGTCGGGCAAGGCGCAGCTCACCCGGCTGGTGGCCGTCGACGACGCCGGCACCGTCATCAACCCGCTCATCGCCGAGGGGCAGCGGCACGGCGGCTTCGCGCAGGGCGTCGCCCAAGCGTTGCTCGAGGAGGTCCTCTACGACGAGGACGGCAACCCGACGACGTCCACGCTGGCCGACTACCCGTTCGTCTCGGCGACCGAGCTGCCCAGCTTCGAGCTCGTCGACATGGCCACGCCCACCCCGATGAACCCGCTCGGCGCCAAGGGCATCGGCGAGGCCGGGACCATCGGCTCGACCCCGGCGGTGCAGAACGCCGTCATCGACGCCGTGGCGCACCTCGGCGTCCGGCACGTCGACATGCCCGTCACCCCCATGCGCGTCTGGCGGGCCGTACAGCAGGCCGCGCACCCCGAGCAGCAGGAGGGCAACTGATGCAGGTCTCCATCACCGTCAACGGTGAGCAGCGCACCGACGAGGTCGAGCCGCGGCTGCTGCTGTGCCACTACCTGCGGGAGGTGCGCGGGCTCCGGGCGACGAACGTCGGCTGCGACTCGACGTCCTGCGGGGCGTGCACGGTCATCGTCGACGGGCTCAGCGTCAAGAGCTGCACGGTGCTCGCCGCGCAGACCGACGGCGGGCAGGTCACGACCCTCGAGGGGCTGTCCGGTCCGGACGGCGAGCTGCACCCCGTGCAGGCCGCCTTCCGGGCCGAGCACGGCCTGCAGTGCGGGTTCTGCACCCCGGGCATGGTGATGGCCGCCGTCGGGGTGCTGGCCGACAACCCCGACCCGACCGACCGCGAGGTCCGGGAGGGGCTGGAGGGCAACCTCTGCCGCTGCACCGGCTACCACAACATCGTCCGGGCGGTGCTGACCGCGGCGAAGGCCGGGCCGGCTGCCGGGCAGGTCCCGCAGGCGCAGGAGGTAGAAGCATGATCCCGTCGACGTTCGACTACGTGAAGGTGCGGTCGGTCGACGAGGCGCTCGCCGCGCTGGCCGAGCACGGGGAGGACGCCAAGCTGCTGGGCGGCGGGCACTCGCTGCTGCCGATCATGAAGCTGCGGCTGGCCATCCCCACGGTGCTGATCGACCTCGGCGGGATCACCGACCTGTCCTACGTGCGGGTCGACGGGGACGAGGTCGCCATCGGCGCCGGCACCCGGCTGTTCGAGGTGGAGCGCGACGAGGTGGTCCGCACCGAGGTGCCGCTGCTGTCCCACGTGGCCGGCCGGGTGGGCGACCCGCAGGTGCGGCACCGGGCCACCGTCGGCGGGACGGTGGCGCACAGCGACCCCGCGTCGGACGTGCCGACGGGGCTGCTCGCGCTCGGTGGCAGCGTGGTCGTGCAGGGGCCGGGAGGACGCCGGGCCATCCCGGTGACCGCCTGCTGGACCGGCTTCTTCGAGACCGACATCGCCTGGGACGAGGTGGTCGTGGAGGTCCGGGTGCCGCGCACCGGGTCGGCCGGCTGGGGCTACGAGAAGTTCACCCGCCGGGAGAACGACTGGGCGATCGTGGCGGCGGCTGCGGTCGACGGCCGGGTCGCGCTGGCCAACATGGCCGGCACGGTGGTGCGGGCGACGGCGACCGAGGAGGCGCTGGCCCGCGGGGCGTCGATCGCCGAGGCGGCGGAGCTCGCGGACCAGGGCACGTCCCCGGGCTCGGACATGCACGCGGACGCCGACTACCGCCGGCACCTGGCCCGCCTGCTCACCCGCCGCGCCCTGGAGTCCGCCGCCGCTGCCTGACCCGGTTTCGGCGCCGAAACCTGGTTCGGTTTCGGCGCCGAAACCGGCGTCTCCCGTCAGCCGGCGGGGGTGAGCATGCCGGCGCCGACGGTGGCGTTGGTGGCCTCGTCGATGAGGATGAAGCGGCCGGTGACCCGGTTGCGGTGGTAGTCGTCGACGAACAGCGGCTGGGTGGTGCGCAGCCGCACCCGGCCGATGTCGTTGAGCCCGAGCTGCGGTGCGTCGGTCTCCCGGTGCAGCGTGTTCACGTCCAGCCGGTACTGCAGCTCCTTGACCATCGCGCGCACCGTGCGGGTGGTGTGCTTGACCGCCAGCCGCATCCGCGGCACCAGCGGGGTGTCGGCCATCCAGCAGACCAGCGCGTCGAGGTCCTGGGTGACCTGCGGGGCGTTGTGCGGCCGGCAGATCAGGTCACCACGGGAGACGTCGAGGTCGTCGCTGAGCCGCACGGTCACCGACATCGGCGGGAAGGCGGCGTCCACCGGGCCGTCCGGGCCGTCGATGCCGGCGATCGTCGTGGTCAGCCCGCTGGGCAGCACCTGCACCTCGTCGCCGGGGCGCAGCACGCCGGCGGCCACCCGTCCGGCGTAGCCGCGGTAGTCGTGGAACGCGTCGGACTGCGGCCGGATCACGTACTGCACCGGGAACCGGGTGTCGACGAGGTTGCGGTCGCTGGCCACGTGCACGTGCTCGAGGTGGTGCAGCAGCGAGGTCCCCTCGTACCAGGGCATGTTCGCCGAGCGGGTCACCACGTTGTCACCCTGCAGCGCCGAGATGGGCACCACGGTGAGGTCCGGGACGTCGAGCTTGGTGGCGAAGGCGGAGAACTCGTCGCGGATCCGCTCGAAGACCTCCTCCGACCAGTCGACGAGGTCCATCTTGTTGACCGCCACGACCAGGTGCGGCACCCGCAGCAGCGAGGCGAGGAAGGCGTGCCGGCGGCTCTGCTCGACCATGCCCTTGCGGGCGTCGACCAACACGATCGCCAGGTCCGCGGTCGAGGCGCCGGTGACCATGTTCCGGGTGTACTGCACGTGCCCGGGGGTGTCGGCGAGGATGAAGGTGCGCCGCGGCGTGCTGAAGTAGCGGTAGGCGACGTCGATGGTGATGCCCTGCTCGCGCTCGGCCCGCAGCCCGTCGGTGAGCAGCGCCAGGTCCACGTAGTCGCCGCGGCTGGCCCGCTCGATCGCGGCGTACTGGTCCTCGAACACCGCCTTGCTGTCGAACAGCAGCCGGCCGATCAGCGTGCTCTTGCCGTCGTCGACCGAGCCGGCGGTGGCGATGCGCAGGATGTCCTTGCGGGCGTGCGCGATCTCCGCAGCCGCCTCGGCGACGGCGGAGTGGACGTCGATGGGGGCGGCCATCAGAAGTACCCCTCCTTCTTGCGGTCCTCCATGGCGGCGTCGCTGACCTTGTCGTCGCCCCGGGTGGCGCCGCGCTCGGTCAGCCGGGTCACCGCGATCTCGGCGATGACCTCCTCGACGTTGCCCGCGGTGGAGCGGACCGCGGCGGTCAGGTTCGCGTCGCCGACCGTGCGGTAGCGGACGCTCTCGTGCAGCACCGGCTCGCCGTCCCGCGGCGTGATGAACTCGTTGACCGCGTAGAGCATCCCCTGGCGGTCGACGACGTCGCGCTCCTTGGCGAGGTAGAGCTGCGGGATGGCGATCTCCTCCTGGGCGATGTAGCCCCAGATGTCCAGCTCGGTCCAGTTGGACAGCGGGAACACCCGGATGGACTCGCCGAGGTGGGTGCGGCCGTTGTACAGGTCCCACAGCTCGGGCCGCTGGTTCTTCGGGTCCCACTGGCCGAACTCGTCGCGGAAGGAGAACACCCGCTCCTTGGCGCGGGCCTTGTCCTCGTCCCGGCGGGCGCCGCCGAACAGGGCGGTGAAGCCGTGCTCCTCGACGGCGTCGAGCAGCACCGGGGTCTGGATCCGGTTGCGGGAGCCGTTGGGCTCCTCGCGGACCGTGCCGGCGGCGATCGCGTCGGGAACGGAGGCGACGACGAGCTCCACGCCGAGCTCGGCGACCCGCTTGTCGCGGAACTCCAGCACCTCGGGGAAGTTCAGCCCCGTGTCGACGTGCATCACCGGGAACGGGATGCGGGCCGGGGCGAAGGCCTTGCGCGCCAGCTCCAGCATGACGATGGAGTCCTTGCCGCCGGAGAACAGCAGCACCGGGCGCTCGGACTCGGCGGCCACCTCGCGCAGCACGTGGATGGACTCGGCCTCCAGCGTCTGCAGCTGGGTGAGCCGGTGGTCGGCGGTGGTCACGCTGGAGGGCTCCCGGGAGTCGGGGACGACGGCAGGTGCCGCCCGGACGGCGACGTCTTCGAGCGGGGCAACCCGATCGGCATGATGCGGATTCCCCGCCCAGTGTCCGTCATGACCCCCGCGGCGTTGCCGTGCGGTCGGTCACCCCCCGTCGACCACCGCCGCGGTGTCGTCGGGCCGGTGGGGTCGGGACGGCCGGCCGGCGGCGTCGGTGATCGCGCTGAAGTAGGCCTCCACCTGCGCGGGGCGCGGGGTCACCCACATGCCACTCGCCTGGACGAGGGGCTGGTCCGGCGCCTCGGCCAGCGCGATCGAGCCGGCGATGGTGACCCGCCGGCCGCGGCTGTCGCCGACCGCCGCGCGCACCAGCAGGGCCGTGCCCAGCGGCACCGGCCGGCGGTAGTCCAGCTCGAGTCGGCCGGTCATGCCCCACAGCCCGGCGGCGTGCGCCGCCGCGCTGAGCACCTGGTCCAGCACCAGCGCGCTCATCCCGCCGTGCACGTAGCTGGGCGGCCCCTCGTAGGGCGGCCCGAGGACCGCCTCCGCCTCGACGCCGCCGTCCACCCGCCGGATGGCCAGCGGCGGGGCCAGCGCGCTGCCCACCCCGCTGACCGGGTTGAACACCCGGCGGAACTGCGCCGGGTCGTCCAGCGCGGGCAGCTGGTCCAGGCCGCGCCGCGACTCCGCCAGGGCGGCGGTCACCTCCCTGGCCCGGGCCGCGGCGGCGCGCAGCCCGGCCGGGCCGACCGTCGTCGTCACCGAGGCCGCGACCAGCTCGCGCAGCGCGGTGCCCAGCTCGGTGACGGCCGCCAGCAGCTCCGCCTCGTCCGTCGTCCCGTCGATCGCCACGGGGCGATTGCACCAGCCAGCGGGGTCCGCCGCCGCTCAGGAGGGCGTCGGCTCCGCGGTCGGGGGGATCGGCGGACCGGACCGGGGCAGCCGGACGGTGAACGTCGCGCCCTGGCCGGGGGCGGTGGTGAGGTCCACGGTGCCGCCGTGCGCCGCCACCAGCGACGCGACGATGGACAACCCCAGCCCGGTCCCGCCGGCGGCGCGGGTGCGCGAGGAGTCGGCCCGGTAGAACCGCTCGAACACGCGCTCCGCGTCGGCCGGTGCGAGCCCGGGGCCCTCGTCGCTGACGGTCAGCACGACGGAGTCGGCGTCGTCCTCGGACAGCCGCACGGTCACCCGGGCGTCGACCGGGGTGTGGGTGAGGGCGTTGGTGACCAGGTTGCCGACCACCTGCCGCAGCCGGGCCTCGTCGCCGGTCACCACGGGCACGTCGGTCAGCGAGGGGTCCAGCAGCAGGCTCAGCGGCCGGTCGGGCTGGACGGCGCGGGCGTCGTGGACGGCGTCCCCGGCGAGCTCGGCGAGGTCCACCGGCCCGAGGGTCAGCGGGCGCTGCTGGTCCAGCCGGGCCAGCTGCAGCAGGTCCTCGACCAGCATCCCCATCCGGGTCGCCTCGGCCTCGATGCGCTGCATGATCCGGCCGGTGTCCTCCGGGCCCTGGACCGCGCCCTGCCGGTGCAGTTCGGCGAAGCCGCGGATCGAGGTGAGCGGGGTGCGCAGCTCGTGGCTGGCGTCGGCGACGAACCGGCGCATCCGCGTCTCGGAGGCGCGGGCCTGCTCCTCGGAGGCCTGCTGGGCACGGAAGGAGCTCTCGATCCGGCCGAGCATCCCGTTGAGCGCCGCCGACAGCCGCCCGACCTCGGTCCGGTGGTCGGCGACCGGGACGCGGCGGGACAGGTCGCCGGCCGCGATCGCCTGCGCGGTGTGCTCGACCTCGCGCAGCGGCCGCAGGCTGTTGCGCACCAGCATGTAGCCGGCGATGGCCATCACCGCCAGGACCAGCGCACCGACCGCCAGTTCGGTGCGGATCAGCCGGGAGAGCAACGCCTGGTCGGCCCCGACGTCCTGGCCCACGACGACGGTGAGGCCGTTGTCAGGCTGCACCACGACCAACCGCCAGGACGTCTTGCCGTCCTCCGAGCGCCGGATGAAGGTCTTACCCCCCTTCTGGGCTGCCTCGTCGGCGGTCAGGTTGCCCAGGTCGGGGACAGAGCCGCCGACGGGGGCCAGTTCCCCGTAGACCCCGTCAGCGTCCAGGCACGCCAGGTAGAGGCCCTGGCCGGCGTACGGCAGGCCGCTGGGGCTGGTGCACTGGACCTCCGCCAGCCGGGTCTTGTAGACGATGTACTGCGCGTCCGTTCGGAGTGCGATCTCTTGCTGCTCGGCGAGGTAACCGCGCAGCAGTGAGGTGGCGGCGCCGCCGGTGGCCGCCAGCGCCAGGGTGACCAGCGCGACCAGCAGCGCCACCAACGTGACCCGCAGCGGCACCCGGTCGCCCCAGGTCCGCCGGCCCGAGGCGGAGGTGTCGGACGGCGGGCCCGAGCTCAGTTCCCCGGCCGACGCACCGGGGTCGGCGGCCGGGGGACTGGTCGCCTGTGCGGTCACGAGCCGCGGGGGAGGCGCAGGGAGTAGCCCACCCCGCGCAGCGTGTGCAGCAGCCTCGGCTCGGTCGTGTCGACCTTGCGCCGCAGGTAGGAGATGTAGGACTCCACGACGTTGGCCTCGCCGTTGAAGTCGTAGTTCCACACGTGGTCGAGGATCTGCGCCTTGGACAGAACCCGGCCGGCGTTGGTCATCAGGTAGCGCAGCAGCTTGAACTCGGTGGGGGAGAGGCTGACCAGCTTCCCGGCCTTAAGGACCTCGTGGCTCTCCTCGTCCAGCTCGATGTCGGCGAAGGTGAGCCGCGGCGCCTCGGTGGCGCGCTGCACGCCCTGGCTGCGCCGCAGCACCGCCCGGATGCGGGCCAGCACCTCGTCCAGGCTGAACGGCTTGGTGACGTAGTCGTCCCCGCCGAGGGTCAGCCCGGTGACCTTGTCGTCGGCCGCGTCGCGCGCGGTGAGGAACAGCACCGGGGTGTGCGTGCCGTTCTGACGCAACCTCCGGACGACGCCGAACCCGTCGAGCCCGGGCATCATCACGTCGAGCACGAGCAGGTCGGGCCGGAACTCGGCGGCGACGGCGAGCGCCTGCTGCCCGTCGGAGGCCACGGCCACCTCGAAGCCCGCGTAGCGCAGGCTGGCCGAGAGCAGCTCCCGGATGTTCGGTTCGTCGTCGACCACGAGCAGTCGCGCCTCGGGCTGCTGCGCGCCCCCGGCGCGCGAGCTGGTGGCGGACACGACCCCTCCCGATGGACCCTGTGCGGCCGCAGTCGTCATGCCGCCAGGGTGCGGTGCCCGGCTGCAGCTGCGCTGGACGCTACCTGTGAGAAGGCTGGGCGAGGGGCCCCGAGCCGCTCAGCCGGCGGGTGACATGGCGCGCCCGCGCCGCCAGTAACCGATCGCGTGGTGCTGGCTGCGGCGCAGCCCCCACCGGCCGCGCAGGTCCGCCCGGACGGTCCGCACGGTCGCCGACTCCGCGCCCACCCAGGCGAAGACGTCCTCCCCCTCGGGCCGGGGCAGCGCCGCGACCGCGTCGGCGAGCAGGTCGGTCCCGGCGGCCGCACCGGAGCGGTGCAGCCAGCGCACCTCCACCCCGGGGGGCGCGGGCACCGGCTGCTCCTCCTCGGGGCCGGCCACCTCGAGCAGGGCCACGCCGCGGGTGCCCGGTGCAGCGGAGGCCAGGATGCGGCTGATCGCCGGCAGCGCGGTCTCGTCGCCGGCCACCAGCAGCCACGAGGCCGGGCCCTCACCGAGCGGCGCCGTGCTCGCCACGCCCAGCAGCGCACCCGGCGCAGCGGCGGCCGCCCAGGTCGCGGCCGGTCCGTCACCGTGCAGCACGAAGTCGACGTCCAGCTCGCCCGCGGCGGGGTCCTGCCGGCGGGCGGTGTAGCTGCGCAGGGCCACGCCGTGGCTGCCCTGCGGCCACACGATGCGCCCGTCGCGGGCGACGGTGGGCCAGCGCGGAGCCGGGTCGCCCACCCGCGGGACCAGCAGGGAGAGGGTCGGGCCCGCTGCCGCCACCACCGGGGCCGGCGCGGTCAGGGTCACCCGGCGCACGGCGGGGGTGACGTCCCGGACGGCGGACACGATGAGCACGTCGACCGGGCGGGCAGCGGCTGGGTCGTCCTCGGTCGGCTCCACGAGCACCGAGCCTAACGAGGCCGACCCGGCCGGCCCCGGGGGAATGGGGCCAGCCGGGCCGGCGTCTCGGGACGGTGATCTCACTGTGCGTAACCGGAGCATTGCGCTGGTCAGGTCTCGCGGTCAGGACCTTCCGTCTGATGAACACGCTACGTGACGAGATCCGGCTCGGTACAGCCCGGTCGCAGGACTCGACCCGAACGGGTGATCACAGGGGTGGATGTGTGCGGTCCGGCGACGCCGGGCAGGCACGAGGGACCGACGAGCTACGGAGGACCGGCGATGGCGCAGGACTTCAGCAAGGGCGACCACGTGAGCTGGAAGAGCCACGGTGGCGAGGCCGAGGGCACGGTCCAGAAGAAGATCACGAAGGACACCGAGGCAGCCGGCCGCAAGGTCAAGGCGAGCTCTGACGACCCGCAGTACGAGGTGAAGAGCGAGAAGAGCGGCGGTACCGCCGTGCACAAGCCCAGCGCGCTGTCCAAGGACTGAGCGGCGCGGCGGGACGGGACGAGGAGGAGCACGTGAGCGAGAACGAGGACACCTTCGCGGGCACGTCCGCGAGGAGCACGAAGCACTCGGCCCGGGAGGACGACGCCCTGGCCCACGAGGTCGAGGGGATGATCCGCTCAGGCCGGTCCACCCACGCCGAGGAGTGGAACGACCCCGAACCCACCGCCGAGGGCGACCCGGACGTCGACAGCTCCCCGGCCGACACCCTGACCGGCGGCGTCCCGGTCGGCATGACCCCCGACGCGGTCGTCGCCCGGGCCGAGCTGGCCCGCTGGCTGGACCGGGCCGACTTCCCCAGCACCGGGCCGGACCTGGTGGAGGCCGCGCGCGACCACCGGGCTCCCGACGTGGTCGCCGACGAGCTGTCCCGGCTCCCCGACGGCCAGGTCTTCGAGCGGATCGGTGACGTCGTCCGCGCGCTGGGCTACCCGACCGAGACCTGACCGCCGGGCGTCGACAACTGACCGGCGCCGTCCCCTGCGGGGCGGCGCCGGTCGTCTTCTCAGTGGCCGTCGGAGTTGGCGGCGGCGCCGTCCTCCTCGGCGATCTCCTCTGCACCGCGGCGGCGGAAGAGCTTGGAGCCGGGGAACCCCTTCACCACCTGGCGCATGTCCTGCACGGTGTCCAGCAGCGCGTGCACGTCCGGCGCGACGTCGCCGAGGGTGGCCAGCACCGGCAGCACGTCCTCGTCCAGGTGGACGACCAGCGTCGGCAGCCGGTCGACCAGCGTGATGAGCGCGGCGACCTCGTCGTCGTCGAGGTGGGCCGCGAACCGGTTGAGGACCGGGGCCAGCACGGTCAGGGCCGGGCGGTAGTCGTCCAGCACCGGCTGCACCGACCCGAGCATCGCCTCGGCGCGGCCGAGCGTGCCGTCGGCGGCACCCGCGGTCCCGCCGACGGCGACGAGGAGCTCGTCGGCGGCGTCCGTGCTGCGCCCGATCCGCTGCACCGCGGTGTCGGCGGCGGCCTGGGTCACGCCGATGGCGTCGATCGCCTGGTCGGCGCGTGACTGCGTCACGCCGATCGCGTCGATGGCCTGGTCCGCCCGGCCCTGGGTGGTGCCGATGGCGTCGATGGCCTGGTCGGCGCGGGACTGCGTCACGCCGATCGCGTCGATGGCCTGGTCGGCCCGGCTCTGGGTGACGCCGATCGAGTCGATCGCCTGGTCGGCGCGGGCGCGGGTGGCCTCGACCGCGGTGATCGCGGCGTCGGCGGCGGCCTGGGTGCCCTTGATCCGGGTCATCGCCTCGTCGGCGTGCGCGCGGGTGGCGTCGATGCCGACGACGGCCTGCTCCGCGCGGTCGGCGATCCGCTCGAC
Organism: Modestobacter italicus; assembly: GCF_000306785.1. Taxonomy (NCBI): domain Bacteria; kingdom Bacillati; phylum Actinomycetota; class Actinomycetes; order Geodermatophilales; family Geodermatophilaceae; genus Modestobacter; species Modestobacter italicus. The sequence goes on along the minus strand of NC_017955.1, from coordinate 5,047,660 downwards.
CCGGTCGAGCAGCACGGTCAGCCGCTCCAGCAGGTGCTCGACCTCGCCCACCGCGCCCACCACCCGCGGCAGCAGCGCGAGGGCCTCGGTGACCCCGTCCCGCAGGCCGCCGGCCGCGTGGAGCACGTCGGAGGGACCGAACAACGGCAGCTTCACGGTCCCGACGCTACGGTCCACGGCCGTCCCGCGCCGGGCGGGTGGCCCTTGCTGCGCTGCTCAGGACACCTCTCCCGCGCGCCCGACCGGGCTGAGGGCCCCGCACCCGTATCGTGGGGAGGCCCGCGGTCGACGGCGTCCGACCGGGGTGCAGGGGTGGCGAGACGACCAGTCCGGCGAGGGTGCAGCCGGACCACGACGACGGGATCCTTGAACGGTGGCGGACGAGCCGACGCGGAGCGGGGCCGACGGTGGTCCTCCCGTGGGTGACCCGGCGACGGGTCGGTCCGGCGCCGACGACGGCGGCCCCGTCGCGCCGCTGACCGTGGCCGAGCTGCTCGCCCGCTCCGGGACCGACGTCCGGCGCCGCCGGGCCGAGCGCCGCGAGTCCGAGGTGACCGGCCGGGAGCCGGGGGTCCCCCGACGCCGGTCCGGACGACCGCCCGCCGCTGCGGGGCGGCGTGCGCCGCGAACCGTTCCCCGCGGCCGGCCCCTCGTCCTCCCCGCTGCTCCCGACCGGCTGGCAGCCGGCGATGCCCGGGCCCGCGACGCCACCCGACCCGACGCCGCCGTCCCTCCCGCCGGCACCGCCGCCGTCCCCGCCCCCGTCGCTGCCGCGGGCCGCTCGGTGGAGCCCGGCACCCGCGGTGGTGCCCCCCGCCTCGGTGTCCCGGAGCTCCTCCCCGGGCACCGTGCCGCCGCGGCCGGTGATGCGCCCCCTGCGCACCGAGGCGGCGCAGCCCGCCGACCCGGTGCCGGCGGCCCCTCCGGCCCCGGTGGCCGCTCCGCTGCCGGCCGGCCCGGTGTTCGGCTCCACCTACAGCCCCGCGCCGCGGGTGGTCCCGCCCGCATCCGTCACCCCGGCGGCCACCCCGCCGGCGCCTTCGTCGTCCCCGGCCGAGCCCGGCCCCCCGGCCGGCCCCCGCGCGGCCGGGCGCCCAGCCGTCCGTGCCGGTGCCCGGGGTGCGGCGCAGCCTGCCGCTGCCGCCGATCCCCGGTCGGGACGTGCCGGCCTCCGACCAGGGGACCATCACCGACCTCACCGTGCCGCGGCGGCCGGCCAGCCCGGCCCGGCGGCGGCTGACCCGGGTCGTGCTCGCGCTGGTCGCGCTGCTCGGGGTCGTGGCCGCCTACTACGTCGGGCTGTACTTCTACGTCGACCGCACGCTCGACCGCGTCGACGCGCTGGTCACCGACGGGCCGGAGGTCCTCGCCCCCCAGCTGCAGGAGTCCGCGCAGACCTACCTGCTGGTCGGGACGAACCTGCCCGGGCGGAGCGGGCTGTCCGCGGTCAGCACCCTCATCGCGCGCGTCTCCGATGACGGGCAGCAGGCTGTGCTGGTCAGCGTGCCGCCCACCGCGCTCAGCGACACCCCGACCTGCCGGGACAGCGACGGGGAGGTGCGGCCGGCGGCCTCCGAGGCGTTCGCCTCGGCACTGCTGGACGGCGGCCCGTCCTGCCTGGTCCGGTCGGTGCAGCAGCTCACCGGACTGCGCGTCGACCACTACCTCGCGCTGGACCTCGAGCGGCTGCCGGGCATGGTCGACGCCCTGGGCGAGGTCTCGGTGTGCATACCCGATGCCGCCACCGGCGCCGGCTCAGCGCTCGACCTGCCGCCCGGGGAGACTCGGCTGACCGGCGAGGACGTCACCGACTTCCTCCGGGCCGGCAGCACCGGTTCCGACCTCACCGGGGCGGCGGCCGCGGAACGGGAGCAGCTGGTGCTCACCGCGACCCTGCGCACCGCGCTGGACACCGGTACCGTCGCCGACCCGCTGACCCTCACCCGGTTGCTGACCCGGACCGGGGACACCTTCACCGTCGACGCCGACACCGCCCTCGACGACGTCCGGGTCCTCGGCTCCACCCTGGGTGACCTGTCCGGCGACGCGCTGCAGCGCGCCGAGGTGCCGGTGGCCCAGGTCGGGTACGTCCCGGCGGGGTCCGACCAGGCCGCCGTGGTCGTCGACGCCGCGGCGACCCGAGAGCTCTTCGACGCGGTCATCGACGGCGGCACGCTGCCGGCCTCGGCGGAGTCCCAGGCCGCGGCCGACGGGGCTGCCCCGGCGGACGCCTCCACCGGCCCCGGGGCGGCCGGCTCCCTCCCCGACCCGACCGAGGCGCTGCCCGCGGGCACGGTCACGACCGTGGCCCCGGCCGGGGTCACCGTCGACGTGCTCGACGCCTCCGGCGTGGGCCGGACGACGGACGTCGCCGAGGCGCTGGCCGCCGGCGGGTTCCGGGTCGGCGCCCGCGGTGAGGAGCCGGCCGCGGTGGACCGCACGGTCGTCCGCTACGGCCCGGCGTCGGTCGAGCCTGCCCGCACTGTGGCCGCCGCCGTCCCCGGGGCGGTGCTGCAGCCCACCGAGGAGGTCGGCGCCGCGGTGCAGCTGGTCATCGGGCCGGACTTCACCGCCGTCAGCCCGGCCCCCGTGGGCACCGCGGTACCGACGACAGCGGCCCCGGTCCCCCTGGACGAGGGGACCGGGGCCGCATCGGCCTGCAGCTGAGAGGCGTCCTTCGTCAGCCGAAGCGGCCGGAGATGTAGTCCTCCGTCGCCTTCTCCTCCGGGTTGCTGAAGATCTTCTCGGTCGGGTTGAACTCGACCAGGTGCCCGGGCTGACCGACGCCGCTGAGGTTGAAGAAGCCGGTGGTCGTGCTCACCCGCGCCGCCTGCTGCATGTTGTGCGTGACGATGACGATGGTGAACCGCTCCTTGAGCTCCGTCATCAGGTCCTCGATGGCGAGCGTGGAGATGGGGTCCAGCGCCGAGCACGGCTCGTCCATCAGCAGCACCTCGGGCTCCACCGCGATGGCGCGGGCGATGCACAGGCGCTGCTGCTGGCCACCGGAGAGGCCCGAGCCGGGCCGGTTGAGCCGGTCCTTGACCTCGGCCCAGAGGTTGGCGCCCTTCAGCGAGCGCTCCACCAGGTCGTCCATGTCGGACTTCTTCATCCGGGTGCTGTTCAGCCGGACGCCGGCGACGACGTTGTCGTAGATCGACATCGTCGGGAACGGGTTGGGTCGCTGGAAGACCATGCCGATCTGACGGCGGACGTCGACCGGGTCGACGTCGGCGCCGTAGAGGTCCTGGCCGTCGATGACGACCTTGCCCTCGACCCGGGCACCCGGGATGACCTCGTGCATGCGGTTCAGCGACCGCAGGAAGGTCGACTTGCCGCAACCCGAGGGCCCGATCAGCGCGGTGATGCTGCGCGGCTCGATGGAGACGTTCACGCCCTGGACGGCGAGGAAGTTGCCGTAGTAGATGTCCAGGTCCGAGACGTCGATGCGCTTGGCCACAGAGGTGTTCCTCCAGTCCTTCCGGTCAGCGACCGGTCTTGGGGGCGAAGAAGCGGCTGATCAGGCGGGCGACGATGTTGAGCGCCATGACCAGGATGATGAGCACGAGCGCAGCCGTCCAGGCCCGCGCGATGGCCGGCTCCGGCGGGAAGCCGGGCTGGGTGAGCTGGTAGAAGGCGTACACCGGCAGGGTGGTCATCCGGCCGTCGAAGGGGTTCATGTTCGTGCTGGTCAGCAGGCCGGTGGTGATCAGCAGCGGCGCGGTCTCGCCGATGACCCGGGCGATGGCCAGCGTGACGCCGGTGCCCAGCCCGGCGATCGAGGTGCGGAGCACCACCTTCACGATGGTCCGCCACTTCGAGACGCCCAGTGCGTAGCTGGCCTCGCGGAGCTCGTTGGGGACGAGCTTGAGCACCTCCTCCGCCGAGCGGACGACGACCGGGATCATCAGCACCGACAGCGCGACGGCACCCATGATGCCCAGCCGGATGCCCGGACCGAAGAAGATCGAGAACAGCGCGAACGCGAAGAGGCCGGCCACGATCGAGGGGATGCCGGTCATCACGTCGACGAGGAAGGTGATCGCCTTCTTCAGCCGGCCGGAGCCGTACTCCACGAGGTAGATCGCGGTCATCAGGCCGATCGGCACGGAGATGACCGTGGTCAGCCCGGTGACGATCAGGGTGCCGAGGATGGCGTGGTACGCGCCACCGCCCTCGCCGACGACGCCGAGCATCGAGGAGGTGAAGAAGGTGCTGTCCAGCCGCTCGAGCCCCTTGCTCAGCACCGTGTAGACGAGCGAGACCAGCGGGACCAGCGCGATGACGAAGGCGGTGGTCACCAGGCAGGTCACCAGCCGGTCGGTGCCCTTGCGCCGGCCCTCGACCGCGCGGGAGGTGAGCCAGACGGCCAGCGTGCCCAGCACCGCCCCGTACACCACGGTCAGCGCGATGTTGAGGCCGCCGGTGGTGAGCGCCGCGAGCAGCGCGCCGACGACGATGCCGGCCACGTACAGGCCGGTGGGCGCGAACCGGGGCAGCCGGCGGTGGACCTCGACCGGCCCCTGCGCGGACTCGACCGGGCGGACGGGGGTCTGGGTGCTCATCAGTTCGCTCCGGAGAAGTCGGCGCGCCGGTTGACGACCCAGCGGGCCAGCATGTTGACCGCCAGGGTGATCACGAACAGCGCCAGGCCGCTGGCGATCAGGACGTTGACGTTGAGGCCGGAGGACTCCGGGAACTGCAGGGCGATGTTCGCCGCGATCGTCGAGGGGTTCGTGCTGCTGATCAGGTTGAAGGTGACCACGCCGGAGGCGGAGAGCACGATCGCGACCGCGAGGGTCTCCCCGAGCGCGCGGCCCAGGCCCAGCATCGCCCCGCCGATGATGCCGGACTTGCCGTAGGGCAGCACCGCCATCTTGATCATCTCCCAGCGGGTGGCGCCGAGGGCCAGGGCCGCCTCGCGGTGCAGGGCCGGGGCCTGGCTGAAGACCTCGCGGGAGATGGCAGAGATGATCGGCAGGATCATCACCGCGAGCACCAGCCCGACGGTGAGCATGGTCCGGCCGGTCACCGAGGCCGGGCCGGCGAACAGCGGGATGAACCCGAGGTTGCGCTCCAGCCAGCCGTAGAAGGGGACCAGCGCGGGGGCCAGGGTGGCGATCCCCCAGAAGCCGTAGACGACGCTGGGGATCGCGGCGAGCAGGTCCATCACGTAGCCCATCAGGGCGGCCAGCCGGCGGGGCGCGTAGTGGGTGATGTAGAGCGCGATGCCCACGCCCAACGGTGTCGCGACCACCAGGGCGATGAGCGCGGCGAGCAGCGTGCCGAAGATCAGCGGCCAGATGTAGGAAGCGAGCCCCTCCTCGTTGGGCAGGTCCGCGGTGTCGGCGGTCAGGGCCGGGAGGGACTTGCTGATCAGGAAGACCGCGACGCCGGCGAGGACCAGCAGGATCAGGATCCCGGAGCCGGTGGACGCGCCGGCGAACAGGCGGTCGCCGAGACGGCCCTTCGCCTTCGGCGTGGAGTCCCGGCGCTGCGGGGGAGAGGAGGGGGGTGCGCTGGTGGTGGTCACCGGTGGCTCCGTCGTCCGTGCGGTGGGTGGACTGGTGGGTGACGCGGGACGACGGCCCGGGGTGTCACGAGGACTCCCCGGGCCGCCGGCCTGCAGCCGAGACTGTCGGTCAGCCCTGGACGGTGATGGCGTCCACGACGGTCTGGGCCGCCGTGCGCGCCTCGTCGGTGATGGGCGAGCTGCCCGCCGCGTCGGCCGCGGCCTGCTGGCCCTCCTCGCTGATCACGTAGGACTCGAACGCCTTGACCGCGTCGGCCTTGGCCTGGTCCTCGTACTGGACGCAACCGATGTGGTAGCTGACCAGCACGATCGGGTACTCGTCGGCCGACGTCGTCGCGCGGTTCACGGCGACGGCGAGGTCGTACTCGCCACGCCCCTCGACCTTCGGGGAGTTGGCGACGACGGCGGCGGCGGCCTCCGCCGAGGGGGCCACGAACTCCGAGCCGATGCCGATGTTGGCGATGCCGAGCTCGCCGGCCTGGCTCTCGTCGGCGTAGCCGATGGTGCCCGCGCCGTTCTTCACCGCGTCGATGACACCGGAGGTGCCGTTGCCGGCCTCCCCGCCCTGGATCGGCCACTCGCCGTCGGGCTCGTCGGTCCACACGTCACCGGCGGCCTTGGAGAGGTAGTCGGTGAAGTTGGTGGTGGTGCCCGAGTCGTCGGCGCGGTGGACCGGCGAGATCGCGGTGCTGGGCAGCGTGGCGTCCGGGTTGTCCGCGGCGATGGCCGGGTCGTTCCAGGTGGTGATGGTCCCCTTGAAGATGCCGGCCAGGGTGGCGGGGGACAGGTTCAGGTCGTCGACGCCCTCGAGGTTGTAGACCACGGCGATGGCGGAGATGTAGTTCGGCAGCTCGAAGACGCCCGCGTCGCCGCAGACCTCACCGGCCGCGGCGAGCTCCTCGTCGTCCAGCGCCGCGTCCGAGCCGGCGAAGTCCACGCCGCCGGAGGTGAACTGGTCGCGGCCCGCGCCGGAGCCGGCCGGGTCGTAGCTGAAGGTGACGCCGGGCTGCTCGGCGTTGAAGCCGGCCTGCCAGGCCGTCATGGCCGCCTGCTGCGCGCTGGAGCCCGCGCCGACCAGGTCGCCGCTGAGCTCGGCGGAGGAGCTGCCGCTGGCACTGCTGTCGGAGCCGCTGCTGCTGGTGTCCTCGTTCGAGGCGCCGCAGGCGGCGGTGGCGAGGACGGCGGCGAGCGATGCGGACACTGCCGCGGCGCGCGTCGTGGTGCTGAGCTTCAACTCAGTGCCTTTCGACTGGTGTGCCCGGACGTCGTAGCCGGGCAGAGGAATGCAACGAGCAGGACGCTAAGCAGCCCAGGTGGACGGATCCGGGTGGCTCGGTGAACGAGCGGTGAACGCCCCTGGAGCTCTGCGTCACATCCGGGCAGACGCTGTCCGTCGAACGGGTGAACTGCCGCGCGCCGCCGTCACGGCCGAGGCCGATCCGGTCGCTCAGCGTGCGGGGGAGCGCCGCCAGGAGACGTCGACGGCGAACCGGGTGAAACCGCTGCGCTCGTACAGCGAGACGGCGGCGGTGTTGTCCTCCTCGACGTAGAGGAGGACGTGCGACAGGCCGCGCGCCCGCAGGTGCGCCAGGCCCAGGTCGGTGAGCGCGCGGCCCAGCCGCATGCCCTGGGCGTCGGGGTCGATGCCGAGCACGTAGACCTCGCCGATCGGCTGGTCACCGGCCTCGCCGGCCGGGTGCACCTTGGTCCAGTGCGAGCCGAGCAGCCGCCCGTCGCGCCAGGCGAGGAAGAAGCCGGCCGGGTCGAACCACGCCTCGGCCTCGCGCAGCTCGAGGTCCGTGCGCGTCCAGCGGCCCTGCTCGGGGTGGGCGGCGAACGCGCGGGCGTTGACCTGCAGCCAGGCGTCCTCGTCGGTGCCCGGCCGGAAGGTGGCCACGGTGACCCCGGCGGGGAGCGCCGGGTGCGGGTCGGGGTCGACGCCGTCCAGCGGCCGGCGCATCTGCAGCAGCACCCGGGCCTGCGTGTAGCCCCGGCCGGTCGCGAGCTCGGTGGACCCGGGCAGCTGGCCGTGCGCCCAGGTGGCCAGCGGGCGGTCGCCGGCGAGCTCCTCGACCCGGGCGAGCAGCGCCGTCCCGACGCCCCGGCGGCGCGCGGCCGGGGCGACGACCAGCTCCGCCTCGGCGTCGGGCGCGCCCGCCGGGAGCTCGAGCCGGGCGTAGCCGAGCAGCGTGCCTGCGGCGTCCCGGGCGGTGACGTCCGAGCCGCTGGGGACGCCGCCGTGCTGCAGCCGCAGCTCGGACTCCTCCGAGACCGGCCGCACGCCGTCGGCGGCCAGGGCCGCCTCGAGCAGGGCCAGGACCTCGGCCACGGCAGCGGGGGGCAGCCGGTCGGTGACCTCGACGGAGACCGGGTCGGCGGGAGTGCTCAGCGGACCGGTCTCAGGAGAGGCTGTCACCGGCGGTGACGCTCGCCGCGGCCGTGGCGTCGGCGACCTGCTGGTCGAGCTTGTAGCCGACGTTGCGGACGGTGCCGATCAGCGCCTCGTGCTCGGTGCCGAGCTTGGCGCGCAGCCGGCGGACGTGGACGTCGACGGTGCGGGTGCCGCCGAAGTAGTCGTAGCCCCAGATCTCCTGCAGCAGCTGGGCGCGGGAGAAGACCCGGCCCGGGTGCTGGGCGAGGTACTTGAGGAGCTCGAACTCCTTGTAGGTCAGGTCCAGCGGCCGGCCGCGCAGCTTCGCGGAGTAGCTGTGCTCGTCGATGACCAGCTCGCCGGCCTTGGTCACGCCGCCGTCGCCGCCGTCGGCGGGGGTGGCCGCGGCCAGCCGCCGGGCGGTGGCCCACTTCAGCCGGGCGTCGACCTCGGCGGGGCCGGCGGTGTCGAGCACGACGTCGTCCACGCCCCAGTCGGCCGACAGCGCGACGAGGCCGCCCTCGGCGAGGACGGCGACCAGCGAGGCGGCGACCCCGGTGGAGGCGAGCAGCGAGCACAGCGTGCGGGCCGACACGAGGTCGTGCCGGGCGTCGACCAGGACGACGTCACCGGCGTCGCCGTCGAGCAGGCTGGAGAGCTCGGGCGCCACGATGCGCACCTGGTGGGCGAGCAGCCCCAGGGCGGGGAGGACCTCGGTGGTCGCCTGCCGCGCCGAGGTCATGAGCACCAGTCGCATGTCGTCTCCTCACTGGGGTGTGATCCCAGGCCGTCGACGACGCTGTCGAGGTGAGAGTGCAGGATAGCGGACGTGTGCCGCCGTTCGACCCCAGAGGTGACGCAGCGCACCTCCGGTGTCACCACCGACACGTCGGCGCCGCCGGCACCGTGCCGCCGGTGACCTCTGGGACGATCGCCGGGTGACCCCCGCGGCGCTGGACCCCGAGGTGTCCCCGCGGACCCACCACCTGCCGCCGGCCGGGCTGGTGGTGTTGGCCGCGGGGGGCGCCGCCGCGCTGTCGGCCGCCCTGGGCGGGCCGGGCCGGCTGGTGGCCGTCGCGCTCCTGCAGCTCGCGCTGGTCGCCGCGTGGGTGGTGGCCGTCGGGATCCGCGGGCTCCTCGGCTCGGTCGGCCTGGGTGTGGCGACCGCCGCCGGTGCCGACGCCGCCCTACTGCTGCCCGACCGGCCGCAGCTGGACGGGCTGCTGGCGGTGCTGGGGCTGGGGTTCCTGGCCGCCGTCGTGCACCAGATGGCCCGGCCGGCCCCCCGGCTGTACCTCGTCGCGTCGCTGGCCGGCGTCGTCCTGCTGCTCAGCTCGGTGTGCGCGCTCGCGGTGCTGCTGGCCCTGGGCCGGCTCGACGGCGGCGAGCAGGCCCTGGTCACCGCGCTGCTCGCGGTCGGTGCGGCGCTCCTGGTGGGGCACCTGGTCGACCTGGTCCTGCCCCGGCCGCGGATCACCCCGGAGGTGCCCCGCGGACTGCTCGGCCTGCTGCTCGCCGTGGTGGCGGCGGTGGCGGTGGCCTGGCTGCGCGGGGACGGCGGCGCGACGGCCGGCGGGGTCCCCGCGGCCGTCTACGGCGCCGCGCTCGGCGGGGTCGCCGCCCTGATGGCGCTGGGCGCCTCCTACGTCGTCGCCGAGCGCGGGCAGGCGGGCTGGGCGCTGCCCGTCGTGCAGGCGGTGCTGCCGCTGGCCGCGGCGGCCCCCGTCGCCTACGCGCTGACCCTCTACGGCACCGGATGAGCCGCCGGATCGGGTGCCTGGCCGCGGTGCTGGTCCTCCTCGGCGTCGTGCTGGGGGTGCTGGTCGTCGTCGACCGGGTCGGGGTGGGCGTCGCCGAGGACCGGGTCGCCGAGCAGCTCGCCGACCGAGGGCAGCTCGCCGGCACCCCCGACGTCGAGATCACCGGCTTCCCGTTCCTGACCCAGGCGGTGTCGGGCCGGTACTCCGACGTCCGGATCCACCTGACCGCCGAGGAGCTCGGGCAGCCGGCGGGCACCCGCGCCGACGTCTCGCTGCAGGGCGTGCGCGTGCCGCTGTCCGACGCGCTGTCCGGCTCGGTGCAGCAGATCCCGGTCGACCGGGTCGACGGGACGGCGACGCTGTCGTACGCGCTGCTGGCCGACCAGCTCGGCGGCGACACGACCCTCACCCAGGACGGGGACGGCATCCGGCTGACCAAGAGCGTGGAGGTGCTCGGCGTCGACTTCGCGGTGACGGCGGCGGGCACGGTCACCCTGGAGGGCCAGGACGTGGTCGTCGACGTGCACGACGCGTCGGCCGGCGCGGTCGACGTCCCGGACTTCGTGCTCGACACCGCCGACGAGCTGCTCGACTTCCGCTACCGGGTGCCCGCGCTGCCCTTCGGTCTGCAGCTGACCAGCGTGCAGCCGGCCGCCGGGGGCGTCGACGTCCGGGTGCAGGCCCGGGACACGGTGCTCTCCGGCTGAGGAATGCCCGCCGTCCGGGCGCCGTTCCAGCACATCGTGGACACGACGGGTGAGGTCGCGGTGCTGCGCGGGCTCGGCGCCCGCCCCGAGGACGCCGACCTCACCGTCGTGCAGTTCTCCACCGCCTTCTGCGGCCCGTGCCGCGCCACCCGCGCCCGCCTGCAGCAGCTGCAGGCCACCCGACCGGGGCTGGCCCACCTGCACGTGGACGCCGAGAGCCACCTCGACGCGGTGCGGGCGCTGGACGTCCGGCTCACCCCGACGCTGTTCTACCTCGACCGCAGCGGCACCCTGCTCGGGCGCAGCAGCGGCGCCCCGCGGGCGGGCGAGCTGGCCGCCCTGGTGGACGCCCGTACGGCGGTGCGGTCGTGATCAGCTACCCTCGCGCCGTGGGCATCCTGCTGACCTCGCGACGCGCAGTGGACCTGTGCCGCGTCGGCAGCTGCCTGTGTCCCGCCTCCTGAGGACGAGCCCCGCTCGTCCAGACGTGCCCTGACCGCCGTCCGGAGGCCCCGCACCCACATGCCCACCGCTCGTCCCGCGGCCGTCGCGCACGGCTCCGCCGGGGCTCCCCGCTGCACCTGATCGTCCGGCGGCGCAGGCCGCCCGCACCACCCGCCCAGGTCGACCGATCCGCAATCCCTGAGGAGAGCCATCCCATGAGCCGCAACGACGTGCTCGTCACCGCCGACTGGGCCCAGGAGCACCTGGGCCAGCCCGGCCTCGTCCTCGTCGAGGTCGACGAGGACACCAGCGCCTACGACAAGGGCCACATCGAGGGCGCGGTCAAGCTGGACTGGAAGACCGACCTGCAGGACCCCGAGGCGCGTGACTTCGTCGACCGCGAGGGCTTCAGCGCCCTGCTGTCGGCCAAGGGCGTCAGCAACGACGACACCGTCGTGCTCTACGGCGGCAACAACAACTGGTTCGCCGCCTACGCCTACTGGTACTTCAAGGTCTACGGCCACCGGGACGTCAAGCTGATCGACGGCGGCCGCAAGAAGTGGGAGCTGGACAGCCGCCCGCTCTCCTCCGACGTGGTCGAGCGCCCGGCGACGCAGTACCAGGCCGCCGAGCCCGACACCTCGATCCGCGCCTTCCGCGACGAGGTCGTCGCCGCGATCGGCACCAAGAACCTGGTCGACGTGCGCAGCCCCGACGAGTTCGCCGGCAAGCTGACCGCCCCGGCGCACCTGCCGCAGGAGGGCGCCCAGCGCGCCGGCCACATCCCCTCGGCGGTCAACGTGCCGTGGAGCAAGGCGGCCAACGAGGACGGCACCTTCAAGAGCGACGAGGAGCTCGCCAAGCTCTACGCCGAGGCCGGGCTGGACGAGGGCAAGGACACCATCGCCTACTGCCGCATCGGGGAGCGCTCGAGCCACACCTGGTTCGTGCTCCGCGAGCTGCTCGGGCACGAGAACGTGAAGAACTACGACGGCTCGTGGACCGAGTACGGCTCCCTGGTCGGCGTCCCGATCGCGAAGGGCGCCTGACGTGTGCGGCGCCCCCGCGCAGGGCAGCACGCTGGCCGGGGTGGACCTCGCCACCCAGACGGTGATCCAGGGCTCGGTCTGGCACGACGGGTCGCCGGTGGCCGGCGCCTACGTGCGGCTGCTGGACGCCACCGACGAGTTCACCGCCGAGGTGGTGACCAGCCCGGAGGGTGAGTTCCGCTTCTTCGCCGCGCCGGGCACCTGGACGCTGCGGTCGCTGGCCCCGATCGGCCGCGCCGAGCGCAGCCTCGCGGCCGACGTCGGCCTCAACGAGACGACGCTCGCGATCGCCTGACACACAGCGCCCGCCCCGGCTCAGCCGGGGCGGGCGCTGTCGCGTGCGCGGGGTGCTCGCTCAGAGGAAGGTGTCCAGCCAGTCCTGGACGACCTCGGTGTCCACCCGTTGCAGTCCGTCGAGGTAGCGGCAGTTGGCGGTGTAGCCGTAGCTCGTCACCGTGACCAGGTAGCCGTCCTTGAACGTCGGGCCGCCGGAGTCGCCGAAGCAGCTCCCACCCCCGCCGCGGTTGTCGTGCTCGTTGCCGTTCACCTGCAGGATCTGCGGGGTGAGCTTCTGACCCACGACGTCGGTGTAGCGGCGGACGATCGGGTAGCTCATCGGGGTCGGCTTCTGCGGCCCGGCCTCGGGCTTGCGCACCTCGGTGCCGTAGCCGACGACGGTGAACGTCGTGCTGTTCAGCGCCGGCTGGGCGAACTGGTCCAGGTACCCCAGGGGGGCGATCTGCGCCGGCGTGATGCCCGTGACCGGCTCGTCGAGCACGACCACGCCGACGTCGTTCCAGTTGTCCATGTCGGTGAAGCCGGAGTACTCGGGGTGGGTGTACGCCGTCCCGCTGTACCAGCCGGGGAACGCGGCGAGGTCTGCGTCCGTGTAGCCCACCGCCGGGTCCGCCGCTGTCGGGATGGCGGTCGCCGCCTCGGCGGCGGTCCGCGCGACGTCGGGGTCGAAGGTGACGACCGTGTCCCCGAGCGTGCCCTCGGTGCAGTGCGCCGCGGTGAGCAGGACGGTGGGCGAGACGAGCGTGGCCGAGCAGCGGAAGCGGCCGGTCGCGTCGTAGAACAGGATCAGGCCGACGTTCGAGTACCGGTTGGCGGTGTCCTCCGTCCCGCCGGTCACGGCGCCGGCCGTGCTGGGCGCCACCACCCCGACCGTGAGCAGGGACAGGACACCGGCGAGGACCGCGGACAACCTGCGCATGTGCATCTCCTGATCGAGCGTGAGCGACGGATTGCAGACGGTAATGGCTGTGCCGTGACTGTGCACCTCGGCCGGGACAGCCGTCCGGTGCCGTCCGGGAGGCGCTCACCCGCACCGGCCGGGCCGGCGGGCTACAGGCCGACGAGGCCCGCCAGGTCGCGCATCGCGTCGTCGAAGAACGCGTCGGCGTCAGCGACCGCGCCGGTGAAGTGGCCGAACAGCTCGAAGCTGACCGTGCCGAACAGCCCGCTCCAGGCCAGCAGGGCCCGGGCCCGCACCCGGTCGTCGAGGGCGGGGTCCTCCCCGCCCAGCACCGGCGCCACCTCCGGCGTGACCGTCCCCGTCGGGGTGCCGGCGGCGGGCGGCAGGTCGCCGGCGCGGGCGGCGTCGCCGAGCACCCGGCCCAGTGCCATGCCGACGCGGAGCGCGGCGGGCACCGTGTCGCGGGGCGCGGAGTAGCCGGGCACCGGCGAGCCGTAGAGCAGCGCGTACTCGTGCGGGTGCGCCCTGGCCCAGCTGCGCACCGCGCGGCAGATGGCCGACCAGCGCTCCCGCGGGGTGGCCGTGGGGTCGTCGGCCGCCTCCGCCGCGACCCCGAGCGCGTCGTAGCCGTCGATGATCAGCCGGGTCAGCAGCTCGTCGCGGCTGGGGAAGTAGCGGTACACCGCCGACGAGGCCATGCCCAGCTCGCGGGCGACGGCGCGCAGCGACAGCCCCGCGGCCCCGACGGTGGCCAGCTGCGCGCGGGCCCGGTCGGTGATCTCGGACGTGAGCTCGGCGCGGGCCCGCTCCCGGGCGGTGGTCGGCGGCACGGCTCAGGATCCCACGACGAGAGCACCGCGCGCAATCGAGAGCGGCGCTCTTGACAGTGGGTCGAAGCAGGGGCACGGTGGGCGACATCCGAGAGCACTGCTCTCACTTCCAGGGGAGGCCGGGATGGCGCGACACGTGATCATGGGCAAGGGGCCGGTGGGGTCGGCGACGGCGCAGCTGCTGGCCGAGCAGGGCCACCAGGTGGTCGTGCTCTCCCGCAGCGGCGGCACGAGCACCGGCACGATCGAGCACCGCGCCGTCGACGCGTCGGACGCCGAGGCGCTCACCGCCGCCGTCGGTGCGGCCGAGGTGCTCTACAACGCCGTCAACCCGCCGGCCTACGACCGGTGGACGCAGGACTGGCCGCCGATCGCGGCGGCGGTGCTGCGCGCGGCCGAGCGCAGCCAGGCCCTGCTGGTGGTCATGGGCAGCCTCTACGGCTACGGCCGCCCCCGCGGGCCGATCACCGCCAGCAGCCCGCTGGCCGCGACCGACGTCAAGGGCCGCCTGAAGGCCGGCCTGTGGGCCGACGCGCTGGCCGCCCGCGAGGCGGGCCGGATCCGGGTCACCGAGGCGCGCGCCTCGGACTTCGTCGGCCCGACGGTGCCGGCGCCGCAGTCGCACCTGATGCGCCAGCTGGAGACGCTGCGCCGCGGCCGGCGCGCCTGGGTCATCGGGGACCCGGACGCCGCGCACAGCTGGTCCTACCTGCCCGACGTCGCCGCGACGCTGGTCCGGCTGGGCGCCGACCCGCGCGCCGAGGGCCGCGCCTGGCTGGTGCCCACGGCCCCGCCCCGCTCGCAGCGGCAGGCGCTCGCCGACGTGGCGCGGGAGATGGGCGCCCCGCCGGCGAGGGTCAGCGGCATCCCGTGGCCGGTGCTCCGGGCGATCGGTGCGGTGCAGCCGCAGATGCGGGAGCTCGTCGCCATCCGGCACCAGTGGGACCAGCCGTTCGTCATGGACTCGGCCGAGACCACCGACGTCCTCGGCCTGCAGCCGACGCCCTGGGACGAGGTCGCGCGGGCCACCGCCGCCCCGGCGGGTCAGACCCCGACGACGCCGCCGGGCACCGGGACGGCGTCGGCCGGCACCGGACGGCTGAAGAAGTAGCCCTGCGCCTGGTCGCAGCCCAGGGCGAGGAGGGCGTCCCGCTCGCCGGGGGACTCCACGCCCTCCGCGACGGCGACCAGGCCCATGGCGTGCGCCAGGTGCACGCAGCTGGCCACGATCGCGCGGTCGCCGGCGTCGGTGGTCATGCCGGTGACGAAGGAGCGGTCGATCTTCAGCT
This sequence comes from Modestobacter italicus, assembly GCF_000306785.1. Lineage (NCBI taxonomy): Bacteria > Bacillati > Actinomycetota > Actinomycetes > Geodermatophilales > Geodermatophilaceae > Modestobacter > Modestobacter italicus. The sequence goes on along the minus strand of NC_017955.1, from coordinate 5,032,479 downwards.
CGTCGACGGGGAACTGCTTGAGGTAGGTGAAGCTGGAGTAACCGGTGCCGAAGTCGTCGACGGCCAGCAGCACGCCGAGCGCCCGGAGCTGCTGCAGGGTGGTCAGCGCCCCGTCGGGGTCGCTCATCAGCGCCGTCTCGGTGATCTCCAGGACCAGCCGGGAGGACGGCAGCCCGGCGCGGGCCAGCACGCCGGCGACGCGGGTGACGAGGTCGGGGTCGGCGAGCTGCCGGGCGGACAGGTTGACGGCCACCTGCAGGCCGGAGGGGCCGCTCCGGGCGTCCCAGCGGACGGCCTGCTCGACCGCCTCGGTGAGCACCCAGGCTCCGAGGTCGCGGATGACCCCGGACTCCTCGGCCGCGTCGATGAACTCCGCCGGCTGCAGCAGCCCGCGGGTGGGGTGCTGCCAGCGGACCAGGGCCTCGACGCCGCTGATCGTGCCGCTGGCCAGGTGCATCCGGGGTTGGTAGTGCACCCGCAGCTCGCCGTCCCGGAGGCCGGCGCGCAGCTGCTCGAGCAGCACCAGCCGCGCGCTGCCGGGGTCGGTGCTGCCCGGGCGGTGCGCCTCCCAGCGGCCGCTGCCCTGCGCCTTGGCGCGGTACATCGCGGTGTCGGCCCGGCGCAGCACCAGGTCGGCGACCTGCGGTGCCTCGTCGGCGGGCACCGGGACCTCGGCGGAGCAGACCCCGATGCTGGCGGCGACGACGACCTCGACGCCCTGCAGCACGACCGGCTCGGCGAGCACCTGGAGCAGCCGGTCGGCCACGCTGCCGGCGGTGGAGGGCGTCACGTCGTCCAGGACGACGAACTCGTCACCGGCGAGCCGGGCGACGTCGGCGCTGGCCCGCGAGGCGCAGCGGACCCGGCGGGCGACGACCTGCAGCAGCTCGTCGCCGCTGGCGTGCCCGAGGTCGTCGTTGACGGTCTTGAAGCCGTCGAGGTCGAGGAAGAAGACGGTGGGCACCGCGCCGTCGGCGCGGTCGGTGTGCGCCTCGCCGAGGCGGCCGTGCAGGGCGTGCAGCAGGCCCGGCCGGTTGAGCAGGCCGGTGAGCGAGTCGTGGTGGACCAACGCGGTGAGCTCCGCCTCGGCCTCGGCGATCCGGGCCCGCGACTCCTCGGCGCGCCGCCGGGCGGCCAGCAGCTCCTCCTCGTAGCGGCGCCGCTGCTGGGCGTCCACGAGCACCACCCGGGTCTCGGCCCCGTGCGGGCCGGCCGGTACGCGGGTGGCGCTCAGCAGCGCCGGGTGGCGCCGGCCGTCGGCCCCGTTGACCTGCACGGACGCCTCGGCGATCCGGCCGGTGACCACCAGCTGGGGCAGCGAGTGCGTCGTGTAGAGGACGCGGTCGCCGATCGGCAGCAGCTGCGGGAAGGGCGTGCCGAGCAGTGCGTCGGCGGTGTGCCCGGTCCAGCTGGTGAAGGTGGTGTTGACCGCGGTGACCAGCCCGTCGTCGTCCAGCAGGAGCTGGCCGCTCGGCGCGTTCTCCCACAGCTCGGCGTAGTCCCTCACCGCAGCGTCAGCAGGTGCTCGCGGATGGCCGCGGCCGTCTCCTCCGGGGCGCTGATGTGCGGGCAGTGCCCGATGGCCTGCAGCTGGACCACCGTCGCGTCCGGCATGGCGCCGCGGAGGTGGTCGCCCACCGACGGCGGGACCATGGCGTCGGCGCGGCACTGCAGCACCAGGGTGGGCGTGGCCACCTGCGGCAGCAGCGGCCGGTAGTCGGTGGTGAACATGATCCGCAGCAGCTGGCGGGCGATGTCGGGGTCGACGCGGCAGAAGCTCGCGGTGAGCTCCTCGCCGAGCTCCGGTGCGTCCGGCACGCCCATGATCACCGGCGCGAAGGCCTCGGCCCAGGTGAAGTAGTTGCTGTCCAGGGCGGCGGCGACCTCGGCCAGGTCGTCGGCGGAGAAGCCGCCGGCGTAGCCCGTGGCCGGGTCGTCGAGGAAGTAGGGGTTCGGGGCGACCAGCACCAGCTGCCGGAAGCGGTCGGGCTCGGCGATCGCGGCGAGGACGGCCATCATCGTGCTGACGCTGTGCGCCACCAGGGTGACGTCGCGCAGGTCGAGCTCGGCGCAGATGTCCAGGATGTCCGCGGCGTGCCCGTCGAGGGTGGCGTACCGCTCCGGGTCGTAGGCCGAGGTGTCGGACCGGCCGGCACCCATCAGGTCGTACCGGACGACCCGGTGGTCGCCGGTGACGTGCGGCAGCACACCCCGCCACATGCCCTGGTCGCAGCCGAAGCCGTGGGCGAAGAGCAGCACCGGGCCGTCGGGCCGGCCCGTGCTGGTCACGTGGAACCGCTCCGCCACGGTCCCGGCCGTCTGCTGGGTCGGCCGTGCGGCCGCGTCGATCGACACCTGGTCACCTCGGGTGCTGGGGGATCCGCGGGGTTCGGGATCCGTCGTGCACCATCTGCTTCGGCCGACCGCGGCCGGTCCTTGAGCCGGACGTCCCGGGCCCGCCCCTCCGGGTGAGGAGGCCCGCGGCCGGTGGGCTCCGGCGCGCCGGATTACGGTGACGGCATGGGTCTGGTCTCCGCCTGGGTGCTCGTCACCCTCACCGCACTGGTCGCGCTGGGGCTCGCCGCCTCGGCGTGGCGGCTCGCGCGCCGCGACGTCCCGTCGTCCTCCGGGCGGGCCCGGTGACCGCGCCCGTCCCGCCGGGCCTGCCCACCGGTCCGGTCGCCGGGCCGACCGAGCTGCCGGTGGCCGACACGGTCGACGTCCGGGAGGGGCCCGAGGTCGCGCACGAGCTGCTCTCGGTGCTGCCGCTGCTGGGCGAGTGGCACGGCGAGGGCCAGGCCGCCGGCGCCGGGGGTGACCACCGCTTCGGCCAGTGGGTCCGGTTCGCCCACGACGGCCGGGACTTCCTGAGCTACGACTCCCGCACGTGGCGGCTCTCCGACGACGGCCGGGTCGTCGGCCCCGACCAGCGCGAGTCCGGGTTCCTCCGCCCGCGCGGCGAGGACGAGGTGGAGCTGCTGGTCAGCTCCCCGGCCGGCCTGGTGGAGATCTACGTCGGCACCGCCCGGACGACGACGAGCTGGGAGCTCGACACCGACGTGCTGGCCCGCACCCCCGACCACCCCGACACGAGCCGGGCCAAGCGCCTCTACGGCATCGTCGAGGGGGCGCTGCTCTACGCGATCGACCGGGCCGCCGGCGACCAGCCGCTCCGGCCCACCATGTCCGCCCGACTCGAGAGGATCCGCTGACCTCCGTGAGCGCTCCCGCCCAACCCCGCACCCCCCGCCAGGTGGCCGACGCCTACGTCGACGCCGTCTGCGACCTCGACCCGATCGTGGCCACCGCGCTGGGCACCCGTCCCGGGGACGACCGGCTGCCCGACACCACCCCGGCGGGGCTTGAGGCGGAGGCCGAGCTGCTCCGCCGCACCCTCGACGGGCTGGACCGGGTGCTGGCCGCGGACCCCTCGCTGGACGACGACCCGGTCGAGCGGCGCTGCGCCCGGCTGCTGCGCGAGCGGCTCACCGCGGCCCTCGAGCTGCACGAGGCGGGGGAGGACCTGCGGCAGGTGTCGAACCTGTTCTCCCCGGTGCACTCGATCCGCCAGGTGTTCTCGATGATGCCCACCGGGTCGGTGGAGGACTGGGCCGTGCTCGGCCGGCGGCTGGCCCGCGTGCCGGAGGCCTACCGGGGCTACCGGGAGACGCTGACCGCGGGTGCCGAGCGCGGGCTGCTCGCCGCCCCGCGGCAGGTGCAGACCGTCGTCGGCCAGCTCGACGAGTGGCTGGCCGACCCCTACTTCGCCGGGGTGGTCGCCGGCGGCCCGGCGGAGCTGCGGACCGAGCTGGACGAGGCGGCCGCGGCCGCCGACGCCGCCGTGGCCGAGGTGCGCGACTTCCTGCGCGACGTCTACGGGCCGCAGACCGAGGGGACGCCGGACGCGGTCGGCCGCGAGCGGTACGCCCGCTTCGCCCGCTCCTGGAACGGCTCGGACCTGGGCGCCGGCACCGGCCTGGAGGACGCCTACGCCTGGGGCTGGGCCGAGCACCAGCGGATCCTGGCCGAGCAGCGCACCGAGGCGGAGAAGGTGCTGCCCGGGGCCACCCCGATGGAGGCGATGCGCTGGCTCAAGGAGCACGGCGAGGCCGTCGAGGGCGTCGAGGCCATCCGGGTGCGGCTGCAGGCGATGATGGACGAGGCGATCGAGGCCCTGGACGGCGTGCACTTCGACATCGCCGGCCCGGTCCGCACCGTGGAGGCGATGATCGCCCCGCCCGGCAGCGCCGCGGCGCCGTACTACACCCGCCCGGCGCAGGACTTCTCCCGCCCGGGCCGCACCTGGCTGCCGACGCTGGGCCAGGACCGCTTCCCGCTGTGGGACCTGGTGTCGACCTGGTACCACGAGGGCGTCCCGGGCCACCACCTGCAGCTGGCCCAGTGGGCCTACGTCTCGCAGGACCTCTCGTCGTACCAGACCTCGCTCGGCTCGGTCGGTGCGAACGTCGAGGGCTGGGCGCTCTACGCCGAGCGGCTGATGGACGAGCTGGGCTTCCTCACCGACCCCGGCGCGCGGCTGGGCTACCTGGACGCCCAGCAGATGCGCGCCGTCCGGGTGGTCGTGGACATCGGCATGCACCTGGAGCTGCCGATCCCCGACGACGCCGAGGGCGCGGTCGCCGAACACCGCGGCAAGCCGTGGACGCCGGAGCTGGCCCGGGCCTTCTTCGGGGAGAACTGCGGCCGGGACACCGCCTTCCTGGACAGCGAGCTGGTGCGCTACCTCGGCATGCCCGGGCAGGCGATCAGCTACAAGCTGGGGGAGCGGGCCTGGCTGGAGGGCCGCGCGGCGGCGCGGTCGGCGCGCGGCGCCGACTTCGACCTCAAGGCCTGGCACATGGCGGCGCTGTCCCAGGGCAGCCTCGGCCTCGACGACCTCGCCGACGAACTGGCCCAGCTGTAGTCCCGCGCGCTGCTCAGGCATAGGTACCAATACCTGCGTTTCGGGGCGGGATCCGCACGTATTGGTACCTATGCCGGTGTAGGGGCCCCTCATCAATCGGGGGCGTCGACCGGGGGTGGGTTGACCTGGTCGGCGTCCCAGGTGATGCGGTGGGTGAACTCGGCGGGGAGGCCCTCGAGGTCCGGGCGGGCGAGCACCTCGGCGATGCAGGCGGCGCTGCCGGCGACGTAGCTGCTGACCAGGTCGACGTCGGTGGCCACGCACCAGGCCCGGTCGGCCGGCCACCACAGGTTCGCGCTCTGCTCGAACGGCTCGGCGGCCATGTTCGCCGCGGCGAGCTCGATCGGGCCGTTGACCAGCCAGTACTCGCAGCGGGGCAGGCTGAGCGTGGGGTGGTCGGTGATCACCGCGCCGCCCTCGGCCACGGCGAACCAGCAGACGTCGGCGGTCGTCGTCCACCCGGTGAGCACCTGCACCAGGCGCTCGGCGACGGGGGAGGGCAGGTGGCCGCGGGCGGGGGCGCCGTGCCACAGCGGCGACTGGTCGTCGTTCTCGAAGTACTCCATCGACCCGGTCACCGAGCCCCACTGCATGAGCGGGTGCGGGGTCGTGCCGTTGGCCGCGGCGACCGACGCCCAGGGGACCTCGACGTCGTCGTCCCCGACGTAGCGGACGGCGGGGTGGAAGACCCGGGCGACGGCCTCGAAGGACGCCGGGACGAGCGCGGCGACGGTGTCGGGCTTAGCGCTCTGCGCGGACTCGGCCAGCCAGATGCCGGCGGAGGTGTCCAGGGCGACGGAGCGTCCGGCGAACTGCACGGTCGCCTCCACCCCCAGACAACGGACAACCCCCGGGCTGCTCCGCGGCGCTGCCCCCACCGTAGTGGGAGAGCGGCACACGGGCCGACTGGACAACGTCGGCAGCCCGGGGGTCGGGTGACTGTCCGGTTCTCGCTCGCCGCCATCGACGGACGGGCGGGATGCCGTCGTTCAGCTTCCGGCGGGGCTGCGCAGAGGCTGAACGGGCGGCCCATCTGGACGGCGGCTAGCGGACAGCCACCTCACGCGTCCTGTAAGTCATCAACTTCGGGACCACCTCCTCTCTCGTGTACCCAAACCGTACGACGGGATCGGGAGGTCGGCAACGAGGTTCTCTCAGCTCTCGGCGGACGGCCGCTGGTAGACGTCCGGCACGCCGTCGCCGTCGTCGTCCCGGGCCTCCTGCTCGGCGACCAACCGGTACCGGCGGTCGCGCAGCCGGAGCAGCACCGAGGCCAGCAGCGCGGCCAGGAGCGTCCCGGTCAGGACGCCGACCTTCACGTGCTCGTCGCGCAGCGAGCCCACCCCGAACGCCAGCTCGCCGATCAGCAGCGACACCGTGAAGCCCATGCCGCCCAGCACGGCCAACCCGATCACGTCGAGCCAGCCGAGCGCCGGGTCCAGCTGCGCCCGGGTGAACCGGCTCACCAGCCAGGTGGCGCCCGCGATGCCCACCGTCTTCCCGACCACCAGACCGACGACGATGCCGATCGCCACGCTGTCGGACAGCGCGGCCCCGAGCCCGGAGAGGCCGCCCACGGTCACGCCGGCGGAGAAGAAGGCGAACACCGGGACGGCGAAGCCCTGCGAGAACGGCCGGACCCGGTGCTCGAGGTGCTCGGCCAGCCCGGGACCCGCGTCCGGCCCGCCGGCCGCCTCGCTGCGCACCACCGGCACGGTGAACGCCAGCAGCACCCCGGCCACGGTGGCGTGCACGCCGGACTCGTGCATCAGCACCCAGGCCACGGCGGCCAGCGGCAGCAGCAACCACCACGACCTGACGCGCTTCTGCACCAGCACCCCGAACAGGGCGATCGGCACCAGCGCCAGCAGCAGCGGTACCACCTGCAGCGTCGAGGTGTAGAAGACGGCGATGATCGTGATGGCCAGCAGGTCGTCGACGATCGCCAGGGTCAGCAGGAAGGTGCGCAGCCCGGTGGGCAGGTGCGTGCTGATCACCGCGAGGACGGCGAGGGCGAAGGCGATGTCGGTCGCGGTGGGGATCGCCCAGCCGGTCAGCGCCCCACCCCCGGCGCGCAGGTTCACCAGCGCGTAGAGCAGCGCGGGCACCACCATGCCGCCCACGGCCGCCGCGACCGGCAGGGCAGCCTTGCGCGGGTCGCGGAGGTCACCGGCGACGAACTCGCGCTTGAGCTCCAGGCCCGCGACGAAGAAGAAGACCGCCAGCAGGCCGTCGGCCGCCCAGGTGCCCAGTGACAGGTCCAGGTGCAGCCCGAGGAGGTCCGACGGGCCGACGACGGTGTCGCGCAGTGAGTCGTAGGCACCCGACCACGGGGTGTTCGCCCACACCAGCGCGATCAGCGCGCCGATCATCAGCAGGACGCCGCCGACGGTCTCCTTGCGCAGGACGACGGCCAGCCGGCTGGCCTCGGTCCACGAACCGGGGCTGAACAGGCGGGTGGGCACGGTCACGGGGCGGCTCCGGGGTGCGGGGTCGGCTGAGGAGTTGCCGACCAGACTTCCCGGCGCACCGGGGGAGAGCCTACCGGGCGAGCAGCTCCGCCACCCGCGCGGTGAGGCCGGCGTCGTCGCGCTGCACGCCGTCCAGCCGGGTCACGCGTGCGGCCCCGCGGATGCCGGAGAGCAACCAGACGGCGTCGGCCTCGTGCAGGTCGGCGACCGTGCCCGCGGTGACCGCGGTCGGCCAGCCGTCGGCCTCCGCGCGCGCGAACAGCCGGGCCTGGGTGGTGCCGGCGAGGATCCCGGTCTCCACCGGCGGGGTGTGCAGCCGGCCGTCGGCGGCCCACACCACGGTCGAGGTCGGGCCTTCGAACAGCCGGCCCTCCAACGACGTGAAGACGACGTCGTCCGCGCCGGCGGCGTGCGCGTGCCGCTGCGCGGCCATGTTCACCGCGTAGGACAGCGTCTTCGCCCCGCCCAGCAGCCACGGCGCGGTCGCCCGGAAGTCCGCGGGCACGCCCAGGGACAGCGTGACGACGGCGATGCCCGTCTCGCGCTGGCGCAGCGTCTCGGCCGGGACGGCGGCCAGCAGCGCCAGCAGGGTCGGCGGCTCACCTGCACCGAGACCGCGGGTCAGGAAGACCCGGCAGGCGCCGTCGACGTCGGCCGGCCAGTCCGCGGAGGCCGCCGCGACCAGGGTGCGCACCGCCTCCTCGCCGGGGTGGGTGAGCTCGAGCAGCTCGGCCGAGCGGCGCAGCCGGGTGAGGTGGGCGTCCAGGTGCGGCGTCCGCCCGCCGGTGACCAGGACCGACTCGAAGACCCCGTCGCCCCGGCCCAGGCCCTGGTCGAAGGCGGTCACCACCGGTTCGTCGGGAGCTACCGCCCGCACCGTGCCGTCGGTCCAGAGGGCCACCCGCCGCAGAGCCGTCACGCCCCCCACCCTGCCGTACCGGAGATCTAGGCTCGGCAGCGTGTCGGGACCGGAGAGCGCGCCGCCGCTGGCGGCGCAGCTGCGGGCCCGCGGGCTGCGGCTGACCAGCCAGCGCCAGCGGGTGCTGGCGGCGGTCGCCGCGTTGGAGCACGGCACGCCGGAGGAGATCCACGCCCGGCTCCGCGAGGAGGCCGGCCCCGGCGGTGCCGCGCCGGACACCTCCACCGTCTACCGGACCCTCGAGCTGCTGGAGCGGCTCGGGCTGGTGTGGCACACCCACCTGGGCAAGGGTGCGCCGGTCTACCACGCCGCCCAGCACCCGCACCTGCACGTCGTCTGCCAGTCCTGCGGCCAGATCAGCTCGGCCGACCCGGCGCTGCTCGACGGTGCGGCGGAACGTCTGGCGGCCGACCTGGGTTTCACCGTCGACGTGGGCCACGTGGCGCTGTCCGGCACCTGCCGCGCCTGCTCGGAGAAGGAGAACCACCCATGAGCTCCCCCCTGCTGCAGCGCCCCGGCGCCGTCGCCCTCGACCTGGCCGGCGGCGGCACCGTCGCCGCGCACTACGGCGAGCCGCTGCCCGAGCAGCGCCGGCTGGCGGAGGGCGCCGGGCTGGTCGACCGCAGCGACCGCGACGTGCTCGCAGTCCCCGGTGCCGACCGGCTGAGCTGGCTGCACTCGCTCACCAGCCAGCACCTCGAGCGGCTGGGTGACGCCACCGGCTCCGAGGCGCTCGTCCTCTCCCCGCACGGCCACGTCGAGCACCACGTCGTCCTCACCGAGCTGGCCGGGACCACCTGGGGTGATGTCGAGCCGGGCACCGGGGCCGCGCTGGTCGAGTTCCTGCAGCGGATGCGGTTCATGCTGCGGGTCGACCCCGAGCTGGTCACCGACCGCTGGGCGCTGCTGTCGCTGGTCGGGCCGCAGGGCGACGCCGTCCTGACCGCCGCCGGCTGGCCGGTCCCGGTCGAGCCGTACGCCGTCCTCGCGCTGCCCGGTGGTGGCTGGGTGCGCCGGATGCCGGCGATCGGCGACGGGACGGCGGCCGTGGTCGACCTGCTCGTGCCGCGCGGGGAGCTCGCCGCCCGGGCCGACGAGCTGCTGGGCGCCGGAGCCGTGCTGGCCGGGCTGGACGCCCATGAGGCGCTGCGGGTCGAGGCCCGCCGCCCGCGGGCCGGGGTCGACTCCGACCACCGCACGATCCCCAACGAGCTGGAGTGGCTGCGCACCGCCGTCCACCTGGAGAAGGGCTGCTACCGCGGCCAGGAGACGGTCGCCCGGGTGCACAACCTGGGTCGCCCGCCGCGGCGGCTGGTGCTGCTGCACCTGGACGGGATGAGCGAGACGCTGCCCGCACCCGGCACGCCGGTGACCGCCGGCGCCCGTGAGGTCGGCCGGCTGGGGACCGCCGTCCGCCACCACGAGCTGGGCGTCATCGCGCTCGCGCTGGTCAAGCAGTCGGTGACGGCGGAGACGGCGCTGAAGGTGGGCGAGGCGGTGGCCGCGATCGACGCCGGGGACACCGCGCCGGAGCCCGACGCGGCCGTGGCGGCGGCCCGTGACCGGGTCAAGGCCGTCCGGTCTGCGACGATGCACCCCGAGACGACGCGTTCGTGAGCATCGCAGCGAGCGCCAGCGAGTGAGGAGCGGAGCGGTTGCGGAGTCGAGGTGCGCAATCGTGAGACCCGGCACCCTCGTGACGCTCGCCCCCACGGGGGCCGAGTCGGCGAAGGCGGACGTCCCGGCGCTGCCGGTCACCGTCGACGAGGTGGTGGCCACCGCCCGGGACTGCCAGGCCCTCGGCGCCGCCGTGCTGCACCTGCACGTCCGCGGCACCGACACCCGCCCCACGCTGGACCTGCCGCGGGTGCGCGAGGTGGTCGCCGCCGTCCGGGAGGCCACCGACCTGGTCGTCCAGCTCTCGACCGGTGGGGCCGTCACCGACCCGGCCGAGGCCCGGCTCGCGGTGCTGGACGCCGCACCGGACGCCGCCTCGCTGTCGCTGGGCACGGTGAACTTCGGCCGGGACGTCTTCTACAACCCGTGGGACCTCATCGTCGAGCTGCACACCCAGATGCAGCAGCGGGGGATCGTGCCGGAGTACGAGGTCTTCGACCTCGGCCAGCTCGCCACGCTCGCCCGGTTGCTCGACCGGCACGGCACGCCGCACGGTGGCCACGTGCACGTCGACCTGGTGATGGGCGTCCCCGGCGGCATGCCCGGGACGACGGCCGCGCTGGCCGCCTGCCTGCCCGCCCTCCCGCCGGGCGCGACCTTCGCCGCCACCGGCGTCGGCCGGACGTCGCTGCCGGTCATGCTCGCCGCGCTGTCGGCCGGCGGGCACCTGCGGGTCGGCATGGAGGACACCCTCACGTACGCGCCGGACGAGCCGGTGCGCGACAACGCCCAGCTGGTGGCCCGGGCGGCCGGGCTCGCCCGGATCGCCCAGCGCCCGCCGCTCACCCCGTCCGAGGCCCGGCAGCTGCTGGGCATCCCCGAACCCGTGGAGGTCCCGCGATGACTGCTCCCACCTCTGCCGCCGGCGGCGCCGGCGTCGACGAGCTGCTCGACCCGTCGTTCCTCGCCGGCGTCGAGGACCTGCCGATGGCCGACGTCCGCGCGCTGCGGCACCGGGCCGAGCAGGAGGAGGTCAACCTCTCCTTCACCCGGCGGCTGCTGCAGGGCCGGCTGGACATCGTCCGGCGCGAGCTGCAGCGCCGCGCCGAGCACGACGGCCGCTCGCTGGTCGACCTGCTGCCGGAGATCCTGTCCGAGAAGGGCCGCGGGCCCGCGCACGGCCTCGGCCGGCACCAGACGGTGCAGCCCACCTCGCCCGAGCAGTTCGAGACCTGGGTGAACGGGCTGACCCCGGGCGTCGACCTCTCCGACGTGCCGTCGCTGCCCGACGCCGGCCTGGAGCAGGCCGCCCGGGCGCTCGGCGCGGGCGAGCGCAGCCTGTCCGAGCGGCGCCGCGGGGTCCAGCAGGTGATGGACACCGTCGCCGGCGAGCTGGCCCGCCGCTACCGCGACGGCCTCGCCGACGTGGCTCAGCTGCTGGCGGACGAGTCCCGCCACGGATGAACGGAAGGACCCCGTCCTCCTCAGCACTCGCAAGCTCGCGCCGAGCCTCTGGACGGGGCCGGCCACTCTCCCGCACTGATGGAGGAACTGATGTCTGCGTGGCCGGGGAACCCCGTGCTGGTCGAGGTGCGGCGTGGGGGGCTGGGCACGGAGGTGCTCGAGTCGGTGCACCGGGGCGCGCTCGTCGTCCTGGGGGCCGACGGCAGCCCGCTGCTGGAGGTCGGGGACGTCGCCCGGCCGGTGCTGCCGCGCTCGTCGAACAAGCCGGTGCAGGCCACCGCGCTGCTCGCGGCCGGCTGGCGGCCGCGCAACGACCGTGAGCTGGCGATCGGCGCCGCCTCGCACAACGGCGAGGACGGGCACGTCGAGCTGGTCGCCTCGCTGCTGTCGGCGTCCGGGCTCGGGCCCGACGACCTCGGCTGCCCGCCGGCGCTGCCGCAGCACGAGGCCACCCGGGCGCAGTGGCTGGTCGCCGGCCGCGCACCGGAGCGGCTGGCGATGAACTGCTCGGGCAAGCACGCCGCGATGCTGTCGGCCTGCGTGGCCGCCGGCTGGCCGACCGCCGGCTACCTCGAGCGCGACCACCCGCTGCAGCAGGCCATCGAGGCCCGGCTCGGTCAGGCCTCCGGGGAGCCGGTCGCCGCGGTGGTCACCGACGGCTGCGGCGCACCGCAGCACGCGCTGTCCCTCACCGGGCTGGCCCGCGGCGTGCTGTCGCTGGTCCAGGCCCCGTCCGGGACGCCGGGCCGGCTGGTCGCCGACGCGATGCGCGCGCACCCGTGGCTGGTCGCCGGCACCGGGCGCGAGGACACCGACCTGATGGGCGCGGTCCCCGGTCTGCTGGTCAAGGGCGGGGCCGACGGCGTGCACGTCGCCGCGCTGCCGGGTGCCGGGGCGGTCGCGCTGAAGCTGGACGACGGGGGTGAGCGGGGGCGCACCCCGGCGCTGGCGGCCGGGCTGCAGCGGCTGGGCGTGCCGGCCGGGACGTTGTCCCGCTGGCTGACCACGCCGGTGTCCGGCGGCGAGGGCGTGGTGGGGGACATCCGCGCCGCGGACGCGCTGCGCTGAGCGGACTGCTAGCGGTCTGCTTGCAGGAGCTAGCACTTCGGGTTACGCTCGTCCTGTGCAGCGACCCACGGAGTTCGTCCGGGACCAGGTGACCGCGGTCCGCGAGACCGTGGCCACCGCTGCCCAGTCTGCCGCGGCCGGCGCCTCGACCGGGGCGTCCACCGTGGCCTCGTCGGTCCCGGCGGTCGGGTCCCAGGTCGGCGACTTCATCCGCACCCAGCGCAGCGCCGCCCAGGTGTCGCTGCGCGAGCTCGCCCGGACCGCCGGGGTGAGCAACCCCTACCTCTCGCAGGTCGAGCGCGGGCTGCGCAAGCCGTCCGCGGAGATCCTCGCCCAGATCGCCCGGGGCCTGAAGATCTCGGCCGAGACGCTGTACGAGCAGGCCGGCATCCTCGACCGCCGGTCCGGCACGGCCGGCACCGTGGCCGCCATCCGCGCCGACGAGGCGCTCTCCGAGCGGCACAAGGCCGTCCTGCTGGAGCTCTACGAGACCTACGCCCGCGAGCACGCCGCCCAGGCGGCGCGCGAGCCGGCGAGCACCCCGCACCCCACCCCGACGTCCCAGGAGGAGACGGCATGAGCCGCACCGACACCCTGAAGTCCTACGGCGAGACCCTCGTCGACACCGGCCGCACCGGCCTGCTGGCCGCCATCGGCGCCGGCGACGTGGCGGTCGACGCCGCCGTGGACCGCGCCCGCGCCGTCTTCGGCACCGTGCGCACCCGCGCCGAGGCGCTCCCCGGCGAGGCCCAGGTCCAGGCGGACCTGGCCGCCAAGGAGGCCCGGACCCGCGCCGAGCAGGCCCGCGAGCGGGCGTCCCGCGCCGCCGCCGAGGCCCGCGCCCGGGCCGCCCTGGCCCGCAGCCAGGCCGAGGACGCCGCCACCCAGGCCCGCGCCGCGGTGACCAGCGCCGCTGCCACCGTCCGCCCGGAGACCGTGCTCGGCACCGTCACCGGCCTGGTGGAGAGCGCCCGCAACCAGGCGCTGGCCGCCATCGCCGAGCTCGCCGGCCGCGGCGAGAAGGTCGTCGACGAGCTGCGCACCCAGCCCGCGTTCCGCAAGGTCGTGGCCCGCACCGAGCGCGCCGTCGACGCCGTCGAGGACACCCTCGAGGACGTGCTGGAGGAGACCGCCGAGACCGTCGGCAAGGCCTCCGACGAGGTGACCTCGGTCGCGCAGAAGACCAAGGCGCGCACCGACAAGGCCGTCGACGAGGTGACCGACGAGGTCCGCGAGGCCGCCGCCGGCACCAAGGCCGGCGTCCGCGCCGTCGCCGAGCCGGAGACCACCGCCCCGGTCGAGGGCGTCAGCGTGCCGGTGCCGGCCACGACCCGGGCCACCGCCCGGAAGACGGCCCCCAAGGCCCCGGCCAAGGCCCCCGCGAAGGCCCGGGCCAAGAAGGCGACCGCCGGCACCACGCCGGTCCCGGACCCGACCGCCGTCCCCGCGAAGAGCACTCCCGCCAGCTGACGGCGGGCCCCCGGACGGGGGCCCGCCCGCACGGCACCGACGCCCCGGTCCCCGCCTCGTGCGGGAGCCGGGGCGTCGTCGTCTCCCCCGGAGGGGGCAGTCCCGGTCGGGGTCGGCCGCGTCTTGCCGGGCGCGCCTATCCTCGACGGCATGGCTTCCTTCGACGGGCTCATCAACCTCGTCGTCTACTACGGCACCCTCGCGCTGGCGGTGTGGGCCTTCGTGGACGCGGTGGTCCGCCCCGCGGCCGCCTTCGTCGCCGCCGGGAAGCTGACCAAGCCCGCCTGGCTGGCGATCACCGGCATCGCGACGCTCATCCTGCTGTGGCAGGGCCCGCTCAGCTTCCTGGGCCTGCCCGCCGTGGTCGCCGGCGTCGTCTACCTGGTCGACGTGCGGCCGGCGGTGCGCGGTCTGCGCCGGGGCAACTCCAGCTGGTGAGCCCGCCGCTCCCGGGGGGAGCGGGTCAGTACCGGTCGTCGGCGGGCATGACCACCCACAGCACCAGGTAGGCGATGAACTGCGGGCCGGGCAGCACGCACGAGACGACGAAGGCCACCCGGAGCCCGGTCCGGGACAGCCCGAAGCGGCGCGCGAGGCCGGAGCAGACGCCGGCGATGACCTGGTGGCGGGTGTCGCGGGTGAGCCGGCGGGACACGGGTGCGGTCATGCCCCGACCCTACGGCCGGTCGAAGATGCCCGCCGGTGGCTGCGGTGAGGGCTGCGCGTCCGCATCGGTGACCGGCGCGGCCTGCCCGACGAAGCGGACCAGCTCCTCGTCGCTGACCACCCGCGACGGCATCGGGTCGCCCGCGCAGCGGCGGGTCAGCCCGGCGATCGGCAGCTCGGCGTCCGACGCCACCGCGACCGTGTTGCCGAACCGGCGGCCGCGCAGCGTCCCCGGCTCGGCCAGCAGCGCCAGGTGCGCGAAGACGGTGCGCAGGGTGGCCGTCTCGGCGCGCACGAAGCGCAGCGGCGGACCGTCGGAGACGTTCCAGGCGGTGACCCCGCCGGGGCGCAGCACCCGGGCGACGTCGGCGGCGAACTCGACGGTGGTCAGGTGCGCCGGCGTCCGGGCACCGGCGAAGACGTCGACCAGGACGACGTCGGCGCTGGCGTCGGGGTGGGCGGCCAGCCCCTCCCGCGCGTCGGCGGCACGCACCCGGACGCGGGCGCCGCGGGGGAGCGGCAGCTCCCGGCGCACCAGGTCGGTGAGCGCCTCGTCGACCTCCACCACCCGCTGCCGCGAGCCGGGCCGGGTGACGGCGACGTAGCGGGCCAGGGTGAGCGCGCCCCCGCCGAGGTGGACGACGTCGAGCGGCTGCCCCGGCTCGGCGGCCAAGTCCAGCACGTGCCCCATCCGGCGGACGTACTCGAACTCCAGGTGCGTGGGGTCGGCCAGGTCCACGTGCGACTGGGGGACGCCGTCGAGCTGCAGCTCCCACGAGCCGTCGCGGTCGGCGTCGGCGAGCAGCTCCGCCGTCCCCCCGGCGACCTCGGTGCGGCCGGGCAGCGCCGCGAGGTGCGCCCTGTCCCGGCGGCTCACCGCGGGGAGACCGCGGCCCAGCGGACGCTGACCTCGCCGTGCCGCCACCGCCGGGTCGGGCCGACCAGCGGCCAGCCGTCGGCGGCGAGCGCCTCGCAGGCCGCCGCCCAGCGCTGGCGCGGGCCGAACGTCGACAGCCCGGCGGCGGACGCCCAGGCGGCGTCGAACGCGGTGAGGAAGGCGTGCACCGGCTGACCGGGGACGTTGTGGTGGATCAGCGCCTTCGGCAGCCGCTCGGCGAGGTCGGAGGGCCGCTCCAGGTCCGACACCCGGGTGGCCAGCGTGAGCGTGAGCGGCCCGTCCTCGTCCAGCGCCACCCAGGTGCTCCGCCGTCCCCACTCGTCGCAGGTGCCCTCCACGAGCAGCCCGCCCGGCGCGAGCGCGCCGCGCATGGTGTCCCAGGCCCGCGCGGCGGACTCCTCGTCGTACTGGCGCAGCACGTTGAACGCCCGCACCACGACCGGGCGCAGGCCGGCCAGCTCGAACCCGCCGAGCCGGAAGTCGACCCGCGGCGGGTCGCGGTGCTCGGCCACCGCCGCCACCCGCTCGGGGTCGATCTCCAGCCCGACGACCTCCAGGCCGTCGACCTCCTCCCCGAGCCGGTCGACCAGCTCCAGGGTGGTGACCGCCGACGCGCCGTAGCCGAGGTCGACCACCAGCGGCCGGGCCGCGTCCCGCAGCCGGGCGACCTGGGTGCTGACCAGCCAGCGGTCGACCCGGCGCAGCCGGTTGGCGTTGGTGGTGCCGCGGGTGGGCAGGCCGAGCGCCCGGGCGCGGCCGGCGGCCAGCCGCGGCCTGCGGGTCGCGGGCAGCGACGCACGGCGGGTGTGGTCGCTCACGGTGAGCGAGGGTAGTCGCGCGGCCGATTACCGTGGGCGCGTGCAGGAACGCCGAGACGCCGTGCTGGCGGACCTGACCACCCTGTCGGTGGGCGGCCCGATCGACCGGCTGCTGGAGGTCACCACCCGGCAGGAGCTGGTCAGCGCCGTGCGTGACGCCGACGACGCCGGCCGCCCGCTGCTGGTGCTGGGGGGCGGGTCCAACGTCGTCGCGCCCGACAGCGGCTGGCCCGGGGACGTCGTCCTGGTGCGCACCCGGGGCGTGGCGCGCCGGGACACGCCCGACGGGGTCGAGCTCGAGGTCGAGGCCGGCGAGCCGTGGGACGACCTCGTGGCGTTCACCGTCGAGCACGGGCTGGCCGGCATGGAGGCCCTCTCCGGCATCCCCGGGTCGACCGGGGCGACGCCGGTGCAGAACGTCGGCGCCTACGGCCAGGAGGTCGCGGCGCTCATCACGCAGGTGCGCGTCTGGGACCGGGCGGCCCGCACCGAGCGGGTGCTCGGCCCGGCCGAGCTCGGCTTCTCCTACCGGGACAGCCGGCTCAAGGCCCAGCCCGGGGCGCTCGTCGTGCTCGCGGTGACCTTCCGGCTGCGGGCCTCGGACCGGTCGAGCCCGGTCGGGTACGCCGAGCTCGCCCGCACCCTCGGCGTCGAGCTGGGGGAGACCGCCCCGCTGGCCGAGGTCCGGGCCGCCGTGCTCGCGCTGCGCCGGGGCAAGGGCATGGTCTGGGACCCGGCCGACCCGGACTCCCGCTCCGCCGGCTCCTTCTTCACCAACCCCGTCGTCCCGGTCGCGGCGGCCGTGGAGGGCTGCCCGTCGTGGCCGGCCGGGATCGGCGCGGACGGCGCCGCCCAGGTCAAGCTGAGCGCGGCCTGGCTGGTGCAGCACGCCGGCTTCGGCCGCGGCACGCGGGTCGGCCGGGTGGGGACGTCATCGCGGCACAGCCTGGCGCTGACCACCGAGCCCGGCGCCACGGCCACCGAGCTGATGGCCTTCGCCGAGCAGGTGGTCGCCGCCGTCCGGGCCCGGTTCGGCGTCACCCTCGTCCCCGAGCCCACCGCCGTCCGCCCGTAGTTCGGCCCCCGTGCAGGGGCCCGCCGCGAGCTTGCGAGCGGTGGGGGGCACGGGGGTCCTTCATTCGTCGCGGGCGACCTTGTGCTGGGCGGCCTGCGCCCGCGGGCGGACGACGAGCAGGTCGACGTTCACGTGGTGCGGCCGGGTGACGGCCCAGGCGATGCAGTCGGCGACGTCCTCGGCGACCAGCGGCTCGCGGACCCCGCGGTAGATCGCGTCGGTCCGCTCCTGCGACCGGGTGCGGTTGAGGCTGAACTCCTCGGTCTTGACCATCCCGGGGGCGATCTCCACCACCCGCACCGGGTCGTAGACCAGCTCCAGGCGCAGCGTCTCGGCCAGCGTGTGCACCCCGTGCTTGGCCGCGGTGTACGACGCCCCGCCCTCGTAGCTGGTCAGCCCCGCGGTCGAGCCGACGAACACCAGGTCGCCGGCGCCGGAGGCGCGCAGGGCGGGCAGCAGCGCCCGGGTCATCGCCACCGAGCCCAGGACGTTGACCGCGAAGGCCCGCTGCCAGGAGTCGAGGTCGGCCTCGGCCACCGGCGATGCGTCGAACGCGCCGCCGGCGTTGTTCACCAGCACGTCCACCCGGTCCAGGCCCGCGGCGAAGGCGTCGACCGCTGTGGCATCGGTCACGTCGAGCTGCACCGCCCGGCCACCGATCCGCTCGGCCAGCGCGGTCAGCCGGTCCAGCCGGCGGGCGGCCAGGACGACGTCGAACCCCTCCTGGGCCAGCCGTTCAGCGGTCGCGGCACCGATCCCGCTGGAGGCACCGGTGACGACGGCGACGCGGCCCTGACCGGGGAACGCGGCACGGGAGGACGACGGGGGCACGGGGCTGGACATGTGCCCATCCTGGCGTTGTAGGACACTGAGCAGTCGACAGGGGTGTCCCGACCGGGCGCTCGACGGCCCGAGCGGGAGGAGCAGCGTGCCCACGCGTCGCCATCCCCGTCAGCCCACGCCCTGGCGGGCCGCGCCGCCCCCCACCCCGCTCGTCGTGCCCCGGCGGGTCGCCACCCTCTCGGTGCACACCAGCCCGCTGGAGCAGCCCGGTGCCGGTGACGCCGGCGGCATGAACGTCTACGTCGTCGAGGTGTCCCGCCGGCTGGCCGCCCGCGGGATCGCGGTCGACGTCTTCACCCGGGCGACCTCGAGCGAGCAGCCGCCGGTCGTGGAGATGGCCCCCGGCGTCACCGTGCGGCACGTCAGCGCCGGCCCGTTCGAGGGCCTGGGCAAGCAGGAGCTGCCCGCCCAGATGTGCGCCTTCACCGCGGCGGTGCTGCGCGAGGAGGCCCAGCACGAGCCCGGCCACTTCGACGTCGTGCACTCCCACTACTGGCTCTCCGGCCAGGTCGGCTGGCTGGCCCGGGACCGCTGGGGCGTGCCGCTGGTGCACTCCGCGCACACCCTGGCCAAGGTCAAGAACGCCGCGCTCGCCGAGGGCGACGAGCCCGAGCCGCGGGCCCGGGTGATCGGTGAGGAGCAGGTGGTCGCCGAGGCCGACCGGCTGGTGGCCAACACCGCCGAGGAGGCTCGGCAGCTCGTCGACTTCTACGGCGCCGACCCCCGCCGCACCCTGGTCATCCCCCCGGGCGTCGACCTGCAGGTCTTCCGCCCCGGTGACCAGCAGCGCGCCCGGCAGCGGATCGGGGTGCCGGCCGACGCCGTCGTCCTGCTCTTCGTCGGCCGGATCCAGCCGCTCAAGGCGCCGGACATGCTGCTGCACGCCGCGGCCCGGATGCTCGCCGACGACCCGGCGCTGCGCGCGCGGCTGCAGGTGCTCGTCGTCGGTGCGCCCAGCGGGTCCGGGCTCGCCGAGCCGCAGCGGCTGCAGGAGCTCGCCGTCGCGCTGGGCGTCACCGACGTCGTCCGCTTCCTGCCGCCGCAGCGGCCCGAGCGGCTGGCCGACCACTACCGGGCGGCCGACGTCACCGTCGTGCCCAGCCACAACGAGTCCTTCGGCCTGGTGGCCCTGGAGGCGCAGGCCTGCGGCACCCCGGTGGTCGCCGCGGCCGTGGGCGGGCTCTGCACCGCGGTCGACGACGGCGTCTCCGGGCTGCTGGTGCCCGGCCGGGACCCGGCCGACTACGCGGCCGCGATCCGCCGGGTGATGGTCCGCCGCCAGCTGCTGGGCGCCGGTGCCCGCCGGCACGCCACCGCGTTCAGCTGGGACCGGACCACCGACGCGCTCGTCGACGGGTACGCCGCGGCGATGGCCGAGATGCGCGCCGCCCGCCCGCTGCTGCGGCCCGCCGCGGAGCTCCGGCGCAGCGCCGTGGGGCTGCTCGGCCGATGAGCGGGCACCGCGTCGCCGACCTCGACGCCGTGATCGAGGAGACGCTGCGCGCCGCCGAGCTGGAGTACGAGCACCCCGGGCCGGGCCGGTTCGTGGTCACGCTGCCCGGGGTCAAGAAGCTCAAGACGCTGGTCGGGCTCACGGTCGGCGACCACGGGTTCCGGGTCGAGGCGTTCGTGTGCCGGCAGCCGGACGAGAACCGCGAGCAGCTGTGGGCCTGGCTGCTGCAGCACAACGCCCGGATGTACGGCGTCAGCTACTCCATCGACACCGTCGGGGACGTCTACCTGACCGGCCGGCTGCCGCACGCGGCGGTCACGGCCGAGGAGATCGACCGGCTGCTCGGCTCGGTGCTGACCTACGCCGACGAGCACTTCAACACCATGCTGGAGATCGGGTTCGGCAGCTCGATCCGCCGGGAGTGGGACTGGCGGGTCAAGCGCGGGGAGTCGCTGCGCAACCTCGAGGCCTTCGCCGCCTTCGCCGACCCCGCCCGGCGGCCGCGGGAGTGAGCACCACCCAGCACCCGGCGGCGACGGCGGAGGAGCTCCCCGAGGGCTACGCGCGGCGGTGGTGGGTGCTGGCCACGATGATCGTCTGCCTGCTGATGGTGATCATGGGCAACACGATCCTCAACGTCGCGCTGCCCACGCTGCAGCGGGAGCTCGCGGCCACCCAGGGCGAGCTGCAGTGGGCGATCGACTCCTACATCCTGGTCTTCGCCGGGCTGCTGTTCAGCTGGGGCGTGGTCGGTGACCGGATCGGCCGGCGCAAGGTGCTGCTGGCGGGGCTGACCATCTTCTCCGTCGGCTCCGTGCTGGCCGCCTTCAGCGGGTCGGCGATCGAGCTGATCGCCTGGCGGGCGCTGATGGGCGTCGGCGGCGCGGCGGTGCAGCCGGCCACGCTGGCGGTCATCACCAACGTCTTCCCGGCGGGCGAGCGCGGGAAGGCCATCGGCATCTGGGCCGGCGCCGCGGGCATCGCCGTCGCCGGCGGGCCGCTGGCCGGCGGCCTGGTGCTCGAGCACTTCTGGTGGGGCGCGGTGTTCCTGCTCGGAGTCCCGGTCGCCGCACTCGGCGCCGCCGGCATCCTGCTCGTCGTCCCGGAGTCGAAGGACCCCTCGCCGGGCCGGCTGGACGTGCCCGGGGTGCTGCTGTCGATCGCCGCCCTGGTGGCGCTTGTGTTCGGGATCATCCGCGGCGGCGGCGGAGCCGGCTGGGGGTCGCCGGGCGTGCTCGGCCCGCTGCTCGCCGGGGCGGCGCTGCTGGCGGTGTTCGTCTGGTGGCAGCGGCGCACCACCCACCCCGCGCTGGACGTCACGCTGTTCCGCAACCCGGCCTTCTCCGCCTCGGCGGGCGCGCTGGCGCTGAACTTCTTCGCGCTTCAGGGCGCCACCTTCTACCTGGTCTTCTACCTGCAGGGGGTGCGCGGCTACTCGCCGCTGCAGAGCGGCGCGGCGCTCATCCCGGTGGCCGTCGGGATGGCGGTCATGGCGCCGCAGAGCTCCCGGCTGGCCGCCCGGTTCGGGCCGAAGCTGGTGGTGGCGACGGGGTTCCTGCTGGTGGCGGCCTCCTTCGCCGGCATCCAGCTGCTCGACCAGACCGCCCCGCTGTGGCTGGTGCTCGTCGACCTGGCCGTGCAGGGCTGCGGGATGGGCCTGGTGCTTGCCCCGGCGACCGAGGCGATCATGGCCGTCGTCCCGCGGGAGAAGGCCGGCGCCGGGGCCGCGGTCAACAACTCCGTCCGCCAGGTCGGTGGCGCCCTCGGGGTGGCCATCCTCGGTTCGGTGATGGCCTCGGCGTACGCCACCCGCCTCGGCGACGCCGTCGACGGGCTGCCCGAGGGCACCCGCGAGGAGGCCCGCGAGTCGATCGTGGCGACCCTCGGCGCCGTCGAGCAGGCCCAGGGCGGGGACGTCGAGGCGGCCCGGTCCGCGGCAGCGGTCGTCGACCCCGCCCGGGAGGCCTTCGTCGGCGCCATGCACCTCACCGCGCTCGGCACGGTGGCCGCCGCGCTGGTCGCGACGACGGTGGTGCTGGTCTGGATGCCCGGGCGGCTGCCGCACCGCTGAGCGGCCGCCCGGCGGGTGCCCGCGCCGGTCGGGCAGGATGGGCCCGTGACCTCAGGCACCCTCATCCTGCTCCGCCACGGCGAGAGCGAGTGGAACAAGGCCAACCTCTTCACCGGCTGGGTCGACGTGCCGCTGTCGGAGAAGGGCCGCGCCGAGGCGGCCCGCGGGGGCGAGCTGCTGGCCGAGCAGGGCCTGCTCCCCGACGTCCTGCACACCTCGCTGCTCAAGCGGGCGATCAGCACCGCCGAGCTGGCGCTGGCCACGGCGGACCGGCAGTGGATCCCGGTGCGCCGGTCCTGGCGGCTCAACGAGCGGCACTACGGCGCCCTGCAGGGCAAGGACAAGGCGCAGACGCTCGCCGAGTACGGCGAGGAGCAGTTCATGACCTGGCGGCGCAGCTACGCGACCCCGCCGCCGCCGATCGAGGCCGGCAGCGAGTTCAGCCAGGACGCCGACCCGCGCTACGCCTTCCTGCCGCCGGAGTCCCGCCCCGCCACCGAGTGCCTGGCCGACGTCGTCGTCCGGATGCTGCCGTACTGGTACGACGCGATCGTCCCGGACCTGCGGGCCGGCCAGAACGTGCTGGTGGCCGCGCACGGCAACAGCCTGCGCGCGCTGGTGAAGCACCTCGACGGCATGGGCGACGACGAGGTGGTCGGGCTGAACATCCCGACCGGCGTCCCGCTCCGCTACGACCTGGACGCCGACCTGCGGCCCACCCAGCCCGGCGGGCAGTACCTCGACCCCGACGCCGCGGCCGCCGCCATCGAGGCGGTCAAGAACCAGGGCAAGAAGTAGGAGACGACGGAGCCCCGGCAGCCAGGCTGCCGGGGCTCCGTCGAGCGGTGCGCGTGCTCAGTAACTCGGGATGGTCTTCTCGCCGGTCACCAGGTAGACCACCCGGCGGGCGACGCTGACCGCGTGGTCGGCGAAGCGCTCGTAGTAGCGGCCGAGCAGGGTGACGTCGATGGCGGACTCGATGCCGTGGCCCCACGTCGGCAGCAGGAGCTCGCGAAACAGCTGCTTGTGCAGCTGGTCCATCAGGTCGTCCTCGGCCTCCAGCTCGACCGCGGCCTCGATGTCCCGCTTGGCGATGATGGTGCCGGCCTTGGTCACCAGGCTCTCGGCGATGTGCCCGGCCTCCAGGAAGATCGGCCGGACCTCCTGCGGCACCGCGTGCTCCGGGAAGCGCATCCGCGCCACCTTCGCGATGTGCTCGGCCAGGTCGCCCATCCGCTCGAGGTCGCTGACGATCCGCATGGCCGTGGTGATGACGCGCAGGTCGGTGGCGACCGGCTGCTGCCGGGCCAGCAGGGTGAAGCAGCGCTCCTCGATGCTCTCCCGGACCGCGTCGATGCGCTCGTCCCCGGCGATGACCAGGTCCGCCAGGGCGACGTCGGCGTCCAGCAGTGCGGTGGTGGCCGTGCTCATGGCCGAGCCCACCGAGTTCGCCATCTCCACCAGGCAGGCGTTGATGTCGTCCAGCTCTTCGCGGTAGCTCTCGCGCAACACGGTTCCTCCTCTGTCGCGCCGCCGGGCGCGGGCTGCCCGGGTGACGCCCTGCCGCGCGCGGACGTCTCTGCTCGACGGCCGCGGCACGTGTCATGACCAGCGTAGAGACCGCCGGCCCGGCCACAGGGGGCTGCCAGGTGAACGACGGGGCACGCAGCCGTGAACACTTCCGCCCCGACCGGGTGAGGAGTGCCGGAGCGGCTGGTCAGCGGCCGCACCCGCTCTAGCATCGTCGGTGTGGAACCACTGCTCGCCCTCACGGCGGGCCTCGTGATCGGCTTGATGCTGGCGCTGACCGTGGTCCGCACCCGGATGCGGCAGGTCGACGAGGGCGGGGCCGCGAGGAGTGCGGACCTGCTGGTCGACCGGGTCGACAGCGACGCCGCGCTCAGCCGCCGGCTCGTCGACCTGATGGACCCCGCCGTCGTCCTGCTCGGCCCTGACGACGCCGTGGTGCTGGCCAACCCCTCCGCCCGGGCGCTGGGCATCCTGCGCGGTGACCGGCTGGTGGTCCCCGGGCTGGTCGACGTGGCCCGCAGCGTGCAGGTCACCGGCAGCCAGCGGGCCGACGTCGCGCTGCCCGGGAACGTGGTGGGCACCGGTCCGCGGATGGTCGGCGTCCACGGCATCCGGCTGGGCAGCGGCCCGGTCGTGACGCCCGGCCCGGTCGCGCTGGTGCTCACCGACGTCACCGAGGCCCGCCGGGTCGAGGCGGTGCGCCGCGACTTCGTCGCCAACGTCGGGCACGAGCTGAAGACCCCCGTCGGCGCGCTCGCGCTGCTGGCCGAGGCCGTGCAGGGCGCGGCCGACGACCCGGAGACGGTGCAGCGCTTCGCCGCCCGCATGCAGCACGAGGCCGACCGGCTGGCCCGGCTGGTCCGCGAGCTGATCGACCTCTCCCGGCTGCAGGGTGCCGAGCCGCTGCCCGAGCTGGTGCCGGTCGCCGTCGGCACGGTGGTGGCCGAGGCCGTCGACCGGACGCGGGCCGCGGCCGCCGCCAAGGACATCCAGCTGGCCGTCGCCGCCCAGCCCGGGCTGGTCGTGCGCGGCGTGGAGGCCCAGCTGGCCACCGCGCTGACCAACCTGCTGGCCAACGCCGTCGCCTACAGCCCGCCGGGGACGACGATCGCCGTCGGCGCCCGCGCGCGGTCCGGGTTCGCCGAGATCGCGGTCACCGACTCGGGGATCGGCATCCCGCGCTCGGACCGGTCGCGGGTGTTCGAGCGCTTCTACCGGGTCGACCAGTCCCGGGCCAGCGCCACCGGCGGCACCGGCCTCGGGCTGGCGATCGTCAAGCACGTCGCGAGCAACCACGGTGGCGCGGTGACGGTGTGGAGCGAGGAGGGCCTCGGCTCCACCTTCACCCTGCGCATCCCGCTGGGCACCGACGCCGACCAGCCGGCCGACGAGGCCGGCCCGGAACGGCCGCCGGTGCCCCCGCTGCACGGCCGGCCGGCCACAGACGAGGGCCCCACCGGGGCCCTGCAGGAGAACGACCTGGAGAGAGGACGGTCATGACCCGAGTGCTCGTGGTGGAGGACGAGGAGTCCTTCTCCGATGCGCTGTCCTACATGCTGCGCCGGGAGGGCTACGACACCGTCGTGGCCGCTTCCGGGACGGACGCGCTCGCCGAGTTCGACCGGGCCGGGGCCGACATCGTGCTGCTGGACCTCATGCTGCCGGGGCTCTCCGGCACCGAGGTCTGCCGGGCACTGCGCACCAAGAGCTCCGTGCCGATCATCATGCTGA
The DNA here is from genome assembly GCF_000306785.1 of Modestobacter italicus. NCBI lineage: Bacteria > Bacillati > Actinomycetota > Actinomycetes > Geodermatophilales > Geodermatophilaceae > Modestobacter > Modestobacter italicus. Next base: position 5,007,461 of record NC_017955.1, on the reverse strand, counting down.
CCGCCAAGGACACCGAGATCGACAAGGTCGTCGGGCTGGAGCTGGGGGCCGACGACTACGTCACCAAGCCCTACTCCGCGCGCGAGCTGGTCGCCCGGATGCGGGCCGTGCTCCGCCGCGGCACCGAGCCCGAGGTCTCCACCGAGGCGGCGCTCGCCGCCGGACCGGTGCGGCTGGACGTCGACCGGCACGTGGTCGCGGTCGACGGGCAGCCGGTCTCGCTGCCGCTGAAGGAGTTCGACCTGCTCGAGCTGCTGCTCCGCAACGCCGGGCGGGTGCTCACCCGCGGGCAGCTCATCGACCGGGTCTGGGGCGCGGACTACGTCGGCGACACCAAGACCCTCGACGTCCACGTCAAGCGGCTGCGCGCCAAGCTCGAGCCCGACCCGGCCAACCCGCGCTACCTGGTGACCGTCCGGGGGCTGGGCTACAAGTTCGAGGCTTAGCTGTGCACATTGCGATCCTGACGGATCGCACCGCGGCCAGGTGCCTGCTCGCCTGGCACTGAGCCGTTTCCTGTCACGCCGGAGGTGACCCCTTCGGGGCCGCCGTCCGGCGTGACCGGCTCCGCCGTCCGTACTCGTCCCCCGAGTGAGCCGCACGGCCGCCCAGGGGGCGAGCTCCTACTGACCTCTTCCGGTCTCTTCCTGGAGCTCGTCGATCTTGATCGAGGCGTCGGCCTTGGAGATGTCGTCGGGCACCTCTTCGCCGGCCTGCCGGGCGAGGGTGTGCAGGTAGCTCTTCTGCGCACCGGTGGCGGGCTCGTCGCCGGTCACCCAGTCCGAGGGGTCCTTCTCGGCGGTGGGGTCGCCGGCCTGGCCGGTGTTCACGTTGGCTTCGCTCATGTGTTCGAAGCTACGCGGGGACGGCGACTCGTGCAGCCCGAGCCGCGGCGGCGTCGGCCGACGACTGGGCGGCCGCGCGGTCGGCGATCCGGGTGCGCGTGCGGGCGGTGTCCCAGCGGCGGCCGGTGCGGTAGACGTGCACCGCGCCGCAGGCCGGGCACTCGACGTGCAGGGCGAGGTGGGTCGGGTGGTTGGTGACCGATCGGATGCGCCGGTCAGCGACCAGCTCGTCGGTCCGGGTCACGGGGCAGGTGATCAGCAACATGGGACGAGCGTGCTCGGACTCCGGCCACTCGACGAGTGGCAGGACTGACCACGGTCGCGGTTTTCCTGCCATCATGTGTCCATGCGCACACCTGACCGCCCCCTCGTCGTCAGTGCCGTGGTGAGCGAGGGGGTCGTCGGCAGCTTCGGGCTGGGTGTCACCACCGAGATCTTCGGCTACGACCGCACCGCGATGGGCCTGCCGCGGTTCGACTACGCGCTGGTCACCGAGGAGCCGGGGGTCGTCCGCACGGACACCGGGCTGGCGATGCTGGTCGACGCGGGGCTCGACCGGCTGGCCGTCTCCGACATCGTCACGCTCACCGCCTGGGAGCTGTTCGAGCGGGTGCCCTCACCGGCCCTCATCGACGCGGTGCGCGCCGCGCACGACCGCGGCGCGATCATCGTCAGCCAGTGCACCGGCGCCTTCGTGCTGGCCCACGCCGGATTGCTCGACGGCTGCCGGGCGACCACGCACTGGCGCTACGCCGGCGAGCTGGCCGCCCGGTTCCCGGCGGTGCGCGTCGACCCGTCGGTGCTCTACGTCGACTGCGGCCGGGTGCTCACCGGCGCCGGGACGGCGGCCGGCGTCGACACGCTGCTGCACCTGGTGCGCCGGGAGTGGGGCGCGGCCGCGGCCAACGCCCTGGCCCGGGACATGGTCGTGCCCCCGCACCGCGACGGCGGGCAGGCCCAGTTCATCGACACCCCGGTCGCCCGCTGCGAGGACGACCTGCTCGGCGTCGTCCTGGAGTGGGCGCGGGCCCACCTGGCCGAGGACATCAGCGTCGAGTCGCTGGCCCGCCGGGCGCTGATGAGCCCGCGCAGCTTCGCCCGCCGGTTCAAGGCCACCACCGGGACGACGCCGCACGCGTGGCTGCTCGGCCAGCGGCTGGCCGCCGCCGAGGGGCTGCTGGAGGACAGCGACGCCCCGGTGGAGGAGATCGCCCGGCTGGTCGGCTTCGGCACGGCGGCCGGGCTGCGCGAGCAGTTCGCCCGGCGCCGCGGGGTCTCCCCGCGCGCCTACCGGCAGACCTTCCGGGCGGCCGCCTCAGCCGGGACGGCGCCGGTGCAGCTCCACCGGCACTGGCCGGGGGCTGGCGGGGTGCGGGGCGACGAGGCCGGCGTCGAGGCGGGCCTCGGTCAGCCGGCGTAGCTCGGCGTAGGCCGCCGTGCCCAGCAGGGCGGTCAGCTCCGGGCCGTAGGTGACCACGAGGGGCTCGCTGGCGACGTGCGCGGCCGGCGAGCCGGTGCACCACCAGTGCAGGTCGTGCCCGCCCGGGCCCCAGCCGCGGCGGTCGAACTCGCCGATGCTGGAGACCAGCACCCGGGTGTCGTCGGGTCGGTCGACCCACTCCTGCTCGCGGCGCACCGGGAGCTGCCAGCAGACGTCGGGCTTGGTCTCCAGCGGGTGCCGGCCCTGCCGCAGCGCCATCGCGTGCAGCGCGCAGCCGGCGCCGCCGGGGTGTTCGGGCCGGTTGAGGAACAGGCACGCCCCGTCGACCACCCGGGTGCGCAGCGCCTCCTCGGCGACCTCGCCGTCGGCCGGTTCGGCCAGGGTGTCGGCCTCGGTCCAGTCGGCGCGGCGGACCGCGGTGCCGGGGTGCCGCTGCCAGTCCAGCGGGGTCAGCTCGGCGACGGCCGCCTCGACCCGGTCGAGGTCGTCGGTGTCGGTGAAGAAGGCGCCGTGGTTGCAGCAGCCGTCCTCGGCCCGCCCCTCGACGACGCCGGCGCAGCCCCGGCCGAAGACGCACGTCCACGCGCTCGTCAGCCAGGTGAGGTCGGCCCGCACCCGGTGGTCGGGGTCGGCCGGGTCGGTGAACTCGATCCACTCGCGCGCGAAGTCCAGCGCGACCTCGGGCAGGGGGCCGACTGGGGTGCTCGGTTCCACCCGGGGAGAGTAGGCGCAGCGCCGGCGCAGCACGGACCCAGCGTGGGGGTTGCGACACGCTGCGCCGTCAGACGGCAGACTCTCCGTCATGCGACTCGGGGTGCTGGACGTCGGCTCGAACACGGTGCACCTGGTGGTGGTCGACGCGCACCGCGGCGCGCACCCGACCCCGATGCACGACGACCGCTGGGTGCTGAAGCTCGCCGAGCACGTCGGCAAGGACGGCAAGCTGTCGAAGGCGGGGGAGAAGGCGCTGCTCAACGCGGTGCAGCAGGCCAAGCGGCAGGCCGCCGACCGGCGGTGCGACGAGCTGCTGGCCTTCGTCACCTCGGCCATCCGCGAGGCCGACAACGGGGCGGCGGTGCTCCGCCGGGTCCGCGAGCAGACCGGGGTCGAGCTGCAGGTGGTCACCGGCGAGGACGAGGCGCGGCTGACCTTCCTGGCGGTGCGCCGCTGGTTCGGCTGGAGCGCCGGGCGGGTGCTGGTCATGGACATCGGCGGCGGCTCGCTGGAGCTGGCCGCGGGGGTCGACGAGGACCCCGAGGTGGCGCTGTCGGTGCCGCTGGGGGCCGGGCGGATGACCCGGCAGTTCCTCCCGGCAGCCGAGACCGGGGGCCGGCCGGACCTCAGGGCGCTGGCCCGGCTGGACGAGTACGCCGAAGAGGTGCTCGCACCCGCCGGCAAGGAGCTCCTCGGCGCGGGTGAACCGGAGTTCGCGGTCGCGACGTCGAAGACCTTCCGGACGCTCGCCCGGCTGGCCGGCGCCGCGCCCTACGCCGCCGGGCTGACCGTCCCGCGGGAGCTGACCGCCACCGGGCTGACCCAGGTGATCGGCTTCGTCTCCCGGATCGAGTCCGCGGCGCTGGCCGAGCTGGAGGGCGTGTCGGCGCAACGCGCGCACCAGGTCCCGGCCGGCGCCGTCGTGGCGCGGGCCGCGATGCGTGCCGTGGACGTACCGTTCGTCCGGATCTGCCCCTGGGCGCTGCGGGAGGGGATCATCCTGCGCCGCCTGGACCAGCTGGAGGGAGCGTGATGTCGGAGCCGCCGAACTCGGGGGAGTACAGCGTCCGCTCGCTCGCCGAGATCCTGCGCGAGCACGGGCTGGAGACCGAGCTGGGCACCCGCCCGGGCCGTCGACGCCGCACCTCCGACGACCCGGAGGTCACCGGCCGCGCGCCGCGCGTCGAGCCGGCCCCCCGCCCCCAGGCCCCCGGCCGCCCGGCCGCCGCGGCCCGCGCCACGACCCCGCCGCGCACGCCCGGTCCGGCCCCCGCCGCCGTCCGCTCCCCGGCGGGGGCGTCGTCCACCGGTCGCGCCCCGGCGGGGGCGTCGTCCGCCGGTCGCACCCCGGCGACGACGTGGCCCGACCAGTCCGGCACCGCCGGTCCCCGCCCGGCGGCCGGCCTGGCCGGCCCGGTGGCCGCCCGCGAGGCCGCGCCGGTCCGCACCGCCTCGCCGGCCGACCGGGCGGTGACGACCGGGCCCGGGACCGGCCGCAGCGCCGGGACCCCGGGCGTGCAGACCGGCCGCCGGAAGAGCGATGCGGTGGCCGGCCCGGCGACCTCGGCGTCCACCGGCCTGTTCGGCACCGGGCCGTCGACGTCGGCCATCCCGGCCACCGGCACGACGACCCACCGGCGGGCGGAGGCCCACCCGGTCACCGGCCCGATCCCGGTGCAGCGCTCGGCGGGCGAGCCCGCCGTGGTCGAGGAGGAGCCGCTCACCGCCAAGGAGAGCGCCCTCGCCTGGCTCCGCTTCGCCGGGGAGCTCGTCGTCGCCCTCGCCGTCGGCATCGGCCTGTACTTCGCCTTCACCGTCCTGTGGGAGCTGATGCCCTACGTGGCGCTCGCCGCGGCCCCGCTCACGGTGACCGCGCTGGTCGCCGGGGTGGCCGCCTGGCGCCAGAAGCGGGGTCAGGGAGCGCTGGGGGTGCGGTTGCTGGCCGTGCTGCTGCTCGCCGGCACCGTGCTCGTCATCGCCCCCGCCGCCGGCCTGCTCGCCGGCTGAGCGCGGTCCGGCCGGCGCACCGCCGCACCGGCCGGGGCACTACCGTCGCGGGCATGATCACCGCGGGGCGGACGGGCCTGGCCATCATCGGCGGCGGCAAGATCGGCGAGGCGCTGCTCGCCGGCCTGGTCCGCCAGGCGGGCAGCGGGGACGGCGTCGTCGTCGTCGAGCGCAGCCCGCAGCGGGCGGCGGAGCTGGCCGCCCGGCACGGCACCGCCGCGGTGGACCTGGCCGAGGCGGCCGCGCGGTCCCGGGTGCTGCTGCTGGCGGTCAAGCCGCAGGACATCGACGGCCTGCTCGCCCTGCTGGCCCCGCACGTGACCGCCGAGCACCTGGTGGTGTCGGTGGCCGCCGGCGTGCCCACCAGCCGGATCGAGGCGGCCCTGCCGGCCGGGACGCCGGTGGTGCGGGTCATGCCCAACACCCCCGCGCTGGTCGACGCCGGGATGAGCGTGATCTCGGCCGGCGCGCACGCCCGCGAGGAGCACCTGGACGAGGCCGAGGCGCTGCTGTCACCCGTGGGGCAGGTGCGCCGCGTCCCGGAGGGGCAGCAGGACGCGGTCACGGCGCTGTCGGGCAGCGGTCCGGCCTACTTCTTCTTCCTCGTCGAGGCGATGATCGACGCCGGCATCCTGCTCGGCCTGCCGCGTGCGGTGGCCGCCGACCTGATCGTGCAGACCGCCTACGGGTCCGCGGTGATGCTCCGGGAGTCCGGGGAGCACCCGGTGCAGCTGCGCGAGGCCGTCACCAGCCCCGGCGGGACGACGATCGCCGCGATCCGCGAGCTCGAGCGGCACGGCGTGCGCGCGGCGCTGATCGCGGCGATCGAGGCAGCGCACGACCGGTCGGTCGCCCTGGGACGTGCCGCGGACTGACCGGGTGCCCGCACGTCGGGCACGGGGCACGCGCGCACCGTGTGTCCCAGGTCGCACCAGGCGAATCACACGTGTGTAGTTGTCCACAGATTTCTGTGGACAGCGACCCGTCGGGACGAGTCGACTTGGGGACAACACGCCGTGACTGGAGTGTCACGCGTTGTCTCTGTCCACTTGTGCCCAGGACGGACCGGTCCGCCTGTCCGTTTCACCCATCGCTTCCGTCACTCCGGTCCCCATATGGTCTCTTCCAGCACGAACGTGACACGCCCGCCGGTGGGGAAGCCGGTGGCCGCGGGTTGTGCTGAGACCGGAGATGAACGACGTGACCATGCCCCAGCGCGCCACCATCCAGACCACCCGCCCGGGTGTCCCCGCTCCGCGCCAGATGGGCCGGCCCATCTCGGCCGCCTCGCTGTCGCGTCCGGTGCCCGCCGCCCACCCGGCCTCCGTGCCCGTCGGCCGCCCGGCCCAGGTGCCCGCGCCCCGCGCCGCCGTCGCCTTCCTGACCGTCGCCGAGGTCGCCGCGATCATGCGGGTCTCGAAGATGACCGTCTACCGCCTCGTCCACGGCGGCGAGCTCTCCGCCGTCCGCGTCGGCCGCTCGTTCCGCGTGCCGGAGCGCGCCGTGCACGACTACCTGCGTGAGGCCTACACCGACATCGCCTGAGGAAGGACCACCCTGCCCCCCACCCTTCGCAGGCTCAGGGTGGGACCCTGCAGGGCGGCCGTTCCAGCAGGTGGCGAGGGGGCCGTCCCCACACCTCGTCTCCCAGGTAGTCTCAGGCGCTGAGCGGTGCCGCCTCCTCGTGGGGCGGGCCGCGCACGAGCTGATCACCCGCACGGTGCCGGCGTGACCGATCCGGTCGCAGCCCCCGGCGCCGCGCGGACAACGACGTCGGGAGCAGGACAATGGGTTCGGTCATCAAGAAGCGCCGCAAGCGGATGGCGAAGAAGAAGCACCGCAAGCTCCTCAAGAAGACCCGCGTCCAGCGGCGCAACAAGAAGTGAGCTGACGCTCGTGCCGCCCGCGGTCGTCCTCGTCACCGGTGTGAGCCGGTGGCTGGGCGGCGCGTTGGCGGCCGAGCTCGCCGCTGACCCGTCGATCGACCGGGTCATCGGGGTGGACACCGTCCCCCCGGCCCCCGAGGTGCTCCGGCGCCTGGGGCGCACCGAGTTCGTCCGCGCCGACATCCGCAGCCCGCTGATCGCCAAGGTCATCGAGTCGGCGTCGGTGGACACCGTGGTGCACATGAACATCAGCACGACGCCGGCAGCGGCCGGCGGCAGGGCGTCGATGAAGGAGCTCAACGTCATCGGCACCATGCAGCTGCTCGCCGCGTGTCAGCGCGCCCCCGCCGTCCGCCGGCTGGTGCTCAAGTCGACCAGCGCGGTCTACGGCGCAAGCCCCCGCGACCCCGCCGTCTTCACCGAGGCCATGCAGGCTCGCCGGGTGCCGGCGGGCGGGTTCGCCAAGGACAGCCTCGACATCGAGGGCTACGTCCGCTCGTTCGCGCGCCGCCGCCCCGACGTGGGCGTCGCGGTGCTGCGCTTCACCAACCTGATCGGCCCCCGGATCGACTCGCTGCTGTCGGGGTTCCTCCGGATGCCGGTGGTGCCGACCGCGCTCGGTTACGACGCCCGGGTGCAGCTGCTGCACGAGGACGACGCCGTCGCGGTGCTCCGCCAGGCGACCGTGGGCGACTTCGTCGGCACGGTCAACGTCGGCGCGTCCGGCACGGTGCTGCTGTCCCAGGCGATCCGCCGGCTGGGCCGTGTCGCGCTGCCGGTGCCGCAGTCCGCGATGGGCACCGTCCGGAAGCTGGCCCGGCGGGCGCGGCTGGTCGACGGGGCGGCCGAGTGGTCCCCGGAGCAGATGCGGCTGCTCAACTTCGGCCGGGTGGTCGACACCCGCGTGCTCCGCGAGGAGTTCGGCTACACCCCCCGCTACACCACCGCCGAGGCCCTCGCCGACTACGCCGACACGGTGGCCCCCGTCGTCCGGCCCGAGCTCGTCGGCGACGTGACTGGAGCGGCCCGCTCGGTGGTCGGCGCGGTGGCGGGCGGGGTGAGCGCCGTGCACGCCGTGGTCGGGGGCAGGCGCCGCCCCGCACCCCCGGTGCCCGGACTGCGGGCGGTGCGCGATGCCTGAGGCACGGGTGATCCCCCTGCGTCCGGACGACGACCCGCCGCCGCAGCCGCCGCCGGCCGCCCCGTCCTGGGAGGACCAGCTGGCCGGTGGGCTGGAGTTCCTCCGCCGCCGGGTCACCGGGGAGTACGACACCGACGAGTTCGGCTTCGACCCCGACCTGACCGACCACGTGCTGCTGCCGATGCTGCGGCCGTGGTTCGAGCGCTGGTTCCGGGTGGAGACCCAGGGGCTGGAGAACGTGCCGGACACCGGCGGTGCGCTGGTCGTGGCCAACCACTCCGGCACGATCCCGGTCGACGCGCTGATGGCCACCGTCGCGCTGCACGACGACCACCCGGCGTCGCGCCGGCTGCGGCTGCTCGGTGCCGACCTGGTCTTCCAGGTGCCCTTCGTCGGGGCGCTGGCGCGCAAGCTGGGCACCACGCTGGCCTGCAACGAGGACGCCGAGCGGCTGCTGTCCGAGGGTGAGCTGGTCGGGGTGTTCCCCGAGGGCTTCAAGGGCGTGGGCAAGCCGTTCAGCGAGCGGTACACGCTGCAGCGCTTCGGCCGCGGCGGCTTCGTGAGCGCGGCGCTGCGCACCGGGGCGCCGATCGTGCCGTGCGCGATCGTGGGCGCCGAGGAGATCTACCCGATGATCGGCAACGCCCGCACCGCCGCGCGGCTGCTGGGCCTGCCGTACTTCCCGATCACGCCGACGTTCCCGCTCCTCGGGCCGGCCGGGCTGGTGCCGTTGCCCTCGAAGTGGTTCATCGCCTTCGGCGAACCGATCGAGACCGCGTCCTACGGACCGGCCGCCGCCGACGACCCGATGGTCGTGTTCAACCTGACCGACCAGGTCCGCGAGACCATCCAGCACTCGCTCTACCGCCTCCTCCTGCAGCGCCGGTCAGTCTTCAGCTGAGCGCAGGCGACGCACGCACAGCGAGCTGGGTGAGCTGGTGGACCCGCCACAGTGACTCGTGACGACGGGAGGCCGGAGGCCTCCCCGAGGAACGAGCTCAACGGCTCAGCGCAGCAGGGGCACGGCTCCTGGCCTCGGTGTGGCCCGAAGGGTCACGATCAGAAGGGCCAGCGGTTGCGGCGGCGGAGGGCCACCAGGCCGCCGACGACGCCGCCGGACAGGGCGGCTGCGCCCACCGTCGGGACGCCGATCTTGGCGGCCTTGCGGCCGGTGCGGAAGTCCTTGACCGCCCAGCCGCGGGAGCGGGCCACCGCCTTGAGCTCCGAGTCGGGGTTCACCGCGACCGCCGTGCCGACCAGGCTGAGCATCGGCATGTCGTTGGTGGAGTCGCTGTAGGCGGTGCACCGCGACAGGTCCAGGCCCTCGCGCTCGGCCAGCGCCCGCACCGCCTGGGCCTTCGCCTCGCCGTGCATCATCTCGCCGACCAGTCGCCCGGTGAACTTCCCGTCGACGACCTCGGCGACCGTGCCCAGCGCGCCGGTGAGCCCCAGCCGGTGGGCGATGATCGAGGCCAGCTCCACGGGAGTGGCGGTGACCAGCCAGACCCGCTGGCCCGCGTCGAGGTGCTGCTGGGCCAGCAGCCGGGTGCCCGACCAGATCCGGTCGGCCATCAGCTCGCCGTAGATCTCCTCGCTGGCCTGCACGATCTCCTCGACCGGGCGGCCGGCGACGAAGGCGAGCGCGTTGTCCCGCACCGTGTGCATGTCGACCGCGCCCTCGGTGCCGGCGACCCGGAACTTGAACTGCTGCCAGACGAACGAGGCGACGTCGCGACCGGTGAAGTACTTGCGGGCGGCCAGGCCACGGGCGAACCAGAAGATCGAGGCGCCCATCATCATCGTGTTGTCGACGTCGAAGAACGCGGCGGCGGTGCGGTCGGGCGCGGGGGCCTCGGGGACGTCGGTCTCGGCTGCGGCGGCGGACGCCTCACCCGCGACGAGCGCGCGGGTCTCGTGGTCGTCGACCTCCGCCGGCATGCGCGCGGCACGGCCGCGGAAGGGCACTCGGACCACGCGCACCACCTCCCGGCGTCGACCCACCGTCGACCGCGACCCTAGCGTCGTGGGCTGACCGCTCCGGAGCCGGTCAGCAGCCCACGGTGATCAGCGGGGGCAGGCAGACCGACACCCCCGGCACCACCGGCGGCACGGAGACCACCGGGCCGGGCGGCGCGGACGGTGCCGGTCCGCCGGGCAGCGACGGCAGCGGGAGGCTGGGCACGGGCAGGGTGGGCACCGGGAGGCTCGGCGCGGGGAGGCTCGGCGCGGGCCGGCTGGGCACTGGGAGGCTCGGCAGCGGCTGGCCCGTGCGCGAGGTCGGCGCGGGCGCGGCGGACGTCGGCACCGCGGGAACCGCGCTCGTCGGCGCGCTGCTCGGCGTCGCGGGCACGGCGGCCGTGGTGCTCGGTGCCGTCGTGCCGGCAGCCGTCGGGGGAGCAGCCGGCGGCGCGGGCTCCGCGGGGCAGGGGGCGGGGCGGGGACCGAGCTCGTCGGTGCCCCCGGTCGACGGGCCGACGGGGCAGCCCAGCGCCCGGCCCAGGTCGGCGCCGCGGGCGGCGACCCGGACGGCGAGGTCGCGGGCGGCGGTCAGGGTGGCCTCGGCGCCGGGAGGAACGGCCCGGGCCAGCCGGTCGATGCCGGCCTGCTGGGCGTCGGCCCAGCCGGTGAGCACGGTGAGGGCGCCGGTGTCGGCGTGCGTCACGGCCGTCGTCGTCAGCGCGGCGGTGCCCTCCGCGGTCTGCGCGTCCATCGTCTGCAGGGTGTCCACCACCAGGTCGAGGTCCGGGCCGGCGGCCAGCACCGGGCTCCCGGCGGGGACGACGCCGGCGACGGGCGCGGCGTGCGGCTGCACCCCGACGAGCTGGCCGAGCTCGTCGAGCCGGGTGGTCGCGAAGCCGAGCAGGGTCAGGCCGCGGTCGTCGCCGGCCAGTGCGAGCCGGGTCTGCTCGCCGCCGCGCTTCACGCCGTACAGCAGGTCGCCCGGCCGGGCGCCCTGGGCGGAGGCGAGCAGCCCGCCGAGCGCGGCGAGGGTCAGCGCCGCAGCGACCAGGCCCGCCGTCAGCCGGGTCCGCCGGCGGGGAGCGCGCGCTGCGGCGGGGGAGCGGACGGCGGCCATCGCCACCAGCCGGGCCCGGGTGGCCGTGCGGAAGTCCTCGTCCGGGGTGGCGGCGTGCTCGGCCGCCAGCGCCTGCAGCCGCCCGAGCAGCGCCTCCTCCGACCGGGCGGGCCCGACGCCACGGCGGGCAGCACCCGGCGCGCCGTCGTCGTGCCCCGTCACCGTGTCCCTCCGCGTCCCGCTCGCCCCGGGCGCCGCCGCACCGGGCACCCCTGTCCGGTCAACGACCCCGTCGCACCGGCCGTTACGGGGTGCCGGCCGGTCATCGGTGCCGGACCGGCCCCACCGGTCACCGCAGCCCCTCCGGTACCAGGCTGGCCAGCCGGCGCACCGCCCGGTGCTGCAGCGCCTTCACGGCGCCCTCCCGCTTGCCCATCGCGGCCGCCGTCTCCGCGACCGACAGCCCCTGCACGAAGCGCAGCTGCAGACACTCGCGCTGCTCGGCGGACAGCCGCGCGACCGCGGCCATCAGCTCGGCGTCGGCCAGCCGCTGCAGCACCGCCTCCTCGGGGCCCGCGGTGGCCCGGTCGGCGTCGCGCATGTCCGCGGTCGGCACCTCCAGCCGGTACCGGCTGCTCTTCACGTGGTCCAGCAGCAGGTTGCGGGCGATGGTGACCAGCCAGGCGCCGACGTCCCGGCCCTGGTAGCTCAGCGAGTCGATCCGGCGCAGCGCGCGGACGAAGGTCTCGCTGGTGAGGTCCTCGGCCGTCGCCCGGTCGCCGGCCTTGTGGAACAGGTAGCGGAAGACGACGTCGACGTAGCGGTCGTAGAGCTCCCCGAAGCCCTCGGCGTCGCCGTCCTGGGCCCGGCGGACGAGCTCCCAGACGGCGCGCTGGTCGTCCGGCGGTGGCGCAGGGGCGGCGACCGGCGGAGGGGCCGGGGTGGGACGGGCGCGGGTCATGCCGGTCCCGCGCCTCCTCACGCCCCCACCCGAGGGGGAACCTGGCCGAGCACGCGCGGGGACGCTGCGGCCCGCGCCCCATGGTGACAACATCGGAGCCCTGCGTCCACGCGACCCGGCCGCCCGGCCGGTCGCCCTGACCCTGCGGAGGTCCGTCGTGCCGGTCGACGAGGTGCCGGCTGCCGACGTGGCCGCGGCGCGACCCGGTGAGGTGCGGTCCTTCTCCGCGCTGGTCCGCCGGGCGGCCGACGCGGCCGGCGCCGCGCCGGCCCTGGTCGCCGGCGACGTGCGGCTGAGCTGGGCGGAGCTCGACGCCCGGGTCGACCGGGCCGCGGCCGGGTACCGGGCCCGCGGGCTCGACCCCGGTGAGCGGGTCGCGGTGCAGCTGCGCAACGGCGTCGACTGGGTGGTCGCGGTGATGGGCGCGCTGCGGGCCGGGCTGGTGGTGGTGCCGGTGAACACGGCCTTCACCGACCCGGAGACCGAGCACCTGCTCGGCGACTCCGGTGCCCGGCTGCTCGTCGTCGGCACCCCGCGGGAGGAGCTCGCCGGGGTGCCGGTCAGCGTCGGGCCGCCGGCGTCGGACGACCCGGCCCCCGCCGACCCCGAGGACCCGGACGCGCTCGCCCTGCTGGCGTACACCAGCGGCACCACCGGCCGCCCGCGCGGCGCGATGCTCACCCACGCGGCCCTGCTGGCCAACCAGCAGCAGCTGCTGGGGCTGGACCCGGCGCCGGTGCGCACCGGCGACCGCGTGCTGCTGGTCCTCCCGCTCTTCCACGTCTACGGCCTCAACGCCGGCTGGGGCCTGGTCGCCGAGACCGCCGCCTGCGCCGTGCTGGTCGAGGAGTTCGACCCGGCGGCCACGCTCCGGCTGATGGCCGAGGAGGAGGTCACCGCCGTCCCCGGCGCGCCGCCGATGTACGCCGCCTGGCTCGCCGTCGCCGACGCGGCCGGCAGCGACGCCGCGCTGCGCCGCGGGTTCGCCGCGGTGCGCACCGCCAGCTGCGGCGCCGCCCCCATGCCCGGCGCGCTGTTCGAGGCGATGCGCACCCGGGCCGCGGTCACCGTCTGGGAGGGCTACGGGCTCACCGAGGCCGGGCCGGTGCTCACCAGCACGCTGGCCACCGGGCGGGCGAAGCCCGAGTGCATCGGCGGTCCGCTGCCCGGCGTGGAGCTCGTCCTGCGCGACACCGCCGGCGGCCCGACCGCCGGCCCCGACCCGGGCAGCCGGGTCCGCCAGGACGTCTTCGGCGACCCGTTCGCCGAGGAGGACGGTGAGTCCGACGCGGACGAGGCCGGCGAGATCTGCGCCCGCGGGCCCAACCTGTTCAGCGGGTTCTGGCCCGACGGTGCCGACGGCCCGGACGCCGCGGGCTGGCTGCCCACCGGCGACATCGCCTACCGGGACGCCGACGGCGACCTCCGGCTGGTCGACCGGCGCCGCGACCTGGTGCTGGTCAGCGGCTTCAACGTCTACCCCGGCGAGGTGGAGCGCGTCCTCGACGAGCACCCGGACGTGGCCGAGAGCGCGGTCATCGGCGTGCCCGACCCGCGGACCGGGGAGGCCGTGCACGCCGTCGTCGTCCGCACCCCGGACGGCGAGGTCACCGAGGAGCAACTGCGCGAGCACGCCGCCCGGTCGCTGGCCCGGTTCAAGGTGCCGGTCGGCGTGCACTTCGTCGCCGAGCTGCCGCACTCGCTGGCCGGCAAGGTCAGCCGGGCGCGGCTGCGGGAGCTGGGGCTGGAGCGGGCCGCCGCGGCCGCCGCCGCCGCGGAGGAGACCGATGGCTGAGCGCGTGCAGCTGCTCACCCGCCAGGGCTGCCACCTCTGCGTGGTCGCCGCGGAGACGCTGACCAGGATCGCCGGTGAGGAGGCCGGCCTGCCCGTGGAGCTGGTCGACGTCGACGCCGACCCCGAGCTGCGGGCCGAGTACGGCGACCTGGTGCCGGTGGTGCTGCTGGACGGCCGGGAGCACAGCTGCTTCACCGTCGACGTCGTCCGGTTGCGCCGGGACCTCGGCCTCGGCTGACCCACCGGCGCCCCGGACGGGTGGTCCGGGGCGTGGTCCTCGACACAGCGGGGGCCCGCGACCTGCGCAGACGCTCCCGGCGACTTTGTTCAGGCCTTCACAAGCGGTTACCGTGGCAGACGTCGGACGCCCCGCGCCCGCTGGTGAGTGTCTCAGTCCGAAGTCCCCCCGATCGACCCCGGGTCCTCCCGGTCGCGATCGGATCGCTGTGGAGTCTGCCCGTGTCGGAGTCGCGGCCCCGGATCGTCCCGGAGGCCACCGTCGCTCGTCTGGCCGTGTACCTGCGGGTGCTGGCCGGCCTCGCCGACGGCGGCCGCAGCTCGGTCTCCTCCGGTGAGCTGGCCTCCGCGGCCGGGGTGAACCCGGCCGGGCTGCGCAAGGACCTCTCCTACCTCGGCCCGTGCGGCGTCCGCGGCGTCGGCTACTCCGTGGCCGGCCTGCGGGAGCGGCTCACCGAGGTGCTCGGCGGGGAGCGGTCGCGCCCGTGCGTGCTGGTCGGCATCGGCCGGCTCGGCTCGGCGCTGGCCGACTACGCCGGGTTCGCCAGCCGGGGCTTCCAGTTCGTCGGGCTGCTCGACAGCGACCCGCGCACCGTCGGCACCGAGGTCGGGGGGCTCCCGGTCCACCCGGCCGAGGAGCTCGAGGTCGTCGTCGCCCGCACCGGGGCGACCATCGGGGTCATCACGACACCGGCCGAGGTGGCGCAGGCGGTCTGCGACCGGCTCGTCGCGGCCGGGGTGAGGAGCATCTTGAACTTCGCGCCGGTGGCGTTGACGGTCCCTGCGGGCGTCGACGTCCGAAAGGTCGACCTCTCGGTGGAGCTGCAGGTGCTGGCCTTCCTCGACCAGCAGCGCGACGGCTCCGCGCCCGTGGTCACCGCGCTCCGCGCCGACGCGCGGGAGTCGGTCCGATGAGCCTGCTCGCCGTCGGCATCAGCCACCAGACCGCGCCGGTCTCCCTGCTCGAGCAGGTCGCCATGAGCGGCGACGACACCGTCAAGACGCTGCACGAGCTGCTCGACGCCCAGCACGTCAGCGAGGCGCTCGTGCTCGCCACCTGCAACCGGATCGAGGTCTTCGCCGAGGTCGACCGGTTCCACGGCGGGATCACCGACGTCAGCCACGTGCTCGCCCGGCACGCCGGCGCGACGGTGGAGGAGCTCGCCCCGTACGTGACGGTCCACTACGAGGACCAGGCGATCGCGCACCTGTGCACCGTCGCCGCCGGCCTGGACTCCATGGTGGTCGGCGAGACCCAGGTCCTCGGCCAGCTCCGGGCGGCGTACGCGCTGGCCCAGGAGGAGGGCACGATCGGCCGGGAGCTGCACCCGATCGCCCAGCGCGCGCTGCGCGTGGGCAAGCGGGTGCACGCCGAGACCGGCATCGACAAGGCCGGCGCCTCGCTGGTCTCGGTCGCCCTCGACCGGGTCACCGACGTCCTCGGTGAGCTGGCCGGCCGGCCGGTCCTGGTGGTCGGCGCCGGCTCGATGGGTGCGCTCGCGGCCACCACGCTGGCCCGCCGCGGCGCCCAGGTCACCGTCAGCAGCCGGACGCCGGCCAGCGCCGCCCGGCTCGCCGAGTCCGTCGGCGGCCGGCAGGCCGACCTCGAGCAGCTGCCCGAGGAGCTCACCGCCGCCGACGTCCTGGTCACCTGCACGGGGGCCACCGGCACGGTCATCGGCACCGACGTGGTCTCCACCGCGCTCGCCGGCCGCGGCGGGCGCCCGCTGGTGGTCGTCGACCTGGCGCTGCCCCGCGACGTCGACACCGCCGTCGCCGGGATGCCCGGCGTGCACGTCGTCGACCTGGCGATGCTGCAGGGCGAGCGGGCCGCGCACCCCGGCCGCCCGGTGGCCGGGTCGGTCGCCGCCGACGACATCGCCGCCGCGCACGCCCTGGTCGAGCTGGAGACCTCGCTGCTGCGCGCCGAGCGGCAGGCCGCGGCGGTGGCCCCGACCGTCTCCGCGCTGCGCAGCCAGGCCGCCGAGGTGGTCGACGCGGAGCTGCTCCGGCTGTCCACCCGGCTGCCCGACCTGGACGCGAAGGCGCGCAGCGAGATCGCGCGCACCGTCCGCCGGGTCGTGGACAAGCTGCTGCACGAGCCGACCGTGCGGGTCAAGGAGCTGGCCAGCACGCCGAACGGCACCGACTACGCCGACGCGCTGCGGGCGCTGTTCGGACTCGGCCTCGACGGCGACACCGCCAGCCTCTCCCGCGCGGTCACCGTCGACCCCCAGCTCCCGGCCGGGACGCGGCTGTCCTCCCTGGACGTCCTCTCCGTCGAGGGGGCCCCCGAGTGACCGACCTGCGGACCGCGACCCTCCGGCTGGGCACCCGGGCCAGCCAGCTGGCGCTGACCCAGTCCCAGCTGGTCGCCGACGCGCTGAGCAGCTCCAGCGGCGTGCCGGTCGAGCTGGTGCACGTGAGCACCTACGGCGACCGGTCGACCGAGGCGATCGCCCAGCTCGGCGGCACCGGCGTGTTCGTCAGCGCGCTGCGCGACGCCCTGCACGCCGGCACCGTCGACCTCGCCGTGCACAGCTTCAAGGACCTGCCGACCGCGCCCACCCCCGGGCTCACCGTCGCCGCCGTGCCGGCCCGCGAGGACCCGCGCGACGTGCTCGTCGCCCGCGACGGGCTGACGCTCGGCGAGCTGCCCCCGGGTGCCCGGATCGGCACCGGCGCGCCGCGGCGGATGGCCCAGCTGCGCGCGCTCGGGCTCGGCCTGGAGATCGTGCCGATCCGCGGCAACGTCGACACCCGGATGGGCAAGGTCGCCTCCGGTGAGCTGGACGCCGTCGTCCTGGCCCGCGCCGGGCTGGCCCGGATCGGCCGGCTGTCGGCGGTCACCGAGACCCTCGACCCGATCCAGGTCCTGCCCGCCCCGGCGCAGGGCGCCCTGGCCGTGGAGTGCCGCAGCGACGACACCCGGGTCCGGGAGCTGCTCGCCGCGCTCGACGACCCGGCCGCCCGGGCCTGCGTCGCCGCCGAGCGGGCCGTGCTCGCCGCGCTCGAGGCAGGCTGCAGCGCACCGGTGGCCGCGCACGCCGAGCTCACCGAGGCCGAGGACGGCTCCGCCGAGCTGTGGCTGCGCGCCTCGGTCACCGCGATCGACGGCAGCGACTCCGTCCGCGACTCGGTCTCCGGACCGGCCGCCGAGGCCGAGTCCCTGGGCCGGCGGCTCGCCGCCGAGCTGCTCGACCGGGACGCCGCCGCGCTGATGGCGGCCAGCCGATGACCCCTCCCCCCGCGGTGCACCTCGTCTCCGACCCACCCCGCCACCCACCCACCCGTCCCGCACCACCCGCAGCGACCCCCTCCAGGGGCAGGAACAGGAGCACGCGATGACGCGCTCACGCAAGCAGAACGGCAACGGCAAGGGCACGGTGGTCTTCGTCGGCGCCGGCCCCGGCGACCCGGAGCTCCTCACCGTCCGGGCCGGCGCCGCGATCGCCGGTGCCGACACCGTGCTGGCCGACCCGGACGTGTCCGCTGCCGTCCTCGAGGCGGTGCGCACGGCGCACCCGGACCTCGAGCTCACCACGGTCAGCGGTGAGCCGGCCGAGGTCGCCAAGGGCGCCGTCGCCGCCGCCAAGAACGGCGGCGTCGTCGTCCGGCTGGTCGCCGGCGACCCGTTCACCAGCGACGCCGTGGTCAAGGAGGCGCTGGCGGTCACCCGCACCAGCGTCGCCTTCGACGTCGTCCCCGGTGTCGCCGTCGGCACCGCGGTGCCCGCCTACGCCGGCGTCCCGCTGGGCGCCAGCTCCGTGCAGGCCGACCTGCGCGCGGTCGACGCCCCCGTCGACCTGGCCGCGCTGGCCGCCGCCGCCACCGGCACCGGCAGCCCGCTGGTGCTGCAGGCCACCGCCGAGCAGCTGCCCACCACCGCCGCCGCGCTGGTCGACGGCGGCATGCCGGGCAGCACCCCGGTGGTCGTCACCACCGAGGGCACCGGCACCGCGCAGAAGAGCGTGGCCAGCAAGCTGTCCGCGGTCGCGGAGAAGTCCGCGGGGCTGGACAGCCTCACCGGGGGCGTCGTGGTCACCGTCGGTGCCGCGGTCGACAAGCGCGCCAAGCTGTCCTGGTGGGAGAGCCGCCCGCTGTTCGGCTGGCGGGTCCTGGTGCCCCGCACCAAGGAGCAGGCCGGCGACATGAGCGAGCGGCTGCGCGCCTACGGCGCCGTCCCGGTCGAGGTGCCGACCATCGCCGTCGAGCCGCCGCGCAGCCCCGCGCAGATGGACCGCGCGGTCAAGGGCCTGGTCACCGGCCGCTACGGCTGGATCGTGTTCACCTCGACCAACGCCGTGCGCGCGGTCCGGGAGAAGTTCACCGAGCTGGGCCTGGACGCCCGCGCGTTCGCCGGGGTCAAGGTCGCCTGCGTCGGCCAGCAGACCGCCGACGCCGTCCGGGAGTTCGGCATCGTGCCGGAGCTGGTGCCCACCGGTGACCAGTCCAGCGAGGGCCTGCTCGCCGACTTCCCGCCCTACGACGACGTCTTCGACCCGATCGACCGGGTGCTGCTGCCGCGCGCCGACATCGCCACCGAGACCCTCGCCGCCGGGCTCAAGGAGCGCGGCTGGGAGATCGACGACGTGACCGCGTACCGCACGGTGCGCGCCGCGCCGCCGGCCGCCGCGGTCCGCGAGGCGATCAAGGGCGGTGGCTTCGACGCGGTCTGCTTCACCTCCTCCTCGACCGTGCGCAACCTCGTCGGCATCGCCGGCAAGCCGCACGCCCGCACCGTCGTCTCGGTGATCGGGCCGGCCACCGCGGCCAGCGCCACCGAGTTCGGCCTGCGGGTCGACGTCCAGCCCGAGGTTGCCGCCGTCGGCCCGCTGGTCGACGCGCTGGCCGAGTTCGCCCAGGCCCGCCGGGCCGAGGCGGAGGCGGAGAAGTGACCTCCGGGGGCGGCGCGAACCCGGGGTTCGCGCGGGGCCGCCGGCTCCGCTCGACCCCGGCCATGCGGCGCTGGACGGCGCAGACCCGGCTGGCCCCCGCCGACTTCGTGCTGCCCGTCTTCGTCAAGGAGGGGCTGACCGACCCGCAGCCGATCTCCTCGATGCCCGGCGTCGTGCAGCACTCGCTGGACTCGCTGCGCAAGGCCGCGCACGAGGCCGCGGAGGCCGGCATCAGCGGGCTGATGCTGTTCGGCATCCCGGCGGAGAAGGACGCGGTCGGCTCGCAGGCCGACGCCGCCGACGGGATCGTCAACGTCGCCCTGCAGCAGCTGCGGGCCGACCTCGGCGACGAGCTGGTGCTGATGGCCGACCTCTGCCTGTGCGAGTACACCGACCACGGGCACTGCGGCGTCATCACCCCGGCCGGCGTCGTCGACAACGACCCGACGCTGGACCGCTACGCCGCGGTCGCCATCGCGCAGGCCCGGGCCGGCGCCCACGTCATCGCCCCCAGCGGGATGATGGACGGGCAGGTCGCCGCGATCCGGGCCGGGCTGGACTCCAGCGCCTACACCGAGACCCCGGTGCTGGCCTACGCCGCCAAGTACGCGTCGGGCTTCTACGGGCCGTTCCGGGAGGCCGCCGAGGGGGCGCCGCAGTTCGGCGACCGCTCGACCTACCAGATGGACCCGCCCAACGCCGACGAGGCGCTGCGCGAGGTGGCGCAGGACCTCGCCGAGGGCGCGGACGCCGTCATGGTCAAGCCGGCGCTGCCGTACCTGGACATCGTCTCGAAGGTCGCCGACGCCGTCGACGTCCCGGTCAGCGCCTACCAGGTCAGCGGCGAGTACGCGATGATCGAGGCCGCCGCCGCGCACGGCTGGATCGACCGCCGCCGGGCCGTGCTGGAGACCCTCACCGCGATCCGCCGGGCCGGGGCCGGGTCGGTGCTGACCTACTGGGCGGTCGAGGCCGCCCGCTGGCTCCGCTGAGGAAGGACCCCCTCTCCCCCCACGCCTCGCAACCTCGGCGCGGGGCCCTGAGAGGGGGCCGTCCAGTGTGCGGGACCGGCCGCACAGCTGACCCTGGGAGAGTGGAGCCGTGACCGAGCCGTACCCGTACGAGGCGCCCGTGTCGGCGCAGTTGTTCGACCGGGCGGGGCAGGTGACGCCGGGCGGGGTCAACTCCCCGGTGCGCGCCTTCCGCGCCGTCGGGGGCACCCCCCGGTTCATGGCCTCCGGGTCCGGGGCCTGGCTGACCGACGTCGACGGCCGCCGCTACGTCGACCTCGTCGCCTCGTGGGGCCCGATGATCCTGGGCCACGCGCACCCCGAGGTGGTCGACGCGGTCACCGCCGCCGCGCGCCGCGGGTTCACCTTCGGCACCCCCACCTCCGGGGAGGTCGACCTGGCCGAGGAGATCGTCGGCCGGGTCGCGCCGGTCGAGCGGGTCCGGCTGGTCAACTCCGGCACCGAGGCGGTGCTCTCCGCCGTCCGGCTGGCCCGGGGGTACACCGGCCGGCCGCTGGTGGTGAAGTTCGCCGGCTGCTACCACGGGCACGTCGACGCGCTGCTGGCCTCCGCCGGCTCCGGCGTCGCGACCCTGGGCCTGCCCGACACCCCCGGCGTCACCACCGGGGCGGCCGCCGACACGATCGTCGTCCCCTACAACGACGTCGCCGCGGTCGAGCAGGTGTTCGCCGAGCGGGGTGACCAGATCGCCTGCCTGATCACCGAGGCGTCGCCGGGCAACATGGGCGTCGTCCCGCCGCTGGACGGCTTCAACGGCCACCTGCGCCGGATCACCGCGGCGCACGGCGCGCTGCTGGTCGTCGACGAGGTGATGACCGGTTTCCGGGTCTCCCGGTCCGGTTGGTACGGGCTCGACCCGGTCGACGCCGACCTGTTCACCTTCGGCAAGGTGATGGGCGGCGGTATGCCGGCCGCCGCGTTCGGCGGCCGGGCCGACGTCATGGACCAGCTGGCGCCCTCCGGCCCGGTCTACCAGGCCGGCACGCTGGCCGGGAACCCGGTCGCCGTCGCCGCCGGGCTCACCACGCTGCGGCTGTGCACCGACGAGGTCTACGCCCGCTGCGACGAGGTCGCGGCCACCCTGCGCGGGGCGGCCAGCGCGGCGCTGTTCGGGGCCGGCGTCCCGCACCGGGTGCAGCAGGCCGGGTCGATGTTCTCGGTCTTCTTCGTGCCCGACGAGCGCCAGGTGCGCGACTACGACGACGCCCGCAGCCAGGACGTCGCCGCGCACAGCGCCTTCTTCCACGCGATGCTCGCCCGCGGGGTCTACCTGCCGCCGTCGGCGTTCGAGGCCTGGTTCGTCAGCGCCGCGCTGGACGACGACGCCGTCGACCACGTGCTGGCGGCGCTGCCGGCCGCTGCGGAGGCCGCCGCGGCCGCGCTCGGCGGCCGGGCGCCGTCTCCGCAGTCCTACGACGCCCAGGAGCTCCAGCCGTGACGCTGACGACCGTCCACCTCATGCGGCACGGCGAGGTGTTCAACCCCGGCGGCGTGCTCTACGGCCGGCTCCCCGGCTTCCGGCTCTCCGACGCCGGTGAGGCCATGGCGAAGACGGCCGCCGGCTGGTTCGCCGAGCGCGACGTCACCCACCTGGTCGCCAGCCCGCTGGAGCGGGCCCAGCAGACCGCCCGGCCCATCGCCGAGAGCCTCGGCCTGGAGATCGCCACCGACGAGCGGCTGATCGAGGCCGGGAACGACTTCGAGGGCAAGACCTTCGGCGTCGGCGACGGGTCGATGAAGCACCCGGAGAACTGGTGGCGGCTGCGGAACCCGTGGAAGCCGTCGTGGGGCGAGCCGTACCGCGAGATCGCCGCCCGGATGCTCGGCGCGGTCGCCACCGCCCGGGAGGCGGCGCGCGGGCACGAGGCCGTCTGCGTCAGCCACCAGCTGCCCATCTGGACGGTGCGGCTGCACCTCGAGGGCCGCAGCTACCTGCACGACCCCCGCAAGCGCGAGTGCGGGCTGGCCAGCGTCACCTCGCTGGTCTACGACGACGACCGGCTGGTGCGGCTGGAGTACGCCGAGCCGGCCGGCGCCACCGACCAGGACGCGGTGCCCGGTGCGTAGCAGCCTGGTCCTGCTGCTCGCCGCCGTGGCGCTGACCGGCTGCACCAGCGGCGAGGGCACCGCCGTCGACGTCAACAACGGCGGGGAGTTCCGCTTCGTCGCCGGCACGGCGGCCGGCGAGGTGATCCCGGTGGCCGAGCGCGCCAGCGCGCCGGAGTTCGCCGGCACGCTGCTGGACGGCGCCGAGTTCTCCTCGACCGACCTGGCCGGGGACGTCGCGGTGCTCAACTTCTGGGGTTCCTGGTGCGCGCCGTGCCGGGTGGAGACCCCGGAGTTCCAGGAGGTCTACACCGAGGTCGCCGACTCCGGCGTGCAGTTCCTCGGGCTCAACGTGAAGGACCAGGAGCAGTTCGCCGAGGCGTTCGTCGACAGCAAGGGGATCACCTTCCCGTCGCTGTTCGACCCCAAGGGCGAGGTCGCCCTGGCGTTCCGGGACTACCCGGCCAGCGCCATCCCCTCCACCATCGTGCTGGACCGGGAGAGCCGGGTGGCCGCGGTGTACACCGGTGAGGTGCGGCAGGACGACCTGCGCACCGTGCTGGCCGAGCTGACCGGGGAGGCGTGAGATGGCCGAGGGCGTGACCGACCTCGTCACCGACGGGCCGCTGCTGGTGGCCGCCGTCGTCGCCGCGCTGGCCGGCCTGATCAGCTTCGCCTCGCCCTGCGTGCTGCCGCTGGTGCCCGGCTACCTCTCCTACGTGACCGGGCTGGTCGGCACCGGCACCGGCGCCCGCGCCGCGACCCCGGCACCGGCCGGCGCCGGCGCGGTCGCCACCGCGGTGCGCACCGACGAGCGGCCCGGCCGCGGCCGGATGGTCGCCGGCGCGCTGCTGTTCGTGCTCGGGTTCACCCTGGTCTTCGTCACCATCAGCACCGCCGTGGGCGGGCTGGGCCGGCTGCTGCTGCAGCACAACGACGCGATCACCCGCGTGCTGGGCGTGGTCACCATCGTCGTCGGGCTCGGCTTCCTGGGCTGGCTGCCGCTGCTGCAGCGCACCGCCCGGCTCAGCGCCCGCCCGGCGGTCGGGCTGGCCGGCGCTCCGCTGCTGGGCATCGTCTTCGGCCTGGGCTGGACCCCGTGCCTGGGGCCTACGCTGTCGGCGGTCAACTCGCTGGCCTTCACCGAGGCCAACCCCGGCCGGGGGGCGTTCCTCGGCGTCGCCTACTGCCTCGGCCTCGGCGTGCCCTTCGTGTTGGTCGCGCTGGGCGCCCGCTGGGCCGTGGGGGCGACGTCGTTCCTGCGCACCCACGCGCGCACCGTCACCCGGGTCGGTGGCGTCGTCCTGATAGGAGTGGGGCTGATGCTGGTGACCGGCGCGTGGACCGAGCTGATGCAGTGGCTGCGGGGCTGGCTGGCCGCCACCGGCCTGGGTCAGGGGGCTCCGCTGTGACGACGACCGCTCCTCCACGGCCGGCCGCGGTGCCGACGCCACCGTCCCGGCCGTCGGCCGGCCGGCGGGTGCTCAACCGGCTGCTGCGCTGGTGGCGGCAGCTGACCGCGATGCGGACCGCGCTGGTGCTGCTGTTCCTGCTCGCCGTGGCGGCGATCCCGGGGTCGCTGCTGCCGCAGCGGTCGCTGTCGCAGAGCAACGTCAGCCAGTACTTCGTCGACCACCCGACGCTCGCCCCCTGGCTGGACCGGCTGTACCTGTTCGACGTCTTCAGCTCGCCGTGGTTCGCCGCGATCTACCTGCTGCTGTTCATCTCGCTCATCGGCTGCGTCGTGCCGCGGGCCGTCGAGCACGCCCGGTCGTTGTTCGCCCCGCCGCCGACCGCCCCCCGGCACCTGCTGCGGCTGCCGGAGAACACCGAGCTGCAGGCGCCGCTGGCCGGCCCGGCGGCGCTCGACGTCGTCGAGGAGGAGCTGCGGGTCCGCCGCTTCCGGGTGGTCCGCCGCGAGGGCCGGTCGGGTCCGGAGCTGTCCGCGGAGAAGGGCTACCTGCGGGAGACCGGCAACGTGCTCTTCCACTTCTCGCTGCTGGCGCTGCTGCTCGGGCTGGCCGCCGGGAAGATGTGGGGTTACGAGGGCAGCATCCTGGTCACCGAGGGCCAGGGCTTCTGCAACTCCTTCCAGCAGTACGACACCTACCGTTCGGGTCCGCTGGTCGACAGCGGTGACCTGGCGCCGTTGTGCGTGGACCTGACCGACTTCCAGGCGCAGTACGAGGACGACCTCACCGCTGCGTCCTACACCGCCGACATCGACTACCAGCTCGACGGCTCCGCTGAACCCCCCGTGACGATCGGGGTCAACGACCCGCTGCGCATCGACGGTGCCCGGGTGTACGTCACCGGCCACGGCTACAGCCCCGAGTTCAGCATCACGCTGCCCGACGGGACGACGTTCACCGACCTCTCCGCGCCGTTCATCCCAGCCGATCAGGGCACCATGGCCAGCCAGGGCGTGCTCAAGGTCCCCGACCTGGGGGCCGGTGCCACCGACCAGCTGGCGATCGAGGGGTTCTTCGCGCCGACCGGCGCGCTGCAGGGCGGCGTGCTCACCTCGGTCGACCCTCGGCCGCTGGACCCGCAGGTGGCGGTCGTGGTCTACACCGGCTACCTGGGCCTGGACTCCGGGCTCCCGCAGTCGGTGTTCTCCCTCGACCAGAACCAGATCGACCGCGGCCTGCTCACCGAGCAGGGCCGGGCGAACCTCGCGGCGGGGGAGTCGATGACGCTGCCTGACGGGACGGTGGTCACCTTCAGCGGCGTCAAGGAGTTCGCCGCGCTGCAGGTGTCCCACGACCCGGGCCAGATCTGGGTGCTCGGGGCGGCGGTGGCGGTCCTCGCCGGGCTGCTCGGCATGCTGCTGGTCCGCCGCGAGCGGGTGTTCGCCCGTGTCGCACCGGCCGCCGACGGCGGGGGTACCGTGCTGTCGATCGGCTCGTTGACCCGCGGCAGCGCCGACACCGGGCCCCGGTTCACGGCGCTCACCGACGCCGTCCAGGCGGCGCTCACCGCGCGCAGCACGGCGGCCCCGGCCGCTCAGCAACTCTCCGAGGAGGCACCGCCGTCGTGATCGACGAGTCGCTCGCCAGGTTGTCCGACACGTTCTTCACGATCACGGTCGTGGTGTACTCGCTGGCCGTCGTGGCCTTCTGCGCCGAGCTGGCCTTCGGCCGGCCGGCGGCGCGCACCCGGCAGCTGGTCGCCGCCGGCGACGTCCCGGCCGAGCAGCCGGACGTCGAGCCCGTCCGCGCCCGCCGGCTGGGTGCGGTGGCGATGGCCCTCACCGGCCTGGGGCTGCTCACCCACGCCGCCGTCGTGGTGACCCGCGGCCTGGCCGCCGACCGGTTGCCCTGGGGCAACATGTACGAGTTCACCACCGTCGTCGTGCTCGTCGCGGTGGTCTCCTACACGCTGCTGGCGGTGCGCGCCCCGGAGCTGCGGCACATCGGGCTCTTCGTCATGGGCCCGGTCGTGGTGGCCATGGCCCTCATCCGGCTGGTCCTCTACGTGCAGGCCGGCCCGCTCGTGGCCGCCCTGCGGTCGTGGTGGCTCGCGGTGCACGTGACGACGGCGACGCTCGGCTTCGGCATCTTCTTCGTCAGCGGCATCGTCAGCGTGCTGTACCTGGTCAAGAGCCGCCGCGAGGAGCGGGTCGCCGCCGGCGCGGTGCCGGCCCCCTCGCTGCTGGACCGGCTGCCCTCGGCGGCCGCCCTGGACCGCACGGCCCACCGCACCGTCGTGTTCGGCTTCCCGATCTGGACCTTCGCGGTCATCGCCGGGGCCATCTGGGCGGAGAGCGCCTGGGGCCGGTTCTGGGGCTGGGACCCCAAGGAGACGTGGGCCTTCATCGCCTGGGTCGTCTACGCCGCCTACCTGCACGCCCGGACGACGTCCGGCTGGCGGGGCCGCCCGTCCGCGTGGATCAACGTCGTCGGGCTCGCGGTGATGGTCTTCAACCTGCTGTACGTCAACTTCGTCTCCACCGGGCTGCACAGCTACGCCGGGGTCAGCTGACCCTCGGCGGTGGCGGGCCGGTCACCCCCGGCCCCGTGCGATCCTGGGTGCATGACCGATCCCGGTGACCCGGTGGATGGCAGTTCGACCGACGACGGCGCGCTGGGCTGGCCCGGCGACCCTCGGGAGGGCAGCGGCCTCGGCTGGCCGGGCGGGAGCAGACCCGCCGCCTGAGGTGCCGTGCGTGGCCGTCAGGCGGGGGAGCCGTCGTCGCGGCGGGTGCGCCGCTCGAGCTCGCGGATGAACTCGGGGTCGTCGTCCGGGGCCACGAAGCGCGTCTCCCGCTGGGCGCGCGGCCGCTTCGGCGGGCGGGCCGGTCGGGTGGTGCCCCCCGGGCCGCCGGACTGGGCCGACGCCGCACGCATGACCAGCACGACCACGGCCACCGCGATCACCAACATCACCAGGAAGACCATCAGGCCACCCCCCTTGTCTCCCTCCAATGTACGACCGCGGAGATACTCGGACGCGGTGGTGCCGCACCACACGCGCAGCAGCCCGCGCCGGACCGGGTCCGGGGCGCAGACGAGGACCGGAGGTCAGTCATCGACGCGGTGGACGAGCAGCTGATCAGCCTGCTCCGGGCCAACGGGCGGGCGAGCTACGCCGAGCTGGCCCGGCAGGTCGGGTTGTCGGCACCCTCGGTGCACGAGCGGGTCGGCAAGCTGGAGGCCGCCGGGGTCATCACCGGCTACCGGGCCGTCGTCGACCCCGCCGCGGTGGGCCTGGGGGTCACCGCCCTGGTGGGCGTCATCGAGAGCGACCAGGTCGACGACACCGGGCTGGAGGAGGCGCTGGCCGCGCTGCCCCCGGTGGAGGACTGCTGGCGGGTGGCCGGCAGTGAGGGCTACGTGCTCAAGGTCCGGGTCCCCGACATCCGGGCACTCGAGGACACCATCAGCGCGTTGAACAGGATCCGGGGCGTCGCCCGCACCCGGACGACCGTTGTCTTGTCGACCAAGTGGGAGGGCCGTCGTGGCTGACCAGACCGGAACTCCCGAGCACGCAGGGGCGTCCGCCGCCGGCGGCGCGCCGCCCGCCCCACCGCTGGTGCCGTGGTTCCTGCTCTACACCTTCGGGCGGCTGGCCATCGCCGCCGCGCTGATCGCGCTGCTGTGGGCGCTCGGCCTGCCCGGCACCCCGGGCTTCCTGTTCGGCGTGCTGCTGGCGATGCCCGTCTCGTTCCTGGTGCTCAGCCCGGTGCGCCAGCGGCTCACCAGCGCTCTGGTGGCCCGCAGCGAGCGCAAGGAGGCGCTGCGCGCCGAGCTCCGCGGGACCGACGCGGACGACGCTTAGCTCAGCGCGAGACCGAGGCCGAGCAGTACGCCCACGGCCAGGGTCAACTGGCCGGTGCCCTTCAGCGCGCCGATCAGCACCGGGCCCCGGCCCTCGCCGAGCACCGTGCGCACCGGCGGCACGGCCAGCGGCGCCGCCAGCAGCCCGAGCAGGGCCCACGGCCGGACGACGCCGATCGCAACGACGACGACGAACGCGACCACGAGCAGGCCGGTGTAGGCGACCCGGGTGCGGCTCTCCCCGAGCAGCACCGCCAGGGTCCGCTTGCCGACGGCGGCGTCGCCGTGCACGTCCCGCAGGTTGTTGACCACCAGCAGCGCCGTCGAGCAGAGCCCGATCGGGACGGCGGCGGCGAACGCCAGCCCGTCCAGCGACGAGGTCTGCCCGAACGTCGTCCCGACGACGGCGACCAGGCCGAAGAAGACGAACACGAAGACCTCGCCGAGCGCCCGGTACCCGTAGGGGATCGGGCCGCCGGTGTAGGTCCAGGCCGCGACGATGCTCACCGCGCCGACGGCGACCAGCCACCAGCTGGACACCGCGGCCAGCGCGAGGCCGGCGACCGCGGCGACGGCGAAGGCCACCCCGGCGGCGACCAGCACCTGCTTCGGGGTGGCCGCGCCGGAGCCGACCAGCCGCATCGGCCCGACCCGGTCGGCGTCGGTGCCGCGCTTCCCGTCGGAGTAGTCGTTGGCGTAGTTCACCGCCACCTGCAGGGCGAGGGCGACCAGCAGCGCGAGCAGCGCGGGGCCGAGCCGGAAGCCGTCGAGCGCGGCGGCGACGCCGGTGCCGACGAGGACCGGCGCGAGCGCGGCCGGCAGGGTCCGGGGGCGGGCGCCCTCCAGCCACTGGGCAGGGGTGGCCACTACTGATCTCCTCCGTGGAGTCGCGCGACGGCCCGGCGGTCGGGCTTGCCGGTGTGCAGGGTCGGGACGCTGTCGAGCAGGTGCAGCTCCCGCGGGGCGGCGGCGGCACCGAGCCGGGCGGCGACCCACGGGCGCAGCTCGGCCAGCTCCGGGACGGCGCCGGGGGCGGGGACGACCCCGGCCACCACCCGCTGGCCCCACTCCGGGTCGGGCCGGCCGGTGACGACGGCGTCGGCGACCGACGGGTGCTCGCGCAGCGCGGCCTCCACGGCCTGCGGGGCGACGTTGACCCCACCGCTGATCACCACGTCGTCCAGCCGGCCGTGCACCGTGAGGGTGCCGTCGGCGGCCAGCGAGCCGGCGTCGCGGGTGCGGAACCAGCCGTCGGCGAACGCCTCCCCGGTGGCGGCCGGGTCCAGCCGGTAGCCGTGCGCGAGCACCGGGCCGGTGAGCTCGACGCCCTCGGCCACCCGCACGCCGACGCCGTCGAGCGGGACGCCGTCGTAGACGCAGCCACCGGCGGTCTCGCTCATCCCGTACGAGGTGTGCAGCCGCACGCCGGCGGCGCGGGCGCGGGCGAGCAGCGCCGGGTCCGTGGCCGCCCCGCCGACCACGATGCCGTCGAAGGAGGCGAGCGCGTCGGGCTCGTCGGCCAGGTACCGGCGCAGCTGGGTGGGCACCAGCGCGGTGTACCGGCGGTCGCCGGCGGGGAGCCGGGCCAGCGCCGCGGCCAGCGGCTCCCCGCGGTCCAGGACGGCGGGCTCGCGGTCGGCCAGCGCGCTGCGCACCAGCACCTGCAGCCCGCCGACCGCCGAGGTGGGCAGCGCCAGCAGCCAGCTGCCCGGGCCGCCGAGCCGGCCGAGCGTGGCGGCCGCCGAGGCGCGCAGCGCGGCCGCGGACAGCAGCACGCCCTTCCCGCCGCCCGTGGAGCCGGAGGTGACCACCACCAGGTCGGTCCCCGGCTCCAGCGGCCGGTCGGGACGCAGCACCGCACGCGCCGCGTCGGCCGGGCCGGCACCGGCCGGCAGCACGGCGAGCGGGGCGTCGCCGGCCAGGGCGCGGCGCAGCGCGGGCCAGACGGTGCCCAGCGCCGCCGCGGCGGCCTCGGGAGGCGGCGCGGGCACGAGGGTCAACGGCCGGGCCACGGGGAGCCAGGCTACGGCGCGGCCCGCGGGGGCACCGCTCACGGGAGCAGGTCGGGCACCAGCGCCAGGACGACGAACCGGATCGCGCGGCCCAGCAGGCAGGTGACGACGAACGCGCGGAGGGTCATCTTCGACGTCCCGGCGTAGAAGGCGATCGCCAGCAGCGGCGGGATGCCCACCGCTCCGCTCAGCAGCACCACGCCGGGTCCCCAGCGGCCGGACAGCAGCGCGATGCAGGCGGCGTTGACCCGCTTGACCCAGCGGCCCACCGGCCGGAGCGCGCGCCGGACCGGGCCGCCCGGCGGCTCCTCGCCGGCCTCCTCGGCGGCGGTGATCTCCGCGGCCTCCTTGGCGCCCCGCTCCCGTAGCCGCTCCAGCCACTTCGAGCTCGCCGCGCCCCGGGCGGTGGTGAACAGCAGCACCTTGCCCACGGTCTGCCCGACCGCGGCGGCGACCGCGCCGGCCACCGCGACCCCGGCCGGGTGGGTGACCGCCAGCCCGATGACGTAGGCCTCGACCGGCAGGAACGGGGTGACCGCGGAGACCGCGCCGACCACCAGGCCCAGCGCGACCAGGCCGACGGTCGCGAGGTCAGGCACGGGGGTCAGGCACGGGCGGGCATGCCCTGGGGCACGTGCGGGGTGCCCGTCGGCGTCGTCAGCCGGAGCACCCGCGCCAGCGACCAGATCTTCACCAGCAGCACGGTGGTGGCGGCGACCAGGGCGACCCACTGCTGGTCGGGGAGGAGGACCAGCAGGGTGATCAGCAGCGTGGTGTTGGTGACCTTGGCGACCACATGCCAGTTCAGCGTGTAGGCCAGCCGGTCGATCAGGTAGAAGTAGTTGGGCGAGAGCACCGGCCAGCGCATCGGCAGCAGGGTGAGCGGCAGGTCGACGACCACGAACTGGAACAGGAACACCGCGATCGGCCACGGGGCGTCGACGAACTGCAGGAAGACCAGGGCGCAGCTGACGCAGTTGATCCGGTCGCACACGACGTCGAAGACCGCTCCGAACCGGGTCTCCTGGTGCTGCCAGCGGGCGATGTTGCCGTCGGCGGAGTCGCCGATCCAGTAGGTGAGGTAGGCGGCCAGCAGCCACGGCCAGGAGTGCTGGACCGCCGCGGTCGTCACCAGCGCCAGCGAGGCCACCGTGCGGAGGACGGTCACCAGGTTCGCGGCGTTGCGGAGCTGACGCGGGTCCTCGCAGCCGCAGCCGCGCACGCCGCAGCGCGCCGGCAGCCCGGGGCGGCGCGGGCTCAGGTCGGCGGCGGGCCGGGGTGCCGTCGAGTGGGCCACGCTGACCTCCGGGGGTTCGTCGTTCGTCGGGACGGCGCCGCGCTGCACGTCCCGATCGTGCCCGAGTCCTGCGCAGCGGCGCGCCTAGGCTGTCACCCATGCCTGCTGCTCCCGCCGCCGACGCTCCGGGCGGGGTCCCGGCGGCGCTGGAGGCGCACGTGTGGTCGGTGCCGATGCGCACCCGGTTCCGCGGCATCGAGGTCCGCGACGGCGTGCTGGTGCACGGGCCGGCCGGCTGGGGCGAGTTCTCCCCGTTCTGGGACTACGACGTCGCGGAGAGCCGCCGCTGGTGGGCGTCCGCGCACGAGGCCGCCGTGCTGGGCTGGCCGGACCCGGTCCGCAGTTCCGTCCCGGTGAACGTGACCGTGCCCGCGGTCGGGCCCGAGCAGGCGCACGCGATCGTGCGGGCCTCCGGCTGCCGGACGGCGAAGGTCAAGGTCGCCGAGCCGGGGCAGTCCCCGGCCGAGGACGTCGCCCGGGTCGAGGCCGTCCGGGACGCGCTGGGGCCCACCGGCGCCGTCCGGGTCGACGCCAACGCGGCCTGGGACGTCGACACCGCGGTGGTCCGGCTCCGCGAGCTGGACCGGTTCGGCCTGGAGTACGCCGAGCAGCCGTGCCCGACGATCGAGGACCTGGCCGCGCTGCGCCGCCGGGTCGACGTCCGGATCGCCGCCGACGAGGTGGTGCGCCGGGCGGTCGACCCGCGCCGGGTCGCGCTGGCCGAGGCCGCCGACGTCGTCGTCCTCAAGGTGCAGCCGCTCGGCGGCGTGCGGGCCGCGCTGGAGGTGGCGGAGGCGCACGGGCTGCCCTGCGTCGTCTCCTCCGCGCTGGAGAGCTCGGTGGGCATCGCCGCCGGCGTCGCGCTGGCGGCGGCGCTGCCCGAGCTGCCGTTCGCGTGCGGGCTGGGCACGGTCGCGCTGTTCACCGGCGACGTCACCAGCGAGCCGCTGCTCCCGCTCGACGGCGCGCTGCCGGTGGTGCGGCCGGTGCCGGACCGGCTGGCCGAGTGCGTCGCCGACGCGGCCACCGAGCGGCGCTGGCGGGAGCGGCTGGCCGCGGTGCTGGGCTCGTGAACCCCTCGACCGCCTTCGCCCGGGTGCTCGTCGACGAGCTGCTGC
Source organism: Modestobacter italicus (assembly GCF_000306785.1). Taxonomy (NCBI): domain Bacteria; kingdom Bacillati; phylum Actinomycetota; class Actinomycetes; order Geodermatophilales; family Geodermatophilaceae; genus Modestobacter; species Modestobacter italicus. Next base: position 4,975,737 of record NC_017955.1, on the reverse strand, counting down.
GCGGCGGTGTCAGCGACGCCGTGGTCGCCCCCGGCTCCCGGTCGGCGCCGGTCGCGCTGGCGCTGGCCGACGCCGAGGCGGCCGGGCTGCTCCGGCTGCACGTGCGGATCGACGAGCGGACCGCCGCCTTCCTGGCGCTCGGGCTGGCCCGCTCCTCCGGCCGGCCGGTGCCGGTGCTCACCACCTCCGGGACGGCGACCGCGCACCTGCACGCCGCGGTGCTGGAGGCCGACTCCAGCGGGGTGCCGCTGCTGGCGCTGACCGCCGACCGGCCGCCGGAGCTCCGCGGCACCGGGGCGAACCAGACGATCGACCAGCCGGGGCTCTACGGCCGCGCGGTGCGCTGGGCCGCCGACGTCGGGGTGCCCGAGCCCGGCCGCGAGGCGGCGCAGAACCGGTACTGGCGCTCGCTGGTCGCCAAGGCGCTGCTGGTGGCCCGCGGCGAGCTGTCCGGCGACCCGGGGCCGGTGCACCTGAACCTGGCGCTGCGCGAGCCGCTGATGCCCGACGACGCCGCTCCCGGCACCCGGCCGGCCCCGCCGTCCGGGGACCTGGCCGGACGCCCCGACGGCGCCCCGTGGACCGCTGCGGCGGCTGCGGGCGAGCCGCGGTACGCCGCGCCGCTGACCGCCGACGGCCCGCCGCGCACGCTGCTGGTCGCCGGCGACGCGCCACCGGCGGTCGGCCGGTCCGCCGCCGTGGTCGCCGACCAGCGCGGCTGGCCGGTGCTGGCCGAGCCGAGCAGCGGCGCGTGGGGCGCGTCCGGCGCGGTGCGCGGTCCGGCGCTGCTGCTCGGCGCGCAGGAGTGGCTGGCCGGGCAGCGGCCCGACCGGGTGGTCGTGGTCGGCCGGCCGATGCTGTCCCGGCCGGTGTCGGCGCTGCTCGCCGACCCGGCCGTGCCGGTGGAGACCTACGGCGCGACGCCGCGCTGGGCCGACCCGGGGCGCGGCAGCGCGCTGGTGGGCAGCGCGCACCTGGACCCCGGGCTGGCGGTGCGGGAGGGCGCGGCCCGCCCGGACCGGACCTGGGCGCAGCTGTGGACCGGGGCGGCGGCCCGGGTGGGGCGGGCGGTCGACGCCGAGCTCGACGACCTGCCCGGCCGGCTGACCGCCCCCCGGCTGGCCCGCGACCTGGTGGCCCTGCTGCCGGCCGGGGCGCTGCTGGTGCTGGGCTCCTCCACCCCGGTGCGCGACGTCGACCGGTACGCCGTGCCCCGGCCCGGGCTCACCGTGCTCGCCAACCGCGGCGTCGCTGGCATCGACGGCACCATCTCGACCGCCGTGGGCGCGGCGCTGGCGCACCAGGGCGCCGGCGGCGGGCCGGCGTTCGCGCTGATGGGCGACCTGACGTTCCTGCACGACCTCACCGGACTGCTCACCGGCGAGGGCGAGGCGGTGCCCGACCTGACCGTCGTCGTCCCGGACAACGACGGCGGCGGCATCTTCGCCCAGCTCGAGCCGGGGCAGCCGCAGTACGCGGCCGGGTTCCGGCGGGTGTTCGGCACCCCGCACGGCCGGGACCTGGTGGCGGTGGCCCGGTCGCTGGGCTGGGCGGCCACGGCGGTCACCGACCCCGGCCAGCTGGTCGACGCGCTGGGTGCCGGCGGGCCGCGGGTGGTCGTCGTCCGCACCGACGCGGCCGCCGAGGCCGCCCTCGGGGTGCGGCTGCGCGCGGCCGCCGCCGCGGCGCTGCGTCAGCTCTGAGCGAGCGTCCGGGGGGTCGCCGGCGGCGCGGACCGGCCGAGCAGCAGCAGCTCGGCCTCGTCGGCCTCCAGCGGCTTGGCGAACAGCCAGCCCTGGGCCAGGTCGCAGTGCTCGGCGCGCAGCAGGTCGCGCTGGGCCTCGGTCTCCACGCCCTCGGCGACGACCTCCAGCCGCAGCGTGCGGCCGAGCTGGACCAGCCCGTGCACGATGGCGCCGTCCTCGGGTGAGCCGTCGAGCAGGCTCACGAACGAGCGGTCGATCTTGAGGACGTCGACGTCGAACTGGCGCAGGTAGCTCAGCGACGAGTAGCCGGTGCCGAAGTCGTCCAGCGCCAGCCGGACCCCCAGCGCGCGCAGCTCGGCGAGCCGCTCGGCGACCGCGTTCGGGTCGGTGACCAGCGCGGTCTCGGTCACCTCCAGGACCAGCGAGGACGGCGCCAGCCCGCTGACCGACAGCGCCGCGGCGACGTCGCGGAGCAGGTCCACGCCGACCAGCTGCCGGGCGGAGACGTTGACCGCCATCGTCAGCGGGGCGCCGGGGTGGGCGCGCTGCCACCGGGCCGCGGTGCGGGTCGCCTCGCCCAGCACCCAGCGGCCGATCGGCACGATCTCGCCGGTGTCCTCGGCGATCGGCACGAACTTGTCCGGGCCGACGGCACCCAGGGTCGGGTGCTGCCAGCGCAGCAGGGCCTCGAAGCCGGTGACCTCCTCGGTCCGCAGGTCGACCACGGGCTGGTAGACCAGCCGCAGCTGCCCGGCCGGGAGCGCGGCGGCCAGCTCGCGCTCGAGCTCGATGCGCTCGAGCGCGGCGGTGCGCATGCCGGCGTCGAAGACCACCCACCGGGCGCGGCCGGCGGCCTTGGCGCGGTACATCGCGATGTCGGCGTCCCGGAACAGCGACAGCGGGGTGGCGTCGGGCTCGGCGACGACGACGCCGATGCTGGCCGCCACGCTCACCCGGTGCCCGTGCAGGTCGACCGGCTCGGCGATCGCCTCGAGCAGCCGCTGGGCGAGCTCGGTGGCCTCGGGCAGCCCGCCGGCGATGTCGTCGACGAGGACGACGAACTCGTCGCCGCCGAGCCGCGCGACGGTGTCGGTGGCCCGGACGACGCTGCTCAGCCGCGCCGCTACGGTGCACAGCAGCTCGTCGCCGGCCAGGTGGCCGATGCTGTCGTTGACGTCCTTGAACCCGTCGAGGTCCAGGCACAGCACGATCGGAGGGGTGCCGCTGCGGTGGGCGCGGCGCAGCGCCTGCTCGGTGTGGTCGAGGAACAGCGAGCGGTTGGCCAGCCCGGTCAGGCCGTCGTAGAAGGCCTGGTGCGCGAGCTCCAGCTCGGCCAGCTTGCGCGCGGTGACGTCGGTGAGGCTGACCACGGTGCCGGCGACGTCGGGGTCGCCGGCGAGGTTGACCGCCCGGCCGCCCAGCCAGCGGGCCGCCCCGTCGGGCAGCAGCCCCTCCAGCTCGAGCTGGACCGGGACGCCGGGCAGCGACGCGCTGCGGGTCAGCAGCAGCCGCGCGTCCTCCGCGTCCCCGCCCGCCCGGGCCACCAGCTCGGCCAGCTCGGCGCCGGCCGGTGCGGGCACCCCGAGGGAGCGGGCCAGCGACGCCGACTCGGCGGTGAGCCGGCCGGCGGCGTCGACGACGACGACGGCGTCCGAGGAGTTGACCGCCAGCGCCTCCGAGCGCCGCGCCTGGGAGCGGACCAGCGCCCAGGCGCGCTGGCCGTCGAGGGCCACCAGCCGGGTGCGGATGGTGGTGAGCACCAGCAGCACGCCCCACACGACCAGGCCGGGGACCGGGTTGACGTCCACGCCGTCGTCCCAGGCGACGACCTCGAGCACGGCGGGCGCGGCGAAGGGGGCGACGGTCAGCGCCATCCGCCACGGGCCGTGGCCGGGGCCCCGGCCGGCGGTGGGGTCCTCGGTGCGGGACTGCGGCAGCCACGGCACCACGGCGAAGCAGGCGACGCCGAGCAGCCAGCCGGCGTCCAGCCAGCCGGCGACGGTGTCGGGGGAGGCCAGCAGCAGCCACCCCAGGTCGGCGACCAGCCAGCAGGTCGTGCCGGCCAGCAGCAGGGCGACCGCGGGCCGCACCCGCCCGTGCAGCACCAGGCGCCAGGCCATCAGGCCGATGAGGACGGCGTCCAGCACCGGGTAGCCGATGAAGGCCAGCCGGGTCAGCGCCGGGAGCCCGGCGTCGGTGAGCGTGGCCACGACGGGGGTCTGGAACACGACGAGGAGGGAGACGGCGAGGGCGGCGATGCCGTCGAGCGCGGCGTAGGCCCTCGAGCCCCGGCGATGCTGCCCGCCGATGCGGCCGTTCATGGCGGTGCCGACGAGGGTGGCGTAGCCCGCCAGCCAGCCGAGGTCGGCCACCGACACCTCGGGTGCGGAGCCGGTCGTCCAGGTGATCGCCTGCCAGGCCACGTCCCCGGCCGCGTTGCCGGTCAGGGCCAGCGGCACCCAGGGCACCCCGCCGCGCCGGTTCTGCGGACGGCGCCGGTCGGCCAGCCAGGCGGCAGCCGCGCCGCCGACGCTGACGGCCAGGTAGGCCCAGTCGCCGAGGGTGCTGTCCGGGGCCAGGACCACGGTCCCGAGGCAGCACGCCAGGACCCCGGCCAGCACGCACAGACCCGGCGTGGGGCGGCAGGCGCGGAGGACGGTCACAGATACGAGATCGGCCGGTTCTGTTGGTGCTTGAACGCCGGTCCCGGCCCCCGCTCGTCCGGGTGAGGTCAGTCCTCCAGCGCCGCCTGGAAGGCGGCGAGCTTGGTCTGCGTCTCCGCCAGCTCGGCGATCGGGTCGGAACCGGAGACGATCCCGCAGCCGGCGAACAGCCGGGCCTGCCGGCCGCCCTCGGCTCCGGTCAGCTCGGCGCAGCGCAGCGCCAGCCCGAACTCGCCGTCCCCGCGGGCGTCCAGCCAGCCCACCGGCCCGGCGTACCGGCCGCGGTCCATGCCCTCCAGCTCGCCGATCAGCCGGGCGGCCGTGGCGGTGGGGCTGCCGCAGACGGCGGCGGTGGGGTGCACCGCGGCCACCAGCTCCAGCAGGCCGGTGCCGTCGCCGTCGCGCTGGCGGCCGTGCACGTCGCTGGCCAGGTGCCGGACGTTGGGCAGGGTGAGGAGCGAGGGGTGCTCGGGCACGTGCAGCTCGTCGACGAAGGGCCGCAGCGCGTCGGCAAGACTGGTGACGGCGTAGGCGTGCTCGGCGTGGTCCTTCACCGACCCCGCCAGGCCGGCGGCGAGCCGGTCGTCGTCGGCACCGGCGCCGCGCGGCGCGGTGCCGGCGAGCACCCGCGCGTCGAGGTGCCGGCCGGTGCGGCGCAGCAGCAGCTCCGGGGTGGCGCCCAGCAGCCCCTCGACGGCGAAGGTCCAGGTGTCGGGGAAGCGCTCGGCCAGCCGCAGCAGCAGCCGGCGGGGGTCCAGCGGGCGGTCGGCGGTGACCAGCAGGTCGCGGGCCAGCACCACCTTGTCCAGCTCGCCGGCGTCGATCCGCCGCACGGCCGCGCCGACGGCCCCGCACCAGGTCACCGGGTCCAGCGCGCCGTCGGCGTAGGCGAGCCGGCCGATGGAGGTGGCGGCCTCCTGCGGCGAGGTCTCGACCACGGCCCGGTCGTCGTCGGCCTCGCCGGCCACGGTCACCCAGGTCTGCCCGTCGCGCCGGCCGACGACCACCTCGGGGACGACGAAGACCGACGTCCCCGCTGCCGGGTCGAAGGCGATGGAGGCGAAGACGACCGGGCCCGAGCCCGGGACGCCCAGCGGGTCGTGCGCGTCGGTGCGCGCGCACCGGTCGGCCCACCACGCGGCGGCCTCGGCCAGGGCGTGCGGGCCGGTGACCTCGAGGCGGTCCGCCTCGCCCCAGCCGACCAGCCCCTCACCACGGCGGACCCAGGCCAGCGCCCCCTCGGCGGGCAGCAGGGTGAGCAGCGGGGTGCGACGCGGACCGAGCGCGGTCGTGGTGACGCTCGTCGCGTCCGTCGCCTCGGCAGCCATGGTCACCACCCCAGGGTAGGAGGCGCGCAGGTAGCGTCGCCGACGTGGCGACCGGTGGGCGGGCAGGGGCAGCGGGGACGCGGGCGGGGCTGGACAAGCGCCCCGACGAGGTCGCGGCGATGTTCGACCGGGTCGCCGGGCGCTACGACCTGACGAACACGGTCCTCTCCGGTGGCCTGGACGCCGGGTGGCGGCGGGCCACCCGGGAGGCGCTGGGCGCGCGCCGGGGGTCCACCGTGCTCGACGTCGCGGCCGGCACGGCGGTGTCCACCGTGGAGCTCGCCGCCGGCGGGGTGCACGCGATCGCCTGCGACTTCTCCCAGGGGATGCTGGCAGCCGGTGCCGCGCGCCCGGTGCCGAAGGTCGCCGGTGACGCGATGGCGCTGCCGCTGGCCGACCAGAGCGTCGACGGCGTCGTCATCTCCTTCGGGCTGCGCAACGTCGCCGACCCGGTCGCGGCCCTGCGGGAGTTCGCCCGGGTGACCCGGCCGGGGGGCCGGCTGGTGGTCTGCGAGTTCTCCAGCCCGGTGTGGGCGCCGTTCCGCACCGTCTACACGGAGTACCTGATGCGGGCGCTGCCGGTGATCGCCCGGGCGGTGAGCAGCAACCCGGAGGCCTACGTCTACCTGGCCGAGTCGATCCGGGCCTGGCCCGCGCAGCCCGAGCTGGCGCGGTGGCTGCAGTCGGCCGGGTGGGTCGACGTCGCCTGGCGCAACCTGACCGGCGGCGCCGTCGCGCTGCACCGCGGCACCCGTGCCTGACGACTGGTCCGCCTCCGGCGGCCCGGACACGTTCACCCTCCGCGCCTGGCTGGGCGTGGAGCGGGCGGCCGAGGCGCTCGAGGGGCTGGACGACTCGGTGAACTTCATGCAGGACCGGGCGGCGGCGATCTTCGGCCCCGGCGTCTTCTCCCGCTTCCCACACTTCCTCGAGCAGCACGACCTGGGGGAGGACCCGCTCGGCCGGCTGCTCGCCGACGACGCCCTGATGACCGAGCTGCTGGCGTTCCTCCTCGCCGACGACGAGGCGCCGGACGTCGACGACGGCTTCGTCTGGCTCGCCGACCCGCCCGGCTCCCGCGCGGAGCGCTTGCGGCGGGCGGTCCGGCGCCGTCGGGAGACGGCGCTGCGCGCGGCCGTGCTTCCTCGCCCCGGCCGCGTCGCCGGCAGCCGCGCGCGGGACCGCCAGGAGCGGCTCGAGGACTGACGCCGAGCCCCCGCACCATCCCCGGCGGGCGACGGACGGCGGTTGAGGTCGGAGGACGCCGGTCGGCGCCGTGGCACCGCGGTCGTCACCGATCGGCACGGATGTCGAGGAACTCCCAGCTCAGTGACGCGCTGACCCCCGGAACTGTCGTACCCCTCCCATAGCTTGAGGGTGTGTTCGAGGCCGGTGGGTACGGGGTGGCGCTGACGGTGGCGCCTGCCCGGCCGTTGGACCCGGACGCGTGGGGTCCCGCTCCAGAGGGGGTGACCCGTCGTCCGGCGCGCGTGACCGACCTGCTGGACGTGGACGGGTTCGACGACGCCGAGATGGCCCGCGAGCTGGTCGCGGTCGCGGTGGGTCGGGCGAAGCTGGCGGCCTATGAGGCGGCGCTGGTGGCCGGGTTCGCCGCGCGCCGGCCGCAGCAGTCGGACCTGACCGAGGACCAGCCCGGCCACGGCGTGGAGGGCTACCTGCCGGACCGGGCGCCGGCGGGGGTGAGTGAGTTCTTCGCGGACGAGCTGGCGGTGGTGGCCGGGATCTCCCGCGCGGCGGCGACCGCGTTGACCGAGCGGTCACTGGTGCTGCGCCGGGAGCTGCCCGACACCTGGGCGGCGCTGGCCGACGGGTTGATCGACCACCCGCGGGCGAACGCGATCGTCAAGGCCCTCGGTGGGCAGTCGACCGACGCCGGTGGCCGGGTGGACCCGGCCGTGGTCGGTGAGGTGGAGGCGCAGGCGCTGCAGTGGGCGCTGGCCGGGGAGACGCCGGTGCGGTTGGCCGAGCGGACGGCGGCGGCGTTGATCGCGGTGGACGCCGCGGCGGCCGACCGGCGGCGGCGCAAGGCCGAGCAGTGCATGGACGTGCAGGCCAAGGCCACCGCCGACGGGATGGGGCAGCTGGTCGCGGACCTGCCGATGCCGGTGGCGGCGGCGTGCCGGGACGCGGTGGACGGCTACGCCCGGATGGCCAAGGCCGACGGGGACACCCGGCCGATCGGTCAGCTGCGGGCGCAGATCATGGCCGACCTGATCCTCCGCCCCTGGGACACGACCCGGGAGCCGGTGACCGCGCACCTGCAGGTCATCGCCCCGCTGCCGGGGCTGGGCACCCGGTCGGCCGGTGAGGGCACCCGGCCGACCGGCGGCGACCTGCGCCCGTTCACGCCCCCGACCGACTCCGACACCGCGACGGTGGACGGCGCGCCGATCACCGCCGGGCAGCTGCGGGAGCTGCTGGAACAGCTCGACGCCCTCTGCCCGGGCGGGCTGCAGGCACCGACCGGCGGCAGCCTGGGCATCTCACTGACCGACCCCGCCACCGGGGCGCTGCGGGCGACGGTGACCCGGGGTGAGCTGGAGCAGCTGGTCCGCCGCGGTTGCCCGCAGCACGGCGCCGCGAGCGACTGCGGCTGCGCGGTGCTGGACCGGCCGCCGCCGGTGGACCGCTACCGGCCGACCCCGGCGCAGCAGCGGTTCGTCAAGGCCCGGGACCGCACCTGCCGGCACCCCGGCTGCCGGCGACCGGCGCGGTGGACCGAGGCCGACCACGTCCACCCGCACGCCGAGGGCGGGCAGACCGCCTGCGAGAACCTGTGCTCGCTGTGCCGCCGGCACCACCGGCTGAAGACCCACGCACCGGGCTGGCGGTTCACCATGACCGACGACGGGGTCCTGTCGGTGACGACCCCGTCGGGGGTCACCCGCACCACGAGACCACCGGGCCTCCGCCTGCCCGGCGAACTCGTCCTGGTCCCGGTCGGCGGCCCACCACCGGACCCAGCCGACGATCCGCCGCCCTTTTGACAAGCGGGGTGGTGGTGCGAGCCGGTGGCCGTTGGCCGATCGCGATGTGTCGTGCGCTCGACCCCGCCCTCGCCATGGCGGGGCCGCCGTCCGCTGTGCTCTGCGCGAACGCGGTCGCCGAGCCGTTCCGTCGGCGGCCGGGGAGGAGCAGGGTCGGTGCATGACGACACCACCGGTCCCGCAGCCCGACCCGCCCTCGCCCTCACCGTCGCCGATCGACCCGTTGCCCCCGCCGGAGCCGGCGCCCTTCCCGCAGCCCACGCCGACCGACCCGACGGCGCCACCGCCGGCGCCGTCGCCGGGCCCGCTCACCTGACTGTGAGGCTGGCCGGGTCGGTTCATCGGTGATGGGCTGACGGTCGGCAGCAGTGGGCGTGACCCTTCGCCTGACTGGCTTTGTGCCCTTGGCCGGACTTGTCCGCCTGCTGCTGTCGGCACCGGCCCGGCCGGAGACGTTGGCCTGATCAGGAGCTTGACCGCCAGTAGGCGCTGGCGTGTCTCATCACAGTCCTGCCATCTCCGCACCGGACCGGGACCTGCTGCGTCCCCCCGGTCAAGGAGAAGAACGCATGTCCATGCTGGCAGAACTGGTCGAGGTCGTCATCGGCGTCGACACCCACAGCCAGACCCACACCGCCGCCGTCGTCGATGCGCGTACCGGTGGCGTGCTGGCCCGCGCGACGGTCACCGCCGATCCCGACGGCTACGCCGAGTTGGTCGCTCTGGCCGAGCAGCACTCGGGCTTGCGGGCCTGGGCGATGGAGGGCGCCGGTGGCTACGGCGCTGGTCTGGCCCGGCATCTGGCCGCCGGCGAGGAGATGGTCGTCGAGCTGGACCGGCCCAAGCGGCCGGCCCGGCGGGCCGGCGCCAAGTCCGATCCGATCGACGCCGAACGCGCCGCCCGCGATGCGCTGGCCCGCACCCGACTCGCCGAGCCCAAGACCGGCGCCGAGCGGGCCGCGCTGCAGATGCGCCTGACCGCCCGGCGAGCGGCTGTGGAGGCCGCCAGCACCGGTCAGCGGCAGCTGCTGGCGATGGTCATCACCGCCCCGGAGCCGGTGCGCGCCCGGTTCCGCGGGCAGACCACCCGCGCCATGATCAGCACCGCCGCCAGGCTGCGCCCAGGCGCCTGCAGTGGTGACATCGAGACGGTTACCGCGCTGACCGTGCTGCACGAGCTGGCCGGCCGCATCCGCTTCCTCGAGGCCGAAGCCCTCAACCATGAGAAGGCCATCCGCGCCATCGTGCGGACCTGGCGGCCGGACCTGCTCGAGCTGACCGGAGTCGGCCCGATCGTGGCCGCCACCGTGCTGACCGCCTGGTCCCATCCCGGCCGCTGCCGCGACGACGCCGCCTTCGCCATGCTGGCCGGCGCCGCCCCGATCCCGGCGTCTTCGGGCAAGACCGTGCGCTACCGGCTCAACCGCTCCGGGGACCGCCAGCTCAACCGCGCCCTGCACACCGTCGTCCTCAGCCGACTGCAACGCGACGAACGAACCCGCGCCTACGCCGACCGCCGCCGCGCCGAAGGCAAGACCGACCGCGAGATCAAACGCTGCCTCAAGCGCTACATCGCCCGCGAGCTCTACCGCCGCCTCGAATCACCACCGGCCACCGCTTGACGCGTCATAGGAGCGTCCAGCCCGGACAGCCCGCCCAGGACCCCCCGTGTGAACTCGGTCACCGGGGGTCCTGGCTTTCTGACGCCCCGCAGGCATAGGCTTCCACCGCTCGACTTTGTGAAGTAGTTCACAAGCGACACGCCGGGGCTTCCCGGGTGAGGTGGAGGTCGTCTCCGTGGTCTGCACGACGAGGTGCACACCCGTCAGGGGCGGGTGGCCGGCTGGTCCGGTGCCCGGTCCCGGTCAGGTGGGCTGCCGCTGATGCTGTCGAACTACGTGCCCCTCGTCGGGCTCTTCGCGCTCGCCGCCGCCTTCGCCCTCTTCTCGGTGACCGCTGCCCCGTTCATCGGCCCGCGGCGCTACAACCGGGCCAAGCTCGAGGCCTACGAGTGCGGCATCGAGCCGGTCGACCAGCCGCTCACCGGCGGTCGCTTCCCGGTCAAGTACTACCTGACCGCGATGTTGTTCATCGTCTTCGACATCGAGATCGTCTTCCTCTACCCGTGGGCCGTCGCCAACGACGCCCTCGGCGTCTTCGGCCTGGTCGAGATGGCCGTCTTCATCGTCACCGTCTTCATCGCCTACGCCTACGTGTGGCGGCGCGGCGGGCTCGAGTGGGAGTGAGGGCCTGACATGGGTCTCGAGGAGAAGCTGCCCAGCGGCGTGCTGCTGACCAGCGTGGAAAAGCTGGTCAACTGGACCCGCAAGTCCTCGCTGTGGCCGGCCACCTTCGGCCTGGCCTGCTGCGCGATCGAGATGATGGCCTCCGGTGCCGGCCGCTACGACCTGGCCCGCTTCGGCATGGAGGTCTTCCGCGCCTCGCCGCGCCAGGCCGACCTGATGATCGTCGCCGGCCGGGTCAGCCAGAAGATGGCCCCGGTGCTGCGCCAGATCTACGACCAGATGCCCGAGCCGCGCTGGGTGCTCGCGATGGGCGTGTGCGCCAGCTCCGGCGGGATGTTCAACAACTACGCGATCGTCCAGGGCGTCGACCACATCGTCCCGGTGGACATGTACCTGCCGGGCTGCCCGCCGCGGCCGGAGATGCTCACCGACGCCATCCTCAAGCTGCACCACAAGATCCAGCACGAGCCGCTCGGTGCCAAGCGCGCCGCCCAGCAGGCCGCCGCCCGCGCCGACGGCACGGCCCCCGACCTGCACGTCGAGATGCCCTCCAGCGTCCGCGCCGACAAGGACGCGCGCCGCGCCTACGAGCAGGCCGCCGCCGCGGGGCGTACCGGCCAGTTCGCGATCGAGCAGCGTGGAGGCAACGCCGTCGTCCTGCCCGGGGCGGGGGCCCCACGATGACGGAGGTCCCCGAGACCGGTGGCTTCCGCCGCGGCGCCTTCGGCGTCACCGGCAGCGGCGACACCTCCGGCTTCGGCGGCCTGGTCCGGGTCGAGCCCGGCGGTGCGGTGGCGCTGCACTCCTCCGAGCGGCCCTACGGCGGCTGGTTCGACGAGGTCACCGACGCGCTGATCGACGCCGTCGGCCAGGCCACCTACGACGCCGCCGTCCTGCGGGTGCTGGTCGACCGCGGCGAGATCACCTGGTTCGTCGTCCGGGAGCACCTGCTCACGCTGGTGCAGGCGCTCAGGGACGACGACGCGCTCCGCTTCGAGCTGTGCAGCAGCGTCTCCGGGGTCGACTACGCCGACAGCGGCGGCCCGGTCGCGACCCCGGACCGCCCGCGGCTGCACGTGGTCTACCACCTGACCTCGATGACCTACCGCCGCCGGATCCGGCTCGAGGTCGCGGTCACCGCCGAGGACCCGCACGTCCCCTCGGTGACCCGGGTCTACCCGACCGCGGACTGGCACGAGCGGGAGACCTGGGACATGTTCGGCGTCGTCTTCGACGGCCACCCGGCGCTGACCCGGATCCTCATGCCCGACGACTGGGAGGGCCACCCCCAGCGCAAGGACTACCCGCTCGGGGGCGTGCCGGTCGAGTACAAGGGCGCGCAGATCCCGCCCCCCGACGAGCGCCGGAGCTACCGATGACGACGGTTGAGCGAGCATCGCAGGGAGCGCCAGCGACCGAGGAGCGGAACGAGACCGGAGTCGAGGCGAAGACACAGTGACCACCACGCAGGACCCCTACGCCGGCTCGCGAGAGACCACCGAGGGGCGGGTCTACACCGTCACCGGTGGCGACTGGGACCAGACCTTCGGCGCCGACCCGCACGAGGAGGAGCGGCTCGTCGTCAACATGGGGCCGCAGCACCCCTCGACCCACGGGGTGCTCCGGCTGGTGCTCGACCTCGAGGGCGAGACGGTCACCAAGGCCCGCGTCGTCATCGGCTACCTGCACACCGGCATCGAGAAGACGACGGAGTACCGCACCTGGACCCAGGGCACGACCCTGGTCACGCGGATGGACTACCTCGCCCCGCTGTTCAACGAGACCGCCTACTGCCTGGCCGTGGAGAAGCTGCTCGGCATCGAGGCGCCGCCGCGGGCGCAGACCGTCCGGGTCCTGGTCATGGAGCTGAACCGGATCGCCTCGCACCTGGTCGGGCTGGCCACCTTCGGCATGGAGATGGGCGCCCTCACCGGGATGACGAACGGATTCCGGGAGCGCGAGCTGGTCCTCGACCTGCTCGAGGAGATCACCGGGCTGCGGATGAACCACGCCTACGTGCGCCCCGGCGGCCTCGCGCAGGACCTGCCCGAGGGCGTGGAGGGCCGGATCCGGGAGTTCCTGGAGGTCATGCCGGAGCGGATCACCGCCATGCACCGGCTGCTCACCGGCCAGCCGATCTGGCAGCGGCGGCTCAAGGACGTCGGCTTCCTCGACGTCACCGGCTGCCTGGCCCTGGGCGTCACCGGCCCGGTCCTCCGCTCCGCCGGCCTGCCGTGGGACCTGCGCAAGGTCGAGCCCTACTGCGGCTACGAGACCTACGACTTCGAGGTCCCGACCGCCGACACAGCCGATGCCTGGGGCCGCTACCTGGTCCGGGTCGCCGAGATCGGCGAGTCGCTGAAGATCGTCGAGCAGGCGCTGGACCGGCTGCGGCCGGGGCCGGTGATGGTCGAGGACAAGAAGATCGCCTGGCCCGCGCAGCTGTCCCTCGGCGCCGACGGGCTGGGCAACTCCCTCGACCACGTCCGGCACATCATGGGCCAGTCGATGGAGGCCCTGATCCACCACTTCAAGCTGGTCACCGAGGGCTTCCGGGTGCCGGCCGGCCAGGTCTACAGCGCCATCGAGTCCCCGCGCGGCGAGCTCGGCTACCACGTGGTCAGCGACGGCGGCACCCGCCCGTTCCGCGTCCACGTGCGCGACCCCAGCTTCACCAACCTGCAGGCGACCGCCGCGATGAGCGAGGGCGGCATGATCGCCGACGTCATCGCCGCGATCGCCTCCATCGACCCGGTCATGGGGGGCGTCGACAGATGAGTGCTCTGCCTGGTTCCTTCGAGGGGACGGCGGTCACCGGGCTGGACTCCAGCCCGGTGGAGCCCGCCGCGCCCGACTTGCCGCGGCTGACCGCGCAGCACGAGGCCGAGGCGCGTGAGCTGATGGCCCGCTACCCGCAGGCCCGGTCCGCGCTGCTGCCGATGCTGCACCTGGTCCAGTCGGTGCAGGGCTACGTCTCGCCCGAGGGCGTGGGCTTCTGCGCCCGGCTGCTCGGCCTGACCAAGGCCGAGGTCGGCGCGGTGGCGACCTTCTACACGATGTACAAGCGCCACCCGACCGGTCGGCACCTGGTCAGCGTCTGCACCAACACGCTGTGCGCCGTCCTCGGCGGGCAGCGCATCTACGACGCCGTCTCCGCTGACCTCGGTGTCGGCCACGACCAGACCGCCGCCGACGGCTCGGTCACCCTCGAGCACGCCGAGTGCCTGGCCGCCTGCGACTACGCGCCGGTGGTCACCGTCGACTACGAGTTCTACGACCAGCAGGACGTCGACAGCGCCCGGGAGCTGGTGGCCGCGCTGCGCCGCGGCGAGAAGCCGGCGCCCACCCGCGGCGCGGCGCTGACCGATTTTCGCGGCGTCTCCCGCCAGCTCGCCGGGCTCTCCCAGCACGCCGACCCCGCCGCGGCGCAGGCCGCCGTCGACGGGCCCTCGACCGGGGAGCCGACGCTGCGCGGGGTGCGGCTGGCCGCCGAGCGCGGCGAGACCGCGCCGCCGATGTCGGGCGCGCAGCCCGACGACGCGCCCGAGCCCGACGTCACCCCGGCCGGGACGACCGGGGAGACCCCCGCCCAGCAGGCGGCCGACACCGCGGTCGCCTCGGCGGACACCCCGGCCGAGCGCGCCGGCGCCGCCCAGCACCACCCCGACACCCCCGAGCCCGCCGGCCGGCAGCCGGCCGAGCGCGGTGCCGAGGGCACCGACCGGCCCGCCACCCAGGGCCAGGCCGGCTCGGGCACCTCCGTCGAGCGAGAGGTCTGACCATGCCGCTCACCCCCGTGCTCACCGCACGCTTCGCCGAGCCGCGCTCCTGGACGCTGGAGACCTACGAACGGCTCGACGGCTACCGCGCGCTGCGCCAGGCCCTGACGATGGCGCCGGACGAGGTGGTCGCCCTGGTCAAGGACTCCGGGCTGCGCGGCCGCGGCGGCGCCGGCTTCCCGACCGGCATGAAGTGGAGCTTCATCCCGCAGCCCAAGCCGGGGGAGACCCCGACCGGCCCGGCGGCGATGCCCAAGTACCTGGTGGTCAACGCCGACGAGGGCGAGCCGGGCACCTGCAAGGACGTGCCGCTGATGATGGCCGACCCGCACTCCCTGGTGGAGGGCGTGATCATCTCCGCCTACGCGGTGCGCTGCTCCTTCGCCGTCATCTACGTCCGGGGCGAGGCCGTGCACGCCCACCGCCGGGTGGTGGCCGCGGTCCAGGAGGCCTACGCCGCCGGCTACCTCGGCACCGACGTCCTGGGTTCGGGCTACGACCTGGAGCTGGTCGTGCACGCCGGCGCCGGCGCCTACATCTGCGGGGAGGAGACGGCGCTGCTGGACTCCCTCGAGGGCTACCGCGGCCAGCCCCGGCTCAAGCCGCCGTTCCCCGCCGTCGCCGGCCTCTACGGCGGCCCGACGGTGATCAACAACGTGGAGACGCTGGCCACCGTGCCCTACGTGATCCGCGGCGGCGCCGACTGGTTCAAGACGATGGGCCCGGAGAAGTCGCCCGGCCCGAAGATCTACTCGCTGTCCGGCCGCGTCGTCCGCCCCGGCCAGTACGAGGCCCCGATGGGGACGACGATGCGCGAGCTGCTGGAGATGGCCGGTGGCGTCCGGCCGGGCCACGAGCTCAAGTTCTGGACCCCGGGCGGCTCGTCGACGCCCTACTTCACCGCTGAGCACCTCGACGTCCCGCTCGACTTCGACTCGGTCGCCGCGGCCGGCTCGATGCTCGGCACCACCGCGCTGATGGTCTTCGACGAGACCGACTCGATCGTCGAGGCGACGCTGCGGTTCACCGAGTTCTACGCGCACGAGAGCTGCGGCAAGTGCACCCCGTGCAGGGAGGGCACCTACTGGCTGGTGCAGATCCTGGAGCGGCTGGTGCACGGGAACGGCCGCGCCGCCGACCTCGACCTGCTCACCGACACCTGCGACAACATCCTCGGCCGGTCGTTCTGCGCGCTCGGCGACGGCGCCACCAGCTGCATCGCCAGCTCGCTGAAGTACTTCAAGGACGACTACGTCGCCCTGCTGCCGCCCGAGGAGCAGGCCCGGCTCGGCCGGTCGCTCCGCCTCGAGCCCGTGGGAGCTGCCGCCTCATGACCATCACCCCCGCCGCCCCGCAGCCGGCGCCGGCCGCCCCGCCGGCCGTCCCCGGGCCGCACACCCCGCCGGACGCCGTGCACTGCACCATCGACGGCTTCCCGGTCGCGGTGCCCAAGGGCACGCTGATCATCCGGGCCGCCGAGCAGATCGGCGTGCAGATCCCCCGGTTCTGCGACCACCCGCTGCTCGACCCGATCGGCGCCTGCCGGCAGTGCCTGGTGGAGGTGGAGGGCCAGCGCAAGCCGGTCGCCTCCTGCACCACCCCGGTGACCCCGGACATGGTGGTGCACACCCAGCTGACCAGCGAGGTCGCCGACAAGGCGCAGCAGGGCACCATGGAGCTGCTGCTGGTCAACCACCCGCTGGACTGCCCGGTCTGCGACAAGGGCGGCGAGTGCCCGCTGCAGAACCAGGCGATGAGCAACGGGCGCTCCGAGACCCGGTTCGTGGAGACCAAGCGCACCTACCCCAAGCCGCTGCCGATCAGCTCGCAGGTGCTGCTGGACCGCGAGCGCTGCGTGCTCTGCGCCCGGTGCACCCGGTTCAGCCAGCAGGTGGCCGGCGACCCGTTCATCGAGCTGTTCGAGCGCGGTGCGCTGGAGCAGGTGGCGATCTACGAGGACGAGCCGTTCGAGTCCTACTTCTCCGGCAACACCACCCAGATCTGCCCGGTGGGCGCGCTCACCAGCGCCACCTACCGGTTCCGGTCCCGCCCGTTCGACCTGCGCAGCGAGCCCAGCGTCTGCGAGCACTGCGCCAGCGGCTGCGCCCAGCGCACCGACTACCGGCGCGGCTCGGTGATGCGCCGGCTCGCCGGCGAGGACCCGGCGGTCAACCAGGAGTGGAACTGCGACAAGGGCCGCTACGCCTTCCGCTACGCCACCAGCAACGAGCGGCTCACCACGCCGCTGGTGCGCGGGGCGGACGGCGAGCTGCACGAGGCCTCCTGGCCCGAGGCCTGGAGTGCGGCGGCCGCGGGCCTGGCGGCGGCCCGGTCGGCCGGCGGCGTCGGGGTGCTGCCCGGCGGCCGGCTCACCGTCGAGGACGCCTACGCCTACGCCAAGTTCGCCCGGGTCGCGCTCGGCACCAACGACGTCGACGCCCGGGCCCGCGCGCACTCCGCCGAGGAGCTCGCCTTCCTCGCCGCGCACGTCGCCGGCACCGCCCCGGGCGCCGGCGCGGTCACCTACGACGAGCTGACCGCCGCGCCCACCGTCCTGCTGGTCGGCTTCGAGCCCGAGGAGGAGTCGCCGATCGTCTTCCTGCGGCTGCGCCGGGCGGTCCGGACGGCGGGCATGCAGGTCCTCGACCTCGCCCCGTTCGCCACCCGCGCCGCGGAGAAGCTGCACGCCACGGTCGTGCCCACGGCGCCGGGGGAGGAGGCCCGGGTGCTCCGCGCGCTGGCCGCCAACCCGGTCGAGGGCCTGCTCGCCGACGCCGCGGTCGCGCTGTTCCGGCCCGGCGCGGTCGTCCTGGTCGGCGAGCGGCTCGCCGAGGTCCCCGGCGGCTTCTCCGCCGTGGCCGAGCTCGCCGCCGAGACCGGCGCCCGGGTGGCCTGGGTGCCGCGCCGGGCCGGGGAGCGCGGCGCGGTCGAGGTCGGCGCGCTGCCGGGCCTGCTGCCCGGCGGCCGGCTCGTCGGCAGCCCCGCGGACCGCGCCGCGGTCACCCAGCGGTGGGGCGTGGACCTCCCGGCCACGCCCGGCCGGGACACCACCGGCATCCTCGCCGCCGCCCGCGACGGCGCCCTGGGCGGGCTGCTCGTCGGCGGCGTCGACCCGGCCGACCTGCCCGACCCGGTGCTCGCCGAGCAGGCGCTGGCCGCCGCCGGGTTCGTGGTCAGCCTCGAGCTGTTCCCGAGCGCGGTCACCGCGCACGCCGACGTCGTCCTCCCGGTCGCCGCGGCGCCGGAGAAGGCGGGCAGCTACCTGGACTGGGAGGGGCGGGTGCGGCCCTTCGACGCCACCCTGCACGGCACCGGCCAGCTGACCGACGGCCGGGTGCTGGAGGGGATCGCCGAGCACCTCGGCGTGCCGCTGGGGCTCGCCACCGTGACCGACGCCCGCGCCGAGCTGATCGCCCTGGGCGCCGCCCCGCAGGCGCCCACCCCCACCGGCCTCGACGTGGCCCCGGTGCCGGCACCGGCGACCACCGGCGACGAGGCGGTGCTCGCCTCCTGGCGGCAGCTCCTCGACGTCGGCACCCTGCAGCGCGAGGAGCCGGCGATGGCCGGCACCGCCCGCCCGCCGGTGGCCCGGCTGGGCCGGGACGCCGCCGGCCGGCTCGGCCTGGCCGACGGCGACCTGCTCACCGTCACCGGTCCGGCCGGTGCGGTCACCCTGCCGGTCGCCGTGGTCGACATGCCGGACCGGGTCGTCTGGCTGCCGATGCGGTCGCCGGGCTGCGCCGTCCGGACCGACCTGTGCAGCGGCCCGGGCGCCGTCGTCCGGCTGTCCGCCGGGTCGCCGCCGCCGGCCGGTGCCACCGCCGTGTCCGGCCTGCGCGCGGGAGGTGCGGCGTGATCGACGTCCTCGCCGCCCGCGACCAGCCGACGCTCGAGGACTTCGGGCACGACGTCTGGTGGATCGTGCTGATCAAGATCCTCGGCGTCTTCGCCGTGCTCGTGGCCATGACGCTGTTCGCCATCGTCTTCGAGCGCAAGGTCGTCGCCCGGATGCAGCAGCGGATCGGCCCGAACCGGGTCGGCCCGCGCGGCTACCTGCAGAGCCTCGCCGACGGGCTGAAGCTGGCGTTCAAGGAGGACATCATGCCGGCGCTGGCCGACCGGCCGGTGTACTTCCTGGCCCCGGTCATCGCCACGATCCCGGCGTTCCTGGCCTTCTCGGTCATCCCGCTCGGCCCGACGGTCAGCATCTTCGGGGAGCGCACGCCGCTGCAGCTCACCGACGCCCCGATCGGCGTCCTGGTGGTGCTGGCCTGCTCGGCGATGGGCGTCTACGGCATCGTGCTGGCCGGCTGGGCGTCCGGCTCGACGTACCCGCTGCTCGGCGGGCTGCGCAGCGCCGCGCAGATGGTCAGCTACGAGATCGCGATGGGGTTGTCGATCGTCGCGGTGTTCCTCTACGCCGGGTCGATGTCCACCTCGGAGATCGTCGCGGCGCAGGCGGACGGCACGTCGCTGAGCGTCTTCGGGTTCGACCTCACCGGCCCGAGCTGGTTCGCCGTCCTGCTGCCGGTCTCGTTCGTCATCTACGTCGTCGCGGTCGTCGGGGAGACCAACCGGGCGCCCTTCGACCTGCCGGAGGCCGAGAGCGAGCTGGTCGGCGGGTTCCACACCGAGTACTCGTCGCTGAAGTTCGCGCTCTTCTTCCTGGCCGAGTACGTCAACATGGTCACCGTCTCCGCACTGGCCGCGACCCTGTTCCTGGGCGGCTGGCGGGCGCCCTGGCCGATCTCGATCTGGGACGGCGCGAACACCGGCTGGTGGCCGCTGCTGTGGTTCCTCGCCAAGGTCGTCGTCGCGCTCTTCGTCTTCATCTGGCTGCGCGGCACGCTGCCCCGGCTGCGGTACGACCAGTTCATGCGCTTCGGCTGGAAGGTGCTGGTGCCGACCGCGCTGGTCTGGATCCTCGTGGTCGCGACGATGCGCACGGTCAGCCGCGAGGCCGACCTCGACGGCGGGGAGGTCGCCGTCTTCGTCGGGGTGCCGATCGCGCTGGTCGTGCTGGCCGCGCTGCTCATCGCCTCGCGGGTCAGCAACCGCGACACCCGGGTCGCCGCCCGGGCCGCCGCGGCCGGGTCGGTGAACCCGACCGAACCCGAGGTCCTGCCCCCGAGCCGCAGCCGGGACCGCACCGCCGGCGGGTTCCCGGTGCCCCCGATGGACCTGCGGGTGCCCCCGTCGCCGCGGCTGCGCAGCCGCGAGGCGGTCGGCGCCGGCACGGTCGTCGGCACCGGACGGCGCAGCACCCTCACCGACCCCGCACCGACCGAGGAGGACGGCGATGTCTGAGCACACCCCCGCGCGGCGCGAGGGCGGTGCGAGCGCGTCCGGGGAGGTCGTCCGGCAGACCGGCGCACCGCCGACCCCGGCGGGCAAGCGCAGCAGCCGGCTCCCCGGGCCGGCGCAGGGCTTCGGCGTCACCTTCGCGACGATGTTCAAGAAGGTGACCACGGAGGAGTACCCCGAGGTCCCGAAGCAGACCAAGCCCCGGTACCACGGCCGGCACGTGCTCAACCGGCACCCCGACGGCCTGGAGAAGTGCGTGGGCTGCGAGCTGTGCGCCTGGGCCTGCCCCGCCGACGCCATCTACGTCGAGGGCGGCGACAACACCGAGGACGCCCGCTACTCCCCGGGTGAGCGCTACGGCCGCGTCTACCAGATCAACTACCTGCGCTGCATCTTCTGCGGGCTGTGCATCGAGGCCTGCCCGACCCGGTCGCTGACGATGAGCAACGACTTCGAGCTCGCCGACGACGACCGGCAGGCGCTGATCTACACCAAGGAGCAGCTGATGGCCCCGCTGCTGCCCGGGATGGAGCAGCCCCCGCACCCGATGCGGCTCGGCGACGACGAGAAGGACTACTACGTGCGCGACCCGCAGGCGGCGTCCCCGGCGCAGCAGGCGGCCGAGCCGGTGCTGGAGGAGCGGGCGTGAGCGTGCTGGCCGCCGCGGCCGACACCGGCGTGCAGATCGGCACCGGGGAGGCGATCGTCTTCTGGGTGCTCGGGCCGATCGCGCTGGCCGGGGCGCTGGGCATGGTGCTGTCGAAGAACGCCGTCCACTCGGCGTTGTGGCTGGTCAACACGATGCTCGCGCTGGGCGTGCTCTACGTTGTCCAGGAGGCGCCGTTCCTCGGCGCGGTGCAGATCATCGTCTACACCGGCGCGATCATGATCCTCTTCCTCTTCGTGCTGATGCTGGTCGGCCGGGACACCTCCGACTCGGTGGTGGAGACGCTGCGCGGCCAGCGGGTCGCCGCGATCGTGCTCGGCATCGGGTTCGCCGGCCTGGTCGGCGCCGGCATCGCCGAGGCCACCCAGGGCACCCCGGTGACCGGCCTGGAGGGCGTGCAGGGCGGCGCCGGGGGAGCGGCCGACGGCAACGTGCAGGCCATCGCCGAGCTGCTGTTCACCCGCTACCTGCTGGCCTTCGAGGTCACCAGCGCGCTGCTCATCACCGCCGCGGTGGGCGCGATGGTGCTCGCCCACACCGAGCGCGAGCCCGGCACCCGGCAGTCGCAGAAGGAGCTCTCCCGCGCCCGGTTCCTCTCCGGCGACCACCCGCAGACCCTGCCCGGCCCCGGCGTGTACGCCCGGGCCAACTCGATCGCCGCCCCGGGCCGGCTGCCCGACGGCAGCCCGGCGACGGCCAGCTTCAGCACCGGCGTCGAGCCGCAGGTGGTCGACGAGCTGCCGCCCACCGGCTCGACCGGC
Source organism: Modestobacter italicus (assembly GCF_000306785.1). Lineage (NCBI taxonomy): Bacteria > Bacillati > Actinomycetota > Actinomycetes > Geodermatophilales > Geodermatophilaceae > Modestobacter > Modestobacter italicus. Next base: position 4,954,275 of record NC_017955.1, on the reverse strand, counting down.
GCCGAGCGCGAGGGCCTGGGCCACGCCGGCGGCACCGACGCCGCCCTCGGCACGAACGCAGGGGGGCGGCCCTCGTGAGCCTCACCAACTACCTGGTGCTGGCGGCCGTCCTGTTCACCATCGGCGCCGTCGGCGTGCTGGTGCGGCGGAACGCGATCGTCGTCTTCATGTGCGTCGAGCTGATGCTCAACTCGGTGAACCTGACGCTGGTCACCTTCGCCCGCTCCACCGGCACCGTCGACGGCCAGCTCATCGCCTTCTTCGTGATGGTGGTGGCCGCAGCCGAGGTCGTGGTCGGCCTGGCGATCATCATGAGCGTCTACCGGACCCGCCGTTCGGCGTCGGTCGACGACGTCAACCTGCTGAAGTACTGAGCGGAGCCGGCTGATGGAGACCACCCCCGCGACCGGGATGCTCGCTGCCTCCTGGTTGCTCATCGCGCTGCCCCTGGCAGGGGCGGCGGTGCTGCTGCTCGGCGGCCGGCGCACCGACCGCTGGGGCCACCTGCTGGGCACCGGCACCGTCGTCGCCGCCTTCGTCGTCGGGCTGGTCTGCACCGTGCAGCTGGCCGGGCTGGACGAGCGGTCGGCCAGCGTCGACCTGTTCACGTTCATCCGCACCGGCAACCTCGACGTCGAGGCCGGGCTGCTGTTCGACCCGCTGTCGGCGGTCTTCGTCCTGCTGATCACCGGCGTGGGTGCGCTCATCCACGTCTACTCGATCGGCTACATGGCGCACGACCCCGCGCGCCGGCGGTTCTTCGCCTACCTGAACCTCTTCGTCGCGGCGATGCTGCTGCTGGTCCTCGGCAACAGCTACGTGGCCCTCTACGTCGGCTGGGAGGGCGTCGGGCTGGCGTCCTACCTGCTCATCGCCTTCTGGTACACCCGCCCGGCCGCGGCCACGGCGGCGAAGAAGGCCTTCATCATGAACCGGGTCGGCGACGTCGGGCTGGCGCTGGCGATCTTCCTGATGTTCGCCCAGCTCGGGACGACGTCCTACGCCGGTGTGTTCGGCCAGGTCGGGCTGCTGGCCGGCGGCACCGTCACCGCGATGGGGCTGCTGCTCCTGCTCGGCGCCTGCGGCAAGTCCGGCCAGTTCCCGCTGCAGGCCTGGCTGCCCGACGCGATGGAGGGCCCGACCCCGGTCTCCGCGCTCATCCACGCGGCGACCATGGTCACCGCCGGGGTCTACCTGATCGCCCGCAGCGCCCCGGTGTTCGACGAGACCGCCACCGCCCGCACCGTCGTCCTGGTCATCGGCGCGATCACCCTGATGATCGGCGCGATCGTCGGCTGCGCCTACGACGACATCAAGAAGGTGCTGGCGTACTCCACGGTCAGCCAGATCGGCTACATGTTCCTCGCCGTGGGGCTGGGCCCGGTCGGCTACGCCGCCGGCATCGCGCACCTGCTCGCGCACGGCTTCTTCAAGGCCGGGCTGTTCCTCGGCGCGGGGTCGGTCATGCACGCGATGAACGACTCGGTCGACATGCGCCGCTACGGCGGGCTGGCCCGGAAGCTGCCGATCACGTTCGTCACGTTCGGGCTGGGCTACCTGGCGCTGATCGGCTTCCCGCTGCTGTCGGGCTGGTGGACCAAGGACGCGATCATCGAGGCGGCCCTGAACCGCGGCGGCGCCTCCGGGTGGCTGCTCGGCGGGGTCGCCGTCCTGGGCGCCGGGCTCACCGCGTTCTACATGACCCGGCTGATGCTGATGACCTTCTTCGGCCGGGCCCGGTGGGAGGACGGCGTCCACCCGCACGAGTCGCCGCCGGTGATGACCGCGCCGATGGTGGTGCTGGCGGTCGGCTCGGTGCTCGCCGGCTTCGTGCTGGTGCAGGCGTTCCCCCTCGAGACGTGGCTGGCCCCGGTCTTCGGCGAGCCGGAGGAGGCGGCGCACGTCGTCGCCCCGCTGACCGTCGGGATCGTGGTGTTCGTCGTCATGGCGCTCGGCATCGGCGCGGCCTGGCTGTTCGTCGGCCGCCGGGAGGTGCCGCTCACCGCGCCGGCCCGGGTCTCGCCGGTCGTCGCCGCCGCCCGCCGCGGGCTGTACGCCGACGCGGTCAACGAGTCGGTGTTCATGCGCCCGGGCATGTGGCTGACCCGCGCGCTCGTCTGGCTGGACAACCGCGGCGTCGACGGCGTCGTGAACGGGACGGCGGCGGCCCTCGGTGGCTCGTCGTCCCGGCTGGGCCGCGCGCAGACCGGCTTCGTCCGCAGCTACGCCCTCGGCATGCTCGGCGGCGCGGTGCTGGTCGCCGGCGCACTGGTCGCGGTGACGACGGCATGACCGTCGTCGGCTCTGGAGAGGTGACCCGGTGAGCGACTTCCCGTTCCTGCTGGCGATGATCGCGGTGCCCGCGGCGGGGGCGGCCGTGCTCGCCGCCCTGCCGCCGACCCGGCAGGCGCTGGCCCGCGGGCTGGCCATGGCGGTGAGCCTGCTCGTGCTGCTGCTCGCGGTGCTGGCCACGGTCGCCTTCGACACCGGCGGTGACCGGTTCCAGCTCACCACCTCGGTCAGCTGGATCGCGGACTTCGGCGTCAGCTTCGCCCTCGGCGTCGACGGCATCGCCCTGGTGATGCTGCTGCTCCTGGCGGTGCTGGTGCCGGTCGTCATCGGCTCGTCCTGGGACGAGCGGGCCACCGGGAACCGCTCCATGCGCACCTACTGGGCCTGGCTGCTGCTGCTGGAGTCGATGATGGTGGGGGTCTTCGCCGCCACCGACGTCTTCCTGTTCTACGTCTTCTTCGAGGCGATGCTCATCCCGATGTACTTCCTGATCGGCAGCTTCGGCGGCCCGAACCGGCAGTACGCCGCGGTGAAGTTCTTCCTCTACAGCCTGCTCGGCGGGCTGGTCATGCTGGCCTCGGTCATCGGGCTGTACGTGGTGAGCAACTCCCAGCTCGGCGAGGGCACCTTCGCCTTCGACGCGCTGCGCCAGCTGGACATCGACCCGGGCGTGCAGAAGCTGCTGTTCCTCGGCTTCTTCGTCGCCTTCGCGATCAAGGCACCGCTGGTGCCCTTCCACACCTGGCTGCCCGACGCCGGTGCCGAGGCCCCCGTCGGCAGCGCCGTGCTGCTGGTCGGGGTGATGGACAAGGTGGGCACCTTCGGCTTCCTGCGCTACTGCCTGCCGCTGTTCCCCGACGCCTCGCGCGAGCTGGCCCCGCTGGTGCTGGTGCCCGCGGTGATCGGGGTGCTGTACGCCGCGCTGGTCGCGATGGGGCAGCAGGACATGAAGCGGCTGGTGTCCTACACGTCGGTCGCGCACTTCGGCTTCATCGCGGTCGGCATCTTCGCCTTCAGCACCGAGGCCGCCACCGGTGCGGTGCTGTACATGGTCAACCACGGCATCGCGACCGGCCTGCTGTTCCTCGTCGTGGGCATGGTCATCACCCGCGGTGGTTCCCGGCAGATCCGCGACTACGGCGGCCTGGCCGCGAAGGCGCCGCTGCTGGCCGGGGTGTTCCTGCTCGCCGGCCTGGCGTCGCTGGCGCTGCCGGGCACCAACAGCTTCGTCAGCGAGTTCCTCGTGCTCATCGGCTCGTTCCCGCGGGAGCCGGTGTTCACCATCCTGGCCACCACCGGCATCGTGCTGGCCGCGCTGTACGTGCTGCTCATGTACCAGCGGGTCTTCCACGGACCGCCGCGCGGGGTGCTGGCCCCGCCGCCGGACGACGCCCCGCCGCCGGACGACGCCCCGCCGCCGGACGACGCCGCGCCGGCCGACGGTGGGGGCAGCACCGCCGTCCTCACCGCGCCGGCGCCGGCCCGCACGTCGGTGCTGCGCGACCTCTCCCGCCGTGAGCTCGCCGTCGTGGCGCCGCTGGTGGCGCTGGTCATCGGGCTCGGCGTGTACCCGCAGCCGCTCATCGACCTGGTCCAGCCGGCGGTGCAGGCCACCATGAGCGACGTCGGCGCCGACCCCGCGGGCAGCGCCCCCGAAGCCCCCGGAGGGACCGACTGATGGGCTCGATCACCGCCCCCTCCCTGTCCTACACCGCGCTGGCGCCGCTGCTGTTCGTGTTCGGCGCCGCCGCGGTCGGGGTGCTGGTCGAGGCCTTCGCGCCGCGCGCCGTCCGGCACCCGGTGCAGGTGGCGATCGCGCTGGTCGGCACCCTCGGCGCGTTCGTCTCGACCGTGCTGCTGGCCGGCACGGAGACGGTGACCGCCGGCGGTGCGCTCGCGGTCGACGGCGCCGCGCTGTTCCTGCAGGGCACCATCGCCGTCCTCGGGGCGCTGTCGGTGCTGCTGTTCAGCGAGCGCGCGGTCGACCCGGCGCGCTCGGCCTTCGTCGCCGTGGCCGCGGTGCCCGCCGGCAGCGTGCGCGACCGCGAGCTGGCGACCTCGACCCGGGTGCAGACCGAGGTCTACCCGCTGGCGAGCTTCGCCCTCGGCGGGATGATGCTGTTCACCGCCTCCAACGACCTGCTCATCATGTTCGTCGCGCTCGAGGTGCTCAGCCTGCCGCTGTACCTGCTCTCCGGGCTGGCCCGGCGGCGCCGGCTGCTGTCCCAGGAGGCCGCGGTCAAGTACTTCCTGCTCGGCGCCTTCGCCTCCGCCTTCTTCCTGTACGGGCTGGCGCTGGTCTACGGCGCCACCGGCAGCGTGCGGCTCAGCGCCATCCGCGAAGCCGCGGTCACCGAGGGCGGGGACACCCTCATGGTGCTCGGCCTGGCCCTGCTGGTGGTCGGGCTGATGTTCAAGGCCAGCGTCGCGCCCTTCCACACCTGGACGCCGGACGTCTACCAGGGCGCCCCCACGGCGGTCACCGCGTTCATGGCCGCCGCCACCAAGGTCGCCGCGTTCGGGGCCGTGCTGCGCCTGCTGTACGTCGCCTTCGGCACCGCCGACTGGACCTGGCGGCCGCTGATCTACGGCCTGGCGATCGTGTCGATGCTGGTCGGCGCCGTGCTCGGGCTCACCCAGACCGACCTCAAGCGGATGCTCGCCTACTCCTCGATCGCGCACGCCGGCTTCCTGCTCACCGGCGTGATCGGGCTCGGCCCCGGCGACAGCGGGTACGGCCTGGCCGCCACGATGTTCTACCTGCTCACCTACGGCCTGACCACGCTCGGCGCCTTCGGGCTGCTCACCCTCGTCCGGGACGGCGACGGCGAGGCCACGCACCTGTCGCAGTGGGCCGGTCTCGCGCAGCGCTCCCCGGTCGTCGCCGCGCTGATGACCTTCCTGCTGCTGGCCCTGGCCGGGATCCCGCTCACCAGCGGCTTCACCGCCAAGTTCGCCGTCTTCCGGGCGGCGATCGAGGACGGCGCGTGGCCGCTGGTGGTCATCGCGCTGGTGGCGAGCGCGATCGCGGCGTTCTTCTACCTGCGGGTCGTCGTCCTCATGTACTTCTCGCCGGCGGCGCCGGACGGTCCCACCGTCGGCGTGCCCGGGCTCCCCACCACCATCGTGCTGGCGATCACCGCGGCGGCCACGCTGGTGCTCGGCATCCTCCCGGGAGCGGTGCTGGACCTGGCCGAGCAGGCCGCCGTCCTGGTCGGCTGAGCCGCCCGCCCGGAGGTCGTCGGCGAGGCGTCCGCGCGACGGGCTGTATCTTCAGCGGTTGATGACCGGAGCCGGCACGACCAGCCCCCTGGCCCGTGGACGCAGAGACCACCAGGAGTCCCCGTTGTGGCACCGGCCTTCCACGCCCGCCTCGTCCGTGGGGCCGTGGCTGCCCGACGGTGAGCTGGGCACGGTCATGGCCGAGGGCCTGGCCCGGGTCGAGGACGCGCTGGGCACCGCGGTGGCCAGCGACCACGCGTTCGTCAGCGAGGCGGCCGGCCACCTGATGTCGGCGGGCGGCAAGCGGTTCCGGCCGATGCTCGCGCTGCTGGCCGCCCAGCTGGGCGACGGCACCGCCGCCGAGGTCGTCGACGCCGCCGTGGTGTGCGAGCTCACCCACCTGGCCACGCTGTACCACGACGACGTGATGGACGAGGCGTCCGTGCGCCGCGGCGCCCCCAGCGCGAACAGCCGGTGGAGCAACAGCGTCGCCATCCTCACCGGCGACTTCCTCTTCGCCCGGGCGTCGGACCTGCTCGCCGACCTCGGTCCCGACGCGGTGCGCATCCAGGCGAAGACCTTCGAGCGGCTGGTCACCGGCCAGCTGCGGGAGACCGTCGGGGCCCAGCCGGGCGAGGACCCGGTCGACCACTACCTCGCCGTGCTGGCCGACAAGACCGGCTCGCTGGTGGCCACCTCGGCCCGGTTCGGCGCGACCTTCGCCGGCGTCGACGCCGCGCTGGTCACCGCGCTCACCGCGTTCGGCGAGGAGGTCGGCGTGGCCTTCCAGCTCTCCGACGACCTGATCGACATCGTCAGCGAGGGCGGGGCCTCCGGGAAGTCGCCGGGCACCGACCTGCGGGAGGGCATCGCCACCCTGCCGGTGCTGTTCGCCCTCGCCGGTGACGACCCGGCCGAGGCGCGGCTGCGCGAGCTCGTCGCCGGGCCGGTCGTCGACGAGGCCGAGCACGCCGAGGCCCTCGAGCTGCTGCGCCGGTCGCAGTCGCTGGCCCGGGCCACCGCCGTGCTGGGCGACTACGCCGACCGGGCCCGTGCCCGGCTGGACGCCGTCCCGGACGGCCCGGTGCGCGACGCGCTGGCCGCGCTCTGCACCTACGTGGTCACCCGCACCAGCTGATCGGATCGCGCACGACCCGGTGGAGCGCGATGCGCCGCCGGCGGGGATGCTGGGGGGCATGCGACGCGCCCCGGTGACCGTCGGCGCGCTGGTCGCCGCAATGCTCCTCGCCGGTTGCGGCAGCGACCTCCCCGGTGCCGAGGGCGACGAGGCGGCCACCGACGTCCCGGACAGCGCGCAGGCGTCGTCGTCGGCGGGCGTCCCGGCGCTCGACGTGCAGGTGCTCGCCGACGGCCTGGACCACCCGTGGGACGTGGCGCAGGCGCCGGACGGGACGCTGCTGGTCGACGAGCGCGGGGGCGGCTTCACCGCCGTCCGGCCCGACGGCGCCGTCCGGTCGGTCGACGCCGACCTCGACGACCTGTTCGCCACCGGTGAGACGGGCCTCATGGGCCTGGTCCTCGACCCCGCCTTCGCCGACAACCGGCGGTTCTACACCTGCCAGGGCGTCGAGGAGGACGGCGACGCGGAGATCCAGGTGATCGCCTGGACCGTCGACGAGGGCTGGACGGCGGCCACCCGGGTCGCCGACCCGCTGCTCGGCGGCATCCCGGTCAACGAGGGCAGCGGCCGGCACGGCGGCTGCCGTCCGCGGTTCGACCCCACCGGCCAGCTCCTCGTCGGCACCGGCGACAACGCGGTGGGCAGCAACCCGCAGGACCTCGGCACGCTGGCCGGCAAGGTGCTGCGGATCGACCCGCAGACCGGGCAGCCGTCGGCCGGCAACCCCTTCCTGGACGCCGAGGATCCGACGACCCGGCTGATCTGGAGCTACGGGCACCGCAACGTCCAGGGCATCGCGACCCAGCCGGGGACGCAGCAGGTGTACACGGTCGAGCAGGGCACCGACCGCGACGACGAGGTCAACCGGTCGGTCGCCGGCGGTGACTACGGCTACGACCCGGACGGCGCACCCGCCGGCCCGGAGGGCAGCTACGACGAGAGCGTGCCGATGACCGACCCGGACATCCCGGGCGCCATCGAAGCCGTCTGGTCCTCCGGCGACCCGACGATCGCCACCAGCGGCGCGACCTTCCTCGACGGCGACGCGTGGGGCGGCTACGCCGGCGTGCTGCTGGTGGGCGTGCAGAAGGACACCGGGGTGCTCGGGCTGCGCGTCGACGACTCCGGGCAGCTGGTCGAGCAGTTCCGGGTGCCCGAGCTGGAGGACTCCTACGGCCGCGTCCGCTCCCCGGTGCAGGGCGCGGACGGCGCGCTGTACCTGACCACCGACAACGGCGACGGCGAGGACCAGCTGCTCAAGGTGACGCCGCAGGTCTGATGTCCCGGCCCCCTCCAGGGCACCGCCCCGAGCCTGCGAGGGGTGGGGAGGAGGGGGTCCTTCAGGCCGTCACCGGCAGGCTGAGCGGTCCGCGGAGCACCGTCGCCACCCGCGGCACCGCCCGGCCGGCCAGCCGCAGCCGCGGCGCCCGCTCGGCCAGCACGCGCAGCGCCACCTCGCCCTCCAGCCGGGCCAGCGGCGCGCCCAGGCAGTAGTGCACCCCGCCGGAGAACGCGAGGTGCGGCGCGGCCTGCTCGCGGTGCAGGTCGAAGCGGTCCGGGTCCGGGTGCACCGCCGGGTCCCGGTTGGCGGCGGCCAGCAGCACCAGGACGCCGCTGTCGCGACGCAGCGGGACGCCGTCCACCTCGAGGTCCTCGTGCGCGAACCGGGCGGTCAGCTGCACCGGTGGGTCGAACCGCAGCGTCTCCTCGACGGCCGCGGCGGCCAGCCCCGGGTCCGCGGCGAGCGCGGCCCAGTGCCCGGGCGTGCGCTGCAGGGCCTGCACCGCGTTGCCGATCAGGTTGGTCGTGGTCTCGAAGCCGGCCACGAGCAGCAGTTGGGCCAGCGCGAGGGCCTCGTCCACGGTGGCGCCGTCGCCGTCGACCGCGGTGGCCAGCGCGGACAGCACGTCCTCGCCCGGGTCGGCCCGCCGCTGGTCGAGCAGGCCGGCGAGCATCGACCGCAGGGCGGTCCGGGCGTCGGCCAGCTCTCGCGCGTGGGTGGGGGAGCGGACGCCGTCCAGCGCGGTGCCCAGGGCGCGTCCCCACCGGGCGAACCGCTCGTCGTCGACCTCCGGGACGTCGAGCAGCGCGGAGATGACCGCGATCGGCAGCGGCGAGGCCAGGTCGCGCACCAGGTCGAAGCGCCCCTCGGTCCGGCTGCGCGCCACGGCGGCGTCGAGCAGCTCGCCGGTCACCCGCTCGGCGACCGTGCGGTAGTGGGCGAGCCGTCGGGGGGCGAACGCCGGCTGGGCGAGCCGGCGGAGCCGGGTGTGGTCGGGTGGGTCCAGGGTCAGCAGCGACAGGTCCAGCGGCTCCAGCAGCGAGCCGCCGTCCCCGGTCTCGGCCGCCCTGCCGCCCAGCCGGCTCCCGCCACCGGCGGGCTGCACGCCGAAGCGCCGGTCGCGCAGCACCGCCTCGCACGAGGCGTGGGTGGCCAGCGCCGTGATCCCGATCCGGCTGCGGACCGGGCCACCGCCGGGCCGGGTCTGGGCCGCGCGCAGCTCGGCGTACACGGGGTAGGGGTCCCGCCGCCACGGCCGGTGCAGCAGCCGGGCGACCCGGTCTCCGCCCACGGCCAGCGCCAGCCCACCGGCGCGCATCGCCCCGATCCGGGCCGCCAGGACGGCGTCCTCGACGAGCCGGCTGACCACGACGTCCATGCTGCCATCCTCGCCGGTGGACGCCCGTGGCCCAGGACCCGAGGGTCCTGGGCCACGGGCGTCCGACTGCGATCAGGCGCTGACGGTCCAGCTGTCGTTGCCGGCGAGCAGGGCGTCGAGGTCGGCCGGCTCCTGCGCGGCGGCGTCCTCGAGCTGGTCGGTCATCATCCGGTCGTAGCTGGGCTTGCTGACCTTCCGGAAGACGCCCATCGGCGTGTAGCGCAGGTCCTGGCTGGACAGCCGGGACAGCGCGAACGCGTACGAGGGGTCCTCGCGGTGGGCGTCGTGCACCACGATCTGCGCGGCGTCGACCTGGTTGGTCTCGGCGATCCGCAGCCCGCCGAAGTCGTCGCGGACGACGCAGGAGGCACCGCCCGGGCCGAAGACCAGCGGCTCGCCGTGGACCAGCGGGATGGTCCACATCGGGCCGGTGGTCGGGTCCTTGAGCAGCTCGAAGGCGCCGTCGTTGAAGATGTTGCAGTTCTGGTAGATCTCCACCAGCGAGGTGCCCTGGTGCTCGGCGGCCTGCCGGAGCACGTCGGTGAGGCCCTTGCGGTCGGAGTCCATCGCCCGGCCGACGAAGGTGGCGTCCGCGCCGAGGGCGAGCGACACCGGGTTGAACGGGTGGTCCAGCGAGCCCATCGGGGTGGACTTGGTGACCTTCCCGACCTCCGACGTCGGCGAGTACTGGCCCTTGGTGAGCCCGTAGATCCGGTTGTTGAACAGCAGGATCGTCAGGTTCACGTTGCGGCGCAGCGTGTGGATCAGGTGGTTGCCGCCGATGGACAGCGCGTCGCCGTCACCGGTGACGACCCACACCGACAGGTCCGGGCGGGAGGCAGCCAGGCCGGTCGCGATGGCCGGGGCCCGGCCGTGGATCGAGTGCATCCCGTAGGTGTTCATGTAGTACGGGAAGCGGCTCGAGCACCCGATGCCGGAGACGATGACCATGTCCTCGCGGGCGATGCCGAGGCTGGGCAGGAAGCTCTGGACCGCGTTGAGGATGACGTAGTCACCGCACCCGGGGCACCAGCGCACCTCCTGGTCGGTCTTGAGGTCCTTGGCCTTGAGCTCGGTCTGCTTCGGGCCGTTGGCCGCGATCGAGGCGTCGATGGCACCGGCGACGGTGGTGACGTCGGGGCCGGCGGGCATGCCGAGGTCGTGCACGTGCGGGGTGGCGGTCACAGGACTGCTCCGTTCGGGGCGGCCTCGAGCGGGGCCGCGGTGGGGGTGGTGCTGTCGATGACGTCCTGCAGCACGGCGGCCAGCTCGGCCGCCCGGAAGGGCAGCCCGCGGACCTGGGTGTGGCTGTGCACGTCGACCAGGTACTTCGCCCGCAGCAGCAGGGCCAGCTGCCCGAGGTTCATCTCGGGGCAGACGACCCGGTCGTAGCGGGCGAGGATCTCGCCGAGGTCGGCCGGCAGCGGGTTGAGGTGGCGCAGGTGCACCTGGGCGACCGACCGGCCCGAGGCGCGGATCCGCCGGCAGGCGGCGCCGATCGGGCCGTAGGTGGAGCCCCAGCCGATGACGGCGACCGACGCGTCGCCGTCCGGGTCGTCGACCTCGGTCGGCGGGATCGACGCGGCGATGCCGTCGATCTTGGCCTGCCGGGTGCGGGTCATGAAGTCGTGGTTGGCCGGGTCGTAGGAGATGTTGCCGGTCTTGTCGGCCTTCTCCAGCCCACCGATCCGGTGCTGCAGCCCGGCGGTGCCCGGCACCGCCCACGGGCGGGCCAGCGTCTCCGGGTCGCGCAGGTAGGGCAGGAACTGGCCCTCGGTGCCGTCCTCGGCGCTGCCGTTGGGCGCGGTCGCGAACTCCACCCGCAGGTCGGGCAGCTCGTCGACGGCCGGGATGGACCACGGCTCGGCGCCGTTGGCCAGGTAGCCGTCCGACAGCAGGATGACCGGCGTCCGGTAGGTCAGCGCGATCCGGGTCGCCTCGAGCGTGGCGTCGAAGCAGTCACCGGGGGAGCGCGGGGCGATCACCGGCACGGGAGCCTCGCCGTTGCGGCCGAACAGCGCCTGCAGCAGGTCCGACTGCTCGGTCTTGGTGGGCAGCCCGGTCGAGGGGCCGCCGCGCTGCACGTCGACGATGAGCAGCGGCAGCTCGGTCATGACGGCCAGGCCGATGGTCTCGGCCTTGAGGGCGACACCCGGCCCGGACGTCGTCGTCACGCCCAGCGCGCCACCGAAGGAGGCGCCGAGCGCGGCGCCGATCCCGGCGATCTCGTCCTCGGCCTGGAAGGTGCGCACGCCGAAGGACTTGTGCTTGGACAGCTCGTGGAGGATGTCGCTGGCCGGGGTGATCGGGTAGGCGCCGAGGAACACCGGCAGGCCGGAGCGCTGCCCGGCGGCGACGATCCCGTAGGCCAGCGCCTGGTTGCCGGAGATGTGCCGGTACTTGCCCGGCGCCATCGGGGCGGGCTTGACCTCGTAGGAGACCGCGAAGGCCTCGGTCGTCTCGCCGTAGTTGAAGCCGGCCCGGAACGCGGCGATGTTGGCCGCGGCGATCTGCGGCTTGCGGCGGAACTGGCGCTCGAGGAAGCGGATCGTGCCCTCGGTGGGCCGGTGGTACATCCAGCTGAGCAGGCCGAGGGTGAACATGTTCTTGCTCCGCTCGGCCTCCTTCTTGCCGAGCCCGGAGTCGGCGAGCGCGTCGGTGGTCATCGAGGTCAGCGGCACGCTGACCAGCTGCCACTTGTCCAGCGAGCCGTCCTCGAGCGGGTTGGACGCGTAGCCGACCTTGGCCAGGTTGCGCGGGGTGAACTCGTCGGAGTCCGCGATCAGCAGGCCGCCGCCGGGCAGGTCGACGAGGTTGGCCTTCAGCGCCGCCGGGTTCATCACGACCAGGACGTCGGGTGCGTCACCCGGGGTCATGATGTCGTGGTCGGCGAAGTGCAGCTGGAAGGAGCTGACACCCGGCAGGGTCCCCGTTGGCGCCCGGATCTCGGCGGGGAAGTTGGGCAGGGTCGACAGGTCGTTGCCGAACGTGGCGGTCTCGCTGGTGAAGCGACCGCCGGTCAGCTGCATGCCGTCCCCGGAGTCCCCGGCCAGCCGGATGACGACGCGGTCGAGCGCGACGACGCTCTTCACCAGGCCACCGGGGGCGGAGCTGCGGGTTGCGGGGTCCATGCCGGTGGCAACGCCGCTCTCGGCGGGGCTGATTCCGGGGTTGGTGCCAGTCATCTGTGAGGTACCTCCGACCGCTCAGGTTACGTGCGGGCCGCCGGGAGCGACCGGGGAGCGGGGGAACGTGAGGCAACCCACACAGGGTCGCCTTGCCTTGCCCGGGGGAGGGCGCTGGTCAGGGGAACGGCGGCTGGTGCGACCGCGTTCTACCCGCGTGCAACGGTGGACCAACGGTCTGAAGACCGCAGTGCTGCTCGGCCTCATGGCGGGCGTCATCCTGCTGGTCGGCAGCTTCTTCGGCCGGGGCGGGCTGCTCATCGCCCTGGTCCTCGCGCTCGGCGTCAACGGCTGGGCGTACTTCAACTCCGACAAGCTGGCCCTGCGGGCCATGCGCGCCTTCCCGGTCACCGAGACGCAGGCGCCGCAGATGTACGCGATCGTGCGCGAGCTGGCCACCGAGGCCCGCCAGCCGATGCCGCGGCTCTACGTCAGCCCGACCAACCAGCCCAACGCCTTCGCGACCGGCCGCAACCCGCGCAACGCCGCGGTCTGCTGCACCCAGGGGATCCTGGAGCTGCTGGACCGGCGAGAGCTGCGGGGGGTGCTGGCCCACGAGCTCTCGCACGTCTACAACCGCGACATCCTGATCAGCTCGGTCGCCGGGGCGATGGCCACGGTGATCACCTACCTGGCCCACATGGCGATGTTCGCGTCGCTGTTCGGCGGGCGCTCCGACGACCGGGAGGGCGGCGGCGCCCTGGGCGGGCTGCTGCTGGTCTTCCTCGGCCCGGTCGCGGCCGGCCTGGTCCAGATGGCGGTCAGCCGCAGCCGGGAGTACCAGGCCGACGCCTCGGGTGCCCAGCTGTCGCACGACCCGCTGGCGCTGGCCAGCGCCCTGGCCAAGCTCGAGCGGGGCGTGGCGGCACGACCGCTGCCCCAGGACGACCGGCTGGTGACCCAGAGCCACCTGATGATCGCGAACCCGTTCCGCGGGCAGGGGATGGCCTCGATGTTCGCCACCCACCCGCCGATGGCGGAGCGGATCGCCCGGCTGCAGCAGATGGCCCGCGAGCAGCAGGGACCTGCTGCCTAGGCTCGGGGCGTGCACTACGCGGCGATCGGCGACAGCTTCACCGAGGGCATGGGCGACGAGCTCCCCGACGGTTCGGTGCGCGGGTGGGCCGACCTGGTGGCGACCGGGCTGGCCGCCGCCACCGGCGAGCCGGTTCACTACGCCAACACCGCGGTGCGCGGCCGGCTGCTCGCACCGGTGGTGACCGACCAGCTCCCGGCCGCGCTCGCCCTCGACCCGGCGCCGACGCTCATCACGCTCAACGGCGGCGGCAACGACATGATGCGGCCGGGCTGCGACGTCGACCGGCTGGTCGGGCTGACCGAGCGGGCCGTGCGGCGGTGCGCCGAGGCGGGCGTCCAGCTGGTGCTGCTCAGCGGGGCGGACCCCACCGCCCGGCTCCCCTACGGCCGGACGATGCACCGCCGGGGCCGGGCGCTGACCGCGGCGGTCGCCGAGCTGGCGGCCCGGCACGGCCTGGTGTTCGTGGACGCCTTCGGTGACCAGGAGCTCCGCCGTCCCGGGTACTGGTCCGCCGACCGGCTGCACCTGGGCCCGGCCGGCCACCGGCGGGTTGCCGGCCTCGTGCTCGACGCGCTCGGGTACCCGGCCACCGCGCACGTCATCGACCCCGGCCCCGCCGAGGCCCGGCGGCTGGGCGTCGAGGCCCGCTACTACCGCGAGCACGTGCTGCCCTGGGCGCTGCGCCGGCTGGCCCGCCGCTCCTCCGGGGACGGCCGGACCGGCAAGCACCGGGACTGGGTGCTGGTGCCGGCGGGCCCGGGCGTCCTGGCGGACGAGCCCAGCCGCTGACCCCGGCCGGCGCTCAGCCGCCGGGTGGCGCGAAGAGCTCCAGCGGGATGCCGTCGGGGTCCTCGACGGAGATCCCCGACCCGTAGGCGGCGTCGACGACGTCGCCGTGCGGGATGCCCATCGCGTCGAGCCGCTCCGCCCAGGCGCTGAGCTGGTCGCGGTCGGTCACGGCGAAGGCCACGTGGTCGAGCCCCGGCCGGCGCGCGGAGTGCGGGACCGCCGCCTCGGCGTCCGGGAACTGGTGCAGCCCGAGCAGGGCGTCGCCGAGGGCGAAGACGACGTGCCGGAAGGGGCCGGTGTCCTCGTCCAGGACCGGCTCGGACCCGATCAACGCCTGGTACCACGGGACGCTGACCGCCAGGTCGCGGACGGTCAGCGCGACATGGCCGAGACCCTGCACGGTCGGGGTCCCGCCGCGCCCGGGAGCGGGTGGGGTGGTGGTCATCTGCCTGGCTCCTCCGGTGGGGCACCGGCCGCTCCGGCACCGTGGGGGACAGCGTCCTCGGCCCCCCTGCTCCGGGCCACCACCTCACCGACGGCTGACCGCCCCACACCGGCGGCGGGCGGACCCGCCGCCGGGGCCTCGGCTCAGCGGTAGTTGTCGAACTGCAGGGCGATCTCGAAGTCCTTGGCCTTGAGCAGCTGCTGGACCGCCTGCAGGTCGTCGCGCTTCTTGCCGCTGACCCGCAGCTGGTCGCCCTGGATCTGCGCCTGCACGCCCTTGGGCCCCTCGTCGCGGATGGCCTTGGCGATCTGCTTGGCCTTGTCCGAGGCGATGCCCTGCTGGATCCGGGCGGAGATCTTGTAGACCTTGCCGGAGGCCTGCGGCTCGTCGGCGTCCAGCGCCTTCATCGAGATGCCGCGCTTGACCAGCTTCTCCCGGAAGACCTCGAGCGCGGCGGCGACCCGCTCCTCGGTGTCGGCCTGCAGGGTCACCGCCTCCTCGCCGGCCCAGGCGATGGTCGCGTTGACCCCGCGGAAGTCGAAGCGCTGCGAGAGCTCCTTGCCCGCCTGGTTCAGCGCGTTGTCGACCTCCTGGCGGTCGACCTTGCTGACGACGTCGAACGACGCATCGGCCATGACTGTCTCCTCTCTCGCGCTGTGGAGCGGGCTCGACCGGGGACCTCCCCGACCGCCGTCCACCGTCTTGTAAGCTCATCCGGCACCAGCACAGCGGCGGGTTGCCCGAGTGGCCAATGGGAGCGGACTGTAAATCCGTCGGCTTAGCCTACGAAGGTTCGAATCCTTCACCCGCCACACCCGGTGCGACGGCCCCCGACCTCCTGGTCGGGGGCCGTCCTCGTCCCCGGGGTCAGCCCACGGTCGGGGCGCGGGCGCTGGCCACCGCGGTGCGCTCCAGCGGCCGCCCGCCGAGGAAGAGCCAGTCGAAGGCGATGTGCACCGAGCGGGTGCACCGCACGGTCACCTCGGTCCCGTCGGTCGTCGCCGACCAGGCGTCCAGCCGCACCCCGGCGTCGGCGAGCTGGTCGGCGACCGCGGCCTCGGCGGTCGACTGGGTCAACGGCAGGTGCGCGCCCGCGCCCTGCGCGTAGACCGCCGCCGCATCGGCCTCGTTCGCCGCGGCCAGGGCAGCCCCGTCGCAGGCCGACTGCACCTCCTGCTGCTCCAGGAACGCGTCGGAGGCGGCGATCGCGCCGAGCACCATCAGCGCGGCGACCAGCCAGCAGACCAGCACGAAGGGCAGCGTCGACCCGCCCTCGGGGTCGGTGAGCTGCAGGCTGCCCGGTCGCACGCGGGGAGCGTAGAGGGCGGGGTGGCCCGCGAGCACGGATGTCCACCGGTTGTGGACAGCGGCTGTGGACGGTGTGGACGACGCAGGCCGGCCCGCCGGGCGCGGGCACCGGGCCTGTGGACGACGCCGTCCGGTCCTGCGTCCGGCCAGCAGACTGCCGGGCATGGCGATCGAGGTGGTCCCCGCGGAGCTGTACGCGCTGGCCGGCGTGCTCGACGGGGCAGCGGTCCAGGCGGCCCGGGTGGCCACCGCGGCCGACGCCGACCCGGTGGGCGGGCCGCTGGGTCCGGCGGTGGCCGGATTCTGCGAGACCGCGCGCACCGCCGGCCGTTGCCTGGCGGGTGAGCTGGGCTGGCTGTCGGCGGCGGTGACCACGGCGGCGGACTCCTGGCTCGGGCTGGACGAGCGGCTGCTGCCGGTGCTGGGCAGGGGCGTCGCCCAGTGACCGTCCTGCTCCCGCCGCCGGTCGCGCTGCCCGAGCCGCCCGGTCAGCCTGCGGCGCTCGGCTCGGTGGTCGACCAGCTGACCTCGGCGGCCTCCGCCGCGGACCGCACGGCGCAGCTCCTGCAGCCCGCCGGCACGCCGAGCGGGTGGCAGGGGGCCGACGCCAGCGCCGCCGCGGCCGAGGTGGGCGCGGCGCGCACCGTCGCCGCCGACCTGCACGAGGCGGTGACCGCAGCCGCCGCCCGGCTCGCCGACCACCACGAGCTCTGGCTGACCGTGCTCGCCCGGCTGGCGTCGCTGCGCGACCAGCAGCGGCACCGGTTCGCCGACGCCGGCGCCCGGCTGGCGGCGCTGGTCGGCGTCCCGCTGGAGAACGGGGTCGCGGCGGCGCCCGCCGAGGCCGTGGCCCTGGTCCGGGCCGTCGCGGAGGAGGACGCCGACCGGGGCGCGGAGCACCGGGCGCTGCTGGCGCTGCTCGCCGAGGACGCCGCGGCGACCGCCGCCGTCCTCAGCGGTGCCGTCCGGCCGTTCGGGGGCACCGGCCGGCCGGGCGACGCGGCCGCGGTCACCGTCCGGCTGGCCGGAGCACTGCCCGGCTGGGGGGCGGGGGCGCTCGCGACGCTGGGAGCGCAGGCCGCCGACCAGCTCACCCGGCCCGGCACGGCCGGGGCGCTCGCCTCCGCGGTGCAGCGCTGGCAGCCGTACGCCTCGCGGCCCGCCTTCGCCGGTGCGCTGGTCGGGCGGCTGGGGGCCGACGGCGTCACCTGGCTGCTGTCGGTCCTCGCGGGGCTCGCCGGCACGGGGGAGGAGGGCCCGCTGGCCGGTCTGCTGGCCGGTGCGCTCGGCGGCCCGCCGCGCCCCGACGGCCCGGTCGCCGAGGTCCTCGACGCGGTGCAGTTGAGCGCCGACGACCCCGACGGTGCTGCGGACGACCGGGCGGTGGCGATGGGGCTGGTCCTCGCCGCCCCGGGCGCCGGGTCAGCGCTGGCCGCCGCCTGGGGTCGTCAGCTGCTGGCCCGCGAGGTCGCCCGGGGGGCACCGGCCGGGGCGGTCGGCACCCGGGGTGGCCTGCTGCCCGACCCGGTGGACGCGGCGCTGACCGTCCTCGCCGGGTCCGCCGACTCGGAGGCCTCCGCCCTGCTGCTCGACGAGCCGGCCACCTGGACCACGCTGCTGTCCCGCAGCTGGCCCGCGGGCACCGGCTCCCTGGCGGCCGTGATCGAGCTCGCGGCGGCCGGGCCCGGGGCCGGCCGCGCCGCCCGGGCCGCGCTGCAGGCACTGGGGGAGGGGCTCGGCCCCGGCAGCACCGGCCGGGTGCTGGACGGCGCCGGGGCGCTCGCCGCGGTCCGCGGCAGCGTCACCGACCTGGTCGCCGGTCAGCCGGGCGTGCTGGTGCCGGTGCTCGACGCCGCGGGCACCGGCGTCGCCCTCGGCCCGCAGGACGACGCCGCGCTGCGCGGGCTCGGGCACCTGGCCACCGACGCGGGGTCGGCGGAGGAGGTCACCGCAACGGTGACGGGCGCGCTGCGGTCCGGCGCCGTGGGAGCGTCGGCCGGCGAGGTCGCCGGCGCGCACGTGGCGCTGCTCGAGTACGCGGAGCGGCTGCGGTACGCGCTGGCCTGGAGCGCCGCGCAGAGCCGGGCGGTGGACGCGCAGATGCTGTGGGAGCTGGGGGTGAAGCAGCCGCTGTCCCTGGTCACGGGCCGGACGGGTGACCTGCTGGACGCCGCCGAGGCGCCGGTGGCCGACCTCCTCGACGTGGACGGCGACGTGGAGATCGGCCCGGACACCGGCCGGGTCCGCTCGGCCGACGACGCCGCGCGGTTCGCCGGTGCCGTCCTCGGGCTCGGTCCGGTGCCCGGCGCACCGCTCTCCGCCGACGCGGCCGCCCGGGCCGGGTTCGCGCGGACGACCGAGCAGCTGGGCCGGCTCGCCGCCCCGGAGGAGTCGCTGCTGGACCGGCTCGGCGACGTCCCGATGCCCGACCTGTCCTCCCGGTCGCGGCGGGGTGGATGATGTACCTGGATCGGGTGGAGCCAGACGGCGCCGTCACTCTCTCGGGACAACTGCTCGGACCGCGGTTGCGCAGAGTGACGACACGGCGAAGATCACTTCACCCGTGCGTGTCAACGCTTGCCTCGTGTGGGTGACCCGCTGCAGTCTCCTGGCTGCGGTCTGTGCCGGACGACGCTCTGCCCCCGCGTGGGCGGCTGCCGCGACTCCCTGCAGTCCGTCATGCCCTCTGGAGGCGTCATGTCCACCCTCAGCCCCGTCTCGACCACGCGTTCCGCCGCCACCGACCGGGGTTGGAAGTGGAACCGCGGCTGGAAGTGGAACGCCTGACGGCCTCCCCGGCCCGTCGGGCCGGGACGCACGTGGGGGCATGACCGAGCTCACCCTGTGGGGGTGAGCCTGCTGCCGGGCGGCGTCGGGCGCTGTTACCTTCGCCCTGACCGCCCCCCTGACAGACAGGCCCACCTTGGCCGAGCCCATGGTCCCCGAGCAGCTGGGGACCCCGTTCCTCCGGCGGCCGTGGACGATCGCGCTCCTCGGCGGCGTCGTGGCCCTGGTCCTCGCCGTGCCCACGCTGCCCGCGGCATGGTCGACCCCTCCGTTCTGGGCCGTCGTCGCGGTGTTCGTCGCGTTCGTCCTGACCGAGTCGGTCCAGCTGGACCTGGAGTTCCGCCGGCAGACCTTCGCCGTCTCGCCGTCCGAGATCGCCATGGTGATCGGCCTCGTCGAGGTGGGCGGCGTCTGGACCGCCGTGGTCCGGGTGGCCGTCATGCTGCTCATCGGGGCCCGGCAGTCGCTGCCCCTGCCCAAGGTCGCCTTCAACGCGGCGAGCTCGGTGATCGAGGTGTGCACGGCGCTGCTCGTGCTCTCGCTGCTGCCGGAGCTGGACCTCGACGACCCGCTGACCTGGCTGGGCCTGGTCTTCGCCCTGGTGGCGGCCACCGTCGTCGGGATGCTGCTCATCTGCGCGGCGATCAGCCTCAGCGACGGCTGGCCGGGCCGGCAGATGCTGCTGTCCGCGGTGCCGGCGCTCGTCGTGGCGCCGCTGAGCGTGGTCGTCGGCGTCATCGCGCTGCTGCTGACCTGGGAGACGCCCTGGGCCTGGGCGCTCATCGTCCCGCTGGTGATCGGCGTGGTCGCCATCTTCCGGCAGTCCGCGCACGCCGTCCGCGAACGGCGCACCGTCCAGCGGGTGTACGACTTCGCCCGCCGGGTCGAGCTCGTGACACCGGACGAGGCCGGCACCCGGGAGATCGTCAACGCGGTGCGCGAGCTGCTCAACGCCGACCGGGTGGCGCTGTGGCTGCCGCCCTACCTCGATGAGGGCCCGCAGCTCGTGGTCGACGCCGCCGACGGTGAGCTGGGTTGGTACGACGGGCCCGGGGACCCCGACGACCTGCTCCGCCGCCGGGCGCTAGCACCCGACTGCGGGGGCCCGGTGCTCTCCTCCGCCGCCCGCGCCGACGGCGCCGAGCTGGCCGCGCTGGTCCGCCGGGGTGCCCGTGAGGTGCTCGGCGCCCCGGTCACCACCGCCGCCGGCGAGCCCGGCTACCTCGAGGTCTGCGACCGGCGCAGCGACGTCGTCACCTTCGACCCGGGCGACCGCGGTGCCCTGGACTCGATGCTCACCCACGTCAACGCGGCGATCCGGCAGCAGCAGCTGCTCAGCCAGATCCGGCACGACGGCGACCACGACCGGCTGACCGGGCTGCCCAACCGCCAACGGCTCGCGGCCGAGATCGACGCCCTGCTGCTCGCCGAGCCGGCCACCGCCCGGGCGGGGCTGGTGCTGGCCACGCTGGACGGCTACACCAACGTCACCGACACCCTCGGGCACGCGGCCAGCGACGAGCTGCTGCTGGTCACCGCCGGGCTGCTGCGGGAGCACGCGCCGCCGCAGGCCGTCGTCGCCCGGATGGAGGGCGGCCAGTTCGCCGTCCTACTGCCCGAGCTGTCCCTGCCGGCCACCGAGCGGGCCGCCCGCCGGCTGCGCGAGGCCGCCTCCACCCGGGCCCGGGTCGCCGGGCTCGACCTCGAGGTGTCGCTGACCATCGGCGTGGCTGCCGCGCCGGTGCACGGGACCGACTCCGGGACGCTCATCCAGCGCGCCGACGTCGCCCTGCTGGCCGCGCACAGCTCCGGCGGGGTCGCCACCTACCACCCGGTGCTGGACCAGCAGAGCCTGCGCCGGCTGCAGCTGGGCACCGAGCTGGAGACGGCGATGGCCGAGGAGCAGATCACCGTCGTCTTCCAGCCGATCGTGGACGCCCGGACGGCCGACATCGTCTCGGTGGAGACGCTGGTCCGCTGGGCGCACCCGCGGTACGGCGACATCCCGCCGGACGACTTCATCAGCCTGGCCGAGCAGATCGGCCGGATCGGGCCGCTCACCGACCACGTCCTGGACCGCGCGCTGGACCGCTGCCGCCGGTGGCTGGACCAGGACATCGCGATCTCCGTCGCGGTCAACCTCTCCGCGCGCTGCCTGTCCGAGCCCGACCTGGTCGCCCGGGTCCGCGGGGCGCTGCGGCACCACGGGGTCCCCGGTGAGCTGCTCACCCTCGAGCTCACCGAGGGCAGCGTCGTCGACGACACCGTGCGCAACAGCAACGTGCTCGGCGAGCTGCACGCGCTGGGGCTGCGGCTGTCGATGGACGACTTCGGCACCGGCTACTCGTCGCTGTCCCAGCTGCGGCAGCTGCCGATCGACGAGCTCAAGATCGACAAGTCCTTCGTGCTGGGCATGTCCACCAGCCAGAACGAGTCGTTCATCGCCCGGTCGATCGTGGAGCTGGCGCACAACCTGGGGCTTCGGGTGGTGGCGGAGGGCGTCGAGGACGAGGTCACCCGCGACCTGCTGGCCCAGATGGGCTGCGACAAGCTGCAGGGCTTCCTGGTCAGCCGGCCGCTGCCGGAGGACCGGCTGGAGGGCTGGCTGCTGGCCCGCACCGGCGTCCGCAGCGCCGCGCCGGGAGCCCGGCACCGCCGGTTGTTCGTCCGCACCTGATGAAGGACCCCACGAAGGACCTCGCGTCCCCCCACCACTCGCGAGCTCGTGGCGGGCCCCTGACGCGAGGCCGTTCCAGTGCCTCACCAGGCGGCTGTTACAGTCGTCGGGCACGGTCACGAGGGGGTCCGCCGGTCGCCGAGTGCGGCTTGGTAGAGTCTCTTCCGCTCCCGAGCACCGCCCCTTTAGCTCAGTCGGCAGAGCGTCTCCATGGTAAGGAGAAGGTCTACGGTTCGATTCCGTAAAGGGGCTCGTAGGATCGACCAGCGGGCCAGTCGCGAGACCGGGCCGCCCGGTCACCCGGCGGTGTAGCTCAGCCTGGTAGAGCAAGCGGCTCATAATCGCTGTGTCACCGGTTCAAGTCCGGTCACCGCTACCCCAGACGGACCCCGCTCGCGGGGTCCGTCGTCGTGTGCGGCTCCCGCCGTCCACGAGCACCACCCGATGAGAACAAGGCGAGGAACGCGCTCATGGCAGCCACAGACGTCCGTCCGAAGATCACCCTGGCCTGCCAGGAGTGCAAGAACCGCAACTACATCACCCGCAAGAACCGGCGGAACGACCCCGACCGGATCGAGCTGAAGAAGTACTGCCCGACCGACCGGAAGCACACGGTCCACCGCGAGACGCGCTGACCCCAGCGGTCGGCAGGGCGAGAGGGCGGGAGCATGGCGCTGGACGCAGGACTGGTCGGGCGCAGCTACCCGCCCTCTGCCGTGTACGAGGTCGGTCGCGAGAAGATCGCGGAGTTCGCCGCGGCCCTCGGCGACCCCGACCCGGTGTACCTCGACCCGGCGGCCGCCCGCGCGGCCGGGCACCCCGACGTGATCGCCCCGCCGACGTTCGCCATCGTGCTGAGCCTGGGTGCGGGCAACGTCGTGGTCGAGGACCCCGACGTGGAGATCGACTACAGCCGGGTCGTCCACGGTGAGCAGCGGTTCACCCACCACCGGCCGATCCGCGCCGGCGACCGGCTGGTCGCCACCGCCACGATCGACGCGCTGAAGACGATCGCCGGCAACGACATGCTCACCACCCGGGTGGACCTCGCGACCGAGGACGGCGAACCGGTCTGCACCACCCGGTCGATGCTGGTCGCCCGGGGCGTGGCGTGAGCCGCCGGCTGGCTGACGTCGAGGTCGGCGCCGAGCTCCCCGAGGCGACCTCTCGGGTCACCCGCGCCGACCTGGTCCGCTACGCCGGCGCCTCCGGCGACTTCAACGTCATCCACTGGAACGAGCGGGTCGCCCGCGAGGTGGGCCTGCCCGACGTCATCGCCCACGGCATGCTCACCGCCGGGATCGCCGTGCGCGCCGTCACCCGCTGGGCCGGCGACCCGGGAGCCGTCGTGGACTACCAGGTGCGGTTCTCCCGGCCGGTCGTGGTGCCCGACGACGGGTCCGGCGCCGAGCTGACCGTCCGCGGCCGGGTCGCGGCGGTGGGGGAGGACGGCCGGGTCCGCGTCGACCTGACCGTCACCAGCAACGGGGACAAGGTCCTGTCCCTGGCCCGTGCCGTCGTCGCGCTGAGCTGACCGTGCGCCGGGCTCCCGTCGTCCTGGCCGCCCTGCTGCTCACCGCCGGCTGCAGCGCGACCGGGCCCCAGGCGGAGCCGTCCCCGGCCGCCGCGACCCCGGCCACCGGTGCCGCGGGCTGCCCGCAGCAGCGCGCCGAGCCCGACCCGGACCGGCCCGTCGTCGACCTGGACTTCCGCCTCGGGAACGACCTGCGCACGGTCACCGGCACCGAGACCGTCGTCTTCACCCCCGACCTGCCGACCGCGGAGCTGGTCTTCCGGCTGGTGCCCAACGGCCCGGACGCCACCGCGCTGGGCAACCGGCTCACCGTCACCGCGGTACGCGGCGCGGACGTCGCCGGCGGCGGGTACGAGAGCGCGGCGGCGACGGCGCCGGGCGGGCTGTACGTCGTCACCCTCACCGACCGGCTGGCCGCCGGGGAGTCCACCGAGGTCGCGCTGGACTTCGCCCTGCAGCTGGGCGGCGGTGGCTTCGAGCGGCTGGGCACCGCCCCGGGGGTCTCCTGGTGGGCCAGCGGTGCGCCGCTGCTGGCGTGGGAACCCGGTGTCGGCTGGGCGCGCGACCCGTTCGTCACCCTCCTCGGCGAGACCGCCAGCAGCCCGGTCAGCGACACCATGATCTCCGTCGACGCACCGGCCGCGCTCACCGTGCTGATGACCGGCGACCAGGACGAGCCGACCCGCGAGCGCGGTGGCCGGCGCACCTGGACCTCCCACGAGCCGGTCGCCCGGGACGTCAGCGTCGCCGCGGGCTCCTTCGTCACCGCCGAGACCGAGGTGGACGGCGTCCGGGTGACCACCGGGGCGCTGCCCGGCTCCGGACACGACCCGGCCCGGCTGGCCCGGGCGACGGGGGAGGCGATCGACCTGCTCGGCGCCCGGTTCGGCGCCTTACCCTACGCGACCCTCACCGTGCCGTGGCTGCCGGACTTCGGCGGCGGCATCGAGTACCCGTCGTCGATCCTGCTGGCCAGCGACGACCGGACCGTCCTGGTGCACGAGGTGGCGCACATGTGGTTCTACGGGATGGTCGGTGACTCGCAGTTCCGCGACCCGTGGCTGGACGAGGCGTTCGCCAGCTACGCCGAGTCGGTCACCGGCGACCCGCCCCCGGACCAGGTGAGCCGGCTGCTGGCCACCGACGGCGACGTCGGCGGCTCGATGGCCTCTTTCCCCGACGACCGCCGGTACGTGACGGCGGTCTACGGCAAGGGCGCCGCCGCGCTGCTCACCGCGCGCCGGCAGGCCGGCCCCGAGGCCTTCGACGCAGCCCTGCGCTGCTACGTCGACGCGCAGGCCTGGACCACCGCCACCCCGGCCGACGTCGGGACGGCGCTGGCCGACCTGCCGGCCGCCCTGGCCGTGCTGCAGCAGGCCGGGGCGCTCGACCCCGAAGACCTGCCCGGCTGACGGCTGCGGCTCAGCCGGCGGAGCCGAGCAGCCGCTGCATCCGGGAGACGCCCTCGACCAGGTCGTCGTCGCCGAGGGAGTAGGACAGCCGCAGGTAGCCGGGGGTCCCGAACGCCTCCCCGGCGACGACGGCGACCTGGGCCTCCTCCAGCAGCAGCTCGGCGAGCTCGACGCTGGTGTGCACGGTGCGCCCGGCTATCGGCCGGCCGAGCAGCGCCTTCACCGACGGGTAGGCGTAGAAGGCGCCCTGCGGTTCGGGGCAGGCGACCCCCGGGATCTCGCGGAGCATGGCGACCATCGTCTGCCGGCGGCGGTCGAAGGCGGCGCGCATCGTCGCGACGGCGGACTGGTCACCGGTCAGCGCCGCGACGGCGGCCAGCTGCGAGACGTTCGCGACGTTCGAGGTGGAGTGCGACTGCAGCGCGGTGGCGGCCGCGACCACGTCGGCGGGGCCGAGCAGCCAGCCCACCCGCCAGCCGGTCATGGCGTAGGTCTTGGCGACGCCGTTGACGACGACGCAGCGGGACTGCAGCTCGGGCACCAGCGCCGGCATCGACGGTGCGGTGGCCCCGCCGTAGACCAGGTGCTCGTAGATCTCGTCGGTGAGCACCCACAGCCCGGCGTCCAGGGCCCAGCGCCCGATCTCGGTGACCTCCTCCGGCGGGTGCACCGCCCCGGTCGGGTTGGCCGGGGAGCAGAACAGCAGCAGCCGGGTGCGCGCCGTGCGGGCGGCCTCCAGCTGGCCCACCGACACCAGGTAGCCGCTGGCCTCGTCGGCGACCACGGGCACCGGCACGCCGCCGGCCAGCCGGATCGCCTCGGGGTAGGTGGTCCAGTACGGGGTCGGCAGCAGCACCTCGTCGCCGGGGTCGAGCATCGTGGCCAGCGCCTCCTGCACCGCCTGCTTGCCGCCGTTGGTGACCAGCACGTCGGCCGGGCGGGCCTGCAGGCCGGAGTCGCGCAGCGTCTTGGCGACGATCGCCTCCTTGAGCGCGGGCAGCCCGCCCGCCGGGGAGTACCGGTGGTTGGCCGGGTCCTGGGCCGCGGCCACCGCGGCGGCGACCACGTGCGGCGGCGAGGGGAAGTCGGGCTCACCTGCGGCGAAGCCGATCACCGGGGTTCCGGCGGCGCGCAGCGCCTTGGCGCGGGCGTCGACGGCCAGCGTCGCCGACGGGGTGATCGCAGCGACCCGCCGGGAGACCCGGCGCTCGGCCGGCCGGACCGGGGGCGGGACCGGGACCGCGGGGTCGGGCACGGGAGCGGTGGTCATGGCGGGGATCGTGTCAGACCAGCGAGGTCGTCCCGGTGCCGTCCCGCACCCCGCGGGAGGGTGCCCACCTGCCGTGTTGGCCGTCGGTGCCGGCGGTCCCGTACACTCGACGACCTGGGGCCAGTGGGACCCCGCCACCGGCGTGCCCCGGGGCTCCTCTCGAGGAGCTCGGTCGCGCCGTGACGCGGCCCGGCGTCCCCTAGGGGTGTAGCTCAATTGGCAGAGCAGCGGTCTCCAAAACCGCAGGCTGCAGGTTCAAGTCCTGTCACCCCTGCCACCACCTGACCGACGACCGAGGAGCGAGGCGCTGTGAGCGAGGAGAAGGACGGCGAGCCGACCGACGGCGCCCGCGCCGACGACGAGCTGACCGCCGAGCAGATCGACGCCGAGACCCCCGGGGTCGAGGACGCCGCCGAGCTCGAGGCCGCCGAGGCCGAGCTCGCCGACGAGGCCGAGTCCGACGAGGACAAGGTCGTCGCCACGCCCACCCGGCGCCGGCAGCGCAGCACCTCCAGCCGTCCGGCCGGCCGCTCCACCGGTGCCACCCGCGCCGGCGACGGCACCCGGTCCCGGGCCGACGCCGAGCGGGCCCGCGCCGCCGAGCTGCGCGACAAGCGCAGCATCGGCCGGTTCCTCCGCGAGGTCGTCGCCGAGCTCCGCAAGGTCATCTGGCCCGGCCGCAAGGAGCTGATCACCTACACCACCGTGGTGATCGTCTTCGTCGCGGTCATGGTGGCGCTCGTCGCCGGCCTCGACATCCTCTTCGCCCAAGGTGTGCTCGCCGTCTTCGGCTGACCCGCACACCCTGGCCTGCACCACACCCGACAAGGAAGAGACCCAGTGACGGACCCCCGCGAGCCCTTCGAGACCGACAGCGCGGTCGAGGGCACCGACCTCGACGACGCCGCTGCCCTGGCCGGGACGGTCGACGTCGAGACCGGTGTCCGCGAGACCGGTGCCGCCGAGGGCTCCCTCGAGACCACGGACCTGACCGCGGACAACCCGATGGGCGACGCGCCCGTCTCGGGCAACGCCGGCAGCAGCCGTGGCTCCGTCGACGACGCACTGGTCGCCGACCCGCTCGCCGAGCCGGCCCCCGACCACGACCCGCTGGTCACCGAGACCCTCGAGGCCGCCGCCGAGCACGACGAGGACCCGGCCGAGGCGCTCCGCTCGACGCTGCGCAGCCAGTTCGGCGACTGGTACGTGATCCACTCCTACGCGGGCTACGAGAACAAGGTGAAGACCAACCTCGAGTCCCGGATCACGTCGCTGGACATGGAGGACTACATCTTCCAGATCGAGGTGCCCACCGAGGAGGTCACCGAGATCAAGAACGGCAAGCGGACCCAGGTCAACCGCAAGAAGCTGCCCGGGTACCTGCTCGTCCGGATGGACCTCAACGACGAGTCCTGGGGCGCGGTGCGCAACACCCCCGGCGTCACCGGCTTCGTGGGCGCCACCTCCAAGCCCTCCCCGCTGAGCATCGACGAGGTCGTCAACCTGCTGGTGCCCGCGGTCACCGAGAAGCCCGCCGCGGCTGCCGAGGCCGCACCTGCCGCCTCCTCGACCGCGGTCGTCGAGTTCGAGGTCGGCGAGTCCGTCACCGTCATGGACGGTCCGTTCGCGACGCTGCCGGCCACCATCAACGAGATCAACCCCGAGCAGCAGAAGCTCCAGGTCCTCGTCTCCATCTTCGGCCGCGAGACGCCGGTCGAGCTGTCGTTCACCCAGGTCTCGAAGATCTGACCTGAGTGCGCCTGCACTCCCCTGATCAGCAGAGAAGAAGGAAGTCATGCCCCCCAGGAAGCGGTTGACCGCGGTCATCAAGCTCCAGATCAACGCCGGTGCGGCCACCCCCGCGCCGCCCGTCGGCCCGGCCCTCGGTCAGCACGGCGTGAACATCATGGAGTTCTGCAAGGCCTACAACGCTGCGACCGAGTCGCAGCGCGGCAACGTCATCCCGGTCGAGATCTCGGTCTTCGAGGACCGGTCGTTCACCTTCGTCACCAAGACGCCGCCGGCAGCGCGCATGCTGCTCAAGGCCGCCGGGGTGGACAAGGGATCGGGCGAGCCGCACAAGACCAAGGTCGCCACGGTCACCCGTGACCAGGTCCGCGAGATCGCCCAGACCAAGATGGCCGACCTCAACGCCAACGACCTCGAGCAGGCCGAGAAGATCATCGCCGGCACCGCCCGGTCGATGGGCATCACGGTCCGCTAGTCAACGGCCTCGTTCCGAGGCTCGCCCCGAGCTCGCGAGGGGTGAGGAGAACGAGGTCCTTTCACTGTGGGAGGGCCGGCCAGGCCCGTTCACCACACGACCCCGTTCCGGGGGAAGGAGCACCACCATGGCCAAGCACGGCAAGAACTACCGCAAGGTCGCCGAGCTCGTCGACGACAGCACGCTCTACAGCCCGCTGCAGGCCGCCGGCCTCGCCAAGCAGACCTCGACCACGAAGTACGACGCCACCGTCGAGGTCGCGATCCGCCTCGGGGTCGACCCCCGCAAGGCCGACCAGATGGTCCGCGGCACGGTCAACCTGCCGCACGGCACCGGCAAGACCGCCCGCGTCATCGTCTTCGCCACCGGCGACAAGGCCGCCCAGGCCGAGGCCGCCGGCGCCGACGTCGTGGGCTCCGACGACCTGATCGAGCGGATCCAGGGCGGCTTCCTCGACTTCGACGCCGCCATCGCGACGCCGGACCAGATGGCCAAGGTCGGCCGGATCGCCCGCATCCTCGGCCCCCGCGGCCTGATGCCGAACCCGAAGACCGGCACCGTGACCCCCGACGTCACCAAGGCCGTCAACGACATCAAGGGCGGGAAGATCAACTTCCGCGTCGACAAGCAGGCCAACCTGCACCTGGTGATCGGCAAGACCTCCTTCGACGAGGCCAAGCTGGTGGAGAACTACGCCGCCGCGCTCGACGAGGTGCTCCGCGCCAAGCCGTCGGCCGCCAAGGGCCGCTACGTCAAGAAGGTCACCGTCTCGACCACCATGGGCCCGGGCATCCCGGTCGACCCGAACCGCACCCGCAACCTGCTGGTGGACGAGCCCTCCGTCTGAAGAAACACCTCGTCCTCCTCACCCCTCGCACGCTCGGGGTGAGCCTCTGGACGAGGCCGGGCGAAGCCCTGTGACGTTGACGGCGTCGCCCCTCCGGGGGCGGCGCCGTCCGTCGTCCCGGGGGCGTTGGCGGGCGCGCTCCCGGATGGCGTACTCTTGTCGGCGTTCCCCCCAAGACCGCATGGTCGTCGCACGTCCGCGTGCGATCGAAGGTCCGGATGTCCGGACGACCCGCGCAGGTGGACGGTACGACGAACGCGTCGCGGCTCGGGCTCGCCCCAGGCCCGGCCCGTCCCTCGCCCCGTGCGCACTGCGCCGGGGCGTTCCTCGTCTCCGGGCCCTCGATCGCGGCAGGCGCACGCCGCCGGCGGTCGCCCGACAGACGAGAGGAGGCCCATGCCCACGCAGGCGAAGGCCGCGGTGATCGAGGAGATCACCGAGCGGTTCAACAACTCCAGCGCGGCCGTGCTCACCGAGTACCGCGGGCTGACCGTGGCGCAGCTGACCCAGCTGCGCCGTTCCCTCGGTGCGGGCAGCAGCTACGCCGTCGTCAAGAACACCCTGACGAAGCGGGCCGCGGACTCGGTCGGCCACACCGACCTGGCTCCGCTGCTCACCGGCCCCACCGCGATCGCCTTCATCGAGGGCGACCCGGTCGAGGCCGCGAAGGCCATCCGCGACTTCAGCCGCGCCAACCCCCTGCTCGTCATCAAGGGTGGCGTGGTCGAGGGCCGCACGGTCGACGCAGCCGAGGTCTCGCGCCTCGCCGACGTCGAGCCCCGTGAGGTCCTGCTGGCCAAGCTGGCCGGCGCGATGAAGGGCAACCTCACCAAGGCCGCCGGGCTGTTCCAGGCCCCGCTGTCGCAGGTCGCCCGGCTGGCCGCCGCGCTGCAGGAGAAGAAGGAGTCCGCCGAGGGCGCCTCCGCTCCCGCCGCCGACGACACCGCTGCTGCTGACACCACCCCCGACACCACCGATGCTGCCGCGGACTCCGCGGCCAGCACCGACTGACCCCCTTCAAGGAGACACCATGGCCAAGCTCTCTTCCGACGAACTGCTCGACGCCTTCAAGGAGATGACCCTCCTGGAGCTGTCCGACTTCGTGAAGCAGTTCGAGGAGACCTTCGACGTCACCGCCGCTGCCCCCGTCGCCGTCGCGGCCGCCGGCCCCGTCGGCGGTGGCGCTGCCCCCGAGGCCGCCGCCGAGCAGGACGAGTTCGACGTCATCCTCGAGGCTGCCGGCGACAAGAAGATCCAGGTCATCAAGGAGGTGCGCACGCTGACCTCGCTCGGCCTCAAGGAGGCCAAGGACCTGGTCGACAACGCGCCCAAGCCCGTCCTGGAGAAGGTCGCCAAGGACGCCGCCGAGAAGGCCAAGGCCTCTCTCGAGGGCGCCGGCGCCACCGTCACCGTCAAGTGACCCCCCGCCCGGCGGTCTCGACCGCCGGGGCCCGCCCGGCTCGCTGAGCCGGGCACCGCACCACCCCGCGTTCCCAGCAGGGGCCGTCCTCCTCCCGGAGGGCGGCCCCTGCTGCGTGCCGGGGGCCCCGCTCGAAGACACTCGCGCGCCGTGGCTGTCCGTACCGGGGAGGCACTGGCATCATCTGCTGCGACCGACCTCGCTCCCCGCTCCGCGGGCGGCCCGGCCCTCCTCGCGGAGGCGTCGCCCCGCCCTGGCACCGGTGGCGCCGGCCACCCCTCGGGGTGGGGCACCGGCCGACCCGGCAGCCGACGTGGACAGCGGCGCGTAGCAGGGGTAGGGTCTCCTGTTGCGCTGCCCTCTGACTGCCAACCCGCCGACACGGGTCACCAGGGGTGCCCGGGAACGGCTCCGGGCCACCTCGTGTTGACGCCTCTGGCGGGATCGGCATCCGCGGTCAGCCTCGCCGATACCGACGACGACCCAGGACGAAAAGCACCCGCCCGCACGTCGTGAGGTCCTTGGAAGGACGCATCTTGGCAGGCTCTCGCCCCACCAGCACCACCACCACTGATAGCAGCACCACCCCGGTCGACGTCCAGCCCGGTCCCCGCACCGGCGGTACCGACCAGCAGAAGATCCCCGGCGCCCCGCTCCGCGTCTCGTTCGCCAAGATCCGCGAGCCGCTCGAGGTCCCGGACCTGCTCGCCCTCCAGACGGCCTCGTTCGACTGGCTGGTCGGCAGCCCGCAGTGGAAGGCCACCCTCGCCCCCGAGGAGCAGGCCGACGCGGTCGGCGGTCTGGCCGAGATCCTCGAGGAGATCTCCCCGATCGAGGACTTCAGCGGCTCCATGTCGCTGTCCTTCTCCAACCCGCGCTTCGAGGACGTCAAGGCGTCCCTCGAGGAGTGCAAGGACAAGGACATGACCTACGCGGCGCCGCTGTTCGTCACCGCCGAGTTCATGAACAACACCACCGGCGAGATCAAGAGCCAGACGGTGTTCATGGGCGACTTCCCGATCATGACGAGCAAGGGCACGTTCGTCATCAACGGGACCGAGCGCGTGGTCGTCTCCCAGCTGGTCCGCAGCCCGGGCGTCTACTTCGACAAGACCCTGGACAAGACGTCGGACAAGGACGTCTACAGCGCCAAGGTCATCCCCAGCCGCGGTGCGTGGCTGGAGTTCGACGTCGACAAGCGCGACACCGTCGGCGTCCGGATCGACCGCAAGCGCCGCCAGCCGGTCAGCGTCCTGCTCAAGGCCCTCGGCTGGACCGAGGACCGCATCCGCGAGCACTTCCAGTGGTCGCCCACGATGCTGGCCACCCTGGAGAAGGACCACATCGCCGGCCAGGACGAGGCGCTGCTGGACATCTACCGCAAGCTGCGCCCGGGCGAGCCGCCGACGCGTGAGTCCGCGCAGGCGCTGCTGGAGAACCTCTTCTTCAACCCCAAGCGCTACGACCTGGCCAAGGTCGGCCGCTACAAGGTGAACAAGAAGCTCGGCGTGGAGGTGCCCCAGGGCACCTCGACGCTGACCGAGGACGACATCGTCGCCACCATCGAGTACGTCGTGCGCCTCCACGCCGGCGAGCCCGAGCACGGCGTCGACGACATCGACCACTTCGGCAACCGTCGCCTGCGCACGGTCGGCGAGCTGATCCAGAACCAGATCCGGGTCGGCCTCTCCCGCATGGAGCGCGTCGTCCGCGAGCGGATGACGACGCAGGACGTCGAGGCGATCACGCCGCAGACCCTGATCAACATCCGGCCGGTCGTCGCCTCCATCAAGGAGTTCTTCGGCACCAGCCAGCTCTCGCAGTTCATGGACCAGACCAACCCGCTCGCGGGCCTGACCCACAAGCGCCGCCTGTCGGCGCTGGGTCCGGGCGGTCTGTCCCGTGAGCGCGCGGGCATGGAGGTCCGCGACGTGCACCCGAGCCACTACGGCCGGATGTGCCCGATCGAGACCCCTGAGGGCCCGAACATCGGTCTGATCGGCTCGCTGTCCTCCTTCGGCCGGGTGAACCCCTTCGGGTTCATCGAGACGCCGTACCGCAAGGTGGAGAACGGCCAGGTCACCGACCAGATCGACTACCTGACCGCCGACGAGGAGGACCGCTTCGTCGTCGCGCAGGCCAACAGCCCGCTCGACGCGCAGGGCCGCCTCGCCGAGGAGCGGGTCCTGGTCCGCACCAAGGGCGGTGAGGTCGACTACCTCGCTCCCGAGAACGTCGACTACATGGACGTCTCGCCGCGGCAGATGACCTCGGTCGCGACGGCGATGATCCCGTTCCTCGAGCACGACGACGCCAACCGCGCCCTGATGGGCGCGAACATGCAGCGCCAGGCCGTCCCGCTGCTGCGCAGCGAGGCGCCGCTGGTCGGCACCGGCATGGAGCTGCGTGCCGCCGTCGACGCCGGCGACGTCGTGGTGGCCGAGAAGGCCGGTGTGGTCGAGGACTCCACCGCCGACTACGTCACCGTGATGGCCGACGACGGGACCCGGCAGACCTACCGGCTGCTGAAGTTCCGCCGCTCGAACCAGGGCACCTCGATCAACCAGAGCCCGGTCGTCCAGGAGGGCCAGCGGGTCGAGGTCGGTCAGGTCATCGCCGACGGTCCGTGCACCGACGAGGGCGAGATGGCGCTGGGCAAGAACCTGCTCGTCGCCTTCATGCCGTGGGAGGGCCACAACTACGAGGACGCGATCATCCTGTCGCAGCGCCTCGTGCAGGACGACGTCCTGTCCTCGATCCACATCGAGGAGTTCGAGGTCGACGCCCGCGACACCAAGCTCGGCGCCGAGGAGATCACCCGGGACATCCCGAACGTCTCCGAGGAGGTCCTCGCCGACCTCGACGAGCGCGGCATCATCCGGATCGGTGCCGAGGTCGTCCCCGGCGACATCCTCGTCGGCAAGGTCACGCCCAAGGGCGAGACCGAGCTGACCCCCGAGGAGCGGCTGCTGCGGGCGATCTTCGGTGAGAAGGCCCGCGAGGTCCGCGACACCAGCCTCAAGGTCAAGCACGGCGAGTCCGGCAAGGTCATCGGCGTCCGGGTCTTCTCCCGCGAGGACGGCGACGAGCTGCCCGCCGGCGTGAACGAGCTCATCCGGGTCTACGTGGCCCAGATGCGCAAGATCAGCGACGGCGACAAGCTTGCCGGCCGGCACGGAAACAAGGGCGTCATCTCCAAGATCCTCCCGCAGGAGGACATGCCGTTCCTCGAGGACGGCACGCCGGTCGACATCGTGCTCAACCCGCTGGGCGTGCCCGGCCGGATGAACGTCGGCCAGGTCCTGGAGACCCACCTCGGGTGGATCGCCAAGCAGGGCTGGGAGGTCGAGGGGACGCCGGAGTGGGCCGCCAAGCTGCCGGGCGCTGCGCGCCAGGCCGCGCCGGGCACCCGCACCGCGACGCCGGTGTTCGACGGTGCCAAGGAGGACGAGATCATCGGCCTGCTCGGCTCGACGATCCCGAACCGCGACGGCGACCGGATGGTCAAGGAGACCGGCAAGGCGCGGCTGTTCGACGGCCGCTCCGGGGAGCCCTTCCCCGAGCCGATCTCGGTGGGCTACGTCTACATCCTGAAGCTGCTGCACCTGGTCGACGACAAGATCCACGCCCGTTCGACCGGGCCGTACTCGATGATCACGCAGCAGCCGCTGGGTGGTAAGGCGCAGTTCGGTGGCCAGCGCTTCGGTGAGATGGAGTGCTGGGCGATGCAGGCCTACGGCGCCGCGTACGCGCTGCAGGAGCTGCTCACCATCAAGTCCGACGACATCCTCGGCCGGGTCAAGGTCTACGAGGCCATCGTCAAGGGCGAGAACATCCCCGAGCCGGGCATCCCGGAGTCGTTCAAGGTGTTGCTCAAGGAGCTCCAGTCGCTCTGCCTGAACGTGGAGGTCCTCTCCGGCGACGGCCAGGCGATCGAGCTGCGCGACACCGACGACGAGGTCTTCCGGGCCGCGGAGGAGCTGGGCATCGACCTGTCCCGCCGCGAGCCGTCGTCCGTCGAAGACGTCTGATCGGCAGCCGGCCGGCCCTGACCAGTCAGGGCCGGCCGGCACCACACCTTTCGAAAAGAAGCGAAGAACTAGCCCCGGAAAGGGGTACATCGAGTGCTCGACGTCAACTTCTTCGACGAACTGCGCATCGGTCTGGCCAGCGGAGACGACATCCGCCAGTGGTCACACGGTGAGGTGAAGAAGCCCGAGACCATCAACTACCGCACGCTCCGTCCGGAGAAGGACGGTCTCTTCTGCGAGAAGATCTTCGGTCCCACCCGGGACTGGGAGTGCTACTGCGGCAAGTACAAGCGTGTCCGCTTCAAGGGCATCATCTGCGAGCGCTGCGGCGTCGAGGTCACTCGCGCCAAGGTGCGTCGTGAGCGGATGGGCCACATCGAGCTGGCCGCGCCGGTCACCCACATCTGGTTCTTCAAGGGCGTCCCCTCGCGCCTGGGCTACCTGCTCGACCTGGCGCCCAAGGACCTCGAGAAGATCATCTACTTCGCCGCCTACATGATCACCTCCGTCGACGACGAGGCGCGTCACCGCGACCTGCCGACCGTCGAGGCCGAGATCAGCGCGGAGAAGCACAACCTCGAGTCCCGCCGCGACGCCGACGTGGAGGCCCGCCAGCAGAAGCTGGAGGCCGACCTCGCCGAGCTCGAGGCCGAGGGTGCCAAGTCCGACGTGCGCCGCAAGGTCCGCGAGGGTGGCGAGCGCGAGATGCGCCAGCTCCGCGACCGGGCGCAGCGGGAGATCGACCGCCTCGAAGAGGTGATGGACACCTTCCGCAAGCTCGAGGTCAAGCAGCTCATCGCCGACGAGGGCCTCTACCGCGAGCTGCGCGACCGCTTCGGTGAGTACTTCGAGGGCGGCATGGGTGCCGCGGCGCTGCAGAAGCTGCTCGCCGGCTTCGACCTCGACGCCGAGGCCGTCTCGCTGCGCGAGACCATCCGCAGCGGCAAGGGCCAGCGCAAGCTGCGGGCCCTCAAGCGGCTCAAGGTCGTCGCGGCGTTCCAGCAGACCCAGAACTCGCCCATGGGCATGGTGCTGGACTGCGTCCCGGTCATCCCGCCGGACCTGCGCCCGATGGTGCAGCTCGACGGTGGCCGCTTCGCCACCAGCGACATGAACGACCTGTACCGCCGGGTGATCAACCGGAACAACCGGCTCAAGCGGCTGCTCGACCTGGGCGCGCCGGAGATCATCGTCAACAACGAGAAGCGGATGCTCCAGGAGTCCGTGGACGCGCTGTTCGACAACGGCCGGCGCGGCCGTCCGGTCACCGGTCCGGGCAACCGCCCGCTGAAGTCCCTGAGCGACCTGCTCAAGGGCAAGCAGGGCCGGTTCCGGCAGAACCTGCTGGGCAAGCGCGTCGACTACTCCGGCCGTTCGGTCATCGTCGTCGGCCCGCAGCTCAAGCTGCACCAGTGCGGTCTGCCCAAGCAGATGGCGCTGGAGCTGTTCAAGCCCTTCGTGATGAAGCGGCTCGTGGACCTCAACCACGCGCAGAACATCAAGTCCGCCAAGCGGATGGTGGAGCGCGCGCGGCCGGTCGTGTGGGACGTGCTCGAGGAGGTCATCACCGAGCACCCGGTGCTGCTGAACCGTGCACCGACGCTGCACCGCCTGGGCATCCAGGCCTTCGAGCCACAGCTGGTCGAGGGCAAGGCCATCCAGATCCACCCGCTGGTCTGCACCGCCTTCAACGCGGACTTCGACGGCGACCAGATGGCGGTGCACCTGCCGCTGTCGGCCGAGGCGCAGGCCGAGGCCCGCATCCTCATGCTGTCCAGCAACAACATCCTGAGCCCGGCCGACGGTCGTCCGATCACCGCGCCGACCCAGGACATGGTGCTGGGCCTCTACCACCTCACGACCCTCGCCGGGTCCGCTGAGCTGGCCGAGGGCGAGCGGGCCCGGGCGTACTCCACGACCGCCGAGGCGATCATGGCGTTCGACCAGGGTGCGCTGGGTCTGCAGGAGCGGGTGACCATCCGGCTGGACGAGGTCTTCGGCGTCGACAACGGGCCCAACGACCCGTGGGTCGCGCCCGAGGACTGGGAGCCCGGTCAGCCGGCGCTCATCTCGACCAGTCTGGGCCGGGTCCTGTTCAACGAGGCCCTGCCCGAGGACTACCCGTTCGTCAACTACCAGGTGCCGAAGAAGGCGCTGGGCGCGATCGTCAACGACCTCGCCGAGCGCTACCCCAAGGTGCAGGTGGCGGCGACGCTGGACGCCCTCAAGTCGGCCGGCTTCCGCTGGGCGACCCGCTCGGGTGTCACGATCGCCATCGACGACGTCGTCACCCCGCCGGTCAAGCAGTCGATCCTGGACCGGCACGAGGACGAGGCCCGCAAGATCGAGCGCCAGTACGAGCGCGGCGTCATCACCGACGCCGAGCGTCGTTCGGAGCTCATCGAGATCTGGACCCGTGCCCGCGCCGAGGTCAGCCAGGCCATGGTGGACAACTTCCCGACCACCAACCCGGTCTGGGTCATGGTCAACTCCGGCGCCCGCGGCAACATGATGCAGATCAGCCAGATCGCCGGCATGCGCGGCCTGGTGGCCAACCCGAAGGGCGAGATCATCCCGCGGCCGATCAAGGCCAACTTCCGGGAGGGTCTGTCCGTGCTGGAGTACTTCATCTCCACGCACGGTGCCCGCAAGGGCCTGGCGGACACCGCGCTGCGGACCGCCGACTCCGGGTACCTCACCCGCCGGCTGGTCGACGTCTCGCAGGACGTCATCATCCGCGAGGAGGACTGCGGCACCGAGCGCGGCGTGATCATGCCGATCGGCACCGTGCTCGACGGCAAGGTCACCCGGGACGCCCACGTGGAGACCAGCGTGTACGCACGTGCGCTGGCCGCTGACGTGGTCGCCTCCAACGGCACGCTGATCGCGCAGGCCGGCGCCGACCTGGGCGACGTCCTCATCGCCCAGCTGGTCGACGCCGGGGTGTCCGAGGTCAAGGTCCGCTGCGTGCTCACCTGCGAGTCGCTGCTGGGCACCTGCGCCACCTGCTACGGCCGGTCGCTCGCGTCCGGCAAGCTCGTGGACGTCGGCGAGGCGGTCGGCATCATCGCCGCCCAGTCGATCGGTGAGCCCGGCACGCAGCTGACGATGCGCACCTTCCACACCGGTGGTGTGGCCGGTGCCGACATCACCCACGGCCTGCCGCGCGTGGTGGAGCTCTTCGAGGCCCGCGTCCCCAAGGGCAAGGCCCCGATCGCCGAGCTCGCCGGCAGCGTCCGGATCGAGGACGGCGACCAGTTCCGGAAGCTGACCATCACCCCGGACGACGGCTCCGACGAGGTCGTCTACGACAAGCTGTCGCGTCGCTCGCGGCTGCGGGTCGAGGACGGCGGCCACGTCGAGGTCGGCGAGCAGCTGACCGAGGGTGCGGTCGACCCGCACGAGGTGCTGCGGATCATGGGCCCGCGCGAGGTGCAGCTGCACCTGGTCCGCGAGGTCCAGGAGGTCTACCGCAGCCAGGGTGTGTCGATCCACGACAAGCACATCGAGGTGATCATCCGGCAGATGCTGAAGCGGGTGACCATCATCGACTCGGGCGCGACGGAGTTCCTGCCCGGTGCGCTGGTCGAGCGGACGATCTTCGAGACCGAGAACCGTCGGGTCGTGTCCGAGGGTGGCGAGCCGGCCTCGGCCCGCCCGGTCCTGATGGGGATCACCAAGGCGTCGCTGGCGACGGAGTCGTGGCTGTCCGCGGCCTCGTTCCAGGAGACGACCAAGGTGCTCACCGACGCCGCGATCCAGGGCAAGAGCGACAGCCTGCTCGGGCTCAAGGAGAACGTGATCATCGGCAAGCTGATCCCGGCCGGTACTGGGATCAGCCGCTACCGGAACATCACGGTCGAGCCCACTGAGGAGGCGCGCGCCGCCGTCTACACCATGGCCGGCTACGACGACGGGCAGTACTACAGCCCGGACGTCTTCGGTCAGGGCACGGGCGAGGCCGTCCGCCTCGAGGAGTACGACTGGCGCTGATGCGCTGAGTGAGTGACGAGAGGGCCCCGGGAGCAACTGCTCCCGGGGCCCTCTTTGCTTCCGTCCGCCGTCACGTGACGGAACGCCCGGGTGTCCCGGGGCCCACCAGAGGTCAGCCGGCCAGGCGGCGCATGGTCTCCACGGTGCGGAGGCGGTTCTCGCGGCTGTCGTCCATCGGCTGCACGTTGATCGTGGTGACCCCGGCCGCGGCGAAGGCCGCGATCCGCTCGGCGACGTAGGACTCCGGCCCGATCAAGGACGTCGCCCGCACCAGGTCGGCCGGCACGGCCGCGGCCGCCTCGTCCTTGCGCCCGGCCAGGTAGAGGTCCTGGATGGTCTCCGCCTCGGCCTCGTAGCCGTAGCGGCGGGCCAGGTCGTTGTAGAAGTTCTTGCCCTTGGCGCCCATGCCGCCGACGTAGAGGGCGATCCCCGGCCGGACGGCCTCGATCAGGTGGTCTACGTCCTCACCGATCGCCACCGGGACACCGACGACGACGTCGAGGTCGCCCAGCGCAGGGTCGCGCTTGGCCCGACCCGCCGCGAGCGAGGCGCCCCAGACCTCGTCGGCGCGCTCCGGGTGGAAGAAGATCGGCTCCCACTTCTCGGCGATCTCGGCGGCCAGCTCGACGTTCTTCGGGCCGAGCGCGGCCAGCAGCACCGGGATCCGGTCCCGGACCGGGGTGTTGATCAGCTTGAGCGGCTTGCCCAGGCCGGTGCCCTGGTCGGCCGGCAGCGGCACGGTGTACTTCGGGCCGGCGTGCTCCAGCCGCTCCCGGCGCCACACCTGCCGGCAGATCTCGATGATCTCGCGGGTGCGCTGCAGCGGGGCGTCGTAGGGGACACCGTGCCAGCCCTCGATGACCTGAGGGCCCGACGCCCCGAGGCCCAGGGTGAACCGGCCGTCCGAGACGAAGTCCAGCCCCGCAGCGGTCATCGCGATGAGCGCCGGCGTGCGGCTGTAGATGGGGAAGATGCCGCTCATCAGCTCGACCCGCTCGGTGACGGCCGCCAGGTAGCCCAGCTGGCTCACCGCGTCGAACGTGTAGACCTCGGCGACCATGGCGACGTCGAGCCCGGCGGCCTCCAGGTCGCGGATCGCCGCCGCCGTCTGCTTGAAGTCCCCGCTGTAGCTGGCCTGGATCCCGATGCGCATCCGCGGAGGCTACCGGTCGCGCAGGGGCTTGGGCGTCCCTACAGCGGGCGGACGGTGCCGATCACGTGCGTCACGACGCGGACGCCGTCGACGTCCCGCGGCACCCGGCTGCCGACGCCTGCCTCGGTCAGGTCGACCCGGACGACGTACTCGGCGTCCTGCCGCGCCAGCCCGACCGCCGCGACGCCGGGGTCGGCGGCGAGGCGGGCGGCCAGCGCGGTCTTGGCGGCCCGGGCACTCGCGCGGTCGGTCATCGCCCCATGATGCGCTCCTCAGCCCGCGCTGGACACCCACTCCACCCCGAGCTCGCGCAGCACTGTGGCCAGCGGGTTGGCGAAGGTGACCCCGCCGCCCGCGCTGCCGCCCTCGGTGGAGCCGGCGAACAGCAGCCCCAGGGGAGCGCGGTCGCGGCTGCGCCAGATCACCGAGCCGCTGTCGCCGCCGGCGCTGAACGCCCCGGTGAGGCCCTCGATCTCCACCTGGTCGTCGAAGGTGTGCACGCCGTCGTCGTACTGGACCCCCACGCCGTCGACCTCCACGGCGGTGATCCGGCCGCGGGTGTGGCCGGTCGTGCGGCCCAGCTTCTCCACCAGCTCGTCGGGGTCGACGTCGTCCGGGGCGGCGACGGCGGGCAGCAGGGCGCCCCCGGGGTAGTCGGCGGGGTCGGCCGCCACACCGGCGTCCAGGGCGGCGACCGCGGCGTCGACCAGGTTGCCGGGATCGGCGCTCAGCCTGACGAAGGCCGCCAGCGTCCCGACCCGGTCCTCGGGTGTGCCGCCGTCGGCCACCCCGGGCTGCAGCACCGGGTCGCCCTCGGTCGCCGCGTCGCTGTTGGCCAGGACGTGGTTGTTGGACAGCTCCAGGAGCCCCTCGCTGCCCGGCCGGCGGACGAACCCGCCCAGGGTCCCGGCCGAGACGTCGGGGTGGCTGACCGACAGGCCCGGCCGGAGCGGGCGCACCCGCTGCTGCAGCTCGGTCGGGGTGTACCCGGTGGGGGAGGACAGCGGGCGCACCGGCCCTATCACCCGGACGTCGACCTCCGCCCGGGCCGCAGCATCGAGACCGGCGAGCACCACGTCGGCGTCGGCCTGCTCGACGAGCCGGATCGCCAGGTGGACCTGACCGCCACCCACCGGGGCGAGGCCGAGCGCCACGCCGCTCCACCGGGTGGCGCCGCCCAGGGAGCTGGCGACCGCGGTGGGCGCCTCGGTCAGCCGCTGGGACAACCGGGCCTTCAGTTCACGGGCGGAGTCGGGGAGCACGGCGGTACCTCCGGGCAGCTGGGCGGGTCACGGCCTGGGAGCCGGTCGTGAGCGGTTCACCACCGACGGTAGGGCCGGGGTCCGACAGGAGCAGCCCGAGCAGGGTCGGTGCGGGGACGCGGCGAGCGCGCGGGGTGTTCCCGGCCACGGGCGCCGTCCGGTACCTTCCCGGCAGGGACCTCCCGGCACCTCCCCGCGCCCAGCGCGCACGGGGGAATGGTCCACCACCGGTCGCGGTTGGTACCAGGCAGACCGGCTGGTCCGGTGCGCGGCAGCATGTCGACCCGGCTTTGACCGGGTCGAGAGGGCCGGGTACTGTGGTCAGCTGTGCCCAGGGTGTCCTGGGCCTGCTCCTGTTCGCGGTGCACCTCGACGCCCACGGTCCTCTCGACCGGCCGGCCGACAGGGGCCACGCCCGTCCACGACGGGGCCATCGCAAGGTGGTGTGGCCGCGCCGAACGGCGAGGGGCGACGAGTCCGGCTCGATCAGCTGGCCGGTTCTCGCGAGGGGCAACACGCCCGAGCGCGGGGGCCGGACGGTGGGTCACGGCCAGAATCGGACGGGCCGGGCGACCGGGCACACACAGGCACGCACCACATCCACAGCACGACCCAGCGCAGGTAGGAGATCCAGGCCACCCATGCCCACGATCAACCAGCTGGTCCGCAAGGGCCGCGAGGACAAGGTCGAGAAGACCAAGACCCCGGCGCTCAAGGGTTCTCCCCAGCGCCGCGGGGTGTGCACCCGCGTGTACACCACGACCCCGAAGAAGCCGAACTCGGCGCTGCGCAAGGTCGCCCGCGTCCGGCTGACCAGCGGCATCGAGGTGACCGCCTACATCCCGGGCGTCGGCCACAACCTGCAGGAGCACTCCATGGTGCTCGTGCGCGGCGGCCGCGTGAAGGACCTGCCGGGCGTGCGCTACAAGATCATCCGCGGCTCGCTGGACACCCAGGGCGTCCGCAACCGCAAGCAGGCTCGCAGCCGGTACGGCGCGAAGAAGGAGAAGAGCTGACATGCCTCGCAAGGGACCCGCTCCCCGTCGTCCGCTCGTCGCCGACCCGGTGTACCAGTCGCCGCTGGTGACCCAGCTGGTGAACAAGGTGCTCGTCGACGGCAAGCGCTCGGTCGCCGAGGCGATCGTCTACGGCGCCCTCGAGGGCGTCCGTGCCAAGAACGACACCGACCCGGTGGTCACGCTCAAGCGGGCGCTGGACAACGTCAAGCCGGCCCTCGAGGTCCGCAGCCGCCGCGTCGGTGGTGCGACCTACCAGGTGCCGATCGAGGTCCGCGCCTCCCGCAGCACGACCCTCGGCCTGCGCTGGCTCATCCAGTACAGCCGCGGCCGTCGCGAGAAGACGATGACCGAGCGCCTCATGAACGAGCTGCTGGACGCCAGCAACGGTCTGGGCGCCGCGGTCAAGCGTCGCGAGGACACCCACAAGATGGCCGAGTCGAACAAGGCCTTCGCGCACTACCGCTGGTGACGGCAGTCCACCAGCAGCCGCTGCCCGCGGTGACCCCGGGCGATCCCCGAGCACCGCGCGCGGACGAGGAAGAAGAGGAGTGACGTAATGGCCCAGAACGAGGCCCAGCTCGCCAAGACCCGCAACATCGGGATCATGGCGCACATCGACGCCGGCAAGACGACCACGACCGAGCGGATCCTCTTCTACACCGGCATCAACTACAAGATCGGTGAAGTCCACGACGGCGCGGCCACGATGGACTGGATGGAGCAGGAGCAGGAGCGCGGCATCACCATCACGTCGGCCGCGACGAAGTGCTCCTGGAACGGTCACGACATCAACATCATCGACACCCCCGGGCACGTCGACTTCACCGTCGAGGTGGAGCGGTCGCTGCGGGTGCTCGACGGTGCGGTCGCGGTCTACGACGGCGTCGCCGGCGTGGAGCCGCAGACCGAGCAGGTGTGGCGTCAGGCGGAGAAGTACGGCGTCCCGCGCATGTGCTTCGTCAACAAGCTCGACCGCACCGGTGCCGACTTCTTCCGCTGCGTGGACATGATGGTCGAGCGGCTCGCCGCCAACCCGCTGGTCCTGCAGCTGCCCATCGGTGCCGAGGCCGACTTCATCGGCGTCGTGGACCTGGTCAAGATGCAGGCCCTGACCTGGCGCGGCGAGACCGCGATGGGTGAGGACTACGCGGTCGAGGAGATCCCGGCCGAGCTCGCCGACCAGGCCGCCGAGTACCGCGAGAAGCTGCTCGAGAACATCGCGGACTTCGACGACTCGCTGATGGAGGACTACCTCGGCGGCGAGGAGATCACCGTCGACCGGCTGAAGGCGGCCATCCGCAAGGCCACCATCGCCGGCCAGGTGAACCCGGTCCTCACCGGCACCGCGTTCAAGAACAAGGGCGTGCAGCCCCTGCTCGACGGTGTCGTGGACTACCTGCCCAGCCCGCTGGACATCGAGGCGATCGTCGGCACCGCGCTCGACGGCGAGACCGAGGTCCTGCGGCACGCCGACGAGAACGAGCCGTTCTCGGCGCTGGCCTTCAAGATCCAGACCGACCAGCACCTCGGCAAGCTGACCTACATCCGGGTCTACTCCGGCAAGCTCGACGCGGGCTCCCCGGTGCTGAACAGCACCAAGGACCGCAAGGAGCGGGTCGGCAAGATCTACCAGATGCACGCGAACAAGCGCGAAGAGCGTGCGGGCGTGGGCGCCGGCGAGATCGTGGCCGTCAACGGGATGAAGCAGACGACGACGGGTGACACCCTCTGCGACCCGCAGAGCCCGGTCATCCTCGAGTCGATGACCTTCCCCGCGCCGGTCATCTCGGTGGCCATCGAGCCGAAGACCAAGGGCGACCAGGAAAAGCTGGGCACCGCGATCCAGAAGCTCGCCGAGGAGGACCCGACCTTCCAGGTCCGCCTGGACGAGGAGACCGGCCAGACCGTCATCTCCGGCATGGGCGAGCTCCACCTGGAGATCCTGGTCGACCGGATGCGGCGCGAGTTCCGCGTCGAGGCCAACGTCGGCAAGCCGCAGGTGGCCTACCGCGAGACGATCCGCAAGCGGGTCGAGAAGGTCGACTACACCCACAAGAAGCAGACGGGTGGGTCCGGCCAGTTCGCCAAGGTCCAGGTCACGATCGAGCCCCTCGAGGTCGCGGCCGACGGCCCGACCTACGAGTTCGAGAACGCCGTCACCGGTGGTCGCATCCCGCGGGAGTACATCCCCTCGGTCGACGCCGGCATGCAGGACGCCATGCAGTACGGCATCCTCGCGGGGTACCCGATGGTCGGCGTGAAGGCGACGCTGATCGACGGTCAGTACCACGAGGTCGACTCCTCGGAGATGGCCTTCAAGATCGCCGGCTCGATGGTCTTCAAGGAGGCCGCTCGCAAGGCCAGCCCGGCCCTGCTCGAGCCGCTGATGGCCGTCGAGGTCGTCACCCCCGAGGACTACATGGGTGACGTCATCGGCGACCTGAACTCCCGCCGCGGGACCATCCAGGCGATGGAGGAGCGCTCCGGCGCCCGCGTCGTCCGGGCCCTGGTGCCGCTGTCGGAGATGTTCGGCTACGTGGGCGACCTGCGCAGCCGCACCCAGGGACGGGCGAGCTACACCATGGTGTTCGACTCGTACGCCGAGGTCCCGGCCAACGTCGCCAAGGAGATCATCGCCAAGGCGACTGGCGAGTAACGAACCGCCGGCCGCGGGTGACCCCCGCGGCCGGCGAGCACCGCCCGCACCCACAGACTCGCGTACGACTGCGAACCACACGAAGAGAGGAACCCAGTGGCCAAGGCCAAGTTCGAGCGGACCAAGCCGCACGTCAACATCGGCACCATCGGGCACATCGACCACGGGAAGACGACGCTGACCGCGGCGATCACCAAGGTCCTGCACGACAAGTACCCGAACCTCAACGAGGCGTCCGCGTTCGACCAGATCGACAAGGCGCCCGAGGAGAAGGCCC
This sequence comes from Modestobacter italicus, assembly GCF_000306785.1. Lineage (NCBI taxonomy): Bacteria > Bacillati > Actinomycetota > Actinomycetes > Geodermatophilales > Geodermatophilaceae > Modestobacter > Modestobacter italicus. The sequence continues at coordinate 4,909,632 of NC_017955.1, read as the reverse complement.
GTGGGATCACGATCTCGATCGCCCACGTGGAGTACCAGACCGAGAACCGGCACTACGCGCACGTCGACTGCCCCGGGCACGCCGACTACATCAAGAACATGATCACCGGTGCCGCGCAGATGGACGGCGCGATCCTGGTGGTCGCGGCGACCGACGGCCCGATGCCGCAGACCAAGGAGCACGTGCTCCTGGCCCGCCAGGTCGGCGTCCCCTACATCGTCGTGGCGCTCAACAAGGCCGACATGGTCGACGACGAGGAGATCCTCGAGCTCGTCGAGCTGGAGGTCCGCGAGCTGCTGAGCGAGTACGAGTTCCCGGGCGACGACGTCCCCGTGGTCCGCGTCTCCGCGCTCAAGGCCCTCGAGGGCGACGCCGAGTGGGGCGACAAGCTCATGGAGCTCATGGACGCCGTCGACTCGGCCATCCCCGAGCCCGAGCGTGAGATCGACAAGCCGTTCCTCATGCCCGTCGAGGACGTCTTCACCATCACCGGCCGCGGCACCGTCGTGACCGGTCGCGTGGAGCGCGGCATCGTCAAGGTCTCCGAGGAGATCGAGATCGTCGGCATCCGCCCGACCTCGTCGAAGACGACGGTCACCGGTGTCGAGATGTTCCGCAAGCTGCTCGACCAGGGCCAGGCCGGTGACAACGTCGGTCTGCTGCTGCGCGGCATCAAGCGCGAGGACGTCGAGCGCGGTCAGGTCGTCGTGAAGCCGGGTTCCATCACCCCGCACACGAACTTCGAGGGCTCGGTCTACATCCTCTCGAAGGACGAGGGCGGCCGGCACACGCCGTTCTTCAACAACTACCGCCCGCAGTTCTACTTCCGCACCACGGACGTCACCGGCGTCGTCACGCTGCCCTCGGGCACCGAGATGGTCATGCCCGGCGACAACACCGAGATGACGGTCGAGCTGATCCAGCCCATCGCCATGGAGGAGGGCCTCCGGTTCGCCATCCGTGAGGGTGGCCGCACCGTCGGCGCCGGCCGGGTCGTCAAGATCAACAAGTGACACCCTGACGGGCGGCGGCCGATCACCGGCCGCCGCCCGTCACCCGGGTCGGGAGACCCGGCCCCCGGGTCAACAGACCCACACGAACTTTCACAACCGATCGGCAGGAGCGAAGACAACCGATGGCGGGACAGAAGATCCGCATCCGGCTGAAGGCCTACGACCACGAGGCGATCGATGCCTCGGCGCGGCGCATCGTGGACACGGTGACGAAGACCGGAGCGCGCGTCGTCGGCCCCGTGCCGCTGCCGACGGAGAAGAACGTGTACTGCGTCATCCGCTCGCCGCACAAGTACAAGGACTCGCGCGAGCACTTCGAGATGCGTACGCACAAGCGGCTCATCGACATCCTCGACCCGACGCCGAAGACGGTCGACGCGCTGATGCGCATCGACCTGCCGGCCTCGGTCGACGTCAACATCCAGTAAGGGCTGTCCCAGACATGGCGAGCACATTCCGTGGGCTCCTCGGCGAGAAGCTGGGGATGACCCAGGTCTTCGACGAGAACAACCGCATCGTGCCGGTGACCGTCGTCAAGGCGGGCCCGTGCGTGGTCACGCAGGTCCGCACCCCCGAGGTCGACGGCTACTCCGCCGTCCAGCTCGGCTTCGGCGCGATCGACCCCCGCAAGGTGAACAAGCCCGAGGGCGGGCACTTCGCCAAGGCGGGCGTGACGCCGCGGCGGCACGTGGTCGAGCTGCGCACGAAGGACGCGAGCGACTACACGGTCGGCCAGGAGCTGACCGTCGACGTCCTCACCGACGTGGCGAAGGTCGACGTCATCGGCACCAGCAAGGGCAAGGGCACCGCTGGTGTCATGAAGCGTCACGGGTTCAAGGGCCTGGGCGCAGGGCACGGCGTGCAGCGCAAGCACCGTTCCCCGGGCTCCATCGGTGGCTGCGCCACCCCGGGCCGGGTCTTCAAGGGCATGCGCATGGCCGGCCGCATGGGCGCGGTCACCACGACCACGCTGTCGCTGAAGGTGCACGCGGTCGACGCCGAGAAGGGCCTCGTGCTGATCAAGGGCGCCGTCCCCGGCCCCCGTGGTGGGCTGCTGCTGGTCCGCTCGGCGGTCAAGGGCGGTCCCGTGGGGAGTGACACCAAGTGAGCCAGTCCATCGCTGAGTCCAAGGCGCAGGCCCGGACCGACCGCGAGGTCCCGGTCCGCAACGCCGCCGGCGAGAGCACCGGCAGCGTGACGCTGCCCGGCGAGCTCTTCGACGCCAACGCCAACGTGTCGCTGATGCACCAGGTCGTGGTGGCCCAGCTGGCCGCCGCGCGCCAGGGCACCCACTCGACCAAGACGCGCGCCCAGGTCAGCGGTACGGGTGCCAAGCCCTACCGCCAGAAGGGCACCGGTCGGGCCCGCCAGGGTTCGCTGCGCGCCCCGCAGTTCTCCGGTGGTGGCGTCTCGCACGGCCCGGTGCCGCGCAACTACGACCAGAAGACCCCCAAGAAGATGAAGGCCGCCGCCCTGCGCGGTGCCCTCTCCGACCGGGCCCGCGAGGACCGCGTGCACGTGGTCTCCGCCTTCGTCGAGGGCGACGCCCCGTCGACCAAGGCCGCGATCAAGGTGCTGGACGCGGTCACCGCCGCCAAGCGCGTGCTCGTGGTGCTCGACCGGGACGACGTCCTCAACTGGGTGAGCCTGCGCAACGTGCCGCGGGTCCACCTCATCGAGGCCGGCCAGCTGAACACCTACGACGTGCTCGTCGCCGATGAGGTGGTCTTCACCGAGACCGCGCTGGCCGAGTACGTCTCCGGTCCGGCCCGCGGCCAGGACGCCGGCGTCGAGAAGCCGGACCTGACCACGCCGGACGTCCCGGGTGCGATCCCGTCGATCGAGCCCGTCGTGGGCACGACCGACCTCGACCTGACGACCGATGACACCGAGGAGAAGGCATGAGCGTCCGCGACCCCCGGGACGTCCTGCTGTCCCCGGTGATCTCCGAGAAGAGCTACGGCCTCCTCGACGAGAACAAGTACACGTTCATCGTGCGGCCCGACGCCAACAAGACCCAGATCAAGATCGCTGTGCAGCAGGTCTTCAACGTGAAGGTCCTCGCCGTGAACACGATCAACCGTCAGGGGAAGAGGAAGCGCTCGAAGGGCGCTGTGATGGGGAAGCGCAAGGACACCAAGCGCGCCATCGTCTCCGTGGCCCCCGGCGACCGCATCGAGCTCTTCGGGGGCCCGGGCGCCTGACGGCACCCGGACCCACCGATCGGACCAGAGGACTCTGAGGAACCATGGCCATCCGTAAGTACAAGCCGACGACGCCGGGCCGCCGCGGCTCGTCCGTCGCCGACTTCGCCGAGGTCACCCGCGACCACCCCGAGAAGTCGCTGGTCCGGCCGCTGCACGGTCGCGGCGGGCGCAACGTCCACGGGCGTGTGACCGCGCGGCACCAGGGCGGCGGGCACAAGCGCGCCTACCGGCTGATCGACTTCCGCCGGGCGGACAAGGACGGCGTGCCGGCGAAGGTCGCGCATATCGAGTACGACCCGAACCGCACCTCGCGGATCGCGCTGCTGCACTTCGCCGACGGGGAGAAGCGCTACATCATCGCCCCGGCGAAGCTGAAGCAGGGCGACACCGTCGAGTGCGGGCCCGCGGCCGACATCAAGCCCGGCAACAACCTGCCGCTGCGCAACATCCCGGTCGGCACCGTCGTGCACGCCATCGAGCTGCGGCCCGGTGGCGGGGCGAAGATCGCCCGCTCCGCCGGCACCAGCGTCCAGCTGGTCGCCCGCGAGGGCCGCTTCGCCCAGCTGCGCATGCCCTCCGGCGAGATCCGCAACGTCGACGTCCGCTGCCGCGCCACCATCGGCGAGGTCGGCAACGCCGAGCAGTCCAACATCAACTGGGGCAAGGCCGGCCGCATGCGGTGGAAGGGCAAGCGCCCCACCGTCCGCGGTGTCGCCATGAACCCGGTCGACCACCCGCACGGTGGTGGTGAGGGCAAGACCTCCGGTGGTCGCCACCCGGTGAACCCCAAGGGCAAGCCGGAAGGCCGGACGCGCAAGCGGAAGGCCAGCGACGCCATGATCGTCCGCCGCCGGCGTACGAACAAGAAGCGCTGAGCGGGTAGAGGAGTCCGACAGACATGCCACGCAGCCTCAAGAAGGGCCCGTTCGTCGACGACCACCTGCTCGCCAAGGTGGACGCACAGAACGACAAGGGCACCAAGACCGTCATCCGCACCTGGTCGCGGCGCTCGACGATCATCCCCGACATGCTCGGGCACACGATCGCCGTGCACGACGGCCGCAAGCACGTCCCGGTGTTCGTCACCGAGGCGATGGTCGGGCACAAGCTCGGCGAGTTCGCGCCCACGCGCACCTTCCGTGGGCACATCAAGGACGACCGCCGGTCGCGGCGCGGCTGACCCGGTAGAGAAGAGATCCTCACATGACTTCCCAGTTGGGACAGGAGACGCCGACCGCCCGGGCCACCGCCCGGTTCGTCAGCGTCACCCCCATGAAGGCCCGCCGGGTGGTGGACATGATCCGCTACCTGCCGACCGACGAGGCCCTCGCTCTGCTGCGTTTCGCGCCGCAGACCGCGAGCGAGCCGGTGGCCAAGGTCGTCGGCAGCGCCGTCGCCAACGCAGAGCACAACCTGCGCCTGGACCCGGCCGCGCTCGTCATCAGCGCCGCCTACGTCGACGAGGGCCCCACGCTCAAGCGGATCCGTCCGCGTGCGCAGGGCCGGGCGTTCCGCATCAACAAGCGGACCAGCCACATCACCGTCGAGGTGTCGGAGGTGAGCTCGAGCGCCGAGCTCGCCCAGCGTTCCCGCAAGGCACGTCGGGACACGGGCCAGTCCGGCCCGGCGACCCAGCAGAAGAGCAACACGAGGGGAGGGACCCGCTAGTGGGTCAGAAGGTCAACCCGCACGGGTTCCGGCTCGGCATCACCACCGACTACAAGTCCCGGTGGTACGCGGACAAGCTGTACGCGGACTACGTCAAGGAAGACGTGGCCATCCGCAAGCTCATGGGCAAGGGCATGGAGCGCGCCGGCATCTCGAAGGTGGAGATCGAGCGCACCCGTGACCGCGTCCGCGTGGACATCCACACCGCCCGCCCCGGAATCGTCATCGGCCGCCGCGGCGCCGAGGCCGACCGCATCCGCGGCGAGCTCGAGAAGCTCACCGGCAAGCAGGTGCAGCTGAACATCCTCGAGGTGAAGAACCCCGAGTCCGATGCGCAGCTGGTCGCCCAGGGCGTCGCCGAGCAGCTCTCCAGCCGGGTCAGCTTCCGCCGTGCCATGCGCAAGGCGATGCAGTCCGCGCAGCGCTCGCCGCAGGTCAAGGGCATCCGGGTGCAGTGCTCCGGTCGCCTCGGCGGCACGGAGATGAGCCGGTCGGAGTTCTACCGCGAGGGTCGCGTGCCGCTGCACACGCTCCGCGCGAACATCGACTACGGCATCTACGAGGCCCGCACCACCTTCGGCCGCATCGGCGTCAAGGTGTGGATCTACAAGGGCGACGCCAGCGGCTCGCGCGCCGAGCGGGAGGCCCTCGAGGCCCTCGCCCAGCGTCAGCAGCGCCGTGAGCGGGCCCAGCGCCCGCAGCGCCGTTCGGGCTCGTCGGGCACCACCGCCGGCGGGACCGAGGCAGGTCGCGCCGCGGCCGAGGGCACCACCGCTCCGGCGGAGGACGCCGTCGCCGCCACCTCGGGCGACGTCCCCGTGGAGCAGACCGTCGCCCAGGCCGCCGGTGCCGAGGGCACCGCGACCGCCGAGGCGGCCGGTACCGAGAACACCGCGCCAGAGCAGGGGGCCTGACACCATGCTGATCCCTCGCCGGGTCAAGCACCGCAAGCAGCACCACCCGGACCGCACCGGGCGGGCCAAGGGCGGGACCGCGATCAACTTCGGTGACTTCGCGATCCAGGCCCTCGAGCCCGCGTACGTCACGAACCGGCAGATCGAGTCCGCTCGTATCGCCATGACCCGCCACATCAAGCGTGGCGGCAAGGTGTGGATCTCGATCTACCCCGACCGTCCGCTGACCAAGAAGCCGGCCGAGACCCGCATGGGCTCCGGCAAGGGCTCGCCGGAGTGGTGGGTGGCCAACGTGAAGCCGGGCCGGATCATGTTCGAGCTGTCCGGTGTGGCCGAGCCGGTGGCCCGCGAGGCCATGCGCCGCGCGATCCACAAGCTGCCCATGAAGTGCCGCTTCATCACTCGTGAAGGAGAGGTGTGATGGCCGCCGGACTGACTGCGCCCGAGCTGCGCGAGCTGTCCGCCGACGAACTGGCCACCCGGCTGCGTGAGTCGCGCGAAGAGCTGTTCAACCTGCGGTTCCAGGTGGCCACCGGCCAGCTGGACAACAACCGGCGACTGCAGACCGTCCGCCGTGACATCGCTCGGATCTACACGATCATGCGCGAGCGCGAGCTGGGTCTCTCGGTCGCCCCGAACGAGGGTGTGGCATGAGCGAGAGCGAGCAGACGGCGGCCGCCAGCGGCCCGGGTCTGGCCGGCCGCGGCTACCGCAAGGTCCGCGAGGGCCTGGTCGTCAGCGACAAGATGGAGAAGACCATCGTCGTCGAGGTCGAGGACCGCGTGAAGCACGGCCTGTACGGCAAGGTCCTGCGCCGCACCAGCAAGCTGAAGGCGCACGACGAGGAGAACACCGCCGGCATCGGCGACCGGGTGCAGATCATGGAGACGCGCCCGACCTCCGCCACCAAGCGGTGGCGGCTGGTCTCGGTCGTCGAGCGGGCCAAGTAGGCAGTTCGGGACCGGCCTCCCCAGGCCGGTCAGCCAGGAGTACCCTGGACGACTGGCGCGCCCTCCGGTGCGCGCCACATCCCGGTACCCGTGCTCGGACGCACCGGCAGCATGCTGCCGGTGCGTCCGCACGTGGGTGCCGGACAGCCGGTTCACCGATCCGGTCCGGCTGTCGCCACTCGAGTTTCAGGAGCAGGAAGTGATCCAGCAGGAGTCGCGACTGCGAGTCGCCGACAACACGGGTGCCAAGGAGATCTTGTGCATCCGCGTGCTCGGCGGGTCGGGGCGGCGCTACGCGGGCATCGGTGACGTCATCGTCGCCACCGTCAAGGACGCGCTGCCCGGCGCCGGCGTCAAGAAGGGCGATGTGGTCAAGGCCGTCATCGTCCGCACGGTCAAGGAGCGCCGTCGTCCCGACGGTTCCTACATCCGCTTCGACGAGAACGCCGCGGTGATCATCCGCGACAGCGGCGACCCGCGCGGCACGCGCATCTTCGGCCCCGTGGGCCGGGAGCTCCGTGACAAGCGCTTCATGCGGATCATCTCGCTCGCTCCGGAGGTGCTGTGATCATGACCGACCACGCCAGCGGGAAGACCCCGTCGATGAAGGTCAAGAAGGGCGACCAGGTCGTCGTCCTGTCCGGCAAGGACAAGGGAGCCAAGGGCCGCGTCATCGCCGCCTTCCCGAAGACCCAGAAGGTCCTGGTCGAGGGCATCGGCCGGGTGAAGAAGCACACCCGGATCAGCACCTCCCAGCGCGGTGCCCAGCAGGGCGGGATCGTCACGCAGGAGGCGGCCGTGCACGTGAGCAACGTGATGGTCATCGACTCCGAGGACAAGCCGACCCGGGTCGGCTACCGCAAGGACGAGGAAGGCCGCAGCATCCGGGTCTCGCGGCGCACCGGTAAGGACCTCTGAGCATCATGAGCGCACCCACCCGCGAGCTGCCCCGCATGCTGGCCCGCTACCGCGAGGAGATCGCTCCCGCGCTGCTGTCGGAGTTCGGCTACTCGAACGTCATGCAGATCCCCGGCCTGGTCAAGATCGTCGTCAACATGGGCGTCGGCGAGGCCACCCGGGACGCCAAGCTGATGGACGGCGCGGTCCGCGACCTCACCGCCATCACCGGCCAGAAGCCCGCCGTCGTCCGGGCCCGCAAGTCCATCGCGCAGTTCAAGCTGCGCGAGGGCATGCCCATCGGCGCGAAGGTCACCCTCCGCGGTGACCGGATGTGGGAGTTCCTGGACCGGCTGCTGTCGCTGGCCCTGCCCCGCATCCGTGACTTCCGCGGCCTGAACCCCAAGCAGTTCGACGGTCACGGCAACTACACGTTCGGTCTGACCGAGCAGTCGATGTTCCGCGAGATCGACGTCGACAAGATCGACCGGCCGCGTGGCATGGACATCACGCTGGTCACCACCGCCACCACCGACGAGGAGGGCCGCGAGCTGCTGTCGCTGCTCGGCTTTCCCTTCGCCGGCCAGACCGTCGTGAACGCGACCCGCTGACGCGGTCTGCGTAGAAGCTCCAGGAGACCCAGAGATGGCCAAGAAGGCTCTTGTCAACAAGGCGGCGCGCACGCCGAAGTTCAAGGTGCGCGGCTACACCCGCTGCCAGCGCTGCGGTCGCCCGCACGCCGTGTTCCGCAAGTTCGGCCTGTGCCGGATCTGCGTCCGCGAGATGGCCCACGCCGGCGAGCTGCCCGGCGTGACCAAGTCCAGCTGGTGACGCACCCCGCTGCCGCCCACCCCCGTGGTGGGCGGCGGCGGGGCCGGGCCAGCAGCACCACCGACCAACCGGTCACCTGAGAACGCACCACCGATCGCCGAAGGCCCTGCGCCAAGTCTCCGAGACCCAGCGCGTGCGGAACCGCGGCGAGAGAGGCACCACTCACCCATGACGATGACCGACCCGATCGCGGACATGCTCACGCGGCTGCGGAACGCCAACCAGGCGTACCACGACGCAGCTGCCATGCCGTCGTCGAAGCTCAAGACGCACATCGCCGAGATCCTCCAGAAGGAGGGTTACATCGGCGGCTGGACCGTCAACGACGTCGAGGTGGACGGCCACATCCGCAAGGAGCTCGTGGTCTCCCTCAAGTACGGCCCCAACCGCGAGCGCAGCATCGCCGGCGTCCGTCGGGTCTCCAAGCCCGGCCTGCGTGTCTACGCCAAGTCGACCGCCCTGCCGAAGGTGCTCGGCGGCCTCGGGGTGGCGATCATCTCCACCTCCACCGGGCTGCTGACCGACAAGCAGGCGACCAAGAAGGGCGTGGGTGGGGAAGTCCTCGCCTACGTCTGGTAAGAGGAGCGAGCAGACATGTCACGGATCGGACGACTCCCGATTCCGGTGCCCAGCGGTGTGGACGTCGCCATCGACGGGCGCACGGTCAACGTCTCGGGCCCGAAGGGGAAGCTCAGCCACACGGTGGCTGCTCCCATCACCGTCGAGCGCGGTGAGGAGGGCACGCTGCTGGTGCAGCGTCCCGACGACGAGCGCGAGAGCCGGGCCCTGCACGGCCTGTCCCGCACGCTCATCGCGAACATGATCACCGGCGTCACCCAGGGCTACGACAAGACCCTGGAGATCGTCGGCGTCGGCTACCGCGTGCAGGCCCGCGGGTCGGACCTCGAGTTCGCCCTCGGCTTCAGCCACCCGGTCGTCGTGAAGGCCCCCGAGGGGATCTCCTTCACCGTCGAGGCCCCCACCCGCCTGCGGGTGACCGGCATCGACAAGCAGCAGGTCGGCGAGGTCGCGGCCAAGATCCGCAAGATCCGCAAGCCCGACCCGTACAAGGGCAAGGGCGTGCGGTACCAGGGCGAGGTCGTCAAGCGCAAGGTCGGGAAGACGGGCAAGTGATGGCACAGGCAGCCAAGACCGAGAAGGGTGCCCGGGTGCACAAGCCCGTCGGCACCGACGTCAGCACCGCGCGCCGCGTCTCGCGGCTGCGGCGCCACAACCGCCTGCGCAAGCGGGTGGGTGGCACGCCGGAGCGCCCGCGCCTGGTCGTCAAGCGCAGCTCCCGGCACATCCACGTCCAGGTGGTCGACGACACGGTCGGCCGCACCCTGGCCAGCGCGTCGACGATGGACGCCAGCCTGCGGGGGAGCGAGGGCGACAAGTCCACGCTGGCCCGCCAGGTCGGTGCCCTGGTCGCCGAGCGCGCCAAGGCCGCCGGCATCGACGCGGTCGTCTTCGACCGCGGCGGCAACCGGTACGCCGGTCGCATCGCGGCGCTCGCCGACGGTGCCCGCGAGGGTGGGCTGGACTTCTGATGACCACCATTTCTGAACTGATCGAGAGGGACGTCTGATGCCAGGACCACAGCGACGCGGCGGTGGCGCCGGCGGGACCGGTGGCCCCGGCGGCGCAGGCGGCGGCAACGACCGCCGGGACCGTCGTGACGGCGGTCGCGGCCCGGGCGGTGCCGCGGAGAAGAGCCAGTTCATCGAGCGGGTCGTCGCGATCAACCGCGTGTCCAAGGTCGTCAAGGGTGGTCGGCGCTTCAGCTTCACCGCCCTGGTGATCGTGGGCGACGGCGACGGCAAGGTCGGCGTGGGCTACGGCAAGGCCAAGGAGGTGCCCGCGGCGATCGCCAAGGGCGTCGAGGAGGCCAAGAAGCACTTCTACAACGTGCCCCGCATCGCCAGCACCATCCCGCACCCGGTGCAGGGTGAGGCGGCCGCCGGTGTGGTGCTGCTCAAGCCGGCCAGCCCCGGTACCGGTGTCATCGCCGGTGGCCCGGTGCGCGCCGTCCTCGAGTGCGCCGGCATCCACGACGTGCTCTCCAAGAGCCTCGGGTCCTCGAACCCGATCAACATCGTCCACGCGACCATGCAGGCGCTCAAGGACCTCGTCCGTCCCGAGGAGATCGCGGCCCGCCGCGGTCTGCCCCTGGAGGACGTCGCCCCGGCCGCCATGCTGCGCGCGCGGGCCGGTCAGGGGGTCTGAGATGGCTCAGCTGAAGGTCACGCAGATCAAGTCGGCCATCGGCACCAAGCCGAACCAGCGTCAGACGCTGCGTTCGCTGGGGCTGAAGCGGATCAGCGACTCGGTCGTCCAGGAGGACCGTCCCGAGATCCGCGGGATGGTCGCGACGGTGCCGCACCTGGTCACCGTCGAAGAGATCGTCTGAGCAGGGGAACGCTGACATGACTCTGAAGGTCCACCACCTGCGTCCGGCCCCGGGCGCCCACACCAAGAAGACCCGCGTGGGTCGTGGTGAGGGCTCCAAGGGCAAGACCGCCGGTCGCGGCACCAAGGGCTCCGGCGCCCGCGTGCAGGTCTCGGCCCGCTTCGAGGGTGGCCAGACCCCCCTGCACATGCGGCTGCCGAAGCTCTCGGGCTTCACCAACAACAACAAGGTCGTCTTCCAGGTCGTCAACCTGGACCGGATCGCCTCCCTGTTCCCGCAGGGCGGCTCGATCAACCCGGACACGCTGGCCGACGCCGGCGCCGTCCGGCGCGGTCAGCCGGTCAAGGTGCTCGGCACGGGCGAGCTGGGCGGCGTGACGGTGCACGTGCACGCGCACGCGTTCTCCCAGTCCGCCCAGGAGAAGATCGGCGCTGCCGGGGGCAGCACCACCCAGATCTGACGCAGGACCCCCTGCCCCCGCCGCCCGGCGGGACCAGGCGGGGGACCGACGCGGCCCGGCGGCTCTCGAAGCCACCGGGCCGCGTCTTGCTAATGTCGAACGACCGACTCGGGGAGGGCACGTGCTGCAGGCGTTCGCCGCGGCGTTCCGGACGCCAGACCTCCGGCGCAAGCTGCTGTTCTCCCTGGCGCTGATCGCCGTGTACCGGCTGGGCGCCAGCGTGCCCGGCCCCGGCGTCTCGATCGAGGCGATCAACAGCTGCCTCGACCAGGCCAACGCCTCCGACCAGCGGGACGTCTACTCGCTGGTCAACCTGTTCTCCGGCGGAGCGCTGCTGCGCCTGTCGGTGTTCGCGCTCGGGATCATGCCGTACATCACGGCGAGCATCATCGTGCAGCTGCTGGTGGTGGTCATCCCGCGGTTCGAGCAGCTGAAGAAGGAAGGGCAGTCGGGTCAGGCGAAGCTGACCCAGTACACCCGCTACCTGACCATCGCGCTCGCCGTGCTGCAGAGCACCGGGATCATCGCGCTGGCCCGCAGCGGCCAGCTCTTCCCGAGCTGCTCGCAGGACATCATCCCGTCGGACTCGGTGTGGACCACGATCGTCCTGGTCGTCACGCTGACCGCCGGCACCGCCGTCATCATGTGGCTGGGCGAGCTGCTGACCGAGAAGGGGATCGGCAACGGCATGTCCGTGCTGATCTTCACCTCGATCGCCGCCCGGATCCCCGCCGAGGGCGGCGCGATCCTGCAGAGCCGCGGTGGCTTCGTCTTCGCCCTGATCTGCGTGCTCGCCGTGCTGGTGATCGCCTCGGTGGTCTACGTCGAGCAGGCGCAACGGCGCATCCCGGTGCAGTACGCCAAGCGGATGGTCGGCCGCCGGATGTACGGCGGCACGTCGACCTACCTGCCGCTGAAGGTCAACCAGGCCGGCGTCATCCCGGTCATCTTCGCGTCGTCCCTGCTCTACCTGCCCCAGCTGATCACCCAGCTGCAGGGCGACTCGACCGGTGCGGTCCGCCGGTTCGTGGAGAACTACCTGGTCGACCAGAGCAGCCCGGTGCACATCGCGGTGTACTTCGCGCTGATCATCTTCTTCACGTACTTCTACGTGTCGATCACGTTCAACCCGGAGGAACGGGCCGACGACATGAAGCGCTATGGCGGCTTCATCCCCGGCATCCGGCCCGGCCGCCCCACCGCGGAGTACCTGCAGTACGTGCTGTCCCGGATCACCCTGCCCGGGTCGATCTACCTCGGGTTGGTGGCGGTGCTGCCCAACCTGTTCCTGTCGATCACGCAGGAGGGGCAGAACCAGAACTTCCCGTTCGGCGGGACCGCGGTGCTGATCATGGTGGGAGTTGGCTTGGAGACGGTGAAGCAGATCGAGACGCAGCTCAACCAGCGCAGCTACGAAGGGTTCCTCCGCTAGTGCGCGTCGTGCTGCTGGGCCCTCCCGGAGCGGGCAAGGGGACCCAGGCTCAGGTCATCGCCGGTCGCCTGGGCGTCCCGGCCATCTCCACCGGTGACATCTTCCGGGCCAACGTGAGCGGGCAGACCGAGCTGGGCCAGCAGGCCAAGGCCTACATGGACGCCGGCGACCTGGTGCCCGACGAGATCACCGTCGCGATGGTCTCCGACCGGCTCGCCGAGCCCGACGCCAAGGCCGGCTTCCTGCTCGACGGCTTCCCGCGCACGATCGCCCAGGCCGACCAGCTGCGCGACTCGCTGGCCGAGATGGGCCACGCGCTGGACTGCTGCCTCGAGCTCGTCGTCGACGAGGACGAGCTGGTCCGCCGGCTGTCCGGTCGCCGGATGCTGGTCGACGGCGTCTGGGTGCAGCGCGAGGACGACAAGCCCGAGACCGTCCGGCACCGGCTGGAGGTCTACCGGGAACAGACGGCGCCGCTGTCGGGGTTCTACGAGCGGGCCGGACTGCTGACCCGCATCGACGCGATCGGTGAGATCGACGAGGTCACCCGCCGCGCCCTCGAGGCGCTCGGGGCCGACCACGCGCTGGCCCAGGACGCGGCCGGCGACCGGGCCGAGGACTGAGAGCGCGGGTCGCCCGGTTGCACGGTGACCGCGTCGACGCGTGGGCGTCCCGGCTGCCGTTCCTGGCGAAGTGGAGTGGACGCATGATCCAGATCAAGACAGCGCACGAGATCGAGCTGATGCGCGCCTCCGGGCTCGTCACGGCCGGGGCCATCGCGGCCGTCCGCGCCGCGGTGCGCCCCGGCGTGAGCACCGGTGAGCTCGACGCCATCGCCGAGGACCACATCCGGTCCGCCGGCGCCGTGCCGAACTTCCTCGGCTACCACGGGTTCACCGGGACCATCTGCGCCTCGATCAACGACGAGGTCGTGCACGGCATCCCGGACCCGGACCGCACGCTGGCTGAGGGCGACAACATCTCCATCGACTGCGGTGCGGTCCTGGCCGGCTGGCACAGCGACTCGGCGGTCACGGTGACCGTCGGGGAGGCCTCCGCCGCGGACCTCGAGCTGCTCGCGGTGACCGAGCGGTCGATGTGGGCCGGGCTGGCCAAGGCGGTCGCCGGTGGCCGGCTGACCGACATCAGCCACGCGGTCGAGGAGTCGATCGTCGCGCACGAGCACCCGTACGGGATCGTCGACCACTACGGCGGGCACGGCATCGGCACCGAGATGCACCAGGACCCGCACGTGCTCAACTACGGGCGGGCGGGCCGCGGCCCCAAGCTGGTCCCCGGGCTGGTGCTGGCGATCGAGCCGATGGTGACCATCGGGGACCCGGCCACCGCCGAGCTGGACGACGGGTGGACCGTCGTGACCAAGGACGGCTCGCGCGCGGCCCACTTCGAGCACAGCGTCGCGATCACCCCCGAGGGCCCCTGGGTGCTCACCGCCGAGGACGGCGGCGTCGCCGGCCTCGCACCGTTCGGGGTCCGCGCGCGTCAGTGACGGGCGCACGTCGCCTCCGTCACGCGAGGGCGGGTTGGTGGCGGCGTGTCCCTGGGAGTACAGTGGCCGATGGCGTTCGCGCCGTCCGTCGTCCTGCTGTGGCCGCAGGGAGCCGGGCGCCCTCTGCGAGATCGCCCGCACCACCATCCAGCGCCGTCTCCGGCGCTGAACCCAGCAAGACCGCCCTGCCGGTTCCGGCATGGGCGCGCGCAGGTCGATCGAACGAGGAGGCCGTGTAGGCGTGGCAAAGAAGGACGGGGCCATCGAGGTCGAGGGTCGTGTCGTCGAGCCACTTCCCAACGCGATGTTCCGGGTCGAACTGCAGAACGGGCACCGGGTGCTCGCCCACATCAGCGGCAAGATGCGGCAGCACTACATCCGCATCCTGCCCGAGGACCGCGTGGTCGTGGAGCTCTCGCCCTACGACCTGACCCGCGGTCGCATCGTCTACCGCTACAAGTAACCCACCGCCGGACGTGCCCCCAGGGGCCGGAGCCGGCGCTCGATCTACAGGAATGAGGGCGGCACCGGTGAAGGTCCAGCCGTCGGTGAAGAAGATCTGCGACAAGTGCAAGGTGATCCGCCGGCACGGCCGGGTCATGGTCATCTGCGAGAACGCCCGGCACAAGCAGCGCCAGGGCTGAGGGAGTACCTGAACATGGCACGTCTGGCTGGCGTCGACCTCCCCCGCGAGAAGCGGATGGAGATCGCACTCACCTACATCTACGGGATCGGGCCGACCTCGGCCAAGGCGACCCTGGCCGCGACGGGCGTCAGCCCGGACCTGCGCGCCAAGGACCTGTCCGACGAGGACCTGCTCAAGCTGCGCGACTACATCGACGAGCACTTCCGCGTCGAGGGCGACCTGCGCCGCGAGGTGGCCGCCGACATCCGCCGCAAGGTGGAGATCGGCTGCTACCAGGGGATCCGGCACCGCCGCGGTCTCCCGGTGCACGGTCAGCGCACCAAGACGAACGCGCGCTCGAGCAAGGGCCCGCGCAAGACCATCGCGGGCAAGAAGAAGGCCCGCTGACCTCAGCACGACAGCGCGCCGCCGCCCACTGAGTCCGAGAGGGCCGGACCGGCGGCGCGCCCGCGCACTCACCTGCGCACCCCAGCACCACCCAGGCCACGAACACAGACTCAGACCGGAGAGAGATGCCTCCCAGGGCTCGCGCGGCAGCTGGCACCAAGAAGGTGCGCCGCAAGGAGAAGAAGAACGTCGCTCACGGCGCGGCGCACATCAAGAGCACCTTCAACAACACGATCGTGTCGATCACCGACCCCACGGGCAACGTGATCAGCTGGGCGTCCGCCGGGCACGTCGGGTTCAAGGGCTCGCGCAAGTCGACGCCGTTCGCGGCGCAGATGGCTGCCGAGAACGCCGCGCGCAAGGCCCAGGAGCACGGCATGCGCAAGGTCGACGTCTTCGTGAAGGGCCCGGGCTCCGGTCGCGAGACCGCGATCCGGTCCCTGCAGGCCACCGGCCTCGAGGTCGGGCAGATCCAGGACGTGACGCCGCAGCCGCACAACGGCTGCCGCCCCAAGAAGCGCCGCCGGGTCTGACCGGTCACTGACGAGACGAAACAGGAGTATTTGACGTGGCCCGTTACACCGGAGCCGATTGCCGCCTCTGCCGGCGCGAGAAGATGAAGCTGTTCCTCAAGGGCAGCAAGTGCGAGTCCCCGAAGTGCCCGATCGAGATCCGGCCCTACCCGCCGGGCGAGCACGGCCGGGGTCGCACGAAGGACAGCGAGTACCTGCTGCAGCTCCGCGAGAAGCAGAAGGCCCGCCGCATCTACGGCGTGCTGGAGAAGCAGTTCCGCGGGTACTACGAAGAGGCCAACAAGAAGTCGGGCAAGACCGGTGAGGTCCTGCTGCAGATCCTCGAGTCGCGCCTCGACAACGTGGTCTACCGGGCCGGCTTCGCCGAGTCCCGCGACATGTCGCGCCAGCTGGTGCGGCACGGCCACATCAAGGTCAACGGCCGCAAGGTGGACATCCCGTCCTACCGCGTGACCGCGAACGACATCGTCGAGGTCGCCGCGAAGTCGGCCGAGATGGTCCCGTTCCAGGTGGCCCAGGCCAAGGCCGGCTCCCGTCCGGTGCCGCCGTGGCTCGAGGTCATCAGCACCCAGCTGCGCGTGCTGGTGCACAACATCCCGGCCCGTCAGGTGATCGACACCCCGGTCCAGGAGCAGCTGATCGTGGAGCTCTACTCGAAGTAGCAGCACGACGGCGGGGCGGGTGGACAGATGTCCGCCCCGCCGGCACCACCCCCTCACGGCGTCATATGGCGGGTGCCGGAGGACACGAAGGAGATCCACCATGCTCATCGCACAGCGTCCGACCCTCACCGAGGAGACGATCGACGCCCAGCGCTCCCGGTTCGTCATCGAGCCGCTCGAGCCGGGCTTCGGCTACACCCTCGGCAACTCGCTGCGTCGCACCCTGCTGTCCTCGATCCCCGGCGCTGCTGTCACCAGCATCCGCATCGAGGGCACCCTGCACGAGTTCACCACCGTGCCGGGCGTCAAGGAGGACGTCACCGAGATCATCCTGAACCTCAAGGGCCTCGTGGTCAGCTCCGACTCCGACGAGCCGGTGACCATGTACCTCCGCAAGCAGGGCCCGGGTGAGGTCACCGCCGCCGACATCGCGCCCCCGGCCGGTGTCGAGGTGCACAACCCCGACCTGCACATCGCCACGCTGAACGCGAAGGGCCGGCTCGAGATCGAGCTGGTCGTCGAGCGCGGCCGCGGCTACGTGCCGGCCACCCAGAACAAGCAGCCCGGCCAGGAGATCGGTCGCATCCCCGTCGACTCGATCTACTCCCCGGTGCTCAAGGTGACCTACGCGGTCGAGGCGACCCGCGTCGAGCAGCGCACCGACTTCGACCGCCTCGTGGTCGACGTCGAGACCAAGCCCTCGATGGAGCCCCGGGACGCGATCGCCAGCGCCGGGTCCACCCTGGTGGAGCTGTTCGGCCTGCTGCGCGAGCTGAACGTCGACGCCGAGGGCATCGAGGTCGGGCCCAGCCCGTCCGAGGCCGCCGACATCGCGAACTTCTCGATGCCGATCGAGGACATGGACCTCACCGTCCGGTCCTACAACTGCCTCAAGCGCGAGGGCGTGCACACCGTCGGGGAGCTCGTCACCCGCTCGGAGGCCGACCTGCTCGACATCCGCAACTTCGGTGCCAAGTCGATCGACGAGGTCAAGCTGAAGCTCGCGGCGATGGGCCTGGCGCTCAAGGACAGCCCGCCCGGGTTCGTCCCCACCTCGGTGGAGAGCTACGACGAGGGCTACGAGACCGACGCCTACCAGGGCGACGCCAGCTACGGCGACCCGGCCACGTACGACGAGACCGCGTACCAGGAGACCGAGCAGCTCTGAGCAAGGACCCCGCTGCCCCCACCGCTCGCACGCTCGCGGAGGGCCCCTGCAGCGGGGCCGTCCCGGGGCCAGTCACACTGGCCCCGGGACACACCAGCACGACGCAGCACCGCGATGGACGACGCAGCCGGCACACGCCCGCCCGGCCGCCTGAGGAAGGACCGACATGCCCACCCCCACCAAGGGTCCCCGTCTCGGCGGGTCCCCGTCGCACGAGCGGCTGATGCTGGCCAACCTGGCCACCTCGCTGTTCGAGCACGGGCGGATCACCACGACCGAGGCCAAGGCCAAGCGGCTCCGGCCGTACGCCGAGAAGCTGGTGACCTTCGCCAAGCGCGGCGACCTGCACGCCCGTCGGCAGGTGATGACGGTGATCCGCGACAAGGACGTCGTCCACCACCTGTTCGCCGAGATCGGCCCGCGCTACGAGAACCGGCCCGGTGGCTACACGCGCATCGTCAAGGTCGGTCCCCGCAAGGGCGACAACGCGCCGATGGCCGTCATCGAGCTCGTCGAGGCCCTGACGGTGGCCCAGCAGGCCGTCGGCGAGGCTGAGCGCGCCCGTGGCACCCGGTTCGCCGGGGCCTCCGCCGTCGGTGCCGGTGCCGCCTCCGCCGCCGGTGAGGTCACCGCCGACGCGACCGAGCCCGGCCTGACCGACGACGACGTCACCACCGGCCCCGGTGGCGACACCAGCCCGGCC
Organism: Modestobacter italicus; assembly: GCF_000306785.1. Classification (NCBI taxonomy): domain Bacteria; kingdom Bacillati; phylum Actinomycetota; class Actinomycetes; order Geodermatophilales; family Geodermatophilaceae; genus Modestobacter; species Modestobacter italicus. Next base: position 4,891,241 of record NC_017955.1, on the reverse strand, counting down.
GTCGTGGCCGACGCCGAGGGGCTCGAGGAGGGGCAGGCCGTCGTCACCGACGTCTTCAACCCCGACGGCGAGCGCCAGGACGACGGCGACGTCACCCCGGAGCCGGCCGCCGAGAACCTGGCCGTCGTCGACGACCCGTCGCTCAGCCCCGACGTGGCCGCCGCGGCCGCTGCCGAGGTCGAGGCCGCCGAGCTCAGCGACGCCGCGACCGCCGGCACGCACGCCCCCGGCGGCGAGCCCGATGTCGACCCCAAGTGACCTCGACCGTCTCCTGACGGTCCGCTCCGTGGAGCACCCGCACGTCGACGAGCCCGCCACCGCTACCGGTGGCGGGCTCGTCCGCGTCCGGCTGGAGATCAGCTACGACGGCACGGCGCTGCACGGCTGGGCCCGCCAGCCCGGTCAGCGCACCGTCCAGGGCGAGCTGGAGCTCGGGCTGGCCACGGTGCTGCGGCACGACGTCGACCTGACCGTGGCCGGCCGCACCGACGCGGGCGTGCACGCCGTCGGCCAGGTCGCGCACACCGACCTGCCGGCCGAGCTCTTCGCGGCGCACGAGAGCCGGTTGCTGCGCCGGCTGCGCGGGGTCCTGCCGCCGGACGTGGCCGTGACCGGCGCCCGCGTGGTCCGCCCCGAGTTCGACGCCCGGTTCGCCGCCCTGGCCCGGCACTACGTCTACCGGCTGACCGACGCCGACTCCGGACCACCACCCCTGCGCCGGGCGGACACGGCCGCCTGGTCACGCCGGCTGGACGCCTCCGCCATGCGGGTGGCCGCGGCGCTGCTGCTCGGCCAGCACGACTTCGCCGCCTTCTGCCGGCGGCGCGAGGGTGCCACGACCATCCGCACCCTGCTGGACCTGGACGTGCGCCGCGCGGGCCCGGTCATCGAGGTGCGCGCCTCGGCCGACGCGTTCTGCCACTCGATGGTGCGCAGCCTGGTGGGCGCGCTCATCGCGGTGGGCGAGGGACGCCGTCCGGCCGGCTGGCCCGCCTCCCTGCTCAGCATGACCAGCCGGGCGAACGACGTCCCGGTGGCACCGGCCGGCGGCCTCACCCTCGTCCGGGTCGACTACCCGCCGGACGACGAGCTGGCCGCCCGCGCCCTGGTCACCCGGGCCAAGCGGAGCTGACCCGGGTGCGGCGACCGCCGGCGCGCCGGTCAGCGCCCTAGGGTCCCCGGTCATGACCGCACCGCGTGCCGCCGGCACGGCCCTGCCCGTGCTGCTGCTCTGCCTGGCGGCGCTCGCCGGGTGCGGGTCGTCGGACGGCCCCCGCGTGCAGCTCGTGGCCTACTGCCAGGGCACCTCGAGCGACGGCCCCGACGGCGACCCGGTCCGGGTGGAGTTCCGCCAGGGTTCCACCGTGGTCGCCAGCGGGGTCGTGGACCGGGGTGCCGCCTTCACCGCCGAGGTGCCGCTGGGCGGGGTGCAGATCTACGTGGACGGCGTCCGGCGGGGCGCCGCCAACGAGGGCGTCCCCACCGACGGGCCCTACCACCCGCCCGCGCCGGACGAGTACGTCTACGTGGCGAACGAGGAGGGCTGCCCGGCCACCCCGCCACCCTGGCCGGGCGGGTGACCGAGGCGGTCAGGTGAGGGAGGCGACGGCGTCGGCGATCGGGGTGTCCCCGCTGACCAGCTCGACGACCTCGCCCCACTTGTCGGCGGCCAGCACCTCGGCCAGCACGGCGGCGACGTCGTCCCGCGGCACCTGCCCCCGCTCCACACCGTGCCGCAGCGTCACCCGGCCGGTGCCCGGGTCGTCGGTCAGCCCGCCGGGTCGCACGATGGTCGTGTCCAGACCGGGGCGCGGCAGGATGTGGTCCTCCGCGGCCAGCTTGGCCTGCAGGTAGGCGGCGAACTGCGGGTCCATGCCCGGCGGCGTGCCCTGGCGGGCCTGCTCGACCCCGATCGAGGAGACCAGCAGGTACCGGCGGACCCCGGCGGCCTCCGCCGCGTCGGCCAGCAGCAGCGCCGCGCCGCGGTCGACCGTGTGCTTGCGCTCGACCCCGCTGCTGGGGCCGCCGCCCGCCGCGAAGACGACCGCGTCGGCTCCCCGGACCACGGCGGCGACGTCCTCGACCGACGCCTGCTCCAGGTCGAGCACGACCGGCTCGACGCCGTCGGACTCGAGGTCCGCGCGGTGGTCCGGGTTGCGGACGATGCCGGCGACGGAGTCGCCCCGGCTGCTGAGCAACCGGCCCAGACGGCGGGCGACCTGACCATGGGCTCCTGCGATGACGACGCGCATGACAGCGGGCTACCCCACCGGCGCCCGGTGCCACACCCGGCAACGCTCAGCCGTGCGCGGGCGGCCGGACGGCCCGGGCGCGGGCGACCCCTGAGGGGGTGTCGCAGTCGGTCCACGGGGCGGGGGAGCCCCCCTTGACGACGGGTCGGTAGCGGCGGACCGCCAGCGGGGCGAGCACCCCGCGCAGCGGGGCGTGCGGCCGGGCGCCGGCGGTGGCTGCGCGGAGCACGGCGGTGCGCCAGACGCCGAGCAGCAGCTGGTCCCGGCCCGTGTCGTCGACGACGAGCACCCCGTCGCCGGTCAGCCGCTCGCGCAGGGCGGTGACCACGTCGACGGTCACGAACGGGAGGTCGGCGGCGAGCACCGCGACGACCTCGGCGTCCCCGGCAGCGACCAGCCCCGCGGCCAACGCCGGCACCGGTCCTCCACCGGGCGGGGACTCGCGCACCAGCAGCACGCCGGCCGGCACCGGCTGCGGCGGCCCGACGACGACGCGGGGCGCGGCGCCGTCCAGGGCGGCCAGGACGCTGTCGAGCATCGTGCGCCCACCGACCTCCAGCTGCGGCTTCGGCCGGCCGCCCAGCCGGGCCGCCTTGCCGCCGGCCAGGACGACCGCGGCGAAGGGTGGCAGCGAGCTCATGCCGGAACGGTAGGTCGCTACCGGTGAGTACCGTCTGCCGCGTGGGAAGAGTCACCAGCCGCACCCCGGTGCTGCGGATCCGTGGACCCGTGCACACCCGACGCCCGGACACGGTCGCCTCCGAGGAGCCGCTGGAGATCCGGCTCGGCGGCACACCGCTCGCGGTGACGATGCGCACCCCGGGTGACGACTTCGACCTGGTGCACGGCTTCCTCGCCACCGAGGGCGTGATCTCCTCGGCCGCCGACATCGCCGGGCTCCGGTACTGCAACTCGGTCGACGACGAGGGGCGCAACACCTACAACGTGGTCGACGTCGACCTGGCCCCCGGCGTCGAGGCGCCGGACACCGCGCTGGACCGGAACTTCTACACCTCGAGCTCCTGCGGGGTGTGCGGCAAGGCCAGCATCGACGCGATCCGCACGAAGACCGCCTACGACGTGGCCGCGGACGGCACCCGGCTCACGCTGGAGACGCTGCTCGGCCTGCCCGACCGGCTGCGCGCCGCCCAGCAGGTCTTCGACAAGACCGGCGGACTGCACGCCGCGGGGCTGTTCACCGCGGGCGGCGAGCTGGTCGCGCTGCGCGAGGACGTCGGCCGGCACAATGCGGTGGACAAGGTCGTCGGTGACGCCGTCCGCGAGGGGCGCGTCCCGCTCGCCGGGCACGTGCTGATGGTCAGCGGGCGGTCGTCGTTCGAGCTGACCCAGAAGGCGGCGATGGCGGCGGTGCCGGTGCTGGCCGCGGTGTCCGCCCCCAGCTCGCTGGCCGTGGAGCTGGCCGCCGACGTCGGCATCACCCTGATCGGCTTCCTCCGCGGCGACGGCTGCAACGTCTACACCCACCCCGAACGCCTCGTCCTGGACTGAGTGGAGTGCCACGGGCGCGGGAACCGCGTGTTCAGTCTCAGGACATGTGTCAGTCCAGGAGTCTCATGACATCTGTCGCTTGATCATCACGCTGCCGTTGAGGTGGTGTGGGGAAGCGAGCGGCAGTCATGAAGCTGCTGGATGCGACGTTGCAGGTCGGGATGCCGATCGAGAACGTCGCCGAGTGGTGTCGGCTCAACGGTGTGAACGAGCGGACGTTCTACCGGCATCGGGCGCGGGTGGTCGCCGAGGGCGCGTGGAGTGAGCGTTCTCGGCGGCCGCTGAGCTCACCGGCGGGCACACCGGAATGGCTGGTCACCCGGATCGTGGCGCTGCGCGAGGAACTCAAGCCCGACAACGGGGCGGACAACATCCACGCCGCCCTGGTCGCGGCGGTTGCGCTGCCGGGGTGGCCGACCGGGGCGGCGGTGCCGGCGCGGGCCACGATCAACCGCGTACTGGGCCGCCAGGACCTCCTGGCGCGCAACCCGGTCAAGCGGCCTAAGTCGTCCTGGCGGCGGTTCGCCTACCCCCGGCCGCAGGACTGCTTCCAGATCGATGGGACCGAGCACACCCTCGCCGATGGCAGCGTGGTGGTGGCCATCGACATCATCGATGACTGCTCCCGGCTCTGGGTGGCCTCCCATTGGCGCCCGCGCTTGAGACCACCGCGGCCGCGATCACCGCGCTGACCGGCGCGATCACCGAGTTCGGTGCACCCGGGCTGGTGCTGGCCGACAACGGCTCGGCGTTCACCGGCCGGATCGGGCAGGCCAACCTGACCCGGCCGGGCCGGTTCGCCGCCACCGTCATCGCCGCCGGATCCCGGTTGATCCACTCCAGCCCCTACCACCCCCAGACGCTGGGCAAGTGCGAGCGGCTGCACCAGACCGCGGACAAGCTGCTCGGCCACTTCTTCACCGGCCCCGCCGCCTCAGCGGCGGAGCTGCAGACCCGGCTGGACACCGTCCGCGCCCACTACAACACCCGCCGCCGGCACTCCGCGGTCGCCACCACCCCGCAGCAGGCCTGGAGGAGTGCGCCGGTGCACGGCGGGCCGGCGCAGCTACCGCTGCAGACCGACGCCACCGTTCACCGGCTCACCGTCATCCCGCACGGCACGGTCACCCTCGGCGCTCACCTGATCCGCCTGGGCGCCCGCCACGGCGGCACCGAGATCACCGCCCTGGTCAACGGCAGCCACGTCAGCTTCCACGCCCTGGGCGGCCAGCTGATCGGCCAGCTGACCCTGGACCCGACCAAGCGCTACGCCACACTCACAGCGGCATAGCCCATCTGCGACAGATGTCCTGAGACATCAGTGCGACACATGTCCGGAGACAGAACAGCGCGGGAACCGCGCCGTGGCACTCCACTCAGCCGTGGTCGCCGCCGCGGAGCTGGGTGACGACGTGGGGGAGCAGCGGGCCGAGCACCGCCAGGCCGTCGCGGACGCCGCCGGTGGAGCCGGGCAGGTTGACGATCAGCGTCCGGCCGGCGGTGCCGGCGATGCCGCGGGAGAGCACCGACGTGGGGACCTTCCCCTCGCCGTACCGGCGGACCGCCTCGGCGATGCCGGGGGCCTCGCGCTCGAGGACCTGGCGGGTCGCCTCGGGCATGACGTCGGTGGGGGAGAGCCCGGTCCCGCCGGTGGTCAGGACGACGTCGGCGCCCGAGGCGACCGCCTCGCGGAGCACCTCGCTGAGGCCCGCGACCTCGTCGCGGCACACGTGCGGGCCGTCGACGGTGAAGCCGAGCGCCTGCAGCCCCTCGGCCAGCGCCTGCCCGCTGCGGTCGGGGTAGACCCCGGCGGAGGCGCGGTTGGAGGCGGTGACGACGACCGCCCGGGCGTCGGCGGGGAGCTCGCTCACCGGACCCAGTCGCCCTTCTTGCCGCCGGACTTGCTGAGCAGCCGGACGTCGGTGATGACCGCCCGCGGGTCGACGGCCTTGACCATGTCGATGACGGTGAGCCCGGCGACGGCCACCGAGGTGAGCGCCTCCATCTCCACCCCCGTGCGGTCGGCGGTGCGGGTCGTGGCGGTGATCTCCACGGCGTCGTCGGTGACCTCGATGTCCACGGTCACCCCGTGCAGGGCGATCGGGTGGCACAGCGGCACGAGGTCCGGCGTCCGCTTGGCGCCCATGATGCCGGCGATCCGGGCCACCGCGATCGCGTCGCCCTTGGGCACGCCCGCCCCGCGCAGCAGCCCGATGACCTCCGGGCTGACCAGCACCCGGCCGGCCGCCGTCGCCACCCGTTCGGTCACCGCCTTGGCGGTGACGTCGACCATCCGGGCGGCGCCCGTCTCGTCGACGTGGGTCAGCCGGGCTTCTGTCACTGGAGTGCTCCTTCGATCAGGACGACGACGACCTCTGCGCCGGCGGGCAGCTCGGTCACGTCCTCGGGGACGACGACCAGGCAGTTGGCCCGCGCCAGGTGGGCGACCAGGTGCGACCCGGGCCCGCCGACCTGGGTGACCACCTCGCCGTCGAAGCGGCCGCGCAGGAACTGCCGGCGGCCGGCAGGGGAGCGCAGCGCCGTGGTCAGCCGGGCGGTGGTGCGCAGCCGGTCGGGGGAGGTGTGACCGAGCGCGCGGCGCAGCGCCGGGCGCACGAACACCTCGAAGGAGACGAACGAGCTCACCGGGTTGCCCGGCAGGGTGACGACCGGGACCCCGTCGACGGTGCCCGCCCCCTGCGGCCCGCCCGGCTGCATCGCGACCTTGGCGAACTCCACCGTGCCCAGCCCGCGGAAGGCGTCCTTGACCACCTCGTAGGCGCCGGCGCTCACCCCGCCGCTGGTGACCAGCAGGTCGGCGCCGGCCAGCTCGGCGCGCACGGTGGTCAGGAACTGGTCGACGTCGTCGGGGACGAAGTGCAGCGTGCGCGCGTCGCCGCCGGCGTCGGCGACCGCGGCGGCGAGCAGCACCGAGTTCGACTCGTAGATCTGCCCGGGCTGCAGCGGCCGGCCCGGCTCGACCAGCTCGCTGCCGGTGGAGAGCACCAGCACCCGGGGACGCCGGCGCACCGGCACGGACGCGTACCCGACGGCCGCGGCCAGACCGAGCTGGGCGGCACCCAGCGCGGTGCCGGCCGGCAGCGCCAGGTCACCGGCGCGGATGTCCTCACCGGCGTGCCGCAGGTGGGTCCCGACGTCCGGGGCGCCGGTGATGGTGACGACGTCGGTGGCGCCGTCGGTGCGCTCGACCGGGACGACGACGTCGGCGCCCTCGGGCAGCGGGGCGCCGGTCATGATCCGGTGCACCGTGCCGGGCAGCAGGGGAGGGACGTCGGTGCGCCCGGCGGGGATGTCCGCGCCGACCGGCAACCGGACCGGTGCCGCCTCGCTCGCCGTCCCGACCTCGGCGTGCCGGGCGGCGTAGCCGTCCATCGCGGAGTTCGCGAAGCCGGGCAGCGAGACCAGCGCGGGCAGGTCGGTGGCGACCACCCGCCCGGCCGCCGCCGCGAGCGGGACGTCCTCGACCGGCAGGGGAGCGAGCAGCCCGGTCACCACCGCCTGGTGTTCCTCGACCGTGCGCACGCCCCCATCCTCACCGATGGGCGCGACCGGGGGCACGGCGGTTAGCGTTCCCGCGGCAGCACAGGAGCCGAGGAGGACGCGTGGCCGAGATCGACCGGATGCTCGAGGCGAACGAGCAGTGGGCAGAGCAGTTCCCGGGCAGCAAGCCCGTGCGCCCGGCGCGCAAGGTCGCCGTGGTGGCGTGCATGGACTCGCGCATCCCGCTCTTCGGCGTGCTGGGCTTGGACATCGGGGACGCGCACGTCATCCGCAACGCGGGCGGCGTCATCACGGAGGACGTCATCCGGTCGCTGACCCTCAGCCAGCACGCGCTGGGCACGCGCGAGATCGTGCTGGTCCACCACACCGAGTGCGGGCTGCAGACCACCGACGACGTCTCCTTCGCCGACGCGGTCGAGCGGGCCACCGGCCGCCGTCCGCCGTGGGCCGCCCGGACCTTCACCGACGTGGACGACGACGTGCGGGAGTCCATGCGGCTGGTCCGGGAGAGCCCCTACCTGCTCTCCCACGAGGTGCGCGGCACGGTCTACGACGTGACGACGGGGCGCCTGCGCGAGATCAAGGACCCTGCTGCCCCCCACCACTCGCAAGCTCGCGGCGGGCCCCTGCAGCAGGGCCAGGACCCGGCTCGCTGACACGCTGGTACTCTCGCTGGCTGGTGCGCGTCGCCGGCTGGTGCGCGCGTGTCCGGGGTCCCGATCGTCATCGGCTCGACCCAAGTCTCCCGTGCTCGGTGAGGCGATCCCACCAGCCGCCCGCCAGACGACGACGAAGGACAGTGAGCCTCGTGCGCACGTACTCCCCCAAGCCCGGTGAGATCACCCGGGCCTGGCACGTCATCGACGCCACCGACGTGGTGCTCGGTCGACTCGCCAGCCAGACCGCGATCCTCCTGCGCGGCAAGCACAAGCCCCAGTTCGCGCCGCACGTCGACGCCGGCGACTTCGTCGTCGTCGTCAACGCGGGCAAGGTGGCCCTCACCGGCTCCAAGCGCGACGCCAAGGTCGCCTACCGCCACTCCGGCTACCCGGGTGGTCTGCGGGCGATCAACGTCGGTGACGAGCTGAAGACCCGCCCCGACCGCGTCATCGAGCGCGCCGTCAAGGGGATGCTGCCGCACAACACGCTGGGCCGGCAGATGCTCTCCAAGCTCAAGGTCTACGCCGGGCCTGAGCACCCGCACGCCGCCCAGCAGCCCCAGACCTTCGAGATCAAGCAGGTGGCCCAGTGACCAGCGCACTGACCGTGACCGACGCCGATGGGCGTCCCATCCAGACCGTCGGCCGCCGCAAGGAGGCCATCGTCCGCGTCCGTCTCCTCCCCGGCACCGGCCAGTTCAAGCTGAACGGCCGCACCATCGAGGAGTACTTCCCCAACAAGGTGCACCAGCAGCTCATCCGTGAGCCGTTCGTGATCCTGGAGAAGGGCGAGCAGTACGACGTCGTCGGCATCCTGCACGGTGGCGGCGTCAGCGGCCAGGCCGGTGCGCTGCGCCTGGCGATCGCCCGCGCGCTCATCGAGGTCGAGCCCGACGACCGCCCGGCGCTGAAGAAGGCCGGCTTCCTGACTCGTGACCCCCGCGTCACCGAGCGCAAGAAGTACGGGCTGAAGAAGGCCCGCAAGGCGCCCCAGTACTCCAAGCGCTGACCGGTACGTCCGTGGGTCGCCTGTTCGGGACCGATGGCGTCCGTGGCCTGGCCAACGCCGACCTGACGCCGGAACTGGCGCTCGCGGTGGCCCGGGCGGCCGCCAGCGTGCTCGCCGACCGCGACGGGACCTCGCGTCCCGTCGCGGTCGTCGGCCGCGACCCCCGCGCGAGCGGGGAGATGCTCGAGGCGGCCGTCGTCGCCGGCCTGGCCAGCGCCGGGGCCGAGGTGCTGCGTGCCGGGGTGCTGCCCACGCCGGCCATCGCGCACCTGACCGGCCGCACCGAGGCCGACCTCGGCGTCATGATCTCGGCCAGCCACAACCCGATGCCCGACAACGGCATCAAGCTGTTCAGCCGCGGCGGGCACAAGCTGCCCGACGCCGTCGAGGCGGCCATCGAGCAGCGCATCGCCGGGCGCGAGGGCATCGACCACCGCCCGACCGGTGCGGCCATCGGCCGGGTCCGCGACCTCGACGGCGCCGCGGAGGACTACACCGCCCACGTCCTGTCGGCGCTGCGCGAGCCGCTGCGCGGGCTGCGCGTCGTCGTCGACTGCGCGCACGGTGCCGCCTCCCGTGCCGCCCCCGAGGTCTACCGCCGGGCCGGCGCCCAGGTGCACGTCATCGGCGGCGAGCCCGACGGCTGGAACATCAACGACGGCATCGGCTCGACCCACCTGGGTCCGCTGAAGGAGGCCGTCGCCCGGTACGGCGCGGACATCGGCATCGCCCACGACGGCGACGCCGACCGCTGCCTGGCCGTCACCGCCCAGGGCGACGTCGTCGACGGCGACGCGATCCTGGCCATCTGCGCGCTCGCGTTGCACGAGAGCGGCAACCTCACCGACGACACCGTCGTGGCCACCGTGATGAGCAACCTCGGCTTCCACCACACGATGCGGCAGGCCGGCATCGCGGTGCAGACGACGGCGGTCGGCGACCGCTACGTGCTCGAGGCGCTGCACGCCCGCGGGCTGTCCCTGGGTGGCGAGCAGAGCGGTCACCTGGTGTTCCTGGACTGGGCCACCACCGGCGACGGGCTGCTCACCGGCCTGGCGCTGCTGTCCCGGATGAGCGCCACCGGCGCCTCGCTGGCCGAGCTGGCCTCCGTGGTGCACCGGCTGCCGCAGACGCTGGTCAACGTCCCGGTCACCGACCGGCTGGCGGTCGCGGCGAGCGACGAGGTCGCCCGGGCGGTCAACGACGTCGAGGCAGAGCTCGGTGACACCGGCCGCGTGCTGCTGCGCCCGTCGGGCACCGAGCAGCTGGTCCGGGTCATGGTCGAGGCCCCCACGCAGGAGCAGGCCGACGCCGTCGCGGCCCGGTTGGCGGAGGTCGTCGCCGCCGAAGGGTGACGACCTCCACCCCAAGGAGGGAAGCTCCGACCCCCGTTCCGCCGGTATCGTCGGGCGAATGTGCGGCATCGTGGGTTACGTCGGTCCGCAGGACTCCCTGGACGTCGTCCTGGAGGGCCTGCGCCGGCTGGAGTACCGGGGTTACGACTCGGCCGGCGTCGCCGTCCTCTCCGAGGGACGGCTGAGCACCGCCAAGAAGGCCGGCAAGCTGGCCAACCTGGAGAAGGAGCTCGCCGACGCGGGGCTGCCGGCCTCGACGATCGGGATCGGGCACACGCGGTGGGCCACCCACGGCGGGCCGACGGACCGGAACGCGCACCCGCACGTGTCGGCCGACGGCCAGGTCGCCGTCGTCCACAACGGGATCATCGAGAACTTCGTGCCGCTGCGCGCCGAGATCGAGGCGACCGGCGTCGAGTTCTCCTCCGAGACCGACACCGAGGTCGTCGCCCACCTGCTCGCCGCGGTGTACGCGGAGACGCCGACCGGCCCGGGCCGGCTGGCCGAGGCGATGCGCGCGGTCAGCCGCCGGCTGGAGGGCGCCTTCACCCTGGTCGCCACGCACGCCGCGGAGCCGGACACGCTGGTCGCCTCGCGGCGCAACAGCCCGCTGGTGGTCGGCGTCGGTGACGGCGAGTACTTCCTCGGCTCCGACGTCGCCGCGTTCATCGCGCACACCCGCGACGCCCTCGAGCTCGGCCAGGACCAGGTGGTCGAGCTGCACCGCGAGCGCGGGGTGACCGTCACCGACTTCGCCGGCACCGTCGTGGAGCCCACCGCCTACAGCGTCGACTGGGACGCCGCGGCCGCCGAGAAGGACGGCTTCGACTGGTTCATGCTCAAGGAGATCGCCGAGCAGCCCAAGGCGGTCGCCGACACCCTGCTCGGCCGGCTCAGCGACACCGGCGCGCTCGTGCTGGACGAGCTGCGGCTCACCGAGCAGGAGCTGCGCGACATCGACAAGGTCTTCGTCGTCGCCTGCGGCACGGCCTACCACGCCGGGCTGATCGCCAAGTACGCCATCGAGCACTGGACCCGGATCCCGGTCGAGGTCGAGCTGGCCAGCGAGTTCCGCTACCGCGACCCGGTGCTGGACCGCTCCACGCTGGTCGTGGTCGTCAGCCAGTCCGGCGAGACGATGGACACGCTGATGGCGCTGCGGCACGCCCGGGAGCAGAAGGCCAAGGTGCTGGCCATCTGCAACGCCAACGGCTCGACCATCCCGCGGGAGTCCGACGCCGTCCTGTACACCCACGCCGGTCCCGAGGTCGCCGTCGCCTCGACCAAGGGCTTCCTGACCCAGGTCGTGGCCTGCTACCTGGTCGGCGCGTTCCTCGCCCAGGTGCGCGGGGTCAAGTACGCCGACGAGGTCGCCGCGATCGTCGACGAGCTGCGCGCGCTGCCGGAGAAGGTGACCGAGGTGCTCGCCACCATGGAGCCGGTCCGCGAGCTCGCCCGCTCCCTGGCCACCGAGGACACCCTGCTGTTCCTCGGCCGGCACGTCGGCTACCCGGTGGCCCTCGAGGGTGCGCTGAAGCTCAAGGAGCTGGCCTACATCCACGCTGAGGGCTTCGCCGCCGGCGAGCTCAAGCACGGCTCCATCGCGCTCATCGACCAGGGCACCCCGGTCGTGGTGATCGTCCCCTCGCCGCTGAGCCGCGAGTCGGTGCACGGCAAGGTGGTCAGCAACATCCAGGAGGTGCGGGCCCGCGGGGCGCGCACCATCGTGATCGCCGAGGAGGGCGACGAGGACGTCGTCCCGTTCGCCGACCACCTCATCCGGGTTCCGCGGACGCCGACCCTGCTGGCCCCGGTGGTCACCACCGTGCCGCTGCAAGTGCTGGCCTGCGAGATCGCCGCCACCCGCGGCCTGGACGTCGACCAGCCGCGCAACCTGGCCAAGTCCGTCACGGTGGAATAAAGGACCCGACTGCCCCCCACGACACGCTCCGCGCGCCGCGGGTCCCTGCAGCCGGGCCGCTCCAGCACGTCACCAGGCAGACTGGGGGCGTGATCATCGGGGTCGGGATCGACGTGTGCCCGGTCGAGCGGTTCGCGGCGTCGCTGGTCCGGACGCCGGGGCTGCGCGACCGGCTGTTCACCGCCGCGGAGCAGCGGACGCCGTCCGGGACCGAGCGCAGCGGTGAGTCGCTGGCCGCCCGGTTCGCTGCCAAGGAGGCGCTCGCCAAGGCCCTCGGGGCGCCCGGCGACATGCTCTGGCACGACGCCGAGGTGGTCGTGGGGGAGCGGGGGCGGCCGCACCTGGAGGTCCGCGGCACCGTCGCGCAGCGGGCCGCCGAGCTCGGCGTCACCACATGGCACGTCTCGCTGAGCCACGACGGCGGCCTGGCCTCCGCCGTGGTGATCGCCGAGGGCGGCACGCCGTGACCGGGCTGTTCACCGCCGCCCAGGTGCGCGGCGCCGAGCGGGCCGCGATGGCCGGGTTGCGCCCCGGCGTGCTCATGCAGCGGGCCGCCACCGGGCTGGCCGCGGTCTGCCTCGGGCTGCTCGGCCGCGCGCACGGCGTCCGGGTGGTGCTGCTCGTCGGCTCCGGGGACAACGGTGGCGACGCGCTGTTCGCCGGCGCGGTCCTCGCCGTCCGGGGAGCGCAGGTGACCGCCGTCCTGCTCGCCCCCGACCGGGCGCACGCCGACGGGCTCGCCGCCCTGCTGCGGGCCGGTGGCCGCACCGGCGGCGCCGAGTCGCTGGCGCGCGCGGACCTGGTGCTCGACGGGATCGTCGGCATCGGCGGTACCGGGGGGCTCCGGGACGACGCCGTGGCGCTGGTGCACGCCGCGGTGGCCGGGCCCGGCCTGCTGGTGGCGGTCGACGTCCCGAGCGGCGTCTCCGCGGACACCGGGGAGGTGGCCGGGGAGGCGTTCCCCGCCCAGCACACGGTGACCTTCGGCGCGGTGAAGACCGGGCTCGTCGTCGGCGCGGGCCGCGGCGCCGCCGGCACGGTGCACCTGGTCGACATCGGCCTCGGCCCGCACCTGCCCGCGCCGGACGCCGAGCAGCTCACCGACGCCGACGTCGCCGTCCACCTGGACCCGCCCGGCGCCGGGGACGACAAGTACTCCCGCGGCGTGGTCGGCGTCATCGCCGGCTCGGCCACCTACCCCGGCGCCGGCGTGCTGTGCACCGGTGCCGCGCTGCGCGCCCGCCCGGGCCTGGTCCGCTACGCCGGCACGGCCGCTGAGGGCGTGAAGGCGGCCTGGCCCGAGGCGCTGGTCACCTCCGGGCGCCCGGGCGCGGCCGGCCGGGTGCAGGCCTGGGTCGTCGGGCCCGGGATGGGCACCGACGAGGCCGCCCGCAGCGTGCTCGCCGAGGTGCTGGCCACCGACCTGCCGGTGGTCGTCGACGCCGACGCGCTCACGCTGGTCGCCGCGCAGCCCGGGCTGGTGGGCGACCGGACGGCGCCCACCGTGCTCACCCCGCACGACCGCGAGTTCGCCCGGCTCTTCGGCGAGGTGGGCGGCGACCGGGTCGCCGCCGCCCGCCGCGGCGCCGCCGCGCTCGGCTGCACGGTGCTGCTCAAGGGTGACGCGACCGTGGTCGCCGACCGCGACGGGGCCGCCTTCGTCAACGCCACCGGCACCTCGTGGCTGGCGACCGCCGGCACCGGCGACGTCCTCGCCGGCGTCCTCGGCGCCTTCCTAACCGGCGGGCCGGCCGCCGCGGAGGCGGCGGCGGTCGCCGCGCACGTGCACGGCCGGGCCGGGCAGCTCGCCGCCGAGCAGGGCCCGCTGATCGCCGGTGACCTGGTGCGCGTCCTGCCCCGGACGCTGGCCCGGCTGCGCGGCGCCGACGGCTGATCGGCACCGCCTGGGAGAGTGGGGCCGTGACACAGGTGCAGCAGGGGCTCGACAGCCGGGCCGAGGTGGTCGTCGACCTGGACGCGATCGCGGCCAACACCGCCGCCCTCCGGGACCGGGTGGGCCGCCCGCTGATGGCGGTGGTCAAGGCCGACGCCTACGGGCACGGACTGGTGCCCGCCGCCCGCGCGGCGCTCGCCGGCGGCGCCGACGCGCTCGGGGTGACGGTGCTGGAGGAGGCGCTGGCGCTGCGCGCGGCCGGGGTCACCGCCCCGCTGCTGTCCTGGCAGCACGCCCCCGGAGAGGACTACGCCGCCGGGCTGGCCGCGGACGTCGAGCTGTCGGTGAACGCCGAGTGGGCGCTCGCCGAGGTGGTCGACGCCGCGCGCGCCACCGGCCGGACCGCGCGGGTCCAGCTGTTCGCCGACACCGGGCTCTCCCGCGAGGGCGCGACCCCGGAGGCATGGCCCGGCCTGGTCGCCGCCGCGGCCCGCGCGCAGGCCGACGGGGAGATCGCCGTCACCGGGCTGTGGAGCCACATGGCCTACGCCGACGCCCCCACCCACCCGACGATCGGCGCGCAGGTGCGGGTGTTCGAGGAGGCCGTCGCGCTGGCCCGGCGGGCCGGGCTCACCGAGGCCCGCTGGCACCTGGCCAACTCCGCGGCCACCGTCGCGCTGCCGGAGACCTGGTACGACATGGTCCGCCCGGGGGTCGCCGTCTACGGCCTGGACCCGCTCGGCGGCGACCCGGCGCGGCACGGCCTCCGCCCGGCGATGACCGTGCAGGCCCGGGTCGCGCTCACCAAGCGGGTGCCCGCCGGCACCGGCGTCTCCTACGGCCACACCTACACGACGGGCGCGGAGACGACGCTGGCGCTGGTGCCGGTCGGCTACGCCGACGGCGTGCCCCGGGCGGCCGGCAACCGCGCCCCGGTGCTCGCCGCCGGCGTGCAGCGCACCATCGCCGGGCGGGTCTGCATGGACCAGTTCGTGCTCGACGTCGGCGACGACCCGATCGACCCCGGGGACGCGGTCGTGCTGTGGGGCGCGGGCGACCACGGGGAGCCGACCGCCCAGGAGTGGGCCGACGCGCTGGACACCATCCACTACGAGCTGGTCACCCGGGTCGGTGGCCGGTTCCGCCGCCGCCACGTCGGCACGGCAGGGCTGGTCTGATGGCCCGGGGGAGCCGCGTCGACCACCACCTCGCCCGCACCGCGGGCCTCATCGGCGCCGCCGTCGGCCTGGCCGCCGCCGGGACGGCGGTCGGGGTCGCGGTCACCCGGTCGGCCACGTCCGCGGTGCGGGCCAACCAGCTCGCCGGGCAGGCGGGGGACGACGGCCGGCCGATCGCCGCCGTGCCGGCCGGTGAGCTGCGCCAGCAGGACCCGCTGGGCAGCGAGAGCCGCACCGCCGACCGGACGGCGCTGGTGCAGACCGACGACGGCGTGCTGCTGTCGGTCGAGGAGATCGGGCCGCTCGACGCCCCGCTGACCGTCGTCTTCGTGCACGGCTACGCGCTGTCGATGGCGTCCTGGACCTTCCAGCGCCGCGACCTGGCCGCCGAGGTCGCCAGCGCGAACGGCCACCGCCCCCGCGCCCGGCTGGTGTTCTACGACCACCGCGGGCACGGCGGGTCCGGCCGGGGCGACGCCGCGCACGCCACCATCGAGCAGCTGGCCGCCGACCTGGAGCGGGTGCTCGACGCGCGCGTGCCGCGCGGGCCGGTGGTGCTGGTCGGGCACTCGATGGGCGGCATGACGGTGCTGACCCTGGCGCAGCGGCGCCCCGAGCTGTTCGGCACCCGGATCGCCGGCGTCGCGCTGGTCTCCACCTCCAGCGGCAACCTCGCCGACCTCGACTTCGGCCTGCCGCAGCTGCTGACCCGGCTGCGGGCCGCGGTGCTGCCGGTGGCCGCCTGGACGATGCGCCGCCGGCCGGTGTTCGCCGAGCAGACCCGCAGGCTGGCCAAGGGGATCGTCTCGGCGGCCACCTGGTCGCTGTCGTTCTCCTCCACCGACGTCGACCCGGCGCTCGGGCGCTACGTGGACGCGATGATCGGCGGCACGCCGGTCGACGTGATCGCCGAGCTGTACCCGGCCATCGCCGGCCTGGACGCCAGCGGGGCGATCGAGCCGCTGCGCCGGGTGCCGACCCTGGTGCTCACCGGCGACGCGGACAAGATGATCCCGGCGGCGCACAGCGAGGAGCTGATCAGTGAGCTCCCGGACGCGGAGTTCGTCCTCGTCCCCGGGGCAGGGCACCTGGTGCTGCTGGAGAAGCCCGCCGAGGTGACGGCGGCGCTGTCGGAGCTGCTCCGCCGGGTCGCCGCCGCCGAGCGGGGCTCCGTCCGTTCCCCCGGAGCCTGACGGTCCTCTCGCCACCGAAGGCGCGCCTTCGGCGGTGGCCTGCGGCGCCTGGAGGGCGCCTGGAGGGCGCCTCGGGCGGAGGGCCCGGGGCGCCTGCTCCTAGGGTGCTGGGCGTGGCTCTCCGACCGCCCCGCCTGGACGCCGCCGCCGACGAGGTCGCCCGGACCGCCGCGGCGGCACCGGACTGGACCGCGCTGGCCGACGTCGCGCGCTCCTGCGTCGCCTGCCCGGAGCTCGCGGCGACCCGGCAGCACGTCGTCGTCGGCGACGTGCCGACCGGGGGCCGGCCCCGGTTCGTGGTGGTCGGCGAGGCGCCGGGCGCCACCGAGGACGAGACCGGCCGGCCGTTCGTCGGCCGGTCCGGCGCGCTGCTGGACCAGCTGCTCGCCGAGGCCGGGCTGGACCGGGGGCAGGCCGCGGTGCTCAACATCGTGAAGTGCCGGCCGCCGGGCAACCGCACGCCGAAGACGCCCGAGGTGGCCCGGTGCAGCGGCTGGCTGCGCCGCCAGCTCGACCTGCTCGACGTCCCGGTGGTGGTGGCGCTGGGGCTGTCCTCGGCCAAGTGGTTCCTGGGGCCGCGCACCAAGCTCGCCGAGGCGCGCGGCCGCGCGCACCAGGTCGACGGGCGTGCGGTGTGGGCGACGTACCACCCGTCGGCGGCGATCCGGTTCGGGCCGAACGGCGCCCCGCGCGCCGCGCTGCTCGCCGACCTGACCGCCGTGGCCGGCACGCTGTGAGGCGCGAGCGGGAGCTGCCCGCGATCACCGACACCCAGGCGTTCGGCCGCGAGCTCGCCGAGCTGCTGCAGCCCGGCGACCTCGTCGTGCTGGCCGGCCCGCTGGGTGCGGGGAAGACCGCGCTGACCCAGGGCATCGGGGCCGGTCTCGGCGTCCCCGGGCCCATCACCTCGCCGACGTTCGTGCTGGCCCGGGTGCACCGCGGCGGCCGGGTGCCGCTGGTGCACGTGGACGCCTACCGGCTCGCCGGCATGGCCGACGTCGACGACCTGGACCTCGACGCCACCACCGAGGAGGCGGTGACCGTCGTGGAGTGGGGGCACGGGCTGGTCGAGCAGCTCGCCGACGAGCACCTCGTGGTCGAGCTGGACCGGCGGGACGACGACGTCCGCACCGTCCGGCTCGTCCCGGTCGGGCCCGGCTGGGAGCAGCGGCTGGCCGACGCGGCGTGACGCCGGCCGGCCGCTCTCCCGGCCGGGTCAGCTGACGGCGGCCTCGATGTCGTCCATGACCCGCTCGGCGGCGATCGGACCGGAGCTGCTGCTCCACACGCCGCCGTCGACGTCGGTCGCGGCACCGGACTGCACGGCCTGCAGCCGGGCGAACGCCGGCTCCGCCTTCGCCGCGGCCAGGGCGCCGGCGCCCTCGGCGCCGAACGCGGCGAGGAAGACCCGGTCGGCGTCGACCTCGCCGAGGTTCTCCAGCGACAGCGGGTCGCTGTGCGGGGAGTCGCCCAGGTCGACGGCGGCCTGCACCGGCTCCGCGCCGGCCGCCTGCAGCAGCTGGCCGGGCATGTTCCCGGCGTTCATGACCAGCGGCCCGGTGGCCGACCACCGCACGACGGCGACCGTGCCGGCGAGCGCACCCTCGTCGGCGAGGGCGGTGGCCCGCTCGGTGACCCCGTCCAGCCGCTCGGTCAGCTCGTCGTCGGCGCCGAGGGCCTCGGCGTAGGTGTGCAGCGGCGCCGCCCACTCGCCGGTGGCCGCCGCCTCCGGCACGACCGTGGGGGCGATGGCGCTGAGCGCGTCGTACTGAGCCTGGTCGAGCCCGCTCGCGGCCAGGATGAGGTCCGGCTCGGCCTCGAGAACGGCCTCCAGGTTCGCCTCGCGGACCGTGCCCACGACGGGGATCGCCGCCGCGTCGTCCCCCAGGTAGGCCGGCGGGGCGTCGCCGCCGCGGCTGGCCGTCGTGCCCACCGGCGTGACGCCGACGCCGAGGGCGACGTCCAGCGCCGGCTCGGACAGCGTGATGACGCGCTCGGGCTCGGCAGGGACGGTGACATCGCCGAACGCGGTGGCCACGGTGGTCTCGGTCGGCGCGCTGGAGGGGGCCTCGGCACCGGCGGTGTCCTCGGTGGACCCGCCGCAGGCGGACAGGGCGAGGGTCAGCGCGGCGGTGGCGGCCAGGGTCGCCGCGCCGCGGCGCCGGGCGGTGGGGGTGGTCACGGGGGGTCCTCCAGGGGTGACGGGCGGTGTCGGTGCGAGAGGTAAGGTAAGGCTCACCATCATCGAGTGGTCGCGCGGGGTGTCAGGGAGGTCGGGGTGGACGGGGTGCTGCTGCGCCGTGGGCTGGTGCCGGCCGCGATCGCCCTGGCCGTCGCCGGGGTGGGCAGCCTGGCGCTGGGCGCCGGGGACGTCGGCCCGCTGCGGGCGCTGTCCGTGCTGCTCGGCGGCGGGGACGACGACGCCCGCTTCGCCGTCCTGCAGCTGCGGGTGCCGCGCACGCTCGTCGCGGTGGCGGTCGGCCTGGCGCTCGCCCTCGCCGGCGCGGTGCTGCAGGCGGCGGCCCGCAACCCGCTCGCCGAACCAGGGCTGCTCGGGGTGAGCGCCGGGGCGTCCTTCGCCGTCGTCCTCACCATCGCCGCCGGCGCCGGGGCGGCGACCGTGGGCCCCGCGGTCGCGGTGCTCGGCGCGGCCGCCGGCTGCCTGCTCGCCCTCGGTGCCGCCCGGCTGCGCGGGACCGGGGACGACCCGGTCCGGCTGGTGCTGGCCGGGGCCGCCCTCTCCGGCCTGCTCGGTGCCGGGACCTCGGTCGTGCTGCTGCTGGACCAGCGGACCGCCGACGAGGTGCGGTTCTGGACCGTCGGTTCGGTCGCCGGCCGCGACCTCGACACGCTCGGCCAGGTCGGTCCGGTCCTGGTCGCCGGTGCCCTGGTCGCCTGGCTCGTGGCCCGGCCGCTGTCGGCCCTGGCGCTCGGTGACGCCACCGCCCGCAGCCTCGGCCACCGGCCGGCCCGCGCGCGGGCGCTCGGCGTGGCCTCGGTCGCGCTGCTGGTGGGCGGCGCGGTGGCCGCGGCCGGGCCGATCGCCTTCGTCGGGCTCGTGGTGCCCTTCCTCGCCCGGGCACTCGTCGGGCCGGACCTGCGCCGGGTGCTGGCCGTCTGCCTGCTCCTCGGCCCGGCCGTCGTGCTCCTCGCCGACGTCGCGTCCCGGCTGCTCGTCCGGCCCTACGAGATGCCGCTCGGCGTGGTCACCGCGCTGCTCGGGGCACCCGTGCTCGTCGCCGTCGTCCGCTCGACCCGGATGCCCGCGCTGTGACCGCGACGACCCGGCTCGAGCCGGCCACCGCCCCACCGGGCACCTGGCGGCTGGCGGCCGCCCGCCGCTCGGTGCTGGTCGACCGCCGGGCCGCCCTGGCGGCCGCCGTGCTGGGCTGCCTGGTCCTGCTGGCCGTCGCGCTCGGCCTGGCGGTCGGGACGGCCCGGATCGGCGTCGCGGACACGCTGCCGGCCGTGCTGGGGCGGGGAGAGCCGCGTGACGTCCTGCTCGTCCAGCGGTTGCGGCTGCCCCGGGTGGTCGCCGGCCTGCTGGTCGGTGCCGCGCTCGGCATCGCCGGCGTGCTGCTGCAGACGCTGGCCCGCAACCGGCTGGCCACGCCGGACACCGTCGGGCTCAACGACGGGGCGACCGCCTTCGCGGTGGCCAGCGTCGTCGCGGTGCCCACCAGCCTGGCGCCGCCGGCGCTGGCCCTGGTCGGGGCCGCGACGGCCGCGTCCCTGACGCTGGGCCTGGCCGGCGGCGCCGGGAAGCGGGGCTACCGGTTCCTGGTGGTCGGGCTCGGGGTCGGCGCGGCCCTCGGGGCGCTGACCCAGCTGATGCTCGCCCGCGCGCCCATCGACGCCGCCAACCAGGCGTTCCCCTGGACCGTCGGCAGCCTCAGCGCCCGCTCCCCGCTGGCCGTCGCCGTCCTGGCCGCCGGGCTCGCGGTGGCGCTGCCGGTCGCGGTCGTGCTCGGCCGCCAGCTGGGGATGCTCCGGCTGGCCGACGCGGTCGTCGTCGGGCTGGGGCTGCCGGTCGGCCGGGTGCGGGTCGGCGTGATCGCCGTCGCCGTGGTCACCGCCGGTCTGGCGATCGCCGCCGCCGGCCCGCTCGGCCTCGTGGCGCTCATCGCCCCCGAGGTCGCCCGCAAGGCCGCCGGCCCGCGCTCGGTCGCCGTCGTGGGGTCGGCGCTGGCCGGCGCGCTGGTCGTGCTGCTCGCCGACCTGCTCGGTCGCACCGTCGCGGCCCCGCTGGAGCTGCCGGTCGGCATCGTCACCGCCGTCATCGGCGGCCCGTACCTGCTCTGGCTCCTGCTGAGCACCCGCACCCGGAGGATGCCGTGACGACCGACCTGCGCACCGAGGCGGTGAGCCTCGGCTACGGGGACACCCCCGTCGTCCACGACCTGGACGTCGTCCTGCCGGCCGGCCGGGTGACCGCGGTGGTCGGCCCCAACGGGTGCGGCAAGTCCACCCTGCTGGGTGCGCTGGCCCGGCTGCACGCGCCCCGGTCGGGTGCGGTCGTCCTGGACGGACGGGTGCTCGCGACGCTGCGGCCGCGGGAGGTGGCACGCCGGGTCGGCCTGCTGCCCCAGGACGCGGACGCCCCCGACGGGCTCACCGTGCGCGACCTGGTCCGGTACGGCCGGCACCCGCACCAGGGGCTGCTGCGGCAGTGGTCGCCGGAGGACGCCGCCGCCGTCACCCGGGCACTGGTCGCCGCCGACCTGCTGGAGCTCGCCGACCGGCCGCTGGACACCCTGTCCGGCGGTCAGCGTCAGCGGGCCTGGATCGCGATGGTCGTGGCCCAGGAGACCGACGTCGTCCTGCTCGACGAGCCGACGTCCGCCCTCGACCTCGGGCACCAGCTCGAGGTGCTGGAGCTGGTCCACGACCTGGCCCGGGCCGGCCGCACGGTGGTGCTGGTGCTGCACGAGCTGTCCACGGCCTGCCGGTACGCCGACCACCTGGTCGCGATGCGCGACGGGCGGGTCGTCGCCGAGGGCCCGCCGGCCGCGGT
Organism: Modestobacter italicus; assembly: GCF_000306785.1. Lineage (NCBI taxonomy): Bacteria > Bacillati > Actinomycetota > Actinomycetes > Geodermatophilales > Geodermatophilaceae > Modestobacter > Modestobacter italicus. The sequence continues at coordinate 4,869,735 of NC_017955.1, read as the reverse complement.
GGTGACCACCGAGCTCGTGCGGGACCTCTACGGCGTGGAGGCGGTGGTGCTGACCGACCCGGTCGCCGGGACGCCGGTGGTCTGCCCCGTGCGCCGGCTGCCGCAGTCCGACCGGACCGCGGTCACCGCCTCGGCCTAGGCTGGTCGATCGTGCTCGTCCTCGCCCTCGACACCGCCACCCCGACCCTCGTCGCCGGCGTGGCCGAGGTGACCTCGCGCACCGTCGACGGCGCGCTGGTGCTCCCGGCGCAGCGGTCGGTGCGGGTGCTCGCCGAGCGCGCGCTGCCCTCGGGCAACCGGCACGCCGAGCTGCTCACCCCGGCGGTCCGCGAGGTGCTGGCGGAGGCCGGGCTGCGGGTGCGCGACCTCGGTGCCCTGGTCGTCGGGCTGGGCCCCGGCCCGTTCACCGGGCTGCGGGTGGGGATCGTGACCGCCGCCGCCCTCGGGGACGTCGTCGGACCGGTCTACGGGGTCTGCTCGCTGGACGCGGTCGGCGACGGCGCCCGCTCGGTCGTCACCGACGCCCGGCGCAAGGAGGTCCACTGGGCGGTCTACGACGCCGACGGGCAGCGGGTCGCCGGACCGGGCGTCGACCGGCCCGAGGAGGCCCCGGTGACCGAGCCGGTGGTGGGCGACGACCGGTTCGCCGAGCGGCTCGGCCGCCCGGTCACCCCGACCGAGGTGACGACGGCGGGGCTGCTGCGCGCCGCCGCACCGCTGTTCGACCGCCCGCCGGCCCCGCTGGAGCCGCTGTACCTGCGCCGTCCGGACGCCGTCCCCCCGGCCGCCCGCAAGGCGGTGAGCCGGTGACGGTGACGCTGCGGCCGATGACCCGGGACGACCTCCGCGCGGTGATGCGGCTGGAGGAGGAGCTCTTCGCCCCCGACACCTGGACCCGGTCGATGTACCTGGAGGAGCTGGGGCTGACCGACACCCGCTGGTACCTGGTCGCCGTCGACGCCGACGACGTGGTCGGCTACGCCGGCCTCATCGCCTACCCGGAGGAGGCGCACATCGCCACCATCGGCGTCACCGCGGCGCGGCAGGGCGAGGGGATCGGCGGGACGCTGCTGGACGCGCTGCTCGCCGAGGCCGACCGGCGCAGCCCGGTGGTGCTGCTGGAGGTCCGGGCCACCGACGAGGCCACCCAGGGGCTGTACCGGCGGCGGGGCTTCCAGCCGATCGGCGTGCGCCCCCGCTACTACCCGTTGAGCGGCGAGGACGCCGTCGTGATGCGCAGGGAGCTGCTGCGATGACCGCCCCGTTGGTGCTGGGGTTCGAGACCTCCTGCGACGAGACCGGGATCGGCCTGGTGCGCGGGCAGACGCTGCTCTCCGACGCGCTGGCGACCTCGATGGCCGAGCACGAGCGCTTCGGCGGCGTCGTCCCGGAGATCGCCAGCCGGGCGCACCTGGAGGCGATGGTCCCGACGGTGCACCGGGCGCTGTCCGACGCCGGGGTGGGCCTCGGTGACGTCGAGGCGATCGCGGTGACCGCCGGACCGGGGCTGACCGGGGCGCTGCTGGTCGGTGTCGCCGCGGCGAAGGCCTACGCCCTGGCTCTCGACGTCCCGCTGTACGGGGTGAACCACCTGGCCGCGCACGTCGCCGTCGACGAGCTGGAGCACGGCCGGCTGGCCGAGCCCTCGATCGCCATGCTCGTCTCCGGCGGGCACAGCTCGCTGCTGCTGGTGCCCGACCTCGCCCAGGACGTCACCGAGCTCGGCCGGACCATCGACGACGCGGCGGGGGAGGCCTTCGACAAGGTCGCTCGGGTGCTGGGGCTGCCCTTCCCCGGCGGCCCGCACATCGACCGCGCCGCCACCGAGGGCGACCCGGGGTCGATCGCCTTCCCGCGCGGCCTGACCGGCCCGCGGGACGCGGCCTACGACTTCTCCTTCTCCGGCCTGAAGACGGCGGTCGCCCGCTGGGTCGAGGCCCGGGAGCGGGCCGGCGAGCCGGTGCCGGTGGCCGACGTGTCCGCGGCGTTCCAGGAGGCGGTCGTCGACGTGCTGACCGCCAAGGCGGTGCGGGCCTGCCGCGACCACGGCGTGGACCACCTGGTCATCGGCGGCGGGGTGGCGGCGAACTCGCGGCTGCGGGCGCTGGCGCAGGAGCGCTGCGACGCCGCCGGCATCGTGCTGCGGGTGCCCAGCCGGCGGCTGTGCACCGACAACGGCGCGATGGTCGCCGCGCTGGGGTCCCGGCTGGTGGAGGCCGGCGTCACCCCCTCCGCCGTCGACCTGGGTGCGGACAGCTCGCTGCCCATCGAGGTCGTCAGCCGCTGAGCGGAGTCCCAGCGCATCACCTCCCGAGCGCTGGGACTCCACCGCAGAGCAGCACGGTGGGGGCGCCGGCGACGCGGGTGACGACGACGACCGCCGTCCCCGCGCCCGGGCCGCGCAGCTGCCGGGCCAGGGTCTCCGGCTCGATCGGCGAGCCCCGCTTCTTCACCGTCACCCGGCCGACGTCCCGGCTGCGGAGCAGCGCCTTGAGCTTCTTGAGGTTGAACGGGACGACGTCGGTGACCGGGTAGGAGGTCACCCACGGGGAGACGGCGGGGGCGTCGCCGGTCAGGTAGGCGATCGTCGGGTCGACCAGCGTCGCGTCCAGCTGCTCGGCCACGAGGGCGACCAGGCCGGAGCGGATCACCGCCGGGTCGGGCTCGTGCAGCCAGCTGCGCACCGGGCCGGCCGCGGCGCCACCCGGGTCGGTGTCGGCGGTCAGCTCCTGCACTGCGCCGTCCCGGCCGACGACGGTGGCCCGCCGCCAGGTCGCCGAGGGTGCGCGGCCCCACAGCAGCGCCTCGACGATCGAGCCGCCGACCGACACCCACTCGGCCTCGACGCCGGCCGGCACCCGGTCGTGGTCGAGCCCGGGTGCCACCTTGACCACGCACCGCGGGACGGCGTCGAGCAGGGCGCGCACCGTCGACCAGGGCGGTGACCAGCGGTCCGGGTCGAGCAGCCGGCGGCCGCCGGCGCGGCGGGCGGGGTCGAGCACGGCGGCCTCACAGCCGGCCACCCGGCCGCCCTCGGCCGCGGCCACCAGGTCGACGACGTCGGCGTCGCGCACCTCGACGCCGGTGAGCCCCAGCGCGGCAGTGTTGAGCCGGGTCAGCTCGCGCGCCACCGGGTCCCGGTCGACGGCGACCACCCGGGCGCCGGCCCGGGCCAGCGCAACCGTGTCGGTGCCGGCCGCGCAGCCGAGGTCGGCGACGGAGGCGGCGCCGGTGGCGAGCAGCCGCGCGGCGCGCCGGTCGGCGAGGACCGGCCGGCCGGCCTGCTCGAGGGTGTCCCCGGTGAACAGCAGCCGGTCGGTGTCGGCGCCGAAGACCGGCCGGGCCCTCTCCCGCTGCCGGGCGGTGCCCCAGGCCGGACCGGCCAGCTCGACGCCGACCTCGCCGCGAAGCCGGGTCAGCGCCGTGACCGCGTCGGTGCGCGCCGCCAGCAGCTCCGCCGCCCGGGCCAGCGCCGCCCGGCCGGCGTCGGTGGCCAGCGCCTGCAGCTGCCGCACCGTCTCGGCGGCCTGCACGGGGTCCTCGGAGTCGGCGGCGGGCACCTGCACAGCCTGGCCCATCACGGTGGGGGACGGCGCCGGGGACCCGGTTGAGCGGCTGGCACTCACGTGGGTAGAGTGCCAATCGACACGGGTTGGACCTGACCCCCGCGACGGCAGGCCCGACCCCCGTGCCACAGCATCTGCACCGTCTCCGAACACCCGTCCGACAGTGAAGGGGGCGTCACCCCGTGACGACCGCTACCAAGGTCAACATCAAGCCGCTCGAGGACCGCGTCGTGGTCCAGGCCAACGAGGCCGAGACCACCACGGCCTCCGGTCTGGTCATCCCGGACACCGCCAAGGAGAAGCCCCAGGAGGGCACCGTCATCGCTGTCGGCCCCGGCCGCGTCGACGACAACGGCAACCGGGTCCCGCTCGACGTGAACGTCGGCGACGTGGTCATCTACTCGAAGTACGGCGGCACCGAGGTGCGCTACGGCGGCGAGGACTACCTCGTCCTGTCCGCGCGCGACCTGCTCGCCGTCGTGGAGAAGTGACCTCACCTCTCCGCTGAACCACAGCACGACACCGCCCCGGCGACCCGAGACACCGGGTCCCGGGGCGGTCGTCGTCTGCCCCTCGAACACCCTCTGAGAGAGGTCTGGCAATGGCCAAGATCATCCTGTTCGACGAGGACGCCCGGCGCGCCCTCGAGCGCGGCGTCGACAAGCTCGCCGACGCCGTCAAGGTCACCCTCGGCCCCCGCGGCCGCAACGTGGTCATCAACAAGAACTTCGGCGCCCCGACGATCACCAACGACGGCGTGACCATCGCCCGTGAGATCGAGCTCGAGGACCCCTACGAGAACCTCGGCGCCCAGCTCGCGAAGAACGTCGCCACCAAGACCAACGACGTCGCCGGCGACGGCACCACCACCGCCACCGTGCTGGCCCAGGCGCTGGTCCACGAGGGCCTGCGCAACGTGGCCGCCGGCGCCAACCCGATGGCCGTCGGCCGCGGCATGCGCGCGGCCGTCGACGCCGTGCACGAGGCGCTGGACAAGGTCGCCATCCCGGTCGACGAGCGCAGCGCCATCGCCGAGGTCGCCACCATCTCCGCCCAGGACGCCACCGTCGGTGAGCTGATCGGCGAGGCGATGGAGCGGGTCGGCAAGGACGGCGTCATCACCGTCGAAGAGGCCAACGGGATGACCACCGACCTCGACGTCACCGAGGGCGTGCAGTTCGACAAGGGCTACCTCTCGCCCTACTTCGTCACCGACTCCGAGTCCATGGAGGCCGTCCTCGAGGACGCCCTCGTGCTGCTGGTGCAGGGCAAGGTCGGCGCGCTGGCCGACCTGCTCCCGCTGCTGGAGAAGGTGCTCTCGACCGGCGGCCGCCCGCTGCTGATCGTGGCCGAGGACGTCGAGGGCGAGGCGCTGTCGACGCTGGTCGTCAACTCCATCCGCAAGACCATCAAGGTCGTCGCGGTGAAGTCGCCGTACTTCGGTGACCGGCGCAAGGCGTTCATGGCCGACCTCGCCGTCGTCACCGGCGGCCAGGTGGTCAGCGAGGACGTCGGCCTCTCCCTGGAGAGCGTCGGCCTCGAGGTGCTCGGCACCGCCCGCCGGGTCACCGTCACCAAGGACGACACCACGCTCGTCGACGGTGGCGGCACGTCCGAGGGCATCTCCGACCGGGTCGCGCAGATCCGCCGCGAGATCGAGGACACCGACTCCGACTGGGACCGCGAGAAGCTGCAGGAGCGGCTGGCCAAGCTGGCCGGCGGCATCGCGGTCATCCGGGTCGGTGCGGCCACCGAGGTCGAGATGAAGGAGAAGAAGCACCGGATCGAGGACGCCATCGCCGCCACCCGCGCCGCGGTGGAGGAGGGCGTCGTCCCCGGGGGTGGCTCCGCGCTCGTGCACGCCGCCGAGGCCATCGACGCCCTGACCCTCACCGGCGACGAGCTGGTCGGGGCCCGGTCGGTGCGCAAGGCGATCGACTCCCCGCTGTCCCTCATCGCCTCCAACGCGGGGTTCGAGGGCCCGGTCGTCGTCGGCCGGGTGCGTGAGCTCGGCGTCGGGCAGGGCTTCAACGCCGCGACCGGCGAGTACGGCGACCTGGCCGCCCAGGGCGTCATCGACCCGGTCAAGGTGACCAAGGCCGCGCTCGCGCACGCCGCCTCCATCGCCGCGATGGTGCTCACCACCGACTCGGCGATCGTGGAGAAGCCGGCCGAGGAGGAGTCCGAGGGTGGTGGCCACCACACCCACGGCCACTCGCACGGGCACGGCCACAGCCACTGACGAAGGACCCCGCTGCCCGCAGCGGGGCCGTTCCCGCAGGTCACCTGCCCCCGTCGCCTCCCGGCGGCGGGGGCAGGCCCGTCCCCAGCACCTCACCCCTGGGGTGAGGCGGCAGGTGCTGCAAGGCTCAAGTTGTCGGATGCTGTGCCGATGTGGTCCATGTGATCCAGGACGGGGAGGTCGGCGGCGGTAGCGCCCCGACCCTGTGGGCGGTGGCGGCCGTGAGCGACGCCGCCGTCGCCGCGCTGTCCACGAGCCTGGACGAGCTGGAGTCGCTGTCCCGCTTCGACTCCGCCGCCGCGGCCGAGCGCGCCGAGCAGGCGCTGGTCACCGCGCGCGAGCTGGGCCTGGTGGAGTTCGAGCTGCGCGCCCAGCTGGTGCAGGCGGACCTGGTGCGCCGGCGCGGCAACGTGTCCGAGGCCGGCCGGGTCGCCCAGGACGTGCGGCGCTGGGCGACCGAGCACGACTCCCGGCACCTGCTCGCCCGCAGCCACTACCTGCTCGCCGCGGTCTTCCAGGAGCTGGGCGACCTGTCCGCCGCCCTGGAGAACGCCGTCCAGGCCATCGACCTGCTCGACGACGACGCGGTGCCCGCCCTGCGGATCGACCACCTGGCCCGGCTGGCGGACTGCCTCGGGCTGCAGGGCGACCTCGGGGCGCGGGAGCGCTACGCCGAGGTGCTGCAGCTGGCCGAGGAGCAGGGCGACGTCGACCGCCAGCTGCTGGTGCTCAACAACCGCTCCTACGTCGAGATGCTCGCCGGGGAGTTCGAGACCGCCCTCGGTCTGGCGACCCGGCTGCAGACCCTGGCCGGCGAGCACGGTGTCGCGCTGAGCATCGGGCGGCTGGACACCGTCGCCCGGGCGCTCATGGGGCTGGGCCGGCTGGCGGAGGCCGAGGAGGTCCTCCTGCCCGGGCGCAGTCCCGAGGTCCTGGACGCCTCCCCGGACGGCGACGCCGGAGCCGACTTCCTGCTCACCCTCGCCGAGATCCAGCGCCGGCAGGGCCGGGTGGCCCAGGCGCAGGCGACGCTCGACGAGTGCGTCGCCCGGTGCGAGGCCAACGGCCTCACCTCGATCCGGGTGCGGGCCCGCCGCGAGCAGGCCGAGCTGCACGCCGCCGGCGGTCACTTCGAGGCGGCCTTCACCGAGCACAAGCTCTACTCGCAGGAGGCGCTGGACCTGCAGTCCGCCCAGCGGGACGCCCGTGCCCGGGCGCTGCAGGCGATGTACGAGACCACCGAGGCCCGCCGGCAGAGCCGCCGGTACCGCGAGCTCTCGCTCCGCGACCCGCTGACCGGGCTCTACAACCGGCGGTACGTCGACGAGCAGTTCCCCCGGCTGCTGGAGGCGATCGCCGGGCGGGACGAGGCCGTCTCGGTGGCCCTGCTCGACCTCGACCACTTCAAGCGCGTCAACGACACCTTCTCCCACGACGTGGGCGACCAGGTGCTGCGCATCGTCGCCGACCTGCTGGAGCAGGCGACCCCGGACGCCGACACCGGCGGCTCCTTCGCGGCCCGGATGGGCGGCGAGGAGTTCCTGCTGGTCCTGGTCGGGGCCGATCCGCGCACCGCGGCCGACCAGCTGGAGCAGGTGCGGCGCTCGGTCGCCACCCACCCGTGGGGCGAGCTGGTGCCCGGCCTGCCGGTCACCGTCAGCGCGGGTCTGGCCAGCAGCGTCGGCGTCCTCGCCCCGGCGCTGGCCGAGCTGCTCGGCCGTGCGGACGCGCACCTGTACCGGGCCAAGCGCCAGGGGCGCGACCGCGTCGTCGGCGATCCCGGCTGACCTGGCCGCGAACGCCGAGAGGGCCGGTCCGACGTCGTGTCGGACCGGCCCTCTCGGCGTGCGTCGCGGGTGGAGGCCCCCCGCCTCGTGCTCAGACCCCGGCAGCGATGGCCGCGGGCTCCGCGGCGATCAGGCGTGCCCGTTCCTCTTCGCTCATGCCGCCCCAGACCCCGTAGGGCTCGCGGACCGACAGTGCGTGCTGCAGGCAGGACTCCAGGACAGGGCAACGTCCGCAGACCGCCTTGGCGGCTGCCTGCCGCCGGGCCCGGGCTGGACCGCGCTCGCCGTCGGGGTGGAAGAAGAGCGACGTGCTCTCGCCCCGGCAGCTGCCGTGCAACTGCCAGTCCCACACCTCGGCGACGGGGTTGGGCAGTCGGCGGATGTCAGCCATTGGACCTCCTCGGCTCGGGTGCACCGGGGGGTCTGCCCGGTCACTTCCGGGCCGATGCCCGCTGCCGACGAGACGCAAACACGACCCTGTGCGCTCGTGGTGCGGAATCCGCCCGGATGTGCCTATCCGCTCGGGCGCCTCGTCCGGGTCGTCCCGGGCCTCACCCGGCGGGGTGACGGCCGCTGGGCAGTAGCTACGCAGGGGATCAAGGTGGTCACAGGGAGTGCCGACGACGGTGAGGTGGGGGTCACCCGACACCCGTCCGGGACACCGGGCGACGTCGGCACCCCCTGGGCGCGGGGCACATCCCGTCCCCAGCACCCGCCCGGGCGACGCCCGGACGGAACGTCGCCGGCCCGCCGGCGCAGACGGGAGCAACGGTGATCGAGGACAGGATGCGCGGCAACGGCAACGGTGGGGCCGTGGTCTGGGTGTTCGACGAGCGACGCCGGGTCCGCGACGAGGTCGCCGGCCGGCTGCTCGCGCTGCCCTTCGTCAGCCGGGTCGAGGCGGTCGGTGACGCGGTCTCGCTGCGCACCCGGCTGGACAACCGGCTCCCGGACGTCCTGCTGGTGGGCACCCAGCGCGCCACCGACAGCGGGTTGTCCGTCGCCACCCAGGTGCTGCGCTCGCACCCCTCGGTGCCGGTGCTGGTGCTCGGCGCCCCCGACGACGCGGAGACCGTCCGCGCCGCCGTGGCCCTCGGCGCCCGCGGGTACCTCCGCTGGGACGCCAGCCCGCTTGAGCTCGGCCTCGGCCTGTCCCGCACCGGGATGCGCCCGGAACTGTCCGGCCGCCCGCAGCTGGCCCCCGCGCCGCGTGCCCCCCAGCACGCCGTCGCGCTGGCCGGTGGCGCGCCGTCCGGCCCGTCGCCCTGGGGCGGTGCCAGCCCGCTGGCCGCGGCCGCTCCGACCACCGTCCGGTCCACCGTCCCCGAGACGCCGCAGGTCGCGCTGTCCATGCGCGAGATGCAGGTCCTGACCGGCATGAGCCAGGGCAAGAGCAACGCCCAGATCGGCCGGGAGCTCTACCTGTCCGAGGACACCATCAAGACCCACGCCCGCCGGCTGTTCCGCAAGCTGGGCGCCAAGGACCGCGCCGAGGCGGTCGCCACCGGCTTCCGCCGCGGCATGATGAGCTGATCTCGCGGTCCTGACTGCTGGAACGGCCCCGTCGCAGGGCCCCGCGCTGAGCTTGCGAAGCGTGGGGGGCGACGGGGTCCTTCGTCAGTCGTCGCGGGCGTGCCGGCCGGTGGAGCCGTGCCGGCCGCTGGGCTCCTCGCGCTCGGCGAGCGCGGCCACCCCGTCGGCGTAGCCGCTGGCGTAGTCCCAGCTGACGTAGTCGTCGGGGTCCGGGTCGAACGGCGGCTCGTGCCGGCCGGTCTGGCCCTCGTCGAGCAGCTGCCGCAGGTTGGCCTGCATCAGCGCCCAGTCGACGTGGTGCTCCTCGTCGCAGTCGGGGCAGTCGACGACGATGCCCTTGACCCCGGTCGGCTCCAGCAGCGTGCGGAAGACCTCCAGCTCCGCGAGGTCGTCCAGCACCCCGGCGCGCTCTTCCATGGTCAGCGGCGGCTGCCCCGACCGGTCGTCCGGCCCGAAGTCCGGGTCACGGTCAGGGGAGGCGCCGAATGCGTCGTCCCACGCGTCCACGTGTCCTCCTTGCCGGGATGGCCGGCCTGTTCGGGGCTGCTGGTCGCTCAGCAGTCGGAGCGGGCGTGCCCGCCAACCCACAACGGTAACGGGGGGACGGCCTCCCGGGGGCTCCGCCTACCATCAACACGTTCCCTGCGCCGTCTGCGGCGCTCCCACCGATGGAGTCGAGAGGGTGGCGGCACATGCAGCCCGACGAGCGCGTCCCCGAACTGCCGGCCAAGTTCGCCCCGCTGGGCCTGACCTACGACGACGTCCTGCTGGTCCCCGGACCCTCGGACATCGTGCCCACCGAGGTCGACACCAGCACCCGGCTGACCCGGGGCATCCGGCTGGCCATCCCGCTCGTCTCCTCCGCGATGGACACCGTCACCGAGTCGCGGATGGCCATCGCCATGGCCCGCGCCGGCGGCATCGGGATCCTGCACCGCAACCTCGCCGCCGAGGACCAGGCCGGCCAGGTCGACCTGGTGAAGCGCTCCGAGGCGGGCATGGTCACCAACCCGGTCACCTGTTCCCCGGAGAACACCCTCGCCGAGGTCGACGCCCTCTCCGCCCGGTACCGGATCTCCGGCGCCCCGGTGGTCGACGCCGAGGGCGTGCTCGTCGGCATGGTCACCAACCGCGACATGCGCTTCGAGACCGACCAGGCCCGCCTGGTCCGCGACGTGATGACGCCGATGCCGCTGGTCACCGCCCCGGTCGGCGTCGACCCGGAGGACGCCCTCGCCCTGCTCAAGCAGCACAAGATCGAGAAGCTGCCGCTGGTCGACCCCGCCGGCCGGCTGCGCGGGCTGATCACGGTCAAGGACTTCGTCAAGCGCGACCAGTTCCCCAACGCCACCAAGGACGTCGACGGCCGGCTCACCGTGGGCGCCGCGCTCGGGGTGGGCGAGGACGCCTACAAGCGCGCCGGCCTGCTCGTGGACGCCGGGGTCGACGTGCTCGTCGTCGACACCGCCCACGGCCACCAGCGCGCGGTGCTGGACATGGTCGCCCGGGTGAAGAAGGACTTCGCCACCGTCGGCCACGGCGTGCAGGTCGTCGGCGGCAACATCGCCACCCGGGCCGGCGCGCAGGCGCTCATCGACGCGGGCGTGGACGCGGTGAAGGTCGGCGTCGGGCCCGGCTCGATCTGCACCACCCGCGTGGTCGCCGGCGTCGGCGTCCCGCAGGTCACCGCCATCTACGAGGCCAGCCTCGCCGCGCGGCCGGCCGGGATCCCGGTGATCGCCGACGGCGGGCTGCAGTACTCCGGGGACATCGTCAAGGCGCTGGTCGCCGGCGCGGACACGGTGATGATCGGCGGCCTGTTCGCCGGGGTCGAGGAGGCGCCGGGCGAGCTGGTGTTCACCAACGGCAAGCAGTACAAGACCTACCGCGGCATGGGCTCGCTGGGCGCGATGCAGAAGCGCGGCAACCAGTCCTTCAGCCGGGACCGCTACTTCGCCGACGACGTCCTCTCCGACGACAAGCTGGTGCCCGAGGGCATCGAGGGCCAGGTGCCCTACCGCGGCCCGCTGTCCGGGGTCGCCCACCAGCTCGTCGGCGGTCTCCGGGCCGGGATGGGCTACGCGGGCACCGCGACCGTCGCCGAGCTCCAGGATCGCGGCCAGCTCACCCGGATCACCGCCGCCGGGCTGACCGAGAGCCACCCGCACGACATCCAGATGACCACCGAGGCCCCGAACTACCGAGGTCGGTGACGATGAGCGTCACCTTCATCCGCGAGACCACCACAGCCCCCAACTACCGAGGTCGGTGACCCGTTGCCCGTACGCGACAACGTCGAGATCGGCCTGAACCGCTTCGCCCGCCGGGGCTACGACCTGGACGAGGTGTCGATCGTCCCCTCGCGGCGCACCCGTGACCACGACGACGTCTCGACCTCCTGGCAGATCGACGCCTTCCGGTTCGACATCCCGCTGGTCACCAGCCCCAGCGACGCCGTCATGAGCCCGGCGACCGCGGTCGCCGTCGGCCAGGCCGGGGGCCTGGGGGTGCTCAACGCCGAGGGCCTGTGGACCCGGTACGACGACCCGACCGACGTCTACCGGCAGCTCCGCGACGCCGCCTCGCCGGAGACCGGCCCGCCGACGGCGCTGCTGCAGCAGGTCTACGCCGAGCCGGTGAAGCCGGACCTGGTCACCGCGCGGATCAAGGAGATGCGCGACTCCGGCGTCACCACGGCGGTGCGCGTCTCGCCGCAGCACACCCTGCAGCTGGCTCCCACGGTGCTCGCCGCCGGGGTCGACCTGCTGGTCATCCAGGGCACCATCGTCTCCGCCGAGCACGTCAGCAAGGGCGGGGAGGCGCTGAACCTCAAGGAGTTCATCGCCGACCTCGACGTCCCGGTGATCGTCGGGGGGGCCGCGGACTACCAGACCGCGCTGCACCTGATGCGCACCGGCGCGGCCGGCGTCATCGTCGGTGTCGGGGCCGACAGCTGGTCGACCGCCGACGCCGTCATGGGCATCCGGGTGCCGCTGGCCAGCGCCATCGCCGACGCCGCCGCGGCCCGCCGCGACTACCTCGACGAGACCGGTGGCCGGTACGTGCACGTGATCGCCAACGGCCGGATCGAGACCAGCGGTGCGATCGCCCGCGCGCTGGCCTGCGGCGCCGACGCCGTCCAGGTGGGGGAGCCGTTGCGGGCCGCCACCGAGGCGCCTGGCGGCGGCGTGTGGTGGGACTCGGTCGCGGCGCACCCGCGGCTGCCCCGCGGGGGCACGTCGGCCCCGGCGACCGCGCGCGGCACGCTCGAGCAGGTGCTGCTGGGCCCGGCCGAGGCCGCCGACGGGCGCACCAACCTCTTCGGCGCGCTGCGCCGCACGATGGCCAAGACCGGCTACCGGGACCTCAAGGAGTTCCAGCGGGTCGATCTGGTCCTCGGCGGCAACGGCGCCGGGACCGCTGCCGAGGGGCACCTGCTCGGATGACCATGGACTTCCCGACCGTCCTGGTCGTCGACTTCGGGGCGCAGTACGCCCAGCTCATCGCCCGCCGGATCCGCGAGGCCGGGGTCTACTCCGAGCTCGTCGGCTCCGACGTGCCGGTCGAGGAGCTGCTGGCCCGCAAGCCGGCGGCGATCGTGCTCTCCGGCGGACCGTCCAGCGTCTACGCCGAGGGCGCCCCGCAGGTCGACCCGTCGGTGTTCGAGGCCGGGGTCCCGGCGTTCGGCATCTGCTACGGGTTCCAGGCGATGGCGGCCAGCCTCGGCGGCACCGTGGCCCGCACCGGCGACCGCGAGTACGGCGGCACCCCGCTCACCGTCACCACCCAGGCCCGGCTGTTCGGCGACCTGCCGAACGAGCAGTCGGTGTGGATGAGCCACGGGGACGCCGTCAGCGCCGCGCCGCCCGGGTTCACCGTCACCGCCACCTCCACCGGTGCCCCGGTCGCCGCGTTCGAGGACGTCGACCGCCGGCTGGCCGGGGTGCAGTTCCACCCCGAGGTCCGGAACACCCCGCACGGCCAGACGGTGCTCGAGCACTTCCTGTTCGACATCGCCGGCCTGGAGCCGAGCTGGACGATGGCCAACGTCGTCGACGAGCAGGTGGCCGCCATCCGCGAGCAGATCGGCGACCGGCGGGCGATCTGCGGGCTGTCCGGTGGGGTCGACTCCGCGGTGGCCGCGGCGCTCGTGCAGCGCGCCATCGGTGACCGGCTCACCTGCGTCTACGTCGACCACGGGCTCATGCGGCAGGGCGAGACCGAGCAGATCGAGCGCGACTTCGTCGCCGTCACCGGCGCCGACCTGCGGGTCGTCGACGCCAGCGACCAGTTCCTCTCCGCGCTCGCCGGGGTCAGCGACCCCGAGCAGAAGCGGAAGATCATCGGCCGGGAGTTCATCCGGGTCTTCGAGCAGGCCGCCCTCGACGTCATCGCCGACGCGAAGGAGCACGGCGAGACCGTCGACTTCCTGGTGCAGGGCACGCTCTACCCCGACGTCGTCGAGTCCGGTGGCGGCACCGGGACGGCGAACATCAAGAGCCACCACAACGTCGGCGGGCTGCCCGAGGACCTCACCTTCACCCTCGTCGAGCCGCTGCGCACGCTGTTCAAGGACGAGGTGCGCGAGGTCGGCCGCCGGCTGGGCCTGCCGGACACGCTGGTGCAGCGCCAGCCGTTCCCCGGGCCCGGGCTGGGCATCCGGATCGTCGGCGAGGTCACCCGCGAGCGGCTCGACGTGCTGCGCCAGGCCGACGCGATCGCCCGCGAGGAGCTCTCCGCCGCGCACCTGGACACCGAGATCTGGCAGTGCCCGGTGGTGCTGCTCGCCGACGTCCGCTCGGTCGGCGTCCAGGGAGACGGGCGCACGTACGGGCACCCGATCGTGCTGCGGCCGGTGTCCAGCGAGGACGCCATGACCGCGGACTGGACCCGGCTGCCCTACGACGTGCTGGCGAAGATCTCCACCCGGATCACCAACGAGGTCGCCGAGGTCAACCGCGTGGTGCTCGACGTGACGAGCAAGCCGCCGGGCACCATCGAGTGGGAGTGAGGACCCCCTTCTGCCCACCACGAGCAAGCTCGCGGCGGGGCCCTGAAGGGGGCCTGACCGCTCCTCGCTGGCGCTCGTCGCGGGCACCAGAGCCACGTGGGTGATCTCGGACCTCACGTGAGTCCCTGAAGCGACGGACCGTTGACGCGCGACGAGGGCCCGGGGAGCAGTGCTCCCCGGGCCCTCGTGGGTCCGCTCCCTCCGGTGGTCAGCGTCGGCGGCGGGCTCGGCGTAGTTCGTTGACCAGCAGGCCGACGCCGGCGCCGATCAGCAGGATCCAGGCGATGCCGTGGCCGAACCAGTCGAGGGAGACGTCCACGCCGGACATCAGCAGCACGGCCAGTGCGATGAACAGCAGACCCGCGACCAGCGAGACCGGGTCCGTGGCCCGTCGCCGGGCCGGCGCGGCGGTGGCGCCGGTGGGCTCCACGGTGGGCTCCGGCTCGGGCATGAAGTTCTCGTGCCAGCGAGTGGGTGTGGTCGGGAACTCGCTGTAGTCAGCCACGGGACACCTCCACGTCACCCGCACCGGAGTCGATGGTGATGCGGAACTCGAGCCGGTCGTCCCCGGACCAGGGGGCGCCGAGGCCCGGGAACGTGCCGCTGTCGGCGCTGTCCCCGAACAGCTCGGTCTCCCCGATGCCGGTGTCCGAGGTGACCCGGACGTCGGCGGAGCGGGGCACCAGAACGTCGACGTCCCCGATGCCGTGGTCGATGCGGGTCACGATCGGCGAGTCCAGGTCGGTCAGGTCGACGTCCCGCAGGTCGATGGTGAGGTCGCCGGCCGCGTGCTCGTAGACCCCCTCGACGGCGGACGCCGTGGCGGGCCGGTAGGTGCGGTCGCCGACGGCGCCGTTCGGCAGGTCGATCGAGGTGACGGCGGCCAGGGCGGCGGTGAGCACGACACCCAGCCCGATGAGCACGCCCTTGGCGCCGCGGCCGGCGCCGGTGACGGCCCCGACGACCAGGCCCACGCCCACGATCAGCAACGCCGTGCCGAGGAAACCGCGGGCGCCGAGGTCGAGGTCGGTGAACTGGGTGAGCAGGACGCCCAGCCCGATGACGATGAGCAGCGCCGCGACCGTCACCCCCGGGACCGCGGACCGCGGGCCGGTGCGGACCCGCTCGACGGCGGTCGGGTCGCCGGGCTGGGCGGGCGCCCCGGCCGGCATGAGCAGCCAGAGCAGCAGGTAGATGACCAGGCCGCTGCCGCCGGCGAGGGTGAGCGCGATGGCGCCGACCCGCCAGAGCAGCGCGTCCACACCGGTGTACTCGGCGAGGCCACCGGCGACGCCGCCGATCACCTTGTCCGAGCGGCTGCGGCGCAGCGCCGGGCGGGGAACGGGACCGGCCGGCGGCGGGGGCGGAGGGGTGCCCCACGGCTGGTCGGGGACCGGCGGGGGAGCGGAGGGAGGGAGTGCTGAGGTCATGCCACCAGCCTGCTCACCGGGCGGCCCCGGCGGTATCAGGGAACGCCCCGGTTCGACCCTGATCCGCCCGCGGTGCCGGACCCCGACCCGGCGCACGACGAGGGCCGGGGGAGTGGGGGAGGGCGGGGTCAGACCCGCGCCTCCGGCGCCGGCATCAGCAGCCAGAGCAACCCGTAGACCAGGATGCCGCTGCCCCCGCCGGCGAGGGTCAGGGCGATGAAGGCCACCCGCCACAGGACGGCGTCCACGCCGGTGTGCTCGGCCAGCCCGGCGCAGACGCCGGCGATCTTCTTGTCCCGGTCGCTGCGGGCCAGCCGGGGCGGGGCCGGCGGGGTGCTGGTCGCGACGGGAGGGAGGGCGGCGGGGGTGGTCGTCGAGGTCATGCCATGAACCTGCGCCGTCCGGGCGCCCGGCGGTATCCGGGAACGCCCCCGTCCGACCCCCATCCGCCCCGGCCCCCGCACTCCGGGTGATCACCGGTGTGCCGCGGGCGGGTGCGGTGACACCATCGACGTCGTGACCACCAGCACCGCTCCGCCGGCCGGGCCCGCGGAGCGGCTCCCCGACGGCCGCGCGCCGCGGCCCCCGCTGGTGCGCCCGCGCGACGGCCGGCTGCTCGCCGGCGTCGCCTCGGGGACGGCGACCCACCTGCGGCTGGACCCGATGGCGGTCCGGGTCGTCTTCGTGGCCCTCGCGCTGACCGGCATCGGGGTGGTGGCCTACGCGCTGCTCTGGCTGACCATGCCGGTCGCCTCCGCCGACGGCGGCGCGGCCGAGGCCGGGATCGTCGGGCAGCGCCCCAGCCGGCGGCAGCTGCTCGGGCTCGCGGTGCTCGCGTTCGTCGCGGTCGGGCTGGTGTCCCGGCTGGCCAGCTTCGCAGGCAGCGAGATCGTGCTGCCGCTGGTGCTCGCCGGCATCGGGATGGCGGTGATCTGGCGCCAGCTGGACGCCGACCCCCGGGAGTCGCTGACCCGCGGCTCGGCCCGCTGGGGCCTGGTCGGCGGCGTGGTGCTGGGCGTCGCCGGGCTGACCCTGCTGCTGGCCACCACCGGCCAGCTGGCCAACGCCCGCAACGGCTTCACCGGCACGGTGGTCATCCTGGTCGGGGTGACGCTGGCGACCGCGCCGCTGTGGCGCCGGCTGCTGGACTCCCGCAACGCCGAGCGCGCCGCGCTGATCCGCTCCGAGGAGCGCGCCGCGGTCGCGGCCCACCTGCACGACTCGGTGCTGCAGACCCTCGCGCTCATCCAGCGGCACGCCGAGGACCCGACGGTCGTCGGCCGGCTGGCCCGCAGCCAGGAGCGGGAGCTGCGGGCCTGGCTGTACGAGCCGACCGTCGCCACCGGCGGCACCTGGGCCGGTCTGGTCGCGCGCCTGGTCGCCGAGGTGGAGGCCGACCACGCCGTCACGGTCGACCCGGTCGTGGTCGGCGACCTGCCGGTCGACGACGCCGTGGCGACCCTCGGCCAGGCCGCGAAGGAGGCGGTCGTCAACGCCGCCAAGCACTCCGGTGCGGCCAGCGTCTCGCTGTACAGCGAGGTGACGGCCGGCTCGGTCACGGTCTTCGTGCGCGACCGCGGCACCGGGTTCGACCCCACCGTCGTCCCGACCGACCGGCGGGGGCTGCGCGACTCGGTGGTCGGCCGCTTGACCCGGCTGGGCGGCACCGCCCACGTCCGTTCGGCACCAGGAGAGGGGACCGAGGTGGAGCTCTGCCTCCCGCGCGGCGAGCACGTGGAGGCGTCGGCGTGAGCCGCACCCGGGTCTACCTGGTCGACGACCACGCCATGGTGCGCGCCGGGGTGCGCGCGGAGCTCGGCGACGACGTGGAGGTCGTCGGCGAGGCCGCCGACGTGGCCACCGCGGTCACCGGCATCCGGGAGACGACGCCGGACGTCGTCCTGCTCGACGTCCACCTGCCCGGCGGTGGCGGCCACGCCGTCCTGCAGTCGCTGCGCGCCGAGCTGCCGGGCACCCGGTGGCTGGCGCTGTCTGTCTCCGACGCCGCCGAGGACGTCATCGCCGTCATCCGCGCCGGTGCCCGCGGCTACGTCACCAAGACGATCTCCGGCGCCGACCTGCGCGACGCCGTCCGCCGGGTCGCCGAGGGCGACGTCGTGTTCAGCCCCCGGCTGGCCGGCTTCGTGCTGGACGCCTTCGCCGCCACCGGGCCCGCCCCCGCGCCGGCCGCCGACCCGGCGACCGACCCCGGGCTGGACCTGCTGTCGGCCCGCGAGCGCGAGGTCATGCAGCTGCTCGCGCGGGGCTACACCTACCGGGAGATCGGCGGGCGGCTGTTCATCTCGGTGAAGACGGTGGAGTCCCACGCCTCCAACGTGCTGCGCAAGCTGCAGCTGTCCAACCGCAACGAGCTCACCCGCTGGGCGGCGACCAACCGCCTGCTGTGAGGTCCGCCCTCACCGGAAGTGGCACTTGGGGATGACGCCGTGCACCCCGACGGTCCGGTCGACCACCTGGGAGACCTCGAAGTCGGCGGCCGCCGACAGGTAGGCGTAGGCCACGGCGCGGTCCATGCCCAGGTCGGTCTGCAGGAAGTCCAGCGCGTTGACCACCGCGCGCCGGGAGGCGACGTCGAGGTCGCTGCCCTGCCCGTCACGGGCACCGTCGGGGTCGGACAGGCCGATCGGCACCCAGGCGTCCGGGGTCTCGCCGAACGGGTACCGGAAGGCGACCGACGGGGCGTCCCCGGACCCGGGACGGCACACCGTCAGCCGGTAGGTCAGCCGCAGCGAGCCCTCCATGGCGGTGAGCGCGACCTCGCCGTTGCCCATCGACATGTGCGGGTCCCCCGTGGAGAACAGGGCTCCCTCGGCGACGACCGGGAGGTAGAAGGCGGAACCGACGTTGAGCAGCCGGACGTCGATGTTCCCGCCGCCGACCGTCGGGGGGATCGAGTTGAGCAGCGGGTCGTCCAGCGCGCCGGCGTCGCCCACGGTCGCCACGGCCATCAGCCCGGCGAAGGGGTCCAGCGGCCAGGACACCTCCCCGCTCGTGCCGACCGGCAGGTGCGCGCTCGCGCCCCGGGAGCCGCCGCGGACCGGGGTGAAGACCGAGACGTTGCCGTACCGCAGCGGGTCCTTCGTCGCCCGGCCGTCCGGGGTGGCCGGCATGACCTCGGCGGAGGTGATCCCGCCGGCCGCGGTCGCGAAGGACGCCGACAGGGCGCCCTTGCCGTGCCGGCTCGAGATCACGCCGTAGGGGACCCGGGGCAGCGCGGACAGCGGCTCGATCTTGAGCACGTCACCGGGGCGGGCGCCCTCGACGTGCACCGGCCCGGTGATCACGTGCGGTCCGTCGGCGTCGAAGTCGCGCCGGTGGCGGTCGTACCCGGCGGCGACCGCGACCGCGTCGTCGAGGACCTGCTCGCGGGGCACCCCGTGGCCGGCGAACCAGGCCGCCGGGTCCCGGCCCTGGTCCTCCAGCAGCCCCTCGTGGCTGACCGTGTCGATGGTGATCGTCTGCCCCGAGCGCACCCGTGCCACCGGCGCGTCGGTGGTCCGGGGGAGGTAGCCCCAGAGCACCTCGTCCGGCCGGGAGGGCAGGTAGACGTCGCCGTCGATCGGCCCGGTGCCCGGCTGGAGGACCTGGCCGGGCAGCCGCGTCGCCCCCCTGCCCGCGGCGGCCGCGGACGGCGCGGTGGCGATCCCGGCGGCCAGCACGGCGCCGGTGGCGAGCGCCGCCTGCACGAAGGTCCGGCGTCCCAGGCCCCGTTCCAGCAACGTGGCGGCGACCTCCGGGTCCGGTCGCTGAGCGGGGTGCGGTGCGGAGGTCATGCGCTCTCCCGGGGCTGAGGGGCGGTCCCGGGAGGTCTACGCGGGCTGTGTTGCCGCTGTGTGCGGCCGGCGCCCCTGCGTTGCGGGGCGGTTACGCCACGGGGTGGCGGTCACCCGGTGTGGACGACGTGGAACGCCTCGGCGAGCCGCCCGGCCGGGAGGCTGTGGGTGCGCGCCGTCTGCTGCATCCAGGCGCCCACGAACTCCTGCAGCTGACCCGGCGGCTGGTGGCTGACCTGGGTCACGTGGCTCATCAGCGCCGTCCACTTCTGCTCCACCACGTCGGTGACGTCGACGGCGTGGTCGGCGCGCGGGCTGGCACCCAACCAGACCTCCGACACCGTCCACGCCTCGAGCCCCTCGTCGGCCAGCAGCTCGGGGAAGGCGAAGGGGTTGCGGGCATCGGGGTACACCGCGCGCAGCGTCGACTCGCCCACGGTCATGTGGTCGGGGTGGCTCGCGCCGATCCGCTCCCACATCCGCTCCGGTGAGCTGGTCAGCACCCGCTGCGGGCGGACCTGGCGGATGACCCGGCTGATGTCCCGGCGCAGGTCCAGGGTCAGCTCGACCCGGCCGTCGGGGTAGCCGAGGAACCGCACATCGGTGACGCCGACCGCCGCCGCCGCGGCCCGCTGCTCCTCCCGGCGGAGCGGGCCCATCCGGTCGCGCGGCGTCTCGTCGAACCCGCCGGCGTCCCCGTCGGTGACGATGCAGTAGGTGACCTCGGTGCCTGCCGCGGTCCAGGTGGCGACGGTGCCGGCGCTGCCGAAGTCGACGTCGTCGGGGTGGGCGAGCACGCACAGCGCGCGCTCGACGTGGGCGGCCGGTCCGGAGGGCAGTGGCATCACCCGGCGGAGCCTAGTGAAGGGCGATCAGCCCACCAGCCCGGCCAGCTTGTCCGGGTTGAGCACCACCAGGGCCTGCTCCACCCGGCCGTCGGCCACCACCAGCGAGACGGCGATCGCCGGGCCCGCCGGGCCGTCGACCACGACGCCCGGTGCGCCGTTGACGTCGACGAGCCGCACGGTCAGCCCCGGCTGGGAGAGCCCCTGCGACGAGACGGCGACCAGGAACCGGGCGGCCTTGTCCGCGCCGACGATCGGCCGCAGCGCCGCCTTGGCCTGCCCGCCGCCGTCGGTGAGCAGGACGACGCCGGGCGAGAGCACCGCCAGCAGCGCGTCGACGTCCCCGCCCACGCAGGCGGCCAGGAACCGCTCGGTCACCTCCCGCTGCGCCCGCCGGTCGGTGTCGAACCGGGGCCGCCGGGCCTGCACGTGCTCGCGCGCCCGGTGCCCCAGCTGCCGGACGGCCGCCTCGGACCGGTCCAGGACGCCGGCGACCTCGGCCCAGCTCATCCCGAAGACCTCGCGCAGCACGAACACCGCCCGCTCGGTCGGGGAGAGCGTCTCCAGGACCACCAGCACGGCCAGCGACACCTGCTCGCCCAGCTCGGCGGCCTCCTCGGGACCTCGGGCGTCGTCGGTCAGCAGCGGCTCGGGCAGCCACGGCCCGACGTAGGTCTCCCGGCGGGTGCGGGCCGACCCCAGCCGGTCCAGCGCCAGCCGGGTGGCGACCCGGACCAGGTAGGCCCGCGGGTCGGCGACGTCGCTGCGGTCGGCGGCCGACCAGCGCAGCCAGGCGTCCTGCACGACGTCCTCGGCGTCGGCGACGCTGCCGAGCATCTGGTAGGCCACGCCGAACAGCAGCCGCCGGTGCTGGTCGAAGGCACGGAGCCCGGCGTCCGGTGCGGCCTCGGGTGTCATGACGGGCTCCTCCTCCACGGGGTGTGCCAGGGAGACGGAGCAGCCCCGCCGGACGTGACAGCTCAGAGCCGGCCGCGGCCCTGGCGGAGCAGCATCATGCCGAGCGCGGCGCCGTCCGGGCCGAGCGCGGCGCGGAACCGGGAGAGCACCCGCTGCTCGCGGGACAGCGACAGCCGCATGCCGCCGGCGGCGGTGCGCAGCGCCCCGATCTGCTGCGAGATGGCGACCCGGCGCTGCACCAGCTCGATGATCTGGGCGTCGCAGGCGTCGATCTCCGAGCGCAGGGCGTCGATCGGGTCGGTGCCCTCGGCGGCGGGCGTGGGGGCGGGGCTGGTGCTCATGGTTCCTCCGGGCGGGGAGAGGCCCGCGACCCAGGAGACGAGGAACGCCCCGGGCCGTGGGCCCGGGGCGTCGTGGGGAGTGGCTGCTCAGCCAGCTGTCACGGACACCGGGACCCGGTGGCCGTAGGAAAACTCGCGGCTGCGCAGCACGCCGGGGAGTGTGCCACAGCACGTCGGCCGGCGGCCAGCCCCGCCGTCCCCAGGCGACACGCGGGGCGCCGGACCTGTCGGTGCCGCGGCCTAGAGTGGCGGGGTCATGAGCAGCCCCCAGCGCACCCTCCCCGGCACCGCCGCGATCCCCCGGCACACCTCCGGCCAGACCGGTCGGGAGCTGGACCGGATGCTCGCCGGGCTCAACGGCCCGCAGCGCGACGCGGTGGTCCACGAGGGCAGCCCGCTGCTCATCGTGGCCGGCGCCGGGTCGGGCAAGACCCGGGTGCTCACCCACCGCATCTCCTACCTGCTGGGCGCCCGAGGGGTGCAGCCCGGCGAGATCCTGGCGATCACCTTCACCAACAAGGCCGCCGGTGAGATGAAGGAGCGCGTCGCGGCCCTCGTCGGCCCGCGCGCCCGGGCGATGTGGGTGTCGACGTTCCACTCGATGTGCGTCCGGATCCTCCGCGCCGAGGCCGCCAAGCTCGGCATGAAGAGCTCGTTCACCATCTACGACCAGGGCGACTCGGTCCGGCTCATGACGATGGTCGCCCGGGACCTCGACCTCGACGCCAAGCGCTACCCGGGCCGCAGCCTGGCCAACCAGGTGTCGAACCTGAAGAACGAGCTGGTCGACGAGGAGTCCTACAGCCCGCTGACGGCGCCGGAGAAGGTGCTCAAGGAGGCCTACACGCTCTACCAGCGGCGGCTCCGCGAGGCGCACGCGATGGACTTCGACGACCTGATCATGACGACGGTCCACCTGCTGCAGGCCTTCCCCGACGTGGCCGAGCACTACCGCCGCCGTTTCCGGCACGTGCTGGTCGACGAGTACCAGGACACCAACCACGCCCAGTACGTGCTGGTCCGGGAGCTCGTCGGCACGGCCGGCGGCCCGGTGCCCCCGGCCGAGCTCTGCGTGGTCGGCGACGCCGACCAGTCGATCTACGCCTTCCGCGGCGCGACGATCCGCAACATCGACGAGTTCGAGCGCGACTACCCCGAGGCGACCACCATCGTCCTGGAGCAGAACTACCGCTCCACCCAGCGCATCCTGCGGGCGGCCAACCAGGTCATCGCCCGCAACACCTCGCGCCGGCCGAAGAACCTGTGGTCCGACGCCGGCGACGGCGAGCTGATCGAGGGCTACGTCGCCGACAACGAGCACGACGAGGCCGCCTGGGTCGCCGAGCAGATCGACGCGCTGACCGACGAGGGGCTGGCCCAGCCCAAGGACATCGCGATCTTCTACCGCACCAACAACGCCTCCCGGGTCTTCGAGGAGGTGTTCATCCGCGTCGGCATGCCCTACAAGGTCGTCGGCGGGGTGCGCTTCTACGAGCGCCGCGAGGTCCGGGACGCGCTGGCCTACCTGAAGGTGGTCGCCAACCCGGCCGACGTGGTGAGCCTCCGCCGGGTGCTGAACACCCCGAAGCGGGGGATCGGCGAGCGCGCCGAGTCGGCCGTCGAGCGGTTCGCCGACCGGGAGCGGATCCCGTTCGCCAGCGCCCTGCGCCGCGCCGCCGAGGTCGGCGAGCTGGCCACCCGGTCGCTCAAGGCCATCCAGGAGTTCGTCGCCCTGCTGGAGGAGTTCGAGCAGCTGGTCGAGACCGGGTCCGGCCCCGCCGCGCTGCTGGAGAGCATCCTCGACCGCACCGGCTACCTGACCGAGCTGTCGGCGAGCACCGATCCGCAGGACGAGGGGCGCGTCGACAACCTCAACGAGCTGATCTCGGTCGCCGCCGAGTTCGAGGCCGGCACGCCCGGCGGCACGGTCACCGACTTCCTGGAGCAGGTCTCCCTGGTCGCCGACGCCGACCAGATCCCGGTCACCGGGGACGACGCCGGCGTGGTCACGCTGATGACCCTGCACACCGCCAAGGGGCTGGAGTTCCCGGTCGTCTTCCTCACCGCGCTGGAGGACGGCGTCTTCCCGCACCTGCGCGCCCTCGGCGACCCCCGCGAGCTCGAGGAGGAGCGCCGGCTGGCCTACGTCGGGATCACGCGCGCGCAGAAGCGGCTGTTCCTCTCCCGCGCGACCGTCCGCACCAGCTGGGGGCAGCCGGCCTACAACCCGCCGTCCCGCTTCCTCGACGAGCTGCCGACCGACGCGGTGCACTGGGCACGCACCGAGCCGGCGCACACCACGCCGATGAGCTCGGCGCAGGCGCGGGTCGCGGCCACCGGGCTGTCCACCGGCGGCCTGCGCGGCGGCGCCGGCAACCGCGCGGTCATCAGCGTGGACGTCGGCGACCGGGTCAGCCACGACGCCTTCGGCCTCGGCACGGTGGTCGAGGTCACCGGCATCGGGGACAAGGCCCAGGCGACCGTCGACTTCGGCTCCGGCGGCACCAAGCGGTTGGTCCTCCGCTACGCCCCGCTCGTCAAGCTCTGAACGGCCCCGCTGCAGGGTCCCGCGCCGCGCGAAGCGTGGCGTGGGGGGCAGCGGGGTCCTTTCACTCGAAGCCGATGAGCCAGTGGACGCCGAACCGGTCGACGACCTGCCCGTCGGAGGCGCCCCACGGGCGCTGCTGCAGGTCCTCGACGACCCGCCCGCCGGCCGCGAGGTCGGTGAACCAGCCGCGCAGGGTGGCCGGGTCGGCGGCACCCAGCAGGGAGAACATCAGCCCGGCGCACCGGAGGGGCGGCTCGTCCCCGGCCACGTCGGCCGCGAAGAGGGCGACGGGTCCGTCGACCAGGTAGCCGTGCGCGACCGCGTCGGCCGGACCGTCCTGGCGGCCGAACTCGGCGAAGGAGTGCGCTGCCACGCGGCCCCCGAACACCTCGCCGTAGAACGACAGCGCCTCACGCGCGGTGCCGGGCAGGTGCAGGTAGGGCGTCGGAGCGGTCATGCGCGGGGATGCTAGAGGCGAGCCGGGTGAATCAGCGTACGGACAGACCGCGGTCGGCGAGCCACTCCTCGGGGTCGGTCGGTTTGCCGCTCATCCCGCCGAGGTGGATCTGGAAGTGCACGTGCGGGCCGGTCGACTGTCCCTCGTTGCCGACCTTCGCGATCTGGTCGCCGGCCGAGACGACGTCCCCGGCCCTGACGTTGTAGTACTTCATGTGGCCGTAGACCTCGACGTTGCCGTCGGCGTCCTGGATGTAGACGGCGTTGCCGTAACCGGTCGCCGGGCCGGCCCGCAGCACGACGCCGTCGGCAGCGGCGTAGATCGGGGTGCCGAGCGGGGCGGCCAGGTCGAGCCCCCAGTGCATGGTGCCCCAGCGCTGGCAGAAGCAGGTGGTGAGCCGGCCGTCGGTGGGGACCACGAAGTCGGGCTCGCGCGCCGCGCGCGACGCGGCGATCTCGCTGAGCCGGGCCTGCGCCTCCGCCTGGCTGATCTCCGCGCGGGCGCCGGCGTCGTCCACGCCGCCGGAGAAGCTGGAGTCGGAGACGCCCAGGCCGTAGTCCTGGCCGGAGGCCAGCGGGGAACCGGCGTCCGAGCCGAACCCGCCCAGCCCACCCAGGACGCCGGTGAGCACCGCGCCGACCACGGCGGCGGCCAGCAGCATCGGGGTACGCCGGCGCGGCGGGCGGCGCAGCGCCGCGGGCACCGGGACGGTCGGCCGGCGGCGGGCGGGCCGGAGCTCCTCTGCCGGCTCGTCGAGCGGGGCAGGGACGACGGCGGGGGAGTCGGTGCCGGCCGACGGGGCGACGTCGGCGGTGGCCGGGGCCTCGGCGCCGTCGCCGTCCACGCCGGGCTCGTCGGACTCGTCCACCTGGGAGGCCGCCCAGGCCGCGTCCCAGTCCCAGGCGCCGTCCGGCGCCACGAACTCCGTGCTGGCGGGACCGGCGTCGAGGACGGCGGCGAGGCCGTCCTCGGACCGCGTACGGCCCACGAGCTCACGGAGACGGGACAACGGGCACCTTCCGGGGGCAACACCACGGGGGGAGCCGTGGGGTCTGACGTGCACCAGACGGTCATGGGATCGGCAGGTGCACCACGCGACGGGACCACTCTCGGGAGGTGAAATCCCACCGGTGTGGTTCGGACGCTAACGACGGCCCGTGCCGGGTTCAACGACCTGACAGCGCGTGTTGCACCCGGCTGCGCTGCGTAGCGACACCCGCAGAAACCGCCGCGGAAGGCGTCTCGGCTGGTCAGGCGGCGGTGGCCGGCCGATCGGTCGACCCGTCGCGCAACCCGGCGAGGGTCACCGCGACCTCGTCCAGCACGCCGCGGTGGATCGGCAGCGACATGTGCCCGACCCCGCGGACCAGCACGTTGCGCGCCCGCAGGTCCGGGTGCTCGCACCGGCCGGCGACCGAGGGCACCACCATCTGGTCGAGGTCGCTGTAGATCGAGGTGATCCTGGTGCGGCAGCCCGGTGCCGGCTCGGCCAGCTCGCGCAGCAGCGGTGAGCCGGGGCGCAACTGGCGGACCAGCGACGTCGGGAGGCAGTGCGCCCAGCGGGAGCCCTCGTGCGGCGTCCCGAGGGTGACCAGGGTGTCGACCCGCTGGTCACCGCCCAGCCGCTGCACCAGGTAGCGCGCCACCAGGCCGCCGAGGCTGTGCCCGACGACGTGCACCCGTTCGTGGCCGGTCTCCCGGCACACCCGCTCCAGGTGCCGGCCGAGCGCCTCGGCGGCGCCCTGCACGTCGCGCTGCAGCGGGCTGTAGTTCCAGGTGCACACCGAGGCGAACCCGCGCCGCCGCAGCGCGCGGCGCATCACGGTGAACACCGACCGGTTGTCGACCAGGCCGTGCACCAGCACGACCGGGACGTGGGCGGCGAGCGGGTCGTCGGCGAAGAGCGCGCGGACCCCGGGCGGCTGGGTGCCGGGCCGGAACCGGCCGTCGACCTGCAGCTGCTCGGTCCGGGCGCCCAGCGGGTAGAGCAGCGCGTGCGCGCCCACCCAGGCGAGCTCGGTGAGGCCGCCGGTGAGCAGGGCGGGGGAGACCAGCGAGCGCAGCCCGCGCCCGGCGCCGGAGGGGGCCGCCGGGACGTCGCTCCCTGCCACCACGGCCGGGGCGTGCCACGCTGGTACGGAGGAGAGCTCGGGTGCGTGCACGCCGGTCCTCCTCCAGTCCGTGCCGGTCGGGCGACCGGTGCGACAGAGCACCAGGTGTGCTCGCGCCCGGGACGTTAATGCCCCGGTGTGCTGGACGTCACACACCGGACACACAACACGCCTGACGGCGACCACGACCCGAGGAGGGGACCAGTGCCCGCCCGTGACCGGATCCCTGCCCGCTCCCGCACGGGTGGGGGGCCGGCGGCGTCCGGACCCCGTCGTGCGCCGGCGCAGGCGGGTCGCGCCGGGGCCGGTCCCGCCCGCCGGGCGGGTTCCCCGGCGCCGGTCGACCAGCTGGTGGTCGGGCCGGTGCCGCTGCTCGCCCGGGTCGTCGGCGCCCTGCTCGCCCTCGCCGGGCTGGTGGCCGCGATCGCCGCCTTCCCGACCTACCTCGTGGTCGGCGGCTCGGCCGTCGCCCCGGTGTCCGGACCGGTCGACGCGCTGGTCGCCCTGCTGGCGCCGGCCGCCGCGGTGGTGGTCGGCGCCGGACTGCTGCTCGGTCGGGTGCCGCGTCTCGGGCTGGCCTACGCCGCGGTCACCGGCGCGCTGGCCGTGGGCCGCCTGCTGATCGAGCTGTACGAGGGGCGCGGGTCCACGACCCGCCCGGCGGTCGAGGTGCTGGCCGGTGAGCGGGTGGTCACGAGCTCCGTCGACATCGGCACCGGGTGGGTGCTGGGGGTGGTGGCGCTCTCGCTGGCCGTGCTCGCCGGGGTCCTGGCGATGGTCGCTTGGGGCCGCACGGTCATGGAGGACGGCGGGACGCTCGACCCGCTGCGACCGGCGCTGGCCGGCTGCGCCGTCGTCGTCGGGGTGGCCGCGGCGCTGTGCCTGGCCCTGCCCGCCGCCGACGTCCCGGACCGGGTGGTCACCGACCCGACCACCGGGCTGGAGACGGTCGTCGCGGGAGAGGGGGCGCAGCCGCTGCTCGAGCGCCCCGGGCTGGCGCTGCTCGGCGGGTTGCTGCTGGCCGTCGCGCTGCTGCTGTGCGCGGTGACCGCCCCGTCGCTGCGGCCACGGCTCGGCGCGGTGGGGGGCCTGCTCGGGGTCACCGTGTTCCTGCTCGCCGCCGCGCTGACCGGGTGGCGCGACGGGGTGCGCGGCCCCGCCGTCGACTGGACCCTGCCCGGCGTGGGCCTGCTGGTGCTCGGCCTCGCGGCGGCGGCGCTGACCGTGCTCGCCTGGCGGTGGCGGTCCGGGAGTGCGCCCGTCCCGCGGTGACCCCGGCCGGTCGCGGACGCCGCTGAGCGGAAGAGACGTGTGATACGACCCACCCTCGCCGAGGCGCGTGCGGCGACCCGGTGACGGGAGAGCTACGGTGCCTGTTCGTGGATCTCTTCGAGTACCAGGCCCGTGACCTGTTGGCCGCGCACGGCGTTCCCGTGCTCCCCGGCGGCGTCGCCGAGACACCCGAGCAGGCCGAGGCGATCGCGCGCGAGATCGCTGCGCCCGTCGTCGTGAAGGCCCAGGTCAAGGTGGGTGGCCGCGGCAAGGCCGGCGGCGTCAAGCTCGCCGACGACCCCGAGAGCGCCAAGGCGCGGGCCCAGGACATCCTCGGGCTGGACATCAAGGGGCACATCACCCACCGCGTGATGGTCGCCCAGGCCAGCGACATCGCCGAGGAGTACTACTTCTCGTACCTGCTCGACAGGTCCAACCGCACCTTCCTGGCCATGGCCTCGAAGGAGGGCGGCATGGAGATCGAGCAGCTCGCCGTCGAGCGGCCCGAGGCGCTGGCCCGCATCCCCGTCGACGCCAGCGTCGGCGTGGACGAGCAGAAGGCCGCCGAGATCGTCGACGCCGCGGGCTTCCCCGCCGAGGTGCGCGACCAGGTGATCGCCATCGCCGTCCAGCTGTGGGACGTCTTCACCAAGGAGGACGCCACGCTGGTCGAGATCAACCCGCTGGCCAAGGCGCCCGACGGCACCGTCCTCGCGCTCGACGCGAAGGTCACCCTCGACGAGAACGCCTCGTTCCGGCACGGCGACCACGACGCCCTCGAGGACGCCGCCTCGGCCGACCCGCTGGAGGCCGCGGCCAAGGAGAAGGACCTCAACTACGTCAAGCTGCAGGGCGAGGTCGGGATCATCGGCAACGGTGCCGGCCTGGTCATGAGCACGCTGGACGTCGTGGCCTACGCCGGTGAGGAGTTCGGCGGGGTGCGCCCGGCCAACTTCCTCGACATCGGTGGCGGTGCCTCGGCCGAGGTCATGGCCAACGGGCTGGGCATCATCCTGTCCGACCCGGCCGTGAAGAGCGTGTTCGTCAACGTCTTCGGTGGCATCACCGCCTGCGACGCGGTCGCCAACGGCATCGTCCACGCGCTCGGCATCCTCGGCGACGAGGCCACCAAGCCGCTGGTCGTCCGGCTGGACGGCAACAACGTGGAGGAGGGCCGGCGGATCCTCGCCGAGGCCGCCCACCCGCTGGTGACCGTGGTGGACACCATGGACGGCGCCGCCCGCCGCGCCGCCGAGCTCGCCGCCGCTTGACCTCCCCTAGCTGAGACAGGACCCAGAGAGATGTCGATCTTCCTCACCGAGAACAGCAAGGTCATCGTCCAGGGCATGACCGGGTCCGAGGGGCGGAAGCACACCCAGCGGATGCTCGCCTCGGGCACCGCCGTCGTGGGTGGCGTGAACCCCAGCAAGGCCGGCCAGGACGTGGACTTCGACGGCGCCTCCGTGCCCGTCTTCGGCTCCGTCGCCGACGCGATGAAGGAGACCGGAGCCGACGTCAGCGTCGTCTTCGTGCCGCCGAAGTTCGCCAAGGACGCCGTCCTGGAGGCCATCGACGCCCAGATCGGGATGGCCGTGGTCATCACCGAGGGCATCCCGGTGCACGACTCGACCTACTTCTGGGCGCACGCCCAGGGCGGCTCGACCCGGATCATCGGCCCCAACTGCCCCGGGCTGATCAGCCCCGGGCGCTCCAACGCCGGCATCATCCCGGCCAACATCACCCAGGCCGGCAAGATCGGGCTGGTCAGCAAGTCCGGCACGCTGACCTACCAGATGATGTACGAGCTGCGCGACATCGGCTTCTCCACGGCCGTGGGCATCGGCGGTGACCCGGTCATCGGGACGACGCACATCGACTGCCTGCAGGCCTTCCAGGAGGACCCGGAGACCGAGGCGATCGTGATGATCGGCGAGATCGGCGGCGACGCCGAGGAGCGGGCCGCCGACTTCATCAAGGCCAACGTGACCAAGCCGGTCGTCGGCTACGTCGCCGGCTTCACCGCACCCGAGGGGAAGACGATGGGCCACGCCGGCGCCATCGTGTCCGGCTCGGCCGGGACCGCCGCCGCCAAGCAGGAGGCCCTCGAGGCCGCCGGCGTCCGGGTCGGCAAGACCCCGTCGGAGGCCGCCCGCCTCATGCGGGAGATCGTCGGCGCCTGAACAAGGACCCCCTCGCCCCCCACGCCTCGCTCCGCTCGGCGCGGGACCCTGCGAGGGGGCCGGACTGCCCGGCTCCCCGTGAAGGGGGCCGGGCAGTGCCGTCCGTGCGGGGTCGAGGAGGGGGAGCCGGATGACGTCGAGCGGTCCGGAGCAGGTGACCGGCGACCCGGTGGGGCGGCGGCCCCGTCGGCCGGTGCTGGGCCGGGTCGCCCTCGCCGACCGCGTGGTGGTCGGCGGGACGCTGCTCTACCTGCTGTTCGCGCTGCTCCCCTGGTACCGCGTCGACGCCTTCGACCTGGGGCAGGGCTACCGCTTCCCCCAGGCGTCGGCCCACGGCCTCGACTCCGGCCTGGTCGTCGTCGCGCTGGTGCTGCTGCTGGCGGCCACGGCCTGGGCGGTGCTCCCCGCCGTCGCCGACGTCCCGGTCAGGTTCCCCCGGTCGCTGGTCACCGTCGGGCTCGCCACCGCGGCGCTCCTGCTGACCCTCGTCGAGTGGCTGTCCGACCTCGACATCGGGTTCAGCCTCGTCGGCCTGCTGGCGCTCCTCGCCGCCGTCGCCGTGCTCACCGGTGCGGTGCTGCGGCTGCTGCCCGAGCTGCGCCGGACCGCCGCTCCCGGCGTGGCCCCCGCCGAGGCCCCGGCGCCCGAGCCGTCGCCACCCCGGGTCGAGGCACCGCCGCCCGACGACCCGGCACCGGTCGACGAGTCGCCCTACCGCGGACCCCCGCCGACCCGGCCGCCCGCGGACCCGCCCGCCCCGGCTCCCGACACCACCGGGGACACCGAAAGCTGACGGGCCGACCCCGGTACGTGCGCCCGGCGCCCGGCCTTGCGACAGTGGTCCGGTGACCTCCTTGCTCGCGCGCCTGCCGACCCTGGCGCCGGGTGCACCGGGCGAGCGCCGGGGGCCGGCCGCGGGCTGGCTCGCCGCGGCCACCACCCTCGCCGTGTCCGTGGTGGGGCTGCTCGGCCTGGGGCTGGCCCTCGTCGTCGTCCAGACCCTGGACCCCGACGGCGGGCTGCCGGTCGGGTCCTCGGCGCGGCTGGCCGGACAGCTGTGGCTGCTCGCCCAGGGCGGCGAGCTGGAGCTCCCGTCCGGCCCGCTGCGGCTGGCCCCGCTGCTGCTGACGGCCGGCGTCGCCTGGGGGCTGAGCCGGGCGGCGGGGTCGGTGGTCGCGCTGCGCGAGCTGTCCGGCCCGGGTCCGCTGGCCCGGGTGCTCGCCGTCGTCGTCGTCCTGCACACGGCCGCGACCGCCGCCCTGGCGCTGGCCGTCAGCACGCCGGGCGCCTCGGTCGCGCTGCTGCGGTCGGTGCTCGGCGCCCTGGTCCTCGCCGTGCTCGCCGGTGGGCTGGGTGCGGTGCGCGAGTCCGGGGCGGGCGCCGGCCTCGCCGACCGCTTCCCCGGGCCGGGCCGGGCGCTCGTCCGGGCCGCCGTCGCCGGCACCCTGGCGCTGGCTGCCTGCTGCACGGCGGTGGTCTCGGTCGCCCTGGTCGACGACGTCGACGGCGCCGGCCGGCTGGTCAGCGGGCTCGGGGGCGCCAGCGCCGGTGCGGCGGGCCTGGTCGGCCTCAGCGTGCTGCTGCTGCCCAACGCCGCCGCCGCGGTCATGGGGCTGGCCGCCGGACCGGGCTTCCTCGTCGGCGCCGGCACGTTCGTGTCCACCGGCGGGGTCACGCTGGGCAGCGTGCCGGCGCTGCCGCTGATGGCCGCGCTGCCCGACACCCAGGCGGTGCCGCTGCTGGCCTTCCTGGCCCAGGCGCTGCCGGTGGTCGCCGGCCTGGTCGCCGGCCTGGTGCTCGGCCGGCGGCTCGGGGACGCCGACGGCGGCGCCCTCACCGCCGGGTTGTGGGGGGTCGTCGCCGGGGTCGGGGTCGGCGTCCTCTGCGGCCTCTGGGTGCTGGTGGCCGGTGGCCGGCTCGGCGACGCGGGCCTGGCCGAGGTCGGCGCACCGGCGCTCGCGACCGGGCTGTCGATCGCCGCGCAGGCCGGCATCGCCGCTGCTCCGGCGGCCGCGGTGAGCCGCTGGCGGTCCCGCCGCTGATGCGGTCGGGCGGGCCTCCGGGCCCGACGGCTAGGGTCAGTGACCGTGTCCGCCGACGCACCCGCCGTCCCGCGGCCGCGCACCGCCCGGTCGAGGGTGGTGGTCCTGCTGTCCGGCACCGGCAGCCTGTGCGCCGCGCTGCTGGCCGCGGCCGACGACCCCGGCTACCCGGCCGAGGTCGTCGCCGTCGGGTCGGACCGGGCCGGCGCCGCCGGCCTGGCCCACGCCCGCGAGCGCGGCATCGACACCTTCGTGCAGGTCCTGGGCGAGCACCCGGACCGCGCCGCCTGGGACCGTGCGCTGGCCGAGGAGCTCACCGCCCGCCGTCCGGACTGGGTGGTCAGCGCCGGGTTCATGAAGCTGCTCGGCCCGGCCGTCCTCAGCGCCTTCCCGGGGCGCGTGCTCAACACCCACCCGGCCCTGCTGCCGGCGTTCCCCGGGGCCCACGCCGTCCGTGACGCGCTGGCCGCCGGGGTGACGACCACCGGGGCCACCGTCCACCTGGTCGACGCCGGCCTCGACACCGGGCCGGTGCTCGCCCAGCGGCCCGTCCCGGTGCTGCCCGACGACGACGAGGCCCGCCTGCACGAGCGGATCAAGACCGTGGAGCGCGAGCTCCTGGTGCAGACCCTGGGCGACCTGGTGGTCGCCGGGCTGCCCCCCACTGCCACGACCACCACCGAGGAGAGCCCCCGATGAGCGATCGCATCCCCGTCCGCCGTGCGCTGCTCGGCGTCTACGACAAGAACGGCGTGGAGGAGCTGGCCCGAGGGCTGGCAGCGGCCGGCGTCGAGCTGGTCAGCACCGGCGCCACCGCCGCCCGCATCGCCGCGGCCGGGCTGCCGGTGACCCCGGTCGAGCAGGTCACCGGGTTCCCCGAGTGCCTGGACGGGCGGGTCAAGACGCTGCACCCCGCCGTGCACGCCGGGATCCTCGCCGACCGGCGCAAGGCCGACCACGTCCGCCAGCTCGACGAGCTCGGCATCGCGCCGTTCGACCTCGTCGTGGTCAACCTCTACCCGTTCAGCGACACGGTCGCCTCCGGCGCCTCGCCCGACGAGTGCATCGAGCAGATCGACATCGGCGGCCCGGCGATGGTGCGCGCCGCGGCGAAGAACCACCCGTCGATCGCCGTCGTCGTCGACCCCGGCCGGTACGACGAGGTGGTCGAGGCGGTCACCGCCGGCGGCTTCACCCTCGCCCAGCGGCAGAGCCTGGCCGCCGAGGCGTTCCGGCACACCGCCGCCTACGACGTCGCGGTCGCCTCCTGGATGGGCAACGTGCTCAGCCCGGACGACGAGAGCGGCTTCCCGACCTGGGTGGGCGGCAGCTGGGAGCGGGCCGACGTGCTCCGCTACGGCGAGAACCCGCACCAGGGCGCGGCGCTCTACCGCAGCGGCCAACCCGGGCTCGCCGACGCCGAGCAGCTGCACGGCAAGCAGATGTCCTACAACAACTACGTCGACACCGACGCCGCCTGGCGGGCCGCGCACGACCACGACGACCCCTGCGTGGCGATCATCAAGCACGCGAACCCGTGCGGGATCGCCGTCGGCGCCGACATCGCGGCCGCGCACCGCAAGGCGCACGCCTGCGACCCGGTCTCCGCCTTCGGTGGGGTCATCGCGGCCAACCGCGAGGTCGACCTGACCCTGGCCGAGCAGATCGCCGAGGTCTTCACCGAGGTCGTCGTCGCGCCGTCCTTCACCGAGGACGCGCTGGGCGTGCTGACCCAGAAGAAGAGCGTCCGGCTGCTGCTGATGCCCGAAGCGCCGAGGCTGACGGTCGAGCTGCGCCCGGTCAGCGGCGGGCTGCTGCTGCAGACCGCCGACCGCATCGACGCCCCCGGTGACGACCCGACCAGCTGGACCCTGGCCACCGGCCGGCCGGTCGACGCCGCCGGCATGGACGACCTGGTCTTCGCCTGGCGCGCGGTGCGGGCGGTCAAGAGCAACGCCATCCTGCTGGCCAGCGACAAGGCCACGGTGGGCGTCGGGATGGGCCAGGTCAACCGGGTGGACTCCGCCCGGCTCGCGGTCGCCCGGGCCGGGGAGCGGGCCACCGGTGCGGTCGCCGCCTCCGACGCGTTCTTCCCCTTCGCCGACGGCCTGCAGGTGCTGCTGGACGCCGGGGTGCGCGCCGTCGTCCAGCCGGGTGGGTCGGTGCGCGACGACGAGGTCGTCGCCGCCGCCGAGGCCGCCGGCGTCACGCTGTACCTGACCGGCACCCGCCACTTCGCCCACTGATGCGGGGGAGCCGCCCGCACGTGGGGCCGCCGGAGCCGGACAGCGTCTGGGAGGACGAGGACCTCGCCCGGGTCGACTGGGACGGCGCGGTGCTCGAGCGGGTGACGTTCGTCGACTGCCGGTTCGACGACGCGCAGCTGGCCGAGCTGGTGACCCGGCGGTGCGTCTTCGAGCGGTGCGTGCTCACCGGGGTGGCGCTGGCGGGCTCCAGCCACGACGGGACGGCGTTCCTGTCCTGCCGGTTCGACCGGGCGCGGCTGTTCGACGTGCGCTGGACCGGCTGCAAGCTCACCGGCTCGCAGTTCCCCGGCGCCACGATGCGGCCGATGACCTCGGTGGACTCCGACTGGTCCTACGCCTCGCTGCGCGGCGCCGACCTGTCCGGGGTGGACCTCTCCGGGCAGAAGCTCCGCGAGGCCGACCTGACCGACGCGGACTTGACCGGCGCCGACCTCACCCGCGCCGACCTGCGGCACGCGCGGCTGCAGACCACCCGGCTGCGCGGCGCCGACCTGCGCGGCGCGGACACCGACGGGGTCAACTGGCGCGGGTTCGACCTCACCGGGGTCCGGGTGGACGTCCTCCAGGCGGTCTCCTTCGCCCGGGCGCACGGGGCCCTGGTCGACTGAGCGCCGGCGGGGTCACCTCAGCCGCGCGGAGGTGGACAGCGCCTTGAGCCCGCCGAGGAAGCCCAGCGCGGCGACCGCGGCGGCCAGCCACGAGCCGACCGCCCACCGCTGCAGGTCCCAGTCGAGGTCGGCCAGCGGCACGAGCACGGCGGCGGCCACCACCAGGCTGACCAGCAGGGCCAGCGCCCCCAGCAGCCGGTGCGTCTTCGCCGGCACGTACGCCAGCAGGCCCAGCACGAACAGCACCGCGCCGCCGAACACGACCGCCGGCACCTCCCAGCTGCCGGTGTCGACCAGCTGCTGCGGGGTGTCCAGGTCGTCGGTGCCGTCGCGCAGCAGGTCCAGCCCGGTCGCGCCCCCGTGCACCCACACCACGAGCAGGCTCACCCCGGCCGCGATCCCGGCGAGCAGGAGCAGCAGGCCGGCGAGGGTGTCCGCCCGGCGCACCACGACGGCGGTGTCCCGGTAGTCCGGCTCGGTCGCGGCCCCGTCGACCTCCCACTCCGCGATGTCGTCCAGCGGGTCCTCCGATCGCTGGTCGTCGACCGGCCGCGGGGACGGGTACGCCACCGTGTCCTCGCGGGTCGGCGTCGGCGGGACGACCTCGGTCGGCTGCTCGGTGCGCGGCTGCCCGGGCAGCGGGGCGCCGGTGTAGCCGGTACTGCCGTGCGGGGGCGCGTCGTCCTCGCGGTACCGGCCGACGGGCTCGCTCATGGGGGCCTCCTCCGCGCGCGGACGGCGTGACAGCCGCGGGCTGTCGATGGCGTCGAGCCTAGGGCGGGCAGCCTCGTGCGGCAGACTGCGACGCGTGGTGGCGACGACTCTCGACGGCAAGGCGACAGCAGCGGCGATCCGGGCGGAGCTGACCGACCGGGTGGCCGCGCTCGCCGCCGTCGGACGGCGTCCGGGGCTCGGCACCCTGCTCGTCGGCGACGACCCGGGCAGCCGCTGGTACGTCTCGGCGAAGCACTCCGACTGCGCGCAGGTGGGCATCGCGAGCATCCAGCGCGAGCTGCCCGCCACCGCCTCGCTCGAGGAGGTCCTCGCGGTCGTCGACGAGCTCAACGCCGACCCCGCCTGCACCGGTTACATCGTGCAGCTGCCGCTGCCGCGGGGGATCGACGAGAGCGTCGTCCTCGAGCGGATCGACCCGGCCAAGGACGCCGACGGCCTGCACCCGGTCAACCTCGGCCGGCTGGTCCTCGGCGTCCCGGGTGCGCTGCCCTGCACCCCGCTGGGCATCGTCGAGCTGCTCCGCCGCTTCGACGTCCCGCTGGACGGCGCCGAGGTGGTCGTCGTCGGTCGCGGCATCACCGTGGGCCGGCCGCTGGGGCTGCTGCTCACCCGGCGCAGCGAGAACGCCACCGTGACCCTGTGCCACACCGGCACCCGCGACCTGGCCGCGCA
Organism: Modestobacter italicus; assembly: GCF_000306785.1. Classification (NCBI taxonomy): domain Bacteria; kingdom Bacillati; phylum Actinomycetota; class Actinomycetes; order Geodermatophilales; family Geodermatophilaceae; genus Modestobacter; species Modestobacter italicus. The sequence goes on along the minus strand of NC_017955.1, from coordinate 4,833,376 downwards.
CACCCGCGCCGCCGACGTGGTCGTCGCCGCGGCCGGCGTCCCGGGACTGGTCACCGCCGACATGGTCAAGCCGGGCGCCGCCGTCCTCGACGTCGGGGTCAGCCGGGTCGACGGCCGGATCGCCGGGGACGTCGCCGCCGACGTGCGCGAGGTGGCCGGGCACGTGGCGCCCAACCCCGGCGGCGTCGGCCCGATGACCCGGGCGATGCTGCTGGCCAACGTCGTCCTCGCCGCGGAGCAGGCCGCCGCGGTCGAGGTGCTGTCGGCATGACCGGCCCGGCCACCCGCCCGACCCGGCGGCCGGGGAGCACGCAGCGGCAGCCGCTGTACCTGCGTCGGCCGCTGCTGGCCGGGTTCGTGCGGCAGTGGCCGCTGCTCGTCGTCCTGGTCACCGTCGGGTGCGGCCTGCTGCTGGTGGCGGCCGAGCGGTGGCGCAGCGGGCTGGTCGTCATGGGGCTGGCGGTGGTCGTCGCCGGGCTCTTCCGGCTGTTCCTGCCGCTGCGCCGGATCGGTTTCCTCGCCGTCCGCAGCCGGCCGGTCGACGTCACCCTGATGGTCGCCACCGGGGTGGCCGTCGCGGTCCTCGCGGTGGCGATCCCGCACACCTGACCAGCGCGGAGGAGGCCCCGCATGGCCGGGGGACGCCGCCCGGGGCTAGGTTGGCGGGCATGGCAGAGCGGGCCCGGAACGGCAAGGTGACCGTCGTCGGTGCCGGTTTCTACGGGTCGACCACCGCCCTGCGACTGGCGGAGTACGACGTGTTCGAGACCGTCGTCCTGACCGACATCGTGGAGGGCCGGCCCGAGGGCCTGGCGCTCGACATCAACCAGTCCCGCCCGATCGAGGGCTTCGAGACCCGGGTCGTCGGGGTCGGGGGCGGCTCGTACGAGGGCACCGAGGGCTCCGACGTCGTGGTCATCACGGCCGGTCTGCCCCGCAAGCCCGGCATGAGCCGGATGGACCTGATCGAGACCAACGCCGGCATCGTCCGCTCGGTCGCCGAGAACGTCGCGCGGACCTCGCCGGACGCCGTCGTCATCGTCGTCTCCAACCCGCTCGACGAGATGACCGCGCTGGCGCAGCTGGCCACCGGCTTCCCGAAGGCCCGGGTCATGGGCCAGGCCGGGATGCTGGACACCGCCCGCTTCACGAACAACGTCGCCGAGGAGCTCGGCGTCCCGGTCGGATCGGTGCGCACGCTGACCCTCGGCTCGCACGGCGACACGATGGTCCCGGTGCCCTCGCGGTGCACCGTCGACGGCAAGCCGCTGGCCGACGTGCTGGCCGCCGACCGCATCGCCCACCTGGTCGACCGCACCCGCAACGGCGGCGCCGAGGTCGTGGCCCTGCTCAAGACCGGGTCGGCGTACTACGCGCCGTCGGCGGCCGCCGCCCGGATGGCGCGCGCGGTGATCGAGGACTCCGGTGCCGTGATGCCGGTGTGCGCCTGGGTCGACGGCGAGTACGGGATCACCGGGGTCTACCTCGGCGTCGAGGCCGAGATCGGCCGGGCAGGGGTGCGGCGGGTCGTCGAGGGCGACCTGTCCGACAGTGAGCTGGCAGGCCTGCGCGAGGCGGCCGAAGCCGTCCGCGCCAAGCAGGCCGACGTGGCCGACCTCTGAAGAAGGACCCCACTGCCCCCACCCCTCGCAAGCTCGCGGCGGGACCCTGCAGCGGGGCCATGAGAAGCACAAGGAGAAGAAGTCTGTGAGCAAGATCAAGGTCGAGGGCAAGGTCGTCGAGCTCGACGGCGACGAGATGACCCGGATCATCTGGCAGTTCATCAAGGACCAGCTGATCCTCCCGTACCTCGACGTCGACCTCGAGTACTACGACCTCGGCATGGAGAACCGCGACGCGACCGACGACCAGGTCACGATCGACGCGGCCAACGCCATCAAGCAGCACGGTGTGGGCGTCAAGTGCGCCACCATCACCCCCGACGAGGCGCGGGTCGAGGAGTTCGGCCTGAAGAAGATGTGGCGCTCCCCGAACGGGACGATCCGCAACATCCTCGGCGGCGTCATCTTCCGCGAGCCGATCATCATGCAGAACGTGCCGCGGCTCGTACCGGGCTGGACCAAGCCGATCATCATCGGCCGGCACGCCTACGGCGACCAGTACCGCGCCACCGACTTCACCTTCCCGACCGCCGGCACGCTGAAGGTCGTCTTCACCCCCGAGGACGGCGGCGAGCCCATCGAGCGCGAGGTCTTCCAGGCGCCGGGCGCCGGTGTCTCGCTGTCGATGTACAACCTCGACGAGTCGATCTACGACTTCGCGCGGGCCTCGCTGAACTACGGGCTCAACCGCGGCTACCCGGTGTACCTGTCCACGAAGAACACGATCCTCAAGGCCTACGACGGCCGGTTCAAGGACATCTTCGAGGAGGTCTACCAGACCGAGTTCAAGGAGCAGTTCGACGCCGCCGGCATCACCTACGAGCACCGGCTGATCGACGACATGGTCGCCGCCTCGCTGAAGTGGGAGGGCGGCTACGTCTGGGCCTGCAAGAACTACGACGGTGACGTGCAGTCCGACACCGTGGCGCAGGGCTTCGGCTCGCTCGGCCTGATGACCTCGGTCCTGGCCACCCCGGACGGCAAGGTCGTCGAGGCCGAGGCCGCCCACGGCACGGTGACCCGGCACTACCGCCAGCACCAGCAGGGCAAGGAGACCTCGACCAACCCGATCGCGTCGATCTTCGCCTGGACCCGGGGCCTGGCCCACCGCGGCGTGCTCGACGGCACCCCCGAGGTGACCCGCTTCGCGGAGACCCTCGAGCGCGTCTGCGTCGAGACCGTCGAGAGCGGTCAGATGACCAAGGACCTCGCCCTGCTGATCAGCAAGGACGCCCCCTGGCTGACCACCCAGGACTTCCTGGCGGCCATCGACGCCAACCTGCAGAAGGCCATGGCCTGAGCACCACCCCGTGACCGCGGCCCCCTCACCTCCCGGGTGAGGGGGCTGCGGTGCGTCCGGGGCCGTGATCACCTCGGGTCCAGCGTTGCCTCCAACCGCGGGAGGCAACGGTGGAGCCGAGATGATCACCGACCTGTGGACGACGCCAGCGGCCCGGTGCGCTCGTCCGGCACGCTCCGCCGGTGCCCGTGCCCCCGCTGCGCCCCGCCGAGCTGCGTGGCCGCGTCTTCCGCGGCACCTGGGCGGTCGGCGCCGGACTGCTGACCGAGCAGCAGCTGCGCAGCAGCGCGTGGCGCCGGCTGCGCCGGGACGTCTACGCCGACGCGGACCTGGCCGTCGACCACCAGCTGCTGGCCCGCGGGGTGAGCCTGGTGATGCCCCGCGCCGCGGCGCTCGGCGGCCGCACCGCCGCGGTCCTGTGGGGGCTCGACGACCTGGCGTCGGTCGACGACCCGGTCGAGGTCGTCGTACCGCCCGGCACCCGCTGGACGCCGGGTCCGGGCGTGCGGGTGCGCAGCGCGCCGCTGGCCGGTGACGTCGTCCGGTCCGGGCGGGTGCTGCGCTGGACGAGCCGGGTGCGCACCGCGGTGGACCTGATCCGCCGGGACGAGGGCGACGAGTCCGTGGTGCTGCTGGACCGGCTGGTCACGGCTCGGGTGGTGGCGCTCGCCGACGTGCGGGCGGCGGTGGCCGCCCTGCCGCCGGGTGGGCGGGGCACCGTCGCCGCGCGGCGGACGGCGTCGCTCGCCGACGGTCTCGCGGAGTCCCCGCCGGAGACCCGCTTGCGGCTGCTGCTGCACCGCTCGGAGCTGCCCCGGCCGGTCGCCCAGTACCAAGTCCGCGTCGACGGCCGCTTCCGGAAGGACCCCGTCCTCCTCACCCCTCGCAAGCTCGGGGCGAGCCTCTGGACGGGGCCGGGTGCCTGGCACGGCGACGTGGCGCAGTTCCCGGAGGACCGGCGCCGCCTCAACCGGATCACCGCAGCAGGCTGGCGCGTGCACTTCGTGACGAAGCAGGACGTGCGCCGTCCCGCCGAGCTGCTGGCCGGCATCGCCGCCGCTCTCGCCTGGTGATCACCTCGGGTCCACCGGCCGCGGGAGGCACCGGCGGACCCGAGGTGATCAGCCGCCGAAGAGCTGGGTCCACCACGGGCCGCCGGCGCCCTGGGCCACGCCGACGCCCAGCGTGCGCAGCTCGCAGTTCAGGATGTTCGCCCGGTGCCCGGGGCTGGCCATCCACGCCGCCATGACGGCGGCGGCGTCCGGCTGCCCGTAGGCGATGTTCTCGGCCCGCGCGTACGTGATGCCGGCCGCCCGCGCCCGCGCGAACGGGTCCAGGCCGTCGGGGTTGGTGTGCGCGAAGTAGCGGCGGTCCCGCATGTCGGCGCTGTGCGCCCGGGCGACCGCGGCCAGCCGGTCGTCGGCGGCGACCGGGCCGCACCCGGCCGTCGCCCGCTGGGCGTTGACCAGGGCGAGCACCTGCCCCTCCGGCCCGGGCGCGGCCGCCGGGGCGGCAGGAGCCGGCGCGGGCGCAGGAGCGACGGGAGCCGGTGCGGGAGCCGGTGCCGGCTCGGGCGCGGGGGTCGCCGTCGTGCTGGCCGCCGGGGCGGGCGCGGTGGGGGTCGAGCGGGTCACCGGCGCCGCGGAGGTCGCCGTCGTCCGGGGCGCCGGGACCGCGCGGGTCGTCGGGGCGGCGGTCGAGGGCTGCGTCGACACGGTCGACGGGGCCGGGGTGGTGGGGACGGCGGTCGTCGGGGCGGCGGTCGTCGGGACGGCGGACGACGGGGCGGCGGTCGTCGGCACCACGACCGGCGCCACCGGGGAGGAGGGGCTGCTGCTCGGGGCCGGCGATGCCCAGCCGCTCTGCTGCGCGGCCGATGCGCTCGCGGCGTCGTGCGTGCCCGGCAGCTGGCCCCCGCCGATCGCGGCGGTGAGCGCCACCGAGCCCACCGAGCAGGACAGCGCCAGGGGGGCCCAGAGCCGGCGCCACCCGCGCAGTCGGGCGGGGGAGGGGAGGGAGCGGAAGGGCACGGTGGAGGTCCTCACGGCAGATCACGAATCGTTACCGAGCGAGGGTAACTGGGTGCGTTCCGTCACCGGAGTGTCGCGCGGGGAACACCCCGGTGGGACGTGCGAGTTGATCAGTGGGATCGGCGCCCTGCCGCAGCCACTACCGTGGTCGACCACGGGACACTCCCGTCGAGGACCACATCTTGGAGGAGCACGCCGCTCGTGAGCGACGTCTGGCTCAACATCGTCATGGTGATCGCCTTCGTGCTGATCGGCGGCGCCTTCTCCGGCGCCGAGATCGCACTGGTGTCCCTCCGTGAGTCCAAGGCCCCCCACTTGCCGAAAAGGGCCCCCGGGGGGAGGGCCTTAAAAAGCCCCTTCCCGAACCCAACCAGTTCCTCCCCGCCCCCGGGGGGGGGTCCCCCGGGGCGGTTTTTTTTCCGCCCCGTTGGGGGGGAGGCCCCTTTTCGGACCCCTGGGCCGAATGGGGGGGTGCCGAGCCGGGGGATGTCCCGCGGCCTGGCCGACCCGCTCGCCTTCGTCGCCGTCACGATCGCGATCAGCTACCTGTCGCTGGTCGTCGGCGAGCTGACCCCCAAGCGGCTGGCGCTGCAGCGCGCCGAGGGGTTCTCGCTGGTCGTGGCCGCCCCGCTCAACGCCATCGCCACGCTGTTCCGGCCGATCATCTGGTTCCTCTCGGCGTCGACCAACGTGCTGGTGCGGCTGCTCGGCGGTGACCCGCGGGCGAGCGGTGAGTCGATCAGCCAGGAGGAGCTGCGCGACCTGGTCGCCGCGCACGAGTCGCTGTCCTCCGACGAGCGCCGGCTGATCGACGAGGTCTTCCGGGCCGGTGACCGCGAGGTGCGCGAGGTCATGACCCCCCGCACCGAGGTCCACTTCCTCGACGCGGGCACCACCGCCAGCCGCGCGGCCAAGCAGGTCGCCGACTCCAGCTGGTCCCGGTACCCGGTCGCCGGCCGCAACGAGGACGACGTCGTCGGCTTCGTGCACGTGCGCGACCTCTTCCTGCCCAACCACCCGGCCGGCCGCGCCGCGACCGTCGGCGACCTGGCCCGCGAGGTGAAGCGGCTGCCGGGCACGGCGCGGGTGCTCACCGCGCTGTCGGAGATGCGCAAGGAGAACCGGCACTTCGCGATCGTGGTCGACGAGTACGGCGGCACCGACGGGATCGTCACCCTCGAGGACCTCATCGAGGAGGTCATCGGTGACATCTACGACGAGTACGACGACGACGTCACCGCCGAGTCCGACGAGCCGGCCGAGGGGCCGCACGAGGTCGACGGGCTGTGGAACCTCGACGACTTCGCCGACGCGACCGGGCTCAAGCTCCCCGAGGGGCCCTACGAGACCGTCGCGGGCTACGTGCTGGCCGAGCTCGGCCGGCTGCCGGTGGTGGGGGACACCGTCGACGTCGAGGGCCGCACGCTGACCGTGCTCGAGCTCGACGGACGGCGGATCGCCCGGATCTCGGTCAGCGCCGCACCGCAGCCGGACACCGACGAGACGGAACCGGCGCCGCAGGAGCACACCCGCCGGTAGCGCCTCAGCGCTGCTGGGCGAACTCCCACGCGTCGGCGACGATCTCGGTGAGCGCGGTGTGCTCCGGCGCCCAGCCCAGGTCGGCGTGGATGAGCTCGGAGCTGGCCACCAGCCGGGCCGGGTCGCCGGCGCGACGCGGGCCGACCACGACCGGCAGCGGGTGCCCGGTCACCGTGCGCACCGCGTCGACCATCTCCTGCACCGAGAAGCCGCTGCCGCTGCCCAGGTTGTAGATGCGGTGCTCGCCCGGGGCGGGGGCCGGCAGCGCCAGCAGGTGGGCGGCCGCCAGGTCGGTCACGTGCACGTAGTCGCGGATGCAGGTGCCGTCGGGGGTCGGGTAGTCCTGGCCGTAGACGGTCAGCGCCTCCCGCGTGCCCGCCGCGACCTGCAGCGCGATCGGGATGAGGTGGGTCTCGGTGGCGTGCCGCTCGCCGCGCCCGTAGGCGGCCCCGCCGACGTTGAAGTACCGCAGGCTGACCGCGGCGAAGTCGTACGCGACCGCGTAGGAGGTCAGCATCGCGTCGACGGCCAACTTGCTCGCGCCGTAGGTGTTGGTCGGCCGGGTCGGCGCTGTCTCCAGGATCGGCACCTCCTCGGGCTCGCCGTAGGTGGCCGCGGTCGAGGAGAAGACGATCCGCCGGCAGTCGGCGGCCCGCATCGCCTCCAGCAGCGCCAGCGAACCGCCGACGTTGTTCTCCCAGTACAGCTCCGGGGACTCCTGGCTCTGGCCGACCAGGCTCTTGGCCGCGAAGTGCAGCACGGCCTCGGGGCGGACGTCGGCGAGCACCGGCGCCGAGTCGTGCAGCGAGGCCCGGACCAGCGTCGCGCCCTCGGGGACGGCGTCCTCGTGGCCGGTCGAGAGGTCGTCGAGCACGGTCACCTCGTGCCCGCCCTCGAGCAGGGCCGCGGTGACTACGCTGCCGATGTACCCGGCGCCGCCGGTGACGAGAACGCGCATGGTGCGAGCCTAGACAGCGCCCCGTCCGGGGTGCGGCCCGGACGTGCGGAGGAGGAGCCCGCGTGGTCAGCGCACGTCCCGCCGTGGCCGCGATGCCGGCGTACCGGCCCGGTCGCAACCCCGCCGACCTGGCCCGGGAGATCGGCGTCGAGCGGGCGGTGAAGCTGGCCAGCAACGAGGTCGCCTTCCCGCCGCTGCCCGCCGTCCTGCAGGCGATCGCCACCACCGCCGCCGAGACCAACCGGTACCCCGACAACGGGGCCACCGTGCTCACCGCGGCGCTCGCCGAGCGGTACGGCGTGCAGCCGGCGCAGGTCGCCGTCGGCTGCGGCGCGGTGACCGTCTGCCAGCAGCTGGCGCAGGCATACAATGACCCGGGCACCAGCATCGCCTTCGCCTGGCGGTCGTTCGAGATGTACCCGCTGCTCGCCCAGGTCGCCGGCGCGCGCACCCAGCAGGTGCCGCTCGTCCCCGGGTCGCCCGGCGCGGCACCGGACACCCACGACCTGCCCGCGCTGGCCGCGGCGATCGACGGGACGACCCGGCTGGTCTTCGTCTGCAACCCGAACAACCCCACCGGGACGGCGGTGCGCCGGGCGGAGCTGGAGCGCTTCCTCGACGAGGTGCCCGCCGCCACCCTCGTCGTGCTGGACGAGGCCTACCGCGAGTTCGTCACCGACCCCGACGTGCCCGACGGCGTCGAGCTGATGCGCGGCCGGCCCAACGTCGCGGTCCTGCGCACCTTCTCCAAGGCCTGGGGCCTGGCCGGGCTGCGGGTGGGCTACCTGCTGGCCGAGGACCCGGCCGTCGCCGACGCCGTCCGCCGCACGCACGTGCCGTTCAGCGTCTCGACCCTCGCCCAGGCCGCCGCGGTGGCCGCGCTGGCCAGCGAGGACGAGGTGCGGGCCCGCTGCGCCGCCGTCGTGGCGGAGCGGGCGCGGCTGACCGCCGAGCTGCGCCGCCGCGGCCTCGCAGTCGCCGACAGCCAGGCCAACTTCGTCTGGCTGCCGCTGGGGGAGCGCACCACCGACGTGGCGGCGGCGCTCGAGGCGCGGGCGGTGATCACCCGGCCCTTCGCAGGCGAGGGGCTGCGGGTGACCGTCGGGACCCCGGAGGAGGACGACGTCTTCCTCGGCGCGCTGGACGAGGTCCTGACCAGCGAGCCCGCAGGAGCTGCAGGCACCTGAGCGGTGGTGCCCGGGGCGCGTGGTTCGATGGAGGGCGTGCCTGCTCCCCGTGTGCTGTCCGGCATCCAGCCGACGGCGGACTCCTTCCACCTCGGCAACTACCTGGGTGCGCTGAAGCAGTGGGTGGCCCTCCAGGACGACCACGACGCCTTCTACTGCGTCGTCGACCTGCACGCGATCACCCTCGAGCAGCCGGACCCGGCCGTGCTGCGGCAGCGCACCCTGGTCTCCGCCGCCCAGCTGCTCGCGCTGGGCGTCGACCCGTCCCGCAGCGCGCTGTTCGTGCAGAGCCACGTGCCCGAGCACGCCCAGCTGGCCTGGGTGCTGCAGTGCCTGACCGGCTTCGGCGAGGCCAGCCGGATGACCCAGTTCAAGGACAAGAGCACCCGGGAGGGCACCTCCGGGACGTCGGTGGGGTTGTTCACCTACCCGGTCCTGCAGGCCGCCGACATCCTGCTGTACCAGGCCCAGCGGGTGCCGGTGGGGGAGGACCAGCGCCAGCACCTGGAGCTCACCCGCGACCTGGCCACCCGGTTCAACAGCCGGTACGGCGACACCTTCACGCTGCCCGAGGCCTACATCCCGCCGGGCGCGGCGAAGGTGCTGGACCTGCAGTCGCCGGACAAGAAGATGAGCAAGAGCCTGCCGCCGGCCGGCTGCGTGAACCTGCTCGACGACCCGAAGGTCACCGCCAAGAAGATCCGCTCGGCGGTCACCGACACCGGCCGGGAGGTCGTCGCGGACCCGGTCGGCAAGCCGGGGGTGACCAACCTGCTGACCATCCACGCGGCGCTGTCCGGGCAGTCGGTCGCGCAGCTGGAGGAGCACTTCGCCGGCCGCGGCTACGGCGACCTGAAGAAGGAGCTCGCCGAGGTCGTCACCGACGCGCTGGCACCGGTCCAGGCCCGGACGGCGGAGCTGCTGGCCGACACCGCCGAGCTGGAGCGGGTGCTCGCCGCCGGCGCCTCCCGTGCCCGCGAGGTCGCCGCCCCGACGCTGGCCACGGTCTACGACCGGGTGGGCTTCCTGCCCGCCGCCGGAGGCCGCTGACGTGACCGGCCGACCGCTGCGCGCCGACGACACCTTCGTGCACAGGTCGATCACCCTCCCGCGGACCGCGCCGGAGACGGCGGTGCTCGGCGTGGTCGTGTCGATCCCGGAGCCGTGGGCGCAGCTGCTGGTGGAGTGGCGGGGCAAGTGCGGCGACCCCCAGGCCAGCCTGGTGCCACCGCACGTGACGTTGCTGCCGCCGACCGAGGTGCTGGTCGACGACCGGGCCGCGATCACCACGCACCTGGCCACGGTGGCCGCCGCGCACCCGCCCTTCGACCTGCACCTGGCGGGCACGGACACCTTCCGCCCGGTCTCCGAGGTCGTCTTCGTCGCCGTCGCCCGCGGGGTGGCGGAGTGCGCGCGGATCGCCGGCGACGTCCGCCGCGGACCGCTGGCCCGGCCGCTGACCTTCCCGTACCACCCGCACGTGACCGTCGCCCACGACGTCCCGACCGACATGCTCGACATGGCCTCGGCCGGGCTGGCGGACCTGCAGGCGGAGTTCCGGGTCTCCTCGTTCACCGAGTTCGAGCAGCTCCCCGACGGCGCGTGGGCCGTGGCCCGCGAGTACCCGCTCACCGGCCCCGCCCGCTGACCGACCCCGTCAGCCGGCAGGCCTGCCCGGAGCCGCGGGTGGCCCCTCGGCCGGACCGGGTCGCGACGCCGGGTGCGCGGCCGGGGCGCCGGGACGGGGCACCGGGCGCAGCGCCCGGCGCACGCCGAGCACGGTGGCGGCCACGATGAGCAGCGCCCCCCCGGCCAGCGCGAGCGGGACGGCCGGGGACCCGGAGCCGGTCTGCTCCGCGGTGGGCCTCGGCGTGGGCGCCGCCGTCGCCGCCGAGGCGGACGCGGCCTCCTCCCCGGACAGCCGGCCGTCCGCCGCGGCGGTGGGGGTGGGCACCGTCGGGGTGCTCACCGCCGACACCTCGCCGGGCTCGACGAGCCGGCCGAGCCCGGACGCGTCGGGCGCGGTGCTGAACCCCCAGTCCAGCAGGTTCACCGCCTGCTGCAGCTCGGGCACCGGCCGGCGCTCGGCCTGCATGAGGCTGACCACGAGCCGCCGGCCGCCGCGCTCGGCCGCGGCCACGAAGGTGTGCCGGGCGGCGTCGGTGAACCCGGTCTTGCCGCCCAGCGTGCCGGGGTAGCTGTCGAGCAGGGTGTCCTGGCTCTGGATCTGGTAGCCGGGGGTGAGGTCGGCGACGGCGGGCATCTGCGCGGTGCGGGTCTGCAGCACGTCGAGGGTGTACGGGTCGGCGACCAGCTGCCGCATGATGAGCGCCAGGTCGTAGGGCGAGGACGACTGGCCGGCCACGTCCAGCCCCGAGGGGGTGCCGGCGACCGTGTCGAACGCGCCGAGCCGCTCCGCGGTGGTGTTCATCGCCGCCAGGGTGGGCCCCACCCCGCCCGCGGCCCGGGCCAGCGCGTTGGCCGCGTCGTTGCCCGACTGCATGACCAGCGCCCGGAACAGCAGGTCGACCGGGTACTGCCCGCCGTGGACCAGCCCCACCCGGCTGCCCTCGACCGCCTCGTCGTCGGTGGTCCCCTCGACGACCAGGCCGTGGTCCAGGACCGGCGCGAGGGTCAGCAGGGTCAGCGTCTTGAGCGTGCTGGCCGGGTAGTAGCGGCCGTGCGGGTCCGATGCGGCCAGCACCTCCCCGGTGCCGGCGTCGGCGACCAGCCAGCCGCGCGCGTCGGTCCCCGCCGGCAGCACCGGCGCGCCGGGGACGGTGGCGATCCCGCGGGTGGCCAGCCCCGGGCCGCCGACGGTGCTCCCGTCCGGGGCGCTGCCCTGCGGTGGCAGCCCGGGGAAGGGGGCGGTGGGGGTCGGCGCCGACGGGTCCACCGTCGGCCGGCTCCCCTCGGCCAGCGCCGGACCGGCGGCGCCCACCAGGAGCGTCGCGGTGACCAGGACCCCGGCGGTGAGCCGGCGCAGCGGGGGAGGTCGGCGCACCCCAGGACGCTAACCCGGCGCGGGGAGGCCGGGAGGCGGGGCCCGGACGGCGGTGTGGCCGGGCTCACCGGCCGTGTGTGCCCGGTGTTGCCCGTTGGCAACGATCGGGTCTCTATCCGTTCCCGGGCGGCCATCGGCGGCGGAGCCGCAGTTAGCGTGCCGAGGTCGCCGTCGCTGGCCGAGCCGCCTCACCGCGGGAGCCGGACGGCGGGGGAACCTGGACGACACAGCACCGGGGCGCGGGCCTGCCGAGGGCCGGCCGTGCCCTCCGAGAGAGGAGACCGTCTTGCGCCGAGTGCGTGGGATGAAGGCCGCAGCGCTGCTGCTGGCCGGGAGCATGGCCCTGGCGGCCTGCGCCAGCGACGAGGACACCAGCAGCGGCAGCGGGGGTGGCAGCGGCGAGAGCAGCGCCGCCAGCGGCGACCTGCAGATCGGCCTCGCCTACGACACCGGCGGCCGTGGCGACAAGTCGTTCAACGACTCGGCCTACGCCGGTGTCGAGGCCGCGATCGGGGACCTCGGCGGTGAGGTCACCGAGCTGTCGCCGAACGCCGACGGCTCCAACCGGGTCGACCTGCTGACCCAGCTCGCCGACGACGGCAACAACCCGGTCATCGCCGTGGGCTTCGCCTTCGCCGATGCGCTGGCCGAGGTCGCCCCGCAGTACCCGGACACCGAGTTCGCCATCGTCGACCAGTCGGTCGCCGACATGGGCCTGGACAACGCGACCGGCCTGCTGTTCGCGGCCAACGAGGGCTCGTTCCTCGGTGGTGTGGCGGCGGCGCTGAAGTCCGAGTCCGGCCACATCGGCTTCGTCGGCGGCGTCGAGACCACGCTGATCCAGGAGTTCGAGGCCGGCTTCGTCGCCGGTGCCCAGGCGGCCAAGCCGGGCATCGTCATCGACCGCCAGTACATCTCGGCCGCCGGTGACTTCTCCGGCTTCGCCGACCCGGCGCGCGGCAAGATCCTCGCCCAGGGCATGTTCCAGGCCGGCGCCGACATCGTCTACCACGCCGCGGGTGGCTCGGGTCAGGGCGTGTTCGAGGCGGCCGCCGAGGCGGGTGGCCGGGCGATCGGTGTCGACTCCGACCAGTACGAGACCGTCGGTGACCCGGCCCTGCAGGCCGTGATCATGACGTCGGTGCTCAAGCGGGTCGACGTCGCGATCCAGACCTTCATCACCGACTACTCCGAGGGGTCGGTCGAGGGCGGCAGCGACGTCGTCAACGACCTGGAGAGCGACGGCGTGGGCCTGTCCACCTCCGGTGGCCAGATCGACGACATCAAGACCCAGCTGGACGACTACACCCAGCAGATCATCTCCGGTGACATCGAGGTCCCCACGACCCCGTGACACGGGCGTCGTGAGCACGGACTGACGGCGGCGGGCCTGGGCGCGACACACGCCCCCGGGCCCGCCGTTTTCCGTGTGTACCGTCTCCGCGTCGGACGAGGACACCGTCCGGCCACCGTGCGGCCGGAAGACCTCCGGTCCGCCCGCCTCCCTGCCCACCCGGCCCCCGAGGAGCCCCGTTGACCGAGTCGACACCGCTGGCGGTGGAGCTGCGCGGCATCACCAAGCGCTTCCCGGGCGTGGTCGCGAACAAGGACATCGAGCTGCGGGTCGCCCGCGGCGAGGTGCACGCCATCGTCGGTGAGAACGGCGCGGGCAAGTCCACGTTGATGAAGACGCTGTACGGCATGCACCGCCCGGACGAGGGCCAGATCCTCGTCGACGGCCGCGAGGTGCACCTGCGCAGCCCCAACGACGCGATCGCGGCCGGCATCGGCATGGTGCACCAGCACTTCATGCTGGCTGACAACTTCACCGTCCTGGAGAACATCGTCCTGGGCAGCGAGCCCACGAAGGGCGGCCGGCTGGACCGGGCGACCGCCCGCCGCCGGATCACCGAGATCTCCGACAGCTACTCCCTGGGGCTGGAGCCCGACGCGCTCGTCGAGGACCTCGGCGTCGGCGACCGGCAGCGGGTGGAGATCGCCAAGGTCCTCTACCGCGGCGCCACGATCCTCATCCTCGACGAGCCGACCGCCGTCCTCGTCCCGCAGGAGGTCGACGAGCTCTTCGGCAACCTCGCGGAGCTCAAGCGCGAGGGCCTCACCGTCATCTTCATCTCGCACAAGCTCGACGAGGTGCGGAAGGTGGCCGACTCGATCACCGTCATCCGCCGCGGCACCACCGTCGGCACCGCCGACCCGGCGACGACGACCGCCCGGCAGCTGGCCGAGATGATGGTCGGCGCGGAGCTGCCCACCCCGGTAACCCGCGACTCCACGGTCCGCGAGACCCCGGTGCTGCGGATCAGCCACCTCACCGTGCCCGGCGGCGCCGGCAGCCGGGCGGTGGTCGACGACGTGTCGATGACCGTCCGCGAGGGCGAGGTCGTCGGCATCGCCGGGGTCGAGGGCAACGGGCAGTCCGAGCTGATCGACGCCGTCCTCGGGCTGCGGCTGCCCACCGCGGGCACGGTGCTGCTGGGCGAGGAGGAGATCACCGACTGGTCCACCCGGCGCCGCCGGGAGGGCGGCGTCGGCTTCATCCCCGAGGACCGCCACCGGCAGGGGATGCTGCTGGACGCCCCGCTCTGGGAGAACCGCATCCTGGGCCACCAGACCCGCCCGCCGGCGGTCAAGGGGGCCTTCATCGACCGCCGGGCCGCCCGCACCGACACCTCCCGGATCATGCGCGAGTACGACGTCCGCGCACCGGGCCCGAACACCCCGGCGGTCGCGCTCTCCGGCGGCAACCAGCAGAAGCTGATCGTCGGCCGCGAGATGAGCGCCTCGCCGCGCGTGCTGCTGGCCGCGCACCCGACCCGCGGCGTCGACGTCGGCGCGCAGTCGGTGATCTGGGAACTGCTCAAGGACGCCCGGGCCGAGGGGCTGGGCATCCTGCTGGTCTCCGCCGACCTCGAGGAGCTGATCGGCCTGTCCGACACCCTGCACGTCATGCTCCGCGGGAAGCTGGTCGCGACCGTCGACCCGCGGCAGGTCACCCCGGAGGTGCTCGGCGGGTACATGACCGGCGGGCACGAGAACGCCCCGGCGGGTGCGGCGTGACCGTGCTCCGCCGGATCGGCACCCTGCTGCTCGCCCCCGCCCTGGCGGTGCTGATCGCCGTCGCGATCTCGGCGGCGGTCATGGCCTTGCTGGGGGTCGACCCGTTGCAGGTCCTCTCGGTGATGGTCGACCTGGGCGACACCCCGAGCCAGCAGATCACCGCCGTCGTGGCGATCCTCAACCGCGCGCTGCCGCTGTTCCTGGCCGGGCTGGCGGTGGCCATCGGCTTCCGGATGAGCCTGTTCAACATCGGCGTCGAGGGCCAGTACCGGATGGCCACGATCATGGCCGCCGCGGCCGGCGCAGCGGTCACCCTGCCGGGCCCGCTGCACGTGCTGCTGATCATCGTGGTCGGGATGGCGGTCGGGGCGATCTGGGCCGGCATCGTCGCGGTCCTCAAGGTCACCCGCGGGGTCAGCGAGGTGATCAGCTCGATCATGCTGAACTTCATCGCGCTGGGCCTGGCCTCCTACCTGCTCACCGGCCCGTTCCGGGGCAGCCCGGAGGGCGCCTCGACGGTGAGCACCGCGCCGATCCCGGAGTCCGGCCGGCTGGGCGGGCTCAACGGGATCTTCGACGTGCTGGGGCTGGCCAACCCGCCGCGCCAGCTCTACGGCTTCCTCGTCGTCGCCGTCGTGGTCGGCATCGTGGTCTGGGTGCTGCTGCAGCGCACCCGCTTCGGGTTCGACCTGCGGGCCACCGGCCTCTCGCCGTCCGCGGCGAGCGCCAGCGGGGTCGACGCCCGCCGGATGGTGGTCAAGGCGATGCTGCTGTCCGGCGCGGTCGCCGGCCTGATCGGGCTGCCGGACCTACTGGGCCGCACCTACGACTACAACACCGACTTCACCTCCGGGCTGGGCTTCCTCGGCATCGCCGTCGCGCTGCTGGGCCGGAACAACCCCGGCGGCATCGCGCTCGCCGCGGTCCTCTACGCCTTCCTGGACCGGGCCTCGGTGCCGCTGCAGGCCGCGAGCCTGCCCTCCTCGGTGGTCACGATCATCCAGGGCACGATCGTGCTGGCCGTCGTGGTCGCCAACGAGATCGCCGGCCGGATCACCCGGCGGGCCGCGGAACGGGCCAGCCGGCAGTCCTCCGGTCCGCCCCCGGACGACTCGATGACCACCCGCCGGATCCCCGGTGTCGTCTCGGAGGGGACCCCATGAGCACGTCTGTGACGACGACGGAGACCGGCGGCCCTGCGGCCGGCCGGCCCTCGGCGCTGCGCCGGCTGCAGGCCGCCGGCACGCCGGGCCGGCTGGCGATCGCGCTGGCCGGGCTGGTCGTGCTCTTCTCCGTCGTCCGGGTGGTCAGCGGGCAGGACGCGCTGACGTCGTCGTCGGTGATGACGGCGGCGCTGCTGCTGAGCACCCCGCTGCTGTTGGTGGCCCTCGGCGGGCTGTTCTCCGAGCGCGCGGGCGTGGTCAACATCGGCCTCGAGGGCATGATGATCCTCGGCACCTGGGGCGCCGGGTACGCCGGCTACCAGTGGGGCTGGACGGCGGCGATCGTCGGCGGCCTGCTGATGGGCGCGCTGGGCGGGCTCCTGCACGCGCTCGCCACGGTCACCTTCGGCGTCGACCACACCATCTCCGGCGTCGCGATCAACATCCTGGCGGCCGGCGTCGTCCGGTTCCTCTCCGAGTCGCTGTACAGCGGCCGGAGCGACGGCGCGGGCATCACCCAGTCGCCGTCGCTGTCGTCCAAGCCGCCGTCGTTCTCGCTGCCGGTGCTGTCCAGCGGTCCGGACCTGCTCGGAGACCTCGAGGCCAAGCACTGGTTCCTGGTCAGCGACGTCGCCGGCATCGTGCGCGGCTTCACCTCCGACGTCGGGGTGCTCACCCTGGTGGCGGTGCTCCTCGTGCCGGCCACCTACCTGCTGCTGTGGCGTACAGCCTTCGGGCTCCGGCTGCGCTCGTGCGGGGAGAACCCGGCCGCGGCCGACTCGCTGGGCGTGCCGGTCTACCGGATCAAGTACATCGCGGTGGTCGTCTCCGGGGCGCTGGCCGGGCTGGGCGGCGTGGTGCTGGTCTTCGTGGCCAACATCTACCGCGAGGGGCAGACCAACGGGCGCGGGTACATCGGCCTGGCCGCGCTGATCTTCGGCAACTGGCGCCCGGGCGGCCTGACCGGCGGAGCGTTCCTGTTCGGCTTCGCCGACGGCCTGCAGCTGCGCAGCCGCAGCGCCGTGGTGGCGCTGCTGCTGATCGTCGCGCTGATCCTCGCCGTGGTGGCCGTCTTCCAGTTCCCGCGGCGGCGCTGGGTGCAGGGGTCGCTGGCCGTGGTGTTCGCCGTCCTGGCGCTGGTCGGCTACCTGACCATCGACGAGCTGCCGACCGGCATCGTGTCGTTCACCCCGCACCTGGTCACGCTGCTGGTGCTGTCGCTGGCCTCCCAGCGGCTGCGCCCACCGAAGGCCGACGGCCTGGTCTACCGACGAGGAGAGCACTAGTGGCACAGGTACCCGACCTGGACTGGGACGCGCTGCGCGCGGCGGCCCGGGAGGCGATGACGCACGCCTACGCGCCGTACTCGCAGTTCCCGGTCGGCGTCGCCGGGCTGGTGGACGACGGTCGGGTCGTCACCGGCTGCAACGTCGAGAACGCCTCCTACGGGCTGGGCCTGTGCGCCGAGTGCGGCATGGTCAGCGACCTCGCCCGCACCGGCGGCGGCCGGCTGGTGGCGGTGGCCTGCGTCGGCGGGGACGGCCAGCCGCTGATGCCCTGCGGCCGCTGCCGGCAGCTGCTCTGGGAGCACGGCGGCGCGGACATGCTCATCGAGACCGTCTCGCTGGGCATCGTGATGATGCGCGAGGTGCTGCCCGACGCGTTCGGTCCCGAGGACCTCGTCGCGGCGGCGGCCAGGGCATGACGGCGCCGTTCGACGCGATCGACGTCATCCGTGCCAAGCGGGACGGCGTCGTCCTCTCCGCCGAGCAGATCCGCTGGGTGATCGGTGCCTACACCGGTGGGCAGGTGCCCGACGAGCAGATGAGCGCGCTGCTCATGGCGGTGTTCTTCCGCGGCATGACGCCCGAGGAGCTGGCCGTCTGGACCCAGGCCATGATCGACTCCGGCGTCCGCAAGGACCTCTCCGGGCTCGGCCGGCCGACCGCCGACAAGCACTCCACCGGCGGCGTCGGGGACAAGGTCACCCTGCCGCTCGCGCCGCTGGTCGCCGCCTGCGGGGTGGCTGTGCCGCAGCTGTCCGGCCGCGGCCTGGGCCACACCGGAGGGACGCTGGACAAGCTGGAGGCCGTCCCCGGCTGGCGCGCGGCGCTGAGCGACGAGGAGTACGTGTCTCAGCTGCGGGACGTCGGCGCGGTCATCTGCGCGGCCGGCAACGACCTCGCCCCGGCCGACAAGGTGCTGTACGCGCTGCGCGACGTCACCGGCACGGTCGAGTCGATCCCGCTGATCGCCAGCTCGATCATGAGCAAGAAGATCGCCGAGGGCGCCGACGCGCTGGTGCTCGACGTGAAGACCGGGTCGGGCGCGTTCATGCGCGACCCCGACGACGCCCGCACGCTGGCCCGCACCATGGTCGGTCTGGGCGAGGCCGCCGGGGTGCGCACGGTCGCCCTGGTCACCGCCATGGACCGGCCGCTGGGCAGGGCCGCGGGCAACGCCGTGGAGGTCGCCGAGTCCGTCGAGGTGCTGGCCGGCGGTGGCCCGGCCGACGTCGTCGAGCTCACCCTCGCGCTGGCCCGGGAGATGCTCGCCGGGGTCGGCCGGGACGACGTCGACCCCGCCGACGCCCTCGCCGACGGCCGCGCCATGGACGTGTGGCGCCGGATGATCGCCGCCCAGGGCGGCGATCCGGACGCCGCGCTGCCGCAGCCGGCCGAGCGGCACGTGGTCACCGCCCCGGCCACCGGCACGCTGACCCGGCTCGACGCCTACGCCCTCGGCGTCGCGGCCTGGCGGCTGGGCGCCGGCCGGGCGCGCAAGGAGGACCCGGTCTCGGCCGCGGCCGGTGTGGTGTGGACCGCCGGGGTGGGGGAGCAGGTGACCGCCGGTCAGCCGCTGCTGGAGCTGCAGACCGACGACGCCGCTCGGATCCCGCGGGCGCTGGAGGCGCTGGAGGGCGCGATCGGCGTCGACACCGCCGACGAGCCGCTCCCCCTGGTCCTGGACCGCATCACCGCGTGACGAAGGACCCCCTCGCCCCCCACCACTCGCAAGCTCGCGGCGGGACCCTGCGAGGGGGCCACAGGGGCATGGGGGAGACTGACCCTTCGTGAGCCGTCCGTCGACCGTGTCCGCGCCGGTCATGAGCCCGGTGGACCCCGATGCCGCCATCTCGGTGCGCGGCCTGGTGAAGCGCTACGGCGACCGCAACGCCGTCGACGGGCTGGACCTCGACATCGCGCGCGGGGAGATCTTCGCGCTGCTGGGCCCCAACGGCGCCGGCAAGACCACCACCGTCGAGGTGCTCGAGGGCTACCGCGAGCGGGACGGCGGGGAGGTCCAGGTGCTCGGGGTCGACCCGGCCCGCGGTGGCCGCCGGTGGAAGGCCGACATCGGCATCGTGCTGCAGTCCGGCGCCGGGGACAGCCAGCTGACCTGCCTGGAGCTGCTCCGGGCGCACGCCGCCTACTACCCCGACCCGCGCGACCCGGCCGAGGTGCTCGAGCTGGTCGGCCTGACCGAGAAGGCCGGTGCCCGCGGGCGCACCCTCTCCGGCGGGCAGCGGCGCCGGCTGGACGTCGCGCTGGGCATCGTCGGCCGCCCCCGGCTGCTCTTCCTCGACGAGCCGACCACCGGGTTCGACCCCGAGGCGCGCCGGCAGTTCTGGTCGCTCATCCGCTCCCTGCGCGACCTGGGGACGACGATGTTGCTCACCACGCACTACCTGGACGAGGCCGAGGAGCTCGCCGACCGGGTGGGCGTCATCGCCCGCGGCCGGCTGGTCGAGGTCGCCGTCCCCAGTGAGCTGGGCGGCCGCGGCCAGGCTCCGGCTGTCGTGCACTGGACCGAGGGCGGCGTCCGGCGCGCGGCCGAGACCGCCACCCCCACCGCGTTCGTCGCCGAGCTGGCGGCGCGGTTCCCCGGCGAGGTGCCGGACCTGGCCGTCGCCCGCCCGACCCTGGAAGACGTGTACCTGCGGATGATCGGCGAGCCCTCATGACGACCGTCGACCGCCCGCTGCCCTCGGTCGGCAGCGTCTGCCGCACCCGTGCCGGGGTGGAGCTCAAGGAGTTCTTCCGGCAGCGCGAGTCCGTCGTCTTCACCCTGATGTTCCCGGTGATCCTGCTGCTGGTCTTCGGCGCGGTCCTGGACTACGACCTGGGCAGCGGCGTCTCCTTCACCCAGTACTTCATGGCCGGGGTGATCGCCGCCGGCATCCTCGGCGCCAGCCTGCAGAACATGGCGATCAACATCGCCACCGAGCGCAGCGACGGCACGCTCAAGGGCCTGGCCGGCACCCCGATGCCGAAGGCCGCCTACTTCGTCGGCAAGGTCGTGCAGGTCTTCGCCGTCACGGTGGCGATCATCGCGATCCTGCTGGCCATCGGCGCGGTCTTCTACGGCGTCGACCTGCCGTCGGGGTCGGACTGGATCACCTTCGTCTGGGTCGCCGGGCTGGGCTCGGCGGCCTGCACCCTGCTGGGCATCGCCGTCTCGAGCCTGGCCCGCAACGGCCGGTCGGCCTCGGCGACGGTCACCCCGATCGCGCTGGTATTGCAGTTCATCTCCGGCGTCTTCTTCCTGTTCAGCCAGGTGCCGACCTGGCTGCAGACGATCGCCGCGCTGTTCCCGCTCAAGTGGATGGCGCAGGGCCTGCGCTCGGTGTTCCTGCCCGACGCGCTCGCCGCGCAGGAGCCGGCCGGCAGCTGGGAGCTGGGCCGGGTCGCGCTGGTGCTGGGCATCTGGTGCGTCGTCGGGCTGGTGCTCTGCGTCCGCACGTTCCGCTGGCAGGACAAGATCGACCGCTGACCCCGCCCGCCGGGCATAGGTACCTTTACCTGCGTTCTGGCGGCAGATCCGCAGGTATAGGTACCTATGCCTGGACCGGACGGGGGGGCTGGGTAGCGTGCGGGGATGCCCGCCGCACCACTGGACGCCACCACCCTCGCCCGCGCGCCCAAGGTGCTGCTGCACGACCACCTCGACGGCGGGCTGCGCCCGCAGACCGTCCTCGAGCTCGCCGACGAGGTGGGCTACGGCGCGCTGCCGGCCGACGAGCCGGAGGCGCTGGGCCGGTGGTTCCGCGAGGCCGCGTACTCCGGCTCGCTGGAGCGCTACCTGCTCACCTTCGCGCACACCGTCGGGGTGATGCAGCGGCCCGAGGCGGTGCAGCGGGTGGCGCGCGAGTGCGCGCTGGACCTGGCGGCCGACGGCGTCGTCTACGCCGAGGTGCGGATGGCCCCCGAGCTGCTCACCGCCATGCCGCTGCAGGCCGCGGTCGAGGCGATGCTCGACGGGTACGCCCAGGGCAGCCGGGAGGCCGCCGCGGCGGGCCGGCCGATCGTCGTCGGCGCCCTGCTGTGCGCCATGCGCCAGGCCGACCGCTGGGTCGAGGTCGCCGAGCAGGTCGTCGCCTTCCGGGACGCCGGCGTGGTGGGCTTCGACCTCGCCGGGCCCGAGGACGGCTTCCCGCCGGACCGTATCCCCGACGCCCTGGCGCTGCTCGACCGGGCCGGTGCGCACCGCACCATCCATGCCGGTGAGGCGGCCGGCATCGAGTCCATCCGGGCGGCCCTGGACGGCGCGGGTGCCGAGCGTCTCGGCCACGGCGTGCGGATCGCCGACGAGGTGCCGCTGGACGGCCCGCTGGGCCCGGTCGCGCGGCGTGTCCTGGAGGAGCGGGTGCCGCTGGAGGTCGCCCCCTCGTCCAACGTGCAGACCGGCGCCTACCCCTCGCTCGCCGCGCACCCGGTCGGCCGGCTGCACCGCGGCGGCTTCACCGTGACCCTCAACACCGACAACCGGCTGATGAGCGGGGTGTCGCTGACCAGCGAGTTCGCCGACGTCGTGGCCACCCACGGCTGGAGCTGGAACGACGTCCAGACGGTCACCGAGCGCGCGCTGACCGGCGCCTTCCTCGACGACGGCGAGCGGACGCGGCTGCTGCACGACGTCGTCCGACCGGGGTACGCCGCCCTGCGCGAGTGAGGTCACGCCGCCTCGGGAATCATTCCGGGGCCGGCGCTGCTAACCTGATCGTGCCGGTGAGTGCCGGTCATCCTCCCGGACGGTCCTGTCCGGGCAGCGCATCCGTGCAGATCACGCGTCATCGCAGACGGCGGCGATCACCAGTGTGGACGCCGGTCATCCGGCGGAAAGCATCACCACGGGACGCGCACCGATCTGTATCGGAGTTCCCGCTTGTCCTCGTTCGACTCTGTCGACGTCCAGAACACCGCAATCCCGAACGACCTCCCCGAGAACACGGCTGCCGTGACCGAGGAGACCCCCGAGATCCCCGCCGAGCCCACCGGCCCGACCTTCGCCCAGCTGGGCCTGCCCCAGCCGCTGGTCACCGCGCTCGAGCGCAAGGGCATCCGCCACCCGTTCGCCATCCAGACCAGCGCCCTGCCGGACGCCCTCGCCGGGCGCGACGTGCTCGGCAAGGCCGCCACCGGCTCGGGCAAGACGCTGGCCTTCGGCCTGCCGCTGCTGGCCCGCCTCGGCGCGGAGCCGCAGCAGGGTCGCCGCGCACCCCGCGGCCTGATCCTCGTGCCGACCCGCGAGCTGGCCCAGCAGGTGCACGACAACCTGGCCCCCCTCGGCCAGAGCAACGGCGTGCAGCTGGCGGCCGTCTACGGCGGTGCCTCGATGTACCGCCAGATCCAGCAGCTGCGCCGCGGCGTCGACGTCCTCATCGCCACCCCCGGGCGGCTGCAGGACCTGATCAACCAGGGCGAGGCGACCCTCGCCGAGGTCGTCGTCTCGGTCATCGACGAGGCCGACTTCATGTCCGACCTCGGCTTCCTGCCGGTGGTCAAGGAGCTGCTCGACCAGACGCGCTCCGACGGTCAGCGGCTGCTGTTCTCGGCCACGCTGGACGGCGAGGTCGACACCCTGGTGCGTCGCTACCTCAAGGACCCGGCGCGGCACGAGGTCGCCAAGGCCGCTGACACCGGCCCGCAGGCCGAGCACCTGGCCTACAGCGTGTCCTTCCCGGACAAGCTGAAGATCGCGGAGGCGATGGCCGCCCGTCCGGGCCGGATCATCATCTTCGTGCGCACCCAGCACGGTGCCGACCGGCTGGCCGACAACCTGCAGATGGTCGGCATCAAGGCCGAGGCCATCCACGGTGGCCTGCCGCAGTCGGCCCGCCGCCGGGCCCTGGAGGCGTTCACCGACGCCCGCAGCCCGGTGCTGGTGGCCACCGACGTCGCCGCGCGTGGCATCCACGTCGACGACGTGTCGCTGGTGCTGCACTACGACCCGCCGGCAGACCACAAGACCTACCTGCACCGCTCCGGCCGCACCGCGCGCGCCGGTGCCGCGGGTGTCGTGGTCTCGCTGCTGCTGCCCGACCAGGTGGGGCAGGCCAAGCGCCGGTTCCGCCAGGCCAAGCTGGACCCGCAGGTGACCCGGATCCGTCCGGGTGACGCGCCCATCACCGACCTCGTCGCCGGTGGCACGTTCGTCGAGCCGATCGTCCGTCCGGTGCGCGAGTCGCGCCGTCCGGCCGGCGGTCGCGACGGGCGTCGTCCCACCGGTGACCGTCCCGGCTACCGGGGTGGCCCGCGTCGGCCCGCCGGCGACCGCGAGCGCACGTACGGAGACCGCCCCTCGGGCGAGCGCTCCTACGGCGATCGGGATCGCTCCGCTGCCGACCGGCCTGCCGGTGGCGACCGCGACCGCTCGTACGGAGGCCGCCCCTCGGGCGAGCGCTCCTACGGCGATCGGGATCGCTCCGCGGGTGGCGGCGACCGGGACCGTCGTCCCGGTGGCTACCGCAGCTCGGGTGAGGGGCACCGCCCCGGCGGCCGCCCCGCCCGCCCGGCTCGGAGCTTCTGAGCCAGCAGCACTGACGGCAACGGCCGGTCCCCGCACTGCGGGGGCCGGCCGTTGCCGTTCTCAGGGGGTCCGGACGGCGTTGATCATCGGCAAGTGGTCGCTCGCCACGCCGGCAGCGGCGACCACCTGCCGATGATCAACGGCAAGTGATCGCTCAGCGCGCCAGGTCGGAGCGGAAGACCAGCGCGGTGCCGATGTCGTCCACGATCTGCTGCCAGGCGGTCACCAGCGCCGGCGCCTCCTCGGCGGACAGCGGCGCGCGCGGGTCGGTCTCGGCGCGGGCCACCACCCGGCCCAGCGGTGCGTCCGCGGCGAGCTGCTGCTGCACCCGGGGCAGCTCGGCGTACTCGGCGAGGTCGAGCACGCCCTCGACCGGCTGCAGCAGCGCCCGCAGCTCGACCAGGCCGCCGGCCCCCTGGGCGACCTCGGCGAGCACCTCGGAGATCTCCACCAGGTCGTAGCGGTCCTGGTCGGCCGGCAGCGGCAGGGTGTCGGTGTCGGCGACCTCGGCCCAGGAGGCGATCTCGGTGAGGTCGTGGGCCTCGTCGCCGGCGCAGAACCGGGCCAGGGCCACCGGGGTCGGGAACACGAAGACCTGGCCCTCGCGGCCGAGGAACCGGGCCCGGTCCTCGACGTAGCAGCGCAGCGTCACCCCCTGGCCCTCGGGGACGACGACCTCCACCGGCAGGATGCCGACCGCCTCCCAGAACTCCTGCGCGGCGGCGACGGCGGCCGGGGTGGCGGCGAGCTCGCTGCCGCCGCGGATCGTCCGGATGCCGGCGGTCGCGGCCTCGGCCGGGGCGGCTGCGGTCGAGCCGGCGGCGGGCCGGGCCGGGGCGTCGTCCAGGTCCTCGTCGTCGTCCTCGTCGTCGTCCTCCGGCTCGGCGGCCCGCGCCTCGGCCTCCTCGGCGGCGGACGGGTAGTCCTCGGTGGTGACGGTCCCGGCACCGGTCCAGTCGAGGTGGTCGTCGAGCTCCTCGAGGACGTCCTCCCACAGCTCGTCGACCGCGGTGCCCAGCCGCGCCCAGGCCCCCTCGCCGTCGCGGCCGAGGAAGGCGTCGATGCCCAGGCCCAGCGCGGCGACCTCGGGGCGGGAGACCAGCTCGGCGACGGACTCGAACGCCGTCTCATCGTCGTCGTCCTCGTCGTCGTCGTCGTCGTCGTCGACGGGGGTCTCGCAGCACTCGGCCAGCCGGCCCACGATGTCCAGGGTCGCGGCCAGCTCGTCGACCGCCCACCGGTCGGGGTTCTCCGCGACCACGTCGTAGACGCCGTCGAGGTCGAAGCGGTGGTCCTCGTCCGGGGTCAGGTCCTCGGGCCCGAGCGTCGCCACGACCGGCCAGACCGGGTGGTCGGCCAGGTCGTGGTCGGTGCTCACCCGGCAGAAGGCGGCCAGCGCTGCCGGGGAGGGGAACAGGTGCACGACGGCGGTGGGCCCGGGGGCCTCCGGGTCGTCGTCGTTGATGTCGGCCGGCAGGTCGACGGTGCTGCCGAGGAACGCCTGCCACTCCTCGCCGTCCTCCTCCCACGGCGGCGCCCAGAGCGTGTAGCCCGTGCGGTCGTCGAGGGTCAGGGCGATGGGGACGATGCTGGGGCGGGCCACGGGACGATCCTGCCCGATCACGCTGTGCGTCCGCATGGCGGTTGACGGCCCTTCGGCCCCGTCCAGAGGCTCGCCCCGAGCTTGCGAGGGGTGAGGAGGACGGGGTCCTTCATCAGAGGCCGATGGGGTGCCAGACGCTCTTGGTCTCCAGGAACGGCCGCAGCCGGGAGAGCCCCGGATCGGCGGTCCAGTCCGGCTCCTCGGCCGCCGCTCGGAGCACCCGCTTGACGGTCCCGGCCGCCGAGCGCTCCAGCTCCATGGCCAGCGGCGCGGGCGCGCCCGCGAGGTCGATCGCGTCCACGTCGGCGTGCTCGGCCAGCCACGGCCCGATCTCCGCGGCGTCCCCGGTCAGCAGGTTGACCACCCCGCCCGGGACGTCGGAGGTCGCCAGCACCTCGCCGAGGGTGATCGCCGGCAGCGGGCGGTCCTTCGAGCTGACCACGACGGCGGTGTTGCCGGCGGCCAGCACCGGGGCCAGCACGCTGACCAGGCCGAGCAGGCTGGACCGCTGGGGTGCCAGCACGGCGACCACCCCGGTCGGCTCGGGCACGGAGAAGCCGAAGTACGGGCCGGCGACCGGGTTGGTGCTGCCCAGGACCGCGGCGAGCTTGTCGGTCCACCCGGCGTACCAGACCCACCGGTCGATCGCGGCGTCGACCTCGGCCCGGGCCTTGGACGAGGAGATCCCCTCGCCTGCGGCCACCTCCTCGGCGAACTGCGCCGCACGGCCCTCCATCACCTCGGCGACCCGGTAGAGCACCTGGCCGCGGTTGTAGGCGGTGGCACCCGACCACTTCGCGAACGCACCGCGCGCGGCCACGACGGCGTCCCGGGCGTCCTTGCGGGAGGCCCAGGCGGCGTTGGCCAGGAAGTGGCCCTTGGCGTCGGTGACCTCGTAGGTGCGGCCGGACTCCGACCGGGGGAACGCCCCGCCCAGGTAGAGCTTGTAGGTCTTGCGCACGGCCAGGCGGTCGGTCACTTGGTCTCTCCCTGGAGGTAGGCCGCGAGGCCCTGCCGGCCGCCCTCGCGGCCGTAGCCGGACTGCTTGTAGCCGCCGAACGGCGAGGTCGGGTCGAACTCGTTGAAGGTGTTGGCCCAGACCACCCCGGCGCGCAGCTGGTCGGTGATCTTCAGGATCCGCGAGCCCTTCTCCGACCAGATGCCGGCCGAGAGCCCGTAGGTCGTGTTGTTCGCCTTGGCCACCGCCTCGTCGGGCGTGCGGAAGGTCATCACCGAGAGCACCGGGCCGAACACCTCGTCCCGGGCGATCCGGTGGGCGGGGGAGACGTCGGTGAACACGGTCGGCTTGAACCAGAACCCACGGCCCGGCAGCTCGCCCTCGGGCTGCCAGCAGGTGGCGCCCTCATCGACGCCGAAGGCGGTCAGCTCGCGGACCCGGGCGAGCTGCTCGGCGGAGTTGATCGCGCCGAGGTCGGTGTTCTTGTCCATCGGGTCACCGACCCGCAGCGTGCCGATCCGGCGCTGCAGGGCCGCGACCACCTCGTCGTGCACGTTCTCCTGCACCAGCAGCCGGGAGCCCGCGCAGCAGACGTGGCCCTGGTTGAAGAAGATCCCGCGCACGATGCCCTCGACGGCCTGGTCGATGGGGGCGTCGTCGAACACGATGTTCGCCGCCTTGCCGCCGAGCTCGAGGGTGAGCCGCTTCGACGTCCCGGCGACCGCGCGGGCGATCGACCGGCCGACCTCCGTGGAGCCGGTGAAGGCCACCTTGTCCACGTCGGGGTGGCTGATCACCGCGCGGCCGGTCTCGCCGGCGCCGGTGACGATGTTGACCACGCCCGGGGGCAGGTCGGCCTGCCGGCAGACCTCGGCAAACAGCAGCGCGGTCAGCGGGGTGGTCTCGGCCGGCTTCAGGACGACGGTGTTGCCGGTGGCCAGCGCCGGGGCGACCTTCCAGGCCAGCATCAGCAGCGGGAAGTTCCACGGGATGACCTGCCCGGCCACGCCGAGCGGGCGCGGAGCCGGGCCGAGGCCCGCGTGCTCGAGCTTGTCGGCCCAGCCCGCATGGTAGAAGAAGTGCGCCGCGGCCAGCGGGACGTCGACGTCCCGGCTCTCCCGGATCGGCTTGCCGTTGTCCAGGGTCTCCAGGACGGCGAACTCCCGCGCGCGCTCCTGCAGCAGCCGGGCGATCCGGAACAGGTACTTGCCGCGGTCGGCCGGGCGCATCGGCCCCCAGACCCGGGTGAAGGCGCGGCGGGCGGCCCGGACGGCGCGGTCGACGTCGGCGTCGCTGCCGGTGGCGACCTCGCTGAGCACCTCCTCGGTGGCCGGGTTGACGGTCTTCAGCGGGGTGCCGGTGCCGTCGGTGAACTCACCGTCGATGAACAGCCCGTAGCTCGGCCGGACGTCGACGATCGACCGCGACTCGGGCGCGGGGGCGTACTCGAAGATGCTCATCTCAGTCGACGCTCACGTGGTCGGGGCCGGAGTAGTGGCCGGTGCGGAGCTTCTGCCGCTGCAGGAGCAGGTCGTTGAGCAGGCTGGAGGCGCCGAAGCGGAACCAGTCGGGGGAGAGCCAGTCGGCCCCGGCGGTCTCGTTGACCAGCACGAGGTGCTTGACGGCGTCCTTCGTCGTCCGGATGCCGCCGGCGGGCTTGACGCCGACCTGGCGGCCGGTGGCGGCGCGGAAGTCGCGCACCGCCTCGAGCATCACCAGGCAGACCGGCAGCGTGGCGGCGGGGGAGATCTTGCCGGTGGAGGTCTTGATGAAGTCGCCGCCGGCCAGCATCGCCAGCCAGGAGGCGCGGCGGACGGCGTCCAGGGTGACCAGCTCGCCGGTCTCCAGGATGACCTTGAGGTGGGCGGCCCCGCACGCCTCCTTCACCGCGACGATCTCCTCGAACACGTCGAGGTAGCGGCCGGCCAGGAAGGCGCCGCGGTCGATGACCATGTCGATCTCGTCGGCGCCCCCGCTCACGGCGTCGGCCACGTCGGCGAGCTTCACCGCCCGGCTGGCCCGGCCGCTGGGGAACGCGGTGGCGACGGCGGCCACCTTGATGCCGGTGCCGGCCAGGGCCTCCTTCGCGACGCCGGCCAGGTCGCCGTAGACGCAGACCGCGGCGACGGGCGGGCAGCCGGGGTCCTCGGGGTCGGGACGGCGGGCCTTGGCGGCGAGCGACCGGACCTTGCCGGGGGTGTCCGAGCCCTCCAGCGTGGTCAGGTCGACCATCGAGATGGCGGTGTCGATCGCCCACGCCTTGGCGGTGGTCTTGATCGAGCGGGTGCCCAGCACCTTCACCCGGTTCTCGGCGCCGACCTGGTCGACGCCGGGCAGGCCGTGCAGGAAGGCACGGAAGGCGTCGTCCGAACGGGTCACGTCGGCGAACGGGTCCGGGAGGGGGCCGGTCAGGCTCCCCCCGCCGGTGAGCGCGCTCGGGTCCAGCACGTGGGTCATGCCGGGCATTCTCCACTGCCCGCCGGGGCGGGTGGTCCGGCCGGTCAGCGCCCGTGGCGCGCGTCGCCGTCGGCCGGCTCGTCGCCCTGCGGCCCGCTGCTGCTGCCCGGCGCGCTGCCCAGCTCGTCGACCAGCAGCCGGTCGCGCCGCACGTGTCGGCGCCGGTAGGCGATGCGGCCGATCATGTGCGCGCTCACCGGTGCGGTGAGCAGCTGGAAGACCGCGACCAGCAGCAGCATCCACACCACGGAGGAGCCGGTCAGCCGGATGGCGCTGCCGACCATGATCAGCAGCACGCCGACCGCCTGCGGCTTGGTGCCGGCGTGCATCCGGGACAGCACGTCGGGGAAGCGGAGCAGCCCCAGCCCGGCGGTCAGGCACAGCAGCGCGCCCAGCAGCAGGCAGGCCACGGCGACCACGTCGGCGACCGAGTCGACGTCGTTCACGGCCGGGCCTCCGGGACGGGGTCGGCGCGCCGGTCGTCGTCCGCGGCGTCCGACAGCATGCCGCCGATGTAGCGGGCCACCGAGACCGACCCGACGAACCCCAGCAGCGACACCACGACCAACACCGGGACGACGGTCGGGTTGCGGGTCAGCGCGGCGTAGACGGCCAGCCCGGCGGAGATGATCACCAGCAGCGCGTCGGTGGCGACCACCCGGTCCAACAGCGAGGGCCCCAGCGCCAGGCGGACGAGCGCGAGCAGCACCCCGGCGCCGAGCATCGTGAAGGCGAGCACGGAGACGACGGTCACGGGGCGGTCCTCCGGTCGGGCGCGGTGTCCAGGGCGGCGATGTCGGCGGCCGAGCCGAAGGCGCGCACCACGCGCTCCTCGGTGGCGAGCACCTCGGCGCGCTGGCGCTCGACCTCGGCCAGGTCGCGCACCGACAGCAGGTGCAGGGCGACGGTGCGCGCCTCCCGGTCCAGGTCGATGACGATCGAGCCGGGCACCAGGCACAGCGACTCGGTGATCATGGTGAGCAGCAGGTCGGAGTCGGTCCGCAGCGGCACCGAGATGATCGCGCCGGAGGACAGGCCCCGCGGCCGCAGCGCCGACCAGGCCACCTCGGCGCTGGAGGTGGCCAGGTCGGTCGCGAACCGCGCCAGGTACCGGAGCGCGGCTGCGGGGTGGAAGCCGGCACCGCCGGTCACCGGCGGCAGCGGCAGCAGCCAGGTGACGGCGACCGCGACGACGACCCCGGACAGCAGGTTGGCCCACGACCAGGTGCCCCAGAGCAGGTTCCAGACCAGGACCAGGGCGGCCAGCAGCGGCAGCTGGTCGCGGAGCCGGCGCAGTGCGACGTCGGGCGCGGTCATCGTCCCGCCTCCTCGCCGAACACCGACTCCAGGTACGGGGTCCGGTCGCGCAGATCGGCGGCGGCGCGGTCGGTGTAGCCGTAGAGCGGGCCGGCGATCACGGTCAGGGCGGCGGTGACCGCGACCATGGCCGTCGTCGCGCCGAGCATGACCCCGGGCAGCGGGCGCGCCGGGCTGGGCCGGCGGCCGCGCGGTGCGTCACCGAACCCGTCCTGCGACGGGGTGGTGTCGGTGGCGACCGCGGTGTGCCGCGCCCAGGCCCGCTGGCGGGCGGCCGCGCGGGCGGGACGGCCGTCGGTGGCCGTCGCCCCCACCGGCTCCGGCTGCGCAGCCGCCGGGGTCTCGCCGGCGGCGGGTCGCCAGAAGGCCCGGGTCCACACCCGCGCGATCGCCACCAGCGTGAGCAGGCTGGTGACCACGCCGCCGGCGACCAGCACCATCGCCAGCCAGCTGCCCTCGGCGACGCCGGCCTCCAGCAGGCCGAGCTTGCCGATGAACCCCGACAGCGGGGGGATGCCGGCCAGGTTCATCGCCGGCACGAAGAACAGCAGCGCCAGCAGCGGGGAGGACCGGGCCAGCCCGCCCAGCCGGTCGACCGAGGTCGACCCGCCCTGCCGTTCCACCAGCCCCGCCACCAGGAACAGCGTCGTCTGGATGGCGATGTGGTGGGCCACGTAGAACACCGCCCCGGCCAGGCCCGCGGTCGTCCCGAGGGCGATGCCGAAGACCATGTAGCCGATGTGGCTGACCAGGGTGAAGGACAGGATCCGCCGGATGTCGGTCTGCGCGACCGCACCCAGGATGCCGATCAGCATGGTCGCCAGCGCCGCCCACATCAGCACGTCGTCCAGCGCGCCGCCGGGGAACAGCAGCGTCTGGGTGCGGATGATCGCGTACACGCCGACCTTGGTGAGCAGACCGGCGAACACCGCGGTCACCGGCGCCGGCGCGGTCGGGTAGCTGTCCGGCAGCCACGCCGACAGCGGGAAGACCGCGGCCTTGATGCAGAAGGCGATGAGCAGCATCGACTGCAGCAGCAGCTGGGTGCCGGCGGGCAGCTCGGCCAGCCGGACGGCGAGCTGGGCCATGTTCACCGTGCCGGTCGAGGCGTACACCAGGGCGATCGCGGCGAGGAAGAGCAGCGAGCTGAGCAGGCTGACCACGATGTAGGTGATGCCGGCCCGGATGCGCGGCGCGGAGCCGCCCAGGGTCAGCAGCACGTAGCTGGCGGTCAGCAGGATCTCGAAGCCGACGTAGAGGTTGAACAGGTCGCCGGCGAGGAACGCGTTGCTCACGCCGGCGATCAGCACCAGGAACGTCGGGTGGAAGATCGACAGCGGCGTCTCCTCGTCGCCGTCCGCCGAGCCCTGGCCGACGGCGAACACCAGGACGCCGAGGGCGACGGTGCTGGCCACCACGAGCATCAGCGCGGACAGCCGGTCGACGACCAGCACGATGCCCAGCGGCACCGGCCAGCCCCCGACCGACACCGCCTCGGCGCCGTTCGCGTCGGCGAGCAGCAGCAGCGCGACCGAGACGGCGAGCACCGCGGAGAGCACCAGGATGCTCAGCGTCCGCTGGGTCCGGGGGTGCCGGCCGACCAGCAGCGCGCCGGCCGCGCCGAGCAGCGGCAGCAGCACCGGCAGCGGGGTGAGGACGCTGGTCACGAGCGGCTCCGCAGGGTCGGGGGCAGGCCCACGTCGTCGGAGGCGATGCCCGGGTGCAGGCGCTGCAGCGCGGCCTCGGCGTCCCGGTCGCCGGGCAGGCTGTCGGCGTGCGCGGCCGGCCGGTCGTCGGGGTCGAGGTCGTCGGGGTCGAGGTCGTCGGCGTCCATCGCCTCCCGGGCGGCGACCCGGCGGTCCTCCTCGTCAACGCCGACCACCTCCTGGCGGACCAGCCGCCAGGAGCGGTAGATCATCGCCAGCAGGAAGGCGGAGATGCCGAAGGTGATCACGATCGCGGTGAGCACGAACGCCTGCGGCAGCGGGTCGCTCATCTCCTCGGGCTCGGCGACCCCGAGGATCGGCGCGAGCCCGGCCGGCCCGCCGGAGGAGAGCAGCAGCAGGTTGGTGGCGTTGCCCAGCAGCAGGAAGCCGAGCAGGACGCGGGTCAGGCTGCGGTCCAGGAGCAGGTAGACGCCGGCGGCGTAGAGGCCGCCGATGACCACCGGCAGGACGACGGTCGGGGTCATCGCACGATCACCTCGTCGGGAGCGGAGTCGATGGGGTCGTCCTCGTCGACCTGGCGGTCCAGCTCCGCGCCCAGGCTGCGGAGCACGTCGAGCACCAGGCCGAGCACGATCAGGTAGACGCCGATGTCGAAGAACAGCGAGGTCACGAGCTTGACGTCGCCCAGCACCGGCAGCGTCGTCTCGAGGATCGCCGTCTGCAGCACCTCGGCGCCCAGCGCCAGCCCGACCACCCCGGTGACCCCGGAGAACAGCAGCCCGGCGCCGAGCAGCAGGCCCGGGTCGACCGGCGCGGCCTCGCCCAGCTCGTACCGGCCGCCGGCCAGGTAGCGGAGCACCAGCGCGAGCCCGGCCACCAGCCCGCCGGCGAAACCGCCGCCGGGCTGGTTGTGCCCGGTGAACAGCAGGTAGAGGGAGAACACGATGATCGTGTGGAACAGCACCCGGGTGACGACCTCGAGCACCACCGACCGCCGCTGCGGCGGCAGCAGGGCGCTGGCGGCCAGCCACTGGTTGCGCGGGGCCCACCGGGCCCGGGCCGGGGTGGTCCGGACCTCGCCGGAGGCGCGCTCGACGGCGCCGGTGCGGCGGCGCAGGAACACCAGGCTGGCCACGCCGGTGGCCGCCACGACCAGCAGCGAGATCTCGCCGAGGGTGTCCCAGGCGCGGATGTCCACCAGGGTGACGTTGACGATGTTCTGCCCGCCGCCGAAGGCGTAGGCCTCCGCGGGGTAGTCGACCGACACCGGCTCGGCGGTCCGTGAGGCCAGCGCCACGGCGCCGACGGCGGCCATGAACGCCCCGACGCAGACCGCGACCACCCCGCGGAAGGCGCGCTCCCGGGGGCGGTGCCGCTCGGTGATGTCCTTGGGCAGCTTGCGCAGCACCAGCACGAAGGTGACCAGCGTCAGCGTCTCGACCAGGAACTGGGTCAGCGCCAGGTCGGGCGCGCCCTGCAGGATGAAGAGCACGCCGAGCATGTAGCCGGTGACCCCGACGACCAGCACGGCCGACAGCCGCTGCCGGATCCGGATGGCCAGCACCGCGGCGACCAGCGCGGTCGCACCCACCAGCGCCTGGACCGGGGAGTCCCACGCGCGCCACTCGTCCGGCCACGGCGCCCGGAACAGCAGGACCGAGCCGGGCAGCGCCAGGACGACGACCAGGATGGTGCCCAGGTAGGCCGGCAGCGAGCCGCGCTGGGTGGTGCCGGTGACCAGCACCGCGACCCGGTCGAGGGCCTGCATGGTGTTCCAGTAGCCCTCGTCGGCCGAGGCCCCGACCGCCAGCCGCTGCTGCACCCGGCCGACCCGCTCCCGGAGCGCGAACAGCGCGGCGCCGCCGAGCACGGTCAGCGCGGAGAGGGCGAGGGCGGGCTGCAGGCCGTGCCACAGCGCCAGGTGCTCGGCCTCGTCGGCGACGAGCGGCAGCGTCTCCGCGTAGGCGGCGACGAGCGGGTCCAGCAGCGGGCTGGCCGGGCCGGCGACCAGGCCGGCCAGCGCCAGCAGCGCGGGCGCGGCCAGGAACAGCGCCCCGGGCGGGTGCACGAGCTCGGCGGGCTCGGTCGCGGCCAGCCCCGGCTTGCGGGCGAAGGCGCCCCAGAGGAAGCGGGCCGAGTAGGCCGCGGTGAGCACCGAGCCGAGCACGATGCCGGCCAGCACCAGCAGCGCGGCGGTGCGGTCGGCGAGGCCGCCGTCCAGCAGGGCGGTGAAGGCGGCCTCCTTGCCGACGAAGCCCAGCAGCGGGGGCAGCCCGGCCATCGACGCGGTGGCCAGCGTGCCGATCACCGCGAGCGCCGGGAGCCGCCGGCCCAGCCCGGACAGCCGGCGCAGGTCGCGGACGCCGGTGGCGTGGTCGATGACGCCGACGGTGAGGAAGAGGGTGGACTTGAACAGCGCGTGGGCGACGGTCATCGTCAGCCCGGCGGCGGCCAGCTCGGCGCTGCCGGCGCCGACCAGCACCATGAGGAAGCCCAGCTGGCTGACCGTGCCGAACGCCAGCAGCAGCTTCAGGTCGTGCTGCCGCAGCGCCCGGTACCCGCCCACCAGCATGGTGGCCACGCCCAGGCCCAGCACGACCGGCCGCCAACCCGGCACGTCGGCCAGGCCGGGGGCCAGCCGGGCGACGAGGTAGATCCCGGCCTTCACCATCGCAGCGGCGTGCAGGTAGGCGCTGACCGGGGTGGGCGCCTCCATCGCGGCGGGCAGCCAGAAGTGGAAGGGCACCATCGCCGACTTGGTGATCGCGCCGACCAGCACCAGCAGCGCGCCGGCGGTCACCAGCGGGCCGCTGCCCGGGTCGGCGACGACCTCGGACAGCAGGTAGCTGCCGCTGGCCTGCCCGAGCAGGATCAGCCCGACGAGCATCGCCAGCCCGCCGGCGGTGGTGAGCACCAGCGCCTGGCTGGCCGCGCGCCGCCCGGCGAGCCGCCGGCCCGAGCCGCCGATCAGCAGGAACGAGAAGACGGTGGTGAGCTCCCAGAAGACGTAGAGCAGGAGCATGTCGTCGGCCAGGACCAGGCCGAGCATGGAGCCGGCGAACGCGGTCAGGTTCCCGGCGAACCGGCCCAGCCCCTCGTCGCCGGGCTCGAAGTAGCGCGCGCAGTAGACCAGCACCAGCGCGCCCACGCCGGTGACCAGGCCCGCCAGGGTGAGCGACAGCGCGTCCAGCCGGAGCGTGATCGACAGGCCGAGCGTGGGCACCCACGGCGTCGTCTCGGTGACCGCGTCGCCGCCGGTGACCGCACCCAGCTGCGCCAGCACCCAGCCGAAGGCCACCGCCGGCACGAGCGCCAGGACGAGGAGGGCCGACCGCCCCCACCAGCGCACGAGCAGGGGAGCGGCCACGGCGGCCACGAGGTGCAGGGCGAGCAGTGCGGTCATGCGTCTCCCGGGGTCGGACGGACGGCGGCTCGGGGGGACGGCGCGACGGTCGTGGACGACGCGGCGACCAGGACAGCCTAACAACGTCTTTCGATTTGTTCGAATTGGGACGGGATCGGCCTATGCTGCGCGACGTGCACTCCCCGGCTGCTGCTGCTGAACACACCATCGACCCGCCGGCCGACGGGGCCGCCACCCAGCAGCTGCGGGAGCTGGTCGCGGCCCTCCCGGCGGGCACCTCCTGGACCGTCTCGGGTGCCGGAGGTGGCCCCCTCGCCCTGCCTCCGGAGCTGCTGGAGGTCCTCGGGCTCGCCGCGGAGGCCCTGGCCGAGGGGCGCCCGGTCACGCTGTCCTGCCACGAGCCGGTGCTGTCCACCCAGGAGGCCGCCGACCTGCTCGGCATCAGCCGGCCCACCCTCGTCCGGCTGCTGGACTCCGGCGTCCTCCCCTACGACCAGCCGCGCCGGCACCGCCGGGTCAGGCTGGCCGACCTGCTGGCCTACCAGGCGCGCTGCCACCACGACGCGGTCCCGGGCCCGGCCGGGCTGGAGCGCCGCGCCACCTGAGGGGGAGCCGCGCTGCGGCACGGCTCCCCATCGGGCCGTGCCGCTCCACGGGGCGGGGGGCCGGGGGCGCGGCCGTTACGGTGTGCGGCGTGCAGCTGACCGTCGTCGACCACCCGATCGCCCGCGCCCGCCTGTCCCGCATGCGCGACGAGCGCACGGACAACGCGACGTTCCGCGCCGCGCTGCGCGAGCTCACCCAGATGCTGGTCTACGAGGCCACCCGCGACCTCGAGGTCGCCGAGGAGCCGATCACCACCCCGGTCACCGACACGATCGGCTTCCGGCTGGCCGCCCCGCCGCTGATCGTGCCGGTGCTGCGCGCCGGGCTCGGCATGGCCGACACCGCCCACGGGATGCTCCCCGAGTCGCAGATGGGCTTCGTCGGGCTGGCCCGCAACGAGGTCACCTTCGAGCCGGAGCCCTACATGGCCTCGCTGCCGGAGTCGCTGGTCGGCCGCGCGGTGTTCGTCCTCGACCCGATGCTGGCCACCGGCGGCTCGCTGGTGAACTGCTGCACCCTGCTCACCGACCGGGGCGCCACCGACATCACCGTGCTCTGCGCGCTGGCCGCCCCCGAGGGCCTGCGCCGGCTGGAGGAGAGCGGGTTGCCGCTGCGCGTCTTCACCGCCAGCGTCGACGAGCGGCTCAACGAGAACGCCTACATCGTCCCCGGGCTCGGCGACGCCGGCGACCGCCAGTTCGGCGCCGTCTGACATGCGCTTCGGCGTGCTCGGCACCGGGTTCTGGGCCAGCGACGTGCACGCCTCGTCGCTGGCCGGGCACCCCGACGCGGAGCTGGTCGGCGTCTGGGGCCGGGACCTGGCGAAGGCCAAGGCGGTCGGCGCCCAGTTCGACGTGTACGGCACCGACGATCTCGACGCCCTGCTCGCCGACGTCGACGCGGTGAGCTTCGCGCTGCCGCCGGACGTGCAGGCCCCGCTCGCCGAGCGCGCGGCGGCCGCCGGCAAGCACCTGCTGCTGGAGAAGCCGGTCGCGCTCTCGACCGCCGCTGCCGACCGGGTGGTCGCCGCCGTCGACGCCGCCGGCGTCGCCTCGCTGGTCTTCTTCACCAACCGGTTCCGGACGGCGACGTCGACCTGGCTGGAGCAGGCCGCCCGGACCACCCTCGCCGGCGGCGCGGTGACCTGGCTCGGCTCGCTGGCCGGCTCCCCGTTCGACGCCTCGCCCTGGCGGCACGAGCACGGCGCGCTGTGGGACGTCGGGCCGCACGCGCTGGCGCTGCTGGTTCCGGCGCTGGGCCCGGTCAGCGCGGTGCAGGCCGGCGCGGGTCGCGGCGACACCGTCCACCTGGTGCTCACCCACCCCGACGACCGGGCGAGCACGGTGACCGTGTCGTCCACGGCCGCCCCGCTGGCCTCGGGCATCGAGACCTGGGTGCACGGCGACGCCGGCCGGCTGGTGCTGCTGCCGGAGGGGCGGGTGGCGGTGGAGGCCCACCAGGTCGCGGTCACCGAGCTGCAGGCGGCCGCGCTCACCGGGGGCGCCCACCCCTGCGACGTGCACTTCGGCCGGGACGTCGTCGCGGTGCTCGCGGCGGCGCAGCGGGCACTGGGCTCCGGCCGCCGGGAGCCCGTCGTCGACTGACCGCGCGAGTTTCCGCGGACGCCTCCGCCGCGCGGCGGCCGGGACGGGGGAGACTGGTGGCGTGAGCTTCTGGCAGTGGTACGTGCGCCGCGGGCGCATCGACCGGCGGACCTGGTGGTTGCACTACACGCTGCCGCTGGCCGGCCTGGCGGTGCTGGGCCTGTTCGCCGACCTGGCGATGGGCAACAGCGACCTCGACGCGATCGCGGCCGGCGCCTCGCCCTACGGGCCGATGGTGGTCGCCGTCGCACTGCTGACCCTGCCGGCGTCCGTCTCCTCCAGCGCGGCACGGCTGCACGACCTCGGCATGCCGGCGTGGTGGTTGCTGCTCGCCTTCGTGCCCCTCGTCGGCGGCTTCGCGCTGCTGGTCCTCAACGGCTTCCTGCCCGGGCAGGCGGGACCCAACCGGTACGGCCCGCGCAACGGCTCCGCCCAGCCCCCGCTGTTCCAGCAGCCGGTGTTCCCGCCGCCGGCGGCGCCGCCGTCCGGCCCGCCGGTCCCGCCGCCGTCCGCACCGCCCTACTGGGGCTGAGCCCCGGGCTCAGCGCGGGCCGTCGGTCGTCAGCGGCGTCGGTCGGGACAGCAGGCTGCTCAGCAGCAGCACGGTGTTGGTCTGCTGCACGTAGGGCAGGTCGCGCAGCCGGCTGATCACCCGCTCCAGGTGCCCGGCGTCGGAGGCGACCACCCGCAGCATGGCGTCGGCCCCGCCGGAGACCGTCGAGGCGGACACCACCTCGGGCATGGCGTCCAGGTCCCGGCGCATCCGCTCGAACGGCACCGTGCCGGTGGTGAACAGCTCGACGGACGCCGACAGCGCCCAGCCCATGACCACCGGGTCGACCACCGCGGTGAAGCCGCGGATCGCCCCCTCGTCGACGAGCCGGTCGACCCGGCGCTTGGTGGCCGACAGCGAGAGCCCGACCGCGCGCGCGAGGTCGGCGTAGGGCTCGCGCCCGTCGCGGACCAGGCGGGACACCAGCTGGCGGTCGATGTCGTCCACCGCTGCATCGTAGTTCCTTGCGTGAAAAGGCCTGAAACGGCAGAAGATCGCACACGGACGCGTGCGCGCCGCAACATGCGCGAAACGACCTGCTTCCTACGCTCAGCAACAAAATGATCGTCGAGCGCAGGAGGACCCATGTCGCGACTGGCAGACCTCGAGGCCCGGGCGGTGGACGCCGTCGACCGGGACGGCCTGGCCGCCTCGCTGACCGAGCTGCTCGCCGTCCCCAGCGTCACCGGTTCCGACGCCGAGTCCGACGTGCAGCACGTGCTGGCCAAGCAGCTGACCGCCCTCGGCCTGGACGTCGACCTGTGGCCGCTGGACCTGCCGGCGCTCACCGCTGCGCCCGGCTTCCCCGGCACGGAGGCCGACCGCAGCGAGGCGTGGGGGCTGGTGGGCACCGCGCACGGCGCGGGCGAGCGGCCGGCGCTGGTCCTGCAGGGGCACGTCGACGTCGTCCCGCCCGGCGACCTGGCGCCCTGGCGCAGCGACCCGTTCGAGCCGACCTGGCGGGGGACCCGGGTGCACGGCCGGGGCGCGTGCGACATGAAGGCCGGGGTGGCGGCCAACCTGGCGGCGTACGCGGCCGTCGCCCGGTCCGGCGTCCGGCTGCGCCGCGGGCTGGCGCTGCAGTTCGTCATCGGCGAGGAGGACGGCGGGCTGGGCGCCTTCGGCACCCTGCAGCGCGGGCACACCGGGGACGCCTGCATCATCACCGAGCCGACCAGCGGCACCCTGATCACCGGTGCGG
Organism: Modestobacter italicus; assembly: GCF_000306785.1. NCBI lineage: Bacteria > Bacillati > Actinomycetota > Actinomycetes > Geodermatophilales > Geodermatophilaceae > Modestobacter > Modestobacter italicus. Next base: position 4,794,356 of record NC_017955.1, on the reverse strand, counting down.
CCGGCGCGCTGACGTTCACCCTGCAGCTGTCCGGCCTGGCCACCCACGCCAGCACGCCCTACGCCGGGCACAGCGCGCTGGACTCCTACCTGCCGTTCCACCGCGCCTTCGCCGAGCTGGCGGAACGGCGCAACCGCACGGTCGAGCCGCTCATGCGGGAGTACCCGGTGCCGTACCCGATCGTCGTCGGCCGGGTGCGCGCCGGTGACTGGTCCAGCAGCGTGCCGGACCTGCTGGTCGCCGAGGGCCGGCTGGGGCTGCGGATCGAGGAGGACCCGGACGCCGCCCGCCGCGAGCTGGAGCAGTGCGTGGCCGAGGTGGCCGCGCGCGACCCCTTCCTGCGCGACCACCCGCCGGTGCTCAGCTGGTCCGGCGGCCAGTTCGCCGGAGGCCACCTGCCCGCCGGGGTCGGGCTGCGCGACCTTGTCGCCGGCGGGCACGCCGACGTCACCGGCGGCGACCAGCTGCGCGAGCGCGGTGCGCCCTACGGCAGCGACCTGCGGCTGTACGCCGGCGCCGGGATCCCGACGCTGCACTACGGCCCGGGCGACGTCCGGCTGGCGCACGGCCCGCACGAGGCGGTGGAACTCGACGAGGTCGTCACCGTCACCCGCGCGCTGGTGCTGGCGGTGCTGCGCTCCTGCGGCGCGGACTGACCGCGGGAGGTCACCCTCCCGGGGGAGGACAGCGGGGCTCCGCGCCGCCAGGATGAGCCGCCGCCCGGATCCGGAACGGCTTCGGACTGGTAGGAGGAGCCGATATGAGCATCGGTCAGTGGTACGTGTCCCGCGGGCGGATCACCCGCCGCACCTTCTGGTTGACCTACGTCCTGCCGATCCTGGGGGCATCGATCGTCGCTGCCGTCATCGACGCCCTGATCGGCTCTGACTACGGTGCCGGCTACGGCATCGTCGGGGCCCTGGTGGCGCTGGCGACGATCGTGCCGTCGATCAGCTCGACCGTCACCCGGCTGCACGACCGGGACCACTCCGCCTGGTGGCTGCTGTTCGGCCTCATCCCGCTCGTCGGCGGCATCCTGCTGCTGATCCAGACCGGCTTCCTGCCCGGCACCGAGGGGCCGAACAGCTACGGCCCGCCGCCGGCGCCGGTCGGTGGGCCGCTGGCCGATCCCGGGTACCCGCAGTCCTACAGCTGACCGCCCACCGACCACTGGCCGCGGCCCGGGCACGACGGGCCGCGGCTGGTTCGTCCTAGAGCCCCAACGCGGCGGACATCTCGGCGCGCAGCCGGTCCAGCTCGTCGCTGCCCCGCTCGCGGGCAGCCGGCACGCCGTCGGCGTCGGGCACCGGGACGACGACCTCCAGGTAGGCCTTGAGCTTCGGCTCGGTCCCGCTGGGCCGGACGATCACCCGGACGCCGTCCCCGGCCAGCCGCACCGCGTCCACCGGAGGCTGGGCGTCGGCGAGGTCGGTGGCCGTGACGTCCCGGCCGAGCAGCCGCGCCGGGGGCCGGGCGCGCAGCCGGACCATCGCGTCGGAGATCAGCGACAGGTCCTCCACCCGCGCCGACAGCTGGCCGGTGGCGAACAGGCCGTGCTCGAGCGCCAGCTCGTCCAGCCGGTCGCCGAGCGTGCGGCCCTCGGCGACCAGCTCGGCCGCGAGCAGCGCGACGGCGAGCGCCGCGGAGATGCCGTCCTTGTCGTGGGCCACGCCGGGGGTGACCGCGTAGCCGAGCGCCTCCTCGTACCCGAACACGAGCGGGGCCTCGGCCGTGCCGGCCCGGATGATCCACTTGAAGCCGGTCGGGGTCTCCTCGGACCGCACGCCGTGCGCCCGGGTCAGCTCGTGCAGCAGCGAGCCGCTGACCAGGGAGCACGCGTAGGTGCCGCGCACGCCGCGGCGCAGCAGCCAGTCGGCCAGCAGCGCGCCGACCTCGTCGCCGGTCAGCTGCCGGTCGCCCACCACCACCGAGCAGCGGTCGGCGTCGGGGTCCTCGGCGATCGCCACGTCGGCGTCCACCTGCACCGCCAGGTCGACCAGCAGGTCGACCGCCCCGGGCTCCTCCGGGTTGGGGAAGGACACGGTCGGGAACGCCGGGTCCGGCCGGTCCTGCTGGGCCACCGAGTGCAGCGGGCCGAAGCCGGCCGCGTCGAACACCCGGCGGGTCGTCGCCGAGCCCACACCGTGCATCGCGGTGTAGGCGACCCGCAGCCGCTGCCGGTCCGCCAGCGCGACCCGGCCCGGCTGCAGCGCGTCGACGACCGCCGCCACGTAGTCGGTCTCGACGTCGTCGCCGAGGGTCAGCCACTCGTCGGAGAGCGGCAGCTCGCGGGCCGGGCCGACGGCGGCGATCGCCGCCTCGATCTCCCGGTCGGCCGGCGGCACGAGCTGCGCGCCGTCGCCCAGGTAGACCTTGTAGCCGTTGTCCTGGGGCGGGTTGTGGCTGGCGGTCACCATCACGCCGGCGACGCAGCCCAGGTGCCGGACGGCGAAGGACAGCGCCGGCGTCGGCAGCGGCCGGGGCAGCACCTGCACGGCGAAACCGGCGCCGGCCAGCACCGCGGCGGAGGCGTGCGCGAACTCGTCGGAGCGGTGCCGGGCGTCGTAGCCGATGACGACGCCGCCGCCGGCGTGGCCGTGGGCGGCCAGCCAGGAGCCGAGCCCGGCGGCGGCGCGGCTGACCACGGCGGCGTTCATCCCGGCCGGACCGGCGCGCAGCGGTCCGCGCAGCCCCGCCGTCCCGAAGGTCAGCGGCCCGGTGAAGCGGCGGGCCAGCTCGGCGGTGTCGCCGGCCTCGACCAGCGCCTCGATCTCCGCCCGGTCGCCGGCGTGCGGGTCGGCGGCGGCCCACTCCCGGGCGGTGGTCAGCAGGTCGGTCATGACGGCAGCTCCCGGGCGTGGTGCTCGCGGTCGACGACGTCGTCGACGGCGGTGTCGGTGGTGTACTCGCCGCCCACCCGGGTGAGCACCGGGTCGGCCGGGTCGGGCTCGCCGTGCGCGGCGAGGACGGCCTCGGCGTGGGCCTCGGCGTCGTCGACCGAGCGGTAGCCCAGCGCCTGCGCGGCGGTGAGGTCCCACCAGCGACGGGTGTTGTCCGAGACGCCCCACACGACGGCGAACCCGGGCGCGGGAGCGGTCAGCGCGGCGTCGACCAGCGCGATCGCGTCGGCGGGGGAGAGCCAGGTGGCGAGGTGGCGGACGGTCGTCGGGCGGGGGAAGGCGCTGCCGATCCGCAGGCAGACGACGTCCATGCCGTGCCGGTCGGCGTACAGCGAGCCGAGCGCCTCCATGGCGACCTTGGAGACGCCGTAGAAGCTGTCCGGCCGGGGCGGGGAGTCGGCCTCGGTGAGCAGCCCGTGCCCGGGGCGGGGGGTGTACCCGGTGGCGTGGTTGCTGCTGGCCAGCACCACGCGCGGCACGCCGGCCCGGCGGGCGGCCTCCAGCACGCAGTACGCGCCCTCGATGTTGGTCGCGCTGATCGCCGGCCAGGTCGACTCGCCGACGACCCCGGCCAGGTGGACGACGGCTGCGGCGCCGGTCGCGGCCTCGACCATCGCCGGCAGGTCGGTGACGTCGGCGACGAGGTGCTCCTCACCGGGCCGCGGGTCGGGCACCGGGACGACGTCCGTGCTGCGCAGCGCCCAGCCGCGCTCGGGCAGCCCGCCGCGCAGCCAGCCGCCGATCAGCCCAGCCGCACCGGTGACCAGAACCGGACCACCGCGAGCCGCCCCACCGCTCACGGCATCCGGCCGATCAACTCCACCAGGAACTCACCGAGCCGCCCGGCCGCGGCCTTGCCCGCGGCGAGCACCTCGAGGTGGTCCAGCGCCTCGCCGGTGATCCCGGCGGCGGCGTTGGTGACCATCGACAGGCCGAACACCTCCACCCCCGCGGCGCGGGCGGCGATGGCTTCCAGCGCGGTGGACATGCCGACCAGGTCGGCCCCGAGGGTGGTCAGCATCCGGATCTCGGCCGGGGTCTCGAAGTGCGGGCCGGGCAGGGCCGCGTAGACACCCTCGGCCAGCGACGGGTCGATCTCCTTGGCCAGCGCCCGCAGCCGCGCGGAGTACAGGTCGGTCAGGTCGACGAACTCCGCACCGACCAGCGGCGAGCGCGCGGTCAGGTTGAGGTGGTCGCTGATCAGCACCGGCTGGCCGACCCGGTGGTCGGGCCGCAGCCCGCCGGCGGCGTTGGTGAGGACGACGGTGCGCACACCGGCCGCGGCGGCGGTGCGGATGCCGTGCACCACCGGCTCCACGCCCCGGCCCTCGTACAGGTGGGTGCGGCCCAGGAACAGCAGCACCCGCTGCTGCCCGACCCGGACCGAGCGGATCTCCCCGCCGTGCCCGGTCACCGTCGGGGCGGCGAAGCCCGGCAGCTCGCCGATGGCGACGCTGCCCGACGCCGGCCCGAAGGCCTCGGCGGCGGGCGCCCAGCCCGACCCCATCACCACCGCGACGTCGTGCCGGGCACCGCCCAGGGCGGCGGTGAGGTCGTCGGCCGCCCGGGCCGCGAGGGCGGCCGGGTCGGAGAGGCGGGTGGGGGTCCCCCGCTGAGTGTGCGGGGAGGGGATCTGCTCGGCCACACCGGGAAACTAGCCCAGCGCACCGGACCGGCCCGCGGCGGGAACGACCGGCACCGTCGCCGCGGCGGAACGGCCGCCGCGACCCCCCGCCGGCGCTACCGTGCCGCCATGCGCATCGCGGTCCTGGGACCGCTGGAGGTCCTGACGGACGACACCGCGCCGGTGCCGGTACCCGGCGCGAAGGAACGCCTGCTCCTCGCCGTCCTGACCGCGGGCGCGCCCGAGGTGGTCAGCGTCGACCGCATCGTCGAGTCGCTGTGGGACGGCTCCGCGCCGGCGTCGGCCCGGCGGTCGTTGCAGGCCCACGTGGTCCGGCTGCGCACCGCCCTGGAGCCAGGTCGCCCGAAGGGGTCGACCGGGCGGTACGTCGTGCGGCGGGGACCGGGGTACGCCCTCACCCTGGACCGGTCGCGCATCGACGCGCTCCAGGTCGTCGACCGGGCTGCCCGGGGCCACGCGCTCCTCGCGTCGGGCGACGCCACCGGAGCGCTGCGGGAACTGGACGCCGTGGTCGGCGCGTGGCGGGGTGAGCCCTACGCGGACTGGCCGGACGCCCCCTTCGCCGAGGCCGAGCGGGCGCGGCTGGCCGACGTCCGGGCCGGCGCTCTCGCCGGGCTGATCGAGGCCCGGCTCGAGCTCGGCCGGCACACCGAGGTGCTCCCCGAGCTCGAGCGGTTGGTCGCGGAGAACCCGCTGCGCGAGGACTGGTGGCGCCTGCTCATGCTGGCCCTCTACCGGGGCGGCCGGCAGGCGGACGCCCTGGCCGCCGGGCGGCGTGCCCGCGCCCTGCTGACCGAGGAGATCGGGGCGGACCCCGGGCCGGCCCTGCGCGACATGGAGACGGCCGTCCTGGCGCAGGACCCCCGGCTGGAGCTGCCGGCGGGGAGAGCCCCGCCGCAGCTCCCCGACGCCCCCGCGCACCCGGCGCCCTGCCCGTACAAGGGCCTGGCCGCCTACCAGGAGGCCGACGCCGGTCTGTTCCACGGTCGGCAGCGACTCGTCACGGGGCTGGTGGCCCGGCTGGTGGACCGGTCACTGCTCGTCGTCTCCGGCTCGAGCGGGGCGGGCAAGTCCTCGGTCGTGCGGGCCGGGTTGCTCCCGGCCCTCGCCCAGGGGGTCCTGCCGGGCAGCGGGACGTGGCTCCCGGTGGTGGTCACCCCCGGCCCGCGCCCGGTCGACGTGCTGGCGGGCCTGACGGGGGACCCGCCGCCCGCCGCACCCGTCGTCCTCGTCTGCGACCAGTTCGAGGAGCTCTGGTCGCCGGGGGCCGACCCGGCGGAGCGGACGGCGTTCCTGGACGCCGTGCTCGCCCTGCTCGACGACGGGGTCGTCGTGCGCTGCATCGCCGTGGTCCGCGGCGACCACGTGGGACGGCTCGCCGAGCACGCCGCGTTCGCGGAGCGGCTCGACGCCGCGGTCGTCCTCGTCCCGCCTCTGACCGACCCGGAGCTCCGCGAGGTCGTGCGTGAGCCGGCGCGGACCGTCGGGCTGGTCGCCGACCCGGAGCTGTTGGACGCCGTGGTCGCCGACGTGCTGGGTGAGCCGGGCGCCCTGCCGCTGCTGTCCACGGCGCTCGTCGGGACCTGGGAGCGGCGTCTCGGGGACCGGCTGACGCTCGCGGGCTACCTCGGGGCCGGCGGGGTGGCCGGGGCGCTGACCCGCTCCGCCGAGCTGGCGTACGCGGCCCTCGACGACGCCGGTCGGGAGCAGGCCCACCACCTCCTGGTGCGGCTCGCCGACCCGGGCGACGGCGGAGCGCTCGTCCGGCGCCCGGTCCCGCTGCGGGAGCTGGACCTCGACAGCGACACCGGGGCGGCGCGACGGGCGGTGGTGGCGGCGTTCGTCGGCCGCCGGCTGCTCGCGGTGCACGAGGACCGGCTCGAGGTCACGCACGAGGCGCTGCTCAGCGGGTGGCCCCGGCTGGCGGGGTGGCTGGAGGACGACGCGGCCGGCCGCGCAGTGCGGCGGCACCTCGCCCCGGCGGCCCGGGACTGGGCGGACGGCGGACGCCCGGACGACGAGCTCTACCGGGGTGCCCGGCTGTCGGCCGCGCTCGACTGGGCGGCCGGCGCCGACGCCGAGCTCACCCCGGTGGAGCGGGGGTTCCTGGACGCGTCGCGGTCCCGTGCCGACGAGGAGCTCACCGAGGCCCGGCAGCGCGGCGACCGGGAGGCCGCGGCCCGGCACCGGACCCGCCGGCTTGCGGGAGCGCTGGCCGTCGTCCTCGTGCTCGCACTGATCACCACCGTGCTGGCGGTGGTCGCCCGGCAGGACGCCCAGCGGACGTCGCTGGCGGCCGACGCGAACCGGCTGGCCGCGCTGTCGGCCAACGCCGACACGCTCGACCACTCCCTGCTCCTGGCCGCCCAGGCCGTCCGGCTGGCCGACACCCCGGACACGCAGGACGGGTTGCTCGCTGCGCTCACCGAGCACCGGCGGGTGGAGCAGGTCGTCCGCTTCGACGGCTACCCGTGGGCGGTCCACCTCGCCGACCGTGGCCGGGTGGCGTTCCTCGAGTCGGGCGCCGACGTCTCGGTGTGGCGGGTCGGCTCGGCCACACCGCCGGTCGTCCTGGACGCCCCCCGGGACTGGGGCGTAGGACGGCTGTCGGACCCCTCCCCGACGGAGGACGTGCTCATGGTCGCCGGTCAGGACGACGACGGGCCGTGGCTGCGGACCGTCGCCGCGGACGGGTCGACCCGGCTCGTCGCGGACGGTCCGGCGATCGGTGGGCTCCCGGTGGGCGGCGCGTTCAGTGCGGACGGTCGGCTGGTCCACCTGGTCGTGGCCGTCCCGGGCGACGCCGCGCCGGACGACGCCGTGCCGGACACGGCCACGGGCTGGAGCGTCACCGAGGTCGACGTGGCGGACGGTGCGTCCCGGCAGACCGGTGTCGGCGGCGTCTTCCCCGGTGCGGTGGAGGACCTGGCCGTCTCCTTCGCCGACGACGGCAGCTCCGCCGTCCTGTGGGACGCCGCGTCCGCGCAGCCGCCGCTGCTCATCGGGATGACCGACGGGCGGACGACCGTCGCCACTGCCCCGGCCCGCCCGGAGGCGAGCGCGGGCGTCCTGGCGCTGCCCCGGGGTGCGGCGCAGCTGTGGGCCGACGGCGGGGTGACCCTGCTGGACGGCGACGGCACCGCGGTCCAGCAGCTCGATGCCCACGACCAGCCGGTGCGGGACATCGCCGTCGCCCCCGACGGGAGCTGGGCGGTCACGGTCGGGGACGGCCCCGCCGTGGTCGTCTGGGACGTCGACCGGACCAGCGGTCGCTGGTCCCAGCGCGAGGAGCTCACCGGCCACGGCGGCGACGTCGTCGCCGTGACCGTCGACGAGCGCCGGGTCGTCACGATGTCGAAGGACGAGACCGTCATCAGCTGGGACATGTCCGCCGACGGCGGCTTCGGCCGGTCCGTGCCGGGCCTCGACGGCCGGTGGATCTCCAACCGGCCGCAGGTGGTCGAGCCCGGTCGCCTCGTCGTCGCGCCGACCCGCCCGGGGACCAGCGCTGGTGCGCGCGTCGGGGAGGCCGGCCCCGAGACGGTCAGCGTGGAGGCCACCTTCCTCGACCCGAGGTCCGGACGGGTCGTGGACTCCGTGCCCGTGGGCGACACGCTGCCACTGGCCTTCGGCTCGTCGGTGGCGGTCAGCCCCGACCGCAGCCTGGTCGCCGTCACCTGGGTGCGGGGCGTCACCGTGCTGGACGCCCGCACCCGCGAGGTGGTGACCACGGTGCCGCTGCCGCCCGACACCGTCGTCTACTGCGCCGGCTGGACGCCCGACGGCGCCCGGCTGCTGCTGTGCGCGGAGGGGCCCGTCCTCGACGGCGCGGCAGGGGGGCTCCTCGTCGTCGACACCGGGACGTGGCAGCCGCAGCCACCGGTGGACGTCCAGGGTCCCGCGGAGGGGATGGCGACCTCGCCCGACGACCGGCTGATCGCCCTGGGGAGCACCCTCCAGCCGGGGATCCGGCTCCTCGACGCCCGCACCCTGGACGTCGAGCGAGCGGTGCCGCTGGCCGTGTTCGACCTGGTGGGGGCGCTCGCCTTCTCGCCCGACGGCAGCCTGCTGGCCGCCGGGGGAGACAGAGGCCTGCTGCACGTGTTCGACACGGCCACGTGGCGGCCGGTGGGGGAGCCGGCGGCCGTGCACGACGAGTCGCTGCTGCAGGTCGAGTGGTTGCCCGACAGCCGGACCGTGGTCACCACCGGCCGGGACGGCACGGTGTCGCTGTTCGACGTCGACCGGGGGCTCGTGCGGGCACGGCGGCTGCCCGGGTCCGCCGTGCCCGGTGGGGGCTTCGCCCACCTCGTCCCGTCGCCGGTGGAGGAGGTCGTCGTCCTCAGCGGCGAGCGCCCCGGCTGGCGGTACCCGCTGGACCCCGCCGTCTGGCTGTCCGAGGCGTGCGCGGTCGTCGGCCGCGACCTCACCGCCGCCGAGCGGGACCGCTACCTGCCCGGCCGGGACGTCGGACCCACCTGCAGCGACCTCGGCTGACCCCAGTCCTCGGTCGGCGGGACGTCAGCCTGCGGGGAGGGCCCGGCACGCCGGCTGCCGGAGCAGGTGGCTCTCGTAGGCGTCGGAGACGACCTGCGGGCTGCCCGGCGCGTGGACGCCCCCTGGCCAGGACAGCACCTGCGCCAGCAGGGCCGCGCAGGCAGTGGGGTCGGCGACCGGTGCCGGGGCGGCTGCCCCGGCGGGGCCTGCACCGGCCAGCCCGGTGGCGAGGACGGCGGCGGCGGTGAGCGCGGCGGTGCGCTGCAGGACGGATCGGCGGGTGGACATGGCCGGACCTCCGGAGAGCGGGCCGGGGGAGTCCCGGCGACGCCCTGAGCACAGCCGGAGGCGGTTGTGGTCCTCATCCGGTGGGTTGCGGTCCGGTTGCCGCTGCCTGGCGCCGCGAGGGGTGGGAGCGGCCGCCGTCCGGCGGGTGATCGTGGTCGTCCTTAGACTCGCCGCGTGCAGATTCCCTTCCACTCCTCCGAGCGCTCGAGCCTGGGCGTCGAGTGGGAGCTCCAGCTCATCGACCCGCAGAGCCGCGAGCTCACTGCGGGGGCCACCGAGATCCTCGCCGACATCACCCCCGACGGCCTCGACGAGCACCCCAAGGCCAAGCACGAGCTGCTGCAGTCGACGATCGAGATCATCACCGGCGTCTGCACCACCGTGGGGGAGGCCAAGGCCGACCTGGCCGGCACCCTGGCCGAGGTCGTGGCCGCCGCCGAGCGCCGCGGGCTGGGCGTGATGTGCGCCGGCAGCCACCCCTTCACCCGCTGGGACTCCCAGCAGATCTCGCCGAAGGAGCGGTACGCCCAGCTCGTCGAGCGGATGCAGTGGCTCGCCCGCCGGCTGCAGATCTTCGGGGTGCACGTGCACGTCGGCGTTCAGTCGCCGGAGAAGGCGATCCCGATCGTCAACGCGCTGTCCCAGTACCTGCCGCACTTCCTCGCGCTGTCGGCGTCCTCGCCGTTCTGGGCCGGCTGCGACACCGGGCTCGCCTCCTCGCGCACCAAGGTCTTCGAGGGGATGCCGACCGGCGGGCTCCCGCACCAGCTCGCCGACTGGGCCGAGTTCGAGGAGTACATGGAGACCCTGATCCGGGCAGGGGCCATCGAGAGCGTCCGCGAGGTGTGGTGGGACGTCCGCCCGCACCCGGACTTCGGCACCGTGGAGCTGCGGGTCTGCGACGGCCTGCCCACCCTGGACGAGATCGGTGCCGTCGCCGCGCTGGCGCAGTGCCTGGTCGAGCAGTTCGACACCCAGCTCGACCGCGGCTACACGCTGCCCGCGCCCACCGAGTGGGTCCTGCGGGAGAACAAGTGGCGGGCGGTCCGCTACGGGCTGGACGCCGAGATCGTCGTCGACGAGCAGGGCACCGTCGCGCCGGTCCGGCAGGAGATCGCCCACCTGGTCGAGGAGCTCATGCCGGTCGCCCGCCGGCTCGGCTGCGAGGCCGAGCTCGCCGACGTCACGCGGGTGCTCGCCGTCGGTGCCTCCTACCAGCGCCAGCGGGCCGTGGCCGCCGCCGCCGACGGCGACCTGCTGCCGGTCGTGGACAGCCTGCTGGCCGAGATGCGCGACGGGCTGCCCGCGGCGTCGCCGGCCCGCCCGTGACGGTGCCGGGGGAGGGCGACGTGACCGACCGGCCCGGGGACGACGCCGGCGCGGCGGTGGACGCCTGGTCCCGGGCCCACCACGACGAGCTGGTCGCCGTCCGCCGGCACCTGCACGCGCACCCCGAGCTGGGCTTCGCCGAGCGGGAGACCACCGCCTTCCTCGAGGCCCGGCTGGCCGCCGCCGGGCTGCAGCCGCGGCGTCTCATGGGCGGCACCGGGCTGGTCTGCGACGTCGTCGGCGGCGAGGGCCCGGTCGTGGTGCTGCGGGCCGACATCGACGCGCTGCCGCTGCACGACCTCAAGGACGTGCCCTACGCCTCGACCCGCGACGGGCTCTGCCACGCCTGCGGGCACGACGTGCACACCACCGTGCTGCTCGGCGTCGCGCTGGCGCTGGCCGCGCTGGAGGAGTTCCCCGGCACGGTGCGCTGCGTCTTCCAGCCGGCCGAGGAGCAGGTGCCCGGCGGTGGCCTGCAGGTCGTCGACGAGGGCCTGCTCGCCGGCGCGAGCCGGGCCTTCGCGCTGCACTGCGACCCGTCGCTGCCGGTCGGCATGGTCGGCCTGCGCACCGGCTCGATCACCGCGGCCTGCGACCGGGTCGAGGTCACGCTCACCGGGCCCGGCGGGCACACCGCCCGCCCGCAGCTGACCGTCGACCTGGTGCACGCGCTGGGCCGGGTGGTCACCGAGGTGCCGGGGCTGCTGTCCCGGCTGGTCGACCCCCGCTCCAGCGTCTCGCTGGTCTGGGGCGCGGTCAGCTCCGGGGTGGCGCCCAACGCGATCCCGCAGACCGGCACCCTGCGCGGCACGCTGCGCGTGCTGGACCGCGCGGTCTGGAGCGAGGCGGAGGACCTGGTGCGCCGGCTGGTCACCGAGGTGGCCCAGCTCTCCGGCGCCGGGGTGGACATCGAGTACGTGCGCGGCGTGCCGCCGGTGGTCAACGACCCGCGCAGCGTCGCGCTGCTGCGCTCCGCGGCGCTGGAGACGGTCGGCGGCGAGGGGCTGGCGCAGTCGCCGCAGAGCATGGGCGGGGAGGACTTCGGCTGGTTCGCCGAGGTGCTGCCGATCGCGCTGGCCCGGCTGGGCACGCACGGCTCCGGCGAGCCGTTGGACCTGCACCGCGGCACCTTCGACGTCGACGAGCGGGCGATCGACGTGGGCGTGCGGCTGATGGCCCGCACCGCGCTGCACGCGCTGACGGCGGACGCCGCTGCGGTGCTCGGTAACGTGCCCGGGTAGAGGCTGCACAGGCACCTGAGAGGCAGGGACCCGACGATGCGTTCCACCGACCAGCAGACCGCGAGACCCGAGGGAGCGCCGCCGGCCGAACCGGCGGCCCCCGCGGTGCTCGAGCTCGCCGGGGAGTTCCCGGCCGCGAGCCGGGCGCAGTGGCGCGACCTGGTCGCCGGGGTGCTCCGCAAGGCCGGCCGGGACGAGCTGCCCGACCCGGTCGAGGAGGCGCTGCGGGTGCCGGTCGCCACCGGCGTCAGCGTCGCCCCGCTGTACACCGCCGAGGACGCCGGCGACCTGCCGGCGCTGGCCGGGGTGCCCGGTCTGCCGCCGTTCGTGCGCGGCGCCCGGGCCGGTGCGGCGGGGGTGACCGCCGCTGCTGGCGCCGACACCGAGGTGCCCGCCGGCTGGGACGTCCGGCAGCGGCACGCCGACCCGGACGTCGCAGCCACCCGCGAGGCGATCGCGGCGGACCTGGAGAACGGCGTCTCCTCGCTGTGGCTGGTGCTCGGCGAGGGCGCGGTGCCGGTCGGGTCGCTGGGCGACGTGCTCGCCGACGTGCTGCTGGACCTCGCGCCGCTGACCCTGTCCGGTGGTGTCCCGGCGGCCGAGGCGTTCCTCGCCCTGGTCGAGGGCCGCACCGACCTGGCGCCGGGGGGCTGCCTGGGCCTGGACCCGCTCGGCCTGCAGGCCGCGACCGGGCAGGCGCAGGACCTCTCCGGGCTGGCCGACCTGGCCCGCCGGACGCCGGCCGGGTGGCGCAGCGTGGTGGTCGACGGCACGGTGTTCGCCGACGCGGGCGCCTCGGCGGTGGAGGAGCTCGGCTGCGCGGTCGCCGCCGGGGTGGCCTACCTGCGGGGTCTGACCGACGCGGGGCTGGGCGTGGACGAGGCGTTCGGCCAGCTGGAGTTCCGGTTCTCCGCGTCGGCGGACCAGTTCACGACGATCGCCGGGCTGCGGGCCGCCCGCCGGCTGTGGGACCGGGTGGGCGAGGCCAGCGGGGCGTCGCCGCAGGCGCGGGCGATGCGGCAGCACGCGGTGACCTCGTCGGTGATGACCACCCGGCACGACCCGTGGGTGAACATGCTGCGCACCACGGTGGCCTGCTTCGCCGCGGGGGTGGGCGGCGCGGACGTCGTCACCGTGCAGCCCTTCGACGCCGCTCTCGGCCTGCCCGACGCCTTCGCCCGGCGGACCGCCCGCAACACCCAGAGCCTGCTGGTGGAGGAGGGGTCGCTGGCCCGGGTGCTCGACCCGGCCGGTGGCTCCTGGTACGTCGAGTCGCTCACCGAGGAGCTGGCCCAGACCGCGTGGGCGTGGTTCACCGAGATCGAGCGGGCCGGTGGCCTGGCCGCGGCGCTGGACTCCGGCCTGGTCGGCGAGCGGATCGCCGCGGCCTGGTCCGAGCGCGAGCGGCGGCTGGCCACCCGCGCCGACGCGCTCACCGGGGTCAGCGAGTTCCCCAACCCCGCGGAGGTGCTGCCCTCCCGCCGTCCGGCCGCCGCCCCGCCGTCCGGGGGCCTGCCCCGGGTGCGGGCGGCCGCGGCGTTCGAGGACCTGCGCGACGCGGTCGAGGCGGTCGAGCCCCGGCCGCGGGTGCACCTGGCCACCCTGGGCCCGGTCGCGCGGCACACCGCCCGGGCGACGTTCGCGGCCAACCTCTTCGGCGCCGGCGGCCTGCAGACCACCACCGGTGACGGCGCCGCGAGCCTCGACGGGGCCTCCGTGGTCTGCATCTGCGGCACCGACCGCGACTACGCCGACGGTGCCGCGGCGCTGGCCGCCGAGCTGCGGGCCGCCGGCGCAGCCCAGGTGTGGCTCGCCGGGCCGCCGTCCCTGGGGATCGACGGCGTCGACGGGTACGTGTACGCCGGCTGCGACGCGATCGCCGTCCTGACAACCGTCCTCGACCAGCTCGGGATCCACCACAAGCGCGCTCTCGGTGAGCAGGAGGAGGTCACGACATGAGCGGCATCCCCGACTTCGGCGACCTGGAGCTGGGCCGGCCCACCGTCCACGCCACGGGTGAGGACTGGACGGCGGCGTACGAGGCGGCGACCGGGCGGAGCGTGGCGGAGGCGACCTGGGAGACGCCGGAGGGCATCGCGGTACCGCCGCTGGCCACCGCCGCGGACCTGGCCGACGTGGACTTCCTGGGCACCTATCCCGGCATCGTCCCGTACCTGCGCGGGCCCTATCCGACGATGTACACGACCCAGCCGTGGACGGTGCGGCAGTACGCCGGCTTCTCCACCGCGGCGGAGTCCAACGCGTTCTACCGGCGCAACCTGGCCGCCGGGCAGAAGGGGCTCTCCGTCGCCTTCGACCTGCCCACCCACCGCGGGTACGACTCCGACCACCCCCGGGTGGTCGGTGACGTCGGGATGGCGGGGGTGGCGATCGACTCGATCCTGGACATGCGGCAGCTGTTCGACGGCATCCCGCTGGACCGGATGAGCGTGTCGATGACGATGAACGGCGCGGTGCTGCCGGTGCTGGCGCTCTACGTCGTGGCCGCGGAGGAGCAGGGGGTGAGCCCGGACCAGCTCACGGGGACGATCCAGAACGACATCCTCAAGGAGTTCATGGTCCGCAACACCTACATCTACCCGCCCAAGCCCTCGATGCAGATCATCAGCGACATCTTCGCGTTCACCTCCACGCAGATGCCGCGGTACAACTCGATCTCCATCTCCGGCTACCACATCCAGGAGGCCGGGGCGACGGCCGACCTGGAGCTGGCCTACACCCTCGCCGACGGCGTGGAGTACCTGCAGGCCGGCAAGGCCGCGGGCATGGACGTCGACGTGTTCGCCCCCCGGCTGTCCTTCTTCTGGGGCATCGGCATGAACTTCTTCATGGAGGTCGCCAAGCTCCGCGCCGGCAGGTTGCTGTGGGCCAAGCTGGTGCGCGAGGCCGGTGCGCAGAAGGACAAGTCCATGTCGCTGCGCACCCACTCGCAGACCTCCGGGTGGTCGCTGACCGCCCAGGACGTCTACAACAACGTCGTCCGCACCTGCCTGGAGGCGATGGCCGCCACCCAGGGGCACACCCAGTCGCTGCACACCAACGCCCTGGACGAGGCGCTCGCGCTGCCCACGGACTTCTCCGCCCGGATCGCCCGCAACACCCAGCTGCTGCTGCAGCAGGAGTCGGGGACGACGCGGGTGATCGACCCGTGGGGCGGGTCGGCGTACGTGGAGCGCCTCACCTACGACCTCGCCCGCCGCGCGTGGGCGCACATCCAGGAGGTCGCCGCGCACGGCGGCATGGCGCAGGCGATCGACGACGGCATCCCCAAGCTGCGCATCGAGGAGGCCGCCGCGCGCACCCAGGCGCGGATCGACTCCGGCCGGCAGCCGGTGATCGGGGTCAACAAGTACCGGGTCGCCGCCGACGAGGCCGTCGACGTGCTCCGGGTGGACAACGCCGACGTGCTGGCCCAGCAGAAGGCCCGGCTGACCGAGCTCCGCGCCTCCCGCGACTCCCGTGCCGTGGGGGAGTCGCTGGCCCGGCTGACCGACGCCGCGCGGGCCGCGGCGGAGGGACGACGTGGGAACGACCTGGACGCGAACCTGCTGAAGCTCGCCGTCGATGCGGCGCGGGCCAAGGCCACGGTGGGGGAGATCTCCGACGCGCTGGAGGCGGTCTACGGCCGGCACGCCGGGCAGGTGCGCACCATCTCCGGTGTGTACCGCGACGAAGCCGGAGGATCGGCGCCCGTGGAGGAGACCCGGGCGATGGCCGCGGAGTTCGCCGAGGCCGAGGGCCGCCGCCCGCGGATCCTGGTGGCCAAGATGGGCCAGGACGGCCACGACCGCGGCCAGAAGGTCATCGCCACCGCGTTCGCCGACCTCGGCTTCGACGTCGACGTCGGCCCGCTGTTCCAGACCCCCGACGAGGTCGCCCGCCAGGCGGTGGAGGCCGACGTGCACGTCGTCGGCGTCTCCTCCCTCGCCGCCGGCCACCTCACTCTCGTGCCCGCGCTGCGCGACGCCCTCGCCGCGCTCGGCGCCGACGACGTCCTGGTCGTGGTCGGCGGGGTCATCCCACCCGACGACGTCCCGACGCTGCGCGAGATGGGCGCCGCCGCCGTCTTCCCACCCGGCACCGTCATCGCCGACGCCGCCCAGGACCTCCTCCGCACGCTCGCCGCCCGGCTCGGCCACTCGTGAGCGACTCCCGGGCTTCCGGTACCGAAAGCCCGGGGCTCTCGGTACAGAAAGCCCCGGGGGTGGACGTCGCAGGGCTCGCGGACGGCGTGCTGGCGGGGGACCGGCGGGCGATGGCGCGGGCCATCACGCTGGTCGAGTCCCGGCGCGCCGACCACCGGGAGGCGGCCCAGGAGCTGCTCGTCGCGCTGCTGCCGCACGCCGGCGGGGCTCGCCGGGTCGGGATCAGCGGCGTGCCCGGGGTCGGGAAGTCGACGTTCATCGACACCCTCGGCATCTCGCTGACCGCGGCCGGCTCCAAGGTCGCCGTCCTGGCCGTCGACCCCTCGTCGGCGCGGTCGGGCGGGTCGATCCTGGGCGACAAGACCCGGATGTCCCGGCTGGCGGTCGACGAGCGCGCGTTCATCCGGCCGGCGCCGACCGCCGGCACGCTGGGCGGGGTGGCGCAGGCGACCCGGGAGTCGATGGTGGTGGTCGAGGCCGCCGGTCACGACGTCGTGCTGGTGGAGACCGTCGGCGTCGGCCAGTCGGAGGTGACCGTCGCGGAGATGGTCGACTCCTTCCTGTTCCTCACCCTCGCCCGCACCGGTGACCAGCTGCAGGGCATCAAGCGCGGCATCCTGGAGATCGCCGACGTCATCGCGGTGAACAAGGCCGACGGGCCCGGCGAGGTCGACGCCCGCCGCGCCGCCCGCGAGCTGGGCGGGGCGATCCGGATGCTGCGCGGGCGCGGTGACGGCTGGGAGGTCCCGGTGCTCACCTGCGCGGGGCTCACCGGGGAGGGGCTCGACGAGGTCTGGGCCAAGGTCGTCGAGCACCAGGACCGGATGCGTGCGTCCGGGGAGCTCGACGAGCGGCGCCGGGCCCAGCAGGTGCGCTGGGTCTGGCAGATGGTGCGCGACGGCCTGGAGCACCGGCTGCGCAGCGACCCCGGCGTCCGGGCACTCACCCCGGAGCTGGAGGCGGCGGTGACCGCGGGCCGGCTCACCCCGGCGCTGGCCGCCCGCCGGCTGCTCGACGCGTTCCTCGAACGGCCGGCGGGCTGAGCGGCTCAGTCCTTGAAGACGACGGTCCGCAGCATCACGAAGTTGCAGACCGTGCCGAAGCCCTGCGAGATGGCCCAGGCCAGCGTCACCGTCCACCAGCGGTCCGGCAGGACGGCGAGGGCCAGCGCGTTGACGCCGAGGATGACGAAGAACGTCGTCCCGTAGAGCAGCACGAACCCGAGCGCCCGGCGCCGGCCGCCCTCCACCCCGAACGCCCACCGGCGGTTGAGCGCGTAGGCGGTGCTGGTGCCGCAGATGAAGCTCAGCGCCCGGGCGGCGTGCACCCACAGGCCCAGGTGCAGCGCCAGGGTGTAGACCCCGAGGTCGACGATCGCGCTGAACGCGCCGACCACGCCGAACCGGATGACCTGGCCCCACAGGTCGTTCTTGCGCGGAGCGGCCGTCGTCGGCTGCTCGTCCACGGGCTTCACTGCCGTACCACCAGGTTGGTGCTGTCGACGAACCTGCCGACGTCGGTGCTGAGCATCTCGATGACCGCGGCGACGTCCTCGGGCTGCATGATCGTGGTCGGGTCCTCCTCGGGCGCCAGGGTGCGGCGCAGGTCGGTCGCGGTGCGGCCGGGGGAGATGCACGCGACGCGGGTGCCGTAGATGGCCAGCTCCTCGCGGAGGACCTCGCTCATGTTGATCACCGCTGCCTTGGACGCCGAGTAGGTGAGCCACCCCGACCGGCCGTGCAGGCCGGCGGTCGAGGCGATGTTGACGATCAGGCTGAACCGGTTGCCGGCGTGCAGCAGGCCCTGGATCACGCTGAACGGCGCGTACAGGTTGACCGCCATCGTCCGCTCGAACTCGGCGAAGTCGATCTGGTGCACGGGCTCGGGCTTGGTGTAGCCGGCGTTGTTGACCAGGACGTCGACGTTGCCATGGGTGGCGTGGACCTGGTCGACCAGCTCCAGGACGCCGGCCCGGTCGGCCAGGTCGAGCCGGTAGGGCCACACCTTCACCGCGGGGGAGGCGACCTCGGTGAGGTGGGCGACCGCGGCGTCGAAGGCGGGGGAGTCGCGGGCGACGAGGACGACCTGCTCGACGTCGTCCCGGCGGGCGAAGCGCTCGGCGGTGGCCAGGCCGATGCCGCGCGAGGCACCGGTGACCAGCACCGTGCGCCGGCGGTCACTCATCGTCGGCCTGGGCGTGCAGCAGGGAGACCGCCAGGTGGATGTCGGTCGGCGTGGTCACCTTGATGTTCGTGTCCGCGCCGTCCACGAAGTGGACCTCCAGCCCGGCGGCGGCGAGCAGCGTCGCGTCCTCGGTGAAGACGACGTCCTGCCCGGCGGCGAACGCGTGCGCCTTGCGCAGGTCGGCCAGGCTGAACTTCTGCGGCAGCTGGACGTTGCGCAGCTGGTCGCGGTCCAGGTACCCGGTGACCCGGTGCGTCGCCGGGTCGACCGGCGCCACGGTGAACGACAGCGGGGCCATGTAGCTCACGTTCCGCTCGGGTGCGGCGATGAGCCGGGCGAAGTCGGCGGACCGGACCAGCGGGCGGGCGGCCTCGTGCAGCACCACGTCGTCGTGGGCGCACAGGTCCAGCGAGGCGGCCACGGAGGCCTGCCGGGTCGCGCCGGCGGGGACGAGGTCGACCCGGGTGCGGATCGCGTAGTCGTGCACCAGGCCCGCGACGTCGTCGCGCCAGCCCTCGGGGTAGTTCAGCACGATCTGGTCGATCTCCGGCACGGCGTCGGCGGCCACCAGCGAGTACACCAGGATCGGGATGCCGTTCACCTTGATGAACTGCTTGGGCTGCGGGGCACCCATCCGCCGTCCACTGCCGCCGTTGAGCAGCACGAGTGTGTACACGTTGATCCTCTGCCTGGCTGAGGGGACGGGGAGCGGAACCGCAGGCGGCTCGAGGGTAACCGGGGCGGGGCGGCCGCCCGCCGCCCGCGGACGACGCCCGCGACGGGTGGGGCGTCAGGTGCTGGTGGAGCGGCAGTCGCGCCGGCGGAGGTCCAGCAGGTAGTCGTCCGGTGCCCCGGCGGCCTCGGCGGCGTCGGCGATCGCGCCGAGGTGGCGGGCCGAGGGCAGCCCGCCCTCGAAGGCGTCCAGCGCGTACGCGAAGGCCACCACGTCGCCGGCCAGGGTGTGCACCCGCAGCCGCACCTTGCGGTAGAGCCCGTGGTCGACGCCCTCCCAGGCGTCCAGCGTCCGCTCGTCGGCCTCGGTGAGGTCGTAGAGGGCGACGAAGACGCCCGGTGAGCCGTCGTCGACCGGGACGAGGGTGGCCAGCGCGCCGTCCCAGCCGAACTCCTCCGCGCCGAAGGTCAGCCGCCAGCCCGGGATCCAGCCGGTGCCGGAGAACGGGGAGGACGGGCAGCGCTGCAGCATCTGCGCCGGGTCCATGTTCGACCCGTACGCGGCGTAGAGGGCCATCCCGCTGACGATAGCGAGCGCCCTGCACCGGGGCCTCCCCGCGTCGGTGGCCGGCAGCGGGGACAATGGGGACCGATCACCGGACCAGAGTGGAGACCAGCACACATGACCCGCATCGTCATCATCGGCGGTGGCCCGGCCGGCTACGAGGCCGCGCTCGTCGCCGCCCAGCTCGGTGCGGACGTCACCGTGATCGAACGCGACGGCGTCGGGGGTGCGAGCGTGCTCACCGACTGCGTCCCGTCCAAGACGCTCATCGCCGCGGCCGGCGCCATGACGGCCGTCCGCGACTCCGCCGTCCTCGGGCTGCGCGGCAACGACCTGGGCACCGTGGGCCTGGACCTCGCGGCGGTGAACCAGCGGATCAAGGGGCTGGCGGTCGCCCAGTCCGCCGACATCCACGCCCGGCTGGAGTCCGAGGGCGTCCGGCTGGTCAGCGGCCAGGGCCGGCTCTCCGACGAGGAGCGCGGCCTGGCCGCGCACCGGGTCGAGGTGCTCGACCGGGCCGGCACGGTGGTCGAGGAGCTGGAGGGCGACGTGGTCCTCATCGCCACCGGCGCCGACCCCCGGGTGCTGCCCGGCGCCGAGCCGGACGGCGAGCGGATCCTGTCCTGGCGCGACGTCTACGACCTCGAGGAGCTGCCCGAGCACCTCGTCGTCGTCGGCTCGGGCGTCACCGGCGCCGAGTTCGCCTCCGGGTACCTGGAGGCCGGCGTCCCGGTCACCCTGGTCTCCTCCCGGGACCAGGTCCTGCCCGGTGAGGACGCCGACGCCGCCGCCGTGGTCGAGGAGGTCTTCCAGTCCCGCGGCGGGCGGATCGCCGAGCGCGGCCGGGCCGAGAAGGTGCTGCGCACCGAGAAGGGCGTCCGGGTCGAGCTGACCGACGGCCGCGTCGTCGAGGGCTCGCACGCGCTGATGACCGTGGGCACCGTGCCGAACACCGACGGGCTGAACCTGGAGGCGTGCGGGGTCGAGGTGACCAAGGCCGGGCACATCCTGGTCGACCGGGTCTCCCGCACCACCGTCCCGGGCATCTACGCCGCCGGCGACGTCACCGGCGTCTTCCAGCTCGCCTCGGTCGCGGCGATGCAGGGCCGCATCGCGATGTGGCACGCCCTGGGCGAGGCGGTGGCGCCGATCCGGCTCAAGACGGTCGCGGCCAACGTCTTCACCCACCCCGAGATCGCCACGGTCGGGGTGCAGGAGAAGTCGCTCACCGAGGGGGCCGACGTCGAGGTGGTCCGGCTGCCGCTGGCCACCAACGCCCGGGCCAAGATGGGCGACCTGCACGACGGCTTCGTGAAGCTCTACGCCCGGCGCTCCACCGACGTCGTCATCGGCGGGGTCGTGGTGGCCCCGGGGGCGTCGGAGCTGATCCTGCCGATCGCGCTGGCGGTCACCAAGGGGCTCACGGCCGGCGACCTCGCCCAGACCTTCGCGATCTACCCGTCGCTGTCGGGCTCCATCACCGAGGCCGGCCGCCGGCTGATGGGGATCGAGGACGAGCACAGCTGACCCGCCCCCGGCCGGGGGTCACGCGATCGGAGGATCCGGTCCCGTCGGCCGGGTGCCGATGAGACCGATGTGCAGCATCACCCCGCCCGCCGGCTCGTCGTCGCCCTGGCCGGCTCGGTCCTCGCCGTGCTCGGCTGCGTGGCCGGCGCCCCGGCCGCCTCGGCCGCCGACGGCGGGCAGGTCAGCATCGACGTCCTCACCGTCGTCGACGGCGAGTACGTCGTCGAGACGGTCACCGCGCCCCGGGACCGGGCAGCGGCCACGGAGGAGACGCTCGAGGACCGGGCCGACGTCGTCGCCGCCGACGCCGCGGTCGACTACCGGCTCGACGCCGACCCGTACTGGGAGGCCGACGACCCGCAGGCGATGAGCTCGGTCACCGACGTCTGGCCCCGCACCCGCGGTGCCGGCCAGGTGGTGGCCGTGCTGGACACCGCGGTCGACGGCAGCCACCCCGACCTCGCCGGCGCGGTGCTCGCCGGCACCGACACCACCGGGCTGGCCGCCGACCCGGCCGAGTGGCACGGCACCGGGGTCGCCGGCGTCATCGCCGCCCGGGACGGCAACGGCGCGGGCAGCGCCGGGATGGCACCGCAGGCCCGGGTCCTGCCGGTGCGGGTGTGCACCAGCGCGACCTGCCCGTCGGCCGCCGTCGCCCGGGGCGTCCTCTGGGCCGCCGACCACGGCGCGGACGTGATCAACATGTCGCTGTCCGGCGGCTACTCCGACGTGACCGCCACCGCCGTCCGCTACGCGCTGGACAAGGGCGTCTCCGTCGTCGCCTCCGCCGGCAACGACGGGCAGAACGGCAACGCGGTGCTGTACCCGGCCGCTCTCGAGGGGGTCATCGCGGTCTCGGCCACCACACCGGAGGCCGCCCCGGCGCCGTGGGCGCAGCACGGCTGGCAGGTCGACGTCTCCGCCGTCGGCGAGAGCGTGGTGCTGCCGTACCGCGGCACCGGGTACACCAGCGGCACGGGCACCTCCTTCGCCGGCCCGGCGGTGGCCGGGGCGGTCGCCCTGCTGCGCGCCGGCCACCCGGGGATCAGCCCCGCGCAGGTGCAGGCCGCGCTGCAGGCCGGCGCGGACGGCGGCGGCAGCTGGGACCGCGGCTACGGAGCCGGCCGGCTGGACGTGCCGGCCGCCTTCACCGCCGCGGACCAGGTCGGCGCGGCCCCCACCGTCACGCCGTCCGCGGGGGCCGTCGACGTCTCCTGGCCGGCGGTCGCCGGGGCCGCCGGGTACTCGGTGCGGGTCGACGGCGTCGTCCGGGCCAGCGTGACCGGCACCAGCGCCCGGGTGACCGGGCTGACCGACGGCACCCAGGTGGCGGTCGACGTGCAGGCCGACAGCGGTGCCCGCAGCCTGCCGGCGCTGGCGTCCGTCGGCGCCGGGGCCCCGCCCTAAAGGGCCCTGCAGGCGGCCACGCTGCGCACGGCCGGCGCCAGCGCCGTCCTCGACGTCACTGCGACGGTGACCGGGCCGGTCGCGGCGCGGTACTCGCTGCTCCAGGACGGCGCCAGCGTCGGCACCTACGCGCTGCCGCTCACCGGCTCGCCGCAGACCTTCGGCCTCACCCTCGCCGCGATGCCCAGCTACGAGACGCGGTGGCAGCTGCGCGGCGTCGACGACCTGGGGCGCGCGTCGGCCCCCTCCAACGCGATCACCACCGGCACGACCCGCCCGGCCCCGCCCGCGGCGCCGACCGGGGTGTCCGGCAGGACCGACGGCAGCCGGGTGCTGCTGAGCTGGGACGACGCCGGCCCCGCGTACACGTACACCGTCCGGGTGGGCGGGTCGGTCGTGGCCAGCCCGCGGACCGCGGGCGTCACGCTCGCCGCCCCGCTGGGCGTGACCCGCAGCTACGCGGTGGCCGTCGTCGACGCCTGGGGCCAGTCCAGCGCGACGTCGAGCGTGACCCTCACCCCGGCCGGTGCCTCGCCCCCGGCTGCGCCGACCGGGGTGACCGCCGTGGGCGGCGACCGCAGCGCGGTCGTCCGCTGGACGGCCGCGACGGCCAACGGCAGCCCGGTCACCGGCTACACGGTGACCGCGGCCCCGGGCGGGGCGACGGCGACGACGACCGGTGCCACCACGGCCACGCTGACCGGGCTGACCAACGGCACCGCGTACACGTTCTCCGTCACCGCGACCAACGCGGCGGGCACCGGCCCGGCCAGCGCGCCGAGCCCGGCGGCGGTGCCACGGTCCACCGACCCGGTCGGCCAGGCGTGGGCCGCCAGCGGAGGCGAGGCCGGACCGCTCGGGGCGTCCACCGCGGCGAAGGTCTGCGGGCTGGTCGGCGGCGGCTGCTTCCAGACGTTCCAGCAGGGCGCCGTCTACTGGTCGCCGGGCACCGGTGCGCGGCTGGTGCTGTCCGGACCGGTCCGGGACCGGTGGGCCGCGACGCGGTGGGAGACAGGGCCGCTGGGCTACCCGGTCGGCGACACGGTGTGCGGCGCGGCCGGGGGCACGTGCTCGCAGGCCTTCCAGGGCGGGTCGGTGGTGAGCAGCACCGCCGGCGGCACGCGCGTGGTGCGCGGCGCGATCCGGGACCGGTGGACCGCCTCGGGCTCCCTGTCCGGGCCGCTGGGCGCGCCGGTCGGCGAGGAGACCTGCGGCCTGCGCGACGGTGGCTGCTTCCAGGCCTTCGAGCGCGGGGCGGTGTACTGGTCGCCGGGCACGGGCGCGCGGCTGGTGCTGTCCGGCGCGGTGCGGGACCGGTGGGCGGCGGCGCGCTGGGAGACCGGCGCGCTGGGCTACCCGACCGGGGACACGACCTGCGGGCTGCGCGACGCCGGCTGCTTCCAGCTGTTCCAGGGCGGCTCGGTGTACGTGAGCGCCGGGTCGAGGGCGACGGTCGTGACCGGTGCGCTGCGCGACCGGTGGGGCGCGTCGGGCTGGGAGAACGGCGCGCTGGGCTACCCGACCGCCGACCAGGTGTGCGGGCTGCGCGACGGCGGCTGCTTCCAGACCTTCCAGAAGGGCGCCGTCTACCGGTCGAACACCACGGGCGCGCGGCTGGTGCTGTCCGGTGCGGTCCGGGACCGGTGGGCGGCGGCGCGGTGGGAGACCGGCGCGCTGGGCTACCCGACCGGGGACACGACCTGCGGGCTGCGCGACGGCGGCTGCTTCCAGCTGTTCCAGGGCGGCTCGGTGTACGTGAGCGCCGGGTCGAGGGCGACGGTCGTGACCGGTGCGCTGCGCGACCGGTGGGGCGCGTCGGGCTGGGAGAACGGCCCGCTGGGCTACCCGACCGCCGACCAGGTGTGCGGGCTGCGCGACGGCGGCTGCTTCCAGGTGTTCCAGCAGGGGTCGGTCTACTGGTCACCGGCCAGCGGCGCGCACGCCCTGACCAACCGGTACACCCGCGAGCGCTGGGGAGCGCTGGGCTGGGAGAACGGCCGGCTGGGCTACCCACTCGAGGAGGAGCGCGCCGTCGCCGGCGGCACCACCCAGCGCTTCCAGGGCGGCACCCTCACCTTCGTCGCGGCCACGACCGAGGTCCGGGTCGCGTACTGAGCCCTACTCGGCGGCGTCGGTGATGGTGCAGAGGACGGCGCCGCTGGTGACGCTGGCGCCGACCTCGGCGGACAGCCCGGACACGGTGCCGGCCTTGTGCGCGGTGATGGGCTGCTCCATCTTCATCGCCTCGAGGACGACGACCAGGTCACCGGCGGCGACGGTGGCACCGTCCTCGACCGCGACCTTGACGATGGTGCCCTGCATGGGCGCGGTGAGGGAGTCACCGGAGGCGGCCGAGCCGCCGTGCCCGCCGCCGCGCTTGCGCGGCTTCGCCCCGCCGCTGGCCGGGGCCGCCCCACCGCCGCCCGCGGCCAGCCCGGCGGGCAGCGACACCTCCAGCCGGCGGCCGCCGACCTCGACCACGACGGTCTGCCGCGGCTCGGCGTCCTCGGACTCCGCGGCCGGGCCGTAGGGCGGGACCTGGTTGTCCCACTCGGTCTCGATCCACCGGGTGTGCACGGTGAACGGCTCGGCGGTGAACGCCTCGTCGGCGACGACGGCGCGGTGGAACGGGACGACGGTGGGCATGCCCTCGACGACCAGTTCGGCCAGCGCGCGGCGGGCGCGCTGCAACGCCTCGGTGCGGGTGGCGCCGGTGACGATCAGCTTGGCCAGCATGGAGTCGAAGGCGCCGGCGACCTCACCGCCGGTCTCCACGCCGGAGTCCCAGCGCACGCCGGGGCCCTGCGGGACCTCCAGCCGGGTGACCGGGCCGGGGGCGGGCATGAAGTTGCGCCCGGCGTCCTCGGCGTTGATCCGGAACTCGATGCTGTGCCCGCGCGGGGTGGGGTCGGCGGTGATCTCCAGCGGCAGGCCCTGCGCGATCCGGAACTGCTGGCGGACCAGGTCGATGCCCGACGTCTCCTCACTCACGGGGTGCTCGACCTGCAGCCGGGTGTTGACCTCGAGGAAGGAGATCGAGCCGTCGGTGCCGACCAGGTACTCCACGGTGCCGGCACCGACGTAGCCGGCCTCGGCGCAGATGGCCTTGGCCGAGGAGTGGATGCGCTCGCGCTGCTCGTCGGTGAGGAACGGCGCGGGGGCCTCCTCGACCAGCTTCTGGTTGCGGCGCTGCAGCGAGCAGTCGCGGGTACCGACGACGATGACGGTGCCGTGGGTGTCGGCGAGCACCTGGGCCTCGACGTGCCGGGGCTTGTCCAGGAAGCGTTCGACGAAGCACTCGCCGCGGCCGAACGCCGACACCGCCTCGCGGACGGCGGAGTCGAACAGCTCGGGGATCTCCTCGATCGTGCGGGCGACCTTCAGCCCGCGGCCGCCGCCGCCGAACGCGGCCTTGATGGCCACCGGGAGGCCGTGCTCCTTGGCGAAGGCGATGACCTCCTCGGCGTCGGCGACCGGGTCCTTGGTGCCCGGCACCAGCGGTGCGCCGGCGCGGGTGGCGATGTGCCGGGCGGCGACCTTGTCACCGAGGTCGATGATCGCCTGCGGGGAGGGGCCGATCCAGGTCAGACCGGCGTCGATGACGGCCTGGGCGAACCCGGCGTTCTCGCTCAGGAAGCCGTAGCCGGGGTGCACCGCGTCGGCGCCGGACCGCCGCGCGACGTCGATGATCTTGTCGATGACCAGGTAGGAGTCGCCGGGGGTGGTGCCGCCCAGGGCGAAGGCCTCGTCGGCGGCGCGCACGTGCAGGGCGTCCCGGTCGGGCTCGGCGTAGACCGCGACGCTGGTCAGCCCGGCGTCCCGGCAGGCGCGTGCGACACGCACCGCGATCTCACCGCGGTTGGCGATCAGGACCTTCTGCACCGACGAACTCCCCTCCGAGCGGACGCCCGGACTCTAGTCAGCGCGATCGGCCGCTGCCTCCGCAGGGCGGGCGGCTCAGCCGCCGCAGTCGACCTCCAGCTCGACCCGGCCGGTCGACCCGCCGTCGTGGACGAGCGGCGCGGCGAGGGAGAGGTGGCGGCCGGAGACCTCGTAGCGGCCGGTCGCGACGTCGGAGGTGGCCGACAGCCCGACGTCGTCGAGGGCGAGGTGCGCGCCGCCGGGGGTGACGTCGAGCCGGATCGTCGCGGTGTCGGCGGACGCCTCGATCCGGGTGCCGTCGGCGGTCTGGCTGCACTGGCCGGTGACGGGGGCGCGCAGCTCGCCGGCGCCGGTCAGGGTCACCACCGCCGTGCCGGTGGCCGGCCCGGCGGGCAAGGCGGCGAGCGCCTGCGCCTCGGCGCTGCCGGCCGGCGTGGGCGGCGCCGGTGCCGGGGTGGTCGAGGCCGCCGGCGACCCGGCCGCGGGCTCGTCGGCGCTGCCCGTGCAGCCGAGCAGCGCGGCCTGCAGGACGACCGCACCGGCGACCAGCCGCAGCCGCCTCACGGCGTCGCCCCGCTCGCGTCGCCGGTCGTCGGCGCCGTCGTCGTCGGTGCGGCCGGTGTCGGTGTCGCCGTGGGTGTGGGTGTGGGGGTGGGTGTCGGGGTGGGGACGGCGGCCGGTGCGGGGGTGCGCGTCGGCTGCGGGGTGACCGCGGTCGGTGCCGCGTCCGCGTCCCGGAGGACCTGGCCGGACGGGGTCAGCGTCAGGCTGCCGCGCTGGAAGTCGACGCGGGTGCCGCCGGCCACCGGGTGCGGGTCGCTGGTCGGGTAGCCGAGCGGGCCGCGCTCGTACCCCTGGGCGCCGTAGGCGGTGAGCAGGTCACCGCCGAGCCAGTGCGCACCGGTGGTCCGCGTCCAGTAGAGGGCGCCGTGCTGGAAGACGGAGACGGCACCGCCGTTGACGAGGGTCAGCTCGTCCCGGGTCGGGTAGCCGAGCTCGCCCTGCCCGGCGCCGAGGGTCTCGTACGCGGTGAGGATCGGCCCCCGGACCGGGTGGGCGCCGCCCTGGGGTGACCAGTAGACGGCGCCGCCGGAGAACCGGCTCACCGCCCCGCCGGGCAGGCGGGTCTCCTCGCTGGTCGGGTAGCCGAGCCAGCCCCGCTCCCACCCGGTCGCGCCGTACGCGCCCAGGATGGCGCCGCCGACCGCGTGCGCGCCGGTGGCCGGTGACCAGTAGACGTAGCCGCCCTGGAACCGGTTCAGCGCCCCGCCGGTCAGCGCGAGCTCGTCGCTGGTCGGGTAGCCCAGCACGCCCTTCTCCCAGTCGTAGCTGCCGTACCGGGCCAGGATGTTGCCGCCGACCGCGTGCGCGCCGGTGCGCGGTGACCAGTAGATCGAGCCGCCCTGGAACCGGCTGAGCGCGCCGCCGGCCAGCGGGATCTCGTCGCTGACCGGGTAGCGCAGCACGCTGCGCTCGTAGCCGTAGGCCCCGTACTTGCGGAGGATGTCCCCGGCGACCCAGTGCGGGCCGGTGGACGGCGTCCAGTAGACGAACCCGCCCTGGAACCGGCTCACCGCGCCGCCGGGCAGGCCGAGCTCGTCGCTGGTCGGGTAGCCCAGCAGGCTGCGGGTGCCGCCCATCCGGTACCAGAGCTCACCGATGTCGCCCTGCACGCGGGGGATGAGCCCCTCGGGGAACATCGTGCGCACCGCCCCGGTGATCGAGGCCTCCAGGTGCGCCGTCCCGCGGTCGGAGGGCTCGCGGGTGAGCACGGCCACGGCGTACCGGCCGTCCGGGCCGACGAGCCCGGTGGAGTGCCGGTAGGCGCTGCCGTTGACGCAGCACATCCAGCCCTGCTTCTGGGCGATCACGCGCTCCAGCGGCAGCCCGTCGTGCAGCCCGAAGAACTGCCGGCCGCCGTCGCCCTGCTCGGTCGACTGGCGCAACTGGTCGACGATCCAGTCCCGCGAGCCGGCGGACAGCCCGCCGGAGCCGTCCATCAGCCGCTGGTAGAAGACGACGATGTCGTGGGCGGTGATCAGCGTGTTGCCCCAGTAGCGGACGTTGCTGGTCAGCCCGGTCTCGCTCAGGCCGTACCGGGCGATGACGTCGCCGACGATCGCGTTGGTGCCGTAGCTGCTCCAGAACCGGTTGGCCGCGGCGTCGTAGGACTCGCGCAGCATCCGGGACATGTCGGTCAGGTCGGCCGCGGTGAGCCGGATCTGCCCGAGGTCGCGCCGGTGCAGCAGGTTCTCGGCGATGAACAGCTTCATCACCGACGCCGACTCGATCCGGGTGTGCGCGGCGGCGCCGTTGTCGCGGTACAGCCCGGTGCCGCGGTCGAACAGCGCGATCGCGACGGTCGTCCCCGCCCCGGTCGCGTAGCCGCTGCCGGCCGAGACCCGGTCCTGCCACTGGTCCGCCCGGGCGGCCGATGCCGGCCCGAGGACGGCGACCAGCCCGGTCAACAGGCAGAGCAGTGCCCTGGTTCGACGCTTCACCGACAACTCCCCCGTGGTCCTGATCCGACGCTCACACGGGGGTCAGGGGCGGGTCAACCCGGGGTGTGGTCAGTGGGGCCAGAGGTCGACCAGTGACGTACCGAGCCTCGCCAGCTGGGTGCGCAG
Source organism: Modestobacter italicus (assembly GCF_000306785.1). Classification (NCBI taxonomy): domain Bacteria; kingdom Bacillati; phylum Actinomycetota; class Actinomycetes; order Geodermatophilales; family Geodermatophilaceae; genus Modestobacter; species Modestobacter italicus. Next base: position 4,765,426 of record NC_017955.1, on the reverse strand, counting down.
CAGGGGCAGCGACAGGCCGATGACCGCCGACGGGTCGCCCTCGATGCGGCGGACGAACGGTGCGCCGAGGCCGTCGAGGGTGAACGCGCCGGCCACGGCCAGCGGCTCGCCACTGGCCAGGTAGGCCTCCAGCTCGGCCGTGGTGGGGGAGTCGAAGTGGACGACGGTGGAGGCGACGCCGACGTCCCGCTGGGTCACCGCGCCGTCCCGGACGTCGAAGACCGCCTGGCCGGTGTGCAGCACGCCGCTGCGGCCGCGCATCCGCTCCCAGCGCAGCCGGGCCTCGGCGACGTCGGCCGGCTTGCCCATCTCCTGGCCGCGGAACTCCAGCAGCGAGTCCGCCGCCACGACCAGCGCGTCGGTCTCCCGGCCGGCGACCGCGGTGGCCTTGGCGGCGGCGAGCAGGGCCACCAGCTCGGCGACGCGGGGGGCCTGCACGGTGCTCTCGTCGACCCCGCTGACCACCACCTCGGGGTCGAGGCCGGCCTGGCGCATCAGCTGCAGCCGGGCGGGGGACTGCGAGGCCAGCACCAGCCGGCGGACGTCGCTCACGCGAACCGCCCCGCCGCACGCCAGCCGCCGGGACCCGGCTGCAAGGGGGTGCGGACGAGGTCCGCGCGGGAGGCCCAGGCACCCACCGGCGTCGGACGGCGCCGGTCAGGGCGGCGCTGGGCGAGGGCAGCGACGACGACGGTCAGCGCGGCGAGCTCCTCGTCGGTGGGCTGGCCGCTGACCACCCGCAGCAGGGGCTGGCTCACAGCGGGATGTTCCCGTGCTTCTTGGGCGGCAGGGTCTGGCGCTTGTTGGCCAGCAGCCGCAGGGCCCGGACGATGTGCACCCGGGTGTGCGAGGGCGGGATGACCGCGTCTACGTAGCCGCGGTCGGCGGCGATGTAGGGGTTGGCGAGGGTGTCCTCGTAGTTGCCGATCAGCTCCGCGCGGAGGGCCTCGGGGTCCTCGGCGGCGGCGAGCTCCTTGCGGTAGAGGATGCCGACCGCGCCCTGCGCGCCGATGACCGCGATCTGGGCGGTGGGCCAGGCCAGGTTGACGTCGGCGCCCAGGTGCTTGGAGCCCATCACGTCGTAGGCGCCGCCGTAGGCCTTGCGGGTGATCACGGTGATCAGCGGGACGGTGGCCTCGGCGTAGGCGTAGATCAGCTTGGCGCCGCGGCGGATGATGCCGTCCCACTCCTGGGAGGTGCCGGGCAGGAAGCCGGGGACGTCGACGAAGGTCAGCACCGGGATGTTGAAGGCGTCGCAGGTGCGCACGAAGCGGGCGGCCTTCTCACTCGCGTCGATGTCCAGCGTGCCGGCGAACTGGGTCGGCTGGTTGGCCACCACACCCACGGGCCTGCCTTCGACCCGGCCGAAGCCGATGACGATGTTGGGCCCCCACAGCGCCTGCACCTCGAGGAACTCGCCGTCGTCCAGGACGTGCTCGATGACGGTGTGCATGTCGTAGGGGGTGTTGGGGGAGTCCGGGATGAAGGTGTCCAGCTCCCGGTCGGTCTCGGTGACCGCCTCGGGCAGCGCGATGTCGACCGGTGCGGTCTCGATCGCCGGCAGCGGGTCGAGGTTGTTGGACGGCAGGTAGGACAGCAGCGCCTTGACGTAGTCCAGCGCGTCGGCCTCGTCGGCGGCCAGGTAGTGCGCGACGCCGGACTTGGTGTTGTGGGTGCGCGCCCCGCCCAGCTCTTCCAGCGTCACGTCCTCACCGGTGACGGTCTTGACCACGTCCGGGCCGGTGATGAACATCTGGCTGGTCTTGTCGACCATGACGATGAAGTCGGTGAGTGCGGGGGAGTAGACGTGCCCACCGGCCGCGGCGCCCATGACCAGGGAGATCTGCGGGATGACCCCGGAGGCGTGCACGTTGCGGCGGAAGATCTCGGCGTAGAGGCCCAGGGAGACCACGCCCTCCTGGATCCGCGCGCCGCCGCCCTCGTTGATGCCGATGATCGGGCAGCCGTTGCGCACCGCCAGGTCCAGCACCTTGACGATCTTCTCGCCGTACACCTCACCGAGGCTGCCGCCGAAGACGGTCACGTCCTGGGAGAACACGCAGACCGGGCGGCCGTCGACGGTGCCGTAGCCGGTGACCACGCCGTCGCCGAACGGGCGGCGGGCGTCCATGCCGAAGTTCGTGGACCGGTGCCGGGCGAACTCGTCGAGCTCGGTGAACGAGCCGGGGTCCAGCAGCGCCTCGATCCGCTCCCGGGCGGTCATCTTCCCGGCCGCGTGCTGCTTCTCCACCGCGCGCGTCGACCCGGCGTGCGTGGCCTCCTGCACCCGGCGCTCGAAGTCGGCCAGCTTGCCGGCGGTGGTGTGCAGGTCGAGATCAGCGGGGACGTGTTCGCCCGCGCTCTCCAGTTCGGCGGCACTCACAGCGCCGTAGCGTAGGTGACGTGTCCGACCCCCACCTCCCCGCACCGGATCGACCCGCGCTGGACGCCGCCGCGCTGACCGCCGCGGTCGTCACCGGCGGCCTGTGGCGGGAGGTGGAAGTGGTCGAGGCGATCGGGTCGACGAACGCGGAGCTGGTCGCCCGGGCCGCGGCCGACGAGCCGGAGGGGCTGGTGCTCGTCGCGGAGCACCAGCAGGCCGGCCGCGGCCGGCTGGACCGCACCTGGACCTCGCCGCCCCGGGCCGGCGTCACCGTCTCGCTGCTGCTGCGCCCCGACGTGCCCGCCGCCCGCCGGGCCTGGCTCTCGCTGCTGACCGGGGTGGCGCTGGCCGAGGCGGTGTCGGAGGTGACCGGCGTCCGCACGTCGCTCAAGTGGCCCAACGACCTGCTCGCCGCCGACGGCACGAAGCTGGCCGGGATCCTGGCCGAGACGTCCGGGGCCGCCGTCGTCGTCGGGGTGGGGCTGAACGTCTCGACCCGCCGCGACGAGCTCCCCGACACCGGGACGTCGCTGGCGCTGGTGGCCGGCGGGCCGGTCGACCGCGCGAGCGTGCTGGAGGCGTTCCTGCGCACGTTCGAGCGCCGGTACTCCCGGTGGGTGCAGGTGCTCGGCGACCCGGTGTCCTCGGGCCTCGCGCAGGACTACCTCGCCTGGTGCAGCACGGTCGGGGCCACCGTCACCGTGACGATGCCCGACGGGTCGACGCTGGAGGGGGTCGCGGAGGCCGTCGACTGGGACGGCCGGCTCGTCGTCCGCACCGGGGCCGGGATCGTGGAACTGGCCTCCGGCGACGTCCGGCACGTGCGCCCGGGACGGGAGGGCTGACCGCCCACGCGTGCCCCGCTGAGCCGGCCCTCAAGCAGGTCTGACGGGGCTGCCTCCAGGGTCGGTCGGGTCACGGACCTCGGTGGTCTGCGACAGGGCGTCCGCCGTAGAGGACGGTGATGTCCGGGCCGACCTCGTGCTGCAGGTCGTAGGCCAGCGTCAGGCCTTCGCGGGTCCACCCGGGGTCGCTCCCCTCAGGGGCGTCCCAGTCCGGCATCCGATCGAGCCAGGACATCAGCCGCTCGCCGAGGGACTCGGACAGCCCCAGCTCGGCCGGTTCGAGGAACTCGACGCCGAGGACCCCGGGGGTCCGGTCGACGATCGGTGACGGGTAGGCGTAGTCCCACTCCAGGGCCACGACCGTCGGCGGGCCGTCGTCACGGACCGTCCTCGGCCCTCGTGCTCGGGACCGCCGCCGCGCCACGGGCGTCAGTGTGACCGAGCGGCGCACAGCGGGGCACCGCAGCGTGTGCGACGGTGCCGTCGTGTCCGCGCCGGTCCAGCAGCTCCCCGCGAGGTCGCGGCCCGGGCGCCTGTGGCCGACCGTCGGCGCGTGCACCCTGCTGACGGTGGGCGCGGTCCTGGCGGGGACGGCGGTGAGCGCAGGTCGTCGTCCGGCACCCGAGGACTCGCTGGTCCCCGGGCCGCTGCCCGCCGAAGTCCTGTGGTTGCTCCTCGCCGTGACGGTCGTCGGCGTGGTCGTCGCCGTGCTGGCCACGGGATGGTCGGTGCCGCTCGCCTGGCGCAGCCGGGCAGGCGTCGCCTGGCTCGTCGTGCTGGTGTTGGGAGCCGTCGCCGGCGTGATCGACGCAGCGGGCGTGGCGATCAACGCCCCGTTGGCGTCCGGGCCGCCGATCCCGGTCTTCCACTGGCTGTTCACCTTCCTGCCGGCCGTGTTCGGCGCCGTGGTGTCGCGGGCGCCGAGTGGTCGTGGCCGCTGCGCCGCCGCGCTGGGCACCGGGGTGGTCACCCTGCCGCTGCTCGCGATGACCTGGGCGCTGTCCGGCGTGGGGCCTGCCCCTGATCGGCTGGCCGACGTCGTGTGGCTCACCGTTCCGCTCGGCGTGGTCCCCCTGGCGATCGCAGCGCTGATGGCGGGTGGCATGGGTCCTGGGAAGAGCCCCGAGGCGGAGCCGCCGAAGGCGTGATGAGCCCCGGCTCGTCGTTCTGCTGCCTAGGCTCCCGACCGTGTTCGAGTCCGAGGCCACCTTCCGCCCGGACGGTTCCTGCCTCCTGGTCGACGTCCTCGCGGGGACGCAGCGGACCTGGCCGAGCGTGACGGCGTGGGCGGCTGACTGGTTCGCCGAGTGGCGGGCCGGCGAGCACGGCGACGCCAGCGACTTCGCCGGCGTCGCGTGCGACGCCGCGGCTCCGGGTGTGGTGGGTGCACTGGTCGTCCTGGCCGACGCGGCCGAGGGTGACGCCGACCTGATCGCCTGGGTGGGGGCCGGACCGGTGGAGGACCTGCTCTCCCACTCGGGCAACGGCCTGCGCGTCCTGGACGAGGTGGACCGGGCCGCCCGCCGGCAGCCGGCCTTCCGCGCCGCGCTGGGCACGGTCGTGCTCGGGAACGACGTGCCCGAACCCGTCGTGACCCGGCTGGCGGAGCTCACCGCCCTGGGCCCTCACCAGTGCTGATGACTCGCCCGCACACGTGCGGTGACCGACCTGCGCCCTGGTCAGCGCTCCGCTACCTTGCCGCGACTGATGCGAGAGCGGGAGGCAGGCGGTGACAGAGCAGCCACCGGGCAGGGTGGGCAAGGGCGGCCGGACCGTCGCGCCAGGACGGCAGGCGAGGCGGCTGGTGCCGGTCTTCGCGGTGCTGACGCTCGTGACCGGGGTGCTGACCCTGGTGACCTGGCTCCAGCAGGCCGACCTCCGGGACGTCGACGACCTCGTGCAGGCCACGGCGACGGTGACCGGCGTCGACGAGCACCGCCGCTCGGGGGACACCCTGCACGTCAGCTTCGAGGCCTCGGGTGTCGGACAGCGGGCCGACATCCCCTACGGCGGGTCGGCCGACACCGGCGATGAGGTGGCCGTCGCGTTCGTCCCCGACGATCCGACGCGGGTGAGGACCGTGGAGGACTGGTACCCGGCCTACGCCAACTGGGGGTTGTACGCAGTCATGACCGCGATCGCGGGCGTGGTCATCGGTGGTTTCGGGTGGATCAGCCGATGGCGGCACAGCCGCTGGGAGTCCGACGACACGGCCGGTGAGCTGCCCGTCGAGGAGTTCGGTCAACGGGTGGTCCGTGGGTCGCCGATCGTGGAGTGGATCTTCGCTGCCGGTGGCTTGGTCGTCGCTGCCGCCTGCGTGTACGGCCTCTTCCGCACCGAGGAGGACCAGGTCGGCTTCTCGATCGGCATCGGGGTGACCGTGCTGCTCACGGGTGCGGTGATCGCCGGCGTCCACTGGTACACCGGCCGGGACGGCGTCTGGGTGACCGACGAGGCGCTGGTCGCGCGTCTACGTGGCCGCCTCAGGTCGTGGCCGTGGGCCCAGGTGCGTGAGCTGGGTGTCGTGGTCGAAGGAGGGACGGCCACGGTGCCCGCCGCCCGCGTCGACGACGGCCTCGAGGACGACGGCATCGGCGCCGACGGCTGGATCAGCCTCGCCCGTCCGGTCGCCGGGCCGTTCGCCGCGCACTCGTGGGGCGCCCGCTTCCGCCGGCTCGCCGACGAGCGCGGGCTTCCGTTCACTGAGGGACTGACCTCCGCGGACCTGGCGGACACCCCGCTCGCCACCTACGTCCGGCACCGGTCGACCAGCAGGAACAGAAGGCCCGATCCCGACGGAAAGGCGTGACGGCAATGCCACCGTCCCGCCGCTCCTGACGCGATCACCGACGAGGCGTGTCCGGGATCGGCCCGACGGGAGGCGCCGACCGCGTCGCGATGAGCGGCCTCGCCAGTACGGGAGTCGACCGCGGAGCCTGGTGCGACCTAGGGCAGCCACTCGTGCAGTGGTCGGCTGACTCGACCGCTCGGCAGGTGGACGTCGTAGCCGGGGAGCTCTTGCTGCAGGTGAGCGGCGAGGCGGAGGCTCCAAGGCCTACCGACCTGTGTCTCCGGATCCGCAGCGGCACCAGCAGTCGGGAACGCCGCGTCGAACCAGGCGCGAAGTCGTGCGATCAACGCCGTGGAGACGCCGTAGGCCCGCAGCTCGTCCTCGCGGAGCGCCCCGTGCTCGTCATCCCACAGGAAGCTGTCTGCGTTCAGCTCGAGCATGAGGGTCAGGCGTCTCCTGACCGGCTGGCCATGTTCCCGAGGCGGCACGGCGGGCATCGTCCCTGGCGGCGTCCCGCACGAGGCCATCGAGGGCTACTCGGTCACGAAGCCCTGAGTCCAGTGGACCTCGTCGAGGTCGTATCGATCGATCAGGAAGGCCTCGGGGTGGTCGCTGAAGCCGGGCTGGGTGACGAGTCGTTGCTGCGCCGATGAAGCTCGGGCCCGGGTCGAGTAGACACCGCAGAGCTTGTCGTCGGTCTCGATGAAGGTCATCTCGGGGTCGAGGTGCTCCTGACCCTCCAGCGGTCGCATGTGCCACAGCAGGTAGACGTCCATGCGTTGCAAGTTCTCCCTTGCTGCGTTGCATGACGGGGTGGCGTCGCTACCGCGGCGTCTCGACGCTTGCTCTGACGTTCAGCAGGACTGTCGGTGCCAGTCCTTGGCTGGAGCTGCCGAGGTCACCACTTGATGACGCGAGGGTCGTCCCAGCCCCAGGTCGGGCCATTGCCCTCGACGGTCAGGTGCCACGCCCCGTCGAAGTGCACGTAGTACTGCCAGTACTCGTAGTCACCGTTGACCAGCATGGTCACCTCGGCTCGGTCGCTCGTCACGGTCACGGTCACCACGCGGGCTCTCGCTGCCGCCGACCAATGGGACAGGGCGAGACGTCGGAGGTCTTGCTCATCTGCCGCGACGGCCGCTTCGGACATCGGCGGAGCGTGGCACGGCCGATGATGAAGCAGTAGGGAATTTCGTTGCGTCCAATGCCCTGCACGGCTGTTGCGACTGGCCGTGTGCGGCCCCAATCGAGCGTCTTGGGGACTGGGCTAGTTGGCGCAGGCCACCTGGTGGAAGCCGGAGCGAGGAGTGCGGCGGTTCACCAGGTCCTGTGCGGCGTCGTCGTAGTCGCTGTACTGCACCGTCTCAGGATCGAGGGTGGCGAGGTCGGCAGCGCTGAAATCGACCTGCCGCAGTTCGCTCTGGGTTCCCTCCGCTGAGGCTATGAGGAAGGACTGGGTGTCCAGGGGCAGGGACGTCGGCGTCCCGCTCCATCCCGGCGGAGGAGCCAAGAGCGCAACCTGCGTCGGGCTCGCCACGGGCGCCGGTGCTGTCAAGCGCGCGAAGACCTCGTTGGGTTGGCTGCCGCGGTTCGGCCCTACGACGGTGACGGTGTCCACCGAGCCGTGGCAGACCTCGAGCATCAAGACGGGTGCGCCGGTCGCGTCCACCGTCACTCCCACCTGACCGTTGATGCCGGCCAGCCCGCCATCGGGGCCGGTGTCCCCAGGCAGGAGGACACGTACCGCAACCAGCCCGACGAGCAGAGCGGCGTCCACCGCCACCGGCGCCCACAGCACCCACGACTTCGGACGCGAGAGGAGCGCCCGGCCGGAGGTCATGAGCATGACAGCGCCCGTGATGGCGGCACCCACCGCGATCAGCAGCAGGCCACCACCGCCGATGTTGGGACCGCCCCAGCTCAGGGGATAGAGCGTTCTCAGGACCCAGTCGGTGATGCACCAGCCGAGGCCCACGGCAAGCAGCGACGCACCAATCCACCACCTCTTCACCCGTGGCACTTCCTCACCCTGTGACTCCCGCCCACGAGGCCGCACAACAGCAGTCGGCGGCCGTCCAGGAAGAAGACCACGACGGGCGGATGCTGGACCGGCAGCAGGCAGCTAGGTCCCCAAGAAGAACCATGCACCCCATGCAGCCCAGAGCCATCGTTCGGGGCTGAAGGCACGCCGTGCCGGCGATCACCAGCGACTTGAGTACCCAGCCGGCTGTCGTGCCGCTGCCGTACCGACCTATGAACTGGTCCGCCGCCGCGGCGACGGGACTGACCGCCGTCGCCTCATACCGCGCCTTTCTGCTACTCACCCATCGCTGGTCCCTGCGCATATCAACACCCGAAGCACGATGATCTTGGGGGTGACCTTGAGGTCAGTTGCTCTCCTGCAACGCCGCCTCGGACGACTCACACCCATCGAGTTCGAGACACTGAACCAGGCCGCTCACGCGGCCTGATCGCCCCTACGAAACGTAGTCAACTCAAGTGGGGGCAGTCCCGTCCCAAGTCACGCAGGGGCGCCGAGCGGCGGGTGCTCGAGGACGCGTGGCTTGTACTCGACGAGCTGGATGCGGCCGTCGAAGGTGCGGTGCTCGATCATCTCGAGAGCGACGTCGGGGTAGCCGTCGTAGATGCGTTCGTCCCCCGTGGCGCCGGTGATCACCGGGAAGATCCCGACCCGGAAGCGGTCGACGAGTCCAGCCGTGAGCAGGGACCGGCACAGGCTGAGGCTGCCTATCGTGCTGAGGAGTCCCGAGCCGTTCTCCTTCATGGCGCGCACCGCTTCGACGGCGTCGTCGCGGACGAGCGTGGAGTTGGCCCACGTCAGTGGCTCCTCGAGCGAGGAGGAGAACACCACCTTGGACGCTTGCGTGAGCTCGTCGACGGACGCCTCTTCCTCGGGCCTGAACTCGTCTTGGCCACTCGGCACCTCGCCGGCGGCGAAGCCCGACATCAGGCGGTAGGTGTTCGCCCCCATCAGATACGTGACCTCGGGCTGCTCACCGAGCCATGCGAGGTACTCCGGGCCCTCGAGGCCCCAGAACCCCGGCCATCCCTCTCCCGATGCGTAGCCGTCGAGGGAGGTGATGAAGTCGACGAGAAGCTCAGACATGGTGGTGTCCCTTCCTCCGGGTGTCACGAGCTTGGACCCGCCGGGAGCCACCAACTCATCGCCCGCGGTGTGGGATGACGAGTGGACGTGACCGGGGCCGCGACGCCCGTCCTCGAGGTCGCCCTGCGGGACAGGTCCGCCCGACCGTCCCTGAGCGGCCGGCGGACTCAGGCGGTCGTCGCAACACCCTTTCGGCGTGAGGTGTTGTGGTGGTTTCGGAATGGCGGCGGGTTCTGGATGAGCGGCAGGAGCGGTTCTGGGAGCTGGTGACGGCGGGATCGTCCTCTTCGCAGGCCTGTGAGGCTGTCGGCGTGGATCGGCGGCAGGGATATCGGTGGCGACGCGACTCGAGCGGTCGACCGCCGGCGGCACCGCGGGTGGTGTCGGCGAGATATCTGTCGCTGGAGGAACGGCTGCAGATCGCCGACCTGCACCTGGACGGCGCGTCGATGCGCGCGATCGCTGCCCGGCTCGGCCGCGCCCCGTCGACGATCAGTCGCGAGCTGGGCCGCAACGGGCCCGTGCCGGCGGCCGGACGGGCGAGGCGGGCGAATTACGCGCCGTACGCGGCGCACAAACGCGCCGGGCTGCGGGCGCGACGGCCCAAGCCGTTCAAGCTGGAGGACGCACGGCTGGCCCTGGCGGTCCAGGCCAAGCTGTGCCTGAAGTGGAGCCCGGCCCAGATCAGCGCGCACCTGGCCGGCGAGCACGGCGACGAGGCGGCGATGCGGGTGAGCCACGAGACCATCTATCAGGCGCTGTTCGTGCAGGGCCGCGGCCAGCTGCGCACCGAGCTGCACCGGCATCTGCGCACCGGTCGGGCCTGGCGCCGGCCCCACGGGTTCTCTAGCCCGACCACGGCGAAGATCTCCGGCATGGTGTCGATCAGCGAACGGCCGGCTGAAGCCGCCGACCGGGCGGTGCCCGGCCACTGGGAGGGCGACCTGATCCTGGGCCAGCACTGCCGGTCGGCGATCGCCACCCTGGTCGAACGCCAGACTCGCTTCTGCCTGCTGGTGCACCTGCCCGACGGGCACGGCGCCCAGACCGTCCGCGACCGGTTGGTCGCAGCGATCACGACCCTGCCCGAGCAGCTGCGTCGCTCATTGACCTGGGACCAGGGCACCGAGCTGGCTCAACACCAGGCCATCACGCTGGCTACTGACATGGCGATCTACTTCTGCGATCCGCACTCGCCCTGGCAACGCGGCAGCAACGAGAACACCAACGGCCTGCTGCGCCAATATTTTCCGAAGGGCACCGACCTCTCCGTTCACAGCGCTGAGGACCTCGAGGCCGTCGCTGCTGAACTCAATGGCAGACCCCGCCAGACCCTCGGGTTCATCACCCCAGCGCAAGCCATGCAGCGGCTACTGTCCGACCCCGAAAAGCCAGTCGTTGCGACGACCGCTTGAAACCGCCGCCCACTTAGAGACACTCGCCAGCTCGCGTTGAGCGCCACGTCGTGCTCAGGTCCGGCGGCCGGCTACGGCCGTGCGTCCGCAGGCGGCCCCGGTCGCGAGAAGCAGAAGCAGCGGGTGCAGGTAACTGAGGCCCTCCAGGCCGTCGCTCCAGCCAGAGGCTCGATATCGGGCTACGCAGACGGCAGCTGCCACGAACTGGGGCAGCACAAGAGCTACCGCTGCGACAGTGGCTGTTGCGATTCGTCGGTGCACGAGGGCTGCTGGGAGCGGCGTGAGCAGGAACACCAGCCACCACCAACCACTTATGAACTCGGTGGTGTACGTGATGGCGTCCTGCCGGACGACGCCGCGTGCGGTGGTCAGTGCCAGCACAGCTACCGCCGTGGAGAGCAACGCGATGCCCAGGACGGCGGCGCAGTCGCCGCGAAGACCCGGAATCTGGGATTTGCTCACGCGAGCATCATCGGCATGCCGGTCTCGGTCGTGAAGTCGCCTACGGATTGAGGCCCGCGTCGCCCTGAGCGGCCCATTCAGGGGCATCGACGTGAACTGCAACCGGGCCATCGGCGTGCGCGGGAAAGACCAGCGATGTGCGGTCGCGTAGGCCCGGCACAATGGATGGTGATGAGCACCCCCAACCACCCGCCAGCACCGACGCCCTACGACGTTCGTGTCGTGAGAAGTGGCTTCCCGCTGAGGCTCGACATTGACGGCGGCCTGTCCGCCCCCGACGGTGGCCTCCTCGCAGCCCTGGTCGTGCTGCCGTTCGGCTGGGTTGCCTGCCGGTTGGTCAACATCATTCGCTTCAAGAGGTCCTGGACCGTCGGCGTGGTGACACAAGCCAAGTGGTGGGGCGGCTCGAAGATCGCTCTTCGGGAGCGCTTCCCAACCAAAGCCGCTGCTGAGGTGCGAGCCCGGGAACTCGAAGCCCGTATTGAAGACGCGACCGTCGTGCTGCCGACGAAGTCAAGCCTCACAGCCAAGCGCCCCCATGGGACACCTGACCCAGGCCGCTAGTACTGAGCTGCGCCACGTTCGACCGTCGAGCGTCTTGGCCCCCTCTGCCGTCCGTCTGTATGTGCCGGGAGTGATTGCGGCGTGAACTGCCGATCAATCTCGGTGTCCCTGAGGCCGCCTTTAGGGACACATCGATCGAGTAGCCGACGGTCGTATCAAGCCGTGCTGGTCCGCAATCGAGAGGTCGTCCGAGCGCACGCCTCGTTGCACCTCCGACTCCGTCGCGGCGCCCGGAGGTCTGGGTGCGTGACTGAGGTGGGGAGGTCGGTCATGCTGGTCGGGTGGCCTATCCGGACAAGGTGCTCGGGGACGACGAGGAGGTCGTGCGGCACCTGCACCCGCACTGGCTGACCGTCTTCTGGCCGATCGTGGGGTTCCTCGTGCTGGTGGGAGCGGCGTCCTTCGGCGCTGCGCTGGTGCCCGACGGCACGCAGCAGGGCCTGTGGCGACTCGTGGTCGTCGGCGCGGCCGTCGTCCTGGCGGTGTGGCTGGTCGGCGTCCCGCTGCTGCGCTGGCGGACGACGCACTACGTGATCACCACCCACCGGCTGCTGCACCGCACCGGCGTCCTGTCCCGGCACGGCCGGGACCTCGGCCTCTCCCGGATCACCGACGTCTCCTACCGGCAGAGCCTGTGGGACCGGGTCATCAACTCCGGCACGGTCACCATCGAGACCGCGGGCGACGGCGGCCCGACCGTCTTCACCGCCATCCCGGACAGCGACGGCGTGCAGCAGCTGCTCAACCAGCTGGTCGAGGAGGACGCCGACCGGCGGGCGCAGGAGAGCGCGGCCTACCTCGGCGAGTACCACTCGCTGGACGGTCAGCACCCCACCGAACAGTTCTGAGCAGGCCCGGGAGCCCGTTCCCGGGCCTGCTCGAGCGTGCAGCTGAGGCGCCTGTGGCGGCTGGGAACAGCTTGGCAGGACCTGCCTACGGCCGTGCACAGATGTTGGGGCGTCGCGACTCAAGACCGGCGGAGTCCTGCCCCTAGCGTCGACGACGAGGGCCATCGGACCGGTCCTTCACGTCAGAACCCCCGGGGGATTCCGTTGTCCAGTGATCTGCGCTCAGGCTCCGCCGAGCCGGCTGTCGGCATCCCGCGCGGGGAGATCCGAGCACTGACCGGGCTGCGTGCCGTTGCCGCCGTCTGGGTCGTGCTGCTGCACTTCCAGCGTCTGCTCAACCCCTACCTCGACCAGGTGCCGCTGCTGCGCTCGGTGATCAGCGCCGGCTGGCTGGGCGTCGACCTCTTCTTCGCCCTCAGCGGCTTCGTCATCGGGCTCGCCTACCTGGAGCAGGTCGGGCGCTCGCCCCGGCCGGGCGCCGTCGGCCGGTTCGTGCTCGCCCGCTTCGCCCGAGTCTGGCCGGCCTGGGCCGTCGTCACCGTGCTCATGGGCGCGTGGGTGTGGGTCGTGCGCAAGGGCGGCTGGAACGCCGACGTGCTGGTCCCGCACCCCGACGCCGACGTGACCCAGATGCTCCGCCAGCTGTCGATGACCCACATGTGGGGCCAGGACGGGTTCTTCGGCGTGAGCTACGTCCTCCCCGGCTGGTCGATCAGCGCCGAGTGGCTCGCCTACCTCTGCTTCCCGCTGCTGGCGGTCTGCCTGCGCCCGCTGCTGCACCTCCCCGCGCCGTTGGTCCTGGCGCTGTCGTGCCTGGCCAGCACCCCGCTGGTGATCACCGCCTTCGAGCAGGGCGTCCCCGACCTCGCGCAGAACTGGATGACCCGGATCGCCTGCGGGTTCGTCGCCGGTCTGCTCGCCGCGATCGCGGCCAAGCGGATCCGCCGCACCGAGCGCACCGAGTCCCTGGCCCTGGCCGGCTCGGTCCTGACCGTCGTCCTCATGGTCTGCGTGTTCATGTGGAACAGCTGGCGCCGCGGCGGCGACCTCGGCCTGGACTACAGCGGCGTCGTCGTCTGCCTGATCCCGCTGCTGATCGTCTCGCTCTCCTTCACCGAGCGCGGGCTGGCCTCGCTGCTCGGCCGGCGGACAATGGTCTACGGCGGGCGCATCTCCTACTGCATCTACCTCACGCACTTCGTCGTCCTCGACGTCGTCACCACGATCGTCTGGCAGGACCCGGCGAAGGCCTGGGTGCCGACGCCGGGCTTCATGCTCGCCGTCCCGGCGATGGCCCTGGCCCCGTTCCTGCTCGCGCCGCTGCTGCACCACCTGGTGGAGGAGCCGGCCCGGGCCCGGATCATGGCGCTGGTGCCCAAGCGCCGGACGGCGCCGCGGTCGGTGCCGTCCGTCGCCGCCGCACCCGAGGCGCCGGTCGTCGCCGACTCGCCCAGCTCGGGCGTCCGCCGGCTCCCGGTGACCGTCGGCGACCCCCGGTCCGGGGCTGCCCCGGCCGCCCGGGTCCGCGAGCCGCGCACCGCGTGGCTCAACGCGGTGTCGACCGGTGAGCGGGTCGCGGTGCCCCGCCCCCGGGTGACGCACCCGGTGCCGGTTCCCCCGGCGACGCGCGGGCGCTCGGGACGACACGAGTCGGAAAGCGTCAGCAGCTCGGCATAGCGTTCACCGCATGCGGTTGCTGCACACCTCCGACTGGCACATCGGCCGGTCCCTGCACGGCTCCGACCTGCTCGCCGAGCAGGAGGAGGTGCTGGGTCGGCTGGCGGAGGTGGTGGTCGCCGAGTCCGTCGACGTGGTGGTCGTCGCCGGTGACATCTACGACCGGGCGGTGCCCTCCGCCGACGCCACGGCCGTGCTCGACCGGGTGCTGATGCGGCTGCGCAGCGCCGGGGCGGCCGTCGTGCTCACCCCCGGCAACCACGACTCCGCCCGGCGGCTCGCCTTCGGAGCCGGACTGATGGCCCGCTCCGGGGTGCACGTCCGGGCGGTCACGCCGGAGCTCGACGAGCCGGTCCTGCTCTCCGACGAGCACGGGGACGTCGCCGTCTACGGGCTGCCCTACCTGGAGCCGGAGATCGCCCGGCACGAGCTCGGGCTCGCCGACGCGCGCAGCCACGAGGCCGTGCTCGCCGCCGCGATGGACCGGGTCCGCGCCGACCTCTTCCTGCGGCCCGGTGTCCGGTCGGTGGTGCTGGCGCACGCCTTCGTCGGCGGCGGGGTGCCCAGCGACAGCGAGCGGGACATCTGCGTCGGCGGGGTGGACCTCGTGCCGGCCGCGGTCTTCGACGGCGTCGACTACGTCGCGCTGGGCCACCTGCACCGGCCGCAGACCCTCAGCGACCGGGTGCGGTACAGCGGCTCCCCGCTGGCCTACTCCTTCGGCGAGGCAGGGCAGGTCAAGCAGGCCTGGCTCGTCGAGCTGGACGGCGCCGGCCTGGCCGGTGTCCGCGCCGTGCCCCTCCCGACACCGCGGCAGCTGACCGTGCTGCGCGGCGAGCTGGCCGACCTGCTCGCCGACCCCGCGCTCGAAGCCATGGAGGACGACTTCGTCTCCGCCCGGCTCACCGACCCGGTCCGGCCGGTCGACCCGATGCGCCAACTGCAGGGCCGCTTCCCGCACTGCGTGCACCTGGAGTGGACCGGGTCCGGCGCGCCCGCCGACGGCCGCAGCTACACCGAGCGGCTCTCCGGCCGCAGCGACCTCGAGGTCGCCGGCGAGTTCGTGCAGCACGTCCGCGGGCTCGCCGCCACGCCGGGTGAGTCGGAGCTGCTCGGCCGGGCGCTGGCCGCCGCCGCCCGTGAGGACGCGCTGCTGTGAGGGTCCACCGGCTGGCGCTGACCGCCTTCGGCCCCTTCGCCGACCAGGTGGCGGTCGACCTCGACGACCTCGGCCGCGACGGGCTGTTCCTGCTGTGGGGGCCGACCGGCGCCGGCAAGACGACGCTGCTCGACGGCATCGTCTACGCGCTGTACGGCACCGTCCCGGGAGCGCGCGGTGAGGAGAAGCGGCTGCGCAGCGACCACGCCGCCGACGACGTGCGCACCGAGGTCGAGTGCGAGGTGACCCTGGGCGGGGAGCGGCTGCTCGTCGTCCGCCGCCCCGAGCAGCAGCGCCCCAAGCGGCGCGGCACCGGGCTCACGACCGAGCAGGCCAAGCTCACCGTCCAGCGTTGGACGCCGGAGGGCTGGGAGCCGGTGAGCACCCGCATCGACGAGGGGTCCGAGCACCTGCGCACCCGGCTGGGGCTGTCCGCCGAGCAGTTCTGCCAGGTCGTGCTGCTGCCCCAGGGTGACTTCGCGCGCTTCCTGCGGGCCGAGCCGGAGGACCGCGGCCGGTTGCTGCGCACCCTGTTCGACGTCGGCCGGTTCGCCAAGGTGGAGGACTGGCTCGACGAGCAGCGCCGGGCCGCCCGCGGCCTGCTCGACGAGGCCCGGCTGTCGGTGAGCACGCTGCTGGCCCGGGTCGCCCAGGTCGCCGACGTCGAGGTGCCCGAAGAGCTCGCCCCCGAGCTCGTCGGCGCGGCCACCGCCGCGCACGCCGGGGCCTGGGTGCACCGGGTGCGCGCCGAGGTGGCCGGCCGGCTCACCGAGCGGGAGGCCGCCGCCACCACCGCCGCCGCCGAGGTCGCCCGGGTCGACACGGCGCTGGCCGCCGCGCGGGTCGAGGAGCAGCGGCACGCCCGGCGGGACAAGGCCCGCGCCGACCTGGCCCGGCTGCAGGCCGAGGCCGACGAGATCGTCCCGCTGCGCGCGACCCTCGACGCCGCCGGCCGCGCCGACCCGGTCCGCGACGTGCTGGAGGCCGCCGGCCGCGCCGCGCTCGCCGCCGAGGCCGCCGAGGAGGAGCTGGCCGCGGTGCGGCGGCGCTGGGCCGCGGTGGCCGGCGGTCGGGCGGCGGACACGCTGCTGTCCCGCAGCCTGCGCGACGAGGTCGCCGCGCTGCGCACGCTGCTGCCCGACGTCGACCGCGCCGCCGAGCTGGCCGCGGCGGTCACCCGCACCTCCCGGCAGGTGCGCACCCTGACCGCGCAGTGCGCCGCCGACGACGCCGAGGCCGCCGGCTGGCCGGCCCGGCTGGCCGAGCAGGAGGCGGTGGTCGAGGCGGCCGCGGCAGCGGATGCCCGGCTGGCCGGGGTGACCGCGACGCTGGAGCGCACCCGGTCGGCGCTGACCGCCGCTCGACGAGGCCGCGGCTGTCGGTGGGCTCGGTGATCGTCAACATGGCGGCCGAGCCGCTGCTGCCCGCCGCCAGCCTGAGCCGCACCGCCGAGGGCCGGCTCATCGGCGCCGACCTGCTCCCCGCGCTGACCGCGGCCTCGGTGCACGGCGGCGTGGAGGTCGCCGACGGGCTCGCCGCCGAGGCGGTCGAGCACCCCCGGCTGGACGCCCGGGTCGACACGGCGCTGGCCGCCGCGCGGGTCGAGGAGCAGCGGCACGCCCGGCGGGACAAGGCCCGCGCCGACCTGGCCCGGCTGCAGGCCGAGGCCGACGAGATCGTCCCGCTGCGCGCGACCCTCGACGCCGCCGGCCGCGCCGACCCGGTCCGCGACGTGCTGGAGGCCGCCGGCCGCGCCGCGCTCGCCGCCGAGGCCGCCGAGGAGGAGCTGGCCGCGGTGCGGCGGCGCTGGGCCGCGGTGGCCGGCGGTCGGGCGGCGGACACGCTGCTGTCCCGCAGCCTGCGCGACGAGGTCGCCGCGCTGCGCACGCTGCTGCCCGACGTCGACCGCGCCGCCGAGCTGGCCGCGGCGGTCACCCGCACCTCCCGGCAGGTGCGCACCCTGACCGCGCAGTGCGCCGCCGACGACGCCGAGGCCGCCGGCTGGCCGGCCCGGCTGGCCGAGCAGGAGGCGGTGGTCGAGGCGGCCGCGGCAGCGGATGCCCGGCTGGCCGGGGTGACCGCGACGCTGGAGCGCACCCGGTCGGCGCTGACCGCCGCCCGCGCCGCCGGGCAGCTCGCCGCCGAGGCCGAGCGCCGGCGCACCGCCAGCACCGACGCCCGGGAGCAGTGGCTCGACGCCCGCGAGACCTGGACCGACCTGCGCGGCCACCGGCTCGCGGGCATGGCCGCCGAGCTCGCCGCGGGGCTGGCCGACGGCGCCGACTGCCCGGTCTGCGGC
This sequence comes from Modestobacter italicus, assembly GCF_000306785.1. Taxonomy (NCBI): domain Bacteria; kingdom Bacillati; phylum Actinomycetota; class Actinomycetes; order Geodermatophilales; family Geodermatophilaceae; genus Modestobacter; species Modestobacter italicus. The sequence continues at coordinate 4,747,856 of NC_017955.1, read as the reverse complement.
GCGGTCGAGCACCCCCGGCTGGCCACCGCCGCCGGCCCGGTCGTCACCCAGGACGACGAGGACAAGGCCCGCTCCATCGTCGACGACCGGGAGGAGCGGCTCCTCACCGCCCAGCGCGCCGTCGAGGACACCGAGCGGGAGCTGGCCGCGCTGCGCGCGCAGGCCGGCCCCGAGCCGCTGACCGACCAGGAACGGGCGCTCGCCGAGGCGGTCGCCGCCGAGCGGTCGGTGCGCGAGCAGGCCGCCACCCTCCAGCCGGCCCGGCGGGAGCTGGCGGCGCTGCTCGCCGCCCGCGATCAGGCCACCGTCACCTGGGCGGCGGCCCGCGAGCAGCTGACGCAGCGGCGCGCGGAGCTGCAGGCGACCGAGCAGGCGCTGGCCGAGGCCCGGCAGCGGGTGGCCGCGGCCCAGGGGGAGGACCCGGACCTGGCGGCCCGGATCCGCCGGCTCACCGACGAGGCCGGCCGCTGCGAGGCGCTGGTCGAGGCGGAGGCCACCGAGCTGCGGGCCCGCACGGCCGCGGACGCCGCCCGCCGGCACGCCGAGGAGCGGGTGGTCGAGGCCGGGTTCGCCGACCTGCTGGCCGCCGCCGACGCCCTGCTGGACCCGGCCCGCGCGGCCAGGCTGCGGCAGCGGGTGGCCGAGCACGACCAGCAGTGGTCGGTGGTCACGGCCACCCTCGCCGAACCGGAGCTCGCCGACCTCGCGCCCCGGCCCGACCTCCCGACGCTGACCGCAGCCCTGAAGTCGGCCACCGCGGTGCGGGAGGAGGCGGTGGCGGCGCTCGCCGAGGCCCGCCGCTCGGCCGCCGCGCTCGACGCGCTGTCCGCCGAGCTCACCGCCGTCGAGGTGGAGCTCGACGAACGGCGGGCCGCCGCCGAGCAGGTGTCCGCGCTCGCCGACCTGGTCAACGGGCGCGGCGCCAACACGCTGCGGATGCGGCTGCAGTCCTTCGTCCTCGCCGCCCGGCTGGAGCAGGTCGCCGAGGTGGCCAGCCGGCGGCTGCGCGACATGTCCGGCGGGCGCTACACCTTCCTGCACAGCGACGCCCAGGGGCGGCACGGCGCCCGCGGCGGCCTCGGCCTGGACGTCCTCGACGAGTACACCGGCGCGCGCCGGCCGACCAAGACGCTCTCCGGCGGGGAGAGCTTCATGGCCTCCCTGGCCCTGGCGCTCGGGCTGGCCGACGTGGTCACCGCGGAGAGTGGTGGGGTGCAGATCGACACCCTCTTCGTCGACGAGGGCTTCGGCACCCTGGACCCGCAGTCGCTGGACGCGGTGATGACCGTGCTCGACGAGCTGCGCCGCGGGGGCCGCACCGTCGGGGTGATCAGCCACGTCGAGGAGCTCCGCACCCGGATCACCAGCCGGCTCGAGGTGCTCAGCGGGCGGCACGGGTCCCGGCTGGCGGGCTGACCACCGTCCGGACCGGCCCACTCGCCAGGGAGGTCAGGCGACGATGCGGGCGTCGCCGTCCTCGACCGGGGCGGCGCCGCCGGCTGGTGCCGTCTGCGCGGGGAACACCCACTGCTTGTAGGAGAAGTACCGCAGCGCCGAGCACAGCACGATCGACACCACGTTGGCGATCTGCAGCACAAGCGCGCTGTCCTGCCCGAGCGGGTAGCGGACCACGGCCACCACCGCCAGCCCCAGCAGCAGCGTCGTCCCGTTGATCAGCGCGAACAGCGAGTACTCCCGGCGCACCCCGGTCCGGGCGCGGTGCGCGAACGACCAGTGCCGGTGCGCGAAGAACGCCACCGTCATCGAGACCAGGGTGGTCACCAGCTTGGCCGTCACCGCACCCACCGACAGGTGCGCGTAGAGCAGCTGGAACAGCCCGATGTCGAGCACGAAGCAGGCGGCACCGACCACCCCGAAGGCGCTCAGCTCCTTGAGGACGACGCTGAACCGGGAGTGCACCCGGCGGGCGGGGTCCAGGACTGAGGGCACCCGCCGATGGTAAGGAGCCCACGGCGATCCGGCCGCGCCACCGCGCCCGACCGGGCCCTCCGGAGCGCGGGCGAGCCTGCGCCAGCGCCGTCACTAGGCTCATCAGCATGAACGCGCCGCTCCAGCCGACGACCGGACTCCCCGTCGTGGCGATGGTCGGCGGCGGCCAGCTCTCCCGGATGACCCACCAGGCGGCGATCGCCCTCGGGCAGTCGCTGCGGGTGCTCGCCGCCGACCCCACCGAGTCCGCGGCCCTGGTCGCCGCCGACGTCCAGCTCGGCGACCACCGCGAGCTGGCCGACCTGCGCCGCCTCGCCGAGGGCGCCACGGTGGTCACCTTCGACCACGAGCACGTGCCCACCGAGCACCTGCGCGCGCTGGAGGCTGCCGGCCACCGGGTCGCCCCCGGCCCCGCGGCCCTGGTCCACGCGCAGGACAAACTGGTGCTGCGCCGGGCGCTCGCCGAAGCGGGGGAGCCGCAGCCGGCCTGGGCCGAGGTGTCCACCGTGCACCAGGTCGCCACCTTCGCCGACGAGGTCGGCTGGCCGGTCGTGCTCAAGACGCCGCGCGGCGGCTACGACGGCAAGGGCGTGTTCGTCATCGACGGGCCGGACGAGGCCGCCGACCTGCTCGAGCAGCACGGGACGCTGCTGGCCGAGGAGCGGGTGCCGATGGCGCGCGAGCTCGCCGCGCAGGTCGCCCGCTCGCCGTTCGGCCAGGTCGCCGTCTGGCCGGTGGTGGAGACCGTGCAGCGCGACGGCGTGTGCAACGAGGTCTACGCCCCGGCCCCCGGCCTGTCCGACGAGCTCGCCACCGCCGCCCAGGAGCTGGCCGTCCGGATCGCCGACCGGCTCGGCGTGGTCGGCATGCTCGCCGTCGAGCTGTTCCAGACCGCCGAGGGCATCGTCGTCAACGAGCTGGCCATGCGGCCGCACAACTCCGGGCACTGGACCATCGAGGGCGCCCGGACCAGCCAGTTCGAGCAACACGTGCGCGCCGTCCTGGACTACCCGCTGGGCTCCACCGCGATGACCGCCCCGGTCGTCGTCATGGCCAACGTGCTCGGCGGGGCCACGGCCGACGCCGACTGGGCCGGGCCGTCGCTCGACGAGCGGGTGCACCACCTGATGGCGCACTGGCCCGACGTGAAGCTGCACTGGTACGGCAAGGGCCAGCGCCGCGGCCGCAAGCTCGGGCACGTCACCGCGCTCGGCGAGGACCTGGCCGAGGTGCGCGCCCGGGCGGTCGCCGCCGCCCGGTACCTGGCCGACGGCGTGGTGGACCCTGCGTTCGCCTTCGACGAGGAGCACTGACCGGATGAGCGAGACCCCCGTCGTCGGCATCGTGATGGGCAGCGACTCGGACTGGCCGATGATGGAGCCCGCCGCCCAGGCGCTGCGGGAGTTCGACGTCCCGTTCGAGGCGCACGTCGTCTCCGCGCACCGCACCCCGCGGCGGATGCTGGACTACGCCGAGAGCGCCGCCGACCGCGGTCTGCGGGTGGTGATCGCCGGCGCCGGGGGAGCAGCGCACCTGCCGGGCATGATCGCCGCCGCCACCCCGCTGCCGGTGATCGGCGTCCCGCGGCCGCTCGACCGGCTCGACGGACTGGACAGCTTGCTGTCGATCGTGCAGATGCCGGCCGGGGTGCCGGTGGCCACCGTCTCCATCGGCGGGGGGCGCAACGCCGGGCTGCTGGCGGTCCGCATCCTCGCCGCCGGGGACGACCGGCTGCGCGCGGCGGTCACCCGCTTCCAGGCCGACCTGGCCGAGTCGGTGCTGGCGCGGGACGACGCGCTGCAGGACCGCCTCGACACCCCGCCGGGAGGGTGAGGCGGCTTCCGGACCGCGCGACCTCGGCCTAGCATCTACCCGTGGGTAACAACGCTGGCCTGTACGCGCTGACCGACGAGCACGAGGCGATCCGGGAGGCGGTCCGCGAGATCGCCGAGCGGGAGATCGCCCCCTGGGCCGCGGAGGTGGACGCCGACTCCCGCTACCCGGTCGAGGCGCAGAAGGCGCTCACCGCGGCGGGCTTCCACGCCACGCACATCCCCGAGGCCTACGGCGGCGAGGGCGCGGACGCGATCGCCACCTGCATCGTCATCGAGGAGGTGGCCCGGGTCGACGTCAGCGCCTCGCTGATCCCCGCGGTCAACAAGCTCGGCTCGGTGCCGGTCATCCTCTCCGCGTCGGAGGACCTCAAGCAGAAGGTGCTGCCCTCCATCGCCGCCGGCGACGCGATGATCAGCTACGGCCTGTCCGAGCGCGAGGCCGGCTCGGACGCGGCGTCCATGCGCACCCGCGCCCGGCGCGAGGGCGACAGCTGGGTGCTCAACGGCACCAAGGCGTGGATCACCAACGCCAGCGTCTCCGAGTGGTTCACCGTCATGGCGGTCACCGACCCGGAGAAGGGCGCCAACGGCATCTCCGCCTTCGTCGTCCACCGCGACGACCCGGGCTTCGCCGTCGGCCCCAAGGAGAAGAAGATGGGCATCAAGGGCTCGCCGACCTGCGAGCTCTACTTCACCGACTGCACCATCCCGGCCGACCGGATCGTCGGTGAGCCGGGCACCGGGTTCAAGACCGCGCTGCGCACGCTGGACTTCACCCGGCCGACCATCGGCGCCCAGGCCGTCGGCGTGGCGCAGGGCGCGCTGGACGCCGCGATCGCCTACACCAAGGACCGCCGCCAGTTCGGCTCGGCCGTCTCGGACTTCCAGGGCGTGCAGTTCATGCTCGCCGACATGGCGATGAAGATCGAGGCGGCCCGCCACCTGGTCTACGTCGCCGCCGCCCGCGGCGAGACCGGCGGCCCGGACCTCACCATGGTCTCCGCCTCGGCCAAGGCGTTCGCCTCGGACGTCGCCATGCAGGTCACCACCGACGCCGTCCAGCTGTTCGGCGGGGCCGGGTACACCCAGGACTTCCCGGTCGAGCGGATGATGCGCGACGCCAAGATCACCCAGATCTACGAGGGCACCAACCAGGTGCAGCGCATGGTGATCGCCCGGAGCCTGCTGAAGTAGCCGTCACCGGCGGGGCCGGTAGTGGCTGTGGACCAGCCCGCTGGCGAACGCGCGCTGCTCGACCAGCTCCAGGTCCAGCCGCACGCTGTCCGGGAAGAACCGCGTGCCGCCGCCGACCACGCTCGTGGTGCGGAACAGGTGGTACTCGTCCACCAGACCGGCGGCGATCGCCTGGGCGGCGAGGTGCGGGCCGTCGATGCTGAGGTCGTGGTCGGCCCCGGCCTTGAGCGCGCGCACCGCGTCCGGGTCGAAACTGCGCTCGATCCTGGTCCGCTCGCTGGACACCGACCCCAGCGTCGTGGAGTACACGACCTTCTCCGCGGCCTGCCAGTCGCGGGCGTACTGCTCGATGTGCGGCGGCACGTCGGGCAGGGTGTGCGCGGTCTCCCAGAAGACCATCGTCTCGTACATCCGCCGGCCGTAGAGGAACGTGCCGACAGAGCGGAAACGGTCGCCGATGTAGGTGTGCACCTCCTCGTCCTCGGCGCCCGTGCCGAGGTCGCCCTCGGCCGCTGAGGTGTAGCCGTCGAGCGAGGTGATCATCCCGTAGACGAGCTGGGCCATGGTGTCCTCCGGATCCGGCGTTCGGTGTCCGGTGGGGACTCCCGCGCGGCCCGGAAGTCATCTACGGGTGGCTGGGCCGCGGTCGCGGGACGAAGATCTGATCATGGTCGGCCGGCGCGCAGTCCTGCTGCTGCCGGTCGCTGCTGCCCTCGCCGCCTGCTCGAGCCTGTCCACGTCCGAGGTCCGGGACGTCGCCGGTGCCTTCGCGGCGGGGGACCCGGCAGCACGCTGCGCGATGACCGCGGCGAGCACTGTCCAGACGCTGGAGCGCGAGGAGCAGCAGCCCTGCGCCCAGGCCGTCGGGCAGCTGCCGCTGGGCAGCGGCGCGGTCGTGTCGGTCGAGGTGTGGGGCGAGGACGCCCTGGTGCACCTGACCGACGACACGCTGTTCCTCACCCTCACCCCGCGCGGGTGGCAGGTCAGCGCCGGTGGCTGCCAGCCGCAGCCGGACGCTCCCTACGTCTGCCAGCTGGAGGCCTCGTGAAGGGCGTGCGAGCGGTGTTCCTCGGCTACCTCGCGGTGGTCGTCCTGGGCGTCACGTACTGCGTCGTCCTCGGGCTGCTGGGGCGCTGACCGGTGCGCCGCTTCCTCCGGGACAACGGGCTCAGCCTGGCCTTCGGGGTGCTGTTCCTCGGCTCGCTGGTCGGACAGGCGCTCGCGGGTGTCGCCGAGTTCAACGAGCGGCGGGAGAGCGAGGGGCTGGCCGCGGTCTCGCTGGGCCGGTACCTCACGTCGTCGTCGTTCGCCGTGGACACGATGGAGAACTGGCAGTCGGAGTACCTGCAGTTCTCCCTCTACGTCTTCGCCACCGTCTGGCTGGTGCAGCGGGGCTCCCCGGAGTCGAAGGAGGAGGACCAGGTCGGGCCGGAGAGCGACGAGGACCAGCTCGTCGGCCGGCACGCCGGGCCCGGGTCGCCGGCCTGGGCGGCGGCGGGCGGCTCACGGACGGCGCTGTTCTCCCGGTCCCTGGGCCTGCTGATGGGCGGGATCTTCCTGCTCACCTGGGCGGCGATGTCGATCGCGGGCTGGGCGGCCTTCAACGCCGAGCAGCTCACCAGCCACCAGGACCCGGTCAGCTGGCTCGGCTACCTCGGGCACGCCGACTTCTGGAGCCGCACCTTCCAGAACTGGCAGTCCGAGATGCTCGCGGTCGGGTCGATGGCGATCTTCGCCGTGTACCTGCGCCAGCGCGGGTCGCCGGAGTCCAAGCCGGTCGGCGCGGCCCACGGCGACACCGGCCAGACGGGCTGAGCCCCGGACCTCGGCAGTGACCCGGTTGCGCCGGACACCACCGGGTAGGACGCGGCCGGACCCCGTACGACGTGCGCCGAGAACAGGCGCGCCCACGTCAGCCCCGAGGAGCGGCCCCGTGGCCCTGCAGCACCCTCTCCAGCCCGGCGACCCCGGTCGCGCCGCGTGAGCGCCCCGATCAGCGACGAGGCCCTCGGTGAGCTGGAGGTCGTGCACCTGTTCCACGACGCCATGCCGACCGGGGTGAGCGTCTCGCACACCGGGCGGGTCTTCCTCTGCTACCCCAAGTGGGGTGACGAGGTCGGGTTCACCGTCGGCGAGCTGCGGGACGGCGAGATGGTCGCCTTCCCGAGCCAGGCGCTCAACGACAACCGCTCGGACGCCGACCCGGAGCGGCTGGTGTCGGTGCAGAGCATCGTCGTCGACCCGGCCGACCGGCTGTGGCTGCTGGACACCGGCAGCCCGCTGTTCCAGCCCACCGAGCACGGCGGCCCGAAGCTCGTCTGCGTCGACCTGACCACCGACACCGTCGTGCAGACGATCCTCTTCCCGACCGACGTCGCGCTGCCGACCACCTACCTCAACGACGTGCGGTTCGACCTGCGCCGCGGCGAGGCGGGGACGGCGTACATCACCGACTCCTCCGACCAGGGCCCGAACGGGATCATCGTGGTCGACCTCGCGTCGGGGCAGAGCTGGCGACGGCTGCACGAGCACCCGGCCACCAAGGCGGTCACCCCGCCGGACCTGCGGATGGTGGTCGAGGGCCAGGAGTTCATCGAGCGCGCCGAGGACGGCAGCACCTCGCCGATCTGCATGGGCGCCGACGGCATCGCGATCACCGCCGACGGCAGCCGGCTGTTCTGGTGCCCGATGGCCGGGCGGCGCTGGTACAGCGTCTCGGTCGACGCGCTCACCGACCGGTCGGTGGACGACGAGGCGGTGGCGGCCACCGTCGTCGACGAGGGCGACAAGGGCTGCGTGAGCGACGGCCTGGAGACCGACGACCAGGGCCGGATCTACGTCACCGACGGCGAGCACAACGCGATCCACCGGCGCACGCCGGCGGGGGAGTGGGAGACCGTCGTCCACGATCCGCGGCTGCTGTGGCCGGACACCATGTCGGTGGCCGCCGACGGTCACCTGTACGTCACGGCGAACCAGCTGTACCGGCAGGACAAGTACCGCGGCGGCAGGGACGAGCGGCGCACGCCCTACGCGCTGTTCCGCACCGCGATCGACGCCGGGCCGGTCCGGCTGGCGTGACGGCCGAGCCCACCGCCGCCGACCCCGACGCGCCGGCCGGGGACGAGGAGGGCGCCGACCCCCGCCGGTGGCGTGCCCTCTGGGTGACCCTCGTCGTCGGGTTCATGACCCTGCTCGACGTCAGCATCGTGTCGGTCGCGCTGCCCTCGCTGCAGACCGACCTGGGGGCCTCGCCGTCGACCGTGCAGTGGGTGGTGTCGGGCTACGCGCTGACGTTCGGCATCGCGCTGGTCCCCGCCGGCCGGCTCGGTGACGCCTTCGGCCGCCGCCGGATGTTCCTCATCGGGCTGGTCGCCTTCGTGGTGTGCAGCGCGGCCGCCGGGGCGGCGCCCTCGGCCGAGCTGCTGGTCGCCGCCCGGCTGCTGCAGGGGGTGGCGGCCGGCTGCCTGGCGCCGCAGAACTCCGCGCTGATCCAGCAGCTGTTCCGCGGTGCCGAGCGCGGGCGGGCCTTCGGGTTCTTCGGGGCGACCGTCGGCATCTCGACCGCGGTCGGCCCGGTGGTGGGCGGGCTGCTGCTCGCCCTCGCGTCGGGCCCGAACGGCTGGCGGTGGATCTTCTACGTCAACGTGCCGATCGGGGTGGTGGCGTTCGTGCTCGCCGTCCGGCTGCTGCCGCGCCGCAGCTCGCGCGGGCACGGGCGGATCGACGTCCCGGGCGTGCTGCTGCTCGGCGCCGGCGCCCTGGCCCTGCTGCTGCCGCTGGTGCAGGCCGAGTCCGGCGGGCTGCGCCGGCTGTGGTGGCTGTTCCCGATCGGCGCGGCCCTGCTGGCCGGCTTCGTGCTGTGGGAGCGGTGGGTGGTCGCCCACGGCAAGGAGCCGGTCTTCGACCCGCGGCTGGTCACCAGGACCCGCGGCTACGCGCCGGGGGTCGCGCTCGGCACGGTGTACTTCATCGGCTTCAGCGGGATCTGGCTGACCTTCGCGCTGTTCTTCCAGACCGGGCTGGGCTGGACGCCGCTGCAGTCCGGACTGGCGGTCACGCCGTTCGCGCTCGGCTCGGCGTCGGCGGCCGTGGTCGCCGGGCGGCTGGTCGGGCGGTTCGGCCGGGCGCTGACCGTCTTCGGCCTGACCGGGGTGGCGGTGGGGCTGGCCGGGACGGCGGTGGTCATCGCCACCGTCCCGCCGGAGGCGACCGGCTGGGCCATCGCCCCCACCCTGCTGCTCGGCGGCATCGGCGGCGGGTTCGTCATCTCGCCCAACGTGACCCTGACCCTGCGCGACGTCCCGGTGCGGATGGCCGGCTCCGCCGGTGGCGCGCTGCAGACCTTCCAGCGCTTCGGCGGCGCGATCGGGACCGCGGCGCTGCCGGGCCTGTTCTACCTGGTGCTGAGCAGCACCGACGACGACTACCCGGTGGCGGCCGCGGCCTCGCTGGCGGTCGCGGTGCGCTGGCCGCGCTGGTCATCGGGGTCCTCGACTGGCGCCGCGACCGGCGCGAGGAGCGCGAGGACGACCAGCGCCAGGACGACGACCACCGGGAGCACGAGCACGTCGTCCACTCCGGCTGACCCGGTGCCGCCGCGCGCGATGGTTGCGCCGGACACCGGGTGGACACCGGGACCCCATGGAGATGCGCACACTCGGCCGTACCGGCGTCCAGGTCAGCCCGCTGTGCCTCGGCGCGATGATGTTCGGCGCCTGGGGCAACACCGACCACGAGGACTCGGTCCGGATCATCCACACCGCGCTGGACGCGGGGATCAACTTCCTCGACACCGCGGACGTGTACTCGCAGGGCGAGTCGGAGGAGATCGTCGGCAAGGCGCTGGCCGGCGGGCGCCGCGAGCACGTCGTGCTGGCCACCAAGGCGCACGGGCCGATGGGGGAGGACCCCAACCAGCGGGGCAACAGCCGCCGCTGGCTGGTGCAGGAGGTGGAGAGCAGCCTGCGCCGGCTGCAGACCGACTGGATCGACCTCTACCAGATCCACCGCCCCGCGCCGGACACCGACGTCGAGGAGACCCTGGACGCGCTCACCGACCTGCAGCGGGCCGGCAAGATCCGCTACTTCGGCTCCTCGACCTTCCCGGCGTCGCAGATCGTGCAGGCGCAGTGGGCGGCGCGGGAACGGCGCAGCGGCCGCTTCGTCACCGAGCAGCCGCCGTACTCGCTGCTGGTCCGCGGCATCGAGACCGAGGTGCTGCCGGTCTGCCAGCAGTACGGCATGGGCACCCTGGTGTGGAGCCCGCTGGCCGGGGGCTGGCTGTCGGGCAAGTGGCGCACGGGCCAGGACGCACCGCAGAGCAGCCGGGCCGGCCGGATGGGCGCCCGCTACGACCTGTCCGACCCGGTCAACCAGCGCAAGCTCGACGCCGCCGACGCGCTGGCCGGGCTCGCCGAACAGCACGGGCTGAGCCTGGTGGAGCTGGCGATCGCCTTCACCCTGCGGCACCCGGGGGTGACCTCGGCGATCATCGGACCGCGGACCATGGACCAGCTGACCAGCCAGCTGTCGGCCGCCGACGTCGTCCTCTCCGACGAGCTGCTGGACGCGATCGACGCCATCGTCCCGCCGGGCACGAACATCCGGGCCGACGACGCCGGCTACCAGCCGCCCTCGCTCACCGACGCCTCGCTGCGCCGCCGCTGACCCCGCGGGACGGGTGTCGGTGGTCGGCGCCCGGGTAGCTCCAGGACCGTGGACCCACCCGCTCGGGCGGTCCGCACCGGCACACCCCACAGCAGGGACAGGGCATGAGCGCACGTCGCGTCCGCAGCACGGGCAGCCGGGTCACCCGGCTGGTCGCCGTCCCGTTCGGGTTGTGGGGTGCGGCGATGCTGCTGCGGCCGGGCGACGTGACGCGGCTGGTCTGCGGCGGCGGGCCCGAGCCGGACGCCTGGATCGTCCGGGTGCTCGGCGCCCGGCTGGTGGCCCAGCACCTGCTGACGCTGGTGCGCCCGACCCGCGGGGTGGTGCTGGCCGGCGCCGGCACCGACCTCCTGCACGCCGCGAGCATGGGGCTGGCCCGGGTCCGCTGGCCCGACCACGCCCGGCCCATCTGGGTGAGCGGCACGACCTCGGTCGGCTCGGCGCTGGCAGGGGCGCTGACCGCTCGGCGCTGAGCGGCGCGCGTGTGCCGGGCAGGCCCCCGGGGAACCCCCGCCGGACCCGGTTCGGGGTCGGTCGTACGCAGGACGACGACGGTCCGGGTCCCCGCGGTCAGCAGGGCCCGGACCGTCGTCGTCGGCGGTGCTGGGGTCAGCGGCGGCTGACCGCCCCGGTCGACCGGTTCTGCACCAGGGTGCCGCGCTGGAACTGCTGGGTGATCTCCGTGGCGGTGGTCACCGCGTCCGCGGTCGGGTAGCCCAGCGTCCCGCGCTCCCAGCCGCCCGCGCCCCAGGTGGACAGGATCGCGCCGGAGACGGCGTGCGCGCCGGTCGCGTCGGTCCAGTACACCGAGCCGCGCTGGAACTGCTGGTAGCAGCCGCCCTCGACCAGCCCGCACACCTGGTTGGCGAGCGGGTAGCCCAGCGCCCCCTTGTCCGCGCCCGCGCCGGTCCACGCCCCGCCGATGGCACCGGTGACGATCCGGGCGCCCGAGGACGGCGACCAGTAGACGGCGCCGTTCTCGAACTGCTGCGAGCAGCCACCGTCGGTCAGCCCGCAGACCTCGTCGCCGGTCGGGTAGCCCAGCACCCCGCGCTCCCAGGACGACGCCGCCCAGGTGGTGTAGATCGACCCCCAGATGGTGTGCGGGCCCTTGCTGGTGCTGGCGGAGTAGACCGAGCCGCCCTCGAAGGTCTGGAAGCAGCCGTCGTCGGCCAGCCCGCAGGTGGTGCTGCGGGTCGGGTAGCCCAGCGGGCCGTTCTCCCACCGCAGCGCCGACCACTTGTCCCAGACGTCGCCGGAGACGGACGCGGCCGCGGTGGACGCCGAGGAGTAGACGCCGCCGTCCTGGAAGAGCTGGTAGCAGCCGCCCCGGGCCAGCCCGCACGCCTGGTCGTTGGTCGGGTAGCCGAGCGCGCCGGTCTGCCGGCCGGCGGCCACCCACCGGTCGCGGAAGGCGCCGGTCACCGGGTGCGCCCCGACCGTCGACGTCCAGGTGATCGCGCCGTACTGGAAGTCCTGCGTGCAGCCGCCGTCGGCCTGGCAGGTGGTGTCGGTGGTCGGGTAGCCCAGCGGGCCGGTCTCCCACCGGCTGGCGGCCCAGCGGTCCAGCACGGGCCCGGTCACGGTGTGCGCACCCGTGGACGGCGTCGCGTAGATCGACCCCTTCTGGAACTGCTGGTAGCAACCGCCGTTGGCCAGGCCGCAGGTGGTGTCGTTGGTCGGGTAGCCCAGCGGCCCCTGCTGCGCCTTGGTCGCCGTCCACTTGGTCAGGACGGCGCCGCTGAGGACGTGTCCGCCGGTGCTGGCCGAGAAGTAGACCGAGCCGTTCTGGAAGGTCTGTGAGCAGCCGCTGTCGGCCAGCCCGCACGTGGTGTCCCCGGTCGGGTAGCCCAGCGGCCCGGTCTCCCACTTCGTGGCGGCCCACGTGGCGTAGACGGGGTCGGTCACGGTCCGGGCGGCGGTGGCCGGGGACCAGTAGACCCGGGCGCCCTGGAAGGCCTGGAAGCAGCCGCCGCCGGTCAGGCCGCAGGTCTCGTCCGAGGTCGGGTAGCCCATCGGCCCCTTCTCCCAGTCCTGCGCCGCCCACTTCGCGCCGATGGCGCCGCCGACCGCGTGCGTGCCGGCGGTGGGCGAGTAGTAGATCGACGCGCCCTGGAAGGGCTGGAAGCACCCGCCGCCGGTCAGGCCGCACCACTCCTCGCCGGTGGGGTAGCCCAGCAGGCCGCCCTCCCAGCCCGAGGCGCCCCAGCGGCCGAAGATGGCGCCGCGGACGACCTGCGCGCCGGTCGCCGGCGACCAGTAGATGCTGGCCTTCTGGTAGCTCTGGTAGCAGCCGCCGGCGGCCAGCCCGCACCGGACCCCGGACGTCGCGGCGCCCAGCGTCGTGCTCGCGCCGGGCGCCGAGGCCCGCGCCAGGATGGCCTCGCCGCCCGGCGACTGGGTCGAGCCGAACCAGTCGGTGTAGTAGAGGTAGAAGTTCCGGTTGCCGTAGGTCGAGCAGCTGTCCCCGGTGCCGTACCCGGCGGCCAGCGCCGCGGCGTTGGGCCGGTAGGGCGTGTAGCTGTACAGCCCGGCGGTCGCCTTGTTGGCGATGTAGACCTGGGAGGTCCCGCACCGGGCGTTGCCGATGTTGTCGTAGCCCTTCGTCGCCGGGGCGTAGGCGATGGTGTTCTCCCGCCCGGCCCGGTACGAGCCCGCCGCGCCGGCCGCGTAGCGCTGGAACTGGCGGGCGGCGAAGTAGAGCTGGCTGACGATGCCGGAGAAGGCGGGGTCGCAGGCCGCCGTGTCCGGGCAGCCGAACCCGGTCGCGTTCGTGTACGCGTAGGTGGTGGGGCTCTTCGTGGTGATGAGCCCCTGCTCCTTCTGCAGCAGCACGAGCAGGACCCGCGGGTTGATGCCGCAGGAGGCGCCGACCTTGGCGATGATCGTGGCGGCCGTCTCCGCCGCCCCGCGCCGGTAGCCGGCGCAGTAGGCGTCCGCGGGCTGGTCGGCGGTGTCCTGGCGGTAGTTCTTCAGGCACGGCTTCTGGCCGTCGGTGCAGGACGCGCCCTTGGCGGTCAGGAACGTCTGCACCGCTGCCGCGTCCATGGACAGGCCGTCGAAGAAGACGCCGTCGGAGATGATGTTGCCGGCGTCGAAGAGGGTGGCGTCGGCGGCCTGCGCGCTGGACACCGGGCTGTCGCCGGCCGCGGGCACGAGCAGCGCCGCGGCCAGCACGGCCAGGACGGTCGCCAGCCGGATCAGGGCACGGATCACGGGACGGCGACCTGGGCCGGGCTCGAGGCGCCGCGCGAGGTGGCGGAGTCGTAGCTGAGCACGGCGGACCACGTGCCGGGGGAGAGCTGCGCCCGGCCGATCCGCGCGCCGCTGCACGAGGTGACGCTCGGCTCCCGGTTCGCCGGCACGCTGGCGGTGACGGAGTTGGCGCCCTGGGTCAGGGTGAGGGTGCAGGTGCCACCGGACTCGGCGACGTCGGCGACGTAGCCGTCGACCTCCACGGACTGGGTGCCGGCGTCCCACCCGCTGTAGGTGATCTGCACCGCGACGTCCGGGCCGGGGTCGGCGGTCACCGGCGGGTCGGTCGCCACGGAGGTCGGGGGCTCGGTGTCCACCGGGGTCCCGGTCGAGACGACCTCGTCGCTCGAGGGGCTCGGCGCACCGGTGACGGGTGCGGTCGTCGTCGGCGGCGCGGTCGTCGGCGCGGCCGTCGACGCGGCAGCCGGGGTCTGCTGCTCGCCCCCGCCCCCGCACGCGGAGAGCCCGACGGCTGCGGTGGCCACGCTGACGGCCACGAGCCATCGACGGGGGTTGGAGAACACTGTCACCTCGGAGACTGGTGCTGGGGGTGGTTCCGGCCGGTCGGTGACCGCAACGGCCACCTCCGCATCGTGCGGGCCGCCGAGGTCGGCCCGGTGCAGGACACGGTCGCGGGGCCGACCACCCGATCTCGGCAGTCCCGGCAGTCACCGGCACCCCAAGCGGCCCACTCCCTGTGCGCGCCCGGTGCGGCGGCTGGTCGCTGTCCGGAGGCTGTGAGTCCGGTCGTGTGGGGCGCCGCACCCCGCCCGTTCCCGCGGCGACGGCGGGCGGCCACGGATACTCCTCCGGTGCGCCGGCTCCTCCTCGTCCTCCTCCTGGGGACGCTCCTCACCTCAGCCGGGTGCAGCAGCTCCCCGTCCGGCCCGCCCGTCGCCGGCCCGTCCGGCTCCTCGGCACCGGTGGCACCCGGGACGTCGGGGGCGCCGACCCCTGCTCCCGCCGAGGACCCCACCGTGGTCTTCCTCGGCGACTCCTACACCGTGGGAGTGGGCGGCACCGGCTACGTGGCCCGGACGGCGGCCGAGCTCGGCTGGGTGGCCTACGCGCAGGGGGAGTCCGGCACCGGGTACCGCAACCCGAGCACCACACCGGGCCAGACCGTGTTCGGGGACCGGATCGCCGGGGTGGTGGCCGCCGACCCCGACGTCGTCGTGGTCCAGGGCAGCACCAACGACGTCGGCGAGCGACCGAGGCTGGTCCAGGCCGCGGCGACGGACCTGTACGCGGCGCTGCACACCGCCCTGCCGGCGGCCCGGCTGGTCGTCCTCGGGCCGCTGTCCCCGCCCGACGTCGACGCCGGGGCGGTCCTCGCGCTGCGGGACGCGCTGGCGGCGGCGGCCAGCGCGGCCGGGCTGCCCTACATCGACCCGGTCGCCGGTGGCTGGCTGACCCCGCCGGACGGGCTCTTCGCCGACGGCCTCCACCCCAACGACGCGGGCTACGCCCAGCTGTCCGACGACCTCGCGGCCGCGCTGCACCGGCTCGGGTACTGAGCCCGGCTCAGTCGAGCAGCTGGGAGACCGCCGACAGCCGTGCGTCCCCGGCCATCGAGGCCAGCCACGTCGACCAGCCCGGCCGGGTGCGCACCGCCTCGAGTGCGGTGCGCGCCGCCGCCCGGTCACCGCGGCGGGAGGCGGCCAGCGCCGCGTACAGGTCGCGGGCGCCCTCGGGGGCGAAGACGGCGAGGGTCTCGTAGTCGCGCTCGTCGTAGGCGCGCTGCAGGTTGCGCAGCATCCGCAGCTGCGCCACCGGGTCTCCGGAGTCGTCGACCCGCAGGTCCACCCGCACGCCGTCGTCGTCGGCGGTGGCCGGGTGGCCGGTGACCACCTGCAGGGCGGCGGACTGCCGGCCGCGCAGGTCGCCGCCGGCGTCCTGGCCCGCGGTCAGCGCGGCGAGCAGCCGGTCGGCGAGCGAGCCGCCCGCCGCGGCGTAGGCGGCCGACATCGCCGGCAGCACGTCGGGGGAGGCCAGCATGTTGCCCTGCACGCTGAACCCCTCACCGAGCAGGTGACCGCTGGCCGGCAGCGACCCGCGGCCGGTGTCGGCGGCGACCTGCCCGGTGGCGTCCAGCACGGCGATCTGCCGGTCGACGTCCTCCGCGGCGTGCGAGGCGTGCCGCACCAGCTCCTGCGGTGAGCGGCCCTCGGCCAGCCCGGCCAGCAGCGCCGTCCCCAGCCCCCGCCGACTGCGCGCCTGGACGGCGATGACACCGACCCCGGGACGCACGGTCGGCACCGCGCGGCCGACCGCGAGGATGCAGGAGGAGACGGCGATGCCCAGGTCGCCCGTGGTGGCGTCCCGGGCGATGACGGAGAAGGTCACCGGCCCTCGTCCCTGCGTCGTGGACGGCCCCCCTGCAGGGGCCCGCGCCGAGCGTGCGAGGCGTGGGGGGCAGGGGGGTCCTTCGTCAAGCGGCTGCTGGCAGGGTCATCGTCGGGACGTCGCCGTCGACCTGCAGCGGTGCACCGGTGGCAGCGACGACCTCGTCGACCGTGACACCGGGGGCCACCTCGCGGAGCACCAGCCCGGTGTCGGTGACGTCGATGACCGCCAGGTCGGTGATCACCCGGTCGACGCACGCCTTGCCGGTCAGCGGCAGGGTGCACTCCTCGACGATCTTGGCCGACCCGTCGCGGGCGACGTGCTCCATCATCAGGATCACCCGCTTGGCGCCCTGGACCAGGTCCATCGCGCCGCCCATGCCGTTGACCATCTTGCCGGGGATGAGCCAGTTGGCGAGGTCGCCGCGGGGGTTGACCTGCATCGCACCGAGGATGGCGAGGTCGAGCGCGCCGCTGCGGATCATGCCGAAGGACGCGGAGGAGTCGAAGAAGCTCGCGCCGGGCAGGATCGTCACGGTCTCCTTGCCGGCGTTGATCAGGTCGGCGTCCTCCTCGCCCTCGAACGGGTAGGGCCCGACGCCGAGGATGCCGTTCTCGCTGTGCAGCACCACGTGCACGCCCTCGGGCACGTAGTTCGGCACCAGCGTCGGCATCCCGATGCCGAGGTTGACGTACTGGCCGTCCTCCAGCTCCTGCGCGGCGCGGGCGGCGAGCTCGTTGCGGGTGAGCGCCATGGTCAGGCCTCCGTCGTCTCGGTGCCGGCCGCCGCGGGCGTGGACGCGCTCGGGCGGGGGCGGGTGGTGCGGAACTCGATCTTCTTGCCCTCGGCGCCGACCTCGACGACGCGCTGCACGTACACCCCGGGGAGGTGGACGTCCTCGGGGCGGATCTCGCCGGGCTCGACGAGCTGCTCGACCTCGGCCACGGTGACCCGCCCGGCCATGCCGGCCAGCGGGTTGAAGTTGCGGGCGGACTCGTGGAAGACCAGGTTGCCGTGCCGGTCGCCGACCGCGGCCCGGACCAGCCCGAAGTCGGCGGTGAGCGCGGTCTCCAGCACGTACTGGCGGCCGCCGAACTCGCGGACCTCCTTCGGCGGGCTGGTGGCCACCACGGTGCCCTCGGCGTCGTAGCGCACCGGGATGCCGCCGTCGGCGACCAGCGTGCCGACGCCGGTGGGGGTGTAGAAGGCGGGGATGCCGGTGCCGCCGGCGCGCAGCCGCTCGGCCAGCGTGCCCTGCGGGGTCAGCTCGACCTCCATCTGACCGGTGAGGTACAGCCGCGCCAGCTCCTTGTTGCCGCCGACGAACGAGCTGATCGTCTTCACGATCCGGCCGGCGTAGAGCAGCACGCCCAGGGCCTGGTCGTCGACCCCGCAGTTGTTCGAGATCGTGGTGAGCCCGCGGGTGCCCTGCTCGAGCAGCGCGTCGATGAGCGCGACCGGCACCCCGCAGAGCCCGAACCCGCCGACGGCGAGGGTCGCGCCGTCGGGGATGTCCGACACGGCCTCGCGGGTGCTGGAGACGACCTTGTCCACTGCTGACCACCGTCCATCGGTGCTGGGCGGAGTGGGTCAGGCGGGGCGGCCCAGCTCGCGTACCCCGTCGAGCGTGAGACCGAGCGTAGCGGTGACCCGCTCGACCTCTGCGCGGTGCGCCAGCCCGGAGGCGACGGCGGCCCGGGAGAGCACCAGCGAGGCGCCGGCGACCAGCGGGGCGAGCAGCCAGGCCACCGGCCCGGCCTCCAGCGCCGTCCGCTCGTCGACGAGCACCCGGTCGCCGGCCACGATGCCCAGCCGGCCGGCCAGCTCGGCCGCCGCCTCGACGAGCCCACCCAGGGTCAGCTCGCCGGTGGCCAGGACCAGCCCCGGGCGGCCGGGGTCGACCGGCTGCCACGGGCTGAAGACGTCGCCGTGCCCGCGCACCTCCAGGGCGAAGTCGCGGGCCGGGCCGACGTAGCCGGCCATGCCCAGGCCCATCGGGTGCAGCGACAGGCCCATCAGCTCGGGCAGGCCCTGCTCCTCCAGCGGCGGCAGCCGGTCGGCGGCGGCCAGCACGACGTCGGCCTCGGCGAACCGGTCGTCGTCCTCCCCGGCGGTGTCCAGCACCGCGGCGCCGCAGCTCCAGGTGCCCAGCAGCACCGCGGCGGTCTGCCAGTGCACCGGCAGCGCCACCGCGACCACGCTGCCCGGCCCGACGTCGAACTCCTCCTGCAGCAGGTTGGCGGTCTTGGCGACCCAGTTCGCCAGCGTGGTGGCCGACAGCTCCACCCGTTCGCCGGAGGAGTCGTCGTAGTAGGTCACCAGCGGCGCCGCGGCGTCCCGGCGGAGGGCCTCGGTGAGCAGGGCTGCGGGTGTCCTGGGGGAAGAGGGGGGCACGGGGACAGAGTGACAGCTGAAGCCGGACCGGTCCGCCACGCTCCCGCGCCGGGGCTGCCACCCCGATTAGAGTCAGCCCCCGATGACTGCTGCCCGCGGTACCGGCCTGATCCGCCTCGATCACGCTGTGCTCCGTTCCACACGCCGCGCCCTCGGGGAGACCCCCGCCGTCCCGGTCGCCCAGGGGATGTCCCACTTCGGTGAGCACGCCCTCGGCTGGATCGCCCTCGGTGCCGTCGGCTGGCTCTCCGGCCGCCGGCGCGAGGAGTGGGTCGCCGGCACCGTCGGTGTCGTGGCCGCCCACGCCGCCGGCGTGGTCGTCAAGCGGGTGGTGCGGCGGGTGCGCCCCGCCCTCGAGGACGTGCCGGCGCTGGTCTCCACGCCCAGCCGGCTCTCCTTCCCCAGCGCGCACAGCACCTCGACCGCCGCGGCCGCCGTCGGCTTCGCACCCATGCTGGGTGCACCGGTCATGGCCACCGCCACCGGCGCGATGCTGGTCTCCCGGGTGCTGCTGGGTGTGCACTACCCCAGTGACGTCGTCTCCGGCGCCGCGCTCGGCGCCACCGTGGCCACCGTCGTCCGCCGCCGCATGACCTCTCCCACCTCCAGGAAGGCCCGATCGTGACCGCTCAGCCGCAACCGGCCCCCACCTCCAGCGGGACCGTGCGCACGGCACCGTCGCTCAGCCCGGTGGCAGGCACGGGCGAGCCCGGCAAGGTCGCCCCGCCGCCGCGCACCCCGGGCTTCCGGGGCTCGCGCCCCTGGGGCTTCGTCCGCGCCCTGCGGCCGCGCCAGTGGGTGAAGAACGTCCTCGTGCTCGCGGCGCCGCTGGCCGCCGGCGAGGTGTTCAACCCCGACGTCATGGGCCCCACGGCCGTCGCGTTCGTGCTCTTCTGCCTGGCCGCCTCCGGCGTCTACCTGGTCAACGACTCGATCGACGTCGAGGAGGACCGCCGGCACCCGCGCAAGCGGTTCCGCCCGATCGCCGCCGGCCTCGTGCCCCGCCCGGCGGCCATCGCGCTCGCCGTCGTGCTCTTCGCCGGCACCCTCACCGCCGGCGTGCTGCTCACCCGGCCGGCGCTGGCCTGGGTGCTGGCCAGCTACGTGGTCATCCAGCTGGCCTACTGCACGTTCCTGAAGAACGAGCCGGTCATCGACCTGGCCGTGGTCGCCTCCGGCTTCCTGCTCCGCGGCATCGCCGGCGGTGTGGCCGCCGGGCTGGTGCTCTCCCAGTGGTTCCTGCTCGTGGCGGCCTTCGGCTCGCTGTTCATGGTGGCCGGCAAGCGCTACTCGGAGCTGATCGTCGTCGGGGACGCCGCCGCGACCCGCAAGACGCTGCGGGAGTACTCCGCGAGCTACCTGCGTTTCGTCTGGAGCCTGTCGGCGGCGGTCGCGCTGTCGGCCTACAGCCTGTGGGCCTTCGAGATGGCCAACGCGCAGGACGGTGTCCCGTGGGCCACCTTCTCCATCGCCCCCTTCGTCCTGGCGATCCTGCGGTACGCGCGGGACGTCGACAAGGGCGCCGCCGGCGCCCCGGAAGAGATCGTCATGCACGACCGTGTCCTGCTCATCCTCGGCGCCCTCTGGGCGCTGACCGTCGCCCTGGGGGTATTCAGTGGCTGACACCGCGCTCCTCTCCACACCCACGACCGAACCCGCCCGCGTCCCGCTCGTCGGCTGGGGCCGCACCGCCCCGACCATCGCCGCGCTCACGCCGGTCCACGACGACGACGACGTCCGTGCCGCCGTGCTGGCCGCCTCCGGCCGCGGTGTCGTGGCCCGCGGCCTGGCCCGCAGCTACGGCGACGCCGCGCAGAACGCCGGCGGCACCGTGCTGGACATGACCGGCGCCGCCCGGGTGCTGCACGCCGACCTGGCCACCGGGCTCGTCGACGTCGAGGCCGGGATCTCGCTGGACGAGCTGATGAACCAGTTCGTCCCGCAGGGCTTCTTCGTCCCGGTGACGCCGGGCACCCGGCTGGTGACCGTCGGCGGGGCCATCGCCGCCGACATCCACGGCAAGAACCACCACGTGGCCGGCAGCTTCGGCCAGCACGTCCGGTGGATCGACCTGCTCACCGCCGACGGCCAGGTCCGCCGGATCAGCCCGGAGTCCGACGCCGACCTGTTCTGGGCCACCGTCGGCGGCATGGGCCTGACCGGGGTCATCCTGCGGGCGCAGGTGCAGATGAAGGCGATCGAGTCCTCCCGCTGCCTGGTCGACACCGACCGCACCGAGAACCTCGACGCGCTGATGACGCTGCTGGCCGAGACCGACCACCTCTACGAGTACTCGGTGGCCTGGATCGACACCCTCGCCAAGGGCAAGCGGATGGGCCGCTCGGTGGTCACCCGCGGCCGGTTCGCCAAGCTCGACGAGCTGCCGGCCAAGCGCCGGACCGACCCGCTGAAGTACCACGGCTCGGTGAAGGCCTCGGTGCCCGACGTCTTCCCGCCCGGCCTGCTCAACCTGGCCACGGTCGCGGCGTTCAACGAGGTCTGGTACCGCAAG
This sequence comes from Modestobacter italicus, assembly GCF_000306785.1. NCBI lineage: Bacteria > Bacillati > Actinomycetota > Actinomycetes > Geodermatophilales > Geodermatophilaceae > Modestobacter > Modestobacter italicus. Next base: position 4,726,700 of record NC_017955.1, on the reverse strand, counting down.
GCGCCCAAGCTCAAGCGGGACCAGCTGCAGAGCATCCCGACCTTCTTCCACCCGCTGGACGCCGTCGGTGGCTGGAACCGGATCTACGGCCCGCGCGGCTTCGTGCAGTACCAGGTCACCGTGCCCTTCGGGCAGGAGGAGGCCATGCGCGAGGTGCTGGACCGGCTCAGCTCCTTCGGGACGGCGTCCTTCCTGGCCGTGCTCAAGCGGTTCGGCCCGGGCAACCCCGGCATGCTGTCCTACCCCTCGCCGGGCTGGACGCTGGCGCTGGACATCCCGGTGATGAAGGGCCTGGGCGGCCTGCTGGACTCCCTCGACGAGGTGGTCATCGCCGCCGCCGGCCGGACCTACCTGGCCAAGGACTCCCGGGTGCGCCCGGAGACCTTCGAGAAGATGTACGACCGGCTCGACGACTTCCGGGCCGTCCGCAAGCGGGTGGACCCCGACGGTGTCTTCACCTCCGACCTGGCCAGGAGGCTCGCACTGTGATCGACGCACTCGGTTCCCCCAGCTCGCTGCTGCTGGTCGGCGGCACCTCCGACATCGCCGTGGCCACCGCCCGCCGGTACCTCGCCGAGCGGCCGCTGCGGATCGTCCTGGCCGCCCGGGACACCCCGCGCCGCGGCGTCGTCGCCGACGAGCTCAAGGCGGCCGGCGGCACGGTCGAGGTCGTCGACTTCGACGCCGACGACGCCTCCTCGCCGGCCCGGATGGTCGCCGCCGCGGCCGCCGGCGGTGACGTCGACGTCGCCGTGGTCGCCTTCGGGCTGCTCGGCGACGCCGACCAGCTGCGCACCGAGCCCGCGGCCGTGGCCCAGCTCGCCCAGGTCAACTACGTCGCGCCCACGGTGGTCGGCACGGAGCTGGCCAACCTCATGCGCCGGCAGGGGCACGGGGTCATCGTGGCGCTCTCCTCGGTCGCCGGTGAGCGGCCGCGGGCGTCGAACTTCGTGTACGGGTCGACCAAGGCCGGCCTGGACGCCTTCTACTCCGGCCTCGCGGACTCCCTGGTGGGCACCGGCGTCTCGGTGCTCGTCGTCCGCCCCGGCTTCGTCAAGTCGAAGATGACCGAGGGGATCGCCGACGCCCCGCTGGCCACGACGCCCGAGGCGGTCGCCGAGGCGATCGTCACCGGCGTCCGCAAGGGCCGGCACACCGTCTGGGTGCCCGGTGCCATGCGCTGGGTGATGAGCGGTCTGCGGCACACGCCGCGGGCGGTGTTCCGCAAGCTGCCGATCTGAGCGGCGCGCGCTGAGAGAGGGGGTCGCCGGTCCGGCGACCCCCTCTCCCGCGTCTCAGAGCGTGTCGGCGCGCAGCCGGGCGATCGCGGCGGGGTCGATGTCCCGGTCGTGCAGCGGGAGCACGACCTCGGCGACGACGTCGGCCAGCTCGGCGACGCGCAGGTTCAGCCGCCGCGCCTCGTGCAGCCCGTCCTCCAGCACGTCCAGCCGCGGGGGAGCGGACTCGGCGAGCCGGAGCGTCATGTCCAGCCGCTCGCGCAGCGTCCGCTGCTCGGCCTGCAGGTCCGCGATGCCCTGGTGGGCCGCGGTGACCGACTCGAAGGCCTGCCCCAGCTCGGTGAACAGCCGGTTCCGGTCGGCCCGGAGCTCGGCGTTGCTGCGGACCAGCTCGTCCAGCTCCGGGGCGACGCGCTCCCGCAGCCGGTTCCCCAGCCGCAGCCGCCCGCGGACCTGCCGCACCGGGCCCCCGAGCGCCTGCCTCAGCGACGTCGCTGCCATGCCACCACCATCCTCGTCTTCTCCAGCCGGGAGCTCGTGCCGTCGGCTGCGGTGCTGTCCGGCGCCGTGCTGTCCGGTGTCGTGCCGTCCGTCGCGAGCTGCTGCGGCCCGCCGGGCCACTCGACGTCCTCGACCACGTCGGTGGTGCCGCGCACCACGAGCCCGTACGGGGCCATCTCCGCCGCGAGCACGTCGAGGTCGAGCGCGCGGTGCAGCAGGCCGCCGCGGGACGGGTCGGGGCGCAGGCTGGACCGGGGGACGTCGAGGTGGGCCTCGCCGCCGCTGCGCAGCAGCATCGACAGCAGCCGGTGCAGGTTCGGCCGGCCGACGTCCCACAGGGTGGCGAGCAGGTCGCGGGCGTAGACCACGGTCGGCTCCCCGCGGGCGGCCAGCTCGGCGCCGAGGGCGAGGACCCGTCGCGGGTCGTAGAGGTTGACCGTGCGGAAGGTGGCGTCGAGCCCCTGCTGCGCCGCGGCCTCCGCCGCCCGGAGCACCGGCCAGCGGACGTAGTCCAGGGCCTGGACCCGGTGGCCCTGCCGCGCCAGCCAGAGCGCGTCGTGCCCGCGGCCGGCGCCGAGCTCGACCACCGACGAGCCGGGGGCCAGCCGCCCGGCCAGCTGCTGCGCGTACCCGCTGGGCTCGGTGCCCAGCTCGACGCGGCCACCGCGGACGTCGTAGCGGTAGTGGTCCTCCCACGGCTCCCGGTCCATGTGCTGGTCGGACATCCAGCCGTAGAACCGGTCGGAGGTCGTCCGCGGCACGTCGAAGGAGAACGCCGGGTCGGGGGAGCGCCAGCCGGGGCCGTACAGCTCCTCCAGCATCACCTCCGGCTCGCGGCACATCGGCTCGGGGTGGCCCTCGACGTCCAGCGTCGCCGGCGGCACGAGCTGCTCGCGGCGCACCTGCGCGCGGATCGGGAACAGCTGGTACCACCAGCCGGCGTCGTCGATCCAGCCGGTGAAGATGTCGACGTAGCCGTCGGGCCGGCCCTCGTGCTCGAAGTGCAGCTGCAGGTGCCCGGCCGACAGCCGGAGCGCGGTGATGCCGGCCGCGGTGACCGCGCGGCCGAGGGCGAAGCCCTCGAGGGCGACCTCGACCGGGTGCCGGTGACCGCTCAGGTAGGCCAGGTCGGCGTCGTCGTCGTTGGGCATGACCCGCCCGTCCCGGTAGGGGCCCAGCAGGGTGCCGCCGGTGACGTACACGTCGACGTCGACGGCCGCGGCCATCACCTCCCGCACCCGGTCGACCCGGTCGAGCAGCCGCTGCTCGATGCCGGCCGGGTAGTCGGCGAGCGCGTGGCCGATCGTCCCCCACTTGTTGACCATCAGGCCGAGCCCGTGCGCGTCCTCGAAGCGGACCGGGTGGTCGGCGGTGCCGAAGCGGGCCGTGGTCACCTGCGGGCTGCCCTGGCCGTCGACCGGGTGCAGCCCGACGGTCGACTCCCCGTCGAGGTAGGGCAGCACCACGGCCGGCCACGGCATCCGGTACCGGTCCTCGGGGCCGGCGACGGCGTCGGCGACCCGGAAGGACCAGATCCGCCGGCCGTCCAGCCGCACGTCCACGGTGCGCGGGCGGTCCTCCGCGGCTGCGGTGAACCCCACGCCCGTCTCGTCGACGGTCAGGTCGGTCAGCACGGGGCCTCCTCGGTCGGTCTCCCGCCCGCCGGGCCGGGGGCGGCGGGCGGGCGTCCGGTCAGGACGGCGGCTCGGGTCAGTTGATGCAGCTGGTGTCCGCGGCGGTGCGCTGGTCCTCGCCCTCGGTGGTGGTGGCGGGCGCCGCCGGGGCGGTCACCGCCTGGCCGACCCCGTTGAAGTCCGAGCCCAGCACGAGCTGGACGGTGCCGCTGGTGGCGTCGTCGACCTGCGTCGTGGTGGCGCCCGGGACGGCCCCGGCCAGCGTGGTGGCCAGCGCCTCGTCACCGGCGGCGTACCGGATCTCGGTGGCCGTGTAGTCCATCGAGTCGGCGTTGCCGGTCTCGGAGACGGTGTACCCGGCGCTCTCCAGCTGGGTCGCCGCCTCGCCGGCCAGGCCGCTGGTGCCCGAGCCGTTGTAGACCGCGACCTGCACGTCGGCGGGGGCCACGGTGGCCGGCGCCTCGGTGGTCGGGGCGGCGGTCTGCTGCGGCTCGGCGGAGAGGTCGGCGAAGAAGGTGCGCAGCGCGTCCTCGTCCTCGAGCCGCAGGATGTAGCGGCCGGCGTCGTCGGTGTCGTCGCCGACGTAGGGCACGGTCTGGAAGTCGATGCTGCCGGCGGTCACCGACTGCATCTGCTGGGCCAGCTGCAGCAGGTTGAGGTTCTGGTCGACCGTCAGCGACTTGGAGGCGGCCGAGACCAGCTGACGCTGCGTGCCGAGGTCGAGCAGGACGTCGTCGGACAGCATCTTGCGGAGCACGCCGGCGATGAAGACCTGCTGGCGGATGATCCGGTCGAAGTCGCCGCGGGGGAGCCCGTGCCGCTGCCGGACGAACTTCAGCGCGTCGGCGCCGCTGATCGTCTGGACCCCGGCCGGGAACACCGCGCCCGAGTAGAAGGAGTCGTCGACCGCGTTGCAGAGGTTCACGTCGACGCCACCGACGACGCTGCTCAGCTCGAAGAAGCCGAGCAGGTCGACCTCCGCGTAGTGGTCGATGCGCAGCCCGGTGAGCTGGCTGATCGTCTTCACGAGCAGCTGGGCGCCCTGCGCCGACTTCGCCTCCTCGGAGGCGCTGTCGGGGGCGTTCTGCCGGCCGTAGGCGTAGGCGGCGTTGAGCTTGTCCCAGCCGTAGCCGGGGATCTCCACGTAGGAGTCGCGGGGGAAGGAGACGAAGGACGCCTTCGAGCCGTCCGCGGGCACGTGCACCAGGATCATCGTGTCGGTGTTGGTGCCCGAGTCGGTGCCGGCGTTGAGCTCGGTCAGCTGCTCCTCGGTCAGCGCCGACCGGCTGTCGTTGCCGACCAGCAGCAGGTTCATCGCCTCGCCGGTGTCGACCGTCTCGTCGTTGCCGGACGTCGGGATCGCGTCGGTGCGGTTGACGGTCGCGTCGGCGACCCGCCCCAGGTACCAGCCCCAGCCGCTGGTGACCAGCACGGCCAGCGAGAGCAGCATCGCCACCGCCCGGCCGGTCCAGACCAGCCGGCGGCCACCGGCGGCGGACGTCGCGGGAGCGGTAACGGCGGTGGACCCCGCGCGGCCGCGGGCCGGGCGACCGGCCCGCGGATCGAGGCGCGGGGGCAACGGGCGGGAGTCCCCCGGCGCGTCGCGGTCGTCAGTGCTCATGTCGTCCTCACGTCGGGCTGCCGACGTCGGTGAGGTGCCCGGTGGCCCGTCGTCAGGCGGCGTGTCCTGGTCACTGTACGACCGGGGTCGTGGTCGTCCGGCCCGCTGCCCGGGGGCGTCGGCGCCGTGTCTCGCCCCTCCGGCACCACGGGTACCACCGGTCCCGCCGGTGTCCGCCGTACCCCTCGCCGGGGCGCCGCGGCTGGACGGTCTGGCGGATCGGTGACCAGCTGCCGACGGCAGGCGGATGCGTAGCACGGCTCAAGGTCGAGGCCCCGCTGGTCGATGTACGAGGTGGAAGACGCCGCCTCGGCGGCTGCCACTCGCTGATCGGAGGCCCATTCCGTGCGCCGCATCCTGGCCGGATCCACCGCCTTCTTCGCACTCACCGCCACGCTGCTCGTCGTCCCCGTCTACGCCGCACCGCTACCGGAACCGGAGCCGGTGACCACGTCGTCCGACGAGGTGGCCATGGGCTCGGTCGAGGACCCGGCCCCGGCGGCCGACGTGCAGGAGGGCACGACCGACCCGGTGGCCGGCGTGGCCGCGTCCGCACCGACGCTGACCGTGAGCCGGACCGGCACCGACCCCTTCTCGCTCGTCGGCGTCACCTGGGCGCAGGACCCCGCGGTCACCGACACGCTGGTCCAGGTCCGGGTGCAGGACGACGACGGCGTCTGGGGTCCGTGGACCGAGGTGGCCCAGGAGACCGCCGACCAGTCGGCCGCCGACACCGGGGCGGTGCTGCGCGGCGGGACCTCGCCGCTGTGGACGGGTCCGAGCACCGGTGTGGAGGTGGAGCTGGTCACCCGCTCGGGCGCCCAGCCGACCGACGTGACGCTGGACCTGGTCGACCCGGGGGAGAGCGACGCGGACAGCGCGCCCGGCGCACCCGAGGTCACCGACACCGCGCACGCCGCCACGACCATGCCGGCGGTCTACTCGCGCGCCCAGTGGGGCGCCGACGAGAAGCTGCGCACCTGGGCCCCCCAGTACGCCTCGACGATCAAGGCCGCCACGATCCACCACACCGCGGACAGCAACGACTACGCCGCCGCCGACGTCCCGGCGATCCTGCGGTCGATCTACCGCTACCAGGCCGTCAGCCTCGGCTGGGGCGACATCGGCTACAACGTCGTGGTCGACAAGTTCGGCCGGTTGTGGGAGGGGCGGTCCGGCGGGCTGTCCAGCACCGTCATGGGCGCGCACGCCGGCGGGTTCAACACCGCCACCTTCGGCGTCTCGATGCTGGGCAACTACGACATCGCCCCGACGACCCAGCCGTTGATCGACGCGGTCGAGGCGATCATCGCCTGGAAGTTCTCCCTCTACGGCGTCGACCCCAGGGGAACCGCGAGCCTCACCTCGAGCGGCGGTGGCACGGCCAAGTACGCCGCGGGCGTGACCGTCACCAAGCCGACGATCTTCGGCCACCGCGACGTCGGGTCCACGATCTGCCCCGGCCGGTACGGGTACGCCAGGCTCGATGAGGTCCGAGCCGGGGTGGCCGCCCTCATGGCCACCGGCTCCGAGCCGACCATCGCGGCCCGCTACGCCGCAGACCCGGCCCTGCGCTCCTCGCTCGGCGCGGCCGTGGGCTCGGGCGGCACCACCGCCGGGGTCTCCTGGCAGCAGTACGAGCGCGGGTACGTGTACTGGACGCCCAGCACGGGGGCGCACGTCGTCTCCGGCCAGATCTGGGGCGTGTACACCGCCGCCGGTGGCCCGGCCGTGCTCGGCGCCCCGCTCACCGACGAGCTGGCCACCCCGGACGGCGTCGGCCGCTACAACCACTTCGCCAACGGCGCGTCGGTCTACTGGACGGCGGGCACGGGCGCGCAGCTGGTGCAGGGGCAGATCCGCGACCTGTGGGCGCGGACCGGCTGGGAGAACGGGCCGCTGGGCTACCCGACGTCCGGGGAGAAGGCCGGCGGCGGGGGCCGCTACCACTCGTTCCAGAAGGGCACGGTGTTCTGGACCTCGGCCGCGGGCGCGGTCGAGCTGCACGGCCCGCTGGCCTCGGACTGGATCTCCCGGGGCGGGCTGTCCTGGGCCCTGCCGACCAGCAGCACGCTGGCCGTCGCCGGTGGCACCTTCGCCACCTTCTCCGGGGACCGGTCGCTGTACTGGTCCAGCGCGACCGGCGGGCACGTGGTGCAGGGGCAGGTCCGCGGCCTCTACACCGCCAAGGGCGGCCCGGCCGGCGTGCTCGGCTTCCCGCTGTCGGACGAGGAGGCGGCGTCCGGGGGAGTCCGGTCGAACACCTTCGCCAACGGGATCGTCTACTGGTCGCCCGCCGGCGGCGCGTACGCCGTCGAGGGCGACATCGCCAAGAAGTGGACGGCGGCGGGCGGTCTGGCCAGCGGGCTGGGCCTGCCGGTCACGAACGAGACGGCCACCCCGAACGGCGTGGGGCGCTACAACCACTTCGCGAACAGCTCGTCGATCTACTGGTCGCCGACGACCGGCGCCCAGGTGGTGAGCGGTCAGATCCGCGCGCTGTGGGCCGCCTCCGGCTGGGAGAACGGGCCGCTGGGCTACCCGACCGGCGACGAGCGGACCACCGCCGACGGCAAGGGCCGGTACAGCACCTTCCAGCAGGGCGCCGTGCTGTGGACGGCCGCCGGCGGCCCGCACGTGGTGTACGGGTCGATCTACCAGCGCTACGTGGCGATGGGCGGGGTGCTGTCCGCCCTCGGGTACCCCACCAGCGACGAGCACGCCGTCGCCGGCGGCCGGGCCAGCGACTTCCAGGGCGGCACGCTGACCTGGACCGCCGCGACCGGCGCGGTCACCGTCCGCTACCGCTGACGGCGACCGTCTCGGTCAGCGTCGATTACTGCTGACGGCAGAGGGCCGGCACCCGTCGGGTGCCGGCCCTCTGCCGTGCGGTGCTGCTGGTCGGCTCAGGTCGCCCAGCCGGACACCGACCGCTCGGTGACCTCGGTCCGCGGCTGCTCGAGCGCCTCCCGGGGGGTCCACCGGAAGAGGCTCACCGGCCGGTCCATCGGCCGGGCCGTCTGGTAGACGGGCACCTCGTCCTGGTCGACGAGGCTGTACGCGGCCGTGTACGGGCCGCCGACGAAGCCGGCCACGATGATGTCGCCCGCGTCGCTGGGCAGCGCCGGGGCGATCCGCCAGCCCGGCACGTCGGTCAGGCCGGCCGACTGCACGGAGAGCGCCTGGCAGGGGAACACGAAGGCCACCGGCCAGTCCACCAGCGCCGGCGTCGCCGGGTCCAGGACGTCCTGGAACGGGACGGTCACCGGGACCCGCGGCCGGGACACCGAGACCGGCACGTCGGTGTCGGCCCCGCCGTCGGTGACGACCAGCCGGACGACCTGCGCACCGGCGGGCGCCCGGGCCGGGTCCACGCGCGAGTCGCGGGCGGCCGGGGCGTCACCGGCCTCGGGCACGCCGACCGCGCCGATGGCGATGACCTCGTCGGCGGAGACCCGGCCGAACTCGGCGACCACGTTGGTCCCGGTGCCGCGGTCCCCGGTCACGGTGACGACCAGCGGGGAGCCCCCGGCCTCCAGCGGCCCGGGCAGGGCGAACCACTCGGTGGTCAGCCGCGCCGGCCCGGTGCCCGCGTCGTCCCGGTGGCCGGTGGCCGACCAGCCGGGCAGCTCCTGGCCGGCCATCCGCAGCGCCGGGCCCACCGGGTCCGCGCCGCCGGAGTCGGCGAAGCCGTCGGAGACCGGGCCGTTGTCGGGTGCGCTGCGGGCGGGGGACGGCTCGAGCAGCCCCGCGGTCGGGTCCGGCTCGGCGGTGAGGTCCTCGGCCAGACCGCAGGGCCGGCCCTCGACGGTGTGCACGGCGTCGGACGCCAGCGAGTAGGTGTCGCGCAGTGCCAGGCTGGACTTGGCGAAGCTGCCCGCCTGCAGGACCACCGTGAGCAGCACCAGCCCCATGGCGACCAGGCCGGGGGAGGGCAGCCACCGGGCACCCGGCAGCCGGACCTCCGACGCGCCGCGGGAGCGGGCGAGCACCACCAGCGCCGCCCCGACGACGGCGACCAGCCCCGACGCGACGATGAAGACGGTGTCGAACTGGACGCCGAACAGCTGCGGCGGGATGTCGTTCCACGGGATGGCCGCGTTGGACAGCCAGTTCCACTGGTTCCAGCCGGCGTAGGACTGCGCGGCGACCAGCAGCACGGCGGCCAGGCCGGCGGTGGCCGCGGTCAGCGCCGAGGCGCTGACCCAGCCGCTGCGCCGCTCGTCGGCGGGCTGCCGGTTCGTCGCGTACAGGTGGACGGCGACGACGACCAGCGCCGTCCCGGTGCCGGCGAAGGCGCCGAAGTGCATCGTCCACTTCGTGGGCGTGAAGAGCAGCACGACCAGCGACAGGGCCGAGGTGGTGACCAGCCGGTCGGTGACGTCCCGGGCCGGCCGGGGCAACCGGGTGCGCCGCAGCACGATCCCCAGCGCGGCCAGCAGGCCCAGCAGGACCGGCACCCGGCGGGCGAGCGCGCCCTGACCGCTGTCCGCCTTGAGCAGCAGGTACCAGCGCTCGGGCTCCTGCGACCAGGGGATCGAGCCGGGCAGGTCGGCGCGGATGGCGTTGGCCAGCCGGATCGCCGCCAGGCTCTGGTCGCTGAACATCAGCAACACGGTCGTCGCGGCGGCGGCCACGGCCACCGCGACGAGGGGGAGCAGACCGACGTCGGACCGGCGCCGGGCCAGCCGGAGCACCGGCACCGCGGCGGCCACCGGCGGGAGGAACGCCACCGCCCCGGTGGGCGTGACCGCCAGCGTGGCGGCGGCCACGACCAGCGCGAGGGCGATCGGCAGCAGGCGCTGGCGGGCCAGCCCGCGCTCGACCAGCACCACCACGGAGACCAGGCCGGCGGCCACCCACGGCTCGGGCCGCAGACCCAGGTTGATCGGCAGCCACCAGGCGGCGAAGACCAGCGCGGCGGCGAGGTGGAACAGCGGCTGCCGGGCGAACCCGCCGAGCCGGGGGAGCAGCCCGCGGCTGAGCACGAACCAGGTGAGCACGCCCAGCAGCGAGGAGGGCACCCGCATCCAGACGGTCGCCTCGCTGACCTTCGACCAGACGTTCATCAGCTCGTAGAACCAGCCGAACGGCGCCTCGGGGGCGTTGAACCAGCGGTACACGTCGCCGACGTAGCCGTTGGCGTCCCGGCTGCGGATGATGCCGGCGATGTAGCCGTCGTCGGGGCTGAGCGGCCCGATCACGGTCCACACGGCGAGCCCGACGACCACGACCGCGTCCACCAGCCACCGGAGGGGTCCGGCGGCCCGGGTCGCCGGCCGGCCGCCCGCGTCCGCGGCGAGCGCCGAGCTGCCGGACGCGGCCGCGGTCGCCGTCTCCCGGCCGGGGTCCTCCCCGGTGCCGGTGGTGGCGGGGACCGCAGCCGCGCGCCGGTCGCCGCGGGCCAGCAGCACCAGTGCCGCGGCCAGCGACAGGAGCGCGAGGACGGCCAGCACGATCTTCAGCAGCGAGGCGCTGGTCTGGAACACGGTGTCGGCGGTGACGTCGACGGCCAGCCCGTCGGCGCTGTCACCGGCGGTGAAGACGCCGGCCACGGCCGGGCGCAGGTCGCCGGGGCGCTCGTCGACCACCTCGCCGTCGCGGCGGAGCACGGTCCCGGCGGCGTCGGAGTCGAGGTCCCACCGGCAGTCGCCGGACGCGGGCACCTGCTGGACCGCCAGGTCGCTGCGGTCGGTGGTGACCAGGAGGTCGCCCCCGGCGTCGACGCTGACCCGCAGGCCGGCCAGCTCCTCGCGGCCGGGCGCCGGGTCCAGCGAGGTCGTCGAGATCAGCACCTCGCCCGGCGCCGCGTCGCGGGCGGCCGCGCAGCTGACCGAGGCGTGCACCTCGGCGGGCTGCAGCAGCATCACCGGGACGGCGACCGGGCTCGCGTCGCCCGGGGCCGCCGGCCAGCTGTAGACCGCGTGCGGCCGGTGCACCGGGGCGAGCACGAAGGCGAGGGAGCAGAGCAGGGAGACCAGTGCGCAAGCGAGCAGCGGCCAGCGCTGTGCACCCGTCCCGGTGGGGGCGGGGTGGGGCGTGGGCATGCGGCGAGACTATCCGCGGGCTGCCGGCCGGCCGGTGCGTCAGCGAGGCGCTGCTGCCAGCCTGGCACCGCTGGTCGCACACGCCCCGGGGGACCCAGGGCGCGACGGCCCACCGGTGCCGCGGCGGTAACCTCCACGGACATGGCCACCACAGAGACGTCCCGCGGCGCCTGGACGTCCGCCCGCGCCGACCTCGTCGGAGGGTGGCGGCAGCGGGAGCTGTGGGGGCACCTCGGCTGGCAGGACATCCGCCAGCGCTACCGGCGGTCGGTGCTGGGCCCGATCTGGATCACCATCAGCATGGCCGTCACCGCGGTCGCGCTCGGGGTCCTCTACGCCGGCCTGTTCGGCAACCCGCTGGACAAGCAGCTGCCCTACATCCTCGTCGGGTTCATCGTCTGGGCGTTCATCTCCGGCTGCATCCTCGAGGGCGCCGACGTCTTCATCGCCAACGAGGGGCTGATCAAGCACCTGCCGGCGCCGGTCTCGGTGCACGTCTACCGGCTGGTGTGGCGGCAGACGCTGCTGTTCGCGCACAACCTCATCGTCTACGTGGTGATGTTGTTCATCTTCCCGCAGACGCTGCACTGGTCGAGCCTGATGGCCTTCCCCGCCTTCGTCCTGCTGGCGGTCAACGGGGCCTGGGTGGCGCTGCTGTTCGGGATGGCCAGCGCGCGCTTCCGCGACCTGAACCCGATCATCGGCAGCCTGGTGCAGCTCACCTTCTTCCTCACCCCGGTCGTCTGGATCTACGACGACCTGCTCAACAGCCCCAACCCGACCACCGCAGAGCGGGCCCGGATCGCCGAGATCAACCCGTTCCTGCACTTCATCGAGATCATCCGCCGGCCCATGCTCGGCGAGTCGCTGGTCTGGCGCAGCTGGGTCGTCGTGCTCGCCATCACCGTCGTCGGTTGGGCCGTCACCCTGTGGGCACTGCGCCGCTACCGGTCGCGCGTCTCCTACTGGGTCTGACGGCGAGAGAGAGGCTGCATCCCGTGGTCCGCATCGAGACCAACCACGCCAGCGTCGAGTTCCCCATCTTCGACGCCAAGACGAGGTCGCTGAAGAAGGCCGTGCTCGGCATGGTCGGCGGCAACATCGCCTCCGACCAGCGCAAGGTGCCCGTCATCGAGGCGCTGCACGACATCGACATCCGCATCGAGGAGGGCGACCGGGTCGCCCTGGTCGGGCACAACGGCGCGGGCAAGTCCACGCTGCTACGGCTGCTGTCGGGCATCTACGAGCCGACCCGCGGGTCGGCGCTCATCGAGGGCCGGGTGGCTCCGGTCTTCGACCTCGGCGTCGGCATGGACCCGGAGATCTCCGGCTACGAGAACATCATGATCCGCGGGCTCTTCCTCGGCATGAACCGCAAGCAGATGGAGTCCCGGGTCGACGAGATCGCCGAGTTCACCGAGCTCGGCGACTTCCTCGCCATGCCGCTGCGCACCTACTCCACCGGCATGCGGGTGCGCCTGGCGCTGGGCGTGGTCACCAGCATCGACCCGGAGATCCTGCTCTTCGACGAGGGCATCGGGGCGGTCGACGCCGCCTTCCTGGACAAGGCGCGGGACCGGCTCTCCGAGCTGGTGCAGCGGGCCGGGCTGCTGGTGTTCGCCTCGCACTCCGACGAGTTCCTCAAGCAGCTGTGCACCTCGGCGATCTGGATGGAGCACGGCCGGGTCAAGCAGACCGGCGAGCTGCGCGAGGTGCTCACCGCCTACAAGGGCCACGACCCGTTCCCGAACGACCCGCCGGTGACCGCGCCCGCCGCCCCGTGGCCGGCACCGCTCCCGTCGGTCCGCTCGTGACCGGGACGCTGGCCGGGGTCCCGGTCGGGGCCGACGGGCATCGCGTGGTGGCGGTCGTGGTGACCCGCGCCCGCCCCGCGCTGCTCACCGAGAGCCTGGCCGCGCTGGCCGCCCAGACCCGGCCTGTCGACCACGTGCTGGTCGTCGACAACGGCCCGGACGCCGAGACCGCCGACGTGGTCGCCGCCTCCGGGCTGCCGGTCACCTACCTGCCCTCCGAGCGGAACCTCGGCGGGGCCGGCGGCTTCGCCCTGGGCATGCTGACCGCGCTGAGCGCGGGCGCGGACTGGGTCTGGTGCGCCGACGACGACGGCCGGCCCGCCGGGGACGACGTGCTGGCCACCCTGCTGGCCTGCGCCCGGGACCGCGGCCTGGCCGAGGTGAGCCCGGCGGTGGTGGACAAGGCCGACCCCACGCTGCTGGCGTTCCCGCTGCGGCGGGGGCTGCGCTGGCGCCGGTCGCTGCAGGAGTTCGCCGACGTCGACTTCCTGCCCGGCTACGCGTCGCTGTTCAACGGCGCGCTGTTCCGGGCCGACGCCCTCGACGTGGTGGGGGTGCCGGACTACCGGCTGTTCCTGCGCGGCGACGAGACCGAGGTGCACCGCCGGCTGGTGCGCTCCGGGCTGCCGTTCGGCACCTGCCTGCAGGCGGCCTACGTGCACCCCGAGGGGACGCAGGAGTTCCTGCCCATCGCCGGCGGCCGGCTCTCCGCGCAGTACCCGCCGGACGAGGCAAAGCGGTTCTACACCTACCGCAACCGCGGCTACCTGATGAGCCAGCCGGGCATGCGCTGGCTGTTCCCGCTCGAACTCGTCCGCTTCACCTGGTTCTTCCTCGGCCGACGCGACGTGCGCGGGCTGCGGACCTGGCTGGGACTGGTCCGCCAGGGCCGTCAGGAGCGGTTCACCCGCCCCTGACGGCCCCGCCGGTCACTGCGTGAAGGCCTTCTGCCAGTTCTCCGCCGAGGTGAGCTCGCCGTAGGCGCCCCGGTAGTCGGCGCTGGCCTGCGGGAAGCGCCGGGCGATCTCCAGGTTGAGCCGGACGGCGCTCTTGGCCAGCCGCCAGAAGGTCGCCGGGTTGCGCCGGCGCAGCGTCACGCCTCGGCCGTCGGCGGTGCCCACGGTGGCGCTGTCCAGCCGGGACAGGATGAACCACTGCGCGTCCTGCGAGGGGATCTCCAGCTGCGGCCGGGCCTGCTCCTGCGCCACCGGCCGCAGGTTGTTCCGGATCGCCCGGACCGCGGCGATCGCGATGGCCTTCGTGCCGACCGGCGGCTGGGCCATGCCCTCGGTGACCACCGCGCCCATCTCCGGCTCGGGGATGTCCGACCGCTGGGTGATGACCCGGCCGTCGACGTAGGAGGCCTGCTCGGCGCGCACGCTCGGCAGCGCCTCCTTCAGCGCCGGGAACACCGCCGACGGGCCGGCCAGGAAGTCCTGGTAGGCCCGCACGTGCAGCGCCACGGCCGCGTACTCCAGCCGGAACAGGTGCTTGAGGTCGGCCTTGACCGCGCTGCGCACGATGCCGCCGCCGCGCTTGTGCGGGCTGTGCAGGGCGGCGACGATCAGCCGGTTGCGGGCGAAGAAGTACGCCTGCCAGTCGGTGACGTCGTCCTTGTCGGTCCAGGCCAGGTGCCAGATCGCCGCACCCGGCAGGGTCACCGTGCGGTACCCGGCGGCACCGGCCCGCAGGCCATACTCGCCGTCGTCCCACTTGATGAACAGCGGCAGGGGCAGCCCCACCTGCTCGGCCACCTCGCGCGGGATCAGGCACATCCACCAGGCGTTGTAGTCGACGTCGACCCGGCGGTGCAGGGCCGGGGTCTCCCGCAGCGAGTGGTGCGCGAAGTCGTGCTGCACGACGGCGTGCGCGGCCGGGCGGTACAGGAACGAGTACCGGTCGACGACCTCGCCCATGGTGTGCAGCACCGAGCGGTCCTGCATCGCCAGCATCTGCCCGCCGACCAGCATCGGCGCGTCGGTGAAGCGGCTCAGCGCCAGCGCCCGGTGCAGGCTGTCCGCCTCGAGCTGCACGTCGTCGTCCAGGAAGAGCACGTGGGTGGCGTCGGTGTTCTCCAGCGCCTCGTGCATGGCCCGGGCGAAGCCGCCGCTGCCGCCCATGTTGCCCTGCTCGACCAGCCGGAACCGCTCGCCCAGGGAGTCGGCGAGACCGGCGTACCGGGCGTCGTCGCGGACCTTGCGGTTGCCCTGGTCGGCCACCACGACGGCGGCCAGCTCGCCGAGCACGACCGGGTCCTCGGCGATGGTCGCGACCGCGGCGAGGCAGTCGACCGGCCGGTTGTAGGTGCAGATGCCGACGGCCAGCCGGCCGGGCCGCAGCGGCTCGCGGTCGGCGTACCAGCCGGCCTCCTCGATGACGACGTCCTCGTCGGCGGTGAGGTCGAACCAGTACCAGCCGCCGTCGATGAACGGCGCCAGGTCCAGCTCCAGCTCGACGGTGCGCTCGGTGCCGCCGACGGTGGCGCCGGCCGCGTGGATCACGTCGCCGTTGGCCTTGCTGCGGTAGACGTCGATCCGGCAGGCGCCGGACAGGCTCAGCCGCAGGGTCACCGTGGGCAGCGAGGTCCAGCGCCGCCAGTACGCCGCCGGGAAGGCGTTGAAGTACGTCGCGAAGGACACCTCGTCGCCGGCGCTGAGCTCACCGGTCGAGCGGGAGGTCACCCGGACGCGCTCGGAGCGCTCCTCGTCGACGTAGAGGGTGCGGACCTTGCGGGGGTCGGCCGGCCGGGGCATGAGCACCCGCTGCAGCAGGGTGACGGCCTTGCCGGGGACGAGGTCCTCGGGGGCCAGGTCGGCGACCAGGTCGGGGTTGACCGAAGTGCTCGTCATGGTCGGATCAGTCCTCCGGTCAGTCGTCCAGGCGGCCGTCGAGCGACGCGCCCTGGTCGAAGAAGGGGCGGATGCGGTTGTCGAACATGCTCAGCGCCGACCCGATCGCCATGTGCATGTCCAGGTACTTGTACGTGCCGAGCCGGCCACCGAAGAGGACCCGCTTCTCGGCGGCCTCCTTCTTCGCCAGGTCGCGGTAGGTCTCCAGCTTGGCCCGGTCCTCGGGGGTGTTGATCGGGTAGTACGGCTCGTCGCCGCTCTCGGCGAAGCGCGAGTACTCGCGCACCACGACCGTCTTGTCGGTCGGGTAGGCGCGCTCGGGGTGGAAGTGCCGGAACTCGTGCACCCGGGTGTAGGGGACGTCCTCGTCGGCGTAGTTCATCACCGAGGTGCCCTGGAAGTCACCGATCGGCAGGACCTCCTGCTCGAAGTCCAGCGTCCGCCAGCCCAGCTCGCCGGCCTGGTAGTCGAAGTACTTGTCGATCGGCCCGGTGAAGACGGTCGGGACGTCGGCGGGCAGCTCGTCGCGGACGTCGAAGAAGTCCGTGGACAGCCGCACCTCGATGTTCGGGTGCTCGGCCATCTTCGTCAGCCAGGCGGTGTACCCGTTGACGGGCAGGCCCTCGAAGTCGTCGTTGAAGTAGCGGTTGTCGAAGGTGTACCGCACCGGCAGCCGGGCGATGACCTCGGCGGGGAGCTCGGTGGGGTCGGTCTGCCACTGCTTCTTCGTGTACGCGCGGATGAACGCCTCGTACAGCGGGCGACCGATCAGCGAGATCGCCTTCTCCTCGAGGTTGGCCGCCGCCGCGGTGTCGATCTCGCCGGCCTGCTCGGCGACCAGCGCGCGGGCCTCGGCCGGGCTGAAGCTCTTGCCGAAGTACTGGCAGATGGTGCTCAGGTTGATCGGCAGCGAGTAGGTCTGGCCGTCGTAGATGCTGAAGACGCGGTGCTGGTACTTCGTGAACTCGGTGAACTGGTTCACGTACTCCCAGACGCGCTTGTTCGACGTGTGGAAGAGGTGCGCGCCGTAGCGGTGGATCTCGATGCCCGTCTCGGGCTCGGGCTCGGAGTAGGCGTTGCCGCCGATGTGGTCCCGGCGGTCGATGACCAGCACCCGCTTGTCCAGCTGGGTGGCGGCGCGTTCGGCGACCGTGAGGCCGAAGAAGCCCGAGCCGACGACGACGAGGTCAGGGCTGCCTGTAGTCACGCCTGGCGACGATACCGTCGCCAGCGCGCCCGGGCCGTCCCTGTCCGGGCCCCGGCGCCCCGCCCACCCCACCGGTCACACCCGGGGTCTGGCGACCCACCGGCGCGGGCCGGCGGCCCCGGGGACGGCGCTCAGGGGCGCAGCGCGGCGACGGTGCGGTCCCCGACCTGCGTGCTCACGAAGGCGGGGGAGTCGAACAGGTCCGCCGGCAGCCGGACCGACCAGGCCGTCGAGGTCGCGGTGTCCGGGTCCCACGCGGAGGAGGAGAACCGGTAGGTGTCCTGGTCACGACCCAGCACGAAGACCGTGGGCGCCGTCGGGTCCGCGCGCAGCGCGGCCACCACCTGCCTCGGCCGCAGCCCCTCGAGGTCCTCGAGGAACTCCTTGCGCCGGGGGTAGTCGCCCACCGGGTTGGAGTACAGCTCCCACCACTGCAGGTACCCCTGCAGCGGGCTGGTGGCCATCAGCGGGATGTCGTCGGTCAGCACCGGGCCGGTCTCCGGCTGCCCGGCCGCGCGGGCGGTCCGCACCGCCGCGGCGTACAGCTCGTCGGCCGAGGGGTCGCCGGTGTACTGCAGCCGCATGGCCCGGCTGGCCACGGAGGGGTGCGACCCGTCCGGGTAGGCCACGCCCCGGGCGAGGTCCCGCAGGTCGCTGTCGAGCGACATCCACTCCTGCGCGTGCCCGCTCGTCCCGACGAACAGGGCCACGGCGAGCGCAGCGGCCGCCGGTCGCCGCCAGTCCCGGCCCCGGACCCAGCGGGCGGCCCGCGGGAGCGCCTCCACCACGGCGAGCGTCCCGCCGGCGAGCAGCGCCGTGGACAGCACCAGGACCAGCCGGTGGGCGAGCACGCCGCCGCCCAGCTGCCCGATGACCAGCTGGACGACGCTGAGCGCCAGGGCCGCGGCCACCAGGCCCTGGCAGCCGCGCAGCCGGGGGTGCGCCCGCCCGCGCAGGCCCAGCAGCGCCACCGCGCCGACCACCGCCAGGGCGAACCAGGGGGACGCGGTCACGGTGAACAGGTGCACGTAGGACTCGCCCTCGACCCAGGACGTGGCCGCCGAGGGCGGCCGGCCGGCGTCGCCCCACGCCACCACGAAGGGCCCCAGCCAGGGCAGCACCAGCAGCACCGACGTCCCGCCGGCGACCGCCAGCTCGCGCCAGGTCCCGCGGCCACCGCGCACCGCGGCCACCACGAGCACGGCCAGCACCCCCACGGCGGCGTAGAGCAGGTACAGCCAGGCCGCCGCGGCCAGCGCGACGCCGAGCGCCACCCCGCGGCGCCAGCCGCCCCGCCCGCCGGGCGACCCCCACCAGGTCAGCAGCGGCGGCAGCGCCAGGGTCACCACCCAGCTGTAGGGCTCGGACGCGCCGGCGCCCAGCAGCGTGGTGGCGCCGAGCCAGGCCGCGGAGAGGGCGGGCTGGCCGATGATGGTGACCGCGAGCAGCAGGGCGGACAGCCGGGTGCTGCAGGTGCGGCGCCACAGCCAGAAGGCCAGCGCCGCGGCCAGGAACAGGGTGACGACGGCCGTCCACTTGTAGGCCTGCCAGGCCGGGACGCCGCTGGCCGCCGAGGCGGCGCCGACCAGCCAGAACCAGCCGGGGGAGTAGAAGGCCGGGGCGCCGGCGTAGGTGTAGTCGGCCAGGCTGGTCAGGTCGTCGGCGAACCGGGTCGCGTACTCCAGCCGGAAGGACTGGTCCCCGAACGGGCCGGAGAAGAACCAGTCGGTGCCCTGCAGCGAGATGACGGTCAGCGCCGGCAGGAAGCAGGCGGCGACGGCGGCGGCGGTGTGGTGCGCCACGGCGGCGCGCCGGGTGAGCAGCCAGCCGAGCAGGCCGGCGGTGAGCAGCGCGACCAGCGACGCCTGGTACTGCAGGTGCAGCTCGCGGACGTCGGTCAGCACCAGGTGCAGCAGCCACAGCGCGGCGGGCACCAGGACCCAGGGCAGCAGCGCCAGCGCCCCCCGCGTCCGGCGGGGACGCGGGGCGGGTGGGGGCGCGTCGACGTCCTGGGGAGGGACCTCGGCGGGGGCCTCGGCGGGGACCTCGGCGGGGACGTCGGGCGCACCGACGTCCTGCACGTCGGTGGCCCTCGGGTCGGACTCCATCCACGTCCTCATCCACTGGCGGCAGGGCTGCGCGTGCCGTGCTCCCCGGCGGGAGCGCGGCCTTCCGCGAACTGCCATCAAACAGGGGCCGTCGACCGGTCGGCCACGGGCCCGGCTGCAGCGGCCGTTACCTTGGCCCGGTGTCCGCCCTGAACGAGCCGTCGCCGCTGCGGGTGGTCGCCGTGACGTACTCCCCGGGGGAGTCGCTCGACGGCTTCGTCGAGTCGCTGGCCGAGGCCACCACCGCACCGACCGAGGTCGTCCTGGCCGACAACGGCTCCACCGACGGCGCCCCGGAGCGGATCGCGGCGGCGCACCCGCACGTCCGGCTGCTGCGCACCGGCGGCAACGTCGGCTACGGCGCGGCGGCCAACGCCGGCCTCGCCGACGTCCCGACCGGCTGGGCGCTGGTGGCCAACCCCGACGTCCGGTTCGCCCCGGGGTCGGTCGACGAGCTGCTGGCCGTCGCCGCGAGGTGGCCGCGAGCCGCGACCGTCGGCCCGGCCATCCGCACCCCCGAGGGCGAGCTGTACCCCTCCGCCCGCGACCTGCCGCAGCTGTCCACCGGGATCGGGCACGCCCTGCTCGGCTGGGTGTGGCCGGCCAACCCGTGGACGGCGCGGTACCGCCGCGAGCGGGAGGCCCCGCGGGAGCGGCCGGCCGGGTGGCTGTCGGGGTCCTGCTTCCTGGTCGACCTGGCGGCGTTCCACTCCGTCGGTGGCTTCGACCCCGGCTACTTCATGTACTTCGAGGACGTCGACCTCGCCGCGCGGCTGGGCCGGCGCGGCTGGCTGAACGTCTACGCGCCGTCGGCGGTCGTCGTCCACGAGGGCGGGCACGCGACCCGCCGCGAACCGCACCGGATGCAGCGGGTCCACCACACCAGCGCGCTGCGCTACCTGTCCGCGGAGCACCCCGGGCGGGTGAACGTGCCGCTCCGGACGGTGCTGAGGCTGGGCCTGGGGGCCCGGTTGCTGGTCTCCTGGGTCAGCGGCCGGGTGGCCGCCGGGGCGCGCTTCCAGCGCGCCGCCGACGAGTTGGACTGACGGGGGCGGCACGGTGCAGCACGCGGTGATCATGGCGGGCGGCTCGGGGACACGGCTGTGGCCGCTGTCCCGGTCGGCGCGGCCCAAGCAGCTCCTGGACGTCGTCGCCGACGGGGACGCCGGTGCGCACAGCCTGCTGGCCGAGGCGTTCACCCGGCTGCAGGCGGTGCTGCCGGCCGAGCGCATCTGGGTCTGCACCGCGGCCCGGTACGCCGCGGCGGTGCGGGCCGCGCTGCCCGAGCTGCGCCCGGACCGGCTGGTGCTCGAGCCGGTGGCCCGGGACACCGCCAACGCGGTGGGCCTGGCCGCGGCCCTGGTCGCCGACGTCGACCCCGACGCCGAGCTGGCCGTGGTGAGCGCCGACCACGTCATCCGGCCGGTCGAGCGCTTCGCCGCCGCGCTGCGCACCGCCTACGACGTGCTGGCGGTCCGGCCGACCGCGCTGGTCACCCTCGGGGTCACCCCGACGTCGCCGGCGACCGGGTTCGGCTACGTGCAGAAGGGCGCGCCCACGGAGGTCGCCGGCGCTGCCGAGGCGGCGTCGTTCCGGGAGAAGCCTGACCGGGCGACCGCCGAGGCCTACCTGGCCAGCGGTGAGTACCTGTGGAACTCCGGCATGTTCGTCTGGCGGGCGGCCACCGTGCTGACCGCGCTCGCCGAGCACCTGCCCGAGTCGGCCGCCGGGCTGGACCGGATCGTGGCCGCGCCGGCCGGGCCGGCGCGGGACGCGGTGCTGGCCGAGGTCTTCCCGACGCTGCCGAAGATCAGCGTCGACTACGCGGTGCTCGAGCCCGCGGCCGCCGAGCCCGGCCGGGTGGTCGTGGTCGACCTGGACGTCGACTGGCTGGACGTCGGCTCCTGGCCCGCCCTGGCCCACACGCTGACCACCGACCCGGCGGGCAACGCGACCCGCGGGCTGACCGTGCTGCTGGACAGCTCCGGCAACGTCGTCCTCAGCGACGACCCCGAGCACCTGGTCGCGCTGGTCGGCGTCCGGGACAGCGTCGTCGTGCACACCGCCGACGTCACGATGGTCTGCCCGGTCACCGACGCCGAGCGGGTCAAGCAGTTGCTGGCCGCGGTCGAGGAGCGGTCCGGCCCCCGCTTCAGCTGATCAAGGACCTCCCTGCCCCCCGCCACTCGCAAGCTCGCGGCGGGTCCCTGCAGGGAGGCCGCTCCAGCACGTCAGTCGAAGGAGAACGCCTCCCGCGCGTTACCTTGGCGGCATGAAGGACCTCGACGTCGCCGCTGTCGTCACCGGAGGGGCCTCCGGCCTCGGGGCGGCCACCACCCGCGCGCTCACCGCCGCCGGCGTGGCGGTCACCGTGCTGGACCTCGACGGCGAGCGCGGGCAGGCCCTCGCCGCCGAGCTCGGCGGGCACACCACCTTCGTGCGCACCGACGTCACCGACGAGGGCTCGGTGCAGGCCGCGATCGACGACGCCACCGGCAAGGACCGGCCGCTGCGGATCGCGGTCAACTGCGCCGGCATCGGCTACGCCGCCCGCGTGCTGGGCCGGGACGGGTCGCCGCACGAGCTCGCCGCCTTCACCCGCACCGTCGGCGTGAACTTGATCGGCACCTTCAACGTGCTCCGGCTGGCGGCCGCCGCGATGGCGCGCACCGAGCCCGACGCCGACGGCGAGCGCGGCGTGGTGGTCAACACCGCCTCGATCGCGGCCTACGACGGCCAGATCGGGCAGATCGCCTACGCCGCCTCCAAGGGCGGCATCGTCGGGCTGACCCTGCCGGCCGCGCGGGACCTCTCCTCGGTCGGCGTCCGGGTCTGCACCATCGCCCCCGGCCTGGTCGACACCCCGCTGCTGGCCGGGCTCCCGGAGGAGGCCCGCACCGCGCTCGCCTCGAACATCCCCTTCCCGAAGCGGCTCGGCCGCCCGGAGGACTTCGCCGAGCTGGCGCTGGACATCGTGCGGCACGGCTACCTCAACGGCGAGGTCATCCGGATGGACGGCGCGCTGCGGATGGCCCCGCGGTGATGACGGACTCGTGAGCAGCGCCCTGGCCGCGACGGTGGCGTACGAGGACGTCTGGACGCCGGACTGGGCGCTGGACGTGCGCCGGGTCGTCTCCCGGGACAGGCGCGGCACCGGCGACCCCACGCTGCGCTTCGCCGAGGACGGCGTCTGGCGCACCACGACGACGCCCGACGGACCGGCGACCGTGCGGCTGAGCGGCTCGGTGGCCGCGCTGCGGGTCCAGGCCTGGGGGCCGGGGGCGGAGTGGGCCGGCCGCCGGGTGCCCCGCTGGCTGGGCGCCGAGGACGGCCTGACCGGCTTCGACCCCGCCGCCCACCCGCTGGTGGCCCGGGTGCACCGCGCCACCCCCTGGCTCCGCCTCGGCAGCACCGGCCGGGTGTGGGACGCGCTGGTGCCCGCCGTCCTGGAGCAGAAGGTGACCGGCATCGAGGCGCACCGCACCTGGCGGGAGCTGCTGCGGCTCGCCGGCGACCCGCCACCCGGGCCGGCGCCGGCCGGGATGCGCATGGTGCCCTCGCCCGAGCGGGTGCTCGCGGTGACCGACTGGGAGTGGCACCGCTGCGGCCTCGACGGCGCCCGCCGGCGGGCGCTGCGGGCGGTGGCCTCGGTCGCGTCCCGGCTGGAGGCGGCCGCGCACGGGTCCGACGGCTGCGCGGCCGACTGCGCCGACCTGCGGCGCCGGCTGCAGTCGGTCCCCGGGATCGGGGTGTGGACGGCGGCAGAGGTGGCCCAGCGGGCGATCGGCTGCCCGGACTCGGTGAGCGTGGGCGACTACCACCTGAAGAACCTGGTCGGCTGGTCGCTGGCCGGGCGGAAGACCGACGACGCCGGGATGCTCGAGCTGCTCGACCCGTGGCGGGGCCACCGCCAGCGCGTCGTGCGGCTGCTCGAGGTGGGCGGCAGCATGCCGCCCAAGCGCGGCCCGCGGATGGCGCCCACCGACTACCGCCGCCTCTGACGCACGGACGGCCTGCGCCGCGCCCCGGGTCAGCGAGGGGCGCGGCGCAGGCCGGTGGCCGTGCGGGAGGAGGTCAGCAGAACTGGTCGCGGGCCTCGGTGGGGTCGACCGGGATGCGGAACGAGGTCATCTCCGGTGCGTGCACCACGTTGGAGAAGAAGCGGCCCACGGTGAGCTCGCCGCTGGTCGCCTCGATCAGCTGGGCGGCGTCACCGCAGCTGAGCGCGTCGCGCGAGGCGGCGACCCCGGCGGGGTCGGAGAGGCCGGGGGTGACCTCCTCGGCCAGCTCCGGGGCGCCGTAGCGGGCGAGCAGGTACCAGGCCGGGAAGATCTTCTCGTGGCCCGGGCGTCCGGGCGGCCCGGGGGCGATGTGCGAGGCGATCGGGTCGGTGAGCCCGAACCCGTCGACCACGAAGACCGAGCTGCTCGAGGCCACGCCGTAGAACCCGGCGTTGCCGACGGAGAACACCATCCCGCCCGAGGAGGGCGCGAGGACGGCCATCGGCGTGCTCGGCCGGACCGGCACCACCTGCAGCACGATCTCGTCGCGGCCCTCGAGGGCCGCCCGGTTGACCTGGTCGGTGTAGGCCGACACCCCGGCGCCGCCGTGGTCGGCGAGGGTGATCGGGTTCTTCACACCGGCCAGGGCCGCGTAGAAGCCGCGCTCGTCGGCGAGGCCGCTGTCGGCGACCGAGTCGGGGTAGTCGATGCGGAGGAAGAACACGGAGCTGACCGCCCACACCGCGGCACCGGCGAGCAGCGTCCCGGTGACCGCCGCGTGCCGCCGGGTCACCGGCAGGGCCGCGACCGGGCAGAGGGCGAGGAAGACGCTGGGCATCAGCAGCCGGGCGTGCATGAAGTCCCCGCCGACCCGGACGACGTACAGGGCGTGCACCGCCGCGGCGGCGAGGACCACCACGACCAGGATCCACTCCCGCCGCAGCCACCGGGCCTGGGGGGCGAGCACGGCCAGCAGCCCCAGCGCGAGGAGCGCGGGGACCCACAGCAGGTGCGGTGCGACCAGGTCGGCCAGGTAGACGAAGCCCCGCGACCAGAGCGGCCGGCTGGACTCCTTGGCCACCGCGGTGTTGGGCACCAGCAGGCCGTAGTAGCCCATCCGGAACACCTGGTAGGCGACCGGCAGCAGGCCGGCGAACACCAGGCCGAGCAGCCGCTGCCACCAGCGGCCCGCGCCGACGAGGACCACGAAGAGCAGCAGGATGCCGGAGATGACGGCGAAGTCCGGCCGCACGAGGGGCCCGACGCCGAGCAGGACCAGCAGCCAGACCGGGCGGTGCGCCAGCGGGGTGTCGCGCTGCACCCAGCGGACCAGGCCCCAGAAGCTCAGCGCGATCCAGGAGAACGACAGCCCGGTCTCCAGACCGGAGGTGGTGAAGTCCCAGGTGGGCGGCAGGGCGGCGAAGACGGCGACGCCGAAGGGCACGACCACCCAGGACGGCGCCTTGGCCCACAGCCGGGCGGCGGCGATCGAGGCGACGGTCACCGCGGTGGCGGTCAGGGCGAGGCCGAGCACGACGCTGGTCCACGGCGCGGCGTCGCCGGGCACGATCGCGTCCGCGACGGTGAGCACGGCCAGCCACAGCGGGCTGGTGGCCACCTCGACCCGCTCGCCGGCGTTGAACACCGGCCCGTTGCCGGCCAGCAGCTCGTGGACGACGCGGAAGTTGATGAACGCGTCGTCGGACGTCCAGCGCTTCAGCCAGCCGAGGACGAGCACGGCGAGCGCCACGGCCGCGGTCAGGGCGAGGTGCACACCTCGGCCGCCGCGGGCGGGGGGATGGTCGGAGGCCGTCGAGCCGGCGCGCTCCACGGGCGTCATGGCCGAAGTGCTGGTTGACAAGAGTCCGTCCGTCCTCGTTGGTCTGCCGCGGGGGAGGCGGCCGGTGCCGCCTGCACCGGAGGTCCTCCGAGCGTCCCCCACCGGGGGCCCCGCGGGGAGGACACCGCCTGCCGACCATACGAGGTGGAACGGTCCGCTCCCGGCATCCGGCGTGTCCTGACGGACGGACGGGACGGCTGTGCTGGGTGGTGCGGAGCGGGTGCGGCCGGGGCCGTCAGCCCGCGAGCAGGCCGAGCAGGTAGGCGCCGTAGCCGCTCTTGCCCAGCGGCTCGGCGATGGCGCGCAGGCCGTCGTCGTCGAGCCAGCCGTTGCGCCAGGCGACCTCCTCGATGCAGCCGATCTTCAGGCCCTGGCGTTCCTCGACGACGGAGACGAACTCGGTGGCCTGGCGCAGCGAGGCGAAGGTGCCGGTGTCCAGCCAGGCGGTGCCGCGGTCGAGCACGGTGACGGTGAGCCGGCCGGCGCGCAGGTAGTGCTCGTTGACGGCGGTGATCTCCAGCTCGCCGCGGGCGCTGGGGGTGATGGTGGAGGCGACGTCGACGATGTCGCGGCCGAAGAAGTACAAGCCGGGCACGGCGTAGGAGCTCTTCGGGGTGACCGGCTTCTCCTCGATCGACAGCACCCGGCCGGCGGCGTCGAACTCCACCACGCCGTAGTCGGTGGGGTTGGCCACGTGGTAGGCGAACACGTGGCCGCCCTCGGGCTCGGGCAGGCGGGCCAGCGCGGTGCCCAGCCCGGCGCCGTAGAAGATGTTGTCGCCCAGGACGAGGGCGGCGGCCTGCCCGGCGAGGAAGTCCGCGCCGATCAGGAACGCCTGCGCCAGCCCCTCGGGCTTCGGCTGCACGGCGTACTCGATGCGCATGCCCAGCCGGCTGCCGTCGCCCAGCAGCCGGGCGAAGGAGTCCCGGTCCTCCGGGGTGGTGATGACCAGCACCTCGCGGATCCCGGCCATCATCAGCGTGGACAGCGGGTAGTAGATCATCGGCTTGTCGTAGACCGGCATGAGCTGCTTGCTCACGCCCAGGGTGATCGGCCACAGCCGGCTGCCGGTCCCACCGGCCAGGATGATCCCGCGCACCCGGTGACCGTAGGCGGTGACCGCGGGGGTCCGGCCCGCCGGGGCGGCGCCGCTCACCCCGCGGGATGAGCTCCGCCGTGGCGGTCACCGGTGGGGGCGCGCGCCGGTTAGCGTCTGCGGTCATGCGCGTCCTGGTCACCGGCGGTGCCGGCTTCATCGGTTCGCACTACGTGCGCACCATGCTCACCGGCGGCTACCCCGGTTTCGAGGACGCGCAGGTGACCGTCTTCGACAAGCTCACCTACGCCGGCAACCTCGCCAACCTGGCCCCGGTCGCCGACAACCCCAACTACCGGTTCCTCCAGGGCGACATCTGCTCCGCCGCCGACCTGGACGCCGCCCTGCCCGGGCACGACGTGGTGGTCAACTTCGCCGCCGAGTCCCACGTCGACCGCTCCCTCACCGGCGCCGCCGGGTTCGTGCTCACCAACGTGCTGGGCGCCCAGCAGGTCTTCGACGCAGCCCTCCGCCACCGGGTCCGCCGCGTGGTGCACGTCTCGACCGACGAGGTATACGGCTCCATCGAGCACGGCTCCTGGACCGAGGACCACCTGCTGGAGCCCAACTCGCCCTACTCCGCGGCCAAGGCGGGCAGCGACCTCATCGCCCGCGCCTACGCGAAGACTTACG
This sequence comes from Modestobacter italicus, assembly GCF_000306785.1. Taxonomy (NCBI): domain Bacteria; kingdom Bacillati; phylum Actinomycetota; class Actinomycetes; order Geodermatophilales; family Geodermatophilaceae; genus Modestobacter; species Modestobacter italicus. Next base: position 4,700,111 of record NC_017955.1, on the reverse strand, counting down.
GGCTGGACATCTCCATCACCCGCTGCTCGAACAACTACGGGCCCTACCACTTCCCGGAGAAGGTGATCCCGCTGTTCGTCACCAACCTCCTCGACGGGCACACCGTGCCGCTCTACGGGGAGGGCGCCAACGTCCGGGACTGGCTGTTCGTCGACGACCACTGCCGCGGCATCCAGCTGGTGCTGGAGCAGGGCGCGGCTGGGGAGTTCTACAACATCGGCGGCGGCCGGGAGCTGTCCAACCGGGAGCTGACCGAGAAGCTGCTGGCCGCCACCGGCCGGGACTGGTCCTCCGTGGACCACATCGTCGACCCCCGCGGCGGCGGCCACGACCTGCGCTACTCCGTGGACTACTCCAAGACCGCCGCGCTGGGCTACGCCCCCCGCATGCCCTTCGAGGACGGCCTGGCACTCACCGTGCAGTGGTACCGGGACAACCGCGCCTGGTGGGAACCGCTCAAGGCCGCCGCCGCCACCGCCCGGGCATGAGCGCGCCCGTCACCTGGCTGGTCACCGGCGCGACCGGGCAGCTGGGAACCGACCTGCAGACGGTCCTGGCCGGGGAGGACGTCACCGCGCTGGGGCGGGACCGGCTGGACCTCACCGACGAGGCGCAGGTCCGCTCCGTCGTCCGGGAGTGGCTCGGCCGGGCGGCCGGGCGCCGTCCGGTGCTGGTCAACGCCGCGGCCTATACCGCGGTCGACGCCGCGGAGACCGACGAGGCGACCGCGGAGCTGGTCAACGGTGCCGCCCCGGGCTGGCTGGCGCAGGAGCTGGCCGGCCGCGGCCGGCTGGTGCACGTCTCGACCGACTACGTCTTCGACGGCACGGCCACCGAGCCCTACGCGGTGGACGACGAGCCGGCGCCGCGCACCGCCTACGGCCGCACCAAGCTCGCCGGTGAGCGGGCCGTGGCCGCCGCCGGTGGGGACGCAGTCGTCGTCCGCACCGCCTGGGTCTACGCGGCGCACGGCAGCAACTTCGTGCGCACCATGCTGCGGCTGGAGGCCGAGCGGGACACCGTGTCGGTGGTCGCCGACCAGACCGGCAGCCCGACGTGGTCGGCCGACCTGGCCCGCGGCCTGGTGCAGGCGGCGATGTCGGACGCCACCGGGCTGCTGCACGCCACCAACAGCGGCGCGACCACCTGGCACGGCCTGGCCCGGGCGGTGTTCGAGCTCTCCGGCGCCGACCCCGCGCGGGTGCTCACCACCACGACCGACGCCTTCCCGCGCCCCGCGCACCGGCCCGCCTACAGCGTGCTGGACCCGGCCAGCTGGACCGCCGCCGGCCTCCCCGCGCTGCCGCCCTGGCAGGAGTCGCTCCGCGCCTGCCTCACCCACCTCGGCGCCCTCCGCCCCTGACCCGCCCCGGCACGCTTTCGCGCGCGAAAGCGCGCCTCTGGCGGCCGGCTCCTTCGGTGGTCAGGCGGTGCGGAGCTCGGTGTAGCGGGCGGTGCACTGCTCCATCGTCGGCAGCAGGCCCTGCTCCCGGGCCTGGGCCAGGGTGGGCGCGGCGAGGTCCTTGGCGGACAGCTCGAACTCCACGTCGGCCGGCCACGGCAGGTCCAGGTCGGGGTCCATCGGGTGCACCCCGAACTCTCGGCCGGGGGAGTACCCGCTCGACACCAGGTAGGTCACCGAGCTGGCGTCGGCCAGCGACACGAACGCGTGCCCCAGCCCCTCGGCCAGGTACACCGCCCGCGGCTGCTCGCTGTCCAGCAGCACGCTGTCGTGCACCCCGAACGTCGGTGACCCCACCCGCACGTCGACCACCACGTCCAGCACCTTCCCCGCCGGGCAGTACACGTACTTGGCCTGCCCCGGCGGCACCAGCGCGAAGTGCACCCCGCGCAGCGCCCCGCGGGCGGAGACGCTGTGGTTGGCCTGCGCCAGGGTCAGCCCGAACCCGGTGGCCTCGGCCAGCACGTCGGCCCGGTACCACTCGGTGAACCGGCCCCGGGCGTCGCCGTGCGGCACCAGGTCCAGCACGTAGGCGTCGGGGACGGCGAGCTCGCGGATCTGCACGCCACGACGCTAACGACCCCGCCCGGGCCGGGGCAGGACGCCCCCTCAGGCGGGGGAGGCGCCCATCCGCAGCCGGCCGACCAGCCCGCTGCCGCCCAGGGTGGCCACCGGCTGCCAGCGGGTCGCCCAGCCCTCGGCGGAGAGCTGGACCAGCGCCGCACCGACGATCGCGCCGACGGCGAGGGCGGCCCGGGGGGTCACCGGCTCGGCGAGGTGGACGTCGATCACGTCGCCGTCGTCGCCGTCCTCCTCGGGTCCGTAGCGGAAGACGACGGGGAACTCGGGCAGCGCGGCCACGGCGACCCGGAACGCGTCGGTGGCCGCGGCCAGGGCGCCGGCCCGGGCGGTGAGCCGGTCGGCCGGCGCGCGGCCGGCGACGACGTCGCGGGTGCCGGCGCTGAACAGGTCGCCCGGGCCCAGCCGGACCAGCGGCCGGGTGCCGGGGTCGGGGTCCGGGGCAGGGAGGGCCAGGCCGCGGACGACCGCCACCGGCAGCCCGGCGAGCTTGCCCTTCACCAGGTCGCCGGCCGCGGCCAGCTCGTCGACCACGGCCACCTGGGTGGTCTCCAGCCGGTTGCCGTGGGCGTCGACGGCGCCGCGGTGGTCGACCAGCGCGGGCAGCCCGGCGGCGCCGATCGCCACGTCGCTGACGCCGTCCCGCCAGGGCCGGCCGAAGGTGTCGCTGACCACGACGCCGACCGTGACGCCGAGCAGTTCGCGGAGCCGGGCGCGGAGCAGCCGGGCGGAGGCGTCGGCGTCCTCGGGCAGCAGGACCAGCGCGTCGCTGGCGACGTTGGAGGCGTCGATGCCGGCGGCGGCCACCACCCAGCCGTGCCGGGTCTCCACGATCCGCAGCGGTCCGCGGCGGGCGACCACGCGGACCGTCTCGGCGTCGATGGCCCGCTGCCGGGCGGCTTCCCGGTCGGTGCCGGGCTCGACCCGGACGAGGGCGCCCTCGACCTTGGCCACGACCTTCGAGGTGACCACCAGCACGTCGCCGTCGGCCAGCCACGGGGCCGCGCCGGCGAGCGCCCCGGCCAGGTCGTCACCGGGGCCGAACTCCGGCAGCCCCGGCACCGGGTGGACCGAGATGCCGGCCGGCGGCTCAGACACCGGCGGCGTCGAGCGCGGCGCGGGCCAGCGCCCGGGTCGCCTCCGGGTCGCTCATCAGCAGCGGGACGGCGCGGACGTCGACCCCGGGCACGGACGCCTGGTCCCCGGTGTGCACCAGCCACGCGTCCAGGACGCCGTCGGCCGACCGGGCGCCGTAGTGCCGGCCGACGCCCTCGGCGCTGACCTCGACCCCGACCACGGGCAGGCAGCGGTCGGCCATGCCGCGCAGCGCCGCGCCCTCGACGATGGGGGAGACCCCGACCACCCGGCCGGCGGCGGCCCGGACGGCGTCCCGGATGCCCGGCACGCCGAGCACGGTGCCGATCGACACGACGGGGTTGGACGGGGCGAACAGCACGGCGTCGGCGGAGGTGAGCGCCTCGACCACGCCGGGGCCCGGGCGGGCGTCGTCCACCCCGACCTGGACGAAGGCCTGCGCGTCGAGGGCGGCGCGGTGCCGCACCCACCACTCCTGGAAGTGGATGGCCTGCGGACGGCCCGTGCCGGGGTCGGTGACGACGACGTGGGTCTCGACCCGCTGGTCGCTCATCGGCAGCAGCCGCACCCCGGGCTGCCAGCGCTCGGCGAGCGCGGCGGTCACGTCGGAGAGCGGGTACCCGGCGTCGAGCATCCGGGTGCGGACCAGGTGGGTGGCGAGGTCGCGGTCGCCGAGCCCGAACCAGGTCGGCTCCGCGCCGTAGGCGGCCAGCTCGTCCTTGACCGTCCAGCTCTCGCCGCGGCGGCCCCAGCCGCGCTCCTCGTCGATCCCGTCACCGAGCGTGTACATGACGGTGTCCAGGTCGGGGCAGATGCGCAGGCCGTGCAGCGTGACGTCGTCGCCGGTGTTGACCACGGCGGTGACCTCGGCTGCAGGGACTGCAGCGAGCACGCCACGGAGGAACCTGGCGCCGCCGACGCCCCCGGCCAGAACGACGATGTGCACGCCACCATGGTGCCTGATCGTCAGATGTGCACTGTGCACCGGATGTGCAGTTGCCGATCTCGCCGAAACACGCCCGGCGACCTCGGCAGATGGTGCTGTGATAGACGGCGTGTCGAGGTCGCCTGTCACCACATCAGTACATGTTGTGACGGGTGGGGCAGATGGGGTCGCTCGTTACACCGACCCGACTTGACCTCGACTCAACGACACGCGTGTAATTCCGACATTGTCATCAGGCGCTGGCAGTCCTGGAACAGCCCGGGGCGGGCACCGTGACGGAGCGAGGGGACGCAACGTGATGGCCGAGGTGTCGTGGTTGAGCGAGTACAAGAGCGCAGCAGCAGGGGCGGCCCCGGCCGCCTACGGGGCGGACGTGCTCGGCAAGGCCGCGACCTTCGACGCCGGCTTCCCGGGCATGGACGCCGACGACCAGGGCTGGCAGGAGCAGGCGCTGTGCGCCGAGACCGACCCCGAGGCGTTCTTCCCCGAGAAGGGCGGCTCGACCCGCGAGGCCAAGAAGATCTGCACCGGCTGCGAGGTGCGCACCGAGTGCCTGGAGTACGCGCTGTCCAACGACGAGCGCTTCGGCATCTGGGGCGGCCTGTCCGAGCGTGAGCGCCGCCGCCTCCGCCGCCGCGCCGTCTGAAGAAGCGCCATCGCGTCACCTGATCCTCTGCTCGTCCCCTCCCTCAGCACGGTCGGCGCAACGAGGCGCCGGCCCGTGAGCGGGCCGACCACCGCGTAGGGCGGCCGCCCGGATGTGGTCGACTGGTCCCGTGTCCACCCGGGTCGTCGACGGTCGGGCCCGCGTGGTCCGCGAGATCCGCGCCGCCGCGCCGCTGATGGCTGACCTGGCCGCCCCCGTCCCCGCCTCCGGGCCGTGGCTGACCGCGGTCCTGAACGTGCAGCCCGCCCGGCCGTTGTCGCCGGTGTTCACCCGCGCGGTGGTGGTCGAGGGGGCAGGTCCCCGCGTCGACGGGCTCGCCCTGCTGTCCTACCGGCGGCGCGGTCCGGCGACGGCGGTCACCCTGCTCGGTGCCGACCCCGGTCCGCTGCCCGGTGGCCGGCCGACCGGCCGGCTGTACGCCCGGGACGACGACGTGGCCGGTCGGCTCGCCGACGGGGTCGCCGACCTCCTCGACGGCCTGCGCGGCCCGTGGACGCTGCAGCTGGCCGGCCTGCCGCTGGGCGACCCCACGCTGCGCCGGCTCGCCGCCGCGCTGCCCGACTCGTCGCTGGCCACCAGCCGCAGCCGCCGGCTGGTCGACGAGCTGGACACCGTCGCCGAGGTGCACCGCACCCGCGACCCCGCCGAGGTCGAGCGCCGGCTGCCCGCCGTGCTGGCCCGGGTCCCCGACCGCCGGCGGACCTTCGTGCGCGCCGCGGCCCGGCTGCACGCGGCGATCGGCCAGCTGGAGGTGGCGTGGGTCGCGGGGCCCCACGGGCCGGCCGCCGTCCTGCTCACGCTGCTGGACCGCCGTCCGACCGGGGAGGACCGGTGGCCGTGGTGGGGGTCGAGCGACGTCGGCGGGCTGCGGCGCGAGCTCGGCTCGCCGACCGTGGCGCTCACCGCCGCAGCCGGCCTGCGCCGGCTCGGCCGGCGCGGCGCCGCCCGCCAGCTGTCCGGCTAGTCAGCCGGGCAGCTGCAGCACGTTGACCCCGCGGTCGGCCGTGGTGGGTGCGCTGTCCGCACCGAGCTGCACCACGCCGGTCGCCGGGACCGGGGCGCCGGCGGCTGCGGCCGGTCCCGCAGCGGAGACCGCCACGGTGAGCTGGTAGGCCCGGCCGGTGTAGGCCGGCGCGCTGCCGTTGGGCCGGGTGTAGGTGGCGAACCGGCCGGTCAGGTCGACCCGGTCGCCGTCCCGGGAGAGCTGCAGGCCGGGGTCGGCGAGGTCGGCGTACTCGGTGAGCGACCGCGCGCACCCCGCGGCGACCGGGTCGGCCGGCGGCTCGGCGGTGAGGCAGTTGAAGGTCGGCAGCCGGACGTGCGCCAGCGACCGGCGTCCGTCGGTGGTGACGCTGACGCTGGGGTAGGTGACGGTCAGCCCGACGGCGCGCGGCTCCAGGACGACCCCCTCGAACGCCACGCTGGCGGCCACCCCGCTCCGGCCCAGCGGCACCGACTCGAACGCCAGGGCGGCCGCGGCGGGATCTGCGGCCGGTGCCGGGGCGCTCGGCGCGGTCGTCCCCGGCGGGGCGGTCGCCGCCGGCCGGGTGGCGCTGACCGGGCGGCCGGGGCCGGCGGGGTCGTCGCCGGAGCGCCCCCCGGTCGCCCCGACCAGGGCCGCGACGCCGACCAGGACCACCACCGACGCGACCGTCGCCACCGTGGCAGCGGGCCGGGTGAGCAGCGCCGTCGCACCGGGTGCCGGGGCCGGTGTCTCGGTCGCCGCGGCCCGCGCCGGCGTGGCACGCGGGGCGGGAGACGCGCCGGGCGGGTGCTCGAGGAACCCGGGCAGGTCGTCGACCGGCGCCGGGGGAGCGGCCGCCGGGGGGGCCGCGCTGCGGCGACCGCCGGTCCCGGCCAGGGCCGCGGCGGCCAGGCCGCACGCCGCGGCGACCAGCAGCGCGACGACCGACCACCGGGGCACGTCGGGGGAGGTCACGGCGCGCGAGGCCATTGCCTCCGCGCCGCGGCCGACGTCGACGAGGTCCTCGTCGCCGCCCGCCGCGACCAGCGTGTCCACCACCGCGTTGGCCGCGGCCGCGGCGGTGGCGCGGTCGGCGAGGGTCACCCGCACCGCGACGGTGGCGCCGTCGACCCGGGTGACCCGGGTGCCCTCGGCCAGGTCGTCCAGCCGGACGTCGGCCAGTGCGGGGGTGCCCTCCCGGGCTGTTCGCAGCGTGGCGGTCGAGCCGGCCAGGGCGGTGTAGCGGTCGGCGAGCAGCAGGGCCGCGTCCGCGCCGGCCTCCGTGCGCGGGGTGACCGTCAGGCTCGCGGTGGCGCTCGCCGTCCGCGGCAGCAGCGCGAGCGCCGCCAGCCCGACCAGCAGGACGGCGGCGCCGACCGCGGCCCCCGTCCACCACCGCCGTCGGCCGGTGCGGCGCCCGGTGGGCGTCTCGTCAGCTGCGCTCATCGGCGTCCAGCATGGCAGTCACCACCCGGTGACCCCCCGGAGCGGCCCTCCGTCAGGCGGTGGGGTCGATCTCCTCGGGGTCCCGCCCCAGCAGCACCGCGACCTGGTCGACGACGACGTCGCGGACGAGGTCGGCCAGGTCGTCGCGGTCGGCCGCGCGGATCTCCAGCGGCCGGCGGTAGACGACGATCCGTGCGGGGTGCTCCTTGCCGCCCTCCCGGTGGGCGGGCAGCACCCGGGCCAGCGGCACGCTGCCGTCCTCCAGCACGTCGGCGTCCAGCACCACCTCGTCGGGGCTGGTGTGGTCGACCCACGGCACGTCCTCGACGGCGAACTCGACGCCGGCCAGCTCCCGCTCCCAGCGCCGCTCCAGGTCCTCGACGGCGTCGAGCACCAGGTCGTCGAACTGCTCGGCGCGGCTGCGGGACAGCGGCACGGTCGGCGGGACGAGGCGGCCGCGCAGGCCACGGCCGTGCCGGTCGCGCCGGGTGCGGGCAGGGAGACGGTCCATCGCGGCTGGAGCCTACGGCCTGGCCGGGCCGGCGGCGGCCCGGCCGGGGCGGCACCGGGACGGCGGCGTCACCGGGGCATCCGGCGCCACACCGCGCGGGGCAGCAGCCGCATCACCGCGAACACCGGGCGCAGCGCCCCGGGCACCCAGACGACGTCCCGGTCCCGGTCCAGCGCGTCCGCGACCGCCTCGGCGACCTGCGCCGGGGTGCTCGACAGCGGTGCCGGGGACATGCCCTCGGTCATCCGGCCGACCACGAACCCGGGCCGCACCAGCAGCAGGCGCACGCCGGAGCCGTGCAGGGCATCGGCCAGCCCGCTGGCGAAGCCGTCGAGGCCGGCCTTCGCCGAGCCGTACACGTAGTTCGCCCGGCGCACCCGGACCCCGGCGACCGAGGAGAAGACGACGAGCCGGCCGTGGCCCTGGGCGCGCATCAGCCGGGCGAGGTGGGTGAGCACCGAGACCTGGGCGAGGTAGTCGGTGGTGACCACGGCGACGGCGTGCGCGGCGTCGTCCTCCGCGCGGGCCTGGTCCCCGAGCACCCCGAAGGCGAGGACGGCGACCGACACCGGCGGCTGCGCGGCGAGCGCGTCGGTGAGCACCCGCTCGTGGGCGGCGAGGTCGTCGGCGTCGAACTCCAGCCGGGTGACGGAGGTGGCCCCGGCCGCGCGCAACCGGGCCTCCTCGGCGTCCAGCCCGGCGCTGCGCCGCGCGGCCAGGCAGACGTGCCGCGCACCGCGGCGGACCAGCCGCTCGGCCAGCTCCAGGCCGATCTCGCTGCGCCCGCCGAGCACCAGCACGGTGCCGTCGGTCGGTGCCACGGGTGCCTCCTGGGGCTCGCTGCGGAACGCGCGGGAACGCGGGCGCGTCCCGGTGCGCCTCCTCCCGGATGCGCGGGCGCGGGGTTAGTGTGCCAAGCGTGAGGAACCGGTGGTGAGGCAGTCACGTCGCTGCTCGCGCAGCGGCTGCGCGCAACCGGCAGCGGCGACCCTGACCTACGTCTACGCAGAGTCCACGGCCGTCGTCGGCCCGTTGGCGACCTACTCCGAGCCGCACAGCTACGACCTGTGCGAGTTCCACGCCGAGCGGCTGACCGTGCCGCGCGGCTGGGAGGTCGTGCGCCACGAGATCGACTCCGAGGACCTCGGCCCGACCGGCGACGACCTGCTGGCGCTGGCCGACGCGGTGCGTGAGGCGGCCCGTCCCGAGCCGATGCGCGACCCGGCGGACGACGGCAGCGGCACCCGCCGCGGGCACCTGCGGATCCTGCCCAACCTCCCCTGAGGAAGGACCCCCCTGCCCCCCGACCCTCGCTCGCTCGGGTCGGGTCCCTACAGGGGGGCCGCGCGCGCCGTTAGTGTCGTCCCGCCGCAGCCGTTCGGGCAGCGGGGACCGCGAGTGCGAGGGTGAGCTGCTTGTCCGACCTGTCGTCGATCATCAAGGCCTACGACGTCCGGGGTCTGGTCCCCGAGCAGTGGGACGAGGACGTGGCCCGCGCCATCGGGGCCGCCTTCGCCGAGTTCGTGCACGAGGAGACCGGCGCGGGCGCCGTGGTCACCGCGCACGACATGCGCGACTCGTCGGTGCCGCTGTCCCGGGCCTTCGCCGAGGGCGTGCTGTCCCGCGGCATCGATGTCGTGGAGGCCGGGCTCGGGTCCACCGACATGCTCTACTTCGCCGCCGGGTCGCTGGGCGTGCCGGGCGCGATGTTCACCGCCAGCCACAACCCGGCGCAGTACAACGGCATCAAGCTGTGCCGGGCCGGCGCCGCGCCGATCGGCCAGGACTCCGGGCTGGTGCAGATCCGCGAGTGGGCCGAGCAGCTCGTCGACGGCTCCGCCGTCTTCGGCCGGACGCCGGAGCGGCTGGGCACCGTGTCCAGCCGGGACCTCGTCGCCGAGTACGCGGCCTACCTGCGCGGCCTGGTCGACCTCTCCGGCATCCGGCCGCTCAAGGTCGTCGTCGACGCGGGCAACGGCATGGGCGGGTTCACCGTGCCGGTCGTGCTCGCCGGCCTGCCGCTGGAGGTCGTGCCGATGTACTTCGAGCTCGACGGCTCCTTCCCCAACCACGAGGCCAACCCCCTGGACCCGGCGAACCTGGTCGACCTGCAGGCAGGCGTGGTCGAGCACGGTGCCGACATCGGGCTGGCCTTCGACGGCGACGCCGACCGCTGCTTCATCATCGACGAGCGCGGCGAGCCGGTCAGCCCCTCGGCGATCACCGCCCTGGTCGCCGTCCGGGAGCTCGCCAAGGGCACCGGGACGACGATCATCCACAACCTGATCACCTCCCGGGCCGTGCCGGAGATCGTCCGCGAGAACGGCGGGGAGCCGGTGCGCACCCGGGTCGGGCACTCGTTCATCAAGGCCGAGATGGCCCGCACCGACGCCGTCTTCGGCGGCGAGCACTCCGCGCACTATTACTTCCGCGACTTCTGGCGGGCCGACACCGGGATGCTGGCCGCCATGCACGTGCTGGCCGCCCTGGGCGAGCAGCCGCGCACGCTGTCGGAGATCAGCGCCCGGTACGAGCGGTACGCCGCCTCCGGGGAGATCAACTCGACCGTCACCGACCAGGCCGGGCGGGTGGCTGCGGTCCGGGAGACCTACGGTCGTGTCGAGGGCGTCACCTTCGACGAGCTCGACGGGCTGACCGTGTCGCTGCCCGACGGCGCGTGGTTCAACCTGCGGGCGAGCAACACCGAGCCGCTGCTGCGGCTCAACGTCGAGGCGCCGGACGCGGCCCGGATGGCCGGGCTGCGCGACGAGGTGCTGGAGATGGTGCGAGCATGACCGAGGACACCCGCACGGCCGGACCGCAGACGCTGGGCATCGACCCCGCCCTGCTGGACATCCTGGCCTGCCCGGACACCCACCACACCGCGCTGACCGTCGACGTCGAGGCCAGTGAGCTGGTGTGCCCGACCTGCCGGCGGGCCTTCCCGGTCCGCGACGGCATCCCGGTGCTGCTGCTCGACGAGGCCCGGCAGCGACCGGCATGACGTCGCCGGAGCTGGCCGAGGAGGTCCTGGACGACGTCGAGCTGCTGCGCGCCCGCGACCCCCGCGGGCTGCTCCCCGCGGTCGCCGGCGCCGGTCCGCAGGTACGGGAGACCGCCCGGCTGACCGAGGAGGCCGGGCTCGCCCGGGCCACCTCCGGCGGCCGCCCGCGCGGGCTGGTCATCGTGGCCCGGCGGGAGGGCGCGGTGGCCGCCGCGGTGCTGCGCGCGCTGCTCGGGCCGGCCAGCCCGGTGACCGTGGACGTCGTCCCCGGCCCGGCGCTGCCGGTGTGGATGGGGCCCTCCGACGTCGCCGTCATCGCCACCCGCACCGGCGCCGGCCGGTACGCGGTCGCACCCGCCTACGAGGCGGCCCGCCGCGGTGTGGCGGTGGTCGGCATCGGCGCCGAGGGCGCGCCGCTGCACGCCGCGTGCGCCAGCGCCCGGGCGCCGTACGTGCCGCTGCCCCCCTCCCGGGTGCGGCACGCGACGCTGTGGTCGCTGCTCACCCCGATGCTGCTGCTGGCCACCGAGCTCGGGCTGCTGCCCGCGGACGCCGCCGACACCGAGGCGGTGGCCGCCGCGCTCGACGAGATCGCCGCCGACTGCGGACCGGCCAAGGAGTCCTTCGTCAACCCGGCGAAGACGCTGGCGCTCGAGCTGCTCGACGCGCTGCCGGTCATCGCCGCGGAGGGCCCGCTCGCCGGGGCCGCCGCCGGCCGGGTCGCCGACCAGCTGGCCACCCTCGCCGGCCTGCCCGCCAGTACCTTCCGGCTGCCCGACCAGCGGGTGGCCGCGCGCACCGTGCTGGCCGGGCCGCTCGCCCCCGAGGCCGGCCAGGACGACTTCTTCCGGGACCGGACCGACGACACCGGGCGCCGGCTGCGGCTGATCACCATCCGGGACGCCGACGCCGCCGCGCACGACGGCGGTGAGCGCGAGCCGCGGTCGGCCGGTGAGGCGATGGCCGAGCTGCTGCGGATCGCCGCCGACTCGAACGTGCCGGTCAGCGGGCTCGCCGACCACGGCGAGCCCGAGCGGTACCCGCGGCTGGCCCGGCTCGCCCGGCAGCTGGCGGTCGCCGACTTCAGCGCCGTCTACCTCGCGCTCGCGTTGGACCACGAGCGCTCCCTGCAGCCATGATGGACCGGCCATGAGCGAATCCACAGCCACCGCACAGACCAGCCCTGCCGAGCGGTCCGAGGAGTCCGGCGGCCACGGTGGCGGCACCACCGCCATCCTGGCCGCGCTCGCCGCCAACATCGGCATCGCGATCGCGAAGTTCGTCGCCTTCCTCATCACCGGCGCCTCGTCGATGCTGGCCGAGGCGATCCACTCCCTCGCCGACTCGGGCAACCAGGTGCTGCTGCTCGTCGGCGGCAAGCGCGCCAAGCGGGCGGCGACGCCGGACCATCCGTTCGGCTTCGGCCGCGACCGCTACATCTACAGCTTCATCGTGGCGATCGTGCTGTTCAGCGTCGGTGGCCTGTTCGCGGTGTACCAAGGCGTGCAGAAGCTGCAGCACCCCGAGGAGTAGGAGTCGACGATCGTCGCGATCGGCGTCCTGGTCGTCGCGATCGGCCTGGAGAGCTTCTCGCTGCGCACCGCGGTGAAGGAGACCAACGCCGTCCGCGCGCCGGGGGAGAGCTACTGGGCCTTCATCCGGCACGCCCGCGCGCCCGAACTGCCCGTCGTCCTGCTGGAGGACACCGCGGCGCTGACCGGTCTGGTGCTGGCCCTGCTCGGGGTCGGGCTGTCCTCGGTCACCGGCAACGTGGTCTTCGACGGGCTGGCCACGATCGCCATCGGGCTGCTGCTGATCGCGGTGGCCTTCGTCCTCGCCGTGGAGACGAAGAGCCTGCTGCTGGGGGAGTCGGCGACCCCCGACGCCCGGCGGCGGATCGTCGAGGCCCTCACCGCCGGCGAGGGCGTCGAGTCGGTGATCCACATGCGCACCCAGCACCTCGGGCCGGAGGAGCTGCTGGTCGCCGCCAAGATCGCCGTCCGGCACGACGACTCGGCGGCCGCGGTGGCCCGGGCCATCGACGAGGCCGAGGTGCGGGTGCGTGCGGCGGTGCCGATCGCCCGGGTCATCTACCTGGAGCCGGACATCCGGCGCAGCGGCACGTCACCCGCCGAGGCGATTGCCCCGGCCGGGTGAAAGACCTCCGGAGGGCTCCCACGACGGCCCCGAGTGCACGACCATCGGACGCGTGACCTCCACGCCGGTAGCCTCAGCTCTGATGTGGCAGCTCAAGAGCCCCGTGCGGCACTACCCCTGGGGCAGCCACACCGTCATCCCCGAGCTGCTCGGTCTCCCGTCACCGGCCGACCAGCCCTACGCCGAGCTCTGGATGGGCGCGCACCCCGACGCACCGAGCGTGCTGGCCGACGGCACCGGCCTGGACGCGGCGATCGCCGCGGACCCGGACGGGCTGCTCGGCGCGTCGGTGCACGAGCGGTTCGGCCCCCGGCTGCCGTTCCTGATGAAGGTGCTGGCCGCCGACCGGCCGCTGTCGCTGCAGGCGCACCCGACCACCGCGCAGGCCGAGGCCGGGTACGCCGCCGAGGAGGCGGCCGGGATCCCGAACATCGACCCCACCCGCACCTTCAAGGACCCGTACCACAAGCCGGAGATCCTGGTCGCGATCACCGAGGTCGAGGCGCTCTGCGGCTTCCGGCCGGTCGAGGAGTCGCTGCACTGCCTGGCCAAGCTGCAGCTGCCCGAGCTCAAGCCGACGATCGCGGCGCTGGCCCGCGGCGGGCTGCGCGCGGCCATCCCGCAGCTGCTGGCGCTGTCGGCCCGGCGGCGGCAGTCGCTGGTGCGCGGCGTCGCCGACAAGGCCGCGGCGTTCGTCGCCGCGCACGACCCGGAGTTCATCAACACCTACCGCTGGGCGGCCAGCCTGGCCGACACCTACCCCGGCGACCCCGGCGTGGTGATCTCGCTGATGTGCAACCACCTCCGGCTCGCCCCCGGTGAGGCGGTGTTCCTCCCCGCCGGCAACCTGCACGCCTACCTGTGCGGCGCCGGGGTGGAGGTCATGGCCAGCTCGGACAACGTCCTCCGCGGCGGCCTGACCAGCAAGCACGTCGACCTCGCCGCCCTCATCGAGGTGCTGGACTTCACCGACGGCAAGGTGCCCGTGCTGCACCCGGTCCTCGGCCGCGGCGGGCTGCGCTACCCGGTCCCGGTCGAGGACTTCGACCTCACCCGGGTGCAGGTCGACGTCGACCCGGGCGTGCTGACCACCAGCGGGCCGCAGGTGCTGCTCTGCGCCGAGGGCACCGCCGTGCTGACCGCCTCCGACGGCGAGATCGTGCTCGAGCGGGGCGCGTCGGCCTTCGTGCCGGCCGGGCGACCGGTGACCGCGCGGGGTCCCGCGCTGCTCTTCCGCACCACCACCGCCGTCCACTGACGGCCGCCCTCCGGGGCGGGTGGCCGTGCCAGCGGTCACCCTGGGCGCAGCGGTACCGTGGGGACGGCACGAGCCCCGCCGAAGCCTCGGCATGCTCGCTCAGATCTCAGCGACCGACAGCGCCCGCCCACCCGGGGCCGGGCCGGACACTGGAGCGACATGACCGCCAGCACTGGCACCCGCGTACTGACCGACGGCGACTTCAAGGTCGCCGACCTCTCCCTGGCCGGCTTCGGCCGCAAGGAGATCTCCCTCGCCGAGCACGAGATGCCGGGCCTGATGGCGCTGCGCGAGGAGTACGGCGACGCGCAGCCGCTCGCCGGCGCCCGCATCGCCGGCTCGCTGCACATGACGGTGCAGACCGCCGTCCTCATCGAGACGCTGACCGCGCTGGGCGCCGACGTCCGCTGGGTCAGCTGCAACATCTTCTCCACCCAGGACCACGCCGCCGCGGCGATCGTCGTCGGCGAGGGCACCGCCGAGGAGCCCACCGGCGTCCCGGTCTTCGCCTGGAAGGGCGAGACGCTGCCGGAGTACTGGTGGTGCACCCAGCGGCTGTTCGAGTTCACCGACGACGACGGCGACGTCATCGGCCCCAACATGCTGCTCGACGACGGCGGGGACGCGACCCTGCTGGTGCACCTGGGCACCCGCTTCGAGGCCGACGGCGTCGTCCCCGACACCACCGACGCCGACTCCGAGGAGTACGGCGTCATCCTCGACGTGCTGCGCAGCAGCCTGGGCGAGGACCCGCAGCGCTGGACCCGGATCGGCCAGGGCATCAAGGGCGTCACCGAGGAGACCACGACCGGCGTGCTGCGGCTCTACGAGCTCGCCCGCGACGGCCGGCTGCTGTTCCCGGCGATCAACGTCAACGACTCGGTCACCAAGAGCAAGTTCGACAACCTCTACGGCGTGCGGCACTCGCTGATCGACGGCATCAACCGCGGCACCGACGTGATGATCGGCGGCAAGGTCGCCGTCGTCTGCGGCTACGGCGACGTCGGCAAGGGCAGCGCGGACTCGCTGCGCGGCCAGGGCGCCCGGGTCATCGTCACCGAGATCGACCCGATCAACGCGCTGCAGGCGGCCATGCACGGCTACGAGGTGACCACCCTCGACGAGGTGATCGGCAAGGCCGACATCATCATCACCGCGACCGGCAACAAGGACATCATCTCCGCCGAGCAGCTGGCCTCGACCAAGCACCAGGCGATCATCGGCAACATCGGCCACTTCGACAACGAGATCGACATGGCCGGCCTGGCGCGGACCCCCGGCGTCACGAAGACGAACATCAAGCCGCAGGTCGACGAGTGGCGGTTCGCCGACGGCCACACGATCATCGTGCTCTCCGAGGGGCGGCTGCTGAACCTGGGCAACGCCACCGGGCACCCCAGCTTCGTCATGAGCGCGTCGTTCTCCAACCAGACGCTCGCCCAGATCGAGCTGTGGAACAACCGGGCCGCCTACGAGGGCCAGACCCCCGGCGTCACCGTGCTGCCGAAGAAGCTCGACGAGCACGTGGCCCGGCTCCACCTGGACGCGCTCGGGGTCAAGCTGACCGAGCTGACCAAGGTGCAGGCCGACTACCTCGGCGTCCCGGTCGAGGGCCCCTACAAGAGCGACCACTACCGCTACTAGAAGGACCTGGCCGCCCCCCACGACACGCTCCGCGCGCCGCGGGTCCCTGCGGCCAGGCCGTTCCAGCACGTCACCTCCGCCCCGCCCGAGGGATTCCCCCGGGCGGGGCGGGTCGTGATCTGGTCGTGATCGCGCACAATGGCGGCGTGCCACCTTCCGCGCCCAGTCAAGGCGCCACCCGCGGCCGCGTCCTCGTCGTCGACGACGACGCCGCCCTCGCCGAGATGTTGGGCATCGTGCTGCGCCGGGAGGGCTACGAACCGGCGTTTGTCTCCGACGGCGCCCGGGCGGTGGCGACCTTCCAGCAGCTGCGGCCCGACCTGGTGCTGCTGGACCTGATGCTGCCCGGGCGCAACGGGCTGCAGATCTGCGCCGACATCCGCACCCAGTCGACCGTGCCGATCGTGATGCTCACCGCCAAGGGCGACACCATCGACATCGTCCAGGGGCTGGAGGCCGGCGCCGACGACTACGTCACCAAGCCGTTCAAGCCGGTCGAGCTCGTCGCCCGGGTACGCGCCCAGCTGCGCCGCGGGGAGAACGGGCAGGCGGAGAGCCTGGCCATCGGTGACGTGCAGATCGACGTCCCGGCCCACCAGGTCACCCGGGACGGCGCCCCGATCGCCCTCACCCCGCTGGAGTTCGACCTGCTGGTCGCGCTCGCGCGGAAGCCGCGGCAGGTGTTCACCCGCGAGCTGCTGCTCGAGCAGGTGTGGGGCTACCGGCACGCCGCCGACACCCGGCTGGTCAACGTGCACGTGCAGCGGCTGCGGGCCAAGGTCGAGCGCGACCCGGAGAAGCCCGAGGTCGTGCTGACGGTGCGCGGCGTCGGCTACAAGGCCGGTCCCCCGTGAGCGGCACACCTCCGGTGGGTCCCGTGAGCGGGCAGCCCGTCCGGTCGTGAGCACCACGACCGGACCGCCGCCGGTCGACCAGGCCGGCGCCCCCGAGGGTCCCCGGGTCCCCCCGCCCGCCGGGAGGGCCCCGGACCGGGCCCGTCGGTCGCAGGCCCAGCTGCGGTCCGGGGTCCGCCGTCGGCTGCGCCGCACCCGCCGGCGGGTGCTCGTGGTGACCGCACGCGCCGTCCGCCGCGGGCTGCACGCCTGGCGGTCCTCGCTGCAGCTGCGCGTCGGCGCGATCACCATGCTGGTGGCCGGCGTCATGGTGGTGATCGTCAGCCTGGTGCTGTTCCGGCAGATCAGCGACCAGCTGCTCGGCGCCAAGATGCGCGCCGCCGTCGACCAGTCGCTGGCCGGCGTGCAGTACGCCCAGTCCGAGGTCAGCGGCATCGCCACCAGCGACTCGGCCAGCATCCGCTCCACGCTGTCCCGGACGGTGCAGAACCTGCAGTCCCGGGGCGGCGCGGCCGGTGACTTCGACGTCGTCATGGTCTACCTCTCCGGCGACGCGGAGCGACCGGCCGCCAGCCGGCGCGACGTCTACCCGGCGATCCCCGCCGACCTGCGCGCCGAGGTGGCCGAGGGCTCGCAGGCCTACCGGTACGCCCTGGTGCCCGACGCCACCGGGCAGCCGGTGCCGACGCTGCTGGTGGGTGCCCCGGTGCCCACCGAGGGCCAGAGCGGGGACCGGGTCGAGGTGTACTTCGCCTTCCCGCTGGAGCAGGAGCAGCAGAGCCTCGAGGGGATCCGCAGCACCGTCCTGATCACCTGCGCGGTGCTGACGCTGTTCGTCGCCGGCATCGGTGTGCTGGTGACCCGGCTGGTGGTCGACCCGGTGCGCCGGGCGGCCGGCAGCGCCCAGCGGCTGGCCGACGGGCACCTGGAGGAACGGCTGGTCGTGCGCGGGGAGGACGACCTGGCCCGGCTGGCCACCAGCTTCAACGCGATGGCCGACAGCCTGCAGAAGCAGATCACCCAGCTGGAGGAGCTCTCCCAGCTGCAGCAGCGGTTCACCTCCGACGTCTCCCACGAGCTGCGCACCCCGCTGACCACCGTGCAGATGGCCGCGGCCGTGCTGCACGAGGCGCGCGAGGAGTTCGACCCGGCGGTCGCCCGGTCCGCGGAGCTGCTGCGCGCCGAGCTCGACCGGTTCGAGGGCCTGCTGTCGGACCTGCTGGAGATCAGCCGCTACGACGCCGGCGCCGCCACCCTCGACCCCGAGCCGCAGGACCTGGTGCCCGTGGTGGAACGGGTGGTCGAGGGGATGACCGCGCTGGCCGAACGGCTCGGCTGCGCGCTGCAGGTGACCGTCCCGCCGACGTCGGTGATCGCCGAGGTCGACGGACGGCGGGTCGAGCGGGTGCTGCGCAACCTGGTCGGCAACGCCATCGAGCACGGCGCCGGCAAGCCGGTCGAGATCACCCTCGCCGCCTCGAGCAGCGCGGTGGCCATCACCGTGCGCGACCACGGCATCGGGCTGACCCCCGCCGACGCCCAGCACGTCTTCGACCGCTTCTGGCGGGCCGACCCGGCCCGGGTCCGCTCGGTCGGCGGCAGCGGGCTGGGGCTGTCGATCAGCCTGGAGGACGCCCGCCTGCACGGCGGCTGGCTGCAGGTCTGGGGGCTGCCCGGCGAGGGCGCCCAGTTCCGGCTCACCCTGCCGATGACCGCCGGCGGCGAGCTGACCAGCTCACCGCTGCCGCTGCGGCCGCCGTTCCTCGGGCCGCGGGCATGACCCGCTCCCCGCGGCGCACCCCGGCCGCGCTCCTCGCCCTGGTCCTGGCCGCGCTGCTCGCCGGCTGCAGCACCGTGCCCACCGAGTCCGCGGCCATCCGGATCACCCAGGTGGCCCAGCCCAGCGACGACGACGTCCGCCTGGAGCCGTTGGCGCCGGAGGCCGGCGCGGCCCCGGAGGAGGTCGTCCGCGGCTTCATCGACGCCAGCGCCAGCGCGGTGCGCAACCACCCGGTCGCCCGCCAGTACCTGGCCGCCGACGCCGCCACGAACTGGTCCGACAGCGACGGCGTGACCGTGATCAGCCAGGACTACGCCCCGGTGCAGTCCCAGCCGGGCACCGTGGTGGTGACCGGCACCCTGGTCGGCACCGTCGACGAGCGCGGCGTGTTCATCGTGGGCACCGGGTCGGTCTACACCCGCACCTTCACGCTCTCCGACGAGTCCGGCGAGTGGCGGATCACCGACCCGCCCGAGGGGCTGCTCCTCCTGGAGCCGGACTTCGCGCGCACGTACGAGCAGGTCGACGCCTACTTCCTCGACCCCACCGGGACCCGCGTCGTCCCCGACCCGCGCTACCTGGTCAGCGGTGAGGCGCAGCCCAACACGCTGGTCACCCGGCTGCTCGAGGGCGCCTCGCCGCTGCTCGCGGCCGGCGTGGTGAACCCGCTGTCCGGCGCCCAGCTGCGCAGCACGGTCAGCGTCACCGACACCACGGCGACGGTCGACCTGAGCTTCCCCGCCGACGTCTCCGACGCCACCCTGGCGGCGGCCTCGGCCCAGCTGACCTGGTCGCTGTCGCAGCTGGACGTCAACACCGTCCGGGTGCTGCGCGACGGGCAGGGCCTCGACCTGCCGGACGTCCCGGACGCGCAGAGCACCGCGGACTGGGTCGCGCTGGACCCCGACGTCGCCCCCATCGGCGCGGTCGGCCACTACCTCACCGGCGGTGGGCTCCGGCTGGCCAGCGACGGCGGCACCCCGCCCGGGCCGGCCGGCGCCGGGGTGTACGGCCTGGTGGCCGCCGCGGTGACCGTCGACGCCCGCACCAGCCAGCTGGGCTTCATGGCCGGGGTGTCGTCGATCGTGTCGCCCGCGGGCGACCCGGCCACCCTGCTCGCCGGCACCTACGGCGGCGACCTCACCCCGGCCCTGTCCGGGGCGAGCTTCACCGACCCGACGGTGGCGGGCACCCGCTCGGAGGTGTGGACGGTCCGCAACGGCACCGACGTGGTGCGGCTGCCCTCCGGGGGGCCCGCCCAGTCGGTCAGCGCCACCACCCTGGCCGGCCTGGGCCGGGCGACGCAGTTCCAGCTCTCCCCGGACGGCGTCCGCGCGGCCGTGGTCCTGCAGGGCGCCCAGGGCGGGCAGGTCTACGTCGGCACCGTCGTCCGGGACGACGACGCGGTGAGCGTGCGCGACCTGCGCTCGATCGCGCCCACGGTGGAGCAGGTCGTCGACGTGGCGTGGCGGAACGCGGGGCTGCTCATGCTGCTCGCCGGCGACCCGAGCACCGAGCGCACCGTGCCGTACACCGTCGGGGTCGACGGCTGGGAGCTGTCCACCAACACCACCTCGGGCCTGCCCGGGCAGCCGACCGCCGTGGCCGCGGCACCGGGCCGGCAGCCGCTGGTGAGCGCCAACGGCACGATGTGGACCCTCGCCGGCGGCAACTGGGTGACGCTGGTGCGCGGCCAGGAGCCCCTCCCCGGGACGGCCCCCTTCTACCCGATGTGACCGGCGGGCCGCCGGCCGTCGTCCCCAGCCGGGGCACCCGTCCCCGGGTGGGCCCGGACCGGTGGCCGGGCCCGCCGGGACGGGCAGCGTGGACGGCGTGCGGCAGCAGCCCCCGGCGGTCCTGCGGGCCGGTGGGCGGGCGCTGGCCGACCTGGTGCTGCCGCGCACCTGCGCCGGCTGCGCCCTGCCGGGCGCCGTGCTGTGCCGCCGTTGCCGCACGCTGCTGACCCGGCCCCGGCTGGCCCAGCCGCGGCGCCACCCGCCGGGCTTCCCGCCGACCGTGGCGGCCGGCGCCTACGCCGGTCCGGTGCAGCCGGCGGTGATCGCGTTCAAGGAGCACGGGCGGGCCGAGCTGGCCGGTCCGCTGGGGACGGCGCTCGGCCTGGCGGTCGCCGCCGTGCTGCTCGGGGTCCCGGACGGCGGAGGCGGGCCGGTGCTGCTCGTGCCGGTGCCGAGCGCGGCGGCGGCGGTGCGCCGCCGCGGCCGGGACCACGTGCGGGAGCTCGCCGACGTCGCCGCGGCCGAGCTGCGGGCCGCCGGGGTGCCGGCCCACCCGGCGCCGCTGGTGAGCCGGGCCGGGAGCCGCCGGGTGCGCGACTCGGCCGGGCTGGACGCCGTCCAGCGCCGGGCGAACCTGGCCGGGCGGTACCGCGCGCGTCCCGCACCGGGCGCCCGGGTGGTGCTGGTGGACGACGTCGTGACCAGCGGGGCGACGCTGACCGAGGCCGCCCGGGCGCTGCGCGCGGCCGGGCACCAAAGGGTGCTGGCCGCGGTCGTCGCGGCCACCCCGCGGCAGCCGCGCCGCAGCGCGCCGGGTGCGCTGCGCGGCGGGTTCACCGTCCGTGAACAGGAGGTGGACCTGCGATGACGCGCTCCCACTGTCGGGACTCCACCAACGCGTCTAGCGTCGGCTGGATCACAGCCCGCTCAACCGGGAGGTCTGATGGAGATCGTCGTCCGAGGTCGGAACGTCGAGGTGCCCGAGCACTTCCGCACCCATGTGGAGGACAAGGTCGGCCAGCTCGAACGCTTCGACAGCAAGGTCATCCGCATAGACGTCGAGCTGCTGCACGAGAAGAACCCGCGGCAGGCGGCCAACTGCCAGCGCGTGGAGATCACCCTCCGCGGCAAGGGGCCGGTGGCCCGTGCGGAGGCCTCTGCCCCGGACTTCTACGCCGCCCTGGAACTGGCGGCGGGGAAGCTGGAGAGCCGGATGCGGCGGGCGAACGACCGCCGCCGCGTCCACCACGGTCGGCACACCCCGCCGAGCGTGCGGATCGACGCCGCCCCCGTCCCCGAGCCCACCCCACCGGTGGTGCCCGCCGACGACCTGACCGCCGGGGTGAGCAGCGCCCCGGAACCCGCGCTGGCCGGGGACCCCGGCTCCGCCGACAGCCCGTTGGTCACCGACCTGGACGAGCACCTGCCCGGGCGGATCGTCCGGGAGAAGGTCCACCCGGCCACCCCGATGCACATCGACCAGGCCCTCTACGAGATGGAGCTGGTGGGCCACGACTTCTTCATGTTCCTCTGCGCCGACACCGGCCAGCCGTCGGTGGTCTACCGACGGCACGCCTTCGACTACGGCCTGATCCGCCTCGGTCCCCCGGTCGATCCCGGGAACGGGGCCGCCCCGGCCGCCGCGACGGCGATGGCCGGCGCGGCCGGGGAGCGGCAGCCCGCCGCCGTCTGACCCGACGCGCGCGGCAGCACACCGGCGAGCCGTCCTCCGCACCGCGGAGGGCGGCTCGCCGCACGTCAGTCGCCAGTGTCCTCGCGTCGCCTTCCGCGACCGGTCCGCTCCTCCCTCGCAGGCCTCGGTCGATGCTCCCGCTCGCGTCAGTCGCCGGGCAGCCGGGAGAACAGCGCGGCGTCAGCGAGGCCGCCGTCCCGGTAGTGGAGGTAGGAGCGCAGCACGCCCTCCTGGTGGAACCCGGCCCTCCGGGCGACGTGCTGGGACCCGGTGTTCGCCACGTCCGCGACCAGGTACACCCGCGGCGCGCCCAGTCCGATCGCCCACTCGGCCATCGCGTGCGCCGCCTCGGCCGCATAGCCGTGCCCCCGCCCCTGCGGGGCGATCCAGTAGCCGACCTCCGGGCCGAGCGGGTGTTGCCCGATCCGGTGCACGCCCGTCGAACCGACGAGGCGGCCGTCGGCCTCGATCGCCACCGTCAGCCCGGTCCCGGCCGCGCGCTCGCCCGGGGCCTCGCGGGTGACCCAGGAGACGGCGTCCTCGCGGCTGTAGGAGGTCCCGACCGCCGGGGATCCACCGGCCGATGTCCGGGTCCTGGCAGGCGGTGAACACCGCGTCCACGTCGTCCGGGCGGAACGGGCGCAGCACCAGCCGCTCGGTGCGCACCACCTCGGTGGTCAGGTCGATGTCGCTGAGGTCCATGCCGCTCACGCCGGGCCCTCCTCCTGCTCGGGGGCCCGCCAGCGTTCCGCGTTGCCGAGCACCCGGTCCACCGAGATCTCCAGGACCACCCGCGCCGGGTTCACCCGCGGGCGCTGGTAGCGGCGGGCGTAGCGGTCCTCGGCGTCGGCCACCGCGGCGGCGTCGTCCCGGACCACCGCCGTCCCCTCCAACGTGGCCCAGCACCGCCCGTCGACCTGGCAGACCGCCACCCGCGCCTGCCCGGCCCGCACGTGCCGCACCTTCGCCGACGTGCCGGAGGTGATCACCCGCGCGGTGCCGGTGACGGGGTCGAAGGTGACCCCGACCGGGACGACGTGCGGGGTCCCGTCGGCGCGCAGCGTGGTCAGGGTGGCCAGGTGCCGCTCGGTGAAGAAGGCCGTCAGGCCGGGGCCGTACGTGGGGCTGGTGGGGGAGGACACGCTCGCGGAGGCTACGGAGCCGCCGATCCCGGCAGGAGCACCGGCCGCGCCGGGACCGCTCGCCAGCCGGGCCGCCTACGCTGGGGTCGTGGTGTTCCAGAAGATCCTGCGTGCCGGTGAGGGCAAGATCGTCCGTCGGTTGTCGAAGATCGCCGACGCGGTCGAGGCCCTCGAGGTCGACGTCACCGACCTGACCGATGCCGAGCTGCGCGCCAAGACCGACGAGTTCAAGCAGCGCTACGGCGACGGGGAGACCCTCGACCAGCTGCTCCCCGAGGCCTTCGCCGTCGTCCGGGAGGCCTCGACCCGCACGCTGGGCCAGCGGCACTACCGGGTGCAGCTCATGGGCGGTGCCGCGCTCCACCTGGGGAACATCGCCGAGATGAAGACCGGTGAGGGCAAGACCCTGACCGGTGTGCTGCCGGCCTACCTCAACGCGCTGAGCGGCGACGGCGTGCACGTCGTCACCACCAACGACTACCTGGCCCAGCGCGACGCCGAGTGGATGGGCCGGGTGCAGCGCTTCCTCGGGCTGTCGATCGGCACGATCGTCTCCGGCCAGCGGCCCGACCAGCGCCGCGAGCAGTACCTGGCCGACATCACGCACGGGACGAACAACGAGTTCGGCTTCGACTACCTGCGCGACAACATGGCCTGGAGCAAGGCCGACCTGGTGCAGCGCGGCCACCCGTTCGCCATCGTCGACGAGGTCGACTCGATCCTCATCGACGAGGCGCGCACCCCGCTGATCATCAGCGGCCCGGCCGAGTCCAGCGCCCGCTGGTACGGCGAGTTCGCCCGCATCGCCCCGCTGATGAAGCGCGACCGGCACTACGAGGTCGAGGAGGCCAAGCGGACGGTCGCCATCACCGAGGAGGGCGTCGAGTTCGTCGAGGACCAGCTCGGCATCGAGAACCTCTACGAGGCCGCCAACACCCCGCTGATCAGCTACCTGAACAACGCCCTGAAGGCCAAGGAGCTGTTCAAGAAGGACCAGCAGTACATCGTCACCAACGGTGAGGTGCTCATCGTCGACGAGTTCACCGGTCGCGTGCTGGCCGGTCGCCGCTACAACGAGGGCATGCACCAGGCCATCGAGGCCAAGGAGAAGGTGGAGATCAAGGACGAGAACCAGACCCTCGCCACGATCACGCTGCAGAACTACTTCCGGCTCTACGAGAAGCTGTCGGGGATGACCGGCACGGCCCAGACCGAGGCCGCCGAGCTCTCCCAGACCTACAAGCTGGGCGTCGTCCCGATCCCGACCAACCGGCCGATGGTCCGCGAGGACCGCGCCGACGTGATCTACAAGACGGAGAAGGCCAAGTTCGACGCCGTCGTCGACGACATCGCCGAGCGGCACGAGGCCGGCCAGCCGGTGCTGGTGGGCACCGCGAGCGTCGAGAAGTCCGAGGTGCTGGCGAAGTACCTGCTCAAGCGGGGCATCCCGCACGAGGTGCTGAACGCGAAGAACCACGCGCGGGAGGCGTCGATCATCGCGATGGCCGGCCGGCTGGGCGGGGTCACGGTGGCCACCAACATGGCCGGCCGCGGCACCGACATCCAGCTCGGCGGCAACGCCGAGTTCATCGCCGACGAGACGCTGCGCGCCCAGGGGCTGTCGCCGGCGGAGACGCCGGAGGAGTACGAGGCGGCCTGGGACGACGCGCTCGCGACCGCCAAGGCGCAGGTCAAGGCCGAGCACGACCAGGTCACCGAGGCCGGTGGCCTCTACGTGCTGGGCACCGAGCGCCACGAGAGCCGGCGGATCGACAACCAGCTGCGCGGCCGGTCGGGCCGGCAGGGCGACCCGGGTGAGTCCCGCTTCTACCTGTCGCTGGGCGACGACCTGATGCGGCGCTTCAACGGCCCGATGCTCGAGTCGATGATGACCACGCTGCGGGTGCCCGACGACCAGCCGATCGAGTCCAAGATGGTCAGCCGGGCGATCCGATCCGCGCAGACCCAGGTGGAGCAGCAGAACTTCGAGGTCCGCAAGGACGTCCTGAAGTACGACGAGGTGCTCAACCGGCAGCGCACGGTCATCTACGACGAGCGCCGCAAGGTGCTCGACGGCGAGGACCTGCACGTGCAGGTCCGGGCGATGGTCGACGACGTCGTCGCGGCCTACGTCAACGGCGCGACCGAGACCGGCTACGCCGAGGACTGGGACCTCGAGCTGCTGTGGACCGGGCTCAAGGCGCTGTACCCGGTGGGCCTGGACCAGCAGGAGATGCTCGACCGGGTGGCCGACGGCGACCAGTCGGCGCTCACCGCCGACGTGCTGAAGGACGAGCTGCTCGCCGACGTGCACGCCGCCTACGACACCCGCGAGGAGACGCTGGGCGCGGAGGTCATGCGCGAGCTGGAGCGGCGGGTGCTGCTCAGCGTGCTGGACCGCAAGTGGCGCGAGCACCTGTACGAGATGGACTACCTGCGGGCCGGCATCCACCTGCGCGCGATGGCCAACCGCGACCCGGTCGTGGAGTACCAGCGCGAGGGCTACGACATGTTCAACGCGATGCTCGACGGCATCAAGGAGGAGTCCGTCGGCTTCCTGTTCAACCTCGAGGTGAAGACCAAGGAGCAGCAGGAGGCCGAGGCTGCCGAGAAGCAGGCCAAGGCCGAGGCCGAGGCGCTGGTCCGGGCGCAGGCCGGCACCCAGGCGGTGCTGGCCCGCCAGGCCGCGGCGCGGGCGGCGGCGGCCCAGGCCGCGGCTGCTCCGACCGAGGCGGCTGCTCCGACCGAGGCGGCCGCTCCCGCGGCTGCCGCGCCGTCCGCCGGCAACGGGGCCGCGCCGGCTGCCGCTCCGGCGATCGTCCCGTCGCCGAACGGCAGCGGGACGACGACGAGCTCGGCCCGGCGCACCGGCAGGCCGGCTCCCGCGACGGCCACGGCGGCACCCGAGGTGGCCGCCGAGCCCACCGGCAGCGGCACCGGCCCGGAGCTGGCGGTGAAGGGCCTGGACGCGCCCAAGCAGACGCAGCTCAGCTACAGCGCGCCCAGCCTGGACGCCTCCGCCAAGGACAGCGGCCGGGCGAAGGCCGCCAAGTCCGCGACGGTCACCGGCACCAAGGAGACCCCGCGCAACGCCCCGTGCCCGTGCGGCAGCGGCAAGAAGTTCAAGCAGTGCCACGGCGCCGCCGGCCACTGACGTCCTGACAGCTGACGCCCCGTCGACCACCCGGTCGGCGGGGCGTCCTGCTGCCCGGCTCAGCCGATCTGCAGGGCCGTGCACCGCCAGCGGCCGTCGATGCCCTCCAGCCGGGCGGCCACGGCGTGCGCGCGACCGCCGCGGCGGACGACGGCGCTCACCTCCGCGACGCCGTCCACCGGCTCGCACACCCGCACGGCACCGACCAGCAGCGGCGCGGTCCCCTCACTGCACCAGCGCGGCCGGCGCCGCTCGCTGAGCGCGGTGAACAGACCGGGGCTGACCAGCGGCTTCAGCTGCGCGACGGGGCGGCGACCCGCGAAGGCCTCGAGGGTCAGGGTGACCAGCCGCCGGCCCACCGCCTGCGGGTCGGGCAGCTCGCTGCGGCGCGACCAGGTCGGGCCGAAGTCCGGGGTCTCGGTGGCGGGCGGCTGGTCGAGCCGGGGTCGCGGCCCGGGTGGCGGCGGGAGGCGGCGGGGGCGACGACCGGGCACCAGGAGGTGGACCGGCGCCCGCTCGTCGAGCAGGGCCGGCCCGGGTGTCGGGACGACGACCAGGCGCAGCCGGGGGCGTGGCGCGGGCGCGGTCGGGGGAGGGTCCTGCGGGGTGCCGGCGGGCTGCGCGGGAACGGTCATGCGGGCTCTCCTGGCGGTGCGGTGCGGATGGTCGGACGGGAGGGGTCGGCCTCAGCCGGGTGGCCGGAGGACCTGCCCGGGCAGCAGGAGGTCGGGATCGGCGCCGATGACGGCGGCGTTGGCCCGCCACCAGGCCTGCGTGGCCTCCCGGACAGCGGTGTCGGTCACCTCGACACCCGGCTGCCGGCGCTCCAGCCAGCCGGCCGCGATGTCCCACAGGCAGTCCCCGCGCAGCACGACGTGCTCCTCCGGGCCGACCCCGGGCCAGTCGGGGACGGCGGGCGGTGCCCCCGGCCAGTCGGGGACCGGCGCCGTCCCCGCCGGCCGATCGACGACGACCGCGTCGGGGTCGGCGCCGAGGTGCTCGGACGCCGCGGCGCTGGCGGTCACCGCCGGGAGCGCCACGGGCGCGAGCAGGACGGGAGCGGCGGTGCTCAGCCCGACCCCGAGGGCGACCGCGGCGACCGGGCGGGCGCCGGCCGGCAGCACGCCGGTCAGCAGCACACCGGCGAGCCGGCCGGCCCAGCCCGGCACCGTCGCCGCCGCGGTCAGCAGGAGCCCCAGAGCACCCCACGCCCAGCACAGCCAGGCCAGGAGCGGAACGCACACCAGGACGAGGGCGTCGGGACCGGACCGGTCGACGAGCCCCTGCGGGTCGGTGAGGGCGTCGCGCACCTCGAGCAGGCCGGGCCCGACGAGCCACAGCGCCCACGCGGCACCGCCCATCAGGGCCGTCGTCGCTGCCCACCGCCGGAACGTCATGGGTCCTCCTCCTCAGTCGGAGCACGACCAAACACCATCAACGCAAGCAAACGCAACCAAATGCACGGATCTGTGGACGAGCTAGCCTGTCCGGCATGCGCTGGGAGCAGCTGTTCGCCGACCTGGAGGCGCAGGCCGCGGCGGAGGAGGCGGCCGCCGACCTCGCCGAGGCGTCGTCCCGCGCCCGGGCCGAGCACGGCAGCGTGCTGCTCGCCGACCGGCTCCGGGGCTCCCTCGGCCAGGAGCTGTCGCTGCGCTGCCGGGGCGCGGGCGAGCTCGACGGACGGCTGGTCGACGTGGGCGTGGACTGGCTGCTGCTCGTCGACGGCCAGGGGCGGGAGCTGCTCGTCGCCGCCGGCGCGGTGAGCGCCGTCGGGGGCCTGGCGACGGTGACCGCGGCCGCGGTCCCGGTCGGCGAGGTGGCCCGGCGGCTGGACCTGCGCCGTGCGCTGCGGGGGCTGGCCCGGGACCGGGCGGCGGTCAGCTGCCTGCTCGACGACGGCGGGGTGCTCGCCGGGACCGTCGACCGGGTGGGCGCGGACTTCCTGGAGCTCGCCGAGCACCCGCTCGACGCACCGCGCCGCCGGGGCGCGGTGAGGTCGGTGCGGGCGGTGCCGGTGCGGGCGGTGGTGGCCGTGCGGACGTCGCTGCCCGCCGTGGCCTGACGACGGGCTGGGTCAGCAGCGCCGGGTCAGCCGTGCCTCGTCAGTGCGGCGAGTCGACCTCGGCGTCGTCCGGGGCGGGCTCGATCACGGTGCCGGCGCGCGCCTCGGCGTACTTCTGCTGGATGAAGCGCTCCAGCTCGTCCTTCTCCACCCGCCACTGGCCGCGGCCGCCGATCTGGATGGCGATCAGCTCCTTGCGGCGGACCAGCGCGTAGGCCTGCGACCACGAGACGTTGAGGATCTCCGCGACGTCGTCGAGGGTCAGGAAGCGCTGGGTGGCCATGGATCGGTGCTCTCCCGTCGAAGGTGCCCGCCAGTGTGGCAGCCGGGTGACTCCGACCGTGCGGTCCACCCGAAGGTGTGGACAACGGCTGCGCAGCGGCCGCCCGCTCGGTCATGATCTCCCTCCGCGCCCGGCCCGGGCGAGGCCGGCGGTGCCCGCACCCCGGTGGAGGACAGATCGAGCGAGGTGCGACCGATGAGTGCGACCACCGCGGCACCGCCCGCCGGCCGCACCGATGCCACCCCGAGCCCGGTGCCGCGGCGGGTGCGCCCGCCCCGCTGGCTGGACCTGCGGCTGGTCCTGGGCGTGCTCCTCGTCCTGGGGTCGGTGCTGCTGGGCGCCCGGGTGGTCACCGGAGCCGACGCCACGGTCCCCGTCTGGTCGGCCGGCGGCGACCTGGCGGCCGGCACCGTGCTCGGCGCCGACGACCTCGTGGCGGTCTCGGTCCGGCTGGACGACGTCGCCGGGCAGTACCTGGCGACCAGCACGCGCCCCGAGGGCCGGGTCCTCGGCCGGGCGGTGCGCGCCGGTGAGCTGCTGCCGCGCTCGGCGCTGGAGGAGGCGACCGGGCTGGTGCAGCTGGCCCTCCCGGTGCAGGCGGGCTACGTCCCGCCCGGCCTGACCCGCGGGCAGGTCGTGGACGTGTACGCCGTGGCCGACCCCGCCGTCGGCGCCACCGGGCAGACCGGTGGCGACGTCGACCTGGTGGTCTCCGCCGCCCCCGTGCAGGCGGTGACCGGTCGTGGCGACGGCGTCCTCTCCACGGCCACCACGACCGTCCAGGTGGTCGTGGCGGTGGCCGGCCAGGACGCTCCCGACGTGCTCGGGGCCATCGGCGGGCGTGGGCTCGTGGTGGTCGTCCGGGAGTCCGTGGACGCCGGGGCCGGAGGCGGCTCGGCCCCGACGGCAGGCGGTCCGACCGGGTCCCCGACGGGCAGCAGCCCGGCCGGACCGACCGGCTGATGGCGCTGCAGGTCTTCACCGCGGTCACCGGCGCGGCGTGGGAGTCCGAGCTGGTCGGTGCCCTCGACCGCGAGGACCACGGCGTCACCGTCGTCCGGCGGTGCGTCGACGTGGCCGAGCTGCTGGCCGCCGCGACCACGGGCACCGGGCAGGCGGCCCTGCTGTCGGCGGAGCTGCGCCGGCTCGACGGCTCCGCGGTGGCCCGGCTGCACGCGGCGGGCGTGGCCGTGGTGGGTCTGGTGGAACCCGGGGACACCCGGGCGGCCGACCGGCTGCGCCAGCTCGGCGTGGTCCGCGTGCTGCCGGCCGACGCCGAGCCGGAGGCGATCGCCCGGGCGCTGCGCGAGGCGGTGACCGGCGTCCCCGTGGCCGGGCACGACGTCGCCGACCCGCGCGCCGCGCTGCCCGCGCTCGGTCTCCCGCCCGAGGCCGGGGCCGGACCGGCCGGGGGAGGACGGGTGGTGGCCGTCTGGGGCCCGACCGGCGCACCCGGACGCACGACCGTCGCCGTCGGACTCGCCGACGAGGCGGCCCGCCTGGACGTGCCGACCCTGCTGGTGGACGCCGACGTCTACGGCGGGGTCGTCGCCCAGGTGCTGGGGCTGCTCGACGAGTCGCCCGGGGTGGCGGCCGCGGCCCGGCAGGCCGCGGCGGGCACGCTCGACCGGGCGGCGCTGGCCCGGTTGGCCTGGTCGGTGAGCCCGCAGCTGCGGGTCCTGACCGGGCTGGCCCGCGCCGACCGGTGGCCGGAGCTGCGGCCGCGCGCCGTCGGCGTGGTCCTCGAGGAGGCCCGCCGGCTGGCCGCGCTGACCGTCGTGGACTGCGCCTTCTCCCTCGAGGAGGACGAGGAGCTCTCCTTCGACACCGCGGCACCGCGCCGCAACGGGGCGACGCTGACGGTGCTGGAGTCCGCCGACGAGGTGCTCTGCGTCAGCGGCGCCGACCCGGTGGCGCTGCAGCGCACGGTCCGGGCGCTGGCCGAGCTGCGCGACGCGCTGCCCGAGGTGGAGCCGATCGTGGTGGTCAACCAGGTCCGCCGTGGACCGGTCCCCGGCGACGCCCGGCAGGAGATCGCCACGGCGCTCGGCCGGTTCACCGGGCGGGAGGTCCGGGCGTTCCTGCCGGCCGACCGCAAGGCGACCGACGCCGCGCTCGCCACGGGGCGCACGCTCGCCGAGGTCGCTCCGCACTCGGCACTGCGGACCGGGCTGCGGGCGCTCGCCGCCGAGCTGGGCGGCGTGCCGGCGCCGGCGGGCAGACGGGCCCGCCGGGGCCGCTGACCCGGCAGGGTGGGGGGCGGGGGTGGGCAGCCCCGGGGGCTCGACGTAGCGTGGGACGACGCTCAGTGAGGGAGGTCACGTTGGTCGAACGGCTCACCGCACTGGATGCCTCCTTCCTCTACCTGGAGGAACCGGGCACGCCGATGCACGTCGGCGGGGTCATCGTGCTGGACCGTCCCGACGGGGGTCTGGACCACGAGGCGCTGATCGAGCTGGTGCGCACCCGGCTGCCGCTGGTGCCGCGGTACCGGCAGAAGGTCGCCGAGGTGCCCGGCCACCTGGCCAACCCGGCCTGGGTGGACGACCCGGACTTCGACATCAGCTACCACGTCCGCCGCTCCGCGCTGCCCCGCCCGGGCAACGAGGAGCAGCTGCTGGACCTGGTCGCCCGGCTCACCGCGCGGCCGTTGGACCGCAGCCGCCCGCTGTGGGAGATGTACCTGGTCGAGGGGCTCGCCGGCGACCGCACGGCCGTGGTGACCAAGACCCATCCCGCCCTGGTCGACGGCCTCGGCGCGATCGACATCGGCCAGGTCATCCTCGACCCGGAACCCGACGCGGTCCGGTCGCTGCCGCAGTCGGCCGACGACTGGCGACCGCGCCGGCCGCCCGGCCCGGTGGCCCTCGTGTGGGAGGCGGTGGAGGACTACCTGCAGCGCCCCTCCGCGGTCATCGACACCGCCCGGACGGCCGTCGGCGACCTGCGCGCCACCGCCGGCCGCTGGGCCGGCGTCGCCGGCGGGCTGGTCACCGCGGTCGCCCGGACGGCGGTGTCCCCGGCCCCGATGAGCCCGCTGAACGCCCCGATCGGGCGGCAGCGCCGGGTCGCGGTGGCCCGGGCCTCGCTCGAGGACCTCCGGACGGTGCGCAAGGCCCACGGCGGGACGGTCAACGACGTCCTGCTCACCTCGGTGACCGGTGCGCTCCGGGAGTGGCTGCTGTCCCGCGGCGAGCCGGTGGTGGGCAGCACCTCGGTGCGGGCCCTGGTCCCGGTGTCGGTCCGCAGCGAGGACGAGTCGGCCGCCAACGAGGTCCGCTCCTTCCTGGTCGACCTGCCGGTGGGCGAGCCCAACCCCCGGTTGCGGCTGACCCGGATCAGCTACGCCATGCGCGGGCTGGCGCCGCGCAGCCAGTCGGTGGGCGCGGACACGCTGAGCGCGCTGTCCGGCTTCGCGCCGCCCACGCTGCACGCCCTGGGGGCGCGCGCGGCCAGCGGCCTGTCCCGCCGGCTGTTCAACCTGGTGGTCACCAACGTGCCGGGGCCGCAGGTCCCGCTCTACGCCGGTGGCGCCCGGATGCTGGAGGTCTACCCGGTCGTGCCGCTGGCGCGGGGACAGGGGCTGGCCATCGGCATGACCAGCTACGACGGCACGGTGTACGTCAGCCTGAACGCCGACCGGGACAGCATCAGCGACGTCGACGCCCTCGCCGACCTGATCGAGCAGGAGGTCGGCTACCTCGTCGAGCTGGCCGCCTGAGCCGGGGCCCCCTGTGCCCGGACCCCTGACCCGGGCCGGGAAGATCGGCGGGCCGGCGACGTTACGGTCGCTATCCGACGACACGAGGAGGCGAACCGGGTGCGCGTGTACCTGCCGGCCACGACGACCGTGCTGCAGCGGTTGCTCGACCAGGGCCGACTGGAGGGACCGCTGACGGTCTTCACGGTCACGCCGCAGCTGCGCAGCTTCTACGAGCTCAGCGACGGGGACGAGGAGCTCGAGTACGCCGCGCTGATCGCGGCGGCCCGGGCGAGCCTGCGGCTCATGGACGTCGACCCGACGGCGGCCCGCAGGCGGGTCGTGCTGGCCGCGGACGTCCCCGACGCCTCGGTCACGCCCATCCAGGACGACGCCGCGGACGCCGGGGCGGCGCGCACCACGGCCGACGTCGCGCTCGCCGACGTCGCGAGCGCCCACATCGACGTCGCCGAGGCGGAGGACGACGTCCGGGCCGCGGTCAACGTCGTGCTGGAGGCCGACCTGGGCAGCGAGGACGCCCAGTTCGTCGTCGACCAGGCCGAGGGTCACGAGCTGGCCTGGTACGCCACCCAGGAGATCGGCCCGGCGCTCGAGCTCCTCTGACCCGGGCACCCGTCGGCGCCGGGGCGGGGGGCCGACCCGGCTCACGGGGAGCCGTCCGGCACCCGCCGCCGGGCGACCTGGACCCGGGTGACGGCGCTGGGCGTCGCGAGCCAGCCGGCGCCGGGACGCGGTGGCAGCGGGCTGCGCGGCGTGCGCAGCCCGAACAGCTCCGCGTCCCCCGCGGCCGGGCGCAGCAGCAGCGCCGTCCGCCGGCGGCGCAGCCCGACCGCCGGACCGCGGAACGCCCCGGCGAGGTCGGCCGCGGTGCCGGCGGCGAGCACGATCGGCGGTGCTCCTGACGGGAGCGGTGCGGTCAGCAGGTCGGCGACCGCCTCCGGCAGCGTCACCAGGTCGTCGGCGGCGACGACCACGGGGCGGTGAGCGTCCTGGCCGGCAAGCCAGACCCGCAACCCCTCGGGGTCCCGCCGGTCCAGCCGGGCCGGGGCGGAGGGTGCCTCGGACGCCGGGCCCGGCCCCAGCGCCGCCACCGCGGCACCGGCAGCCGCGCAGTGCCGGGCGAACGCGTGCAGTGCGCTGGTCCGCCCGCTGCTGGGTGGGCCGACCACGAGCAGCCCGCCGGCCCGGTCCAGGTCGAGGCCCACCGGCTTGCCGTCGTCCCCGCCGGGCCCGAGCGGCAGCCAGAGCCCCGCGGCGGGCGAGGACCCACCGACCGCGGGGAGCGCCAGTTCGGGATCGGGCGGCAGCACGGCGATCCGGAGGGGCTCGTCCGCCGGTCCGACGTCCGGTGGGTCGGGCACCGGGCGGACGGCTTCCCGCGGCAGCGCCAGCTGACCCTCGACCGCGTCCTCGCCGACCAGGCACCGGCCCGGTGGCCGGTTGCCGGGGACCGCCCGTGCCGGCACACCCGCCACCGCGTAGTCGGCGCGGTCGGGCAGCGGCAGGACCAGCCGGCCGCGGACGGCGCTCGCCAGCCTGCTGCCCGGCACGGCGCGCTCCGCGGTGAGCAGCACGGTGACGCCCACCGCGGCGCCCTCGCGCACCAGTCGCAGCAGCCCGGCGGCACCGGTGGCCGGGTCGGCCTCCTCGAGCAGCGCCACCAGGCTCTCGTGGCCGTCGACGAGCACCAGCAGCAGCGGCCGGCCCGCGGCCGGACCCCCGACGCGTCGGCGGTCGACCTCGGCACCGAGGCGGGCGAGCAGCCGCAGGGTCCGGTGGGCGTCCTCCCGCCCGACGGCGGTGCCGCAGTGCGGGAGGGCCTCGGCGTCGCGGGCGAGGGCGCCGCCGCCGTGGTCGACGACGTGGACGTGCAGCCTGCTCGGTGGCAGCTGGTGCACCGCCTCGCCGAGCACCGTGCGCAGCGCCGTCGTCCGGCCGCTGCGGGGACCGCCCACCACCAGCCAGCCGCCCGCCGTGGCCAGGTCCAGCTCCAGCGGTTCCTGCCGCTGCGCGTCGGGGGAGTCCAGCAGGCCGATCCGCAGCCGGGTCGGGGGCGCGCCGGCCGACCACCGGTCCAGGTCCGCGGCCGCGAGCCGGTCCGGCAGCGGCGGCAGCCAAGGCCGGTCGACCGGGTGCAGACCCGCACCGCGTTCCCGGGTCTCCAGGGCGCCGACCAGCCGCCTCAGGTCGCTGGCCGCGTCGTGGGCCGGCGCCAGGGGTGGCGCCGCCGGCGCCGGCGGCCAGGACCGTCGGCGGGCGGTCACCGCCGTGCCGCCCGGGGTCGGCGCACCGGACACCCGGGCGACCTGGAAGAGCACCGGTGCCGCCGAGCCGGTCCGCAGGTACGCCCGGCCCGGGCGGTCCGCCGGGAGGTGTGCGGCGGCGGTGCTGCCCAGGACGTCGCGGGCGTCGGTCTCGTCGGTGGTGCGCAGGCAGATCCGCAGGGACGTGTTGGCCCGGATCTCCGGGCTGAGCACGCCCGCAGGGCGCTGCGTGGCCAGCACCAGGTGCACCCCGAGCGACCGGCCGCGCTGCGCGATGCCGACCAGGCCGGTGACGAAGCCGGGGAGCTCCTCGGCCAGGGTCGCGAACTCGTCGACGACGATGACCAGCCGGCTCAACGTGACCGCGTCCGGCAGGTCGGCGAGGTCGCGTGCGCGGTGCTCGGCGAGTAGCCGCTCCCGGCGGGTCAGCTCGGCCGACAGCGACCGCAGCGCCCGGGCCGTCGACTGGTGGTCGAGGTCGGTGAGCACGCCGACGGTGTGCGGCAGCGCGGACGCCTCGCCGAAGGCCGCCCCGCCCTTGTAGTCGACCAGCAGGAAGCAGCACCGGTCCGGGGGGTGGTGCAGGGCCAGGCTGGCCACCAGGGTCTGCAGCAGCTCGGACTTCCCCGAGCCGGTGGTACCGGCGACCAGCGCGTGCGGGCCGTCGGCGACCAGGTCGATGCCCAGCGGGCCCGGGCCGGTCGACCCCAGGACCGCGACCAGCCGGTCGCGGTCGCGGCTCCACGTGCCCACGGCCTCGTCCTGCTCGGACACCGCCAGCCCCGCGGTGGGCAGGTCGAGCAGCCGGGCGCCGTCCGGCAGCGCGCCGGCCGGTGCCGGAGCGGTCAGCCCGGCCAGGTCGCGGGCGATGCCGGCGGCGGTGGCAGCGCTGACCGCGTCGGGGACGAGCGCGCGCTCCTCGTCGAGCCCCGGGGCACGCAGCCGACCGCTGGTGCCCGTCTCACCGACCACCTCCAGCCGGGCGGCGGCCGGCAGCGCGAGCGCCGCCTCCGAGCCGGCGATGTCCACCCTGACCAGCCGGTCGGCTCCGCGGGCGAGGGCCTCGGCCACGGACGGGTCGACGGGACCGTCCAGGACCACCACCGTTCTCGGCGCCGCCTCCCTCGTCCCGGTCGCCTCGAGGAGGCGACCGGGCAGCTCGTCACCGGGGAGGACGACCGCGCGCAGGTGCGGCAGCCACGCCGTCCAGGCCCACTCCGCCGCCCGGTCGCGGCCGCAGACCAGGACCAGCTCCAGCTGCGCCGGCGAGGTGAGCACGGCGAGCTGGCAGAGCACGGAGCTCGCGATGCCCAGGGCCGGCGCGCGCGGACCGACGATGCCCAGGCCCCCCGTCGCGGCCAGCGACAGCGGGACGGGCAGGTGGTCGGCGACCACGGCGGTCGTGCTGCCGTCGGGGTCGACCCGGAGGACGCCGGTCGGACCGGTGCCGGTGCCCAGCCGGACCGTGAGGCCGCCCGGGTCGGCGGCGCGTGACCACAGGGGGCTGCACCGGCGCCGCGCCGCGGCAGCCAACCGCGCGGGGTCCGGCTGGTCGTCGTCCCGGTCGGTCAGGTCGGCGTCGACCGCGGCCTGCAGCTCGCCGTCCGCGAGCGCCCGGGCGAGGGCGTGGTCGGCCATCGCGCGGCGGTGGGTGCGGCGACCGGTGACCCGGTCGGACGCCCAGCCGCCGACCGCGACCAGCGGGCCCAGCAGGGCGAAGAACAGGAACTGCGGCGCCGACAGCAGCCACGCCATCAGCAGCCCGCCCACCGCGGGCAGGGCGACGGCCACCCAGCCGAGCCGGCGTCGGGGGCCCGCGACAGGTGGGCCCGGGAGCCGGACGACCGCCGTCCGCGGTGTCCGCGACGGCGTGCCGAGCGGGCGGAGCAGCTGTCTCCCGGCCGCGGCGGGCACCTGCTCGAGAGGCGCACCGCGCGGACCGGTGAGCCGCAGCGCGCTCGAGCCGACCCGCAGCACACCGCCGACCGGCCACTCCTGCTCGTACGGGCCGACGGGCGTGCCCGGTGCCGAGCCGACCCCGAGGGTGGTCCCGTTGGAGGAGCCCAGGTCGGCGACGGTCACCCGGCCGGCGGCCACCGAGACGACGGCGTGCCGACGGGACACGTCCGGGTCGGCGAGGGGCAGCCCGCACCGGGCGCCGCGACCCAGCACCAGCGGGCCCTGCCCGAGCGGCAGGGTGCGACCGGCGTCGGGTCCGCCCACGACGTGCAGCTCCAGGGCGCCGGACCCGCTCCCGGGTGCCTCCCGCGGCCCCGGGCGGCCCAGCCCCAGGACGGCGCCGTGGCGCAGCAGCGGGCTGGTGAGGGGCGTGGCCGGGGGCAGCTCCACCGACCCCGCCCACAGCCGGACCTCCGGCAGGCCGAGACCACGGCCCACGGCGTCCGAGACGTCGGCGAGCGTCCCCTCCTCGGGGGCCTGCAGCTCGACGTCGACGGCGCCGTCGGGCGACCACAGTGTCCAGACCCGGTCGCCTCCGGGACCGGGACGACGGGGCGAGGGGAGGGGCACGCGGCGATGGTGCCGCGGCGGGCGGCCGCCGCGGGGGTCCCGGCCCGGAGCTGTGGACAACGGCCCCGCCTGTGGACGACGGCCGCGGCCGTGGCGGCACCGGCCCTACCGTCCACCCCGACCGGGAGGTCCCCGGACGGAGGAGGAGCCATGAGGGTCGAGATCGCCACGCTGGACGCGATGGCCGGGCAGTGCCGGGCCGAGGCGGCGGACACCGCCGCCCGGCACGCCGCGCTGTCCGCCGGCATCACCAGCTCGGTGCTGGAGGGCTGGACCGACAGCCAGGCCGCCGCCCGGTTCAGCGAGCTGTACGAGAAGTGGCGGCTCTCCAGCCAGGGGGTCAGCGAGGCGCTGACCGGGATGGGCGAGCTGCTGACCGGCGTGGCCGGGGCCTACCAGCAGCACGAGGCCGAGATGGCGGCCCGCATCGGCTCCCTGCTCTGAGCCGCCTGCCGGTGCCCGACCGGCCCGGCTCAGCCCGGCGCGGCCGCCCGGGCGGGTGCGGGACCGGTCCGCCGGCGCAGGCCGCGCAGCCGCTCCCACGGGGCGATGGACAGGATCGCGATGCAGTGCGGCAGGAACACGATGCCCAGCCCCAGGAAGGTGATGACGTGGAAGCCGAGCAGGAAGAGCACGAGGCCCACCCGCATCCGGTCGGTGCGCACCAGCAGCAGCAGCGGCGCGGCCAGCTCCCCGATGATCATCGCCCACTGCACGGCCGGGAGCAGGTAGGGCACGTCCAGCGTCCAGTCGGAGAAGACGCTGCCGCGGCGCACGACCGCGCGGGCGATGGTCGCGCCGGTCGGCCAGTCCCAGCCGCCGAAGCGGATCTTCGCCCAGGCCGCCAGGAAGTAGGTGAGCATCACCGCGACCAGCACCGCCGCCATGGCGAATCCGGCGGCCTCGGAGGAGCGGCGGTCCCGGAACCGGGCGCGGCCGATCGTCGGCAGGAGGGCGAGCGCGACCAGGAAGGCGATCCGGTCGTGGTCGACCTTCCCGTAGCTCATCGCGATGACCATCCACTCCGCGTAGAGCAGGAAGACGGCGAGCCCGAGCAGGCGGGGAGCGCGGCCGGTGGCCGCCGCCAGCGCGGCGACCACCAGCGCCCACTGCACGACCAGCACGACCGTGTGCGTCGGGGTGGGCAGGTCCAGCAGCCGGCCGACCAGCAGCGGGGCGTACCAGGCGGTGGGCACGTCGGCGTGCGCCCGGACCCAGGAGGTGGTGACGAAGACGTCGATCGGGATGAACAGGTAGGCGATGACCCGGAACACCGCGATGCGGGCCAGCGGCACCGGCCGGAACCACCAGCGCGGCGTCAGCGGGACGGCCGGCTCGGTCTCCGGGGTGGTCGCCCGCGCCGTCCGGGCCGCGGTCGCCGTCCGGCTCTGCGCGGTGGCGCTCACCGGCCTCCCTCCAGGTCGTACTCGACCACCACGGTGTCGGAGTACGCGTCGGTCGGCTGCCCGTCGGACAGCTCGAAGCGGCGCTGTACCACCTGCACCCCAACGAGCTCCACCGCGCCGGGGTGCTTCGCCGCCCAGGAGTCGGCCAGCAGGCCCAGCAGCTCCGGGTGCGCCTCGACCCGGGGCAGCTGGCCCTCGAACTCGGCGCGGCGCAGACCGACCTGCCCACCGGAGAGCCGGACCTCCTCGCCGGCCGCGGTCAGCCCCACCACCCGGGTGGACACCACGGCGGCGTCGGGGTCGGCGCGGGTCGAGTACATCCGGAACGGGCCGAAGGGGAAGGCGTCGTCGTCACCCCAGACCGCGCCGACGAGCAGCAGGGCCAGCACCACGGCGGCACCGACCAGCCGGGCGGAGCGGGCGGCCGGTCCCAACCGGACGACCTCGGCCTCGGCCGGCAGGTCGGGAGCGGGCAGGAGCGGCACGAGGCCATCGTAGGATCGGCGCCCGGTCCGGCGGGTCAGCGTCGCCCCGTGGCGGCCGCGCGCTCAGCGGGGCAGGGCGCTCCACCCGGTCAGCGCCGCCACGACACCCGGCGCCATGTCCAGCGCCGCCAGGCCGGCCGCGTCCACGAACACCACGTCGGCGGCGTCGTCGCCGGCCACCGGCTGCTGCGCGGGGTCGAGCAGCGTGCACACCCAGTCGGTCACGGTGAAGACGACGCCGTCCCCGTCGATCCGCACCCGGCCCAGCACCCGCTCGGGACGCACCCGCAGCCCGGTCTCCTCCGCGATCTCCCGGACGACGGCCTCGACCTCGGACTCGCCGGCCTCCACCCGCCCGCCGGGAACCGACCACAGCCCGGCGCTGGGTGCGTGCCCCCGCCGGACCAGCAGCAGCCGGCCACGCGCGTCGTGCACGACCGCACCGACGCACGGCACCTCCGGCACCGGTCCACCCACGTCGGCGAGGTTACGGCGGGTCCGGTCCGGGGCAGCGGACCGGGCACTGATCCCCGGAGCTTGACGAACACCCGCCAGGACAGGACGGTGAGCGGCCATGAGCGTCTCCCCGGTGTGCCCGCGCTGCGGCGAGGCGCTGACGGTCACACCCGGCTCGACCGCCGAGGGCTGGTGCCACCTCCACGCGAGGGTCACCCCGCTGCACCACACCGCGGTCGTGGCGCACGACGCGATCAGCGCCGTCACCGCCGACGCCCGGGTGCCCGCCTGGGTGCCGGACCCGATGCCGGGGGGCTGGGCGGTGACCGGCCTGGCCTGGGGCGGTGAACCGGGTGCCCGGGCGATCGTCGTCGCCTGCGCCGGTCCGGCTCCTCTGGGCGGCCCCGCCGAGCTGGTGCTGGTCGCCGAGGAGCCGGGCACCGGGCTCGGCTGCGGGTACGCCGGGCTGCCCGGCGTCGACCCCGGCGACCTCGTCGGCGGGCCCTCGACGGCGGAGATCCGCGCCGCCGGGCAGCGGGCGCCGCTGTGGCTGGTGCCCACCGGCGACGACCGAGCCGCCTACGTGGGGGAGGCCAACGGCGTCTGGCTGTGGCTGGTCACCTGGCCGGCGTCCGCCGCCTGGCTGCTCGCCGAGGACCTGGAGCTGCTCGACCTCCGCGACCGGGTCTACCCCGACCTGCCGCTCGGCCCCCCGACCGAACGGCTGCTGCCCGGCCGGTGAGCCGACCCGATCCGCATCGATCGAGTCCGTTCGCCCCGCACCGGCGTGGCGGCTGGTCACCGCCGCGGAGCAGCTGTTACCCATGCGGTGCGGCCGACCGGTCGTGACGGCCAGCTGTGCCGTCGGCCGCCCCGGCTCGCGGTCGGCCGCCCTGAGGAGAGGAACGCGACCCGTGCTGAAGAAGGTGCTCACCTGGCTGGCCGTCGCGTTCGTGGTCTTCTACGTGATCCAGCGTCCCGACGACGCGGCCGGGATCGTCCGCAGTGCCGGTGCGGCCCTGGGGGACGCAGCGCAGTCGCTGTCCACCTTCGTGGGCTCGCTGGTCTGAGCTCGGCCCGTGTCCGGTCCGGCTCCCCGGCGGCCCCGCTGGGGCAAGGACGCCGAGAAGTACCTGCTCGCCGACGAGCCGCCGGTCATCGCGACGCGGCGGCACCCGGCGGTGCTGGTCCGGTCCTTCGTCCGGGGCGTCCCGGCGCTGGTCGTCGGCGTCTGGGTGCTGCAGCTCGACCCGACCAACCGGGTCGGGGCCACGGTCGGTCTGGTGGTGGTCCTCGGCGCGCTGGGCTACCTCGGGCTGCACGTCGGTGAGTGGTGGGTGCGGCACCTGCTGGTCACCCGCCGCCGGGTGCTGCTGACCTCGGGGGTGATCATCCGGACGGTGGCCGTCATGCCGCTGCGCAGGATCACGGACCTGACCTGGAAGGAGACCTTCTGGGGGCAGCTGCTCGGCTACGGGACCTTCCGTTTCGAGTCCGCGGGTCAGCAGCAGGGGCTCGACGTCATCGACTACATGCCGCACGCCGACGCGCTCTACAAGCGGCTGTCGGAGCTGATGTTCGGCACCGACACCACCTCCAACCCGGTGAGCTCCGACGAGGACGCCGACGGGACGATGGCCGCCGACGACCGGGGAGACGGCGACGCCCCCGAGCAGCTGATGCCCCGCCCGCTGCAGTCCGGGCGCCGGCACGACACGGCGCCGATCCCGCGCACCCGGCCCGGCCGCTCCTCCGACGAGCTCTGAGCGTCGTGGGCGGCGGCGGACGCGGTGCGGCAGGCTGAGCACGTGCTCATCGACCTGCACACCCACTCCTCGGTCTCCGACGGGACGGAGACCCCTGCGGCGCTGGTCGCCACCGCGGCCGCGGCCGGGCTCGACGTCGTCGCGATCACCGACCACGACACCACCGGCGGCTGGGCGGCGGCCTGGGCGGCGCGCCCGCCCGGGCTGACGATCGTCCCGGGCATGGAGCTGTCCTGCCGGTACTTCCCCAGCGACGAGCCGCCGATCGCCGTCCACCTGCTGGCCTACCTCTTCGACCCGCTGCACCCGGCCTTCGCCGCCGAGCGCGTGCGGCTGCGCGAGGAACGGCTCAACCGGGGGGAGCGGATCGTCGCCGGGCTCGCCGCCGACGGCTACCCCGTCGACTGGGCCGAGATCGTGGCGCACAGCGACGGCGGGGTGGTCGGCCGGCCGCACATCGCCCGCGCGCTCGTGGACGCCGGCGTCGTGGAGTCCGTCGACCACGCCTTCGCCACCCTGCTGCACCACCGCAGCCCCTACTACGCGAGCAAGGCCGACACCGACGTGCTCGAGGGCATCCGCCTGGTGCGAGCGGCCGGGGGCGTGCCGGTGTTCGCCCACGGGCTGGCCACCTCCCGAGGACGGGTCGTCGGCGACGACGCCATCGCCGCGATGGCCGCCGCCGGGCTGCTCGGCCTCGAGGTCGACCACCCCGACCACACCCCCGACCAGCGCGTGTACCTCCGCGCCCTCGCCGACGGGCTGGGGCTGCTGCGCACCGGCTCCAGCGACTACCACGGCACCAACAAGCGCACCCCGATCGCCGCCTGCACCACCGAACCCGACCAGTACGAGCTGCTGCTGGCCGCCGGCACCGGCGTCCCCGTCGTCACCGGCTGAACCTGTCGGTGCCCCCGGCTACCGTGGCCGACGTGGGCAGGGAGCGGCGGTGAGCGCGCAACTGGAGATGCCGGGCATGCCCCGGCGGCTGTTCTCGGCCACCCCCAGCAAGCTGGCCACCTACGCCGACTGCCCGCGCCGCTACCGGTTCGCCTACCTCACCCGGCCCACCCCGCCGAAGGGCCCGGCGTGGGCGCACAACACCGTCGGTGCGGCGGTGCACGCGGCACTGCGCTCCTGGTGGGAGCTGCCGCTGGGCAAACGCAGCCCGGCCGCGGCCCGGCAGCTGCTGTACGGGGTGTGGTCGCGCACCGGCTTCCGCGACGACGAGCAGGCCGACCGCTGGCGGTCGCGGGCCGCCGGCTGGCTCACCGACTACGTCGGCGAGCTCGACCCCGCCGAGGAGCCGGTGGGCACCGAGCGCACCGTGGGGGCGACCACCGAGCGGCTGGCGCTGTCCGGCCGCATCGACCGGATCGACCAGCGCGGCGACGAGCTGGTCGTCGTCGACTACAAGACCGGCCGGGTCCCCTCCACCGAGGACGAGGCGCGGGGGTCACCGGCACTGGCCATCTACGTGCTCGGCGTGCGGCGGACGCTTCGCCGGGCGTGCAACCGGGTCGAGCTGCACCACCTGCCCTCCCGCACGGTCGCCGTGTTCGAGCACACCGAGCGGTCGCTGGCCAACCACGTGCGCCGGGCCGAGGACATCGCCGCCGACATCGAGACGGCGACCGAGGCGCTCGCCGCCGGCGCGGACCCCGACGTCGCCTTCCCGCCGGTCACCGGCCAGCAGTGCAGCTGGTGCGACTTCCGGCCCAGCTGCCCGGCCGGGCAGGCCGCCGTCCCGGCGCGCGAGACCTGGAGCTTCCTGGCCGAGGAGACCCCGCCCGCTGAGTGAGCCGGCACCCCCGCAGGGCGCCGACCGCTGACCCTCAGGCTGAGCGCGACCCGGCCGGGACGTGGGTGTAGCGCTCGGTCAGCACCTCGAGCAGGTGGCCGTGACCGCGGAAGTACAGCCGCCGCCCGCTGCCGTCGGGGTTGACCTCGCCGACCTCCCCGGGACGACGTCCGGGCGGGTCGGCGGTGTACGACGTCCCGTCGGCGTCGAAGCGCGCCCTGACCCGGTCGAAGTGGTCGTCGTCGACGAGGAAGGCCAGGTGCACCGGCTCGGGCACCGGGGCGGCCGCGAAGTTGATCACGAGGTGG
Organism: Modestobacter italicus; assembly: GCF_000306785.1. NCBI lineage: Bacteria > Bacillati > Actinomycetota > Actinomycetes > Geodermatophilales > Geodermatophilaceae > Modestobacter > Modestobacter italicus. The sequence goes on along the minus strand of NC_017955.1, from coordinate 4,656,938 downwards.
TCGTCGAGCTGGACGGAGGAGAAAAAGCCGTTCTGCCAGGGCTCGCGCAGCTCGAGCAGGTCGACGAACCAGGCGACGGCGGCGTCCCGGTCGGCGACCGGGACGATCATGTGGTGCAGGGCGATGGGCACAGGTGACTCCAGGGTGGGTTCGGACGAGGGCACGCAACGCTCGTCCGACCGGCGGCCCGCGGGGCCGCCCCGGGGTCACCGGTCGGCCGGGTACCCGTTCCGTGCACGGCGCGTGGCCGACCCGGCAGTCATGGCCGGGAGTCTGCCGCCGCACCGCGACGGCGGCAAGGTCAGCCGCCCGCGGCGCCGCGGACGGCGAGGGAGGTCGCGAGCGCCACCATCACCACGGCGATCACCGCGTCGAGCACGCGCCAGGCGCTGGGCCGCGCGAAGACCGGCCTCAGCAGCCGGGCGCCGTAGCCCAGCCCGGCGAACCACAGCGCGCTCCCGAGCGCGGCCCCGCCGGCGAACCACCACCGGCGCTCGCCGTAGGTCCCGGCGAGCGAGCCGAGCAGCACCACGGTGTCCAGGTAGACGTGCGGGTTCAGCCAGGTCAGCGCCAGGCAGGTGGTCACCGTCGCCACCAGCCCGACCCGCCGCCCGGCGGCCTCGGTGACCAGTGCGGCCGGCCGCAGCGCCCGCCGGGCCGCCATCAGCCCGTAGACCAGCAGGAACGCGGCGCCGGCGAAGCAGACGACGGTGAGCACGTCCGGCGCCCGGGTCACCAGCGCGCCGGCGCCGGCCGTCCCGGCCACGATGAGGACGGCGTCGGAGACCAGGCACACCGTGACCACCGCCGCGACGTGCTCCAGCCGGAGCCCCTGGCGCAGCACGAAGGCGTTCTGCGCGCCGATGGCGACGATGAGGGACAACCCGAGGCCGAGTCCGGCGGCGGCGGCGAGCAGAGCGGGGGTCACGGGATCGACGCTAGGTGGACCGCCACATCAGTGCAGCTCTCTTTCCTGACGCACCTGAAGCAGTTCTAATGACGGCGTGGACCTCGACCTCGCCCAGCTGCGTGCCCTCGACGCGACGGTCACCGCCGGGACCCTCGAGGGGGCCGCCCGCGCGCTGCACGTGACGCCCAGCGCGATCAGCCAGCGGCTCAGGGCGCTGGAGGCCGCGACCGGACGCGTCCTGCTGGTGCGCAGCAAGCCGGTGCAGGTCACCGAGTCCGGGCAGCCGGTGCTGCGGCTGGCGCGGCAGGTCGCGCTGCTGGCCGCCGACGCGACCCGCGAGCTCGAGACCGACGACGGCGGCCGCCCGGTCACCCTGCCCATCGCGGTCAACGCGGACTCGATGGCCACCTGGGTGCTGCCCGCGCTCGCGCCGCTGGCCGGCGAGCTCGCCTTCGACCTGCACCGCGAGGACCAGGAGCACACCGCGGCGCTGCTGCGCGACGGACGGGTGATGGCCGCGGTGACCGCCGCCGCCGACCCGGTGCCCGGCTGCACGGTGACCCGGCTCGGCGGGATGCGCTACCGGCCGATGGCCACCGCGGCGTTCGTCGACCGGTGGTTCCCCGACGGCGTCACGCCCGAGGCGCTGTCCCGGGTCCCGGTCGTCGGCTTCGACCGCCAGGACGACCTGCAGGACCGCTACCTGCGCTCACGCGGCGTCGACCCGGCCGTCCCGCCCCAGCACCACGTGCCGGCCTCGGCCGACTACGTCGCCGCGGTCCGGCTGGGGTTCGGCTGGGGCATGGTCCCGCGCCAGCAGGAGCCCCCGGGCGAGCTGGTCCAGCTCGACGCGGACGGCGCGGTCGACGTCGTCCTGCACTGGCAGCAGTGGCGGCTGCGCTCACCGTCCCTGGACCGGGTGGTGGCCGCCGTGCTGGCCGCCGCCCGGCGCGAGTTGGACCAGCCCCGCTAAGCGCTGAGCGGCTCGGCCGTGGCCACCCGCTCGCGGGCGGCGCGGACGATCGGCGACTCGCGCACCCGGGCGGGCACCGCCAGCGCGGCCTGCCGGAACGCCTTGAGCCCCGCCGTCGCCGCCGTGTCGGTGAGCCCGAACCCGGGCAGCCCGTAGACCTGCCGGGCCCAGCGCGGCAGGGTGGCCGCGCCCAGCGAGGCCAGCGTGCTCCACGCCGGGCGCGCCGGGGTGAGCAGCTGCACCCAGCCGGGCATCGGTGGCACCAGCACGAACCGGGACGCCGCGCGCGCGGCCGGGGTCACCGCCAGCTGCGCCCGGATCCCGTCGAAGTAGGCGGCCAGCTCCGCGACCGTCCTCGGCACCTCGGCCTCGTCGGCGCCGATCAGCACGGCCGCCACCACCTGCTCGGCGACGTACCGGTCGGCCTCGGCGTCGGTGAGCGGGACCCCGGCCCGGCGGGCGGTGGACAGCAGCGAGTCGACCTCGCAGTTGTGCACCCACAGCAGCAGGTCGGCGTCGTCGACCGAGTACGACCGGCCGGTGGTCTCCTCGACGGCGGCCTTGTCGCGGTGCATGCCGCGTACCCGCCGCACCACCCGCAGCGCGTCGCGCCGGGTGCCGTAGGTCAACGTGGCGACGTACTCCGCGGTACGGGTCAGCCGGGCCCACGGGTCGGTGGTGAAGCCGGTGGAGAACTGGTGCACGCCGTCCATGGCGACCGGGTGCAGCGCCTGGAGCAGCAGCGCGCGGATGCCACCGACGGAGAAGGCCGGGTCGCTGTGGATCCGCCAGGTGACGCTGTCGGGGCCGAAGAAGCCCAGCAGGTCCTCCTCGGGCGTGAAGTCCTTGATCGAGGGGGTCGGGTTCACCGGACGGCCTCGGCCTGGTCGTCGGCCGCCGGGGCGCCGGCTCCGGGATCGGACCAGAAGGACACGAGCACCTCCAGCGTGCGGGTCGGGTTCTCGATCGCGGGGGAGTGCACCGCGTGCCCGATCACCTCGTGCCGGGCGCCCAGCCGCTGCGCCATGTCGGCTTGGGCGGCGGGGCTCCACGCGTCGTCGGCGATCCCGTGGGCGACCAGCACCGGCACCCCGGTGGCGGCGAGCTCGGCGACCCGGTCGGGCTCGCTCAGCAGCGCGTCCGCCATGCCGCGCAGCCCGGCCGCGCTGTTGGCCAGGAAGCGTTCGCGGAGGAACTCCTGGGTCGGCGCCGGTACCTCCTGCGCGCGCGGGTCGGTCATCGCCAGCTGCTCGAGGGTGTCGTTGACCAGCTGCACGCCGCCCGCGTCCAGCAGCGGGGACAGGTGCTCGAGGAGCTCGGCGCGCGGGCCGGTCAGGAACGCCGGCCCGCTGCCGAGCAGGGTCAGCGAGGTGAACAGCCCGGGTTCGGCCAGCACCGCCGCGCGGGCGACCAGGCCGCCGAAGCTGTGCCCGAGCAGGTGCAGCGGGCCGGGGGACTCGGCGCGCAGCCCACGGGCGACCGTGGCGACGTCGGTGGCCAGCTCGGCCACCGAGTACGCCGCCGGGTCGTCGGGGCCGGGCGACTCGTACTGGCCGCGCTGGTCGATGGCGACGGCCCGCAGGCCGGCGGCCGCGATCGGCGCCAGCAGCGGGGCGAAGTCCTCCTTGCTGCCGGTGTAGCCGGCGACCAGCAGGACCGTGCCGTGGGTGGCGGGGCCGGTGTCGAGGGCCGCCAGCGGGCCGGTGCCGCCGGGGAGGGTGACCCGGGCGGCGTCGTGGGCCGCGAGCTGACCGAGGTCGTCGGGGGCGGTGTGCTCGGAGCCACCAGGCAGGACCATGCCCCGAGTGTGCCCTGCACTTCGGTCGTGCGCCGCCGATCCCCGGCCTCAGCGGTAGGCGAGGACCTCGTCGGCGGTGGCGTACACGTACACCGGGCCGACGACGGAGGTCCGGCCACCGGCCGGGAGGGTGTCCTCGGTGGTCGAGCGGCCGACCTCCACGCCGTCCGCCAGGGAGCGCTGCACGAAGGCCCCCGCCTCGGGCACGGTCACGGTTCCGCCGTCCGCGCCGACCGCGGGCAGCCCGACCGCCGGGAGCGACCAGCGCTGCAGGCCGCTGGCCTGGTCCAGCGCGTAGACGGTGCCCCGGGCCCAGAGCAGGGCGACGTCGCCGACGCCCGCCTGCTGCAGCGGTTCGCTGCCCGGGTCCTGGCCGGCGGGGAGGGCGGGGAGCGGGAGCTCGGTGAGCACCGAGCCGTCGGTGGGGGAGAGCACCTGCACCCGGTCGCCGACGACGACGTCCACCAGCCGGTCGACCCCCGCGAGCCGGGCGGTGTCGCCGTCGGTGACGACGTCCCGGCTCCAGACGGCGTTGCCGCCGAAGGCGTCGAACAGGGTCACCTGCAGGGTGTCCGCGCCCGCGCAGCGCTGCAGGACGACGACTCCGGTGCTCCCGGCGTCCGAGCCGACCAGCCGGCAGCCGGTGGGTGCGACGTAGCGCCACCGGGTGTTGTTGCCGGTCGGGTCGAGGGTGACGATGCCGGTCGGGCTGCTGGCCAGCAGGACCTGGTCGGTGCTGGTCAGGTCGACGTCGGTGCGGTAGCGCACGTTGCGGGTCCAGTCCCGCACGCCGGTGGCGGCGGTCAACGCCACCGCCTCGTTGCACCGGCTGGTGGTGCGGAAGACGGCGACGACCACGCCGTCGACCGCGGTGGCGTCGCAGAGCCGGGCGTTGCTGCGCCGGTAGTGCCAGGCCTCGGCGCCCGAGGCGGCGTCGACCATGGCCAGCCCGTGCTCGTCGGTGATCAGCACCCGGCCGCCCTCGACGACCCGCCGCGGAGCCGGTCCGGTGGCCGAGGACCAGGCCTCCGCGACCGTCGCCGCCGGCGCCGCGTCCGGGACGGCCGGCGCGCTCGCCGTGGTGCTCGAGGTGGCCGCGGCGTCGGAGGTGCGCCACAGCAACACGGCGACGGCGGCCACCACGAGGGTGACCGCCGTCCAGACCCAGACCCGCAGCGGCGGGCGTCGCACCGTCATCTACGCGGCGGACTCGGACCCGCCGCCGTTGCCGCCCCGACCACCGCGGCGGCGCCGGCGCCGCGGACGGCTCGCGCCGCCCTCGGCGGGCTCGCCGCCGGCCATCGCTGGAGCCGGGGAGTCGCCGGCCGGGGCGTCGGCGCCCAGCGCTGCGGCGGCACCCTCGGCGGCGGCGCCGCTGCCCCGGGTGCGCTGCCGCGGCCGGCTCTTGCGCGGCCGGCCGAGGGCTGCTCCTCGTCGGTGCGCGCGGTGTCCCGGCCGGGGCCGGAACGGCCGCCGCCCTGCCCGCCGCCGGTGCGCTGCCGCTTGCCGGTCTCGCCGAGGTCCTCGAGGGTCTCGGCGCCCAGGCCCTCGCGGGTGCGCTGGGAGCGGGGCAGCCGGCCGGTCGCCGTCGTCGGCACGTCCAGGTCGGTGTAGACCCACGGCGAGGTCGAGTAGGTCTCCGGCGGGTCGGCGAAGGGCAGGTCCAGCGCCTTGTTGATCAGCTGCCAGCGGGGGATGTCGTCCCAGTCGACCAGGGTCACCGCGACGCCGGTGCTGCCGGCCCGGCCGGTGCGGCCGATCCGGTGCACGTAGGTCTTCTCGTCCTCGGGGCACTGGTAGTTCACGACGTGGCTGACGCCGGTCACGTCGATGCCGCGGGCGGCGACGTCGGTGGCGACCAGGACGTCGACCTTGCCGGCCCGGAACGCGCGCAGCGCCTGCTCGCGGGCGCCCTGGCCCAGGTCGCCGTGCACGGCGGCGGCGGCGAACCCGCGCTCGACCAGGTCGTCGGCGACCTTCTGCGCGGTGCGCTTGGTGCGGCAGAAGACCATCACCAGCCCGCGGTCGCGGGACTGCAGGACCCGGGACAGCAGCTCGGGCTTGTCCAGGTTGTGCGCCCGGTAGATGAACTGGGTGGTCTGCGGGACGGTCGAGCCCTCGTCGTTGCCGTGCGCCCGGATGTGGGTGGGCTGGCTCATGAACGAGCGCGACAGGGTCACGATCGGGCCGGGCATCGTCGCCGAGAACAGCATGGTCTGGCGCTTGTCCGGGACCATCGCCAGGATCCGCTCGATGTCGGGCAGGAAGCCCAGGTCGAGCATCTCGTCGGCCTCGTCGAGGACCAGGACCTTGACCTTGCCCAGGATCAGGTGGCCCTGCTGGGCCAGGTCGAGCAGCCGGCCGGGGGTGCCGACGACGATCTCGACGCCGGCCTGCAGCGCCGAGACCTGCGGCTCGAACGCGCGGCCGCCGTAGATGGCCTGCACGCGGACGCCGCGCTTGCTGCCGGCGGCGGCCAGGTCGCGGGAGACCTGCACGCACAGCTCACGGGTGGGGACGACGACCAGCGCCTGCGGGACGCCGTCGCCGCCCTCGGCCGGCGGGACCACGCGCTGCAGCATCGGGACGCCGAAGCCCAGCGTCTTGCCGGTGCCGGTGCGCGCCTGGCCGATGAGGTCGTTGCCGGCCAGCGCCAGCGGGAGGGTCAGCTCCTGGATGGCGAAGGTGCGGTGGATCCCGACCTCGGCCAGCGCGGCCACGATGTCGGGGTGCACGTCGAAGTCGCTGAACAGCGGGCTGTCGGGGGCGACGGGCGCGCCGCCCAGCTCCTCGACCTGCTGCTCGAGCTCCTCGGGAGCGGGAGCGCCGGTCTCGGCGTGCTCCAGCTCGGGAGCGGCGGTCGTGCTGCTGTCGACGGGGGTGTTCTCGGTGGAGGTCAGTTCTCTCGCCTCGGTCTGGTGGGGGACCGGTCGCGGCGCCGGTGCGCGAGCTCAGGAGCTCGCGCGTTGCCCGGCGGTGCTCTGCGGTCCCGGGGTCGGTTCCGGGATGTTCGATCCAAGCGCCGACGCGGCCAGCAGACCGGGCGTCAGGTGCAGACTGCCCGGGAGACGGCCCTCGGAGGGCCGGTCTCGAGGAGGAGATCCAGCGGTCATCAGCGCACAGGGGTTGCTCTCGGTGAACGGACCTGGCGGTCCGCCGATTCCATCCTAGCCTGGCCAGCCCGTTAGCCTCGCTCAGCCGGCCCGTGACACGGGCTGCGGACGCAGCGGTCCGCGGCCACGGGGCGCAGAGCACGAGGAGGGGGGTCGCGTGACCGAGGTCGACGAGGGAACCGGGCACCGGGCGGTCATCGACCTGCTGGGGGTGCTCGCCTACGCCGAGCTGACGGCGTTCGACCGGTTGGCCGAGGACGCGCGGCTGGCGCCCACCCTGGACGGCCGGGCCGCGCTCGCCCGGATGGCGGCCGCCGAGATCGCCCACCACGAGCGGCTGTCGGCGCGGCTGCGCGAGCTCGGCGCCGACGTGAGCGCGGCGATGACCCCGTTCGTCGCCGCCCTCGACGCCTTCCACGACGGCACCCGGGCCAGCACCTGGCTGGAGGGGCTGGTCAAGGCCTATGTGGGCGACGGGCTGGCCGCGGACTTCTACCGCGAGGTCGCGGCCTTCCTCCCGCAGCCGGACCGGGCGCTGGTCGAGGAGGTGCTCGCCGATACCGGCCACGCCGACTTCGCCCTCCGCGAGGTCCGCGCCGCGATCGCCGCCGACCCGAAGGTCGCCGGCCGGCTGGCGCTGTGGGCCCGCCGGCTGGTCGGCGAGGCGCTCACCCAGTCCCAGGCGGTCATCGCCGAGCACGACGAGCTCGCCGAGCTGATCATCACCGGCACCGGTGACCTGGCCGGGGTGGGCGAGCTGCTCGGCCGGATCACCGCCGCGCACTCGGTGCGCATGCGCGCGCTGGGCCTGAACCCCTAGACGCCGACAGGGCGCCACCGCGGTGCGGTGACGCCCTGTCGGGGACGTGCTGGGTGCTGCGTCAGCCGGCGATGAAGCCCACGCGCCGCGAGTCGGCCTCGGCGATCTCGACGTAGGCGATCCGGTCGGTCGGGACGACGATGCGGCGGCCGCGCTCGTCGACCAGCGTGAGCAGGCCGTCCTTCGACCCGGTCATGGCCTTGGACACCTCGGCCGCGATCTCGTCCGGGGTCTTGGGGCTGTCGATGACCAGCTCACGGGGGGAGTGTTGGACACCGATCTTTACTTCCACGCGGGGATGCCTCCTCAGGTCGGACTGCCGAGCACCCACGCTAGTCCAGCCCCGCGGACCGGAGCCGGTCCAGCAGGTGCGCCGACAGCGAACGGGCCCGTCAGTCGGCGTCGTCGCGGCGGGGGAAACCGGACATGCCGCGCCAGGCGAGCGAGGACAGCAGCGCCACCGCCTCGTCCCGGGACACCGTGCCCTTGCTGGCCAGCCACCAGCGGGCGCTCGTCTCGGCCAGCCCGGTCATCCCGGCCGACAGCAGCAGCGCGCGCTCCGGGTCCGCGCCGGTCTCCACCGCGATCACCTCGGCGATCGCCTCGATGCAGGCCCGGGCGCCCCGGTCGGCGAGCCGCCGGACGTCGGGGTCGTTGCGCAGGTCGGACTCGAAGACCAGCCGGAAGGCCTCGCCGTCGGCGTCGATGAAGTCGAAGTAGGCGCCGACCGCGCCGTCGACCCGGGTCCGGTTGTCCTCGGTGCCGTCCATCGCGTGGCGCACCCGGTCGGTGAGCTCGTCGACCTGCTGCTCGAGCAGCGCCAGGTAGAGCTCGCGCTTGCCCGGGAAGTGCTGGTAGAGCACCGGCTTGCTCACCCCGGCCCGGTCGGCGATGTCGTCCATCGCCGCGGCGTGGAACCCCTGCGCGACGAAGACGTCCTGGGCGGCGCGCAGCAGCTGCACGCGGCGCGCGCCCCGTGGCAGGCGGGAGGTCCGGCGGGCGACCGGGGGCACGGGTACGGGGCGGCTGGGGTGCATGGCGAGGTGATCGTAGCGGCGCGCCGAGGCGGGGGCACCGGGCCGAGCGGTGGTCGCGGAGCGGTGTTCTACCGTCGGGTAGGTGACCGACGCCCGGCTGTCCGACGCCCTCCTGCCCCGGCCCGGTGCGCTGATCCCGCCCTGGCCGGGGGCGATGGTGCCGGTCAGCGGCGGGGAGGTCTTCGTGCGGCACACCCCGTGGCGCGGCCCGGTGGCCGAGGACGCCGACCCGGCCGGCGCCCCCCGGGAGCGGGCCCTCTACGTGCACGGTCTCGGCGGTGCCTCCACCAACTGGACCGACCTCGCCGCCCTGCTCGCCGTCCGCTTCGACGGCTACGCGCTCGACCTCCCCGGCTTCGGCCGGTCCGCACCGCCGGTGCGGTACTCGATCCAGCGCCACGTGCAGGCCGTCGTCGACGTCCTCGAGTGGGTCGTCGCGCAGCCCGGCCCCGGCCAGGGCGCCCCGGTGCACCTGGTCGGCAACTCGCTCGGCGGCCTGGTGAGCGTGTGGGTCGCGGCCCGCCGTCCCGACCTCGTCGCCACCCTCACGCTCATCTCCGCGGCGATGCCGGTCTACCGCGTGCCGGCCGCCTTCGACCGGGCCATCGCGCTGGTGATGCTGCCCGGCGTCCCGGCGCTGGCCGAGCGGCGGCTGGCCGGGGCGAGCCCCGAGCAGCGGGTCCGGGGGCTGCTGCAGATGTGCTTCGGCGACCCGTCGCGGGTGCCGCGGGAGCGGGTGGAGGAGGCGGTCCAGGAGATGCGCGACCGGGACGCCCAGCCCTGGGCCGGTCAGGCGCTGACCCGCAGCCTGCGCGGGCTGATGACCTCCTACCTGCGGGTCGGCCGGGCGAACGCCTGGCGGATGGCCCGCGCGGTCACGGTCCCCTCGCTGGTGGTCTGGGGCGACCGGGACCGGCTGGTCGACCCGGCCCTCGCCCCGCGGCTGGCCGCCGTCCTCCCCGACTCCCGGCTGCAGGTGCAGCCGGGCATCGGGCACCTGGCGATGCTGGAGGCGCCGGAGCCGACGGCGCGGGCCGTGCTCGCCCTCGCCGAGGACGCCGCCGCGAGGGGCGCGGAGGTCACCGCCGAGCAGGTGTGACGGGGCGGTCCGACACGCGGCCCGGTGCCGCCGCGGTCAGGCAGCGGAGCCGCCACCCGTGAGAACCTGGCTCGCGTGACCAGCCCCGGACCCCGCGCGCCGCGCGAGGCCCGGCAGTCCTCCGGCCCGCGCGTCGACCCGCGGCGCCGGCCGCCCGAGCCGGTACCGCTGCGCCGTCCGCCCGCGAGCCCGCTGGTGGCGCGCCGGGGACCCGTCGCCGCGCCGGTGCGCCCGGCGGCCCCGGGCGGGTGGTTCCGCCGCTTCGTGCGGCGGCACGGCTGGCGCGCGTACGCCATCCCGGTGCTCGCCGTCGCCACCGTGCTCACCCTCGCCGACGTCCTCACCGGCGGTGGGACGACGGCGGCCACCCGGTCCAGCGCGCTGGACGCGCCGGTCAGCACCGCGCCGGGCACGCCGACCATCCCGTCCGCCCCGGCCGAGGGGGAGGGTGCACCGGCCCAGACGGCGGCCGGCACGGCTGCGGTCACCTTCGTCGAGCAGGGCGCCGGCACGCTCGCCGTCGTCGACGGCACGTCCGCCGTCCAGGGCACCGGGCCGCTGGAGCGGTTCGTCGTCGAGGTGGAGGACGGCATCGGGGTCGACGGCAGTCAGTTCGCCGCGGCCGTCGAGGCCACCCTCGGCGACCCGCGCTCCTGGGGGGCCGGCGGTCAGCTGTCCTTCCAGCGGGTCGGCGCCGCCGAGGCCGCGGCCGGGGACTACGACTTCCGGGTCAGCCTGGTCAGCCCCGGCAGCATGGAGACCTGGTGCCCCGGCGTCGGCACCGGCGGGTACACCTCCTGCCGGTACGGCGAGCGGGCGGTGATCAACCTCGCCCGCTGGGAGACCGCCGTCCCGGACTACGCCGGGGACATCGCCACCTACCGGCAGTACGTCGTCAACCACGAGGTGGGGCACGCACTCGGCCACGGTCACGAGCAGTGCGGCGGCACCGGCCAGCTCGCCCCGGTCATGGAGCAGCAGACCCTCGGCCTGCAGGGCTGTGTGAAGAACGCCTGGCCCTATCCATCGTGATCCTTCGGATCACACCGCGGCCAGGAGCCGTCCCCGACGAGCGTTGAGCCGCTGCCAGCGTGCCGGCCGGGGAGCCTCCGGCCCCCGCGTCCGGTCCGCTGACCGCCTCCGGCGGGATGGTGCCGTACCCCAGTGGGCGGGAGACTCGCCCCGTCGTCCCCGACCTTGTTCGTCCCCGACTCTCTGGGTCCCGACTTCGTTCGTCCCCGGCTCTTCGTCTTGTGTGTGCCCGGGGCGGGTGGGATTACGGGTGCGTGCCAGGCTGTTGCGCAGTCCAGGACCCCGGCCTCTGGAGCCGGTCAGCCCTGATGCCTGTGAGGAGAGCTCCGTGTCGTTGCCACCCCTGGTGGAGCCCGCTGACGACCTGTCGATCGACGAGGTCCGCCGCTACAGCCGCCACCTGATCATCCCCGACGTCGGGATGGACGGGCAGAAGCGGCTCAAGAACGCGAAGGTGCTGGCCGTCGGCGCCGGTGGCCTCGGGTCGCCCGTGCTCATGTACCTGGCCGCGGCCGGCGTCGGCACGCTGGGCATCGTCGAGTTCGACACCGTCGACGAGTCCAACCTGCAGCGCCAGATCATCCACGGGCAGTCCGACGTCGGCCGGTCCAAGGCCGAGAGCGCGCGGGACTCGATCAAGGAGATCAACCCCTACGTCGACGTCCGGCTGCACGAGACCCGGCTGGACAGCGAGAACGTGCTGGAGATCTTCGCCGACTACGACCTCATCGTCGACGGCACCGACAACTTCGCCACCCGCTACCTGGTCAACGACGCCGCCGTCCTGCTGAACAAGCCGTACGTGTGGGGCTCGATCTACCGGTTCGACGGCCAGGTGTCGGTGTTCTGGAACGAGCACGGGCCCAACTACCGCGACCTCTACCCGGTCCCGCCGCCGCCCGGCATGGTCCCCTCCTGCGCCGAGGGCGGCGTCCTGGGCGTGCTGTGCGCGACCATCGGCGCCATCCAGGCCACCGAGGCGGTCAAGCTCATCACCGGCATCGGCGAGACGCTGCTCGGCCGGCTCATGGTCTACGACGCCCTGGAGATGACCTTCCGCACGATCAAGGTGCGCAAGGACCCCGAGGGTGAGCCGATCACCGGCCTCATCGACTACGAGGCGTTCTGCGGAGTCGTCTCCGACGAGGCCCAGCAGGCCGCCGCGGGTTCGACGATCACCGTCGACGAGCTCAAGGACATGATGGACGCCGGCAAGGACTTCGAGCTGATCGACGTCCGGGAGCCCAACGAGTACGAGATCGTGTCCATCCCGGGCGCCAAGCTGATCCCCAAGGACGAGATCCTGTCCGGCCGGGCGCTGTCCCAGCTGCCCAACGACAAGCCGATCGTGCTGCACTGCAAGACCGGCGTCCGCTCCGCCGAGGCGCTGGCTGCGGTGAAGAACGCGGGCTTCAAGGACGCCGTCCACGTCCAGGGCGGCGTCACCGCCTGGGCGACCCGCATCGACAAGGCACTCCCCACGTACTGACGAAGGACCCCGTCCCTCCCCACGGCACGCTCCGCGCGCCGCGGGCCCCTGGGACGGGGCCGTTCCAGGACGTCACCTGGGCCCCGGTACACCTCGCGTGTGCCGGGGCCCGGCTGCGTTCTACTGGGGGCATGCCCGAGCCCTCGCCGACCGACCTCCTCCTGCTGTTCCAGCGGGCGCAGGCCCAGTTCACCGACCGGGTGGACGCCTTGGCCCCGGGCAGCTGGGACCTCCCGGCGCTGCCCGGCTGGAGCGTCGCCGACCTGGTCGCGCACCTGACCCACGAGCAGTTGTGGGTCCCGCCGCTGCTGGCGGGGCAGGAGCCCGGCGACGCCGCCCGGCCGATCCCGACCGGCACCGACGAGCTGCTCGGCGACGACCCGCTCACGGCCTGGGAGACCGCGGCCGACGACGCGCTCACCGCGTGGGCGGCGCCCGGTGCGCTCGACCGGACCGTGCACCTCCCCGGCGGGAGCGCCCCGGCGGTGGACCACCTGGTCGAGATGACCGCCGACCTGACCGTGCACGCCTGGGACCTGGCGCACGCCGTCGGCGGGGTCACCGCGCTGGACGCCGAGCTGGTCGCCGCGGCCCTCCGCTACGCCGAGGAGCGGCTGGGGGAGGACGGTCTACCCGGTGCGATCGACGCGCCGGTCGAGCCCCCGCCCGGCGCTGACCTGCAGACCCGCCTGCTGGCCCGGTTCGGCCGCCGCCCCTGAGCGGCGCGGACGCGCCGACCGGGGGAGAGGCACCGCTCGCCCACCACCGGCTCTAGGCTCCTGCCCGACACAGCCGGAGCCGGAGGTCGCACGATGAGCCAGCCACCCCAAGGGCCGCCCCCGCAGGGGCCGGACGAACGGCCCCCGTCCGGGGACCAGCCCTCGGGTGGTGGGTGGGGTCAGCAGCCCGGTCAGGCCTGGGGTCCGCCGCCTCCGCAGCAGCCCGGTCAGGGCTGGGGTCCGCCGCAGCCAGGCCAGAGCTGGGGTCCGCCTCCGCAGCAGCCCGGTCAGGGTTGGGGCCCGCCCCCGCCGCAGGGTCCGCCGGCTCCCGGCGGGTACGGGCCGCCCCCGGGTGGCTGGCCGCCCGCCGGCCCCGGCTACGGCGAGCAGCCCACCCGGGTCGGCGGCTTCGGCGTGCCCGGTCAGCCCCCCTACCCCGGCGGGCCGGCCGGCCCCGGCGGCCCCGGCTGGGGTGCCCCCGGCGGGCCAGGTGCGCCGGGCGGAGGGAGCCGGAGCCGGAACGTGGTCATCGGCCTGGTGGCCGGGCTGGTGCTCCTCATCGTCGTCGCGGTGGTCCTCGTGGTCACCCTCGGCGGTGGGGACGACGACGACACGGTCACCGCCGGCGCGAGCAGCTCGAGCTCCAGCGCGCCGTCCGCGACGAGCAGCGCCCCGTCCAGCCCGACGTCCAGCGCCCCCGGTCCCTCGCCCTCGGGCGGGTTCACCGCGGCGCCGTCGGGCGGTGCGGACGTGACCGGCTTCATCGCGCAGCTGCCCGTCGACTTCGACGACTGCGCGGACGCCCCGCTCGCCGGCGACGGGGACGTCGCGGCCGCCGCCTGCGGTGCCGCGCTCACGCAGCCGGGGCCGGAGGCCGCCGCCTTCTACCTCTACCCCGACCAGGGCACCCTGGACCAGGTGTTCTCCTCCGACGTCACCGACGAGGGCCTGGCCGAGTTCGCCGTGGAGGACGACTGCTCGACGGGCACCGGCTACGGCGAGTGGACCTACTCCGGCGGAGAGGTCGGCGGGCAGGTCGCCTGCCAGATCGCCGCCGACGGCTACGTCGTGGTCGCCTGGACCGACGACCAGTACCTCACCGAGGGCGTCGTCCGGTCCCCGGGCACCACGCAGGCCGAGGTCAGCGCGCTGTACGACTGGTGGACCGCGAACAGCGAGTACCAGGGCTGACCGGCGGAGCCCCGACGTGCGCGCCCCCGACCCGGACGAGCGGTCCGCCCTCGACGTCGACGAGGCGGTCTTCGACGTCGTCGAGGCGATCCCGCCGGGCCGGGTGAGCACCTACGGGGCGATCGGCCGGCTGGTCGGTGTGGGCCCGCGGCGGGTCGCCCGCGCGCTGTCCGGCGGGGGCGCCGCCGTGCCCTGGCACCGCGTCCTGCGGGCCGACGGCACGGCCGCCGAGCCGGTCCGGGTGCGGCAGCTGGAGCTGCTGGCCGGCGAGGGCGTGCCGCTGCGCGGCTCCCGGGTCGACCTCGCCGCGGTTGGCTGGCCGGACGAGGACGTGTGAGCCACCGCCCGGCCTGACCGGAACCGTCGGACCCCCGTGGTCTCATCGAGGAGTGCGGGGGGAGACGGCAAACGCGGCAACGGTCGCCACGGCGGGCCACCAGGCACCGGTCTACCGGCTGGTGCAGCCGGAGCGCGCCCCGGTGGCCCGGCCGAGGCTCGACCCGACCCAGCAGGCGGTGGTCGACCACCGCGGCGGTCCCCTGCTCGTGCTGGCCGGCCCGGGCACCGGGAAGACGACGACGATCGTCGAGGCGGTGGCCACCCGGATCGAGGCCGGCGCCGACCCCGAGCGGTTGCTGGTGCTCACCTTCAGCCGCAAGGCGGCCGCCGAGCTGCGCACCCGGATCACCGCCCGGGTGGCCCGCACCATCCGGGAACCGGTCGCCCGCACCTTCCACTCCTACGCCTACGGGGTGCTGCGCCGGGCCGCCGTCCTGCGCGGCGAACCCGCTCCGCGGCTGCTCACCTCCGCCGAGCAGGACGCCGTGGTCGCCGACCTCCTCCGGGGCGACGCCGACCTGGAGGGCGTCGTCCGCTGGCCGGCGGAGCTGACCGAGGCGCTGGCCATGTCCGGCTTCCGCGACGAGCTCCGCGACCTCCTGCTCCGCGCCACCGAGCGGGGCATCGACGCCGACCGGCTCGCCGCGTGGGGCCGTGAGCGCAGCCTGCCGCACTGGGTGGCGGCCGCCGACTTCCTCCGCCAGTACCAGGACGTCTCCTACTTCGCCACGCTCGCCCGCGGCGGTGCCAGCGGCTACGACCCCGCCGAGCTGGTGCGCACCGCCATCGACGAGCTGCGGGCCGACCCGGAGCTGCTCCGCGCCGAGCGCGACCGGGCGAGCTGGCTGTTCGTCGACGAGTACCAGGACACCGACCCCGCGCAGGTGGAGCTGGTCGAGCTGCTGGCCGGTGGCGGCGGTGACCTGGTGGTCGTCGGCGACCCCGACCAGGCGATCTACGCCTTCCGGGGCGCCGAGCCGCGCGGCATCATCGAGTTCCCGACCCGGTTCCTGCACCGCGACGGCCGTCCCGCCGACCGGCTGTCCCTGGGGGTGTGCCGCCGTTCCGGCGCCGAGCTGCTGACGGTGAGCCGCCGGGTCGCCGAGGGTCTCCCCGGACCGTGGGAGCACCGCCGGCTGGTGCCCGGCGAGGGCATCGAGCCCGGCTCGGCGGAGGTGCACGTCTTCGACGCCCCGGCGATGGAGGCCGCCTTCATCGCCGAAACGATGCGCCGGGCCCACCTGCTCGACGGGGTGCCCTGGTCGCAGATGGCCGTGGTGGTCCGGTCCGCGACCACCGGTCTCGGGCCGGTGCGCCGGGCGCTCACCCAGGCCGGGGTCCCGGTCGCGGTGTCCGCCGACGACATCGCGCTGGCCGGGCAGCCCGCCGTCCAGCCGCTGCTGGCCGCGCTGGGTGCGCTGCTGCCGCCGCGGCCCGGCGCCCGCACCGAGTCGGACGCTGCGGCACCGGCGGCCGAGGCGGGCCTCGACGAGCCCGGCGCCGAGGCGCTGCTGGCCTCCCCGCTCGGCGGCGCGACCGTGCTCGACCTGCGGCGGCTGCGCCGGGCCGCCCGCCGGGCGATGGCCGCCCGGGGTGAGGACGCCGCGGTGCGCAACGCCCCGCTGGCGACCCTGCTGGCCGACGCCACGCTGCTCGACGCGCTGCCCGAGCACCTGGCCCGGCCGGCGGCCCGGGTGGCCCGGGTGCTGTCGGCGGGGCGGCTGGCGCTGGCCACCGACGGCAGCGCCGAGGACGTGCTGTGGGCGATGTGGCAGGCCAGCGGGCTGGCGAACCGCTGGGCGCGGGCGAGCGCGGCGGGCGGGCCCAGCGGCGCGGTCGCCGACCGCGACCTCGACGCGGTGGTGTCGCTGTTCGACGCCGCGGCCGGCTTCGTCGACCGGTTGCCGCTCGCCGGCGTCGCCGCCTTCGTCGAGCACCTCCGCGCGCAGGTGCTGCCCGGCGACAGCGGCGCGGCCCGGGCCCCCGCGGGCGAGGCGGTGCGGCTGCTCACCGCGCACGCGGCCAAGGGCCTGGAGTGGGACCTCGTCTGCGTCGCCGGCGTGCAGGAGGGGGTCTGGCCCGACCTGCGCAGCCGGGGCCCGCCTGCTTGGGCGCCGAGGACCTCGTGGACGCCGCCGGCGGCACCGACCCGGCCACCCTCGACCGGCGCACGCTGGCGCTGGCCGAGGAGCGGCGGCTGTTCTACGTCGCCTGCACCCGGGCCCGCCGCCGGCTGCTGGTGTCGGCCGTCGACGGTGCGCTGGAGGGCGGCGACGCGGGGGCCACCGCGTCCCGGTTCCTCGACCTGGTCGTCCCGCCGCCGGCCGAGACCGACGGGGTTCGGCCGCACACGCCGCTGCCCCGCCAGCTCACGCTGCCCGCGCTCGTCGCCGAGCTGCGCCGCTCCCTCACCGACCCGCACACCGACCCGGCCCGCCGGTCCAGCGCCGCCGCGGTGCTCCGCCGGCTCGCGCAGGAGCGGGTGCCCGGCGCGGACCCGTCCACCTGGTGGGGGCTGGCGGCGCTCTCCGACGACGCGCCGCTGGTCGATCCGGCCGAGGTGGTGCCGGTCCGGCCCTCCGCCATCGACACCTTCCAGCGCTGCCCGCTGCGCTGGGTGCTGGGCGCGGTCGGCGCCGAGGCGGCCCCGGAGGCCACCCGCACGGTCGGGTCGGCCGTGCACGACGTCGCCCAGCAGGTCGCCGAGGGGCTCGCGCCGGCCGACGCCGCCGCCGTCCTCGACGCCGAGCTCGACGGCCTGGACCTCGGACCGGGGTGGTTCGACCAGCGGCAGCGGGACCGCGCGCAGGAGATGCTGACCAAGTTCCTCGCCTGGCACTCCCGCGCCGAGCGCGAGCTCGTCGCCGCGGAGGAGGACTTCGACGTCACCGTCGGCCGGGCCCGGCTGCGCGGTCAGGTCGACCGGCTCGAGCGCGACGCGCAGGGGCGGCTGGTGGTCGTCGACCTCAAGACCGGCAAGACCGCCCCGCGCGACGTCGAGGAGCACGGCCAGCTCGCCGCCTACCAGGTCGCCGTCGCCGAGGGCGCCTTCGCCGACCACGGCCGGGCCACCGGCGGGGCGGCGCTGCTGCAGGTCGGCGGCGCGCAGAAGGCCGCCAAGGAGCACGTGCAGGCGCCGCTGCCCGCCGACGTCGACCCCCGCGAGACCTGGGCCGGCGAGCTCATCGCCGAGGTGGGGAAGGGGATGGGGGCCGGGCAGTTCGCCGTCCGCACCGACACCGACTGCGAGCGGTGCGCGTTCCGCAGGAGCTGCCCGATGCAGGAGTCCGGCCGGCAGGTGACCCGATGACCCAGCTCTCCTTCGACCTCCCCGGTCTCCAGCCGGTGGCGACACCGGAGCTCCCCCGGCTGCTCACGCCGGCCGAGGTGGCCGCCCGCAGCGGCGTCGGCCACGCGCCCTCACCCGAGCAGGCCGGGGTGGTCGCGGCACCCGTCGACCGCCCGCTGGTCGTCGTGGCCGGTGCCGGGTCGGGCAAGACCGAGACGATGGCCGCCCGGGTGGCCTGGCTGGTGGCCAACCAGCTCGTCGCCCCCGAGGCCGTGCTGGGGCTGACCTTCACCCGCAAGGCCGCCAGCGAGCTCAACGCCCGCGTGCGGCTGCGGCTCGGAGCGCTGGCCGAGCACCCCGACACCGACCCCGCACTGCGCGAGCGGCTGGCCGTGGCGGCGCCGACGGTGGCGACCTACCACGGCTACGCGGCCAGCATCGTCGCCGAGCACGGCCTGCGGATCGGGGTCGAACCCGGTTCCGGCGTGCTCGGCCCGGCCATGTGCTGGGGCCAGGCCGCCACCGCCGTCGCCGGGCACACCGGCGACATGAGCGACGTCGCGCTCGGGCTGGTCACCACCACCGAGGACGTGCTGCAGCTCGCCGCCGAGCTCGGTGAGCACGACATCACCCCGGAGGCGCTGCGCGCGTGGACGGCGCGCTTCGAGTCACAGCTGCGCGGCTACCCGGACGCCGGCCGGAAGAAGGGCCCGTACGCCGAGGTCCTGAAGATGCTGGTGCGGCAGCGGGCCCGGGTGGCGCTGCTGCCCATGGTGGAGGCCTTCGAGGCGCGCAAGCGGGCGGCCGGCGCCATCGACTACGCCGACCAGGTGTCGCTCGCCGCCCGGGTCGCGGTCACCTCGGCGGAGGTCGGCCGCCGCGAGCGGGCCCGCTGGCGGGTGGTGCTGCTCGACGAGTACCAGGACACCAGCGTCGGCCAGCTGCGGATGCTGGAGGCCCTCTTCGGTGGTCCCGGCGGGCACCCGGTGCTCGCCGTCGGCGACCCGCGGCAGTCGATCTACGGCTGGCGCGGCGCCTCGGCCGGCACCATCGAGCGCTTCGACCGCACCTTCCCCGGCACGCCCGACCGCCGGGCGGAGCGGCTCACGCTGTCCACGAGCTGGCGGAACGACCGCGCCGTCCTCGCCGTGGCCAACGCGGTGGCCGCCGCCCTGCCCGAGCCCGAGCACCCGCTGCCGGACCTGCAGCCCTCGCCGGTCGCCGGTCCCGGCGCGGTGCACTGCGGGCTGTACGAGACGGTCGCGGAGGAGACCGCGGCGCTGGCCGACCGGCTGGAGCAGGCGTGGAAGGGCACCGGCGGCAGCGCGAAGCGCCCCACCATCGCGGTGCTCGCCCGGCGCCGGGCCCAGCTGCCCGGCATCGCCGCCGCCCTGCGCGAACGCGGTCTGCCGGTGGAGGTCGTCGGCCTCGGCGGGCTGCTCGACGTGCCCGAGGTGTCCGACGTCGTCGCCACGCTGCGGGTGCTGGTCGACCCCAGCGCCGGTGACGCGCTCGGCCGGCTGCTCACCGGCGCGCGCTGGCGGTTGGGCCCGCGCGACCTGGCCGCGCTGGAGTCCCGGTCGCGGGCGCTGGTCCGGGAGCGGCGCCCGTCCGCGCCCGAGGAGGACGCCACCCCGGCGGAGGCCGGCCCGACCCCACCCCGCGAGCGCGGCAGCATCATCGAGGCGCTCGACGACCTGGGCCGCCCGGAGGCGTACTCCGCCGAGGGCCACCGCCGGCTGCGGCGGCTGGCCAACGAGCTCTCCGGGCTGCGGTCCCGGCTGGGCGAGCCGCTGCCGGACCTCGTGGACGAGGTGGTGCGCACCCTGGGCCTGGAGACGGAGCTGGCCAGCCACCCCGACGCCACCCCCGGCGGCGCTCGCACCCACCTGGACGCGCTGCACGAGGTCGCCGCCGAGTTCGCCGAGCTCGCCGAGCTGCCCTCGCTGCCGGCCTTCCTCGGCTACCTCGCCGACGCCGAGGTCCGCGAGCGCGGCCTGGAGCCCGGCGAGGTCGCGGTCAACCCCGAGGCGGTGCAGCTGCTCACCGGCCACTCGGCGAAGGGCCTGGAGTGGGACGTGGTGGCCGTGCCCGGGATGACCGTCGGCCAGTTCCCGGCCAAGGGCGACGCGTCGGACTCCTGGATCCGCGACCCGGGCGCCGTCCCGGTCGACCTGCGCGCCACCGACCGCGCGGAGCTGCCCCGGCTGCACCTCCCCGTCCCGGGGTCCGGTGACCAGGCCGCGGTGCGCGACGCGCTCGACGACTACGTCGAGGAGTGGAAGGACTTCGGCCTGGCCGAGGAGATCCGGCTCGGCTACGTCGCGGTGACCCGCGCCAAGCACCTGCTGCTGTGCTCGGGCAGCTGGTGGCGCGACGGCAAGACCGCCTGCGGGCCCTCCTCGCTGCTGCTCGCGGTCAAGGACGCGTGCGAGGCCGGGGCGGGCGTCGTCGACACCTGGGCGCCCCCACCGGCGGACGACGCGGAGAACCCGGCGCTGGCCGAGTGGCCGGTCGGCAGCTGGCCGACCGACCCCCTGTCCTCCGGCCGCCGCCGCGCGTTGACCGCGGCCGCCGAGCTGCTCGCGGCCACCGAGCCGCACCCGCTGACCGCCGACGCCCTCGGCGCCACCGACGACCCGCTGGTCGCCGACTGGCTGCGGGACGCCGACCTGCTGCTCCGCGAGCGGGCCGAGCACTTCCGCGGCGTCGTCGACGTGCCGCTGCCGGCGCACCTGTCGGTGTCCTCGCTCGTCGCGCTGCGCCGTGACCCCGGCGAGCTGGCCCGCCGGCTGCGCCGGCCGATGCCCGCCGCGCCGGCGCCGCTGGCCCGCCGGGGCACCAAGTTCCACGCCTGGCTGGAGGAGCGGTTCGGCACCTCACGGCTCATCGACCTCGACGAGCTGCCCGGCAGCGGGGACGCCGACGCGTCTCCCGACGCGGCGCTGGAGTCGCTGCAGCAGGCGTTCCTGCGCAGCGAGTGGGCCGACCGGCAGCCGGTCGACGTGGAGGCGCCGTTCGAGACGCCGCTGGGTCCGCTGACCCTCCGCGGCCGGATCGACGCCGTGTACGCGACCCCCGACGGCGGCTACGAGGTGATCGACTGGAAGACCGGTCCGGTGCCGGGCCCGGCCGAGCTCACCGCCGCCGCCGTCCAGCTGGCCGCCTACCGGATCGGCTGGTCCCGGCTGACCGGCGCACCGGTGGAGCGGGTCAGCGCCGGCTTCCACCACGTCGCCGCCGGGGTGACCCTGCGCCCGGTCGACCTGCTCGACGAGGACGGGCTGCTCGCCCTCGTGGCCGGGACCGAGGCCTGACCACCGGCCGACCCCGGACCGGTGCCCCGGGCCGTCCGGTCAGGAGGCCATCCCCGGCATCCCGGGCCCGCTGCCGGGGACGGTGAGGCCGGGGACGGCGCCGGGGTCGACGAGCAGCAGGACGCCGAGCAGCGCGAGCAGCGCCGCCGTCGCCCAGGTCGCCGCTCGGCGCGCCGGGAGGGTCTTCTCCACGGCGATCAGTCCGGCGACCAGAGCGGACCAGGCGAGGCTCATCACCCCCAGCGCGAACAGCGACGCCATCAACGCCCAGCAGCAGCCGACGCACCAGGCACCGTTCCGCGCGCCCATCCGCAGCGCGCCGCTCGGTCCGTCACGCCAGCCGCCCAGCAGCGTGCCCAGCGGGCTGCGGCACCGGCTGAGGCAGACGTCCTTGAGCGGGGTCAGCTCGTAGGCCGCGGCGACCAGCAGGGTCGCGCCGGCCACCAGCCGGCCGGCCCGGTCCCAGGCGAGCGGCTCCCCGGGCAGCCGGGCCGCCAGCGCGCCGACCGTGTAGGCCAGCGCACCCGCCGCCGCCCAGCTGAGCAGGTAGCCCGCCGCGAACACCAGCGGCGACAGCGGGGACCGAGCCCGGGTCATCCGGGCGTAGAGCGCGACCGTCGGTGCCACCGACGGGAACATCATCGCGGCCATCATCACGACCCAGACGGCCAGGAACCAGCCCAGCGTGCCCAGCGCGGTCCAGGGCCCCTGGTCCATGCCGCGCATCTGCTCGGCCGTCCACCACCAGGCGAGGGCGGCCAGCCCGAACAGCACGGCGACCAGCCCCAGCCGCAGCCGGGCGGCCGCGAAGGCCGCGGCCAGGTCGTCGGACGGGTGGGGACGCCGTCCCGCGCGACCGCCGGTCAGCCGGACCACGAGAAGTCGGCGGTCGACAGACCGGTCTTCCCCTCGTAGCTGATGCCGAAGGCGTCGATCCTGGAGTGCCGTGCCTCGGCCATCGTCAGCGCTGGACCGACCGGGTGGAACATGCCGGCGAAGCGCACCGGCTCACCTGTCGCGACGCCGAACGGCACGATGTCCTCGACCTCGAAGTCGATCACGTCGTCGACCCGCACGCTGTGCCGCAGACCGTCGTCGCTCAGCTCGATCGCGGCGCGCTGCACACCGACCACCTCGCCGACCAGCGGCGCCAGCATGGCCATCGGCCCGCCCAGCTGCCCGCCGAAGACCCGCCCCAGCCCGTCGAACTGCTCGTCGGTGGCGTCCTCGTCGACGAACATGCCGAGCCGCCAGTTCCCCTCGGTCATCACCTTGGGCGTGTCGATGATCGTGACCACCCGGCGGCCGCTGACGTCGGTGCCCTCCACCTGTCCCTCGCGGATGGCGAAGGCCAGAGTGGCGCGGCAGTAGTCGTAGGTCGCACCGTGGTCGAAGGAGAGGTTGCAGGGGCACATCAGCTCGCAGGAGCACGTCTCCGCGTAGCTGCCCCTCAGGTTCCAGGACATCGCCGAACTCCCTCCGCCGGGCCTCGAGTGTCGATCCGGTGGAGGGCGGTGGTCAACGGCCCGGAGGTGGCGCTCCAGGTGCGTTCGCGGTCCGGCGCGGGTCAGCTCGGCGGCGTGTGCAGCCCCGCACCCGGCGTGAGCACCGGACCCCGGGCGACCCGGTCGAGCACCGCCCGGGCCAGCTGCTCGGGGGCCTGCTCGGGCACCCAGTGGGTGATCCCGGGCAGCTCGACGAAGCGGTAGTCGCCGCGCACCTGGTCGGCGCACGCCTCGGCCGCCGTCCGGCCCACCGCGACGTCGCCGTCGCTCCAGACGTAGGTCGTCGGCACCTCGACCGGGTCCACCGGCGTCGTCGAGCTCATCGCCCGGTACCAGTTCAGCGCCGCGGTCAGCGCGCCCGGCGCGGACAGCTGGTCCACGTAGACGTCGACCGCCTCGGCGGGCACCCCGGGGGCGTCCAGCATCCGGCGCAGCCGCCGGCCGCCGTCGGCCAGGAGCACCTCCTCGGCCTTGCCCGCCTGCCAGAAGAGCTTGATGTAGGCCGAGCGCTCCTTCTGCTCCGGGTCGGCGCGGTAGGCCAGCGTGTACGCGGTCGGGTGCGGCACCGACACCGCGGTCAGCGTGCGCACCCGGTCGGGGTGCCAGGCGGCCAGGCCCCAGGCCACGTTGGCGCCCCAGTCGTGCCCGACGACGTCGGCGACCGGGAGGTCCAGGGCGGTCATCAGGTCCGCCGTGACCTGCACCAGCGCCGGCAGCGAGTACGCGTCCACCTCGTCCGGCCGGGCGCCGGGGGAGTAGCCGAGCTGGTCGGGTGCGTAGGTCCGCAGCCCCGCCTCGGCCAGCATCGGGGTCACCGCGGACCAGCTCAGCGACGTCTCCGGGAAGCCGTGCAGCAGCAGCACCGGGGGGCCGTCGTCCGGGCCGTCGGTCCGCACGCCGAAGGTCAGGTCGCCGACGTCCACCTGCAGCATCCCCACGGCCATGCAGGGAACCTAGCCCCGCCGTCGTCCACAGCCTGCGACGGCCGCACCGGCGCTGCGGGATACGGTCGGCCCCGTGAGCAGCAGCGCCGAACGCGACTTCGTCACCGCCCACCTCGACGACCTGCACGCCGACCTCGACGCCTGGTTGCGGATCCCCTCGATCTCCGCCGACCCGGCGCACGCCGGCGACGTCGCCGCCAGCGCCGAGTGGCTGGCCGAGGCGCTGCGCCGCACCGGCTTCCCGACCGTGGAGATCTGGCAGACGCAGGGCGCCCCGGCGGTCTTCGCCGAGTGGCCCTCGGCCGACGCCGGCGCCCCGGTCGCGCTCGTCTACGGCCACCACGACGTCCAGCCGGTCGACCCGCTGGAGCTGTGGGAGCACCCGCCGTTCGAGCCCACCGTCGTCGAGACCCCCGCCGGCCCCGAGCTGCACGCCCGCGGCGCCATCGACGACAAGGGCAACGTCGCCTTCCACCTGCTGGGCATCCGCGCCCACCTGGCCGCCACCGGCCGCGACACCCCCGCGGTCACCGTCAAGCTGATCGTCGAGGGGGAGGAGGAGTCCGGCTCGCCCTACTTCGCCGACCTGCTGCGCGCGCACGCCGACCGGCTGGCCTGCGACGTCGTCGTGGTCAGCGACACCGGCATGGCCGCCCCCGACGTCCCCAGCGCCGTCACCGCCATGCGCGGGCTCGCCGACGCCGAGATCACCCTCCGCGGCCCGGCCGTCGACCTGCACTCGGGCTCCTTCGGCGGCGCCGTGCCCAACCCGCTGCACGCCATGGCCACCCTGCTCGCCGCCCTGCACGACGCCGAGGGCCGGGTCACCCTGCCCGGCTTCTACGACAAGGTCCGCCCGCTCTCCGACCGGGAGCGCGAGCTGATGGGGCGGGTGCCCTTCGACGAGGCCGCCTGGCTCGCCGGCCCCGCTGCCTCCCGCGTCGCCACCGGCGAGGCGGGGTTCACCACCCTGGAGCGGGTCGGCGCCCGCCCCACCGCCGAGGTCAACGGCATGTGGGGCGGCTACACCGGCCCCGGCCACAAGACGATCGTCCCGGCCGAGGCGCACGCGAAGATCACCTTCCGGCTCGTCGCCGACCAGGTGCCCGCCGACCTCGCCGACCAGGTCCGCGCCTGGGTGCAGGCGCACGTCCCCGAGGGCATCGAGGCCGACGTGCACGTGCCCGCCGGCGGCGTCGCCCCCTGCGCGAGCGACCTCGACCACCCGGCGATGGACGCCCTGCTGCGGTCGATCGGCCAGGCCTTCGACACCGACGCCGACCAGGTCCTGTTCACCCGCGAGGGCGGCAGCGGCCCCGAGGCCGACCTCGCTGGCATCCTCGGCGCCCCGCTGGTCTTCCTCGGCGCCGGCCTGCCCACCGACCGCATCCACTCGCCCAACGAGCGGGTGCTGCTGCCGATGCTCCACAAGGGCGCGGAGGCCACCGCCCACCTGTGGCGGGAGCTGGCCGCCGTCTCCTTCCCGGCCCGCTGAGGTCCCGGGGCGGCACGGCGCGATGAGCGGACCGATCAGCGACGGGCGGCCGGTGGCTCCGGCGCCGGGCTGGTACCCCGACCCGGACGGCGCCGCCGGCACGGTCCGCTGGTGGGACGGCGCGGGCTGGTCCGACGTGACCACCCCGGCCGGCCCCGGCGTCAGCGTCGGCCGGTCCTTCGAGGCCCCCGCCCCCCGCGAGCTGCTCCCGCCCGCGCAGTGGGACGCCTGGGGGAGCCGGGACAACGGCACCTGGCAGCCGGCGGGGGCGCGCCGGCTCCGGCAGCGGCCGCTGCTCGTCGGGCTGGGGGTCCTGGCCGTCGTCGTGCTGCTGGTCCTGGTGGGGCTGCAGCTGCGCGGCGGGTCCTCCGCGGACGACGACCCCCCGGTGGCCGGCCCGACCGCGCAGCCGAGCAGCACCTTCCCGCCGGGCACCGTCCGGATCATCGACGAGGTCGCCGGCATCTCCTACCCGTTCCTCGGCGACGGCTGGTTCGAGTGGGACCGCGGGCCCCAGCTGGAGACCACCGAGACCGCCGGCCAGTACTTCGTCACCCAGGACGACCTGCCCGACGGGCTCGACGTCTTCATCGCCCAGTGCACCTCCGGTCCGCTGGCCGAGGGCTTCGGCGGGGCCGGGACGGCGGACCTGCAGGGCACCGCCGAGGCGGTCGCCGACGCCGTCCGGCAGCTGCACTACCCGGCCCCCAACGAGCGCGAGGTCCGCCGGGACGAGGCAATCACCGTCGACGGCGCACCGGCCTGGGTGTACGAGTTCGACCTCAGCTGGGACGTCGCCGGCTACGACTCCACGGGCGAGCGGGCGGCGCTGCTGCTGGTCGACGTGGGCCGGCCGGCCCCGGCGCTGCTCTACCTGTCCATCCCCAACACCCACGCGGAGCTGTACGGGGTGATCGACCGCGTGCTCGGCGACGTCGACGTGCTGTGACCGCGAGGGCCGCGGGGAGGCGGCGGGCCGTCCCCGGCGGCGGCGTGTCGCAGGGCGCGGTTAGGGTCGGTGGTGTGACAGCAGCTGGGGCCGACCTGACCCTGCGGCACCCGGTGGAGCGGTTCACGCTCGACAACGGGCTGCGGGTCGTGCTCGCGCCGGACCGGAGTGTCCCCGTCGTCGCCGTCAGCGTCTTCTACGACGTCGGCATGCGGTCCGAGCCCCCGGGCCGCACCGGGTTCGCGCACCTCTTCGAGCACATGATGTTCCAGGGCTCCGCCCACGTGCCGAAGATGGAGCACGCGCGGCTCGTGCAGGCCGCCGGCGGGACGTTCAACGGCTCGACGCACCAGGACTACACGAACTACTTCCAGGCGCTGCCCGCCGAGGCGCTGGAGCGCGCCGTGTTCCTCGAGGCCGACCGGATGGCGGCCCCGGCGATCACCGAGGAGAACCTCCGCAACCAGATCGACGTGGTGAAGGAGGAGATCCGGGTCAACGTGCTCAACCGGCCCTACGGCGCCTTCCCGTGGCTGCAGCTGCCGCCGATCGCCTTCGAGAGCTTCGCCAACACCCACGACGGCTACGGCTCCTTCGTCGACCTCGAGTCCTCCACCGTCGACGACGCCGCGGACTTCTTCTCCCGCTACTACGCGCCGGCCAACGCCGTGCTGTGCATCGGCGGTGACCTGGACGTCGCCGAGACCGAGCGGCTGGTGCGCCGCTGGTTCGACCCGGTGCCCTTCCGCCCGGCCCCGCCCGCGCCGGTGGTGGGCGAGCCCTCGCCGACCACGGCCCGCCGCGGCGTGGTCGAGGACCCGCTCGCGCCCGCCCCCGCGGTGGCGATCGGCTGGCGGGTGCCCGACCCGGTCGGCGACCTGGACACCTACCTCGGCACCGTGGTGCTCACCGAGCTGCTCAGCGAGGGCGACGCCTCCCGGCTGGAGCGCCGGCTGCTGCACACCGACCGGCTGGCGGTCGCGCAGAGCAGCTACCTGGGGCTCTTCGGCGACCCGTTCGACGTCCGCGACGCGACGCTGCTGGTCAGCCAGGTGCACCACCCCGCCGACGTCCCGGTCGACCGGGTCCTCGACGCGGTGCACGAGGAGATCGACAAGGTGGCCACCGACGGTGTGCCGGCCGAGGAGCTCGCCCGGGTGACCGCCCGCACCGAGGCCCAGCTGCTGCAGCAGGCCGACTCGGTGCTCGGCCGCACGCTGGGCTTCGCCTCCGCCGAGCTGGTCCACGGCCGGGCCGAGCTCGCCGGGGAGCTGGCCGCCCGGCTGGCCGCGGTGACCCCCGACCAGGTGCAGGCAGCGGCCCGCGGGCTCTCGCCGGACACCGCCGCCGTCCTGGAACTGCGCGCGACCGGAGGAGCAGCCCGATGAGTGCCCCCGTGCTCGACCTGTCGTTGATCCCGCCGCTGGGCGAGCCGCGGCCGGCACCCGTCCCCGACGTGCACGAGTCGACGCTGCCCAGCGGGCTGCGGCTGGTCGTCGTGCCCCGGCCGGGTGTGCCGCTGGTGGAGCTCCGGCTGCGGGTGCCGTTCGCCGCCTCGGCGCCGCGCCAGGCCGCCGCGCACGCCGCGCGCACCAGCGTGCTGTCCGGCGCCGTGCTGCTCGGCACCGCGCAGCACGACCAGCTGCAGATCGCCCAGCTGCTGCAGGCGCACGGCGGCGAGCTGTCGGTCTCCGCCGACGCCGACCGGCTGCTGTTCTCCACCACGATGCTGCCCGACGGCCTCGGCGCCGTGCTGGGCGTGCTCGCCGAGCTGCTCGCCGCGCCCACCTACCCGGCCGGCCCGGTCGACGCCGAGCGGTCCCGGGTGGTCGAGCGGGTGCACATCGCCCGGTCGCAGCCCGGGGTGATCGCCCGCAGCGCACTGGCCGCCCGCCGGTACGGCGCGCACCCCTACGCCCAGCAGCTGCCCGCCCCCGAGGCGGTCGCCGCGGTCACCCCGGCGGCGCTGCGCAAGCTGCACCGCGAGCGGGTGCTGCCGGCCGGCAGCACCCTCGTCCTGGTCGGCGACGTCGACCCGGCGACCGCGCGCGACGTCGTCGGCACCGCCCTGGCCGGCTGGACCGCCGAGGGCAAGGCGGTCGCCGCCGGCCCGGTGCCCGCCGTGGTCGAGCAGCCGCTGCAGCTGGTGCACCGCCCCGGCGCGGTCCAGTCCAACCTGCGGCTGGGTGGGCCCGCGCCGGGCCGCACCGACCCGCAGCTGCCGGCGCTGCGGCTGGCCAGCATGGTCTTCGGCGGGTACTTCTCCTCCCGGCTGGTGGAGAACATCCGCGAGCGGCGCGGCTACACCTACAGCCCGCGCAGCGGCGTGGAGCACATGATGGCCGGCTCCTCCTTCACCGTGGACGCCGACGTGGCCACCGCGGTGACCGGCCCAGCGCTGCTGGAGACCTGGTACGAGCTGGGCCGGATGGCGCTCACCCCGGTGACCGAGGCCGAGCTGGACTCCGCCCGCCGCTACCTGCTCGGCACCCTGGCCCTCGGGACGGCCACCCACGCGGGGCTGGCCAGCACGCTGTCCGCGCTGCTGGGTGCCGGGCTGTCCGCCGACTGGCTGGCCGACCACCAGCGGGCGCTGGCCACCGTGGGCATCGACGAGGTCACCGAGGCCTCCCGCCGGTGGCTCGCCCCGGCCGGGCTGACCGCGGTGGTGGTCGGCGACGCCGACCAGGCCGCCGACCAGCTGCGCGCCCTGGGCCCGGTGGAGGTCACCACCCCGGCCGTCGAGCCCGGGGCATGACCGTCCCGCCCGGCGGCAGCACGGCCGACGACAACCCGCCGCCGCCGCGCAGCGACTGGCCCGAGGACCGCCTCGCCGGCGCGGTCACCGACGTGCCGCTGCTCTCCCGCACCGCCCACGACCGGGGGCACCTCGCCCGGGCGCTGCCCGACCCGACGCAGGGCCGCCCCGTGCGGGTGCTGCGGATCGACGAGCGGCGCTCGGTGCCGGTGCACGAGGGCCCGCACGGCCCGGAGCTGGTCTACGAGGAGCTGCCCACGCTGCCCGAGGGCGCGATCTACCTCGGCGAGGCCGACGGCGTGCCCTACGCCGCACTGCGCGCGCCCCGCTCGCTCGGCGTCGGTGGGCGCCCGGTCGACGGCTGGGCCGGGCTCCGGGAGGTCGGCGCCGAGCTCGGTGACCTCGACGCCGGCCTGCTCGCCCAGGCCGTGGGCATCGTCGAGTGGCACGAGCGCAACAAGTTCTCGCCGCTGACCGGCGCACCGACGACGATCGAGCGGGCCGGCTGGGTCCAGCGCGACCCGGTGAGCGGCAGCGAGGTCTTCCCGCGGACGGACCCGGCGGTGATCATGCTGGTCCACGACGGCGGTGACCGCTGCGTGCTGGGCCGCCAGGCGGTGTGGCCACCCGGCCGGTTCTCCATCCTGGCCGGCTTCGTCGAGCCGGGGGAGTCCGCCGAGGCCGCCGTGGTCCGCGAGGTCGCCGAGGAGGTCGGCATCGCCGTCACCGACGTCCGCTACGTCTCCAGCCAGCCGTGGCCGTTCCCGCAGTCGCTGATGCTCGGGTTCGTCGCGCGGGCGACCGAGGAGCAGCTGCAGATCGACCACGACGAGATCGAGGAGGCCCGCTGGTTCAGCCGGGACGAGCTGCGCTCGGGCACCGGTCCGCAGGCGCTGCCACCGAACGTCTCGATCGCCCGGCACATCATCGACCGCTGGGTGGCCGGCGAGTTCAGCTGAACCGGCCCTGCAGCACCAGGGCCGGGCGGTCGGGGTGGTCGGCGAGGACCACCGCGTCGGCCAGCGACACCGGGTCCACCTCGTCGTCGTAGCGGTCGAAGGCGGGCAGCTCCCAGGCCCGGTCCGCGGGCACCCGGCGCCGGCGGGCGGCCGGCCCGACCCGCAGGTGCACGACCACGTCGAACGCCAGCCCGAGGCCCTGCAGCAGCGACCCGGGCACCAGCAGCACCCCGCCCGGTGGGGTCGGGCGGTAGCCCAGCCGGGCGGCGCGGTCCCGCGCCACGTCCCACAGCGCGGGCAGGTGCTCACCGGACCCCCGCGGTCCGCTGCGGTCGAGCACCTCGCGGGCCAGGGCGGGGGCGTCCAGCCAGTCGGTGTACCGCGCGTCCGGGTCGGTGCGGCCGTGCTCGAGCCGCAGCGAGGCCGGCCGGTAGAAGCCCTCGGCCGGGACGACGACCGCCGGACGGCTCAGGCCGGGCAACCGGGTGGCCAGGTCCGCGGCCAGCGCGTGGGGTCCGGTGACGCCGGGGGCGCCGGGCAGGTCGGGGCCGTCGACGGCCACCCGCAGCGCGGCGGCACCGGGCGCGGGCGGGACGTCGGCGAGCAGCGCGGCCAACTGGTCGCCGAGCGCCGTCGGGGAGAGCGGGAGCGGAGCGCTCAGCGGGAGGACCCGGGGAGGACGTCGTCGCTGCCGGCGCGCCGCGGGCCGCGGTGCACCCGGCGGACGCCGGGGCCGACCGCGGCCGGGCGCGGCTCGGCGGCCGGGACGGGGGCCGGCGGGGCAGCGGCGGGCGGGCCCGGGACGTCGGTGCCGGCGGTGAGCCCGTCGAGCACCTCGGTGGCCAGCTCCTGGGCCGCCCGGCCCTGGGAGCGGGCGGTCCGGCGGAGGGACTCGAACGCCTCCCGCGGGGTGGTGCCGTGGCGCTCGGCGAGGACGCCGATCGCGCGCTCGATCGACACCCGCGCGGCCAGCGCGTGCTCGAGCTGGCCGACGGTGCGGCGCAGCGCGGCGATCTCCTCGTCCCGCGGGTCCGCGGGCGGGACGGCGTCGTCGGCCGTGCCGGACGCCGTGCGGGCCGCCCGGCGGGCGTCGCGGCCGGGCTCCGGGCTGGACCCGTGCTCGGCGGCGACCAGGTCGGCCAGCGACATGGCCTCGACCAGGCTCAGCGCCTCGCCCTCGCCGGCCACCCGGCCCGAGACGTCGGCCCACGCGCCGTCGTCCTCGGGGCCGAGCACCGTCCAGCCGCGGCCGCTGCGGACGACCAGCGCGGCCGGTTGCCCGGCCGGGGTGCGGACCACGTCGGCGGGCAGCACGGCCGGGACCGCCGCGGCGGGCTCGCTCACCGTCGGGTCCACTCCACCCTCTCCCGCTGCCGACGCCCGTGGCGGGGATGTCGTCCCGCAGCCCCCCGGATGGCGATCATCGCCCCCCGAGGGCCGCGGGCCGGGGATCACGCGCCCGGGAGCTGTGCGAGCTGGGCCTTCACCTGGTCGATGCTCGGGTTGGTCAGGGCGGTGCCGTCGGCGAACACCAGCGTGGGCACCGTGCGGTTGCCGCCGTTCGCCTGCATGACCAGCTCGGCGGCGCTCTCGTCGACCTCGATGTTGACCTCGGCGAAGTCGATGCCGTCGCGCTGCATCAACTTCTTCAGCCGCATGCAGTAACCACACCAGTTGGTGGTGTACATCGTCACCGCGGTCGTCGGAGCGCTCATCGGGTGGATCCTCCCTCGCATCTCCCCGGGCGGGCCACCCGGGGGGAGGGATGGCCGGGGCGTCCGGGGCCTGCGCCGGACCAACGCCCCGTGCCTGGGGATCCTTCCCCCGCCTGCCGGCACGGGCTGGGAGACTCTCAGCGTGGGGATGCCGCGGGTCGCAGAGCAGCAGGTGGTCGGGGGGACGGCGGGCGCGGAGGCGGTGCTCGCCGGGCTGGACGAGCAGCAGCGGGCCGCGGCCGAGGCGGTGCGCGGGCCGGTCTGCATCCTCGCCGGCGCCGGCACGGGCAAGACCCGGACCATCACCCACCGGATCGCCTACGGCGTGCACCTGGGCGAGTTCGTCCCTGAGCAGGTGCTCGCGGTGACCTTCACCGCCCGCGCGGCCGGCGAGCTGCGCGGCCGGCTCTCGGCGCTGGGCGTGGGCGGGGTCCAGGCCCGCACGTTCCACGCCGCGGCCATGCGCCAGCTGCGGTACTTCGCGCCGCGGGTGCTCGGCGGTCCGATGCCCGAGCTGATCGAGAACAAGCTGCGGGTGGTGGCCGGCGCCGCCACCGCCAACCGGCTGACCACAGACCGGACGAGCCTGCGCGACCTGGCCAGCGAGATCGAGTGGGCGAAGACGACGCTCGCCACCCCGGAGGACTACCCCGCCCGGGCCGCCGCGGCCGCCCGGGAGGCGCCGTTCGACCCCTCGGCGGTCGCCGCGGTGTACCGCAGCTACGAGGAGGCCAAGTCCCGCGACGGGTCGCTGGACTTCGAGGACCTGCTGCTGGTGACGGCGTACGCGATCGAGGAGCACCCGGACGTCGCCCGCGAGGTGCGGGCGCAGTACCGGCACTTCGTCGTCGACGAGTACCAGGACGTCAACCCGCTGCAGCAGCGGCTGCTGGACGCCTGGCTGGGCGGCCGCGCCGAGGTGTGCGTGGTCGGTGACCCGAACCAGACCATCTACTCCTTCACCGGCGCCGACCCGGAGTACCTGCTGGGCTTCGCCGACCGCTACGGCGACGCCGAGGTGGTCAAGCTGGAGCGGGACTACCGGTCGACGCCGCAGGTGGTGGGCCTGGCGAACAAGCTGATCGGCCAGGCGCCGCCGCGCAAGGGGCTGCCCGGGCTCCGGCTGCTGGGCCAGCGGGCCGAGGGCCCGGCGCCGAGGTTCGTCGAGCACCCCGACGAGCCGGCCGAGGCCGCCGCGGTCGCGAAGGCCTGCCGGGAGCTCATCGACGGCGGGCTGCCGGCCAGCGAGATCGCCGTGCTGTTCCGGATCAACGCCCAGTCCCAGGTGTACGAGTCGGCGCTGGCCGACGTCGGCGTCCCGTACGTGCTCAAGGGCGGCGAGCGGTTCTTCGAGCGGCCCGAGATCCGGGAGGCGGTGCTGCTGCTGCGCGGTGCCGCCGCCGGGGGCAACGACCCCGGTGCGCTGGTGCCGGCCGTCCGCGACGTGCTGGCCTCCACCGGCTGGGTGGAGCACCGCCCGCCGCCGGGGGGCACGGCGCGGGACCGATGGCAGTCGCTGGCCGCCCTGGTCGACCTCGCCGTCGACCTCGTCGCCGAGCAGCCCACCCTGGACCTCGCCGGCTTCGTCGCGCACCTCGCTGAGCGGGCCAATGCCCAGCACGCGCCGACCGTGCAGGGCGTGACGCTGGCGTCGATGCACGCGGCCAAGGGCCTGGAGTGGGACGCGGTCTTCGTGGTGGGCCTGGTCGACGGCGTCGTGCCGATCGCGCAGTCCCAGTCGCGCCCCGAGGCGGTCGAGGAGGAGCGGCGGCTGCTCTACGTGGCGGTCACCCGGGCCCGCGAGCAGCTGACCCTGTCCTGGTCGCTGGCCCGGAACCCGGGCGGCCGGCGGTCCCGGCCGCGCAGCCGGTTCCTCGACGGGCTCGCCCCCGACGCGGCCGCGGCCCCGCGCCGCGCCACGCCGCGGGCCAAGGTCGTGCTCGAGGGCGAGGCGGGGGAGCTGTTCGAGCGGCTGCGGGCGTGGCGGAGCAGCACCGCCCAGGAGGCGTCGGTGCCGGCCTACGTCGTGTTCACCGACGCCACCCTGCAGGCGATCGCGGAGGCCCGGCCGTCCTCGGTGCGGGAGCTGTCGGCGCTGCCCGGTGTCGGGGCCCGCAAGCTGGACATGTACGGCACCGAGGTGCTCGGCGTCATCGAGGCCTAGTGGCCCGCTGACCTGCAGGGACGAGGTCGCAGAGAATTCGCCGTTAATCCGGTTGACCCCTCTCCGGCAGGTCCCCTAGCCTTCGCTGCAGCACCTGGGAGTGACCCAGGACGCAGCACCGCACGAGCGCAGACCGCAGCGAGACCGGCCGGCAGGCCGGGCTCCGACCCTCGGAAGGAGGGGCCCCGTGATCAGCACCGACACCACGTACACCGGCGCAGGCACCGTGACCCCGCCGGCCGTCGGCATGTGCTCCGCCGATCGGGTCGCCCTCGCGGCGCGCCAGGCCGCCCCGTGGACGGGGACGGGTCTGCCCGTCGCCGGCACCGCCTCCCCGTTCCGGCTCCGCGGCCTGACCGCCGCAGGTGTCCTCGGCACCACCGTCAACCCGTCCGTCCAGACCACCGCTCTGCCGGGGGCCGCCGTCGTCGGCGTCCCCGTCGAGCACCCCAGCAGCACCCCGGGTGACCTGCCCCCTGACGACCCGCTGAGCTAGCCACAGCCCAGCTGGTCCTCCTCGAGGCCGCGGATCCCGGACACCGGGAACCGCGGCCTTCGTCTTTCCCAGGCGAGTCCGCGCACCCCACCCCGACCACCGGTCGGCGGGGCATCCGCCGGCCGGCCGCAGAGACGAAGAAGAGGAGAGCGGCCGTGCAGACCACGATCGACCCAGCGCCGTCCCGTTCCCGGCTCGGGCTCGACCGCACGCACGCGTCCACCCACGAGCCGGCCGGCGCCCGGCGGGCACTGCCCTGCCGGGTCCAGGACCCCGACCTGTGGTTCGCCGAGCGCCCGGCCGACCTCGAGCAGGCCAAGCGGCTGTGCGCCGAGTGCCCGGTCCGGGCCGCGTGCCTGGCCGGCGCCCTCGACCGGGCCGAGCCCTGGGGCGTCTGGGGCGGGGAGATCTTCGACCGGGGCGTCGTCATCGCCCGCAAGCGTCCCCGCGGCCGCCCGCCGAAGGTCCGTGCGGAGGTCGCGGCGTGAGCGGCCACCACCGCAGCCGGTACCCGTCCGCAGTCCGGCGCCCGTCGTCCGGGCGCCCCGTCACCCGATGCACCTCCACCCGGCGCCGTCCGACGGCGCCACCGACCGCAGAGGACACGAGATGTACCTGATCGACCAGGAGCTGGCCCGCTCGCACATGGACCGGCGGCTCGCCGAGGCCGGGGAGGCCGCCCGCGCCCGCCGGCTGACCAGCGCCCGGCGCTGGTCCCGCCGGGCGGCCCGCGCGTCGCAGCGCGCGGCCCGGGCCAACTCCGCCGTCTGGTGAGGAGCGTCCCGGTTGGAGGCCTGCAGGCCCCTGACCGGGACGCTCAGCCGGCGAAGCCGGGGAGCCACTCCTCGCACACGCCGCGGTAGGCCGCCCGGGCGTCGAGCTGGCACAGCACGCCGATCGAGCCGATGGTCACCCGGTGGATGAGCAGGTAGGCCGGGGGCAGGTTGAGCATCCGGCCCAGCCGGCTGGCGTCGCTGCGCGGGTCGCCGATCCGGGCGGCCTGCTCCTGCATCCACGCGCGGGTGAACTGGAAGTCCGGCGCCGCGAGCGGGGCCAGGAAGGGCAGCAGGAAGTCGAGGACCCCCTGGGCGTCGACCTCGACGGTCTGCCGGACGAACCCCTCGACGCGCAGGTCGGCGAGGACGTCCTCGGCGCGGCCCTCCAGCGCCCAGCGCACCAGCCGGCCGATCGGCTCGGGCAGCCCGTCGGGCAGCCGGGCGGTGGCGCCGAAGTCGATGACCCCGAGCCGGCCGTCGGGCATCAGCCGGAAGTTGCCCGGGTGCGGGTCGGCGTGCAGCAGCCCGGCGCGCTGCGGGCCGGAGAAGTGCAGCTCGGCCATCAGCAGCCCGGCGCGGTCCCGCTGCTCGCGGCTGCCGTCGGTGATGATCGCCGACAGCGGCGTGCCCTCCAGCCACTCCGAGACGATCACCTTCGGCGCGCTGGCCACCACCCGGGGGACGACGATCTGGTCGTCACCGGCGAAGGCAGCGGCGAACCCGCGCTGGGCGTCGGCCTCCAGCCCGTAGTCCAGCTCCTCCTCGGCGCGGGCCTTGAGCTCCGCGATGAGCGGCTTGACCTCCATGCCCGGGAACATCGTGGCGAACAGCCGGGCGAAGCGGGCCAGCTGGTTGAGGTCGGCCATCAGCGCAGTGCCGGCCCCGGGGTACTGGATCTTGACCGCGACGTCCCGGCCGTCCCGCCAGGTGGCGCGGTGGACTTGGCCGATGCTCGCCGCGGCGGCGGGGACGTCGTCGAACGCGCGGAACCGCTCGCGCCACCGGCCGCCCAGCTGCTGGGCGAGCACCGCGTGCACCGTGCGCACCGGCATCGGCGGCGCGGCCTCCTGCAGCTTGACCAGGGCCTCCCGGTACGGGCCGGCGACCTCCTCGGGCACCGCGGCCTCGAAGATGGACAGCTGCTGGCCGAGCTTCATCGCCCCGCCCTTGAGCTGGCCGAGGACGGCGAACAGCTGCTCGGCCGTCCGCTGCTGCAGCTCGGCGTCGACCTCCTCGGCCGGTCGCCCGGACAGCTTCTTGCCGATGCCCAGCGTGGCTCGTCCTGCAGCGCCCAGCGGGAGCGCGGCCAGCCTCGCCGTTCGGGACACCGCCCCCCGTGGGATGTCCCGTCCGGTGTCAGTCACCGGCCCAGTGTCCCCTGTCCCGGTCGCCGCCGCCCTGGACCTGCCGGACGCAGCCGCAGGAAGGGTGCGGCGGCCACCGGCGCAGCCGCGGCAGGTGGCCCGGTGGGCCCACCTCGAGCGTGG
This sequence comes from Modestobacter italicus, assembly GCF_000306785.1. Lineage (NCBI taxonomy): Bacteria > Bacillati > Actinomycetota > Actinomycetes > Geodermatophilales > Geodermatophilaceae > Modestobacter > Modestobacter italicus. The sequence goes on along the minus strand of NC_017955.1, from coordinate 4,620,564 downwards.
CGTCGACGGTCGCGGGCTGGCCCGAGCCGTCCAGGTGGGCGAGCACCTGGACCGCCGCAGTGAGGGCGGTGAAGAGGCAGGTGATCGTCGAGCCGCCGGGATCGGCGTCGACGGCGGCCAGCTGGGCGGCCAGCCGGGGCCAGGACGGGTCGTCGTCCCGACGCCACGCCTCGGCGCAGTGCAGGCAGCTGCTGACGCCGGGCAGCACGAACGGGCCGACGACCCCGGTCTGCTGCCGCACGGTCGCCACCAGGTGGGGCGTGCCGGCGCGCTGCCACGCTGCCGAGAGCGGGTCGACCGCCGCCCAGGGCCGGGTCAGCACCACGAGGTCGGGTGCGGTGTCCGGCGGGAGCGGGCGCAGGTCGGTGAGCGGGCTGGCCCGCCGGACGGCGTCGGCCGCGGCCAGCGACCGCGGACGCCCCTCGTCGGCGGCGCTAGCCCCGCCGACGATCGCGTCCCCGGCGGCGGTCGTGCCCCGGTCGCGAACGTGCACCCTGCCGACGCCGCTCGCGGCCAGCACGGCGGCCAGCGGCGTCCCCACCCGGTTGGCGCCCTCCACGACCACCGCGCTCTGCCGGCGCGCCCGCCACCGGCCGCCGTCCTCCCGACCGGGCACGGCCGCCGGCAGCTCGGCTGCCGCCCGGGCGCCGGCGGCCGGGCCCGGGTCGGTGGCGAGCAGGTCGGTCGCGGCCAGGTCGTGCACGAGGCCGGCTGCCCGCAGGCCCGCCAGCAGGTCGTCGACGACCTGACCGGGCAGCCCGTCGGCGGTCGCGTCCCCCCGCAGCGCGCGCTGGCTGCGGCGGCCGTCGAGCCGCCGGAGCAGGGCGGCCACCGCCGGCCCGGCGGGGGAGACCCGCAGCCCGGTGCCGCCGTCGGCCCCGCCGACCTGCAGCACCCCGGCGTCCAGCCGGAGGACCGGTGTCGTGGGGGGCAGCAGCGGGTGCGGGCTCTCGGTCACCGTCGGCAGGGTGCCAGCGCGGGGCGGGTGCCGGAGCCGTCGTCCACAGGTGCGGCGGGGACCGGTGCCCACAGCCTGTGGACAACACTGTGGACAGCGTGGGGACCCGTCGGGGTGTCGCTGTGCACCGGCGGGGGACGCCCCGGTGGGCAGCTCCCCGGTGGACCCGCGGGCAGGCCGTCCACCAGCGCGGACGTCGTCCCTGGCCTGTGGAGGGCGGAGGGCCCGTCCCCCGTCCGGGGGACACGGGTCCGGGCCGTGTCCACTGTCCGTGTGCACCTGTCCACGACCGGGTGTCCTCGTGCTGGGCGGCAGCTGGGCGGCCGGTTACCGTGCGTGTGTGGAACAGCGACCTGACCGCCGGACGCCGGCTGCGTCGACCGCCGTCCCCGCTGCGCGGACCGCCCCTGGGCACGCCGAGGTCGTCGCCGGGGAGATCGAGGTGCGGCGCAGCGCCCGGCGCCGACGCACCGTGACGGCCTACCGGGAGCACGGCCGCACCGTCGTGCTCATCCCCGCGGCGTTCACCGCCGCCGAGGAGCGGCGCTGGGTCGACCAGATGGTCGCCAAGCTGCAGACCCGCGAGGAGCGCCGGCGGCGCACCCTCGGGTCCGACGACGACCTGATGGCCCGCGCACGCGAGCTGTCCGCGGCCCACCTCGACGGCCGGGCGGAGCCGGTCAGCGTCCGGTGGGTGGAGAACCAGAACCGCCGCTGGGGCTCCTGCACCCCGGCCGACCGCACGATCCGGCTGTCCGGCCGGCTGCGCGGCATGCCCGAGTTCGTCGTGGACTACGTCCTCGTGCACGAGCTGGCGCACCTGCTGGAGCCGACCCACAACGCGCACTTCTGGTCACTCGTGCACGCCTACCCGCGGGCCGAGCGGGCGCTGGGCTTCCTGGAGGGCGTGGAGTTCGGCTCCGGCGGCCCGCCGGCCGCCGGAGCCGGGCCCGCCGACGACGAGCCGGAGCCCGGCTCCGTGGATTAGGCCGTCAGGCCTTGGGCTCGGTGCCGTCGGTGCCGGACCCGTCGGTGCCGGGTCGGTCGGTGTCGTCGCCCTCGGGCCGGTCCAGGCCGTCGGTGAGCTCGGCGAAGGGGTCGGCCGCGCCCTGGCGGGCGACGAAGTCCAGCGGCTCGTCGAGGTCCTCGGAGGTCGGCAGCAGGTCCGGGTGCGACCAGAGCCGGTCGCGCTCGGCGGTGCCGTGCTGCTGGGCCATCGCGCCCCAGACGGTGCTGGCGTCGCGCAGCCGCCGCGGCCGAAGCTCCAGCCCGACCAGCGTGGCGAAGGTCTGCTCGGCCGGCCCACCGGAGGCCCGGCGCCGGCGCATCGTCTCGGCCAGGGCCGAGTGCCCGGGCAGCCGCTCGGCCGCCGCCGCGGACACAACGCTGTCCACCCAGCCCTCGACGAGCGCGAGCAGGGTCTCCAGCCGGCGCAGCGCCATCTGCTGCTCGGGGGTCTCCTCGGGCTCGAGGACGCCGCTGCCCAGCAGCCGCTGCACGCTCTCCGGGTCGTTGGGGTCCAGCCCGCCCTCCATGCCGCTCATCGCCTCGTCGAGACCCCGCTGGATCGCCTCCGGGTCGACGTGGATGCCCCGGGCGTAGGCGTGCACGGCGTCGGTGAGCTGCTGGCGCAGCCACGGCACGTGCGCGAACAGCCGCTGGTGGGCGGCCTCGCGGAGGGCGAGGAACAGCCGCACCTCGTCCTCGGGCCGGTCCAGGCCCGCGCCGAAGGCGGTCACGTTCTGCGGCACCAGCACGCCGGCGCCCTTGGGTCCCAGCGGCAGGCCCACGTCGGTGCTGGTGGTCACCTCGTCGGCCAGCTTCGCCAGGGCCTGGCCGACCTGGGCGCCGAACATGACCCCGCCCATCTGGCCCATGATCCCGGCCAGCGGGCCGGCCACCTGGGCGGCCTCCGCCGGCAGCGCGCTGGTCATCGCGGCGACCACGCGCTCGGCCAGCGGGTCGATCAGGGCGGTCCAGGCGGGCAGGGTCTGCTCCACCCAGTCCACCCGCGACCAGGCCAGCCCGCGGTCGATGCCGGAGGGGAGCTCGGTCACCTGGTCCAGCCACAGGTCGGCCAGGCGCAGCGCCTCGCTCACCGCGGCCTGCTCGGCGGCCGACGTCGGCTGGTGGCCGGGAGCCAGCTGGCTGATCGCGCCCTGCCGGGCGAGGTCCCAGTTCACCGGGCCGCCCGACCAGCTCATCAGCTTCTGCAGCTCGGCGAACAGCGGCATCTTGCCCAGCAGGTCCGCCGGGTTGCCGGCGCCGGGGCCGACACCGCCCATCGACCCGAACAGCGCGCCGAGGCCGAACGGGTCGTCGCCGCCCGCGCCACCGCCCTGCCCGGGCTCGTCCCGCTTCTCGGGGTCGCGGTCGGGGAGCCCGAAGCCGAAGGGAAGATCGCTCATGGACCCACCGTAGCCGCGCGCGAGCGCGCTGACCGCCCTCCCGGCGGCTGTCCGTCCGCCCTCAGCGGACTCGCCGGGGCCGCCGACCCAGGGAGGTCACCTACGCTCGCCGTTCGACGGGTGCGCCCGTCGCGGCCACCCGCCGCTGACCTCGTGCCCCCGACGCCCGGGCGGCCGGCTCGCGGGCGGCCGCCCGCGAGGAGGAGCCGTGAGCCGTCGGACCACCGTCCTGGTCACCGGGACGGTGCTGCTGCTGGTCTTCGGGGTGCTCGGTGCCCTGTTGCCGGTGCCCTACGTCGCCCAGGTGCCCGGGCCGACCTACAACACCCTCGGGGACATCGACGGCACGCCGATCATCTCGCTGACCGGCCGTGAGCCCAACGACACCTCGGGCAACCTGAACCTGACCACGGTCGGCATCCCGACCCGGCCGCTCACCCTCGTCGGCGCGGTGCAGGGCTGGTTCGACGACGAGGTCACCGTCGTACCGCGCGAGCAGGTCTACCCCTCCGACCAGTCGGTGGAGGAGACCCAGGCGCAGAACCGGGAGGCCTTCCTCACCTCCGAGCAGGCCGCCCGCGGTGCGGCGCTCGGCGAGCTGGGCTACCCGGAGGAGGTCGTCGTCCAGGACCTCGCCCCGGACTCCCCGTCGGAGGGGCAGCTGGCGGCGGGTGACGCCATCACCGCGGTCGACGGCACCCCCACCCCCACCCAGGACGCGCTCACCGCCGCGCTGGCCGCGATCCCGCCGGGCACCCCGGTCCCGGTGGCCTACACCCGGCTGGGCACCCCCGGCACCGCCACGGTCACCACCGGGACGGCGGCGGACGGCGGCGGCTCGGCGCTGGGCGTGCTGGTCCTCCAGACCCCCTACGCCCCCTTCGACGTCGACATCGAGGTGGACGACGTGGGCGGTCCGTCGGCCGGCCTGATGCTGACCCTGGGGATCATCGACATGGTGGGCGACACCGACCTCACCGAGGGGGCCGTCGTCGCCGGCACCGGCACCATCTCCGCCGACGGCGCGGTCGGCCCGATCGGCGGCATCCCGCTGAAGATGGTCGCCGCCCGCGAGATCGACGCCGAGCTGTTCCTCGTCCCGGCGGACAACTGCGCCGAGGCGCTGCAGAACGCACAGCCGGGCCTGCCGATGGCCCGGGTCGCCACCCTGGACGACGCGCTGACCGCGCTCGCGGACCTCCGGGCCGGCACGACACCGCCGGGCTGCTGACCCCCCTGCCAGGGAGCCGTGATCTGCTTGTGATGCGGTCGGGAACCCGCCGCCCCCGGGAACAGTTGACGGAGCGGACCGTGGTCCGACCGTCGGCGCCCCCGGGGCGTCCGGACCCATCGCGGTCGCCGTGTCCCGTGGCCGGGTCCCCGTGCTCGCCACCTCGTAGGTCGTAGGAAAGACAGGAGACCGACCGTGGCCATGCGGCCCCCCGTGCCGGTGCCGACGCTGTCGCGGCGCGCCAAGCTGGTCATCGGCGTCGTCGCCGTGCTGCTGGTGCTGTTCACCGTCATCGGCACGCTCACCAACGTCTACGTCGACTACCTCTGGTTCGACGAGACCAACTTCACCGAGGTCTTCTGGACCGAGGTCCAGACCCGGGCCCTGCTGTTCGCCGTGGCCGGGGTGGCCACCGGCGGGCTGGTCGCCCTCGCGGTCCACCTCGCGTACCGGTTCCGCCCCACGTTCCGGCCGATGTCGCTGGAGCAGCAGAACCTGGAGCGCTACCGCCAGTCGGTCGAGCCCCGCCGCAAGCTGGTGCTCACCGCCATCGGCGTCGTGCTGGGCCTGTTCGCCGGGTTCACCGCGCAGGGCAGCTGGCAGACCTGGCTGACCTTCCGCAACTCCACCGACTTCGGGCGCACCGACCCAGAGTTCGGCAAGGACATCTCCTTCTTCGTCTTCGACTACCCCTTCTACCGGTTGGCGCTGGGGTTCGCGTTCGCGATCGTCCTGCTGGCGCTGATCGGCTCGCTGCTGACCCACTACGTCTTCGGCGGCCTGCGGCTGCAGACCCCGGGCCAGAAGCTCACCGGTGCTGCCCGCGTGCAGCTGTCGGTGCTGCTGGGGATCTTCCTGGCGCTCAAGGCGGTCGCGTACTGGCTGGACCGGTACGGCACGGTCTACTCCGACCGGGGCACGGTCTACACCGGGGCGTCCTACACCGACGTCAACGCGCTGCTGCCGGCGAAGAACATCCTGGTGTTCGTCGCGGCGATCTGCGCCGTGGCGTTCTTCGCCAACATCTTCTTCCGCAACACCGTGCTGCCGGCCGCCGCGCTGGTGCTGCTGCTGTTCTCCAGCCTGGTCATCGGCGTCGCCTTCCCGGCGATCATGCAGCAGTTCGTCGTCCGGCCCTCGGCGGACCAGAAGGAGGCCGCGTACATCGAGCGGGCCCTGACGTCCACCCGCGACGCCTACCAGCTCTCCGACGTCCAGTACACCGACTACGGCGTCGACACCGCCTCCGGCGACGAGACCGGCACCGACGCCGGCTCCGACGACCCCGCCTCCACGCCGACCACGGCGGACCTGGCCGGCGACGCCGGCACGATCTCCAACGCGCGGCTGCTGGACCCCAACGTGCTGCAGGCGACGTTCCTGGCCCGCCAGCAGATCCGCAACGTCTACGGCTTCCCGGAGAAGCTGGACATCGACCGCTACACGGTCGACGGGGTCACCCAGGACTACGTCGTGGCCGCCCGCGAGCTGGACTCCTCGTCGCTGTCGGGCAACCAGACGAACTGGATCAACCAGCACACCGTCTACACCCACGGCAACGGCTTCGTGGCCGCACCGGCGAACCAGGTGGTGTCCGGGGAGGCCGGCGGTGAGCCCAACTTCACCACCGGTGACCTGCCCACCCGCGGCAACATCGAGGTCGACCAGTCGCGGATCTACTACGGCGAGCTGCTCAACGTGAACGGCACCGACGAGTACTCCGTCGTCGGCAACGCCGAGGACGCCTCCCCGCGCGAGTTCGACCGGCCGCAGAGCGGGTCCGACGGCCAGGTGAACAACACCTACGACGGCGAGGGCGGGGTGTCGATCGGCAGCTTCTTCCGGCAGCTGACCTACGCCATCTACTACCGCGAGCGGAACTTCCTGCTCTCCAGCGCCGTCAACAACGACTCCAAGGTGCTCTACGTCCGCGACCCGCGGGACCGGGTGGAGAAGGCGGCCCCCTACCTGCAGGTCGACGGCGACCCGTACCCCGCCGTCATCGACGGCCGGATCACCTGGATCGTCGACGCCTACACCACCTCGGACGCCTACCCGTACTCCTCGCTGCAGAGCCTGGGCGAGGCGACGACCGACTCGCTGACCGGCACCGGCACCTCGGCGCTGCCCAACGACCAGGTCAACTACGTGTCCAACTCGGTGAAGGCCACGGTCGACGCCTACGACGGCACGGTCACGCTGTACGCCTTCGACGACAGCGACCCGGTGCTGCAGACCTACATGAAGGCGTTCCCGGGCACCGTGCAGCCGGCGAGCGACATCAGCGACGAGCTGCGCAGCCACTTCCGGTACCCGGAGGACCTGTTCAAGCTCCAGCGGGACGTGCTGACCCAGTACCACGTGGACAACCCGTCGGACTTCTACAACGCCAACGACTTCTGGCAGGTCCCGATCGACCCGACGGTCAGCAACAACACCACCGAGCCGCAGCCGCCGTACTACGTGCTGAGCCAGCGGGTGGGGGAGAGCAACTCCACCTTCCAGCTGACCAGCGCGCTCAACGCGCTGCGGCGGGAGAACCTGTCCGCCTACATGACGGTGTCCAGCGACCCGGACACCTACGGCGAGATCCAGGTGCTGCAGCTGCCGGGGAACACCCAGTTCCGCGGACCGCAGCAGGTGTTCCAGTCCTTCAACACCAACAGCGAGGTCCGCAGCCAGCTCACGCTGTTCGACAGCGCCAGCTCCCGGGCGGTGTTCGGCAACCTGCTCACCCTGCCGATCGGCACCAGCGGGCTGCTCTACGTCGAACCGCTGTACGTGCAGGGCACCGCGGAAAACTCGTTCCCGCTGCTGCAGAAGGTGCTGGTCAACTACGGCGACAAGGTCGGCTACGCCGACACGTTCGCCGAGGCGCTGGACCAGGTGTTCGGTGACGGCGCCGGGGACGCGGCCGCCGACAGCGGCACGACCCCGGCACCGACCACGCCTACCTCACCGGCGCCGTCCCCGGCGCCCAGCGAGACCCCGGCGCCGACCCCCGCACCACCGGCGGACGGCGGTGGCGGACCGGTGGACAGCGCGGCGCGTGACGCGGCGGTGACCGCGATCAACGACGCGCTGACCGCCCTCGCCGACGCGACCAGGGCCGGGGACTTCGCGGCGATCGGCCAGGCGCAGGCCCAGCTGCAGGACGCCGTGGAGGCCTACCAGGTGGCCAACGGGCAGACCGCCCCGGCGGGGCCCACGGGCTGAGCCGGAGGGGGCGGCCGCGCGTCGCTGCCGCCCCCTCCCGCCGGCTCCTCCCGAGCTGATGTATGGTGGTCTCACCGACGCGGGGTGGAGCAGCTCGGTAGCTCGCTGGGCTCATAACCCAGAGGTCGCAGGTTCAAATCCTGCCCCCGCTACGACGATGACGCAGCCCTCACAGTCCCTGTGAGGGCTGCTCTCGTAGGTGCGCGCATCTCGAGCGGGCACGACCCGGGGCGCGCAGCCCCGGCCGACCCGCAGGCGCTGGCACCCGCCGGGCACCGGGTCACGGCCCGCCACCCGGCCGGCGCGACGTGCCGTCCGCGGCCGGGTGCCCGCGGTCGACGCCACGTCACCCGCGGCGCCCGCACCGGACGTCCAGGAGGAGGAGTCTGTGGCTCAACGAGGCCGGTCCGCGCCGGGCGCCCGCCGTGCGGCCCCGAGCAAGCAGCGGCGCGAGCCCGAGGACGCGATCGCGGCGCTCGCCCGGACCGTCCGCGGCGTCGAGGCCGCCGTCAAGCGCGGGCCGGTCACGCCCGCGGTGCGCTCGCAGTTCCAGAGCGTCGCCCTGCTGCTGCGCGAGGAGCACGCCCGGGTCCGCGCCGAGCAGGGGGGCAGCGACACCCGCCGGGCCGAGCAGCTCAAGCGCCTCGACGGCATCGGGACGATCCTCGCCAAGACCGCCGTCCGCGACCCCGCCCTGCTGGCGCTGCTGTCCGCGGACGCCGTCGCCGAGCCGCGGACGCCGGCGCGGGACCTCGGCCGCACCACCACCACCGCGCCCGACGAGGCCGCCGCGGCCGAGCCCGCCGCCCCCGAGCGCCGGGTGGTGCCGCAGTCGGTCATCTCCCGGCAGCTGGCCAACCCGTTCCTGGCCCCCGACTTCTCCGCCCCGCGCCCGGTCGTCGCCCGGCCGCGCCGGCTGGGCGGCTGGGAGCTGCTCGGCCCGCTGCTCAGCTCCTTCGAGCGCGCCGGCGGCGGCGCCCCGGCGTGCATGGCGCTGCCTGCGCCGTCCGCCCGCCGGCTGGCCGGTGGGCTGGAGCTGATGCCGCACCAGGCGCAGCTGGTCACCGCGGCCGCCGAGGGGCACCGGACCTTCCTGCTCGCCGACGAGCCCGGCCTGGGCAAGACGGCCCAGGCGCTGCTCGCCGCGGAGGCGGCCGACGCCTACCCGCTGCTCGTGGTCGTGCCGAACGTGGTCAAGACCAACTGGGCCCGCGAGGCCGGCCGCTGGACCCCGCACCGCCCGGCCACCGTCATCCAGGGCGACGGGACCACCGTCGACGGGTTCGCCGACATCGTCGTCGTCAACTACGAGGTGCTGGACCGGCACGTGGGCTGGCTCGGCGACTTCGGCTTCCGCGGGATGGTCGTCGACGAGGCGCACTTCATCAAGAACAAGTCCTCGCAGCGCTCCCAGCACGTGCTGGAGCTCTCCGAGCGGATCCGGTCCCGCACCGTCCGGCCGCTGCTGATGGCGCTCACCGGGACCCCGCTGATCAACGACATCGACGACTTCCGGGCCATCTGGCAGTTCCTCGGCTGGATCGACGAGGGCAAGCCGCTCGGCGAGCTGATGAACGCGCTGGAGGACACCGGCCTCACCCCGGCCGACCCCGGCTTCTACCCCGCGGCGCGGCAGGCCGTGATCGACCAGGGGATCGTCCGGCGCCGCAAGGTCGACGTCGCCGCCGACATCCCCGCCCGCCGCATCGCCGACCTCCCCGTCGAGCTCGACGGGCCGGCCGGCCGGTCGATCCGGGCGGCCGAGCGGGACCTCGCCCGCCGGCTGGTGTCGCGGTACGAGACCGCGCTGGCGGCCCGCCGGTCCGGTGCCGTCGTCGAGGGCATCGACCACGACCTGGTGCGCACGGTGGCCCGCTGGGAGCTCAAGGACGCCAGCACGTCGACGTCGAACGAGAACGTGTTCACCATGATGCGGCGCATCGGCCAGGCGAAGGCCGGCCTCGCCGCCGACTACGCCGCGCAGCTCGCGCGCAGCGCCGGCAAGGTGGTGTTCTTCGCCAAGCACGTCGACGTGATGGACGTCGCCGAGGAGACCTTCGGCAAGCAGGGCATCCGGTTCGCCTCCATCCGCGGTGACCAGACCCCGGGCGCGCGGCAGCGGAACATCGACGCCTTCGTGCGGGACCCCGAGGTCACCATCGCGGTCTGCTCGCTGACCGCCGCGGGCGTGGGGCTGAACCTCCAGGTCGCGTCCAACCTGGTGCTCGCCGAGCTGTCCTGGACCGACGCGGAGCAGACCCAGGCCATCGACCGCGCGCACCGCATCGGCCAGACCGAGCCGGTCACCGCGTGGCGGATCATCGCCGCGCAGACGATCGACGCCCGGATCGCCGAGCTGATCGACAGCAAGGCCGGCCTCGCCGCCCGCGCCCTCGACGGCTCGGAGGAGGAGGTCGGCTCCTCCGCCGACGTCCAGCAGGACGCCCTGGTCGCGCTGCTGACCGACGCGCTGTCGGCGTCGGTCTAGCCGCGGGCTCCCGGGTGGAGGGCGTGGCGGGCCGCACCCCTGCCGAGGTGCGGCCGGCCGACGTCGCCGACGCCGCCGGGATCGCCGAGGTCTACCGCCCGTACGTCACCGGGTCGGTGGCCTCGTTCGAGACGGTCGCCCCGGACGCCGCCGAGCTGGCCCGGCGGATGCTCGCCGCACCCCGGCTGCCGTGGTTCGTGGCCTGCCGGGACGGCGCGGTGGTCGGCTACGCCTACGCCGGCCGGCACCGCAGCCGGGCGGCCTACCGGTGGTCGGTCGACTGCTCGGTGTACCTGACCGCGGGGGAGCAGGGTGCCGGTACCGGCCGGGCGCTGTACGCGCGGCTGCTCCCGGAGCTCGCCGCGCTCGGCCACGTCACCGCCTTCGCCGGGATCGCGCTGCCCAACCCGGCCAGCGTCGGCCTGCACACCGCGGTCGGCTTCACCCCCGTCGGGGTGTACCGCGCCGCCGGCTTCAAGGCCGGGCGGTGGCACGACGTCGGCTGGTTCCAGCTGCCGCTGCGCGAGCCCCCGCCGGTGCCCGAGGAGCCGGCCGGGTGGGCGCCCCCGGGCTGACCCGCACCCCGGTGCAGGACCGCGGCGCGGCTGGGGTAACGTTCTCCCTGCGACGCGGGGTGGAGCAGCTCGGTAGCTCGCTGGGCTCATAACCCAGAGGTCACAGGTTCAAATCCTGTCCCCGCTACCAACCGGAGGGCCCGGTCACCGCACCACGGTGACCGGGCCCTCCGTCCGTGTGTGCAGACTCGCTCTGCACGCCCGGGCGACGCCGATCTGAGGTGGAGGTAGGACAGGCATGGACGCGGTTCCCGCGGCAGCGGCCCAGCGGTGGCCGGGCCGGATCACCGAGCGCACGCTGGCCGACGGCCGGCCGATCCTGTACTTCGACGACCAGGACACGCCCGGCCCGGTGCACGAGGCCGCCGACGTCCGGCCGCTGGGTGAGCCGCCGCACGCCGGCGAGATCCGCTACGACGTCCTGACCGGCGAGTGGGTCACGATAGCCGGGCACCGGATGAACCGCACCTTCCTGCCGAGCGCGGCCGACTGCCCCCTGGACCCGACCGTCAACCCGGCCCGGCCGACCGAGGTGCCCGACAGCAGCTACGACGTCGCCGTCTTCGCCAACCGCTTCCCGAGCTTCGCCCCGCTGACCGTCGGCCCCGCGGCGGACGCCCCGCCGCCGCCCTTCGGCCCCGCCGACCGCCCCGCCTACGGCCACTGCGACGTCGTCGTCTTCTCCAGCGACCACGACGCGGCCGTCGCCGACCTGTCCGCGGCGCGGATGCGCACCATCGTCGAGGCGTGGGCGCAGCGGACGTCGGCGCACTCGGCCGACCCGGGGGTCGCCGAGGTGTTCGTGTTCGAGAACAGCGGCCAGGAGATCGGCGTGACGCTGAGCCACCCGCACGGGCAGGTCTACGCCTACCCGACGGTGCCGCCGCGCTCCGGCCAGCTGGTCGAGCGGGCCCGGCAGCACCGGCAGGCGACCGGGGGCAACCTGCTCGCCGACGTGCTCGCCGCCGAGCAGGCCGAGGGCACCCGGGTGGTGCTGCGCGGCGAGCACTTCACCGCCTACGTGCCGCGCGCCGCCCGCTGGCCGGTGGAGGTCCACCTGGCCCCGCACCGCGACGTCCCCGACCTCGCCGCGCTGGACGACGCCGAGCGCGCCGAGCTCGCGCTGGTCTACCAGGAGCTGCTGCGCCGGGTGAACCGCTTCCACCCCGGCGTCGACCGGGTGCCCTACATCTCCGGCTGGCACCAGGCGCCGACCGGCGAGGACCGCGACCTGGGCCGGCTGCACCTGCAGCTGTTCTCGCTGCTGCGCGCCCCGGGCAAGCTGAAGTACCTGGCCGGCTCGGAGTCCGGCGCGGGCGCGTGGATCAACGACACGACCCCCGAGCGGATCGCCGACCGGCTGCGCGAGGTGGCGTCGTGAGCGGCGCGGAGCAGCAGGCCCGCGAGGCCGTCGCCGCGCTGCGGGACGCCTGGGGCACCGAGCCGGACGGTGTCTGGACCGCACCGGGCCGGGTCAACCTGATCGGCGAGCACGTCGACTACAACGGCGGCCGCTGCCTGCCGATGGCCCTCACCCGGGTCACCGCCGCGGCGGTGCGCCGCCGGGACGACGACCGGGTCCGGCTGACCAGCACCGACCCGGACGCCGAGCCGTTCGAGGGGACCCTCGCCGACCTCGGCCCCGGCCAGGTCAGCGGCTGGGCGGCCTACGCGGCCGGCACGCTGTGGTCGCTGCAGCAGGCGGGCATCGAGGTGCCCGGCCTGGACATGGCCGTGAGCAGCGACGTGCCGCTCGGCGCCGGGCTGTCCAGCTCGGCGTCGCTGGAGGCGGCGGTGGCGCTGTCGGCCGCCGAGCTCGCCGGCCGGACCGACGACCAGCAGCTCCGCCACCTGCTCATCCAGGCCGCGATCCGGGCCGAGAACGAGGTCGTGGGCGCCGGCACCGGCGGCATGGACCAGACCGTCGCGCTGCTGGCCGAGGAGGGCTCGGCGCTGCTCATCCACACCCGCGACTTCCGCACCGAGCCGGTGCAGCTCGGACTGGCCGAGGCCGGCCTGGAGCTGATGGTCATCGACACCCGGGTCAAGCACACGCTCGCCGACGGTCAGTACGCCAAACGCCGGGCCGACTGCGACGAGGCCGCCCGGCAGCTCGGCCTGGAGTGGCTCAGCGACGCCACCCCGGCCGACGTCGAGCGGCTGGCCGACCCCCGGCTGCAGGCCCGCACCCGGCACGTCGTGTCCGAGAACCAGCGCGTCGACAGGGTCGTCGAGCTGGTGCGCGCCGGGCGGGTGGCCGAGATCGGCCCGCTGCTCGACGCCTCGCACGCCTCGCTGCGCGACGACTACGAGGTGTCGGCGGTGGAGCTGGACGTCGTCGTCGAGGCGGCCCGCTCGGCGGGTGCGCTCGGCGCCCGGATGGTCGGCGGCGGCTTCGGCGGCTCGGCCATCGCGCTGATCCGCTCCGCGGACGCCGCGGCGGTCGACCGCGCCGTCGTCGCCGCCTGCGGGGAGCGCGGGCTGACCGAGCCCGCCACCCTCACGGTGACCTCCGGACCGGCGGCCCGTCGGCTGTCCTGATGGGAACAGCCCGGCCGGGGGCAGGGTTCGCAGAGGGCATGGAGCCGACCGTCATCGACGTCCCCGAGGCCGACCGCTACGAGATCCGGGACGGCGACCGCCGGCTCGGCCTGGCCGCCTACCAGCGCCGCGGCGACCAGGTGGTGTTCACCCACACCGAGGTCGACAGCGACTCGGAGCACTCCGGGCTGGGCGGCACCCTGGTGCGCGCGGCGCTCGACGACGTCCGCAGCAAGGGCGGGACCGTCGTCCCGCTGTGCCCGTTCGTCCGCGGCTGGATCGAGCGCCACCCCGAGTACAAGGACCTCGTCGCAGCCCGGGAGTCCTGACCGCTAGAGCACGTGCTCGCCGTACATCTCGCCGAGCGGGTCGGCGATGAGCTCGATCCGGGCGCCGTCGGGGTCGCGGAAGTACACCGAGACGCCGCTGTGCACCACGTGCTCGATGCCGGCCTCGGTGAGCCGCTCGACCAGGGCCTCCCAGCGCTGCGGCTCGACGCTGATCGCCACGTGGTGCAACCCGCCCAGCACCTCGGCGTACGGGCCGACGTCCAGGCCGGGGAAGTCGAAGAACGCCAGCAGGTTGCCGTTGCCGATGTCGAAGAAGAAGTGCGAGGAACCGGGGTAGTCGCGGTTCTCGATCAGCTCGGTGAGCGGGAAGCCCAGCACGTCCTGGTAGAAGCGGATCGTCGTCTCCACGTCGCTGCTGACCAGCGCCGTGTGGTGCAGGCCGCGGGCGGTCGAGGCCGGGCGCTCGCCCGAGGGGCGCAGGTGCGCGTCGCGGATGCGGGCCCGCCGGGCGCTGAGCTCGGTCGGGTCGGGTGCGGTCGTGCTCACGTCGTCCTCCTGGGTGGGGCCGGGGCCCGGGTCGGGCGTCGCCGCCCATTCTGGGCCTGACAGGCTGAGGGCATGCGCGTCCTGGTCACCGGGTGGTTCAGCTTCGACGAGGTGATCGCCACCATCGGCGACGAGCTGGGGGCCGACGTCGTCGTCGGCTGGCTCACCGAGCTGGGGGTCGACCACGACGTCGCGTGGGCTCCCTACCTCGGGCGTGGGCCGCACTGGCGGGACCTCGACCCGGCCGACTACACCCACCTGGTGTTCGTCAGCGGCCCGTTGATGGACATGCCGCTGCTCCAGGAGCTGACCGCGGCCTTCGCGCACGCGCAGCGCTGGGCGGTCAACGTCTCGGTGGTCCCGGACGATGCGCGGCCGCTGTTCCACCGGGTGTGGGAGCGGGACGCCCGCGGGGTGGCCCGGCCCGACCTGGCCATCGCCACGACCACGCCGGACGTGCCGGTGCTGGCCGTCGCCTTCGCCCCGGCGCAGGAGGAGTACGGCTCCCGCAGCCAGGCCGCGCAGGTGCGGGCGACGATCGAGGGCTGGCTCGGAGCCCGCGGGATCCCGTGGTTCGAGCTGGACATGGACCTGTACGACAAGCCGTACGAGCGCTTCCCCGCGCAGGTCGAGGCGCTCGTCCGGCGGGCCGACGCGGTGGTCAGCATGCGGCTGCACGCGCTGGTGCTGGGGCTGGCGCACGGCGTCCCGGTGATCGCCTGCGACGCGATCGTCGGCGGCGCGAAGGTCAGCGCCCAGGCGGCCGCGCTGGGCTGGCCGGTGGTGCTGCGGGCCGGCGAGCTGGACCCGGCCACGCTGGACGCGGCCCTCGAGCACGTGCTGTCGGGCACGCTGGGCGACGCGCTCGCCGAGGCCCGGCGGCGCGGGGCGGCCGGCAACGCGGAGGCGCGGGCGTGGTTCGTGGCGCAGCTCGCGGAGGGCTGACCGCAGGGCTGTGACCGCGGTCACCGCTCGGCTAGCGTGTCCTCCGTGTCGACGCCGACGCTGGACGCCATCGACCTGTCCGACCGGGAGTTCTGGGGCGCGCCGCCGGAGCAGCGGCACGCGGTCTTCGACCTGCTGCGGCGGGAGAGCCCGTTCGCCTTCTTCGCCGAGCCCGTCGTCCCCTACATCCCCGTCGGCCCCGGCTACCACGCGGTCACCCGGTACGCCGACGTCGAGGCGATCAGCAGCCAGCCGGCGCTGTTCGCCTCCGGCTCGGGGGCGGTCTCGATCGCCGACATGCCGCCGGACCTCAACGAGTTCTACGGCTCGCTGATCAGCATGGACGACCCGCGGCACGGCAAGATCCGGCGGATCGTGGCGAAGGCGTTCACGCCCCGGGTGCTCGAGGGGCTCGTCGGCAACGTGCAGGCGGTCGTCGACGACGTGGTCGCCCGGGCCCGGCAGCGCGCCGCGGACGGCGACGGCACCATCGACGTCGTGGCCGACCTGGCCGCGCCGATCCCGCTGCGGGTCATCTGCGACATGATGGGCATCCCGGACGACGACCGGCCGATGGTGCTGCACCAGTCGAACGTGATCCTCTCCGGCGGTGACCCCGAGCTCGTCGAGGACGAGGAGCTGATGGTCACCGCGTTCCTCAAGGCGGGGGAGGTGCTCGCCGGGCTGATGACCCGGCTGGCCGTCGAGCGGCGCGCCCGCCCGACCGACGACCTGACCACCGCGCTGGTCACCACCGAGGTCGACGGCGAGCGGCTGACCGCGCAGGAGATCGCCTCGTTCTTCATCCTGCTGCTGGTCGCCGGCAACGAGACCACCCGCAACGCCCTCTCCCAGGGCGTGCTCGCGCTGTCCGAGCACCCCGCCGAGCGGGACCGCTGGGCGGCCGATCCGGGGATCACCCGCACCGCGGTCGAGGAGGTCGTCCGCTGGACCAGCCCGATCACCTGGATGCGGCGCACCGCGACCCAGGACGTCGAGCTGTCCGGGCAGGCGTTCCCCGCGGGCTCGAAGTTCCTGCTGTTCTACGGCGCCGCCAACCGGGACCCTGCCGTCTTCGCCGACCCGCACCGGTTCGACCTGACCCGCGACCCCAACCCGCACGTCGGCTTCGGCTCCCGCGGCCCGCACTTCTGCCTCGGCGCCCACCTGGCCCGCCGGGAGATCGGCGTCGCGTTCCAGGCCTTCGCCCGGGAGCTCCCCGACCTGGAGGTCTGTGGTGAGCCGGCCCGGCTGCAGTCGTCGTTCGTCAACGGGCTGAAGCGGCTGCCGGCCCGGCTGACCGGGCTGCGATGACCCGGGTCGTGGTGGACCGGGAGGTCTGCATGGGCGCCGGGGTGTGCGAGATGGAGGCGCCGGAGGTCTTCGAGCTCGACGCCGACGGGGTGCTGCAGGTGCACGAGATCACCGATCTGACCGCGGTGGAGACCGCCGTCCGGGCCTGCCCGACGGGGGCGCTTCAGCTGGTCGACTGAGCCAGCGGCCGCTGGGCCGTGGCGAACCGCTGCTCCACCCCGGCCGGGACCGGGCGGCGCTGCCGCAGCGCCGCGGGCAGCCGGCGCAGCAGCCCGGCCAACGCCCGGCGGGCAGCCGGCTCGCGCATCGCCCGGCGGGTGAGCCGGCCGGTGGCGGCCAGGGCCACCGGCAGCGGCCGGCGCAGCCAGTCGACCAGGACGTCATTGCGGGTCTGCAGCGCCCACCGGGTCGGGGTCGGGCGGTCCGGGCCGGCCGGGCCGTGCCAGGCGACGACGTCCTCGGTGAACACCTGCTGCCAGCCGGCCGTGGCCAGGTCGAGGGCGAGCAGGTGCTCCTCGCCGCCGAAGAACAGCAGCGGGGAGAAGCCCCCGACGGCCAGGTGGGCGTCGCGCCGGACCACCGCGGCGAAGGCGGGCCAGCTGAGCACGTCCGGCCCGGCGGGAGAGCGGCCGAGCAGCGCCCGGCGGTGCTTGCGGGTGACGGCGTCCTCCCTGCCGTCGGCGGCCATCCGCACCCGGCCCACGACGACGGCCACCTCGGGGTGGGCGTCGAGCAGGTCGGCGGCGGTCTCCAGCGCGCCCGGCTCCCACCAGGAGTCGTCGTCGGCGAAGGCCACGTACGGCGTGCGGGCCAGCCGGACACCGTGCGTGCGGGCGACCGCGCCCGTGTTGGCGGGCAGTTCGAGCACCTCGACGTCCGGATGCGCGCTCCGGACAGCGGCGGCGGTGCCGTCGGTGGAGGCGTTGTCGACCACGACCACCGGGACGTCGCCGCCCAGGCGCGCCAGCGTGCGCAGCAGCGACGCGCGGCGGTCCCGGGTGGCGATCACGACGGTGACCCGGGGCTCGCGCACCGGGCAGGCCTACCCGCGCCGAGTGCCACCCAAAGCGCGCCTTCGGTGGCGGGGTGTCACGCCGGGACCGCGGCGCCCGTGTCGTCCAGGGCGCGGGCCAGCTCGTCCAGGGGTAGGCCGAGGGTGCGGGCCAGCGCGGTGACGGTGAAGAACGCCGGCGTGGGCACCCGCCCGGACTCGATCTTGCGCAGCGCCTCGAGGCTCACGCCGGACGCGGTGGCGACCTCGCCGGGGGAGCGGTCGCCCCGGGCCGAGCGGAGCAGTGCACCCAGCCGGCGACCCCGGTCGCGCTCGGCAGGGGTCAGCGGTGGTCGGACCATGGTCGTGATACTAATACCGGGATACCTGTACCGGAAGGACGACGACGTGATCGAACTGCGCACGCCCGGCGAGCTCGAGGCGATGCGGGCCGCCGGCGCGGTGGTGGCCGACATGCTGGCGGCCGTGCGGGCAGCCGCGGCCCCGGGCGTCCGGCTCACCCAGCTGGACGAGGTGGCCCGGGGCGTCCTGGCCGACGCGGGCGCGACCTCCCCGTTCCTCGGCTACGCCCCGCTCCGCACCACCCCGCCGTTCCCCGGCGTCGTCTGCCTGTCGGTGAACGACGTCGCCCTGCACGGGATCCCGACCACGCAGGAGCTCGCCGACGGCGACCTGCTCAGCGTCGACGCCGGTGCCACGCTCGACGGCTGGGTCGGCGACGCGGCGATCACCTTCCCGGTGGGCACGCCGCGGCCGGCGGACCTGGAGCTGGTCGACACCACCACCCGCGCGCTGGCGGCCGGCATCGCGGCCGCCGTCCCGGGCAACCGGGTCGGTGACATCTCGGCGGCCATCGCGGCGGTGGGCCGGGCCGGTGGCTGCGGCATCAACACCGACCAGGGCGGCCACGGCGTGGGGCGGACGATGCACGCCGACCCGCACGTCCCGAACGAGGGCCGGGCCGGGCGCGGGGTGCCGCTGCGCGCCGGCCTGGTGATCGCCATCGAGCCGTGGTTCCTCGCCGGCGGGCACGACGACTACCGGGTGGACGCCGACGGCTGGACCTTGCGCAGCGCCGACGGCAGCCGCGCCGCCCACGTCGAGCACACCGTCGCCGTCACCGACGACGGCCCCCGCATCCTCACGACAACACGGTGATCCTCACGGACCACACCGCGACCAGGAGCCGTCCCGACCTGGGCTGAGCCGATTCGTCGCGCTTGCGCGGGAGCCTCCGGCCCCCACTCGGCGCGAGCAACTGCACTCAGTGAGTTCCCAGCGCTCCTTCCAGGTCGGCGAGGAGGTCCTCGACGTCCTCGATGCCGACCGACAGCCGGACCAGGTCGGCGGGCACCTCGAGCGGCGACCCGGCGGCGCTGGCGTGGGTCATCCGGTGCGGGTGCTCGATCAGCGACTCGACGCCGCCGAGGGACTCGGCCAGCGTGAACAGCGACGTGCGCTCGCACACCCGCAGCGCCGCCTCCTCACCGCCGCGCAGCCGGAACGAGAGCATCCCGCCGAAGCCGGACATCTGCTTCGCCGCGATGTCGTGGTTGCGGTGCTGGGGGAGGCCCGGGTAGAGGACGTCGCCCACGGCGGGGTGCTCCAGCAGCCACTCGGCGATCCGGCCGGCGTTGGCGCTGTGCCGCTCCACCCGGACGCCGAGCGTCTTCAGGCTGCGCAGCACCAGCCATGAGTCGAACGGGCCGGCGACCGCGCCCATCGCGTTCTGGTGGTAGGCCAGCCGCTCGCCCAGCTCGGCGTCGGAGACGACCAGCGCGCCCCCGACGACGTCGGAGTGCCCGCCGAGGTACTTCGTCGTCGAGTGGACGACGACGTCGGCGCCCAGCGTCAGCGGCTGCTGCAGGTACGGGCTGGCGAAGGTGTTGTCGACCACCAGCAGCGTGCCCGAGGAGTGCGCGATCTCGGCCAGCGCGGCGATGTCGGAGATGTTGAGCAGCGGGTTGCTGGGCGTCTCGCACCAGACCACCCGGGTGGTCTCCGGGGCCACGGCGGCGCGGACGGCGTCGAGGTCGTTGAGGTCGACCGGCTGGTGGCTGATGCCCCAGGGCTCGAGCACCTTGGAGATGAGCCGGTAGGTGCCGCCGTAGGCGTCGCCGCCGAGCACGATCGAGTCGCCCGGTCGGCAGACGGTGCGCAGCAGGGTGTCCTCGGCCGCCAGCCCGGAGGCGAAGGCGAACCCGCGGGTGCCCTGCTCGAGCGCGGCCAGCGCCGTCTGCAGGGTGTCCCGGGTGGGGTTGGCGCTGCGGCTGTACTCGTACCCGCCGCGCAGCCCGCCGACGCCGTCCTGCTTGTAGGTGGTCGTCAGGTGCAGCGGCGGGATGACCGCACCGGTCGCCGGGTCCGGTTCCTGGCCGGCGTGGATGGCGCGGGTGTTGAAGCCCTGCGCATCGACTCGGGAGCTCATGACCCGACCGTAGGCGTGATGCCGACGAGGTGGCCGAGGACGTCCTGCCGGGTCACGACGCCGGCCGGCTTGCCGTCGACGTGCACCAGCAGCGCGTCGGCGTCGCCCAGGGCGCTCACTGCCGCGGTCACCGGCTCACCGGACCCGATGATGGGCAGCGGGGCGGACATGTGCCGCTCCACCGGGTCGGCCAGCGTGGCGCGACCGGAGAACAGCGCGTCCAGCAGCGTCTTCTCCGCCACCGAGCCGACCACCTCACCGGCGGTCACCGGCGGCTCGGCCCGGACCACGGGCAGTTGGCTGACGCCGTACTCGCGGAGGATGTCGATCGCGTCGCGGACGGTCTCGTTCGGGTGGGTGTGCACCAGGGTGGGGGTGCTCCCGGACTTGGTGTCCAGCAGTTCCCCGACGGTCTCGCCGCCACCGGCGTCCAGGAAGCCGTAGTCGGCCATCCACTCGTCGTTGAAGATCTTGTTGAGGTAGCCGCGGCCGCCGTCGGGCAGCAGCACCACCAGGACGTCGTCCTTGGTCAGCCGCTCGGCGACGCGGAGCGCGGCGACGACGGCCATCCCGCAGGAGCCGCCGACCAGCAGCCCCTCCTCGCGGGCCAGCCGCCGGGTCATCGCGAAGGAGTCGCCGTCGGAGACCGCGATGATCTCGTCGGCGACCGTGCGGTCGTAGGCGTCGGGCCAGAAGTCCTCGCCGACCCCCTCCACCAGGTAGGGACGCCCGGTGCCCCCGGAGTACACCGAGCCCTCCGGGTCGGCGCCGATCACCTGCACGCGGCCGCCGCTGGCCTCCTTGAGGTAGCGGCCGACGCCGGAGATGGTGCCGCCGGTGCCCGCACCGGTGACGAAGTGTGTGACCCGACCGTCGGTCTGCGACCAGATCTCCGGGCCGGTGGTCTCGTAGTGCGAGCGCGGGTTGGCCGGGTTGGAGTACTGGTCGGCCTTCCAGCCGCCGACGGTCTCCCGGGCCAGCCGGTCGGAGACCGAGTAGTAGGAGCGCGGGTCGGCCGGGTCGACGGCGGTGGGGCAGACGTGCACCTCGGCGCCGTAGGCCTTGAGCACGTTGATCTTCTCCTGGCCCACCTTGTCCGGGCAGACGAAGACGCACTTGTAGCCGCGGGTCTGGGCCACGATCGCCAGCCCGATCCCGGTGTTCCCGCTGGTGGGCTCAATGATCGTGCCGCCGGGCCGGAGCAGCCCCGCGGCCTCGGCCGCCTCCACCATCCGCAGCGCGATCCGGTCCTTCACCGAACCGCCCGGGTTGACGTACTCGACCTTGGCCAGCACCAGCGGTGCATCGGGCCCCAGGTGGTCGGTCACGGACCGCAGTCGCACCAGCGGGGTGTTCCCGATCAGCTCGACGACGGACTCGGCGTACTGCACGCGTGCCTCCTCTGCCCCCGCGGCGGCCGTGCACCGCCGCGTGCGGACACCGCCATCCCACCAGACGCAGCCGTCCGCGGGGTGGTCGGTCCGGCCGGCCGGGCCCCGTGACGGAGGTCCCACGGTGGATCGACGGGGGAGTGGGTAGGCACCTGCCAGCCGAGGGTCAGCCACCGCCCAGCCGGTAGTCAGCTCCCGAAGGCAAGGTGCAGGCCGTGGTGGACGTCGCGTCCCGGTCCCGAACGTCGTCCCGTCGGTCCGCTCGCCCGGTCGGCCGCGTGCTGACCGCGGCCGGGCTGCTGGCCGTGCTCACCGCGCTCCTGGTCGGTGTCGTCGTCGGCAGCCACGTCGACGACTGGGACTCCGCGGTCTACCGGTGGGCGCCGGCCGTGCACTGGCCCGAGCTCGGCGGTGTCCTGCAGTGGTGGGTCATGCTGGGGCAGCGGGCGATCTGCCTGGCGATCGCCGCCGCGTGGCTGGGGCTGCGGGCCTGGCGGGAACGGGACCTGCGGCCGCTCGGCGTCCTGCTGGTCGCGACCCTGCTGACCAACATCGGGGTGGGTGCGATGAAGACCCTCGTGGGCCGGCTGGGGCCGTTGCAGCTGGGTGCGGACGCCGGGCTCCCCGGGGCCGCCGACGTCTTCGCGCCGGGCGGGACCATCTTCCCCTCCGGGCACACCGCGAACGCCGTCGTCACGTGGGGCGTCCTGGTCCTCGTCGCCCGGGGGCACCGGCGGGTGGGTGCGGTGCTGGCGGCCGTCGTGGCCGTCACGGTCGGGCTGACCACGGTCTACCTGGGCACCCACTGGATCTCCGACGTGGTGGCCGGCTGGTGCGCCGGTGGGCTGGTGCTGCTCGCGCTGCCCGCGGTCGTGCCCCGGGTGGAGCGGGCGGCGGCCCGGACCTGGGCAGAGGTCGCGGGTCGGCGCGCCCGCCGGTACCAGGGGCGCACCGCCCGTGCCCGGCTCACCGCGGTCGGCAGCAGGTAGCGGCGACATCGGGGCCAGCGCTTTACGGCGTATACGCTGTGCCGGCCGAGGACGCCACTCGGACAGGCGGGCGTCGAACCCACGGTGCACCGACGTGAGGAGAGGACCGCCCGCAGCATGACCGAGAGCCTCAGCGCGCTGCACCAGGAGCTGGCCCGTGTCGTCCTGGTCGACCGGGCGCTGGACGAGGTGCTCACCGAGATCGTGCAGATCGCCCGCCGGGCCCTGCCCGGCGCCGACGCCAGCTCGATCACCCTCATCCGCGACGAGCGGGGCTACACCGCCGCCTACGACGGGCAGCTGGCGATGGACGCCGACGAACTGCAGTACGAGCGGGGGTACGGCCCCTGCCTGGACGCCGGCCGCTCCGGCGAGGTCTTCGTCATCGCGGACATGCGCTCCGAGGAGCGCTGGCCCGACTACGCCGCGCGGGTGTTCGAGCTCGGCGTGCGCAGTTCGCTGTCCGTCCCGCTGCCCTTCCAGGGCGCGACCATCGGGGCGCTGAACAACTACTCGCTGGGCACCGGGGCGTTCGACGAGGGCGACCTGGCCGCCGGCGAGGAGGTCGCCGCCTTCGTCGCGATCGCCGTCGCGAACGCCGAGGCCGCCGCCCGGGCCACCGACGACGTCACGAACATGCGCCGGGCGATGGCCTCCCGCTCGGTGATCGAGCAGGGCAAGGGCATCCTCATGGAGCGCTACAAGGTCACCTCGGAGCAGGCGTTCACGCTGCTGACCCACGCCTCGCAGCGCAGCAACGTCAAGCTGCGCGACGTCGCCGAGGAGCTCACCACCACCGGGGTGCTGCGCGGGAGCTGACCCCCGCTCTGGCGGCGCCCGCGCCACCGGGGACAGGATCAGGGCATGACGCAGACGTTCCCGACCGTCCCCCGGCGCAGCCTCGGCGGCCTCGAGGTCTCCGCCCTGGGCCTGGGGTGCATGGGCATGAGCCAGATGTACGGCACCGCCGACCGCGGCGAGTCGATCGCGACCGTCCACCGGGCGCTCGACCTCGGGGTGACCTTCCTGGACACCTCCGACGTCTACGGCGCCGGCCACAACGAGGAGCTCGTCGGCGAGGCCATCGCCGGTCGTCGCGACGAGGTGCAGCTGGCGACCAAGTTCTCGCTCACGCACAACGACCGCGGCGGGATGGACATCGACGGCCGCCCGGAGAACGTGCGGGCGCGGGTCGAGGACAGCCTGCGCCGGCTCGGCGTCGACGTCATCGACCTCTACTACCAGCACCGGGTCGACCCGCGGGTGCCGATCGAGGACACCGTCGGGGCGATGGCCGAGCTGGTCGAGCAGGGCAAGGTGCGGTACCTCGGCCTGTCGGAGGCCAGCGCCGAGTCGATCCGCCGGGCGGTGAGCGTCCACCCGATCGCCGCGCTGCAGAGCGAGTGGTCCCTGTGGACGCGGGACCTGGAGACCGAGGTGCTCGCGGTCGCCCGCGAGCACGGCATCGGCATCGTCCCGTTCAGCCCGCTCGGCCGCGGCTTCCTGACCGGCGCGATCACCAGCCCCGACGACTTCGCCGAGGACGACTGGCGGCGCACCCACCCCCGCTTCACCGGCGAGGCGTTCACCGCCAACCTGCGGCTGGTCGAGGCCGTCCGCGCGATGGCCGAGGAGAAGGGCGTGACCGCCGGGCAGCTGGCGCTGGCCTGGGTGCTCGCGCAGGGGGAGGACGTCGTCCCGATCCCGGGCACCAAGCGGCGCAGCTACCTGGAGGAGAACGTCGGCGCGGCCGGCGTGCAGCTGACGCCGGAGGACCTGGCCCGGCTCGGCGAGATCGCCCCGCCCGGGGTCGCCGAGGGCGGCCGGTACGCCGACGCCGCGTACGCCTACGGCAACAGCCCGGAGCGGGGATGACCGCCGCAGCCCCGCGCGTGCTGGTGCTCGTCTACGCCTCGCCGGTCGCCGCGGCGATGGCCGGGATGGCCACCCAGCTGGGCTACCGGGTGGCGCTCGTCGAGCCCGACCCGGGGCTGCGGAACTCGGCTGCCTGGGCGGAGGAGGCCGTCGGTGCGCTGAGCGAGCTGGACGGCGAGCCCGACCTCGAGGCCGCCGACGTCGTGGTCACCGACCACCACCGGGACGACCTCGGCGTGCACCTGCGGGACGCGCTGGCCCGCCCGGTCCGCTGGGTCGGCATCATGGGCAACCCGCGGCACGAGGGCCCGCACGTGGCCGCGCTCGCCGCGCTCGGGGTCGGCCCGGACGACGTCGCCCGGGTGCACCGGCCGATCGGGCTGGACATCGGCTCCCGGACGCCCGCGGAGATCGCGGTGTCGACGCTCGCCGGGCTCCTCGCCGACCGCAACGGCCGGTCCGGCGGCTTCGCCCACCGGTGACCGTCGTCGTCGGGGTCGACCTCGGCACCAGCGGGCTGAAGCTCGCCGCGCTCGACCCGGACGGCGCCGTGGTGGCCGAGAGCGAGGCCGGCTACCCGGTCGACCGGCCGCAGCCGGGGTGGGCGCAGACCGACGTCGCCGTCTGGCGGGCCGCGCTGGACGACGCCCTGGCCGCGCTCGCCGGCCGGCTGGCGGGCCGCCCGGTCGCGGCCCTCGGGCTGTCCGGGCAGATGCACGGCGCGGTGCTCGTCGACGCCGCCGGCAGCGCGCTGGCCCCGGCGGTGCTGTGGCCCGACCGCCGCGCCGCCGGCGAGCTCGACCGCTGGCGCCGGCTCGCCGAGCCGGACCGCGCGGCGCTGGCCAACCCGCTGGCCGCCGGGATGACCGGCCCGCTGCTGGCCTGGCTGGCCGTCCACGAGCCGCGACTGCTGGCCAGGGCAGCGTCCGTGCTGCTGCCGAAGGACGCCCTCCGCGCCACGCTGCTCCCCGGCGCCGACCCGGCGGTGACCGACCGCAGCGACGCCTCGGCCACCCTGCTGTGGGACGTGCCGGCCGACGGCTGGTCGGCGGCCGCGACCGCCGCCGCCGGGATCGACCCCGGCCTCCTCCCGGCGGTGCGGCCGGGCTCCGCCGTGGTGGGGACGGCGGAGCTGCTCGGCGGGTCGGTGCCGGTCGTGGTGGGCGGCGCGGACACCCCGCTGGCGCTGCTCGCGGCCGGCACCCGCGACGGGGTGCAGGTCAACCTCGGGTCCGGGGCCCAGCTGATCCGCCCGGGCGTGCCGGCGGCGCCGGCGGCCGACCCGGTCGTGCACTGCTACGCCGACGCCGAGGCGGGCTGGTACGCGATGGCCGCGCTGCAGAACGCCGGGACGGCCTGGGACTGGGTCCGGGAGGTGCTGGGCATGGACTGGGCGGCCTTCGCCGGCAGCCTGGCGACCTCCCCGGCCGGCGCCGGCGGGGTGGTGTTCTCCCCGTTCCTGACCGGTGAGCGCGGCGGCGTCGCCGCACCCGACGCCCGCGGCGGCTGGACCGGCCTGTCCGCGGACACCACCCGGGCCGACCTGGCCCGGGCCGCGGTGGAGGGGGTCGCCTGCGCGGTCGCGGCCGCGCTGGACCTGCTCGGCCCGGTGGCCGGGGAGCTGGTCGTGCTGACCGGTGGCGGCGCGCGGGAGCCGGCGGTGCAGCGGGTGCTGGCCGACGTGCTGGACCGCCCGGTGCAGCACGTGCAGGTGCGCAGCGCCTCGGCGGCCGGGGCGGCGGTGCTGGCCGCCCGCGGCGTCGGGCTGGAGGTCGTGCCGCAGCGCGGCGCGGACGCCGTGGTGGAGCCGCACGGTCCCGGTGCGGCCGCGGACCTGCGGGCCCGGTGGTCGGCGGCGGTGCGCTGAGCGCTCACCGCGCGGAACGACCCGGCTGCTGTCACCGTTGTCCGGACGAGCGAGCCCGGCACGGGCTCCCGGGGACACGAGGGGGTGGGCGCGTCATGGCGTCGCTGTTCAACAAGGTCGTGCAGTTCGCGAACAGCCCGAAGGGCAAGCAGGTCATCCGTCAGGCCACGGACAAGGCCCAGGAGCTGGCCAAGGACCCGAAGAACCGGGCGAAGATCGACGACGTCCGCCGCCGGATCCAGGGTGGCCGCGGCGGCAACGGGACGGGCACCGGCCCCGTCCGCTGACCCGCCGGCCTCACCGCGACGGCGCTCGTCCCGCTCCCGGGGCGAGCGCCGTCAGCACGTCGGGGTGCAGCGCGCCGTTGCTGGCCACGGCGCTGCCGCCGGCCGGCCCCGGCGTGCCCGCCAGGTCGGTGAAGGTGCCACCGGCCTCCCGGACGATGACGTCCAGCGCCGCGAGGTCCCACAGCGACACCTCGGGCTCGCAGGCAACGTCGACCGCACCCTCGGCGACCATCATGTAGCTCCAGAAGTCGCCGTACGCCCGGGTCCGCCAGACCGTCCGGGTGAGGTCGAGGAAGGCGTCGAGCCGGCCCTGCTCCTCCCAGCCGGAGAGGCTGGAGTAGGACAGGCTCGCGTCGGCCAGCGTGGACACCTGCGACACCGTGCAGCGGGTGGCGTTCTCCAGCCGGCGCCCCGTCCACGCGCCGGTGCCGGCCGCGGCCCACCACCGGCGGTGCAGCGCCGGGGCGGACACCAGCCCGACCACCGGGACGTCGCCGTCGAGCAGCGCGATCAGCGTCGCCCAGACCGGCACCCCGCGGACGAAGTTCTTGGTGCCGTCGATCGGGTCGATCACCCAGCGCCGGTCACCGCGACCGGTGCTGCCGAACTCCTCGCCGATCACCGCGTCGCGGGTGCGGGCCCGGGCCAGCGTGCTGCGCAGCTGCTCCTCGACGGCCCGGTCGGCGTCGGTGACCGGCGTCAGGTCGGGCTTGGTGTCGATCACCAGGTCCTGGGCGCGGAACCGGTCCAGGCTGAGCGCGTCGGCCTGGTCGGCCAGCACGTGCGCCAGCCGCATGTCCTCGTTGTAGCCCCGCTGCCCCGACGTCATGAGGCCCGAACCTAGTGGAAGGACCCCCTGGCCCCCGTGCTGTCACGGGGGCAGGCGGGGCCCCTGGTCACGTGAAGACGGACTCGCTGACGCCGCTGGGGCCGTCGTACTCCCGGTCGTCGATGCCCTGGAGGGCCTTGATGACGTCGTCCCCGCCGCCGTGCTCCTGCGCGTGCTTGACGATGTCCTCCTTCTTCGCCGGGTAGTCGATGCCGCCGAGGGCCTTCTGGATGTCGATCGGGCTCACCATGACCCGGACCTACCCCGCGGGCCCGGCGGCGACGCGTGGACCGGCGCAGTTACCGTCGACGGCATGGAGGCCGGGACGATCGTCGGGTTGCTCGCCGACCCGGCGCGGCTGCGGGTCGTCGCGGCGCTGGCCCTCGGCGCCGGGACGATCGAGGAGGTCGCGGAGGCCTCGGGCCTGTCGCTCAAGGACGTCGCCCTCGCCGCCCGCCGGCTGGCCCGGGCCGGCCTGGTGCACCGTGACGGGCACACCCTGGCGCTGCACACCGAGCGCTTCGCCGAGGCTGCCCGCACCGCGGCCGCCCAGGCGCCACCGCCGCCCCGGATGTCGGCGGACCCGGCCGAGGACGCCGTGCTGCAGACCTTCGTGCGGGACGGCCGGCTGGTCAGCATCCCGGCGCAGCACAGCAAGCGGCTGGTGGTGCTGGCGCACCTGGTGCACGTCTTCGAGCCCGGCGTGCGCTACCCCGAGCGCGAGGTCAACGCCCTGCTGGCCGCGTGGCACCCCGACGTCGCCGCGCTGCGCCGGTACCTGGTCGACGAGGGGTTCCTGACCCGGCAGGCCGGCGTCTACTGGCGTTCCGGCGGCTACGTCGAGGTCTGAGGCCCGCTCTCAGGGGCCCGCCGCGAGCTCGCGAGTGGTGGGGGGAGAGGGGGTCCTTCGTCAGTGGCCCGGGCCGAGCTGGCCGACGGCGGCGATCAGCCGGCGGAAGCTGGCCAGCCGCTCCCGGCGGGCCGGCGGGCCGCCGGCAGCCCAGGCGTCCAGCGCGCAGCCCGGGTCGACCGCGGTGTGCCCGCACAGCGGCGGGCAGTCGACGGCGGCCTCGGCGAGGTCGTCGAAGGCGGCTAGCACGTCCGACGGCGTCACGTGCGCCAGGCCCAGCGAGCGGATCCCCGGGGTGTCGATGACCGTGCCGCCGCCGGGGAGGTCGAGCAGCACCACCGAGGACGACGTGTGCCGGCCCTTGCCGATCTTGCTCACGTCGCCGGTGGCCCGGAAGGCGTCGGGCACCAGCCGGTTGACCAGGGTGGACTTGCCGACGCCGGACTGGCCGACCAGCACGCTCATCCGGTCCCGCAGGTGCTCCAGCAGGTCGTCCAGCGACGCCTCCCGCGACATCGGGACCGCCTGCACCTCCAGGCCGGCGTAGCGGTCCAGCAGCGGCTGCGGGCTGGCCAGGTCGGTCTTGGTCAGGCACAGCAGCGGCGCCAGCCCACCGGCGTAGGCCGCGACCAGGCAACGGTCCAGGAACCCCAGCGCCGGGTCGGGGTCGGCCACGGAGGTGACGACGACGAGCAGGTCGGCGTTGGCGACCACGATCCGCTCGGTCGGGTCGGTGTCGTCGGCGGTCCGGCGCAGGGAGGTGACCCGGTCGGCGATGGTGACGATCCGGGCCAGGCTGTCGGTGCGCCCGGTGGTGTCGCCGACCACCCGGACCCGGTCCCCCACGACCACGCCGTGCTTGCCGAGCTCGCGGGCGCGCATCGTGGTGACGTCGACGGGGGCGCCGTCGGGGCCCTCGACCCGCACGGTCATCCGGCCGCGGTCCACGGCGATGACCAGGCCGGGCACCGCCTCGTCGTGCGCGGGCCGGGTGCGGGTCCGCGGGCGGGAGCCGTGCCGGGACGCCCGGACCCGGACGTCGTCCTCGTCGGAGCGGCTGTCCATCCTGCGGCTCACGCGGGCACCTCCACCGGCTCGCCGAGCAGCCCCGCCCAGCGCTCGCGGAAGTCCGGCAGCGTCTTGGTCACCGCGCCCGGGTCGGTGACCTCGACGCCGTCGACGGCCAGCCCCAGCAGCGCCGCGGCGTGCACCATCCGGTGGTCGGCGTAGGAGTCCAGCCGGGCCGGGCGGCGCGGACCGGGCGTGATCACCAGCCCGTCGGGCAGCTGCTGCACGCGCGCGCCGACGGCGGTCAGCACCTCGTCGAGGGCCTGCAGCCGGTCGGTCTCGTGCCCGCGCAGGTGCGCGATGCCGGTCAGCCGGGACGTGCCGTCGGCCAGCGCGCACAGCGCGGCCAGCACCGGGGTCAGCTCGCCGACCTCGCCCAGGTCGGCCTCGAGCGGGGCGATCCGGGTGCCGCCGACGACCTGCAGCCCGTCGGAGGTGCGGACCACCTGGGCGCCCATCGCGGTGAGCAGCCGGTCCAGGTGGGCTCCGGGCTGGGTCGTGTCGGTCGGCCAGTCGCGCACGCTCACCCGACCACCGGTCACCAGTGCCGCGGCGAGGAACGGGGCCGCGTTGGACAGGTCGGGTTCGACGACCCGGTCCACCGCGGCGACCGGGCCGGGGGAGACCCGCCACCCGCGCTCGGTCGGGACGACGGTGACGCCGTGCTCGGTGAGCGCGCGGACCGTCATCTCCACGTGCGGCATCGAGGGCACGGTGCCGGCCAGCGCGAGGTCCAGCCCCTCGTCGAAGCGGGCGGCGGCCAGCAGCAGCCCGGAGACCACCTGGCTGGACTCGCTGGCGTCCACGGTGACCGCTCCGCCGCGGACCGAACCGGTGCCGTGCACGGTGAACGGCGCCCGGCCACGCCCGCCGTCGTCGACCTCCACCCCGGCGGCGCGGAGCCCGGCGATGAGGCCGGCGTTGGGCCGCTCGCGCAGCCGGGCGTCGCCGTCCAGCCGGACCGGGCCGGTGGCCAGGGCGGCGACCGGCGGCAGGAACCGGAGCACGGTCCCGGCCAGGCCGGCGTCGACCTCGGCCGGCCCCCGCAGCTCGCCGGGTGCGACCAGCCAGTCGTCGCCGTCCTCGGTGATCCCGACGCCGAGGGCGCGCAGCCCCGCGGCCATGAGGTCGGTGTCCCGGGCGCGCAGCGGCCGGACCAGCCGGCTGGGACCCTCGGCCACCGCGGCCAGCACCAGCGCGCGGGCGGTGATCGACTTGGAGCCGGGCAGCGTGACGACGGCGTCGACCGGCGTGCTGCGGGCAGGTGTCGCCCAGACCTCGACCATGCCGGTCATCCTGCCCTGCTGGCCTCCTCGGCCAACGCGGCGACGGCGGCTGCGACCCGCCGCTGCCGGGTCGCCTCGGCCTTGGCGCCCTCGACGGCGAGCACGTGCCGCAGCTGGGCGCTGTACGACGACGCCTCGAACCGCGCGCGGGCCGCGGGCTCGGCGTCCAGCGCCGCCGCCAGGTCGGCCGGCACCTCGACCTCCCGCGGCTGGTCGTCGAGCTCGATGTCCACCTCGACCTCGTCGCCGGCGGTGACCCCGGCGGCCGCCCGCCGCTCCGCGCTCAGCGGGATCAGCGAGCGACCGCCCATGCTGCCGATCGACGTCCGGTAGGTGTGCCCGCCCACGGTGACGGTGACCGCCGGCTTCTTGCCGCCGCCCAGCGCCTCGACGACCTCCGGCGGCACCGCCATGCCGGTCGCGGTCTTCCCGTGCAGCTCGATGGTCGTCGTGAACCTCATGGCCGGAGAGGATGGCAGCTCCGGGCGCTGCCGCACAGCGCCCGGAGCCGGGACCGTCAGCCGCCGGTGTGCTGGGCCGGCTGGGCCTGCTTCTTGGCCGGCATGGTGCGCACCAGCCGCCGGTTGGCGAACTCGAACATGCCCAGCTCGGAGAGCTCCCGGCCGTAGCCGGAGCGCTTCACGCCACCGAAGGGAAGCTCGGGGGAGGAGCCGGAGGGCTGGTTGATCCACACCATGCCGGACTCCAGCCGGTCGGCGACCGAGCGGGCCCGCTCGGTGTCGCCGCTGTACACCGCGGCGCTGAGCCCGAAGTCGCTGTCGTTGGCCAGCGCGATGGCCTCCTCCTCGTCGGCGACCCGGTAGATCACCGCGGCCGGCCCGAACAGCTCCTCGTGGTAGGCGCGCATGTCCGGCGTGACGTCGGTGAGCAGGGTCGCGTTGACGAAGGCCCCGTCGTGCTCGGGGCGGCCACCGCCGGCCAGCACGGTGGCGCCCTTGTCGACGGCGTCCTGGATCTGCGCGGCCAGGTCCGCCGCGGCGCGCTCGGTGGACAGCGGGCCGAGCGTCGTCGACGGGTCGGCCGGGTCGCCGGGGGTGAAGGTGGAGAACGCCTGCTTCAGCCCGCCCACGACGTCGTCGAAGACCTCGTCGAGCACGATGATCCGCTTGGCGGCGATGCACGCTTGGCCGGTGTTGGCCATCCGCGCCATCGTCGCGGCCTTGACCGTGCGGCCGACGTCGGGGGCGTCGAGCACGATGAACGGGTCGCTGCCGCCGAGCTCGAGCACCGACTTCTTCAGGTGCTTGCCGGCCAGCTGCGCGACGCTGCTGCCGGCCCGCTCGCTGCCGGTGAGGGTCACCCCCTGCACCGCCTTGTGCGCGATGACCTGCTCGACGTCGGCGATCCGCAGGAACAGGTTGGTGTAGACGCCCTCGGGTGCCCCCGCGTCGCGGAACAGCTTCTCCAGGGCCAGCGCGCACTGCGGGTTGTTCTCCGCGTGCTTGAGCAGGATGGTGTTGCCGAGGGTCAGGTTCGGCCCGGCGACGCGGACCACCTGGTAGAGCGGGTAGTTCCACGGCTCGATCGCCAGGATGACGCCGATCGGCTCGTTGACCACGACGGCCTCGCCGGCCATCACGTCGATCGGCTTGGGCTCGAGGAAGCGCGGGCCGTTGTCGGCGTAGTAGTTCAGGATGCTGGCGGCCAGCTGCACCTCGCCGGCGGCCTCCTGGATCCGCTTGCCCATCTCCTTGGTGATCAGCGCGGCGAACTCGTCGGTGCGCTCGAGCATCAGCTCGGCGGCCTTCTTGACGACCGCGGCGCGCTCCTCGACCGTCCGCCGGCGCCAGTCGAGGAAGGCGGTGTGCGCCTTCTCGACCACGCCGTCGACCTCGCTGGTCTCCAGGAAGGGGAACTCCTGCTCGGTCTGGCCGGTGTAGGGGTTGACCGTCGCGTACGGGCGCGCGCCCGCGTCGCTGGCGGTCTTGGGGTGCTCGGTGGAGGGAGCCTGGGTGGTGGTCACGTCGTCGTGCTCCTTCTGGTGCTCTCCGTCGGATGTCCTCCTCCGTACTACCCCGTCCGCCCGCTGCATGCAGCACGTCGACCCAGCCAGAACTGTCGTACCCCGAACGTATGTTCGGCCCATGGAGACGACGGCGACGGCACCCGGGCCGGAGATGCCCGGGTCGTGGCGGTCGCGGATCGACGTGGTCTGGATCGGCGACCCGCACGCCGAGCCCGACCCGGTCGCGATGGCGAGGTCGTCGTCGCCGGAGCAGGCGGCGGCGCGGTTGCAGGCCATCCACCGGCAGCGGGCGCAGGACACCGCCGAGGAGGCGGAGCTGATCCTCACCATGGCCGGCGCCCGCCCCGCCAGTGCCGACCCGCAGCCCGGCACGCCCGGTGCGCGGAAGTCCGACTGGTCGGGCAGCGGGCGCGGGGACGGGATCAGTGAGTTCTTCACCGCCGAGCTGGCCACCGTGCTCAACCTGGGCCGCACGACGGCGGCGAAGAAGCTCGACCACGCCCTGACCTGGCAGAAGAAGCTGCCCGGCACCTTCGCCGCACTGCGGGCCGGTGAGCTGGACGAGCGCCGCGCGCAGACCCTGGCCGAGGTGCTGATGCACACCACCGCCGCCGTGGCCAGGCAGGTCGAGGACGCGCTGCTGCCCGAGGCCTCGGATCTGTCGGTCTACCGGCTCAAGGACCGGGCCACCGAGCTGATGGTCCAGCTGGACGCCGAGGCAGCCGACGTGCGCCGAGAGGAAGCCGAGAAGGCCGCCGACGTGCACGTCTACCCCAACGCCACCGACGGGCGGTCGACGCTGGCCGCGGAGCTGCCCACCGATGAGGCCGTGGAGTGTTACGACATCGTCGACCAGCTGGCGAAGATGCTGAAAGCCGATGGTGACCCGCGCCGGATCGGGGCGCTGCGGGCGCACGTGCTGTCCCTGCTGATCCGCCGCCCGGGAGACCACGGGCTCCCGCCGGTGACGGCGAACCTGACCGTGACCGCCGACCTCGACGGGCTGGCCGGGAAGAGCAGCACGGCGGGTGAGGTGAACGGGCTGCCGATCACCGCCGCCCACGTCCGCGAGCTGCTCGCCCGCGTGAGTTCGCTCGGCCTCACGCCGCCTGAGGACGGGACGCTGAGCTTCGCGATCACCGGCCCGAACGGGGAGCTGCTGGCCACGCTGACGCCGACCGACCTCGACCGGCTGGCCCGCCGCGGCTGCCCGCAACACCCCGACAGCGACTGCGACTGCCCGGTGACCGGACCGCCACCGGAGACCGAGGCCTATGAACCCACCGATCGGCAACGCGCGTTCGTCACCAGCCGGGACCGGCGGTGCCGGTTCCCCAACTGCGGTCAACGCGTCGGCTGGTCTGACCTGGACCACGTCATCAGCGCCGCCTGCGGCGGGCGCCACCGACTGCGCCAACCTGTGCTGCCTGTGCCGGTCCCACCACCGCCTCAAGACCTTCGCCCCCGGCTGGCGGTTGGTGATGACCCCCGCGGGGGTCCTGCAGGTCACCACCCCGTCGGGCGTCACCCGGACCACCCGACCACCGGGCATGCGACAACCACCAGCAGAGGCAGCACCCCAGCCGCCGCCGCCCGCGGACGACCCGCCGCCCTTCTAAGCTCGAAGCCGTCGCCCGTCCGGGAGGAGATCGCCGTGTGTGGTCGTTACGCCGCCAGCCGCCGTCCGGAGGACCTGGTCGTCGAGTTCGAGGCGGTCGCCGCCGAGGGGCAGTCCCCGCTGCCCGCCGACTACAACGTCGCGCCGACCAAGGACGTCTACGTGGTCCGGCACAAGAAGGAGCGGGACGCGGAGGGCGCGCTCACCGGCGGGGGGCACCGTGAGCTGCGGTCCGTGCGCTGGGGGCTGGTGCCGTCCTGGGCCAAGGACGTCTCCGTCGGCAACCGGATGCTCAACGCCCGGGTCGAGTCGCTGACCGAGAAGCCGGCGTTCCGCACCGCCGCGGCCACCCGGCGCTGCCTGGTCCCGGCCGACGGCTGGTACGAGTGGGCGCCGAAGCAGGACGCGCCCGGCAAGCAGCCGTACTACGTGACGCCGGAGGACGGGTCGGGCCTGGCCTTCGCCGGGCTCTGGGAGGTGTGGGGCCGCGGTGAGGACCGGCTCTACACCTGCACCGTCGTCACCGCCCCCGCGGTGGGCGCGCTCGCCGAGGTGCACCCGCGGATGCCGCTGGTGCTGCCCCGCGAGCGCTGGGCCGACTGGCTCGACCCGGCCCGGGAGGACGTCACCGAGGTCGCCGAGCCCACCCCGCCGGAGTTCGTCGAGCGGCTGGAGATCCGCCCGGTGGGTGCGGCGGTGGGCAACGTGGCGAACAACGGCGCGCAGCTCACCGCGCGGCAGGAGTCGGTCAGCGCCCCGGCCGACCAGCCGGCGCTGTTCTGAGCGTGACCCCGCCCGCGCCGGCGGCCGGCTCGCGGGCACTGCCGGACTGGACGGCGGCAGCGATCACCTTCCTGGCCTCGGGATCGGTGCTGGTGCTCGAGGTGGTCGGCCTGCGGCTGATCGCCCCCTACGTCGGGATCACCCTGCAGACCAGCACGGCGGTCATCGGGTTCGCCCTCGCCGCGATCGCCATCGGCGCCTGGGCCGGTGGCGCGGTGGCCGACCGCACCGACCCGCGACGGCTGCTCGCCCCCCTGCTGGTCGCCGGCGGGGCGCTGGTCGTCGCGGTGCTCCCGCTGGTCCGCTTCGCGGGCGCGCTGCTCACCGGCGCGGCGGCGGGCAACGTGCTGCTGCTCGCCGCGGTGGCCGTCATCGTGCCCGCGGCGCTGCTGTCCGCGGTGCCGCCGATGGTCGTCGCCCTGCAGCTGGGCAGCCTGGCCGAGACCGGGTCGGTGGTCGGCCGGCTGTCGGGCATCGGCACCCTCGGCGGGATCGTGGCCACCTTCGCCACCGGGTTCGTGCTGGTGGCGCTGCTGCCCAGCAGCGTCATCCTGGTCGGCACCGGGGTCGTGGTCGTCCTGGCCGGGCTGGCGCTGGCCGTGCTGCTCCGGCGCCGGGCTCCCGGGGTGACCGGCCGGCTGCCGGTCGGGTTGCTGGTCCTCGCGGTCGGGGCGCCCGGGCTGGCCGCCCTCGCGCCGACCCCGTGCGAGCGGGAGACCGCCTACCACTGCGCGCGGGTCGAGGCCGACGGCACCGACGGCCGGGTGCTGGTGCTCGACACGCTCCGGCACTCCTACGTCGACCTGGCCGACCCGCAGCACCTGGAGTTCGAGTACGTCCAGGCCATCGCCTCGGTCACCGACGCGGTGTCCCCGCCCGGGGCGCCGCTGTCGGCGCTGCACGTCGGCGGCGGCGGGCTGACCCTGCCCCGGTACCTGGCCGACGTCCGCCCGGGCACGGTGAGCCGGGTGCTCGAGGTGGACCCCGGCGTGGTCGAGCTCGACGTCGACGCGCTGGGGCTGCAGACCTCCGACGAGCTCGAGGTGCGGGTCGGTGACGCCCGGGTCGGGCTGCAGGCGGAGCAGACCGGCACCCGCGACCTGGTCGTCGGCGACGCCTTCGGTGGGCTGTCGGTGCCGTGGCAGCTGACCACGGTCGAGGCGCTGCAGCTGGTCGACGACGCGCTCGCCGACGACGGCGTCTACGCGGTCAACCTCATCGACCACCCGCCGCTGGCCTTCGTGCGCGCCGAGCTGGCCACGCTGCGGGAGGTCTTCCCGGAGGTGCTGCTGCTGGCCCGCGCACCGGTGCTGGCCGGGGACGACGGCGGCAACGTCGTCGCCGTCGCCTCGCGCCGGGCGCTCCCGGTCGAGGCGATCGCCGCGGCGATGGCCTCGCGCGGTCTGGCCTGGCAGGTCGCCGCCGGCCAGGAGCTCACCGCGTTCACCGGGGACGCCGCCGTCCTCACCGACGACTTCGCCCCGGTCGACCAGCTGCTGACGCCCTACGGCCGGCCCGCCGACTGACGGCCTACCGGGCGATCGCCGCGGTCGTCGCCCGGGTGAGCCGCACCAGGTCGGCCGGGGCCAGCTCGATCTGCAGGCCCCGGCGTCCGGCGCTGACCAGCACCGTGGCGAAGCCCAGCGCGCTCTGGTCGACCACGGTGGGCAGCGCCTTGCGCTGGCCGAGCGGGCTGATGCCGCCCCGCACGTAGCCGCTGCTGCGCTCGGCGGCGGCGGGGTCGGCCATCGCCGCCTTCCGCCCGCCGGCCGCGGCGGCCAGCGCCTTGAGGTCCAGCTGGCCGCTCACCGGCACCACCGCCACCGTCAGCCGGCCGTCCACCTGGGCGACGAGGGTCTTGAACACCTGCGCCGGGTCGGCGCCCAGCGCGGCGACGGCGACCTCGCCGTACCCGTGCCCCTCGGCACCCTCGGCCGGGTCGTACTCGTGCAGGGAGTAGCCCACCCGGGCCTGGTCGAGGGTCCGCACCGCCGGTGTCGCCGCCACGGCGCAGCAGCCTAGGAGACCGCGCGCCCGGCTCGTCCGACGAGCGGGAACAGGAGCCCGGCGGCCGCGGTTCACCTGACCGTGAGCAGCACAGTCCCGAGCGCCCCCGCGCGCATCGCGCGCGGCTCAGCACCCTCCCGCCGTCCCCCCGGCCGACCTGACCGCACCCGGCTAGGATCGACCGACGTGGTCGCCCGCTCCCGGGCGCCGCAGAGAGGACGGTCGGTGCCCGAGGAGCCCGCGATCGACACCCCCGCCGAGGAGACGGCCCTGCCGGTCCCCGAGGAGACACCCGAGGCGCGCGCCGACGGGAGTCGGTCCGCCGAGGCGGAGAGCCGGGCCCAGCGCGACGCCCGGTTCGAGCGGGATGCCCTGCCCTACCTGGACCAGCTGTACCCGGCGGCGCTGCGGATGACCCGCAACCCCTCCGACGCCGAGGACCTCGTCCAGGAGACCTTCGTCAAGGCCTACTCCGCGTTCCACCAGTTCGCCGAGGGCACGAACCTCAAGGCCTGGCTGTACCGGATCCTGACGAACACCTACATCAACAGCTACCGCAAGAAGCAGCGGCAGCCGCAGCAGTACCCCACCGAGCAGGTGCAGGACTGGCAGCTCTACGCGGCCGAGGAGCACACCTCCAGCGGCCTGCGCTCGGCGGAGATCGAGGCGCTGGACCACCTGCCGGACTCCGACATCAAGGAGGCCCTGCAGCAGCTGCCGGAGGACTTCCGGCTCGCGGTGTACCTCGCCGACGTCGAGGGCTTCGCGTACAAGGAGATCGCCGAGATCATGGGCACGCCCATCGGCACGGTGATGTCCCGGCTGCACCGCGGTCGCCGCGGGCTGCAGAAGCTGCTGGCCGACTACGCCCGGGAGCGCGGGTTCGTCCGCGCCGGAGCTGCAGAGGAGGCGCACTCATGAGCGAGCTTGCGAGCTCATGCGTGGGCACAGCACCTGTGGACACGACGCCGACGAGCGTCAGCGAGGAGGAGTCGTGACCACCGACGCTCACGAGTCGCACGACGAGATCACCTCGTGCGACGACGTGCTCTCGCACGTCTTCGAGTTCCTCGACCACGAGACCGACGACGCCCGGCGCGAGGTCATCGCCGAGCACCTCGAGGACTGCTCGCCGTGCCTGCGGCAGTTCGGCATCGAGCAGGAGTTCAAGGCGCTGGTGCGGCGCCGCTGCGGCGGCGACCCGACGCCGGTGGGTCTGCGCGACCGGATCAAGGTCCAGCTGACGACCGTCTCCTTCGAGGAGGACGGCACCTCGGTGCGGGTCGAGCGGACCAGCATCGAGACGATCACCGAGCCGCAGGAGCGCTAGAGGCCCCTGATGGCCCCCTTGCAGGGTCCCACCGCGATCGTGCGAGCGGTGGGGGGCGAGGGGGGCCGTCATCAGGCGTTGGGGCGCTTGCCGTGGTTGGCGCCGCTCTTCTTGCGGGCGCGCCGCTTGCGTCCACGCTTGGACATCGCTGCCCTCCTCTCCCTCGTGGGTGTGTTGTCCGGGACCGGTACGGGGTGCGCACACCGGGAAACCGGTCAAGCTGACCGCGCAAGGATCTCACGGGCCGGTGTGGGCACGTGCGGTGGTGCAGGACCCCGGGTGGGCTACCGGGGGTGACGGGGGACGAGACCGGCGCGAGCCGGGGCAGGAGGACGACGTGGTCCAGACAGCCGTGGAGAGCGTGCTCGTGGCCGGCCGGGGACCGATGGCCTGCGCGGTCATCCGGGCGTGCAGCCGGCTCGGCCTGAAGTCGGTCGCGGTGTGCTCGGAGTCCGAGCGGGACGCCCGGCACGTGCGGATGGCCGACGAGTCGGTGCTGCTCGGCCCGGCGCCGGCCACCGAGTCCTACCTGGACGCGCGGCGGATCGTGGAGGCCGCGCGGCGGACCCGGGTCGACGCCGTCCTGCCGGTCCCCCCGGCACTGGCCGGCGACGCGCGCCTGGCCGTCGCGGTGACCGAAGCCGGGCTCACCTGGGTCGGGCAGGACCCGGAGGTCCTCGAGCGCCTCGGCGGCGACGGCGTCGAGCCGGCGAGCGAGCAGGGCTTCCTCGCCTGGGTGACCGCCGAGGGCCTGCACCACGTCACCCCCGTGCTGCGGGACCGGGCGGGCGGGACACCGCGGGTCTCCTGGACCCCGCCGGCCGGCCTGGGGCCGCTGCCGGCCGCCGCCCGCCGCCTCCCCGAGCTGGGCTGGCGCGGGCTGGTGACCGTGGGCATCGACCCGGGCGGTGAGCTGGCCGAGGTCGCCGCCGGCTTCTCCCTGGACATGGCCGTGCTCGAGCGGGCGCACAACGTGGACGCCGTCGAGCTCACCCTGCGCAGCATGGCCGGCGGGAACCCGGGCCCGGTGGTCGAGACGGCGGTGCCCCGCGCGGCGGTCGCCGTCCAGCTGCGCTCCACGCTGCCGCCGGGCACGGCGGGCCGGGTGACGGGGCGGCTGCCCGACGTCCCGGCGCGCAGCGGCCGCCGGCCGCTGCTCGGGGCCGAGGTCGTCGCGGTCAGCGGCTACGACCCCGGCGACCGGCTCGACGGCTGGTACGACGCGCTGCTGGCCACGGTCAGCGCCGCGGCGCCGAGCGCCGCCCGGGCGGCCAGCGCGGCCACCGAGGTGCTCACCGGTCTGCCGGACTCCGGGGTGCCGCACGACGGCGAGGCCGTCTGCGGGGTGCTGCAGCGGATCGCCGGGTCGCTGGTCCCGGACCGCTCCTGACGCGGCCCGGGTCGCCCGGCGCCGCGGACGGCGGCCTGACCCGTGCTTTCATGAGCACACCGTCGGCTCCGGCGGGTCAGCTGGCGAGACAGGAGGCACCGGTGGCGGTCGAGGAGATCCACGCCGAGATGGTCTCCAGCGTGTGGAAGGTCCTCGTGTCGCCCGGCACCGAGGTCGCGGCCGGTGACACGCTGGTGATCCTCGAGTCGATGAAGATGGAGATCCCGGTGCTGACCGAGCGCGCCGGCACCATCGGCGAGCTGCACGTGGTCGAGGGCGAGGTCCTCCAGGAGGGCGACCTCATCGCCACCGTCGTCCCCGGCTGATGAAGGACCCCGTGCCTCTCACCCCCTCGCCAGCTCGGCGGCGAGCCTCCGGACGGGGCCGTCAGAGGTCGAGGGAGTAGACCCGCAGGTCGACGCCGGGCACCGGCGTCCAGTCGCGCTCCGGCAGCCGGGTGAA
This sequence comes from Modestobacter italicus, assembly GCF_000306785.1. NCBI lineage: Bacteria > Bacillati > Actinomycetota > Actinomycetes > Geodermatophilales > Geodermatophilaceae > Modestobacter > Modestobacter italicus. The sequence continues at coordinate 4,580,593 of NC_017955.1, read as the reverse complement.
GCCGAGCCGCTCGTAGAGCCGGTGCGCGGCGGTCATCCGCGGGTCGGTGGAGAGCACCACCCGGTGCTTGCCGGCCGCGCGCGCCCGGTCGAGGCAGGCGCGGACCAGCGCCTCGCCGATGCCGCGCCCGCGCTGGGACCGGTCGACGACGAGCATCCGGAACGCGGCCTCGTCCGCGGACTCGGTGACCTCCCCGAAGTCGCCGGCCAGCACCAGCGCGACGCTGCCCACCACCGTGCCCGACCCGTCCCGGGCGACGAGCAGCTCGGCGCGGTCCGCCCGGCCCGCGACGTCGGCCAGCTGGGGGACGTAGCCGGGCTCGGCGAGGTGCTCGCCGGTGTAGACGCCCACGGTCAGCTCGGCGATGCGCGCGAAGTCGGCCGGGTCGGCAGCCTCGACGGTCAGGGCGGAGGAGGTCACCGGGGCAGGGTAGGAGAGGGCCGCGCCGGGGCCGCGGCCTAGGCTCCCTGCACGATGAGCAGCCTGTCCGAACGTCTGACCCGCGGGTCGGCGAGCCCGTCCCAGGTCGACCACGCCCGGCGGCTGGTCGCCGACTGGCAGCTGCTGGCCGACCTGTCCTTCGCCGACCTCACGCTCTGGGTGCCGCTGCAGAGCACCGCCTGGTGGTGCGTCGCCCAGGTCCGGCCGCTCACCGCCCCCACCAGCCAGCCCGACGACCTGGTGGGCACCGAGGTGACCGGGGTGGCCGCCGAGCCGCTGGTGGCCGCCCACGAGGCCGGGCGGCCGATCACCGAGGGCGACCCGGACTGGTCCGGCGCCGCGCCGCGCCGCCGCGAGTTCATCCCGGTGCGGCACGACGGCGTGGTGGTCGCCGTCCTCGCCAAGGACACCAACCTGGCGGCGACCCGGTCGCCGTCCACGCTGGAGCTCACCTACCTGGACATCGCCGCGGACCTCTCGCTGATGGTGGCCGCCGGCACCTTCCCGCCCCGGATGCTCGACGACGCGGAGATGAGCCCCCGGGTCGGCGACGGTCTGGTGCGCCTCGACGCCGCCGGGCGGGCCGTCTACGCCAGCCCCAACGCGTTGTCGGCCTACCGCCGGATGGGGGTCGTCGGTGACGTCGTCGGCTCCTCGCTCGCCGAGGTCACCCGCAGCGTCTCGGCCGACCGGGTGGCCGGGGAGGCGGTGGCCGCGAGCATCAACGCCGCGGTCGCCGGGCGGTTCCCCGACCCGATGGACGTGGAGAACGACGCCGCGACGATGCTGGTGCGCGCCCTGCCGCTGCAGGCCCCGGGCGGCGAGGAGGGCGCGCTGGTGCTCGTCCGCGACGTCACCGACGTCCGCCGCCGGGACCGCGCGCTGATGACCAAGGACGCGACCATCCGGGAGATCCACCACCGGGTGAAGAACAACCTGCAGACCGTGGCCGCGCTGCTGCGGCTGCAGGCCCGGCGGATGACCGAGCCGGCCGCCCGCGCCGCGCTGGAGGAGTCGGTGCGCCGGGTGGCGTCGATCGCGGTCGTGCACGAGACGCTGGCCGGGAGCAGGGAGGACGTCGTCGAGGTCGACGACGTGCTGGACCAGGTGCTGCCGATGCTGGGTGACGTGACGTCGGTCGGACCGGCCGCCCGGATCACCCGGGACGGCGCCTTCGGGGAGCTGCCCGCCGCGGCCGCGACCCCGCTGGTGATGGCGGTGACCGAGCTGCTGCACAACGCCGCGGAGCACGCCTTCCCCGACGGCGAGCCGGGGACGGTCGTCCTGGCGGCCACGCGGGACGGGCACGACCTCGTCGTCCGGGTCCGGGACGACGGTCGGGGGCTGCCGCCGGGCTTCGACCCGGCGGCGAGCACCGGGCTGGGGCTGCAGATCGTCCGCACGCTGGTCACCAGCGAGCTGCACGGCACGCTGACGATGGGCGCCCCGGCGGACGGGGGACCGGGCACCGAGGCGGTGCTCAGCATCCCCGGCGCCGGCCGCCCCCGCCGGTGAACGCAGCACGAGCCGTCCCGAAGGGACGGCTCGTGCTGTCGGCCCCCTCCGGAGGCTCGCCCTGAGCTGCGAAGGGTGAGGGGGAGGGGTCCTTGATCAGGCGGTGCGGACCCGGGTGCGCGCAGTGCGGCGCTTGAGGGCGCGGCGCTCGTCCTCGGACAGACCGCCCCACACCCCCGAGTCCTGACCGGAGCTCAGTGCCCACTCGAGGCACGACTGCATGACCGGGCAGCGTCGGCACACGGCCTTGGCCTGCTCGATCTGCACGACCGCAGGGCCCGTCGTCCCGATGGGGAAGAAGAGCTCCGGGTCCTCGTCGCGGCAGAGCGCGCGGTGGCGCCAGTCCATGGCGGTGTACTCCTCGATCTCGTCAGGATGTCGGTCGCCGGTCCGTAGACCGCCCCCGCAGGTCAGCGCGCTGGTAGCTCAGCGCGTAGTACGGCGACCGCCCGCCGTGTTACCGACAGGTTGCTTGCTTGTGATGCTTTCACGAGAGCCCGCGCTGTCAAGGCAGTCGCGGCCTTCGCCGGGCTCCGTGAGAGCAAGCTCACCATGCGTGTGCGAGGCCCGCCACTCGTCGGGCGTGACGTCAGCGACAGCGCGTCCCGCCGGCCCCTCCGGGAGGGGTTCCTCCGTCAGATGACGACCCGCAGGGCGTCGGGCACCGAACGCACCCGCAGGCCGGTCGCGGTGCCCAGGTGGTCGCCGTCGAGCTGCCAGCCCTGCGGCCGGGACGACGTCAGCTCGAGCCCGGCGAGGTCGTGCCAGCGGTGCACGCCGCGGCCGCGCGCGTCGGGCCGGTCGGCCATGGTCTGGCGGAGGTGGTGCAGCATCCGGACCACCCCGACCCGGCCCATCGCGTAGACGTCGAGCCCGGTGTCCAGCGAGGCCTCGGGGCTGGGGTTGATCGGCCGGGCGCCGAGGTAGGTCCACGGGCTCACGTTGGACACCAGCACCAGGAACAGCCCGTCGACCGGGGGCTCGCCGGGCCGGGTCAGGGTCAGCGGGGGACGCCGCCGGTCCCGGCCGAGCAGGAACGACGCGACCCCGGAACGGACGTAGAGGGCCCCGGTGGAGCGCCGCCCGCGGGCCCGCTGGGCCTCCACCCGGGAGATGACGTCGGCGTCGAAGCCCATGCCGGCGGCGAAGACGAACCAGCGGGGCTCGGTCCAGGCCTCCGCCGTCCCCGGGTCGCCGGTGAGGGCCGAGGCGTTGCCCAGCGGCACCAGGCGGGTGCGGCCGGCGCGCAGCGAGTCGAGGATCTCGCCGGTCGCCTCCACCGGGTCGCGGGACCGCCCCAGGGCGCGGGAGAAGACGTTGGTCGAGCCACCCGGGACGACCGCGAGGGTGGGGACGTGCGGGCCGGGCCCGCCGGCGAGCAGCCCGTTCGCCGCCTCGTTGACCGTCCCGTCGCCGCCCAGGGTCACCACGACGTCGATCCCGTCGGCCGTGGCACCGGCGGCCAGCTCACGGGCGTGCCCGCGGTGCGTGGTCTCGGCGACCTCGACCTTCAGCTCGGTGGACAGCGCCCGCACCAGCACGTCGCGCACCTTGCGGGTGGTCGTGGTCGCCGCCGGGTTCGCCACCAGCAGCGCACGCATGCCGCCAACATATCGACCACCGGACCGGGAGCCGGACGGCGCATGGGCGGGCAGCGTCCCGGCGTAGCCTCGGCGCCGTGCCAGGCCAGGTCTCGAAGGACGACGGGGACACCCCCGGTCGCCGCCGCCCCCGCGCCGAGGGGCTGCTGGGTGGGGCGGCGCAGCCGACCGCGCCGAAGCCGGAGCGGCCGCGGCGGCACGGCGCCGGTCGCCGTCCGCCGGGCCGCCGTCGTGGTGGCGGTCGAGGCGGCCGCGGCGGCGCTGCTCGCGCTGGTGCTGCTCTACCTCACCCTGACCGGCTCGCCGGACAGCGTGGGGCGGGCGCTCGCCGAGGTGGTCTACGTGGGCATGGCGGGCGTGCTGCTGGGTGCCGGCGCCGTCGGGCTGTGGCGGGTGTCGCCGTGGGCCCGGGCGCCGGTGATCGTGCTGCAGCTGCTGCTCGCGGTGGTGGGGTACACCGCGGCGTTCCAGGCCGACCGCCCGCTGATCGGCCTGCCGGTGCTCGCGGTCGTGGCGGTGGAGCTCTACCTGCTGGCCACCCCCGAGGCCCGGCTGGCCTTCTTCGGCCGCTGAGCGGCTAGACCAGGTCGATGACCTCGGCGATCGAGGGGAGCACCCGGCTGGGCCGGAACGGGAAGCGGCTGACGTCGGTGGCCTGGGTCGAGCCGGTGAGCACCAGGATGGTGTCCAGGCCCGCCTCGATGCCGGCCACGACGTCGGTGTCCATCCGGTCGCCGATCATGGTGGTGGACTCCGAGTGCGCCTCGATCCGGTTCATGGCGCTGCGGAACATCATCGGGTTCGGCTTGCCGACGAAGTAGGGCTCGGCGCCGGTGGCCTTGGTGATCATCGCCGCGACCGACCCGGTGGCCGGCAGCGGGCCCTCGGGCGAGGGGCCGGTGACGTCGGGGTTGGTGGCGATGAACCGCGCGCCCGCGCCCACCAGCCGGATCGCCCGGGTGATCGCCTCGAACGAGTAGTTGCGGGTCTCGCCGAGGACGACGTAGTCCGGGTCGGTGTCGGTGAGCGTGTAGCCCGCCTCGTGCAGGGCCGTGGTCAGCCCGGCCTCACCGATGACGTAGGCCGAGCCGCCCGGCAGCTGCGAGGCCAGGAAGTCCGCCGTCGCCAGCGCCGAGGTCCAGATGGCGCTCTCCGGCACGTCCAGGCCGCTGCGGGCCAGCCGCGCCGCGAGGTCCCGCGGGGTGAAGATCGAGTTGTTGGTGAGCACCAGGAAGCGGCGCTCGCGCTCCACCAGCCGGGCCAGGAAGTCCGCGGCGCCGGGCAGCGCGTTGCCCTCGTGCACGAGCACGCCGTCCATGTCGGTCAGCCAGCACTGGGACTCGCCGCGCTCGGTGGTCACGCCTGGATCTCCTTCTGCTCGGGGTGCGTCAGCGCCGGTCGGCGGCGAAGCGGGGCAGTGCGTCGTCGGTCAGCCGGTAGACCGTCCACCCGTCCATCGGCACGGCACCGGCTGCTCTGTAGAACTCGATCGACGGGGTGTTCCAGTCCAGCACCGACCACTCGAGCCGGGCGAAGCCCCGGTCGACGCACTCCTGGGCCAGCGTGCGCAGCAGCTCCCGGCCCAGCCCGCTCCCGCGGTGGCCGGGGCTGACGTAGAGGTCCTCCAGGTGGATGCCGTGCGTGCCGCGCCAGGTGGAGAAGGTCAGGAACCACAGCGCGACGCCGACCACCTCCGGCGACCCGTCGGCGGTGGCGACGTGGCCGAACAGCGCGGGGGAGTCGCCGAACAGCGCGCCGTGCAGCTGATCGGCGGTCATCAGCACCTCGTGCTCGGCCTCCTCGTACGCGGCGAGCTCGCGGACCAGCCCCACGACGGCGGGGACGTCGTCCGGCTGCACCGGGCGCACGGTCACGAGAGGACCTCCTTCAGCCGGTCCGGCACGAGCCGGCCCAGCGGCGTCAGCACGGGCACCACCAGCGGCGAGACCAGGTAGCTGTAGGCCACCACGCAGCAGGTCACGGTCGGCACCGTGGCCAGTCCGACCAGCACGACGACCACGGTGACGACCAGACCATAGGGCTTGCCGCTCTTCGGGCTGACCAGCGACCGGAACGAGCGGTAGCGGACGTTGCTGACCATCAGCAGCCCGGGGACGAGCACGACCAGCAGCATCCACAGCCGGTCGCGGCCCTCCATCAGGTCGGCGAAGGCGAAGACGCTGGCCAGCACCACCCCGGCGGCGCCCGGGCTGGGCAGGCCGGTGAAGTACCGCTTGTCCGCCGTCGGGTCGATCGTGGTGTTGAACCGGGCCAGCCGGATCGCCGCGCAGGCCACCCACAGGAAGCAGGCGATCCAGCCCAGGGCGTCGAGGGAGTCCCGGCCGTCGGAGAACAGCGCGAACACCAGCAGGGACGGCGCCAGGCCGAAGGACACCAGGTCGGCGAGGGAGTCGAACTGCAGCCCGAACGGCGAGACCGCGCCGACCAGCCGGGCCACCGCGCCGTCGGCGATGTCGAAGACCACCGACAGCGCGATCAGCGCGCAGGCCAGCCGGTACTCGCCGCGGAACGCGACCAGGATGGCGAAGAAGCCGCACATCATGTTGGCCAGCGTGAACATGCTCGGCAGCCACGAGCGGGCCCGCCGCCGCCCACCGCGGACCGAGCCGCGGACGAACTCCACGGTGGTGGTGCGCCTGCCCGGCATCCCGCCGTCCCCCCTCAGCGGGGTGCCGGCCAGCGGGCGATGACGGTCTCCCCGCCACGCACGCGCTGCCCCTCGGCGACGGTGACCGTGCACTCGCGCGGCACGAAGACGTCCATCCGGGACCCGAACTTCATCAGCCCGATCCGCTCGCCGGTGGCCACCTGCGCCCCCACGCCGACCCGGGTGACGATGCGGCGGGCCAGGACGCCGACGACCTGCCGGAAGACGACGGTGCGGTCACCGTCCCGGACCCACAGCTCGCTGCGCTCGTTGCGGTGCGCGCTCTCCCGGCGGTAGGCGGCCAGGAAGCTGCCCGGCCGGTAGCTGTGCTCGGTGACCTGCCCGCGGTACGGGGCGCGGTTGACGTGCACGTCGACGACGGAGAGGAAGACGCTCACCTGCTGCCAGTCGCCCTCGGGGGCCACCCCGGGCTGCGGCTCGCCGGCCACCATGACGACGCCGTCGGCCGGGGCCAGCACCTCGTCCGAGGCCGGCGGGACGACGTCGCAGCGCCGGTCGGGGTCGCGGAAGAACACCGCCAGGTAGCCCGACAGCGCCAGCAGCGGCCACACCACGAGGCGGGCCGAGCGGCCGGTCGCCCGGCCCAGGGCGGTGGAGGCCGCGGCAAGGCCGAGAGGGACGGCGAGGAAGGGCCAGCCGGCCCGGTCGATGCGCATCGCAGTCCGAGGTTACCGGTGCGTGACCGCGGACCCGGGGCAGCGCCGGCCGGTCAGTGCGAGGCGAGCCCGCGGCCGGCCCCGCTGTCGCTGTCGCGGGCCCGGGGCGGACCGCCGTACCAGTCCAGGCAGACCACCGTGGCGTCGTCGCTGAGCTCCCCGCCGGTGGCGCGCATGACCGCCGTCCCGAGCGCGTGCACGACCTCGCGGGGGTGCAGCGCGGCGCTGCCGGCCAGGGCGGTGGCGACGTCGAGCTCGGCGGCGTTGCGCTCGAGCATGCCGTCGGTGACGAACACGATCCGGTCGCCGGGCTCCAGCGGGAACTCCTGCACCCGGAACGGCCACGCCGGCTCCACGCCGAACGGGAGGTCGACGTCGAGCGCGACCTCCTCGACCCGGCCGTCGCGCAGGCGCAGCGGGAGCGGGTGCCCGGCGTTGACGACCTGCGCGTGGCCGGTGTGCAGGTCCACCCGCATCACCTGACCGGTGACGAACTGGCCGGGCGCGGTGTTCTCCGCGAGCGCGAGGTCGGCGTTGTGCACCTGCTCGGCCAGCGGCAGCCCGCGCCGGCGCTCGTTGCGGAGGCTGCCGACCAGCAGGGTGGCCAGCAGCGACGCGCCCACCTCGTGGCCGACCGCGTCGGTGATGGACACGTGCAGGGCGTCCCGGTCGAGCGTGTAGTCGAACGTGTCCCCGCCGACGGTGGCGGCGGGCTCCAGCCACCCGGCCAGGGTGAACTGCCCGGCCTCGCAGGTGAACGCGGCGGGCAGCAGCCGGCGCTGGATCTCCGCGGCGAGGGAGAAGGGCGTGGTCCGCTGGCCCCACTCGAAGAGGTCGGTGTGCCGGCGGTTGGCGATGATGACGTAGGCGAGGGCGTGACCGGCGGCCCGGATGTCGGCCTGCACCTGCTCGTCGGGCGGCTCGGGGAGCACCAGCTCCAGCAGGCCGATCGCGTCCCCGCGGTCGGTGACCGGCACGACCACGCACGTGCCGCGGTCGGTGGCGGTGACGTCGGGCTGCTGGGTGCGCAGCACCCGGGCGTAGACGGTGCCCTCCAGCGGGACGGTCTCCGCCGACTCGGGGCCGCGGGTGCGCGTGCCCTCGGGTGTGCGCTCGGCGGTGCTCAGCCGGACCAGGGCGTGACCGCTGAAGTCGGCGATGAGGAACGACACCTCGGTCGCCTCGGACAGCAGGGCGAGCTGGTCGGCGACCGCGGACACGGCGTCGATCGGCGCGGCGGCCTCCACCCGTTCGAGCAACGAGCGCAGGTCGAAACGGGGGCTCACGGTGCGGTCTCTCCTGGGTCGGGTCGGAGCGGCCGACACCGGGTGCCGCGGTGGCGGGATACAGCACTGCCGGGCCGCCCGAGGGGGCGACCCGGCAGCAGGACGGAGTCCTTGGTCAGGCTGCGGCCTTGGTCTCCCAGAAGATCTTGTCGATCTCCGCGATGTAGTCGAGGAGCTTCTGCCCCTCGGCCGGGTCCATGCTGCCCTTGCCGCCGGCGGCGCCGGCCTGCTTGGTGGCCTTGTTGAACAGCTCGTGCAGCTGCGGGTACTTCTCGAAGTGCGGGGGCTTGAAGTAGTCGGTCCACAGGACCCACAGGTGGTGCTTGACCAGGTCCGCCCGCTGCTCCTTGATCAGGATGGCGCGGGTGCGGAAGACCGGGTCCTCGTTGCCCTGGCACTTCTCCTGGATGGCCTTGACGCTCTCGGCCTCGATCCGGGCCTGGGCCGGGTCGTACACGCCGCAGGGGAGGTCGCAGTGCGCGGTGGCCTCCACGGCGGAGAACATGCGGAACAGACGCATGGGGATGCCTCCGGGTTCGTGGGAGATCGGTCGTCTGCGACCCTACCCGCGGTGATCAGCATGAACACGTCCGGCGGTCGCGGCCGGCGGGACGTCCCCGGCCTGGCCACGCGCTGGGTCCTCGCCCGGGTGACCGGCCCCTCGATGGCGCCGACCGTGCGGCACGGCGACCGGCTGCTGGTCCGCCGGGTCGGCCGGGCCGCCCGGGTGCGCCCCGGGGACGTCGTCCTGGCCCGCTTCCCGACCCGCCCGGAGCTGCTCGTGGTCAAGCGGGTGCGGCGCGCCGTGCCGGGCGGGCACTGGGTCGAGGGCGACAACCCGCTCGTCACCGACGACAGCCGGGCGTTCGGGCCCGCGGTGGTCGTGGGCCGCGTCGTCCTCCGGCTGCGGCCCCGGCCGGGCCGCCTCGCCCCCGATCCCCGGCAGCCGGGGGAGGACCTCAGTCCACCGGCGTGAGCGCCGGGCGGCCGGCGAGCACGGCGGCGACGTTGTCGACGGCGAGGCCGCACATCGCGCTCCGGGTCCGGTCGCCGGCGCTGCCCAGGTGCGGGGTGAGCACCACCTGGGGCAGCGCGAGCAACCGGGGGTCGACGTGCGGCTCGTCCTCGAAGACGTCCAGCGCCGAGCCGCCGAGCCGCCCCTCGGTGAGCGCCCGGACCAGGGCGTCGGTGTCGACGACGCCGCCGCGCGCGGTGTTCACCAGCAGTGCGGTCGGCCGCATCCGGGCCAGCGCCGCGTCGTCGACCAGGTGGCGGGTCTGCGGGGTCAGCGGGCAGTGCAGGCTGACCACGTCCGAGGCCGCGAGGAGGTCGGGCAGCTCGCGGAACTCGACGGCCGCGCGCTCCGCCGGGCTCAGCGGGGTCCGGGTGGGCGTGGCCAGCACCTGCAGGTCGAAGGCCCGCGCCCGGCGGGCGACGGCGCGGCCGATGCGGCCGTAGCCGACGATGCCCAGGGTCGCCCCGGCGGAGACGTCCAGGCCGACGAGCATCCGCGGTCCCCACACCCACGGCGCCCCGGTGCGCAGGAAGCGGTCGCCCTCGGCGATCCGGCGGGCGGCGGCGAGCAGCAGGCCCATCGTCAGGTCCGCCGTCGCCCCGTCCAGGACGCCGGGGGTGTTGGTCACCACGACGCCCCGGGCCCGCGCCGCCGCCACGTCGACGTTGTCGTAGCCGACCGCGACGTTCGCCACCACCCGCAGCCCCGGACCGGCGGCGTCCAGCACCGCGGCGTCGACCCGGTCGGTGAGGGTGGCGACGACGGCAGCCGCACCGGCGGCGTCCCGGAGCAGCTCCGCCGGGGTCGGGGGCCGCTCCTCCCCGACGACGACCGGGTGCCCGAGCGCGGCCAGCGCCGTCATCGCGTCGTCGGACAGCAGCCGGGTGACGTACACGTGCCCGCTCACCGGGGGACCACCGCGCTCGGCGGGGGCGGTGCCAGTCACAGCCGCCGACCGTAGTGCCCGATCAGCCGAGTCGGGCCAGGATCGGGTCGACCAGCGTGCGGGCGCCGGTGTTGGCGACCAGGAACGCCACGGTGGCCAGCACGAAGAGCGGGACGAGCACGGCCCGCTCGACGACGGCGCCGGTGCGCAGGTGCACCGGGGCGATCCGGCTGCGCCGGACAAGCCAGAACACCGGTACCGGCACGCCCTCCTTGGTCAGCCCGTCCCCGGCGATGTGGGTGAGCACGCCGACGACGACGGCCGCGGGCAGCCAGTCCGGGCCGGGGCTGTGCGCCAGCAGCAGCCAGGCCCCGCCCCAGGAGAGCACCAGGTTGCCGATCACGGTGTTCTCCGCCCGCCCCGGGATGACCACGTGCAGCGCCCGCAGCGCCAGCCCGATGGCCAGTGCCAGCAGCAGCAGGCTCGACCAGTGGTTCCAGGCGGCGGCGTAGGCCAGCAGCCCGAAGGCCAGCGACCCGAGGACGGCGTCGTGCGTCCCCCAGCGGTGGCCGCGGCTGATGGCGTTCACCACGCCGGACGGGACGTCGGTCAGCGGCCCCCACATCCGGCTGATCGTGGACCCCTTCTGGTCCAGGTCCGGCAGCATCGCGAAGCCGCCGACGGCCGACACCCAGGCGACCTGCGCCACGGTGCCGTGCACCGGCGCCCACGGGAGCGTGGCGGCGCCGACGGCGAGACCGGAGAGGGCATGCGAGTGACCGAGCACCTACCCAGCGTCTCCCCGCGTGCCGCCCAGCCGACGGAGGCGCGCGGAGGAGCTGAGTGGAGTGTCAGCGCTCGGAAAGTGATGCGCTGGCACTCCACTCACTCGTCGACATCGTCGGTGCCGCCGCGGGCCAGCCAGGTGGCCAGCCGCTCGACGGGGACCTCGAACTCCGGGTTCGCGTCGACGAAGGCCTGCAGCTGGTCGGCCAGCCAGGCGAGGGAGACCTCCTCCTCGCCCCGCCGGCCGGCCAGCTCCTCGATGCCGCGATCGGTGAAGTACACGGGGGCTCAGTCCGCGAAGGCCTGGGCCACCAGGGCGCGCTGCTCGACCTCGTGCACCTTCGCCGACCCGACGGCCGGGCTGGCCGAGGCCTTGCGCGAGACCCGGCGCAGGGTGCGGCCGGCGGGCAGCTCGTCGGGCAGGTTGACCAGCATGAACTGGGCGGCACCCATGTTCGCCGGCTCCTCCTGCACCCACACGACGTCCGAGGCGTTGGGGTACTGCGCCAGCGCCTCGACGATCTCCTCGGCCGGCAGCGGGTACAGCTGCTCGACCCGCAGGACGGCGGTGTCGGTGCGGCCCTCGGCCTCCCGCTGGGAGAAGAGCTCGTAGCTGACCTTGCCGCTGCACAGCAGCACCCGCTTGACCGAGGCGCCGTCCAGCGCCTTGCGGCCGACACCCGGGTCGGGCAGGACCGGGCGGAAGTGCTGCTCGGTGAAGTCGGCGACCGGGCTGACCGCCGCCTTGGCCCGCAGCAGCGACTTGGGCGTGAACACCACCAGCGGGCGGTGCACCTCCGAGAGCGCCTGGCGGCGCAGCAGGTGGAAGTAGTTCGCCGGGGTGGAGCAGTTGGCGACGGTCATGTTGTTCTCGGCGGACAGCTGCAGGAACCGCTCGATCCGGCCGCTGGAGTGGTCCGGGCCCTGGCCCTCGAGGCCGTGCGGCAGCAGCATGACCACGCCGGACCGCTGCCCCCACTTGGCCTCGCCGGAGCTGATGAACTCGTCGATCACCATCTGCGCGCCGTCGACGAAGTCGCCGAACTGCGCCTCCCAGAGGACCAGCGCCTTGGGGTTGGCCACCGAGTAGCCGTACTCGAAGCCGAGCGCGGCGTACTCGCTGAGCAGCGAGTCGTAGACGAAGAACTTCGCCTGGTCGGGGGTCAGGTTCGACAGCGGCGTGTACTCGGCGGCGTTCTCCCGGTCGATGAGGACCGAGTGGCGCTGCACGAAGGTGCCGCGGCGGGAGTCCTGGCCGGCCAGCCGCACCGGGACGCCCTGCATGAGCAGCGAGCCGAAGGCCAGCAGCTCGCCCATCGCCCAGTCGATGCCGCCCTCGCTGGCCATCGCGGCCCGGCGCTCGAGCATCTTCTGCAGCTTCGGGTGCGGGGTGAAGTCCGGCGGGAAGCTGACGTGGGCGTCGCCGATGGTCTTGAGGACCTCCGGGCTGATCGCGGTGTCCACGGTCGCCTGCTGCGGCGAGCGCGGGTCCATGACCGGCTCGGGCGTGGAGGAGTCCCGGGCGTCGTGCGTCTCGGCGAAGGCCCGCTCCAGTTGCCCGCGGTAGTCCTTCAGGGCCTCCTCGGCGTCGGCCAGCGTGATGTCGCCGCGACCGACCAGCGCCTCGGTGTACAGCTTCCGGACCGAGCGCTTGCGGTCGATGATGTCGTACATCAGCGGCTGGGTCATCGACGGGTCGTCGCCCTCGTTGTGCCCGCGGCGGCGGTAGCAGACCAGGTCGATGACGACGTCCTTCTTGAACGCCTGCCGGTAGTCGACCGCCAGCTTGGCCACCCGGACGCAGGCCTCGGGGTCGTCGCCGTTCACGTGGAAGACCGGCGCGCCGATCATCCGCGCGACGTCGGTCGAGTAGAGGCTCGAGCGCGCCGCGGCCGGGCTGGTGGTGAAGCCGACCTGGTTGTTGATGACCACGTGCACCGTGCCGCCGGTGCGGTAGCCGCGCAGCTGGGAGAGGTTCAGCGTCTCCTGCACCACGCCCTGGCCGGCGAACGCGGAGTCGCCGTGCAGCAGGACCGGGAGCACGGTGAAGCCGCCCTCGCCTTTGTCGATCATGTCCTGCTTGGCCCGCACGATGCCCTCGAGCACCGGGTTGACCGTCTCCAGGTGGCTGGGGTTGCTGGCCAGCGAGACGGCGATCGAGCGGCCGTCGTGCTCGAAGGTGCCCTCGGCGCCCAGGTGGTACTTGACGTCGCCGGAGCCCTGCACGGTGCCCGGGTCGATGTTGCCCTCGAACTCCCCGAAGATCTTCGAGTAGCTCTTGCCCAGCACGTTGGCGAGCACGTTCAGCCGGCCGCGGTGGGCCATGCCGATCGCGACCTCCTCCAGGCCGTACTCGGTGGAGGCCACCAGCACCTCGTCCAGCAGCGGGATCACCGACTCGCCGCCCTCGAGGCTGAACCGCTTCTGCCCGACGTACTTGGTCTGCAGGAAGGTCTCGAACGCCTCGGCGGCGTTGAGCCGGCCGAGCACCCGCTTCTGCTTGTCCCGGGTGGGCTGGTCGTGCTTGACCTCGATGCGCTGCTGCAGCCAGCCGCGCTCCTCGGGGTCGGTGATGTGCATGTACTCGATGCCGACCGTGCGGCAGTAGGAGTTGCGCAGCACGCCGAGGATGTCGCGCAGCGGCATGGTGCGCTCACCGGCGAAGCCGCCGACCGGGAAGGGCCGGTCGAGGTCCCACAGCGTCAGCCCGTGCTGGACGATGTCCAGGTCGGGGTGGGTGCGGACCTTGAACTCCAGCGGGTCGGTGTCGGCCATCAGGTGGCCGTTGCGCCGGTAGGCCTCGATGACCTCGATGACCCGGGCTTCCTTGTCGATCTGCCCCTCGTGGCTGACCCGCTTGTCGGCCACCCAGCGGACCGGCTCGTAGGGCACCCGCAGCGAGCGGAAGACGTCGTCGTAGAAGCCGTCCTCGCCCAGCAGCAGCTGGTGCATCCGGCGCAGGAAGTCGCCGGACTCCGCACCCTGGATGACCCGGTGGTCGTAGGTCGAGGTGAGCGTGATGATCTTCGAGACGGCCATCTCGGCCAGCGCCTCGGGGCTCATCCCCTGGAACTCGGCCGGGTAGTCCATCGCGCCGACGCCGACGATCGTGCCCTGGTTGGTGGTCAGCCGGGGCACCGAGTGGTTGGTGCCGATCGTGCCCGGGTTGGTCAGGCTGATCGTCGTCCCGGAGAAGTCCTCCATGGTCAGCTTGCCGGCGCGGGCCCGCCGGATGATGTCCTCGTAGGCGCCCCAGAACTCGGCGAAGTCCATCTGCTCGGCGGACTTGATCGAGGCGACCACCAGCGAGCGGGTGCCGTCGGCCTTGGGCAGGTCGATCGCCAGGCCGAAGTTGACGTGCTCCGGCGTCACCAGGGTCGGCTTGCCGTCGACCTCGGCGAACGCGGTGTTCATGTTCGGGAAGCTGTCCAGCGCCCGGACCAGCGCGTAGCCGATCAGGTGCGTGAAGGACACCTTGCCGCCGCGGGCGCGGGCCAGGTGGTTGTTGATGACGATGCGGTTGTCCACGAGCAGCTTGGCCGGGACGGCGCGCACGCTGGTCGCCGTCGGGACGGTCAGCGACGCGTTCATGTTCTTGACCACGCTCGCCGCGGCGCCGCGCAGCGGGGTGCGCTTGGGGCCGGAGCCGGCGTCGTCGCCGGCTGCTCGGGCGGCGCCCGCGCCGGGGGACGGCTTCGCCGGGGCGGCGGGCACCTGCTGGGAGGCGCGCTCGGCTGCTCGGTTCACGACGGTGCCCTCCGATCGGGCGTCGACCGGGGTGGCCCGCGGCGCTGGGGTGGCGGTGGCCGCGGGGGTCGGCTTCGGTGCGGCCGGCTTCGAGGCGGCCGGCTTCGAGGCGGCGGCGGCCGGCTTCGCCGCGGCAGGTGCCGGTGCCGGTGCGGGCTGCTCCGGGGCCGGGGCGGTCTGCGAGCTGCGGTCTGCGCCGTCGGACACCGGACTGCCCGGGCGGTAGTCGGCGAAGAAGTCGTGCCAGGCCTGGTCGACGCTGCGCGGGTCGGCCAGGTACTGCTGGTACATCTCCTCGACCAGCCACTCGTTGGTGCCGAATCCCGCCACCGGGTTGGCAGAGGCGGAGGAGGGCTGGGATGAGCTCACGGTTGACACGTTGGCGAGTGCCTTCTTCGTCGGTGGACGTCGTTGGACCGGGTCCCGACTCTACGCCCGGGGCCCCTGCCTGCGACGCCGCCGCGTGAGGTGGCGCACGTGTCCCGTCTCACGCCGCACGGAACGGCGCGAGCCGCCTCCCGGCCGGGGTCGGGCCCCGCCGGACCCGGCTCAGACGACGTCCCGCCGGACGGCGAGCAGGGTGCCCAGGACGGCGGCGACCAACCCGTAGCTGAGCAGCACCAGACCGCCCTGCCACGCGCTGAGCAGGTCGGTCTGGCCGAAGGTGGCCGTCATGGCCTCCAGGGCGCCACCGGGCAGCCACTTGTAGGCACTGTTGATCGCCGGGATCGCCTGCACGATCGTCTCCACCACGAACAGGTAGACCAGCACGCCGACGATGGCACCCACCTGGTTGCGGACCAGTGCGCCCACGCCGACGCCGATCACGGCGTAGATGACCAGCGCGGCCCAGGCGCCGGCGAGCACCCGCAGGTTGTCCCCGCTCAGCGAGGGGGCGGCACCGCGGGCGCCGGCGTAGACGGTCACCACCAGGACGTCGACGGCGATCACCAGCAGCGCCATCGGGACGGCGGCCACCAGGTAGGCCAGCAGCTTGGCCACCACCACCCGGCCGCGGTGCGGGCTGGTCAGGAAGGTGGGGGTGGCGGTGCGGTGCCGGTACTCCTGCGTCGTGCCGATGATGCCCAGCACCACGAACAGCACCGTCGCGTTCGCCGACACCCCGAGCGCGAGCTGCTCGAAGTCCGCGGTGCCGATGGCGGGCAGGCCCTGCCCGTCGGGGCCGCCGCCGCTGCTGCCGGCGAAGCCGGTGAACAGCGCGGCGAACCCGCCGACCAGCACGCAGGAGCCCAGCAGCAGGCCGATCCACACCCGGGTGGTCAGCAGCTTGGTCCACTCGGCGCGGGTCAGCCGGGCGATGACGGCGCCCATCAGGCGGCTTCCTCTCCGGTGGTGGCGGTGCCGGGCCGGCCGGCGGCGTACTGCTCCGAGCCGGCGGTGAGCTGGAAGTAGACCTCTTCCAGCCCGCTGGTGTGGGCACGCAGCTCGTGCAGCTCGATCCGGCCGGCGAACGCGCGCCGGCCGACCTCCTCGACGGGCAGGCCGGTGACGGTGAGCCCGTCCGGGTGGCCGTCGGTGGTGACGACCGACGTCCCCGCGGTCGTGCGCAGCAGGTCGGCCAGGGCGTCCTTCTGCGGTGAGCGGACCAGCACGCTGCCGGCGCTGCCCGAGCGCAGCTCCGCGAGCGAGCCCTGCCGGACCAGCTTCCCGGCCCCGACGATGACCACCCGGTCCGCGGTCTGCTCCACCTCCGCCAGCAGGTGGCTGGAGACCAGCACGGTGCGGCCCTGGTCGTGCGCGAGGTGGCGGAGGAACCCGCGCAGCCACTGGATGCCCTCGGGGTCCAGCCCGTTGGCCGGCTCGTCGAGGACGAGTACCGCCGGGTCGCCGAGCAGCGCGGTGGCCAGCCCGAGGCGCTGGCGCATGCCGAGGGAGTAGCCGCCGGCCTTGCGGTCGCCGGCCGGGCCGAGCCCGACCTGGTCGAGCACCTCGTCCGCGCGCGACACCGGGATCCCGGCCGCCCGGCAGTAGACCCGCAGGTGGTTGCGGCCGCTGCGGGCCGGGTGGAACGCCGTCTCCAGCACCGCACCCACCCGCCGGGTCGGTTCGGTGAGCGCGGCGTAGGGCGTGCCGTTGAACGTGGTGGTGCCGCGGTCGGGGTTGATCAGCCCGAGAGCCATCCGCAGCGTCGTCGTCTTGCCGGCGCCGTTGGGCCCCAAGAACCCGGTCACCTGACCCGGCTCGACGGTGAAGGAGAGGTCGTCGACCGCGCGCACGCTGCCGAAGGTCTTGGTGAGGGCGCTGACCTCGACCCGGACGGGGTCGTGGGCGGCCCGGCTACCGCTGCTGATCAGGTCCTCCTCGCTCGCACCGGCGGGTCCGGTGACGTGCTGATCCTGGCGTATCGAGCCCCTCGACGGCCAGCACGCGACCGCACGGGCGCGCGCGGTCCGGTGACCCCGCGCACACCCGGGGCGCCGGATGACGGGTAGGTTGCGGGCTCGTGGACGCCTCCCGACGGGTGGCCGACGGCCCGGTGCCCGACGGGGAGCGACCTGGGCCCGGAGCCGACCCCGACCCGCGGGAGAGCCTGGAGCGGCTGCTGCTCGACGGGCCGCGCCGCTACACGCGCGCCCAGGTGGCCGCGCTCGCCGGGATGCCCCCCGAGCGCACCCAGCGGCTGTGGCGGGCCCTCGGCTTCGCCGACGTCGCGGACGACGACGCGGCCTTCACCGATGCCGACGTCGCCGCGCTCGCCCGGCTCTCGGCGCTGATCGACACCGGCTTCGTCGACCCGCGGGCCGAGGCCTCCATCGCCCGGGCGATGGGGCAGTCGCTGTCCCGGCTGGCGGACTGGCAGACCGACATGATCGCCGCCCTGCTGCTGGACCCCGCGCACGGCGGACCGGACGCCCAGCGGGCGGTCGAGGAGGGCGTCGTGCGCTCGGCGGAGGAGCTGCTGCCGCTGATGCGCGAGCTGCAGGACTACGTGTGGCGCCGGCACCTGGCGGCCAACGCCGACCGGCTCTTCCTGGCCGCCCCCGGGACGGTGGACCGCCGGGAGCTGGCCGTCGGCTTCGCCGACCTGGTCGGCTACACCTCGCGCAGCCGCGGCATGGGCGGCCGGGAGCTCGGCACGATGGTCGAGGACTTCGAGGGCCTGGTGGCCGACCTCATCGCCCGGCACCACGGCCGGGTGGTCAAGACCGTGGGTGACGGTGTCCTGTTCACCTGCGAGGAAGCGGCCGATGCGGTGGAGATCGCGCTGCGCCTCCCGGAGGAGTGGAACGCCCCGGACCGGCCGCCGCTGCGGGTCGGCGCCGCCTTCGGCCCGGTGCTCACCCGGCTCGGCGACGTCTACTCCCCGGTGGTCAACCTGGCCAGCCGGCTCACCTCGCTGGCCCGGCCCTCCACCGTGCTGGTCGACCAGCAGCTGGCCCGGCGGCTCCGCGGGCTGCCCGGCTACCGGGTGCGGCCGCTGCGCCGGGTGTCGGTGCGCGGCTACGACCAGCTGCAGCCCTGGCTGGTCCGCCGCCGCGAGGCCGACGCCGACGTCGCCCCGGGGGTCGCCTCCTTCGAGCAGCTGCTCGACGAGATCGCCGACGACGTGCTCACCGACGGGGCCGACGAGCCGTCGAGCGGGGCCTGGGACGAGGAGTCGCCGGACGCCGTCGGGCCGTTCGCAGAGTGAGCGGGAGCGCTGCCGGGACCGCGTGACCCGGCGCCGGGGAGTGGTCGGCACGATGGACGGGTGTCCGCCACCCTGCTCGCCCGCGGCCTGGCCGCCGGTCACGGCGCCCGCGTCCTGTTCACCGACCTCGACCTGGTCGTCGCCCCCGGTGACGTCGTCGGCCTGGTCGGGGTGAACGGCGCGGGGAAGTCCACCCTGCTGCAGACCCTGGCCGGGGTGCTCCCGGCCGAGGCCGGTGAGATCTCGCTCAGCCCGCCGTTGGCCACCGTGGGCTACCTGCCGCAGGAGGCCGAGCGCCGGCCGGGGGAGACGGTGCTGGACGCGCTGGCCCGGCGCACCGGCGTGGCCGCGGCCCAGGTGGCCATGGACGCCGCGCTGGAGGCGCTGACCGCAGGAGCCCCCGGAGCGGACGACGGCTACGGCGACGCGCTGGAGCGCTGGCTGGCGCTCGGTGGCGCCGACCTGCCCGAGCGGGCGGAGGAGGTGGTGGCCTCCGTCGCCCCGGGTGTCGCGCTGGACGCGCCGACGACCGGGCTCTCCGGCGGGGAGGCGGCCCGGGTGGGGCTGGCCTCGCTGCTGCTGAGCCGCTACGACGTCCTGCTGCTCGACGAGCCGACCAACGACCTCGACCTGGCCGGCCTGGACCAGCTGGAGCGCTTCGTGTCCGGCCTGCGCACGGGGGTGGTGCTGGTCAGCCACGACCGCGAGTTCCTGGCCCGGACCGTCACCCGGGTGGTCGAGCTGGACCTGGCCCAGCAGCTGGTCCGGGTCCACGACGGCGGCTACGAGGCCTACCTGGTCGAGCGGGAGGTGGCCCGCCGGCACGCCCGCGAGGAGTACGAGGAGTTCGCCGACACCAGGTCGGGCCTGGAGGACCGAGCCCGGATGCAGCGGAACTGGATGGCCAAGGGCGTCCGCAACGCGGTGCGCAAGCAGGGCAACGAGCCGGACAAGAACATCCGGGCGCACATGCGGGCGACGTCGGAGAAGCAGGCGGCCAAGGCCAGGCAGACCGAGCGCCGGATCGAGCGGCTCGAGGTGGTCGAGGAGCCGCGCAAGGAGTGGGAGCTCCGGCTGGAGATCGCCCCCGCACCGCGGGCGGGTGCGGTGGTGGCGACGCTGCGGGGCGCCGTCGTCCGCCGGGGTGGCTTCACCCTCGGCCCGGTCGACCTGCAGGTCGACTGGGGCGACCGGGTGGCGATCACCGGCGCCAACGGCTCGGGCAAGAGCACCCTGCTGGCCGCGCTGCTGGGCCGGGTGTCGCTCGACGAGGGGACGGCGTCCCTCGGCCCCGGGGTCCGGCTCGGCGAGGTCGACCAGGTGCGGGGTCTGTTCCTCGGCGACCAGCCGCTGGTCGCCGCCTTCGGCGCGGAGGTGCCCGACCTGCCCGACGCCGAGGTGCGCACCCTGCTGGCCAAGTTCGGCCTGCGCGCCGACCACGTGCTGCGCCCGGCCGGCACGCTGTCGCCGGGGGAGCGGACCCGGGCTGCGCTGGCGCTGCTGCAGGCCCGGGGGGTGAACGTGCTGGTGCTCGACGAGCCGACCAACCACCTGGACCTGCCGGCGATCGAGCAGCTGGAGCAGGCGCTGGCCGACTACCCGGGCACCCTGCTGCTGGTGACCCACGACCGGCGGATGCTCGAGGCGGTGCACACCACCCGGCGGTTCGAGGTGACCGCGGGCCGGGTGCACGCCGGCTGACCGGAGACGACGCCGCCCGCCGCGGCCGAGGGGCCGGGCGGGCGGTGTGTGCGGTGCGAGCCTGGGCTGTGGGTGCCCCCGGCAGGATTCGAACCTGCGCCCCTGCCTCCGGAGGGCAGTGCTCTATCCCCTGAGCTACGGGGGCTCGTCATCGCTGGCGCCTGTCGTGCTCGGCGCCCGGAAGACGTTACCAGCCGGGCTTGCTCCGCCGGCGGGGGGTCAGGGAGCCGGCAGCGGGGCGCCGCCGCGGGCCCGGAGCATCTGCTCCATCGTCGTGGTCTCGGCCGTCTGCGTCTCCGCGATCGACCGGGCCAGGCCGCGCACGACCGCCTCACCGGCGTGCTGCCGGCCGTACTCCGCCATCTCCAGCCCGCCCTGGTGGTGCCGGATCATCAGCTGCAGGAAGCGGACGTCGAACGGGGTGCCCTGCAGCGAGCGGAGCTCGGCCAGCTCGGCCTCGGTCGCCATGCCTGGCATGACCGCGCCGTCGGCGGCCGCCATCCCGGACATGTCGTGCCCGGCCATCGCCCCGTCGTCCATCCAGCCCATCGTGTCGCCGCTGGTCAGCGGCAGGCCCCACAGCGTCAGCCAGCCCTGCATGCGGCCGGCCTGGTTGGTCTGGGTCGAGGCGATGTCGAAGGCCAGCAGCAGCACCTCGGGGTCGGTGCTGCGGCCGGCCGCCAGGTTGGCCATCTCCACGGCCTGCAGGTGGTGCCGGGACATGTCCCGGCTGAACCCGGCGTCGACCGAGTCCGCGGCCGGCTGGTCGGTGCGCCCGATGCCGAGCGCCACCGCCAGCCCGCCGCCCAGCGCCAGCAGCCCCGCGGCGATGACCGTGACCAGCAGCGCGGTGAGCCACGACCGCGGCCGGCGCCCGGCGGGGGTCCGCTCGACCCCGTCCTCGGCTGCGTCGTCCACGGCTGCGTCGTCCACGGTCGGGGTGGCCGTCAGGGCGCCGGGGTGCCGGTGGCGGCCGGGCCGGTCGAGGTCGGTGCGTCCGTGGCCGGGGTCTCGGTGGTCGGCGCGTCGGTCGCGGCCGAGGTGGCCCCGCGGCTGCTGTCACCGACGACCAGCGGGCTGCTGATGAACGTCGGGTTCTCGCAGCTGGCGCCGACCTCGGGGTAGAAGTCGCCGTTGAAGGTCAGGAAGTCGACGTACTGCTGCACCCGCTTGTCGGTCGCCGAGTCCACCGACAGCTGGTGGTTCCAGGACTGCAGGCTGATCGTCGAGCCCAGCCCGGCGTAGGGGGAGAGCAGCAGGCCGGAGCGGCCGTCGACCAGGTCCTGCAGCGTGGAGAGGTCGTCGTCGCTGATGGCGTCCGGGTCGTAGGCGATCCAGGTCGCGCCGTGCTCCATGGAGTGGACGGCGTTCTCGTGCCGGATGTCGACGTCGTAGACGGTGCCGGTGCAGTCGGCCCACTCCGGGTCGTGCGGGCCGCCGACCGGCGGGGACTCGGTGTAGGTCACCGGCGTCGTGACGTGCTGCTGACCGCTGGCGTAGTCGAAGGTCCGCAGGTCGGCGATCTGGTCGGCCGAGGTGACCTTGTCGGCGTTGGAGCGGTTCACCTGGACGACGGCGTAGGTGATGACCGCGGCGGCGAAGACGACGACGGCGACCGCCGCGGCGATCAGCCCCCACGGCCGCTGCGGGCTGACCACGTTGGCCGGCGGGCGGGTGCGGCCGCCCTGGCCGGGGCGCTGCCCGGTCGCCCTGCTGGCGCCGGACCCCCGACGGGACGGGCCGCTCGTCGGGCGGCCGTTCTCGGGCTTGGGGTCCTTGGCCACTGCCGCTCCTCGTTGCACCTCCGCGACCGGGGCAGGGGCGCCCCGGACCGGGCCGGGCCACCTGGCCGGCGGGGCGAGTGTAGGTCGGCGAGCTGTGCGGACCCGGCGGTCGTGGCCCTCTGGGGCGGGCGGGGCGGGTGGGGTGGCGGTACGGGCCGGGATGTGGTGGGCGCCGCTCAGTACGCTGGATCGGTGACACCCGAGCAGCTCAGCGACGTCGTCCGGTCCGCACTCGCGGCGGCCGTGGAACGCGGCGTGCTCGCGGTCGACGTCCCCGCCGAGGTCGTCATCGACCGGCCGAAGAACCCCGAGCACGGCGACTACGCCACCAACGTGGCGCTCCGGCTGGCCAAGGCGGCCGGCCGGCCCCCCCGCGAGGTGGCCGAGGTGCTCGCCGCCGAGCTGCGCGCGGTCGACGGCATCGCCGGTGTCGACGTCGCCGGCCCGGGCTTCCTCAACATCACCCTGGCCAAGGACGCGCTCGGCGCGATCGCCGTCCGCGCGGTCACCGCGGGGGAGGCGTACGGGCGCACCGAGACCCTGGCCGGGCAGCGGCTGAACCTGGAGTTCGTCTCGGCGAACCCGACCGGCCCGGTGCACATCGGCGGCACCCGCTGGGCCGCCGTCGGTGACGCGCTCGGCCGGCTGCTGACCGCCAGCGGCGCCCAGGTGTCCCGGGAGTACTACTTCAACGACGCCGGCGCGCAGATCGACCGGTTCGCCCGGAGCCTCATGGCGGCCGCGCACGGCCGGCCGGTGCCCGAGGACGGCTACGCCGGCGACTACATCGCCGACATCGCCGCCGAGGTGGTCGCCGCCGAGCCGGGTGTACTCGAGCTGCCCGAGGACGAGCAGCAGGAGCGGTTCCGGGTCCGCGGCGTCGAGCTGATGTTCGCCGAGATCAAGCGCAGCCTCGCCGGCTTCGGCGTGGTCTTCGACACCTACTTCTCCGAGAAGACGCTGCACGACAGCGGCGCGCTGGAGAAGGCGGTGGCCCGGCTCCGCGAGCAGGGGCACGTGTACGAGGCCGACGGCGCGGTGTGGCTGCGGACGACGGACTTCGCCGACGACAAGGACCGGGTGCTGGTCAAGCGGGACGGCGAGCCGACCTACTTCGCCGCCGACTGCGCCTACTACCTGGACAAGCGGGAGCGCGGCTTCGACCGGGTCGTGATCATGCTCGGGGCCGACCACACCGGCTACGTGGGCCGGTACAAGGCGCTGGTCGCGGCGATGGGCGACGACCCGGCGGTGAACCTGGAGATCCTCATCGGCCAGCTGGTGAACCTGGTCCGCAACGGCGAGCCGGTGCGGATGAGCAAGCGGGCCGGCACGGTGGTCAACCTCGAGGACCTGGTCGACGCGATCGGCGCCGACGCGGCCCGGTACGCGCTGGCCCGGGCCTCGGTCGACCAGCAGATCGACCTGGACCTGGACGCCTGGACCCGGCGGACCAACGACAACCCGGTCTTCTACGTCCAGTACGCGCACGCCCGGATCTCCTCGCTGCTGCGCGGTGCGGCGGACCTGGGGCTGGTGCTGGGCGAGGCCGGCGACGTCGACACCTCGCTGCTGGCGGAGCAGCGCGAGAGCGACCTGCTGCGGGCGGTCGGCGAGTTCCCCCGGGTCGTCGCCTCCGCCGCCGAGCTGCGCGCCCCGCACCGGGTGGCCCGCTACCTGGAGGAGCTGGCCGGCACCTACCACCGCTTCTACGACGCCTGCCGGGTGCTGCCGCGCGGCGACGAGGAGGCGACCCCGTTGACCACGGCCCGGCTCTGGCTGTGCGCGGCGACCGCAACGGTCCTGCGCAACGGCCTGGACGTCCTCGGCGTGCACGCCCCGGAGCGGATGTGAGGGCGCACCCGGCCGGTCCGCTGCACGGCAACATCGCCCCGCCGCCCGCGGCCGGCCCCGCCCCGGCCGACCTCGGCGCGCTCGACCCCGCGGTCTGGCCGCGGTCGGCCCGCCGGGTCGACGGCGAGCTGCACCTGGCCGGCCGGCCGGTCACCGAGCTGGCCCGGGAGCACGGCACCCCGCTGTTCGTGCTGGACGAGGCCGACTTCCGCAGCCGGGCCGCGGACTTCGCCGACGCGTTCGCCGACGCCGACGTGCACTACGCGTCCAAGGCGTTCCTCTGCGGCCAGGTCGCCCGCTGGATCGCCGACGACGGCCTGCACCTGGACGCCTGCAGCGGCAACGAGCTCGCCGTCGCGCTGGCCGCCGGCTTCCCCGCCGAGCGGATCGCGCTGCACGGCAACAACAAGTCCCTGGTCGAGCTGCAGCTGGCCGTCGACGCCGGCATCGGCCACGTGGTGCTCGACTCCTTCGACGAGATCGACCGGCTGGTGCCGCTGGCCGCGGCCCGGGTCGCCGCGGGCGGTGCGCCGGTGCCGGTGCTGATCCGCTCGACGGTCGGCATCGAGGCGCACACCCACGAGTTCATCGCCACCGCCCACGAGGACCAGAAGTTCGGCTTCTCGCTGGCCACCGGCGACGCGCTGACCGCGGCGGTGCGGGTGATCCGGGAGCCGGCGCTGCAGCTGACCGGCCTGCACAGCCACATCGGCTCGCAGATCTTCGACACCGCCGGCTTCGAGGCCGCCGCGCACCGGGTGGTCGGGCTGCTCGGCCAGGTCCACCAGGCCACCGGCGAGCTGCTCGGCGAGCTCAACCTCGGCGGTGGCTTCGGCATCGCCTACCTCGCCGAGGACGACCCGGTCACCCCCGCCGACGTCGCCACCCGGCTGCGCTCGGTGGTGGCCGCCGAGTGCGCGGCACTCGGCCTGCCGGTGCCGCGGCTGGCGGTCGAGCCCGGCCGGGCCATCGCCGGGCCCGGCACGGTGACGCTGTACGAGATCGGCACCATCAAGCCGGTCCGGCTCGGTGCCGGCGGCACCCCCGGCGCCCCGCTGGTGCGCAACTACGTGTCGGTCGACGGCGGGATGAGCGACAACATCCGCACCGCCCTCTACGACGCCAGCTACACCTGCGTGCTGGCCAACCGCAGCTCCGACGCCCCGCCGGCGCTGTGCCGGGTGGTGGGCAAGCACTGCGAGAGCGGCGACGTGCTGGTCCGCGACCTGTGGCTGCCCGCCGACGTCGTCCCCGGTGACCTGCTCGCGGTGGCCGCCACCGGCGCCTACTGCTGGTCGATGGCGAGCAACTACAACTACCTGTTGAAGCCCCCGGTGGTCGCCGTCCGGGACGGGGTGGCCACCGAGATCGTGCGGCGGCAGACACTGTCCGACGTGTTCGCCCTCGACGCTGTCCTCGCCGACGTCCCCGCGCCGTCGGTGGCGCCCTCCCAGCCCGCGGTCGGAGCCACCTCGTGAGCGACTCCCTGAAGGTCGCCCTGCTCGGCTGCGGCACGGTCGGCGGTGCCGTGCTGCGGCTGCTGACCGAGCAGTCCGACGACCTCGCCGCCCGGATCGGCCGGCGGGTCGAGGTGGCCGGGGTCGCCGTCCGCCGTCCCGACCACCACCCCGAGGTGCCCGCCGAACTGCTCACCACCGACGCGCACGGGCTGGTCACCCGGCCCGACGTCGACCTGGTGGTCGAGGTCATCGGCGGCATCGAGCCGGCCCGCAGCCTGCTGCTCGCCGCCATCGGCGCCGGGAAGTCCGTGGTCAGCGCCAACAAGGCGCTGCTGGCCGAGGACGGCGTCGCGCTGCACGCCGCGGCCGGGCAGGCCGGGGTCGACCTGTACTACGAGGCCGCCGTCGCCGGCGCCATCCCGCTGCTGCGGCCGCTGCGCGAGTCGCTCGCCGGCGACCAGCTCCGCCGCGTCGTCGGCATCGTCAACGGCACGACCAACTACATCCTGTCCCGGATGGCCGAGACCGGTGCCGGCTTCGGCGAGGCGCTGGCGGAGGCGACCGAGCTCGGCTACGCCGAGGCCGACCCGACCGCCGACGTCGACGGCTTCGACGCCGCCGCCAAGGCCGCGATCCTCGCCTCGCTGGCGTTCCACACCCCGGTCACCGCGGCCGACGTGTACCGCGAGGGCATCTCCGCGGTCTCGGCCACCGACGTGGCCCGCGCGGCGGAGATCGGCTGCACGGTGAAGCTGCTGGCCATCTGC
Source organism: Modestobacter italicus (assembly GCF_000306785.1). Lineage (NCBI taxonomy): Bacteria > Bacillati > Actinomycetota > Actinomycetes > Geodermatophilales > Geodermatophilaceae > Modestobacter > Modestobacter italicus. The sequence goes on along the minus strand of NC_017955.1, from coordinate 4,554,753 downwards.
GAGCGCGTCGCCGGGGCCGACGGTGCCGACGACGGGGTGGCCGTGCGGGTGCACCCGGCGATGATCCCGACCACCCACCCGCTGGCCTCGGTCGGCGGCGCGTTCAACGCCGTGTTCGTCGAGGCCGAGGCCGCCGGTGAGCTGATGTTCTACGGCCGCGGAGCCGGCGGCGAGCCCACCGCCAGCGCCGTGCTGGGCGACCTGGTGGCGGTGGCCCGCAACCGGGTGAGCGGCGCGGCCGGCCCGGGGACGACGGGCTACGCCGGGCTCACCGTCCGGTCGATGGCCGACACCCCGACCCGGTACCACGTGAGCCTCGACGTCGCCGACAAGCCGGGCGTGCTGGCGACCGTCGCGCACGAGTTCGCCGCCCACGGCGTCAGCATCGCCACCGTCCGCCAGGACGGGCACGGCGAGGCCGCCACCTTGGTCATCGTCACCCACCGGGCACCGGACGCCGCGCTGTCGGCGACGGTGGCCCGGCTGCGGGAGATGGACGCCGTCCGGGCCGTGACCAGCGTGCTGCGGGTCGAGGGCCTGGCCTGACCGCGGCTGGGCGGCGCACCGTCGCCCGTAGGATTCGCGACGCTGTGCCGGGCCGCCTGCCGACCCCGGCCCGACGACCGTGCCGGGAGGGGCTGTCATGACCGGAGCACACACCCTGCGAGGTGCCGTCTCGCCGTACTGGCCTGGCCTGATCGAGGCCTACCGGGACCGGCTGCCGGTGAGCGCCTCGACGCCGGTGGTCACGCTGCAGGAGGGCGCGACCCCGCTGGTGCCCGCACCGGAGCTGTCCCGCCGCACCGGCTGCGAGGTGTACCTCAAGGTCGAGGGCGCGAACCCGACCGGCTCGTTCAAGGACCGCGGCATGACCATGGCCATCACCAAGGCCGTGGAGGAGGGCGCGCAGGCGGTGATCTGCGCGTCCACCGGCAACACCAGCGCCAGCGCCGCGGCGTACGCGGCCCGGGCCGGGCTGGTCTGCGCCGTGCTGGTGCCGCAGGGGAAGATCGCCACCGGCAAGCTCGCCCAGGCGCTGGTGCACGGCGCCAAGCTGCTGCAGGTCGAGGGCAACTTCGACGACTGCCTCGCGCTGGCCAGCAAGCTCGCCATCGACTACCCGGTGAGCCTGGTCAACAGCGTGAACCAGTACCGCATCGAGGGGCAGAAGACGGCGTCGTTCGAGATCGTCGACGTCCTCGGCGACGCCCCCGACGTGCACTGCCTGCCGGTCGGCAACGCCGGCAACATCACCGCCTACTGGCAGGGCTACCGCGAGTACGCCGCGGACGGCCCGGCCACGCGCACGCCGCGGATGTGGGGCTTCCAGGCCGCCGGTGCCGCGCCGATCGTGTCCGGCAAGGTCGTCCCGCACCCGGAGACGATCGCCACCGCCATCCGGATCGGGAACCCGGCGTCCTGGACCAAGGCGCTGGCCGCCCGGGACGACTCCGGCGGCCGGATCGACGCGGTCACCGACCGAGCGATCCTCGCCGCCTACCGGCTGCTCGCCCGCACCGAGGCCGTCTTCGTCGAGCCGGCGTCCGCGGCGTCGGTCGCCGGGCTGCTGCAGGTCGCCGAGGCCGGCGGGCTCGAGCGCGGCCAGCGGGTGGTCTGCACCGTCACCGGCAACGGCCTCAAGGACCCCGAGTGGGCGATCTCCGGCGCCCCGGCGCCGGTCACCATCCCGGTGGACTCCGCCGCGGCCGCCGCGCAGCTGGGCCTCTGAGTGACCCGAGCCGTCCGCGTCCGGGTGCCGGCGACCAGTGCCAACCTCGGTCCGGCGTTCGACTGCGCCGGGCTGGCGCTGTCCTGCTGGGACTCCGTCGACGTCGAGGTGACCGACGGCGGCCTGGACGTCGCGGTCACCGGTGCCGGGGCCGGTGAGCTGCCGACCGACGAGCGGCACCTGGTCGTGCAGGCGTTCCGGGCGGCCTGCGCCGAGCTGGGCTGGACGCCGGCCGGCCTGCGGCTGTCGGCCCGGAACGGGATCCCGCAGGGCCGGGGGATGGGCTCGTCGGCCGCCGCGGTGACCGCCGGCGTGCTGGCGGCCTGGTCGCTGTGCCCGGACGTCGCCGGCGTCGACGACGCGGCGGTGCTGCGGCTGTGCTCGGAGATCGAGGGCCACCCGGACAACGTCGCGCCCTGCCTGCTGGGCGGGGCGACGCTGTCCTGGACGACGTCGTCGGGCGCGCGGGCCGAACGGCTCACCGTCGACCCCCGGGTGGCCCCGGTGCTGTTCGTGCCGAGCGGGACGCTGTCCACGCACGTGGCGCGCGGGCTGCTCCCCGGGGTCGTGCCGCACGCCGACGCCGCGCACGCCGCCGGGCGCTCGGCGCTGCTCGTGCACGCGCTGACCCGTGAGCCCGCGCTGCTGTTCGAGGGCACCGAGGACCGGCTGCACCAGGCGCAGCGGGCGCCGGCGATGCCGGAGAGCGCCGCGCTGCTGGCCGCCCTGCGGGCCGACGGGCACGCCGCCGTCGTCTCCGGCGCGGGGCCGTGCGTCCTGACGCTCGCCGTCCTCGATCACGACGAGCACGTCGGCGACCCGGGCTCGGCCGCCGAGGTCAGGGCGCTGCGGCGGCACACGCCCGAGGGCTGGGAGTGCCGGCCGCTGCGGGTCGACCACACCGGCGCGGTCGTCGTCCCGCTGGGTGCTGATCACGATCCTGTATCGTTCTGACCGTCCGGAACACACCTGCGAGGGACTGTGTTGTGGACGATGTCGGCCTGTGTCTAGGCTGGCTTCCGTAGCCGCCCCCGGGCTGGCCTCACGCGGGGAGTTCGCCGCGATCCGTCGCCGCTGGACCGCCTCGCATCCACAGACCCGCCACTCCTGATCACCGCGCCGAGTCCAACTCCGGGCTCGCGCCGTGCGGGAGCGGGTCACCTCCTGCGCTGGTAGGCGCAGGTCACCGCAGGGAAGGACCTGTACGTGAGCGAGACCACCGACCTCATCGACGGCGCGAGCACCGCCCCGTCCGACGAGGCAGCTGCCGCCGCCGGGACGGCTCCCCGTTCCCGCCGCCGTGGCAGCGGGCTGTCCGGGATGCTGCTGCCCGAGCTGCAGCGCCTGGCCGGCGAACTCGGCATCCCGGGCACCGGGAAGATGCGCAAGAGCGACCTCGTCGCCGCCATCTCCGAGCGGCAGGTGGGCGGGTCCGACGGCGCCGCCGCCGCGCCGGCCCCCCGGACCGAGGAGACCCCGTCGTCCGCGCCGCTGGAGGCCCCGGTCTCCGGGGGCGCCAACGGCACCCCCGTGACGCCGCCGACCGCAACCGGTCCGGCCACCGACACCCCGGCCGCCGAGCCGGCTGCCGAGACCGCTCCGACCGGCCGTCGCCGCCGTGGCGCGAGCCGCCCCGCCGGCGCCCCGACCGCGGACGCCGCCGTCGAGACCCCGGCCGTGGACGCGTCCGTCGCGCCCGCGGAGCCGTCCGCCGAGGCCCCGACCGAGGCCCCGGCCGAGACCGTGACCCAGGCCCCGGCCGAGACCGAGCGCCCGCAGCGCGGCCGCAACCGGGACCGCGCCGAGCGGGCACCCCGCGAGGCCGGCGAGCGCGCCCCCCGCGACGGCGCGGAGCGTGCGCCCCGCGACGGTGCCGAGCGCGCCCCCCGCGAGACCGCCGAGCGCGAGGAGCGTGCTCCCCGCGACGGCAACCGGGCCGAGCGGGACGGCGAGGAGCGCGGCGGTCGCAACCGCGGCGACGGTGAGCCCAGCGGCAACCGCGGCGGCCGCAACCGCAACGACGGTGGCCGCGACGGCAACCGCAGCGACGGCCCCCGGGACGGTGGCCGCGACGGCAACCGCACCGAGGGTGCCCGCGACGGCAACCGCAGCGACGGCCCCCGGGACGGCGGCCGCGACGGCAACCGCACCGACGCCGGCCGCAGCGAGACCCGGAACGAGCCCCGGCCCGAGACGCGCACCGACGAGGACGACGACGACTTCGACGGTGGCGGCCGCGGCCGCCGGGGTCGCCGCTACCGGGACCGCAACCGCCGCGGTGGCAACGCCCCCGCCGGTCGCGAGCGGTTCGAGCAGGGCGAGCCGACCGTCAGCGAGGACGACGTCCTGCTGCCGGTGGCCGGGATCCTGGACGTGCTGGACAGCTACGCGTTCGTCCGCACCTCGGGGTACCTCACCGGCCCGAACGACGTCTACGTCTCGCTGTCGCAGGTGCGCCGCTACGGCCTGCGCCGCGGTGACGCGATCACCGGCGCCGTCCGCCAGCCCCGCGAGGGCGAGCGCAAGGACAAGTACAACGCCCTGGTCCGGCTGGACTCGGTCAACGGCCTGGACCCGGAGCAGGCGCGCAACCGCCCCGAGTTCACCAAGCTGACGCCGCTCTACCCGCAGGAGCGCCTGCGGCTGGAGACCGAGTCGCACCTGATGACGACCCGGATCATGGACCTGGTCATGCCCATCGGGAAGGGCCAGCGCGCCCTCATCGTCAGCCCGCCGAAGGCCGGCAAGACGATGGTGCTGCAGTCGATCGCCAACGCGATCTCGACGAACAACCCCGAGGTCCACCTCATGGTCGTGCTCGTCGACGAGCGGCCCGAGGAGGTCACCGACATGCAGCGCTCGGTGAAGGGCGAGGTCATCGCCTCGACCTTCGACCGGCCGCCGGCCGACCACACCACGGTCGCCGAGCTGTCCATCGAGCGGGCCAAGCGCCTGGTCGAGATGGGCCACGACGTCGTCGTCCTGCTCGACTCGATCACCCGGCTCGGCCGCGCCTACAACCTGGCGGCCCCCGCCAGCGGGCGCATCCTGTCCGGTGGTGTCGACTCCACGGCGCTGTACCCGCCCAAGCGCTTCCTCGGTGCCGCCCGCAACATCGAGAACGGCGGCTCGCTGACGATCATCGCCTCGGCGCTGGTCGAGACGGGGTCCACCATGGACACCGTCATCTTCGAGGAGTTCAAGGGCACCGGTAACGCGGAGCTCAAGCTGGACCGGCGGCTGGCCGACAAGCGGGTCTTCCCCGCCGTCGACGTGAACGCCTCCAGCACCCGCAAGGAGGAGATCCTCCTCTCGCCCGACGAGCTGGCCATCGTGATCAAGCTCCGCCGGGTGCTGTCGGCGCTGGAGCCCCAGCAGGCGCTGGAGCTGCTGCTCGACCGGATGCGGAAGACCCGCAACAACATCGAGTTCCTCATGCAGGTGCAGAAGACCACGCTCGGCGTGGGCGAGAAGGACTAGCCCGTACACTGGGCGATCGAGCCTGCGCCGCGCTCTGCGCTGCGGCGTCCTGACCACAGATCCTGAGACCAGAGAGAGGGTGCACCGGCATGAAGGCCGACATCCACCCGGACTACCACGTCACCACCGTGACGTGCGGTTGCGGCAACACGTTCACCACCAAGAGCACGGCGGCCGGCGGCACCATGACCGTCGAGACCTGCTCGGCCTGCCACCCGTTCTACACGGGCAAGCAGCGCATCCTGGACACCGGTGGCCGCGTCGCCCGCTTCGAGAAGCGGTTCGGCAAGCGCAACGCCGGCGCTCCCGCCGACAAGTAGCACTCCCGACGGCGCCCGCGCCGCCCTGCACCGGGGCGGCGCGGGCGCCGTCGTCATGTCCGCCCGCTGCACCTCCCGCGCTTTCGCGCGATCAAGCACACGAGGAGTGCCCGTGAGCAGTGCCGAGACCGGCGGCGACCGGCTCGCCGGCCTGCTCGCCGAGCACCGGGAGCTGGAGGCCGAGCTGGCCGACCCAGCGGTGCACGCCGACGCCGGCCGCGCCCGCCGGCTGGGACGGCGTTACGCCGCGCTCGCCCCGGTGGTGGAGACCGTCCGCGCCCTGGACGCCGCCCGCGACGACCTGGGCACCGCCCGGGAGCTCGCCGACGAGGACGCCTCCTTCGCCCGGGAGGCCGAGCAGCTGGAGGCCACGGTCACCGAGCTGACCGCCCGGCTGACCGAGCTGCTGCTGCCCAAGGACCCCGACGACGACAAGGACGTCATCCTCGAGATCAAGGCGGGGGAGGGCGGCGCGGAGTCCGCGCTGTTCGCCGGTGACCTGCTGCGGATGTACCTGCGGTACGCCGAGCGCCGCGGCTGGTCGACCGAGGTGCTGGAGGCCGTCGACGCCGAGCTGGGCGGGTACAAGGACGTCGCGGTGGCGATCAAGTCGCGCACCGACGAGGGCATCTTCTCCCGGCTGAAGTTCGAGGCCGGTGTGCACCGCGTGCAGCGGGTGCCGGTGACCGAGTCACAGGGCCGGATCCACACCTCCGCTGCCGGCGTGCTCGTCCTGCCCGAGGCCGAGGAGGTCGACGTCAGCGTCGACCCCAACGACCTGCGGATCGACGTCTTCCGCTCGTCGGGACCGGGCGGGCAGAGCGTGAACACCACCGACTCCGCCGTCCGGATCACCCACCTGCCCACCGGCATCGTGGTCAGCTCGCAGAACGAGAAGAGCCAGCTGCAGAACCGCGAGTCCGCGCTGCGGGTGCTCCGGTCGCGGCTGCTGGCGGCCGCCCGCGAGGAGGCCGCCGCGACCGCCTCGGACCAGCGGCGCAGCCAGGTGCGCACGGTCGACCGCAGCGAGCGGGTGCGCACCTACAACTACCCGGAGAACCGGATCTCCGACCACCGGGTCGGCTTCAAGGCGCACAACCTGGACGCCGTGCTGGACGGCGAGCTGGACCCGGTGCTCGACGCGCTGACCGCCGCGCACACCGCCGAGCTGCTGGCGGCCGGCTCCTGAGCGCACGCACCCTGCTCACCGAGGCCGCCCGCCGGCTGGCCGAGGCCGGCGTCGAGTCGCCCCGGGTGGACGCCGAGCTGCTGCTCGCGCACGCGCTGGGGGTGCCCCGCGCCCGGCTGCTGACGCTGGACGAGGTGCCCGCCGACGGGGCCGGCCGGTTCGCCGGGCTGCTGGACCAGCGGGCATCGCGGGTGCCGCTGCAGCACCTCACCGGCACCGCGCCGTTCCGGCACCTGGAGCTCGCCGTCGGGCCGGGTGTGTTCGTGCCCCGCCCGGAGACCGAGCAGATCGCCGGCTGGGTGCTCGAGCGGATCGCCGGCCTGACCGCGCCGACCGTGGTCGACCTGGGCAGCGGCTCCGGGGCCATCGCCCTGTCGGTGGCCGCCGAACACCCAGGCGCCCGGGTGGTGGCCGTGGAGCGGGACACCGCGGCGATCGAGTGGACCCGGCTCAACGCCGGCACCCGGGCCGCGGCCGGCGACACCCCGGTCGAGGTGCTGGCCGGGGACATGACCAATCCCGGGCTGCTGCGCGAGCTCGACGGCGCGGTGGACGTCGTCGTCTCCAACCCGCCCTACGTCCCCGACGACGCCCGGCTGCCCCGCGAGGTGGCCGACCACGACCCGCCGCTGGCGCTGTGGGGCGGCCCGGACGGCCTGGACGTCGTCCGCGGTCTGCTGGTCACCGCGGCCCGGCTGGTGCGACCCGGCGGGTGGCTGGGCATCGAGCACGCCGACCAGCAGGGCGGCGCGCTGCCGGCCCTGGTCCGCAGCGCCGGCGGGTGGACCGGCGTCGCCGACAACCCCGACCTCGTCGGCCGGCCGCGCTACACGACGGCTCAGCGCGCGGGGCACCACGCCGCGACGTAGCCCGGGTCGCCGGGCCGGGTGACGTCGAGGTCGCGTCGCTGCACGCTCAGGTCGGACAGCCCGCAGGCCCGGGCGAAGCCGGCGTCGGTGTACTCGACGTCCAGCACGCTCGGGTAGACGTCGGTGTAGACCGCGCACTCGTCGAACGCGGCGCAGTCCTCGGCGACCGCGTAGTCGAACCCGAGGTCGTCGTCGGCCAGCTCGGGGGCGTTCTTCTGCGCGATCGCGAGCCCGGCGGCGTGCGCCCGGTCGACCAGCAAGCCGGCCATGGCGACGGCGTCGTCCGCGTCCAGCAGCCCGGCGGACCGGGTCCAGCTGTCCAGGTTGTCCGGCTCGACGGCGTCGAAGCCGGCCGCGGCGCAGCCGTCGATCCAGGGGCCGACGACGGCGAGCACCCGGGCGCGGGCCTCGGCCGTCGAGGTGTCGACCAGGTGCTCGCCGGGCCATCCCGGGTCCTCCACCCGGTCGCCGTCCGCCCGGTGCAGCAGCAGGTCCTCGGGCCAGTCGGAGCTGCCCGGCTGGGTCTGGAAGGCGTTGACGTAGCAGGCCGACCAGAGCCCGGGCACCGGGTCGTCGGTGCGGTCGCGGACGACGCCGGTGGCACCGGGCGCGGGGTCGGAGGCGCCGCCCAGCTGGTAGTCCACCCGGGAGCCGGCGGCCGGGACCGGGTTGACCGGCCCGTCCTGCCCGGGCGACGACGTCCCGCAGCCGGTGACGGCGAGCAGGACCACGGCCACCGGCAGACCCCACCCCCGCACGCCCCGCACCCCAGGTGGGGGAGACTGCGGACCCGTGGCCGACGTCTTCGACTGCAGCGACCCCGACCAGCGCGAGGCCGGCCTCACGGCCGCGGCCGGCGCGCTGTCCCGTGGCGAGCTGGTCCTCCTGCCCACCGACACCGTCTACGGGGTCGCCGCCGACGCGTTCACCCCGGCGGCGGTCACCCGGCTGCTCGCGGCGAAGAACCGCGGCCGCAGCATGCCGGTGCCGGTGCTGATCGGGGAGGCCACGACGCTGTCCGGGCTGGTGGCGGTGCTCCCGCCGGTCGCCCACGACCTCGCCGAGGCGTTCTGGCCCGGCGGGCTGACCCTCGTGGTGGAGCACGCGCCGTCGCTGGCCTGGGACCTGGGGGAGGCGGAGGGCACGGTCGCCGTCCGGCTGCCGGACGACGACGTCGCCCGGGACCTGCTGCGCCGCACCGGACCGCTCGCCGTCTCCAGCGCCAACCGCTCCGGCCGCCCGGCCGCCACCTCGGCCGCCGAGGCGCAGTACCAGCTGGGCGACCACGCCGCCGTCGTCCTGAACGGCGGCTCCCGCACCGGCTCGGCCGCCAGCACCATCGTCGACTGCACCGCGCCCACCCCGCGGGTGCTCCGCCTCGGCGCGATCGACCTCGACCGCCTCCGCGAGGTCGTCCCCGGCATCACGGACTGACGGAGGACCAGAGCGGCCGCCCGGGACTGGGGGACGGGGTACGGACCCGCGGTGCGGAGCACCGCTGTATGAGGTCGGCGCGGGCCCGGAGGGTCCCGCCGGGATCGCACCCAGCGGCTCGGCGGGAGCCGGGAACGGCAATTGGCCGCGGTGCGGTCCGCAGGACCGCGATGTCACGGACCCGCGGTGCGGAGCACCGCTGTGCGAGGTCGGCGCGGGCCCGGAGGGTCCCGCCGGGATCGCACCCAGCGGCTCAGCGGGAGCCGGGAACGGCAATTGGCCGCGGTGCGGTCCGGAGGACCGCAGTGTCAGAGCGATACCGTGGTGCGACAGCCGCGCACCCGTCCAGTCCCGGCGCGCGCGGGTACCCGTACCGAGCCGCAGGAGTGCACCTCTGATGAGCACCCCCGCCACCACCCCGTACTGGGGGCCCGACTTCGACGCCCTCGCGGCGTTCGACCCGGAGATCTCCGGCGTCGTCGTGGACGAGCTCGACCGGCTCCGCAGCGGCCTGCAGCTGATCGCGAGCGAGAACTTCACCAGCCCGGCGGTGCTCGCCGCGCTGGGCAGCACGCTGTCGAACAAGTACGCCGAGGGCTACCCCGGCCGCCGGTACTACGGCGGGTGCGAGGTCGTCGACCGCGCCGAGGAGCTGGGCATCGCCCGCGCCAAGGAGCTGTTCGGCGCCGAGCACGCCAACCTGCAGCCGCACTCCGGGGCGAGCGCGAACCTGGCCGCCTACGGCGCCTTCCTGCAGCCGGGCGACACCCTGCTGGGCATGGCGCTGCCGCACGGCGGGCACCTGACCCACGGCACCAAGGTCTCCTTCTCCGGCAAGTGGTTCAACGCGGTGCAGTACGGCGTCGACCCGCAGACCGAGCACATCGACTACGACCAGGTCCGCGACCTGGCCCGCGAGCACCACCCGAAGCTGATCATCGCCGGCGGCTCGGCGATCCCGCGGCTGATCGACTTCGCCGCGTTCCGGGAGATCGCCGACGAGGTCGGCGCGGTCTTCATGGTCGACGCCGCGCACTTCATCGGCCTGGTCGCCGGCAAGGCGATCCCCTCGCCGGTGCCCTACGCCGACGTCGTGACCTTCACCACGCACAAGGTGCTGCGCGGCCCGCGGGGCGGCGCGATCGTCTGCAAGGCCGAGCACGCCGCGGCCATCGACAAGTCCGCGTTCCCGATGATGCAGGGCGGTCCGCTGATGCACGCGATCGCGGCGAAGGCGGTGAACCTCAAGGAGTGCCTGCAGCCGGAGTACCAGGTCTACGCCCGGCAGGTCGTCGCCAACGCCCAGGCGCTCACCGAGGGCCTGGCCGCCGAGGGTCTGCGCCCGGTCGCGGGCGGCACGGACACCCACCTGGCGCTGCTGGACCTGCGGGAGGTCACCGACACCGCGGGTGAGCCGGTCACCGGCAAGGTGGCCGAGGCCCGCTGCGACGCCGCCGGCATCGTGCTGAACAAGAACGCGATCCCCTTCGACCCGCAGCCGGCGTCGGTCGCCTCCGGCATCCGGGTCGGCAGCCCGTCGGTCACCACGCAGGGGATGGTCGAGAGCGACATGAAGTCGATCGCCTCGCTGATCGGCACCGCGATCCGGGACGCCGACGGCGCCCGCACCGCGGAGATCGCCGCCGGGGTCCGCGAGCTGGTGGCTGCCCATCCGGCGTACCCCGAGCCCACCCGGACCGCCTGACCCCATGCGCGAGTACGCCGTCGTCCTCCTCGCTGCGGCGCTGGTCACCTTCCTGGCCACGCCGGTCGTCCGGGTGGCGGCGGTCCGGTTCCGGGTGATGGCCGAGGTCCGCGACCGGGACGTGCACGTCATCCCCACCCCCCGCGGTGGGGGAGTGGCGATGTACCTCGGGGTCGCGGCCGGGGTGCTGGTCGCCTCGCAGCTGCCCTCGTTGCAGCGCAGCTTCGAGTTCAGCACCCAGACCATCGCCGTCCTGGTCGCCGGTGGGCTGATCTGCCTGCTCGGTGTCCTCGACGACCGGTTCGGGCTGGACGCGCTCACCAAGCTGACCGGCCAGATCGCCGCCGCCGGGGTGATGGTGCTGCTCGGCGTCCAGCTGGCGTTCCTGTTCCTGCCCGTCGCCGACATCGGCACCCTGTCGCTGGGGCCGGACGTCGGCGTGCCGGCGACGATCCTGCTCACCGTGTTCACCGTCAACGCGCTGAACTTCATCGACGGGCTGGACGGCCTGGCCGCGGGCGTGTCGGCGATCGCCGCGCTGGCCTTCTTCGCCTACAGCTACCACCTGGGCCTGGTCGGCTACGACGACGTCGCGAGCGCGCCGGCGCTGATCACCGCCGTGCTCGCCGGTGCCTGCCTGGGCTTCCTGCCGCACAACTTCAGCCCGGCCCGGATCTTCATGGGCGACTCCGGCTCGATGCTGGTCGGGCTGATGCTGTCGGCCGCGGCGGTGTCGGCCACCGGCCAGACGGACTCCCAGACGCTCGGATCGGCGGCGAACCTGCTGCCGCTGACCCTGCCGCTGCTGGTGCCGTTCGCGGTCCTCTTCATCCCGTTCATCGACCTGGTCATGGCCGTCGTCCGGCGGACCCGGCGGGGCCAGTCGCCGTTCAGCCCGGACAAGCTTCACCTGCACCACCGGCTGCTGTCGATCGGGCACTCGCACCGCCGCGCGGTACTGATCATGTACTTCTGGGCAGCGCTGCTCAGCTTCGGTGCCGTCGCGCTGTCGATCACCGGGGGGACGGTCGAGGTGCTGGTCATCATCGGCGCGCTGCTGGTGGTCGGCGTCGTGGTCGTGCTGAGCCCGCGGGCCCGCCGCGCGGCGATCGCCGCACGGGAGGCCGAGCTGGCCGCCCTCAAGGAGCGCAGCCGGGCCGCGCACCCGGCGAGCAGGGTGAAGGGCGGCGGACCTGCCGGCCCGACCGTCCCGGTCGCCGCACCCGCCACCCCCGGTCCGCTGCCGACCGGCCAGACGGCGGGGGTGCGGCGGTGAGCGGGCTGTTCGCCGAACGCACCGGGCCGCGCAGCCAGGCACCGTGGGACCTCTCCTTCCTGCGGGTGGGGGCGCTGGTCGCGCTCGCCGTCACCGTCGTCGCCGTGCCGGTCACCGGCCTGCTGGCCGGGTGGGCCGAGGCGGTGGGCGTGCTGGTCGGCGCCGCGGTCGTCACGGCCTTCTTCTGCGTCTCCGGCCTGGTCATCGCCTGGGCCGGGAAGATCGACGACACGTACACCCTCCCGGCGGCGCTGGGCACCTTCGGGGTGAAGGCCTTGCTGCTGTTCGCCCTGCTGAACGCCCTCCCGGAGGAGGGGTGGCTGGACCGCCGCGCGCTGGCCTGGGCGGTGATCGTCGGGGCGCTGCTGTGGAGCGCGGTCCAGCTCCGCTGGGTCTGGACCCGGCAGCTGTACTACGTCCCCCCACCGCCCCCTCCGGGCTCTGGCACAGCGGACTGACAGGCCGGGCTGCGGAACTGCCGGAAATCCGCCGGACACGCGGCTGATAGGGTCCGATCCGATGGCCGAGGACACTCCCACCCCAGGGGGCGCCCGACCACGACCTGCGAGTCCAGCACGTCAGCCCAGCGGCAGCGGGGCGGACACCGGCTGGGCGGTCACCGGGACGATGATCTCCGGGATGGCCGTGTGGGGCGGGGCCGGGTGGTTGCTCGACCGCTGGTGGGACATCACGGTGTTCTTCCCGGTCGGCATCATCTTCGGCATGGCAGTGGCCATCTACCTGGTGGTCAAGAGGTACGGCGCCGCCGACCCGCTCCCGGGCCGGCCGGCGACGAAGACCCCGGGCGGACGACGGAGCCGGCCAGGGACAGTGACGACAAGGACGCAGAAGGGACAACGGTGACCTCCAGCGCCCTCGCGCTCGGCGACGTGCTCGCCGCCAACGGCGAAGGCTTCGAAGCCCCGGGTCTCGGCGAGTTCTACCCCGAGGTGATCGCCAACTTCTCGGTGCTCGGGGTCGACTTCGAGATCACCCGCATCACGCTGATCCTCTGGATCGCGACCCTGGCGCTCGTTGCCTTCCTCCTGCTTGCCTCCCGGAACGCCAAGATCGTCCCGAGCAAGCTCCAGTTCGTCGGGGAGACCGGCTACTCGCTGGTCCGCGACGGCATCGCCCGCGACGTGGTCGGTCCGCGCGGGTTGCCCTTCGCGCCGTTCCTGGCCTCGCTGTTCTTCTTCATCCTGGCGAACAACCTGATGGCGATCATCCCGTTCGCGCAGATCTCGCCGATGAGCAAGTTCGCCTTCCCGCTGGTGCTCGCCGCCATCTGCTGGGTGCTCTACATCTACATCGGCATCCGCGAGCAGGGCGCCGGGAAGTACTTCAAGGACATCCTGTTCCTGCCCGGCGTCCCGAAGCCGATGTACATCCTGGTGACGCCGATCGAGATCCTGCAGAACTTCGTCGTCCGGCCGTTCACGCTGGCCGTCCGACTCTTCGCCAACATGTTCGCCGGCCACATGCTGCTGGTGGTGTTCTCCCTGGGCGCGGTCTACCTGTTCCAGGTGGGCAACTACTCGGTGATCTTCGGCCCGGTCTCCGCGCTGATGGCGATCGTGATGACCTTCTTCGAGCTGCTGGTCATCTTCCTGCAGGCCTACGTCTTCACCGTGCTGATGGGCACCTACCTCAACGGGTCCATCGAGGCCGAGCACTGAGCCGCACGGCTCCCTGAACTGCACCACCCCGCACGATCCCGCCAGCCGCCCGGAACGATCCGGGCGACCGACACAGGAGGAACACCCCGCAATGGACGTTCTGGCAGAACTGACCGGCAGCATCGGCTCGGTCGGTTACGGCCTCGCCGCGATCGGCCCCGGTATCGGTGTCGGCATCGTGTGGGCGGCCTACATCCAGGCCACCGCCCGCCAGCCCGAGTCGGCCGGCCTGACCCGGACCTACGCGTTCCTCGGGTTCGCGCTCTCCGAGGCGCTTGCGCTGATCGGCTTCGTCGTCCCCTTCGTCTTCGGCACCTGATCCCGCTCTCCTGAGCGCGGATCCCGACACCTGGATGGTGGACACCATGCTGATCTGGGCAGCTGAGGAAGACCAGAACCCGCTCCTCCCGCCCCTGGGCGAGATCATCATCGGCCTGATCGCCTTCGCGATCGTGCTGTTCGTGATGTTCAAGTTCGTCGCCCCGCAGTTCGAGAAGGCATTCGTCGCCCGGCGCGACGCGATCGAGGGCGGGATCGAGCGGGCCGAGGCCATGCAGGCCGAGGCCAAGGCGGCGCTGGAGCAGTACCGCGCCCAGCTCGCCGAGGCGCGCACCGAGGCCGCGCAGATCCGTGATGCCGCGCGCGCCGAGGGGCAGCAGATCATCGAGGAGCTCCGCGCGCAGGCGCAGGAGGAGTCGGCCCGCATCGTCGCCCGCGGCGAGGAGCAGCTCGCTGCCTCCCGCCAGCAGGTGGTCACCGAGCTGCGCGCGCAGATCGGCACCCTCGCGGTGGACCTCGCCGGCCGGGTGGTCGGGGAGTCCCTGGCCGACGACGCCCGCCGCAGCGGGACCGTCGACCGGTTCCTCGACGACCTCGACGGCATGACCGCGGCCAGCAGCGACGGCCGCGGGGGCAGCTCGGTGTACGTCCCGCAGGACGCCCGCTGATGCACGCCTCCAGCCGGGCTGCGATGGAGCAGTCGCGGGCAGCGCTGACGGCGCAGACCGGTGGCGCCCGCAGCCGCACCCGCGGCGAGGCGCTGCTGGTGCTGGCCGACGAGCTGTTCGCCGTGGCGCACCTGCTCGACGGCCAGCTGTCGCTGCGCCGGGCGCTGTCGGATGCGTCGGTGCGGCCCGACGACCGCGCTGGGCTGGCCCAGCGGCTGTTCGGCGGCAAGGTCGGCGAGGCCACCCTCGACGTCGTCCAGACCGTCGCCCGGCAGCGCTGGTCGCGCCCGCTGGACCTGGTCGAGGCGACCGAGACGCTGGCCACCGAGGCGGCGCTCGACGCCGCCGACGCGCGGGGCGAGCTGGCCGACGTCGAGGACGAGCTCTTCCGGTTCAGCCGGATCGTGGCCGGCGACGACGACCTCGCGCGCATCCTGGGCAACCGCTCGGCGCCGCGCGAGGGCAAGAGCGCGCTGCTGGACCGGCTGCTGTCCGGCAAGGTCAGCCCGGTCACCGAGCGGCTCGTGCGGAACGCGTTGACCAGCTCGCACGTGCACAGTGCGGAGAACGAGATCGAGCGGCTCTCCACCGCGGCGGCCCGTCGGCGTGGCCAGTCGGTCGCCCACGTGGTCAGCGCGGTGCCGCTCACGGGCATGCAGGAGCAGCGGCTGGTCGCCGTGCTCGAGCGGATCTACGGGAGGACCATGGGCCTGCAGGTCCAGGTCGACCCGGAGGTGCTCGGGGGTCTCGTCATCCGGGTCGAGGACGAGGTCATCGACGGCTCCATCGCCCACCGACTCGAGGCCGCCGGCCGGCGGCTGGCCGGCTGACCCGGCCGCACCGACCGACCGACCGCTCACCACAGACACACCAGCAGAAGAGGACGCGAAGCCATGGCCGAGCTGACGATCTCCGCGGACGAGATCCGCAGTGCCATCCAGAACTACGTCTCCGACTACACCCCGGACGTCTCCCGCGAGGAGGTCGGTGTCGTCACCGAGGCCGGCGACGGCATCGCCCGGGTCGAGGGCCTGCCCTCGGTCATGACCAACGAGCTCCTCGAGTTCGAGGGCGGGGTGCGCGGCCTGGCCCTGAACCTCGACGTGCGCGAGGTCGGCGTGGTCATCCTCGGCGACTTCGCCGGCATCGAGGAGGGCCAGACGGTCCGCCGCACCGGCGAGGTGCTCTCCGTCGCCGTCGGTGACGGCTACCTCGGCCGGGTCGTCGACCCGCTGGGCAACCCGATCGACGGGGCCGGCGAGATCGCCACCACCGGCCGTCGCGCGCTGGAGCTGCAGGCGCCCACCGTGGTGCAGCGGCAGTCGGTGCACGAGCCGATGCAGACCGGCATCAAGGCGATCGACGCCATGACGCCGATCGGCCGCGGTCAGCGCCAGCTGATCATCGGTGACCGGCAGACCGGCAAGTCCGCGATCGCGCTGGACACGATCATCAACCAGAAGCAGGCCTGGGCCACCGGCGACCCGTCGCAGCAGGTCCGCTGCATCTACGTCGCCGTGGGCCAGAAGGGCTCCACCATCGCCGCCACCCGCGCGGCCCTGGAGGACGCCGGCGCGATGGAGTACACGACCATCGTCGCCGCCCCCGCCTCGGAGGCCGCCGGCTTCAAGTACATCGCCCCCTACACCGGCTCGGCCATCGGCCAGCACTGGATGTACGAGGGCAAGCACGTCCTGATCGTGTTCGACGACCTGTCCAAGCAGGCCGAGGCCTACCGCGCCGTCTCGCTGCTGCTGCGCCGCCCGCCGGGCCGCGAGGCCTACCCCGGCGACGTCTTCTACCTGCACTCCCGTCTGCTGGAGCGCTGCGCGAAGCTCTCCGACGACCTCGGTGCCGGCTCGATGACCGGGCTGCCGCTGATCGAGACCAAGGGCAACGACGTCTCGGCGTACATCCCGACCAACGTCATCTCGATCACCGACGGGCAGATCTTCCTGGAGACCGGTCTGTTCAACTCCGGTGTG
Source organism: Modestobacter italicus (assembly GCF_000306785.1). NCBI lineage: Bacteria > Bacillati > Actinomycetota > Actinomycetes > Geodermatophilales > Geodermatophilaceae > Modestobacter > Modestobacter italicus. The sequence continues at coordinate 4,538,140 of NC_017955.1, read as the reverse complement.
CGCCCGGCGATCAACGTCGGCGTCTCGGTGTCCCGGGTCGGTGGCTCGGCGCAGATCAAGGCGATGAAGTCCGTCGCCGGCCGCCTGCGCCTGGACCTCGCCCAGTACCGCGAGCTCGAGGCCTTCGCCTCGTTCTCCTCGGACCTGGACGCCTCCAGCCGGGCCACCCTGGACCGCGGGCAGCGCCTGGTCGAGCTGCTCAAGCAGGGGCAGTACTCGCCGTACCCGGTCGAGCGCGAGGTCGTCTCCCTGTGGCTGGGCACCACCGGCAAGCTGGACAAGGTGCCGGTCCCCGACGTCCGCCGCTTCGAGTCCGAGTTCCTCGAGTTCATCGGCCGCGGTGACAACCCGATCTTCGACACCATCCGCTCGTCGAAGAAGCTCGACGACGACACGGTGGGCAGCCTGGAGCGGGCGGTGGAGACCTTCTACGGCCAGTTCACCACCTCCGACGGTGAGTCGCTGCAGGTCAACGACCCCGAGGTCGAGGCCCTGGACGCCAGCCAGCGCGGCCAGGAGACCGTCCAGGTCAAGCGGAGCGCCTGACGTGGCCGGTTCCCTCCGCGCGCTGCGGCGCCGGATCCGCTCCACCCAGTCGACGAAGAAGATCTTCTCGGCCCAGGAGCTGATCGCCGGTGCCCGCATCGTGCGCGCGCAGGCCCGGGTGGAGGCCTCCAAGCCCTACGCCCGGGAGATCACCCGGGTGCTGTCCGCGCTCGCCAGCTCGGCGAGCCTGGACCACCCGCTGCTCACCGAGCGGGCCGACGCCCGCCGGGTGGCGGTCCTGGTGATCACCTCCGACCGCGGGTTCGCGGGCTCCTACAACGTCAACGTCCTGCGCCGCACCGAGGAGCTCCTCGGGCTGCTGCGCAACGAGGGCAAGGATCCGGTGCTCTACGTCGTCGGCCGCAAGGGCGAGACCTACTACCGGTTCCGCGACCGCGAGTTCGCGGAGTCCTGGACCGGGTTCTCCGAGCAGCCGAACTACTCCGACGCCCAGGAGGTCGGCCGCACGCTCATCGACGCCTTCACCGCCGGTGAGGACGACGAGGACGGCGGCGCGGGTGCCGACGGCATCCTCGGGGTCGACGAGCTGCACATCGTGTTCACCGAGTTCCGCTCGCTCCTCTCCCAGGTCCCGGTCGCCAACCGGATGGCCCCGCTGGTCGTGGAGGAGGTCGAGGAGTTCCGCGACGAGCGGGAGTCGGGGCGCACCAGCGAGATCCCGACCTCCTACGAGTTCGAGCCGTCGGCCGAGGCGCTGCTGGACGCGCTGCTGCCGAAGTACGTCACCACCCGCATCTACGCGGCGATGCTCGAGGCGGCCGCCTCGGAGTCGGCGTCGCGGCGGCGGGCGATGAAGTCGGCGTCGGACAACGCCGAGGAGCTGGCGAAGAACCTCGCCCGGCAGGCCAACCAGGCCCGGCAGGCGGAGATCACCCAGGAGATCAGCGAGATCGTCGGCGGTGCCGACGCGCTGGTGTCCGCAGGCAGCGACGACTGAGCCGCAGCGCACCACCGAGCACGGCCCCGGTCGCGGCGGCGACGACCGCGACCGGGGACACTGAAGACGTAGGACCACCGAGCCCCAGGGCAGGAGAGCAACACAGATGACCGTCACCGAGGACCGTCCGAGCACCCAGGAGACCACCGGCGCCGGCCGGGTCGTCCGGGTCACCGGCCCGGTCGTCGACGTCGAGTTCCCCCGCGACGCGATGCCCGACCTGTTCAACGCGCTGAAGGTCGAGGTCACCCTGGCCGACCTGGGCAAGACGCTGACCCTCGAGGTCGCCCAGCACCTGGGCGACAACGTGGTCCGCACCATCTCCATGGCCCCGACCGACGGCCTGGTCCGCGGCGCCGAGGTCCGGGACACCGGTTCCGCGATCTCCGTGCCCGTCGGCGAGGCCGTCACCGGGCACGTGTTCAACGCGCTCGGCGAGTGCCTGGACACCCCCGGCTACGGCACGGACGCGCCGCACTGGACCATCCACCGGCACGCGCCCAAGTTCGACCAGCTCGAGGGCCGCACCGAGCTGCTCGAGACCGGCATCAAGGTCATCGACCTGCTGACGCCCTACGTCAAGGGCGGCAAGATCGGCCTGTTCGGCGGGGCCGGCGTCGGCAAGACGGTGCTGATCCAGGAGATGATCCGCCGCGTCGCCCAGGAGTTCGGTGGCGTGTCGGTGTTCGCCGGCGTGGGTGAGCGCACCCGCGAGGGCAACGACCTCATCACCGAGATGACCGAGTCCGGCGTCATCAACTCGACCGCGCTCGTGTTCGGCCAGATGGACGAGCCGCCGGGCACCCGGCTGCGGGTCGCGCTGTCGGCGCTGACGATGGCGGAGTACTTCCGCGACGAGATCCAGCAGGACGTGCTGCTGTTCATCGACAACATCTTCCGGTTCACCCAGGCCGGCTCCGAGGTCTCCACGCTGCTGGGCCGCATGCCCTCCGCCGTGGGGTACCAGCCGACCCTGGCCGACGAGATGGGCGAGCTGCAGGAGCGGATCACCTCCACCCGTGGCCGGTCGATCACCTCGCTGCAGGCGATCTACGTGCCCGCCGACGACATCACCGACCCGGCGCCGCACACCACGTTCGCCCACCTCGACGCGACGACCGTGCTCTCCCGGCCGATCTCGGAGAAGGGCATCTACCCGGCCGTCGACCCGCTGGACTCCACCAGCCGGATCCTCGACGCGCAGTACGTCGGGCAGGAGCACTACGACATCGCCCGCGAGGTGCAGCGGATCCTGCAGCGCTACCAGGAGCTGCAGGACATCATCGCGATCCTCGGCATCGACGAGCTCGGTGAGGAGGACAAGGTCACCGTCAACCGGGCCCGGCGTATCGAGCGGTTCCTCTCCCAGAACATGTTCGTCGCCGAGGCGTTCACCGGTCAGCCGGGGTCCTACGTCCCGCTGACCGAGACCCTGCAGGCATTCAAGGCGCTCACGGTCGGCGAGTACGACCACGTGCCGGAGCAGGCCTTCTTCATGTGCGGTGGCCTCGAGGACCTCGAGCGCAACTACGACAAGCTGAAGAAGAGCTGACGCAGGACCACTCCTGACGGCCGGCCGGGCACCCCTCACGGGGTGCCCGGCCGTTCTCGTCCCCGCGTAACGGCAGCCCGTCCCGGCTCTGCACGGTGGGCGCCCGGGCACGCGCGGTCCCGAACCGCCATCCGATCGGGTGGTGCTGGGCCCGCAGGTCTCCACCCTCGGCGTGGCGCGGCCGATCATGCAGGCAGTGCGTCCGAGCAGCGGACGCCCCGCCCAGGAGCCGGACGCGTGCAGCGCAAGAGGTCCTCCCTGCCCCCTCCCACCCGCGGGATCGCGGCGGGCCCCGCCACGGACGCCAGCGACCGGCCGCTGCCCCAGGACGCCCTCGACTGGAGCTGGCCGCCCTACGCCCCGGTCGAGGCCGACGACGAGCCGTTCGACACCGGGCAGTGGGCACCCTCGTCGGTGGTGTCGCACCCGCGGCTGCGGGTGGGGCGCTGGACGCTGCTGTACCGCCGCTCCGCCTGAACCGCCGGGCCGCTGCCCCGCGCGGGCCCGGGCTGCGGCGCAGCCCGCCTCCGCCCGCCGCTAGAGTGGGTCCACACGTCGCCGCGTCCGTCCGGGCCGGCGACCCCGCGCCGCCGGCCTGACCGCCGGCCGGTGGAACCCCGAGGAGTGTCGTGGCGACCCTGCAGGTCGAGCTCGTGGCCGTGGAGAAGATGATCTGGTCCGGGGAGGCCACCATGGTCATCGCCCGCACGACCGAGGGCGAGCTCGGTGTCCTGCCCGGTCACGCCCCGCTGCTCGGCGAGCTCGCCCCCGGTGGCGTGGTGCGGATCCGCCCCGAGTCCGGCGAGGACCTCGTCGTGGCGGCGCACGGAGGCTTCCTCTCCGTCACCGAGCGGGGCGTGTCGATCCTCGCCGAGACCGCGGAGATCTCCACCGACATCGACGTCGAGCGCGCCCGTGAGGCGCTGCGCCGGGCCGAGCAGGACGGCGACGACCCCGAGGCCCTCGCCGCCGCCCGCCGCGCGCAGTCCCGCCTCCGCGCCGCCGGCCAGGACGCCTGAGCCCCGCACCCCGCTCCCGCCGACCGCACCCGCCCGGTGACCACCGCCCTGCTGGTCCTCGTCGGGTTGCTGCTCGTCGGCCTGGTGGCCGCCTTCCTGCTGCGCCGCCGGTTCCTGCTCTCCGGGCTGGGCGCGGTCACCATGTGGCTGCGCCCGCCGGGTGCCCCGCGATGGGCCGTCGGCGTCGCCTGGTACTCCGGGGAGACCCTGCTCTGGTACCGGGCGCTGTCGCTGTCGGTCCGGCCGCACCGGCGGCTGTGCCGCTCGCAGTTCCAGATCGACGCCCGGCGCACCCCCACCGGTGACGACCTGTCCCTGCCCGCCGACAGCGTGATCCTCACCTGCCGCACGGGTGCCGGACCGCAGGAGCTGGCGATGGACTCCTCGACGGTGACCGGCTTCCTCTCCTGGATCGAGTCGGCGCCGCCCGTCGACCGCTGACGTCAATCCGTGCGCTTGGCGGCCCGCTGGGCGTGCACCCCGCTGTGCGCGCCGGGCTCCCACAGCACGTCACCGTCGGGGTTGGCGGCCCGGGCGAGGATGAACAGCAGGTCCGACAGCCGGTTGAGGTAGCGCGCGGTCTCCGGGTTGGTGCGCTCGCCGTCGGCCTCGAGCAGGGCCCACACGCTGCGCTCGGCCCGCCGGGCCACGGTGCGCGCGGTGTGCAGCAGCGCCGCGAGCGGGGTCCCGCCGGGCAGCACGAACGAGGTGAGCGCGGGCAGCTCGGCGTTCGCGGCGTCGCAGGCGGCCTCCAGGCGCTCGGTGTAGGCGGCGGTCACCCGCAGCGGCGGGTGCTCGGGCGCCTCCTGCACGGGCGTGGAGAGGTCGGCGCCCACGTCGAAGAGGTCGTTCTGCACGCTGCGCAGCAGCTCGACGACGGCGGCGGACGGCGCCCCCAGCGCGACGGCCACCCCGAGCGCGCTGTTGGTCTCGTCGACGTCGGCGTAGGCCACCAGCCGCGGATCGGTCTTGGCCACCCGGGACATGTCCCCGAGGTGGGTCTGCCCGGCGTCACCGGTGCGGGTGTAGATGCGCGTGAGCCGGACCGTCATGCGCCGAGGGTAGCCACAGGAGCGGCCGTCCTCCGCGCGGTGGGACCCGGCTGCGCGGCCACCGTAGGGTGGCCGGGTGGATTGCTTCGAGGTGACCGGTGGGACCCCGCTGCGCGGTCGGGTCCGTGTCACCGGCGCGAAGAACAGCGCGTTGAAGCTCATGGCGGCGGCGCTGCTCGCCCCGGGCCGGACGACGCTCGACGAGGTCCCCGACATCCTCGACGTCTCGATCATGAGCGAGGTGCTGCGCCGGCTGGGCTGCGGCGTCAGCTTCGAGCGGTACGCGCCGACCGCGGGCGGCAGCCCGAGCGGTGGTGGCCGGGTGCTCATCGACGTGCCGGAGGAGCCGTCGTCGGAGACCGACTACGACCTGGTCCGCCGGATGCGCGCCTCGATCAGCGTGCTCGGCCCGCTGGTCGCGCGGCTGGGGACGGCGAAGGTGGCGCTGCCCGGCGGTGACGCGATCGGCTCGCGCGGCCTGGACATGCACATCGCCGGCCTGGAGCGGCTGGGCGCGACCGTCGTCAACGAGCACGGCTTCCTCATCGCCACCGCGCCGAAGCTCGTGGGCACCTCCATCTGGCTGGACTTCCCCTCGGTCGGCGCGACCGAGAACCTGGTGATGGCCGCCGTGCTGGCCCAGGGGACGACGATCGTGGACAACGCCGCCCGCGAGCCCGAGATCGTCGACCTCTGCCGGATGCTGGTCGCGATGGGCGCCGTGATCGACGGAGCCGGCACCTCGACGATCACCGTCGAGGGCGTGCAGGACCTGCACCCGGTGGAGTACACGACGGTGCCCGACCGGATCGTGGCCGGCACCTGGGCCATCGGCGCGGTGATGACCCGCGGGGACCTGGTGATCGAGCGCGCCGTCGCCGAGCACCTCACCGTGCCGCTGGAGAAGCTGGTCAGCGCCGGCGCGACGGTCGAGCCGCGGGCCGACGGCGTGCGGGTGAGCATGACCGAGCGGCCCCGCGGCGTCGACGTCGTCACGCTGCCGTTCCCGGGCTTCCCGACCGACCTGCAGCCGATGGCGGTGGCGCTGGCCGCCGTCTCCACCGGCACCGCGCTGATCACCGAGAACGTGTTCGAGGGCCGGTTCATGTTCGTCAACGAGCTGGTCCGGCTCGGTGCCGACGTGCGCATCGACGGCCACCACGCGGTGGTCCGGGGCCGCGAGCGGCTCTCCAGCGCCCCGGTGCTGGCCACCGACATCCGGGCCGGGGCCGGGCTGGTGCTGGCCGGGCTGCTCACCGACGGCGTCACCGAGGTGCAGGACGTGCGGCACGTGGACCGCGGCTACCCCGACTTCATCGAGCAGCTGCGCGGCGTCGGCGTGCAGATCGAGCGGACCGAGCGACCGGACTGAGCCCGGCGGCTCACTTCCCGCCGAAGGAGAGGGCGAGCGCCCGGGCCCGGTCCAGGTCCTCGGGGAAGACGAGCACGTCGGCCCGGTGCGCGGCGGGCTCGCGGATCGTCGACCGGATGCCGGCGTCGGAGAGCACCGCGCGCAGCGCCAGGGCCGACTCCCGGCGGGTCAGCGTGGCAACCGGGGTGAGCAGCTCCTCGCGCTGGCGCGGCGCCGAGGAGCCCGAGGCGAACGCCCAGCGCAGGAAGACCGCCAGCATCGCCACGACGAGCAGGGCGATCCCGGGCCCCACCAGGAAGTGCATGCTCCCGGCGTCGATCGGCACGGCACACCTCCTCGGGCGCTGCAGGTCTGCGGCCGAGTGTGCCACTCCTCCGCCGGGCCCGGAGCCGCCGGCGACGGCCGTCAGGACAGCGCGACGACGACGCCCTCGGTGGCGCTGCGGCGGGCGGCGTCCAGGACGGTGAGCGAGGCGACGGCATCCCGGCCCTCGACCGGCAGCGGGCCCTCGCCGCGGACCGCGCGGGCGAACGCCGGGTAGAACTCCGACCACGCGCCGGGCACGGTCGGCTCGGTGCGGCTCTGGTCGCCGCGCTGCACCCGGCCCCACCGCTTGGGCGGCTCGGCACCCCAGCCGGCGCCCAGGGTGGCCGGCGTCTGGCCGGCGATCAGCGCGGCCTCCTGCCCGTCCATCGGCCCGCTGACCACGTAGCTGCCGGTCGTGCCGGTGACCCGGAACCGGTCGCCCGGCGCGCCCTCGCTCCAGCTGCCGTACAGGTGCGAGGTCGCCCCGGAGGTGTGGGTCAGCGCGACGAAGACGTCGTCGTCCAGGCCGCTCTCCCGGACCCGCCACTCGGCGTACACCCGGGCGACCGGGCCGAGCAGCACCAGCGCCTGGTCGACCAGGTGCGCGCCGAAGTCCAGCAGGGTGCCGCCGCCCGAGGCGCCCGGGCCGGGGTCGGGGGTGAACCGCTCGAACCGCGACTCGAAGCGGGTGACCGTGCCGAGCTCGCCGCGGTCGACGAGCGAGCGGACGGTGCGGAAGTCGGAGTCCCAGCGGCGGTTCTGGTACGGCGAGAGGGCCAGCCCCAGGCGCTCGGCCCGCTCGACGCTGGAGCGGGCCGCGGCGGCGTCCAGCGCGAACGGCTTGTCGCAGACGACGGCCAGGCCGAGGTCGAGCGCCTGGTCGGTCAGCGGCGTGTGGGTGCCGGCCGGGGTGGAGATCGACACCGCCTCGGCACCGGCGGCGGCGAGCTCGTCGAGCGAGTCGAAGGCGCGGGCGCCGGGGTGCTCGCGGGCCAGCAGCTCGCGCCGCTCCGCCGACGTCGTCACCACGCCGAGGAACGCGCACTCCGGGGCCGCGGCGAGCAGCGGGGCGTGGAACCACCGGCCGCCGAAGCCGTAGCCCACCAGTCCGAACCGAACGGGTTCCATGCCGTTGCTCCCTGCCTCGACGACGCTGTGCCCACCGATCATGTCGGTCGGCCCCGACGGGTCACAGCAGCGGGGCAGGCCGCCCGTACAGGTGGCCCTGCGCGAACTCCACGCCCAGCTCGCGCAGCGCCGCCGCCTCCTCGACCCCCTCGGCCACCAGCCGGGCGCCGGTGGCCGCGGCGAAGCCGACCATGGCCGCGACCAGCGCCTGCCGGGCCAGGTCGGTGTGCACGCCGGCGACGAGGGCGATGTCCAGCTTGATCACGTCCGGCCGGAGGCGCAGGACGTGCCGCAGGCTCGCGTACCCGGCACCGGCGTCGTCGACGGCGAGCAGGACACCGGCTGCGCGGAGGACGTCCAGCACGGCCAGCAGGGCGTCGTAGTCCTCGACCGGGCTGTGCTCGGTCACCTCGACCCCCAGGTCGAGGTGCTGGTGGGCGAGCAGCAGCTCGGTCACCGACGGGCGGAGCAGGGCCTGCGGGGACAGGTTGACGCCCAGCGGGCGCCCGGCCGGGAGGCGGGGCGCCACCGCGAGCGCCGCCCGGGCGGCCAGCTCCTCCAGCTCCCCGCCGAGGCCGGCGGCGGCCGCGTCGCTGAACAGCTCGGCCGGGCCTCCCGCGACGTCCGGGAAGCGGGCGAGCGCCTCGTAGGCGACGGTCCCGCCGGTGGCCAGGTCGACGACCGGCTGCACGTGGGTGACCACCGCACCCTCGGCCAGCACCGCGCGCACCCGCTCGCCGGGGTCGACGGGGGGCGGTGGCGCCGGCTCGGCCAGCCGGTCGCTGATCAGGTCGGCGAGCAGCTCCAGCGTCCGCGAGGCCGCGCCGTCGAGCTGGGCGCCGTCGTCCCGGCTCAGGCAGCACAGCATCCCGACCGGCCGGCCGTCGGGCGACCGGACCGGCGCCCCCACGTAGGACCCGATGCCGAGCTCGGCGGTGACGGGGAGGTCTCGGGTGCGGGGGTTGCGGCGGGCGCCGGTGACCACCGGCGGGAGCTGACCGCTGAGCACCCGGACGCAGTAGGAGCCCTCCAGCGGCGGCTGCATGCCCTCGTGCACGTGCATGGCGTCGAGCTCGCCGCTCGCCGCCTGGATCCGCTGGGCGCCCTCGGTGAACGTCGACATCCAGGCGACCTCCATGCCCAGCCGCTCCCGGGCCGAGTCGAGGACGCGGTGCAGCCAGGTGGGGGAGAGGCTGACGGACGGCGGTGCGGAGGACGGCGGGATCCCGTTCACGCCCGGATTGTCGCCCAGCCCGGCGCCGAGCGGAACGTCCGCGGCCAGATGTCGCCGCGGGGTGCTCAGCTCCCGGCGGGCCACCGCTGCGGCGGACCGAACCGGACCGCCACGCCCGCCGAGTACAGGACGCTGTCCGGCGCCCCGGTGACCGCGGGCAGCCCCGCCGCGGCCAGCAGCGACTCGTCGAGGGTGAGCAGCTCGGCGCGGTGCAGCGGCCACTCGGCGTGCTCGTTGGGCCAGTAGACCGGGCCGCGCCGGCCGGGGCGGTGCAGCCCCCAGCGCGCGGTGAGGAAGGTGCCGAGCGGGTCACCGGGGGGCAGCTGCTCCCCGACCCGCACCTCGATCCGGCTGTGCGCGCCGCGGGGCCCGGGCCAGCGCCGGGTGGAGGTGTAGCCGAGCCGGTCGCCGTCCCGGGTGACCCGCATGCCGGCCCACGTGTAGGGCAGCCGGGCCACCCAGCGGGCGGCGAGCACCGGCAGCAGGCGGGAGGCCTCCAGCGACCGGAAGACGACGCCGCGGCGGCCCTGCGCGTCGACGGAGTACAGCCGCACGTTCGTCTCCGGGAACGAACCCAGGTAGGGCAGGCCGGGGGCCCCGAGGAAGCCGATCCGGCGCATCCGGAACGGGATGAGCCCGACGTGGGTGACCCCGTCGAGGAGGTCGGGCACGGTGCCGGGCGGGAGCAGCGGGGCCACCAGGGCGGGGTCCACGGCCCAGTGCAGGAAGGTCAGGTCCCGCCACTCCTGCGTGAAGACGGTGCGCCCCACCGGCCGCGGCGAGGTCGCGGTCAGGGGCTCGGGAGCGGTCACCCCGCCCAGTGTCGTCCGCGCGCCCGTTGCCCGTCCGGCGGTGACGTGGTGGGGTCGCGGCATGACCACCGACGGCGCACCGCGGACCGAGCGGGACGGCGACACCGTCCGCGTCACCATGACCCGGGGGGCGAAGCGCAACGCGCTGTCCCGGGAGCACCTGACGCAGCTGCTGGCCGCGGTCACCGCGGCGGGGGAGAGCGACGCCACGGCCATCGTGCTGGCCGGGGAGGGTCCGGTGTTCAGCGCGGGCCACGACTTCGCCGACGTGGCCGGCCGGCCGGTCACCGAGGTGCGCAGCCTGCTCGCGCTGTGCACCGAGCTGATGGAGACGCTGCAGTCGGTGCCGCAGGTGGTGGTCGCCCGGGTGCACGCGCTGGCGACGGCGGCCGGCTGCCAGCTGGTCGCCTCCTGCGACCTGGCCGTCGCCGCCGAGTCGGCCGGCTTCGCCGCGCCGGGCGGCAAGGGCGGCTGGTTCTGCCACACCCCGATGGTCGCCATCGCCCGCAACGTCGGCCGCAAGCGCGCCATGGAGCTGGCGCTGACCGGCGACGTCATCGACGCCCGGACGGCGCTCGACTGGGGCCTGGTCAACCGGGTCGTCCCGGACGACGAGCTGGACGACGCCGTCGCGGACCTGGTTGCGCGGGCGACCCGCGGCTCGCGGGCGAGCAAGGCGTGGGGCAAGGCGACGATGTACGCCCAGCTCGACCGCCCCGAGCGCGACGCCTACGGGGTGGCGGTGGAGGTGATGGCCTCGGCCAGCCAGCTGCCCGGCGCGGTCGAGGGCATGACGTCGTTCCTGGAGAAGCGCCCGCCGGTCTGGACGGACTGAGGGAGGACCCCCTGCCCGGCCGGGGTAGCGTCGCCGTCCGTGCGTCTGGTCATCGCCCGCTGCTCCGTGGACTACATCGGACGGCTCACCGCCCATCTCCCGCTCGCCACCCGGCTGCTGCTGGTCAAGGCCGACGGCTCGGTGTCCGTGCACGCCGACGACCGGGCCTACAAGCCGCTGAACTGGATGAGCCCGCCGTGCTCGCTCAAGGAGGAGCTGGTCGACGGCGCCGGCACCTGGACGGTGACCAACAAGGCCGGTGAGCAGCTGGTCATCACCGTCGAGGAGGTGCTGCACGACCACCGGCACGAGCTGGGCGTCGACCCCGGGTTGCAGAAGGACGGCGTCGAGGCCGAGCTGCAGCGGCTGCTGGCGCTGCACGTGGAGACCTTCGGCGAGGGCTGGTCGCTGGTGCGCCGGGAGTTCCCGACCGCGATCGGCCCGGTCGACCTGCTCTGCCGGGACGCCGCCGGCACCACGGTGGCCGTGGAGATCAAGCGCCGCGGGGAGATCGACGGCGTCGAGCAGCTGACCCGGTACCTGGAGCTGCTCAACCGCGACCCGCTGCTGGCGCCGGTCAAGGGCGTGTTCGCCGCCCAGGAGATCAAGCCGCAGGCCCGGGTGCTCGCCGCCGACCGGGGCATCGACTGCGTCACCGTCGACTACGCCGTCCTCAAGGGCACCGACGACCCCTCCGCCCGCCTCTTCTAGCGCCGGCGCCGACGGCGTCCGGGGCCTGCGGGAGGGGAGTGGGAGACTGCCGCGGTGGCCAGAGAACTGAGCGAGGTCGGCGTCGTGGGGCTGGGCACCATGGGTGCCGGCATCGCCGAGGTGCTCGCGCGGGCGGGGCTGTCGGTGACCGCCGTCGACGTCGGCGCCGACGCGGTGGAGCGGGGCCGGGGCCACGTCGAGCAGTCCACCGCAAGGGCGGTGGCCCGCGGCCGGCTGGCGGACACCGAGCGCGACGAGGTGCTGTCCCGCATCCGCTTCTCCACCCGCATGGCCGACCTCGCCGACGCCGAGCTCGTGGTGGAGGCGATCCCGGAGCGGATGGCGCTCAAGGCCCAGGTGCTCGCGACCCTGGACGCGCTCTGCCCGCCGGACACCATCCTGGCCAGCAACACCTCGAGCCTGTCGGTCACCGAGCTGGCGGTCACCACCGGCCGCCCCGGCCGGGTCGTCGGGATGCACTTCTTCAACCCGGCGCCGGTGATGAAGCTGGTCGAGGTCGTCTCGACGGTGGTGACCGAGCCGTCGGTGGTCGAGGACGTCGAGGCGCTCGCCGCCCGGCTGGGCAAGGTCGGCGTCACGATCGGCGACCGGGCCGGGTTCATCGCCAACGCGCTGCTGTTCGGCTACCTGAACCACGCTGCGACGATGGTCCAGGACGGCTACGCCGGCCGGGAGGACGTCGACGCGGCGATGCGGCTGGGCTGCGGCCTGCCGATGGGGCCGCTCGCGCTGCTGGACCTGATCGGCATCGACACCGCCCAGGAGATCCTCGCGACGATGTACCGGCAGTCGCGCAACCGGCTGCACGCCTCCAGCCCGGTCATCACCCAGCTGGTGACCGCGGGCCTGCTCGGCCGGAAGACCGGCCGTGGCTTCTACAGCTACGCCGCCCCGCACTCCGGGGAGGTGGTGCCCGACGCGCAGACCCCCGCGCCCGGCGGTGCCGCCGCCGGCGCCCGGCCGGTGCAGCGGGTCGTCGTCGTCGGCGCGACGGCCGAGGCGGGGAAGGCACTGCTCGCCGCGTTCCCGGACGGCGGCCTCGACGTCCCGGTGCTGCTGGCCGAGCGGAAGCCCGGAGGCGTGCGCTGGACGCGGGACGTCGACGAGCTGGCCGCCGCTGACCTGGTGCTCGTGGCCGGCGCCGACGAGCCCGAGGTCGCGCAGGAGGTGTTCGCCGCGCTGGGGGAACGCGCCCGGCCCGGTGCGGTGCTGGCGAGCACGTCGGCCACCCCGCCGGTGGTCGTCTGCGCGGCGGCGAGCGGGCGGCTCGCCGACGTGATCGGCCTGCACCCGGCCGGCCGCGCCGGGGCCACCGGCCTGGTCGAGGTCGTCGCGACGACGGTGACCGACCCCGGCGCCGCCGCCACCGGGCACGCGTTCTGCGCCGGCGCCGGGCTGCCGAGCATCAGCAGCCCGGACCGGGCCGGCTTCGTCGTCGACGCGCTGCTCTTCCCCTACCTCAACGACGCGGTGCGGATGCTCGAGGCGCGGTACGCGACCGCGGACGACATCGACGCGGCGATGACGCTGGGCTGCGGCTATCCGACCGGTCCGGTGGCGCTGCTCGACGGCCTCGGCCTGGACGTCGCGCTGGCGGTCCAGCGCGCGCTCTACGCGGAGTCCCGCGAGCCCGGCCTGGCCCCGGCGCCGCTGCTCGAGCACCTGGTCACCGCCGGCCACCTCGGCCGCGCGGCCGGTCGCGGGTTCCGCGACCACCCGAGGCGCTAGGTCGTGGGGCGCCGGGGCGGAGCCCGCCGGGGCCGGCCGGGCCCGCCGCCGGCCCGGCGGGCGGCCCAGCCCGTCGAGGAGGCCGCGGACGGCGACTGGGTGGTGCGCCCGCTCACCGGCGCGGCCACCGGCAAGACCTACCGGTGCCCGGGCTGCGACCAGGAGATCCGGCCGGGGACGCCGCACGTGGTGACCTGGCCGGCCTACGCCCGGGACTCCGACCTCGACCCGTGGGACACCGAGTCGGCGACCGACTGGCGGCGGCACTGGCACACCGCCTGCTGGCGGGCCCGCGGCCGGCGGCGCTGAGCGGTCCGGTCAGGTGCGGGCGTAGACGACCACGTTGTCGGTGTAGCTGCGGCGGGACCGGTCGAAGGTGCCCCCGCAGGTGATCAGCCGCAGCTCCGGGCCGGCCGTGGGGCCGTACACCTCGGCAGTGGCGAAGGCGGTCTTGGGGTAGGCGGCCACCCGGGTCACGGTGAAGGCGTGCACCTGCCCGTCGCCGTCGGTGACCAGGACCTGGTCGCCGGCCGTGAGGTCCTCGAGCCGGAAGAACACCGCCGGGCCGCTGCGGTCGTCGACGTGCCCGGCCAGCACCGCCGGACCGACCTCGCCCGGGACCGGACCGGCGGCGAACCAGCCCGCCTGGGTGAAGTCGGCCGGCGGGACGAGCGCGCCGGCCGCGTCGACGCCGATGTCGGTGAGCGCGCTGTCGACGCCGATCGCCGGGATCACCACCCGGACCGGCGCGGCCACGGTGCGGGCGGCCGGCGCGGCGACCACGACCGGCGCCGGCGGGGCCGCCTCGGCGCGTGCGGTCGGCGACGACGACCCGGGGGAGAACAGCGCCAGGGCCCCCGCCGTCACCGCGACCAGGGCCAGGGCCCACCGCAGCGCGGTGACCAGCCGGCGGGGTCGGCGCTGGTGCCGGCCGGCGCTGCGGCCGGGCAGGCGCACCCGGAGGCCGCTCAGGAGGCGGCGTGCCGCGCGGGCCGCCCGCGGCGGGGCAGCCGCACCCGGGTGGTGAGCAGCAGCGCCAGCCCGGCCAGGGCGGCGACGGCGAGCAGGCCGACGGGCGGTCCGGCGTCCGCCGCCGTCCCGCCGGCACCGGCCTCGACGCCGCCGACCGGGACGACGCCCGGGCTGGCCGCGTCCAGCGCGGCGGTGACGGTCAGCCCGCCACCGCTGCGGTCGAGGACGACGACGGTGTAGACCGACCCCGCGTCGAGGGTGACCGGCAGGTCGGTCGCCGGCGCGGAGCTCGGGGTGACGGTGAGGGTGCCCGCGCCGCCGGGCACGTCGACGTAGTCGGTGTTGCGGGCGAAGTCGAGCCCCTGGGCCAGCGTGCTGGTGGAGTCCAGGGCCAGGCCCAGCGGGGAGCCGGTCGCCGCGCCGTTGATCACCCGGGCGCGGGACTGCCCCGACGGCGGGAGCGTCAGGTCGTCGGTGAGCACGGCGAAGCCCAGCTGGGCGAAGTAGCCGACCCCGGCGATCGTGACCGCCTGGCCCGGCGCGACCGTGACGGTGGTGGCCAGCGCCGGCGGGCTGTCCGCGGCGGCGCCGGCCTTGCGGGCGCTCACCGTGTACGTGCCGGCCGGGACGGCCTGGTACGGCGAGACGTCCCCGTAGCTCACCGCCGGCAGGACGACGCCGACGTCGGGGTCGGACACCGAGTCGATGTAGGCGTCGACCGACGGGGTGTCCGGCGACAGGTGCATCATCCGCAGCAGCCCGGTGTCGCCCGGGGCGGGCGCGGCCGACGCGGTCGGCAGCCCGAGCGCGCACAGCCCGGCCACGAGCAGGGCGAGCAGCGGGCCTCGGGCACGCCGGGGCAGGGGGCTCGACGCGGGTCGCTGCTTCACACTGCGGGTGTACCCGATCACCGGCTGTACCGCATCCCCAGCCCGGTCACCCGCCGCCGGGCGGCGTCACGAGCCCGTCGGGGTCGGCCACCCGGGCGTAGCCGATGAGCACGCCGGCGTCGAGCTCGGCGACCCGGTCGGTCAGGAACGGCTCCTGCTGGGCGGCCAGCCAGCTGCGCAGCCGCGCGGTCGCGGCCGGGTCGTCGCCCAGCGGGCGCCCGCCCACCGAGCCGAGCACCACCTGGCGAGCGTCGGCGTCGGCGGGTTCGCCGGGCACGGCCGGCAGGTCCACCAGCCCGAACCCGTACTGGGCGCCGATCGAGGCGAGCAGGGTGAGCAGCCGCGGGTCGACCTGCCCGGCGGACATCCGCTCGGCGTCGGCCGCGGGCACCTCGACGGTCGGGTTCGCCAGCAGGGCGGTGGCCAGCTCCCGGCGCGCGGTGAGCTGCGCCGCCGTCGGCGGCACCGCCCGCGGGTCGACGACGGCGAGGTCCCCGAACCGGGCGACGACCGGGCCACCGGCAGCGCTCGACCCGGACCGCACCTGCAGCACGGGCACCTCCGGACCGGTCGACGCGGTCACCGGGACGTCGCCGGTGCGGACCCGGGCCGGGTCGGCGCCGGCGTGCACGAGCTCGGCCGCCAGCCGGGGGGAGGTGCTGAGCACGGCGTCGTCCGGCAGCTGCGCCGCGGTCCAGCCGACGAGATCCCGGGTGGCCGCGGCGCCGAAGTCGTCCCGCGGCGTCCCGGCCAGGTCCGCCGCGGCGGCCGTGCCGGCGCCCACGAGCAGCACCCCGGCGGCGACGCCGACCGCCAGCAGCCCGCGGGGCCGGCGCCGCAGCACGGGGGAGGAGACCGCCTCCGCGCCGGCCGCGGCGAGCGCGCCGAGCAGCAGGGCGCCCAGCGGCAGGCAGAGCAGTAGCGCCGGCAGCCGGCCGGACGGCGGGGCCACCGCCAGCAGCGCGGTGGCGGTCAGGGCCACCCCGCCGGCCCGGAACCGGGGCAGCTGCCACACCGCGGCCAGCCCGACCACGACCAGGACGGCGGTGACCACGACCAGCCCGGTCGGCGTCCCACCCCACCGCCCGGGGTCGGCGACCTGCGGGTCCCACCGCTGCACCAGCACCCGCAGCAGGCCGAGCAGCACGGCACCGGCGAGGGCCGCGCCGACCTGCCGGCGGCGGGAGCGGGCGGTGAGGACCACCGCGGCGGTGCCACCGGCGGCGAGCAGCAGCAGGGCGTCCGGGGCCAGCAGCACCGCCAGCAGGGCCGCGAGGGCGGTGAGCGCGGACAGGACGGCAGGTGGCCGCCGGCTCGTCGAGGCCCAGCTCGCGACCCAGCCGGCCAGCACGAGCCAGCCGACGGCGAACGCCGCCGGGGTGGCCGTCGCGTGCAGCGACGTGAGCACCGGCAGCGCCCCGAGGGCGAGGACGGCGACGGCGCACGCACCGTCGGGCACGTCGAACCGGCGGGCGGTGCGCCAGAGCAGCACCGCGGAGGCGAGCAGCACCACCAGCAGCAGCTCGCGCTCGGCGCCGACGAGGGTGGCGTGCCGCTGGAAGGCCCGGGTGACGGTGGCGTACACCGCGGTGTGCAGGGCGCCCAGGCCCGCCGGGGACGCCAGCTCCGGTCCGCTGTCGCCGCGCAGCAGCGCGGCGGCCGGGCCGGCCAGCGCGCCGTCGTCGGGCAGCGCGGTGCCGCGGAGGCTGCGCGCGGCGACCAGGGCGACCACCACCAGCGCGAGCAGCGGCCAGAGCACCCCGCTGCGTCCGCGGCTGGGCGCGGTGCCCGCCGCGGCGGCCCGGTGCCTCCCCGGGACGGTCGCCGGGCCGGGCACGGGCGCGGGGGCCCGGTCGTCAGCAGCCGCGGCGTGCGCGCCGTGGGTCCCGCCCGGTGTCCGGGGCGTCGGTGGCTCGGACACGGTGCTGCTCCTCCCGCGACTCGGCGCTGGGCCCTGGCCGGGGGCGCCGGTCGGCACCTCTCCGGGACGACGCGGCTACCGTCCGCGACCGACCCTGGCACGGTCACCCGGCCGGGGCCACCGGGGGACGACGACGGCCCTCCCCGGGGGTGGGGAGGGCCGTCGGGGCCTGATCAGCAGCGGGTCAGCAGCGGGTCAGCTCTGCCCGGGGGGCACCTGCCCGCCCTGACCGGCCGGGACCGGCGGGGTGGGCTCCTGGGTGCGGGTCACCGGCGCGCGGGTGGGCAGCGGCGGGGTCTGCCGGGGCCCCGGCTGGGGACGCTGCTGGGCCTGACCGGCCTGGACGGCCGGCTGCTGCGCGGTCGTGGGGTGCGCCGGGGTGGGCGTGCGCACCTGGCGGGGCGGCTGCACCGCGCCCTGCTCCCCGGTCGGCGCAGCTGCCTGCCCGACGGGGCGCGGGGCGTTCTGCTGGGGGGCGCTGCCGTTCGCCGGCAGCCGGACCGCCTGGGTCTGGGTGACCGACGGCTGGGTGGCCGCGGGGTCGGCGGTCGCCGCCTGCGCCGCGGGCTGCACCTGGGCCGGGTCGACCGCGGTGCTGCCGGTGGCCGGTGCCTCCTCGCGCGGTGCCGGGGCGGGCTCGGCCTGCGGCGCGGCCTGGGTCGGCGGTGCCTCCGCGGGGGCCGCGTCGGCGTGCCGTGCCTCGGTCCGCCGCGGCTCGGCCGGCGCCGCCTGCTCCGGTGCGGGCGACTGGTCCGGCCGCTGCTGCCGGGCGCCGTCCCGGGGCCGCTGGTCGGAGAGGTCGGGCAGCTGGCCGAGCAGGCTGCGGACCTCGGTGAGCCGGCGGGTCAGGTCGTCGCGCACCGCGCGGATCGCCGCGGCCGAGGCCTCGGCCTCGGCTACGGTCCGGCGGGCCTGCTCGTCGGCCGCGCCGACCCGCTGCTGGGCGGCCAGCACCGAGGCGCGCTCCCGCTCCTCCTCGGTGCGGGCGGCCTCCGTGCGCCGGGCCCGCTGGGCGATCTCGAAGTCCTCCTCGACCTTGGCCCGGCGGGCCTGCGAGTCGGCGTCCAGCCGGGCCACCCGCTCCTGGGCCTTGGTCACCAGGTCGTCGGCGCGGGCCTGCGCCACCGCGGAGATCTGCTCGGCGTGCTGCCGGGCCTCGGCGACCAGCCGCTCGGCCTCGGCCTGGCTCGCGGCCGACCGCTCGCCCAGCGCGCGCTCCTCGCCGGCGATGCGCTCCCGGATGGCCTCGACCTCGGCGGCCACCTGCGCCTGCATCGCCGCGGCCTGCTCCTGCGCCGACCGGCGGATCTCCGCCGCCTCGTCCTCGGCCAGCTGCAGCATGTTGGAGATGCGCTCGCCCATGTTCTCGAACGTGGGCGCGCTCGCGCTGGCCGCCCGGCGGCGCAGCGACTCCACCTCGCCGTGCAGGGCCTGCAGCTGGCGGGCGAGGTCGGCCGACCGGGAGACGGCGGCGTCCCGGTCGGCCAGCGCCACCCGCAGGTCGGCGTCCAGGCCGGCGAGGGTCTCGGCCACCTGTTCCCGGTCGTACCCCTTGCGCACCACGTCGAAGGTCGGGCCGCCGTCGCGGTAGGCGAGCAGGTCGTCGTGGGGGTCGCTCATGACCCTCATCCTCGCAGAGAACCGGGCCGGCGGTCAGCGTGCCCGGGACCGCTCCCAGCCAACTCCCAGGGGGCTCAGTGCGCGGCCGGCTCGACCAGCTCGACGAGCACCCCGCCGGCGTCCTTGGGGTGGACGAAGTTGACCCGGCTGCCGGCCGTGCCGCGGCGCGGCTCGTCGTAGAGCAGGCGCAGCCCGCGCTCGCGGAGCGTGGCGCTGACCGCCTCGACGTCGGCGACCCGGAACGCCAGCTGCTGCAGCCCCGGGCCGGAGCGGCCGATGAACTTGGCGATGGTCGAGTCCGGTGTCAGCGGGGCGAGCAGCTGGATCCGGGTCGTGCCGTCACCGACTGCCAGCATGGCCTCACGGACGCCCTGCTCGGCGTTGGTCTCCTCGTGCACCGAGTGGATGCCGAACGTCGCGGCGTAGAAGGCCAGCGCCTCGTCCAGGTCGGGCACGGCGATGCCGACGTGGTCGATCGTGCTGAACAGCTCGGGAGGCAGACCGGTGCGCGCGTCGTCGGGCATGACGGCATCCTCCCGCCCGGCCACCCCGGGCGGCAGGTCCGGGGGTGGCGGTCGCTCGGTGCGCCACCAGACCGGTGGGTGACCTGGCTCACGCGCCGGCGTCAGCGCGCGCGCCCGGACCTATCCTGGACGTGCCCGTCGCGCCGTCCCGGCTGCGCGGTGTCCTGCCGAAACGGTCGCCAGCGTCGGCGGCCGGAGCCCCCGTGGAGCCTCGATGAGCCAGCCCGCACAGTCCCGTTCCGTCATCGTCGGCGGTGCCCGCACCCCGATGGGCCGCCTGCTCGGCTCGCTGAAGGACTTCTCCGCCGCCGACCTCGGCGGCATCGCGATCAAGGCCGCGCTCGAGCGCGCCGGGATCACCGGCGACCAGGTCGACTACGTGATCATGGGTCACGTCATCCAGGCCGGCGCGGGGCAGAACCCGGCCCGCCCGGCGGCCGTCGCCGGTGGCATCCCGATGTCGGTGCCCTCGTTCACGCTGAACAAGGTCTGCCTGTCCGGGCTGGACGCGATCGCCCTGGCCGACCAGCTCATCCGGGCCGGGGAGTTCGAGGTCGTCGTCGCCGGGGGCATGGAGTCGATGACCCAGGCGCCGCACCTGCTGCAGGGCTCGCGCACCGGCACCAAGTTCGGTGACGCCACGCTGGTCGACTCGATGGCCCACGACGGGCTCACCGACACCTTCGACCAGGTCGCGATGGGCAAGCTGACCGAGGACTCCAACAGCCGGTACGGGCTCACCCGCGAGGAGCAGGACGCCTTCGCCGCGGAGAGCCACCAGAAGGCGGCGCGGGCGGCCAAGGACGGCATCTTCGACGCCGAGATCACCCCGGTGCTCATCCCGCAGCGCAAGGGCGACCCGATCGAGTTCCGGGAGGACGAGGGCATCCGCCCCGACACCACGGTCGAGAGCCTGGCCCGGCTCAAGCCCGCCTTCGCGAAGGACGGCACGATCACCGCCGCCTCGGCCTCGCAGATCTCCGACGGTGCCTGCGCGGTCGTGGTCATGTCCGCGGCGAAGGCCGAGGAGCTCGGGCTCACCGTGCTGGCCGAGATCGGTGCCCACGGCGTCGTCGCCGGCCCGGACGCCACCCTGCAGACCCAGCCCTCGCGCGCCGTCCAGAAGGCCTGCGAGCGGGAGGGCATCGACCCGGCCGCCCTCGACCTGGTCGAGTTCAACGAGGCCTTCGCCGCCGTCGCGATCGTCTCCACCCGCGAGCTCGGCATCGACCCGGCCAAGGTCAACCCCAACGGCGGTGCCATCGCCCTGGGCCACCCGGTCGGCATGAGCGGCGCGCGGATCGTGCTGGACCTGGCGCTGGAGCTCGGCCGCCGCGGCGGCGGCGTCGGTGCGGCCGCCCTCTGCGGCGGCGGTGGCCAGGGCGACGCGCTGATCCTGCACGTCCCCGGCCGGGCGCTCGCCGACCAGCCCACCGGCGCCTGACCCCGCCGGCCCCGTCGCCCTCGGGCGGCGGGGCCCCCGGGGCACGGGCAGGATGGCGACGTGAACGGGACCCCGGACGCCGTCGTCGTCGGAGCTGGACCGAACGGCCTGGCCGCCGCGCTGCGACTGGCCGCGGCCGGGCTGTCCGTGCGGGTGGTGGAGCGCGGTGACCGGCCCGGCGGGGGCATGCGCACCGAGGAGCACATCCGCCCCGGCTACTGGCACGACATCTGCTCCACGGTGCACCCGATGGCCGCGGCCGCGCCGTTCTTCCGGGAGTTCGACCTCGCCTCCCGCGGGGTCCGGCTGGTGCACCCGGAGATCAACTTCGCCCACCCGCTGGACGGCGGCCGGGCCGCGCTCTCGTTCTCCTCGCTGGAGCACACTGCGGCCGGCCTGGGCCCCGACGCCGACGGGTACCGCCGGCTGTTCGGCCCGCTGCTGCGGCACGCCGACGAGATCACCGACTTCTTCCTCACCTCGGCGTTCCGCCGGCTGCCGGTGCGCGGCGCCCCGGCCGTCACCCGCTTCGGGCTGCAGGGGCTGCCGAACGTCGGCTACCTTGCCGCCCGCTACTTCAGCACCGACGCGGGCAAGGCGCTCATCGCCGGGGCCGCGGCGCACGGCATGCTCGACCTCACCCGCCCGCTGACCGCGGCGCTGGGGATGTTCCTCGGGATGATGAGCCACCACCAGGGCTGGCCGCTCATCGAGGGCGGCTCGCAGCGGCTGGCCGACGCGATGGTCACCGCGCTGGAGCAGCAGGGCGGTGAGGTGGTCACCGGGCACGAGGTCACCGACCTGCGCGAGTTCGCCGGGGTGCCTGCGGTGCTGCTGGACACCTCGCCCGGGGCGTTCGTGGCGATGGCCGGCAACCAGCTGCCCGTCGGCTACCAGCGCTGGGTGCGGCGCTACAAGCACGGCCCCGGCGTCTTCAAGATCGACTGGGTGCTGTCCGAGCCGGTGCCGTGGGCCAACGCCGACGTCCGCCGGGCCGGCACCATCCACGTCGCCGGGACGATGGAGGAGACGATCGCCGGCGAGGCGGCCCCGGCGCACGGGCGGCTGGCCGACAAGCCCTACGTGCTGGCCGTCCAGCCGACCGTCGTCGACCCGACCCGGGCGCCCGAGGGCGGGCACATCTTCTGGGCGTACGTGCACGTGCCGCACGGCTCGACGGTGGACATGACCGAGGCCATCGAGGCGCAGGTCGAGCGCTTCGCCCCGGGCTTCCGGGACACGATCGTCGGCCGCCGCACGATGCACGCGGGGGAGATGGAGCACTGGAACCCCAGCGACGTCGGCGGCGACATCTCCAACGGCGAGGCCTCGCTGCGGCAGATGCTCGCCCGCCCGGTACCGCGGTGGAACACCTACTCGACGCCGATCACCGGCACCTACCTGGCGTCGGCCGCGACCCCGCCGGGGCCGGCGGTGCACGGCCACTGCGGTGACAACGCCGCCCGGGTGGCGCTCCGCCAGGTCTTCGGCATCCGGAAGGCACCCCGGCTGCGCCCTGCTCCGCCTGCCTGACCGACCACCCGCGGGACGGGCCCGACGGTGACCCGCCCGGCGGTGGGATGATCGAGGTCATGCAGCCCAACCGTCCCGCTCGTACCGACCCGCGCGCCGCGGCGCAGCAGGCCCAGATGGCGGCCTCGCTGGCCGGGGCGGTCGACCTCGCCGCGGTCAAGGCGCGCAACGAGGCAGCCGCCCGCGCCCAGGCCGCACCGCCGCCGAGCGCCGCCGCGCCCGTCGGTGCGCCCGGCAGCGCCGTCGTCGACGTCACCGAGGCCACCTTCCAGTCCGAGGTCCTCGACCGCTCCTTCCAGGTGCCCGTCGTGCTGGACCTCTGGGCCGAGTGGTGCGGGCCGTGCAAGCAGCTGTCCCCGGTGCTCGAGCGGCTGGCCACCGAGGGTGCCGGCTCCTGGGTGCTGGCGAAGATCGACGTCGACGCCAACCCGGCGCTGGCCCAGGGCCTGCGGGTGCAGGGCATCCCGGCGGTCAAGGCCGTCTGGCAGGGCCAGCTGGTCGCCGAGTTCACCGGTGCCATCCCCGAGGAGCAGGCGCGGCAGTTCGTCACCGAGCTGGTCGCCGCCACCTCCGGCGGCGCGCTGCCGGGCGGGGCCGAGGGCGGCGAGGACGAGCTGCCCGAGGACCCGCGGCTGGACGAGGCCGAGGCCGCGCTGGACCGCGGTGACCTGGCAGCGGCCGAGGCCGCCTACCGGTCGATCCTGGACGCCGAGCCCGACCACCCGGTCGCCGGCCTGGCGCTGCGCCAGGTGCAGCTGTTCCGGCGCGCCGAGGAGGCCGGCCCGGACGCGCTGGCCGCTGCCGAGGCGGCACCGGACGACGTCGCGGCGCAGACCCGGGCCGCGGACTTCCTGCTGGGCACCGGCGACGTCGACGCGGCGTTCGGCTGGCTGCTCGACGTCGTCCGCCGCACCGCCGGTGAGGACCGCGACGCCGCGCGCAAGCACCTGGTGGAGCTGTTCGGCATCGTCGGCGACGAGGACCCCCGCGTCGGCCCCGCCCGCCGCGCCCTCATGACCGCGCTGTTCTGAGGGCGGCGCAGTGATCAGGTGACCTGATCAGAGGCCGTCCTCCCTCACCGGCGTTGGTGCGGTAGGACGGTCGTCGATCAGGTGACCTGATCCACGCCGGAGGGCCGGTGGGTCACGCGCCGATGTCGCAGGCGGAGAGGCCGTCGAAGACGCCGCTGCGGAAGACGTCGACGAGCTGGAAGCCGGTGAGTCCGCTGTCGGCCAGCACGTCCGGGTCGTCGCTGTACTCCAGCAGGAACGACACGCTCTCGTCGGCGTCGCCGGGGGAGATGCTCAGCACCGAGCTCTGCCCGTTGAGCACCCCGGCGGTGAAGGCCCCGGCCAGGCAGACCGCTGATCGGACGGCGTCCTGGTCATCGGTGGACAGGCCCAGCTGCTCGCGCACGGCCAGGCCGTAGGGGATCGCCAGGGCGGTCAGCACCGCGTAGTCCCCGCCCTGCTCGTCGGCGTACAGCGGCTCGGTCAGGTCGCCCTGGTCGTAGCCGACCGTGTCGGTGGCGGCGCAGTAGACCAGGTCGGTGTCGGGCTGCTCGCCGTCGCACTCCGGCGCATCGCCGTCGAAGGGCTCGAGGGTGGGGGCGGCGAAGGTCTTCCCCTGCTGCTGCAGCGCGGCCGTGAAGAACTCGCCCAGCCCCTGGGGGGCGAACTCGTCGACCGTCTGGTCGTAGGGGGCGTCGCCGCCGGTGGCGAGGTCGGCGTCGCTGAACTCGCCCTGGGTGTAGGGCCGGTCCTGGCCGAAGGCGTCGCGGCAGGCGGTCGGTCCGTCGTCGAAGCCCTGCTGGAAGGCCGACACCCGGTCGAAGTAGGAGCCGTGCGCCTCGCCGGAGTTCAGGCCGGTGCCCACCGGGTCGCGCAGCAGCAGGTAGCCGCGGAGCACGTCGTCGAGCTCGCCCGGCCGGATGGTGTTGTGCGGGGCGTTGCCGTCGGCGACCCACTTCGTCCAGGTCCCGGCGAAGCAGTCGGCCTGGGTCTCGATCGCGATCGACGCCTGGAACGGGTAGCCGACCCGGCCCTGCACCGCGTGGCCGAACTCGTGCGCCATCACCAGCGCGGGGATGAACCGGCCGTAGCCCTCGCTGCCGCCGCTGCCGAAGGCCAGCTCGCCGAGGAAGGACCGGTCGTACTGGATCGCGTCGCCGTTGGGGTAGGAGTTGCTGGCGTCGCAGTAGAAGGCGTTGTCCTCCACCGCCTCCGGCGGCTCCCCGCAGCCGATCTGCCCGTTGGGGTACTGCGCCGGGTCGACGTCGGCCGGGTCGACCGAGTAGTAGCCGCCGGCCAGCGGGGTGAACTCCTGGCTGAAGGTGCCGGGGAACTGCTCGGCCCAGTAGGTGTTGAGGTCCAGCAGGGCGTTGCGGGCGATCTGGTCGATCTCGTCGTCGGTCGCCCCGATGATCTGGAACTGCTGGGGGTCGACGTCGGCGCTCACCCCGGAGGCGGGGGTGGCGTTGCCCTGGATGAGGGTGGCGGCGCAGCCGGTCAGCACGGTCGAGCCCAGCAGGGCGCCCACGACGGCACGGGCGAGCACCCGGCGGGGCGAGGAGGACATGGGCTCCCGATCGGTCAGGCCGCCGGCTCCGGCAGCTGCGTCCCCATCCTGCCGGACCCGCTCGGGACCGGCGACGGGTCGGTCGTGCCGGGCGGCCGACGGACGACGGCGGGGCGGGAGCCGTCCCCCACCCCGCCGTCGTCGACCACCCGGTCCTGCGTCAGCCCTCCTGGGCCGGCTCCAGCCCGGAGCCCGGGCCCTCGGCCTGCCCGGAGGCCTCGGCCGCGGCGCTGTGCCGCGCGTCGGCCGGCGCGCCGTCGTCGGCGGCCGCCGGCTCCGGCCCCTCGTGCACGAACCACACCGTGGCCAGCGGCGGCGCGGTCAGCGCCGCCGAGTACGGCTGCCCGTGCCAGCTCTGGGCGACGGCGTCGACGCCGCCGAGGTTGCCGACGCCGGAGCCGCCGTAGCCCTCGAAGTCGGTGTTGATCAGCTCACGCCACCGGCCACCGCGGGGCAGCCCGATCCGGAAGTCGTGGTGCGGCGTCCCGGAGAAGTTGGCCACGCAGGCCAGCACCTGGCCGTCCTTGCCGTAGCGCAGGAAGGTCAGCGTGTTGCCGCCGGCGTCGTTGGCGTCGATCCACTGGAAGCCCGCGGGGTCGACGTCCTGCGACCAGAGCGCCTCGGTGTCCTTGTAGACGGTGTTGAGGTCCCGGACCAGGTCCAGGACGCCCCGGTGCGCCGGGTCGTCGAGGTGCCACCAGTCCAGCGACCGGCTCTCCGCCCACTCCGACAGCTGGCCGAACTCCGAGCCCATGAACAGCAGCTGCTTGCCCGGGTGGGCCCACATGTAGCCCAGGAAGGCCCGCAGGTTGGCCAGCTGCTGCCACCGGTCGCCGGGCATCTTCCGGATGAGCGAGCCCTTGCCGTAGACGACCTCGTCGTGGCTGATCGGCAGGACGTAGTTCTCCGAGAACGCGTAGACCAGGGAGAACGTGAGCTGGCTGTGGTGGAAGCTGCGGTACACCGGCTGCTTGGACATGTAGCCCAGCGAGTCGTGCATCCAGCCCATGTTCCACTTGAAGCCGAAGCCCAGGCCGCCCAGGTAGGTGGGCCGGGTGACGCCCGGCCACGCGGTCGACTCCTCGGCGATGGACACCACGCCCGGCACCTCGCGGTACAGCGTCGCGTTCATCTCCTGCAGGAACGACACCGCCTCGAGGTTCTCCCGGCCGCCGTACTGGTTCGGCGTCCACTCGCCCTCGTTGCGCGAGTAGTCCAGGTACAGCATCGAGGCGACGGCGTCGACGCGGATGCCGTCGACGTGGAACTCCTGGGCCCAGAACAGCGCGTTGGCGACCAGGAAGTTGCGCACCTCGTTGCGGCCGAAGTCGAAGACGTAGGTGCCCCAGTCCGGCTGCTCCCCGCGGCGCGGGTCCGGGTGCTCGTACAGCGCCGTGCCGTCGAAGCGGGCCAGCGCCCACTCGTCCTTGGGGAAGTGTGCGGGCACCCAGTCGACGATGACGCCGATGCCGGCCTGGTGGGCGGTGTCGATGAGGTACCGCAGGTCGTCGGGGGAGCCGAACCGCGACGTCGGGGCGTAGTAGGAGGTGACCTGGTAGCCCCACGAGCCGCCGAAGGGGTGCTCGGCCAGCGGCATGAACTCCAGGTGGGTGAACCCGGCGTCCTTGACGTAGGCGACGAGCTCGTCGGCCATGTCCCGGTAGGAGAGGCCCTGCCGCCAGGAACCGGCGTGCACCTCGTAGACGCTGATCGGCCGCTGGTGCCAGTTGCCCTCGGCGCGGGCGGCCAGCCACTGGTCGTCGTGCCACTCGTGGGCGGAGGCGGTGACCACCGAGGCGTTGGACGGCGGGACCTCGGTGGCGAACGCCAGCGGGTCGCTCTTGACCCGCCACTGCCCGTCGGCGCCCAGGACGTGGTACCGGTACCGGGTGCCCACCTGGGCGCCGGGCACGAAGATCTCCCACACCCCCGAGGCGCCCAGCGAGCGCAGCGGGTAGGCGCGGGCCTCCCAGTAGTCGAAGTCGCCGGTGACCTTCACGCCGCGCGCGTTGGGCGCCCAGACGGCGAACGAGACGCCCTCGACGCGGCCGCCGGGGGTGTCGTAGCCGCGCACGTGCGCGCCCAGCACCGTCCACAGCTTCTCGTGCCGGCCCTCGCGGATGAGGTGCTGGTCGACCTCGCCGAGGGTGGGCAGCCAGCGGTACGGGTCGTCGACGAGGAAGGTGTCGGTCCCGCCGTCGGCGTTCGGGTAGCCGACCTCGATCCGGTAGTCGCCGGGCTGCTGCGGCAGCCGGGCCTCGAAGACGCCGCCCCGGAAGACCGGGCTCGCCTCGTAGCGGCTGCCGTCCTGGTCGACGACGACGACGGCGACCGCGTCGGGCCGCAGCGTGCGGACCGCCCAGCCCTCGGCCAGCCGGTGCGCCCCGAGGACGCCGTGCGGGTCGAAGGACCAGCCGTCGACGACGGCGGCGAACTGCTCGTCGCTGACCTCGCTGCCGGACGGGGTGGCCTCGGCGGGCACCGAGGTGCTCACCGGCGCCTCGCCCTCGGGCAGCGCGGCCACCAGCCCGGCGGCGGCCGGCGCGGGCGCCTGGTCGGGTGCCGGGGGCAGATCGGGAACCTCGCTGGTCGCCAGGTCGGCGGTGGTGACGTCGGCCCCGGTCACCTCACCGGGGACGGCGCCGGGACCCTGCGCGGTGCCGGTCGCCGGGTCGGTCCCGGGACGGTCCGCGGGCACCGTGTCCGGGGCCAGCTCGGCACCGGGCTCGGAGGCGGTCTGCGCCGGCGAGCTGCCGCCGGTGCCGGCGTGCCGGCCGTCCTCGGGTGCCTGCGGGGTGCTGGGCTCGGCCGGGTCCGGGCTCGGCGGCTCCGGCTGGGGTGCCGAGGGGGCCGTCGGGTCGCCCGGCTGGGCGATCGGGGCCGGGGCGACGACCGGGGTCGCGGTGACCTTCTTCGCCGCGGCCTTGCGGGTCCGCTTCGCCGGGGCGGGCGCCGCGTCGTCCAGGGCCGGGGCGGCCTTCTTGGCGGCGGCCTTGCGGGTCCGCTTGGCCGGGGCGACGTCGTCGGTCGCGCCCGGCGCGGCCTCGGCCGCCGGGGTGGCGGCGGCCTTGCGGGTCCGCTTCGCAGGCGCCGGGGCGGCGGTGCCGTCGGCTGCCGGGGCGGCCTTCTTCGCGGCCTTGCGGGCCCTCTTCGCCGGGGGCTCGGCCGCGGCCTGCACGGCGGCGGTCTTCTCCTCGACCCGCCGGGTCAGCTCGGCCCGGTCGGCCGGCTGGTCGGGGGTGTCGGTGCCCGGAGGCTGCGTGTCGTCGATCGTCATGGGGGTCCCTCCAGGAGCTTCGGTCGTGTCGGCCTGATGGCCCCGGTGCAGGGTCCCGCCGCGAGCTCGCGAGCGGTGGGGGGCACCGGGGTCCTTCTTCAGTCGCCGGAGGTCAACCGGGACAGGGAGCTGAGCGGGATCATGAGCCAGTGCGGCCGGTTGCGCGCCTCGTACACGCACTCGTACACCGCCTTGTCGGCCTCGAACGCGCGCAGCAGCGCGGATTCGCTCGACAGTGTGATGTCCGGGGCCGCCGCGGAGTACCCCGCGCAGAACGCGGTGCGGTTCCGCTCGGCCCACTCCTGCGCGCGGTAGGCGCGCTGCGGGTCGTCGGGTTGCTCCACCAGCATGTGCCGGGCGGCGTAGTCGAAGGACCGGAGCATGCCGGCGACGTCGCGCAGCGGGGTGTCGGTCTCCCGCCGGGCGGCCAGCGGCCGGGCCGGCTCGCCCTCGAAGTCGAGCACGATCCAGCCGCTGGTGGTCCGCAGCACCTGGCCCAGGTGCAGGTCGCCGTGCACCCGCTGGCGGACCACCGGCTCGTCGGTCTCGGCGACCGCGGCGTACAGCGCCCGGAGTGCGTCGCCGTGCTCGGCGAGGTCGGGGACGACCGCCAGCGCCGCCTCCAGCCGCTCGGTCATCTGGGCGGCGACCGCGGCGTACCAGTCGCGGTCGGCCGGCTCGGTCGGCAGCACCCGGGCGAGGTCGGCGTGGACGGAGGCGGTGGCCTCGCCCAGCCGCTCGCTCTCCCCGGCGAAGTCGCCGCCCACCTCGTCGGCGTGCAGGTCGCCCTCGGCGTAGAGGTCGCGGACGCTGGAGGTGGCCAGCCGCCAGCCGTCGCTGGCGTTGGGGACGAAGGCCTGCAGCATCGCGACGGTGGCCGGCGGCTGGGCGGGGTCGGTGTCGTCGATCTCGATGTGCCCGAGCAGCGGGGCGATGTGCTTGTTCTCGGTGCGGCGCAGCGCGTCGAGGATCTCCACGTCCGGGTTGAGCCCCGGCTCCAGCCGGCGGAACAGCTTCAGGATCGCCGTCTCGCCGTAGACCAGCGAGGTGTTGCTCTGCTCGGTGGAGATCACGTCGCCGGGCAGGCCCTCGGGGATGTAGGCGACCCCGGCGGGGTGGAAGTGCATCGGGCCGACGGTCGAGGCGGCCACCAGGTGGGTCAGCCACGGCACGGTCGCGTCGCGGTCGCGCATCGCGTCGTAGGCGTAGTTCTCACCCTGCGACCCCGGGACGGCGCCGACGAACGCCGAGGCGAGGTCCTCGGCCGGGGCGCTGCGCCAGGACAGCGGCACCAGGTAGGTCTCGGTGTGCCCGTCGGTGTAGCTCACCCGGACCCGGTGCACGGACAGCGCCGGGTCGGACTGGTCGAGGAAGAAGCCGTCCTCGCTCACCGACGCCCACTCGCGGCCCTTGCCGCCGAACCACCGCTGCCCGGGCATCCAGTCGGCCAGCATGTCGGTCAACGCGCTCATCAGGCTTCTCCGTGGGTGGTGGTCGTGGTGGGGGCCTCGGCTCCGAGGCCGCCGCTGCCGGCGGGGGCCTCGGTGGCGCCCACCACCCCGGCGTCGAGCAGGGACTGCGCGACGCTGCTGCTCGCGGTGCTCTCCCAGCTCTCCTCCTCCTCGGCCGCGGGGGCGGCCGGCTTGGAGAGCTCGAACCAGTAGAAGCCGTGGCCGGCGAGCGTGAGCATGTAGGGCAGGACGCCGATCTGCGGGAACTGCACCCGGCCGGTGAGCTCGATGGGCGTGTAGCCCTCGAACCGGCGCAGGTCCAGCTCCACCGGCTGCGGGAACCGGGACAGGTTGTTCACGCAGAGCACGACGTCGTCGCCGAACTCGCGCACGAAGGACAGCACCGTGGGGTTCCGGGAGCTGATCTCGGCGAAGCTGCCGACGCCGAAGGTCGGGTGCTGGCTGCGGACGGCGATCATCGTCCGCAGCCAGTGCAGCAGCGAGGTGGTGTTGCGCAGCTGGTTCTCCACGTTGGTCACCTGGAACCCGTAGACCGGGTCGGCGATCAACGGCAGGTGCATGCGCTGCGGGTCGGCGGTGGAGAAGCCGCCGTTGCGGTCCGGCGTCCACTGCATCGGGGTGCGGACGCCGTCGCGGTCACCGAGCCAGATGTTGTCGCCCATGCCGATCTCGTCGCCGTAGTACAGGACCGGCGACCCGGGCAGCGACAGCAGCAGGGCGTTGAACAGCTCCAGGGTGTCGATGTCGTTGTCCAGCAGCGGGGCCAGCCGGCGGCGGATGCCGATGTTGGCCTTCATCCGGGGGTCCTTGGCGTACTCCCCCCACATGTAGTCCCGCTCCTCGTCGGTGACCATCTCCAGCGTCAGCTCGTCGTGGTTGCGCAGGAAGACGCCCCACTGGCAGTTCTCCGGGATGTCCGGCGTCTGCGCCATGATCTCCGAGATCGGGAAGCGCTGCTCCCGCCGGACGGCCATGAACAGGCGCGGCATGACCGGGAAGTGGAACGCCATCTGGCACTCGTCGCCGTCCTCGCCGAAGTACTCGACGACGTCGGCCGGCCACTGGTTCGCCTCGCACAGCAGCACCCGGTCGGGGTACTCGGCGTCGACGACCTTGCGGACCTTCTTGAGGAACTCGTGGGTCTTCGGGAGGTTCTCGCAGTTGGTCCCCTCCTCCTCGAACAGGTAGGGGACGGCGTCGAGCCGGAAGCCGTCGATGCCGAGGTCGAGCCAGAAGCGCAGGGCGTCGATGATCGCCTCCTGCACCTTCGGGTTCTCGAAGTTCAGGTCGGGCTGGTGGCTGAAGAACCGGTGCCAGAAGTACTGCTTGCGCACCGGGTCGAAGGTCCAGTTCGAGCTCTCGGTGTCGACGAAGATGATCCGGGCGTCGGGGTAGCCGGTGTCGTCGTCGGCCCAGACGTAGAAGTCGCCGTAGGGGCCCTCGGGGTCGCTGCGGCTGGCCTGGAACCACGGGTGCTGGTCCGAGGTGTGGTTCATGACGAAGTCGATGATCATCCGCATGCCGCGCGAGTGCGTCTCGCCGATGAGCTCCTTGAAGTCCTCGATGTCGCCGAACTCCGGCAGCACCGCGGTGTAGTCGCTCACGTCGTAGCCGCCGTCGCGCAGCGGCGAGGCGAAGAACGGCGGCAGCCACAGGCAGTCGACGCCCAGCCACTGCAGGTAGTCCAGCTTGCCGATCATGCCGCGCAGGTCACCGATGCCGTCGGCGTTGCTGTCGGCGAAGCCGCGCACCAGCACCTCGTAGAAGACGGCGCGCTTGAACCACTCGGGGTCGCTGCCGGGGGAGGACAGCGCCGACGGCTCGCCCGCGCCGGGGGTCGACTGCGCGGGGACGGGGAGGGTCATTGAACTGGTGTCCTCGTTCGTTCTGTCTGGAGCAGGACGTGGCCCCCTCGCAGGGACCGGCCGCGAGCTCGCGAGGGGCGGGGGGCGAGGGGGGCCCTCATCAGCCGGGCTGGACGGGGGAGTGCCGGCTGCGGTGCACCGTGAACACGTGCGCGGGTTCACGGTAGGGGTCGAGCTCGACGTAGTTGGACTGACCCCAGTCGTAGTGCGCACCGGTGATCTCGTCGGTGACGGCGAACCGGTCCGACCAGTCCAGCCCGAGGGCGGGCATGTCCAGCGACGTCGTGCCGATCTGGGTGTACGTGCTGTTCAGCGAGACGACCACGAGGACGGCGTCGTCAGAGGCCGGGTCGGTCTTGGAGAAGCAGAGCAGGTTCTCGTTGTCCGTCGGGTGGAACCGCAGGGTGCGCAGCTGCTGCAGCGCCGGGTGCGCGCGCCGGATCTCGTTGAGCCGGCGGAGGTAGGGCGCGAGCGTCCGGCCCGAGGCCTCGGCGGCGGCCCAGTCGCGGGGGCGCAGCTGGAACTTCTCGGTGTCCAGGTACTCCTCGCTGCCCGGCCGCAGGCCGACGTGCTCGAAGAGCTCGTAGCCGGAGTAGACGCCCCAGGTCGGGCTCATCAGCGCGGCCAGCACCGCGCGGATCTTGAACATCGGCGGGCCGCCGATCTGCAGCGTCTCGTGCAGGATGTCCGGGGTGTTCACGAAGAAGTTCGGCCGCATGTAGTGCGCGTTCGCGGCCAGCTCGCGGCCGTACTCCTCCAGCTCCCAGCGCTCGGTGCGCCAGGTGAAGTAGGTGTAGCTCTGGGTGAACCCGATCCGGGCGAGCTGGTGCATCATCGCCGGCCGGGTGAAGGCCTCGGCGAGGAACAGGACGTCCGGGTCGGTCTTCTTGACCTCCCAGATCAGCCAGTGCCAGAAGTTCAGCGGCTTGGTGTGCGGGTTGTCCACCCGGAAGATCCGGACGCCCGCGGCCGTCCAGTGCCGCACGACCCGCAGCACCTCGGCGTAGAGGCCCTCGGGGTCGTTGTCGAAGTTGATCGGGTAGATGTCCTGGTACTTCTTCGGCGGGTTCTCCGCGTAGGCGATCGTGCCGTCGGGCTTGGTGGTGAACCACTCCGGGTGCTCGCGCACCCACGGGTGGTCCGGCGTCGCCTGCAGGGCCAGGTCGAGGGCGACCTCCATGCCCAGCTCGCGGGTCCGGGCGACGAAGGCCTCGAAGTCCTCGAGGGTGCCCAGCTGCGGGTGGACGGCGTCGTGCCCGCCCTCCTCGCTGCCGATGGCCCAGGGCGAGCCGACGTCGTCGGCGTGCGCGACCAGGGTGTTGTTCTTGCCCTTGCGGTTGGTGTGGCCGATCGGGTGGATCGGCGGGAGGTACACCACGTCGAAGGCCATCTCGGCGATCGCCGGCAGCCGCTCGGCGGCCTGGGCGAACGTCCCGTGGGTGGGCGTGCCGCCGACGACCGGCCCCTCGGAGCGCGGGAAGAACTCGTACCAGGAGCCGTAGAGCGCGCGCGGGCGGTCCACCCACAGCTCCACGACCTGCGAGCCGGTCACCAGCCGGCGGACCGGGTGGTCGTGCAGCACCCGCTGCAGCGAGGGGGACAGCGCCGGGGCGATCCGGGCGGTGAGCTCGAGGGAGCGGTCGCGCAGGGCGGTGGCCGCGGCGGTGAGCGCCTCCCGGTGCTCGGCCGGGGCCGTCGCGGCGACCTCGTCGAGCAGCCGGGCGCCGGACTCCAGGTCGTTGGCCAGCTCCTCGGGGCCCTGGCCGGCCTCGACCTTGACCTCGATGTCGTGGTGCCAGGTGCCCAGCGGGTCGTCCCAGGCCTCGACCTGGTAGGTCCACAGACCCTCGCTGCTGGGGACGACGGTCGCCGTCCAGCGGTCGGGTTCGGGCCCGAACCGGACCATGCGCACCACCTGGCGCCCGGCGGGGTCGCCGCCGGGCGGGGTGAGCACGACGTCCGCGGCCACGGCGTCGTGGCCCTCGCGGAACACGGTGGCGGTGATCGGCAGGTGCTCGCCGACCACGGCGCGGGTCGAGAAGGACCCGCAGGACACGACGGGGGCGACATCGGAGATGCCGAGGCGGAGGTCAGGGCGGCCAGTCATCGCGGCAACGCTATCCAGAAGGCCCCCGGCTCACACGTCGGCGGCGGTCCCGCTCCCCGGGGAGGGGGACCGCGACCGCCGGGAGGGGCGCTGGACGTGAGGGTCGTCACCATTATGGTCAGCCGATGCGAGCTCTCCGCAGACTCACCGTCCGAGCCTCCCTCCCGGAGGCGTTGCGGCCGCTGTCCCAGCTGGTCACCAACCTGCGCTGGTCCTGGCACTGGGAGACCCGCGACCTGTTCGAGGCGCTGGACCCCGAGCTGTGGGAGAGCTGCGGCGGCGACCCGGTCAAGGTGCTGGGCGAGGTCTCCGCGGAGCGGCTGGCCACGCTGGCCGAGGACCCGGAGTTCCTCCGGCGCATGCACGCCGTCGCCGAGGACCTGCGCACCTACCTCGACGCCCCGCACTGGTACCAGTCGCTCGGCGACGGGGCGCCGGCCTCGATCGCCTACTTCTCCGCGGAGTTCGGCATCACCGAGGTGCTGCCGCAGTACTCCGGCGGCCTGGGCATCCTGGCCGGCGACCACCTCAAGGCCGCCTCCGACCTCGGCGTCCCGCTGATCGGCGTCGGGCTGCTCTACCGGTCCGGCTACTTCTCCCAGGGCCTCTCGCCCGACGGCTGGCAGCTCGAGCACTACCCGGCGCTCGACCCGCACGGCCTGCCGCTGAAGCTGCTCCGGGAGCCCGACCGCACCGCCGTGGTCATCTCGGTGCCGCTGCCGGAGGGGCGCACGCTGCACGCGCACGTCTACCGGGCCCAGGTCGGCCGGGTGTCGCTGCTGCTGCTCGACAGCGACATCGAGGAGAACGCCCCGGCCGAGCGCGGCGTCACCGACCGGCTGTACGGCGGGGGCGAGGACCACCGGCTGCGCCAGGAGATGCTGCTGGGCGTCGGGGGCGTCCGCGCCGTCCGGGCGTTCTGCTCGCTGACCGGGACCCCGCAACCGGAGGTGTTCCACGCCAACGAGGGGCACGCCGGCTTCCAGGGGGTCGAGCGGATCCGCGAGCTGACCGAGTCCCACGGGCTGTCCTTCAGCGAGGCGCTGCAGGCGGTGCGCGGCGGCACGGTCTTCACCACCCACACGCCGGTGCCGGCCGGCATCGACCGCTTCCCGAAGGCGCTGATCGAGCGGTACTTCGCCGGCTTCGGCGTCCCGGTCGAGCAGCTGCTGCCGCTGGGCGCCGAGGAGGACCCGAGCAAGTTCAACATGGCGCACATGGGCCTGCGGCTCGGGCAGCGGGCCAACGGGGTGAGCCAGCTGCACGGCCACGTCAGCCGGGACATGTTCGGGGCGCTGTGGCCGGGCTTCGACGCCGACGACGTGCCGATCAGCGCCATCACCAACGGCGTGCACGCCCCGACCTGGACCGCCCGCGAGCTGCTCGAGCTGGGCACCCAGTCCACCAGCCAGGGCGACCCGGCGACCGTCCAGGGCGACGTCCACTTCGACGGCGTCGACCGGATCGACGCAGGCGTGCTGTGGGGCACCCGGCGGCTGCTGCGCGCCCGCCTGGTCGAGGAGGTGCGCCGGCGGGTCCGCGCCACCGCGCTGTCCCGCGGGGCGGCGGAGGCCGAGCTCGGCTGGACGGAGACCGCCTTCGACCCTGACGTGCTGACCATCGGCTTCGCCCGGCGGGTGCCCTCCTACAAGCGGCTGACGCTGATGCTCAAGGACCCGGCGCGGCTCAAGGCCCTGCTGCTGGACACCGACCGGCCCCTCCAGCTCGTCATCGCCGGCAAGAGCCACCCCGCCGACGACGGCGGCAAGCAGCTGATCCAGCAGATGGTCAAGTTCGCCGACGACCCGGAGATCCGGCACCGGATCGCCTTCCTGCCCAACTACGACATCGGCATGGCCCGCTACCTGTACTGGGGCTGCGACGTCTGGCTGAACAACCCGCTGCGGCCGCTGGAGGCCTGCGGCACCTCGGGCATGAAGTCCGCGCTCAACGGCGGCCTGAACCTCTCCATCCGGGACGGGTGGTGGGACGAGTGGTTCGACGGCCAGAACGGCTGGGCGATCCCGACCGCCGAGGGCGTCTCCGACCACGACCGGCGCGACGAGGTCGAGGCGCAGGCCATCTACGAGCTGCTGGACCGGCAGGTGCTGCCGCGCTTCTACGAGGTCGACGCCGACGGCGTCCCGACCCGGTGGGTGGAGATGATCCGGGACACCCTCCGCGAGACCGGGCCGAAGGTGCAGGCCACCAGGATGGTGCGGGACTACGTGGAGCAGCTGTACGTGCCCGCCGCCGGGGCGGCGCGGGCGATGGCCGACGGCGGGTACGAGGCGGCGCGCAGCGAGGCCAGCTGGCGGTCCCACGTGCTGGAGAACTGGCACGGCGTCCGGGTCGCGCACGTGGAGGCGACCGGCGTGGGGGAGACCCCGGAGATCGGCGGGGGCATCGACCTGCGCGCCGAGGTGGAGCTGCCGGGGCTGACGCCGCACGACGTCCTCGTCGAGGCCGCGTTCGGCCGGGTGGACGACGCCGACGGGCTGCACCAGGTGACCACCGTGCCGATGGCGCACGAGACCACCGAGGGGTCCCGGCACTGGTTCAGCGCCACGGTGCCGCTGACCCGGACCGGCGCCTTCGGCTACACGGTGCGGGTGCTGCCGCACTCCGAGCACGCCGCGGTGCCGGCCGAGCTGGGGGTCGTGGTGAACGCCTGACCCGCGCCACGCCGGTGTGTCCGCACCGGTGGTGCGGCTGGGGCGCGTGAGGCCTACCGTCACTGTCGGCACCTGGACGACTTCGCCTCGTGGTGACAAGAGCTGCGTCGGGTGTGACGACTGGTGCTGGGCGGGCTGGACGGGTCGTCACCTCGGCGTGCCTCGTTCCAGCGACCCACCGGATCCCGTCACGGATCATTAGTCTGGTCGCCATGCCCGACCGCTGTGAGGTCCTTCCCGGAGACTCTGTCGTCGCCCGCCGTGGTGGTGGCCTGCTGTGGGTCGACGCCCCCGGGTCGCCGGCTCTGGTGGCCGCGCTGCACGCCTGCCTGGGGGTCGCCGGTCCCGGCGCCGACCGGGTGCTGGCTGCCGTGGCCGGCCA
This sequence comes from Modestobacter italicus, assembly GCF_000306785.1. Lineage (NCBI taxonomy): Bacteria > Bacillati > Actinomycetota > Actinomycetes > Geodermatophilales > Geodermatophilaceae > Modestobacter > Modestobacter italicus. Next base: position 4,501,607 of record NC_017955.1, on the reverse strand, counting down.
GGTGTCCCGGCTGGCGGACGGCCCTGCCTCCTTCGCCCTCGTCCTCGCCGACACCACGGGCGGGTCCGCCTCGGGCGTCGCGCTGTGGTCGGGCAAGGGCCAGCCGGCCGTCGACGGCGTCCCGGTCTCCGGTCAGGCGGCCGACGGCTGCACGCTGGCCGCCGGCTTCTCCCTCGGCCAGACGCTGTACGTCGGCCCCGGCCAGTCCGCCGCCGCGATGCCCCCGGGCGTCGCGCTCGACCTCGTCGAGGGCACGGTGCCCGGTTCCGGGGCGCTGCTCCAGCACGCCGCCGCGGCCTCCTCGGCCGCGGTCGCCCCGCCGGTCAGCTCGCTGCCCAGCGGCGAGTCCTTCACCGCCGGCTCCGACGCCGGCTTCGGCAGCTCCGCCCGCGGCGCCGCGCCGGCGCAGGCCCCGGCGACCGGTGGCGAGCAGACCGCCTTCTGGCGGCCCGAGCCGCCGGCCGCGCCGGTGCTGCGCTTCGACGACGGCATGGTCGTCACCGTCGACGAGGACCTGGTGCTCGGTCGCCGTCCCGACGGCCACGACCTGGTGACCAGCGGGAACGCCCGTCCGGTGCCGATCGCCGACACCCAGAACGTGCTCTCCTCCGCTCACGCCGCCATCCAGCGCGCCGGTCGCGAGGTCTCGCTCACCGACCTCGGCTCGCTCAACGGCACGCACGTCGCCGGCCCGGAGGCCACCGAGTGGACCCAGCTCGAGCCCGGCGTCCCGCACCCGCTCGCCGACGGCGACCGGCTGCTCCTCGGCTGGACCGTCATCACCTTCGAGCAGACCCCGGAGTAGGCAAGAGCAGTTCGCTCACGGCCCGTCCTCCTGCTGGGGGACGGGCCGTTCGCCGTCCTGGGCGAGCCGACCACTGGGGATCGTGAGGAGTGGGGCCCGGAGGGTCTCGCGACCGAGCGACTCAGCGGCTCAGCCCCGTCGGGTACGGCTCCTGGCCGCGGTGCGGCCCGTCAGGGTCGCCATGTCATCGTGAGGAGTGGGGCCCGGAGGGTCCCGCGACCGAGCGACTCAGCGGCTCAGCCCCGTCGGGTACGGCTCCTGGCCGCGGTGCGGCCCGTCAGGGTCGCCATGTCATCGTGAGGAGTGGGGCCCGGAGGGTCCCGCGATCGAACGACTCAGCGGCTCAACGCAGCCGGGTACGGCTCCTGGCCGCGGTGCGGCCCGTCAGGGTCGCCATGTCATCGCACGATGCGCAGCGCCCACACCGAGCGGTCGGGCATGCTCGCCCGTCCCGGGGGCAGGGCTGTCGGCCGCGGGGGGACGCCGGTCGGGTACTCGGTGGCGAGCACCAGCTCGTAGCCGTCGCCCCACGGCGCGCCGGGCAGGACGACGTCCACCGGCTCCGGCCCGGCGTGCAGCCAGACCAGCCACGAGTCGCCCACGACCGGCCGGCCCCGCTCGTCGCGGTGCCGCAGCCCGCGGCCGTCGAGGTACATGCCGATGGTCTGCAGGCCGGTGTCGAACCAGTCCCGGTTGGTCAGCTGCTCCCCGTCGGGGGCGAACCACGCCAGGTCGCGGGTGCCCCCGGTGCCGGGCACCTCGCTGCCCTCGAAGAACGCCTCCTGCCGCAGCGCCGGTGAGGTGCGGCGCAGCCCCACGGCGTGGGCCACGAAGCTCCACAGGTCCGGGTCGATCGCGGCCCAGTCCAGCCAGGAGACCTCGTTGTCCTGGCAGTAGGCGTTGTTGTTGCCGCCCTGGGTGCGGCCCAGCTCGTCGCCGGCGGTGAGCATCGGCACGCCGGTGGACAGCAGCAGGGTGGCCAGGTGGTTGCGCACCTGGCGACCGCGCAGCTCGAGCACGGCGGGGTCGGAGGTCTCGCCCTCGACGCCGGTGTTCCAGTTCCGGTTGTGGCTCTCGCCGTCCCGGTTGTCCTCGCCGTTGGCCTCGTTGCGCTTGCGCTCGTAGGCGACCAGGTCGGCCATGGTGAAGCCGTCGTGCGCGGTCACGAAGTTGACCGAGGCGAACGGCCGGCGGCCGTCGGAGCGGTACAGGTCCGAGGAGCCGGTCAGCCGGTAGGCGAGATCGCGGACGCCGACCTGCGCGCCGGACCACACGTCCCGCACGGTGTCGCGGTACTTGCCGTTCCACTCCGTCCACGGCGGCGGGAAGTTGCCCACCTGGTAGCCGCCCTCGCCGACGTCCCACGGCTCGGCGATGAGCTTCACCGAGCTGACCACCGGGTCCTGGTGGACGACGTCGAAGAACGCCGACAGCCGGTCGACGTCGTGCATCGAGCGGGCCAGCGCGGAGGCGAGGTCGAAGCGGAACCCGTCGACGTGCATCTCGGTCACCCAGTAGCGCAGCGAGTCCATCAGCAGCGCCAGCACCGCCGGCCGGCGCACGTCCAGGGTGTTCCCGCAGCCGGTGTAGTCGGTGTAGCGGGACGGGTCGTCGCCGGCGCCCGGGCCGCCCAGCCGGTAGTACCCGGCGTTGTCGATGCCCTTGAACGACAGCGACGGGCCGGTGTGGTCGCCCTCGGCGGTGTGGTTGTAGACGACGTCCAGGATCACCTCGATGCCGGCCGCGTGCAGCGCCTTGACCATCGCCTTGAACTCGGTGACCTGCCCGCCGGCGGTGCCGGAGGAGCTGTAGGCGCCGTGCGGGGCGAAGTAGCCCAGCGTGTTGTAGCCCCAGTAGTTGGTCAGCCCGCGGCGGAGCAGGTGCGGCTCGCTGACGAACTGGTGCACCGGCAGCAGCTCGACGGCGGTGACCCCGAGGGAGATGAGGTGCTCGACGAACGCCGGGTGCGCCAGCCCGGCGTAGGTGCCGCGCAGCTCCGGCGGGACGTCGGGGTGGCGCATGGTGGCGCCCTTGACGTGCACCTCGTAGACGACGGTGTCCGACCACGGCGTCCGCAGCAGCGCGTCGCCGTCCCACGGGAACGAGTCGTGGACGACGACGCCGCGCGGCACGAACGGGGCGGAGTCGGCGGTGTCGGGCAGGAACGGGTCCCGCGGGTCGTGCGCGTACAGCGAGCCGTCGAGGACCAGGTCGCCGTCGACCGCCCGGGCGTAGGGGTCCAGCAGCAGCTTGGCCGGGTTGTACCGGGCGCCGGAGGCGGGGTCGAACGGGCCGTGCACCCGGTAGCCGTACCGCTGACCGGGGCCGACGCCCGGGACCCGGCCGTGCCAGACCTGGTGGGTCGTCTCCTGCAGCCGGTGCCGGTGCTCGGTGCCGTCGGGGTCGAACAGGCACAGGTCGACGCCGGACGCCCCCGCCGACCAGAGCGCGAAGTTGGTGCCGGTGCCGTCCCAGTGCGCACCCAGCGGAGCCGCCCGGCCGGGCCACACCTCGACGGTCCGCGCGCTCCTCGATGCAGTCACCGGGGCATCGTGCCCGACCGGCGGCGCGCCGTGCCGCAGCCCGGTGCCCGGGATCGGCGGCGGGTTGGTTGGATGAGCGGCGTGTGGACTGAGCCGGTCGTCGAGATCCGGGGCGTGGACGTCGTCCGAGGCGAGGCGCACCTGCTGCGCGGGGTCGACTGGACCGTCCGGCCCGACGAGCGGTGGGTCCTGCTGGGGCCCAACGGGGCGGGCAAGACGACGCTGCTGCAGCTGGCCTCCGCGCAGATGCACCCGACCCGCGGCTCGGTGGGCATCCTCGGCGAGACGCTCGGCGCGGTCGACGTCTTCGAGCTGCGCCCGCGGATCGGGCTGACCAGCGCGGCGCTGGCCCAGCGGATCGACCCCGCCGAGCGGGTGGGCGACGTCGTGGTCAGCGCCGGGTACGCCGTTGTCGGCCGGTGGCGGGAGCGCTACGACGTCCACGACCTGACCCGGGCGGCGGTGCTCATGCAGCAGTGGGGCGTGGCCCGGATGGCGCACCGGCCCTTCGGCACGCTGTCGGAGGGCGAGCGCAAGCGCACCCAGATCGCCCGGGCGCTGATGACCGACCCCGAGCTGCTGCTGCTCGACGAGCCGGGCGCCGGCCTGGACCTGGGTGGCCGGGAGGACCTGGTCACCCGGCTGTCGGACCTGGCCCGCGACCCGTACGCGCCGGCCCAGGTGCTGGTCACCCACCACGTCGAGGAGATCCCGCCGGGCTACACGCACGCGCTGCTGCTGCGCGGCGGCGAGGTCGTGGCGGCCGGTCCGGTGGAGGACGTGCTGACCGCCCCGCTGCTGTCCGACGCGTTCGGCGTGCCGCTGGAGGTCCAGCGCGAGGACGGGCGGTACGCCGCCCGGCGCGCGACCCAGCCGGTGGTCGGGGCAAGCTGACCTCCCCGCAGGACACCGACGTCCACCGCAGCAGCACGGAGGCACCCATGGCAGACCCCGAGTTCGTGACCCTGCAGGTCGAGGACGGCGTCGGCACCATCCGGCTCGACCGCCCGAAGATGAACGCCATCGACGAGCAGCTGCACTGGGAGGTCCGGGGGGCGGCGATGGAGGCCGCTGAGCGGGCGGACGTGCGCGCCGTCGTCGTCTACGGCGGGGAGCGGGTGTTCGCCGCCGGCGCCGACATCAAGGCGATGTCGCAGCTCGACGGATCGACCATGGTCGCCTGGGGGCGCGAGCTCACCGCCTCCTTCACCGCGGTCGCCCGGATCCCCAAGCCGGTCATCGCCGCCGTCACCGGCTACGCCCTGGGCGGCGGGTACGAGCTGGCGCTGTGCGCCGACTTCCGGGTGCTGGGCACCAACGCCAAGATCGGCCAGCCGGAGATCCTGCTCGGGGTGATCCCCGGCGCCGGCGGCACCCAGCGGCTGGCCCGCCTGGTGGGCCCGGCCAAGGCCAAGGACCTGGTGTTCACCGGCCGGCACGTGGGCGCCGAGGAGGCCCTGGCCATGGGGCTCGCGGACGCCGTCGTCCCGGACGAGGAGGTCTACCCGACCGCCGTCGCGATGGCCCGCAAGTTCGCCGCCGGGCCGCCGCTCGCGCTCGCCGCCGCCAAGCAGGCCATCGACGAGGGCCTCGACGGGGACCTGGACGCCGGGCTGGCGCTCGAGAGCCGGCTGTTCGCCGCGCTGTTCGACACCGAGGACCAGAAGGCCGGCATGCGCTCGTTCCTGGAGAGCGGCCCGGGGAAGGCGACCTTCACCGGCCGCTGAGGCGTCCCGCGCGGCCCCTGGCGCCCACCGGGCAAGTGATCACGGCGGCGTCACGCGCCGTTCGCCTCAGCGACGCCACCAGGTCCGCGGGGGGCGGTTCGCTGCGCTGGCCGCCCGAGCAGGGGCCATCGGGGCACCCGGGGGCGGCGCAGACGCGAGGAGCATCTCTGTGCGCAGGACCCCCCTCCGGGTCGCGGTGGCCGTCACCGCACTCGGGCTCACCCTCTCCGCCTGCGGTTCCGACGACGGCGGGTCCGACGGCGGCTCGGGTGCCGACGCGGCCGGGGCCACGTCGCTGGCCGACATCGGCTCCCTGGACGACCTCGTCGCCGCCGCCCAGGCCGAGGGGACGCTGAACGTCATCGCCCTGCCCCGGGACTGGGCGAACTACGGCGAGATGCTCGACACCTTCAGCCAGAAGTACGACATCGAGATCAACAGCGCCAGCCCGGACGGCTCCAGCCAGGACGAGCTGGACGCCGTCACCAGCCAGCGGGGGCAGGACCGCGGGCCTGATGTCCTCGACGTCGGCACGTCCTTCGCCCAGCAGGCGGCGGCGCAGGACCTGGTCGCGCCGTACAAGGTCGCCACCTGGGACGAGATCCCCGACGGGCAGAAGGACGCCGACGGGACGTGGGTCAACGACTACGGCGGCTACATCTCCATCGGCTGCAACGCCTCGGTCGTGCAGACCTGCCCGACCTCGTTCCAGGACCTGCTCGACCCGCGGTACAAGGGGCAGGTCGCCCTGAACGGTGACCCGACGCAGGCGGCCGCGGCCTTCGCCGCGGTCTGGGCGGCCTCGCTGTCCAACGGCGGCGGCCTCGACGACATCGGGCCGGGCGTCGACTTCTTCACCGAGCTGAAGGCCTCCGGCAACTTCAACCCGGTCCAGGTGACCCCGGCGACGGTGGCCAGCGGCGAGACCCCGCTCGCGCTCGACTGGGACTACCTCAACGCCGCCGGCACCGCCGACCTGGCCGACCAGGGCGTCGACTGGCAGGTCAACGTGCCCACCGACGGCCTCTACGGCGGGTACTACAGCCAGGCGATCAGCGCCTACGCGCCGCACCCGGCCGCGGCCCGGCTCTGGCAGGAGTTCCTCTACAGCGACGAGGGCCAGAACATCTGGCTGAAGGGCGGCGCCCGGCCGGTCCGGCTGCCCGCCATGCAGGACGCCGGCACCGCCGACGCGGACGCGCTGTCCGCGCTCCCGGCGGTCGAGGGCACGGCCGACTTCCCGTCGGCCGAGCAGCTCGCCGCCGCCCAGCAGGTCGTGGCGACCCGCTGGAACGCGGAGATCTCGGGCTGAGCACCACCGTCGCACCGGTCCGCGACGGCGCCCTCCCCGGCGCCGTCGCGGAACCCGGCGAGCCGGCGCGGGTCCGCCGCCGCCGCTGGCCGGTCGTGCTGGGCGTCGTGCCGTTCTTCGGCTACGTCGGCCTGTTCCTGCTGCTGCCGGTCGGCGTCCTGGCGGTCGAGGCGTTCCGCAGCACCGACCCGGTCACCTTCGAGGAGACCTGGTCCACCGACTCGGTCGTCGCGGTCACCGGTGGCGCCTACCGCCGGGCGTACCTCGGCAGCCTGGAGCTCTCGCTGGTCACCGCCGTCCTGGGTGCCGTCCTCGGCCTGGCGCTGGCCGTCGCGGTGCTGCGCACCCGGCGGGGGCGGCTGCTGCGCCGGCTGGTGCTCACCGCCTCCGGCGTGCTCGCCAACTTCGGCGGCATCCCGCTCGCCTTCGCGTTCATCGCCACGATCGGCAACGCCGGCGTGCTGACCGCGTTCCTGCAGGACGCCCTGGGCCTCGGGCTGGGCGGGTTCACGCTCTACTCGATGACCGGGCTCGCCCTGGTCTACCTGTACTTCCTCGTCCCGCTGATGGTGCTCACGATCGTGCCGGCCCTGGAGGCGCTCCGGCCGCAGTGGCGGGAGGCCTCGGACAACCTGGGTGCCAGCGGCTGGCAGTACTGGCGGTACGTCGGCGGACCGGTGCTGGCGCCGCCGGTGATCGGGGCGACGATGCTGCTGTTCGCCTCGGCCTTCGCCGCCTACGCCACCGCCCGCGCCCTGGTCGGCAGCAGCGTGCCGCTGGTGACGCTGCAGATCGCCAACGCACTGTCCAGCAACGTCGTCGTCGGCTCGGAGAACCTGGGCAAGGCGCTGGCGCTCGGGATGATCGTGCTCATCGGCGTGGTCATGGCCTTCTACGCCTGGGTGCAGGGCCGCACCCAGCGGTGGCTGTCGTGACCGCCGTCGCCCCGGTCGTCGTCGGCCCGCCGGTCCGGCGGGCGCGGCGGGTCCGGCGGGGCGGTGCCTGGCGGTGGCTGGTGTTCGCCGTCCTCGGCCTGTACTTCGTCGTCCCGGTGCTCGCCTCGGTGGTCTTCACCGTCCGCGACCGCGGGGCCGGCGGGCTGACCGCGCGGTTCTACACCGGCATCCCCGGCGCGCCTGGCTTCCTGGACGCGTTCGGCCGCTCGCTGCTGCTCGGCGCGCTGACCGTCGTCCTCACCCTGCTGCTCATGGTGCCGACCACGGTGCTCGTGGCGCTGCGGCTGCCGCGGCTGCGGACCGTCGTCGAGCTGCTCACGCTGCTCCCGCTGGTGCTGCCGCCGATCGCGCTGGTCGTCGGGGTGCGCAGCGTGCTCGCCTGGGCGCCGGAGCACTTCGCCGGCACGCCGGTGGCGGACGCGATGTTCGCGCTCCAGGAGCCCGCGCTGCCCTGGATCCTGGTCCTCGTCTACGTGGTGATGGCGCTGCCGTTCGTCTACCGCGCGCTGGACGCCGGCATCCGCGGGGTCGACCTGCGCACGCTGACCGAGGCGGCCCGCAACCTCGGGGCGTCCTGGCCGCGGACGCTGGTCGCCGTCGTCCTGCCGGTGCTGCGCACCTCGGTGCTCAACGCCGCGTTCCTCACCCTGGCGCTGGTGCTGGGGGAGTACACGATCGCCTCGCTGCTGGGGTTCCAGACCTTCCCGACCTGGATCGTCGAGGTGGCCGGCTCCCAGCCGCAGCTGTCGGTCTCGGTCTCCATCCTGTCCCTGGTCGTCACCTGGGGCCTGCTGCTGCTGATCTCCGCGCTGGACCGCCGGCGCGCCGACGAGGAGTCCTGATGACCAGCACCACCACCCCGAGCGCCGTCCTGGGCGCGATGCCCGGGTCCACCCTCGGCGCCCTGCGGGAGCGCGACGGCGTCCGGGTCGAGCTGCGCCGGCTGACCCGGACCTACGGCCCGGCGCGGGCGCTGGACGGGCTGGACCTCGACGTCCGGCCGGGGGAGTTCCTGGCCCTGCTCGGGCCGTCGGGCTGCGGGAAGACGACGGCCCTGCGGTCGATCGCGGGGTTCGAGGTGCCGGACTCCGGTCAGGTGCTCGTCGACGGCCGCGACCTCACCGGCACCCCGCCGAGCCGGCGGGACATGGGCATGGTCTTCCAGGCCTACAGCCTCTTCCCCAACCTCACCGTGGTGGAGAACGTCGCGTTCGGGCTGCGGGTGCGCCGCCGGCCCCCGGCCGTGCAGCGCAGCCGCGCCGGGGAGCTCCTCGAGCTGGTCGGGCTGGCGGACAAGGGCAGCCGGTACCCGCACCAGCTCTCCGGTGGCCAGCAGCAGCGGGTCGCGCTGGCCCGGGCGCTGGCCGTGGCGCCGCAGGTGCTGCTGCTCGACGAGCCGCTGTCCGCCCTGGACGCCCAGGTCCGGGTCCAGCTCCGCGAGGAGATCCGCCGGATCCAGCTCGAGCTGGGCATCACCACGGTGTTCGTCACCCACGACCAGGCCGAGGCGCTGTCGGTCGCCGACCGGGTCGGGGTGCTGCGCGCCGGACGGCTGGAGCAGGTGGCCGGGCCCGACGAGCTCTACGAGCGACCCGCGACCGCCTTCGTCGCCGAGTTCGTCGGCACCATGAACCGGCTGCCGGCGACGCTCGGCGACGGGCAGGTCAGCCTCCTCGGCGCGGTCCGCCCGGTGGCCGGCGCCGGGCTGCCGGCCGGGCCGGTGGTGGCGCTGGTGCGCCCCGAGTCGCTGCTGGTGCACGCCGACCCGGCCGGCTCCGGGCGGGTGCTCACCCGGACCTTCTCCGGCGCGACCACCCGGCTCGCTGTCGTACTGCCCGCGGCCGGGCCGGACCCGGTCGAGGTGCAGGTGGACGTCGCCAGCGCCGACAGCCGGTCCCTGCACCCGGGGACGGCGGTCACGGTGGTCCCGGCGCAGCGGCCGGTGCTCGTCGTCCCGGCCTGACCGGGGCGACCGGCGCCGGCGCGGGGGTGGGGGACCATACCGGGGTGACCGCCCCAGCCACCCCCGACCTGGACCGCTCCGACCCGGGGGGCCGGGCGTGGCTGGAGCGGGCCGTGGCGCTGGTCGAGGCCGACGCGCACCGGTCGGCCGACACCCACCTGCTGGTCTACCCGCTGCCGCCCGCGTGGGGCATCGACCTCTACCTCAAGGACGAGTCGACCCACCCGACCGGCAGCCTCAAGCACCGGCTCGCCCGCTCGCTGTTCCTCTACGCGCTGTGCTCCGGCCAGCTGCACGAGGGCAGCACCGTCGTCGAGGCCTCCAGCGGGTCCACCGCCGTCAGCGAGGCGTACTTCGCGCGGATGCTCGGCCTGCCCTTCGTCGCGGTGATGCCGGCGACCACCAGCGCGGAGAAGATCGCGCTGATCGAGTTCCACGGCGGCCGCTGCCACCTGGTCGCCGACCCCGGCACCGTCTACGACGAGGCCCGCCGGATCGCCGCGGAGACCGGCGGGCACTACCTGGACCAGTTCACCAACGCCGAGCGGGCCACCGACTGGCGCGGCAACAACAACATCGCCGAGTCGGTGTTCGACCAGCTGTCGCGGGAGCGGCACCCGGTGCCGGAGTGGGTGGTCGTCGGCGCGGGCACCGGCGGCACCAGCGCGACGATCGGGCGCTACCTGCGGTACCGCCGGCTGCCCACCCGGCTGGCCGTCGTCGACCCGGAGGGCTCGGCGTTCTTCCCCGGCTGGCGGGACGCCGACCCGGCCGCCGCCGGCCGGGGCTCGCGGATCGAGGGCATCGGGCGGCCGCGCGTCGAGCCCTCGTTCGTGTCCACCATCGTCGACCGGATGGTCTGCGTCCCCGACGCCGCGTCGCTGGCCGCGATGCGGCACCTCGAGCGGGTCACCGGCCGGCGGGCCGGCGGGTCCACCGGCACCAACCTCTGGGGCGCCTTCGGCCTGATCGGCGAGATGCTCGCCGCGGGGCGCACCGGCAGCGTCGTCACCCTGCTGTGCGACGGCGGGGAGCGCTACGCCTGCACCTACTACGACGACGGCTGGGTGGCCGCGCAGGGCCTGGACCTGGCGCCGCACACGGCCACGCTGGAGGCGTTCGCCCGGACCGGGGAGTGGCCCGCGACCTCGTGACCGGGGTCACGGGGACCCGCCCTGCCCACCGGGTGTTACCCGGAAGTAACCTCGATGATCGGCAGCGAGGCGGGCTCCGCCCGTGCCACGAGACGACACGGAGGATGGTCTGACGATGAACATCGTCGTTCTGGTCAAGCAGGTCCCCGACTCGGGCAGCGAGCGGAAGCTGGACCCGTCGGACAACACCGTCGCGCGGGCCACCGCCGACAACGTGATCAACGAGATGGACGAGTACGCCATCGAGGAGGCCCTCACGGTCAAGGAGGCCCACGGCGGTGAGGTCACCATCCTGACCGTCGGCCCCGACACCGCCACCGACGCGATCCGCAAGGCGCTGTCGATGGGCGCGGACAAGGCCGTGCACGTCTCCGACCCGGCGATCCACGGCTCGTGCGCGGTGCAGACCTCCGCGGTGATCGCCGCGGCGCTGGGCACGCTGGAGTACGACCTGGTGCTGTGCGGCGCGGAGGCCACCGACGCGCAGCTGTCGGTGATGCCGGCGCTGCTGGCCGAGCGGCTGGGCCTGCCCCAGCTGTCCGGTGCGCGCAAGCTCACCGTCGAGGGCGGGATGGCGAAGATCGAGCGGCAGACCGACGGTGGGTACTGGGAGGTCGAGGCGCCGCTGCCGGCGATCGTGTCCACCTGGGACACCATCAACGAGCCGCGCTACCCCTCGTTCAAGGGGATCATGGCGGCGAAGAAGAAGCCGGTGCAGACCCTGACGCTGGCCGACCTGGGCATCGACCCGAGCACCGTGGGTCTGGCGTCGGCCACCAGCGCGGTCGTGGACTCCGCCGGTCGCCCGCCCAAGGGCGAGGGCGTCAAGGTCACCGACGAGGGCGACGGCGCGGACAAGCTCGTCGGCTACCTCGCCGCCCAGAAGATCGTCTGACCCGGACAAGCGGAGGAGAGAACAGTCATGGCTGAGGTCCTGGTCCTGGTCGAGGTGAACCCGGCTGCGGGTGGCCCGCGGAAGACGACGCTGGAGGCGCTGACCGCCGCCCGTGCGCTCGGTGAGCCCTCCGCGGTGGTGATCGGTGCCCCGGGCACCGCCGCCGGCGTCAAGGACGCGCTCGGCGAGTACGGCGCGGCGAAGGTCTACGTCGCCGAGTCCCCCGAGGTGGAGGAGTACCTGGTCGCCCCCAAGGCCGAGGTGCTCGCCCAGCTGGTCGCGTCGGTGTCGCCCGCGGCCGTGGTCATCCCCTCGTCGCCGGAGGGCAAGGAGGTCGCCGGCCGGCTGGCGATCAAGACCGGCTCGGGGTTCCTGACCGACGTCACCGAGATCCACCCCGACGGCACCGCCACCCAGGTGGCGTTCGCCGGGGCGACGATCGTGCACTCGAAGGTGACGGTCGGCACGCCGATCTACACGCTGCGCGGCAACTCGGTCACCCCCGAGCCGGCGCCCGGTGCGGCGACCGAGGAGACCGTGCAGGTCACGCTCTCCGACGCGGCGAGGACGACGAAGGTCACCGACCGGGTCGTGGAGCAGAAGTCCTCGCGCCCGGAGCTGACCGAGGCCTCGATCGTGGTCTCCGGCGGCCGCGGGGTGGCCAGCGCGGAGAACTTCTCCGTCATCGAGGGGCTCGCCGACTCCCTCGGTGCGGCCGTCGGTGCCTCCCGCGCCGCGGTGGACTCCGGCTTCTACCCGCACTCGTTCCAGGTCGGGCAGACCGGCAAGACCGTCTCGCCGCAGCTGTACATCGCGGTCGGGATCTCCGGGGCCATCCAGCACCGGGCCGGCATGCAGACGTCGAAGACCATCGTCGCGGTCAACAAGGACCCCGAGGCGCCGATCTTCGAGCTCGCCGACTTCGGCGTCGTGGGAGACCTGAACACCGTCGTCCCGGCCGCCACCCAGCAGATCTCCGCGCGCAAGGGCTGACGCACTCAGCACCACCGTCGAGCGCCGGCCCTCCCGGGGGCCGGCGCTCGACGCGTCTCCGGCGGGTCGGGAAGGGGTGGGACGGGGTGCGGGTTGCGCCGGAGGTGGGAGGACCAGGGACGCCGGGGCTGCTGGACGGCCGGCACCGGCTGACCACCGTGGGCCTGCTGCTCCTGGTCACCCTGGTGGCCTTCGAGTCGATGGCGGTGGCCACCGCGATGCCCACCGCGGTCACCGAGCTCGACGGGCTCGCCTGGTTCGGCTGGCCCTTCACCGCCTTCCTCGTGGCCCAGGTGGTCGGCATGGTGGTCGGCGGGGACGTCGGTGACCGGCGGGGTGCCCGGGCCGGGCTGCTCGCGGGCGTCGCGGTGTTCGCCGTCGGCCTGCTCGCCTGCGGCCTGGCGGCGGACATGGCGCTCTTCGTGGCCGGGCGCGCGGTGCAGGGCTTCGGCGGCGGGCTGATCTCGGTTGCGCTCTACGTCGCGATCGGGCAGGCCTACGACGCGTCGCTGCGGCCCCGGCTGTTCGGCGCCACCGCCGCGGCCTGGGTGCTGCCCGCGCTCGTCGGCCCCCTGGTGGCGGGCGCGCTGACCACCTCGGTGGGCTGGCGGTGGGTGTTCCTGGGCCTGCTGCCGCTCGTGCTGGTCGGGCTCTGCCTGGTGCTGCCGGCCCTGCGCGACCTCACCGTCCCGGCGGACCCGCCGCCGGCCCGGGTGGCCCGGCGCTGGTGGGCCCTCCTGGCCGGTCTCGGCGTCGGCGCGCTGCAGTACGCCGGCCAGCGGCTGGACCTGCTCGGTGCCGTCCTGGCCGTCGTCGGGCTGACCGCGCTCGCTGCCGGGCTGCGGCCGCTGCTGCCGCGCGGAACGGTCCGCGCCCGCCGCGGCCTGCCCACCGTCGTCGCCGCCCGCGGCCTGCTGGCCGGCTCCTTCTTCGGCATGGACGCGCTGCTGCCGCTCACGCTCAGCGCGGTGCACGGCTACAGCCCCACGGCCGCCGGGATCCCGCTCACCGCCGGCGCCGTGGGGTGGGCGGCCGCCTCGCAGGTGCAGGGCCGGTACGCCGGTGCCTCGCGGGTGCAGCTGCTCCGGCTGGGCTTCGTGCTGCTGGCCGTCGGCCTGGCCGGCACCGCGGTGACCGCCGTCCCGGGCGTGGGTGGCTGGCCGGCCTACCTGACCTGGGCCCTCGCCGGGCTGGGCATGGGGCTGGGCATGCCCAGCGTCGGGGTGCTGCTGCTGGCGCAGTCGCCCGAGCACCGCCGCGGGGCGGACTCCGCGGCCCTCAACATCGCCGACGTCACCGCCTCGGCGCTGTGCATCGGCCTGACCGGTGTGCTGGTGGCGGCGGCCACCGCCGGCCTGCTGCCGATGCGCGGCGTCCTCGTCGTGGTGGCCGCGGTCTACGCCGCGCTGGCCGTCGCCGGGGCGGTGGTCGCCGGCCGTGCGGCCGCACCGGTCGCGGCGGCGGCCCCGGCGGGCGCGACTACTCTGGCGGGGCCATGACGTACCTGGACCACGCTGCGACGACGCCGATGCTGCCGTCGGCGCTGGCGGCCATGACCGAGCAGCTGGCCCGGGTCGGCAACGCGTCCTCGCTGCACGCCAGCGGCCGCGAGGCCCGGCGGGTCGCCGAGCAGTCCCGCGAGCAGCTGGCCGCCGCGCTGGGCGCCCGGCCGTCGGAGGTGCTGTTCACCGGCGGGGGCACCGAGGGCGACAACCTCGCCGTCAAGGGCCTGTACTGGGCCCGTCGCGCCGCCGACCAGGGCCGCCGCCGGATCGTGGCCAGCCCGGCCGAGCACCACGCCGTCCTGGACAGCGTGGAGTGGCTGGAGAAGCACGACGACGCCGAGGTCACCTGGCTGCGGGTCGAGCCGGACGGGCGGATCACCCCCGACGCGCTCGCCGAGGCCCTCGGCGACGGCCGGGACGTCGCCGTCGCCAGCGTGATGTGGGCCAACAACGAGATCGGCGCGGTCAGCGACCTCGCCGCGCTCGCCGAGGTCGCGCACGCGGTGGGGGTGCCGCTGCACACCGACGCGGTGCAGGCCATCGGCCAGCTCCCGGTCGACTTCGGGGCCAGCGGCGTCGACGCGCTGACGATGACCGGCCACAAGCTCGGTGGCCCGATGGGCGCCGGTGCGCTGCTGCTGCGCCGGGACGCCGAGTGCACCCCGCTGCTGCACGGCGGCGGCCAGGAGCGCGACGTCCGGTCCGGCACCCTCGACGTCGCGGCCATCGTCGGGCTCGCCGCGGCCACCCGGTCCGCCGTCGACGAGCGCGGTGAGCGCGCCGCCCGGCTGACCGCGCTGCGCGACCGGCTGGTGGCCGGCGTCGTCGACCGGGTGCCCGACGCGCAGCTCAACGGGCCGGCCCTGGACGACGTCGTCGCCGGCGGCCCGGGACGGCTGCCCGGCAACGCGCACCTGTCCTTCCCGGGCGCCGAGGGTGATGCGCTGCTCATGCTGCTCGACGCCCGCGGCATCGAGTGCTCGACCGGGTCCGCCTGCAGCGCCGGGGTCGCCCGGCCCAGCCACGTGCTGCTCGCCGCCGGCGCCGACCCCTCCCGCGCCCGCAGCTCGCTGCGCTTCAGCCTCGGCCACACCTCGACCGACGCCGACGTCGACGCCGTCCTGGACGTCATCGCCCCGGTGGTGGAGCGGGCCCGGCGGGCGGGGGCCCGATGAGGCTCATCGCCGCGATGAGCGGGGGAGTGGACTCCGCGGTCGCCGCCGCCCTGGCCGTCGAGGCCGGGCACGAGGTGACCGGGGTCCACCTGGCGCTGTCCCCGGACCGGCAGACGCTGCGCAGCGGCGCCCGCGGGTGCTGCAGCGTGGAGGACGCCCACGACGCCCGCCGGGTCGCCGACTCCCTCGGCATCCCGTTCTACGTCTGGGACCTCGCCGACCGGTTCCGCGAGGACGTCGTCGAGGACTTCGTGGCCGAGTACGCCGCCGGCCGCACGCCCAACCCGTGCCTGCGCTGCAACGAGAAGATCAAGTTCTCCGCCGTGCTGGACCGGGCGCAGGCGCTGGGCTTCGACGCCGTCGTCACCGGCCACCACGCACGGCTGGTCGACGGCGAGCTGCGCCGCTCGGTCGACGCGGCCAAGGACCAGTCCTACGTGCTGGGCGTGCTCACCGCGCGGCAGCTGGCCGGGGCGGTGTTCCCCCTGGGGTCGATGACCAAGGAGCGGGTCCGCGAGCTGGCCGCCGAGCGCGGCTACGCGGTGGCCACCAAGCCCGACTCGCACGACATCTGCTTCATCTCCGACGGCGACACCCGGGGCTTCCTGGCCCGCCGGCTGGGGGATCAGCCCGGCCCGGTGGTCGACGCGGCCACCGGCGCGACCGTGGGCACCCACGCCGGCGCGTACGGCTTCACCATCGGGCAGCGCCGCGGGCTGGGGGTCAGCGCCGGTGACCAGCGGCCGCGCTACGTGCTGGGCATCGAGCCGGTCAGCCGCACGGTGACGATCGGCACCGCCGAGCAGGCTGAGGTGGACGAGGTGGTCACCCAGGTGCCGACCTGGACCGGTCCGGTGCCGGAGCTGCCGTTCACGGCCGCGGTCCAGCTGCGGGCGCACGGGAGCCCGGTCGGCTGCACCGTCACCGGCACCGAGGAGGGCGGCCTGCGGATCGGGTTCACCGAGCGGCAGCGCGGCGTGGCCCCGGGGCAGTCCGCCGTGCTCTACGCCCCGGACGCCGAGCGGGGCGACCGGGTGCTCGGCCAGGGCACGGTGTTGCGCGCGCGTGAACGGTCGGCGTCGCTCCACACCTGACCCTTGGCACCCGCACAGCACGGGGATAGCGTCGCGCTGCACGACGTTACGCACGGCTACTTAGAGCAACTACAGATCTGAGCGCCCCGCCGCCGGACCGAGCACGCACACGGTCCGGTCCCCGTGTCCTGGAGGACCCTTGCGCCGAACGAGCTTGACGATCGCCGCGACCGTGGCCGCTGCCACGGTCGTGGGGCTGCCCACCGCCGCCTCCGCCGCACCCAAGGACGTCACCGTCCAGCTGCTGGCGATGAACGACTTCCACGGCCGGGTCTCCGAGACCACCGGCTCCGACAGCCAGCTGCTCACCGCGCCGGGTCTCGACGGCGCCTACGGGTCCGCGGACGACGTCAAGACCGTCGTCGGCGGCAGCGCGAACGTCGCCACGACGGTGAAGGACCTGCAGGCCTCCTTCGACGACACCACCAAGGGCCCGCACACGTCGCTGTTCGTGGGCGCGGGCGACCTGATCAGCGCCTCGCCGTTCGAGTCGAGCGTGTTCAAGGACGAGCCGACGATCGAGGTGCTCAACGCCATGGGGCTGGACGCCTCGTCGGTCGGCAACCACGAGTTCGACCGGGGCACCGAGGAGCTGCGCCGCATCTCCGCGGCCACCGACGGGACCTTCACCGACGACGTCACCGAGTGCGAGGGCGTGACGGTCGGCGTCGACGGCTGCTTCGGCACCGACGGCCACGAGTTCGAGGGGGCGGACTTCCCGTACCTCGCGGCGAACGTCATCTCGAACGAGACCGGCGAGCCGATGCTGCCGCCGTACCAGGTCTTCACGACGCCGGCGAACCAGAAGGTGGCCATGATCGGCGTGGTCACGAAGACGACGCCGAGCATCGTGTCGCCGACGGGCATCGCCGACGTGCGCTTCATCGACGAGGCCGAGGCGGTCAACACCTGGGTGCCCCGGCTGCAGGCCATGGGCATCCAGGCCATCGGCGTGCTGATCCACGAGGGCGGCACGGCCGGCAACGCGGCACCGCCCACGCCGGCCTACGACGGCTGCGCCGGGCTCACCGGACCGATCGTCGACATCAACCAACGGATCGACCCCGCGGTCGACCTGATCGTCAGCGCGCACTCGCACAACGCCTACAACTGCAAGATCGCCGACGGCAGCGGCGAGGAGCGCCTGGTCACCCAGGCCGGCTACTACGGCCGGCTGGTCAGCGACATCCGCCTGTCCCTGGACCGCACGACCGGTGACGTCAACCGGGCGGCGACCTACTCGGCCACCAACGTGCCGGTGACCCGCACCGCCCCGGACCCCACGGTCCAGGCGATCGTCGACTACTGGAACGGCCGGGCGGCCGAGGCCGGGAACGCGGTGGTCGGGTCGATCACCGCGGACATCACCCGCGCGTACACCACCCCCGCGCCGACCCCCGCCGTGCCGAACCCGGCGCCGGTGGAGAACCGCGGCGGCGAGTCCAGCCTGGGCAACCTGGTCGCCCAGGCCCAGCTCGAGGCACTGCAGTCGGACCAGTACGGCAACCCGGTGATCGCCTTCATGAACCCGGGTGGGCTGCGCACCGACCTCACGTACGCGTCCAGCCAGGGCGGTGAGGCGCCGGGTGAGGTGACCTTCCGGGAGCTGTTCAACGTCCAGCCGTTCAGCAACACCGTCAACGCGGTGACCCTGACCGGCGCGGCGATCAAGGACGTGCTCGAGCAGCAGTTCCCCTCCGCTGCGCGCAGCTCCCAGCTGATCCTGGGGACGTCGGCGGGCTTCTCCTACCAGTACAACGCGGCGGCACCGGCAGGCCAGCGGGTCGTCGCCGGGTCGATCACGCTGAACGGCGTGGCCATCGACCCGGCTGCGAGCTACCGCGTGGTGGCGAACTCGTTCCTCATCGGCGGCGGCGACAGCTTCACGGCCTTCACGACGGGCACCGACCCGATCACCGGGCCGGTCGACGCCGACACCGCCGTGGCCTACTTCGAGGCGCACTCCCCGGTCAGCCCGCCCGCGGCCGACCACGCCAAGCCCGTCTGACCGTCCGGGGAGGCCACCGCGCCGGCGGGCTACCGTCGCCGCTGTGGCCTCCCTCGAACTGCCCGACGACGGCTCCACCCCGGGCGGCGAGCCCGACAGCACCGACCTGAGGCCGGTCCCCACCCCGTGGGGGCCGGCCTCCGGCGTCGGCTCCCTCCCCGGCACGGACCCGGTCGAGGCCCTGCGGCTGGTGACGGGTGAGCTGCCGGACTTCCCGCACCTGCCCGAGCTCCCCGGCCGCGGGGCCGGCGCGGACATGATCGGCCGCGCGGCGGCGCTGCTGGTCGACCTGCACGTCGACCTGACCCCGGCCGGCTGGCGGCTGGTCTCCCGGCCCGGTGCCGACGAGCGGCGGGCGCAGGAGATGCTGGCCCGGGACCTGGACGCGCTGTTCGAGGTCGCCGAGCGGTACACCGGACCGTTCAAGGTGCAGGTGGCCGGACCGTGGACCCTCGCGGCCGGGCTGGAGCGGACCCGCGGTGACCGGGCCGTCGTCGACCAGGGAGCGCGTCGCGACCTCGCCCAGTCGCTGGCCGAGGGCATCGCCGCGCACGTCGCCGACGTCTCCGCCCGGGTGCCCGGCGCGCAGGTCGTCGTCCAGCTGGACGAGCCGTCGGTGCCCGCCGTCCTGCAGGGCGGCCTGCCCACGGTGAGCGGGTTCGGCAAGCTCTCCGCGGTCGAGGCGCACCTGGTGGAGGAGCTGCTGACCCGGTTCGTCGACCGGGTGCCCGCCCCGGTCGTCGTCCACTGCTGCGCGCAGCGGGCGCCGCTGGACCTGTTCCGCGCCGCCGGGGCCGCCGGGCTGTCCTTCGACCTCGGTGCGGTGCAGGACCTGGACGCCGTCGGCACGGCCGTGGAGGCCGGCACCCACCTGCTCGTCGGGGTCGTCCCGGGCACCGACACCACCCTGCCGCCGGCCAAGTCGACCGCGAGCCGGCTGAGCGCCTGGTGGAACGAGCTCGGCTTCCCGGCCGACCAGCTGCACGCCGCCGTCACCCTCACCCCGGCCTGCGGCCTGGCAGGCGCGAGCCCCGCCTACGCCCGGACGGCGATGGCCCACGTCCGCGAGGCCGCCAAGTACCTGCAACCCGAGTGACCCCAACCGGACCGCCAAAGGTGCGCTTTCGGTGGTCCGGACTTCCTTCGGCACCTTGTCGAGGGGCGTCTCCGGATCTGTGGACAGGCGTCTGACCTGGGGATTCGGGTCGTGAGACGGTGCCTTTTCCGCTAGACTTCGTACAGGTGTTCGAAGACGTGGCGGGAGGTGTCCGGTGGGCGAGATGCAGTCCGCGCTCGACGCCCTCGCCGCTCAGGACCTGTTCGCGCTGCCCTCGGGTGCGGTCCTGGCGCGCACGGCGGCGCTGCTGCAACTGGCCAATCGGGTCGCCGCGGAGCTGACCCGCACCGTCCGGCATGCCGATGCCACCGGAGCGGCCGAGCACGACGGCAAGAAGACCATCGCGTCCTGGCTCCGCGGCCACGGCCACCTCACGCCGGGCGAGGCCGGCCGGGTGGTCCGCTCGGGTCGGGCGCTGGAGCACCTGCCGGCCACCGCGGCGGCGTTTGCCGACGGCACGGTGACCGCGTCTCAGGTGGCCGCGATCGCGCCGATCGCGGACGACGCGGCGCGGGCCGCCGCCGACGCGCAGGGCGTGGACCTGGGCGCTGGGCGTCATCGACCAGGCGCTGGTCGTTGTCGCGCACAGTGAGTCCCACGCGCGGTTGCAGCAGGTGGTGCACCACTACCGGGAGGCCCTCGACCCCGACGGGGAGGAGCCCGACCCCACCGAGGGACGGCGGTTCTCCGTCACTCGGCACGCCGATGGCAGCGGGACGGGTCGGTTCGACCTGGATGCGGTCGGGATCGAGAAGGTGCTGGCCGGGATCGAGTCGATCGTGCAGGCGTCCCGCCCCAAGGGTGATGAGCGGACCCGGGCTCAGCAGCAGGCCGACGCGCTGGTGCAGCTGGTCGACAACCAGCTGGCTGCCGGGAACCTGCCGACGCTGCGGACGCAGAAGCCGCACGTGGTGCTCGGGCTGGACATGGACGACTTCGTCGACCCGGCCACCGGTCCCGGTGCTGCCCGCACCGGCTTCGGGTCGCAGATCTCGGCCGCGCGGGCCCGCTGGCTGGCCTGCGACGGCAGCATCTCCCGCATCGTGATGGGCCCCGATGGGGTCCCGCTGGACCTGGGACGGGACCACCGGGTGGTCACCCCCGGGCTCCGCAAGGCCGTGGAGCAGCGGGACGGGCACTGTGTGTTCGCCGGCTGTGACGCCCCGACGCACTGGTGCGACGTCCATCATCTGATCCACTGGATCAACGGTGGGGAGACCAACCTGGCGAACTCCGGGCTGCTGTGCGAACGGCACCACACCAAGGTCCACCATGGCTTCCGGATCGAACGAGATCCCGGCGGCCGATGGCACACCTGGCGGCCCGATGGCACCGAGATCCTCATCGGACCACCGCTCCAGGTGGAACCGGCTGCCAGCGGTGGTGCGTCGAGCACGCCGGCGACGTACTGGACGTCTGCCTGCAGCCGACCGCCGCGACCCGGTCGGGTGAGCCGGGACCGACGGCCGGTTTCTCGTCCGACCCTCCGGATACCGTCAGCGACGTGAGCACCGAGGCAGAGGTGGAGCAGGAGGCCGTCGACGGCGTCGACCAGCCGTCGGTGGGAGCTGCGGTCGACCGGGAGGACCTGACCCAGGTCCCCGACGACGCGCGCACCCGGCACCGTGACCTGTCCGAGGAGCTCGACGGCTACGCGTTCGCCTACTACGTGCAGGACGCCCCGCTGGTCAGCGACGGTCAGTACGACGAGCTGATGGGCGAGCTCAAGGCGCTCGAGGCCGCCCACCCCGCGCTGGTCACCCCCGAGTCGCCGAGCCAGAAGGTCAACGGCGGCTTCGGCGCCACCTTCGCCCCGGTCACCCACCCGGAGCGGATGCAGAGCCTGGACAACGTCTTCTCCTCCGACGAGCTGTCGGCCTGGGCCGACCGCGCGGTCCGTGACGCCGGGGCCGGCACCAGCTGGCTCTGCGAGCTCAAGGTCGACGGCCTGGCCATCGACCTGGTCTACGAGCGCGGTCGGCTCACCGGCGCCGCCACCCGCGGCGACGGGACGACGGGGGAGGACGTCACCGCCAACGTCCGCACCATGGCCTCGGTCCCGCAGCAGCTGAGCGGTGACGACGTCCCCGACTTCCTCGAGGTGCGCGGCGAGGTCTACTTCCCGGTCGCCGCCTTCGCCGAGGTCAACGCCGGCCTGGTCGAGGCCGGCAAGGCCCCGTTCGCCAACCCGCGCAACGCCGCCGCCGGGTCGCTGCGGCAGAAGGACGCGCGCGAGACCGCCAAGCGCCCGCTGACGATGGTGGTCC
This sequence comes from Modestobacter italicus, assembly GCF_000306785.1. NCBI lineage: Bacteria > Bacillati > Actinomycetota > Actinomycetes > Geodermatophilales > Geodermatophilaceae > Modestobacter > Modestobacter italicus. The sequence continues at coordinate 4,480,093 of NC_017955.1, read as the reverse complement.
ACGGCATCGGCGCCCGGCGCGGCTTCGAGCCGGCCACCCAGTCCGCCGCCTACGAGCAGCTGCGGTCCTGGGGCCTGCCCACCAGCTCCCGCTACGAGGTGGTCGACGACCTCGAGGGCGTGTGGGCCTACATCGAGCGCTACCGCGAGCAGCGGCACTCGGTCGAGCACGAGATCGACGGCGTCGTGGTCAAGATCGACCAGGTCTCCCTGCAGCGCCGGCTCGGGTCCACCAGCCGCGCCCCCCGCTGGGCCATCGCCTTCAAGTACCCGCCGGAGGAGGCGACGACCAAGCTGCACGACATCCGCGTCAACGTCGGCCGCACCGGTCGGGTCACCCCGTTCGCCTACATGGAGCCGGTCAAGGTCGCCGGCTCCACCGTCCAGCTCGCCACGCTGCACAACGCCAGCGAGGTCAAGCGCAAGGGCGTGCTGATCGGCGACACCGTCGTCATCCGCAAGGCCGGCGACGTCATCCCCGAGGTCCTCGGTCCGGTCGTCGCCGCCCGCGACGGCTCCGAGCGGGAGTTCGTCTTCCCCACGCACTGCCCCGAGTGCGGCACCGAGCTCCGCCCCGAGAAGGAGGGCGACGCCGACATCCGCTGCCCGAACGCCCGGTCCTGCCCCGCCCAGCTCCGGGAGCGGGTGTTCCACGTCGCCGGCCGGGGCGCCTTCGACATCGAGGTGCTCGGCTACGAGGCGGCCATCGCACTGCTGGAGAGCCACCTGCTCACCGACGAGGGCGACGTCTTCTTCCTCGACGAGGACGCCCTGCGCCGCACCGACTTCTTCACCAAGAAGGACGGCACCCTGTCGGCCAACGGGCAGAAGCTGCTCGCCAACCTGCAGACCCGCAAGGACGTCCCGCTCTGGCGCGTGCTGGTCGCGCTGTCCATCCGGCACGTCGGCCCCACCGCCGCGCAGGCGCTGGCCCGGGAGTTCCGCTCGATGGACCGGCTGCAGGAGGCGGGCGAGGAGGAGCTCGCCGCGGCCGAGGGCGTCGGTCCGACCATCGCCACCGCGGTCCGGGACTGGTTCGCCGTCGACTGGCACCGCGACGTGGTCGAGAAGTGGCGCCAGGCCGGCGTCCGGATGGCCGACGAGGGCGAGGAGGCGGGCCCGGGCCCGCTGACCGGGATCACCGTCGTCGTCACCGGGTCGCTCCGCGACCACAGCCGCGACTCCGCGATCGCCGCCATCCAGGAGCGCGGCGGCAAGGTGACCGGCTCGGTCTCCAAGAAGACCGGCTTCGTCGTCGTCGGTGCTGACCCCGGCAGCAAGTACGACAAGGCCGTGCAGGTCAAGGCGCCGATCCTGGACGACGACGGCTTCGCGGTGCTGCTGGAGCAGGGCCCGGAGGCCGCCCGCGAGGTGGCCACCATCGGCGACGGGTCAGCCGAAGGCTGATCGGCCCCGCTGCAGGGTCCCGCCGCGAGCGTGCGAGTGGCGGGGGGCAGCGGGGTCCTTCGACTACGCGGGGGGCAGCCGGGCGACGGTGGCCGCGAGCCCGGTGAGGTGCGCCAGCCGGAGCAGCTCGGAGCGGCGGAACGCCGGCCCGCCGGAACGTCCGAGCAGCACCGCCGCGCCGTCGGGGTCCAACGGCGCGGCCATCATCTCCACGGCCATCTCCTGCCACCGCTCGGGCACCCAGTCCGCGTCGCTGGGCAGCAGCATCGGCGTCCGCAGCGGCAGCCACGGCAGCTCGAGGCCCTCCAGCGCGGGCGCGGCGTCGGAGGCGGCCAGCAGGGTGACGTCGGTGCCGCTGCCGGCCAGCACCACCGCCCAGCCGCTGCGGAACACCCGGGGGAGCTCGGCGGCGAGCACCTTCGCGGTGCCGACCCCGGCGGGCGCGAGCGCCTCCAGCAGGTCCAGCTCGCGGTGGGTGTCCAGCGGGCCGGCGAACGGGCGGAGCGACTCGACCTGCACCCCGGGCACGGCGGTCGCCGCGGTGATCAGGCTGTCGGCCACCCGGTCGGCCGGGAGCTCCACCACGACGTCGTCCACGGCCACGCCGTTTCCCCGTTCCAGGACGTCGACGGAGACGATGTCGATGCCGGCGGCGCCGAGCGCGGTCGCGACCGCGCCGAGCGTGCCGGGCCGGTCGGGTACGACCAGCCGCAAGAGATAGGACACGGATCCCTCCGGTGCCGTGCTGCGCGGCCGATCGACGTCGATCGTGAACAGGGCCCAGCCTCTCGCATCGCGGGCCCGGGGACCAGCCCCGCCGCGCGATCGGGCCGGGAGCGGCTCCCGCGTAGAGTGACGAGGTTCCTGGATCGACACGGAAGAGGGTCCTGACCCAGCATGGACGGCGCAGCATGAGCACCATCTCGCGGGACGACGTGGCGCACCTCGCGCGGCTGTCGCGCCTGGCGGTCACCGACGAGGAGCTCGACCGGTTCGCCGGCCAGCTCGACCAGGTGCTGGCCGCGGTGGCGCGGGTCGGGGAGGCCGCGGTGGCCGACGTCCCGCCGATGTCGCACGCCGTCCCGCTCACCAACGTGCTGCGCGCCGACGAGGTGACGCCGAGCCTGCCGCGCGACGCGGTGCTGGCCGGCGCGCCCGCCGCCGAGGACGGCCGCTTCCGCGTCCCGCGCATCCTGGGGGAAGAGGAGTGACCGACCTCACCACCGTCGATGCCGCCGAGCTCGGCCGGCTGCTGACCGCCGGGGAGGTGAGCGCGGTCGAGGTGACCCGCGCGCACCTGGACCGGATCGCCGCCGAGGACGGCCGGCTGGGCGCCTACCTGCACGTCGAGGAGACCGGCGCAGTCACCGCCGCGACCGCCGTCGACGAGGCCCGCGCCCGCGGCGACGAGCTGGGCCCGCTGGCCGGGGTCCCCGTCGCACTCAAGGACCTGGTCGTCACCGAGGGCGTGCCGACCACCAGCGGCTCGAAGATCCTCGAGGGCTGGCGGCCGCCGTACAGCGCCACGATCGCCACCCGGCTCGCAGACGCCGGCACCGTGCTGCTGGGCAAGACCAACATGGACGAGTTCGCGATGGGCTCCTCCACCGAGAACTCCGCCTACGGCGTGACCCGCAACCCCTGGGACCTCGACCGGATCCCCGGCGGCTCGTCCGGTGGGTCCTCCGCCGCGGTCGCCGGCCACCTCGCGCCCTGGGCGATCGGCACCGACACCGGCGGCTCGATCCGGCAGCCGGCCGCGGTCACCGGCCTGGTCGGGCACAAGCCCACCTACGGCTCGGTGTCCCGCTACGGCCTGATCGCCTTCTCCTCCAGCCTCGACCAGGCCGGCCCGATGGCCCGGACCGTGCTCGACGCCGCGCTGATGCACGAGGTCATCGGCGGCCACGACCCGCGGGACTCCACCAGCATCGCCGCGCCGCTGACCGGGCTCGTCGACGCCGCCCGCGCCGGCGCGGCCGGTGACCTGCGCGGCGTCCGGGTGGGCGTCGTCCGGGAGCTGGGCGGCGACGGCCACACCGACGGCTACGAGCCCGGCGTGCTGGCCCGCACCCGGGAGGCCGTCGAGGTGCTCGCCGGGCTGGGCGCCGAGGTCGTCGAGGTCTCCTGCCCCTCCTTCGACCTGGCGCTGCCGGCCTACTACCTGATCGCGCCCAGCGAGGCCTCGTCCAACCTGGCCCGCTACGAGGGGGTCCGCTTCGGCCTGCGCGCCGGGGACGACGGCAGCCGCGACCTCGACGACGTCATGGCCCTCACCCGCGAGCAGGGCTTCGGCCCCGAGGTGAAGCGCCGGATCATCCTCGGCACCTACGCGCTGTCCAGCGGCTACTACGAGGCCTACTACGGGCAGGCGCAGAAGGTCCGCACGTTGATCACCCGCGAGTTCACCGCGGCCTTCGCCGACGTCGACGTGCTGGTCAGCCCCACCATGCCGACCGTCGCGTTCCCGATCGGCGCCCGGGTCGACGACCCGATCGCGATGTACGCCGCCGACCTGTGCACGCTGCCGGCGAGCCTGGCCGGCCTGCCCGCCATCTCGGTGCCCAGCGGGCTGTCCGAGGGGCTCCCGGTCGGCCTGCAGGTCATGGCGCCGGCGCTCGCCGACGACCGCTGCTACCGGGTGGCCGCCGCGCTCGAGGCGGCGCAGGACGCCGCCCGCGGCCACCGGCTCCTCGACGAGCTGCCCACCCCGGCGGGCGCCGCGTGACCGGTCCGCTGAAGGCCGCCTGGGCCCTCACCGTCTTCGTCATCGTGGTCGGCGTGGTCGGCTGGGCGGTCACCGGGGAGGCGGTGTTCGCCGTCTTCATCGTCCTCGGCGTGCTGACCGGCGGAGCCGCCCTGCTCGCCTTCCGCTCCATCCCGCCCGTCGGCCGGCCGACCCCTGAGGACCGCACATGACACTGACCGCCGGTGACCGCCTGGTCGACTACGACGAGCTCCTGACCCGCTACGAGCCGGTCATCGGGCTGGAGACCCACGTCGAGCTGGGCACCGCCTCGAAGATGTTCTGCGGCTGCGCGACCACGTTCGGCGCCGAGCCGAACACGCACACCTGCCCTGTCTGCCTGGGCATGCCCGGCTCGCTGCCGGTGGCCAACGCCGCCGCCGTCGAGTCGACCATCCAGATCGGCCTGGCGCTGGGCTGCCGGATCGCGAGCTGGTCGCGGTTCGCCCGGAAGAACTACTTCTACCCGGACATCCCCAAGGGCTTCCAGACCAGCCAGTACGACGAGCCGCTGTGCATCGCCGGCCACCTCGACGTCGAGGTCGACGGCGAGACCTACCGGGTCGAGATCGAGCGCGTGCACCTCGAGGAGGACACCGGCAAGAACCTGCACGTCGGTGGCTCCACCGGGCGCATCCACGGCGCCGACCACTCGCTGATCGACTTCAACCGGGCGGGCATCCCGCTGGTCGAGATCGTCACCCGCCCCGTGCCCGGCGCCGGTGCCAAGGCCCCCGAGGTCGCCCGGGCCTACGTCACCGAGCTGCGCGAGATCGTGCAGGCGCTCGGTGCGTCCGACGTCCGGATGGAGCAGGGCAGCCTGCGCTGCGACGTGAACATCTCGCTCAACCCGGTCGGCGCCCTCGAGCTGGGCACCCGCACCGAGACCAAGAACGTCAACTCGTTGCGGTCGGTGGAGCGTGCCGTCCGGTTCGAGATGCGCCGGCAGGCCGCCGTCCTCGACGAGGGCGGCCGGGTCGTGCAGGAGACCCGGCACTTCCACGAGGACACCGGCACCACGTCGTCCGGGCGGAGCAAGGAGGAGGCCACCGACTACCGGTACTTCCCCGAGCCCGACCTCGTGCCGCTGGCCCCGGACGCCGACTGGATCGAGCAGCTGCGCGCCGCGCTGCCCGAGCTGCCGGCCGCCCGCCGGGCCCGGCTGCAGCAGGAGTGGGGCATCTCCGGCACCGAGATGACCTGGCTGGCCAACGCCGGCGCGCTGGGCCTGGTCGAGCAGACCGTCGCCGCCGGGGCCACCCCGGGCGAGGCGCGCAAGTGGTGGCTGGGCGACCTCGCCCGCCGGGCGAACGAGGCCGGCACCGAGCTCGCCGAGCTGCCGATCACCCCGGCGCAGGTCGCCGAGCTGACCGGGCTCATCGCCGAGGGCACGATCAACGACAAGCTGGCCCGGCAGGTGCTGGACGGCGTGCTGGCCGGTCAGGGCGGTCCGGCGCAGGTCGTCGCCGCCCAGGGTCTGGCGGTGCTGGGGGAGAGCGACGAGCTGGTCGCCGCGGTCGAGGCGGCGATCGCCGGTGCGCCGGACGTCGTCGCGAAGGTGCAGTCGGGCAAGGTCCAGGCGCTGGGCGCGCTCGTCGGCGCGGTCATGAAGACCACCCGGGGCAAGGCCGACGCCGGCACCGTGAAGCGGATGCTCGAGGAGCGGGTGCTCAGCTCCTAGGGTCGGGCGGGTGGAGCTCCCGGACGTCGAGCTCCGCCCGCTCCGCCGGGCGGACCTGCCGCTGCTCGGCCGCTGGCTGGCCGAGCCGCTGGTCGCGCGGTGGTGGCACCACGAGAGCTCGCCCGAGGCGGTGGAGCGGGACTTCGGCCCCAGCCTGGACGGCGAGGACGTCACCGCGCTGTACGTCGCCGAGCACGCCGGCGCACCGTTCGGCCTGGTGCAGGTCTACCCGATCGAGGCCTACCCGGAGTACGTCGAGGAGCTCACCCCGGTCTGCGCCGTCCCGGCCGGGGCGCTGAGCATCGACTACCTGGTCGGTGAGCCGTCCGCCCGGGGCCGCGGGCTGGGCACCGCGATGATCGCCGCCGCGGTGGCCCGGGGCTTCGCCGACCACCCGGCCGCGCAGGACGTGCTGGTGCCGGTGGCGCTGGGCAACGTGGCGTCGTGGCGGGCGCTGCGCCGGGCCGGTGCGACCTGGTACGCCGCCGGCGAGCTGAGCCCGGACAACCCCGAGGACCCGCCGGACCACGTCGTCCACCGGTTCACCCGGCGGACTCCGTCACAGGGGTGACTCGGAGCCCGAGGACGGCGGGAGGACGCGGAGCACGCGGTCGTCGTCCTCCTCCGGCACGCCGATGCCGTCCCGGTTGGAGGTGGTGATCCACAGCGCGCCCGAGGGGTCGAGCACCACCGTGCGCAGCCGGCCGTACTGGTCGGCCAGGAACGGCTGCGGGTCGCCGACCATGTCGCCGCTGCCGTCGAGCTGGGTCACCCGGACCTGCCGGCCGTCCATCGCCCCGAGGAACACGTAGGGGCCGGAGACCGCGCAGCCACCGAGCCCGCCCTCGTCGGCGGGCACCGAGAGCACCGGGTCGGCGCCGTCGGGACCGACGTCGCCGCCGGGCGTGACCGCGTCCAGGACGTCGTCGCCGGAGCGGGCCTCGTCGGTGGCGTAGAGCTGCAGCGGGCCCTGGCACAGGGCGGTGACGTCCTGGTGCCCGCGGCTGACCACCGGCCCGGCGCCCACCGGCTGGCCGAACACGTCGACGGCGAGCACCTTGCCGGCCAGCGACACCGGGTCCTCGGCCAGCGCCGGGTCGCCGGTGTCGCCGGTGCCGACGTAGAGCGTGGCGTCGGGGCCGAACAGCAGCCCGCCGCCGTTGTCCACCTCACCGCGGGGGATGCCGGTCAGGACCGGGTTCGGCGTGCCGCCCAGCGGGAAGCGGACCACCCGGTTGTCGGTGGCCGTGGAGAGGTAGGCGTAGACCAGCCCGTCCTCGGCGAAGGTGGGGGACAGCGCCAGCCCGAGCAGGCCGCCGTCTCCGCCGGCGTCGACCGGGAGCGTCATCAGCTCGCGCGCGGGGGAGCGGTCGGGGAAGACCTGCAGCAGCCGGCCGGAGTCCCGCTCGCCGACGACCGCGCTGCCGTCGGGCAGCACCACGAGCCCGGTCGGCACGGTCAGCCCGGTCGCCACCACGTTCGGGTCGCCCTCCTGCTCGTCCTCGGTGCCGGGTGTCGAGGGCGCGCCCGGGGCGGGGACGGGGCCGGGCGTGGTGGGCGGGGCGACCTGCGGCGGCTGGCCCTGCGGCACGTCGCGGAACGGCCCGGACGGCTCGTAGCCGCTCCCGCAGCCGGCCAGCAGCAGGCAGCCCAGCGTGACCACGGCCCACCGCCGCGCGCCCGTTCCCGTCGTCCGCCGTGCCACGACCGCAACAGTACGGCGGCCGGGGGACGCCGACCGCCGTCCGCGCTGCAGGGTCCGCCGGCCGGCACCTAAGGTCGGGACCCGTGCCCGACACCGCTCCTGCCGCGCCCGTCCTCGACCTCGGCGCCGACGAGACGCTGCACGTCCTCGTCCCCTCGCGTGCGCTCGCCGAGGCGGTGGAGGCCGTCTCCCCGCGCATCCGCGCGCACCGGTTCGACCCGGCCGACGGGGTGCCCACCGGCGAGGCCGCCGAGGCCCGGGTGATGGTGCCCCGCGGCGGCGGCGAGCTCACCGCCGAGGTCTGGGACGCGCTGCCCCGGCTCCGGCTGGTCCAGCTGATGAGCGCCGGGGCGGAGAAGTTCGTCGGCCGGCTCCCCGAGCGGGTCGTGCTGTGCAACGCCCGGGGAGCGCACACGCCGGCCACCGCGGAGTGGGCGGTCGCGGCGACGCTCGCCGCCCAGCGCGGGCTCCCGCACTTCACCCGGCTGCAGGAGGCCGGCCGCTGGGAGATGCGCACCGACCACTCACTGGTGGGCGCGAAGGTGCTGATCGTCGGTGCCGGGGACATCGGCCGCACGATCGGCCGGATGATGGCCGGCTTCGACGTCGACGTCACCTGGGTCGCCCGGACGGCGCGCGAGGGGGTGCACGCCTTCGGCGACCTGCCCGACCTGCTGCCGGACGCCGACGTGGTGGTGCTCATCGTCCCGGTCACCCCGGAGACGACCGGCATGGTCGACGCCGGGTTCCTCGCCGCGATGAAGGACGACGCGCTGCTGGTGAACGCCGCCCGCGGGGTGGTCGTGGACACCGACGCCCTGCTCGCCGAGCTCACCGCCGGCCGGCTGCGGGCGGCGCTGGACGTCACCGAGCCCGAGCCGCTGCCCGAGGGGCACCCGCTGTGGTCGGCCCCGGGCCTGCTGCTCACCCCGCACGTCGCAGGCGCCGTGCCGGACACCAACGCCCGGGCCACGGCCGCGGTGGTCGAGCAGCTCCAGCGGGTGCTCGCTGGCCAGCCGCTGGAGAACGTCGTCGCCGACTACTGAGGACCCCGCGCATTCTCGCGCGAAAGCGCCGTACTTGATCGCGCGAAAGCTCCGTACTTGATCGCGCGAAAGCGCCGTACTTGATCGCGCGAAAGCGCGGGTCCTCGTTCAGGGGGCGGGGATGCGGCCGCCGGAGAGCTGGGCGAGGCGGGGCAGGTCGCGGGCGCGGAGGACGGGCAGCCGCACCTGGGTGCCGGCGGTGGTCACCAGCCACAGGTCGCTGCGCTTGCCGACCCGGATGCCGGCGAGCTCAGCCCAGGGCACGGTGCGCGCGCCGGCCAGGGAGCGCACGGTGATCCCGGCGTCCCCGACGTCGACGCCCGCCCGGTACACCCACGCGGCCAGCGCGGCGGGCACGACCAGCAGCAGGAGCAGCCACGGGGTCGCGTTCGCCAGCGGCAGCAGGCAGATCGCCAGGAAGACGATGGGCAGCAGCACGGTCCGGCCCGTGCGCAAGCGAGCGACAGCCACGACCGCAGATCCTCCCAGATGCTGGGACGGCGGCCCCCGGGCCGGCCGCACCTGCGCCCCGGCGGCCTACCATCCCCGGACGTGACGACCGTGGAGGACCGACCCACCAGCAGCGACCGCACCGTCGACGTCAAGCCGCGCAGCCGCGAGGTCACCGACGGCGACGCCAAGGCGCCCGCCCGGGCGATGCTCCGCGCGGTGGGCATGGGCGACGACGACTTCGCCAAGCCGCAGATCGGGGTGGCGTCGTCCTGGAACGAGATCACCCCCTGCAACCTCTCGCTGGACCGGCTGGCCAAGCGGGCCAAGGAGGGCGTCTTCGCCGCCGGCGGCTACCCGCTCGAGTTCGGCACCATCTCGGTCTCCGACGGCATCTCCATGGGCCACGAGGGCATGCGCGCCTCGCTGGTCTCCCGCGAGGTCATCGCCGACTCGGTCGAGACGGTCATGTTCGCCGAGCGGCTGGACGGCTCGGTCCTGCTGGCCGGCTGCGACAAGTCGCTGCCCGGCATGCTGATGGCCGCCGCCCGGCTCGACCTGGCCAGCGTGTTCGTCTACTCCGGCTCCACCCTGCCCGGCCGGCTCGGGGACAAGGACCTGACCCTCATCGACGTCTTCGAGGGCGTCGGGGCCTGCGCCGCCGGGAAGATCACCCGCGACGAGCTGACCGCCATCGAGAAGGCCGCCTGCCCGGGCATGGGCTCCTGCGGCGGCATGTACACCGCCAACACCATGGCCAGCGTCGCCGAGGCGCTCGGCATGGCACTGCCCGGCAGCGCGGCGCCGCCCGCGCCCGACGCCCGCCGCGACGCCATCGCGATCGCCTCCGGCGAGGCCGTGGTCGAGCTGCTGCGCAAGGGGATCACCGCCCGGCAGATCATGACCAAGGAGGCGTTCGAGAACGCCATCACCGTGGTCATGGCGCTGGGCGGCTCGACCAACGCCGTCCTGCACCTGATGGCGATCGCGCACGAGGCGGACGTCGACCTCGACCTCGACGACTTCAACCGGATCGGCGACCGGACGCCGCACCTGGCCGACGTCAAGCCGTTCGGCCGGTTCGTGATGACCGACGTCGACCGGGTCGGCGGCGTGCCGGTCGTGCTGCGCGCGCTGCTGGACGCCGGGCTGCTGCACGGCGACGTCCTGACCGTGACCGGGAAGACGATGGCCGAGAACCTGGCCGAGATCTCCCCGCCGGACCTCGACGGCACGATCGTGCACGCGATGAACGACCCGATCCACAAGACCGGCGGGCTGACCATCCTGCGCGGCTCGCTGGCGCCGGAGGGTGCGGTGGTGAAGTCCGCCGGCTTCGACGCCGACGTCTTCGAGGGCACCGCCCGGGTGTTCGACGGCGAGCAGGGCGCGATGGACGCCGTCACCGAGGGCACGCTGCAGCCGAACGACGTCGTGGTCATCCGCTACGAGGGCCCCAAGGGCGGCCCGGGCATGCGCGAGATGCTCGCCGTCACCGGCGCGATCAAGGGCGCCGGCCTGGGCAAGGACGTCCTGCTGCTCACCGACGGGCGGTTCTCCGGCGGCACCACCGGGCTGTGCGTCGGGCACATCGCGCCCGAGGCCACCGACGGCGGCCCGATCGCCTTCATCGAGGACGGCGACCGGATCCGGCTCGACCTCGCCGCCCGCACCCTCGACCTGCTGGTCGACGACGACGAGCTGGCCCGCCGCCGCGAGGGCTGGGCGCCGCCGGCCCCGCGCTACACCCGCGGCGTGCTCGGCAAGTACGCCAAGCTCGTGGGCTCCGCGGCGCAGGGGGCCATCACCAGCTGATCGCCGCTCCCCGTCCGGGCATGGCCCGGACGGGTGAGGCGACCGCCCGGCGGGCTGTCCCATCGTGCCCGGCGCGCCGACCTCCTCGGGGTGCAGCAGATGCGCCGGCGGGCTTCCGCGGAGTGGCTGCTCGCCGTCCCGGTGCTCACCGGGGCCGCGGGCGGTGTCGCGCCCACGGTCGCGGCCGTCCTGCTGCTGACCACCGCGCTGGTCACGGCCGCGCTGATGTGGACCCGCGGCACCCGGCTGGACCCGGGCGCCCCGCGCCGCGGGGTGCTCCGCGGCTGGCGGCTGCTCGCGGTCGCCGTGGTCGTCGGGCTCGCCGGGGCCGGGGTCGTCGCCCTGGTCGACGGGCGGTCGGCGCGCAGCCCGTCGGACACCGTCGGCCAGCTCGCCTCGCTGCCCTCGGTCCTGCTCGCGCTGGTCGCCCTGCTCACCCTGATCACCCGCAGCCAGCTCCGCGCCGGCGGTGCCCGGCTGCTGACCGAGACGGCGCTGTTCTTCAGCGCCTCGGTCGTGCTCGCCCAGGTCCTCGTCGTGGGTCCGGCGCTCGCCGGCCAGCCGCTGACCGGGCCGGGCCGCCTCGTCCTCGAGCTGATCTGCCTGCTGACCGCCGGCGTGCTGTCCGCCGTCCTGGTGCTCGTCGCCGTCTCCTCCGGCGCCCGCCGGGTCACCGGTGCCCTGCTGCTGCTGGCCGCCACCGCGTGGGCCGGCGCCCGCGGGCTGGCCGTCGTGGGGGAGGACCTGCCGCGGTCCGTGCTGCCGGGCTGGGTCGTCGGTGCCCAGCTGGCGGGTCTGGTGCTGCTCTGCCTGGCCGCGCTGCGCGACCCGGGTGCCGACGCCGTCGCCCCGCCCAGCCGCGCCGCCGTCCGGCTCAGCCTGGCCGGCCAGCTGCTGCCGCACCTGGTCCTGGTGGTGGCGGTGCTGGTCTACCTCGGCGTCCCGCTGACCGGGAGCCGGCCCACCCCGGCCGCCGGCGTCGCGCTGCTGTGCTGCCTGGCGCTCACCGCCGTCCACCGGGCCGTGGCTGCCCGCGACGAGTCGCGGGTGGGCAGCCGGCTACGCCGCAGCGAGGCCTACTTCCGGTCGCTGGTGCGCTCCAGCAGCGACGCGGTGCTCATCCTCGACGGCGACCTCCGGGTCAGCTGGGCGGCCCCGTCGCTGCTGCCGCCGGGCGGTGCCGCGGCGCTGACCGGGCGTCCGCTCGCCGACGTGGTCCACCCCGACGACGCCCAGGCGGTGCGCGGCTGGCTCGCCGCCGACGCCCCCACCGGGCTGCGCAGCTTCCGGCTGCAGGACGCCGCCGGTGACTGGCGGGTCCTCGAGGCCGGGGTCAGCGACCTGCGGGCCGACGACGACGTGCAGGGCCTGGTCCTGCAGTGCCGCGACGTCACCGCCCGGCTCGACCGCGAGCTGGAGCTCAGCTCGCTGGCCTACACCGACCCGCTCACCGGCCTGCCCAACCGGGCCGCGCAGCAGACGGCCCTCGACGCCCTGCTCGCCGGGCTGGCCGACCCGGCCGCCGAGGACGTCGCGCTGCTGCTCGTCGAGGTGCACGGCCTGGCCGCCGCCGGGGAGCACGCCGGCCGGGACGTCGTCGACGTCGCGCTGGTCGAGATCGCCCGCCGGCTGCGCGCCACCGTGCGCGCCGAGGACCAGGTGGCCCGGATCGGCGCCGAGCTGTTCAGCGTGCTGGCGCACGGCACCGGCGACGAGCCGGACCGGGTGGCCTCCCGCTGCCTGTCGGTCATCGACGCCCCGGTGACCACCGAGGCCGGCATCGTCGACCTCACCGCCGTCGTGGGGCTCGCGCCGCTCACCGCCGGGCTCACCGTGGACGCCGCCGGCGACCGCGCGGAGCTCGCGGTCCGCGACGCGCGCGCCGCCGGGGTCGGCTCGCTGCGCCGGTACCGGGCCGAGCTGACCGCCGCCCGCGACCGCCGGGAGCAGCTCCGGCTGGACCTGGTCGACGCCCGCGAGCGGGGTGAGCTGGGCCTGGTCTGGCAGCCGATCGTCGCCCTCGCCGACCACCGGGTCACCGGCGTGGAGGCCCTGCTGCGCTGGCAGCACCCGCTGCACGGCGACGTCCCGCCGGAGGAGTTCCTGCCGCTCGCGGAGCGGGCCGGCCTGCTGGTCGACCTGCAGCGCTGGGCACTGCACAGCGCGACCACCGCGGCCGCGTCGCTGCCCGGCCACGGGCTGGAGCTCAAGCTCGGCGTCAACGTCTCCGCCGAGCACCTGGCCGCCGGCACGCTGGTCGGCGACGTCGCCTCCGCGCTGCGCGCGAGCGGCCTGTCACCCGAGCGGCTCGTCGTCGAGATCGCCGAGTCCGCGCTCGCCGGCCGGGACGCCACCGACGACGTCACGGCGCTGCGGCTGATGGGCGTGCGGCTGGCCCTGGACGACTTCGGCAGCGGCAACTCCTCGCTGCGCGGCCTGGGACGGCTGCCGGTCGACATCATCAAGCTGGACCGGGCGCTGCTGTCCCGGGTGGACCGCGACCCCTACACCCGCGCCATCTGCGAGGCGGTCCTGTCGCTGGGGGCCGCGCTGCGCGTCGACGTCGTCGCGGAGGGCGTCGAGACCGCCAGCCAGCTCGGCGTCCTGCAGGCGCTGGGCTGCGGCTACGCCCAGGGCTTCCTGCTCGCCCGGCCGATGGGGCTGTCGGCCCTGGAGGACCTGCTGGAGTCGCACGACGGCCTGCTGTGGCCCGGCATCGTCGGGCGGGTGGGCGGGTGACCGCGTCGGGGAGGACCGGCAGCCTGCTCGGGTCGTGGCCGGTGCTGCCGGCGCCGGGTGTCCCGGCGCCGGGGACGGCGGAGCTGCGCTGGCCCCGGGCGGCCGTCCTCGGCCTGCTCGGCGTGCTGGCGCTCGGCCTGGTGCTCGTCGCGGTGCGGTGGCCGGAGGCGTCCGGCTGGGCCGGCCCGGCGGTGCTCGCCGCCGCCTCGTCGTGCACCGCCGTGCTGCTGCTCCGGCACGCCCGCTCCCTGGACCGGCCGGCGTCGGGCTCGTGGCGCACCGTCGCGCTCGTCGTCGGGCTGCTGGCCGCCGGGCAGACCGTCGCCGCGGTGTCCGGCGCCGGGGTCAACCCGACCTCGGCCGGCCCGCAGGACGTGCCGATGCTGCTGGCCGTCCCGGTCGCGCTGCTCGGATGCGCCCGGCTGGTCCGGTCGGCCGCGGGACGGATCTCCTCGCGGGTGGTGCTGGACGCCGCGGTCGCCCTCGTCGCGCTCGCCGCGCTGCTGGAGGTCGTGTCCGAGCAGGTCCTCGCCGACACCGGCGGCCTCCCGGCCGACCTGGTCACCCTGCTCTACCCGGGTGCGTCGGTGCTGCTGTGCGTCGTGGGTCTGGTGACCTTCGCCGGCGTCAGCGAGTCGCGCCGCCGCGCCGCCGGCTGGCTGCTCGCGTCCTTCTCCTGCCTGACGCTCCTCAACGGCACCGGGGCACTCGCCGCGGTGCGTCCCTCCGTCGGGTTCGACCTGCTCACCGAGATCGCGTGGCTGGGCATGCTCGCGGCCGGCACGCTGGCCCTCGCCGCCGACCCGGGCCGGTCCCGGACCGCGGAGCAGGACGCGTCCACCGTCCCGCTGCTCGGCGTGGTGATCAGCTACTGCGCGGCCTTCGGCGTGGTGCTGCTGCTGCTGGTCGGCCGGGTGCTCGGCCGGACCATCCTGCCGGTCGAGGCGGTGGCCGCCTGCCTGCTGCTGGTGCTGGTCCTCGTCCGGTCGCTGATGTGGGCCGCCGACGGTGCCCGGCTGACCCGCCGCGTGCTCCGCACCGAGGCCTACTTCCGCACCCTGGTGCACGGCGCCGCCGACATCACCATCGTCCTGGACCACGACGGCCGGATCACCTGGGACTCCGGCGCCGGCTCGCACCCGCACGGCTGGACCGCCCGCGAGCTCGAGGGCCGGCCGCTGGCCGACTTCGTCCACGACGAGGACCGCGCGGAGCTGGACGCGGTCCTCGCCGCCGGCGCCGACCCCGACCAGGGGCGCGGCCGGGTCTTCCGGCTCCGCTCCCGCGACGGCCGCTGGCCGGCGTACGAGACCGTGCGGGTGGTGCCGTCCGGGCCGCTGCCCGCCCTGCCCGAGGAGCCGGCCGGGGCCGGGTGCGGCGCCGGGCTGGTGCTGCACCTGCGCGACGTCGACGACCGGCGGCAGAACGAGCTCGAGCTCGAGCGGATGGCCTACACCGACTACCTCACCGGGCTGCCCAACCGGGCCCGGCTGATGGCCGCGCTGGACAGCGCCCGGGCCCGGACCACCGAGGGGGACAGCGCCTGCCTGCTGCTGCTGGACCTGGACGGCTTCAAGGCGGTCAACGACATCGCCGGGCACGACGCCGGGGACCTGCTCCTCGGCGCGGTCGCCGACCGGCTGCGGGCCACCGTGCGCGACCGGGACCTGGTGGGCCGCCTCGGCGGCGACGAGTTCGCCGTCGTGGTGCGCGCCGGGCTCGCGGAGTCCACCGCGCTCGCCGAGCGGATCCTCGTCGAGCTGACCGGCGTCCACCGTGCGGTGCCGACCCCGGGCACCGACCCGGACCTGGTCTTCGACGTCTCCTGCAGCATCGGCGTCACCGAGCTGCACCCCGCCGACGACGTCCCGGTCACCTTCCGGAACGCCGACCTGGCGCTGCGCGCGGCGAAGGCGGCCGGCAAGGGCTGCGTGCGCCGGCACGGGGAGACGGCGGACGCCGCGACCGTCCGGCGCACCCGGCTGGCCCGCGACCTGCCCGACGCGCTGTCCCGCGGCGAGCTGCGGCTGCTCTACCAACCGGTGGTCGGGGTGGCCGAGCGCCGCGTGCTCGGGCTGGAGGCGCTGGTCCGCTGGGACCACCCGGCCCTGGGCGAGGTGGCCCCGGACGAGTTCATCCCGCTGGCCGAGGACGACGGGCTGATCGTGCCGCTGCAGCGGTGGGTCCTGGAACGGGCCACCGCGGAGCTCGCCGTGCTGCTGGAGCAGGGCCGCGACCTGCAGCTGGGCGTCAACATCAGCGCCCGGCACCTGCAGTCGGGCAGCCTGGTGCCCGACGTCTCCGCCGCGCTGGCCCGCGCCGGGGTGCCCGCGCGCCGGCTGATGCTCGAGGTGACCGAGTCGCTGTTCATCAGCGAGCCCGACCGCGGCGGCGGTGACCTGCAGACGCTGCACGACCTGGGCTGCGTCATCTCGCTGGACGACTTCGGCCGGGGGTACTCGACCTTCGCCTACCTGGCCCGGCTGCCGGTCGACGTGCTCAAGATGGACCGGGAGTTCCTGGCCGGCATCGAGGACGACGAGCGCAGCGCCGCGCTGGTGCTCAGCGTCATCGAGCTGGGCCGGCGGCTGGCCATCGACGTGGTCGCCGAGGGCGTGGAGACGCCCGGGCAGCTCGCCGCCCTGCGCGCGCTGGGCTGCCGCTACCTGCAGGGCTTCCTGCTCGGCCGGCCCACCGCGCCCGCGGACCTGCCGGCGGTCATCGATGCCTTGGACGCGGACCTGCTGGACGCCGCGGTGCCGCTCACCGTGGGCACCCTGGGGGCCACCGTCCCAGTAGGTGAGTGAATGCGTCCCATCCACTGGGACGCCGTGGTTGACGGGGCGGAGGTGGGGGCGCAGAGTGTGCCTGTGCCCCGCACTCGTCTGCTCGTAGCGATCCGCTAGCGCGCCGGTCCCCCCGACCGACGCGCCACCCCTCCGTGCCATCGGCACGAGGGGTTTTTTGTTGGCCGGGCACCGTCCGGCCGGCGCTCTCCGGACCAGCGACAGTCGTCCGCCGCAGCACCCCACCCCGCGCCCAGGGAGATCGTCGAGATGAGCACCACCGCCCACGCCGGCCGCGCCGCCGCGGCCCCCGGCCCGTCGGCCGCCCCGGCTCCCGGTGCCGGTCCCGCGCCGGCCACGCCCACCGCCCCCAGCGAGGCCGCCGCCGCCGCGACCCTCGGCGTCGAGAGCACCGCCCGGACGATGGCCGAGGCCGCCGCCGAGCCGGCCACCGGCATCACCGGCGCGCAGAGCCTGGTCCGGTCGCTGGAGGCGGTCGGGGTCGAGGTCGCCTTCGGGATCCCGGGCGGGGCGATCCTCCCGCTCTACGACCCGCTGTTCGACTCCCGCATCCGGCACGTGCTGGTCCGGCACGAGCAGGGCGCGGGCCACGCCGCGACCGGCTACGCCCAGGCCACCGGCCGGGTCGGGGTGTGCATGGCCACCTCCGGCCCCGGTGCGACCAACCTGGTCACCCCGCTGGCCGACGCCTACATGGACTCGGTGCCGATCGTGGCGATCACCGGCCAGGTCTCGACCGGTGCCATCGGGACCGACGCCTTCCAGGAGGCCGACATCCGCGGCATCACGATGCCGGTCACCAAGCACAGCTTCCTGGTGACCTCGGCCGACGAGATCCCGCAGAAGATCGCCGAGGCCTTCCACCTCGCCGGCACCGGCCGCCCGGGCCCGGTCCTGGTCGACGTCCCCAAGGACGTGCTGCAGGCCCGCACGAACTTCAGCTGGCCGCCGCGGATGGACCTGCCCGGCTACAAGCCGACCACCCGTCCGCACGGCAAGCAGGTCCGCGAGGCCGCGGCGCTCATCGCCGGTGCGCGGCAGCCGGTGCTCTACGTCGGCGGCGGCGTGCTCAAGGCCGGCGCCAGCGCCGAGCTGGCCGAGCTCGCCGAGCTGACCGGCGCCCCGGTGGTCACCACGCTGATGGCCCGCGGCGCCTTCCCGGACAGCCACCCGCAGAACCTGGGCATGCCCGGGATGCACGGCAACGTCACCGCGGTCACCGCGCTGCAGAAGGCCGACCTGCTGATCGCCCTCGGCGCCCGCTTCGACGACCGGGTCACCGGGGAGCTGTCCAGCTTCGCGCCTAACGCCGCCGTCGTCCACGCCGACATCGACCCGGCCGAGATCGGCAAGAACCGCCGGGCCGACGTCCCGATCGTGGGCGACGCGAAGGCGACGATCGCCGAGCTGGTCAGCGCGCTGCGCGCCGAGCACGAGGCCGGCCGCACCCCCCAGCTGACCGCCTGGTGGGAGCAGCTGGAGGACTGGCGGGCCCGCTACCCGCTGGGCTACGACTGGCCGGAGGACGGCGCACTGTCCCCGCAGTACGTGATCGAGCGCCTGGGCGCGATCGCCGGCCCTGACGCGATCTACGCCTCCGGGGTGGGCCAGCACCAGATGTGGGCCGCGCAGTTCATCCGCTACGAGAAGCCGGGCACCTGGCTCAACAGCGGTGGGCTCGGCACCATGGGCTACGCCGTCCCGGCCGCCATGGGCGCCAAGTACGGCCGGCCGGAGACCACGGTGTGGGCCATCGACGGCGACGGCTGCTTCCAGATGACCAACCAGGAGCTGGCCACCTGCGCCATCGAGGGCATCCCGATCAAGGTCGCCGTCATCAACAACGGCAACCTGGGCATGGTCCGGCAGTGGCAGACGCTGTTCTACGAGGGCCGCTACTCCAACACCCACCTGAGCACCCACGGCGCCGGCGACGGCTCGCCCAAGCAGGTGCGGATCCCCGACTTCGTCACCCTCGCCGAGGCGCTCGGCTGCGTCGGCCTGCGCTGCGAGAGCAAGGACGACGTCGACGCGGTGATCGAGAAGGCGATGGCCATCACCGACGCCCCGGTGGTGATCGACTTCATCGTCGGCTCCGACGCCCAGGTGTGGCCGATGGTCGCCGCCGGCGCCAGCAACGACGAGATCCTGGCCGCGCGCGACGTGCGCCCGGTCTTCGGGGAGGGACAGGTCTGATGAAGGACCCCGTCTCCCCCCACCACTCGCTCCGCTCGCGGCGGGCCCCTGAGACGGGGCCGGACTGCTCTCAGGAAGGAGGTCCCCGCTCATGACGAGGCACACGCTCTCGGTCCTGGTCGAGAACAAGTCCGGTGTGCTGGCCCGCGTCTCGGCGCTGTTCAGCCGGCGGGGCTTCAACATCGAGTCCCTGGCCGTCGGTCCGACGGAGAACCCCGACCTCTCCCGGATGACGATCGTCGCCGACGCGGAGTCCGCGCCGCTGGAGCAGATCACCAAGCAGCTGAACAAGCTGATCGAGGTCATCAAGATCGTCGAGCTGGACGGCGGGGCCGCCGTCCAGCGCGAGCTGCTGCTGGTCAAGGTCCGCGCACCGCTGGCCGACCGGAACCAGGTGCTGCAGACCGCCGAGCTCTTCCGGGCCCGGGTGATCGACGTCAACGTCGACACCGTCACCCTCGAGGCGACCGGCACACCGGACAAGCTGCAGGCGCTGGTCGCCGTCCTCGCCCCGCTGGGCATCAAGGAGATGGCGCAGTCCGGCACCGTCGCCCTGGGCCGCGGACCGCGGTCGATGAGCGGCGCCGGTACCTTGCGCCCGGTCGACCAGCGCTCCGCCTGAACCTCACACAATCCGCGCTTTATCGCGATAAAGCACAACCGAAGGGACGTACCACCGCATGGCCGCCGAGATCTTCTACGACGACGACGCCGACCTCTCGATCATCCAGGGGCGCACCGTCGCCGTCCTGGGCTACGGCAGCCAGGGCCACGCCCACGCGCTGTCGCTGCGCGACTCCGGCGTCGACGTCCGCGTCGGCCTGCCCGAGGGCTCGAAGAGCCGTGCCAAGGCCGAGGCCGAGGGGCTGCGCGTGGTCACCCCCGCCGAGGCGTCCGCCGAGGCCGACCTGATCATGATCCTGGCGCCTGACCACGTGCAGCGGAAGCTCTACGCCGAGTCCGTCGAGCCCAACCTGCAGGACGGCGACGCGCTGTTCTTCGGCCACGGCTTCAACATCCGCTTCGGCTACATCAAGCCCCCGGCCGGCGTGGACGTGGCGATGGTCGCCCCCAAGGGCCCGGGCCACCTGGTGCGCCGCGAGTTCAGCGACGGCAAGGGCGTGCCCTGCCTGATCGCCGTCGAGCAGGACGCCAGCGGCAGCGCGCAGGCGCTCGCCCTCTCCTACGCCAAGGCGATCGGCGGCACCCGGGCCGGGGTCATCAAGACGACCTTCGCCGAGGAGACCGAGACCGACCTCTTCGGCGAGCAGGCCGTGCTCTGCGGCGGCATGTCGGCGCTGGTCACCGCCGGGTTCGAGACGCTCACCGAGGCCGGCTACCAGCCCGAGATCGCCTACTTCGAGTGCCTGCACGAGCTGAAGCTGATCGTCGACCTCATGTACGAGGGCGGCATCGCCAAGCAGCGCTGGTCGGTGTCGGACACCGCCGAGTACGGCGACTACACCTCCGGCCCGAAGGTCATCGACGCCCGCGTCAAGGACACGATGAAGGAGGTCCTCACCGCGATCCAGGACGGCACCTGGGCCGCCGGCTTCATCGCCGACCAGGACGCCGGCGCGCCGGACTTCACGGCCAAGCGGGCCGCCGCCGAGGCGCACCCGATCGAGGAGACCGGCCGCCAGCTGCGCGGCCTGATGAGCTGGGTCAGCGCCAGCGACGACTACACCGGTACCGCCGCACGCTGAGCCGCACCGAGCACGCAGCACGGGCCCGCGACCACGGTCGCGGGCCCGTGCTGGTTCAGAGGGGGAGCAGGGCCCGGCGCTGCCGGTGCGCGGCGTAGAACTGCGCGGCCGGGCGGAGCGACGGCAGCACCACGGTGGCCACCGACGCCGCGAACAGCAGCAGCGCGAAGACGATGCCGCCGCCGTCGGAGTCGCTGAGGCTGCCGATGAGCATCACCCCGGTCACCGCCGTGGCGATGGACCCGGCGACGATCAGCAGCACCCGGCTGCGGCCGGTCAGCGCCCAGATCGAGCCCCAGATCATCAGCGCCGTCCAGGCCACCGCCAGCAGCCCGACGGCCAGCAGCAGGCCGGCGACGGCCCCGGTGACCGCGCCGAACCCGGGGATCTCGTCGTCCAGGCCGCTGGCGCCACCGGCCGCCACGGCGCCGAGGATCACGAAGAGCAGGCTGACCAGCACACCGAACGCGCCGAGCACCATGCCCAGGACGGCGGCGGTGATGACCCCGCCCGGGCGGGCCGGAGCCGGTGGCGGCCCGTAGCCGTAGCCGGCCGGCGGCTGCGCGGCGCCGTACTGCCCGTAGGGCGCGGGCTGGTACTGCCCGTACGGCGCGGGCTGCCCGTAGCCGCCGCCGTACTGCTCGGTCTGCCCGTAGGACGGCGGCTGGCCGTACGTGGGCGACTGGTCGTACGTGGGCGACTGGTCGTACGTGGGGGACTGGCCGTAGGCGGGGGACTGGCCGTACTGGGGCGGCTGGCCGTAGGCGGGCGGCTGCCCGTACTGCGGCGGCTGCCCGTACTGCCCGTACTGCTCGGTCGGCGCGTACGGCTGGCCGGGTGAGGACCCGTAGGCGGTCGAGCCGGTCCCGCTGGAGGAGTCGTCCCGGGGTGCGGTGGGGTCCAGCGGCTGGCCGAGCGGCGTCGTCTCCTGGCGGCCCTGCTCGTCGTCCCGGTCGTTGCTCATGGTCTCCTCCGCACGGGCCGGTGGCACCGGCGCTCCGGCCCAGGATGGTCGTGTCCCGGGGGAGCGGGCAACAACCGCCCGGTCGCAGGCGCGTCCACCCAGTGGGACCGGTGGGCACCGACGCTGGACGGCGGGGGCGACGTCCCTACGCTGTGGTCCCGTGACCGCCACTGTGCCGGGGACCACGCCCGTCGTCCTGATCGCCGAAGAGCTCGCCCCCAGCGTCCTGGAGGTGCTGGGCGGCGACGTCGAGATCCGCCACGTCGACGGCGCCGACCGCGCAGCCCTCCTCCCGGCGCTCGCCGAGGCCTCGGCCGTGCTGATCCGGTCGGCCACCCAGATCGACGCCGAGGCCCTCGCGGCGGCGCCTGCGCTCAAGGTGGTCGCCCGGGCCGGCATCGGGCTGGACAACGTCGACGTCCCGGCCGCCACCGAGCGCGGCGTGCTCGTGGTCAACGCCCCGACCTCGAACATCGTCAGCGCCGCCGAGCACGCCGTCGCGCTGCTGCTGGCCGCCGCCCGGCACATCCCGGCCGCCGACGCCTCGCTGCGCGAGGGGAAGTGGGCCCGGTCGAGGTTCACCGGCGTGGAGGTCACCGAGAAGACCGTCGGGGTCGTGGGGCTGGGGCGGATCGGTGTCCTGGTCGCCCAGCGGCTGGCGGCCTTCGGCGTCACCCTGCTCGCCTACGACCCCTACATCCAGCCCGGCCGCGCCGCCCAGCTCGGCGTCCGGCTGGTGTCGCTGGACGATCTGCTCCGCGAGTCGGACTTCATCACCGTCCACCTGCCCAAGACGCCGGAGACCCTCGGGCTCATCGGCGCCGAGCAGCTGGCCGCCACGAAGCGCGGCGTGATCATCGTCAACGCCGCCCGCGGCGGGCTGGTCGACGAGGCGGCGCTGGCCGAGGCGCTGGAGTCCGGCCAGGTGGGCGCGGCCGGCATCGACGTCTACGCCAAGGAGCCGTGCACCGACAGCCCGCTGTTCGGGCTCCCCAACGTGGTCGTCACCCCGCACCTGGGCGCCTCGACGACGGAGGCCCAGGACAAGGCCGGCACCGCGGTGGCCCGCAGCGTCCGGCTGGCGCTGCAGGGCGAGTTCGTCCCTGACGCGGTCAACGTGCAGGCCGGCGGGGTCGTCGCCGAGGACGTCCGGCCGGGGCTGCCGCTGGCCGAGAAGCTCGGCCGGGTGTTCACCGCGCTGGCCGGCGGCCTGGCCCAGTCGGTGACCGTGCAGGTGCTCGGCAAGATCGCCGAGTTCGACGTGTCGGTCGTCCAGCTGGCTGTGCTGCGGGGCGTCTTCGCCGACGTCGTCGAGGAGCCGGTCACCTACGTCAACGCGCCGCTGCTGGCCGCCCAGCGCGGCCTCGAGGTGGGGCTGACCAGCGACCCGGAGAGCCCGGACTACCGCAACCTGATCACCGTGCGCGGCGCGATGGCCGACGGCACCGAGGTCACCGTCTCGGGGACCCTGTACGGCAAGAACCAGGTGCCGAAGCTGACCGAGGTCGCCGGGTTCGACGTCGACCTGACCGCCGACGGGTACCTGCTGTTCTTCGTCTACACCGACCGGCCCGGGGTGGTCGGCGCCGTCGGCGCGGCCCTGGGCGAGGCCGGGGTCAACATCGCCGGCGCCCAGGTCAGCCGGACGACGCAGGGCGGCGAGGCGCTCATGGCGATCACCGTCGACAGCCCGGTCAGCAGCGAGCTGCTCGCCGACATCGCCGGGCGGATCGGCTCCCGGCGGGCGCAGTCGGCCGACCTCAACCCCACCTGACCCTCCCGCCGGGCCCTCCCGGCACCGCGCCCGAGGCCGCGTCGTCCACCGGACGACGCGGCCTCGTCGCGTCGGGGGAGAGGCCTGCGTGGTGCTTGACGCCTGGAGCAACGCGGCACCTGCCGCGAGCGGCTGCTCCGTTCGCCGCAGCGCCCGCGCGTCGTCGGCGTGCGCGGTTCCCTCGACGGCACAGCCTGGGCACAGCGCGGCCGAGTGCGCCGGGCAGCCGGCGGCGCTGCTCCGAACGGCCTATTGGTCCTTGCCCGGGGCAACGACCACCGTGAGAGCACTCGCCGTTGGTCACCGGCCGGACACAGCAGGTGGCGGCGGACGGGTCCGAGAACCAGTCGACAGGGGAGAACGTGCGACCCAGGACATCGAGCACGACCCGGGCGGGACGCCGACGCGTCGCCGTCCGGACGGGGGTCGTCGCCGTCGCGGCGGCCCTGGCCACCAGCGGTGCCGGCACGGCGCTGGCCGCACCGGCCGGCGTGGCCGACCACGTCGGGGCCGGGCAGGGCAGGTCGACCTCAGCGCGCAGCAGCTCGCCGAGGTCCAGGCGCAGCTCGCCGCGCGGCGCGACGGGGTGCGCCCCGCCGGGCTGCCGGAGAGCGGCCCGACGTCGTTCTTCATGGAGCTGGCCGCGCCCGCGGCCTCGCAGGTCTACTCCGACGTGCTGACGCGGTCCGGAGCGGCCGCCGCGGCCTCCGCTGCCTCGACCGCGCGCGGGGACTCGGAGGCGGCGGCCGCGCAGGTCGTCGACGAGCTGCCGACCGCCGTCCCGGACGCCGCGGTGCTCTACTCGACCGCCAGCGTGCTCTCCGGGGTCGCGGTGCGCGCCGACGCGGCCGACTACGAGGCGCTGAGCGCGCTGCCCGGCGTCACCGCCGTGCACCCGATCACGCCGAAGACGGTCAGCAACGCCGGCGCGGCCGGCGTCGTGCAGGCCGTGCAGGCGTGGGAGGCCCTGGGCAACACCGGGAAGGGCGTCTCCATCGGCGTCATCGACACCGGCATCGACTACACGCACACCGACTTCGGAGGCAGCGGCAGCGTCGCCGACTACGCGGCGCTGCAGGCGGCCGAGGCGCAGCCGGCGCCGGCCGGCGTCTTCCCGAACGCCAAGGTCGTCGGCGGTCACGACTTCGTCGGTGACGCCTACAACGCCGACCCGGCCGATCCGGCCTACGACCCGGTCGCTAAGCCGGACGACAACCCGCTGGACTGCAACGGCCACGGCACCCACGTGGCGGGCACCTCCGCGGGGTACGGCGTGAACGCCGACGGGACGACCTACCGCGGCGGGTACGGCCCCGGCCTGGACCCGAAGGCCCTGCGGATCGGCCCCGGCATGGCCCCCGAGGCCGACCTCTACGCCCTGAAGGTCTTCGGCTGCGAGGGCTCGACCGACGTGACCATCCAGGCGATCGACTGGGCGCTGGACCCTGACCAGGACGGCGACCCCTCCGACCACCTCGACGTGGTCAACCTGTCGCTCGGCTCGGACTACGGGCTGGCCGACGACGCCGACGCGCTCGCCATCGACCAGGCCATGGAGCTGGGCATGCTGGCCGTCGTCGCGGCCGGCAACGCCGGGGACAGCTACGACATCGGCGGCTCCCCGGGCAACGCGCCGCGGGGCATCGGCGTCGCGGCGAGCAACGACGGCTACGGCGTCTTCGACGGCTGGCGGGTGCTCAGCCCGGCCGGCGTGCTCGACGGCGTGCGGCCCGGCCTCCGGTCGGTCGCCTACAGCGACACCGACGACGCCGGAGCGGTCAAGCCCGACGTCACCGGTGACCTGATCGCCGCGCCGACGGGCAACGAGGACGCCTGCGCGGCGCTGCCGGCCGGCTACGCCACCGGCAAGGTGCTGCTCATCCAGGCCGCCGGCTTCGCCTGCGGCTCGGTCGCCAAGGGCACCAACGCGGTGGCCGCCGGGGCCATCGCCTTCGTGATCGTCTCCGACGACGACCTGCTGGAGACCGGCATCACCGGCGTCCCGCAGATCCCGGGGATCCTGACCACCGCCACCGACGGCCAGGCGCTGGAGACGGCGGTCGGTGCCGGGCAGACCGTCACGGTCACCTTCGGGCCGAGCCTCAAGGACGCCGCCGTCGCCGACGACCCCGAGCAGGTCGACCTGCTCGCGTCCTTCTCCTCGCGCGGGGTGCGCCAGGCGGACGGCGTCAAGCCCGACGTCACGGCTCCCGGCGTCACGCTCTTCTCCGCGGGCGTGGGCACCGGCTCGGCCGGCGTGAGCGAGAGCGGCACGTCGATGGCCACGCCGACCACCGCCGGGGTCACCGCGCTCATCCGGGCGGCGCACCCCGAGTGGACGACCGAGGAGGTCAAGGCCGACCTGATGAACACCGCGGTGCACGACGTGTACACCGGCGAGGGGCGGACCGGTGAGGTCTACGGGCCCAACCGCACCGGCTCCGGTCGGATCGACGCCGCGGCCGCGGTGCAGAACACCGTGCTGGCCTACGCCGAGGCCGGCTCCGGTGTGGTCTCGGCCTCCTTCGGGGTGGTCGAGGTCGCGGCCGAGCAGGTGCAGGCGACCCGGACCATCACGGTGGCCAACAAGGGCACCAGCGCCGCGGTCTACCGGGTGGCCTACCAGGCCGCCGCCGAGCAGCCGGGTGTCCGGTACTCGCTGTCCGCGCAGCGGGTGACCGTGCCGCCGGGCCAGACCCGCACGGTGACCGTCACGATGACCGCCGTGCAGGACGAGCTGCGCAAGGTGGCCGACCCCACGGTGGTCACCGACGACGGTCGCCAGTTCCTCGGCGAGGCCAGCGGCCGCGTCGTGCTCACCCCGGTCAACGGGAAGGGCAGCGCGCTGCGCGTCCCGGTGCACAGCAACGCCAAGCCCTCCTCGACGCTCACCGCGTCGGCGGCCGCGGACGGCTCGACGATCACCCTGAGCGGTCAGGGGGTGGCCAACGGCGAGGCGTACCAGCCCAGCAGCTACACCTCGCTGGTGGACGTCGTCGAGCAGCTGGGCACCAGCCCGGAGATGCCCCGCTGCACGACCACGGTCGGCCCGGACTGCTACAAGTCCGAGCTCGAGCGCTCCGTCGACCTGGCGGCGGTCGGCGTCGCCTCCGACGTCCGGGCGTTCGCCGACGACCCGGGGCTGTACTTCGCGGTCTCCGCGCACGGGAGGTACACCTCGCCGGAGACGGCGGTGAACTACGGCGTGTACCTCGACGCGACCGGTGACGGCGTCTGGGACTACCAGGTGACGACCACGCGGGTCGCCGACAGCGACGTCGCGCTCGTCGTCGTCACCGACCGGGAGTTCCAGCTGCTGCCCGCCGGTGACCCCTACGTCGGCGCGCTCGACCTGGTCGACGGGCTCGTGGACACCAACGCCTACGACAGCGACGTCCAGGTGATGGGGGTGCCGCTGTCGGCGATGCCGCTGGTGCAGGGGCGGATCTCCTTCGGTGTCCAGGCGGTCAGCGCCTACGACACCGTCGACGACCTCGGCACCACCACCGGCGCCACCGGGGCGGAGCTCAGCACGCCGATGAGCTTCGACCCGCTGGCCCCGGGGCTGTCGTTCAGCGACCCCGACGGCAACCCGGCCCTGCTCCTGCCGGCCGCCGACGGGACGACGATCACCGTCACCCAGGACCCCGCGTCCTACGCCGCCGACGTCGCCGTCGGTGGGGAGAAGGGGGCGCTGGTGGTCCTGCCGCACAACGACACGGCCACCGGGCGCAGCCAGTCGGTGCCCGTCCCGGCGGTCGCCGCGGACGCCACGGTGTCCCCGGTGGAGGCCCCGCCGGCTGGCTGACCGGCAGCACCGCACGACCCGGACGCCCCTCGCGAGCACCTCGCGGGGGGCGTCCGGCGTGTACGGGTGCGGGGAGGGGAGCGGTCGACCACTAACCTCTGGCCTCATGCGCCTGGCAGTGGTCCCTGGAGACGGCATCGGTCCCGAGGTGGTGGCGGAGGGCCTCAAGGTCCTGCGGGCCGTGGCCCCGGACGTCGAGGCCACCCCGTACGACCTGGGGGCGGCGCGGTGGCACCGCACCGGCGAGCTGCTGCCGGACTCGGTGCTCGACGAGCTGCGCCAGCACGACGCCATCCTGCTCGGCGCCGTCGGCGACCCCGGGGTGCCCAGCGGCATCCTCGAGCGCGGCCTGCTGCTCAAGCTCCGCTTCGAGCTCGACCACCACGTCAACCTGCGCCCGGCCAAGCTCTACGACGGCGTGCGCAGCCCGCTCGCCCGGCCCGGCGAGATCGACATGCTCTGCGTCCGCGAGGGCACCGAGGGCCCCTACGTCGGCAACGGCGGGGTGCTCCGCCGGGACACCCCGCACGAGATCGCCACCGAGGTCAGCCTCAACACCGCCTTCGGGGTGGAGCGCGTGGTCCGCTACGCCTTCGAGCGGGCCGTCGCCCGCCCGCGCAAGCACCTCACGCTGATCCACAAGACCAACGTGCTCACCCACGCCGGGTCGCTGTGGTCGCGCACGGTGGAGGAGGTCTCCGCGGAGTTCCCCGAGGTCACCGTCGCCTACCAGCACGTCGACGCGGCCACGATGTTCTTCATCACCGACCCGTCGCGGTACGACGTGATCGTCACCGACAACCTGTTCGGCGACATCATCACCGACGTGGCCGCCGCCGTGACCGGTGGGATCGGGATGGCCGCCAGCGGCAACCTCGACGTCTCCGGCACCAACCCGAGCATGTTCGAGCCGGTGCACGGCTCCGCTCCGGACATCGCCGGGCAGGGCATCGCCGACCCGACGGCCACCGTGCTGTCGGTCGGCCTGCTGCTGGACCACCTCGGCCGCCCGGAGCTGGCCAAGAAGGTCAACGCCGCCGTCGCCTTCGACCTGTCCACCCGCGACCCGAAGGCCACCATCCGCACCTCGGAGATCGGCGACCGGCTGGCCGCCCTCTCCGGCTGAGGAAGGACCCCCTTCCTCCCCACCACTCGCAAGCTCGTGGCGGGACCCTGGAAGGGGGCCGTTCCAGCACGTCACCACGCTCGGCGCGGGCCCCTGCAGCGGGGCCGTTCCAGCACGTCAGCCGGGGGCGGTGGTGCGCAGCAGGTCGCCGGCGGGGAAGGGGAGCACGGCCCGGGCGGTCTGCTCTTCCGGGGCGGCCCACTCGGGGCGCAGCTGCACCTGCCGCGGCGAGACCTCGACCAGCACGGTGGGCCGCCACGGCCAGTCCGCGGACGGCCGGTGGGCGTCGGTGACGCCGGCGGGCAGCGGGTCCGGCAGCCGGCACCACCAGCGGCTGGCCAGCACGGCCAGACCGGTGCCGGTGAGCAGCGCGGTGGCGTCCGCGACCGGCAGCGGCCCCGCCGCAGGGGTGCCGGCCAGCGTCATCGGGACCACGAGCCCGCCGTCCACGGACGCAGGCGCGACGTATCCCACGTGCTCGCCGTCGTCCGTGCGGTGCACGGCCCGCCAGGTGCTGGTCACCGGTCCTCCTCGGGGTCGGCCCGCATCGTGCCCCGGCCCGCCACCGGCCGTCAGCCGGATTACCGCGTCCCACGCAGCGGACGAGGCGTTCCACCGGCGGCGGTTCCGTGCTGTACTGGGCGCGATGGACGCCACCCGCACGATCATCATCAGCTAGCGCGCAGTCACCTCCCCGACTGCGCGCAACCTCCCGTGACCCGGGAGGTTTTTTCGTGTCTGGGCCCTCATCCGACCTCCCGGGAGACGCCGTGGCCGACGCCACCACCGAGCTGGACTTCCACGTCTTCGACACGACCCTGCGCGACGGGGCTCAGCGCGAGGGGGTGAGCTGGTCGGTCGCCGACAAGCTCGCCGTCGCCCGGCTGCTCGACGAGATCGGCGTCGGCTTCATCGAGGGCGGCTGGCCGGGAGCCCTGCCCAAGGACACCGAGTTCTTCGCCCGGGCCCGCACCGAGCTGCAGCTGCGGCACGCCCAGCTGGTCGCCTTCGGGGCCACCCGCAAGGCCGGCGTCCGGGTCGAGGACGACCCGCAGGTCCGGGCGCTGCTCGACGCGGAGACCCCGGTGGTGTGCCTGGTCGCCAAGTCCGACGTCCGGCACGTGCGCGAGGCGCTGCGCACCACGCTGGAGGAGAACCTGGCGATGGTCGCCGACACGGTCGCCTTCCTCGTGGCGCACGGACGCCGGGTCTTCGTCGACTGCGAGCACTTCTTCGACGGCTACGCCGCGGACCCGCAGTACGGCGTCCAGGTGCTGGAGACGGCGTTCGCCGCCGGCGCCGAGGTCGGCGTCCTGTGCGACACCAACGGCGGGATGCTGCCGATGGGCGTGGGCCGGGTCGTCGCCGACGTCCGCGCCCGCACCAGCGGCCGGCTGGGGATCCACTGCCAGGACGACACCGGCTGCGCGGTGGCCAACACGCTGGCCGCCGTCGAGGCCGGGGTCACCCACGTCCAGGGCACCGCCAACGGCTACGGCGAGCGGGCCGGCAACGCCGACACGTTCGCGCTGGTCGGCAACCTGGTCACCAAGATGGGGCTGCCGGTCGTGCCGGCCGGGTGCCTGCCCGAGCTCAAGCGGGTCAGCCACGCCATCGCCGAGCTGGCCAACATCGCCCCCGACGACCACCAGCCCTTCGTCGGCGCCTCGGCGTTCGCGCACAAGGCCGGGCTGCACGCCAGCGCCATCAAGGTCAGCCCGGAGCTGTACAACCACCTCGCGCCGGAGGTCGTCGGCAACGACATGCGCATCCTGGTCACCGAGATGGCCGGCCGGGCCTCCATCGAGCTCAAGGGCCGCGAGCTCGGGGTCGACCTCGCCGGGCAGGCCGACGCCATCGGCCGGGTCGTGGACCAGGTGAAGGTGCTGGAGGCCGACGGCTGGTCCTTCGAGGCCGCCGACGCCTCCTTCGAGCTGCTGCTGCGCGCCCAGCTGCCCGGCGCCCCCGAGCCGCTCTTCGAGCTGGAGAGCTACCGGAGCTCCGTCGAGCACTGGGGCAACGGCGTGGTGGTCAGCGAGGCCACCGTCAAGGTGCACCTGCGCAACGACGACGGGACGACGGAGCGGGTGATCAGCACCGGCGAGGGCAACGGCCCGGTCAACGCGCTGGACAACGCCCTGCGCCAGGCGCTCGTCGGCCGCTACCCGCAGCTGGCCGGCGTCTCGCTGGCCGACTACAAGGTCCGCATCCTCGGCTGGACGGGCGGCACCAGCGCCACCACCCGGGTGCTCGTCGACAGCACCGACGGGGCGGGAGAGTGGACCACCGTCGGCGTCCACGACAACATCGTCGAGGCCTCCTGGCACGCCCTCGTCGACGCCCTGACGTATGCCGTCCGTCATCGGCTGTGACGATGGCGACCCTTCGGGCCGCACCGCGGCCAGGAGCCGTGCCCGATCGGCGTTGAGCCGTTGGCCGTGTCCCGGTCGGGGACCCTCCGGGCCCCGCGACCGGGCCACCCGCCGTTCCGGCGGTGACATGGCGACCCTTCGGGCCGCACCGCGGCCAGGAGCCGTTCCCTGCCTGCGCTGAGCCGTTGGCCGTGTCCCGGTCGGGGACCCTCCGGGCCCCGCGACCGGGCCACCCGCCGTTCCGGCGGTCCGTACCGGCACATCGCCCGGTCAGAGCGGGTCGACCCTGCTCTTCAGCAGGCAGAACTCGTTGCCCTCGGGGTCGGCGAGGACGTGCCAGGTCATCGTGTCGCTCAGCGGGCCCTGGCCGACGTCGACCCGGGTGGCGCCGAGGGACAGCAGCCGCTGCAGCTCGGCGTCCTGGTCGCGGTCGGTGGCGTTGAGGTCCAGGTGCAGCCGGAGCTTGCCCGGGGTGGGCTCGGAGACCGGCCCGAAGACGATCGTCGGGACGGCGCCCTTCGGCTCCTGCCCGGGCGGGCCGATCTCCACCGATCCGTCGTCCTCGGTGCCGAGCACCTCGTAGCCCAGCACCTCCGCCCACCAGGCGGCGAGCGAGGCCGGGTCGCGGCAGTCGAGGACGAGTTCGGTGATCCGGGCGGCCATGCCGAACGCTAGCGCCGTCGCGACTACCGTGGCCACGTGCGCATCGTCCGCTTCGCCCACCCAGCCGGCATGTCCTTCGGGGTCCTCGACGGGGACGGCCAGGTCGCCCAGATCGAGGGCCACCCCTTCGGCCAGATCACCTTCACCGGCCAGCGGTACGCCGCCGCCGACGTCCGGCTGCTCTCCCCGATCCTGCCCAGCAAGGTGGTGGGCGTCGGGAAGAACTACGCCGACCACGTCAAGGAGATGGCCACCGGCGACGCGCCGAAGGAGCCGCTGATCTTCCTCAAGCCCTCCACCTCGGTCATCGGGCCCGGCGACGCCATCCGCATCCCGGCCGGCAGCACCAACGTGCACCACGAGGTCGAGCTCGCCGTCGTCATCGGCGCCCGCGGAGCGCGGTCGGTCACCCCGGAGCAGGCGATGGCCAGCGTCTTCGGCTACACGATCGGCAACGACGTCTCCGAGCGCGACATGCAGAAGAGCGACGGCCAGTGGACCCGGGCCAAGGGCTTCGACTCCTTCTGCCCGCTGGGGCCGTGGATCGAGACCGACCTGGCCGGGCTGGGCAAGGACCCGGCCGACCTCGAGATCACCTGCCACGTCGACGGCGAGCTGCGCCAGTCCGGCCGCACCAGCCAGCTGCTGTTCGGGCTGCCCACGCTCATCTCCTACATCTCCCAGGTGATGACGCTGCTGCCCGGCGACGTGGTGCTCACCGGCACGCCGTCCGGTGTCGGGCCGATCGCCCCCGGGCAGCGGGTCGAGTGCACGATCGAGGGCCTGGGCACGCTCACCAACTCCGTCGCCGGCGCCGACCGGGTCTCCACCGCAGGGGGCAACCGATGACGGCTCCGCAGGTCGAGCCGGGCATCGTCCGGACCCGGTTCTGCCCCTCGCCGACCGGCATGGTGCACGTCGGGCTGATGCGTACCGCGCTGTTCAACTGGGCGCACGCCCGGCACACCGGCGGGCAGCTGGTGTTCCGGATCGAGGACACCGACGCCTCGCGCGACTCCGAGGAGTCCTACCGGCACCTGCTGGACAGCCTGCGCTGGCTGGGCATCGACTGGGACGAGGGCCCCGAGGTCGGCGGCCCGCACGGGCCCTACCGGCAGTCCGAGCGGCACGAGGTCTACCGCGACGTCGCAGCGCGGCTGCTCGAGTCCGGGCACGCCTACGAGTCCTACTCGACCAACGAGGAGGTCGACGCCCGCCGGCGGGCCGCCGGGCAGGACCCCAAGCTCGGCTACGACAACGCCGACCGGTTCCTCACCGACGCGCAGAAGGCCGCGTTCCGGGACGAGGGGCGCCAGCCCGTGCTGCGGCTGCGGATGCCCGACGAGGCGCTGGGCTGGACCGACCTGGTCCGCGGTGAGGTCAGCTTCGCGGCGGGGTCGGTGCCGGACTTCGTGCTGGTCCGCGGCAACGGCGCCCCGCTCTACCCGTTCGTGAACCCGGTCGACGACGCCCTCATGGGCATCACCGACGTGCTGCGCGGTGAGGACCTGCTGCCCTCCACCCCGCGCCAGCTCGCGCTCTACGCGGCGCTCACCGACATCGGCGTCGCCGCCGGCACCCCGCGGTTCGGCCACCTGCCCTACGTCATGGGCGAGGGCACCAAGAAGCTCTCCAAGCGCGACCCGCAGGCCAACTTCGACGTCTACCCCGAGCGCGGCTTCCTGCCCGAGGGGCTGACCAACTACCTGGCCCTGCTGGGCTGGTCCATCGCCGAGGACCGGGATGTGTTCTCCCCGGCCGAGCTCGTCGAGGCCTTCGACGTCACCCGGGTCAGTGCCAACCCGGCCCGCTTCGACCTGAAGAAGGCCGAGGCGATCAACGCCACGCACCTGCGGGCGCTGCCGGTCGAGGAGTTCATCACCCGGGTCACCCCCCACCTGGCCGGTGCCGGGCTGGTCGCCGACCCGCCCACCGCGGAGCAGGCCGCGCTGCTCGCGCAGATCGCGCCGCTGGCCCAGGAGCGGATGATCGTGCTGTCCGACGCGGTCGGGCTGCTCGGCTTCCTGTTCACCGAGGACGTCGAGATCGAGCCGGCCGCCGCCGAGAAGCAGCTCGGGGCCGGCGCCGGTGAGGTGCTCGACGCCGCCACCGCGGCGCTGCAGGCGCTGCCGGAGTGGACGACGCCGGACATCGAGACCGCGCTCAAGGAGGCCCTCGTCGAGGGCCTGGGCCGCAAGCCGCGGCAGGCCTTCGGTCCGGTCCGGGTCGCCGTCAGCGGTCGCACGGTGTCGCCGCCGCTGTACGAGTCGATGGAGCTGCTGGGCCGGGAGCGCACGCTGGCCCGGCTCGCGGCCGCCCGCGGGGCAGCGACCGGATGACCGCGGGGGGCTGGGGCGCGCCGCCTCCGGAGCAGCCGTACGGCGGTCCGCCGCCGACCGGCCGCTACGGTGCGCCGCCCCGGGTGCCCGTCGGCGTCCCCGGCCCGCCGTGGGGCGCCCAGCCCTGGGGAGCCCCGCCGTGGGGTCCGCAGCCCTGGGGTAAAGCGCCGTGGGCCGGGCCGCCGCCCGTCCCCGGACCGGCCCGGGCGGTCACCCCGCCCGGCGCCCCGCCGTTCGACACCCCGCAGCCCTACGCGCTGCTCATGCGCGCCCGGGACTGGGCGTGGTGGCGCCCGCTGCTCGGGTTCCTGCTGTTCACCGTGCTGTACTCGGTGGCCGCGTTCGTGCTGGTCATCGTGGTGCTGGTCACCGGGGTGGTGCCCGACCTGGCGCTGGCCGACCTCACCGACGTCGCCGTGCTGCTGGTCACCAACCTCTCGCTCATCGTCGCCATCCCGATCGTCTGGGTGTGCTGGCTGGTCCCGCACGGGCTGCGCATCGGCTGGTCCTCCTCCGTGCTCGGGCGGCTGCGCTGGCGGCTGTTCCTGCCCACGACCCTGCGGGCGCTGGCCACCCTCGGGGTGGCGGTGGCCCTCGGCCTGGTCGTCGCGGTGGTCGCCACCGGCGTCGACGTCACCGGACCGGGCCCGTCGTTCGGGTGGATGCTGCTGGTCGTCCTCACCACCACGCCGCTGCAGGCGGCTGCGGAGGAGTACGTCTTCCGCGGGTACCTGAGCCAGACCATCGCCGGCTGGATCGGGCGCCCGGTGGTCGGCGCCGCGGTCGCCGGGGTGGTGTCGGCGGCGCTCTTCTCCGCCGCCCACGGCCAGCAGGACCTCCAGAGTTTCCTCTACCGCTTCGCGATCGGGCTCGCGCTGTCCGCGGCCGTCTGGCTGACCGGCGGGCTGGAGGCCTCCATCGCGCTGCACGCGGTCAACAACGTGGTGCTCTTCCTGCTGGCCGGCGCGCTCGGCGACCGCGCGGCCGCCGCCGAGCCCGGCGGCGTCGTCGGCTGGGCGACCAGCCTGCTCGGCGTCCTCGGCATGGCCGCGTTCGTCTGGTGGCTGGCCCGCTCCCGGGCGCAGCTGCGGCCGGAGCTGCTCAGCCCCGCGGTGGACCTCCGTCCGGGCACCGGGCCGAGCACCGGGCCCGTCGGTGGGCGCCCCGGGGGCCCTTCCGGCTGGCTGCCGGGGCCGCCGCCCGCCTGGCGGTGACGCGCGGGGAGGGGGGTCCGTGAGGCACCTCCACGGCATCAGGTACAGTTCTCTCCCGGCGCCGAAAGGTGCTGAACTGCCTTGGGGTATGGGGTAATTGGCAGCCCGACGGTTTCTGG
The DNA here is from genome assembly GCF_000306785.1 of Modestobacter italicus. Classification (NCBI taxonomy): domain Bacteria; kingdom Bacillati; phylum Actinomycetota; class Actinomycetes; order Geodermatophilales; family Geodermatophilaceae; genus Modestobacter; species Modestobacter italicus. The sequence goes on along the minus strand of NC_017955.1, from coordinate 4,445,417 downwards.
TTCCGTTAGTCTAGGTTCGAGTCCTGGTACCCCAGCGAGGAAGATCCACCTCCTCAGCACGACCGCACCACAGCACCACCGAGCACCACCAGCACTGCCTGGGGCCCCGTCGTCTAGCGGCCCAGGACGCCGCCCTCTCACGGCGGTAGCGAGGGTTCGAATCCCTTCGGGGCTACGCGGTCCGAGAGCCCCCGACCCACCCGGGTCGGGGGCTCTCGTCGTCCCCGGACCCCTGCGTGCGCGGCTCGGCGGTGCATGGCAGGATTCCCTGTGCAGTTGCGGCCCCGTCGTCTAGCGGCCCAGGACGCCGCCCTCTCACGGCGGTAGCGAGGGTTCGAATCCCTTCGGGGCTACACCGGGCGAGAGCCCCCGACCCACCCGGGTCGGGGGCTCTCGTGTTCTCGCTCACTTCGGCCGCTCGTTGCGGTGACCAACGGAATGTGCGACCGGCCGGACGGTGCTAGCTTCCCGTAGCTGATCATCGCGCCGCACCACCGTGCCCCGCCTGACGGCAGGCAGGGGTTCCCGGCCCGATCCGGACCGGGGCCCGAACTCTGGAACCTGGAGGGAACCCCGGTGGTCCTCGCCGCGGACGACACCCTGCGCCTCGACGCCAACGCCGTCGACTACGGGCTCGTCATCGCCTACTTCGCCGTCGTCCTGCTCATCGGCCTGGCCGCCCGCCGCCGGGTCAGCGACAGCCTCGACTTCTTCCTCTCCGGGCGCTCGCTGCCGGCTTGGGTCACCGGGCTGGCGTTCATCTCGGCCAACCTGGGCGCCGTCGAGATCATCGGCATGTCGGCCAACGGTGCCCAGTTCGGCATGGCCACGTTCCACTACTTCTGGATCGGCGCCGTCCCCGCGATGCTGTTCCTGGGCGTCGTGATGATGCCCTTCTACTACGGCTCCAAGGTGCGCAGCGTCCCGGAGTTCATGCGCCGCCGGTTCGGCACCGGCGCCCACCTGGTGAACGCGCTGAGCTTCGCGCTGGCCCAGCTGCTGATCGCCGGCATCAACCTGTACCTGCTGGCCACGGTCGTGAACGCGCTGCTGGGCTGGCCGCTGTGGCTGGGGCTGCTCGTCGCCGCGGCGATCGTGCTCAGCTACATCACCCTCGGTGGGCTGTCGGCGGCCATCTACAACGAGGTCCTGCAGTTCTTCGTCATCGTCGCCGCGTTGCTGCCGCTGACCCTGATCGGTCTGCACCGGGTGGGGGGCATCGGCGGCCTGGTCGACAAGATCGAGGCGACGACCGGTGGCGACGAGCAGCTGCGGTCCTGGCCGGGCACCGGCCTGTCGGCGATCGACAACCCCGTGCTGTCGGTCATCGGCATCGTCTTCGGCCTGGGCTTCGTGCTCTCCTTCGGCTACTGGACGACGAACTTCGTCGAGGTGCAGCGGGCGATGGCGACCAAGTCGCTGTCCGCGGCCCGGAGCACGCCGATCATCGGTTCGTTCCCGAAGATGTTCATCCCGTTCATCGTCATCGTCCCGGGCATGATCGCCGCGGTGCTGATCCCCTCGATCAGCGAGGCCAAGGCGTCGGGCGGCACGGTCGACTACAACAACTCCATCCTGATGCTGATGGAGGAGGTGCTGCCCAACGGCCTGCTCGGGGTGGCGATCGCCGGCCTGCTGGCCGCCTTCATGGCCGGCATGGCGGCGAACATCTCCGCCTTCAACACCGTCTTCAGCTACGACCTGTGGCAGCAGTACGTGAAGAAGGACCGGCCCGACGCCTACTACCTGCTGGTGGGCCGGCTGGCCACGGTCGGCGCGACGGTGCTGGCGATCTTCACCGCGATCATCGCCTCGGGCTACAGCAACCTGATGGACTACCTGCAGACGCTGTTCGGCTTCTTCAACGCCCCGCTGTTCGCCACGTTCATCCTGGGCATGTTCTGGAAGAAGATGACCCCGACGGCCGGTTGGACCGGCCTGGTGTCCGGCACCCTGGCCGCCGTCGCCGTCGCCTTCCTCAGCGAGGACGCCTTCGGCTCGGCGTCCCTCGGGGTCATCGGGCTCAGCGGCCAGGGCGCCAGCTTCGTCGCCGCCGGTGCCGCGTTCGTCGTCGACATCGCCGTGAGCGTGGTGGTCACCATGGTGACCGCGCCCAAGCCGGTCTCCGAGCTGGTCGGGCTGGTCTACTCCGAGACCCCGAAGGAGCAGCGCACCGACCCCGACGCCCACCTGCTGCCTTGGTACCAGTCGCCCACCAAGCTGGCCGGCATCTCCCTGGTGCTGGTCGTCATCCTGAACGTGATCTTCCGCTGACCACCGCCAGCGTTCCCGAGAGGAGCAGGACATGAGCACGGCATCGAACGCCGCAGCGAACGACTCGGACGACGCAGGCCGCGTGCCGGCGGAGGCCCGCAAGCACACGGCGGGGGCCTACGACGTCCGCACGGTGATCGCCGGACTGATCGGCCTGTACGGGATCGTCCTGACGATCATGGGGCTGTTCGCCGACAACGCCGAGGACCGCGCCAAGACCGGCGACTGGAACGCGAACCTCTGGTCCGGGATCGTGATGATCATCGTGGCCGTGGTGTTCGCGGTGTGGCTGGTGCTCCGCCCGGTCGTCGTCGACCCGGTCGCGCTGGAGAAGGAGAAGGACGAGGGCACGAGCGACGGCTCGGACCTCACCCAGCACTGACGAAGGACCACCTCGCCCCCCGCCACTCGCGAGCTCGCGGCGGGCCCCTGCGAGGTGGCCTGAGGCGGGGGCCTTCTCAGCGGGTGGCCCGGGAGATGGCGACCGCGGCCTCGAGCACGGCGGTGACCACCTCCGGGCTCGGCCGCCGGCCGAGCCGCTCGACCGGGCCGGAGATCGACACCGCACCCAGCACGCCGCCGGCGCCGTCCCGCACCGGCGCGGACAGCGACGCCACGCCGGCCTCCCGCTCGGCGACGCTGTGCGCCCAGCCGCGGCGGCGGACGTCGAGCAGCGTGCGGGCGGTGAAGCTCGCCGACGGCAGCAGCGGGGTGACCTCGTCGGCCGGGGCGAAGGCGAGCAGCGCGTGCGCGGCCGAGCCCGCGGTCAACGGCAGCCGGGCGCCGACGGGCACCGTGTCGCGCAGCCCGGAGGTCCGCTCGGCGGCGGCGATGCAGATCCGGCTGCCGCCGTCGCGCACGTAGAACTGGGCGCTCTCACCGGTGGCGTCGCGCAGCGCGCTGAGGTGCCGGCCGGCGAGCTCGGACAGGTCGGCACCGCCGCGGCCGAGCTCGGCGAGCGCCGGACCGGGGGCCCAGGCGCCGGCCGACGTGCGCCGCAGCAGGCGGTGCGCCTCCAGCGCCGTCGCGAGCCGGTGCGCGGTGGCGCGGGGCAGCTCGGTGCGCGTGACCAGCTCGGCCAGGCTCGCCGGTTCGTCGGCGACGGCGCGGAGGATGGCCACGGCTTTGTCCAGCACCGCAACGGGGTTAGGCTGTCCCACGTAGCAATACTCTCATCTCACTGTATGAGATGGCAACGAGGAGGAGCTCCCATGGGCCAGACCCTGGCGCAGAAGGTGTACGAGTCCCACGTCGTCCGGCGGACGGCCGGGGAGCCCGACCTCCTCTACATCGACCTGCACCTGGTGCACGAGGTGACCAGCCCGCAGGCCTTCGACGGGCTGCGGGCGGCCGGGCGCCAGGTGCGCCGGCCGGACCTCACCATGGCCACCGAGGACCACAACGTCCCGACGCTGGACATCCTCAGCCCGATCGCCGACCCGGTCAGCCGGGCCCAGGTGGAGGCGCTGCGCCGCAACGCCGCGGAGTTCGGCATCCGGCTGGCCCCCATGGGCGACCGCGACCAGGGCATCGTGCACGTCATCGGCCCGCAGCTCGGCCTGACCCAGCCCGGCATGACCATCGTCTGCGGCGACAGCCACACCTCCACGCACGGCGCGTTCGGCGCGCTGGCCTTCGGCATCGGCACCAGCGAGGTCGAGCACGTGCTGGCCACCCAGACGCTGCCGCAGTACCCGGCGAAGCAGATGTCGGTCACCGTCGACGGCGAGCTGCCCGCGGGCGTCTCGGCCAAGGACGTCATCCTGGCCGTCATCGCCCAGATCGGCACCGGCGGCGGCCAGGGCCACGTCATCGAGTACCGCGGCAGCGCGATCGAGGCGCTGTCGATGGAGGCCCGCATGACGATCTGCAACATGTCGATCGAGGCCGGTGCCCGGGCCGGGCTCATCGCCCCCGACCAGACCACCTTCGACTTCCTGCAGGGCCGCCCGCACGCCCCGCAGGGCGCGGACTGGGACGCCGCGGTCGCGCACTGGTCGACGCTGCGCACCGACCCCGACGCCGTCTTCGACCGCGAGGTGCACATCGACGGGGCGTCGCTGACCCCCTACGTCACCTGGGGCACCAACCCCGGCCAGGGGCTGCCGATCGGCGGGAGCGTGCCCGACCCGGCGCAGATCGCCGACGAGAACGAGCGGCAGGCCGCCGAGTCCGCGCTGGCCTACATGGGCCTCACCGCCGGCACCCCGCTGCGCGAGATCGAGGTCGACACCGTCTTCCTCGGGTCCTGCACCAACGGCCGGATCGAGGACCTCCGGGTCGCCGCCGCGCTGCTGGCCGGCAAGCACGTCGACGCCTCCACCCGGATGCTCGTCGTCCCGGGTTCGGTCGCGGTGAAGCAGCAGGCCGAGGCCGAGGGCCTGGACCGGGTGTTCATCGACGCCGGGGCCGAGTGGCGCGGCGCGGGCTGCTCGATGTGCCTGGGCATGAACCCCGACCAGCTGAAGCCGGGGGAGCGCTCGGCGTCCACCAGCAACCGCAACTTCCAGGGCCGCCAGGGCAAGGGCGGGCGCACCCACCTGGTGTCCCCGGCCGTCGCCGCGGCCACCGCGCTGACCGGCAGGCTCACCGCCCCCGCCGACCTCGAGACGGCTGGAGTCTGACCGCCATGGACGCCTTCACCACGCACACCGGCACCGCCGCCCCGCTGCGCCGCAGCAACGTCGACACCGACCAGATCATCCCGGCCGAGTACCTCAAGCGGATCACCCGCACCGGCTTCGAGGACGGGCTGTTCGTGGCCTGGCGGGCAGGCGAGCCGGACTTCGTGCTCAACCAGCCGCAGTACGCCGGCGCCTCGATCCTGGTGGCCGGCCCCGACTTCGGCACCGGGTCCTCCCGCGAGCACGCCAACTGGGCGCTGCTGGACGGCGGCTTCCGGGTGGTCATCAGCCCGCGGTTCGCCGACATCTTCCGCAACAACTCGACCAAGGCCGGGCTGCTCACCGTCGTCCTGCCCGAGGCCGACGTGGAGGCGCTGTGGGCGGCGGTCGAGGCCGACCCGGCGCTGCCGGTCACCGTCGACCTGCAGGCCGAGCAGGTCACCTACGGCGACGTCACCGTCCCGTTCCAGATCGACCCGTACACCCGCTGGCGTCTGCTGGAGGGCCTGGACGACGTCGGCCTCACCGAGCGGCACCTGGACGACATCACCGCGTTCGAGGCGCAGCGCCCGGCCTGGCTGCCGCGGTCGTTGCCGGCCCTGCCCGCCTAGCCTGCGGCGAGCCGCCGGGCCAGCACGGGCACCCCGGGGCCGCGCAGGGCGTGCAGCAGGGCGCGGCGTCCGCACACCGCCATCAGCAGGTCGATGCCGCGGCCGCGCACCTCCGCGCCCTCGCCCGAGGTCGTCCCGAGGTCCTCGGCCACCAGCCGGAGGCCCGCGAGCCGGCCGCGGGGCACGAAGCCGACCGGGCGTCCGCCGGTCACGAACTGCAGCGCCGCCCGGACGCCGTCCGCGGCGGGGTCGTGCGGCAGCCCCAACGGCACCCGCATGTCCCCGCCGTGCACCAGCACGTCGGTGAGCGGGCCCCGCGGGCCCACCACCGGCGGGCTGACCCGCCGGCCGGCGGAGCGCTGCAGCTGGGCGACCAGGTCACCGACCGGACGGCGTGCCGCCTCGCGGGCCAGCGCGTCGTTGGCGCGGTGCAGGTCGCCGCGGGCGCGCAGCACGGCCAGGGCGAACCGCCGGTCGGTGCCGGCCAGGGCGGTCGCCAGGTGTGCGGCCACCGTGCGCACGTCCCAGCCGGCACAGAGGCTGGGCGTCGCCAGCTGGGCCTCGTCCAGCCCGGTCAGCAGGTCTGCCACCGCCCGCCGCTCGCGCTCGGTCGCGGCGAGGACCTCGTCGCGGCCGACCGTCACGACGAGCTCCGGACCGCCCGGTCCGCGGCGTGCCGGTCGGCGGCGGGGTCGGCGGCGAAGTCGCGGTAGTAGTCGGCGGCCAGCGCGCCGGGCCGGCCGGCCAGCGCCCAGACGCTGCCCTTCGCCGAGGGGGGCCACAACGCACCCGCGGTGTCGTGCCAGCGCACGCCGAGCGCCAGCAGCACCGACGGGATGGCCCCGCCCTGGCTGCAGACCACGGTCGGCCCGGCCGGGTCGGCGAGCAGCTGCCGCACGACGGCCAGCCCGGCCTGGGGGTCGGCCTCGTAGGCCTCCTCGCCGAGCTCGGGCACCTCCCCGACGGGGAGGCCGGTGGCCGCGGCCAGCGGGGTCATCGTCTCCCGGCAGCGCACCGGCGGGGCGGTCAGCAGCCGGGCGGGAGCGAAGCCGGGCAGCACCGCGGCCAGGGTGGCCGCCTGCGCCCGCCCGCGGCGGTCCAGCGGGCGGGTCTCGTCCGGGCCGTCCCAGTCCGCCCGGTCACCGGCCGTGGCGTGCCGCACCAGCAGCAGCCCGGTCGTGCGGGGGACGTCGGTGCGGGCCAGGTCGGCCAGCACCGCGCGGTCGTGCGCGTGGGTGACCAGCGCGGTGGCCTCCGGCAGCGGCAGCCAGCGCAGCTCGTCGACCTCGTCGTTGGGGGCGAACGCGCCGCCGACGGCCTCCATCACCCAGTAGTCGACCCGCTTGGGGCCGCTGCGGTGGGCGTAGCGGGTCTGCACGCTGCGCCGGCCGACCGCCACCTGCAGCCCGGTCTCCTCGCGGACCTCGCGGACCGCGGCCACCAGCGGGTGCTCGCCCGGGTCCAGCTTGCCCTTGGGCAGCGACCAGTCGTCGTACTTGGGCCGGTGCACCAGCGCGGTCTCCAGCACCCCGCTCGGGCCCGTGCGCCAGACCGCGCCGCCGGCGGCCGGGATCAGAACCCCCTGGTCAGCCAGCGTTCTCACCCCGCAGGGCGAGCAGCTCCGCCTGCGAGTTCCGGTCGCCGGTGCGGGTCCAGCTGGCGTCGCCGGCCAGCTGCCAGCTGCGCACGTCCGGCGCCAGGTCCAGGTCGAAGACCCGCTGCAGCTGCCGCTGCGCCGCGGGGTCGTTCACCCGCAGCAGCACCTCGACCCGGCGGTCCAGGTTGCGGTGCATGAGGTCGGCGCTGCCCAGCCACCACTCCGGCGTCCCGGCGTTGGCGAAGTTGATGACCCGCGAGTGCTCCAGGAACCGCCCGACGATCGAGCGCACCCTGATGTTCTCGCTCAGCCCCGGCACCCCCGGGCGCAGCGTGCAGATGCCGCGGATCACCAGCTCCACCGGGACGCCGGCCGCCGAGGCCTCGTAGAGGGCGTCGATGATCTGCTCGTCGACCAGCGAGTTGACCTTGATCCGGATGCCGGCGGGCTTGCCCTCGCCGGCGTGCCGGGCCTCACGGCGGATCTTCTCCAGCAGCCCGGTCCGGATGCTGTGCGGGGCGACCAGCAGCGACCGGTAGGTGGTCTGCCGGGAGTAGCCGGTCAGGGTGTTGAACAGGTCGGTGAGGTCGGCGCCCACCCGCGGGTCGGCGGTCAGGATGCCGACGTCCTCGTAGATCCGCGCCGTCTTCGGGTTGTAGTTGCCGGTGCCGATGTGGCAGTACCGGCGGATCACGCCGTTCTCCATCCGGACCACCAGCGCGGTCTTGCAGTGGGTCTTCAGGCCGACCAGCCCGTAGACGACGTGGCAGCCGGCGCGCTCCAGCGAGCGCGCCCAGCTGATGTTGGCCTCCTCGTCGAAGCGGGCCTTGATCTCCACCAGGACGACGACCTGCTTGCCGGCCTGGGCGGCCTCGATCAGCGCTGCCACGATCGGGGAGTCGCCGGAGGTGCGGTACAGCGTCTGCTTGATCGCCAGCACGTTCGGGTCGGCCGCGGCCTGCTCGATGAACCGCTGCACGCTGGTCGCGAACGAGTCGTAGGGGTGGTGGACGAGCACGTCGCCCTCGCGCAGCGTGGCGAAGACGCTCTTGGGGGTCTCGCCCTCGCTCAGCCGCGGGTGGGTGGCCGGGACGAACGGCTCGTCCTTGAGCTCGGGCCGGTCGAGGTCGTAGAGCGCCATCAGCGACGCGAGGTCCAGCAGCCCGGGCACCGAGACGACGTCGGCGGGGCTGATCTCCAGCTCGTGCACCAGCACGTCGAGGATCTGCGGGTCGATGGACTCGGTGACCTCCAGCCGCACCGCGGGGCCGAAGCGGCGCTGGGCCAGCTCCCGCTCCAGCGCCTGCAGGAGGTCCTCGTCGCGGTCCTCCTCCACCTCGAGGTCGGCGTTGCGGGTGACCCGGAACAGGTGGTGGTCGATCACGTCGAGGCCGGGGAACAGCGAGGTCAGGTGCGCGGCGATGAGGTCCTCGAGCGGCAGGAAGACCGCCTCGCGGTCGGGGAGCACCGCACCGGCCGCGGCCACCGGGATGAACCGGGGCACGTTGTTGGGCACCTTGACCCGGGCGAAGCGCGGAGCGCCCGTCTCCGGGTCGCGCACCGAGACGGCGAGGTTCAGCGAGAGCCCGCTGATGTAGGGGAAGGGGTGCGCGGGGTCGACGGCCAGCGGGGTGAGCACCGGGAAGACCTGGTCGCGGAAGTACTCGCGCAGCCGCATCGCGTCGGCCTCGCCGAGGTCGGACCAGTGCACGATCCGGATGCCCTGCTCCATCAGCCGCGGGACGACGTCCTTGTCGAAGACGCTGGCGTGCCGGTGGACGAGGTCCTGGGTCCGCTCGGTCACCCGGGCCAGCTGCTCGCGGATGGTCAGCCCGTCGGGGGAGCGGACGCTGAGCCCGGTGCTCTGCCGGCGCTTGAGCCCGGCGATGCGCACCATGAAGAACTCGTCGAGGTTGCTGGCGAAGATCGAGAGGAACTTCACCCGCTCCAGCAGCGGGAGGTCCTCGTCCTCGGCCAGTTCCAGCACACGGCTGTTGAAGTCCAGCCAGGACAGCTCGCGGTTGAGGAACCGGTCGGCGGGCAGCGGCGAGGGGGCGTCGGGCACGGGTGGATCCTGCCTCACGGAGGTGTCCAGGAGATGGACTCGGCGGTAGACCGGAGGAACGCGGTGGTCCGCGGGCCGGCCCCGAGCCGGCAGGCCGCCTGCAGGTCCGCCGGGGTGTCCACGTCCTGGCGCAGGCCCGGCCAGTCGCCGGCCAGCGGCACCGCCCCGGCGGCGGCGTGCGCGGCGGCCGACCCCCGGCCGAAGCGCGGGTCCAGCTCGCCGTCCCGGGCGGCCAGCAGCGTCGTCCCGCTGCCCAGCTCGTCGGCGACGAAGGCGCGGGGCACCGCGCCGGCGGCCTGCAGGGCCGCGGTCAGCTCGGCCGGGCGGAGGGCCGGCAGGTCGGAGGAGAGCGCCGCGACCGGGCCGCCGGCCGCGGCGCGGGCCTGCCGCGCGCCGTGCACGAGCGCCGCGTTGAGGCCCGCGTCCGGCTCGTCCCCGACGGTGCGCGCGCCGAGCGCGGTGACCACGGCCGCGGCCTGCGGCTCGTCGGTGACCACCAGGACGCCGCCGACCGCCGGGCTGGCCAGCGCCGCGGCGACCGTGTCGGCCAGCAGCGCCAGGACCAGGTCCCGGTGCCCGGCCGGGAGCGCCTCGCCGAGCGTCGCGGTCAGCGGGGTCAGCCGGGTCTTGGCCGCGGCCAGCCGCTTGGCCGGGACGACGACCGACCACCGTTGCACCTGACAAGCTCAGCACACCGCCGACCCGTCCCGCGAGGAGCACCCCAGCATGCAGCCCGACCCCGCCCGCACCGCCGAGGTGGCCGCGGCCGCCGCGCCCTACCTGGAGTCGTGGCTGGAGCACCAGCGCCGCCGGCTGCGGGTCCCGGGGGTGCAGGCCGCCGTCCGGGTGGGGGACCGGCTGGTGCTGGACACCGCGCTGGGCGTCGCCGACCTGGGCACCGGCGCGCCGCTGACGCCGGGCCACCTGTTCCGGATCGCCTCGCACTCCAAGACGTTCACCGCCACCGCCGTCCTGCAGCTGGTCGAGGCCGGCCGGCTCCGGCTCGACGACCCGATCGCCGCGCACGTGCCCGCGCTCGCCGGCACCGGCCTGGCCGGGGTGACCGTGCGGGAGCTGCTCGGCCACCAGGGCGGGGTGGTCCGGGACGGCCGGGACAACGACCACTGGCAGCTGCTGCAGCCCTTCCCCGACGAGGAGCTGCTGCTGCGCATCGCCGCCGACGAGGGGCCGGTCCTCGACCGCAACGAGCACTTCAAGTACTCCAACATCGGCTACTCGCTGCTCGGGCTGGCGGTCGAGGCGGTCACCGGCACGGGCTACGCCGCGCACGTGCAGGCCGCGGTCGTCGACCGGCTCGGGCTGACCGACACCGGACCGGAGTGGGACCCGGCCCGGGCGGCGGAGTACGCCGCCGGGCACACCGGCCTGCTGGACGGCGAGGACGAGCGCACGACGATCCCGCACGTCGACACCCGGGCGATGGCCTCGGCGACCGGCTTCTGGTCCACCGCGCGCGACCTGACCACCTTCGGCGCCGCGCACTTCGACGGCGACCCGGCGCTGCTCACCGAGGGCAGCAAGCGGCTGATGCGCCGCCGGGAGTCCGAGATCCGGGCGCACGGCGGCGACCCCCGGTACTACGGGCTGGGGATGGACCTGCGCACCCAGGGCGAGCGGGAGCTCGTCGGGCACAGCGGCGGCTACCCGGGGCACATCACCCGCACCTGGATCGACCCGGCGGGCCAGGTGGTGGTCAGCGTGCTGACCAACGCCGTCGACGGCCCGGCCGACGCGCTGGCCCGCGGGCTGTTCGCGCTGCTGGACCTGGCGCTGGCCGCCCCGGAGGGCGTCGAGCAGCCGCCCGCGGCCGAGCTGGCGCGCTACACCGGCCGGTTCGCCAACCTGTGGGGGGTCACCGACGTGGCGCTGCTGGGCGGCCGGCTGGTGCTGCTGCACCCGAGCGCGCCGGAGCCCGCCGAGGAGCGCGCCGAGCTGACCGTGGAGGGCCCGGGCACCCTGCGGCTGGAGACCGTGGCCGGGTTCGGCTCGCCCGGGGAGACGGTGGAGTACGAGTGGGCCGCCGACGGCGCGGTCGACCGGGTGCGGGCCGGCGGGATCTCCTCGTGGCCGCTGGAGGTCTTCCGCAGCCGGCGGGCGGCGCAGGTCGGCGGGTGAGCCCACTGCTGCTGCCCCGCGACGACCGCACGGGGCCAGGTGCGGGCGCCGCGCACGCGGGGGGCACGATCATGAGGGAGGTCACGCACGCCGACGTCCAGGACAGGGCCGGCGGACCCGCACGAGGGAGGAGGTGCCAGGTGTCGCAGGAGCTGCTGACCCCGCGCCCACCGCGCCGGGTCACCCGCCGCCCGATCAGCTGGGCGTTCCGGTTCTGCGTCCTGGTCGTCTACCCGGTGGCCTCGCTGCTGTTCCGGATGCGCTACCGGCACGCCGACCGCATCCCGCCCGCCGGCGGCGTGCTGCTGGTGGCCAACCACGTCTCGGTGCTCGACCCGATCGCCTGCGCCCGGCTGGTCTGGGACAGCGGCCGGGTGCCGCACTTCCTGGCCAAGGAGTCGGTGTTCACCGGCCTGGCCGGCACGATCCTGCGCGCCGCGGGGCAGATCCCGGTCTCCCGGGGCACCAGCGCCGCGATGTCCTCGGTGCACGCGGCCAAGGCCGAGCTCGACGCCGGCGAGCTGGTCGTCATCTACCCGGAGGGCTCGGTGACCCGCGACCCGGACTGGTGGCCGATGCAGGCCCGGTCCGGGGTGGCCCGGCTGGCGCTGACCACCGACGCCGTCGTCGTGCCGGTCGCCCAGTGGGGGCCGCAGCTGGTGCACGACTACCACACCAAGCGGCTGCACCCGCGGCTGCGGACGCCGGCGGAGTACCTGGTCGGCGAGCCGGTCGACCTCGCCGCCCAGCGGGCCCGGGTGCGCGCCGGCGAGCCGCTCACCCCCGAGCTGCTCCACGAGGTGACCGACCTGCTGATGACCCGGGTCCGCGACCAGCTCGGCGAGCTCCGCCAAGAACGCCCGCCCCTCGGGTTCGCCCCGCGGCCGGTGCGCCCGGCGCTCCCCGGGGAGGTGGCGTGACCCGCGCGGCGGTGCTCGGCGCCGGCTCCTGGGGCACGACCTTCGCCAAGGTGCTCGCCGACGCCGGTTGCTCGGTGGCCCTGCACGCCCGCCGTCCCGAGCTGGTCGAGACGATCGCCCGCACCCGGGAGAACGCCGACTACCTGCCCGGTGTGCGGCTGCCCGCGGCCGTGCGCGCCACCGTCGACCCCGCCGAGGCGCTGGACGGCGCGGACGTCGTCGTCCTCGCCGTGCCCAGCCAGACGCTGCGGGACAACCTGGCCGGCTGGACGCCGCTGCTGCCGCCCGAGGCGTCGCTGCTGTCGCTGATGAAGGGCGTCGAGCTCGGTACCACCAAGCGGATGAGCGAGGTGATCTGCGAGGTGACCGGCGCCGGCGCGGACCGGGTCGCCGCGCTGTCCGGGCCGAACCTGGCCCGGGAGATCGCCGAGGAGCAGCCCTCGGCGACGGTCATCGCCTGCTCGGACACCGAGCGCGCGGAGCTGCTGCAGGCGGCCTGCGGCACCCCGTACTTCCGGCCCTACACCAACCCCGACCTGGTCGGCTGCGAGCTCGGCGGCGCGGTCAAGAACGTGATCGCGCTGGCCTGCGGGGTCGCCACCGGGCTGGGCTTCGGCGACAACACCCGGGCCTCGCTGATCACCCGCGGCCTCGCCGAGACCGCCCGGCTGGGCATGGCGCTGGGCGCCGACGTGACGACGTTCGCCGGCCTCGCCGGCCTCGGGGACCTGGTCGCCACCTGCTCCTCCCCGCTGTCGCGCAACCGGACCTTCGGCGAGCACCTGGGTCAGGGCATGTCGGTGGCCGAGGTCCTGCAGATCACCAAGCAGACCGCCGAGGGGGTCAAGACCTGCCGCTCGGTGCTGGACCTGGCCCGGGCGCACGGGGTCGACGTGCCGATCACCGAGGCCGTCGTCCGGGTCTGCCACGAGGGGGAGTCGGCCGCCCAGATGGTGCGCGAGATGATGTCCCGCGAGGCGAAGCCCGAGTAGCGGCCCGCCCTCCCGGGAGAGGACCGCACGTGAGCACCCCTGACGCACCGCTCGGTGACGGGACCCGGCTGGTCCACGCCGGTGACGACCCGGCGGTGCCGGGCACCCCGCTGCGCCCCTCCCCGGTGTTCGCCGCGCCGTACCACCTCGGCGACCAGCCGCCCGGCTGGCAGGGCGCCGACGGGTACGCCCGGCCGGACAACCCGACGCTGCGGGTCTTCGAGCGGGCCGTCGGCGAGCTCGACGGCGGTGACTGCCTGTCCTTCGCCACCGGGATGGCCGCGATCAGCTCCGCCGTGCTCGCCCTGGTGCGCCCCGGCGACCGGGTGGTGCTGCCCTCCGACGGCTACTACGCCACCCGGGTGCTGGCTCGCGACGAGCTCGAGCGCCTCGACGTGCGGGTCGACCTGGTGCCGACCCTGGAGATCGGGGACGTCGCCGCCCGCGGCGACCTCGACGGCGTCCGGATGGTGCTGCTGGAGACCCCGAGCAACCCGCAGCTCGACGTCTGCGACATCGCCGCGGTGGCCCGGGCCACCGCCGCCGCCGGGGCGGTGCTGGCGGTGGACAACACCACTGCCTCGCCGATCGGCCAGCGGCCGCTGGCGCTGGGCGCCGACCTCACCATCGGCTCGGACACCAAGGCGCTCACCGGGCACAGCGACGTCCTGCTCGGGCACGTCAGCAGCGCCCGCACCGACACCGGCCGCGAGCTGGGCACCCGGATCGCGGCCTGGCGGAAGACCACCGGCAACACCCCCGGCCCGTTCGAGGCCTGGCTGGCGCACCGGTCGATGAGCACCCTGGACCTGCGGCTGGCCCGCCAGGCCGCCAACGCCGCCGCCCTCACCGAGCTGCTCGCCGCCCACCCCGCCGTGAGCGGTGTCCGGTGGCCGTGGCGGCCGGGCGACCCGTCGTACGCGCTGGCGACCACCCAGATGCTCCGCCCGAACGGCATCGTCTCCGCCGAGCTCGCCGACGCCGCGGCGGTGCAGCGGCTGGTCGCGGGCAGCCGGCTGCTGCTGGCCGCGACCAGCTTCGGTGGCGTGCACACCACGATCGACCGGCGCGCCCAGTGGGGCGGGGACGCCGTCCCGGCGGGGTTCGTCCGGTTCTCCTGCGGGATCGAGGACACCGCCGACCTCGTCGCCGACCTCACCTCGGCCCTCGCGGCGCTCGGCTAGGGTCGGCGGCGATGACCGGCGAGGCGGGCAAGACCAGGGTGGCAGTCGTCTTCGGCGGGCGGAGCGCGGAGCACGCGATCTCCTGCGTGTCGGCCGGGAGCGTGCTCGCCGCGCTGGACCCGGAGCGCTACGAGGTGGTGCCGGTGGGCATCACCCGCGAGGGCGGGTGGGTGCTCCACGACGGCGGGGCGCTGGCCATCGAGGGCGGCCGGCTGCCCGAGGTCACCGACGGCACGGCCGTCTCGCTGGTCGGCGACCCGGCCGGGCGGGGCCTGGCCGTGCTCGACCCCGGTCAGGCCATCGGCCGGCTCACCGAGGTCGACGTCGTCTTCCCGGTGCTGCACGGCGCCCACGGCGAGGACGGCACGATCCAGGGGCTGCTGGAGATGTCCGGGCTGCCCTACGTCGGCTCCGGGGTGTTCGCCAGCGCGGCCTCGATGGACAAGGAGTTCACCAAGAAGCTGCTGTCCGCCGCCGGGATCCCGCAGGGCGACCACGTGGTGCTCCGCGACGCCAGCGGCGCGATCTGCCCCGACCCGGACGTGCTCGACGAGGCGGCGCGGGAGCGGCTGGGCCTGCCGGTCTTCGTCAAGCCCTCCCGGGCCGGGTCCAGCATCGGGATCACCCGGGTCACCGACTGGGCGCAGTTCCCCGCGGCGGTGGCGACCGCGGCCGCGGTCGACCGCAAGGTGGTCGTGGAGGCCAGCGTCCCCGGCCGCGAGATCGAGTGCGGCGTGCTGGCCCGGCCCGGCGGTGGGCTCCCCGAGGCCAGCCTGCCCGCGGAGATCCGGCTGCGCCCCGGCACCGAGTGGTACGACTTCGACGCCAAGTACCTCGACGACGCCGTCGAGTTCGACGTACCCGCCGACCTGACCGCCGAGCAGACCGCCGCGGTGCAGGAGATCTCCCGCCGGGCCTTCCTCGCGATGGACTGCCGCGGGCTGGCCCGGGTCGACTTCTTCCTCTCCACCGACCCGGCGACCGGGGCCGACCGGTGGGTGGTGAACGAGGTCAACACCATGCCCGGGTTCACGCCCATCTCGATGTTCCCGCGGATGTGGGCCGCCACCGGCGTCAGCTACCCCGAGCTGGTCGACCGGCTGGTGGCCAGTGCCGGGCTGGACGGCGGGTGACCTCCCGGCTGCTGCGGACCGTGGCGGCCCCGCTGCTGCTGCTCGCCCCGTGGTGCACCGGCTGCTCGTCCGCGGAGGCCCCCGCGGCCGCCCCGTCGACGTCGTCGGCGGCCTCCGCCGCCGTCCCGACCGACGACGCCGAGCTGGAGACCCTGCTCGTCGACGCGGTGCCCTCCGGGCTGCCGCTCGTGCCCGACGACGAGCTCGACCCGCCGGCGGGGGCCAAGACGATCGACGACGTCGCCGGCTACGGCGACGACGCGCAGCGGCAGCGCGAGGTGCTCGGCGAGTACGGCTACCAGCGTGGCTGGGAGCGCTTCTGGCGCGCGGACAACGCGTTGACCAGCGTGTTCCTCGATCAGTTCCGGGACGGCGGGGGCGCGGGGTCCTACGCGGAGGACCTCGCGCGCAACGACGCGGAGTACTACGGCGGGCTGACCGACAGCGCCCCGGACGACCTGCCGGCCGGCTGCGTCACCATGGCCCGCGACGAGCCCGCGAGCAAGCAGGGCCTCGCCGGGCCGGCCGCCTTCGCCTGGTGCGCCTCCGGCGTCTTCACCGTGTCGGTCGCCGCGGTGGCCGCGACCCCGGCCGACGCCTGGGCGGAGCTCGTCGCGGTCACCCTGGCCCAGCTGGACCGGCTGCCGGCGAGCTAACCCCCGGGCGTCGGGGTGACGTACGGGATCGCCGTGCTGATGATCGGGCAGAGCGCGGTCACCGAGGCGCTGTCGGTGCTCGTCGGCACCGACACCTGGACGGGCACGTTCCGGTCGACCGTCGTCCAGACGACGACGTCGGGGTCGGAGTCGTCGACGAACCACTCGACGCCGGAGATCACGAACGTCGAGGCGCCCACCACGTAGCCGGCCGGCGGGTCGACGCCGCACACCAGCACGACCGCCGGGTCCCCCCAGGCGTAGGCGTAGGGGCTGTCGGAGTCGACCAGCCGGGAGGTCTCCCCGGCCAGCTCCAGCGGCAGCTGGGCCATCAGCACCGGGCACGCCAGGTCCGCGGCCGGGGTGACGTCGGGGGTGTCGACCTGCACCGGGGGCAGGTCGCCCCGCGGTGCGGACGTCGTGCCGGAGACGTCGGCGACCGCCGAGCCGGTGTCGGCGTCCTCGTCGTCGCGCTGCAGGTTCACCAGCACCAGGACGACGGCCACCACCGCCACCAGGACGGTGAGGGTCGCCATCGCCGCCCGGCGCAGCAGCCGGTCGGCGGGGTCAGGCGTGCTCAGCGGCTCAGAGGTTGACGACGGGGCAGGTCAGGGTGCGGGTGATGCCGTCGACCGACTGCACCCGGGCCACGACGAGCCGGCCGAGCTCGTCGACGGTGTTCGCCTCGGCCCGCACGATCACGTCGTAGGGACCGGTGACGTCCTCGGCCTTCGTCACGCCGGCGATCTCGCTGATGCTCGCGGCGACCGCGGCTGCCTTGCCGACTTCGGTCTGGATCAGGATGTAGGCGTGGACCACGGGTTGACCTTCCTCGGGCGCAGGCCTGCTGAGCAGCGGACCGACCAGCAACGTTACCGAGCCGCGCGGGACGCCGCGTGACGCGGTCCCGCCCGCTCACGCCCCGGCCCGATCCGGGCGACACCGTCGGGGCGGTGGGGGAGTTCCCGCTCATCGCCCGGGTGGTCGCCCGGTCGGGTACCGCGTCGCTGGCCGACGTCGGCCCCGGCGACGACGCGGCCGTGCTGCGCACGCCCGACGGCAGGGTGGTGGCCTGCACCGACGTCCTCGTCGAGGGCCGGCACTTCCGCCGCGACTGGTCCTCCGCCGAGGACGTCGGGCACAAGGCCGCGGCCGCCAACCTGGCCGACGTCGCCGCCATGGGCGCGGTGCCCACCGCGCTGCTCGTCGGGCTGGCCTGCCCCGCGGACACCTCCGCAGCGTGGCTGGAGGGCGTGGCGGTCGGCATGGCGGCGGAGTGCGCCCCGTTCGGCGCCGCGGTCGTCGGCGGCGACACCTCGGCGAGCGCGCCGGACTCCTCGGCCGTCGTGCTGTCCGTGACGGCGCTGGGGGACCTCGGTGGCCGGGCGCCGGTCCTGCGGTCGGGTGCCCGGGCGGGGGACGTCGTGGCGGTGGCCGGCCGGCTCGGCTGGTCGGCCTGCGGGCTGGCGGTGCTGCGCCGGGGCTTCTCCGCACCGGCCGCCGCGGTGGGCGCCCACCGCCGTCCGCTACCGCCGTACGCCGCCGGCCCGGCCGCCGCCGATGCCGGGGCGACGGCCATGTGCGACACCAGCGACGGGCTGCTCGCCGACGCCGGCCACCTCGCCGCGGACAGCGGCGTCGTGCTGGACCTGGACCGTGCGGTGCTGCGGGAGACCTACGTGGTCGGGCCGCTGCCGCAGGTCGCCGCGGCGCTCGGCGGCGACCCGCTCGGCTGGGTCCTCACCGGCGGGGAGGACCACGCCCTGGTGGCCACCTTCCCTCCCCACGTCGCGCTCCCCGAGGGGTGGACGAGGATCGGGGTCGTGCACGAGCCGACGGAGGACGGACCGGGGGTCCGGGTGGACGGGGTGCCCGCCGCGCAGGTGGCGGCCGAGCTGGGGGAGGAGACGGGGCATGTCCACTTCGGCTGAGCCGGGGCGGGTCCGGCTCCGCGCCGTGGGGTACGCCGACCCGGTCGCGCAGCACCTCGTCGAGCGGGTGCAGCAGGAGTACGTGGTCCGCTACGGCGGCCGGGACGCCGCCGTCGTCGACCCGGCGGAGTTCTCCCCGCCGCTGGGGCTGTTCCTGGTCGCCGAGGTCGACGGGGTGCCGGCCGGCTGCGGCGGCTGGCGCTCCTCCGGCGACGGCGTGGCGGAGGTCAAGCGGATGTACGTGGAGCCGGCGTTCCGTCGGCGCGGCATCGCGGCCCTGGTCCTCGCCGAGCTGGAGCGCTCCGCCGCCGCGGCCGGGCACCGGCAGCTGGTGCTGAACTCCGGCGACCGGCAGCCCGAGGCGCTGGCGCTCTACGACCGTGCGGGGTACTCGCCGGTCGCCGGGTACGGGGTCTACGCGGACTCGCCGGACGCGGTGTTCCTGGGCAAGCAGCTCACCGCGCCGGCGACCGCTGAGGAGGAGGACGCATGGGCGTCGTGACCGTGTCGGCGTCGTTCGGGGCCGGCGGCGCCGAGATCGCCCCCGCCGTCGCCGAGCGCCTGCGGCTGCCGTTCCACGACCGGGTGATCCCGGCGCAGGTCGCCGGGCGGCTCGGGGTCCCGGTGGAAGAGGCCGAGGCCAACGACGAGACCATCACCCGCGGCCTGTGGCGGCTGGTGAGCTCGCTGGGCACGATGCCCGACCCGGTGGGCGGCGTGCTGCCGACGTCCGCCCTGCCCGACGAGCGGGCCTACCGGGTGCAGACCGAGCGGGTGCTCACCGAGATCGTCGAGGGCCCCGGCGGGGTGGTGCTGGGCCGGGCGGCGGCGATGGTGCTGCGGGACCGGCCCGACGTGCTGCACGTGCGGCTGGACGGGCCGCGGGACCGGCGGCTGGCCGCCGCGGTCGCGCACTCGGGCCGGCCGGAGGACGAGGTGCGCCGGGACCAGGAGGCGGCCGACCGGGCCCGGGTCGCCTACGTACGGCACTTCTACCGCTGCGACCCGGCCGAGTCCCGGCACTACCACCTGGTGGTGGACAGCACCGCCCTGCCGCACGACGCGGTGGTCGACCTGGTGGTCACCGCCGCCCACGCCCGCGGCATCGGCGGCTGAGCACACGGAAGACCCCGGGAGGCCGATGGCCTCCCGGGGTCTTCCGTGACGTGCTGGGCGCTTAGACCCGGGCGACCTTGCCTGCACGGATGCAGGAGGTGCAGGCGTTGACGCGCTTGCGCCCGCCACCGGAGACGGCAGCCCGGACGGACTGGATGTTCGGGTTCCAACGGCGCGGCGTACGGCGGTGCGAGTGGGACACCGACATGCCGAAACCGGGGCCCTTGCCACACACGTCGCACACGGCAGCCACGGTCGATCACTCCCAGAGAATTGGTCCAACTGAAGTCAGGTCGCGGTGCCACTGGAGGCCCGAGGGCAGACACCAGCCACGCACACGCTGGGCACCACTGTAACCGGTGGCCGGGGTCGGTGTCGGCCCACCCCGGCCCGGGAGCCCGGCCGACCACGCGTGGACCGGTCCTGTCGGCGGCCCCCGGTACCCTGCCGGGCGTGCTGAGGGCGCTGGACGACGCCGCGGTCGGCCGGTGGAGTCGTGCCGTCGTCGACGTCCTCGGCGCGGCCCGCGGCCGGCTCGACGAGCTCAACGTCTTCCCGGTGCCCGACGGCGACACCGGCACGAACCTGCTGCTCACCGCCGAGGCCGGGCACGCGGCCCTCGACGCCGCCCTGCAGGCCGCCCGGGACGACGGCGGCCGCCGGCCCGAGTCGCCGTGGGCGGTGCTGGCCCGCGGCGCCGTGCTCGGTGCCCGCGGCAACTCCGGGGCGATCCTCGCCCAGCTGCTGCGCGGTCTCGCCGACGCCCTCGCCGACCGCCCCGAGGTCGACGGCGAGCTCCTCGCGACGGCGCTCACCAGCGCCTCGCAGAGCGCGTACGGCGCCGTCGCCGACCCCGAGGAGGGCACCTTCCTCACCGTGGCCCGGTCGGGGGCCGAGGCCGCGGCCGCCGCCGTCGTCGAGGGGCGGACCGGGCTGGCCGACGTCGTCCGGGCCGCGGCCGACGGCGCGCTCACCGCGCTGCAGGCCACCACCGGTCAGCTGGCCGCGCTCAAGGAGGCCGGGGTCGTCGACGCCGGGGGAGCGGGCTGGTGCCTGGTGCTGGACGCGCTCGTCGGCACGGTGACCGGGGTCGCGCCGGCCCGCCCCCCGCTGGGCGGCCGGCCCGCCCGCCCCCGGCGCCCCTCGGCCCCGGTGCCCGGGCCGCCGGCGCCCGGACCGGGCAGCGAGGTGCAGTTCCTGCTCGCCGACTCCGACCCGGACGCCGTCGCGCGGCTGCAGGCCCGGCTCGCCGAGCTCGGCGACTGCCTGGTCGTGGTCGGCGTCGACACCCCGGCGGGCCGCGAGTGGAACGTGCACGTGCACGTCTCCGACGTCGGCGCGGCGATCGAGGCCGGCATCGAGGCCGGCCGCCCGCACCGCATCTCGGTCACCCCGCTGGCACCGGTGCGCCCGCCGGCCGCGGCCCCGGGCGTCCGGGCGGTCGTCGCGCTGGCCTGCGCGGCGGGGCTGGCCGAGCTGTTCGCGGCGGAGGGCGTCACCGTGCTCACCGCGCCGGCCGACGCCGTCGCGGAGGACGACGTGCTGCGCGCGGTCCTCGGCACCGGCGCCGAGCAGGTCGTGGTGCTGCCCAACGCCGCCGGGGCCATCGGGCCGGCCGGCCGGGCGGCCGAGCGTGCCCGCGCCGAGGGCCGCGACGTGGTCGTCGTCCCCACCCGGTCGCCCGTGCAGGGCCTGGCCGCCCTCGCCGTCGCCGACCCGGCCCGCCGCTTAGGGGACGACGTCGTCGCGCTGGCCGAGGCCGCCGCGGCGACCCGCTGGGCCGAGGTGGTGGTCGCCGACCAGGAGGCGCTCACCTCGGCCGGGCGCTGCCGCCCCGGTGACGTGCTGGGCAGCGCGGAGGGCGACGTCGTCGTGATCGGCGCCGACGCCGCCACGGTGGCCCGCGACCTGCTCGACCGCCTGCTGTCCGCCGGCGGGGAGATGGCGACGCTGGTCGTGGGGGCCGACGCCGCCCTCGGCGACACCGTGGGCGCCCACCTGGCGGCGGTGCACCCCACGGTCGAGGTGGTCCGGTACGCCGGCGGCGCCGGGGCGGTGCCGCTGCTGGTGGGGGTGGAGTAGCCGTGGCGATGTCGATGGACACCGACCTGTCCCGGGTGCTCGGCCCGAAGACGTCGAAGGTCATGGCCGACCAGCTGCAGCTGCGCACCGTGCGCGACCTGCTCCGGCACTACCCGCGCCGCTACGCCCGGCGCGGTGAGATGTCCCGGCTCGACGACCTGCAGGTCGGCGACCGGGTGACGGTGCTGGCCCAGGTCAAGAGCGTCAGCACCCGCCGGATGCAGCAGCGCCGCGGGACGCTCACCGAGGTCACCGTGGGCGACGGCGCCGGCAGCATGCGGCTGGTCTTCTTCAACAACCGGCACGCCCACCTGGACGTCGGGGAATGGGGTCTGTTCGCCGGCACCGTGGGCCTCTGGCGGGGCGACAAGCAGTTCAGCCACCCCGACTGCCACATCATCACCGGGGACGACGACGACTGGGCCCGCGCCCTGGTGCCGCTCTACCCGGCCAGCAAGGACGTCTCCAGCTGGGTGATCCAGAAGTCGGTGAAGATGCTGCTGGACGACCGGCACTCGCTGGAGGCCCTGCTCGACGACCCCATCCCCGCGGCGGTGCGCGACCGGCACGGCCTGCCGTCGCTGGCCACGGCGCTGGTCTACAAGCACCGGCCCGAGTCGCTGGCCCAGGTCGAGTTCGCCGACGAGCGGCTGAAGTGGGACGAGGCGCTGGTGCTGCAGTGCACGCTGGCCGCCCGGCGGCGCGCTGCCGCGCTGGAGCCCGGCATCGAGCGGCCGCGGCGCAGCGGCGGGCTGCTCGATGCCGTCGACGCCGCGCTGCCGTTCTCCCTCACCGAGGGGCAGCGGGAGGTCGGCGAGGAGCTGGCCGCCGAGCTGGCCCGGGTGCAGCCGATGAACCGGCTGCTGCAGGGCGAGGTCGGCTCGGGCAAGACCGTCGTCGCGCTGCGCGCCATGGCCCAGGTGGTCGACGCCGGCGGGCAGGCGGCGCTGCTGGCGCCCACCGAGGTGCTCGCCGCCCAGCACGCCCGCAGCCTGTCGGCGATCCTGGGCCCGCTGGCCCGGGCCGGGGAGCTGGACGGCGACCCGGCCGGCACCCGGGTGGTGCTGCTCACCGGGTCGCAGAAGGCCGCCGTCCGCCGGGAGGCGCGGGCCGCGGTCGCCGACGGCAGCGCCGGCATCGTCGTCGGCACGCACGCGCTGCTGCAGGAGGGCGTCGAGTTCGCCGACCTCGGTCTGGTCGTCGTCGACGAGCAGCACCGCTTCGGCGTCGAGCAGCGCGACGCGCTGCGCGCCAAGGGCACCCGCCCGCCGCACGTGCTGGTGATGACGGCCACGCCGATCCCGCGCACCGTGGCGATGACCGTCTACGGGGACCTCGAGACCTCCACGCTGCGCCAGCTGCCCGCCGGCCGGGGCGGCGTGTCCAGCTCCGTCGTCCCGGTGCGGGACAAGCCGGCCTGGCTGGAACGGGCCTGGGCCCGAGTGCGGGAGGAGGTCGCGGCCGGGCGGCAGGCCTACGTCGTCTGCCCGCGGATCGGTGACCTGGAGGAGTCGGCGAAGGACGACGACGGGCCGGACGACGCCGACGGCGCCCCACCGGACGACGCCGGCACCAGCGACCGGCGCCCGCCGCTGGCCGTGCTGGACGTCGCGGAAGGCCTGCGCTCGGGGCCGCTGTCGGCGCTGCGGGTCGAGGTGCTGCACGGCCGGATGCCCCCGGAGGAGAAGGAGGCCCGGATGCGGGCCTTCGCCGCCGGCGAGGTCGACGTGCTGGTCGCCACCACCGTGGTCGAGGTGGGTGTCGACGTGCCCAACGCCACGGTGATGGTGGTGATGGACGCCGACCGGTTCGGCGTCAGCCAGCTGCACCAGCTGCGCGGCCGGGTCGCCCGGGGCAAGCACGCCGGGCTGTGCCTGCTGGTCAGCGAGGCGTCCAGCTCGTCGGCGACCGGGCAGCGGCTGGCCGCGGTCGCCGCCACCACCGACGGGTTCGAGCTGGCCCGGCTGGACCTGGAGACCCGGCGCGAGGGCGACGTGCTCGGCGCCGCGCAGTCCGGCCGCCGCTCGAACGTGAAGCTCCTCTCGCTGCTCGACGACGAGACGTTGATCGCCGAGGCGCGGGCCGAGGCGACCGCCCTGGTGGAGAACGGCGGCGGCCTCGCCGACCACCCCGAGCTGGCCGCCGCGGTCGCCGCGCTGGCGATGGACGAGCGCGCCGACTACTTGGAGAAAGCATGAAGGACCCCCTGCCCCCCACCACTCGCACGCTCGCGGCGGGACCCTGCAGGGGGCCGGGGGCGTGACCCGCATCATCTCCGGAACCGCTGGGGGGCGGCGGTTGAAGGTGCCGCGCGCGGGGGTGCGGCCGACCGGGGACCGGGCGCGCGAGGGCCTGTTCAACTCGCTGGGCTCGCTGCTGGACCTCGACGGTGCCCGGGTGCTCGACCTGTACGCCGGGTCCGGGGCCCTCGGGCTCGAGGCGCTGTCCCGCGGCGCGGCCGAGGCGGTCTTCGTGGAGAACGGCGGCGGCGTGCTGCCGGTGCTGCGGGACAACATCGCCGCGGTGGGGGTGCGCGGGGCGGTGGTGCTGCCCGCGAGCGTCCCCGCGGTCGTGGCCGGTCCGGCGACGGCCGGCTTCGACCTGGTGTTCGCCGACCCGCCCTACGCGGCCCCGGTGGCCGAGGTGCTCGGCGTGCTGGGCGGGCTCGTCGGGAACGGCTGGCTGGCCCCGGACGCCGTGGTCGTCGTGGAGCGCTCCAGCCGCGAGCAGCCGTGGGAGTGGCCGACACCGCTGATCGGAGTCCGCGATCGGCGGTACGGGGAGGCGGTGCTCCGGTACGGTCGGTTGTCGTGAGGCGAGCGGTCTGTCCCGGTTCGTTCGACCCGGTCACCAACGGCCATGTCGACGTGATCGCGCGCGCCGCTGCCCTCTACGACGAGCTGGTCGTCGCGGTGCTGGTCAACCCCGGCAAGGCCGGCCTGTTCGACGTCGCGGAGCGGATGGCCCTGCTCCGCGAGGCGGTCGTCGACCTGCCCAACGTCACCGTGGACAGCTTCGAGGGCCTGCTCGTCCACTACTGCCGCGACCGGGGCATCCCGGTGATCGTCAAGGGCCTGCGGGCGGTCGGCGACTTCGAGTACGAGCTGCAGATGGCCCAGATGAACCGCGAGCTGGCCGGGGTCGAGACCCTCTTCGTGCCGACCGCGCCGCAGGTCGGCCACCTCTCCTCGAGCCTGGTCAAGCAGATCGCCCGGTTCGGCGGCGACGTCTCGTCGCTGGTGCCCAAGGCGGTCAACGACCGGCTGGTCGCGCAGTCGAGGGAGAGGCAGCAGCCATGACCGAGGTGGTCTACCGGCTGTACGAGACCGTGGACGAGCTCACCACGGTGATCGAGAACGCCCGCAGCGTGCCGATGTCCAGCTCCTGCATGGTGCCGCGCGACCACCTGCTCGACCTGCTCGACGAGCTGCGGGAGTCCCTCCCCGAGGAGGTGCAGCAGGCCGGCGCCATCGTCGAGCAGCGCACCGAGATCCTCCAGCAGGCCCAGGCCGAGGCCGAGCGGCTGACCGGGCGCACCCGCAGCGACAGCGAGCAGGTCGTGGCCAACGCCCGGCGCCAGCGCGAGGAGCTGATCGGCACCGCCCGCCGGCAGCGCGACGAGATCCTCACCCAGGCGCAGGCCGAGGCCGACGAGCTGCTGGCCGAGGCCGAGGCGGAGGCCGAGCGGATGGTCGCCGAGGCCCGCCGGCTGCGCGAGCAGCTGCTGGCCGACGGCCAGCGCCAGCAGGACGAGCTGGTCGCCGCCGGCGAGGCCGAGCACGAGCGGCTGCTCACCGAGACCGAGGTGTACCGGACGGCGGTCGACCGGGCCGACGCGCTCGGCGCGCAGACCGCGGCCGAGGTCGCCCGGATGCGGGCCGAGGTCGACGACTACGTCGACACCCGGCTCGCCGACTTCGGGAACACGCTGTCGCACATGATGCGTTCGGTGGAGAAGGCGCGCACCAACCTGCGCACGCCCTGACCACACCGCGCCAGGCCCTCCCGGACCTGCGCACGCCGTGACGCCGGGACGGCGTCGGCGGGGGATCGGGTAAGCTCGACCTCCGTCCGGCCGCTGCCCTCCCGTGCGCTCCCGGCGAACCCACCAACGACGACGACGAGTACTGACATGTCTGCTTCCCCTGCACCGTTCCCCGGCGCCGCGTCCACGGACGCGCAGCGCCCCGCCGCCGACCCCGCGACCCGCTCGGTCGCCGAGAAGGCCGCGGAGAAGGCAGCTGCCAAGGCGTGGACGGTCGACCTCCGCGAGCTGGGCCGGCGCGCCGGCTCCATGCGCGAGTGGGAGAAGACGCTGCCCGCCCGGCCCGGCTGGGGTGTCGAGATGATCGGGGTGCCCGAGGGCGCGCCGGTCCACCTGCACCTGCGGCTCGAGTCGGTCATGGAGGGCGTGCTGGTCAGCGGCACCGTCGACGTCCCGGTGACCGGCCAGTGCGCGCGGTGCCTGGACCCCGTCGAGGACACCCTCGAGCTCGACGTCCAGGAGCTCTACGCCTACGAGGGCAGCACCACCGAGGCCACCAGCGGCGAGGACGAGGTGCGCCGGATCGAGGGCGACACGCTCGACCTGGCCCCGCTGGTCCGGGACACCGTCGTCCTCACCCTGCCGCTGTCGCCGACCTGCACACCGGACTGCGCCGGTCTGTGCGTCGACTGCGGCGAGCGGCTGGACGACCTGCCCTCCGACCACTCGCACGAGGTGATCGACCCCCGGTTCGCCGGGCTGGCCGCGCGCTTCGCCGACCTGAACGACAGCACTGCGAACGACGCCGACGGGGCCCAGCCGGGCTCCGGGAGCACCGACACCGAGGAGAACTGATCATGGCTGTCCCGAAGCGGCGCACCTCGCGCAGCAACACCCGCTCGCGCCGGTCGCAGTGGAAGGCCACGGCCCCGACCCTGGCCCCCTGCCCGAACAAGGCCTGCGGCGAGCTCAAGCCCCCGCACATCGCCTGCCCGACCTGCGGTCAGCACGACGGCCGTCAGGTCCTCGCGGTCTGACCCAGCGCACCTGCGGCATGGCGCACGCGATCTCCGCCCCGGCGTCCTCGGTGGCAGGCTCCCCAGCGGGGGGCCTGCGGCCGAGGACGCCGTCGGTCGTCCGCCCGTCGTGAGCGAGCACACCGACGCCGCCGCCCGCTGGCTCACCGACGCCCTGGGCGTCGAGCTGCCCGCGGAGCTGCTGGAGCTGGCGCTGACCCACCGGTCCTACGCCTACGAGCACGGTGGCCTGCCCACCAACGAGCGCCTGGAGTTCCTCGGCGACTCGGTCCTCGGGCTCGTGGTCACCGACGAGCTCTACCGCAGCCACCCCGACCTGCCCGAGGGGCAGCTGGCCAAGCTGCGCGCCTCGGTGGTCAACATGAACTCCCTGGCCCGGGTCTCCCGCGCGCTCGGCGAGGGCGGCATCGGCCCGCACCTGCTGCTGGGCCGCGGCGAGACGACCACCGGCGGCCGGGAGAAGGACTCGATCCTCGCCGACGCCCTGGAGGCGCTGATCGGCGCCATCCACCTCGGGCAGGGGCTGGACACCGCCGCGGCGATCGTGCACCGGCTGTTCGACCCGCTGCTGGCCGAGTCGGCCACCCGCGGTGCCGCGCTGGACTGGAAGACGAGCCTGCAGGAGCTCGGGGCCGGCCAGGGGCTGGGCGCCCCGGTCTACGACGTCGAGGACACCGGTCCCGACCACGCCAAGACCTTCACCGCCGTCGTGTCGCTGGCCGGCCAGATCCGCGGCAAGGGCACCGGGCGGACCAAGAAGGCCGCCGAGCAGGAGGCCGCCGAGGTGGCGTGGCGCTCGCTCACGTCGGCGACCGACGGCGGGCCTGCGGGCGGCTGACGTGCCCGAGCTGCCCGAGGTCGAGGTCGTCCGGCGCGGCCTGGACCGCTGGGTCACCGGCCGGACCATCGCCGAGGTCGAGGTGCACCACCCGCGGGCGGTCCGCCGGCACCTCGAGGGGGCCGAGCACTTCGTCGCCGCGCTGACCGGCCGCACGCTCACCGCCGCCCACCGGCGCGGCAAGTACCTGTGGTTGCCCGTCGCCGAGTCCGACGGCACCCCCACCGGTCAGGCGCTGGTCGCCCACCTCGGCATGAGCGGGCAGCTGCTCGTGGAGAAGCCCGAGGAGGCCGACGAGGTGCACCTGCGCGCCCGGTTCCGGTTCACCGACGGCGGTCGCGAGCTGCGCTTCGTCGACCAGCGCACCTTCGGCGGGCTGGCGGTGGAGGACGGCGCGGGCACCGGCCCCGCCGACGTCCCGCCGCGGCTGGCGCACATCGCCATCGACCCGCTGGACGACGCCTTCGACGTCGACGCCTTCAGCGCCGCGCTCCGCCGACGGCACACCGAGGTCAAGCGCGCGCTGCTGGACCAGACGCTGATCGGCGGCGTCGGCAACATCTACGCCGACGAGTCGCTGTGGCGCGCCCGGCTGCACGGCGCCCGGCCCACCGACAAGCTCACCCGCGCCCAGGTCGCCGACCTCCTCGAGGGCGTCCGGGACGTGCTGGGGGAGAGCCTCGAGCAGGGCGGCACCTCCTTCGACTCGCTCTACGTCGACGTCAACGGGCAGAGCGGCTACTTCTCCCGGCACCTGGCGGTCTACGGGCAGCTGGACCGGCCGTGCCCCCGGTGCGGCACGCCGGTCCGCCGCGAGCAGTTCATGAACCGGTCCAGCTACAGCTGCCCGCAGTGCCAGCCGCGCCCGCGGGCGCGCAGGTCGTGAGCGCCGTCCGGGTGGTGGCCCTGGTCGAGGGTCAGGTGCAGGGGGTCGGCTACCGCTGGTTCGTCCGCAGCGCGGCGACCGCCCGCGGGCTCGCCGGGTCGGCGACCAACCTGCCCGACGGCCGGGTCGAGGTGGTCCTCGAGGGTCCGGCGGACGACGTCCGGGCGGTCCTGGCCGAACTCTCCGGACCGCGGTCACCGGGTGCGGTCGGCGGGGTGCGGCAGCGCGACGACGTGGTGCAGGGGGTGCCCGGCTTCACCGTCGGGTGACCAAGACGACATCCGCCCGACACCCGCTGGGGGTACCGCCGCCGTTGACCCAGGTCGAACCGGCTGTCACCCTGGGAGCACCAACCCGCGCAGACCGCCCCGGCGGTGCGAGGGACCCACTCCTGCACGTGAAAGGCCGCTGAGCCATGGCCAAGGCCCTGTTCGGTTCGATCGTCGCTCCGCACGAGCTTCGGGTAGCCGAGGAGAACGCCGCCCTGCGCGCCAAGGTGCGCCGCCTCGAGGAGGAGATCGCCGTCCTCCGCGAGGAGCGCGACGCCACGATCGCCCGCGAGCTGCTGAGCATGGCCCACGAGCAGGCCGACGCCGTCCTGGCCTAGCAGCGACCCCGCCGCCCCACCGGCGGCGGGACCGCGGGTCGCACGTGCCTCCTGCACCACCCACCCCACTGGTCACCGATCGTGGGGTGATCGGCACGCTGTCGGCCATCATGGGCCGACCCTGCGCTGAGCAGGACTGTCGTACCCGCCTGGGAGCCTCTCCGCCGTGCACCTGTCCAGCCTGACGCTCAAGGGCTTCAAGTCCTTCGCGTCGCCGACGACGCTGCGCCTGGAGCCCGGCATCACCGCCGTCGTCGGCCCGAACGGCTCGGGCAAGTCCAACGTCGTCGACGCGATCGCCTGGGTGCTCGGCGAGCAGGGCGCCAAGAGCCTGCGCGGCGGCAAGATGGAGGACGTCATCTTCGCCGGTACGGCCGGCCGGCCGGCGCTGGGCCGCGCCGAGGTGACGCTGACGATCGACAACGCCGACGGCGCGCTGCCGATCGACTACACCGAGGTCTCGATCACCCGCCGGATGTACCGCTCCGGCGAGAGCGAGTACGAGATCAACGGTGACAAGGTCCGGCTGCTCGACGTCCAGGAGCTGCTCAGCGACTCCGGCATCGGCCGGGAGATGCACGTCATCGTCGGGCAGGGGCAGCTCGACGCCGTCCTCTCCGGTCGCCCGGAGGACAGGCGGGCCTTCGTCGAGGAGGCGGCCGGCGTCCTCAAGCACCGCAAGCGCAAGGAGAAGGCGCTCCGCAAGCTCGACGCGATGCAGGCCAACCTCGACCGGCTGGGCGACCTGACCGCGGAGCTGCGCCGCCAGCTCAAGCCGCTGGGCAGGCAGGCCGAGGTGGCCCGCCGGGCGGCCGGGGTGCAGGCCGACCTGCGCGACGCGCGGCTGCGGCTGCTCGCCGACGACCTGGTCGGGCTGCGCGACGCCCTGGAGGCCGACGTCGCCGACGAGACCGCCGCGCGCGCCCGCCGGACGGTGGTCGAGGCCGCGCTGGGCGAGGCCTCCCGCACCGAGTCGTCCCTGGAACGGCAGCTGGCCGCCGACGCCCCCGCGCTGGCCACCGCCCAGGACAGCTGGTACCGGTTGTCCGCCCTGGCCGAGCGCTTCCGCAGCGTCGGCCAGCTGGCCGCCGAGCGGCACCGGCACCTGGCCGCCGCCCCGCCGGCCGGGCCCACCGGCCGCGACCCGGACGCGCTGGACGCCGAGGCCGACCGGGTCGAGGCCACCGAGCGCGAGCTCGCCGAGTCGCTCGAGGCCGAGCGCGCGCGGCTGGCGACCGCCGTGGCGCTGCGGGCCGAGGTGGAGGCCGCGCTGACCGAGGCGGAGCGCGCCCTGGTCGCCGCGGCCCGTGCGCTGGCCGACCGCCGCGAGCAGCTGGCCCGGCTCTCCGGGCAGGTGGCCGCCGGCCGGTCGCGGGCCGCGGCCGGCGAGGCCGAGATCGACCGGCTCGCCGCAGCGGCCACCGAGGCCGCCGACCGGGCCGACGCCGCCGCGGAGCGGCTCGAGGCCCGGCGTGCCGAGCTCACCGAGGACGCCGGCGGCGACCAGGACCTCGCTGCCGCGCACGCCGCCGCGGTCGCCGCCTCCGCCGAGGCCGCCCGCACCGTCGCCGAGCTGACCGCCGCCGAACGCGCCGCCGAGCGCGACCGCGCCGGCTGGCAGGCCCGGCGCGACGCGCTCGCCCTGGGCCTGGCCCCCGCCGACGGCGCGGCCGCCGTCCTCGCCGCCGGGCTGCCCGGGGTGCTCGGCCCGGTCCCCGACCGGCTCACCGTCGCACCGGGCGCGGAGGTCCCGATCGCCGCGGCACTGGGCGGCCTGGCCGACGCCGTGGTGGTCGCCGGGGTCGCCGAGGCCGCCGACGTGCTCACCCACCTGGCCGGCACGGACGGCGGGCGGGTGGGGCTGCTGGTCACCGGCGGCCTCCCCCCGGTCGCCCGGGACGGCTGGCCCGAGCTGCCCGAGGGTGCGCGCTGGGCCCTCGACCTGGTCTCCGCACCCGCCGAGCTCGGCCCGGCGCTGGCCCGCGCGCTGGAGCGGGTCGCCGTCGTCGCCGACCTGGCCGCCGCCGTGGCGCTGGTGCGCACCCACCCGCGGGTCCGCGCGGTCACCGGCTCCGGCGACCTGCTGGGCGCCGACTGGTCGGTGGGCGGCCAGGTGAACGCCCCGTCCGGGCTCGAGGTGCGGGCGCGGGTCGACGAGGCCGCGGCCGAGCTGGACCGCGCCGCCGCGACCGCCGCCCGGCTGGCCGACGAGCTGGCCGCCGCCCGGGAGGTCGCCGCACAGCGCTCCGCGGACGTCGACACCGCGCTCACCGCCCGGCAGGCCGGTGACCGGGCGCGCTCGGCCGCCGCCGCCGAGCTCGCCGAGCTGGGCGCCGCCGCGCGCTCCGCGGTGGCCGAGGCCCAGCGCCTGGACGCCGCCCGGGTGCGCGCCGAGCAGGCCCGCGACGCCGCGGTCACCGGGCTGGTCGAGCTCGAGGAGCGGCTGGCCGCCGCCGAGGCCGCGCCGCTGGAGGAGGAGCCCTCGACCGACGAGCGGGACAGGCTCCGCGCCGAGGCCGCCGGAGCCCGGCAGGCGGAGACCGAGGCCCGGCTCGCGGTGCGGACCGCCGAGGAGCGGGCCCGCTCGCTCACCGGGCGCGCCGAGTCGCTGCGCCGCCAGGCCCGGCAGGAGCGCGCCGCGCGGGAGCGGGCCGCGGCCGCCCGGGTCGCCCGGGAGCGCGGTGCCCGCGTCGCCGCGGCCGTGCGCCGCGGCGCCGAGGAGGCGCAGACCGCGCTGACCGCGTCGCTGGCCCGTGCGGTCACCGAGCGCGACGCCCTGGCCGAGGCCCGCACCGGCCGGGAGGCGGAGCTGCTGGTGGTCCGCGCCCGGGTCCGGGAGCACACCGCGGAGCTGGACCGGCTCACCGACGAGGTGCACCGTGACGAGGTCGCCCGCGCCGAGCAGCGGCTGCGGATCGAGGCCCTCGAGGCGCGCGCCGCCGAGGAGTACGGCGTCGACCTGCCCACCCTGGTCGGCGAGTACGGCCCGGCCGCGCTGGTGCCACCGACCCAGGCGCAGGCCGCCGCCGCGGCTGCGGCGGGCGAGCCCGAGCCGGAGCCGGTCCGCTACGACCGCGCGGCGCAGGAACGCCGGGCCGCCCGGGCCGAGCGCGACCTCGCCGCGCTGGGCAAGGTGAACCCGCTGGCGCTGGAGGAGTTCACGGCGCTGGAGGAGCGGCACACCTTCCTGGCCACCCAGCTGGAGGACCTCAAGAACACCCGGCGCGACCTGCTCACCGTCGTCCGCGAGGTCGACGCCCGCATCCACGAGGTGTTCGCCGAGGCCTTCGCCGACACCCAGCGCGAGTTCGCCGAGGTCTTCGCCATCCTGTTCCCCGGCGGGGAGGGGCGCATCTACCTCACCGACCCCGACGACCTGCTGACCACCGGGGTCGAGGTCGAGGCGCGCCCGCCGGGCAAGAAGGTCAAGCGGCTCTCGCTGCTCTCCGGGGGTGAGCGGTCGCTGACCGCCGTCGCGCTGCTGGTGGCGATCTTCCGAGCCCGGCCCTCGCCGTTCTACGTGCTCGACGAGGTGGAGGCCGCGCTCGACGACGTGAACCTGGGCCGGCTGCTCACCCTGGTCGAGCAGCTCCGGAACAGCTCGCAGCTGATCGTCATCACCCACCAGAAGCGGACCATGGAGATCGCCGACGCCCTCTACGGCGTGAGCATGCGCGGCGACGGCATCACCGGCGTGATCAGCCAGCGTCTCCGGGAGCTGCAGACGGCCTAGCGGCCGGGGTGACCGCCAGCTCGACCAGCAGCGGGTGGTGGTCGGAGGTCGCCGAGCCGTCGAGCACCCGGGCCCCGCTGACCGAGACACCGGGGGAGACCCACACCTGGTCGATCCGCACCCGCGGTCGCCGCGCCGGGTGGGTGAGACCGCGACCCGCACGCAGCGAGAACCGGCCGGACTGGTCGCTGCGGTCGGCGGCGAGCTCCCACGCGTCGGCGAACCGCTCGCCGAGCACCGCCAGCTCCGGCGCCGCGGCGTCGGCGTTCAGGTCACCGACCACCACGCCCGGCAACCCCGCTGGAGGGAGCCCGGCGACGACCGCGGCCTGGGCGGCCCGGTCGGCCGCGGCCGCGCTGGACAGGTGGGTGGTCACCACCTCGAGCTCGCCGCCGCCCAGCTGCACCCGGGCGTGCAGCGCGCTCCGCGGTTCCCCGCCGCCGGGCAGCGGGTGCACCCGGGAGCTCAGCACCGGCAGCCGCGACAGCAGCGCGTTGCCGTACTGCCGCCGCTCCGACCGGCCACCCGTGGGAGGCCGGTCGATCGACGGTGACCAGGCCAGCTCCCGGTCCAGCGCCTCGGCCAGCAGCAGCGCCTGGTCGACGAACTCGCTGCGCTCGGCGAAGTGCCGGTCCACCTCCTGCAGGCAGACCAGGTCCGGGTCGGCGTCGTCGAGCAGCCGGGCCACCCGGACCAGGTCGTGCCGGCCGTCGTCCCCGACGCCGTGGTGCAGGTTGAAGGTGACCAGTCGGACGGCGCTCACCCGCAGATCGTCTACGACAGCCGGGTGTCCAGCACCTGGGTGAACCGCGGTGTGCCGTCGTCCTCCCGGCTGGTCGCCCACAGCAGGAACCGGGCGTCCTTGCCCTCCAGCAGCAGCTCGCCCAGCTCGTTGCCGAAGAACGGGCCGGCCTGCTTGCGCCACTGCACCGGGCTCCGCTCCACCCGGGCCAGGGCGCGCAGACCCCCGGTGATCGCCCGCGCCCAGCGGCTCCAGCCGACCTTGAAGCCGATCTCGATGGCGTGCGGCGAGGAGTTGTGCAGCGGCGAGACGGTCAGCTGGTGCACCCGGGTGTCCAGGCCGCCGGGGTTCACCAGCTCCGCGGCGTAGGCGTGGTGGACGTCCCCGGACAGGACGAGGGCGGTGGCCGGCGCCCGGCCCAGCTCGCCCCGGCCCAGCGCCACGAGCGCGCGGCCCAGCCGCTCGAACGACTGCCCGAACGCCGCCCAGTGCTCCAGGTCCGCGGCCTGGCGGAGCTGCTCGGCGAGCCGGCCCAGCGGCTTGCCGGCGTGCCGGACCGACAGCGTCTCGTTCCACCGCTCCAGGTCGTGCACCGAGTGCGGCAGCAGCCAGGGCAGCGAGGTGCCGATCAGCAGGTGCTCGACGCCGTCGGTGACCGCGTTCTTCATGGCGGCCTCGACCCAGTCGAACTCCTCGTCGTCGAGGATCTTGCGGTCGTCCTCCTCCAGCACCCGCCCCGCCCGGCTGTCGAGCATGATCAGCCGTGACGAGCCCCAGTGCCGGACGTAGCTCCAGCGCACCGAGCGCGGCTCGGTGTCCGCCCGGTGGGCCATCGCGTCCAGCATCGGGCCGGCGTCCCGGGTCTCGTTGCCCTCGATCGCCTGCCACAGCTCGTCCTCGGCGAGCTCGTTGGGCGAGAGGTTGCCCAGGTGCTGGTAGACCCAGTAGCTCGTCAGCCCGCCGGTGATCCGCTTCTGCCACCAGTCGGTCGGGGTCACCTCCGCGCGCCAGGCCGCGGAGGTGTTCCAGTCGTCGATCATCTCGTGGTCGTCGAAGACCATCGACGACGGCACGTTGGACAGCAGCCAGCGGACCTGCGGGTCGCTCCAGGACTCCATGTAGAGCCGGGTGTACTCCTCGTAGTCCGCGGCCTGGGCGCCCGGCGGCTCGGACAGGTCCCGGCGCTGGGACACCCACTCCGTCGTCGCCGGGGTGAGCTCGTCGGCGTAGACCTGGTCACCGAGCAGCACCAGCGCGTCGGGCCACTGGTCCTCCGGCTGGTCGGCGAGCTTCCGGGCGTAGCTGTCCAGGGCGTCCGGCGGGATGGCGTCGCGGACGTCGGCGGTGGTCGGGGTGGCGTACCGGCAGGAGCCGAAGGCCAGCCGGAAGGCACCCGGCCCGCCCGCGGTGCGGATCCGGCTCGGCGGGAAGGCCGAGTGCGCCTGCGGCCAGACCAGCGCCCCGTCCAGGTGCACCTCGTAGGGCGTGGTGGAGCCCGGCTCCAGGTCCTCGACCACGACCAGCGCGTAGTGGTGGCCGTTGACGCAGAAGGTGCGGGCCCGCCGGCCCAGCACCGAGACCTCGCAGGGGCGGTCGGTCTCCACCCAGATGGTGGCGGACACGGGGTCGACGTGCCGGACCAGCGGGCCGAGCAGCAGGAGCGGGCGAGTGCCGGCGTTCTCGGGCATGGGCACAGCCTGCCGCATCATCGCGGTCTGCCGCCCGGCCCGCGATGTGGGAGGGCTGGGAGACTGGTGGGCATGGAGTTCGTGCTCATCGCCCTCGCGATCCTGGTCGTCGCCCTGGTCACCGGGGTCAGCCTGCTCGTCGGCCGCGGCCGGCGGACCCTGCGGCTGGACGACGACGCGGCCGCCGGCACGACGCTGACCCGCCCGCCGATTGCCCCCGACCCGACCTCCGGGGCCACCGCGGCCGACCTCTACACCGGGCCCCCGGCACCGGCCGCGCCCGCCGAGGCCGAGCCGGTGCCCGTCGAGCTGCCGCCGGCCGAGCCCGAGCCGGGGCTGCTCTTCGAGACCCCGCTGCCCTCGGCCGGCCGGCTCGTCCGCCTCCGCTCGCGGCTGGCCCGCTCGCAGTCCTCGCTCGGCCGCGGCCTGCTCACCGTGCTCGCCCGGGAGAAGCTCACCGAGGACGACTGGGAGGAGGTCGAGGAGACCCTGCTCGCCGCCGACATCGGGGTGGGCGCGACGACCCAGATCGTCCAGCGGCTGCGGACCCAGAGCCTGGTGCTGGCCACCGCGTCGGGCACCCAGCTGCGCGACCTGGTGGTGCGCGAGCTGACCGCGGTGCTCGGCCCGGACCTGGACCGGACGCTGCACACCGACCGGCACGACGGCCGGCCCGCCGTCGTCCTGGTGGTCGGGGTCAACGGCGCGGGCAAGACGACGACGGTCGGCAAGATCGCCCGGGTCCTGGTCGGCGACGGCAAGAGCGTCGTCCTGGGGGCCGCCGACACCTTCCGCGCCGCGGCCGCCGACCAGCTCGAGACGTGGGGCGAGCGGGTGGGCGTGCTCACCGTGCGCGGCCGCGAGGGCGGCGACCCGGCATCGGTGGCGTTCGAGGCGGTCCGCACCGGCATCGAGGGCGAGGTGGACGCCGTCCTGGTCGACACCGCGGGGCGGCTGCACACCAAGTCCGGCCTGATGGACGAGCTCGGCAAGGTCAAGCGGGTCGTGGAGAAGCACGGGCCGGTCGACGAGGTGCTGCTCGTGCTGGACGCCACGACCGGGCAGAACGGCGTCGTGCAGGCGCGGGTGTTCACCGAGGCGGTCGCCGTGACCGGCGTCGTCCTCACCAAGCTCGACGGCACCGCCAAGGGCGGCATCGTCGTCTCGGTCCAGCGCGAGCTGGGCATCCCGGTGAAGCTGATCGGGCTGGGCGAGGGGCCGGACGACCTCGCCCCGTTCGAGCCGGAGGCCTTCGCCGAGGCGATCGTCGGAGGCTGACGCCGACCGGGGGGCCTCGGAGGCTGAGCGGGTTCAGCTGTCGGCGGGCTGCGGCGTCCAGCGCTGCTCGATCCGGCCGAAGCGCCACACGGCGAGGGCCAGGGCCCAGGTGAGCACGAAGAGCCCCACCACGGCGAACCCGACGAACCCCAGGTCGAGCGAGGCGATCCAGGCCAGCGGCCCACCCTCGATGCCGAGCCGGTCGACGAGCAGGCCGGTCAGCACCATGAGCCCGATGACCAGCGCCACGGTCACCGACAGCAGGGTGACCGTCAGGTTGTAGAAGACCTTGCGGACGGGCTTGAGGAACGCCCAGCCGTAGGCGCGGGACATCAGCACGCCGTCGGCGGTGTCGAACAGGCTCATGCCGGCCGCGAACAGCACCGGCAGCACGAGGATGGCGTACCAGGGCAGCACGAACGCGGCGGAGCCGGCGGCCAGCACCAGCAGCGCGACCTGGGTGGCGGTGTCGAAGCCCAGGCCCATCAGCAGGCCGACGGGGTAGAGGTGCCAGGCCTTGCTGACGCGCCGCGTCACCCGGGTGAGCAGCCGGGCCAGGAAGCCGCGGTGGTGCAGGTGGTGCTCCAGCTCGGCCTCGTCGTACTCCCCGGACCGCATCCGGCGGAAGACCCCGGCGATGCCCACCGCGGCGGACAGGTTCATCAGGCCGATGACGAGCAGGAAGGTGCCGGCGACCAGGGTGCCGATCAGGCCCAGGGTCTGGCCCACCTGGGAGTCGCCGTCCTGCACGACCCCGGCGACCGACCGCACGCCGGCGACGAGCAGCAGGCTGGCGGCGAAGACGACCGACGAGTGCCCGAGGGAGAACCAGAAGCCCGCGCTCACCGACGGCTTGCCCTCGCCGACGAGCTTGCGGGTCGTGTTGTCGATCGAGGCGATGTGGTCGGCGTCGAAGGCGTGCCGCACACCGAGCATGTAGGCGGTCAGCCCGACCCCGACGCCGAGGACGCCGGTGCTGCCCAGCTGGTACTCCCGCGGGGCGACGGCGAGGACGAGCACCCCCCAGCCGAGCACGTGCAGCAGTGCGACGAACCCGGTCATCCCGGCGATGCTGCGCCGCTCCCGACGGCTGAAGCGCCCGGGGGCCTGGACGGGTGCGGTCGTCGGGGCGGAGGTCACCGGGCGACCTTATTGCACCCTCTTTGCAACTGCACACGGGTCGCAACAAGGGCCCTGCGCAGTGACCGAGGACACCCGGACCAGCGCGCGGACGTGCCGCGCAACACGACCGGAACACACGACGGCGACACGCGAGGCGGAGTTCACCGCCGGGAAACACGTCCGCGCCGCCGCCGGAAACACAGGGTCGGCACCGTCTTCCCTGCGTCACCGGGGGACCGGTGGCGCCGCCCCGAGATCCCCTCGGGTCCCGCTTGCGGCCCTTGGCCGACGACACCCTCAGGAGGTTGCCGTGGTCAACACCGGCGACACCGCCTGGATCCTCACCAGTGCGGCGCTCGTGCTGCTGATGACCCCAGGTCTCGCGCTCTTCTACGGCGGCATGGTCCGCGCGAAGAGCGTGCTGAACATGATGATGATGAGCTTCGGTGCGCTGGCGCTGATCAGCGTGCTGTGGGTCATCTACGGCTACTCCGTCGCCTTCGGCAACGACGTCGGCGCCGGGCTGCTGGGCGACCCGGGTGAGTTCTTCGGCCTCAAGGGCCTGATGGAGGACACCACCAGCGAGGCCGGCGGCTACCCGGTGATGGCCTTCGTCGGCTTCCAGGCCGTCTTCGCGATCATCACCGTCGCCCTCATCTCCGGTGCCATCGCCGACCGCGCGAAGTTCGGCTCCTGGATGGTGTTCTCCGCGGTCTGGGCGACCATCGTCTACTTCCCGGTCGCGCACTGGGTCTTCGACTTCACGCTGACCGACGACGACGGTGCGGTCACCCACACCGGTGGCTGGATCGCCAACAACCTCGCCGCCATCGACTTCGCCGGTGGCACCGCGGTGCACATCAACGCCGGTGCGGCGGGCCTGGCCCTCGCGCTGGTGCTCGGCAAGCGCCGCGGCTTCGGCCGCGACCCGATGCGCCCGCACAACCTCCCGCTGGTGATGATCGGTGCCGGGCTGCTGTGGTTCGGCTGGTTCGGCTTCAACGCCGGCTCCGCGCTGGCCGCGAACAACACCGCCGCCGTCGTCTGGGTCAACACCATGGTCGCCACCGGCGCCGCGGCGCTGGGCTGGCTGCTGACGGAGAAGCTGCGCGACGGGCACGCCACCTCGCTGGGCGGCGCCTCCGGCGTGGTCGCCGGCCTGGTCGCGATCACCCCGTCCTGCTCGGCGGTCTCGCCGATCGGCGCGATCATCCTGGGTGCGGTCGCCGGTGTGCTCTGCGCCCTGGCGGTCGGCCTGAAGTTCCGGTTCGGCTACGACGACTCCCTCGACGTCGTCGGCGTGCACCTCGTCGGTGGCCTCTGGGGCACCATCGCCGTGGGCTTCCTCGCCACCGCGGCCGCTCCGGCCGGCGTGGACGGGCTGTTCTACGGCGGTGGCGTCGACCAGCTGTGGCGCCAGGTGGTCGGCGCACTCGCCGTCCTCGTGTTCTCCTTCGTCCTGACCTACCTCATCGGCCTGGTCATCCAGAAGACGATCGGCTTCCGGATCACCGAGGAGGACGAGATCACCGGCATCGACACCGTGGTGCACGCTGAGAGTGGCTACGACTTCGCCTCCCTGGGCGGCAGTGGTGGCGCGACCCTGTCCGGCCAGGCGCACGCCGAGGCCCGCAACACCGAAGGAGCGACCCGGGCATGAAGCTGGTCACCGCGATCGTCAAGCCGTTCAAGCTGGACGACGTCAAGAACGCCCTCGAGCTGATCGGCATCGCCGGCCTCACCGTCAGCGAGGTCCAGGGCTTCGGCCGTCAGCGTGGGCACACCGAGGTCTACCGCGGTGCGGAGTACCAGGTGGACTTCGTCCCCAAGGTCCGCATCGAGGTGGTCGTCAGCGAGATCGACGCGGCGCGGGTCGTCGACGCGGTCGTCGAGTCGGCCTCCACCGGTCAGATCGGCGACGGCAAGGTGTGGGTCACCACGATCGACGAGGTCGTCCGGGTCCGCACCGGTGAGCGCGGGGCCGACGCCCTGTAGCGCACACCCGGGAAGCCGACGTCGGCCGGGGCGGTGGGGGAACCCGCTGTCCCGGCCGATGTCGTCTCCCCGGACGGACGACGGCTCAGCGACGACCGGAGGTGCCCGTGCTCGACCACTCCGCCCTGCCCGCCCTGCCCCGTGCCGAGCGGGTGCGGGCCGTCGACGACTGGCTGTCCGGCCTGCTGGCCGACGCCCTGTCGGGGACCCCCCGCCCGTCCCGCCGGCGCGGCGGCCCGCCGCCGGGACCGGCGGGCGCCGGGGTGGCGCTGGTGGCGGTCGGCAGCCTGGGCCGCCGGGAGCTCCCGCCGCACGGGGACCTCGACCTGGTGCTGGTGCACGACGGGCGGCCGGAGGTCGCCGCCCTGGCCGACGCGCTCTGGTACCCGGTGTGGGACGCCGGCCTGCGGCTGGACCACTCCGTCCGGACCGTCGCCGAGGCGGTCTCCGTCGCCGGGGACGACGTGAAGGCCGGCCTCGGCCTGCTCGACGCCCGGCACGTGGCCGGTGACCCCGAGGTCACCGCGGCCCTGCGGACGGCGACCCTCGGCTCCTGGCGCCAGCACGCCGGGCGCCTGCTGCCCCAGCTCCGCGACATCCGCCGCAGCCGCAGCCGGCAGCTCGGCGAGCTCGGCTTCCTGCTCGAGCCCGACCTCAAGGAGGCCTACGGCGGGCTCCGCGAGGGCCAGGTGCTCCGCGCGGTCGCCGCGGCCCAGCTCGCCGACGAGCCGCCGGCCGACGCCGGTGAGGCCTACGCCTTCCTCCTCGACGTGCGCGACGCCCTGCAGCGCAGCACCGGCCGGGCCACCGACGCCCTGGTGCGCCAGGAGCAGCGCCCGGTCGCCGACGAGCTCGGGCTGGCCGACGACGACGTGCTGCTGCGCCGGGTGAGCCTGGCCGGCCGCCGGCTGGCCTTCGTCGCCGACGAGACGTGGCGCCGGGTCGACGCGTCGCTGGTGCGCCGGCCGCGGTCCCGCTACCGCCGGGTGCGCCGGGAACCGCTGGCCGAGGGGCTGGTCCGGCAGGGCGACGAGGTGGTGCTGGCCCGCGACGCCCGCCCCGCCGCCGATCCCGGCCTGGTGCTGCGCGGCGCCGCCGCCGCGGCCCGCGCCGACCTGCTGCTGTCCCCGTACACGCTCAAGGTGCTGGCCGTGCACGCCCCGCCGCTGCCCGAGCCGTGGCCCCCCGAGGTGCGCTGGTCCTTCCTGCGGCTGCTGGCCAGCGGGCGCAGCGCCGTCCCGGTGCTGGAGCAGCTGGACCAGGAGGGCCTGCTCTCGCGGATGCTGCCGGAGTGGGACCGCGTCCGGTCGCTGCCGCAGCGGCACCCCTGGCACCGGTTCACCGTCGACCGGCACCTCGTCGAGGCGGCCGCGGCCGCGGCCGAGCTCACCCGGGACGTCGACCGGCCGGACCTGCTGCTGGTCGGGGCGCTGCTGCACGACATCGGCAAGGGCTGGCCCGGCGACCACACCGAGGTGGGCGTCATCGTCGTGGCCGAGATGGCCGCCCGGATGGGCTTCAGCGAGCCGGACGTGGCGACACTCGTCGCGATGGTCCGCCACCACCTGCTGCTGCCCGACGTCGCCACCCGCCGGGACCTCGACGACCCGCTGACCGTGGACCGGGTGGTGGAGGCGATCGGCGGGGACGCCGCGCTGCTGCAGCTGCTGCACGGCCTCGCGCAGGCCGACGGCGCCGCGACCAGCAGCTCGGCGTGGTCGCCGTGGAAGGCGCACCTGGTGGCCGCGCTGGTCGCCCGGGTCGCGGCCCGGCTGGGCAGCGCGCCGCTGCCCGAGCCCGTGCTGGAGCCGACCCAGCCGCAGGTCACCACCCCGGCCCCGTCGGTCCCCGGGCAGACCGGGCCGGTCACCGTGGGGGTCGAGGACGTGCTCGACGGGCAGCAGGTCACCATCGGCGCGGCGGACCGGCCGGGGCTGTTCAGCCTCTGCGCCGGCGTGCTGGCGCTCAACCAGCTCGACGTGCGCGCCGCCCGGGTGAGCGTGCAGGACGGCCACGGCACGCTGGTGTTCGCCGTCCGGCCGCGCTTCGGCCGCCCGCCGGTGCCGGAGATCCTGGCCGACGGCGTGCGCGCCGCGCTGGAGGGGACGCTGCCGCTGGGGGAGCGGCTGCGCCAGCGCGAGCGCGACTACAGCCAGGACCGCAGCCCGGGCCGCCCGCCGCGGATCTCCTGGTTCGACGCCGAGGCCACCGGCACCACCGGGCTGGTCGAGGTGCGGGCCACCGACCGCGCGGGCCTGCTGCACCGGCTCACCGCCGCCCTCGCCGACGCCGGGCTGGACGTCAGCTCCGCGACGGTCGAGACGCTGGGCGCCGACGCGGTGGACGCCTTCTACGTCAGCGACCCCTCGGGCACCCCGATCGACCCGGACCAGCGGGAGCGTGCCGAGCGGGCGCTGGTGGCGGCCGTCCGGGGCGACGCGCCGGACCCGGCGGCGCTGGGCGAGCGCTGACCGGGGCGTCCGGCAAGGCGACACGCCGGCCGGCGCTGCCCGGTTCTGTCGTAGGCCCGTGAGACGTTCCAGGAGCCGGACGGGACGCGTCCTGACCGACCGGCGCCGAGACGAGAGGAGCGCCCCATGAGCGACCTGCAGACCCTGCCCTGCCCCACCTGCGGCGAGGACGCGGACTTCGAGCAGCCCGGCTGCGTCGACGGCCACACCGCCGACGGCGGCGTCTGCCCCGAGTGGGCCTGCACCGGGTGCGGCACCGCGCTGGTGATCGGCGACGTCCACGTCCCCCGACGCGAGACCTGGCACCGCGCCGCCTGAGCGGTCGACGCCGATACCCTGGACACAGGTGGCGTGACGGCCCCGGGGTGGCCCCGGGCGCCCGAGCCGGGCCACCGGCCCGTCGGCCGGTGCGGCTGCACGCCCGACTGCTGTGAGGACGTGCTGTGTTCGAGACCCTCTCCGACCGCCTGGACAAGGTCTTCACCGGCCTGCGCGGCAAGGGCCGGCTGTCCGCCGAGGACATCGACGCGACGGCGCGGGAGATCCGCATCGCGCTGCTCGAGGCCGACGTCGCGCTGCCGGTCGTCCGTGCCTTCATCGCGTCGGTCAAGGAGCGTGCGGCCGGCGCCGAGGTCTCCCAGGCGCTGAACCCCGCGCAGCAGATGATCAAGATCGTCAACGACGAGCTGGTCGACATCCTGGGCGGGGAGACCCGCCGGATCCGCTACGCCAAGCAGTCGCCGACGGTGATCATGCTGGCCGGTCTGCAGGGCGCCGGGAAGACCACACTCGCCGGCAAGCTCGGCCGGTGGCTGAAGGGGCAGGGCCACACCCCGCTGCTGGTCGCCTGCGACCTGCAGCGGCCGAACGCGGTGCAGCAGCTCAGCGTCGTCGCCGGCCAGGCCGGGGTCGA
Source organism: Modestobacter italicus (assembly GCF_000306785.1). Classification (NCBI taxonomy): domain Bacteria; kingdom Bacillati; phylum Actinomycetota; class Actinomycetes; order Geodermatophilales; family Geodermatophilaceae; genus Modestobacter; species Modestobacter italicus. The sequence goes on along the minus strand of NC_017955.1, from coordinate 4,402,801 downwards.
CGTGTTCGCCCCGGAGCCGGGCAACGGGGTCGGTGACCCGATCGCGGTCGCCCGCGAGTCCATCGACTTCGCCCGCCGCACCATGCACGACGTCGTGGTCGTCGACACCGCCGGCCGGCTGGGCATCGACGCGGAGCTGATGGCCCAGGCCGCCGGCATCCGGGACGCCGTCTCGCCGGACGAGACCCTCTTCGTCGTCGACGCGATGATCGGCCAGGACGCCGTCACCACCGCGACGGCCTTCCAGGAGGGCGTCGGCTTCAGCGGCGTCGTCCTCACCAAGCTCGACGGCGACGCCCGCGGCGGAGCCGCGCTGTCGGTCCGGCACGTGACCGGTCAGCCGATCATGTTCGCCTCGACCGGTGAGAAGCTCGCCGACTTCGACGTCTTCCACCCCGAGCGGATGGCCTCCCGCATCCTCGGCATGGGCGACGTGCTCACCCTGATCGAGCAGGCCGAGCAGGCCTTCGACGCCGACCAGGCGGAGAAGATGGCCGGCAAGCTGGCCAGCCGCGAGGGCTTCACCCTCGAGGACTTCCTCGAGCAGATGCTCGCCATCCGCAAGATGGGGCCGATCGCCAACCTGCTCGGCATGTTGCCCGGTGCCGGGCAGATGAAGGAGCAGCTCAAGCAGGTCGACGACCGCGACCTGGACCGCACCGCGGCGATCATCCGGTCGATGACCCCGGCGGAGCGCGTCACCCCGAAGATCATCAACGCCTCGCGACGGGTCCGGATCGCGAACGGCTCCGGCGTGAGCGTCACCGACGTGAACCAGCTGCTGGAGCGCTTCGCCCAGGCCCAGAAGATGATGGGCCAGATGGCCGGCAGCATGGGCATGCCCGGCATGGGCCCGATGTCGAAGAAGGCGCGGGGCCGGCAGCAGCAGGCGCAGGCCGTTCGCGGCAAGGGCAAGAAGGGCAAGGGCGGCAAGAAGGGCGGGCCGGCCCGCCGGCCGATCGGTGCCCCCGGCGGCATGGGCGGCGCGGGGTTCCCCGGCCAGCTGCCCGGCGGCATGCCCGGCGGTGTGCCGGGGCTGCCCCCGGGCCAGGCGCTCCCGGACCTGAGCAAGCTGGACTTCAGCCAGTTCAAGGACGACCGGCCGTGACACCGGCTCGCCTCCTCCTCCGGTCCGCTCCTCGGTCGCTGGCGCTCCCTGCGATGCTCCCGGAGTCGTCGGCTCACGGATGCCGGTGACGGCACCCGCCCTGCACCTGTCCGGCGTGGTGCTGCCCGAGGCGGAGCACCGCGACCTGTGGGTCACCGACGGGCGGATCACCTTCGAGGCGGTGCCCGGCGCGGAGACCGTCAGCCGCGGCGGCTGGCTGCTGCCCGGCCTGGTCGACGCGCACTGCCACGTCGGCATCGCGGCCGGCGGCACCGCGGTCGAGGACCTCGCGGCGGCACGCGAGCAGGCGCTCACCGAGCGGGCCGCCGGGGTGCTGGCGCTGCGCGACTGCGGCTCACCCGTCGACACCCGGGAGCTGGACGAGCACCTGGACCTGCCGCGGGTCATCCGCGCCGGGCGGCACCTCGCCGCGCCCCGGCGGTACATCCCCGGGCTGGCGATCGAGCTCGACCCGGCCGACCTGGTCGCCGAGGCCGTCGTCCAGGCCCGCCGGGGCGACGGCTGGGTGAAGCTGGTGGGGGACTGGATCGACCGCGGCGTCGGCGACCTGGCGCCGGAGTGGCCGGCCGAGGTGCTCGCCGCGGCGGTCGCGGCGGTGCACGCCGAGGGCGCCCGGGTCACCGCGCACACCTTCGGCACCGACGCGCTGCCCGGTCTGCTGGCCGCGGGGATCGACTGCATCGAGCACGGCACCGGGCTGACCGAGGACCTCATCGCGGAGATGGCGGCCCGGGGCACCGCGGTCGTGCCCACGCTGGTGAACGTGGAGAACTTCCCCGGCTTCGCGGCCGCGGGGGAGGCGAAGTTCCCCGGCTACGCGTCCACGATGCGCCGGCTCTACGCCGGCTCCGGCGCGGTCGTGCGGGCCGCGTACGAGGCGGGGGTGCCGGTGTTCGCCGGCACCGACGCCGGCGGGGGCATCGCCCACGGGGTGATCGCCGACGAGGTGCGCGCGCTGCACGCCGCGGGGCTGCCGGCCGAGGCCGCGCTGGCCGCGGGGTCCTGGGCGGCGCGCGAGTGGCTGGGGCTGCCGGGCATCGTCGAGGGCGCACCCGCCGACCTCGTCGTCTACGACGACGACCCGCGGGCGGACCTGGAGACGCTGCAGCGACCGCAGGTGACCGTGCTGCGCGGTGTGCTCGTCGGCTGACGCTGGTTGACTACCGGCATGGTCTCGCCCCTGCCCGAACCGGACCCGGTCATCGACCCGACGGAGCCGGTGCCCGACGACCCGGGCGAGCTGCTGCCCGACGCGCCGGAACCGCTGCCCCCGGCACCCATCGAGCCGACCCCCGACGACCCGGGTGGCGACCCCGGCGGGGTGCCGGAACCCGCCTGACCGGCAAACCCGTGGACGGCGGCCGCGCGCCGCCTGGGAGACTGACCCCGTGCTCCTTCGGATGTCCTCCCTGTTCCTGCGCACCCTGCGCGACGACCCGGCCGACGCCGAGGTCCCCAGCCACCGCCTGCTCGCCCGGGGCGGCTACATCCGGCGCGCCGCGCCGGGGGGCTTCACCTGGCTGCCGCTGGGCTGGCGGGTGTTCCGGAACGTCGAGCGCGTCGTCCGCGAGGAGATGGACGCGATGGGCGCGCAGGAGGTGCACTTCCCGGCGCTGCTGCCCCGCGAGCCCTACGAGGCGACCGGCCGCTGGACCGAGTACGGCGACAACCTCTTCCGCCTTAAGGACCGCCGCGGCAACGACTTCCTGCTCGGCCCCACCCACGAGGAGATGTTCACGCTCCTGGTGAAGGACCTCTACGGGTCCTACAAGGACCTGCCGGTCGTGCTGTACCAGATCCAGACCAAGTACCGGGACGAGGCGCGGCCCCGGGCCGGGCTGTTCCGCGGCCGCGAGTTCACCATGAAGGACAGCTACTCCTTCGACGTCACCGACGCCGGACTGGACGCCTCCTACGCCGCCCACCGGGCCGCCTACATCAAGGTCTTCGACCGGCTCGGCCTGGACTACGTCATCGTCTCGGCGATGTCCGGGGCGATGGGCGGCAGCAAGAGCGAGGAGTTCCTGCACCCGACGTCGATCGGCGAGGACACCTTCGTGCGCTCGCCCGGCGGGTACGCGGCCAACGTCGAGGCCGTGCGCACCGTCGTCCCCGAGTCGATCCCGCTCGACGGGCTGCCCGAGGCGCACGTCGAGGACACCCCCGACACCCCGACCATCGAGACGCTGGTCGCGGTGGCGAACGAGCTGTTCCCGGACGCCGGGTACACGGCCGCCGCCACGCTGAAGAACGTCGTGGTCACCCTGGTGCACCCCGACGGCACCCGGGAGCCGCTGGTCATCGGGCTGCCCGGCGACCGGGAGGTCGACACCAAGCGCCTGGAGGCGCAGGTCAGCCCGGCGGAGGTGGAGCCGTTCACCGACTTCGCCGCCCACCCCGACCTGGTCAAGGGCTACATCGGCCCGCAGGTGCTGGGCGCCGATGGCAAGTCCGGCATCCGCTTCCTGGTCGACCCCCGGGTCGTGCCCGGCAGCCGCTGGATCACCGGCGCCAACGAGGCCGGCCGGCACGTGTTCGACCTCGTCGCCGGCCGGGACTTCAGCTGGGACGGCGTGATCGAGGCCGCCGAGGTGCTGCCCGGCGACCCCGCCCCCGACGGCTCGGGCCCGCTGGAGCTGGCCCGCGGCGTGGAGATGGGCCACATCTTCCAGCTGGGCCGCAAGTACGCCGAGGCGCTGGACCTCAAGGTGCTCGACGAGAACGGGAAGCTCGTCACCGTCACCATGGGGTCCTACGGCATCGGGGTCTCCCGGGCGGTCGCCGCGATCGCCGAGTCGATGCACGACGAGCTGGGCCTGGTCTGGCCCCGCGAGGTCGCCCCGGCCGACGTGCACCTGGTCGCCACCGGCAAGGACGCGGCGGTCTTCGAGTTCGCCGAGACCCTGGCCGGCGAGCTGGTCGGCGCCGGGCTCACCGTGCTCTACGACGACCGGCCGAAGGTCAGCCCCGGCGTGAAGTTCAAAGACGCCGAGCTGCTCGGGATGCCCACGATCGTCACCGTCGGCCGCGGGCTCGCCGAGGGCGTCGTCGAGGTCCGGGACCGCGCGACGGGGGAGCGCACCGAGGTGCCGGTGGGCGAGGCCGCGGCAGCCGTGCTCGCCGCCGTCCGTGGGTGAGCTGTCGCTCCCGGAGCAGCTGGCGCTGACCGCCGAGACGGTCGAGCAGAACCTGGCCCACGGTGACCAGGTGCACGCCCCGCGCCCGATCGACCACACCGCCGCCTTCCGCGCGCGGAGGGCGGCGGTGGCGGCGGGCGACGAGCTCACCGCGGCCGGCTACCGGGTCGACGGGCTGTACCGCCGGCTGCTCACCGTCTGGCTGGAGTTCAGCGCGATGACCGCCGTCGACCACGCCACCGCCGCGGCCTTCACCGAGGAGGTCGTCGGCATCGTGCGCCGTCACGGTGGCAGGTACGACGGCTGGGGCGGCTTCCTCGTCCCGCCGGACCCGGCCTGACGCCTGCTGCCCAGCTCACGAGGGGGCGGGGAGGCAGGGTGTCCTCCGTCTGGCATCATGGACTGTCGAACACGGCGGTGGCGGCCCTCTCACCGTTCCCGCCCGTGTCCATCGCTCCGCCCCGGCGTACCCCCACGCGCCCGTCCGGCGAGCAACCACACACGTTCGAGGAGCACACCACACACCGTGGCCACCAAGATCAAGCTCATGCGCCTGGGCAAGATGCGCGCGCCCTACTACCGCATCGTCGTCGCCGACGCCCGCACCAAGCGGGACGGCCGGTCGATCGAGACGATCGGCAAGTACCACCCGAAGGAGGACCCGTCCTTCATCGAGGTCGACGCCGAGCGCGCCGCCTACTGGCTCGGCGTCGGCGCCCAGCCGACCGAGGCCGTCGCCGCCATCCTCCGGGTGACCGGTGACTGGCAGAAGTTCAAGGGCGAGCCGGCCCCCGCGCCGATGAAGGTCGCCGCCCCCAAGGCCGACAAGAAGGCCATCTACGAGGAGGCCGCCCGCGCCGCCATGGGTGAGCCGGCCGCCGACGCGACCACCCCGAAGAAGAAGGCCGCTCCCAAGGCCGACGCCGCCCCGGCTCCGGCCGAGGCCGTCGCCGAGGCTGCCGGCGCCGCCGGTTCCGGGACCGCCGCCTCCGGCGCCCCCGCCGAGACGCCCGCCGAGTAAGACGTGCTCGAAGAGGCGCTCGAGCACCTGGTCAAGGGCATCGTCGACAACCCCGACGACGTCGTGGTCGACCTGGTCAACGGCCGGCGCGGCAAGACCCTCGAGGTCCGGGTCCACCCCGACGACCTCGGCAAGGTCATCGGCCGCGGCGGGCGCACCGCCAAGGCGCTGCGCCAGGTGATGACCGGTGTCGGCGGCCGCGGCCTGCGGGTCGACGTCGTCGACACCGACGGGCGCTGAGCACTCCCGGCGCCCCAGGCGCCACCCCGCAGTCCACCGACACCGTGGTGGTCGGCCGCATCGGCCGACCCCACGGTGTCCGTGGTCAGGTGACCGTCGAGGTGCGCACCGACGACCCCGACCTGCGGTTCGCCCCCGGTGCCGCCCTGCTGACCGAGCCCGCGGCCCGGGGCCCGCTGACCGTCGAGGCGGCCCGCTGGCACAGCGGCACGCTGCTGCTCACCCTGGTGCTGCCCGACGGGACCGTGGTCGCCGACCGCGAGGCGGCCGACGAGCTGCGCAGCACCCAGCTGCTCGTCCCGGTCGAGGACCTGCCCGAGCTGGACGACCCCGACTCGTTCTACGACCACCAGCTGGTGGGGCTCGCCGCCGTGCTGCCCGACGGCACGCCGCTGGGCGAGGTCACCGCGGTCCGGCACGAGGGCACCGAGCTGCTCGTCGTCCGCCGCCCCCAGGGCCCCGAGCTGCTGGTCCCGTTCGTCACCGCCATCGTGCCGACGGTCGACCTGGCGGCCGGGCGGCTGGTCGTCGACCCGCCCGAGGGGCTGCTCGACCTGTGACGTTCCGGATCGACGTCCTCACCATCTTCCCCGAGTACCTCGCGCCGCTGGGGCAGTCGCTGCTGGGCAAGGCCGCCCAGCGCGGCCTGGTCACCGTCGGCGTGCACGACCTGCGGCAGTGGACCGACGACGTCCACCGCACCGTGGACGACGCCCCCTACGGCGGCGGTCCGGGGATGGTCATGCGCCCCGAGCCGTGGGGGAGGGCGCTGGAGGCGGTCCGCCCGCCCGGCATCCGGCTGGTGGTCCCCACCCCGGCCGGGCGCCCGTTCACCCAGGCCGTCGCGGCGCAGTGGGCGACCGAGCCGGGGCTGGTCTTCGCCTGCGGCCGGTACGAGGGCATCGACCAGCGGGTCGCCGACTGGGCCGCCGGTGCCGGTCCGGTGTCCGAGGTCTCGATCGGCGACTACGTGCTGGCCGGGGGCGAGTCCGCCGTGCTGGTCATGGTCGAGGCGGTCACCCGGCTGATCCCTGGCGTGGTCGGCAACGCCGACTCCGTGGAGTTCGACTCGCACGCCGACGGGCTGCTCGAGGGCCCGTCCTACACGCGGCCGGCGGCCTGGCGGGACCTCGAGGTTCCCCCGGTGCTGCTGTCCGGCGACCACGCCGCGATCGCCCGGTGGCGCCGGGCGCAGTCGCTGCGCCGCACCGCCGACCGTCGTCCCGACCTGCTGGCCGCGCTGCCCGACGGGGCGCTGGACGCCGCCGACCGGGCCGCCCTGGACGCCGACCCGCAGCCGTGAGCGCCGCGCGGGTCCGGCCGAGCAGCCGGGTGCTGGTGCTGGACCGCCAGCAGCGCGTGCTGCTGCTGGGCTCCCGCGGGCACGCGCCGGCGCCGGGCACGGCCGTGCAGTGGTGGTACACGCCCGGCGGGGGTGTGGAGGACGGCGAGGACCTGCGGTCGGCCGCAGTCCGCGAGCTCGCCGAGGAGATCGGGCTGCAGGTGGCCCCGGCGGACCTGGAGGGGCCGGTCTGGTTCCGCCGGTACCAGAGCGCGTGGGGTGCGGAGACCGTCGACTCCCGCGAGACCTACTTCGTGCTGCGCGACGTCGACCACCAGGTGGACCCGAGCGGGCGCACCGCCGAGGAGCTGGCTGAGGACGAGCCGCACCGGTGGTGGACGCTGGCCGAGGTCGTCGGGGGTGCCGCGGTGTTCGCCCCCCGCGAGCTGGCGGTCGTCCTGCCCCGGGTGCTCGACGGACCCTGGGCAGGGCCGCCGCGCATCGTCGACTGAAGTCGTGGCAGAATAGAGAGCTGCTGCAGATCGTCGGTTCGCATCGACGGTGGCCTGCCGCCCTCCGGGGCAGCGGAGCGCAGCGCCCCGCACGGACACCCCGGGTGACCGCTGTCCGTGCCACACACGAGTTTCCCCGCTAGGACTGAGGACTGCTGCGATGAACACCCTGGACGCCCTCGATGCCGCGTCGCTGCGCGACGACATCCCCGACTTCCGCCCCGGCGACACCGTCAAGGTGCACGTGCGGGTCATCGAGGGCAACCGCTCGCGCATCCAGGTCTTCCAGGGCGTGATCATCCGGCGCCAGGGCGGCGGCATCCGCGAGACCTTCACCGTGCGCAAGGTCAGCTTCGGCGTCGGCGTGGAGCGCACCTTCCCGGTGCACACCCCGGTGGTCGAGAAGATCGAGGTGCTGACCCGCGGTGACGTCCGCCGGGCCAAGCTCTACTACCTCCGTGAGCTGCGCGGCAAGGCCGCCAAGATCAAGGAGAAGCGGGACGTCGTCACCCGCTGACACCCCGCACCCCACCGGACGGGCCGGCTGCGCACAGCGCAGCCGGCCCGTCCGCGTCTGCAGCCGGTGCCGCCGGGCGGGTCGAGCGGCGAGGTCGTCGGTGGACCGTAGGCTGGGCCGCGATGAGCACGCACGGGCCCAGTGAGCCTGCCGACCCCCGCACTCCCGGGCCGTCCGCCACCAACGAGTCCGGTACGCCGGCGACCCCCCCGACCGGGGAGGGCGCCAGCGCCGCCGGGCCGGCGCCGACCGGCCGTCGTGGGCGCCGGGGCGGATCGGCGCCCAGGAAGGGCTCGCTGCTCCGCGAGCTGCCGGTGCTGCTGGTCATCGCCTTCGTGCTGGCGCTGCTGGTCAAGACGTTCCTGATCCAGGCCTTCTTCATCCCCTCCGGGTCGATGGAGCAGACGCTGCACGGGTGCACCGGCTGCACCGGGGACCGGGTGCTGGTCAACAAGGTCCCGTACTGGTTCGGCGAGCCCGAGCCCGGTGACATCGTGGTGTTCCGCGGACCGGACACCTGGTCCCCGGAGATCACCGTGGCCGAGCCCGGCAACTGGGTCTCCGGCGCGCTGCTGAGCCTGGGGCGGGCGATCGGGGTCGCGCCACCGAGCGAGGACGACTACGTCAAGCGGGTCATCGCCACCGCCGGCCAGACCGTGCAGTGCTGCGACGCCGACGGCCGGGTCACGGTCGACGGCCGGCCGCTCACCGAGCCCTACATCTACCAGGACTCCCCGCTCGGCGGCGGGGCCAACTCCCGCGAGTTCGGCCCGGTCACCGTGCCCGCGGGCCGGTTGTGGGTGATGGGCGACCACCGCTCCGCGTCGGCGGACTCGCGCAGCCACGTGGGCGACCAGTACAGCGGCACCATCGCCGTGGACGACGTCATCGGCAAGGGCGCCCTCATCGTCTGGCCGCTGGACCGGTTCACCGTCCTCGACAGCCCCGACATCCAGGCGCAGGCCGAGGGGCAGGCGGCGGCAGGACCCGAGGCGTGGGTGCACGGGGACGCGGCCGTCGCCGCCCCTTGGGCGCTCGGGCTGGCGGGGGCGTTGCCCCTCACCGCGGCACGCCGACGGCGCCGTCGCCGGGGCGCCCGGCTGACCGGCCCGTCCCGCCGTCCACCGCGCACCGGCTGGCGGCGGGTCCGCCGGCCGGCGCAGACCCGACCCGGTCGGGAGACCGACGCCGGCTGACGCTGCGGCGGGCCCGCCGGGGGAGTTGTTCAAGGAGTCCGTTCACCCGTCCGATGACCATGACAGCACGTCATCGGATCTCGAACGGAGAGTCACCTGTGTCCACTCCTCTGGCGACCACGCGAGGCGTCACCCGCGTCCTCGTCCTCGCCGACGCCCCGGTCCTGCGCCGTGGCCTGATCGGCATGGTCGACGAGACCGCCGGTCTGCAGGCGGTGGGCACCCCCGGTGAGCCGCGGCGGGCGCTGACCCTGGCCGAGACCGCCCGCCCCGACGCGGTCATCGTGGAGCTGGGCACCGGCCGGGCGGCGACGCTGGACGCCTGCCGGGACCTGCGCCGCCGCTACCCCCAGATCGCCATCGTCGCCGTGGCCACCTCCGAGGACCCGGCCGTGGTCAACGAGGCGCTGGCCGCCGGGGTGCGCGGCTACCTGCTGATGAACACCTCCCCGACGCTGCTGGGCTGGGCGGTGCTGGCCGCCCGCGCCGGGCGCACCGTGGTCGACCCGCAGATCCGCCGCGGCGAGGCCGGGGAGGTGCCGGTGTCCCGGGAGCTGACCCCGGAGGTGCCGCTGACCCGCCGCGAGTCCGACGTGCTCGACGAGCTGATCCAGGGCCAGTCCAACCGGGCGATCGGCAAGGCGCTGTTCATCTCCGAGGACACCGTCAAGTCCCACGTCAAGGCCATCCTGCGCAAGCTGGGTGCCCGGGACCGCGCGCACGCGGTGTCGCTGGTCCTGTCCGCCCGCAACGGCGGCACCTGCACCTGCAGCGCCGCCACCCTGACCTCCGCCGGCTGCTGAGCCGGCGGGACCCTCGTCGGCCCGGGCGCCTGGTCATGCGGCGCCCGGGCCGGCCCCCACTGCCGGGACCGCGCGTCCCGGTGGGCCGGCCGGGACGGCGCTCCGCCGTCCCGCAGGCCGCCACGAGCCGGTCCCCGTTCCCCCGCGGACCGGCTCGTGGTCGTCCCGGGTGCGGGCGGAGCGGTGGCCCGGGCGTCGTCCCCCCGACGTAGTGTCGGCAGGCGATGGCTGCCCGCTCTGCTCCCGCTGCACCCCGCTCGCGCCGGACCGACGACGAGGCCCCCGACGACCTCTGGGCGATGGAACGCTCGCTGCGCCGCCGGGGCTTCGCGGCGATCGCCGCCGCACAAGGGGGCCGGCCGCGGCGCGTGCGCCGGCCCGCTGGTCGCCGCCGCGTGCGTGCTGCCCGCCGGTCGCCGCGGCCGGGTGCCCGGGCTGGCGGACTCCAAGCTGCTCACCCCCGCGACCCGTGACGAGGTCTACGCCGAGGTGCTCGACCGGGCCGTGGCCTGGTCGGTCGTGGCGATCCCGGTGGGGGACCTGGACGCCCGGGGCATGCACGTGACGAACATCGAGGCGCTCCGCCGGGCGGTACGCGGGATGGACGTGGCACCGGACTACGTGCTCACCGACGGCTTCCCGGTCAGCGGCCTGGCCCAGCCGTCCCTCGCGGTGTGGAAGGGCGACCGGGTGGCCGCGTGCGTGGCGGCCGCCTCCGTGCTCGCCAAGGTCAGCCGGGACCGGATGATGCTCGAGCTGCACGAGCGGTTCCCGCACTACGGGTTCGCCGAGCACAAGGGGTACATCACCGACGCGCACAGCGCGGCGCTGGACGAGCACGGGCCCTGCCCGGAGCACCGGATGCGGTTCGTCAACGTCGCCCGCGCGCGGGCGGCACACGCCGCACGCGGAGTCGCCCTGTCCGGCGGGGCGGGCATGCACGATGATGTGCGGGAACCCGACCTCCGCAGGGCTGAGGTCCCCGCACCTGCGGCCCAGCACCGACCGACCAGCACCGACGTCCCAGCACTGATGTCCCCGGCACCGATGGAGCACGCGCGATGAGCACCGAGGACCTCGAGAAGTACGAGACCGAGATGGAGCTCCAGCTCTATCGCGAGTACAAGGACATCGTCCGCCAGTTCTCCTACGTGGTGGAGACCGAGCGGCGCTTCTACCTGGCGAACAGCGTCGACCTGCAGGTCCGCGACGCCGGCGGTGAGGTGTTCTTCGAGCTGAAGCTCTCCGACGCCTGGGTGTGGGACATGTACCGCCCGGCCCGGTTCGTGAAGAACGTGCGGGTGGTGACGTTCAAGGACGTCAACGTCGAGGAGCTGGACAAGCCCGACCTCGAGCTGCCCGAGCAGCCCCGCCTGCCCTGATCGTCCTCGGCCGTCCACCCGGGCAGCCTGACCGGTCCTGACCGCGGCGCGCTCCGCGTCGTCCACAGCAGCGGGCTCCGTCCACAACCCGGCCGGCGCCCCTGGTGCCGGGGCCCGCCCGCCCGGGACGGTCGACGGGTGCCGACTCCGCAGAACACCCCGCCGGACCACCGCGCCGCCCTCGGCGCCTACGGCGAGCGCGTCGCCGTCCGGGCGCTGACCGACGCCGGGCTGCAGGTCCTGGGCCGCAACTGGCGCTGCCGGGAGGGCGAGCTCGACGTCGTCGCCCGGGAGGGCGACGCGTTGGTGTTCTGCGAGGTGAAGACGCGTCGGGGCACCGGCTTCGGCCCGCCGGCCGAGGCGGTCACCGCGGCGAAGCGGCGGAGGCTGCGCCGGCTGGCCCAGGCCTGGCTGGCCGCCCACGACCACCACGCGCCCGACCTCCGCTTCGACGTCGTCGGGGTGCACGTCCCCGACGCCGGCCCCGTCCGGGTGACGCACCTGCGGAACGCGTTCTGATGGCGCTGGCACGCACGTGGTCGGTGGGGCTCGCCGGGGTCCGGGGCGCGATGGTCGAGGTGGAGGTCGACCTCGCCGCCGGGGTGCCCACGGTGGTGCTGGTCGGGCTGCCCGACGCGGTGGTGCGGCAGTCGGTGGACCGGGTGCGGGCCGCGGTGGTCAACACCGGGTACGTCTTCCCGCTGCGCCGGGTGACCATCGGGCTCTCGCCTGCGGCCATGCCCAAGCAGGGCAGCGGGTTCGACCTGGCGCTCGCCGTCGCCGTGCTCGCCGGGGCCGAGGTGCTGCCCGCGGCCGCCGTGCGCGACCTGGTGCTGCTCGGCGAGCTCGGCCTCGACGGCTCGCTGCGGGCGGTGCGGGGCGTGCTCCCGGCGGTCCTCGCGGCGGTCGCGGCCGGGCACCGGTGCGTCGTCGTCCCGCAGGACAACGCCGACGAGGCGGGCCTGGTGGAGGGCATCGAGGTCCTCGGTGCCGCCACCCTCGGCCAGGTCGTCGCCCACCTGGCCGGCCGCACGCGGATCCCGGCGCACGTCCGGGCCGCGCCGGCACCGCTGCCGCCGGGCCCGGACCTGGCCGACGTGGTCGGGCAGGCCGCCGGGCGGCGGGCCGTCGAGGTGGCCGCCGCCGGCGGGCACCACCTGTTCCTGAGCGGCCCGCCGGGCGCGGGCAAGACCATGCTGGCCGAGCGGCTGCCCGGGCTGCTGCCGCCGCTCGACGAGCAGGCCGCCCTGGAGGTCACCGCGATCGCCTCGATCGCCGGCACGCTCCCGCCCGGTGCGCCGCTGGTCACCCGCCCGACGTTCGAGTCCCCGCACCACTCGGCCACCATGGCCGCGCTGGTCGGCGGCGGGTCGGGGCAGATCCGGCCGGGCGCCCTGTGCCGGGCGCACCGCGGTGTGCTGTTCCTCGACGAGGCGCCGGAGTTCCCCCGGACGGTGCTGGACACGCTCCGCCAGCCGCTGGAACGCGGATCGGTGACCATCCACCGGGCCAACGGCTCGGCGACCTTCCCCTGCCGGGCCCAGCTGGTGCTGGCGGCCAACCCCTGCCCGTGCGCCAGCGCGGCCGGGGACACCGCCTGCACCTGCAGCGCGCTGGAGCGGCGCCGCTACCAGTCCCGGCTGTCCGGGCCGCTGCTGGACCGCATCGACCTGCGGGTCGAGCTCCCGTCGGTCACCCGTGCTGCGTGGCTCGACGGCACCGGGTCACCGGAGCCGAGCGCTGCGGTGGCCGCGCGCGTGCGCACGGCTCGGGCCACGGCCGTCGAGCGGATGGCCGGCACCGGGCTCACCCTCAACAGCCAGGTCCCTGGGCGGCTGCTGCGCGAGCGCTGGCCGATCGCCCGCGGCTCGCTGGCGCTGGCCGAGCGGGCCCTGGAGCGGGGCTCGCTGTCGGTGCGCGGCTTCGACCGCGTGCTGCGGGTGGCCTGGACGCTGGCCGACCTCGCCGGCGTGAGCACGCCGGGAGCTGATCAGGTGGCCGAGGCGCTGGGCATGCGACTGCAGCGGGCTGCGGCATGAGCCTGGTCGCGGATCCGGGGGTCCGTCGCGCGCGTGCCTGGCTGTCCCGGGCGTTCGAACCGGGATCGGTGGACGTGTGGCGGTTCGTCGAGCGCACCGGCCCCGTGGCGGCCGTGCAGTCGCTGCTCCGGGGGAGCGCACCCGCAGAGGTCCAGGCGCTGGCCGGTCGCCGTGCCGGAGCGGACCTGAGCGAGGAGGACCTCCACCGGGCCGACCGCTGCGGCGGGCGGCTGGTCGTCCCCGAGGACGACGAGTGGCCGGCCGTGGCCCTGCACTGCCTGACCCTCACCGCGCACGACCTGCCGACCGTGCGCCGGGAGCAGCCCGATCGCACGGCGGCCCTGGTCCCGCCGGTGGCGCTGTGGGTGCGCGGGGACCGACCGCTGGACGAGCTGGTCGACCGGTCGGTGGCCCTGGTCGGGTCGCGGGCCTCCACCGCGTACGGCGAGCACGTCGCCGCCGAGCTGGCGCACGGGCTGGGGCAGCAGGGCTGGACGACGGTGTCCGGGGGCGCGTTCGGCATCGACGCGGCGGCCCACCGCGGCTCGCTGTCTGCCGGGGCCGCGACGGTCGCCGTCCTCGCCTGCGGGATCGACCGCGCCTACCCCAGCGCGCACTCCACCCTGTTCACCCGGGTGCTCGACGACGGTCTGCTGGTCAGCGAGTGGCCCCCCGGCTGCGCGCCCCTGCAGCACCGGTTCCTGGTCCGCAACCGGCTGATCGCTGCCCTGACCCGGGGCACCGTCGTGGTGGAGGCGGCCGCCCGGTCGGGCGCGCAGGCCACCGCGAACCGGGCGCGTGACCTGGGCAAGAGCGTGATGGTGGTGCCCGGACCGGTCACCTCCGCCATGTCCGTCGGCTGCCACGAGCTGCTGCGCGCTCGCGACGCCGACCGGCACGCGGTCCTGGTGACGAGCGCCGCGCAGGTGCTCCAGGAGGTCGGCCGGCTGGGAGAGGACCTCGCGACGCCGGCCGAGCGGCCCGGCTCACCGCGCGACTCGTTGTCCGACATCGCCCGGCGGGTGCTCGACGCCTGTCCGGTGCGCATCGGGGTGCCGCCGGAACGGCTGGCTGCCGTCGCCGGGTGCGAGGTGGTCGACGTGCTGCGGGTGCTGCCCGTGCTGGAGCTGCACGACCTGGTGGAGTGGACCGGTACCGGCTGGCGGGTCCGCCGGGAGCCGCCTGCCGGTCGCCTGGCACCGTGAGCCGGTCAGTCGAGCACGGCGACCGCCTCGACCTCCACGAGCATGTCCGGCTCGCCGAGGGCCGCCACACCGATCAGCGTGGTCGGCCTCACCGGGTCGATCCCCAGCCGTTCGGCGACGCGGGTCGCACCCGTGACGAGCTCGGCCATCTTGGCGGGGGCCCAGTCGACGACGTAGACGGTCAGCTTGGCGATGTCCGCGAAGGACCCGCCCACGGCGGCCAGCGCGGTCGCCACGTTGGAGTAGGCCTGCTCCACCTGGGCGGCCAGGTCGCCGGCGCCGACCGGCTCGCCGGCGGCGTTCCTGGCCACCTGCCCCGAGAGGTAGACCGTCCGGGCACCGGTGGTGAGGGCCATGTGCGCGTAGCCCTCGGGCTCCAGCAGTCCGTCGGGGTTGATCAGCTGCACGCTCATGGGGCCTCCTCGAGGAGTCCGCCGGCCGGTGCCGGCGGGGCCGCCAGCACAGCGCAGAGGTCCGACAGTTCTCGGCAGGGGCACACGACCGGCCTGCGTCGCGGCAGGCCGACCCGCCCGCCGCGACGGACGCTCCGCGCACCCACCGCTCCCTGGTCCTGAACCGGCTGATCGACGCGCTCTGCCGAGCCCCCGGCCGGGCCGGGTTCACCGCGACTCGTCGTCCGACCTCGCCCGCCGGGTGCTGGACGCCTGTCCGGTGCGCACCGGGGTGCCGCCGGAGCGGCCGGCCGCGGTGGCCGGCTGCGACGTGGTCGACGTCCTGCGGGTGCTGCCGGTGCTCGAGGTCCACGAGCTCGTGGAGTGGACGGGCACCGGCTGGCGGATCGCCGGCGCCCGACGTGGGGGGCGGTGACCGGGCAGGCGAGAGGTTGCGCGCAACCGGTCCCCGGCGCGGCACGTTGACCCGCGGCCTCCGCCGACGCAGGCTGCGGCCATGGCCACCGGGACCGCTGAGCTGCGCGCGGCGCTGCCGCCTGCGCTCACCGAGCCGCTGGAGGGCTGGGAGGAGCACCTGCGCCTGCAGCGGGACCTCTCCGAGCACACGGTCCGGGGCTACGTCGGGGACGTCGTCTCGCTGCTGGACCACCTCGTCCGGCGCAGCGGGGGCACCGTCGCCGACCTGGACCTGGCGACGTTGCGCAGCTGGCTCGCCCAGGGCCGCGCCCGCGGGGACAGCCGGTCGACCACCGCCCGGCGCGCCGCCTCGGCCCGCTCCTTCACCGCGCACCTGCGCCGCACCGGCCAGGTCGGCGAGGACGTCGGCCTCCGGCTGTCCAGCCCGCGCGCCCACCGCACCCTGCCCGGCGTCCTGGGCGCCGACCAGGCGCGCGCGGTCCTCGACCAGGCCACCGCGCCGCCGGCCGAGGACGAGCAGCCGGCCGAGGCCGCCCTGCGGCTGCGCAACGTGCTGGTCGTCGAGCTGCTGTACGCCAGCGGGGTGCGGGTGGGGGAGCTGGTCGGCCTGGACGTCGACGACGTCGACCGCGGCCGGCGGCTGCTGCGGGTGCTGGGCAAGGGCCGCAAGGAGCGCAGCGTGCCCTTCGGCGCACCCGCCGCGGCGGCCCTGGAGCAGTGGCTGAGCGCGGGCCGCCCCGTGCTGGCCACCCCGACCAGCGGGCCGGCGCTGCTGCTGGGCGTGCGCGGCGGCCGGCTCGACGCACGGGAGGCCCGCCGGGTGGTGCACGCGGCGGTCGCCGCCGCCCCGGGGGTGCCCGACGTCGGTCCGCACGGGCTGCGACACTCGGCGGCGACGCACGTCCTGGAGGGCGGTGCCGACCTCCGCAGCGTCCAGGAGCTGCTGGGTCACGCTAGCCTCGCGACGACGCAGGTCTACACGCACGTGACCGTCGAGCGGTTGCGTGCGGTGCACGCCCGGGCACACCCGCGAGCATGAGGGGCACGGCGTTGGAGCAGAAGCTGTTGGTGGTCGAGCGGGGGAGTGCACGTGTCTGAGGCGACGGTCGACCAGTTGACCAGCGAGGACCCGGACGCGTTCATCGCGGACCTGTGGTCGCGGTACGTCGACGGGCGGGACACCGGCCTGCGGGACCGGCTGATCCTGCACTACGCGCCGCTGGTGAAGTACGTCGCCGGCCGGGTCGGCAGCGGCCTGCCCGCGCACGTCGAGCAGGCCGACCTCGTCTCGTACGGGACGTTCGGGCTGATCGACGCCATCACCCGGTTCGAGCCGTCCCGGGAGATCAAGTTCGAGAGCTACGCGATGGCGCGCATCCGCGGCGCCATCATCGACGAGCTCCGCTCGACCGACTGGATCCCGCGCTCGGTGCGGATGAAGGCCCGGCAGTTCGAGCGCACGGTCGCCGCCCTGGAGGCCAAGCTCCAGCGCAGCCCGACCGACGAGGAGATCGCCGACGAGATGGACATGGACGTCGAGGAGATCCGCAAGTTCCTCGGCCAGCTGTCCCTGGTCAACGTGGTCGCCCTCGACGAGCTGCTGGTCGACGACGACGGCTCCGCCCCGCGGCTGGTCGACACGCTGCGGGACACCGCCGCGCTGGACCCGCAGGCGATGGCCGAGCACGGCGAGGCCCGGCAGCTGCTGGCCCGCGCCGTCGAGCAGCTCCCCGAGCGGGAGAAGGTCGTCGTCAGCCTCTACTACTTCGAGGGCCTGACGCTGGCCGACATCGGCCGGGTCCTCGGGGTGACCGAGAGCCGGATCTGCCAGCTGCACACCAAGGCCGTCCTGCACCTGCGCAGCAAGCTCGCCGACATCGCCTGAGAGGCGACCGCCCCGCGACCGGACCGCGCCCGGCCCTGGCCGGTCAGCTCTCCGGGCGCGGGCCCAGCAGCGGCTGGGCGTGCGGCGGGTTGCGGTGGCCCTCCTCCCAGGGCAGCTTCCCGGTCGAGTCCGGCCACACCAGCTGCAGGGCGTCGACGGAGCCGGCGAACTGCTCGGCCACGGCCAGCCGGCCGGTGTCGGCCACCTCCAGGAAGACCACGGGTGAGTCGGCGTCGGTCAGCGCCGTCGTCACCACACCCGGGCTGAACCGTGCACCCGCGCGGACCGCCTCGCCGACGAGGTTGAGGTAGGTCTCGGCGGCCTCGAACGGCAGCCCGACGACGATGACCTCGGGGTGGCCCAGCCCGCTCAGCCCCACGGTGTAGGACCAGCGCGGATCGCCCGGACCGCTCCCGCCGCCGTGCAGCACCGCCCAGCCGAACCGGTCGACGACCCGCCGCAGGTCGTCGAGCACCTGCGCCTCGTCCTGCGGCCCGGGGACCTCCGGACCCGGTGGCCCCGGGTCCGGCGCGTCCGGGCTCGGGGACGCGGAGGGGTCCGGTTGCGGGGTCTGCTTCCGTCGCCAGCGCACGCCCGGACGGTAGTGGGCGGCGCCGCCGTCCGGTCAGGGCCACGGCAGCAGCCGCACCCGCGGCGGCCGCAGCAGCGACAGCGGGTCCAGGTAGACCTCGCCGCGGCGCAGCCCCCAGTGCAGGCAGGCCTCGGCCGGGCAGCCGGCGTGGCCGGGGACGAGCAGCCCCAGCGGTGTCCCGCGGGCGACCGCCTGACCGGCGGCGACGGTGGGCTGCACCGGCTCGTAGGTCGTCCGGAGCCCGCCCGGGTGCACGACGCTCACCACGGGCCGCCCGGCGACCAGCCCGGCGAACGCGACGACCCCGGCGCCGGCGGCGAGCACCGGCGTCCCGGCGGCGCCGGCCAGGTCGACCCCGCGGTGACCGTCCGCGTAGGGCGTGGGCGGCGGTTCGAACGCGCGGGTGACCGTGGGGCTGCCCGGCAGCGGCCGGCCCCACGGCCCCGCGGCTGCCGAGGTGCCCGGCGCCCCGGCGACGAGGCAGCCGACGACGGCGAGGAGGACCAGCAGACGGGCGCGCAGCACGCCCCGACCCTGCCCGCGGGGCCGGTGCCGCGGGGCGCGCGGGAGCCGGCGGTGGACCGGCCACCTGCCTGGGGACGACCGGGGCGGAGCACCCGCCGGGAGCGGGTATGCTCGGCGCTGCGGTCCGTCTCCGACGGATCGACTTCGCGTGTCCTCCTCCCGCTGCTGCAGCGGGCAGTCGCCACCTCGGTCCCCCCTCGCGGGGGGTTCGGTGGCGCAGCCGGGCACCAGGGCGGCGCCCCACCGGGGCCGTCGCGACAACCGAGCAGCGCGGACCCGGTCCCCGGCCGTCCGCGCACGAGCACAGAAGGGCGGCGCCACGTGGCAGTCGTCAGCATGAAGAACCTGCTCGACAGCGGGGTCCACTTCGGGCACCAGACCCGTCGGTGGAACCCGAAGATGAAGCGCTTCATCTTCACCGAGCGCAACGGCATCTACATCATCGACATCCAGCAGACGCTGGGTTACATCGACCAGGCCTACGAGTTCGTGAAGCAGACCGTCGCCCACGGCGGTTCGATCATGTTCATCGGGACCAAGCGCCAGGCGCAGGAGGTCATCGCCGAGCAGGCGACCCGCGTCGGCATGCCCTACGTGAACCAGCGCTGGCTGGGCGGCATGCTCACCAACTTCCAGACCGTCTTCAAGCGGCTGGAGCGCCTCAAGGAGCTCGAGGACCTCGAGCAGACCGGCGCGCTGGTCAGCCTCTCGAAGAAGGAGCAGCTGGTCCTCTCCCGCGAGAAGGCCAAGCTCGAGCGCTCCCTCGGCGGCATCCGCGACATGAAGAAGGTGCCCAGCGCCGTCTGGATCGTGGACACCAAGAAGGAGCACATCGCCGTCGGCGAGGCGCGCAAGCTGAACATCCCGGTCGTCGCGATCCTCGACACCAACTGCGACCCCGACGAGGTCGACTACAAGATCCCGGGCAACGACGACGCCATCCGCAGCACCGCGCTGCTGACCCGCGTCATCGCCGACGCGGTCGCCGAGGGCCTGATGGCCCGCTCGGCCGCGCAGGCCAACGCCGGTCGCACCGAGGACGGCGCCGAGACCCCGGCCGTCGGCGGCGGCGAGCCGCTGGCCGACTGGGAGCGCGAGCTGCTCACCGGTGGTGACGCGGCCCCGGCCGTCGACGCCGCTGCGCCGGCCACGGCCACCGAGCTGCCCGAGACCCCGGCCGAGCCGCCGACGGTCACCGCGACCGAGGTCGCCCCGGTCGAGGGCGTGCCCGCCACCGGTGACCAGGACACCGGCACCCAGGGCGCCCAGAACGGCTGAGCCGCACCGGCGCCGCTCCCCATCGCCCACCGGGCGGGGAGCGGCGCCGCCGCACGTCCGCACCCCCGCAACTCCAGACCAGAGGAAGTGACATGCCTGCCTTCACCGCAGCCGACGTGAAGCGTCTCCGTGACGCCACCGGCGCCGGCATGATGGACTCCAAGAAGGCCCTGACCGAGGCCGATGGCGACTACGACAAGGCCATCGAGTTCCTCCGCGTCAAGGGCGCCAAGGACGTGGGCAAGCGCCTCGAGCGCTCCACGACCAACGGCGTCGTCGTCAGCCGCGACGGCGCGCTGCTCGAGCTCGACTGCGAGACCGACTTCGTCGCCAAGAACGCCGACTTCGTGAAGCTCGCCGAGCGCCTGCTCGACGTCGTGCTGGCCGAGAAGCCCGCCGACGTCGACGCGCTGCTCGCCGCCCAGGTCGACGGCCAGACGGTCGCCGCGCTGGTCGAGAGCGAGTCGGCCCGCATCGGCGAGAAGCTGGTGCTGTCCCGCTTCGCCGTCTTCGAGGGCACCACGGCCGTCTACCTGCACAAGCGGGCGACGGACCTGCCCCCGGCCATCGGCGTCGCCGTGCAGTACTCCGGCGGGGACGCCGACGCTGCCCGCTCGCTGGCGATGCACGTCGCCGCGGCCCGTCCGCGCTACCTGACCCGCGAGGAGGTCCCCGCCGAGGCGGTGGAGACCGAGCGCCGGGTCGCCGAGCAGACCGCGAAGGAGGAGGGCAAGCCCGAGCAGGCGATCGGCCGGATCGTCGACGGTCGGGTCAACGCCTTCTACAAGGACTTCGTCCTGCTGGAGCAGCCCTCCATCACCGAGCCCAAGCGCACCGTGCAGCAGGTCATCGGTGACGCCGGCCTGACCGTGGAGCGGTTCGTCCGCTTCGAGGTCGGCCAGGCCTGAGCCAGCACCACTCCACCGGCCCCGTTCCCACTCGTGGGGGCGGGGCCGGTGGCCTGTCCGCCCGATGGGGCAGGATCGGACCACGACGACACCGAACCGAGGGACCCCCCACGTGAGCGACACGACCGCCAACAGCAACCCGGAGGGCCTGCTGTTCGCACCGGCCGCCTCCGCCCCGACCGACGGCAGCGGCTACCGCCGGGTGCTGCTCAAGCTCTCCGGTGAGGCGTTCGGCGGCGGCAGCGTCGGAGTCGACGGCGGCATCGTGCACCGCATCGCCGAGCAGCTCGCCGCGGTCGTCCACGGCGGCACCCAGGTCGCCGTCGTCGTCGGCGGGGGCAACTTCTTCCGCGGCGCCGAGCTCGCCGACGCGGGCATGGACCGCCGGCACGCCGACTACATGGGCATGCTGGGCACGGTCATGAACGCGCTGGCCCTGCAGGCGTTCTGCGAGCAGGTCGGCCTGGAGACCCGGGTGCAGACCGCGATCACCATGGGCCAGGTCGCCGAGCCCTACATCCCGCGCAAGGCCGTGCGCCACCTGGAGAAGGGCCGGCTGGTGATCTTCGGTGCCGGCGCCGGCATGCCGTACTTCTCCACCGACACCGTCGCCGCGCAGCGGGCCCTGGAGATCGGCTGCCAGGTGCTGCTGATGGCCAAGAACGGGGTGGACGGCGTCTACGACGACGACCCGCGGACCAACCCCGACGCGGTGCTGTACACCGACCTCGACTACGCCACGGTGCTGGCCAAGCAGCTGAAGGTCGCCGACGCGACGGCGATCAGCCTGTGCATGGACAACAAGATGCCCATCGTGGTGTTCAACCTGCTGGAGGACGGCAACATCGCCCGTGCCGTCGCAGGTGAGAAGATCGGCACGTTGATCAGCCAGTCGGTCTGACCCGACCGGCTGCGGGTAGGGACGAGGGTCGCCGGCCCCGTCCGCGCCCGGACCACCGCACACCCCACCGGCCAGCACGGCGGCACTGCCGCAGGAGGAGATGACCGTGATCGACGACACCCTGCTCGACGCCGAGGAGCGGATGGACAAGGCCCTGTCGGTCGCCCGCGAGGACCTCGGTTCCGTGCGCACCGGCCGTGCCGCCCCGTCGATGTTCAACAAGATCGTCGTCGACTACTACGGCGCGTACACCCCGATCCCGCAGATGGCCTCCATCACCATCCCCGAGGCGCGGATGGCGGTCATCAAGCCCTACGACGCCGGGCAGCTGCAGGCGATCGAGCGGGCGATCCGGGACTCCGACCTCGGGGTGAACCCGACCAACGACGGGTCGCTGATCCGGGTCGTCTTCCCGCAGCTCACCGAGGACCGGCGCCGCGACCTGGTGAAGGTCGCCCGCGCCAAGGGCGAGGACGCCAAGGTCGCCATCCGGAACATCCGGCGCCGGTCCAAGGAGGAGCTCGACCGCATCTCCAAGGACGGCGAGGCCGGCGAGGACGACGTGCGGCGTGCGGAGAAGGAGCTCGACGACCTCACCGCCACCCACGTCGGCGCCATCGACGAGGCGATGAAGAACAAGGAGACCGAGCTCCTCGACGTCTGACCCGACCCGGACACCTCGGCATGCCCCGCCGCCTGCACCGCCCCGAGCCCACCGGCTCGGGGCGTGAGCCTGCCCGGGGCCGCGCGGGCCTGTTCGACGCCGACGACGCCGGTCCGGAGCTCCGCGCCGGGCAGCCGCCGGTGCCCCCCGCCCCGCCGCGCCCCGCACCCCCCGGGCGGGCACCGCAGCACCGGCCGCCACCGGCGCAGGAGCCGGAGGCGGTCGGCCTGCCGTGGGCCGGCCCGTCCTCCGACCCGGACGGGACCGGGCAGGAGCCGGCTGCCGACGGACCCCCCGAGCCGCCGCTGACCGCCGTCCCCGACGCCCTGGGCGCGGAGGCGACCGGCGTGCCACCGGTCGACACCCCCACCGGCGCACCCCGGGCGACCGGCCGCGCCGGCCGCGACATGGCGTCCGCGATCGGGGTCGGGCTCGGGCTGGGCGCGGTGATCCTGGCCGCCCTGCTCATCTGGCGCCCGGCGTTCCTGCTGGTCCTGGCCGTCGCCGTGGTGATCAGCATCGTGGAGCTCACCGGCGCCCTGGAGCGCGGCGGTTCCCACCCGCCCCGGACCCCGGTGCTGATCGGCGCGCTCGCCATGATCGCGCTGGCCTGGACCCGCGGGCCCTCCGGCCTGGTCATCGCCTTCCTGCTCACCGTCTTTGCCGCCCTGCTGTGGCGGCTCGGCCAGGGCCCGGTCGGCTACCTGCGCGACGCCTCGGCGGCGGTCCTGGTCGCCCTGTACGTGCCGCTGCTGGCCGGCTTCGCCGTGCTGCTGCTCGTCCCGGACGACGGCGCCGCCCGGGTCCTCGCGTTCATCGCCACGGTGGTCTGCAGCGACGTCGGCGGGTTCGCGGCCGGGGTGCTGTTCGGCAAGCACCCGATGGCGCCGTCGATCAGCCCGAAGAAGTCCTGGGAGGGGCTGGCCGGGTCGGTCACCGCCTGCGTGCTGATCGGGATCCTGCTGGCCACGCTGACGTTCCACGGGCCGTGGTGGGGCGGCGCGCTGTACGGCGTCGCGATCGCGCTGACGGCGACGCTCGGCGACCTGGGCGAGTCGCTGATCAAGCGCGACCTGGGCATCAAGGACATGGGCAACCTGCTGCCCGGCCACGGTGGGCTGATGGACCGGATGGACTCGCTGCTCCCGGCCGCGGTCGTCGCCTACCTGGTGCTCTCCCTCATCGCCCCCACGTAAGAGGGAGGTCCAGCGGCGTACCGGGCCGCCAGGGGACGACGGCGACCACCGCGCTGGTCGGCAGCGGGCCGTACAGGTGCGGGAACCGCATGGCCGCCGGATCGCCCGGGACCCCCGGTTCGCACCGCACCGGGTCGGGCAGGAGCGCCGGGTCGACCACCAGCACGACGACGTCGCGCCGGCCGGCGAAGAGCCGCTGCGCGGGCAGGTGCACCTGCGCCGGGGTCGACAGGTGCACGAACCCGACCTCCGCCAGCGACGGCGGGGTCACCGCGCCGGCCTCCAGCGCCGCCGCCCACCCCGCCGACGTCGTCAGGTGCAGCAGCGGGCCGCTCGTCCGGTCGTCCATGCACCGAGCCAACCGCACCGCGCGGCGTGGCAGCATCGCCCAGGCGATGACGACGGACGACGCGGGACCCGGGCCCACCGAGTGGGGCGGCTCCGTCGGCGTCGGCCCCTGGGTCGGGCCGTGGCCGACGGACCCGCGGTACGACCGGCAGCTGCTGGCCGACGGTGACCGGCGCAACGTCGTCGACCGGTACCGCTACTGGACCCTCGAGGCGATCGTCGCGGACCTGGACCGCCGCCGGCACCCCTTCCACGTGGCGATCGAGAACTTCGCGCACGACCTGAACATCGGCACCGTGGTCCGCACCGCCAACGCCTTCCTCGCCGCGGAGGTGCACGTGGTCGGCCGGCGCCGCTGGAACCGGCGCGGGGCGATGGTCACCGACCGCTACCAGCACCTGCGCCACCACCCCGACGTCGCCGCCCTGCTGCTGGCCGCCGCGGCCGAGGAGCTGGTCGTCGTCGCCGTGGACAACGGTCCCGACGCCGTCCCGCTGGAGACGGTGCGGCTCCCGCGGCGCTCGCTGCTGCTCTTCGGGCAGGAGGGGCCGGGGCTGTCCCCGGAAGCGCGGGAGGGGGCGGCCCTGACGGTGTCCATCGCCCAGTTCGGCTCGACGCGGTCGCTGAACGCCGGGGTGGCGGCCGGCATCGCGATGCACGCGTGGATCCAGCAGCACGCCGACCTCGGGGCCTCGGTGCCCCTCCCCAGCGCCGGTGGGACGGGTGTGGCTCCGGAGGGCGCGAGCGGAGTGTGACCGGCTGATCACGCCGCGCCTGCCCGGAGCGGGCCGGCCCGTCCGGCAGCATGGCCGGTGGGCGCGCTCTCCCCGGCTCGACCACGACGGGTGGTCGGCGGGAGGACGCCGGGGAGGAGCGGGCTGTGGCTGCGGAGCGACCGGACGAGGACAGCACCGGGGCACCGCAGGATGCCGCGGCGGACCTCGCCGACCCGTTCCTGACCCAGCCGCTGCCGGACGGTCCCTGGGACGCGCCCTGGGACGAGGCCTGGCTGCCCCCGTGGGTCGGTCCCGAGCTGCCGGCCGGCACCGCGCCGCGGCCCGACCCGCAGGCCACGACCGAGGACGCCCCGGCCACCTCCGCCCGGCCGCTGCCCACCCGCATCGAGGCGGCCCTCGCCGCGCTCCGCGAGGAGGAGCTGGCCGCCCAGCGCGCCGCCGACGCGCAGGCGGCGGCGCAGCTCGCTGCCTGGGAGGAGGCCATCCGGGCCGGGGAGGCGCTCGCCGAGCGGTCCGCGTCCGCGACGCCCGCACCCCAGCCGGCCGAGCCCCCGACCGCGGTGGTCGCCGACCCGCCGGTGGCCGACGTCCCCGTCGTCCGTGCTGCGCCTCCGCGCGGGCGGCTGCGCCGCCGGCTGCTGCTCCCGCTGGCCGTGCTCCTCGTCGCGGGCCTGCTGGCCGGCTTCGCCCTCACGACCACCTCCTCCGGCGACGGGGCCGAGGTGGCGGCGTCCGAGCGCCGGGCCACCCCGGCGTCGCCGACGACCACCGCCGCACCCACGACCGCCGCACCCACCACCGCGCCGACGCCCGCTACCGTCCCCGGCCCGCTGCCGGGCTCCCCGCAGCCGGTCGTCGCCCCGGACGTCGTCCCGCCCGCCGAGGCGCCCGGCGCCGGAGAGCCCGCGCCGACCGCCGTCCTGCCGACGCCGGCGGGCAGCCGGGCGACCACCCGCGCGACCACCCCGGCCACCACGCCGGCCGAGGCCCCGGTGCTGCCGCCCGCGCCCGCGGCCACGGCCCCGGCCGTCCCGCCGGCGAGCACCCCCGCGCGGGTCACCGTCGCGCGCCCTCGGCCGGTGAGCGGCCCCCGGCCGGCGCCCCCGGCGCCGACGACGACCCCGGCGCCGACCAGCACCCCGACCACCGCGCCCCCGACCCAGCCCACCCCGACACCCACCCCGACGCCGACACCGACCCCGACCGAGACCGCCACGCCGACGCCCACCGAGACCCCGGTCCCGACCGACGAACCGGGCTGCCCGACCCCCGACGCGGGCAGCACCCCGGAGAGCTGCGACGAGGGCACCGGCGATCCCGGTGCGCCGGTCGTCACCGCGGACCCGTCGACCACGCTGCTGAGCGCCGGGGTCGGCTGACCCCCGCCGCGGGAGGCAGGTCACTCCCCGCGACCCGGCCGCGGGCCGCCGGGAGTGGGACCATGGACGACGCCATGACTGCCCTGCCCCTCGTCTTCGACGCCCCGCGCCGCACCAAGCCGCCCCGCCACCTCGCCGACCTCACCCGGGACGAGGCGCGTGCGGCGGTCACCGAGCTCGGCCAGCCGGCGTTCCGCGCCGACCAGCTCGCCCGGCACTTCTACGCCGGCGTCACCGACCCGGCGCAGATGACCGACGTCCCGGCTGCCGTCCGGGAGGACCTCGCGGCCGCGCTGCTGCCCGGCCTGCTGACCCCGGTGCGGCACCAGTCCGCCGACGGGGGGCGCACCCGCAAGACGCTGTGGCGGCTGCACGACGGTGCCCTGGTCGAGAGCGTGCTGATGCGCTACCCCGAGCGCGCCACGGTCTGCATCTCCAGCCAGGCCGGCTGCGGCATGGCCTGCCCGTTCTGCGCGACCGGGCAGAGCGGGCTGACCCGCAACCTGTCCGCCGCCGAGATCATCGGCCAGGCGGTCGCGGCCGCCGCCGCGATGGCGAACGGCGAGATCCCCGGCGGTCCGGGCCGGTTGTCCAACGTCGTCTTCATGGGCATGGGCGAGCCGCTGGCGAACTACGCCCGGGTCCGCAAGACGCTCGACGCGCTGCTCACCCCCGCCCCGCACGGGCTGGGGCTGGCGCAGCGGTCGGTCACGGTGTCGACCGTCGGGTTGGTCCCGGCCATCCGCAAGCTCACCGAGGAGGGGCTCAACGTCACCCTCGCGGTGAGCCTGCACGCCCCCGACGACGAGCTGCGCGACACCCTGGTGCCGATCAACACCCGCTGGAACGTCGGTGAGGTTCTCGAGGCGGCCGACGCCTACGCCCGCCGGACCGGCCGGCGGTACTCCATCGAGTACGCGCTGATCCGCGACGTCAACGACCAGCCGTTCCGCGCCGACCTGCTGGGCCGGCTGCTGGCCAAGCGGCTGGCGCACGTCAACCTCATCCCGCTCAACCCGACCCCGGGCAGCCAGTGGGACGCCAGCCCGCTGCCCGCGCAGCGGGAGTTCGTCGCCCGGCTGCGGGCGGCCGGGGTGCCGACCACGGTGCGCGACACCCGCGGCTCGGACATCGACGGCGCCTGCGGGCAGCTCGCCGCCGCCGACCAGGTCGACGGCGTGCCCAGCGTCGCCGTCCCGGTGCCGGCCGTCGAGGAGGGTGTGGCCCTCGGCGCCGAGTCGGACCAGGGATGACCGGCCCCGGCGAGCAGCTGGAACGGGCCGAGGCCCATCCGCACACGCACTCCGACGTGGCCGGCGGCTGGCTGCGCGCCGCGGTCTTCGGGGCGATGGACGGGCTGGTCACCAACACGGCGCTGGTCGCCGGGGTCGGTGGCGCCGGGGCCGGCTCGCACGCGGTCGTCCTCTCCGGCGTCGCCGGGCTCGCCGCCGGTGCCATCTCGATGGCGCTGGGCGAGTACACCTCGGTGAGCACCCAGAACGAGCAGCTGGACCTCGAGGTCGCCAAGGAGCGCCGCGAGCTGGCCGTGAACCCGGTGGGGGAGCAGGCCGAGCTCGCCCAGCTGTGGCGGGACCGCGGGCTGGACCCGCAGCTGGCCGACGCGGTGGCCGAGCAGCTGTCCCGCGACCCGGAGCAGGCGCTGCGGGTGCACGCGCTCAACGAGCTGGGGCTCGACCCCGAGGACAAGCCCTCGCCGATGACGGCGGCGGTCTCCTCGTTCCTGTGCTTCGCGGTGGGGGCGCTGATCCCGCTGCTGCCCTACCTCCTCGGTGCCCCGCAGCTGTGGCTGGCGTTGCTCTGCGGTGGCGCCGGGCTGGTCGCGGCCGGTGCGCTCTCGGCCCGGTTCACCCCGCGGCCGTGGTGGTCGGCGGGCCTGCGGCAGCTGCTGTTCGGCGCGATCGCCGCCGGGGCGACCTACCTCATCGGCGCCGCGATCGGCAGCGGCGCCGGCTAACGGCTGCAGGACAGCCCGGCTGCCTCGACCGCCGATGCGGTCTCGGCGGTCGGGGAGCGGACGACGGTGCCGCCGCGCGGCGGGCCGACGGGGAGCACCTCCACCGGGCCGACGTGCTCGGTGGCGAGCGCGGCCAGTTCGCGGGAGGACGTGCCGCTGTCGACGGTCAGCGCCCCCGAGGCCGCCCAGGCGACGTGCTGGGCCCGCCACGGCCGCCACGCCGCGGACCGGGCGGCGGAGGCCAGCGCGGACAGCACGGTGCCCGCCGCCGTCGCGCGGCCGTCCGGGTCCACCGGCGCCGGCGTCCAGGCGCCGTCGACCAGGGCCTCGGGGTGGCGGGAACGCACCATCGCCAGCGCCGTCGCGCCGTCCACGTGCTGCCGGCCGGCCGTGTCGAGCAGGAGCCCGGCCGCCGGGTCGCGCACGGGGGCCGGCACGTCGACGGTCAGGCCACCGGCGGCGTCCACGACCGCCGCGAAGCCGGCCAGGTCCACCGTGACCAGGTGGTCGGTGGGGATGCCGAGGGTGCACAGGGCGTCGACGGTCGTCTGGGGGCCGCTCAGCCAGGTGAGGGCCAGCCGGTCGGGCCGGCCCCCGGTCCGGACCGCGACGTCGCGCGGGACGGAGAGGACCTGCAGCCCCTGGTCGGTCTCGCGCAGCACCAGCACGACGTCCGCCCGGCTGCCCGGGACGAGGTCCGCGGTGCCGAAGTCGCTCGCCGAGGCGCCGGCGGGCAGGTCGGCGCGGGAGTCCAGCCCGAGCACCACCCAGGTCGACCCGGTGCCGGCCGGCAGGTCGACGTCGAGCCGGTCGATGCGGTGGGTCAGCACCGTGAGGTCGGCGCCCAGCAGGAGGGCCAGGGAGACCAGCAGGCCGGCGCCCGCACGCAGCAGGCGCCGGCGGGTGACCGATGCAGGACGCGGCGAACGCCGGTCAGGGGGTCCCTGACCGGCGTCCGCCGTGCTGCTGGAGGTCATGCTCAGGCCTGCGCCGCCTCCGGGCTGCGGCGACGGCGGGTGACCAGCAGGGCGCCGGCGCCGGCCGCCACCAGGACGCTGCCGCCGATGAGCGGCATCGCGATGCTGGCACCGGTGTAGGCCAGGGCCTTGCCGTCGGCGGTGAGGACCAGGGCCTCCTCGAAGTAGGTGCCGGCGTTGCCCTCGAAGACCAGGGTGTGGGTGCCCAGCGGGGTGCCCGCGGGGACCGTGAACTCGACCGTCACGACACCGTTGGCGTCGGCGGTGAAGACACCCAGCTCGACCGGGGCCGAGTGCAGGACGACGGTGACCTTCTCGCCGGGCTTGAAGCCCTTGAGGACCTTGACGACCTTCTGGCCGGGCGCTGCGGCGCTGCCGGTGGTCGTGCCGGTGGAGGTGTTGGACACGCCCGGCGTGTTCGGCTTGGCGCCCGGGGTGAAGACGGGGGCGGGGGTGCTGGTCGCGACCGGGGTGGTGGTCGGCGCGGCCGGGGTGCCGGCCGGCGCCGGGGCCGTCACGTCGGTGAACAGCTCGTCGTACTCGAAGTCGGCCGAGCCGTCGTAGGAGACGCAGTCGGCCCAGACGGGGTAGGTGTCCGGCTGCGCGGTCGCGGCGAACTGCACCTGCACCGACCAGGAGCCGTCGGGGGCGGTCTCGACGACCCCGTCCACGGCCTCCTCCACGTCGTTGCTGTAGACCCAGACCTGGGTCGGGTTGAGCTCGGTGCCGACGCAGCCGGTGCCGGAGACGGTGAAGGGGGTGCCGGCGACGACCGTGCCGGGCGCGGTCACGGTCGGCACGACGGCGGCGGAGGCGACCGGGGCGAGGAACAGGCCGGCGGCGGCCGTGCCGAGGGTGAGGCCGGTCGCGACGACGGCGCGAGGGCGGGACATGCGGCTCATCTGGTCCTCCGTGGAGTGGGCGGCTCGGGCGTCCCGGCCTGCTGTGCGATGTCTATCGGCTCAGCACCGTCCGTCCTCAACTGCTGCACAGCGACACGGCAGAAGATGACCACAGGACTGCACACTCGCCTCATCCGTCACACCGCGCCCACGGGCACCTTGGCGAGATTCGTCGAGATCGGGGGGAAAGCTGGCAGATCTGGGGCCGGCCCCGCGCGGCACGGCCGACGGGCGTCGTGCAGATCTGTCCAGCGACCTCGGACCTCAGCTGCGCTGCCGACCCGGGAACGCGACGAGGCCCGCTCCCCGGCTGGGGAGCGGGCCTCGTCGAAGGTCGGTGGACCGGTTACCGCGAACGCCAGGCGTTCTTCCGGCGGAAGTGGTCCCGGATGAGCGCGATGACGATGATCAGCGCGGCCCCGACCAGGTACAGGTCCTCGATCCGGCCCTCGTGGTTGCCGAAGAGCATGACCAGCAGCAGGGCGATCATCACGACGCCGGCGATCCGGCCGGCCTTGCCGGTCTCGCCGTGCCAGCCCCAGTCCTCGGGGCGCTCGTGGGTGATGGGCGTCTCGCCCGCCCGGACGATGCCCTCCTCACGGTTGGACTGCTCGATCACCCTGGCGCTGGTCTGGTTGCCCTGGCCGCGGCCGCTCGCGTCGCTCACCGGCCCATGATGACAGGCCCGCGCGCACGGCACAGCGCGACCCGGCCGTCCGCCCCCCGGTGGTCGCCTGGGAGAGGATGTGCCGGTGAGCGAGCCGCGCGAGGTCACCGTGCTGGGGTCGACCGGGTCCATCGGGCGGCAGGCGATCGCCGTCGCCCGGCAGAACCCGGGGCGGCTGCAGGTCACCGGGCTGGCGGCCGGGGGCGGTGACGTCGCGCTGCTGGCCGAGCAGGCGCTGAGCCTCGGCGTCCGGACGGTCGCGGTCGCCCGCGCCACCGCCGCGCAGGACCTGCAGCTGGCGTTCTACGCCGCCGCCCAGCAGCGCGGCTGGGCGCAGGGCCACTACACGCTCCCGGAGATCCTGGCCGGCCCGCGGGCCGCCGAGGAGCTCGCCGCCCGGCCGGCCGACGTCGTGCTCAACGGGATCACCGGCTCGATCGGGCTGGGGCCGACCCTCTCGGCGCTGCGCGCCGGGCGCACCGTCGCGCTGGCCAACAAGGAGTCCCTGGTCGCCGGCGGTGAGCTGGTGAAGCAGGCCGCCGCGCCCGGCCAGCTGGTCCCGGTCGACTCCGAGCACTCCGCGCTGGCCCAGTGCCTGCGCGGCGGCGCGCGCGGCGAGGTCGCCCGGCTGGTGCTCACCGCCAGCGGCGGACCGTTCCGCGGCCGCTCCGCCGCCGAGCTGGCCGGGGTCACCCGCGAGCAGGCGCTGGCCCACCCCACCTGGGACATGGGACCGGTGGTCACCATCAACTCCGCGACCCTGGTCAACAAGGGCCTGGAGCTGATCGAGGCCCACCTGCTCTTCGACGTCCCCTACGCCGACATCGACGTGGTGGTGCACCCGCAGTCGATCGTGCACTCCATGGTGACCTTCGCCGACGGCGCCACCATCGCCCAGGCCAGCCCGCCGGACATGCGGCTGCCCATCGCGCTGGCGCTGGCCTGGCCCGACCGCCTGCCGGACGTGCAGCCGGCGCTGGACTGGTCGCAGGCGAGCACCTGGGAGTTCATGCCGCTGGACTCCGAGGTGTTCCCCGCGGTGCGGCTCGCCCGGCAGGCGGGTGAGGCGGGCGGCGTCGTCCCGGCCCTGTTCAACGCGGCCAACGAGGAGGCGGTCGCCGCATTCGCCGCCGGACACCTCGCGTTCACAGCCATCGTGCAGGTCATCGCGCGTACCTTGGACGCCGCGCCGGACCTCGGCGCACCCACCTGCGTCGAGGACGTGCTGGCCGCTGAGAAGTGGGCCCGGGAGCACGCCCGCGTCGCCATCGCCGGAGGCTGAGCTGAGCGGGTTCCTCCTGACGGTCCTCGGGATCGTCGCCTTCGCCGTCGGACTGCTGTTCAGCATCGGCTTCCACGAGTTCGGCCACTTCTTCTGGGCCCGCAGGTTCGGGATGCGGGTGCCGCAGTTCTTCGTCGGCTTCGGGCCGACGGTGTTCTCCCGTCGTTCCGGGGAGACCGAGTTCGGCATCAAGGCCGTGCCGCTGGGCGGCTACATCCGGATCGTCGGGATGATCCCGCCGGCGGAGGAGGGCGAGAGCAAGCGCGCCACCCGGATGCGCAGCTTCATCGCCGAGGTCCGCGGTCAGGCCCTCAACGACGTGCTGCCCACCGACGGCGACCGGGTCTTCTACCGCAAGCCCTGGTGGCAGCGGGTCATCGTGATGTTCGCCGGGCCCTTCCACAACCTGGTCCTCGCGGTCGTGTTCTTCGGCATCGTCCTGGTCGGCTTCGGCATCCCGGGGACGACGACGACGATCGCGTCGATCCCCGAGTGCGTGCTGCCGGCCACCTCGAGCTCCACGACCTGCCCCGCCGACGCGGCTCCCTCACCCGCGGCCGCAGCCGGGCTGCGGGCCGGCGACACGATCGTCGCGGTCGACGGCCGACCGGTGCCCCAGGTCGCCGACACCGGCCGGGGCGACGAGGTGACCGGGTGGTCGCAGGTGCAGAGCGCGATTCGGGCCAGCACCGGCACCCCGGTCGTGCTCACCGTCGAGCGGGACTCCGACGGCGCCGGCCAGCGGGTCGACCTGACCGTCACCCCGATCGCCAACCCGGTCCGGGTCGACTCCGACGGCGACGGGGAGGCCGACGGCGTCGAGACGGTCGGCTTCATCGGGGTCAGCCCCGCCCAGACCTACGTGCAGCAGCCGGTCACCGCCGTCCCCGGTTTCCTGGGCGACATGCTCGTCCGGTCGGTGGACAAGCTGGTGGAGATCCCGGAGCGGGTGCCCCAGCTGTTCCGGGCGACGTTCATGGGCGAGGAGCGCGACCCGCTGGGGCCGATCGGCGTGGTCGGCGTGAGCCGCATCTCCGGTGAGGTGTTCGCCCTCGACGACTTCACCACCACGGAGAAGATCAGCACCTTCTTCTCGCTGCTGGCCGGGATGAACCTGGTGCTCTTCCTGTTCAACCTCCTGCCGATCTACCCGCTGGACGGCGGGCACGTCGCCGGGGCGCTGTACGAGAAGGCGCGGTCGGTCGTGGCCCGGCTCCGCGGCCGGCCCGACCCCGGCCCGTTCGACATCGCCCGGCTGATGCCGGTCGCCTACGTCGTCGCCGGGTTGTTCCTGGTGCTCAGCGGCATGCTGTTCATCGCCGACATCGTCAACCCGATCACCCTGCAGTAGTGGGAGACTGATCCATCGTGACCGTCGCTCTCGGTATGCCCGCCTCTCCGCCGCCCGTCCTCGCCCCCCGCCGCAAGACCCGCCAGCTGGACGTCGGTGGGGTCGGGGTCGGCAGCGACTCCCCGGTGAGCGTGCAGTCGATGTGCACCACCAAGACCGCCGACATCAACGCCACGCTGCAGCAGATCGCCGAGCTGACCGCGTCCGGCTGCCAGATCGTGCGGGTCGCGGTGCCCGACACCGACGACGCCGAGGCGCTGCCGATCATCGCGAAGAAGTCGCAGATCCCGGTGATCGCCGACATCCACTTCCAGCCGCGCTACGTCTTCGCCGCCATCGACGCCGGCTGCGCCGCCGTCCGGGTCAACCCGGGCAACATCAAGAAGTTCGACGACAAGGTCGGCGAGATCGCCAAGGCCGCCAAGGACGCCGGCACGCCCATCCGGATCGGCGTCAACGCCGGCTCCCTGGACCGCCGGCTGCTCGCCAAGTACGGCAAGGCCACCCCCGAGGCGCTGGTCGAGTCCGCGCTGTGGGAGTGCTCGCTGTTCGAGGAGCACGACTTCCGCGACATCAAGATCTCGGTCAAGCACAACGACCCGGTGGTCATGGTGCGGGCCTACGAGCTGCTCGCCGAGCAGTGCGACTACCCGCTGCACCTCGGCGTCACCGAGGCCGGGCCCTCCTTCCAGGGCACCATCAAGTCCGCCGTCGCCTTCGGCGCGCTGCTGTCCCGCGGCATCGGAGACACCATCCGGGTGTCGCTGTCCGCGCCGCCGGTGGAGGAGGTGAAGGTCGGCAACCAGATCCTCGAGTCGCTGAACCTCCGCCAGCGCGGCCTGGAGATCGTCAGCTGCCCCTCGTGCGGCCGCGCCCAGGTCGACGTCTACAAGCTGGCGAACGAGGTGACCGCCGGCCTGGAGGGCATGGAGGTCCCGCTGCGGGTGGCCGTCATGGGCTGCGTCGTCAACGGCCCCGGCGAGGCCCGGGAGGCCGACCTCGGGGTCGCCTCCGGCAACGGCAAGGGGCAGATCTTCGTCAAGGGCGAGGTCGTCAAGACCGTCCCCGAGTCGCTGATCGTCGAGACGCTGATCGAGGAGGCCATGCGCATCGCGGCCGACCAGGTCGCCGCCGGCACGCCCTCGGGCGCCCCGGTCGTCACCGTCTCCTGACCCGGCCCGGACAGGTCGAGGCGACTCGGGAGCAGGCGTGCTGCGATCGGTCCAGGCCCGGGTCCTGGACGCCGACGACGAGGCGGCGGTCCGGGACCTGCTGGCGCTCGACCCGGTGGGCACCTGCATGCTCGCCGGCCGCATCGAGACCCACGGCACCGCCGTGGCGACCCTGGGTGCACCGCTGTGGGGCCTGTGGTCCGGGAGCCGGCTGGACGCCGTCTGCCTGGCCGGCGCCAACCTGATCCCGTTCGCCCGGCCCGGCGCCGAGCGGGCGGCCGCCGGGGCCTTCGCCGACCGGGCCCGCCGGGCCGGGCGCCGCTGCTCGACGATCGTCGGGCCGGCGGCCGCGGTGCTGCCGCTGTGGGAGCTGCTCGCCCCGGTGTGGGGCCCGGCCCGGGAGGTGCGCGCCCGCCAGCCGCTGCTGGCGATCGAGGGGCCACCCGCCGTGCCGGTCGAGCCGCGGGTCCGGCCGGTGGTGCCCGGCGAGCTGGACACCCTGCTGCCGGCCGCGGTCGCGATGTTCACCGAGGAGGTCGGCGTCAGCCCCACCCGGGTCGACGGCGGTGCGGCCTACCGGGCGCGGGTCGCGGAGCTGGTGCGGGCCGGTCAGTCGCTGGCCTGGATCGAGGACGGTCAGGTGCTGTTCAAGGCCGACGTCGGGGCGGTCTCCCGCGCGGCGTGCCAGCTGCAGGGCGTCTGGGTGGCGCCGCAGTTCCGCGGCCAGGGGATCGGCCAGCGGGGGACGGCGGCGGTGGTCGAGTACGCCCGGACGGCGATCGCGCCGGTCGTGAGCCTGTACGTCAACGACTACAACCGCGCCGCCCGGGCCGCCTACGACCGGGTCGGCTTCCGCCAGGTCGGCACGTACTCCTCGGTGTTGTTCTGAACCTGTGAGCCGTGGGGCTGCTGCGGCGCGGAGTTCCGGATCGCCGTCGGGCATCTGCGAGGGTGGCAGGGTGCGCAGCAACGCGGGGTCGCAGGGGTGGGGCAGGGTCGTCCGCCGGGGGACGACGGTGGGCGGGATCGCGGTGCTGCTGCTCGCGCCGGTGCTGGCCGGCTGCTCCTCGGACCCGACCGACGACGTCCGTGCCGCCGCCGAGGCCTTCCTCGACGACTGGACCGCCGGCAAGACGGACGCGGCGGCCGCGCTGACCACCGACGCGGCGGCCACGACGACGCTGCTCGAGCAGACCGCCACCGACCTCCCGGACGCCACCCTCGCCGCCGACCTGGGCGACGTCACGGTGGACGACGACACCGCCACCGTCGCCTGGCGCGCCACCTGGGACCTCGCCGCGTCCCCGGACTGGAGCTACCCGGCCAGCCTGTCCCTGACCGAGGCCGACGACGGCTGGCAGGTCGTCGCGGCGCCCACCCTCGTGCACCCGGAGCTGGGGGAGGGGCAGCACCTGGTGCTGAGCCGGTCGCTGGCCGAGCGGGCGCCGATCACCGACGCCACCGGGGCACCGCTGTTCACCGAGACCGAGGTGGTCAACGTCGGGGTGGACAAGGCCCAGGTCACCGACCTGCCCGCGCTGGCCGCCGGCCTGGCCGCGGCGACCGGCGTCTCCGCCGAGGAGATCACCGCCGACGTCACCGCCGCCCCGGAGGGCCAGTTCGTCCCGGTCATCACGCTGCGCCGGCCGGACTTCGAGGCGATCCGGGCCCAGGTGTTCGACCTGCCCGGCGCGGTCTTCCCGTCCAGCACCCGGCTGCTGGCGCCCAGCTCCCGCTTCGGGCTCGCGCTGCTCGGCCGGGTCGGCGACGCCACCCAGGAGGTCATCGACGAGACCACCGGCGAGGACGGGCAGCCGCTGTACGCCGCCGGGGACGACCTCGGGCTCTCCGGGCTGCAGCGCGCCTACCAGGCCCAGCTCGCCGGGACGCCGGGCTTCACGGTCAGCGTGGCGAGCTCCGACGAGACCCTCGACGACGCCGGCGAGGTGGTCGACACCGTCGACCCGGTGCCCGGCACCCCGGTGCAGACGCCGCTGGTGCCCGCCCTGCAGAACGCCGCGGACGCCGCCGTCGCCGGCCAGCCGCTGGCCACCCACCTGGTCGTCGTCCGGCCGGGCACCGGGGAGGTGCTGGCGGTCAGCTCGAACGAGGCGGCCAACCCGGCCAACGCGCTGTCCGGCCAGTTCCCGCCCGGGTCGAGCATGAAGACGATGACCGCGACGGCGCTGCTGAGCGCCGGCGCGCTCACCCCCGCCTCCCCGGTGCCCTGCCCCGGGACGACGACGGTCGAGGGCCGTGAGTTCGAGAACGAGGACCAGTTCGACCTGGGCACCGTGCCGTTCACCGAGGCCTTCGCCCAGTCCTGCAACACCACCTTCATCCAGCAGGGGCTGGCGCTGCCCGACGACGCGCTGGCGCAGGCGGCGGCCTTCTACGGCGTCGGCAGCGACTGGCAGCTGCCGGTGGGCATCTTCAGCGGCGACGTGCCGGCGGACGCGACGGGCACCACGAAGGCCGCCGACCAGATCGGCCAGGGGCAGGTGCTGATGAGCCCGGCGCAGATGGCGCTGGTCGCCGCCGGCATCGCCAGCGGCACCCCGGCCGCACCGGTCGAGGTCGTGGGCGCCGCACCGGCCGGCACCGCGCCGACCGGGCCCCCCGCCGCCGTGCTGGATCAGCTCCGGCCGATGATGCGCCAGGTGGTGCTCACCGGCACGGCCACCGCGCTCACCGACCGCGGCGACGTCTACGGCAAGACCGGCACCGCGGAGTTCGGGGACAAGACCCCGCCGGACTCGCACGGCTGGTTCGTCGGCTACCAGCGGGGCGGTCCGCAGGGGGACATCGCCTTCGCCGTCCTGGTCGAGGCCGGGCAGTCCAGCAGCGTGGCCGTCGGTGTCGCCGACGCCTTCCTCGGCGCCCTCTGAGGCCCCCGTTCAGGGGCCCGCGCCGAGCTCGCGAGGCGTGGGGGGAACGGGGGTCCTTCCTCAGGTGTCGGGGAGGCCGGGGAAGGCGGTGGTCGGTGGCCAGCCGGCCGCGGTGCGCCAGCCCACCGCGCGCAGCTCCGCCGCAGACAGCGCCGCGACCGCGAGCTCCCGGGTGCTCCGCTCGGTGGCCTGGTCCAGCACCCAGGTCCACGCCTGCGCGGTGCCGTCCTCGAGGGTGACCGCCAGGGCGGCGGCGTCCGCGGCGGACGCCACCGGTGCGGGCAGCGTGTACCCGGCCGCGGCCGGCACCGGCTCGACCCGCCGCGAGGTCAGCAGCGCAGCCACGATGTCCCGGAGGTCGCGGTGCGCCTCCTCGGCCTCGACCACCGGGGCCCGGCCCTCGACCGGCGTGGCCGCACCGACCACGCCGTAGCCCCAGACGGCCGTGTGCGCGGCCGCCAGCGCCTCCTGCAGGGCGGCGTCCTCCGCCGCGGTGGGTGTGGGTTCCTGGTCAGCCATGTCCGTCCCGTCCGTGCGCCGCTCGACCGGTCATGCCGCCAGCTGGGTGGCCTGGCCGCGCAGCCCCGCCGCGATGCTGCCCAGCAGCGCCGCCCGGCCGCCGGTGAAGTCCGGGCAGGCGCCGGCGTGCGCGTCGGCGGCCGCGGTCACCTCGGCCTGCAGGTACGCCCGGGCCCCGGCCGGGTCGAGCGCCGGCCCGGCCGACGACGGCGCGGCGCTGCTCGCCGCGGCCCCGGGTGCCGCGGCGCGCAGCCGGTCCAGCTGCGCCCGGGCCTGGTCGGCGAGGGGCGAGACGGCGGCGGCCAGGTCCGGGGCGGCGGCGGCCGCGCGCGCGTAGGCGGCCACGACGGCCTCCTGCACCTGGACCTGCGCGGCCAGCTGGTCGACCTGCGCAGGGGTCACCGCATCGGCGTCGTCCGCGGTGCTGCTGGTACACCCGGTCGCGGCCAGCGCGGTGCCGGCGAGCGCCGCCAGCAGCAGGCTGCGCCGGGAGAACGGCCGGTGCAGAGCGGTCGCTCCCGGCGGCGGAGCGAGGGGATCGGACGGCGGTTCGGACATCCCCGCCATCCTCGCAGCCCGGCCGCCGGACGCCGGCAGCACGCACCGGCGAGCCCGGGCCTTCCGCGGGCGGGTGGGACCAGCGGGGCGGGCGGTAGCCTGACGGTCCACCCGCAGCACGCCGGGGCCCGGCACGACCACGGGCACGACCGGCCGACCACCGGGCCACCGCGGCAGCGGGGCGGCCGACCAGCACGTGGGCGGAACACAACAGGACCCCAGGAGGCAGCCGATGACCACGCGAGGTGCAGGCGCCCCCGGTCAGGCCGCTGACGCGATGACCGCCCGGCTCACCGGCTGGGTGGAGCCGGCCGTCGCCGCCGCCGGCTACGACCTCGAGGAGCTCGTCGTCCGTCCGGCCGGTCAGCGCTCGGTGGTGCGGGTCGTCGTGGACCGCGACTCCGGCGTCAGCCTGGACGACGTCGCCGAGCTCAGCCGCTCGCTGTCGGAGCTGCTCGACGCGCAGGACGAGGCGCTGGGCCGCTCGCCCTACGTGCTGGAGGTGACCAGCCCCGGGGTCGACCGGCCGTTGACGCTCCCCCGGCACTGGCGGCGCAACGTCGGCCGGCTGGTCACCGTCACGGCCGGCCCCGACGGCCGGCGCGAGGAGCTCACCGCCCGGGTGCTGCGGGTGCAGGACGACGGCGTGGTGCTGGCCGTGGAGAAGGGCGGCACGAAGAAGGGGCAGGTGCGCAAGGCGGCCGGGGAGCGCACCGTGGGCTGGGCGGAGCTGGGCGAGGCACGGGTGCAGGTGGAGTTCACCCGGCCGGCCGGTCACCGTGACGCAGCGCTGGTGCACGTGCCCGACGAGGACGAGACCGACGAGACCGACGAGATCGACGACGGCGAGGACGACACCGACGTCGACCCCGAGGACATGGACGACGACGAGCACGACCCGGCCGGGGTCCCGGTGGCCGACGCGAGCGGGGGGTCCGGGCGACCGGCCCCGCACCGCGCGCCCCGGGACCCCCGGCCGCGACGAGGAGGCAGCAAGTGAACATCGACGTGACCGCCCTGAAGGCGGTCGAGCGGGAGAAGGGCATCCCGGCCGACACGGTGCTGCAGGCGATCGAGTCCGCCCTGGTGACCGCCTACCGGCACGCGGACGGCGCCGCGCAGCACGTGCGGGTGCAGATCGACCGCAAGAGCGGTGAGGTGGCCGTGCTGGCCCAGGAGCTGGGGCCCGATGGCGAGGTCGTCCACGAGTGGGACGACACCCCGACCGACTTCGGCCGGATCGCGGCCAGCACCGCCAAGCAGGTGATCGTGCAGCGGCTGCGGGACGCGGAGAACGAGCAGACCTTCGGCGAGTACGCCGGCAAGGAGGGCGACATCGTCAGCGGCATCGTGCAGGCGCACGACCGCCGCAACAACCAGGGCCTGGTGCTGGTCGACATCGGCAAGGTGGAGGCCACGCTGCCGGCCGCCGAGCAGGTGCCCGGCGAGGACTACCGACACGGCAGCCGGCTCAAGGCCTACGTCGTGTCGGTGGCCCGGACCTTTCGCGGCCCGCAGGTGACGCTGTCGCGCACCCACCCGAACCTGGTCCGCAAGCTGTTCGCGCTGGAGGCCCCCGAGGTCGCCGACGGCAGCGTGGAGATCGTCTCGGTCGCCCGCGAGGCGGGGCACCGCTCGAAGATCGCCGTCCGCACGTCGGTGCCGGGGCTGAACGCCAAGGGCTCCTGCATCGGGCCGATGGGCCAGCGGGTCCGGAACGTGATGAGCGAGCTGCACGGCGAGAAGATCGACATCGTCGACTGGTCCGACGACGACGCCACCTTCGTCGCCTCGGCGCTCTCCCCGGCCCGGGTCACCAGCGCCCGGGTCGTGGACCCCGCCGCGCGCGCGGTGCAGGTCGTCGTCCCCGACTACCAGCTCTCGCTGGCGATCGGCAAGGAGGGGCAGAACGCCCGGCTGGCCGCCCGGCTCACCGGCTGCCGCATCGACATCCGCAGCGACGCCCAGCCCGCCGACGACCAGACGGTCTCCCCGGGCGTGGGCCGCTCGCCGCTGCGCCCCAACCCGGGGCTGGAGCGGACCGGCGTCCGCGGGCCGCAGGGGGGTCGCCGACCGCCTGTCCGGCGGGCGGAACACCCCGGGCCCGCGGCGCGCTAGACTCAGCGATGGCCGACACGTCGATCCCGGTCCGCACCTGTGTGGGGTGCCGCCGACGTGCACCGGTCACCGAGCTGTTGCGTGTCGTCGTCCGCGACGGGGGGCTGACCCCCGATTCGCGGCGGCGGCTCCCCGGCCGGGGGGCTTCGTTGCACCCCACCGCGGAGTGCCTGCACGCAGCAGTCCGGCGCCGGGCCTTCCCGCGCGCGCTGCGGTGCAGCACGTCGCTGGAGACCGGTCCGCTGGAGGCCCACCTCGCGCAGCAGGTCAGCTGACCTGGTGCCGCGGGCCCCGGCGGGCGACCCACGGCAGCACCACCGACGGACCGGCACCCGGCCGGTCCGCACGTCGAGAGCAGGACGTCCTCGGATGAGCCACCTGTGAAGTCGTCACGATGACCATGTACCACTGACCTAGGGGTCGAGCGGGCCAGCCGCCGGCCTCACCAAGAGGAGACCCGTGCCAGGCAAGGCCCGCGTACACGAGCTCGCGAAAGAGCTCGGTATCGACAGCAAGACAGTGCTCGCCAAGCTCAAGGAGCAGGGCGAGTTCGT
Source organism: Modestobacter italicus (assembly GCF_000306785.1). Classification (NCBI taxonomy): domain Bacteria; kingdom Bacillati; phylum Actinomycetota; class Actinomycetes; order Geodermatophilales; family Geodermatophilaceae; genus Modestobacter; species Modestobacter italicus. The sequence goes on along the minus strand of NC_017955.1, from coordinate 4,362,132 downwards.
GAAGTCCGCGTCCTCCACCGTCGAGGCCCCCGTGGCCCGTCGGCTCCGTGAGGCATACGGCTCGGGCTCCGGCAACGGTGCCCCGGCCCCCCGTCCCGGCCCGCGTCCGTCGGCTCCGGGCCCCCGTCCGGTCGCCCCGCAGGCCCAGACCCCGGCTCCGGCGGCTCCCGCCCCGGTGGCCGCGGCCCCGGCTGCACCGGCGACCCCGGCCCCGCAGGCCCCCGCGGCCTCGGCCCCGGCTGCCTCGGCGCCCGCCGCGGCTGCTCCGGCGACCTCGGCCCCGTCGGGTCCGCGGCCCGGCCCGCGGCCTGCTCCGCGGCCCGCGGCCAGCACCCCTGCGCCGCAGGCACCGGCCCAGCCGGCTCCGGTGCAGCAGACCCCGGCCGCCCCGGCGCAGCCTGCGGCCCGTCCGGCCGCACCGGGCCCCCGTCCGGGTGGCGCGCCCTCCGGCGTCCCCGGTTCCGGCGGTGCCACCCCCGGTGGCGCGCGTCCGGCCCCGGGCCCGCGTCCCGGTCCCCGTCCGGCCCCGCGGCCGGGCAACAACCCCTTCAGCAGCGCGCCGCGCCCGGCCGCTGCCGGCCCGCGTCCCGGCGGCGCCCCCGGCCAGTCCGCTGGTCCCGGCGGCCCGCGTCCGGGCCCGTCCGGGCCGCGTCCCGGCCCCGGTGCCGGTGGCCCGCGTCCGGCGTCCGGTCCGGGTGGACCGCGTCCGGCCGCAGGTCCGGGTGGGCCCCGGCCCAATCCGGGCATGATGCCGCAGCGTCCGAGCCCCGGCATGATGCCGCCGCGGCCCGCCGGCCGTCCTGGTGGCGGTCCCGGTGGCCCCGGCGGTGCCGGTGGTCGTGGCCGTCCGGGTGGTCCCGGCGGTGGCGGCGGCGGTGGCTTCCGTCCCGGTGGCGGCGGTCCCGGTGGTCCCGGTGGCGGCGGCGGTGCCCCGGCCGGTGGTTTCCGGCCCGGTGGCGGCGGTGGCGGTCGTGGCCGTGGCCGCGGTGGCTCGGGTGCCGGCACCGCGGGTGCCTTCGGGCGTCCGGGTGGTCGCGGTCCGGTCCGCGGGCGCAAGAGCAAGAAGCAGCGGCGTCAGGAGTTCGACTCCATGGCGGCGCCGTCGATGGGCGGCGTCAGCCTGCCCCGCGGCAACGGGCAGACCGTCCGGCTGCCCCGCGGTGCCTCGCTGACCGACCTCGCCGAGCGGATCAACGCCGAGCCGGCCGCGCTGGTCACCGCCCTGTTCCACCTGGGCGAGATGATCACCGCGACGCAGTCGGTCAACGACGAGACGCTGCAGCTGCTCGGTGCCGAGATCGGCTGGGTCATCCAGGTCGTCAGCCCCGAGGACGAGGACCGCGAGCTCCTCGAGACCTTCGACCTCACCTTCGGTGACGAGGAGGGCGGGGCCGAGGAGGACTGGGACATCCGTCCGCCGGTCGTCACCGTCATGGGTCACGTCGACCACGGGAAGACCAAGCTCCTGGACGCCCTGCGGCACGCCAACGTGGCGGCCAAGGAGGCCGGTGGCATCACCCAGCACATCGGCGCCTACCAGATCGTCACCGAGCTGGAGGGCAACGAGCGCCCGGTCACCTTCATCGACACCCCGGGTCACGAGTCGTTCACCGCGATGCGTGCCCGTGGCGCGAAGGTCACCGACATCGTCGTCCTGGTCGTGGCCGCCGACGACGGCGTCATGCCGCAGACGGTCGAGGCGCTCAACCACGCCCAGGCCGCCGAGGTGCCGATCGTGGTCGCGGTGAACAAGATCGACAAGGAGGGGGCCAACCCCGCCAAGATCCGTCAGCAGCTCACCGAGTACGGGCTGGTGGCCGAGGAGTACGGCGGCGACACGATGTTCGTCGACGTCTCCGCGACCACCCGTCAGGGCCTCGACGACCTGCTCTCGGCGATCCTGCTCACCGCCGACGCCTCGCTGGACCTGCGCGCCAACATCGGCCAGGACCCCCAGGGTGTCGTCATCGAGGGCAAGCTGGACAAGGGCCGGGGCCCCGTCGCCACGGTGCTGGTCCAGCGCGGCACGCTGCGCCAGGGCGACTCGATCGTGGCCGGCGACGCCTACGGTCGCGTCCGGTCGCTGCTCGACGAGCACGGCAACAAGCTCAAGGAGGCCCTGCCGGCCCGTCCGGTCCAGGTCGTCGGCCTGACCTCCGTGCCGCGCGCCGGTGACACCTTCCTCGTCGTCGAGGAGGACCGGATCGCCCGGCAGATCGCCGACCGCCGCCAGGCCCGGATCCGCAACGCGCAGAACGCGTCGATGCGGAAGCGGATCAGCCTGGAGGACCTCGACGCGGCGCTCAAGGAGACCCGTCAGCTCAACCTGATCATCAAGGGCGACAACTCGGGCACCGTCGAGGCGCTCGAAGAGGCGCTGATGAAGATCGAGGTGAGCGACGACATCTCGCTGCGGGTCATCCACCGCGGCGTCGGTGGGATCACCAAGAGCGACATCGACCTGGCGTTGGCCGACGACGTCATCGTCCTGGGCTTCAACGTCCGGGCCGAGGGCCAGGCGACCGAGCTGGCTGCCCGCGAGGGGGTGGACGTCCGGTACTACACGGTCATCTACCAGGCCATCGAGGAGATCGAGTCCGCGCTCAAGGGCATGCTCAAGCCCGAGTTCGAAGAGGTGCAGCTGGGCACCGCGGAGGTCCGCGAGGTCTTCCGCGTCCCGAAGATCGGCAACGTCGCCGGTTCGCTGGTGCGCAGCGGCACGATCGTCCGCAACTCCAAGGCCCGCCTGGTCCGTGACGGCGCCGTGGTCGCGGACAACCTGACCGTCGAGTCGCTGCGTCGCTTCAAGGACGACGCGACCGAGGTCCGGGAGGGCTACGAGTGTGGTATCGGTCTGGGGTCGTTCAACGACATCAAGATCGATGACGTGATCCAGACCTTCGAGCTGCGTGAGAAGCCGCGCGCCTGAGGGTGAGTGACACGGTCCCTGCAGGAGAGCCTCTCGGCCTTCCTGCAGGGGCCCGCCGCGAGCCTGCGAGTGGCGGGGGGCAGGAGGGTCCTCATATTCACCGGGACACTGACTGCTGACCTGCTGCTGGGCGACGTGCACTCGCTCAAGGAGAAGCGCGCCGTGGTCAAGCCCATCGTGGCCGAGCTGCGGCGCCGCTTCACCGTGGCCGCCGCCGAGGTGGGCGACCCCGACCTGCACCGCCGTGCGCAGGTCGGGGTCGCCGCCGTGGCGGGCCAGGCCGGCCAGGTGACCGACGTCCTGGACGCCTGCGAGCGGTTGCTGGCCGAACGCCCGGAGGTGACGCTGCTGTCCACGCACCGTCAGCTCTTCAGCGACACCGACTAATCGAAGGACCCCCTCGCCCCCCACCCCACGCTCCGCGCGGGTCGGGGCCCTGCGAGGGGGCCACCCCGTTCCGAGGAGGACCGATGGCTGACCCGGCCCGGGCGCGGCGACTGGCGGTGCGCATCCGCCAGATCGTGAGCGCGACGATCGAGATGCAGATCAAGGACCCCCGCCTCGGGATGGTCACCATCACCGACGCCCGCGTCACCAGCGACCTGCGCGAGGCGACGGTCTTCTACACCGTCTACGGCGACGCCACCCAGGTGGAGGACTCCGCCCGGGCGCTGGCCAGCGCCACCGGCGTGCTGCGCTCCACGGTGGGCAAGCAGACCGGCATCAAGTTCGTGCCCTCGCTGACCTTCGTCGCCGACATCGTCCCGGACACCGCCCGGGAGCTCGAGGAGGCGCTGGAGCGCGTCCGGCACGCCGACGCCGAGCTCGCCCGGGCCCGCGAGGGCGCGCAGTACGCCGGCGACGCCGACCCCTACCGCAAGCCGGCGGTCGCCGAGGACGACGAGGACGACGACCTGGACGACGACGAGCTCGCCGCGGACCCGGACGCCGGGCGCACCGACGACTTCTCCGACGGCCGGCCCTCCGCCGCCCAGCGGAGCGCGTCGTGACCGAGGCCGTCGACCCGGACCCGTTCGACCCGGCCGGCGCTCCCGGGGGCACGACCCTCGGCGGGCGTGCGGAGCCCGCGGACGGCGACCCGACCGCCGGGGGCAAGCGCGGCGACATCGGCACCACCGAGAGCATCGCCGCCGACGAGCCCGACGACGGGTCCAGCTACCCGGTCGGCGGTGGCACGGTCGCCGAGGAGTCGGACGCCGCGCCGGTCGCCGACCCCGGGCCCGACGGCACCTCGTGAGCGCACCCGCCACCGTCCCCACCGGCACCGCAGCCGCGGTCGAGGTGCTCGCCCGGGCGGCGGACCGCGGCGCGACCGTCGTCCTGTCCGGGCACGTGCAGCCCGACGCCGACGCCCTGGGCAGCACCCTGGCGCTGGCGGAGGGCCTGCGCCGTCGGGGCGCCCGGGTGGTGACGACGTTCCCCGAGCCGTTCGTCCTGCCCGACTCGCTCGGCTGGCTGCCCGGCGCCGACGAGCTGGTGCCCCCGGCCCGGGTGCCGGCTGAGGTCGACGTCTTCGTCAGCCTCGACGCGGCGTCCCCCGGTCGGCTGGGCGGCCTGGCCGCGCTGCTGGACACCGCCGGGCGGTCGGTGGTCGTCGACCACCACGCCAGCAACCCCGGCTTCGGCGAGGTGCGGCTGGTCGACCCGGCCGCCGCGGCGACCGTGGTGCTGGTCGCCGCGCTGCTCGAGGGCCTCGACGTCGCGCTGGACGAGCGCCTGGCCACCTGCCTGTACGCCGGGCTGACCGCCGACACCGGGTCCTTCCGGTTCGGCAACACCTCGCCGGGCACCCACGAGCTGGCCGCCCGGCTGCTGCGCACCGGGATCGACCACGCCGCCATCAGCCGCCGGCTGTTCGACACCGCGCCGTTCGGCTGGCTGGGCCTGCTGTCGGCAGTGACCGGCCGCGCGGCCCTCGAGCCCGAGGTCGGTGCCGGGCTCGTCTGGACCTGGTCGACGGCGGCCGAGGCGCGGGCGCACGGCCTGGCCCCGGACCAGCTCGAGGCGCTCGTGGACGTCGTCCGGGCCACCGCCGAGGCCGACGTGGCCTGCGTGGTCAAGGGCCAGGACGACGGCTCGTGGGTCGTGTCGCTGCGTTCCCGCGGCGCCACCGACCTGACCCGGGTGGCCATGGCGCTGGGCGGCGGCGGCCACCGTGCCGCGGCCGGCTACAGCTCGCCGCTGGACCTCGAGGGGACGCTCGAGCAGCTCCGCGCCCAGCTGCGGGCCGCACGCCCCTCGTGACCCCGCCGTCCTCGCGACGGCCGGGCGGCCCGGGGCCGTCCATCCCGGCGCTGGCGGCTCCTGCGCTGGTCGTGCTGGCCGCCGAGCCGCTCTACCTGCTGGTCGACACCGCCGTGGTGGGCCACCTGGACGGCGTCAGCCTGGCCGGTCTGGCCGTCGGTGGTGGGCTGCTGGCCTACGTCGCGGCGCTGCTCAACTTCCTCGCCTACGGCACCACCGCCCGGGCCGCGCGCCGCACCGGTGCCGGCGACCGGGCCGGGGCCGTCGCGGAGGGCGTGCAGGCGACCTGGCTGGCCCTGGCCCTCGGCGTCGCTCTGGCCCTGCTGTTCCAGCTGCTCGCCGGCCCGCTGACCCGGTTGCTCGCCGGGGGTGCAGGCCCGGTCGCCGACGCGGGGGAGGAGTGGCTGCGGGTCGCCAGCCCGGGGCTGCCGCTGCTGCTGGTGGCGCTGGCCGGCAACGGCTGGCTGCGCGGGGTGGCCGAGCTGCGCCGGCCGATGGGCTACGTGCTCGCCGGCAGCGGGGTGGGGCTCGTGCTCTGCCCGCTGCTGGTGCACCCGGCCGGCCTGGGTCTGGTCGGCTCCGCGCTGGCCAACCTGGCCGGTCAGGCGGTCGCGGCGGCGCTGTTCGCCCGGGCGCTGGCCCGGGAGCTGGCCGGCTTCGGGGTCTCCTGGCGCCCCCGGCCGGCTGCGCTCCGGGCGCAGCTCGTGCTCGGCCGCGACCTGCTGGTGCGCGCCGCCGTGCTGCAGCTGGCGTTCGCCGCCGCCGCCGCGGTCGTCGCCCGGTCCAGCACCGCCGAGCTCGGCGCGCACCAGGTGGCGCTCCAGCTGTGGCTCTTCCTCGCCCTGGTGCTGGACGCCTACGCGATCGCCGCCCAGACCCTCGTGGGCACGGCCCTGGGCGCCGGCCGGCCCGCCGACGCCCGGCACACCGCCGCCCGGGTGGTCCGCTGGGGGCTGGGCACCGGCGTGCTGGTCGCCGTCCTGCTGCTGGCGCTGCGGCCGGTGGTGCCGCCGCTGTTCACCGACGACCCCGCCGTGCTCGCCCAGGCCGACGTCGTCTGGTGGTTCCTCGCGCTGATGCAGCCGCTCGCCGGGGTGGTGTTCGCCCTGGACGGCGTGCTGATGGGCGCCGGGGACGCCGCCTACCTGCGCACCGTGACCCTCGCCTCGGCCCTGCTCGGCTTCCTGCCGCTCTCGCTGCTGTCGGGCTGGCTGGACTGGGGGCTCCCCGGGGTCTGGACCGGGCTCACCCTGTTCATCGTCCTGCGGCTGGTGGCGGTCGGCCGCCGGGTGCGGGGGAGCGCCTGGCTGGGTGAGACGGTGAGCCCGTGAGCCCCAAGCGCCCCGACGCCGACGTCCCGCCGTCCCTGCTGCTCGTCGACAAGCCGGCCGGCATGACCTCGCACGACGTGGTCGCCGTCGCCCGCCGGGTGCTGTCGGTGCGCAAGGTCGGGCACGCCGGCACCCTCGACCCGATGGCCACCGGGCTGCTCGTCCTCGGTGTCGGGGCGGCCACCCGACTGCTCGGGCACCTCTCCGGCTCCGACAAGACCTACGACGCCACGGTGCGGCTCGGGCAGTCGACGGTCACCGACGACGCCGAGGGCGAGGTCACCGCGACGACGTCCGCCGCGGGGGTCGGCGAGGACGACGTCCGCGCCGCGCTGGCCGCCCAGGTCGGCGCGCTGCAGCAGGTGCCCTCCTCGGTCAGCGCGGTCAAGGTCGGCGGCCGGCGCTCCTACGACCGGGTCCGCGCCGGCGAGGAGTTCGAGCTGGCGGCCCGCTCGGTCACCGTGCACCGGATCGACGTCCACCGCGTCGGGCGGCCGACCCCGGAGCTGCTCGACGTCGACGTCACGGTCGCCTGCAGCACCGGCACCTACATCCGCGCGATCGCCCGGGACGTCGGGGCCGCACTCGGCGTCGGAGGGCACCTGACCGCGCTGCGCCGGACCTCCTCGGGCCCCTTCTCGATCGACCGGGCCCGGCCGGTGGAGGACGCCGCCGCGGCCCTGGCCGGGCCCGGCCCGGGTCCCGGGGTGCTCGCGCTGGCCGACGCCGCCCGCGCCGTCTTCCCGGCGCGGGAGCTCAGCGCCGAGGAGGCGGTCGCCGTCGGCCACGGCCAGCGGGTGCCGGCCACCGGTGCCGCGGGGCTGCACGCCGCGCTCGCCCCCGACGGCCGGCTGGTCGCCCTGGTCGAGGACGCCGGTCAGGTCGCCCGGGTCGCGGTCGGCTTCCCGCCGCGCTGAGCCGGGTGGCACCCTCGGCCCCGTGAGCCTCGACGATCGCCTCGCCGTGCTGGACGCCGAGCTGTCCGCCGTGCCGGGGGTGCTGGTCGCGTTCTCCGGCGGGGTGGACTCCGGCGTCGTGCTCGCCGCCGCGGTGCGCGCGCTGGGCGCGGACCGGGTGGTGGCCGCCACCGCCGTCTCGCCGAGCCTGCCGGCCACCGAGCGCGCCGCTGCCCACGAGTTCGCGGTGCGGCTGGGCGTCCGGCACGAGCAGCCGGCCACCGACGAGCTGTCCCGCCCGGGCTACGTGGCCAACGCGGGGGACCGCTGCGCGTTCTGCAAGGCCGAGCTGGTCGACGTGCTCACCCCGCTGGCCGCCGAGCTGGGCATCGCCGACGTCGTCACCGGCACCAACGCCGACGACCTGCGCGCCGGGTTCCGCCCCGGCATCCGGGCCGCGGCCGAGCGCGGCGCGTGGGCTCCGCTGGCCCGCGCCGGGATGACCAAGGACGACGTCCGGGCCGCCGCCCGCCGCTGGGAGCTGCCGCTGGCCGACAAGCCGGCCGCCGCGTGCCTGGCCAGCCGGATCGCCTACGGGGTGCCCGTCTCCGCGGCCCGGCTGGCCCGGGTGGAGGCGGCCGAGCGCGCGCTCCGGGAGGCGCTCGGCGCCGCCGGGCTGCCGGTGCGGGACCTCCGGGTCCGGGACATGGGCGAGGACGTCGCCCGGGTCGAGGTGGACGCTGCCCTGGTCCCCGCCGTCGGACCGGAGCTGCTGGCCGCCGTCGACGGCTTCGCCCGGGTGGAGCTGGACCCGCGCGGCTTCCGGTCCGGGGCGATGAACGAGCTGCTGCCCGACCCCGTCCGCTACCGCTGAGCCGACCGCACGATCCGGGCCGCGGCGACGCCGGCGCCGAACCCGTTGTCGATGTTGACGACGAGCACGCCCGGCGCGCAGGCGGTGAGCATGGTCAGCAGCGCTGCCAGCCCCTCGAAGGCGGCGCCGTAGCCGACCGACGTCGGGACGGCGACCACCAGCCGGTCGGTCAGGCCGGCGACGACGCTGGGCAGCGCGCCGTCCATGCCGGCCACCACGACCACCGCGTCGGCCGCCGCGAGGTCCGGCGCGACCGCCAGCACGCGGTGCACGCCGGCGACCCCGACGTCGTCCACCCGCCGGCAGCCCACCCCGCTGGCGGCCAGCGTGGCGGCGACCTCGGCGGCCACCGCGCCGTCCGACGTCCCGGCGGTGAGCACCAGCACCTCGCCGAGCGGCGGTGGGGGAGTGCCCACCCAGGCCACCCGGGCCACCGGGTCGACGTGCGCGTCGGGCCACCGGTCGAGCACCGCGGCGGCGGTCTCCGGGTCGACGCGGGTGGCGCAGGCCAGCGGCAGCCCGGCGTCGAGCAGCCCGGCCAGGCAGCCGACCGTCTCGGCGGGGGTCTTGCCGCCGGCGAAGACCACCTCGGGGGTCCCGGTGCGGGCGGCACGGTCCACGTCCAACCGGGCGTAGCCCAGGTCGGCGGTGCGCGGCTGGTCGGTCACGGGCACCAGTCTCGCCCACCCGCCGTGTCGGCCCCGCCGGAGTTGGGCAGGATGCGGGCATGAGCGTCGTGAAGATCAACGTCGTGACCGTGCCGGAGGACAAGCGCGCCCGCTTCGAGGAGCGCTTCCGAGGCCGGGCGGGTGCCGTGGAGACCACCCCGGGCTTCGAGTGGTTCGAGCTGCTCCGCCCGGTCGAGGGCACCGACTCCTACCTCGTCTACACCCGCTGGGTGGACGAGGAGGCCTACCAGGCCTGGCAGAACGGGCAGGACTTCGACCGGGCCCACGAGGGCGGTGGCGACACCCTCGCCCCGGCCGCCGAGCGGTCGCAGAACCACCTGTGGAGCTACGACGTCGTGGAGTCCGCCGCCCCCAAGGGCAGCTGAACCGAGCCCGCCCGCAGCGCCGCCGCCCAGGCGGCGTCGCGGGCGGCCGGGGCGGCCGCCGTCGTCGTGCGCACGAACTCGCCGACCACGCCGGCGAACCGGCCCGGGTCCTCCACCTGCGGGAAGTGCCCGGCGCCGTCGAACACCACCAGCCGGCTGCCCGGCAGCTGCGCGTGCAGCGCCTCGCCGTGCGCCACCGGGATGACCGGGTCCCGGCCGCCCCACACCAGCAGCAGCGGCAGCGCCGCGGTCAGGTACAGCCGGTCGGTGGCGCTCACCCGCTGGCCACCGACGTCGATCACCGACCGCGCGGTGAGCACGAACGCCGTCCGCGCCTCCGCGTCGGCCAGGGTCGCCAGGCCCGCGACGACCTGCGCCAGCGCCGGCGGGGTGACCCGCTGCAGCGGGCGCAGCAGCCGCGCGGCCGCGCGGGCGGCGTAGGGGTTGAACACCGCGGGCAGCACCCACTCGGCGCCGGGCAGGGCGACCGCCCGCAGCGCCGGGCTCACGTTCCGGCCCAGGCCGCCGGAGTCGACGAGCACGAGCCGCTCGACCGAGGCCGGGAACTGGTAGGCCAGCTGCATCGCCACCCCGCCGCCCAGGCTGTGCCCGACGACGGTGGCCGACTCCACGCCCAGGACGACGAGCAGGTCGCGGGCGAGCGTGGCCAGCGCCCCGAGGCTGTAGTCACCGCTGGGCTTCTCCGAGGCGCCGTGGCCCAGCAGGTCCGGGGCGACCACCCGGTGGGTGCGGGCCAGCTCGTCCAGCGCCGGGCCGAAGCTCGCCCCGGACCCGAGCAGGCCGTGCACCAGGAGCAGCACCGGCCCCGTCGTCCCGCCGATCCGGCAGGAGACCCGGTGACCGTGCAGCACCAGCACCTCCGTGCGCACCTCGTGCCCGGTCCACCGCACCGGCTCCCACCCGGCGCCGGCCGGCTCGCTGCTGTCGGGCTCCATCCCCGCAGGCTAGGTGGGTGCCCGGGGTGTGCGGCTGGTCACGGATCTGCGGACCGCCCCGCTCGTGCCGGGTCGCCGACGTGCCGGTCTAGGGTGGCGGTGCGGGCCGGACGACCGCCGACCGCTCCAGCACGAGCCCAGCAGGTGGGAGCCATGACCGACACGCTCAGCCCCAGCCGTACCTCCTCCCGGGAGTTCACCGAGGGCGTGCCGCTGGTCGTGGAGGACGTGCCGCGCCGCTCCGCCACCGAGCGCGCCCAGCAGCTGGAGGACCCGGGCTTCGGCCGGTACTTCACCGACTCGATGTTCATCGCCCGGTACCGGGTCGGCGAGGGCTGGGTCGACGCCCGGCTGACGCCCTACGCCCCGCTGCAGATGGACCCGAGCGCGGCCGCGCTGCACTACGCGCAGTCGATCTTCGAGGGGCTCAAGGCCTACGCCCAGCCCGACGGCAGCGTCGCCACCTTCCGGCCGGAGTCCAACGCAGCCCGCTTCGCGCGCAGCGCCGCCCGGCTGGCCATGCCCGCGGTGCCCGACCAGGCTTTCATCACCGCCGTCGACGCCCTCGTCGACGCCGACCGGGACTGGGTGCCCACCGGCCCGGACCAGACGCTCTACATCCGGCCCTACATGCTGGCGATCGAGCCGTTCCTCGGGGTCCGCCCCGCGCACGAGTACCTGTTCATCGTCATCGCCAGCCCCGCCGGTGCGTACTTCCCCCGCGGCGTGCACCCGGTGTCGGTCTACCTCTCCGAGGACTACATCCGGGCCGCCCCCGGCGGCACCGGCGACGTGAAGTGCGCCGGCAACTACGCCGCCAGCCTGCTGGCCCAGGAACAGGCGATCGCCGCCGGCTGCGACCAGGTCGTCTGGCTCGACGCGGTGGAGAAGCGCTACGTCGAGGAGATGGGCGGGATGAACCTGTTCTTCGTCCTCGGCTCCGGCGCCGACGCCGAGCTCGTCACCCCAGAGCTCACCGGCACCCTGCTGCCGGGCATCACCCGGGAGTCGCTGATCACCGTGGCCCGCGAGCTGGGACACCGGGTCACCGAGCGGAAGTTCAGCGTCGAGGAGTGGCGGGCCGGGGTCGCCGACGGCACCGTCACCGAGACCTTCGCCTGCGGCACCGCGGCGGTCATCACGCCGGTCGGGGAGGTCAAGGCCCGCACGGGCGACTTCACCGTCGGCAACGGCGAGCCGGGCCCGCTGACCATGCAGCTGCGGGCGCACCTGCTCGACGTCCAGCACGGCCGGGTGGCCGACACCCACGGCTGGCTGCACCGCGTCGCGCCCGCCTCCTGATCCGCCGACCAGGGCAGCGGGGGAGACGAGCGGCGTGCTGCGCTGGCGCGGGCTGGGGGACACCCCCCGGGACCTGGGACGCACGGTGGTCACCATCGGCATGTACGACGGCGTCCACCGCGGGCACCAGCACCTGATCCGCACCGCGGTCGCCCGCGGCCGGGCGCTGGGGCGCCCGGTGGTGCTGATGACCTTCGACCCGCACCCCTCGGAGGTCGTCCGGCCCGGCTCGCACCCGGCGATCCTCACCTCGGCCGACCGCAAGGCCGAGCTGGTCGCCGACCTCGGCGTCGACGGCATGTGCGTGCTGCCGTTCACCCAGGAGTTCAGCCGGCTCAGCCCGGAGGAGTTCACCCACACCGTGCTGGTCGAGCACCTGTACGCGACCCAGGTCGTGGTCGGCCGCAACTTCACCTACGGCCACCGGGCCGCCGGCACCGTGGAGACGCTGGCCGCCGACGGCCGCCGGTTCGGCTTCGGCGTCGAGGGCGTCGACCTCACCGTCGTCGGCTCGGCGCCGGACCTGTCCGGGGACGGCGAGGTCACCATCTCCTCGACCTACATCCGCGCCTGCGTGGCCGCCGGGGACATGGCCTCCGCGGCGCTGGCGCTGGGCCGTCCGCACCGGGTCGACGGCGTGGTCGTGCGCGGCGACCGGCGTGGCCGCGAGCTGGGCTACCCGACCGCGAACGTGGAGAGCCCGGCGCACACCGCCGTCCCGGCCGACGGGGTCTACGCCGGCCGGCTCGTGCTGCGCGACCTGCGCGGCGCCAGCCGCAGCAGCCACCCGGCGGCCATCTCGGTGGGCAGCAACCCGACGTTCGCCGGGGCCCGGCGCACCGTGGAGGCGCACCTGCTCGACTTCGAGGGCGACCTCTACGGCGAGCACGTCGGCGTGGAGTTCGTCGAGCGGCTGCGCCCGATGCTCACCTTCTCCGGCGTCCCGGAGCTGCTGGTGGCCATGGGCGACGACGTCGCCCGGACCCGCGCCGTCCTCGGGATGCCCTGACCCCGCTCGGGGGAGAGCCGGACGGTCCTGGCGGCCGCGTGTGTAACCTGGGGAGTGACGTCGGGAGACCGACGTGTGTGCATGCTGCCCCCGTGACACAGACCGGGGGCCACACGTGACCTGCCCTGGAGGCACCATGGCGCTGGAGAGCGCGACGAAGAAGCAGATCATGACCGAGTACGCGACGGTCGAGAACGACACCGGTTCCCCCGAGGTGCAGGTCGCGATGCTGACCCGACGGATCAGCGACCTGACCGAGCACCTCAAGCAGCACAAGCACGACCACCACAGCCGGCGGGGCCTGCTCCTGCTGGTCGGCCGCCGGCGGCGGCTGCTGAACTACCTGGCCAAGACCGACATCAACCGGTACCGCTCGCTCATCGAGCGGCTCGGCCTGCGCCGCTAGCACCACCGAGGGGACCGCTCCGGCACGCCGGGACGGTCCCCTCTCTCGTCCGGCACCCGCCGGAGGAGACCACCGGCCCCCACGCCGGCCGCCCCGCGAGGGCCGGTCCTCGGTAGTGGCCCCCGGGACGCAGCGAGCCTGAGAAGCAGGAACCCGCGACACCCGAGGGCTTCGATCGAAGACCGGTCGCCCCGGACACCGCCGGCGCAGAGCCGCGAAGAGGACGTCGCCGTATGCGACGTAGGAAGAGGACACGATGTCCGCACCCACGACAGAGACCGACTTCGACGCCGAGGACGGCGTCTTCACCGCCTCCGCGGTGATCGACAACGGGGCCCTCGGCTCCCGCACCGTCACCTTCGAGACCGGCCGCCTCGCCAAGCAGGCCGCCGGTTCCGTCGTCGCCACGATGGGCGACACCACGCTGCTGTCGGCCACCACGGCCGGCCGCCAGCCCAAGGACCAGTTCGACTTCTTCCCGCTGACGGTGGACGTCGAAGAGCGCATGTACGCCATCGGCAAGATCCCCGGCTCGTTCTTCCGCCGCGAGGGCCGCCCCTCCGAGGACGCGATCCTCACCTGCCGGCTGATCGACCGCCCGCTGCGCCCGACCTTCGCCAAGGGCCTGCGCAACGAGGTCCAGGTCGTCATCACCGTGCTGTCCCTGGACCCCGACCACGTCTACGACGTGCTCGCGATCAACGCCGCGTCGGCGTCCACCCAGCTCTCCGGCCTGCCGTTCTCCGGCCCGGTCGGCGGCACCCGGGTGGCCCTGATCAACGGCCAGTGGGTCGGCTTCCCGACCCACGCCGAGCTCGAGGACGCCGTCTTCGACATGGTCGTGGCCGGCCGGGTCCTGCCCGACGGCGACGTCGCGATCATGATGGTCGAGGCCGAGGCCACCGAGAAGACCATCGAGCTCGTCGCCGGTGGGGCCACCGCCCCGACCGAGGAGGTCGTGGCCCAGGGCCTCGAGGCCGCCAAGCCGTTCATCAAGGCGCTGTGCCAGGCGCAGGCCGAGCTGGCCGGCAAGGCCGCCAAGCCCGAGGCGCACTTCCCCCGCTTCCTGGACTACCAGGACGACGTCTACGCCGCGGTCGAGGCCCACGCCTCCGAGAAGCTCGCCGCCGCCCAGGCGATCGCCGGCAAGCAGGAGCGCGAGGAGGCCACCGACGCGCTCAAGGACGAGGTCAAGGCCGCCCTCGCCGGCCAGTTCGAGGGCCGCGAGAAGGAGATCTCCGGGGCCTTCCGCGCCGTCACCAAGAAGGTCGTCCGGCAGCGCATCCTGCGCGACAAGGTCCGCATCGACGGCCGCGGCCTCACCGACATCCGGCCGCTGTCGGCCGAGGTCGAGGTCCTGCCGCGGGTGCACGGCTCGGCGCTGTTCGAGCGCGGCGAGACCCAGATCATGGGCGTCACCACGCTGAACATGCTCCGCATGGAGCAGCAGCTGGACACGCTGAACCCGATCACGCGCAAGCGCTACATGCACAACTACAACTTCCCGCCGTACTCCACCGGTGAGACCGGTCGGGTGGGCTCGCCCAAGCGCCGCGAGATCGGCCACGGCGCGCTGGCCGAGCGGGCGCTGCTGCCGGTGCTGCCGGACCGCGAGGAGTTCCCCTACGCGATCCGCCAGGTCTCCGAGGCGCTGGGCTCCAACGGCTCCACCTCGATGGGCTCGGTCTGCGCCTCGACGCTGGCGCTGCTCAACGCCGGTGTGCCGCTGAAGGCGCCGGTCGCCGGCATCGCCATGGGCCTGGTCTCCGACGAGGTCGACGGGAAGACCGAGTACGTCGCGCTGACCGACATCCTCGGCGCCGAGGACGCCTTCGGTGACATGGACTTCAAGGTCGCCGGCACCAAGGACTTCGTCACGGCCCTCCAGCTGGACACGAAGCTCGACGGCATCCCCTCCGACGTCCTCGCGGGTGCGCTGACCCAGGCCCGCGCGGCCCGGCTGCACATCCTCGACGTCATGCTCGAGGCGATCGACGGCCCGGACGAGATGAGCCCCTTCGCCCCGCGGGTGACCACGGTGCGCATCCCGGTCGACAAGATCGGCGCGGTGATCGGCCCCAAGGGCCAGATGATCAACGCGATCCAGGACGAGACCGGCGCCGACATCACCATCGAGGACGACGGCACGATCTACGTCGGCGCCTCGGACGGCCCCTCGGCCCAGGCGGCCGTGGACCGGATCAACGCCATCGCCAACCCGACGCTGCCCAAGGTCGGCGAGCGGTTCCTCGGCACCGTGGTCAAGACGACGGCCTTCGGTGCCTTCGTCTCGCTGCTGCCGGGCCGCGACGGCCTGGTGCACATCAGCAAGCTGGGCAACGGCAAGCGGATCGCCAAGGTCGAGGACGTCGCGAACGTCGGCGACAAGCTGCAGGTGGAGATCACCGACATCGACGCCCGGGGCAAGATCAGCCTGGTGCCGGTCGTCGAGGGCGACGCCGCAGCGACCGACGCGGCGCCGGCCGAGGCCGCGGCTCCCGCGGAGGCGTGACACGAGGACGGACCACCTGACCGGGGCCGGGGTGGGCGCTGCGGCGCCCGCCCCGGCCTCGGTCGGTACCACTGAGGTGCTCGACGTCGACGAGTTCGGCGGACGCGTGGAGCGCACCGAGCTGCCCGGCGGCCTGCGCGTCATCACCGAGACCATGCCGGGGGTCCTCTCGGCGACCCTGGGCATCTGGGTCGGAGTCGGCTCCCGGGACGAGAGCCCGGCGCTGGGCGGTTCCTCGCACTTCCTCGAGCACCTGCTCTTCAAGGGGACGCGCAGCCGCACGGCACTGGAGATCGCCACCGCGATGGACGCCGTCGGCGGTGAGATGAACGCCTTCACCGCCAAGGAGCACACCTGCTACTACGCGAACGTGCTCGCCAGCGACCTGCCGCTCGCGGTGGAACTGCTCGGTGACCTGGTCACCGACGCGCTGAACACCGCACCGGACCTGGAGTCCGAGCGCACGGTGGTGCTCGAGGAGATCGCCATGCGCGACGACGAGCCCGCCGACGCGGTGCACGACCTGCACGCCGAGACCCTCTTCGGGGACACCCCGCTGGGGCGTTCGGTGCTGGGCACGGTGGAGTCGATCGAGTCCCTCACCCGGGACGACGTCGACGGCTGGTACCGGGAGCGGTACGCCGTGCCCTCGATCGTCGTCTCGGCCGCCGGCCGGGTCGACCACGCCCAGGTCCTGGACCTGGTGACCGCGGCCTTCGGCGACCGGCTCGCCGGAGGAGCGCGACCGGACCCGCTGCGGCTCGGCGACGACGTGGTCCTGACCGCGCCCGCCCGGCCCACCGGGCTGATCCACCGGCGTACCGAGCAGACCCACCTGCTGCTGGGCAGCCTGGGGATGGGGCGCCTGGACGACCGCCGGTACGCCGCGGCGGTCCTCGACGCCGCGGTCGGCGGGGGGATGAGCTCGCGGCTGTTCCAGGAGATCCGGGAGAAGCGCGGCCTGGTCTACAGCGTCGGGTCGTCCCTGACCCACTACGCCGGGACCGGCAGCTTCTCGGTCTACGCCGGGTGCTCACCCAAGCGCGTGCCCGAGGTGCTGCGGTTGGTCCGCGCCGAGCTCGGTGCGGTGGCCGCGGAGGGGCTGACGTCCGAGGAGGTGTCCCGCGCGGTGGGTCAGCTCAAGGGCGGCCTGGTCCTGGGGCTGGAGGACACCGGGTCCCGGATGAGCCGGCTCGGCAAGAGCGAGCTGTCCTTCGGGGAGTACCTGTCGGTGCACGAGGTCCTCGACCGGCTCGCCGCGGTGGACGAGGAGCAGGTGCGCGCGGTCGCCGCCGACCTGCTCACCCGGCCGACCTGCCTGGCCGTCGTGGGTCCCTACCGTGACCGCGACCTCGACCGGCTCCTCGCCTGAGCCGGTGACCGTTCCGTTCCGGGAGCACGGCGCGCTGGCCCGCGGGGTGTTCGCCGTCGCCGTGCTCGTCTCCCTGGCCGTGCTGTTCGCCCCGCCCGGGGACGTGCCGTCCAGCCCTCCGGGGGTGGACAAGGTGGTCCACTTCGCGCTCTTCGCCGTCCTGGCGTGCACCGGCCGCTGGGCCGGCGTCCGCCAGGGTCCGCTCGCCGCCCTGCTGGTCCTCTACGCCGCGGGCAGCGAGTTGCTGCAGGGGACGTCGCTCGTCGACCGCGACGCCTCGATCGGTGACCTCGTCGCCGACTCGGCCGGCGTCGTGGTCGGCCTGCTGTTGTGGCGCCTGGTCGCGGCACGTCGCACCCGCACCTCCGGCTGAACCGTCGGTGGACGGTCGGCCGCCTTGCGTCCGGACCTCCCGTTGGTGAGCATCGCGGGGTGACGACCTCGCCGGACGACGCCCCGCCCACCCCGACCCCCGCCGAAGCCCCGCTGATCTCGGTCGGTGTGCTGGGGGCTCGCGGCCGGATGGGCACCGAGGTGTGCCGCGCCGTCGACGAGGCCGAGGACCTGGAGCTCGTCGCGATGGTCGACGAGCGGGACTGGCTGTTCAACGTGGCCGACGCCGGCGCGCAGGTCGTCGTCGACTTCACCCGGCCGGACTCGGTGATGGAGAACATCCGCTTCTGCATCGACCAGAACATCCACTGCGTCGTCGGGACGACGGGCTTCGACGAGCAACGACTGGCCACCATCGCAGAGTGGCTCCGGCCCAAGCCCGAGGTGGGCGTGCTCATCGCCCCCAACTTCGGCATCGGTGCCGTGCTGCTCATGCGCTTCGCCGCCGAGGCGGCCCGCTTCTTCCCCTCCGTGGAGATCGTCGAGCTGCACCACCCGGCCAAGGTCGACGCCCCGTCGGGCACGGCCGCCCGCACCGCCCGGCTCGTCGCCGCGGCCCGCCGTGCGGCCGGCGTCCCGGCCGCCCCCGACGCCACCCGGGAGTCCGACTCCCTGCCTGGAGCCCGCGGCGCCGACGTCGAGGGGATCCCCGTGCACGCGGTCCGGCTCACCGGACTGGTGGCGCACCAGGAGGTGCTCATGGGTTCCTCGGGGGAGACCCTGACCTTGCGGCACGACTCCTACGACCGGGCCTCGTTCATGCCCGGGGTGCTGCTCGCGGTCCGGGAGATCGGCAACCGCCCCGGGTTGACCGTCGGGATCGAGTCGCTGCTCGGCCTCTGAGGGCCTCCTGCTGTGACTCGTGGGGCTGGTGAGGCGTCCCGACACCGCCTGGACACGTGAGCTGGGTCGCAGGATCGAAGGCCTCGACGGCTCGCGACCTGGGGTTTCGTGCTCCGAAGGGCACCTCAGCGACGAAAGTGGGGCGCGCGCGGACCCCTCGGGTTTGACGAGCCCCGCAGGGCCGCGTAACTTCTTCTTTGCGCCGAGCGAGACCGGGCCGAAAGGGCCGGGAGCCGCAAGGTCAGACCCCCGGGTGTGACAGCGAGCCGTGCACGGCGTAACGTGGGACAAGCCGCCGGAGACGACGACCTTCCAAGGTCTGGTTCCCCGCGCGTCCGCTCCTTGAGAACTCAACAGCGTGCCGAAAGTCAGTGCCAAGTATCAATACCCCCTGGCCTGGCCACTTCTTTGTGGTTCGGGTCTTGGGTTCCTTTGGTTGATTGAACGAGAGTGCCAACTCTCGGTCTCAGCTGCGATCAAATCATCTACGGAGAGTTTGATCCTGGCTCAGGACGAACGCTGGCGGCGTGCTTAACACATGCAAGTCGAGCGAGGCCCTCCTTCGGGGGGTGCCCTAGCGGCGAACGGGTGAGTAACACGTGGGCAACCTGCCCTCAGCTCTGGGATAACTCCAAGAAATTGGTGCTAATACCGGATGTGACCGCTGACCGCATGGTCTGGTGGTGGAAAGATTCATCGGCTGAGGATGGGCCCGCGGCCTATCAGCTTGTTGGTGGGGTAATGGCCTACCAAGGCGACGACGGGTAGCCGGCCTGAGAGGGTGACCGGCCACACTGGGACTGAGACACGGCCCAGACTCCTACGGGAGGCAGCAGTGGGGAATATTGCGCAATGGGCGAAAGCCTGACGCAGCGACGCCGCGTGAGGGATGACGGCCTTCGGGTTGTAAACCTCTTTCAGTAGGGACGAAGCGCAAGTGACGGTACCTACAGAAGAAGCACCGGCCAACTACGTGCCAGCAGCCGCGGTAATACGTAGGGTGCAAGCGTTGTCCGGAATTATTGGGCGTAAAGAGCTCGTAGGCGGTCTGTCACGTCGGCTGTGAAAACCCGAGGCTCAACCTCGGGCCTGCAGTCGATACGGGCAAACTAGAGTACTGCAGGGGAGACTGGAATTCCTGGTGTAGCGGTGAAATGCGCAGATATCAGGAGGAACACCGGTGGCGAAGGCGGGTCTCTGGGCAGTAACTGACGCTGAGGAGCGAAAGCGTGGGGAGCGAACAGGATTAGATACCCTGGTAGTCCACGCCGTAAACGTTGGGCGCTAGGTGTGGGGGCCATTCCACGGTCTCCGTGCCGCAGCTAACGCATTAAGCGCCCCGCCTGGGGAGTACGGCCGCAAGGCTAAAACTCAAAGGAATTGACGGGGGCCCGCACAAGCGGCGGAGCATGTTGCTTAATTCGATGCAACGCGAAGAACCTTACCTAGGCTTGACATGCACGGAAATCTCGTAGAGATACGGGGTGCCTTTGGCGTCGTGCACAGGTGGTGCATGGTTGTCGTCAGCTCGTGTCGTGAGATGTTGGGTTAAGTCCCGCAACGAGCGCAACCCTCGTTCTATGTTGCCAGCACGTGATGGTGGGGACTCATAGGAGACTGCCGGGGTCAACTCGGAGGAAGGTGGGGATGACGTCAAATCATCATGCCCCTTATGTCTAGGGCTGCAAACATGCTACAATGGCCGGTACAAAGGGCTGCGATACCGCGAGGTGGAGCGAATCCCAAAAAGCCGGTCTCAGTTCGGATTGGGGTCTGCAACTCGACCCCATGAAGTTGGAGTCGCTAGTAATCGCAGATCAGCAACGCTGCGGTGAATACGTTCCCGGGCCTTGTACACACCGCCCGTCACGTCACGAAAGTCGGTAACGCCCGAAGCCGGTGGCCCAACCCTTGTGGAGGGAGCCGTCGAAGGCGGGATCGGCGATTGGGACGAAGTCGTAACAAGGTAGCCGTACCGGAAGGTGCGGCTGGATCACCTCCTTTCTAAGGAGCACTGGCCGCCACACTCGTTGTGGTGGTCCAGAGCCGCGCACCGACCGTGAAGCCTGCCCAATCTCGGGTGGGCTCGGGTGTTGGTGGCGGAGCTCGAGGGTGGAACACTGACCAGTTCGGTCGCCGGCTCAGCCTGGTGCCTAGTACGGCTCTTCCTTTGGGGAGGGCGTGGAACGGGATCGGGCAGGGATCGGGGATCGTAGGCACGCTGTTGGGTCCTGAGGGAACGGGCCGGCCCTGCGGGGTTGGGTGTTTCTTCTGCGAGAGATCGTTCTGGTGTCGTACCGCCCGGGTTGCCGGGGCTGGCGGTGTCGGGTGGACGGTCATCTTCCGTACGTTGAGAACTGCACAGTGGACGCGAGCATCTAGCAAGTTTGTAGGTATGTATCTGGATACCCGCGCCGATCCGCGAGCCCCTGGTGGGTTGGTGGGTGGGCGTGGGTGTTTGTGTGGCCAAGTTGTTAAGGGCACACGGTGGATGCCTGGGCACCAGGAGCCGATGAAGGACGTAGGAGGCTGCGATAAGCCTCGGGGAGCTGTCAACCGAGCGTTGATCCGAGGATTTCCGAATGGGGGAACCCCGCACCAGTCATGTGGTGTGACCCGCGCCTGAACACATAGGGCGTGTGGAGGGAACGTGGGGAAGTGAAACATCTCAGTACCCACAGGAAGAGAAAACAACCGTGATTCCGTGAGTAGTGGCGAGCGAAAGCGGATGAGGCTAAACCGATCGCATGTCAAGCCGGCAGGCGTTGTGTGGTCGGGGTCGTGGGACGATCCAGTGTTCTCTGCCGAGGGCACAGGGAGTCAGAAAAGACTGTGTTAGTGGAAGGCCTCTGGAAGGGGTCGCCGTAGAGGGTGAGAGCCCCGTACACGAAAACTCAGTCTCTCCCGGGTCTGTTCCCAAGTAGCACCGAGCCCGTGAAATTCGGTGTGAATCTGGCGGGACCACCCGCTAAGCCTAAATACTCCCTGGTGACCGATAGCGGACAAGTACCGTGAGGGAAAGGTGAAAAGTACCCCGGGAGGGGAGTGAAATAGTACCTGAAACCGTGTGCCTACAAGCCGTGAGAGCCTTATGCGCGTTTACGCGTGGGGGTGATTGCGTGCCTTTTGAAGAATGAGCCTGCGAGTTAGCGGTACGTGGCGAGGTTAACCCGTGTGGGGTAGCCGTAGCGAAAGCGAGTCCGAACAGGGCGATCAGTCGCGTGCTCTAGACCCGAAGCCGAGTGATCTACCCATGGCCAGGTTGAAGCGCGGGTAAGACCGCGTGGAGGACCGAACCCACTTCAGTTGAAAATGGAGGGGATGAGCTGTGGGTAGGGGTGAAAGGCCAATCAAACTCGGTGATAGCTGGTTCTCCCCGAAATGCATTTAGGTGCAGCGTCACGTGTTTCTTGCCGGAGGTAGAGCACTGGATGGTCTAGGGGCCCCACAAGGTTACTGAAATCAACCAAACTCCGAATGCCGGTAAGTGAGAGCGTGGCAGTGAGACTGCGGGCGATAAGGTTCGTAGTCGAGAGGGAAACAGCCCAGATCATCAGCTAAGGCCCCTAAGCGTGTGCTAAGTGGAAAAGGATGTGGGATCGCAGTGACAACCAGGAGGTTGGCTTAGAAGCAGCCACCCTTGAAAGAGTGCGTAATAGCTCACTGGTCAAGTGGTTCCGCGCCGACAATGTAGCGGGGCTCAAGCACACCGCCGAAGCTGTGGCATTCACACGAACCCGTCTCTGACCTTGAGTCAGTGGCCAGGTGTGTGGATGGGTAGGGGAGCGTCGTGTGGCGGTGGAAGCGGCGGAGTGATCCAGCCGTGGACGCCACACGAGTGAGAATGCAGGCATGAGTAGCGAAAGGGGAGTGAGAAACTCCCCCGCCGGATGACCAAGGGTTCCTGGGCCAGGCTAATCCGCCCAGGGTGAGTCGGGACCTAAGGCGAGGCCGACAGGCGTAGTCGATGGACAACGGGTTGATATTCCCGTACCCGCGAAAGAACGCCCATGCTGAACCCAGCGATGCTGACCGCCTGAAGCCGGTGACTGACCTTCGGGTCTGATCTGGTGGAACGCGGGACCCGGACTGGTAGTAGGCAAGCGATGGGGTGACGCAGGAAGGTAGTCCTACCGGTGAGTGGTAGTACCGGTGCAAGGGTGTGGCCCGTCGTGTAGGTAAATCCGCACGGCATCAGGGTGAGGCCTGACGCATAGCCGAATGAGGCGAATTGGATGATCCTATGCTGCCGAGAAAAGCCTCTAGCGAGTTCTTAGCGGCCCGTACCCCAAACCAACTCAGGTGGTCAGGTAGAGAATACCAAGGCGATCGAGCGAACTGTGGTTAAGGAACTCGGCAAAATGCCCCCGTAACTTCGGGAGAAGGGGGGCCATTCACCGTCAACGCACGTGCTGCGGGTAGCGGTGGGTGGTCGCAGAGACCAGTGAGAAGCGACTGTTTACTAAAAACACAGGTCCGTGCGAAGTCGAAAGACGATGTATACGGACTGACGCCTGCCCGGTGCTGGAACGTTAAGGGGACGGGTTAGTGCACCTCGGTGCGCGAAGCTCAGAACTCAAGCGCCAGTAAACGGCGGTGGTAACTATAACCATCCTAAGGTAGCGAAATTCCTTGTCGGGTAAGTTCCGACCTGCACGAATGGCGTAACGACTTCTCAGCTGTCTCAACCACAGGCTCGGCGAAATTGCACTACGAGTAAAGATGCTCGTTACGCGCGGCAGGACGGAAAGACCCCGGGACCTTCACTATAGCTTGATATTGGTGTTCGGTTCGGCTTGTGTAGGATAGGTGGGAGACTGTGAAGCGGGCACGCCAGTGTTCGTGGAGTCGCCGTTGAAATACCACTCTGGTCGAATTGGATGTCTAACCTCGGTCCGTGATCCGGATCAGGAACAGTGTCAGGTGGGTAGTTTAACTGGGGCGGTTGCCTCCCAAAATGTAACGGAGGCGCCCAAAGGTTCCCTCAGCCTGGTTGGCAATCAGGTGTCGAGTGCAAGTGCACAAGGGAGCTTGACTGCGAGACCGACGGGTCGAGCAGGAGCGAAAGCTGGGACTAGTGACCCGGCACCGGCATGTGGAAGCGGTGTCGCTCAACGGATAAAAGGTACCCCGGGGATAACAGGCTGATCTTCCCCAAGAGTCCATATCGACGGGATGGTTTGGCACCTCGATGTCGGCTCGTCGCATCCTGGGGCTGGAGTAGGTCCCAAGGGTTGGGCTGTTCGCCCATTAAAGCGGTACGCGAGCTGGGTTTAGAACGTCGTGAGACAGTTCGGTCCCTATCCGCCGTGCGCGTAAGAGACTTGAGAAGAGCTGTCCCTAGTACGAGAGGACCGGGACGGACGAACCTCTGGTGTGCCAGTTGTTCCGCCAGGAGCACTGCTGGTTGGCTACGTTCGGCAGGGATAACCGCTGAAAGCATCTAAGCGGGAAGCTCGCTTCAAGATGAGGTCTCTCACCGGGTCAACCGGGTAAGGCCCCCGCCCAGACCAGCGGGTTGATAGGCCGGAGGTGGAAGCGCAGTAATGCGTGGAGCTGACCGGTACTAATAGGCCGAGGGCTTGACCACACATACATCCAGCAACATTGCTCGTCTTGCTCAGATTGTCTCGCGTCCACTGTGCAGCTCTGAAGGTACGGAAACCCCCACCTGTCGGGTGGGTGCGGTTCCCCCACTCAGGGCACCAGCCGATCCCCGCGCGGGGAGGGCTGGTGTCGGGGTGGGTACATCTTCACAGTGTTACGGCGGTCATGGCGAAAGGGAAACGCCCGGTCTCATTCCGAACCCGGAAGCTAAGCCTTTCAGCGCCGATGGTACTGCCCGGGGGACCGGGTGGGAGAGTAGGACGCCGCCGGACATAACTCCCAGAAACGGGGTCACAGCATCAGCTGTGGCCCCGTTTCTGCATGCCCAGGCACTGATCCCGCGCAAGCGCGGCAGCGCACCAGGGGCGCCGATCGCCGGCCACGGCAACGGCCACGCGGCGTGGTTTATCGCGCGAAAGCACCAGCAGCCCAGTGCGGCTTGAAGCGCACGCGCTCTCGCGCCGGGAAGCACGTGCGGTGCGGTGCCGTGTGTCGCAGCGACCGTGCTTTAGCGCGATAAAGCACATGCGCTGGGGATCGCTGCGGTGCCCCGCGACGTAGGGGCTGTAATTAAGCGCCGCAAAGCGCATGCGGTGCGGTGGAGCATTTGCTCTCGCGCCATGGAGCACGGCCTGGGCCCAGTTGTCGGCTGGATGCGTCAGGACGGAACTGGCGGGGTCAGCGGCGGCGGTCGGGTGGGGCGGTGGTCGCACCGACGTTGTCGGCGAGCCACTGGTTGAGGCCGGCGCAGTGACGCCAGGCGTCCCGCACGCGTTCGAGCGCCTGCCGGGTCTGCAGCCAGTCGGCCGGCTCCCAGGTCTGCGATGCGTGCAGTGACCTGTGCCGGAGCAGAGCCACCCGTGGGTGGTCAGCGGGGTAGCCGCGCGGCGTCCGCACGAGCTGGTCGCCGTCGATGGAGAAGTCCCGCCCGCGCAGCGAGGCCACCTCCGCCTCCAACCGGGGGCCCTGGACGTCGTCCGCGACCGCACGCCGATAGCGCTCGACCTGGTCGGGCTGCAGCCGCCAGCACCCGCCGGAGACCCGGAGCCCGTCGGCGGAGACCTGCACGTACACCGAGCCCACACCGCGGCCGTCCAGGTGGAGCACCGCCCCCTGGTGGGTCTTGTACGGCGTCTTGTCGTGGCTGAACCGGACGTCCCGGTAGGGGCGGAACAGCTTGGGCGTGCCGAACTCCGGTGCCAGCTCGTCGGCTAGCTCCTGCATCGGCCGCCGGACGTGCTCGTCGTAGGCCTGCCGGTGCTCGGTCCAGTAGGTCTTGCTGTTGTCCGCCTCCAGGCCCTCGTAGAAGACCAGTCCCTCGTCGGGGAAACCGGAGAACGTCACTGCACTCCTCGCTCGTCGATCGCCTCGGGCTGCACGTCCTCGAGCAGGGTCTCCCAGCGGTGCTGGCGCAGGGTCGAGGTCCCGGTGTCCAGGGTGCGCACCCACCCGTCGGTCGCCCAGCCGGCGCCGGTCAGGAACCGCCCCGTGACGTCGTCCGCCTCGGGCAGCCACAGCTGCAGCCGGCGGACACCCGCCGCGACGGCCAGGTCGGTGACGGCGGCGAGCAAGCGGCTGCCGTGCCCGCGCCGGCCCCACCGAGGTTCCACCAGCAGCGCGGTGACCTCGTTCGTCGGACCGTCGGGCAGTGGGCGCTCGCCCTCGGTCAGCTCGGCGGGGCCGAAGGCGGCGAAGCCGGTCACCTCGGCACCGTCCAGCGCGACCAGCACGCCGTGCCCCGGGGTGGGCGGGGTGACGACGGCGGCCTGCCACGCGGCGACGGCGCCGGCCTCGTCCCAGTCGTCGAGGACCTCGGCCGGCAGCAGCGCGCGGTACGCCGTCCGCCAGGTCACCAGCTGGACCCGCGCGATCGCCTCGGCGTCCTCGGGCCGCGCCAGCCGGACCGACACCTCGGCCCGGCCAGGGAGACCGGGGCGGGGAGGGAGTGTCACCGGGGCAGCGTAGGTGTCCGGTTCCGGTGGTGGGACGGTCGTACCCTCACGGCAGGATCGCGGCCGTGACGTCATCCGGAGAGCGCCTGCCCGCGGGGCTCGCACGCCGCATCGCCCTGGCCGCGCAGGGCTTCGCCGACCCGCGGCCGGGTGGCGACGTCGGCACCCGGCAGCTGCGGCGCACGGTCGAGCGGCTCGGCGTCGTGCAGATCGACTCGGTCAACGTGCTGTCCCGGTCGCACTACCTGCCGTACTTCAGCCGGCTGGGCCCGTACCCGCGGACGGCGCTGGACGCGCTGTCCAACCGGCGGCACGACCTCTTCGAGTACTGGGCGCACGAGGCGTCCTTCCTGCCGGTCCGGCTGCAGCCGCAGCTGCGCTGGCGGATGGCCGCCGCCGAGGAACACGCCTGGGGCAACATGGTCCGGCTGCAGCGCGAGCGGCCCGGCTACGTGCGCGAGGTCCTCGACCGGGTGCGGGAGGGCGGACCGATCCGGGCCAGCCAGCTGATCGAGCCGCGCCCTGACCGGCCCGGGTCGATGTGGAACTGGCACGCCGGCAAGGTCGCGCTCGAGTGGCTCTTCTTCACCGGGGCCCTCACCGCGCGGGCCCGCACCGCCGGGTTCGAGCGGGTGTACGACCTCACCGAGCGCGTCCTGCCGCCCGAGGTGGTGCAGGCGCCAACCCCCGACCGGGCCGACGCCGTCCGTGCGCTCGTGGCCACCGCCGCCCGCGCGCTGGGGGTGGCGACCGAGACAGACCTTCGGGACTACTTCCGGCTGCCCGTGGTCGACGCCCGGACGGCGATCGCCGAACTGGTCGAGGGCGGCCTGCTCCGACCGGTCCAGGTCGAGGGCTGGGACCGGCCGGCCTGGCTGGACCCGGACGCCCGCCGACCCCGGTGGGTCCGCGCCCGGGCCCTGCTCACCCCGTTCGACTCGCTGGTCTGGGAACGGCCGCGGGTCGAGCGCATCTTCGGGTTCCGCTACCGGCTGGAGATCTACACCCCGGCCGCGAAGCGGGTGCACGGCTACTACGTGCTGCCCTTCCTCCTCGGTGACCGGCTGGTCGGCCGGGTCGACCTGAAGGCCGACCGGCAGGCCGGTGTGCTGCGGGTGCAGTCCGCCCATGCCGAGCCCGGCATCGACGTCCCGGAGGTGGCCGAGGCCCTGGCGGCCGAGCTGCGGTTGATGGCCGACTGGATGGAGCTCGAGCAGGTGGCGGTCACCGGCGCCGGTGACCTCGCGCCGGCGCTCACCGGTGCCGTCGCCGCGACCGGCGACCCCGGCCCCCTGCTGACCGCGGTCGGTCAGCCCGCGGACGGCGGCGCAGCCGGCTGACCGGCAGCCCGGCGCAGCCGCAGGTCCCCGGAGACCGACTGCAGGGTGACCGACAGCTGGGCGCCGCCGGCGTCCGGTGCGTCCTCGGCCAGCTCCGACCGCAGCCGCCCCGACACGGTCTGCACGTCCAGCCAGATGCGCAGGCCGGGCGCGACGCCGACGGTGGCGTCACCGGAGACCGTGGTCAGCCGGACCGTGCCGCTGGTCGCAGTCTCGATCCGCACGTCCCCGGACGCGGTCCGCGCGGTGACGTCCGTGGCGGCCGTGCCGACGAGCAGGTCGCCGGAGGCGGTGCGGAGCTGCACCGGCCCGCCGGCGTCGGCGATCCGCACGTCGCCGGAGGCGTTGCCCACGTCCGCCGGCCCGTCCACCCGCCCGGCCCGGACGTCCCCGCTGGCCGACCGGGCCTGCAGCGACGTGCAGTGCTCGACGTCCAGGTCGCCGCTCGAGCTCGTCAGCGTGGCCGCGCCCAGCCGACCGCGCAGCGTGCCGGTGGCCGAGGAGCCGGTGACGGTCACGTCGGTGCCCGGCGGCACGGTGACCGAGAGGGCGAACGCGGGGGCCCGGAGCAGCCGGCGGTCGGGCGCGGCGAGCCGGAGGTGGGCGCGGGTGACGATGAGGTCCAGCCGGTCGATCAGCTCCTCGGCGGTGCTGTTGAGCGCCTGGACCTCGACGACGACCTCCTCGGCGGCCGGGTCGGCGTCGACGGTCGTCGAGCCGACGGCGTTCCGCACCTCGAGCGAGCGGAGGACGTCGGAGAGCGGGATGCGGTGGGTGCGGACGGTCACGAGGAGCTCCTCGGTCAGCTCCGGGCGAAGCCGGAGTAGCGGCGGGGACCGCGCCCGGAGCGCGGTGGGTCGGTGGGTTCGCGGAGGCCGGCGGCGACGGCGCGCACCAGCCAGGCGTTGAGCGAGATGCCGGCGGCAGCAGCGGCCGCCTCGGCGCGGGACTTGACCGACTCCGGCAGGCGGAGGCTGATCCGGGCCACCGACCCGTCGTCGTCGACGTCGCCCTCGCCGGCCGGGTCCTCGGCGGGCTCGGCGGGCTCGGGGTCGGGCGCGGGCACGATGACGACCTCGGGGTCGCGGCCGCGGAGCCGGATGTCGACCTGGCCGCCGTCCCAGGCCGCGGTGATCTCGGCGGCCATCGCCGACAGCGCGTCGGTCACCGCCAGCCGGACGGCGGGCTCGATCGTGTCGCCCAGCAGCCGGGCCGTCTCCCGGGTCTGCTCGGTGCCGGCGGCGGCCGCGGTGGTCAGGGAACGGCGCAGCGCGTCGACGTAGTCGGTCAGGTCCATGGACGCCATCGTGACGTCACCCCCGGGATCCACGGCGGCGGGGCGGCCCGGCGCGCCGGGCCGGCCGGGGTGTGCGGCCGGGGGGACGACGGCTGGCTCACAGCGACCGCCCGCCCAGCCAGCGGGGGCGGCGCCGCGGCGTGCGGGCCGTGCGGAGGTGCGGTCGCGGCTCCGCGGGGAACCGCGGGGCCATCGCCTGCTGCAGGTCGCGGATGTTGTTCACGTGCTCCATGACGTCAGCATGACACCACCTTGACGTCATGTCGAGCGTCACAGTGATGTCGCGACGCGATGGCACGGGAGGGGCGGTTGGGGACCGTGCGACCGGGCGCCGTCGAGCCGGTCGAGCCGCCCACCCCGTCGACGTAGGCTCGTCGCCGTGCCCGCCATCGCCCCGCTGAAGGTGCAGGTCGTCGCGCAGACCTCGTTCACCCCGCCGGCCGACGTCCCGTGGGAGACCGACGCGGACGGCGGGCAGGCCCTCGCGGAGTTCGCCGGGCGCGCCTGCTACCAGTCCTGGGACAAGCCCAACCCGTCGACCGCGACCAACCAGGGCTACCTGCGGCACGTCCTGGAGGTCGGCCACCTGTCGGTGCTCGAGCACGGCACGGTGAGCATGTACCTCTCCGGCGTCTCCCGGTCGCTGACCCACGAGCTGATCCGGCACCGGCACTTCTCCTACAGCCAGCTGTCCCAGCGCTACGTGCCCGAGCGGGACGCCGCGGTGGTCGAGCCGGCGGTGATCGCCGAGGACCCCGAGCTGCACGAGCGGTTCCTGGCCGCGACCGACGCGGCGATCGCCGCCTACGAGGAGCTGCTCGAGGGGCTGGAGAAGCGGTTCGCCGACGTCCCCAACGCCACGCTCCGGCGCAAGCAGGCCCGGCAGGCCGCCCGTGCGGTGCTGCCGAACGCGACCGAGACCCGGATCGTCGTCACCGGCAACTACCGGGCCTGGCGGCACTTCGTGGCCATGCGGGCCAGCGAGCACGCCGACGTGGAGATCCGCGAGCTCGCCGTGGCCTGCCTGCGGGAGCTGCAGCGGGTCGCCCCGCACGTGTTCGACGACTTCCGGATCAGCGACCTGGCCGACGGGACCGCGGTCGCCGCGAGCCCGCTCGTCGCCGAGGGCTGATCCCCCCAACCCACCCCCCACCACGCGACGAGGAGTCGACATGCCCGAGGTCGCCGTCCAGCAGCAGGTCGACACGCAGTACGAGGACCTGCTCCGCCGGGTGCTCGAGACCGGCAGCCCCAAGTCCGACCGCACCGGCACCGGCACGCTGAGCCTGTTCGGGGAGCGGCTGCGCTACGACCTGTCCGCGGCCTTCCCGCTGGTGACGACGAAGTCGGTGCACTTCCGGTCGATCGCCTACGAGCTGCTGTGGTTCCTCCGCGGGGAGGGCAACGTCGGCTGGCTCCGGGAGCACGGCGTGACGATCTGGGACGAGTGGGCCGCCGAGGACGGCAGCCTGGGACCGGTCTACGGCGTCCAGTGGCGGTCGTGGCCCACGCCGGACGGCGGCTCGATCGACCAGCTCGCCGGCATCCTGGACACGCTGCGCCGCGACCCCGACTCGCGGCGGATGGTGGTGTCCGCCTGGAACGTGGCCGCGCTGCCGGAGATGGCGCTCGCGCCCTGCCACGCGCTGTTCCAGTTCCACGTCGCCGACGGCCGGCTGTCCTGCCAGCTCTACCAGCGCAGCGCCGACCTCTTCCTCGGCGTCCCGTTCAACATCGCCAGCTACGCGCTGCTGACCCAGATGGTCGCCCAGCAGGTCGGGCTGGAGCCCGGCGACTTCATCTGGGTCGGCGGGGACTGCCACATCTACACCAACCACCTCCCGCAGGTGCGCGAGCAGCTCTCCCGCGAGGTGCTGCCCTTCCCGCAGCTGACCATCGACCCGGCCCCGTCGCTGTTCGAGCACGACTACGCCGACCTGCACCTCGTCGACTACCGGCACCACCCCGGCATCCGGGGTGCGGTGGCCGTCTGATGCTGCGGCTGGTCTGGGCGCAGGCCGCCGGCGGTGTCATCGGTGCCGACGGCGCCCTGCCCTGGCACCTGCCCGAGGACCTGCGGCTGTTCCGCGCGCTGACCCTGGGCTCGACGGTGGTGATGGGCCGGCGCACCTGGGAGTCGCTGCCGCCGCGGGTGCGGCCGCTGCCCGGCCGGCGCAACGTCGTCCTCAGCTCGACCCTCGACCCCGCCGACGCCGGGGTCGAGGTGGCCCGGTCGGTCGACGACGTCCTGGCGCTGGACGGCGACGTCTGGGTCATCGGCGGCGGGGAGGTCTACGCGGCGCTGCTCCCGCACGCCGACGAGGTCGTGGTCACCGAGGTCGACGCGCAGCTGCCCGGGGACACCTGGGCGCCGGCCCTCGACGCGGGGTGGCTGCCCGGCGCGCGGGTCCCGGCGGCCGGCTGGGCCCGGTCCGGGGCCGGGCTCCGGTTCCGGGTGACGCACCACCACCGCGGGTCGGCGGCGCCCGGTCCGGTGCCCGGCGTGCTCGCCGACCACCTGGCGGCGTGGACCCGCGCCGGGCAGTCCGGTGGTGTCGGTGCGGGCCGGTAGATTCCTGGCATGACCACCGACCCCGCCCGACCGTTCGGGCGCGTCCTGACGGCGATGGTCACCCCGCTCGCCGAGGACGGCACGATCGACCTGGCCGGGGCGCAGGAGCTCGCCGCGCACCTGGTCGACCGCCGGGCGCACGACGGCCTGGTCGTCTTCGGGACGACGGGGGAGTCGCCGACCATCAGCGACAGCGAGCAGCACGCCGTGCTGGAGGCGGTGCTCGACGCCGTCGGCGACCGGGCCACCGTGGTCGCCGGCGTCGGCACCAACGACACCGCGCACTCGATCGAGAAGGCGCAGTCCGCCGCCCGCCTCGGCGTGCACGGCCTGATGGTCGTCACGCCGTACTACAACAAGCCCCCGCAGGCCGGGTTGCTCGCGCACTTCAGGGCGGTCGCGGACTCCACCGACCTGCCGGTGATGCTGTACGACATCCCGCCGCGCTCCGTCGTCCCGATCGAGGTCGAGACGCTGGTCCGCGCCGCGGAGCACCCGAACATCGTCGCGGTCAAGGACGCCAAGGGCGACCTCGGCGCCGTGGCCTGGACCAAGGCGCGCACCGACCTCGCCTACTACTCCGGCGAGGACATGCTGAACCTGCCGCTGCTCGCGCTCGGCGCGGTCGGCGTGGTCAGCGTGGTCGGGCACCTCGTCGGGCCGCGGCTGGCCGAGCTGGTCGCCGCGGTGGAGTCCGGCGACCTGGTCAAGGGGCGCGCCGTGAACGAGGCACTCCTCCCGGTCTACACCGGGATCTTCCGCACCCAGGGCGTCATCCTGGTCAAGGCGGCGCTGCGCGCACTGGGGCTGCCTGCCGGCCCGGTCCGCCCGCCGCTCGTCGACGCCACCCCCGAACAGCTGGAGCAACTGCGCATGGACCTCGCCGCCGGAGGCGTCACCCTGTGACCACCTCCTCCCTGACCGTGCAGCCGCACCTCGACCTCAAGGCCCCGCCGCCGCTGCCGAAGGGCGGCCTGCGGGTGATGGCCCTCGGCGGGCTCGGCGAGATCGGCCGCAACATGGCCGTGCTGGAGTTCGACGGCCAGCTGATGGTCATCGACTGCGGGGTGCTCTTCCCCGAGGCCGAGCAGCCCGGCATCGACCTGATCCTGCCCGACTTCGGGGTCATCGAGCACCGGCTGCAGGACATCACCGCCGTCGTCCTCACCCACGGGCACGAGGACCACATCGGGGCGGTGCCCTACCTGCTGCGGCTGCGCGCCGACATCCCGCTGGTCGGGTCCCGGTTCACCCTCGCGCTGGTCAAGGCCAAGCTGCGCGAGCACCGGATCGACCCGGTGCTGGTCGAGGTGGCCGCCGGCGACGACCACCTGGCCGGTCCGTTCCACTGCGAGTTCATCAGCGTCAACCACTCGATCCCCGACGCGCTGGCCGTGGCCGTGCACACCCCGGCGGGGACGCTGGTGCACACCGGCGACTTCAAGATGGACCAGCTGCCGCTGGACGGCGTGCTCACCGACCTGGGCGCCTTCGCGCGGCTGGGCGTCGAGGGCATCGACCTGCTGCTGGCCGACTCGACCAACGCCGAGGTGCCCGGGTTCGTCACCTCCGAGCGCAACATCGGCCCGGTGCTGGACTCGGTCTTCGAGCGGGCCAGCCAGCGGCTGATCGTCTCCAGCTTCGCCAGCCACGTGCACCGCATCCAGCAGGTGCTCGACTGCGCGGTCAAGCACAAGCGCAAGGTGGCCCTGGTGGGCCGCTCGATGGTCCGCAACATGGGCGTCGCCCAGGACCTCGGCCTGCTCCGGGTCGCCCCGGGGCTGATGGTCAAGCTCGACGAGGCGACCGCGATGCCGCCGGAGCAGGTGGTGCTGATCAGCACCGGCTCGCAGGGCGAGCCGCTGTCCGCGCTGGGCCGGATGGCCCGCGGCGACCACCACCAGGTGACCATCGAGGCCGGCGACACGATCATCCTGGCGTCCTCGCTGGTGCCCGGGAACGAGACCGCCGTCTACAAGGTGATCAACGGGCTGGCCCGGCTGGGCGCCACGGTGATCCACAAGGAGACGGCGATGGTGCACGTCTCCGGGCACGCCCCCGCCGGTGAGCTGCGGACCCTGATCAACGTGGCCAAGCCGCGGTACCTCATGCCGGTGCACGGCGAGTGGCGGCACCTGCGGGCGCACGCCGCGCTGGCCGAGCAGACCGGGATGACCGCCGACCGGATCCTGCTCGCCGAGGACGGCGTCGTCGTCGACCTGGTCGACGGCAAGGCCACCATCGTCGGCAGCGTCCCGATCGGCAACGTCTACGTCGACGGGCTCAACGTCGGCGACGTCGGCGAGGAGTCGCTGCAGGCCCGGCGGATCCTCGGCGACGAGGGGTTCGTCGCGCTCACCGTGGTCATCGAGCCCTCGACGCGCACCATCGTCCGGCCGGTGCACCTGTCCACCCGGGGCTTCTCCGACGACCCGAGCGCCTTCACCGAGGTGCTCGCGCTGGTCGAGAAGGAGCTCAAGCGGGCGATGGAGGACGAGCAGGTCGACGCCCACCGGCTGTCCCAGGTGATCCGCCGGACGGTCGGCAAGTGGGTGTCGGACAAGTACCGCCGCCGCCCGATGATCATCCCGACCGTCCTCGAGGTCTGAGCCGGGGGCCGGCCGGGCCCCGTGGTCCCGGCCGGCCCACGACTCAGAGGTCCGAGCGGAGCACCACCGCACCGGCCGAGTCGACGACCTCGAAGCCGGCGGCGTCCTGCCGGAGCACCGAGGAGTTCATGTTGCAGTTCAGCGGCTGGGCGCCCACCCCGACGAACTCCCCGGCGGCCACCTCGCGGCCCGCGTCGTCGCGCACCGTCAGCCGGTAGACCTCCCCGGCGGCGAAGCCGGAGCCGGACAGCTTCACCTCGACGCCCCAGGTGTGCGGGACGACGGCGGCGGTGGCGGTCACGCCCGCCCGGTCCACCTGGACGGCGACCGCCTCCAGCGGGGGCTGGGGCGGGACCGGCCGGGCCAGCCACCCCACCCCGAAGGCCGCGGCCGCGATGGCCACCGCGGCGACCGCGACCTGCAGCCGGGTCCGGCGGGCCCGGCGGGCGGCGAGGTCGGCCGGCCGCGGGCCCTCGGCGGCGATCCGGGCCAGCACGGCCTCGCCGAGCCCCGGCGGCGGGCCGGGGACGTCGTCGAGCCGGTCGGGGTCGACGTCGGCCAGCCGCCCGACCAGCGGTGCCAGCTCGGCCAACTCCGCCCGGCAGGAGGCGCAGCCGTCGAGGTGGGCGCCGACGGCGGCGCGCTCGGCGGGGGTGCCGTGGCCCAGCGCGTACACGCCCAGCTGCTCCCGCAGCCTCCGGTGGGCGTCCTGCGGCAGGTCGGTCACGGCTCCACTCCCATCTCCTCCATCGCGAGGCGCAAGGCCTTCAACCCGTAGAACACCCGGCTGCGCAGGGTCCCGACGGGGATCCCGAGCTCGGCGGCGACCTCGGCATGGGGCCGGCCGCGCAGGTGCGTCTGCACGATCGCGGCGCGGTGCTCGGCACCGATCCGGCGGAGCGCCTCCTCCACCACCCAGGCGTCCACCAGCCGCTCGTCGGTGCTCGGCCCCGGGTCCGCCGGGAGGTCGGTGCCGTCGGTCAGCTCGCGCTGCCACGGCCGGACGGCGAACCGCCGCGCCTCGTCCACCACCACGTTGCGGGCGATGGCGAACAACCAGGTGCGCAGGCTGGCCAGCTGCGGGTCGAAGGAGTCCGACGCCCGCCAGGCGCGCAGGAAGACCTCCTGGACGACGTCCTGCGCCGCCCCGCCGTCACCGAGCTGGCGCAGCGCGAAGCGGTACAGCTCGGGGCCGTGGGCGGCGTAGGCCGCGCGGACGTCGAGCTGCTCGGTCGGGGCCGGCCCTCGCTGACGCGCCATCACCGCTCCTCCCCCCGCCCTCGGGACGCCTCCGGGCGGACGTCGTCCGAGGGCATACGTCGCCGACGGCCGATCCGTTCACCGCCGGCAGAGGTGGATCCCGGGACGGGACGTCAGCGGACGACCTCGATCGGGGTGATGCCCTCCTCGGTGGGCAGCTGGAAGCCGAGCACCTGGGCGTAGAAGGAGAGCTCGCCGTCCAGGGCGGCCCGGATGTTCTCCGCCTTCCGGAAGCCGTGCTGCTCGCCGGCGAACAGCACGTAGGCGTGCGGGACGCCCTTCTCCCGCAGCGCGGCGACCATCATCTCCGCCTGCTCGGGCGGCACCACCCGGTCCTCGTCGCCCTGGAACACCGCCAGCGGGGTGTCGAGGGCGTCGGTGTGGTGGATGGGGGAGCGGGCGGCGTAGACGTCGGCGCCGGAGGGCCACGGCGCGATCAGCCCGTCGAGGTACCGGGACTCGAAGGAGTGCGTGTCCGCGGCGAGCGCGGCCAGGTCCGCGACGCCGTAGTGGCTGGCGCCGGCGGCGAAGACGCCCGGCCGGAAGGTGAGCGCCGCCAGCGTCGTGTAGCCACCGGCCGATCCGCCCCGGATCGCCAGCCGGGCGGGGTCGACCCGGCCCTGCTCGGCCAGCCACCGTGCGCAGGCCACCACGTCGTCCAGGTCGGTGATGCCCCAGCGGCCCTGCAGCGCGTCCCGGAAGCGCCGGCCGTAGCCGGTGGAGCCGCGGTAGTCGACGTCGGCGACGGCGAAGCCGCGGGAGGTCCAGTACTGGACGCCGAGGTCCAGCACCGACCGGGCGGCGGAGGTGGGGCCGCCGTGCACGAGCACCAGCAGCGGGGGGAGCTCGTCGTCGGGTCCGACCACCTGCGGGTTGGTCGGCGGGTAGACCAGCGCGTGCGCCTCGCCGACCCCGCAGTCCCGCGGGTCGGTGGGGAAGGTGACGTGCTCCGGGCGGGAGAACCAGGCCGGGTCCACGCCCAGCTCCCGGGCCGGCCGGAGCACCTCCGCGGCGCCGTCCAGCGCCACTCGCAGCACCACCGGCTCGGAGGCCGGCCCGCCCGCCACGCAGACCACCGCGTCCCCGGCCGCGCGCAGCTGCCCGAACGACGCGTGCTCCGAGGGCAGCTCGCGCACCTCGCCGTCCGTGCCCACCACGGCGAGCCGGTCGGCGCCGTCCCGGCCGTAGGCGACCACCGCCCGGCCGTCGGGCAGCAGCGCGAAGCGGCTCTGCCCGAACACCCACTGCGGGCCGGCGATGTCGCTGCCCGCGTCGAGCACGAGCTCCACCTCGCCGTGCGGCCGGCGGCGGTGCAGCGACCAGACGTCCGTGCGGTCGTCGAGCCACCACAGCGAGAGGTCGGCACCCCACACCGGCTGGACGACCGACTGCCCGGGGCCGCCGGCCAGCACGTGGTCGGTGCCGTCGGCGGCCCGGACCACGAGCTGCGCGGTGTCCCAGGGCATGTTCGGGTGGTCCCACTGCAGCCAGGCCAGCGTCACGCCGTCCGGCGCCCGCCGCGGGTCGGAGACGAAGTCCGGCCCGCTCACCAGCACCTCGACCGCGCCGTCGGCGGCTACCCGGACCACCTCGTGGACAACCTCGGCGGCCAGGCCCGAGGCGGTGTGCGTCTCCCGGACGGCCAGCACGCCGTCGCCGTCGGCGGACAGGTCGGCGAACCGGACACCGGCCGGGACCTCCGGCTCGGGGGTGACGGCGACCGGCTCGGTGCTGCCCGGGTCCACCCGGTACAGCCGCTGGTCGGCGTAGTGGGTGAACCAGACGGTGCCCCCGGCGACGGTCCACGCCGCGCCGCCGTACTCGTGCACCCGGGTGCGGGCGTTCCACGGCGGGGGGAGGAGGTCGGTGGTGGTCCCGTCGGGGCCGCGCCGCACCAGCACCGTGCGACCACCCTCGCTGGGCCGGCCCTCGGCCCACCAGACGTCGTCCCCGTCGACGACCACCTCGCCGAGCCGGGCCGCGGCGCGCACGACCAGCTCGGAGGTGATCGGCGTCGGCCAGCTGCCGTGGGGGAGGGTGCGCGGGGAGTCGGTCACGGACCAGACCGTAATTGCCCTGACCAGCCTGGGTCCCGGCTGAGTCCGCGCCGGACACGCGGCACCAGATGGGCCGCGGGAGCACCCGACCGGATTACCGTCTGACGCATGCCTGCTCGCGCGTCGACGTCGAACCGGGCGCCGGCGCGTGGGAGCGGCTCCACGCGCCCCCGCTCCGGCAGCACCGCAGCCAAGAAGCGCCCCCCGGCCAAGCGCGGCTCCACCGCCGCCCGGCGACCGGCCCCGAAGCGGACCCAGAGCACCCTCGCCGGCAGCCTGTGGCGCGGTGCCACCGGCACGTGGGGCCTGCTGGCCCGCGGCGCCGGCGCGGTCGCCCGGTCGGTCGCCCGGCCCGAGGAGGCCGAGCCGCTGGCCGCCGAGCACCGGCGGGACGGGGTCGGTCTCGCCGTCCTCGGCCTGGCCATCGTGCTCGGCGCCGCGACCTGGACCGACGGGATCGGCCCGGTCGGCGCCGGGCTGGCCGACGCCGTCCGGTGGGCGATCGGCGGGCTCACCGCCGCGCTGCCGGTCGTGCTGTTCCTGGTCGCGCTGCGGCTGCTCCGCCACCCGCCGCACCCCGAGGCCCGCGGCCGGCTGGTCATCGGCTGGACCAGCGTGGTCGCCGCGGTCGTCGGCATCGCCCACGTCACCGGCCCCGACGTCAGCCCGGACGACCGGACCGGCGCCGGCGGCCTGCTCGGCTGGGCGGTCGGCAGCCCGCTGACCGCGGGCCTGGGCAGCGTCGTCACGGTGCTGCTGCTGGTCCTGCTGGCCTTCTTCGGGCTGCTCGTCGTCACCGCCACCCCGGTGCACCAGGTGCCCGAACGGCTCCGCGAGTGGGCCGACCGGCAACTCGGCCGGGACGACGAGGACGACGACGACCTCGAGTTCTACGACGACGAGGACGAGGAGCCCGCGCCGAAGGCCCGGCGCGGCCGGAAGTCGGCCGCCTCCGAGGTGCAGGACACCCTGGACACCGGCGTCATCGACCACGCCGCCTACGCCGAGGCCCCGCAGGCGGTCGCGCACGAGCCGGCCGCCGAGGCCGTCCCGGTGGCCGCCGCCCCGGCCCGCCGGGCGCCGATGCCGGTCGACCGGACCGCCCCGCCGGAGGACCTGCCGCCCATCGAGGAGCCCGAGCAGCTCCGCATCGAGCCGGTCGAGGGCACCTACACGCTGCCCTCGGTGAGCGTGCTGCGCCCGGGCACCCCGCCGCGCGCCAAGTCCAAGGCCAACGACGTCGCCATCGAGGCGATCACCGGCGTGCTCGAGCAGTTCAACATCGACGCCGCCGTCACCAGCTACACCCGCGGCCCGACGGTCACCCGCTACGAGATCGAGCTGGGCAACGCGGTCAAGGTCGAGAAGATCACCGCGCTGACCAAGAACCTCGCCTACGCGGTGGCCAACGACAACATCCGCATCCTCGCCCCGATCCCGGGCAAGTCGGCGGTGGGCGTCGAGGTGCCCAACACCGACCGGGAGACGGTCAGCCTCGGCGACGTCATGCGCTCGCAGGTGGCCAAGCAGGACCCGCACCCGATGCTGGTCGGGCTGGGCAAGGACATCGAGGGCGGCTTCGTCTGCGCCAACCTGGCGAAGATGCCGCACCTGCTCGTCGCCGGCGCCACCGGCGCCGGCAAGTCCAGCTGCATCAACTCGCTGCTGACGTCGCTGCTGCTGCGGGCCACCCCGGACCAGCTGCGGATGATCCTGGTCGACCCGAAGATGGTCGAGCTCACGCCCTACGACGGCATCCCGCACCTGATCACGCCGATCATCACCGACCCCAAGAAGGCCGCCACCGCGCTGGCCTGGCTGGTCGAGGAGATGGAGCAGCGCTACCAGGACATGCGGGCCACCGGTGTGCGGCACATCGACGACTTCAACCGCAAGGTGGAGCGCGGCGAGATCACCGCCCCGCCCGGCAGCGAGCGCGTCTACCAGCCCTACCCGTACATCCTCACGATCGTCGACGAGCTCGCCGACCTGATGATGGTCGCCCCGCGGGACGTCGAGGAGTCGATCGTCCGGATCACCCAGAAGGCCCGCGCGGCCGGCATCCACCTGGTGCTGGCCACCCAGCGGCCCTCGGTCGACGTCGTCACCGGCCTGATCAAGGCCAACGTCCCCTCGCGGCTGGCGTTCTCCACCTCCAGCCTCACCGACAGCCGGGTCATCCTCGACCAGCCCGGCGCGGAGAAGCTGATCGGCATGGGCGACGCCCTGTTCCTGCCGATCGGTGCGGGCAAGCCGATCCGGGTCCAGGGCGCCTACGTCTCCGACGCGGAGATCGAGGCGGTCGTCGAGTTCACCAAGCGGCAGGCCGAGCCCGAGTACCGCGAAGAGGTCTTCACCGCCGCCGCCGGTGAGAAGAAGGAGATCGACGAGGACATCGGCAGCGACCTGGAGCTGCTCGTCCAGGCCGTCGAGCTCGTCGTCACCAGCCAGTTCGGGTCCACCTCGATGCTGCAGCGCAAGCTGCGGGTCGGCTTCGCCAAGGCCGGCCGGCTGATGGACCTCATGGAGAGCCGCGGCATCGTCGGGCCGTCGGAGGGCTCCAAGGCCCGGGACGTGCTGATCAAGCCCGACGAGCTGGAGTCGGTCATGTTCACCCTCCGCGGGGGGCAGCTGTGAGCGAGGACCTGGCTGGTGCGCCCCCCGGCCGGGGGGCGGACGGCGCTTAGGATGAGCCGGTGCCAGCTCTGCCCCTCCCCCTGACGTCCCTCGAAGGGCAGCCCCCCGCCGCCGCGCCCCGCCGCGTGGCGGTGGTGACCCTCGGCTGCGCCCGCAACGAGGTCGACTCGGAGGAGCTCGCCGGCCGGCTGGCCGGCGACGGCTACCAGCTGGTCGAGGACGCCGACGACGCCGACGCGGTGCTGGTCAACACCTGCGGGTTCATCGAGACCGCGAAGAAGGACTCCGTCGACGCGATCCTCGCCGCGACCGACTCCGGTGCCGAGGTCATCGCCGTGGGCTGCATGGCCGAGCGCTACGGCGCCGAGCTCGCCGGTGCGCTGCCCGAGGCCACGGTGCTCGGCTTCGACGACTACACCGCGATCGGCGACCGGCTCGACGACGTCCTCAGCGGCCGCCCGCTCGTGCCGCACACCCCGCGCGACCGGCGCACCCTGCTGCCGATCAGCCCGGTGGAGCGCACCGCGGCCGTCGCGACCGACGACGCCCCGGCGATCCCCGGGCACGACTGGCTCAAGCGCAAGCGGCTGGCCGTCGGCCCCTCGGCGGCGCTGAAGATCGCCTCAGGCTGCGACCGACGCTGCTCGTTCTGCGCCATCCCCGCCTTCCGCGGCGCCTTCGTCTCCCGGCCGGCGGGCGAGGTGCTCGGCGAGGCCCACTGGCTGGCCGGCCAGGGCGTCACCGAGATCGTGCTGGTCAGCGAGAACTCCACCTCCTACGGCAAGGACGCCGGCGACCTGCGCTCGCTGGAGAAGCTGCTGCCCCAGCTGGCCGCGGTGCCGGGCATCGCCCGGGTCCGGGTGGCCTACCTGCAGCCGGCGGAGCTCCGGCCGGGGCTGCTGGAGGTCATCGCCGCGACACCGGGCATCGCGCCCTACTTCGACCTGTCCTTCCAGCACTCCTCGCCGGGCCTGCTGCGCCGGATGCGCCGCTTCGGCGGCACCGACGACTTCCTCGGGATCATCGAGCGGGCCCGCGCGCTCGCCCCCGGGGCCGGCTTCCGCACCAACGTCATCCTCGGGTTCCCGGGGGAGACGGAGGACGACGTCGCCGAGCTCGAGCGCTTCCTCGTCGCCGGCCGGCTCGACGCCGTCGGGGTGTTCGGCTACTCCGACGAGGAGGGCACCGAGGCGCTCGGCCTGCCCGGCAAGCTCGACCAGCACGAGATCGACGCCCGGGTCCGGCGGATCACCGACCTGGTCGAGGAGCTCACCGCCCAGCGCGCGGAGGCCCGCATCGGCACCACGGTCGAGGTGCTGCTCACCGAGGACCTCGCCGAGGCCGAGGGGGCCGGCACCTGGGCCGGGCACGCCGCCCACCAGGACCCGGACGCCGACGGCACCACCACGGTCGCCGGGGTGCCCGCCGGTACGGTGGCCGGGCAGCTGGTGACGGCGACGGTCGTGGACACCGAGGGCGTGGACCTGCTGGCCCGCGCCGTCGTGCCGGCGCTCGCGGCAGCCGGGGTCTGACGGACGTGCGCGCGCCGGCGAGCCCACCGGAGGGGACCGGATGAGCGCCGTGGTGCCCGAGGGCTCGGCGGACCCGGCGGCGACACCCCCGCAGTCGGTGCGGCTGGTCAACCTGCCCAACGCGCTGACCCTCTTCCGGCTCGCGGTCGTGCCCCTGTTCGCCCTGCTGCTGCTCTCCGACGGCGGCATGGACGACGGGCGGCGGGTCTGGGCCACGCTGTTCTTCGCCGGCGCCATCATCACCGACCGCTACGACGGCATGATCGCCCGCCGGACCAACCAGGTGACCGAGTTCGGGAAGCTCGCCGACCCGATCGCCGACAAGGCGCTCACCGGCACGGCGCTGCTGGGGCTGTCGATCCTCGGCCTGCTGCCCTGGTGGGTCACCGTGGTGATCCTGGTCCGCGAGGTCGGGGTCACCCTGCTGCGGTTCTGGGTCATCCGGCACGGGGTGATCGCCGCCAGCCGCGGCGGCAAGGCCAAGACCGTGCTGCAGGCGCTGGCCATCGGGCTCTACATCCTGCCGCTCACCGGCGTGCTGGCCTCGCTGCGCTGGTGGGTCATGGCGGCCGCCCTGGTGCTCACCGTCGTCACCGGCATCGACTACGTCTACCGGGCACTCACCCTGCGGCGCACCAGCGCGCGGGCCCTGAAGGCCGCTGAGGCCCGTCGAGCGGCGGCCGGCGGTGACAGCGCACCCGGGCGCACCCGCCGGGACGACGCCGCGTGAGCCTGCCACCGGCCGAGCCGACGACCGCGGCACGGGTGCACGCCGGGCTGCTCGCCCGCGGGGAGACCGTGGCCGCGGCCGAGTCGCTCACCGCCGGGCTGTTCTGCGCCACACTGGCCTCCGTGCCCGGCGCCAGCGGCACGCTGCGCGGTGGTGCGGTCGTCTACGCCACCGACCTGAAGACGGCGCTGGCCGGGGTACCGGCCGACCTGCTCGCCGAGCACGGGCCGGTCAGCGAGCGCACCGCCGCGGCGCTCGCCGAGGGCATCCGGGTCCGCTGCGCGGCGACCTGGGGCGTCGGGCTCACCGGCGTCGCCGGCCCCGACCCCGTTGACGGTCACGCCCCCGGCCGGGTCTACCTCGGGCTCAGCGACGGGCTGCTCACCGTCGTCCACGAGCTCGACCTGCCCGGCGACCGCGCCGAGGTGCGCGCCGGCGCGGTGCAGACCGCGCTGCTGCGGCTGCTCGAGCGGCTCGACGAGCACCCGCTGCCGGCCGGGAACCACCCGGGCCGCGCCGGTGTTACGCCATGAGCGGACGTGCCCCCACCGGGACGGTGACCGGGGTCATGGCCGCGTACGGTGACCACACGGGGTCCTCCGGTCCGTCCGGTCGGTGCCCGTGCACACGACACCACGTGCAGGAACTGCGCGTCGGAGTGGACAGGAGACGGCCATGACGCTGCTGCGCACACAGCTGGGGAACACCCTGCGGGGTCACCGGCTGCGGCAGCGGCGGACGCTGCGCGACGTCTCGGGCGCGGCCCGGGTCAGCCTGGGCTACCTGTCGGAGGTCGAGCGGGGGCAGAAGGAGGCGTCCTCCGAGCTGCTCGCCTCGATCTGCGACGCCCTCGACGTCGAGCTGGCCGACCTGCTGGCCGAGGTCAGCCTGGAGATGCGGCTGGCCGAGCCGGCCCGCCGCCCGGTGCGCCCGGTCGCGCTCGCCGGGGTCGGCGCCGGCCGTCCCCGGTGCCCCCGACGACGACCCGGCCGCGGCCGCGGAGTCCGAGACCGCCGAGCAGCAGGCCACCGAGGCCCCCGTCGCCGAGCCCGCCCTGGCGCTGGTCGGCGGCGCCCAGCCGGCCCGCTCCGGTGCCCGGGCGACCGGCGCCGTCTGCCTCGCCGCCTGACGAAGGACCCCCTCGCCCCCCACGCCTCGCTCCGCTCGGCGTGGGGCCCTGCGAGGGGGCCGTTCCAGTACGTCACCGTGGGACGGGTGCTGCTCGCGAGGCGACACGAACACCGCTCGGCGTCCACCTGCTTGACCCAGTGCGACCATCAAGGCACAAAGTGTCCATGTCTTCCCCCGGATCCCGCACCCAGCTGACGCCGCAGTCCTCCGCGCCGGCGGCTCCCGGTCGTACCGGGGTCACCGTCCTGGAGGCCGACGCGGCGGAGGCCGCCGCTGCCGAGGCGGCCGCCACGGCCGGGCACCACCTGACGACGCCGGTGCCGGTCGGGGCCTTCCTGCAGCCGCCCGCGCCGGGCCTGCAGCTCACCGCGCCGGTGCCGTCGCTGACCGCCGTGGGCCGTCCCGGCGCCCCGCCCCACCGCCGCGGGGCCGCGCAAAAGCCGCCGTCCGCTGACCCGGCCCGGGGTCGCGATGAGCCGCACCCGCCGCGGCCTGCTCACCGGGGCACGCAGCGCCTTCGCCGAGCGCGGTCTGAAGAAGACGACCATGCAGCACGTCGCCGCTGCCGCCGGCGTCGCGAAGGCCACGCTGTACAACCACTTCCGCACCAAGGACGACGTCGCGCAGGCCCTGGTCGCCTTCGAGCTCGACCGGCTGGCCGCGCTCGCCGCCGAGCTCCCGCTCACCGTCGCAGTGCCCGCGCTGGCCGAGGAGGTCGGCGCGCACCCGGTGCTCCGCCGGCTGGCCGAGACCGAGCCGGAGACCCTGGTGCAGATGATGGGGCTGGACTCCGAGCGGTGGGGTGACGTCGTCCTGACCCTCGCCTCCGCGCTGCGGATCAGCCGCCCCGAGGCCGAGCTGGTCTGCCGGTGGCTGCTGGGCCTGGTGCTGCAGCCGGGCACGGCGCCGG
This sequence comes from Modestobacter italicus, assembly GCF_000306785.1. Classification (NCBI taxonomy): domain Bacteria; kingdom Bacillati; phylum Actinomycetota; class Actinomycetes; order Geodermatophilales; family Geodermatophilaceae; genus Modestobacter; species Modestobacter italicus. The sequence goes on along the minus strand of NC_017955.1, from coordinate 4,318,356 downwards.
AGCGCGCCGCGCAGGCCGCCGTCGTCACCGGGCAGCTCGTCGGCTGACCTCCGCCGGCCCCGTCGGCCGCCCGTGCCCGCCCCGGTGGGCCGGGCGGCCGTGTCGTGTCCGGGGTCACAGCGGGGGAGCGGGCATGGCATCGTGGCGGCACGCCGCGAGCAGTGCGCGGGCTCGGTCGACCGGTTCCCGGAGGGCGTCGTGCGGTACCTGTTCCGGCCCCCGGCCGCCGAGGCCGCCGGGCTCCTCGCCCTCCCATGGCACCAGCCGCTGAAGGACTGGGACCCCGCCCTGCTGCTCGAGGTGCCCCAGCGCGGCATCTCCCGGCACGTCGTGCGCTTCACCGTGTCCGAGGGGCGGGTGTACGCCCTCAAGGAGATCGCCGAACCGCTGGCCCGGCACGAGTACTCGCTGCTCGCGGAGTTCGAGGCCGAGGGGCTGCCGTCGGTGTCGGTGCTGGGCATCTGCATCGACCGGCCCGACGAGCAGGACGCCATCCTGGTCACCCGGTACCTCGAGTACTCGATGTCCTACCGGTACGTGTTCAGCGGGCCGCGGGCGGCGCACGCACCCGACCGGCTGCTGGACACGCTCGCCCAGCTGCTCGTCCGGCTGCACCTGGCCGGCGTCTACTGGGGCGACTGCTCGCTGTCCAACACCCTCTTCCGCCGCGACGCCGGCGCGTTCACCGCGTACCTGGTCGACGCCGAGACCGCCGAGCGCTACTCGACCCTGTCCGCCGGGATGCGCGCCTACGACGTCGACCTGGCCCGGGAACGGGTCGGCGCCGAGCTGATGGACCTGCAGGCCGGTGAGCTGCTGTCGCCGGACATCGACCCCATCGAGGTCGCCGACGGCCTCGCCGGCCGCTACGAGGCGCTGTGGGACGAGGTCACCCGCGAGGAGGTCTTCCGGGTCGACGAGCAGGCCTACCGGGTGGCCGAGCGCCTGCAGCGGATCAACGACCTCGGCTTCGACGTCGGCGAGGTGGAGCTGGTGACCTCCCCGGAGGGCGCCCGGCTGCGGGTGGAGACCCGGGTGTCCGAGCCGGGGCAGCAGCGCCACGAGCTGTTCCGGCTCACCGGCCTGGAGGTGCAGGAGAACCAGGCCCGGCGGCTGCTCAACGACCTGTGGTCCTACCGGGCCTTCCTCGAGCAGCGGGCCGGCAGGCCGGTGCCCGAGGCGGTGGCCGGACGGCGCTGGCTGGCCGAGGTCTACCAGCCGGTCCTCGACATCGTCCCGGCCGAGCTCGCCGGGCGCCTGGAGCCCGCGGAGGTCTTCCACGAGGTGCTCGAGCACCGCTGGTTCCTCTCCGAGCAGGCCGGCTTCGACGTCGGCACCTGGGCGGCCGCACGCTCCTACGTCCAGCACGAACTGCCCCGCACCCCAGCGGTGATGACCACCCCCTCGGTCATCGCAGATCGCGGGACGGTCACAGCTCCGGCCTCAGATTGACACAGCATGTGAGCCGGGCCACTCTCCAAGATCCAAGGCGACGAACGCGTCGCTGATCGCCAACGGAGGCTGATGACGGTGCCGAGCGCTCGCCTTGTCCGACCGACCAGCCGAGGGGCGGGACGACGCCGACGCGCGCTCGCGGGCGCCGCCGCGGCCGCGGTCCTGTCGTCCGTGCTGGCCGCGTGCGGGAGTGACGACGGCGGGGTCCCGACGCTCACCTGGTACACCAACCCGGACTCCGGCGGGCAGGCCGAGCTCGCCGCCCGGTGCACCGAGGCCGCGGGCGGCAGGTACCGGATCACCACCTCGGTGCTGCCCCGCCAGGCCGGGGAGCAGCGCGAGCAGCTGGTCCGCCGACTGGCGGCCAACGACGACTCGATCGACATCATCAGCCTGGACCCGCCGTTCATCCCGGAGTTCGCCCAGGCCGGCTTCCTCGCCCCCGTGCCCGACGACGTGGCCGAGCGGGTCACCGAGGACGTGGTGGAGAGCGCCATCGAGGGCTCGACGTGGAACGACGAGCTCGTCGCCGTGCCGTGGTGGGCGAACACCCAGCTGCTCTGGTACCGCAAGTCGGTCGCCGAGGCCGCCGGGCTGGACATGACCCAGCCGGTGACCTGGGACCAGCTGATCACCGCCGCGCAGGACCAGGACAAGCTCCTCGGCGTGCAGGGGGCGCGGGCGGAGTCCCTCACCGTCTGGTTCAACGCGCTCATCGAGTCCGCCGGCGGGTCGATCATCGCCGAGAACTCCACCGACCCGGACGGGATCGAGCTGGGACTCACCTCGGATGCCGGCGTGCGGGCCACCGAGGTCATGCGCGACGTCTCCAGCAGCGGCCAGGCGGGTGCCTCGCTCTCCACCGCGACCGAGGACACCACCGCGACCGGCTTCGAGGGTCCGGACGCCGGCTTCCAGGTCAACTACCCGTTCGTCTGGGGCCGGGCGCTGTCCGCGGTCGAGGCCGGGACGATGGAGCAGTCCGTCCCCGACGACTTCGGCTGGGCGCTGTACCCGCAGGTCGACGAGGGCACCGACAGCGCGCCCCCGTACGGCGGGATCAACCTCGGCGTCGGTGCCTTCAGCCAGCACACCGACCTCGCCTACGAGGCGACCGAGTGCATCACGTCGACCGAGAACCAGGCCTACTACTTCACGACCAACGGCAACCCGGCCTCGGACACCACGGTGTACGACGACCCCGAGGTGCAGAAGGTGTTCCCGATGGCCGACACGATCCTGGACTCGCTGGACCAGGCGGTGCCCCGGCCGCAGACGCCGTACTACAGCGAGGTCTCCGGCGGGCTCCAGCGCGAGTACCACCCGACCAGCTCGGTCGACCCGGACTCGACGCCGCAGAAGGCCACCGACTTCATCACCGCCGTCCTGCAGAAGGAGCAGCTGCTGTGAGCACCACGACGCTCCCCCCGACGGAGAAGTCGGCACCGGTCTCGGCGCCGCGGGGCACCACCAGCGACCGGGCACGCAGCGAGCGCAAGCTCGGCTGGCTGCTCGCCGGCCCGGCGCTGCTGGTGATGCTGCTGGTCACCGCCTACCCGATCCTGCAGGCGGTCTACGACTCGCTGTTCGACTACCGGCTCACCGACCCGGAGAACCGGTCGTTCACCGGTCTGTCGAACTACCTGGTGATCCTCACCGACAGCACCTGGTGGATCTCGATCGGCGTCACGGTGTTCATCACCGTGGTGACCGTCGCGGTCGAGCTGGTGCTGGGCTTCGCGCTGGCCTTCGTGATGGCGAAGGCGCTCAGCGCCATCCGGCCGGTGCTGCGGGCGGCGATCCTCATCCCGTACGCGGTGATCACCGTGGTGTCGGCCTTCGCCTGGAAGTTCGCGTTCGCGATCGACACCGGTTTCGTGAACAAGTGGTTCGCCTGGCTGCCGGGGGTCGGCGGGGACACGGACTGGTTCGGCGGCACGTGGTCGGCGATCTTCGTCGTCTGCGTCGCCGAGATCTGGAAGACCACCCCGTTCATCTCGCTGCTCCTGCTGGCCGGCCTGGCCCAGGTGCCCGAGGTGCTGCAGGAGGCGGCCAAGGTCGACGGCGCCACCTGGTGGCAGCGGCTGCGCAAGGTGACGCTGCCGAACATGAAGGCCGCGATCATGGTCGCGGTGCTCTTCCGCACCCTCGACGCCTTCCGCGTCTTCGACTCCATCTTCGTGATGACCGCCGGGGCCAACAACACCGAGACGGTGTCGTTCCTGGCCTACCGGCAGACCATCTCCCGGCTGGAGATCGGGCTGGGGTCGGCGGTCTCGGTGCTGCTCTTCCTCGTCGTGGTGGGGATAGCCGCGTTGTTCATCAAGGGCTTCAAGGTCGACCTGGCCCAGGCGAGGGGTGAGGGCTGATGTCCCGCAAGGAGAAGAACTGGTGGATCGTCGCCGGGGTCCTGATCGTCATCTACGCGCTGTTCCCGGTCGCGTGGATCGTCTCGCTGTCGTTCAAGGCGCCCAGTGACCTGGCCAACGGCCAGTTCCTGCCCACCGACCCCGTGTCGGCGAACTACGAGGGCATCTTCACCGGCGCCGGCGGTGACCTGTTCCTGCCCGCGCTCCGCAACTCCTTCGGCATCTGCCTCATCGCGACGCTGATCTCCTGCATCCTCGCGATGTTCGCCGCCTACGCGATCGCCCGGCTGGACTTCCCGGGCAAGAAGTTCATCCTCGGCACCGCGCTCGCGGTGGCGATCTTCCCGGTCATCTCGATCGTGACGCCGCTGTTCAACCTGTGGCGCAACATCGGGCTCTACGACACCTGGCCCGGGCTGATCATCCCGTACCTGTCGCTGACCCTGCCGATCTCCATCTGGACCATGTCGGCGTTCTTCCGGGAGATCCCCTGGGAGATGGAGCAGGCCGCCCAGGTCGACGGGGCGACGACGTGGCAGGCGTTCCGCAAGGTCATCGTGCCGCTGGCCGCGCCCGGCGTCTTCACCACGGCGATCATCGCGTTCTTCATCGCCTGGAACGACTTCATCTACGGCATCTCGCTGACCTCGACCAGCGCGTCCCGGCCGGTGCCGGCGGCGCTCGGGTTGTTCTCCGGCGCGTCCCAGTTCGAGGACCCCACCGGGGTGATCGCCGCGGCCGCGGTCATCGTCACCATCCCGGTCGTGGTCCTGGTCCTGCTGTTCCAGCGGCGCATCGTCGCCGGCCTCACCAACGGCGCTGTGAAGGGCTGACCCCCATGCGCACCCGAACCGACCTCCCGGAGGGGGAGAACTGATGGCCGAGATCCAGATGAGCCACATCGTCAAGCAGTACGGCGACGGCTTCCCGGCGGTGAACGACGTGAGCCTGGACATCGCCGACGGGGAGTTCATGATCCTGGTCGGCCCGTCCGGCTGCGGGAAGTCCACGCTGCTGCGGATGATCGTCGGGCTGGAGGACATCAGCAGCGGCGACATGGTCATCGGCGGCAAGCGGGTCAACGACAAGGCCCCGCGGGAGCGCAACCTGTCGATGGTCTTCCAGAACTACGCGCTCTACCCGCACCTCACCGTCTTCGAGAACATCGCCTTCCCGCTGCGGCTGGCGAAGATGGACGACGCCGAGGTGCGGCGCCGGGTCAACGAGGCGGCCGACGTCCTCGAGCTGCACGAGCACCTCGAGCGCAAGCCGGCCAACCTCTCCGGTGGCCAGCGGCAGCGGGTGGCGATGGGCCGGGCCATCGTGCGGCAGGCGGAGGCGTTCCTCTTCGACGAGCCGCTGTCCAACCTCGACGCGAAGCTGCGCGGCCAGATGCGCACGGAGATCTCCCGGCTGCAGCGCCGGCTGGGGATCACCACCGTCTACGTCACCCACGACCAGACCGAGGCGATGACCCTCGGCGACCGGGTCTGCGTGCTGCGCAAGGGCAAGATCCAGCAGGTCGCCTCGCCGCGGGAGCTCTACGACCAGCCGGTCAACCTGTTCGTCGCCGGGTTCATCGGCTCGCCGCCGATGAACTTCCTGCCCGCCCGGCTGGAGGGCCGCTCCCTGTCGACGCCGTTCGGTCCGGTCGAGCTCGACGAGAAGCGGGCCGCCGCGGTGGCCGGGCGGGAGCTGCTGCTGGTCGGCATCCGGCCGGAGTACTTCGAGGACGCCTCGCTGGTCGACGAGGCCAAGCGGCCGCTCGGCTCGGTGTTCCGGGCCCGGGTCGACGTCACCGAGTGGCTGGGTGACCAGCAGTACGCCTACATCCCCTACGAGGCCCCCGAGGAGATCACCAACCAGCTGCGGGCGCTGTCCCGGGAGCTGGACGCCGAGGAGCTGCGCACCCAGGCGATCGTGTCGATCGACTCGACCAGCCGGATCCGGGAGGGCCGCGAGGCCGAGTTCTGGCTGGACAGCCGGAAGGTGCACGTCTTCGACCCGAGCACCGGGGAGAACCTGACCCGGGACGCCGAGGCCGGCGCCGCGCTGACCCGGATGGCGGCGGAGGACCGCGAGGAGCAGATCGCCGAGTCCGCCGGCGGCCGCAGCACCGGCATGGGCACCCGCGACTCCGGCGGCGCCCACGCAGCGGGCGCCGCCTGAGCTGCCTCCGGACCCCCGGGCGCGACCGGCATGATCACGCCCGGGGGTTTGTGCTGCGGTCCCGCTGCGCACCTGTCCCCGGAGAGCCACCCCGTGGACAGCGGAGCCCGACCCTGGAGGCAGCATGGACATCACCGCGACCGACGAGTGGGCCGCACTGGTCGACCACCACCGCGAGATCAGCGCCCGGACCCTGCGCGAGCTGTTCGCCGAGGACCCGGGGCGCGCGCAGCGGCTGACCGGCTCTGCCGGTGACCTGCACCTGGACTGGTCCAAGCACCGGGTCACCGACGAGACGCTGCGGCTGCTCGTCGCGCTGGCGGAGAAGGCCGGCGTGCCCGGCCGGATCGAGGCGATGTTCCGCGGCGACCACATCAACGCCACCGAGGACCGGGCCGTGCTGCACGTCGCGCTGCGCGCACCGGAGTCGGTGCCGCTGACCGTCGACGGCCAGGACGTCACCGCCGACGTGCACGCGGTGCTGGCCAAGATGCGCGGCTTCGCCGACCGGGTGCGGTCGGGGGAGTGGAAGGGGCACACCGGCGAGCGCATCACCGCCGTGGTCAACATCGGCATCGGCGGCTCCGACCTCGGCCCGGCGATGGCCTACACCGCGCTGGCCGACTACAGCGACCGCGGGATCACCGCCCGCTTCGTCTCCAACATCGACCCCACCGACTTCTTCGAGAAGACCCGCGACCTCGACCCGGCGACGACGCTGTTCGTCGTCTGCTCCAAGACCTTCACCACGCTGGAGACGCTGACCAACGCCACCGTCGCCCGCGACTGGCTGCTCGCGGCGCTGGGCGACGACTCGGCCGTGGCCAAGCACTTCGTCGCGGTCTCCACGAACACCGACGCGGTCGCCGAGTTCGGCATCGACCCCGAGAACATGTTCGCCTTCTGGGACTGGGTGGGTGGCCGGTACTCGTTCACCTCGGCCGTCGGGCTGTCGCTGATGGTGGCGATCGGGCCGGAGAACTACGACGAGATGCTCGCCGGCTTCCACGCCGTCGACGAGCACTTCCGGACCGCGCCGCCGGCGGAGAACGTCCCGCTGGTGCAGGGCCTGCTCAACGTCTGGTACACGAACTTCTTCGGCGCGCAGACCCACGCCGTCCTGCCCTACAGCCAGTACCTGTCCCGGCTGCCGGCCTACCTGCAGCAGCTGACGATGGAGAGCAACGGCAAGTCCGTCCGCTGGGACGGGGAGCCGGTGACGACGTCGACCGGCGAGGTCTACTGGGGCGAGCCGGGCACCAACGGCCAGCACGCCTTCCACCAGCTGCTGCACCAGGGGACGTCGCTCATCCCGGCGGACTTCATCGGGTTCGGCGAGCCGAACCACGACATCGGCGAGATGCACGACCTGCTGATGGCCAACCTCTTCGCGCAGAGCGCCGTGCTGGCCTTCGGCCGGACCGCCGAGGAGGTGGCCGCCGAGGGGACGGCCGCCTACGTCGTGCCGCACAAGGTGATGCCGGGGAACCGGCCGTCGACGACCGTGCTGGCGCCCAAGCTCACCCCGGGCACGCTGGGCCAGCTGATCGCCTTCTACGAGCACACCGTCTTCACCGAGGGGGCGGTCTGGCAGATCGACTCCTTCGACCAGTGGGGCGTCGAGCTCGGCAAGGTGATGGCCCGCGAGCTGGGGCCGGCGCTGACCAGCGAGGAGGCCCCGGAGATGGACCAGGACGCCTCCACGGTGGAGCTCGTCCGGCACTACCGGCAGCTGCGCGGCCGCAAGGTCTGAGGGCCCCGCTGCCCCCCGCGCCTCGCTCCACCGGGCCCGGACCCCTGCAGCGGGTCCGGTGACCGTGCGCTGTGGCTGGCCGCGGTGCGGGCCTGGGACGATGATCGAGACAGCGTCGCCCGTGCCGCCCCCGCCCACCGCCCGGTGGGTGGGGGCGCCGGACCAGGAGGAGCCATGCCGAACCCGTTCGTGAAGCTGTGGAAGTACCTGACGGCCTCGGCCAACCAGCAGATCGACCAGCGGGCCGACCCGAAGATCCAGATCGCCCAGGCGATCGAGGCGGAGCAGAACCGGCACCAGTCGCTGGCCAACCAGGCGGCAGCGGTCCTGGGCAACCAGCGCCAGCTGGAGATGCGGCTGAACCGCCAGCTCGGGGAGGTCGAGAAGCTGCAGTCCTCGGCGCGCCAGGCGCTGACGCTCGCCGACCAGACCCGGGCCAAGGGCGACGCGGCGAAGGCCTCGGAGTACGAGCAGGCCGCGCAGGCCTTCGCCACCCAGCTGGTCAGTGCCGAGCAGGCGATGGAGGACCTCAAGCGCAGCCACGACGAGGCGCTGCAGGCCGCCGAGCAGGCCAAGGGCGCCGTCGAGACGAGCCGGATGCGGCTGCAGTCGACGTTGGCGGAGCGGACCAAGCTGATGTCCCAGCTGGAGCAGGCGAAGATGCAGGAGCAGGTGTCGGCCTCGCTGCGGCAGGTCAACGAGCTGTCCGCCCCGGGGAACACGCCCAACCTCGGTGAGGTCCGCGACAAGATCGAGGCCCGCTACGCCAACGCGCTCGGCCAGGCCGAGCTGGCGCAGAACTCGGTCGAGGGCCGCATGCTCGAGGTGCAGAAGGCCACGATCGACGTCGAAGGCGCGTCCCGGCTGGCCGAGATCCGCGCTGCCATGAGCGGCGGCACCCCGGCGATCAGCGGCAACCAGGCGGCCGGCGCGCTCGAGCAGGGCACCCCGCCGGTGACCGGCCTGGGCGCCGAGACCCCGGCCACCCAGCCGGCGGAGCGGCCCGAGCAGTAGCGCCACCCGCCGCCCGCCCGGAGCCCCGTCGTCCTGCTGGACGGCGGGGCTCCGGCGTCAGCTGGCGGCCAGCGACGCCGGGTGGCCCGGCTCCCCGGTGCGGGCCAGCGGGTCGATCGGGCTGCGGGCGGCCTGGCAGGTCGGGCACCAGTAGGTCACCCGCTCCTGGGTGTCCGGGCCCTGGTCACCGAGCAGGATCGTTGTCCGGCAGCGGCGGCACGGCCGGCCCTTGCGACCGAACACCCAGTGGTCCTCCCCGCGCCGGGTCGAGCCGGTGGTGCTCTGCTCGGGGTGGTCGCGGTTGGCCTGCATCAGGCTGCGGGCCCGGGTGACCAGACCCGGCAGGTCCGGCACGTCGGCGACCCGGGTCCACGGGTGGGTGCGGGTCATGAACAGCGTCTCGACCTTGTACAGGTTGCCGATGCCGGCGAGGTTGCGCTGGTCCAGGACAGCCACGCCGATCTCCTCGTCGGGGTGCGCGCGGAGCCGGCGCAGCGCCTCGTCGAGGTCCCAGTCCGGGCCCAGCACGTCCGGACCCAGGTGGCCGACCAGCTCGCCCTCGGCGCTGGTGGGGACGACCCGCAGGTCGTGCAGCCGGTAGCCGACGCAGTCCCACTCGTCGGTGGTCAGCAGGGCCCGGACGCTGTGCGCCGGGCCGCCCTTCCACGGGGTGCCCTTGCGGTAGATGTGCCAGCTGCCGTCCATCCGGAAGTGGGTGCGCAGCGTGCGGCCGTCGGCGAACCGGATGAGCATGTGCTTGCCGCGGGGCACGACCTCGGTGACCGTCGCGCCGGCGAGGTCGACGGTGGCCAGCTGCGGGACCCGGAGCTCGCCGGTGGTGAGGGTGGCGCCGGCCAGCGCGGTGTTCATCCGGTTGGCGGCCAGCCAGACCGTGTCTCCCTCGGGCATCCCACCATGATCCCCGCCCGCGGCGGGCGGTGCTCAGTGGTAGTCGGCGCCGAGGGCCTCGGTGCCGGCCTGGCCGGTGCGGGCGCGCGGGTCGACCGGGGGCGGGGTGGCCTGGCAGCGCGGGCACCACCAGGTGACCCGCTCCTGCAGGTCGGGGCCCTGGTCGCCGAGCAGCACCGGCGTCCGGCAGCGGCGGCACGGCCGGCCCTTCCGTCCGGCGACCCAGTGCTCCTGCCCGCGGCGGAGCTCACCGGTGGTGCTCTGCGCCGGGCGGTCGCGGTTGGCCAGCATCAGGGTCCGGGCGCGGGTGACCAGGCCCGGCAGGTCCGGCACGTCGGCGACCCGCGCCCACGGGTGGACGCCGGCCAGGAACAGCGACTCGACCTTGTACAGGTTGCCGATCCCGGCGAGGTTGCGCTGGTCCAGCAGCGCCACGCCGATCTGCTCGTCGGGGTGCGCGCGGAGCCGGCGCAGCGCCTCGTCGAGGTCCCAGTCCGGGCCCAGCACGTCGGGCCCGAGGTGGCCGACCAGCTCGGCCTCGGCGCTGGTGGGGACGATCCGCAGATCGTGCAGCCGGTAGCCGACGCACTCCCACTCGTCGGTGGCCAGCACGGCCCGGACGCTGTGCCCGGGGCCGCCCCGCCACGGCCTGCCCGGCCGGTAGATGTGCCAGCTGCCGTCCATCCGGTAGTGCGTGCGCAGCGTCCGGCCGTCGGCGAGGCGGGTGAGCATGTGCTTGCCGCGCGGCACGACCTCGGTGACCGTCGCGCCGGCGAGGTCGATGCCGGCCAGCTGCGGCACCCGCAGCTCACCCCGGCGCAGCGTCGCACCGGCCAGCGCGGTGTTCATCCGTTGGGCGGCCAGCCAGACGGTGTCTCCCTCGGGCACGCCCACCATCGTCCCCGGCGCAGCCGTCCCGCGCCCGCCCCTGACCTGCCGACGATCGTCAGGAGCCTCGGTCGGGTGACCTGCTGTGAGCGGGGTGACAGCCGGGAACAGCCTGAGGTCCGTCGGCGCTCACGTGGCCGTGACCATGTCGACGCGACTGCGCAACCTCACCCCCGCACCGGCACCCGAGCCGGTGACGGTGACGGTGGCCCGCGTCGTGCCGCCCGAGCAGCGCGCCGCCTACGAGCGCTGGGCGGCCGAGGTGCAGGAGCTCGTGGCCACCTTCCCGGGCAACCTCGGGACGTCGCTGCTGCGCCCGGGCCCGGGCAGCAACGAGTACCACTTCGTCTACCGGTTCTCCGACGACGAGGCGCTGTCCCGGTGGGAGCGCTCGCCGGAGCGGGAGCAGGCGCTGGAGCGGGTGCACCCCTTCACCGAGCGCGAGCGGTTCGCCCGGGCGGTCGGCCTGGAGACCTTCTTCGCGGTGCCGGCTGAGCCCGGTCCGGCGTGGCGCAGCTGGCTGCTCACCGTCGCCGTCGTGCTGGCGATGACCACGACCTTCCAGCTGGTCGCCGTGCCGTTCATCGGGAGCTGGCCGTGGGGCCTGCGGCTGCTGCTGTCGGCCGTCTACGTGGTGACCGCGCTGCGCCTGCTCATGCCCCGCGTCAGCCGGCTGTTCGGCTCCTGGCTGCAGGGCTCGCGCCGCCGCTGACGCACCCGGTCGTCAGCCGCGCAGCCGCAGGCCGCGCGGGGTGGCGGCGAAGCCGGCCGCCTGCAGCGCGGCGGTGAGCGGACCCGACTCGTGCACCGAGGCCCCGTCGGCCTTCTGCACCGTCATCCGCCCGAGCGCCCCGGAGGCGGCCGCGGTCGACAACGCCGTCGCGGCCTCCTTGAGCACCGTCTCGTCCTCGGTCCAGGACAGCAGCGTCTTGCCGCCGCGCTCGACGTAGAGCACCAGCTCGCCGTCGACGAGCACCACCAGCGCACCGGCCTTGCGGCCGGCCCGGTGCCCGGTCTTCCGGCTGCCGGTGCCCTCGCCGACGTCGACCCCCTCCACGGACCCGTCGGCCGAGCCCACCGCCCGCTCGGGCCAGGGCAGCGCCGCGCCGTAGACGTTGGCCGGGTCGGTGGCGGCCAGGACGACCGGGCCGGCCGGCACCCGGTCGGGGCTGGCGAAGCTGCGCAGCCGGTCGATGGAGCCGGGGGTGCCGAACTGCGCCGCGCCCAGGGTCTCCACGAAGTAGCCGCGCCGGGCCCGGCCGTTCTCCTCGAACGCCCGCAGCACCGGGTACACCGCGGAGAACCCGCCGACCACCTGCTCGGCCTGCACCGCCCCGCGGGTCAGCACGCCGTGCCGCTCCAGCAGCGCCTCGCTGCGGGCGGTGGTGCGCTTGGTGGTGTTGCCCTCCAGGTCGGGCAGCCGCGACCAGCGGCCGGCCATCGCCGGCGGCCCGGTGCGGGTGGGCATCGCCGGGCGCCCGAGCCGGGTGCGGCCGTAGCGCGTGCGGTCCAGCCGGGCGCGCGGTGCGGCGGGCTGCCGCTTGTGCGTGCCGCCGCCGGCCAGCCGGACCCGCAGCGGGGCCAGCGTGTCGTTGGTGAGCGCGCCGGCCCAGACGAGGTCCCAGATCTCCTCGGCCAGCGCGGTGTCGTCGGTCGCGCCGACCCGGTCCGACAGCGACCGGAAGAACATCGCCTGACCGCCGGCCAGCTCCTCCAGCAGCGCCGCGCCGTACCCGCCCTCGACCTGGGCGGCACCGGGGGGCTCGGGCAGCAGCAGCGGGGCCAGGTCGGCCGGCACGAGGGTCACCCAGCCGTCGCCGCCGGACAGGCCCCCGGCGCCTGCCCACAGCACCTCGCCGGCGCTGGTCAGCTCGTCGAGCAGCGCGGGGGAGTAGCCCTGCACCCGCGAGGGGAGCACCAGCGACTCCAGCGCCGAGGCCGGCACGAGCGCGCCGGCCAGCTGCTCGACGACGGCCAGCACGCCGTCGACCCCGCGCATCCGGCCGCCCACCGACTGCCAGGACGGGGTGAACCGGGCCAGCGTCTCGATCGGGACCGGCTCGACCTCCTGGCGCAGCTTGGCCAGCGACCGGCGGCGGATGGAGCGCAGCACCTCGGCGTCGCACCACTCCTGGCCGGTGCCGCCGGGCCGGAACTCACCGGTGACCAGCCGGCCGGTGCCGACCAGCCGCTGCACGGTGGCGGTGACGACGGCTACGCCCAGCCCCAGCCGGGTGGCGACCTCGGGCGGTGCGAAGGGGCCGTGGGTGCGGGCGTACCGGCCGACCAGGTCACCCAGCGGGTCGGCGACCGGCTCGGTGAACGCCTCCGGGACCCCGACCGGCAGGGCCGTGCCCAGCGCGTCCCGGAGCCGGCCGGCGTCCTCGATGGCGACGTGCCGCTGCTCCCCGGCGATCCGGACCACCAGCGCCCGCCGGGAGACGACCAGCTCCTCGAGCCACTCCGCCGGTACGCCGCGGGCCGCCGCCTCGGCGACGGTCAGGTCGCCCACCCCGCGGAGCAGGTCGCTGGCGCCGTCGACGTCGCGGGGGTGCCGGGGCTGCGGCAGCCGCTGCAGCTCCTGCTCGACCTCGGCCATCGCGTCGGCGTCGAGCAGCTCGCGCAGCTCCGACCGGCCCAGCAGCTCGGCCAGCAGCCCGGTGTCCAGGGCCAGCGCCTGCGCCCGGCGCTCGGCGAGCGGGGCGTCGCCCTCGTAGATGAACTGGCCGACGTAGCCGAACAGCAGCGACTGGGCGAACGGCGAGGCGGTCTGGGTCTGCACGTCGACCACCCGGACCCGGCGGGCCCGCACGTCGCTCATCAGCTCGACCAGGCCGGGCACGTCGTAGACGTCCTGCAGCACCTCCCGGACCGCCTCGAGGGTGATCGGGAAGCCGGAGAACTCGCTGGCCACCGACAGCAGCTGGGCGGCCCGCTGGCGCTGCTGCCACAGCGGCGTCCGGCGACGCGGGTCGCGCCGGGGGAGCAGCAGGGCGCGGGCGGCGCACTCGCGGAAGCGGCTGGCGAACAGCGCCGAGTTGCCGACCTCGGCGGTCACCTCCCGCTCGACGTCGTCGGGGTCGAGGATCGCCAGGTCGGCCTCGGGTGCCTCGCCGGTGGTGTCGGGGAGCCGGAGCACGATGCCGTCGTCGGAGTGCATGGAGGCGACGTCGACGCCGTAGCGCTCGCGCAGCCGGGAGGCCAGCACCAGCGCCCACGGGGCGTTGACCTGCGCGCCGAACGGGGAGTGCACGACCAGCCGCCAGTCGCCCAGCTCGTCGCGGAAGCGCTCGACGAGCAGCGTGCGGTCGTCGGGCAGGTGGCCGGTGGCCTGCTTCTGCTCGGCGAGGTAGGCGAACAGGTTGGCCGCGCCCCACTCGTCGAGACCGGCGGCGCGGGCCCGCTCGGTGCCGGCCTCCGGGGTGGCCGAGCCGACCTCGCGGAGGAACGCGCCCAGCGCGCGGCCCAGCTCCAGCGGCCGGCCGAGGGTGTCGCCGTGCCAGAACGGCATCTTGCCGGGCAGCCCCGGGGCGGGGGAGACCAGCACCCGGTCGTGGGTGATCTCCTCGATCCGCCACGACGACGAGCCGAGCAGGAAGACGTCGCCGACCCGCGACTCGTAGACCATCTCCTCGTCGAGCTCGCCGACCCGCTTGCCACCCTCGCCCTTGCCGGAGACGAGGAAGACGCCGAACAGCCCGCGGTCGGGGATGGTGCCGCCGCTGGTGACCGCCAGCCGCTGGGCGCCGGCGCGCGCGGTGAGCGTGTCGGTGACCCGGTCCCAGGTCAGCCGCGGCCGCAGCTCGGCGAAGGCGTCGGAGGGGTAGCGGCCGGCGAGCATGTCCAGCACCGCGTGCAGCGCGGAGTCCGGCAACGCGGAGAACGCGGCGGACCGGCGCAGCACCCCGGCGACGTCGTCGACGGTGCGCGGCCGCTCGGACACCATGGCCACGATCTGCTGGGCCAGCACGTCCAGCGGGTTGCGCAGGTAGCGGGTCGACTCGATCGCCCCGGCCCGCATCCGCTCGGCCACCACGGCGCTCTGCACCAGGTCGCCGCGGAACTTCGGGAAGATGACGCCCTCGCTCACCGCGCCCACCTGGTGGCCGGCCCGGCCGACCCGCTGCAGCCCGGCGGCGACGTTGGGCGGGGACTCGACCTGGACGACGAGGTCGACCGCGCCCATGTCGATGCCGAGCTCCAGGGAGGAGGTGGCGACGACGGCGGGCAGCTGGCCGGACTTCAGCGCCTCCTCGACCACCGCGCGCTGCTCGCGGGAGACCGAGCCGTGGTGCGCGGAGGCGACCGGCTTGACGTCGGCCGGCAGCCCTCCGCCGGAGCCGGCCTGGGCCATCAGGTCGGCCGGGTTCGCGCCGTGCGGCAGCGGCTCCCCGGTGGCCCGCTCGTAGGCCAGCTCGTTGAGCCGGCTGGTGAGCCGCTCGGCCAGCCGGCGGGAGTTGGCGAACACGATGGTGCTGCGGTGGGACTGGATGAGGTCGAGCACCCGCTCCTCGACCGCCGGCCAGATCGACGTCCGGGGCTGGTTGCCGGCGGCGGACCCCTCCAGCTCGCCGGTCGGCTGGCCGAGGGCGCTCATGTCCTCGACCGGGACGACGACCGAGAGGTCCCACTTCTTCTGCGACGGCGGGGCCACCACCTGCACCGGGCGGCCGCCGGCCAGGAAGGTCGACACCTCCTCGATCGGCCGCACGGTCGCCGACAGCCCCACCCGCTGCGCCGGCCGCTCCAGCAGCTCGTCGAGCCGGTCGAGGGAGACGGCCAGGTGCGCGCCGCGCTTGGTGCCGCAGACCGCGTGCACCTCGTCGAGGATCACCGTCTCCACCCCGCGCAGCGCCTCCCGCGCCTGGCTGGTGAGCAGCAGGAACAGCGACTCGGGGGTGGTGATGAGGATGTCCGGCGGGCGGCGGGCGAAGGTGCGCCGCTCGTCGGCCGGGGTGTCGCCGGAGCGGACGCCCACGGTGATCTCCGGCCGGGTGAGCCCGAGCCGGGCAGCGGCCTGGCCGATGCCGGTCAGCGGGGCGCGCAGGTTCCGCTCGACGTCGACGGCCAGCGCCTTGAGCGGGGAGACGTACAGGACCCGGCAGCGGGCGAGCGGGTCCTCCGGGGGCGGGGTGGCGGCCAGCCGGTCCAGCGAGGAGAGGAAGGCCGCCAGCGTCTTGCCCGAACCGGTCGGGGCGACGACGAGGGCGTGCTCGCCGCTGCTGATCGCCGACCAGGCGCCCTCCTGCGCCGCGGTGGGCTGCTCGAACGCACCGGTGAACCACGCCTGGGTGGGCGCGGAGAAGCGATCGAGGGCCGACACGCCGTCCAGTGTCCACGCGGGTACGACAGTTCGCCGAGGTCCGACGGCTCGACAGGTCGGCACCGCGGAATGACACTGGTGTCATTCCGTCGCCGTCCCGCAGGGGGTGGACATGCTCCGGCAGCGCGTCGAGTCCTCGCACATCGCCACCGTCGGGTACGACGAGGAGCAGCGGATCATGGAGATCGTGTTCCGCGACGGCCGCGTCTACCACTTCCTCGAGGTGCCGCCCGAGCGCGTGCTGTCGCTGCTCCGGGCGGAGAGCAAGGGCCGGTTCTTCAACGCCGAGATCAAGCCCGACTTCGAGTACCGGGCGGTCGGCCGCCGCTGGGGGTGAGCCGGCGCCACGGCAGGATGACGCCGTGACGCAGACCGGGACGTCGGAGGACGTCGAGACCCTCGCCCAGGACTTCTGGGAGTGGCGGGCGGCCCAGCAGCCGCGCTCGCACGACGACATCCCCCGCATCGACCGGCCGGCCGGCTGGCTGCCGGACTTCTCCGCCGGTGCCGTCGCCCGGTACCGCCGGGAGCGGGACGCGTTCGCCGAGCGGCTGGCCCGGGTCGACGTCGGCGCGGACCGGGCGGCCGCGGTCGACGCCCGGCTGCTGCGGTCGGCACTCGCGCGCGTCCGGTGGGAGCTGGACGTCCTCCGCACCTGGCAGCGCGACCCGGGCTTCTACGTCGACCAGACCCTCGGCTGCGTGTTCGACCTGCTCACCCCGGTCGAGGTCGACGCCGCGCGGCTCGCCGACGTCCGCCGGGTGCTCGCCGCCACCCCGGCGCTGCTCGACGTCGGCCGGGAGAACCTCGCCGGCGAGGCGGTGCAGGAGTTCGCCGGCCTGGCGGTCACCGCGCTGGCCACGGTGGAGGACGACGTCGCGGCGATGGTCGCGGCGCTGGGCGACCTGCACCCGGCCGGGTGGGGCGCCGACGACGGCCGGGCGCTGGCCGCCGCGGGCGCGGCGGCGGCGCGGGCGCTGGGCGCTTTCCGCGACCGGCTGGCCGAGCAGCTGCCGGGGCTGCCGAGCGCGGAGCCGGTGGGGCCCGAGGACTTCGGCTGGTTCCTCCGCGAGGTCGCCGTCCTGCCGTACACCCCGCAGGAGCTGCTCGACATCGGCCGGCGGGAGGCCGAGCGGGCCGCGGTCCTCGAGCTGCTGGAGCGCAACCGCAACGGCAGCGCCCCGGGCGGGCGACCGGTGCCGCGGTTCGAAACCGGTGCCGAGCAGGCCGCCGCCCAGGCCGACGCCGAGATCGCCGTCCGCAGGTTCTACGAGGACCGCGGGCTGCTCACCCAGCCGGACACCCTGGCGCACTACCGGACCCACCCGATGCCGGCGTACCTCGCCCCGATCGCCTGGTGCGGCGTCGCCGACGACCTCACCGGGCCCGACCGGCTCGACGAGGACGGCTCGGCGTTCTTCCCGCCGCCGGGGGAGGACCTGCCCTACTTCTACGCGGCCAACGCCGCCGACCCGCGGGCCGGGATCATCCACGAGGGCGCCCACCACCAGCAGCTGGCGCTGTCCTGGCGGCACCCGCGCGCGGTCCGGCGGCACTACCACGACTCGTGCGCCAACGAGGGCATCGCGTTCTACAACGAGGAGCTCATGCTGGCCTCGGGGCTGTTCGACGACGCCCCCGCCACCCGCGAGGTCGTCTGCAACTTCATGCGGCTGCGGGCGCTGCGGGTGGTGGTCGACGTGCAGCTCGCGCTCGGCGAGCTCGACGTCCCCGCGGCCGCCGAGCTGCTCGAGCGGCAGGTGCCGATGGACCGCGGGACGGCGCTGGAGGAGGCGGCCTTCTTCGCCGCCACCCCCGGCCAGGCGATGACCTACCAGGTCGGCAAGACCCAGGTCCTGGCCCTGCTGGCCGACGCCTCGCGGACCGAGGGGTTCTCGCTGCGGGCCTTCCACGACCGGTTGTGGCTCGAGGGCAACGTGCCGTTCGCGCTGCAGCGCTGGGAGCTCCTCGACGACCGCAGCGACCTCGACCGGATCGACCGGCTCACGCCCTGAGCCAGCGGCCGAACCACTCGAGCAGGATCTCCAGCCGCTGCAGGCGGTGCACCGGGCTGCCGCTGCGGGTGAGCTCGTGGCACTCGCCGGGGAACCGGATGAGCTCCACCTCGCGGTCGAGCAGCTTCAGCGCCATGAACAGCTCCTCGGCCTGCCCGATCGAGCAGCGCCGGTCCTCCTCGGAGTGCACGATCGCCAGCGGCGCGGTGATGTCCCGGACCAGCCGGATCGGCGAGGCCTGCCAGTAGGAGGCGGCGTCGTCCAGGTGGGAGGCGCCCAGGTAGGCCTCGAAGAACCACGGCGCCTCGTCCTTGGTCCCGGCGTCGCTGTACAGGTCGTAGGGGCCGCGCTCGGCCCAGCCGGCCCGGAACAGGTCGGTCTGCGCGAGCAGGTGGGCGGTCAGCAGGCCGCCGTAGGACCCGCCCATGACGCCGACCCGGGCCGGGTCGAGGTCGGGGTCCGCGGCCAGCGTCGCCCGGATGACGGCGCTGACGTCGGCGACGTCGGTGACGCCCCACCCGCTGCCGGGCAGCGCCGCCCGCTCGCCGGAGACCGCGCGCATCCACGCCGTGCCGTAGCCCGCCGAGCCGCGCGGGTTGAGGTACAGCACGGCGAAGCCGGCCGAGACCAGCAGCTGCAGCTCGTGGGAGAACTGCCAGCCGTACTGGGTGCCACCACCCTGCAGCCACACGACCAGGGGCAGCGGCCCCTGCCGGTCCGGCCGTACCAGCCAGGAGTCGACCGTGATCCCCGGGGCGACCGGCACGGCCGTGTGCCGGGGCGCGACCAGGTCGCGCCGGGTCGCCGCCGACGGGGCGTGCCGGACCCGCTCGGTGCCGTCCGGCGCGAGGACGGCCACCGCGGGCGGGTCCACCGGCCCGGAGGTGACGACGGCGGTCCGCCCGCCCCGGACGTCGAACGCGGTGACCCGCCGCGGGCCGCCGACCAGCACCCGGTGCGACCCGGGCTCGGCGGTGGAGAAGGCGTGCACCGCGATCGCGCCGGCGTCCTCGACGACCACCGCGACCGTGGCCTGGTCGGTCCACACCGGGGCGACGCAGTCGCGGTCGAACCCGGCCGCCAGGTCGGTCAGCTCCCCGGTGGCCGGGTCCAGCACCGCCAGGTGCGCCGCCGCCGGGAACCCGGCGACGTCGGTGACGGTCAGCGCGACCAGCGAGCCGTCCGGCGACGGCACCGGGGAGCTGTGCAGGACGTCGCTGCCGGTGAGCCGGCGCGGTTCGCCGTCCAGCGGCTGGACGAAGACGTCGTTGACGATGCTGCGGTCCGCGCCCGGGTGCCGCTTGCCCACGAAGAAGACCGACCGCCCGTCGGGGTGCCAGGCGAACTCGGCGTCGTCGAAGCCGCCGCGGGACAGCCGGGTGGGCGCCGCCGTGCCGCCGGCGTCGACGAGGTAAGCCTGCCGGGGCCGGTCCACCGTCCAGCCGACGCCGTCCTCCTGGTAGCCCAGCGTGGTCAGCCGGCGCGGCGGGCGGCGGTCCTCGGGGAGGTCGTACCAATCGCGGTCGACGGGTTCGCGGACGACGAACAGCAGCCGCTGCCCGTCGGGTGACCAGGCGAGCTCCTCGACCGGGTCCGGCCACCCGGTGACGACGGTGGTGACCGCCCCGTCCGGCCCGACCAGGCGCACCTCGCTGCCGCCGGGCCCGTCCACCACGACGGCCAGCCGGTCGTCGGCCGGGGACCAGCGCGGCAGCCGGACCGCGCCCGGCGGGTCGAGGGGCGTCAACGGGGCGTCGCCGTCCACCGGGCCGGTGACGACGTCGCGGTGGTACCGGTTCGCCTCGACGTCGGGCAGCGACACGGCCACCGCGACCCGCGTGCCGTCGCGGGACAGCGCGACCTCCCCGATGTCGGCGTACCGGCCGAGGTCGTCGGGGAGCACGGGCTGGGCGGCCGTCGTCGTCACCGGGGGATCCTCGCAGCCCGGCGTCCTGCCCCCGCAGGGCGGCGTGGGTCACACTGAGGCCATGCGGCACCGCCTGTACGAGGCCGACCACGAGGACTTCCGGAAGAGCGTGCGCGCCTTCCTGGACGAGCACGTGGCGCCCTTCCACGACGACTGGGAACGCGCCGGGATCGTGCCCCGGGAGCTGTGGACGGCCGCCGGTGCGCAGGGCCTGCTGGGCATCGGCATGGAGGAGCGGTTCGGCGGCGGCGGGGTCCGCGACTTCCGCTGGTCCTGCGTGCTCGTCGAGGAGCTGGCCCGGATCGGTGCCAGCGGGGTCGGCTTCGGCCTGCACGACGACGTCGTCGGCCCCTACCTGCGCGACCTCGCCACCGAGGAGCAGAAGCAGCGCTGGCTGCCGGGGTTCTGCTCCGGTGAGCTGATCACCGCGATCGCGATGACCGAGCCGGCCGCGGGCAGCGACCTGCAGGGCATCCGCACCACCGCGCGGCGGGACGGCGACGGCTGGGTGCTCAACGGCTCGAAGACCTTCATCACCAACGGCATCAACGCCGACCTGGTCATCGTGGTGGCCCGGACGGCGACCGACGTCCCGGCCTCCCGCGGGCTGAGCCTGCTCGTCGTCGAGCGCGGCATGCCCGGCTTCAGCCGCGGCCGCAACCTGGACAAGGTCGGGCTCAAGGCCCAGGACACCGCCGAGCTCTTCTTCGACGACGTCCGGGTGCCCGACGCCAACCTGCTCGGCACCCGCGACCAGGGGTTCGCCCACCTGATGCACAACCTGCCGCAGGAGCGCCTGCACATCGCCGTCTCCGCCGTCGCGGCGGCCGAGACCGTGCTCGCCCTGACCGTCGGGTACGTGACCGAGCGGACGGCGTTCGGCCGCCCGGTCGGCTCCTTCCAGCACTCCCGCTTCGTGCTGGCCGAGCTGCAGACCGAGGTCGCCATCGCCCGCACGTTCGTCGACGAGTGCGTCCGGCAGCTGGACTCCGGCGACCTGACGGCCACCGACGCCGCCATGGCCAAGTGGTGGACGACGGAGCTGCAGAACAAGGTCGCCGACCGGTGCCTCCAGCTGCACGGCGGCTACGGCTACATGAGCGAGTACCGGGTGTCGAAGGCCTGGCGGGACGCGCGGGTGCAGTCCATCTACGGCGGCACCAACGAGATCATGAAGGAGATCATCGGCCGCTCGATGGGGCTCTAGCCCTCCACCCAGCGGGAGTCGAGTGGTGCGTCGCTCAGCCGGCTCTCAGGATGGACGGCGACCCGGGGGACACAGGGGTCCGACCCGGCGCACCGAGGGGATCTCCCCATGGCACCGCACCGCACCCGACGCCTGCGCGCCGGCCTCACCATCGCGGCCACGGTCGTGGTCGTCGCCGGCGGCGCCGCACCCGCCCTCGCCACGCCCGGCCGGGACGGCGGCGGACCCGCTCCCGGGCAGCCGCACGTGGACCGGCAGCGGATCGCCGCGCTGGTGGCGCAGATGACCGTCCCGGAGCAGTTCGGGATGCTCGGCGGCACCACCGGGGCCAACGGCGCCGCGGGGGCCATCGTCGGCGTCCCCCGGCTGGGCGTCCCCGGCCTGGACATGGCCGACGGGCCCTCCGGTGTCCGGGCCAGCGAGCCGGCCACCGCGTTGCCCGCGCCGATCGCGCTCGGCGCGACGTTCGACCGTGACGCCGCCACCGCCTACGGCGGCGTGCTCGGCCAGGAGGCGGACGCGCTGGGCATGGAGGTCCTCCTCGGCCCGATGATGAACCTGGTCCGCACCCCCTACGCGGGGCGGAACTTCGAGACCCTCAGCGAGGACCCGCTGCTGACCGCCCAGCTCGCCGCCCCCCAGGTCGCGGCCGTGCAGGACCACGGGGTCATCGCTACCGCCAAGCACTTCGCGGCCAACAACCAGGAACTCGGCCGGCAGGGCATCGACGTCCAGGTCGACGAGAAGACGTTGCACGAGACCGAGTTCGCCGGGTTCGAGGCGGTGGTGCGCGCCGGCATCGGCGCGGTCATGTGCTCGTACAACCAGGTGAACGGCGTCCAGGCGTGCGAGGACGCCGAGCTGCTGACGCACGTGCTGCGCGAGGAGTGGGGCTTCGACGGCTTCGTCATGACCGACTGGGGCGCGTTCCACGGTGCAGGCGCGTTGGAGGCGGGCCTCGACGTGGAGATGCCCCGCCCGACGGCCGCCTTCACCGACCTGAACCGGGACGCCAACGGCGACGGCGTCGTGGACGACCGCGACCTGACGCCCCCGGTGGCCGCGGCGCTGGACCGCGCGGTCACCGGCGTGCTCACCGCGATGGCCGAGGTCGGGTTGCTCGACGACGCCGGTGCCGAGCCGGAGCGGGCCGTCGCCCAGAACGCCGCGGTGGCCCGGCAGGTCGCCACCGAGGGCGCCGTCCTGCTGGCGAACGAGGGTGGCGCGCTCCCGCTGGGTGCGGACCAGCTCGCCGACGTGGCGCTGGTCGGGCCGACCGCGGCCACCCCGCTCATCGGCGGCGGCGGCAGCGCCCGGGTCACCCCCGACACCGGAGCCGTCGACAGCACGGTCGACGTGCTGCGGGAGCGGGGCGCCGGCGTCACCTGGGCCGTCGGGGAGGACCTGGAGGGCGTCGTCGTCCCCGGCTCGGCGCTGAGCACGGGTGCCCCGGTCGACACCACCTACACCGCACCGGTCACCCAGACCGTCACCGTCACCGCGCCGTCCGCCGGGGCCTACACCTTCCACGTGCAGACCACCGGCCCCGGTGTGCGGATGGACGTGGAGGGGGTGCCCGGCACCGACGCCGAGGCGTCCACCCAGCGCCGGTTCGGCGCCGCCGGCGGCAGCCTGATCCCGACCGCCGACGGCCGGACCAACGACAGCTACACGGTCGACCTGGCCGCCGGACAGCAGGTGACGCTCACGCTCAGCTGCGACAGCGCCCAGGCCGGGCCGGTGGCCGCCTGCGCGCCCACGGCCGAGGCGCCGCTCGCGTTGCGGCTGGCGTGGACGACGCCGGAGCTGCGGGCCGAGCGCGTCGCGGAGGCCGCCCGGACCGCCGCGGACGCCGACACCGCCGTCGTCTTCGCCTACAACGAGGGCACCGAGGGCGAGGACCGGCCCTCACTCGGCCTGCCCGGCTTCCAGGACGACGTCATCGCCGCGGTCGCCGCGGCCAACCCGGACACCGTGGTCGTGCTCAACACCGGCGACCCGGTGCTGATGCCGTGGCTGGACGACGTCCGCGCGGTGCTGCAGATGTGGTACCCCGGCCAGGAGGGCGCCGAGGCGACCGTCGACCTGCTCACCGGGGTGGCGAACCCGGGTGGCCGGCTGCCGGAGACCTACCCGGCCCGGGAGGACGCGACGCCGGTCAGCGACCCGGCCAACTACCCGGGGCTGGACACCGACGCCGACCCGGTGCCCGACGTGCAGACCTACACCGAGGGCACCGACGTCGGGTACCGCTGGTACGCGGCCACCGGCACCGAGCCGCTGTTCGCCTTCGGCCACGGGCTGTCGTACACGTCGTTCGACTACTCGGGGCTGGAGGTGCGCAACCGGCACCGCGGCCTGCAGGTCAGCTTCACCGTCCAGAACACCGGGGACGTCGCCGGCACCGAGGTGCCGCAGGTGTACCTCGGCGGTGGCTCGGCGGCCGGCACGCCCTCGCTGCAGCTGGCCGGCTTCGACCGGGTCGCGCTCGAGCCCGGCGAGCGGCAGCGGGTCACGGTGACCGTCGAGGAACGTCAGCTGTCGGTGTGGGACGCCGACGCCGACGAGTGGGTGCGCGCCACCGGCACGCGGCCGCTGACGGTCGGGGCCTCGTCGGGCGACGTCCGGCTGTCGTCCTCGGTGCGGGTCCGCTGAGCCGGCTGACGGGCTCCGGAGCGCGGAGCCCGTCAGCAGGTCAGCAGGCCGAACCGCTCCTTGAGCGCCAGCACCCGGCCGGCGGACTCGGTGACCCGGCCGGCGAACGCCTCGTCGTCCGCGGCCCGGTCGGCGAGGGCCTGCGCCATCGGGGTGGCATCGGCCGGGCTGACGGTCAGCACGACGTCGACCCCGGCGGCAACCGACTCCACCGCCCGCTCGGCGACCGGGGTCTGCGACACCGCCTCGGCGTCACCGACGTCGTCGCTCATCACCACGCCGGTGAAGCCCAGCTGCCCGCGGAGCAGGTCCAGGACGGCGGGGGAGAACAGTGCGGGGGAGTCCGGGTCCAGCTGCGGGTAGGTCGCCGAGCTGACCATCACCGCGCCGACCCCGGCGTCCACGGCGGCGGCGAACGGGCCCAGGAACGGGTCGTCGGGGCTGGTCTCGGGGTCGGTGGCACCCAGGTCGGTGTCGGTGTTCACCCGGACCCGGCCCAGCCCGGGGAAGTGCTTGGCGGTGGCCACGACGCCGGCGTCCTGCAACCCCTCGACCACCGCGGTCACCGACGCCGCGACCGCCTCCGGGTCGCTGCCGAACTGGCGGTCGAAGGCGCCGATCGGCGGGTTGTCCGCCTCCGTGCCGGCGGGCACGGTGTCCGCGACGGGCCCCAGGTCCATGGTGATCCCGGCGGCGTGCAGCTGACCGGCCCAGCCGGCGGTCGTCGAGCGCAGCGCGGCCGGGTCCTGGCGGCCCTGCTCCAGCGCGGTCGGCACCCGGTCGAAGCCGGGGCCCTTGAGCGTCTGGACCAGCCCGCCCTCCTGGTCGACGGCGATCTGCAGCGGGACGGCGGCCCCCTCCTGGAGTTCCGCGACGGACGCAGTCACCGACGAGGCGTCGGCCGAGCTGCGGCCCTGCAGGAACAACCCGCCGACGGGCACGCCGGACAGCGCGGCGGTGCCGGACGCCGGGTCGGCCGCGGGCACCCCCACCATCAGCAGCTGCCCCACCTGCTCGTCGAGGGAGAGGCCGGCCAGCGTCCGGTCGGCGCAGGAGGCGGCCGGTGCGGACGACGACGGCGCTGCCGACGACGCCGGCGCGGAGGAGGACTGCGCGGTCGCCCCGTCCGGAGCCGTGCCGCCGCACCCCGCCACGGCCAGCAGGACCCCGAGGAGCAGCCCGGTGCGGGTCGGTGCCGGTCGTCGCATCTCGTGCCTGCTCCTCGTCGCTCGTACCGCTCTGCCGGCGGGCGCTGTCCGGCACACTGCCCGGGTGACCGGAGCCCTGCCGACGACCACCGACCGGGCGGCCGTGCAGCGCCGCACCGTGGCGGTGCTGTCCGCCGGGGTGGCGCTCGGCGGTCTCGGCGTGACCGTCGGGATCACCGTAGGCGGGCTGCTCGCGCGCGATGTCGCCGGCAGTGACGCCGCCGCCGGCCTGGGGCAGACCGCCAGCGTGCTCGGTGCCGCGCTGCTCGCCGTCCCGCTGGCCCGGATCAGCGACCGGCGGGGGCGCCGGGTGGGCCTGGCCAGTGGGTACGGCATCGCCGTCCTCGGGGCGGTCGTCGTCGTCGGCGCCGCCGCGGTCTCCTCGCTGCCGCTGCTGCTGGCCGGGCTGTTCCTGTTCGGCGCCTCCACCAGCAGCGGCCTGCAGGCCCGCTACGCCGCGGCCGACCTCGCCGAGCCCGAGCACCGCGGCCGCGCCCTGTCGCTGGTGGTCTGGGCGACCACGATCGGCTCGGTGCTCGGCCCCAACCTCGCCGAGCCGGGCAACGCCCTCGGCGCGGCCCTGGGCCTGCCGGACCTCGGCGGGGCGTTCGTGCTGTCGATCGCGGCGTTCGCCCTCGTCGTCCTGGGCGCGCTGCTGCTCCTCCGGCCGGACCCGCTGCTGCTGGCCCGCAGGCTGGCCGTCGGCGCCGACCCGGCCGGCCCACCTCCGCGCACCGGGGCCGCGGCGGCGCTGCGCGCCGTCTGGGCCTCACCCGGCGGGCGGCTCGGGCTCACCGCCGTCGTCGTCTCGCACGCGGTGATGGTCGGGCTGATGGTCATGACGCCGGTGCACATGGGCGCCGGGCACGAGGGGGCCGAGGGGACGACGCTGCGGGTCATCGGCCTGGTGATCAGCGTCCACGTGGCCGGGATGTACCTGTTCTCCCCGGTGGTCGGCTGGCTCGCCGACCGGGCCGGTCGCGCCACGACGGTGGCGCTGGGCGGTGTGCTGCTGCTGCTCGCCGCCGTGGTCGCCGGCACCGCCCCACCGGGCGCGGCGGTCCAGCTGGGCGTCGGGCTGTTCCTGCTCGGGCTGGGCTGGTCGTGCGGGCTGGTCGCCGGCTCGACCATGGTGACCGAGTCGGTGGGCGCGGACCTGCGGCCGACCGCGCAGGGCGCCACCGACCTGCTCATGGGGCTGGGCGCGGCGGTGGCCGGCGCGCTCGGCGGACCGTTGCTGGCCGTGGGCGGCTTCGACCTGGTCGCGCTGGTCTCCGCGGTGCTCGTCCTCCCGCTGGCGGTGGTGTGGACCGCGGCGCGGCTCACCCCCGCCGGTCAGCGCCGGTTGCGGTAGTCGCGCACGAGCAGCACCAGGGTCACCAGCAGGACCCCGGCTATGCCGATCTGCAGGACCGCGTCCCAGGTCGGCGATCCGGTGCTCAGGCCCACGGGACGAGCGTAGGACCGGCCGGGCTGCGGCGGGTGCGCACTGGGTACGGTCGTCGCCGTGCGGCTGCAGGAGTTCTGGTCCCGGATGGAGCAGCACTTCGGCTCGATGAGGGCGCGGACCGTGGCCGGTGACCACGTGTTCAGCACCCTCGGCGGGCGGACGGCGGTGGAGGCGATCGACGCCGGCGTGCCGATCCGCACCGTGTGGCTGGAGATCTGCAAGGAGTACGACGTCCCGCCGAAGGACCGCTGAGGCCCTCCGGCGGGACGACGCGTCAGCGGCCGAGGACGGCGCGGACGTGCTCGGCGAGCGTCGTGGTCGGCCGGCCGGTCAGCTCCGACAGCGCCCGGCTGCCGGTGTCCAGCGCGCCCTGGGCGATCGCCTGGTCCAGCCCGACGACGAACTCCGCCGTCCCCTGGGGGAGCCCGGCGTCGAGCAGGGTCTGCAGGTGCTCGGCGGCGCTCAGGTCGCGGTAGGTCACCTCGCGGCCGGACTCGGCGGCGACCGCCTCGGCCAGCTCGGCGATCGTGAACGCCTCGTCGCCACCCAGCTCGAGCACGCCCGGGGTGGGCTGCTCCGCGGTGAGGACGGCGACGGTGGCCGCGGCGAAGTCGGCCCGGGTGGCCGCGGCGATCCGGCCCCCGCCGGAGCTGGCGGCGAGCTCGCCGGTCTCCGCGGCCTGGCGGATCTGCTGGTCGTAGTTCTCCAGGTACCAGTTGTTGCGCAGCACCACGGCCGGGATGCCGAAGTCGGCGATCAGCCGCTCGGTGGCGATGTGCTCGGGGGCGAGGGGGAGGGGGGTGTCGTCGGCCTTGGACGCGCTGGTGTAGACGACCAGCGCGACGCCCGCGGCCTTCGCCGCCTGCAGCACGTTGCTGTGCTGGGGCACGCGCTGGCCGACCTCGCTGCCGGAGACGAGCAGCAGCCGGTCCACCCCCTGCAGCGCGGTGCCGAGGGCCGCCGCGTCGGCGTAGTCGGCCGCGCGCACCTGCACACCCCGCTCGGCGAGGTCCGCGGCCCGCTCGGGGGTGCGGACGACGGCGACCACCTCGGCGGCGGGGACGCCGGCGTCGAGCAGGCCGGTGACGACGAGGCGGCCGAGGTGGCCGGTGGCTCCGGTGACGGCGATCATGGGGATTCCTCCGAGTGCTCTCTGTCCGTAGGGCACTAACGATTGGTTAGTACGGCTGTCCTGGACGGTACACTCGGCCGGGACGACGGGAGGAGGCGGTGGTGGGAGCCGAGCAGACGGTCGAGGAGCTGGTGGCCGACGTGTTCAGCCGCGCCTGCACCTCCCGCGAGGCGTTGGAGCACGTGACCGGCAAGTGGTCGCTGCTCGCCCTGTCCGCACTGGCCGACAGCCCGCACCGGTTCGGTGAACTGCGCCGGCGGATCGAGGGCGTCAGCGAGAAGATGCTGGCGCAGGGCCTGCAGACCCTCGAGCGCGACGGCTGGGTGCACCGCGAGGTCCGCTCGACCATCCCGCCGCACGTGGAGTACCGGCTGACCGAGGCCGGCGCCGAGCTCGTGCCGCACCTGCTCGGGCTCATCGGCTTCGTCGAGGGGCGGATGCCCGACGTGCGCGCGGCGCAGGCAGCGGCGGACGAGGCCCGCCCACCCCGCTGAACCGCCCCGGCGTGTCGCTGGAATCGAACAGGTGTTCGGCCTACGGTGTCCACAGGCCCGGTCCGCGTCCACAGATGTGGCCGGTCCACCGGAACTGTCAGACCCCCGTCCTAGCGTCGTCGACGACCCGACACAGCGACATCCGAAGGTGGCCACCATGGCAACGCTCGACCGCGACAAGGCCCTCGACATGGCCCTCGCCCAGATCGACAAGCAGTTCGGCAAGGGTTCCGTCATGCGCCTGGGCGACTCGCCCGAGGTCGCCATGAAGGTGATCCCGACCGGCTCGATCGCCCTCGACATCGCCCTCGGCGTCGGCGGCCTGCCGCGTGGCCGGGTGGTCGAGGTCTACGGCCCGGAGGCCTCGGGCAAGACGACGGTCGCCCTGCACGCGGTGGCCAACGCCCAGGCCGCCGGCGGCATCGTGGCCTTCGTCGACGCCGAGCACGCGCTCGACCCCGACTACGCCCGGGCCATCGGCGTCGACACCGACGCCCTGCTGATCAGCCAGCCCGACACCGGTGAGCAGGCGCTGGAGATCGCGGACATGCTGATCCGCTCCGGCGCGCTCGACCTGATCGTCATCGACTCGGTGGCCGCCCTGGTGCCCCGCGCCGAGATCGAGGGCGAGATGGGCGACAGCCACGTCGGCCTGCAGGCGCGGCTGATGAGCCAGGCGCTGCGCAAGATCACCGGTGCGCTGAGCAACTCCGGGACGACCTGCATCTTCATCAACCAGCTGCGCGAGAAGGTCGGCGTCGTCTACGGCTCCCCGGAGGTCACCACCGGTGGCCGCGCGCTGAAGTTCTACTCCTCGGTCCGGCTCGACGTGCGGCGCATCGAGACCCTCAAGCAGGGCACCGACGCGGTCGGCAGCCGGGTGCGGATCAAGGTCGTCAAGAACAAGGTGGCCGCGCCGTTCAAGCAGGCCGAGCTCGACCTCATCTGGGGCACCGGCTTCAGCCGTGAGGGCGGCCTCATCGACATCGGAGTGGAGCAGGGCTTCGTCCGCAAGTCCGGTGCCTGGTACACCTACGACGGCGACCAGCTCGGCCAGGGCAAGGAGAACGCCCGCAACTTCCTGCGGGACAACCCCGACCTCGCCGACGAGATCGAGAAGAAGATCAAGGAGAAGCTGGGCATCGGCGTGGCCAAGGTCGACCCGGCCGACGTCGCCGCCGAGCCGGCCGACTTCTGATCCCGCCGGTGGCCGACACGCTGTTCGGCGGCGGCTCGGGCGGCAGCTCCGATGACGACGCGGCGCCGGCCGACGACCACGGTCGTCGGTCCGGCGGCCGCGGTCGCCGGGGTGGTGCGCGTGGCGGTCCGCGGAGCGGTGAGGGCGACGGCGACGGTCGCCGGCGTGGCGGCCGGTCCAGCGGTCCCCAGTGGACGAGGTCGGCCGACCCCGACGCCACGCCCGCGGAGATGGAGGACCCGGAGGCCGTCGCCAAGGGCATCTGCCTGCGCGCGCTGACCGGAGCGGCCAAGACCCGCAAGCAGCTGGCCGAGCTGCTGGCCAAGAAGGAGGTGCCGGAGGAGGCGGCCAACGCCGTCCTCGACCGGTTCACCGACGTCGGCCTCATCGACGACGCGGCGTTCGCGGCCGCCTGGGTCACCTCCCGGCAGTCCGGGCGCGGCCTGGCCCGCCGGGCGCTGGCTGCCGAGCTGCGCGCCAAGGGCGTCGACGGCGAGGTGGCCGCGGCCGCCGTGGCCGAGGTCGACCCGCAGAGCGAGTGGGACTCCGCCCGCCGGCTGGTGGAGCGGAAGGTCCCGTCCATGCGCCGGCTGGACCGCGTCACCGCGGAGCGCCGGCTGATGGGCATGCTCGCCCGCAAGGGCTACGGCGGCGGCCTGGCCGGCTACGTCGTCCGCGAGGCGCTCGACGCCGACGGCGCCGCCGAGGACGCCGCCGCCGAGGACGCCGCAGCCGAGGCCGAGCCGTTCGAGGCCGAGCCGTCCCGGACCACGCCGACCCAGCCCGCGCAGTCCCGGACCCCGTCCGAGCCCACGCCGTCCCGGACCACGCCGTCCAGGAGCACGTCGTTCGGGCGCCGGTCCGCCCGGGCCGGCTCGGCAGCTGCGGCTGAGCCGGACGACGAGCCCACCTGGTCCGGTGCCGAGCCGCCGGTCTGGACCGCCGCCCGCTCGGCAGCGCGCAAGGCCCGGGCGGCGGCCGCCGAGCTGCCCGACGACGCCGTGGCGAGCCCGGAGGTGGGTGAGGGCTGGGCGCGGCCGATCAGCCGCGGCCGGCAGCTCCCCGAGCACCTGCTCCGCGGGGAGGAGCTGCCCTGACCCCGGGCCGGGCGCCGTCCCGGCCCTGAACGCCGATCAGCCGGTGCGACCGAGGTCGCACCGGCTGATCTCGTCTGTCCGCGTGCTCCGTCGCCACCCGAGCGGAGCGCCGGCACGGGCGCCGCTCACCGGTCCGCGGGGGATGCCGGTGAGCGGCGGGTGGTCCGCGTCAGGCGGCGGTCAGGCGCTCCGCTGGTCCAGCCAGGCGGGCACGTCGATGGCCACGCCACCGGCGGCCTCCTCGTCCGGCACCAGCCACCGGCGGCTGCGCTCCTGGCCGGCGCTCAGCCACTGCTCGATCGCGGTGTCGAACTGGGACATGGTGATCTCCTTGCCGGCGATCGTGCTGGCCGGGCCGAGGAACGTCACGTCGGCCTCCTGGCCGGCCGGGTACAGCAGCACCACCCGGCAGCGGGCCCGGCGGTGCCGGGCCGGCGGGACGGCCTCACGCACGATCGCCGACTCGGCACCGGCGGCGGAGGCGAAGCGGCGGGCGCTGGCGCGCAGCTTGCCCACGAAGATCTGGGTGGTGGTCTCCAGGTCGTCGTCGTCGAGGTCCCGGTGCGTGTGGCGCGGTGCGGTGGCGGTGGAGGTCACGTCCTCTCTCTCGGCAGGCAGCCCTGCCGAGGTCACCGGCGACATCTGCCAAGCCGTGCGCCGGACTCCGGCACATCCCTCGCCGGGCGGTCCGGCACCGGACGCGCGCAGGCCCCCGACGTCCGGGTGTGGACGCCGAGGGCCTGGGGAGTGCGGTCAGATCGAGGTCTGACCGGTCGCCGAGGGGAGGTCGGTCAGATCGACGGCGTGCGTCGCCGCCGTCTTCGGGCTGCGGCGGGACCGGCGCTCGATGTACTTCGCCAGCTGGGACAGCAGCACGTTGACGATGATGTAGATCAGCCCGGCGGCGACGTACAGCTGGAAGGTGTACTCGTTGCCGAAGCGCGGGGTGAAGAACTCCACCAGGCTGCGCGCCTGCCGGAGCAGCTCGAAGTACCCGATGATGAAGCCCAGCGAGCTGTCCTTGAGCAGCACCACGAGCTGGGCCACCAGCACGGGCAGCATCCGGCGGACCGCCTGCGGCAGCAGCACCAGCCGCATGACCTGCGCCTTGCGCAGCCCGATGCCGTACGCCGCCTCCGACTGGCCCCGGTCGACCGACAGGATGCCGGCCCGGAAGATCTCCGCCAGCACGGCCATGTTGTAGAGGACCAGGCCGATCGTCAGCGCGGCGTACGTGCTCAGCCGGATGCCGAAGCTCGGCAGCACGAAGTACAGCGCGAAGATCACCACCAGCAGCGGGATCGCCCGGAAGAACTCGATGACCGTGGTGACCGCGACCCGCACGACCCGGTGGTCGGAGAGCCGGCCCACGGCCAGCAGC
This sequence comes from Modestobacter italicus, assembly GCF_000306785.1. Lineage (NCBI taxonomy): Bacteria > Bacillati > Actinomycetota > Actinomycetes > Geodermatophilales > Geodermatophilaceae > Modestobacter > Modestobacter italicus. The sequence goes on along the minus strand of NC_017955.1, from coordinate 4,286,712 downwards.
AGCCCGAAGATCGTCGCGAACACCATGCCGACGGCGGCGACCCGCAGCGTGCGCAGCAGCGCCTGCCACAACGCCTGCGGCACACCGCTGTTGGGGTCGAACAGCACCGACCAGCGCTGCGGGTCCAGCTGGCCGTTACGGCCCAGCCGGACCAGCACGAACGCGACGATGGCGACCACCAGCAGCGCGCCGATCACCGTGGCGACCCGGATCCTGGCCCGCGCCCGGGGCCCGGGGAGGTCGAAGAGGACCGGTGCGCTCATCGCAGGATCGCCACCCGTCGCTCGACGCGGCCGACGACGTAGGCCGCGGGCAGCGTGATCAGCATGTAGCCGGCGACGACGGCCGCCAGGACCAGCAGGATGTCGCCTCCGTTGGCGTTGGACAGCCGCTGCAGCGAGGCGGTGAGCTCGGTGACCGCGAAACCGGCGGCGATCGACGTGTTCTTCACCATGGCGATCAGCACGTTGCCCAGCGGCGGGACGACGGTGCGGAACGCCTGCGGGAGCACGACCTCACGCAGCGACTGACCGAAGGTCAGGCCGATCGCCCGGGCGGCCTCGGCCTGCCCGGGGGAGACGGCGTTGATGCCCGACCGCACCGCCTCGCAGACGAACGCCGCCGTGTACAGGCCGACCGCCAGCACCGAGCCGGTGAAGAAGCCGACGGCGAAGTCGATCTGCGGCAGGCCGAAGATGATGAAGAAGAAGACCACCGTCAGCGGGGTGTTCCGGAACGTCTCCACGTAGAAGGTCGCCAGGCCCCGCAGCGGCGTGATCGGGCTGACCCGGAACGCCGCCAGCACCGTCCCGAGGACCAGGGCGAGCAGGCCCGCCAGCACCGACAGGCTCAGCGTCTTGAGGAAGGCCTCCCGCAGCAGCGGGAAGTTGTCGACGAAGAACTGCACCACGCCTCCCTTCGAGGCTCAGCAGCACGCTGCCGGGCGGGGAGCCCCCGCCCGGCAGCACGCACGGGTCGGTCAGTAGCGGTCGACGGCCGGCGGCTCAGGGGCCTCGGTGCCGCTGATCGCGCCGGCGGTGGCGTCCCACGCGTCGGCCCACGAGCCGTCCTCGAAGGACTCCTCGAGGGTGTCGTTGATGAAGTCGCGGAACTCCTGGTCGCCCTTGGCGAGGCCGATGCCGTAGGGCTCCTCGGTGAACGGGTTGCCCACCAGCTCGAAGCCCTCGGGGTTGCCGGCCACCAGGCCGGTCAGGATGACGTTGTCGGTCGTGACCGCGTCGACCTGGCCGTTGGTGAGCGCGTCGGCGCACTTGGAGTAGACGTCGAACAGCGTCAGCGTCGCCTCGGGGTAGTTGGTGCGGATGTTCTCCGCCGGGGTCGAGCCCTCGACCGAGCAGACGTTCTTGCCGGCCAGGTCCTCCGGGCCCGCGATGCCCAGCGGGTTGCCCGCGGCCACCATGATGTCCTGGCCCGCCTCGTAGTACGGCCCGGCGAAGTCCACGACCTCCTTGCGCTTGTCGTTGATCGTGTACGTGGCGACCACGATGTCCGCCTGGCCGTTCTGGATGAACGGCTCGCGGTTGGCCGAGACGGTCTCGACGAAGGTGATGCCGTCCTCGGGGATGCCGAGCTTGGCGGCGATGATCTTGCCGATCTCGACGTCGAAGCCCTCGGGGGTGCCGGAGGGGTCCAGCAGGCCGAAGCCCGGCTGGTCGTACTTGGTGCCGATCGTGATCGCGCCGGCCTCGTTGAGCTCGGCCATCGTCGTCCCGGCCTCGAACTCGGCGTCGGTCTCGACAGCGGCGCTGTTGTCGGCGGCGTCCTCGGCCTGGTTGCCGGCATCGCTGGAGCAGCCGGCCAGCACGACGCCGGCCGTGGCCATCGCGGCGAGGGCCGCGAAGGGGCGGGTGATGCGCATGAGGGGTCCTCTCGTGGGTGTGCGGTCGGTCAGTGGTTCAAGATCTTGGAGAGGAAGTCCTTCGCCCGGTCCGAGGTCGGGTGGGTGAAGAAGGTCTCCGGCGTCGCGGACTCGACGATGCGGCCGGCGTCCATGAAGACGACCCGGTTGGCCGCGCGGCGGGCGAAGCCCATCTCGTGGGTCACCACGACCATCGTCATGCCGTCGTGCGCCAGCGCGGTCATCACCTCGAGGACCTCGTTGATCATCTCCGGGTCCAGCGCGGAGGTGGGCTCGTCGAAGAGCATCACCTTGGGGTCCATCGCCAGCGCCCGGGCGATGGCCACCCGCTGCTGCTGGCCGCCGGACAGCTGGGCGGGCACCTTGTCGGCCTGGGCGCCCACCCCGACCCGGTCCAGCAGCTCGCGGGCGCGCCGCTCCGCCTCGGCCTTGGGCTGCTTGCGCACCGTGGTCGGGCCGAGCGTCACGTTCTGCAGCACGGTCTTGTGCGCGAAGAGGTTGAAGCTCTGGAACACCATGCCGACGTCGCTGCGCAGCCGGGCGAGCTCCTTGCCCTCGTCGGGCAGCCGCGTGCCGTCGATGGTGATCTCGCCGTCCTGGATGGCCTCCAGGCGGTTGATCGCGCGGCACAGCGTCGACTTGCCCGAGCCCGACGGCCCGATGACGACGACGACCTCGCCGCGGTCGATCGTCAGGTCGATGTCCTGCAGCACGTGCAGGTCACCGAACCACTTGTTGACGCCGGACAGGCGGACGAGAGGTTCTCCGGTCGGACGATCAGTCACAGCGGGTGACCCTAGGGCGGTCCGGGCACTGCGACGTCGCTGCGCGATCACGAAGCTGTAACGACGCTGTGAGTTCCCCGTGCGGGTGTCGGCTCGGTCACGAAGCGCTGCGACCGGCCGCCAGGACGGGGGAGCGCCGCGGGGTCTCTACGATGCGGTGGTGAACGGCAAGACCTACCTCGTGCGCACCTACGGCTGCCAGATGAACGTCCACGACTCCGAGCGGCTGTCCGGGCTGCTCGAGCAGGCCGGCTACACCGCCGCCGCCGAGGGCGCCGACGCCGACGTCGTGGTGCTGAACACCTGCGCGGTCCGCGAGAACGCCGACAACCGGCTCTACGGCAACCTCGGCCACCTGCGCCCGGTCAAGGACGCCCACCCCGGCATGCAGATCGCCGTGGGCGGCTGCCTGGCGCAGAAGGACCGCGGCGAGATCGTCCGGCGGGCGCCGTGGGTCGACGTCGTCTTCGGCACCCACAACGTCGGCTCGCTGCCGGTGCTGCTCGAGCGCGCCCGGCACAACGCCGAGGCCCAGGTCGAGATCGTCGAGTCGCTGGAGGTCTTCCCCTCCACGCTGCCGGCCAAGCGGGACTCCGCCCACTCCGGCTGGGTGTCGATCAGCGTCGGCTGCAACAACACCTGCACGTTCTGCATCGTCCCGGCGCTGCGCGGCAAGGAGAAGGACCGCCGTCCCGGCGAGGTCCTGGCCGAGGTGCAGGCGCTGGTCGACCAGGGCGTGCTCGAGGTGACCCTGCTCGGGCAGAACGTGAACGCCTACGGCGTCGAGTTCCGCGAGCGGGGCGCCTTCGCCGACCTCCTCCGGGCAGCGGGCGCCATCGAAGGGCTGGAGCGGATCCGGTTCACCAGCCCGCACCCGCGCGAGTTCACCGACGACGTCATCGAGGCGATGGCCGCGACCCCGGCGGTCTGCCACCAGCTGCACATGCCGCTGCAGTCCGGCTCGGACGACGTGCTGCGCCGGATGCGCCGCGGCTACCGGCGGGACCGCTACCTGGGGATCATCGACCGGGTGCGGGCGGCGATGCCCGACGCGGCGATCACCACCGACATCATCGTGGGCTTCCCCGGCGAGACCGAGCAGGACTTCGCCGACACCCTCGACGTCGTCCGGCAGGCCCGCTTCGCCAGCGCCTTCACCTTCCAGTACTCCAAGCGCCCGGGCACGCCGGCGGCCGAGCTGCCCGACCAGCTGCCCAAGGACGTCGTCCAGGAGCGCTACCTCCGGCTCACCGCGCTGCAGGACGAGATCAGCTGGGCGGAGAACACCGCGCAGATCGGCCGCCGGGTCGAGCTGCTGGTCGCGGCGGGGGAGGGCAGCAAGGACGCCGCCCGCGGCCGGCTCTCCGGCCGGGCCCGCGACGGCCGGCTGGTGCACTTCACCGCGGCCGACGGCGTCCGCCCCGGCGACGTGGTGGCGGCGGTCGTGACCGCCGCCAAGCCGCACTTCCTGGTCGCCGACGGGCCCCTGGTCTCGCACCGCCGCACCCGGGCCGGCGACGCGAGCGAGGCCGGCACCCGCCCGACCACCCCCGGCGTCTCCCTGGGCATGCCCCAGATCGGCGTCCCCGCGCCCCTCCCCGCCGCGGTGTCCGCCTGCAGCTGACGCCTCACCAGGCATAGGTACCTATGCGTGCGTTTCAGACCCCGATACGCACGTGTAGGTACCTATGCCTGAGCAAGCGGGTCCGCGGACGTGCGAGGGCCCCGTCCGGATCGGTCCGGACGGGGCCCTCGGCGTTCGTGCTAGGTCAGCGGCGGGAGGAGGACTTCTCCGCCTCGGCCAGCCACTCGCGGCGGGTCGCCAGGTTGGCCTCGGCCTCGCTGATCCGCTTCGCGTTGCCGGCCGCCTGCGCCTTGGCCAGCTGGTCCTCGGCCTTGGTGACGGCTGCCCGCATCGAGGTGAGCAGCGGGTTCTCCGGCTGCACCCGCGGGCGGGTGGACTCGGCGACGCCGCGGAACTTCTCCTCGACGGCGCGCATCCGGTCCTCCAGCGGGCGCATGGCGTTGCGCGGCACGTGCCCGATGGCGTCGTAGCGCTCCTGGATCTTGCGGAGCGCGTTCTGCGCCGCCCGGTTGCCCGGGTCCAGCGCCTCGGCCTCGGCCAGCAGCTCCTCCTTCTGCTTCTGGTTGGCCAGCTCGTCGGAGCTGCGGGCCTGGTCGGAGGCCGTCCGGGCGGCGAAGAAGACGTCCTGCGCGGCGCGGAACTTCTTCCACAGGTCGTCGTCGGTGTCCCGGCCGACCCGCGGCACGGCCTTCCAGCGGTCCATCAGCGAGCGCATCGCGGCGCTGGTCGGACCCCACTCGGTGGAGCTGGACAGCCGCTCGGCCTCGGCGATGAGCTCGCTCTTGGCCGCGCGGGCCTCCGCGCGCTGGGTGTCCAGCTGGGCGAAGTGCGCGCCGCGGCGGCGACCGAAGGCGTCCCGGGCTGCGGCGAAGCGGTGCCACAGCGCCTCGTCGGTCTTCCGGTCGATGCCCTTGATCGTCTTCCACTCCTCGACGATCGCCTTGAGCCGGTCGCCGGCCGCCTTCCACTGCGTGGAGTCGGCGGCGATCTGCTCGGCCTCGGCCGCGAGGGCCTCCTTGCGGGCGATCTGCCCGGCCCGCGCCTTGGCCTTCTCCGCCCGGTTCGCCGCGACGGCCGTCTCGGCCATGCTCGAGATGGCCCGGGCCCGCAGCGCGAGGTGGTCGAGGTCGCCCACGGCCGCGGAGGTCAGGATCTGGTCCGCCAGCTCCTCGGCCTTGGCCTTGATCTCGCCGGGGTTGCCGGTGTGCGCGGCCAGCCGCGCCTCCAGCAGCGAGACCTCGGTGGCGAGGTCGTCGTACCGGCGGCCGTAGTGCGCCAGCCCGGCGGCCGGGTCGCCGGCCTGCCAGGACCCGACGGCGCGCTCCCCGGCAGCGGTGGTCACGAAGACGGTGCCCTCGTCGTCGACCCGGCCCCACGCGGTGGGGTCCGACGCCGGGACGGCGGGGACGATCGTCGGGGTCTCCGCCGAGGAGGAGGACCCGGCTGCGTGCCGGCCACCGGGGGAGGGCACCGGCGCGGCGGCAGGGGCCTCGGCGGCAGGGGCCTCGGCGGCCGGGGCCTCGGCGGCGGGGGGCGTGTCCGTGCTGGGCGTGTCCGTGGCGGGGGTGTCCGTGGCGGGGGTGTCCGTGATCAGGACGTCCGGGGTCGCGGGAGCGGCCGTCGGGTCGGCGAGCGCGGCGTCGGTCGGCGAGCCGGTGGCGGGGGTGCCCGCCTCGGGGGTGACCGCCTGCGACGCGGGGACCTCGGTGCCGGCCTCCGCCGGCTCGGGGACGGCGGCGTCCGGCGTCGCCGCCAGCGGGCCCTCGTCGACCGGCGCGGTCGCGGTCACCGACGGGGCGTCGGCAGCGACCTCCGAGACCGCCGCCTCGGGCGCGCCGCCGGCGGGTTCGTCGACGCCTGGTTCCACCACCTCCGGGACGACCGCATCGGGGGTCGCCGCCAGGGGCGTGGGATCGACCGGGGCGACCTCGGCGAGCCCCGTCTCGGGGCGCTCGTCGGGGGCGGGGGCGGCCTGCTGCGTCCGGTCTCCGGTGTTCTCCGTGCTCGACACGCCAGCAGTCTCCCACGCCCCATCGGCAAGACTGCCCCGCGTGAGACCCCTCCGTCCGGTCACGGTCGCCTTCTGCCCGCAGCCGCCGCTGCTGCTGCCCGCGGTGGCCGGGGCGCACAGCGCCGAGCTGGGCGTGCTGCGGGCGGCCGTGCGCGCCGCCGTGCAGGTGGTCCTGCACGATGGACCCGAGGTCGTCGTCGTGCTCGGTACCGGCGCCGACGGGGTGCGGTTCGGCCCCGGGGACGCCGGTGACCTGCGCGGCTTCGGCGTCGACCTCGAGCTGCCGTTCTCCGGCTGGGCCCGGCCGGGCGGCCGGCGGCTGCCGCTGCCGCACCTGCTCGGCGCCTGGCTGCTGGACCAGGCCGGTCACGTCGGCCCGCGGCTGGGGGTCGGCCCGGACGACTTCGGGACGGCGCTGTCGGACCTGCCGGGGTCGGTCGGCGTCCTCGCGATGGGCGACGGCTCGGCCCGGCGCAGCGAGCGGGCCCCCGGCCACCTGGACCCCGCCGCAGCCCCGTTCGACGCCGCCGTCGCCCGGTCCCTGGCCACCGGGGACGCCGGCGCGCTGGCCGCCCTCGACCCGGTCGAGGGGAGCCGGCTGCTGGCGGCGGGGGTGCCGGTGTGGCGGGCCGTCGGTGCCGCCCTCGACGGGCTGGACATCGACGCGGAGCTGCTCACCGACGAGGCGCCGTTCGGGGTCGGCTACCCGGTCGCGACCTGGCGGACCCGGTGACCGCAGGGCCGCCGGTGGTCGCCGTCGTCGGGCCCACCGCCACCGGGAAGACCGCGCTCGCCGTCGCGCTGGCCACCCGGCTCGGCGGAGAGGTGGTGAACGCGGACTCGATGCAGCTCTACCGCGGCATGGACATCGGCACGGCCAAGCCCACCCCGGCCGAGCGGGCCGGCGTGCCGCACCACCTGATGGACCTGTGGCACGTCCGGGAGCCGGCCTCGGTCGCCGAGTACCGGCAGCGCGCCCGGGCCGAGGTGGACCGGCTGCGCGCCGCGGGCGTCGTCCCCCTGCTGGTCGGCGGCTCCGGGCTCTACGTCAGGGCCGTCCTCGACGAGCTGGACTTCCCCGGCACCGACCCGGAGGTGCGCGCCCGGCTGACCGAGGAGCTGGCCGCCGTCGGGCCGGCGGCCCTGCACGACCGGCTGACCGCCCTCGACCCCGCGGCCGCCGCGGCGATCCTGCCCAGCAACGGCCGGCGGGTGGTCCGCGCGCTGGAGGTCATCGAGCTGACCGGGCAGCCCTTCACCGCCCGGCTGCCCGAGCCGGCGGCGCACTACCCGGCGGTGACCGTCGGGCTGGACCGGGCGCCCGACGAGCTCGACGAGCGGGTCGCCCGGCGGGTGGACGCCATGTGGGCCGCGGGCTTCGTCGACGAGGTGGCCGCGCTGGCCGCCGACGGCCTGCGCGAGGGGCCGACCGCCTCCCGCGCGCTGGGCTACGCCCAGGTCCTCCAGCAGTTCGACGGCCTGCTCACCGCCGAGGAGGCCCGGGCGCGCACGGTGAGCACCACCCGCCGGTTCGTCCGACGGCAGCGCTCCTGGTTCCGCCGGGACGCCGCCACCACCTGGTTCGACGCGGGCCGGGCCGACCTGGCCGACGCCGTCGTGCAGCTGATCGCCGACCGTACGATCGGGCGGTGATCGACAGCGCGAGCCCGCGGGTGCTCCTGGGCCACGGCACGGAGAACGACTTCGTCGTCCTGCCCGACCCCGACGGCGGCGTCTGGCCGGAGTCCCGGCTCGACGCCGACCTGGTCCGCCGGCTGTGCGACCGCCGGGCCGGCCTGGGCGGCGACGGGGTGCTGCGCGTCGTCCGCAGCCGGCACGTGCCCGACGCCCCCGCCGTCCTCGGCGACGCCCTCGCCGACTGCGAGTGGTTCATGGACCACCGCAACGCCGACGGCTCGCACGCGGAGATGTGCGGCAACGGCATCCGGCTGTACCTGCACGTGCTGCTCGCCGAGGGCCTGCTGGACCGCGCGGCCGCCGAGGCAGGCGTGCTGGTCGGCACCCGCGGCGGGCCGCGGCGGGTCGGTGCCCGCGCGGACGGCGGCTACTGGGTGGACATGGGCCCGGCCGTGCCGCTGGGCCGCGGCGAGGCCCGGATCGCCGGGGTCCCCTTCCCGGGGCTCGGGGTGTCGATGGGCAACCCGCACCTGGTCGCGCTCACCGACGTCGAGGTCGACTCGCTGGACCTGTCGGCGCTGCCCGGAGTGGACCCGGCGATGTTCCCCGAGGGGGTCAACGTCGAGGTCGTCAACGTGCTGGCCGCCGAGGACGCCCCCGCCGGCGCCTGCGCGCACGTCCGGCTGCGGGTGTACGAGCGCGGCGTGGGCGAGACGCGGTCCTGCGGCACCGGCGCCTGCGCCGCGGCCTACGCCGCGCTGGAGGCCGGCGGCCGGACCGCCGGGACGGTCGCGGTGGACGTCCCGGGCGGCCGGCTGTCGGTGGAGTTCGACGGGACGACGACGGTGCTGTCGGGCCCGGCGGTCGTCGTCGCCTCCGGCATGCTCACCGCGGAGTGGCTCGGCGGCTGACCGACCTCAGGGGCGGTCGGGGGTGTCGGCGCGGGTCTCCGGCTCGTCGGTCGGCGCCTCGGGCTTGTCACCGGGACCGACGTTGCCGGTGCCGTCCGGGGTGCCCTGCCCGCTGTCCTGGTCGGCGCCGCCGCCGAACAGGTTCCGCGGCGGGTTGAGCCCCTTCGGGTCGCGGCCCGGGTCGTCGAGCTCGCCGTCGGAGTTGGTGGTGGGGCTGGTCATCGTCGTCCTCCCTCGCAGGGCATCCGGTCGTCCCCGCCCTACCCGCTGGCCCCCGGCACAACCGGCTCCGCTTCCGGCACCCGGCCCCCGTCCCACTCGTCGGTGAGGTCGCCCATCGTCAGCAGCGGGCTGAGGACGACGGGCAGGCAGGCCAGCGCCGTACCGGCCACGCCGACCCACAGCGCCGGGACGACGCCGAGCCAGGTGCCCAGCACGCCGCCGAGGAGCCCACCCAGCGGCATGGTGCCGAAGACGATGAACCGGACCGAGGCGTTCATCCGGCCGAGCAGGCCGGGCGGGCACAGCCGCTGACGGAAGCTGACCTGGGTGACGTTGTAGACCACGACCGACCAGCTGAACCCGAACATGCTCACCACCAGCAGCACCACCGGGGCGCCGAGGTCGGCCAACGGCGTGAGCGCGGCGAACGGCACCAGGACCGCCGCGGACAGCGGGATGGCCCGCCCCTCGCCCACGCGCCGGGCGAACCGTGCGGCGGTGGCCGCGCCCAGCAGCCCGCCGACGGCCCCGGCCGACAGCGCCAGTCCCAGGGTGCTCTCGGACAGGCCGAGCTCCCGGATCGCGAACAGCACCAGCAGCGTGCTGGTGATGCTGCCGAAGAGGTTCCCGGTGCCGGTGCACGCCACGATCCGGCGCAGCAGCGGGTGCCGCACGACGAAGGCCAGCCCCTCACCGATCTCGGTGCGCAGCGGCCGCCGGGACGCCCGGTCCGGGACGACGTCCGGCGCGCCGATCTGGCCGATGAACAGCGCGGACACCAGGTAGGACACCGCGTCGACGGCGATGAGCAGCGGGGCGCCGAGCACCCGCAGCAGCACACCGGTGGCGCCCGGGCCGGCGACCTGCGCGACCGCGCGGCTCGCCTCGAGCTTGCCGTTGCCGTCGACCAGCTGGTCGCGGTCGACCAGGGCGGGCAGGTAGCTCTGGTAGGCGACGTCGAAGAACACCGTGGCCGCGCCGGTGACCGCCGCGACGGCGAAGAGCTGGCCCAGGGTGAGCACGTCGAGCAGGTACGCGACCGGCAGCGTGGCCAGCACGGCGGCGCGGACCAGGTCGGCGGTCACCAGCACCCGCTTGCGGCGCCAGCGGTCCACCCACGCCCCGGCCGGCAGGCCGATGAGCAGGAAGGCGGCGGTCTCCAACGCGGTGAGGACGCCCATCTGCAGCGGCGTCGCGTCCAGCACGGTCACCGCGACGACCGGCAGCGCCAGCAGGGTCACCTGGGTGCCGACCTGGCTGACCGTCTCGGCGGCCCACAGCTGCCGGAAGTCGTGGTGGCGCAGCAGGCTGCGGTCGGTGCTCACCGCGGCAGGGTGGAGTGAGTGATCGGGAAGTGTCAATCACTTTGCGTCGTGTCTGCCTAGGCTGCTCCCGTGCCCGAGCCGGAGCGTCGTCCCCGCGTCGCCGGCGAGCGCCGTCCGGCGACCGACGCCGAGGCCCGGGCCCTCGCCTCCGCCGTCCGGCTGCGCATCCTGCGGCTGTGCCTGGACGCCCCGCTCACCAACAAGGAGCTGGCGGCCCGGCTGGACCGCAACCCGGCCACCGTCCTGCACCACGTGCGCACCCTCGTCGACACCGGCTTCCTGGCCGCGGAGCCGGCGCGGCGGGGCACCCGCGGTGCGCGGGAGGTGCCGTACCGGGCGACCGGGAAGAGCTGGCTGATGGACGACGCAGGAGGGCCGGCCGCCGGGCGCGACCCGTCGCTGGCGGCCTTCCTCGAGGAGGTCGCGGAGGCGGGGGAGGACCGGCTGCACAGCAACCGGCTCGGGTTGCGCCTGACGGCTGCCGAGCGGGAGGAGCTCGCCGGCCGGCTGCACGCGGTGCTCGACGAGTTCGCCCGCCGGCCGGCGGATCCGCAGGGGGAGAAGTGGTCGGTGTACCTCGGGATGCACCCGGAGCCCTGAGGTGTTGTACCGGGCGATGACAACAGCTCGCACCACAAGTCAGTCGCCCTCCGTGCGAGGGCATGCCACGCTGGACACGATGACGACAGCCCAGAACCGCGCGATCCTCGACGAGGCCGAGGCCCGGGTCGACAAGGCCGCGCGCGCCCGCGCCCAGGACCCGACCCCTGCGCCCACCACCCCGTGGGACGCCCCGGACGACTCGACCGGCTCCTACGTCAAGGAGGAGCGCGGTGCGCTGCGCCGCGTCGCCGGTCTGTCGACCGAGCTCACCGACGTCACCGAGGTCGAGTACCGGCAGCTCCGCCTGGAGCGGGTCGTCCTGGTCGGCGTCTGGACCGAGGGGACGGCGGTCGACGCGCACCGCTCGCTGGCCGAGCTCGCCGCGCTCGCCGAGACCGCCGGATCGCAGGTGCTCGACGCGCTCGTGCAGCGCCGCGACAAGCCCGACCCGGCCACCTACGTGGGCTCGGGCAAGGCCGCCGAGCTGCGCGACGTCGTCGCCGCCACCGGCGCCGACACCGTGATCTGCGACGGCGAGCTGGCCCCGGGCCAGCTCAACCAGCTGGAGAAGATCCTCAAGGTCAAGGTGGTCGACCGGACCGCGCTGATCCTGGACATCTTCGCCCAGCACGCCACCAGCCGGGAGGGCAAGGCGCAGGTCGAGCTCGCCCAGATGCAGTACATGCTGCCGCGGCTGCGCGGTTGGGGTGAGTCGCTGAGCCGGCAGGCCGGTGGCCGCGTCGCCGGTGGTGGCGGCATCGGTACCCGTGGTCCCGGTGAGACCAAGATCGAGACCGACCGTCGCCGGATCCGCGCCCGGGTGAGCAAGCTGCGCAAGGAGATCGCCGGCATGGCGACCGCCCGCACCACCCAGCGCAACTCCCGCGACCGCAACGCCACCCCGAGCGTGGCCATCGCCGGGTACACCAACGCCGGCAAGTCCAGCCTGCTCAACCAGCTCACCGACGCCGGCGTGCTGGTGCAGGACGCGCTGTTCGCCACCCTGGACCCGACGGTCCGGCGCGCGCAGACCCCGGACGGCCGGGAGTTCACGGTGACCGACACCGTCGGCTTCGTGCGCCACCTGCCGCACCAGCTGGTCGACGCCTTCCGGTCCACGCTGGAGGAGGTCGCGGCCGCCGACCTGCTCGTGCACGTGGTCGACGGGTCCGACCCCGACCCGCTGGGCCAGATCGACGCGGTGCGGGTCGTGCTCAACGAGATCGACGCCGCCGCCGTCCCCGAGCTCATCGTGGTCAACAAGGTCGACGCGATGACCGAGGACGACGTGCTCGCCCTGCGGCAGGCGCTCCCCGGCGCCGCCTGGGTCTCCGCCCGGACCGGCGAGGGCATCGAGGCGCTGCGGGACGTCATCGCCGCGCGGCTGCCGCACCCGGACGTCGACGTCGAGGTGCTGGTGCCCTACGACCGGGGTGACCTGGTCGCCCGGGTCCACCGGGACGGCGAGGTCATCGAGGAGCGGCACGGGGCCACCGGCACCCTCCTCACCGCCCGGGTCGCCCCGGCGCTCGCGGCGGTGCTCGAGGACTACGCCGCGCCGGTCGCCGGGATCTGACGAAGGTCGAAGGACCTCGTCCTCCTCACCCCTCGCAAGCTCGGGGCGAGCCTCGGGACGAGGCCTGACCCACCCCGCGCAGGCTCGGGGCGGGGCCCTGCAGGCGGGCCGTTCCAGCGCGTCACCTGCTCGGGGCGGGGCCCTGAGAGGGGGCCGGGGTCGGTCTTGGTCACGACCAGGTCACGGTCCCGGTACCGTGACCCGGTGGCCAGGAGCGCGGTGCAGTCGATGGCGGACGCCGCCGGCGGCCTGCCGTCCTCCCGGTCTGCGCCGGTCATCGGGGTCGGCCGGCCGCCGTGGTGGGTGCTGCTGCTCTCCGCGCTGGTGACCCTCGGGGTCACCGTCGACCTGCTCAACCGGGGCTGGCTGGAGCGGATGGACCTCCGGGTCTCCGAGGTGGTCAGCGTCTGGGACCTGCGGCACTCCGACGCCTACTGGTTCGTCTGGGCCTTCACCCAGGCCGGCGGCCGCGGCTTCATCCTCATCGTGCTGGCGGCCCTGGTCGGCTGGTTGGCCGTCCGCCGCCGGACCCTCGTCCCCCTGGTCCGCGTGCTGATGGCCCTGGCCCTGCTCACCGCGGTCGTCTACGCCTTCAAGTACGGCACCGGCCGGACGGCGCCGGCCTACCCCGGGTCGTTCTTCCACCGGGACGGCGCCAGCTACCCCTCCGGGCACGTGGCCAACGCCGTCCTGATGTGGGGGGTCGCCCGGTGGACGGCCGTGGAGTACGGGTTGCCCGCCTGGACGCAGCGCACCACCTGGGCGCTGAGCATCCTGGGGCCGCTGTGCACCGGCGTGGCCATGGTGGCGCTGGACTTCCACTGGGTCACCGACGCGGTCGTGGGGCTGGCCGTCGGGCTGCTGCTGTTGGGCGTGGTTCATGCACTCGACGCTGTCGTGGTGTCACGCTGGGTCCGTGCCAGAGCGGGCCGTTCGCAGCCCTGACCGCGCGGGACGCCGGAGAGCGGGCCGCGCGGCCCTCGGCGCGCCCCTCGGTCTGGTGCTCGCCGTCCTGCCGGTCGCCCCGGCCGTCGCCCAGGGCGCGGACGCCGCGCCCTACGGCGAGCCGAGCACGCGGTGCGCGGTCACCGACCCGCGGCTGCCGGAGCTCTCCGGGCTGGCCAGCGCCGGCGACTCGATGCTGGCCATGAACGACGGGGGCGACCGTGCCGAGGTGTTCGTCCTCGACGGCGGCTGCGCGATCGGCGAGGTCCGCTCCGCCGACGTCGACCCCTACGACCCGGAGGACCTGGCGCTGGCCGGGGACGGGACGATCTGGCTGGCCGACACCGGGGACAACAACCAGACCCGGGAGACCGTGGCGCTCATCGGCCTCCGCCCGGACGGCAGCTCCACCCTGACCCGGCTCACCTACCCGGACGGCCCGCACGACGCCGAGGCCCTCCTGCTGGCGCCGGACGGCACGCCGTACGTGGTCACCAAGGAGGTGCTGGGGGCCAGCGCCGTCTACCGGCCCGACGGCCCGCTCGCCGACGACGCCACCGTGCCGATGAGCCAGGTGCTCCGGCTCGGGTTCACCCTCACCGGGACCCCCGGCGGCCCGGTGGGGCGCGCCGGGCAGCTGCTCGTCACCGGCGGGTCGGTCTCGCCCGACGGCCAGCGGATCGCGCTGCGCACCTACACCGACGCCTACGTCTGGCCGCTGGTCGGCTCCGACGTGGTCGGCGCACTGGGCGGCTCCCCGGTCCGGGTGCCGCTGCCGGACTCACCTCAGGGCGAGGCGATCACGTTCGCCGCGAACAGCCGTGACCTGCTGGTGTCGGGGGAGGGGCTGCCGGCCACGGTGACCCTGGTGCCCGCGTCCGGCGCGCTCGAGCCGGCCGCGGCGACCGGCCCGGCCGAGGACGCCTCGGCCGACGGCGGGCTCGCCCGCTCGGTGAGCCCGCTGACGGCCGGGCTGATCGCCGCCCTGGTCGCCACCACCCTGGTGTGGCTCGTCGGCCGCTTCCGCCGCCGCCAGCAAGGCTGACCACCCGGCCCCCTCTCAGGTCCCCGCCACGAGCCTGCGAGTGGTGGGGGGAGAGGGGGTCCTTCCTCAGACGCGGCGCAGGACGGTGACGACCCGGCCCAGGACGGTGGCGTCGTCGCCGGGGATCGGCTCGTACGCCTCGTTGTGCGGCATCAGCCAGACGTGCCCGTCGCGGCGCTTGTAGGTCTTCACCGTGGCCTCGCCGTCGATCATGGCGGCCACGATCTCGCCGTTCTCCGCGGTCGGCTGCTGGCGGACGACGACCCAGTCGCCGTCACAGATGGCGGCGTCGACCATCGAGTCACCGGCGACCTTGAGCATGAACAGCGTGCCCTCGCCGACCAGCTCGCGGGGGAGCGGGAAGACCTCCTCCACCGCCTGCTCGGCCAGCACCGGGCCACCCGCGGCGATCCGGCCGACCAGCGGCACGTAGGTCGGGCGGGGCGCGGCGGCCTCGTCCACGCCGCTGGCGCCACCGGAGGCCGCGAGCGGCCCGGCGGCGGGCTCGGCGGCCTCGGTCATGACGGCGGTCTCGCCGGGGAGCCGGACGTCGAGCGCCCGCGGGCGGTTCGGGTCGCGCCGCAGCCAGCCCTTGCGCTGCAGCACCGAGAGCTGGTGGGCCACCGAGGAGGCCGAGGAGAGCCCGACCGCCTCGCCGATCTCGCGGACCGAGGGCGGGTAGCCGCGGCGGTCGATGGAGTCGCGGATGACCTCGAGCACCCGGCGCTGCCGCTGGGTCAGCCCGTCGCCGGCCTCGCCGCGGTCGGGGAACTCCCGGATCGCCGCACCGGCGCCGGCCGCCCCCGTCTCCCCGGCGCGACCGCGCCGCGCGGAGCCCTTGCCACTGCCTGCCGTCGGGCCGTCGACCGCCATGTGTCCTCCTCGTCCGGCTGCCGGGGCAGCGGTTCCCGGGTGCGTCGCCGCACTCCGGGCGGGGCCGGCGCGGCGATCCCGATCTCGATCGCAGGTGAACGGTAGCGGGTCACACCCGTGTAGTTCAAACACCTGTTCGAAGAAGTCGGTGTCAGGGGCTGGACTTGTCGGTGGGATGCGGTAGACATCGCACAGACGTTCGAATCGAACAGGCGTTCGAGGGCAGTGCTCCACGCCTGGTCGGTCGCACGGCCCGTCCCGCCGCCCGGCACCGTCTGACCCCAGGAGCGCCCTCGTGACCAGCCCCCAGCGCCGTGTCCCTCCCCCCGTCGCGCCGCTGTCCGAGTTCCCGGCCGAGCGCCTCGCCTCCCGGCCGGTCGCCGTCCCGCCGGCGGCCGCGCGCTGCGGCGTGCCGGCCGGGCGCGGCCCCCGGGCGGCCGCGCCGGCGACCTCCCGGCGGGACCCGGCCCGACCGGGGGCCCGGCCGGCGTGGGCCGGTGCGCCGGCGTCCGGGCGCCCGGTCCGCGGGGGCTGCGCGGTCGAGGGCGGGGAGCGCCGCGCGGCGCCGGCGCGCGCGGTCGCCGGGTGGCGGCCGGCGCCCGACGAGTTCATCCCGGTCCGGCTCACCGAGCGGGGCCGCCGGGTGGTCGCCGGGCTGTCGATCGCGGTGGGGTTGTCCATCGCCGCGGCCACCGTGGTCACCGTCCAGCTCAACGCCGAGCGGGGTGGGCTGGAGCTGGCCGGGTCCTCGACCGTCGTGGTGCAGCCGGGCGACACGCTCTGGTCGCTGGCCCGGCAGGTGGCCCCCGAGGAGGACGCGCGGGCCGTGGTCGACGCCATCGTCGACCTCAACGGGCTCCGGGACGTCGACCTGCTGCCGGGTGCGGTGCTGCAGCTGCCGTGACGCCGGGTCGGAACGGGCCGGTCAGGCGCGTGGGACGGGCGGGGCGCACGCGACGGGGGAAGACGCGCCGGGGCCCAGAGGTTGTACCTGTAGTGGTGCGGGGTTAACCTCACCCCAACATCTTGTAGTGACAGAGATGTAAGTCAGTCCACAGGCGCTTCCCCAGGTCAACCCCAGGACATCCACCGGATGTCCCCCGGTCGGTCCACAGGGAGCGTCGGGCGGTCGCCCTCCACGGGCCGCCGATCGACGAGGAGGTGCCCCCGGTGCGTTGCCCGTTCTGCCACAGCCCAGACAGCCGGGTCATCGACTCACGCGAGACCGACGAGGGCGCGACGACACGCCGTCGCCGGTCCTGCCCGGTCTGCGGTCGGCGGTTCACGACCGTGGAGGAGCCCGTGCTGGCGGTCGTCAAGCGCAGCGGCGTCAGCGAGCCGTTCGACCGCAACAAGGTCATCGCCGGCGTCCGCCGGGCCTGCCAGGGCCGCCCGGTCGACGAGGGGCAGCTGGCCGTCCTCGCCGCCAAGGTCGAGGACGCGGTGCGCGCCACCGGCTCGGCCGAGGTGCCCAGCAACGAGGTGGGCCTCGCCATCCTCGGGCCGCTGCGCTACCTCGACGAGGTCGCCTACCTGCGCTTCGCCAGCGTCTACCGGTCCTTCAGCTCGGCGGCCGACTTCGAGAAGGAGATCGCCGAGCTCAAGCGGCTGCGTCCCGCGTCCACCGCCGGGGGCCCACCCGGCGAGGGCGCACCCGGCGACGACGCCGGGCCCGTTCCACCCAGCTAGCCCGCACTCCGCACCACCGGCTTCCGACGACGTCCGTCAGCCGCCACCCGCACGCCCGAACGCCAGACCAGGGAGCACGCCTTGACCGAGACAGCCGATCGCCTCTCGCCCAGCCGGAACCGTCGCACCGGCGGGAGCGGCAAGGCCACGACCCGCGGGAAGGGCCTCAAGGTCAAGCGCGTCTTCACCACGGCAGGGGTGCACCCCTACGACGAGGTCGTCTGGGAGCGCCGCGACGTCGTCATGACCAACTGGCGTGACGGCTCGATCAACTTCGAGCAGCGCGGCGTCGAGTTCCCGTCCGAGTGGAGCATCAACGCCACCAACATCGTCACCACCAAGTACTTCCGCGGCGCGGTCGGCAGCCCCCAGCGGGAGACCAGCCTCCGCCAGCTCATCGACCGCGTCGTCCTCACCTACGGCGCGGCCGGCCGTGAGCACGACTACTTCGCCTCCGAGGGCGACGCCGAGGTCTTCGAGCACGAGCTGACCTGGATGCTGCTGCACCAGGTGTTCAGCTTCAACTCCCCGGTCTGGTTCAACGTCGGCACCGCCTCGCCGCAGCAGGTCAGCGCCTGCTTCATCCTGGCCGTCGACGACACCATGGACTCGATCCTGAACTGGTACCGCGAGGAGGGGCTGATCTTCAAGGGCGGCTCGGGCGCCGGCCTCAACCTCTCCCGCATCCGCTCCTCCAAGGAGCTGCTGTCCTCCGGTGGCACCGCCTCCGGTCCGGTCTCCTTCATGCGCGGTGCCGACGCCTCGGCCGGCACCATCAAGTCCGGTGGCGCCACCCGCCGCGCGGCCAAGATGGTCGTCCTCGACATCGACCACCCCGACATCGAGGAGTTCATCGAGACCAAGGCGCGCGAGGAGGACAAGATCCGCGCGCTGCGCGACGCCGGGTACGACATGGACCTCGGCGGCCGGGACATCACCAGCGTCCAGTACCAGAACGCGAACAACTCGGTCCGGGTCAACGACGAGTTCATGCGTGCGGTCGAGAACGGCACCGACTTCGGGCTGCGCGCCCGCTCCGACGGCTCGGTGATCGAGACCGTCGACGCCCGTGAGCTGTTCGGCAAGGTCACCCAGGCGGCCTGGGAGTGCGCCGACCCGGGCATCCAGTACGACGACACGATCAACGACTGGCACACCAACCCGGAGACGGGCCGGATCAACGCCTCGAACCCGTGCTCGGAGTACATGAGCCTGGACAACAGCTCGTGCAACCTGGCGTCGCTGAACCTCATGAAGTTCCTCAAGGACGACGGCACGTTCGACTCGAAGACCTTCGTGAAGTCCGTCGAGCTGATCATCACCGCGATGGACATCTCGATCTGCTTCGCCGACTTCCCGACCGACCCGATCGGGGAGACCACCCGCGCCTACCGCCAGCTGGGCATCGGCTACGCCAACCTCGGCGCGATGCTGATGGCCACCGGCCACGCCTACGACTCGCGGGGCGGCCAGTCGCTGGCCGCGGCGATCACCTCGCTGATGACCGGCACCGCCTACCGCCGCTCGGCCGAGCTGGCCGGCGTCGTCGGCGCCTACGACGGGTTCGCCCGCAACGCCGACGCCCACGCCCGGGTCATGCGCAAGCACGCCGCGGCGAACGACGCGATCCGCCCGGTCGGCGCCGACGACGCCGACGTCCTCAAGGCCGCGACCGCCGAGTGGCAGGAGTGCCTGGCCATCGGTGCGGAGAACGGCTGGCGCAACGCGCAGGCCTCCGTGCTGGCCCCCACCGGCACCATCGGCTTCATGATGGACTGCGACACGACCGGCATCGAGCCGGACTTCTCGCTGGTCAAGTTCAAGAAGCTGGTCGGCGGCGGCTCGATGCAGATCGTCAACCAGACGGTCCCGCGGGCGCTGAAGAGCCTGGGCTACCAGGACGAGCAGGTCGAGGCGATCGTCGAGTACATCGCCGAGCACGGGCACGTCGTCGACGCCCCGACCCTGCGTCCCGAGCACTACGAGGTCTTCGACTGCGCGATGGGCGAGCGGTCCATCTCGCCGATGGGCCACGTCCGGATGATGGCGGCGGTCCAGCCGTTCATCTCCGGTGCGATCAGCAAGACGGTCAACATGCCGGAGTCGGCGACCGTCGAGGAGGTCGCGGACATCTACTTCCAGGGCTGGAAGATGGGCATCAAGGCCCTGGCCATCTACCGCGACAACTGCAAGGTCGGCCAGCCGCTGTCCGGTGGCAAGGGCAAGAACGACGGCACCAAGGCCGAGGTCGTGGCCGAGGTCGCGCCGACCACCGCGCTCGCCCACCCCGTGCGCAAGCGGCTGCCGAAGAAGCGGACCAGCGTCACCACGTCCTTCAGCGTCGCCGGCGCCGAGGGCTACATGACCGCCGGCATGTACGAGGACGGCAGCCTGGGTGAGGTCTTCCTCAAGCTGGGCAAGCAGGGCTCGACCCTGGCCGGTGTGATGGACGCCTTCTCGATCGGGATCTCCCTGGCGCTGCAGCACGGTGTGCCGCTGGAGACCTACATCCAGAAGTTCACCAACATGCGGTTCGAGCCGGCCGGCATGACCGACGACCCGGACATCCGGATCGCCCAGTCGGTGATGGACTACATCTTCCGTCGCCTGGCGCTGGACCACCTGCCGGTCGAGACCCGGGCGGGCCTCGGCATCCTGAACGCCGAGGAGCGGGCTGCGCAGGTCTCCGGCTCCTACGGCTCCTCGGCCTCGACCCCCACGGTTGCGGAGGACGAGGACGTCGACCTGGTGCAGCTGCGGGGTTCGGCCCCGATCGAGACGGCCAAGGTGGAGGAGAAGGTGACCCCGGCCGGCCCGAAGTCGGTCAAGGAGGCCCACTCCTCGGCCGAGCTGCTCGAGCTGGTCACCGGAACGGCCACCGACGCGCCGCTGTGCATGACCTGCGGCACGAAGATGCGGCCGGCCGGCAGCTGCTACGTCTGCGAGGGCTGCGGCTCCACCAGCGGCTGCAGCTGACAGCAGCGCCCGCCGGGGCGCCGGCCGGATCCTCGGCTGGTGGCCCGGCGGGCTCCCGCTGACCTCCCTCGCGGGGGTCGGCGGCACACACCGCAGGCACGACGCACACAGAGCCGCCCCGACCCCTCCGAAGGCCGGGGCGGCTCTGTGCGCTCCGACCGGCTGCTTCGGCGAGCCGCCGGCTCGCCGCGCGCGGGCTGACCGGCGGCGGTCAGGTGCCGGGCGCCTGGAAGGCGGCGCGCCCGGCACGCACCCTGGCCAGGACGGACTGCAGCTCGTCCTGGTCGAACAGCTGGTGGGTGCCCAGGCTGCGGACCGTGCCCGTGCTCGCCGAGGTGAGCGTGACCGCGGCCGCAGTCTGGGCGTCCGGCGCCTCCAGGACCACCATGCCGTCCGCCTCACCGAGCATCCAGTACAGGGCCTCCAGCCGGGCGCCGACGGCCTCCGCCGACGCGCGCACGGCGGCCGTGCGGTCACCGGGCTGCTCGACCATGCGGCCCCAGGTCTCCGGGGTGTAGGCGAAGAAGATGACGAACCTGGGCATCGGGACCACCTCGTCGTGGGTCGTGGAGGCACCGAGTCCAGCAGCGGGTGCGGCCGGGCGGCCGGCCCGCCGGCGCGCCTTCCGTGGCGCGCTGCCGGCCGGGACGCGGTGCAACTCCCTGAGCGCCGTCCGCTGTCGTGCGCGAGCCGTCGGGGACCGGAGGTCGTCGTGGCCTGGTTCGATCGTCAGGATGGGGGCAGCATCGCCGCGGCGATGGGCCCGTTCACCCCCGAGAGGACCGCCTTCCCGCGATGAGCCACCCGTCGGACGAGGGACCGTTCTTCCACGGTACGAAGGCCGATCTGCCGGCCGGCGACCTCCTGACACCGGGGTTCCGGTCGAACTACCGCCCTGATGTGGTGATGAACCACATCTACTTCACCGCGCTGCGTGACGGAGCCGGCCTCGCTGCAGAACTCGCGGTCGGTGACGGCCTCCCGCGCGTCTACGCGGTCGTGCCCACGGGAGCGTTCGAGGACGACCCCAACGTGACCGACAGGAAGTTCCCGGGCAACCCCACCCGGTCCTACCGCAGCAGCGCCCCGCTCAGGGTCATCGGTGAGGTCACCGACTGGACGCGGCTGACGCCCGAGGCGCTGCAGGTGTGGCGGGACCGGCTGTCGGCGCTCCGTGCCGACGAGCGCGGCGAGATCATCAACTGAGGGGCCGCACGCGGCCGCCGGCTGGACGGTCGGGGACGCTCATCTTCCGAGGCGGAGGCCGCAGATGACCCACCAGGACGGACGACCGCACCCCGACGCGGAGGCGTGGTTGGCCGCGGCGAGCGTCGATGCGGCGGTGTTCGAGCTGCAGCCGGACTACCGAGCGCTGCTAGTGACCGGCGACGGCCTCCGTGGCGGGCCCAGCGACGAGGTCAGCGAGCGCGTCCTCACCGCCGCGGAGGCCACCGCCCGCCGGCTGCTCGACGGTCGGAGGCCGGAGCAGCTGCCGCACCCGGCCGCCTGGCGGGAGGCCTACCGCGCGTTCGGTGCCAAGCCGCAGCGCACCCGGCCCAGCGTCGAGGCCCTCCTGCGCCGCCTCGAGCCCGGCGGGCTGCCGCGCATCGACCGGATCACCGACGTCTACAACGCCGTGTCCATCGCGCACCTGCTCCCGCTGGGCGGGGAGGACCGCGCCGCCTACGCCGGGCCGCCCCGGCTGGTCCGCGCCGCCGGCGACGAGCCCTTCGACACCACCGCCGCCGGCGAGCCCGCCGTCGAGCACCCCGAACCCGGTGAGGTCGTCTGGCGCGACCAGCTCGGCGTCACCTGCCGTCGCTGGAACTGGCGGCAGGGCGTCCGCACCCGGATCACCACCGACACCAGCAGCGCCGTCTTCATCCTCGACGCCCTCGACCCGCTGACCGATGAGGAGGTGCAGGCCGCGGCCGACGCCCTCACCGACGGCCTGCTCGCGCTCAGCCGGGACGCCGTCGTCCACCGCCGGCAGATCGGCGCCGCCGACCGCCCGAAGAGGAGCTGACCGGCGTCCGCTCGGGGCCATGTTGGCCAACATGGCCCCGACGGTCAGGCGGTGCGGCCGCGGCGGCGGGCCTCCACGTAGCCCGCGGGCATCCCGGGGCCGGGGCGGGCCTGCACGTCGTCCGGGTCGTGCGTCCCGCACGTCGTGCAGACGCTCCGCGACTCGACCGCGCCGCCGCACCCCGCGTGGGTGTAGAGGATCGGCGGCTCGCCGGTCCCGGCCCACCGGTCGCCCCACTGCGTGAGCGCGACGATCGAGGTGGACAGGTCGCGGCCCATCGGCGTCAGCACGTAGTCGAACTGCTCGGGCTGGTCGGCGTACCGCCGGCGCTCCATCAGCCCCGCGGTGACGAAGGCGTCGAGCCTGGCCGCCAGCACGTTGGGCGCGATGCCCAGGCCGCGCTGGAAGTCGCTGAACCGGGTCACGCCGGCGAACAGCGCGTCCCGGACGATCAGCAGGCTCCACCGCTCGCCCACCACCTCCAGGGCGCGGGCCATCGAGCACACCTCGCGGTCGTACGTCTTCCCGAGCATGCGAGCAGAGTACTTGCTTCACGCTAGCTCCTGCCCGTAGCGTGACTTGCATCATGAAAGCAGGCATGTCGGACCGGCGAGCGAACCGGACGGCACGGACGAGAGGTGCACCTCCCATGGACACCAGCCTCAGCTACACCTTCACCGTCGAGCAGACCCCGGAGCAGGCCTTCGCCGCGATCACCGACGTCCGCGCCTGGTGGTCGGGGACCATCACCGGCCCGACCGACGAGCTGGGCGCCGTCTTCAGCTACACCGTCCCGGACATCCACTGGTCGGAGTTCCGGATCACCGAGCTCGAGCCGGGCCGCCGGGTGGCCTGGCTGGTGACCGACAGCTGGCTGAGCTTCCCGGCGGACAAGGAGGAGTGGACCGGGACGACCGTCGTCTTCGACATCACCGAGCGCGACGGGTCGACCGAGGTCCGCTTCACCCACGAGGGGCTGTACCCGCAGGCCGAGTGCTACCAGGTCTGCTCCCGCGCCTGGGGCGAGTACGTCACCGGCAGCCTCCGCACCCTCATCGCCGCCGGGGCCGGCCGGCCGAACTCCTTCGAGGGCCCGGAGGCGCTGGCGGCGGCCCAGACGGGCGCTGCGTTCAGCTGACACCCGGGGCGGCGCCGGGACCGGCGCCGCCCCGGAGTTCAGCCCGGGGCGCCGACCGGCGGCGGGGTCACCGGCGTCCCGCGAGGAGCCGGCGGGACCGGGACGGCCGGCGTCCCGCCCGGGTCGTCACCGCCCAGGTCGAGCCGGAACGGTGGGTAGCGGTCGGTCATCAGCCCCGCGTAGGCGGCGACCCGGAGCACCCACCGGTCCATGCCCATCACGAAGTCGTACAGCGGCCGGGGGTAGCGGCCGGTGATCAGCAGCACGATGGCGGCGATCAGCACCAGCAGCCCGACCAGGCCCCCGCCGGCGGTCCAGCTGTCGTCCCACCCGTCGGCACCGCCGGTGCCCAGCCACCACCCACCGCCGATGAAGACGGCGAGGACGAGGTAGTGCGGGATGGCCAGCAGCCACGACTTGACCAGGACGAGCCCCCGGGACAACCGCTCGGGGTAGGGGACGTCGAGGTGCGCCGGGTAGTCGGGCACCTCGGCGAGGGTGAACGGCGGGTAGCGGTCGGTGCCCAGCGCTCCGTAGCCGTAGTAGTGCACCCGCCAGGTCCAGCGCAGCACCCCGACGTTGAAGTCGAACAGGTCCCGGGGGTAGCGACCGGTCACCAGGATCGCGAAGAACGCGACCACGCTGAGCACGAAGAAGCCGAGCCAGAGGAAGAACAGCACGATGGCGTGCGGGATCAGCAGCAGCCACTTGACCAGCCACAGCCACCGCGAGGTCGCGGGGTCCAGCACGGCGTCCACACGGACGGGGTAGGGGCTTCGGTTCTCGGTCACTCCGGCCTCCTCGAGGCCGAGGTCCGCACCGGGGCGGACGGAGAGCGGGGAGTCGACCCGGGGCGGCGTCCCCGTCCAGCGTCCCGGGACCCCCGCGCCAGGACGGATGTCCTCGCGGAGGACGACGCTTCTCCCGGTGCCCGGGGGCGTCAAGGGGGCCGTGCGCCCCGTGATCCTGACGTGCGGTCGGGCCTGCCGGGCGCGGGGGCCGCCGTCCCCTAGCCTCGGCGCGTGCGTCAGCTGCTCCGGTTCGCCTGGCTCGAGGCGCAGTGCTGCCTGTTCGCCGTCCTCTTCTTCCTCGGCCTGGCGCTCGTCCGGGTCCTGCCGCTCCCGGTCGACCCGGCCGACGCGCTGCTGGCCTGGTGCCTGGCGGTGACGCTGGGGCTGTGGCTCGTGGGCTGGGAGACCGGCCGGGAGGTCGCCGTCATCTTCGGCTTCCACCTGGTCGGGCTGGCCCTCGAGCTGTTCAAGGTCCGGCAGGGCTCCTGGTCCTACCCCGACACCGGGCACGCGGCGATCGGCGGCGTCCCGCTGTACAGCGGGTTCATGTACGCCGCTGTCGGCAGCTACGTCTGCCAGGCCTGGCGCCGGTTCGACCTGCGCATCACCGGCTACCGGCCGCGTGCGACGGCCGGGGTGGCCGGCCTGGTCTACCTGAACTTCTTCACCTCGCACGTCACCTGGGACGTGCGGCTGCCGCTGGCCCTCGCGCTGCTGGTCGTCACCCGGCGCACCTGGGTGCACTTCACCGTCGGCCGCCGTCGCTACGCGATGCCGCTCGCGCTGTCCTTCGGCCTGATCGGCTTCTTCCTGTGGGTCGCCGAGAACGCCGCCACCTGGCTGCGCGCCTGGCAGTACCCGTCGCAGGAGTCGGTGTGGACGCTGGTGCACGCGGCCAAGCTCGGCTCGTGGTCGCTGCTCGTCGTGGTGAGCATCGTGCTGGTGGCCGGGGTGAAGTCCCGTGAGGGCCGGCTCTACGGGGACGCCGGCGACCTCACCGTCCAGCGTGCCTACGACGCACCGCCGCGGCCGGCCGAGCGGGAGCGGGCGCCGGCGCGCTGAGCCGGCTCAGACCTGGGTGGCGCAGAACGGGTGGCCCACCGGGTCGGCGTAGACCCGGAACAGGTCCTCGGGGTGGCCCTCCTCCGCCGGCGACCCGGTCAGCGCCCGGGCACCGCAGGCCAGCAGGTGCGCGTGCCCCGCGGCCAGGTCCGGGACGGCGACGTCCAGGTGCACCCGGGCGCCGGTGCGCCAGGGCGGCACGGCCGCGGGGGAGCGCTGGAAGGCCAGCCGGGTGCCGCCGCCCGGCGGGAGCAGCACCAGCCACTCGTCGCCGTCCGGGTCGTCCTGCTCGTGGCCCGGCGCGTAGGCCCAGCCGAGCGCCCGGCGGTAGAACTCGGCCAGCGCCCGGGGCTCCGGGCAGTCCAGCGTGACCTCGAACAGCGCCAGGGGTCCCATGGCGCGCGACCGTAGCGCCGGCCGGTCTGCGCCGGGACCTCGACGGCGGGCGCCCGGTGGGTGTAGATCATCCTCGATGACGATCTCGCTGGCCGGCCTGGACATGCCGGTGCTGGTGCCGGCGGGCGTGCCTCCCCGGTCCCTCTCCCTGCTCGCCGCCGCCCGCGGCACCGCCGCGCCGGGCGCACCCTCCTGGTGGGAGGACGTCAGCGTCGGCCCCGTCCCGCCGCCGGGCACCCCGCCGGACGCGCCACCGGCCTGGTCGGTGCGCACCATCGCCCGGCGCGGGTGCCGCCCCGACGCGGACGGCGGCTGGACCGTCGACGGCAGCCTGCGCGGCGTCGCCGAGACGGCGGTGACCAGCATGCTGCTCAAGCTGATCCCGCACGCCGCGTCGGCCGAGGACACGCTGCGCTGGACCCAGCAGGCCGGGGTGACCGGCCGGACCGTCGCTGCCCGGCTGGACGACGTCCGCAGCTGGCCGCGCACCACCATGGACGTCGACGGCCACCCGTTCCTGCTCTGGCTGCACCAGCGCGCCGAGGGGTTCGCCGGCGTCGCCGACCTCGGCGCCTGCCGGGTGGTGCTGCACGGCCGGCGTCCGCCACCGGCCTGGCGGTTCACCCTGCTGCCCGCCGCGACGGCGCGGAGCGCGCTGAGCACCTGACCCGACCGTGGCACGGCGGGACCATGCCGCGCCTCTTCCGCCCGTGGCCGGGGAATGGGACGCTCTCGGCCCACAACTCGTCCCGAGGAGCCCGGTGCCGTCTGCCCGCGTGCGTCGACCAGGGCGGCGCAGCACCGGCGTCGCGGCCCTCGTCGCCGCTGTCCTGTCCACCTCCGGGTGCGGCTTCCTCGACGCGGTGGCCCACCCCGAGGCGGCCCCGGTGCCTCCCGTGAGCAGCGCGGACGGCACCGTCGCCCCGGCGGCGCCGCCGGTCCGGTACCCGGTCCCGCTGGCGGCCGCCACCCTCACCGGGGGTCGTGCCGCCGGGTCGCTGACCGTCTCGGTCGACCGGGTGCGGACCGGGATCGGGCCGTCGATCCCGCAGCTGGCCGACGACTGCGGGCTGGACACCACGGCGGTGCAGACGGTGCCGGTCGTGCTCACCTTCGAGACGTCGTCTCCGCTCGCCGGCGGTCTCGCAGCGCACCTGACGGTGACCCCGGGACCGGGGACCCCGGCCGGCACCGGTCCGATCGGGGTCTTCTTCGAACCGGCCACGGCGGACGAGACCTACTGCCCGGACGCCCCGCTGCTGCCGACGACCGACTCCTTCCACGCGCGCGGCACGCCCCGGGTGACCGGGTACGTCGTGCTCGACCGGGCGGTCACCGCGGCGACCCCGCAGGGCCGCGACGACGTCCTGCGGACGCTGCAGGCGCGCATCTCCGACCTCCGGCTGCGGACCGACGCCGACGTCGAGCAGCCGCTGTCGGTGGGCGCGGTGACCCAGGGTGAGGTGTGCCCCGACGACCCGGACGCGCTCTGCGTGCCGCTGGGCTGACGGTCAGCCGGTGAGCTCGCTCGGGACGGTGATGACGTCGACCATGGCCCCGTGCCGGACGACGGTCACCGGCAGCGGCTCGCCGATCGCCTCGGCGAACAGCAGCCGCTGCAGGCTCTGCGCCGAGGCCACCGGCGCCCGGCCGGCCTCCAGCACCAGGTCGCCGGGCTTGAGCCCGGCCCGGTCGGCCGGGGAGCCGGCGATCACGTCGAGCACCTGCAGCCCGCGCCGCTGGCCGGTCCGCGCCGCGAGGTCGGCCGGCAGCGGCACCGGGCTGCTGACCAGCCCCAGGTAGGCCCGCCGCACCCGGCCGTCGCGCAGCAGCGTCTCCACGATCCGCCGGCTGGTGTCGTTGACCGGCACGGCCAGGCCCAGACCCCAGCCGGCCACCGCGGTGTTGATCCCGACGACCCGGCCGCGGGCGTCGGCCAGGGCGCCGCCGGAGTTGCCCGGGTTCAGCGCGGCGTCGGTCTGGATGACGTCCTCGACCACCCGGGCCGTGCGCCCGTCGCGGGTGGGCAGCGAGCGGCCCAGCGCGCTCACCACCCCAGCGGTGACCGAGCCGGCCAGCCCGAACGGGTTGCCCACCGCGACCACCAGCTGACCGACCTGCAGCGTGGCGGCGTCGCCGAGCACCGCCGGTGGGGGAGTGGCGCCGCGGGCGCGGACCACGGCCAGGTCCGACAGCGGGTCCGCGCCCACGACCTCGACCGGTGCCTCCGAGCCGTCGCTGAACACCGCCCGCCCGCCGGTGGACCGGGCGACGACGTGCGCGTTGGTCAGCAGCAGCCCGTCGTCGCTGACGACGACGCCGGAGCCCGCGCCGCCCCGGCCGCCGGGCCCGCTCACCTCCAGCGCGGCCACGTGCGGCGCCATCTCCGCGGCCACCGTGGTCACCACCCGCGAGTAGGCGTCCAGCGCCGGCTCGGTGTCGTGCTCGTCCGCCAGGCCCATCCGTGCCCCCTGATTACTCACTTACGTGTGATCAGTAGACGCCCGATGGTGGCGTGGTGGGGTCCTGCCGGTCACGCCAGGAGCGAACAGCGGTCAGCCCATCGTCTTCTGGCCGTCGATCGACTCCCGCAGGATGTCCGCGTGCCCGGCGTGCTGGGCGGTCTCGGCGATCACGTGCAGGAACACCCGGCGGGCCGAGCGGGTGGCGCCCGGGGTGAACCACGGCGCCTCGGGCAGCGGGTGCGTCACGTCGAGGTCCAGGGTGCGCACCAGCTCGTCGGTGCGCTCCGCCACCTCGGCGTACGCGGCCAGCAGCCCGCCCAGGGTCTCGGTCGGCAGCATCACGAACTCCGCGGCCCAGTCGGCGGCCGTCGACTCGTCGAAGGTGGGGAACGTCGCGGGGCCGGCGACGGCGAACTCGGCCCACATCTTCTCGGTGGCGGTGACGTGCTTGACCAGCCCGCCGAGCGTCAACTCGCTGGCGGTCGGCCGGAGCCGGGCCTGCTCCTCGGTCAGCCCCTGGACGGTGCGGGTCAGAAACCAGCGGTGGCTGCCCAGTGCGTCGAGCAGGTCGGCCCGCTCGCCGGTGGCGGTGGTGGTGGCCTCGGTCGTGGTCATCGGTCTGCCTCTCGTCGGTTCGAACTCGTACGGACGACGCTAGGGGCCATCGGTGCCAGATCCTGGCCGCGATCCGGGAGACTCTCGTGCCATGACCGATCCGACGTCCCGCGCCCTCCGGTTGCTCACCCTGCTCCAGGGACGCCGGGACTGGGCCGGCGCCGACCTCGCCGGCCGGCTGGACGTCTCGCTCCGCACGCTGCGCCGCGACGTCGAGCGGCTGCGCGAGCTCGGCTACCCGGTGGAGGCCCGGCCCGGGGTCGAGGGCGGCTACCGGCTGGCCGCCGGGGCCGCGCTGCCGCCGCTGGTGCTCGACGACGACGAGGCGGTGGCGCTCGTCGTCGGCCTGCAGGCAGCGGCGGCCGGGGTGGTCGCCGGGATGGCCGAGCCCTCGGTGCGGGCGCTGACCAAGGTGGTGCCGGTGCTCCCCGCCCGGCTGCGCCGCCGGGTGGACGCGCTGCGGGCCGTCACGGTGCCGGCGCCGCCGTGGTCCGACGGCGGGCCGGAGGTCGACCCGCAGGCGCTCGTGGAGGTGGCGCAGGCGTGCCGGGAGACCCGGCGGCTGGAGTTCGCCTACACCCGGGCGTCCGGGGAGGCGGGTGCCCGGCTGGTCGAACCGCACCGCCTGGTGCCGCTCGGCCGGCGCTGGTACCTGGTCGCCTACGACCCCGCCCGCGGGGACTGGCGGAGCTTCCGGCTGGACCGGATGACCGGCGTGGCCGGCACCGGGGCCCGGTTCGCGCCCCGGCCGCTGCCCGCCGCGGACGCCGCCGCCTTCGTCCGCGCCGGCCTGGACCAGTTCCGGGTGAGCCGCGCGGTGGAGGCGGTGGTCGAGGCGCCGGCGGCGGTGGTGCGGGACCGGGTGGGCCGCTGGGCGCAGGTCTCCGACGAGGGCCCGGACCGCTGCCGGCTGCGGATGGACACCGACTCGCTGGACTGGCCGGTGCTGGTGCTCGGCGCCGTGCGGGCGGAGTTCACCGTGGTCGCCCCGGACGAGCTGCGCGAGCGGCTGGGGGAGTGGTCGCAGCGCTTCGCCCGGGCGCTCACCCGCGACGCCGCGGGCTTCCGGCCGGACCCGGTGGGGTAGCGGCGGGCCATGACCGAGAGCCCCCAGCCAAGCACCGCCGTCGTCACCGGCTCCGAGTCCGGCATCGGCCGGGCCACCGCCGTCGCCCTCGCCGAGGCCGGCTGCGACGTCGGCGTCACCTGGTACCAGGAGGAGGCCGCCGCGCAGGCGACCGCCGAGGAGGTCCGCCGCACCGGCCGCCGCGCCGAGGTGCGCCACCTCGACCTCACCCGGCTGCCGGACGCCGCGGACGTCGTCGACGAGCTGGCCGAGGCGCTCGGCGGCCTGGACGTGCTGGTCAACTGCGCCGGGACCGGGCACAGCACCGCCCTGCTCGACACCGGCTACGACACCTGGCGCACCGTGCTCGCCACCGACCTCGACGGCGCCTTCCTGTGCCTGCAGCGCGCGGCGCGGCGGATGGTCGCCGCCGGGCGCGGCGGCCGGATCGTCAACATCACCAGCGTCCACGAGCACCAGCCGCGGGTGGGGGCGGCCGCCTACTGCGCCGCCAAGGGCGGGCTCGGCCTGCTCACCCGGGTGGCCGCCCTGGAGCTCGCCGAGCACGGCATCACGGTCAACGCCGTCGCCCCCGGCGAGATCGCCACCCCGATGACCGGGCAGGAGGACGAGAACCCGACCGCGCCGGGGAAGCACCGCCCGGGCGTCCCGCTCGGCCGCCCCGGCGACGCCCGGGAGGTCGCCGCGGTGGTCGCCTTCCTCGCCTCACCGGCCGCGGCCTACGTCACCGGGGCCTCCTGGGCGGTCGACGGCGGCATGCTGCAGATGGGGCCGACGGCCGGCTCGCACATGACCGCCGACGACTGGCGCCGTCCCTGACCGGCGGCGAGGAGGAGCAGCGGTGGACGACGACGCGCTGGACGAGGTCGCCGAGGAGCTCTACGGCGTCCCGCCCGAGGAGTTCGTCGCGGCCCGCACCGCCGCCCGCGACCGGGCCAAGGGGCAGGACAAGGAGCTGGCCAAGGCGGTCGCCGCGCTGCCCAAGCCGACGACCGCGGCCTGGGTCTGCAACCTGCTCGTCCGCCGCCGGCCCGAGGAGGTCAGCCAGCTCCGCGAGGTCGGCGAGATGCTGCGCCAGGCCCAGCAGGCGCTGTCCGGGCCCGAGCTCCGCCAGCTCGGCCAGCAGCGCAACCAGGTGGTGGCCGCGCTGGCCAGGCAGGCCCGCGGGCTGGCCCACGCGGAGGGCCACGACGTCAGCAGCGCCGTCGCCGAGCAGGTGGAGAGCACGCTGCGGGCGGCCGTCGTCGACCCGGACGCCGGGGAGGCGCTGGCCGCTGGCCGGCTGACCACCGCGCTGACCTACAGCGGCCTCGGGCCGGTCGACCTCAGCGGTGCCCTGGCGACGCCGGTGCGCTCCGCGCCCGCCCCCGGCGCGCCGCGGAGCCGGAGGAGCCGGCGGAGGACGGCGCGGACCGGCGCCGCCGCGAGGCCGAGGAGCGCCGGCAGCGCGAGCTCGAGCAGGCCCGCCGCGATGCCGAGGAGGCCGCCGGGGTCGCCCGCGATGCGGCGGCGACGGCGGCGGCGGCCGAGCAGGAGCTCACCGAGGCGCAGCAGCGGCGCGAGGAGCTGCGCCGGCGGGCCGACGAGCTCGAGAAGGAGCTGCGCCGGGCCGAGCGGGAGGCCACCGAGGCGGCCACCCGCGCCCAGCAGACCGAGCGGCGGCGGGACGCCGCCGTCCGCCGGTCGGAGACGGCCGCGGCGATCCGGGACCGGTCGGCCGCCCGGGTGGCGGACCTGGAGGCAGGGGGGCGCTGAGCGCCGGTCAGCGGCTCCGGCGGGCGCGCTTGCCCTCGTACAGCCGGACGTCGGCGCGCTGCAGCAGCTCGGTCAGCGAGTCCCCGCGGTCCGCGGTCGCCGTGCCGACCGACCACCCGACCGGCAGGCCGCCGTCCAGGCGCTGCAGCACGTCGACGGCGGTGCGGGCGTCCGTGCCCGGCAGGCAGAGCACGAACTCGTCCCCGCCGTACCGGCCCAGCAGGTCCGAGGTCCGCAGCCGGGTCCGCCAGGCGGTCGCGACCTGGCGCAGCAGCCGGTCGCCGGCGCCGTGCCCGTCGCGGTCGTTGACCTCCTTGAACCCGTCGAGGTCGAGGATCGCGACGGTCAGCGGCTCGCCGGTGCGCGCCGCCCGGGCCAGGTCGCGGGTCGCCTCCGCCTCCCAGGCGCGCCGGTTGGCCACGCCGGTGAGCGGGTCGACGGAGGCCTGGGTGCGCAGCCGGCCGATCAGCCGGCCGTGCGACTCGGTGACCACCAGCGCGGTGATCACGGCGATCGACCACGGCAGCAGGAAGCCCGAGGGGCGGGCGGCGAGCGCGCCGGCGGTGGCCGCCCCGACCGCGAGCAGCACCTGCGCCCGCGCCGCTGGGAGGGGGAGGAAGTGGGCCGCGTACAGGCCGGTGCACAGCAGCACCGGCCCGAGGCCGATGACCCCCTCGGCGGTGGCCGACCGGGCGGCGAGCAGGCCCAGCAGCAGCGAGAACAGGGCCAGCGCGGCCTGCTGGGCCGGTGCGGGCAACCGCTCGCCGGCGGTCACCAGCAGCGCGGCCACGGTCAGGCCGACCCCGGCCAGCACCCAGGCGAGCCCCACCGGGGTGTCCGGGCTCATCGGCCACAGCGCGCCGACCGCGCAGAGCAGCCCGCCGGCACCGTGCAGCAGCGCGAGCAGCCCCACGTGCGGCGGCAGCCTGCTGCCTGTCGTGTCCTCGTCCATGTCAGCGGGAGGATCGGCCGGACCGGTGGTCGGCGAGACCCGGCGCGGGGCTGCGGCGACCCGTCCGGGTGAGGTCGGCTGCGGGCCCCTGGCACCCTGGACCCCGGCCGGCGGGGTCGCCGGAGCAGCTCAGGACAGGGACGAGGCGAGGGGCACAGATGGCACTGCTCGAGGACGGCGCATGGCGGGGCAAGGTCTGGACGGGGGCCTGGACCGACGGCAGCGGCGGCACCTACACCGCGGTCGAGCCGGCCACCGGGGACGAGCTGGGGGAGGTCGGCCAGGCCACCCCCGCCGACGTGGAGAAGGCCGGCGCGCGGGCGGTGCAGGCGCAGCGGGCGTGGGCGGCCCTGCCGTTCGAGCAGCGCGCCGCCGTCCTGCGCCGGGCCGGCGACCTGCTCACGGCCAACGCCGAGGAGATCAAGGGCTGGCTGGCGCGGGAGTCCGGGTCGATCCTGCCCTTCGGCGACTTCCAGGTGCACACCAGCGCGCAGGAGTGCTACGAGGCCTCGGCGCTGCCCAGCCACCCCTACGGTGAGCTGCTGCGCACCGGGTCGCCGCGGCTGTCCTTCGCCCGCCGGGTGCCGGCCGGGGTCGTCGGCGTCATCGCCCCGTTCAACGTGCCGACGATCCTGGCGATCCGCGCCATCGCCCCGGCGCTGGCGCTGGGCAACGCGGTGGTCCTCAAGCCCGACCCGCGGACGGCGATCTCCGGCGGCGCGGTGTTCGCCCGGGTGTTCGAGGAGGCCGGCGTGCCGGCCGGGGTGTTCCAGGTGCTGCCCGGCGGCGCCGACGTCGGCGAGGCGCTGGTGGTCGACCCGGCGGTCCGGGTCATCGCGTTCACCGGTTCCACGAAGGCCGGCCGGGCGGTGGGTGCGCTGGCCGGTCAGCACCTCAAGCGGGCGCACCTGGAGCTCGGCGGGAACTCCGCGCTGATCGTGATGCCCGACGTCGACGTCACGGCGGCGGCGTCGGTCGGCGCGTGGGGGACCTTCGCCCACTCCGGGCAGATCTGCATGGCGACGTCCCGGCACCTGGTGCACGCCTCGATCGCCGAGGAGTACACGGCGGTGCTCGCCAGCAAGGTGGAGCACCTGCCGGTGGGCGACCCGTTCCGGGAGCAGGTCGCGCTCGGGCCGATCATCGACGCCGGCCAGCGGGACCGGGTGCACGGCCTGGTCACCGCCAGCGTCGAGGCCGGCGCCACCGTGCGCACCGGGGGCACCTACGAGGGGCTGTTCTACCGGCCGACGGTGCTCGGCGACGTGCCGGTCGACGCGCCCGCCTACCAGCAGGAGATCTTCGGCCCGGTCGCCCCGGTGACGCCGTTCTCCTCGGTCGACGAGGTCGCGGCGCTGGCCGCCGGCACCGAGTACGGGCTCTCACTGGGCATCCTGACCCGCGACGTCTACGCCGGGCTGCAGCTGGCCGAGCGCATCCCGGCCGGGCTGGTGCACATCAACGACCAGACGGTCAACGACGAGGCGGTCGCCCCGTTCGGCGGCGTCGGCGCCTCGGGCACCGGCTCCCGGCACGGCGGTCCGCAGGCCAACATCGAGGCGTTCACCGAGACCCAGTGGGTCACGCTGCGCGGGGACCTGCCGAGCTACCCGTTCTGACCCCGGCACGACCGAGGCCCGGCCCCCGCGTGCTGCGGGGGGCCGGGCCTCGGCCGTACGGGCTGGGTCAGGCGGACTCGCGCCCGGTCGCGTCGACCGCCACCAGGGCGTCCTTGCGGCCGCCGGTCTTGGAGACCTCGAAGGACGAGCCGAGCTCCTCCAGGGCCAGCCGGCCGTAGACCTGCTGCTGGGTGGCCGTGCGCTGCCCGCGGCCGCGGCCCAGGAAGCTGACCGCCCAGCCGAGCGCGGTGGTGAAGCGGCTCTTGAAGCCCACGACGTAGAAGATGTGCACGACCAACCACATCACCCAGGCGATGAAGCCGGTGAACTTGAGCTTGCCCAGGTCGGCGACCGCGGCGAACCGCGCGACCGTCGCCATGCTGCCCTTGTCGTGGTAGTGGAACTCCGGCGCGGTCGGGCGGCCGGCGGCACGGGCCTTGACGGCGTCCGCGGCGAAGCGCCCGCCCTGGATGGCCACCTGGGCCACGCCGGGGAGCCGGTTCAGCGAGATCATGTCGCCGACGACGTGCACCTCGGGGTGCCCGGGGAGGGTGAGGTCGGGCTGCACGGAGACCCGGCCGGCCCGGTCGACCGCCGCGCCGGACTGTTCGCCGAGCAGCTTGCCCAGCGCACTGGCCTGCACGCCGGCGGCCCAGATCTTGGTCGCGGAGTGGATGCGGCGCTCGTGCCCGTCGCCGTCCTTGACCACGATGCCGTCGGCGTCGACGTTGGTGACCATCGCGCCGAGCTGGACCTCGACGCCGATCTCGTTGAGCCGCTTGTGCGCGTTCTGGCCGAGGGAGTCGGCGAACGGCGGCAGCACCTTGGGCGCGGCGTCGAGCAGGATCACCCGGGCGCTGGTCGGGTCGATGTTGCGGAAGTCGCGGCGCAGCGTGCGGCGGGCCAGCTCGGCGATCTGGCCGGCCATCTCCACCCCGGTCGGGCCGGCGCCGACCACGACGAAGGTCAGCAGGCGGTCGATCTCGGCCGGGTCGGTGGCCAGCTCGGCCAGCTCGAAGGCGCCGAAGATCCGGCCGCGCAGCTCGAGGGCGTCGTCGATGCTCTTCATGCCGGGGGCGTACTCGGCGAACTGGTCGTTGCCGAAGTAGGACTGCCCGGCGCCGGCGGCGACGATCAGCTCGTCGTACTCGTGCACCGTGGTGCGGCCGAGCACGACCGAGGTGACGGTGCGGGCGGCGAGGTCGATGTCGGTGACCTCACCGAGGACGACGCGCGCGTTGTCCTGCCGGGAGAGGATCTCCCGGGTGGCCGGGGCGATCTCGCCCTCGGAGAGGATGCCGGTGGCCACCTGGTAGAGCAGCGGCTGGAAGAGGTGGTGGGTCGTCTTGCCGATGAGCGTGACGTCGACAGGGGCCTTCTTGAGCCGCTGGGCGGCGAAGAGACCGCCGAACCCCGACCCGACGATGACGACCCGGGGTCGCTGTCCGGTGGGCTGGGTCGCGGTGGTCACGGTGCCTCCTGATATGTCGTCATGATGACTCATCATCCCACCGCGCTGTGGGCTGCTGCGCTCGACCTCCGCCGGGTGGCGTGGTGAGCTCCACCTGGGTCAGCGCTGCCGGGTCGGCAGGTGTTCCCAGGATCGTGTGCGTGCCAGGCCTGGGCCTGGACGGGCGCTCCTCCGCTCGACTGCGACGGCGCAGCAGCGGGACGGTGGCCATTCTGCCCGGTATGGGGCTGCGCCGCTCCGTCGGCACGCTGCCCGAGCTGGCCGAGGGGCTCCGCGCGCAGCTCGGCAGCGGGCCGGTGGTGCTGGTCGGGCACTCGCAGAGCTGCCAGGTGGTGGTCGCGGCCGCCGAGGCGGACCCGCGGGTGGCCGGCCTGCTGCTGCTCGGCCCGACCACCGACCCGCGGCTGCGCCGGCCCACCGTGCTGGCGGCCCGCTGGGTGCGCACCGCGCTCCGCGAGCCCTGGTGGCAGCTGCCGCTGGTGCTGGCCCAGTGGCTGCACACCGGCCCGGTGGCGATGGCCGCGCTGTGGCGGCGGGCCTCCCGCGACCGGGTCGACGAGCGGCTGCGCCGGGTCGGCGTCCCGGTCGTCGTCGTCCGCGGGGAGCGGGACGCGCTGTGCCCGCACGACTGGGCCGCCCACCTGGCCCGGTGCGCGCCCCGGGGCCGGCTCGTCGAGCTCCCCGGGGCGGCGCACATGACCCCGCAGACCCACCCCGCCGCCGTCGCCGAACTGGTCGGCGAGCTGGTGGGGTGCCTCCGCGGGGCGGCCGACTAGGAGACGGCGACGGCCTCGCGGCGCGCCTCGGCGGCGATCCCGGCCTGCTTGGCAGCCTTCCGGCTGGCCCGCTTGCTCACCTTGGCGGCCTTGCGGGCCTGCGCCTGGCGGGCCTGCTTGGCCTTGGCCCGGGCGGCCCGGCGGTCGACGACGGTGTCACCGGCCGTGCGCGACTGCCGGTCGAGGAGCCCCTGGGTGAGAAGGCCGATCCCGATGCCCAGCATCCAGACGTCCTTGGCGATGGGCAGGCCCTCCTGGGTGGGGGCCACGCTCCGGCCGGGCTTGGTCATCCCCGGGGTGCGCAGGTAGAGGCCCAGCAGGCCCGAGGAGAAGCCGGTCAGGGCCGCGCCGGCGACCGCGGTCGGCACGAACGGGGTCAGCAGCAGCGCACCGACGCTGATCTCGGCCGTGGACAGCACCTTGGCGAAGGTGGCCGGGGGGACGTCCTTGAGGAACGGGTAGGTGCCGGCGGCGAAGCCGTGCAGCCCGGCCGCGGTGCCCTCGTCGGCGCCGCGCTTGCCGAGGCCGGAGTTGAGGATGAACGCGCCGGTCGCGACGCGGGGCGCGATCTCGGCGGGGGTGATGGGCAGGCGCATGGTGGACCTCACTGGCGACGGGGATGGTGCAGTGCTCAAGCACCATCGTCGTCGCCCGGTCCGCCACCCGCGACCGGGGGGTGGGACGGGACCGGGCCGGCGGCGACCCTCTGCGAGGAGGGCCACCGCCGGCCCGGGTGGTCGGGGTGGGGTCAGCGACCGGAGCGGCCGCGCCCCCGGCCGGCGCCGCTGGGTGCCTGGCCGGCGCGCGCGGCGAGCTCGGCGCGGGTGCGCGCCGGGCCGGCCGACCGGGTCTGCCCGCCGCGCCCGCCACCGGAGGACGACGCGGTCGAGGCCGACGACGTGCCGGCACCGCCGGACCGGCGGCGGCGGCCGCCGTTGGCGCCACCGCCGCTGCCCTGCGGCTGCGGTGCGGCCACCGGGGCGGGCTCGACGAACGGCGCGGCCGGGCCGGTCAGCGCGGTGATCTCCCGGGCGCCCGGCTTGATCGCCGAGACCTCCGGGGTGATGCCGGCCTGGCGGGCCAGGGTGCGCACCTCGGCGGCCTGGTCGGGCGTGGCGATGGTGACCACGGTGCCGCCGGCACCGGCGCGGGCGGTCCGGCCCGAGCGGTGCAGGTAGGCCTTGTGCTCGGCCGGCGGATCGACGTGCACCACGATCGCGACGTCGTCGACGTGGATGCCGCGGGCGGCGATGTCGGTCGCGCAGAGCACCCGGGTCTCGCCGGTGCTGAACGCCTCGAGGTTGCGCTCGCGGGCGTTCTGGCTCAGGTTGCCGTGCAGGTCGACGGCGGGCACGCCGGCCGCGGTCAGCTGCTTGGCCAGCTTCTTCGCCTGGTGCTTGGTCCGGGTGAACAGCACGCTGCGGCCCAGGCCCGAGGCGAGCTCCTTGACGATCTGGGACTTGTCCAGCGGGTCGACCCGGAACACGTGGTGGGTCATCGTGGAGACCGGGGCGACGGCCGGGTCGACCGAGTGCGTGGTCGGCCGGTCCAGGTAGCGCTTGATCAGCACGTCGACGCCGTTGTCCAGCGTGGCGGAGAACAGCAGCCGCTGACCGACCTTCGGGGTGCGGTCCAGCAGGCGCTTGACGCCGGGCAGGAAGCCCAGGTCGGCCATGTGGTCGGCCTCGTCGAGGATGGTGATCTCGACGGCGCCCAGGTCGGCGTGGCCCTGACCGATGAGGTCCTCGAGCCGGCCGGGGCAGGCGATGAGCACGTCGACGCCGGCGGCCAGCGCCTGCACCTGCGGGTTCTGCCCGACCCCGCCGAACACGACGGTCGAGCGCATGCCCAGCGCGCGGGCCAGCGGGTCGACGACCGCGTTGACCTGGTTGGCCAGCTCGCGGGTCGGCACCAGGATCAGCGAGCGCGGGCGCTTGGGCTGCCGCTTGCTGGTGGAGGCGGCGAGCCGGGCGACCAGCGGGAGGGAGAACGCCAGCGTCTTGCCCGAGCCGGTGCGGCCGCGGCCGAGCACGTCGCGGCCGGCCAGCGTGTCGGGCAGCGTGGCGACCTGGATCGGGAACGGCGCGTCGATGCCGCTGGCGGTGAGCACCTCGACCAGCGGGGCCGGGACGCCGAGGGCGGCGAAGGTGGTGTCGGTGGCGACGACGGTGGCCTCGTCGCCGACCGGGACGACCGGGGCGACGGGGACCTGCTCGTCGGCGCGGGCCGGGGTGCGCGGCGCGGGCTGCTGGCCCTCGGGGCGGGGTCCGGTGCCGCGGCCGCGGCCACCGCGGCGGCGGCGCGCGCCCTCGGTGTCACCGGTGGGCCCGGCGGCGGGGGCGCCGCGGAAGGCGGGGGAGGCGCCGGTCGCGCCGGGCGCGGCGGCGGGGCGGGTGGCGCGACGGCGCGGGCGGTCAGCGCCGTCGTTCTGGGCAGGGGTGTGCTGGCTGGAAGTCATACGTGGTTCCTCAACAGTCCGGTGGCCACCGTTCATCCACCGGGTGCGGGGCCGCCTCGGTGGGGCCGCATCGCTCGTCCGGGTCGGACGTCGGGTCGCCGGCGCGCCTCCGTGGCGCAGCCTCGCGCCGACGTCGAGTCCACCCGCTCTCGGATTGAGCGGGGGGCGGCGCCGGTGACGCCCACTCTGCCAGAGACACCCGTCCTGCGCGGGGACGTCGGGGAGTCGCTCGTCACACGGGGGTGGGCGCCGTCGGGGTCGGCGCGGCGCCGCGGAAGGTGCGCCGGTAGGTCAGCGGCGCCACCCCGATGGCCGCGTGCAGGTGCTGGCGGAGCGACGCGGTGGTGCCGAACCCCGCCTCGGCGGCGACCCGCTCGACCGGGGTGTCGGTCGACTCCAGCAGGTGCCGGGCCAGCGCCACCCGCTGCTGGGTCAGCCACCGCTGCGGGCTCAGTCCGGTCTCCTGGCGGAACCGCCGGGTGAAGGTGCGCACGCTCATCCGGGCGTGGCCGGCCAGCCCGGCCAGGGTCAGCGGCTCGCCCAGCCGGGCCGTCGCCCAGGCCCGGGTGTCCGCGGTGCCGGTGCCGTCGGGGTCGGGCAGCGGCCGCTCGATGAACTGCGACTGGCCGCCGTCCCGCCACGGCGAGGCCACCCGCCGGCGGGCGACGCTGTTGGCCACCTCGCTGCCGTGGTCACGGCGCACGACGTGCAGCAGCAGGTCGATGCCGGCGGCGTTGCCGGCCGAGGTGAGCACGTCGCCGTCGTCGACGAACAGCACGTCGGGGTCCAGGTGGACCTGCGGGAAGAAGCCGGAGAACGCGGCGGCGTGCATCCAGTGCGTGGTGGCCGGGCGGCCGTCGAGCAGCCCGGCGGCCGCGAGCACGAACGCACCCGTGCAGATGGAGACGATCCGGGCGTGCGTGGCCGCGCGGGTCAGCGCCTCGGTGAGGGCGGGGGAGAGCACGCCGTCGGCCTGCGGACCGCCGTAGACGCCCGGGACGACGACGGTGTCCGCGGTCTCCAGCAGCCGGAGGTCGTGGTCGGGGAGCACCGCGTACCCGGCGCTGGTGCGCACCGGGCCGCCGTCGACCGTGGCGACCCGGACCCGGTACAGCGGGCGCCCCCCGGCGTCCAGGGCGCCGCCGAGGAAGGCGTGCGGCAGCCCGAGCTCGAAGGCGACGGTCGTGTCCATCGCCAGGACGGCGACCTCGTGCAGGACGGGCTCGGGCACAGCCTCCTCAGACATGGCCGGATCCTTGCACAGGCTGGCTTCCGGGCCACTGGTTGCGCGGCGCCCCCGTCGGCAGGATCTGCGCCGTGACCACCGCGCCGCCGACCCGCACCTCCCGGATCCACCCCGCGTGGTGGGTGGCCGCGGTGACCTTCCTCGCGCTGATCGGCGCCGCCGCGTTCCGCGCGGTGCCCGGCGTGCTCATCGACCCGCTGCACGAGGAGTTCGGCTGGTCGCTGTCGACCATCTCGCTGGCCATCGCCATCAACCTGGCGCTCTACGGGCTCACCGCGCCCTTCGCCGCCGCGCTGATGGAGCGCTTCGGCATCCGCCGGGTCGTCGTCGCCGCGCTGCTGGTGGTCGCCGTCGGCAGCGGGCTCACCGTGTTCATGACGGCGAGCTGGCAGCTGGTCCTCTGCTGGGGCGTGCTGGTCGGGCTGGGCACCGGCTCGATGGCGATGTCGCTGGTTGCCACCGTCACCGGGCGCTGGTTCGTGGCCCGCCGCGGGCTGGTGTCCGGCGTGCTGACCGCGGCGGGTGCCACCGGGCAGCTCATCTTCCTGCCGTTCGTGGCCGCCGTCTCCACCCGCTGGGGCTGGCGTCCCGCGGCGCTGGGCACCGCGGCCGCCGCGCTCGCCGTCGCCCCGTTCGTGGCCTGGCTGCTGCGCGACCGGCCCCGCGACCTGGGGGTGGCGCCCTACGGCGGCACCGTCGAGGACGACGTCGAGCCCTCCCGCGGCAACCCGGCCCGCACCGCGCTGCGCGGGCTGGCCGACGCGGTGCGCACCCGGCCGTTCTGGCTGCTCGCCGGCGGCTTCCTGATCTGCGGCGCCTCGACCAACGGCCTGGTGCAGCCGCACTTCATCCCCGCGGCGCACGACCACGGCATGCCCGTCACCACCGCGGCCGGGCTGCTGGCCGTCGTCGGCGTCTTCGACGTCGCCGGCACCATCTTCTCCGGCTGGCTCACCGACCGCGCCGACCCGCGGGTGCTGCTGCTGGCCTACTACGGGCTGCGCGGGATGTCGCTGTTCCTGCTGCCGCAGCTGTTCGGCACCGACCTCCAGGCCTCGATGATCGCGTTCATCGTCTTCTACGGCCTGGACTGGGTGGCCACCGTGCCGCCCACGCTGGCGCTGTGCCGGCAGTACTTCGGTGCCCGGGCGCCCGTCGTCTTCGGCTGGGTCTTCGCCTCCCACCAGGTGGGCGCGGCGCTGGCCGCCTTCGGCGCCGGCGTCGTCCGCGACGTCACCGGCTCCTACGACGGCGCCTGGTACGGCGCTGCCGCCCTCTGCCTGGTCGCCGCGGCGCTGTCGATCTCGATCCGCCGCCGGCCGTCGTCCCCGGCCACCACGCTGCCGGTCGAACCCCTCCCCGCGGCCGCCGACCAGGCCCACGGCTGACGCCGATCCGGTTTCGGCGCCGAAACCGGTGCAGGTTCCGGCGCCGAACCCGGAGGTGACCGGTCAGCGGTGGCGGCCGTGGACGACGCCCATGACCCGGGCGAGCGTGTCGGCCGCGGCGGCGGGGCGCCGGAAGCTCATCAGGTCCACCGGCAGCGGGAAGCGCTGCCGGGTGATCGCCTTGGCCCGGGTGAACTCGCGGAGCCCGTCCGCGCCGTGGATCCGGCCGAAGCCGCTGTCGCCGACGCCGCCGAAGGGCAGCGCGGGCACCGAGGCGAAGGTCAGCACCGAGTTGATCGAGGTCATGCCGCTGCGCATCCGGCGGGCGAGGTCGACCGCCTTCGCCGTCGAGCCGCTGAACACCGAGCTCAGGCCCAGCGAGGTGGCGTTGGCCCGCCGCAGGCCCTCCTCCGCGTCGGCCACCCGGGCGATGGTGAGCGTCGGCCCGAAGGTCTCCTCGGTGACCGCGGTCGACGTCTCGGG
The DNA here is from genome assembly GCF_000306785.1 of Modestobacter italicus. Lineage (NCBI taxonomy): Bacteria > Bacillati > Actinomycetota > Actinomycetes > Geodermatophilales > Geodermatophilaceae > Modestobacter > Modestobacter italicus. Next base: position 4,244,921 of record NC_017955.1, on the reverse strand, counting down.
CACGTCGACCAGCACCGTCGGCGCGACGTAGCCGCCCTCCACGGTGCCCCCGGTGGCGACCCGGCCCCCCGCGGCGCGGGCGTCGTCGAGGTGCCGGCGGACGACGTCGGTCTGGCTCGCCATGGTCATCGGCCCGTAGGTCGCCTGCTCGTCCGACCCCGGTCGCAGGTCGGCCACCTGCCGGGTGACCTCGGCGACGAACCGGTCGTAGACGGCGCTGGTGGCGTACACCCGCTCGATGCCGATGCAGGTCTGCCCGGCGTTGCTCATCCCGCCCCACACGGCGGCACCGGCGGCGGCGACCACGTCGGCGTCGTCGTCGACGATCATGGCGTCCTTGCCGCCGCACTCCATGAGCACCGGGGTCAGCGTCTCGGCGCAGGCGGCCATCACCTTCCGGCCGGTCGCCGCCGAGCCGGTGAAGGCGAGCTTGCCGACACCCGCCCGGCACAGCGCCGCACCGGTCCCGCCGGACCCGGTGACCACCTGGAGGACGTCGGGCAGCTCGGGGACGGCGGCCCGCCACGCCTCGGCCAGCCAGGAGCCGACCGCCGGGGTGAACTCGCTGGGCTTGAACACGACGGCGTTGCCGGCGGCCAGCGCGTAGGCGATCGAGCCCATCGGGGTGAACACCGGGTAGTTCCACGGCCCGATCACGCCCACGACGCCGAGCGGCTGGTACTCCAGCGAGGCGGCGTGGTTGGCGGCGAGCAGGCCCGGGTTCACCCGGCGCGGGCCGAGCGTCCGCCGTGCGTGGGCGCCGGCCCAGGCCAGGTGGTCGACGGCCAGGGTGATCTCCAGCAGCGCGTCGGCGTGCGGCTTGCCGTTCTCCCGGTGCACGAGGTCGGCCAGCTCGTGCACGTGCCGGGCCAGGTGCCCGCGGTAGGCGGCCAGCCGGGTGCGCCGGCCGGCGAAGCCGAGCGCCGCCCACTGCTCCGCGGCGGCGCGGGCCCGGGTCACGGCCTCCCCGACGGCGGCGGCGTCGTGCACCGGGAACACCCCGAGGACGGCGCCGGAGGCCGGGTCGGTGGACTCGAAGGTCTCCTGGGTGGGGTGGTCGAGGGTCCCGGTGGTGGTGGCCGGGACGCTGTCCCACTCCTCGCTGAGCGGCATGGCACCGCAGGCTACGTGCGCCGCCGGGGTCGCGCCGAGCGCCGGGGCAGGTCAGCGGCCCCGGATACCCTCGACGCGCACGCCCGGGCCACCGGGTCACGGGGGACGACGGGAGGCGCGTGGAGCAGGCCGGGGCAGCGCACGGCGGGATCGACGTCGCCGCGGTCTTCGCTGCCCTGCCGACGCCGTTCCTGGTGATGACCCCCGACCTGGTCATCGTCGAGGCGAACGAGGCCTACCTGACCACCACCGGGCGCACCCGCGCCGAGCTGGTCGGCCGGCCGGTCTTCGAGGCGTTCCCGGGCAACCCGTCCGACAGCGAGGCCGACGGCGGGGTCAGCAAGGTCCAGGCGTCCTTCGAGCGGGCCCGCGACACCCGGCAGCCGGACACCATGCCGGTGCAGGAGTACGACATCCCCGACGGCGCGGGTGGGTACAGCAAGCGGTTCTGGAGCCTGATCAGCACGCCTGTGCTGGACGACGCCGGCCGGTGCACGTACGTCGTGCAGCGTGCCGAGGACATCACCGACTACGTGGTCGAGCGGCGCCGCGCCGGCGTCGTCGACCCCACCGAGCTGCAGCGGCGCGTCGTGGAGGTGGAGTCCGACCTCTACGCCCGCGGGCTCGAGCTGGCCGACGCCCGGGCGGCCGAGGCGGTCAGCGCCGGCCGGCTCACCGCGCTCGCCGGGGTCGCGCTGCGGCTGGCCGGGGCCGAGACGGTGGCCGACCTGGTGTCGGTGGTCACCGAGGGCGGGCTGGCCGTGGTGGGCGCCCCCGGTGGTGCCGTGGCGGTCCGCGAGGGCGACGTCCTGCGGTCGGTGATCTCGGCGGAGCTGGGCGGCCCGCAGACCCAGCAGACCTACGAGCTGCAGCCCCTCGACGGGCCGCTCCCGGTGAGCGTCGCCGCGCGCACCGGTCGTCCGGTCCTGCTGCCCGACCTCGATGCGTCCCTGGCGTTCGCCCCCGAGATGGCCGGCGTCGTGGCGGCCACCGGCGGGGTGGCCTACGCCAGCCTGCCGCTGCGCACCCCGAACCGGGAGATCGGCGTGCTGACCGTCGTCTGGGACGAGCCGCAGGCCTTCGTCCCGGCCGAGGTGGAGGTGCTGGTCGCGTTCGCCGCGCAGTGCAGCCAGACCCTGGACCGCATCCAGACCCGCGAGGCGGAGCTCCGCGGCGCGCGGCAGCTGACCGCGCTCGCCGAGCTGGCCCTGGCGCTGGGGCGCGCGGAGTCGGTGCACGAGCTGGCGGCGACCGTGGTGGACCGCGGCCTCGCGGCGCTCGGTGCCCAGGGTGGCGCGGTCGCCGTGACCGACCCGGACGACCCGGCGGTGCTGCGGCTGGCGATCACCGACGGGCTGGGCGAGGAGACCCAGCAGACCTACGCGCTGCTCCCGCTGGCCGGCCCGCTGCCCGCCAGCATCGCCGCCCGCACCCGCCGGCCCGTGGTGCTGCACGACGCGGCGGAGTGCCGGGCGCTGACCCCCGACATGGACCGGGTCGTCGCCGACACCGGCTGCCAGGCGTGGACGGCGGTCCCGCTGGAGAGCGGCGGCCGGCTGCTCGGGTCGCTGACCGTGGGATGGGCCGAACCGCAGGCGTTCGGCCCGGCCGACCTCGAGCTGGTCGTCGCCTTCGCCGCCCAGGCCGCCCAGGCGCTCGACCGGCTGCAGACCCGGGTGGCCGAGCGCACCGCGCTCACCGCCCTGGCCGGCACGGTCGAGGCGCTGCAGCGCAGCCTGCTGTCCGAGCCGCCCGAGCCGGACCACCTGCAGGTCGCCGTCCGGTACCTGCCCGCGGCGCGGCAGGCCCAGGTCGGCGGCGACTGGTACGACAGCTTCCTGCTGGCCGACGGGCGCACCGTGCTCGTCATCGGCGACGTCACCGGCCACGACAGCCACGCCGCCGCCGCGATGGCGCAGGTGCGCAACGTGCTCCGCGGGGTCGCCCACCACAGCGGCGGCACCCCGGCGGAGGTGCTCACCGGCCTGGACCGCGCGATGCGCGACCTCGCCATCGGCACGCTGGCCACCGCGGTGCTCGCCACCGTCGAGCAGACCGACGCCGACGCCGCCCGCGGCGCCCGGGTGCTGCGGTGGTCCAACGCCGGCCACCCGCCACCGCTGCTGGTGCGGCCCGACGGCGGGGTGGAGGTGCTGGAGCGCCCGGCGGACCTGCTGCTCGGCGTCGACCCGGACCGCGCCCGGTACGACCACGCGCAAGAGCTCGAGCCGGGCTCCACCGTGCTGCTCTACACCGACGGCCTCATCGAGCGCCGCGGCGTCCCGCTCGACGACGGCGTGGCGTGGCTGGGCGGCCTGCTCCGCGAGCTGCGGCACCTGACCCTCGAGGAGCTGTGCGACCGGGTGCTCGGCGAGCTCGCCGGCCGGGTCGAGGACGACGTCGCGCTGCTGGCGATCCGGGCGCACCCGGAGGACCGGCCCCGCCCGCCGTCGGCCGGCCCGGTGCGGCTGCCGGAGGGCCACAGCGCGCTGCGCTGAGCCGCCGCCGGCCGGTCGGGCATGCTGCGCAGGTGCCTGACCCCGCCGAGCTGCGCCGCCGGGTGCTGACCACCTGGACCGACTCCCCGGCCCGCTTCCGGGAGGACGCGAACGCCGAGGAGGACCTCGTCCTCGGCGGCTACCGCGACCGGCTGCTCGTCGAGCTCGCCCAGAACGCGGCCGACGCGGCCACCCGCGCAGGCGACCGGGGGCACCTCCGCCTCGAGCTGACCGGCGACGTGCTGCGGGCGGCCAACACCGGCGCCCCGCTGGACGACGACGGCGTCCAGGCGCTGGCCAGCCTGCGGGCCTCGGCGAAGCGGGACGCGGGCGCCACCGTCGGCCGGTTCGGCGTCGGCTTCGCCGCCGTGCTGGCCGTCAGCGACGAGCCGGCCGTCGTCTCCACCGACCGCTCGGTCCGGTTCAGCGCCGCCGAGACCCGGGCCGCCGTCGCCGCCGTGCCCGCCCTCGCCGACGAGCTGGCCCGCCGGGGCGGCGCCGTCCCGGTCCTCCGGCTGCCGTTCCCGGCCGACGGCGCCCCGCCGGCCGGGTTCGCCACCGAGGTCGTCCTCCCGCTCCGGCCCGGCGCCACCGGTCAGGTCCGCGCCGCCCTGGCGGGGCTGGACGCCGGGCTGCTGCTCGCCCTGCCGGCGCTGGCCCGGGTCGACGTCGTCGTCGACGGCGCCGTCCGCACCCTCAGCTCGCTCCCCGCGCAGGGCGCCGACCGGGTGCTCACCGACGGGGAGCGGGCGACGACGTGGCGGGTCGTCCAGCGGGCCGGCGAGCTGCCCGCGGAGCTGCTCGCCGACCGGCCGGTGGAGGAGCGGGACCGCCGCGGCTACACCGTCACCTGGGCTCTCCCGGTGGCCGACGGCGTCCCGGTCCCGCTGACCGGCCGGCAGGTCGTGCACGCCCCGACCCCCAGCGACGAGCCGCTGTCGCTGCCGGCCCGGTTGATCGCCCCCTTCCCGCTCGGCCCCGACCGGCGGCACGTCGCGCCCGGCCCGGTCACCGACGCCCTGGTGGCTGTGGCCGCCGACGGCTATGCCGAGCTGCTCGCGGCCCTGCCGGCCGACCCGGTCCTGCTGCAGATCGTGCCCCGGACCGGTCTCGCCGCCGCCGAACTCGACGCCGTGCTGGGCGGCGCCGTCCTGGACCGGCTCCGCGGCTCCGCCTGGCTGCCGCCCGCCGACCCGGAGGAGGCGCTGCTCCGGCCGGACCGCGCCGTCGCCCTCGACGACCCGACCGACGAGCGGGTCGCCGCCCTCGTCGGCGTGCTGCCCGGTCTGCTGCCGGCCGCCTGGTCGCGGCGGTCGGACGCCGCGGTGCTCGGCGCGCTCGGCGTCCGCCGCGCCGGGCTGGCCGAGGTCGTGGAGGCCGTCCGGGGCGTGCAGCGGCCGGGCGCCTGGTGGGCCGGCCTCTACGCCGCGCTGGAGACCGCCGACCGGGAGGAGCTCGCGGCCCTGCCGGTGCCGCTGGCCGACGGCCGGACGGCGCACGGCCCGGCCGGGGTGCTGCTGGCCGACGCGTCGCTGCCCGCCGACCGGCTCGGGCCGCTCGGCCTGCGCATCGCCGACCCGGCAGCGGCGGCCGGGCCGGCCCGCCGGGTGCTGGAGCGGCTGGGAGCCCGCCCGGCGACCGCCGCCGCGGTGCTCGCCGACCCCGGCGTGCGGGCCGCGGTGGAGAGCTCGCTGGACGAGGCCGACGACGGCGCGGACGTCGGACCGCTGGCCGTCGCCGTGCTCACGCTGGTCGCCGCCGCCGGGACCGCACCGGGTGAGCTGCCGTGGCTGGCGGAGCTCGCGCTGCCCGACGACGACGGCGGCTGGGCACCGGCGGGGGAGCTGGTGCGCCCGGGGTCACCGCTGGCCGACGTCCTCGCCCCCGGCTCGCTCGGCGTGCTGGACCCGGGCTTCGCCGCCGGCCAGGACGGCGCCGCGCTGCGCGCCGTGGGCGTGCTGGACACCTTCGCGCTGCTGACCGCCGAGGACCCCGACGACCTCGACGTCGACCGGGCCGAGGAGTGGGTCGACGCCGTGCTGGACCGGCTGCCCGCCGACGCCCCGCCGCCGGTCTGGCCGCCGCTGACCGCGGTGCGCGACCTGGAGCTGGTCCGCGACTGGGACCGGGCGCTGCCGCTGCTGGCCGCCCTGCCGGTCGCCGCGCTCGCCGACGTCGACCTCGGCGGCACCGCCGTCCCGGGCTACCTGCGCTGGTGGCTGCGCACGTCGCCGGTGCTGCACGGTGCCCGGCCCGACCGGCTGCGCGCCCCGGACGCCGTGGAGCTGCAGGGGCTGTACGACCCGGTGCCGGAGCTGCCGGCCGACGTCCTGGCGCTGCTCCGGCCGCCGGCGGCGGTGGCCGACGTATTGGCCGACGTCGAGGACGCCCTCGACCTGCTCGACCGGCTCGGCGACCCCGGGCGGACGGTCGGCCCGGCGGCGCTGCGCACCGTCTACGCCGACCTGGCCGCCGCGCTGGCCGACGTCGACGTCGAGCCACCGCGCCGGGTCCGGGTGGCGCCGGACCGCGTCAGCGACGAGGCGGTGGTCCTCGACGCGCCGTGGTTGCAGCCACTGGTCGGTCCGGACGTCGTCCCGGCGGGCGGGGCGCCGGGACCGGTCGCCGACCTGCTCGACCTGCCGCTGGCCAGCGAGCAGGCCGGCCGCGCGCGGGTCACCAGCCGGGCGGCGCGCACCGTGCGATGGGCGGAGGTCCCCGGTGCCGGGCTGGCCGCGGCCCGGCTCGGCGTTCCGGAGCTCCCCGGGTCGGTCGCCGTCCACCCGACGCTCACCGTGACCGGCGGCCGGACCGTCGCCTGGTGGCCGGGGGAGCCGGACGCGGTCGACGGTTCGCCCGCGGCGCTGGGCCGGGCGCTGGCCTGGCGGTCGGGGGTCTGGTCGCTGCACCACCCAAAAGGGGGAGGCGTTCGCCCACCCCCAGCGGGCCGTCGAGCTGGCTGCCGAGGACGCCGTGCAGCAGCCGCAGCAGGGGTCCTGACCGCGCTGTGGTGCACGTCACAACCACGTGCCACACTCGCTCAGCTGGTCCCTGGTCGGCGCACAGCGGCACCTGCCCTCTGCTCCCGCCGGGTCCCCGAGGACCGACCGAGAGGTGGCAGGCGGATGAGGCACGGGACCCGCTGGACGGCGCGCGCGCTGGGAGTGGCGGCGGCACTGGCCCTGGGCGCGGCGGTGGTGGTGGCGCCCGCGGCGAGCGCCACGCCACCGGGCGGCGGGACCGGGGGGTCTGCGCCACCCGTCGGCTGCGCCGAGCTGACCACCGCCCGGCTGGCGCTGCCCGGCACCACCGTCACCTCGGCGGTGAGCGACCCGGGTGACGCGACGACGCCGGCGTCCTGCCGGGTCACGCTGACGGTCACCCACCCGCCGGCCGGGGACGCCGTCACCGTGTGGGTCCACCTGCCCACCGACACCTGAAACGGCCGGTTCCAGGCGGTGGGCGGCGGCGGGTTCAGCGGCGGCTCGGCGGCCTCGCTGCTGGCCCCGCTGCGCAACGGCTACGCCGCCGCGGCCACCGACGCCGGGCACCCCGGCGCCACGGCCGACTTCGCGCTGCGCGCCGACGGCACGCTGAACTGGCCGGCGATCGAGGACTTCGGCTACCGCGGCGTGCACGACATGACCGTCACCGCCAAGGCCGTCATCGCCGCGTTCTACGGCACCGGCCCGGAGTACTCCTACTGGAACGGCTGCTCCACCGGCGGCCGGCAGGGCCTGATGGAGGCCCAGCGGTACCCCGACGACTACGACGGCGTGCTCGCCGGCGCCCCGGTCGTCAACTTCTCCCGCATGCAGATCGGCCAGATGTGGGGTCAGGTGGTGATGCTGGAGGAGGCCAACCCGGTCGCCCCCTGCAAGTTCGAGGCGGCGCTGGCCGCCACGGTCGCGGCCTGTGACACGGTCGGTGACGGCGTCGTCGACGGCGTGATCGGCGACCCGCTGGGCTGCTCCTTCGACCTCGGCACGCTGGTCGGCACCCCGACCCCGTGCGGGGACATCACCGCCGGCGACGTCGAGGTGATGCGCCGCATCGCCGAGGGGCCGCGCACCCAGGACGGGGAGTTCCTCTGGTACGGCCAGGCGCCCGGCACGCCGTACGCGGGGCTCAACGACACCGAGGTGGTCGACGGCCAGCTGGTCGGGAAGCCGTTCCAGTACGACCTGTGGTGGATCGGCCTGTTCCTGGCGCAGGACCGGGCCTGGGACTGGCGGACGCTGACCTACGCCGGCTACGAGCAGTTCTTCCAGCAGTCGATCGAGATGTACACGGCGGTGCTCTCGGCCGACGACCCCGACCTGTCGGCGTTCGCCGACTCCGGCGGCAAGGCGCTGCTGTGGCACGGGGCGGCCGACTTCGGCGTCCCGTTCCAGGGCACGGTCGACTACGTCGAGCGGGTCGAGGACACCCTGGGCCCGGGGAGGACGAAGGACTTCCTCCGGCTGTTCCTCGCCCCGGGCGTCGGTCACTGCGGCGGGGGCGCCGGGCCGCAGCCGGTCGGTCAGTTCGAGGCGCTCGTCGACTGGGTGGAGAACGGGAACGCGCCGCGGACCCTCACCGCGCAGCGGGTCGACGCCGAGGGGGCGGTCGTGGCGACCCGCCCGCTGTGCGCCTACCCGAAGGTGGCCCGGCTGGTCGGTCACGGCGACCCCGCCGACGCCGGCAGCTACCGCTGCGTCCGCGCCACGGAGCTGGCCCCCGCCCCCCGCTGACCCGGCCGCCGGGGGCGTCGTCCCTGACGACGCCCCCAGCGCCCGGCCCTCCTCTTCGGCCCCGTCCAGAGGCTCGCCCCGAGCGTGCGAGGGGTGAAGAGGACGGGGTCCTCTCAGAACCAGCGCGGGGCGGCCTGGGCGCCCGGTGCGTGGCCGTGCCGGCTGTCCGCGCGCGGACCGTGGCCGCCGGACCGGCCGGCGGACCGCGGTGCCTGCTCGTGCGCCCGCCAGGCGGTGAAGAGCGACACCCAGTGCTCGGCGGTCAGCGCGGACGCCCGGGACATCGGCGACAGGCCCTCGCCGTGCAGCCACCGGACCCCGGCGGTGCCCGGGAGCTGGCTGCGCAGGACCGCACCGAGCGCCGGCTGCCGGGTCGCACCCGGGGCGGACAGGACGGCGTGCGCGAGCCGGTCGAAGTCGGCCCGGTCGTCCTCGGGGAGCTGGGCGCGGGCGGCGACGGCGGGGCCGTCGAGGGCAGGGGTGGGTCGTGACACGGGAGACCTCCAGCAGGGGTGAGCGGTGCCCGCGACGTCCGGCGGGCACGCCGGGGAACGGGGGAGAGCGGTTCCGGCCGGCCGCGCGGGCCGGCGGACGGCGGACAGCAGCCCGCGGGTCAGCTCAGGAGGTGCTCAGCCGCAGCCGCAGCCGCAGCAGTGTGTCGCCCATGGCCGGGACGCCAGCGGCGGCCCGGTGCGGCCGTCGAGGCGTTTTCAGGAGGCGCGCTCGTCGACGCCGGGCTCCGGCGCCGACCGGGCCTTCTGCGCCTGGCGCGCCTGGTGCGCGGCGTACCGGGCGGCGTCCTTCTCCCGCTTGCCGGCGTCCCTGTCCCACTTCTGCTTGCGCTTGCGGGCCCGCACGAGCTCGCGGGCCTCGAAGTCGGGGTGCTCGTCCCAGGTGCTCGCCAGCTGGACGACGACCACGCCGATGGCGCCGAAGACCAGCACGCAGGCGCCCAGGATCGGGTCGACGAGGAACGCCAGCACGGAGAGGAGGGCCCAGACAGCTCCGGCGACGCCGGTCCGCTTCGACATGGCCGCCAGTATCCGCGCCCCGGCTGTGCGGCTCCGGTCCCGGCCGGGCAGGCGTCCGCCCGTCGCCGGTGTCGGGCATGCTCGGGCGCATGCCCGACACCTCCGGCCCCCCGTTCCGCGCCGACCACGTCGGCAGCCTGCTGCGCCCGCAGGCGCTGCTCGACGCGCGCGCCCGGCGCGCCGCGGGGGAGATCGACGCCGCGGAGCTGCGCAGCATCGAGGACGCCGCGATCGCCGCCGCGGTGCGCATGCAGGGCGACCTCGGTCTGGCGACGGCGACCGACGGGGAGTTCCGCCGCAGCACCTGGCACATGGACTTCATCTACGCGATCACCGGCATCACCCCCGTGGCGGGCGAGGGCCGGCCGGTGCACTTCCGGAACGCCGACGGGTCGATCGACTGGTCGCCCGCCGGGCTGCACGTCGACGGGCCGCTGTCGATCGACGAGCCGGTCTTCGGCGCGGACTTCGCGTTCCTGCAGTCGCGGGTGCAGCCGGGGCAGACCGCGAAGCTGACGATCCCCTCGCCGTCGATGGTCCACTACCGGGGCGGTGCGGCGGCGATCGACCCGGCCGTCTACCCCGACGAGGACTCCTTCTGGGACGCGCTGTCGGCGGCCTACCGGCAGCAGGTGCAGGGCATCGCCGCGCAGGGCTGCAGCTACCTGCAGCTCGACGACACCAGCCTGGCGTACCTCAACGACCCGGCGCAGCGCGCCGAGCTCGCCGGCCAGGGCCGGGACGCCGAGCACCAGCACGAGCGCTACATCCGGCAGATCAACGCCGCGCTGGCCGACCGCCCCGCGGGGCTGACCGTCACCACCCACCTGTGCCGCGGCAACTTCCGCTCCTCCTGGGCCGCCGAGGGCGGCTACGACTTCGTCGCGGAGGCGCTGTTCGGGGAGCTGGAGGTCGACGGCTTCTTCCTCGAGTTCGACGACGCCCGCTCGGGGACCTTCGAGCCGCTGCGGTTCGTGCCACCGGGCAAGCGGGTCGTCCTCGGGCTGGTCACCACCAAGCGCCCAATGCTGGAGAGCAAGGACGAGCTCAAGCGGCGCATCGACGAGGCCGCCCGCTTCGTGCCGCTGGACCAGCTGGCGCTGTCACCCCAGTGCGGCTTCAGCTCCACGGTGGAGGGCAACGCGCTGACCAGGGACGAGCAGATGGCCAAGTTGGCGCTGGTGGTCGAGGTCGCGCAGGAGGTCTGGGGCTGACACGCCGAGGACCACTTGTGCACGACCGAGGTCGTCTCTAACGTCCTCTGCGCGGTTCAACCACCAGCCGCGACCGGGTGCACGCTGCCCGGCGCACGAGACCGGTGGCAGGAGCCACCGGCCACGACGGTCTGCCGGAGGTTCCCATGACCGCAGCACCCATCGACATCGACCCCACCCGCATCGACGTCCGCGCCGCGACGAGCTCCAGCGGGACCGTCGTCTGCGTCAGCGGCGAGGTCGACTCCACCACCGCACCCGGCCTGCGCAACTGCCTGCTGGAGGTCGTGGCCCGACCGGGCTCCGCGCCGATCGAGGTCGACCTGCAGGGCGTCACGTTCCTCGACTCCGCGGGGCTCTCCGCGCTGGCCACCGCGCACCGGGCCGCCGCCGCGGCCGGGCGGGTGCTGCAGATGCGCTGCGGCACCACGCGCGCCGTGGTCCGCCCGCTGCAGATCACCGGCCTGTGGAGCGTCTTCACCGTCGTCGAGTGAGCGAGGGGCGCCGGGCTCCTCGGCCATGATGGGCGGATGGACGACGGCGTTCCTCCCCAGCTCCACCCCCAGCTCGCGGCGCTGCTGCCGGGGTTGCCCACCGCCCCGGCCCGTGAGGTCGGCCTGGACGCCGCCCGCGGCAGGTTCAGCGAGCTGCTGACCGCCGGGCTCGCCGGGGCGCCGGCGGTCGAGGCCGAGGACGTCGCCCTGGACGACGGGCTCACCGCCCGGGTCTACCGGCCCGCCACCGAGCAGGGTGCCACCGTCGTCTTCCTGCACGGCGGCGGCTGGACCCTGGGCAGCGTCGACGACTACGACGGGCTGGCCCGCCGGCTGGCCACCGGCCTGTCCGCGGTGGTGCTCGCCGTGGAGCACCGGCGGGCGCCCGAGCACCCGTTCCCCGCCGCCGTGGACGACGCCGTCGCCGGCACCCGGTGGGCGCTGGCGCACGCCGCGGAGCTCGGCGGGGACCCGCGGCGGGTGGCCGTCGCCGGGGACAGCGGCGGCGGCAACCTCGCCGCGGTCGCCTGCCAGCAGCTCCGCGACGCCGGCGGCCCGCAGCCGGTGGCGCAGCTGCTGCTGTACCCGAACGTCTCCCGCGGTGCCGACCACCCCTCGGTGCAGGCCTTCGGGCACCTGCCGTTCCTGACCCTGTCCGACATGGGCTGGTACACCCGCAACTACGTGCCGCGGGGCACCGACCTGGGCGATCCGCGGATCAGCCCGGCGGAGGGCGACCTCGCCGGGCTGCCGCCCGCGCTGGTCGTCACCGCCGGGGCGGACCCCCTGCACGACTCGGGGCGGGCCTACGCCGAGGCGCTCACCGCGGCCGGCACCCGCGCCGAGTGGCTGGACCTGCCGGACATGCCGCACGGCTTCGCGCACCTGGTCGCGCTCGCCCCGGCGGCGGAGGCGGCGCTGGCCCGGGCGCTCGCCCGCGCCGCCGACCTGCTGGAGCCGTGAGCAGTTCGGCCCTGCAGGGTCCTCCGTCTAGGTCGAGGGGTCGCGGTCGGGGAAGCGGGCCCGGGCCAGGGCGTAGACCCCGAAGGCGGCGAACCCGACCGCGACCGCGGTGAGCAGCCACTGCCCGGTCGGGACGCCGGCGATCGCGCGCATCGCGCCGTCCAGCCCGGTCGCCGTCGACACGTCCTCGGTGGCCGCGGCGTAGACCAGCAGGCCACCGGAGAGGGCGAAGGCCACCCCCTTGGCCACGTAGCCCGCCGAGCCGATCCGCTCGATCAGCGGCTCCCACCGGTCGGGGGCGGCGGCGAGGTCGACGTCCTTCATGAACCCGCCGGTCAGCCCGCGCACCAGCGTGTAGGCGCCGACCGCCGCCACCCCGACGCCGACCGCGACCACCCCGGCCGTGCCGCCGGGGATCTCCAGCGCGTCGTCGGTCAGCTCCCGGAACCGGTCGGCGGCGTCGTACTCCGCGCCCACGGCGAAGAACAGCGCGGTGACCCCCAGGACGGCGTAGACAGCGCCCTTGGCCGTGCACTTCGCGCAGGTCACGGCGGTGCGCAGCCGGCGGGCCGGCCGGAGGAGGCCGGTCCAGACGCGCAGCACCTCACCGGCCTGCCAGAGCGCGAGCGCCAGCATGCCCAGCCCGATGACCCACAGCAGCACCCGGCCGCCGGGGGAGCCGGCCACCGTCTGCAGTGCACCGGTCTGGTCGGCGTCCTCGGCCCGGGGGCCGACGGACCAGGCGATCCGGAACGCCAGCCAGCCGATGAGCACGTGCAGCACGCCGTAGGCCACCAGCCCGACCCGGGCCAGGTGGGTGAGCACCGGGTGGTCGGTCACCTCGCGGGCGCGGGCGACGGCGTCGTGCACCCGTTGCCGGACGGCGGTCACCCCCGGATCGTGCCCGACCCCGGGCGCCCCTGCTCGGCGGTCAGGTGCGCTGCGGGAAGCGGGCGCGGAAGAACAGGAACACCCCGTACGCCGCGATGCCGAGAGCGACGAGGGTGAGCAGCCACTTCCCGAACGGGGCGTCCAGCACGGTGCGCAGGGCACCGTCGAGACCGGTCGCCTTGGCCGGGTCGAAGGTGATCGCCGCCCAGCCCAGCAGGCCGCCGACCAGTGCGATGGCGACGCCCTTCGCCGGGTAGCCGACCTGACCCAGCCGCTCGATGAGCCGCTGCTGGTTGGCCGGCGCCTGCGCGGTGTCGATCTCCTTGAGGAAGCTCTTCGTGATGCCCTTGCGCACCAGGTAGACGCCCACGCCGATGATGACCAGTGCGACGACGCCGACGATGAAGCGGCCGCCCGGCCAGCTGAACACCCCGGACACCGTCTGCTGCTGCTGGCCGGAGCTGGACTTGCCGCCGCCGGTGGCGAACCGGAAGGCCAGCACGGCCAGCGCCAGGAACACGACCGTCTTGGCGACCGCCTTGACGGTCTTGGTCACCGCCTTCTTCCGGGCCTCACCCGTGCTGCGCAGCCCGGCGCGCTGCCGCAGCACCTCGGCCAGCTGCCAGAGGGCCAGGGCCACCATGCCGAGGGCGAGGACCCAGAGCAGGGGCTTGCCGAACGGCTGCTCGGCCAGCGTCGCGAGCGCGCCGGACTGGTCGGCGGACTGGCCGCTCCCGCCCCAGGCGAGCTGCAGGGCGATCCAGGCGATGAGCAGGTGCACGACGCCGTAGGCGATCAGCCCGACGCGGGCCAGGTTCTCCAGCGCGTCGCTGTTGCCCGCCCGGTCGGCACTGGACGCGGTGCCCGATCTGGTCACGGTGGTTCCCTTCGGTTCGCGGGGAGCGGACGGCGCCCGGATCCGGTGCCCCCTCCCCGTGGGTGATCAGGTTGGCACAACCGCAGGTCGGATGCGCCCCGGACGGGCGCGGCGTCAGCTGACCGGGTGACGCGCGCGGGCGAAGCAGTAGACGCTGAACAGCCCGATGCCGACCGCGATCGCCGACAGCAGCTCGGGGCCGTACCGGGCCGTCGCGATGGCGCGCACCGCGCCGTCCAGCCCGGTCGCCTGCCCGGCGTCGACGGTGACGCCGGCCCAGGCCAGCACCCCGCCGACGAGCACGAACGCGACCCCCTTGGTGACGAAGGCGACCTGGCAGGCCCAGCGGAGCGCGCGGCGCACCCGCGGGTCGAACGGCGCGAGGTCCAGCTCGCTGGCGAAGGCCGCCCGCCAGCCCTTCTGCACCTGGTAGCCGCCGATCACCAGGGTGACGACCCCGGCCGCCACGACCAGCAGCTGGCCGAACGGCAGCCCGAGCACGCCGCGGGCGGACTCCTGCTCGTCGGTGCGCATCCCGGCGCCGGCCACCGCGGCCCGCGCGGTGAGCACGGCCAGGTAGCCGTACACCAGCGCGGTGCCGCCGCTGCGCAGCAGCTGCAGCAGGGCCCGGCGCCGGTCGGGTCCCGGCGGCGGGACGGACCGGCGGTGCCGCAGCACCTCGACCGCCTGCCACACGGCCAGCGCGGTGAAGCCGAGCGTGAGCGCCCCCAGCAGGACCGGGCCGGCGGGGGAGCCGGCCAGCACGGCGAGCGCGCCGGTGGCGTCGGCGGTCCGGCCCGACCCGCCGGTCTGCCCTCAGGCCAGCTGGAACGCCAGCCAGGCGACCAGCAGGTGGACGACGCCGTAGCCGGCCAGGCCCACCGCCGCCAGCCGGCGCAGCGTGCTGCTCCGCGCGGCGTCGTGGGCGGCCTGGTGCGCCGCCTGCCCCGTCCCCACCCCGCGTGCTCCGCTCCGGACCGGTCCTGGGTCCGTGACCAGGGTCCCACCCGCCCGGACGGTGCGCCCGAGTGCGGTGTGCACCGGTGGGGGAGACTGGGAGCCGTGACGAACGCCGTGACCGCCGGCCGGCTGGCCGGAGCCCCCGCCGCCCCGCCCACGCCGCAGCAGGCCAGGTCGACCTGGCCGCGGATGGCCGCCCTCGGGGCCGCCCTCCTGGTCCTCGGCGTGCTGGCGCTGACCTGGTCCGGGGTGGGGCCGCGGCTGCTGCTGGCGGCGCTGGGCGTGTTCGCCGTCGTCCGCGGGATCGCGTTGCTCCGCAGCGCCCGCGCCGGGGAGGTCGAGCGGACCGGTGCGGTCCTCGGCGCCGCTGCGGTGTGGATCGGCGTCGTTCTGGCCGCGCTGGCGCTGGTGTCGGCGACCACCGCCGGCTGGGCCCTCGTCGCCGCCGTCGTCCTGCTGCCGGTGCTGGCCGCCGCGGCGGCCGCCCGCCGCGCCGCGCTCACCGCTGCCGCGGTGGTCGTGGCCGGCGCCGCTGTCGCGCTCGGGCTGCTCGGCCGCACCGACGCGCTGCTCTCGACCGGGCGGGTCGTCGTCGGGGTGGTCGTGGCGGTCCTCGGGCTGGCCAACCTCGCCGGTGCCGTCGGCATGGCCCGGATCGCCCGCCGGCCGGCGCCCGCGCCGGCGGCTGCCGGCTGCGGTGGCTGCGCCTGCGGCGCCGGGGGCTGCGGCGCGCTCGGCTGAGCTGCGGCGTCCCCCAGTCGTTCCGCGCCGGACACCTCCCCGTCATCCGACCGACCTAGCGTCGGTCGTGCGGTGGGTCGGCGATCCCGGCCCGCCGGAACAGCGGCCGCGACCGTCGGCCGGCACGGAGGAGGGGGACATGCGCACCATCGAACGCACGGTGTGGACCTGCGAGAACTGCAGGCACACCAACGCCGCTGACCGCAAGCGGTGCACCGACTGCGGCACCACCCGGCACTGAGCACCGAGGCCCGCGACCGCGCGCGACGAGGCGCCGGTACGTGGGCCCGCAGGCGTGACCCGACCGCCGGGGGGTAACTCCCGCCGGCATGGCTGACCTCGCAGACGCTGCCGGCCGGCTGGTCGCCGGGCCCGTGGCCGCGCTCACCCGGGTCCGCGGCGCCAAGCCGATGCACCCCCGGGGGACCCTGTTCACCGCAGTGCTCGAGCGGACCGGGCTGGCCGCCGGCATCCCCTGGCTGGACGCCGCCGGCCGGGACGACGTCCTGGTCCGGATCTCCCGCGGCGCCGGGCTGCCCCCCGCGCTGCCCGACCTGCTCGGCCTCGCCCTCCGGGTGCCGGGGGAGCGGCCGGTCGACCTGCTGCTCTCCTCCACCGGCCGCGGGCGGTGGACCCGCCGGGTGCCGGTGCTGCGCCGGGACGCGGCGACGACCTACGGCTCGATCATGGCCTACCGCAGCGCCCGCGGGCCGGTGCTGCTGGCCGCCGACCCCGCCGGCGGCCCGCTGCCCACCGACGGCGACCGGCTGGCCGCAGCCGCGCCCGGCCGGGTCGTCAGGCTCTCCGCCGCGGTCGGCCGTGGGCCCTGGCAGCTGTTCGGCACCGTGACGCTGGGGGAGCCGAGCACCCCGCCGGACCCGGAGCTCCCCTTCGACGCGGTCCAGCACCCGCCACCGGGGCTGGTCGCCGACGGCCCGATGGCCCGGTTCCGCCGCCCGGCGTACGCCGCGGCCCGCGCCGCCCGTGGCGTCGGGTCGGAGACCGGCCTGCGGTGAGCGGGCACGTCTTCGTCGTCGGCGCGGACCTGACCCGGCTGTCCTGCGACGACGTCGTCGTCCCCACCGACCGGTCCCGGCGGGTGACCGCGAGCTGGGTCCCGCTGCTGCCGGTCGACGCCGTCGGGCAGCAGGACGGCGACGGCGCCCGCGTGGCCGGCGCCTGGCGCGGCGGGGAGCGGGTGCACGAGGTGCCCGGCTGCGGCGACCGGCGTGCCTGGCTGGTCGACACCGTGGACCCCGACGGCTCCCGGGACGCCGAGCGGGGGCTCAGCTGGCTGCTCGACGGCGCCCGCGAGGTGCTGGCCGCCGTCGCCGGGCGCGAGGTCACCGCCCCGGCGCACGGCCGGGCCCGCCGGCTGGTCGGGCTCCCGGCGCTGGGCACCGGCTGGGGCGGCGCCGCCGGGCAGCGCGGGGCGCTGCTGCAGCAGCTGCTGCCGGTGCTCCGCGAGGCCGCCGAGGAGCACGGCTACGACATCGCGCTGGTGCTCCGCCGACCCAGCGACCTGGCCGCGGCCCAGCGGGTCCGGCGGGGTGAGGGCGGCGGCTGGGCGCTGCCCGAGGCGCTGGGCGCGCTCGCCGAGGACCTGGGCCGGCGCGCCCGGGAGGGGGAGCTGGCCGTCTTCCTCGGCGCCGGGGTCAGCGCCGCCGCCGGGCTGCCCACCTGGGAGCAGCTGCTCGCGGAGCTCGCCGTCCGCGCCGGCCTGGACGGCGGCTCGCGGGCCGGGCTGGCCGGCCTCCCGCCGCAGGACGCCGCCGCGCTGCTGGCCCGGGTGCTCGGCCGCGACGCGCTGACCGCCTACGTGCAGGAGCGGTTCGGCCCGGGCCCCTACTCGCTGGCGCACGCGCTGGTCGCCGCCCTGCCGGTGCGCGAGTTCGTGACCACCAACTACGACCCGCTGGTGGAGCTGGCCGCCGCCGACATCGGCCGGCCGGTTCGGGTGCTGCCCTTCGACGAGGCGGCGCCGGGCGAGCCGTGGCTGCTCAAGCTGCACGGCGACGCCGCGCACCCGGACAGCGTCGTGCTCACCCGGGAGCAGTACCTGGAGTTCGGCGACCACCGCAGCGCCCTGGCCGGCGTCCTCCAGTCGCTGCTGCTCACCCGGCACGTGCTCTTCGTCGGCACCTCGATGCTCGACGACGACCTGATCCGGATCGCCCACCAGGTGCGCAACGTGCTGCACGAGCCGGACGACGCGCCGCGCCGGCGCAGCGGGACGGTGCTGGCGCTGGCCGAGGACCCGGTGCGGGCGCGGCTGTGGGAGCGGGACGTGGCCACCGTGGCGATGACCTCCACGGCGGAGGCGGTGCCCGCTGCCGAGGCCGCCCGCCGGCTGGAGGTGCTGCTGGACCTGCTCGGCTGCCTGGCCAGCCGGCCGACGGGCTACCTGCTCGACCCGGCCTACCGCGGGCTGCTCGACGAGGAGGAGACCGCGCTGGCCGACGCGCTCGCCGACGCCGCGGCCGCGCTCGGCGGCGGGACGGGCCGGAGCTGGGCCGCCCAGGAGGTGCTGCGGCTGCTCCGCGACCTCGGCCACGGGAACGGCTGACCGTTTCCCGCACCGCCCGCCGGGCAGTGCACCTGCCATGCGCCGGCCCCGCTTCGACCAGTCCCTCCCGCTGCTCGCCCAGGGCTACGCCTGGCTGCCCGACCGGAGGCGCGCCGCGAACCGGGGCACCGTGCAGACGCGGCTGATGGGGGTGCGCCGGACGCTGGGCGTCGCGGGCCCGGCCGGCGCCCGGTTCCTGTACGACGAGGACCACGTCCGGCGCAGCGGAGCCCTGCCCGAGCCGGTGGTGAGCACCCTGTTCGGCCACGGCGCGGTGCACACGCTGGACGGCGAGCCGCACCGGGTGCGCAAGGCCATGTTCGTGCACCTGCTGACCGGCAGCGGCGTGGCCGACCTCGTCGACCGGGTCGGCGCTGCCTGGGACGACGCGGTGCCGCGGTGGGCCGAGCAGCCGCGGGTCGTGCTGATGGACGAGGCGGCCGTGGTGCTCACCCGCGGCGTGTGCGACTGGGCCGGCGTCCCGGTGCCCGAGGACGAGCTCCGCGGCCTGGCCGCCGACCTGACCGCGCTCGTCGACGGCTTCGCCACCGGCGCCCCGCGGCACTGGCGGGCCCGCCGGGTGCGGCAGCGGCGGGAGGCCTGGTTGGCCGGCATCGTCGACGCGGTGCGCGCCGGGGAGCGGACGGCGCCGGCCGGCTCGGTCCTCGACGTCGTCGCCACCCACCGCGACTCCGAGGGCGAGCTGCTCGAGCCGCGGGTCGCCGCCGTCGAGGTGCTCAACGTCATCCGGCCCACCGTCGCGGTCAGCTGGTTCGTCGGCTTCGCCGCGCACGCCCTGCACCGCTGGCCGGACGACCGGGAGCGGCTGCGCGCCGGTGGGGCCTTCGCCACCGCCTTCGCGCACGAGGTGCGCCGGTACTACCCGTTCGCGCCGTTCATCGGCGGCCGGGCGCCCCGGGACGTCGAGTTCGACGGCGAGCGGGTGCCGGCCGGCTCGATGGTGCTGCTGGACCTGTTCGGCCAGGACCACGACCCGGAGCTGTTCCCCGAGCCCTACACCTTCCGCCCCGAGCGGTTCCTCACCGACGACGGCGAGCGGGTCCGCGACATCGGCCCGTGGGAGCTCGTGCCGCAGGGCGCCGGCGACCCGCGCACCGGGCACCGCTGCCCCGGGGAGGACGTCACCGTCGCGCTGCTGGCCTCGCTCGCCGTCCGGCTGGCCCGCCTGGGGTACCGGCTGCCCGACCAGGACCTGACCATCTCGCTGCGCCGGATCCCGGCCCGGCCGGCCAGCGGGGTGGTGCTCACCGACGTGCGGCCGGGCTGACCGGCAGGCCCCCGGAGGCTGGAAACGGAACCGCGCGGTCGCGTACCTTCCGAGCATGAACGTCCGCGCACGGAACGACGTCCGTGTGGGTGGTGCGGCGGGTGCCCGCCCCATGGTGTTCGTCCACGGCTACGGCTGCGACCAGAACATGTGGCGGTTCATCACCCCGGACTTCGCGGTCGACCACCAGGTGGTCACCTTCGACCTCGTCGGCTTCGGCAACTCCGACCTGTCGGCCTGGGACCCGGCCCGGTACGGCTCCCTGCACGGGTACGCCGACGACGTCGTCGAGGTGATGCGTGACCTGGAGCTGACCGACGTCGTCTTCGTCGGCCACTCGGTCAGCGCCATGATCGGTGTGCTCGCGCACGCCCGGGCGCCGGAGCTGTTCGGCGCGATGGTGATGGTCGGACCCAGCGCCCGGTACGTCGACGACGGCGACTACCGCGGCGGGTTCAGCCGCGAGCAGATCAGGGACCTGCTGGACAACCTCGACGCCAACCACCTCGGGTGGTCCGCCGCGATGGCCCCGGTCATCATGGCCAACCCGGACCGGCCGGAGCTGACCCAGGAGCTGACCAACAGCTTCTGCCGCACCGACCCCGACGTCGCGCGGCAGTTCGCCCGGGTGTCCTTCCTCTCCGACAACCGCGCCGACCTGCCCGGTGTCGACGTCCCGAGCCTGGTGCTGCAGTGCTCCGAGGACGTCATCGCGCCCCAGTCGGCCGGCCGCTACGTGGCCGACCACCTCCCCGACGCCACGTTCACCCAGCTGGCGGCCACCGGGCACTGCCCGCACCTCAGCGCCCCGGAGGAGACCACCGCCGCCATCCGGGCGTGGTTGTGAACCCGACCCCCACCACCGACCGCCGCAGCGACGACGACGCCCGCGGCCGGCTGCAGCAGCTGCTCGAGGACGACCCGGCCGACCTCTTCGAGAACGCACCGTGCGGCTACCTGTCCACGCTCCCGGACGGGACGATCATCAAGGTCAACCGCACGCTGTGCACCTGGATCGGCCACCCCGCCGAGAAGGTCCTGCGGGTGCGGCTGCGCGACCTGCTCAGCGTCGGCGGCCAGGTGTTCCACGACACCCACCTCACGCCGCTGCTGCGGATGCAGGGGGCGGTGCGCGAGGTGGCGCTCGACGTGGTCCGCGCCGACGGCTCGCTGCTGCCGTGCCTGGTGAACGCCGTCGAGGTCCACGGCCCCTCGGGCGAGCCGGTGCTGGTGCGGGTCACCCTCTTCGAGGCGACCGCCCGCCGCCGGTACGAGCGCGAGACCCTCGCCGCACGGCGGGCCGCCGAGGAGTCCGAGGCCCGCTCGCGCACCCTGCAGCAGTTCACCTCCGAGCTGGCCGCCGCGGTCACCACCGCGGACGCGGCGGCGGTGGTGGTGCACCGCAGCCGCCGGGCGGCCCAGGCCGCCGGCGCCGCGCTGTGGGTGCTGGGCACCGGTGCCCAGCCCGGGGCGGAGCCGGCGGTCGAGCTCGCCGCCGCCGAGGGCATGACGCCGGAGCTGCTGCACGCGCTCAGCGGGGCCGCTCCCGGCCGGGTGCTGCCGGTGCTCGGCTCCGGGGTGCGCACCGTGCCTGTCGGCGACGCGCTGCGCGCGGCCTGGCCGGAGCTGGCCGCCGCCGCGGACGAGGCCGGCTGCACCGACCTCGTCGTCGTCCCGGTGAGCGCCGACGACGACCACCTCGGCGCGCTGGTGCTCGCCCGGCCCCGGGCCGACGAGAGCGAGCTCATCTCGCTCACCGAGCCCGGCGAGCACCACGTGCTGACGGAGGCCGACGCCGACCTGCTCGCCACGCTGGGCCAGCAGGCGGGGCAGGCCATCGAGCGGGCCCGGCTGCACGAGGAGACCGCCCGCCAGGCCGAGCGGTCGGCGTTCCTGCTCGACGCCGCCCGGCTGCTGGCCCGCGCCACCGGCGTCACCGAGTCCGTCGAGCGGCTCGCCGAGATGGTGGTGCCCCGGCTGGCCGACATGTGCCTGCTCGACCTGGTCCTGGAGCACGGGATGAGCCGGGTGGTCGCCCGGCACGGCGACCCGGCCCGGCAGGAGCACGTCGAGGAGCTGCGCGCGTGGGCGCCGCCGTTCCGGGACCTGCCCGCACCGGCCCGGGCCGCCATGGAGGAGGGGCGGACCCGCTGGTACCCCTCATTGCCCGACGAGTGGCTGTCCGAGGTCGTCCGGGACCCGGCCGAGCTGGCCGCCGTGCGGGCCCTGGAGCTGGCCAGCGTGATCAGCGTGCCGCTGGTCGCCGAGGGCAGGGCGCTGGGCGTGATGACGCTGTCGGCCGACCGGCGGCGCGCGCCGTTCACCGCCGCCGACGTCGAGCTGGCCGAGCAGCTCGCCTTGCAGGTGTCGCTGATGATGGCCAAGGCGCAGCGCTTCGAGCTGGAGGCGCGGACCTCGCACACCCTGCAGGCCACCCTGCTGCCGCCGTCCCCGCCGCGGGTGCCCGGGGTGGCAGTGGCGGTCCGGTACCTGGCCGCGACGTACGGGGTGGAGATCGGCGGCGACTTCTACGACGTCGCCCCGCTGCCCGGTGACCACGTGGCCATCGCGGTCGGGGACGTCGTCGGGCACGACATCACCGCCGCGGCCACCATGGGCCAGCTGCGCAGCGTCTACCGGTCGCTGCTGGTGGAGGCCCCGGCGCCGACCGCGGTCATCGACCGGCTGCAGGCCAGCTGGCCGCTGCTCGGGCTGCAGCGGATGGCCACCGCGCTGTTCGCCACCCTCGACCTGCCCACCGGCGTGCTGCACGTCGCCTCGGCCGGGCACCCGCCGCCGCTGCTGGTGGTCGACGGGCACGCGGAGTTCCTGCCGGTGGTGCCCAGCCGGATGCTCGGCGCCCCGCCGGCGCCCGCCGTGGAGTGGACCGGGGTGCTGCCCCCGGGGGCGACGCTGGTGCTGTTCACCGACGGGCTGGTGGAGAGCCGCACCAGCGACATCGACGCCGGCCTGGCGAGGCTGCAGGCCGCGGCCGGCCGCCGGCCGACGACCGACCCGGACGAGCTGTGCGACCGGCTGCTCGGCGACCTGGCCGGCACCCACCGCGCCGACGACATCGCCCTGCTGGCCCTCACCCGCGACCCCTGACCCGCCGCCCGACCCGGCGCGCGGCGCTGAGTGTGCAGCTACCGGGCGCTCGAGCGCGCTGAGCGCCCGGCGGCTGCACTCTCGACGGGGCCTGTGGACGGCGGCAGCGGGGGTCGTCCCTCAGCGGGCACCCTCCTCCGGTGGCCGTCCGCCCTCGCGTCCCCGAAGAGCTGCGCACCCGGGTGTTCCGCGGGTCCACAGCGGTGCAGCGCGGGCTCCTGACGCCCGACGAGCTCCGCGGACCGGCGTGGACGGCGGTGTTCCGCGACGTCTACGTCGCCGCGGACCAGCCGGTCACCCACGCACTCCGCGCGCGGGCCGCCGCAGGCGTCCTGCGCCCCGGGGCGGTCGTCATCGGCCGCAGCGCCGCGGTCCTCTGGGGCGTCGACCTCGCCGCCGCGCAGGACGACGTGGAGCTGGCCCTGCCGCCGGGGGCGCACCCGATGCGGATGCCCGGGGTGCGAGCCCGGCGCGTGCTCCTCGACCCCCGCCACGTGTGCACGCGGCGGGGGGTGCTGGTGACGGATCCGGACACGACGGCGGTGGCCGTGGCCGGCACCCTGCCGCTGGACGCCGCCGTCGTCGCCGTCGATCAGCTGACCTCCCGTGGACCCGCTGACCTCTCGCGGGTCCGGGCGCTGGCGGAGGTGGGGACCGGACGCGGCTGCCGCCGAGCGCGGCTGGCCTGCTCGCTGGCCGACGGCAAGGCCGAGTCCCCACAGGAGACCCGCATCCGGCTGCTCCTGCTGCGCAGCGGGCTGCCGGCACCCATCGCCCAGTTCGAGGTGCCGCGGGCCGGCCGGCGGCCACTGCGGCTGGACTTCGCCTGGCCGGCGCACCGGCTCGCCCTGGAGTACGACGGGCAGTGGCACGGCGGTCCAGGGCAGCTGGGCAAGGACCGCCGGCGGTGGAACGAGCTGGGGGACGCCGGTTGGCGGATCGTGTTCGCCACGGCGGTCGACGTGCACCGTCCGACCGAGCTCATCGCCCGGCTGGGTGCCCTCCTGCTCCCCTGAGCAGCGAGTGTGCAGGCAGCGGGCACTGCGGACCGTCGAGGGCCCGCTGCCCGCACACTCGGAGGTCAGGCGTCGTCGGTGAGGCGGTGGAGCTCGGCGGGGAGGGCACCGGGGGAGAGCACGGTGAGGCGCTGGGTCGGGCGGGTGAGCGCGACGTAGAGGTCGCTGTGCCCGCGGACGCCCTCGTCGAGCAGGCCCTGCGGGTCGACCAGCAGCACCGAGTCGAACTCCAGCCCCTTGGCCTCGGCCGGCACCAGCACCACCGGGCCCGCCGAGGAGTCCGCGGCCGGGCCGGCGGAGACGACGGGGAACGCCCCGGCCAGGCAGTCGACGACGGCCGGCACCCGGCTCGGCGGCACGATGACCGCGACCGTGCCGCCGGCCGCGACCAGCTCGGCGGTCACCTCGGCGGCCCGGGGGAGCAGCGCGTCCTCGGGCAGCTGCTCGGCGACCGGCGGCACCCCGGTGCTGCGCACCGAGCGGGGAGCGGCGGTGGCCGCGCCGCCGGCGGCGAGCACGTCGGCGGCGACCGCCATGATCTCGGCCGGCGTCCGGTAGTTGACGGTGAGCTGGGCCAGCCGCCACTGCTCGCCGACGTGCGGCTGCAGCACCGTGCCCCAGTCGGTCGCGCCGGCCAGGCTGCCGGTCTGCGCCAGGTCGCCGACGACGGTCATCGAGCGGGTGGGGCACTTGCGGGCGAGCAGCCGCCAGGTCATCGCGGAGAGCTCCTGCGCCTCGTCGACGACGACGTGGCCGAACACCCAGGTGCGGTCGGTGGCGGCCCGCTCGGCGGCGGTCCGGGTGTCCAGGTCGGCGTCCCGCTCGGCCAGCCGCTCGGCGTCGAGCAGGTCGCCGGCGGTGAGCTCCTCGCCCTCCTCGTCGTCCTCGAGGTCGGTGGACCGGGACCCGTGCAGCAGGTCCAGGGTGTCCTGCGCCTCCTCCTGCGCCCGCCGGCGGCGGCGCGCCTCCCGGGCCCGCTCGGCGCTGTCGTCGAAGCCGAGCAGCTCGTCGGCCTCCTCCAGCAGCGGGACGTCGGCCGGGGTCCACGGGGCGTCCGCGGGGCGCGCGAGCAGCGCGCGGTCCTCCTCGGTCCAGCCCTTGGTGGCCCGGCGGATGCGCGCCGGGTCGGCCAGCAGGTCGCGCAGCAGCCCCTCGGGGGTGAGCACCGGCCACATCTCGTCGACCAGCTGCCGGACGGCGGGCTCGCCGACGACCTCGGCCTGCAGGGCCTCGACGTCCCGGCGGTCGAGCAGGTCGGCGCCGCCGCGGACGTCGCCGCCGATCCGGTCGGCGTACCGCTGGGCGACGAGCTCGGCCAGCGCACGGACGAACGCCGGCCGGCCCAGGTTGTGCTGCCGCGAGGCCCGCCGGGCGGTGGTGCGGCACCGGGTGAGGTCGACCGGGCGCAGCGGGATCCGGACGCCGTCGATCACCAGCTCGCGCACGCCCCGCGGCACCGTCTCCCGGTCGCGGACGGCGGCCTTGAGCACGTCGACCATCGCCAGCCGGCCCTTCACCTCGGCGACCTCGGGGGCCTCGCTGCCGCGTGCGTCCAGGCCGGGTCGCAGCTGGCCGAGCCCGGCGAGCAGCACGCCGGTCTCGCCGAGGGCGGGCAGGACGTCGGCGATGTAGCGCAGGAAGGTCGGGGTGGGGCCGACGACCAGCAGCCCGCTGCGGGCCAGCCGGTCCCGGTGGGTGTAGAGCAGGTAGGCGGCGCGGTGCAGCGCGACCGCCGTCTTCCCGGTGCCCGGGCCGCCCTGGACGACGAGGACCCCGCGGGCGTCGCTGCGGATGATCGCGTCCTGCTCGGCCTGGATGGTGGCCACGATGTCGGTCATCCGGCCGGTGCGCTCGGCGGTCAGCGCGGCCATCAGCGCCGCCTCACCGGTCAGCGGCGGGCCGTCGGTCTCGGTCGCGTCGATGGTCAGCACCTCGTCGTGGACGGCGGTGACCTCGCGGCTGCGGGTGCGGATGTGCCGGCGGCGGACGACGCCCTCGGGCCGGAACGGCGTCGCGGTGTAGAACGGCCGTGAGGCCGGCGCCCGCCAGTCGACCAGCGCCGGGTCGCCGGCCGGGTCGTCGGCGGGGAGCCCGACCCGGCCGATGTACAGCGGCTGCGGGGAGACCTCGCGGTCCAGCCGGCCGATGACCAGCCCGTGGTCCGCGGCGTCCAGCGCGGTGATCCGCTGGCCCTGGAACCGGGCGGCCGCCTCCCGCTCACCCAGCGACTGCGGGTTGATGATCGGCATCGCCAGCGCCTGCCGGAACCGGGTCACGGCCAGCTCGCGGGCGGCGTCCAGCCGGCGGTAGAGGTCGGTGACCGCGGTCTGCTCGGCGGCCAGGTCGGGGTCGGGGGCGACGCCCTGGGACGAGCTCGACAACGGGGGCTGCTCCTCGGGTGGCGTGCGGACGTCGTGGCGACCTGCAACCGTACGTGCCCGCCGGCGCTGCGGGCGCGCATCCCGAGGTGGCCCGCCGGTGGACTGCTCCGCGCCGGGCCGGACGGCGGGCAGGATGCCGGCATGGCCACCGCACACATCGGGCACACGCACCGCCTCGACCTGGCCGACGCCACGGTCCGCGAGTGGGACGCCACGGTCGTTGCCGCCGACCCCGAGCAGGGGATCGTGCTGGACCGCTCGGCGTTCTACCCGGGCGGCGGCGGGCAGCCGCCGGACGAGGGCGTGCTCCTGTGGGGCGGCGTCCGCACCAGGATCGCCGGCACCCGCACCGGCGACGAGCTGTACCTGGTGCCGGTCGAGGGCGACCCGCTGCCCCCGGTCGGCACGGCGGTGCGCGGCGCGCTGGACGACGAGCGGCGGACCGCGCTGATGCGCACCCACTCCGGCCTGCACGTGCTCACCGGCGTCGTCTTCCGCGACTACGGCGCGCTGGTCACCGGCGGCAACATGGAGCCGCTGACCGCGCGGATGGACTTCGACCTGGCCGAGGTGCCCGCCGACTTCAAGGACCGGGTCGCCGAGGCGGTCAACGCCGAGCTCGCCGCCGACCGCCCGATCCAGGTGCAGGTGCTGCCGCGGGAGGAGGCGTTCGCGATCCCGGACATCATCCGCACCGCCACCAACCTGCTGCCGCCGGACCTGGAGGAGGTGCGGATCGTGGACATCGTCGGGCTGGACACCCAGGCCGACGGCGGCACCCACGTCGCCTCGACGGCGATGGTCGGCCGGGTCGAGGTGGTCAAGATGGAGAACAAGGGCCGCGGCTTCCGGCGGCTGCGGGTCCGCATCGTCTGACGGAACCCCGCAGCCGCCGGCGGCGCTCAGACGAGTTCGGGCACCCGGAGGTGGGCGATCGCCAGCTCGAACGGTGCGACCTCGGTGATCTCCATGCCGGCCGCCTCGGCGAACTCCGCGCGCAGCATCGTGCCGCGCTCGTTCGCCCGGTCCAGCGCGGCCCGGCTCTCGTAGGTGACCGCCGTCGAGGTCCGGCCCGACGCCGCGTCCACCAGCACGCTCACGCTGCAGAAGCCGGGCAGCTGCTCCACCTGCGGCAGGATCCGGCTCCGCATCACGTCGATGACGTCCTGCATCGCACCGGCGTCGCGCCGGGCCCAGATGACCCGGGTGCAGGCCCCGGCGTCCGCCGGCCGGACGCGGTGCACGAGGGCCATCTCCCACTCGGCGACCTCCGGCTGGTCGCCGCCGAGCACCTCCGCGGCCCGGGCCCGGACGTCCACGACGCCCGCGGCGCTCGCCCGCATGGCGTTCTCGGACTCCCAGGCCGTCGTGACGATGCACCGGCCGGAGTCCCGGTCGGCGAGCATGGACAACCCGATGCAGCCGTCCATCTGCTCGACCGTGGGCATCACCTGGTCCCGGACGTAGCCGATCCCCTCGTCGACCTTCTGGGGACTGCCGTGCACCGTGGTGGTTCGGGCGTACATGGCCACCACTCCTCTCCGAGTGGGCAGGGCCCTGGCGGCCCGGCAGCGTCGACCAGGGTCCTCGCCGCACTCGCCCAGCGGGACGGTCTGAGCCGCCGTCGTACAGATCGGCGACACGGGGCCTCGCCCACGGCGTGCCTCCGGACGCCGCGGATCAGCCGGCGCTGAGCAGGGACGTCGTCCCGTCGTCCCGCGCGCCGCTGAAGTACTGGTCGAGCACCTGGGTGAACACCGGGTCGTCGGAGACGGCGGCGAACAGCGTCATCGACGACTGCAGCTTCTGCGCGTCGACGCTGCCGAGCACGCGGACCGGGTCGGTGGTGTCCAGCCCGGTCAGCGCGCGGGCGGACTCCAGCAGCCGGGGGCCGAGCACCGGGTGGGCCAGGTAGGCGCGCGCCTCGGCGGCGCCGCTGATCGCGTAGCGCTGCGCCGTCGCGCTGCGGCCGAGCCCGGCGACCTGGGGGAGGACGAACCACATCCAGTGGCTGCGCTTGGCCCCGGCGCGCAGCTCGGCGAGCGCCTGCCGGTAGGTGCCGCCGGCGTCCTGCGCGTCGACGAAGCGCTGCAGGTCGAACGGGTCGCTCACCGGGCGGCCCGGATGCCGTCCAGCGCGATCCGGAAGACCCGCTCGCGCTGGGCGTCGTCGGTGAACGTGCCGGAGGTGAGACCGGAGACCATCTTCACCAGGTCGTCGAAGGTCAGGTCGTCGCGGACCTCGCCGGCGGCCTGGGCGCGCTCGAACAGCGGCGTCCCGGCGGCGTACATCTCCGCGCGGCAGACGGCGAACACCGGCGAGCCGGTGCTGAGGGCCTCCAGCAGCGCCCGCTTGGTGGCGATGTAGCTGACGAACCGGCGCAGCCAGGCGGTCAGCGCCTCCCACGGGGGCAGGTCGGCGAGGTCCCGGGCCGCGGTGCAGAGGTCCTCCACCTCGCCGATGTAGACCCGCTCGAACAGGTCCTGCCGGGTGGGGAAGTTGCGGTACAGCGTGCCGATGCCCACGCCCGCGCGGCGGGCGACGTCCTCCAGCGAGGCGCCGGCGCCCTGCTCGGCGAAGACCTCGCGGGCGGCGGTGAGGAGGGCGTCGAAGTTGCGCCGCGCGTCGGCCCGCTGCGGACGGCGGACGCCCAGCTCCGCCAGCCCGGACACCTGCTCGGCCACGCCCCGCCCGCCTCTCGTCGTCCCCGCTTGCAACCGGAGGTTGGCCTCCGCTAATCTGGAGGTGCGCCTCCACTTGGACCGATGATAGCCCCGACCCGCTCGCGACGGGTCCCGGTTCCGGCCTGAGCGTGCGTCCCCCCACCCGCTCCGTCCCGAGGACGCTCCATGCCTGCTGCCCGCACGTCCCCACGCCTGGTGCTCACGGTGCTCGCCGTGAGCACCGGCTCCTTCGCGATGCTCCAGTCCCTGCTCGCCCCGGTGCTGTCGACGCTGCAGTCCGAACTGCGCACCGACGCCGCCTCGGTCACCTGGGTGCTCACCGCCTGGCTGCTGTCCGCGGCCGTGGCGACCCCGCTGCTCGGCCGGGTCGGCGACATGCTCGGCAAGGAGCGCACGCTGCTCGTCGCCCTGTCCGCCGTCGCCCTCGGCTCGCTCATCGCCGCGGTGGCGCCCTCGCTGCCGCTGGTCCTGGTCGGCCGGGTCGTGCAGGGCCTGGGCGGGGCGGCGTTCCCGCTCTCCTTCGGCATCCTGCGCGACGAGTTCGCCGCCCACCGGGTGCCCTCGGCGGTCGGCTTCCTGTCCGCCGTCATCGCCGCCGGCGGTGGCGTGGGCATGGTGCTGGCCGGTCCGATCGAGACCGCCTTCGGCTGGCGGGCGCTGTTCTGGATCCCGATGGTCGTCGTCCTCGTCGCGCTGGCGCTGGCCTGGCGCTTCGTCCCGGAGTCGCCGGTGCGCACCCCCGGCCGGGTCAACGCGCTCGCCGCGGTGCTGCTGGCCGGCTGGCTGGTGGCCCTGCTGGTGCCGCTCTCCCAGGCCAACGCCTGGGGCTGGGGGTCGGCGCGCACCCTGGGCCTGCTCGCCGTCGCCGCCGTCGGGCTCGCCGCGTGGGTGGCCGTCGAGGTGCGCTCGGCCACCCCGCTCATCGACATGCGGATGATGCGGCTGCCGGCGGTCTGGACGACGAACCTGGTCGCGCTGCTGTTCGGCGCGCAGATGTTCGGCATCTACGCCTTCGTGCCGCAATTCGTGGAGCTGCCCACCTCCACCGGGTACGGCTTCGGCGAGAGCGTCACCGTCGCCGGCCTGCTGATGGTCCCGATGCTGGTCACGATGTCGGTCACCGGCGTGCTCTCCGGCCGGATCGCCGCCGTGCTGGCCTACAAGCCGCAGCTGGTGCTGGCCTCGCTGGTCAGCGCGCTCGGCTCGGCGTCACTGGCCGTGCTGCACGCCGCGCCGTGGCAGCTCGCCGTGGCCGGCGGGGTGCTGGGCGTCGGCTTCGGCCTGGCCTACTCGGCGCTGACCAGCCTCATCGTGCAGGCCGTGCCGGCCGCCCAGACCGGCGCCGCGAGCGGGATGAACGTCAACATCCGCACGATCGGAGGGGCGCTGGGCACCGCGGTCGTGAGCAGCCTGGTCACCGCCTCGGCCGGAGCCGACGGGCTGCCCGCCGAGCGCGGCTTCACCACCGCCTTCCTCGTGCTGGCCGGCGCCTCGGTGGTCGCCGCCGGTCTCGCCCTGCTCGTGCCCACCACCCGCCGTCCGCTCGCCGTCCCCGAGCCCGTCGCCGTCCCCGCGCCGGTGCCGGCCGCAGCCCACTGAGGAGATCACCATGACCCGCACCTGGCTCGTCACCGGCAGTTCCCGCGGCCTGGGCCGCGCCCTGGCCACCGCCGCCCTCGAGGCCGGCGACACCGTGCTCGCCACCGCCCGCGACCCCGAGCAGCTCAGCGAGCTCACCCACCGCTTCGGCGACCGGGTGCGCGCCGTGGCGCTCGACGTCACCGACCCGGCCGCGGTGGACGCGGCGGTGCAGGCGGCGGTGGACACCTTCGGCCGGCTCGACGTCGTGGCCAACAACGCCGGCCACGCCGACAGCGCACCGATCGAGCAGACCACCGAGGAGGCGTTCCGGGACCAGCTGGAGACCAACCTGCACGGCGTCATCCGGGTGACCCGGGCGGCGCTGCCGGTGTTCCGCCGGCAGCGCTCCGGGCACTTCCTGCAGTTCTCCTCGATCGGCGGCCGGGTCGGCGGGACGCCGGGGCTGGCGGCCTACCAGACCGCCAAGGCGGGCGTCGAGGCCTTCTCCGAGGTGCTGCACGCCGAGGTCGCGCCGCTGGGCATCGCGGTGACCATCGTCGAGCCCGGCGCCTTCCGCACCGACTGGGGTGGGGCCTCGATGCGGCTGGCGGAGGTGGCGCCGGACTACGCGGCCACCGTCGGCCGGGTGCACGCCCAGCGCCGGCAGCTCGACGGCCGGCAGCCCGGTGACCCCGCGCGAGCGGCGCAGGTGCTGCTGGACGTCGTCGCCGCCGAGGAGCCGCCGCTGCGGCTGCTGCTCGGCTCGGACGCCGTCCAGCTGGCCGAGCGCTCCTCGCGGGCACGGGCGCGGGAGGCCGCGGTGTGGGCCGGCGTCAGCCGCTCGACCGACTTCGACGGCATCACGTCGCTGGCGGGGCTCACCGCCTGACCCGTGGGGGGTCGCCCCGGCCCCCCACGGGCCGGGGACGGCGGCGCCCTGTAGAACCGGTGCCGACGGACCACACCGACGTGGGGAGCACCGGATGGGCAGCAACTCGTTGACCTTGGCGCCCGTGCCGCGCTCGGCCGCGGCGGAGCAGGTGCGCGAGGAGGTCCGGGCCTTCCTCGCCGAGGAGCTGGCCGCCGGCAGCTTCACCACCTCCGTCGACACCTGGCTGTCCGGCGTCGACCCGGCCTTCTCCCGCAAGCTGGGCGAGCGCGGCTGGCTGGGGATGACCTGGCCGAAGCAGTACGGCGGGCACGAGCGGACGGCGATGGAGCGCTACGCCGTCACCGAGGAGCTGCTCGCCGCCGGCGCGCCGGTCGCCGCGCACTGGATCGCCGACCGCCAGTCCGGCCCGAACCTGCTCCGCTACGGCACCGAGGCGCAGCGGACCGAGATCCTGCCGCGGATCGCCGCCGGCGAGTGCTTCTTCGTGATCGGGATGAGCGAGCCGGACAGCGGTTCCGACCTCGCCTCGATCCGCACCCGCGCCACCCGCAACGGCGACGGCGACTGGGTGGTCGAGGGCGCCAAGGTGTGGACGTCGAACGCGCACACCAGCCACTACGCGATCACCCTGGTCCGCACCTCGCCGGCCGACCCGGCCCACCGGCACGCCGGCCTTTCCCAGCTGCTGGTCGACCTGTCGCTGCCGGGCATCACGGTCAACCCGATCCGCATCCTCGACGGCGGCCACCACTTCAACGAGGTCGTGTTCGACGGCGTCGTCGTCCCCGGCGACATGCTGCTGGGGGAGGAGGGCAACGGCTGGCACCAGGTCACCGCGGAGCTCGCCTTCGAGCGGTCCGGCCCGGAGCGGTTCCTCTCGACCTACCCGCTGGTCGCCGAGTTCGCCCGGCGGGTGGCCGCCGCGCCCGACCCGGCCGGGCTGGCCGCGCTGGGCCGGCTCTCGGCCCGGTTGCTGGCGCTGCGCCAGATGTCGCTGCGGATCGCCGGCGCGCTGGACCGCGGCGAGCTGCCGGACATCCCGGCCGCGCTGGTCAAGGACGTCGGGACGACGTTCGAGGCCGACGTGATCGACGAGGTGCGCCGCGCGGTCGACGTGGTGGCCTCGCTGGACTCACCCGACCCGCTGGGCCGGGCGCTGGCCGAGGCGCAGCTGCACGCGCCGGGCTACACGCTGCGCGGCGGGACCAACGAGATCCTGCGCGGGATCGTCGCCCGCGGGCTCGGCCTCCGGTGAGGTACTTCGGCTACGGCAGCAACATGGCCAACCCCGTGCTGCGGGCGCTGCCGGGCGTGCGCAGCCTCGGCGCCGCCGCCGTCGACGGGTACCGGCTGCGCTTCGGACGCGACTCGGTCCGGTGGCGGGCGGGTGCCGCGGACGTCGTCCCGGCGCCCGGCTGCACGGTGTGGGGCGAGCTGCTCGAGGTCGACGACGAGGCGCTCGCCGTGCTGGACACCAAGGAGGGCGTCGCGCTCGGCTGGTACCGCCGGGCCGGGGTCGAGGTGCGGGACGTCGGCCCGGCGCTGACCTACACGGTGGTGCAGCCCGCCGACCCCGAGCTGGCGCCGCGCGCGGACTACCTCGCCGGCATGGCCGCCGCCGCCCGGACGCTGGGCTTCCCCGCCGGCTACCAGCAGTTCCTCGCCGACCTGGCCACCGAGGCCGCAGAACACCCCGAGCCCGGCCGGTTCCGCTCCCTGCAGCCCGCCGTCGCCGCCCGGACAGGAGCCGATCGTGAGCAGTACTGACACCGACCTGGTCGTTGAGACCGTCCGGGACCTCCTCCGCGCGCACGAGCCGTTCGTGCTCACCGCGGACCGCCCGTGGGACGCCGGGCTGTGGGCGGCGCTGGTCGAGGCCGGGATGACCGGTGTCGGCCTGCCCGAGGCGGCCGGCGGCTCCGGCGGCGAGCTGGCCGACGCGGTTGCGGTCGTCGCCACCCTGGCGCGGGGCGCGGCGGCGGTGCCGGTCGCCGAGCAGCTGCTGGTCGCCGCCCCCGCCGTCCTGGCCGCCGACCTCGACCTGCCCGCGCCCGACGAGCCGCTGTCCATCGCCGTGGACGGCGCGGTCACCGCTGAGCCGCGGGACGACGGCGACGGGCCGGGCAGCTGGACCCTCACCGGGACGGCGACCGACGTCGCGTGGGCCGGGGTCGCCCGGCACCTGGTCGTGCTGGCGACCAGCCCGGTCGGCCCGGTGCTCGCGCTGGTCGACGTCACCGGCCGGGAGACCACGCACGCGGCCAACCTGGCCGGGGAGCCCCGCGGCTCGCTGGTGTTCGACGGGGTGATCTGTGCGGGTGCGCTGCTCACCGACCGGCAGGCCGCCGAGCTGCGCGCCCGGTACGCCCTGGCCCGGGCGGTGCAGCTGTCCGCGGCGCTGGAGCAGGTGCTCGCCTGGACGGTGCAGTACGCGGGGGAGCGGGTGCAGTTCGGCCGCCCGCTGGGCCGGTTCCAGGCCGTCCAGATGGAGCTGGCCGAGATGGCCGGCGAGGTGACCGCCGTCGCCGCGCTGGTCGACGCAGCGGTGCAGGCCACCGAGCGGGGGGAGTCGCTGGTGCCGGCGGCCGCGGCGGCCAAGGTCCGCGCCGGGGCTGCGGTCGAGGTGGTCGCCCGGCTCGCGCACCAGGTGCACGGCGCGATCGGCTTCACCCAGGAGCACCGGCTGCACCACCTCACCCGGCGGTGCTGGTCGTGGCGGGACGAGGCCGGCACCGAGCTGGCGTGGTCGCGGGTGCTCGGCGAGCAGCTGCTGGCCGACGGCCCCGACGCGCTCTGGCCGGCGCTCACCCGGGTCGTGTGACGGCGCGGATCCGCCCGTACCGGGCGGCGGACCGGGCCGCGGTCTACGACGTCTGCGTGCGCACGGCGGCCGCCGGGGAGGACGCCCGCGGCCGGTGGTCGACCGACGACCTCATGCCCGACCTGTTCGCCGGCCCGTACGTCGACCTCGAGCCGGCGCTCGCCTTCGTGCTCGACGACGGCGACCGGGCCGTCGGCTACGTGGTCGGCACCGCGGACACGGCTGCCTTCGTCCGCCGCTGGCGGCGGGAGTGGCTGCCGCGCCTCGCCGCCCGGTACCCGGCGCCGCCGGACCCGCCGCGGACGGCCGAGGAGGCGATGGTCGCGCTGCTGCACCGGCCCGAGCGGATGCTCCGCCCCGAGCTCGCGGCCCACCCGGCGCACCTGCACGTCGACCTGCTGCCCGCCCACCAGGGCGCCGGGCACGGACGCGCGCTGATCGACACGTTCCGGTCGGCCGCAGCCCGCGCCGGAGCGGCCGCGCTGCACCTCGGCGTCGACCCGGCCAACCGCCGCGCGCGGGGGTTCTACGACCACCTCGGGTTCACCGAGATCGCCGTCCCCGACCCGGGCGTCACCTACCTCGGCCTCCCGACCACCTGACCCCGCACGTCCGCGCGCGAAAGCGCCCGCGCTTTCGCGCGCGAAAGCGCGGGAGGGTTCCGCTAGACCGTCTCGGGGATGCGCAGCTGGGCGATGACCAGGTCGAGCTCGGCGACCTCGGTGATCCGGCCGCCCATCGAGCGGGAGTACTCGGCCTGCAGCTGGTCGGCCCGCTGCGCGGCGCCCATCATGGCGTCCCGGTCGACGTAGTTGACCGCGGCCACGGCACGGCCGCTGAGCCGGTCGACCATCAGGCTGACGCTGGAGAAGCCGGGCAGCTCCTCGATCCGGGGGAGCAGCGCCATCCGGAAGGTCGCGACGTCCTCGTCGACGGTGCTCGGGTCGCGCAGCGCGCACCAGGTCACCCGGCAGCACGCGTGGTCCCCGGCCTGCTGGGCCCGGTGCATGACGGCGACCTCCCACTGCGCGACCAGCGGCACCGCGCCGAGCAGCTTGCCGACCTGCGCGCGGTTGGGCCGCATGGCCTGCTCGCTGGCCCGGAGCGCCTCCTCGGTCTCCCAGCCGGTGGTGACGATGCAGCGGCCCGAGCGCGGCCCGACCAG
The DNA here is from genome assembly GCF_000306785.1 of Modestobacter italicus. NCBI lineage: Bacteria > Bacillati > Actinomycetota > Actinomycetes > Geodermatophilales > Geodermatophilaceae > Modestobacter > Modestobacter italicus. The sequence goes on along the minus strand of NC_017955.1, from coordinate 4,209,904 downwards.
CATCGACATGCCGGTGCAGCCGTCCAGCCCGGTCGTCGCCGGCAGCCACTGGTCCCGGACGAACCGGATCGCCTCGTCGAGCGCTGCGGGCTTCCCGCGCAGCGTGGCGGTTCGGGCGTACATCCGCAGCTCCCCTCGGCCGGCCGTGCCCCGGCAGCACCGTCGCAGGGAGAACTCTGCCCGCCCACCTCTCGCCGGGGGTACCGGCTCGCGATACCGACCCGTTCCGGATGCGGCGGTTCGCAACTGTCCGGCACTGACACGCCACGCCGGGGCGGGGCCGCCCGCTGGGAGCGGTCCCGCCACCGGGATCAGCCGAGCAGCACCTCCCGCAGGACCTCGTGCAGGTGGGTGTTCGGGTAGTAGCCGGTCAGCTGCTCGCTGCCCGGCCCCGCCGCGGTCACCACGGTGGGCGCTCCGGTGTGCCCGGTCGTCGTCCAGTCGAGGGCGAAGTCGTAGTCCTCGCTGCCGGCGACGAGGAAGGGACCGTCCTCACCGGACTCGGTGCCGCCCGTGGCGGCGGTCTCCTGCGGCAGGGTCCCGCCGGGGCCGCTCTCGTCCTCCGGGTCGACGTCCTCGATGGTCAGCCCGCCGCACTCGTGGTCGCCGGTGACGATCAGCAGCGTGTCCGGGTGCTCGGCGACGTAGGCCTCCGCGACCTCGACCGCGGCGTCCAGCGAGCGCATCGCCTGGAGCATCCGGGTGCCGTTGTTGGCGTGGCTCATCTCGTCCACCGCCTCCTCCTCGACCAGCAGGAAGAAGCCGTCCTCGTCCTCGGACAGGACGTCCAGGGCCTTGGTCGTCATGTCCGCCAGCGGGACGACGGGGGCGAACTCGTCGCCCTGGCCCTCAGGGCGCTGCTGGAACATCTCCTCGTTGGCGAACAGCCCCAGCAGCTGGTCGGAGTCGGCGGCGGCGAACTCGGCGGCGGTGCTCACGTACTCGTAGCCCAGCCCCTCCGCCTGCGCGACCAGGTCGCCCTGGGTGCTCCGGGAGACCTCCGGGTCCTCGGTGTCGCCGGCGCGCGGGGCGTAGGTGCCCTCGTCGCCGGCCGGCAGCCACCAGTCCTCGCCGCCGCCCAGGATGACCTGCGGCTGGCTGACCTGCAGGTACTGGCGGGCGATGTCGTCCTGCGCACTGCGGTCGACCGAGTTGCTGAAGAACGCCGCCGGGCTCGCGTCGGTGACCTGCGCCGTCGTCACGATGCCGGTGGCCAACCCGGCCTGCTGCGCCTCCTGGCCGATGGTCGGCAGCGGGGCCCCGTCGACGTCGACGCTGATCGCACCGTTGTAGGTCTTCACCCCGGTCGCCCAGGCGCTCGCGGACGCCGCCGAGTCGGTGATCGTGTCCTCCGGGTCCCGGGCGTCGGTGGTCTGCAGGCCGGCGATCGGCAGGGAGTCCATGGCCAGCTGGCCGTCGAACCCCTCCTGGTCCAGCCGGGCGGCCTCCCGGTGCGCGGCGGCCATGCCGTCGCCGTTGACGAAGATGACGCTGCGCGGGTGGCCGCGCCCGTCCCCGCCGGCGGACGCCGCGCCGGGCAGCAGGACGACGACGCCACCGCCGACGAGCGTCGCGGCGAGGCAGAGCGGCAGGGTGCGGCGCTGCAGGCGCCGCCTTCTCGAGGTGGACATGACTCTCCCTGGTGCGGGCCGGGCCCGCGGTCGGTGTGGTCGAGCTGAGAGCAGCCTGCGAGCCTTCTGTGACCTGTGCCACTCGACCTGTCGATGAGTTCAGCGGATCCCGGCGGTCTCCCCCGCATGACGACGACTGCACCGCTGGACCTGACGCCGTCGGTCACCGAGGTCTCCCGCGTGGTCACCACGGTGTCCGACGACCAGCTGACCGCCCCGACCCCGTGCGCCGACACCTCGGTGGCCGCGCTGCTGGACCACCTGCACGGACTGGCCGTCGGGCTGCGGCTGGCGGCGGAGAAGCAGCCGACCGGGGCGCCGAACGCCTCCGCCGGGACGCTGCCGGCCGACTGGCGTACTCGCATCCCGCGCGAGCTCGACGAGCTGGCCGTGGCCTGGCGCGACCCGGCTGCCTGGGAGGGCACCGCCGAGCCCGGGGGCGTCCCGCTGCCGGCGGCCTGGGCCGGGCGGGTGGCGCTCAACGAGGTGCTGGTGCACGGCTGGGACCTCGCCGTGGCCACCGGCCGGTCGTACGCGCCGGACCCGGCGGCGGTGCGCGCCTGTATCGACTACGCGCGGGAGTTCGCGGCGGCGGTGCCGGAGGGCCGGGACTCGATCTACGGGCCGGAGGTCCCGGTTCCGGCGGACGCGCCGGAGCTGGACCAGCTGCTCGGGCTCACCGGGCGCGACCCCGGCTGGCGGCCCGCGGGCTGACCACCGTCCGGCAGCTCCGGTCCCGAGGCGTACTCCGGGCGGAGTACCCCGGCCCCGCGGCAGCGGCAGAGGCACACCCGCAGCACGACGCGGGAGGGCCGCTCCGATCGCGAAGGTCGTGCCATGGACACGACCTCCCCTCCTCTCCCGGCCGGCTCACGGCTGACCCGCGCCCTGCACGGCCACTCTCGGCGCGCCCTGCTGGCCGTCCTGCTCTTCGTGCTCGTCGCCGGCGTCCTCGGCGGCCCGGTCGCCGGGTCCCTCGACGCCGACGGCGGCTTCGCACCCGCCGACTCCGACTCGGCCCTCGCCGTCCAGCGCCTCGAGGACGCCTCCGGCCGGACGCCGGACGCCGGGGTCGTCGCCGTCGTCGACACCGGCGACGGTCCGTCGGGCGTGGCCGACGTCGTCACCACCCTCGCCGGGCTCGACGGCGTGGCCGAGGCCGTGCCGGCCGGCGCCGCGCGGGACGGCAGCTCCGAGCTGGTCGTCGCCGTCCTCGATGCGGACGCCGACGACGAGGCCGTCGCCGGGGCCGCGGTCGCGGCGTTCGCGGACGACGACCGGGTGGCCCTCGGTGGCCCCGCCGTCACCGGCCTGCAGATCGGCGAGCGGGTCGGGGAGGACCTCGGCCGCGCCGAGCTGCTGGCCTTCCCGGTGCTCGTCCTGCTGTCCCTGCTGTTCTTCGGCGGCCGGGCCGCGGTGCTGCCGCTGGTGGTCGGCGTGACCACGGTGCTCGGCACGTTCCTGGCGATGGCCGGGATCAACGAGGTCTACGGGTTGAGCGTGTTCGCGCTCAACCTCGTCATCGGCCTGGGGCTGGGCCTGGCCATCGACTACACGCTGTTCCTGCTCAGCCGGTACCGCGAGGAGCTCGACCGGCAGGGGCCGACCCTGGGCGCCGTCGTCACCACGATGCGCACCGCCGGCCGGACCGTCGTCTTCTCGGCGGCCACCGTCGCGGTCGCCCTGGCCACCCTCATCGTCTTCCCGATGGGCTTCCTCAAGTCGATGGGCATCGCGGGCGCGGTCGTCGCCGTCGTGGCCGCCGCCGCCGCGCTGGTCGTCTCACCGGCGGTCTTCGCCCTGTGGGGCCCGAAGCTGGCCCGCCGCCGGCGCCGGGGTGCCGCCTCCGGAGGCGGCTGGTACCGCCTCTCGCACGCCGTGATGGCCCGGCCCGGCGCGGTCGCCGCCGTCACCGCGATCGTGATGCTCGTCCTGGCCGCACCCGCCCTGCGGGCCGAGTGGACCCCGGTCGACAGCAGCGTCGTGCCGACCGACCTCAGCTCCCGCGTGGTGGCCGACACCCTCGAGGCCGACTACGCCGGCGCCGGAACCACCCCGGTGCTCGCCGCCGTCCGGGCCGACGACCCGGGCGCCGCCCGCTCCTTCGCCGACGCGGCCTCGCAGCTGCCCGGCGTCCTGGCCCCCGCCGACGCCGTCGAGGTCGGACCCGGCACCTGGCAGGTCGACCTGGTCGTCGACGGCGGCCCCGAGGGCGACGTCGCCCAGCAGGTCGTCACCGAGGTCCGCGACCTGGCCGCCGACCGGGACGCCGACGTGCTGGTGGGCGGCGCCGCCGCGGAGTTCGTCGACCAGCAGGCCGCCATCGGGGACGCACTCCCGCTCGCCGCAGCGCTGCTCGTGCTGCTCACCGTGCTGGTGCTCTGGCTGATGACCGGCTCGGTGGTGCTGCCGGTCAAGGCGGTCGTGATGAACACCCTCACCGCGGGGGTGGCCCTCGGGGCACTCACCTTCGTCTACCAGGACGGCCGGCTCACCGGCCTGCTCGGCTACACGTCCAACGGCGGCGTCGAGCCGACCAACTTCCTGGTCGCCGCGGCCGTCGTGTTCGCCCTGTCCACCGACTACGGCGTCTTCCTGCTCGGCCGGATCAAGGAGGCCCGGGAGGCCGGTCTGGCCGAGCGCGAGGCGGTCGCGACCGGGCTGGGCCGCACCGGCAGCGTGGTCACCGCCGCCGCGATCCTGCTGGCCGTGGCGATCGGGGCGTTCAGCACCAGCTCGATCTCGTTCATCCAGCAGATCGGGATCGCGACCGCGGTCGGCGTGCTGGTCGACGCGTTCGTCGTCCGCTCGTTCCTCGTGCCGGCGCTGATGGGCCTGCTCGGCAAGTGGAACTGGTGGGCGCCGATGCCGCTGCGCCGGCTGCACGACCGGATCGGGCTCTCCGAGGGCGAGCCGGCCGGCACCGCGGAGGAGTTGCCGCGCGAGCTGGCGAGTACTCCCTGAGGACGACGACCGGCGGTCCCGCCGCCGCTACCGTCGTCGGCGTGACCCGCCTCCCGTCGCTGCCGCCGCGCGTCCTGGACGTCGTGGCGGCAGCGGCGTGCGTGGCCGCCATGGGCGTCGAGCTCGCCCGCAGCACGAAGGCGGAGCCGAGCGTGGCCGCCGTCGTCGCGATCGTGGTCGCCAGCCTCCCGGTGCTGCTGCGCCGCGACCGGCCGGTGCTGGCCATGGTGCTGGCGATGACCACCCTGCTGGGGGTCACCACCACCGCCGAGATCTACCAGACCATCCCGATCCCGGCCGTCCTGTGCGCCTACGCGCTCGCCGACCGGCTGGGCCGGACCGCGGCCCTCTGGACCGGGGCCGCGACGGCGCCGGTGGTGGTGGCGATCCTGCTGACCTACAGCCAGCACTCGATCCTCGACTGGGACACCGCCCGCAACCTCGGGTGGGTGGCGCTGCCCCTCGCCCTCGGCGTCGCCGCCCACGACCGCCGCGCCGCCACCGCCGCGCTCGTCGACCGCGCCGAGTCCGCCGAGCGGAACCGCGAGGAGGAGGCGCTGCGCCGGGTGGGGGAGGAGCGGCTGCGGATCGCCCGGGACGTCCACGACGTCGTCGCGCACGCCATGGTGGCCATCAACGTGCAGGCCGGGGTCGGCGCCCACCTCCTCGACCGGGACCCCGAGCAGGCCCGCGCCACCCTGCGCGACATCAAGCGGGTCAGCGGAGAGGCGCTCGGCGACCTGCGCTCCATGCTCGGCCTGCTCCGGGAGGACGAGCACGACAGCCCCGTCCGGCCGGTGCAGGGCCTCGCCGGGATCGACGACCTGCGCGACGGGCTCGGCTCGGCGGGGATCGACCTCGACGTCCGGATCGACCCCGACGTGTCGACGCTCCCGGTCGCGGTCGGGGCGACCGGTTACCGGATCGTGCAGGAGGCGCTGACCAACGTGCTGCGGCACGCCGGCCCGACGTCGGCGCGGGTGCACGTCAGCCGGGCGGCCGACGTCGTGCTCATCGAGGTCGAGGACGACGGCGGCGCGGCGCCACCGGCCCTCGACGGCACCGGGTCGGGCAGCGGACTGCGCGGCATGCGCGAGCGCGCGGCCGCAGCCGGGGGCTCGCTCGAGGCGGGTCCGCGGCCGGGAGGCGGCTGGCGGGTCGCGGCGTCGCTGCCCGTGTCCGTGCCGGTGAGCACCCCGTGAACGCTGGAGCCGCGCCGCCGGTCCGCGTGCTGCTCGTCGACGACCAGACGCTGGTGCGCGCCGGGTTCCGGGCACTGCTGGACTCCGAGCCCGGCATCGAGGTCGTCGGCGAGGCGGTCGACGGCGACCAGGCCGTGGCGCAGGCCGTGGCGACGGTGCCCGACGTCGTGCTGATGGACGTCCGGATGCCGCGCGTCGACGGCCTGGCGGCCACCGCCCGGATCACCGGCGACGCCCGGCTGAGCCGCACCCGGGTGGTCGTGCTGACGACGTTCGAGCTGGACGAGTACGTCTTCGGCGCGCTGCGGGCCGGGGCCTCGGGCTTCCTGCTCAAGGACATCGAGCCGGTGGCGCTGATCGAGGCGGTCCGGCTGGTGCACGACGGCCAGGCGCTGCTCGCACCGCAGGTGACCCGGCGGCTGATCGAGGCCTACGTCGCCACCGGCCCCGCACCGCCGGTACCGGCACCGCCGCCGGACGCCGCCCGGCTCGCCGACCTGACGCCGCGCGAGCGGGAGGTCCTCGGCCTGGTCGGGCGGGGCATGTCGAACCACGAGATCGCCGAGCACCTGGTGCTCTCGCCGCTCACGGCCAAGACCCACGTGTCCCGGTTGTTCCTCAAGCTGGGCGCGCGCGACCGCGCCCAGCTGGTGGTCACCGCCTACGAGACGGGCGTCGTCAGCGCATGACTGCGGACGATCCACGGCCGGCCGGCGGGCTAGGACGTCTGCGTGCGCACCGCGGCCGCCGGGGGTGAGGTCGTCGGGTGGTGGTCCAGCGCGGTGTCCCTGCCCAGGGCGACGGCCGCGGGCAGCCGCAGGGTGGCGGTGAGCCAGAGCAGCAGGTCGTGCAGCCGGAGCCGGGTCAGCCGGTGCCCGAGCAGCTCGGCTGCGGTGTCCTCGAGCGCACCGAAGGCCGCGGCGTTGGTGCGCAGTTCCCGGTGCACGACGGCGGCGACCCCGCTGTCGCCCTCCACCAGGTGCGGCACCAGCTGCAGCCAGGTGGTGCGGGTGACCAGGGGCACCAGCTCCGGACGGCGGTGGTGCAGGGCGGCGACGACGTAGCGGCCGTGCGGGTCGGGTGGCTCGCCCAGGGCCCGCAGCGCGGCGCCGACGGTGCCCGGCTCACCGAGCACGGAGACCTCGTCGTCCGGCAGGTCCCAGAACGGGAGGCCGGCGGCGCGGGCGGCCATCGCCGCGGCCGCCGGCCCGACGTCGTCCAGGGCCCGGCGCACCGTCTCCCAGGCCCCCGGGTCCAGCCGGCCGTGCAGGCCCTCGGCGACCAGCACGTCGTCGTCCCCGAGCGGGCCGGTCGGCACCGGCCGGCGGTCGAAGCGCTCGAAGCCGAAGGCCGGCACCAGCACCCAGCGCCCCTCCCGCTCGATGGGGGAGCGGTACCGCAGCGGCCGCCGCCCCCGGGCGTAGCCGAGGACGGCGGCGAGCGCGGTGTCCCACGGCAGCGGGTCGGGCCCCGCGCTGGGGAGGACGAACGCCGGCCGGTCGGGGGACATGGGAGGCCTCAGCCCGCGGGGCTGAGGTCCTCGACGTCGAAGCTGGCCATCGTCGCCCCGCCGGTGGCGAAGGTGCCGACGTCGGCGCCCGCGGCCCGGCCGGCCTCGGAGCTCATCCCGGCACCCATCGCCTCGGCGGACTCGAAGTCCAGCTCGGCGACCAGGTAGGGAGCCGGCGTGCTCGGGTCCAGCGAGGCCGCGTGGCCGATGGAGAACCCCTGCAGGCCGGGGATCGCGTGGACCAGCCCGACGTGCACGTCGCGGTAGTGCCGGTCGAACTCGGCCGGGTCGGTCGGCTGGCCGTACTGGACGACGAGACGGTGCACCATGCGGGCTCCTCTGCTCGGTCCGGGCCACGGTGCCCGGCTCCCCGGTGATCGAACCAGGCGCCGGGCCGCCGCGGACGACGTGGGTTCAGCGGTGGCCGATGCCCCCGGGGCCGTGCTCGGCCGGGACCTCCTCGCCCGCGGCCACCGGGCCGGGCGGCGTGCCGTCGCCGAACGGGCTCCCCGCCAGCTCCTCACGGCCGTGCGGGGTCAGCCAGCCCGACGTGTCCGGGCCCATCGGGATGATCTGCGTCGGGTTGATGTCGGCGTGCACCACGTAGTAGTGCTCCTTGATCTGCGGGAAGTCGGTGGTGTCGCCGAAGCCCGGGGTCTGGAACAGGTCGCGGGCGTAGGCCCACAGCACCGGCATCTCGGTCAGCTTCTGCCGGTTGGCCTTGAAGTGGCCGTGGTAGACCGCGTCGAACCGGGCCAGCGTGGTGAACAGCCGGACGTCGGCCTCGGTGATGGTGCCGCCCATCAGGAACCGCTGCGCCGACAGCCGCTCCTCCAGCCAGTCCAGCGCCGTCCACAGCCGGTCGTAGGCCGCGTCGTAGGCGCGCTGGGAGCCGGCGAACCCGCAGCGGTAGACCCCGTTGTTGACCTCGGTGTAGACGCGCTGCATCAACTCGTCCATCTCCTCGCGGAGCTGCTCGGGGTACAGCTCCGGGGCGCCGGGGCGGTGGAACTGGGTCCACTCGGTGGAGAAGTCGAGGGTCATCTGCCGGAAGTCGTTGGTCACGACCGCCTTGGTGGGCAGGTCGACCATCGCCGGCACGGTGATGCCGCGCGGGTACTCCGGGTCGCGGGCGAGGAACGCCTCCTGCAGCCGCTCGTAGCCCAGCACCGGGTCACGGCCGCCGGGGTCGAGGTCGAAGGTCCAGCTGCGCTCGTCGTGCGTGGGCCCGCAGATGCCCATCGAGATCACCGGCTCGAGGCCCAGCAGCCGCCGCACGATCGCGGCGCGGTTGGCCCACGGGCACGCCCGGGCGATCACCAGCCGGTAGCGGTCGGCCTCCACCGGCCAGCCGCTGGAACCGTCGGCGGTGATCCGGTCGGTGATGTAGTTCGAGTCGCGCTGGTACTCCTGGCCCGCCTCGACGTAACCGCTGCCGCTCTGCTCTGTGCTCACGTGCCCACCCTCCACGACGGCGGGACGGCGCGCCGGGTGACCCGTGCGTGAGCGGCGGGGAGCACAGGGTGGCACCCGCTGCCGGGGGCGTGTCGCGAGGGCGCCGCGCCTTCCCGCCCGGCCGCCGGGGCGGAGGCTGGTGCCCTCACCGGATGAGGAGGCCGTCATGGCCCGCAGCGACATCGACGCCCTGAACCAGACCTTCGAGCAGGGGTTGGAGAAGGGCGACGCCGACATGGTGGCCTCGGTCTACGCCCCGGACGCCCGGCTCTTCCCACCCGGCAGCGACGTGGTGGAGGGCTCGGCGATCCGCGACTTCTGGCAGGGGGCGATCGACTCCGGCATGGGCGGCGGGCTGGAGACCGAGTCCCTGGAGGAGCACGGCGACATCGCCGTCGAGCAGGGGCGCTACGTGCTGCGGGCGGCCGGGGACGTCGTCGAGCGCGGCAAGTACGTCGTGGTGCACCGCCAGCAGCCCGACGGCACGTGGCGCTTCGGTCTGGACATCTGGAACTCCAGCGACCCGTCGGCGTCCCCGGCGTGACGCCGCGGGTCGCCTAGCCTGGGTGCATGGCCGCCAACCCCGCCCGCCCTGCCTGGTTCGCCAACGTCGGGGTGCAGCTGCTCGCCGGGGCCGCGGCGGTCTACAACGCCGTGCAGCTGGTCCTGAAGGTGGTCGACGGCCGGTACGGCGACGCCTTCCTGAGCTTCGCCTGGACCGTGCTGTTCGGCTACGTGCTGCTGGAGTCGCTGCGCTTCCGGAAGCTGCAGCGGCAGGAGGAGGCCGCGGCCGGCGACGGCCCCGTGGAGCCCTCGCGCCCGGTCGAACCGACCGACTGACCGGAGCGGGCGCCGCACAGTTCACCTCGCGCCGTCACGGTGTGCTCACTTAGAGTCAGTTAGCCGTTCACAGCAGTTGCGCACGCTGTGCACGGTCCAGCCGACCGAGTCGCCCTCCGAGAGGACCGTTCGTGCCCCTCCCTCCAGGTACCGCCCGCACCGCCGCCCGCCGCGGAGCACTCGGCGTCGCGGCGGTGTCCGCCGCCGTCCTCGCCGCCGTCGCCGTCCCCGCGGTCGCGGCCGCCGCGCCGCCCAGCACGCCGTTCGTCTCCGAGCTCCACTACGACAACACCGGCACCGACGCCGGCGAGTTCGTCGAGGTCCAGGTCCCGGCCGGCACCAGCTCCGCCGGGCTGAGCGTCGTCCTCTACAACGGCGGCAACGGCGCCGTCTACGACACCGACGCGCTGCCGGAGGTGACCGCCCCCGCCGGCGCCCCGGCCGTGGCCGTCGTCGACTACCCGGCCAACGGCGTGCAGAACGGCCCCCCGGACGCGGTCGCCCTCGTCCGCGGCACCGAGGTGCTGGAGTTCCTCTCCTACGAGGGCACGGTCACCGCGTCCGGCGGTCCGGCAGCCGGCCTCACCAGCACCGACATCGGGGTGAGCGAGACCGGCACCGAGCCGGCCGGGCAGTCGCTGTCCCGCACCGTCGGCGCCGACGGCACCAGCACCTGGGCCGGACCCGCGGCCGCCACGAGGGGCGTGGTGAACGGCGGCGGGACCACGACGCCGCCGCCCGCCGCCGACGTCTGCGGCACCCCGGTCACGCACGAGGTGGGCGCCGTCCAGGGCACCGGCGCGACCACGCCGCTGGCCGGCCAGACGGTCACCGTGCGCGGCGTCGTCGTCGGCGACGAGCCCGGCCTGTCCGGCTTCTACCTGCAGGACGCCGACGGTGACGGCGACGCCGCCACCGCCGACGGCGTGTTCGTCTTCAGCCCGGTCGCGGTCGACCTCGGGGACACCGTCGCCGTGACCGGCCAGGCGCTGGAGTTCGGTGGCCAGACGCAGATCACCTCGCGCACCGACGTCGCCGTCTGCGCCGACGGCACCGCGGCCGACCTGCCGGCGCCCGCGCCGCTGGACCTGCCCGCCGACGACACCGCCCGCGAGCGCCTCGAGGGGATGCTCGTCGCACCCGTCGACCCGCTGACCGTCAGCGAGGTCTTCGACCTCACCAGCTACGGCGAGCTGACCCTCTCCGCCGGTGGGGTCCTCGTCCAGCCCACCGAGCTCGCCCGCCCGGGCACACCGGAGGCCGCCGCGGTCGCCGCCGGCAACGCGCTGCGCAGCATCACCCTCGACGACGGCGTCTCCGCCCGGGTCACCGTGGCCACCCGCCCGTACCTGACCCGGGACGCCCCCGTGCGGGTCGGTGACGAGCTGACGTTCACCGAGCCCGTCGTCCTCGGATACGGCTTCGACACCTGGCGGCTGCAGCCTGCTGACGGCTCCGCCGACGGCGTGTTCGCCCCGCAGGACACCCGCACGGCGGCGCCGGAGCCGGTGGGCGGCGACGTCCAGCTGGCCACCTTCAACGTGCTCAACTACTTCCTCACCATCGGCGGCGTGGGCCGCGGCGCCACCAGCGCGGCGGAGTTCGAGCAGCAGGCGGCCAAGGAGGTCGCCGCGATCACCGCGCTGGACGCCGACGTCGTCTCGCTGCTGGAGATCGAGGACACCGACTCCACCGGCCTCACCCCGGGGGACGCCGACACCGCGCTGGCCGACCTGGTGCGCCGGCTGAACGCGGCCGAGGGCGCTGCGGTCTGGTCCTACGTGCCGCTGCCGGCCGAGCTCTACACCGTCGACCGGGACGTCATCCGCAACGGGATCATCTACCGCAACGACGTCGTCCAGCCCGTCGGCGCCCCGGTCGGGCTGGTCGACGAGACGGTCTGGTCCAACGCCCGCGAGCCGCAGGCGCAGACGTTCGTCAAGGACGGTGACGCCTTCACCGTCGTCGCCAACCACCTCAAGTCCAAGAGCACCGGCGACGCGACCGGCGACAACGTCGACGCCGGCGACGGCCAGGGCCAGTGGAACGGCGACCGCGTCCGGCAGGCCCGGTCGCTGGCGGCCTTCACCGACCGGCTGCGCACGCAGACCGGCGACGACGACGTGGTGCTGATGGGCGACTTCAACGCCTACACGCAGGAGGACCCGATCGAGGCGCTGCGCCAGGCCGGGTACACCGACCTCGGGTCGGCCTTCGACGAGGGCCGGTACAGCTACGTGTTCGACGCGCTGTCCGGCTCGCTGGACCACGCGCTGGCCACGGCCGCGCTGGCCGCCAAGGTCACCGACGTCGTGCACTGGGACATCAACTCGGTGGAGTCCTCCGCCTACCAGTACACCGGCGCGGACGACCTGTACGCGCCCGACCCGTACCGCTCCAGTGACCACGACCCGCTGGTCATCGGTCTGGACCTGGAGGAGCGGTGCCAGGGTCTGCTCCCGACGATCCGCGGCACCGACGGCGACGACGTGCTGCGCGGCACCAACGGCGTGGACGTGGTCATGGGGCTGGGTGGCGACGACACCCTCGCCGGCGGCAACGGCGAGGACGTCCTCTGCGGCGGGGCCGGCGAGGACACGCTGACCGGTGACAACGGCGACGACGTGCTGCTCGGCGGGTTCGGCGCCGACCGGCTCGACGGCGCCAACGGGGACGACGTCCTGGTCGGTGGCCCGGGCACGGACGAGCTGGTGCAGGGCCGGGGCGCCGGCTCGGCCGAGCAGGAGGGCGCCGAGTCCTGACCGGCAGCTGAGCGACCAGGCGGCGGCGTCCCGGACCGGGGCGCCGCCGTCTGCGCGTCCGGGTTCAGGCGCGCTCGGCGTCCGGGGCTGGGGTCGCGTCGGCGGTGTCGGGCTCGTCCCGCAGGAACAGGTACCAGTACGACGTCGACACGAAGACGACCGCGCCCACCAGGTTGCCCAGCCCGGCGAAGAGCCAGTTGAGCAACGCGTCGCCCCAGGTCAGGTCCGGGACGCCGGCGAAGATGGCGGCGGGCAGGAAGAACATGTTGGCCACCACGTGGTCGAAGCCCATGGCCACGAACGCCATGATCGGGAAGAAGATCGCCAGGATCTTGCCGGAGACGTTCTTCGCCGCCAGCGACATCCACACCGCCAGGCAGACCAGCCAGTTGCAGCCGATGCCGCGCAGGAAGACCTGCCAGTGCGACTCCACCGTCGCCTTCGCCTGCGCGATCGAGGCCAGCCGGTCGAAGGTCAGCCCGGCGCTGCCCTCGGCCCCCGCGTGGCCGATGACGCCGGTCTGCACGGCGAGGAACCAGGCCACGAAGAGCGCGCCGAGCAGGTTCCCGACCAGCACCAGCGTCAGGTTGCGGACGACGTCGCCGACGCCGACCTTGCCGCGCATCGCGCTCAGCGGGACCAGCATCATGTTGCCGGTCGCCAGGTCGGACCCGGCGATGAGCACGAGCACCAGGCCGAGGGTGAAGGCGGCGCCGAGGAACAGGGTCGGCAGCGTGCCCCAGGTGGCGGGGTCCAGCCCCGAGGAGACGGTGATCGCGACCAGGCCGCCGAACGAGATGTAGGCGCCGGCCAGGAAGGCGCTGACCAGCACCCTGTCCCAGCTGCGGTGGGTCTTCTTGGCACCGGTCGCGACGGCGGCCTGGGCCATCTCCTGCGGTTCGCGGTCGCTCATCAGGGGCTCCTGGGCAGGGGTCCGGGCAGCCGTGGCTGAGCCGCCGGCACCAGGGTTCCCGTCCGCCGCCCGTCCTGCTCGGTGAACCCGCAGGACTGGCGGCCGGACGGCGGCGCCGACACCATCACCGTGCCGTCGCCCCTCAGGAGGTCCTGTGAAGATCGTGGTCGTCGTCGTCCTCGTGGTCGTCGTCCTGGTGCTGATCGGCCGGATGTCGAAGGCCTCGAGCGCGACCAGCCGGCGGGACGGCGGCTCGGGCTACGTCGACGGCGGTGGCTCGGGCACCGGCTGGTCGGACGGCCCGGGGCACGGCGGGTCGGGCCACGGTGGGTCGGACCACGGCGGGTCCGACGGGAGCGGTGGCTCCGACGGCGGCTCCGGGGGTGGCGACGGCGGAGGTGGCGGAGGCGGGAGCAGCGGGGACTGACCCCCCGCTGAGCCGGCCGCCGTCCGGGCGCAAGATGGTTGCCGGCGGCAACGACGTCGCCGCTGAGCTGGAGGTGCCGTGCCCGAGACCCACGCCCCGTTCGACACGAGCGGCACCGAGGTCGGCGCCGACGGGGTCCGCCGGTACCGCGGGCTGCACCGCAACGTCGTCGCCCTGCTCCGGGAGACCGTGCAGCGCTTCCCGGACCGCCAAGCCGTGGTCGAGCTCGACGGGCCGGCGGTCGGCTACGCCGAGCTGTGGGACCGCGCCGCCCGGGTGGCCGGCGGGCTCCGGGACGCCGGGGTGGGCCCCGGTGACCGGGTCGCCGTCCGGCTGGGCAACGGGCTGGACTGGCTGCTCGCCTTCTGGGGCACGCACCTGGCCGGCGGCATCGTCGTCCCGCTGAACACCCGGCTGGCCGAGGCGGAGGTCGAGTTCGTCCTGGCCGACTGCGGCGCCACCCACGTCGTCCGGCCGGGGGAGCCGCTGCCCGACGGGGAGCCCGGCGAGGTCGCCGACGTCGCGCACGGCGACGTGGCGGCGCTGTTCTACACCAGCGGCACGACCGGCCGGCCCAAGGGCGCCATGCTCACCCACGAGAACTTCCTGTCGACCATCGAGAGCGTCATCCGCTGCCGGGAGCTCTCGCGTGACCCCGGTGTCCGGAACGCGACGCTCATCTCGGTGCCGCTGTTCCACGTCACCGGCTGCTGCTCGCAGATGATGACCCAGGTCGCCCTCGGCGGGCTGTCCGTCGTCATGCCGCGGTTCGAGGCGGCGGCGTTCCTGGCGGCCGTGCCGCGCCACGGGATCACCCTGCTCACCAGCGTGCCGACGATCTACGAGCTGGTGCTGCGGCACCCGGCGTTCGCCACGACCGACGTCTCGACCGTGCGCACGCTCAGCTACGGCGGCGCGCCGATCGCCCCGGACCTGGTGCACCGGCTGCTCGAGGCGTTCCCGCAGGCCCGGCTGGGCAACGGGTTCGGGCTGTCGGAGACCTCGGCGCTGGCGACCTTCCTGCCGCACGAGTTCGCCGCCACGCACGCCGACGCGGTCGGCTTCCCGACGCCGGTGAACGACGTGCGGATCGACCGGCCGGACGACGAGACGGGCATCGGCGAGCTGCTGGTGCGCGGACCGAACGTGGTCGCCGGGTACTGGGGCGACCCGGCGCGGACGGCGGAGACCTTCGTCGACGGCTGGCTGCACACCGGCGACATGGCCACGCTCACCGACGGGATCGTGCGCATCGTCGACCGGGCCAAGGACATGATCAACCGCGGCGGGGAGAACGTGTACTCCGTCGAGGTGGAGAACGCGCTGGCCGCGCACCCCGACGTCGTGGAGGTCGCGGTCGTGGGCGTCGCGGACCCGGTGATGGGGGAGAAGGTCGGCGCGGTGGTGCTACCCCGCCCCGGGGTGGGCGCGGCGGAGCTCGTCCCGTCGCTCATCGCCTTCGCCCGCACCCGGCTCGCCGACTTCAAGGTGCCGCAGTTCGTCCGCGTGCTGGAGGCCCCGCTCCCGCGCAACGCCGGCGGCAAGGTGCTCAAGAGCCCGCTGCGCCGCCAGACGGAGTGGACCCCCGTCCCCCGCTGACATCCCCCAAGGCGCGCCTTCGGTGGGAGATCCCCCGGACGGGGGATCCAGTCCGGGACGCCGGCTGTCGATGCGACCGAACGGCCCGTCTCGGGTCGCGGCGTCGAACGAGGGCAGCAGATGAACGAGCACGGCCAGCACCGCAGCGGCAGCACGCCGTCCGTCCGCCGTCCGGAGAGCAGCACCTCCGGGCGGTCCCGCGGCGTGCTCGCCGGGACGCGCAGCTCCCGGCAGCGGGCGGTGGCCGTCGTGGCGACCGCCGCGCTGGGCTTCGGCGGCGCGGCCGCCCCCGAGGGGTTCGCGCTGGCGGCCCCGGCCCTCGCGCCGGCGGCCGACGCCGTGCCGGCCGGTGACGGGCTGACCCGGCTGGTGGTGTCCGCCCCCGCGGGCCGGGTCAGCGACGCCGAGCTCGCCGCGCTGCAGGCGCACGCCGGGGTGGCGACCGTGCAGCGGGTGTTCGACGGCTCGGCGCTGGTCGCGACCCGCGGCCTGGCCCCCGCCGACCTCGCCGGTGTCGTGGCCGGCGGCGACGTGCAGTTCTCCGCCACCGGGACGTTCTCCGGCGGCACCGTCAGCGACCCGTTCTGGGCCCGCTACGGCTACAACCTGGCCAACACCGGCAGCAACGCGCTCAACCAGCCGGCCGTCGCCGGCGCCGACGTCGACGCCCCGACCGGCTGGCGGGCCGGCACCGGCACCGGCATGGTGCTGGCGGTCACCGACAGCGGCATGGACACCAGCCACCCCGACCTGCAGGGCGCGCTGTGGACCAACCCCGACTGCGCCACCGACGCCGACGGCGACGGGCTGGTCGGCGACTGCCACGGCTGGAACTTCTACGGCGCGAACGCCGACGTGGTGAACGCCGGCGGCAACAGCCACGGCACCGGCGTCGCCGGGATCGCCGGTGCCCGCGCCGGCAACGGCGAGGGCTCGGCCGGGGTGGCCCCCGGCGTGCAGATCATGCCGCTGGTGGTCGGCTACGGCTCGTCGGTGGACGTCACCGCCGCGGCCGCGGCGATCCGCTACGCGGTCGACCACGGCGCCGACGTCGTCAACGCCAGCTGGGGCGGCCCGGGGCAGTCCCCGGTGCTGGCCGCCGCGATCGACTACGCCGCCGCCCACGGCGTGCTCGTGGTGGCCGCAGCCGGGAACGACTCCCTGGACCGCGACACCACCCCGACCTACCCGGCCAACTCGACCAGCCCCGCGGTGCTCACCGTCGGGTCCAGCACCGCCGCGGACACCATCAGCTCGTTCTCCGGCTACGGCGCCACGACCGTCGACCTGTTCGCCCCCGGTCAGGCGATCGTGTCCCCGGCGCCGGGTGGCGGCTACGTCGCGATGGACGGCACCTCGATGGCCGCCCCCGAGGTCGCCGCCGCGGTGGCGCTCTACCGGGCGCACTACCCGACCGCCTCCATGGCCCAGCTGCGCCAGCAGCTGCTCGACGACACCCAGCCGGTGGCCGCCTTCGCCCGCCGGTCGGTCAGCGGCGGCCGGCTGTCGCTGACCGCGCTGGGCAACACCGCGGCGGAGGTGCAGTACGGCTTCACCTCGATGGTCGCCGCGGCCGGCCCGGTCGCCCCGAAGGTCGTGGTGAGCGGGTCGACCCCGCCCGGCGGCTACGCCGTCCGCCTCGGCCTGGGCGAGGAGTACGGCAGTGAGCTGTTCGCCGTCTCCGGGCAGCCGATCACGATGAACGGCGTCACCGCCAGCACCGACGACAGCGGCGAGGCGTCCTTCGACCTCGGCCCCCGTGCCAGCGCCGGCCCGCTGGTGCTGTCCCCGACCACCGAGCTGCAGGCGGCGCGGTACGTGCTGACCGTCCAGCTCTACCGCGACGGCGCCCCGGTCGGCCTCCGGTTCGCCGCCCCGCTGCTGGTCGGCCAGCAGGTGGCCCCGACGGTGGCACCGGCACCCACCGGCTCGGCGTCCCCGACCCCGCGGGCGACCACCCCGACCACCCCCACCGCCGCCCCGACGAGCTCCCCGCGGACGACGATCGCGGCGCCGGGCGTGCCGAGCGTGGGTGCCCCCACCGGCCCCGCGACCGGCCCGGCCCCGACGTCCAGCGGCCCCCGCCCGGGGACGACGACCCCGGCCGCGCCGACGGCGGCTCCCCCCACGGCAGGGGTGCCCACGGCGGCAGCACCGACCACCTCCGCGCCGTCGACGACGCGGGCCGCCGGTCCGACGTCCACCCCGACCAGCGCACCGACGTCCGCTCCGACCAGCGCCGCGGCGACCCCGACCCGGGTGGCGACCCCGACGGCCGGCGTCCCGACCGCCAGCACGCCGCCGGCGGCCGGCACGACCGCGCCGACCTCGGCCGGGAGCACCGCCCCGACGTCGCCGGCACCCGGCGGCACCATCACCTACCCGCCCAGCGGGCCGTTCGGGCTGACCTCGATCAGCCCGACCCGGGTGGGCGTCGAGGGCGGCACCCGGGTCACCGTCACCGGCACCGCCATCCCGTCGAACGCCCAGGTGCGCATCGGCCTGACCAGCCCGGCCGTGGTCGCCTCGGTGTCCGCGACGCGGCTGGTGTTCACCACCCCGGCGCTGGTGGCCGGCACCTACGACGTCTACGTGTCGGTCCCCGGTGGCACCCCGACGGTGCTGGCCGGTGGGCTCACCTACCTGCCGTCGGCGAGCGCGCCGACGACCTCGGCGGCCGCGACGACCCCGCGGAGCACGCCGACCGCCGGCGCACCGGCGGCCAGCCCGACCACGGCCGCGCCGACGCCGGCACCGACGGCCGTCCCCGGGCCGCACGGGGAGCGGCTGGTCCGCTCGTCGGTGTTCCGCTCGCTCGCCCCGGCGATCTGGCGGGTGAACTGCACCTCCGCCTGCAGCGGCCTGGCCGTCTGACCGCGCCCCCCTCCACCGGGAGCGTGCTCTCGGTGGAGGGGGCCTTCAGCCGGCCTCCGAGACGGTGATCGCGGCGTTGACCAGCGCCAGGTGGGACAGCGCCTGGGGCAGGTTGCCGAGGAAGTCGCCGGTGGCCGGGTCGAGCATCTCGGCGAGCAGGCCGACGTCGTTGGCCGCCGACATCAGCTCGTCCATCAGGTCGCGCGCCTCGTCGACCCGCCCGCACAGCGTCAGCGCCGACACCATCCAGAACGAGCAGGCCAGGAAGACGCCCTCCTCCTTGTCCGCCCCGCTGTAGCGGTACAGGTGCGGGCCGGCGCCCAGGTCGGCGCGCAGCGCGTCCAGCGTCGAGCTCATCCGCTCGCCCCGGTCGAACCCGCTGATCGCGTGCAGCACGATCGAGGCGTCCAGCTGGTCGCTGCCCGGGTACCAGACGTAGGCGCCGCGCTCGGCGGACCAGCAGTGCTCCTCCACCCAGGAGCGGATCCGCGCCGCCTCGCTGCGCCAGCGGGCGTCGTCCCCCGGGATCTGCCCGGCGTCGGCCAGCTCCACCGCCTTGGTCAGCGCCATCCAGGCGCCGAGCTTGGACGTCGTGTAGTGCCGGGCCTCCGGCAGCTCCCACATCCCGGAGTCCTTGGCCTGCCACCGGTCGCAGGTGAGGTCGGCGACCTGCGCGAGCAGCCGGCCGGTCTCGGCGTCCAGCACGTTCCCGTTCTCCACGTACAGCGACACGATGGCGAACAGGTCGCCGAAGACGCCCAGCTGCAGCTGCGCGGCCGCCTGGTTCCCGCTGACCACCGGGCCGATGCCGCGCCAGCCGGGCACGTCGCGGTGCTCCGCGGCCGGCACCAGCCTGCCGTCGAGGGAGTAGACGACCTGGGGCTCGGGGCCGTGCCGGCGGATCGTGGACAGCAGCCAGCTGATCGCCCCGTGGGTCTCCTCCCGCAGCCCGAACCGGAACAGCGCGGTGAGCGCGTAGGCGGAGTCGCGCACCCAGGCGTAGCGGTAGTCCCAGTTCTTGCCACCGGCCGGGCTCTCCGGCAGCGAGCTGGTGGCCGCGGCGACCATCGACCCGCTGGCCGCGTGGATCAGCTGCTTGAGCAGCAGCGTGCTGCGCCGGACGGCGGTGTCCCAGGGGCCGTCCCAGGAGAAGGCGCCCATCCAGGCGACCCAGTTGTCGATCGTCCGGTCGACACCGGCGTCGACCGCCGCAGCCGGCGGGAGGAACAGCGGCTCCCGCTCGGTGGCCACCACGCCCAGCAGCTGGCGGGAGCCCGGCGTCGTGGTGAAGTCGACGTCGATCCGCCGGTCCCCGACGCGGACGTCGTCCTCGGCGATCGTCCGGACGGCGAGGGTGACCCCGTCGACCCGCAGCACCGGCCCGTGCGTGGTCTGGTGCACCCACGGTGCGACGGTGTTCAGGCAGGTGCCGGGCCGGACGGCGGCGCGCAGCCGCACCGACCCGGTCAGCCCCTCGATCCGGCGGGCCAGCTCCGACCACGGCAGCCGGCCGGCGATCCCGGAGTTCAGCGCGTCGGTGACCCGCACCGACCCGGACTCGGTGGTGAAGGTGGTGGCCAGCACGTTGGTGTGCTCGACGTAGCGCCGCTCGACGGTGAACGGCCCGACCGGGCAGAGCTCGATGCAGCCGCCGTTGTCGGCGTCGAGCAGCGCACCGAACACCGGGGCGCCGTCCATCTCCGGCAGCGGCAGCCAGTCGATCCGGCCGTCCCGGGCGATGAGCGCGACGGTGCGGCCGTCGCCGATCGCGGCGTAGGACCGCAGGTCGGCGTACCCGTCGTCGTCCCGCTCCGCGACGGGCGCCGGGGCGCCGCCCGCACCCCAGTGCAGGTGCGGGCGGCGCGCCACCGACGAGGTCACGGGGTCGGCATCCCACCGTTGACGTTGAGGGTCTCGCCGGTGACGTAGCTGGACTCGGGCGAGGCGAGGAAGACGTAGGCCGGGCCGAGCTCGGCCGGCTGGCCGGCGCGCCCCAGCGGGGTCTCCTGGCCGAACTCCGGCAGCGCCTCGGTGGGCTGGCCGCCGGTGGCCTGCAGCGGGGTCCAGAACGGGCCCGGCGCCACGACGTTGACCCGGATGCCCTTGGGTGCGAGCTGCTGGGCCAGCGCCTTGCTCATGGTGTTGATCGCGGCCTTGGTGGTCGCGTAGTCGACCAGGCCGGGGGCGGGGGAGTAGGCCTGGATCGAGCTGGTGTTGATGATCGTCGAGCCCGGCTGCAGGTGCGGGAGCGCCTCCTGCATGATCCAGAACAGCGCGTAGACGTTGGTCTTGAACGTCGCGTCGAACTGCTCGCTGCTGATGTCCGCGAGGTCGTCGACCCAGGTCTGCTTGCCGGCGACGTTGGCCACGATGTCCAGGCCGCCGAGGGCGTCGACGGCGGTGCGCACCAGGGCGCGGGCGGCGGTCTCGTCGGAGATGTCGGCGGGGGCCAGCACCGCCTTCCGGCCGGCCTCCTCGATCAGGGCGGCGACCTCCTTCGCGTCGGACTCCTCGCTCGGCAGGTAGTTCAGGACGACGTCGGCACCCTCGCGGGCGAACGCGATCGCGGCGGCCCGGCCGATGCCCGAGTCGGCGCCGGTGACCAGCGCCTTGCGGCCGGTCAGCCGGCCGGTGCCGCGGTAGCTCTGCTCACCGTGGTCCGCACCGGGCGTCAGGTCCTCGGCGAGACCGGGGGCGTCCTGGTGCTGCTCGGGGTATCCGTCGGTGCGGTAGAGCGTGGTGGGGTCGCTGAAGGTGAACTGGTCGGCCATGGACACGGTCGTGCCCCACCCGGCCGTGGGCGACACGTGAGGCTGCGGACACCGCCGAGACGGGCGCGAGACGCGGAGTTGACCTGCCGGCAACGAGCCACCGTTGACACACGCCAGATCTCGTTCAACATGATGAACAACCGTTCAGTGACCTGACCTCAGGAGCACCCGTTGACCTACTCCATCCTGGCTCGCGACCCCGAGACCGGGGCCTTCGGCATGGCCGTGCAGTCGCACTTCTTCGGCGTGGGCCGGCTGGTCGGCTGGCTGGAGCCGGGGCTGGGCGGGGTGGCGACGCAGGCCTTCGTCAACGTCGGGCTCGGCCCGAAGGGGCTGGAGCTGCTCCGCTCCGGCTCCGACGCGGAGACCACGCTGGACGCGCTGGTCGCCGGCGACGAGATGCCCGAGTTCCGGCAGGTCGCCGTCGTCGACGCCACCGGCCGGGTCGCGGTGTTCACCGGTGACCGGTGCGTGCCGGCCACCGGCAGCCGGACGGGCGAGCAGGTCGTGGCCCAGGGCAACATGCTGGTCTCCGACGCCGTCTACGATTCGATGATCGACGCCTACGAGCAGAGCACCGCGCCGTTCCCCGAGCGGTTGGTCGCCGCGCTGCGCGCCGCGGAGGACCACGGCGGGGACGCCCGGGGCTCCCAGTCGGCCGCCATCAAGGTGGTGGCCGGGGAGCCCTCGGACGCCCCGTGGGAGCAGACCCTGGTCGACCTGCGGGTCGACGACCACACCGACCCGGTCGGCGAGATCACCCGGCTGCTGGCCCTGCACCGCGCCTACGAGGACCTCGGCGCGGCGATGTTCACCCCCGGCCTGGTCATCGGCGACATCGCCGAGGTCTCCGAGGCCGACCTGGACAGCGCGCTCACCGCGCTGGAGGAGGCCCGGATCAGCCTGGGCGACAACCTCGAGGCCGGCTTCTGGAAGGCCGTCGTCCTCGCCCGGTCCGGGCGCACCGAGGCCGCCGAGGCGCTGTTCGAGGAGGTCTTCGCGGCCGGAC
Source organism: Modestobacter italicus (assembly GCF_000306785.1). Taxonomy (NCBI): domain Bacteria; kingdom Bacillati; phylum Actinomycetota; class Actinomycetes; order Geodermatophilales; family Geodermatophilaceae; genus Modestobacter; species Modestobacter italicus. The sequence goes on along the minus strand of NC_017955.1, from coordinate 4,187,947 downwards.
CGCACTTCCGGGCCTACCGCAGCTCGGTGGAGCAGGCCGGCTTCCTCGGCGCCGTCCCGGCGGCCGCCGAGTGACGCTCACCGCGGTCCGCCTCCCCGGCCCGGCCGGCACGCTCGCCGGGTGGACGGCGGGCCCTGTTGCACCCACCGGCGCCCCGCTGGTGCTCATCCACCCGATCAACACCCGCGGCCTGGTGTGGGCCGACGTCGCCGAGCTCCTCGCCGCCGACCGCACCGTGCTGATGCCCGACCTGCGCGCGCACGGGGACTCCGACGCCACGGGCGACCTCGGGCTGGACCCGTGGACCGACGACGTCGAGGCGTTCATGGACGCCGCGGGCCTCGACGGTCCCTTCCACGTGGCCGGCGGCTCGCTGGGTGGCTCGCTGGCGGTCTGCCTCGCCGACCGCCGCCGCGGGTCGGTGCTGTCGGTGACCGGGATGGGCAGCGCGCTGCACTTCCCGGACCTCGACCCGGAGGGCAGCACCGCGATGTTCACCGAGCTCGGCGTGGCCGGTGCCTTCCGCGCGGCGTTCAGCGGTCCGGGGACCTTCGGGCCCGGCGTCGACCCCGAGCTGGTCGAGCGCGGCATCGCGCTGGCCAACCCCAACGACGTCGACACCGTCGTCCGGGTCTGGAAGGCCACGGTCACCTCCGACTCGCGGGACCGCGCCGCCGGCCTCGACGTCCCGGCGCTGGTGATCACCGGGGAGCACGACGCCACCTGCACGCCGGCGCTGGGCCTGGAGATGGCCCGCTCGCTCGGTACCGAGCAGGTGATCGTGCCCGGGGTGGGCCACCTGCCGATGCTGGAGCGGCCGCAGCGGATCGCGTTCCTGCTCGGTCGGCTGCTGGCCGAGGCCGAGGCGGCGGGCCGGCCCGGCCAGAGTTGACCGGATGGCAACCGGAGCGCAACGCCCGCGCACTCCGGACGCCGAGGATGGGCACAGCGCGACACCGAACCGACCTGCCAGGGAGAACCGCATGACGCTCATCGCCGGCCGGGAGGCCGCGACCACGACGCTGCCCGGCCACCCGCTGGAGCCGCTGGCGCCCGAGGAGCTGTCGGCCGCGTCCGCGCTGCTCCGCGCCGACGACCGGTTCCCCGCCGACGCCCGGTTCGTCTTCCTCGAGCTCGCCGAGCCCCCGAAGGACGTCGTCGCGACCTGGACGCCGGGCACCGGCTGGGACCGGCGGGCCGCGGCGGTGCTGCGCAGCCCGGGCCTGCGGGCGACGTTCGAGGCCACCGTGTCGCTGAGCGGCGGCGAGGTCGTCTCCTGGCGGCACGTCGAGGGGGTGCAGCCGCCGATGACCGCCGAGGAGTTCATGGCCTGCGAGGACGTCGTCCGGGCCGACCCCGACTGGCAGGCGGCCATGCGCGCCCGCGGCGTCGAGGACTTCTCGCTGGTCATGCTCGACCCGTGGGCGTCGGGCTACACCGGCCCCGACGACCACCCCAGCGGCCGGCGGCTGGCCCGGCCGCTGACGTTCGTGCGCAGCAAGCCCGACGACAACGGCTACGCCCGCCCGGTGGAGGGGCTGGTCGTGACCGTCGACATGGACACGATGACGGTGGTCGACGTCGCCGACCACGGCATCGTGCCGCTGCCCCCGCAGCCGGGGAACTACCTGCCCGAGATGCTCGCCGAGCCGGGCAACGTCGGCGGCTTCCCCGCCGTCCGCGAGCCGATGAAGCCGATCAGCATCACCCAGCCCGAGGGGCCCAGCTTCACCGTCGAGGGGCACGCGGTCGAGTGGGGGCCGTGGCGGCTGCGGATCGGCTTCACCCCGCGCGAGGGCCTGGTGCTGCACGACGTCGGCTACGTCGACAAGGGCGTGCTGCGCCCGGTGCTCTACCGCGCCTCGCTGTCGGAGATGTTCGTGCCCTACGGCGACCCGCGGCCCACCCACTGGAACAAGAACGTGTTCGACGAGGGCGAGTACGGGCTGGGCTGGCTGGCCAACCCGCTGGAGCTCGGCTGCGACTGCCTGGGCGAGATCCGCTACTTCGACGGGTACGTCAACGACCAGGACGGCGAACCGGTGCGGATCGGCAACGCCGTCTGCATGCACGAGGAGGACGCCTCGATCGGGTGGAAGCACACCGACTTCCGCACCGGCCGGGCCGAGGTCCGCCGCAACCGCCGGCTGGTCGTCTCGATGATCGCCACGGTCGGCAACTACGACTACGGCTTCTACTGGAACCTCTACCTCGACGGCTCCATCGAGTTCGAGGTCAAGCTCACCGGGATCCTGTCCACCGGTGCGCTGCCGGTGGGGGAGGACCCGGTCTGGGGAACCACCATCGCGCCCGGGCTCATGGCGCCCAACCACGAGCACTACTTCAGCGTCCGGCTGGACATGGCCGTCGACGGGCCGCGCAACAACCTGTTCGAGGTCGACTCGGTCTCCGACCCCGCCGGCCCGGAGAACCCGTACGGCAACGCCTGGCGCACCCGCAAGCGGCAGTTGACCAGCGAGTCCGAGGCCCAGCGGCTGCCCGACCCGCTGGCCGGCCGGTCCTGGCTGGTCAGCAGCGCCGACACCGAGTCCGCCCTGGGCGCGCGGCCGAGCTACAAGATCGAACCGGGCCCCTACACCGCCCCGCTGTGGCAGCAGGGCTCCGAGCAGGCCGAGCGCGGCGGCTTCGCGACCCGGCAGCTGTGGGCCACGCCGTACGACCCGGCGCAGCGGTTCGCCGCCGGCGACTACGTCGCGCAGAACCCCGGCCCCGACGGCCTGGTCGCCTACACGGCGGACGACCGCTCGCTCGTCGACTCGGACCTGGTGGTCTGGTACACCGTCGGCGCGCACCACGTCGTCCGTCCGGAGGACTGGCCGGTCATGCCGGTGACCAAGGTCGGCTTCCACCTCAAGCCGTTCGGCTTCTTCGACGGCAACCCGATGCTCGACCTGCCGGCCGAGGGCGGCCACTGCGCCCCCACCGTCGCCGGCGGCTGCGGCGACAGCTGCACCTGCGGCCACTGATGGAGGACCCCCGTGCCCCCCACCACTCGCAGGCTCGCGGCGGGACCCTGCACGGGGGCCGGACGTCTCGCTGAGGAAGTAGGCCCGAACGCCAAAGGCGCGCTTTCGGGGGTGCTGCTGACCACCGGGAGCGCGCCTTGGTGGTGTACCCGGGCGCGCTTTCGCGCGATCAAGCGCGCTCTCCGGGCGTCAGCGCTCCCGGGGTGTCAGGTGAGGGCGTCGAGGGACTCGGGGAGCACCTGGCCGCCGTCGACGACGAGGGTCTGGCCGGTGATGTAGCCGGCCTCCTCGGTGGCCAGGAACAGCGCGGCGTTGCCGATGTCGGCGACGGTGCCCAGCCGGCCGAGCGGGATCGACCGGGCCATGCCGGCCAGGTAGTCCTCGCCCATGCCCGCCAGCCCCTCGGTGAGGACGTTGCCGGGCAGCACCGCGTTGACGGTGATCCGGTGCGGGGCCAGCTCGATGGCCGCCGTCCGCAGGAAGCCGAGCTGGGCGGCCTTGCTGGCGCCGTAGTGCGACCAGCCCGGGAAGCCGGTGATCGGCCCGGTGATCGACGAGGTGAGCACCACCCGGCCCCGGCCGCTGGCGGTGAGCGCGGGCAGGCACGCCGTCACCGCGAAGAAGGTGCCCTTCACGTTGACCCCCAGCACCTGGTCGAGGTCGGCCTCGGTCATCTCCGCCAGCGGGCGCTCCGGGAAGATGCCGGCGTTGGCGCACAGCACGTCGATGCCGCCGAACCGGTCGACGGCGACCGCGGCCATCTCCGCGCACCCCTCCGGGCGGGACACGTCCACCGCGACGTGCGTGACGTCCCCGCCGGCGGCGCGCAGCTCGGCGGCGGTCGCGGCCAGCGTGGCCTCGTCGCGGGCCGCCAGCAGCACCCGCGCGCCCGCGCCCGCGAACGCCGCGGCGATGCCCCGGCCGATGCCCTTGCTGCCTCCGGTGACGACGACCGACGACCCGCTCAGTGGTGTGAACACCAGCGCTGTCTAGCCGGGCTGCTAGGCCCCGGTCAACCGTGTGACCAGCGGAAACATCCTCCTCACCCGACCGTTACCGGACGCGCGCACAGCCGACACAACTGCCCGGCACGCTCCCGCTGAGTCCCCGCCCAGAAGGAGTGCCAGATGGCCACCGACAACCTGTCCGCGGTCGCGCCCGCGGACGCCCCGCCCGCCACACCGTCCGGCGGGAGCACGCTCAAGGGCGGCGCGCTCGGCCTGGTCGGCGTGCTGTTCATGGCCGTCGCCAACGCCGCGCCGATCACCGCGATGACCGGCAACCTGCCGATCGCCGTCGGCTCGGGCAACGGCCTGGCCGCGCCGGCCGGGTTCCTGGTGGCCACCGTGGTGCTGACGTTGTTCTCCATCGGGTTCGTCGCGATGGCCCGGCACATCACCACCGCCGGCGGCTTCTACGGCTTCATCTCGCACGGCCTCGGCCCGGTGTGGGGGATGGCCTCGGGCGTGCTGGCCGCCGTCGCCTACGTGGTGTTCGAGGGCTCGCTCATCGGCATCTTCAGCTACTTCGCCAACGACGCCCTCGACCAGTGGTTCGGCTGGGACGTGAACTGGCTGCTCATCGCGGTGGTGGGCATCGCCGTCGTGGGGGTGCTGGGCTACTTCGACATCAGCGTCGCCGCCGTCGTCCTCGGGGTGTTCCTGGTGGGCGAGGTGCTGCTGCTGGGCGCGCTGGCCCTGTCCGTGCTGTTCCAGGGCGGTGGGCCCGACGGGATGGTCTGGTCGGCGCTCAACCCGGTCGACGCGTTCCGCAGCCTGCCCGCCGGCGGTGGCCTGGGCCTGGACGAGGTGGTCGCCGGCAGCGCCGCCATCGGGCTGTTCTTCGCCTTCTGGTCCTGGGTCGGCTTCGAGACGACGGCGACCTACGGCGAGGAGTCGCGCAACCCCAAGAAGATCGTCCCGCGCGCCACGCTGCTGGCCGTGATCGGGCTCGGGCTGTTCTACACCTTCGTCTCGTGGATGGTCATCGCCGGCAACGGCGAGGCCGCGTCCCTGCAGTTCGGCGCCGCCGCCGACGGGATCGGCATGTTCACCGGCCTGGCCGCGGACAACCTCGGCGGCGGCTGGATCGTCGACGTCTACCTGTTCCTCATCGTGTCCGGCTCCTTCGCCTGCGCCCTCGCCTTCCACAACGCCGCGTCCCGGTACCTGTTCGCCATCGGCCGTGAGCTCCCGGCGATGCGCCGGACACTGGGCGCTGCGCACCCCACGCACGGCTCCCCGCACATCGCCTCGCTGGTGCAGAGCGTGATCACCCTGGTCCTCACCGTGGCGTTCTACCTGCTCACCGTCGGCGGCGACGACCCGCTCACCGGCGCCTACGTCTACGAGTACGGGCTGCTCGCGCTCATGGGCACGATGGCGATCCTCATCGTGCAGGCGATCTGCTCGGTGGCCGTCATCTCCTACTTCCACGTGAAGAAGGTGCACCCAGGCAACATCTGGACCACCGGCGTGATCCCGGGGATCGCCTGCCTGGGCATGCTCTACGTGGTCTACCTGCTCTTCTCGAACCTGAGCTTCGCCGGTGGGCTGGCCTCGGGGTCGCCGTTCTTCCACGCGATGCCCTACATCGTCCTGGCGGTGTTCGTGCTCGCCGGGCTCGGCGCGCTCTGGCTGCGCAGCCGTCGCCCGGCGGTCTACGCCGAGATCGGGCGCACCGTGATGGCCGACGAGCACGAGCTGGTCTGATCTGCCCGTGCTGCGACACGACCCCGACCCCCAGGCCGACCCGTCCACGCTCGTCTACAGCTTCGGCGGCGCCCCGCCGGTGCTGCAGCTGCGACCCGGCGAGGTGGTCAGCACCTGGAGGCGGGACTGCTTCGCCGGCCGGGTCGGCTCCACCGCCGACCTGGTCAGCGAGGTCTGCGACCCGCGCCTCCTCAACCCGCAGACCGGGCCCTTCTTCATCGAGGGCGCCGAGCCCGGGGACACCGTGGCGGTGCACTTCCTGAGCATCGAGCCGCGGGAGACCCGGGGCTTCAGCTCGACGGTGCCGTTCTTCGGCTCGCTGACCGCCACCCCGGCGACGGCGATGCTGCACCCGGCGCTGCCCGAGCGGACCTGGGTCTACGAGTTGGACCGCGCCGAGCGGCTGGTGCGCTACCAGGCGCTGGACTCCGCGTTCACCGTCGACCTGCCGCTGGACCCGATGCACGGCACGGTCGGGGTGGCACCGCCGCTGGGGGAGGTGCGTTCCTCGCTCACCCCGGGCAGCTGGGGCGGCAACATGGACACCCCGGAGATGCGCGCGGGCACCACCTGCTACCTGGGCGTCAACGTGCCGGGCGCGCTGCTCAGCCTCGGCGACGGGCACGCGCGGCAGGGCGAGGGGGAGACCTGCGGCGTCGCCGTGGAGTGCGCCATGGACACCGTGTTCAGCGTCGACCTGGTCAAGGGCGCGCCCACGCCCTGGCCGCGGCTGGAGGACGACACCCACCTGATGACGACGGGCTCGGCCCGCCCGCTCGAGGACGCCTTCCGGATCGCGCACACCGAGCTCGTCCGGTGGACGGCGGAGCTGCTCGACCTCTCCGAGCTCGACGCCTACCAGCTGGTGTCCCAGGCGGCGCTGACCCCGGTGGCCAACGTCGTCGACACCAACTACACGGTGGTGGCGAAGCTGCCCAAGTACCTGCTCGGCGGCGCGGTCGCCATGGCCGGCACCCACGCCAAGCTCCGGGCGTCGTCCCGGGCCTAGCCGGTTTCGGCGCGGAACCCTGTGCCGGTTTCGGCGCGGAACCCTGACGACGGACCGGCTGGCGCCGCCCCAGGGGGAGGGCGGGCGCCAGCCGGCGTTCGATCAGCCCGCGGGCTGCAGCAGCGGCGCGGGCAGCTCGTCCCGGACGACGACGCCGTCCTTGGCGACCAGCACCACCCGGGCGACGGCGGTGATGTCGGCCGTCGGGTCGCCGTCGACCAGCAGCAGGTCGGCACGCTTGCCGACCTCGACCGTGCCGACGGCGTGCAGGACGTCGAGGTTCTCCGCCGCGTGCGCGGTGGCGGCGACGATCGCCTGCATCGGCGAGAGGCCGAGGGAGACCATCAGCGCCAGCTCGTCGGCGAGGTCCTCGTGCGGGTTGAAGGGCGTGCCCGCATCGGTGCCCGCGGCGATCTTCATGCCCGAGCGCACCGCGGCCACGAAGCTGTCCCGGCTGTGCTGGAGCTGCTCCTCGGCCTTCTCCACCACCCAGAGCGGCACGCCCCGGGCGACGCCGGCGTCGACGATCCGGGACACCGCGAGCAGCGTCGGTACCAGGAACGCGCCCCGGTCCAGCGCCAGCTCCAGCGTCGGGTCGTCGAGGTGCATGCCGTGCTCGATGGAGTCGATCCCGGCCAGCAGCGCGTTGCGGATGCCGGCGTTGCCGATGGCGTGGGTGGTGACCCGGCGGCCGGAGTTGTGCGCCTCCTGCGCGACGACGGCCAGCTCCTCCGGCAGCAGCGCGATGTTGTTCGGGTCGACGCCCGCGGTGAGGACGCCGCCGGTGGCCATCACCTTGATGAAGTCCGCGCCCTCCTTGATCTCCGCGCGCACCGCCCGGCGGACGGCGTCCACCCCGTCGGCCTCCCGGCCGATGAAGTGCCCGTGCCCGCCGGTCATGGTGATGACCCGCCCGGCCGCGACGACCCGCGGACCGGGGACCAGGCCGTCGTCGATGGCCTTGGCCAGGTCGATGACGATGCCGCTGGCCGCGCCGCAGTCGCGCACCGTCGTGACCCCGGTCTGCAGGGTCAGCTCGGCCATGGTCGCCGCGCGGAGCGTCGACATCGGCACCGTGTCGGCGGCCACCTGCGCGGCGAGGTCGGGGCCGGCGTCGCTGCTGAGGTGGACGTGCGCGTTGATCAGCCCGGGCAGCAGGCTGCGCCCGCCGCCGTGCACGACCGCGTGGTCCGGGACGTCGGGTGCCTGCTCGTCCGGGCCGATCCAGCGGATCCGGCCGCCGTCGGTGAGCACCGCGGTGCCCGGCCGGGACGCCGCCCCGGTGCCGTCGACCAGGGCGACGTCCCGGAAGAGCAGCGGCCCGGCGTCCGTCGTGGTGAGACCGCGCATCAGCCGGCGAGGAAGGCGCGGACGGCGGACACGAACTTCTCGTTCTCCTCGATGTGCGGCATGTGCCCGCTCTCGTCGAAGACGACCAGCGTCGAGTCCGGCAGCAGCTCGTCGATCAGCGTCGACTGGCTCAGCGGGGTCACCCAGTCCTTGGCGCCGGCGAGCACCAGGGTCGGGATCCGCACCTCGGGCAGCAGCGGCCGGACGTCGTACTTGGGGATCTCGTTGGCCATCATGTGGTTGGCGACCTCGTAGGCGCCGACCATCCGGCCCTCGACCTCCTCGATCTCCTGGCCCCAGCGGTCGGGGTGCTTGAAGTACAGCGGCATGCAGACGTCCCACCAGGCGTCGAACGCCTCCTGGGACTGGATCTCCCCGTTGAACAGCGCCGGGATGGCGGCCTGCTGTTCGGGGGTCGCCATCGCCGCGGCCTCGTCCTGGGCGGCGTCCCAGAACTGCATGGACGGCGTGGTGTTGGCCAGCAGCAGCTTGGTCACCGACTCCGGGTACCGGGTGGCGAAGACCTGGGCGACCATCCCGCCGAAGGACTGCCCGAGCAGCAGCACCGGGCCCAGGCCGAGGTACGTGCGCAGCGCCTCGACGTCGTCGGCCATCTGCTCGATCGTGTAGGTGGTCTCGTCGGTGCGGCTGGACCGGCCGTTGCCGCGGTGGTCGATGAAGACCAGCTGGGCCTGCTCGGCCAGCGGGTGCAGCCACGGCCGGAAGTAGGTGTGGTCGCAGCCGGGGCCGCCGTGCAGGACGAACATGACCGGCTTCTCCCGGTACGTCGTCCCCTCCGGGGCGAAGCCGCTGCCCTCGATGTCGAAGAACAGGTCGACCCCGTTGACGTGCGCGTACATGGCGTTCTCCTCGCAGCAGGTGGGCGGTCAGGGCTTGAGGTAGCGGTCGAACCAGTCGGTGAGGGCGGCCAGCCGCTCGGTGCGCCCGAAGAGGTCGGCGATGCCGTAGACGTCGACGTGGAACATCCCCGGCAGCCGGAGCATCTCGGTGGTGCAGCCGGAGAGCGTGAGCGCGTTGTAGAGGACGTCGCCCTGGCCGACCGGGCAGCGCAGGTCGCCCTCGTGCTCGATGACCAGCATCGGGGTGGTGCAGCTGGCGGCGTAGGTGATCGGCGACGTCCGGGCGTACTCGGCCATCTGCGCCGGGCCCTCGCCCGGGCCGTGCCCCAGCCAGCGGCCGACGACCTGCGGGATGTCCGAGCCGACCATCCCGCTCCAGTCGGTCACCGGGCACTCGGCGATGCCGGCGGCGAACCGGTCGCTGTGGGTGAGCAGCCAGGAGGTCATGTACCCGCCGCCGGACAGCCCGAAGGAGCCCAGCCGGTCGGGGTCGGCCAGCCCGAGGCCGATCACGTGGTCCAGCCCGGCCAGGCAGTCCCCGGCGTCGTGGTGGCCCCAGTCGCCGACCAGCGTCTTGGAGAACTCCTCGCCGTAGCCGGACGAGCCGCGGAAGTTCACCTTGAGCACGCCGTAGCCGGCCGAGGTGAGCAGGTGGTCGTCCATCGAGAAGCCGTAGCCGTGCGCGGCGAAGGGGCCGCCGTGCACGTGCAGCACGGTGGCGTAAGGCCCCTGGCCGATGACCGGCTCGAGGTACCAGCCCTCGACGGGAGTGCCGTCCTCGCCCGTGAAGTGCAGCTCGTGGACGGTGAACGGCAGCTCGGCGAGCCAGCCGCGGTCCAGCGTGGAGGCCGGCTGCTCGGTGCCGTCGGCCAGGTCGAGGACGACGAGCGAGGCGGGGTCGGCGAAGGTCGTCCGCGACAGCAGCACCTGCTGGCCGCGGACCGCCAGCGGGGCCACGCACGCGTCCCCGGTCCACAGCGTCGTGTCCGCGCCGTCGGTGGTGCTGATCCGGTGCAGCTCGGTGCGGCCGCCGACCTGCACGTACAGCAGGACGTCGTCATCGTCGTCGACGAGCAGCGCGGGCTGGTGCAGCGCGCTGTTCATCCCGAAGACCATCAGCCCGCCGATCTGCCCGGTGAGCGGCGAGCCCAGCGGGGTGTCGGTCCCGGTCGCCGGGTCGTGCACCACCAGGTCGAGCATGTTGTAGACGTTCCACGGCGTCGTCCGGACGATCCGGCCGTCGGACAGCCACGCCGCCATCGGCGGGTAGACCAGGTACTCGCTGGTCAGCACGGTGGTCACCGGGCCGCCGGTGGCGGGGACGGTGCGCAGCGCGACGGCGGCGGTGTCCGGCTCGGCGGTGGTCTCGTAGAGCAGCCGGCCGCCGTCGGGGGACCACGCGACGTTGGCGACGATGCCGCCGTGGTCGGTGAGCCGGGTCGGGCTGCCGCCGGCGGCCGGCACGGTCCACAGCTCGACGGCGACGTCGTCGACCAGGCCCATGCCGTCCCGCCGCCACACCGGCCGGGTGACCCGGTAGGGCCGCTTCGGGTCGCGCAGCGGGGCGTCGTTGCCGGTGACGGCGATCGTGGCGCCGTCGGGTGACCAGCGGGGGGTGCTCACGCCGCGCGGGAAGTCGGTGAGCACGGTGACCGAGCGGTCGCCGAGGTCGAGGACGGCGAGCTGGCCGTGGCCGTCCTCGTCGTCCTGCACGAAGGCGATCCGGCTGCCGTCGGGGGAGAAGGTGGGGGCGGACTGCGCGCCGTCGGAGGCGCTGAGCAGCTCGGCGGTGCCGCCGAGCTGCTGCAGCCACAGCTGCGGGCGCTCCAGGGTGGTGCTGCCGTCGGCGGTGGTGGCGGCGTAGACCGTCGACCCGCCGTCGGGCGCCAGGTCGGCGGCGACGATCTCGGGCAGGCGAGCCAGGTCGTCGGCGGTGAAGACAGTGCCCATCGGTCGATCTCCTCGGGGAGGGGTGGGTGGTCGCGTCACTCGGAGGAGCCGGCGCGGACGAGCGGGAAGTGGCAGGCGGCGGCCCGGCCGCCCCGGCCGGTCAGCGGGACCAGCGGCGGTGCCTTCTCGATGCACACCGACCGGCCCTCCACGACCCGCGGCCCCTGCGGGCAGCGGGGGTGGAACGCGCAGCCGGCCGGCGGGTCGGCCGGGTCACCGGGGTCGGCGGCCACCACGGGCGGTGGCTCGTTGGTGAACATCGCGCCGCTGGGGTCGGGCACGCTGGCCTGCAGCAGGTCGGTGTAGGGGTGCGCCGGGGCGTGCAGCAGCCCGATGTCGCCCTGCTCCACCAGGCTGCCCAGGTAGAGCACGCTGATCTCGTCGCACATGTACCGGGCGATCGACAGGTCGTGGGTGATGAAGACCAGCGCGAGGTCCTTCTCCCGCTGCAGCGACAGCAGCAGGTTGAGCACCTCCGCCTGCACCGAGGAGTCCAGCGCCGAGGTGACCTCGTCGGCGATGAGCACCTGCGGCTGCACGGCCAGCGCCCGGGCGATGACGATCCGCTGCCGCTGACCGCCGGAGAACTCGTGCGGCAGCCGGTCGGCGGCGTCGCCCTCCAGCGCCACGGTCTCCAGCAGCTCGGTGATCCGGGCCCGGTCGATCCGCCGCAGCGAGCCGCCGGGGTCGATCGCCTCGGCCAGCGCCCGGCCGACGGTCATCCGCGGGTTCAGCGAGGAGTACGGGTCCTGCGGCACGAGCTGGACGCTGCGGCGGGCGGCGCGCAGCTGCCCGCGCGCCATCCGGGCGGTGTCCTGGTCCGCCAGCAGCACCCGGCCCGACAGCGGGGCGAGCTCGCCGACGAGCACCTTGGCCAGCGTCGACTTGCCCGAGCCGGACTCCCCGACGATGCCCATGGTGCGACCGGGGGCCACCGCCAGCGAGACGTCCCGCAGCACCCGGGCCGACCGGGAGCCCGAGCCGTAGCCGGCGCTGACCTGGTCGACCCGGAGCACCGCAGCCGTCGTCGGTCCGGTCAGCTGCGCCGTCACCGGGCCACCGCCAGCTCGTGGTCGACGGCGTGGCAGGCGGCCTGGCCGCCGTCGGGGTCGGGCAGCAGCACGGGGTCCTCCTCGAGGCAGCGCGGCATCGCCAGCGGGCAGCGGGGCGCGAAGGAACAGGCGTTGCCGACCTCGCCCGGCTTGGGCGGCCGGCCGGCGAGCGGCTTCAGCGGTGCGGTGACCCGGTCGGCGTCCTCGCCGGGGGAGGCCGCCAGCAGCGCCTTGGTGTACGGGTGGTGCACCCGGCCGGCGCGCAGGTCGGCGACCGGGACCTCCTCGACGATCCGCCCGGCGTACATGACGCAGACCCGGTCGCAGAGCGCGGAGACGACGTTGATGTCGTGCGAGATGAGCAGCATCGCGGTGCCGCGTTCGGTGTTGATCTGGTGGAGCAACCGCAGCACGTCGGCCTGCACCGTGACGTCGAGCGCGGTGGTCGGTTCGTCGGCGACCAGCAGCCGGGGCTCGGACAGCAGCGCCATCGCGATCATGGCCCGCTGCCGCATGCCGCCGGAGAGCTCGTGCGGGTACTGGTGCATCCGGGCCTCGGGGGAGGAGACCCGCACCTCGCGCAGCCGGTCGACGGCCAGCTTCGCCGCGGCCTTGCGGGAGACGCCCTTGTGCACCCGGAGCACCTCGGTCAGCTGGGTGCCGATGTGCAGCGCCGGGTTGAAGCAGCTCGACGGGTCCTGGAAGACCACGCCGAGGTCGGTGGCCAGCCGGGTGGGCGCAGGCACGTCGGAGCGGTGCATGTCGGTGCCGGCGATCCGCAGCCGGTCGGCCGACCAGCTGAGCGAGGGGCTGAGCAGCCGGGCCAGCGCCATGGCGGTGACGCTCTTGCCCGAACCGGACTCACCGACCAGGCCGACGACCTCGCCCGCGGCGATGTCGAGGGAGACCCCGCGCACCAGCGGTGCGTCGCCGGCGGAGACCTGCAGCTCGCGCAGCGACGCCACCACCTCGCGCTCGCCGTCGGAGGCGACCGCGGTCAGCGGCGCGGTGAGCTGCTTGCCGCGGGAGCGGTTGATCCGGGGCGGCCGCACCGACTGGCGCGGCTCCCAGTACTTGGCCAGGCCGTCGCCGAAGAGCCCGGCACCGAGGCCGGTGAGCAGGATGGCCAGCGCCGGGCCGAGGGACTCCACCGGGTTGACCGACAGGTCGCGCAGGCCGGCGGCGAGCAGCGCGCCCCAGTCGTACTCGGGCTGCTGCACGCCCAGGCCCAGGAAGCTCAGCCCGGACAGCGACACGATGCTGGTGGCGAAGCCGACCGAGGTGAGCACCAGCACGGGGGCGGCGATGTTGGGCAGCACGTGCCGCTGCAGCAGCTTGGTCCGGCTGGTGCCGAGCAGCCGGGAGACCACGACGTACTGCCGGGTGCTCACCGAGTTGGCCAGCGTGTTGGTGAGCCGGGCGAACTGCGGGCAGAACGCCAGGCCGATCGCGACGACCACCGAGCCGACGCCCGGGGTGAAGATGGCGGTGACCGCCAGCGCGATGATGATCGGCGGGTAGGAGACGAGCAGGTCGATCGCCCGGGCGCCGGCGCCGCGGACGAACCGGCCGGCCAGCACCACCCCGGCGCCGAGCAGGATGCCGATCAGGACGGCGATGGCCGTCGCGCCCGCGGCCATCAGCAGGGTGAGCCGGGTGGCCACCAGGGTGCGCAGCAGGATGTCCCGGCCGAGCGCGTCGGTGCCCAGCAGGTGCTCCGCGGAGCTGCCCTGGCGGATGTCCGCGGTCAGCGCGTCGGCCTGCTCGCCCCAGATGATCGGCGCGAAGATCCCCAGCAGCACCATCACCGTGAGCAGGCTCGCGCCGCAGACCAGCATGGCCGGCAGCTTGCGGCGTCGGCGGGGGCTCACGAGGCCCTCCGGGAGAGCACCCGCGGGTCGAGCAGGCCCAGGGTGATGTCGACGGCGAGGTTGATGACCACCGCGATCAGGCCCAGGACGAGGATCACGCCCTGGACGGTGGGGTAGTCGCTGCGCAGGATCGCCTGGACGACGGCGGTCCCCACGCCGCTGATGTTGAAGACGTTCTCGGTGATGACGGTGCCTCCGAGCAGGGCGACCAGCAGCAGGCCACCGAGGGTGAGCGTGCTGGTCACGACGTTGGGCAGGACGTGCCGGACGAGCAGCCGGGCGCGGGAGAGCCGCTTGCTGGTCGCCGTCGTCATGTACTCCTGGTTGAGCACGGCGAGGGTCTCGTTGCGGACCAGCCGGGCCAGCACGGCGGCCGGGGGGAGCCCGACCGCCAGCGCCGGCAGGAACATCGAGTGGAAGCCCGGGCCGCCCTGGACCGGGAACCACTGCAGGCTCAGCGCGAAGACGTAGACCAGCAGCGTGCCGGTGATGTACTCCGGCAGCGCGCCGACCAGCGAGGTCACCGCGGTGAACGGCGAGGTGAACCAGCGGCCGCGGCCGTTGTGGTCCAGCACGCCGGCGGCGATCCCGAACAGGAAGCCGAGCACCAGCACGATGGCCAGCGCGCTCAGCGCCAGCTGCGCGGTGAGCGGCAACCGCTGGGAGATCATCTCGCTCACCGGCTGCTGGTTGACGAAGGAGTTCCCCAGGTCGCCGTGCAGCAGGCCGGAGACGTAGTGCCCGAACTGCACGAAGAACGGGTCGTTGAGCCCCAGCTCGTCCCGGACCTGCTCGACCTGGGCGGGGGTGGCGTTCAGCCCCACGATCAGCCGAGCCGGGTCACCCGGCACGAACCGGACGATCAGGAAGGTCAGCAGCACGATCGCCACCAGGACGGCGGCCACCCCGACGAGCCGGCGGCCGAGGTAGCCGGCCCACAGGGACGCCGCGTGGTGCTTGGCCGGTGCGCTGGTCTCCGGGACCTCGGTGCCCGGCCCGACGGCGGGGGCGGTCGCGGCCGCCCCCGCCGTCGCGTCGGTGGTGCGGACGGCCGTCTCCGGACCGGTCACGCGGAGATCCGGATGGTCGACGGCTGGGTGAAGCCCTTCACCACCGCACCACTGGTACCGCCGGCGAAGAGCACGTGCACCGGGACGGTGGACAGCGGGACGACGTCGAAGTTCTCCATCAGCGCGGACTGGAACTCGGTGGTCGACGCGCAGGCGGCGTCCTCGCTGGTGGCGGTGCCGGCCGCAGCCAGCGCGGTGGCCGCGGCGGCGTTGTCGACCGCGCCCAGGTTCTGGCCGTCCGGCGGGGCGGCGCCGACGAAGAACCCACCGGCGGCGAGCAGGCTGTTGAGCAGGTTGCCGTAGCCCAGGACGGCGACGTCCCAGTCGTTCTCGCCGCTGAAGAAGGCGTCGACGTAGGCGGAGTTGTCCAGGTTCTTCAGCGTCCCGTCGACACCCGCGGCCTCGAGCGCGGAGAGGATGTAGCTGTTGCCGTCACCGCCGGCGAAGACGTTGGCGCCCATCACGGTGAGCTTCTCGCCCTTGAGCACCTCGGCGGCCGCGGCCGCGTCGTACTCGGGGATCAGGTCGCCCAGCGAGGGGTCGGCGCACTGGTAGCTGTCCTGGCCGAGGTTGGTGATCAGGTCACCGGCGCCGTAGCTCTGCACCTCGTTGAGCCCCTCCCGGTTGACCGCCTGGGCGATCGCCTGGCGGACCTTCGGGTCGGTGGTGACCTTGCCCGGCGTCTCGTTGAAGATCAGGAAGGTGTCGGTCTGGTTGGAGATCTCGTTGCTGACGCTGGTGCTGTTCTCGAACCGCGTCCAGGCGTCGGACCCGAAGGCGCCGATCTGCAGCGCGCTGGTCTCCATCAGGTTGGCCCGGGTGTTGTCGTCGGTGATCACCTGCATGACGAGCGTGGTCGGCAGGTCGCCCTCGCCCTGGTCGGCGAACTCCGGACCCCAGGCGTAGTCCTCGCGGCGGGTGAAGGTGTAGCTGGAGCCGGCCACCTGGGTGTCGGCGACGAAGGCGCCGGTGCCGTTGGAGCCGGTCTGCAGCGTGGTCGGGTCGGCGACGCCGGCGGCGCAGACGATGCCGGTGAACGGCGAGGCCAGGCTGGGCAGCAGCGCCGACCAGGGCTTCTCCAGGGTGACCGTGACCTGGTCGGTGCCCGCGGTGGTGACGGTGGCCGGGTTGTCCCCGCCGGTGGTCTGGGACAGGAACGGGTAGCCGGTGGCCGGGTCGAGCAGCCGGGTGAGCGAGCCGGCGACGACCTCGGGGGTGAGCGGGGTGCCGTCGGAGCAGGTGACGTCCGGCTTGAGGGTGAAGGTCGCGCTGTTGGCCGTCGAGCTCCAGTCCGACGCGAGCCCGGCGATCTGGTTGCCGTCGGAGTCGGTGGTGATCAGCGAGTCGTAGAGCGCCCAGGCGACCTGGGCGTCCTGGAAGCCGCTGCCCTTGGCCGGGTCGTAGCTGGTGACCGGGCCGGCGAGGTCCATGTTGACCACGCCGTCGGACACGGCGTCGGGCTCGGCGCTGCCGCCGGAGCCCGAGCCGCCGTCCGACCCGCCGCCGCAGGCGGACAGGGTGAGGGCGGCGGTGGCGGCGAGCGCCACCGCCAGCCGGGTCGAGCGCGGACGGTTTCGTGCCATGAGAGGCTCCTTGCGTCGTCGAGCGGGCAGGCCGCATCACGGGCGCTGCCGCTTGCTCTCGGCGGCGGCGTCCGGGAGGACGGCGGGGGAGTGACCGGGGCGGACTGGGGCCGTGACCAGTGTCGTTCATTTGAGTGAACGACTTGGGGAATAGATTGACGATGCCTCTCCCGCATGTCAACGGATCGTCTGTAACGTTCGTATGACCCGGCGGTGGGACGCGTCCCCGCCGGGTACGGAGGAGGCCATCTCGTGGATGACGGCGCGGCACTCGCCGCCGATGGACGGTCGCTGCGGGCGGCGTTCCCGATCGACCCGGGCGAGGTCGAGGCCGCGATCGGCAACGGCGAGCCGGCCCAGACCACCCCGACCATGCAGGCCGTCGGTGCGCTGGTACGCCGGCTGCGGGACGAGGCGCGGCTGAGCCTGGCCTCGCTGGCCGCCGCGG
The DNA here is from genome assembly GCF_000306785.1 of Modestobacter italicus. NCBI lineage: Bacteria > Bacillati > Actinomycetota > Actinomycetes > Geodermatophilales > Geodermatophilaceae > Modestobacter > Modestobacter italicus. Next base: position 4,171,056 of record NC_017955.1, on the reverse strand, counting down.
CGGAGCTGAGCCCGGGGCTGCTCAGCCAGATCGAGCGCGGGATGGGCAACCCCTCGTTCACCACGCTGATCAAGCTGGCCCACGCGCTCGACGTCCCCGTCGGCCGGTTCTTCGTCAGCGAGACCAAGACCGGCGCGCTGGTCCGGGCCGGGGAGCACCCGCGGCTGCTGCTCGCCGAGGACAACCTGGTCTACGAGCTGCTCACCCCGCACATGAACGGCCGGCTCGGCATGATCCGGGCCCGGATCGCGGCGGGCTGGAGCAACGAGGCCGAGCCCTTCCTGCACGAGGGCGAGGAGTGCGTGATGGTCACCCGCGGCGAGCTGTGGATCACCATCGCCGGCGACCAGTACGAGCTCACCGAGGGCGACTCGCTGACCTACGACGCCGGCCTGCCGCACTGGTACCACAACCCCCGCGACCAGGACGCCGAGCTGATCGGGGCGATGTCGCCGCCGTCGTTCTGACGGCTCGGCGCGGGGCGGTCGGCCCCGCCGGGGGCAGGACGTGATGTGGCCCGCGAGCTCGGCCGGTTCATCCGGGGTGCAGCTGCCGACGGGGCCGCCACCTGGTCGGTAGCGGCCCCGTCTTCGTGCACGTGCAGTCAGCTGGCCATCGCCGGCTGCCTGGTCGGCTCGGGCTCGTGGCTGTCCAGTGAGTGTCCCTCGACGTCGACGTCGGGGATGATCTCGTCCAGCCAGCGGGGGATCCACCACGCGGACCTGCCGAGCAGGGACAGCAGGGCCGGCATCAGCACCATCCGGACGATGAAGGCGTCAGCGGCCACACCGACCATCAGGCCGAAGGCGATGGAGGCGCCGACCGCGAAGGAACTGGTCGCGAAGCCGGCGAAGACGACGACCATGATCGATGCAGCGGCGACGAGCACCGGGGCGGACCGCCCGAAGCCCTCGCGGATGGCGGTCCTGGAGTCCACGCCCGTGCGGTACATCTCCTGGATCCGGGAGACGAGGAAGACCTGGTAGTCCATGGCCAGGCCGAACAGGACGCCGACCAGCAGCAGGGGGAGCAGGCTCAGCATCGGGTCGCCCTGCGGGGCGGCGATGAGCGGGTCGAGCCAGCCCCACTGGAACACGGCCACGCTGGCGCCGAAGGACGCGCCGACCGACAGCAGGAACCCCAGCGTGGCGATCACCGGGATCAGCAGTGACCGGAAGAGCACGATCAGCAGGATGATCGAGATGACCACGATCACGATGACGTACTTGATCAGCGCGGACATGAGCTGCGCGTCCTGATCGATCCCGATCGCGGTCTCGCCGGTGACCTCCAGGTGCACACCGGACACGCTGTCGGCGTTGTCGCGGATCTGGTGGACCAGGTCCTCGGTGGAGTCGTCGATCGGCCCGCCGGAGGGGATCACGATGAGGCGGGCGGTGTCACCGTCGGCACTGATCTCTGCCGGGGCCACGCTCTGCACACCGGTGAGTCCGGTGAGCTGGGTCTGGACGGTGGCGGCCTGGGTGGCGACCTGGTCGCCCTCGGCGAGCACGATCAGCGGGCTCTGGATGCCGCCGAACTCATCGACGATGAGGTCGTAGGCCGTGCGTTCGGTCGACGTCGGGTCGGCGCCGCCGGGCACGCTGAACGCGGTCTTCATGCTCAGCAGCGGCACGGCCATCACGATCATCACGAGCACCCCGCCGACCAGGGCGATGAGCGGCCGCTCGACGACGAAGCCGCCCCAGCGGCTCATGATCCCGCGCCGCTGGGACTGCTCCTCGTTCCACAGCTCGCCCCGGGCGATGGCCTTCCGGTGCTTCTTGGACAGGGCGCGCATCCCGAGGAACCGCATCACCGCAGGCAGCAGCGTCAGTGCCAGGAGGACCGCGATGAGGACGCCGAAGGCGCCGGCGAGGCCCATCTGGGTGATGAAGCTCAGGCCCGCGACCATGAAGGCGGCGAGGGCGACGATGACGGTGAGGCCGGCGAAGACGACAGCCGTACCGGCGGTTCCCGTGGCGCGGGCGATGGCGTCATCGACGGTCCGCCCGGCGCGGAGCTCGTTCCGGAACCGGAAGAGGATGAAGAGGCTGTAGTCGATCCCGACGGCCAGGCCGAGCATCGCGGTGAGGACGATGCTGTTCCCGTCGATGGGGGTCAGTGAGCCGTAGGCCAGCACGCCGACGAGCCCGACGCCGACGCCGAACGCCGCGATCAGCAGGTTCACCCCGGCCGTGACCAGGGAGCCGAAGGTCAGGGCCAGCACGAGGAACGCCACGATCACCCCGACGGCCTCGCCGGCTCCCTGCTCCGGAGCCCCGAAGGGGACGAGGTTGCCGCCGAGCTCGGTCCCCAACGTCGGGGGAGCGTTCTCCTGCAGCGCGAGTGCGGCGTCGTAGAACTCGACCTGCTGGTCCTCGGTCAGCTCACCGTAGGTGAGCGTCGCGACGGCGAGGGTGCCGTCGGGGGCGAGGTAGGGGCTGGCCGGATCGAGGGGGTCACTGACCGCCTGCACGCCCGGCAGGTCCTGGGCCTGGGTGATGACCCCGGCGATCTCCTGCGCGACGGCCGGGTCCGTGACGTCACCGGCGGCGGGATGGAACACCAGCTGCAGGTCCGCACCGGTGTCGGGGGCGGCCGGGAACTCCACGTCCAGCCGTTCCAGTGCCAGCGACGCCTGCGACTCGGGGATCGACACCTCTGCGTCGCCCGCAGGATCGCCGCTGCTCCCCACCACGAGGACGCCGATGAACGCGGCGAAGACGACGATCCAGGCACCGACCACCGCCCATCGGAACCGGGCGCTGAGACGCCCCACACGGGACAAGAACGTGGACATGGATTCCTTCTCTGGCTGGGGAGCGGGTCGTCCCCAAGACTTCTGCGGCGTCGCTGCGGTGGAATCGTCTGGCGAGATCGACTTCTCCTGCTGCGTCCGCAGTACGTGCGTCGGCCGGCCCCGGCCAGCTCGGGTGAGACCGGCGCGTCGTGGTCGGTCTGGTCCGATCTGTCGTCGGCGCACGGTCCGGCCGGCTGGTCCTGACCACCGGTGGCCGCATCTCGTGTGGACCCTGTCGGGCTCCCGTCCCGGTCGAGACAGCAGTGGTGTCCGGTCTTCTCGATCACGTGTCGTACTGCGAGCGCAGTAGCCGGACCCGGTCCGCCGGGATGACGACGGGCCGTGGTCCCAGCCGGGAGGCTGTGAGCAGCACTCGGGCCGGTGCGCTCGCGACCGGCGTTCGCCTCGGTCGATCGACGCACCGCGGGTGGCCGGTCCTCGTGACCGCGGCTGCTGCGGACAGGCGGCTCAGGCCGATGACCGCTGCCCGACCGATGGGGAGGACCGGACGCGAGATGCCCGTCGAGCCTGTGCAGGACCACCGCATGGACGGTCCAGGCCAGTGGACCGGTGTGAGGATGACGTGGTGACGAGGTTCCCCGCCCGGCTGCCGGAGCTGCCCGCCCCGCCGCTGTGGATGCGCAGGCCGCGACTGCTGGAGAGGGCCACCCCGGTCGTCATCGCCGCCACCGTGACCGCCGGTGTGGCGACGGCGCCCTCCAGCGCCCACCCGGTGGGTGCGTTGCTGGCGTTGTCGGTGAGCGCTGCGGGGGTGCTCCTGGGCCATCGCCGGCCCGTGGCGGGTCTGGGTCTCCTGGCCGCCGGACCGCTGGTCGCCGGCTTCGTCGGTGTCGACCCCATCGTGATGTGGCAGGTGTCGATGTTCGGAGCGTTCCTGCTCTGCCTGCGCGGGCTGTCCGGGATCTCGTGCGCGGTGGTCATCGGCGCGGCTGACTTCCTGGCCATGGGTGTTGCCGCGGGGACCTTCGGCTTCGACGACCCGATCGCCTGGATCGCCGGCACGACCGCGATCGCCGCCGCCGTCGCCGGCAGCGCGGTCCGCGGTCAGCAGCAGTACTGGGCGGCACTGCAGGAACGCACCCACGAGGCGATCGCCGGACGGGACGCCGCTGTCCAGCGCAGCGTCGCCGAGGAGCGGCTGCGCATCGCCCACGACCTGCACGACACCCTCGGACACGAGATAGCCGTGATGGGCATGCACCTGGGCGCCGCCGAGGTGAACCTGCCGGCCACAGCCGCGGCGGCCCGCGAACACCTGCTCGCAGCGCGCGGCAGCGTGAAGTCGCTGCTGGCGGAGACCCAGGAGATCCTGGAGGTGCTGCACACCGGCTCGGGCGGTGCACCGCCGGGGCCGGTCGCCAGCCACCACGACATCCCTGACCTGGTGGACAAGGTCCGTGCCGCGGGCATGGACGTGGACGCCTGCATCGGCGACCTGTCCCGCGAGCTCCCGCCGCAGACCAGTGCGGCCGCCTACCGGATCACCCAGGAGGCGTTGACCAACGCCCAGAGGTACGGACGCGGGCAGGTGCGGCTGACGATCCAGGCGACCGGATCCGCCGTGACCGTCGAGGCGGTCAACGACGTCGCATCGCCGGCCCCGGACGTCGACCGGGTGGGCCAGGGGCTCATCGGCATGCGGGAGCGGGCCGCCGCTGCCGGCGGGCGGCTCGAGGTGTCGACCGACAGCGGCGTGTTCCGGCTCCGAGCGGCACTGCCCGTCATCGAGGAGGTCCTGCGGTGATCCGCGTGATGCTGGTCGACGACCAGGAGATGATCCGGGTGGGGCTGCGCTCGATCATCGGCGCCCATGCCGACCTGGAGGTGGTGGCCGAGGCCGGTGACGGGCTGGCCGTGCTCCGGCAGGTGGACGACGTCCGGCCCGACGTCGTCCTCATGGACATCCGGATGCCCGGCATCGACGGCGTGGAGGCCACCCGCCGCATCCGGCTCACCCACTCTCCTGAGCAGCTGCGCATCCTGGTGCTCACCACCTTCGACCAGGACGAGAACGTGCTGCGCGCGCTGCGCGCCGGCGCCGACGGGTTCCTCAGCAAGGGCGCCGGACCCACCGAGCTCACCGGGGCGATCCTGGCGGTCGCCGCGGGCAGCCGAGCGCTGTCACCGACCGCGGTCAGCGCCGTGGTCGATCACGTCGTGCAGCAGCGAGCGGTGGACCTGGACCCCGAGCTGACCGCCCGCTTCGCCGACCTCACACCGCGCGAGCGGGAGGTCGTCACCGCGATCGTCTCCGGGCTGGACAACGCCGAGATCGCTGAGCGGTTGTTCCTCTCCCCGTTCACCGTCAAGACCCACGCCAACCGGGCCATGACCAAGGTCGGCGCACGGGACCGCGGCCAACTGGTCGGCATGGCCGTCCGCGCAGGCATCCAGCCCGCCTGATCGGGGCGATGTCGCCGCCGTCGTCCTGACGGCTCAGCGCGGGGCGGTCAGCCCCCGCTGCAGCAGCTGCCCGCGGCCCGGGCCGGCCACGACCGCGCCGCCGGAGACGACGAGCTCGCCGCGGCTGAGCACCTCGCGCGGCCAGCCGGTGACCACCGTGCCGTCGTAGGGGGAGTAGCCGGCCCGGCTCTGCATCCGGCTGCCGTCGACCACCCGCGTCTCGGCCGGGTCCCAGACCACCAGGTCGGCGTCCGAGCCCGGCGCGATCACGCCCTTGCGCGGGTACACGCCGAACAGCCGCGCCGGGTTGGTGGCGGTGAGCTCGACGAACCGGGCCAGCGAGATCCGGCCGGTGAGCACGCCGGCGGAGAACAGCATCGGCCGGACGGTCTCCAGGTCCGCGACCCCGGGGCGCAGCTCGTCGAGCTGGTCGCCGGCGGCGAGCTTCTCCGCCAGCGTCCACGGGGCGTGGTCGGTGGCCACCGTGTCGACGGTGCCGAACCGCAGGCCGGCCCAGAGCGCGTCGACGTCCGCGGCCCGGCGCAGCGGCGGCTGGCCGATGTACTTCGCGCCGTCCTCTGCCTGCAGCAGCTCCTCGGTGAGGTGCAGGTACAGCGGCCGGGTCTCCACGTACACCGGCACGCCGCGGGACCGGGCCGCCGCGCAGGCCGCCAGCGCCCGGGCGCTGGACAGGTGGACGACGTAGACCGGCGTCCCCGAGGTCTCGGCGAAGGCGATCAGCTGGGCGACCGCGGCCTCCTCGGCGGTGTCGGGCCGGCTCTCCCCGTAGGCGCGGAAGTCCGCCCGGCCCTGCTCCGCCAGGTGCGCGGTGGACCACCCGATGAGCTCGGCGTCCTCGCAGTGCACGACGGTCAGGAAGCCCTGCCGCCCGGCCTCGGCCATGAACGCGTAGAAGCGCTGCCGGTGCGCGGAGTACGCGTCGATGACGGTGAACACCTTGATGCTGGTCTGGCCGAGCTCGCGCAGCACGGCCAGTTGCGCCGGGTCGAGGTGCTGCTCGCCGGCGACCACCGGGTGCAGCAGCACGTCGACCAGCGACTGCGCGGCCACGTCGGCGCCCACCCGTCGGACGGCGTCGGTCAGCGACTCGCCCTCCCGCGGGACGGTCATGTTGCCGACCGTGGTGACCCCGCCGGCCGCGGCCGCCCGGGTGCCGCTCTCCCAGTCGTCGGCCCAGGTCGGGGCCCCCTCCGGCCCACCGCCACCGGAGAGGTGCACGTGCGCGTCGACGCCGCCGGGCAGCACCAGGCAGCCGGTGGCGTCGACGACCGTGGCGGCGTCGACCGGCTCGCGGGTGATCGCGGTGACCACCCCGCCGGTGACCGCCACGTCGGCGCGCACCGCGGCGCCCTCGAGCACGACGTCGCCGCCGCGGACGACCAGGTCGGCCTTCATCGATGCGCTCCTGAGGTGGGGCGGGGGGGGGGGGGGGGGGGGGGGGCACAGGCATAGGAAGCTCTGCACCCGGTCTGCGCGCGCGGACCGGGTGCACAGCTTCCTATGCCTGGGTGATCAGGGCACCAGCGAGGCGTAGACGACGACGTTGTCCTGGTAGCTGTCGGCGTCGGTGTCGAAGTCGCCGCCGCAGGTGATCAGCCGCAGCCCCGCCTCGTCGATGTCGCCGTAGACCGACCCGGCCGGGAACTCGTCCTTGGCGTACTGCGCCACCCGGTCGACGGCGAAGGTCGCGGTGCTGCCGTCGGCGCGGTCGACGAGCACCCGGTCGCCGCGGTGCAGCCGGTGCAGGCCCCCGAAGACGCCGGTCTCGCCGTCCCAGTCGACGTGCCCGGCCAGCACCGCCGGTCCGAGCTCGCCGGGCGTCGGGCCGCGGTCGAACCAGCCGGCCGGGTAGGCGCCGGGCGGCACCTCCATCGCGCCGTCCTCGCCGATCCCGAGCGCCATCACCGCGCTGCGCACCCCCAGCTCCGGGATGGTCACCCGCACCGGCGCGCTGCGCGGCAGCGTCACCGGCACGACCGGCGCGGGTATCGCCACCCGCGCGCCGGCCCGCAGCGGCGCGGGTTCCAGGGCGTCGACGTCCACGGTCACCAGCGCGCCGGCGACGGTGACCGGCGCGGACCCGCCCGCCGGCAGCAGGCACACCGCGGCCACCCCCACCGCGGACAGCAGCACCGCCGTCGCCGTCCAGACGCGAGCGGCAAGGGGGCGGCGGGCCGTGCGGCGGGACACCGGGTCAGCCGCGGGACGCCCGGCGGGCGGCCAGCGCGGCGCCACCGGCGGCGGCGAACGCCAGCCCACCGGCGACGTAGGGCAGCGGGCTGCCGCTCCCGCCGGCCACCTGACCGGCCGAGCTGCCGTCGCCCGCGGCGACCCCGCCGGTCGGCTGCACCGCGACCTGGCCGGCGGTGCTCGCGACCGACGTGTAGCCGTAGGCCTCGCAGGCGACGCCGTTGCCGTTGGAGTCCAGCCCGTTCGGGTCGGCCGGGTCCGCGTCGAGGACCACCTGCGCGGCCCCCTGGTTCGGGAAGTCGGCGCAGTCCAGGTCGACGGCCGAGGCGGTGCCGGTGAGGGGCAGCGAGACGGCGGCGGTCAGGACGACGACGGCTGCGGCGCGCGGCAGGCGCATGGGTGCTCCTCGAGGACGGCGGTGAAGCGCCGGACGTTATCGAGACGCCACCGTCCGTGACAGGAGTGACCGGCGTGTCGGGTGGGGACCGCGACCGTGTCGTGACCTCGGTCGGGTCAGCCGTTGCCGCCGCGGCCGTTGCCGCGCCCGTTGCCCCAGCCGTTCCCGTCCCCGTTGCCGTCGCCCGGGAGCTGCTGCTCCGGCTCGGTCTCCTCGGGCTCGGTCTCCGCCGGCTCGGACTCGTCCGCGCCGGGGTCCTCGACGGTCGGGGTCGGCGTCGGGGTGGGCGTCGGTGGCGGGGGCGGCGGGGCGACGGCGTAGCTGACGGTCACCGGGCTGTTGGGGGTGAGCGGGCCGTCCGGGGTGACCCCGGTGACCAGCCCGTCGGCGACGTCGCTGGTCTCCTGGGCGGCCAGCGTGACGACCAGCCCGCGCCCGGTCAGCTCTGCCTGGACGTCGCCCACGGGGCGCCCGACGTAGTCGGTCGAGGTGAGGTCGACCAGCTGCACGGTGGGCTGCGCGGGGGCGCTGGAGGTCGGGGCGCTGCTCGTCGCCGAGGTGGTCGGCGCGGTCGCCGTCCGGTCGTCGTCCCCGCCGCTGGTGAGCATCTGCCACCCGCCGAGGGCGACGGCGGCGACCACGAGCAGTGCGAGCAGCGGCACGAGCAGGCGCCGCCGGCGGGAGTCCTCGCGGTCCTCCTCGGCCGGTTCCGGGCTCCAGTCCTGCGCGGCTTCGCTGCTCCAGGCGCCGCGCGGCTGAGTGGCCGGGAACTCGGCGGTCGGCGCGGCCACCACCGGCATCACGGTGGTGGCGGCCGGGCCGGCGGCGGCGACCGGGCCGGAGAAGCCCCGGCCGGCCATGACCTGGTCGATCGCGTCGCGGAAGGCGGCGCCGTCGGGGAACCGGTCGGCCGGGTCCTTGACCATGGCCGCCTCGACCAGCGCGCGCACCGGCGCGGGGACGTCGTCCGGCAGCGGCTCGGGGTTGTCCCGGATGTGCATCAGCGCGACCTGCACCGAGCTCTCCGCGTCGAAGGCGCGGTGTCCGGAGAGGCACTCGTAGCCGACCACCCCGAGGGCGTAGACGTCGCTGGCCGCGGACGCGCGGTGGCCCTGGGCCTGCTCGGGGGAGAGGTAGTGCGCGGTGCCGATGACCTGGCCGGTGCGGGTGAGCGGCACGCTGGCGGCGGAGACGGCGACGCCGAAGTCGGTGATCTTGACCGAGCCGTCGTTGCCGAGCAGCACGTTGCCCGGTTTGACGTCGCGGTGCACCACGCCGGCGGCGTGCGCGGCGGCCAGCCCGGCGGCGCTCTGCCGCAGGATCGCCAGGGTGCGCTCGGGCGGCAGCCGGCGCTGGCGGCGGAGCAGCGCGGACAGCGACTCGCCGCGCACCAGCTCCATCACCAGGTAGGCCAGGTGCTCTCCGCGCGGGTCGGCCGGGGCGACCTCGCCGTAGTCGAACAGCGTGGCGATGTTCGGGTGCACCAGCCCCGCCGCCAGCTGCGCCTCGGCGCGGAAGCGGGCCAGGAAGGTCGGGTCGCCGGTGTACTCGTCGCGGAGCACCTTCACCGCGACGTCCCGGTTGAGCACCGTGTCGCGGCCCTGCCACACCTGCCCCATGCCACCCGTGGCGATGAGCGCGGTGAGTTCGTAGCGCCCGCCGAGGAGTCGGCCGTTCGGTTCCAACTCAGCTCCCCCCGCTGGTCGACCTCCCCCGGGTGCGGGGCGACGTCCCCCACCATCCCACCAAGCAGCCGGTCGGCACAGGGCCGGGACCACCCCCGATGCCTCCGGGCGCGCCGCGTCGTCCGCCAAAGGCGCGCTCTAGGTGGGACGACGGTCCGCCGAAAGGGCGCTTTCGGTGGGGGTCAGGCGGGGCGGAGGAGGGTGGGGAGCAGCTCGCCGACCGCCGTCCGCAGGCCGTCGGCGGCCGTCGGGTCGCCGGCGAGCTGGCGGAGCAGCGCCTGCTGGAACAGCCCGTCCAGGACGGCGTACAGCGTCGCCGGGCCGGGCAGCGGGGTGCTGCCGGTGAGCTCGGCGTAGCGGCTGACGATCCGCCAGACCATCCGCTCGAGGCTGCGGTCGATCGCGGCCACGTCGTCGCGGAAGCCGGACTCGAACATCGACTGGCCGCGCAGGTCGTACCAGAGCCGGTGCAGCGCGGCGTCCTCGACGAGGGTCTCGCCGAGCTTGCCCAGGAACCCCGCCGCCAGCTCCTCGGCCGTCGCGGCGGTGGCGACCACGGTGTCGTACCGGGTGACGCACTGCGCGTTGTACTCCCGCACGCAGTGGGTGATCAGGTCGACCTTGTCGCGGAAGTAGTAGTGCAGGACGCCGTGCGAGAACTCCGAGTTCTGCGCGATCTCGCGCAGGCTGGTGCGCGCGTAGCCCAGCTCGGACAGCGTCTTCAGCGCGGCGGCGGCCAGCTCGCTGCGACGGGCGGCCACCTTGTCGGCCGGCGGGACGGCGGCGGCGCGGCGCGGCGACCGCGCGGGCGCCCGGGTCTCGACGTCGGTCATGCGCACCTCCTCGTCCGGTCTGCCTCCGGATCGTAACCGCTGGCCGGGCCGGTGTCTGGACGGTCGTCCAACGTTCTCTTGACAGTCGTCAAGACGGGTGAGCAGCATGACCGGCATCACATCCCCGGCCCGGCCGGGCAGCGGGACGGGGTTCAGCGACGAGCACCCAGGAGAAGCGATGTCGGCATTCGACCTGCACGGCCGGAGAGCACTGGTCACCGGAGGAGCACAGGGGCTGGGGCAGGGGATGGCCGAGGCGTTGGCCGCCGCGGGCGCCGCCGTCGTCATCGGCGACGTGAACGACGAGCTGGGCCGGGAGACCGCCCAGCTGATCGGTAAGACCGGCGCCACCACCGGGTTCGTGCACCTCGACGTCACCGACGAGTCCAGCTGGGCGGCCGCGGTGACGGCGACCGTGGCCGAGCTCGGCGGCCTCGACGTCCTGGTCAACAACGCCGGGGTGGAGATCACCTCGCTCGTCGTCGACATCGACCCGCGCGACCTGCGCCGGATGCTCGAGGTCAACGTCGTCGGCACCGCGCTGGGCATGAAGCACGGGCTGCGCGCCATGCGGCCGGGCGGTGAGGCGGGAGCCGGGGGCGCGATCGTCAACGTCTCCAGCGTCGCGGCCACCATCGCCTTCCCCGGCATCGCCGGGTACTCCGGCACCAAGTCCGCCGTCGACCGGATGACCCGGATCGCCGCCGCGGAGGCCGGCCGGCTGGGCTACGGGGTGCGGGTCAACTGCATCTACCCGGGGCTGGTGCCGACGGCGATGGGCATGCAGCTCGCCGTCGACTGCGCCGAGCTGGGGCTGTTCGAGAGCCCGGAGGCCGCGGTGGGCGCGGTCGTCGGCCTGACGCCGTCCGGTCGGCTGGGCGAGGTGGCCGACATGGCCGACGCCGTCGTCTTCCTCGCCTCCGACGCCGCCCGCTTCGTCAACGGCACCGGCCTCTCGGTGGACGGGGGCATGGGCTCATGAGCACCAAGCCCGTCGTCGTCTACGGCGCCTCCGGCTACACCGGCCGGCTGATCTGCGAGTACCTGCGCGAGCTCAACGTGCCCTTCGTCGCCGCCGGCCGGGACAAGGACCGCTGCCAGGACGTGGTCGGCCGGATCCCGGGCATCGAGACCGCCGACCACGACATCGTCGAGGTGGAGCACACCGTCGAGGCGCTGACCGAGCTGTTCGCCGGCGCGAGCGTCGTCTGCAACACCGTCGGCCCGTTCATCAAGTACGGGCCGGAGGTGGTCGAGGCGTGCCTGGCCACCGGCGTCCACTACCTGGACACCACCGGCGAGCAGGACTGGGTGCTCGACGCCCAGCAGCGGTGGGGCGCGGCGTTCGCCGAGAAGGGGCTGCTGCTCTCGCCCGGGATCGCGCAGATGTACACGACCGGTGAGATCGCGGCGAACATCGCGCTGGAGACCCCGGGCCTGGACACCCTCGACGTCCTGGTGCTGTGGAAGGGGTTCCCGACCAACGCCTCCACCGAGACGATCTTCACCATCCTCAAGGCCGACTGGTTCCACCTGACGGAGAACCAGTACGTCAAGCTCGACCCCTTGTCCAAGTGGGACGTGGTCGTCCCGGGCCAGCACGAGCTCGGGTTGACCGTGCCGTGGGGCGGTACCTCGCACCCGGTGTGGTTCAAGGACGACCCGCGGGTGGCCAACGTGAAGGTCCAGGGCGGGGTGCTCAACCGGCCGGTGATGGAGGCGGTCGTCGCGACCACCGCGATGGTGGAGAGCGACATCAAGACGCTGCCGCGCGACCAGTGGGACGACAAGCTCGCCGAGATCGCGAAGGCCTGGTCGTCGGGGATGCCACCGCGGGAGAACCCGCGGCTGAACACCTCCGTCGACTCGGTGCACGCCTCCGGGCCGCTGGGCCGCAAGCACGTGGTCATCCACGGCAACTCCAACTACAAGCAGACCGGGCTGATGCAGGCGTGGGCGGCGATGTCGCTGCTGCAGCAGCCGCCGCGGCGGGCCGGCTTCGCGTCGGGCTGCCAGGCGTTCGGGCACCGGCAACTGCTCGGGGTGCTGCGCCAGTTCGGTCTCGTGCTCGACCCGGTGGTGACCGAGCACCGATGAGCCTCACCGCCTACCTCGACAAGGGCGTGTCCCTGGGGGCGGAGGCGCCCTGCCTGACCATGGCCGGGCAGTCGCTGTCCTACGGCGAGGTGCAGGCGTTCTCCTGGTCGGTCGCCCGGGCGCTGGCGCGCTCGGGCGTCCGGCCCGGCGACGCGGTCGCCGTGCTGAGCGGCAACGACCCGACCGCGTTCGCCTGCGTCTTCGGCATCGCCCGCGCCGGCGCGGTGTGGTGCCCGGTCAACCCGCGCAACGAGGCGGCGGAGAACCAGGCGCTGCTGGACCTGTTCGGCTGCACGGCGCTGCTCTACCGGGCCTCGTACGCCCCGCTGGTCGAGGCGATCCGCGGCTCGCTGCCGGCGCTGACCACGCTGGTCTGCCTCGACGGCGGCACGGCCGACCCGTCGCTGGCCGAGTGGCTCGCCGGTGCCGACGGTGTCGTCGAGGACGTCGCACCGCCGGACGACGTCGTCGCGCTGGTCGGCACCGGCGGGACGACGGGGCGCCCCAAGGGCGTGCGGCTGACCGACCGCAACCTGGAGACGATGTCGGCGATCACGCTGATGAGCTACCCGTTCGACGGCCGCCCGGTGTACCTGGCGCTGGCGCCGCTGACCCACGCCGCCGGGGTGCTGTGCTTCCCGGTGATGGCCCTCGGCGGGGAGATCGTGGTGATGCCGGCGCCCGACCTCGGCGAGTTCCTCGCGCTGGTCGAGCGCCACCGGGTGACCCACACGTTCCTGCCGCCGACGCTGGTCTACATGCTGCTGGACCGGCCCGAGCTGGACACCACGGACCTCGGCTCGCTGCAGTGCCTCTGGTACGGCGCGGCACCCATGTCGGCCGACCGACTGGCCGAGGCGGTCACCCGGATCGGGCCGGTGCTCGGGCAGCTGTTCGGGCAGTCCGAGGCGCCGATGATGATCTCGACGATGACCCCGGCCGACCACCTGCACGCCGACGGCAGCCTGGCCCGGGAGCGGTTCGGCTCGGCCGGGCGGCCGGCACCGCTGGTCACCGTGGCGGTGATGGACGACGAGGGCCGGCTGCTGCCCACCGGCGAGCGCGGCGAGGTCGTCGTCCGCAGCTCGCTGGTGATGGCCGGCTACCACCGCGACCCGGCGGCCACCGCCGAGGCGTCCCGGTTCGGCTGGCACCACACCGGCGACATCGGCTACCTGGACGCCGATGGCTGGCTGTTCCTGGTCGACCGCGCCAAGGACATGATCATCTCCGGCGGCTTCAACGTGTACTCGGCGGAGGTCGAGCAGGCGCTGATGGCCCACCCGGCCGTGCAGGACTGCGCGGTGGTCGGGCTGCCGGACCCGAAGTGGGGGGAGCGCGTCGTCGCCGTCGTCCAGGTCCGGCAGTCCGCGGACGTCGACCCGGCCGAGGTGCGTGCGTTCGTGAAGGCGCGGATCGGCGGGGTGAAGGCGCCCAAGGAGGTGCTGGTGTGGGACGACCTGCCCCGGTCGAAGGTGGGCAAGGTGGTCAAGCCGGAGATCCGCGCCCAGCTGCTGGGGGCCTGAGGCCACCGGCCGGCGTGCCGCGCGCGCCGGCCGGCCGGGCGGTCAGGCCATCTCGGGCACCCGCAGGTGCGCGACCGCCAGGTCGAACTCCGCGACCTCGGTGATCCGGGCGCCCGTCGCGGCGGCGAAGTCGTCGCGCAGCGCGGTGCCCATCTGGCGGGCGCGCATCATCGCGTCCCGGCTCTCGTAGGTGACCGCGGCCGAGGCCCGCCCGGTCATCCGGTCGACCATCAGGCTGACGCTGCAGAAGCCGGGCAGCTCCTCCATCCGCGGCAGCAGGCTCATCCGGAACGCGTCGACCATGCCGTCCACCTTCGACGGGTCGGCCTCGGTCCAGATGACCCGGGCGCAGGCGTCCGGGCCGGCCGGGTGCACCCGGTGCAGCGCGGCGATCTCCCACTCCTGGACGTCGACCTCCTCGGCGCGCAGCATCTCGGCGGCCTTGCTGCGCGAGTCGCGGACGCTCTCCGCGCTGGCCCGCATCGCCTCCTCGGTGGCCCAGGCGGCGGTGATGATGCAGCGGCCGGCCTCCCGGTCGGCGAGCATCGACATCCCGACGCAGCCGCTCATGTTCTGCAGCATCGGCCAGACGGCGTCCCGCACGTACTCGATGCCGTCGTCGACGGCACCCGGGTCGCCGCGCACGGTGGTGGTCCTGGCGAACATGCCAGTGCTCCTCCCTGGCGGTGCCCCGGCGGCATCGCCGCGCATCGAACTGTCCTCGCGCAACGCCGTCCGGCGGGTCCGTGCGGTCTGCCGCGAGACGAGCACGGCGAGTGCGGACCCTCCGCACACCCCCGCACACCCCCCGCCGCGCCAACCGCCGAAGGCGCGCCTTCGGTGGACGGTCAGCTCGTGGCGAGCAGGGTGGCGAAGACGATGACGTTGTCCTCGTAGTTGCCGGTGTCCTCGTCGAAGGTCCCGCCGCAGGTGATCAGCCGCAGCCCGGCGTAGGGGACGTCGCCGTAGACCTCGTCGGTGGGGAAGCCGTCCTTCTCGTGCTCCTCGACGCGGTCGACGGCGAAGGTGGCGGTGCTGCCGTCCTCGCGCTGGACGACCACCTGGTCGCCGGGGAGCAGCTCACGCAGGCCGTAGAAGGCGCCGGGTTCCCCGCCCCAGTCGACGTGCCCGGCGAGGACGGCGGGCCCGAGTTCACCGGGTGTGGGACTGCGGTCGTACCAGCCGACCGGGTAGGCACCCGGCGGGACCTCCATCGAGCCGTCGCGCTCGAGCCCGAGCTCCATGACCTTGGACGTGACGCCGAGGGCAGGGATGCGGACCTTGATCGGCGCGCTCGCGGGCAGCTGCAGGACGGGCGCGGTGCTCGACCCGCCGGCCGGGACGGCCACCGGCGCGACGGCAGCGACGACCGGGACGTCGAGCCGGGCAGGTGCCGGCCGGTCGGAGGGGGCGAGGACGACGGCGGTGACCCCGGCGACGGCCAGGACGGCGCTCACCCCGGTCCACGCCCTGGCGGCGACCGGCCAGCTGGGCCGGGACCGGTCGTAGCGGGTGACGCGCGGGTAGCTGGTCAGGTCGACGCCGAGCAGGTCCGCCGATGGGGGTGGTGCCAGGGGTGGGGGATAGACGCCCTCGATGCGCACCGGGCCGACCGCCCGGGTCCCGTGGGGACCCGGGCGGTCGGCCCGAGGTGCGCGGTGCTGCACGCCCGTGTCGGTCAGGCGGCGGAGCGGGTGCGGCGTGCGGCGAGCGCAGCGCCACCGGCACCGGCGAACGCCAGGCCACCGAGGACGTAGGGCAGCGCGCCGGCGTCGGTGGAGGAGCTGCCGTCACCGGCCGCGACGGCGCCCACGGGACGGGTGGAGACCTGCCCAGTGGTCGCGCTGGTGGGGGCCGTCGTGCTGACGGGCGCCGGTGCACCGGCGGCGGCGTAGTCGAAATCCTCGCAAGCGACGCCGTTGTCGTTGGCGTCGAGTCCGTTGGGGTCGCTCGGATTCGCGACCAGGTCGGCCTGGGCCGCTGACTGGGTGGGGAAGTCCTTGCAGTCGAGGTCGGCGGCGCTGGCGGTGCCGGACATGCCGAAGGAAAGGGCGGCGGCGAAGAGCACGCCCGCTGCGGCGGTGCTGCGGAGACGCATGGTCACTCCTGGAAAGAGATCGTGGTGTGTGACCTGAGTCTCGGCAAAGAGCCCACCCGATCCACCCGGAACGGCCGGGCGTGTTCCGATACAAACCCATCGCCCAACTGTCAGGAGTTGGCCTCAACCTCCGCCCAGCACGCGCCTGTGGGGGTCGACGTCCCCATCGAGAGCGCGCCTTTGGTGGCAGGTCAGGGGGTGAGGAGGTGCTCGATGCGGGCGCAGGCGGTGAGCAGGGCGGCGTCCGCGCCGGTGCGGCCGATCAGCTGGACGGCGTAGGGCAGGCCGTCGTCGGTGCGCCCGGCCGGGAGGGCGACGGCGGGCTGGCCGGAGACGTTGAACGGTCCGGTGAACAGCCCCTCGACCTCGCCCTCGGGAGTGTCGATCGGCGGCGTCGTCTCCGGCGCGACGTAGGGCGCGGCCGGCCCGAGCAGCACGTCGACGCCGTCGAGCAGCGCCTCGGCTGCGGGCAGCAGCTCGGTCCGGCGGGCCAGCGCGGCGTCCCGGGCGGCGGGGTCGGCGTCCCGGGCGGCCTCGAACAGCCGCAGCGTCTCCGGGCCGTACCAGCCGGGCTCGCCGGCGACCCGCTCGCCGTGCACCGCCCAGGCCTCGGGCAGCAGGATCGGCACCAACAGGTCGCCGAGCTCGGTCAGCACGTCGTCCCGGACGTCGACCAGCTCGGCACCTGCCTCGGCGAGCCGGTCCAGCAGCGCGCCGGTGCGCTTGGCGAGCTCCGGCTCCAGCGCCGGGTGGGCCAGCTGACCGATCAGGACGCCGATCCGCAGCCCGCGCACCGGTGCCGGGTCGTCGGCCGCTACTGCCATCGACGGCTGGTCGGCGATCACCGCGAGCACCCGGGCTGCGTCGCGGACGGTCGCCGCCAGCACGCCGACGTGGTCCAGGGTCGGCGACAACGGGGTCACGCCGTCGACCGGTACCAGCCCGGAGCTCGGCTTGACCCCGACGACGCCGCAGTAGTGCGCCGGCAGCCGGATCGACCCGCCGGTGTCGGTGCCCAGCGCCGCCGGGACGACCCCCGCGCCGACGAGCGCGGCCGACCCGCCGCTCGAGCCGCCGGCGGTGCGGTCGGGTCGCACCGGGTTGAGCGCCTCGGGGAGGTCGGGGTGCGGTGCGCCGGCGGCGTACTCGAGCAGCGACGAGGTGGCGACGACGTCCGCTGCCGCGGCGCGCAACCGGGCGACGACCGGGGCGTCGTGCGCGGCGGGGGAGCCGCCCATCGCGCTGGGGTTGCCGTCGCCGCGGACGGAGCCGGCGACGTCGATCATGTCCTTGACCGCGACCGGCGTGCCGAGCAGCGGCCCCTCGGCCGCGCGCGGCGGCGCCGGCAGCACCTGGACGACCGCGCGCAGCGGGCGGCCGAGCCGCTCCAGGCCCTCGTAGGCGGCGAGCAGGGTGAGGTTCGCCAGCTGTGGCGTCCGTTCGCCGTCCGCGATCGACTGCTGCAGCGCCGTGATCGCGTCGGCCAGCCGGGGGAGCGCCGGTGCCAGGTCCGGCCAGCGCGGATCGGCGAGGACGTCGTCCGTGCTCAGCCCGGTGACGGCGGCGACGGCCTGGACGAGCGGGTCGGACGGCGACATGGCCGCGACCCTAACCAGCGCCGGAGGTGCGTCCTCGGCGGATGCGGTCAGGAGGTGGTGATCGTCGCCAGCCCCTCGGCCGACCAGGCGGTGACGAGGGCGTGGTCACCCGACAGCGCGACGGTCAACGGGTCGGCGAGACGTGCGGCGGCGGCGCAGTGGACGGCATCGAACCCGCGGAGCGCGTGCCGCCGAGCCAGCTCGGCTGCCGAGCTCACCAGGTCGTCGTCGACATCGAGGAGGTCGAACTGGGGCCACAGCTGATCGAGCCCTCGGATGCTCGCGTCGTGCTCCTCGGGTCCCAGGCGGCCCAACCGAGCCGCGCGGGCCAGCGCCGCGGCGGCCTCGACGTACGTCAGCCTGGTCGTCACCAGGGTGGCCGCGGAGTCCCAGGTCCGCCGGCAGATGGGCCCGCCCGGTTCGTCGTCCACCAGGAGAGGGATGACCGCGGACGTGTCGAAGTAAGCGATCATCCTCGCTCGTCGGCGACCAGCTCGGTGACCGGGCCCGTGGCGCGCACGGGCTGCGGTCGGGAGCGGACCGGCTGCGCCGCAGGCCGGACGACGCCTTCCGCGATCAGCTCGTCGAGGACGGTGGACGCGTCGACCGGCACGATCCGGGCGATGGGTCGCCCGTGATCAGTGACAGTGACGGTCGTGCCTGCCCGGACGGCGGCGAGGTGCCGGCTCAGCCCGTCACGCAGCTGCTTGATCCCGATGGCAGGCATGACCACGTCCTCGATTGTCGCCACTTCTGGGCATCGAGAGTAGCCACCTGTGGCGACGGCTGTACAGGGCCGCGGGTCAGGCGGCCTGGAACGAGCGCTTCGACAGCCCCATCGAGTAGCCGTTGATCGCGGTGGCGACCGGCGCCTCGGGGTCGCTGGCCGCACCAAGGGTGACGAACAGCGGCGTGAAGTGCTCGACCGTCGGGTGCGCGTAGGGCATGCCGGGGGCTGCCGACCGGAAGCGGGCGAGCTCGTCGACGTCCCCGCGAGAGAGCGCGTCGGCGGCCCAGGCGTCGAAGTCCCGCGACCACTCGGGGACGACGTTGCCGGTGAACATCTCCCGGGTCAGGAACGGCAGCCCGTGGGTCATGAACCCGCTGCCGATGACCAGCACGCCGTGCTCGCGCAGGGTGCGCAGCCGCCGGCCGAGGTCGAGCAGCATCGAGGCGTCGTGGGTCGGCATGGACAGCTGCAGCACCGGGACGTCGGCGTCGGGGTACATCACCTTCAGCGGCACCCACGCGCCGTGGTCCAGGCCGCGGCTGCGGTGCTCGTGCAGCTCCTCGCCGTCCGGCAGCACCGACATGACCAGCCGCGCGAGGTCCGTGGCCGGCGGGGTGTCGTAGCGCATCCGGTAGTACACCGGCGCGAAGCCGCCGAAGTCGTAGACCAGCTCGGTGCCGGCCTGGGTGCTGCTGATCGACAGCGGCGCGGACTCCCAGTGCGCGCTGACGATCAGGATCGCCCGCGGCTTGGGCAGCGACCGCGCCCAGGTGTGCAGCTCGGTCATCCAGGCGGCGTCCTCGAAGGTCGGCGGGGCGCCGTGGCTGAGGTACAGGCTCGGCAGCGCGCCGTCCTCCGGCGTCCAGACCTGCTGGGGCGCGACGGCCTCGAGCTGGGCGTGGCGCTGCAGGTGCGTGCTGAACGGGTGCGCGGCCATGGCAGGACCCTACGCCTTGTGCATGAAGATTCAAGTACCAGAGGTGAGGAGTTCCACCCCGTTCTCGTCGTGAGACTCCGGCTGCCGTCGGCTAGACAGTGGGCATGACCGACGTGAACGTGTCCGATGCCGGCTGGCTCTCCCGTGAGGAGATGGACGCCGCCCGCGAGCGGCTGCCGATCCTCTACGTCGACGCCGTCCCGGTGCGGGTGGACGACCACGGCGTCGTCACCTCCGTCGGCCTGCTGCTGCGGATCGGGCAGGACGGCCAGGTCAAGCGGGCGCTGGTGTCCGGCCGGGTGCTCTACCACGAGCGGGTCCGCTCGGCGCTGCTCCGGCACCTGGAGAAGGACCTCGGCCCGCTCGCGCTGCCCCGGGTCCCGTCGGCGCCGCAGCCGTTCACCATCGCCGAGTACTTCCCGACCCCGGGCGTGACGCCGTTCCACGACCCGCGCCAGCACGCGGTGTCGCTGGCCTACGTCGTCCCGGTCGAGGGCGACTGCGCTCCCCAGCAGGACGCGCTCGAGCTCACCTGGTTCTCCCCGGACGACGTCCGGGACCCGGCGGTGCTCGCCGAGCTCGCCAACGGTCAGAGCACCCTCCTGCTGCAGGCCCTCGCCCACCTCGGCGTCTGACGACCACCGAAGGCGCGCTCTCGGCGGGACGTACTCCCACCGAGAGCGCGCCTTTGGCGCGAAGGGGGCGTGACGTCGGCGACGGGCGGCGCCAGGGGGTACCGATCCGGGGCTGGACGACCGATACCGGATCTGAACAGACCTGGGAGAGGACGTCGTCTGCATGAGGGCCCGCAACAGATCCGTCGGTGACCGCCTGGCCGTGCTCGCCGGAGCACGGCTGGACGTGCTCTCGGTCGCCCCGGGCTCACGCGCCAAGTACGTGGCGCTCGGTGGTGTGCTGCTCAGCACGGGTGGGCTGGCGGCGGTGTCCGCGGCCTTCGCCGTGCACATGGCCCTCGGTGCGCCGTGGCTGCTGGCCAGCGTGATCGGCCTCGGTTGGGGCCTGGTGATCGTCAACCTGGACCGGATGCTGCTGGTCGGTATGGGCCACGACGCCTCGGTGTTCCGCAACGTCGCGATGGCGGTGCCGCGGATCGCGCTGGGCGTGCTGCTCGGCACGGTCATCTCGATGCCGCTGACGCTGCAGGTGTTCAACAAGGAGATCGACGCGACGATCGTGACGCTGCAGGCCGAGGCGGCCGACCGGTTCACCGCCGAGCTGGACGCCGACGCCCGGTACGCGCAGATCCCCGACCTGCAGCAGAAGATCGCCGAGGAGCAGGCCGTGCTGGCCGGCGGCGGGCAGACCGACTCGAATGCCGACCCGCGGGTCACCGCGGCGCAGGCCGACCGGGACGCCAAGCAGCAGGCCTACGACGCCGCGCTGGCCAGCTACGGCCAGCTGCAGGCGAAGGCGCAGTGCGAGCTCGACGGCACCTGCGGCTCCGGCGACCCCGGCGAGGGCGACGCCTACGTCTCCGCCGCCGCGGCCGCCGCGCAGCAGGCCACCGTCCGGGACGCCGCCAAGGACGAGCTGGACGCCGCCGACGCCGCGCTCCTCGCCGCCCGGACGACGGCCGGCGCGGACGCCGCCAGCAACGGCGCCCGCAGCGTCGCGATGGCGCAGGCCGACCTCGCCACCGACCAGGCCGAGCTGGCCCGGCTGACCGCGCTGCGCACCGCCGAGCAGGACGCGTTCGCCGCGCAGAACTCCCAGGCCGACGGCCTGCTCGCCCGGCTGGAGGCGATGGACCGGCTCGCCGAGGACCGGCCGGCGGCCGGCACCGCGCACGTGATGCTGTTCCTGCTCTTCCTGTCGGTGGAGCTGCTGCCGGTGCTGATGAAGACGCTGCTCAACTTCGGTGAGCCCAACGCCTACGAGGTGCTGGAGAAGCTGCGCGACGAGGAGGACGTCGAGGCGGAGAAGATCCGCCGCGAGGGACGCCAGCGCGCGGTCCAGGCCCGCGCCGACCTGGTGGTCGCCGCCGAGACCGACCGGATGGCCCGGGAGATCCTGGACCGGGAGATCGCCGCCCGCGAGGAGGCCGAGCGCCGGGAGGCCCGCCGGCAGGCCCGTCGGGGCCGGTTCACCCGGGTCCTGCGCAACGTCGTCGGCGCCGACCGGCCGGTCCCCTCGGCCACCGAGGTCGCCGAGCCCACGCTGGACACCGGTGAGCTCGAGGCGCTCATGACCGCCCCGTCCGCCGTCCGGCCGTGGCCGCTGCCGGCCCCGCGCCCGGCTGCCGAGCTCTTCACCCCGGTGGAGACCCGCGACCGCTGACCCACCCCGGACCGCACCGGCCCCGACCCTGGCATCCCGCCCGGGTCGGGGCCGGTCGGCGTTCACCCCTCCGGGGGAGAGCAGTTTGCGCGATCTGGTTGTGCGGCATCCACCTGAGGTGACAACCGCCGCCGGTCCAGCCCAGGGCCGCATCCCGGAGGACTCGATCGCCGAGCTCCTCGACCGCTGGACGCGGCCCGCCCTCTCCCTCGCCCGGCGCATCGTCGTCGACGACCGGCTGGCCGAGGAGGTCGTCCAGGAGGCGTTCGTCGCCTACTGGCGCCACCCCGGCGCGTACCAGGCCGGCCGGGGGTCGTTCGGCACCTGGTTCCTGGCCCTGGTGCACCACAAGGCGGTGGACGCCGTCCGGCACGAGGCGTCGCACCGCCGGAGGTCCGCCGCGCTGGCCGTGCGGGACGGGCACGCGATCGGGACGGACGTCGCCGAGGTGGTGGCCGACCGGCTGGCCGACGCCCGGGTGCGCACGGCGCTGGACGCGCTGCCGGCCCCCCAGCGCGAAGCGCTCGTGCTGGCCTACTGGGGCGGGTCCACGCAGACCGAGATCGCGGCCCGGACCGGCACGCCGCTCGGCACGGTCAAGACCCGGATGCTGCTGGGCATGCGCCGGCTGCACGACGCGCTCACCGTGACCGGCGTACCGGCCTGACGGACGGCGACGGGCCGCCTGAGCCGGTCAAGCTCCCGGGATTAACCCCGCCGCCTCCACCGTCTCGTACAACGTCTGCATGAGCGGCCCGATCTGGTCGTTCGAGCCCTCGACGGAGCTGTTCAGGGCGAAGGCGATGATCAGCCCCGACTCCGGGAAGAAGGCGTGCACGGCGCGGAAGCCGAGCGTCTGACCCTCGTAGAACCAGAACGTGCCGAGCTGCGGGGTCGAGAGCTGGGCGATGCCCAGGCCGAACCCCTGCGGGTCGGTCGCCGACGTGCTGGCGATGGGCTGGCCGGTCGTCGTCGAGACGAGGCTCTCCAGCTCGGCCTGCTGCTGCGGAGGCAGCAGCCGGCCGCTGTAGAGCGCGCGTTCCCACCGGGTCATGTCGCTGGTGGTGCTGATGATGGCGCCGGCGGAGCGCGCCCAGGACAGCGTGTCCCGGCTGACGTCCTGGCCCAGCAGCCCCGGCAGCGGGAAGTCGGGGTTGAAGAGGTAGCCGGCGGGTTCGCG
This sequence comes from Modestobacter italicus, assembly GCF_000306785.1. Lineage (NCBI taxonomy): Bacteria > Bacillati > Actinomycetota > Actinomycetes > Geodermatophilales > Geodermatophilaceae > Modestobacter > Modestobacter italicus. The sequence continues at coordinate 4,148,239 of NC_017955.1, read as the reverse complement.
GTCGGTCACCCACGCCGGGTAGACGTCGGGGCGGTAGTGCAGGTCCCGCAGGCCCAGCGGCTCGATGATGCGGCGGTACAGCTGCTCGGCGTAGCTGCGCCCGGCCGCCCGCTCGATGATCATCTCGGCGAGGACGTAGTTCGTGTTCGAGTAGCTGTAGCCCGACGTCGCCGGGGCGTCGACCACGTAGCCGACCAGCTGCTCCGGGGAGAAGGAGCGGTGCGGGTCGGCGGCGTAGTCGGCGTACCAGGCCGGCTGGTCGTCGTAGGTCGGGATGCCGCTGGTCATGCTGAGCAGCCGCCGGATGGTCACGTCCCGCCACTGCGGGTACTGCGGCAGCCACTGCCCAAGGGTGTCGTCGATGGACAGCCGGTGCTGCGCCTCCAGCTGCAGCACCAGCACGGCGGTGAACGCCTTGGTGTTGCTGCCGATCTGCCACACCGCGTCCGCTCGCACGGGCACGGAGCCGCCGAAGGTCGTCGTCCCGGTGGTCACGTCGATCGTCGACCGGCGGCCGGGCAGGCTGACGCTGACGCCGGCGGCGGAGACGTGCTCCGCCGCGCCGCGCTCCTGCAGGTAGGCGTCGAGGTCGGCGCGCAGCTGCGCGGCGACGCCGGTGGACGGCGCGGGGTGCGCGGCGGCGGTCCCGGCCAGCGGGGCCACGAGGCCCGTGAGGGCGAGCAGCGCGGCGAGCAGGGCGCGGGTGGTCAGGGAACGTGCTCGGTGTTCGGCCAAGGCGGGCTCCAGCCAGCGACATCAGAGGTTGTCGAGCGGGTGGCCCACCGTTCCGCGGGCGCAGCGACCTGTGGCGCCCGGGGATCGCGGTGCGGAGGCGCAGGCGGCGCGTCCCTACGCCCTGGTGATGTCGTCGTCGTGCGGTGCCACGCTGACGGCATGAGCAGTCCCGTGGAGGTGACCGCGCTGGCGATCAACGTGACGGTGCCGGCGGAGCTGCGCTGGACCGACGTCCGGCGCGGCGAGGAGTTCCTGCTGAGCACGCTCAACGTGCGGCTGCTGCCGGACGGGCACCTGGCGGCGAAGGCCTACGGGCGGCCGACCGCGGGCGGGCGGGGCACGTATGTCTCGTTCCCGGTGCCGGACCGTCCGGAGCTGGCGGCTCTGGTGTCCGCGGCGGCTGGTCGGGCTGGGGAGCTGTGGGCTGCGCACCGCGGCCTCGGCTGACGGCGGCCGAACTCGTAGCTCGACGAGCCAGAGCGGACTAGCTTCCGCGGCGACGGCACTCCGCCGTCCGTGGCCGGGAGGCAGCCGTGACCCGCACCCCGCAGGAGATCTTCGCCCACCACGCGAGCGCCCTGATGGCCGGTGACGTCGACGGGATTGTCGCCGACTACGCCGAGGACGCCGTGCTCATCACCCCGGCCGGGGCCGTCCGCGGCCGGGACGGCGTCCGGAAGGCGTTCGAGGAGATCCTCGCCGACCTGCCCGACGCGAGCTGGGACGTGCCGACGCAGGTCTTCGAGGACGACGTCCTCTTCATCGAGTGGTCGGCCGTCGCCAAGGACAGCCGGGTGACCGACGGCGTGGACACCTTCGTCTTCACCGGCGACGCCATCCGGGTGCAGACGGTCCGGTTCACGCTGCAGCGGACGGGCTGACTCCCGCGACCGGTCAGGCGGTGACGCGGCGGCCGTGCAGGTGGCCGTCGAGGCCGAAGTAGATCTTGCCGGTGGCGGCGCCGTCGCAGACCTCGCAGGTCGCCTCGGGGCGCTCGCCGGACTCGTCGAGCCGCTTGCGCAACCGGCGGGCCGTCGTCTCGCCGTCCACCAGGTCCTGCAACCAGGTCTGCAGCTCGCCCTCGTCCGTCGGGGCGACCTCGGGCGACCTCTTCTGGAACCTCACGGTGTTGTTGTCGGCAGGTGGGGCGGGTGGATCGCCGGGAACCGGGGCCGATCGATCCGCGGCGCCCCACCTGTCCCGTGCGTCACTCGCGTTCAGACGTTCGGGGCTGCTCGTGACCAGGTCAGCCGGCGTCCGCGGGACTGGCGCGCAACCACATCTGGCGGACCTCGGTCAGCGCCTGTGCGGCGGGGACCCGGATCAACCCCTGGTGGGCTCTAGCGGTTCTCGGCGCGTAGCCGGTCGAGGGGCCGGACCATGCGCTGCTCCCGGGCGAGGTCGAGGAGTCGGTCCTCGTCGCAGCGGGGGAGCAGCACCCTGATCGCCGCCCGGCACTCCTCCGGCATCCCCCCGAGCTCGGGACGCTTGGTCAGGTCCAGCACCGTCTGTTCCGCCGTCGTGACCAGTGCCGGGCCGAGATCGGTCGGGAGGAGCGCCGCGTCGAGCTTGTCGACGTCGCGAGCGACGAAGACGATCGTGGCCGCCTCCCTGTCGGCGGCCCGGATGGGAGCGTGCTGGCGGGGAGCCGCGACGAAGGCCTGGCCGATGGCTCGCGGTAGTGCCCCCAGCAGGCGCGCCGCGGTCAGGTGCATGAGCACCGGGACGCGCTCGCCGAAGACGGCGGTGGCGACACCTGCGGCCAGAGCCTCCAGGGTCGGCACCCAGGTGGGGTCCTGGTCGTCAGGAACCGTGTAGTAGAGGCCGGGTCCTGCCTTCCGCACCAGGTTCTGACGGGTGAGGCGGTGCACCTGGACGTTGGGCTGCGTGTAGACGTCGGCCAGGTCCTGCGGACGGAAGGTCCGCAACGGCGCACGCGTGATCGCGGCAGGCAATCCGGTCATGACGACTCCCTCCTACCCGCTCGCGTCCATGTTGCTATCTGGAAAGTTATCTGCCAGATAACTATTCGGCTAGTAACAGCTCCTTCTTGAGCGGGGGCGCGCAATCCACTGGGCAACCCGTCCCCGCCTCCGTGCCATGCCGACGCCGGCACTCAGGGGTCGGGGATGATCAGGACATGCCGCTGCCTGGGGTGCCGCTGGAGAAGCTGGGTTTCCTGACGATCGGGTTGTTCGACGGGGACGACCCGGGCGCGGGTCACGAGTCGACGCTGCAGGTGATCGAGCTGGGCGAGCGGCTCGGCTTCGACAGCGCCTGGTTGCGGCACCGGCACCTGCAGTACGGGATCAGCTCGCCGGTCGCCGTCCTGGCCGCGGCGACGCAGCGGACGTCGCGGATCTCGCTCGGGACGGCGGTGACCCCGCTGGCGTGGGAGAACCCGCTGCGGCTGGCCGAGGACCTGGCCACGGTCGACGTCCTGTCCGGCGGCCGGCTGAACCCGGGCGTCAGCGTCGGGCAGCCGATGCACTGGGACGACGTCAAGGCCGCGCTGTACCCGGACACCGCCGACGTCGAGGACTTCAGCTACGAGCGGGTGGCCCGGCTGCGGCGGCTGATCGCGGGGGAACCGGCGTCGTCCTTCCGCGGCAAGGAGGGCGTGGTCGAGGAGTGGTCGGACCGGGTGCAGCCGCACGCGCCCGGCCTGGCCGACCGGCTCTGGTACGGCGGGGCGTCGCTGAAGTCGGCCCAGTGGGCGGGGGAGCAGGGGATGAACTTCCTGACCTCCAGCGTGCTGAAGGCCGACACGGACGAGGACTTCGCGACCCAGCAGGCGACCCAGGTGCAGGCGTTCAAGGCAGCGAACCCGGCCGGCCGGGTGTCGCAGGGGCTGGTCGTCATCCCGACCGACTCGGCGTCGGACGCCCAGCGGGAGAAGTACCAGGCCTACGTCGACGCCCGCACGCCGCGGACGACGTCGCCGCAGGGCCCGGCGCGGATGATGTTCGCCGTCGACCTGATCGGGACGTCGGAGCAGATCGCCGAGCGGCTGTACGCCCACGCCGGCTTCCGCGAGGTCAGCGAGGTGGTGTTCGCGCTGCCGTTCAGCTTCGAGCACGAGGACTACGTGCAGATCCTCACCGACACGGCCCAGCACCTCGGCCCCGCGCTGGGCTGGTCGCCGACCGCCTGAGCACCCGGAGGGGGGACCCGAGCATGAGCCCCTCCGCCCGGCCGGTCACGACCGCACGACGGCGGTCCCGATCGTCTTCGTCGGGAAGCCCAGCGTCTGCACGACCGTGGAGACCCCGGCGTTCGCGGCGCCGGCCACCACCACGACCACGTCCTCCGGGGTGCGCAGCACGGTCACCAGCTCGTCGTCCGGCACGTGGGTGAGGTCTGAGGCCGCCGCCTCGTCGAACGCCGCGGGTCCAGGCGACTGGAAGACCGCCGTGGACTCACCCCGGCCGGCGGCGCGCAGCGCGCCCGCCGTCCGCCCGCTGTGCTCGGCCAGGTACTCCCGGACGTCCTGCTTGGAGAATCCCTGCCTGGCCAGCAGCTGCGCGTGCTCCGGCCCGATGACCACCCCGACCCGGCGGAACCGGCGGGTCATCGGCCCGATCCGGCCGCAGGTGTCGGCGATGTCGTTGAGCACCGACCGGGCGTCACCGACGTTGCGGTTGTCGACGTGCTCGGTGCTACGGGTGTGCAGCGCCGACACGGTGCTGACGCCGGCCTCGTGCCCGAGGGTGACCGACAGCGACTCCCAGGGGCTCTCCTCCTCGTTCTCCGCGATGCACATCGAGAACTTGCCGGGGAAGCCCTGGGTGGCCTGGTCGAGCTCGTGCGGCCGGATGCCATAGGCGTTCATGATGATCAGCCGCAGCGCCCGGCCGACCGTGGCGTTGGCCCGGAAGCCCGGCCCGAACACGTTGCCCTTGGCGTTGAAGCCGAGCTCGGTGCGGACCGGGCCGTTGACGATGAGCAGCGGACCGCCACCGGTGGTGCTCTGCCACCCGCCCAGGCCCGGCCAGCCCTCGTCGACCGTCGCCTCGAGCGCGGCCAGGACGACCGGGAAGTGCTCGGGCTTGCAGCCGGCCATCGCCGCGTTGATCGCGGCGGCCTGCACGGTGCACCCGCGCTTGACCTGCTTCATCGTCCAGATGACGTCGGTCGGCGAGCGGTCGGTGTGCTCCAGGAACCGGTTGACCAGGCTCGGGATCGGCGGGACGACGGGCAGGCCGTCGGTCCAGCCGTTCTCGTGGCACTGCTCGATCGCGGCGACGAGGTCCTCGGGGGTGAGGGCGGTCTGTTGTTCGGTCACGGGGCCTCTCCGCGCAGGATGTTCATCACCTGCGGTGCCGCCAGCTTCGCGACCGCGGCGATGCCGTCGGCGTCCAGGCTGCTCACCGGGTGGGGGACGACGGCGTACCGGTAGTCGGGTGCGCCCTGGATGATCGCCATGGCGTCGGCGCTCATCGTCAGTGCGTCGGTGCAGATCGCTGCGGAAGGGATTCCGCGCTTCTCCATCAGGATGACGTCGGCCACACTGGCCGCGCTGCAGCTGCCCTAATCACCGACCGCTTCGAGGACCAGGTCGCAGTCCCGGGCGATCTCGTCGAGCAGCGCGTCGTCCGCCGGCCAGGTGGCGGGCACCGTCTTCCAGGTCACCGAGGACGGCGCCAGCTCCGGCCCGACGATCGCGAAGACCGCCTCCAGCAGCTCGCGGGCGTTGTGCTTGCCGTTGTCCATCAGCACCAGGCGCTTGCCGCGGAGGTCGGCGGGCCGGTCGGCGAGCAGCACCGCCGCACCCTCGGCCTGCACGGTCGGGTCCAGCATCTCGAAGCCCACGGGCATGTCTGCTCCTCGGTCGCAGTGGTCCACGTCACGCTATGCGTCGGCGTGCGACAGCACACGCCCTCGTCCCGTGGGGCGGAAGAACCCACTCGGAGACGGCGGGGAGCGTCAGCGCGGTGGTCGAGCCTGCGGACGCGAGGAGCGCCACCGGGATGGCTGCGAGGTCCCTCCACCGGCCGCCTGATCACCGGCGCGGCTGTGGCCAGAACCGCCGGGGCATCAGCTGCCGCACCGACCGGCCGTCGGAGACGTGGAAGCTGCACCCCTGGTCGAGCCCCCGCGTCACGGCCTCCTCGAGCAGCTCGCACCACTCCTCGTCCATCTCTGAGGGGTCCTCGGCCAGCGGCCCGGGTCGCTCCAGGGTCAGGGTCAGGTGCAGAGCGTCCCGGTCGCAGCGCTCGGCTATGGCGATGGCGTCGTGCAGGGTCAGGAGCCCGCTGCCGAGCGCGGACGTGTCGTGCTCGGCCAGTTCGTCGATCGGGATGAGGGTGGGCACCATGGTTCCGTCGGGGCGCAGCCAGGCCAGCCACAGCGTGGCCTCCTGCGGCCGGCCGGGCGTCAGCAGCTCGGCCCACCGCTGGGTGAGCTCACCGTCGTCGGTCACCGGCGAGGTCGGGGCGGGGGGTGCGGTCGTCATGCCCCGACCGTGGCAGAGGACGCGTGTCGCTCGCTGCCGTTGTCCACAGGTCCGGCACCTCGGCTGCGGGACGCTCGTGCTCTGCTGCCTCCAGGGCAGCAGAGCACGAGCACGCGGCCTGACACCCACGGGGCGGGTCAGGGACGGCGGAGGGCGGCGGCGCCGGCGAGCACCAGCTGCCCGCTGACCAGCGCCAGCCCGAGCCACATCAGCGACGACGGCCCGGCGCCGTGCAGGTGCTCGCCCGAGCCCAGCAGCTGGACGTGCAGCACCAGCATCGCTGCGTCCACCCCGGCGGTCACCCGCCACACCGAGCCCGTCGGCGACCGCCACAGGTGCCAGGCGCAGGGCAGGCAGGCCGCCGCCATGGCGACCATCGTCACCGAGCCGAGCGACCCGCCGTCCAGCAGGAGCAGGTGGACGAGCGCCGAGCACAGCGCCAGCACGGCGGCTGCCCGGCCGAGGGCGAGCGCCCCCGACCGGACAGCGATGGCGGACGCCGTCACACCGGCTCGGGGACGGCGTGCACCAGCTCGGCGATCTCCCGCTTCACCGCGTTGAACGCCGGTGAGGTGACGTCCCGGTCGGCGAGCTCCACCGGCACGATGCGGCTGATGTGGCCGGGTACGCCGTGCGAGGCGCCGCCGGTCATCACCACCACCCGGTCGGCCAGGAAGACAGCCTCCTCGATCGAGTGCGTCACGAACACGACCGTCGTCCGGGTGTCGACGTGGATGCGCTTGAGCTCGGCTTGCAGGTCCGACCGGGTGAGCGCGTCGAGGGCGCCGAACGGCTCGTCCATCAGCAGCAGCGACGGGTCGTTGGCCAGCACCCGGGCGATCGCCACCCGCTGCTGCATCCCGCCGGACAGCTGCGAGGGGTACTTGCCGGCGAACCGGGTCAGCCCGACCGCGGCGATGAACCGGTCGGTGACCGCGGCGACCTCGGCTTTCGGCAGCTTCTTGCGGGCCGGGCCGTAGGCGACGTTCTCCCGCACCGACAGCCACGGGAACAGGCCGTAGTCCTGGAAGACGACGCCGCGGTCGGGGCCGGGCCCGGTGACCGGCGTCCCACCGACCTCGACGACGCCGGCCGAGGGCCGCTCGAAGCCGGCCAGGATGCGCAGCAGCGTGCTCTTCCCACAGCCGCTCGCGCCGACCACGGCGACGAACTCACCGGAGGCGATGGTCAGGTCGACGTCGGCCATCGCGGTGACGGCGCCGGCGTAGGTCTTGGTCAGCCCGGCGATCCGGACGTCGGCCGTGCGGCCAGCAGTGAGCTGCTCCATGGTCGGGCTCCTACTTGATCAGCGGGCGGTCGCGGAACAGGACGCGGAAGACCAGCATCAGCAGCCGGTCGGAGAGGAACCCGGCGACGGCGATGCAGATCATCCCGACGACGATCTGGTCGGTCTGGACGACGTCGCGGGCCAGGAAGATGGTCGAGCCCAGCCCGGTCGGCACGCCGGTGGTCTCGCTCAGCACGAGGATCACCCAGGAGAGCCCCAGGCCGACCCGCATGCCGTTGACGATGGCCGGGGCCGCGGCCGGCAGCACCACCAGCAGCAGCGTGCCGACGCCGGAGGTGCCGAGCATCCGGGCGGCCTCCAGCAGCCGCTCGGGCACCTGCCGGGCGCCGCTGATCGTGCCGAGCACGATCGGGAAGAACGCCGACAGCGTGATCAGGAAGATCGAGGCCTGGTCGCCGTAGCCGATGAGCAGCGCGACCAGCGGCACCCAGGCGGTCGCCGGGATCGGCCGGAACAGGTTGATCATCGGGTCGAACAGGGCGTGCGCGGTGGTGAAGCGGCCCATGAGCACCCCGAGCGGGACGGCGACCAGCGTGGCCAGTGCGAAGCCGGAGAGCACCCGCAGCGCGCTGGCCGGGAGGTCCTCCCAGAGCAGGTTGCTGAAGGCGTCGTCCCGGGTGCCGAACGCGTAGTTCGCCAGCCCGCGGGCGACGTCGGCGGGGTAGGGGAGGAAGCCCATCCGGATGCCGAAGGGCAGCTCCCAGGCGTTCTCCCGGCCGACGTGCCACAGCAGCAGGAACAGCAGCGGCACGGGCAGGCCCAGCAGGACGGTGCGCAGCTGGCCGCGCCCTCTGCGAGGCGGAGGTGCGGTGGCGGTGGGGGTCGCGGCCTCGACCGGGACGGTGGCGGTGGTCATGGGGCGTTCCTCCCGGGAGGGGGCGCCGGCGCGGTCCGCGCCGGCGCCCCGGTGGAGATCAGGACTCGGGGGCGAAGGACGCGTCGACGAGCTCGTCGGCGGTCGGGGCGGTCTCGATCAGCCCGAGGTCGACCATCGCGCCGGCGAGCGCCTCGACCTGGCCCTGGTACTCCTCGCTCAGGTCGGCGCGCAGCCAGAAGTTCTCCAGCGCCGACTCCAGGACGGCCTGGTCACCACCGAACTCCTGGACCATCTCCGGGAGCCACTCGTCGATGTTGTCGGTCATGTACTCGGTGGTGGCGGCGTGCGTGTCGACGACCTTCTGCACCAGCTCCGGGTCGTCGGTCACCATCGAGCCGGTGGTGACCAGGCCGATGTTCACCTTGCCGATCGGGGTGTCGTACGGGTCGGTGATGGCGTGGCCGCCGGCGGCGGTGGCCAGCGAGACGGCGATCTCGGTGCCGAAGAACGCGTCGACCGAGCCGCTGTTGAACGCCGAGGCCATCTCCGGCGGCGGGACGGCGACCAGCTCGAGGCTGCTCGGGTCGACGTCGTTCTCGGCGAGGATCAGCCGCATCGCCACCTCGGGCGCGCTGCCCTGGATGTAGCCGACCTTCTTGCCGGCCAGGTCGGCGACGCTCTGGATGTCGTCGCCGCCGATGAAGCCGGACCCGCCGTCGGCGGCGGAGGCGACGATCGTCAGGTCGCGGTCCTGCGAGATGCCGGAGATGGTCGCGGTGATGCCGGTGATCGCGAAGTCGACCGTGCCGGAGGAGACCGCGTCGGTCAGCGCCGGGGTGCTGTCCAGGGTGACGACCTCGAACTCGACTCCGTCCACGGCGTGGTCCTCGTAGAGGAACGGCGCGTAGAAGTGCGGCTGGCCGCGCAGCGTGCCGACGGTGACCGTCTGCGTCTCGCCGCTGCCCCCGGATGCCTCCGCGGAGTCGGAGTCGGAGCCGCAGGCGGCGAGGGAGAGGACGACGGTGGCGACGGCGCTGCCGGCGATCGCGCGGCGGACGGCGGAGGGGCTCAACGGGTCTCCTCTGAGGGCGGCGCCAGCGCGGGGTGCGCTGGTGGCCTGCACTCAACGGCCCGTCTGAGCGCTGCCCGTGTCCGCGCTGTAACGACCCCGTGAAGTGACCTCCGCGTGACCTGACGTCAGCACGGCGACCGGGCTCGTGCCCTCCGTCCTCGCCACGCTCGTGCTCTGCTGCCCCCACGGCAGCAGAGCACGATCACCCGGCCGGCCACCGCCGACGGGGCAGCAGCAGGTGGGCGATGCGTCCGTCACCGACATGCAGGCTGCAGTCGATGCCGTCCCGTCCGCGGACGATCGACTCAATCGCTGCGCACCAGGCGTCGTCGTCGGCGGTGGCGGGCCCGGGCCGCTCCAGGCACATGGCCAGGTGCAGGTCGGCCGGGTGGAGGCCCTCGGACTCGGCCACGACGGAGTGCAGCTCGTGGACATTGCCGATCGCCACCCGGTCGGGTTCGACCGGGAGCTCCTCGACTGGGATCAACAGCGGGACCATCGTGCCGTCGGTGCGGAGCCAGGCGAGGAAGAGCCGGCGCTGGGACGGCGAACCGTCGAGGTGCAGCAGGGTGCGCCAGCGCTCGGTGAGCTCGGCATCGCTGGTGACGGGGATGCTGGGGTGCGGGAGGGTCGTCATGGCGGGGGACTCTGCTGCACATCGGCCGTCCGCTGCTGGCTCTGTCCACAGGAGCGGCTGGGTACTCGCCTCGACTGGCGCTCCGTTGCTACTGCATTGCTACCCCAGGTAGCATCCCGGTATGAAGCTGAGCGTCAGCTTGCCCGACGACGATGTGGCCCTCCTCGACGAGTACGCCCGCACCGCCGGTCTGCGGGGGCGGTCCGCGGTGATCCAGCACGCGCTGCGACTGCTCCGCCAGGTCGAGCTCGAGCAGGACTACGCCGCGGCGTGGGAGGAATGGGAAGCCTCCGGCGAGCAGTCGACATGGGACACCACCGCGGGAGACGGCCTGATCGATGCGCCGCGGTGAGGTCCGGCTCGTCGACCTGGAGCCCGTCCGGGGCAGCGAGGCGAGCAAGCGGCGGCCGGCCGTGCTGGTGAGCAACGACCGCGCCAACGCCACGGCCGCGAGGCTGGGGCGCGGCGTGGTGACGGTCGTGCCGGTGACCAGCAACGTGTCACGGGTGTTCGCCTTTCAGACACTGCTCCCGGCAGACCGGACAGGGCTGACCGCCGACTCCAAGGCCCAGGCGGAGCAGGTTCGGGCGGTGGCCGTCGAGCGGGTCGGTGCTGTGCTGGGCCAGGTGCCCGTGGACCTGATGAGCGAGTTGGACGAGGCGCTGCGGGTCCATCTACAGCTCTAGGCGCTGGGCTCAGCGCGGCGCCGCGCCAGCGTCGGTTCCGGCACGCCCGCCGTTGAGCCGCAGCCGCCAGCACAGCAGGGCCAGGTCGAGCGCGGTGCGGATCTCGCGCTGCTCCAGGTCGACCCCGCCCAGCAACTGCGAGATGCGCTCGACCCGCCCGTACAGCGTCTGCCGCCGCACGCCCAGCATGTCCGCGGCCCGGCTCTTGCTCATCCCGGCGACGAACAGGGTGTCCAGGGTCATCACCAGGCCGGCGCCGGTGCGGGCGTCGTGCTGCAGCAGCGGGCCCAGCTGCGCCAGGGTGAACCGCTCCAGCGCCGCGTCGTCGACCATGGTGAGCAGCAGCTGGTAGAGCGCGACGTCCTCCGACAGCACCAGGTCCGACGCCGTCGCCATCCGCACCGCGAGGTCGGAGGTGTCCACCGCCGACTGCAGCGACCCGGCGAGCGCGGGGACGTCGTCGACCAGCGGACCGGCGCACACCAGCACCCCGCCCATCGCACCCAGCCGGGCGTTGAGGTCGGCGGTGAGCGCTGCCAGCAGCCGGCGCGCGCCCGCGCGGGGCACCGCGGCGCCGAGCAGCACGTGCCCGTCCCGCTCGGCCACCATCGTCGCGGGCAGGTGGCGGGCCGAGCGCTCCTGCACCGTCTGCAGCCAGCCGGGCAGCGCCGACCGGTGCGATCGCGGCCGCACCACGCAGCCGATCACCGCGTGCCCGGGCCGGACGACGAACCCGACGCCCAGCGCCCGCGACGCCAGGTCACCGGACGACGAGTACCGGCCCGTGATCAGGTCGGTGAGCAGCTGGGCGGCGGACAGCCGCCGGCTGCTGGTGCCCGACGGAGACCGCTGCACCTCCAGCGCGACGAGCGGTCCGGCCGCCTCCATCGTGGCCCGGGTGCGCGGGCCGGCCGGCCCGAGAAGGGCGAGCCGGCCCCAGACCCGCCCGCCGACCAGGACGTCCACGCCGTCTCCGGCTCCGGCGTCCGCCGACCCGGCGACCAGCTCGCCGTCGGCGGTGACCAGGCTGGCCGGCTGGCCGCTCAGCTGCGCGCAGGCGCCGACCAGCCCGATGACGCCGGGGCTCTCGGCCATCGCCTGCAGCAGCCGGTTGCGCTGCTCGGCGACCTCCCGCAATGCGGTGACCTCCTGCTCGAGGATCGCGGCGTGAGCGGCCTCGGTCACCTCGATGAAGGGCACCACGCCGTGCAGCAGCACCACCGGCAGCCCCACCCGCGCGGCCTCGTCGAGCAGCGCGGGCGGTGCGGTCGGGAAGCTGCGCCCCAGCTCCAGCAGCAGCGCGGTCAACCCCACCCGGGCGAGGGCGGCGGCGTAGGCCCGGTGCGCCTCCGGCGGCAGCGCGACCAGCCCGAGCCCGGTGGTGAGCAGCGCCTCGCCACCCTTGAGCAGCGGCGCGATGTCCTGGATCTCGCTGGTGTGCACCCAGCGGACGACGCGGTCGTCGATCCCGTCCCGGTGCCCGGCCAGCTCCGGGCGGGCGCCCTGCACCGCCGGCAGCGCCAGCAGGTCGCGGAGGGTGAACGGCACGCGCGCACCGTACAGACCGTCCACAGTTAACCGGCCGTTGATGACGCGGCGTCTCTTGGGAGCGGCCCGGCGCGGGCCTAGCGTCCTCGCCAGCCGACCGCCCGGGTCGCCACAGTGAGGGAGGGCCCCATGTCCTCGAGGTCCAGCACGGTCTCGATGTCCAGCACGGAGCAGACCACCGGCCGACGGCGGCGGGGACGCCAGGCGCGGCCGGGGCTGGTCGCGGGCCTGGCGGTGTCCGCCCTGGTGCTGGCCGCCTGCGGCGGCACCACCGGCGAGGAGGACACGAGCTCGTCGTCCTCGGGCGACGACGACACCATCTCGGTATTCGGCGCGTTCGCGACGCCGCTGGAGGAGCCCTGGGACGGCGCCATCCACGCGGCGCTGACCTCGGTCGCCGACGACGGCGAGATCGAGTACCAGCACGTCGACGACCTGGGCACCGCCGACGAGATGGAGCGCGCGCTGCGCGACATCATCGCCACCGAGGACCCGGACATCATCATCGGCGACGCGTTCGCGGCGGAGGAGGCGGTGCGCGAGGTCGCCGCGGAGTTCCCCGACACGGCGTTCGCCTTCGGCTCCGGCGGCACCGAGCAGGCCCCCAACTTCAGCGTCTTCGACAACTGGCTGCAGGACCCGGCGTACCTCTCCGGGATGCTGGCCGGCGGGCTGACCAAGACCGGCACCATCGGCGTCGTCGGCGCGATGCCCATCCCCGAGGTCAACCGGATCGTCAACGCGTTCACCGCCGGCGCGCAGGAGACCAACCCGTCGGCGACGGTCACCGTCTCCTTCATCAACTCCTTCTTCGACCCCGCGACGGCCAAGCAGGCCGCCGAGGCGGCCGTCGCCGGCGGCGCCGACGTGCTGTTCGCCGAGCGGGACGGCGTCATCGCCGCAGCCGAGGAGAAGGGCCTGCCGGTGTTCGGGATGATGGTCGACCAGCAGGAGCAGGCCCCCGAGCACGTCGTCTCCTCGCTGGTCTGGGACATGCGCCCGACGATCGAGGCGGTCGTGGCCGCGGTCGCCGACGGCAGCTACGAGGCCTCGAACCTGGCCGAGTACTCGTTCATGAAGAACGGCGGCAGCTCGCTGGCCCCGATCAACACCGGCACGGCCTTTCCGATCCCCGCCGAGCTGATCGCCGCGGTCGAGGAGCGGCAGGCGGCGATCATGGACGGCAGCTTCGAGACGCCGGTGAACGAGGACGAGCCGGCCGGCTCCACCACGGTCGGGGAGTGACCCCGGCGGCCGTGGCCCGGGACGTGTCGGCGTCCCGGGCCACCCCGCTGGTCGAGCTGCGGGGCATCACCAAGCGGTTCGGGTCGCTGCTGGCCAACGACGCGATCGACCTGTCCGTCGACGCCGGCCAGGTGCTGGCCCTGCTCGGGGAGAACGGCGCGGGCAAGAGCACGCTGACCCGCATCCTCTACGGGCTCAGCCGGGCCGACGCCGGGGAGATCCTGATCGCCGGGGAGCCGGTGACGATGACCTCGCCGGCCGACGCGCTCGCCGCCGGGATCGGCATGGTCACCCAGGAGTTCACCCTGGTCGGCCCGATGACGGTCACCGAGAACCTGATGCTGGCCGGCTCCCCGCTGGGCCGCATCGACCGCAAGGCCGCCCGCGCCCGGGTGCTGGCGGCGTCCGAGCGGCTGGGCGTGCCGGTCGACCCGGACGCCGTCGTCGAGCGGCTGTCGGTGGGGGAGCGGCAGCGGGTGGAGATCCTCAAGGCGCTGCTCGGCGACTGCCGGCTGCTGGTGCTCGACGAGCCCACCGCGGTGCTGGTCCCGGCCGACGTCGACCTGCTGTTCGCCTCGATCCGGCGGCTGACCGCCGAGGGCATGGCGGTCGTGTTCATCTCGCACAAGCTGCACGAGGTGGTCGACCTCGCCGACCGGATCGGCATCCTGCGCCGCGGCAAGCTGGTCGCCGACCTGCCCGCCGAGGGCCTGGACCCGGTCGCGATCGCCGCGCTGATGGTGGGCGCGACAGAGTCGTCCGTCGAGACGGCGCTGACCGACCGCGTCGACGAGGAGGCCCTGGCCACCGCCGTCGGCCTGGACGGCGCACCGTCGGCCCCGGCCGCTCCGGCGCCGACCGGCGACCGCCCGGCCGCCCTGCAGGTCCGCGGGCTCACCCAGGCCGGCGACCCCCGGCCGCGGGTGGACGACGTCTCGCTGACCGTGCGCGCCGGCGAGATCGTCGGCGTCGCCGGGGTCTCCGGCAACGGCCAGACCGAGCTGGTCGCCCTGCTGTGCGGCACCACCCCGCCCACCGCCGGCACGGTGCACGTCGGCGACACCGAGGTCACCGGCCTGGACGTCGCCGCGCGGCTGCGCGCCGGGCTGGGCCGGCTGACCGAGGACCGGCGGGGCAGCGTGGTGCTGGGCATGAGCGTGGAGCAGAACCTGGTGCTGGAGGACCTGGACCGGTTCCGCACCGGGCCCTTCCTCAGCCGCCGCCGGGTCCGGGCGCACGCCGAGGCGCTGATCGAGCGGTTCGACATCCGGGCCGCCCCCGGCGACCCGATCCGGTCGCTGTCCGGCGGCAACATGCAGAAGGTGCTGCTGGCCCGGGCCATCGAGCGCGATCCCACCGTGCTGGTCGCCTCCCAGCCCACCCGCGGCCTGGACGTCGGCGCCTGCCAGTACGTCTACGCCCAGCTGCGCGCGCTGCGGGACGCCGGCAGCGGGGTGCTGCTGGTGTCCGAGGACCTCGACGAGCTGATCGGCATCGCCGACCGCATCGTCGTCCTGTCCGGTGGCCGGCTGGTCGGCGAGGTCGCCGCGGCCGACGCCACCCGCGAGGCGCTGGGCGTGCTGATGACCGGCTCGAGGGAGCACGCGGCATGAGGTTCGTGCTGCGCGGCCGCGAGCCCCGCTGGCTGGCCGCCGCGGCGGTCGGTCTCGCCATCGTGGCCACCTTGGCGCTGACCGCCGGGCCGATCCGGCTGGCCGGTGCGGCGCCGGTGTCGGCGTTCGAGCGGTACGTGATCAGCCCGCTGACCACTGCCAACGGCATCGCCGAGGTGCTGCTGGCGGCGACCCCGCTGATCTTCACCGGCCTGGCCGTGGCCATCGCCTTCCGGGTCGGCTACTACAACATCGGCGCCGAGGGCCAGTTCCTGGCCGGCGCGATGGCGACCACCGCGGTGGCCCTCGCCCTGCCCGACCTGCCGGCCGGCGCGGCGCTGCCGCTGGCGCTGATCGGTGGCGCGCTGGGTGGGGTGGCGTGGGCGTTCCTGCCGGCGTTGCTGCGCCGACGGGCCGGCATCGACGAGGTCGTGACCACCCTGCTGCTCAACCCGGTCGCGGTGCTGCTGCTGCAGGGGCTGCTGAACGGGCCGTGGCGCAACCCGGAGACCGGCTTCCCGGACTCGGCGACCTTCGGCGAGGGCTACGGGCTGCCCGCGCTGTTCGGCAGCCGGGTGCACGCCGGGCTGCTGATCGGCCTGGTGCTGGTCGTGGTCACCGCCGTCGTGCTGCGGGCCACCCCGCTGGGCGTGCGGCTGCGCGCGGCCGGGCAGTCGCCGGCGGCGGCAGAGTTCTCCGGCGTCCGGGTGGGGCTGCTGCAGTGGCGCAGCGCGCTGGTCTCCGGCGCGCTGGCCGGGCTCGGCGGGGCGTCCCAGGTGCTCGGCGTGCAGCACCAGCTGACCGGCAGCCTGGCCGCCGGCTACGGCTACACCGGCGTCGTCGTCGCCACGCTGGGCGGATTGTCCGCGTTCGGCGTGCTGGCCGTCGCGCTGCTGCTGGGCGACGTCCAGGTCGGGGCGCAGGGCGCCTCGATCGCGCTGCAGCTGCCCAGCCAGATGGGCGGGGTGCTCACCTCGGTGCTGCTGCTGACCGTGGTGGCGGCGCTGTCGGTGCGGCACTACCGGCTGGTCCGGCGAACACCTAGGTCCCCGCAACCGGTGAGGGGCTGAGCCGTGGACTTCCCCGTGATCGCGGTGCTCGCCGCGACCCTGACCATCGCCACCCCGCTGGTGTTCGGCGCGCTCGGCGCGCTGCTCGGCGAGCGGACCGGCGTCCTCAACCTCGGCATCGAGGGCACCCTGTACGCCGGTGCGTTCGTCGGCTTCTACGTCGCGGCGCGCACCGGCTCGCTGGCCGTGGCCACGCTGGCGGCGGTGGTCGCCGGCGCGCTCGCCGGGGCGCTGATGGCGCTGCTGACGGTGACGCTCGGGGTCAACCAGCACGTCGCCGGCATCGGCACGACGCTGCTGCTCGTCGCGGCCTGCGACTTCTCCAACCGGCAGCTGTTCGGCGGCGGCCAGCAGACGGTGACCGAGAAGTTCGACCGGTGGTTCGCCGGGAGCGGCATCCCCGCGCAGTACCCGATGACGTTCGTGGCCTTCCTGGTGCTGGCCCCGGCGGTGTGGTGGGTGCTCCGGTCGACCGGGGCGGGCCTGCGGCTGACCGCGGTGGGGGAGAACCCGGAGGCCGCGGACACCGCCGGCATCTCGGTGGCCCGCACCCGGTGGACGGCGCTGGTCGTCGGCGGGGCGCTGATGGCGCTCGGCGGGTCGTTCCTCACCCTGTCGCTGCTGGGCACCTTCACCCTGGACATCGTCAGCGGGCGGGGGTGGATCTGCATCGCCCTGGTCATCTTCGGCCGCTGGAAGGTCGTGCCGGTGGTGCTCGGCGCGCTGCTGTTCGGCCTGTTCGACGCCCTGCAGCTGCAGCTGGCCATCACCCCCGCGTTCGGCTCGGTGCCCAACGAGCTGCTGATCGCACTGCCCTACCTCGTCGTCATCGCCGCGCTGGCCGTCCGCGGCCGCGGGGTGCGCTACCCGGGGTCGTACCTGACCGCGTACCGCCGGGCCTGAACCCCTCGACTCCTGGAGGTCTGCCATGTCGTCCACACCCGCGGAGCTGCTCGCCCACGCCGTCGCCGAGGCCCGCAAGGGCCGCGACGAGGGCGGGGTGCCGATCGGTGCCGCGCTCGTCGTCGACGGGGAGGTGGTCGCGGTCGGGCACAACCGGCGGGTGCAGCTGGACAGCGCCATCCGGCACGGCGAGACCGACTGCCTGGAGAACGCCGGCCGGCTGCCCGCGTCGGTCTACGCCCGGGCCACGATGGTGACCACGCTGTCGCCGTGCGACATGTGCACGGGGGCGATCCTGCTGTACAAGATCCCGCACGTGGTGATCGGGGAGAACCGCACCTTCTATGGCGGGGAGGACCTGCTGCGCGCCCGCGGGGTGGACGTCACGGTGCTGGACGACCCTGAGTGCATCGCGCTGATGGAGGACTTCATCGCCCGCGAGCCCGGCCTGTGGAACGAGGACATCGGCGAGCCCTGAGGTCAGGCGGCGTCATCCCGCTTGCGCTCGTTCTGTGCGTGCCGCCGGCGGACCTCGACCCGCGCCAGCACGAAAGCGACCACCACCGGGACGACGTACTTGGCCTTAGACAGCTACCGAGGCCACGCGGGCAGCTCCGGCAAACCAAGTCGGGCCGGGGGATGTGCGGCAAGGGCAGGGCAACGACGCGACCACGGCCTTGGACGGTCGCGGGTGGCACGCCGTAGAGGGGAAGTGCCCAGACTGTGTCCACAGTCGTTCACGAGGCCCAGATGGTCTGCACTGTGAGCGATAGTTGAGCCTAAACGATCACCACGTGGGCCCTGCGTCGAATAGCAAGCTTTGGCCACGCGTTTGAAGTATCTGACCCGGACGGCGGCTTCTGAGTCAGTCACCACCCTGCTCCGACTGTCCCGGTAGGGGCAGCCGTAGCCGCAGCAGCTGCTAAGCAGGGTAGCTCTGGTCGCCACTCTGTAGTGGATTGCCCCGCGCATGACACTGATCCTCGCCTGATCGCGGCTCCGACGTCTTGGACGGGCGCGCTCTGTGTTAGCCCATGGGGACTTAGCGGCCCCGCCTCTCGGCTGGCGAGCCGCACGAGGCATAGCGTGAGGCTGTGGCTATCGAGTTAAACGACCGCGGTCCCGACTTCGAGCCCCGGGCGCTCGCGATGGCGCGGGCTATCTATGATCCGTCGGGCATACAAGGTGCGGTCAACGTGCTGGGTCAGGAGCGAGACGCTGTCTTCATCTCGGATCGCTCTATCGTCGCCTTTGAGTTCACCACTCGGGGTGATAAAGAAAAGGTGCGGAAAGATGCGGAGAAGTTGCGGGACTTGCTTCGGCACCTCTCCGGACAGGCGGAGCATCGTCTGAAGTCGACCCAAGGCCTCGTGGTGACCATGCGTGAGCCTTCAGCTGACCAACGAGATGCGGTTGCTAAGGTTGCGGCGGCGGCCGCGATGCAACTGCAGATAATTAGCTATGTGACGCTTCAAAAGAGTTTGATCGACAGTGAGGCATATATAGCGCTCCGGCTTCAGGCTCCTTTTGGAAGCGCTTCGTTCGGGACGCCTCCCCAACTGACGGGATACGCCCGTGGGCGCGCCCGGGCAGATCAGCCGAATTACGTTGAACCCCGTTTCGTAGACGTGGCTGATGGTCGATCCGTCGGTGCGGTCCGTTTGGATGAGTTGGTCGACGCGTTGGCCGCAGGTGGTCGTCTCACGGTGAGTGCCGACTACGGATCGGGAAAAAGCGAAGCACTGCGGCAAGCATTCGCCCGTTTGCGAAGTCGGTTCTTTAAACGACCCGACGCGGAGCGTATCCCCGTACATCTGAATTTGCGGGATTTTTATGGCTTGAGGACGCCGCGTGAGGTTCTCCGTCGGCACGCTGAGGAGATTGGTTTCCAGAACGAAGACAGTCTCGTTGCCGCTTGGCGCTCGGGCAACTGCACCCTCCTGTTAGATGGCTTCGACGAGCTAATTCCAGCGCGCTGGGTCGGCGGGGCTCGAGACCTGAAACAGGTTCGATGGTCGGCGTTGGAGCCGGTCCGCCGACTCATTCAAGAGACGCCCGACGTTTCAGGCATCGTCGCCGCAGGACGCGCTCAGTATTTCAACGACGCAGACGAACTGTTGAAGTCTCTCGGCTTGCAGGGTGGCCGACACTTCGCACTATTGGACTTCAATACTGATCAGGCCTCCGAGCTCTTGGGGCGTGACGCTGCCGATCTTCCCGAGTGGTTGCCGCCCCGCCCATTGTTGCTGCGCTTCCTGGCCGACAATGGTCTGCTGTCGGCCGCTGGCGAGCCAAACACTGAGCGTAATAGTGCCTGGCATGCCATTCTCGATCTTGTCGCGGAAAGAGAGGCGCAGCGGGTGGGATCCCTGACGCCGACCACGATTCGGACTTTGATTGCTAGGGTCGCCACCACTACCAAGGCTAGCGCCGACCCCAATGGCGCTGTCTCCGTCACGGATATGCGCGGAGTCTTCCGCGAGGTATGTGGTTATGAGGCTGATGAAGAGGGGTTGCAGCTACTCCTTCGCCTCCCTGGTCTCGCCTCTGCAGAGGGCGGAGAGGCGGAGAGCCGGCGCTTCATTGATCTCGACTTAGCGGACGCGAGCTACGGGCTAGATTTGTCTGGCTTTCTCATGGCTCCCTACGGAGCTCATCCTCTTGCCGGACCGGTGGCGTGGACCAGTGCTTCAGGTGATCTCTCCGCTGGGGTGGCTGCGGTCGAGCTTGCGGACCGTGGTTTCGGGGGAGGCTCGCTATTGGGGGCGTTGTCAAAGCGGCTCGATCATGCGTTGTTTGATGCAGTGCTGCTTGACACCGTGCGAACCGTCGACTACATGGGTCTCGATTCTGGGACCGAGCTGACTCCCTTCTTCTCTGAACTATTGATCCGATCACTCGACCTCTCGGGGGATGCCAAGGTCCTGGCGACGGCAACCTTCTCGGATTGTGTGATCGAGTCCGTGTCCGTAGACTCATTGACATACGACGTCTTTCCCAAATTTCAGAATTGCATCATCGGCAGGGTGGACGGCTGGGTGGATATGCCGGAAATCCTTGCCGGCAACTTCGCCGGGACTGAGATCGGTCACTTTGTTGCGCGCCTGACCACGACGGACGCGCTTGTGGACCTAGACCTGGCCGTCGAGGACAGGGTAGCTCTCCTGATTTTGAAGAAAGTTTACCTTCAGCCCGGAAGTGGGCGCATGATTGCGGCGCTCTATCGAGGTATGCCGTTGACCGACCGTGGGGCCGTGTCCCCAGTTACAGCCCAGCTCGTGGCGGCCGGATTGCTCGGTCGAGTCACAGGTCGCGGCCGCGATCTTGTCGTGCCAATCAAGGCGCATCGAAAAGCGGTTACGGAGATGCTAAGCGATCCCCAGCTGTTTACGTTGTCAGGTGCTGTGGCGATGGTGACTGGTCAGTGAGGGCAGGCGGCGACATGGGCCCTACTCGTTGCTACGCCCGGTGGAGTTGTCGGAGGTGGGCCTCATCGTAAATTTCGCGCTCGGCCTGCCCGCCATCCGCCTGAGAGCGGGGTCCGGAATGAGCGGCTTCGTTTCAAGATGGCCGCCTCAGCCGTCTTGAGAGTGTGGACGCGTCAAGCGAGCGACATCGGTGAGCTTAGGCCGGGGCCAGAATTGAGACCACCTCAATTGAGATCACAGACTTGGCCTTGGCCGGCAGTCCCGTGGCTATCCGGATAGCTCCTAGGACTTCACTGGGATGCGCCGGCGGCGTGCACGCGAATCGCGTCATCCGCGCAGCGAAGGAGTTTGCCGCCGCGCTGGCTCCGGATGACGCCGCGCTGCAGACGGACTGCTGTCATCGCCGGTTTCACCACTGCGGGGGGAGGAGGGCGGGACATACCGTGGCACACCGTCCGGCGACCGCTCGCCTGCGTCAGGCCGGCACGGGCTCCCGCTTGCAATTGGAGAGGGCGGCCGTGCGCGCTGACAGGACGTGGGCAATGCCGGCGGCAACGACGAAGGCCGCGGTGAGCGCGGGGAACACTAGTGCGGTGGACGCGCCGAGCCGGTCAACGACGGCGCCGGTGACCGCGGAGGAGACCGCTTGGCCGACGACGACGGCGGAGCCGAGCATCGTCATGGTGGTCGCCGAGCGACCGGCCGGGCTGAGCTGCGCGGCGAGGCTGTACTGGCTGACGAGGGTAGGGCCGATGCCGCAGCCGAGGACCGCCAGGGCGATGACGATGGTCAGCTCGGACCGGGCGGTGGCGTAGAGGACCGCAGCGGCGAGCATCAGCGCGCCGAAGACCAGCCAGCGGGTGCGCAGGCTGAACCGGGCGGGGAACGCAGCGGAGCCAAGGGCGAGCGCGGCCGACCCGATGCCCATGACGCCGTAGAGCAGGCCGGCCCGGTCACCGTCGCCGTCGACGGCGAGGAAGCCGGTGAGTGAGGTGAGGGTGGCGCCGAAGAAGAGGCCGACGCCGAGCGCGCCGGCGACAACGGTGAGCAGCGGATAGCGGGCGAGCTCCCGGGCGGGGGCTTGCTGGCGCTTGTCGTCCCGCGTGCCGGGGTCGAGCCGGCCGGTGGGGTGCAGGGCGAAGCGGGTGACGAAGACGAAGGTCAGCGCGGAGGCGCCGGCGATGGCCAGCCAGGGCGCGATGGCGGTGGCGAGGAGCCCCACGAGGAAGGGGCCGACGATGAACACGGTCTCGTCGGCGGCCGACTCGTAGGCCATGGTCGAGCTGAGCACCTGTTCGCGGTCCGCGGGGCGGATCTTCCGCCTGATGAGGGCGACCAGCCGGGTGCGGGACATCGGCGCGATCTGCGGCGCGGAGGCGCCGATGAGCACCGACATCGCGAGCAGCACGAGGTCCGGGGTGGCGCTCTTGACGACGAGGACGAACGCCCCGAGCAGGACGGCGTTGACCAGGCCGACCGGGACGAGGACCCGGCGCTGGCCCAGCCGGTCGGCGGCGGCGCCGAGAAGCGGACCGGCGAGGGCGGTGCCGATGCCGGCGGCGGCGGAGTTGAGCCCGCCGAGGGTGACCGAGCCGCGCTCGGCGACGACGAGGGTGAGGACGCCGACGGTCATCATCGCGAAGGGGAGACGGGCGATGAAGGCGAGCGGGAAGTAGGACGGCCCGGCGTGCCGGATGAGCTCGTAGCTCGATGAGCGCGTGTGGAACATGACCTCTGCTGGCGGATCAGGCGTGCCGCCTTGCTCCAACAGCAGGTAGTTGCACACGAACTGGTTCAGGACGTAACACCACCGTAACCGATGCGGTCCGAGCCGGTCGGACCTCGGCCGGGCGGTGGGGCGGCGTCCCCATCGGAAGGGGGAGACGCCAGCCGGGACTACCCGTTCAAACGCAACGTGCCCACGGACGAGCGTTGCCGCCGTGCAACCCGTCGTGCGAGACGAGACTGCTCGTACGCGGTGCGCTGCTTGCGGTTGGCCAACAGCGCGTCCGCCGCGCGGCGAGCCGTGTCGAGGTCGAGCGGGTCGCCCGCAGCCCCCGCGACTTAGACTGCCGGATCGGTGAAGCCGGTGATGGTCACGTCGTCGTACTGGACGACGGGGGGCATGAAAGGCGCCCCGGGGCCGGTGAACAGGAGGACAGGTCTCACCGCCAGGTCGACGCCCCGGCTGCGGAGCAGCCGCTGCACCCGCTGCGCACCGTCCCGCGCCTGTGACACCTTGCCGGCGAGGTCGGGGACCTTGGCGAGGTCCTGGCGCCGGGAGAACGAACTCTTGACCTCGATCGCCAGGCAGCCGTCCGACGTCAGGACGACGTGGTCGACGTTCACGTGCTCGAACGAGACGTCGCTGATCACGCCATAGATCCCAGGGATCCGACGGAGATTCGTGCCGATGCTGCGCTCGACCAGTCGGCCGAGGCGTGGGTGGAAGCTCCCGTCGACGACGGACAGGAAGACGACTGTCGAGACGGCGATGGCACCGAGGTAGACGCCGAGGACGAGGCCCAGGAGCAGAGGGGAGTGGCGCACCGTCACGCACATCCCGAGGGCGGACGCAGCCAGCGCCACCAGGATGACGGCGAGGTCCTTCCAGCGGCTGCGCAGCAGCGTCTTTCGGCGGGTCCGCAGGTCGGTGTCGAGCCAGGAGACGCGCTCGTGACGGCGACGGTCCACCGGTAGCCGAAGTGCGCCGTAGCGACGTCGATCGCGAAGGGAGCCCACGCTGTCTCTTCGGTCGCGTGCGCGTGAAGCCGGACCAGCGGACCGAGCTTGTCACCCGAGGGAGACGAGGTGGAGTGCAGCCACGGCCTCGCGGCCGATCAGTTGCGGCAGACCGCGAAGTGCCCTCCGAGCGCCCCGAGGCGGAGATAGTCGATGCGCCGATCCGCGAGTTCGCGCAGGGATACTAGGGTGACGTCGTCGGCGGATGACCGCCCACGGCAAGACGTGCGCTGTGTCCGTCGAATCATGCGCGACGCGTTGCGCGTGTGTGCGAAAATCAATTGCGACGCCGGAATTCTGTCTGCGCATTTGTTTGGCGCAGTCGAGGACGGTTTGCCAGTTTTGCACATAGGTCGATAAACGCGAGGTGGCGTACCACTGTTTGGAGGACCAGTGCCCGAGATTGACTTCCAGCCCGACAAGCGCACCATCGAAGAACTCTTTGTAGGTGCCGACTATTACGTCATTCCGCGATTTCAGCGACCGTATAGTTGGGATGCGTCGAACCTCGACGATTTCTGGCGGGATGTCGTTTATGACAACGATATTGGTTACTTTATCGGGCCGATGGTTGCCTGGCGAGAGCCGAGCAGTCCGATACGTCGCCTGGTGGACGGTCAGCAGCGGATAACCACGATCTCCATACTTTTTGCAGTCCTCCGTGATCAGTTCTCGGCACTGGGAGAGCGAAACCTTGCGGAGGGCGTGCACAGATATCTTGAGAAAGCGAACCGGAATAACGAACGCCAATTTACGCTTCAAACTGAAGTGGCATCACCGTTCCTCGGCCAGGCGATATTCAGATACCCCCCCCGACCCCACAGTCCAGCCAGCCACCGAGGAAGAGGTGGCTCTCTCTAAGGCGCTCGATGCCCTGGCCCGCCGCGTGGCAGAAGAGGTTGATAAGCGACAGAGCCCTCTCGATTGGCTACTTGAGCTTCGGGACCGGCTTCTTGGGCTGCGCGTAATCTGGATCGAGCACAGTAATGAAGATGACGCTTACGTGATCTTCGAGACTTTGAATAGTCGCGGTAAGGACCTAGAGGTCGTCGATCTGCTGAAGAACCACCTTCTAAATCGCTTGCGTGGTACTGGGAACTCGGCGGCAGACACCTCCCGCACTAAGTGGGACAAGATGCGCAATGAACTTGAGGCGAGCGATACCCGAAGGCGTGTCGATCCGAACCGATTCATCTTGCACTGGTGGCTGTCACAGGAAGACTATGTGGCAGAGCGAAAATTGTTCCCAGAGGGAGTCAAAAAGAAGATCAAGTCGAAGGCTCAGGCGCGCACGCATCTCGACTCGCTCGTCCGTGATGCCCCGCTGTATCGCGCAGTCATCGAGCCGACTTCCAGAATATGGCCCATGGAAGAGATTCCGGCGCGTCGCAGTCTCGAGGCTCTTGCCGTATTCGGGATCGTGCAGCCCGCTCCGCTGCTTCTCTCAATTATGCGAGCCCGGACGGACTCGACAAAACTCGGCGCCGCGCAATTGATCAAGACGCTGCAGGTGGTGGAGCGGTTCCACTTTCAGCATACTATTGTCAGCCAACTGCGCAGTAGTGGTGGCGTGTCAGAGATGTATGCCAAGGCTGCCCGTGAACTTCACGCAGCCGGCTCGGACCAGCAAGCGAGGGCGGACGTTCTCAAGGAGATCCGCGGGAAACTCATCGCGCGGAGGCCTGATCGGGAGCAGTTCATTCTGTCCTTCGAAGAACGATTCTTTTTCACAAATGAGCATACGCGCGACAGCAAGCTAGTCCGCTACGTGCTTGAGGCCTTCCTTCGTGAGGCGTCTCCTGCAACTGCGACGAATGATCTGGCGATTGAGCACATTATGCCCCAGTCGGAACTCCGCCGGGGTGCGGCTTTCGAGACGGTGGCGTCGTTGGGGAACCTGCTGCTCGTCAATCAGGCTCTCAACGAGAAACTCGGATCCAAGGCATTCGCGGAGAAGAAGAGGATTCTCGCCGATGAGGGATCCTCGTACGACATTGGCGGCGTGCTCGACGTAGAGGAATGGACGGGGGCGCAGGTCGTAATGCGTACTCGTCTCCTCGCTGAGCGAGCCTACGACCAGATCTGGAAGCTGCCTCTGTAGACGCCCCTGTTGGGTGGCGCGTTCCCTCCTGGTTGGGGCTGGTAATGGGTTGCTCCAGCCGTGATACTGAACGCTTTAGTACCTCAATCGCGGTCGTAGCGAATACGATATAGCGCGGCCGCGACCTCTAGGTCGCGCCCCGCAATCAGGTTAGCGGGGTTGAATACCGATTTCAGGACGAGGTTGAAGTGTGTAGAGCTTCGACGACCTGGCGGGCGAGGGGCGGCGGCACGCTGTTGCCGAGCTGCGCCTGTGCGGAGTTGCGGCTCCCAACGAGGTGGAAGTCGTCAGGGTAGCCGAACAGCCGCTTCATCTCTGCCACGCGCAGCCGGCGGTTTTCCCAGTGGAAGGGGCCGACGTATGGGCCGGGCTGTGCCTGGATTGTCGGAGCGGGGCGTTCCGGGTCGAGCTTGAGGAGGAAGGACCAGAACCGGCTGCGCCACTTGAACAGCGGGTCGGGGTGCCCACGCTCCGCCGTGTAGAAGAGATAGTTGTCCCCGGGAGGGACGCCCGGGAGCAGGTGGCCGAATTGGCCGCCGACGATCTCGCTCGGCTCCGGCTCGGTGATGAGCCCGGCCAGCGCCTTACCCGCCGAGACGTGGGGGAGCCCTTCGGCGGAGCCGGTCGAGCGGCGCTCCCACTTGCCGGTGTGCGTGGGTTCAGGTAGCAGTGGCGTCTTTCGACGGCTCTTCGGTGCACCAACGATGATCAACCGCGGGCGAGCCTGCGGGACGCCGTAGTCGGCGGCGTTGAGCACACGCCAGGTGAAGGTGTACCCGGCGTCGTCGATCTCTCGGAGCAGCCGGTCGAATGCCGGCCGAGACGCCTTGTTGTTGTAGGTGAGTGCGTACACGTTCTCCAGGACAAACAGTCGCGGCTTCGCCTCCGCGAGCACCCGGGTGTAGGCCTGAAGAAGTGAGGCGTCCGGGTCCAGGCCCGCGCGCTTCCAGTCGAGCCAGAACCCGCTCTTACTGAAGGGGGTGCATGGGGGGCCACCGATAAGTAGGTCTGGGCGTTCGCGGCCAGTCAAGCCGGCCGCACGGAGGATGTCGCGGGTCGGTACGTCAAGGATGTCGCGTCGGATGACAGGTGCGCCGAGGTGCGAGAAGTTCTTCTCGTGCGAGTCGGCTGCGTCCTGATTCAACTCGACGGCGGCGCGGACCTCGTAGTTGGCTTGCTCGACCCCAACGTCGAGGCCGCCGCATCCGGAGAACAGGCTGATGGCAACACCGTGGCTCACGGCATTGAGGGTGCCATGCGCCTACGACAGAACAGCTCAGGCGCGCTCCGCTCGGTCGGTGGGGTGCGCCGCACGCAGTGTCTCCAGCTCCGCTCGTTGCTCTGCTACCAGCCGTTCGTAGATCCGCTGCACCCCAGGGCTCGTGCGGAAGGGGAACCTGCGCCAGAAGCGGTAGAAGTCCTCAGCGGTGGCGAACTCTCCGCGGCCGGCGCGAAGATCATCGAGGCCGTCGACAGCACCGATGTACTCCCGCGTCGTCGACGACCGCTTCGAGCTCCCGACGCGCCACGGCTCCTGGATGATCACTTCGAGGTCGGCTACGCGGCTTGCGGAATCGGTGAGCGTGTAGATGACGATCACGTCAGCGTGGCTGCGGTAGTCGTCGAACGGTCGGAAAGTCCCCGGCCAGTGCAGCGTGGGGTGCCGAAAGTAGGTGTTCCCGGTGTAAAGCGTGATGCGACTCTGCGTGCGCTCGGTGGTGCCCGGGCGAGCTGCAGCCGACCGCCGGGCTCGCTGGGCCACCTTGACGTCGATAGCGTGCCAAGCCCCGCCGAAGGCGCGCCCGCCCACTTCAAGATCAGGATAGCCACGTTCGCTGCCCCGCTGGTATTCCGCATCGGGAAGCAGCTGCAGTCGCGCGAGGAGAAAATCCACGATGTCGACTTCGATCACGTTGGCGAGCGCCGCCGGTTCTTTCGGCAGCGGCAGCAGATGCCCGCCCGCGGCCAGGCGCGCCTCGAGTTCTTCAGCGTTCGACGCCACGAGCGGCCACGTGCTTGCCGGACCCTCACGGCGAAGAGCGCCGGCCACATTAAACTCATAGGTTGCGCACTGAGCTCGGAACCACGCAAGAATGTCATGCGGCACAGAGACACCGTACGTGAGGCCGTCGTTGCCCACTGGTACGCCTCGCCGGGGGCTATGCGGTCCGGGGATGAGGTCTCGCGCCTGCTTCGCGTGCCCGGGGCGTGCGTGCGTTGGGGTTGGCGACTAGGGCAGGGGGGCATGTGATAGCGACACGGCGCTTGCGGCCGGCAACCTCCTGCTGCGCGACTGGGTGAGACGTGACCGCGGCGACGCGATGGACAGCCCTAAGGCGAGATCGGTAGGGAGCCCTCCAGCGATCGGTGTAAAGCTGCCTGCGTGGCGCCATCCCATGAGGCAGCTCGCGCGGGTCGTCCCCGCTCATCTCGGAGAGTTCCCCGTAGCAACCGGGCAGAGTCGTCGAGAGCGAGCAGTTCCGTCGTCCGAGCGAAGATGCAGGCTCAACAGGCTCGAGACACTGCGCCTGAGCTAGCGGTGCGCAAGCTGCTTCATG
Source organism: Modestobacter italicus (assembly GCF_000306785.1). Lineage (NCBI taxonomy): Bacteria > Bacillati > Actinomycetota > Actinomycetes > Geodermatophilales > Geodermatophilaceae > Modestobacter > Modestobacter italicus. Next base: position 4,120,320 of record NC_017955.1, on the reverse strand, counting down.
CCGCGGGCCTCCGGTACCGAGTCGACAGCCCACCGCTCCGGACCATGCGCCGCCGAGCAGATCTGGTGTTCGGGCCTGCGCGAGTCGCGGTCTTCATCGACGGATGCTTCTGGCACAACTGCCCCCTGCACGGCAACATGCCCCGCGCGAATACCGACTACTGGATGCCCAAGCTCAAGCGGAACCGAGAGCGCGACGCTGACACGGACCGTCAGTTGCGGGCGGCCGGCTGGCTCGTCATCCGGGCATGGGAGCACGAGGATCCAACTGAAGTCGCAGCACGGGTGATCGAGGCGGTGCATGAGCGACGCGTCGCAGTCCGGGGGAAGAGGCATGGGAGCCTGCCGGTATGACGGCCATTGGCGTGCCCTTCGCGGATCTTCGGTTCGCCGACCTCCAACTCGACCAGGTCTACCGGGCTGGCACGGCAGGTCATGCTGGCGATGACCCCCTAGCGGTGCTGCTGCCGGTCGGAAATCAAGGGGGGTTTCGCTATGCCGGGTCTCCTGCTCAGGGGACAGTCCGCTTGGTCGTCCTCTACACGTCAGGCGTAAACCCAGACTGGCCGGACGTCCTTGACCCAACGACTGGCTCATTCACCTACTACGGCGACAACAGGCAGCCCGGTCGTGACTTGCACGACACGCCCCGACGCGGGAACGGGATCTTGCGGGCTGCTTTCGACGGAGCTCACGGTGGCACGGTCGGGCGGGCGACAGTCCCGCCGTTCCTACTGTTCGAGCGCGCATCTACGACTAGCAGGGCAGTCCGCTTTCGCGGCCTCCTCGCGCCGGGTTCGCCTTCGGCGCCGCCGGATGAGCATCTTTCGGCCATCTGGCGTAGTCGCGAGGGCCTGCGATTCCAGAATTACCGGGCGCTCTTCACCGTGCTCGATGAGCGTACGGTCACTCGGGCATGGCTCGAAGAACTGCTCGGGCCAGGCCCACTCAAGACCACCGGTCCGGGGTCACCGCCGGCTTGGCGCAACTGGGTGGAAGGCGATGTCTACAAATCTCTGGTCGCCCCTCCAACAACTCAGCATCGCAGCCGTAGCGAGCAGGAACCCACGACTCCAGGCGACTCGGAGTTGCTGCGAATCCTTTGGAGCTACTTCGCCGAGCGACCAATCGACTTTGAAGCGTGTGCTGCTGAGCTGTTCCGACTCTCGGCTGCTTCGGCCGTCGAAGTCATCGACGTAACTCGACCCAGCCGCGATGGGGGCCGTGACGCGGTGGGTCTGTACGCGATTGGTCCAAAGGCCGACCGAGTCCGGCTCGACTTCGCGCTTGAGGCCAAGTGCTACCAGCCCGGCAACTCCGTCGGCGTCCGCGAAGTGGCCCGGCTCATCAGCAGACTCAAGCATCGGCAGTTCGGTGTGCTCGTCACGACTTCGCACGTCCACGAGCAGGCTTATAAGGAAGTGCGCGAAGACGGCCATCCCGTCGTCATCCTGGCCGGAGTCGACCTGGTGAACATCCTGAAGAAAGCAGATCTCACCACGCCTGGCCGGCTCACAGATTGGCTCACCGGGAGCTTCCCAGCGAACCCCACGGCGCAGATCCGTTAGTGGCGGCCAGCCGCGTCCATACGACTCCAGGGCGCCTTACGAGATCGTAGGTGTGAGTGATCATCGAGATACCGTGGCCTCGCTCGGCCATCTCCTTGTGCGCGGCGATAACACGCTGGCTCGAAGTCCCCTCGCGGAAGCTCTCGAGAGGATGAACGACGAGCAGAGTGCTGCCAAAGTCGTCCTCGATCAGCGGCAGGCCGCCGGCCGAGTGGACCACGCCGCCGAAGTTCGCGGCAAAGGTGTCGGCAAGTTGGGCGGCCAGCTGGTCCAGCTTGTCCAGGCTGACGGGCTGACCCTCCGCAGCGTCGAGGAGGTCGAGGGCGAGCCGCCAGTCAAGCAGAGGGTGGTAAGCGGCGTTCGTGTGGTCGCGTAGGCACCGGTAGCAACTGCTATCGCAGCCAGCCCCAGTACGAGCATGCTCCGCGTATTCGACTGCCAGCTGACGCGCGGTAGACAGCAAGGGCCCCGCGTCCTGCCCAAGATGGGTTGCGTATCCAGCGCCATTCTCAAGGCTGTCTGCGAGAAACGCCGCTCCACTGACAGCGTCGTTGCCCTTCCCAGGTCGCGGGAAGACGCCCACCTTGAACTCGCCGACCCCCACGTCGAGAAGCTTGCTCGCCGCGTTGCGGAGCAGGAAGCCGAACGAGAGCCACGCGGCCCGTGCCGACGTCCGCATCGGGTTGAGATCGAGCCCGTCTGGCACTGACCGAAGCCCGGCGAGCAAGGCGTCAGTTCGGGACCAGGCGCCCAGGGCGATCGGGGTCACGCCGCTGTGGTCCCCGACCGGCTTCGGCAGTCCAAGCTCCTTGCGACGTTCGTCGTCGGCAAGCAAGTCCAAAGAAAGGAGCCCGTCCTGGGCCGCGACGCTGGTGAAGCGGAAGTCCGCGCCGGCCGAGTCGTTTACCACCAGAACGTCTGCCTTGCCGAAACGGAGGTCCAGCTCGTGGTGTCCACGTACCTCTAGTTCACCGGCGTTCTCTAGCGACAGGCGTGCATGGCCCGCTCGAGGAGTGAACTCGTACGTGCCGTCGTAGTCAGCGGGCCTCTGATAGCTGGTCCTGAAGCCCTCGGGCTCGCCGACTTCGACCACCCGGTAGACGCCGTCATCGCTCGCCGGCGTTCGGCAAGTAGGGCACGCTGAAGGAGTGCCCGAGGGGTCGACCGCACCACAGGCGCGACAGAGCCCCACCTTGGCGATGGGACCGCGGGGATCGCCGATCGGCACCCAACGCGTCCCGCGCCGGACGTACTCGACGAGGCCCACAGGCACGTAGACCGACTTGTCTTTCACGATCTCGCTCCCTGGCGCGAACTCGCTGATCGCAATGTCGAGCTGCCGGCTGATCGTGCCATCGGGCTCGCGTCCATGCGGCTGTTCGTGATACAGCGTGCGCTCGCGAGTCGGGAAACCGAACATCGGCAGCTCGCCGGCCTCGGCAAGACGCTGTGCGAGCGCAGAGTTGCCGGTGTCCGCGTGGGCGATCCTGTCGACCGCGGCTGGCAGTTCCGTCACCGCCCAGCTCATCAGCTCGGCGCGGCGTGCTTGCAGGGGTGGCGCAGCATGTTGCAACAGCACATCGAGAATGTGCTCAGCCTCGGGCGCATTGGCCTTCAGCCAGGACACGACGTGCTGCTGCACTGCCGGCCAGGCGGCGACATCTCCAAACTGACCGTGGGCATTGCTCCCAGGGGCGAAGCCCGGTGAGTCCTCGCGAGCGGCGAGGAAGGCTCGCCGAAGGAACTCAGCGGCCATCGCTCGCTTGAGGATGTCCGGCCTGGCGAGGTCGACGTATGGAGCCGGGGGCGGGTCTCCCGTGATCTGCTCCGGGTGGGCAAAGTAGTGCTCGTCGTGGCTGCGAGTCCCACGACAGACCGTCATGGCGACCGAGAGCCTGTCGTTTCGTCGACCGGCGCGACCGACGCGCTGCTGATAGTTGAAGCGCATCGGCGGCATGTTCGCGAGGACCACCGCTCGCAGACCGCCGATATCGACGCCGGCCTCCATGGTCGTCGTGACGCTGAGCACATCGATTGCACTGGTCTGGGGGACCTCCTCGTCGAGGAAGACGTTCTGGAAGCGAGCTTGTCGCGCCTGACCGTCGTTGGTGTCGGTCTGGCCAGTCAGCTCTTCCACCCGGAGCGGGAACGGTTCACCCGCATCCCGTGCCAGCCATGCGTAGTAGTCAGCTGCCTCGATGCTCGTGTCGGAGCCCGCCAGTCGTCGTTCCTCGGCGGGGCCGAGGAGCCCTCGGCACTGCGTGCACCGTCCACCGGACGGCTGCAGGTGCCTCCTTCGGCAGCGTGTGCATCGCCACTGTGTGGCGCCGGCGGGTCGCAGCCGCACGCGTGTGCTGTCGAGCAAGTTCTTGTCGCCGACTCCGAGGGCGCGACGAACCGCTTGTATGAGTTCGTCCGTCATGCCGCGGTCGCCTTCCGCGATGACTCCCAGGTACTCGCGGGCATTGCGCGGCAGCTGGTCACGACCGTTCTTTTCCTGTTCGGGAAAAAGTCGGCGCAGGCCCATGAGGCGTACGACGCTGTCGCACACCTCTTGGAAGGTCGTCGACGACATGCCAGTCGGAGCACTGCTTTCCACTGGACTGGTCGCCCGGGCGAGGCCTAGTGCCTCGACGTCCCTACCCGTGCTGGAGAAGACGCTCCTCTGCACTTCCTCGAGCAGGGCTCCGTGAACTCGGTCCGATAGGGCCTGTTGTGCGGGGGTGAGGAGGTTGGTGGGTCGGCGTGCCGGCGGCGTCGCCTTCCAGTCGTAGAGGTCCGTCCACGCAGCGGCGTCATAGCTCTGCAAGCTGGGGGCCGGTCCGCCTGGGTGGACCCCAAGCGAGAGCAGCAGCGGTTCAACCAGGTTCGCGAGTTCCGCCAGGGTGTAGCCCCGGCTGCGGAGTTCCTCCAAACGACTCGCGATCGTCGATTCGTCGTCCGCTTGAGGCTTTCCCATGCCGACACGGCGGACCGCGTCGGCCAGCGCCTTGTCGGCCTGCGAGACGGCGTCCCATGCACTCTGGGCGTCGGCCCCGGCGTCCGGGTTCGACCAGTACTCCGCCGCCTTCTGTGGGTCTATATCGACGGGCCTGTCGAGCACGGCGACGACCAGCTGGCGGACGAGGTCCTGGTAGTGCGACTTCTCCAGGCCGGCGGCGATCCGTGCCGCATCTTGACGGCTGTCGGAGAAGACGACGAGCTTGCGTTCGTCGCCGAGATCGCGCATGAGGACGTCGGACAGGAGCTGGTTCACCTTCTCGAAACCGGTACCCATCGTCCGGATCGGGGAGCGGTTCCGCTTGGGGTCCTCGGCCTTCAGCCAGTTCAGCTTCAGCTCGCGGTCGTCGCCGCAGTGCGGGCACTTGTTCGGGAATGCAGGCAGGCGGCTGGGGTCGCCGTTCTTTCCGGCCGTCACGTAGTACCCCCAGCCGTTCCCGCTGCTCCCTGGTTCGGGAGCAGCGACCTCACCGGTGTGGACGTTCAGGTGGCGTCGGGCCATGCCCATCTCGTAGGGGGTGCGCGTCCACTTGCTGGTGAGCGGCTTCTGAGTTGGGTCCGATGTGGGCCAGAAGAGGGTGTAATTCGCGGCATTGCGCGCCAGCGCAGCACGCTCGGGAAGTTCTTCCAGGTCGGTGACGGTAGACACGAGGTACTGGCTTTGGTCGGCGACCGGTGATCGGTACCCGCCGAGGAAGAGCTCGCCGCAAGTCTGGCAGTAGAGGAGTTCCAGGACGCGCGCTCCACAGTCGCATCGATACCGGGGCTGTGCGTAGAGGCGTCCGATCGGGCGCTGCCGTGGTGCCTTGTCGTCTTGTTCTCGTGTTGACACGAGCGCGCAGGCCGGATCGGCACACGCCCACAGGCCGTTGAGGTTTCGGAAGAACAAATGCATCCGGAGCCGCGTCCCGTCGGGGTCCGCATCCATGCAGGCCAGGAGGTCATTCATCGCCTCCCGCTGGTCCTGCGGGGCCAATCCGGGGAAGAGTCGGGAAGCCCAGTCAGCGAAGCTGCGTGCCCGGAGTCGGCCCTCGTCCTGGCCGGCGTTGAACATGGCCGCCTGCACTCCGAGCCGTCGAGTGAGGCCGGAGGGCAGCTGACCGTCCATGAGGGCTTCGCGCGCCTCTGCAAGCGCTGGAGCGGCCCCATCTACGGACCCCGTGCCGGCCGGGCGGGCAAGAGCGCCGGGAACGACGGCGAACCGGTCCTGAGGCTGGCCGAAGAACTGCTCCAGGAAGGCCATGTCGCGGGCGCGCCCGGCTTCGAGTGAGGCGGAGGCGGCGAGCACCGACAGCTGCTCGGGGCGCTCGTGCAGACCAAGGCGGTCCAAGAGCTTGCGCAAGAGGTAGGCGACTTCGGTGCCTGACGTGCCGCGGTAGGAGTGCAGCTCGTCGACGACGAGGGTGAATACGTGATCAGGGCTGGCGTCGAGCCAGGCGCGGGTCGCCGCCAGCATGTCCTCTTCGCGGTCCCGCATGAGGACGACGTTCAGCATGCTGTAGTTGGTGATGAGGATGTCCGGGGGTGCATCGTGCATGTCCCAGCGCGACCGCATCTCCGCGCCGTCAAGCCGGGGGAGGAAGTAGGCGTCGTCTTCCCGGACCGGAAGGCCAGCGCGCTGCTCGGCTTCAATCCGTGCCCTCAGCCGTCGACCGCGCTCGTCCAGCTTCCGGAGGACAGCCCGAAGTTCTGTCGTGCTGGAGTTGCTCCGGACGGCAGATACGGGTGTCCGGCCCGTGTACCGACCGAAGTAGAACCGGTTTCCCCTTCGGGTGCTGTCCAGCCACCGGCGCGCGGCGGGACCGTCAAGGGCCCGGCGAAGTCGCACGAGCTGGTCCTCAACAAGGGCGTTCATCGGATACAGGACGAGCGCCCGGATGGCTGCGGGCCGGCTGGGGCTCCCCGCCCGCTGTGGCTCCCATCCTTGAGGGCCGGTCCACCACGAACCACCATCGCGCGGGGGAGAACTCCAGGATGCGGATTCGCGAACAAGACGCGCCAGGACCGGCAAGAGGAAGGCCTCCGTCTTGCCCGAGCCCGTGCCCGAGGTAACGACGGTGTGGCGGCCGCTCAGTGCTTCTTGCAGCGCCCGCTCCTGGTGGGCGAACAGCCGGTCGCGCCCGGCCAAGAGGCCGGCGGCAGCCAAGCCAGCGAGTTCAGGCACCCCGGCGCGCTGGCAGCTTGCCGCGAGGTCGGCATCGGCCAGGACGTAGTCAGGGAGCAGCTCAAGGAACGGCTCCTGGAACAGAGCACTCTGGCCGCGCAGGAGTTCTCTTCGCTCGCGCATGATTGCTTCGTCGCGAAGCCCGTACGCAGTGTCGTAGTACCGCAGGAAGGTGTCGGTCAGGTCGTGACTCAGGGCTTCGACGCTCAAGGCTCTTTCCGTAGTCACTTCTGCTGCAACCTTCCCTGAGGGGGCGACGACGCCTGCGTCGAGCGGCGTGGGACTGGGGGCGCGAATGCTCCCGGTCTCGGGGCCGGGGGGCCGAGCTGCTGGAGAGGTTGATCCAGCAAACCCGCGAGCCGCTCCGCGAACGGCACGTCGATGTTCGCGTACCGCAGGAGCGCCAGTGGGCGGACACGCTCGACGCCAGCCGGGACCTCGACTTTTTCCAGCTGGGGCAGCAGTCCGCTGCGCAGCGTGGCGGCCCGGTCGTACAGGGAGGGCAGGCGCATCCTGGGGGGCACGAGAAGGCTGTGGCGGGCGGCGTCGTACCGAAGGACATGCCGTTCCGTCCGGCGCAGCTCAGCCCACACGACCGCTCCTCGCTCTGCCTCGAAGACCCTGCCGGGACTGTGTCGATAGAAGTAGCGGGGTGAGTCATAGAGTCGAACTTCGTAGGCCCCCGCCTCACCGGGGTCCGCGTCGAGGTCGACGAACAGCGGCCGACCCGGCAAGTCGGTCATCTTCGCCGGAGCGATGCCCCCGGGGATGTCCTCTCTCCTCCCGGGGCGCAGAAGCCCGTTCAGATCAGGGACGAGCCCCAGAAGCTGGTCGGCGACGCGGTCGACGAAGGAGATGCCTAGCTTCGAGCACAGTTCCTTAACGTCCTTCAGGGCAGGGACCTGAAGCAGGCGCAATGCGGGGGCGCCGCGCTGGGGAACCGGCAGGTCGAATACCACGTTCGATGAAAGTTCCCGTAGCCGCGGATCTGGATCCTCGACGATGTTGTCGAGTCGGCGGACGAGGGCTGCAGGCCTGGCGCCACAGAGGAGCGCGAAACCTCCGCCGTCCGTCAGCGTGCTCACGACGGGAGGAGCGACGTGCCATCGTCGCTTCAGCCAATCCACCTCTACGTGTCCGAGGGCTTGCAGGGACTGCAGCGCCCAGGTCCACCGCTCCTGGAGCGGACGGGCTTCGGGGCTTCCCGAGTCTGGGTCAGCCGCTTCATCGCGGAGCCAATCGTGGGCCTCCCGGAATGCGGTCAACGAGCCGGAACCGCGTTCGGAGCACCACCGCAGCAGGAGGTCATGGTCAACGCTCACGGCTGCCGTCCAATAGTTGAGCGGCGGTACTGGCCCGCCGAGCCAGCAGCAGACAACCAGGCCCGCCAGGCCGACATGTCCTGAGGCGCGACTTCGGCGAGTTCAAGATGCCGTGAAGCTTGCTGCCAGATCTCCGCGCCGAAATCGGGCGCGCGAACTGCAGTGTCACGGCCGGCACGCGCGGAGACGTCCGAGATATCGGTGACCGTCGCCCGTCGGCCTGCTGGCACGTAGAGCAACCAGCGTGGCGCGAAGGAAAGGCCGACAATGGTCGACTCAAGGTCAGCGTCGCGCGAATACAGCGGTGGCTCGACGGCCGTGAGCCAGGGCGGCGCGACCGGCCGGAGTCGAGCGGCCTGCCCAGGAGCCCCGAGCACGTAGTAGCACCCGCCAACCCGCAGTTGGTGTGGGCGCGGAAGAAGCGGCAGGCTGCCTTCGGTCGTGCTTAGCCGGGCGCCGCACAGGGTGACGGTGATGCATGCGTCGGTGGGGGACGTCGGTGACCCGTGGCTGGCGCCGGCCGCCCGGGCTCTCGCCAGGAAGGTTTGTTCGACGGGCTGTCGCTCGACCGTGAGCCGAGCGTCGCCGTGGCCCGCGTGGTCCACCACCTCGTCGAGGAGAGTGAGTCGCATCGTGCGCCCGGCGACGCTCAGTTCGTGATCGCCGGAGTGAAGCCCAAGGGACCGCAGCCGCAGGCGATTGTCGTCGGGCCACGGCAGCTCGGCGCCGTCCAGCCGCAGCACTCGGCCTGCTTGCGCATCTAGAATTTCCGGCAGGATCACGTCAGGAGGGCCGTCGGTCAGCCAGAGCTTCCGTAGGCGATCGACGGGGAGCCCCCCGGTCAACTGGGCCAATTCCGTTCGGCCAGGGACGAGGGCTGAGAGGTGAACCGGGACCTGTGCCAGTCGCGTTGGGTGAAAACGGTGATACGCGCACCAGCCCGCCGGCAGTCGGATGCGGGGCAGCCGCATGGCCCCGCCCCCCAGATCCGTCATCGCGCGCTCGGCTTCCGGGGCGACTTGATCGCGGACGATGATCACGTGTTCCTGGTCGAGTGACGCGGCGGCCACCTCAACCCACATCCCCAGCTCGCCGTTGGAGGCGAGCACGTGGATGTCCGTACTAAGGAGTCGCATCTGGATATCGATCGCCACCGAGACGGGGTCCTGCTCCGACGGAGAGAGTGATGCTCGAATAGGGCGACCAGCTAGGGCCGTGTCCGGATCACCGGGCACCACGAACAGCTCGTCTCGCGCTCCGATGTAGACCTCGTCCGCACCGACCTTCAGACCACGATTCTCCAGTCCGTGGGCCGCCCGGGAGACGAGCCGAAGCTGCCCTCGTGAGCTGTAGTAGCCGAGCAGAAGGGGAAGCGTGGTCCGTCCGCGCTCGTCACGCGGACGCCCATCCCAGGAAATCAGGGCTTGGTGGAGTGCTGCCCCGAGCATTTCCGCGAAGTTCGATTGCGCACGGACGTCGTCATGGATCCGAGACGCTCTGCGCCTCGATCCCCACCGCAGGTAGCTCGCGAGCAGTGCGTCGGGGGTGATGTCCTCGCCTGGGACGGCGCCGATGAGCTGGAAGAACTCTGGCAGTCGGGACCGCTCCGCCGATGTCAGCACGACCTGCGACATAGCCCAGCCCACGTTCGACAGGTGACGGGGAGCGCGTGCCGTCGAGAGCCCTCGAGAGCCCTCGAGGTGGTCGTCCAGCCATTCCTTCAGGAAGGTCCAGAGCATTCGGATGTCGCTGTCGAACCCGGGCGGTTGGGCACCGGCCAGAAGTCCCAGGAGCTGTCGGAGTGGACGGTAGTAGGCCCGCTCGTGCAGCACGCGGCCGTCTTCTTCCCTGCCGGCCCCCGACGCGGCTAGCACGGTCACTGCGAGCACGGCCACCCACGGCGGGTTCCCGACGCTCCCCTCTCGGCGCCACTGGATGGCTTGTCGCACCCATGGGTCCAGGGGCTGGCTGTGCTTGACGCGAGCCCTGACGGCCCTCAGCAAGTCACTGAGCGAATCGGGCAGTCCCCAGCCGTGGGCTTCTGCGATCAGTGAGGGGACTGCTGGATCGCACGAGAGGTATGCCGGTTGACCAGCGAACTCAGGCCTAAAGAACCAGTCGCAGAGCGCCTCGCTCCACTGTCTATCGTCTGGCAACCGCCAACCTCCGCCCCGTTGCCAGGGAACTTATGCGTTCCCAGGCGCAAATCGCACGCACTTCCCCCACATGGCGTGAAGACGGTGCATCGGGAGCCACCCGCTCCTTGGTGTCACTGACGGTGTCGGGTCGCCCACTGTGGGACGGCCGCCAGTTACCGTGCCAGTGGCGCTCCCGTTGGGGGGCCGATCAAGGGAGTAGCTGGTGGCACCGCGCGATGGGATGAACGCGGCTGGACGGCGGGCGCTGAGGGGCGGGCTGCTGGGGGCAGCTGGGCTCTGCGGTGTGGTGGCCGGGACCCCGGCAGACGCTTGGGACGCAGCGTGATCACCGGTGAGCTGAAGAGCCAGATCGACAGAGTCTGGGACGCCTTCTGGTCCGGAGGCATCTCCAACCCCCTCGAGGTCATCGAACAGATCACCTACTTGCTCTTCATCCGTCGGCTTGACGACCTGCAGACCCTGCAGGAGCGGAAGGCGAACCGCACTGGCAAGCCGATCGAGGACCCGATCTTCCAGCCCGGCGAGGCGGATCTGCGCTGGTCCCGGTTCAAGGACTTCGAGCCCGGGGTCATGCACCAGGTGATCGGTGAGGGCGTCTTCCCGTTCCTGCGTCGACTCGGCGGCGATGGGTCCACCTACTCCGAGCACATGAAGGACGCCCGGTTCACTATCCCGACACCGGCGCTGCTCTCCCGTGTCGTCGACATGCTCGACGACGTCCCTATGCATGACCGCGACACCAACGGCGACCTCTACGAGTACATGCTCAGCAAGATCGCCAGCGCGGGTCAGAACGGCCAGTTCCGGACGCCGCGGCACATCATCCAGCTGATGGTGGCCATGACTGCCCCGCAGCCGTCGGACGAGATCTGCGACCCGGCCTGCGGCACCGCCGGCTTCCTCGTGGCCGCTTCCGAGTACGTGCGTGGCGAGCACCCCACGGTCATGACCGACGACCGGCAGCGACAGCACTATCACCGCAGCATGTTCCACGGCTACGACTTCGACTCAACGATGCTCCGCATCGGCAGCATGAACATGCTGCTGCACGGGGTCGAGCAGCCCGACATCCGCTACCGCGACTCCCTTTCGGAGGGCGCGACGGGCGAGGAGGGCGTCTACTCCCTGATTCTCGCGAATCCCCCCTTCGCTGGCAGCCTCGACTACGAGTCCACGTCGAAGGACCTGCAGCGGGTCGTCAAGACCAAGAAGACGGAACTGCTTTTCCTGGCGCTGTTCCTGCGGCTGCTCAAGCCCGGTGGGCGGGCTGCCGTCATCGTCCCTGACGGGGTGCTTTTCGGGTCATCCACTGCGCACAAGGCCCTCCGCCGGGCTCTCGTTGAGGACCAGAAGCTTGACGCCGTGGTCAAGCTGCCGTCGGGGGTGTTCAGGCCGTACGCGGGCGTGTCGACCGCGATCCTGCTGTTTACGAAGACCAACAGCGGCGGCACCGATAATGTCTGGTTTTACGACGTGCAGGCCGACGGCTTCAGTCTTGACGACAAACGCATTCCGACCGAAATGAATGACCTTCCGGATGTGCTTGCGCGTTGGTGGGAGCGGGGCGGTGGCGAACTGCATCGTGGGCGCACCGAACAGAGCTTCTGTGTGCCCAAATCGGACATTGTCGCCCAGGCGTACGATCTCTCGCTCAACCGCTACAAGGAGACGGTCCACGACGAGGTCGAGCATCAGGCGCCACTTGAGATGATTGCCGACCTCGAGAAGTTGGAAGTTGAGATTGCGCGAGGCCTTGCAGAACTGAAGGCAATGCTGTCATGACGGTACGTCGTGTGCGCGTCGGGGAGATTGCTGAACAGATCCGTGGCGTCACGTTTGCGAAGGCGGACTCGTCCCCAGGGTCAACTCCGGGGTACTTGCCTGTTCTGCGGGCCGGGAACATTCAAGATGGGCGCCTAGACTTTACGGACTTGCTGTACGTGCCTGCCAGTTATGTGCGCGACAAGCAGAAGGTAAAGAGAAACGACATCGTCATCGCCGCTTCCAGTGGAAGTCTGGAAGTCGTTGGGAAGGCTGCGCGCAGCCTCTTCGACTTCGAAGGAGGATTTGGGGCTTTCTGCAAGGTCTTGCGCCCCACTGCCGACGTGCACCCTTCGTACTTTGCTCACTACTTCCAGACTCGAGCTTATAGAAAAAAGGTGACTTCCCTCGCTGAGGGTGTCAACATAAACAACTTGAAGAATGAGCACCTGGATGACTTGATCATACCGCTACCACCATTCGAGGAGCAGCGCCGTATCGCGACCATCCTGGATCAAGCGAGCGCCGTGTGTGAAAAGCGTGGGGCGACCCTCGCCATCCTCGCTGACATGAGGCGGTCTCTGTATTCGGTCATGTTCAGAAGTTGCGCGTCCTGGCCAGTGGTGCGATTGGGTTCCCTGATCAGTGACAGCCGCCTGGGCCTCGTTAGGTCTGCATCCGAACAGGGAGGTGACTTACCCTACGAGTACGTGAAGATGGACGCGATAACACGCGATGGGGACCTCGCGCTGTCATCGCCGACCAGAGTGGCAGCCAATGCAGATGAAGTCGAGCGATGCTCTGTTGAGGACGGCGACCTGCTGTTCAATACCCGCAACACCCGGGAACTCGTGGGAAAAAGTGTTGTCTACCGGGGACGCTCGCGGCTGTTCAATAACAACCTGTTGCGTTTGCGATTTACTGATGCAGTCCTATCGGACTATGTGCACGGTTTCCTGTGGTCTTCAGACGGACGCCGACAGTTGGATTCGAGGAAGTCTGGGACCACAAGCGTCTTCGCTGTCTACGCGAAAAACCTGGCGACGATAGAACTGCCTGTGGCGCCGCTTAGTCTGCAGCGCGAGTATGCGAATAGGCTCCGTCTGGTCAGGGAGCATGTGGACCGCGCTCTGGCGCACAGACAAGCGCTCGACTCTGTCTTTGCCTCGCTTCATGATCAGGCTTTCTCGGGGCGGCTCTAAATGCCTGACTTTAGCCGCTGTCGTACCAGGATGGGGCCGTGAGCAACTTCTACTTCGTGAAGGAAGAATGGCCTTCCATTCACGCCGACTGCACGCGGGCCGAAGGCCATCTCGGCTCTGATCCTCGATCGGCCTGCTTCTACGCTCGTCGTGCGGCAGAGCAGCTTGTCGGGCTCATCTATGACGTTGACGGGTTGACCACCCCATACAGGGACGACCTCGCGGCCCGAGTCAACGAGCCGGCCTTCCAGCGCCGGGTCGGCGTCGGCATCGGCCAGAAGCTGAATCTGATCCGCAAGCTCGGCAACCGGGCAGTCCATGACACGCAACCCATCCCGGCCCGAGCCGCCGTGGACGTTCTCCGCGAGTTGCACCACGTGGTGGTGTGGACGGCCTTCCGCTACTCCACCAACCCGGCGGCGGTGCCAACCGGTGCTGTCTTCGACCCGAAGCTCGCCGGCAGTCAGGCCCCGCTGAGCCGGGCCGACGTCGTCAAGCTGGCGGAGAAGTTCCACCAGCAGGACGAGGCCCACGCCCGCGCGCTGAAGGAGCGCGACGAGGTCGCCGCGGCGAAGGACGCCGAGATCGAAGAGCTGCGCCAGCAGATCAAGGCCGTGCAGGCCGCGAACACGCTGACCGACACGCACGACTACTCCGAAGCTCAGACTCGCGATCTCATCATCGACGAGCTCCTCCGCGAGGCGGGCTGGCAGCTCACCGCTACCCGGGACCGCGAGTTCGAGGTCACCGGCATGCCCAACGCCGAGGGCAAGGGCTACGTCGACTACGTGCTGTGGGGGAGCGACGGGCTGCCGCTGGCGGTGGTGGAGGCGAAGAAGACCACCGTCGAGCCCGCCGTGGGTCAGCAGCAGGCCAAGCTGTACGCCGACAGCCTCAAGAAGATGACGGGCCGCCGGCCGGTGATCTTCTACACCAACGGCTACCAGACCTGGCTGTGGGACGACGCCGCCGGCTACCCGCCGCGTCGGGTCGAGGGCTTCTTCGCCGCCGACGAGCTCGAACTCATGGTGCACCGCCGCACCGGCCGTCTGCCGCTGGCAGACGCGTCCATCGACAAGACCATCGTCGGCCGGCACTACCAACAGCGCGCGATCCGGACAGTGGGGGAGACGTTCGCCGCCAAGCAGCGGGCCGCGCTGCTCGTGATGGCCACCGGGTCCGGCAAGACCCGGACGGTCATCGCGTTGGTCGATCAACTCATGAAGGCGGGCTGGGTCAAGCGGGTGCTGTTCCTCGCCGACCGCACCGCCCTGGTCAACCAGGCCGTCGGGGCGTTCAAGGCGCACCTGCCGAACGCGACCACGGTCAACCTGGTGACCGAGAAGGTCGCCGATGGCCGGGTGTACGTCTCGACGTACCCGACGATGATGAACCTAATCAACGAGACCGATGGCGGCCTCCGGCTGTTCGGGCCCGGCTACTTCGACCTGATCGTGATCGACGAGGCCCACCGGTCGGTCTACCAGAAGTACCGGGCGATCTTTTCCTGGTTCGGCTCCCTGCTGGTCGGCCTCACCGCCACTCCGAAGGACGAAGTCGACCGCAACACCTACACGCTGTTCAACCTCGAGGACGGGGTGCCCACCGACGCCTACAGCCTCGATGAGGCCGTTGCCGAGGGCTACCTCGTGCCCCCCGTGGCGGTGTCGGTGCCCACGAAGTTCCTCCGCGAGGGCATCCGCTACAACGAGCTCAGCGAGCAGGAGAAGGACGACTGGGACTCCATCGAGTGGAGCGAGGACGGCGACGTCCCAGACGCCGTCACGGCCGAGGAACTCAACAAGTTCCTCTTCAACGCCGACACCGTCGACAAGGTCCTCGCCACCCTCATGCAGAACGGCCACAAGGTCGCCGGCGGCGACCGGCTCGGCAAGACCATCATCTTCGCCAAGAACCAGGCCCACGCCGAGTTCATCCAGAAGCGCTTCGACGCCAACTACCCCGAGTACGCCGGTCACTTCGCCCGCGTCATCACCCACTCGGTGACCTACGCCCAGAGCCTCATCGACGACTTCTCGAGCAAGGAGAAGGCGCCTCACATCGCGATCTCCGTCGACATGCTCGATACCGGCATCGACGTCCCCGAGGTTGTCAACCTGGTCTTCTTCAAGCTGGTGCGCGCCAAGAGCAAGTTCTGGCAGATGATCGGCCGCGGCACCCGCCTGTGCCCTGACCTCTACGGGCCGGGCGAGGACAAGAAGAACTTCTACGTCTTCGACTTCTGCGGCAACCTCGAATTCTTTAGCCAGGACCTGCCCGACTCCGGCGGCTCGCTGCAGAAGTCGCTCGCCGAGCGGCTGTTCGAGGCACGCCTGGGACTGCTCGCCGCACTGGACCAGACCGGCGCCGGCGCCGACTCCGGCGGCCAGACCGAGGTCGGCCAGGGTGAGGTCAGCGAACGCGGCCTGCGCGTGGACGCGGCCTGGACGCTGCACGAGGTGGTGGTCGGCATGAACGTCGACAACTTCCTGGTCCGCCCGGCCCGGCAGTGGGTCGAGACGTACTCCAACTGGGATGCCTGGCATCAGCTAACCCCGGAGAAGGCCGGCGACATCGCGCACCACCTCGCTGGCCTGCCCTCCACCAAGCGGGACGACGACGAGGACGCCAAGCGCTTCGACCTGATCCTGCTGCGGCTGCAGCTCGCCCAGCTCGATGGCGATGCCATCCAGTTCGAGCGGCTACGCACGCAGGTCCAGGACATCGCCGCCGCCCTGCTCGGTCAGACCGCGATCCCCTCGGTCAAGGCTCAGGAGCAGCTGCTCGAGGAGCTCTCCGGCGACGAGTGGTGGGTCGACGTCACCCTCCCGATGCTCGAGCTCGCCCGGCGCCGAATCCGCGGGCTCGTGCGCTTCGTGGAGAAGTCCCGGCGCGCAGTCGTCTACTCCAACTTCGCGGACGAGCTCGGCGAGAGCAGCATCGTCGAACTGCCCGGCGTCACCCCCGGAACGAACTGGGAGCGGTTCCGCGCGAAGGCTCGCGCCTACCTCCGCGACCACGATGACCACCTGGCCCTGCAGCGGCTCCGCCGCAACCTCCAGCTCACCCCGGAGGACCTGGCGTCCCTGGAGGCGATGCTGGTGACGTCCGGCGCCGGCAGCGAGGCCGACATCGCCCGCGCCCGCGAGGAGTCCCACGGGCTCGGGCTGTTCATCCGCTCCCTGGTCGGCCTCGACCGCGAGGCCGCGACCGCCGCGTTCGACCGCTACCTGTCCGACGGCGCGTACTCGGCCAACCAGATCCGGTTCGTCCAGCTCATCGTCGAGCACCTGACCGCCAACGGGGCGATGGAGGTGGAGCGGCTCTACGAGTCGCCGTTCATCGACAGCGCACCGCACGGCCCGGACTCGATCTTCACCGAGGATGAGGTCGACGGGATCGTGACCGTTCTCCACCAGGTCAGAGACCGTGCTCTTCCAGACGCCACGGTTGCGTGACGGCACGGATGACGAGGTACTTCACCCCAGAACCAGGAGGCGCGTTTTGATGGTCGTGCAGCAGGCCGAGAGGATCGCCGCCGAGGTCGCAGAGTGACCAACGCGCCGCGTGGTCAGATGGTGGACCTGGATGGCTGGGACTTCGGCGATGTGGTCGCTGTCGTCGACCAGCCAGAGGCCTTTCCCGCGCCCGAACCCACCTGGCAGAAGGTAGCGGTAGAGGCTTTTGTGGCAGGACTGAGCGCTGGGTTCGTAGTGCCCCTCGTTTCACTGGCATGGAAGGGTTTGCGCTCGGGAGGGTCGTCACCGCATGTTGCGTTGATCGCCCTTGAGGATGCCCGGCAACTCATGAAGCGCGATCTACTCTTCTTCCCGGAGAGTGGGCCGAACGTCGGTGACGTGTACGCCCGTCACCCGCTGCGGCGCCGCGACTACATGCCTTACGCCGGCTTCCACCGCCTTGTGCTGAACGAGAAGTCGATCGAGGCGACCAGGTACCTGCTGTCGCTGGGCGCACGGGACGTCGAGATCACCTGGCGCGAGTCGATCGGCAAGGCAGCGAAGGCTGAGGGCGGGATCGGACTGCCTAACGTCGAGGATGTCTCACTGACGATGGGGCTGGGCCGCGATGACAGCGGCAAGCTCGCCATCCGCATCGCCGGTGCCGGTAAGGCGAAGCCACTGCTCGACGACCTGATCTGGCCTGACCGGGATCCGATGTTCAAGCTGATGCGTACCGCAGCCGATGCCGGGGCCGAACAGTTCCACTTCGGCATCAAGACGGAGCAGTCGACGTCGGTGAACGCCGGCGCGGCTCTGCAGCTGCAGGATCTCGGATTCAGCCTCGGCGGCGAGTACAAGCGCTGGGAGGACCTCGCGTTCACGGTGGACGCGACGTTCGCCCCCGCCCAGTGACGGCGCTGCCTCCGGCGCCGGCAGCGCCCGTCGAAGTTGTGCAGGGATGGCGAGAGCGCCGCGCGACGGTAGCCGAAGAGTGGCGGGCGCTCAGCGCTGCCGATCGGGCGCGCGACGCTGCCGTGGTGACGCAGTGGAAGGTCCGCCTGGGAGAGCTGCAGGAAAGGCAGCGGAATCTCGTGCAGGCGGGCTGCTGGCGGGGCGGCCCGCGGACGCTGCTCGCGGCCCTCGTTCAGCAATACCGGGAACTGGCGATGACCGCCGGGCTTGCCTGGCTGCTGCGCTCGGATGGCCACCACGGCCTCGGCCCCGCTGTGCTCGACGGGCTGCTCGAGTACCTCGCGATCGACGGCTCCGGTACAGAGGCCGGCGTGCGGGTGGCGCTGGAGGAGCAGCGGGACGAGACCCGCGCCGACCTCGTCGTCTACGGCGGCGACTGGACGATCGTGGTGGAGGCCAAGACCTTCGCCGTCGAGCAGGACCGTCAGCTGGACCGCCTGTACGCGCACTGGCAGGTCGAGCCGGCGCCGTGCTTCGTCTTCCTCACCCGCGGCCAGCGGCTGCCGACCACCGCCGTGGACAGCCGGGGCCGGTGGCGAGCACTCACCTGGGAGCAGGTCGCCGGTATCGCCCGCACGGCCGCCACCTTGATCACCGGGGTGGCACCCGGCGTCCACGACTACATCGCCACCCTGGAGGCCTACCACCGTGTCTGACCCGATCATCTCTGCGCGCGAAGACGCCGACGCGAAGGCGTGGTTCTACCTCGATCACCGGCACGACATCGAGACCTGGGCCGCTCTGCGCACAGAAGGCCGCCAGCTCCTGGACAAGCACCTCGTCGGCGTCGTGACCCAGCTGGAAGAACTCGCCGAGGAACTCGACGCCGAGCTGGAGACCAACGATCTGGACTCCGGCTCCTGGCCCAGAGGTGGCCTGCGCCGTCCGATCTGGCAGCACAACGGAACCGCGGATGTCAGCGTCGTCATCCAGTGGGAGCGTGCCCGCCTACTTGCCACGGGCTCCAACGAGTGGCCCTACGTCGCCGTGCGACTTCCCGCCGACACGGCCGACGAGGAACGCCGTCGGCAGATCAGCGAGGCCATGCGACCGGTGCGGGCGCAGCTCAAGGGCTCGTCGGGTCGGACCTTCCCGTTCTGGCGATACGTGCAGTCGCCGCCGGGTGCGTCGCTGGACCCGTCGGCACTTGTCCTGCAGGTCCTCGCTAGCTTCCGAGAGCTCTGGGACCTGGCTGCCCCGGCGTTGGACCGGCTGCACCACGGCTGAGCCGCGGTTGGCGGCGCCCGCGCGGGAGGAGCGGCGCATTCCGTCTAGCTGCTGTTAGGGACTCCTCGCCATGCCACGATGCGCGCGTGACAGAACAAGACCCAACCGGTCAGCTTTGGTCCTTGGATGAATACATCGTCGCGGCCGACCTCTACTTGAGGCGCGGGCATAGCTCAGGTGCTCGCGACCCCGAGGTCGAGCAGCTTGCCAAGCTCACCAGGCGTACTACGGGGTCGATCAGTCGCCGGCTTGGTAATTTCCAAGGGACGCTCCACCCCGGAACAGGACTCAAGCCGGTAACCGGCGAAGCGCTCGCGGTCTTCAGGGCCATGGCGGCCGACCGCCAGGTGCGCGAGCGGCTGGCCGCCGAGGCCCGAGAGCGGCTGCTAGCCGGCCTACCTCCCGGCGTCATGCAGGTCCCCGGTAGCTCGGTCACCAGGCTTGTCGACACGGAGCAGATGCGCATCACCGAGACAGAAGTGACGCTGTCGGAGGTTACTCGGATCGTCGTCCGCGCCGAGGCGCAACTCGTGACTCGCTACCTCGCCTGGCTCGCGAAGAAGGGACGGGACATGAGCAGCGTGCTCCTGCCCTCCGAATCAGGTGCGCTACGTGTCGATCTCTTCGACCCCGCGCAGAACCTCCTCATCGAGGCGAAAGCCAAGAGTTCGCGGGAGTACATCCGATATGCAATCGGTCAGTTGATGGACTATCGGCGACGGATTTCTCCACCTCCGAGCCTTGCGGTCCTCCTGCCGGAAGCCCCCGCAAGGGATATGTTGGAGCTGCTTAGCCAACTTCACATATCGGTGATCTTTGAATCAGGGTCGCGATTTGTGGATCCAACGTTTACGTGACTCGCGTGGTGAGGGCCGACCACGTGTTGGCGGAAAGTCCGAAGGCTCCCAATCGGGGGGAGGCGTTGATTCTCAAACGGGGGGACGCAGGTCGATCGGTGTCACCGTCATTGCGTCTCCTAGCGCTGCGAGCAGGTCCTCCTGGCGCGGCTGACCGAGTGCCAGCCGGTAGTGGACGAGGTCGCGCTTCAGCGCCCTCGCTCGCGCGCCGTCCTTGCTCAAGGGGAATGGAAGCAAGTGCCGCTCGACCGCATATCGGCCTGGAAATACCCAGTAGGGGCAGAAGTCGCCGAGTGCCGGCAGGGTGCCCTTCGCTGCGTCGTAGGCCGCCTTCCACGGGTCCGGCTCGTCGCTCCGGAGGACGTCTTCGCGGTGGCTGGAAGCCAGATTGCGGCGCACGGCATGCCCCCCGAAGCGGTTGACTCGTCCCTCGCGCTGCTCAAAGTCGATCGGATTCGAGGGCGTGTTCCAGTGCACGACCGAGTGGCACCACCAGTGGAAGTCGATTCCCTCCTGGCCGACGCTTGTGCTGGTCAGCACGAATGGCCAGAAGGGGCTGTTGAACGCCGCGCGAATCTCCGGCAAACGGACGTCCTCGGCCTGCCCCCGGGCCGTCCCATAGCGGAGGGCGAACCGGCTACTGAACGGAATGCCCTCGTCCGGGTCATCCGGGTCGAACGCCTTGTACGGCGACGGCCGCATCGACAAGGTCGCTACGGCCGTACGAGCAAGGTCTCGCAGCGTTGAGCCGGTAAGCCGGTCTTCTCCTGATGTGCTGCGCAGGTGGTGCAGGTACTCGTCCAGCACAGCCTGAAGGTTGCCGGCCCGGCAGTAGGCCAGCACCGCCTGCCAGTAGTGCAGATCGGGGTAGAGGCGCTCCAAAAGCAGCGTGCTCTCGGTCCGGTTGAACAGCGAACGTAGACCGTTGGCCAGCACCGCCGCGGCCGACCACAGGGCTTCTTCGTCGACATCATCGTCGGCCGTCACTAGGCGGTTGAGAGCGAGCCAGGCCGCATTTCCAGGGCTGAAGGCGGCCAGATGAGCGAGGTCGGGTGAGGGGTGACGCGAGGATGCCGCAGAGAGTGCTTCATGCACGTGTGCGGCAAGCCGGGCGCTGTGGTGCTGGCCGTGCTCGTCATCATCTGGCCGCTCCTCTTCTTGGAGGCTTCCGCTCAGTACGTTCGCAGCCCCTTGGCGCGCCCCAGAGGGAATCGACCCAGGCCACGCGAAGAAGTCGCTGATCACGTCGGTGGATTTTCCGGAGCTGTCCGTCGTCGCCGCGTTCCGCAACCGCTGTAGGACCCATGCTTCGGCGTCCGTCGCCTCAAGTAACCTAGCCGGCGAGCTACGCGCCGCCTCCAAGAGATCAGCTACGCGTGCTAGTTCGGGGTGCGGCCAGAAGAGGGCGAGAGTGCTCATCGCGCCCGGCCGACCTTGCTCCATGCGGTAGTCCAACAACGTTGCGAGCCGCCCGCGCGCCGTCGCGGTGTTCTCGGTCAGTTTGCTGGATCCCTCGGCGAGTAGCCGGTTCGCCTCGTAGCTCAGGAGGCTTGCGATGGCCGTGGGGGTGGCTGACCATGACGAGAAGACCAGCTGCTTGGTGATGCGATCGGCGAAGGGCTGGGCGTAAGGGCCGTCTGGGCCGATGTAGGGCATTGACGGAGGGATCCACAGCAGTTGCCACCAACTGTCACCGACGGTCCGTGCGGCGAGAGCCCGCAATCGGGCGTTGCCCATGTCGGAGGGCTCGTAGCGAGTCAGTCCGGAGGGATTTAGCCGGGACACTCGCGCCAGAGCGGCGTTCAGGGCCTCATCTTGACTGTTCTGCTTGAGCCGGCTTTTGAGTCGCTCACCGACTTGGTAGCCCTCGAGGAAGTTGACGAAGTACGGCGCCGACTTCCAGTACTCGACCTGCACCTGCCCGTCGACGGCTCGGGCAAGGTCGCGCAAGCCGACATAGTCGACAAGGTCAGCGGCCGTCACGCCGGTTGCCGGTGTGGAGACCTCGATGCGCGCCCCGTCCACAGTGGGTCGCTCCGTACGGCACATGAACTGCAGCAGGAGCTTGCGCAGCTCGTTGGCGACTTGCCGGACGTCCTGTCCGGCGAGAAGCTGGCCCCGGTGCTGGGCAAGCGCACCGCGAACGCTCGCCAGCCACGCCTCGTCGTTTGCCGACAAAAATTCCAGGGTCGTCATGAAGTCGGTGTAGTGGTCGGTCCCCGCATCGTCTTCTTCGGCGAGCGTGAAGGCCTTGTAGGGAGTCGCCGATAGCAGGAGCGTGCGCGCCTGGTCCCAGTTGAAGAGATGGTGCGCGAGCTCGGCTGCTTCGCTCTTCCCGCCCGTTTGATTTAGTGCGAGAAGGTGCCGGAATCGCTGGAACTCATCGAGAATGATCAGGTCTGGCTCGAGGGCATGGACGCTCGCGCGAGCAAGATGGTCGCGAAGCTCGCCGGTAATCACGCGAGTGCGTTCGCGTTGTTCCTCCGTCAGGTGGCGCTTCTGGCCGATATCGACGATGAGTCGTTCAAGTTGGGCAAGTGGAGGGCTCCCCTGTAGGGACGTCGCGAAGGCGTTGACGATCGTCTGGTCCAAGTCGAGGGCTCGGTACCGCTCAATCTCTCCGCGGAAGCGATCCAACGTATGCACCCCGCCCTGCAGGGCCCGGTGCAGGGCGGTCCGCTCGTATCCGGAGACTTCGAGCATCCGTTCCACGAGAACCGCGAGCAGAGCCCGCTCCTCGGCCTTGCCGGTGCGCCAACCCTTCTCGAACGACGTGGCAGGGGTGAACGCAATCAGGTTGATGGCCTTCCCGTAGCGCTCGGCCCCGCTGTTCAAATCGTGTGAGTGGGCCGCAAGCATGGTGAGACGAGTCCTGAACTCGACCCTGTCGCTGCCGACGACATTGAGCCGGGCCAGGTTCTGCGCTGCGATGTCACTGTTGGAGCACACGTAGACGACATCGATGCGCTCGGTGTGGTCATCGCGCAGTAGCCGTTCAACGGTCTCCGCGATGACGCCCCTGGCGACAACGCTCTTGCCGAGGCCAGTCTCGTCCGCGACGAGGAAGCGACGGGTGGGCGTGGGGCCGTCATAGAACCGGTTCACGACGTGCCGCACCGTCTGTCGCTGGAAGTCCTTGAGCCGGGCGAGATGTGGCGCCGCCGTGAAGGCCTCGGTCATGTCCGGGCCCCCATCAGGCCGCGAGCCTCCTGGATAGTCGCCCAAACGTCGGCGAAGCCTTCCGGCATCACCGCTCGACCTGCCTCGGTCCGTCCGAGCCGGTCAACGATGCGCTCAAGGTCATCGAGAACTGACGGCTCGTCGGCCAGGGCGCGGGCCAGGAGTTCGAAGACTCCCTGAGCGGCCGTCGATGCCCAAGAGCCGGTACTGCTGCCGGCCGCGGGTGCTTGCGCCAGTTGCCCGGTCAGACTTAGCAGCAGGAGGACGAAGCGCAGGAACTTCTCAGGCGTGTCCACCTGCCTGGCGAGGACAGCATCCAGTCGGTCCTCAGGATCCCCAATGAGCCCCGCGGGAATGACGCTCGACTCCGCGACATCCCCCTCTCGCAGAGTGGCGACTAGGAATGGGGTGATGTCGGCTAGCTCCACCCTTGTGAACGTCTCGTCCGCCTCCTGCCCCGGTTGCGGTCTGACCGCCTCCCCGCGTCGGCTGAGCAGCTCCATAGAGAGGTCATGCGCCCAATCGGACAGCGGCTTGCCGGACCGGAGGCGGAGGTCGTAGGTCGTCTCAGCCGGCTGCCCAATCTGCATCGTCCACGGAAGCTCGGCCAGCTGTCGCAGGCGACTGCGCAGGACAGCGCGCTGCTTCTCCTCCGGGTCCTCGGGCCGCGTCTGCGGGGTGTAGTCCTCGAGCAGGGCGCCGAGGCCGGTGTCGCTCGAGAGGTACGAGTCAACGCTGTACTTGGCTGCGCCAAGAACAAGCTCGACCACGAACTCCACGTTGCCATCAAAGGCGGCGCGGGTCGCGTTCGCCGAACCGATGAACAGATGCGTCAGGCGCGCACGCTCCACGGCGACGATCTTTGCGTGGAGTCCACCGAGTTCGCCTGCGGCTCGCTCGTCCTCAAACTCCGCCAGGACACTGACCACTTTGGGATGGAGGTCGTTCGGCAGCTCGGGCAGCCGGTCGAGGTGCTCTGGCCTACTGACGAGGAACCCGCCGTCCCTGGTCTGGGGGGCCACGATCGCAAGCCCTTCCTCGTCGACGAACGGGGAGACGACGAGGCGGCGGTAGCCCGAGTAGTCGGGCGGCGTGGCGCGCCTGCTGACGCCGAGCGCGTGGAACGCGATCTCCTTGACGTCGTCAGGAAGCTCCCAGACCGCACGGCGAATCTCAGCCGCGAAGGCTTCAATCCGCTGCTGGCGCTCGTCCGGTAGCCGCGTGGTGCACAGGCGGGGGAGAGCGCTGATCAGGTCGCTGAGCGGCTGATTGCCCGCCTCGCGACGGGGACCCGGCCCGCCGTCAAGGGAGATCACCGCGTCCCAGCTGCGGTCGCCAGTGAGGTTTCTCGTCATGCAGACAAGGCGATACGAGACATTCTTCTCGACGTCCTGGAACTTGATCAGCCAGAGCTTTGGATGGAAGAGGTGGCCAGCCCGCGAGGCAGTCACCGGGTGCAGGACCGGCTCCAGGAACGCGAGCACATCGCTCGCCTGCGGTGGCACGGCGGCCTGCCCGGCCTGATAGAAGACGTCGATGCGATCTGCGGTGCTGCGTACGGCCTCCATGACACCGATTGGATCCGGAACGGAGCCGAGGTCGCGAGAGGCGAAACTGAGAGGTACAGCGAGGGCCGTAGCGAGGTCGACGGTGAACGTCGTCCCCACCGCCTGGACAAGCTCGGCGCCCACCGGTGGCCTGAGCAGGTCGCTCAGGATCGCCCGGACGTCAGGGGGTAGCACGCGACAACCCATCCACCACGTCGCCCACCAGCTGCTGAACATTGCTCCAGCGGTAAGTCAATGGTCGCGTCCCCGAGGCTCCTGACCAACCACGCAGAAGCTTCTCGTTGATCAAGCGCGACTGGGTCTTCTTTACTGCCCGCTCGCGCGCACACACCAGGGACATTGCCGACCCGTCATCCGGAGATGCCCCTTGCCGAAGGAGCTCGACCCAGTCCTCGAAGAACCGTCGGGTCGCCCAGCTGACGTTGGGATTTTTCGCCTTGACCCTGCTCCACATGTCGGGCAGATCCCAGTCACTTAGCGTCGTCGCCTCCTCCTTGACTCGGTCGATCCAGCCCGTGATCTCGTCGCTGTAGCGATCCACCGGATTCGGGACCGTGTCGTAGCCCGCGCTGTCGTACTTCTTCGCGAGCGCCAAGTTGTACGACAGCGCGGCTCCGTGGACGCAGAGCGAGAAGAGCCTGGCGTGTTGGCGAAGCGCGGTCAGATCTGGGTCGTTAGTCGGGACGTCCCAAGCGTGTTCCAGCTGAAGCCAGTCGCTTGCCTGCCCTGTCAGAAGCACCTCGAGCAGCGACCCCCGGCTACCACGGACGAGATGGTCCTTCACCCAGACGGCCTCGTCGAAGGAGAGGTCCAAAGTTGAGGCGGTCTCAGGGAAGCCCTCGGGTGGCGGAGGCACGTCCCACATGTGCGGGGCCCGCTCCACGAGTTCGTCGGCTTCCTGGTGTGGTGCGCGCTGATCGCACTCGTCGGCGAGGCCGCCAACCAGAACGCCGTATTGGCCGAGGGCCGACCAGTAGAGCGTGGACGGAAGCGTCTTGAGCTTGGTCAGCACCTGGCGGCCGATTAGGCCGTCGGTGGCGCCGGCGTCGTTCAGGGCAACGATGAGGCGCCGTTCGTTCTGGCTTGCCCGCCGTTCAAGATCCTCGGCATCCCGGGCCGCCTTGGCGGCCGATCGGTAACACCACGGGATGAGGAGCAGATATCTCGCGCGGGTGTGCAGCGTGGACGTGCCCGGGAAGAGCAGATCGCTGAACGCGTCCCGGACCTGACCGATGCCGAGTTCGTCGCGGCTCTCCGTCTGAGCGAAGAGATTGATCACCTCGCGCATTCGGCGCTGCTCTTCCCGGCTGGAATCGAGCCAGGCGATGGTGCTCGGCATGAAATCGGTCTCCGCTTCCGTCAGCGCTCATCAGGAGAAGGCATCTAGCGGTACTGACGGTCCTACGCTTGGAATGTCGACGTCTTCACATCCTCGGGCAGCGCCACGACCGGCACGCTCGTGGGGCTTCTCGCTGCACCGCGCCCTGTCGAGGTGGGCCGCCATACGCCCGGCAGCGCCTCCATCGGTCCGCGACGCGGGAACACTCCCGGGGTGGGGCTTCTGCTGCAGCCTTGGTGCCTGGCGTCGAATACTCGCTGGTGCGGGCTGTCAATCAGTGCGCACGGTCGCAACTGCCGCGTCCGGGGACGAGATGGACCCGATGCCTGTCTCCTCGCCCACCAGGGCGGTCAACCGCTTCACGAAAGCATCGCCGCGGTGTGTAAGCGATGAGTCCCGGAGCGCGAACGTGCGGACATCCGGCTTCTCAACAGGCCCGTGCTGGATCCGGAGGTCAAACCCGTCGTCCCGATCGCTGTCGGGAACCTTGGCCACAGTCCGCACCGAGGTCCACGGGAGCTCCTGGTCGACATCGCCGTCACTGAGGAAATTGCCCTCGCGAACGATCAGAATGCGGCTGCTCGTGAACACGAGGTAGCGCTCCAGCTCCCGCCAGCCACCGGACTTCGTCACCGCCACCAGCGTCTCGCCCTCTCGGAGGATCCAGCGGAGCCGCGAGGTGACCGCCTTCAAAGGGTTGAGGGGAAGGAGGGTGAATTCCACCGGGGCCGGTGGGGGATCGGCCTGGTAGGCGCCGTGATGGCCGGCGAGTGCGCCCAGCTGGGTCGCGACGTAGCCGGCCGCCGCGCGCACCGCTTCTCGATTCCGGACACCCGGGAAGAGCTTCTTCCAGGCGGATCCCGTGCCCTCCTCCAGCATGCGCAGCAGCCGGTAGACGTCCTCGAGAAGAGGGAAGGCCACGGCTCGCACCTCCGCATCCCTTCGCTGGGCCCCCGCGATCACCCTTTCGAGAAGAGCAGCGTCCTGAGGATCTTCTGCCGCAGTCCGGTGGAGGTAGCCCGCGCGCAGCGCCTGGTAGCGGAGCCACGCACTGTGCGCCATCAGCAGCGTCTGCGCCTCCTGCGTGACGCTCCTGGCGTTCGTGTCGAGCCACGTGCGGCGGGCCGGCGAGGTCTCCAGTGCGGTGAGCTCCTCGTGATGCCGCCGCGCGGCCCGCAAAGACAGCTCCAGCAGCTCGCGCAGCTTCGTCTCGCTGGCCTGTGCCTGCGCTTGACCCCAGATGCTGGGCGTCACCTCCCCCAGCGCGTTAGCGTGGCCGAACTCCTCGGCGATCGCATCGAAGTGCGACTTGGCGCTCGCCCACCGCTCGTCCTCGACCGCCTGCAGCAGCGACCGGGTGAGGGCGATGTTCTCCTCCACCAGCGCGGAGATCTCAGCGAGCTGCATCTGGATGGCCATGATTGCCGCCGCCGGACCGGCGGACGCCGCGACCGAGGTGGCACCCTGGGCGCCGGCCGGAGCCCAGCGCACCGAGTGTGCGAACTGATTGCCGTCCTTCAGCGTGCCGAGGTTCCAGCCGTCCTTGGTGAACGGCTTAGCCCCCGCCTTCAAGGCCGCCATGGTCTCCGGGGAAAGACGAACCAGGCCCCGGGCCGAATTGATGCCGTGGGCTACCTGGGCGGCCAGGCTTGCGCCCCCCACCGCCATGGCCGCCACGTCGGCTGCCTTCGACTTTGCCGCACCGGGGTCGAAGGTCAGCGGCACGACGTGGGTGCCGAGGACGGACAGGTCCCCGCTGGCAAGGTAGACGCCGGGCACGGAGGTCTCGACTAGTGCCACGGCGGCGGGATCTTCACCGCCATCCATGGCGTCCTCTCCCGGACTGGCGCCCCATATGTCGACGTGCCCACCCATGTGTCCCCCGTTGTCCGCTCGACTCTCCGGCAGAACTGTAAGCACGACTCATGCCCGTCGATTGGAACCCCGCCGAGGATCAGAACAGCCTTTGACCGGGGAGGCTTGTCAGTGCCCGTGCCACAGCGGGTTCCTCACCGGGGACGTAGGCCGCTAGCGCGCTGCGAGCTGCAATCGACGGAACCGGCGAATGAGCAGTCTCACACCTTCACTCGGTACAGCGCAGCGGTAAAGCTGTCGTTCCATAGTCCGAGGTGCGGCCACCGCTCGGCGACGGCGGCCGTCGCCTCCTCAGGCGAGACGCCCTCCGTCCGGCGGAGCCACGCCCGCAGCACCAGCCCGGTGCGAGACGCTCCGCCGTGACAGTGCACGAGCACCGGCCGGCCCTCCGCGCGCAGTGCCGCGATGTCGTCGAGCACGTCGGCCAGCACGGCGTCCACCTCGCTGTTCGCGTCGTCGTCGGTCAGGTACGCGTACCGCTGCACCTCATGACCGAACGGCTCACCGGTGCGGGACAGCGAGACGACGGCGAAGTCCCGGGAGCTGGCTCGCGCGCCGTCCAGGTCGGACGCCCACACCCCATTGGCCACCTCCCGGGGCTCGATCCGCGGGCTGCGACTCGCCACGTGCCGGACCGTCGGACGGCCGTCTAGCGTCGCGGCCAGCGCGTGCAGGTCGGCGAGGTCCCACCGTTTGTCCGCGTAGCCGGGCACCCGGCCGTGGACGACGGACGTCCACCGCATCGGGATGCCGGCGATGCCGAACACCGCCCCGGCCAGCCCGCCAGCAACAGCGGCCACCGTGTCGGTGTCCCCGCCGAGGTCGATGACCCGGCGCAGCACCCCGGCGAAGTCGTCGGCGTAGCGCAGCGCCCACACCGCCTGCCCGAGCGTCGGCCACACCGCGCCGTTGCCCTCGGTCGCCTGCTCCGGCGTCCAGTTCGGCGCCAGGACGGTCGCCCAACGGTCCCGGTGCTCGGGCGCCACCAGATCCAACGTTGCCGGGATCGCCGCCAGTGGGTCGCCGCCGTCCAGCGCCACACGCACCAGCTCGTGGAAGACCGCGCAGCCCTCGCCGGCGGACGGGTCGCCGTGGGTCAGCGCGGAGATCCGCAGCGCGGCGTCCATCGTCGCCGCGGTGCCGGACGGGGCGAACCAGATCGCCGCCGGCGTCGTCCGCATCAGCGAGCCGTTGCCGGCCGCGTGACCGGACCAAGCGAAGTGCTCGGCCGCGGCGACGTCCCAAGGCCGGCCCGAGCTGAGGACGGCGCGGGTCTGGTTGCCGATGTCCGGTGGGTCGGCACGCGCCCAGGTGCGGAAGCGGTCGAACAGGTCGGCCTCGTCCAGCCCGCCGCGCTCTGCCAGTGACGCCGCCACCAGCAGCGCCATCTGGGTGTCGTCGGTGAACTCGCCCGGCTCCCAGCCCAGGGACCCGCCGCCGCACATCTCGGTCGACGTGCCGCGGGCGTGGGTGGGGAAGCGCGCGGAGAACTGCCCGGCCGGGCCGAACTCGAACGGCGCACCGAGCGCGTCGCCGACGGCGGAGCCGATCAGCGCGCCGGCGACGCGGTGGTCGCGGGGCATGGGCTGGGACATCAGGCCTCCTGCAGGGAGTGGGAGAGGTCGAACGCGGACAGGTGTGCGGTGCGGTCGTGCCAGCGGACGCCGTCCACCCGAATCCGGCCGCCGCCCTGCCACCGGGCGCCGACACCTGCGCTCCGAGTGCGGGTGAGTGGGGTCGACTCGACCCGCTCGGCGAAGGCGCGGGCCAAGGCTGCCGGCGTGCGGACCGCCGGCCGGCCCAACGCGTCGAGGGTCGCGGCGTCCAACAGGCCCGTCCAGTGCGCGGTGAGCGCGCGGGTCGACCCGAACAGCTCCAGCCAGGCCGGTTGACCGGCGATCCCGACCAGCAGGCCCCGCTGGCCGGACAGCGGCCGCAGGCCTGAGGTGAGCGTGGCGGTGGCGTCCAGCCGGTCCAGCAGCGACTCGGTCGCGGACGGGCCGGCCACCGCACCGAACCGGCTGACCCGCCGCCAGACCTCATGCTGGCCGTCGGCCCGCTCGAGATGGGGGAGGAGCGACAGCGGCGCCCGCCGGCCGCGGCGACGGTGCGCCTCGCCGCCGTGCCAGCGCCCCTGCTCGACGCAGACGACCCGCAGCACCGTCGGGGTGCCCGGCGCGAGCAGCGTCGTCGCGGTGAGTGCGCGGTGCTGCATGCCGCCCTCGAGCAGCTCGCCGGCGAGCAGCAGCACCGGCCGGTCGCCGCGGTTTGTGACGACGAGCTGGTCGACCGCGGGGGAGGCGGACCGCTCGGCGACGTCGACCGGCGCGTCGGAGCCGGTCAGGTGGGCCGAGCCCAGCGACGGTGCGTCGGTCCCGACCGGGAAGACCGTCAGCGGACCGCGGGTGGTGCCCTGGCCGACGTGCAGCCGGGTGGGTGAGAGCGTCATGTCGTCACTCCTACTTCGCAGCGTTTCTGCGACTAACTAGACAATGACGCAAACATGCAGCACTGTCAACCGGGTGACGACGCCGCATCGCGACAGGTCCGACCGCACCCTCGCGGACTACCCCCGCCCGTCGGTGGCGGTGGACACCGCCGTCCTGGTGGTCGACGTCCGCGGCGGGGCGCTCGGTGTGCTCCAGCACCAGCGTGAGGACGGCGGAGCGCAGGGCGGGCGGTGGGCCCTCCCGGGCACCTTTCTGCACGAAGGCGAGACGCTGGCGGACGCCGTCCTGCGCTCGCTCGCGGAAAAGGTCGGCCTCCGCGGGACGCGCCCCCAGCAGCTGCACGTCTTCGACGACCCCGGCCGTGACGACCGCGGCTGGGTGCTGTCGGTCGCCCACGTCGTCCTGCTGCTGGCCGACGACGTCGCGCCGGTCCTGTCCCGCCGCGCGGACCTGCGGGTCGTGCCGGCCGAGGAGGTCGCCGGGCTGCCCTTCGACCACGACGAGATCGTCCGCCGGGCCGTCGACCGGACCCGGCAGGACTACGCCCTGCAGCCGGACCCGGCCGGCCTGCTCGGCGAGACCTTCACCCTGCGCGGCCTGCAGGCGCTGCACGACGCGGTCGCGCCGCAGCCCGGGCCGGGGGAGACGAGGCCGTCCATGGACACCTTCCGGCGCTACATGGTCGGCAAGGCCCTCATCCACCCCACCGGTGAGCTCGCCCGCAAAGAGCCGGGCTCGAGCGTCATGGGCAAGCCCGCCGAGCTCTACCGCCGCTCCGCCGACAGCCGGGACCTCACCGAGGTCCTCGGCGTCCGCCCGGTGCGCCGGGACCGCAACCGGGCCGAACGCCCCGCGACCGACGCCGGCCCGGCGCGGTCGTTCGGAGAGCTGACCGGGTCCAAGGTCGACCCGCGCATCCAGGACCTGGTGGACGTCGTCGGCGGTCAGGTCCCGCTGACGCTAACGGTGATGCCGCACTACGTCGCCGTCCGCGCGGCGGGGGAGGAGCGGGTCGCCGCCTACGCCAAACCGCTGACCCTCGCCGTCCGCCTCGACCCGGACGACGCCGTGGCCCTCACCGCCGACCACCCGGACTACCGGCTGGAGCGCACGTCCGCGGCGACGCACCACGTGCACGTGCCCGCGTCCGCGCTGACCGGACCGGGCCGGCAGGTCGCCCGCGCCGCGTTGGAGCGGGCCCTCGCCCGGAACACCGTCGCGCCTTGAGCGTCCGCGGGGAGTGGGTCAGCGGTTCCTGGGGCACTGTTCTCGGAAGGCGCGGCCAGCACCGGCCGCCGGACACGAGGAGAACACCATGGCAGGCACGATCCGCAAGCTCCTGATCTCGACCGTCGCGACCAAGCTCATCCAGGAGGCTCGCAAGCCGCAGAACCAGGCGAAGGCCAAGAAGTTGTTCGCCGACTTCCAGGCCAAGCGCAGCGGCAAGCGCCCGGGTGGCACGAACCGCTACTGACCGCCGCTCGGCGGAGCGGGGGGACGTGGAGCAGGAGCATTCGGGACGAGCCTCGGTGCGCCGCATCGCCGAGGTGCTCGAGGTGCCGGACGACGACGTGCTCCGCGCGCTGGGCGGAGGGTGGCGGCCGGTCGAGCTGGGCTCAACCGAGCGCCCGCACTCCGGCGGTTGGTTCGTGACCGGGGAACCGGTGCAGGTGCTGCTGGGCATCGGTGGCTCCACGCTGACCCTGGCGCGGGTCGCCCTGCGCTGAGACGGCCCGGGCACGCTGACGACGTCCGCCACGGACGAGCGTGAGTTCGCCCGCGAGGACGTCCTCTACCAGCCGGAGCTGCTGGCCGAGACTGTCGAGGAGATGGCCCGCAAGAGCCGGAAGGCCTTCCGCTGGTGCCGCACGTGCCGGACGGTGAACCGGCCTGAGCTCATGGAACGGTTCGACTGCATGGCCTGCGCGTCCGAGTGCCGCGGCGCCGTCTACTGAGGCGCACCCACCGAAAGCGCGCTTTCGGTGGGTGTTCGGCGTGGCTCAGCCGCGGCGCCTCGAGCCTGCCGGGCTCTGCCGGCGGGGGAGCGGGGACATCCGGCGCTGCCGGCCGTAGACCTCCACGGCGGCCCGGTGGACGGCTTCGGCGTCGACCCGGTGGCAGAGGGCGAGGTAGGCGGTCACCAGTCCCAGGTCCCAGACGCCGTCCTGCTTGAAGCGTTCGAACACCGCCCGCGGGTCGGCCGGCACCGCCTCGAGGCGGGCCTCCCACCGGTCCCGCGCGTGCAGCGCGTGCCGGTCGAGGACCTGCGCCGCGGTGCGCGTTGACCAGCCCCAGGAACGACCATTGGTAGTAGGTCATGTCCACGCCGAGGGCGAGGATCTTCACGTCCCGGCGGCCGACCTGGATGCCGAGCTCCTCCTCGCAGCCGCGCACGGCAGCGGAGACGACGTCGAGCGCGTCGGCCGAGCTCCGGTCGTGCTCGGTGTGCATGCCCTCGACGACGCTGACGTCCCGCTCGCCGGGGCGGGCCCGCGCCGTCGTCCGGCGCCGGGCCAGGATGACCTTGTCGTCGTCGGTGAAGACCAGCAGGGCCACGCCGAGGCCGTTGGCCAACTCCGGGACGGGCCGGTCGATGGCCTCTGCGGTGACGGCCTCGTCGTACAGGTACTGCTGCCGCACGCTCGTCGTGGTCAGCGCTCCGTCGGGGCCGGTGACCTCGATGTCGTCGTCCAGGCCGGTGACGGTCGCCGTAAAGGTGGCGTAGTCGGTGGGGCAGGCGGAGAGCAGCAGCTGGGAGTCCTCGCGGGCGCCGGTGCGCGTGATCCGGTAGCCGAGCAGCGACACCAGCGTCTCGCTGTTCCAGGCCGCCTCGACGCCGGCGTCCGCGGTGGGCGCGGCCATCGCGTCGAGCACCCGAGCCCGGGCGTCCCGGACGAAGGCGGACAGCTCGACGGGCTGCTGTTCCAGCCGGATCTGCACGTTGGCGGGCTCGAGCAGCAGCCGCCCGTCGCCCTCGACGATGTGCACCCGGGTCTCCAGGCCGGCGACGGAGACGCCACGGCCGACCCCCGACTGCTGCTGCTGGGTGATGCGCTTGGCGTACCGCAGCCGTCGCCGACGCTCGGACGCCCGCTGCAGCGGCTCCTGGTAGCGAGCCCCGGCGAAGACGCCGACCGCGGCGCCGGCCACGAGGGAGAAGGCCTGACCACCCACGGTGGTGAGGACGTCAGGCAACGCCAGGGCGGTGAGGCTCACGCCCGGTGTCTACCTCGTGGGATGTGCGGTTCCAACGAGCCTGGCCGCAACTACCGGAACCAGAACGGCGTGATGCCGATGAGGTGGGTGGGGCAGCCGGAAATAGCCGTGGAGCGCGGTCGGCATCTGCGCCGCCCACTGAGCTCATAACTCCTGGCAGTGACCGATGGGGTGACGTCCGCGTTCGGTGAGTGCTCAACGGTCGGTGCTGAGTGCGATGCTGCGCGTCACAACGGGGGATCACGGGGAGTGGCATGTCCGGAGACATGAAGGTCGGAGAGCGGCGGTGACCGCGCGCCGGTTCCCGGAGACGCCGGTGTTCGCCTCGCCAGCCGAGCGGCTGTTCGTCGAGGCGCTGCAGGACCACCTGCCGGACGACGTCGTCCTCATCTGTGGTCAGCGCTTCAGCGACCGCAACGAGGACCGCGAGGCCGACGTCATCGTCGCCTGGCCCGGCGTCGGCGTCGCGGTCATCGAGGTCAAGGGCGGCAGCGTCCACCTGCGGGACGGCGAGTGGCGGCAGGTCGGCGGCGGCATCGACAAGGTCATCCACCCGGTCGACCAGGCCCGCACCTGCAAGTACCTGCTGCGCGGCTACCTGGACAAGCATCACCGTTGGTCCGCAGGCAACCCGCGGCTCGGCCACATGGTCGCCCTGCCGACGACCACGGTGCCCGACGACTTCCGAGCGTCGGACCTACCGCGGTGGATGCTCATCGACAAGGCCGACCTGCCCTACGCAGCCAGCCGCATCGGGACCGCCCTGCGCAAGCTCGTCGACGTCCCTGAGCCGCCCACCGCCGCCGACGTCGAGGCGCTGGTCGACTGCCTCACCGGAGCGACCATCCCGCAGCAGGACCTCGTCGCCGACCTCGCCGAGCGTGAAGCCGCCTGCGACCTGCTCACCCGCGACCAGGCCCGCGTGCTCGACTTCCTCGCCCTGCAGAACCGGGTCGAGATCCGCGGCGGCGCCGGGTCGGGCAAGACCTGGTTGGCCATCGAGAAGGCGCGACGGCTGGCGAACGAGGGCAAACGGGTGGCGCTCATGTGCTACTCGCGCGGGTTGGCCGAGTTCCTGACCCGCCGGGTCGGCACGCTGCGGCACCGGGAGCGGCCGGCCTACGTCGGCACCTTCCACAACCTCGGCATCGGCTGGGGTGTGCCGGCTGGCTCGGACGACGACAGCCGGTACTGGGAGGAGCTCCTGCCCGCCGAGATGGTGGCCCTCGCCGGGCAGCTGCCGGTGGACCAGCGGTTCGACGCCATCGTGATCGACGAGGCGCAGGACTTCGCCGAGAGCTGGTGGTCCGCCGTCCTCGCCGCGCTGAAGGACCCCGACGAGGGGCTGCTGTACGTCTTCGCCGACGAGGGGCAGCGCGTCTTCGCCCGGCAGGGCCGGCCGACGGTCGACCTGATCCCCATCCCGCTTACCGAGAACCTGCGCAACACCAAGCAGATCGCCGGCACGTTCTCCAGCCTCGCGCCGGCGCAGATGAAGATGCGCGGTGGCGCGGGCGTACCGGTCCGGTTCATCCAGTGCGCATCCCAGGACGCCGTCAACGCCGCCGACGACGCCGCCG
Organism: Modestobacter italicus; assembly: GCF_000306785.1. Classification (NCBI taxonomy): domain Bacteria; kingdom Bacillati; phylum Actinomycetota; class Actinomycetes; order Geodermatophilales; family Geodermatophilaceae; genus Modestobacter; species Modestobacter italicus. Next base: position 4,085,420 of record NC_017955.1, on the reverse strand, counting down.
AGGGGCTGCTGGAGGAGGGCTGGCCGACGGAGTCGCTGGCGCTGCTCACCACCTACAGCCGACACCCGGTGCAGGTGGAGCGCCAGGCTGAGGGCCAGGACGCCTACTGGGCGTCCTACTGGGAGAACGAGGACCTGTTCTACGGCCACGTGCTCGGCTTCAAGGGCCTCGAGCGGCCGGCGATCGTGCTGGCGGTCAACGGCTTCCGGCACGAGGAGCGGGCCCGGGAGATGTTGTACGTCGGTCTCTCTCGGGCCCGCGACCTGCTCGTCGTCTGCGGCGACCTCGAGCTCATCCGCCGCGTCGGCGGCGAAGCGGTGGCTCAGCGACTGGTGGGGAGACGGTGACGCGAGCCAGAAAGCATTCGCAGAAGGACGAAGCGACCCAGGCAGCATTGGAGCGAGGCCGCCAAATGCGGTCTCAGTTGGCGGCCGCCAGAGAGGCCGAGCGGCACCGGAGGGTGGAATCTGCACGAACGGCCGGTGATAGATGGCGGTCTAACTCCGGCCCAGCAGGCACAACTTCTCGAGCGACAGCACCAACGCGTCACCTCTGTGGCCGATGTGCAGTACGTGCGGTGCACGGTGACTTGCGGTACTGCCGTCCGTGCGCTGAGTCCCAGGGCTTCGTCCACTGTTCGAGGTGTCGAGTGCTTACCGAGCCTCGGGCAGCGCAGCGGCAGTCGGGCCGCTGCGCCAGATGCGTTGGAAAGCCGATGTGTGGCGACTGTGGGCGGAAACCACCCATCAAATATCCCGCCCCGGGTCTGATGGAGGCTCTCAATCCACGTGAGGATGAGAGTCATGGCGGCACCGAGGAAGTACCCCGACGAGCTGCGTGAGCGGGCGACCCGGCTGGCGGTCGAGGCGCGGCGTGACCCGGCGACCCGGACCGGGGCGTTGAAGCGGATCGGCGCGCAGTTGGGCATCAACGCCGAGACGCTGCGCAACTGGGTGATCCAGGCCGAGATCGACGAGGGCCACCGACCGGGCACCACGACCGATGACGCCACCCGGCTGGCCGAGCTCGAGCGTGAGGTCCGCGAGCTTCGTCGAGCGAATGCGATCTTGAAGAGCGCGTCGGCTTTCTTCGCGGCGGAGCTCGACCGCCCCTCCCGCTGATCGTCGCCTACATCGATCAGCACAAGCTCGAACACGGGGTCGAGCCGATCTGCGCGGTCCTCACCGAGGCCGGCGCGAAGATCGCCCCGAGCACCTACTACGCACACCGCACCCGCCCGCCGTCGGCGCGATCGGTCACCGACGCAGCAACCACCGAGGTCATCGAGCAGGTGCATGCCGACAACTACGGGGTCTATGGCGCCCGCAAGGTGCATGCCGAAGTGCGCCGGCAGGGCCACCCGGTGGCCCGCTGCACCGTCGAACGGCTGATGCGCGCCGCCGGCCTGCGCGGCATCACGCGGGCGAAAGGCCCGCGCACCACCGTGCCCGGCGCGGCCCCGGACACCCGCCCGGACCTGGTGGAACGGGCGTTCACCGCGACCGGCCCGGACCAGCTGTGGGTCGCCGACATCACCTACTGCCGGACCTTCTCCGGCTGGGTCTACGCCGCCTTCGTCATCGACGTGTTCTCCCGCCGGGTGGTCGGCTGGCAGCTGTCCCGCTCGCTGCGCACCGACCTCGCCCTGGACGCCCTGGAGATGGGCATCTGGACCCGCCGGCGCGCCGGCCACGACGTGACCGGGCTGGTCCACCACTCGGACAAGGGCGTCCAGTACGTCGCCGTGCGCTACACCCAGCGCCTCGCCGAGGCCGGCGCGGTCGCCTCCGTCGGCTCCACCGGCGACTCCTACGACAACGCCCTGGCCGAGGCGTTCAACTCCCTCTTCAAGGCCGAGCTGGTCCGCAACCGCGGGCCCTGGAAGGGCATCGACGACCTCGAGATCGCCGTCGCCGAGTACATCGACTGGTTCAACCACCGACGGCTGCACGGTGAGATCGGGCTGGTCCCGCCGGCCGAGCACGAAGACGACTTCTACCGGCACAACACCGCGGCGACTACCGTCGCCGCGTCAGTTCCGAGCCTCCACTGAACCCGGGGCGGGACAAAACGGTCACGCATGGTGCCATGCTTGCGCCCTGGCGCATGGCTGGAGAACCTGCACCGGTTGCAGTAAACCGTTCGCCCCGAGCGACGATCATCCCCGGCGACGACGGTGTGAAAAGTGCTTCGATAAGGCGCAATACGCAGGCAGGCGGGGGGAGGGTAATAGCGTGCGGACTGTTTCCGGCGGGCATCCCGGTTCGGGGAAGCGCCGCTAGCCCTGGTGCCGGGCAGCCTCTGTCGCCCCGCTTTGGCCCCCGGCACGGGGCCACCGTCGGTTCATTGGCGTCGCCTCAGGAGGTGAGCCGGCCCCGCTGACAGTCACTTATCCTTCACTCGAGCACTTCTCGTTCACGAGAGCTGTCGGTGCGTCTGCGCACCCGGGCTCAGACGGTCACGCCTGGTTCACCCTTTCTAGGTGTGACTGCTCCGTGAGTCGGGCGAATGGCTCGGAATTGGCCGACCCTTACGGCACAGTTCGGTTCGTGACGACGGACATCACCGAGGACGCCAGCGCGCTTTCCCCGCAGGCGTCCCCGCACAGGACACCCGGTACCTGGCACGACTCTGACCCGACGAGGAGGGTCGCGTGGGATGTCGCAGTAGCTGCTTGGGTGCAGGCCGCCGAAGCCATTCTCGAGGAGGTCGCCGCGACCTACGGCGGCTCGGTCACGTACGACGAGCTCGCACAGCAGCTCTTCGACAGGACCGGCTACCGGACCCGGATGATGTTGGGCCACTGGATCGGGCAGGTGCTCGGACCGTTGCAGGCGGCCACGCTCTCTGACGGCAAGCCGCCACTGTCAGCGCTGGTCGTGCGGGCGGGGACCGGCGGCGTGGGCGACGGATACGTCAACCACGAGCACCCCGGGGGCTTCGCCTCGTTCGCCGAGCGGCAGCATGCCGCCGCCGCCGACCGCCTCACGTGCTACCGCACCTACTGCCACGACGTCCCAGAGGACGCAGCACCGCGCATGACGTCGCTGTTCATCGCCAAGCGGACCTCGCTCGACAGCCTCGACCGGACGCCCCGGCAGAAGCCTGCCCCACCTGTTCCCAAGACCTGCCCCATCCACCACATGGTGCTTCCCGCCAGCGGACACTGCGACTACTGCGCCTGACCGCTTCAGGGCTGACGTTGCCCGACGCGGCATCACGCGCGGACATCGGGCGCTTGCTGGGAGCTGAGCGTCGCCGCAGCAAACCAGGCGTCAGACCGTCAGCGTCAACTGCGACACGATCGGGATGCCGTTGTGGGTCAACGCTTAGTTGAGCACGGCGCCGGACGTGAGGTCGACGGTGACCTGTGCTCCGGCTACTGGGGTGTCGGGCAGGTCGAGGTCAGCAGCGTTCCCCGTGAGGTGCGTCTACCTAGGTAGCAGAGGCGGGCTGGGGACGCTTGGTGGCGGGTGGGTCGCGTGGGACGGAGGCGGACGGTCCTGGCCCGGATCTGCGCTGACCTGGTCCGTAGCTGTGGCACCGTGCCGCTCGGTCACAGCGAGCGCTGGGCCCGGCAGCAGTGCTGACCGACCGTCCGGCACCGTCCCAGGGAGTCCCATGAGCATCGCCGTCGTCGACCTCGAGACCACCGGTGTGCTGCCCAGCGTCGATCGGGTCGTGGAGGTCGGGGTCGTCCTGCTGGACGACGCCGGGACGGTGGAGCACGAGTTCGCGACGCTGGTCGACCCAGGTCGCGACATCGGTCCGACCTCGGTCCACGGCATCCACGCATCGGACGTCATCGGCGCGCCGACCTTCGCCGAGGTCGCTCCCTACCTGGCCTCCCTGCTGTCCGGCCGGGTGGTGGTGGCCCACAACGCTCTGTTCGACCTGCGCTTCCTCGGACGTGAGTTCAGCCGGGCCGGCCTCTCCGTCGAGCTCACCCCGGCGCTGTGCACGATGCGACTCGCGGGCACGTTCGACCGATCGCTCCGGTCGCTGGCCTCCGTGTGCGAGACCTTGTCGATCGCCAACAACCAGGCGCACACCGCGCTGGCCGATGCCCGGGCGACCGCGGCGGCGCTGGTGCGGATGCGGGAGACGCTCGGCGAGCTCGCCCTGCTCGATGCCGCGCTGGCCGTGGACTTCGACCACGACGGCAGCTACCTCGGCTCTCGGTCCGTGGCTGCGCGTGACTGGCGAGCGCTCGTCACCGACGTCACGCTGAGCCGACGCCCGTTCATCGACCCGTGTCGCAGCGTCACTCGTTCTGCAGCCCAGGCGAACGTCCGGGAGCGCAACGGGTACCTGGCTGCTCTCGTGTCCGCGCTGCCTGAGATCACCGGAGCGCCGGCCACGATGGCCCCCTACCTGGCCGTGCTCGACCAGGTCCTCGAGGACCGCCTCGTCAGCGTCAGTGAAGCGGACCAGCTGATGACCCTCGCCGGCGAGCTCGGCTGCGGGCCGACGCACGTGTCGGCGGCCCACCGCCTCTACCTCGACGCGCTGGCCACGGTGGCCCTGGCTGACGATGTCGTCACCGATACGGAGCGCGCAGACCTGGATCGGGTCGCCGTCCTGCTGGGGTTGACCTCGGGGGACGTCGACATCGCGCTGACCATGGTCCGGTCCGGTGCCCGTGTGTCGGTTCCGCACCGCCCCAGCGGCCTGTCGAACGGCGACCGCATCGTGTTCACCGGCGAGATGTCGCGCTCGAGGTCCGACCTCGAGGAGGCCGCTCGGGCTGCCGGGCTGGAGCCGGTGGCCTCGGTGTCGAAGAAGACCAATGTGCTGGTCTGCGCCGACCCCGATTCCCAGTCAGGCAAGGCGCGGAAAGCGCGGGCCCTCGGTGTCCGGGTGATCAGCGAGCCCGTGTTCTGGGAGTCCCTGGCGCTGGTCGGCTGAGGGAGCGGGTTCATGGGACAGCTGAGCACACGGTCCGACATCCGTCGGGCCCTCGAACGCGTCGGTGCCACGGACATCGTGACCGCACCCGACTACGAGAACTCGATCCCGTCCGACGTCGTCCGGTGCGTGTGGCGCGGTCAGCGGACGGTGGCCGTCGGCGCTGATCCGGCACAACAACTCGCCGGCGTGATCGCCCTGGTCGACCTGCACGCTCGTCTCGGTGGGCAATCAGGTGACCGGTCGGTCTCGGCGGATGACGTGACGGTGTTGGTGGCCGAGATGCCACGACGCCCGGAGACGATCGACGCGGTGGCCACCCTGGCAGCCACCGCGACGGCTCACGGGGGACCGCGGGTGCACGTCGCCGGCCTGGACGGCGACGGACGTCCGACCGAGGTGCCGGCGGTCGCTGTTGACTTCGCCGACGCGGCCGCCTACGGGTACGCCCCGTGGGCGGAGATGCTGATGGCCACCCGCCGTGGCCCCTCACGATGGGTCGATGAGTTCCTCGCCGCTGTCGAGCGCGAGGACGTGCGGGCCTATCCGATGCTGTCGTCGCGAGGTGCCCGGTGGTCGCTGCGACTCGAGGGTCTCCAGTTCGCCGTCGCCGATGCAGCCGGCGCCGTGCTCGATGTGGGAGCGGACGGCAAGAACGACGCACGCAGCGAGCAGCGCAGGCAGTGGGTCGCAGCCGCGGGGACCGAGCAGATCACGATCGCGGCCGACGGGCCGTGGGACCGGGCGATCATGGCGGTCCGCCGCCTCGCCGACACCTGGCTTCCCTCGGTCGACGTCGACGCAGCAACCGCTCCGCAGAACGAGCACGTGCTCGAGTCCCGCATCCTGCGCGGTGCCTGTCCGGTCGTGGTCGACGGCCGCCCACTGGACCTGATCGACATCGCACCTGGGCGACCGGTGAGCTGGGGCAGCCAGTTCCCGACCCGGTGGGGGCGACGCCCGCCCGCCGGCAACGGACGCGCACCGAGCAGCGCCCGTTACCTGGACGCCTTGCTCCGGGACGGCACGACTCCCTGGGCGGTGGAGATGAAGGTGCAGGGCACCGGCGGTGTCGGGCAGTACTACCGGAACGCCGTGGCGCAGGCGGTGCTCTACCAGCGGTTCATCGCGACCGCCGAGTCGCTGGACGAGTGGTTCCGCGCTGCCGGGCTGGATCGCACCGCGGTCCGCAGCGCGGTCGTCGTCCCGCGACCGCCGGAGAAGCAGCAGAAGTGGATCGAGCGGCTCGAGCAGGTGTGCGGGTTGTTCGGCGTCGCCCCAGTTGTCGTCGACCCCTCGTTCGCCGAGAGGACGACGGGACGTCCGCTCGCCAGCTGACAGGCTGATCGACTGAGGAAGGCACCATGCGGATCGGCACCTGGAACGTCGAGGGCTACCCCCTTGCCACGTCGGAGAAGGGCCTGGAGATCGTCGACTTCTTCGACGGCGTCAAGGCGGACATCTGGCTGCTGACGGAGGTCAACGCAGGTTGGCAGTCGCGGCATGGGCGACTCGTCGTCTCGCCACCACGCTCCTACGGCCGCGAGCAGGACCGATGGGCCGGGATCCAGACCCACCTGCCCATCACGCGCCTGCCTGACCCCAACGGCGGACCCGCCAATGCCGAAGAGGCGCTGTGCCTGACCCGGGTCGAGCTGCCGCCGTCGGCGAGCGCTCCATCCGTCCTCGTGGCCTGTTCGGTGCTGCCGTGGAGAGGCGCGAGCCAGTACTGGCCAGGTCTTCCCGCGGAGTCCTTCGACGCTCAGGCCTCCTACGTCCTCGACCACCACATCCGCCGCATCCACGCCGAGCGCAGGGACGGCGAGCCGGTCATCTGGGGTGGCGACTTCAACCAGGAGCTGCGGCCCGTGACGGCGAGCCGGGCGGCGGATGGCTTTCGCATGGCGGGCACGAAGAACGGCATCGGACGCCTCCAGGACGCCTTTGGGAAGTTCGGGCTCCAGCCGCTGACCGAAGATGCCGGGCACCGGATCGAGGGGGCGTGGTCGATCGACCATCTGGCCGTGAGCGCTTCGATGGTGGAACAGCAGCAGGTGGACCTGCATCGGTTGACCCGACGGAACGGGAAGCGGCTGAGCGACCATGCCGTCTACGTGGCAGACGTGGCGCTGTGACCAGACGAACCCGCTCAGGACACGCTCGCGTCCGACACTGACCGCATCCGATGGCGGACGTTCCCGCGGGAACGTCGGGGGCACCTTCCCGCTTGTCCAGGGACGAGCCCGCGCCGGCCGCGATGAGGGGGCATCGCGACTCCAGATGAAGATGCGCGGCGGTGCGGGCGTACCGGTCCGGTTCATCCAGTGCGCATCCGAGGACGCCGTCGCTGCTGCCGACGACGCCGCCGAGGGGCTGCTGGAGGAGGGCTGGCCGACGGAGTCGCTGGCGCTGCTGACCACCTACAGCCGACACCCGGTGCAGGTGGAACGCCAGGCCGAGGGCCAGGACGCCTACTGGTCGTCCTACTGGGAGGACGAGGACCTCTTCTACGGCCACGTGCTCGGCTTCAAGGGCCTTGAGCGGCCGGCGATCGTGCTGGCGGTCAACGGCTTCCGGCACGAGGAGCGGGCCGAGAGATGTGTACGTCGTCTCTCCCGAGCCCGCGACCTGCTCGTCGTCTGCGGCGACCTCGACCTGATCCGTCGCGTCGGCGGCGAGGCGGTGGTCCATCGATTGAGCGCCGGGAGCAGTCGATGAGCCGCTCCGTCGGGCCGTGATAGCTCATCAACCGGCTCACTGACGCGTCGTCCTGGCGGTATCAAGTTGGTATCATCCCGCCCGTGGCCATGACCTTGCGCATCGACGACGAGTTGGAGAGGGCGCTCGCGGCCCTGGCGGAGGCAGAGGGGACGTCCCGGCAGGAGATCGTCCGGCGTGCCGTGCTCGAACGGCACGCGCGCAGTGGCCACCTCACCCGGGTGCAAGAGAGCTCCGCGCGTCTCCTTGAGCAATGGGGCGATGTCCTGCATCGCCTCGGCACGGCGTGACCGAGGTCGAGTACCTCGACCTCGAAGACCTGCTGGGGCTGACGCGCGCATTGGGGGCGGGCCCCGTCAGGGACATCGGCCTCCTCGACTCGGCTGCGGCTCGCCCTCGTGCGCAGGCGTTCGGCCAGGACGCCTACGGCACGCTCCCGCTGAAGGCTGCGGCGTTGCTGCACTCGGTGGTGGGAAATCACGCGTTGGTCGATGGCAACAAGCGGCTCGGCTGGCTGGCGACGGTCGTGTTCCTGGACCTGAACGGCTACGTCACTGATCTCGACGACGACTCGGCGTTCACCGTGGTGATGGACGTGGCTGCCGGCACCATGGAGGTCGAGGCGATCGCCTCCGGCCTCCGCGTCGTTGCCCGCTGACGACCTTCACGCTCCAGGTGCCGAGGATCGAGCCACGACGACCAGGATGGTCAGCATGCGAAGCGACGTGGCCGAGGTCCTCGAACGTCTCCGTGACGTCCGGGATCTCGACCTGCTCCGGGTGCTCGACCAGGCGCTGTCGTCCGGTGAGGCCGGGTCGTCTGATCCGGACGTCGTCGAGCCCTACCGCTGGTTCGTGGCGCGCCTCGGCGCCGGGGTCACGCTCACGGCCGCCGGCTACCTGCCACCCGCGCTGGTCAGCGAGACCATGCAGCGGTTCGGCTGGGACGCCGACTGGATCGGCGCCGGTAACCGGGAAGACCTGACCGGCCCGGTGCGTGACCTGCGCAGCTCAGCCCGGCAGCTGGGACTGGTCCGGGTGTACCGCGGTCGACTGCTTCCTACGGCAGCCGGGCGCCGGCTCACCGAGAACTCGGCCGGCCTTCTCGAGCACATCACCCGGCGGCTACCGCTGGGCACCAGCGAGGCCGAGCAGCAGGCCGGCGTCCTGTGGCTGCTCGCGGTCGCGGCCGGACGGTCGGACGCGCTCCAGGTCGTCGGCCGGGGCCTGGCGGCCCTCGGCTGGGTGGATCGCGTGACCCGGCGGTCCGTCGATTCCACGGACGTGACCCTCCTCGTGCACCCCACGCGGATGGTGTTCGAGCGGCTGGGACTGACGCGGCGCCGCCGGTCCGAGTCGTCGGAGCGAGCATCCGCGCTGGCCCGGGCCGCGCTGTTCGGTGACGAGCCGGCGGACTCCCCGGCTCCTCCGGTCCAGACCTCCGCCCGCGAGCTCACCGTCACGCTGATCGACGTGGATCCGCCGGTCTGGCGGCGCATCGTCGTCCCGGAGTCGTTGACGTTGCGGGCGTTGCACGGCGTGCTGCAGACCGCGATGGGCTGGCGGGACGCGCACCTGCACCTGTTCCGCGTCGGGCAGGTGGTCTACGGCGATGTCGAGGACTTCCCGGGTGAGCTGGGCGACGAGGAGGTGACCACGCTCGGCGACCTCGCTGCGCGGACCGGTGAGTTCACCTACGAGTACGACTTCGGCGACGGCTGGGAGCACCGGGTCCAGGTCGGCGGTCGGACGTCGGCCTCGGGCACGCCGCACTGCCTGGATGGCGCCCGCGCCTGCCCGCCTGAGGACTGTGGCGGTGCCCCCGGCTACGAGCGGCTGCTCGCGGCACTGGCCGACCCGGCCGACCCCGAGCACGCCGAGCTGACCGAGTGGATCGGCGGCGGGTTCGATCCCGAGGCGTTCGACGTCGGTGCTGTCAACGAGGTGTTGGCGACCCTCCACCGGCGCCCGCGACAGCGCCGGCGGCGATGACGCTGCTGCACCACGTCAGTCACCCCACCGGGGGCGCCTGCGACGGGCCGGCTGTCGAGACCGCGACGGCCACCGCCCTGGAGGGTGGCCTGTGGACCGGGTGAGACCGCTGGGACGGGTGAGGTGCTGAACGCACGCGCAGACCCCACCGTGGCCTGTCGCGGCGATCGGGGCAGGCGATCGAGCCGATGCTGAGCCGGTTCGCTGTTCGACCAACGGGGGTTCGGTCATGTCATCGCCACGTCCATCTGCCGTCGAGGAGCTGCTGGCCCGCTGGCTGCAGCGCAACCCGACGAGTCCCGTCGAGGCGGTGGTACGACGGGCCGTCGACCTCGGCTTCGCCGTCGTCCTTCCCGAGTCCAAGGGCACGCCGACCTACCTGCGGCTCGTCCTCGACCCACCGGCCGGCAAGCCGGTCACCCTCTACGTCAACGCGCTCCGGCTGACCGCAGGCGGCGCTGCCGTGCGCGAGGTCGCCGCCGCGCTGCCCGGCGCCGTCGCCGGCTCCCGTGACGTTCAGCTGCCCTTCGACGCGGTCGACCCGTTCGCCGCCCTCGACACCGTGCGCCGCGCGTTCGTCGGCGAGCCCCGGACCGCGCCACTGCCGGTCCAGCAGCACACCGCCCACATCCCCGTCCCGCCGCCGGTCGCACCGCAGCCCGCCTTGTCGTTCACTCCTCCGGTCGCGGTGCCGGCCAGCAAGCGCGGTCGCATCGCGCTGGGCGTCGTCGGCGCGGTCGTCCTGCTGCTCGTCGTCGCCAGTGCCGCGGCCGGCGGCTTCCCCGGCGCGCTGGTCGTGCTCGGCCTCTCCGCCCTCCTCATCGGGCTCGCCGCGGTGGTCGCCGGCCGCGCCCGGTGGGCGTTCATCGCCTCCCGCGGCGTCGGCGGGATGGTCGCGGCCGCCGGCGTCGCCGCGCTCACCCTCGGCGGCGCCACGCTGCCGCCGTCGGAGACCGTCGCCGCGGCGGTCGCCGCGCCGACGACGTCAGCGCAGCCGACCGTCGACCAGGCGGCCGCGGACGAGGCCGCGACCCAGGCCGCGGAGGCAGCGCTCCTCCAGGCCGAGACGAACGAGGCCACGGCGACCACGTCCTCCCTCGACCCGGCGACCGGGCTCCTCAGCGACGCGGCCACCGACTCGGCCGTCCAGTCGGCGGGGTCGACGACCGCGCTCGCCGCGCTGGCCGCCGTCCCGGTCCAGGGCCGCGCGCCGAAGACCGGCTACGACCGCGACCTGTTCGGCCAGGCGTGGAGCGACGTCGACCGCAACGGCTGCGACACCCGCAACGACGTCCTGGCCCGCGACATGACCGCCGAGACGTTCAAGCCCGGCACCCGCAACTGCGTCGTGCTGACCGGCTCGCTCGCCGACCCGTACTCCGGCCGCACGATCGCCTTCCAGCGCGGGCAGGGCACCAGCGAGGCCGTGCAGATCGACCACGTCGTCGCGCTGTCCAACAGCTGGCAGACCGGAGCGCAGGGCTGGGACGCCACCAAGCGCACCTCCTTCGCCAACGACCCGCTGAACCTGCTCGCCGTCGACGGCCCGCTCAACATGCAGAAGGGCGACGGTGACGCCGCCACCTGGCTGCCGCCGAACAAGGGCTACCGCTGCGCCTACGTCGCCCGCCAGGTCGCGGTGAAGGTGAGCTACGGACTCTGGATGACCCAGGCCGAGCGCAACGCCGTGGCCACCGTGCTCAGCACCTGCCCGAACGAGCCGCTGCCCGGCGGCATCGTCGCCAACGTCCCCGTCCGGACGACGGCCGCGGCGACCACCGCAGCGCCCGCTCCGCGGACCACGGCGACGCCCAAGCCTGCGCCGGTCGTCGTCCCGGCTCCGGTCCCGGTTCCCGTGCCCGTCCCGGCACCGGCCGGCTCCCGCGCCGGTCGTCCAGGCGCCGGCGCCCGCACCGGCTCCCGTGGAGGAGCCGGCCAGCGCCTACTACGCGAACTGCGACGCCGTCCGGGCTGCCGGTGCTGCGCCGATCTACGCCGGCCAGCCCGGCTACAGCGGCAAGCTCGACCGCGACGGTGACGGGGTCGCCTGCGAGAAGTGAAGGACGAGCCCGCGCCGGCCGCGATGAGGGGGGCATCGCGACCGGCGCGGAGCTGAGGGGTCAGGCGTCGACCGTCGACCGCCACGGGCGGGTGGCGAACCGGTCGGTGCCGGCCCGGGCGGCCAGCCCTCTGGCCGCCGCAATAGACCTCGCCCGGATGTCCTCCTCCGGCACCGTCACCAGCGAGCCGTCGGCGACGACGAGCTGGCCGTCGACGTACACCTGCCGCACCTCGTCCCCGCGCTGGCTGTAGACCAGCGACGACACAGCCGCGTGCACCGGCGTCACGCACAGGTTCGACAGGTCCAGCACCACCACGTCGGCGCGCTTGCCGACCTCCAGCGACCCGATCACGTCGGCCATCCCCAGCGCCCGCGCGCCGTCGATGGTCGCCATCTCCAGCGCCTTCTCCGCGGTCATGATCTCCGGGTCGCGGTGCACGCCCTTGTGCAGCAGCGCGGCGAACTTCATCGCCTGCAGCATCGAGTGGTTCGACGAGCTCGCCGGCCCGTCCGACGCCAGCCCGACGGTGATCCCGCGCCGCTGCATCTCCGGCACCGGCGCGAACCCCGACCCCAGGTACAGGTTCGAGCAGGGGTTGTGCGACACCTTGGTGTCGCTGGCGGCCAGCAGGTCCAGGTCGGTCGCGTCGACCTGCACGCAGTGCGCGGCCAGCAGGTCCGGACCGAGCAGCCCGGTCTGCGCGGCGAACGGCACGTCGCGCACCCCGAACCGGCGCACCGACTCGTCGACGTCGAACGGCGACTCCGACAGGTGCATCGTCACCAGCGCGCCGGTCGCATCGGCCAGCGCCCGCGTCTCGGTCAGCGTCGCGGCGTCCACCGACCAGCTCATGCACGGCGCCAGCCCGACCGTCACCCGCGATCGGGGCCGGTTCCAGGTCGAGATCAGCCTCGCGGCGTCCGACAGTGCGGCGTCCACCGGCTGCACCAGCTGCGGCGGCACCCCGACGTCCTCACCCGCCGTCATGTAGCCGCGGGCCAGCACCCCGCGGATGCCGACGTCGGCCATCGCCTCGACCACCGCGTCGCCCAGCCCCGGCCGGGGGTGGACGTACATGAAGTCAAGCAGCGTCGTCGTCCCGGTGGTGAGTGCCTCCGCGCAGCCGTGCAGCGCACCGGCGTACACGTCCTCCGGGGTCAGCTCCACCGCCGACGGGCCGGTCATCGACAGGAACCAGTCCGACAGCACCCGGTCGTCGCCCAGCCCCTTGAGCAGCGTCTGGAACAGGTGGGTGTGGGTGTTCACGAAGCCCGGCAGCACCAGCTGCCCGCCGCAGTCCACGACATCGGCGTCCGGGTAGGCCGCGCGCACCTCGGCCGTCGGGCCGACCGCGCGGATGCCGTCCTCGTCGAAGGCGACCGCCCCGTCGTCCAGCACCCGGCGCGCGGCGTCCATGGTCACCACGGTCGCGCCGGCCAGCACGGTGACGGTCACTCGGACTCCTCCGCGAAGGGCACGAGGGCGAGCACCTTGTCCGGCGTCCACGGACCGTCGGAGGTCAGGTTGACCCCGAACACCGCCAGCGCGTCCTGCAGCGCGTTCACCAGCGCACCCGGCGCCCCGGTCGCCCCGCCCTCCCCGGCGCCCTTCATGCCGTAGGGGTTCAGCGGCGTCGGGCTCTCCATGTGGTCGGTGCGGATCCACGGCATGTCGCCGACCGTCGGCATGATGTAGTCCTGCAGCGTCACCGGCAGCGGCTGGCCGTCGGCCGAGTAGGCCAGCTCCTCCATGAAGGTGCCGCCCAGCCCCTGCGCGACGCCGCCGTGCACCTGGCCGTCGACGATCGTCGGGTTGATCACCGTGCCGCAGTCGTGCACGACCACGTAGTCGAGCACCTCGACCTCGCCGGTCTCCACGTCGACGGCGACCTTGGCCGCGTGCGTGGCGTCGGAGAACGCGATCCCGCCGGCCTGGTGCTGGTAGGTCGCCTCCAGGTTGAACTCCATGCCGCCGGGCAGGGGCGCGTTCCACGCGGTCGCCGCCGAAGCGAGCTCACCCAGCGACATCGACTTCGCCGGCACGCCGCGCACGTAGGCGGCGCCGTTGCGCCACTCCAGGTCGGCCACGTCGATCTCCAGGACGTGCGCCGCCACCGCCAGCGCCTTGTCCTTCACCACGCCGGCCGCCTTGCGCGCCGCCGCGCCGCCGATCGCCGCCGACCGGGAGGCGAACGTGCCCACCCCGTCGGCGACCACGTCGGTGTCGCCGTAGAGGATCGTGATGTCCTCCAGGTCGACCTCCAGCTCGTCGGCCACCAGCTGGCTGAACGTGGTCACGTGCCCCTGCCCGTGCGGCGAGGAGCCGGTCAGCACGGTCACCTTGCCGGCGCCGTCCACCCGGACGACGGCCGACTCGTACGGCCCGATCGAGGTCTCCTCCACCAGCGAGGCGACGCCGATGCCGACGTACTTCCCGTCAGCTCGAAGAGCCGCCTGCTCCGCGGGCCAGTCCGGGGTCAGGCCGATCATCTCCGCGGCGCGGGTGAGGCAGGCGCCGTAGTCGCCGGTGTCGTAGACGACCTGGCCGGCCAGCACGATCGCCGTCCCGCGGTCCGAGGGCAGCTCCGCCGGGGTGATCATGTTCTGCAGCCGCAGCTCCACCCGGTCGCGGCCGAGGTCGGCGGCGATGGTGTCCATCATCCGTTCCATCACCAGCACCGCCTGCGGGTGCCCGGCGCCCCGGTACACCGCCAGCGGCGTCTTGTTGGTGACGACGCAGTGCGCCCGCGCCCGGTAGTGCGGGATCCGGTACGGCCCGCGGAGCATCGCGCTGGAGATCGACGCCGGGGTGGTCGCCAGCGTGCAGTAGGCCGCGCCGTTCGACGTCCACGACTGCGCGTCGACCGCCGTCACCGTGCCGTCGTCCTGCACCGCCACCCGCACTGTGTGCTTCTGCTCGCGGGCGTGCGAGGAGGCGACCATCGAGACCCGGCGGTCCTCGATCCACTTCACCGGCCGGCGCAGCTGCAGCGCGAACAGCGGCGCGAGCACCTCCTCGCAGTAGAACTCGCACTTGGCGCCGAACCCGCCGCCCACGTCGGGGGCGACCACCCGGATCCGGCTCTCCGGCATGCCCAGCACCCCGGACAGGAAGCCGCGGACCAGGTGCGGGAACTGGGTGGAGGTGGTCAGCGTCAGCCGCTCGGTGATCGGGTCGACCTCGGCCACCACACCGCGGGTCTCCATCGGCATCGGCACGTACCGGTGGATGGTGAACGTCTCCTCGTACACCCGGTCGGCGGCGGCGAACGCGGCCTCGACGTCCCCGACGTCCTGGCTGATCGTGGTCATCACGTTGGTGCCGTGCTCGGGGTAGAGCAGCGTCGCCCCGGCGGTCGCCTCGTCCAGGTCGACGACGGCGGGCAGCGGCTCGTACTCGACGTCGACCAGCGACAGCGCGTCCTCCGCGGCGTACTCGGTGGTGGCGACCAGCGCGACCACCGGCTCCCCGACGTACCGGACGACGGAGTCGGCCAGCGCGGTCTGCAGCACCGGCAGCGAGTCGGTGTACCGGTCGATGCACGGCAGCGGGCCGGCGGCGTCCTTGATGTCCTCCCAGGTGAGGACGGCGAGCACCCGCGGGTCGGCGAGCGCGCGGGAGGTGTCGACGGAGACGATCCGGGCGTGCGCGTGCGGCGAGCGGACGACGCCCATGAACACGGTGCCGGCCCGGTTGATGTCGGCGACGTAGCGGCCGCGGCCGAGCAGCAGCCGCGGGTCCTCCCGGCGCTTGACCGAGCCGCCGACGTACTTGGGCCGGGCGAGCTGCTCGGTCACTGGTCGCCCTCCACGGGTCGCCCGGCGGCCTGGCGGGCCGCCTTGAG
Organism: Modestobacter italicus; assembly: GCF_000306785.1. Classification (NCBI taxonomy): domain Bacteria; kingdom Bacillati; phylum Actinomycetota; class Actinomycetes; order Geodermatophilales; family Geodermatophilaceae; genus Modestobacter; species Modestobacter italicus. The sequence goes on along the minus strand of NC_017955.1, from coordinate 4,069,896 downwards.
GATGTTCTGTAGCCGGTGCACCGGCACAGGTGGCCGTTGAGGGTGTCGACGATCGTCTCCTCACTGGGGGCCGGGTCCTTGGCCAGCAGCCCGGTGAGCGAGCAGACGAAGCCGGGCGTGCAGTAGCCGCACTGCATGCCGTGGTTGTCCTGGAACGCCTGCTGCACCGGGGTCAGCTGCCCGTCGGGCGAGACGCCCTCGACGGTGGTGAGGACGCACCCGTCGACCTGGACGGCGAACTGCAGGCAGGAGCGCACCGCCTCGCCGTCGACCAGGATCGTGCACGAGCCGCAGGTGCCGTGCCCGCAGCCGACGTGGGTGCCGGTGAGGCCGAGCTGCTCGCGGAGGAAGTCGGCCAGCAGCAGCCGGCCCGGGACGGCGGCCTCCACGGGCAGCCCGTTCACGGTGAGGCTGATCGGGATCAGCGTGGGGCGGGCGGGTGCCTGGGTCACGGGGCGACCTCCAGGTCGGCGGCGGCGGACTTGAGGGCGCGGGCGACGACGACGGGCAGCACCCGGCGTCGGTACGCGGCGGGGGAGCGGGTGTTGACCTCGGCGAGCACCTCGCCGCCGGCCAGCCGGGCGGCGTCCCGGATCGCCTCGGCGGTGGGCGGGCTGCCGACCAGCGCGGACTCGACCGCTGCCATCCGGACCGGGCCGTGGGTCAGCCCGGTGACCGCGACCCGCGCGTCGGTGACCGCGCCGTCGGCGACGGTCAGCTGCGCGGCGGCGGCGATCAGCGCGAAGTCCTTGGCCTTGCGGGTGACCTCGTAGAAGCCGGCGCCGGTGCCTGGCGCGGCGACCGGGAACGCGACGCCGGTGACCAGGCCGCCGGCCGGGACGGCGACGGCGAAGGAGCCGAGGAAGAAGTCGGCGGCGGCGACGTCGCGGCGCTGCCGTCGGGGGCGACGACGGTGAACTCGGCGTCGAGTGCGACGGCCACCGCGGGCATCTCCGACGCCGGGTCGTGGTGGCACAGGTTGCCGACCACGGTGCCGCGGGCCCGCACCTGCGGGTGGGCGACCCGGGCCAGCGCCGCGGCGACCAGCGGCAGCCGGCTGCGGACCAGCTCGGAGGCGAGGACGGCGGACTGCCGGGCGGTCGCACCGATGTGCACCCGCCCCTCGCGCTCGACGACGGCGTCCAGGCCCTCGACCCGGTTGATGTCCACGACGACCGGCGGGGTGGCCAGCCGGAGGTTGAGCAGCGGCACCAGGCTCTGGCCGCCGGCCAGCACCCGGGCGCCCTCGGCGGCGGCGAGGTCGGCCAGGGCGCCGGCGACGGTGGCCGGGCGCCGGTACTCGAACGGTGCGGGCTTCATCGCGCTCCTGGGTCGAGCGGGTCCCGGGCGGGCTGCCGGGGCGAGGTCATCGTGCGCGCCGTCGGTGACCGGCCACCACGGACCATCTGGTGCGTTCTGGCTCGCCCGACTGGACGTTCTGTCCGCCGGCTGCTGTGCTGCCGGCCATGCCGCTGAGCCTCGCCGACGTGCTGGCCGTCGACGCGCTGGCCCGCGCCCGGCCGGAAGTCGTGGTGGGGGCCGACCTGCTGGACCGGCCGGTGCGCTGGGTGCACACCAGCGAGCTGGCCGAGGCGGCGTACCTGCTCCGCGGCGGTGAGCTGCTGCTGACCACCGGGCTCGGGCTGGGCGGGCGCGGCGCGGTGGGGGAGGCGGCCTACGTCGCGGCGCTCGCCGACCGCGGGGTGGCCGCGCTGGCGCTGGAGCTCGGCTGGACGTTCACCGAGCCGCCGGACGGGCTGGTGGAGGCCTGCCGGCAGCACGGGCTGCCGCTGGTCGTGCTGCGCGAGATCGTGCCGTTCGTCGAGATCACCGAGCAGGTGCAGACCGCGCTGCTCGAGGACGCCCAGGCCGGCACCCGGCGGGACCGCGACGTGCGCCAGCTGCTCAGCGACGCGCTGCTGGACGGCGCCGGGCCCGCCGAGCTGACCACGCTGATGGCCGAGCTCGCCGGGGCGCCGGTGACGGTGACCACGGCCGACGGTGCGCTGGTCGCCTCGGCCGGGCTGGACGGCGCGGGCTCGCGGCGCCGCGGCCGGCCGGTGGTCCGCCGGGACGTCGTCCTGCTGGAGCGGCACTGGGGGCAGGTCGCCGTGCTCTCCCCGGCCCGGGCCGACGACCCGACGGCCGGCAGCGTGTGCAGCTTCGGGGCCGAGGCACTCGGGTTGGCGCTGCTGCGCTCGGCGGCCGGCGGTGACCTGGTGCACCGGCGGCACCAGCTGCTCACCGACCTGACCGAGCGCCGGTGGCGGACCCCGGGGGAGCTGGTGTCCCGCGCGCGGGTGCTCGGCCTGCCGTTCACCGCCGAGGGTCGCTACGTCGTGCTGGTGGTCACCGAGCTCGGGCCGGTGGACACCGACGGCGTCGTCCGCGCGGTCACCGGCGCGCTGGCGCCGGGTTCGGCGCTGGCCGCGGACGTCGACGGCGAGGTGGTGGCCGTCGTCCGGACGTCGGCGGCGACGACCGCGGCGCGCGCGGTGCTGGCCGCGGTGGACCGGCTGGCGACGGGTGTTCCGGCATCGGCCCGGGTGGTGGCGGGGCCGGTCGTCGGCCGGCTGGACGAGGCCGACCGGTCGCTGGCGGCGGCCCGGCGGGCGCTGGAGCTCAGCCCCGAGCGGCTGGTCTCCGCCGGGACGATGACCGCGCAGCTCCTGCTCAGCGGGCTGCGCACCGAGCCGCTGGCCGAGCAGGTGGTGCGCGAGGAGATCGGCCGGCTGGTCGAGCACGACGCCGCGCACGGCAGCGACCTGGTGCGCACGCTCGCCGTCTACCTGGCCCACTCCTCGTCGAAGGTGCGGACGTCGGAGGCGCTGCGGCTGCGCCGGCAGACGGTGCACGGCCGGCTGCAGAAGATCGAGGAGCTGATCGGCGACGTGCACGCGGCCTCGCGGCACACCGCGCTGGTCGTCGCCCTCGCCCTGCGCGACCTGCCGGGCTGAGCAGCCAGCGACGGACGGGACCAGGTCAGGAGCAGAGCAGGTCGAGCGCTGCCTGTCCGTTCCGGCGAGCGGCCTCGGGCAGCACCAGCCACGCCGAGACCGTCGGATCCACCAGGTGTCGTTGGAGGTGCAGCAGCCGCGAACGGTCGCTGCCCGACGAGCTGCGTTCCTCGAAGGGGTCGACGCAGGCCAGCAGGACGGCTGCGTCGGCGAGGTGGCGATCGCGGTCGCGGGTGTCGGCCCGGTGCGCGGCGGCCTTGAGGACCAGCGCCCCGAAGGCGTCCGGCACGCTGAGCGTCGTCGGCACCGACCCGCTGATCTGCAGCTCGGCCAGGACGGTCCGCCGCAGCGCCTGGGTCCCTCCCTCGACCTGGACGAGGTCGTAGCCGCGGAACCGTTCCAAGGTGCGTGGTGGGGCGTGGTCGGCGGCGACCACGTCGACGACCGAGGGACCGGCCTCGGACGTCACCAGGTCCACGACGGCGCCCTCCCGGACGAACCGGTGTGCGGTCCCCGTACGGGCATCGAGACTCGGCCGCAGTTCGTAGTGCAGCTCTTCCAGGGCCCGAGCCACCTGCGCTGCGCGTCCCCGGCCGGTCTCGACGTGCAGCAGGACGTCGACGTCGTTCGTCGGGCGCACCACGGGCAGCCCCGCCAGGGCGCCGTGCAGCTGCACCATCAGCCCGCCGATCAGTGTCCAGGCGTCAGCCGGGACGACCGCGGCCAGCTCGGCGACGTCCGGCCACGGTCGTGCCCAGCCGCCGGGCGGCGTCGGCGGTCGGAGGACCTCAGCCACGCAGGCTCTCGACCGCGCGCTGCAGGAGGCGGTGACCGGCCGAACGCTCGCGCGCGTCGGTGGACCCGGCGAGGTCGAGCCCGGCGAGCACGAGGTTGCGGCCGCCCGCCAGGTCACTCACCACGGCGGTCGGCATGCCCGTCGCGCGCAACGTCGTGTTGCCCCCCGGGTCGGTCTCCAGTCGGTACCGGTCGACGAGGCGCTGCAGAGCACCGTCGTCGACGTAGCCGTCGAGCCGGTCTGCCGCCGCGGTGAGCCCGCCGATGCCCTCGGTCGAGCCGGATGCGACGACCACCCGGGCGAGACGGTCGAGCGCCCGGGGATGGGCGTGGAAACGGTGCACGGTGGCCCTGTTGCGGGTGCGAGCCGCCAGCTCGGTGCCACTCAGCTCGGCGAGGGCGGACCGGAGCCGCGACCGTGGTGACTGGCCGAGCCACGGGGCCGGCCGGCCCTCGAGCAGCGCGACCGCAGCCCAGGCGGTCGGCTGCTCCCACGCCCGCAGCCGGCTGCCCTGGCGTTGCGCCAGCCACTGGGCCACCGACTCGGCGTCGACCCGGTCCGGGCCGATCGCCACCAGATCGCCGCCGGACACCAGCCGTTGCACGTGCCGGACCGAGACCCCGATCCGTTCCGCCGCCTGCTGGGACGTCATCAGAGGCATGCGGACAGTGTCGTTGCAGCGACACTGTCGGTCAAGGCGCCGCGCGTGTTCGTCGGACGGGGTCGACCGGCGGTCGTCGCCCGATGGGGTGAAGCCGGGCTACTGACAGTCACCTCCCAGCCGGTCGGCGTCTCATGATCGACAGGACGTCCCGATCCGGGGCGTCCGGGGCGATCAGGAGGCGACCAGGCAGTGGTGACGTCCGCTGCGCCGTCGCACCAGCAGACCGCCCGCCGGCCGCGCCGGCTTCGCACGTTCCTGCGCCGGGTCCGGCGGGTGCTGGCTGCCGTCGTGCTCCTGTTCGCCGTCCTGCTCGGCATCGGCTGGGTCGTCACGCCGTCCGTCGACGACGCCCAGCAGCTCGTCTCCGCCGAGCTCGCCGCCATCGGCGGCACGCCGCTGCAGGGCGACGTCCCCGACAACCTCGCCCAGGCGCTCATCGCCACCGAGGACAGCCGTTTCGAGCACCACGTCGGCATCGACGCGATCGGCGCCGTCCGGGCGGGCTGGGGTGCGCTCACCGGCAACGACGAGGGTGGTTCGACCCTCGACCAGCAGCTGGCCAAGAACCTCTACGCCGGCGGTGGCCAGAGCTTTCCCGACCGGGTGCAGTCTGTCGTCCTCGCGCTGAAGCTGGACTCCACCTGGAGCAAGGACCAGCTGCTCCAGATGTACCTCGACGACGGCTACTACGGCCACGGGTTCTACGGCCTGACCGCCGCCACCGAGGGCTACTTCGGCGTCGAGCCGGCCGACCTGAGCTGGCCGCAGGCCACGCTACTCGCCGGGCTGTTCCAGGCGCCGTCGGCCTGCGACCCGTTCGTGCACCCCGATCTGGCCGCGGCCCGGCAGGCGCACGTGCTCGACCGGCTCGTCGCCGTCGGGGACCTGTCCCGCACCGAGGCCGACGACATCGCCGCCGCGAGCTGGGACCTGGTCCCCGCCACCTGACCCCTCCGGGCGACGAGGGGTCGTCCGCAGGCCCGCGCTCCGCTACCAAGAGAAGCGGAACGCAATCGGCCAGTCGGTGGGGGAGAACGTGCGACGCCAGTACGACCAGGAGCGCACGCTGCCCTCCTCGCCCACGGGCCGGGTCCCGCAGTGGGTGCTCGACGAGGCGACCGGGCGGGCTGCCCCGCCGGAGCCGTGGCGCAGCTGGGCTCCCACCGAGCCGCGGCGGGCCCGCAGGCGGCGGAACTGGACCGGCGTCGGTGGCGCCGTGCTCGTGGTGGCCATCGTCGTGCTCGGCGCCGCGGGGACCCGGTTCGGGCTGTTCGCCGACCCCGCTGCGATTGCCGGGGTCTCCGCCGCGCCGGACATGCCCACGCCCGGCGCGGACTCCTCCGACGACCCGCTCGGCACGCCGCTGTCTCCGCCTGCGGCGGGCGGCTCGTACGACTTCCTGCAGCAGCAGGACGACGGCGTCACGCCCGTCGGCTACGACCCGTGCCGGCCGGTGCACTACGTCGTCCGCCCGGACAACGCGCCGGTCGGCGGCGAGGCGCTGATCGAGAGCGCCGTCGCGCGGGTCTCCGAGGTGACCGGGCTGCAGTTCGTCTACGACGGCGCGACCGACGAGGACCTCGTCGACCAGCGCGCGCCCTTCCAGCCCGACCGGTACGGCGATCGCTGGGCGCCGGTGCTCATCACCTGGGAGACCGTCGCCGAGCAACCCGACTTCGCCGCGGACGTGGCCGGTCTGGGCGGGAGCCTGGGGACGTCGGCGGGCGACGGCCCCGCGGTCTTCGTGACCGGCACCGTGCAGTTGGACGCGGCCGAGTTCGCCGACCTCGCGACCTGGCCGAACGGGGCCGCGGTGGCACGGGCGATCGTGCTGCACGAGCTCGGCCACGTCGTCGGGCTGGACCACGTGGACGACCCGTCGCAGCTGATGTACCCGACGACGTCCGCCGTCCTCGACTTCGCCCCCGGCGACCTCACCGGGCTGGCGCAGCTCGGCGCGGGCGCCTGCGAGCCGCGGCTGTGACCGCTCGCCCGTACGCGCCCGCGCCGCAGGGGTGGGGCCGGGTCCGGATCGCCAACATCGGGCTGGTCGCCGTCCTGGCCCTGCTCCTCGCGTTGAGCGTCCTCGTCGAGCGATCGCTGGACGGTGAGGCGATGCCGGCCGACAGCTGGTCGCTCACCACGTCGACCGACGAGTTCGACGAGGGCCCGCTACCGGGCCTGGAGGAAGCTGCTGCGCCGCTGGGCACGCCACTCGCCGCGCCGCAGGGCGGAGGACCGCACGCGTTCCTCCGGGTCCAGGACGACGGCGTCACCCCGGTGACCTACGACCCCTGCCGGCCGATCCACTACGTCGTCCGGCCGGACCACGAGCCGGCCGGCGGCCGGGCGCTGCTGCACGCCAGCATCGCCCAGATCAGCGCGGTCACCGGGCTGCGGTTCGTCTACGACGGCGAGACCACCGAGGCGCCGTCCCACGACCGGTCGAGTTACCAACCCGACCGGTACGGCGATCGCTGGGCGCCGGTGCTGGTCAGCTGGGCCACCGGCGCCGAGGTGCCCGACTTCGCCGGCGACGTCGTCGGCCTGGCCAGCAGCCGTGACCTGTACACGGCGACGGGCACGGGCGTCTACGTGACCGGAGCCGTGGAGTTGGACGCGGACTGGTTCGCCACCGCCCTCGCCGACACCGATGCGCGCGGGGTGGCCCGCGGGATCGTCCTGCACGAGCTCGGGCACCTGGTCGGGCTGGACCACGTCGACGACCCGGCCGAGGTGATGGCCCCGGGCGGTGCGCAGACCGACCTCGCCGAGGGCGACCTCACCGGACTGGCGCAGCTGGGCGCCGGGGAGTGCGCCCCCGACCTCTGACCGCGCACCCGCCAGGGCGCTGACGCCTCTCCACCGGGAGCGCGCCTTCGGTGGAAGGGGACGCCGGGCGGGGGGCACAGGCGGTTGTGGCACCGTGGCGGACGGCCGGCGAGCTGCATGACGCCCCGGCCACCCCCGGACCCCGCACCCAGAAGAGGCATGCCCCGATGAGCACCGACGGCACCACCCCGACCGACCCGCAGACGCCGTCCGCCCAGCCCGCCGGCGCCACGACCTTCGAGCCGGGCGCCGCGGCGCCGTCGGTCAGCGAGGGCACGCTCGGCAACGTCCCGGAGACCGACACCGAGCCCGGCTGGGTCGCCCGGCACACCGCCACGCTGATCACGCTGATGGTCGCCGTGGTCGTCGCGGCCGTCGCGATCGCCGGCGTGATGCTCTACAAGGACCGGATCGACGACCGGAACTCCGATACCGAGGCAGCCGTCGCTAAGAACGTCGCGTCGCAGGGCGCCTCCGTGGAAACCGTGGAGTGCGACGGCGACACCTGTGCCGCGGTCATCAACGGGCAGGCGTACACCGTGCTCGTGCAGGAGGACGCGCAGGGCGAGCGGCACTTCGGCGTCTCGGCCTACGCCGGCAACTGAGCTCAAGTGGATAGGTCTATCCGGTAGGCGTACGGTCGCTGGAGACGAAGCGGACGACCCGATCCGCTTCGTCTCCAACGAGGAGAACCCGATGACCACCGTCCTGCTCGCCGGCGCCAGCGGCGACCTGGGTGCGCGCACCGCGCGCGCCCTCGTCGCCCGGGGCGCCGACGTCCGTGCCCTCACCCGTTCCGGCGCCGGTCCGGAGAAGCAGCAGAGGTTGCTCGACCTCGGCGCCACAGTGGCGGTGGCCGACTACGACGACGCGGCGGCGCTCCGGCAGGCCTCCGAGGGTGCCGACGTCGTCGTCTCGACCATCAGCGGGGTCTGGTCGGTGATCGTCGACGCGCAGACCCAACTGCTGGACGCCGCCGTCGCCGCCGGCGTCCCGCGGTTCATCCCCTCGGACTACGCCGCCGACTACCGCCGCGTCGCACCGGGCTCGAACCGGAACTTCGAGATGCGCCGCGACTTCGCCCGGGTGCTCGACCGCGCCCCGATCCGGGCGACGTCGGTGCTCAACGGCGCCTTCGCCGACATGCTCACCGGCCAGGCGCCGCTGGTGCTGTTCGACCGCGACCGGGTCCTCTACTGGCACGACGCCGACCAGCTGCTCGACTTCACCACCAAGGACGACACCGCGGCCTTCACCGCCGACGCCGCGCTCGACCCGGACGCGCCGCGCTACCTCGAGATCGCCGGCAGCGAGGTCTCCGCGCGCGACCTGGCGCGGACGATGACCGAGCTCACCGGGCGCACCTTCCGCCCGACCTACGCCGGCCCGCTGGGTCTGCTCGGCGGCGCGGCCAAGGTCGGTCGCGCGGTGTCCCGGGACGAGGAGGCGCCGTTCCCCGCCTGGCAGGGGATGCAGTACCTGCACAGCATGTTCAGCGGCATCGGGAAGCTCGGCCCGCTGGACAACGACCGCTACGGCCCGCGGGAGTGGACGCCGGTCCGCGAGGTTCTCGCCGCCCGCGGAGCGGCCCCGGAGGCAGTTCCGGAGGCGGCGTGACGAGCCCGGTGACGCCGGAGGGGGCGGGGCGGTTGCGGCGGGACGCCGAGCGCAACCGCGACCGCATCCTCGCCGCGGCCCGCCGGCTGTTCGCCGAGACCGGTCAGGCGGTGACCCAAAACGAGGTGGCCCGCGCCGCCGACGTGGGCGTCGGCACCGTGTACCGCCGCTTCCCCGAACGCGCCGACCTGATGCTGGCGCTGTTCGTGGACCAGCTGGAGCAGGTCGGCGCGCTCGCCGACGCAGCGCTGGCCGAGGCGGATCCGTGGTCGGCGCTGCGGGGCTTCTTCGAGCGGGTGGTCGACCTGCAGGCCGCCGACCGCGGGCTGCGCGAGTTCATGCTCGGGCCCGACGGCCGGGCCCGGGCGGGGGAGGCGACCGAGCGGATCGCACCGGTGGTCGGGGAGCTGCTGCGGCGCGCCCAGGAGCGGGGGCAGGTCCGCCCCGAGGTCACCACCACCGACCTCGCGCTGATCCCGGTGATGGTCGCCGCGGTGACCGAGCGGGCGCGGGACGTCGTGCCCGGGGTGTGGCGCCGGGTGCTCGGCCTGGCCCTGGACGGCCTCCGCCCGACCGGCGAGCCGCTGCCCGGCCGACCGCTCGCGCCGGCCGAGTTCGACCGGGTGATCAGCGCGCCACGCCGTCCCGGCTGACAGGCGGCGAAGCGGGCAAGGCGCACCTTTCTGGCAGGACGCGGCTCGTGTCTCGCGGAACGCGAGAGAGGTCGTCGGCCGCCGAATCACACGCCGGTCATCCGAGGGGGTGATGAGCGGGCGTCGCGCACACAGCGGAACCGAAACGCCCTTTACGTTGGTCGAGTTCTGCCCGCACGGTGCAGACTTACGGGGGGACGTCGATCGTGAACGGGCTGCTGGCCATTGCTGGTGCACACAAGGCTGCGACAGCAGTGTTGGCCGCGACGGTCATCGTTGGTGGTGGTGTCATCCACGCCGCAACGGACGACGCCACCACTGCCACGGTGACCAAGGTCGTCGACGGGGACACGATCGACGTCCAGTACGACGGTGAGACGCATCGAGTCCGTTTGCTCAACGTGAATGCCCCGGAATCGGTAGACCCCAACAAGCCGGTCGAGTGCATGGGTCCGGAGGCGTCGGAGTTCCTCGCCGGCCGACTTCCTGTGGGCACGGACGTACGACTCGAGTGGGACCAGGAGAAGTCGGACAAGTACGGACGCGAGCTCGCTGCGGTCTTCCTCGGTGACGAGTTCATCGACGCGGAGATCGCTCGAGCCGGTTACGGCGTCGCCATGTCCGTAGGGGCGAACACCAAGTACCTGAGCCCGGTGCAGACTGCGCAACGAGAAGCCGAGATCGCTGGCCGCGGTCTTCACTCGGGGTCCCTGGAGTGCACCGTCCCCGCTCAGGTGAGCGCGGTCGAGGACGCGGCCGCGACCGTCGTCAGCCAGGCCCCGACGAGCAGCGCCCCACTGTCTGAGTACGACACTCACGCCGGTGATGTCGCTGCGGTGATCGTGACCGCGAAGGCTCTCTCGGGCGTTCTGTCCGGTCCGACCGACGTCTTCCCGATGGCCGCGCACAGCGCGGGGGCGACCGCGATCCTCCGAGGCCGGGTGACAGCCGCCCTGTCGCGCCTCGCCCAGGCGCAGTCGGCCAACAGCAGTGCCCGCGCCGCGGAGCAGCAGCGGTTGGACGCCGCCGCGGCAAAGGCGGCCCGCGAAGCGGCGGAGAAGGCGGCCCGCGAGGCGGCGGAGGAGGCTGCCAGGCGGGCCGCCGCTGAGGCCGCTCAGAGGCAGGCGGACGAAGCGGCCGCCGAGGCGGCGAGGCATGCAGCCGACCAAGCCGCATCGCGCCAGACCGCCACTCCCGCGCGCCCGTCGTCCAGTGCGCCCCGGACAGCAGCCCCGACCTCGTCGAACGACGACTCCCGCTCGGGCTCGTCGGGTGGAGCCAGCGGCTACACCGGCTGCCGCAGTTACGCGCCGGGCGGCAAGACCTGGACACCGATCGACTGCTAGATCGAGCAGTCGCTGATCGGACGCCCGGTCCCAGGTCCACGGAAAACGGACGGAAGCGTGTCACCGTTTGGAAGCGGGCCACCTACCTCGGTCCTCCATCACGAACCAGGAGCACACGTGAGTCACCCCTCGCGCCCGATGAACCAGAAGCCGAGCGCGCCTCTCCAGGCATTCAATGCGCTCGTGGAGGCTGAGAGGAAGAGCCCGGGACTCTGGTACTTCTTCGTCACCGTCTTCACCGCGGGGTTCCTGGCCGCCGTCCCGTTCTGGCATGCCTACAGCCGACTGCGGCGACCCGCGTTGCGGACCATGGCGATCGCCTACACAGCCGTGGACCTCTTCCTCGTCCTGTTGCTGGCGATCACACCATCATCGGGCTCGCCAGAGGCCGAGGACTCCTCCCTCAGTGCGGTCGCTGGCTTCACCGTCGTCGCGGTCACCATCGCGGCCTGCGTCCAGCTGCGAGGCATTCGGCGCGACGTCTATGCGACCCCGCCCGCCGTTCCGGCGCACGCCGACCCAGCTGTCGCACGGGCGCTCGCTGGGCGTCAGCGACGCGATGAGGCACGGAAGATGTGGAACTCCGACCCGTCGCTGGCGCGCGAGCTGGGGGTGGGGCGACCCGACCTGCGTCGTGGGTTCGACGACGGCGGGCTGATCGACCTCAACAGCGCGCCGGCCGCGGTCATCGCTCAGGTCTGCGGCATCGAGGTTCAGCACGCCGAGTCCATCGTCGAAGCTCGGCAGGCGCGCGGAGGGACCTACTTCAACGTGGGCGAGTTGTTCGTCGACGTCTCGCTGCCCTCGTACGTCCAACAGCAGCTCGTCGACCGGGCGATCGTCTAGGGCTTGTCCTGGTGCTCGTGAGGGCCCAGGGAAGTCAGCGACTGGCGAGGTCACAGGGTTCGGCGACATGTCGGAAATGGCGATTAGGACGGACCCGTGCCGCTTAGCGTTCGCGGACGCCGTCGGACGAGCCGACGCCGATGAACGGGGAACCATGTCCACTCTCGACCAGCCGACCGGTCAGCCTGCCACTCCGCCGGTGCCGCCGATGCCGACCAACTACGCGCCCAGCCAGTACGCGCCGCAGCCCTTCGACCAGTACGGGCAGCAGCCGACCAGCGGATACCTGCAGCCGATGGCATGCAGGCGGCTCCGGGCCCCCTACGGCCGGCCGCTGGGCCCGATCGGCAAGGTGCGCAGCACCTGGGCGGTCATCGGCCTGAGCATCATCACCTTCGGGATCTACTCGCTGTACTACTACTACGCCACGCACGAGGAGATGAAGCAGCACTCCGGCGAGGGCTTCGGCGGTGTCGTCGGTCTGCTGTTCGGCATCTTCACCGGGGGCCTGGTCAACGCCTTCGCGCTGCCGAACGAGATCGGCAACCTGTACGCCCGGCAGGGCCGGCCCCGTCCGGTCAGCGCGACGACCGGCCTGTGGGCGATCCTCGGAGCGATCATCGTCATCGGCCCGCTGGTCTGGCTGATCAAGACGAACGGCGCACTCAACGCCTACTGGCGGGGCGTCGGCGCCCGCTGACCTCGCTCGGCCCGGTGCCCCGTCCTCCGAACGGAGGGCGGGGCATCGGCGTCTCTGCTCCGGGATCGATCCCAAGTTGTGACGAGGTCGCCGGTCAGATGTGACGAGGTCTGTCCACCGGCGTAACGAGTTCGTCGTCCGCGCCGTGGCACTGTGGAAGTCGTGTCTTCTGCCGTGCCCGGTGCCTCCGGCGCCACTCCACCGCCCGGTCCTCAGGACACCACCGCACCCCGCAGCGCCGAGCACGCGCGGCTGGCCGAGTCCGGCGACATGGGCGCGCCGTGGCGCACGTGGGGCCCGTACCTGGCCGGTCGGCAGTGGGGGACCGTCCGCGAGGACTACTCCGCCGACGGTGACGCCTGGGCGTCCTTCCCCTTCGACCACGCCGTCGCCCGCACCTACCGCTGGGGCGAGGACGGCCTGGGCGGCATCTGCGACCGCTACGGCTTCCTCAACATCGGCGTCGCGCTGTGGAACGGCAAGGACCCGGTCCTCAAGGAGCGGCTGTTCGGCCTGACCAACGGCGAGGGCAACCACGGCGAGGACGCCAAGGAGCACTGGTGGGCCATCGACGGCACCCCCACGCACTCCTGGATGCAGTGGCTCTACCGCTACCCGCAGGCCGAGTACCCCTACGCGCAGCTGCGCGAGGAGAACGCCAAGCGCAGCCGGCTCGAGCGCGAGTACGAGCTCAGCGACACCGGCGTGCTCGACGAGGACCGGTTCTTCGACGTCCAGCTGACCTACGCCAAGGCGTCGCCGGACGACGTCTGCATCACCGTCACCGCCACCAACCACGGGCCCGAGGCGGCGCCGCTGCACCTGCTGCCGCAGGTCTGGTTCCGCAACACCTGGTCCTGGGGCCTCGACGACCGCAAGCCCACGCTGACCTTCACCCCGGACGCCGACGTCCCCACCGTCGTCGCCGAGCACGGCTACCTCGGCCGCTGGGTGCTCGCCGCCGACGGCGAGCCGGAGGTCCTGGCTTGCGACAACGAGACCAACGCCGTCGCCCTGTTCGGCGCCGAGCGGAACAGCACCGAGTACCCCAAGGACGGCATCAACCGCCGCGTCGTCGGCGAGGACAAGTCCGCGGTCAACCCCGACGTCACCGGCACCAAGGCCGCGTTCTGGTACCAGTGGGACTCCGTCGAGCCCGGCCAGACCGTCACCGTCAAGCTGCGGCTGCGCCAGCAGGAGTCCGACGCCCGGATGTTCGGCGCGGAGTTCGACGAGGTCCTCGGCCAGCGGAAGACCGAGGCCGACGACTTTTACGCCAGCGTCATCCACCCCGGGCTCTCCGACGACGACCGGCACGTGGCCCGCCGCGCCTACGCCGGTCTGCTGTGGACCAAGCAGCTGTACCGCTTCGACGTCGCCCGCTGGCTGGACGGCGACCCCGACGCCCCGGCACCGGAGGGACGGCGCCAGCGCGGAAGGCGCAACACCGGCTGGCGGCACCTCGCGCTCGCCGACGTCATCTCGATGCCCGACGAGTGGGAGTACCCGTGGTTCGCCGCGTGGGACACCGCCTTCCACACCATCCCGCTGGCGCACGTCGACTCGGACTTCGCCAAGGAACAACTCGTGCTCATGTGCCGCGAGTGGGCGATGCACCCCAACGGTCAGCTGCCCGCCTACGAGTGGGCGTTCGGCGACGTCAACCCGCCGGTGCACGCCTGGGCCGCGTGGCACGTCTACCGGATCGACGGCTACCGCGACCAGCAGTTCCTCATCCGGGTGTTCACCAAGCTGCTGATGAACTTCTCCTGGTGGGTCAACCGCAAGGACGCCGACGGCTCGAACGTCTTCGAGGGCGGCTTCCTCGGGATGGACAACATCGCGCTGTTCGACCGGTCTGCGCCGCTGCCCCCGGGCTACCGGCTGGAGCAGTCCGACGCGACCAGCTGGATGGCGTTCTACTGCCAGCAGATGCTGAAGATCGCCCTCGAGCTGTCCCAGTTCGACAAGGCGTGGGACGGCACGGTCACCAAGTTCTTCGAGCACTTCCTGTCCATCGCCGAGGCGATGAACGCCTTCGGCTCGCACGAGGTGTCGCTCTGGGACGACGACGACGGCTTCTTCTACGACGTCCTGGTCGCCCCGGACGGCTCGCCGGAGCCGCTGCGGGTGCGCTCGATGGTCGGCCTGCTGCCCATCCTCGGTGCCACCGAGATCCCGGCGTGGGTGAGCGAGCGGCTGCCCGACGTCGCCGACCGGGTGCGCTGGCTGCAGAAGCGGCGTCCGGAGCTGATGGGCCCGCTGACCAGCCGTCGGGCGCCCGAGGGCCGCAAGATGCTGCTCTCGCTGGTGGACCGCACCCGGCTGGAGCGGATCGTGCAGCGGATGTTCGACGAGGCGGAGTTCCTGTCGCCGTTCGGCATCCGCTCGCTGTCGAAGTCGACCGGGCAGGTGTTCGCGAACGTCGGCGGGCGCGACGTGTCGATCGAGTACGAGCCGGGGGAGTCGCGCACCGGGCTGTTCGGCGGCAACTCCAATTGGCGTGGGCCGGTGTGGTTTCCGGTCAACGTGCTGCTGGCAGACAAGCTGCGCACGCTGGGCCGGCACTACGGCGACTCGTTCACCATCGAGCTGCCCACCGGGTCGGGGAACCGCTGCACGCTGGTCGACGCCGCAGACCTGATCGACAACTCGCTGACGGCGCTGTTCCGTTCGGTCGACGGCAAGCGGCCGGCCGACGGCGACCGGATCGAGGCCAGCGACTCACCGCTGTGGCGGGAGCACCCGACGTTCAGCGAGTTCTTCGACGGCGACACCGGCGAGGGCCTGGGCGCCACCCACCAGACCGGCTGGACGGCGCTCGTCGCCCACCTGCTCAACCCCCGGCTCCCACCCGACCCCCGCTGGATGTGAGCTCTTGTGGAGTGCCAGCGCATCGTTTTCCGCGCGCTGGCACTCCACTACAGCCATGCCTCGACGGCGTCGAGCTGCTCGTGGGTCAGGCCGGTGAACAGGTCGGGTGCGATGACGAGGACGTGCGGGTTCGCGGCGAGCCACTCGCCGGTCTCCGCGGCCTGCTCGGCCAGGTCGTCGTCGATCCAGACGATCCGCCGGCCGGGGTCCTCCTCGGCCACCTCCTGCGCGGCGGTGAGCTTCCACCAGCCGGACTGCCCGCCCAGCCGACCCACGAAGCCGGTGGGCTTGGCGCGTCCGCCGGAGCGCTCGCGCAGTCCGCGCGGCAGGCCCAGCGGCTCGGCGAGCAGCAGGTCGGCGTTCTCCGCCCAGGTGGTCAGCCACTGGATCTCCACCCGGCCGGACTCGTGCAGCGCGCGCAGCCGGGCGATGACCGTAGGGTCCCAGGACAGCACGTAGCCGTTGAAGGTGCCCTGCTGCCAACCCGGCGGCAGCTCCCAGCGCATCGCGTTGAGCACCCCGTCGACGTCCAGCAGGAGGAGCGGCGGGCGGATCGATGACATGTCGCTCCTCGGGACGGCGATCGCTCCACCTTGCCGCATGGGCGGTCCCGGCTGCGGACGGTGAGGGACATGCGTGCTCGCGGCTCGGCGACCGGCGACTCGTGGCCACGTCGCTTGTGAGCCGTAGCGGCCGGGCGAAGCGTGTTCGCACCCGATCGCTGGTGAGGTGAGATGGCGATGAAGTACCTCGTGACCTGGCGGGAGCGGCCGACCGGCTCGGCCGCCGAGTACGAAGCCGCGCAGAAGCGGATCCTGTCCGTCTTCGCGGTCTGGGACATGCCCGAGAGCCTGACGTTCCACCAGTTCCTCGTCCGCGTCGGCGAGTTCGGCGGCTACGCCGTCATCGAGACCGACAGCGCCGAGGACCTGCAGTTCCTCTGCACCGTGTTCGCGGCCTTCTCCTTCACCGTCGAACCGGTGATGGACGTGATGGACGCCGTCGCCGCGGAGAGCCGCGGGATCGAGTGGCGGGACGCGCTGCCGACGACCTGAGGAGTCCGCCGGGGCGCCCACTGCGACTCGTGTGGCGTTCGGGACGGGTGATGTCACGACTTCGCGACGTTGATCAGTCGGGCGCGTTTCCTCTGCCACGTTGCACCCACACGCCGGAACGGACCGGTCGCTCAGTGCCAGGAGAACGAGATGCGCGGAGTCGTCGTCATCGACCAGCCGGTCGAGGACCGGGTCGTGGGTTGGCACGTGAACGTCGGCGAGGGCCTGGAGTCGACGATGGCCGGCGCCTGGGTGCTGCCGTCCGACGACGACCGGATCGCCCGGCTGCTGGTGGGCCGGGTGCTCGTCACCACCGAGAAGGCCGCGCTCCGCTTCGGCCGCGGTGCCGACGTGGGCGCCCTGGCGATGGCCATCGTCGCTGAGACCAGCGCGCTGGACACCGCCTTCGCCGCGCACGTCGCGTCTCTGCCGTCGTCCAAGCGCAGCCTGGTGACCCCGCGCTGGCCGCGGATCCCCACCCGGCCTCGCGCCGAGGTCGCCGGCGACCCGCTGGCCAGCGACGCGCTGACCCTGGCGCGCTGGGTGTCGCAGCTGCTGGCCGTCTGGGACCGGATCGAGAAGGAGCGCCTCACCCGCCCGTTCCTCGCCGTCCGCGGCGGCGAGCTCGCCCGCGCACTGCCGCCCGGCTGGGCCACGACCGACGCCCTGCCCCTCGCCGCCTGAGCCTTTCGTCGGCCGTCCGCCAAGAGCGCGCCTTTGGCGGAGAACGACCGTCAGACGTCGGCGACGTCGTCCTTGATGTCGGCGATCAGCGGGACGTGGTCGCTGCGCCGTGATGCCACCCAGGTGCCGAAGTCGCCGACCTGGACGGTGAGGGCGTCGCTCCAGGCGGACGGCACCATCAGGTGGTCGATGTGGAAGGGCCGGTCCTGCCGCCAGTGGTGGAAGTAGGTCGGGTCAACGGGTGACTCGTCGGCATCCAGACTTCGGGTCGCGCGGTAGGCGTCCACTAGGCCGAGGTCCTCGAGCCGGCTGACGACCGTGCGGTACTGGCTCTGGCTCGAGCTGATCGGTGCGTTGAAGTCGCCGGCCAGCACGACCGGCTCGGACGTGTCCAGCTGCTCGATCCAGTCGGCCGCCCGGTCGAGCTGGTCGACGTAGCTCGGCTGACCGGGAGAGACCACCGTCCACACGCCGACGAGGACGAAGGGCACCGGTCCGTCGACCCGCACCGGCAGCGTCCACGCGGGCGCCGAGTCGGCCCGCTCGTGGCGGCTGACCGACCACGGTGCGCAGGCGAGGACGGCCAGCTCCTTCGGGCTCTCCGGCGTCACACGGTGGCTCAGGTGCGTCACTGCTCGATCGCCGGCGCCGGTCGGCCACTCGGGCAGCGACGAGGCCTCGCAGACGACGGCCACGTCGACACCCTCGCCGAGGAGGTGGGGGAGGTTCGTGCCGAACTTCCCGCAGCAGTTCCAGGTCGCCAGCTTCACCGGCTCATCAGAACAGCGGGCAGCCGCGCCGTGATCGGCTCGAGCGTCGACGTCACCCCGGCGGGTGGTCAGCCCGCGAGCGGCGTCCCCTGGAAGACCTGACGGCGGTGCCAGCTGACGTGGGAGGCGGCGGGAGGCTGGGTGCCCGGACGGGGGTCGAGTGGGCGGCCATGCAGTGCGTAGACCGCCCGCCCGGACGGCGTCCGCGCCGAGAACCGCTGCGACACGATGACCGTGAGCCCGTCGTCCAGTCCGAGGGCGCCGCGGTCGAACAGCTTGTGGTGGAGCGAGCAGAGAGCCAGCCCGTTGTCCAGATCGTCTGGACCGTCCAGCGCGAACCACCGCACGTGCGCCGCCTCGACGCCGATGGCCATCCCGCCGGATCGACCGTCGAACCCGCAGAAGGCGCACTGCTCGTCCCAGGCCTGCAGCACGGCAGTCCGCCAGGCCTGACTCCGCTTCCGCACCGTCGTGGAGGGCAGCTCGGTCGGCGGCACCTCTGCATCCAGGCCCACGGCCACCAGGACGTCGCCAGCCACGGTCGGTGGGAAGTGGGAGTCCACGAGTGTCCGCGCAACGGTCTCGAGCAGCGCCGGATCGTCCCAGAGCCGCCGCTCCAGGGACGCCTCGAACCGGCCGGTGACGCCCGCGCGCAGCGGCGACACCTTGTCGTCTCCGACGTCCGCATCCAACGTCCAGATGCCGTCCGCCCGGAGCCGGGTGAACGGATAGGCAGCGCTCTGCGCTCGCCCGGTGTTGGACGCCGGCCCGAACTCGGCGATGAGGTCGGCCAGCTCCTGCTCGGCCACCGACCACGGCACGTCGCTCGAGCCGGTGGCGGCCAGCCGTCCCAGGGCCAAGAGCGCGAGCAACGGCTTGTGCGGGGAGCGCTGGCCGTTGCGCTGGTGCTGTCGCAGCGAAGAGAAGGCCGCCAGTACGTCGTCCGTGACCGCGGTGCTCGTCATGCGGTCAGCCTCGCTGACGTCGCGAGGTCCTCGTCGGAGCCGCTCTGCGCGCGTCCCCTCGTGCTGACGCCGATGGTCCCGTCGGTGCACTCGGGAAGCAGCCGTCCCGTGGGACACCCGCACGAGGGACGCGCCGAGAGCCCAGCTGGCGGTCCACTGTTGCCATGGAGCGGGGGGACCTCGATCGCGGGACGCCAGGTGGGTCGTTGTTACGCGAGTACGAGCAACGGCGAACCAGGCGGGAGCGGGAGGTGCGGAGCCGTCACCCGCGCCTGGGTGGTCTGATCCTCGCCCTCGGTGATGAGCCGGCGACCACGGCGAACTTCCGACGCGGTGCGACCGCCGAGGTCCAGGTCGCCGAGCAGTTGATGCGGCGTTGCGGCGACGAGGTCGAGTTCCTCTTCAACCGGCGGCTGAGCCCGCGGGGGCGGGACGGCGACATCGACGTCCTGGCTGTTGCTCCGAACGGCGTGCACATCGTGGACGTCAAGCGCTACCGAGGAGCCGCGGTCCGCATCAAGCGGCGTGGTGGTCTGCTGTCCCGGCCGGAGCAGCAGCTGCTGATCCGTGGGCACGACCAGACGCGCCTCCTCGACTCGGTCCAGCGCCAACACCAGGTCGTTCGCCGCGTCCTCGACCAGCTACCTGACGGCACGTCGGTAACCGTCCACCTCGCACTCTGCTTCGTGGACGCTGACCTGCCACTCGTCGACAACCAGCTCGACGGCATCGCGCTGCTGGGTCCCAGAGGTGTGGTCCGCCGGCTGCTCAAGCAGGGGCCGTTGAGTCCCGCCACCCGCGGCGCGCTCGTGCGGCATCTCGCCGGTCACCTGCCCGCCGCCTGAGCCTTCCCGGCTTCCCGCCACCAAGAGCGCGCTCTTGGTGAGACGACGGCGGACGGGGTCAGGACATGGGGTGGGCGGCGAGGAAGTCGGCGACCAGAGGGACGAACTCCTCGGCGCGCTCCATGCCGAGCGCGTGGCTGGAGCCCGGGCCGGTGAACATCTCCAGCCGCGCGCCGGGGATCGCCTCGGCGACCTGCTTGCCGTGCCACGGCGGGGTCAGCAGGTCCTGCTCGCCGGCGACCACCAGCGTCGGCGCGGCGATCAGGCCCAGCCGGTCGAGCGTGTCGTGGCCCATGTCGGCGTCCCACTGCTCGGCGCAGGTCTGGACCTGCTCCGGCGTCGACGGGAACAGCGGCAGCAGCTCGGTGATCAGCTTCCCGAACTCCGGGCTGTCCAGCAGCTGCGGGGAGAACGCCACACCGAGCGCGCCCAGCCCTGCCTCGACGTCGCCGATCCGCCAGGGGTGCGCGAGTCCGGTCATCATCGCCCGCTGGAAGCCGTCCGACCGGGCCCACGTGCAGTACAGGACGAGTGAGGCGACCCGGTCCGGTGCGGCCAGCGCCACCTCCTGCGCGATCGCACTGCCCAGCGAATAGCCGAGCACGTGGGTGCGCTCGATCTCCAGCGCGTCGAGCAGGCCGAGCGCGTCATCGGCCAGCGACCGCACGCTGAACGGGTCCGCGCCGCGGGTCGAGCCGCCCATCCCGCGCAGGTCGTAGGTGACCACCCGGTGCCGGCCGGCCCACGCCTGCGCCAGCTCCACCCAGAAGCCCAGCGACTGGCTCGTGCCGTTGATGATCAGCAACGGCTCGCCCTCGCCGTACTCCTGGACGGCGACGGTGATGTCCCCGACGTCGACGGTGCGCGGCTCGTGGATGGTCGGTGTGCTCAACGGGACTCCCGTGCTCGGCCGAGGAACGTCGTCCCGGCCGAGTGTGGTCCACATCACATGATCAACGCCAATGGGGGTAGAACCACGGGGTGCACTGGCGCACGGACCGAGGGGGACGAGCATGACGATGACGCAGCCGGCCGGGACGACCACCGACCAGCGGGTCGAGCACGTCGACGTGCTGATCGTGGGCGCGGGCATCTCCGGGATCGGGGCCGCCTACCACCTCAAGGAACGGTTCCCCGGCAAGTCGCTCGTCGTCCTCGACGCCCTGGAGAGCCACGGGGGCACGTGGAAGACCCACCAGTACCCCGGCGTCCGGTCCGACAGCGACCTGTTCACCTTCGGCTACCGGTTCAAGCCCTGGCGCGGGCCGTCCATCGCGTCGTCCGAGGAGATCCTCCGCTACCTCGACGAGGTCATCCGGGAGAACGGCCTGGACGACCACATCCGCCACGAGCAGCGGGTCACCGCCGCCACCTGGTCGTCCGACGACCGCCGCTGGACCGTCGAGGTCACCCGCGGCGACACCGGTGAGGAGCTGGTGTTCACCACCGACTTCCTCTGGATGTGCCAGGGCTACTACAAGCACGACCAGGGCTACACGCCCGAGTGGCCGGGCACCGACCGGTTCCGCGGCACGGTCGTCCACCCGCAGCAGTGGCCCGCGGACCTGGACCTCACCGGCAAGCAGGTGGTCGTCATCGGCTCCGGCGCGACCGCCGCGACGCTCATCCCGGCCATCGCCGAGACCGCCGCGCACGTGACCATGCTGCAGCGCTCGCCCACCTTCTTCTTCGCCCGTCCCAAGACCCACGAGCTGGCGACGACGCTGCGCGCGCTCGACGTCCCGGAGGAGTGGACGCACGAGATCCTCCGCCGCGCCTACATCGCCGAGCTCAACGAGCTGACCCGGATCTCGGCCGAGTCCCCGGACCTGGCCCGGGAGTTCCTCATCGAGTCGATGCGCCCGCAGCTGCCGCCGGACGTCGACATCGACAAGCACTTCAACCCCTCCTACCGGCCGTGGCAGCAGCGCATCGCCGTCCTCCCCGACGGGGACCTGTTCACCGCGATCCGCGAGGGGAAGGCCTCCGTCGTCACCGATACGATCGAGACGTTCACCGAGACCGGCATCCGGACGTCGTCCGGGGAGGAGCTCGAGGCCGACGTCATCGTCACCGCCACCGGCTTCGACCTCAGCGTCTTCGGCGACATCGCCTTCACCGTCGACGGTCGGCCGGTGGACTTCGCCGAGACCGTCACCTACCGCGGGCTGATGTTCACCGGGCTGCCGAACCTCGCCTACGTGTTCGGCTACTTCCGGCACAGCTGGACCCTGCGCGCCGACCTGATCAGCGACTTCGTCTGCCGGCTGCTCGCGCACATGGACGAGAAGGGGGCGTCGATGGTCGTCCCGGAGCTGCGCCCCGAGGACGCCGACATGCCGCTCGGGCCGTGGGTCGACCCGGCCAACTTCAACCCCGGCTACCTCGCCCGCTCGCTGCACCTGATGCCCAAGCAGGGCGACCGGGAGCCGTGGACCCACCTGCACGAGTACGTCGAGGAGCGGGAGATCCTCCCCGCCGCCGACCTCGACGACGGGACCCTCGTCTACCGCTGACCCGAATCGCGCACTCGACCTCGGCACCGGCGGTCGGCACACTGCTCCCCGTGTTCGGAGAGCGCGCAGTGGAGGTCGGCCGATGAGGCTCGTCGTCGCCGGTGGGACCGGGGTGGTGGGTCGGCACGTCGTCGCGCAGGCGCGGGCGGCGGGGCACGACGTCGTCCCGCTGTCGCGGAGCACTGGTCAGGACGTCGTCAGCGGCGACGGCCTGGCCGCCGCGCTGGCCGGGGCGGACGCCGTCATCGACGTCACCAGCGTGGCCAGCACCTCCACCCGGACGGCGGTCGGCTTCTTCCGCCGGGCCACCACCCACCTGCTCGCCGCCGGGCAGGCGGCGTTGGTGCCGCACCACGTGGCGCTGTCGATCGTCGGCATCGACGACGAGACGAGCGGCTACTACGCGGGCAAGGTCGAGCAGGAGCGCCTGGTGGCGGCCGGTCCGCTGCCGTGGACGCTGCTGCGGGCGACCCAGTTCCACGAGTTCGTCCCGCAGCTGGTGCAGCGCACCTCGGTCGGGCCGTTCGTCGTCGTCCCGGCGATGCGCACCGCCACGGTGGCCGCCGCCGAGGTCGCCGGCGCCCTGGTCGCGCTGGCCGCCGGCCCCCCGCGCGGCCGGGCGACCGACCTGGGTGGCCCCGAGGAGGCCGAGCTCGCCGACCAGGTGCGCCGCTTCCTCACCGCCACCGGGGAGCGGCGACGCGCCCTGCGGGTGCCGCTCCCCGGCCCCTTAAGGCGGCGGCTGCGCGCGGGCGTCCTCGTGCCCGGCCCGGGCGCCGACCGGGGCCGGCAGACCTTCGCCGAGTGGCTGAGCCAGGCGCCGAAGCTCAGCTGAGCGCGACCGCCCGCCGGACGAAGCCGACGAACTCCTCGGGGCGCTCCCACGCGGCGAAGTGCCCGCCCGCGGCGCCGTCCTCGAACACCCGCAGGTCGAACAGCCGCTCCGCCACCGAGCGCGGCGACCGGATGATCTCGTGCGGGAACTGGCTGACCACGGTCGGCACGTCGATCCGCTCGACCGGCGGGCTCTGCTTCATGTACGGCGCGAACGACGTCCCGATCGCGCCGGTCACCCAGTAGGCGGTGACCCAGGTCAGCAGCTCCTCGCGCGGGAACACCCGCTCGACGTCCCCGCCGCAGTCGCTCCAGCTGCGCAGCTTCTCCACGATCCAGGCGGCGAGCCCGGCGGGGGAGTCGCCCAGCGCGACCGCCAGCGTGTGCGGCTTGGTCGACTGCTCGTGCATGTACGCGCCCTCGGCCGACCGCCAGGCGGTGATCCGCTCGCGCAGGTCGCGTGCGTCGTCGGTCTGCGCTGCCGGGTCACCGCTGAACGCGGCGGCGAGCGGGACGTCGGTGACGTGCAGCGCGGCCACCCGGTCGGCGTGGTTCTCGGCCAGCGCCGTCG
The DNA here is from genome assembly GCF_000306785.1 of Modestobacter italicus. Classification (NCBI taxonomy): domain Bacteria; kingdom Bacillati; phylum Actinomycetota; class Actinomycetes; order Geodermatophilales; family Geodermatophilaceae; genus Modestobacter; species Modestobacter italicus. The sequence continues at coordinate 4,046,371 of NC_017955.1, read as the reverse complement.
CGACACCGCGGCCGATGTCGCCGCCGGATACGACGTAGCGGTCGTACCCCAGCTCGGCCATCGCCTCCGCGATCACCTCGGCCATGTCCGCCGACGAGAGGTCCCGGTCGGGCAGCGGAGCGGCGAACGGGTAGCCGGGCAGCGCCGGGACGACGACGTGCACGTCGGTCAGCAGCGGCAGCACCCGCTGGTAGCGCAGCACCGAGTCCGGCCAGCCGTGCAGCAGCACGACGGCGGTCGCGCCCGGGTCGGCGGCGCGCTGGTGCACCGCCCGCAGCCGGCTCGTCCGCGCCCACGGCAGCGACCGGATCCGCTGCTCGTGCACCCGCCAGTCGTAGTCGTCGGCCCAGCTCCGCAGCAGCTCGGCGAGGTAGCCGTGCTCGGTGCCGCGGTCCCAGCCGGGCGTGCCGGTGCCCTCGACGGGGCGGTAGGCGTGCAGCCGCCGGCGCAGGTCCGCGAGCACCGCCTCCTCGACCAGCGGCGGAGCGGCGTCGTCCAGGTCAGGTCCGTCGGCAGTCACCCCGCCACCCTGCCAGCCCGCGTCCTCCGCCAAAAGCACGCCTTCGGCGGAAGGAGAGGTCACCGAAAGCGCGCCTTTGGTGGAGGGAGCTCAGTGGGTGCGCTGGTAGTCGCGTGGGGTCATGCCGTAGGCGGCCGCGAACCGGCGGCTGAAGTGGCTGGCGTCGGTGAAGCCGTGCGCGTGCGCGACGGCCGCGATCGTCCGCCGCCGTCCGGCCGGTGAGGCCAGGTGGGCGTGTGCCGCCGCCAGCCGCCGCTCGATGAGCCACTGCTCCAGGCTGATCCCGGCCGCGGCGAACACCTTGTACAGCTGCCGCACGGACACGGCGTGCGCCGCGGCGATCGACTCCGGCGTCAGGCCCGGGTCGGTCAACCGCTGGTCCGCGTAGACCCGCACCCGGGTCAGCAGCGTCTGCTCGCGCACCTGCGCGCGGCCGGGCACGTCACCCGCGGCCGAGACCACCAGCGCACGCACCAGCTCGACGGTCGCCGCACCGACGGCCGCGGCACCGGGCTGCGCCGCGATGTCGTCGACCGTGGCGCACAGCCGCTGCAGGTGCGCGAGGACCAGGCCGTGCAGCGGGCTGGCCCGCAGCCGCGGCGTCGCGCGCCGGACGACGTCCGGTGCCAGCTCCAGCGACTCGTACGGCAGCTGGAACGACCGCGCCTCCCCGCCGACCGCGCAGCCGAAGGAGTACGGCGCGCTCATGTCCACCACCATCAGCTGGCTGCCGTGCACCAGCTGCTCGTGCCCGAGCTGGGCGTACTCGCCGCGGCCCTGCGCCTGGAACGACACGGCGAGCGCCCAGTGCCCGCCGAGCCGGACGTGCCGGGGTGTGCGCACCAGCCGGAACGGTGACGCCCGCGTCGTGAACACCGCCCCCGGCCCGAGCGACCACAGGTGCATCTCCGCGTGCAGCTCGTCCGGCGCGGTCCGCTGCTCCACGCGGCAGGGCACCGAGGCCTGGTGCATCGCCGCGTCGAAGGCCTCGACGCGGTCGGCCAGGGGGACGGCGGCGGTGTCGAGGATCAGCATGGTGCCCCTTGCCGGCAGGTGGTGGGCCGAGCCTGGCAGGGCGCGGGCGGGCGGGGAAGGCACCCAGGCACCACAGCCGTGCAGGCACAGCCGATCCGACGCCGGGGGCCGCTGCCAGGGTCGGCGGAAAGCCCCCCACGCAAGGAGATCGACATGGCCCCCGACACCATCGTGCTCGTCCACGGCTTCTGGGTGACCCCGCGCAGCTGGGAGAACTGGAAGGCGCACTACGAGGCCCGCGGCTTCCGCGTGCTCACCCCGACCTACCCCGGCTTCGAGGTCGAGGTCGAGGCGCTCAACGCCGACCCGACGCCGATCGCGGAGGTGACGCTGCCGCAGATCGTCGACTCCATGGCGCAGGTGGTCGGCGCGCTGGAGACCCCGCCGGTCCTGATCGGCCACTCCGCCGGCGGGACGATCACCCAGCTGCTGCTGGACCGCGGGTACGGGGCCGTCGGCGTCGTCCTCAACTCCGCGCCGACCGAGGGCGTGAAGGTGACGCCGCTGTCCCAGGTCCGCTCGACGTGGGAGGTGCTGAAGAACCCGGCGAACCGGCACCGGGCGGTCGGGTTCAGCTGGGAGCAGTGGCACTACGCGTTCACGAACACCTTCAGCGAGGAGGAGTCGCGGGCGTTGTACGAGCGGTACGCCATCCCCGCGTCCGGCGGCATCCTGTGGAACTCGGTGCTGGCCAACCTGATGCCCGGGCCGCAGGACGCGCACGTCGACTACCGCAACGCCGCCCGTCCGCCGCTGCTGTTCGTCTCCGGCAGCGAGGACCACATCATGCCGCCGGCGGTGCAGCGGTCGAACGCGAAGCACTACTCGGACGACACGGTCACCGAGGTGCGCGAGTACGCCGGCTACCCGCACCTGCTGCCGGCCGCGCCGGGCTGGGAGCAGATCGCCGACGACGTCCTGGACTGGGCGCTGGCGCACGCGACCGGCGCGGCGTCCCGGGTGCCGTGAGGCTGACCCACGTCGGCGGACCGACGCTGCTCGTCGAGGTCGCCGGCTGGCGCCTGCTCACCGACCCCACGTTCGACCGGCCGGGCCGGCGGTACGCCTTCGGCTGGGGGACCAGCTCGCGCAAGGTGACCGGGCCGGCGCTCGAACCCGCCGACCTGCCGCCGCTGGACGCCGTGCTGCTCACCCACGACCACCACGCCGACAACCTGGACGACGCCGGTCGTGCGCTGCTGCCGTCGGCCCCGGTGGTGGTGACGACGGCGTCCGGGGCGGCCCGGCTCGGCGGCACCGCCCGCGGGCTCCGGCCCTGGCAGACGACGGTGCTCGAGGCCCCCGGGCGCCCGAGCCTGGAGGTGACGGCGACCCCGGCCCGGCACGGTCCGCCGCTGAGCCGCCCGATCGCCGGGGACGTCGTGGGCTTCGCGCTGCGCTGGGAGGGGCAGCGGGACGGCGTGCTGTGGATCTCCGGTGACACGGTGCTGTTCGGCGGGCTGCGCGAGGTGGCCGAGCGGCTGCGGGTCGACACCGCGGTGCTGCACCTGGGCGGCGTCCGGTTCCCGGTCACCGGCCCGCTGCGGTACTCCATGACCGGCCGGCACTTGGTGGAGCTGTGCGAGCTCCTCGCCCCCCGCACCGTCGTCCCGGTGCACTACGAGGGGTGGAGCCACTTCGCCGAGGGCCGTGCCCAGGTGGAGCGGGAGCTGGCCCGCGCGCCCGAGGTGCAGCGCACGGTCCGGTGGCTGCCGCGGGGTGAGGCCGTCGAGCTGGCACCGGTCTGACCTGTGCCGGGCTCCGGCGTCCGGGGAGGACGTCGGGGCCCGGCGGCAGGACGTCAGGCCAGGCGGCGGGCGGTGTTGTAGCTCGGCATCGAGTTGATGTTCGTGATCTTGACGACCGACCCGGCGGTCGGCGCGTTGACCATCTGGCCGTTGCCGATGTAGATGCCCACGTGGCTGACCGGGCTGTAGAAGAAGACCAGGTCACCGGGCTTCAGGTCGGACTTGGCGACGTACGTGCCCATGGTCGACTGGGTCTTCGAGGAGTGCGGCAGCGAGATCCCGGCGGCCTTGTAGGCGTACTGGGTCAGGCCGGAGCAGTCGAAGGAGTTCGGGCCCGCTGCGGCCCAGACATAGGGGTCACCCAGCTGGGCGAGCGCCGTGTCGACGGCGATCTGGGCCTTGGCGGTCGAGGCGGCAGCCGGGGCGGCGGCCACGGCTGCGGTGTCGGGCGCTGCCGCCTGGGCGGCCAGCGGGGTGAGGACGAGGCCGGCACCGGTGAGCAGGGCGACGAGGGCGCCACGGGCGGTACGGCGTGCGGGGGCAGTGCGCATGGTCGTCACGGACGACGTTTCTCCTGGTTCTCCACGACCGCCTACCGAGTTAGCTGACGGGTTCGGGCGGGGAACTCGCCCGGCGCACCGGCTGGATGCCCGGTCGCGCTTCACCCCAGGACTGCACTGGGTCCTCGGCCCGGTTCGCTCAGCGACGCTGCTGAGGTCGCCCGGCTCGGCGGTGCCCGGCGGGTGTCACCCGGAAGGTGACGACTGGACCCGGCGGGCGCGACGAACGTAAGGGCGGGACGGGAGGGACGCTCGTGGACGCTGCGTGATCGACCAGTGACCAAGACAAGATGTTGACAAGGCGACGCGCGCCGACTCGCCGAGCGTGACCAGCACCGGGACCGCGGGGCCGCTCTTTGACGTCTCAACAGTTCCGCGGTCGTAGTTGGTCAAGCCATCTTGGTCGGCTGCGCGCGCCTGAACGTGCGGTGACCAAGTGGCCACGGAGACGTCGCAGATCGGGGCCCGCGACACGCCGTGATCGCCGCTCATCCGGGTGCCAGGCGGAAGACCGGCCAGCCGATCTCGGTCCGCCAGGCCGTCGGGTCGGGGTCGTCGCGCGGGCCGACCAGATAGGTCTCGCGCACCGGGCCGGCCACCGCGAGGGTGTGCTCGACCACCCAGCTGCCGAGCTCGCCGTAGGTGACGTCGATGGTGTCGTGGTCGCCGACGTGCGTGGTCACCGCCAGCTCGACCGCGGGGAGCGTCACCGGGTGCACGCGCCCGGTGCGCGGGGGAGCGGTGACCGGGCGGTGCACCAGCACGCGCCCCCGGCCGGTGGTGAACAGCTCGTTGTCGTACAGCCCGCCGGGCGGGCCGGGGGTCCCGACGAGCGCGTCCAGCTCGGCCATCGCGCCGGAGTACCAGGCCAGGACGTCGTCCAGCTCGACCGTCGCCTCGACCGCGGCGACGGTCGTGGCCGGGACCGCCCGCAGCTCGACGTCCAGGGTGGCCGGCTCCGGGCGGAGCAGTCGCTGCAGCGAGGTCACCGCCGCCCGGGTGCGCTCGAGCTGGTCCTCGAGCCGCTGCAGGTGGTCGGCGACGAGCCCGGCCCGCGTGCCCGGGTCGGGGGTCTGCAGGATCCGCTGGACGTCGGGGAGCGGGACGTCGAGCTCGCGCAGTCGGTGGATCACCTGGGCCGCCGGGATCTGCTCGGCGCTGTAGTAGCGGTAGCCGCTGGCCTGGTCGACGCGGGCCGGCTCCAGCAGGCCGGCGTCGTGGTAGCGCCGCAGGGTGCGCACGCTGAGGTGGGTGAGCTGGGCGAACTCGCCGATGGTCAGCACGCGGCGACTCTGCACCCTCTCCCCGCGGGAGGGTCCAGCGCTTGACCCGCCTGCTGCGGGAGGCAGCACGGTCGGTGCATGACCACATCGACCACCCCCACCGAGCTCCCCGCCGTGATCCGCGGCTACCTGACCGCCGAGGACCCCGACGCCGCCCTGCACACCTTCACCGACGACGCCGTGGTCGTCGACGAGGGCGCGACCCACCGCGGCACCGACGCCGTGCTCGGCTGGCTGCACCGCGCGGCGTCGGAGTACACGTACACGGCTGAGCTGACCGGGGCCGAGCGCATCGACCCCGACCACTGGCTCGCCGTCCAGCACTTGGTCGGGGACTTCCCGGGTGGCGTGGTCGACCTGCGCTACCACTTCACCCTGCGCGATGACCGCATCGCCGGGCTGACCATCGCCCCCTGAGCGCTCGGGGTCACCGACGCCACGAGCGCTCACTCCTGGCGTCGGTGACCCCTCCTGCCGGGCGACCGCCCGAAGCGTGCTCTTGGTGACCGCCGAGAGCGCGCTTTCGGTCACCGACCGAGGTGCGCTCCCGATGGCCGCCAAGGCGGGCTCTGGTGGCCGGCAGGGGCGCGCTTCTGGTGACCGCCGAAGGCGCGCCCTTGGTGCGCGTCGGAGGCACACGTGCGGCGTTTCGACCTCACCTCCGGCAAGCTGTCAAGAGCCTCTCCGAAGGTGTGGACAGGCGTCTGACCTGGGGATTCAGGTCGCCAGGGGGCATCTCCTCCGCTAGACTTCGTACAGGTGTTCGAAGACGTGGCGGGAGGTGTCCAGTGGGCGAGTTGCAGTCCGCGCTGGACGCGCTGGCCGCTGAGGACCTCTTCGTCTTCGCGCCGGGTGCGGTGCTGGACCGGGCGACGCTGCTGCTGCGGGTGATCAATTCCGCTACCGCGGAGCTGACCCGCACCATGCGGCATGTTGACGCCACCGGCGCGGCCGAGCACGACGGCAAGAAGACCGCGCAGTCCTGGCTGCGCGGGCACGGCCACCTCACCCCGGCTGAGGCCGGCCGCATGGTGCGTTCGGGCCGGGCGCTGGAGCATCTGCCAGCGACCGCCGCGGCCTTCGCCGACGGCACGCTGACTGCCGGGCAGGTGGCGGTGATCGCGCCGATCGCGGACGACGAGGCGCGGGCCGCCGCCGATGAGCAGGGCGTGGACCTGGGCGTGATCGACCAGGCGATCGTGACGGTTGCGCGCGGCGAGTCGCATGCGCGGTTGCCGCAGGTGGTGCACCACTACCGGGAGGCCCTCGACCCCGACGGGGAGGAGCCCGACCCCACCGAAGGACGGCGGTTCACCGTCACCCGGCACGCCGATGGCAGCGGCACCGGCCGCTTCGACCTGGACGCGGTCGGGATCGAGAAGGTGCTGGCCGCGATCGAGTCGATCGTGCAGGCCTCCCGCCCGAAGGGTGATGAGCGGACCCGGGCTCAGCAGCAGGCCGACGCGCTGGTGCAGCTGGTGGACAACCAGTTGGCCGCCGGGAACCTGCCCACGCTGCGCACGGTGAAGCCGCACGTCGTACTCGGCCTCGACATGGACGACTTCGTCGACCCCGCCACCGGGCCCGGCGCGGCTCGCACCGGCTTCGGGTCGCAGATCTCGGCCGCGCGGGCCCGCTGGCTGGCCTGCGATGCCAGCATCTCTCGCATCGTGATGGGCCCCGACGGCGTCCCGCTGGACCTGGGCCGGGACCACCGGGTGGTCACCCCCGGGCTCCGCAAGGCCGTGGAGCAGCGGGACGGGCACTGCGTGTTCGCCGGGTGCGATGCACCCACGCACTGGTGCGATGTCCATCATCTGATCCACTGGATCAACGGTGGGGAGACCAGCCTGGAGAACTCCGGGCTGCTGTGCGAGCGGCACCACACCAAGGTCCACCACGGGTTCCGGGTCGAGCGAGATCCCGGCGGGCGATGGCACACCTGGCGACCCGACGGCACCGAGATCCTCATCGGACCACCGCTCCTCGTGTGACCGTCAGGCCGGCAGCAGGCTGACCCCCGGGCCCGAGTGCGCCAGGGGGCGAGCAGCCACGTCGTCGAGCGACCAGGCCTTGCCGCCGACTGCGTGCAGCGATCAGGATCGCGCGGTGCCCACCGTCGAGGACGCGACCCCGCAGCGCTGGGACGACCTGCTCGCCGTCTTCGGCAACCGGGGCGACCCGGCGCACTGTTGGTGCCAGTGGTTCCGGCAGCAGCGTCCTGGCTACGCGGCACGGAGCAGCGAGCAGCGGCGCGCCGACCTCCAGTCGCAGGTCGCCGGGCCCCTCCCGCCCGGTGTGCTGGCCTACGACGACGCCGGGACGCCCTCCGGCTGGTGCGCGGTCGCCCCGCGCGCCGACTACCCACGGCTGGTCAGCTACCCGGCCGCTGCGGTCACCACGGACGAGGACGGGCTCTGGGCGGTCACCTGCTTCGTCGTCCGGGTCGGCAGCCGCCGGCAGGGGTTCGCCGAGGTGCTGCTCGAGGGCGCCGTCGACCTCGCCCGCCGGCACGGGGCCCGCACGGTCGAGGCGTACCCGCTGGACACCACGGTGCGCACGGCGTCGGCCGCCGAGCTCTTCCACGGGCCGCTGTCGGTCTTCCTCCGGCTCGGTTTCACCGAGGTCGGCTCCCGCACCAGCAAGGCCCGGCCGGTGGTCCGCCTCGCGCTGTAGCCCCACCGCCGGGGAGAGTGTCGTGGTGAGCCTGCAGATGACGCTCCTCGAGCCGTTCTTCCGACTGGCCTTCAAGCCGCGGATGGCCACCGTCGAGCGGGCGCGGCAGCGGATCGCCGCCCCCAAGGGCAGCACCCGACCACCGGCCCGGCTGCAGCGGCGGCACGACGTCCGCACCCGCCTGGTCGACGGCTTCCCGTGCACCACGGTCACGCCGCGCGGCCGGACCCCGGAGCGCGCCGTCGTCTACCTGCACGGCGGTGCCTACATCAGCGAGATCGCGCCCCAGCACTGGGCGCTCGTCTCGAAGATGGCCGACGCCGGCGTCCGGGTGGAGGTCCCGCACTACGGCGTCGCGCCGCAGCACACGTACCGCGAGGCGTATCCCTTCGTCACCGCCGTCCACCGTGAGCTGCTGCAGGAGTTCGACGCGTCGGCGGTCACCCTCGCCGGCGACTCCGCGGGTGGTGGCCTCGCGCTCGGCCTCGCGCAGACGCTGGCTGGTGCGGAACAGCCGCGCCGGCTGGTGCTGCTCTCCCCGTGGCTGGACCTCACCATCAGCAACCCGGACGTCCCCGCCGTCGAGGAGCGCGACCCCTGGCTGGCCAGCGTGGGCCTCCGCCTGGCGGGGGAGGCGTGGGCCGGCGGTGACGATCCCACCCAGCCGCGGCTCAGCCCGCTGAACGGCCCGCTGGCCGGGCTGCCGCCACTGCACGTGTTCGTCGGCACCCACGAGATCTGCCTGCCCGACGTCCTCGAGCTCGGCGAGAAGGCCCGCGCGGCCGGCGTCGACACCGACGTCGTCGTCTGCCCGGGCGCGGTGCACGTCTACCCGCTGGTGCCCGCACCCGAGGGGCGGGCCGCGGCGCGCCGCATCGTGCAGCTGGTCGCGTCGGCCTAGAGGTAGCCGCCGAGCTCCGGGAGGTGGTCGGTCGGGTCCTCGCGCTGCTCCCGGAACGCGTACAGCTCGGCCAGGGTGGCCGGCTCCGGCGGGGCGGCGACGCCGGGACCTAGCCAGGTCTGCGCCTCCGCCCTTGACAGCCGGCCGAACTCCACCCGGCTCAGGCAGCGGCCCGGGCGGGTGATCGCCGGGTGCAGGCTCCCGACGTCCTCGTTGGTGGTGAGCAGCACGAGCACCTGCAGCCCGTGGCCCAGGATCCCGTCGCACAGGTTGAGCAACCGGCCCAGCGAGGCACCGGCGCGCAGCTTCGCGTCGGTGCGCAGGTACTCGTCGCAGTCCTCGGCGATGACCAGCCGCCAGGGCCGCTTCTCCGCCGCGCCGTCGTCCTCCTCGGCGTCGACCCCGGCCACCTCCAGCAGGTACTGCGGATCGGCGAAGAGCCGCTCGGGGTCAGTGACGTAGTGCGGCTCGCACCAGGCCGACCACTCCCGGCTCAGCGCGCGCACCGCGGTCGTCTTGCCGGTGCCGGGCTCGCCGTGCCAGAGGACCAGCCGCCCGGCGCGGCCGGACATGTCGGTCGCCGCGACCAGCGGGGCCAGCGCCGCGGCGGTGCGCCCGGCGTAGTTGGCCTGGACCTCGGCCCAGGCCGGCGCCGCCACCGCGCGGCTGGACATCGACGCGTCGTCGTCCCGGCTGGACCAGAAGCGCATCCGGACGACGCCCTCGGCCACCGCGGCCGCCGACTCGGCGGCGCTGGTCATCGAGGCCAGGCAGGACTCGACCGCGGTCAGCACCGCGCCGATCACGACGAGCCGCGTGACGTTGTGCCGCGCCTCCAGCTCGACGACCAGCCCGGGCAGCTCGGCGGTGACGGTGCGGTGCCGCGGCCAGCGCTGGTCGAACCGCAGCCGTGCGCCCTCGGGCAGCAGCGCCGCCAGGTCCTCGACCGTGCCGGGGACGGAACCGGCGCGCAGGTAGGGCATGGCACCGGACCACTGGGCCTGCAGCATCAGCTTCGCGCTGACGTCCTCCAGGTAGTCCAGGCCGAGCTGCGGGGTGCTGCCTGCGGCAGGCGGGGTCACGGGGTCCCTCCGGGTCGAGTGGGTGAGCGGGCAGGACCGTACGGGCACCCACCGACAAGGACCACCGGATTCCAGGTGGCGGGAGGGGCGCACGGGGCGTCGCCGGTGCTGGGATGGCCCCCGGCAGCCGATGACGACCGATGACCGACCTCCGGTCACGCGGGCGCCCGTCGGGTGGTCGCTGCAGCACCGACGCAGGAGCACGCCCGTGGCACTCGCCCCTCCCCGCCGGACCCTCGGCGCCGCCCTGCTCGCCGGGCTGACGCTGAGCAGCCTGGTCGCCTGCGGTGGCGACGAGGAGACCCCGCAGGCCGCGACGACGCCGGCCACCACCTCGTCGACCCGGCGCCGCCGCCCCCGCCACCGCCGCCGGTGCTCTGGCCGCTCACCGGCCTGGAGAGCGGCGCCGTCCCGGCCCGCCCGGCGCTCGCGGTGAAGATCGAGAACTCGCTCGACGCGCGCCCGCAGACCGGGCTCAACGCCGCCGACATGGTGTGGGAGGAGGTCGTCGAGGGCGGCATCACCCGCTACGTCGCCGTCTACCACTCGGTGCTGCCGCCCGAGGTCGGGCCGGTCCGCTCGGTCCGGCCGATGGACCCGGCGATCGCCGCCCCGCTGCACGGCCTCTTCGGCTTCTCCGGCGGGCAGCCGGCCTACGTCGGCGCCGTCGCCGACGCCGGCCTGCAGGTGCTCAGCTTCGACAACGGCGACTCCGGCTTCTACCGGATCGGCAGCCGGTCGGCGCCGCACAACGTCTACGCCGACCCGACGGCCCTGGTCGCCCAGGCCGACCCGCAGCACCTGGCTGCGCCCGGCCCGCAGTTCGAGACGGCGGCCACCGCGGCCGAGGCGACCCCGCTGACCGCCGGCACGCCCGCCGGCGCCCTGGCGCTCACCCTGTCGCCGTCCAGCCACCCGAACTGGACCTGGAGCCCGCCGGACGGCAGGTGGGTCCGCGACGAGAACGGCACCCCGGCCGTCGAGGCCGACGGCACGCCGATGCGCGCCACGAACGTCGTCGTCCTCCGGGTCGACGTGGTGGTCACCGACGGCCGCGACCCGGCCGGCAACCCGGTGCCGGAGACGGTGCTGCAGGGCCGGGGCGAGGCGCTGCTCGCCACCGGCGGCCGCACCATGCCGGTCACCTGGGTCAAGAACGGCGTCGCCGACCGGCTGGTGCTGCTCGGCCCCGACGGCAACCCGGTGCGGCTCGCCCCGGGCAGCACCTGGGTCGAGCTGGTGCCGAACGGGAGCGGCGCCGTCACCGTGCGGTGACCGGCGCCGCGCCCGGCGTCAGGAGCGGGAGAGGACCGGCTGGCCCTTCGCCCACTGCAGGAAGCGTGCCGCCTGCTGCAGGTCCGGGACGTCGTTGCCGATGAGCGAGCGCAGCAGGTCGTTGCTCCACACCGCGAGCCGCCCGATGGTCCAGGCGCTCTTCTCCACCGGCGGCAGGTCGAGCTCGAACACGACCTTCGCCAGCTCCTTCTTGCCCGACGCCGCCGCGGTGTACCTGACCACCGGCAGGAAGCGCTCGGGCTCGACCACGCACAGCACCTTGGTGAGCAGCGACTCCTTGAACGAGGGGAAGCCCAGCCCCTTCTTGCTGCCGTCGACCAGGTGCGTCATCCGGTCCTCGAGCTTCAGGCTCTCCGGGCCGTAGAGCAGGTACTCGATGCTGTCCCGCACCATCGCGGCGGCCTTGTCCGGGCCGGCGGTCTTCCACGCCCGGTTGAAGCCGGACATGTTGCCAGGGTCGGCGACGGTGGTGGAGTTCGCGAAGTAGAGCAGCTGGTCCGGGGTGGCGGTGCGCAGGCCGTCGCGGGTGAACAGCTCGGCGTAGCGCACCCGGTAGGCCTCGACCGACGGGTCGGGCTCCGGGCGCTCCATCAGGAACTCCGAGGTCAGCAGCATCACCCGCTCGCGCACGTCCGGGCGGACGTCGGCGGGGGAGGGGAAGGTCGCCTGCAGGGACTCCGCGGTCTGCACCGCCGGCCGGGCCGGGTCGCGCCGGGCCTCGCCGCGCAGCCACTCGTGGCCGCAGGCGTTGCAGTGGATCAGCAGCCGGCTGTCCGGCTGCGGGGTGCCGTCGATGTCCTCGCTGCTGCAGGTGGGACAGGTGATCAGTGCCAAAGGGTGTCCCGTTCGTCGGCGACGAGTCGGCGAGCGCGTCGTCGTCGGTCAGTACCAGGGTCCCATGCCGGGCCAGGAAACCCCGCACGTCTCCGGACGGCGTCGTCCGGAGACGTGCGGCGTGGGCTCAGAACGAGGAGTGCGGCGCGCCCTGGCCCGGGTCGATCCGGGTCGGTCCGGCCGCGGACGGGATGACGTCGACGTCGAAGATCCCGGTCGGGATGTAGACGGTCGCGCACGAGTTGGGGATGTCGACGACCCCGGACAGCCGGCCCTCGATCGGCGCCGACCCGAGCAGCAGGTACGCCTGCTCCCGGCTCCAGCCGAACCTGCTCAAGTAGTCGATCGCGTGCAGGCAGGCCCGCTGGTAGGCCAGGTCGGAGTCCAGGTACCGCTGCTCGCCGTCCAGCGTCACCGACGTGCCGGAGAAGGCAAGCCACCGCTCGTACCGCGGTTCGACGTTGCCGGGCACGAAGACGGCGTTCTCCGCCACCCCGTAGGTCTCCATCCCGCCCTTGATCAGGTCGACGTGCAGGTCGAGGAAGCCGCCCATCTCGATGGCGCCGCAGAAGGTGATCTCGCCGTCGCCCTGGGAGAAGTGCAGATCGCCCATCGACAGGTTCGCCCCGGGCACGAACACCGGGTAGAAGACGCGGGTCCCGCGGCTGAAGTTCTTGATGTCCTGGTTGCCGCCGTTCTCCCGGGGCGGCGCGGTGCGGGCCGCCTCGGCCGCCACCCGGTCGAACTCCGCGCCGGACAGCGAGCCGAGGACGGCGTCCTGCGGCAGCGGCGGCAGCGCCAGCGGCGGCACCCGGTCCGGGTCGGTGGCGATCAGCGCGCCCTCGCGCCGGTTCCACCGGGCGAGCAGGTCCGCCGAGGGCGCGGTCCCCATCAGCCCGGGGTGCACGATCCCGGTGTAGGAGACGCCGGGGACGTGCCGCGAGGTCGCCGTCTGACCGCGGAAGTCCCAGATCGCCTTGTAGGCGTCGGGGAACTGGTCGGTCAGGAAGCCGCCGCCGTTCTGCTTCGGGAAGATGCCGGTGTAGCCCCAGCCCTGGCCGGCGAGCGGCCCGGAGTCCTCCTGCGGGATCGGCCCGACGTCGACGATGTCGACCAGCAGCAGGTCGCCGGGCTCGGCGCCCTCGACGGCGATCGGGCCGCTGAGCACGTGCACGGTGGACAGCGGTGCGTCCCGGACGTCGTCGGCCGAGTCGTCGTTGTGGATCGCGCCGTCGAACCACTCCCGGCAGTGCACCCGGAAGACGTCGCCTGGCCGGACGGTCACCGCCGCGGGGATGTCGGGGTGCCAGCGGTTGTGCCCCACGATGTCCTGCTCGGTGAACCGCTTGCTGGAGTCGAGCGGGAAGACGAGCTCGGGCATGGCGGCCTCCGGTCAGGGGCGGGGGAGTCGTGCCAGCGCGGGGTTGCGCGGCGCGGCCGGCGCGCGGCCCGGCGACGGCGGCCGGGTCACGACGTCGGGGGAGTCCGCGCTGCGCTCGGTGCGGTCCAGCAGCGCGCGGGCCGGGGCCGAGCCGAGGGACAGCCGCGGGGCGGTGAACACCCGGGTCGCGGTGCCGGCGCAGCGCGGGCAGGACGCCGTCGCCGGTGCGGTGCCGATCGGCGCGACCACGTCGAGCACGCCGTGCTCGGCGCACCGGTAGACGTACACCGCCATGGCGCCGCTCCTCTCCGGCTCGGTGAGGTCCCGCCGAGGATGGTGCTCCCGGTCCCCGGAGGAGCACCAGCCCTTCCGGTGCGCCCGGTCCGGGCGGCGGCTGGGATCATGACCGGCGATGGCACGCACCCCCGACGGCGCCGAGCAGCTGGCGCTGCCGTTCCCGCAGACCCGCGCCGCCCGCGCCCGCCGGGTGGCCTCCCGCGCCGGCGGCCTGCTCAGCCGGGTGCTGCAGGTCGCGTTGCGCTGGCTGTTCCGGCTGGCCCTGCCGCTGCTCTGCGCGGCCGCGCTGCTGCAGGCCTTCCCGTACCACGCGACCGTGCAGGGCGTGCCCTTCGAGGTGCAGGGCACGCTGTTCACCCGGCCCGGGCTCTCCGCCGACACCACCCTCGGCAGCTGGGAGTTCCCGCAGGTCAGCGGGGTGCCGTTCGGCGTGCACATCAGCCCCGAGGACGTCGACGTCCTGGAGCTCACCCGGCTGGCGGGCGGTGACCTGCCCGGCTTCGTCGAGCGGTTGCAGGCCGACGTCACCGCCCAGCTGCCCCGGATCGCCACCTGGCTGGTGGGTGAGCTGCTGCTCGGGCTGGCCATCGGGCTGGCGGTGGCCGCGGCGCTGGGCATGGCGGTCCGCTACCTGCGCGGCCGGCCGCGGGAGCCGCACGAGCTGCGCCGCCGGGCGCTCGGGGCCGGGGCGGCGGTGCTGGTCACCCTCGCCGTCGCCGGCTACGGGGTGCTGACCTACAACCCGGACTGGGTGCGGGACTCCCGGCTCACCGGCACCCTGGCCGCCGCGCAGCTGTTCCCCGACCAGCTGTCGCAGTACTACTCGCAGCAGTCCAAGGCGCTGGACGTGCTGGGCTCGGTGGTCGGCATCCAGGCCGCGCTGCAGGCCCAGATCGACGACCGGACGCCGGAGACCGCCCTGCAGCTCATGGTCATCTCCGACATGCACCTGGCCGCCAACTACCCGCTGGTCGCGCAGTACGCCGCGAACTACGACGTCGACCTGGTGCTCAACCTCGGCGACGAGAGCGAGTTCGGCACCCGCGAGGAGCTCACCCCGGCCTACCTCGACGGCATCCGGGCGGTCACCGCGACCACGCCGATGCTGTGGATCGCCGGCAACCACGACTCCCCGGCGACCGTGGAGATCATGCGGAGCGTCCCCGGCGTCACCGTGCTCGGCACCAAGACCGCCACCGACGACGGCTACGAGGTCACCGCGGGGGTGGTGCGCGCCTACGGGCTGCGGATCGCCGGGCTCAGCGACCCCCGGGTGTACGGCGCGTCCGGCGCGTACGGCTCCGACGACACCTCGGTCACCGACCCGCTGGAGGCCGACGCGGTCGCCGCCGCGGTCGGCGACGGGGAGGAGGCAGCCGACGGGACGACGACCTCCGCGGCGCCGGCCGACGGCGAGGCCACTGCGGCGGTCGAGCCGGTCGACGTCTTCGCCCTGCACGAGCCGGTCGCCGCCGAGGCGGTGCGCGACGAGCTGCCCGGGGTGGTCCGGCAGACGGTGTCCGGGCACGTGCACGCGCAGAACGACAGCGACGACGTGCAGGACGGCGACGGCGCGATCGACCTGGTCGAGGGGTCCACCGGCGCCGGCGGGCTGGACAACATCGTGCGCGGCACGGAGCGCCCGCCGACCGAGTTCAGCATCGAGTCGGTGGGGGCGGACTGCCAGTTCACCCGGGTCGTCCGCTTCTCGATCGCCCCCTCGGCCGACCCCGCGGTGGCCACCGGGGGCACCGCCACCGGGTCGACCCCGCAGGCCTTCGGCGACGACGTCACCGCCTCGACCATCTACTTCCGCCCGCAGTCGGTGGCCGACGACCGCAGCTGCAGCACCCAGCTCGGCATCTCCGCCGAGGAGCCCTGGCCCGGCTCGGACTGACCGGGCTCAGCCGCGGAAGCGCTGCTCCAGCTGCTGCACCTCGGGCAGCCCGACCAGGTCGGTGAACTCGTCGAAGGCGGGCAGCCCGGCCAGCGGCGGGACGCCGTCGGCCTTCAGCGTGGCCAGCAGCGCGCGCATCCCGGCGGTGGCCGCCAGCAGCGTGCCGATCGGGTAGATCACCAGCGAGAAGCCGAGCTCGGCGATCCGGCTCAGCGGCAGCGGCGGGGTGCGCCCGCCCTCGGCCCAGTTGAACACCAGCGGGGCGACCCCGGCCAGCTCGCCGGCGACCCGCGCGATGTCGTCCTCCGACGTCGGCGCCTCGACGAACAGCACGTCCGCCCCGGCCTCGGCGTAGGCGCGGCCGCGGGCGACGGCGTCCTCGATCCCGGACACCGCGACGGCGTCGGTGCGGGCGATGACCACCAGGTCCGGGTCACGCCGGGCGGCGACGGCGGCCTCCAGCTTGCCCACCATCTCGGCGGTGCTGATCACCGCCTTGCCGCTCATGTGCCCGCACTTCTTCGGCGCCACCTGGTCCTCGAGCTGGAGCCCGGCCACGCCGGCCTGCTCGAACAGCTGCACGGTGCGCAGCACGTTGATCGCGTTGCCGTAGCCGGTGTCGGCGTCGGCGATCACCGGGACGTCGACGGCGGAGACGATCCGCCGGGCGTTGTCGACCATCTCCGACCCGGTCAGCAGCCCCACGTCGGGGCGGCCGATGAGCGAGGCCGTCGTCCCGAAGCCGGTCATGTAGACGGCGTCGAAGCCGGCCTGCTCGACCAGCCGGGCGGAGAGGCCGTCGTAGGCCCCCGGCGCGAGCAGCGGTTCCGGCCCGGCCAGCAGGGCGCGCAGCGCAGCCCCCGGCGACGGACGGCGGTGTCCCAGCAGGTCTCCCACGAGTGCCCCCTCTTGTATGCAGTCACGCCGAATTTACGCACCAGGGCTTGTCCAGGGAAGCCGGCCAGCCCTATGTTGCATGCAATCCGCTAGGGAGTGTGAACTGTGACACGGTCGCTGACGTCCGCCGAACGGGCGCTGGACACGCTGCGCGAGGACATCCTGCGCGGCGCGCTCCCGGCCGGGGCGCGGCTCGGTGAGGTGGAGCTCGCCGAGCGGCTGGGGGTCAGCCGGACGCCGGTCCGCGAGGCCCTGAGCCGGCTCGCCGCCGAGGGCCTGGTCGAGCTCGTCCCCAACCGCGGCGCCCGGGTGGCCAGCTGGACCGTCGACGAGCTGGAGGGGGTCTTCGCGCTGCGCTCGCTGCTGGAGCCGCAGCTGACCGCCCTCGCCGTCCCGCACGCCACCGCGGCCGACCTCGACGCCCTCGACGACCTGGCCGCGCGGATGGTCGACCTCGGCGACCGGGACCCCGACGCGCTGGTGCCGCTCAACCGCGCCTTCCACGGCCGGCTGGTCGAGCTGGCCGCCGCCCCGGCGCTGGCCACCGCGCTGGCCGGGGCCGTGCACTCGCCGCTGGTCGCCCGGAACTTCCACGCCTACGACGCGGCCTCCCTGCAGCGCAGCCTGGCCCACCACACCGAGATCGTCGCCGCGCTGCGGGCCGGCGACCCGGAGTGGGCCCGGGCGGTGATGACCGCGCACATCCACAACGCGCGGGCCGTCATGGTCCGCGCCGCCGCCCGGCCCCGCTGAACCCCCGCACCACCGACCGCACCCGAGGAGAGGAGACCCCATGAGCTACCGGCTCGGAGTCGACGTCGGCGGCACCTTCACCGACGTCCTGCTGGTCGAGGAGGGCAGCGGCCGCACCTGGCGGGCCAAGACCGCCTCCACCCCGGCCGACCAGTCGGTCGGCGTGCTGACCGGCATCGGCAAGGCGTGCGCGGAGGCGGGCATCGAGCTGTCCGAGGTCGCCTCGGTGCTGCACGGCACCACCGTGGCCACCAACGCGATCCTCGAGGGCAAGGGCGCCACCGTCGGCCTGGTCACCACCCGGGGCTTCCGGCAGGTGCTGCAGATCGCCCGCTCCTTCGTGCCCGGCGGGCTGGCCGGCTGGATCATCTGGCCCAAGCCCGAGCCGCTCGCCGCGCTGGAGAACACCGTGGAGGTCGACGAGCGGATCGCCAGCGACGGCTCCGTCGTCCGCGAGCTCGACGAGGACGACGTCCGGGCGCAGCTGACCCGGCTGCAGGGCCGCGGCGTGCAGGCGCTCGCGGTCAGCCTGATCAACTCCTTCGCCGACCCCGCGCACGAGCGGCGGATCGGCGAGCTCGCCGCCGAGCTGCTGCCCGGCGTGCCGGTGTCGCTGTCGTCGGACGTGCTGCCCGAGCTGCGCGAGTACGAGCGCACGCTGACCACGGTCGCCAACGGCTACGTGCAGCCGCAGGTGAAGCGGTACGTGACCACGCTGGCCGAGCAGCTGCGCGCCGGCGGGGTGGCCGGCGAGCTGGCCATCCTGCGCAGCGACGGCGGCCTGCAGTCCGCCGACGCGGCGATCGGCGCCCCGGTCACCATGCTGCTGTCCGGCCCGGCCGGCGGGGTGACCGGCGCGGTCTGGGTCGCCGAGCAGGCCGGCCACCGCGACCTGATCACCTTCGACATGGGCGGCACCTCCACCGACGTCGGCCTGGTGCAGGACCTGCACCCGCGGATCGGCCGGGTGACCCAGGTCGGTGACCTGTCGGTGCGCGCCTCCAGCGTCGACGTGTGCACGGTGGGCGCCGGCGGCGGGTCGATCGCGCACGTGCCGGAGCTGACCCGGGCGCTGCGGGTCGGGCCGCAGTCCGCCGGCGCCGACCCGGGCCCGGCCGCCTACGGCAAGGGCGGGGTCGAGCCCACCGTCACCGACGCGAACGTCGTCCTTGGGTACCTGCCGACCACCCTGGCCGGCGGCGAGATCACCCTGGACGTCGAGGCCTCCCGGGCGGCGGTCTCCAAGGTCGCCGAGGCGATGGGGCTGGAGTCGGTGGAGGCGCCGCCGCCGGGATCATCGACATCGTCAACGAGAACATGCTCGGCGGGCTCCGGCTGGTCTCGGTGCAGCAGGGCTTCGACCCCCGCGACTTCGCGCTGGTCGCCTTCGGCGGCGCCGGCCCGCTGCACGCGAACGCGCTGGGCCGGCTCACCGGCGCCTGGCCGGTGATCGTGCCGCCCGGGCCGGGGCTGCTGTGCGCGCTCGGCGACGCCACCACCAACCGCCGCGACGAGTCGGCGCGCACCGTGCTGCGCCGGTTCGCCGACCTCACCGGGGGCGACCTCGCCGGCGTGCTGCAGGAGCTGGCCGAGGACGCCGGGCAGCGGCTCGCCGCCCAGGGCGTGCCGCGCGGGGAGCAGACCACCGGCTACCAGGTCGACGTCCGGTACCACGGGCAGGGCTTCGAGATCCCGGTCGACGTCGACCCCGCCTGGCTCGCCGACGCCGACGCCGCGCTGACCCGGCTGGGGGAGGCGTTCGACGCCGAGCACGACCGGCTCTTCTCCTTCCTGCTGGGCGTCGACCACGAGCTGGTCAACGCCCGGGCGACGGTCACCGGGCGGCACGACGTCGCGCCGGTCGCGCTGCCGGCCGGCGACGGGGACCCGGCCGCGGCGAGGGTCGCCGACCACACCGTCTACGTCGGCGGCGAGCACGTGCCGGCGGTGGTCTACGACCGCGCCCGGCTGCGCGCCGGCGACGTCGTCCGCGGTCCGGCGATCGTCACCGAGATGGACTCCACCACGCTGGTGCTGCCCGGGCACGTGGCCACCGTGCACGTCGCCGGCAGCTTGCTGATCACCCCGACGGAGGGCTGACCCATGGCACGGATCATCGAGACCGCGACCGGCAGCGTCGAGCGGGCCGAGGTCGACCCGGTGACCCTCGACCTCATCGAGAACGGGCTGCGCAACGCCCGGCACGAGATGGACGAGGTGCTGTTCCGCACCGCGCTGAGCCCGGGCATCCGCGAGCAGCACGACGAGGTCCCGCTCATCGCCGACCCCGACGGCAAGATGGTCGTGGGCCAGTTCGGGCTGTCCATCCCCGACTTCCTCGACGGCTTCGACGGCACGATCGAGGAGGGCGACGTGCTGCTGACCAGCGACCCGTACGCCTGCGGTGCCGCGATCAGCCACGCCAACGACTGGCTGGTCGTCGTCCCGGTCTTCCACGAGGGGCGGGTCGTGGGCTGGTCGGCGATGTTCGGGCACATGTCCGACGTCGGGGGCAAGACGCCGTCGTCGATGCCGACCGACGCCCGCACCATCTACGAGGAGGGCGTGGTCATCCCGCCCTTCAAGCTCTACGCCAAGGGCGTGCCCAACGAGGACGCGCTGCGGATCATCCTCAACCAGGTCCGGATGCCGGACTGGAACCGCGCCGACCTCAACGGCCTGGTGGCCGCCTGCCGCACCGCGTCCCGGCGGGTGGTGGAGATGTGCGAGCGGTTCGGGACGGCGACCTACCTCTCGGCGCTGGACTCCCTGCTGCAGCGCAACTTCGACGCCATGAAGGTGCTGCTGGCCATGGTGTTCGAGGAGGGCCGCACGCTCAGCTTCACCGACTACATCTGCGACGACGGCGTGGGCAACGGGCCCTACGAGCTGAAGCTGTCGCTGACCCGCACCGGGGAGAAGGTGCACCTGGACTTCACCGGCTCCTCGCCCCAGGCGGCCGGGCCGATCAACTACTACATCAACGAGAACCTGACCCGGATGTTCTTCGGGATCTACATGATCACCGTGGCCGACCCGCAGATCCTTTGGAACGACGGGTTCTACCCGCTGGTCGACGTCACCATCCCGGACGGCTCGTACTGGAAGCCGGCGCACCCGGCCTCGCTCAACGGCCGCAACCACGGCATCGGCCGGGTCTTCGACCTGTTCGGCGGGCTGCTCGGGCAGACCAACCCGGCGCTGCTCAACGCCGCGGGCTTCTCCTCCTCGCCGCACTTCATGTACTCCGGCCACTACTCCGGCGGGGAGCGGAAGGGCGAGTGGTTCCAGCTGTACTCGATCGGCTTCGGCGGGATCCCGGGCCGGCCGCTGGGCGACGGGCCGGACGGGCACTCGCTGTGGCCGAGCTTCACCAACATCCCGTGCGAGTACCTGGAGTCCTACTACCCGCTGCGGATCGAGAAGTGGGAGACGATCGCCGACACCGGCGGCCCCGGCCTGCACCGCGGCGGCAACGGCGTCGACGTCGCCTACGTCTTCGAGGAGCCGGGCACGATCGCCATCCACGACGACCGCTGGCTCACCTACCCGTGGGGCGTCAACGGCGGGCACCCCGGCACCCGGGGCACCAAGTGGATCGACCACCCCGACGGCACCCGCCGGGTGCTGCCCAGCAAGTGCCACGACGTGCCGGTCGCGCCCGGCGACGTGCTGCACTTCGTCACCTGGGGCGGCGGCGGCTGGGGCGACCCGCTGGAGCGCGACCCGGCGCTGGTCGCGCTCGAGGTCGACCGCGGTCTGGTCACCGCCGAGGGGGCGCGGCGCTACGGCGTGGTGCTGAGCGGCGACGGCGACCGGCCCACCGTGGACGCCGCGGCGACGGCGACCCTGCGCGACCGGATGCGGGCCGACCGGCCGGCCGAGCTGCCGGTGTTCGACATGGGGCCGCCGATCGAGGAGCTGCTGGCCCGCTGCGAGGAGGAGACCGGGTTGCCGGCGCCCAAGCGCCCGGTCTGGACCTGATGGCCGGGCCGCACGGGGAGGCGTTCTCCGGCCGGGTCGGCTGGGGCAGCCGGCCGGCGGTGCTCGTCGTCGACCTGGTGCGGGCCTACACCGCCGACGGCGGCCCGTTCGCGCTGCCGGACCCGGGACCGGCCCTCGCCGCGACCGCCGAGCTGGTCGCGGCGGCGCGCGCCGGCGGGCACCCGGTGGTGTGGACCGTCGTCCGGTACGCGGCCGGCCTGGCCGACGGTGGGTTGTTCGTCCGCAAGGTGCCCGCGCTGGCCGCGTTCGCCGAGGACGCGCCCGGCGGGTGGGGGGAGCTCACGCTGTCGCCGCAGCCGGGTGAGCCGGTGCTGGTCAAGCAGTACGCCTCGGCGTTCTTCGGCACCTCGCTCGCCGCGACGCTGCACACCGCCGGCGTCGACACCCTGGTGGTCACCGGGGTGTCGACGTCGGGGTGCGTGCGGGCGTCGGCGATGGACGCGCTCAACAGCGGCTTCCGCCCGCAGGTGGTGCGCCAGGCCTGCGCCGACCGGTCGGTCCCCCTGCACGAGGCGAACCTGGCCGACCTCGACGCCAAGTACGCCGACGTGGTCGACCTGCCCGAGGCCCTCGCCCACCTCTGAGCCCACCCCGGGGCCATGTTGGCCAACATGGCCCCGGGGTGTCACCGCGTCCGCGGCAGCGCCGCGGAGCTCCCCGAGGCCCTACCGTCGTCCGCACGGGGGCGAGCAGACGTCCGCGATCGGGAGGCGGCCATGGCCGACGACGAACCCACGACCCCGCCGGTCTCGCCGAGCGAGACCCAGGCGTACGGCACGCAGCCCCTGCCGGGCCCGCGGTCCGACGGCCCGGGTACGCCGGAGCGGAACCCGCGGGCGTCCAGCCCATGCCCCCGCCGCCGGTCTGGCACGCCGGTCCGCCGACGGGGCCGGTGGGCAAGGTCCGGGGCACCGGCACGGTCATCCTGCTGAGCGTCGTCACGCTCGGCATCTACGTGCTCGTCTACTACTACTCGACGCACGAGGAGCTCAAGCGGCACAGCGGTGACGGCCTCGGCGGGCCGCTCGCCCTGGTGCTCGCCCTCTTCGTCGGTGTCGTCTCGCCGTTCCTGCTGAGCAAGGAGGTGGGCGACGTCTACGAGCGGCAGGGCAGGCAGCCGCCGGTGACCGCCCTGACCGGGCTGTGGGTGATCCCCGGCTTCCTGATCCTGATCGGCCCCTTCGTGTGGCTGGTCAAGACCAACGGCGCGCTCAACGACTACTGGCGCGGCTTCGGCGTCCAGTGAGCCTCTGGGCCGCCGTCAGTCGCCCTTGACGTTGACGACCTGGCGCAGGGTGTGCCGGATCTCGACCAGGTCGGCCGCGTCCCGCATGACGACGTCGATCGCCTTGTAGGCGTCGGGGTGCTCGTCGAGGAACGCGTCCGAGTGCCCCCAGGCGATGCCGGTCATCCGCTGGTCGAGGTCCGCGCGGGTGAACAGCCGCCGGGCCGCGTTGCGGGAGTGGTTCCGCCCGGCGCCGTGCGGCGAGGAGGTCAGCGAGTCGGCGTTGCCCCGGCCGGCGACGACGTAGGACGCCGTCCCCATCGACCCGGGGATCAGCCCGAGCTGCCCCTCCCGTGCGGAGATCGCACCCTTCCGGGACAGCCACACGTCCCGGCCGAAGTGGTGCTCGCGCTCGGTGTAGTTGTGGTGGCACTGCACCTGCTCGAGCCGCTCGACGTCCGCCTTCAGGAACCGGCCGACCTGCTCGGCGACCCGGTCCATCATCTCCTCGCGGTTGAGCGCGGCGAACCGCTGCGCCCAGCGCAGGGCCTCGATGTAGGCGTCGAACTCCGGCGTCCCCTCCTCGAGGTAGGCCAGGTCCCGGTCGGCGAGCTCGATGCCCTGCGCCCGGCACCACTCCTGCGCCCGCCGGATGTGCACCGAGGCCAGCTTGTTGCCCACCCCGCGTGAGCCGGAGTGCAGGAACAGCCACACCCGGTCCTGCTCGTCGAGGGAGACCTCGATGAAGTGGTTGCCCGAGCCGAGGGAGCCCAGCTGCAGCGGCCAGTTGCCGGCGACGCCGTCCGCCTGGTCGACGCCGGGCATCGCCCGCAGCTCCGCGACCCGCGGCTCCGCGGTCGGGCGCACCTTCTTGTTGTACCGGCCGGCCGACAGCGGCACCGACCGGGAGATCTGGCCGTGCAGCACGTCCAGCGGACCGGTGAGGTCCGCGGCGGAGAACTGGGTGCGGACGGCCATCATCCCGCAGCCGATGTCGACCCCGACCGCAGCCGGGATGATCGCGCCGTCGGTGGGGATGACCGACCCGACCGTGGCGCCCTTGCCGAGGTGCGCGTCGGGCATCAGCGCCAGGTGCGGGTGGATGAACGGCATCGCTGCGGTGCGCTCGGCCTGCTCACGGGTGGTGGGCTCGAGGATGGACGCCCAGTTCAGCAGGCGTCCATTGATCTTCTCCATGGTCCTCCCGATTCGTCGAGGGGGTGTGGTGCCGCGCGGCCGGTGCAGTCAACGCGGCCGGCGCCGTCCGCGCACCCGCTTTACCCCGCGAGGGCCCGTGGGAAGCTGCGGGCGTGCCCGCCACCCGCAGCGCCGGTGTCCTGCTCCACCGCACCCGGGACGGCGTGGTCGAGGTGCTGATCGGGCACATGGGCGGCCCGTTCTGGGCGCGCAAGGACGCCGCCGGGTGGTCGATCCCCAAGGGCGAGGCGGGCCCGGGGGAGGAGCCGTTCGCCGTCGCGCTGCGCGAGTTCGCCGAGGAGCTGGGCTCGCCGGTGCCGGCCGAGGTGTTCCGCGACCTCGGCGAGCTGCGGGTCAGCAGCGGCAAGCTGCTCACCGTGTGGGCGGCGGAGGGCGACCTGGACGCCGGGACGTGCGTGAGCAACACCTTCACCATGGAGTGGCCGCCGCGGTCGGGCCGGCAGCAGGAGTTCCCGGAGATCGACCGGGCGGCCTGGTTCCCGGTCGACGTCGCCCGGGAGAAGCTGGTGAAGGGCCAGGTGCCGTTCCTCGACCGGCTGTTGGCGGCGCTCGCCGCCGGCGGCTGAGCCGTTTCCGCGCCGAGCCGCCCGGGCACGGCGGGGAGCACGAGCCCGGACGACGGAAGGCACTCCCCATGCAGGTCGGCTACAAGATCGCCACCGAGGCGCTGAGCCCCACCCAGGTCGTCGAGCAGACGGTCGCGGCCGAGGAGGCCGGTTTCGACTTCGTCGAGCTCAGCGACCACTACCACCCGTGGCTGGAGGAGCAGGGCCACTCCGGCTTCACCTGGTCGATGCTCGGCGCGATGGCGGCGAAGACCGAGCGCATCGGCCTGGCCACCGGCGTGACCTGCCCGATGATCCGGTACCACCCGGCGGTGATCGCCCAGGCGGCGGCGACCGTGCAGCTGCTGTCCGGCAACCGGTTCACCCTCGGCATCGGCGCCGGTGAGCGGCTCAACGAGCACGTCGTCGGCGGGGGCTGGCCGGCCGTCCGGATCCGGCACCACATGCTGCGCGAGGCGCTGGAGATCATCAACCTGCTGTGGCAGGGCGGCTACCAGTCCTACGAGGGGGAGTACCTGACCCTGGAGGACGCCCGGGTGTGGGACCTGCCCGAGCAGCTGCCGGTGATCGCGGTGGCCAGCGGCGGGCCGGGTGCCTCCAAGCTCGCCGCCGAGTACGGCAGCGGGCTGTTCGCGACCGAGCCCAAGAGCGAGCTGGTCCAGGCCTACGCCGAGCACGGCGGCAGCGGCCCGAAGTACGCCGAGGTGCCGATGTCCTGGGCGCCGACCGAGGACGCCGCGGTCGAGGCGGCGCTGCAGACCAGCCGCTGGGCGCTCACCGGCTGGCCGGTGATGAGCGAGCTGCCCAACCCGGTCAACTTCGACGCGGCCAGCAGCACGGTGGACGCCGACGACATCCGCGGCCAGTTCTCCGTCGGCCCGGACCTGGACGTGCACGTGCAGCAGGCGCAGCCCTACGTCGACGCCGGGTTCGACCACATCGTGCTGCAGAACACCGGCCCGGACCCCGACGGCTTCCTCGCCGTCTGCAAGGACGAGCTCATCGCGCGGGTGCGGTCGCTGACCCCGTCGTCCTGACGGTCCCCGGGGGTGGGAGCCGGCGCTCCCGCCCCCGGCTCAGGCGCTGAACTGCCGACCGATCACCGCGAGCAGCTGCAGCTTCTCCGCGCTCTCGCTGTCCGGCACGGGCGTGAGCACCATGAGCAGCTGGGCCTGGTTCTCGGTGAACAGCACCTGGCAGTCGACGTCGATGGCGCCCACCTCCGGGTGCAGCAGCGTCTTGGCCTCGGCGAACCGCTTGCCCACCTGGTGCTCCTGCCAGAGGGCGGCGAACTCCGCGCTGCGGTCCAGCAGCTGCCGGACGATGTCCTGGGCGCGGGCGTCGGTCCGGTCGGCGGTCAGCGCCGCCCGCAGACCGGCGGCGTACATCCGGCTCTGGTGGGCGTGGGAGGCCTCCGGGTAGGGACGCCGCTCGGCCGGGTCGGTGAACCAGCGGAAGTAGGCGCTGCGGGCCGGCCCGGTGTGCCCGGTCTGGTCGCCGAGCAGCGCGGTGGCGAGCGGGTTCTGCACCAGCGTGTCGGCCAGGTCGCTCAGGATCAGCGCCGGGGTGTCGCCGAGCCGGTCGAACACCCGCAGCAGCGCCGGGCTCACGTGCTCGGAGCGGTGCATCCGCAGCGGCGCGGAGTGCCCGGCCAGCCGGAACAGGTGGTCCCGCTCGTCCAGGCTCAGCCGCAGCGACCGGGCCAGCGCGGTCAGCAGCTGCTCCGAGGGCTGCGGCCCGCGCCGCTGCTCCAGCCGGCTGTAGTAGTCCGCCGACATGCCGGTGAGCGCCGCGACCTCCTCCCGGCGCAGCCCGGCGGTCCGCCGTCGCGCCCCCGGGGGCAGGCCGACGTCGGCCGGCTGCAGCGCCGCCCGCCGCCGCCGCAGGAAGTCCGCCAGTCCGCTCCGGTCCACGTGCCCATCCTCGGCCTCCGCGGCGGCCGCAACCAGGGACCGCCGGTCCCTGGACAGCTGCTCCTCTCCCGCTCGGCCGCCGCGGGCCGCACGGTCGGGTCGACCACCCCGATCGACAGGAGCACCACGTGAAGAGCACCGGCAACACCGTCCTCGTGTCCGGCGGCACGTCCGGCATCGGCCTCGGCCTGGCGCTGCGCTGGCACGCCGCGGGCAACACCGTGGTCGTCGCCGGACGGCGGCAGGACCTGCTGGAGCGGATCGCCGCCGAGCACCCGGGCATCGCCACGCTGCAGCTGGACGTCACCGACCCCGCGTCGATCGCCGCGGCCGCGGCGACGGTGGCCGAGCGCCACCCGCAGCTCGACGTGCTGGTCGCGATGTCCGGGATCATGCTGCCCGAGGACCTGCGCGACCCGGCGCACCTGGCGGTGGCCGAGGCGACCGTGCAGACCAACCTGCTGGGCACCATCCGGCTGACGTCGGCTTTCCTGCCGCAGCTGCTCCGGCAGCCGGCGGCCACCGTGATGACGGTGTCCTCGGGCCTGGCGTTCGTGCCGCTTCCGGTGACCCCGACCTACAACGCGACCAAGGCGGCGGTGCACTCCTGGACCGAGAGCCTGCGGGTACAGCTGGCCGACACCGGGGTCCAGGTCGTGGAGCTGGTGCCGCCCGCCGTCCGGACCGCGCTGATGGGGCAGCAGGAGTCGGCCGCGGCGATGCCGCTGGAGGAGTTCCTCGACGAGGTGACGGCGATCCTCGCGGCAGACCCCGACCCGCGGGAGGTGCTGGTCGAGCGGGTGCGACCGCTGCGGACGGCGGAGGCCGCGGGGCACTACGACGAGCTGCTCGGCGCGCTGTCCCGCTGGTCGGCCTGACCGATCGGGTCATCGACCGCTGCGTTCCTGCCAACGCGGGCGCGGGGCGGGACACCGGGCACGGGCGGCGGCCAGACTGCCGCCCGTGCCCCTCGACGACCTGGTGCCCCGCTCCGCCGCTGCCGCCCTCGCGCTGGAGGTGGCCGAGCGCTTCCACTCACCCGCGCTGCTCAACCACTGCCGCCGCTCGCACCTGTGGGCGGCGGAGTACGCCCGGGCGCGGGGGATCGCGGTGGACGCCGAGCTGCTCTACGTCGCCGCGATGCTGCACGACATCGGCCTGGTGCCCGCCTTCGACAGCGCGACGCTGCCGTTCGAGGAGGCCGGCGGCGCCGTCGCGTGGGTGTTCGCCGCCGGCGCCGGCTGGGACGCCGACCGCCGCCGCCGCGCCGGCGAGGTGATCGTCGCGCACATGGCCGAGGCGGTGGACGTCGCCGTCGACCCCGAGGGGCACCTGCTGGAGCTGGCGACCGGGCTGGACGTGTCCGGTCGCCGTCCCGACGACTGGCCGGCGGACTTCCGGGCCGAGGTGCTCGACCGCTTCCCGCGGCTGGACCTGGCCGAGGAGTTCCTCGGCTGCTTCACCGAGCAGGCCCGCCGCAAGCCGTCGTCCATCGCGGGACGGTTGGTCGCCGGCGGGTTCGCCGGCCGGGTGCGGGCCAACCCGCTGGACGCCGGCTGACCCCCCGGACGAGTCGAGCTCTGCCCCCAGGTGGGGGCAGAGCTCGACTCGTCGAGAGCCAGGTGGTCAGGCGGTGAGGCGGCCGTCGGGCTGGACGGTCAGCCGGCCGCGGGCCACGGTCGCGGCCAGCGCGGTCTGCAGCAGCGGCGCCACCGCGGGGGTGCGCCGGCGGTGGCCGAAGACCTCCGCCGTCCGCAGGACGAGCTCGTCCTCGGTCAGGCCACCGGCGGCGCGGGCCAGCGCGACCATCGCGTTGCCGATCTCCACCGGGGAGACGTGCTCCAGCGGCCGCTGGGCGCTGCTCGCCTGGCGGCGGAACCAGGTCCAGGTCTCCCGGTCGATCCCGGCCGGCCAGACGAACTCGCCGTCCACGACGGCCGTCCGCGGCAGCAGGCCGAGCAGCGCGTCCCGGCGGGCCTCGGCGACCCGGGTCAGCCCGAAGGCCCCCGCGGCGAGCCGGGTGAGCCGGTCGCGGTGCACCGGGCCCTCGGCCTTGAGCCCGGCGGCCAGCACCCGGCGGACCACCTTGGCGACGGCAGGGTCGGCCAGCTGGTCCAGCTGCTTCTTCTCCCCGGCCGGCCGCGGGTTCCAGGGGAGGAAGGGCTGCTCCTCGTCCAGCGGCCCGAGGACGGAGGGCACCGCCGCCCGCCGCACCGCCGGCGCCGCCGTCACCAGCGGCACGCTCCGCGTGCCGGACGACTCCACCGGAAGCGCGCTCTCGGTGGCTTCCGGCTCCACCACAGGCGCGCTCTCGGTGGGCAGCGGCTCCGCCGAAGGCGCGCTCGGGACGGCGGCGGTGGGGAGGGGGCGGAGGGGGATGACCTCGGCGAGCGGGCCGTCGTAGGCGGGCTCGGGCTCCGGCTCGGGTGCCGGCTCCTCGGCGACCGGGACCGGGACGGCGTCCACGGCGGCGACCAGCCGGTCGAGGACCTCGTCGCGGTCGGTCAGCCAGGCCGGCAGCCAGACCCGCTCGACCGCGGGCCAGCCCAGCCGCTCGCCGAGCACCTCGGTGGGCAGCCCGTCGCGGTCCCCGACGGTGCGCCGCCGCGCCCAGGCCGGGCCGTCGAGCAGCACCGCGAGCAGCGGGACGTCGGGTGCGTCGGCGCGGGCCACGGTGAGGTCGATCCGGGAGCCGGACAGCCCGACGTCGGTGCGCACCACCAGGCCGCGCTCCCGCAGCGCGGCGGCGACCTGGTCGCGGTGCCGGTCGGGGGCACCGGCGGACCGGGGGAGCGCGTCGGTGCCGTGCGCGGCGACCTCCAGGTAACCGCGGAGGTGGGCCAGGCCCGGCGCGGTGCCCTCATCGACCGGCAGCTGCGCCGCGCCGAACGAGCTGACGACGACGACCTGCTGCCGGGCCCGGGTGACCGCCACGTTCAGCCACCGCTCGCCCCCGTCGCGGGCCAGCGGGCCGAGGTCCGCGGTCCACGGCCCGGCGGTGGGGGCGGCCCCCAGGGAGAGCAGCACGACGTCGCGCTCGTCGCCCTGCACGTCGGCCAGCTGCTTGACGAGCAGGCCCTCGCCGTCGAGCCGGTCCAGCGCCTCGGTGACCCGCTCGTCGCCGGCCTCGCGCAGCAGCGTCTCGACCAGGTCGCGCTGGCCGGCGTGCAGGGTGACCACGCCGAGGGAGGCCGCGCCGGCCGAGGAGCGGCGCAGCACCTCGGCGACGACCGCCCGCGCCTCGACCGGGTTGGTGCCGTCCGCGCGCAGGAAGGCGCCGCCGACCTGCACCAGCGAGACCGGGGACGGCCGGTGCCCGGGCGCCGGGAAGGTGGCCAGCCCGCCGTCGTAGCACCGGGTGTTGCTGAAGGCGATGAGGCGCTCGTCCTGGCTGCGGTAGTGCCAGGACAGCGACCGGCGGGGCAGGCCGGCCCGCACGCAGGCGGCCAGCAGGCCCTCCTGGCCGTCGGCGGGCGGCAGCTGCCGGCTGTCGCCGACCACGACCGCGGCCCGCGCCCGGCCCAGCGCGCCGACGGCGTCGGCGACCCGGAGCCGGGAGGCCTCGTCGAACACCACCAGGTCGAACAGCCCGGCGGTGGCCGGCAGCAGCCGGGCCACCGAGTCCGGCGTGGCCAGCACGCAGGGGAGCACGGTGGTGAGCAGGTCGACGTCGGTGGCCAGCAGGTCGGCGACCCCGGGGCCGCGGCGGTGCGCGGCGAGCTCGCGCTGCAGGGCGGCGACCCGCTGCTCGCCCTCGGCGCCGACCGGGCGGGCGGCCAGGACGGCGGCCGGCACGGCGGAGGTCAGGTGCGAGCGGACGGCGCGGGAGGCGGTGGTGAAGCGGCTGAGCACGCTCTCGTGCAGCCCGGCGTCGAAGGCGTCCAGCCCGGTGGTGGCCAGCCGCTCGGCGACCGAGGCCTCGGCCAGCCCGCGGTCGAAGGCGCGCACCGCGTCGTCGGCGCGCACCACGCCGTGCCGCAGCTGGGCGCGCGCCTCGGTGAGGCCGGCCAGCCGCAGCGGCTCCAGGGTGTCCAGCAGGCTCACCCAGCGGCGCAGCGACATCGGGTGCACGTACTCGACGCCGCGCTCGGGGCGGGTCATCGTCCAGCGCAGCACGAGCCCGTCGGTGCCGCTCCACGCGGCCAGCTGCGCGGAGTTGCTGGAGCAGGCGG
Organism: Modestobacter italicus; assembly: GCF_000306785.1. Classification (NCBI taxonomy): domain Bacteria; kingdom Bacillati; phylum Actinomycetota; class Actinomycetes; order Geodermatophilales; family Geodermatophilaceae; genus Modestobacter; species Modestobacter italicus. The sequence goes on along the minus strand of NC_017955.1, from coordinate 4,016,112 downwards.
CGAGCAGGGTGACCACGGCGTCCCGGAGCCGGGCGACGGTGCGTGCCGACGCGGCGTCCGCGACCGGTCCGCCGGTGAGGAAGCGGCGCAGTGCCGCGGCCGGCACGGTGGAGCCGTCGACGGCGGCGGCGGCCCGGCGCAGCCAGCGCACCTCGGCGTCCAGCACGAAGCGACCGGCGTCCACGAACGGGTTCCACCCGGCCGGCACCTGCAGGCCGGGGATGGTGACGGCACGGGCCGCGAGGCCGTGCACCGCGGCCTGGAGCCGGCCGAGGGACTCCAGCAGCGCCGGCACGTCCTTGGTCCGCAGGGTCGCACCGGGCGCCAGGACCGGCGCCAGCTGCTCGCGGAGGTCGGCGAGCGTGCCGCGCCGGCCCCACCAGCCGGTGGCGGCGACGGCCCGCGCCCGGTCGACCAGGTCGGCCAGCGGCAGCGCGAGCGCGTCGGGGGTGACCGTCTCGAACGCGGGGTGCACGGCGCCGGTCAGCGCGGCGACCTCGCCGGTGACGTCGGCGGTGGCCGCGGCCCAGCGCGGCGAGCGCACCTCGTCGAGCACGTCCAGCGTCACCCGCGGGCCGGTGAGCAGGTGCAGCAGGGTGTCCAGGTCCTCGACCGACCGGACCGCGCGCACGGCACCGGCCAGCCCGCCCTCGCCGGGCAGCTCGCGGACGGCGGCGTCGACGGCGGCGGCGGCCTGCTGGACCGCGGTGATGTCCAGGTCGATGCTGTCGATGAAGCCCCAGGCGTGCCCGGCCGAGGGGCGGGCCAGGCCGGCGATGTCGGGCAGCAGGGCGAGCGCGCGGCGCACCGCGGTCACCACGTCGGCGTCGGCCCGGGCGGCGAAGGCCGGCGTCACCGGCAGCGCCGGGGTGCCGGCGTCGGTGGCCAGCAGCGCGTCGTGCGCCGAGGCGAACGACAGCCCGCCGGCGTTCTCGGCGTGCAGCCGCTCGGCGTACCGGGCCAGCGTGCGGGTGGCCGAGGCGAGGTCCTCGGCGTCGGTGGTCAGGCCCGGCTCGTCGACGTCGACCGCGTGGGCCAGGGCGGTGCGGACCTGCGCGCGGACGACGGCCGGCCGGCTGCCCCGGGCGTGCAGGTCGAGGGTGATGGGGCCCAGGCCCACCGCGTCGAGCCGGCGGGCGAGGACGTCGAGCGCGACCCGCTTGCCCGCGACGATGAGCACCCGCCGGCCCTCCGCGACGGCGTGGGTGACCAGGTTGGCGATGGTCTGGGTCTTGCCGGTGCCGGGCGGGCCCTCGAGCACGAAGGTGCGCCCGGCGGTGCCCTCGGCGACCGCCTGCAGCTGGTCGGCGTCGGCGGGCAGCGGGCAGCGGGCGGCGAGCTCGTCGAGGTCCACGTCGGCCGCCGGCGCCGGGTCGGTGGCGGCTGCGTCCGGGGCACCGGTCAGGGCGGCCACCAGGGGGTGCGCCTCGAGGTCGGCCGCGTGCCGGTCGAGGTCCTGCCACAGCCGGACGTCGGCGAGCGGGAGCACGGCCAGCTCCGCGGTCGGCTCCACCCGCCACGGCAACGAGCGCTCGGCCACGGCGGCGCGCACCGCCTGCAGCGCGGCGGTCAGGTCGGTGCCTGCGCCGTCGGCGGAGGGCGTGTCCAGCCCGGGCACGGTCAGCCCGCACTGTCGGCGCAGCAGCTCCCGCAGGCACTCGTTGGGGGTGGCGGCGCCGGACTCGTCGGCGGTCAGCCGGGCGCCCCGGCCGTCGACGGTGAAGACGACGGGCACCAGCACCAGCGGCGAGCGGACCGGGGCGCCGTCGAGCTCCCACACCAGGGTGCCCAGGGCGAGGTGCAGGTCGTTGGCGCCGGTCTCCTCGAGCACGGTGCGCGCGTCGTGCGCGAGGGCCCGCAGCCGCGGCAGGTGCTCGGCCTCCGGGAGGGCTCCGTGCACCGAGCGGTGCTCGGACAGCAACTGCTCCGCGGACGGCTCGCCGGCCGGGCGCGGCGCAGGCTCCGGGTGCGGACCGGCGGCCCGGTCGGTCGCCAGCAGGGTGAGCGTCGCGCCGGCGCCGACCAGGTCCTCCAGCACCGGGAGCGCGGTCGGCGGCACGGCCAGCGGCAGGCCGGCGCCCGTCGGGAGGTCGACCAGCGGGTTGCCCCGGCCCAGGTCGAGCAGGGTGTCCGCGCAGCGCTGCAGCGGGGTCCGGGGCTGCGTTGCCGGCTCGGCCGCCGGCGCCTCCGCGGCGTCGTCCGCCGGGTCGTCGTCCGGAGGGGCGTCGACGGTGCGGGGCGGCAGCGGCCGGATGCCCTCGGAGCGGGCGCGGTGCACGTCGGTGACCCCGAGGACGCCGGCGAGGTCCCCGGTCAGCCAGGCGGAGCGGGCCGGGCCGTCCAGGTCGGCGCTGGTGTTGCCGCGGTCGGTGAGCAGCCGGGTCTCGACCAGCCCGATCCGGCCCTGCTCGACGAGGTCGACCAGGGCGCTGACGTCGGTGGTCGCCGCGGCCCCGGCGCTCCGCTCCTCGCGCCAGTAGCCGAGGAAGGCGTGGCCCGGGACGAGCCACAGCAACGGGCGCAGGCCGGCCTGCTCGAACGCGGCGGCCAGGGTGAGCACGAGGTCCAGCGCCGTGCCGGTGCGGCCGTCGAGCAGCTCGCCGGGGGAGCGCAGCGGCCGGTCGGCCGGATCGCCGTCGACGGGGATCTCCTGCCAGCGGACCTCGCGGCGGCGGACGGCCCAGGTCAGCGCCTCGACCACCTCGTCGACCCGCTCGGCGTCGTCGGCCCAGCCGGCCATGCTGCCGCTGCCGGTGCCCGCCTCGAGGAGCTCGGCCGCCTCGGCGAGCAGCGCCCCGACGGCGGGGTCCTCGGGCCGGACGTGGGCGGCGAGCTGCGCCAGCGCCGCGGCCGGCGGCTCCGGGACGTCGGCCGAGACGGCCGGGGAGGCCGGTGCGACCGGCTCCTCGGGAGCCCACTGGAGGTCCGCGACGTTGGCCATGGGCCCGTGTCTACCGGAGCGGACGGACCGTTCCCGTCAGGCCGGGCGGCGCCGTGGGACTGCTGTGACTGCGGTGTCGAGTGGTTCGGGAGTGCCCTGGTCAGCGGCCCGGGCGGACGGCGGTCAGAGCCGGGCGAGCTCGCTGCAGTCGGAGCAGAGCGCGTCGCACACCTCGGGTCGGGGCGGCCAGGCGACGTCCTCGTCGCGGGCGACGTAGGCGCCGCAGAGGGCCTTGCGGCCGCGCGCGCCGGACAGCCCGAGGGTGGCGTGCGCGGGTCCGATCAGCCGGGGCTGCTGGCCGGCGGGGTCGCTGAGCGACCCGACCATCAGGACGGCACGAGCCGTGCGGTACGGGAACCCCATGGCCCCACCATGGGACCCGCCGCGCGGTCCCCGGGCCGACACGCCCGCCGCACCGGCCCCGGCGCCCCACCCGCCCCTCCTGTTGCGGCCGAGGGGGAGGCCCCGGACGCAGCTGTACCGCCGTCGACGGCCTTCCCCCAGGCAGACGACGGCGGTACAGGTCCTGCGGACGATCAGGCGGCGGCGAACCCGGCCCGGTCGACCTTGCGGTGGAAGCGCTCGCCGAGCTTGCCGCCCAGGACGGCGCCGATGAGGGTCACGACCAGGACCGCGACCAGGGCGATGATCCCGGCGGTCGTGGCGGTGCCCTCGTCGACCGGGATGCGCGGCAGGTTCAGCTGCGACAGCACGTTGTACTCGGCGCCGGCCACGGCGCCGACGACCGCGAGGACGACGACGACCAGCAGGCCGATCAGCCACACGGCGACGCCCTGCCGGGCACCGTCGAAGCGGGACATCCGCCCGGCGACGTAGCCGCCGGCCAGGTAGGCGAGGAAGAGCACGACCAGCAGGGCGATCCCGCCACCGAGGCCGATGCCGCCGGCGTTCGCGGTGGCCTCGTCGGCCGAGGGGACGCCCTGGGTCAGCCCGATGGCGACGCCCGCGGCGGAGACCAGGGCGATCAGCAGCACGGCCAGGCCGTTCGCCGACAACCAGCCGAAGAAGGCCGCGCCCCACTTGATGCCGCCGAAGCGCTGGTGCTGGGCGTCGACGGCGTCCCGGGCGGCGCCCTTGCTGGCGCGGGCACCGCTGGTGGTGTTGTTGCGGAACTCGGTCTCCCGCGCGCTGGTCGCGCTCGAGGACTCCGGGGTCGAACTGGTGGCCATGGGGTCTCCAGGTGGATGGCGTGCTGTGCGGGGTGGGCCGCCGCGGCCGGTGGGCGAGCAGCCGCTCACCGGCCGCGACGAGTTCAGGGCATGCGGGATCAGCCGGCCCCCGTCAGGACGGCGGCCGGCTGGTCCCGCGGCTGAGGGCCGGGTTGCCCGGCCCTCAGCGGAGATCAGCGGTTGAGGTCGCGGTCGCGGGTGACGTCCGTGACGCCGTCGCGGTTGCGGTTGATGTCCGTGACGCCGTCCGTGTCGGTGTCGATCTGCTCCTTGCGCACCGTGTCGGTGACCGTCTCCTGCTCGGTGACGGTGTCGACGTCCAGCCGGACGCGCTCGACCGGGACGGCCTCCTTGGCCACCACGGGGCGCTCGGCGTGCAGGACGACCTCGTGCTCCTCCTCGGAGATGGCCGGGCCGTCGAGGGCGTTGCCGACGTTGGCGTCGGTGATCGGCTCACGCTCGATCCGGACCTCCTCGTGGGAGACCGGGACCGTGGTCGTCACGTTCTCGGTGACGACGTACTTGCGCAGGCGGGCGCGGCCGGCCTCGACGTTCTGCGTGCCGACGCGGAGCTGCTCCTCGGAGCGGGTCATCGCGTTGTCGGTGGTCGGGCCGGAGGTGTCGTGGCCGACGGTGCCGTGGCGGTTCGTGTCCGTGTCGGTGTACCCGGCGGTGCGCGTGGTGTCCGTGTCGGTGTACCCGGCGGTGCGCGTGGTGTCGGTGTCGGTGTGGCCGGCGGTGCCGGTGCCCACGCCGTAGTAGCGGTAGAGCTCCTCCTCCTCGGCGGGGGAGAGATGGCCCTGGTCGGCGTCGACGCGGGGGGCGTCCTTGACCTTGGCCTTGTCGTAGGGCACGCGCAGCGTGCCGTTGGCGACGGAGGCGTCCGACAGCGGGACGAAGGTCTCCTTGGTGCCGAACAGGCCGGTGCTGACGGTGGCCCACTCGGGGCTGCCGGTCTGGTCGTCGAGGTAGACCTGGCCGACCTTGCCGAGCTTGTCCCCGTCGCTGTCCACGGCGTTGCTGCCGATGATGGCGGTGATGTCCTGCTGGGTGATCACGGGCGTTTCCTCCAGGGGGGTCTGGGTGGTCTCGGGGTCTCCGCCGTGCTGCGCGGTGACCGCCGGGGCCTCTTGTGCCCGTGCGTTTACTGCGTAAACAACCCTGGTCGTGAATTGCGGACGTCGCTCCGCCAAACCCCGTGCGCGTGGTTTTCTGCGCCGGGTCAGGCGAGGTCGGCGACCTCCCCGTCGGAGGTCTGCGCCTCGTGCAGCACCCGCTCCAGCCGGTCGAGCAGGTTCTCCAGCGCGTCCTCGAACTCCGCGGCCGACTTGTCCAGCGACAGCAGCTGCTCGGTCCGCAGCAGGTTCGGGAACACGCTCAGGTCGGTCTTCCGCTGCGCCTCGGGGTCGCCCTCGGGCTGGTCGAGCAGGCTCACCTGGGCGCCGAGCTGGGTGACCTCGAGCAGCAGGTGGCCGAGCAGGAAGCTGGAGTAGGCCCGGTAGGCGGCCACCGCCGCCTGGTCGGAGAAGCCGCCCTCGGTCAGCGTGCCCAGGAAGGACTCGACCAGGCGCAGGCTGCGCAGCGGCGGCCGCACCCACGGGGCGGCCGGCGGGCGGCTGGCGACCAGCGGGAAGACCGAGGGGTGCGCCAGGGCGATCCGGCGGATGCCGTGGCCCAGCCGCATCAGGTAGTCCTGCCAGCCGTGGTGCTCCTCGATGTAGAGGTCGTCGCCGTCGTCCTTCACGAACAGCGTCTCCACGACCATGTCGACGACGCCGTCCAGCAGGTCCTCGCGGCCCGGGACGTAGCGGTAGAGCGCCATCGCCTCCACGCCGAGGGAGGCGCCGAGCCGGCGCATGGTCAGCGCGGCGAGACCGTGCGCGTCGATGAAGTCGACCGCCCCGCGGAGGATCCGCTCGCGGTCCAGGCCGCCCGGTCGGGTCAGCTCGCCGGCGACGTCCACGCCCTCGTTCACCGCCACCAGGTCCGGGTCCCGGTCGTCGTCGCTCGTTGCCGTCGGCACAGTCGCTCTCCTCGCGTCGGCTCCACTGTCCTCGCTCCCGGGGACCGGAGGCCCAGCTGCCCTGTCCGGTACCCCGTCCGGGGCGGGCACGCACGGACCTGTGTGACGACCGACACTGCTAGCAATCTGCTTGCAAGAGTTAGCGCCTGCGTGTCGGGGGGCATGGGGGAACCGTCAGGTCACCACCGAACCTCGGGAGCCCCGCATGACCGACACCACCCCCCTCGTCAACCAGCTCCGCGCCCTGCTGCTGCTCACGCAGACCGAGGAGCAGGTCGCCCGCACCCGGGTCGCGCAGGCGCGCACCGACGCGGTCCGCCGCGAGCTGGAGCAGAACGCCGACCACGCCGCCGAGCGCGCCCGGGCCATCACCGAGCAGCTCCGCGCCCTCGGCGGCGTCCCGGACGTCGTGACCCCCGCCCTGGGCCGGCTCGGCGCCCTGCTGAAGGCGATGCTGGAGCAGGCCGGGCCGATCGAGGAGGCCCTGCTGACCGACCTCAGCCTCGAGCACCAGCTGCTCGACCGGGCCACCTACCTCAAGGTGCTGGCCCAGACGGCGGAGCAGCACGCGGTCCAGCGGCTGGCCGAGCGCCTCATCACCGCGCACGAGGCCACCGTCGAGTGGCTCACCGTCGTCCTCGCCGAGGAGGCCCTCGGCGGCCCGGCCGCGCTGCGGGCCACCCCGCTGCAGCGGGTCGCCGGCGGCGCCACCCGGCTGGTCAACCTGCCGGTGCGCTTCGCCGCCAACACCGTCAACCGCGCCGTCGACTCGGTGCAGCAGGTCGGCGACGAGGCCGAGGACCGGCTCACCGGGGTGGCCGGCAAGGCCGCGCAGTTCTCCGGCGCCGTCCGGGAGACCCTGGTCGTCGGCCGCAGCGCCTCGCTGCGCCGCGCCGAGCGGATCGCCCGCCGCGAGGGCAACCGCCTCGCGGCCGACACTGCCAAGGCCGCCCGGGAGGAGCTCGGCGACGTCTCCGCCGACGAGCTGCCGATCAAGGGCTACGACTCGCTGTCGACCGCCGACGCGGCGAAGGCCGTCAAGGGCCTGACCAGCGCTCACGACGTCCGCGTGATCATCCGGTACGAGGAGACGCGCAAGAAGCGGTCCAGCGTGATCAGCGCCGCGCAGACCACCGTGGCGGGTCTGGCGAAGGAAGCCGTCGGCATCGCCGACTGACGGTCCCGGCAGCCGAGGGGCCGGTGTCCGCAACGCGGGCGCCGGCCCCTTGCACGTCGTCCCGCACCGGCCACGCTGCGCTGTCGAGGACCGGCTCGGCGGCGAGAGAGATGTCACGATGCGTTACATCGGTGACACATCCGGAGATACTGGCCCTCATGAGCACTCTGCCCGAGGTGGCCACCACTCCCGAGGTGCTGGAGCGTGAGTTCTCCCTCCTCACGGCGGTGACCAGGCTGGACTTCCTCAGCCGACGCGACAACGTGGTGATCGACGAGCCGAACGACGCAGCCGACGACGACGACCACTGGATGCGGATCAAGGACGTCACCACCACGCTGGACGTGGAGGAGGCGCTGGAACTGCTGACTCTGGGTGAGGTCGTCGCCCGCAAGGCGCACGAGCACCGGCAGCTGGGCATCCGCGCCGCGCTCCGCGGTGGTGCCGACTGGGAGCAGATCGGTCGCGCGCTGGGCGTCTCGCCGCGGTCCGCCTGGGAGCGGCACGTCAGCTGGCTCGACGAGCAGGTGCGGGCCCGCGCCGCCGGCGACCCCGACGCGCTGGACGCCGAGTCGCTCACCGCAGCGCGCACTCTCGCCGGCCGCCGCCCGTAGGCCCCGTCCGGGCCGCTCAGGTGTGCAGGACCGCGAAGGTCGCGACGGCGTGCACCAGGGTGCGGCCCTCCTGCTCGACGTCGGCCTCGCACACCGTGAGGTGCTCGCCCTGCTTGCTGACCCGGCCGACTGCCGCGAGCCGGCCCGGCTTCCCCGCCCGCAGGTAGGTCACGGTGAGCTGGCTGGTCGCGGGGACGTCGTCCTCGCCGGTGAGGCTGCGCACGGCCTGGCCCATGGCGGTGTCGACCAGGGTGGCCAGCACCCCGCCGTGCACCGTGCCGGCCTCGTTGAGGTGCTGCTCGGTCGCGTCGAGCTGCAGGTGCGCCGTCCCGTCGTCCGCCGTCCGGCCGTGCACGCCGAGGGTGTCCACGAAGCTCTCCGTCATGCCCGGCGGCTACCCGGGCCGGTCGCTCGGCACGCCTGACCGGTCCCCGGGTGGTCTGATGGGGTCCTCGACGACGAGGGGGACACCGTGCAGCAGGTGGAGCTGGCCTACGGACGGACGGGCCTGACGATCGAGGTCCCCGACGGTGCCGCGGTGATCACGCCCGTGCAGCACGCCGCCGCCCCGGACGTGCCGGCCGAGCTGCGCCGGGCGCTGCGCGAGCCGGTCTCCGGTCCGCCGCTGCGGGAGCGGGTGCGCCCCGGTCAGACGGTGGCCATCTCGGCGTGCGACGGGACCCGGGCCCAGCCGCGGGAGCTGATGGTCCCGGCGGTGCTCGAGGAGCTCGACGGGATCGTGCGGCTCGAGGACGTCGTGGTGCTGGTGGCCACCGGCACCCACCGCGCGAACACCGAGGCCGAGCTGCGGGCCATGTTCGGCGACGAGCTCGTCGACTCGGTGCGGATCGTCAACCACGACTCCCGCACCGGCGACACCCACCGCTGGGTGGGCACCTTCGGCGACGGCGTGCCGGTCTGGCTGAACGAGCAGTGGGTGGACGCCGACGTCCGGATCACCACCGGCTTCGTCGAGCCGCACTTCTTCGCCGGCTTCTCCGGCGGCCCCAAGATGGTCGCCCCCGGGCTCGCCGCGCTGGACACCGTGCTGGTGCTGCACGACGCCCGGCGGATCGGCGACGAGCGCGCGACCTGGGGCGTCACCCAGGGCAACCCGGTGCACGACGACGTCCGGGCGATCGCCGCGGCCACCGACGTCACGTACTCCTTCGACGTCGTGCTGAACACCCGGCAGGAGGTCATCGCGGCGTTCGGCGGGGACGTGCTGGAGATGCACGCGACGGCGATCGAGCGGGCCCGGGAGGTGGCGATGGCACCGGTCGAGGCCCCCTTCGACGTCGTCGTCACCACCGGCTCGGGGTTCCCGCTGGACCAGAACCTCTACCAGTCGGTGAAGGGGATGTCCGCCGCCGCGCAGGTGACCCGGCCGGACGGGCTGATCGTCTGCGCCGCGGCGTGCGAGGACGGCTTCCCCGACCACGGCTCCTACCGCGAGGTGCTGACCTCCGCCGCCTCGCCGGAGGCGCTGCTGGAGCTGATCGGCGCCCGCGAGCAGACCGTGCCCGACCAGTGGCAGGTGCAGATCCAGGCCCGGATCCAGTCCGCGCACCGGGTGGTCATGCACACCGACCACCTCACCGACGCCCAGCTCGCCGAGGCCCACCTCGAGCAGACCGCGGACATCGCGGCCACCGTCGCCGAGGCCGTCGCGAAGGTCGGCCCCGACGCCCGCGTCTGCGTCCTCCCCGAGGGCCCCCAGACCATCCCCTATGTGCGCAGCTGACGGGCTTTCCGTACCGAAAGTCCGGGGCTTTCCGCACCGAAAGCCCGGTTTCGGCGCCGAAACCTCTGCGGGTTTCGGCGCCGAAAGCGGTCAGGGGGCGGGGAGGAGGAGGGCCTGGTCGGGGTGGCACCAGGCCCAGTGCTCGCCGGGCTCGGCGGAGGCGAGCACCGGGTGGCCGGTCGCCGCGGCGTGCGCGGTGGCGTGCCGGTGCGGCGAGGAGTCGCAGCAGCCGACGTGGTCGCAGGTCAGGCAGCGGCGCAGGTGCAGCCACTGCCCGCCGATCCGCAGGCAGTCCGGGCAGGCCTGCGCCGGGCCGGGGGACGGCGGGCGTCGGCGGCGTGCGGGCAGGTCGCGCCGTCCTGCACCTGCCAGGAGCTCACCCCCGCTGCCGGTGCAGCGGCAGCCGCACGCAGAAGGTCGTCCCCTCCGGCCCGGTCGAGTAGCTGAGCGAGCCGCCGTGCCGCCGCTCGACGATCCGCCGGGCGTTCTCCAGGCCCAACCCGCTGCCCTCGCCGGTCGCCTTGGTGGTGACGAACGCGTCGAACAGCGTCGCCCGCACCTCCTCGGGCACGCCCGGGCCGTCGTCGGTGATCTCGACGAACACCGCGTCGGCGTCGGCGCGGGTGCGCAGGGTCAGCACCCCGCTGCCGCCCATCGCGTCGGCGGCGTTGTCGATCAGGTTGGTCCACACCTGGTTCAGCTCCGCCGGGTAGCCGGGGACGGCGGGCAGCGCGGCGGCGTAGTCGCGGTGCACCTCGATGCCGGAGAGCTTGCGGGCCAGCATCACCAGCGTGCTCTCGATGCCGGGCTTGACGTCGAGGTCCTGGTGCTGGGCCTGGTCCATGTGCGAGTACTGCTTCACCGCGCCGACCAGCGAGGAGATGCGGGTGGCCGCCTCCTCGATCTCGGTCATCAGCGTCTCGGTCTCCAGCGTGTAGCGCAGCCAGCCGAAGGCGGCGCTCCACTCCAGGCCGGAGTCGACCTGCTCGACGACGTCGTCGACCCAGTGCGCGTCCATCCCGGCGGTGGCGAACACCGGGGCCAGGTCGTAGGCGTTCTCGACGCCGACCTCCTCCAGGCGCTCGGCGATCGCGTCCTCCAGGTCGCTCTCCTCCAGTGCGGTGAGGTCCGGCCGCGGCTTGGCCGCCCGCTCGACGGCGACCTCCTGGGTCTTCATCAGCCGGGAGACCAGGTCGGGGGACAGGCCGCCGTCGGCGAGCAGGCCCAGCTTGTGCCGCATCGCGCTCATCCGGCCGCGCAGCTGCTCGGTGGCCCGGACCGCGGCGGCCGCCGGGTTGTTCAGCTCGTGCGCGAGGTTGGCCGACAGGTGCCCGAGCTGCACCAGGTGCTCGCGCTGGCGCATTGCCGACTCGGTGGCCCGCACGCCCTCGTACAGCCCGTCGAGCAGGTGCACCGCCATCGGGCACTGCTGGGTGACCAGCTGGGCGAAGTGCTCGGCGGACAGCCGCAGGAACCGGCTGGGCCGGGTGGTGGCCAGCGTGGTCTGGTAGTCCTCGGGATGGCCGGAGGCGTAGGCCCGCACGGCGCCGGAGTACGCGCCGCGGTGGGTGGTCTCGTTGATCGCGACGTCCTCGCCGTCGGCGTGCTTGGTCAGCCGCAGCCCGCCGTCCAGCAGCACGTACAGCCCCTCGGCCGGCTCGCCCTGGGCGAAGACGACGGCGTCGCCGTCGAACACCCGGACCTCCGCGCGGTCGGCGATCCACTGCAGGTCCTCGTCGCGGAGCGACTCGAACAGGAAGAGGGTGCGCAGCTCGTCGAGGCCGATCTGCGGGGTGGTCGCGGTCATCCGATGGCCTCCAGGTAGCGGTGCACGAGCGTGACGGCCATGGCGCCCTCGCCGACGGCCGAGGCGACGCGCTTGACCGACTCGGCCCGCACGTCGCCGGCGACGAAGACCCCCGGCACCGAGCACTCCAGGTGGTACGGCGCCCGGGACAGCGGCCAGTCCGCCGGCGGCCGGCCGGCCTCGTCCAGCAGCGCCGGGCCGGTCTGCAGGAAGCCGCGCGAGTCGCGGGCGAAGGCGTCGCCCAGCCACTCGGTCGGGGGCTGGGCGCCGATGAAGACGAACAGCCGGGACGCCGGCACGGTCTGGGTCTGCCCGGTCGCGCCGTTGGCCAGCACCAGCCGCTCGACGTGGTCGGTGCCCTCGACGGCCACGACCTGCGTGCAGGTGAGCACGTCGATGGCGGAGTTGGCCTCGATCCGGGCGACCAGGTAGTCGGACATGCTGTTCCGGATGTCGGTGCCGCGGCACAGCATGACCACCCGGCTGGCGAACTTGGCGAAGTGCAGCGCGGCCTGGCCGGCGGAGTTGGCCGCACCGATGACGTAGACCTCCTGGCCCCGGCAGTCGGCCGCCTCGTGGGCGGCCGCGCCGTAGTAGACCCCGCGGCCGGCGAAGGTGTCCGCGCCCTCGGCGGGCAGCCGGGTCCAGGAGACACCGGTGGCCAGGACGACGGCGTGCGCGGTGACCTGGCTGCCGTCGGCGAAGCTGAGCGCCCGGCCGTCGCCGTTGGGCGTGATCGCGGTGACCTCGCTGGCGGTGAGCACCTCGACGCCGAAGCGCACCGCCTGGTCACGGGCCCGCTGCGCCAGCTCGGCGCCGGAGACGCCGTTGGGGAAGCCCAGGTAGTTCTCGATCCGGCTGCTCTGCCCGGCCTGCCCGCCGGTGGCGGTGCGCTCGACGAGCAGCGTGCGCAGCCCCTCGCTGGCCGCGTAGACCGCCGACCCGAGCCCGGCCGGCCCCGCGCCGACGACCACGACGTCGTAGAAGGGGCTGCCGGCGGTGGTGGCCAGCCCGCACTTCTGCGCGACCGCCTGCAGCGACGGCCGGCTGAGCACCGTGCCGTCGGGGAACACGGTGGCCGGCAGCAGGGCGTCATCGGTGAGCTCGGCGGCCGTGCGGATGGCGGCGCCGTCCTCGCCCTGCAGGTGCCGGTAGGGGACCTGGTTGCGGGCCAGGAACTCCTTGAGCTCCTGGGTCTCCGGCGACCACTGGTGCCCGAGCAGGGTGAGCCCGTCGAACGGGGCCCGGGCGGTCCGCGTCCAGGCCTCGAGCAGCTCGTCGAGCACCGGGTAGAGCAGCTCCTCCGGCGGGTCCCAGGGCTTGAGCAGGTAGTGGTCGAGGTCGACGTCGTTGATCGCGCGGATCGCGGCGTCGGTGTCGGCGTAGGCGGTGAGCAGCACCCGCTTGGCGGTGGGCGTGAGGTCCATCGCCTGCTCGAGGAACTCCACCCCGGTCATCCCGGGCATCCGGTGGTCGGCGAGCAGCAGGGCGGTGGTCTCGCCGCGGGCGGTCAGCTCGCGCAGCGCGGCGAGCGCGTCGGCGCCGCTCTCGGCACGCACCACCCGGTAGCGGTCGCCGTAGCGGCGGCGGAGGTCACGGGCGACCGCGCGGCTGACCGCGCGGTCGTCGTCGACGGTGAGCAGGACGGGTCGAGCGGGCACAGCACCTCCGGATCGGGGCCGTCGAGGTGTGCCGCCCCCGCGGGCGGCCCCCGTCGGCACCTCCCATCCAACCCGCTGCGGCGGGGCAGCGGTAGCCCCCGCCCTGTGCCCAGGGTGAACACCGCGTGCTCAGGCCAGCGGGTCGACCCGGCGCAGGAAGGAGCGGACCGCGAGGTGGTGCGCGAGCTGCTCGCGGTGCTCGTCGCACGCCGTCCAGACCTTCTCCCGGTCCGGGGTGTGCAGCTTCGGGTTGTTCCAGACCAGCGCCCAGCGCGCGGGTGCGCGGCAGCCCTTCGCCGAGCAGAGGACGGCGTCGGTCCCGCGGTCACCGCTCATGCGCCGAGTCTGGTCCCCGGCGCCCAGGGAACTGTCAGGGGGGAGTGCCACGCTCGGCGCTGCCCCACCCCCTGACCCCGGGTGCGGCATCCGACCGCCCGGGGGTCAGCGGTCGTCCCGCACGACCCGCCCCCGGGAGACGACGAGCGCCAGCGCCTGCTCCGGGTCGGCGAGCACCCGGACGTCCGCGCCGGGGTCCGCGCGGCCCAACACCAGGTCGGCGGCCGCCCCGGGGGCGAGCACGCCGAGCCGGCCGGCCTCGCCGAGCAGCTCGGCGCCGGTGAGCGTCGCGCTCTCCAGCACCTCCCAGCTGGTCTGCACCGCCGCGCGCAGCGCGAACTCCCGGTTCTGCTGGTCGGCCATCGGCCCGAGCAGGTCGGTGCCCAGCGCGATCCGGACGCCGGCCGCCTCGGCCGCGCGCACCGCGTCGGCACCGCGGTCCACGACCTCGGCCAGCTTGCCCAGCCGGTCGGCGGGCAGGCCGTACTCCTCGCCCCGCTCGGCGAGCACCGCGTAGGCGCTCAGCGTCGGCACCAGGAAGGCGCCCGCGGCGGCCATCCGCTCCGCGTCGGCCGGGCCGATCAGGTTGCCGTGCTCGATCGTGCGGACGCCGAGCGCGACCGCCCGGGACACCGCGGCGCCGGTGTAGGCGTGCCCGGCGCAGTAGACGCCGAGCCGGTCGGCCTCCTCCACCGCGGCGGTGACCTCCGCGTCGGAGAACTGCACGCCGTCGAGCCGGTCGGTCGGGCTGGTGATCCCGCCGGAGAGCATCAGTTTGACGAACGTCGCCCCCCGCCGGACCTGCTCGCGCACCGCCAGCCGGACGGCGTCGGGGCCGTCGACGACCCGGCCGATCCCGGGGACGTCGGGGTGCGGGTCCCACAGCTCGCGGCCGCGCGGGCGCAGGTCGGCGTGCCCGCTGGTCTGCGACAGCGCCTTGCCGCAGGTGTGCAGCCGCGGGCCGGTGAGCACCCCCTCGTCCAGCGCCCGGGTGAGCCCGGCGTCCGCGCCGCCGGCGTCCCGCACGGTGGTGAAGCCGCGGCGCACGGTCGCGCCGAGGGCGCGCACCGCGTGCGCGGCCACGTAGCTGGCCCGGTGCCCGGAGTCGGCCCACTCGTCGGCCGACAGGGAGGTCACGTGCACGTGGCAGTCGATCAGCCCGGGGAGGGCGAACAGCCCGCGGCCGTCGACGTCCCCGGCGGCCGGCGGGGTCCCGTCGTCCGGGCCGACGGAGGTGATCCGGTCGCCGTCCCACTCGACCACCTGGTCGCCGACGGTGGCGCGGCGGGCGACGTCGACGACCGACACCGAGCGGATGCGCACGGCGGTCAGCTCCGGGCCAGGCCGAGCAGCAGCCCGTCGGCGAGCACGGCGGGGCTGGTGGTGAGGAACAGCGGGCAGCCGTCGGTCGGTGCCGTCACCCGGTGCAGCTCGTCGCCCCACGGGCCGAGCACCACGCCCAGCTGGTCGCCGGTGCGCACCTGGTCGCCGACGCCCACCAAGGCCTGCCAGAAGCCCTGCACCGGGGTGCGCAGCCAGGCCCAGCCGTCGTGCTCGACCGGGGGAGCGGCCGGCACCGCGACGTCGGCGGGCAGCATGCCGAGGCAGGCGAGCACGTTGCGCACGCCCTGCAGGTGGCCGGCCACCGACGCCTCGTCGCAGATGCCGTTCGCGCCGATCTCGGCGGTGATCGCCGGCACCCCGATGTCGGCGGCGGCCGCGCTGGTGCTGCCGCCGACGGTGCGGGCCGCCCGGCTCTGCCGGACCACGTGGCCGGTGCCGTAGACCAGCGCCAGCTCCCGCGCGCGGTCCTCGACCGGCGACTCCTCGTAGAGGCAGAACGGCTCGAGGGCCTCCGGCAGGTCCCCGGCGTGCAGGTCCAGCAGCACGTCGGCGGGGCGGATGAACGCCTCGAACAGCTCGTGCGCGAGCACGTCGGTGTAGGAGCCGGCCGGGTCGCCGGGGAAGCAGCGGTTGAGGTTCTTGCCGTCGGCGGGCACCACGAACGCCGACCGGCTCCAGAAGGCCGGCTGGTTGAGCACCGGCACCACGGTCAGGCTGCCGCGCAGCCGGGCGGCGTCCGGCCCGTGGTCCAGGGCCTGCACCAGCCGGAGCAGCGCGGCCATGCCGGTGTACTCCCCGCCGTGCACGCCGGCGACGACGGTCACCCGCGGGCCCTCGCCGCCCCCGCCGGTGACGGTGGCGTAGGGGACCTCGACCGGGGCTCCGGGCAGCGTGTCCAGGGTCAGCGTCCTGTGCTCCATGGCCAGATCGTGACACGGAGATGTCTCGTTTCAAACGTAACAACGACGAAATCCTGGCCTGCCAATGTAATGAACGCTACGGTCGCCCCACCCGGACGGACGAAGGCCTCCGGGCCCCCGGTCCCGGCCGATCGGGCCGGCCAGATCACTCCCCACCCTCCCGCCGCGGCGGGCAGAACGATGAGGCAGTCGATGACACGTGCAACACGGATCAGGTCGGTCGGGGTCGCGGCGGTCGCCGCGCTCGCGCTCACCGCGTGCGGGGGCGGGAGCTCCAGCGACTCCGGCGCCGCCGGCGGCGGCGCACCGACCGAGGGCGGCGACCTGACCATCGCCCGCCAGGCCGACATCCTCTCCATGGACAAGACCACCACGTTCGACAACAGCTCGATCTACGTGATGGAACAGATCATGGAGCCGCTGTTCATGGTCAGCCAGGACGGCACCGAGGTGGAGCCGTGGCTCGCGTCGGACTACACGATGAGCGACGACGAGCTGACCTACACGATCAAGCTCCGCGAGGGCGTGACGTTCTCCAACGGCGACCCGATGACGGCCGCAGACGTCAAGTTCTCCATCGACGAGGACACCAAGACCGGCGCCGACGGCTGGGGCTTCATCAACGCCGCGATCGACACGGTCGAGGCCACCGACGACAGCACGGTCACCATCAAGCTGAAGTACGCCTGGGCGCCGCTGCTGGCCGACCTGTCGCTGTTCAGCAACGCGATCATCCCCGAGAACTACGGCGGCAAGACGGCCGAGGAGTTCTACACCGCGCCGGTCGGCACCGGCCCGTTCGTGTGGAACGAGTGGAAGCAGGGCCAGTACGTCAAGGTCGACAAGAACCCCGACTACTGGGGTGACGGCCCGTACCTGGACAGCGTCACCTGGACCGTCGTGCCGGACGCCAACACCCGCAAGCTGCAGCTGCAGGGCGGCCAGATCGACATCGACGAGTTCCCGGACTGGTCCGGCTTCGGCTCGCTGAAGGACGCCCCCGGCATCACCGCCACGGCGTTCCCGTCGACCCGGATCGACTACGTCGCCTTCAACCAGCTGCGCGGGCCGTTCGAGGACGTGCACGTGCGCCGGGCGATCGCCTACGCCCTGGACCGCGAGGCCATGGTCAAGACCGTGCTCTTCGGCAACGGCGAGGCCGCGGACTCGCTGCTCTCCCCGGGGACGCCGTACTACGCCAAGAACCCCGACGCCCCGTCGTTCGACCTGGACAAGGCCAAGGAGGAGCTCGCCCAGTCCTCGCAGCCCAACGGGTTCTCCACCAGCATCCTGATCAACGCCGGTGACCCGAACCAGGTGTCGGTCGCGCAGATCATGCAGTCCCAGCTCAAGGAGCTCGGGATCGACCTGAAGATCAACTCGCTGGACGCGACCGCGGTGCGCGCCGCTCGCAACGCCCAGGACTTCGACATGATCATCCTCGGCTGGACGATGGACATCCCGGACCCCGACGAGTGGACGTCGTTCGCGGTGGACCCCGAGGGCGGCTCGAACTCGGCCTACACGAACTACAACAACCCCGAGGTCATCGCGCTGAACAAGCAGGCGCAGGCGGAGACCGACGAGGCCAAGCGGGCCGACCTGTACGAGCAGCTGCAGGCCAAGGTCGCCGACGACGCGTTCGCGGCCTACCTCTACTACTCGCCCTACGCCTACGCGATGAGCGACAAGGTGTCCGGCTTCGAGGTCACGCCGCTCGGCAACTACCACCTGGAGGACGTCTCCAAGTCCGAGTGACCGACGGCCCGGTGGTGGGCGGCGCAGACCGCGGCGCCCACCACCCGGGTCCACCCGACGCTCCAACCGACGAGGAGATGGGCGCGTGCTCGACCGTTTCCGGTTCATCCCGATCCGGCTGCTGCAGTCGATCCCGGTGGTCATCGGGGTCACGATCGTGGTGTTCTTCATGGTCCACCTGCTGCCGGGCAACCCGGCGCTGACCATCCTGGGCCAGACCGCGACCCCCGAGCGGGTGGCGGCGCTGAACGCCCAGCTGGGGCTGGACAAGCCCCTGTGGGACCAGTACTTCATCTTCCTGGGCCGCCTGCTGCACGGTGACCTGGGGGACAGCCTCACCTACCAGCGGCCGGTGTTCGACCTGGTCGCCCAGGCGGTGCCGATCACGCTGTCGCTGCTGGCGTTCGCGCTGGTGCTCTCGCTCGTGATCAGCATCCCGCTCGCCGCGCTCGCCGCGACGGCGCCGGGCCGGGTGCGCGACGTGCTGGTGCGGGTGTTCACCCTCATCGGCCAGGGCATGCCGCAGTTCTGGGTCGGCATCATGCTCATCCTGCTGCTCGCGGTGAAGGCCGGCGCCTTCCCGGTCGGCGGCTACGGCCAGACCCCCGCCGAGCACCCCTACTACCTGTTCCTGCCCGCGCTGACCCTGGCCATCGCCATGTCGCCGACGACGATCCGCAGCCTGCGGGCCTCGACGATCAACGTGCTGGGTGCCGACTACGTCGGGACGGCACGGTCCAAGGGCGCCGCCGGCGTCTCGCTGTTCCGCGGGCACGTGCTGCGCAACGCCGCCATCCCGACGGTCTCGATCATCGGCGTCAACCTCGGCTACCTGGTCGGTGGCTCGCTGGTGATCGAGAAGGTGTTCGCCGTCCCCGGCCTGGGCTCGCTGATGATCAACGCGATCTTCTCCCGCGACTTCCCGACCATCCAGGCCGTGGCGCTGTTCGTGGCGCTGTTCGTGATCGTCGTCGGGATCCTCACCGACGTCGTCTACACCCTCATCGACCCGCGGGTCGACCTGTCCAGCAAGGAGCGCGCATGACCACGGCGGCGGTGGCGACGGCCACCCGCGCGATGCGCCGGCCGGCCCGGTCGCGCTCGCTGAAGGCCTGGTACCGCAACGGCACCCTGGTGGCCGGCCTGGTCATCGTCGGGCTGCTGGTGCTGGCCGCGGTGCTCGCACCGCTGCTGACCCCCTACGACCCGATCGAGCAGGACCTGCAGAACGCGCTGCTCTCACCCAGCGCCGACCACTGGCTGGGCACCGACAAGTACGGCCGCGACGTGCTCACCCGGCTGCTCTACGGCGCCCGGGTCGACCTGCGGATCGGCTTCCTCGCCGTGCTCATCCCGTTCGTGGTCGGCTCGGTGCTCGGCGCGCTGGCCGGCTACTTCGGCGGCTGGTTCGACGCGATCGTCATGCGCGTCGTCGACGTCTTCTTCGCCTTCCCGTTCTACGTGCTGGTCATCGTGCTGGTGTTCGTGTTCGGCAGCGGCGAGAAGAGCATCTACCTGGCGATCGCCGCGGTCTCCTGGGTCGCCTACGCCAAGATCATGCGCGGCGAGCTGCTGGTCGCGAAGAAGCAGGACTACGTCGTCGCCGCCCGTCTCGGCGGCATGTCGCACAGCCGGATCCTGGTCCGGCACATCGCGCCGAACGTGATGTCCCAGGCGCTGATCTACGCGATGAGCGACATCGTCATGGACATCCTGGCGATCGTCACCCTGGGCTACCTCGGGCTGGGCATCGCGCCGCCGACCGCCGAGTGGGGCTCGATGATCCTCGACGGCCAGGAGTTCATCACCACCCAGTGGCTGCAGGCCACCATCCCCGGGCTGGCCGTCGTGGTCACCAGCCTCGGGCTCTCCCTGCTGGGGGACGGCCTGTCCGACCAGCTCTCCCCGGAGCGGAGGAAGTGACCGTGTCAGGTGCCACCGCCCAGACCGTCGCCCGGCGGGGCGCGCACGCGCCGATCCAGCCGGGCGTCCCGCTGCTGCGCGTGGAGGACCTCAGCATCGGCGTCCGGCCCTCCCGCGACCGGACCGTGTCGATCGTCGAGGGCGTCTCCTTCGACGTCGACCCGGGCCAGCGGATGGGCATCGTCGGCGAGTCCGGGTCGGGCAAGTCGCTGACCCTGCGGGCGATCGCCGGGCTGCTGCCGAAGCCGGTCGAGGTGCTCAGCGGACGGGTCGAGTACAACGGCGTCGACCTGCTGGCCATGCCGGCCAAGAAGCGCCGGATGCTGATGGGCCCGGAGATCGCGATGATCTTCCAGGAGCCGATGACGGCGCTGAACCCGGTGGTGCGGGTCGGTGACCAGATCGCCGAGGGCCCGCGCCGGCACCTCGGGCTGTCGGCCAAGGAGGCCGGCGAGCTCGCCGTGCAGATGATGGCCCGCACCGGCATCCCCGACCCGGTCCGCCGGGCCCGGGCCTACCCGCACGAGCTCTCCGGTGGGCTGCGCCAGCGGATCATGATCGCGATGGCCGTCTCGTGCGGTCCGCGGCTGCTGCTGTGCGACGAGCCGACCACCGCCCTGGACGTCACCGTCCAGCTGCAGGTGCTCCGGCTGCTGGAGAAGTTGTGCGACGACACCGGCACGTCGCTGGTCTTCGTCACCCACGACCTGGCCGTGGTGAACCAGACCTGCTCGGAGCTGGCGGTCATGTACGCCGGGCACATCGTGGAGTCCGGCCGGGTGAAGGACACCTTCCGCCAGCCGCGGCACCCGTACACCCGGGGGCTGCTGGAGTCCGCGCCGGACTTCGACCGGCCCGACCGGCTGCTGATCCCGATCCCGGGCTTCCCGCCCAACGTCTCCGACCGGCCCGAGGGCTGCCCCTTCGCGCCGCGCTGCGGCTACGTGCGCCCGCACTGCACCGAGGCGATGCCCCCGCTGGCCGAGGTGGTCCCCGGCCGGATGGCCGCCTGCTTCGAGAGCGACCGGCTGGACGACGAGGTGCTGGCATGACCGGGACGACGACCGGCAACGTGGAAGCGTCGGTGCTCCGGGTCAGCGCGCTGACCAAGGCGTACGGGCCCGGGACGTCGTTGCTCTCCCGGTTCGCCACCGGCCGGGCCGGCACCCTCAAGGCCCTGGACGGCGTCGACCTGCACGTCCGGCCCGGCGAGATCCTGGCCCTGGTCGGCGAGTCCGGCTCGGGCAAGTCGACGCTGGCCAAGATCCTGGTCGGCAGCACCAGCCCCACCAGCGGCGACGTCTCCATCGCCGGGGAGCCGGCGCCGGCCTCCCGGACCAAGGAGTCCTCGCGCCGGGTGCAGATGGTGTTCCAGGACCCGTACTCCTCGCTCAACCCGCGGATCCCGGTCGGCCGGATGCTGTCCGAGCTGCTGCTGCTGCACCGGATCGTGCCCCGCGCGGAGGTGCGGGCCGAGAGCGTGCGGCTGCTGAACCTGGTGGGCCTGGAGGAGGACGTCCTCACCGCCTACCCCAGCCAGTTCTCGGGCGGGCAGCGGCAGCGGCTGGCGATCGCCCGGGCGCTGGCCGTCCGGCCCGAGGTGCTCATCGCCGACGAGCCGGTGTCCGCCCTGGACGTCTCGGTGCAGGCGACCATCCTCGAGCTGTTCGCCACGCTGCGCACCGAGCTCGGGCTGTCGATCCTGTTCATCGCGCACAACCTGGCGGTCGTGCAGCACCTGGCCGACCGGGTCGCGGTGATGTACCTGGGCCGGATCGTCGAGGTGGCACCGACCGCGCAGCTGTTCACCGAGCCCCGGCACCCCTACACCCGGGCGCTGATCGACTCCATCCCGCGGATGACCGAGACCAGCGTCAACGACGGGTTCGAGGTCGACGGCGAGCCGCCGAGCCCCTACGACGTCCCGGCCGGTTGCCGGTTCCACCCGCGCTGCCCGCTGGCCAGCGAGGTCTGCCGTGAGAACGACCCCCCGCTGCTCGCCGTCGGCCCCGCGCACGAGAGCGCGTGCCTCAAGGCCGACGAGCTGGCGCTGATCCCCGTCCCCAACGTCCCGCTGGAGCAGCGATGAAGATCTGGATCTCGTTCGACATGGAGGGCGTCGCCGGCATCGTCGACTGGGACCAGTGCCGGCCCAGCGGCGGCGCCCGGTACGACGTCGGCTGCCAGCTGATGCTCGCCGAGGTCAACGCGGCCATCGAGGGCGCGATCGCCGGCGGTGCGACCGAGGTCGTGCTCAACGACTCGCACGGCACCATGGCCAACCTCGACCCGCGCGCGGTGGCCGGCGGCGCCCGCTCCATCACCGGCCGGCACAAGCCGCTGTACATGATGCAGGGCCTCGACGAGTCCTTCGACGCCGTCTACCTCGTCGGCTACCACGGTTCGATCTCCGGCCGGCCCTCCACGCTGTCGCACACCTACAACCCGGAGGTCTTCGCCGGGGCGCGGGTCAACGGCACCGAGGTGGGGGAGAGCGGCATCAACGCCCTCGTCGCCGAGCACTTCGGCGTCCCGATCGCCTTCGTCTCCGGCGACGCGGTGACCTGGGCCGAGACCGAGCCGTTCGCGCCGGGCGCCGAGCACGTGGTCACCAAGGAGTCGATCACCCGGTTCAGCGCGGACAACCTGCACCCCACCGAGTCCTGCCGGCTGATCCGCGAGGGCGCCGAGCGGGCGGCCCGCGCGGTGGCGGCGGGGAGCGTCGGGACGCCGGGCATCAGCCGCCCGGCGACGCTGGAGCTGGACGTGCAGACCGGCGACATGGCCGAGGTGGCCACCTGGGCCCGCGGGGTCGAGCGCACCGGCGAGCGCACCCTGGCGATCACCGGGGACGACCTGCTGGCCGTCTTCCGGTCCTTCGTCGCGGTCACCTACATCACCCGTCAGGCCGGCGGCCGGTGACCCGGCCGGCCGACCTCCCCACCCGCCGCCACGAGCCAGGAGAACCGCGCCCGATGCACCTGTTCCACGTCCCCCCGTCGGCCAGCGGCTGGGCCCTGGTCCTGCACGGCGGGGCCGGCGGCCGCGTCGAGGAGCTCTCCTTGGAGGAGTCCGGCAGCTACGCCGAGGGCCTGACCGCGGCCTACCTGGCCGGCGCCGCGGTGCTCGCCGCCGGCGGGTCGGCGCTGGACGCGGTCTGCGCGACCGTGGAGCGGCTGGAGGACGACCCGCTGTTCAACGCCGGCCGCGGTGCCGCGCTCACCGCCGAGGGCACCGCGGAGCTGGACGCCTGCGTGATGACCGGTGACGGCCGGGCCGGGGCGATCGCGGCCTGCCGGCACGCCCGCAACCCGGTGCACGCCGCCCGCAAGGTCATGGAGGAGACCCCGGCGGTGCTGCTGATCGCCCCGTCCGAGGAGCGGCTCACCGGCTGGGACCTCGCCACCGTGAAGCCCGCCTACTTCCTCACCCCGGCCCGCCAGCAGCAGCTGCGCAACGTGCAGGACCGGGTGCTCGAGGGCTCCCGGCACGGCACCGTCGGCGCGGTCGCGATCGACGTGCAGGGCCGGCTCGCGGCGGCCACCTCCACCGGCGGGATGGTCAACCAGAGCGAGGGCCGGGTCGGCGACACCCCGATCGTCGGGGCCGGCACCTACGCCCGGGACGGCGTGGGCGCCATCTCCTGCACCGGCGAGGGCGAGGCGTTCCTGCAGGGCGTGGTCGCCGCCGACGTCGCCGCCCGGGTGCGCTACCTGGGCGTGCCGATGGACGCCGCCATCGAGGCGACCGTCGCCGCCGAGCTCGAGCCCCGGTCGGCCATGGGCGGGCTGATCGCGGTCGGTGCGGACTCCTCGATCGTGGTGGGCCACAACTCCCCGGCGATGTTCGCGGCCTACCACGACGGCGACCGCCTGGTCACCCACACCTGAGCCGGACCGACGACAGGGGGAGGGCAGGGATGACGCTGATCAGGGACGACGTGTTCGCCCGGATGGACGAGCTCTCACCGGCGGAGAAGAAGGTGGCCCGCTCGCTGCTGGCCAACTACCCGAGCGCGGGGCTGGCCAGCGCGGCCACCCTCGCCCGGGCTGCCGGGACGAGCACGCCGACGGTGCTGCGGCTGGTCGCCCGGCTGGGCATCGGCAGCTACCCGGAGTTCCAGCAGCTGCTGCACGAGGAGATCTCCCAGCAGCTGAACGCGCCGGTCCGCCGGGCCGCGGACCGGCTCACCGGCGAGGGCGACGGGACGCTGTTCCAGCGGTCGATCGCCCAGCGGCTGGGCCTGGTGGAACGGCTGACCGCCACCGTGCCGCCCAGCGAGTTCGACGCCGCGGTGGCGCTGCTGGCCGGCGGGGCCCGCAGCATCGTGGTCAGCGGCGGCTACTTCTCCCGCTACCTCGGCCAGATCCTGGTGCTGCAGCTGGACCAGCTCGTGCCCGGCGTGGTGCTGGCCACCGAGCCGCTGGGCCGGGACATCGGCAGCTACCTGTCGATGGGCCGGGACTCGGTCGCGGTGATCTTCGACCTGCGCCGGCACGAGCTGCCGGCCAAGCGGCTGGCGGCGCTGGCCAAGCGGCAGGGCGCCGCGGTCCTGGTCATCACCGACGAGGAGCTCTCCCCGGCCGCCGACGACGCCGACGTGGTGCTGCCGATCGCCGTCGACGGGGTGCCGTTCGACTCCTTCGCCGGCCTGGTGGTGCTGGTCGAGGCGCTGGTCGAGGGCGTCTTCCAGCGGGTCGGCACCGCCGGGCTGGACCGGATGCGGCAGTGGGAGGAGTCGGTGCTCATCCACCGCGCCTTCCGCGCCGGGCCGGTCCCGCCGGACGACGAGAGCGACGAACCCGACGACACCGAGACCGAGGACTGAGACGTGGGACAGCTGGACGGGATGACCGCCGTCGTCACCGGGACGGCGCAGGGCATCGGGCAGGAGATCGCCCGCACCCTGCACGACGCCGGGGCCACCGTGCACGAGGTCGACAAGGACACCGTCGACCTGTCGGTGTCGGCCGCGGTCGAGGAGTTCTTCGCCTCGGTCGGGGACGTCGACGTGCTGGTCAACAACGCCGGCGGGGTGACCGGGCAGACGCACGTGCCGATCGACGAGCTCACCGACGCCGCCTGGGACGCCGTCGTGGACGCCAACCTGCGGACGACGCTGAACTGCACCCGCGCGGCGGCCCGCGGCATGAAGCGCCGCCGGTACGGGCGGGTCGTCACCATCTCCTCGGGCGCCGGCCGCAGCGTGAGCCTCACCGGCATCCAGGCCTACGCCTCGGCGAAGGCGGCGCAGATCGGGTTCACCCGGCAGCTGGCGCACGAGCTGGGTCCGTTCGGCATCACCGTCAACTGCATCGCGCCGGGCTTCGTGCTGTCCAACCCGACGACCCAGGCGCAGTGGGACGGCTACGGCCCCGACGGGCAGCGGGCGCTGCTCGAGCGGATCCCGGTCCGGGCCACCGGCACGCCGGCCGACATCGCCCGCGGGGTGCTGTTCTTCGCCGTCCCGGCGGCCGGCTGGGTCAGCGGCCAGACGCTGTCCATCGACGGCGGCCACTCCCTCTTCTGACCTCTCCTGAGACAGGTACCGATGACCGACCCCGCAACGACGCTCGCCGAGCTCGGCGAGCGGTACTTCCGCACCCAGCACACCTACGACCCCTACAACGCCACGCTGCTCGGCATCACCGACTTCGACGGCCTGGCCGGCGACCCCAGCCGGGCGGCCAGCGAGGCCGCGGCAGCGGCGTTCGCCGCCCTCGACGCGGAGATCGCGGCGATCGACCCCGACGCGCTCGACGACGCCGGCCGCGTCGACCTCGGTGTGCTGACCGTGCTCTCCCGGGGCGCCGGCCGGGACGCGCACCACGCGCTGTGGGCGGCCAACGCCTCGGCCAAGGGCTACGTCAGCCGGCAGGGCCTGGTCTTCCAGGCGGTGCCGGCCATGACGATCACCGACGCCGGCTCCGCCGCCCGCTACGAGTCGCGGCTGGCCGGGCTGGGGGCCTTCTTCACCGCACTCGCGCAGCGGTACGCCGAGGAGGCCGCGGCCGGCCGGGTCTCCACCCAGCTGGGCATCCAGCACGCGATCGGCCAGCTCACCGGCCACCTCGAGCGCGACCTGGACGACGACGCGCTGCTCGCCCCGACGGCCGGTGCCGACCCGGCGCTGCGCGAGCGCGCCCGGGAGACCGTCCGTGCCGAGGTGCGGCCGGCGATGGCGGCGCTGGCCGACCAGCTGCGCGCGCTGCTGCCCGGTGCCCGCCCCGACGACCGGGTGGGCATCAGCAACGTCCCCGGCGGTGCGGAGGCCTACGTCGACGCGGTCGCCCGGCACACCACCACCGACCTGACCCCGGCGCAGGTGCACCAGATCGGCCTGGACACCCTGGCAGAGCTGCGCCCGCGCTGGCTCGAGATCGGCGCCCGGGCGCTGGGCGTGCACACCTTCCCCGAGATCGCCGAGCGGCTGCGCACCGACCCCGCGCTCCGGTTCGAGACCAGCGGGCAGATCGTCGAGGTCGCCGAGCAGGCGCTGCAGCGCGCCCAGGCCGCGCAGGACGACTGGTTCCCGCACGTCGACATCCCGGCGTGCGTGATCGAGCAGATCGACCCGGTCGACGCCGCGGGCGCGGCGATGGCCTACTACCGGCCGCCCGCCGTCGACGGCAGCCGGCCCGGCGCGCACGTGCTGCAGACCACGCACCCCACCGAGCGCTTCCGGTTCGAGTACGAGGCGCTGGCCTTCCACGAGTCGGTGCCCGGCCACCACCTGCAGCTGGCCACCGCCCAGGTCCTGGACCTGCCCCGCTACCGCCAGCACCTGGACGTCGAGGCGTGCAGCTTCAACGAGGGCTGGGGGCTGTACGCCGAGTCCCTGGCCGAGGAGATGGGGCTCTACAGCGACGACGTCGCGCTGCTGGGCATGCTGTCCTTCGCCTCGCTGCGCGCCTGCCGGCTGGTCATCGACACCGGCGTGCACGCGCTGGGCTGGTCCCGCCAGCAGGCGGTGGAGTTCATGTGGGACAACACCGCCACCACCCGCGAGAACGCCGCCAGCGAGGTCGACCGCTACATCTGCTGGCCCGGCCAGGCGCTGGCCTACCAGATCGGCAAGCGCGAGATCGTCCGGCTCCGCGAGCGGGCCACCGCCGCCCTGGGCGACCGGTTCGACCTCGTCGGCTTCCACGGCGCCGTGCTGGGCAGCGGTGCGCTGCCGCTGCCGGTGCTGGACCAGAACATCGCCCGCTGGACCGCCGGTCTGGCCACCGCAGAGGAGCGCTCATGGACCTGACCATCAACGGCTGCCGGCTCACCGTCGAGGTGCTCGGCCCCGAGGACGGGCCGGTGCTCATCGCCCACCACGGCGGCGGCGGCATCGGCTCGCTCGCCGAGCCGAAGGCGACCTTCGGCCCGCTGGCCGACCGGTTCCGCGTGGTCGTGTTCGACGCGCGCGGCTGCGGCACGAGCGAGGGCGTCCCGCCCTACTCCCACGAGCAGTGGGCCGCCGACGTCGAGGGCCTGCGCGAGTGGACGGGCGCGGAGCAGATCGTGGTGGCCGGCGGCTCCTACGGCGGCTTCATCGCCCTGGAGTACGCCGTCCGGTACCCCGGCCGGGTGCAGGCCATGGTGCTGCGGGACACCTCCGCCGACGGCAGCAACCTGGAGCTGGCGTTCGAGAACGCCCGCAACCAGGACCGGGTGGAGATCGACTGGGAGCGGTTCAACCGCTACTGGCACGGCGAGACCCGCGACGACGCCGACCTCAAGCAGCTGTGGAGCGAGCTCATCCCGCTCTACGACAAGCACTACGACGCCGAGCGGTCCGCCGCCGCGGTGGAGGCCGGGTACTACCGGCACGAGGCGCACAACTGGTGCTTCCAGCACAACTGGGGCAGCTACGACCTCACGGCCGACCTGCCCGCGGTGACCGCCCCGACGCTGGTCACCGTCGGCCGCTACGACTGGGTCACCCCGGTCAGCTCCTCGGAGACCATCGCCTCGCTGCTGCCGAACGCCGAGCTGGTGGTGTTCGAGGAGTCCGGGCACTCGCCGCAGAACGAGGAGCGCGAGCTCTTCCAGGCCACGATGCGCGGCTTCCTCGACCGGGTCGTGCCCGCGCCGGTGACCGCGTGAGCGCACCCCTGGTCGTCGTCGGCGCCGGCGCGATCGGCGGCACGCTGGGCGCGCACGTGGCCCGCGCCGGGCACGACGTGCTGCTGTGCGACGTCGACGCCGAGCACGTGGCGGCGATCAACGCCCGCGGGCTGTCCATCGAGGGCCCGGTGGAGGAGTTCACCGTCGGCGTCCCGGCGGTCACCCCCGACGGGCTGCCCGACCGGATCGAGCGGGCGATCGTGGCGGTGAAGAGCCACCACACCCCGGCCGCCGCCGAGCTGCTGCGCGACCGGCTCGCCCCTGACGGCTTCGTGCTCACCGTGCAGAACGGGCTCACCGCCGACGTGCTGGTCGAGGCCCTGGGCGCCGACCGGGTGGTCTCCAGCTTCATCAACGTCGGCGCCGACTACCTGGGGCCCGGCCGGATCATCCAGGGCAACGTCGCCGCCTTCCACGTCGGCGAGCTGGCCGGCGGCGAGATCACCCCGCGGGTGCGCGAGCTCGCCGAGCTGCTGCCCTACGCCCAGCCCACCGGCAACGTGCTGGGCTACCTGTGGGGCAAGGAGGCCTACGGCGCGATGCTCTGGGCCGGCGCGGTCTCCGACCTGACCATCGCCGAGAGCCTGGAGCGCCCGGAGTACCGGCCGCTGATGGTCGCCCTGGCCCGCGAGGTGCTGGCCCAGGCCCCGGTGCCGGTGGAGGGCTTCGACGGCTTCGACCCCGCCGACCTCGAGGGCTCGCTGGACCGGCTGGCGGCCTTCAACCGGCGCAGCGCCAAGCAGTACAGCGGCATCTACCGCGACCTCGTCGTCCGGAAGCGGAAGACCGAGATCGACAGCATGCTGCGCGACCTGGACGGACCGATCTTCGCCAAGATCGGCGAGCTCGTCCACGACATCGAGCAGGGCCGCCGCGTCAACGAGGTGGCCAACCTCGACGAGCTGGCCGCCTACGCCGCTTCCCTGTGACCCCCCACCGCTGAGAGGAACACCCATGCGCGCTGCCGTCCACCAGGCCGCCGGCACCATCACCGTCGAGGACGTGCCCGACGCCGCCCTCGTCGAGCCCACCGACGCCGTCGTCCGGGTCCTGCGCTCCTGCATCTGCGGGTCGGACCTGTGGTCCTACCGCGGGATCATCGACCGGGCCGCCGGCTCGCGGACCGGCCACGAGTTCATCGGCGTGGTCACCGACGTCGGCGCCGCGGTCGGCACGGTGCGCCCCGGCGACCTCGTCGTCGCCCCGTTCGCCTGGTCGGACAACACCTGCCCGGCCTGCCAGGACGGCGTGCACACCCGCTGCGACAACGGCGGCGGCTTCGGCGCCCCCGGGTCCGACGGCGGGCAGGGCGAGGCGGTCCGGGTGCCGCAGGCCGACGGCACGCTGGTCGCCGTCCCGGGCGGCCCGGACGGCGTCGACGACGCACTGCTGCCGGCGCTGCTGACGCTGTCGGACGTGATGGCCACCGGGCTGCACGGCGCGGTGCTCGCCGGGGTCGAGGAGGGGTCGACCGTCGCGGTGATCGGCGACGGCGCGGTCGGGCTGTGCGCGGTGCTCGGCGCCCGCGCGGTGCTGGGCGCCGAGCGGGTCGTGCTGATGAGCCGGCACGAGGACAGGGCGGCGCTGGGCCGGACCTTCGGCGCCACCGACGTCGTCGCCGAGCGCGGCGAGGAGGGGATCGCCGCCGTCCGCGAGCTGACCGGTGGCCGCGGTGTCCGGCACGTGGTCGAGGCGGTGGGCACCCCGCAGTCGTGGGAGATGGCGCTGGGCATGGCCCGCGTGGGCGGCCGGGTCGGCGCGGTCGGGGTGCCGCACACCTCGCCGGAGATCCCGCTGTTCCCGATCGTGCGCAACCACCTGACGGTCAGCGCCGGGATCGCCCCGGTGCGCAAGTACCTGCCCGACCTCATCGAGCGGGTCATGGACGGCCGGCTGGACCCGGGTGCGGTGTTCGACCTCACCCTGCCGCTGGCGCAGGTCGCCGACGGCTACGCCGCGATGGACGAGCGGCGCTCGATCAAGACGATGCTGGCCGGCTGAGGTGGCCCCGCCGCGGATCGCCGAGGTGCTCGCCGTCGGCGTCCGCGGCGGCTTCTTCACCGACGACCAGGCGGCGATCCGGGCCGGGGCGGTGCGCGACGGCTTCGGCTACGCCGGCCCGCCGGTGACCCCCGGGTTCACCGCGGTCCGGCAGCCGGCCGAGGCGCTGTCGGTGCTGCTGGTGCTCGACGACGGCTCGGTCGAGTTCGGCGACTGCGCCGCCGTGCAGTACGCCGGTGCCGGCGGGCGCGACCCGGTGTTCTCCGCCTCGCGCGCCCGGGAGGCCGTGCTCGACCACGTCGCCCCCCGGCTGGTCGGCCGGGAGGTCACTGGCTTCCGGGCGCTGGCCGAGGAGCTGGACCGGGTGGAGACCGACGGCGGCCGGCTGCACACCGCCGTCCGCTACGGCGTCAGCCAGGCCGTGCTGGCCGCCGCCGCCCGCGCGGCCCGGGTGACGATGGCCGAGGTCGTCCGCGACGAGTACCGCACCGGCGCCCCGCTGCGACCGGTGCCGCTGTACGCCCAGTCCGGCGACGACCGGTACGGCAACGCCGAGAAGATGGTGCTGCGCGGCGTCGACGTCCTGCCGCACGGGCTGTTCGCCTCCCCGGCGGACCTCGGCCCGGCGGGGGAGGGGCTGGCGGACTACCTGCGCTGGCTGGTCGCCCGGATCGGCCAGCTGCGCCCGGACGGCGGGTACCACCCGCGGCTGCACGTGGACACCTACGGCACGCCGGGGCTGGCGTTCGGCGGCGACGTCCGCGCCGTGGCCGGCTACCTGGCCTGGCTCGGCGAGCTGTGCGCCCCCTACGACCTGGCCGTCGAGCACCCGGTCGACGCCGGCAGCCGGGAGGGCCAGCTCGAGGCCTGCGCGCAGCTGCGCGCCGAGCTCGCCGCGCTGGGCAGCGGGGTGCGGGTCGTCGTCGACGAGTGGTGCAACACCCTGGACGACGTCCGGGCCTTCGTCGCCGCCGGGGCCGCCGACGTGGTGCACGTGAAGACCCCGGACCTCGGCTCGCTCACCGACAGCATCGAGGCGCTGCTGCTGGTCCGCGACGCCGGGCTGGAGGCCTTCTGCGGCGGCACCTGCACCGAGACCGACCGGTCGGCGCAGGTGACCGCGCACGTGGCCATGGCGTGCGAGGCCGGCCAGGTGTTGGCCAAGCCCGGCATGGGCGTGGACGAGGGCCTCATGGTCGTCGGCAACGAGATGGCCCGGACCGCGGCGCTCGCCGCGGCCCGCCGCACCCGGGAGGACACCTGATGACCGCTGCGACCGACTCCCTGCCACCGGGCTTCCTGGCCGACCTCGCCGAGTACGTGGCGATCCCCAGCGACAGCCGCAGCGCGCCGATGGCGACGATGCGGGCGGCCGCGGAGTGGCTGGCCGCCCGGCTCGACTGGGCCGGCGGCCGGGTCGAGGAGACCGACGGCTTCCCGGTGGTGCGCGCCGACTGGCTCGGTGCCCCCGGCGCCCCGACGGTCCTGGTCTACGGCCACTACGACGTGCAGCCCACCGGCGACCTCACCGAGTGGCACACCGCGCCGTTCGAGCTGGTCGTCGACGGGGACGTGCTGCGCGGCCGCGGGGTGACCGACGACAAGGGCCCGGTCCTGCTGGTGCTGGAGATGGCCCGCACGATGCTGGCCGAGCGCGGCGCGCTGCCGCTCAACGTCCGGTTCCTGCTGGAGGGGGAGGAGGAGATCGGCAGCCCGCACCTGCCGGCCTACGTGCGCGCGCACGCCGCCGAGCTCGCCGCCGACCTGGTCATCTCCGCCGACGGCGCGATGTGGCGGCCCACCGAGCCGTCGATCTCCATCGCGTCCAAGGGGCTGGTCGCCCTCGACGTCGTGGTCACCGGCGCCGCCGAGGACCTGCACTCGGGCCGGTACGGCGGCACCGTCGCCAACCCGGTGCACGCCCTGGCCACCGTCCTGGCCTCGCTGCACACCGCCGACGGCGCCGTGGCGGTGGCCGGTTTCACCGACGGGGTCGACAAGCTGCCCCCGCAGCGCCGGGCCGAGATCGACGCGGTCGACTTCGACGACGAGGAGTACCGGGCCGCCGTCGGCGCACCGGAGCTGTTCGGCGAGGCCGGCTACTCCACCCTGGCGCGGCTGTGGGAGCGGCCGACGCTGGAGGTCAACGGCATCACCGCCGGCGGGAAGTACACCGTCATCCCGCACCGCGCCGTCGGGCACGTGTCCTGCCGGCTGGTCGGCCGGCAGGACCCCGACCGGGTGGTCGAGGCGATCAGCGCGCACGTCGCCGCGCTGGACCTCCCCGGGGTGCGGGTCGAGGTGCGCGCTGACCCCGGCCGGGTGCCGGCCTACCGGATCGAGCCCGACCACCCGGCGGTGCGGGCCGCCCGGGAGGCGCTGGCGGAGGTCTACCCGGGCCAGGAGGTGCTGCTGGCGGTGATCGCCGGGACGCTGCCGGCGACCACCCTGTTCGAGTCGGCGCTGGGCGCCAAGACGCTGTTCTTCTCCTTCGCTACCGCCGACGAGAAGCACCACGCACCCAACGAGTTCTTGCGCATCGCCCGGATCGGCGAGGGCATGCGCGCCTGGGCCGCCCTCTGGGACCGGCTCGCCACAGGAGGCACCCGATGACCTACCAGTCCTACGACTACCTGCAGGGCGACCTGGCCCTGCCGGTGGTCCCGCTCGCGCCCGAGTCCGGCCGCGTCGCGCCCTACGACGGCGGGTTCACCCCCGAGGAGCGGGCCCGGGCGCAGCGGCTGCTCCACGAGAACGTGACGATCAGCCTGCACGACCACCCGGTGCTCTTCCCGGCCGACATGGCCGACACCCCGCGGTACAACCGCACCGGCCGGCAGCACACCGCCTTCGCCGGGCTGCGGGACTCCGGGCTCACCGTGGTCTTCGACAACATGATGGACGGCACGGCCTGCGTCACCGGCAACGCCCCGTGGCAGTGGGACGACGTCGTCCTCGACCTCGGCATGCGGCTGGCCGACCTGGCCCACCAGGACGGCGTGGGGGTCATCCGCACCGTCGCCGACATCGAGGCCACCCACGCGGCCGGCGGCGTCGGGCTGGTGTTCGGCCTGGAGGCGGCCACCCCGATCGGCAACGACCTGGACAAGCTCGACGTCCTCTTCGGCCTCGGCATCCGGCAGATCGGCATCGCCTACTCCGACTCCAACGCCCTCGGGTCGGGCCTGAACGAGGTGGTGGACGGCGGTCTCACCGCGCTGGGCCGGCGGGCGGTGCGGCGGATGAACCAGCTCGGGCTGGCCGTCGACGTCTCGCACTCCTCCGACCGGACCGGCATCGACACCTGCGCCGCGTCGGACCGGCCGGTGTTCATCACCCACGCCGGCGCCCGCGCCGTCTGGGACATCCCGCGGCTCAAGGGCGACGACGTGCTGCGGGCCGTCGCCGACACCGGCGGGGTGATCGGCATGTCGGCCGCGCCGCACACCACGGTCTCGCACGCCCACCCCCGGCACAGCATCGCCTCGGTGATGGACCACTTCCGGTACTGCCTGGACCTGGTCGGCATCGACGCCGTCGGCTTCGGCCCGGACACCCTCTACGGCGACCACGTCGGGCTGCACACCACGTTCGCCGGGCTGCTGGGCACCGAGCCGCGCCCCGGTGCCCCGGTGCCCGACCGGGTGCCCTACGTCGACGGCCTGGAGAACCCGACGGAGAACTTCGCCAACATCGCCGCCTGGCTGGTGCGCGACGGCTTCACCGACGCCGAGATCGGCAAGGTGCTGGGCGGGAACGTGCTGCGGGCGCTGCGGGCGATCTGGGTCTGAGGGTGTTCGGCCGGCCCACCAGCGGGTATCCGGCCGGCCATGACCCAGAACGTCACCGAGCCCCAGACCAGGCCCCTCGCACTCGTCACCGGTGCTTCCAGCGGCATCGGCCTCGAGCTGGCCAAGCAGTTCGCCCAGCACGGCTACGACCTGGTGGTCACCGCCGAGGACGCCGGCATCGATAAGGCCGCGATGCTCCTGCAGGCCGCCGGCGCGCACGTCGTGCCGGTGCAGGCCGACCTCCGCACCGAGCAGGGCGTGGCCCAGCTGTGGTCCCGCGTGCAGGAGCTCGGTCGGCCGCTGGAGGCCGCGGCGCTCAACGCCGGGGTCGGCGAGAGCGGCGCCTTCGTCGACACCGACTGGGCCGACGACCTGGCCATCATGCAGCTCAACGTGGTCTCCACCGCCGCGCTGCTCAAGCTCGCCCTCGTCGAGATGACCGCCCGCAACTCGGGCCGGGTGCTGGTGACCTCCTCGATCGCCTCCACGATGCCCGGCGCCTACCAGCCGGTGTACAACGCGTCGAAGTCCTTCGTGCAGTCGCTGACCGAGGCGGTGCAGGCCGAGCTGAAGGACAAGGACTCCGCGGTCACCGTCACCTCGCTGATGCCCGGCCCCGTCGACACGAACTTCTTCGACCGGGCGGGGCTGGAGGACACCGCGATGGGCCAGGGCCCCAAGGACCAGCCCGACGAGGTCGCCGCGCAGGGCTTCGAGGCGATGATGGCCGGCGAGCGGAAGGTCGTCGCGGCGTCGCTGGCGACCAAGGCCCAGGCGGCGGCGAACAAGGTGCTCCCCGACGCGGTGAAGGCGGCCGCGCACAAGGTGATGGCCAAGCCGCAGGACTGACCACGGCCGGTGAGCGTCCGTCCCCCGACGGGGGGACGTGACGCGCCGACCGTGCGCCGGCGGTGCGGCCGCTGGGCGGGGATGGGTGAGGATCTGCTGGTCAGACCGCCCGAGACCAGGAGATCGATGTGAGCACCCCCGGTGCCGGTGGCCCGCAGCCGCCGGAGCAGGACCCCAACCAGGCGGGTCGGTCCGCGGGCTGGGGGCAGCAGCCGCCCGCGGAGGTCCCGGCCGGCTGGGGCCAGCAGCCGCCGGCCGCCCCGCCCGTGCCCGGCCAGCAGCCGTGGGGCCCGCCACCGCAGCCCGGCCAGCAGCCCGGCCAGCAGTTCGGTGAGCCGCAGCAGCCGTGGGGCCCTCCGCCCGGTCAGCCGCAGCAGTTCGGTCAGCCGCAGCAGTTCGGCGGGCCCGGCGGCGCCCAGGCGTACGGCCAGCCGCCGAAGAAGTCCCGGCTGCTGCCGATCCTCGGCGGCGCCGCCGCGCTGGTCGTCGCCCTCGGCCTGCTGTTCAGCTTCCTGGGCGCCGGCGACCCGGAGATCGGCGACTGCGTCAAGCCGGACGGCACCAGCTTCGAGACGGTCGGCTGCGACGACGACGAGGCGCAGGCGAAGATCGTCGGCACCGACGACGACATGACCGGCGACGCCTTCGACGCCGCCGACGTCAACGACCTGTGCACCGAGGTGCCCAGCGCCACGGCCGTGCTCTGGTGGGGGACCTCGAACGACGAGGACGGCACGGTCTACTGCGCCGAGCCGCTCTGACCACGCTGCAGCACCGCTGAAGACGCCCCTCCCGGTCGACCGGGAGGGGCGTCGTCGTCCGTCCGGCCGGTCCTCCCGCCCAGCGGTGGGCGGGCTGCGCCGCCGACCGGGAGCGGTGGCAGAGTTGGGCCATGGACGACGTCGTCATCTGCTCACCGCTCCGCACCCCCGTCGGCCGCTTCGGCGGGGTGTTCGCCGGCCTGTCGGCCAACGAGCTCGCCGCCACCGCGCTGCGCGGGCTGGCCGAGCGCACCGGCCTGGGTGAGGGGGAGGTCGACGACGTCATCCTCGGCAACTGCAGCCCGAGCGGGGAGAACCCGGCGATCGGCCGGATCGCCGCGCTCGACGCCGGGCTGGGCGTGCAGGTGCCCGGGCTGCAGATCGACCGGCGCTGCGGGTCGGGGCTGCAGGCCGTCGTCTACGCCGCGATGCAGGTCGCCGCGGGCGCCGGCAAGGTCGTCGTCGCCGGGGGCGTGGAGTCGATGAGCAACGTCGAGCACTACGCGCTCGGCCTGCGCACCGGCGCGAAGGGCGACGGCGTCATGCTGCACGACCGGCTGGCCCGCGCCCGGGAGACCGCCGGGGGGCTGCACCACCCCGTCCCCGGCGGGATGCTGGAGACGGCGGAGAACGTCCGCCGCGAGTACGGCATCGACCGGCTGGAGCAGGACGCCTGGGCGCTCCGCTCGCAGCAGGCCGCCGGCGCCGCGATCCGCGAGGGCCGGTTCGCCGAGGAGATCATCGGCGTCGAGGTGCCGGCCACCCGGAAGACGCCGGCCCGGGTGGTCACCGAGGACGAGCACCCCCGCCCGGAGACCACGATGGAGGACCTCGCGAAGCTCCGCCCGGTGATGGGCCGGGTCGACCCCGAGGCCACGGTGACCGCCGGCAACGCCTCCGGGCAGAACGACGGTGCCGCCGTCTGCCTGGTGACCACCCGCGCCGAGGCCGAGCGGCGCGGCTGGGAGCCGATGGTGCGGCTGGTCGGCTGGTCGGTCGCCGGCGTGCCGCCGGAGACGATGGGCATCGGGCCGGTGCCGGCCACCGCCGCCGTCCTGGAGCGGACCGGCCTGAAGCTGTCCGACATGGACCTCATCGAGCTCAACGAGGCCTTCGCCAGCCAGGTGCTGGCCTGTCTGGGCGAGTGGGGGCTGGGCGCCGACGACCGCGAGCGGGTCAACGTCAACGGGTCCGGCATCTCCCTCGGCCACCCCGTCGGCGCGACCGGTGCCCGCATCCTGGCCACGCTGGCGCACGAGATGCGCCGCCGCGAGTCCCGCTACGGGCTGGAGACGATGTGCATCGGCGGCGGCCAGGGGCTGGCCGCGGTGTTCGAGCGCGTCGTCTGAGCCCGGGGTGAGCGCCGCCGCCCGCGCCGCCGCCGGGAGGGCGGCCGGGCTCGCGCTCGCCTCGGCCGCGGTCACCGCCTACTGGACGGCGGGCGGCACGGCGCTGCTGGCCACCGTCGGCGGCGCCTTCCAGACGCTGGCCGAGGACCGCTCGGCGCCGGCCGTGCTGCTCGGCGTCGCGGTCGTCGCGGCCAAGCTGGCGGCGGCCGGTCGCCGACGAGCGGGCGTTGCGCTGGCACGTGCTGTGCTGGGACGCCTGGTTCCTGGTCTGGGGCGTCGCCCTGCTGGTCGCCGTCCGGCTGACCTCCCGGCGGTCCGGTCAGCGCGGGGGTGCGGTGGTGCCGCGCTCTCGCAGCACCGGCTGAACCAGCTCGGACCGGCGCCCGGGGTGGTCGCCGCCCTCGCCGGTGAGCTGGGCCAGCAGCATCGCCGCCGCGCGCTGGGCCTGGAGCTCGGCGCGGTTGTCCACCGCGGTCAGCGGCGGGTTCCACCAGCTGTAGAAGGGCTCGTCCTCGGTGCAGACGACCGAGAGCTGGTCGGGCACGTGCCGGCTGCCGGTGCCCAGCACGGGCAGCGCCCCGAAGGCTGCCTCGTGGTTGCTGAGCAGCAGCGCGGTCGGCGGCTGGGGGAGGTCGAGCAGGCTCCTCGCGGCGGCGCGGCCGAACTCGGGGGTGAACGGACCGCGGTGCACCAGGTGGTCGACGACCGGCAGGCCGGCGTCGGCCATCGCCGCCCGGAAACCGGCGTGGTGCAGCCGGCCGGAGGTGACGTCCGGCGGGCCGCCGATCGTCGCGATGCAGGTGTGCCCCAGCCCGACCAGGTGCTCGGTGGCCAGCCGGGCCGCCTGCTCGTAGTCCGCCCGCACCGAGGGGGCCAGCGAGCCGGGCACCTCGCGGTTCATGGTGACCACGGCCCGGCCGTCCCGGACCAGGGCGTTCACCAGCTCGCCGTTCGCGCCCGACCCGGCGACGACCACGCCGTCGAAGTGGTGGGCCCGGGCGGTCTCCAGGAACGCGGCCTCCCGCTCGGGGCAGCCGTTCGTGGTGGACACCAGCACCTGGTAGCGGTGCCGGGCGGCCCAGTCCTGCAGCGTCTCGGCGATGGTGTGGAACGTCGCCGTCCGCAGGTTGGTGACGACCAGGCCGACCAGACCGGTGCGGCGGGTGCGCAGCGCGCTGGCCATCCGGTTGGGCTGGTAGCTGAGCGCGCTCGCCGCGGCCTCCACCCGGGCCCGGGTGGAGGGGAGCACGCTGGGATGGCCGGAGAGGGCGCGGCTGGCGGTGCTGGTGCTGACCCCGGCGGCCGCCGCAACCGAGTTGAGCGTCGCGGTCACAGCCTGATGTCTACCGGGGTGCACAGCCGCCGCTGAGCACGCCCCCGTCGTG
Source organism: Modestobacter italicus (assembly GCF_000306785.1). Lineage (NCBI taxonomy): Bacteria > Bacillati > Actinomycetota > Actinomycetes > Geodermatophilales > Geodermatophilaceae > Modestobacter > Modestobacter italicus. The sequence goes on along the minus strand of NC_017955.1, from coordinate 3,978,420 downwards.
CCGCCGGGGTCGTAGGTGTGCTGCCGGACACGGCGCACGCTGCGATGTGTCTTTCGGTGTAGTGGCCGATGTGCCTTCCGGCTCGGCCCGGTGCGTGCGGTGCCGGGCCTGCTGACGACGCACCCCGTCCGGTTGCCGCCGCCCCCGCTGTGGTTGTGTGATGGCGTTCACACGCCGTCGCCCGGCTGTGGGGACGCGACGCCCACTGTGTCGACACGAGGAGGCACTCATGTGCGAGACAGACCCCGATCGCCGTCCGGCCCGGCCCGTTCCTGAGGCCCGGGCATGAGCGCCGCTCCGCAGTCGCGCGAGCCCGCCGCGAAGGCCGTCCCCGCGCCGTCGTCGGCCACCGGCGGCAACCCGGACAGCGAGCCGGAGCGGGTCGCCGAGGCGGCCACCGGGCTGGACATGATCCTCACCGACGCCGCCCTCGGGCCGCTGCGCCGGCTGCTGCCGCCGCTGTCGACCAGCCTGCGGTTCACCGCCGCCCTGGCGCGGCATCCCCGCACGGTGGCGGGCCACACCGGTCACCTGGTCGGGGAGTGGGGCCGCATCGGGCTCGGTCGCTCCGAGGTGGCGCCCGGACCCAAGGACAAGCGCTACGCCGACCCCGCGTGGTCGGGCAACGGACTGCTGAAGCGGGCGATGCAGGCGCACCTCGTGGCGGCCGAGACGGCGACGAAGCTGGTGGACGACGCGCAGCTGCCGTGGGCCCACGACGAGCGGGTCCGCTTCTCGGTGACCAACATCGTCGAGGCGCTGGCCCCGAGCAACAACCCGGTGCTCAACCCCTCGGCGCTGAAGGCGGTCATCGACACCGGCGGGAAGAGCGCGGTCTCCGGCACCCGCCGGCTGGTGCGTGACCTCTCCTCGGCGCCCCGGATCCCCTCGATGGTCGAGCCGGACGCGTTCGAGGTGGGCAAGGACCTCGCCCGCACCCCGGGCGTGGTCGTGCTGCGCACCCCGGTGTTCGAGCTGATCCAGTACCAGCCGACCACCCCGACGGTGCACGCCGTCCCGCTGGTGATGGTGCCGCCGACGATCAACAAGTTCTACATCGCCGACCTCGCCGAGGGGCGCAGCATCGTCGAGCACGTGGTCGCCGGCGGTCAGCAGGTCTTCATGATGTCCTGGCGCAACCCCGACGCCCGGCACGCCGACTGGGGTCTGGACACCTACGGCCAGGCCGTCCTGGACGCGATGGCCGCCGCCGAGCGGATCACCGGCGCGGAGCAGATCAATCTGATGTCCTTCTGCTCCGGCGGGATCATCACGGCGATGGTGCTGGGCCACCTCGCCGCGATCGGCGAGGCGAACCGGGTCTCCTCCGTCTGCTACGCCGTGACCGTGCTCGACCAGGCCCGCGGCGGGACAGCCGGGGCCTTCCTGGACGAGAAGAGCGCCCAGGCCGCCACCCGGGCGTCGGCGAAGAAGGGCTACCTCGACGGCGCGACGCTGGCGGAGGTCTTCGCCTGGTTGCGCCCGAACGACCTGATCTGGAACTACTGGGTCAACAACTACCTGCAGGGGAAGCCGCCGCCTGCGTTCGACATCCTCTACTGGAACGCCGACACCACCCGGATGACCGCCGCGCTGCACCGCGGGTTCCTGGACATGTCGGTGAACAACTCCCTCACCAAGCCGGGCACGGCCACGATGCTCGGGACGCCGGTGGACCTGTCCGCGGTCACCCTCGACTCCTACGTCGTCGCCGGGATCGCCGACCACATCTGCCCGTGGCAGTCCTGCTACGCGACCACCCAGCTGCTCGGCGGGGACACCCGGTTCGTCCTGTCCACCAGCGGGCACATCGCCTCGCTGGTGAACCCGCCGACCAATCCGAAGTCGACGTGGCGGACGGCGCCGACCGACATCGCCGACGCCGACGAGTGGCTCGCCTCCGCGCACACCGAGAAGGGGTCGTGGTGGACCGACTACGCCCGCTGGGTGGGCGAGCGCTCCGGCGACGAGGTCGACGCCCCGACCGAGCTCGGTGGCGGTGAGCCGACCCTGGGTCCGGCCCCCGGCACGTACGTGTTCGACAAGTGAGGCCGCAACGTAGGTCGCGTCCGGCCCGCGACCCGCAGCTGCGGACGGTCACCGTCGGCGGCAGGACGCTGCGGGTCTCGGTCCGCCCCGGTGACGGCACGCTCACGCCGCTGCTGCTGATGAACGGCATCGGCGCGAGCCTGGAGGTGCTGCAGCCCTTCGTCGACGCGCTGGACCCGCGCCGCGAGGTCATCCGCTTCGACGTCCCCGGGGTGGGCGGCTCGCCGCGGCCGGTGCTGCCGTACACGATGGTGACCTTCGCGCCGGTGGTCGCCGGCCTGCTCAACCAGCTGGGCCACCGGGAGGCGGTGGACGTGCTCGGTTTCTCCTGGGGCGGGGGCCTGGCCCAGCAGTTCGCGGTGCAGCATCGGCGGCGCTGCCGGCGGCTGGTGCTGGCCGCGACCGGGACGGGCTCGCTGATGGTGCCGGCGCACCCCCGGGTGCTGTCGAGGATGATGACCCCGCGGCGGCACCGCGACCCCGGGTACGCCCGCGCGATCGCCGGGGAGATCTACGGCGGGACGATGCGCCAGCACCCCGAGCGCGCCGCGCAGGTGCTGCACGCCCACACCCGGCTCGGCCCGCGGCGCGGCTACTACTACCAGCTGGCGGCCGGCACCGGCTGGTCCAGCCTGCCGTTGCTGCGGATGATCCGGCAGCCGACGCTGGTCCTGGCCGGCGACGACGACCCGATCATCCCCGCGGTGAACCCGCGGATGATGGCCCGGATGATCCCCGGCGCGGAGCTGCACCTGTACCGCGGCGGGCACCTCGCCCTGGTGACCGAGGCCGACGAGCTGGCCCCGGTGGTCGACCGCTTCCTCAGCTGACGGCGGGCCGCGGGAACTGTCGGAGCCGGGTCGTACGGTCGGCGGACCGGACCACGAGGGCCCGGTGCGGGGGGAGTGGCCGTGTACGTGTCCGACACCGGGCTGGTCGTCAGCGCCGGCGACCTCACCGGGTTCCTGGAGTGCGAGCACCTGACCCGGCTGTCGCTGGAGGTGGCCCGCGGCGAGCGGCCGAGGCCCACCGCCACCGACCCGATGACCGAGCTGGTCGCCCGGCACGGCATCGACCACGAGGCGCGGCACGTGCAGCGGCTGCGCGACCGGGGGCTGTCGGTCGTGGAGATCGTCGGCCCGCGCGGCAAGGACGCCGCCGCGCTGCGCCAGGCCCAGGCCGACACGCTCGCCGCCATGCGCGCGGGGGTCGACGTCGTCTACCAGGCCACCTTCTTCGACGGCACCTGGCGCGGGCACGCCGACTTCCTGCTCCGCACCGAGCGCCCCAGCGACCTCGGGCCGTGGGCCTACGACGTCGCCGACACCAAGCTCGCCCGCCGGATCAAGGTCCCGGCCCTGCTGCAGATGGCGCTCTACGGCGACCTGCTCGCCGGGCTGCAGGGCGTGCCGCCGGAGCTGCTCACCGTGGTCACCGGCGACCAGCAGGAGCTGGTGTTCCGCTACGCCGACGCCGAGGCCTACACCCGCACCGCCCGGGCCCGGTTCCTCGAGCGGCTGGCCGACGGCGAGCTGGCCGCGCCCTACCCCAACGCGCACTGCGGCGTCTGCCCGTGGCGGGAGACCTGCACCGCCCGCTGGCGGGAGGAGGACTCGCTGTCGCTGGTGGCCTCGATGCGGCGGGACCACGCCACGGCGCTGGTCGAGGCCGGCATCCCGACGGTGGCCGCGCTGGGCACCCGGCGGCCCGAGGAGCTGCCCGACGCGATCGGCCGGAGCTCGCGCGAGCGCCTGACCCAGCAGGCCCGGCTGCAGCTGGCCGAGCGGGCCAGCGGGGTGCCGTCCTACGAGTTCCTGGCCCGCGAGCACGGCCGGGGGTTCGAGCTGCTGCCCCCGCCCAGCGCCGGCGACCTCTTCTTCGACATCGAGGGCGACCCGTTCGCCGGCGACGCGGGGCTCGAGTACCTGTGGGGCGTGCTGGACACCGCAGGGGAGTTCACCGCCTTCTGGGGCTGCGACCCGGCGGCGCAGGACCAGTCTGCCGCCGAGCGCGCCGCCTTCGAGCAGCTCGTCGACCACCTCTGCGCTGCCCACGCCGCCGACCCGACGATGCACGTCTTCCACTACGCGCCCTACGAGCCGACCCGGCTGAAGACCCTGTCCGCGCGGCTGCGCACCCGGGAGGCCGAGGTCGACCGGCTGCTCCGCGCCGACGTGCTCGTCGACCTGTACGCCGTGGTCCGCCAGGGCCTGCGGCTGAGCAAGGAGTCGTACTCGATCAAGCAGGTCGAGGACTACTACCGCGGGCACGTCCGGGCCCACGGCGCGGAGGTCTCCGACGCCGGGGAGAGCATCGTCGCCTTCGAGCGCTGGCTGGCCACCCGCGACCAGACGCTGCTGGACCAGATCGAGGCCTACAACCGCGACGACTGCGTCTCCACCCGCGAGCTGCGCGACTGGCTGGAGGCCCGCCGCACCGAGCTGCTGGCCTCCGGTGCGCTGCTGCGCCGCCCGGAGGACGGCGACCCGGAGGGGTCGGCGGAGAACGCCGCGGCCCAGCAGCTGCGCGAGGGGCTCGAGGAGCGGCTCACCGCCGACCTCCCCGACACCGGCCGCACCGCGGAGCAGCAGGCGACCTGGCTGCTGGCCCAGCAGCTGGGGTGGCACGCCCGCGAGGCCCGGTCGGCCTGGTGGGAGTACTTCCGGCTCCGCGACCTCCCGGCCGACGAGCTCGAGCGGGAGACCGCCGCCCTCGGCCCGCTGGAGGCGCCGGAGCTGGTCGGTGCGGACCGCGGCTCCCAGCACTGGCGCTACCGCTTCCCGCCGCAGGAGACCAAGGCGTCGGCCGGCAACCGGCTGGAGCACCTGCTGCCCACCGCCGACGGCCGCCGGCTCACCAGCTCCGTCGTCGACGTCGACCCCACCGCGGGCTGGGTGGTGCTGGCCCGCCGGAGCGCGGCGGGCCTCGAGCACCCGACCGGGCTGCTGCCCACGTCCCCGCCCAGCGACAAGGTCTTCCGCGCGGTGCTGCACGACCTCGGCGAGCAGGTGGCCGCCGGCGGCATCGACGGCCCGGGGCCGCTGCGGGCGGCCCGCGACCTGCTGCTCCGCCGCCCCCCGCGAAAGCCGGCCGGCGTGCCGGTGCGGGAGGCGGGGGAGGGTGCGGCGGACGCCGTCCGCCGGCTCGCCGGGCTGCTGGACGGCGGCGTGCTCGCGGTGCAGGGCCCGCCCGGCGCCGGCAAGACCCACACCGGGGCGCGCGCGGTCGTGGACCTGGTGCGCGCCGGGAAGCGGGTCGGGGTCACCGCCTCCAGCCACAAGGTGATCGGCAACCTGCTCGACGCGGTGATGGCGGCCGCCCGCGAGGCCGGCGTGCCGGTCCGCGCCCTGCAGAAGGCCGACGACCTGCAGCGCTGCAGCGACGCGGACGTGCAGTGCGTGGGCAGCAACGGCCAGGTCGTCGACGCGCTCGACGCCGGTGACGTCGACCTGGTCGCCGGCACCTCCTGGCTGTTCGCCCGGCCCGAGCTGGCCGGCCGGCTCGACGTGCTGGTCGTCGACGAGGCCGGCCAGCTCTCGCTGGCCAACGCCTTGGCGGTGAGCCGGGCCGCGACCAACCTGGTGCTCCTCGGTGACCCGCAGCAGCTGCGCCAGCCCGGCAAGGGCATCCACCCCGACGGCGCCGACGTCTCCGCGCTGCAGCACGTGCTAGGCGACGACGAGGTGCTCCCGGCCGACCGCGGCGTCTTCCTCGACCGCAGCTGGCGGATGGCACCGGCGCTCTGCCGGGTCGTCTCCGCGCTCTCCTACCGGGGCGAGCTGCAGCCTTCACCGGTCACGGCCGGCAACCGGCTGGACGCACCGGCGCGCTGGGCGGCGCCGGCGGGCATCGGCTGGGTGCCGGTGGAGCACGAGGGCAACGGCGCGGCCTCCGCCGAGGAGGCGGCCGTGGTCGCCGCGCTGGTGGGCGACCTGATGGGCTGCTCCTGGCACGGCGGCGGGGTCGACCGGGTCATGGGCCCGGCCGACGTGCTGGTGGTGACGCCGTACAACGCGCAGGTCAACCAGGTGCGCGGCGCGCTGGCCGCGGTCGGGCTCGGTGCGGTCGAGGTGGGCACGGTGGACAAGTTCCAGGGCCGGGAGGCTGCGGTCGCGGTCTTCTCGCTGGCCGCCTCCAGCGGTGCGCACGTGCCGCGCCGGCTGGACTTCCTGCTCGACCGGCACCGGCTCAACGTCGCGCTGTCCCGCGCCAAGACCGTCGCCTACCTGGTCGGCAGCCCCGCACTGCTCACCTCCCCGGTGCAGACGCCGGAGCAGCTCCGCCTGGTCAACGGCCTGTGCCGGCTGGTCGAGACGGCCACCGCGCCCGCGTTGGAGACCGTCGGCGGATGAGCGGGGAGGCCGCCGTCGACCTGCGGCTGGCCCCCGCCCCGTCATCCGCGACGGTGCGGGCCCGCTTCCGCCGGCAGGGGCGCCGCGACACCGTGCCGGAGCTGGCGGTCCGCCGGCGGCTGCACGCCCGCGGCGTCCGCTACCGCGTTGACGTCCGCCCCTGCCGGGAGACCCGCGCCCGCGGCGACATCGTCTGGAAGCGACGCAAGCTGGTCGTCTTCATCGACGGACGAAGGACCCCTCTGCCCCCCACCGCTCGCAGGCTCGCGGCGGGCCCCTGCAGAGGGGCCGAGGGCAGCCAAGCTGGCCGCCAACGTCGCGCGTGACCGGCGCACCGACGGCGTGCTCACCGGCCTCGGCTGGCGGGTGCTGCGGTTCTGGGAGCACGAGGACCCCGACGCGGTGGCCGACGCGATCTGCGCGGAGCTCGCCCGCTGAGCAGCCCGTCCGGGGGCGGCCATTCCCTTCGGCGTGCTGGTTAGGCTAGCCTCACCAACGTCCGGTCGCGCCCGTGCCGGTCACGCTGAACCCCGGGAGACCCGCGATGACGACGGCCACCACCGCACGGCCCGCGCCCCCGCTGGTCGAGCCCGCTGCGCCGTCGTACCGCTTCTTCTCCGCCCGGGTCACCCGGGTCCAGCGGCTGAGCCCCAGCTTCCTGCGGCTGACCGTCGCCGGTCCGGAGCTCACCGGCTTCGGCGTCGGGGGCGCCGACCAGCGGATCAAGCTGGTGCTCTCCCGCGACGGCGGGCCGGTCCGGCAGCTGCTCTCCGACGGCCCGGGCTGGTACCAGGAGTACTGCGCGCTGCCCGACTCCGTGCGCCCGTTCCTGCGCACCTACACCGTGCGCGCGGCCCGGCCGCAGCTCGGCGAGCTCGACGTCGACCTGGTGCTGCACGGCGTCGAGGACGGCCGCCCCGGCCCCGCCGCCAGCTGGGCGGCCGCCGCCGTCGCCGGCGACCCGGTCGTGCTCCTCGGGCCCGACCGGCCCGGCACCGGTCGCGCGTGGGGAGTCGAGTGGGCGCCGCCCGCCGAGGGCACCCTGTTCCTCGCCGGCGACGAGACCGCCGTCCCGGCGATCAGCGCCATCGTCGAGGCGCTGCCCGCGGGTCGCCGGGCGGTCGCCGTCCTCGAGGTCCCCGAGGCCGGGGACGTGCTCTCCCTCGCCGTCCCGCCCGGCGTCGAGGTCCGCTGGCTGATCCGCGGCTCCCGGGCCCGCGGCGAGGCCCTCGGTCCCGCGGTGCACGCCGCCCTGTGCGAGCTGGGCGTCGCGGCAGCGGCCGCCGGCGTCGAGCCGGAGGACGTCGACCTCACCGGCGGCATCCTGTGGGAGGTGCCGGAGACCGGTGCCGACGGCTGCTACGCCTGGCTGGCCGGCGAGGCCGGGATGGTCAAGGCGCTGCGCCGCCGGCTCGTCCGGGACCTCGGCGTCCCGCGCTCGTCCGTGGCGTTCATGGGCTACTGGCGGGCGGGCGCGGCCGAGGGCAGCTGAGCGGCGCCCGCAGGGCCTACGGTCGGCTCGTGCGTCCCTTCCTGCTCCTCGTCCTGGTGCTGTTCGCGGTCTGGATCGCGATGACCGTCATCGGCTTCGTCCTCAAGGGCCTGTTCTGGCTGGCCGTGGTGGGCCTGCTGTTCGCCGCGGGCGCGGCTGCGATCGGCACCTCCCGCCGCCGGTGACGGTCCTGCTCGTCGACGTCGCCAACACCGTCGGCGCGCGCCCCGACGGTTGGTGGCGCGACCGGGCCGGCGCCACCGCCCGGCTGCTCGACCGGCTCGCGGCGCTGCCCGGCACGGCGCCGCCCGGACCGGACGGCGCACCGGTGCCGGTGACCGCGCTCGTCGCGGTCGTCGAGGGCCGGGCCCGGGACGTCGCGGCGCCGGCCGGGGTGCGGGTGGTGCGGGCCGAGGGCAGCGGTGACGACGCGCTGGCCGCCGCCGCCGCCGAGCTGGCCGACGGGGACGACGACCTGCTGGTGGTCACCGCCGACCGCGGGCTGCGCGACCGGCTCCCCGGTGCCGCGCGGGTCACCGGCCCGGGCTGGCTGCTGGCCACCGCCGACGCAGCCGCGCAGCGCTGACCCGGCGCCTGTCGGGGAAGTACAAGACCCGGGACGGCGCCGGGTGCACGCTGGTGGCATGACCGAGACCCTGTCGCCGACCACCGCCGTGCGGGCCGCCTCCGATCTGGCCGCCGGGCCGCTCCGCGCGGTCACCGCCGACCAGCTCACCGCGGCCACCCCGTGCGGCGACTACGACGTGCGCGCCCTGGTCGACCACCTGGCCTGGGCCGCGGTGCTGTCCCAGCGGGCGGCCACCCGCATGCCGCTCGAGCACGACTGGAGCAGCCTCACCCCGGCGCCCTTCCTCGACGGCGTACCGGTGGAGCGGTGGGCGGCCGCGGTCCCGGCCGAGCTCGACACCGCCGCCGACGCCTGGGCCGACCCGGCGGCGTGGGAGGGCGAGACGCTGATGGGCACCACCCCGATGCCCGCCGAGGTGGTCGGCCCGCTGATGCTCGCCGAGTTCGTGCTGCACGGCTGGGACCTCGCCCGGGCGGTCGGTGCGCCCTATGAGGTCCCCGCCGAGCTGGGCGCGGCCACCCTCGCCGCGGTGCAGCCGGTCGCCCAGATGGGCCGGGACGGCGGCTGGTACGGACCCGAGGTGCCCGTGCCCACCGACGCCCCCGCCTTCGACCGGGCCCTCGGCCTCACCGGCCGGGACCCGGCCTGGCAGGGCTGAGCGGCTGAGCCTCAGGCCGGCGTCGACACCAGGGTCAGCCGGGTGGAGCGACGCCGGCCGGGCAGGCAGGCGGCCAGCGCGAGCAGCACCGCAGCGCCGTCCTCGACGAGCGCGGCCTGCAGCGCCGGCATCCGCTTCCCGGCCCACGTCCGCCAGGCCAGCCCGCCGAAGGACCCCGCGGCGGAGCCGGCGATCCCGGCCAGCACCGGCAGCGCGGCGTTGGCGCCCTGCCGCTTGGCGAGCAGCCCGGCGCCCGCCGCGCCGCTGGCCAGCCGGGCGGGCAGCACGCCCGCATCGGTGCGGGCCGGTGTGCCCGGCTGCTTGTCGGCGTACAGCTCGCCGGCGACCGCGGCGAGACCGGACAGCTTCTTCAGCGCGCCGTTGTCGGCCCCGGTCAGCGCCGGCGCGGCCAGGCCCAGCGAGCTGCGGCCGCCGGTGGCCACGCCCAGCAGCAGCGACCGGCCGACCAGCCCGGCCGACGCGGACCGGCGGGGGAGCACCTGCTCCTGCCGCGTCGGCAGCCCGGCCACCACCGCCTGCGCGACCGCGCCGTAGGCCAGGTGCGGCACGGCGTCGGCGATCCAGTCCTCGCGCGACCACGTCCGCGGGTCGCTGACGCCGAGGGCGGCGACCGGGACGTCGGTGGCGGCCAGCGCGGCGGCGCCCTTCACCACGGCGCCGACCGGGAACGGCATCCGCACCCCGGCCGAGCGGACCAGGCTGAACACCACCCCGAGCCCCACGCCGTTGGCGATGCCGGCCAGCTCGCCCAGCCCTCGGCGCCGGGCGTCCCGGGTGGCCCCGCGGCCGGGCACCTCGGTGCCGGCCGCGTCGGCGATCGCGTCCACCAGCTGCTGCGGGACGGTGCTGGCCGGGCGGCCGCGGACGGCCATGTCGAGGTACGTGGCGGCGTGCAGCGCGACGGTGCCGGCAGCGCCGGCGATCAGTCCGCGCGAGAAGGTCCCGGTCATCCCCTGACCCTCACGGCAGCGGCCGGTGGCGGCAACCGGAGGCGGGACTGTGACCAGCGGGACAGCGACGTGGGGACACTCACGCCTGCTGGACACGGCATTGACACACGCCGCTCACGTGTGCATGGCACCGTGGAGTCAGCGCCCGAGGTCGTGTGCTCTCCGACCCCCGCCCGTCGCACTGCGGTGCCGCGCGTACACCCCCTGAAGGTCTTCCATGCTCCGTGCTGTCCTCGTCCGTCCTTCCGTCCCCGACCCCTCGCCGTCCCGGCTGCGGGCGGCCGTCGCCGTCCTCTTCGCCCTCGACGGCTTCGTCTTCGGCAGCTGGGCCGCCCGCGTCCCCGACGTCAGCGCCGCCACCGGCGCCGGTCACACCGCGCTCGGCGTGGCCCTGCTCTGCCTGTCCCTGGGCGCCCTCGCCTGCATGCAGCTGACCGGCGCGCTGTGCGCCCGGTTCGGCACCGGCCTCACCGCCGCGGTGGCCGGCATCGCCGCCAGCGCCTGCGCCGTGCTGCCCGGCTTCGCCACCGGCGTCCCCTCGCTCTGCGCCGGGCTGCTGGTGTTCGGCGCCGCCACCGGCGCGGTGAACGTCGCCGCCAACAGCGTCGGCGTGCAGGTCGAGGCCCGCGCCGGCCGGCCGCTGCTGTCCGGGCTGCACGCCGCCTTCAGCGCCGGCGGGCTGCTCGGCGCGCTGCTCGGCGGCCTCGCGTCCGCGCTGGTCGGCGTGCTGCCGCACCTGCTCGCCGTCGCCGTCCTGGGCCTGGCCGTCATGGCCTGGGCCGGACCGGTGCTGGCCGGCGCCGACGCCGGCACCCGCGGCGCCGCGCAGGTCGCCCCCGGCGCCGGCGCAGACGCCGGCCCGCGGCCGACCGCCGTCCTGGTGGTGCTGGGCGCGGTCGCCGGCGCCACCGCCTACGGCGAGGGCGCGCTGTCGGACTGGGGCGCGCTGCACCTGCGCGAGCAGCTGCACGCCGCCCCCGCGCTCGCCGCGGCCGGGTACGCCGCCTTCTCCTCGGCGATGGCGGTCGGCCGGCTGGCCGGTGGCCGGCTGGTGGGGGCCCTCGGCGAGCGCCGGCTGCTGGTCGGCGGGGCGCTGGTCGCCGCCGCCGGCGCGCTGACCGCGGTGCTGACCCCGTCGCTGCCGGTGGCGCTCGGTGGCTTCGTGCTCGTCGGGCTGGGCCTGGCCAACGTCTTCCCGCTCGCCATCGCCCGCGCCGGCGCGCTCGGCGGGCCCTCCGGCGTCGCGCTGGCCACGACCGTCGGCTACACCGGCCTGCTCGGCGGCCCGCCGGTCATCGGGTTCCTCGCCGAGCACGCCGGGCTGCCCACCGCGCTCGGCACGGTCGCGCTGATGGCCGTGCTCGCCGCCGTGCTGGTGCTCGGCATCGAGGGCTCCGCGCTGCGCCGGCCCTCGCTGCCGCGGGCCGGCTGGGCGCAGCCGGTGCTCTTCGGTCGTCGTCCGGTGGCGGTGGTCCTGCGCCCCGTGGGCGACGCGCTGCAGCCGGCGGCGACAAAGGTGCGCCGCGGCACCGGCAGATACGTCCGCGACCTGCGGGTGCTCGAGGTCAGCTGACCGACCAGCGCGGCGAGGTCCGGGCCGGTCAGGTCGAAGCCGCTGCCGTCGCCGCCCGTCCCGCGGTCCAGGTAGGCCGTCCGCAGGCCCTCCCCGGCGGCGGCCCGGAGGTCCCAGGGGTGGGCGGCGACGAGCACGACCTGCTCGGCCGGCAGCCCCAGCACCTCCAGGGCCTGCCGGTACATCCGCGGGTCGGGCTTGTAGGCGGCCACCGACTCGGCCGAGACGACGGCGGTCCACTCCCACCCGACGTTGGCGAACATGGCGCCCGCCTGGCCCAGCCCGGCGTTGGTCAGCGCGACGACGGGCAGCTCGGCGCGGAGTGCGGCCAGCGCCTCCGTCGTCCCCGGGAACGGCTCGATGCGGTACCCGAAGCGGGCCAGCTCGGCCGTCTCCCGCCCGGGCAGCTGCAGCCCGTGGGCGTCGAGGACCTCGGTGAGGGCCGCCTGCTCCACGTCGTCGGCCATTTGGAACGGCAGCTCCCCGGCCGCGATGGCCGCCCGGACCCGGCCGCCGCGCTCGTCCCACTCGGCGGCGAGCCCGGCGGCGCCGTCGGCGAGCTGCGGGAGGGCCCGCCGCACCGCGTCGGCCCGCGCCCGGTCCTCGTCCAGCAACGTGCCGAGGACGTCGAAGACGACGGCGGTGACCGGCGCGTCCAGTGCCATGCCCGCAGTCTGGCCCACACCTCCGTGCGGCACACCCCTGCGGGTGGGGGAGGCTGGCCGGGTGACGACCGCTCCCGTGCGCCTGTCCCCGTGGCCGACCCCGCTGGACCCCGCGCCCCGGCTGGCGGCGGCCCTGGGCCTGCAGCCGGACGACCTGTGGGTCAAGCGGGACGACCTCACCTCCTTCGCCGGCGGCAACAAGGTCCGCAAGCTCGAGCACCTGGTCGGCGAGGCCGAGGCCGGCGGCGCCACCGTGCTGGTCACCAGCGGCGGGGTGCAGAGCAACCACGCCCGGATGACCGCGGCGGCCGCGGCGGTGCGGGGCCTGCGCGCCGTCCTCGTGCTCTTCGGCGAGGCGGACGCCGCCCGGGCCGGCAACCTCGCGCTGGAGGAGCTGTTCGGCGCCCGGGTGGTGGTCGTCGGACCGGGCGAGGACGTCGACGCGCGGGTCGCCGCGGTGGCCGAGGAGCTGCGCGGCGACGGCGAGGTGCCCGCGGTGCTGCCGCTGGGCGGCTCGACGCCGACCGGTGCGCGCGGCTACCTGGCCTGCGCCGCCGAGCTGGCCGAGCAGCTGCCCGGCCTGGACACCGTGGTCGTGGCGGTCGGCTCGGGCGGGACGATGGCCGGCCTGGTCGCCGGGCTCGGCGCCGAACGGGTGCTCGGGGTGGACACCGGCGCGGTCGACGACCCCGACGTCCGGGTCACCGCCCTGGCCACCGCGCTCGGCGCGACCGTCGGCGATCTCCGGCTGCGCCGGGACCAGGTGGGGGCGGGCTACGGGCAGCTCACCGACGCCGCGGCCGCCGCGATGACCACCGCCGCCCGCACCCAGGGCCTGGTGCTCGACCCGGTCTACACCGGCAAGGCGCTGGCCGGGCTGGCCGCCGCGGTCGCCGACGGCTCGGTGCGGCCCGGCCGGCGCACGGTCTTCCTGCACACCGGCGGCCTGCCGGGCCTGTTCGGCCACCCGTACGCCGCGCAGCTGGCCGGGGAGCTGCTCGGGCGGGCGTGAACAACGTGTTCCGATGCGCCGCACCCCGTTGACCGGGGGGAGCGGGCGGAACAGGCTGGCCCGGCCCGCTCCGAGAGGCCCCGAGCCGAAGGACACCCGATGACCGCCGAGCCCGCTGCCCGATCAGCCCACGCACCCGGGCGGGGGGTGGAGACCGAGGCGGTGGACGCCGGGTACCTGCAGAAGCGCGAACTGCGCTCGGGGACGGCCGGGTGGCTGCTGCTCGCCGGGCTGGGGGTCTCCGCCGTCATCTCCGGCGACTACGCCGGCTGGAACTTCGGGCTGGCCGAGGGCGGCTTCGGCGGGCTGCTCATCGCCGTCGTGCTGATGGCGGTCATGTACACGGCGATGGTCTTCGGGCTGGCCGAGCTGGGGTCGGCGCTGCCGACCGCCGGCGGCGGGTACACCTTCGCCCGCCGGGCGCTGGGGCCCTGGGGCGGCTACGCGACCGGCATCGCCGTGCTCATCGAGTACGCCATCGCGCCGGCCGCCATCGCCACCTTCATCGGTGCCTACGTCGAGTCCCTCGGCCTGTTCGGCATCACCGACGGCTGGTGGGTCTACCTGGCCGTCTACGCGCTCTTCATCGGCATCCACCTGCTGGGCGTCGGCGAGGCGCTCAAGGCGATGTTCGCCGTCACCGTCGTCGCCCTGCTCGGCCTGGTGGTCTTCCTCGTCGGCGCCGTGCCGCAGTTCGACTTGGCGAACCTGCTCGACATCGCCCCCACGGACGCGGCCGGCGCCTCGGACTTCCTGCCCTACGGCGTGCTCGGCATCTGGGCGGCCTTCCCCTTCGCGATCTGGTTCTTCCTCGCGGTGGAGAGCGTGCCGCTGGCCGCGGAGGAGGCCCGCGACCCCGCCCGGGCCATGCCCCGCGGGATCGTGGCGGCGATGGGCGTGCTCGTGGTGCTCGCCGTGCTCATGCTCGTGTTCACCCCCGGCGCCGGCGGCTCGGCCGCGATGGCGGAGTCCGGCAACCCGCCGGTCGACGCGCTCGCCGCGGCCGGGGCCTCGGACGGGCTGACCCGGGTGGTCAACTACGCGGGCCTGTTCGGCCTGGTCGCCAGCTTCTTCTCGATCATCTACGCCTACTCGCGGCAGACCTTCGCGCTGTCCCGGGCCGGCTACCTGCCCCGCGCGCTGTCGGTCACCAACGGGCGCAAGGCACCGGTGCTGGCGCTGCTGGTGCCCGGGGCGATCGGCTTCGTGCTGTCGCTGACCGGGCAGGGCGCGATGCTGCTCAACATGGCCGTCTTCGGCGCGACGGTCTCCTACGTGCTGATGATGGTCAGCCACATCGTGCTCCGGCGTCGCGAGCCGGACCTGCCGCGGCCCTACCGCACCCCGGGTGGGGTGGCGACGACCGGCGTGGCCCTCGTGCTGGCCGCGGCGGCCGTGGTCGCCACCTTCCTGGTCGACGTCACCGCCGCGCTCTGGACGCTCGCCGCGTACGCGCTGTTCCTGGCGTACTTCGCGCTCTACAGCCGGCACCACCTGGTGGCGTCCGCGCCCGAGGAGGAGTTCGCCGCGCTCGCCGCAGCCGACGAGGAGGTCCGGTGACGATCCGGAGGCAGACCCTCGGCGGGCACACCTTCGAGTTCGCCTCGCTGTCGGACCTGCTGGCCAAGGCCACCCCCGCCCGCTCCGGCGACGTGCTGGCTGGCGTGGCCGCGGAGTCCCAGGCGCAGCGGGTGGCCGCCCAGTACGCCCTCGCCGACGTCCCGCTGGCCACCTTCCTCACCGAGCAGGTGGTCGGCTACGACGAGGACGACGTCACCCGGCTGATCCTGGACACCCACGACCCGGCCGCCTTCGCGCCGGTGGCGTCGCTGACCGTGGGCGGGTTCCGCGAGTGGCTGCTGGCCCGGGCCGCGGAGCGGGACGAGGCGGCGATCTCCGGGCTGGCCCGCGGGCTGACCCCGGAGATGGTCGCGGCGGTCTCCAAGCTGATGCGCAACGCCGACCTGGTGGCCGTCGCCCGCCGGACCCGGGTGGTCACCGGGCTGCGCAGCACGATCGGGCTGCCCGGGCGGCTGGCCTCCCGGCTGCAGCCCAACCACCCGACCGACGACCCGGTGGGCGTGACCGCCTCCGTCCTCGACGGCCTGCTGCACGGCAGCGGGGACGCCGTCATCGGCATCAACCCGGCCACCGACTCCCCGGCGCAGACCGTCGCCCTGCTGGAGCTGCTCGACGCGGTCATCAGCCGCTACGAGATCCCCACCCAGTCCTGCGTCCTCGCGCACGTGACCACCACGCTGCGGGCGCTGGAGGCCGGCGCCCCGGTCGACCTGGTCTTCCAGTCCGTCTCCGGCACCCAGGCCGGCAACAAGGGCTTCGGCGTCACCCTGGACCTGCTGGCCGAGGCGCAGGCCGGCGCGCTGGAGCTGGGCCGCGGCACCGTCGGGCGCAACGTCACCTATTTCGAGACCGGGCAGGGCTCGGCGCTGTCGGCCGACGCCCACCACGGCGTCGACGGCCGGGCGGTGGACCAGCAGACGCTGGAGTGCCGCGCCTACGGGGTGGCCCGACACTTCGACCCGCTGCTGGTCAACACCGTCGTCGGCTTCATCGGCCCGGAGTACCTCTACGACGGCAAGCAGGTGGTCCGCGCCGGGCTGGAGGACCACTTCTGCGGCAAGCTGCTCGGCCTGCCGATGGGCGTGGACGTCTGCTACACCAACCACACCGACGTCGACGGCGACGACACCGACACCCTGACCCTGCTGCTCGGGGCGGCGGGCTGCTCGTTCGTCATCGCCGTCCCGGGGTCGGACGACGTGATGCTGCACTACCAGTCGCTGTCGTTCCAGGACGTGCTGGCCGCCCGCTCGGTGCTGGACCTGCGGCCGGCGCCGGAGTTCGAGGCGTGGCTGGCCCGGATGGACCTCCTCGGGGACGACGGCCGGGTGCGCGAGCTCGCCGCCGACGCCCCCGCGGTCCGCGCGCTCCTGGCGGCCGCCCGGTGAGCGCGGTCGACAACGACCCCTGGTCGCTGCTGCGCGGCGCCACCCGCGCCCGGGTGGCGCTCGGCCGGGCCGGGGACGGTCTGCCCACGGGGCGCGAGCTGGAGTTCCGGGCCGCGCACGCCGTCGCCCGGGACGCCGTGCACACCCCGCTGGACGCCGACCGGGTGCGCGCCGCGCTCGCCGACGCCGGCGTCGGCCTGCCGCTGCTCGAGGTGCGCAGCCAGGCGCCGGACCGCACGACCTACCTGCAGCGACCGGACCTCGGCCGCCGGCTCGCGGACGGCACGGAGCTGCCCGCCGGTGACCACGACCTGGCGCTGGTGCTCGCCGACGGGCTGAGCCCGCGCGCGGTGCACGAGCACGCCGCCGGCACGGTGGCGGCGGTGCTGGACCGGCTCCCCGGCTGGTCGGTGGCCCCGCTGGTGCTGGCGCACCAGGCGCGGGTGGCCCTTGGCGACCCGGTCGGGGAAGCGCTGGGCGCGCGGATCGTCGTCGTGCTGGTGGGGGAGCGGCCGGGCTTGAGTTCCGCGGACAGCCTGGGGCTCTACCTGACCCACGACCCGCGGCCGGGCCGGGCGGACTCCGAGCGCAACTGCATCTCCAACGTCCGCCCGCCACACGGGCTGTCCTACCCGCAGGCCGCGGACACTCTCGCCGCGCTGCTGCAGGCCGCCCGGCAGCTGGGCGCGTCCGGCGTCGTCCTCAAGGACGAGGGGGCGGCTCTGCCGCCCGGCGCCGGCTGAGCCTCAGCCGAGGACGGCGTCCAGGGCGTACTGGTCGCCGGCGGTCGCCCAGAACTCCGCGATCCGGCCGCCCCGCATCCGGCACACGTGCACGTCGGTGACCGCGCAGGACCGCTCCCCGCTGCGCGCCGTGACGTCGACCAGGGCGAGGACGTGCTCGTCGTCGGCGAGGACGGTGCGGACCTCGATCCGGAAGGACCCCTCGGTCGCCGCCATCAGCCGGCCGAACATCTCGTAGACCGCCGGCGGGCCCGCGTAGGTGCCGGAGAACTGGTTGCGGCCGGGCAGGTGCCACCGGACGTCCTCGGCGAGGACCTCGTCGAGGGCCGTGAGGTCGCCCTTGGCGAAGGCGTCGTAGGCCGTGCGGACGACCGTGACGTGGGGGTGCTCGGACATCGGCTCGAACACGGCGTGCCCCTCCCGGAGTTGTCCCCCCGCGCCAGGCAGTGTGCTCTCCCGGACCGGCCGGCAGAACAGTTCCGCGCACGCTCGTGCTCTGCTGCCCGGGAGGCAGCAGAGCACGAGCGCCGGCGGACCGGTGGTCAGGCGGCGGCGTACGAGCCGGAGCTGAGGTCCTCGAGCAGCGACGGGCCGGTTTGCTTCCAGCCGAGCTCGGCGCGGGCCCGGGCGCCGGTGGCCTGCTGGTCGAGGTCGAACGCGCCGGCCAGCGGGCCGAGCCGGTCCTCGGTCTCGGCGTCGGTGGACGGCACGGTGCGGAGCTCCTGCCCGGCGCCGCGCAGCGCGGCCTCCCCGATCTCGCGAACCGCCGGGTTCTGCCCGCTCACGCCCAGGTGGTAGGAACCGGGCGCGGCGCCGGTCAGCGCGGCGACGTAGAGCCGGGCCAGGTCGTCGGTGTGCACCGTCGTCCAGTGCTGCTCCCCGCTGCCGGGCAGCACCAGCGCGCCGTCGTCGGTGCGCGGACCGTCCTTGACCAGGTTCGGCAGGCCCAGGCCGCGGCCGTGCACGATGCCGGGGGCGATGAGGACCGAGCGGATGCCGTCGGCGGCCGCGGCGCGCACCCGGGCGTCCAGCGGCAGCCGCCACGCGGTCAGCTGCGGGCAGAGGCGGGGAGCATTCCCCTCAGAAGCGGCGCAGCGGCCCGATCCGCATCACCGCGCTGAGCAGCACCTCCATCGGGTGCCGCTGCGGGCGCTGCACCTCGGCCGGCCAGTCCGGCACCATGTCCGGGTCGGCCGGCGCGGTGGCGGCCTCGACGACCCGGCCCTGCAGCCGCGCCCGCACCTCCTCGGCGCTGTAGGCCCGGCGGTGGCGTTCATGGCGGACGAGGACCGCACCGGTCGCCGCTACGCCGACGATCCCGGCGACTCCGAACAGCTTGGACAGGCGCATGAGCCGTTATGTTAGTGATGTGGCTCACTCACGTGTCGTGTCGCGTACGTCCTCGGCCTCGTTGTCGCTCCCCGAGGCGGTCGAGCTGACCCGCACCGGGGACATCTGGGTCTTCCGCGGCGGGTCCGTCGCCGACCGTGCCATCCAGGCGGTCACCAACGCCCCGGTCAACCACGTCGGCGTCGCCGTCGTGCTCGACGACCTCCCGCCGCTGCTCTGGCACGCCGAGCTCGGGCACTCGCTGGCCGACGTGTGGTCCGGCCGGCACCAGCGCGGCGTCCAGCTGCACGACCTCTCCGACGCCGTCTGCGTGTGGAAGAAGCGGTACGGCCAGCAGGCCTGGCTGCGGCAGCTGGTCGGCCCGGCCGAGGACGGCGGCGTGACCCGGGAGATGGAGGACGCCGTCCTGCGCACCATCGCCCGGCTGGACGGCAAGCCGTTCCCCACCACCCGGCACCTCGCCCGCGGCTGGCTGACCGGCAAGGTGCGCCGGCACCTGACCAACGACACCATCTTCTGCGCGGAGCTGGCGGCGACCACCTACACCGCGATGGGCCTGCTGGCGGCGGACCGGCCGATGAACGCCTACGACCCGGGCAGCTTCTGGTCCGGCGACGACCTCCCGCTGGTCGACGCCGAGCTGGGCCGGGAGATCCGGGTCGACGTCCCGGCCGGCCCGGTGTGCGGGTAGCGCCGGCTCAGACCGCGACCCAGCGGTTGACCAGCGCGACGATCGCCTGCTGCTGAGCCGCGACCTCCGCCGGGTCGCCGAGGGTCAGCACGGCCCGGTCGGGCGCCACCCAGCGCAGCAGCCCGGCGTCGTCGCCGAACTCGAAGCCCTCGGTGTCCTGCGGCGTGACGCCGCGGTGGAACACCAGCTGCAGGTGGTCGGTGGGGAAGAGCCGGAAGGTGACCCGGTCGACGCCGCGGGAGCAGAAGCTCGGCGCCTTCCACTTCACGTGCTCGGTGAGCTCAGCGTTGCCGGCCATGATCGCGGCGCGGATCCGGCGGACGTCGTCGGCACGGGGGTGCTGCAGGTCGGCGAGGAACTCCTCGACCGTGGGCTGGGCCATGCCGCCCAGCGTGCCGCACACCGGCGACGGTTCAGCCCTCGCCGGGCCGGCCCAGCACGTCGGCGGGTCGCAGCCGGCCGCTGACCAGGTCCGCCGCGACGGAGTCCACCGACCGGCCGGCGGAGTAGGAGTAGCCGCGGAGCAGCGCGAGGGCCTCCGGGGGGTCGACCTCGAGGGCGCCGCTGGTCCGGTCCACCGCCGTCCACACCACCGCCCGGCGCCGGGCGGGCGGGCTGTGCAGCCACTCCGGGCCGCTCTCCGCCGTCCAGGAGGACCAGACGAGGGCGTCGGTGAGCGCCGAGGTGACCAGGTCGGCGACGGTCAGCGCCGCGAAGACGTCCAGCCGGGGCACCTCGGCGGCGTCGACGAAGAAGAGGTTCATCGCGCCGACCCGGGTCAGCGGCGAGCGCAGCGGCAGCGAGGCGATGCCGCGGAACGGCGTCTCGTCGACCAGCAGGTCGGCGTAGACCGGCCAGCGCCGGCGGAGGTCCTCCTCGACGACGAACACCGGCTGGCCGGTCTCGTGGGCGAACAGGCACGGGCCGGTGCCGACGGTGAACTCCAGCCGCTCGGCCCGGGCGGCCTCTGCCGAGCTCGCGCCCAGCGGCGACCGGCCGGTCTCGGTGGCCAGCAGGCTCAGCCCCGCGCCGTCGACGCCCAGCGCCTCGGCGGCGGCCCGGGCCAGCCGGCCGGGCAGCAGGTGCCCGTCGTCCCCGGCCCCCGCCTGGGCGGCGAGGGTCGCGGTGAAGCGAGCGACGAGGTCCACCCCTCCACGTTCCTCCACCGGCGGGGTCGCCGCACGCCGGGGGGGGGGCGGTTCAGCGGTGCGCCGGTGCCGGTGCGGAGGGTGCGAGTGCCAGCACGGTGTCCTGCTCGCCGGCGACCGCCGGGTCGTGGGTGGCGCAGACGACCAGCCGCCCGGCCAGCGCCCGGCGCAGGTCCGCGACGAGGGCCGCGGCGGTCGGCGGGTCCAGGTGCGCGGTGGGTTCGTCGAGCAGGACGACGTCGCGGTCGGCCAGCAGCGCGCGGGCGACGGCCAGCCGGCGCCGCTCGCCGCCGGACAGCGAGGTGCCGCCGGCGCCGACCGGGGTGTCCAGCCCCGCGGGCAGGTCGGCCAGCAGCGGGCCCAGCCCGGCGGCGGTGAGCGCGCTCCGCATGGCCTGCTCGCCGTCCGGGCCGGCCAGCTCGCCCCGCGGGCGGGCCAGCGCCAGGTTGGCGCGCACCGGTGCGTCGAAGACGTGCGCGTCCTGCGGGCACCAGGCGATGGCGGCCTGCACGTCGGCGCGGGTCAGCCGGTCGGTGGGCACGGGTCGGCGGCCGTCGCCGAGCACGTACTCGCCGGAGGTCGACCGGAGCGCGGCCATCAGCACCGACAGCAGCGTCGACTTGCCCGAGCCGGACGGCCCGGTGACGACCAGCCAGCCGGAGCCGGCGGTGGCCACCAGGTCCAGGTCGGTGAGGACGGCCGGGCGGCCGGGCCAGCCGGCGGTGAGCTGCTCGGTGGCGAGCTCGCGCACCGGCGCCGGGGCGGCGACCCGGTCCGCGGGTGCCGGGTCGGCCGCGACCGGCTCGGCGAGCACGGCTTCCACCCGGGACCGGGCGTCGCGCCAGGCCGTCCGGGAGCGCCGGGCCGCCCCGATCGCGGTGAGCGGCTCGAGCAGCGCCAGCGGGGCGAGGGCGAGGACGGCGGCGACCGGGGCGTCCAGCCGGCCGGCCTGCACCGCGGCGGAGCCGGCGGCCAGCGCGAGCACGGCGGCCGCCCCGGTGGCGAGCACCGCGACGGCGTCGCCGAGCGCGGCCGCCGCGGCACCGGCGCGGGCGGCCCGGCCCTGCCGGCGGCCCAGCGCGTCGAGTCGGTCGGCCGCACCCGCCGCCAGCCCGTGGGCGCGCAGGTCGCCGGCCGCCTCGAGGGTGGCGGTGGTCTCCCGCAGCGTCACCGTCTGCAGCTCGGCTGCGGACCGGGCGACGCCGCGGTCCGCCCAGCGGTGCACGCCGACCGTGGCCAGCACCGCGGCGGCGAGCACGGCGGCGACCAGCAGGCCGGCGCGCGGGTCGAGCACGGTGAGCACCGCGGTCGTCCCGGTGAGCACCACGCCCGCCACCCACTGCGGGGCGACCACCCGCACCGAGAGGTCCTGCAGCAGCCCGACGTCCCCGACCAGCCGGGCCAGCGCGCGACCGGGCGTCCGGTCGGCCGCCGGGCCCTGCGCGACCAGCGCGCGCCACAGCCGCAGCCGGGTGGTCGAGGCGAGCCGGAAGGCGGCGTCGTGGGTGGCCAGCCGCTCGAGCCAGCGCAGCACCGCCCGGCCGAGCCCGGAGGCCCGCACGGCGACGATCGCCACCATCAGGGTGAGGATCGGCGGCTGCTCGGCGGCGCGCACGATCAGCCAGCCGGAGACCGCGGTGAGCGCGATCCCGAATGCGCTGGAGGCAGCGCCCGCGGTGACCGCCCGCACCACCGCCGGCCGCGGCCACGACAGCCCGCCGTCCGCCGGACCCGCGTTCACGGCCCCGGTTTCGGCGCCGAACCCCGCGCCGGTTTCGGCGCCGAAACCGGCACCGGTCGGGATGGCAGCGGTCTCGGGGGCGGGGGTGGTGAGCGGGGCGGGGTGAGGCGGGGGGAGGGCCGGGCGGCCGGGGAGGGTGACGGTGCGGTCGGCCAGGGCGGCGAGCGCCGGCTCGTGGGTGACCAGCACGGTGCACAGCGACCCGCGCAGCCGGAGCAGCAGCTCGGCCACCGCGGCGGTGGAGTCCGCGTCCAGCGAGGCGGTCGGCTCGTCCAGCAGCAGCACCCGGGCGCCGCGCTGCACCCGGACCAGCGCCCGGGCCAGGGCGACCCGCTGCAGCTCGCCGGGGGAGAGGGTGCGGCAGGCCCGCTCGCGCAGGTGACTGCCCTGCACCCAGTCCAGCGCGGTGTCGGCCAGGTCGGTGGCCCGCGCGGGGTCGACGTCCCCGGCGTGCCGGCGGAGCTCGTCGACGACGGTGTCGGCGACCGTGGTCGGGGACTGCGGGACGACGGCGACGTCGGCCGGCCGCAGCACCGTGCCGCCGACCCGGGCCGCCGCCCCGTCGAGCAGCTGCCCGGCGAGGACGGCGAGGACGGTCGACTTGCCCGAACCGCTCGGCCCGCGCAGCGCGACCAGCTCCCCGGGGTCCACGGTGAACGAGGCGCCGGCCACCGCGGGGCCGCCGCGGCCGGGGAAGGTGACGGTCAGGTCCTCGACGGTGAGGCCGCGCGGCCGGCCGGCCGGGAGCTCGCCGACGACCGGTCGCGGCGCCGGGGTGGCGAGCGCCGCGCGGGCGGCGGCCGCGGCCTCGGCGGCGTCCTCGGAGGCGTGGTGCGCCGAGCCGAGCGCGCGCAGCGGGGCGAACGCCTCCGGGGCCAGCAGCAGCGCGAGCAGGGCGACGTCCAGCTCCATCGTGCCGTGGGTGAGCCGGACGCCGACGGTCACCGCGACCAGCGCGACCGACAGCGTGGCCAGCACCTCGAGCACCAGCGCGGAGAGGAACGCGATCCGCAGCGTGGCCAGGGTGCGTCGGCGGTGCGCCTCGCCGAGCTCGGCCAGCGCGGCGAGCTGGTCGGCGGCGCGGCCGAGCCCGACCAGCACCGGCAGCCCGCGGACGAGCTCGGCGACGTGCCCGGCGATCCGGTCCAGCGCGCGGGCGGCCGCGGCCGTCTCGTCCCGGGTGTGCAGCCCGACCAGGGCCATGAACAGCGGCACCAGCGGCAGGGTGACCGCGACCAGCAGCGCGGAGAGCCAGTCGGTGACGCCGAGGACCACCAGCAGCACCGGCGGGACGACGGCGGTCTGGGCCAGCGTGGGCAGGTAGGTGGCCAGCGCCGGGCCGAGGTCGTGCAGCCGGGTGGTGGCCAGCACGGCGGCCGGTCCGGTGCCGCCCGCCGCGGCCGCCGCCTCGCCCTCGCCGTCGAGCAGCCGGGTGAGCAGCCGGCGGCGCAGGGTGTCCTCGGCCCGCCGGGCGTCCCGGGCGGCCAGCACCTGGCCCAGCCCGGAGCCGGCCGCCCGGACCGCCGCCCCGCCGAGCGCGACCAGCAGCGCGGTGCCGGGCGTCGTCCCGGCGGCGACGTCGGCCACCGCCCGGGCCAGCCCGGCGGCCAGCAGCACCACGCCGGCGGTCTGGACCAGCGCCAGCACCGCGGCCCGCGCCAGCGCGCCGATCAGCCCCGGCACCCCGGCGAGCGCGCCCAGCGGCCCGCGCCCGGGAGAGCTCATGCCGGGACCTGCTCCGCGTGCGGCGTCTCCGGCTCGGCGGTCAGCCGCTTCCGGAACACCCAGTAGGTCCAGGCCTGGTAGCCGAGCACGACCGGCAGCCCGACGCCGGCCGCCCAGGTCATCACGGTCAGCGTGTAGTCGCTGACCGAGGCGGTGGCGATGGTGACGTCGAAGGCGGGGTCGATCGTCGAGGGGACGACGACCGGGTAGGCCGCACCGAACACGGTGGCCGCCGACCCGAGCAGCACCACCGCCCAGGCGGCGAAGGCCTGGCCCTCCCGATCGACCCGGATCCGCGCCCATGCGACCAGCACCGCGAGCGCGGCGACCAGCAGCAGCACCGCGGTGGCCACCGTGCCCGACCGCAGCTGCACCAGCAGCGCCCACAGCAGCAGCGGCAGCGCGGCCACCGGCGCCCAGCGCCGGGCGAAGGCGCGGGCGGCCAGCCGCACCGGGCCGTCGGTCTTCAGCGCCAGGAACACCGCGCCGTGGACCAGGGAGAACCCGAGGACGGCGACCGCGCCCAGCAGCGCCGACCAGCCGAGCCCGGCGAACGCGCCGCCGACCCGGGTGCCGTCGGCGTCGATCGGCAGCCCCAGCGTGGTGGCCCCGAGCGCGGCGCCGATGCCGAGCGAGGCGATCAGCGAGCCGGCGGTGATGACGTGGGTCCAGGTGGTGTCCCACTGCGCGGTGTGGTGGGAGTGCCGCCACTCGAAGGCGACCGCCCGGACGATCAGCCCGACCAGCACCAGCACGAACGGCAGGTACAGGGCGGGCAGCCAGGTGGCGTACCAGCCGGGGAAGGCGGCGAAGACCGCGCCGGCGGCGGTGATCAGCCACACCTCGTTGCCGTCCCACAGCGGGCCGATCGAGCGCAGCATCAGGTGCCGGTCGGCGGGGCGGCGGCCGAGCACCGGCAGCAGCGCGGCGACGCCGAAGTCGAAGCCCTCGAGCAGCAGGAAGCCGGTCCAGAGCACCGCGACGGCGACGAACCAGACGGTCTGCAGGTCCATGGTCAGCTCTCCCTAGTACGCGAAGGACAGGACGTCGTCGTCGGTCTGGTCCCGGCCGCCGGGCAGGTCGTCGTCCGGCGTCCCCTCGGGGGTGTGCCCCGGCGTCGGGGCGCCGTCGCCGGTGGTGATGCCGCGGCGGACGAACCGGACCAGCAGCCACGCCTCGACGACGGCGAGCGCGCCGTAGAGCACGGTCAGCGTGCTCAGCGAGGTCAGCACCTCCCCGGCGCTGACGCCGGGGGAGACGGCCTGGGCGGTGAAGAAGTACACCTGGTCGGCGCGCGGGACGTCGGGGTTCGGGTAGACGACGAAGGGCTGGCGGCCCATCTCGGTGAAGACCCAGCCGGCGGCGTTGGCCACGAACGGGGCGGCGACGGCGGCCAGCGAGCCGTAGACGGCGAGCGGGTTGGTCGGCACCCGGCCGCGGCGGGTGGCCCACAGCGCGTAGGCCCCGACGCCCGCCGACAGCATGCCCATGCCGATCATCAGCCGGAAGTTCCAGTAGGTGACGGCCAGCACCGGGGTGTAGTCGATGGGCTCGCCGGCCTTGTCGCCGAAGCTCGGGTCGTCGGGGTAGGTGGCGCCGTAGGCCGCGGCGTACTCCTGCTGCAGCTCGTTGACACCGGGGACGGCGGTGGAGAAGTCGCCGTGCGCCAGGTAGGAGAGCAGGTAGGGCACGGTCCAGGAGTGGACGTCGTCGCACTCGTTGGAGCCGAGCTTGCCGAAGGCGAAGATCGAGAACGGGGCGGGCGCCTCGGTGGTGCACAGCGCCTCGGCCGAGCTCATCTTCAGCGGCTGCTGCTCGTACATGAGCTTGCCCTGCACGTCGCCGGTGACCGCGGTCAGCATGAAGGCGGCGATGGAGACCCAGCCGCCCAGCCGCACCGAGCGGCGCCACACGCTGTGGTCGACGTCGGTGGTGGGGGCGCCGGCGAGCTTCCGCTTGCGAAGGTGCCACAGGCCCACGCCGACCAGCGCGGCGCCGGCGACCATCAGCGCGGCGACGATGGTGTGGCTGAACGCGGCGAGGGCGGTGTTGTTGGTCAGCACCGCGAGGAAGTCGACCTGCTGCGGCCGGCCGGTCGCGTCGTCGGTGACCACCCCGACCGGGTGCTGCATCCAGCTGTTGGCCGCGATGATGAAGTACGCGCTGACGATCGAGCCGATGACCGCGGCCCACAGCGTGGCCAGGTGGACCTTCTTCGGGATCCGGCCCCAGCCGAAGATCCACAGGCCCAGGAAGGTCGACTCGAGGAAGAAGGCGAGCAGCGCCTCCAGCGCCAGCAGGGAGCCGAAGACGTCGCCGACGAAGCGGCTGTACTCGCTCCAGGCCAGCCCGAACTGGAACTCCTGCACGAGGCCGGTGGCCACGCCGAGCACGAAGTTGATCAGGTAGATGCGGCCCCAGAAGCGGGTCATCCGCAGCCACTCGGGCTTGTCGGTGCGCACCCACATGGTGTGCATGACCGCCACGAGGATCCCCAGGCCGATGGTCAGCGGGACCATCAGGAAGTGGTAGACGGTGGTGATCCCGAACTGCCAGCGGGCGATGTCCAGCACGTCCACCGCTACCTCCTCGGTTGCTGTCGTACGATCGACACGTTCCTTTCTACGCCGAGTAGAAGAGCAGTTCTACGCTTTGTAGAAGACGCGCCGTGTGAGCTGGCCGACAGGAGATCGATGAACACCCTGGGGGACCTGGAGCGCTCCGTGCTGGAGCACCTGTGGGCCGTCGGCGGCCCGCGCACGGCGACCCAGCTCAAGGAGGACCTGGCCGACCGCGGCCTGGCGCTGACCACCGTGCACACGGTGCTGACCCGGCTGGAGCAGAAGGGCTTCGTCGCCCACGACGACGCCCGGCCGCGCCAGTTCCGCGCCGTGGGCACCCGCGAGGAGCACGTGGCCGAGCTGATGCACGAGGTGCTCGGCCAGGCCGGTGACCGGCAGGCTGCCCTGGCCCGCTTCGTCGGCAGCGTCGGCGCCGACGAGGTGCGGATGCTGCGCGCGCTGCTGGCCGGCGCCGGGGACGACGCCGCGGCGCGTTGACCGCCCGACCGGCGACCCGCTGACCGTGCTGCCCGCGACCGCGCTGGCGCTGGGCCTGCTGGCCGCGCTGCTGGCCTGGCCGGTGCCGGCCGCGCTCGCCCGCGCCGGCTGGCCGCAGCGCGACCCGCTGGCCGCGCTGGTCTGCTGGCAGGCGATCGGGCTGGCCGGCGGGCTGTCGATCATCGGCGCGCTGCTGACGCACGGCCTGGCCCCGTGGGGGCACTCGCTGCCCGAGGCGTGGTGGCACTGGGTCACCCACTGGTCCACCGGGGCGCCGCCCGAGGAGCCGGTGCGCGGCGACCACTGGGTCGCCCAGACCCTGGCCGCGGTCCTCGCCCTGGAGCTGCTCGGCGTGCTGCTGCTCTCGCTGCTGCGCACCGCCCGCACCCGGCGGCGGCACCGCGCGCTGCTGGAGCTGGTCGTCCAGCCCGCCGCAGCGGGGGAGGACACCCGGCTGCTGGACCACCCGGCGCCGGTGGCCTTCTGCATCCCCGGCGCCCGGCCGCTGCTGGTGCTCTCCTCCGGGATGGTCGCCGAGCTCGACGGCGCCCAGGTCGACGCGGTGGTCGCGCACGAGCGCGCGCACCTGGCCGAGCACCACCACCTGCTGCTCCTGCCGTTCGTCGCCTGGCGTGCGGCGCTGCCGGTGCTGCCGGCCGCCGACCGGGCGCACGACGCCGTCCGCGACCTGGTCGAGATGCGGGCCGACGACGTCGCCCTGGGCTCGCTGGCCGGCCCGGACCGGCGGCGGACGCTGGCCGCGGCGATCGTCGCGGTCGCCGCCGGCGCCGGTGGTCCGCTGCCGGACGGGGCGCTCGCGGTCAGCGGCGGCGCGGTCGCCGTCCGGGTGCGGCGGCTGCTGGCGCCGGCCGCCCCGCTGCCGGCCGCGGCCCGCACGGCCGCGCTGGCCTGCGCGCTGGCCCTGCTGCTGGTCCCGACCGTCCTGCTGGTGCTGCCCGCCCTCAGCTGAGGTCGTCCGCCGGAGGTGCACCCTCGGCGGACTGTTGCACCGCCAGAGGCGCGCTCTCGGTGGAGACGGCGGTCAGGCGCTGCGGGAGTCGTGGTCGCGGAGCTCCTGCCGGGCGGCGTCGGCGTCGGCGACCGCGTCGGCGAGGTCGTCCTGCAGCTGGACGATGACCTGCGCGGAGGAGAGCGGGTGGCCGTCGTCGAGCAGGACGCGCACCCGGGCGGCGATCCGCAGCTGGGCGCGGGAGTAGCGCCGGTGCCCACCGGGGGAGCGGTGCGGGGAGAGGACGCCGCCGGAGTCGAGGCTGCGGAGGAACGCCGCCTGGACGCCGAGCAGCTCGGCCGCCTGGCTCATGGTGAGCACCGGGTGGTCGGGGTCGTCCAGCGGGTGTAGCGGGTCGGTGCTCATCGCCCCTCCATGGAACGTGTCCCCTCCGGAGACGAGGAGGGGCGGGACCTCGCGGCCCCGCCCCTCCCTCGTGGTGTCGATCAGCCCTCGACGGCCTGGTGCTGCTCGCCCTCGATGGTGCGGCCCTCCACCTGGGCGGGGGTGTCCGCCCGGGACACGGTGATCTTGCGGGCCTTGGCCTTCTCGGCCACCGGGATGCTCACGGTCAGCACCCCGTCGTGGTAGCTGGCCTCGAGCCGCTCGGTGTCCAGGCTGCGGCCCAGCACCAGCTGGCGGGTGTAGCTGCCGAACGGGCGCTCGGCCACCTGCCACTGGGCGTTCTCGATCTGCGGGACCGAGCGCTCCGCGCTGATGGTCAGCGTGGTGCCCTCGACCTGCAGGTCGATCGAGCCGGGGTCGACGCCGGGCAGGTCGAAGTGGGCGACGAAGTTGTCGCCGACCCGGTAGGCGTCCATCGGCATGCCGGCGAGCGGGCGGGCGGTCGTGGTGCCGCCGCGGCCGGTGAGCTGGTCCAGCGCGCGGAGCGCGGCGGACGTGGCGGCGAACGGGTCGTTGGAAGTCAGCATCATGGCTGCGTACCTCCGGAGATGATGCGGTCGAACGGTCCAGGGATGCGCTGCCCGAGGAGAACCTCTAGCGGCAACTGAAGATTACCTCGGCCGCGCACCGGAGTAAACACCTCCGCTTGAGAGATCTTCCGGCCGCCACTGCAGATGTCTCCCGGTCGATCATCGGCGAGTGGCTGCCCGACCTGCCGGGCCGGGCAGCCACCTGCCGATGATCACGGGCCGGGCGCCGTCAGTGCCGCCAGCGGACCGCTGTCGCGACGTCCTCGGCGGAGACGCCGTCGAACAGGGCGATCTCGCCGCGGCGGACCTCGGCGATCGTCGTCGCCAGCTCGACGCCGAAGGCGCTGGTCAGCACCTCGTCGGTCTCGAACGCCCGCACCGCCTCCGCCAGGGACGCGGGCAGCGGGGTGATGCCGGCCTCCCGCTGCTCGTCCTCGCTGAGCGTGCCGGGGTCGATCCCGACCGGGTCGGGCAGCGTCGCGCCGGCCCGCAGCCCGGCCTGCCCGGCGGCCAGCAACCCGGCCATCAGCAGGTAGGGGTTGGCCGCGGCGTCGAAGCTCTTGACCTCGACGTTGGCCGCGGACGCCCGCGCGCCGCTGGGGCCGGTGACGAACCGGACGGCGGCCTCGCGGTTCTCCAGGCCCCAGGCGGCGAACGCCCCGGCCCAGTGCGAGGGGACCAGCCTCAGGTAGGAGGCGACGCTGGGCGCCCCGACGGCGAGCAGCCCGGGCAGGTGCTCGAGCAGCCCGGCGGTGAACGCCTCGCCGTCCCGGGTCAGGCCGAAGGTGCCCGGGCCGCCGCTCATCAGGTTCTCGTCGCCGCGCCACAGCGACAGGTGCACGTGCCCGCCGTTGCCCACGCCGTCTGCCGTGACCTTCGGCGAGAAGGAGACCCGCAGGCCGTGCTCCAGGCTCACCGCGCGGATGGTGCTGCGCACCAGCAGGGCGGTGTCGGCCGCGGCGACCGGGTCCTCGGCGCCGACCGAGACCTCCAGCTGCCCGGCGGCGTACTCGGGGTGGAACTGGTCGACGGCCACGCCCTCGTCGGCCAGCGCCTGCAGCAGGTCGCGCGCGTAGTCGGACACCTCGATGTGCCGGGTCATGCCGTACGCCGGGCCGGACAGCGCCGGCACGAAGGCGTCCGGGTCGGCGTCCCCGGGCAGCACCGCCTCGCCGACCACCCACTCGATCTCGTAGGCGGCCTTGAGGGTGAGCCCCTCGGCGGCGTAGCCGTCGACCAGCCGGCGCAGCAGCGACCGGGAGCACTGCACGTGCGGCACGCCGTCCTGGGTGTAGCGGTCCACCGGCGCCCACGCCCAGCCGGGCTGACCGGCGAGCACGGTGAGCCGGTCGAGGTCCGGGTGCAGCCGCAGGTCGCCGATCGCGCTGCCGGCGTAGCTGCCGGCGACGATGGAGTCGTCGACCAGGAAGCCGTCGAAGACCGGACTCATCCCGACGCCCCACTGCGCGGCGGCGGGCAGCCGGGCCAGCGGCACCGACTTCACCCGGGTGATGCCGCTGGTGTCGACCCAGGGCAGGACGACGCCGACCACCCCGGCCTCGGCGAGGTCACCGAGGCGGGCCTCCGCCGCAGCCCGTCGCTCGTCCCGCTCGTGCAGCTCCATGCGTGCCTCCGGATCCGTCGCCCCCGCTGACCTGCCGCATGCTGCACCACGGGGATGACGCGCAGGTCACGCGGGTGGTCGGTCGCGCAGGTAACGGTCTCGTCGATTCCGTGTGACGCCATTCCCAACGGCGCACCCCGTCGCGCACACTCTCGCCAGCACACCCGTTGCCGGGTGCAACTGCGATCCCGAGGAGTGCGCCCGATGGCTGTCTCGACCCCTCGTCCCGACGGGGCCACCACGCCCGACCGGCCCGGGACCGGCGGTCTCACCCGGTCGCTGTCGGTCTGGCAGGCCGTCGGGTTGTCGGTCGCGCTGATGGCGCCGTCGATGGCGGCGAACATCAACCCGCAGGGGACCGCCGGCACCGTCGGCCGGGCGGTGCCGCTGGCGTTCCTGCTGGCCGCCGTCGGCGTGCTGCTGGTCGCCTACGGCTTCGTCCGGCTCTGCCAGTACTTCCACCACGCCGGCTCCGTCTACGCCTTCGTCGGCGCCACGCTCGGCCCGCGCGCCGGGCTCGTCTCCGGCTTCGGCCTGCTGGGCACCTACTGCTTCTACGGCGTGGTCACCTCCAGCGCGACCGGGATCTTCGGCACCGCGTTCCTGGAGGCCGTCGGGATCTGGCCGAACCCGCCGTCCTGGGCGCCGTTCCTGCTGGTCGCGGTCGCCCTGCTGGGGGCGCTGGTGCTCACGATCGTGCCGGCCAGGCGCGGGACGTCGGTGCTGCTGACCGTCGAGGGCGTCACGGTGGCGCTGATCCTGGTGATCAGCGCGATCGTGCTGGTCCGGCTGGTGTCCGGGAACGTGCCGGCCGACGCACCCTCACCGGACGCCGGGTTCACCCTCGACGTGTTCACCGTCGCGCCCGGCACCGACCTGTCCGCGGTCTTCCTCGGGGTGGTGTTCGGCTTCCTGTCCTTCGCCGGGTTCGAGGCCGCGGCGACCCTGGGGGAGGAGGCGCGGAATCCGCGCAAGGACATCCCCCGGGCGATCCTGGGGACGGCCGTGTTCGGCGGCGTCTACTTCGTCGTGGTCACCGCGATCGAGATGATGGCCTTCGGCACCGACGAGGCGGGGGTGGCCGCCTTCGCCTCCTCGCCGTCGCTGCTCGGCGACCTGGGCAGCAGCTACATCGCCGGCTGGGTCGGTGACCTGATCACGCTGGGCGCGGCGATCAGCGCGTTCGGTTGCTGCCTGGCGTGCGTGGTCGGCGCCTCACGGCTCACCTACGCGTTCGCCCGCGACACCCGGCGCGACACCACCCGGGCCGGCGGGCTGGCCTCGACCACCGCGGCCGGCACCCCGGCGGTCGCGGCGATCGTCGTCACCGCCGTCATGGCCCTGGTGCAGCTGGTCTGCGCGGTGTTCTTCGACGCCGAGGCCTTCGACACCTTCCTGTGGTCGGGCACGATCGGCACGCTGATCCTGCTGGTCGCCTACCTGCTGACCACGGTCGGCGCGATCCGGCTGGTGTTCGTCCAGCGCCGGATGCCGGCGGTGCCGATGTGGCAGGTCGTCGTCCCGCTGGCGGCCCTGGTCGTGCTGGGCTACACCGTCTACCGCAACGTCGCCCCGTACCCGGCCTACGCCGACGGTCCGGCGTTCTGGTTCCCGATCGTGGCCGGGGCCTGGCTGCTGGTCGGGCTGGTGGCGGTGGTCGTCGCCCCGGCGATGGCGCAGCGGGCCGGCGCCGCCCTCACCGCGGCGGAGCTGGGTGCACGTCAGGAGGAGCAGGTGGCGGAGGGGCGCTGACGGCGTCCGGCGGCCCGTCGCCGGCCGGCGGGTCGAAGGTGACGTGCACCGTCTCGAACCCCTTCTGGCGCTGGGCCTTGGCCAGCCCGGTGTAGCTGCGCCGGTCGCCGGCGGTGAGGTCGACGTCGTCGGTGAACGGCGTGAGCAGCGCGCGGGGGTGCAGCTTGTCCACCCGCACGACGTTGATCTCCACGCACAGGACGCCCACCACGGAGGCCAGGTAGAGGAAGGCGAGCAGGCCCAGGACGAGGGCGAAGACGCCGTTGACGGCGCTCGCCCTGCTGACGACGTGGCTGACGTAGGTGACGCCGAAGGTCTGCAGCAGCTGCCACAGCACGGCGGCGATCACGGCGCCGGGCGCGACCTGGCGGATGGTCAGGTGCCGGGCGGTGGCCAGCCGGAAGGCGAAGACGAACACGATGCCGTTGACCGCGATCGAGGCGAGCATCGCGAGGAGCTGCCGGGCCGTGCCGAACGACCCGGCGTTGCCCGAGCCGAGGGTCGACAGCGCCGTCGTCCCGATGACCGCCAGGCCGGCGGTGCCCAGCAGGAGCAGGCTGCGGCCGCGGGCCAGGAAGGGGTTGGGCCGGCTGTTGCGCGGCACCGACCAGGCGGTGTTCATCATGTACTGCACGGCCTGGGCCACGCCGAGCCCGCCGTACAGCGAGCCGAGCACGCCGACCACGACGCCGACGACGCCGCCGCTGAGCTCCTGCGGGGTGCCGAGCTGCTCGCCCACGACAGGGAACTGGCTGAGCGCGGAGTCGATCAGCCGCTGCTGCAGCTCGGGGTCCCCCGCCAGCACGTGCGCCAGGATCGTGGAGAACAGCAGCAGCAGCGGGAAGAGCGAGACGAAGGCGTAGTAGGTGATCAGCGCGGCGAGGTACGGGCCGAGGTCGTCGACGTACTTGTAGATGACGGCGATCGGGAAACCGGCTGCCTTGTGCCGGCGCTGGAGGCGGTCGAGACGGTCGGCGACGGACACGGGACCCACTGCACCACGCTGATCGGTCGCGCACCACGGGAACGTGTCCCGGCCGTGATCTCAGCCGGTGCGGGTGGCGAGCCAGTCCGCGGCCAGCCGCCGGGCCCGGCCGATCGGGTCGTCGACGGGCAGGCCGGGTGTGGTCGCGGCCCGGGCGTACCCGCTCAGCGCGCCGTCGTAGCAGAGCAGCAGCGTGCTGGCGACGGCCTCGGGATCCGGCAGTCCGGCGGCGACCGCCAGGTCGTGCAGCCGCCCGGTGAGCAACCGGGAGTCGGCCGCCAGCCAGCGCTGGCCCGGGTGCCCCGACGGCAGCTCGGTCGCCGCGGCCAGGAAGGCGCAGCCGCGCCGGGTGCCCTGCTGCTGCCGGAAGCGGGCGACCGCGTCGAACACCGACAGCAGCCGGTCGACCGGGTCGCGGTGCTCGGCCAGCACGGCGTCCCACGTCTGCCGCCAGGTGGTGTGCCGCTCCTCCAGGTAGGCGGCGACCAGCCCGTCCTTCCCGGCGAAGTGGGCGTACATCGTGGCGGGGGAGACGCCGGCCCGGGCGAGGACCGCGTCGACCCCCGTCGCCGCGATGCCGGACTCGTAGAACAGCTCACCGGCAGCGGTGAGGAGCCGCTCGCGCGCCGGTCGGGTCGCGGAGGAGGCGGTCATGCCCCTATCGTAACGGTCGTTATGCTGAAACGATCGTTACGCACGCCGACCGGGATCGTGCCCGCAGGTCTGGCGGTCGTCGCCGTCACCTACGGACTGGCCCGCTATGGCTTCGGCCTCTACCTCCCGCAGCTGCGGGAGGAGTTCGGCATCACCTCCGGTACCGCCGGGAGCATCGCCGCCGGCAGCTACCTCGCGTACTGCCTGACCGCGCTGCTGGCCCGGCGCTGGGTCGGCCGGGACCGGGCCCGCGCGGCGCTGTGGCTGGCCGGGGGCACCGCCGCTGCCGGCTCCGCGGTGGTCGCGACCGCCTCCTCGGCCGCCGTCCTCGCGGCCGGGGTGCTCGTCGCCGGCAGCGGCGCGGGGGCCGCGACGCCGGCGCTGGTCACCGCGGTGACCGCGACCGTGCGACCCGCCGCCGAGTCCCGCGCCCAGGCGGTCGTCAACAGCGGCACCGGTGCCGGGGTGGTCGCCGGCGGCCTGCTGATGCTGTCGGTGCCCGGGCACTGGCGCTGGGCCTGGGCCGGGTTCGCCGTGCTGGCGCTGGCCGCGACCCGGGCGGCCGACCGCCGCAGCACCTGGCCGTCCGCCGTCCGGAGGGGGGACGCCGCCCGGGCCCCGCTGCGCAGCCTGACCCGGCCGCTGGTCGCCGCGGTCCTGGGCGGGGCGGGCTGCGCCGGTGTGTGGACGTTCGGCCGGGAGCTGCTCACCGGCGACGGCGGGCTGTCCGACGTCGTCACCGGCGTGCTGTGGTGCGTGCTCGGAGCGGCCGGGCTCGCCGGCGGGCTCAGCGGTGACCTCGTCGCGCGGGCCGGGCTGCGCCGGGCATGGGCCGGCGCCGCCACCGTCGCGGCCGCCGCCGTGCTGCTGCTGGCCGTCGCCCCCGGCAGCCCGGTTGGGGCGGGCCTCGCGCTGGCCGGCTTCGGCGGCGCCTTCGTGGTGCTCAGCGGGGTGCTGCTCGCCTGGGGAGCGCAGCGGGTCCCGGCGGCGGCACCGCAGGCCGCCGCCGTCCTCTTCGTCGGGCTCACCGTCGGTCAGGCGGCCGGCGCCCTCGTGCTGGGCGCGGTCGCCGACGCGGCCGGCACGCCCGCCTCGTTCTTCGGTTCGGCCGCGCTGCTCGTCGCCGCCGCCACGGCGGCCGAACCCCGTCGAGCGGTGCGGCCGGCTACCCCCGCAGCGACGCCGGGAGGTCGACGCCGGTGAGCGCGGCCGACGCCGTCCACAGCTGCCGGGCCAGCGCCGGGTCGGAGGCCGCCGGGCTGCGGCCGGCCAGCGTGGGCGTGCCGCGCATCAGCGGCCCGGAGGGTCCGGCGTAGCTGCCGCCGGGGACGTCGGCGACCGCGGCGAAGAGGGTCGGCAGCGCGCCCTGCTCGCTGCTGACCGCGGCCACCCGGTTGCCCAGCGCCATCGCGGCGTCCTTCAGCCGGCTGCCCGACCCGCTCTGCAGGTTCGTCGCCGCCCAGCCCGGGTGGGCCGCCATGGCCCGCACCGGCGAGCCGGCCGCGGTCAGCCGCCGCTGCAGTTCGAGGGTGGAGAGCAGGTTGGCCAGCTTGGACTGGGCGTAGGCGCCGGTCGCCGAGTACGTCCGGCGCTCCCAGTTCAGGTCGTCCAGCACGATCCGCCCCGACGCGTGCAACCCGGAGGAGACGGTGACCACCCGGTCGGTGACGTGCGGCAGCAGCAGGTTGGTCAGCGCGAAGTGGCCCAGGTGGTTGGTGCCGAACTGCAGCTCGAAGCCGTCGGCGGTGCGGGCCTCCGGGACGGCCATGATCCCGGCGTTGGCCACCAGCACGTCGAGGTCGCCGGTCCAGGCCTGGGCGAAGGCGCGCACCGAGGCGAGGTCGGCCAGGTCCAGCCGGCGCACCTCCACCTGCCCCGGCAGCCCGGCCGCCGCCTGCTCGCCGCGGGTGGGATCCCGCACCGCCAGGACGACGCGCGCCCCGGCCGCGGCCAGGGCGCGGGCCGTGGCCAGCCCCAGCCCGCTGTTGCCCCCGGTCACCACGACGGTGCGCCCGGTCTGCGGGGGGATGTCGGCCGTCGTCCACGAGGTCATGCGCCGAACGTACGTCCGCCGCCGCCGGGACGCCGCCGGTCGCGCCGGGGCAGGATGACCCGGTGAGCGAACTGGACCCCACCCTCGCCGACCTCCCGCTGGTCGACCACCACTGCCACGGCCTGGTGCGCCGCGACCTCGACCGCGCCGAGTTCGAGGCGATGCTGACCGAGGCGGAGGGGCCCGGCCCGCTGGGCGGCTCGCTGCTGGACTCCCAGATCGGCTTCGCCGTCCGGCGCTGGTGCGCGCCCGTCCTGGACCTCCCGGCGCACGCCCCGGCCGAGGAGTACCTCGCCCGCCGCGCCGAGCTCGGCGCGGACGAGGTCAACCGCCGGCTGCTGGCCGCGACCGGCACGCAGACGTTCCTGGTCGACACCGGCTACCTGCCCGAGCCGATCACCAGCCCCGCCGAGCTCGCCGCGCTCACCGGCGGCCGGGCCCGCGAGGTGGTCCGGCTCGAGGCCCTCGCCGAGGAGGTGCTCGCCGGCGGCGTCGCGGCCGGGGACTTCGCCGAGGCATTCCGCAGCCGGCTGGCCGACCGCAGCGCGGACGCCGCCGGGGTGAAGTCGGTCGCCGCCTACCGGGTGGGCCTGGCCCTCGAGGGCGCCCGCCCCACCGACGCCGAGGTGACCGCGGCAGCCGACCGGTTGCTGCGCCGGGGCGGGAAGCCGCGGATCGCCGACCCGGTGCTGCACCGGTTCCTGGTCTGGAGCGGCATCGACCGGCAGCTGCCGGTGCAGTTCCACGTCGGCTACGGCGACGCCGACGTCGACCTGCACCGCTGCGACCCGCTGCTGCTCACCGACCTGCTGCGGGCCACCGAGCCGGCCGGGGTGCCGGTGATGCTGCTGCACAACTACCCGTTCCACCGCAACGCCGGCTTCCTGGCCCAGGTGTTCGGGCACGTGTTCGTCGACGTCGGCCTGGCCACCCACAACCTCGGCCACCGCTCCGACGCGCTGCTCCGCGAGCTGCTCGAGCTGGCCCCCTTCGGCAAGGTCCTGTTCTCCTCCGACGCGTTCGGCCTGGCCGAGCTCTACCTGCTCGGCACCGTGCTGTTCCGCCGCGGCCTGGGCCGCTACCTGGCCGAGGGGGTCGCCGAGGACGCCTGGACGGCGGCCGACGCGGCCCGGGTCGCCGCGCTGATCGGCGCCGGCAACGCCGAGCGGGCCTACCGGCTGGGCAGCTGACATCCGCCCGCAACGCGGGTCCGGGAGGATCGCCGGGTGAGCGCACCCGACCCGACCGTCGTCCCGCCCGTCCCGGCCGGCGAGCCCGACCCCGCCCTGGCGGCCTGGTACGAGCGGCTGCAGGCCGCGGTGGCCGAGGAGCTGCCGGCCGCGGTCGAGTTGCGCCACCAGCTGCACGCCGACCCCCGGATCTCCGGGGAGGAGCAGGACACCGCGGACGCCGTGGTGGCCGCGCTCGGCCTGGGGGAGGGCCGCCGGGTCGCCGACACCGGGCGGCTGGTCCGGGTCGTCGACGGCCCCGGCCGGGCGGTCGCGCTGCGCGCCGAGCTCGACGGGCTCGGCGTCGAGGAGCGGACCGGCGTGCCGTGGACCTCCACCGCCGGGGTCATGCACGCCTGCGGCCACGACGCCCACCTCGCCGGGCTGGTAGCGCTCGGCCGCGCCGTCGCCCGGGTCGGCGGCCCGGCGCCGCTGGTCCTGCTGCTGCAGCCGCGCGAGGAGCGGGCACCCTCCGGCGCCGCCGACGTGGTGGCCGCCGGCGTCCTGGTCGAGGAGCGGGTCGACTCGGTCGTCGCCGCCCACGTGCAGCCGCAGCTGGCCGCCGGCGTCGTCAACGCCACCCCCGGGCCGGTCAACGCCGCCACCGACGAGTTCACCATCACCGTCACCGGGCACGGCGGCCACGGCGGGTACCCGCACACCACACTGGACCCGGTGCTCGCGCTCAGCGCCGTCGTGGTCAACCTGCAGCAGCTGGTCAGCCGCCGGGTCGACCCCACCGTCGGCGCCGTGCTGGCCGTCACCCAGCTCGACGCCGGGTCGTCGTTCAACGTCGTCCCGGACACCGCCCGCGCCCGGGGCGGGCTGCGGGTCATGCGCGAGGAGGACCGCGCGCTGCTGCGGCAGGCGCTCACCGACGTCGCCGAGCACACCGCCACCGCCTACGGCTGCACCGCCACGGTGGAGATCGAGGACAACGAGCCGGTGCTGGCCAACGACCCCGAGCTGGCCCGCGCGACCGTGCCGTGGCTGACCCGCAGCGGGGTCCCGGTCGACGACGCCTGGCGGTCCTTCGGCGCCGACGACTTCTCGCACTTCTGCGCCGGCCACCGCGGGCTGATGCTCT
Organism: Modestobacter italicus; assembly: GCF_000306785.1. Taxonomy (NCBI): domain Bacteria; kingdom Bacillati; phylum Actinomycetota; class Actinomycetes; order Geodermatophilales; family Geodermatophilaceae; genus Modestobacter; species Modestobacter italicus. The sequence continues at coordinate 3,940,305 of NC_017955.1, read as the reverse complement.
TCCTCGGCGTCGACGGCGGCCCGCCGTCCGACGACGGGCGGCGCCCCGGCCTGCACTCGCCGCGCTTCCTGCCCGGCGACGACGTGGTCGGCCAGGTCGCCGCCGCCCTGCTCGCCGGCTACCTGGCCGGCGCCGAGCTGCTCGGACCGGTGGCGCCGCCGGACTGAGGTGGGCGACACCACGCCCGGCGCTCCGGGGCCGGCCGGCCCGCCACCTAGCCTGACCGGGTGCCGGCCCACTCCCACACCTCCGCACCCGAGGGCGAGGCCCCGCCGCCGGACCCGGCGGTCGTCGCCGGGCGCCGCCGCGCCGTCCGGCTGATGCTCTACGTGCTGGTGCCCATCGGCCTGGCCACCCTGGCCGGGCTGGTGCTGCTCTGGCCCGACGGGGAGCAGACGGCCGCGCAGCAGGCGGCGGAGTCCTTCCTGCCGCCGGGCACCACCTACCCGGAGGCGACCATCGCCTCGCTGGAGCCCTACCAGTGCGCCGAGGCCACCGGCAGCGCGCCGGCGCAGACCTGCGCCACCGCGGTGATGGTCATCGGCGAGGGGGTCGGCGCCGGGGACTACGTGCAGGTCGACCTGCCCGCCGAGGTCGTCGCCGAGGGCGTGGAGGTCGGTGACGAGCTGGTGCTCAACCGCGACCCGGGCACCGACGGCGGGGACGCCGCCTACGGGTTCTACGACTTCCCGCGGGGCACGCCGATCGTCGTCCTGGCGCTGTTCTTCACCCTGGTCGTCGGCGCGGTGGCCCGGCTGCGCGGCCTGCTGGCGCTGGTGGGCCTCGGGTTCGCCTTCGTCGTGCTGCTGCAGTTCATGCTGCCGGCGCTGCTGGACGGGGGGTCGCCGATCTGGGTCAGCCTGGTCGGCTCCTCGGCGATCATGTTCGTCGTCCTGTACCTCGCGCACGGCTTCTCCGCCCGGACGACGACCGCGCTGCTGGGCACGCTGTTCGGCCTGGGGCTGAGCGCGGTGCTGGGCGCGGTGGCGGTCGCCGCGGCGCACCTCACCGGGTCCAACGACGAGAACACCATCCAGCTGCTGCAGTTCGACCCGACGCTCGACTTCTCCGGCCTGGTGCTGGCCGCCACCGTCGTCGCCGGGCTCGGCATCCTCAACGACGTCACCATCACCCAGGCCTCGGCGGTCTGGCAGCTGCACGAGGCCGCACCCACGGCCGGCTGGCGCGAGCTGTTCCGCCGCGGGATGTCGATCGGCCGGGACCACATCGCCTCGACGATCTACACCATCGTGTTCGCCTACGCCGGGGCGGCGCTGCCGCTGCTGCTGATCTTCGAGCTCTACCAGCGGCCGTTCTGGATCGTGCTCACCGGGACCGAGGTGGGCGAGCAGGTCGTCCGCACGCTGGTCGGCGGGATCGCGCTGGTGCTGGCCGTCCCGGTGACCACGCTCATCGGCGCCCTGGTCGCCACCGCCGCCACGATGCGCACCCAGCCCCCGGCGCCCGAGCCCACCGAGGAGGAGCGCGAGGCGCAGCGGCGCCGGGAGCGGCTGCGCGCGCTGCGCGAGCAGGCGGCCGCGGCCGGTCCGGGCGGCGAGCCGCCGCAGCGGCGGGACCCGCGGTGACCGCGCCGGGAGCCGACCGGGATGCTGCCCGGGTGACCGCCGACCTGCTCGCCGCCGCGGCTGCCGCGCCGGGCTTCATGCCACCGGACGAGGGCCGCGCGCTGTACGAGGCGGCGCGCGCGGTCGCCGTCCCCGGGCCGTTGCTGGAGATCGGCAGCTGGATGGGCAAGTCGGCGCTCTACCTGGCCGCCGCCGCCCGGGAGACCGGCCGGCAGGTGGTGACCGTCGACCACCACCGCGGTTCCGAGGAGCACCAGCCCGGCTGGGAGTACCACGACCCGGCGCTGGTCGACCCGCTCGTCGGCCGGGTCGACACCCTGCCGGCGTTCCGCCGGACCATCGCCGCGGCCGGCGCCGAGGACGTGGTCGTCGCCGTGGTCACCCGGTCGGAGCTGCTTGCGCCGCTGTGGTCGACGCCGCTGGCGCTGCTGTTCCTCGACGGCAGCCACACCGAGGAGTCCGCCCGCCGGGACCAGGACGCCTGGGTCGGCAAGCTCGCCGTCGGCGGCACCCTGGCCGTCCACGACGTGTTCCCCGACCCGGCCGACGGCGGCCAGGCGCCCTTCGGCGTCTACTCGCGGGTGCTGGCATCGGGGGAGTTCACCGAGCTGCCGGGCACCGGCTCGCTCCGGCTGCTGCGCCGCACCGGCTGACCGGCGTGGGGGACGATGGCGCCGTGCCCGTCCGCATCTGCCTGCTCGGCCCGGTCGCCGTGGTCGACGGCGACGGGCGGCCGGTCGACGTCGGCGGCCCGCGGGCCCGGGCGCTGCTGGCCCGGCTGGCCGTCGCGCCCGGCCGGGTCGTCGGCCTGGACACGCTGATCGAGGCGGTCTGGGACGCCGACCCGCCCGCCGCACCCGGCAACGCCGTGCAGGCGCTGGTCTCCCGGCTCCGGCGGACGCTGCCGGGAGCGCCGCTGCGGGCGCAGGCGCACGGCTACCTGCTGGACGTGCCGGCCGACGCCGTCGACGTGCACCGGTTCGAGGCGCTGGTCGCCCGGGCCCGCGGCGAGCGCGCCCCCGAGCGGGTGGGAGCGCTGCTCGGCGAGGCCGAGGCGCTCTGGCGCGGTCCGGCGCTGGCCGACCTGCGCACGCTGGCGTTCGGCGCGCCGCTGGCCACCCGCTGGGACGACCTGCGGCTCACCGCCGCCGAGCTCCGGCTGGCCGCCGGGCTCGAGCTAGGCCAGGCGGGGGCGGTGCTGGCCGAGCTCGAGGAGCTGGTCGCCGCGCACCCGCTGCGCGAGCCGTTCTGCCTGCTGCTGGTGCGGGCGCTGGCCCGGCTGGGCCGCACCGCGGAGGCGCTGGCCGCCTACGAGCGCTGCCGGGCCGAGCTGGCCGACTCCCTCGGCCTGGACCCGTCCCCGGCGCTGCAGGCCGAGCACCTCGCGGTGCTGCGCGGCGAGGGCGCCGCCCCGGCCGCGTCCCGCGACGGCAGCCCGCTGCGCACGCCGCTGACCAGCTTCCGCGGCCGGGAGGACGAGCTGACCGCGGTGGCCGCGCTGCTCGACGGCGGCCGGCTGGTCACCCTGCTCGGTCCGGGCGGGGCCGGGAAGACCCGGCTGGCCCTGGAGGCGGCGCACCGCCGGCGGGACGCGGTCGCCGACCACGTCTGGTGGGTCGAGCTGGCGCCGGTCGCCGACGCCGGGCTGCTGCCGGCGGCCGTGCTCGCCGCGGTCGGCCAGCGCGAGGGCACCTCGCTGGAGCGGGTCCCCACGCTGGTCGAGGCGAGCGCCCGGCTGCAGGAGACCTTCACCGGGCGGCGCGCGCTGCTCGTGCTGGACAACTGCGAGCACCTGGTCGGGGCGGTCGCCCAGCTCGCCGACGACCTGCTCGCGCACTGCCCCGGCCTCCAGGTGCTCGCCACCAGCCGGGAGCCGCTGGGTGTGCCGGGGGAGGCGGTGGTCCTGGTCGGGCCGCTGGCGGTGCCCGCGGACGACGACGAGGCGGCCGCCACGGCCCCGGTGGTCCGGCTGTTCGCCGACCGGGCCGCCGCGGTGCGGCCGGACTTCGCGGTCACCGCCGCCACGCTCCCCGCCGTCCTGGAGGTGTGCCGCCGGCTGGACGGCATGCCGCTGGCGCTGGAGCTGGCCGCGGCCCGGCTGCGCTCGCTGGGCATCGCCCAGATCGCCGCCCGGCTCGACGACCGGTTCTCGCTGCTCACCGGCGGCAGCCGGGTGGCCCTGCCCCGGCACCAGACGCTGCGCGCCGTCGTGGAGTGGAGCTGGGAGGCCCTCGACGACCGCGAGCAGGCCGTCGCCCGGCGGCTGTCGGTGTTCGCCGGCGGCGCCACCCTGGACGCGGTCGAGCAGGTCTGCGCCGACCGCGGCTGGGGCCCCGGCGAGGTGCTGGACGCGGTGACCGGGCTGGTCGAGAAGTCGATGCTGCTGGCGGTGGAGGACGCCGACGGCGTGCGGTACCGGATGCTGGAGACGATCCGGGCGTACGGCGCCGAGCAGCTCACCGCCGCGGGGGAGCGGGCCGAGGTCGAGGCCGCGCAGGCCGCCTGGTGCCTCGCCCTGGTCGACGAGCTGGACCCCCAGCTGCGCGGCGCGGGCCAGCTGGTCGCGCTGCGGCGCATGCACGCCGAGCACGACGGCCTGCTCGCCGTCCTGCAGCGGGCGATCGCGGCGGAGGACGGCGAGGTGGCCGTGCACCTCGGCGCCCGGCTGGCCTGGTACTGGCTGCTCACCGGCCGCCAGCTGGCCGCCGGGCGCTGGCTGCGGGAGGCGGTCGCCGTGCCCGGCGGCGCACCGGCGATGCGGGCGATGTGCTCGGCCTTCAGCGCCATGGGCCGGGCCGAGGGCGAGGACTGGCAGGCCACGCTGCCGGCGCTGCGGCGGGTCGGCGACCTCCCGCCCGAGGACACCTACCTCTCCGACGAGCCGCTCGGGGCGCTGGCCTGGGCGATCGCCATGGTCTTCGTGGGCGGCTTCCGCTCGGTGGCGGGGCTGGCGCTGCTGGAGGACCACCCGGACCCCTGGGTGGTGGCCGCCGCGCACGGCATCCGCGCGCAGGTGGCGGAGAACATCGGCGAGCTCGACGGGCTGGAGGTGGACCTGCGGCAGGCGCACGCCGAGTTCGAGCAGCTCGGCGACCGGTGGGGCCGGTCCTTCACCGCGGCCGCGCTGAGCCAGCTGAGCTCCGCCGACGGCGACGGCGAGGCCGCGATCGCCTGGCTGACCGAGGCGATCGAGCTCTCCGAGCAGCTGGGCACCACCGACGACACCCCGATGCTGCGGATCCGGCTGGCGCTGGCGCACGCGCTGGCCGGGGACCTCCCGCGCGCGGAGGCGGAGGCGTCCGCGGTGCTCGCCGAGCTGGGCCCCGAGGGCGGCGGCCTGCACGTGGCGATGGCCGAGGCCGCGGCCGGCGGTTTCGCCCTGCTCGCCGGCCGGCTGGACGACGCCGAGCGGTGGCACCGCCAGGCGCTGGACCACGTCCGGGCCGCCAGCGGTGGCCCGCCGCAGATCGCCGCGGTGGTCCGGGCCGGGGCCGCGGCGGTGCTGGCCGCCCGGGCCGAGGCCGAGCCGGACGCCGCGCCGGAGCTGCTCGACCGGGCCCGCCGGTGGCTGGACACGGCGCTGCAGCAGGCCGCGGAGGACGCCGGCGACATGCCGGTCACGGCCACCGTCGTCCAGGCGATGGCCGCGGTCGCCCTCGTGGAGGGCGACCCGCAGCGGGCCGCCGACCTGCTGGGCAGGTCGGCGGCGGTCCGCGGCCGGCGTGACCGGGGTGACCTGGGTGCCGCGGCCACCGAGTGGCGGCTGCGGGTCGAGCTGGGCGAGGCGGAGTACGAGCGGCTGCGGGCCGCCGGCGAGGCCGTCCCGCGCGCGGAGGTGCTCGGCCGGCTGGGGGTCGACGCCAGCCGGGGCTGGGCGGCGACCCCGATGCCGGCCGGCGGGGGTCAGACCCGGCGGCGGTAGGCCCGCATCGCCAGCGGCACGAAGACCACCAGCAGCAGCGCCGCCCAGCCCGCCGTCCAGGCCAGCGGCTCGGCCACCGGACCGCCGAGCAGCAGCCCGCGGACGGTGTCGATCAGGTGGGTGACCGGGTTGTTCCGGGTGAAGGCCTGCAGCCAGCCGGGCAGCGTGTCGGCCTGCACCAGGGCCGTGCTGCCGAAGGTCAGCGGGAAGGTCGCCAGGAACCCGACGCCCTGCACGGCCCCGGCCGAGCGGACCGTGAGCCCGATCCAGACGAACACCCAGGACAGGCACATGGCGAAGCCGATGCCCACGAGCACGGCCAGGGCGGCCTTCGGCAGCCCCTGCGTGGTCCGGAAGCCCAGCGCCGAGGCGAAGGCCAGCAGCACCACGATCGAGGTGAGGTACCGGACGACGTCGGCGAACACCGCGCCGACGAGCGGCGCGGACCGGGCGATCGGCAGGCTGCGGAACCGGTCGAAGACGCCCTTGGTGATGTCGTTGTTCAGCGCCACGCCGATGCCGCCGGTGGCGAACATCAGCGTCTGCACCAGGATGCCGGGCACCAGGTAGGTGAGGTAGTCGTGCCAGTCGCCGGCGATCGCGCCGCCGAAGACGAACACGAACAGCACCGTGAAGATGATCGGCTGCAGGCTGACGTCCATCAGCGCCTCGGGCTGGTGGCGGATCTTCACCACGTTGCGCCAGGCCAGCGTGAGCGACTGCTGCAGCGCCGAGGACCGGGCAGCCCGGTCGGCCGGGTGGGGGGCGGTGCTGGGGGGTGCGGCGGTGGCGGTGGTCATGCCAGGGCCTCCTGTCGGGTGTCGGTGGGGGTGGGGTCCTCGGTGCCGTGGCCGGTGAGGGCGAAGAAGACGTCGTCCAGGCTGGGCAGCCGGACGGCGAGCTCGGAGACGCCGATGCCCTGGCCGGTGAGCCGGTCGAGGACCGCGCTGAGCAGCGCCTCGCTGGGCACCGGCACCGAGGAGGTGCCGCGGGCGTCGGTGCTCGGGACCGCGCCGGTGACCTGCTCCAGCACGGCGAGGACGCGGGGCAGGTCGGCCCGGTCGCGGGGGCGGACGGTCAGCGTCTGCGCGCCGGTGCGCTGCTTGAGCTCGTCGCTGGTGCCGCGGGCGACGACGGTGCCCTCGTCGAAGACCACGATGTCGTCGGCCAGCTCGTCGGCCTCCTCCAGGTACTGGGTGGTCAGCAGCACGGTGGTGCCGTCGTCGACCAGGCCGCGGACGGTGTCCCAGACCTCGTTGCGGCTGCGCGGGTCCAGCCCGGTGGTCGGCTCGTCGAGGAAGAGCACCCGCGGCCGGTTGACCAGGCTCGCGGCCAGGTCCAGCCGGCGGCGCATGCCGCCGGAGTAGGTCTTCGCCGACCGGCCGCCGGCGTCGGTGAGGCTGAACCGGGCCAGCAGCTCGGTGGCCCGGGCGTGCGCCTCGGGGCGGGAGAGCCCCAGCAGCCGGCCGATCATGACCAGGTTCTGCCGGCCGGTGAGGTCCTCGTCGACCGAGGCGTACTGACCGGTCAGGCCGATCAGCTCGCGCACCCGGTCCGGTTCGGTGGCGACGTCGTGGCCGCAGATCCGGGCCGTGCCCGAGTCGGCGCGCAGCAGGGTGGCCAGCACCCGCACCGCGGTGGTCTTGCCGGCGCCGTTCGGGCCGAGGACGCCGAGCACCGTGCCGGCCGACGCGGACAGGTCGACCCCGGCCAGCGCCCGGGTCGCGCCGTAGCTGAGCTCGAGGCCGGTGGCCTCGATCGTGTTCTCCATCGGTCCTCCTGGACGTGGGGTGGTTGCCAGGAGAGAGGTTCGGCGGTCGCGCTGACATCGCGGCGACGGACGGCTGACACCGGCTGACGGCCGCTGACGGGCACGATGGGGGCGTGACCGCAGTCGACGACCTGGCCCGCACCCGGGCGGGCACCCTCGCCCAGATCGCGGCGCTCACCGCGGAGTTCGACGAGGTGGTGGCGGCGTCGGCGTCCTCCAACGCCGACGACGAGCACGACCCCGAGGGCGCGACGATCGCCTTCGAGCGGCAGCAGCTGGCCGCCCTGCTCGAGCAGGCCCGGCAGCGGCTGGCCGACGTCGACGCGGCGCTGGCCCGCGCCGCGGCCGGGGACTACGGCCGCTGCGCCGACTGCGGGCTGCCCATCGCCGCGGAGCGGCTCGCCGCCCGGCCGCACACGCGCACCTGCATCGACTGCGCCCGCTGATGTACCCGCCGATCGATCCGTACGAGACCGGTCGGCTCGACGTGGGCGACGGGCACTCCCTCTACTGGGAGGTGTGCGGCAACCCGGCGGGGAAACCCGCGGTGGTGCTGCACGGCGGCCCGGGGTCGGGCTGCACCCCGGACAGCCGTCGGTCCTTCGACCCGGCGCGCTACCGGATCGTGCTGTTCGACCAGCGGAACGCCGGCCGTAGCACGCCGTGGGCCGGGGAACCCGAGGTGGACCTGTCGGCCAACACCACGCCGCACCTGCTGCGCGACCTGGAGCGGCTGCGCGAGCACCTGGGCATCGACCGGTGGCTGGTCTCTGGCGGGTCGTGGGGGGTGACCCTCGGGCTGGCCTACGCCGAGGCGTTCCCGGCACGGGTCAGCGAACTGGTGCTGCTCGCCATCACCAGCCCTGACCGGTGGCTGCTGGACTGGATCACCCGGGACATGGGCCGGGTCTTCCCTCGGGAGTGGGACCGGTTCCGGGCCGGCGTCCCCGAGCAGGACCGGGACGGTGACCTCGCCGCGGCCTACAGCCGGCTGCTGCACGACCCCGATCCAGCGGTGCGGGCGAAGGCAGCCCAGGACTGGTGCGACTGGGAGGACACCCATGTCTCGCTGGCCCCGGGCGCCGCGCCGAGGATGTCGGTGATGCCGCCGGCCCGCCAGCTGGCGATCGCCCGGCTGGTGACGCACTACTGGGGCAACGGCTGCTTCCTCGACGACGGCCAGCTGCTCCGCGACGTCGACCGGCTGGCCGGCATCCCCGGCGTGATGGTGCACGGCCGGTACGACGTCAGCGGCCCGTTGGACGTGGCCTGGCGCCTGCACCAGGCGTGGCCGGGCAGCGAGCTGGTGGTGGTGGGCGATGCGGGGCACGGCGGCGGCAGCATGTCCGCCGCCGTGGTCGCGGCGACCGACCGGTTCGCTGATCAGCTGACGTAGCGGCGGGCGGTGGAGCTGCGCTGGGCGTGCTCGAGGGCGGCGAACCGGGCCTCGGCGTGCGGCGGGAGGACGGTGCGCTCGCGGAGGACCCAGGGCAGCCCGCCGACCGCGGCGAGCAGCCCGCGGGCGGTCACCCGGTCGCGCGGGACGGTGCGGAGCAGGTGCACGGTGCGGCGCAGGGCGGGCCGGAACGGGCGGCGCAGCCACGTCGTCCACAGCGTGTTGCGGATGCCGTCGGCCCGCCGCTTGTGCGGGTCCCGCGCGGTGCTGGCCTGGTGGTGCACGGTGAGAGCGGGCAGGTAGCACAGCTCCCAGCCGGCCGCGGCGAGGTCGCCGGCCATCAGCTCCTCCTCGCCACCCAGCCACAGCCGCTCGCTGAAGCCGCCGACCTCGTCGAAGGCCTCCCGGCGGAGCACGCTGGCGCCGGCGAGGAAGCTGCCCAGCGCCGGGCCGGGCAGCCAGTCGGCGCCGACGACGGGGGAGTCGCGCAGCTCGGCGACGATCGGGTCCTCGGTGCTCCCGGGCTCGACCAGGATCCGCGCGGTGAGCACGGCCAGCCGCGGGTGCGCGTCGAACGTGTCGGCCGCGGTGCGCAGCGACCCCGGCTCCCACCAGGTGTCGTCGTCGCAGAAGGCGACGTAGGGGGTGTCCAGCCGGGCGACGCCCAGGTTCCTGCCGACCGCGCCGAGGTTGGTGGGGCTGGCGATCAGCTCCACCCAGGGGTGCTCGGCGCGGACGGCGTCGGCGGTGCCGTCGGTGGAGCCGTTGTCCACGACGACGACGTGCGGCTGCTCGGGCAGCCCGCGCAGCCGGGTGAGGGCCAGCAGCAGCTCCTCGCGCCGCTGGTGGGTGATCACCACGACCGCGACCCGCGGGTCCACCCCTGTGCCGGTGGTGAGCGGGGCGGCGAGCTCGCTGGTCATCGGGCCAGCACCCGGACGCCGTCCATCACGTGCCGGGGCAGCACCCGGCGGCGGCGCAGCGCCGCGGGGACCCGGGGGAGCGCCCCGGCCAGCCCGCGCCAGCCGGGCACGCCGGCCCGCGCGGCCCGGACCAGCTGACCGGCCAGGTCGCGCAGCGGGTAGCGCATCAGGGCGGTGAGCACCCGGCTGCGCCAGATGCCCGCCTGCCGGGTGGTCGGTGCGTCGCGGGAGGTCGACGGGTGGTGGTGCACGGTGACCCGGTCGACGTAGGACAGCCCCCAGCCGGCCGCGGCGAGGTCCAGCGCGAGCCGCTCCTCCTCGCCGGGGAAGCGGACCACCGGGTCAAAGCCGCCGACGGCGGTGAACGCCTCGGTGCGCACCAGCGCGGCGCAGGCCACGAAGCCCAGCAGCGAGGGCCCGGGCAGGTCCGGCTCGGTGCCCAGCGGGCTGTCCGCCATCTCGGTGCAGACCGGGTCGAGCTGCTCCTCGCGGTCGACCAGGATCCGGGCCGACAGCAGGGCCAGCCGCGGGTGGGCCTCCATGATCTCCACGGCGCGGGCCAGGTCACCGGGCGCCCACCAGGAGTCGTCGTCGGTGAAGGCGACGTACGGGGTGCCGGCGCGGGCGGTGCCCAGCGTGCGGGCGACGGCACCGGCGTTGCGGTCCAGCGGGACGACCGTGACGGCGGGGTGGGCGGCGCGCACCGCCTCGACCGTGCCGTCGGTGGAGGCGTTGTCGACGAGGACCACGTGCGCCTCGTGCCGCGGGAGGCTGGCGAGCAGGTCGGCGCGGCGGTTGCGGCTGGCCACCACGCAGGTCACCGCGGACAGCGGTGGGTGGGGGCGTGTGATCACGTCAGGACCCTGCCCGGTCTGCCCGCGGGTCAACCCCGCACCACCGGTCCGCCGGGGGTGGCGTCGGGCACTCCGCGCAGCGCCGGCCAGGCCAGCGCGGCCGGTTCGGCGAACAGCGCGGCGGCCGGGCCGGTGCCGGCGATCGCGTCGGCGGCGAGCACCACGGCGGCGGCGGTCCAGGTGGTGCGCTCGACCGGCCAGCGGGCGTCGTCGGCGTAGACCAGGCCGGTCCAGTACGAGCCGTCGTCCGCGCGCAGGTGCTGCATCGCGGCGAGCTGCTCGGTGGCGTCGTCCACCCGGTCGGCGGCGGCCAGCGCGAGCGCCAGCTCGCAGGTCTCCGCGCCGGTCACCCACGGCCGGTCGGCGACGCAGCGGACGCCGAGCCCGGGGACGACGAAGGTGTCCCAGCCCGCGGCGAGCCGGGCCTCGGCCGGTGCGCCGGTGACCGCGCCGGCGAGCACCGGGTAGTACCAGTCCATCGAGTACCGCGACCGGTCGGCGAAGGCCTCGGGCCGCTCGCCCAGCGCCCGGCCGAGGTCGGCGGCGGCGAGGTCCCAGTCCGGCTGCTCCTCGCCGACCAGACCGGCCAGCGCGATGCCGGCGCGCAGCGCCTGGTGCAGGCTGGCGTTGCCGGTGAGCAGCGCGGTGCCGTCGGGGGTGCCGTCGGGTCGCAGCGCCCAGCTGACCGCGCCGGTGGGCAGCTGCATGGCGGTCACCAGGTCCAGGGCGCGGCGGACGGTGGGCCACAGCCGGTCGACCCGGGACTCGTCGCCGGTGCAGAGCCAGGAGTGCCACACGCCGACGGCCAGGTAGCCGGCGTGGTTGCTCTCGATCGCCGGGGCGGTGACGGCGCCGTCCCGGTACTCGGCGGCCCAGGAGCCGTCCGGGCGCTGCCGGCGGGCGAGCCAGTCGTAGGCGGCGGCGGCGCGGTCGTGCCGGCCACCGACGTCCAGCGCCATCGCCGACTCGACCGCGTCCCAGGCGTCGAGCTGGCCACCGCGGAACCAGGGCAGCGCGCCGTCTGAGGACTGCTCGGCGGCGATGGCGGTCACGGTCTGCCGGACCTGGTCGGCGGTGAGCACCCCGGGCACCTCGGGGAGCGCGTCCGGGGAGTCAGGCACGCGCGAGGTCCCCGGCCGGCTCGGTGGCGGCGTCGTCGACCCGGACCGCCGGTTTGTCGGCGTAGATCACGAAGCTCTTCCCCAGCACCGGGTCCAGCAGCCGCTCGGCGGTGCGGGTGAGCCACGGCCGGCGGACCAGGTCCCACACCAGCAGCCGGTGGTAGGCCCGCACGGCGGGGGTGTCCCGGTCCACGCCCACCGCGCACTTCAGCCACCAGAACGGCGCGTGCAGGGCGTGCGCGTGGTGGGTGTCGGTCGGCTGCAGCCCGGCGCCGACGAGCCGCTCCCACAGCTGGTCGCCCCGGTAGATGCGGATGTGGCCGCCCTCGTTGGCGTGGTAGTCGTCCGACAGCGCCCAGCAGATCCGCTCGGGCCCGTAGCGGGGGACGCTGATCGCCACCCGGCCGCCCGGCCGGAGCACCCGGGCGATCTCGGCCAGCGCCGTCCGGTCGTCGGGGATGTGCTCCAGCACCTCGGAGGCGATCACCCGGTCGACGCTGGCGTCGGGCACCGGGAGCGCCCGCAGGTCGCCGCGGGCCGTTCCCGCCGACGCGCCGGCCGGGGCCTCACCGGCGGCCGCGATGGCGCCCAGCCACTCGGCGGTGGTGGCCACCTCCTGCCGGCCCCAGTCGACGGCGAGCACCGAGGCCCCGCGCCGGTAGGCCTCGAACGCGTGCCGGCCCTCCCCGCAGCCCAGGTCCAGCAGCCGCATGCCCGGCCGGAGGTCGAGCAGGTCGTAGTCGACCGTCAGCACGCGGCGCTCCCTGTCGTCGTGGTGCCCGTGGTCGTGGCGCGGTCCAGCACCTCGGCGTACCAGTCCGCGGTGCGCTCCGCGGTGCGCCGCCAGGTGTAGGCGCCCAGCACGCGGGTGCGGCCGGCCCGGCCCAGCTGCTCCTGCAGCGACGGGTGGTCGAGCACCAGCTCCAGCGCCGCGGCGAGCCGGTCGACGTCGCCGGCCGGGACCTGCACCCCGGCGTGCGAGCCGACCACCTCCGGCAGCGCCCCGGCGTCGGTGGTGACCAGCGGGGTCCCGCAGGCCATCGCCTCGACCGCGGGCAGCGAGAACCCCTCGTACAGCGACGGGACGGCGGCGACCGTGGCCGTCTGCAGCAGCCGCACCAGCTCCTCGGTCGGCACCGGCCCGGTGAACCGGACCGCGTCGCCGAGGTCCAACCGGTCCAGCGCCGCGTGCGCGGGCCCACCGGGGCGGGCGGTGCCGACCACCGTCAGCCGGACGTCGCGCTCGGTGCGCAGCTTGGCGACCGCGTCGAGAAGGTGCACCAGCCCCTTGAGCGGCACGTCGGCGCTGGTCGTCACCACGATGCTGGCCGGCTCCCGGCGGCCCGGCTCGGCCGGCGGCCGGAAGACGTCGGGGTCGATCCCGACCGGGATCACCTCGACGTCGGCCGCGGGCACGCCCATGTGCCGGGTGATGTCGCGGCGGGAGCTCTCGGACACCGTGGTCACGCCGTCCAGCCGCTGCGCGACCCGGGCCTGCATCGCGGTGAAGGCGTACCAGCGCCGCAGCGTGAGCCGCCGGCGCAGGCCGACGGCCCCGGCCAGCTCGAGGTCCCGGTCGATGGCGATGGGGTGGTGGACCGTCGCCACGGTGGGCAGGCCGCGGCGGCGCAGCTGCAGCAGCCCGTAGCCGAGGGACTGGTTGTCGTGCACCAGGTCGAACTCGCCGGTGCGGCGGCCGAGCAGCCGGGCCGCCCGCAGGGTGAAGGTGAGCGGCTCGGGGAAGCCGGCGGTGCACATGGTGGCCCACTCGGCCACGTCGACGAGGCTGCGGAACTCGCCGGGCCGCGGCGTCCGGAACGGGTCCGGTTCCCGGTAGAGGTCCAGGCTGGGCACCCGGGTCAGCGGCACGCCGTCGTCGAGCTCCGGGTAGGGCTGACCGCTCAGCACCTCGACCCGGTGCCCCAGCTCGCGCAGCTCCCGGGACAGCGCGCGGACGTAGACGCCCTGGCCACCGCCGTGCGGCTTGCTGCGGTAGGACAGCAGTGCCACCCGCAGCGACCGTCCCATGCCCGGACTCTAACGAGCCGGTCCGCCCGCCCCCGGAGCCGGACCGGGCGCCGTGGCAGCTGCTCGGCCCGCCTGGCAGGGTGCGGGCATGCTGCGTCACGTCGTGCTCTTCACCTGGACCGAGGACACCGACCCCGCGACCCGGGCCGCCACGATCGCGGCCCTCCGCCGGTTGCCGGAGGAGGTGGGCGGGATGACGTCCTTCGCGATCGGCCCGGACCTCGGCCTGCGGGAGGGCAACGCGCACACCGCCCTGGTGGCCGACTTCCCCGATGAGGAGGCCTACCGCGGCTACGCCACCGACGAGCGGCACCTGGCCGTCATCGCCGAGCACGTGACGCCCCACCTGGCCGCGCGGTCCGCGGTGCAGTACGAGGTGCCGACGCCGTGAGCACGGCGCGTTCCCGCCGGGCGGGGTCGCTCACCGCCGGGCTGCTCGCCGCCGCCGCGCTGGCCGGCTGCGGCTCCGACGAGGTGGCGGGGCAGGGGCCGGCGGCTCCGGCCCCCACCTCCTCGGCCGGTGCCGCCACCTCGTCCGGCGGGAGCACCGGCGCGCCGGACGACGTCGCGGACCTCTCGGCCGGGCTGCTGCCCGCGGAGGCGTTCGGTGCCGGTGCCCAGGCGACGCCGGTCACCGCCGACCAGCTGCAGCAGCAGTCCTCGCTCGGCGGGCTGGGCGGGCTGCAGGACGTGACCGTCACCCCGGAGGCGTGCGCGCCGGCGGTGAAGTCGATGCAGCCCGGCCTCGACGACCTCACCGGCCTCGGCGCCCAGACCGTCACCGCCGGCTCCTCGGGCACCGCCGAGGTGCTCGCCGAGGGCCCCGGCGTCACCGACGGCCTGGACCAGCTCGCCTCGACCGCGCAGACCTGCCCGGAGGCGACGATCACCGCGCCGACGATCGGGACGGCGACCGCGACCTTCGCCGCGCTGGACGTGCCCGACCTCGGCGACGGGTCGGCCGGGATGACGATGACGATCTCGCTGACCGGCCCGGACGGGCAGCTGGTGACCGTGCCGCTGCTGCTGGGCATGGTCGCGGACGGCGACCGGCTGGTCAGCCTGACCACCACCGACCCGACCGGCGCGACCGATCCGGCTGCCTTCGGGGCCCTCCTGCAGCAGGCGTACGAGCACCAGGCAGACGCCCTGGACTGACGGGCGGGCCGGCACGGGGACGAGGTGCGCATGCCCGGACCGTGCACCCGGGAGCCGACGGCCCGCTGCCGGCCGTCCACAACCGCGGGCTCCGTCCACAACCGCGTCCGGCGGGTTCCACGGCGGGGCGGCCGGCAGCAGGGTCGCCGCCATGCCCGATGCCGACCCGCCGTTCACCGTCCACCTCTCCGACCCCGGCGAGGTGGCCGCCGCCCTGCCGCACCTCCTCGGCTACGCGCCGCGTGAGTCGCTCGTCGCGGTGAGCCTGCACGGCCCGGGCGGCCGCCGGTTCGGCCTCACCGCCCGGATCGACCTGCCGCCGGCCGCGCACGCCCGCCCGGTGCTGCGGGGGCTGGCCCGCTCGATGCTCACCGACCGGCCCGCGGCCGTGCTGCTCCTGATGGTCAGCGAGCAGGACGACGAGCACGGCGGTCCGGGACCGGGGGAGCTGCCGCACCGGTCGCTGCTCGGGGAGGCCGTGCTGGCCTTCACCGCGGCCGAGGTGCCCGTGCGCCAGGTCCTCCTGGTCCGCGGCGGCCGCTGGTGGTCCTACGACTGCGGCGGGGCCTGCTGCCTGCCCGGGGCGGGCACGCCGCTGCCCGGGGGCACCAGCCCGCTGGCTGTGGCCTCGGTCGTCAGCGGGCAGGTGGTCGAGGCGGACCGGGCCGAGCTGGCCCGGCGGGTCGCCCCGGTCGGCTTCCTGGCGGCGGCGGGGATGGCCCGGGCCTGCGACGAGGTGGGGGACCAGCTGGCCCGCCGGACGGCCGAGCTGGGCTGGGACGCCGTCGCCGAGGAGAGCTGGGCAGCAGTGCTGGCGGCCGTGGCCGGCGCCGCACCCGGGGTGGGCGCGGGGCTGTCGGACCGGGACGTGGCCCGGCTCGCCTGGGCTCTGCGGGACGTCGACGTGCGCGACCGCGCGTTGACCCTGGCGCTCGGGCGCTCGGCGGACGCCGCGGAGGCGGTGTGGGCCGACCTGACCCGGCGGGCACCGGGGTCGCTGGCCGCAGCACCGGCGACCCTCCTGGCGGTCACCGCCTGGGTGCGGGGCAACGGCTCGCTGGCCAACGTCGCGCTCGAGCGCGCGCTGGCCAGCGAGCCGACCTACACCTTCGCCGTGCTGCTGCGCGCGGCGCTGGACGCCTGCCTGCCGCCGGCCGAGGTGCGCCGGCTGATCCGCGACGCGTGCGGACCCAGCCGTGCCCGCCGGTGACCGGTCAGAGCAGCTCGGGCCGGCGCCACTCCTCGCCGAGCACGTGCTCGGCGAGGAACGCGAGCACCGTCTCGTACCAGACCGCGGCGTTGCCCGGGGTGAGCACCCAGTGGTTCTCGTCGGGGAAGTAGAGGAACCGCGAGGGCACCCCGCGCTTCTGCAGGTCGTACCAGAGCCGCAGGCCCTCACCGATCGGCACGCGGTAGTCCTTGTCGCCGTGGATGACCAGCATCGGCGTCCGGATCGCGTCCGCGTAGCGGTGCGGGGAGTTCTGGTCGTACCGCTTGGGCTCGGTCAGGGGGTCGCCGAACTCCCGCTCCCAGTAGTACGCCGAGTCGGTCGTGCCACCGAAGCTGTCCAGGTGCCAGAGGCTGGCGTGGGTGACGATCGCGGCGAACCGGTCGGTCTGGGTGGCGACCCAGTTGGCCATGTAGCCGCCGAACGAGCCGCCCATCGCCGCGGTCCGCGTCCCGTCGACCTCGGGCAGCGCCACGGCGGCGTCCACCGCGCTCATCAGGTCGGTGTAGGGCTCGGCCCCCCACGCGCCCCAGCCGCGGCGCACGAAGTCCTGCCCGAAGCCCTGCGAGAGGCCGGGGTTGGGCAGCAGCACCGCGTAGCCACGGGCGGCCAGCACCCACGGCGTCCAGCGCCAGGACCAGGAGTTCCAGCTCATCAGCGGGCCGCCGTGGATCCACAGCACCAGCGGGGCCGGGGAGCCGGCGTCGGCGCCCTCGGGCAGCACCAGCCAGGACTGCACCCGGCTGCCGTCGGCAGCGGTGGCGTCCAGCTCGCGGAGGGTGCCGGGAAAGCTGGTGATGGTGCCCGGGTTGGGCAGCGGGGCCGGGTCCTGCCCGGTCGCCTGCGGGTCCAGCCGGACGGGCACCGGCGGGGTGTCGTACCCCGACCGCAGGGCGTAGAGGGCGCTGCCGTCGCGGGCCACCTGCACGTCGCTGTAGGCGCCCTGGTCGGTGAGCCGCACCGGCGGGCCACCGGCCAGCCCCACCCGGAAGACGGCGTGCCGGCCGTCGTCGTCGGCGAGGAAGAACACGGACTCCCCGTCGGCGGAGAACTGCGGGGCGCTCGGCCAGCGGTCGAAGCCGGCGGTGAGCTCCCGGGACCCCGCCGTGGCCACGTCGACGACCAGCAGCGTGTAGTCCGGGGGCTCGGCGAAGGTCGACTGGGTCTCCGAGACGCAGACCACCTGCGTCGAGTCGGGGGAGAACGACGGCGCGTACACGTCGGCCAGCGGGTCGTCGCGGAGCACCCGGGTCTCCCCGGACGCCACCTCGGTGAGCACCAGCCGGGACCTCCGGCCCGCCGGCCCGTCCGGCACGTCCTCGCCGCGGGCCAGGAAGCGGCCGTCGGGGGAGAGGGCCACGTCGTCACCGGAGCCCAGCGGCGGGCCGGCGTCCGGGGTGAGGTCGCGCCAGGTCGGCGTCTCCGACTCACTGCCGGGGGCGGCCTCGGCCGGCAGCTGACCGAGCCAGAACACGTGCGGGACGGCCGGACCCAGGTCGTGGTCCCAGAACCGCACCGGGTAGCTCTCGTGCAGCACGGCGCTGACCCCGGCGTCCTTGCGGGCCGTCCGGCGCTGCTCGTCCGCCTCGGCGTCGGCCGCACCGGGCATCGTCGGCACGACGACCGCGACGTCGCCGGTGTCCCGGGCGACGACCACCCCCGAGATGCCGCTGGCGCGCCGCAGGACCAGCCGCGCCTCACCGCCGTCGGCCGGCAGGCTCCACAGCGAGCCCGTCGGCTCCCCGTCCGCCTTGGCCGCCGGGTCGGGACGGGCGGAGGTGAACAGCAGGTCGCCGGCCGGGGTGAACACCGGTGCGGACTCACCGGCGGCACCCCGGGTCAGCCGGCGGGCGTCCCGCTGCCCCGTGGGGTCGACCTCCCAGAGCGCGGACTGCCACTTCTTCCCCTCGGCGTCCAGGGTGGCCACCGAGGTGACCAGCCGGCTGCCATCCGGGGACAGCGCCAGGCCGCCCAGCCGGGGCAGCGCGACGAAGTCCGAGAGCCGGTGGAACGGGCTGGGCGGAGGGGTCTGCTCGGGGGTCGCGGGGTCGCTCACCGGTGCCTTCTCTCTGCGCGTCCGGGCGGGGTGGTCCCCGAGCCTAGTGACCAGGTCGTGAGCAGGGCGAACGACCCGGGGCGGGTCCCGGAGGGCGCAGCGGCCGCAGGTGGCTCCTCAGCCCACGCCGACGGCGGACTCGGCGGCCTCGGCCGGCGTGAGCTCCTCGTCGACGGCGCTGACGAAGACGTGCTGGGCCACACCGGGCTGCACGGCGACGCCGTCGACCAGCACGGTGCCGTTGACCAGCGTGGCGGTGACCGTCGAGCCGGGGCGGACACCCTGGTCGGACAGCGAGCGCAGCAGCGGCGCGTCCTCCTGCAGCTGCTCGCTGATCCGCCGGATGACGACCTGCCGGCCCTCCGGGGTCGCCGTCACCGACAGCAGGGTCAGCGCGTCCAGCACGGCCGAGGTGTCACCGCCGAGCGCGTCCAGCCCCGGGATCGGGTTGCCGAACGGGGAGACCGTCGGGTTGCCCAGCAGGCTGAGCAGCTTCCGCTCGACGGCCTCGCTCATCACGTGCTCCCAGCGGCAGGCCTCCTCGTGGACGTCGGCGTACTCCAGGCCGATGACGTCGACGAGCAGGCACTCGGCCAGCCGGTGCTTGCGCATGACCGCGGTGGCCAGCGCCCGGCCCTCGTCGGACAGCTGCAGGTGCCGGTCGCCCTGCACGGTCAGCAGTCCGTCGCGCTCCATCCGGGCGACGGTCTGGCTCACCGTCGGGCCGCTCTGGTGCAGGCGCTCGGCGATCCGCGCGCGCAGCGGGACGATGCCCTCTTCCTCGAGCTCGAAGATGGTCCGGAGGTACATCTCCGTGGTGTCGATGAGGTCGTTCACGTCCACTCCTCCGTCAGGTACCCCGATCCTACGAGGCGAGGTCCACCCTCCGGGGGGATCAGGACCGACGCGTTCCACCGGCGCGGGGCCGGTGCACCACCGGTAGCGTCGCGACGGTGACCCAGCTGGCCCGCTCGACGACGAGCACCGCAGCACCGGTGGCCCGCCCGGCCGACGCCGGGAGGTGCCCGTGAGCGACTCCGTGGCCGTCGTCTGGGACGACTCGCTCCTGGGCTACACCATGGGCGGTGACCACCCGATGCACCCGGTCCGGCTGGACCTCACCATCCGGTTGGCCGACTCGCTGGGGGTGCTGGCCCGGCCCCGGCTGGAGGTCGTGACACCCACCCCCGCCGGCCCGGAGCTCCTCACCCTGGTGCACGACCCGGGCTACCTGGAGGCGGTCCGCCGGGCACCGGAGGACCCGCACGGCGTCGGGCACGGCCTCGGGACGCCGGACAACCCGGTCTTCCCGGGCATGTACGACGCCGCCGCGCTGATCACCGGCGGCAGCGTGCGCGCCGCCGAGCTGGTGTCCACCGGCCGGGCCCAGCACGCGGTCAACATCGCCGGCGGTCTGCACCACGCCATGCGCAACGCGGCGTCGGGGTTCTGCGTGTTCAACGACGCGGCGGTCGCCATCGCCTGGCTGCTCGGCCAGGGCTGGGAGCGCATCGCCTACGTCGACCTGGACGTGCACCACGGCGACGGCGTCCAGGCTGCCTTCTACGACGACCCGCGGGTGCTGACCGTCAGCGTCCACCAGACCCCGCTGACGTTGTTCCCCGGCACCGGCTTCCCGGAGGAGACCGGTCACCCGGAGAAGGCGCTGGGCAGCGCGGTCAACCTGGCGCTGCCCAACGGCACCGACGACTCCGGCTGGCTGCGCGCGTTCACCGCGGTGGTGCCCAGCGTGGTGCGCGCCTTCCAGCCGGAGATCCTGGTCACCCAGTGCGGCTGCGACGCCCACCACGAGGACCCGCTGGCCGACCTCGGGCTCACCGTCGACGGCCAACGCGCGTCCTACCGGGCGGTGCACGACCTCGCGCACGAGGTCTGCGACGGCCGCTGGATCGCGCTGGGCGGTGGCGGGTACGGCCTGGTCCGCTGCGTGCCGCGGGCCTGGACCCACCTGATCGCCGAGGCCAGCGGCGACCGGCTGGCGCCGGCCACGGAGATCCCGCAGAGCTGGCAGGACGACGTCCGCAGCCGCGGGCTGCGGACACCACCACCGACCACCATGACCGAGGGCGGGTACGTCGGCTTCCACCGCTGGGACCCCTTCACCGAGAACCGGGTCGACCGCGCGATCACCCGGACCCGCACCGCCTCCTTCCCGTACTTCGGACTGGACCCGGACGACCCTCGTGACTGACGACGGACCCCGGACCGAGGACGCACCCGTTAGCCTCGCCGCACCGCCGCACTGGGAGGCCGACGTCGTCGCCGCCGACGGCGGGACGGTGCACCTGCGGCCGATCACCCCCGAGGACGCCGACGGCATCGTCGGGCTGATGGAGCGCAGCTCCGACCAGACCCGCTACTACCGCTTCTTCGGGCCGATGCGGCGGCTCTCGGACAAGGACCTGCACCGGTTCACCCACGTCGACCACGACGCCCGGGTCGCCTTCGTCGTCCTGCTCGGCGACCGGCTGATCGGGGTCGGCCGGTACGACCGCTACCCCGGCACCGACGACGCCGAGGTCGCCTTCCTCATCGAGGACGCCCACCAGCGGCGCGGGCTCGGGTCGGTGCTGCTCGAGCACCTGGCCGCCGCCGCCCGGGAGCGCGGGATCAGCCGGTTCGTCGCCGAGGTGCTCAGCCAGAACAGCCAGATGGTGCGGGTCTTCCTCGACGCCGGGTACTCGGCCAAGCGGTCCTACGAGGACGGCGTGGTCCACCTGACCTTCCCGATCGCGCCCACCGAGCAGTCGCTGGCCGTCGCGCACGAGCGGGAGCAGCGCAGCGAGTCCCGCTCCATCGGCCGGCTGCTCAACCCCGGGTCGGTGGCCGTGGTCGGTGCCAGCAACGACCCGGCGAAGGTCGGCCACGCGGTGCTCGGCAACCTGCTCGAGTACGGCTTCGACGGCCCGATCTACCCGGTCAACCCCACGGTGCGGCACGTCCGCGGCGTCCCGGCCTACGCCGACATCGAGTCGATCCCCGACGACGTCGACCTGGCGGTGCTGGCCGTGCCGGCCGACGAGGTGCCCGCCGTGGTGGAGGCCTGCCGGCGCAAGAACGTGCACGGCCTGGTGGTCATCTCCGGCGGGTTCGGCGAGACCGGGCCGGAGGGCCTCGCCGCCGAGCGGGCGCTGGTCGCCTCCGCGCGGGCGTCGGGCATGCGGGTGGTCGGCCCCAACTGCCTGGGCATCGTGAACACCGACCCGGCGGTGCGGCTGAACGCCAGCCTGGCGCCCGACGTCCCGGGCCGCGGGCGGGTGGGCTTCTTCGCCCAGTCCGGTGCGCTGGGGGTGGCGCTGCTCGAGCGGGCCCGCGGCCGGGGCATCGGGCTGTCGAGCTTCGTCTCCGCCGGCAACCGGGCCGACGTCAGCGGCAACGACCTGCTGCAGTACTGGGCCAGCGACCCGGGCACCGAGGTGGTGCTGCTGCACCTGGAGAGCTTCGGCAACCCGCGCAAGTTCGCCCGGCTGGCCCGCGGTGTCGGCCGCACCAAGCCGGTCGTGGCGGTCAAGAGCGGCCGGCACGTGAGCATGACCGCGGGGCTGGCCGGCACCAGCGTCGCCGTCCCCGAGCAGTCCGTGGCGGCGCTGTTCGCCTCGGCCGGGGTGATCCGGGTCGACACCCTGGCGCAGCTGTTCGACGTCGGCACCCTGCTGGCTCACCAGCCGCTGCCGGGCGGCGACCGGGTGGCCGTCGTCGGCAACTCGACCGCCATGGGGGTGCTGGTCGCCGACGCCGTGCTGGAGCAGGGGCTGCAGCTGGCCCACGAGCGGCCGGTCGACATCGGCACCCAGGCCCGCCCGGAGGACTTCCGGTTGGCGCTGCAGGCCGCCCTGGACGACGACGGCGTGGACTCGGTCGTCGCCGTCTTCCTGCCGCCGCTGCTGCGCGGTGAGCAGCCCTTCGGCCGGGTGCTGCGGGAGGTCTCCGCCGGGGCGTCCAAGCCGCTGGTCGCCAACTTCCTGTCCACCGACGGCATCCCCGACGAGCTGGTCGTGCGGGACGCCGACGGCATGCCGGGCCGCGGGTCGGTGCCCTCGTTCTCCACGCCGGAACGAGCGGTGATCGCGCTCGCGAAGATGAGCGAGTACGCCCGGTGGCGGCGGCGGCCGCTGGGCGTCGTCCCGGAGCTGGACGGCATCGCCGAGGACGACGCCCGGACGCTGGTCACCGGCACGCTCGCCGGGGCGCCGGAGGGCCGCCAGCTCACCGACGACGAGACGATGGCGCTGCTGGGCGCCTACGGGCTGCCGATGCTCGGCACCCGGCGGGTCGAGGACGTCGAGCAGGCCGTCGCGGCCGCCGAGGAGATCGGCTACCCGGTGGTGCTGAAGTCGACCGCCCCCTGGTTGCGGGACCGCCGGGACCTGGGCGGCATGCGGTTCGACCTCACCGACGCCGACGACGTCCGCGCCGCCTACGCCGCGATCCCGGCCGGTGACCCGGTCATCGTCCAGGAGCAGGCCGCACCCGGGGTGAGCACCGTCGTGGAGATCGTGGACGACCCGTCCTTCGGCGCGCTGGTCAGCTTCGGGGTGGGCGGGGTGGCCACCGACCTGCTCGGCGACCGCGCCTACCGCACCCTGCCGCTGACCGACCTGGACGCGCACGAGCTGGTGCGCGAGCCGCGGGCCTGGCCCCTGCTGGACGGGTACCGCGGCAGCGCGCCGGTGGACTCCGCCGCCCTGGAGGACCTGCTGCTGCGGGTCGCCCGGCTCGCCGACGACCTGCCGGAGGTCCTCTCGCTGAGCCTCGAGCCGGTCATCGTGGGGCCGGCGGACGCCTGGCACGGCGGCCGGTCCCTGGTCATCGCCGGCGCCGGGGTCCGCGTCGGCCCGCCCACGGCCCGCATCGACGCCGGCCCCCGCCGGATGTTCCGGCCCGGGACATGAGCAGGGCCCGCCACCTCGAGAGGTGGCGGGCCCTGTGCCCCGGGGGAGGCCGGGTGTCAGCCCAGGTAGTCCCGCAGCGCGTCGGCGCGCTGGGGGTCGCGCAGCTTGGTCATCGTCTCGCGCTCGATCTGCCGGACCCGCTCGCGGGAGAGGCCGAAGCGCTTGCCGATCTGCTCCAGGGTCCGCGGCTGCTCGCCGTCGAGACCGAAGCGCATGATCACCACGTCGCGCTCGCGGTCCTCCAGCGTCTCCAGGACGTTGCGGACGTCGCCCTTCATCATCTGGAAGGCGACGGCGTCCTCGGCGACCGCGGCGTCGGCGTCCTCGATGAAGTCACCGAGGCGGGACTCCTCGTCGGCGCCGACGGTCTGGTCGAGGGAGACCAGGTCGCGGGAGTACTCGAGCAGCTCGGTGATCCGCTCGGGCGTCAGGTCCAGCTCGAGCCCGAGCTCCTCGGCGGTGGGCTCCCGCTCCAGCTCCTGGTGGACCCGGCGCCGGGTGCGGACCACCTTGTTGACCTGCTCGGCCAGGTGGACGGGCAGCCGGATGGTGCGGCCGGAGTCCGCCATGGCGCGGGTGATGGCCTGCCGGATCCACCACGTCGCGTAGGTGGAGAACTTGAAGCCCTTGGTGTAGTCGAACTTCTCCACGGCGCGGATCAGGCCGACGTTGCCCTCCTGGATGAGGTCCAGGAACGTCATGCCGTGGCCGGTGTAGCGCTTGGCCACCGAGACGACCAGGCGCAGGTTGGCCTCGAGCAGGTGGGCCTTGGCCGCCTTGCCGTCCGCGGCGAGGAGCTTGTAGTCGCGCTGGAGCGCCGGGGTCAGCTGCTTCTCGTTGAGCAGCCGGTCGGCGTAGAGGCCGGCCTCGATCCGCTTCGCCAGCTCGACCTCCTGCTCGGCGGTCAGCAGCGCGGTCTTGCCGATGGTGTTGAGGTAGACGCGCACCAGGTCCGTCGACACCAGGCCACTGGTGTCCGGGGCGCGGCGCGGGGAGCGCACTCCGAGGGTGTCGGTGGGGGAGGACTGCAGCACGGTCACGGTGAGTCTTCGTCCTTGCTTCGGGTTCCGGATGCGTCGGCGCCGTCGTCGGCGGCCGGCCCGTCCGGATGGAGGCGGTCAGAGCGTCGTCCCGGGATCGATCCTGGGTGGCTCTCCAGCCGTTCTGTCCTGTGTGGTACGTCGTGTGCAACGGACCGCACGCGCGGCGTGTTCCAGGGCGGCGCAACTCACAGCCAACGTCCAGGCGTGGCGGTCAGTGGTCGAATGACAACGGTGTGGTACCCGCCCGGAACGGTGACTAGACCTCCAGCAGCAAGGTCATCGGACCCTCGTTGACCGAGGCGACCGACATCTTCGCGCCGAACCGTCCGGTCGCCACCTCGGTGCCCCGCCGGCGCAGCTCGGCGACGACCTCCTCGACCAGCGGCTCGGCCTGCTCGCCGGGAGCGGCGTCGGCCCACGACGGGCGGCGGCCCTTGCGGGTGTCGGCGTAGAGGGTGAACTGGCTGACGACCAGCACGGCCAGCCCCAGGTCACCGACCGAGCGGGCGCCCTCGTCGCTGGGGAACACCCGCAGCTCGTGCACCTTCCGCGCCAGCGTCCCGGCCCGGACGGCGTCGTCGTCCCGGCCGGCGCCGACCAGCGCGAGCAGGCCGGCGCCGATGGCCCCCACCACCTCGCCGTCGACCGTCACCGACGCCTGGCTCACCCGGGTCACCACTGCGCGCACGGACCAGATCCTGGCCGACCCCGGACGGCGGTCAGCCCGTGGGGCGGTGGTCCGGGGTCTGCTCGATGTCCGGCAGCCGCCACGTGTGGTCGTAGAGCGACGGGGTCGGCCCGTAGAAGCGGAAGAGGGCCTCGAAGTGGCCGCCGGGATCGGTGGGCACCCAGTTGGACCCGGGACCGGCCGGGGCGGTCGGGCCGAAGTGGACGTCGGTGGAGCCGTCGTCGTTGACGGTGAGGTCCTCGGCCTGGGACGAGCAGCCCGCTCGGTGGACGTCGCGGATCAGGGTGTGGGTGGCGCGGTCGTAGACGGTCACCGACCAGTACTGGGTGACCGGTGCGTCGGCGGGCACGGTGAGCCGGTAGGTGCTCGCGCCGTCGAGGGCCTTCCCGTCCGCGTCGGCGATGGTCATCAGGTAGAACTGCCCCTTGCCGAGGTGCTTGGAGCTGAAGAAGGCGAAGCTGTAGGCGACCCCGCGGGCGTCGACGGGGTAGGCGTCGGGCTCCTCGAAGCCGGCCTCGGTGGCGGTGATCAGCTCGGGCAGGGCCGGCAGCGCCCACCGGGCCGTGGGCGTGAAGGGTCGGAAGACCTCCTCGTACGCGGCGTCGATCCAGGTGTGCGCGTCCGCGGCGGCCGCGGTGAGGGTCTCCGCCAGCTCCGGCCCCGGCGCGAACGGGGTGCCCCGGCGGATCCCTATGCTGCGGAGCTGGTCGATCATCACCCGGTCGCGGTGCAGGAACGGTTCGGCCTGCACGGTCCGGTCCAGGGCCTGGAAGAACCGCAGGTCGTAGGGGATGGCCGCGTCGAACGCGGAACCGGATGCGTCGACCCAGGCCGTCTCCGGTGGGTCGTCGGCCTCGGCGAGGGGGTACAGCCTGATCTGCCTGGCGTAGGCGACGGCCTGGTCGATGTCCGCCGCGCTGCCGCTCCTCAGGACCGAGCGGATCAGCCCGTAGCCCTGGTAGGTGTCCGAGCGGAGCGGCATGTACCCCGCGGGCACCTCGCCGTCGAAGCCGGGCGGGAGTATCAGACACCGTCCGCCGCGGCCCCCGTCGACGCCGGCCGGCCCGACGTCCTCGAGGGCGACCTGCCAGTAGTCCATGATGCTGCCGTTGAGAGAGCCCTCGGCACCGGCCGGCGGCACCTCCAGCACGACCGGACCGACCTCCCGGGTGGTGAAGAACGGCATCACGTAGATGACGTCGGGGTTGGGCGTGAGGGTCTGGTTGTGCCAGTCCAGCAGGCCCGGCCAGAAGACGATCTGGTTGTCCCCGGGCCCGCCGGCCCGCGCGGACGCCTCGTACATCATCTGGTAGTTGACGGCCGGCATCCCCCACCGCACCGCCTCGACCGCCCGCCGGTGGACAGCGGCGCGTGCCGCTGGTCCCGGGTCTGCTGGCGACATGGCGTCTCCTCCTGGATGGTGGCCGACCACGAGCGTCACTGCTCCGCCCGCCGAGCGGCCTCACCCACCCTGGGTGAGCCCGCCGGCGGAGCGTGGTCACCCGCCGCGTCGTCCGGCTGACCCCGGAGCGCCGCGACCGCCGCGTCGACGTCGGGGTGGCTGTCGAGCGTGACGCCGGTGCTCGCCGCCGCCCGGCGGAGGACGTCGCGGGTCTGGCCGATCGGGTGCGCGATCGCCAGGGTGACGTGCCGGCGGGCGAGGTCCTGGGCGAGCTGGGTGAGCACGTCCGTGGCGGTCACGTCGATGAACGAGGCGGTCTGGGCGTCCAGCACGACGGCACGCGTCGACGGCGTGCACAGCCCCCGGACGGTGGCGCGGACGTGGTCGGCGTTGGCGAAGAACAGCCCGGACTCGACCCGGACGACCAGGACGGAGGGGTCGGGGGTGAGGTCGGGATGGCGGTCGGTGTCGAGCCAGGCGCCGGGGTCGGTGCCGCGTGCCAGCCGGGCGATGTGCGGCCGGGACGCCCGGTGGAGCAGCAGGACGAGGGAGACCGCGATGCCGATGAACAGCCCGGGCAGGGTGTCGAAGACGAGGACGCCGAGCAGCGCGGCGAGCGCGGCGAGGAAGTCCGCGCGTGCCGCCCAGCCGTAGATGCCGCCCAGCTGCGGCGTCCAGACCCGGTAGAGCCGACGCAGCGCCGGCACGTCGACCAGCTCGACGACCGCGGCGATCACGACGGCGGCGAGCGTGGCCTCGGGCAGCTGCTCGAACAACCCGGTCAGGAAGAGCAGCGTGACCACGGTCAGCGCGGCGACCGTCAGGCCCGAGAGCTGGCTCCTCGCACCGGCCCCGCCGTTGACCGCGGTCTTGGACAGGCTGCCGTTGACCACCATCCCCGAGGCCAGCCCGGAGCCGAGGTTGGCCGCACCGAGGCCGAGGAGCTCGCGGTTCGGGTCGACGTCGTAGCCGGCCCGCGCCGCGTACGTCTTGGCCGCGCCCAGGCCCTCGGCGTAGCCGATGAGCAGCACGCCCACCGAGGCGCCGACCAGGGTGAGGTGGTCGCCCGCATCGGCGTGCGGGAGGCCGAGCCGGGGGAGACCCGCGGCGATCGGGCCGACGATCGCCACGCCGTCGTCCTCCAGGTCGAGCAGGGCCACCGCGACGATGCCCAGCAGCACCGCCACCAGCGCCCCCGGGACCAGCGGGAGCCACCGGCGCAGCAGCAGGACCAGCAGCAGGCTGGCCGCACCCACGACCAGCGTCGGGACGACGGTGTCGTCGAGCCGGCCGATCAGCGAGCCGAGCTGCCGGAAGGCGTCGCCGTCGCCCTTCGGGACGCCGAAGAGCGCAGGCAGCTGCCCCACGATGATCGTCAGCGCGAGCCCGACGATGAAGCCCTTCAGGACGGGCTCGGAGATGAACGACGCGAGGAAGCCCATCCGGGCCAGCCCCGCAGCGATGCCGACGAGACCGACGACGACCGCCAGCGCGGTGGTCAGCGCGACGTAGCGGTCGCTGCCTCCCTCGGCCAGGTCACCGACGATCCCCGCCGACAGCGCCGCCGTGGCCGACATCGACGCCACGACCAGGTGCCGGGAGGACCCGAGCAGGGCGTACAGCAGCAGCGCCGGTACCGCGGCGTACAGCCCGACCACCGGCGGGACCCCGGCGATGGTCGCGTAGGCCAGCGACTCGGGCACCAGGACCGCCCAGACCGTCACCCCGGCCACCAGGTCGGCCCGCAACCAGCCGATCCGGTAGCCGCGCAGCGATCCGAGCAGCAATGGGCTGCCCGGACGCCTGCTCACAGCAGCCCGCCCAGCCCCTTGCCGATCAGGACGACGCCGATGACCAGCAGCAGGGTGGCCATGACCGCCCCGTTGTGCGCGGTCAGCCAGGTGTGCAGCGACTCCAGCGGTCCGGCCATGCGCTTGCGGCCGATGGCGTAGCCGACCACCGGGACCGCGACCGTGCTGGCCGCCAGCACGGTGAAGACGACGACCGAGCCGACGGTCTGCCCGGCGGGGAGGCTGCCGCCGGCGATCGTCGTCCCCGCGGCCACGCACATCAGCAGGTTCTTCGGGTTCACCGCCGCGAGCAGCACCCCCAGGCCGGCGGCCCGGCCGGCGGTGAACCGGTCGATCGCGGTCATCCACTTGGGCAGCGTCGGTTGCTCACCGGGCTGCGGCCGGGAGCGCCACTGGCCGGCGGCCAGCAGGAGGAGCAGCGCACCCAGGCCGAGCTTGATCCACGATGCGGTGGCGGACGGCGCCGCGCTGCTGTCCAGGTCCAGGAACCCGGCCAGCAGCAGGAACAGGGTCGTCGCACCTGCGATCCCCACCAGCCAGCCGACCAGGAACCCGGCGCTCGTGCCCCCTGCCCTCGGGGCGAGCAGCATCAGGATGACCGCGATGATCGGGATCGGGGAGATCGCCACCCCGACCGCCAGGGGCAGCAGGTCGCCGATGACGGCTCCCATGACCCCACCTCCGCTGCTCGGTCGTGGCTGCGTCCGCCTGGGACGTGACGGGACGGGCGGCCGTCCGGCCGGAGAGGGCGACGCTGCCCGACCACGCGGGGGAGTGGCTCACCCTGCCTGGGTGAGCGGCCGGAGGAGGCGGCTCCTGCGACGGGTGCCCCGGTCGCGAGCACCGTGCAGCGGGCACGCGGTGGCGTCCCGGCCGGCGGCCCGCGTGCAAGACTCGCTGATGGCGCCGAGAACGCGGTACGCCCGGACCGGGGACCTGGCCATCGCCTACCAGGTGGTCGGGGACGGCCCCGACGACCTGGTGATCGCACCCGGCTTCATCTCGCACCTGGACTGGAGCTGGCAGGAGCCCTCGCTGCGCCGGTTCCTGGAGCGCCTCGCCGGCTTCAGCCGGCTCATCCTCTTCGACAAGCGGGGCACAGGGCTGTCCGACCCGGTGCCCGGTCCGGCGAGCCTGGAGGAGCGGGTCGAGGACCTCGCCGCGGTCATGGACGCGGCCGGCTCGGATCGCGCGGCCGTCTTCGGGGTCTCCGAGGGCGGGGCGATGGCGATGCTCTTCGCCGCCCAGCACCCGGAGCGCACCCGGGCGCTCGTGCTCTACGGCGCGTACCCGCGGGTCACCCGTTCGGCGGACTTCCCCTGCGGGGTGGAGGAGCCGGTCATGACGGCGATGCTGTCCGGGCTGGTCGACCGCTGGGGCGAGGGAGCCGGACTCGGCGCGTGGGGCCCGACCCGCCGCGGCGACACCGCGCTGCGCGCCTGGTGGGGGACGCTCCAGCGGCTGGGCGCCAGCCCCGGCATGGCCCGCCGCATGTTCGAGCTCTACCCGCACATCGACCTGCGCGACGTGCTCCCGGCGATCCGCGTGCCGACGCTGGTCATGCACCGCCGCGGCGACCGGATGATCCCCTTCGGCATCGGGCAGTACCTGGCCGAGCACATCCCCGGCGCGCGGCTGGTCGAGCTCCAGGGCGAGGACCACCTGTTCTTCCTCGGGGACACCGAGACCCTGCTGGCCGAGACCGAGGAGTTCCTCACCGGCGCCCGGCCGGCGACGAGCCTCGGCACGACCGTGCTGGCGACCGTGCTGTTCGTCGACCTGGTCGGTTCCACGGAGCTGGCCGCGCGCGTCGGGGACGCCGCGTGGGCGTCCATCCGCGACCAGTTCCTCGCCCTGGCGCGCGACGAGCTGGCGCGCTACGGCGGCCACGAGGTCGACGTCGCCGGCGACGGGCTGTTCGCGACGTTCGAGGGACCCGCCCGGGCCATCCGGTGCGCCGTCGCCGTCCGCGGGGCCGCCGCGACGGCCGGGCTGGCGATCCGCGCCGGGGTGCACGCCGGAGAGGTGGAGCGGGCCGACGGTGGCGGGGTCAGCGGTCTGGCCGTGCACATCGGTGCCCGGGTGATGGCCGAGGCGGTGCCGGGGGAGGTGCTGGTCTCCGGCACGGTGAAGGACCTCGTCGTCGGCTCGGGGCTGGGGTTCCGCGACCGCGGGGTCCGCAGCCTGCGCGGCGTGCCCGGCAGCTGGCCGCTGTTCGCCGTCGCCGGTTGAACCGGGTCGTGTCGAGGAACCCGGTGCGGCTCCGTCCCGGGAGCACAGGACGACGACCGGGAGGAGCCGGAGATGCGCAAGGTGATCGCGGACGAGTGGATGTCCCTGGACGGCGTGGTGCAGTCCCCCAGCTACCCGGAGGAGGACACCTCCGGCGGTTTCCGCCACGGTGGCTGGCACGCCCGCTACCTCGACGAGGAGTCCCTGGCCTGGGTGGTGGAGAACGTGCGCAGCGCCGGCGGCTACCTGCTCGGGCGGGGGACCTACGAGGTGTTCGCCGCCCACTGGCCGGGCGCGCCGGCGGACCAGCAGGTGCTCGCCGAACCGCTGAACACGCGACCGAAGCACGTCGCGTCGCGCACGCTCGCCGAGCCGCTCGGCTGGGAGAACGCCCGGCTGCTGGGGAACGACACCGGTGCGGCCGTGCGCGCGTTGACCGCCGAGGACGGCGGGGACCTCCACCTGATCGGCAGCCCCGGTCTCTTCTGGTCGCTCCTGGTCCTGGGCCTGGTGGACGAGCTCCGGGTGATGATCGACCCGCTCGTGCTGGGCAGCGGCAAGCGGCTGTTCGGGGACGCGGCCACGCCTCGGCCGCTCCGGCTCGTCGAGAGCCGGACGACCGGCACCGGCGCCGTCCTGGCCACCTACGTGCCCGGTGGTGGCTGAACCCCGCGACGCACGGCCGTGCCGCGACCTCGTCCGGAGGAGCTGAGCCGTGCGGCGGGATCTCCGGCGCGCCGGTCAGGTCAAGGTCTCCAAGCCGTAGAGGGCGATGAAGCCCACGAAGAACATCGTCGTGAGCAGCGGGGTCTCCGTGCCCTCGTGCGCCTCCACCAGCAGCTCCTCGACGACCAGCCACAGGAGTGCGGCGGCCGCGAACGCCAGGACCAACGCCTGCGTCCGGTCGGACGCCCCGTCGAGCAGCACGGCGCCGGTCACCGCTCCTACCGCCACACCCAGCGAGAGGGCCGACGTGGTCGCTGCAGCCCGGACGGGACGCACGCCGGCCTGGATGAGCTGTGTCGTGACAGCCAGCCCGAGGAACAGGACCTCGAGAGTGAGGGCGACGGTGAGGACCAGTCCGGCCCCTTCGCCGAGGGTCACGCCGACGCCGACGAGCAGACCGTCCACGAGCAGGTCGACACCGACGACGAGGACCAGACCGACCGGGAATGCCCGGCGGTCGGATCGGTCGCCGGGCTGCGGCTCGGCCGCGGGCTCGAAGCGCTGCATGAGCAGGAGCAGGCCGACCCCCGCGGCGAAGCCGATGGCCGTGATGCCGTATCCGCCGCGCTCGCGCAGGTCGGGGAGCACCTCGCCGGCGACGGCAGCCAGCACCACGCCGGCGGCGAAGTGCTGGATGGCACTGGTCGCGCGCGGACCGGGCGGGCGCAGACCCGCCGCAGCGGCGCCGGCGACCGTGGCCACCACGGGGAAGAGCACCAGGAGGCCGGCTTCCTGCAGTGCACCACTGTTCACGCCCGGACCATGCCCCAACGCGGGCCGGGACGCTCGGCGGACGGAGGCGA
Source organism: Modestobacter italicus (assembly GCF_000306785.1). Lineage (NCBI taxonomy): Bacteria > Bacillati > Actinomycetota > Actinomycetes > Geodermatophilales > Geodermatophilaceae > Modestobacter > Modestobacter italicus. The sequence continues at coordinate 3,908,644 of NC_017955.1, read as the reverse complement.
GAGTCCGCCGCGGGACCCGCGGACGGACCGGCGAGGAAGTCCGCCTGGAGGCGGGGCGTTCCTGCGCGCGGCTCCCGCTGGAGCCGGAGGAGCACATCGAAGAGCCGGCGGGCTCCTGAGCCGTCACGTCGACGGCTCCGGCCGGTGGTCGTCGGCCGGACGACGACCCGTGGGCCCGCAGTCGAGCACCGTGCCGGCTCACCCTGCAGCGCGGGCCGTGGTGCTGCGTCGGGACCGGCCCGTCTCCACGTCGAGCGGCAGCAGGTCGGCCATCTCGCCGGGATGGCGGGCCCACGACGAACCGGATGGACGCCGCGGCTGGATCGGGGAGTCGTCCCCCGAGGCCGGGCGGCACGCTGCCTGGGAGCTGCAGTTCCACTCGCGCAGGACGCCGCCGACGATGACGTTCTCGGCCGGGACTCGCTCGGGCTGCTTCTGGGGACGGGGCTGGACCAGCACGTGCGTCGACGAATCAGTTCGACGGCTGTGGACGGGACGACCACCCCCTGGGGAGGCGGCCGGTCGGTGGCAGGGGCCGGCTACGCCCGGGACGAGCGGCCGGTACCGACGACACCGTGGAGGTGTGCGCTCATCGCCCGCACCGACCGGCGGCTGTCCTCCGCGGTAGGCGGCAGCCGGCTCGACGGGCGGACACGGACACTCAGGTGCGTCCTGTCGGAGACGTCCCGGTACCTGTCGGCCCGTCCCTGCGCGGAGCGGAGATCGGGGCGAAGTCGCGGGCGGCCAGGTGGCGCCACCGACGCTGGCGCCATCGGTACAGCATGTGCGCGAACGCCCAGGCGACCACGGTGAACCGGCCGGCTTCCACGTCGATCCGGTCGGTGTACCGGGTCCGGCCCGGCCGGCTGCCCGGCTCGATGGTGATCAGGTGATCCCAGCGACGCAGCAGCTGCCCCGAACCGTTGTCGCGGAGGAGCAATCGGTCCGGGGTAGTGGTCGGGAAGGAGATGGAGATCGTCTGCCTGCCGAGCGGCACGAGGCCCAGCAGCCGCATCGTCACCAGGTAGTCCTCCACCCGCCAGGTCACCGGTAGCTCCGGCGGGTCGACCGGCCTGAACACGAGCAACGGCCAGTACACGTGCACCAGCAAGCGGGAGGACCGCACCACGTCGCCTGCCAGCTCGACGGTGCACGGCAGCTCCGTGGTGACCGTCACGAGCATGTCGACCGTCCCTCTCCAGGCACCGCCCTCCACCGTCGTCGGGCCAGTCACTGAAGGGGTGGGCAGCCGCAGATCCTAATGGCCGGCCGGTGCGGCACCCAGCCTTCGGGCCCCGCCTCGACCGTCCGGCCCGGGCGGTGCGACCCGTTCATGGGACCCCTCATCCGGGACCGCCTCCGCTCGAGGCGATGCCGCCTCAGGGAGAGCGATGCCACCGAAGGACGATTGACCGAGGCTCACCCTGGGGCACTGTCTCCGATGTGCCGACCCTCCACCTCGCCCAGGACGACGCCGCCGACGAGCTGCTCGGCCGCGACCCGCTGGCCCTGCTGCTCGGCATGCTGCTGGACCAGCAGTTCCCGATGGAGCGGGCGTTCGCCGCCCCCCGCCTGCTCGCCGACCGGCTCGGTGTCGACACGCTGTCGGCCGCCGAGCTCGCCGGCTGCGATCCGGAGGTGCTGCAGCGGCACTTCCAGGGCCCGCCGGCGCTGCACCGCTACCCGGGGTCGATGGCCGCCCGCGCGCAGGACCTGGCCCGGCTGCTGGTGGAGCGCTACGACGGCCGCGCCGACGCGCTGTGGAGCGACGTCCCCGACGGCGCGACCCTGCTGCGCCGGCTGGGCGAGCTGCCCGGCTTCGGCGCGCAGAAGTCGAAGATCTTCCTGGCCCTGCTCGGCAAGCAGTACGGCGTCACGCCACCCGGCTGGCGCGCGGCGGCGGGGGACTACGGCGCCGAGGGCTCGCGCCGCTCGGTCGCCGACATCACCGGCCCGGCGTCGCTGGCCGAGGTGCGGGCCACGAAGCAGCAGCTCAAGCAGGCCGCCAAGGAGGCGAAGGCAGCCGCGCAGGGGTGAGCGCGGCACGTGTCGGCGGGCACGTCAGAACGGAGCGCCGAGCACCTGCATGGCGCACGATCGAGTGGCACGATGGGCCCAGGAGCCGGGGGCTCCGGGGCCGGTCGCACCACCCACCGCCGACCACCGCCGCCCATCCCCCGGCCAGTCCAGGGAAGGGCGACCGTGGCATCCAGCCAGTCCTCGAGCCGGCACGACCGACGCGAGCCCCTGCTCATCACCGAGGCGGAGCCGAGCCAGGCCGACCAGCACGCGGCCCGCAAGCGGCGCTACTCGATCACCATGGCGATCCGTGGCACGAGCCTGGTCATCGCCGCCCTGACCGCGCAGTACTCGCTGTGGCTGATGGCGGTCTTCGCCGTCCTCGGCACGGTGCTGCCGTGGATCGCGGTGGTCATGGCCAACGACCGGCCGCCGAAGAAGCACCTCGACCCCAACCGCTACCGGCCGCCGGCGCCCGACCGGATCCTGGAGTCGGGCAGCAGCAGCAAGGCCCGCGTCATCGACATGTGACGCTCAGCGGGCCCCCGCGCGTCCCACGACGGCGGCGGCCCGCTGCAGCCCGGCCTCCAGTGCCGCGACGGGGTCCGGCCGGCCCCCGGCGGCGGACCACAGCGAGAGCACGCCGGCGGTGAAGGCGTCGCCCGCCCCGGTCGTGTCCACCACGTCGGCGGGGTGCGCCGGCCGGTGCACCAGCACGTCCCCGGCGGCCCACAGCGCGCCGTCGGCCCCCAGGCTGACCACGACGACGGGGTGCCGGTCGGCCAGCGCCCGGGCCGCCTCGGCGGGGTCGGTGCAGCCGGTGAGCAGCCGTGCCTCGTCCGCGTTGGGCAGCAGCAGGGTGGCCGCAGCGGTGTCGGCGAGCCACCGGTCGACGCCGTAGCCGGCCAGCGGCCCGGTCGACGCCGGGTCGACCGACACCGTGCACCCCGCCGCCCGCGCCGCGGCCAGCGCCGCCAGACCGGCCGCCCGGGGGCCGTCGTCCAGCAGCGTGTACCCGGACAGGTGCAGGTGGCCGCCCGCCGGGGGCACGGGGACGTCGCCGGGCCGCAGCGCCAGGTTGGCGCCCCGGTCGGCGAGCATGCTCCGCTCTCCGCCGGGCTCGACCAGGCTGATGATCGTGCCGGTCGGGACGCCGGGCAGGGTGCGCACCGCCAGAGTCACCCCGGCCTCGGCCAGGTCCCGGCACAGCGCCTGACCGGGGAGGTCGTCGCCGACGCAGCCGGCCAGCGTCACCGGCGTCCCGAGCGCCGCCAGGTGCGCGGCCACGTTCGCGCCGGCCCCGCCGCCGCGGGTGGCGATCGCGGCGGGCCGGTCCGAGCCCGGCGCCGGCTCCCCGGCGAGCAGGGCGACCACGTCGGTGCAGACGTCGCCGACGACGACGACCCGCGGTGCGGTCACGGTCGGCCGGTCAGCGGGGGAGCGCCGCGAGCTCGGCCGCGATCTGCCCGGCGAGCTCGGCGTTGCGCAGCACCAGCCGCACGTTGACCTCCAGGCTGGCCCCGCCGCTGGCCTCGTGCAGGTGGCCCAGGATGAACGGGGTGACGTCCTTGCCGCGGGCCCCGGCGGCGTCCGCGGCGGCGAGCGCGTCGGCGATCACCCGGTCGTGCAGCTCGGCGTCCAGCTGCTGGTCCACCGGCAGCGGGTTGGCCACCACGACCGCGCCGGGGGCCAGCCCGCGGCGGGCGGCGAAGACCCGGGCCGCCTCGGCCGGCGTCTGGACCGACCAGTCGACCGAGGACCCGGAGTCGGCGACGTAGAAGCCGGGGAACTGCGTCGTCCGGTAGCCGACGACCGTCACCGACAGCGACTCCAGCCGCTCCAGGGTGGCCGGGACGTCGAGGATCGACTTCACGCCGGCGCACACCACGACCAGCGAGGTGCGGGACAGCGCGGTCAGGTCGGCGGACTCGTCGAAGGTGTCGCTGGCGTGCCGGTGCACGCCGCCCAGGCCGCCGGTGGCGAACACGCCGATCCCGGTCCGCTCGGCCAGCAGCGCGGTGCTGGACACGGTGGTGGCCCCGCTGCGGCCCAGCGCGGCGGCGATCGGCAGGTCCCGGATGCCCAGCTTGGCCAGCTCGGGGTCGGCGCAGACCCGGTCGACCTGCTCCGCGGTCAGGCCGACGTGCGGGACGCCGTCCAGGACGGCGATGGTCGCCGGCACCGCGCCGCCGGCCCGGACGGCGTCCTCGACCTGGTCCGCGGCCTTGCGGTTCTCCGGGCGGGGGAGGCCGTGGGCCAGCAGCGTGCTCTCCAGCGCCACGACCGGTCGGCCGGTGGCGAGCGCGTCGGCCACCTCGGGGGAGAGGACGGGGGCGGTCGGCACGGCCGGGGAGGTGGGAACCGTCGCGGGCTGGGAGGAGTTCTGCACCCTGTCATCATGGTGGGCGGTCCGCGGGCGACCGGTCACCGGTCCCGCACCCCGAGCCAGGGAGCAGACGTGAGCAGCAGCGACATCCTCGAGCGGCCGGACGTCCGCGACGCCGACACCGGCAGCGCCAACGAGGTCTTCCACTACGTGAAGAAGAACAAGATCGCCGAGAGCGCGGTCATGGGCACCATGGTCGAGGCGCTCTGCGGCGAGGTCTTCCCGGTCACCAAGACCCCCAAGCCCGGCAGCCCGGTCTGCCCGGCCTGCAAGGAGGTCTACAACCAGCTCCGCAAGGAGTAGCCGGTCAGTCCCGCAGGCCCAGCTTGTGGGCCTCGAGCTCGATCTTGGCGGCCCGGCGGGCCTGGCGGCGGGCGTCGTGCCGGCGGCGCTTCGCCGGCCACCGGGCCTCGATCGTGGCGTTCAGCTCCCCGCCGAGCAGCAGCGCCATGCCGAGCAGGAAGCAGAACAGCAGGGCCGCGATCGGGGCGGCGAGCGCGCCGTAGGGCAGTGCCGTGGTGAGGATGTCGGCGACGTAGCCCCGCAGCACGGTGGCAGCGACCACGAAGAAGACGACGGCGAAGATGGCCCCCGGCAGGTGCCGGTGCCAGGGGATCCGCCGGGGCAGCATCACGTGGTAGAAGCTGGTCAGCACCAGGACCAGGCCGACCACGACCAGCGGCCAGTACACCGCGTTGACCAGGATGCGCCCGGTGCCCTGCCAGTCGGTGGGCAGCAGGTCGATCAGCGTCTCCCGGCCCAGCACCAGCAGGGGCAGGGTCAGCACGGCGGCCACCAGACCGCAGATGAACAGCCACAGCGCCATCAGCCGGGTGGCGATGGGGCCGCGCACGTCCCGCTGCCCGTAGGCGATGACGCCGGTGTTGATGAAGGTCGCGGTCGCCGAGGACCCGGCCCACAGCGACACCAGGAAGCCCAGGCTGACCACGTCGAGCCGGCCTGAGTTGAGGATGTCGTCCAGCGTCGGCTGCACCAGGTCGGCGACCACGCCGGGGGTGAGCGCCTCGGCCGAGGCGGTGACCAGCTGGTTCTCGATCTCCGCGACCTTGTCCGCGCCGATCCAGTCACCCAGGTAGCCCAGCGAGCCCAGCAGCCCGATCAGCAGCGGCGGGACCGAGAGGACCTGCCAGAAGGCCGCCTCCGCGGACAGCCCCAGGATCCGGTCCGACCAGGCCTTCGCCAGGCTGGCCCCGAGGACCTCCAGCGGCACCCGGACCGGGGCCGGCAACCACCGCAGCCGACCGCGGCGGGCAGGCTGCGGACGCGGCTCCGCCGGTCCGTCCTCGGCGCGCGGCTCAGCGCCGGGGTCCCCGGTGTGCTCACCGGCGGACGCCGTGGAGCTGCGTGGGACGGCGGAGGCCACAGCTCCAGTGTGCACGGCGGCTCCGGCGGAGGGGCGCTGCTGACCTGCGGACACCCACCCGGAGGGGGGTGAGGGGCTCAGCGGCGTCGACGACGGGCGCGGGCGCGGACGTCGTCAGCAGGCCGGGCACCGGGACGGCGTCCGGCCGGGGTCGCCGGTGCCGGGGTGCCGGTGGTGGCCGGCTGTCCCGCCGCGGGGTCGGCCGGCGGGACGCAGCGGATCACCGCTTCCGCGGCGTAGTGGGTGTCGAAGTCCTCACGGCGCAGCTCGGTCCCGGTGGCCGGGTCCTTGAACACCCGGGTCACGGTGATGTCGAACCCGGTCGAGCCCGACTGCGGGGTGCAGTTGCCGTCGTCGACCTTGTCCTGGACGGCCGGCTCCCGCAGGTTGCGGCGCGGCCCGCTGACCGACTCGACCTCGTAGTGCTTGGTGCCCCAGAAGGTCACCGTCAGCGCCCCGGGGACCCACTCGGTCTGCACGTAGATGCCGGTGTCGGTGTCGTTGCGCCACTGCAGGTCGATCGCGCCCTCGTAGACCGTCGCCTCGCGGCCGGCCGGGTAGCGGCTGATGTAGAAGCTGTGCGGCTTGTGGTAGACGTCCTCGAGGCCGGCGAAGAAGACGGCGTTGAACATCGTCGTGGCGAACTGGCTGATCCCGCCGCCGACGGCCTGGGAGAGCTCGCCGCCGCTGATGACCGCGGCCGGCACGTACCCCTGGGCGGTGCCGCGCGGGCCGGTGTAGTCGTTGAGGCTGAAGGTCTCACCCGGCTTCACCACCGCGCCGTCCACCTCCTCGGCCACCACCCGGATGTTGGTGCCGCTGGCGGAGCTGGTGAAGTTGGTGGTGAAGGTGCTGACCTGCTCGGTGATGCCCAGCGCCTGCGCCTGCTCGGTGGTGAACGCGGCGGGCACCGGCCCGAGGGTCGGGGTCACCGAGCGGGGCGCCGGGTCGTCGAGCACCGGCAGCAGCTGCTCGGCCAGCTGGGCGGGGTCGATCCCCTGACCGTCGACCGAGGGCACGACGGAGATCGCGTCGCCGGACACCTCGAAGCGGGCGTCCTGCGCGGGGGAGCCGAAGGTGGCGAACTCCTCGCCCATCGCGGTCTGCAGCGCCGTCGGGTCGACAGCCACCGCAAGAGTGCCGTCGTCCTGGGGGGTGAAGGTCAGCGAGGCGGCGATCGCGCTCTCCGGGACGTCGACGGCGTCCGCGCCGTCTGCCCCCGCGACGGTGACCGGGGCGGCCAGTGCCGGCGTGACCGTCTCGTCCAGCACGCGCTGGGCCTCGGCCCGCTCGACCCGCACGGGCGCGACGTCGACGGGCAGGTCGACCGGCGAGGCCGGGTCGGCGGCGGAGGCGACCGCCGCGGTGATCGCGTCGGCGGCGCCGTCGCGGTCCAGGGTGCGGCCGTCGACGGGCTCGACGAGCGAGGGCGTGGTGCCGTCGAGGGTGATCGTGGCATCGACCGGGGCGCGGTCCACCGTGGTGGCGAGCTGCTCGACCTGGGCGTCCAGCGAGGTCCGGTCGACGGCCAGCACCGGGTCGACGGTGCGGTCGGCGAACAGCGAGGTGAGCCGGGTCCACGGGTTGAGCGGCTGGTCGTCGACGGTGTCGACGGTGCGCGGCACGTCCAGCGCGATGCCGGCGTCCGGGGGGTGCAGCAGCCCCTCCACGTCGTCGGCGGCCAGCGGCCGGTCGGCGACCACCCGGGGCGCGAGGTCGCTCTCCAGCCGGTCGGACGCCGCCGCGGGGGAGAGCCCGCCCAGCTCGACGCCGGCCACCACCGTGCCGCGTGGGACGTGGTCGCCGGCGGCGACCAGGTCGACGCCGTAGGCGACCCCGAGCGCGAGGACCGCGGCGGCGGGGACGAGCAGCGCGCGCCGGCGCCACCACGGACCACCGGCCTCCGCCTCGGCCGGCGGCTGTCCAGGGGGCCCCGCCGAGTCGCCGGGCGGGTCGGTGTCGTGCGCGGGACCGATCACCTGGGTGTCCGAGCCCTCGCGTGCGGCGGTGTCCGGCGCGGTGGCCACCGGCGGGTCCTCGTCCGGGACGGGCGGGATCAGCTGGGTGTCCGACGGCTCGGCCGCCGGCTCCTCGACCGCGGGCTGCTCGGCCGTCGGTGCGGGCCCGGGCGCGGCAGGACCGGACGGCTGGGGCACCGGCGGCGCGCTGCGGCTCCGGCCGATGGTGCCGTCCGGCTGCAGGCGCACCGTGTCGGCGGCGTCCCGGGGAGGGTCCTGCGGCATCGATCCGTCTCTGGCTGGGGGGAGACCGGTGGCCGGTCCCGGGGACGACGAAGCCGCCGACTCCCCGGTCCCGCGGTGCGGGTCCGGGAGGTCAGCGGCTTCGTCGGGTGAGGGCTTCATCGCTCGCGCGACGATAGTTGCCCCACTCAGCTGGAGACGCGCGCCTCGCCGTCTGTGTCGATGATGTCGACGGCGATGTCACGGAGCTTGCTGTCGTACTCACGGGCGTGGTGCCCGCAGAAGACGAGGTCGCTGCCACTGGGGAGGACCACTCGCACCTTGGCCAGAGCACCGCAGCGGTCGCAGTGGAAGGGAACGACGAGATCTTCGGTGGGCGGGGTCGTCGTCAGCGTCTGGGTCATCTGGCTCATCACTCGCTCTCTACCGCACGGACCCGCGACTGCGGCTCGGCCTCCTGCACAGCGCCAGGATGGCCCCTCGTGTTCCCGTTCCGGCTGCTGATGTGCCCCGACTCGCAGAAAGAGATGCGGTCGTGACACGGACAACGGCGGTGGAACGGTCCAGCAGGGGACGTCACTGGTTCGGAACTGGGTCCGGATGGTGCACGTGCTCTCTTGCGTGATCACCGGCCGGGCCGGCTGTGGGTCCGCTGCTGTTCTGACCTCGCCCACGCTACGCCGTCTACCCGGCACGTGCCGTCGTACACAGCCGGGTCACCCGATGGGACCGGATCGTCATCTGCCGTTCACACGCCGACGGCCGGCCACCCCGCAGGAGTGACCGGCCGCCGATCCATCGCAGGGCTCTGCCCGGCCCCCTCCAGAGGCTCGTCCCGAGCGTGCGAGGGATGAGGAGGAGGGGGTGTTTCGACTAGTCCAGGTAGTCGCGCAGGACCTGCGAGCGGCTGGGGTGGCGCAGCTTGGACATCGTCTTGGACTCGATCTGCCGGATCCGCTCCCGGGTGACCCCGTAGACCTGGCCGATCTCGTCCAGCGTGCGCGGCTGGCCGTCGGTGAGGCCGAAGCGCAGCCGGACCACGCCCGCCTCCCGCTCGGACAGCGTCTGCAGCACGCTGGTCAGCTGGTCCTGCATCAGGGTGAAGCTGACCGCGTCGACGGCGACGACGGCCTCGGAGTCCTCGATGAAGTCACCGAGCTGGCTGTCGCCCTCGTCGCCGATGGTCTGGTCGAGGCTGATCGGCTCCCGGGCGTACTGCTGGATCTCCAGCACCTTGTCCGGGGTGATGTCCATCTCCTTGGCCAGCTCCTCCGGGGTGGGCTCGCGGCCCAGGTCCTGGAGCAGCTCGCGCTGGATGCGGCCGAGCTTGTTGATGACCTCGACCATGTGCACCGGGATGCGGATGGTGCGGGCCTGGTCGGCCATGGCGCGGGTGATGGCCTGCCGGATCCACCAGGTGGCGTAGGTGGAGAACTTGTAGCCCTTGGTGTAGTCGAACTTCTCGACCGCGCGGATGAGCCCGAGGTTGCCCTCCTGGATCAGGTCCAGGAACGCCATGCCGCGGCCGGTGTAGCGCTTGGCCAGCGAGACCACCAGGCGGAGGTTGGCCTCCAGCAGGTGGTTCTTGGCGCGCTCGCCGTCACGGACGATCCAGTTCAGGTCGCGGCGCATCTGCGGGGAGAGCTTCTGGCCCTCCTCCTCGACCTGGCGCAGCCGCTCGGCGCCGTAGAGACCGGCCTCGATCCGCTTGGCGAGGTCGACCTCCTCCTCGGCGGTGAGCAGCGCGACCTTGCCGATCTGCTTGAGGTAGGCGCGGACGGAGTCGGCGGAGGCGGTGAGCTCGGCGTCCTTGCGCGCCTGGCGCAGCGCCTCGGACTCCTCCTCGTCGTCCCACTCGAAGTCGCCGCTCTTCTCGTCGCCCTCGTCGGTCTCGGCGACGGCGACGCCGTCCTTGCCGGTGACGACGGTCTCGTCGAGCTTGAGCCCCTCGGGGCCCTCGACGACGGCGACGGCGGTCCCGTCACCGGCGACGGCGGTCAGCACGGTGCCCTCGCCGGCGCCCGGGGAGGGGGCGATCGTCGGCTTGCGGGCGGCGGCCTTCTTCGCCGGGGCCTTCTTGGCCGGGGCCTTCTTGGCTGCGGCGGTCACCGAGGCGGTGGACTGCGTCGAAGCGCTGGCACGGGCGGCGACCGTCCGGCTGCGACTCGGACTGCTCACCGTGGTCTCCGGCTGGTCGGACGGCTGGTCGGCGGGCACTCAGGGTTCCTTCCCGTGCAACTGCGGTGCGTTCCTCGAGGGCCGTGTGGCCCGCGGGCAGCGGCCCCGGACCGCACCCAGCACCGTGGCCCACCGCCAGGCCCTGCGAGGTGACACACCGCGAGGTGTTTCACCGGGCTGGGAGAGGGGGATGACCTGCTGGCTGGGGGGTTGACGCGGTGGGGCTCCTCCATTGTAACGACGCGCACGCGGCGGTCCACCGGTTCTGCGCCAGGAGCGGCCGGAGGACCCGCGCGTCACCCCTACCGGGGGAGGACGCCGGGCGTCCCACGCCGGCGTGCGGGGGCCTCACTGGCCGATGTGCTGCTCCGCGGCGAGTGCGGCCCCGACGATGCCGGCGTCGTTGAGCAGCTCGGCGGGGACCACCCGGGTGCGGGTGGACAGCAGCGGCACCCACTTGTCGGCCTTCTTGCTGACCCCGCCCCCGACGATGATCAGGTCGGGCCAGATGCTGCGCTCGAGGGTGTCCAGGTAGCGGTCGACGTGCTTGGCCCACTGCGGGTAGCTGAGCCCCTCGCGCTCGCGGGCGGACGCCGAGGCGTGCTTCTCGCCGTCGTGACCGCCGACCTCGATGTGCCCGAACTCGGTGTTGGGCACGAGCGTGCCGTCGATGAACAGGGCGCTGCCGATGCCGGTGCCGAAGGTGAGCATGAGCACCAGGCCGCGCTCGCCCTTGCCGGCGCCGTAGGCCATCTCGGCGATCCCGGCCGCGTCGGCGTCGTTCAGCGTCTGCACCGTGCCCGGGATCACCGCCTCCAGCCCCTTGGCCATGTCGGTGCCGATCCAGGAGGAGTCCATGTTGGCGGCGGTGAACGTCACGCCGTGCTTCATCACCCCCGGGTAGGTGACGCCGATGCGCCCCTCCCAGCCGAACTGCCCGACGATGTCCGCCACCACCCCGTACACGGGGTCGGGCAGCGCCGGTTGCGGCGTCGGGATGCGCACCCGCTCACCGACCAGCTCGCCCTTGTCCAGGTCGACCACGCAACCCTTGATGCCGCTGCCACCGATGTCCACTCCGAAGCCCTGCACGGGAGGCAGGCTAGCGACAGTTCCGACCTCCGGCGCGCAGGTCGGGCAGGATCCCTCTCCGTGATGACCTCCGGCAGCACCGCACCCGACCTGCGCACCGAGCTGCTGGAGCTCGCCCGGGCCACCGCCGAGGAGGCCGCGGCGCTCGTCGGCGCAGGTCGCAGCACGGCCGCGGACCAGGTGGACACCAAGTCCAGCCCGGTCGACGTCGTCACCGCGGTGGACACCGCGAGCGAGGCGCTGATCGTGCGCCGGCTGACCGACGCCCGGCCTGACGACGGGGTGCTGGGCGAGGAGGGGGCCGCCCGGGAGGGCACCAGCGGCGTCCGCTGGGTGGTCGACCCGATCGACGGCACGGTCAACTTCCTCTACGGCTTCCCCGCCTACGCCGTGTCCATCGCCGCCGAGGTCGACGGGCGGACCGAGGTCGGCGTGGTGCTCAACGTGGCCACCGGGGAGCTGTTCACCGCGGCGCGCGGCCGGGGCGCCTGGCTGACCGCGCCCGGCGCCGCCACGATGCAGCTGCACGGCAGCGGGCCGGTGTCCCTGGAGCAGACGCTGGTGGCCACCGGGTTCGGGTACCGCGTCGAGCAGCGCCGGGCGCAGGGGGCGGTGGTGGCGCAGCTGGTGACCGAGGTGCGCGACATCCGCCGGAACGGCTGCGCCTCGCTGGACCTCTGCTCGGCCGCCGCCGGCCGGGTGGACGCCTACTACGAGCTGGACCTCAAGCCCTGGGACCACGCCGCCGGCGCGCTGGTGGCGGCCGAGGCCGGCCTGGTGGTCACCGGCACCGAGGGTCGGCCCTTCGCCGAGCCGATGGCGGTGGTCGCCGCCGCCACGATCGCCGAGCCGCTGGTGGCGCTGCTGGAGCGCCTTCACTGAGCCCGTCGCGATCCTGCGGATCGCGACAAGGGGAGCTCAGCAGGCGTTCTCGGCGCTGGCGATCGGGGCGAGGGCGGCGTCCACCTGCTCCTCGGTCGCCAGCCCGGCGAAGTCCGGGCCGATCACCAGGTCGACGACGGCGGTGGCGCGGGTGTCGGGGCGCAGCGTCGAGCCCGGCAGGTACAGCTGCAGGTACTCGGCGGTGCTCTTGCCGCGCGGGCCGAAGCGCAGCTCGCCGACCCCGGTCACCTCGTTGCCGCTGTTGTCGTTGGCGATCTCCTCGACCACGAACGCCCGGCTCTGCAGGGTGGTCGCCACCTCGCCGGCCTTGCCGGCCACCTCGCTGGCGTTCAGCACCCGCAGCGTGACGGTGGCCGGGTCGAGCGACTGGGGTGCCGCGCTGGCGCTGCTGCAGGCGGCGGCCTGCGCCTCGTTGCGGGTCTCCTCGTCGGTCAGCACGTTCCACCACACGACCAGGGCGGCCAGCGCCAGGACGAGCAGGAAGGCCAGGGCGGGGATCGGCCGACGACGCCGGGCGCCGGCGGGGCGCCGCTCGGTCGGCTCGCTCACAGTTCGTCCACGCCGGCGGGATCGCACACGCGGCAGACCCTAGCTGCGGCCGGGGCGGCTACAGCGCACCGTCGTCGAGCGCGGCGCGTCCCAGCTCGACGCAGGGGTCGATGCGGTCGGCGTAGCCGCTGGTGTCCTTCCCGGCCATCGCGCCGGCGGCCGACCGGGCGACGATCCCGGCGATGATCGCGGCGAACTTGAAGTAGGCGAAGCCCACGTACCAGTTCAGGTCCGACAGGTCCGCCCCGCTGCGGCCGGCGTACCGCTCGGCCAGCTCCAGCCGGGTCGGGAAGCCGGGCAGCGCCGACACCGAGTTCACCGACACCGCGCGGTCCTCACCGGGCTGCGGCCAGTAGACGAACAGCATGCCCAGGTCGGTGAGCGGGTCGCCGAGGGTGGACATCTCCCAGTCCAGCACCGCGCGGATCCGGCCGGGGGTCTCCGGGTCGAGCAGGCAGTTGTCCAGCCGGTAGTCCCCGTGGGTGATGCCGGACCGCCGTGAGGTGGGCACCGTCTGCGCCAGCCGGGCGGCGAGCGCGTCCAGCGCCGGCCGCTCGGTGTCGCGGGTCGCGTCCCACTGCTTGGTCCACCGGCGCACCTGGCGCTCCAGGAAGCCCTCCGGCCGGCCGAAGTCCGCCAGGCCCACGGCGGCGGGGTCGACGGCGTGCAGGTCGGCGAGGACGTCCATCAGCCCGTCGGCGACGGCGCGGCGCTCGGCCGGCTCGTCGGCGTAGCCGGGGGGCAGCTCGGACACGACGTGCACCCCGACCACCCGCTCCATCACGTAGAACGGGGCGCCCAGCACCGAGGTGTCGGTGGCCAGGTGCAGCGTGCGCGGGACCGGGACGGCGGTGTCGACGAGCGCCGAGATGACCCGGTGCTCCCGGACCATGTCGTGCGCGGTGGCCAGCACGGCGCCGGTCGGGGGGCGCCGGAGGATGACCGCGTCGTCCGGGGAGCCCCCCTGCGGGGTCACCACGTAGGTGAGGTTGGACATGCCCGCGGCGATCAGCTCGACGTCGACCGATCGCCACTTCTCGTCGCCGAGCGCCGTCGCGAGGTAGGGCCCGACGACCCCCGGATCAGCACCCACAGTGGTCGCCACGGCGGCAGGGTAGCCTCTGGCGCTCCGCCCCTCAGCCGCCGTCGCCGGGGACCCGGATGTGTCGCTCTCGGGGGGGTGGGCACAAACCGGGCTCCAGCGGCGTTGGGCGGCTGGCCGGAGCGTGCACGGAGCGCGCGCAGGGCTGTTCCGGAGGGACGACCGACGGAGCCGCGCTGGATGCGTCCGGGCACGACAGAAGGACACCGGCCGGTGGCTCAGCAACGGGGCAGCGGCCGGCGACAGACCACCGGCCGCTGCGGCGGCCGGGGCCACCGGCCGGGGCGCTGCGGCGCCCCGGCGAACGAGCGGGCCGCGTGCCCGCGCTGAAGAGAAGAGAAGGGGCACACCATGGCCACCGACTACGACGCCCCCCGACGCAACGAGTCCGACGAGCTGGGTGAGGACTCCCTCGAGGAGCTCAAGGCCCGCCGCGCCGAGGCTCAGTCCTCCTCGGTCGACGTCGACGAGACCGACTTCAACGAGGCCCTCGAGCTGCCCGGGGCGGACCTGTCCAATGAGGAGCTCACCGTCCGCGTGCTGCCCAAGCAGGAGGACGAGTTCACCTGCTCGCGCTGCTTCCTGGTGCACCACCGGAGCCGGCTGGCGACGACCCGCAACGGGCAGCCCGTCTGCCGCGACTGCGCAGCCTGAACAAGGACCCCCTCGCCCCCCACCGCTCGCAAGCTCGCGGCGGGACCCTGCGAGGGGGCCGTTCCAGCACGTCACCCGGCCGGCCGGCTGGCGGGTTGGCGGCGGGGGAGCAGGGGAACCGTCCACCGGACGGCGCCACGGACGGAAGGAAGTCGATGACCGAGCAGTCGCGCAGGTCCGCACAGCCCCGGGACGTGCCGCCGCCCCGCCCCGTGGAGCCGGTCGAGGGCGAGGTCGTCGGCGGTGAGACCGGGCTCGGTCCGGCTGCCCGCGCGCTGGCCGACGCCGTCGCCGGGCTGCTCGGCCGGGACCCCGCCGCCGACCAGCCGAGGGGTGCCTCCCGCACGTCCGCCGGTGCCCGGGCGGCGACGGGCGTGCTCAGCGACGTCATCTCCGCGGTGGCTGCGGCCGCCCGTTCCGCCGCCGACCCCGGCGGTGCCGAGCGGGACCGGACGTCCACCGGCACGAAGGGCTCGCGGGCGCCCAGCGGGGTGCTGACCGACCTGCTCGACGCCGCCGCGCCCCGGCTGCCGATCCGCGACCGCGACCGGCTGCGCCAGGCGTACCCGGGTGCCTCGGACGCCGAGATCGCCGACGCCCTGGTCGCCCGGGCCACCAAGCTGACCGCCGGCATCGGTGCGGCGGTCGGCGGGCTCACCGCCGCTCAGTGGTTCGCCCCGCCCTCGCTGATCGCCGTCCCGCTGGAGCTCGGCGCGCAGACGGTGCTGGTCGCGGCCGTGGAGGTCGTCCTGGTCGGGGAGCTGCACGAGCTGGCCGACCGGCGCGCCGCCGGCGACGCCGCGGGGCGGGCGCGGGCCTACCTGACCAGCTGGACGACCCAGCGCCCCGTGGGCCGGACCGGCTCAGGCGGGCTGTTCGGCGTGATCAGCACGGCCACCGCCTCGGCGATGCGCCGCCAGGTCACCCGACGGCTGGCCCGCAGCACGACGTCCATGGCGCCGCTGCTCGTGGGGGCCACGCTGGCCGCCCGGGCCAACCGGAAGGCGACCGGCGCCCTCGCCGACGAGCTGCGCGGCGAGCTCGGCCTGCCGCCGTCGTCCGCGCCGCGCTGACCGGGCTCCGGCCGCCCTCCACGGGCCCGGGTGGCGCGGCTAGCCTCGCCGCCGTGCCCGTTCCCTCCTCCGACCCCCCGGCCCCGGTCGCCGCGGTGGTCGACGTCCCGGTGCTGCTGAGCGGACCGGACACCGAGCCCCCCGCCTACGCGCTCCCAGGCGACGCCGGTGCCGACCTGTGCGTGGCCGAGGACGTCGAGCTCGCACCCCACCAGCGGGCGCTGGTCGGCACCGGGGTCGCGGTCGCCATCCCCGAGGGCTTCGCCGGGTTCGTGCACCCGCGCTCGGGCCTGGCGCACCGGCTGGGGCTCAGCCTGGTCAACGCGCCGGGCACCATCGACGCCGGCTACCGCGGCGAGATCAAGGTCAACCTGGTCAACCTGGACCCGGCGACCACCATCCGGCTGCGCCGCGGCGACCGGGTCGCGCAGCTCGTCGTCCAGCCGGTGGTCCGGGCCCGATTCGTGCCGGTCGGCGAGCTGCCGGGCAGCGAGCGCGGCAGCGGCGGGCACGGTTCCACGGGCGGTGCGGCGGTGCTCGCCGCCCCCTCTCCCTCAGCACTGGAAGGACGGGTCTGACATGCCGTTCGGACGCCGGCGCAACCGCATCGACCGGAGCCTGCGCGAGCGCGGGGTCCCGCCGGAGCCGCAGGTGCGGCAGCGTGAGGAGACCGAGACCACCGGCCCCTGGGACGCCGCGGACGCCCCGGAGGACGGGCTGGCCCGGATCGACCTCGGCGCGCTGCGGCTGCCCGCGCTGAGCGGGATGGAGCTGCGGGTCGACGTCAACCCGCAGCAGCAGGTGGTCG
Organism: Modestobacter italicus; assembly: GCF_000306785.1. Lineage (NCBI taxonomy): Bacteria > Bacillati > Actinomycetota > Actinomycetes > Geodermatophilales > Geodermatophilaceae > Modestobacter > Modestobacter italicus. Next base: position 3,892,295 of record NC_017955.1, on the reverse strand, counting down.
GGGCGAGCCTGCGGTCGGGGGAGTCGCTGCTGCAGCTGTCGGTCTTCGCCGCCCCCCGCGCCGGTGGCCTCTGGGACGACGTCCGCGCCGAGCTGGCGAAGAGCGCCAGCGGGCAGGGGGCTTCGCTCACCGAGGTCGAGGGCCCGTTCGGCACCGAGCTCGCCGGCACCGTGCTGCTGCCCGGCCCGGCCGAACCCGGTGCGACCACCCCGCCCCGGCCGGTGCGCCGGCCGGCCCGCTTCCTCGGCGTCGACGGCCCCCGCTGGTTCCTGCGCGGCATGCTCACCGGACCAGCGGCCGCCGACCCGGCGCAGGCGGCCGCCCTGGAGGAGGCGTTCCGGGCCGTCGTCGTCGTCCGCGGCACCGCGGCCATGCCGGTGCGCGACCAGCTGCCGCTGACCCTGCCGCCGCAGGCCGCCGCCCAGGTCGCCCGGCAGCAGGCCGCCGGCCGCCCCGGCGGCCCGGTGACCCCGCCGAGCGGCGGTGCCGGGTGACCGGCCCGGTCGTCACCGCCTACGGCCCCGGCCCGGACCAGTTCCTGGAGGTCTCGCTGCCGGCCGGTGAGGGCCCGGCGCCGGTCGTCGTCGTCCTGCACGGCGGGTTCTGGCGCGCCCGCTACGGCGTGGAGCTGGCCCGGCCGCTCGCCGCCGACCTGGCCGCCCGTTGCTGGGCGGCGGTCGCCGTGGAGTACCGCCGGGTCGGCGCCGGTGGCGGCTGGCCCACCACCCTCACCGACGTCGCCGCCGCCATCGACGCGCTCGCGGACCCCGCCGTGGTGGGAGAGGAGGTCGCCGCCCGGCTCGACCTCACCGACGTGACCGCGGTCGGCCACTCCGCGGGCGGGCACCTCGCGGCCTGGGCGGCCGGCCGCGGCCGGCTGCCCGCCGGTGCACCGGGGGCAGCGCCCCGGGTGCCGGTCACCGCCGCGGTGTGCCAGGCCGGCGTGCTGGACCTGGGGGCCGCGGCGGCCGACGACCTGGGCAGCGGGGCGACCGTGGAGTTCCTGGGCGGGACGCCGGAGGAGCTGCCCGACCGCTACGCGGCCGCCGACCCGGTGCGGCTGCTGCCCACCGGCGTGCCGGTGCTGTGCGTGCACGGGGAGGCGGACACGACCGTCCCGCTGGACCAGAGCGAGCGCTACGCGGCGGCCGCCGCGGCCGCCGGGGACCGGGTCGAGGTGACCGTCGTGCCCGGGGACCACATGGTGGTGATCGACGTCGCCGGGGAGGCCTGGCGACGCACCCGCGAGTGGCTGAGCGCACGCCGCCCGGTCGCGGCGGACGGCACTACCCTGGGGTCGTGACCACCACCAGGACCGACTCCGCAGCAGGGCACGGCGCGCAGCCCGGCGCCCGCGGCTGGCTGTCCCGCAAGCTGCAGAAGCTGACCGCCGACGACCAGACCGTCGACGCCGAGGAGCTGCAGTCCGACGTCGTCTCGGCCGGCTGCGCGCCGGTGAGCGCCTGTCGCAAGGGCGAGGTCGTCACCGTGACCGGCCGGCTGAAGTCGGTCGTCTACACCCCGCGCGAGACGGTGCCGACCCTGGAGGCCGAGCTCTTCGACGGCTCCGGCTCGGTCACCCTGGTCTGGCTCGGTCGCCGCCGGATCCCCGGCATCGAGCCCGGGCGCCGGCTCACCGCCCGCGGCCGGTTCGCGGCCTTCGACGGCCGTCGGGTCATCTACAACCCCTGGTACGAGCTGAGCGCCGGGTGACCTCGGGCGCACCGGGGCGGCACGGGGGGAGCCGGCGGTGAGCGGGACGTCACCGGGCGGGGGCGTGACGTTCGACCGCCACCTGGTGCTGGACCAGCTGGGCGGCTGGCGCGGGATGGTCGACGCCTCGCTGCCCACCATCGCCTTCATCGTCGCCAACGGCATCGGCGACCTCACCGTCGGCATCTGGGCGGCCGTCGTCGCCGCGGTGCTGGTCTTCCTGCTGCGACTGGTCCGCCGGGAGAGCATCCAGCAGGCGATCAGCGGCCTGTTCGCCGTCGCCGTGGCCGTGGTGATCGCCGCCCGCACCGGCGAGGCGCGGGACTTCTTCGTGCTCGGCATCATCCGCAACGCCGCCATCGGCGTCGTCCTGCTGGGCTCGCTGCTGGTGCGCCGGCCGCTGGTGGGCGTGGTCGCCGAGTGGCTCGCGCCCAGCCACCTCGGCGCCATGTCCGGCCACCGGCTGCCCTCGCTGCGCGGCCGACCGCGCAGCGGCGGTGCCCCGGTGCAGCCGGACGCCCCCGAGGCCGCCGTCGAGGGAGCCGAGCCGGGGCGCCCGCAGGACCCCGAGCCGGACGTGCACTGGCGCGACGACCCGCGGATGGTGCGCGCCTACGGCTGGCTGACCGTGCTGTGGGGCGGGGTCTTCCTGCTCCGGGCGGCCGTGCAGGGCGTCTTCTACTCCCTCGACGAGGTCGGCTGGCTGGGCACCTCGTCAGTGGTGCTGGGCCTGCCGGTGACCGCCGTCCAGCTCGTGATCACCCTGTGGGTGGTCGCCCGCCTGCACCGCCACCGCGCGGAGGAGCCGGCCGTGACGGGGAGCGACGAGGAGCGTCCCGCCGCTTAGCAGCTGCCGTCGGGGCACATGACCCGCTGCAGCTGCTCCTCGATGTCGCCGTGGGTGACGAACAGCAGCTCGTCCCCGGCCTCCAGCGGCTCGTCCGGGTCCGGGGCGATGACCCGCTCCCCGCGCAGGATCGTGGTGAGCACCGTCTCCCGCGGCAGCGGCACGTCGCGCACCGGCCGGCCCACCCAGGGGGTGTCCTCGGCCAGGGTGATCTCGACCAGGTTCGCCGCGCCCTTGCGGAAGCTCATCAGCCGGACGACGTCGCCGACGGTCACCGCCTCCTCCACCAGCGCGGCGAGCACCCGCGGGGTGGAGACGGCGACGTCGACGCCCCACGCCTCGGTGTAGAGCCACTCGTTGCGGGGGTCCTTGACCCGGGCGACCACCCGGTTGACCGCGAACTCGGTCTTGGCCAGCAGCGAGACGACCAGGTTGGACTTGTCGTCACCGGTGGCGGCGATGACGACGTCGCAGGTGGCCAGCTGGGCCTCCTCCAGGGAGGTCACCTCGCAGGCGTCGGCCTGCACCCACTCCGCGCCGGGCACCGCCTTGGGCTTGACCCGGGAGCCGTTCTTCTCGATGAGCATGACGGCGTGGCCGTTGCCCAGCAGTTCCGAGGCGATGGACCGGCCGACCGCACCGGCGCCCACGATGGCCACGCGCATCAGTGCTGCCCTCCCGAGGGTCCCTGCTCGACGGCCAGGTGCACCCGGTCGGTGTGCTCGTCGGTGGTGGCCACGACCAGGTGGTCGCCGGTCTGCAGCACGGTGCTGGTGGTGGGCAGCTGGGCCTCACCGAACCGGACCAGCCACGCCACGCGGGCGCCGGAGGCGGACTCCAGCTCGGTGAGCGGGCGGCCCACCCAGCCGTCGGTCACGGTGAGCCGCATGAGCAGGACCTTGCCGGTCGGCTCGCGCCAGATCTCGGACACCTTGACCGACAGCAGCTCGCGCAGCAGCCGGCTGACCGTCCACGGCACGGTGGCGACGCTGGGGATGCCCATCCGCTCGTAGACCTCGGCCCGCTTCGAGTCGTAGATGCGGGCGACGACGTGCTCGACGCCGAAGGTCTCCCGGGCGACCCGGGCGCTGATGATGTTGGAGTTGTCGCCGCTGCTGACCGCGGCGAAGGCGCCGGCGGAGTCGATCCCGGCGTCCAGCAGGGTCTGCCGGTCGAAGCCCAGGCCGGTCACCTGGCGGCCGCCGAACTCCGGGCCGAGCCGGCGGAAGGCCTCCGGGTCCTGGTCGATGACCGCGACGCTGTGGCCGATCGCCTCCAGCCGCCGGGCGATCTGCGAGCCGACGCGGCCGCAGCCCATCACGACCACGTGCACCTGTTCCACCCTGTCTGTCGCCGGTCCGAGGAGCGGGACCGCGCCGCTCCCGGCGGGGCCCACCGCGCGCGAACGTACACCTGGCAGGGGACCGGGAACCGGCTGCCGGGCGCACCGGGCACCCGTCCGGGTGCTGCTGTGAGGGAGGTCGCCCCGTGTCGGCACACCGGGGGCTCCGACGTCCGTACCATCGCCGCCGTGCCGACCCTGTCCGACCTCGGACAACTCCCGAAACGTCTCGTCCTCGGCCGCCCCGTCCGCAGTGACAAGGCGGGTGAGTCGCTGCTGCCCAAGCACCTCGCCCTGCCGATCTTCGCCAGCGACCCGCTGTCCTCCGTCGCCTACGCGACGCAGGAGATCCTGCTGATCCTCACGCTGGCCGGGACGACGTTCCTGTTCCTCGCCCCGTGGCTCGCCGCGGCCGTCGTCCTGCTGCTCACCGTGGTGGTGCTCTCCTACCGGCAGGTGGTGCACGCCTACCCCTCGGGCGGCGGCGACTACGAGGTCGCGATGAAGAACCACGGGCAGTTCGCCGGCCTGGTGGTGGCCAGCGCGCTGCTGACCGACTACGTGCTCACCGTGGCCGTGTCGGTCAGCTCCGGCACCGACAACATCATCTCGGCCTTCCCCGGGCTGGACGAGCACCGGCTGGCCATCGCCGTCACCCTGGTCGTGCTGCTGGTGGCCGCGAACCTCCGCGGGGTGCGGGAGTCGGGGAAGACCTTCGCCGTCCCGACGTACCTGTTCATCGGCGGCATCGTGGTCATGATCGTCACCGGGCTGGTCCGCGACTTCGTGCTGGACAACCGGGTGGTCGCCGAGAGCGCCGGCTACGGCATCGAGCCGGAGGCCGGGTACGCGCAGGTGACCGGGCTGGCGCTCATCTTCTTCGCGCTCCGCGCGTTCGCCTCCGGGTGCACGGCGCTGACCGGGGTGGAGGCGATCGCCAACGGCGTCCCGGCCTTCCGGCCGCCGAAGAGCAAGAACGCCGCCACCACGCTGGCGCTGATGGGTGGCATCGCCGCGCTGATGTTCGCCGGGGTGACCGCGCTGGCCCTGCTCTCCGACGTCAAGTACGTCGAGAACACCTGCGACCTGATCGGGTTCGCGAACTGCACCACCGAACCGCAGCGCACGGTCGTCGCCCAGGTCGCCGCGGCGACGTTCGGCGGCCCCGACTCGATCGGCTTCTACTACATCCAGGCAGCGACCGCGCTGGTCCTCATCCTGGCCGCCAACACCGCCTTCAACGGCTTCCCGCTGCTCGGCTCGGTGCTGGCGCAGGACCGGTTCATGCCCCGCCAGCTGCACACCCGCGGGGACAAGCTGGTCTACAGCAACGGCATCCTGCTGCTGGCCGGGTTCGCCGTCCTGCTGCTGGTGGTCTTCGACGCCGACTCCACGAAGTTGATCCAGATGTACATCGTGGGCGTCTTCACCAGCTTCTCGATCGGCCAGTGGGGCATGGTCCGGCACTGGAACCGGGAGCTGCGCGGCCTGGAGGACCCGGTGGTGCGGCGGCGGATGCAGCGCTCCCGGGTGATCAACACGATCGGCGGGTCGCTGACCACCGTCGTCCTGGTGATCGTGGTGGTGACCAAGTTCGCCGGCGGTGCGTGGATCGTCATCGCCGCGATGCCGCTGATCTTCCTGCTGATGCGGTCGATCAACCGGCACTACTCGCACGTCGCCAGCCAGCTGGTGCCCGACAGCGACGTGCGGATGAAGCCGAGCAAGGTGCACGCCGTCGTGCTGGTGTCCAAGGTGCACAAGCCGACGCTGCGGGCGCTGGCCTTCGCCCGGGCCACCCGGCCCGACGTGCTCACCGCGCTCACCGTCAACGTCGACGACGCCGACACCCGGGCGCTGCAGGCGGACTGGGAGCGCTACGACATCCCGGTGCCGCTGACCGTCATCGACTCCCCGTACCGGGAGATCACCCGGCCGGTGCTCGACTTCGTCCGGGACATCCGCCGGTCCAGCCCGCGCGAGCTGGTCGTCGTCTTCGTGCCGCAGTACGTGGTCGGGCACTGGTGGGAGAACCTGCTGCACAACCAGAGCGCGCTGCGGCTGCGCACCCGGCTGCAGTTCCAGCCCGGCGTGATGATCACCAGCGTGCCCTGGCAGCTGGAGAGCTCGCTGGACCGGGGCAACAAGCTCGACGGCAACGGCCCCGCGCCGGGCGACCTGCGCCGCGGCCTGACCGACGAGGTCGAGCAGACCCCCTATGGCTGACGAAGGACCACCCTTCCCCCCACGCCTCGCAAGCTCGCCGCGGGGCCCTGAGGGGCGGCCGGACAAGCCCTCGAAGGGCCTGGGTTGGGAAGGTCGCCGTTTTGAGGTGACCGTCGGGCCGGTGGCGCACGGCGGGCACTGCGTGGCCCGGCACGAGGGCCGGGTGGTCTTCGTGCGGCACACGCTGCCCGGCGAGCGGGTCGTCGTCGCGGTGACCGAGGACCGGCACGCCGGGTTCTGCCGGGCCGACGCCGTCGATGTGCTCGAGGCCGCGCCGGACCGGGTCGAGCGCCCCTGCCCGCACAGCGGACCCGGGAAGTGCGGCGGCTGCGACTGGCAGCACGTCAGCCACGAGGGCCAGCTGGGGCTCAAGGCCGCCGTCGTGCGGGAGCAGCTGTCCCGGCTGGCGGGGCTGGACCTGCCCGTCACCGTGGAGGCGCTGCCCGGCGGGCCGCTGCGCTGGCGGTCGCGGGCGCGGTTCGCCGTCGACCGGACCGGTGCGCCCGGCCTGCGCCGGCACCGCTCGCACGACGTCGTGCTGCTCGACGACTGCCCGATCACCGTCGAGCCCGCGGCGGCGGCCGTGCTCGGCCGGCGCTGGCCGGGGGCGGGCGCGGTGGACGTCGCCGTCGACTCGGCCGGGGTGGTGACGACGACCCGGCTGGACCGGCGCGGGCAGGCCACCTCCACCCGGGTGCTGCGGCCCGGCGCCGACGTCCCGGAGGAGCCGGCGGGGCGGGCGCAGCGCTCGGCGGGTGGCCGGGACTGGGAGGTCGAGGGCACCGGCTTCTGGCAGGTGCATCCCGGCGCGGCCGACGCCCTGGTCGGTGCGGTGTCGGCCTTCGCCGGCGTGCGGCCGGGGGAGACGGTGCTCGACCTGTACGCCGGCGCGGGCCTGTTCGGCGGTGCGCTGGCCCCCGGGGTCGGCGCCGGGGGACGCGTGGTCTGCGTGGAGTCCGACGCCGCGGCGTGCGCGGCGGCCGACGCGAACCTCGCCGACCTGCCGCAGGCCGAGGTGTGGCAGGGCGACGTCGACGCGCCGGGCCTCACCGAGCTGCTGGCCGAGCTGGGCCGCCCGGACGTCGTCGTCCTGGACCCGCCGCGGGCCGGCGCCGGCCGCGAGGTGAGCCGGGTCATCGCCGGTGCCGCTCCCCGGGCGGTGGTCTACGTGGCGTGCGACCCCGCGGCGCTGGCCCGGGACGTCGCCGTCCTCGCCGAGGGCGGCTACCGGCTGGCGGCCCTGCGCGCGTTCGACTGCTTCCCGATGACCGCCCACGTGGAGTGCGTCGCGCTGCTCGTCCCTGCCTGATCCCGGTCACGGGGCCGCGCGGACAGGGTCACGGATCGAACACGTGTGCGATCCGGTGTCGAGGAGCTGCCGGTGGGGGCCCACACTGGCCGGGTGGACGGATCGCTGCCGCCGGGCTGGCCCGACGAGGTCGCACCGCCCGGCGCCCCGGACTGGGAGCGCACGGCGGTCGCGTGGCTGTACGACCTCGTGCCGCATGACTACCGCGCGCACGAGGTGCTGCGGCGGTACCCGGTGCTGCTCGCCCGGTTCGCGGCCGACCACGTCGCCGCCGGGCTGGAGGCGGCCCGGGCCGGCTGGCGCACGGTGCGGGTCGAGCTGGCCGACCAGCTCCCGCCGGACGCGATGGAGGCGGCGATCCGCGCCTACGAGCGGGAGGGTGCCCGACTGAGCCAGGCGGCCCGCGGTGTGGAGGTGGTCGCGGGAGCGCTGCGCGGCGAACGGTGGGTGCCCCGGCTCTGAGCGCCTCCGCTCACCAGGGCAGGTCTCCGGTTCGCAGTTACAGTGGATGTCCCCACCGGTTGCGCCCTTCCCGTCGCCGCCGACGTCGAGAGGACCCTGCTCCGTCGTGTCGTTGCTCCGCTCGTTGACCGGGCCCGCAGACCTCCGCGCCCTGGCGCCCGACCAGCTCCCCGCGCTCGCCGCGGAGATCCGGGACGCCCTGGTCACCAGCGTCGCCAGGACCGGCGGCCACCTCGGCCCCAACCTCGGCACGGTCGAGCTGACCATCGCGCTGCACCGGGTCTTCGAGTCCCCGCGCGAGCCGATCGTGTTCGACACCGGCCACCAGGCCTACGTGCACAAGCTGCTCACCGGCCGGCTGGACGGCTTCGCCCAGCTCCGCCAGCGCGGCGGGCTGTCCGGGTACCCCAGCCGCACCGAGAGCGAGCACGACTGGGTCGAGAACAGCCACGCGTCCACCTCGCTGTCCTACGCCGACGGGCTGGCCAAGGCCTTCGCCGTCCGCCGTGACCCGCGCCCGGTGGTCGCGGTCATCGGCGACGGCGCGCTCACCGGCGGCATGGCCTGGGAGGCGCTGAACAACATCGCCGCTGGTGACCGGCCGGTCGTCATCGTCGTCAACGACAACGGCCGCTCGTACTCCCCGACCATCGGCGGTGTCGCCGACGCCCTGGCCACGCTGCGGCTGCGCCCCGGGTACGAGGACGCGCTGGCCGCCGTCCGGCAGGCGCTGCACAAGGCGCCGGTCGTGGGCACGACCCTCTACGACGCGCTGCACGCCATCAAGAAGGGCCTCAAGGACGTCCTCAGCCCGCAGGGCATGTTCGAGGACCTCGGCATGAAGTACGTCGGCCCGGTCGACGGCCACGACGTCGCGATGATGGAGTCGGCGCTGCGGCGGGCCCGGTCCTTCGGCGGGCCGGTCATCGTGCACGCCGTCACCACCAAGGGGTTCGGCTACCCGCCGGCGGAGACCGACACCGTCGACGCGTGGCACTCCACCGGGGTGTTCGAGCCCGACAGCGGGCTCTCCTCGGCGGCGGTCGGACCGGAGTGGACCGACGTCTTCTCCGACGAGCTGGTCCGGATCGGCAGCGAGCGCTCCGACATCGTGGCCATCACCGCCGCGATGCTGCACCCGACCGGCCTGGCGTCCTTCGCCGAGCGGTTCCCGGAGCGCACCTTCGACGTCGGGATCGCCGAGCAGCACGCGCTCACCTCGGCCGCCGGGCTGGGCATGGCGGGGCTGCACCCCGTCGTCGCCATCTACTCGACGTTCCTCAACCGCGCGTTCGACCAGCTGCTGATGGACGTCGCCCTGCACGGCCAGCCGGTCACCGTCGTGCTCGACCGCGCCGGTGTCACCGGCTCCGACGGCGCCTCGCACAACGGCATGTGGGACATGTCGATCTGCTCGATCGTGCCCGGGCTGCAGCTGGCCGCCCCGCGCGACGAGCCCACCCTGCGCGAGGCGCTGCGGGAGGCCGTGCAGGTCACCGACGGCCCGACGGTCATCCGGTTCCCCAAGGGCGCGCTGCCGGTGGAGGTGCCGGCGCTGGAGCGCCGCGGCCGGGTCGACGTGCTCCGCCGGGGGGCCACCCCCGAGGTGCTGCTGGTCGCGGTCGGCTCGCTGGTGCCGATCTGCCTGGCCGCCGCCGAGCGGGCCGCCGACCACGGCATCGAGGTCACCGTCGTCGACCCGCGCTGGGTGCTCCCGGTGTCCGACGACCTCGTGGAGCTCGCCGCCGCCCACCGGCTGGTGGTCACCGTCGAGGACGGCGGCCGCTCCGGCGGGGTGGGGTCGACGCTGTCCCAGGTCCTGCAGGACGCCGACCACGACGTGCCGGTGCGCACGCTGGGCCTGCCGCAGCAGTTCTTCGACCACGGCAGCCGCGGGCAGGTGCTGGCCGACGCCGGCCTCACCGAGCAGGACGTCGCCCGCCGGATCGTGGAGTGGGCCGCCCGGGTCGCCGACCGCGCGGCGGCGACGAACGAGTCGGCGCGGGTCGAGGGCCAGCAGCAGTAGCAGGACCCCCGTGCCCCCACCGCTCGCACGCTCGCGGTGGGCCCCTGCACGCGGGCCGGAAGAGCCACAGGAGGTCCTACGTCATGGTGATCGCCGAGATCCAGGTGGCGCCCTCACCGCCGGGAACCCCTGACGACCCGCACGCCTACGTCGAGGCCGCCATCGGGGTCATCCAGGGCTCCGGTCTCCGCTGCGAGGTCGGCGCGCTGGGCACGACCCTCGAGGGGGACGCGGACGCCGTCTGGGCGACCCTGCGCGCCGCGCACGAGGCGATGATGGCCGCGGGCGCGACCGGCGGCATCTCGCACCTGAAGGTCGCCACCGTTGCCCGCACGATGGACAGCCTCACCGCCAAGTTCCGCTGAGCGATCCCGTCGTCCTCCCGCACCAGAGGCCGTCCTCCCACACCGACGCCGGTGCGGGAGGACGGCCGTCGATCAGGTCACCTGATCCACGCCCGGGGGCTCACGCGGGGAGCGAGGCCACCCCGCGGGGGAGGAACCGCCGGCCGGTGACCGTCTCGGACACCCCGGTCCGGTCCAGGTAGGCGGAGATGCCGCCGAGCCAGAACGGCCAGCCGGCCCCCAGCAGCATGGCCAGGTCGATGTCCTGCACCGCCTGCACGACCCCCTCGTCGAGCATCAGCCCGATCTCCTCGGCCAGCGCCCGCTCGGCCCGGGCCCTCAGCTTCTCGGCGGTGAGCGGCGCGTCGCCGCTGTCGAGGCCGGCCAGGTCGGGGTCGATCACACCCGGCTCGGCGAACACCGAGACCTTGCCGAGCTCGACCATCCGCCGCAGGCCCTCACCGACGCCGAAGCGGTCGGGGAACGCCTCGTGCATCCGCTCGGCCACGTGCAGCGCGACCGGCGGGCCGACCAGCGACAGCAGCTCGAACGGCGTCATCGGCAGGCCGAGCGGGTCCAGCGCCGTCTCCGCGACGGCGACCGGGGTGCCCGCGTCGACCGCGGCGGTGACCTCGCCGAGGAAGCGGGTGAGCAGTCGGTTGACCACGAACGCCGGGGCGTCGGCCACCAGCACGCACGACTTGCCCAGCTGCCTGCCGACCGCGAAGGCCGTGGCCAGCGTCGCGTCGTCGGTCTGCCCGGCGCGCACCACCTCCAGCAGCGGCAGCACGGCCACCGGGTTGAAGAAGTGCAGCCCGACCACCCGCTCGGGGTGCTGCAGCTTCGAGGCCATCTCGGCCACCGACAGCGCCGAGGTGTTGGTGGCCAGCACGCACTCGGCGGAGACCACCGCCTCGACCTCGGCGAACACCTGCTGCTTGACCGACAGCTCCTCGAACACCGCCTCGATCACGAGGTCGGCGTCGGCGAAGGCGTCCTTGGACAGCGAGCCGCTGACCAGGCCGGTGAGCCGGTTGAGCGCGTCGGGGGAGAGCCGCCCGCGGCCGGCCAGCTTCTGCAGCTCGCCGTGCACGTAGCCGACGCCCTTGTCCACCCGCGCCTGGTCGACGTCGGTGAGCACGACGGGCACCTCGAGCCGGCGCACGAGCAGCAGGGCCAGCTGGGAGGCCATCAGCCCGGCGCCGACGACGCCGACCTTGGTGACCTTCCGGGCCAGGCTCTTGTCCGGGGCGCCGGCCGGGCGCTTGGCCCGTCGGTTCACCAGGTCGAAGGCGTAGAGCCCGGCCCGCAGCTCGTCGCTCATCAGCAGCTCGGTCAGCGCGTCGTCCTCGGCGGCGGTCCCCGCGGTGAACCCGGCGTCGCCGGCGCGGGCCAGGTCGAGCAGCTCGACCGCACGCAGCGCGCCGGGGGAGGCGTTGCGGGTGCGGGCGGCGACGATCCCGCGGGCCCGCGCGATCGCGTCGTCCCAGCCGGACCGGTCGAGCTCCGGACGGCGGACGGCGACCTCGCCGCTCAGCACGCCCACGGCCCACTCCAGCGACCGCTCCAGGAAGTCGGCCGGCTCGAACACCGCGTCGGCGATGCCGAGCTGCCCCGCCCTCGGCCCCGGGGTGACCTTGTTCTGGGCCAGCGCGTTCTCCACGATGACGCCGACCGCGGCGTCGATGCCGATCAGCTCCGGCAGCAGCTGGGTGCCGCCCCAGCCGGGCACCAGGCCGAGGAAGACCTCGGGGAACGCCACGACCGCGGTCGACGCGATCGTCCGGTACCGGCAGTGCAGCGCCAGCTCCAGGCCGCCGCCCATGGCCGCGCCGTTGACGAAGGCGAAGGTCGGGACGGGGGAGTCCTTGAGCCGGCGGAACACCCGGTGCCCGGTCTCGGCGATCTCGCGGGCGTCCTCGGCCGAGGTGATCGCCGGGACGCCGGACAGGTCCGCGCCGACGGCGAAGACGAACGGCTTGCCGGTCACCGCGATCGCCGCGGGCGCCGGGGTGCGGGCCTCGACCTCGTCCAGCGCGGCGTCCAGCGAGGCGAGCCCGGCGGGGCCGAACGTCGACGGCCGGGTGTGGTCGTGCCCGTTGTCGATGGTGACCAGCGCCAGCTCACCGGTCAGCCCGGGCACCCGCAGGTACCGGACCCTCGCGGTGGTGACGACCTCGTCGGCGAACACGGCGGTCATGCCGCAGCCCCTTCCCAGTTCGGGTTCTCCCAGATCACGGTGCCGCCCATGCCGATGCCGATGCACATGGCGGTCAGCCCGTAGCGGACGTCGGGCCGCTCGGCGAACTGCCGGGACAGCTGGGTCATCAGCCGGATGCCCGAGGAGGCCAGCGGGTGCCCGACGGCGATGGCGCCGCCCCACGGGTTGACCCGCTCGTCGTCGTCGGCGATGCCGTAGTGGTCCAGGAAGGCCAGCACCTGGACGGCGAAGGCCTCGTTGAGCTCGAACAGCCCGATGTCGTCGATGGACAGGCCGGTGCTGGCCAGCGCCTTCTCCGTCGAGGGGATCGGGCCGACGCCCATGACCTCGGGCTCGACGCCGGCGAAGCCGTAGCCGACCAGCCGCATGCCGACGTCCAGGCCGAGCTCGCGGGCCACGTCCTCGGCGGCCACCAGGCAGCCGGTCGCGCCGTCGTTGAGCCCCGCGGCGTTGCCGGCGGTGACGTGCCCGTGCGGGCGGAACGGCGTCTTGAGGGTGGCCAGGCCCTCCAGGGTGGTGCCCGGTCGCGGCGGCTCGTCGACGGTGGCCAGGCCCCAGCCGTGCTCGGCCGAGCGGGTGGCGACCGGGACGAGCTCCGGGCCGATCTGCCCGTTGGCGACCGCCTTCGCGTACCGCTGCTGGCTGGCGACGGCGAACGCGTCGGCCCGCTCCTTGGTCAGGTGCGGGAACCGGTCGTGCAGGTTCTCCGCGGTCGAGCCCATGACCAGCGCGGAGCCGTCGACGATCTTCTCGCTGACGAAGCGCGGGTTGGGGTCGACGCCCTCGCCCATCGGGTGGTGGCCCATGTGCTCCACGCCGCCGGCGATCGCCACGTCGTAGGCACCGAAGGCGATGCCGCTGGCGGTGGTGGTCACCGCGGTCATGGCGCCGGCGCACATCCGGTCGATGGCGTACCCCGGCACCGACTTCGGCAGCCCGGCCAGCAGCGCGGCGGTGCGGCCGATGGTCAGCCCCTGGTCGCCGATCTGGGTGGTGGCGGCGATGGCCACCTCGTCGACCCGCTCGGGCGGCAGCGCCGGGTTGCGGCGCATCAGCTCGCGGATGCAGCGGACGACGAGGTCGTCGGCGCGCGTCTCGGCGTAGATGCCCGTGGGGCCGGCCTTGCCGAAGGGGGTGCGGACGCCGTCGACGAAGACGACCTCGCGCAGCTGGCGTGGCCGCCGCTCTGCAGATGACACAGGACCTCCGCGATGGGTTTCGGACACCGGGGGACGACCGGCACCGGACAAGTTACCCGCTGGTAACCGCCAGGCCCACGGCACTCCCCGACAGGATGAGGTGGTCCGGGGCGACTGTCCCCGCTCCGAGGGGGAGACGTGACCCGGTACGCGGTGCTGCTGCGCGGCATCAACGTCGGCCGGGCCCACCGGGTCCCGATGGCCGAGCTGCGCGAGCTGCTGACCGCCGAGGGCCACACCGGGGTGGCCACCCTGCTGCAGAGCGGCAACGTGGTGCTCGACTCCGACCGGCCGGCCGGCGAGCTCGCGTCCTCGCTGGAGCAGGCGCTGGAGCAGCGGTTCGGGTTCGCCGTCCCGGTGGTGCTGCGGACCCGGGAGGAGCTGCTCGCGGTCCTCGCGGCCGACCCGCTGGGGGCGGTCGCCACCGACCCCAGCCGCTACGTCGTGTCCTTCTCCACCGTGCCGGTGCCGGCGGCGGTCCGGGAGCGGCTCGCGGCCGTCGACCCCGGCGACGACGTGTTCACCGTCGACGGCCGGGAGCTCTACCTCTGGTGCCCGCACGGGCAGATGCAGAGCCCGCTGTCCGCGGCGCTGGCGAAGCTGAAGGGACCGGTCGGCACCGCGCGGAACTGGGCCACCGTGCGCAAGCTCGGCGACCTGGTCGAGGCCTGAAGGTCAGCCGGCGGCGATCGCCTCGGTCAGCAGGTCGCGGGTGAGCCCGATCTGCCACTCGCGAGCCCCACCGGCGCGCAGCGCCGCGGCCAGCGCGTCGGCGTCGGCCGGCGTCGGCGGCGTCCACATCAGCCGGCGGACCAGGTCGGGGGAGAGCAGGTTCTCCACCGGCACCGACCACCGCTCGGACACCTCGGCCAGCGAGGCCCGGGCGGCCTTGAGCCGGGCGGCCGCCGCGGGGTCGCGGTCGGCCCAGCGGTTCACCGGGGGCGGGCCCTCACCGGGCTTGCTGTGCAGCGGCAGCTCGGCCTCCGCCAGCTCCCGACCGCGCACCAGGGCGCCGAACCAGGTGCCGACGAGCCGGCGGTTGGCCCGGCCGCGGAACACCGGCAGGTCCAGCAGCGCCGCCTCGGTCGTCGGGTCGGCCTGCACCGCCGAGACCATGGCGGTGTCCGGCAGCACCCGGCCGGGGGCGATGTCCCGGCGGCGGGCCAGCTCGTCGCGGGCCTGCCAGAGCGCCCGCAGCATGCCCAGCTGCCGCCGGCTGCGCAGCCCGTGCATGCCCGACGTCTTCCGCCACGGGTCGACCTTGGGCGCCGGGGGGCCCGCGGCCAGGATCGCCTCGAACTCCTGCCGCGCCCACTCGGTCTTGCCCTGCTCGTCGAGGATGGCCGCCAGCGCGTCCCGCAGCTCGACCAGCACCTCGACGTCCAGCGCCGCGTAGACCAGCCAGTCCTCCGGCAGCGGCCGAGTGCTCCAGTCCGCGGCCGAGTGGCCCTTCTGCAGCGACAGTCCCAGCAGGGACTCCACGACCGCGCCCAGCCCGACCCGCGGCAGCCCGGCCAGCCGGGCGGCCAGCTCGGTGTCGAACAGCCGGGTCGGGACCAGGCCCAGCTCGGCCAGGCAGGGCAGGTCCTGGTTCGCCGCGTGCAGCACCCACTCGGCGTCGCCGATCGCGGCCTGCACGACCGACAGGTCCGGCAGCGGCACCGGGTCGATCATCCCGGTGCCCGCGCCGGCGCGGCGGAGCTGCACCAGGTAGGCGCTCTGGCCGTACCGGTACCCGGAGGCGCGCTCGGCGTCGACGGCGACCGGGCCGCTGCCGGCGGCCAGCGCGTCGGCGTAGGCGACCAGCGCGGTGGAGGTCTCGATGACCGGGAGCAGCCCGTCCCGGGGCGCGAGCAGCGGGACGGCGGCCGGTGCCTCGTCGACCGGCGCCTGCTCGACCGACGGTTCCCCGACGACGGGGACCTCGGGGGCGGTGGTCGCGGGGACGGTGCGCTCGGGGACGGTGGGCTCGGTGAACTCCAGCTGCGGGACGGCCGGAGTCTGGTCGGCGCTCAGTGGATGACCCCCGAACGCATGCCCAGCGCCACCATGTGCGCCCGGTCGCCGGTGCCCAGCTTGCGCGCGATCCGCGCCAGGTGGCTCTTCACGGTCAGTGCCGACAGGTCGACCATCTCGCCTATCTCCTTGTTGGTGTGCCCGTCGGCGACGAGCCGCAGGATGTCCCGCTCGCGCGCGGACAGCTCGCCGACAGCTTCCTCCACCCCGGACCGGGTCAGCCCCTGGGCCAGGCTGCTGGCGATGCCCGGGTCGGCGAAGACCTCGCCGGACAGCGCCGCCCGCAGGCCCTCGGCGAGCGTGGCCAGCGGGCTGGTCTTGAGCACGTACCCCTGCACGCCGGCCAGGAAGGCGGACCGGACGACGGCGGGGTCGGTCACGGAGGTCAGGACGACGGTGACCGGCCAGCCCTCGGTGCGCAGCGTCGGCAGCAGCTCCAGGCCGCGGCCGAGGTCCCCGCCCCGGCTGCCGGCGTCCGGCCCCGCCTCGGGCAGGTCGGCCTCGAGCACGCACAGCGCGCGCGGCCCGGAGACGTGCGCCCGCACCCGGGCCTCCTCCAGCGAGGCGGCCTCCTCGACGTCCCGGGCACCCAGTCCGCGCAACCGGCCGGCGAGCGCCTCGCGGACCAGCGGGGAGGGGTCGACCACCAGTGCACCGGCGTGCGGGCCGAACAGGACGCCGTCGGACCACGGTCGTCCCAGGGTCACGCAGCCTCCCGTCGTCGGGCCGGTCGGGCGACGGTACGGCCAGCAGCTGACCACCCGGCACCCGCTCCGGCGTGTCCGCGCACTCGGCCCATCACTGGTTACGCCGAGTGGAGCACACCGACGAGTCTAGGCACCGCTGTCGGCGGTCTGCCCGTCCGAGGTCAGCAGGTGGATGCCCGGCGGCGGGAGGCCGGCGGCGTTGCCGAGCACGGCGAGGAAGGCGGTGAGGTGCTTGTCCAGGTCGGTGCCCTCCGCCGTCCAGGACGCTCGGATCTCCACGTCGACCGAGTGCTCGGGTGCGGCGATCGAGCCGAACCGGGTGGAGGCCGTGCGGGTCACCGTCCCGCCGATGGCGTGGTGGCCGGCGCCGTGCTCCGCGAGCGCGTCGGTCAGCCAACTCCAGGCGACCTCGGAGAACATGCTGTCGTCGACCATCTCGGAGTCGGTGCTGGCGGAGAGGTAGCCGACGCAGCGGGTGGTGCCCTCCCAGGCCTCGTGGCCCGCCGGGTCGAACAGCACGATGAAGCGGCCGGTGGCCAGCTCCTCCTCCTCGTCGGCCGGGTCGCCGACGTGCACGCCGATCGCGGCGGAGAACGGGGCCAGCCGCTGCGGCGCCGGGATGTGCTCCAGGACGATCCCCGGGCGCGGGTGTACGGTCGCCAGCGCTTCCAGGGCGGCCAGGAACTCCGCTGGCTTCTGCGCCGCGGGCGGCTCGGCGCCGTCGGCCGGACGCTTGCGCTGCTGGGCCACGGCCGCAGGGTAGGTCGATGTGGGACGGATGTGGCGTCCCGACGCGCCGCTGTGGCCGGGCTGTGACCCCGCTGCGGTGCCGCTCCCGCGCGGCAACCGACGGGCCGCGCCGCCGTCCGGTGCGTCTGGGAGGATCGGCGGTCGTGGGAACAGCAGCAGGTCCGGCCGCCGACTCCGCCCTGGTCCGGGCGGCCCGCGGCCTCCCGGTCGACCGCACGCCCGTCTGGTTCATGCGCCAGGCCGGCCGGTCGCTCCCGGAGTACCGGGCGCTCCGCGCGGGGACGGCGATGCTGCAGGCCTGCCAGGACCCCGACCTGGTCACCGAGATCACCCTGCAGCCGGTCCGCCGGCACGGCGTCGACGCGGCGATCCTCTTCTCCGACATCGTGCTGCCGCTGGTCGTGGCCGGGATGGACATCGAGATCAAGCCCGGTGTCGGTCCGGTCGTCGCCTCCCCGGTCCGGTCGGTCGCCGACGTCGACGCGCTGCCCCCGCTGGAGCCCGACCGGCTGGAGTTCCTGGCCACCTCGGTGCGCCGGCTGGTCGCCGAGCTGGGCAGCACGCCGCTGATCGGCTTCGCCGGGGCGCCGTTCACCCTGGCCACCTACCTGATCGAGGGCGGCCCGTCCAAGGAGCACGCCCGGACCAAGGCGTTCATGTACGCCGAGCCCGAGGCGTGGCGGCGGTTGCTGGAGCGGCTGGCGGTCAGCGCGGCGACCTTCCTGCAGGTGCAGGTCGACGCCGGGGCCAGCGCCGTGCAGCTGTTCGACTCCTGGGCCGGGGTGCTGTCCGCGACCGACTACGCCTCCCGGGTGCTGCCGCACTCCCGCGCCGTCTTCGACGCCCTGGGTGACCGGGACGTGCCGAAGGTCCACTTCGGCGTCGGCACCGGCGAGCTGCTGCCGCTGATCGGGGACGCCGGCGCCGACGTCGTCGGCGTCGACTGGCGGGTGCCGCTGGACGAGGCCGCCCGCCGGGTGGGGCCCGGCTACTCGCTGCAGGGCAACCTCGACCCCGCGGTGCTGCTGGCCGACCGGGAGACCGTCGACCGCGAGGTGCGCCGGGTGGTCGAGCAGGGCCGGGCCGCCCGCGGGCACGTGTTCAACCTCGGCCACGGCGTGCTGCCCGACACCGACCCCGGCGTCCTCACCCACGTCGTCGAGCTGGTGCACGAGCTCAGCGCGCGATGAGGCTGGTCGTCGTCGGCGCCGGGATCACCGGGCTGACCGCCGCCTGGGAGTGGCGCCGCAGCCACCCCGACGACGAGGTCGTGGTGCTCGAGGCCGGGCCGCGGATCGGCGGCAAGCTCGACCGGGTCGAGCTGGCCGGCCGCTGGTACGACACCGGGCCGGAGGCGGTGCTCGCCCGGGTGCCCGAGGCGGTCGAGCTGATCGAGGCCCTGGGCCTGGCCGACCAGCTGGTGCCGGCGCAGACCACGCAGGCCTCCATCGTCCTGCCCGACGGCCGCCACCGGCTGCCGGCCGGCACGCTGCAGGGCGTTCCGACCACCGCCGACGGCCTGGACGGCGTGCTCACCCCGGCGGGCGTCGCCCGGGTCCGCGCCGAGGCCGAGCTGCCCCCGCTGCGGCTGGACGGCGACGTCTCGGTGGGCCGGCTGCTCCGCGACCGGCTCGGAGACGAGGTGGTCGACCGGCTGGTCGAGCCGCTGCTCGGCGGGGTCTACGCCGGCCGCCCCGACGACCTCTCGCTCGCCGCCACCATGCCCGCCCTGGCCGCCCAGCTGCCCACGTCGACCTCCGTGCTGGGAGCGGCGATCGCCGCCCGGGACGCCGGCGCCCGCAGCCGCGGCGACGTCGACGGGCCGGTGTTCGTGACCGTGCGCGACGGCATCGGCTCGCTGCCCGCCGCGCTGGCCACCGCCGCCCGCGCCGACGTCCGGCTGGGCGCCGCGGTCAGCGCGCTGCGCCGGGTCGCCGGCGGCTTCGAGCTCGACGTCGACGGCGGGCCGACGCTGACCGCGGACGTCGTCGTGCTGGCCACCCCGGCCGCGCCGACCGCCCGGCTGCTCGCCGACGTGGCCCCGGACGCGGTCGAGCCGCTGCAGGGGATCCCGTACGCGTCGATGGCCGTGGTCGCGATGGCGTTCCCCGAGCAGCCGGTGCAGGCCGGGTCGGGGCTGCTGGTGCCCCCGGTGACCGGGCGGCTGGTCAAGGGAGTGACCGTCTCCTCGTCGAAGTGGCCGCACCTGGGCGGCGCGCTGCGGGTGCGCTCGTCGGTCGGCCGGTTCGGTGACGACGCCGCACTCGGCCGGGACGACGCCGACCTCACCGCGGCGGTGGTCGCCGACGTCGCCGGGCTGCTGGACCTCGAGCGCCCCGAGCCGCTGCAGACCCACCTCGTCCGGTGGGTCGACGGGCTGCCGCAGTACCTGGTCGGGCACCCCCAGCGGGTCGCCGCGGTCCGCGCGGCGGTCGGCGCCGTGCCCGGGCTGGCCGTCGCCGGCGCGGCGTACGGCGGCGTCGGCGTCCCGGCCTGCATCCGGGACGCCCGCCGGGCGGTCGTCGCGCTCCGGTGACCGCGCCGACCCGGGTGCGCAGCGCTGCCCTCTCCGCCGCACCGCTGGTGTTCGTGCTGCTGTGGAGCACCGGCTTCGTCGGGGCGAAGTACGGCCTGCCGTACGCCGAGCCGTTCACCTTCCTGGCGCTGCGGCTGGCGCTGGCCGGCGCGCTGCTGGCCGCGCTCGCCGGCGGCCTGCGGTCCGCCTGGCCCTCCGGCCGGGCGCAGGTCGGCCGGGCCGGCGTCGCGGGCCTGCTGCTGCACGCCGGCTACCTGGGCAGCGTCTTCTTCGCGATCCACTCCGGCTTGCCGGCCAGCGTCGCGGCCGTCGTGACCAGCCTGCAGCCGGTGCTCACCGCGGCGCTGGCCAGCCGGCTGCTCGGGGAGCGGCTCGTCGCCGTGCAGTGGCTGGGGCTGGCGCTGGGCGTCGGCGGCGTCGTGCTGGTGCTCGCGCCCGGGCTGGCGGCGGCCGCGGGGGAGGAGGGCGCGCTCCCGCCGGTCGGGGTGGCGGCCTGCCTGGTGGCGCTGCTGAGCGGGACGGCGGGCACGCTGTGGCAGAAGCAGCACGGGGACGACATCCCGCTGCTGTCGGGCACGGTGGTCCAGTACGCCGCCGCGGCCCTCGTGCTGGTCGCGGTCGCCGGCCTCACCGAGGACATGGCGATCGAGTGGACGGCCGAGTTCGTCCTCGCGCTGGTGTGGCTGGTCGTGCCGCTCTCGCTCGGCGCGGTGCTGCTGCTGCTCCTCCTGCTGCGCCGCGGCAGCGCCTCGGGCGTGTCCAGCCTGCTGTTCCTGGTGCCGCCGGCGACCGCGGTGGAGGCCCACCTGCTGTTCGGGGAGAGCCTGCCGCTGCTGTCGCTGGCGGGGGTCGTCGTCACCACGGTCGGCGTCGCCCTGGTGCTGCGCCCCCCGGGACGGCGCACAGCGCGGCGCGCGACAATGGGCGCATGAGCGAGCAGACCGGAGAGCGCAGCATCGGCAAGCGGGCGAACGAGCTGAACGCCCAGATCCGCTACACGATGTGGTCGGTCTTCAAGGCACGGCCGCTCGCCGACGACCAGCGCGGCCCCGCCGCCGACGAGGTCACCGCCCTCTTCGAGGAGCTGGCCGGCAAGGACGTCGTCGTCCGCGGGGTGTACGACGTGGCGGGCCTGCGCGCCGACGCCGACCTGATGATCTGGTGGCACGCCGAGACCCCCGAGGCGCTGCAGGAGGCCTACAGCCGCTTCCGCCGCACCGCACTGGGCCGGCACCTCGAGCCGGTGTGGTCGCAGATGGCGCTGCACCGCCCGGCGGAGTTCAACCGCAGCCACATCCCGGCCTTCCTCGCCGAGGAGGAGCCGCGCCGCTTCGTCTGCGTCTACCCGTTCGTGCGCTCCTACGAGTGGTACCTGCTGCCCGACGAGGAGCGGCGCGACATGCTCAAGGAGCACGGCATGCAGGCCCGCCCCTACCCCGACGTGCGGGCGAACACCGTGGCCAGCTTCGGCCTCGGCGACTACGAGTGGATGCTCGCCTTCGAGGCCGACGAGCTGCACCGCATCGTCGACCTGATGCGCGACCTGCGGGCCAGCCGCGCCCGCCGGCACGTCCGCGAGGAGGTGCCGTTCTACACCGGCACCCGCAAGGACGTCTCGGAGCTCGTCGCCGACCTGCCCTGAGGCAGTGAACGCCGACGGCCCGGAACTCGAGGAGTTCCGGGCCGTCGGCGTTCAGAGGTGCGTCAGCTCTCGCTGGGGTGCAGCGCGATGCTCACGGAGTTGATGCAGTAGCGGTCGCCGGTGGGCGTCTGGGGGGCGTCGGCGAAGACGTGGCCCAGGTGGCTGTGGCAGCTGCCGCAGAGCACCTCGGTCCGGACCATCCCGTGGGCGGTGTCCTCACGGAGGACGACGTTGTCCTGGGCCGAGGGCTCGTAGAACGAGGGCCAGCCGCAGTGCGAGTCGAACTTGGTCTCGGAGCGGAACAGCTCGGCGCCGCACGCCCGGCAGGAGTAGGTGCCGACGGTCTTCGTGTCGACGTACTCACCGGTCCACGGCCGCTCGGTGCCCGCCTGGCGCAGGACGGCGTACTCCTGCGGCGACAGCTGGGCGCGCCACTCCTCGTCGCTCTTGACGACCTGGGGCTGGGAGGCGGATGTGGTCATGCACCCACGGTACGGCGGCCCCACCACCCCGCGGCGGGCTCACCCGGCGTCGTCAGCCGGCGTCGCCCGTCCGCTCCGGCCACCACCGGAGCAGCCGGTCCAGCACGTCCGCCAGCAGCGGGCGCAGCGCGAAACCGGTGCTCGCCCGCTCCCCGGAGGTGCCGGTGAGCAGCACCTCCTGGTCCCCGTCGGTCAGGGTCGTCGGCACGTCCACCGGGATGGACACCCGGCCGTCCTCGTCGGCGACCGCGCTGCCGAGCTGGCCCTGGTTGCGCGAGGGCAGCGAGGCGGTGACCTTCTCGTCGGCGGAGAACCCGGTGCCGGTCACCGTCACCCGGTCACCGCGCGACGGCGCCGGGTCGCTGATCGCTGCGGTGGCGTCCCCGCGGACGGCGGCCGAGCGCCCGGCCGTCGCGCTGGGCGTGCCGGCGTCGCTCGACACCACCGCGGGAGGGGCGGCTGCTGCGGGGGCCGCCGTGGTCAGGGCGCCGGTCGTCAGCGCCCCGGCGGTCACGGCGAGGACGACGGGGCGGAGAGCGCGGGAGAGGGACACGGGACTCCTCGAGGCGCGGTGGGACCCCTCGATCCTCCCAGTGCGCTGAGCAACGAGCGGTCAACCTCCGGTAACGAAGTGGGCACGGCTGAGCGCAGGGCGGGAGCCGGTCCGGACGTCGCCGCACCGACCGCCGGTGCGGTGCTCGTACCGTGGGCGCGGCGCCGCACCCGGTGGCGCCGCCGTCCGCCGAGAGGACCCATGAGCACCCCGCAGCCCCTGGCCGACACCTGGTTCACCCGTGACCTCCCCGTGCTCCGCGCGATCGCGCGGCTGATCGACGAGCCGCCGCACGGCAGCGCGCCCTACCTCGGGGCGGTCGTCCCGGCCAGCGGCCTGCCGAAGCCGCAGGTGGTCTCCGCGGCCAACGCCCTGGTCACCGCCGGGTACGCGCAGGCGCTGACCAACCACGCCGGGGAGATCGTCCGGTTCACCGCCATCTCCGCCGAGGCCCGCCGGCTCGCCGGGCTGTGGCCGACACCGCAGGGGGAGTGGGAGCGGCTGCTCGAGCAGCTCGAGGCACGCGCCACCGGGGCGATGACCGAGGTCGAGCGCGGCCGCTGGCGCGCGATGGCCGACGCCGCGACCGCACTGGGCCCGGACGACGGGGCGCTGCTGATGTCCGCGCTGATCGGCGGGTACGTGCCCCGGCAGCGCTGACCGGGAGACCGAACGCGACAGTGCCCCCGTCCGGTCTCCCGGGCGGGGGCACTGTCGGTGGTTCGAGAGGGCTGCGTTCAGCTCCTCGGTCTGAGGGTCAGACCGGGTTGACGTTCGCCGCCTGCGGGCCCTTCTGGCCCTGCTCGATGTCGAACGAGATGCGCTGGCCCTCATCGAGCGAGCGGTACCCGCTGGTCTGGATGGCCGAGTAGTGGACGAAGACGTCCGGGCCGCCGCCGTCCGGGGTGGCGAAGCCAAACCCCTTCTCTGCGTTGAACCACTTCACTGTTCCTTCGGGCATTGCTCGCTCCTAGCTGAGGTCGTGCGTCGGGGTCCTGCCAGAGCGCAGGGCCTTCCCGACGAAGAGAACACTAGCGGCTCCGGGCCGTCCATGGGGACCCGGTGCAGGAAGTTCCTCACGCGAGCCGCGCGGGAGCCGGTCGGAGAGGCTCAGAGCAGCCGGCCGGAGGCGTCCGCGGCAGCCTGGTCCGGCCACGCCCGGCGGGAGTAGGCGTTCGGCGCGTAGGCCGTCCGGGCAGGGCCGGTCGGGGCGGGGGGAGGGGCAGCGGGCAGGGCCAGCGGCTCGGGGCGCCACGCCTGCACGGTGAGCGGCTCGGGGTCGGTCCACGCCTGCGCGGCCAGCCGGGCCCGCTCCGCCGCCAGCGCCCGGCGGTGCCGGCGCCAGCGGTGACCGAGCACGTCGGCCGCGACCAGGACGGCGACCAGCACGGCGACGGTCAGGAAGGCGTTGGTCACCGCGGTGGCGACGTCGAGGGCGGTGATCTCCGGCCAGCTGACCCGCTCCAGCTGGTACCCGACGACCTCGACGACGACGTACAGCAGGCCGTACACCGCGAACGCGACCTTCACCGCCCTGCCTCCCCGCTCGTCCGGACCGACCGGATGGGCCGCTCGGTCCCTCAACGGCAGCCGCTACCCGGTCCGCGAGCCTGCGCCCCGTCTGCGGGCGGCCGCGTCACCCGGAGGGGTGACGGACCGGCTCAGGCGCCGGGCCAGTTCCCGGTGCGGGCGGCGGCCTCGTGCGTGGAGGTCAGGAACTCCAGCAGGTGCGCGTCGGGGTCGGAGGCCTGCCGGACGTCGGCGTAGGGCAGCACGAACTCGCCGAGCGCCTCGTCGAAGGTCGCCGTCCCGGGGGAGACCGGGCTGGTCCGGTACCCGGCCGGTTCGGGGTAGGCGTAGGCGTAGAAGGCACCCTCCGCGGCGCCACCGGGCCAGTAGCCGCAGCTGGACACCTCGTCGCTGTAGGCCTCGACCATGACCCGGTCGGGGCAGTGCGGCACCCCGCCGGGGTGCCGCGGCGCCGGCCGGCCGGAGAAGCGGGTGACCGCGAGGTCGAAGGCGCCCCAGAAGAAGTGCACCGGGCTGGCCTTGCCGCGGAACTCGCCGCGGAACCGGCTCAGCACCCGCTGGGCGCTCACCAGCGACGTCCAGAAGCGGTGGACGGCGTCCGGGTCGTAGCTGGCGTGCTCGGTGTCCTCGTCGAACGGGATCGCCTCGGCGACCTCGACCGGCACCGGGTGGATCGGCACGTCGACGTCGAGCTCCCGCAGGTGGCTGCGGAACTCGGCGGTGAAGTCGGCGACGCTGCGGGGCTCCAGGCTCATCCGCCGCCGCTCGCCGAGGGTGGTGAGCAGCTGCAGCTCGTGCGAGGTCAGGTCGAACACGACCTCCAGGCCGCGGCCCCGGTAGGGCATCAGCGAGGTGGTCAGGCCGCGCGCGTCGACGTAGAGCGGGACGTGCCACCAGTGGTTGGCGGCGGGCGCGAGCGCCAGCCGGACCTTGCCGACCACCTGGGTCCACAGGTGCAGGGTGTCCCGGGTGTCCTGCCACTGGTCCAGCGGAAGGGCCGGCCACGGCTCGAACGGCGGTGCGGCGGGGGTCGTCATGCGGCGATGCTCGCAGGTCACCCCGGGTGTAGGACCTCGTTCCACGGGCGCACCGAGTGGCTGGCGACCACGCCGCCCAGCACGAAGGGGTCGCCGGCGATGAACTCCTCCGCCGCCTCGCGGGTGGTGAAGACGCCCATCGCGTCGCCGTTCATCGGCTCGTCGAAGGTGCCCACCATGAGCAGAAGGCCCCGGTCGCGGAACTCGTGCAGCCGGGCCACGTGCGCCGGGCCGTGCTGCAGGGCCAGCGGCATGAAGTCCTCGACCGCGCGGTAGCTCATCACGTACTTCATGCCCCGGCATCCTGGCCCGCGCGCTGCGCAGCCGGAACCCTCCTGCAGTCGGGGCACGCGGGGGACGACACGCCGAGCGCGCCGGGGAGAACGGGACCGCGCGGGTCCGACCGCCCCACGGGCCGCCCGCCGCCGCTAGCGTCGCCCGCCAACGGGGCTGCACCGAACGACCAGACCCGCTCGCGGCTGCCCAGGGAGCAAATTCGTGGAGTCCCTCGCCCGGTTCGTCCTGCGCCACCGCATGGTCGTCGTCCTCGGCTGGCTGGTGACCATGGTCGCCGGCGGCGCGGTCGCCGGCACCGTCACCGACCGGCTGTCCTTCGACTTCTCGCTGCCCGGCCAGCCCGGCTACGAGGCCGAGGAGCAGTTGATCGCGACGTTCGGCGCGAGCACGGCGGACACCCTCGTGCCGGTGCTGACCGTGCCCGAGGGCAGCACCGTGGCGGACCGGGAGGCCGACATCGCCGGGGTGTTCGACGCGGTGCGGGCCGCCGTCCCGACGGCCCGGGTCGTCGACCAGGCCAGCACCGGGGACGACCGCTTCGTCACCGACGACGGGCAGAGCGCCTTCGCGCTGGTCCAGGGGCCGATGCCCGAGGGCTTCGGGCCGGGCATCGAGGCCCAGGTGCAGCCCGCCTTCGAGCAGGCGGCCGCGGCGGCCGGGCTGGACACCGGGCTGACGTCGTACGTGCTGCTGTCGGCCGGCGGGGAGACCGAGGGCCCCAGCGTGCTGGTGGAGACCCTGTTCGGCGCCGTCGGTGCCCTCGCCGTCCTGCTGTTCGTCTTCGCGTCGTTCCTGGCGTTCGTCCCGCTGCTGATCGCCGCCGTGTCGATCCTGACGACGTTCCTGCTGGTCCTCGGCCTGACCTACCTGACCGACGTGAGCTTCGTCGTGCAGTTCCTCATCGCGCTGGTGGGGCTGGGCGTGGCCATCGACTACTCGCTGCTGCTGGTCTCCCGCTGGCGCGAGGAACGGGCGCACGGCCGCAGCAACGACGAGGCCGTGGTCGTCGCGGTGAAGACCGCAGGCCATGCGGTGCTGGCCTCCGGCGTGACGGTCGCGATCAGCCTGCTCGCCCTCATCCTCGTGCCGGTGCCCTTCCTGCGGAGCATGGGGCTGGGCGGCATGCTCATCCCGCTGGTCAGCGTGGCCGTGGTGCTCACCCTGCTGCCGGCCCTGCTGTCCAAGGTCGGGCCGCGGGTCGACTGGCCGCGGATCCGGCACGACGCGGTCGCCGCGCGCGGCTGGACCGCCTGGGCGCGGCTCATCGTGCGCCGGCGGTGGATCGCCACCGGGGTCGCCGTGCTGCTGCTCGCGCTGGTCATCGTGCCGGTGTTCGGGCTCAAGATCGGCCAGGCGAACAGCGAGTCGCTGGCCAGCAGCGGGCCGCCCTACGACGCGCTGCAGACGCTGGAGGACGGTGGTGTCGGGGACGGCGTCCTGACCCCCATCGAGGTGCTCGTGCCCGACGACCAGGCCGCTGCGGCGGTCGCCGCGGCCGGCGACGTCGACGACGTGCGGATGGCCGTCCTCGGCGGCAGCCAGGGCGGCACCACGGTGATCGACGTCGTCCCGGTGAGCGAGACGGTCGACGGCGACAGCATCGAGGTGGTCAACGACGTGCGCTCGGCCGTCGAGGGCGCCACCGACGGCAGCGTCGGCATCGCGGGCACCGGCGCGATCGTGCAGGACTACTTCTCCGCGGTGTACGAGAACTTCCCCTACGTGCTGGCCCTCATCGCGGTGATCACCTTCGTGCTGCTGGTGCGCACCTTCCGGTCGCTGCTGCTGCCGATCAAGGCGGTCGTGCTCAACCTGGTCTCGCTGGCCGCGGTGTTCGGTGCGGTGACCTGGTTCTGGCAGGAGGGCCACGGCTCCGAGGCGCTGTTCGGCATCCCGGCGACCGGTGCGATCACCTTCTGGCTGCCGGTGATCATCTTCGCGTTCCTGTTCGGCCTGTCGATGGACTACGAGGTGTTCATCCTGGCCCGGATGCGGGAGGAGTACGACGACACCGGCAACACCCCGGACGCGGTGGTCACCGGGATCGGGCGCACCGGCCGGCTGGTCACGTCCGCGGCGCTCATCCTGTTCTTCTCCTTCGCCGCGCTGGCGTCCTCGCCGGGCACCGACATCAAGGTCCTCGGGACGGCGCTGGGCGTGGGCATCCTGATCGACGCCACCCTGGTGCGGGCCCTGCTGGTGCCGGCGCTGGTGAGCCTGCTCGGCAAGTGGAACTGGTGGCTGCCCGCCGGCCTGGCGAAGGTGCTCCGCGTCGAGCCCTCCCCCTTGAAGGACGAGCGCCCGCTGCCACCGGCGGCCGAGCGCGAGCTGGTGCCCACCGCGTCGGCCGCGGAGGCGCACGTGACCCCGCCGGCCCCGCGCGGGCCGGCCGACGAGGAGCGCGACCCGCTCGGCGGCCGGCGGGGCTGACGGCCGGCCGCCCGGTGCTCAGCCCGGCGCCCCGCCGGTGGGGGCGTCCCAGTCGACGTGGTGGTCGCGGACCCAGGCGCGCGGGTCGCGGTGCCGGAGCACCACGGGCATGACCAGGTCGCGGACGACGCGCCCCACCGCCGGCGGCGACTTCGCGCTGCTGGTGCGGAAGCCCTGGGCGACGACCCGCTGGGTCCGGTCCCGCCGGGCGCGCTCGTAGGCCGCCAGCGCCTCGGGGAGCGGCAGGTCGCGCAGGCAGCGGGCGAGGACGACGGCGTCCTCCACGGCCAGCGAGGACCCCTGGCCCGCGGCCGGCGAGGTGGCGTGCGCGGCGTCCCCGACGAGCACCACGCGCTGCCCGTCGTGCCAGCGGCGCACGAACGGGACGTCGTGGGTCGTCCACCCCCGCAGCTCGTGCGGGGTCGCGTCGACGAGGGCGAGCGCCGGTGACCGGTCTGCTGCGTGCAGGTCGCGCAGCAGCGCGCGCCA
Organism: Modestobacter italicus; assembly: GCF_000306785.1. Taxonomy (NCBI): domain Bacteria; kingdom Bacillati; phylum Actinomycetota; class Actinomycetes; order Geodermatophilales; family Geodermatophilaceae; genus Modestobacter; species Modestobacter italicus. The sequence goes on along the minus strand of NC_017955.1, from coordinate 3,864,137 downwards.
CTCACCGTCCGACCGCGTGGCGACCGCGCCGTCCGCAGGCTCCTGCCGCGCGGGCGGGTTGGCGAACCACCAGGTCCGGCCGTCCGGTGCCGGGAGCCAGCCGAAGAACGACCGCCGGCCCATGACCATCGTCAGCCGGCCGACCTCGGCGCCGGGGGGCGTGTGCGCCGAGTAGCCGGCGGTGTTGAGCACCGGGACGTAGCGCGGCGGCGCCGCCCCGGGGTCGAGCAGCGCGCGCACCGAGGAGCGGACGCCGTCGGCCCCGATCAGCAGGTCGGCCGAGGCGGTGCTGCCGTCGGCGAAGGTGGCGGTCACGCCGTCGGGGGTGCTCCGGACGTCGACCAGCCGGGAGCCGTAGCGCACCTCGATGCCCCGGCGCAGCGCCTCGGCGTGCAGCGCCCGGTACAGCTCGGAGCGCTGCACCGACACCCCGACGTCGCCCGCGCGTCCGGTCGGGAGCTCGCCCAGCCGTCTGCCGGTGCCGCTGCGGAACGCGATCACCGGCGTCGGGAAGCCGACCTCGCGGACCACCCGGTCGGCGCCGATCGCCCGCAGCGCGTCCAGGCCGTTGACCTGGACCCCCAGCCACGCCCCGACGTCGCCGGCGGGCGCCGGGTGCGCCTCGTGGACGGTGGCGCCGATGCCCGCCTGCTGCAGGGCCATGGCGGCGACCGGTCCGGCGACCCCACCACCGACGACGAGTGCTCTCACCGCGTCCCCCCGCGTCGCGTCCGCCTCCCGAGGGAGCCGGGTGCATCCACGCACACCCGGGCCCCTGCTGCCCACCCCCTGCTGCGCGCCGTGCGGGTGACACGCGGCCGGGGCTCTGCCAGCATCGCTGCACTCCGCGGCGCGAGCAGGCACAGGGAGGCGGGACCATGACCGATCCCCACGGTCCGCGGCTGGAGGACATCGAGCTGACCAGCGGGGCCGGCGGGACGCCGCGGCTGCGCGGCGTGCTCGGCGTCCCGGCCGGACCGGGACCCTGGCCGGGCGTGGTGCTGGTGCACGAGCTGTTCGGCATCGACGACGTCATGCGCCGGCAGGTGCAGCGGACGGCCGCCGCGGGCTACCTCTCCCTGATGCCGGACCTCTTCACCGCCGGCGGGGCGCGCCGCTGCCTGGTGCCGACGATGCGCGCCGTCGCCGCCGGGTCCGGGCGGCCGTTCGTCGACGTCGAGGCCGCCCGCACCCACCTGATGTCGCGGCCGGACTGCACCGGGCGGATCGGCGTCCTCGGGTTCTGCATGGGCGGCGGCTTCGCGCTGCTGACCGCACCGCGCTTCGACGTCTCCTCGGCCAACTACGCCCGGCTGCCCGAGGACCCGGACACCGCCCTGGCCGGCGCCTGCCCGGTCGTGGCGAGCTACGGCGCCCGCGACCCGGCGCTGCGCGGGACCGCGGCAGAGCTGGAGGGGGTGCTGACCCGGCTGGGCGTGCGGCACGACGTCAAGGAGTACCCGACGGCCGGGCACGGCTTCCTCGACGACGCCGACCCCGGGCCCCGGGTGCTGCGCCCGCTGCTGCGCCGGGTGCTCAAGTTCCAGCCCGACCCGGTGGCCGCGGCCGACGCCTGGGCGCGGATCGAGGCGTTCTTCGCCGAGCACCTCAGCGGCGACGCGACCCGGCGTCCCGAGGAGACCGCGCCGGGCACGTGAGCGCCGCGCAGCGGGCCCTGGTGGGGCCCGTCCGGCCGGAGGACCATCCCCGGTAGCCGGGAACCCAGGAGGTGGCGTGGTGCACGACGAGGAGGAGTCGCTGTACGTGGACGTGCCCGCGGCCGGACCCGAGGCCTCGCGCGGGCCCCGGGTGGTGGTGGCGGTCGACGGCTCGGCCGGCTCGAAGGCCGCGCTGCGGTTCGGGCTCGAGGACGCCGCCCGGCGCGGGGTGCCGGTGGTGGCGGTGATCGCCTACCGGCTGCCGGACTGGCAGGGGGAGTACGTCGGGCTCGGCCCGGTCGAGGGCAGGCGGTTCCAGGAGAGCCTGGGCAAGCAGTACCGGGACAAGGCCCAGGCGGTGGTCGACGAGGTCGTGCGCGAGCAGGCCGGCGCGCTGCCCGACGTGCAGGTCCGCGCGGAGGTCGGCGCGCCGGCGGACGTGCTGGTCCGCGAGTCGCACGGCGCGGACCTGCTGGTCGTGGGCAGCCGCGGGCACGGCGGCTTCCACACCATGCTGCTCGGCTCGACGAGCATCCAGTGCGCGACGCACGCCACCTGCCCGGTCACCGTCGTCCACTCGCCGGAGGCCCGCCGCCACCGGCTGCGGCTGCACCGGCAGCGCCAGGAGGCCACCCAGGTGGCCGCAGCGAGCCGCTGACGTCGGTCAGGTCGGCAGGCCCAGCAGCAGGTCGGCGACGGCCTGCGGCTGGGAGAGGAACGGGTGGTGCCCCGCGTCGAGCTCGACGACCGCGCCCGCGCGCCGGGCGAAGCCGCGCTGCGCCGCCGCCGGCGTCCCCCTGTCCTGCGCGCAGACCAGGTAGGTCGAGGGCACGTGCCGCCACGCCGCGGTCGCCACCGGCTGGCCGAGGACCGACAGGCTCTGCCGGGCCAGCCGGCTGCCGGCGTCGCCGGCCACGTCGGGGCAGTCCTGCAGGAAGGTGTCGGCGAGGAGCTCCGGACGGACGCCGAACGTCCCGGCCGGCAGGTCGACGTCGAGGAAGGGCGCCGGCTCCGCGGGCCCGAAGGAGGACAGGCTCTCGCCGACCTCGGGCAGGTAGCTGGAGACCAGCAGCAGGTGCCGCACCGCGTCGACCCCGGCCGCGGCCTCCGCGGTCACGATCCCGCCGTAGCTGTGCGCCACGACGACGGTCGGCTCGTCGCTGCCGCGCAGGACGGCAGCGACGGAGTCGACGTCCTCGCCGAGCCCTGGGCCGTCGTGACCCGGGGTCGAGCCGGTCTCCCCGCAGCTGGGCAGGCCGGGCGCCACGCTGGCGACCCCGCGCTGCGCCAGGAGCTCGGCGGTGCGGTGCCACCACCACGCGCCGTCGCGGACACACGCTCCGTGCACGAACACCACTCGCATCGGGACCTCCTCGGGACGGGCGACCGGTCCTCCCGAACGCTAGACGTACCGCGCGTTACGCGAAAAGATCCCGTAGTGGGACGCAACCGCCAGCCGGAGATCGCCGAGCGTCTGCTGGACGCGTGCACCGACCACGCGCTGGCCAGCGGCCTGCCCGACCGGCTCGAGTCGTTCGCCGTCGCCTCCGGCACCTCGACCCGGATGCTGCTGTACCACTTCGGCACCAAGGAGGCGCTGCTCCGCGAGGTGCTGCGGCGGGCGCGGGCCCGTCAGCGCGAGTACTTCGAGGAGCTGCTCCGGGTGCGGCAGGGCGAGGACTACCTGGCGACGCTGGGCCGCGCCTGGGCCGGCATGACCGGGCCGCAGGGGCGGGGGTACCTCGACCTGTTCGGGCGGTTGCGCGAGGACGCGGAGGAGCGGCTGTGGCCCGGGTTCCGGCGGGAGGCGACGACGGACTGGCTCGCGCCGCTCGAGGACGGGCTCCGCACGCTCGGGCGTCCGGAGCTCGCGACGCTCGTCCTCGCCGTCGTCCGCGGGCTGATCATGGACCTCGACGCCACCGGTGACACCGACCGCGTCGACCGGGCGTTCGCCCACCTGCTGGCGTCCCTGCGCGGGTCGGCGGCGGTGCCCGGAGGCGTTGCATGATCACCCGACACGCCGTCCGGACGCGCCGAGGAGGCTCGGCTCACAGGTTCCCGGGTCTGCGGGCGGACCAGCGGAAACGCCGTTGAAAGTTCAAATGTGACGCGCATCACGACGACAATCGACAAGTCGACTCATAACTTCTTGTCGCGCTCACCCAACACGTGAGCGTGGCGCCGGACCGCCGAGCTCTGCCCACCGGCTGCCTCATCAGAACCCAGGGCAGGGGTGGGGGACCCACGAACTCGGCGCACATGCCTCCGGCAGTGCGCCTCGGGGTGAAGCCGCGGACCGCGGCCGGGCACCGATCGCCCGAACCCGACAGCTGACCCCGCAGGCGGTGATCGGAGATCAGATCACCATGGCCAAGCACCGCGCACCCCGCTATGTCCGCACCAAGCACGCGCTCGCCGGCGTTCCCGTCGCCGCAGGGGCGACCGTCGTCGGACTCAGCGTCCTGAGCACCCCGGCGGCCTCGGCCGCCACCACCCACGACTGGACCGGCGTCGCCCAGTGCGAGTCCGGCGGCGACTGGGACATCAACACCGGCAACGGCTACTACGGCGGCCTGCAGTTCAGCCAGTCGACGTGGGCCGGGTACGGGGGCACCAGCCTCGCGCCCCGCGCCGACCTGGCCACCCCGGCCGAGCAGGTCCAGATCGCCGAGAAGGTCCTCGCCGGCCAGGGCATCGGCGCCTGGCCGACCTGCGGCAAGCGGCTGACCGACGGCACGACGGCCGCGGCCGCCACCGCGGCGCCGGCTCCCGCTGCCGCGCCCGTCCAGGCGGCTGCGCCGGTCGCGGCACCGGCCGCGGCGGGCAGCTACACCGTCGTCCGTGGCGACACCCTGGCGAAGATCGCCGCCGCCCACGGTGAGCCGTGGCGGGCGCTGTACGAGCGCAACGTCGGCGTCATCGGCGGCAACCCGAACGTGCTCGTCCCGGGTCAGGTGCTGGCGACCTCCGGATCCGCGCCGGCCGCCGCCGCGCCGGCTACCGCGGCGCCGGCTGCCGTGACGACGTACACGATCGCGTCCAGCACCACGCAGGCGAAGATCACCAACAGTGCCGGCCCTGTCAAGCCGCAGGCGCAGGCCGGCGCCGATGCGGTCGTCAGCAACGTGCCCGGCGCCGATGGCATCACCCTCGGCGGCACCCGTGCCAGCGCGGTGGACCCGGCTGGCCACCCGTCGGGGCTGGCGGTGGACTACATCGTGGCCAGCGACGCCGCCCTCGGCGATGCGATCGTCGCCTACAACCTCGCCAACTGGGACGAGCTGGGTCTGGAGTACATCATCTGGGAGCAGAAGATCCTCACCTCGCCGACCGGCTCCTGGAAGCAGATGGAGGACCGGGGCGGTAAGACGGCGAACCACATGGACAACGTGCACGTGAACTACCAGGGCTGAGCCTCTCAGCTCCGGCACCGACAGCGACCCCCACCCGTCCGCGGGTGGGGGTCGCTGTCGGTCGGAGCCCGGTCGCCGCCCGTGACCGTGCGTAACCGCCGGTGCGCGGGGCGATGCGGGGGTCTGTCACCCGATCGGCGCGACGTGACGCTCCGTGGTGGGAAAGCGGCCACACGAGCGGGTGGAACACCTGATCGGGGGGCGTCGAGCTGCCTACCGTCCGTCCCGCGACCGTCGCCGACGTGGGCGAGCGGCCAGGACGAAGGAGAAGCGTTGCGCGCATCGATCCGCCGTACGAGCGCCCGACTCAGCGCCGCCGCCCGGGCGCGGGCCGACGACCTCGAGCGCGGCGACGTCTCGGGCTGGGCTGCGCTCGGCGGCCTGGCCACCGTGAGCACCGTGGCGATGGTCGCGAAGTACCAGGAGCTCCTGGTCAACGCCATGGCCAGGGCGGTGGACGTCACCTTCGGCGGCCCGCCCGGCGTCTGACGCCCTGCCCGGAGCGGGCCGCTCAGGGAGGTGGCCGCCGGATCGTGTGGCGGCCCAGGTCACCGTCCTACGTCGTCGAGGTGCTCGTCCGGAGCAGCCGGCCGTAGCCGGTGACGTCCCACCCCGCGCTCGTCGCCGTCAGGACTGCCCACAGCAGCGCCTGGTTGGCCTCGATGACGAGCCGACCCGTGCGCAGCTCCAGTTCTCCCACCGCTCCCGCGGCGCGGAACCCGTTGCCAGCGAGGTAGATGGCCTCGCCCTGGATCTCGACGTGGTGCTCGACCCAGTCGATGACGTGCTGAGGTCTCACGCGGGCCGGGTCATCGGGAAGACCCACCGCTCTGGTCACCACGGCGTCGAAGCCCTGGCTGCGGAAGTACGCGTCGCCGAGCGCGTCGAACTCGTCGTCGAACCAGGGCGGGTGCACCAGCTGCACCCGCCCGATCCCGTGCGTCCGCAGCGCCGCCACGGCTGCCGCGCAGCTGGCAACGGCGGGGACCCCGAAGCGTCGCGAGAGGCGTGCGACAGCGGCGGCCTCGTCCCGGTGACCGAGGACGTAGCCGGAGGTCGTCGACGCGTGGACGACCGCGTCGAGCGTCCTGCCCCTCAGGGTGGCAGCGGCGCGGTCGATCGCGGCGACCTCGGTCGAGGCGCGCAACTCGGCGTGAGCGGCTGGCACGTCCCTCGACGGCGCCGGCGACGCCGCCGGTGGCGGGTTCGTCCGGGACACCACCGCGACGACACGACCGGCTGTCATGGCGGGCAGCTCGATCTCGGGTCCCGCTGCCGCGTGCGGCGTCACGACACCAACGGTGAGCCGGTCCGCGATCACGACGGCCGGAGTTGCTCGACCAGACCCATGTCGTCGCGACAGGCCCAGTGCTCGACGAGCATCCCGTCGACGACCCGCCAGATGTGGATGAACGTCCACACAGCCGGTCGACCGGAGACCGGCACGTCGGCGAGCAGCGGCATGGTGGACGCCCGGTGGGTGCCGTGCAGCGTCACGTGCTGGACGACGAGGTCACCCTCGCCGATGAGGTGGTGCTGCTCGAGTCCGGTCGGCCCGAGGTCCACCTCGATGGTGCGCAGGATCGTCCGCAGACCCTCGCGGCCCTGGGGGCCAGCGGCGTGGTTGATCATGTCGGGAGCCACGAGGTCGTCGAGGACCGTGTCGTCGCCTGCCTTCTGCCGTCGGAACAACTCCGCGACCACGTCCTTGGCGCTGCGCGGCTGGGACGTGGTCATCGGTCCTGCCCGGGATCCGCCAGGTCGGAGATGGTCATGCCGTCGGGGTGCCCGTCGGGGCCACTGGACGAACTCGATGCGGTGACCGTCCGGGTCGGTGACCCATGCCGTCCAGGAGTCCGCGGAACCGTCGGGTGATGCGGGCTCCTCCGTCGGGATCCCCCGTGCAGCCACACGCGCGACCGTCGCGTGCACGTCCTCGACGTGGATCACCAGATGGCTGAGGCCCCCGGGCCCGACCCGCCCGTTGTCCGGGTCGTGGACGAGTTCGAGGGACACGAACTCGTCGCCGGGGAGCTTCAGCATCGCCAAGGTGCCGAGCTCGGTGGCAGGGACCTGGCCGAGCACCTCGTAGCCGAGGGAGGTGTAGAACGCGATCGAGCTGTCCAGGTCGGCGACCCGCAGGCCCACGTGCAGGGTCCTCATGACGGGTCCCCTGGCTGGAGCACCTCGACGAACGCGGCCCGGGTCACCGGCCAGGTGACCTCGGCGTCGCTCAGCGTCCTCGAGGACACCACGTCGGGGACGTCGTTCATCGGCGCGGCGTGCTGATCCTGCGACTGCGGCCACTACGACGACATCGCCTGGTAGCTGACGCGACCCATGGGGTGCGCACCGGCTGAGCCGACCCGCTCCAGCTCCAGCTCCAACTCATCGCCCACGGGGATCGCGACCCCGCGCTCACGGTCGCTGCCGACGAGACCGTCCAAGGACATCGACAGGTGCAGGACGACGTTCCGCATGACCACCTCTTCCGTGTCGGCCTCAGGTCGGCAGAGACACCCGCCCCGGGCGCGGCCGAGGTAGGTGAGGACGCGCCACCCTGGTGGAAGTCATCGCCGCGGCGGAGCCGCACTCCAGGCCGGCTTCTTGGCGCGGCGGTCCGGTGTGACGAAACCAGATGTCCAGCACGGTGCCCTGGCGCGGGTGACTGCACGCTCTCACGACGGACCGCCATGGACTCCGTGGAAGGATCCGCGCCGGTGACGAAGGCCCCCCGTCCGGTGGAGTGGTCCATGTTCTCGGACTCCTCACTGCTGGTGATGCGGGCGGACGGCCGGGTCGTGTCCGCCCCCGTGCCGAACTCCGGTCGGCGCTGGACGCCCGACCTCCGGCGGTCAGCCGGCCGGGTCAGGCCCCCGGGAGTCGGCGCCGGGGACGGTCAGCACCCGCACGAGGTCGCCGGGTCGCCGGAGCCGGACCAGCGCATCAGGCGTCTCCTGCAGTCCGACGCGCTCGCTGATCAGATCCGCAACCGGTAGGCGCCCGCTGGTCACGTGGGCGACCGCCGCAGTGAAGTCGATCGGGCGGAACGCGCAGCTGCCGACGAGGCCCAGGCCCTCGCCGACGAGTGGGCCCAGCGGGACCTTCGCGGCCGCGCTGGTCAGCGCCACGACCACGCACGTGCCGCCGGGCGCCAGCACGTCCATCGACTCCTCGACCGCGCCCTCGGCCGCCGAGCACTCCAAGACTGCGTCGAACCGCCGGCCGGTGCGGGCGACGTGCTCGCGGACACTGACCGCGCGGGTGTCCAGGACGATGTCGGCACCGGCTGCCGCAGCGGCGTGGCGACGTCCGGGGGAGCGTCCCGCACCGACCACGGACTCGACCCCCGCCGCCCGCAAGGCGAAGATCGCGTTCAGGCCGATTGCGCCCACCCCGTACACCAGCACGCTGTCGGCAGGGCCCACAGCGGCCAGCGCGACGGCGCGCAACGCCACGGCGAGCGGCTCGGCGTGGGCGCCCCACTCCACGGGGGCTCCGTCGGGCATGGCGACGAGTTGGTCGGCGGGCACGGCCACGTACTCGGCGTATCCGCCGGGCGCGGTGATGCCGAGGTTGGGTGCGGCGGTGCAGCGGAAGGGCAACTCCTTGCGGCACGCGCGGCACCGGCCGCACGCTCCCAGGGGGTTGACGGCCACGGCTTGCCCCACTCGCCATCCGCGCGCTTCCGGACCCACCTCGACCACGTGGCCACCGAACTCGTGACCCAGGATCTGACCCTCGACCGTCCGGCCGTGTTCGATCGCGTGCACGTCGCTGCCGCACAGGCCGCAGGCGTTGACCTCGACCACCACCTCGCCGGGCTCCGGCGCGGGGTCGGGGACGTCGGTGACCGCGGTGCCCTCGGGGGCATCCGGGGCGCAGACGACCGCCTTCATCGACGGCTCGCGAGGCTTCGGTCCCGCATGGATCAGCTCCGCCCTCAGTGGCTGGCCGCACCGCCGGACACGGGCTCGAAGCTAGCCACGCCTGCTGCAGGGTGTCAACGATCCTTTCGGCAGCCGTCCGGCCCGAACGGTCCGGGCGCGCGGGGGCTTCCGTGGGCTGCGCATCCGACATGGACCACCGGATCCGGGCTCGTCTCGGGGCGCCTGAGGCCGCGCACTCCGGGCCTGAGGTGGGTTGCCGCACGCGGCCGCTCACCGGTCGCCCCGTCCCGGTGAGCACACGACGCAGTCGTGGCCGGGCAGGCAACCACCGATGTCACGGCGATCAGGCGTCCTCGCCGGCCGGCTTCTTGGCGCGGCTGGGCTGCACCCGCATCGGCTCGCCGGGCATCTTCGGGGAGCAGACCCGCTGAACGGTGTGCACAGCGGTGAACGTGCAGGTCATGCCGGAGCGGAACCGGGGGAGTTATCCGGCGAGCACGACCGCGGCCGGTTGGTCCTCCTTGCCGTGACGAAATCAAGGCGCCTGCACCGGGGTCGAGGGCAAGGAACTCAGCCTCGCCCTCGCCGGCGAACAGAAGTGGACAGACCCACGCGGCAGGGCGACGTTCGTCGCCGCGACCGGGTGGCGGCTCAACCGTCGATGGCTGATCGGCCCACCCAAGATCTTCGCCGCAAGAAGGGTGGGAGCACGACGCGACGCCGACACTCGTCCGAGTGAGGCTCGGATGCGCACCACGTTGGACGCCGTTGAGGCTGTCCCTGAGGGCGGCTTCAGAGACGGCGGAGCGTCCGGTTCGGCTACTGGCCCACCGCCCCTCGGCTGACCTGATCGCGCCCTCGACGCTGGCGACGACGGCCGATCACCCCGGCTGCAAGGAGCGTGAGCCAGCAGGCGAGGGCGGCAGCCCTCAGCACGATGTCGAGGGCGGATCGGTCGTTGGCGAGGAGTTCACGAACTAGCAGCCCGGCGGTGAGGACGACGAGCACGGCTAGAAGCAGTTGGTAGCCCACGTTGGTGGTCACGTCGTTGATCAAGCCCCGCCTTGGCATGTCGCAGAACCTAGATGTGATGGCGGGGAGTTGCTCGCCCGAGTCTTGCGTGGGTGTCCCTAGGTGGGCCGCTCAGGGCGACCCGCCGCGGCGTCCCACAGGGCGGCATCAGGGACACCGCGCGGCGAGCTCACCGATCTGTCAGCCGGCGACGCGCCGATCAGCCGCCATCGCGGTTCCCTCTGCGGTAGGCCCGCAAGGTAACTTGACGTGCTCGTCGTGCAAGGTAACTTGTACCGCATGGAGCCGGCGATCCTCGGCAGCGCCCGCAGGCACGGGGTCGCCGACGAGGACATGTTGCACGCGCTGCGCAACACCATGGACAGCTTCCCCAACCAGGGCGACTGGAATTTGACCGTCGCCGTCGGCCCCGCCCGCAACGGCGTCACGATGCTGGAGATCGGGTTCGACCTCGACGAGACCGGTCGCCAAATCGTCGTCCACGCCATGAACGCCCGACGCAAGTACCTCCGAGGAGGGGTGATCTGAGATGCCACGCAGCTACGACCAGATCGTTCGACTGTCCGAGGCGATGGCCGACCAACTCGAGAACGACACCACCGAACCGGCCATCTCTGCCGAGGAGAGCGCCTTGCGCGCCGCTGCCCTACGCCGCTCTATCGCTGAGAGCGAAGTCGGCCAGTCGGTCGTCGCAGCCCGCGCGGCCGGCATGTCCTGGGCCGCTGTGGGCTCGGCGGTCGGCACCAGTGGCGAGGCGGCGCGCCAGCGTTACGGCAAGCTGACCGGGGAGCCGGTGGCATCCGGTCGAAAGAAGTCCGCTGAGGTGAAAACTCACAAAGGGGGTGGCAAGTCGGTGATCAAGACCGGTGGCCGTTCTGCCTTGACTGGCCGCTTCGTGGCGAGCGCCGCGGCGAAGAAGGTTGTCGGCAAGGTGAAGGGGCCCCGCTGAAGGCCGTGTTCAGCGGAACCGGCTCACCGTTGGCCCGCGAGGGACTGCCCATCGCCCGGTTGACTCCTCGCCGGCGAAGCTGCGGCGTTGGTCTCGGCCTCTGTCAAAGGACCACGGCGCCGTCAACCACCTGAGTCCGCCCGGTGATTGACGGCGCCGTCGGCCAGGGGTCGAGCTGGGCGTCCATGGCCCGTTGGCGTACCAGCGAAAGGTCACCGATCTGCCGCCAGCGCCCCGGCGCAGCTCTCAGCGTGGATGGCGCCTTACGCCCCGGCAACCGCCGATGAGTGACGAAATGCGGTGATCGGCCGCCTCCGGCTGCTCGGCCGGGCCGGTGATGTCCGGTGAATGAGCGGTGTGCACCCGCCTTCGGCGCTCGCGGGTGCCGCCGACAAGCAAGCGATCAGGAATCTTCGCTGGTAGGACGCTTGGCGCGGCTCGGCTGGACCCGCATCGGTTCTCCCGGCATCTTCGGGGAGCAGACCCGCTGAACGATGTGCATGGCCGCGAACGCGCAGGTCACTCCGGAGCGAAACCGGGGGAGTTATCCGGCGAACGCGACCGAGCCCTGCAGGGTCCGCCGGGTGTGACGAAATTCAGGACTGGAAACGGGTCTCGCTTTGAACCGCCAGCGAGCCTCGAGCGCGCCGAGCCGCCGTGCAACTCCACCTGATGGGTCAACTGAACTCTGGGCAGCCTGGCGACGATGGGAGCGACCACCACGCGCAACATCGAACGCTTGGCTGGCAACTTGTTGCGGGTCGCCCGCGCCAAGGCCGGCGTCAGCCAGGCTCAGCTCGCCGAGCTCGCCGAGCTCGCCGAGCTCGCCGGCGCTCCCCGCTCCACCGTCGAGCGGATCGGAGCCTGTACCCGGCAGCCCTCCCTGCTGACCCCTAGTAAGCTCCTCGCAGAGGTGGGTGTGCGGGTCGACGAGTACGACCACCACGACGACGTCCTCGACGTCCTCGACGCCCGCTACGCCGCGATGACTCCCGCGGCGCGCGAGGCTACCGACCGTCCGCACAACGCCATGATTGCCCTCGTCGACGCCGGACGATCGCAGTCGGCATGATCCGGGCCTGCCGCCCGACCTTCGGTCGGAAATACACCCTTGTGCACATGGGCGAGTCCGCGCCGGCGGGTGACTCGATGCACCGAGACTGCGGACATGACCACCGCCCTGATGTGCCGCGCTGAGGATTGTGACCAGGAGTCGCGCACTGCCTGGATCAACACGATGAACTTGACCGCCCGAGGTCACGAACAGCTCCCGGTTTGCCGTGACCACCTGGAGGTGCTCGCCGACCGGGGGGAGGTCCGCTTCACCCCGGCCGTTCCCGCCACCGCGGAGGCTCCGCTCGTGGGAGCCGCCGTGCTGGCTGCCCTGAGTGCAGTGGTGCTGGCGGGCAGCCTCCTGGTGCTGCGTTGGTGACCTCTCTGACCGCAGGTGACGTCAGGAGGGCTCGGCGGGCAGGACAGCTGCGGCGATCTTCTCGGCGATGACCTCCACGCAGTCCCGGCTGGTCTCGAAGCCGGCTAGGTCGGGCAGGATGCCGCTGTACTCAGCGACCTCCTCGAAGGTCACGTTGTGCAGTACCGGGATCAGCGTGGCCTTGTGCAGAAGAGCGCCGAGCTCGCGTTCGGTCCAGAAGCGTCCGGTGAGATAGGCCTGCGTCAGCAGGGTGATCCCGCACCGGGCGGTTCGCAGGCCCCGGTCCATCTGCAGGGACTGGCTGCGCCCGGGAACGATGGCGATCTCGTCGAACCACACGGCGACACCAAGGGCCTCCAAGGCATCCCGTAGCGCGACGCCGACCTCGGAGCCGTCGCTGCGGGCGTAGCTCAGGAAAGCGTCCAGGTCCCGGTCGGGGTGCAGGACCACCTGCGCCTGGATGCGGTCGGCCAGCGTCTGCTCGGCCGGGGTGTAGCTGGGCCCAGACGATGAGACCGAGCGCAGCTGCCGGTTGAGGTTGGCGACAGCCGTCCGGTTCTGCTCGTTGGCTCGCTGGTTTCGCTGGTTGACCTGCCGGTTGTGCGCGTTGACCCGTTCGATCTCACGGTTATGGGCGTCCAGCTGTCGTTGCGCGGCTTGCCGGTTGCGCGCGTTGACACGGCTGGCTTCGCGGTTGTAGGCCTCGACGCGGCGCTTGTTCTCCCGGTTGACCCGGTCGATCTCAGCCTGCTGTTTGCGCGCGGCTGCCCTGATCGCTGCCTCGAACTGCGACTTGTTGAATCCCGTGGCCACAACGTCTCCGCTCGTCGAGCTGGGGGGCAGGTGATCCGATGCTGGGACCGGCTACCGACACAATCCGGTGCCGGAACGCCACTGTCCTTGGCTGAGGCGGAGCGGGTCCGTTCTGGGCTTCTGCCCGCGAGAACCGGGTCACTCGTCGGCGAGGGCTGCGGCGACGGCGTAGGTGGCGTTGCGGGAGAGGTTGCCGCGGGTGCGGTCATGGAGCCGGGTGGTCGGGGGTCGCGCTGGCGCATGAAGTCTTGGACGTCGCGGAGCGCGACGCCGGCGTTAAGCGCGGTTGTGGCGTAGGTGTGCCGGGCGGAGTGCGGGCTGATCCGGTCGGGGGAGGCGATGCCGGCGTTGGTGGCCAGCCGGCGGAGGAGTCGCCAGGCGGCGGTGCGGTCCAGGGGCTTGCCGCTGGTGGTGGTGAAGATCGGGCCGGTGGTGCGCTCGCCGATGAGCTGGTCGAGGACGTGCTGGACGTCGAGGGTGAGCGGTGTCTTAGCTCGGCGGCCACCCTTGCGGTGGATGCGCAGCACCCGGTGGCCACGGTCGTGGTCCACGTCCTCGACCCGGGCGGCGAGAGCTTCGCTGATCCGCAGCCCGTTGAGCACCAGCAGTCGGATGAGGCCGTCGGAGCGGGGGAGTGGGCGCGGGCGGCGGCGAATAGGGCGTGGACCTCGTCGCGGGTAAGTCCCGAGGTCATGGACTCATCGTCGGCGGCGGGGCGTTCGACTGCGGTGAACGGGGAGCCGGTGACCGCTTGGCGTCGGGGGCGTAGCGATAGAAGCCGTGCAGGGCAAAGGTTCGGCGGGCGATGGAGGCGGCGGCGAGAGTGCGGCCGGTGCGGGGGTCGCCGTGCTCGGCCAGGACGCGGAGGTAGGCGTCGGCGTGGGTGGATGCCGGCGGCCAGGACGTCGACTCCCAGTGGCGCACCAGGTGAGCGAGCCGGTGAGGTCGGCGGCGTATGCCTCCCGAGTACGGGGGGATCGCTTGGACAGCAGGGACCCGCGGACCAGGTCCTCCAGCGTGCTCACCTGCTCGGGCCAGACGGCGGGGGAGAGGTCCTAGACCGGCGCCATCGCCGGTACCAGAACGGCGGCGTGCGCCGCTGGCTCCGCATCGGAGAACGTCGCAACCAGCGCAGGCAGTCGCTCGGTTACCGCGTACTTCTCACCGGTCGTGCTCAAGCTTTTCAGCCGGCTGGCCAGTGCGTCACCAAGGTGCTTTTCAGACAGGCCACCGACAGAACGGCCCCGCCACGAGGCGTCCTTTCGAAGCCACCGGGAGCTGCGGTGCGGTCACGGGACGGCGTCGGTCGGGCCGTGACGCTCGGCGGAAAGGCGCGCGGTGGCTAGCTTGCCGCCATGAGCCAGGGGCGGGCGGCTGTGATCGGGATGGTCCTCGCTGTCCTGGCGGTGGTCGGGGTCATCGTCGGCCCGGCCATCGAGTGGCCCTGGGAATCGCCCCGCGACGACGGTGATCTCCCGTCCTGCGGCACGGTCGACCTCGGCCCTGGCACTGCTACCTCGGAGGTTCCCGCCGACCGCGCGGCGTGCCTGTTCGATGCAGCAGCCGAACGGGTCGGGGCTGAGCTGGAGGTCGTCAGCTACACCACCGAGGGCGACCCCATCCCCGTCTACTACCGGCACCACCCCGGCGTCAGCGGCCTCGAGGTGATGGAGGACCAGACCGCCGACTCCTACGGCTCCGGCGACTGGGTGGTAACGCAGTGCCCTGAGGCCACGAGCCCCCATGCACTCGGCGTCTGCACCCCGCGCGGTAGCTGATCGCCAAGGTGGCGAAGTGCTATTCGTCGAGCTCCATGCCGATAGCTTCGGCGATCTTGTGGGCGACCTCAGAGGCAAGCCCTCCCAAGGGCTCGCTGGCGTAGACAGCTCCCAGCTCGGCCAGTAGCTCCGCGGCTACGGAGAGCTCGGCTTCTGTGAGCGCCGCCGGCCGCGGGCGGGGGAGTGCGTTCACCACCTCTGGGCGCGCTCCCGCGGGGATGGAGAAGGTGCCGTCGGCGTCGGTGTGTACGACGGCCATGTAGGAGCCGTCGGGCTGGTCGAGGCGGTGTTCCCAGATGCCCTCAGCCAGGAAGTCGCCGCTGAGGCGATCGAAGACGCGGACGCGCTCCCCGTGTTGAGGATCGTTGTGGTGGAACTGCCAGCTCAGGATCCCGGCGAAGGCGTCCCTGGGCATGTGCGGGTTGTTCGGCATCTGCCGGGCAGTGACCCGGGAGGGGGCGGGTGTGTCCATCGGCCCAACCTAGAAGGACGGCCGTTGGCTGGACTCTTTCGCGGACCTTCGGGACTTAGGGCAGCCCCTGTGGTGACCGAGGCGACCTAAGAACGGGCGTTTCGGTTAACACTGCTGGCGCTGTTCAATCCGCGGTGGCGTCTTAAGAGTCGAATTGTCACACGCTTGGTGTGACACTCCTGTTGTGAGGCAGCTTCCGGAACACCGGCGATCCGAGACGTCGCTCCCGCCGGACTCGTTGTCGGACGGCGGCTCACTTTCAAGGCAATGAGACGGCCTTCGACATTTCCTTTGCGCCCATCAGTCCACCGCACCATCGACCGTCACTGTAAGCCACTCGAGATGAACGCGCTTATGCGGCTACGTCAAAGGGAGCGATAAGGCTCGTATCTGGCAAGTCGCCCCTGTCCTCGAGCTTCTAGGTCGGCAATGTCGCGCCACTCTAGTATCGATACCAGTGCTGATTGAAGCTGCGCGATATCGATATCCCTGTCCGTAGTTACCTCAAATACAAACTCCCCCTCTGCTCCTGCGTCGACGATGACGTAATCGTCCAATAAATCTAGGCGAAAGCGGCAGGCCTTATTGCCACCGCTGACGTCGATGTAGTCCGTAGTCTGGCCAACTACGCACTCGTACCGGGCAAGGAGGTTGAAAACCGTCCTTCGAAAATCGGTGGTGCGGCTCATGGCATCCCTTCAGAAACGATGCGTTCCAAACTTTGTGTTGGTTCTCGCCAGTTCAACACCCCGGTGCGATCCCTTGGTGCCAATCCGGAAATTGTAGAAGTGCTTCGTTCCCTTGCTCCATCCCATCCGCAGTGCACCTCCGCGATTGCTGTTCAGTATGCCTCCAGGACGGAAAAGCTTTGACTTCGCCCCGATCCCTGGAAGGCGTGCGCTGAGGGTGCCTAGTGAGCGGCTGAACTTGGTGGCACGAGCAAGTCGGCCGACCAGTTGCCCCCCGGGCAAGAGTCCTACTGCCGCACCAGCCGCCTTGCCCCACTGGCCAGTTGCAGCGTATGCACCTGCAGCGACACCTGCCGCCGCCATGCCCAAAGGACCAGGGATGAAGGAGGCGACGGATGCTGCGCCGCCGACTACGTTAGCTGCCTTCCTCAACCATCCAGGCATCCGACCGTCCAGATCAAACTGGTTAGTGGGATCACCATTTGCGTACTCGTAATCATTGGCGCTGCCACCTGCTACTGGATCGACTGTAAGAAAGCGGCCCAGCGGAGCTGAGTACAGGCGCACGCCCATCAATGTCAGGCCACCAGGCGTGCTGGCGTCGCGTTGGTGGCTGCCGAGCCAGCCGTAGCGAGCCATCGTTGTGTTAGCGGCGGGTGCAGTGCGGGGAACGCCGTACTCGGTGTTTTCAACAAGTGTCATGTCGGCTGGTGCCACTGAATCCTTTGGCACAGTGGCTGCGATGTCGCCGTGCAGGTTGGCCAGTTGCAGCATCACGGTGGCGCCGGCGGTTCCGCTGCGAGTAACGGTGGCGGCCAGGCCGCCGAAGGAGATGATGTTGCGGGTGTATTCGTTGCTTGCTTCTTTGACGACATCGGGATTGTCGTCATCGCCGGTGTAGTAGCTGACCTCGGTCCGCGAGACACCAGGCGTGGCGTTGTCGGTATCCGTGCGAACGCTCCGGCGGGCTGTCGCGTCGAGCGTGATGGTGGTGCTGCGGTCGGATTGGCTCATGCTTGCGACCAGGTCGTCGACGTAGTAGTCGAGCATGACGTCGCCGCCCTGACCGATGGTGTCCGTGGATGGCAAGGTCCGGGTCCGACCGAATGCGTCGTAGCGCAGGGAGGCTCGGGCCGCGGCCGGCTGGAGTCGGTCGGCGGTGTCGTAGGTGTAGGTGTCGGTGGCCGGGATGGTGGCTGGACAGGTGCCTTGCGGTGCCCCGGCATTCGCGGCCTGCGTGAGGGTAGTGCGGTTGGAATTGACGTCGAAGCCGTAGGAGCGGGTGCAGGACGGTCCCGTGGGCATGCCGTTGCTGGTCACGGCGGTGGTGTCGGTCGCGGTCGTCAACCGACCAAGACCGTCGTAGCCATAGCGGCTGGCCCGAGCGGTGCCGGTGGCTGACACAGTGCGGTAGGTGTCGACCTGATCGAAGCCGTTGAGAGTTGCGGTGGAGCGCAACCAGTCGCTAACCGTGCCGTCGGTTGCGGTCTTGCGGTAGGTGAGGCTGGTCGCGTCCCCGCCGGCGTCGCGGATGGTGGTGGCGGTGAGGCCGCCGGGCAGGTTCTCGCGAATGAGG
This sequence comes from Modestobacter italicus, assembly GCF_000306785.1. Taxonomy (NCBI): domain Bacteria; kingdom Bacillati; phylum Actinomycetota; class Actinomycetes; order Geodermatophilales; family Geodermatophilaceae; genus Modestobacter; species Modestobacter italicus. The sequence continues at coordinate 3,846,432 of NC_017955.1, read as the reverse complement.
GTGCCATCGGCGCCGTAGCGGGCGGTGAAAGTGCCGACGCCAGAGATGTCGATGCTGGTGGGGAGACTGCCTCGTTCGCCGTCGCCGTCATAGCTGACGATGCGGCTGCCGTGAGTGTTGGTCACGGTGGAGAGTCGCCCGACGCTGTCGTAGGTGTAGGTCGTTACTAGCCCGCTGCTGTCTGTGTAGCTGGTCAGGCGGCTGTAGGCGTCATAGACGCGAGCCACCGCGCCGGTGCCGGCGCCGGTGCTGCCAGTGGCGCTGCCGTCGGGGTTGATGGTGCGGCTCTGGGCGCTGAGACCTGCGGCGGTGTAGGTGGTCTCCGCGGTCGGGCGGAGCTGCCCAGGTTCGATGCCGTTGCCGGTGGTAGTCGTGCGCCGCACCCGGCTCGCGCTGTCGTAGCTGATGTCGGCTGTGCGGGTGACACCGGCGCCAGTCTCGACCGTGCGGGTGGGGTCGCCGTAGACGTCATAGCCGGTCACGTGGCTGGTCGGTACGGGAGCTCCGGCGGACGGGACGCCGCCGGGCAGGGTCTTGCACAGCCAGCCGGCCCACTCGGCTTTGGCGCACCCAGGATCGGCGTTGTTGACGGCTGAGTAGTAGGTCGTGGTGGTGGTGGCTGCGGTGGTGGTGCTGGTGCCGCCGGAGGGCAGGGTGGAGGTGGTCGTGCGGCCCTGGTTGTCGATGGTTTGGCGGGTAATGACCTCGGCTGCGCCCCCGCCAGGGCTGACCCGGGTGGCGGTGGGAATAGCGAAGGTCCAGGCGTTGAATGTGCCGTACTCGAGGGTGGTGATGCGGCGCAGTCCGTCCCCGTCGAGTGTTGGCAGGCCTGCTTCGGTACCAGTGGAGCCGGTGGGCAAGGCGCTGATGATCTCAACGGCATCAGTGATTGTCTGCACAGGGATGTGCAGGTACTGGCCGGGGAAGTCAGAGTGGTTGGCGGGGGTGTCGTAGGTGGTGGTGGTGCGGGTGCGGGCGTTGGCCATCCGGTCACCAGCGGCGACGGTCACCCAGCGGGCGGGGCCGTAGGCGCGCAGCAAATCCATGCCGTCGCCGGAGTAGACGTTGACCGAGTCAAGGAGTTTGGCCTGGGTGGCTTCGGCGTCAGGGTCGGCGCCTGCTGCCAGAGCGCGGTCGCGGTTGCCGGCAGTGAGGGAGCGGATGACGTTGCCCCGGCCGTCGGGGTCGTACTCGGTGGTGGTGATGCGCCACGCCGGGTCTTGGTTGGCGCCGGTGTCCTGGTCGGCGGTGCCGCCGTAGTTGGCGGTGTTGACGGTGCGGCCGTTGACGTCCAAGGCGTACAGGGTTGCCTCGCGCCACTGGACGGCGGTCGGGGTGGTGTCGGGGATGGTGGCTGGGTCGAAGACGGCGGTCAGGTCGGTCGGGACGACCGCCTGTCCCCAGCGGGCGACCTCGCCGGCGGCGAAGGAGGGCAGCCCGGTAGTGGAGCCGTCCAGGCCGAGGCCGTAGCGGACCGAGGTGGTCTGGTCGGGCAATCCGCTGCCGGTGGCGTCGGACAGGGTTGCCGAGGTCAGCCGGGGCTGCACCCGGTTGTCATAGCCCAGTGTCCAGGTGGCGGTGCCCCCAACCGGGGTGATGGTGTTGAGCCGGCCGCCGATGAGGTAGCTGTAGGTGACCTTCTGGCCGGTGCGCGGGTCGGTGACCTGGGTCAGCCGACCGTCGGCGTTGTAGGTGTAGCTGGCCAGGGTGATCTGCTGGGCTTGGACGGGGGTGTCGCCGGTGACCAGGCCGGTGCCGGTGGCCGCGGCGCCGGTCGCCCACAGTTTGATCGAGTCCAGCCGCTCGCCGGCGCCAGTGCCGGTGTAGACGAACTCCAGCGCCCGGCAGCCGGCCGCCAGGGTCGGGGCCGGGGCGGTGCACGGGGTGCCGGCGTCGGTGGGTGCGAGCAGCCACTTGGGGTTCCCAGGCGTGGTGTACTCAATTTTGGTCACCGCGGGGGGCTGGTCGGTGCCAGCCGCGGTCTTGCCCCGTAGGGCCTCGACCTTCTCCACCCGGAACGGTGTTGTGGGCGCGGCGGTGGACGTGGGGTGGCCGGGGCCGGCGTCGGCGCGGCGGAAGGTGACCTTGTCCCCGTCGATGTCCTTGAGCACGTAGCTGGCCGCGGTCGTGCCAGCGCCGGGGTCGAAGGTCAGCGTCCAGCCCTCGGTGCCGGCCTCGCCCTCGGCGACGTAGTCATTCGGCGTGGCCGAGGACTTCCGCAGGAAAGGCATCTGCGTGCCGTCGCCGCGGGTGATCAGCACCGAGTCGGTGCGGTCGATGAGGCTCTGGTAGTCCGCGCCGGCCTCATCCACCGCCAATGACAGCGACCAGCCAGAGCCAAAGGGCCCGGCGCGGTTGGGGGCGTTGCTGGCGAAGGAGCGGGTGGCGGCCAGCCCACCGGAGGGAGCGGTGACGTCGGCGTCGCGGCCGGTCACGGAGTAGGCGCCGGTCAGCAGACCAACGGTGCCGGGGCCGGCGTCGGCGGTGGCGTTGGCGCCGGTGAGCCCGGCTCGGTCGACGGTGATTTGGGTGACCCCGGTACAGCGTGTGCCGTCGGGGTCGGTCGCGGCCTTGCCCGCCACCCGCAGGCAGGCGCGCACCTGCTTGAGCCCGTCGTCGGGGATGGTGGAGGTGGCATTCCAGGTGTAGACGTCGACGGAGGCCTTGCCGCCGTCTTCGTCCTTGACCGGCAACCAGGTGGTGGTGCCGGTCAGGGGGGTGACGGTGCCGCCGGTGGACGTTTGCAGGTCCTGGGTGGGGTTGATGTCGGCCCAGCCACCGTCGAGGGTCAGGTCGTAGTTGCGCCACTGGAACTTGACTTGGTCGTAGCTGACCCCGCCGGGGCGGACCTTGGCGGTGGCCTTGAGCTGGGTGCGGGCCTGGGTGACCCGCTGGAACTGGGTCGGGTTCTTGAGCACGCCGGCGCCGATGGTGACGGTGCCGGTCCCGTCGTTGAGGACGAGGTTGCCGCCCTGGAATTCCTGCCGGGTGCCGCCGCCGATCCGGAGCGGGTCGCTTGTGGGGTACCCGAGCCAGCTCTTCTCGTAGTCCAGCGATGCCCACGTGTTGAAGATCGGGCCGGCGGCGATGTCATGGGCGCCGGTCCCACCGGTCCAATAGATCATCCCGTTGCTGAACTGGTTGTACTTGCCGTAGCCGTCCGGGGCGGTCAGCTCGTCGGTCTTGGGATACCCCAGGTAGCTGTTTTCCCATCCGATGGCCGCCCACCGGTCACGGATGGAGCCGCCGATCGCGTGCGCTCCGGTGCCGGGGGACCAGTAGATCGACCCGCCGGTGAAGTGGTTGTAGCGGCCGGATCCGTTGGGCACGCTCAGCTCGTCGGTGATCGGGTAGCCCAGCGTGCTGGTCTCCCAGCCCAGCGCGCCCCACTTGGTGCGGATCTCGCCGCCGATGATGTGCGGACCGGTGCCCGGGGACCAGTAGATCGATCCGCCCTGGAAGTGGGTGTAGTAGCCACTACCGTTGGGGACGCGGGTGTCTCCGGTGGTCGGCAGGCCGAGCAGCCCGTCGGGTCCATTCACGGAGTAGTTATCCCGCCCCGGGTCTGATGGAGGCTCTCAATCCACGTGAGGATGAGAGTCATGGCGGCACCGAGGAAGTACCCCGACGAGCTGCGTGAGCGGGCGACCCGGCTGGCGGTCGAGGCGCGGCGTGACCCGGCGACCCGGACCGGGGCGTTGAAGCGGATCGGCGCGCAGTTGGGCATCAACGCCGAGACGCTGCGCAACTGGGTGATCCAGGCCGAGATCGACGAGGGCCACCGACCGGGCACCACGACCGATGACGCCACCCGGCTGGCCGAGCTCGAGCGTGAGGTCCGCGAGCTTCGTCGAGCGAATGCGATCTTGAAGAGCGCGTCGGCTTTCTTCGCGGCGGAGCTCGACCGCCCCTCCCGCTGATCGTCGCCTACATCGATCAGCACAAGCTCGAACACGGGGTCGAGCCGATCTGCGCGGTCCTCACCGAGGCCGGCGCGAAGATCGCCCCGAGCACCTACTACGCACACCGCACCCGCCCGCCGTCGGCGCGATCGGTCACCGACGCAGCAACCACCGAGGTCATCGAGCAGGTGCATGCCGACAACTACGGGGTCTATGGCGCCCGCAAGGTGCATGCCGAAGTGCGCCGGCAGGGCCACCCGGTGGCCCGCTGCACCGTCGAACGGCTGATGCGCGCCGCCGGCCTGCGCGGCATCACGCGGGCGAAAGGCCCGCGCACCACCGTGCCCGGCGCGGCCCCGGACACCCGCCCGGACCTGGTGGAACGGGCGTTCACCGCGACCGGCCCGGACCAGCTGTGGGTCGCCGACATCACCTACTGCCGGACCTTCTCCGGCTGGGTCTACGCCGCCTTCGTCATCGACGTGTTCTCCCGCCGGGTGGTCGGCTGGCAGCTGTCCCGCTCGCTGCGCACCGACCTCGCCCTGGACGCCCTGGAGATGGGCATCTGGACCCGCCGGCGCGCCGGCCACGACGTGACCGGGCTGGTCCACCACTCGGACAAGGGCGTCCAGTACGTCGCCGTGCGCTACACCCAGCGCCTCGCCGAGGCCGGCGCGGTCGCCTCCGTCGGCTCCACCGGCGACTCCTACGACAACGCCCTGGCCGAGGCGTTCAACTCCCTCTTCAAGGCCGAGCTGGTCCGCAACCGCGGGCCCTGGAAGGGCATCGACGACCTCGAGATCGCCGTCGCCGAGTACATCGACTGGTTCAACCACCGACGGCTGCACGGTGAGATCGGGCTGGTCCCGCCGGCCGAGCACGAAGACGACTTCTACCGGCACAACACCGCGGCGACTACCGTCGCCGCGTCAGTTCCGAGCCTCCACTGAACCCGGGGCGGGACAGTACTTGGCCCGGATGTCGCCGCAGACGGCGAGACCGTTCCACTGGTCGCAGTTGCCGTCGTAGGAGAACGTCAGGGTGGGCACGTTGCCGCCGGCGTTGCCGGAGTTGAACTTCTTCCAGGCCAGGCTGTCGGTCTCGCTTCCGGCCATCACGGCGAGGGACATCTGCGGGCCGTAGTAGGCGGTGCGCTCATCGGCGTACTGGCCCAGCCAGTTGGTCATGTTGAAGTTGACCCAGTTCGCGGGGCAGCCGGCGCTGTAGCCGAGGGCGACGTTGGCGTTGGCGACGATGCCGCCGATCCCTGGCTGGTTGTTCCAGGTGACGGTGTTCGGGTCGAACCAGTCGGCGTCCCGGATGTCCACCCAGCGGGCGGTGCAGGAGTAGGAGTAGTTCTCAAACAGTGACAGCTGCGCTGACTGCACGAACTTGTTCATCGCAGGGGCCACGTCGAACAGCAGCAGTGAGCGGTCCACCTGGCCGCCGCCGTTGGGGGAGCCGACGCGGAGCTCCGTGCTGCCGCCCTGCGGGGTGTTGGCGATGTTGTTCTGCACGAATGTGTCCCCGAGCAGGCCAAGGGTCTGCGTCGGGTCGATGGTGACCGGGTAGACGGTGGCCGGGTCGGTCAGAAAGGCCTGCGGCGGGGTGAGCACCACTGTCGCCTCGGTGTCGGCGGCTGTGGGGGGCGCGAGGTCTAGGCCGACCGGTGCGGTGACCGCGGGGTCGCCGGTGTGCGGGTCGGTCCGCGCGTCCCACATCAAGGGTGCGTTGGCTGTCCCGACCACGTCGGTGCCTTCGCGGACCTCCAGGTGCCCTCCGGGGGCTTCGCTGACCGTGGCCCCGTCGCTGCTCAGCGGGAACTCCAGCGTGCTCAGCGCAGCCAGGGTGGCGGCGTCGGGCAGCTGGTTGACCACCAGGTGCTGGGTGAACCCTTGCCGGGTCGCGGTCAGCACCAGGTCGACGGCCGGCAGCACGTTGCGGTAGGTCGCGGTGTCTTCCTCGAGCACCGGCCGGGGCAGGTCGCCGTCCCAGCCCAGCTGGACCGAGATCTCCTCACCGTCTCCGAGCGCCGCCATCGGAGCGCCTGCATCACCGTCGGAGAAGGTGATGTCTCCGGTGATCGCCTTGGGCTGCACCCCGTCGGCGGTGAACTCCAGGGTGGTGTCGACCGGCACCCAGTCGCCGTCCACCTCGGTGCGCACCGGCCCCGCCGACGTCTCGACCGTGACCGTGCCATCGGGCTGGGCGTGGCTGATCGACGTCTCTGTCGTCGACGCGGTGATCTCCACCGCCTTGCCGGTCTCCTCCGCTTCGTCCAGGGCGGCTGACTTTGCTCGGTAGTCATCGAACGCCTGTTGCTGCTCGGGTGTCCGGGTGACCTCAACGTCCGACGGGATGACCGGGTCCGTCGACGGCGTCGTGTCCGGCACCGGACCTGACGGCACCGGGACCGGGTCATCGGAGACCCGCTCCACCGGCGACGACGGCAGCGAGGTGTCCGACGGGGCCGCCTGCGCCGGCGTCGCCTGCAGCACACCGCTGACCAGCACACCGGCCAGCAGGACACCCAACGGGCCTCGCGTCCGCCATGAACGAACCTGATCAGCACCGGACCAACGCTTCGACACAGACATCCCCCGCAGGCAGTCGAACACGACAGGCGGCCGAGAGGATCAAGTCCGGGCCGGATGAGCGCTCACACAGTGGCAGCGGTTGATGACTGAGAGCAATACACAGCCCGGCCACAAGTTGGTTACAGAGCGCAACATCAGTAACGCGACTCAGTCGCCGGACGCCTGGCCACTTGCAGCCGTCCGGGCCGCTGTTGGTCTACTCGGCATGGTTGTGCGCAGCCACTGCAGGTACGAGCCACGACTGATCCGCCGCGCCGCGGGGACGCCCGTCAGTTCGGCTACTTCCGCGGAAATCTGCCGTGCGATCCCGTGACGAAACTCAGGAGCTTGCGAGTTCCGATTGACCAGTTCCAAGGCGGAGTCGAGGGGGATGTGCGGTGTGCATCCCTCGCCCAGGCCCTAGCGCCGCCTGGTGTGCTGGCCCGGTCAGGCATCCTCGCTGGTCGAGCGCTTAGCGCGGCTCGGTTGCACCCGCATAGGTTCTCCCGGCATCTTCGGGGAGCAGACCCGCTGAACGGTGTGCATGGCCGTGAACGTGCAGGTCATGCCGGAGCGGAACCGGGGGAGTTATCCGGCGAGCGCGACTGCGGCCGGTTGGTCCTCCTTGCCGTGACGAAATCAAGGCTCCTGTACCGGGGTCGAGGGTAAGGAGCTCAGCCTCGCCCTCGTCGGCGAACAGGAGTGGACAGACCCACGCGGCAGGGCGACGTTCGTCGCCGCGACCGGGTGGCGGCTCAACCGTCGATGGCTGATCGGGCCACCCAAGATCTTCGCCGCAAGGAGGGTGGGAGCACGACGCGACGCCGACACTCGTCCGCGCGAGGCTCGGATGCGCACCACGTTGGACGCCGTTGAGGCTGTCCCTGAGGGCGGCTTCAGGGACACCTCTGGTTCCGCATCAAAACTCCTCGCGCTCGCTACCGTGCCCACGTGGAGGAGGAGTACGGGCCGGAGGAGTTCGAGCAGCGCTGGCTGCGCTTCGAGTTGTGGGGCGGCCTTGGCGTGCACAACGGGCTCTTCCACCACATCCACTCCGAGGCCCACAGGATCGAGCCGCTGTTCAACCGCGGCGCCGAGTGGCGGGCGTGGTGGTCGACCACGAGCAAGGCACCTGCGTTGGACCTGGGCCTGGCGATCGTCTGGCCGGACCGGACTCCGCCGGATGACTTCTTCCTCCCGCAACGGGTCGCGCGGGGCCGCAAGCAGCACTTCGTGCGGCTCCACATCGACGCAGGCCAGGTCGAAGCGGTCCCGAAGGAGAACCGGCGCAACCTGACGGTGCCCGCCGTCCTGGAGGCGCTGCGTTGGCTCACCAGCGAGCTGAAGCTCGACCCTCCGCCGGAGCGCCTGCCAGAGGGCGTACTACCGGACCAGTAAGCCCCAGGTAGCGCACGGACCGGTGTCCCATAGTGGGCGGCGCATTCAGGCGGTCGTCGCAACACCCCTGTGAGCGCGAGGTGTTGTGGTGGTTTCGGAATGGCGGCGGGTTCGGGATGAGCGGCAGCAGCGGTTCTGGGAGCTGGTGACTTCGGGGGCTGCCTTCTCGCAGGCCTGTGAGGCTGTCGGCGTGGATCGGCGGCAGGGATATCGGTGGCGGCGTGCCTCGGGCGGTCGACCGCCGGCGGCGCCACGGGTGGTGTCGGCGAGGTATCTGTCGCTGGAGGAGCGGCTGCAGATCGCCGACCTGGATCTGGCCGGGGCGTCGGTGCGCTCGATCGCCGCTCAGCTCGGTCGCGCGCCGTCGACGATCAGTCGCGAGCTGCGCCGCAACAGGCCCACGCCGGCGGCCGGGCGGGCAAAGCGGGCGAAGTACGCCCCGTACGCAGCGCACAGACGCGCCGGGCTGCGGGCGCGGCGGCCCAAGCCGTTCAAGCTGGAGGACGCACGGCTGGCGCTGGCGGTGCAGGACAAGCTGTGCCTGAAGTGGAGCCCGGCCCAGATCAGCGCGCACCTGGCCGGCGAGCATGGCGACGAGGCGGCGATGCGGGTGAGTCACGAGACCATCTATCAGGCGCTGTTCGTGCAGGGCCGCGGCCAGCTGCGCACCGAGTTGCACCGGCATCTGCGCACCGGTCGGGCCTGGCGCCGGCCGCAGGGGTTCTCCGGCCCGACCAGGGCGAAGATCTCCGGGATGGTCTCGATCAGCGAACGGCCGGCCGAAGCCGCCGACCGGGCGGTGCCCGGGCACTGGGAAGGCGACCTGATCATGGGCACCGGCTGCAGGTCGGCGATCGGCACCCTGGTCGAACGCCAGACCCGCTTCTGCCTGCTCATCCACCTGCCCGACGGGCACGGCGCCGAGACCGTCCGCGACCGGCTGGTCGCCGCGATCACGACCCTGCCCGAGCAGCTGCGCCGCTCGCTGACCTGGGACCAGGGCACGGAACTGGCCCAGCACCAGGCCATCACCCTCGCCACCGACATGGCGATCTACTTCTGCGATCCACATTCACCCTGGCAGCGCGGCAGCAACGAGAACACCAACGGCCTACTGCGCCAGTACTTCCCCAAGAGCACCGACCTCTCAGTACACAACGCTGAACACCTCGAGGCCGTCGCTGCTGAACTCAACGGCAGACCCCGCCAGACCCTCGGATTCATCACCCCCGCCCAAGCAATGCAGCGGCTACTGTCCGACCCCGAAAAGCCAGTCGTTGCGACGACCGCTTGAAACCGCCGGCCGCTCAAGGACGGGACTGCTGTCGGTTGGGTTGACACCGCTTCTGTGGGACGAGGTCCCGCGGGGAGGATGTCGCTGTGCCGAAGAAGTTCCCACCTGAGTTCGAGCGTGACATGGTCCGGGTCGCCCGCCGGGGCGGGGTGACCCACGCTGAGGTCGCCCACAACTCGGACATCTCGGTGGAGTCGGTGCGCCGCTGGGCTCGCCAGGTCGACGTCGATGACGGCGTCATCAAGGGGCAGACGAGCACCGAACAGTCCGAGCCGGTCCAGTTTGCGCCGCCAGATGCGCAGGTTGGAGATGGAGAACGCGATCCTGCGCCGCGCGGCGGCCTACTTCGCCCAGAGCTCACTCCCCAAATGAGCTACCCGCTGGTCCGTGACCTGGCCGCCGAGGGCATCCCGGTGCGGCTGACCTGCGGGGTGCTGGGCCACTCGCCCCCGGCCTACTACGCCTGGACTGCCGCCCCGATCACCCGGCGCGATCTCGCCGACGCCTACCTCGCCAACGCCCTCGGCGACGCCCACGGCGATGACCCGGAGTTCGGCTACCGGTTCCTCGCCGACGAGCTCAAGCATGCCGACCATCTGGCTGGTGAGCGGCGCATCTGGCGGCTGTGCTCGGAGTAGAAACTTTGGTCGACCACGGTCCGCAAGAGGCGGCGAGGCGCGGGCAAGAGCCCTGGACCGGCGGTCCACGACGACCACGGGCGGCGGAGGTTCACCGCGCTGGCCCCCCCGACCGGGTGTGGCTGACCGACATCACCGAGCACCCCACCAGTGAGGGCAGGCTCTACTGCTGCGCGATCAAGGACCTGTTGAGCAACCGCATCGTCGGCTATGCCATCGATGAACGGATGACCGCGCACCTGGCCGTCACAGCCCTGCGCACCGCCGTGGCCCGACGCCGGCCCGCTGGCGTGGTGGTGGTTCACAGCGACCGCGGGTCGCAATTCCGAGCACGATCATTTCGCGCCGTTCTGACCGCCGCCGGGTTGCAGGGCTCGATGGGATGGGTCGCCTCCCCAGGCGACAACGCCGCGATGGAGTCCTGGCATGCACTGTTGTATAAGGACGTCCTGGACCGCCGGCGCTGGCGCACCCGCGACAAACTGCACCAGGCGATCGTGTTCTGGACCGAGCACACCTACAACCGCCGCCGCCGGCAACGCGCCCTCGGCAAGCCCACCCCCGTCGAGTTCGAACTTGCCTTCACCGCTCAAGCCGGGATCGCTGCATGAGCAGTCCCAACCGCCGTCAACCGAAGCTGCAGCAGTCCCGGTGGGCAGTTCGGTGGATGGGTTGCCACGAGGACCCGGGCTAGGACCGGACGTCGACTACGGTGACGTTGACCTCGGTGGTCCGCAGACCGGTGTGCACCCGCAGGTGATCGGCGATCCGGTCGCGGACCTGCTGTGCCACCCGCGGGATCGACACGCCTAGGTCGACGGCGATCTGGACGTCGATGACGACGCGGTCGCCGGCCAGGCCGACGTCCGTGGCGTCCTCGGAGCCAGCGACCGCCGCCGGATCGCTCTCCTCACCGGAGCCGGTGGCGACGCGGCCACCGCCGAGGGCGAGGGTCACGTGCGGTACGGATTCCGCGGCCAGGCGGGCGACCGCGCCGACGACCCGGGCGGCGATCCGGGTCTGCCCTGCGTCGTCGCGCAGGACAGCCGACCACCCGGAACGGGCGAGCTCCCGGATCTCGGACATCACGGCCTGCAGCAGTCCGGCGGGGGCGCGCACGTCCTCGTGGGCCAGGTCGAGCACCGGTGCCCACAGCTCGCTGAGGTGGGTGAGTGTCGCTCGGCAGTGCGGGCAGGAGGCCTGGTGCACCGGGTCGCGGGGCGGGGTGCCGTCGATGACCTGCTGCAGGAGGTCATCGGCCCGCACCCCGCAGGGGAGGCGATCGCCGTGCCGGTCGTCGTGGTCGGTCATGCCGGTCACCTCCACTCCTGTAGGGTCGTGGCCAGGGCCCGCCGAGCCCGGTGGGCGCGGACCTTGGCCGCACTCTCACCGATGCCGAGGATGCGCCCTGTCTCGGCGAAGGTGTATCCCGCGAAGGTCGTGAGCACCAGCGGCGCGCGCTGGTCAAGCGGCAGAGCCAGCAGCGCACGGCGGACGGCGTCCCGGCTCTGGGCGGTGACGGCGAGGGTGTCCGCGGCGGGGGAGTGCGGCATGCCCGGAGCGGGCTGGTCCCCCTCCGGCAGCGGGCCGACCGGACGGCGGGCGCGGTGCAGGTTGCGGCACCGGTTGATCAGGATGCGGGTCACCCACGTGGAGAACCCCGACTCGCCGCGGAAGGCCGGCAGGTGCTCCCAGGCCTGCAGCAACGTCTCCTGGACCACGTCCTGGGCATCGGAGGGGCTGCCGGTCATGCGCAGCGCGACCCGGTAGAGCTGGTCCTGGTGGCTGCGGACGAGTGCGGCGAAGGCGTCCTCGTCACCACGTCTGGCCAGCTCCACCCGGTGGACCTCCAGCGGGTCGGGACCTCCTGCTGGAGGCGTCACGCTACGTGACCCCTGAGGGACCGAAAGTTCTTACGCACTTCCGGTAACTCCTCGTCTCCGGTGGTGTCCAACAAGAGTGAGCCGCGGGTGGGAGGGCACTCCTGTCCCCGGCCCGAGACGGTAACCGAACCCCGAACAGAAGAAGGTCCTCCCATGACCCAGTCCTCCGGCACCTCGTCCTCCAGCGCCGTCGCCACGGCCTCCCCCTCGACGCTGCAGAGCACCCAGGGCACCACCACGATCGCCCAGGACGTCGTCCAGAAGATCGCCGGCCTCGCCGCGCGCGAGGTGTCCGGTGTGTACGCCCTCGGTGGCGGCGCTGCCCGCACCCTGGGCGCCCTGCGCGAGCGCATCCCGGGTGCCCAGCAGTCCATCGGCCAGGGCGTCTCGGTCGAGGTCGGCGAGAAGCAGGCTGCCGTCGACCTGGACATCGTCACCGAGTACGGCGCGCCGATCGCCGACGTGGCCCGCTCGGTGCGGCGCAACGTGATCTCCTCGGTCGAGGGGATGACCGGCCTGCAGGTCACCGAGGTCAACATCTCGGTCAACGACATCCACCTGCCCACCGACGACGAGGGCCAGCAGGAGCCTGCGCGCGTCCGATGAGCACCCCCGCCGACCCGTCGACGGCGGAGGCCGCCGCGGCCGACGCGGTGGCCACCGCCGTGCTCGGCTGCCCGGCCGTGGCCGGCCTGCACCCCGGTGGGCTGGTCCACCGAACGGTGACGTACCTGCCCGGACGCCGGGTCGAGGGTGTGCACCTCGACGACGACCGGATCGCGGTGTCCGTCGTCGGCGCGCACGGGATCCCGATCACCCTGCTGGCCGACCAGGTGCGTACCGCGGTCGCACCACTGGCCGGCGGGCGGCGCGTCGACGTCCACGTCGCCGACCTGCAGCTGCTCACCGAGCAGCCGCCGGCCCTGCCGGCGGCGTCCCCGGCCTGAGCCGGCGGCGCACCCGATGTCCCCTGCCCCCGGACCGGAGGAACGCCGCCGGCGTCGCCGGCTGCTCAAGGCCCACCACCCCGACCTCGGTGGTGACCCCGATCAGTTCATCCAGGCGCTGACCTCCTTCGAGGAGGGGGGACGTCGCCCCGCGGCGGCGTCCACCCCCCTCGGGGAGGAGGTCCGGTTCGCCCGGCGGCCCCGCGGCCTCGCCCGGGTGACCGCCTGGTACCGGCGGCGGCGCCGTCCACCACGCGTGCAGTGACCCATCCCCGTCCCACCTCGGTCCTGGAGGACCTCATGCCCCCGTCCGTCATCGGCCTGCTCACCGGCCTACTGCTCGGCCTCGCCTGGGTCATCGGAGGCTTCGACGCCTTCCTCGGCACCGCCCTGCTGGGCGCCGTCGGCTTCATCGTCGGCAAGGTCGCCGCTGGCCAGCTCGACCTCACCCGCTACCTCGGCGGCGGCTCCCGGTGAGCACCGCACTGACCGAGCAGCCCGGGTCTGCTCCGGTGGGCTCGCAGACCCCGGCCGATGTCGGCAGTGCCTTCCCCGAGCTGGGTGACCCCGCCGACCGTGGCAGCCTGAGCGTCGCCGACAAGGTGGTCGAGCGTGTCGCCGGCTACGCGGTCACCCTGGTCGACGGCGCCAGCGCTGCGCCCCGCCGGGTGCTCGGCATCGCCGTCGGCGGCGCACGGGAGGACCGTGAGGCGTCGGTCGACGCCCGGGTGGACGGGCACACCGCCACGGTCGAGGCGTCGGTGGCCATCGGCTGGCCGGCATCGGTGCGCACGGTCGCTGCCCGGTTGCGCCAGCAGGTCCGCGAGGACGTCGAACGCATCACTGGGGTCCAGGTGGCGCACGTCGACATCGACGTGGTCAGCCTCACCGCCCCCGCGTCCACCCGGCGGCGCGTCCAGTGACCGCCCCCACCCTGTCCCCGGAGGAACCCACGTGCACGTGCTGAACCGGGTACTGGCCACCCTGCTGGCCCTGGGTCTGTTCCTGGGTGGGCTGCTCGCGGTCGTCGAGATCGTCCTGGCCGTCCTGGACCGCCCGTCCTGGTTGATCCCGCACCAGCAGTGGGCGCAGTCGCTGACCGGTGAGAGCTTCGGCGGCGGCGTCGTCCGCGCCGTCCTCATCGGCCTGGTGGTCCTCGGCCTGCTGCTGCTGCTCGTCGGTCTGGGCCGTGGCAAGCCCGGGTCCATCCCGCTGCCGGCCCGCACCGACGGTGTGCAGGTCACCGCCTCCCGCCGCGGCCTCGAGCGTTCCCTCGTCACCTCCGCTCGGCGCGCCGATGGCGTGCGCAGCGCGCGGGCGAAGGTCGGCCGGAGGAAGGTGACGGTGAAGGCGAGCACCGCCGTCCGGTCCGGGGACCTGCAGCAACCAGTCACCGCCGCGGTCACCGAGCGCCTGGCTGAACTGAGCCTCACCGGTGTCCTGCGTCCCCGCGTCACCGTCTCCCAGGAGAAGTCCCGATGAGCTCCCGCGTCAACGGCGTCAACCGCACTCTGCTCACCTCGCTCGGCGTGCTCCTGCTCGTCTCCGGCGGGCTGGGGCTGGCCTACAGCTTCGGCGCGTTCGGCGACGGGCAGCACCCGCTGGTGCCCCAGGGCATGCGCGACCTCGCCGCTGACCAGCCGTGGTTTTGGTGGGCCGTCGCTGCGGTGTGCCTGCTCATCGCCCTGCTCGCCCTCAGCTGGCTGCTGGCTCAGCTGCGCACCGACCGGGTCGGCGAGGTGGACCTGACCACCGACGACCGCGACGGGCTCACCACCCTGCACGGGGGTGCCCTCACCGAGGCGGTGGAGACCGAGACCGAGCAGCTCCGTGGAGTCGTCGGCGCATCAGCGCATCTGCGCGACCGGCGCGGACAGCGGCTTGCGCTGAGCGTCGACCTCGCCGAGTACGCCGACATAGCCGAGGTGCGCGCTGCTGTGGAGGACCGGGTGGTCGCCCACGCCCGCCGAGCAGTCGACGACCCGGACCTGCCTGTGGACGTGGAGCTGCGCCCCAGCGCCAGCCGATCAGCTGGACGTGGCCTTCGCTGATGCTGGAGCCGCTGCCCGGCCGGCGCTCCACCCGGGCCGCACCGCGGATGTCGCTGACAGCTCGTCGAACGCCGACCGAAGCGCCACCGGCCAACGGGTGAGCATCAGCGGCCATCCGGGTGGCCAAGATTCAGGCGGCGGTCGCAAGATCGACAAGCGGTAGTAACAGCAGCTCAAGGCTGAGCGCGAAGCGGCGGCGCAACGAAGGGCCGGTCCAGGTCTGGCGCATCGTCGACGCCCATGCTGCTCCATCGCGCGACCGGCCGCCGCTTCTTTCGCGCGTACGTGTCCGTGGTCGGCGATCATGATCACTGGAGACGGACGTCGGGATCTTCCTCGCGGGGGAGACCTCGAAGTGGCTCGGCCGGTGGACCGTGGCAACTGACTGGTGTTGGCCTTGACCAGCGCGGTGACCAGCAGTGCGGTCGGTCGCCGCGCGGCTTGATGTCCAAGTCGAAGGGTTGTCGACCAGGCTCGCGTTGAGCTGAGCGCTCCATTTCTTGGCCCGGCGAACAGTAGTGCTCCTACATCTCCGACGGCTTCACCGGGCGGCCAGAACTTGCTCGCGCAGGATGTCGGCGTGGCCGCAGTGGTGCACGAGGTCGTGCAGCAACCGGAGATAGACGCTCACCACCGACTGCTCGTCCCGACCGTGGACCGTGCCCCCGAAGGCCAGGTCGGCTGCGGCATCCCGGGAGTGCCGACAGGCAGTGGTGTGGGCCTGCCGGACCGAGGCGATGGTGTCCTCCTGCGTCAGCACGAATGACCGATCCGGCGTCGATGCCACCCCGAGCTCGCTGAGCGGCTGTCCGGTGACGCGATGCTGCAAGTAGAACGTCTCTACATAGGTGACGTGCTTGACCAGACCCAGCAAGGTGGTCCTCGATGGCACGAGCGACCTCCGCGCCTCCTCCTCGCTCAATCCGTCCAGACAGTCGTGGAGTATCGCTCGGTAGTGGTCCAGGGCCGCGTCCAGCTGAGCGCGGACGTCCACGACGACGGCGGTATCGGAGCGCACCGCGGGGTGGGTCATCCATTGCCTCCAGGGACTCGAAGAGAGTGAGCAGCTCATCGATGACGAGATCTGCGGGGACTGCCGGACCTCAGTTGAGCTGGTGCGGTAGAGGCGGTGAGGACGCGTGAGCGGCCTGGTTCAGTGTCTCGCACCTGACGGGCGTCATGCGGCTGAGCGCGTCTTGGCGCCGGGGCCAGTGGCGCGTCTTCTCGATGAGGATGACCGGGAGGCAGAGGTGTTCGCGAGTCATTCGGCGTCGGCGATCGAGAACGTTCATCCGCAGGAGGCTGGATGTGGACTCATCGCGGCCTTGGCGGCGCGGGCCTCACCTCGCCGCGTCGAGTTCCGTTGTTGCGCATCTCGGAGAGCCGAACGCAGGTGCGGGAGCGGCAGTCACTGCCGAGCGCGCAGTCGACACCTGAGAACCAACGCTGGCAGCTCCGGCCAGCGAGTCTCCTCTTCACTGCGAGTCGGGTCCTGTCAGCTGTGCTGGCGCTGGACTCAACATCGCTAGTGCTCGACCGACGCTGTCAACAGTGGTCGGGAACTTCAATTGCGTGAAGCGCGGCGGATCCTCGCCGTCACGCTCAGTTTGGAAGGCGGCGGAGGGCACGTCATGAGTTTCTCTTCGTCGGGCAACGCGGCGCAGGCCTTTGCCGAGTCCGTCACACCTCCGGTGTCGCCCGACGAGCGGCCGACCAGCCCCTGTGAGAGGAGGGAATCTGACCTGCTTCGTGCGATGACGGCGTCAAGCGCTTCCCACTCGTCTCCAGTCGAGAAGCCGGCCGGGGCTCAACGTCTACCAAGTCACGAGCGGCCCAGCTGGCGTCGGCCAGGGAGCACTACGTCGGCTTCCGCCAGCCGCCCAGACGATCCATCCCGACGAAGAGGCCGACCCCGGGACAGCTCGAAGGACGAGGCCATCAAGTCTGCCGTCATCCAGGTGCTCATCGACGACGGTTACGCAGGCGTGACCGTCGATGGCGTGGCGGCCACGGCGGGCGTCGGTAGGGCCACGATCTATCGCCGATGGAGCACCATGCCGGATCTGGTCGCTGAGGCTCTGCGGGATCTGGGCTCGTCGTCGATCGAGACTCCCGACACCGGATCACTCGAGGAAGATGCCCTTGTGCTGCTGCGCTGGCTCATCGGAGCGGTGAACGGGCCACTGGGCACGGTGACGTTGTCGCTTCCGCGTGACTTCGGCGCGCTGTCGGCGTTCTCCACGGGACCTCTCGAAGCGTGGAAGTCGGCGTTCGCCCGAACCTGGGATCGGTGGACACCCTGCAACGGAGACCGGGACACGTTCATCAGGGGCAGCGCGGTCGCGGACGCAGCCAGCGACCCCGTGGTCCACCAGTGGCTCTTCTCGGACCAGATTGTTCCGACGGCGTTGGCCGATGAGGTGCTGAAGTGCGTGATCTCACCGCTGACTTCTCCCACACCGCAATTGGCTACCTGGATCAATCGACGAGAACAGCTGCACCGAACCTGCTAGCTGTGATGCCCGGCAGCGTTGATGAGACTGGTGCTGTTGATCGGTGGATTGCCGGCAGAGTGCGGTGTGGCTGCGGTGATGGTTCTAGGCGTGCGACCAGCCGGGCAAGGCGGTGGCGCGGGTCGGCTGCCGGCCACAGCCGACCTCATGATGGCCCTACAGGCGGCGGTGGGCGTGTTGGCCTGTCATCTCAATCTGTGGAGTCGCGGAGGGAAGCGGCGAAGGACGCGGCAGGGACGGGGCGTCCGTAGAGCCAACCTTGACCTTCACCGGCGCCGCTGAGCGTCACAACATCAGCCTGGTCATGGTTCTCGATGCCTTCTGTAACCGTGCGCAGCCCCAGGCGATGGGCCAAGGCGAATAGGGCATCGAGCATGGCCTGCGCGCGCAGGTCGTGCCCAGCGTCGACGACGAACGCGCGGTCGATCTTCAAGACGTCCACCGGAAGCGCAGCCAGGCGTGTGAGGTTCGACCATCCCGTTCCGAAGTCATCGATCGCTACTTGGACGCCGGCTGCACGCAGCCGCCGCAAAGCCTCATGGGCGCCTGGGTCATCCCCGGCAAGGGTGCTCTCGGTGACTTCCAGTACCAGCTGGTGCGCGGGGAGGTGAGCCGCGCGCAGGTGTGCGAGCACGCGGTCTGGAAAGTCATCGCGGCGAAGCTGATCACCGGAGACGTTGACGCTGATCTTCAGGGTCTTGTGCTGGGGCCATGAGGCAGCATCACGACATGCCTGACGCAGGATCGTGTCGCCGAGGTCATCGATCAGCCCAGACTGTTCCGCAAGGCCGATGAAGTCCGAGGGCAGCAGCAGCCCGCGATCGGGATGTGCCCAGCGGGCGAGCGCTTCGGCGCCGCGGACACGTCCGGTCGCGACGTCGACGATCGGCTGGTAGTGAGGGAGGAGTTGCCCGGCAGCCAAGGCCGCGCGCAGTTCCGCAACCTGTGTGCCAACGAGCCCGGCTCGGGTGACCTGGTCACCACCAGCGCAGATGCTGTAGTCGCCAGCGGCGAGCGCTTGGGCTTGCAACTGCAGCGCGGTGGCGCCAGGTTGCCAGTCAACGACGCCAATGGCGGCGGGAAATTCGGGGCGAGCCAGATCGAGCACGGTGTGCAGGTACTCGTCCAAGCCAGTGGGCGCCGTCCACAGGAGGGTGAAGTCGGCGGCGCCGACGCGCCCCCACACGGCGCCGGTGGGTGCAGCCTCCTGCCATCGGCGGGCAAGAAGGCGTACGTGGCTCTCTACGTCAGTTCGACTGACCGGTCGTGGCCCGAGGCCGTCGCTCGCGGTGTCGAGATAGACGTTGGCCAGCGAGAAACCGAACCCTGTCCGGTCCGCATCTTCAGCCTGAGCCGCAACAGCACTGGCGAACGCCCTCCCTCGAAGCATTCCCGTACCCGGGTCCTGTTCGGCGGCGGCAGCTGCGCGCACGAGCCATCCGATGCCGACAGACACCACACAGCCGACCGACATTCCTGCGACCCACTGCGCGGGACTTGCCGCGCCTCCCGCAAAGACCGCAATGGCGCTGCAGACGGCCGTCCAACCCAACATGGGCAGGGCCCACCGCCACGCGAAGAACAGGAACGCGTCCACGGGTACGAAAGCGAACAGCCAGAGCAATGCCCCACTGCCGGTGCCTGGCCCTGCCAACACGGCGACGACTGAGATGATCGTGCTGCCACCGATGTTCATCAATCGCCGGCCTGCAGGCGACAGGTGCACGACCTCAGTGAGGACCAAGGCGCCGAGGGCAGCCACGACCGTGCCGAGGGCAGTGATGATCGGCCGGTGGGCGATCTCGCTCGCCCACGCGACGAGACCCGCGGCGATGATCGCGCCGGCCAGGTAGAACGCTCCGCCCATGCGTGCCAGTGCACGGTCGGTCGCCACCGGGGGAGTGGTGTCCAGCAGTCGACTCACCTGTGACTGCCGGGCCAGCGCTGCAACGGCCGCTCCCAGCATCGACCCGGGTCCCCGGTCAGCGGCTGTCGCTCGTGATCCGGATGGCGCATGCGCGGGGACGGCGACGAAGGCACCAGAGGCAGACACTCACGTCTCTTCGGCGTTGGAGGTACCGAGGTGTAAAGGAAGATCACTCACCTACCTCCGGTGAGTGAGCCACCGAGCACTACGGCGGTGGCTGCTGGGCCTCGACATGGTCTTGTACGGCGCCGACATCGCGCCGGTAGCAAACTCCAGGGAACAAGGTCGTGGTGGCCGGGCGGTGAGCTGAGAAGCGATTCGATGCTGCCGGTCGAGGTCGGCCGAGACGGTGTCGTAGGCGTCGTGTGACGCAGGTCATAGCTGCGTGAGAACCGGGAGAGACGTGCCGTCGTCTTGCTGGGGGTGAGACGGAGCCTGGACGCGGTTGACGAGGAAGGCCTCGTGCGCCTCACCGCTGCCGGTGACCGGCAGGCGTTCGATGAGCTGTACCGGCGCACGTCGCCGTGGCTGGTGGTGCGGCTGCGCCGCCGGTGCGCCGACGACGACGTGGTCGCCGACGTGCTGCAGGAGACGTACCTCGCGGTGTGGCGGGCGGCTGGCGGCTTCGCCGGGTCGGCCGCCTCCGGCAGCGCCGTGGGCTGGTTGTGGACCATCGCCGCCAACCGTCTCGTCGACGCGTTCCGGCGGCGCGCCCGGCAGGCGCAGGTGCCGCAGGTGTCGCTCGTCGACATCACCGCACCCGCGGCCGAGGACGAGGTGATGGCCCGGCACGTCGGTCAGGAGCTCGAGCAGGCGCTGCTCCAGCTGCCGCCGGAATTGCGGCAGGTGCTGCGGGCGATGGTCCTCGACGGGCTCACCGTCCGGGAGACCTCGCTGCTGCTCAGCGTGCCGGAAGGCACGGTCAAGACCCGCGCGCGGCGGGCCCGGATCGCTTTGCGGGAGGCACTGTCATGACCGTTCACCTCGACCCCGCCGTGATCGGCCGGTACGCCGGCGGTGGCAGCGGTCTCGACGACGCCACCGTCTGGTCGATCGAGATGCACCTCGAGACCTGCGCGAGCTGCCGGGGCCACTTGGTCGGCAGCACCCCCGAGCCCACTCGTGCCCTACTGGAGCGGGTCGCGGCTGCCCTGGACCGCGGCATCGCCACCGGCCCTGCCCCCCTTCCGCAGCAGCGCTCCTGGTCGGCTGTGCGACGCCGCTGGCTGGTCTGGACGCTGCTGCCGTGGCTCACCATGACGGTGGCGGTGCTGGGGTGCGCGGTCGTGCTCGAAGCACTGCGGCCGGACCTGCCGTCGTTGGTGCCCCTGCTCGCGCCGGTGGCACCGCTGCCCGGGGTGGCGGTCGCCTGGAGCCGGCGCGCCGACCCGGCTTGGGAGTTGATCGCCGGTACACCCGTCGCCGGCATGACGATGCTGCTGCGGCGGACCCTGGCGGTGCTGGCGGTCGTCGTCCCGGCTCTCGCCCTGGCCGGTGCCCGTACCGGGACGTCGCTGGCGTTGGCTCTGCTGCCGTGCCTGGCGTTCACCGCCGCCACGATCGCCGTAGGTGCCCTCGTCGGCGTGCGGCGCGCCGCGGTCGGGCTCGCCGTGATCTGGGCGCTTGTCGTGGTGCTGCCCAGCCTGGCCACCACTCGCCTGCCCGTGGTGCTGCAGCCGGGCAGCGCTGTGGTGTGGGCGCTGGTCACCGTGGCGCTGGCCGGCTTCGCCGCCACCCGCGCCGACAGCTTCCGGCGGCTGGCCAGCCGCAACTGACCCTGCCCGGACGACGCGGGCTCGACTGCTCCTGGCACGGGACCGTCTCCTGCCACCCACGACTCGGAGGACTGATCATGCGCACGGTGAGCGCGGCCGAGACGGCCCCCACCACCTATCCCTGGCCCATCCAGGCTGAGGGGCTGCGGGTACGCGCCGGACGGCATCTCGCCGTCGACGGGCTCGATCTGGCCCTCGGCACTGGCGTGCACGGCCTGCTCGGCCCGAACGGGGCCGGCAAGACCACGCTGATGCGGGCACTGGCCACCGTCGTGCGACCGGCCGGCGGGCGGCTGACCCTGCTCGGGCAGGACGCCGACAGTCACGCAGACCTGCGCCCGGTCCGCCGGCGCTTGGGCTACCTCCCCCAGCAGTTCGGGTTCTATCCGCGGTTCACGGTGCGCGAGTTCGTCGAGTACATGGCGTGGCTCAAGGAGATGCCCACGACCTCGGTGCCCGAAGCCGTGCAACGGGCGATCGACCGGGTCGGACTCACGGCCAAGGCCGACGCGCGGATGAAGACCCTTTCCGGCGGCATGCTCCGCCGCGCCGGGATCGCGCAGGCCATCGTGAACGACCCGGAGGTCCTGTTGCTCGACGAACCCACCGTCGGGCTGGACCCCGAACAGCGCCTCGACTTCCGCAACCTGCTGCGCACGCTCGGCGTGGACAGCTGCCTGCTGGTGTCCACCCATCTGGTGGAGGACGTGGTGGCCGCCTGTACCGACGTCGTCCTGGTCAACGAGGGGCGGTTGGTCTTCCAGGGCGTACCTGATGCCCTGATCGCCCAAGGCGGTCCGGGCGACGCTGGTGACAGCCCGGCCGAGCGGGGTTACTCGGCGGCGTTGCGACGCCACCGCGGCGAGGTGTCCCGATGAGTCGCGTCCTGCGTATCGAGTTCCGCCGATCCGCCGTCGGCGCGGCGCTGATCCTCCTGCTGGTCGGCGCCGTACTGCTCCATGCGGCGCCGAAACGGTGGGCGGTCGGCTGGTTGGACCTGGCCATGACGCAGCGGGAGTACCTCCTGCTCCTGTGGCCGTTGGCGCTGGCCGCCGGGGCCTGGCAGTCGCGCCGTGAGCACCGGGCCAACGTGGCGGAGCTGTTCGCGAGCACCGCTCGGCCGCTCGCCGAGCGGGCAGTGCCGAGACTTGGTGCTTTGGGCATCGCGGTGGTCTGCGCCTACGTGACCATGGCCGCGGTCGCTGCGCCGTCGATCATGGACACGGCAAGCTACTTGCCGCTGGCGAGTTTCGCAGTCGTGGCCGTCGGCGCGCTGGCGCTCGTCGCCGCGACCTGGCTCGGCCTGGGCATCGGACGCGTGATCCCGTCCCCGCTGACCGCTCCCGTGCTCGCGGTGGCGGGCATCGGACTGTTGTTGGTCCTGCCCTTCGCCGTCGGCAGCAGCGAGTGGCTGGCCATGCTGCTCTCGCCGGTGGACGGCATGAGTCAGTTCACTGACTTCCAGACGGTTCCCGGGCGGGTGAGCGCCGCCCAAGGCATCTGGCTCACCGCGCTCGCCGGAAGTGGTGTGGTGCTGCTCGCTGCCAGAAGCCGGCGCACGCAAGCGGCAGCGCTGCTGCCCGCCGTGCTCGGCGCGCTCCTGGGTGCCCTGGTCATCCCGCGTGGCGCTGACTTCGTCCCCATTCCGATCGACCCGGTGGCCCAGGAGATGGTGTGCGCCGACGGCACCCCGAGGGTGTGCATCAGCCGGACTCACGGCGGTCTGCTTGCCGAGGTGACTCCGATCGCCCGGCGGGCCCTGGCTGTGTTGGCGACCCTGCCTGAGGCGCCGACCACCGCACAGGAGGACACCTGGTTCAGCGCTGAGAAGGAGCCGCCGCCGCCGAGCGTCGACACGGTGCTGTTCCCCGTCCAGGTCGACGTCCACGGTCACCTCGCGCACCCGGGCAACGCATTGCCGCAGATGCTGGACGCCGCCGGCGTGGACATGTCCTCTTGCACCGACAGCTACGACATCCGGGCGGCGCGGGCAGCCGCGTACTGGCTGATGGGGCGCCAACCGGTCGCGGAACCCGGCGAACCGGCCGAGCTAAACGCCGAGGCCGTCACGCTGTGGAGAGGCCTGCAGGTACTCCCGGAAGCGGAGGCCAGGGCCCGGGTGGCAGCGGTCCGCGAGGCCGCCCTCGCGTGCGAAGACATCCAGGGCCTGCTGAGCCGGAGCTCGGAGTGAGGGGGCTGACGCTCTACCTGCGCTCACGACGTGTACCGATGGCCCTGGCCGCGGCCGG
Organism: Modestobacter italicus; assembly: GCF_000306785.1. Lineage (NCBI taxonomy): Bacteria > Bacillati > Actinomycetota > Actinomycetes > Geodermatophilales > Geodermatophilaceae > Modestobacter > Modestobacter italicus. The sequence continues at coordinate 3,823,279 of NC_017955.1, read as the reverse complement.
TGGTTCGCTGTCGGTGAGCTGGTCGCTGTGGACGGCGTTCTCCACCAGCCACGACGTGGCCCCACGGATCGCCGTGCTGACCATCCTGCTGCTGGTTGCGGCGGTCACCGTCACCCTCGGCGGCCCTGACGACGATCTGGACCGCACCGGCGCGCTGCCCTGGCCACCCCGACGGGCCGCGCACCTGTTGGCCGCGCTGATCATCATGGTCCTCCCGCTGCTGGCCACCCTGCTCACCGGTGCCCGCTTCGGTCCAGTCGGCTTGGTGGTCCGCGACGCCGCCGGCCTGCTCGGGTTGGCCGCCTTGAGCGCGGCGACGATCGGTCCAGCTCGATCATGGTTCCTGCCACTGGGCTGGACGCTGGCCGCGATCGTGTTCCCGCTGTCGGGGCAGGCCTGGCAAGAAGCCCTGACATGGCAGTCGCAGCCGCCCGGGAGCGCAGCAGCCACGGCCACAGCGTCGCTGCTCGCAGTCGGCGGCCTGGTGGGCTATGTGGTGGCGGGACCGCCTCGTTGCTCTCCCGCCGAGGCCGCCCTGTGATCGTCGGAATCCGATCGGACCTGAGGCCCGAGGCCGACGGTCTCGTGCCCGAGCCGTGCGCCCCCGGGCGACGGGTCATGCCCCGGAGTACGACGAGCTCACCTGCTGCTCCGGCGCGACGGAAGACTGTGGAATGGTCGCTGGGGGCTGGTTCGACAGCCCACGCCCGGTGGCTCACGTGCCCGCGTCTGCACTGACGGACATCGGTCCGCTCAGTCCCAGATCAGTGGCTGCCGCGGCCGTCGGGCTCACCTGCGCGACCGCCACGGTCGGTGCTCTCGGGACGTGGGCGTCCCCTGAGCGGATCACGACCGGGTGGCAGATCGCCGACGTCCCCCCGTCCCTGCTGGGTCTGACACTGGCCACGGCGGTGATCTGTCTGGCTCTGGCGGCCCTCATGGTGCGTCCCCGAGCGCTGCCGGGACGTGTCTTGCCGGCGATCTGGTGGGCCGCCGTCGTCACGGCTGCGGGGGCCCTGGTGTGGAACGACCTGTTCCTGGCGGCGCTCGGCACAACCGGAGACGCCGCCATCCCGGTCCTCGACTGGCTGTTCACCCTCCTGCCGGCCGCGGTTGTCGGGCTGGCGACCCGCGGTGCTGACGTCCGCACGCAGCTACGTGCTCTCCTCGGCACTGCCGTCGTCACGCTGCCCCTCTACGCCCTCGGCTGGGGCCTGTTCTCCTCCGCGGAGGACTGGCCGGCGGCGATCAACGCCGTTCGCGTCACCGCGTTGCTCGGTGGGATCCCGCTGCTGATCACCCTCGTCACGACCCGCAGATGGCGCTCGCTCCGCTGAGAGGACGGTGCGCAGCTGGCTCATCAGCGCCCGTGTCGTGAGGCCAACTGCCGCGCCGACACGTCACCTCGTCTCGGAGAGATCGTGCGGCGACAGGCGCTGCTGCATGCTGACCCCAGTCGATGCGGAGACATGATCGAGAAGAGCCCGCTCGTGGCGGTGGACTGGCCGGTGAGCTCGACCGGTTGCTCGCCACCCCCGACACGCTGCAGCTGATGTTCCAGCCGATCATCGACGTCGTCCGCGGCCAGACCGCCGGTTACGAGGCCCTGGCACGCTTCACCGCCGCCGACGGCTCCCCTACCTCAAGGGGTACCCGCCACAACGACGTCCAGGCAGGCGCCGGTCGTGACTCGCTGACGCCCTGCAGGACCAGCGTCCTCAGTACGGGTCAGTCAGGGGATCTCGGTTCCGCGCTCGATGAGTGCCACGCGGCGGAGCAGGTAATGACGCTCGGGCGTACTGAGGGTGCCACGTGCCGCGAGCCGGAACTCTTCGACGGCCTCGCTCGTCCGTCCCAGGGCCTGCAGCAGGTGGGCGCGGACGGCGTGAACGCGATGGTGACCCGCCAGGCGGGGATCGGCGGCGGCTTGCTCGAGCAGGTCCAGGCCGGCTCTGGGTCCCTCGACCTCGGCGAGCGCGACGGCGCGGTTCAAGGTCACGACCGGATCGGCGGAGAGCCGGTCGAGAACGCCGTACAGGGCCAGGATCTGCGGCCAGTCCGTGTCGTCGTAGGTCGCAGCCTCAGCGTGGACGGCGTTGATAGCCGCCTGCAGCTGGTAGGGCCCTGGGCGGTGTCGGCTCAGCGCGCCGGTGACCAGCGTGACGCCTTCGGCGATGGCAGCCTTGTCCCAGCGGGCACGGTCCTGCTCGGCCAACGGCACGAGCTCGTTGTCAGGTCCCGTGCGAGCGGCGCGCCGCGCATCCGTCAGCAGCATCTGCGCAAGCAGTCCGGCGACCTCAGGCTCATCGGGCAGCAGGCGCCGCAGCAACCTGCCGAGTCGTATCGCTTCGGTGCACAGCTCGCCGCGCACCAGCACGTCTCCGGCGCTGGCGGTGTGGCCCTCGGTGAACATGAGGTAGACGACGTGCAGGACGACGTCGAGCCGCCGGGTCCACTCTGCCGGGTCGGGCAGCGCGAACCGGCCGCCGGCGTCGACGACGCTCTGCTTGGCGCGGGTGATCCGCCGCGTCACCGTCGCCTCGGGCAGCAGCAGTGCACGGGCGATCTCCGCCGTCGTCAGCCCACCGACGGCTCTGAGGACGAGAGCCACCTGGGCCGGTGGCGTGAGCGCCGGGTGGCAGCAGAGGAGCAACAGCACCAGCGAGTCGTCCTCGTCACCCGACGGCCGGCTCACCTCGGGGCTCGACGACGCGAGCGGGAGGGCGCGGAGGGTCTCGGTCACTTCCCTCCGCCGCCTGGCCTGCTCGCTGCGCAGCAGGTCAGTCAGCCGACGGGTGGCGACCGTCCTCAGCCAGCCGGCCGGGTTCTCAGGGAGCCCACCGGCCGACCAGGCGCTTGCAGCTGCCAGCAGGGCCTCCTGCACCGCATCCTCGGCGAGGTCGAAGTGGCCGTACCGCCGGGTCAACGCGGCGAGGGTCTGCGGCGCGAGCTCGCGCAGCAGACCCTCGACGCGGGGCTCGAGTTCCATGCCGGTGCCCCCTTGTCGCCTAGAGGTCGTCACCGCCGCCGGTCATGACGGGCCGCATCTCCACGCGCGTCTGGACGATGGCGGCGAACCGGGCGGCCAGCTCCACCGCCCGGTCGCGCGAGGCGACGTCGATGATGCCGAATCCGGCGAGCACCTCCTTCGCCTCGGCGTACGGTCCGTCCGAGGTCACCGGACGACCGTCGCGCAGCTCGACGGTGACGGTCTGCGAGGGGTCGCCCAGCCCGAAGCCGGTGACCATCTCCCCGGACGCAGCCAGGTCGGCGTAGAACTCACCCATCGCCCGGAAGTGCTCGGCCACCTCCTCCGTCGACCAGGTCGATCCGCTGCTGCCCAGCCCGAGGTCGTCCCAGGCGGTCCGGTCGCCGAAGGTCATGATCATGTACTTCATTGCTTCGCCTCTCGCTCGATCCGGGTCATGTTGGACTCGTACCCGCCCCCGGGCCACTGCCAAGCTCCGATGACCCGGTCACCCGCGGCTTCGAAGGTGCCGACGTACTTGGCGGCAGAGTCGGTCCCGCCGAACCAGATGGTCAGCGTTTCGCCGGTGAGGTCGTAGGTGTACTCCAAGATCTCGCCCGAGCTGGCAAAGAAGTGGGAGCGGAGCGTCGCCGTCTCAGGGTTCCAGCCGATGTACTCCACCCCACGGGTGGTCTCACCCGAGCTGACCATGTCGATGGTCTGCACCAGGAACGCGTCACCCTCGTACCAGTCGTAGGAGATGCTCCCGCTCGATCCTGTGCCATCGAGGACCCATGTACCGACCAGCCGGTCGAGGCTGTGGATGGCCTCGCGGCGAGCCGCTGCCGCATCCGCATCCGCGGCGCTCATCGTGCAGTCCCCGTCCAGTTGCTCGCAGCCACGACGGCCGCCAGGAGGCCGAACACCAGGGGGAGGACCGGGTTGGTCCCCAGGATCGCGACGTTCGTGACGACGGCGCCGACCATAAGCACGACCAGGCCCGCTGCCGCCGGCCGCATCAGCCGTGGAATCAGCAGGCCGACCGCACCGGCCACCTCGCAGGCCCCGACGAACAGTCGCAGACCCGCGCCGCCCCCCAAGTCCTCGAACATCGTCACCATCGACGCCTCACCGGTCACCTTCAGCGCGCCACCGGTGAAGAACTGGGCAGACAACAGGATGCGGACGGCCCAGCTGCCGATGCGGGCTGCGCGGGACCGGGCGGTGCCCACCGGCGCAACGACAGGTGCAGTGGTCGTTGTGTTCATGCTTCCTCCTCTAGAGGCCTGTGTTGCTGACACCCCTGTGTCGGAGCCGTCCAGCCGAACCGGACACGCCGCGAAGGAGATCTCAAGGAGTGCACCCGCCGACGTCCCGCGAGGAGAAGGGCTCCCGCCGCACCGCGGGCCGCCTGGGTCGGCCAGCCCGGCCCTGTCGGCAGAGACGTCTTGCGGGCGTCGATGTTGTTCCCGCCGCGTGTGCAGCCTGAGCCGGGGATCCGAGCTCAACGCGGGTCATGCGACCAAGGCTGTCTCGACGCCGCCCGCGGTGGTAGGCCTCTGAACCCTTGGACAGGCGACGGCACCCGGAGGCCCTGAGCAGCACCAGACTGACCGAGGGGGGACATTGAGCCGGTTCTTATTGCAGCCACTCCTCTCCTCAGCAACAGAGTTCGGGGTTGGGGGGCTCTTGCCCATGACGATGGATCGGTGTCGGTCTGGCCAGTCGGCCCCGTCGGTCCGTCACCTGTGCGGCTGACTACCGCGCCTACCGGTCACTTCTTCTGGGTGATGTCGTCCACCGGCCAGGTCACCTGTCGGCAGGCCCGAGCCGATGCGGGGACATGACCATGATGAGGCCCCCCGTGGCGGTGGACTGGGCCGGTGAGCTGGACCGGTTGCTGTGCCGCCCGAACACGCTGAACCTGGTGTTCCAGCCGATCATCGACGTCGCTCGCGGCCGGACGGCCGGCTACGAAGCCCTGGCACGCTTCACCGCCGCCGACGGCACTCCCAGCCAGCACACGCCAGACCTCTGGTTCGCGGCCGCGGACACAGCTGGCATGGGCGCACGGGTGGAAGCGATGGTGCTCGAGCGCTGCCTGCAGCTGCGCACCGATCTGCCCCCGAACTGTTTCCTGACCGTCAACGTGAGCCCGCACCTGCTCACCGAGCCCGAGCTGGCTGACCCACTGCTCAACGCCGGCGATCTCGCGCCGCTTGTCCTGGAACTCACCGAGCACCAGGACGTCGCTGACCTGCGTCCGTTGCTGGACCTGCGGGACCGGCTGCGCGACAGGGGGGCCCTGGTGGCCCTCGACGATGCGGGGTCGGGTTACTCCGGGCTCCAACAGCCCACCGCTGTCAAGCCGCAGATCATCAAGTTGGACCGAGCGCTGGTCGCCGACGCCGACACCGACGACGTGAAGCTCGCCCTGGCCCAACTCCTCGGGGAGTTCGGCGGCCGCATCGACGCCTGGCTGCTGGCCGAGGGCGTGGAGACCTGGGGCGAGATGGATGCCTTCGTCAGGCTCGGTGTCCCGCTGGCGCAGGGCTACCTACTCGGCCGCCCCAGCCCGCCGTGGGCGACGCTCGACCCCGAGGTCGGCGCCCGGCTGCGACAGAGTGTGCATGCCGCGCAGCTGGTGGAGAACGTCGCCAGCCTCGTTGAGCCGGCCGAACTCGTCTCCGACGGTCAGCAGCCCACGAGCCGGGGCACTGCGGTGCGCGTCGACGAGTTCGGACATCCGATCGGCCTGCTCGTCGCCCTTCGCCGGGACGGCGACCTGGCCGGCCACCGTGCCGCACCCGTGAGCCTGCGTGTCCCGGCCTCGGCTGCGGTCGCTGAGGTCGCGCAGCGGGTGGTCACCCGGCCGGAGGCCTGCCGCTTCGATCCGATCGTCGTCGTCGACGACGTCGGCGCGGCCACTGGGGTGCTCCGCGTCGAGTCGTTGTTGACCCGGCTGGCCAGTACACGGTCGCACTCGGCCAACCGCTGAGCCCACAGACACCCGCGCGGAGACGCCGCGACGGGCCACTGGAAACACCCCACCACGGAGGTATCCCATGAAGGTCTTCGCCTGTGGCGACGTCGTTCCCGGTTGCGGCCGCACCTTCTCAGCCGCTGACGAGGACGGCATCCTCACCCAGGTCGCCGCCCACGCCGCCGCGGACCACGGCCTCGCCGATGTTCCGCCGGCACTGGTCGAGCAGGTGCGATCTCGCATCTTGGCTGGTTGAGCTCATCAGGCCTTGAGCGGTCGGCAGCCCTCTGTTCCAGTACAGAGGGCTGCCAACTCCCGTTGGGTTCACCTGACCTGCGCGACTGTGACTGGCGCTTCGCCGAGCGCCTACGGCATCAACCCGCTGCGATCCCGCCGATGTCTGAGGCATCGCGTGACAGTGACCAAGGACGGTCGGCGGTCGACCCTCAGGGCGCCGGCAGCACCACGAGGAAGTGGTGGCGACAGCGGGATGACTGTTGCTGATCGGCTGTGGCTCAGTCCTCGCCTGGTCCGAGCACGGCATGTGAAGGCACAACGTCGCAGCGCAGACCTGCCGATGGGGGAGCTCGGCGCATTGCCATCGGGCCAAGTCATCTTCTCAAGAGCCAGCCGTCGCGCAGGACTGCCGCCGAGCAGACTGCTCACCGTGAACTAGCTGCTGAGAATTCTGGGTGGAAGGCGTCCTCGCGACTCGGTTGTGCGCTACCTTTTTGGTGGTCGTGAGCCGGGCGGCTGTCGGGTCACCGCTCTGCTCCATCGCAGGGACGGTCGCAACGCTCGTGTCGCGGGGGTTCTCACGATTCAGGACAGTGGCATGGGTTCGCCCTACGGTGACTCACGATCTCGTGAGCCCGACGACGGACCGAAGGGCCGCCTCCTGAAGGACGCGGCTCGAGCGCCCGGAGTGAGCGCCACCCGACCCATTCTCCGGCCGCGTGCGACTCGGCTCCCACAGCCGCTTGTGCGCGTGCTGTTGTGCGAGGACCACGAGATCTTCCGCCTCGGTCTGCGCGTGGTGTTCGAGGCGCAGCCGGACATGGCGGTGGTCGCTGAGGCTCGCACTCTCGCTGGAACGCTCACGGCGGCCGGCGGGCCGGGGGCTCGGGTGGTCGTCGTCCGACAGGGGCTCGTTGGCCCAACGAACCTGCTTCTGCTCCGGGACGTGTGTGAGGGCGGAACCAGCGTGCTGATGCTCGCAGAGAGCATGGGGCAGCCCGACTCTGAGTTGATCGGCGTGTTGCAGGCGGGCGTTCGAGGTCTTCTGCCACGTCAGTCGGCTGCACAGCAATTGGTGGATGCCGTCCGAGCGCTCGCCCGGCGGGAGACTGCGTTCGACCCGCTCGTGGCCCGCCAGCTCGTGCACTACGTCACCGGTGTTCCAGCCCGGAAGGACGCTGAGCGGTGTGCCGCGGACCAGCTCACCGAGCGGCAACGTGACGTGGCGTTGCTGGTGGCCGAGGGCTTGAGCAACCGCGAGATCGCCAGTCGGTTGTTCCTGAGCCCAGCGACCGTCAAGAGTCACATCACCGCAGCCCTGCGCCGATTCGACATCCGCACCCGTACCCAGTTGGCCATCTTGCTCAACGGCGAGCGCTTGCCGGCCGCCTGAGACGATCGGGATGGGACGAGACCTGGACAGCAAGGACTCCTGGTCCGGCAACGGTCGTCCATGCCGCGTTGCAAGCAGCATCAAAGTGACGCTCCGAGCTCAGCGCGCTGCTGGACATCAGCCCCGATGAACGGCGGCGCGTCGTCAGGCGAGGGGTTTACGTCGTAAAGCCGCGGATAGGTGTGTGTGGATGGGGTTCTCGGAACGCGTTTGGACACAGTGTCGTGAGGTGGCCGTCGTGCCGTCGGACATCTTGCGAGGCCTCGATGCCATGGGCGCTGACTGGCCCGCGGATGACGTCTGGATCTGCGACTTCGACGCAGGCCATCCAGGGGAGCACTGGACCATAGCGGCCTACGGTGACGCAGGAGCTGGCAGCAATGACCTCTGGCTGCGTTGGTTGCGCGCTCATCCCGCAGAGCTCATCCCTCGGCCCAGTTGTGACGCCGTGGCGCCTTCCCGGGGAGCAAGTGGTCCAGTGTGTCTGTGGGTCGAGGGGCATCCCGGACGGCATTTCACCGACACTGAACGCTGGTGAGCCGACGTGGCCATCAAGCTCCGCATGCGCAGTGATCGAGCAGCTCTGCGAACCCGAGTGAGCTACAGGCCACGTCCAGCGGGCGACGAAGTGAGCTCGGCGTCGACTGGTCGCTAGCCCCAGTGAGCCGCTGAGCTCTTGTTCGCGTACATCGCCTTGTCGGCCTGGGCCATGATCGCGACAACAGCCACGTCAGGATCGTTCCCGGGCTCGCTGACGCCGACACCGACCGAGACTCGCACCATCAGCTCCGCATCTCCGACCAGCAGCGGTGCAGCCATGGCTCGTCGCAGTCGGCGCACGAGGACGGCTGCTTCTTGAGTCGTGGTGTCACCACACACGATGCCGAACTCGTCCCCGCCCAAGCGGACGACCTCGTCACTGTGCCTGGCGGTGCTCGTCAGTCTCTCTGCCACGGCGACCAGGACGAGATCGCCCACCTGATGCCCGTAGCGGTCATTGATCATCTTGAACGCATTCACGTCGACCACGACGAGGCAGGTGGGGGTCAGCTCCTGCTGGCCGTGACGTAGGGCATGCATGAGACGTTCGCTGAACTTGCGTCGGTTGCCCACGCCAGTGAGCGGGTCGTGCAGACTGCGCCGCCTCAACTCGGTCTCTCGTGCGCTCCGCTCGCTGATGTCTTCTACGAGCATGACCAGGTGCGGGTCGGCGGTGCCGCTGTCGACCCAGGAACTGGTCACCTGGACAGGGACTGCGTGTCCGTCCCGATGGACCAGCCGACATTCGTGCAACCACCGCCGGCTTCGGCTCCTCGCGAGACCCCGGCAGGCGTCCCGAGCGCCAGGCACGTCATCGGGATGCGTCATCGCGAGCAGTGGGCGGCCACGCATGTGCCCGGCCGCATGACCCAAGAGCTCCGTGAGAGCGGCGTTCACCTCGGTCAGCACGCCGTCCACAGTGGCCAAGGCGACCCCGATCGGGGCGTGGCGGAATGCCGACGTCAAGTCCGCCGTCATGGCTCCTCCAGCTGCACGAACGACACATCACGGAGGCCGCGCCTTCGGGTCACGGCGGGCTGTCCCACCTGTGCCCTGGCCCGAGCTGAGCCAACCGGTGTCACGACGAGGGACTCGCCCGAGACGGTCGGACGAGGAGTCCCGTACCACCATCCATCTGACAGAGGACGCCTCCACAGGTCCATCTGGAGCGCGAGCTGCCGATGAGGACGGAAAGTGCTCGCGGGCGTACTCCACTCGCGGGTGCATCCCGCGTCATGCCCTCCGACCCGAGAGTTGCCATGTTGAGCATCGTCGACCGCTGGTCCGTACCCGTCAGGCTCCTCGCCGGTTTCGGGCTCTGCGCCCTCGCACTGCTCGTGGTGGCCACGGTGAGCGTCGTTCGTTTGAGCGAGGTGAGCGACTCCGGCAGGCGCAGCGACGACACTCGAGCGCTGGCCGCGGTGGCTGCCGAGGCCAAGTACGCCGCGGCCGACTGGAACGGTTGGCAGACCGCGTACTCCCTCGATGCCAATCTGAATCCCGCCACCCTCGACGCCTCAGGTGGGTCGCGTGAGGCATTCCAGGCGTCGACCGAGGTGCTGTCAGACCTGCTCGACCGTCTCGCGGCCGCCGACGGGCTGGCAGGGTCCGAACGGGACGACGTGCTCGCCGCGCAGACCGCCTTTGCCGACTTCATGAACGTCGACTCGAACATCTACGACGCCTACCGCAGTGGCGATCCTGCGCGGGTCAGCCAGGCCAACGCCCTCGTCCTCGTCGACGAGATCGCGAACTACCAGCGGGTGGCCGGCGCGATGAGCGACGTGAGTGGCAGGCTTGCTGATCGCAGCGCCGAGGCCGCGGCCGGCACGGTCACTTCGGCCAACACAGGCAGGACGATCGCCGTCCTTGCTGCAGCCGTTGCCTTGGTGGGTCTCGTCGGCGCCGCAGTGATCATCTCGTGGAGCATCACCAAGCCCCTGGGCCGCGTCGTGCGTGCTCTCAAGGACCTGGCCGACGGCAACCTGACCGCCAGTGTCGACGAGCGATCGGGCGGCGAGCTGGGCGCCCTGGAGACGTCGCTCAACGGGTCGGTCGCCTCGCTGCGGACCGTCGTCTCCACCGTCGCGGCCAGCGCGGACGCTGTCGCCGCGGCCTCCGAGCAGCTGTCGGCCTCGTCGGCGCAGATCTCCGCCTCAGCGGAGGAGACCGCTGCCCAGGCCGGGGTGGTCGGCGCTGCCGCCCAGGAGGTGTCCCGGAGCGTGGCGACCGTGGCGGCGGGTGCGGACGAGATGTCCGGGGCGATCAGGGAGATCTCGGAGAGCGCCAACGAGGGCGCGCGGGTGGCTGCTGAGGCAGTCATGGAGGCGCAGTCGACGACGACGACGGTGATCCGGCTCGGGAACTCGTCGCAGGAGATCGGGGCGGTGGTCAAGACCATCACCTCGATCGCGGAGCAGACGAACCTGCTGGCGTTGAACGCGACGATCGAGGCGGCGCGGGCCGGTGAGGCGGGCAAGGGGTTCGCGGTGGTGGCGAACGAGGTGAAGGAGCTGGCGCAGGAGACGGCGCGGGCGACGGAGGACATCGCGCGGCGGGTGGAGGCGATCCAGGGTGACACCTCGGGTGCGGTGTCGGCGATCGGGCGGATCTCGGAGATCATCGGGTCGATCAACGACTACCAGTTGACCATCGCGAGTGCGGTGGAGGAGCAGACGGCGACGACGAACGAGATGTCGCGGTCGGTGCAGGAGGCCGCGGATGGCACGACGGAGATCGCGTCGAACATCACCGGGGTCTCGACGGCGGCAGATGCGACCACCGAGGCACTGTCGCAGACCCGCCTGGCGGTCGATGAGCTCTCCCGGATGGCCAGTGACCTGCGTGCCACCGTCGGCGAGTTCAGCTACTGAGCAAAACGGCCGAGCGAGCCGTGACTGCGCGGCGGGCCGACGCCCACGTTCTGCTGTGTTCGCGGACACGACGGCGACTGGCTCACTGTCAGCCGGACACGTTGATGACAACGTCCACGCAAGGTCCGAGGCAAGTCGACGCTGAAGGACTGCGGTCGTTCGTCGCGGTGGTCCGGGACTGACTTGGTCACTTCAGCGGGCGACTCATGTCCCGGTGAGTGCGACGCTCGCCGCTGAAGGGCAGGATCTGGTACCACCTTCGACTCTTCGGCAGCTGGTGAACCCGACCGGCGGTTGACGGGCCCCATGGAGCCGGCCTGGCGCCCGTCGTGTTCGGCGTCGACCTCCCGCGTTCGCACAAGATCCAGCGCAGTGCTGATCGCCGCTCATCTGCGCGTGGTGCGACTTGAAGTTGAGGCAGCCAGGCACCTGCCACGCCATCACGCGCTCGATTGGTGGCTCTGTCGCCGACCTCGGCAGGTGCACAGACCCACCGTCGCCGACGGCGGGCTGTCCGCCGACGTCTAGGTCGGCGCCGCGTCGACCGCCCAGAGTCACAGTCATCTCGACCACCGCGGTCACGTCGGTCAAGCACATGCCCAGCCCGGTCCATGACCACTGAGTTGCTCCGCCTCGTCATGGTCATTACCGACCTGGTCGGCCGGGAGCTGCTCGGACGGGACCTGGACCTGACGGCGTAGCAACCGGGCCCGGGCACGGCCCCGTCCTCAGCTCGAGGGCGACCAACGACTGGCTCGCGGGCGCGGCTGCGCGGGGATGTGATGAAGGCACCATGATGGCTGGTCATGACGGCGTGGGAGTACAAGATCCTCGAGCCCAACATGAAGATCCGTGACCGCATCGAGGTCATGGAGCGGGAATGCAACGACGTGGGTGGGGCGGGGTGGGAGCTTTGCAGCGATCATGCGGGTACCTACACCTTCAAGCGGGAGAAGAACGGCAATTCCGGTGAGATGACCACCGAGAGGTGAGCGTGGGGCCGTCCGCGACACTCGGTCGGATGTCTGTGCGCTCGAGGACTCGACGTTGCAGCGATGTCAACGGCGAGGGTCTGTCGCGAACGTCCTCGGCGGGCCGTGAACTGGGCGCGATCGGCGCAGGACTGGGAGGCCGCTCCTGGACGTGCGACGGCAGGCCGGCGGATGACCGAGGCAGTGTCGTGCGGATGGCGACGGTCCGTGACGAACTGGTGCAGAGGCTCCCGTCAACGGCCTCAGCCGGTCAAGGCGCGGTTCAGACGACGAGCGCCGCTTCGGGGGCGGTGAGGACGTCAGCAGTCGAGATGAAGCGCCGCGCCACGGCTCGGAGGTCCAACTCCGGCAGTAGTCGGCTGTCCTCGCCCACCCGCACCAGAGGCGCCGAGCGCAGCGTGCTGCCCCTGTCGTCGGCCGTGCCCCTCGAGGCCTGTTCGGCGTCGGTCCAGGTGAGCGGGGCGATGCTGCGCAGAGCGTCGACCGCAAAGGCGACCGGGCGGTCGTCGACCTCCGCCAGCAGCAAGCAGGTCGACGGCCCGACCTCCCGCTGCTCGCGGCCGAGCAGAGTCGACAGGCACAACACCGGGACGACGGCCCGACGATGCGTGACCAGACCCAGCAGGCCCGGCACTGACGTCCGGGTCAGCGCGTCCGGAAACGGCAGGATCTCGCTGATCTGCTCGAGGCGTGTCGCGAGGTCCACACCGATCGAGTAGGTCAGGTACGGCGGTGCGCCTCCGGCCGTGGCGGCCGCTGCGATCACTGCGGTGTCGTCACCGCTGCGCGCGCTCTCCACGGCCGTGTTCACAGCGGCAAAGCCGCTCAACTGCGGGTCGGTCATCAAGTTCGCACCGTCCAGCACCAGGCAGTCGCCGATGCCGCCGACCTCGACCATCCCGGCGAGCAGGTCCGCTCTGGGGAGGCCGAAGGAAGGAACAGGCAGGACGTCGTCCGGGTCGACGTACGCGAGTTCCAGCAGCTCGCTGAGCGCCAGCACGACGTACCCGGATTCGAGGTCCAGCACGAGGCCGGCGCCGGTGTCCGCGGCCGGTAGCTCACCGAGGCCGAGGAGCACCAGCGGATCGATGACCGGCACCTCTCGGTCGTCGTACACGACGGACCCCGGGCACAGTCGGCTGGTCAGGACCGACGGGCGCAGCTGCGGGGTCGGGACGGTGGTGTGCACGTGTGCGGCGTCGATCGCCAGCCGGTACGCGCCGCAGCGCAGCACGGTGAGTGTCCGCCGGCTGATCGCGCCGACTCCATCGCCGCGTGCGGTGTCCACGGTCCGGGATCGGTCGGTGACCGTGGGCACGCCCGGGAGGTCGAGCACCGCGCCGGCGTCCAGCACGCTGTGCGCCCGGCCGGTCTCCGGGTGGCGGAAGGTGTGGGAGAACAACAACCCACCGCCGGTGGCCTGCGCGGCGACGAGGACGTCGGCCGGCACCCGACAGATGCCCTGCACCTCGTCGGCGAGCAAGCCCAGCACCCGTCCCTCGTCGGCGAGCACGACGACGACCTGGTCGACGCGCCGGTCCTCGGGCCGGCCGAGGGCTGCGTGGAGGTCGAGCACCGGGAGGACGAGGCGGCGCAACTCGATCGCACCCAGGAGGCCCGGTACGGCCGCTGGCAGCCTGGTCAGCTCGGCCGGGCAGGGGACGACTTCCCGCAGTGCCGACAGCGGCAGGGCGACGTCCATGCCGGCCAGGCGCAGAAGGCCGTAGACGACGTCAGCGTCGGCGCTCCGAGCTTCCACACCCTCACGCGTGATGGCCATGGTCGTCAGTCCGCCGACGCCAGCTGGGCGATCAACTCGTCCACCTCGCGCGAAGCCGCCTGCTGCAACTGCGTGGACGCCGAGATGCTGTGGATCGTCTCGTTGGTGCGGGTGACGCTGGAGACGATCTGCTCGAAGGCGCTCTCCGCTCGCTTCGAGACGTGCGACCCCTGGGCCACCCGCTCGGCGGACTCCTCGATGAGCTTGCCGATCTGCTGGGACGCCTCGAACGAGCGCTCCGCCAACTTGCGGACCTCGCCGGCGACGATGGAGAACCCGACGCCGTGCTCGCCGGCGCGGGCGGCCTCGATCGAGGCGTTGAACGCCAGCAGGTTGGTCTGGTTCGCGATCTCGCCCATCACCCGGACGATCTCGGTGATCGAGTTGGACGACTTCTGGATCAGGGCGATCGCCTCCAGGGACGCGCGGAGCGCCTCGACACCCTGGCGCGCGTTGTCTTGTGTCTCGGTAGCCAGCCCAGTCGCCGTCTGCGAGCTCCGGGCGATGTCCTCGATGGACGCCGACAGGTTGCGCACCGACGTCGTCATCTCCTTGGTGCCGCTCGCGATCCGCATCTCCCGCTCCACCTCCGCCGTGACGTCGTAGGCGAACTTGACCACCTTGAACGGTCGGCCGCTCAAGTCGAGGATCGGGTTGTAGGTCGCCTGGATGTGCACGTCGCGGCCGTACTTTCCCTTGCGGTGGAACCGGCCGGCGAGCACCTCGCCCTTGCCCAGCCGCAGCCAGAAGTCGCGGTACTCCGGCGATCGGATGTAGTCGTCGGCGCAGAACTCGCTGTGGTGGTGCCCGAGGATCTCCCGCTGCGAGTAGCCCATCGTGCGCAGGAAGTTCTCGTTGGCCGAGAGGACGTTGCCGTCGAGGTCGAACTCGATGACCGCCTGGGCGCGGTCGACGGCGTTGACCCGCGCTTCGATCTCGGCGTTGCGGAGCTTCGTCTGGGTCACGTCGGACGCGAACTTGACCACCTTGAACGGCCGGCCGGTGTCATCGAGTATCGGGTTGTAGCTGGCCTGGATCCAGACGTCCTGGCCGTTCTTGTGGAGCCGCCGGTACTCCCCGGTGTGGAAGTCGCCGCTGCTCAGCTTCTCCCAGAAGTCGCGGTACTCCTCGGTCGTGGTGTAGGCCGGGTCGCAGAAGATCCGGTGGTGCTTGCCCTGGACCTCGGCGAGCGTGTAGCCGAGTGCGGCCAGGAAGTTCGCGTTCGCGGTGAGGACCGTGCCGTCGAGGTCGAACTCGATGACCGCCTGGGCGCGGTCCATCGCCGTGACCTTGCCGTTGTACTCGGCGGTCTGCCGCTTCGTGCGGGTGATGTCGGTGGCGAACTTGACGATCTTCACGACGCGGCCTGAGTCGTCGATGATGGGGTTGTAGGTGGCTTGCAGCCAGACGTCGTGCCCGTCCTTGTCACGGCGCTTGTACTCCCCGGCCTCGTAGTGGCCCTGTCCCAGCCGCTCCCAGAAGTCGGCGTACTCATCACTGGCGGTGTGGGTCGGGTCGCAGAAGATGCGGTGGTGCTTGCCGCGGATCTCCGCGAGCGGGTAGCCCATGGTGTCCGTGAACTTCTGGTTCGCCGTCAGCACCCGACCGGTCAGGTCGAACTCCACGACCGCCTGTGCGCGCTCGATTGCTGCCACCTTGCCGCGCGCCTCGGCCCCGGCGAACTTCACCTCGGTGATGTCGCTGGCGAACTTGACGATCTTCACGGGCTTGCCGAAGTCGTCCAGGATCGGGTTGTACGTGGCCTGCAACCACACCTCGCGCCCGTCCTTGGCCAGCCGTTTGAACTCGCCTGACTCATACCCGCCGCTGCCCAGCCGCGTCCAGAACTCCTCGTACTCCGGGCTGCTCGCGAGGGCGGGCTCGCAGAAGATGCTGTGGTGCTTGCCCTGCACCTCGGGCAGCGCATAGCCCATGGTCTGCAAGAAGTTAGTGTTCGCGCTCAGCACGGTCCCATCGAGGTCGAACTCGATCACCGCTTGTGCCCGGTCGATGGCCGCGACCTTGCCGCGGGACTCGGCGTCCGCCCGCCGAGCGACAGTGATGTCGCTGGCGAACTTCACGATCTTCATCGGCATGCCGTCCTCGTCGAGGACCGGGTTGTACGTGGCCTGCAGCCACACCTCGCGACCACCCTTGGCCAGCCGCTTGTACACCCCGCCCTCGAACTGGCCCGAGCCGAGTCGCTTCCAGAAGTCGGTGTACTCCCGACTCGTGGCCAGCGACGGCTCCACGAACATCCGGTGGTGCTTACCGCGCACCTCGGAGAGCGTGTAACCCATTGCGTCGAGGAAGTTGCTGTTCGCGCTCAGCACCACGCCGTCGACCGTGAACTCGATCATCGCCTGCGAACGGTCGATCGCCACTGCCTGGCTCTCTCGCTCCAGCGCAGCCACTTTCCCCTCGGTGATGTCGATGGCCACCACGATCACCTTGACCGGCCGGCCGTCCTCGTCCGGCACCGGGATGTACGACGAACGGAGCCACACCTCGCGACCGCCCTTTGCCAGCCGCTTGACCACCGTGCCTGATTCGAGTGCCCCGTCGACCAGCTGCCTCCAGAAGAGGGAGTACTGCTCCGAGGCCGCGTAGGCGGGGTCGACGAACATGCTGTGGGGCTTGCCCAGCACCTCATCGAGCCCGTATCCCATGGTGTCGAGGAAGTTCTGGTTGGCTGTCAGCACCGTGCCGTCGAGACCGAACTCGACGACGGCAGACGTACGACGGATCGCCTCGACAACGCCGCGCAACTCGAGCAGGTTCTCAACAGCGGTAGGGCGAGTGGGCATTCAGTGCACCTCGATCGACTGGCAGACAATCCGGCGGGGTCGTGCTCTTCTCGGCTGCTCAGACGGGAGGTTGACCGGAACGGCTGACGAAGGCATGACGTCCACCTCACCTGCCACAGGCGGCGCGCGCGTGCACCCGACTCCACCGCCGAGTTGGCCTCCGACCTCTGTACAGCGCCGACAGGTGGGACGCGTGCTCAGTGCCAGCTCGGGTCTCGGTAGGCCCGCGTCGTCCCGGGTCTCTCCGCTCGGATGGCATCTCGGCCCCAGGTGTCGCGTTCGGCTACGGGCCCATCGCCCGCCCGGGTGAGGCGGGCAATGCGAGCGGTCGAGGTCCGAAGCGCCGAGGACGATCTGCTGCACATGGCAGACGTCGGGGGCGCCGAGACCGCGGCCACCAGACACCCTGCTGACGCCGAGCTGGTCGAAGTCGAACGAGCGGGGGAGCAGAGGTGTGCCCTCGGCTGGACCGGAGGGGTTGGTCCTGCAGGTGCTTGAGGCCATCGACCGACCGCGCCGACTCCCTCACCGGTGGCGTCGAGCGCGCCCGAGGGTCTGAAGGTGCGCACGGCAATGAGACGAAGTGCACGGATGCGTGGCCGTACAAGCAGAACCACAAGGGGCAAAACTGCCTTGCGGACAACTCAACTCCCGAGCCGTCCTGCCGAACAAGCTGACATCGGCTGGTATCAGAGTGCAGCCGCCCGCTCAGGGGGGATGCATGTCCTGGTCTTGGTGGTCCAACCGCCCACTCGGCATAAAGTTGTCAGTACTGGTCGCCGCGGGAGCGTTGGCGCTCGGCGTCTCCGGCATCATCTCCGTGAGCGCGCTCGAGGTGGCCGGGGAACGAACCGACCGGCTGTTGCTCACCACGACCGCCACCGGGGCAGCCTCGGAGGCGGACATGATGCACGACGCCGTGCGGGCAGATGTGCTGCAAGCGCTGCTCAGTGGCAGCGGTGACCAGTACGAGACCGCAGTCCGCGACCTGAACGACCACGCGGCGGCGCTGCAGGCAGCGCTCGTTTCCGTACGCGACAGCGGTCTTGGCGGCGGCGTGGTCTCGGCAGTGGACTCTGTCGAGGCAGACGTGAACACCTACTTGTCCGCGGGACAGCAGATCGCCGCGCTCGCCGGTCGCGACCGCGAAGCCGCTCTGGCCGCATATCCGGGATTCGCAGCAGCCTTCGGCGGTCTCGAGGAAGCGCTTCCGGTCGTCGGTGATGCGGTCGCAGCAGAAGCTTCCGATGCGGCCGGTTCCAGCGCAGATCAACGTCGCACCGCGGTCATGGCGGCTGTCATGGTGGGGATCGGCGGCATCTTGCTGCTGGGAGTGCTCGGGTGGGCCGTCACCCGGTCGGTGGTGCGTCCACTGCGACGGGTCCGGGCCATCGTCCTCGGTCTGGCCGACGGCGACCTGCGAGGGACAACGGGATTGACGAGCACGGACGAAGTCGGGTCGATCGCGACGGCGCTAGAGACCTCGATGGCAACGATGAGGGATCTCCTGGAGAGGATCGGAGACAGCTCCGCCACGCTGGCGTCAGCCACGGAAGAGCTCTCCGCGACCGCGCAGGACATGACGCGGCTCGCGGGTGAGTCCGCAGCCGAGACCAGCACGGTCGCCCAGACCGCCGGTCAGGTCCTCGGCAACGTGCAGACGGTGGCGGCAGGCACTGACCAGATGGGCAGCTCGATCCGGGAGATCGCTCAGAACGCCACTGACGTCGCCCGCATCGCCGGCCGGGCGGTTGTTCGCGCGGAGGCCGCGACAGCCACTGTTGACAAGTTGGGGGAGTCCTCCACTCGGATCGCGGCCGTGATCAAGACGATCACGGCGATCGCGGAACAGACCAATCTGCTGGCCCTCAACGCCACCATCGAGGCCGCCCGTGCCGGTGAAGCAGGCAAGGGCTTCGCTGTGGTGGCAAACGAGGTCAAGGACTTGGCCCAGGAGACCGCCAGAGCCACTCAGGACATCACCGCACGGGTGGAGGCCATCCAAGCCGATACAACCGGCGCGTTTGGGGCGATCGGCGACATCACCGCGATCATCGCGCAGATCAGCGACGCTCAGACCACCATCGCTGCAGCGGTGGAGGAACAGACTGCCACAGCCGCGGAGATGAGCCGCAGCATCACCGGGGCCGCTGCTGGTGTCGAGCAGATCACCGAACGTGTCAACTCAGTGGCCGAAGCGACCGGCGCCACCACACAGGCCGTGACGGACGCCCGAGTGGCGATAGACGAGGCCGCGCGACTGGCTGCCGAGCTCAACAGCGCGGTCGGCGGCTTCCGCTTCTAGGTCACTGGCCGAGGTGGAGCCGTTGTGGCGCAGGGGACCGCCCGGGTTGGTCGACTTTTCGTTCCTGAGCCTACGGACTCGCGCCGGTGGCAAGACGGAGCCAGCGTTACCCGACTGCGTCGGCCCAAGGAAGCGACGCGGTTGGTCAGGACGGTCGAGCTGGTCTCCGCCTTGGGCGCACTCAGCTGTCAGTGGTCGGTAGGAAGACCGACCTCGCCATGGGTGTCGGACTTCTTGTCGTCTTCGTCGCTGTCGTCGCTGGCCTGAGAGGCTCGCCATCGCCTCAGACGGGCGGCGTCCTCGGCATCCCGGCGCCTGCCAGCCGCGGAGCGGCAAGTGCTGCCGCAGTACATCTTCGTGCGTCCGCGCGGCTTGGTGTCCAGCCATGTGTTGCATTCACGACAACGGCCCTCCGACGGCATGGGTCACCTAACGGCGACTGTGCGTGCCGGGCGAAGAGATTGGTGTCTTGTACCCGCATGCTGACCGCGCGGAGCTCATTGGCGTGGGAAGGCAGGGTTCACAGGCTGGGAGGGCTCGCGGCCCTGCCGCCGTGCTGGACTCTCATAGGGCTCCTGCCCAGGTGGCTGTCAAGCCGTGGCAGCCACGACGAAGCCCGCCGCCAACGCGGGACCCATGGGGAACCTCGTCCGACGGTTGCCGCCCACCGCGAAGGTCGTGACGACTTGGGCGGCGGTGATGAGGACGATCACCGTGAGGGCCATGACCAAGCTGCTGGCACTGGTGTGCCCGAGGCCGAGGCCGCCGAGCACGGCCAGCCGAGCATCGCCGTAGCCGGCATCGGCGAAGCGCCAACAGAGCAGTGCGACGCCGCCGGCCGCTGCGGCAGCCACCACGCTCACCAGCACTGATTCCCAGTCGCCGCTGAGGCTGAGTGCGCAGGTGAGCAGCACGCCGGTCACGACGATGGCCTGACGAACCAGGGCTGTGGGGATCCGTTGCGTGACGGCATCGCAGCAGCTGGCGGCGACGACAGAGACGCCCCAGGCGACGAGGGGCACGGCTAAGAGGAGGTTGCCGACGCGTAAGGCAGCGAGCGTTGTCGCTGCGCCGACCAGTACCCCGACGACTGCCCCGACGATCCGCAACACGTGCGTGCTCGATTCCGACTGCCCCAGCTGTCGCAAGCCTCGGTCGGTCAGTGAAGGAACAGTGAACCCGCTGCATGAGGCGCCGGCCAGGACTGCGACGGACCACTGCCAGCTCACGAGCCCACAAGGGCAACACGGCTGTTGGGCGAGGGGCATCGGTCGCCCTGTTGCCGAGAGCTGACCGTTCGCCCGGCACATCGAGTCTGTGGAAAACCGTGAAGTGGCACAGGAGTGCGATACACCAGACCGGGTGAGAAGCAAGGCGCTGCGGGTGCTTGTAGCCCGATCGGGTGACTCTCGGGCTGATCTGTTCACGTTACGTATCAAAACAGGCAGTCTCGCTATCCCACCAGGCACCCAGGGGAGGCGAACACACATGACGGCGGCGCGAGCAAGGACGGCAGCCTTGGCTGGCGTCCTCCTGTCGGGCGTCGCTGCCTGCTCGAGCTCCTCGAATGAGCCTGCCGCACCTTTCATCACTGCGCCGTCGAGCGCGCTGACGTCGACTGCTCCGTCGAGCAGCGCGGATCCGACTGATGCCGCAGAAGCGCAGGCGGTTGCGCTGGTGCCCACCTACTTGCAGGTGATCGACGACTTGTACCTAGACGCGTCTCGCTCGCTCGACGACCTCTACAGCGTGGCGGTGGCTGCGGAGGCGACCAGCGAAGCTACGGCCATCGGGACCTTCCGTGCGCAAGGCTATCGGCAGGTCGGACGGTCGGAGCTGGTCACGACGTCGGTCAGCAGCATCGACCTCACCAATGACCCGGCCGCGTCGCCGTCCCCGGTCCTGCCCACCGTCGTCGTGACGGCGTGCGTTGACGTGAGCCAGGTGCAGGCGATGGATGCGGCTGGCGTGTCCGTCGTGCCGGCTGACCGCCCGGACTATCTCGTCGCGCAGCTGACGGTCGTCAACATCGACTACCCGGACGCCTCCTCGTGGCGCGTGAGTGCAGCGCCCAACAGCCAGGCTCGTTCGTGCGACGAGTAGCCGTCACTCTCTCCGGCTTGGTGATCATCAGCTTCTCGCTCACGGTCACCCTGACGAGCGCCACCGCAGCCCCTGTTTCCTGTCAGCAGTAGGGACTGCCCAGGGTTCGGTTGACTCCTTGCCTGTGAGACCTCGGGTCTCGCTGGAAGGATCAGCATCGTGCCCAAGCCGTTCCCCAAGGAGTTCCGGCGGGACGTGATCGCGGTGGCCCGGCAGGGCGACCAGTCGATCGCGCAGGTCGCCAAGAGCTTTGGGATCTCTGAGTCCTGCCTGCAACGCTGGCTGAAGATCGCCGACCGCGACGACGGCCTCACCACCGGGACGTCCTCGATGTCCACCTCGAGCGCCGGCCTCGACCTGGAGGCCGAGAACCGCGAGCTGCGCAAGCGAGCCAAGCAGCTGGAGCAGGAGAACGAGATCCTGCGCCGGGCGACCGCGTACTTCGCCCGCGACGTGCTCCCAAAATGATGTACCCGCTGGTCCAAGACCTCGCCGCCGAGAAGATCCCTGTCGCGGTGACCTGCCGGGTGCTCGGCTTCTCCAAGCAGGCGTTCTACAAGTGGCAGGCCAATCCGGTGAGCCAGCGCGATTGGGACGACGCGCACCTGATCAATGCCGCGATCGACATCCACCACGACGACCCAGAGTTCGGCTACCGGTTCATCGCCGACGAGCTCGCCGGCCAGGGTCTGCGGGCCTCGCGCAACCGGGTCAACCGGCTCTGCTCGTCGCAGCGGCTGTGGTCGGTGCACTCGCGCAAGCGCGGGCTCAATCGCAAGCCTGGACCGCCGGTGCACGACGATCTCGTGCTGCGCGACTTCACCGCCGAAGCGCCCAACGAGCTGTGGCTCACCGACATCACCGAGCACCCCACCGCCGAGGGCAAGCTCTACCTCTGCGCGGTCAAAGACGCCTGCTCCAAGCGGATCGTCGGCTACTCCATCGACGCCCGGATGACATCCGAGCTGGCGGTCAACGCGCTGGCCAACGCCCTAGCGCTGCGCAGTGGCGTCGGCACGATCGTGCATTCCGACCGCGGCAGCCAATTCCGCTCCCACGCCTACGTCAGAGCCCTGCGCGACGCCCAGTTGCGCGGCTCGATGGGCCGGGTCGGTGCCTGCGCGGACAACGCCGCCATGGAGTCGTTCTTCAGCCTGCTGCAGAAGAACGTGCTGAACCGCCAGCGCTGGGCCACCCGCGAGGAGCTACGCCTGGCGATCGTCGTCTGGATCGAGAAGACCTACCACCGCCGCCGGCGCCAAGACACCCTCGGCCGCATGACCCCCATCGAGTTCGAGACACTGACCCAAGCCGCTCACGCGGCCTGATCGCCCCTACCAATCAGAGTCAACTGAAGTGTGGGCAGTCCCGTACGACTCGCATGGCCTCTGCGTGGTGCAGGTCGAGAGCGGGGGAGCGGTAGCTGCGCCGCATCCCTCAGCGGTGGACAGCTCGAACTCCAACACCTCGTACAGCCAGCCCAGGTGCACGTTCACCGCTTCGGGAGCTGAGGTGCCCTGCCAGGACGGCGACGCGTGGTGGGCGCAGAGCATGCAGTGCTACGTGGAGGCGCTTGCAGACCAACCGCCCATGGGCACAGCCGTCTGGGGTGGCCACACCGACGGCGCCATCTACCTGTGCACGTTCCTTTCGACCGGCGCGAGCGTCCCTGGCACGAACGGGTTCGCCTTCTGGTCGGCAACTGCTCCGGCAGGCCCGCCGGTCGTCGACCCGGTCGCCCTCGCGCGACAGGCGCTACGGAGCCTGACCATCCCCGCTCCGACGCCCGGCCGGTACCCGGCCGGCTCGCTGGACACCGGACAGCCGTACACGGTCGTCAACGCCTACACCTGGTTCTGGACCGACGCGGCGTCCTTCGAGGTGCTCACCGCCCGTGCCGACGCCGGCGGAGTGTCGGCCGAGGTGACGGTGACTCCGACCGCGCTGAGCTTCATGCCCGGCGACGGTGGCGCAACGGTCTCCTGCCCCGGACCGGGTGTGGCCTGGCAGCCGACAGACGGCGTCTGGGCGCCGTCACCCGCCGGATGCGACTACCGCTACCCGCACTCATCCATCCACGAGCCCGACCAGGAGGTCACAGCCGTGTACGGCATCCAGTGGTCTGTCGCGTGGCGGTCGTCGACGGGGGCCAGCGGCACCCTGCCGGCGCTCACGACCACAACCAGCGCGGCGTTCGCCGTCGCCGAGGTCCAGTCGTTGGTGACCGGGTGACGGCCTGGGTCGACGAGGCCGTGAACGGAGTTGAACGCACGGCTGCGCCCGCTGTCGGTACGGCTGGGCCGGCACCTGCCCCGCCCGTGAGGACCGCCGCGGCCAGACGGCGCGTCAGTCGGCGCTCGCTTGTCCTCAGCGTGCTCATCGTCCTGCTGGGTGGGCTCCTGGCCTTCACCGCCGGTCAGATGCTGACCGCCCACGACGAGGTGCTGGCTGTGGCCCGCGACGTCGCAGTGGGCTCGACCATCTCGGCGGATGACCTGACTACCGCCAGCGTTCCCGCCGACCCCAGCCTGCGGCCCATTGCGGCTGAACAGCTGTCCCAGATCGTCGGGCTGGTCGCGCAGGTCCCGTTGTCCCGGGGCGGACTGCTCACCCGGGCGCAGGTCGGCGCGGGGACCGGGCTCGGAACGGGGGAGCTGCTCGTCGCCCTGCCCTTGCAGGACGGTCAGTTCCCAGCTCGGGGGCTCGCGCCAGGACAGCCGATCCTGATCGTGCCGACGCCCGGCCAGACAGCCCTCACGACCGATAACGGATCAGAGGCGCCCACGGCGCGGTCGATCGATGCCATCGTCGCTGAGGTGGGGCAGACGAACCCGACCACCCAGGTGACCGTGGTCGACGTCCGCCTCCCTGCTGCTGACGGGCCGACGGTCGCGCGCCTGGCTTCCACCGGGAACCTGGCAGTCGTCCTGCTGCCGGAGGGGCGCTGACGCCATGCTCACCGTGCTCACCTCCGGCAAGGCTGCGCCTGGCGTGACCACATCGACCTGGGCCCTGGCGCTCAACTGGACCCGGCCTGTGCTGGTCGCCGACTGCGACCCGGCCGGCGGGGACATGGCGCCCGGGCTGCTGGCGGGCCGGGTCACCACCGACCGCGGGCTGCTGTCCTGGTCGACCGCCGCCCGCCGGGACCTGAAGGCCGATGCGGCCGCCGCGCTGCTTCTCGACCACGCCGTCCAACTCCCCGAGCAAGCCGACGTGTCGTTGGTCCCCGGCTTTGCCACCACTGCACAGGGCGCCTCGTTCACCACGGGCACGTGGGAGCGCCTTGCCCTGGCGCTGGCTTCGAGCGCAGCAACGATCGAGCGAGACGTGCTGGTGGATGCAGGACGTCTGGTGCACGACCGCGGCGGCTGGCCAGTCCTGCGAGCAGCCGACCGCGTCCTGCTGGTCGTACGTCCGAGCGTGCGGTCGGTGCACGCGGCACAAGACGCTGCCCAGCGGCTGCGTCAGCAGCTCGGTGACCTGTTCAGAGTGTCGACCCTCGTGGTCGGACGCGGCCCGTACTCCGCGAAGGAGGTCGCCGACGCACTGCATCTGCCTCTGGCCGGCGTGCTGCCCGACGACCCGACCACCGCATCGTTCCTGTCCGACGGGACCTCAGCAGGCGCGCGAACCCAGCGTCGGTCCGCACTGCTGCGAGAGGCGGCGACGCTCGCCGCACAGTTAGCCGCCACCGCGGAGTCCGCCGGCGAGCCTGCGGCGGTGGCCGGGTGACGATCGAACAGACGCGGCCCGTGATGCCGCGGCCATCGAGCTCGACACCGAGCGACCGGGAGGCGCTCACTGAGATCGAGTACCGCGTGGTCGCCGAACTGCGCGACCGGGTGTCGACCCGGCTGACCGTGGAGGACCGGAACTACGCAGCTGGTGCCCGCCGGGAGCTGACGAAGAGCCTGATCCGCGACGAGTACGACCAGTGGCTGCTGCACGAGGCCCACCGCGGGCGGACGGCGCCGGCCGTGAGCACCGAGGACCGCATCTTCGCCGCCGTCCTGGCCGAACTCGACGGACTCGGCCGGCTTGCACCCCTGCTCGCCCGCCCCGACGTGGAGGACATCCACTTCGAAGGCTGCGACCCGACCATGCTGCGCAGGGTCGACGGGCAACTGGTCGCTGGGCCACCCATCGCGTCCAGCGACGAGGAACTCGAGCAGTTGCTGCGGTCCATCGCCTCGAGGTCGGACGGCGGGCAGACCAGCCGGGAGTTCTCTTCCGCAAGCCCGATCCTGAACGTGCGGCTGCAAGGCGTCACCGAACTGGGCGCGCGCCTGCAGGCGGCCATGGACGTCCTGCCCCGGCCGGCCGGCGTCATCCGGGTGCACCGCTTCAGCGACCCGAGCCTCGACGACCTCCACCGACTCGGCATGGTCGACTCCCCGGTGCGAGCGTTCCTTCGGGCGGCCATCGAGGCGGGGGTCTCACCGCTTGTGACCGGGGCGCCCGGTGTCGGGAAGACGACCCTGCTGCGGGCCCTGGGCAACGCGATCCCCTGGAACAACGTCGTCGTCACCGTGGAAGACGAGCGCGAGCTCGGCCTGCACCTGCCACGGTGGGACGCCGACCGTCGGGAACTGGTCCGACGGCATGCCGTGTGCCGGCCGTTCGAGTCGCGCTTGCCCAACGCAGAAGGTCGCGGCGGCTTCGACATGGGCGACGCGCTCCACCTGGCTCTACGGGCCTCGCCGACCTGGGTGCTGGTCGGCGAGGTCCGCGGTGCCTACGTCACCTCGCTGCTGGAGGCCGCCACGAGCGGCATCGCCTCGGTGATGTGCACCATCCACTCGCCGTCGGCGGACGGCGTCTTCGACAAGGTGCTCATCAACGCGCTCAAGGCGCACCCCACACCATCCACCGAGTTGGTCCTGCGCTCCTTGGCTGCGCTCGGCCTGGTGGTGCACGTGCACCGCGACCGCAACTACTCCCGCTTCGTCTCCGGCATCTACGAGCTCGGTGCCGTCGGCGACTCCGGCCGACCGGACCTCAAGCCGGTCTTCGCCCCACGGCCTGGGGACGGTCGCGCGAGGGCCTGCGGCGCGGGAATGCTCAGCGATGCACTGGCCGAGCGGTTGATCGCGGTCGGTTTCGACATGAACTGGCTGCATCCTGAAGCTTCCGACTGGCCGACCGGCCCTCATGAAGACGGACGTGCCTCGTGACGGCGGGGACGCTCCTGCTGACACTGTCTGGGCTCGTCCTCAGCACAGGACTGGTGGGGATCGTGGTCGCCGCCCGCGGTGGCCACCTCCTCCCGTCGCCACGACCAACGGCACGGTGGCGGTACACCCGGCTGCACCTCGGTGCGTGCGCTGCTGGCGTGCTGGTCCTGCTGGTCAGTGGCTGGCCCGTCGCGGCGCTGGCCGCGGTCGGCGCCACGGTCTTCCTGCCCCAGCTGTTCGGCGGGGCGAAGGCGTCCCGGCGAGCAATTGCCACCGCCGACGCACTGTCGGACTGGACCCGACGGCTCGCCGACCTGATCAGCTCTGGTGCTGCTGGCTCGACGCGCGAAGCCATCCGCCGCTCGCTCGATTCGGCGCCCGCGGCGATCCATCCAGCCGTCACTGATCTGGTGACGCGGATGGTGCCCCAGGGCGTTGAGCCGGCGCTGCGTCAGTTCGCGCGCGACGTCGACGACCCGGCCGCCGACAAGATCGCCATGGTGCTCATCCTCCGCGAGCGCAACGGCGGCCCAGGCCTGGCGGAGGTGCTCACCGCGTTGGCCGTTGACCTGGATGAACGCTCTCGCATGCTGCGTGAGGTGGAGGCCGAGCGAGCCAAGCCGCGGTCGAACATGCGGACCATCGTGATCACCACCTTGATCCTCGTCGCCGGGATGGTGCTCTTCGCCCGGACCTTCCTGTCGGGCTATTCGACGGCCGTCGGGCAGGTGGCGCTGCTGGCTGACTTCGCCCTCTTCGGGACAGCCCTGCGGTGGATGCGTCGCCTGTCCGATCCGCCGACGGCACCGCGCGTCCTCATGGACGCTGCGCCGGCGGGCGGTGTTCGGTGACGGGGCTGCAGTTGGCCACCCTGAGCGGCATGCTCATGGCGCTCGGGCTGGTTCTCGGCGTCCGGGCTGCGCGACCGGCGCCCCCGGCGCTCGCTGCCGCACTCGAGCAGCTCTCGGGAGAACCGAGTGCACGGCCGGCGACCGTGGCACCCGGCACCGCAGCCAGTGCGTCGGGCGGATGGAATCGACTGCCGACGACGGTCGTGCGCTTCCTCGAGCAGCACGTCGGCGTCCCCGCTGCAGACCTCGCCATCATCGGCCGAACTCCGTCCGACCTCGCCGCGCGCAAGCTGACCCTGGCCCTCACCGGGCTCGTCGCCCCAGCGTCGATCGGACTGGGCCTGGCGGTGGTCGGCGTCCCGTTCCCCTTCGCCATCCCCAGCGTCGTGGGTGTTGCCCTCGCTGCTGTGGGATGGCTGCTTCCCTCGGCCGAGGCACGGGAGGCGGCTCGGGAGGCCCGGGTCGAGTTCCGCAGCAACCTCGAGTCCTTCCTGACACTGGTCGCGGGGGAGCGGCGTGCGCGAGGCTCGGTGGAGCAGGCCCTCGAGGAGGCGGCGGAGGTCTCCGGGAGCCCGCCCTTCGTGCGCATCCACCTGGCCGTCCGGCGCGCCTCACTGGCCGGCCGTAAGCCTTGGGTGGACCTCCGGGCGCTCGGTGACGAGTTGGACGTGGCAGAGCTCCGCAACCTGGCTGACATCGCGGCAGTCGCCGCCGACGGGGCGTCCGTCTACAACACCTTGCTGGCCAGCGCCCGAACGCTGCGGCATGCCGAGCTGTCCGACGCCCGGCGGCAAGCCAACGAGGTCAGCGAGCGCATGTCTCGCCCGCTGGCCTTGCTGGTCACCGGTCTGACCCTGTTCGTGCTCGTCCCCTTCCTGCTCCGCATGTTCGCCGTCACCCCCTGAGCCCACCGTTGATCGAGAGGTCCTCCATGTCCACGTCGTCCCTGCTCGACCGCGGCGCACGAGTCGTCGCGACGATGTCCGCTGCCGTCGCCGCGACGACGATCCTTCTGCTGAGCTGGCTGCGGGCTGAGCACGTCACCGATGACCGAGGCTCGGACTCGTCCGAGAAGGCGTTCATGGTCATCCTCGCCATCGCGCTCGGCGGCGCAGTGTCGGCAGCTGCTGTTGCCTTCGTGGCCAGCAAGACGGCCCTGTTCCAGTAAGACGTCGGCAACCAGGTGCCTGGCTCAGACATGTCCGATTCGCCGCGTGCGGCCGGTCTCAGCCGCGCGTTGCGGCTGAGACGAGTTCTGGCCGGCAGCACAGGAGAGCGCGGGTCGTCGAGCGTGGAGTGGGCGGTCCTCTTCCCCGTCATCGTGATGCTGCTCTTCGCCGGTCCGCAGCTGGCGTTGTGGTACTTCGCCCGGGAGGCTGCCGACGCCGCGGCGCACGCGGGCGCGCGTGCCGCGAGCACGCTGGCGGCTACTGACGGCGTCGGGCAGCGCACGGCCGAGGACTACCTGGCTCAACTGGGCACCGGGTCCATCACCAGCTACTCGGTCAACGAGGCGAGGACGGCCACCAGCGTGTCGGTGCAGGTGACGGCGGAGGTGCCCAACGTCATCCCGCTACCCGGCTTCGATCCGTCCGTGGACGTCACCGTGGAACGCGCTACGGAGCGCTTCACCACGGCGGACTCGCCGTGACCAACAGGGTGCTTCGGCGCTCGGAGCTCAGGCAGTGGTGGCGGAGCGACCGCGGCTCCGAGTCCGTGGAGCTGGCGATCCTGTTGCCGGTCGCCATCCTCGTCATCGCGATGCTGGTGATAGGCGCCCGCATCGCGCTGGCCGGCAGCAGCATCAGCGGCGTCGCGGGGATCGCAGCTCGCGACGCGTCGCTCGCCCGATCGAGCGCCTCGGCAAAGCAGGTGGCGACCGTGTCCGCGACCGACGCGCTGGCGAGTCGGCACTTGCATTGCGCCGACATCCAGGTCGCAGTGGACGTCTCGGGGTTCGTCAGTGCGCCGGGCGCCCCTGCGTCGGTCACCGTGGACGTGACGTGCACCGTCGACCTGTCGGACGTGGGCGTGCCCGGGTTGCCGGGCTCGCGGACGCTCCACGACAGCGCGGTCAGTCCCCTCGACCCGGCACGGGACGCGTCATGAAGGGACCCATGAGGACTCACGCGTTCTGCGACGACGAGCGCGGATCCGTGGCCGTGCTCTTCTGCTTCATCGTGCTCATCGCCGGCCTGTTGGTCACGGCGCTGGTGGACGCGGGAACGGCCATCCAGGCGGGCAACCGCGCCGACACGTTCTCGGCCGAAGCGGCGCGCGCCGCCAGCATCGCCGTCGGCCCGGTGCCCTCCGGGGGAGCCGGGGACGTGCAACTGGCGACTGCTGCAGCCCGGTCCTACCTGGCTGAGGCCGGAGCGGCGGGCGAGGTCAGCGTTTTGGGGCCCGGCGTCGTCCAGGTGCGCGTCACGGTCAGCGCCTCCACCCCGCTGCTGGGAGTTCCTGTCCGCCAGACGAGAACGCACACCGCCCAGCTGCAGGTCGGCGTCACGCACGGGGAAGGCGTCTCGTGATGCGGTCAGCGCAGCTGATCAAGGGCTTAGCGGCGCTGATGCTGCTCGTCCTGGTCATCGTCGGTGTACCGGTACTGCTGAGCCTCCTGCACCTGGTGCCACACGGCCTGCCAGCCCTCGACGAGGTCATCGACCTTCTCCGAAGCCGCGACGACGGTCAGCTGATCCAGGTCGTCCTGGCAGCAGGCGCCTGGGTGTGCTGGTTGCTCTTCACAGCCTCCACGGCAGCAGAGATCTACTCGCTCGCCCGCGCACGACCTGCGCTTGCCCTTCCAGGCCTGCGGCTGTTCCAGCAGCCCGCGGCGGCGCTGCTGGCAGCAGTGGCGGTCGGCTTGACAGTTTCCCCCATTGCCCCGGGGACATCGGAGGCTGGGCCCGCGTCCAGCCGGCCGCCGCTGCCGGTTGCGATCTCGTCCGGGCTCCTGCCGCCGCCGCCGGGCACGCAAGTGACGGCTGTGCTCCAAACGGCGTCTGCGCCTTCCACGCCGGACGAGCCAGCTCCGGCGCCGATCGTCTACGAGGTCGGGCGCCGGGACACCCTGTGGGCGCTTGCCCAGCGATTCCTCGGTGACCCGCTCCGCTATTCGGAGATCGTGAAGCTCAACCCGACCGCCGTCGGCCCGGACAACGAGATCGTCCCCGGCACCGCATTGGTCCTGCCGCCGGACGCAACCGGGTTGCCGTCTTACGGAGGCACCGGCTCACCAGGCCCGGCTGCGGTCGCGATGGTCACCGTTCAGCCGGGGGACACGCTCTGGAGCATTGCCGAGGAGACGAGCGGCGACGGAGAGAACTGGCAGGAGGTATGGGAAGCGAACAAGGGACGGGGCGAGCCGGATGGGGCGGTCTTCACGGACCCCGCGCTCATCCGGCCGGGCTGGGAGCTGAGCATCCCGGGGGCGAGTGGACCCGTGCCGCCTCCTGAGCAGGCAAGTGACCCCCTGCCGGACAAGCAGGCAGACGACCCGCCGGCGGGTCCGGCGCTTCCGCCACCGGACAGCGTGCCTTCGGAGACTTTGCCAGCTCCAGTCCCGACGTCGACGTCAACCGGGGGAGTCGGCGCCGAGCCGTCGACTGACGTGCACAGCGAGACGGAACAGGCGCCGGACTCCGCGCTCGGTTTCTACGTCGGTGGCACCCTGCTGGCCGGCGTGTCTCTGGCAGCCCTGACTCGCTATCGACGACGACAGTTCCGACACCGGCGCCCGGGTCGCTTGATCGCGAGCACTCCGCCTGAGCTGGTGCGGGCCGAGCGGGTCCTGCAGTCGGCCGGCAGCGCTGACGTCACCTGGCTGGACCAGGCCCTACGGAGCCTGGTGCACGCACTGTCCACGACAGGAGGCGCTCGGCTGCCCGACGTGATCGCGGTTTGCATGACCGACGACGTCTTGACGCTCGTGCTGACGAGCCCGATGTCGCCGGCGCCGGCACCGTGGACGGTCGACGAGGCGGGTAGCCGGTGGTCAGTGCGGCGGGGTGATCCGCTGCCGTACGACGACGTCGACCGGTCCCGCTTCTTCGCGCCATTCCCAGCGCTGACCTCGGTCGGCTCCACAGCCGCGGGGGAGCACTGGCTGCTGGACCTTGAACGCATCGGGGCGATGTCCATCGTCGGCTCCGCTCACCGTGGTCTTGACCTGGTCCGCTTCTTGGCCGCCGAGCTGGCGCACAACACCTGGTCCGAGATGCTCAACGTGACGATGATCGGTTTCGGCGCAGAGCTGGCGGGGCTGAATCCCGATCGGTTGATCTCCACCGAGGACGTCGGCACGGCCATCGCGGCACTGAGCAAGAAGCTCGAGGCAGTGACCCAGGCACTGGAGTTCGCCGACACCGACGTGCTCGATGGACGTCTTCGCGACGTCGATGCCGACTCATGGGCACCGCACGTCTTGCTCGTCGCGCCAGGTGGTGCCGAGGACGGCGACCAGCTCCAGCAGCTGCTCACCGCGCTCAAGAAGGAGTCGTCTCGCAGCGCAGCAGCGGTGATCACGGTCCGCGAACTCGACCCGCACACCGACGCCGAGGACGACGGCTGTTGGCAGCTGCCCATTGACGGTGGGGGAGTGCTTCTCATCCCGGCCCTAGGACTGAAGCTCCGCGCTCACCAATTGCCGGCTGCGGAAGCGGGGGACCTGGCCCAGATGCTGGCCCTGGCCGCCCGCACCGAAGACCGGCCGACTCCGCCCGCACACGGAGCGGAACGCTGGGACGAACATGCCGACGCCTGCGGCGCTCTGCGTACTGATCTTCCTGATCACTCGACCGATCGACTGACCGAGCGCGACGCCGTGGGAGACCAGCCGATGCCTCAGCTGGTCGAGGACTACCCCCGAGGCAGCGATTCGGTCCTGCCGCTACCCAACCAGTCGTACCTCGACCGCGCCGCAACGACGGAGATCGACCTCCGCACGCTCGCGCCCGGCACCGACGAAGCGGTCCGACGTCGGGTCGAGGACGCCGACCCCGACCTGGATCGCGACCTCGCTGACTGGGCGGACCCGTCTTCACCACGACCGAAGCTGACCGTGCTCGGGCCGGTCGAGGTCAGGGCGCAGGGCTCACTGCCAGAGCGCAATCCTCGTCGGCAGTTCTACACCGAGATCGTCGCGTACCTGGCGACTCAACCGGGCGGGGCGACCAGCGAGCGCTACGCCACGGCGATCTGGCCGGACGAACCAGATGTCGTCGGGAAGACGAAGGTGCGTCAGGCCATTTCCGTCGTCCGCGCGTGGCTCGGCACTGACCCGGTGACCGGGGTCGACTATCTGCCCTCCGGGCTGACCGCCGCGGCCGCGGGCCGCTACCGGATCAACGGGATCCTCATCGACGCGGAGCTGTTCAGGCGGCTGCGAGTGCGTGGCCAAGCCCGGGGGGCAGATGGCCTCGCTGATCTCAGCGCTGCGCTGGACCTGGTCAGCGGCCGTCCGTTCGACGTACCGCCGCCTCGCCGAGGGGCGGCTGGGGGCTATGCCTGGCTCGTGGACGCAGGATCCCGGCTCGACCACGAGTACGCCGCCATGATCGTCGACGTTGCGCACACCGTTGCCACCCAGCACCTGGGTGGCGGTCAGCCTGGGTTGGCCGCGGCGGCAGCTCACGTGGCATTGAAGTCGGGCAGCTATGAGGACGTGCCACTGCTCGACCTCGTCGCGGCATGCGATGCGCAGGGCAATGAGGCGGAGGCCGATGCCTACGTCAGTCGGATCTTGGCCAACCACGATGCCGACGTCGAGGAAGACCTTCCGCCCAGGACCGCGAAGATCCTGTTCCGGCGGCAGTGGCCACGCGGAGACGATTGATCAAGAGGCAGCCTCATGAGCGGTCTCTTGGAGCTCCGCGGTGTCCAACGAAGCCGAGGGAAGAGGAAGAGCCACAGCGGCAGTCTCGCTCATCGGCGCAACGGCGCTTGCATCGAAGGGGTGACCGAGTGTGTCGAACACAGGCTGGGCGGTTGCGTTGGAGGCCTAGGCGCTCTATCGGGTCAGCCGGGGGTCGCGGCGGGCTCTTCGGCGTCCCGGACCCTCTTCGCGTCGTAGTACAGGCACTCGCCGGTCTCGGGGAAGTGGATGCCCAGGCAGTAGATCGACTGAGGCATACCAAAGTTCATCCCTGGGTTGACGACGATCCCAACATCGTCGCGGTTGGGAACGCGCACCCGGCGAGGCTCAGGCGTTCCGCCGTAGGTCTTGGTGGTCACAGAGAAGTCCATGCGATCAGCCTGGCGATCGGGTCTGACATTTCGGAGTTGGTTGAGGTCGCCCGACCGCTCTGCATACGAGTAAGGAACGGGCCTGTGGCTCGGAAAACGACGATCGTGCTCGAAGATGACCTGTCCGGTGAGGTGCTGGAGGAAGGTCGCGGTAAAACCGTGTCCTTCGCACTGGATGGCCAGAGCTATGAGATCGACTTGTCCGGGGACAACGCCTCGCAGCTGCGGGCTGACCTGCGCCGCTACGTCGACGCGGGCCGGAAGACCAGTGCCCCGCGGGGTAGCGCATCGGGGCGCCGCACGGCTGCGAGTGACCCCTCGGCCTCCGGTCGCAAGGACACCGGTGAGATCCGCAGCTGGGCTCGGAAGAGCGGCCACGAGGTGTCTGATCGCGGCCGCATCCCTTCCTCGGTCGTCGAGGCGTACGACGCCGTGCACTGAGCCTCAGCGAGCCTGAGCAGCTGTCGGGTTGGGCCGAGTCTGGCCATGGGCAGGGATAGAGGCCCACACTCACATCGGGCGATGCGGCGGTCACCTGTCCGCTCGGGGTGTCGGAACCACTTCGGTACCGATCTAGCGCGTCTCTGTGATGAGGTGAGCCGGCATCGGCGTTCGACGGGGGGAGTCTCACCATGAGCGGCGGCTTCGACCCGTTCGAGAGTCCCGGAGGGAACGAGAACATTGCGGTGACCTCGGCCCAGGGCCGGATCGCCGACCGGACCTACGCAACAGCGTCGTTTTCTGTGAACCACCCTCAGTCCCGTGACTTCGGCGAACCGGCGCGCTTCGTCTACAAGGTCTTCGACACCGATGGAGCCTCAGAGCTCACGAGTGAAGGTGACCAGTGGACAGTTTCGGAAACGACGGGTGGCCGTGTTCAGATCAAGCTCTTAGTGGCCCGCGAGGCCGGTGCGGTCAAAGAGTTGTGGGTCCAGAAGGTTCCCGCCAACGGGTCAACGGCTGGGCTTAAGACTCTACTCAACCTCAAGCGCGAGGCAGCAGGAGTTCTCGTCGACTTGCTGAAGAACCTGGAGCTCATCCCGGTCGAAGGTGAAACGTCGGTTCGAGTCGACGATTCACTGGTTCGTGACCTCTTCGCCAACCCCGCCTCCCTGGTCGAGGTCTACAAGCGGGATCCCGACCGATTCCGGCAGTTGATCACTGACGACGAGACGGCTAGGGACGTCATTGCCATCTCCCACCGGCGGCAGCAGGTCGAACGCTTTCGAAAGCTGCTCAACGAGCCCGGCTACTTCCGGTCTGAGAAGGCTGCACTGCCGGGTCGAGGTACCGAGCACGTTTGGCAGAACTTCTTTGAGCAGAACCCGTGGATTCTTGGAGTGACCCTCGCCGGGCAGCTCTTCACGTCCTGGGACAGCGAGCGCCTGCGCCAGGCTGTTACGGGCCGATCCATCGGCGGCGTCGGTAAGGAAGCCGACGCGCTACTCCGCACTGCGGGACGAGTTCGTGCGATGGTCTTCGCTGAGTTCAAAAATCACGATGCATCGCTACTTGATAAAGAGTATCGAAGTGGATGCTGGTCTCCGTCGCAGGACCTGGCCGGTGGGGTGGCCCAGGCCCAAGGAACCGTTCATCGAGCGGTTCAAGAAATCGGTGACCGACTTGCCGATTCGGCCGAGGACGGGAGCGACGTGCCGGGGCGCTTCACTTACCTTGTTCGCCCGCGGTCCTACCTGATCATTGGACGGCTAGACGAGCTGCTCGGCGTGTCGGGCGGTGACCATCAAGACAAGATCCGTTCTTTCGAGCTGTATCGCCGGCACCTTCACGAGCCAGAAGTCATCACTTACGACGAGTTGCTGGCCCGAGCCGAGTGGTTTGTTGACAACACCGCAGTCGATGGCTCGGCTCAACCAGTGGACTTTTGATCCGCTGGGTGCAGGCTTGCGCGCTCAAGCTGACTGACCGTGACCGTACGACTTGACCGGGAGTAGCGCCGGAGCTGTGGTCAGTGCTCGGCCTGTCGACCCAGAGGAGACGTCCTTTGTCTAACGGTGCGTCGGTCGTGCGGTGTGGTGGCGACGGCCAACGGGCAGAGAGCTGGAACAGCCCCGGTAGCTTCGACGGTTGCACCGCGAGACGGTCAGCACCGAGATGGGGGACGAGTTGGGCCTGCAGCACGCCACAGGCGCCCATACCGTGACGGACGCCTCCCCCGGCTTCCGCCACGACGCCCTGCTGTACGACTCACCCGCCGACCTGGTCGCCGTGGCCGTACCGTTCCTCCTCGAGGGGCTGGCAGCCGGCGACGGCGCAGTCATCGCCGCGGGACCCGAGGCCACCGACGCCCTCCGTGACGCGGTAGGGGACCACCCACTGGTGCTGGTCCTGGAGCGGCATGCGTTGTACCGCGCACGGACGCCGACGGCGATCAAGACCTTCCGTGGACTCGGTGAGCAGGCCAGCCTCGGCCGGCGGGTGCGGGTCGTCGGCGAGGTCGACTTCGGGACGACTACCGCTGACCGGCACGAGTGGCAGCGCTATGAGGCCGTCATCAACTCCGCTTTCGCCTCGGCACCACTGTGGGGGCTGTGCGTGTTCAACACCTCCCAGCCGGAGCCCGTGCTGGCCACCGCCCGCGCGACCCACCCGCAGTTGGTCACCGCCGCCGGCCGCGCCACCAACGACGGCTACGTCGACCCCGCGGCCTACCTGGCCGGTCTGAGCACCCCTGTTGAGCCGCTGGAGCGCACACCGCCGACCTTCAGCGCCGACGACGTCACT
Source organism: Modestobacter italicus (assembly GCF_000306785.1). Lineage (NCBI taxonomy): Bacteria > Bacillati > Actinomycetota > Actinomycetes > Geodermatophilales > Geodermatophilaceae > Modestobacter > Modestobacter italicus. Next base: position 3,787,282 of record NC_017955.1, on the reverse strand, counting down.
CACTTCGCCGCGCTGCGGCGCATCGTCACCGGTCACCTCACCGAGGTGGCCGCTCCCGAGGACCTCGCGGAGGACTTCCTGCTGGCGGTGGACGAGATGACGTCCAACGCCGTCCGGCACGGCCAGCCGCCGGCCAGCCTGCGCCTGTGGGCCACGCCCGGGACCCTGATGTGCACGATCGCGGACTCCGGTCCCGGGCCAGTCGACCCGTTCGCCGGGTATGGCCCGGCGCACGGTGAGGACCTGTCCGCCGGCGGGATGGGCCTGTGGCTGGCCCATCAGCTGTGTGACCACGTCGCGCTCAGCCGCGACGAGCACGGCAGCAGCGTCCGGCTCACCACCCACTGGAGCTGACGGCGCGCAGCACGACCGTCGGGCGGTCAGTCGGCGGGGACGTCGGGCGGGACCCGGTTCGGACCGGGCGTGGCCGGCCGTGGCCGGTCTTGACGGTGCAGCCGGACGGCGATCAGCGCGACGTCGTCATCCGGCCGTGTCGGCAGCGTCCGCGCACGGGCCTCGTCGCCCAGCACATCGAGGTCTGTACCGGCGAGGTCGGACAGGGTGGCCTGCAGGGTCAGTCGGGTCTCGGGGGCATCCGGGATGGGTGCGTCGGCCCGCCAGGAGGCGAAAGCCTCGGCGTACTGCGCGGGTCCGGGTGAGCTCACTCATCAGGCGGCTTCCTCGATCAACCCTGGCAGCCGGACGTGCGCCGGGTCTGTCACTGGGCGGGATGGCGCGGTGCGGGGAGACCGGCAGGGATGTTCTGCGGCCCGGCTTCGGCTGGTCGTGGCCTGTCCTGGCGGTGGAGCCGGACTGCGACCAGTGCGACGTCATCGGTGGGGTGCCCGTCGACCAGGCGGGCGATGATGCCGTCGCACAACTCGTCGAGGGATACGCCGGTGAGCTCGGTGGCGGCGTCGGTGAGCCGGGCCAGACCGGCGTCGATGTCTACGTCGGAGCGTTCGATGAGTCCGTCGGTGTAGAGCAGCACGGTGGCGCCGCGGTCCAGCTCGGTGACCCCCTCGCTGCGGCGGGTGGTGGGGTCCACTCCGAGGAGGAGATCGCCCTTGCCGGATCCGAGCAGGGTGTGGCTGCCGTCGGAGTGCACGATCAGCGGTGGGGGATGCCCGGCGCTGGCCCACAGCATGCGGGTGACTCCGCGCTCGACCTCGTCGGGTGTCTGCTCGAACCGGGCGACGGCCGCGGTGGCCAGGGTGTGGATCTGCAGGAGCTGCATGGCGGCGTCCAGCCCGCGCAGTACCTCGGCCGGTCTGGCATCGCTGTAGGCCGCGATGCCGCGCAGCAGGCCGCGGATCTGGCCCATCGCCGCTGCGGCGGCCGTGTCGTGACCGACGACGTCGCCGATCACGATCGTGGTGCAGCCGCTGGGCTGGATGAAGGCGTCATACCAGTCCCCGCCCACCCGCGCGGCCTCGCTGGCCGGGAGGTAACGGACCACGATCTGGCCATGGTCGGGCTCGGGTGGCTCGGTGAGCAGGCTGCGCTGGACGTCTTCCGCCAGCTGGGTGCGCACCTGGCTCACCCGGCTGGACTCCAGCGCGGTGCCCAGCCGATCGGCGATCTCCTGGGCGGTCGTCTCCTCATCGGGGTCGATGGGTCGGGCCGGTGAGCTGAGCAGGGTGAGGGCCCCGATCACCTGGTCGCGGGCGCGCAGCGGGTGCACGGACCCGCGTGGCGGTCCCAACGCATCCAGGTGGACCCGGGCGGCGGAGTTGACCGGCACCTTCGCGATCGTCTCAGCGGTCAGCAGCTCGGTGACACCGGTGCGCAGGGCACGGGCGAAGGGCGCGTGCGGCGGCAGGTCGACCAGGCGGACGCGGGCGTAGTCGTCCAGTGCTGGCCGCAGCCGTTCCTCGACGTGCCAGGAGCTGATGTCCCGGGCCCGCCCGTCCGGGCCGACCTCGGTGACGATGCAGCTGTCGGCCAGCTCTGGTACGACCAGCCGGGGCAGGCGCTGCAGCACATGGTGCGTGTCACCGGCGGTCAGAGCCTGGGAGACCCGTGCCACCAGGGCCAGCCGAGCTGCCGTGCGTGCCTCGCGCCGGGCAGCCTCCACCCGTGCGGTGATGTCGGAGAAGTACAGCGACAACCCGTCAGGGCTGGGCCAGCACATGACTTCGAACCACTTGTCCAGCGGTGCCGGGTACCAGGCCTCCAGGGTCTGGGGGAGCCCCGTCTCCACGGCTCGCCGGTAGGTCTCTTCGAACTCGTTGCCAACGACGTCGGGGAACGCATCCCAGATGGTGCGCCCGAGCAGCTCCGCACGGAGGTGCCCCAGCAGCCGCTCGGCCGCGGCGTTGAGCACCGTGAACCGCCAGGTGGTGTCCATCGACAGGAACCCCGAGGGCATGGCCTCCAGGACCCGGGAAGTGCGCTGGTGAGCCTCACCGGCTGCCTGCAGCGCGACCGATCGGGCATAGAGCTGAGCCTGCAGCCCATCGAAGCTCGCCAGCGCAGCCTCCGACGCCGAGGAGGTTGCCCTGGCGAGCTCCTGGGCCTGCACGTAGTCGGTGACCTCGTCCACGCGCTGGATCAGCATCTCCACCTGCCCGGCGGGGTCCAGCACCGGGGTGACGGTGTGGGACCACCACCGCTCGCGGGACTCCCCGATAGAGGGATCGACCACGTCGTAGCGCTGCACGAACGCCGAGGTCGGCTGTGCCGTGATCAGCGTCTCGTGGAAGGCGAGACCGAGCAGTGGCCGCCCTGCCTCATCGAGGGCGTCGGGGGGGGGCGGGAAGACCTCGAAGACGTCCCGGCCCACCACCTCGTCGTGCTGGAGACCGGCCAGAGCCAGGTGGGCGGCATTCGCCGTCACGATCTTCAGGTCGCGGGTGACCACGAGGTGTGGAGTGGGCAGGGCATCGAACAACCGCTGGTAGTCGACACCGGACACGCCGCCATCCTCTCGTGCTGTCGGGATCAGCCCGACATCGGGCGTATCTGAGCCAGGCCGGGACTCAAGGTCAGTGCCGCCCACATGCGGTTACGGGGAGTCCTCAAGCGCTGACCCGCCGGCTCAAGACGCCGGAAGACCGTCCAGTAGCACGCTGACCTGCTCATCGGCGAGACAGCCACAGGGCTGGGAGAGGACGACGACCACCCGTTCGGGCTGGCCGCGGATGCGGGCGTACTGCTCCCCGATGCCGGTGGTCGGCAGCGTGCATGACGGGCAGGACGGTGAGTAGCCGGCCGGCCAGACCAGCTCCTCAAGTTTCTGCACCGCGGCGCGTTGACCTTCCCGGCAGCTGCATCCCCACATCCGGTACAGAGGTCGGGGGCGCCACCGGGGTCGGCTCGAGCTCCTGCGCCGGTGGGAGCACCTGTTCCGGCAGTGCAATGGCGGGCTGCTCAAGGGCGTTGGAGACGGTGACGCTGTCGGGCTCTGCGGAAGCCTGGGCCAGCCCGCGGACCAGGGAGCTGCGGCCGATACCGAGCGTGGCCGCGATCTGGATCAGCGTCATGCCCTGGGCGCGCATCGCCTGGGCGGCGATGAGCCGTTCGGGCGTCATCACAGTGGGGCGTCGGCCGGCGCGGCCTCGGGCGCGGGCGGCGGCCAGGCCGGCGCGGGTGCGTTCGCTGATGAGGCGTCGTTCCATCTGGGCGACGGCGGCGAAGATGTGGAAGACGAGCTCCCCGCCGACCGTGGTGGTGTCGATCGCCTCGGTGAGAGACGGGAACTGGATACCGCGGGCCCCGAGGTCGTTGACGATCGTGGTCAGGTCGGCGACCGAGCGGCCCAGCCGGTCGATCCGCCACACCGCGAGGGTGTCCCCGGGGCGAAGGAAGTCAAGGCAGGCGATGAGCTGCGGGCGGGCGGCGGTGGCCCCGGAGGCGTAGTCGGTGAACACCCGCACCGCGCCGGCAGCGGTCAGCGCGTCGTGTTGCAGAGCTGGGTCCTGCTCGAAGGTGGACACCCGGGCGTAGCCGACCATGTTCACGCGCGCAGGCTAGCGGGAGCGGCCCAGAAACGTCAGGTGCCGCAAAGTTCGGGCAGTTGATTTCGGGCACGGGTTCTGGGCCGGTTGACCCGACCGCCGACCTGCGCGAACGCCCGACGAGTCAAAGGGTGTGCGGAGAGGCCCAGAAGCGGGCAATTATGGGCTGCAGTTTCGGCACCCCTTTTCGATCACGCACAGCAACACGGCCGATTTCCGCGGGTCGCGTAGCCAACGGTGTGGCTAGAACATCGCCTGCCGGAGGAAGCCGTGCGGCTGGCCGTCCACCTCAACGAGCAAGACGCCTGGGCCCTCGCCATCGGGAAGGCCGGCGGCTGCGAATCGCAGCCCGAAGCGGGGATCCACCTTGCTCAACTCGAGCTCGATGCGTGTCCCACGGTCCGTTACGGCCACCAAGCGGCTGACTACAGGAGCGCTACGGGCCATCACGAAGTACGGAAGGTCGTCGGCGCGACCCCACCACTCGTTGACCTTCTCGTTCGAATAGAGAGCGGGTCCACCGAAGCCTGACGCGTCCACGAGCTGACCGCCGAGAAGAATTTTGAGCATGGTCATCAGGTCGGTGGCCGTGCCGCCAGCCCAGACCTGCCAGTGCAGGGCGCCGTACCGTCCCGCGAGCACTTCAACCTCGTCAGGTAATGACTCTGGCACCACGATCTCCTGTTCGGCGGGTCAGGCTGACGGGCGACGGCGGGAGTGAACGAAGTACAGCAGGGACGCGAGACCGATTAGGAGTAGGGCGCAGCCCACAACGGTCACGTCGGTGCGCAGGCTCAACGAGCCGGGACAGGGCCACTCCCGTGGCGAGCGAGAGTCGCTGACGTGACCCATACACCCGTCCGGCCTTCGTCTCTCGCACAGCAGGACCGTAGCCACCGGGGCAAGTCCGACTCGCTCCGCGAGCCAGGCGCCACGGCAAAGTGGTCATCGGCGGTATCCGTGCCCGCTGCACTCCGGCCCGAAAATGGTCAGGTATCGGTCCGTCCGTTAACGGGTGGTTGTGGGCTTCCCTTTCGGAACCACTTTCTGGTCACACAGAGCGACACGGCCGACTTCCGCTAGTCGCTCTTCGTTCACTCGGCCCTAAGACGGTCGGCTAGTTGTCGACCCCAAGCCTGAAGTCGTCGAAGGTCAACGCCAGAGTGCTGGTGTACGCGGGGAATCAATACCGGGGGACCATCGCCGTCGTGACGTCATCGGCAAGGTATCGCTGATTGTGTGACCGCCGCAGCCGCTTCGGCACTATCGATTTACGCGACGTTCAACGCTCGCCGTAGCAGTCAGAGGCTGGCGGTTAAAAGCAGCTGCCCGCGCAGGCCTGCGGTGGAGATCGCCGAACAGATGGGCGTAGCCCAACCCCAACCCCAACCCCAGCCCCATCACCAAGCGGCTGGCGCAGATCCGGCGGCAGGCGGCTGTCTTCTTCGACCTCGACGGTCAGTGGCTTCCGCAGCAAGCGGCAATCTGGGCTGGGAGGGCGTCTGCCGCACGCTAGCTTGTGCTCAGGTCGAGGCGGTTGGAGCTCACACGCCGCCGGTGATGAGGAGCTGCTCAAGAACATCTGGGACCGACACCAGCAGAAGGCCGACGAAAGCCGCGGGGACGGTGCAGCCAGCCACCAGTGCCAGCTGGCGCCACGAGCGGACTGTCACGGCGAGGACCGCAACGACGGCAAGGACCGCGAAGGTCACGACCACAGGCGCATCAGCCGGGTAGTTGGTCGACCGCCGGTAGGCGTCGGCGACGAGCAGACCGATCACCGCGGCCGTCCTGACCGCACCAACGCGACCGGAGCGTCCCGCGCAGGCGAAGCCCCACCCGAGGACCGCACCGGCGACGACCGCCAGGACCAGCCACTCCATCAGCTCGGAGACGTTGATGGCGTACGGCATCCCGGGGTAGTCGACGCCGTACATGGCCTTCTTGCCGACGAAGAAGGCGATCACCGCGGCAGTAAGGGCCAAGCAGGCCTGCACGATGGCTCGTCCAGGCCGCTGACCGGCGCTGAGCAGCGCCAGCATCGCAATCCACAGTCCGAAGGTGTGCGCGAGCGGACGGAGGTGGTCGTCGTAGTAGGCCCATGCCGCGAAGCCGCCCGTCAGCAGTCCTGCGGTGACCGCCACCACGGCACGGGACCTGCTCAAGAAGGCTTGACCGCTCGCCGCTGCTTCCGGGACTCGGGTCGCCAACACACTGCCCTTCGGTGGGACGAGGTCATCGCTACACGCGCGCAGCGTTGCAGATCGCGGCCGGCCAGAACAGCTGCCGGTGTCTGGGCCTGGACGGTTGCGTCTACCGGCGGGATTTTCCAGCCGGCGCTGGACCACCTCGGCCCAGAATCGTTTGGTAGTGGTCAGTCCGCTAACGGGCGTTTTCCGCAATTTCTTGCCAGGCCGCCGGCACATAGCACCCCCTTAATGCCAGGTGGCAAGCGTTGGGCATCCGGTCGCCGCTGGCTCACTTCAAGGGCGTCATGGCAGTCGGGCAGTCGGTGTCCCGGAAGGCGGCTTCAGGGACACCCGATGCGCCGGGATGGGCGGCTAGGTGCGCGGTGTTGGGGCGTCGGTGTGCTCGAAGGCGTCGGAGACGCCGTCGGCGTCGGTGTCAACCTCTTCGGCTTCGCGCACGAGCCGGTAGTGGCGGTTGCGGGCGCGCAAGATGAGGGCGGCGAGCAGCGCGGCCAGCAGGGTGCCGGCCAGCACGCCGACCTTGACGTCCTCGTCCTGCTCGGAGCCCACCCCGAAGGCGAGTTCACCGATGAGCAGCGAGACGGTGAACCCGATGCCGGCCAGCAGCGACAGCCCGATGACGTCGGGCCAGGCGACGTCCTCGGCCAACCGGGCACGGCTGAACTTGGTCATCAGCCAGGTGGCGCCGGTTATCCCGACGGCCTTGCCGACCACCAGGCCGGCGATGATGCCGACCGCGATGCTGTCGGTCAGTGAGGCGCCCAGCCCGGACAGGCCCCGACGGTGACCCCGGCGGACAGGAACGCGAACACCGGAACGGCGAACCCGGCCGAGATCGGCCGGAAGCGGTGCTCGAAGTGCTCGGCCAGCCCGGGGCCGGCGTCCGGTCCGCCGGCGGCCTGGCTGCGCACCACCGGCACGGTGAAGGCGAGCAGGACCCCGGCGCCGGTGGCGTGGATACCGGACTCGTGCACCAGCACCCAGGTCAAGGCCGCCAGTGGCAGCAACAGCCACCAGGAGCGGATCCGCTTCTGCACCAGGAACCCGAAGACGGCCAGCGGGATCAGCGCCAGCAGCAGCGGGACCAGTGCCAGGTCGCTGGTGAAGAAGAACGCGATGATCGCGATGGCGAGCAGGTCGTCGACCACGGCAAGGGTGAGCAGGAAGGTGCGCAGCGCACTGGGCAGGTGGGTGCTGATCACCGCCAGCACGGCGAGGGCGAAGGCGATGTCGGTGGCGGCCGGCACCGCCCAGCCGCGCAGGGCGCCGTCGTCGGCGTTGAGGTTGATCAGCACGTAGATGAGGACCGGGACGACCATGCCGCCGATGGCCGCGGCGACCGGCAGCGCGGCGCGGCGGGGATCGCGCAGGTCGCCGGCGACGAACTCGCGCTTGAGTTCCAGTCCGGCGACGAAAAAAAGATCGCCAGCAGGCCGTCGGCGGCCCAGGTGGCCAGGGTCAGGTCCAGGGGCAGCGCGGCCGGGCCGATCCGCACATCGCGTAGGGCGTCGTAGGAGTCCGCCCACGGGCTGTTGGCCCAAACCAGGGCGATGATGGTGGCGGCCAGTAGCAGTGCGCCGCCGACGGTCTCCTTGTGCAGGATCTCGGTGATCCGGCGGACCTCGGCCCAGGAGCCACGGGCGAACAGTCTCATCGGGCTGGTCATCGGGCCGCTCCGCGTCTCGTGCGCTCGGGTCGCTGCCGCCCACCTCGACTCGATGGACCGCCTCGGACGCTACGTCAGCCCGCCGCACCTCGCCCCCAGACCACCGTGCCGCCGGGTTGGGCCGGCGAGTCGGCGGGCATCCCACCGGAGGCACGCTGAGCAGCGGCGTGAGGTCACCCGCGGCAGGACGGAGACCGGTGTGGTCGAGATCAGCGGACTGACCTGGGCGCTCACCATCGCCTTCGTGCTGGCCCTACTGGCGGTGGACCTCGTGCTGGCCGCGGTCCGCCCGCACCGCGTCGGCTTCCGCGAGGCCACCGCGTGGTCGGTGTTCTACATCGCGGTGGCCGTCGGGTTCGGCGTGTGGTTCACCCTCGCCTACGGCGGCGGACCCGGCACCGAGTACTTCGCCGGCTACGTGGTGGAGAAGAGCCTGTCGGTCGACAACCTGTTCGTCTTCGTCATCATCATGACGACGTTCACGGTTCCCGAAGAGCACCAGCACAAGGTGCTCACCTTCGGCATCGTCCTCGCCCTGATCATGCGGGCGATCTTCATCGCACTCGGGGCGACGCTGCTGTCGCTGTTCTCCTTCATGTTCCTGCTCTTCGGCCTGCTGCTCATCTACACCGCCGTGCAGTTGTTCCGACACCGCGACGAGGACCCCGACATCGAGGACAACGCGATGGTCAAGGCCGCCCGCCGCCTGCTGCCGGTCACCCCCGACTACGTCGGCGGCCGGCTCACCACCCGCGTCGAGGGCCGGCGGATGGTGACGCCGCTGTTCATCGTGCTCATCGCCATCGGCAGCATCGACCTGCTGTTCGCCCTCGACTCCATCCCCGCCGTCTTCGGGGTGACCGAGGAGCCCTACATCGTCTTCACCGCCAACGCCTTCGCGCTGCTGGGCCTGCGGGCGCTGTTCTTCCTCGTCAAGGGCCTGCTCGACCGGCTCGTCTACCTGTCGGCCGGGCTGGCGTTCATCCTGGCGTTCATCGGCGTCAAGCTGATCCTGCACTGGGCCCACGTCGACATCGACCCACGCGTGCCGGAGATCCCCACCCCGCTCAGCCTGGGCGTCATCGTCGTCGTGCTCGTCGTCGTCACCGTCGCCAGCCTGGTCAAGACCCGGCACGACCCCACCGCGAAGGCCCACCCCGGATCGCTGCGCGCGACCGGTTCCCGGCATCACGAGAACGAGCCGCAGGCGTAGTCGCCGCCTCCGCGCCCAATCGCGCGTCCGGCTCATCGGCTGTCCCACAGTGGGCCGCTCAGGGATAGGGCGGGCGCGACGGAGCGCCCCCCGCGTGCCAGCGATGTGACCGTCGAAGCTGGCGTACATGGCTGCCGATAACGCCACGTTCTGTCAGTAACGTCGCCTCACGCCGGCCCCTGAGGCGAGGTCAGACGTCCAAGCAGTCGCTGTCGCTGGGGGCGCTGCCATCGGGGAGGTCCTTGGTGTCGAGGGTCTCCATGAGGTGGATCTCGGCGTACTCGGGTGAGGTGGGGCGACCGAGTTCGTCGAACAGCGGCACGATCCTCCGCAGCCGGCGTCCAGGGCGTGCCGCGTAGTCGAAGGTGATGTGCAAGGCGGTGTCCGGCCAAGCGCCGACCACGTCGACGCGGCTACCGCTGAGCCCGTCGGTGAGCGGGGTTACGCGGCCATCGGCGTGAATCCAGTAGTGGTCGAGGTTCGCGAACCGGCGCTTCCAGAACGCGGTGTAGTCGGCTGCGTCAACCGGCGGGGCGGGCAGCGACCAGCAGTGCTCGGACACGTCAACACTGTTGGCAGGCAACACGGCTTTCACGGCGCCGTCGTCGGCGCGTACGCGGATGAGCGCTATCGGGGCGGGAGTGCTGTAGGTGGCGTGAGGGCGTGGTTGCTCGAGGGCGAGCCACAGCCACCCGGGAGTGGCGGTCACGGCGCGGGCGGTTCCTCGACCAAGGTCGAGACGAAAGCGCTCGGTGCTTGTGTCGCTGTCGATGGCCACCACGGCCACGGTGCGGTTCCGCCCACGTCCGACCCAGCCGGCGTACCAGTTGATGCCTCCGTTGGGCTCCGGTTCGGTGGCCCAGGGGTCGGGGGGGTCTTGGCCGTGGCTGAGTTGGGGCAGCCACAGTGATCCGGTGCGCCGGCCGCTGCCGTCGTCCGGGCGGTGGTGGGCGGTTCGCGGGGGCTCGGATCGGTGGGTGGACAGGCTGAGGCGGTCGGGCAGTGGGTCCGCGGCCGGAAGGCGCAGCCAGGCGGTGTCTGGGATGAGGTCCCAGCTGTCCAGTGTGCCGAGGTTGCGGCGGGTCCACCGCCCGGTCTCGACCTGGAGGTACATGTCGCCGTCCTGGGAGCGGGCCGCGTGAACTGGGGCGTCGACGAGCACGGTGGCGGTGGTCCGCTGCGGGTGTACGACGAACAGCTGGTGCAGGCCGTCGCGGCCTCGAGGTGGCGCGTCCTCAGTGGCGGCGATGTCCTGTGCCGGGCGATCGGGCAGGCACCACGCGCCGTGCGCGGAGACGGCGCCGAGCGTCCGCCCGTTGCTGAGGTGACCGCTGTGTACCCCGGTTTCGTCGACCAGCAGTAGTGGCCCGCCAGAGCGATGGACCCACAGGCCTTCGATAGCGGGACGCACCTGCCAGCCGCTCGGCCAGCTCTCCTGCGCCGGTGGCGGGAGCTCCGGCCAGGCGACCGTCGTGAGCGCGACACCGGTCTCCACGTCAAGGACGACGGCGACCGGCTGCTCCTCGTCGACGACCCACAGCCGTTCATGGATCAGCGAGAACAGTCCTGGCCGGAGATAGCGGCGGGGACGCTCAGCCACGGGTCGCAGGCGTTGCCTTCTGTCGGATCCTCATGGCGTCACTGTCCCAGACCGATCACGTCTGTGGCAGGCCCCGCGCTCGGCCTCCGGTGAGCCGGCGGACGTCGCTCCCAGCAGACCAGGTGCCCAAGGCGGAATAACGGTCTGTCGCTGGTCCGACGGTGGTCTGACCGCGTCCGGCAGCCCGAGAACCAGCTCCTCGATCGGCCCAAAAACGGTCGGGTAGCGGGCCGCCCAGTAACGGGCGGTTCTGGGCCGCGATCGGTGGCCTGGTCGGGCAGCCTGACGTGCTAGGTGTACTGCTCGGTGACGTTGATGCACCGGCTGATGGGTGGGAGGTTGCCCAGGGCGGTGTGGGGCCGGTGATGGTTGTAGTGGTGCAGCCAGCCTGACAGGGCCGCCCGGCGGGCTCTCTCGGAGGTGAAGAGTCGGCGGTAGGCCCACTCCTCCATCAGGGTGCGGTTCAGCCGCTCGACTTTCCCGTTGGTCTGTGGGCGGCGGGGCCGGGTGCGGGAGTGCTTGATGCCCAGGGCGGTGTGTTCATCGCGCCAGGCGTGGCTGATGTAGGCAGCCCCGTTGTCGGTGAGCACGCGTTCGACGGTGATGCCGTGGCTGGCGAAGAACGCTCGCGCCCGCGCCCAGAAGGCCAGCGCGGTGGCAGCGGTCTCGTCATCGAGGGGCTCTGAGTAGGCCAGCCGGCTGTAGGCATCGACCGCGGAGTGCACGTAGCAGTAGCCCAGGTTCGGGCGGCCGTGCACTTTCCGCGGCCGGGTTGGGTCGCGGTGAGCCTGCCGGTTGCGGCCGCCCTGCTCGGGGCCGTGCGCTCGCCAGCCGCCCCCGTCGGGGATGTTGCCCAGCTTCTTGACGTCTACGTGCACCAGCTCGCCGGGGCGGGTCATCTCATAGCGGCGGACCGGCTCACCGGTGACCCGGTCGACGTGCCAGAGCCGGTTGATCCCGCAGCTGGTCAGCACCCCATGCACGGTCCAGGGCGCCACGCCAACCCGGCCGGCGATCGCGACCGGGCCCAGCCGCTGCTTCCACCGCAGGTGCACGATCTTGCGGACCACTGGCTGCGGCGTGCGCCGCGGTGACCGGGCCGGCCGGCTGGACCGGTCAGCCATCCCCGCCGGCCCCGCCTCGCGATAGCGCTGCGCCCACCGGGTCGCCGTCGGCCGAGACACCTGGAACCGCTCAGCTGCTCGCGCGATCGGCCAGCCGTCATCGACGATGCAGCGGGCCAGCCGAAGCCGACCCTTCTCGGTCAGGGGCGCATTACCGTGGACCACGAGGGACCTCTTGGGTCGGCGCGGGTGCTTGGCGGCTCCCACACCAAACCCGGAGGTCCCTCCTCACATCAAGATCAGCCGCTCACGCGGCGGTGCACCAACCTGTTCGGGCAGTACAGCTAGGTGCCCTCGTTCGACCTCGCTGCATGGCTTCATCTGGCGCGGCCTCTGTCTGTGCGGTCGGCTGCTCCGTCACTGTTGCGCGGACGTGGGCGGAGCGGCTCGCGGTCACCGGCTGGATCGGCGGGCCCCTGCTGTGAAGGCAGAATCTCCAGGCCGCCGTGGCGCCACATCCACACGTGGGCGTACCGGTCGATCAACGGTGTCCGGTGCCACGCTCGCACCCACAGCGGCACGCGGCCGAGGTCTGGTCGCACACCGTGATCTGGAGGGAGCCAGTTCCACCCCGGCAGGACTCCGGGCGGTGGCACCCAGCCACCCGGGCTGGACTGCGTCATTGGACATTCTCCTCGCCACGGTGCCATCAGCGGTGTCGATCGCTATGCGAACAAGAGCACCCAGGAGCCTCCCGGAACTTCAGGGCTGTTCACGACGCTCCAGCCTTCGTCGCCCCGGCCATTCACGCACCACCGCGTGCACCGCCACAAGCCCGAATCTTGCTGACCAGGCGCACGGCTCCGATCAACCCACGTAACGATCCGGCCTCGTCGCGGCTGATGTGAATCCGAACTGGGTCGACCGGACACTTCCTGGCATGACGAGCGTCCCGGTCACCGACGAGGCCTTGTGGTCGCGCAGCGTGGCCGGCGATGGAGAGGCCTTCGGATTGCTTGTTGACCGGCATCGTGACCGGGTCTATGGCCACGCCTGCCGGTTGCTGGAGCACCGGCACGACGCCGAGGACGTCACCGCCGCGGCGTTCCTGGAGCTGTGGCGCCGCCGGGACGCCGTCCGGCTGGTCGAGGGATCGGTGCTGCCCTGGCTGCTGGTCACCACCGCGAACCTGTCTCGCAACAGCCGACGGGGCGCCCGCCGATGGCGGGACTTCCGCAACCGGCTCCCGCGCGCCGACACCAGCCCCGATCCGGCTGACCAGGCCTTCGCCACCCAGCCACTGCACGACCTGGACCCTCGGGTGGCGGCCGAACTACGACGGCTCAAGCCGCAGGACCTTCGGCTGGTGAGCCTGGTCGTCTTTTACGACGTGCCGCTGGCTGAGGCCGCGGCCTTGCTCTCTCTGAGCGAGGCGGCGGCAAAGTCGCGGCTCCAGCGAGCCCGCCAACGCCTGCGGGACGCACTGGCCGACCACGGGCCCGCGCATCATCCCATCAAGCCGGCAGGAGCCAAGTCGTGACTATGAAGGCAGGGACCGGACGGGAGTTGGATCCGGCGTTCGCAACGGGCCTTCGTACTGCTCTGGTTCAGCACGTCACGGCGGCGGTACCGCAGCGGCTGCGACGACGCCGGCGGATGCTGGCCGGTGGGGCGGTGCTGTCGCTCGGCCCGGCTGGGGGAGGGGTCGCCGTGCCGCAGGAGTGGTTCGGGCTGCCCGGAGCCGACGTAGACACGGCGTTGGCGCCTCCCGCAGCGTCAGGGCGCCGGGCCGGCCCGGCGCCGTGGCCGCCTCACGTGCCGGGACGGAACACGGCACGCACGCACCCGTCCTCCTTCTCCTTGAACATCCGGTAGCCCTTGGGCCCGTCGTCGAGCGGCATGACGTGGGTGGCGAGGTGCTCGGTGCGCACCTCGTCCCGGCTCATCAGGTCGAGGATCTCCGGGATGTAGCGGTGCCCGTGCTGCTGGGCGCCGCGCAGGGTCAGCGCCTTGTTCATCACCGCCCCCATCGGGAACTTGTCGATCAGGCCGCCGAACACGCCGAGGGCGAACACCGTGCCGCCCTTGCGGCAGGCGTAGATGGCCTCCCGGAGGGCGGTCGGCCGGTCCGACTGCAGCCGCAGCTGCTGCTTGACCTGGTCGTAGAGGTACTGCGGGCCGGTGCTGTGCGCCTCCATTCCCACCGCCTCGATGCACACGTCCGGTCCGCGCCCGCCGGACATCTCCCGCAGCTCGGCGGGGACGTCGACGTCGGAGTAGTCCAGGGTCTCCGCCCCGATGTGCTGCCGTACCTGCTGCAGCCGGTTGTCGAGCCGGTCGATGACGACGACCCGCTCGGCGCCCATGAGCATCGCCTTGCGCGCGGCCATCTGCCCGACGCCGCCGGCGCCCCACACCGCGACGACGTCGCCCGGCTTCACCTCGGCCTGGTGCGCCCCGGTCCAGCCGGTCGGCGCCGCGTCGGAGGCGAACAGCGCCCGCTCGTCGGAGACGCCGTCGGGGATCGTGAAGGCACCCTGGTCGGCGTAGGGCACCCGCATGTAGGGGGCGTGGCTGCCCGCGTAGCCGCCCAGCGCGTGGGAGTACCCGTAGCAGCCGCCGATCCCCTGGCCCCACAGCGCCTCGGTGATCCCCGGGTTGGGGTTGCCGTTGTCGCACAGGGACCACAGGTCGTTCTTGCAGTACCAGCACTGCCCGCAGCTGGTGAACGAGACCACCACGACCCGGTCGCCGACCTTGTGCTTGGTGACGTTCCTGCCGACCTCGGCCACGGTGCCCATGAACTCGTGGCCGAGCACGTCACCGGCGCGCATCGCGGGGATGTAGCCGCCGAGCAGGTGCAGGTCCGAGCCGCAGGTCACCGACAGGCCGACCTCGAGGATGATGTCGTGGTCGTTGAGGATCTTCGGCTCCGGGACGTCCTCCACCCCGACCTCGTTGACGCCCCGCCAGGTCACCGCCTTCACAGCACTCCCCCCTCGGGCGCCCGCTTCGTGGCCCCCTCCAGCGCCGCGCCGGCCGGCGTGGCGTTCCGCTTGCCGTGCGGGGTGGGGTCGACCGCCAGCACCTCGCCCACCTCGATCAGCTGCTTGGCCTTGCGCAGCGCGGACCGCAGATCGGCCTGCGGATCGCCGCCGGTCAGCCGCGCCGGAGCGGAGGCGCTCCCCGAGGAGCGCTGGACCAACCGGGCGGCCAGCTCGGTGCCCTTGCCGCCCGGTGCCGGGCGGACCCGCGTCTCGATTCGGTCGCCGTACGCGGCCAGCGGCGCCGGCAGCGAGGTGGCGTCGATCTCCGTCGGCTCGCGGTAGACGCTCACCACCAGCCACCCGGACGCCGGGGCCTTCGCCGGGCCTGCGCCGTTGCCGTGCTCGAAGACCGAGCGGACCTGGCGGACGACGGTGCCGCCCGCCCGGGCGGCCAGCGACGCCACGCTCCCCAGTGCGCTGGTCACGAGGCACCGCCCACACCGGCGGTCTGCGGGGCGCGGGCGAACTCCTGCACGATCCGCGCGCAGAAGGCCGGCAGGTCGTCCGGCGACCGGCTGGTGGTGATGTTGCCGTCGGTGACGACCTCCTCGTCGACCACCTCCGCCCCGGCGTTGCGCAGGTCCGTCCTGATGCTCGGGAACGACGTCAGCCGCCGCCCTCGCGCGACGTCGGCCTCGACGAAGTTCCACGGGCCGTGGCAGATCGAGGCGACCGGCTTGCCCGACTGCACGAAGTCCCGCACGAACGCTACCGCGGTCGGTTCCATCCGCAGCTTGTCCGGGTTCACCGTCCCTCCCGGCAGCAGCAGTGCGTCGTATTCGCCGACCGAGGCGGCACCGACCAGCCTTTCCACCCCGAACGTGCCGGCGTCCTCGAGGTCGTTGTTCCGTGCCGCGATCTCGCCGTCGTGGATCGACAGCACGTCGGTGCGCGCACCCGCGTCTTCCAGCGCCTGGCGCGGCTGTTCCAGCTCCACCCGCTCCACGCCGTCGGCCGCGAGGATGGCGACCCGCCGTCCGTTGAGCTCCCCGGCCATGTCAGCTCCCCGCCATCGCCGGGTGCAGGACGACCTTGGTCCAGCCCTCGTCCCGCTTGTCGAAGTGC
The DNA here is from genome assembly GCF_000306785.1 of Modestobacter italicus. Lineage (NCBI taxonomy): Bacteria > Bacillati > Actinomycetota > Actinomycetes > Geodermatophilales > Geodermatophilaceae > Modestobacter > Modestobacter italicus. The sequence continues at coordinate 3,771,458 of NC_017955.1, read as the reverse complement.
TCGTAGGCCTCCGGCGCCTGGTCCAGCGGCAGCTCGTGGCTCACGATGAACGACGGCTCGGCCTTGCCCGCCGCGATGAGGTCCCGCAGTTGGCGGTTGTACTTCTTGACCGGCGCCTGGCCGCTGCCGATGTGCTGGCCCTTGAACCAGAACATGCCGTAGTCGAACGCGAGCTTGCCCTGCTTCGCCAACTCGTCGGCGCCGCCGGGATCCTGGGGCACGAAGACCCCGACGTTGCCGATCTTCCCGGTGAAGCGCACCGAGGCGACCAGCCGGTTCATCGTCAGGTTGGCCTGCTCCTGCCCGTCGGGCTCGTGCGCCTGGTAGCCGACGCACTCACACCCGTTGTCCGCACCCAGCCCCATCGTCTGATCGAGGACAGCCTGCACCGGATCCACCTTCGAGTCGTCAATGGCGATCGCGCCGATCGACTCGGCCAGCCGCAGCCGGTCGGGGTGCCGGTCGACGACCATCACCTTGCCCGCCCCCCGGATGGTCGCCGACAGGGCGGCCATCAGCCCGACCGGGCCGGCGCCGTAGATGACCGTCTGGTCACCCGGCTTGACCCCGGCCATCTCGGTGGCGTGGTAGCCGGTCGGGAAGATGTCGGCGAGCATCACGTAGTCGGCCTGCTTCTCCTCGGCGTCCTCGCCCAGCCGCAGGCAGTTGAAATCACCCCAGGGCACGCGCAGCAGCTCGGCCTGCCCGCCGGCCCACGGGCCCATGTCGGCGAAGCCGTAGGCGGCACCGGCGAAGTTGGGTACCGGCTGGGCGGTGAGGCAGTAGTTGGTGAGCTGGCGCTCGCAGTTCTTACAGAAGCCGCAGGCGATGTTGAACGGCAGGACGACGTACTCTCCCACCTGCACCTTGTCCACGCCGTCGCCGACCTCGATGACCTGGCCCATGTTCTCGTGCCCGAACCAGCGGCCGGGCTCGAAGTCGGTGCGGCCCTCGTACATGTGCAGGTCCGAGCCGCAGATGTTGGTCGAGGTGATCCGCACCAGCACGTCGGTCGGTCGCTCGATCCGTGCGTCCGGCACGTCCTTGACGCTGATCTGTCGCGGTCCCTCGTACACGACTGCCTTCATGAGTGCCCCCTCGTTCGTCTCGGTCAACAAGGCGCGCCCTGGAAGGTCCGCAGTCGCGGTGCCAGGCGCTCGCTCATCCGAACCCGGTCGGACACGAAGCGATATCGGCAGACACACCGATATCGGCTCGGCGGTGCTGTGGATCGGTCGCATTGCCGATGTCGAACTCCGGCACGCGGCTCACCCTGGAGCTGCATGACGATGCGGACCGCGCGGAGCGTGCGGCCAGCTACGTACGGAGGAAGGTCGCCGCGATGAGCGCAAGGGAACTGGGGCTCTCGAGACTGCGGGTGGCGGCCGCGGGCACCACTGCGCCGGCTGCGCCCGTCCGGACTGGCGCCGCCACGATCCTTCTGCACCCCGGACGGATCATGGCGTCAATGCCGACTGCTTCGCCGTGCGCGACCTCGAGCGGCACAGTCGCCTTCCGCTGGCCGCCACGGGCGGGGTCGCGCCCCAGCTCAACTACATCGGCGGGCCGAATCCTGCCGAGGAGGTGGACCGGCCGCCTCTACTGGCCAGCCAGACCCCGGTTCACTTGTCCGGAGTCCGCGCGTGGGCCGACCATCTGCTGCAGGCGTGTTCCCGCCGGGGCGTCGCGGCCTCGCTGTACATGGCGGAAGGGCGGCCTATCGGCTCCCTCGGCATGCTTTGCGCATGTCCCTCACGGCCGCGCCCGGTTGACCGGAGGGTCATCGCAACGGTGATCGCCGACGACTCCTGCCGCACCAAAGACATCGCAGAAGCCGCCAGGATCGTCGGGCGGGCCGAGGTGGGCGTGCTGCTCACCCGGAGAGGAGCGGTTCTGCCGCTGTTGGGTGTGCCCGACGACCGCCTGTGTGCGCCAGGTTCTCTGATCCTCGCGGTCGCCCTGGACGAGTTGGCCCGTAGCGGGGCATACACCACGTTCCGCGCGCCCACGCCCGACGTCGGCGGCGAGCAGTTGATCCGGGTCACCGCGCTCGACGTCGCCCAAGCAGACTGCGACCAGCTCTCCGCCGCGGTGCTCCTGGCTCCACCGGGCAACCTGCACGGCCTCACCGTTCTCGACCTCCGCGTCCTGGGCCTCCTCGTCGAAGGGGTCGCCGACATTCAGAGCCTCGGGCAGGCACTCCACCTGGGCGCGGCGATCGTGGCGGACTCCCTCGGACGGAGTCTGGTCGCGCTGCAGACGAGCGACCTCACGGCCGCCGCGGTGCGTGCCCTGCGCAGCGGGATGCGCATCCCGCCGCGGCTGATGAAAGAGGGCTGAGTCGATCCGACGACGGCACGGCGGTGAATGACTCGGACGCCGGTCGCCCCGTCCGAAGCCTGCTCAGCGTTCGGTTCGACTCCTGGTTCCCGGGGATCCGGTCGTCCTGTCGTTGGAGTCCGCTTCGCTGCTGCAAGAGGGACGGGACGGCGATCGGCAGCCGGGGCGCCGCGCAACTCAAAGCGTCCTTCCTCGCCGCCGCGGAGCGGTGAGCTGCCGTGACTTCGTGGACCGGGCTGTTGTCCGTCCGCGCATGCGCGCCGTGGTCCGGGGGGGGGGGGGGGTAGACCACGGTGACTGCTCGGCCTCTGAGCCGGGACTACCCAGTCCGCTTCGGGTAGTTTCCGTTCTGAATGGGTCCAGCGCGGCGATGTCGAAAAGAGACATCGCGTCTTGCCGACGCTGCCATCGGGAGCAATCGATGAAGATTACGGCGAGCGTTGCACTAGCCGAGGTCGCCAACTCGACTGATCCCCTTTCCGAACGCGCGCAGGAAATGCTGGAGGGACTCCGCCTCCTCGCCCCCTTCGACGCCGCGTGGCTGGCCCTCGCCGATCCCATGAGCAGCGGCTACACCTCGCTGGCCAGCGTCGACCTCGACGAGGACATCGTGCGCTACCTCAGTGGCCCCGTGAATGCCCGCGACATCGAGGTGACCCAGACCAACCGTTCCCGCCCTCCGCTGAGCCCCTCCGACCTGCCCTATCCGGTCGCGGACCTGCCGACCTGGGCCGAGTGCCTCATCCCCGCCGGCTTCCACGAGGCCTTGGCGGTCGCCCTGTTCGATCGCGGGACTCGCCACGTCGGCTTCCTCGCGCTGCTATCGCGCAGCGCGGAGCCACCGCCGTTGGTGGTGCGGCGCCGGCTGTATCGAGTCACACCGGTTCTCGCACGCGGGATCGACCCGTTGCGCTCGCTGGCCGCCGCAGCCCGGATGGTGCGGGAGGCGACCGCGGGCAAGGTGCTGCGCGGCGATGGGACCACGCAACCTCTGCCCGGGCTCAATGGCGACGCGTTGCTCGCCGATGGATCGGCCCTGGTGGATCTGGCTTGCTCCCGTCTTCGCGACAATCAGGTCTTCACGTCGTTTGTGTGGCCGCGCGGAGGACCTCACGCCCCGGACGGGCACGTCCGCGTGACGGTCCTGGCCAGCGCCGAGGAACCGTCCATAGATTTGCTGGGCACGGTCGTCCTCTCCCCCGCGACCGACCTCCGGGGGCTGACCCCGCGCGAGCTGGAGGTGCTCGGGTTGTTGGTGGATGGGTGGTCCAATCAGCAGATCGCCCACGAGCTGTTCGTGTCACCGCGCACCGTCGCAACGCACGTGGAGCACATCCTGATCAAGCTCGGTGCGCCAACGAGGACGCTGGCCGCGGTGCGGGCCGAGCGGCAACGTCTCTACATGCCTCACTTTCTCTGTCCTGCGGGGCGAGCCTAGGTCGTTCGGCGGATGGGCATGCCCTGCCGGCATTGTGTTCGCGGAATGATCGGACGCTCGGAGCGGGTCGCCGCGTCGGGTCCCATCGCGCGGCACATCAGGCGCCTACGGACGGATGTCTGGTCGGGCACGAGTCGCTCGTCGAGACGGCGGAGCCCCGGGGCTCCAGCCCGTCGCCCCGTGCCACGCCCCGCTGCCTTCCGATCTGGAGGCGCGGCGCAGCGGGTCGTTGTGGCGGGCGGTCAGCGCGGCGGTGATGATCGCACGCCCGATCGGCGTGGCAACGGTGTCACCGGGTGGCGCGCACAGCAGCTCGACGACGTCAGCGTCCAGGTTCCCGGTGTCCGGAACGGCGACGGATGTCTCGGCGAAACGGACCCGTGCGTCGCGGAGCAGGTCGTCGCGGTCGGGCCACTCCGGTACACGGTGGCCGGCAGACATCTGAGGGCTTTGCCATAGCGTCGAACAAGGCGGCGGCGACTCCGCCGCGCACGATCACCTCAACGGCGGCATCAAGAAGCTGTGCGGTGACTTGTGCTGTGCGGCCGCCGAGGCGGCTTCGACGAGCGTTCCTTGGCTACGTTGTCATCGCACGAAGTGGTCGCGCACTACGCCGGCAACGCCGGCCTTGCCGAGCAGGCCGTGCCGGGCCGGCGGGTAGCCGGCGTCCTTGAGAAGCCGGGCCAGCTACCGCGGGCCGCTGCTACCGGCGGGCCGGTGGCTGTCGACGCGTTCTATCCCGACTGGCTCAACATCTGGGTCGAGGTCCGCGCTGTTCCCAGCCAGGGCGGTGTTGCCGGGGTCCAGGCGCCGGGGGAGCGGCGCGTGGGCGAGGATCGGCTGGTGAGCGCTCTGCCGGTCCGGTGGGATCATCCGCCGGTCATCGTCATGTCCCCCCAAGGCCGGAGGCTCTTGACCAGTCTTCCGCGGGGCAATCACGACGGACACCCGCTGGTCTGCGGCTCGTGCAGCGTCGTGTTGGCCCGAGACCGCTGCCCGATGGACCCGCCGGCGCCGGTACTGCGCTGCACCTCGTGTCAGGCGCTCAACGACCCGACGCGCCCGGCTCCGCGACGTGGTCGAGTTCGGTGAGCTGCGCGAGGCGACGGCTCTGTACCACCGCGATGCCGATCCTTCTCCCCAAGGATCGACCGGCTCTCCGGGCGCGTACCTAGAGGACAACGACATAGCCGTCCTCGATGACCGGGGGCGCGCGCTGACCTCTGGCAGCGTCCCTGCCGACGCGAACTCGGCCCTGCTCAACGCCGATGATGCCCGCCGGTTGTGGGAGGTGAGTGAAGCGCTGCTGTCCAAGGGCAAGCCGTCCGCGGCCGTCGACAACGGCTGGTTCCTATGCCGTTCCTTTCACGGGTAGGGAGATGCGGGTGCCGACCCCGCCGTAGGAGCAGATGCGCTCAGCCCACGCCGAAGGCGACGTAGCTCATCACGGCGTACGGCTGGACGTCCCACTCGCCGGTGTCCTCGAGGAAGGACAGCTCGATCGACAGCACGGTGCCGGTGCCGGGATCAAGGACCACGGTTCGCCGTGTTGCGATCGAGTTCTCGTCCAGGCGGGAGTCGAGCGTGTAGGCAACACCGGGCCGCCCGAGGCGGTCATCGACGGCGCCGAGGACGGCCCACCCAGGTTGCTGCGCGAGCCAGCCGGCGATTGCTGCGTTCTCGGCGGGCCCCGGCGACCAGCGCAGCAGCACCCGTTCCAGGGCGTCCACCAGGTGGGCGGGGTCCGCCGGGGCGGGAGCCGCGACGGCGGCCAGGTGGTCGGCCAACGCGGTCGGGTCCGCGGGGGGAGGTAGCTGGTCTTCGGGGTAGGACGCCAGTTCGGCGGCGCTGACGGTCCTCACCTCGGCGTCGGTCGGCGCCGGCCCGTCGGGGCTGAGCCGGACTTCGGCGGGCCGGTCGGGGTCGGCCGCCACGCGGGTGACCGTCATACCCCCGTCGGCACGGGCTTCGGAGAGCCGCTCCTCCGGCAGGACGACCGCTGGAAAGCCCTCGCCTTCGGCTCCAAAGCCTAGGTACCACGCGCGAACGTGGCTACCCCGGCCCGCCGACGGCGGACTGTTGGCGCCCCGGGCGGCTGCGGTCGCGGCAAGCTCAGCGAGCGAAGGCACCGGCGTGTCCTGGGTGACGGCGAGCGGTGCGGGTGCCGCGACAGGCTGCACAGTCGTGGGCGACGTCGGCCCGGGGGCGCTGGATCCGCCGGGGAAGACGCCGATCAGCACAGCAGCGACACCAGCGGCGGTGGCACTCCACAACGCACGATGGAGCACGGCACGGGCAGGCGGGCGCACGCCGGCGGTGAGGTTCTGCAGGCGACGCTCAGCATCCTCGTCGAGCGGGCCATCGGGCCACCTGGTGGCGGGCGCGGGGTCCGCGGCGGTGAGCAGTCGCAGGTCATCGGTCATGGGACGCTCTCCGGAGTGGGTGCGTGGTGGCGGGCCAGGGAGTCTGGCGGCGGGTCAAAGTCAGCCATGGCTTCGCGCAGCCGCACACGGGCCCGGTGCAAGCGCATGGACGCCGCCGACCGGGAGCAGCGGAGCACCACGGCGATGTCCGCGGGTCCCAGTTCTTCCCATGCCGCCAGGGCGAGCACCTCCTGGTCGGAGGGAGAGAGTTGGTCGAGCGCCTCGAGCACGGCTGGTCTGTCGATGACCACACCGGGGGTTGCTTGCTCGGGTGCGTCGGCGAGCAGTCGGTCGGCCAGCCGTTGGCGCCGCTGCGCCCCGCGCCGCTCATTGGCCAAGACTCGGCGGGCCACCCCATAGAGCCATGGCAGCGGTTCCGGCGGGACGACGGTGCGGCGACGCCAGGCGGTGGTGAACACCTCGGCGGCCACATCGCGCACCTCATGCTCCTGTGCCGGGTTCAGCCGCCGTGCGACGTACCGGCAGACGGCCGCGTGGTGCGCTCGATACATGGCGGCGAACTCGTCGTCGGTGCTCATCAACCTGTCTGTGTCCAGCAACCCCGCGGCTGCCACACCCGTCGTGCACCAGGCTGGACTCTTCGGCCTCGGGGCGGGCGAGATCGAGCATCTCGTGTTCGCCTCAGGTGAGCCGTCTCACACATCGGATGTGAGGAAAGAAGACGGGTGGTACTGGCCGACCCATGGACCTCAACTGGTCGGGTGTCATTTCGTTGCCCCGTGCCACCGTATTGTTCCGGCGCGGGGCGCGCATCCGGATGACGGGATGGGCAGTGAGGTGACTGAGCTGTCGCCTGCTCAGCGTGCAAGCCGTGGTCACCAGTTGGCATGTGCCTTTCTGTTGGCTTACACCCGCGGGGATCAGGACACGCTCATTCCCGTGCTCGAGGATGCGCAGAGTGAGATCGTCGACTTCTGCGTGAGTCTGGCGCACGCCGGCACAAGGCTCGCCCGGGAGGCCATCGGTGAAGAGGCGCCCAGGGACTGCAGCCCGAGGACCCCGGTGCTCGTGGCCACGACACCTCCGATGGTCACCACGCTCAAGACCTTGGTCTTCACCGACCTGTTCCCCCACCACGTGAGAACCGGCCGGTGGGCCGCCGGGGCGGCCGTCGAGGCGATGGAGGAGGTCATCGGGTTCTCCAAGAACTCATGTCATGCCGTATCGGCGCTCTCCGGCCGCAAGAGGAAAAGTACGTAGAACAGGATCTGCAATCTTGTTGGGGGCGCCCGTGTCGCACGGGAAGCAGAGAACCTTCGGTGACCGCCTCGAATGAGTCGACATGGCGTTGAATTTCGCCCTAGCTCAGCCATATCGTGAATTCGGTTCGCCGGCGGCACGACTTGGCGGTCCCGGTATGCGCCTTAAGGCGCTGCGCTCTGCGTAGGCGCTGGCCGTCCCGCCCGCCGCGCCCCCGCCTGTATCGGCGCCGCGGCCACCTTCGACGCCGTCCCGACCTTCACCCCGCGCGCCCTGTTGGCGCGGTGTCGTCAGCTGCCGGCGGTGAGCTGCAGCTGGGTGTCGGGCTGCCTGAAGCGCTCGAGAGCAGTGGTCAGCGGTCCGGGTCGGCCGAAGAGGTAGCCCTGCACGGCCGGGCAGCCCATGGCGCGGAGGACGTCAGCCTGGCTGGGCCTCTCCACACCCTCGGCGACGACCCGCAGTCCCAGTGTCTCGGCCAGACGCAGCACGCCGCCGGTGAGCCGGACCGCGTCGGGGTCGGTGTCCAGACCGGCGATGAAGGACATGTCCAGTTTCAGGGTCTGGATCGGGAAACGCTGGAGGTAGGCCAGGGAGGAGTAGCCGGTGCCGAAGTCGTCGATGGCCAGGCCCACGCCCAGCCCGACCAGCGCACGCAGCCGCTGCAGACTGGCTTCGGGATCGGTCATCGCGGTGGTCTCGGTGATCTCCAAGGTCAGCTGCCCGGCGGGCAGTCCACTGATCCGCAGCGCCTCCTGGACGTGGTCGACCAGCTCTTCGTGCTGCAGCTGCCGGGCGGAGATGTTGACGTTGAGCATCAGCGGCAGAGCATCGGGATGGGCTCGCAGCCAGCTGGCCATCTCGGTGCAGGCACGGATGAGGACCTGCTGGCCCAGGGCGACGATGAGGTCGGACTCCTCGGCCAGCGGGATGAACTCATCGGGTGGCACCACGCCTCGACGGGGATGGAACCAGCGGACCAGGGCCTCAACCCCGACGGTGCGGCCGGTGATCAGGTCGATGACCGGCTGGTAGACCGGGCGGAGCTCGCCGTGGCTTAGCGCCTGGCGCAGTTCCACCTCCAGTTCCAGCCGTGCCAGCGCCCGGCGGTGCAGATCGGGGGAGAACAGGCGGGAACGCCCGCCCCCGGCGCGTTTGCCGGCGTACATGGCCAGATCCGCGTCACGCAGCAGCTCTTCCGGGTCACCGCCGGCGGCGCCGAGGTCAGCGACCACGCCGATGCTGGCGCTCAGCACGACGTCGCGGCCGGCCACCCTCACCGGCCTCTCGATCAGCTGCTGGCACTGCTCGGCGCCAGCGACCGCGCCATCCGGGCCGTCGGCGTGGGCCACCAGCACCGCGAACTCGTCCCCGCCGAGGCGCGCGACCAGCCCGGGCTCCGGTACTGCCTGCTGCAGGCGGTGCGCGATGACGGTCAGGATCTGGTCACCGGCCGAGTGACCCAGCGAGTCGTTGGCGTCCTTGAACTTGTCCAGGTCGATCAACAGCAGCGCCCAGACATCCTGTGACGCCAGGCCGGATGCAGGTCCGGATGCCGGGCTCGCCTGCCGGAGGCGTTCGTGCAGCATCCTGCGGTTGGGCAGCCCGGTCAACAGGTCATGGGTGGCGCTGTGCGCGAGCTGGTCTTGGCTGATCTGCAGCCGCTGCGCCATGCCGTCGAACGCGCGGGCCACGTCCCCGAGCTCATCGGCTCGCCCGGACGCTATCCGGTGTGCCAGGTTCCCGCGGCCCAGCTGGTCAGCGGCCTGCTTGATCGCCAGCAACGGACCCAGTACCGAGTGCGCCAGCCGGCGCCCGACAAGGGCGGCCAGCACGACACCGCCCAGGCACACGCCGAAGACCGCCAGCAGCGCTTCGTGGCGGACCGCGGACACGGCAGCCAGCTCCTCCAGCCATGTCGCCGGAGCCTCACCGGCCAGCTGTTGCGCACTGTCGGCCATCTGGCTGACCGAGAACCAGGCCGCGGCCGCGAGATTGACCAGCGGCAGCAGCATCAGCCCAACACTGAGCAGAAACCGACGGCGCAGCGACGAGCCGATCCACATCCGGCGGAGCCGCTGCGTCTCTGCTTTCCCCATGAGCCGACCGGCGGCCGCTTTTTCGGTGCGCACTTGTTCGTGGTCGGCCACCGCGAGTGAGCACTGAAGATTGCTATGAGAATCTCCCTCGCGAGGAGGGCTCAGGTAGCCGGAGAACTCGGCTGCGGGAGCTCACCCAGCTGACCGGTGATGGCGTTGACCGGCTCCGAGTCGAGTGCTCGGATCAGCCGGTCGCCGCCCGGCTCGATGGCCGGGCGCAGACCGTGTCGACCGGGGCCGCCTTGGGCAGTCCCCAGGTTCCCAGTCGAGTCTGCAACGACCACCCGATCGTGGTCGGTCCCGTCGCTCACAGCTGGCCGATGCGCACATAGACGCGCCAGATGATCCGCACCGCCGTCAGCGTCGGCTCACTGGACAGCTGCGCATCGCTCAACCTGGACAGCATGGCCATGGCCTCGCGGACGGCCGCCCGTGGGTTGGCGGCGTGCACGGCGGCGGCCACCGGTAGGGCTGCCGCCTGCCGGAGCAGGTCTGCCGCCCGACGGCAGTCCTCCGCGACGGAGGCAGGTACCCGGTCCCGATCGGAGCCGACCGCTTCCAGCAGCGCGGCAGCCTGCCCGAGAAGTCGACCGGTCTCGCATACGTCGTCACCGGTCATGGGAACGCCCCCGTGTCGAGTGGATGACCCCGCGGCCGGAAGCAGGGACCGGATGCACGGATACGTTGTAAACTCCGTCATGACCACGAATGTTCCAGGATGTAGCGCGCGGGGCAGAGCAAAAATTCGCTCGGGCCGGGACGGGTGCGCTGTCCGATCAGACGAAGTGGAAGCACATTTCGAGGTGGCGCGGCGGTCTGGCTGAGCGATCACTTTCGGCAATAGATGTACATCCGCGAGTATGTGCTCTAGGGGTCCCGTCGGGTGCGGGCGGAACTGGCGATCGGCATGGACGTCGGAGTCAGCGAGTGGCCCGTCGCAGTCCTGATGGGCGGCGCCGGCCTCCACGGGTTTCCTGGCCCGGCACGGAGGGAAGCGTGCGCGGCCGTTCCTGCAGACCGATCGCAGCATTGGCGCCGTCCCCACCGCCTGCCTCACCATGGTGACGGCGGCGTCGCGGTTTCGTTCCCCCCCGGGCAGACCGCGACGCCGCGCACGGATTCCGCTCTGGTCGTTGTTGGAGGGACTTCTGCGGGCCGGTGATCAGCTCAAACCTTCGCAGCGACTTCGCTGAAGTGGCGTGGTGAGGAGGATGCCGTCCCTCGTTCTCGAGCGCGCCCCAGCTCGCCCGAGTTCCGGTCTGCAGCTGCCTGGCCCCGGTGTACAGCCATTCCGCACGCCGGCTGAGGGCCTCGGAGGAGGCGCGGGACGATGTACAGGGAGCCGTGCCGGGTGGTGGGTTGTGCGGCCGGAGCTGCGGCGTTGTGGACCGACACCCGCTTTGAGCCGAACCTGCTGCTTCCGGTCTGCTCAGCCCATCGCCTGGAGCTCGTTGCGGGGGTCAGGTACCAGCTGACGGAGGAGCATCGGCTTGACCGTCCTGCCCCCGAATAGGGCGCCGAGGTCCATCCGGGTGGCCCGGTCGTGACCCACCGGCGACCCCGACCCCCGGGCGCCTGCTGCGAGGCTCGTGTGGCCGACCTGGCTGCCGGTCAGCCGGCGGCGTCGATGGCCGCCGCCATGCTGGCCTGTTCCTCCAGCACCTGGTTCATTCGGGCCTGGACGGCGTCGAGCTGGCCGATGATCTCCCCGGTGGTGTGGATGCCGGAGGCCACCGCCTTGCTGCTGGCCTGGATGCCGGCGATCTGGTCCGACACCCGCTGGGTGGCCTTGGCCGTCTCCCGGGCCAGGTCCTTGACCTCGCTGGCGACCACCGCGAAGCCCTTGCCCAGCTCGCCGGCGCGGGCGGCCTCGATGGTGGCGTTGAGGGCCAGCAGGTTGGTCTGGTCGGCGATGCCGGAGATGATCCGGATGACCTCCCCGACCGCCGCCGACGCCTCGTCCAGTGCCTCGACCTCGCCGGTCATCGTGGAGGCCTGCACGACCGCGGACTCCGCGACCCGGCCGGCGTCCCCGGCGGCCTCCCGCAGCCGGGACACGGTGTCCAGCAGCTCCCGGGCGTTGGCCGCGGACTCCTCGGTGCGGCGCAGCACGTCCAGCCGCTGGGACACCAGCTGCTGCACGTTGCGCAGCGCCGAGGCCCGGGACTCCGACAGCTCGATGGTCTCGGTGACGAAGAAGTCCATCGTGCCGATCACCCTGCCGCCGACGACGAGCGGGAAGCAGACGCCGGACTTGACTCCGGCGCGCTGGGCGGCGGGGGCGCGCACGCAGTCGGTCATCTCGCCGATGTCCGAGACGAAGAACAGGTCGCGGGCCCGCCACGCCCGCCCGGACAGGCCCACGCCCTCGGCGAAGCTGGCGGCCAGGGTGACCGTGCGGAACTCCTCACCGGCCGAGCCGGACTCCTGCTGGAAGCGGAGCACGTTGGCCTGCGGGTCCAGCGCCCAGTAGGAGCCGTACGCCCAGCCGAACGCCTCCCGCACCGTGTCCAGGGCGATCCGCAGCGCCTGCTGCTGATCTGAGGCCGCGCCGATCTCGGCCACCACGGTGGTCACCGCCACCCGGTCGTCCAGCGTCTCCTGCAGCTGGGTGCGCTGCACCGCGGCTCGGCGCGCGTTGTTCAGCAGCCGTTCCAGCGAGTGCCACTTCTCCCGCCGCTGCCCGAAGAAGGGCAGCACACCAGTGGTGTAGAACTCCTTGACCGCCACCACCACGCCCGCGTCGATGACCGGCAGGAACGCGCCGGCCCGCGCGCCGCCCCCGGCGGCCGCCGCCCAGCGCGCACACTGCCGATGGTCGGTCGACCCGTCGATGACCACCGGCTCCCGGGTACGCAACGCCTCATCGCCCGCACCGGCTCCCAGGGTCAGACGGCCGGCACCCGCGGCACCCATGACCGGGACCAGAGCGCCCCACTCTCCGGCGAGCTGAAACGAACCGTCCCCGGCCGGCAACCACACCGCCCCGTACTCCAGCCCAAGCTCCAACACCAGCGTGCCAGTCATCACCCGGTGCGCCTCGACGTCGCCGGCAACCCCGCGGTCGAGCGCAACGATCACCGCCTCAACGGCCTCGACATCCCGCGGCATCTCCACAGGCGGCAGGACGGAGGAAGCGCGGTCACGACGACGAGGCAAGGTCTTCTCCACAGGACGAGCAGCGGTTGATGCGGCCACAACCCTCTTCGGCAGACAGGCCGGTGAGTTGAGGCGAATCAAGCGGCGGCTTGCGGGTGGCATCGACGTTGAAAACCGGTAAGTCCGGATTCGTGTTAAAAGTCCACGAGGTCCTCTTGCGTCGACCTGTCGCGGAACAACATGCTCGTCCACAGACAACCGGATGGTCGGGTCAGCGCAAGTGCACGAGGTCCGGTGTTGGGTGCGAGTAGACCGTTGCTCTGGGACGGTGGCCGAAGGTCCAGAAGGGTGGGCAACTCGGGGGAGTAGCCGGCCGGCCGAAAGCCGATCGTTGCTCCGACATTGAGGGTGGTGTTGACGCGGCCAGTCGAACCCGGTGATTCGGCACGTGCATGACCGTCTGTTCCGGAGCTGCTCCGACATACGTAGGGCTGTCAGCACTCTGGCGAGCTCAGCCGGCGCGCGCCTCGTAAGCGCGGCGCGGCGCGACGGTGGCGGTGGCGGCGCTTCAGAGGAGATGCGGGCGCTGGTGGGTGTGCTGCGCGAGGGGACCGACGCTGATCTCGCCCCCCGCCGGGGCCTGGCGGACATCGAGCGGCTCGCTCGCCCTGGAGGCGAGGTGCTGGGCGTCCGCGTGCAGGTCTCCGGTGACGTCGATGCCGTTGACCCAGCAGTCAGCACCGCCCTCTACCTGGTCGCCGCCGAGGCGGTCACCAACGCGACGCGGCATGCCTCAGGCGCCACGCACATCACTGTCGACGTCACCGCATTCCGCCGTCAGGTGCGCTTGCGAGTGCGCGATGACGGCGAGGCGAGTACGGCCAGCCCTGCGCCCGCCGGCTACGGGCTGCGCGGCATGGCCGAGCGGGTGAGCCTGCTCGGCGGCACTCTGCGGGCGGGACCCGACCCGGACAGGGCTGGAGCGTCGACGCCTCGCTGCCTCTGGCGGTGCGCGCGTCATGACCGTCCGCGTCCTCGTCGCCGACGACCAGGACATCGTCAGGGCTGGGCTGTGCATGATCCTCAACGCGCAACCGGGGATCACCGTCGTCGGCGAGGCCGCCGACGGCCGTCGGGCCATCTCGCTGGCACGTTCGCTGCGCCCCGATGTGTGCCTGCTGGACATCCGCATGCCCGAGGTCGACGGGATGGAAGCCACCCGGCAGCTCGCCGGGGCCGACATCGCCGATCCGCTGGCTGTCGTCGTCATCAACACCTTCGACCTCGACGAGTACGTTTACGGCACGCTGAAGGCAGGCGCCCGCGGGTTCCTGCTCGACGCCGGCGCTGAACTGCTCACCCAGGCTGTGCATGCCGCCGCCCGCGGCGACGCCCTGATCGCACCGAACATCACCGCGAGGCTTCTGTGCTCCTTCGCTGACAGCCGCTCGCGCCCAGTGCCACCCGAGCCCGTTGAGCCGCTGACCGCTCGCGAAATCAGGTCCTGCTCGCAGCCGCTCGAGGGAGGACCAACGGCGAGATCGGCGATGAGCTGTCGATCAACCTCAGCGCCGTCAATACACACATCGCCGCCCTGATCCGCAAGATCAGTGCCCGAAACCGCGTTGAGATCGTCCTGTGGGCCTACGAGACGCGCCGCGTCGACATTTGATCGGCTCACAAGTCCCGAGGCCACAGCGGTGACGCCTCAGCCGAAGATGCGAGGCGCCGGTCGTCCCCGCGTCCAGGGCAGCACGCGCCCACAAAGCGATCCGGTCGTCACGAGGCCCGCCGTCGTGAGGCCATGCTGATCCGGTCGATCAGCGTTGGTGACGGCGGCCAACCGCTCCACACGAGCCCTGGTGCCGTCTACCTGCTCGTCGTGGTCATTGTGGTCGTTGTGGTCGTCCAGGTCGGCGTGCACTCATACATCAACGTCCCCGGAACTGCGAACCTCAGCCCTCAGGCTTCAGCATCGGCTCGACGCCGTAGCTGTCACCCGCGACGCCGACGTGTTGATGGCGTGTCCCTCCTGCTCGTCGGAGTCACGCTGTACCTGCTGTTCCACCTCAGCGAGCGGGGGTGGAGCTGCTCCGCCGTCGCTGGGCGGTGCGCATTCCGTGGGATTGTGTACGACGTGAACCGTGGTACGCAATGCTCTGTCAGCGGAGCCATACGCAGTCAGGGTCCCTGACTGCGGCAGGCCGGTAGTGAACGCCCGGTCGTTTGGTCATGTAGGTCGAAGTCGCCCGTGCAGCTCGCGTGCGGAGGTCGCAAGGTAGCCGGCGGCAGGGAGCGGTGGCATCCGGGACGGCTCGGACATGGAGGGAGGCGGCAACCCGGCAGGACGCACGACCTCCGCCGTCAGTACGACTGCACGTCTTGATCGTTGCTGATGCGGCAGGTCGATCGATCACAGCTACTGGTCACGTGGCCGGAGCCGGTCGCCGTTGATCCATCCCAGTTGCCCTTGACCGAAGTGCGAGGACCACGAGCAGTACGCGCGCCAGCCTGTGGGCCATCGTTGCCATGCGAGGAGCAGTCCAGGCACCCACACCTGATCGTGCAGGACCTCGATCGGGAATGGCTCGTCCGGCAGGATGCGTTCAGGTTCTTGCGGGTTCGTGGTCACGGCATTCCTTTGACAAGACGGTGTATGGACGACGTCTGGCAAGGAAGCAGTGTCGCTTCGTCGAGGTCGTGGGCAGCCCGTGAGTGTCGTCGGCGCCCATGAGGCAGAGGCCGAAGCGGCGCTGTGTTGCCCGGGAGCCACCAGCGCATGACGTTGCTTGGTCACTAGACGGTCATCCGGTCAGTCGGCGGAGAGGCGGGTCAGCCAGCTGGTGAGGTCCTCTGCCGGAAGGCCGGGTGACCAGTGGTAACCCTGAGCTAGGTCGCAGCCCAGCTTGAGCAGTGCGGTGCGCTGGGTTGAGGTCTCGACTCCTTCGGCGACGGCATGCAGGCCGATGGCGTGGGCGAGGTTGATGCAGCTCGCTACGATTGCTGAGTCGCTGGTGTCTGTGCCCAGGCCGGCGACGAAGGAACGGTCGATCTTGAGTTCGTCGACCGGGAAGCGCTTGAGGTAGGTGAAACTGGAGTAGCCGGTGCCGAAGTCGTCGACGGCCAGGCTGACACCCAGTGCCTTCAGAGCGCGCAGCGTGTCGAGGACGGTGTCGGGGTCGTGCATCAGTGCGGTCTCGGTGATCTCCAGAACCAGCAGTTGCGGGGGAAGGCCGTGGCGGCCCAGGACGGCGGCTACTCGATCGATCAGGCGGGGGTCGCCGAGTTGGCGGGCTGAGAGGTTGACGGCCATTGTCACCGGGGCCCCGGTGTGGCCGGCGGTGAGCCACTGCACGGCTTGAGCGATGGCCTCGTTCAGCACCCAGTCGCCGAGTTCGCGGACCAGCCCGGAGTCCTCGGCGACGTCGATGAAGGCCGCCGGTGGCAGCAGTCCGGCGGTGGGATGCTGCCAGCGTACGAGTGCCTCGACACCTTCGATCTGGTTGCTGCTCAGGTTGATGCGGGGCTGGTAGTGCAGGCGCAGTTGACCGGCTTCGATGCCGTGGCGTAGTTCGCCGAGCAGCCGCAACCGCCCGGCCGACGGATCTCCGGTGGTCGGGTCGTGGACCGCCCAGCCGTTGCGGCCGGCGGCCTTGGCCCGGTACATGGCGATGTCGGCGTGGCGGACCAGCCGTTCGGGAGTGTCCTGGTCGCTGCAGGCGACAGCGGCGCCGATGCTGGCTGACACCACGACCTCCAGCCCCTCCAAGACCAGGGGCGCGTTGAGGGCCTCCAGCAATCGTTCCGCCAGGGCGGCGGCCTGAGCAGCGTTGGCCAGGGCGTCGATGACGACGAACTCATCTCCGGACAGCCGGGCCACGGTCGCCTCGGCGCGGACACCGGCCTGCAGCCGGGCGGCCACCACGGTGAGCAGTTGGTCACCGGCGGCGTGTCCGAGGCTGTCGTTGACGGCCTTGAAGTGGTCTAGGTCAATGAACAGCACGCCCAGCGGCCCGTTGGCCGTCGGATGGGCGGCGGTGCCGGGCGATGGAACGGGCGGACAGGCATCAGCAACTCCGCGGACGGCGGCCGGGCGGTGCTCGCCCAGGCTGTCCAGATGTGCGGTCAGGCCCGCGCGGTTGAGCAGTCCGGTGAGGGTGTCGTGCCAGGCCAGGTGATGGAGGTCGGCTTCGGCGCTGGCACGCCGGGCCTCAGATTCCTCGGCCCGGCGGCGGGCGGCGATCAACTCGCGTTCGTAGCGGCGTCGTTCATGGGCGCTGAATATGATGACCCGGACCTGGGCGGGGTGCCCGTCGGTGGCTGGGGTGCGGGCGGCAGACAGCAAGGCAGCACGGCGCTGCCCGTCGGCGACGATCACCTCGATGGCGATCTCGGCCACCGCCCCGCCGATGGACAGGGCCGGCATGCAGTGGGTGGTGTAGAGGATCCGGTCACCGATCGGCATCAGCGCATGCAGCTGGGTGCCCAGCAAGTGATGCCGCTGGTGCCCGGTCCACGCCAAGAATGTGTCGTTGACCGAGGTGATCGTGCCGTCGTCGTCGGTCAACAGGTAGCCGCACGGAGCCTGCTGGAACAGTTGAGAGAAGTCCGGCGTCGGGGCGGAGGCGTCTGGGTCGCCGCAGAGCGGGTCGGCGAGGGCAAGACCTGAGCGGACCGCGGTGATACCGCTGCCGGTGTCAGCGCGCGGCGGAGAGGTAGTCACGGATCGCTGCTGACGTTTCAGCCGGTGCGCTGACCTGGGGGCAATGACCGGTCGCGGCCAGCTGGACCAGGGTGCTGCCGGCCAGGTTGCGGTGCACGTAGTCCCCGACCTGAGTGGAGGCGAGCATGTCCTGCGAGCACTGCAGCACCAACGCCGGAGTGGTGACTTGAGGCAGCAGGTGCCGTGTGTCGGACAGGAAGGTGACGCGGGCGAACTCCCCGGCGATGTCGGGGTCGGTCGCGCAGAACCGGCCCGCGAGCTCGTCCCCGAGCTCGGGGGCGTCGGGGTTACCCATCACCATCGGAGCCATGGCCGCAGCCCAGGCGAAGTAGTTGGTCTCCAGCGACTCCAGCAGACCTTCTATGTCTTCGGCGCTGAAGCCGCCGATGTAACCGTCAGCGGGATCATCGATGTATCGCGGGGAGGGGGCCACCAGAACCAGTCGGGAGAACCGGGCAGGCTCGGCGACGGCGGCCACTACGGCCATCATCGCGCTGACACTGTGGGCGATGAGAATGACATCGCGCAGGTCCAGCTCATCGCAGATCTGCAGGAGGTCGGCGGCGTAGCCATCCAACGTGGAGTACTTGGTCCGGTCGTAGGCGCTCAGATCGGACCGGCCGGCCCCGACGTGGTCGAACAGCACGATTCGATGGTCCTCGGCGAAAACCGGGACCACCCGCTGCCACATGTCCTGGTCGCATCCGAACCCGTGTGCAAAGAGCAGCACCGGTCCGTCGGGCCGCCCGGTGACAGTCACGTTGTTGCGGGTGGCTGCGCCGGCGTTGTGACCGGTGGCGTCGATGGTCAGCATGGGAACTCCTCTGTACAGCAGCGACTCAGTGTTGTCGGTTTGTCTGCTCCCACTACACATCGGCAGGGCCGCAGCGACCTTGAAGCACGCCCGCTGTCGCGCCACGGCACCGCCCCAAACGGGGGAGACGGTGTCTGGCGCGCCACTCGCTGATCAGTGAGCAGGCCACCGGGGCGGTAATGGCTGACCGCCTGAGAGTTCTGTGAGCGGGTGATCAGCTCACGTTTCAGAAACGACCCGCTTAGGTGGCGTGCTGAGACGCTACCGTCTCTCACCATTGCACGCGCTCGAGCTCGCCCCGAGTTCCAGCCTGCAGCCGTCTGGCCCCAGTGTGCAGCCATCCCGCGCGCGGCCCGTGGATGCGAGGGGTGCGGGACCATGAACGGAGAGCCGTGCCGGGTGGTCGGCTGTTTGGCGGTAGTTGCGGCGTTGTGGACAGATGACCGTCTCAAGCCGCAGATTCATCTTCCGGTCTGTGCCGCCCATCACACGGAACTCGTGGCCGGGGTCAGGCACTAGTTGACGGAGGAACATCGACTTTACCGTTCCTACACTGAGCAAGGCGCCGACGACCGTCCGGGCTCTACGGCCTTGACCCACCCGCAACCCCAACGTTCGCGCCCCTAATCCCTGGCAGGGACAACAGTCGCGACGTTGACGCTCGGTGAGGGGTCCGGCGGCTGAGAGCAGCAGGTCGCGGGGAGTTGCGGAGCGGAGCGCTTTCGGCGAGTGGCTGGCCAACAGCAGGCGCATGGCGCCGGTGGTCGCCAGCCGTCCCGATGTTGGGCGGGGACACTGGCCGGGGTGACGGAGGAACTGACATGCACGTAGGACTGCAGCTGCAGGAAGCCGGCCGCTTACGGAGTGAGCGTGGGTGGTGCTCGGTGCGTGCCGGCATGCTTCGAGCACGCCATGTTCAGCGCCGTTCCGCTGGCCGCGGTGCAGACCGTCGAGCTGGCCCCGACCGATTGGGCGTTCGGCGATGACGCCTCTCCCGGCTGAGTCCTGGCCCGTCCGTGCAGACCATTCCCGGCCCTCTCCCGGAAAGAAGACGTCAGCGGGCGGATGAGTTCGTAGAGGTCGAGGTGAAGCGCCCGGAGGCAGCGAGGACGTACGACCTCGACCGGAGCGGACAGGCCCGCAGACTCGCCCTGTCGGGAAGGATCGAAAGTCTCCTCAGCGCAGGCGTGGCCGGCTCAACCGTGCCTAGCGCGCCGGTGCTCACCGGAGGTCAGTGCTCCCGAGGCAGACTCGAGGTCAGGCTGCGTCCCGCTGTCCGGTGCTGGTCGCGGCGACATCGCCGGCGTCGGTGCCGGTGCTTGCGCGCACCGCGCAGGCGGCCAGACAGCCTCCGCTCCGGGGCGTCGATCCTGATCTAGCGGTGTGACTCGGTTGCCACCCCCAGGGCCTGTGCCGGGAGGGATGAGGGTCCGCGGAGGCCTTGTGCTCACAGTGGTCGCGGTTCCACGGTCGTCAGTGCTGGTGCGCCGTCACGTTCCCGGATGGGCGTCGGTCTGGTCGATGCCGGGTCGGGGCGGTTCAGCTGTGTCCGGGGCGCCGCAGTGGTGGGGGGATCTTGTTGGGCCCTGCGACGGCGGGGCGCGGTTCGTCTTGGCGGTAGAGCCGGGCGGCTACCAGGGCGACGTCGTCATCGGGGTGTCCGTCGACCATTCGGGCCACCAGTTCGTCGCACAGCTCTTCCAGTGGGAGGTCGATGAGTTCGGCGACCGCGTCCTGCAGGCGCTGCTGGCCTTGGTCGAGGTCGGAGCTGCGTCGTTCCACCAGGCCGTCGGTGTAGAGCAGCACGGTGGCACCTCGGTCGAGTTCGATTGTCTGCTCGGTCCGGACCGCGGTGGGGTTGACGCCCAGCAGCAGCTCGGCACGTCCGCCACGGAGGAAGTCCAGGTGTCCGTCGGCGTGGATGACGAGGAGGGCGGGGTGCCCGGCGTTGGCCCACACCAGCCGGGTGACGCCGCGGTCGAATTCCTCGGCTGTCTGCTCCAGTCGGGCGATGACGGCGGTGGCCATCGGCTGGACCTGTAGCAGTTCCATCGCCTGGTCCAGTCCGGTGAGCACCTGTGCAGGGCCGGCGTCGGTGGCCGTGGCGATGCCGCGCAGCAGTCCGTGCAGTTGCCCCATCGCGGCTGCGGCTTGCACGTCGTGGCCGGCTACGTCACCGATGACGAGCATGGTCGCCCCGCTGGGCTGCATGAAGGCGTCGTACCAGTCTCCACCGACCCGCGCGGACTCCGTCGCCGGGATGTAGCGGACCACGATGTGGGCATGGTCGGGTTCGGGAGGCGCGGTGAGCAGGCTGCGCTGTAGTTCCTCGGCGAGCTGGGCGTATTGCCGGCTGACCCGGTCGGCGTCAAGGGCGAGTCCGGCGCGGGCGGCCATGTCCCGGGCGGTGGTGATGTCATCAGGGTCCAGTGGGCGGCCGGCGGCGGTGAACAGCGAGAGCGCGCCCAGTACGCGGTCCTTGCCGCGGATGGGCAGGATGATGGCGTGGGAGGCGTCCAGTTCCTGCAGCACGGTGCGGGTGGTGCCGGCGGGCAGCAGGGCGCTGACCTCGGTGGTGGTGCTGAGCACCTCGCCGGCGCCGGCGAGGACCCGGGCCACGGGTGACCCCAGCGGCATGGTGCGCAGCCGCTTTTTGACGTAGCGGTTGAGGGCGTCGCGCTGCTGAGGGTCGGCGTGCCAATGGCCCACGTCCTCTGGTCGTCCGTCGGGCTGCAGCAGGGTGATCATGCAGCCGTCGGCGAGGACCGGCACCAACACACGGGCCAGCCCGGCCACTGCGGCGGGGACGTCGGGTGCGCTGAGGAGGTCGTTGTTGGCACCAGAGAGCAGCCGCAGTCGGGCCGTGGCCCGTGCTGCCTGCTCGGCGGCCAGCTTGCGGTCGGTGACGTCGGAGAAGTACAGCGACAGGCCCTCCGCGGTGGGCCAGCACAGCACCTCGTACCAGCTGTTGAGCGGTTCGGGGTAGTAGGCCTCCAACGTCTGGGGTTCACCGGTGTCCACGGCCCGCCGATAGCCGGCCTCGAAGTCGTTGCCGACGACGTCAGGGAAGGCTGTCCAGATCGTGCGGCCGATCAACTGCTTCCGGGAGTGCCCCAGCAGCCGCTCGGCGGCGGCGTTGAGGTAGCTGAACCGCCAGTCGCGGTCCATCGACACGAACCCCGCGGGCATCGCCCCCACCACGGAGGTCACCAGCGACGAGATGGCGGGAGAGGACAAAACGTCGCCCGCGCCCTCCAGCGACACAGCGTCGGCGTCGTCCGCCATCGAGTCGTCCATGACCGTGAGCATGACTCATCACGAACACCAGCCCTATGACTCGCGGGGAGACCGCGGTCACCGGCTAATCGGTATGTCCTGCAGGCGCCATCGCGGCATGGGACTGCTGTTCGCCGAAGCCACCGACACTGGCTGCCCGAAGGCGCGCGGGTGAGGTCAGCTGGGCTTTGTCAGGCGGACCCAGCCGCTCTTACGGTCGTGGTCGCGGTGGACCCCGTGGGTAGCGGTGAGGTCGGCGACGTAGTGGCCGTATCCGCCTCCTCCGGCGGGCCGTCCCGCGCTGTGGGGGAGGCGGTGCAGCCGGTGGGAGGCGCTGTCGGTGACGGTGACGATCCAGCGCTCCTCCTCATCCCCGCTGTGCAGGCTGGCGGGTGGCGCGCCGTGCCGCACGGGGTGAGCAAGCTCGTCGATGATGAGGAGCGCCCGCGCCACGGCGTCCTCGACGGCGGGGGACACGTCCTAGTCCCGGCCGGCGCTCAGTGAGGAGAGCAGAAGTCCCACACCTGCCAGCGCGCCCCGCTCGTGCTCCGTAGCGCCGCCGGCTGGGGCGCCAGCCGGGTGTCGGCGGCCGAAGGTGGGCGGGGGGCGGTGTGCCAGGAGGTCAAAGCGTCGTCGTCGACCGGTGTGTCAGTAGGATCGCTCACTGGGGTGAACCCTCCGCCCTTCGTGGGCCTCGTCATGCGCCGTATGGCGTGGCTACGAGATCACCTGTGCACCGGAGCAGGTGAGCAGCCTTGGGACCAAGGCTGGCTCGGCACGGGCACCGCGGGCCAGGTCGGGGTGAGGACGCTTGCGTGAGCGTGATAAAGCCGATGTGGCAGTGTCGTGGCCGGTGGGTCAGGCGACCGGAGCCAGGCTCACGTGACCCCAGACGTGCTTGCGGCCCGAGCTGGTCGACCAGCCGTAGGCCCTGCAGAGGCGGGCGATGAGGTGCAGGCCCAGGCCGCCGAGGGCAGGGTCCCGGTCGACGGCGGGTGTGGGCGCACGGTCCACCGACGCGTCGGTGACGTCGATCAGCCAGCCGTCACCGCCTGCAGTCACCATTGCCCGGACCGGCGGCTGGCCGTGCCGGAAGGCATTGGAGGCCAGTTCCTCGTAGGCAAGCAACAGGCGCTCGACGTCGTCGGCGATGTCACCGGGTGGCGTCCCCGCACCCAGGACCCTGGCTCGCAGATCGTTGCGCGACCTGGTCAGGTCAGCGACCTGCTGCAGGGGCCAATCCCAGGTGGGCAATTGGTCGTGCGATGGCGGCGGTAACGGGCGTTCCCGCCACAGCGGTGCATCCATGCGCTCGCTACCCGTCTCACTTTGCTCAGGAACACCTTGTCGGGGCGCTCGACCCACAGCCATGTCGCATCAGCCAATGAGCGCATCCTTGGACCGAAGCTGAGTGGTCGCTCACCGTCGCTGGCCGTAACCGTACGTGCGCTCCGGCGATCCGGCATGGTGGACGCGCTCAGCCATCAACTAAGCGTGGGGCTCGCCGGTAGTCCGTAAGAACAGTCCCGGGAAATCGGCGCAGTGGTTCGGTAGGACGCGACGCAGCTCATCGTGCGCGTCGCTGGCAGGAGGCGAGTAACCTCCATTGCGCTTTTGGTTTCGCGGGCTTGGTTGTGCCGTTCCTGTGTCAGCTATTCGAGCAACTGATGAGAGGGTGTAAACCATGAACCCAGACCTACACCTCACCGTTCCTGCCGGGTTTGATGACGCCGATGCCGATGCGCAGGTCCATCCGATCGCCAGGTTGCTGTTCACTGCGCGGACTAATGCAGAAGCGTTCGGCAAGGCCCAGAAGTGGGTGAGTGTTCACGACGTATTTCTGGTAGATGTGTCATGGGATTTCGTGAATGATGAATCCGAGCCGTTTACACTGAGCATCTACTTTGTATTCGAGGAAGAGCCCTAAGCATGACATGTCGTAGGACACCGTGGTTGCTGTCGAAGATCCGCGTGCAGGCCGACGCGGTGCCGAGGGTGCGAGTAAACGCGTTCGGCCCTTAATTGGGCTGAGGGCGGCAGGAGTCGGTGAACCGTCGCTGCGTAGCGATTTCGGCGATCGCCTGGCGACAATGATTGCGCTCTTGTAAGGCCATCGAGTTGTCGGTCAAGACCCGGTTGGTCAGTCGACGCCGACGGTGGCGAACCAGGCTGCGGCCGCGGGAGTAAGTCCGCCAGGTGGCGGCGGTCTCGGCGGGATAAGTTTCGACGTACGTTAGCCAGGTTTGGTCAAGGACCGCGCAGAGATAGAATTTGCCCTCGGCGGCGGGGTGTTCGGTGATGTCGGTCAGCCAGACCTTGTTGGGCGCGGTGGCGGTGAACTGGCGGTCGACGAGGTCGTCGTGCACCGGCGGGCCGGCCTTGCGGTTGAGACCGCGCTTTCGGGCGTTGACCGACAGATCCGCTGCTGGGAGCAGTGGCGCCCCTTAAGCCAATCGAGCGGAACCCGTAGCTTCCCCCAGGTGAGGTCTCCAGGTCATCCGGTGAGACGGTCGGTTGCTGCCCTGGCCTTGGGTGCCTTACTCGCTGGTTGTACAGCCGGTCGACCCGACGAGGAGGGGACGACGTCGGCCAGCAGCATCGTCGGCGAGCTGGCCGCAGACCTTCAACATTGCCCTGAGCAAGCCGACGAGGCGGCCGCTGATCGTGGCCTACCGACGTCTTCGACTGCTTCGGCGGCGGGACGCTCGATCTGAGCCGTGCCCCGGGCTTGCCCACCGTCATCAACCTGTGGGCGAGTTGGTGTGGCCCTTGCCGGGACGGGTTGCCGCATGTACAGCAGCTCGCCGACGCTGGCGGGGACCGGCTGCGAGTGCTCGGGGTGGTGAGCCTGGACACCTTGGAGCGCGGCGCCTCCTACGCGGAGGACGCCGGGGTGACCTTCCCCAGCGCTTTCGACGGCGATGGTGAGGTGCTGTCGTCCTTGGGTTTGAACAACCTTCCCTACTCCCTGTTGATTGGCTGCTGATGGCTCACTTGCCTACGTGCAGAGGCAGCCGGTCACCTCCTTGCAGGAGTTCGAACAGCTGGTCCGCGACCACCTCGGCGTCGCGCTCTGACGCTCCCGATACTGCGTCGGCGAGAGCGACGCCGGGCTGTTCGCAATAACTACGCCAAGGATGAGGTCGACGGCATCCGTGCGGAGCTAG
Source organism: Modestobacter italicus (assembly GCF_000306785.1). Classification (NCBI taxonomy): domain Bacteria; kingdom Bacillati; phylum Actinomycetota; class Actinomycetes; order Geodermatophilales; family Geodermatophilaceae; genus Modestobacter; species Modestobacter italicus. The sequence goes on along the minus strand of NC_017955.1, from coordinate 3,746,861 downwards.
CCGGGGAAGCCGCCGTTAGAGGCGGGGAGTACGCCTGGCGAACGCCTCCGATATACCTCAGTTGGACTGTGGCCGTGGTCGTAGCTGTCGATGTCTCCGGTGCTGCTGATCGTCGCGAAGACGGCCGGTGGTGCGCGCGTGGCTGCTGCTGGGTGAGGCAGGAGCAGTCGCCGGCAGCAATCGTCCATCGGAGGACGAGCGCGTGGCCGCTCACTGCTCCCTCGGACTTGAGGGTGGTGTCGGCTCGGAAGCCATACCGGTCGAGTCGGTGAGGTGCGTCGCTCATCCGGGCTCCCGTGGCTCTGCAGAGCTACGGGAGGTGTCCACCGTGAGGTGACGACTCAAGGCGTCGGCGTTTCTAGCGTTCCTCCCATGCCCGGGGCGATCGCCCCGGGCCTGTCAGAGGAGATTCTCGTGACCGCGGACAGCGCAGGTGCACGGTCGCTCGCGACCACGGAGACGTCGATGGGGTCCTGGCCGGTGGCCGACCCGCCGCGTGGGTCGGGTCGACCTGAGTTCACCTGCTCGTCTTGCTGTCCCTGTTCTCCGGGGTGTCCACCTGGGTTGGCGCGGCGGTCGTTGCGGTCAGCGGCTCTCCGGTCGGTGCGCTGGCGGTCGGCATCGCTGGCGGCGCCGCGGCGCTGGGGCTGTATGTCGCCGCGGTGCGGCTACTGGAGCGGCGCCAGGTCACCGAGCTGGCGCGGGAGGATGCGCTGAGGAACCTGAGCAAGGGCGTCTGCGGTGGGCTGGTGTTGTTCACGCTGACCATCGGTCTCATCGCCGTTCTGGGCGGCTATCGGATCACCGGCTGGGGATCGGGCGGGGCCGCCATCGCGGCCTTCGGCGTGATGTTCGGCGTCGCTGTTTCCGAGGAGCTGCTCTTTCGCGGTGTCCTGTTCCGCATCGTCGAAGAGCGGGCTGGCACTTGGGGGTCGTTGGTCGTCTCCGCGCTGTTGTTCGGGGGCCTGCATCTGGCCAACCCCAATGCCACTGTGTGGGGCGCGGTGGCCATCGCGGTCGAGGCCGGTGCCCTGCTCGCCGCCGCCTACGTGGCCACCCGCACCCTGTGGCTACCGATCGGACTCCACTTGGGCTGGAACTGGGCGGAGGCAGGCCTCTTCGGCACAGCAGTCTCCGGGTCTGGCAAGACCGGCCCGGGCCTCCTCGACAGCGTGCTCAGCGGTCCCACTGCCCTGACCGGCGGTGCCTTCGGGCCGGAGGGCAGCGTCCTCGCCGTCCTGATCTGCGGGCTTGCCGCCGCCGGGTTCATGGTCCTCGCCCGCCGCCGCGGACTGGTCCGGCCCCGCCGCACCGCCCGGTCATGACCCCCCGGTTCGCGCTGCCCCCGGGCCTCCCACCACTGGCTGGCCTGGGCGTGTGTCGTGCGCGGGTGGCGCAGTTCGCCCAGTCCCGGCTCTACCCTCGGGCGGTGCCGAGGACGGGATGGGCGGGCTGCCATGCCCAGGACGGCGCCCTGGCCGCGCTGCTCGTTGCCCTTGCCTTCGTGCCCGGGTCTGACGCCATCGGGGTCCAGCTCGGTGAGCTTTCCGCGCGCGGGCTGGACGCCGTCGGCGTGCTGCTGGTCCTCGCTCAGTGCCTGCCGCTCGTGGTTCGCCGTAGCTCCCCGGCCAGTTGCCTGGCAGTGGTCGTCGCAGCCTTCTCTCTCCATCAGCTGGCCGGCTACCCCGCGACGCCCGCCGGGCTGGGCCTGTACGTGGCCCTCTACAGCGCCGGGGCACACCTGCGCTCCCACCGGTGGACGGCGGCTGCGGCGGCGACCGCGGCCTACGCGCTGCTCGCCTGCGCGCTGCAGATCAGCGGTTCGCCGGAGAGCCTGCTGAGCCTCACCACCTTCTACCCGGTCCTGGTCGTGGCATGGGGTGCCGGGGCGTGGATGCGATCCCGCGTGCAGCAGGAGGCCGCCCGCCGACGGTCGGAAGCGCAGCAGGCCGTGATCGCGGAGCGGGTCCGGATCGCCCACGAGCTGCACGACGTCGTCACCCACCACGTCACCGCCATGGTCGTCCAAGCCGACGCAGCGCAGTACCTGCTCGACGTCGAGCCGACCCGGACCGCGACGTCGCTCGCCACCATCAGCGAGACCGGGCGCGCGGCGATGACCGACCTCCGGCACCTGCTCGGCGTCCTGAACTCATCCCCGGACACCGGAGCACCGGTTCCCGACGCGGACCGCTCACCTGCCGTGCACACCGTGTCCGAGCTCGTGGACCGAGCCCGGGCAGCGGGCCAGCAGGTCGAGCTGGTCGAGAACGGCGCGCCGCAACAGCTGGCCGCCGGGGTCCGGCTCGCCACCTACCGCGTGGTGCAGGAAGGCCTCACCAACGCGCTCAAGCACGCCGCCGGCGCTCCCGTCCTCGTCCGGGTCGACCATCGGCCCGACGCTGTCGACGTGCAGGTCAGCACCGGGACTCCGGACGCCGCAGAACGAGACGTCCCGCTCCAGGAAGACCTGTGGCCCAGCTCCGGGCGGGGGCTGACCGGGCTGCGGGAGCGCGTCGGCGTCCTCGGCGGTCAGCTGGCGGCCGGCCCAGGACCCGGTGGCGGCTTCACCGTCCGCGCGCACATCCCCGCGGGCGAGGCCCGGTGACCTCCCACGACGGACCGGTGCGGGTGCTGGTCTGCGATGACCAGGCCCTGGTGCGCGGTGGCTACGTCACCATCCTGGGCGCCGACCCCTGCCTCGAGGTGGTCGGCGAGGCCGCCGACGGCGGCGCGGCGGTCACTCTGGCCCAGGAGCTGCGCCCCGACGTCGTGGTGATGGACATCCGCATGCCGGTCCTCGACGGCATCGAGGCGACCCGCCGGCTCGCCGGGCCCGGCGTCGCCGAGCCGGTGAAGGTCCTGGTGGTGACCACATTCCACCTCGACGAATACGTCTACGAGGCGCTTCGGGCCGGCGCCAGCGGTTTCCTGCTCAAAGACGCCCGCCCGGCCGAACTGGTCGCGGCCGTGCGCACGGTCGCGGCCGGGGAAGCGCTGCTGGCCCCGGCGGTCACCCGCGGCCTGGTCGGCCACTTTGGCGACCGGGTGCGTGCTCCAGCGCCGGCGGAGGAAGTCCTGCCGGCAGCTATCGCCGCGCTGACCCCGCGAGAGGTGGAGGTGCTGCGGCTGGTGGCCGCCGGGCTGTCCAACGCGGAGATCGCCACCGAACTGGTGCTGAGCCCGGAGACGGTCAAGACCTTCGTGTCGCGCATCCTGACCAAGCTGTCCCTGCGGGACCGCGTGCAGGCCGTCGTCCTTGCGCACCGGATTGGCCTGGTCCCCGTCGAAGGCTGACACCCGTACCGCAGTCCACGCTGGTTCAATCGCGGCGGCGGACAGGTGAGACGTCCCACTTGATGTCGCGTTGCGGCTTGTTCTCGGATGTGACTTGAGCCGGATGGCGCCAGTGGGTGACTCCGCGCAGGAACCAGCTACTGATGGACCGCCGTGCGGCCGATGACGTTGTCATGGTGCCTGACGTCTGGCCGGCAGCCCCCTGCGGTTGCGCCGAATACTACCGGAATCGCTTCCCGGATCTCGCAGAAGCTGAGGCCACGACTTCACACCGTGTCGACTGCCCGCTTCAGCCGGCCGGCCCGCGTCCTTCAGTGCGAGGTCGTCTGCCGGGGACCAGCCCGTTCCTGTCGCTCAACGAGCCTCTACCGCAATACTGCGCGAGCCAATCCGGCGAACCCGGAAGTGTTGCTCTGTTGCTGACCACCGAGCCAGCGCGACATGCACCTGCGTAACGGCGGGCTCGCTCTGTCCCCTTGTGGCCGAGGCGGCGGGGAGGTGACCGAGGACAAGATCCCGGTCGCGGTGCGCTGACCGGTCACGGTTGAGGGCGGAAACGCGGGGTCCCGGGTCGCCGCGTTGGCCGATGCGCTCAGCCAAGAAACCTTGGTCGATCATCTGCGCAGGCGCGGGACGATCTTGAGGTCAGTGGAGACCGACGTTGAGGTCCGGGCCGGGGGGCAGGTCGGTATCGACCGTGATCTGCTCCTTGCGCAGCGAATCGCTGACCGTCTGTGCTTCGGTGACCGTCACGGTGTTCAGCCGCACGCGCTCCACCGGAACGATCTCGGTCGTCACCACGGGTCGCTGGGCGTACAAGACGAACTCGCGCTGCTCGCTGTGCGGGGCGGACGGACCTGATGTCTCCATAGGAGATTCCCCGGTGACCGGTTCGCGTTCGACGCGGATCTCCTCATGCGAGACCGGCACGGTCACGGTCACGTCTTCGGTGACGATCACCTTCCGCACGCGAACGCGCTCGGTCTGAACCCACTGAGTGCTGACCTGCAGTTGTTCCTCTGACCGGGTCATCGTCGCGTGACCAGCGGGGTGGCCGGTGCCGTCCGGACCGATGGAATCGGCCGTGGTGCTGGGACCGGTCCCGGTCCCACGGCTGCTCTCAGCGGCCAGTCCGTCACGGATCCCGTAGTAGGCGTGCAAGCCGGTTTCGTCCTCGGGCGTCAGTTGGCCGTGGTCCATGTCGACTCGCGGAGCGTCATCGATGGTGGCCTTGTCGTAGGGGACGCGGAGGCTGCTGCCCATCAACTCGGCTTGAGTCAGCGGAACGATGGCGGCCTGAGTACCGAACGGTCCGGCGAGGACCGCCGCCCACTCGGGACGGCCAGTCCGGTCGTCGAGGTACACCTGCGCCACCTGCCCCAGACGCCGGCCGTCAGGATCAACAGCGTCGATGCCGAGAATTCGGCCAGCGGCAGCAGGATCGATCATGTCGGGTTCCTCCAGGGGTGCCTCAGGGCTCTTCGACCGTCGAGTGGAACAGTCGACGCGACGATGGACAGTCCGGAAGATGCCCTGGTGTTTACGGCGTAAACGACGGCGGGTGGCGAGACGGCGTGACGCTACTGGACGGCAGATCGACCCTGACGCGGCCAACAGTTCGCGCCCCTCGCTGAGTTGCTCACCAGAAGGTCCTCACTCAATGGTGGGCGACCTTCTGTCAGACGTCGGCATGTGTCAAGGTTCCTGACGTGGAGCTGCAGCTGGAGGGTTGGCTGCTCCTGGCCGCGCTGGCCCGATCGCCAAGGCCGAGGAGCTCGCAAAGCCTCTTGGACGAGGTGTGTCCAAGGCCGAACGCCAAGCGGCCACACCGGCGATGGGTGATACGGCGTGTGCACCTGGCCGCAGAGTTCCGCAGCCTGCAGTCCCTGTTGCTCATTGAGTCGGCGGTGCGTGTGCGTCGAAGGCGCGGTGAGGTTTTCGAGGTCACCGACGCCGGCCGGCAGGTCCTGGCTGACGCCGCCGACATGCGTCCACGTCCCTGATGTCAGGGGGACGGTCGTATCAGCCTCGCCAGGCGTTGAGTCTCCTCACGGACAGGTCACGCCGTGACCGACGTCCACGGGCGACGGAGGCGGCTGTCGCACTCCGCATCGACGAGCCCTTGAGTCACCTGTTGGAGGCGCGACCGCCTTGCACCTCCGCGGGGTCGTTGACTGTGTTGCACCTGTTGCACTGCAGGAGCGGTGCCGGCGGTTCCATGGGGCACTGATCCCACACCAGAATCGAGGAGCATCGACCACAGATCAGGTGGTGACCGGGGTGCGCACCTCTCGGGAGGGCAGTGAGCAGCCGTCTATCTCCAAGGGGCACGCCACACTGCAGCACATGCTCGAAGGGCTGGCTGCCGAACGACGCCATACCTGAGGCTTTCCATAGCTGATGCGTTCCTGCCGATGTCAGGTCATCACCCACATGGGACTGCCCACACTTCAGTTGACTCTGATTGGTAGGGGCGATCAGGCCGCGTGAGCGGCTTGGGTCAGTGTCTCGAACTCGATGGGGGTCATGCGGCCGAGGGTGTCTTGGCGCCGGCGGCGGTGGTAGGTCTTCTCGATCCAGACGACGACGATCGCCAGGCGTAGCTCCTCGCGGGTGGCCCAGCGCTGGCGGTTCAGCACGTTCTTCTGCAGCAGGCTGAAGAACGACTCCATGGCGGCGTTGTCCGCGCAGGCACCGACCCGGCCCATCGAGCCGCGCAACTGGGCGTCGCGCAGGGCTCTGACGTAGGCGTGGGAGCGGAATTGGCTGCCGCGGTCGGAATGCACGATCGTGCCGACGCCACTGCGCAGCGCGTAGGGCGTTGGCCAGCGCGTTGACCGCCAGCTCGGATGTCATCCGGGCGTCGATGGAGTAGCCGACGATCCGCTTGGAGCAGGCGTCTTTGACCGCGCAGAGGTAGAGCTTGCCCTCGGCGGTGGGGTGCTCGGTGATGTCGGTGAGCCACAGCTCGTTGGGCGCTTCGGCGGTGAAGTCGCGCAGCACGAGATCGTCGTGCACCGGCGGTCCAGGCTTGCGATTGAGCCCGCGCTTGCGCGAGTGCACCGACCACAGCCGCTGCGACGAGCAGAGCCGGTTGACCCGGTTGCGCGAGGCCCGCAGACCCTGGCCGGCGAGCTCGTCGGCGATGAACCGGTAGCCGAACTCTGGGTCGTCGTGGTGGATGTCGATCGCGGCATTGATCAGGTGCGCGTCGTCCCAATCGCGCTGGCTCACCGGATTGGCCTGCCACTTGTAGAACGCCTGCTTGGAGAAGCCGAGCACCCGGCAGGTCACCGCGACAGGGATCTTCTCGGCGGCGAGGTCTTGGACCAGCGGGTACATCATTTTGGGAGCACGTCGCGGGCGAAGTACGCGGTCGCCCGGCGCAGGATCTCGTTCTCCTGCTCCAGCTGCTTGGCTCGCTTGCGCAGCTCGCGGTTCTCGGCCTCCAGGTCGAGGCCGGCGCTCGAGGTGGACATCGAGGACGTCCCGGTGGTGAGGCCGTCGTCGCGGTCGGCGATCTTCAGCCAGCGTTGCAGGCAGGACTCAGAGATCCCAAAGCTCTTGGCGACCTGCGCGATCGACTGGTCGCCCTGCCGGGCCACCGCGATCACGTCCCGCCGGAACTCCTTGGGGAACGGCTTGGGCACGATGCTGATCCTTCCAGCGAGACCCGAGGTCTCACAGGCAAGGAGTCAACCGAACCCTGGGCAGTCCCCATGGACCGCCAGGGACGCTCAGGCGAGACGGTGAGCAACGTGGACAGGCTAGGACGAACTGGTAGGTGAGGGCGTCGATGGCGGGGTCTTGAAGAGGACGTAGACGACGTAGCCGTCTTGCAGACCTACACGGTCCCTGCCGTAGGCCATCGATGGTGGGGCGGCGTAGAGCGCCACGGCCTTCGGCGCCAGCCAGATGGAGCGCAGCGGCCGGGCACGTACGGCCAGTATCGTCACGATGACGGTGCGCAGGACCCACCAGACGGTGCCGTAGACGGTCTTCCTTGGGTCCACTCTGTCGGCCGCGGAACCAGCGACCTGGTCGATCGTGACGCTCGCCACAGCCTCACCGCCGCGAGTGCGTTGCGACCGGTCGATGTAGCGGGTCGGCATGGCTGACGTTGACCGGAGAAGCGTCATGGGTCCTTGAGTCGGTGGGGCCGATGGCCAGGATGCCGGCGATGCCGTTGACGCCCGCCATGTCCTGCAGCACGAGGCTGCCGGGGCGTCGTTGAGGACGTCCACGAGGCTCGGTTTCGTTGGGACAGTGGGTGTTGACGAGTGGGTCGTCGGCGCGCGCGGGGGCTGGCGCTGACGGCGGGCTGCACTCGGGTAGCCCCGCCTGCTGCGAACCCAGCGGCTGCAGTGGCTGGACAAGTCGGCCGTGGACTTCGAAAACGCTCTGCAGACAGTGACTGGACCAGCTGGGCGGCTGTTGAGTCGCCGACCTCGGCCGGGGCTGTCGATGACCTCGCCCGAGGGACTATCGCCCGGTGGCGAAGCGGAATCGCACAGGCTGTCAGCTCTCGAACAACCTCCGTTTACGTCGTAAACAAGCGGGCACAAGCAATCCGGCGGTCAACGCGCAGCACGGCGAGACCTTCAGCCACCTAACGCAGATCATCAACACGCAGGAGGAGACGCCCATGATCACCCAGCAGGACATCAGCGCCATCATCGGCAGCAACGCCGTGGACAGCGACGGCGACAAGCTCGGCAAGGTCGGCCAGGTCTACCTGGACGACCAGACCGGCAGCCCCGAGTGGGCCACCGTCAGCACCGGCCTGTTCGGCAACAAGGAGACCTTCGTCCCGCTGGCCGACGCCACCGTCGCCGACGGCACGCTACGCGTCCCCTACGACAAGGCCAAGGTCAAGGACGCCCCCCGCATCGACGCCGACTCCGGCCACCTCTCCCCCGCCGAGGAGGAGGAGCTCTACCGCTACTACGGCGTGGGCACCGGCACCGCCGGCTACACCGACACCGACACCACGCGCACCGCCGGGTACACCGACACGGACACCACGCGGACCGACACCGACACCAACCGCCACGGCACCGTCGGCCACGACACCTCCGGCCCGACCACCGACAACGCGATGACCCGCTCCGAGGAGCAGCTCCGCGTCGGCACGCAGACCGTCGAGGCCGGCCGCGCCCGCCTGCGCAAGTACGTCGTCACCGAGAACGTGACGACCACGGTCCCGGTCTCCCACGAGGAGGTCCGGATCGAGCGCGAGCCGATCACCGACGCCAACGTCGGCAACGCCCTCGACGGCCCGGCCATCTCCGAGGAGGAGCACGAGGTGATCCTGCACGCCGAGCGCCCCGTGGTGGCCAAGGAGGCCGTCCCGGTCGAGCGCGTCCGGCTGGACGTCGACACCGTCACCGAGCAGGAGACGGTCACCGACACGGTCCGCAAGGAGCAGATCGAGGCCGACACGGACGGCGTCACGGACATCAACCGCAAGCGCTGAATCAGACGGAGGGGCCGGGCGACCGGCCCCTCCGTCCCGTCCATCCAGCTGATCGCGATCACCGGCGACCGGCTGGGCAAGCACGCCCCGCGATCGGCAGACCGTCCGGTTAGCTCGCCACCGGCGCTGCCCCAGTTCCCCTCTTTGGAGGCACCATGGCCACCAGGCCACCGGATTCTGCGAGTACGACCGGCGCTCAGAGGGCAACGTCGCACGCCATGACCGGCAAGGGTGCCCGCGCCAGCAAGGGCGCCGCCCGGGACGCCGTCGCCGCGCAGCACGAGCGCTTCGGTGGCATCAAGTGGGGCGCGGCCTTCTTCGGCTGGCTGTCGGCGAACGGCCTGGCCGTGCTGCTGATCGCGCTGGTCTCCGCCGCGGGCGTCGCCATCGGGCTGACCCAGGGTGTCCCCTCGGCCGATGAGGCCACCGCCAACGCCGGCGGCATCGGCCTGGGTGGCGGGATCGCCCTGCTGGTCGTGCTGTTCCTCGCCTACCTGGCCGGTGGCTACGTCGCCGGGCGGATGTCCCGCTTCGACGGTGCCCGGCAGGGTCTGGCCGTGTGGCTGATCGGCCTGCTGGTCGTCGTCGTCCTCGCGGTCGTCGGCGCCGTGGCCGGTTCGAAGTACAACGTGCTTTCCCAGCTGAACCTGCCGCGCATCCCGGTCGACGAGGGCACCGCCACGACCGCCGGGATCATCGCCCTGGCCGCGGTCCTGGTCGTCACCCTGATCGGCGCCGTCCTGGGCGGCAAGCTCGGCGAGCGCTTCCACCGCAAGGTCGACCGGGCCGGGTTCACTGCCGCCTGATCGACCGCAGGACCTGTACCGCCGTCGTCGGCCTGGGGGTAGGCAGTCGACGGCGGTGCAGCTGCGTCCGGACGCGGCGTATGCCCTGAGAGCAATCCGTCAACATGCTGGTGGCTGTGGGTCAGTGGTGCATCAAGCAGTGGACTCGTTGCTCCGGGCGCAGCTGCGTCGACTTGGGGACACCTTCAACAGGGCTACGACGGGCCACGTCAGTCAACGAGGCCTGGCCGAGTACTAGACGTCCGAGGCCAGCGTGCGCAGCGCGGTCAGGGTGTCGGTGACGATGTCGGCGAGGGCACGGTCGTCGTTCCGGGCGAGCCAGCGGGTCAGTGAGGTGTGCATGACGGTGACAGCGAGCTCGGCGGTGAGGGTCGAGGTCAGCGGGTCGACGCCGCGGGCCTGGAACGCGGCGCGGATCTGGTCGGACAGCGCCGCGCGCTTGTGCAGGTCGCGCTCGCGGAGGCCGTCGTCCTGCGCAACGACCCTGTGCCGGTTCTGCAACTGGTCACGCCGGCCGTCGAAGAGCCTCGTCGCCATCACCGGTAGGCCGCGGGCGATGAGCTGCATCGGTGTCTCGTCCGCGGGGGCCTGCGCCAGGTAGCCCGCGACCAGCTGCGGGACGTCGTCCTCGCCGGCGAAGAGGACCTCGCGCTTGTCGGCGAAGTGCCGGAAGAAGGTGCGGGTGGTGAGCCCGGCGCGCGCGGCGATCTGCGGGACCGTCGTGTCGGCGAACCCCTGCTCGCCGAACAGCTCCAGCGCCGCCTGCTCCAGCCGCTCCCGCGCGCCCGGTTCCCATCGCGCCATGCGGCTCAGCCTACGGCGATGACATGCCGTGTCATCATTCGCTAGGGTGATGACACGGCATGTCGTCACTGGGACGGCGGCCGGAGGGGAGCTGTCATGGTGAGCGACATCTGGGTCCTGGGCGCGACCGGCCGCACCGGCCGGGCGGTGGTCGCCCGCCTGGCGGCCGCCGGGGCGCCGGTGGTGCCGGTGGGCCGCGACCACACGCGACTGACCGCTCTCGGGCACGCCCGGGTGGTCGCCGGCTCGCTGGACGAGGTGCTGGCCCGGCTGGCTCAGGAGGCCCCGGCGGTGGTGGTCAACACGGTCGGCCCGTTCGACGAGACCGCGGTGCGGGTGGCCCGCGCCTGCCCACCGGGCACGCACTACGTCGACGTGGCCAACGAGCTGGCCGCGGTGCAGGCGGTGCTCGACCTGGACGCCGAGGCGGCGGCGACCGGCCGGGTGTTCGTCACGGCGGCCGGCTTCGGCGCGCTGGCCACCGAGAGCGCGCTGCTGCACGTCTGCGCCGGGCAGCCGGTGCCGGCGCTGGTGCGGGTCGACGCGGTGCCCTCGGTCGCGATGGAGGCGGGCACGGTGGGGACGGCGCTGGCCGGGAGCATCCTCGGCGGGTTGCCCGCCGGCGGGTTCCGGGTCGCGCGCGGGCGGCTGACGCGGGACCGGGTGGGGTCGGCGGCCGACCGGTTCAGCACGCCGGACGGCGACGAGGTGACCACCGGCAGCCTGCCCAGCGGCGAGTTGCTGACGGCGTGGCGGGGGAGCGGCGCGACGTCGGTGGTGGCGGCCTCGGCGATGGCGCCGACCGGCCCGGTCACCCGGCTGATCCCGGCGCTGGGGCTGGTGCTCCGGGTGCCCGGGCTGACCCGGCTGACGGTCCGCGGGCTCGCCCGTGTACCGGTCCGGGCGGCGGTCCGCCCGCGGGTGCACTCGTGGGCGCGAGCCCGGGTGTCGTGGCGGGACGGGGCGGAGCGGGTCGGCTGGCTGCGGGCGGAGGACGCGCTGGACTTCACCGCTGCAGCGACTGCCGAGGTGGCGCTGCGGCTGGCGCGCGGAGAGGGGCGCCCGGGGGCGCACTCGCCAGGCGAACTCTTCGGGCCAGACGTGGCGGTGGCGGCGGGCGGGGAGTTCGTCGCGCTGTCGGCATGACTGAGGTACAGGCGCCCGGACAGCCACCCACGTGTTGACCGGGTGGCAACCAGGCTCGTCTTCATCGTCGCGGTCCCAGCCATACCGGCGGCCCGTCAGCGTCGGCCGCACACGAGGTCGTCATCGCGAATCGCAGCTCCGCGACCCCGACATGGCAGCTGCGCGAGCCTGACATGGCGGCGAGGCGTACCAGTCAGGCCGATGGCAGCCCCTGACATCGCTGCGTACGTCTGGCGCCTGCGGTAGCGCTGATTGACATGGCGCGAGCGAGCGCCGTCGACGTCGGCAGCCATGGGCCGGCGCATCGACATCGCCTGCAAAGGTGGTGGCGAAGGGGCGCCGCCAGAGTTGGCCCTGGTTCCTCCAACGGTCATCGCAGCAGGTGATCCGCGTCCGGCACCTGGCGGACCGCGTCAGACGCTCCGCGCTCCAGCACCGCAGAAATACTGGTCAGCGTGCCCACGGGTCCCAGCGTGGTGTTCCTCGTCAGGTAACTGCGGGCCCCCAGGTAGCTGAAGGTCGTGTCATCGAAGATGTACTCGTACCGCCGGCCAATCGCCGTGTCCTCGTAGCCAACGGCGACGCCGTGCCGTCCAGCAGCGTCAACGGCGTCCGGCACGACGACGACCCCAGGGATGAGTGCCGCCGCCCGGTAGCGCGCGGCCACCACGGTCGGTGGGGCGATCGACTCGCCGACAAGATCACCGCCGATGCGTTGGAAGACCTCCCGATCGGATCCATCGCCCCCGTGTGCAACGACATCGGAGCGGACCTGCTCCAACAGCTCTGCGGGGTCGGTCGGCATGGCAGCGAGAGCGGCGTAGGTGTTGGGTGGCAGGCTCCCCGAATAGTCGATCGGCACGGCGTCGGGATCACCTTCGGCGCCGAGTTCATCGATCCAGCCGTCTACGCCGGTCCTCTGGGGCAACGACGGCTCCCATGAGCACTCGGCGCCCCGGACGCCGACGCAGTGACGTGGCTGACTCACAGGTCGCCCGCACGGGCGGCTCATCGGTCACGAGCTCGGCGCGAGCCGCCAGCGCGTCGGCCAGTCGTTCTTCGATGTGGTTCACCGGTCGTCCCTCCTCTGCTCCAGTGCCTTCTCCACCGCTCTCAGCGCTCGGCTGGTGGTGGACTTCACCGTGCCCCGCGAGATGCCGAGCACCTCGGCGGTCTCGGCTTCGCCGAGGTGCGACCAGTAGCGCAGGACGACCACCTCCCGTTGCCTGGGAGGCAGCGCCTGCCCGGCGGCCAGTACCTCCCGGCGTTGCTCTCCGAGCAGCGCCTCTTCCTCGGCCGAGGCCGTCGGCACGGCGTGTGGTGCGCGCCAAGACCTGGCGGTACGTCGTCGACGCAACGCCGAGCGACAGCCGTTGACCACGGCCGTCGGAGGTAGGCGCCCGCTCGCTCGGGCCCTGCGAGGCTGTCCCAGTGCCGGTACAGACCGGTGAAGGCGTCCTGAACGACGTCTTCCGCGGTGGCCCGGTCGTCCACGAGGAGCGCGGCGAGCGCAGCCTGCCGAGCCACTCTGCCGCGAACACACCGTCGATGGACGCTGGCCTCCCGGCGCCTGTGGGCACCGCTGTCCTCATACCGATCCCTCCGCCGACAACCAGCCCCACAGACGTGTCCGGGCTCATGAGGTTGCCCGCCTGCGGTCTCGATCTGTCGGACGGCGTGACGCTGGTCGCCTCGCTCCGTGGCCCCTGCACGATGCGGCGGCCAGACCTGCGGTGACTGCATGACGCGCAGACGTGTGCGGCACGCATTCCGTCTCCCGGGCGGGCAGTGCGACGTCAGATGGTTGCGCTCTTGGCTCACGACTGTTCGCACGAGCGCCGCCGGTCGACGTGGGGAGCCCTGCTGCGAACACGAGAGACAGGGCTGCCCCGATCGAGAGACAAATGCGCCTCGATCGACCAGCCGCACCATCCCCGGGGCTGACTGTCACCCCGACAGACCGGTGCCTTGGGTGACGCCCACCGGAACGTCTCTGGACTGAGGGAGTGACAACACCGTGAACGTCTCTCCGGAGTGTCGACGGCATCGCACTGACGCCGGAGGACCTGAAGATGTTCAACGACCCCACCATCGCCGGAAGCTGGCCGGCGCTCGTCGCACGCCTGGACGGCGACGTCCTGACCCGCTGGGCGGAGACCGAGCCATCCCTCGCAGGGGTGGCCACTGCGGACGACGTCCTGGTCGCTTGCTCCGAGCGGGCAGGGCACGAGCGCAGTGACGCAGTACTCGCTGCGCTCGTGCGGCTGGCCGCTGTCGACGGCGGCTACGACGACGACGCACTCGCGCTCCTGCTGCACCTGCTCAGCAGCCTGGTCTGGTCGATGGCCGGCCAGCTCCGTGACCTGAGCCCGGACATCGTCGCCGTCGTCGTCGGTGAGCTCGCCTGCCAGATCCGGCGCTACCCCTGGCGTCGTCGGACACGAGCAGTGGCCGCGAACCTGCGCGCCGAGACGCGACGCGCGGTGCTCGCTGAGCTGCGCCCGAGGAGCCGCTACCACCCGGAACGAGGCGAGTTCCTCACCGCCGACGGAGACGTCACCCGCCTCGCCGCGGCCAGCGCAGGCGAAGCAGCGGAGGACCTCGACCTCATCGACCTGCTGCAGTGGGCGGTGCGATCCGGGGTGAGCCCCGCTGACGTCGCACTGCTCGTGGAGACCGAGCACATGCGCGACGGCGGTCGGCGCGGCGGCGACTCGATCGTCGCCACCAAGCACGGCATCTCGACGCGCACGCTCTACCGCCGGCGCACCCGCACGCTGGCCGCCCTGCGCGGGATCGCCGCCGAGTACCTGGCAGCCGTGGCGTGAGCGCTCCGACGTCCGGGCAGACGGACGCACCAAAAGCCGACCTCAGGCACGCAGGTCCCGGGACCAGTCCCCGCCTGCTCTCTGTCGCCGAGGTGCAGCAGGCGCTCCGCGACCTCCGAGCGCAGCCACAACCGCCGACCCCACCGGAGCCGAACCCGCGGTCGACCTCGACCGTCCCGTCCACCACTCCACGGCATCGCGCCGCCCCGTCGCCGAAGCGGCGCCCGGAGAGAGCGCGCCGGGCACGGTCGCGCAGTGGGGGAGACACCGCGTCTGCAGTGGCCACAGCTCGGGGTGACGGCACCCGAGAATCGGAGCGCGCCCGGGGTGACAAGAGCCGGACGCTGACCGGCTGGGTCACTGTCGCAGCCGCGCACGCCGGGGCGGGCGCCTCCACCGTGGCCCTGGCGATCGCGGATGCGGCAGCCGACACGGGTCGCGGTGTGCACCTGATCGAGGCAGCGCCGCCCTACTGCTCCGGCATGGTCGCCGCCGCCTCGGCAGAGCTGGGCTGCAACGCCGATGACTCATGGCGGCGCGGGCAGCGGGGTGACGTCGTCATCGACCGCCGGGCGACCGACGCGGACATCGAGCGATGGCCGGCGCCCCCTCGTTCTTGTCACGGGGCCACCGTCGTCGACCTCGGGCTCCTCGACGGGCGCTGGAACGAGCTCCCCGACGACCTCCGCTGCACCGTCGTCGTCTGTCGGCCGACCGTGCCAGGAATCCGGCTGACCGAGCACCTGCTCGGACTGCTGGCCGAGCAACCCCTGGCGGTCGCCGCAATCGGTTCTTCCCGCTGGCCGGGTGAGGTGACCGCCGGACTCGGACCTCGGCTCCGTGCCCTGCGGGACGCCGGCCGCGTCGTCGCCGTCCCTCTGGACCGGCACCTCGGCCTCACCGGCCTCACCGCCGACCCGCTGCCCAAGGCGGTCCGCGCGGCCGGTGGCGTGCTCGTCGAGTTGACCGCCACCGGCACGACACAGCCCACCGCCGCCATGCCCTCACGAGGAGCTCACCGATGACCGCACGCTTCGCGGACACCCTGGCGGCGGCCGCTGTCTGCCCCGCTGCTCCACCAGGGGTCCAGGTCTACGCCGACCAGATCCAGTCCTGGGTCAAGTGGGGCGTGCTCGCCATCCTGGGCATCTGCTTCTTCGCCAGCGTCGGGATGCTCATCTGGGGCCGGGTCACCCACCATCCCCGCGGCGCCCGCCTGGGCATGGACGGGATCCTGATCTGCCTGGTCGGCGCGATCCTCTACGTCGTCGGGTACGTCATCGTGCTGTCGATCGTCGGGACCGGCTGCTGATGCGCCGCCGTCGAGCAAACCGCATCCCCGCTGACGCACGGTGGTCGTTGCCCAGGTTGGTGGCGCTCCTCGTCGCGGCGGCCGGCACGGTCCTCCTGCTGATCGCTGGTCTGGTCATTGCCGTCACCCATGCGTTGCACCCCTCCGAAGGCCGCGCGGCCAGCAGGCCGACAACCGATCCGGCGGTGACCACGGCCGCGCCTGACCCGGTGGGCACGACCTCCGCCCGCGAGGCAGAGGAATTGCTGGCCGCCCGACCGATGCCGGCGGTGCCCCTGTCGGCGTCCCGGCCGGGGCACGTCTCGGAGCGCGACCCCGGTCCGCCCATCGTCCTGCCGCCGGCCACCGAGGTCGGTCCCGCTGGGGTGCCCACCGGGTTCCCGCACACGCCGGAAGGGGCCATGGCTCAGTTGGCCGCCATCGACCAGACCGCCATGCAGTCCGGATCGATGAACGGCGCCCGTGCCGTGATCAGCGCCTGGGCAGTGCCCGGTGGACCGTCGACCACCAGCTGGTCCGGGGTCCAGGCGATGCGCACGGTGCTGAGTGCCGCCGGGCTGTCCGGCGGGGGCTCACCGGAGCTGGCGATCGTCTTCACCCCCCTCATGGGACAGATCAAGGGAGTGGTCGGACCCGACTTCGTCGTCCCCTGCGTCGACTTCGAGCTCGACCTGACGCTCAACCAGACCGCTCGGGGAGGGATCGCCGACTGCCAGCGCATGGTCTGGCGGACCGACCGTTGGCTCATCGGGGCCGGCGCTGAACCTGCCGTGCCGCCGTCCGTGTGGCCGGGCACCGACTTGGCCATCGAGGTCGGCTACCGGGACCTCCGTCATGGGTGAGGACGTCGTGGCCGTCGACCTCAACCCGATGAACTGGCTCGGCGACGCCGCGTCGGCGGCGGCCGCCGACGTCTGGAAGTCGGCGATGATCAGCATCTGGTCGGCAGGGCTCTGGCTGCTGACGCTGTCCTTCAAGGTGATCGACGCCTTCACCACACCGGACGTCTCCGCAGAAGGCCCGATGGGGGCGGTACTGCCGACGACGCTGTGGTTCGGTGCGTCGGTCGCCGGGACGATGATGTTCGTCCAGCTGACCGCGGCGCTGATCCGTCGCGATGGGCGGTCACTGGGCCGCGTGGTCATCGGGGTCGCCCAGTTCGGGCTGGTCTGGGTGGGCTACCTCGGTGTGGCCGGCGGCCTGGTGGCTGCCGCGGCGGGGCTCTCCCGCGGCGTCCTGAACGCGATGCTGAACGTGGACAGCCTGTCGGACGTCGACTTGAGCAGCACCTGGCCCCGTGAGGTCGTCGACACCACGGCAGCCACCGTCCTCGGCTTCTCGTCGCTGCTCCTCGTCGTGCCCGCCGCCTTCCTCTACGTCATCGTCATGCTGGTCCGCGAGGCGGCGCTGATCGTCCTCATCGCCACCGCGCCGATCGCCGCCGCCGGGCTGGTCAGCGACAGCACCAAGTCGTGGTTCTGGAAGAGCCTGCGGTGGTTCTTCTCCTGCCTGCTCATCGCCCCCATGGCGGCACTCGTGCTCGGCATCGGGGTGCAGCTGTCGGCCGGGGTGGTCGCCGGCAACGGCGACTCCACCGCCCAGGCGGCGGGCACGGCCGTCATCGGCGCGGTCCTGGTCGCCATCGGTGCGGTGTGCCCGCTGGTGGTCTTCCGGCTCCTCGCCTTCGTGGACCCGGGTAGCTCCTCGGGAGCTGCGTTGCGCCACTCCTGGGGACAGGCGGGTGGCTTGTCCGGCGTCCTGGCCGGCGGTCGGCACCCAGTCGGCAGCGGGGCCGCGTCGCAGAGCAGCGGGGACGGCCGCTCGCACGGGGAGGCCACCGCCGAGAGCCAGTCCGCGGGCCGGCTCGCCTCCGTCCTCGGGACGGTCGGCTCAGTGGCCGCTGCCGGGGTCGGCGCCACGGCTGCCACGGCCCATCGGGCGGTCGACGTCGCCTCGGACGTGCTGGCATCCACCGGGGTCGGGCATCCCGGCTACCGGACGCCGCCGGCCAGCCAGGGCGGACGTCGACCGAGCGGCGGTGGGAACGCCGTCCGCGCAGGCATCGCCGGCACCATGCCACCGCGCGGTGGCGGGCCGGCGTTAGACGGGGGAACCGGGACACCGGCCCTGCCGGTCCCGCCGCTGCCCCCGGGCGGGGGGCTGACGGCCTGGGCGCGGGACGGCGCGGCGTCCGCCGGCCCCGAGGCCGCCGCTGCGGCGGTGGCACTGTGACCCAGCAGGCGGGACCGATCCGCTACGGATCATGGTCGACGGACAGGCCCGCTTGGTTCGGCGGCCTCAGTGGCACGACGTGGGTCGCGATCGGCCTGACCGGGCTGCCACTGCTGCTGGCCGCGGGATCCCACCGCTGGATGACCGCGCTGGGGTGGACCCCGGTCTGGGCGGTGCTCGTCGTCCTGGTGGCCGTGCCCGTCCGCGGCCGCTCTGCCCTCCGCTGGTGCCTCGACTGGGCGCACCACGCGTTCGGGTCCGCCTTGGGGTGGACCGACTGGCAGGCGCACGCGGCAGCGGGCACGGCGGCGGAACTCGAGGAGGCCGACCTGCCGGGAGTGCTGTCCGGGATACGCACCCACGACGGGCCGCCGTTCGGACCGCTCATGGTCCGTCCGGTCGTCGTCTCCGACACCAGGGAGCAGACCTGGGCCGTGGTCGCGCAGATCGCCCATCCCGGCATCGGGCTGTCCGAGGCGCCCGCCCGGGCGAGGATGGGCGCTGGGCTGGCGGAGCTGCTCGAGGCCGCGGCGACCACGGATCTCGTGTCGGTCCTCGCTCTGCAGGTCCGCACGCTGCCCGATGACGGCGCGGAACTCATTGCCTGGCAGCGGGCGCACCTGCGGCCCGACGCCCCGCCGCTGGCCATGGCCGTCACTGCCGAGCTCGCCCAGACGATGAGCCAGGCAGGCGTCCGCCACGAGGCGTTCGTGACGGTCGTCGTCCGGGAGCGTCGGATCAGCCGTCAGGCCAAGGAAGCCGGTGGCGGTGTCGACGGCCGGGCTCGCGTCCTGCACGGGGTGATGGGCGAGATCGAAGCGCGCCTGACCGGACCTGTCGGGTGCACGAGCGTCACCTGGCTCGACGCCGCAGGCCTGGCGGCCGCGATCCGCACCGGCTTCGCCCCGGGCGACCGGGCCGGGCTCACGGCCGCGGAACTGGCCGGGAGCGTCGATCCGCGGGTCGCGGCCGCACTACCGATGGCGGCTGCCGGCCCCAGCGCCGCACCGCCACCCGAGCGCCGTCACTACGTGCACGACGCGTGGCACTCGGCCACGTGCACCGTCCTGCTGCCGGACAAGGGGGCTGTCATGGGCGCACTGGCGCCAGCGCTCGCGCCGACGAACGCGGGGGAGCGGCGGTGCGCCACGGTGTTCTTCGAACCGATCAGCGCGACCAAGGCCGACCGCTTGATCGGCAACGAGTCGATGAGCTCCGAGCTGGCGACGGAGATGCGGCTCCGGGGCGGGTTCCGGGTGCGGGCGGCGCACCGTCGCGACTCGGCGCGGGTCGAAGGACAGGACGCCCGGCTGTCCGAGGGGAGCGCCCTCGTCCGCGTCGCCCTCGCCGTCTCGGTCACGGTCCCGGGCACATGGTCGATCACCGACTACGGGCGTCGTCTGGAGGCGAGCATCACCGGGAGCGGGTTCACGCCGCTCCGACTGGACCTGGCACAGGACTCAGCGTTCGCTGCCGCCTGCATCCCGCTCGGCATCGGGTTGCCTCGTCGTCGGGGTGCACGGTGAGCGGACGGCGCAGCGCCGCGGGCAGGGGAGTGGCCCAGCTGGTGCACGACTTCGGGCACCAGCTGCCTGCGGCGCCCGTGACAGCGCTCCGCTCGATGCAAGTCCTGCCCTTCAGCTCGTCGGTCGGCCGGCGGGGCCGGACCGGGCGGGCAGCGGGCTGGGCGGCCGTTCCCGCACCGCTCGCAGTCTACCGGATGACGTCCGAGCAGGTCGGTGGCGTGTGGCCGCTGATCGCCGGCGGCGGATTGCCGCCCGCCGGCGCGCTCCTGGGCATCGACCACCTCTCCGGCGGCGCCTTTTCGGCTGATCCGATCGGCTGGACGCTGAACGGCGTCGCCGGTGTCACCAACCCGAACATGATCTTCTTTGGCGCACCCGGTCGCGGGAAGTCCGGCACGGTCAAGATGTTCGCGCTGCGGCAGATGGCCTACGGCTACCGGACGTTGGTCCTCGGCGACGTCAAGGACGAGTACGAGCCGCTGTGCCAGGCGCTGCAGGTCGAGCCGCACGCGGTGGGTCACGGCCTCCCCGCTCGCATCAACCCGTTGGACTTCGGCCCACTCGGCAACGACTGGACGCGGTTGCCCGGCGCAGAGGCGCGTCGGCGGGCGGCGATGGTGTTCGCGCGGTGGCTGCTGCTCATCCGCGGTCTGGTCGGGTCGCAGCACGTGCCGTTCGGTCCGACCGCCGAGACGGCGGTCGGGCAGGTGATCCGTGACCTGACCGGCTACGCCGACGGCGCCGACCGGATGCGTGAGATCACCATCCCGCTGCTGTGGCAGGCGCTGCGGGTACCGAGCGACGAACTCGTCGACGCCTGCCGATACGCCAGCACACAGCAGTTCCTCGACGAGACTCGCCCGCTGCGGGACGCCCTGGGGGCACTGGTCACCGGGCACCTGGCTGGGCTGTTCGATGCGCCGACCACCATCGCGGTCGACTGGCAGGCGCCGATCCAGTCGTTGTCCCTGTCACGTCTGGACCCGCTCGGCGACGAGGCCGTGGGAGTGGCGCTGACGTGCCTCAACTCCTGGGGCCGGGCGATGACCCAGCTGGCCGAGCCCGGCGACCTGCGCATCATCATCCGCGACGAGTGCTGGAAGCAGATGCGGCTCGGCGCGGAGGCGGTCAAGTCACTGGACGCCGACCTGCGCCTGTCCCGCAACGACGGGTGCATCCAGGTCGTCGTCGCACACAAGCCCTCAGACATGCTCACCATCGGGGACGCCGGCAGCCAGGCAGTCGCGATCGCCAAGGACCTGCTGCACCTCTGCGCCACCAAGGTGCTGCTCGGCCAGGACGACCAGGTCGGAGACGAGCTCTCCCAACTGCTCGGCCTGAGCCCGATGGCCGAGCGGATCGTCACCGACTGGGCCGCCGCAGCCAGGGGCCGGGCCCTCTGGTTGGTCGGCAACCACGTCGCGAAGGTGCAGACCGTCCGCACGTCGATCGACCTCTCGCTGACCGACACCAACGAAGCGATCACCACGCCGACCAGCGCCGCCCCCGGCGGCAACCAGCGGGGGCAGTGGTGAAGGTCCTGATCGCCGCGATCGCGGTGCCCATGGTGGTCCTGTCCACGGTCCTCCTCCTGCTCGCAGCCGGGACGGCTGACCAGCCACCCGCCATGGATGGCTGCGGGGGAGGAGGCACCGCGCAGACCGTCGGCTCCGTCCGCCTTGACGCCGACCAGATGGGCCATGCCCGGACCATCGTGTCCGTCGTGGCCGGCCGTCAGCTGCCGGTACGAGCGGCGGTCATCGCCGTGGCCACCGCCTACACCGAGTCGAAGCTGCGCAACTCCGCCGTCCAGACCGACCATGACTCCGAAGGACTGTTTCAGCAGCGCATCTCCATCTACACCGAACCGGTGGCCATCGACCCGATTCGGTCCACCAACGCCTTCCTCGACCGGCTGGTCGCGGTACCCGGTTGGTCGGAGCTCCCGCTCGGCGACGCCTCGCACGCCGTCCAGCGCTCGCGCTACCCAGAGCGCGTACAACGCAACGTCAGGCTGGCCCAACAGCTCGTCGGCCAGTTCTGGCCGGCAGCGGCAGCTCCGGCGGTGCTCGCCGCCGCCGACTCGATCTCCGCCCTGGATGCCGGGCCGGCCATCTGTCCCGGCGCCGGGGGCGAGGTTCCCGCTGGCGCCATCGTCGGACCCCGCGGCAACAACGTCGCCGGGACCACCACCATCCCCGCTGGCCTGGTCATCAGCGGGTCGGCCCAGGGCGCGGCCGCCGTCCAGCACGCCCTCGCCCAGCTGGGCAAGCCGTACGTCTGGGCGGCCGCCGGGCCAGATGCCTACGACTGCTCCGGTCTCACCATGGCCGCCTGGGCGGCGGCCGGTGTGGCCTTGCCGCACCAGGCTGCGGCGCAGACCCGTGTCGGCGTACCGGGTCCGCTCGACCTGTCGCAGGCAGTGGCCGGAGACCTGGTGATGATCCCCGGGGCGGACGGCACAGCGGCAGCACCCGGTCACGTCGGCATGGTCGCCGGCTACGTCGACGAGCCCGACGGCCGCCACCTGTACCTCGTTCAGGCCCCGATGACCGGCGTGCCCGTCGAGCTCACCGAGGCCATCCGGTGGAGCGGCCAGGTCGTCGCCGTCCGGCACATCGCGTGAAGGCCGGCGACCGCCATCGACCCGCGCGGAAGAGAGGCATGACTCGTGACCGGACCTGCGCTGCGCCGCCGGGAACCGCAGCCGCTCGGCCGGGGCTGGGAGCTCGGCGTCGTGGTGATCGGCGGGCTCGTCATCGCCATCGCAGCGGCGGCACTCGCCGGACGCGGACTCGCGTCGGCGGTTTGGGGCGGGGGATGGCTGTGGCCGGCCAGCGTCCAGGAGAGCCTGCAGGTGCTGGGCGGACTCCTGCACGGTGCCCCCGGCAGCGGCCTGTCCCCAGAACTCGCCCGCCGAACGGCCGCACCGGGGGTCACCTACGTCTGCATGGCCCTGGCCGAGTCGGCCCTGCTCACGGTCGTCGTCGCGACAGGTGCCCTCATCAGCCGCTACCGGCGACCGGGTGATGCCCGGAGCGGGATGGCCAGCCGCCACGAGGCCGAGCGAGCGCTGGGTCTACGTCAGCTCCGGGACGCCCGAGCCGTCATCCGCCCCGACCGCTACGGGCCGGAAGGCACTCGCCGCCGTGCCGGCGGATGAGCGGGCTGTCAACCGCCCGTCCCCGTCACACCGCGGTCGTCCACAGAAGAGGTCGGCGACCCGGAGCGCCACTCCGGGCCCTAGGAGCGTCGGCGTAGTTCGACCAGGCATCGCATCACGTCATCCCAAGGAGACCCGTCATGTCAGCTGACAACCCCGCCAGCCACGGCCACGAGGCCACCGACGCGCGTGCCGAGGCTGCAGCACTGTTCGCCGCCGTCGCCCGCCACGAGCAGGCACCGACGACCATGCAGCTGCACTGCCTCGCCGCTGCAACGGCCCTCCGCGCACCCACCCGACCCGTGGCGCCGACCATCCGCGGCAGTGAGCCCGACCGCCTCGTCACCCAGGCGCTCCGCATTCTCGGGCAGCTGGACGTGGACGACTTCGCGCGCCCGGACGTACTGGCCGCGGCCCGGCACGGGCGCCGAGCACTGCGTGAGGCGCACTGATGGCCGTGTCGCTGGGGCGACTGCTCGACGACCTCGCTGAGGCAGCGAGCCGCACGCACTCCACCGCGGCCGTCCGTGCCGACGCCGGTACCGCCATCGGACAGCTGGGCCGGGCCCTGGCCGAGCTGGGCCGTGATGGGATCTCCTCGGTTGCCGGCGACCGCCGCGAACAGCAGGTGGCCGGGCTGTCCGCCGCGTGCACCCAGCTCGCCGTCCGTGCGCCGGCCACCGAGTCGGGGCTGGCTCGCGTGGCTGCCGCGGCCGCGGACACCGTCGGGGTCCTCGCCCCGCTCAGCACGGTCGGGGGGCGTTGGGCCACGTCCGTCGCCGTGGCCGAGACCCTCACCCCGCTCACCGCGGTCGTCGAACCGAGCCTGCCGGCCGGCCCGGCGGCGCAGTGGCTCGAGGCGGTGCAGCGCCACTCGGTGCTGGTCCAGCAGACCGCGGCCCTGCAGCCACCCACCAGCACCGACGCCGCGCTGCTCGACCGCCCGGTGGCCGGGCTGCCCGTGAGCTCGTCGTCCGATCCGGCCCTCGTGGTGCCGGACGCTGTCGCCGTCCTGCTGCACAGCACCGCACGCGCGACGCAGCCGCCGTCCGTCGCCGAGGTCCTCGCGTACACGATCTCCGCGGAGACCCTCAGCGACGCGGCGCAACGACTCAGCGATCAGAGGCAGTCACTGGGCGATGAGGCGACCGCTGCGACTGCCTGGCGTGCCGTCCGGACCGCACTCCGTCCGTACGACGACGGAACCCGCCGTCAGCAGGACCACGTCCCCTCAGGAGTGGCCGCCGCAGGTCGCCTCCACAGCGCCCTCAGGAACGTCGACCTGCACGCCGGGCCAGACGGAGAGCGGCTGCGTTCGGCGGTTGCGGCCGGCGCGCAGCACCTACCTACCCTGGCCAGCCAGTTGCTCTACCGCTCCGTGCGGGCATGGGCGGATTCCGGCGCGCTGATCGCCTACGCGCGTGACCTGCCGCCGAGGGACGAGCGGGTGGCCGCCTACCTCCGGGGCTACCGACCCGGCGGCCTCATCCGAGCGGACGCCGTCGACCTGCAGCCGGTCGCCGGGGCCCTGCACAACGCCCGCCTACTGTCCGTCGCCGTCGCAGCGCAGGTCGCTGATGGCTCGCGCCCGACCATCGACTTCCCGCGCCGGGCCTGGGCAGCCAACCGCGAGTTGCTCGAGCGGCCGGAGACCGCCGCTGCACTCGGCGCGGCCACACGGGAGGTCCAGCGTCATCATCAGCTGTCGCGCGATCAGCCGCCGGGACGCGGGCGGGCGCGGTGATCCGACCAGGCAGCGCCCGGCGCTTCGAGCCCACGGATGTCGGCTGGCGGCTCGGCCGCTCGACGACCCCGCGCGGTGTCGAGCTGTGGTGCCGCTACGACCGCACCACCGGCGTCTACGGCGAACAGGGGTCCGGCAAGACGCTCGACCTGCTGGCCCCGGCCCTGCTCGCCCATCGAGGCGCGGCACTGGCGACGCTCACCAAGGTCGATGACCTGCTGCTCACGGCCGGACGGCGTCAGCTGCCCGACCACCCGGGCGGTGCCTCCCGCCCGATCGCGGTGCTGGATCCGTTCGGAGCTGCGCCCGGTATGCCGGAGCTGCGGTGGGATCCGATCGCCGGCTGCGTCGACCCGCAGATCGCCGAGCGGCGGGCCAAGGCGTTCTCGGCCGGCACGGTGAGCGGCGCGGTGACCGGTGGCCGGCAGGACAACGCGGCTCGGTTCTACGCCGCGGAGACGGCGAAGGTGCTGCAGGGCTTCCTGCACGCAGCGGCGCTGACCGGCCGCACCCTTGACCACGTGCTCGAGTGGGTCGCCAACCCGGTGGCAGCTGAGCAGCCGGCCGAGATCCTCCAGCAACACCCGCATGCGGCCCGCTTCTGGGACGGGCTGCTGGCCGGTGCCCTGCACGGCAGCGCGGACACGGTCGGCAACACCGTCACGACGGTGCAGCAGGCGATGGCGCTGTTCTTCCAGCCGGACATTCGTGCCCGCTGCGTGCCGTCGCCCCAACGGCCTGCGACCGACCTGGTCGACCTGATCAACCGACAGGGAACCGTCTACCTGCTCGGCCGCGACGATCCCTACGCCTCGGCGGCGCCGCTGATGACCGCCGTCGCCGAGCACGTCCTCGATACGGCGCTCAGCGTCGCAACGACGTCGGCGCACGGCCGGATGACGCCGTGCTTTCTTGCCTGCCTGGACGAGCTGCCGTCGACGACGCCGCTGCCCACCCTGCGAGTGCGCATGGCCAACGAGCGGGCTCTCGGTCTGTCGTTCATCTACGCCACGCAGACCTGGAAGCAGATGGTCGTCTCGTACGGAGAGGACGAGGCCCGCTCGCTGTTCGGGCTCACCAACACGCTGGTCGTCTTCGGCGGGGGCAAGGACGTCCACTTCTACCGGGAGCTGTCCGAGCTCCTGGACGACGTGCGGATCAGCCGGCAGACCGTCACCGACGGCCCTGGCGGCGTCGGCACGTCACGGTCCGGGGAGGACGTGCGGGTGCTGCGTCCCGGGGACATCCGTCGGGTGCCCGAGCGGCACGCCCTGGTGGTGGCCGGCACCGCGCCACCCATCGTCGCCCGGCTGCGACGCTGCCTGGACGGCAAGGACGGCGCGCGGCTCAAAGCAGAGATGGATGCCGCCCGGGCCGACGTCGCGGCCGCCCGCATCGAACAGGTCGACCTGTCCGTGCGAACAGCGGCAGCGGTGGCCTACGCGCGTGACCACCGGCTGGACCCCGGACGGGACGACCCGGCGGCATGGGGGTCCTGGTGATCCTGCTGCCCTTTCCCACCCCACCGCTGATCGTGCTCGGAGCGCTCGAACTGCTGGCAGAGGACCGCCGCCGGGAGCCGGGGCGCTCAGCGAGGTCAGGAGTTGCGGCAGACATCGAGCGGCCGTGGGAACCGGCCGGGTGCAGCAGCGAGCTGGGCGCTGCGATGTGGGACTGGTGCGGTGACGTCGCTGCTTGGATCAACCACGAGTACGCCTGGCGACCCGCGGCCATGGTCCCGGCCTGCTGGCGCAGCCACCCGCACATCGCCCGCGAGCTGCCCGTGCTGACGGTGCTGCGTTGGCAGGCGGAGCTCGCGACTGGACCTGAGCTGGTCGAGGAGTGGAACCGCTACGCCTTCCCGATGTTCTGCGACCGCATGGTCGGGCGTCTCGGGGAGAGCACCTGCCGGACCGGCCGGCACCAAGCCTGGCCTGCGGAGAGCCGGTACGTTGCCTTCCTCGGCACCGCTGGCTCCTGACCCCTTCCCGAAGGTCCTTCCGGGCTGAGGCTGACGGGACCCCGCCGTCGCCCGACACCGCTGAGCTACCGCTGCAGTGGTGCTCCCATGGGAGCCAGGATCCGTGGGCCAGCCGCGGCAAGTGCCTCGCGGTCGCTGACCGCCAGCGCCCTGTTCGCAGTCGACCTCGGCAGCCAACCCGCAGGTGCGGTGGCGGCGCCGGTGCTGGCCGTTCCGTCGTCCGGGCTGGCGAGGTCATTACGCGAGGCCGCGTCCATGACCTCGGCGGCGGCGATGTCGGGGGCGATGCCTGTGCGCACGATGACGTCCACCAGGTGAGCTGGCCAGCTGGACGGCGGCAGTGCGGCGATGACCGCGGCCGCCTGGCGGGTGGCCAAGACCTGCCCCTCGACTGTGTCCAAGCGATCCGCGAAGTCGTCGACGCGTGCTCGGACGATGGACGCAGCGAGTGATGCCGATGAGTCAAGTGCGCGACGCAACGCCTCGGGCCCGGCCATCTCCAGGACCTCAGCGGGGTCCTTGCCGGCGGGGCTGACCAGCTGACCGGGATCGTCACCGCGAGCGGTGAGTCGCCAGAAGGCTCCTTCAGCAGCTAGCCGACCAGCGCGGTCCGCGTCGGTGGCGACGATGACGCCGCGTCGTCCCGGCTGGATGTGAGGACGTAGGAGGTCGGCCTGCGCGTCGGTGAATGACGTGCCCAACGGCGCGATGCCGACGTAGGCGCCTCGGCCTGCCAGTGTCACGGCGAGCACGTCGAGTGGGCCCTCGACCAGAACCGGCGTGGCGCCGGCGGCCAAGGCTGGCATCGCCTCGGTGAGGCCGTACATCTCGTTGCCCTTGGTGAAGAGCTCCGTCTGCGCGGTGTTGAGGTATTTGGGAGATCCGTGTCCTCGGTCGTCGTCGCGGGCGGGGTTGCGGCGGCCGATCCAGCCGCGGATCCCGTCGCCGCCGCGGATCGCGAAGACGAGGCGGTCCCGGAACCGGTCGATCACCCGACCGGTCGACGCGTAGCTGCCCAGCCCGGCCGCGACGATCTCGGCGTCAGTGGCACCTAGCTGTCGCAGATGGTCGGTCAACGCCGTCCAGTTGGCCGGCGCATAGCCGATGGTGAACCCCTCGAGAGCGTCCACGTTTCCGGTCTTATCCATGCCGAGACGTCGAGCCAGATAGCCCGGGGCCCAGGCGTCGCGGAAGTGGGAGGTGAAGAAGACGGCGGCCTGCTCATTGAGTTCGAGCAATCGAACGCGGCCAGGCTGTGCTTCGCCGTCGTCGTCGGCAAGGCTCCGCAGGGGATCGAGCGTCGGCTCAGGCGCTGGCTCGGTCTCGTCTGGTTCGGTCAGGCCGATCGACCAGTCCGGGACGTCGTCCGTCGTCGACTGCTCCTTACTGATGCGGCGGTCTGACTCGAGGAGCTGGCCGATGCGCCACGCGATGGCAATGGCCAGCTCTTCAGGGCGCAGCTCCTCGTCGTCGGGTTGACCGCTCCGCAACAGGTCGAATGCTGTGGACAACAGGTCGGCTGGCTGCCAGCCGGCGTCGCGGCCTCGTTCGACGGCGGCGATGAGGCCGGGCCACGCAGGATCGGCGGCCACCCGGTTGGCGGCTGTTGCCCCGAGGACGTCGATCAGGTCCGAAGTCCAGCTCGGTCGCAGCGACCGCGCGGATGGCTGCGTGGCGGTCGCAGCAGCGGGGGAGAGGTGGGCGGACACGCGCCACCAAAGCGCGGCTGCCGGCTGCTCGTCGGGTAGCCGTTGGCCGCCGGCGGCGCGGAGGACTGCGGCGACGTCGACACCGGCGCGTTCGGCGATGCTCAACCGGTCGGCGAGCAACGGCCAGTACGGGTCGGATGCAACCCGCGGGTCAAGGCCGTCGACCAGAGGTCGCCACCGTGCGGTGGCCGAACCCGCCTCACCGACCAATTGCGCGGCGCGGGCATCGAGCGTGCGCTGCACCCGGGCGTCGACCGCTGCACGTTGCGCCGGGCCGGTGGGCCGCAGATCCCCGTGGTCGACACCGTGGGCGGCCCGCCAGACAGCGAGGTCCGCGACCAGTGCAACGTCCCGATCGAGGAACGGCCGGGCCCAGGTCGGTGCACTCACCGGCGTCCAGGAGCGCGCCTGCTCCGACACCTCGTCGGCCAGCGCCGCGACCTCGCGCTGGCGCTCGTCGAGGTAGGGACCCCATTCACTGTTGGCCGCCAGCGTCTGTGGCACACCGGGCAGCCACGGCAGCGGTGCAACCTCGGTCGAGCTGAGGCTCCCAGGGTCGATGCGCCAGTCCAGGACCGCGGCGACGTCCCGCGCGTCCTCCAGCCCTCGCGGCGACCTCAGTGCCCCATGAAGTAGTGCGGCGGGGTCGTGGCCGGCGAGGGCGCACAGCGCCAGACGCCCGCGCAGCGCGGGGTAGGCGTCGTGCAGGGTCAGGCCGCTGACCGCCGCCTCGCTGGCCGAGTCGATGGCTTCGACCGCGGCTCGACCGAGTTGCTGCTCCGCCGCGGTGGTGAGGGCGTGGTGGTAGCAGTCGCTGCTCTTGCCGAGTCGGGCGGCTGGGTCGGCGAGCGTCCGAGCCCAGCTTCCTGCGGAGATCGACGCGTCGTCACGGTCGAGGACACGGCCGAGCAGCTCGACGGCGGTGGGCGGGAGCAGCGCATCGCGGGTGATGGCGCTGTGCGGGTCGCCGTCCCCTGCCACGGCCAGGAAGACGTGGTTCTCGTGTCGACCGCGGGTCATTGCTACGTACAGCTGCTGGCGCGACTCCACGCCGGTGGCGAGGACGTAGGACCTGTCCGCGGTAACGCCTTGCGCGGCGTGCACGGTCGTCGCGTAGCCGAGGGCGACGTGTCTGTGCACGTAGTCGGCCGGCAGGGTGACCTGCCTCCCGGTGCGCTCGTCGACGACGTCGATGGCGCCGGATGGATCGACGGCGGCGACGGTCCAGCGGTCGCCGTTCTTCACCCAGTCGGTCGCGGACGTCTGCAGCCTGCGCCTGTTCCGGCGCGTGAAGATCACGTCGCCGACCGAGGCGCGCGAGCCGTCGACCAGCGTGACCTCTGGTCCGCTGGGTTGTCCCTCCCTGGCCAGACGGTCGTGGCGCGCGCGGGTGTTCAGCTCAGCGGCCAGGCCGCGAGTGGGCGCGAGCAGGATGGCATCGCGGCCGGCTGCCCGGTCGGCCGCCCAGACGGAGTAGGCGTCCTCGGTGACCGTGCTGACGTCGCCGACGTGGATGCGGCCGTGGTCGACGTAGTAGGCGAGTGCGGCGGGATCGCCTTCCCTCAGCGCCAGGGAGGCTGCTCCTTCGGCGGGGTTGGCCTCGCCGGTATCCGGATGAGTGAACCGGACGACCTGGGTGAGGGTGACGGCGCCATATCGGGTGGCCAGGTCGCGCAGGAGGCCGCCGGCGCCGATGGCGGCAAGTTGGCGGTCGTCGCCGATGAGCCGCACGGAGCCGCCGGCACCGGTGACGAACTCGACCACGCTGGCGAGGTCGGCAGTGCCGGCCATACCGGCCTCGTCGATGACGACGAGCGTCTCAGGACCCATGGTGTCCATCCAGGGAAGGACGTCATGCCCGGTGCTCAGCGCGTGAACGAGCTTGGCGAGGGTGTCGGTGGTCGTGCCCAGCTGGTCGCGGAGCACTGAGCTCGCCGCGGCGGACGGAGCTAGTCCGATGATGTCTCCGCCGCCCGCCCGCCAGGCCGCTGCCAGGACGCTCAGCGCCGTCGTCTTCCCTGTGCCGGCGGGTGCCAGCGCGAGCTGGACTCGCGCACCCGACGTGGCCAGCTCTCGGACCAGCTGCTCCTGCCCGGCATTCAACGTCACCCCGTTGGCGACAGACTCCAAGAGTGCGAGATCGACGGATGACGGCGGGGTGACACGTCCATCCCGCCGGTCGGCGGCCGCAATCACGGATTGCTCGGCGGCGAGGACGGTGCTGGAGGTGTAGATCGCCGAGCCGGCCACGGTGTAGACCGACGAGCCGTCCGGCCGACGGAGGGCGCTCGGTTCGGTGGCCCTGCTGGGCTTGTCGAGCCGAGTCGACAGCGGGGGTGACAACGCTGCCCCGACGAGTGCATCGACGGTGCGGTTTAGATCTTCCAACCGAATTCCGACGGTGCGGACGTGGCGCTCGGCTTCTGCTCGGACGTTGCTCTCCAGCCATGTCGCTCGAGTGGAGGAGACCGTCGAGATCACCTGCGTGGCCGTCTGGAGCACCCAGGCGTTTGAGGGTCGGAAGGCCG
Source organism: Modestobacter italicus (assembly GCF_000306785.1). Lineage (NCBI taxonomy): Bacteria > Bacillati > Actinomycetota > Actinomycetes > Geodermatophilales > Geodermatophilaceae > Modestobacter > Modestobacter italicus. The sequence goes on along the minus strand of NC_017955.1, from coordinate 3,716,309 downwards.
GCGCGCCCGCGGTGGCCTGGTCCAGCACTCGGGCCAGGTAGCTACGCAGTTGTCTTTCCCCGCCCAGCACGGCGAGTGCCTCCGCGCGCCAGGTGGACCGCTGCTCGGCTCGGGACCGAGCCTCGTGCTTGGCCCGCCGCGTCTCCAGGTTGGCCTGCTGTGCCAGCGCGATTGCCTCGACGGCCGTCGGTGGTCGCCCGTGGTCGGTCTGGAAGCGAGTCGAGAGCACCGCCCGCCGAGCGTCGATCGCTGCGCGCCGCGACGACCAGAGGCGGGGGAGTGGCCCGTCAACGCCGACGATCTCGCGGACCGGCCGCTTACCGGCATCAGTGCCGGGGCGCTCGCCAAAGCGCACTCCCAGACGCTCCACCAGGAACGCTTCAAGTCGGGTGTTGTAGCGCTCGGAGGCAGCGACGTTGTTCTTGTAGAGCGGCCGCCCGTCGAGAGCGAGCCAGCGACCGTCGAGGGTCTGCACCTTGTTGCTGATTGCGACGTGCGTGTGCAGGTCCGGGTCGCCGGCGCGGGAGTCGCGGTGCGTGAAGGCTGCAGCGATCAGCCCTCGCACGTTGACCTGGGCGACCCCGTGGCGGCCGGTGCGGGTGTAGGTCGCGTGGTCTTCCAACCAGCTCAGGGTGTCGGCGACGGCATCGTCGTGTGCCTTCTCGATGACCCTGGCGATGCCGCGTGGCGCGATTGCCCAGAGCGTCGAGACGCTCTTCACCGGGCTGAAGGTCAGGTCGTATCCGGCAACGGCTGTTGTCGACTGGCGGGAGATGCGGGCGAGATGGCCGGACAGCTCACGTGCGTCGGCAGGAGCACGGCCGTACAGCTCGGCGAACATGGCGCGGGCAGCCTCGGTGCGGACGGCGGCCCGCTCCTTCTCCGGGACTGAAGCGGCGGCGTCCAGCCCACGAGAGGCGTTGTACTCGCGAAATTTGCTCGCGCAGCGCCGCCGAAACTCATTGCCTTGCTCGAAGACCAGGTACGGCCGGCCGAGTCTGCTGGCCTGATCGACGCGCTCCGCGTCCATGCCCGCAGCGCGTGCGGCCTGCTCTATTTGGACGGCGTTGGGGTGACGTCCCCGGCCGAACAGCGCGACCATCTGCGCCTCGGTGACCTGCTTCCCGACGGGGAAGTCCGGCACACCGGCAAGCCCGCGACACATCCACGTTCCCGGAGACTCGCCCTTCTCGTTGTAGTAGTCCCCGAGGCCTCGGCCGCTGCTCCCGGCGGCGTCCTGCGCAGCCACCTGGCGCGTCAGATACGTGTACCCGTTCCCTGCCGTGAGCTTGTGCAGCGTCATCACGCTCTGACGCTAGGAAGCCCTGTCCCACATCAAGATCATCCGAAGTGCATGAGGTGTGATGCCGCTCGATCTTGGAGTCTCCAGTGCTGCTCGGCCAGGTTGGGTCTTCCGCATAGACGGTTCGCGGGCGATGCCTCGCGGGAGAGCCGGCTCAGGCCTCGACCTTCCCGGTGTCCCAAAGGCGGTTCTTGAGCTTCGTCCGTCTGGATTAGCGACAGGTGCGGAGTTCGTTAGGAGGCGTCGCCGGACCCGCCGGGCGCTGCTCCGCGGTCGTCGTGGGGACTGGTAGTCCGCTCGCGCCGCAACGGGGTGGCTCGCGCGTTCCACGCCCGGTTCATCAGCGCTTCGATTGCTCGGTTGGCCTGGTCGTCGTTGATACGGATGACCTTGCGGTACGCCTCGCCTAGTTCGGTGCTGAACTGGTCCACCCACGCCGAGCACTCCACTGAGACCATGAAGATGAGCGCGGAAAGGGCGTGGCTTCGACCGGTGAACCGCGCGAGCTCGTCCTGCGGATCGGATTGCAGCGCGACGAGCGCGTCGCGGGCGAGAGACCAGTCCGCGCTGGTCGAACCGTGCGCGAACTCCCCGAGGGCTCTGTTCATCAGGCCGAGGCGCCGCCAGCCGGAGCCTTCGATCCAGTCTCGTGGAGTGGCGTTCTGGGTGGCTTCAATCCTGGTCGCCCGTTCCGGCTTCACCCGCCAGGTCCGAGCGCGCGCGAGCTGTTCAATCACGCACCGCAGGCATCCCATCGCTCGGTCGTCGTCCTCAAGCCACAGCCAGTGCGCTGACCGTAGTGCCGAGGCGCAGACCGCAAATGCGTCTGCAGCCAGCGGCGCGGTGTTGCGCTCGCGCAGCCAGACCGCAAGCATCGCGGCCATTTCACCGGAAAGGACCGCCTCGGTTCCCAACTCTTCGATGCCGTGCTCGCCAAAGCGCTCACCAAGAAGCTCCCGCTCATGCTCGAACGCCCTCCTCGCGGTGATGAGCGCGCGGAAGCGTTGCTGACCGAACGCGAACAGCGGCCACGTCTCGGATGGGTACTCGGGATCTTGACCGTGGCGCAGCGCGTGCATGCTCTTGGCGTGGCCGGTGGCTAGCGCCCCGAGCTGTCCTTCCAGACCAGCGAAGTGGCTCGGGATGAGGGGGACGACGGTTGCGGCGACGTCGGGGGTCCAGCTGTGGGCGGGCTCGATGAGCCGGATGGCCGCGGCGGTCTCAGCGAGCACCGGCCAGTCCTTCTCTTCGGCCGCGGTGGCAAGGCAGTTGCGCAGCTGGGTCAAGCTGACGAGCTGAGCGTCAGTGAGGGTATCCATCAACCGAAGTTGGTCGCCGGTTGGGAGTGCGGTGACGTCGGCGACGTCGAGCCAGACCAGGGGCATGAGCGGTCCACGGCCGTGCAACACCTCGCTGAGGTCGGCGAACAGTGCACCCACGCTCGAGGAGCGCGGGATCAGGGATACGCCTGGCGAAGTCCACAGGCGCGTCAGCCACGCGGCAGTGTCTTCGCCCTGGATCTGGGCGAGAGCGCTGTTGAACCGCAGGTTCGACGACCATCGCTCCAGTTGCGTGCGGGAAAGGACCGCCGCGCCAACCGGCTGAATCGCTAGCATGAGCCGGACCGCGGCCGCGACGCTGTCCAACCCCCACGCCAGATGATCGGGCCACGTGCCGCCGCTGTGGGACGGCCACCGCCCCGGATGGGCGCCGAGCTCTTGGGCCACGAGCTGCATCGGCAAGTAGCCCGACAGCGCCGGAAAGGCGCACTGTTGCAGGACTTCGGCGGCCTCATGTAGGCGCTGCATGCGCTGGTTGTGTCGCGAGATGAGCGCCTCTGCCACGCCGTCGTACCCGCGGTCAGCCAGCGCGGCGCTGAACCCATCAACGGTCGGCGGGACTTGACGGCCACGTCGCTCGGCACGGTCGGCGCCCTTGCGCGCGGCCCGTGCGGCGGCCCTGCGGGCGGTCCGCGGCCTGGTGCTTCGCCGCGTGGCACGTCCTGTCGACATTCGCCTGTCCCGTCGTACGTCGGTCTGTCCGTTTGGACTTTCCATTCCCCGGCTCACCCGTCGACCGCCAGGGTCACCAACTGCCTCGGCTGATGCCCCCAGCCCTGACCCGGCCGAAGGGCTTACTCCCCCATAGTGGGCCGCTTAAGGCCAGTCGACGACCTATCTTGCGGCCGGTACCGCGACAGGTCACAACGAGTCCCGGCACCTGAGATCAGGACATCGATGTACTCCTGGAGGTTTCCAAGGCCTTGAGCTATCGGCGCTCGCACCCGTCAAGTCGGCTTCTCGGCTGAGCCGGTCAGCAACTTCATGTCGATCTACGCCGGTCCAGCGCCGCTTCCATCCAAAGGGCCTGTCCACTCACTATTGTCCTCAGTCTCGGTTCGTAATGGTTCGGATTGATAGCCGGCGGTGACGTCGAGGGACGCAATCTGGCTCATGGTGCACCAGATACTCCTAGCTCGGTGGCTCACATCCCTAATTGACTGCTTCTCGCCAAGCGTTCCGATGACGAGACTTAGGCCCAAAGCTTCCAAACGAGCCAGTAGCCACGTCTCATCACATAGCAAAGCCGAGTGCTCGCCAGCGAACAGTTCTGATCTGGACCGTATCGCGCAGGCTATAACCTCTCCTCGGAAAGTCCACACGGCCCTAGTTCCATCCCACTCGGCACCTACCATCAGTAGGTCTATGAGTTTGTGTACGTCAACACTTTCATCTATGGAGCAGTCGAGGACGTTTCCCTCCCAGAGATACTGTTCCACGGCCGGCAACACATTGATGGCATCACCGGGTCCCCGGTCTATGGGCTCCCAGGTCGCTGTAGCGAGGGGGTCAAGATTGATCGGCGACCACGAAGCCTCGCCGAAGTATCGAGACGTTGTGGCACGGCGTTCAGGCATCCACCTGCCTCGCAACGAACGCAACCTCAGCGTCTCCAGCGCGTCATGCATCTCGTCGCTCTTGACCAGCCACGAGGTGGTGATGAGCCACTGTCGGCGATCCCAGGCAGTTCCGTCACCAGCAGCCGGCCTGCCCCACGAGCTATACCGATACAGGGCTATCTGCTTTCGTCCGCCTGGTCCATCCATTCGCACGGGGCCTTGGGGCCAGTCTTCCTCGGCACTCACCCACGAGCGTTCGTCGATTTCCACGTCGAGCTGAGGATCGCACCCTAACCATGTGGGCTCATGCACTACGTCTAGCTCAACTTTGCGGCCATCGGGTGCCGACTTCGAGGGAGGCAGTCCAGGGTCGATGTCTCGGCCCATCCACTCCCAAGGGCCTTGAAACGACCCCGGATCGGTTGACCACCGAGACCCGAAGTGATAGTTGTCAGCTAGCCGGGCAAGTAGCTCGTGCAATGCGATCCACTGGTACTTCTTACCGAATCTTTCAGACTTATGACCCTCGCGGCCCCGGTGCGCATGGGCATGGCCTTCGAATGCTTCGAAAGCCTCAGCTGTCCAGCCCAGCGAGACGGCCCGCTGAGCTATCCACCTTCCAGCCCAATCGGCACTCACGACATCCTCTCGCGACGTGGGCCGCGGGCCAGTCAGAGGGGCCCAGCTAAAGGTACCGACGTCTGAGCGCACCACATACTTGTTAAAATCGCCCCACTCGCTAAGGCAAGAACGCATAATCGCTGCGGCTTCCCGTGGGTTACCCTGTTCCGCGCGCTGATGTCGCTCCATGAGCGCTTCGGCCGTGTCTGGTTCCGACGGCGGGTCAGCTTGATACGGCGGGTCAAATCCTCGCGCGCGCTCCTGGTCTATGGCGCCCCGGTGTGCGAGCGCATACGCTGACCCCCTTAGGCTGTCTCGGGCCAAAACATCGACCGGTAGGCCGATGGCACGCCAAGAAATCAACGACTCGATGATGGCCGCATCGCTGGTGGACGGGCATCCCCTAAGTAGACATCCGAACACTAGGGCCCCCAGGCGCTGGACAACGTAGGCATCGTTGTTCGAACGGAAGGCGTCAATCAGGTCGGAGAGCATTTCCGGGTGAACGGTTCCCAGGTTCACGAGAGCTCGCAAACTAACGTCGCGCAAGCTTCTGTTCGGTGACGACTCCAGCCACAGCAGCATCTTCGCGGACAGGCGAATGTGTTCGGAATCTCTATCCGCGGCGGTCGCCGATGCCCAATCCAAGAGGCGACCGAAGGCGTCAGATTCTTCGAGAACGAAGTAGGTCATGACACCAAAGCTTGCGTCACGGTCGGCCATCGTCAGTTTCGCGAGAGCTTCATGCAGCCAGTCTGCATTCGCCGCGTGCCCCGGCCTGACACTCAAAGCTACGAACACGTCGCCCGCGATATTACTAAGTTCGTCAGGCGCCGCAGGGGCGTGTAGGTACGCCTCCAGCAGGGAAAGTGCTCGCTGGGAAAAGGCCGCCCGGGATCGCTCCGCAAAACTTCGGAGCGTGTACTCCCGCAACTCTGACGCACGGTTTCGACTTGACGCCTCCGGCAGAACGTCCTGGAGTTCTCTTGCGTACAGCTCGGGGAGAAGGGTTGCTGCGGGTCTCCAAAGGTCATGCCGTGATCCAAGGACGTCAGCTAGCTGCTCCGTAGTCGGCGTATCCGTTTCCAATCGCTCGAGGAGGCGTCGACAAAGGACGAACTCAGAGAAGGCCTGGAACGGCAGGCTGACGGCCTCTGCTCCGTCATACCGTGGTCGGATTTCGAGTAAGCCCATGCTCACGAGGCTTGCAAAAAGAGTCTTCGGCCAAAGAGTCCGCTCTGGAAGTAGAGCGTCGACTAGAGGTTCTATGCGGGTGCGGTCGACGAAGCGCGCCCTGTCCGATAGGAGCAAATCACACACGACGTTCAGACCCTCCCGCACGACCTGCAGGCGGGCAGGGCTGAGCTCCAGCTTGTCGCCGATGTCCTCTAGACGCATTTCAACGAAGGCGCCAAATATCTCGGAGCGTGAAGCGCCCGTGCGCTGCAAGCGGGGATTACGCGCCTGAACCTCGCAATAGAGCTTCAGGAGCAAGGGATTGTCGAAGGCTGTGTCCACAGAGAAGTGTTCAGGCGCCGCGATCTTATAGTGCCTGGCATAGTTATGTATGGCCTCGCGCTCGTTCCCGCGAAAGCCGCGATGGCGAAGGAGCGGAAAGTCGCGTGGAGGGGCGATCAACTTCCTGTAGTCAGTGCGCCAGGTCACGAGCAGTGACAAATTTTCGTGCGTGGACATCGCCGCGCGGAGTGACGGCAGGTCCGTGCGCCAGCGCCTGGCGTCCTGGCTTTCATTTAAGCCATCGATGACGATCAGGCCTTGTGTTCCGGAAGCTTCCGCGCGAGCACTTAGAGCGGACAGGAAAACATCCAGGGATACGTCAGAACGAAGTTGCTCCTTGATGGCAGCCCACCAACCGCTTGCGGTGACCGCCTCGCCCATGATCGTAATGACGGGCTGCCCTTGCTGTAGCAGTTGCTCAGCAAAGTGTAGGACGGCGTGAGTCTTACCTTGTCCGGCCTCGCCATGGAGTCCCAACTCTCGCGACTCGGCGGCCAGAGATGCGGCGTTGGCTAGGTGGTCCTCGGCAGCATTCAGTGATTGCTCGAGTCGCTTTTGCGCAAGGTCGGCTGAGTACCTGAGGGGAGAATGGTTCTTAGTTGGCAGTGGTTCAAGTGCGTTACGGATATGGCTGAGTGACTGCCGAAGATGCGGAGCCCACGCATGCACTGGACGACTGTCCGATACTAGGCTCCTGATGCTGCCGTCGAGGTCGGCTATCAAATCTGAACGAGATGACCAGCTAGCTGTCTTCATCGCCGCAGACAGGCGCACTAAGCGAGCCTGCGTCTCCGCGATGTAGCTGTTCGAGACCGCTAGACCCTGCAGAGTGTTCTCGACGTCTGTGTCCGTGTGAGCCTCGGGCGTGTACCGCTCGCCAGCGACTTGCCTGGCGACGGCCACGAGACTGGTCATCCAAGCGCTCGAAATTTCAGCATCTCCGAACCAGAATGCCCGGCGCCCTGCATGCTCGGCCTTTGACAACTCTGCGAGGACGTCGCCCCCGCGGATGATACGAAAGTCGAGCCTGTCTGCTCCTTCAATGGTGGACTTCCAGCGTGCCACGGCGTCCGTCCATCGATCCTGGTCCGACTTCGTCTTGCCCGCAGTGTCTGTGAAGTCGAAGGGGACAACAAAGGTGAGAACGGTCATGTCGGGGCGATCCGTGGCTACCGTCCGGACGCTCCGCCCCATGTCGCCGATCGCTCTCGAAAGGTTCTCGTAGAATTTGCCTTGAAAGCCCTCGTGGTGGCCGTCGCTGTACAGTTCGTACCACTCAACGCCCCCGTCCGGCGCCTTAGTCTTGCGAGTCTCGGTGACGCCTACATTGCGTGGTCGGACCTGATAAGACAGTTCCTCCCACGACTTGGCGCTGGAGCCCTCGTAAGGAAGGATCTCTAAGAGACTAATCATGATGACTCTGTACCAATGTTCGCGCGGGTCAGGTCGTGGATTGGCGTGGGGCCGGGATCGCAGCCAGGGTCTAACAGCGTGGACCAGATCGACTCGATCGACCTGGCGGCGGCCATCTGAGTGACCGCGACCTGCAGGATCCGGTCACTGGCAGCGCAGACCGGAGGCTCACCGTCCACGACCGCATAGCCGTACCGATAGCGGTGTGCGATCTCGGCGGGCAGGACCGCTGAGGAGAGGACCTCGGTCATGACCCGGAAGGTAGTTCCGGTCAGTGATCGTTCCGTGTTCCTGTCTAGCGTGTCGTGATGCCTAAGAACGGAGTGCACCCACCGGTCGGCGAGGGGCATCGGCAGGTGGCAGGGGCAGCCCTCCGCTTCAAGGAGAGGGTTGGGCGCAACAGGCGAGCGCCGGCGCCAACGGTCCAGGTACGGTCTGGCATCACCTGTCACCTGCCCTGCGGCGGCGGTCGCCCGACCACCCCGATGAGTAGGCGACGTAACCCATCCGTGGTCACGGCGGACCCCGTCGGGGGCCGATCAGGGGCCGGGACCAGCCCGGATTCAGGCTGGCGCCGTGACCAATTGTGACCTGTTCATCGGTATGCAGGGGTCATGAAGGGGTTCAAACGACCGCTTCATAGGCTCCTCCACAGCTTCTCCGCAACGCCTGAGGGGCGGGTCACCTGCGGAATCGCGTGAAGCGGGTGACCGGGATTGAACCGGCATGGCCAGCATGGAACCCGGTGCGAGGCCTCAGGAGCTCCGGGGCGTCGGGGCGGTGCAGATATGTCGAGGCGGTGCAGATCTTCGGCGCTCAGGCGGCTATCGGGTGAAGGTGGCAGCGACTGCCGGTGCTCGCCCGGGCCCCGCACGGCGCACCGGCCTTCGTCAGGCCGCCGCTGTCCCTTCACTTGGCCGGCGACTCTGGCAGCTGGTGCGCCTGTCCAGCGACGGGACGGGACGGGACGGGTGAGGGGCAGCACGACGGCGTCGTAGTCAGCGCCCGGCGCCATCGCGGCGAGGGTTGTAATGGTCCCGCCCGGCTCCACGGGCAGACGGTGCACGGCGTGCCGACGCAGGGTCGCCGCGACGGTGAGGCCTGTGGTGAAGGCTGCGAGCGCGGTGGCGGCGTGGCTGGTCGCATCGCTGTCTCATCGGCAGTCCAGCGGTCGGCTGGGACTGTCTAGGCCGTCCAGGGCCGGCAGCTGTAGACCCGGCGCAAGAGCGCGGGCTCGGGCGCGGGCAGATGTCTTCAGCGGTGCCATCGAGGCTCGTTATCCACCCGGACTTTTGGTTGCACTTGTGGTTGCAGTTCGACCCTATTTCGGGCTCGTTCGCCGTTGTTCGCCGAATCGGTAAACCCCCTGCTCACCAGCCCTTTCCGGACTCCGGCGGACATCGGGGAACGTCGTCAGCTCGGCCTGGCAGTGCGGGGGATGGTCGACGGTGAGGTTGGACCGGAGACGCTGTCTTCGCGGTCGGCGATCTTCAGCCACCGGCCCAGGCAGGATTCAGAGACCCCGAAGCTCCCCGCGACCTGCGCGATCGACTGGTCGCCTTGCCGGGCAACGGTAACCACGTCAGCCCGGAACTTCTCGGGCAACGGCTTGGGCACGGTGCTGATCCTTGTAGCGAGGCCGCAGCTTCATCGGCAAGGAGTCAACTGGACCCTGGGCAGTCCCGATCGGTGGCCCGCTGAAGCTGCGCGGTGGGATGGCGTCACGAGCTGGCTCGTCGGGGAGCTCGATGATGACGGGCAGCTACCGTCAGTGTTCGCGCGGGCGCGGTGGAAGTGGGGTTCGATGGCGAGTGCCGTCGGTGGCTCGGACTAGGGGAGAAGCCATGTCGGGCGTGCAGACAGCTGTTATCGCGGCGGCGAGCGGCTCGGCAGTCACCGCGGTGGTCGGGTTGCTGCTCAAGTGGGGGGCACGGCTCCCGGTGTTTGTGCGCAGTCACGTCCTCCCCGACCATCGGCCCATCGCCGACGGGGCGGGGTGGCTCGCTGCTCGCGCGGACTCGTCGATCGACCAGGTGCGAGTCCTGGTGTGCTGCGCACCCGACCGATCGCTGCGCAGACCAGGAGGGAACCCCGACCTTGCAGTGCAGCTAGTGCGCACCGCCTTCGGTCGCTGGGTCGGCGACCAGCCTGCTCACTCCTCGAAACAGCACGGTGTCCGCTTCGACGCCCCGAACGGGCCAGCTCACGGCTACGCGTGGGCGCACGCAGCGGGGCGGGTTGACCTCTGCTGTGCCATCCCGACGACCATCACCAAAGCGGGGCAGGTCGGCATCTCGGTCATGAGCATCCTTGAGGTGCTCGGTGCGGTGCACGCCGCTGTGGGAAGTCCGGAGTACGCCGCCGCCTTCGGACATCGGCGGTTCCATCTGCCTCGCCGCTTTGACTGGACCTTCACCGTCAGTCCCACCATCAGCACTGCGGACAAGGGGGCGGTCTCCTGGCAGCGGTTGACCTTCCCGGGCGCGGTGCCCTCCCGGGCGGCGGGGGACCAGCAGGCCTTCGTGCCGCCGGAAGGGTACGCGGCGAAGGCGCTGCGGAGCTGGAGCATGCGTCGACCGCTGGCCGAGCTGTGCGACTTGGCTCTACGAGACTTCCTTCACGCGAACGGTTACCACAACGTTGAAGGACCCATCCGAGACTCGATCGCCGCGCTCACCGCAAGCTAGACCCTTGGCACGCAGTTAGCGGCGTCACTCCCCATTTTAGGATTCTGGACGTGTCCAGACCCCCGCTTCCCTTATCCAAGTGGTTGCGTGCTGGGAGCGGATCGACGCCTGGCGGTGCAATTAATCCTGTCGTCCAGGCATCGCTTACTCATCGAAAACGTGCTGTGACGACCGAATGCCGTCAACGTCGGCCAACGCGTCTTGGCTGGTCAGCTTGCCTATTCATCAACTGTCGTCGTTGATCAACTAGGTCAAGATCAATTCGCAGGGTCGCTGATACCTGGAAGCTTTGCGGGTCGAGCCGTCTTGGCTCGGCTCCGATTTTGAAGCCGTACAGGCGCGCGTCATTTGGGACTCGCGCCGACAGCCCCTTGCACGACCGTCGCCGCGAAGACGTACCCCCGCCAGACACGGGGTGACCTAGCGGAGGTACGCCGCCGGCTGTAGTCGTTACACCAAAGTGGGCTTCGACTCCCGGCAGGTCGGGCGTGGCCTCAGGAGGCGGTGGTCCATGGCGAGGGTGTGCCGCGCCAATTCCCGACGACAGGGGTGACCTGGTATTTGGGGACGCCCCCGGTGAGCAGGGACGCGTCAGTGCAGCTCTGGCTAGCTGTGGTGCTGGCAGGGATGACAGGCGGGAACCCGAGGCCCAAGAGATTGACTGGGGAGCAGGAGCCGCCGGCCAGCACCGAGCCGCCACCGGTGCTGGAGGTCCGGGCGATGACGTAGCCGGTGACGGGGTGGCCGTTGAGCATCGGAGTGCTGGGCCAGGTGATCGTGTAAGACCAGCCGAGGACGCCGAGATTCGTGCCCTTGACGGTAGGGGCCTGGCCGGTCGGCATCATCGTGGCGGCGGCCTTGGCCGGTGCGGCCGTGGTAGTGAGCATCCAGCCGGCTTGGGCAGCGGACGTGCCGCCGAGTGCCAGCGCGCCGGTGAGGAGCAGGGCGAGGCTGAGGACGGCGCTGAAGGCCTTGTACAGCATGACGGGCTCCTCTCGTGGCTGGCTGGCTGGTGGGTCGGGGCCCGGGCCAAGTGGCCCGGACCCCGCGGTGTTGCTGGGTCAGAGGGCGGTGACGGTGACCGGCACGCTGAAGGTGGCGCCCTGGCAGCCGTCCTCGGCTGCGGCGATCATCTCGACGGCGCCGGGCACGGTGAGGGCGGTGGGCCCGGAGTTCGCGGCGAGGGTGATCGGCGAGGCCAGGGTCATCGGACCGGCGACCGAGGCGAGGACGCTGCCAGCGGCGCAGGTCTTGCCCGCCATCGGGGAGATCGTGACCGTGCCGACGGTCACCGAGGTGACCTGCACCGGATAGTCGTTGGGGTTGGCGACGGTGGCGTAGATCGAGCCGACCGCCGAGCTCGGGTAGCCGCCGGCGGGCTTGGGGTAGAGCAGCCCGACCGGGGACCCCGGGGTGACGGTGATCGGGGTGGCGGTGGTCGCCTGGGCCCTGGCGGTGCCGGTCCCGCTGTGGGTCCAGGCGGCCATGGCGACGCCGCCGCCCAGCATCAGGGTGCCGACGGAGAACACGACTGCGGCGCGCTTGCGCTTGGAGAGGCCCTTCCGGGCGGCAGGAGCGGCGGCGGGGGCGTGGGTCTCGGTGCAGGTGCACATGGGGTGGTCTCCGTTCCGGTTGGCGTCACCCGGTCCTTGGGTGATCGTGTCTGCGGAACAACTTCGTCCCGTTGTGTACTAGGAACGGGTGCACCAGTCGCTTGCCTGAGAGTCACTTGCGCACACTCACCCCAAGGGGTGAGGCGATGCCGGGATGACGACTAGGGGGTCGGGTGAGTGGGAAGTGATAGCAGTTGCCCGCTCACTGGTGCGCAACGGAATTAGGTCCTAGCGTCGCTGGAGTGACTACACCTGCGCCCAGCGTCCTGCTCGATGACCAGATCTGCTTCGCGCTCTACAGCGCTTCCAAGGCGGTCACTGCGCGGTACCGGCCCATGCTGGACGACATGGGTCTGACCTACCCGCAGCTGCTCTCGCTCATGGTGCTGTGGGAGACCGACGACCTCAGCGTCCGGGAGCTGTGCGACCGGCTGGACCTGGACTCTGGGACGGTGTCGCCGATGCTCAAGCGGCTCGCCGCTCTCGGTGTCATCACCCGCGAGCGCGACCCGGAGGACGAGCGGTCGGTCCGGATCCGGCTCACCGACGCCGGGCGTGCGTTGGAGCTACCTGCGTGCGGGCTGTCGCAGATGATGATCGACGTCCTCGGTATGACGTCGGAGCAGTTCGCCGACCTCAAGCAGACGCTCGAACTCATCACCGAACGAACGAGCTTCAGCCCCCCGACGCGCTAGCGAAGGCATCGGGCTCGGAACTTGATGTCCGGCATGTCATCTGGCGGCGGGGCGACCCGCCCGCCGGCCAGATCAGGCGGCTACTAGGATTCCAGCGCCCCGCGGCAGCTCAGGCCGTAAGGGGAGGTCGCGGAAGATCGCCATCCTATGGCCTTCCGCCTCCATGCGATCGTGTGAATGAGCGCACTGCGTACCCAACGAGAGCTGGTGCGACGCGACGATGACCTGACATCCTGGGGAACGCTCTCGCCGGTTGCCCCCGTGGCCGGCGAGAGCCAAAGCCAGTAAGGACAGTCGCCTTGCCCGACGGCGTCGCAGAAGGCTGCCCGACGCCGCGCTCCGCGCAATGGACGACGCAACCGATGGTGGCCGCCAGCCACAACGCGGCCACGGTGATCAACCTCGTCCGTCGGCCATGCTCGTCAAACCCATGCCAACCGTTGAGACGACAGCAACGGACGGACTCGTCGGCCTTCAGCTGAACAACAGCTAGTTCGGATTGCGGCCGGTGACTCCGTCGATCAGTCACGACCGACGACCCCGGGCAGCGTTCTTCATGACTGCTGTGCCGCGCGACTCATACCGTTGGGAAGACGGCCGCACGATGGTCGGGGTCGCTGATGCTGGCTGGAGCCGATGCCCTTCCGGTGACCTTGCGGTGCCGCGAGATGGTGCGCTTGGTGGTGGAGAGCTGAGCGGCGATGTCGCGGATTGATCGGCCACGTGCCGTGAGGTCGTCAACGACCCGGTCTCGTTCTGCGCCCGTGAGATCGTCGAACCCAACGCCATCACCTGCAACGGCACGCTCGATGGCGATCTCATCGAGGTAGTGAAACGGGGGAGCGGAGTGGACCTCGGCCGGCATGGGGTCGGCGTCGATGTCGTCCCAGGCCAGCGGAGGCTGCCACCCCTGAGCTGCGGCGGCAGCTCGAGTCATGAGTACCAGGGCACATTCCTCAGCGGTGCCATGCGGCGGCGGTATGGCGGACAACTGCTCATACAGCGCCTCGACGTCCTGGGCCGTGCGTGCGGTGACCGTCGGGCTCGTCATGGTGCGCCGCAGGCTGCTCGGCCGGCGCCGGAGGCGGGCGGCGAGCAGTTCCACGGACCAGCCGGTCGCGACGAGCGCCTGTAGCCGGCGCCGGGTCCCGGGCGCATCGATCCGGCTGCCCGGGGCATGGTCCGCATCTCGGACGTCGATCGAGAGCAGTCTCGCCGCTGTGGCTGGACGGATCCGCTGAGCCGGTGAGCCGTCGATCCTGGGGCGGGCCAGGTCGCGGACGTGACTGACCGAGACGTCCGCAAGTAAGGCGATGCGCTCGACCCCAAGGCCAGCACGTCGGAGCGCGGTCAGGTGCTCGCGGACCGGACCGACCTCGATGAAGGGCTGCCACCTGCCATAGGCGCGCTGCCGACTGACATGGCGAGAGGCGGCCGTGTTCGCGGCGGTGCAGGCCGGGCAGCGGCACCGGTCCTTGACGTACGCGGCCCTCGTGCCGTGCTCGTGTCGACCGGCATGCGTGCAGCTGCGGGTGACTCGCAAGACCACGGAATTCGCACGGCGCGCGGCCTGCTCTTGGGCCAGCGGCTGTTCCGCAGGCAGGTGCGCCGACGGGACGGCGTCACGCCGCCAGGCTCCGTCCTGGTCGACGGGCCGACCGAAGCTCGAACAGGTGCGACTCATGCCCATCGCCGGCCGGCGCCGGCGGACGAGCCCAGCGAGCGGCCGTCATCCGACGCGCCTTCGATGCCGGCCAGCAGCAGGATGCCGTCGATCCAATCGGTGCGCAGGCTCCCCGCATCACCAACGTGCTCGTCGAAGCTCATCGCGGTGAAGCAAGCGGCCACCGCTGTCCACTCGGTCGTCGAGAGCGGTCGCTCCAGGTGCGCCTCGACGGTGAGGCGATCGACGTAGGCCACGCTGGCCTGCAGCAGGTCGGCCACATCGGTCAGCAGTTCATGGGTCTCACCGCCATGTGCCGCGACCAGTGCGGCACAAGCGCATTGCCTGCTGGCCGCGCGGCCTGAGCTCTGGTGCTCGGTCGAGCGCGATACCTGCTGCGGCTGCGCCGCTGACCCGACCAAGCAGGCCTCGTCACGAGCGATCCTCTGCTCGCCGCTTGACATCAACGATCCTCCCGACCCCCGGTTCTGGAGTCGGTTCAGGCGTCACAAGACGGCGGATGCTGACACTGCATCTGGGCAACACGACGAGTGCCGCTGCGTTGCTACGGGGCTCGTCGACGCGGGGCCTGTGTGCCGGACCATCCACGTCCGCGGGCTGTGCAGCGATGCCGTGCCCGGTCAGGCCCTCGAGGAGGGCGAGGGTGACCATGAGGCTGGACGGCGTTGCCGCCTCGCCCCGAAGGAGCAGTCCGGTCGCCGGGTCGACGGCGAGATCGGCGCGCGGCGGCTCGGGGATGTCGTCGAAGGTGACGGGTCGCCGGGCGACAGTTGCCCTTCGGCCGGTAGGTGTCCGCGACGCGGATGGTCAGCTCCCGCCTTGTCGAGGCATCGGCACTGGACGCCGACAGGGATCGCGACTGGTCGTGGCCCAGCGTCCCGAACAGGGCGACTTGTCGCTGCGACTCGAGGCGCGGCTGAGCTACGCCTGCGAGGTTCGCATGACCTGTTCCCTCACAAGCGACAGCGTGGCGGGGCTGACCACGAGAGCTGCCAGAGTCGTCTTTGCACTTGTGTCCGCGTATTCCTCTGCCGTGCGCTTCTTGATGCTGAATGGCGAGAGCGAATCGGGATCGTGCGCATTCTTGCTGCGATACCGTTTTTGAACCCCCTCGTTCAGGCACAGTGCGGCCGTGGCGGCGAGTTCAGCGTCGCACGGGTTGAAATCACCCAACTGGATGCCGGCGTTGATCAAGGCCTGCACGTGCTCGTGCAACTTCTGATAATCACGCCAGAAATCTACGAAATCGGCTGGTTGGGCTTCGGCCAGGCGTTCGATCTCGTTGAAGTCGAATGGTGAGATGCAGAGCTGGAGCGTGTCGTATCGCAACAGTTCGTAGAGTCTGACCGCAGCTGATTCCGGTCGCTCAGCGAGGTCGTCAGCGAAGGCCAGCGCCTGCCGATTCAACGCAAGGGTCGCGTGGAGGATCTCTTCCTTGCTGCGGAAGTAGTAGTAGAAGGATGATTGTTGCAGTCCGGCTGCGCTCGCGATCTCTGTGATCGTCGTCGATGCGTAGCCACGCTCCGCGAACAGCGCAGTGGCGACACGGATGATGGTGTCCCTGGCGGACCCCTGGGCGACCGACCCGTCGTGGCGGGGACGGCCGGGCCGTCGCTTGCCGCGCCCCGTGTCTCGCGGTGTCCCTTGCACATGCACCTCCTGACGGTCCAACGCGACTGTATCGGCTGGCACTGCAGGCGAAGCCGCGGTCAGCCCTTGGCGGTGCAGACCTCGCTGGCCGACGTGTGGGCGCCGGACCTCTGTCGGGAGGGTGGGACCACGTCGCAACATGCTTGAAAAGATCTTGTTTCGGTCTCTGGTTTTTCGATGACCTATGGATATATGGTCCGTGACGCCCATCACGCCGGCGGCGTCGCCGTCCGACCACATCCCTCAGAGAGGCTGGTCAGTCCGAATGAGAGAGCGCGCGGTGCAGACGGTGAACGACCTGGTGCAGCGGATCGCCCGCCAGGCAGAGCTTCCGCTGCCAGAGGCGATCCCACTCCCGGCCCAGGCTTACTGGGATCCCGGTTTGTACGAGCTGGAACTGGAGCGCATCTTCCGAGGTGACTGGGTCTGCATCGCACGGGTCGAGCAAGTGCCAGCAGCAGGTGACTACCTCGCTGTCGACCTCGCCGCCGAGCCGATGATGGTCGTCCGCGGAGAGGACGAAGAGATCCGTGTCTTCTCTCGGGTCTGTCGTCACCGGTACGTGGATCTGCTCGGCGGCAAGACGGAAGACAGCCAGAAGGAGCGTGGCTGCGCGGAGTGGTTCGAGTGCCCTTACCACTCGTGGACCTACCGGCTCGACGGTTCGCTCATGAACGCTCCCGAGATGCTCGACCGCCCCGGCTTCGATCAGGCTGCCTATGGTCTGCGGCCCATCCACCAGCAGATCTGGCAGGGTTTCATCTTCGTCAACCTCGACGGGCTGGCGGAGCCCCTGGAGATGTCCGGACTCGAGCGAGTGCTCGACAAGTACGACCTCGCCAACTGGCGGATCGCGACCGTCGTCGACTGGGGGGAGACCAAGGTCAACTGGAAGATCATGGTCGAGAACTACGCCGAGTGCTATCACCACATCGGGATCCACAAGGAGACACTGCAGCCACTGTGGCCCATCGGGACCGTCGAGCTCGGCGACGAGCAGGGCGACGACTGGTTCTTCTCCCGCATGAAGGCTGGAGCCGAGACCGCGGCAGGAGAAGAAGACGGGCACCTGCTGCAGCCGAGCTGGCTTCCGCCGCAGCGCGACCTGTCCCCGTACCAGCGCTCGCAGTCTCTGCTGATGGTCAAGTTCCCCATGTTCATGATCGTTCCTTCCCCAGACATCACCTTCTGGTTCAAGGCGATCCCCACGGGTCCAGAGACCCACCGGCTCGAGGTCGCCTTGTTGGTCCCGCAGGAGCACTTCGACCTCGAGGGTCGTGAGGACGGCGTCCAAGAGGCAGCCGACTTCTTCCGCACCTTCCAGGGCGAAGACGCCAGCATCAACGAGTTCGTGCAGTCGACCACGCGATCGGCGAATGCATCAGGTGGTGTCCTGCACCGTCACGAGCAGGCCATCTGGCAGTTGCAGAAGTACCTGGCCTCCCGCCTCTCCGAGGCGGGTTCGACGACGAGCCGCTGAGGACTGCCCTCGCCGCCCGATCCAGCCGGCGAGGTCCAAGGCGCTCATCTCGGTCCCTGATCCAGGGTCCGACCACCCCGCGGCTTCCGCTCATCGCGTGTAGTCGCTCTCCCGCGTGCGCCCGACAGCACACCGATACGTCCGCAAGACGACTCGCCACACACAGACGAAAGGCATGCCATGACAGACCACGAGGTCACGATGACGTCCGGCGGTATCGCCCAGTGGGGCCGCGCGCTGCCCTTGCGCGGAGAGATGACAACGGTCACCTTCGAGGCGGACCTCATGACCAAGCTCGTCCTGTCCGGGAACGCGGGACCCACCTTCTTCAGGTCCGTGTTCATCGGCATGGACGAGGTGGACGTGGACGGCTCGACACCCCGTGGCCACGGCGTCGTGCGGCTCGAGGACCCTCGTTCAGGTGACCTGCTGCTGGGTCACGTCGACTGGTTCATGGTCGACGGCAAGGACAAGGGCCAGTTCACCTTCGATGACGGCACCGGCCGTTGGAAGGGTGTCGCCGGCGAGATCGCCGTTGACCTGGAGTTCTGTGCGCAGGACCCGGAGATCCCCCTCAACTCGGGAGTTCCCGTCAAGGGGCTGGCCTTCATCGAGGGCACCGGCCGCTTCACCGTTCGGGACTGACCCGTGACCGCGGCATCTGCCTCGGTCCCGGCCCGGGCGGCTCTCGACGAAGTCGGACGTGTCGAGACTCGAGGGGTGGACTACATCCCTCCAGGGGAACGCAACTCGACGCCCAAGGAGACCGGCATCGTCTTCTTCGGCGCGCAGATGTGCTTCGGCATCATCGTCCTCGGGAGCCTTCCGATCGTGTTCGGCCTGGGCTGGTGGGCCGCATTCTCGGCGATCTCCATCGGGACGGCCGTCGGCACGCTGTTGTTCGGCCCGGTAGCTGCCGTCGGCCCGCGTACCGGCACCAACAGTGCGGTCAGCAGCGGGGCTTTCTTCGGCGTCGTCGGTCGAGTCGTCGGATCGGTGGTGGTCCTGTTCATCGCCATCGGCTTCTACGCCCTGGCGGTGTGGACCGGCGGCCAGGCCGTCGTGGCCGGAGGGCACCGACTGTTCGGCATGCCGGAGGGCAACTTCGAGCTCGCGATCGCCTTCGCCGTGATCGGTGCCATCACGGTCATGGTCGCGCTCGTCGGGCACGCAACCGTCGTTGTCGCACAGAAGGTCCTCGCACCACTGCTCGGCGTGCTGCTCCTCATCGGCGTGCTGATCAAACTCCCTGACTTCGACGCCGGCTTCGCGGGAGGGGACTATCTGCTAGGCGGCTTCTGGCCGACGTGGATCCTCTCTGCCGTCACGGCTGCGGGGCTGCCGCTCTCCTACGGCCCCTTCGCCAATGACTACGCCCGGTATCTGCCGGTGGGGGCCGCGCGCCGCGGCGCCTGGACCGCGAGTGCCGGGGTGTTCGCCGGATGCTGGTTCGGCATGATGGCCGCCGCCTACTTCACGACGATGTTCGCCGACCCGACAGGGGACTTCGTCTTCGGCATGGTCGCTGGCCTACCGACCTGGTTCGCGATCCCGCTGATCATCGTCGGGCTCCTCGGCGGCTGTGGCCAGGGAGCGATCGCGCTGTACGGCTCAGGCCTGGACACGTCGTCGCTGATCATCAAGCTGAAACGGGTCAACGCGACTCTGTTCATCAGCATCGTCAGCCTCGCGCTCGTCTACCTGGGGGCGCTGGTGTGGAACGCAATTGACCTGGTGTCCGCCTTCATCACCCTGTTGAACGTGGTGACCGCGCCCTGGCTGGTCATCATCATCATGGGACACCTGGCCGTCCGAGGTCGCTACACACCCGAGGATCTCCAGGTCTTCAACGCCCGTCGAACCGGCGGGGCGTACTGGTACAACGGCGGCTGGAACTTCTACGCGCTGACTGCCTGGCTGCCCCCGGTGCTCGTCGGCATGTTGCTGGCCAACACGCCGCCGGTCTTGGAAGGCCCACTTCGCAACATCGCAGGCGGTGTCGACCTCAGCTTCATCGTTTCTTCTGCGTTGTCCTTCCTCATCTACGGCGCCTTCCTGCTCCTCATGCCCGACCGCGTACTCCCGGCCCGCTCAGCGGAACGGGTGGGATCCGCCGTGATCCCCGGGCCGGCGGCCCCTCCTCCCCTCGAGGCGACGGCCCCTGTGCGATCGGAGGCGGAGGTCAAGTGACATCGCCAACCGTCTCGCCGTCCCTTCTCATCCCGGACAACGTCAGGGCATGGGGATCCGCCGACGGGCTTCTCGGCTCCTCGCCGGCGGAGCCGCAGTCCTTGCAGGATTACGTGGAGACCGGTGGTTACCAACGGACCCTGACCGACGACCACGGCCCCCACGTGCTGGCCGCACTGGAGAACGCCACCGGCGTGAGCACCCTCCGCGGACGAGGGGGTGCCGCGTTTCCCACAATGACCAAATTGCGAGCTGTCGCGTCGGCGGCAGCGGGTGGATCAGTCACCCGAGTCGTGGCCAACGGGGCCGAGGGTGAGCCGCTCAGCTACAAGGACCGGTACCTGATGCGCTTCCGGCCCCATGCGGTGCTAGACGGGCTGCTGCTCGCCGCCGCCGCCGTCGACGCAGACGTGGCGTTCGTCTACGTCGCCGACCCGCTCGCCCGGGCGAGCATGACGGCAGCAGTCGAGGAACTGGACGCCCATCGTGAGGGAGGCCCGCAGCTGCGGATCTTCGCGGCTCAGGACACCTATGTGGCTGGTGAGGAGTCCGCAGTGGTCCGATCGATCCAGACCGGAGTCGCCCGACCCACCGACAAGCCTCCGCGCCCGTATCAAATCGGTGTCGACGGCGTCCCGACGCTGGTCATCAACGTGGAGACGGTGGCCCGGCTTGCCCGTTCCGTCCGGGCTGGCGCCACGCCGGTGCAGCACGATCTCCTCGTCACCGTCTCAGGCATGGGCATCGCTCCTCGGCTGCTCGAGGTCCCGGACGGCCTGCCGCTCGGCGACCTCGTCCGCGAGATGACCGGAGAGCGATCCTCGCGACCGAATGTGATCATGGGCGGCTTCTTCGGCGGCATCGTGCCGGCCTGGCCCAGCCTCCGGCTCAACTTCGATGCCGTACACAGCCGCGGGAGTTCGCTGGGCTGTGGGGCACTGCACCTGCTGGCTCCTGACGAGTGTCCCGTCAAGGCCGCGGCGGACATTGCCTCGTTCTACTCCGCGTCGAACGCCAAGCAGTGCAGAACGTGCATGTCATCCACCGACACGATTGCCAGCGTCTTGGCATCACTGGGGACATCGGCACGAGAGAAGGGGTACGAGCGTCACCTCGCGCGATGGAGCACCCAGCTCCGCGGACGTGGCGCTTGTGCGGTCCCGGACGGAGTTGCCCTGCTGCTACGGACCCTGCTGCGGTACTACCCCCGGGAGGTCTCTCGGCACATCGCCGTCGGCTGCCCCCAGTGCGCCCATGCCGTCGACGGACGTCGCTGGGAGCGGTTCACCGTGACGATGCCTGGCACTCCTGCTCCCGACCGCAGCGTCGCCATGTCCCTGCACAGCCTGGAGGGCGCGAGATGAGAGCTCGCGTGGACCCGACCCGATGCCAGGGGTACGCCTTGTGTGTGGAGGTGGCTCCCAAGCACTTCACGTTCGACGACTGGGGTTTCGTCCAAGCCGTGCAGATCGATGCCGACGGCGAACATCTGGCGACTGTCACCAAGGCGATCGACCGCTGCCCGATCAAGGCCATTCGCTGGATCGGGAGCCCACCGACCGCAGCGGTCGTAGATCCCGAGACGGACGAACCGGTCCGGCCGGTCTGATGGTGATCACGCATTTCCTGCCAGGGAGCACCATCGCCGTCGCCCGCGTCGCCGTCCCGAGTGTGGACTGCTGATGGGGCAGGCCATTCAGATCATCGGCTCGTTGTGCGTCCTGATTCCTTTCATCCTCGTCCAGATGGAGCGACTCCGGCCGGACAACGTCGTATACGTCACCTTCAACGCACTGGGTTCGAGCACACTCGCCGTCCTGGCCGCTGTTGACCATCAGTGGGGCTTCCTCCTCCTCGAGGGCGTCTGGGCACTTGTCTCCCTCCATTCGTTGCTTCGGCTGGGCCGCACCATGCGTGCATCGTCCGAGGCTCAGGCCTAGTCGGCGACACCTTAGGACTTCGATGTCCACACCTGAAATTCGAGGTCGATCAACGGCGCATTCGGTGACCGAGCGGCCACGAACCATCATCGAGAAGAGGAAATCGTGAAGGCCGCACGCGTCCACTCATATGGTCGGCCGCCGTCGATCGACGAGGTGGAAGAGCCTCGTGTCGTCGGACCCTTCGATGTGCTCGTGGAGGTCGGAGCAGCAGGCCTGTGTCGCACCGATCTGCACGTCATCGAGGGTCAATGGGCGGCGATCCAGAACCCAACACTTCCCTACACGCTCGGCCACGAGAATGCCGGCTGGGTACGTGAGGTGGGCAGCGCCGTTCACACCGTGACGCCTGGCGACGCAGTCATCCTGCATCCACTGGTCACTTGTGGGCTGTGCGCGGCCTGTCGAACAGGCGACGACTCACACTGCTCGAACGCGGCCTTTCCTGGGCTCAACGCCGACGGGGGGATGGCCGACCTGCTCCTGACCAACGCTCGATCCGTCGTGAAGCTGAGCCCCAACCTGCAACCGGTGGAGGTCGCGGCGCTGGCTGATGCGGGGCTCACGGCCTACCACGCCGTACGAAAGGCTCAACCACTGTTGACGCCGGGCACGCATGCGGTCGTCATCGGTGCCGGTGGCCTGGGCCACATCGGCGTGCAGGTCCTCGCCGCCATCACGTCCGCGACGATCACCGTGGTGGATCGATCAGCACAGGCGTTGGAACTCGCTGCCAAGATCGGCGCCCATCACACCATCGACCCAACCGACGGGGCGGGATCAATGGTCGACCAGGTCCGGGAGATCACCGAGTCGGGCGCGCACGTCGTGTTGGACTTCGTGGGTGAGCACGGCACCCCGGCTGAGGGGATCGCCATGCTGCGCAATCGCGGCAGCTACTACGCCATCGGCTACGGCGGGGAGGTGCAGGTGCCGACCATCGAGCTCATCTCGCGGGAGATCAGCCTGGTGGGCAACTTGGTCGGCACCTACAACGACCTGGTCGAGCTCATGACCCTCACGTCGGCGGGTCGGGTCGCGCTGCACACCACCAGCTATCCGCTTGATGCTGTACTCGACGCCATTCATGACCTCGAGTCCGGACGGCTGGTCGGGCGCGGAATCCTCGTTCCTTCCCCCTGACGACCGCCGATCACGACGCCGTACCGTCTTCGCTCCGCGCAGCCTGGGCGCTGGGTTGGCGAAGACGGTACGGCGCAGCACCAGCGACCATCCATCATCCGGTCTGCACTCGCCGTTGTCGGCATTCGCATTCCCGGGATCGCTGCCCACGGTGGTCCTGTGGTTCTGTGCGGACGCGCCACCATGGACCGTACGGACGCCCGAGACATCGCCGACTCCGTTGCAGGAACCGACGGCCACACCGGTACGCACGTAGGTGTTTCCACGCTGCGGGCGGCTGACCCAAGGCGATTGAACGTATTCGGCCTCAAAGGAGGAGCAACATGATCCTGATCGTCGTCAAATTCCCCATCCAGCCCGACCGTATAGATGAATGGATGAGGGTCGCCGGGAACTACGCTGGTGCGGTACAGGTAGAGGAAGGAAGTCTGTTCTTCGAATGGTCCCGGAGCCTGCAGGAACCTGGCACGTTCGTCTGCGTCGAGGGCTTCCGGGATGCTGCAGCTGGCGCATCTCACGTGGGCACGGCTCACTTCCAGGAATTCGTCGACCGGGCATCCGAGCTCGTCGAGAAGCAGCCGCAGATCATCTACACGGATTCCCCGGACATCAACGGGTGGGGCCCGATGGGTGAGATCCAGCCACGGTGACGCGGCCGCCGCCGACTCCACGTGGCCAGGTCACCACAGGGTCTACATCTCGTTCATGGCCGACGGCGCGGCGGCGGAGCTGACCGATGGCCGCCGCAACGTGTGACCGTCCCGGATCGACGGCAGCGGTCACGGAGCGGACCGCCGACGAAGTCGCTTCACGCGCGGCTTGGCCGGCGACGGCAGCTGGCGCACCGAGGTTGCCATCGTCCTGTCGGAACGCATGCCGACTGGTTGACCGAGCAGGCACTCTGGCTCGAAGCAGCGAGGCACATGTTCAGGTGACGAAAGAGCGGGACCCCTGGTTGATGCCCCCGGCGGAGCCGGGCCATCCGGCGTCGTATCCGCGAAGGCAGGGGCTGTCCACGCCGCGCCAACGGCTGCTTCACATCGATGGGGCGCGGAACGCGGAGAAGAGCGACCAGTCGTCACCAGGAGGACATCGATGGCTGTGATGACTCGACGAGGTCGGTCCGGCATCGGGACGCGCACGGTGTGCCAGACGTCCCGGGATCGCCCGGGAAGCGCACTCTGCTCACGTTCTCGAGGGCAGCGTGATCCTTGCCCGGTAGAGAGGCGACGGTGGGGTGTAGAGGCCCTCCCGCTCGGCCCGCACCGCGGCAAGCGTCCGCGTGGGAGCTTCGAGCTTGGCGAGGATGTGCTCGAGGTGCGTTGCCACGGTTCGTGGCGCCACGACCAGCGCTTGGGCGATCTGCTGGTTGGAACACCCGTCGACCAGCAACCCGAGGACCTCCAGCTCCCGTGACGTCAACCCGCGGAGATGGGTCGCAGGGGAGATGACGACCGTCCCGAGCAGGCCTGCCGACGGCTGCTCCCCGTTGGCCAGGATGGTCACGCGCACGTGCCCGTCCGGGGCGTAGCGGCCTCCGCGGGGCCACAAGAACGACGCGAAGATCTGGCCGTCGTCGATGCACGAGCAGGCGATCGCCACGACCGGCGATCCATCGGCGAAAAGGGTGTCGCTGTGGAGGCCGGGCAGGGGCCGGGTGCCACGATCGGAACAGAGGACCGCCCCGGCGGTCGCGCCCTTCACCACTCGCGCTGTCGTGGCCAGCGAGCGCATCGGGTCGGCTCCGCGCGCCAGGACGGAGGTGACTCTGTGCAAGCGACGCCGCATGCCTAAGGGCGGTGGCTCCGCGCTGTCGGACAGGAGCGCGAGGAACCCGACATGGTGCTGCTCCCTGGTGAACAGGGCGACAGCCAGTGCCTCGTGGAAGCCGGCGGGGATGAGGCATTCCGCCCACGTCCGCAGTTCACTGGCTGGGTAGGGCAGATCGGAGGGGCTCAGCGGAGGGCGGGCACGGTTGGTATGAGTCAGTTCGATGTCATGCGCCATCTTCGGCCCACTGAAGTACCGCAGTACGCCCTCGTCGAGGTCGCGACTGGCCAGGGAGCTGTAGCTGCTGCTCATCGGATCAGCGAGGGCCAGCCACGCGGCGTCGAAGGGCACGAGGTGCCGAAGCGCCTCCAGCATCTCCTGCGCGCGCTCGGCGAGGGAGCTGGTCGAGGAGGCGGCGTTGGCCAGCTGCAGGCTCGGCGTTTCCGCCATCGGAACTCCCGGGCCGTGCCGTCGGCACAGGCACCGTGTCTCTTCTTGACGGTGCCGACGTCCGACCCGTCCGCATGGTCCCCTACCGAGACGCTCACGTCCTAATCTGGATTGCCTCACGTTCGGTTGACCCCGTGCATCTGGCTGGGGTCCTCGCAGGAAGACCAGCACCGTGCCCGGGGAAAGGCGGCCCTGACGTGATCGCGATGGCCCCCAAGACGAAGGCGACGGAAGGAGCATCCTGAACCGCTGGTCATCCCGGCCGACGCTCGCATGTTCGGGATGGCGAGCTCAGACGGACTGTCGGCTCAGCTGTCGCGCAGCTGTTCGCGGGCAGCGGCTACGTCGACACTTACGACCGTCATGGGCTGCTCGGCCGGAGCAGCGTGCTGGCCCACAACGTGCACCCGACGGACGACGAGCTGGCCCTGCTGCGCAGCCGGGGCACCAGCATCGCGCACTGCCCGACCAGCAACGCCGCGCTGGGCAGCGGGATCTACTCCCTCGCCCGGCACGTGACCGCCGGGGTGTGGGTGGCGCTGGGCTCCGACGTCGGGGCCGGCACCGGGTTCTCGCTGCTCAAGGAGGGACTGCAGGCCTACTTCCTTCAGCAGCTGCTGGGGGAGGCTGGGTACTGCCTCACCCCAGCCCATCTGCTGCACCTCGCGACCACTGCCGGTGCCGACGCCCTCGGACTCGGCCACGAGGTGGGTGACCTGGGCGTCGGCAAGCCATTCGACGCGGTCTGGCTCCGGCCGCGGCCGGGCACCACCCTGGACATCGCGCTGCGTACAGCCGCCGGGCCTGAAGACGCCGTGGCGCGGGCCTTTGCACTGGGGACTCCCGCCGACATCGACACGGTGTGGGTGGACGGAGAGCCGTTGTCGATGGACGTGCAGAGAGTTCTGGCAGGCCACGGCGGTCATCGGCGAGGAACGATGTGACCTCGTGCCGGGACCGGCGACGTGGGTGCCGTCGAGCACCTCGCACTGCCGCCTCGACCGTGGCTAGACCGAGATGACGATGTCCTGGATCTGGCCGGGGCGACGGAACACACACGGTCACCGCGAACGGTGACGGACGACCAGAGTGACTGGGAACTCCATGGCCCGCGCTTGGTCGCTTCGTCGAGTTGTTCGCAGTGGGTCGAGCTGTCAGGTTCCCTGCCCGCCAGCTGCCTCGCGGAGAGCGCCTGTCAGCCGGTCGTCGGCGGCAGCAGTCCTGTAGTGGTGAGCTCCTCCGCGATGTCGCGCACTTTGCGGTTGGTGACCGACGAGGTGTGTACGAGGACACCGAAGGCCTGGTCGGCGGTCAGCCTGTGCCGCTCCATCAGGATGCCCTTGGCCTGCCCGATCAGATCGCGGTGGGTCATTCCGCCGCGGAGGTCGGCCTCGTGTTCGGCACCGGCCAGGGCCACGGCGGCGTGGCCGGCGAACATCAGGCCGACGTCCATCGACTCGTCGTCGAAAGCGCTCGGTCCCCGGCTGTAGAGGTTGAGCGCGCCCAGGACGTCGGCCTGCACGAACAGCTGGAAGCACAGCATGCTGCCGACACCAAGCGCCCCAGCCTCGCGGGTGAACCGCGGCCAGCGGGTCTCGGTCTCGAGGTCGTCGACGCGCACGACCGCGTTCTCCCACACCGCGTCGAGGCACGGGCCCTCTCGCAGCCTGTCCTGCAACGCGTCGGCCATCTGAGGCAGCTCGCTGGTCCACGCGCGGGGTTCGAGCTGCTGGCGGCCGACGACGTAGGTGATGCCGCACTCGTCCACGCCGGGGACGGTCGCCGCAGCCACTGCGGTGATGATCTGCAGGGTCGCCTCGACGTCGCCGTGTTCCTCCTGCAGCTGCCGGGCCACGCTGCTCATGACGTCGCCGAGGGGCGTTGGGCGACCCTCGTCCGGCTGCTCGTGCGGTTCAGCCGCCATGGGTGATGGCAATCCCGGCCGGTGCCACCTCGCATACCCGAAGGCCGTCGAGCGCCGGACGAGGCTCGACGTGTGCGGACGTCGCGAAAGCTGGTGACCGAGAGGCGGCCTGTCGCACGTCGGCTGTGAGCACCCTGGTGCGCACCAGCTGGTCGGCGATCTTCCACAACTTGACGTTGGTCCGGTTGCTGGCGTCCCGCAGTAGGTCGAAGGCTTGATCTTCTGTCACTTTGTGGCGTTCAATGAGGATGCCCATGGCCATGCCTATCGTGCGGCAGTGCTGAAGCGCCATCTGCAGGTTCTCGGCGCGGAGCAGGGCCGCAGCGAGTGTGCTGACCTGCTCCGACATGGCCTGAGCTTACGGCGTAAACCCTCCCGTCCAAGTCCTCTGGTTCATGGATGGGCTCCAGTTGCCGCGGCTCGTCGCTGAGGCGCTGGTCGGCCGTTGCTCCCGTCCACACCCACGATCGGCGGGTCGCAACGATGAAGGACGGCTGACCAGCTGTTAGGCGCGGTGAGCTCACTGGCTGCACGGACACTGGGCGCGTCGCAGTCGAAGGGTGAACGCGGCATGCCCCTCGTAGGCCGTCAGGCTCCCTGTCATGTCGTGCACAGTTGGACCGCGAACCATGTTGCTTGTCGACAATTCGGTTTACGATGTAAATACTTGGGCTAGCCCATGATTCATGGACTTGCCGGAACTCGCGCGTCTCACCTCCGAATTCGTTGATGCCGTCGATTCGCTGTACGACGCGGCCGACCGTACTGGTCAAGACTCGCCCGGTGAGGCTCGGCAGCTGAGCAGGGAAGCCGGCTCGCTGGAGTCCCGGCTGCGTCAGGTCCTTGCTGTTCAGTCCGAGATCGTTGCCCTGGTGGACCCAGAAGCTGACTCCCCGCCGAGCTCATCTACACCGATACGAGCGCTGCTTCGCGAAGTGCACCTGCTGGCGCCAGACCAGTTGGCGGCCGTGGTGTCCGCGCGGGCTCGAGAACTCGGGGCCCGAGAAGCCGTCATCTACCTGGCTGACTATGAGCAGCTCCTGCTACAGCCGTTGCGCGGTGCAGGTGTGCCAGCCCGTCAGGAACTGAGCATCGACGGATCGCTGGGTGGACGTGCGTTCCGGCGAGTAGAAGTGGTCACCGTCGCGACGAATGCCCGTGGCCAGCGCATGTGGCTGCCGCTACTTGATGGTGTCGACCGGCTGGGCGTGATGGAGCTGGTCGTCGGCGAGGCGACGCCTGCTTTTCAGAACGCGGCGCGGGCGTTGGTCGCTCTGGCGGCGGAGCTGCTCGTGGTCACCGACAACTACACCGACATCTTCTCCCGGCTGCGTCGTCGCAAGACCTTGAGCTTGGCTGCGGAGATCCAGTGGGAGCTGCTGCCGCCGTTGACCTTTGCTTCTGACCGGGTGGTCATCGCGGGAGCTCTGGAGCCGGCATACGACATCGGAGGGGACTCCTTCGACTATGCCGTCAACGGGCCGGTGGTCGACTGGATGGTCCTGGATGCCGTGGGTCACGGGTTGCCGGCCGCCTTGCTGGCTTCTGCCGCCGTGGGCACTTATCGGCATGCTCGACGCAACATGGTGGATCTGCCGGACGTCGCCTGGGCGGTGAACGAGGTCATCGCTTCTCAGTTCACCGACAGCCGGTTCGCCACCGCTGCCATCGCACGCCTGCACCTGGACACCGGCCAGCTGCGATGGGTCAACGCAGGCCATCCCGACCCGCTCATCATCCGCAACGGTGCGATGGTGTCCCCGGGCACCTGCCGACCCCATCCGCCGCTGGGCTTGCAGACGCGAAAGGCCGAGGTCTGCGAGACGCAGCTGCACGTCGGTGACCGGGTGGTGCTCTACACCGACGGCATCGTGGAGGCTCGTTCACCGGAAGGCGAGTTCTTCGGTGAAGAGCGACTCGTTGATTTCATCCACCGAGCCAACGCGTTGGGGGACGCGGCACCTGAGACGCTGCGGCGGTTGATGCGCCGCATCATGGAGCACCAGGCGGATCACCTGCAGGACGACGCCAGCGTCGTGATGCTCGAGTGGCGCACCGGTGACGAACGGCAGTTGCAGGTCTGACCCCGCCACCAGGATCCTGTCGACGCCGACCATTGAAGGTGGCGGCGACCGGATCAATCGTCGGGAGGCGCCTCGTCCGGGATGGGTCGAGGTAGCACCCGAGGCCCGGCCTCGATGGGGCGCGGCCGGTCCTGTCGGTGCAGGCGGATGGCGACGAGGGCGACGTCGTCATCCGGCCGGCCGTCCACGAGTCGCTCGATCAACTGGTCGCACAGGTCCTGCAGGGGTTCGTGCGCCAATTCGGCCAACGCCGTCTTCAGCCGGTCGAGCCCCTTGTCGAGGTCAGCATCGCGGCGCTCGATGAGGCCATCGGTGTACAGCAACACGGTGGCTCCGCGGTCCAGCGTGACCACCGACTCGGAGCGGTCGGCACCCGGAAGCACCCCGAGGAGCGGGTCGGCTCGTAGCGTCGACAATTCGAGGACGCTGGCATCCGGTTGCAGCACCAGCGGCGGCGGGTGTCCCGCGTTGGACCAGCGCAGTTGGGTGACACCCCGGAGCCGCTGATCGTGATCCTGCTCGAGGCGGGCGACCGCTGCGGTGACGAGGGTGTTGACCCGGAGCAGGTCCATGGAGCTGTCCAGACGGGTGAGCATCTCGGCAGGGCCGATGTCGTTGCTGGTGGCGATGCCCCGCAGCAGTCCGCGGACCTGGCCCATGGTCGCGGCCGCGGCGATGTCATGGCCGGCGACATCGCCGATCACCAGGACGGTCGAGCCATCGACCTGCATGAAGGCGTCGTACCAGTCGCCGCCCACGGCGGCTGCCTCGGCTGCGGGGAGGTAGCGGACGACGATCTCAGCATGGTCGGGTTCCGGGGGAGCGGTGAGAAGACTGCGCTGCAGTGCTTCGGCCACCTGTCGTTGCTGCCGGTAGAGACGAGCGTTGTCCAGCGCCAGACCGGCCCGCCCGGCGACCTCGGCGGCCGTCGTCAGATCGGCGGAGGAGATGGCTCCTCGCTCAGCCGAGTTGAACAGGGTCAGCAGACCAACAGTGCGGTCCCGGCCGCGCAGCGGCAGGACGGCGAAGGACTCAGGAGCAAGCCGGCCGATCAGAGCCTGGGCCTCGCCGGGGTGGAGTACAGCCTGGATCGCAGCGGTCGCGCCGTCGGCCCTCATGGTCCGTTGGCCGGAGGCGAACGACTGGAACAGGAAGGCGTCATCGCGCAGCGCTGGAATGCGGACGTCGACATAGGACTCGACGAGTGGGCGCAGTGCAGGGTCGTGATGCCATGAACTCACATCGCGGATGGCGGCGCGTGAGCCGGGAGGTGCTTGATCGTCGACCAAGGTGACCACGCACCAGTCGGCGAGGATCGGTATGACGAGCTGGGCCAGCCGGGCGACCGCTGGCTCGGCCTGGATCGTGCCGGTGAGCTCATCGGCGACGGCGGCGAGTAGTTCCAACCGGGCCGCGGTACGGGCTGCCCGCTCCTCTTCTCGGCGGCGAGTGGTGACGTCGAGGAAGTAGACCGACAGGCCCTCTGCGCTCGGCCAGGCCAACACCTCGTACCAGGCGTTGAGCGGCTCGGGGTAGTGCGCCTCGAAGGAGACGTTCTTCTCCGAGGTCATGGCATGCCGGTAGTAGGACTCGAAGGGGCTGTCGACCGCGGACGGAAACGCATCCCAGATCACCCGGCCGAGAAGGTCGTACCGGTTGGCTTGGAGCAGGCGTTCGGCATGGGCGTTCAGATACGTGAACTCGAAGCGGCGATTGAGGGAGAAGAAGGCGGCCGGCATGGCCTCCAGCACGCGGGCGACGCTCAGGTCGGTCTCGTGCTGGCTCGTGACGTCGAAGGCCGCGCCCAGCAAACGGCTGGCGTTGCCGTGCGGGTCACACAGAGCTCGCCCACGGGCAGAGATCCAGCGCGTCCCTCCGTTGGGCAGGCAGACCCGGTACAGGGACTCGAAGTCACCGCAGTTGTCGATCGCCAACTGCAGTGCCCTGGTCACCCGGTCGAGGTCATCAGGATGCAGTCGGGCGTTGAAGCCGTCGATGCTGCGGTCGAACGAGGACGGCTCGTAACCGAACATCTCCATCAGCCGGTCGTCCCAGACCAGCTCGCCGCTCCTGAGATCCCAGTCGAAGGCGCCGATGCCGGCGGCCTCGATGGCCAGTTCACCTCGTAGATGCTCGGCTTCATGGTCCTCGGTGAGCGCCAAGTCGACAGGCTCGTCCACTGCATCCCCTACGTGACATCTTGAGGCCTGGCCGGATCCTGGGCAGGGCGCTTGAGGGAGTGTGAAGGGTTCGGTGGGTCGTGCGCAATGCATTGTTGTGATCATCTCACCGTCAGGCTCCCTGACGTCCTGGGGGCCGTGACTAGCCTGAAGAGGTGTCGGATGGGACGTTCGGTCCGGAGCCGCCCCTGGCTCGCCTGCTGCTGCTGGCGAGCCGATGGTTCGACGCCCAGCTGCTCCAGGAGCTCGAGCACCAGGGCTGGCCGCGACTCAGTCCCGCCCAGTCGTTGGTGTTCGCATACCTGGAGGAGGACGGCGTGTCGCCGTCGGAGCTGGCCCGACGGCTCGGCAACTCGCGCCAGGCGACACACGAGTTGGTCAACGGGCTGTGCCGCGTGGGCCTCCTCGAAGTGGGAGACGATCCTGCGCGGCGTAACGGACGGCTGGTCACCCTCACGAAGCAGGGCCGTGAGTTCGCGATCGCTGGCTATCGGACGTTGATGGCGTTGGAGAAGTCGC
Organism: Modestobacter italicus; assembly: GCF_000306785.1. Lineage (NCBI taxonomy): Bacteria > Bacillati > Actinomycetota > Actinomycetes > Geodermatophilales > Geodermatophilaceae > Modestobacter > Modestobacter italicus. Next base: position 3,684,546 of record NC_017955.1, on the reverse strand, counting down.
TCGGTGCGCGGCGGGTCTCGATCTTGCGGCGACTGCTCGCGGAGTTCGACGTAGGCCCGTCAGCGCACGCGTGAGGACCCGTCGACAGCTGACCGATCGGCCGTAGTCGCGAGAGCCTGCAGGCTAAGCTTCTGAGGGCGTTGCTCGCAGACGAGCCCAGACGTGTTTTCGCGAGCCGACCACCGCCCAACCGACTTCCTCGGACAAGCGGGAGATCAACGGCAGTCCGAGGCCCCCGAGGGCGGGGTCACGATCGACTGCGGGAAGCGGCGCGTGATCGACACGATCGTCGTCGACGTCGATGAGCCACCCGTTCTCACCATCGGCCACGGTCACACGCACCGGCGGCCCACCGTGCCGAAGCCCGTTCGAAGCCAACTCCTCGAATGCGAGCAGCAGCCGGTCGATGTCGTCCTGGTCAGCGCTCGCGGGGATCGCGACGACGCCCAGCGCCTCGCGAAGCTGATTGCGCGCCGCTGTCAGCTGAGCGGGCTTGCTGATCTGCCAACGCCACGTCTGAGCCGCTCCGCTCGTGTCCGGCGGTGGCTGCAGGGGCCAGGCTTCAGGCAGGTCGCTGGTCATTGCTCCCAAAGCACACGTCAGCTGGATCGTCGAGGATGTGCAGACATCTGGTGATGGCAGGCCAGCTGATGCGCACTTGAGGCCTTTGATGGTGCGCCGGCGTGGACATGATCGCCACCGGAACTCGCGCATGGCACTAGACCTCGTCCTCAATCTCAGTCAGCACATCTCCCTTTCGACATCAGTCGTCCGCACCTCTTGCCGCATGAGGCCGTCGGCCACCGAGCCGTGCCGTCACCGCCGCCCCCGCATTGAGGCGCTGAACGAGCAGTATCCGCACTGCAGCGGGGTCATCTGTCCCCGCTGGCCACGCTCTCGTGCGTCAGTCGGGGCTCAGGCAGCACGCAGTCGCGGAGGTCGGCATGACGTCGATCGGCGTCTTACCGGAGTGAGCAGTGCATCGCCTTTGACTGCGCGCGCAAGGTCGTCGCCTCGGCCAGCATGAGACGGAAGGCATAGAGACCGGGCCACTGCACTTCGAGTGCGTCATCGATGTGTACAGCGCTGAGGAAGGGGCCTGGGGAACCGGCTCCCTGTCGACCACGGCGAGCTGGCGACGTGACGGCCGAGTGCGGCGTGTTTCGTTACCTGTTCGTGACTCAGTCCGTGTCGGGTTTTCAGCGCGCTCACCGCGTCTCCTGGGTGTGGGCACACAGAGACGGGAGCGGGATGAGCGCGCGGGACGATGAGTTCACCGCCTTCGTGGTGGCGCACGAACGGCAACTGCTACGCACCGCATATCTCTTGACCGGTGACCACGGCCACGCCGAGGACCTGGTGCAGACGGCGCTGGTGAAGGCGCACCGACACTGGTCCCGGGTGGCCAAGGCCGAGTCGCCGCTGGCGTACGTGCGCCGGGTGGTGGTCACCTCGCACATCAGCTGGCGGCGTCGGCTGATGACAGGGGAGCAGGTCATCGACACCATCCCGGATCGAGCAGGTGCCGACCCTCAACAGGCTCACGCGGTCAGCGACGAGCTGCGCGCGGCTCTACGACTTCTTCCGCCGCGGATGCGTGCCGTCCTAGTCCTGCGCTTCTACGAAGACCTCACCGAGGCCGAGACCGCGCGCGTGCTGAGCTGCTCGACCAGCACGGTCAGCACCCAGGCTGCTCGCGGGCTCGCCGCCTTGCGGACACAGCTCCGGCCCGCAGCTGCACGACCCCAGACACCGCTCTCGTCCCGGAGGCCGACATGAACGACCTTGACAGCGACATCCGCGCCGCCTTCGCTCGCCTCGCCGATCAGGTGGGTCACGGGCGAGGAACCGCGACGGCCGAGCAGGCAATTGCCGAGGTGCGCCGAGAACGTCGGGCTCGTGCCAGTTGGGCGGCGGTTGTCGTAGCCGTCGCCCTGATCGGGGTGGGAGTCGCCTCACTGGTCCCCGGTGACCGGACCGATGGATCTGTAGCGGCCCCGACAACGCGAGCCAACGGTCTCTACGACGTACCGGTCCGGGGCTCCCTCGCCGACGACGCACAGTTCGTGGCCGGTGTCCGGGACCTGCAGTGGAGTGGCCCGCTCGGCGCCGGCGGTGCCGAGCTCTCGTCTCCCGTTGCATCAAGGCACGTCGTGTTCGCCGGCGAGGTGCCCGGAGAGCGGTGGGCTGTGGTCATGGCAGAGGTGGACGGCCGACAGGCGTGGGCCTGGTTCATCGGTGAGGCCGACGCCGCACCCGACGAACTCGCCCTTGCTGCAGATCCGGCGCCCGGGGGTGCCAGCCAACCGATCACGTTGATCGACTCACGCCAACTCGCCGGTACCTTGCTCGTCCTGAGCCTGCCGGGTGACCGAGCCGAGTACTCGCCGAGCCTCGACCGCGACGTCACCGGCGCCCTCGTCCGCACCTTCACCGCACTTCCGGCCGTGGACGGCGTACTGATGGGCACCGTGCAGACCCCCCTCACCGCGGATGCCGGCGAGCTGCACGTCCTACGTGGTGGAAAGACGGTTGCCAAGCCGACCCCGACCACACCCGGTCGACTGCTGGCCGACCGGGCCGCACCCCGAACTCCTACGGGGGACCCGGCTCAGTTCGGCGAGCGCATGAAGACCTGTTTGGAGCCACTCGGCTTCACCGTTCAGCTGTTCGGTCCCGATGCCTACGAGGTGGTCGACGGCCCCTTCGGACCCGAGCCGCTCAGCAGCGCCGAGCAGGCGCAGGTGCAAGCCTTTGAGCAGCAGTGCATGCAACAGCTCGGCTACTGATGCCTGACGCTTCTCCGAAGCTGCCCGAACCGGCGTCTGTCATCGCGGCCCGCCAGCTCGCGGAGGAGGCACGGGCGAGACTCACCCCGCCCCGGGGTGGACGACGCCGTCCCGAACAGCATTGCCGCGAGGCCGGCTCAACGTCGACGACAAATCCAGCTTCTTCCGAGAAGCGGCTGAGCGGGGGTGTCCTGATCGCGGTCGTGCCGAACGAGGAGGACGTACTTGCTCAGGAAGCGGGACCGGCATGTCGTCAGGCGTTGCAGAGGTCCCGTTGGGAAGGCGAGGGAGCGCCAGCTGCACTGACGACGGACACTGGTGACGCTGGCAGGTGACAGGAGGAAGACCTCCGAGTGAGACATGGAGCTGTTCAGGAAACGGCTACTCATCCTGGAGGCCTCGTGTCCCACGCTCAGGCCACCTTGATCCCTCCTGGTCGACTTCTGCTTGCCCGCTGCGTCGTCGAGGCAGTCTGGGCTCGGCGCCGACGGCCGAGCGGTTGCAGATCTCGGCATCAACGCCGGGGGCTGGGCCGATGGCTACCTTGAACAGGGCGAGGCTGGAATGCACGACCGCCCGAGCCGGCCCCGCTCACCGCGCCGCACGTGGGACTGCCTGGACCGGCGGATCACCGAGGGCATTTCTCCCGAGTTCGGCGGCTGCCGACGAGTGGGCCTACGCCGCCGCCTACGACGGCGACGCCGAGCGCGCCGGGGCCTACGGTCCCTGACTGCACCGTCACAACCATCACCGCGGCCACACCGGACTTGGCGGTCGGCCGCCTGCCAGTGGCGTCATAACCGCTCAGGTGAGCACAGCTAGCGGAGCTGAGACAACAGCGGGTCCGGCGCATGCGCCCGATCGAGGGCAGTGGAGAACAGCGGAACATTCGACAGATCGAAGGTGTGGACTCGGTTCTTCCCCTTGCCCTTGGCTTCGTACATCGCGAGATCCGCCCGATGAACCAGATCCTGGTCGGTGATGCCAGGCGTCGAACAAGCGACGCCGATGCTGACACCGATGTGGACGCCCCGTCCGCAGAGCGTGACGGGCGTGGAGACCTGTGCGATGAGGCGCTCCGCGATTGCGCGAGCGAAAGCCGCATTGCTCTCGGTCAGCAGCACGGCGAACTCGTCACCGCCCAAGCGGGCACACACGTCAGTCGGGCGCGTTGCCGCGCGCAGGCGATCGGCCACATGACGCAGAAGCTCGTCACCCACGGCATGCCCGAACTTGTCGTTCACCGCCTTGAAGTCATCCAGGTCGAGGAGCAACAGCGTCGCTGCGCTCGTGCCCCGATCCAGATGGGATGCCAGGGCGGACGAGAACGCCGCACGGTTGGCCAGGCCGGTGAGACTGTCGGTGCGTGCCTGCGTCCACAGCGCCTCATGCGCGTCGCTCGCCTGCAATGCCAGAGCCAGCTGGTTCAGCAACGACTGCACGGCGACCACTCCGTCGGTCGGGACCCGTCCCGGACAACCGAGGAGCACGAAATCCCCCGCTTGTCTCGGCATGCCGATCGCCACCCAGTGCCCGGCGAGGCCGACCGCCTGGCTCAGCGGCCCGACATCGTTCAACGGCTGGACGGCCCCGGGCGCGACGGCCGTGGGCAGCAGTCCGCTCGGCAAGGCGGTCGGCGGGTGGCGCAGATCGCCGGCAGAGCCGAGCACCATCACGTCCTGAGTCGACTGCCGAACGACGATCGCGCGCAGGCCTGGAGTTGACCGGCAGATCTGCTCGATGGCGACCCACGCGTGCTTGATGATGTCGCTGCGCTCGGTGACGTCCATCAGTCGGTTGCCGAACCGCAGCAAGGCCGCGTCGCGCTCCTGTGACTGCTCATGGCTGAAGAGGATCACGGCCAGGTAGCGGGCAACGGTGATGGTCAGGAACAGCACTGGCAGTGCACCCAGCGCACCTGCCCTGACGAAGGTCCCGGCATGCCCCGGGAAGTGTTCCCACAGGGGCACGGCCGCGCCGATGGCGAGCACAATCCCCAGGCCGTACACCACAGCCTGCCGCGAGGAGCCGAAGAGCATCCGCAGCCAGGACGCCGAGAAGGCGAAACCGAAGGCAATAGCGGGATCGGGGCAGGCGACGGCGAACGCTGCTGTCGCGAGCATCTCGACAGCGTCCAAGGCAAGCGGCGCAGCCTCCGTTCGGTAGCGCCACAGCCAGGAGGCCGCCAAGACGACGGTCGCCGTCAACACGAGGGTCAGTGATGAACCGCGAGCTCCGGACACCGCCTGCCCGACCGCAGTCAACGCCAGAGCGAGAAGGGCGCACCCGAGGAGGACCTGACGGGCCTGGGCGACGAGACCCGGGGGACGACGCACCCATTGAGGTACGCCGGGGCATCGCCTCGCCATGCCTGTCTCCTCAACGCTCGATGAACGGGCGGGGCTGGCGCCCCATCCACTCAGCTGTCGGCCCAACGGCAGCGCGGCTGGAGCGCGGCGTGCCCATCTGTTCCTGCCACTACCCACTTGGGGGCACGCGGGCCTTAAGATCGATGAGCCGTTCCCAGAACGAACGTCGCTCAGTCTGGCCATGCCGGAGCTGGATGAGACCGCCGTCCTCGGTCGACGGGATCGTTCAGGCCTCGAGCCTCCGCCCGGCCTCCTGCCGGCACATGCGGTCGGAGGCGTCATCCCCCGGAGCTCAGGTGTCTTTGGAGGGCTCGGCGCTCCCGTTCGGACAGTCCACCCCAGACTCCGTATCGCTCGTCGTCCGCGAGGGCCTGGTCAAGACATCGGCCCATGACCGGGCACGCGGCGCACACGTCCTTCGCCGTGCGAGTCGACTCACCTCTGGCCGGGAAGAACACCTCCGGGTCGATCTGCGCGCACAGTGCTCGGTCTTGCCACAAGAGGACTGAGGTGCGCTGACGTGCGCTCTCATCGGTGTGTCGGCGTGGGCGAGTCACGATCTCCCCTGCAGGTCGCCACTGCGGACAACGGTCGGTGGCAGCCGACCGAGCCAGCGGACGCCCATGTCGTCCGCCGGCCCGTTACGTCAGCCGGAGTGCCGGCGAGCTTCGCTGCGGACAGCCGCGACCGGGTCGGTGCCCGACGCGACCTGCTTCGCCCGCGGCGCCTCGCTCTCGACCTTGGCCAACGTGGTCTCCCAACGCTGGCGCATGGGGGCGATCCCGCCGCCACCGACGGCCACGATGACGACCCCGACCAATGCGGCGAGCGAGGCGTACAGCACTGCGTTGACCACGTTCTGCGCGATCTGCAGCTGGTTCAGCGCAGCGATGATGCCGAGCGCGATGATGACGATGGAGGCGCCGTTGGCCAGCACCTTGCCGTAAGAGAGCCCGCCAAGCGTGCCCTCGAGCAACAGCTTGACACCAGCAGCTATCGCAGAGGCGATCACGAGGATCAGAATGGCCACGAAGACCTTCGGGAGGTAGCCGATGACCGCGGTCAGGTAGGTACTGATCGGGTTGGGGCCGAACACACCGAAGGCAGTCGACAAGACGAAGAGCATGACCGCGTAGAAGACCAGTTTCGCCAGGATGTCCGAAGCGTCGTACTGGCTCCTCTCCAGTGCCTTCTTGACTCCGCCGCGCTCTACAGCGTGATCAAAACCCACTCGCTCGAGGACCTTGTTGACGACCTTCTGCAGGACCTTGGCGATGAGATAGCCGACGATCAGGATGACCAGAAAGGCGACCAGCTTCGGCAAGAACTGGATGACTGTGTCGAGTACGTCTCGAAATGACTGGCTGATGCTCTTCAGGGGAGCTCCTCGAACGGGCCGCGCGATATGCGGCGTGCGGTTGTGCGCCAAATGCCGGCGCATGCAGCCCAAGCGCAGGCGCTCCAGAACCGCGGCGGTCGGAGAGCCCGTGCAGTGCTCGGCCTCCCTACCTCGTCCGTTTACGATGTAAACGCAGGTGGACGGCCGAGCGTCCGGGCGTTGCGAGCTGTCACCGACCGTGGCGTCTTGATCACCCGAAAGCCACCCAGCGCTGCACCGATGGGCGCGACCTCTCATCAGAGGTGATCGCCGCCGATGAGTTGTCGACTCGTCAACGGCACTCCTGATGCTCGCTCCGGTGCGTACGTGTCTGGACGGCCCAGTCGTTCCGCAGTTCTGCGATCACCGACCTTCCTTGCTCTAGTACGACGACGCCGAGCCGGACATCGGCGTCCATATCCGCATTGGCGCCGTCAGGCTGAGCCGGAAGCCTCCGCGCGCCGCAAGAGCCGGACCCTGTCCACGTCGTTGAGATCCCGTGCGGTCAATCACGGCAGGCACTTCGAATGGCAGAGCTGACCGATCAGCCGACGAGTCCGCTGTCGTCCAGTCCGGTCGCCTCATCGTCGACCGCGCACAGACGCTGTCCTGTCAGTGCGGGTGGGTCCCTGACGCCTGTCGGGCTGACACAGCCGCCATCCTGGTGGCCACCTGAGCGGCGGAGGACGTATGTCCCGAAAGACTCGAGGTTCCTCACGGATCAGGACGTGCAGCGACCGCGCGGTGATCGCACGCATAGCCTCCGCGGAGCGCTGGGCACGGACCGGCGACCGGAGTGCGGCCACCCGACCGGCGCGGCAGGGGCTCCGGGCGAGGTTCGAGCGGGAGGCCGATCCGGACGGCGTCCTGGACGAGGCAGAGCGGGCCCGGCGTGCTGACGCACTGATGACCGCTCACATGCTGAGGTTGGCCAGAGCATCGGCGAGGGCGCGCCGTGGTGGGGCGGCCTGATCGCTGCCTACAGGCGGTCGCCGAGACTCAGACGACGATGCGCCTCGTGCGCCCGTTCGACCGCGGTCGAGGCGGCATATCGGGAGAGCATGTCGTCGCTGCGCCAACCGGCCAGCATCATGAGGTCGCGCTCCTGGCCGCCGCCGGCGAGCCAGCGGTGGGCGAAGGTGTGCCTGAACCGGTGCGGGTGCACGCCCTCGATGCCAGCTTGAGCGCTGCGGACGTTGAGCACCTCGCGGGCGCCGTCGGGGGTCATGGGGCCGCGCAGGCCCAGCAATAGCCGCGGTGAGCTGGCATAGGGGTGCAGGGCTCGGACCCGCAGGTAGCGGTCGATGGCCTGGCCGGTCTTGGCGCCGAACGGCACGACGCGAGGTCGCGACCCCTTCCCGGTGACGTAGGCGAGCTCCCGTTCGAGATCGACGTCGTCCAGTGTCAGTCCGCAGAGTTCGGACACGCGGATGCCCGTGTCCAGCAGGAGCCGCAGGATGGCTTCGTCGCGGCGCCCGAAGAAGATCGGTCGTGAGAAGACGCCGGGGCGGCCGCGGCCGACCGTGCAGGTCTTGAGCAGTGCGGCGATCTCCACGTCCGTCAGGACGGGCACCGGCTTGTCCGGTGCCGTGGCGATCTCGATGCCGTCGGTCGGCGCCTTGTCCACTTCTCCCTCGGACACCAGCCAGCGGCAGAACCGGCGCATCCCGCGCATCCGCGTGGCCACGGTGGACGCTTCACATGTGTCGGCCAGCTCGGCCAGCCAGGCGCTGATCGCATGCCGGCTCAACTCGTCCAAGGTCGCCGGCCGGTCATGGGCAACCAGCCACTGACTGAAGTAGCGGACGCTCTGGCTGTACAGCTCGATCGTCCGAGGTGCCTTGCTGGCCGCTCGCAGGTGCCGACGAAATGACGCAAGGAGGTCGTCCAGCCGGATCGCCATGGAGGCAGGTTATCCGGCGAGTGAGCGATGTGCTAGACCTGCCGCATTGGCCAACTCAGTCATCCGTGCTGGTAGGACGCTTGGCGCGGCTGGGCTGCACCCGCATTGGTTCGCCGGGCATCTTCGGGTAGTCCGGGGGATAGGGCATCTCGCCCAGCCCCAGGTCGCGCTCCTGCTTGTCGGCCAGCTCGATGAGCGGCTCGATGCCGAACGCGTGGTCGGCCAGCCCGGCGTGCTTGTCACCGACGGCGGCGAACCGGGCCGGCATGGTGAGGACGTCGAAGTCGAACGGCGAGACGTCACCCAGCTCGTCCCAGTCCAGCGGGGCGCTCACCGGCGCGTGCGACTTCGCCCGGATCGAGTAGGCCGACGCGATCGTCCGGTCTCTGGCCATCTGGTTGTAGTCGATGAAGATCTTCTCGCCGCGCTCCTCCTTCCACCAGTTCATCGTCACGCGGTCGGGGATGCGCCGCTCCAGCTCGCGGCCGAAGGCGATCACCGCCCGGCGCACCTCGGGGAAGGTCCACCGCGGCTGGATCGGCACGTACACGTGCACCCCGCGGCCGCCGGAGGTCTTCGGCCAGCCCTCCATGCCGAACTCGTGCAGCAGCTCGCGCACGTGCGGGGCCACCCACACGGCGTCGGAGAAGTCGGTGCCCGGCTGCGGGTCGAGGTCGATGCGGATCTGGTCGGGGGACTCCACGTCGGTCTTCGACACCGGCCACGGGTGGAAGGTCAGCGTGCCCAGGTTGGCGCACCAGGCGACGACGGCGACCGAGTCCGGCGCGATCTCGTCGGCGGTCCGCCCGCTGGGGAAGGTGATGTGCGCGGTCGGCACCCACTCGGGCGCGTTCTTGGGCACCCGCTTCTGGTAGAACGCGTCGCCGGTGTTGTCCATCCGGGTGGAGAGCCGCGCGCCCTCGAACACGCCCCCGGGCCAGCGCTCCAGCGTCGTCGGCCGGTCGCGCAGCGCGAACAGGATGCCCTCGCCGACCGAGACGAAGTAGTTGACGACGTCGATCTTCCGGATGCCCTTGTCACCGAAGTACGGCTTCTCCGGGCTGCTGACCCGCACCTCGTGCCCGGCGACGTCCAGGACGACGGCGTCCTTGCTGCTGGCCATGCCGCTCCGATCTCCGGGGACCGCCCACGACGACCGTGTCGATCACGTCGGCAGTCTGCCCGCTGCCCGGCCGGCTGGGCAGCACCTCCACCCTCAGGGGGTGAGCAGCTCCTGCAGCAGGCGGGCCACCGGCCAGGCGCCGTCCGTGGTGTTGGCCAGCACGGTGTGGGTCACGCCCGCGGCCCGGTCGTGGACGGTCCGGAACGACACCCCGGCGTCGGCTCCGATCAGGACGACGGCGTCGCTCGTCGGGTGCAGCCAGAAGCCCAGCCCGTACCGCAACGACTCGGCGGGGACGTCGCTGCGCGGCCGGAGCATGTCCGCCACCCGCTCCGCCGGCACGATCCGCCCCGCGTCCAGGGCCGACCACAGCGCGTGGACGTCGGCCGCCGTCGTGTAGACCCCGCCGTCCCCGCTGCCGCGGACCGGCAGGTGCAGGACGTTGGTCCGCAGCCCCTCGGCGTCGAGGTAGCCCAGCGCGGTGCGTGCCGCCGGCTCGTCGGAGCGCAGGAACTCGGTGTCGCCCATGCCGGCGGGTTCGCAGACCCGTGACCGCACCAGCTCGGCGAACGGCGCACCGCCCACCCGCTCGGCGATCAGCGCGAGGACGACGAACCCGCTGTTGTTGTACGCGAAGCGCTCACCCGGCGGGAACGCCTGCGGGTGCCCGTCCAGGACGGCGAGGTAGTCCTCGGTCGCCGCCAGCCGGTGCACGGGAACGGGCAGCAGGTAGGCGGTCGCCGAGTCGATGGTCTCCTCGTCGACGTAGTCGCCGATCCCGGAGCGGTGGGCGAGCAGCTGCTCGACGGTCACCCGGTCGTCGACCAGGGGGAGGTCGGCACCGAGGACCGAGCGGGCCGTGGTGGCGAGGTCGAGGCGTCCCTCCTCGAGGAGGGACGCGACGGTCAGCGCGGTGAGCCCCTTCGTGCCGCTGGCGACGGCGAACCGGGTGTCGACCGTGTTGGGCAGCTCCAGGCCGCGGTGGGCCAGGCCGTACGACCGGGCGAGCTCGACCCGCCCGCCGCGGTCGACCCGGACCACCCCGCTGAACCCGGTCGCCGCCGCGAGCCGGTCGAGAGAGTCCTCGAGGTCCGCCATCAGCCGACCCTAGGGCGCGATCAGGCCGGGCAGGTGAGTCCGTCCTGCGGGACGACGAGGTCGATCAGGTAGGCGTCGACGGCCGCCGTCACGCACTCGGTCTTCGGGTAGGCGGTGTGCCCGGCGCCCTGCCAGGTGAGCAGCACCCCGCTGGTCAGGTCCGCGGCCATGTCCGCGGCGCCGACCACGGGGGTCACCGGGTCGCCCTGGGTGCCGATCACCAGGATCGGCGCGCTGCCCGCGGCGTCCCGGTCCGGCAGCGGGGTGCGCGGGGCGTCCCAGGCCGAGCAGGTGTACAGGCCCAGCGCCGCGTCCGCCCCGAACAGCGGGTACCGGGTGCCCCAGTCGGTGACCAGCGCGCTGACCTGCTGCTGGGTGAACTCCTCGTCGGTGTCCGCGCAGGTGATCGCCACGTTGGCGTCGACGACGTTGGTGTAGCTGCCGTCGTCGTTCCGGCCGGTGTAGGAGTCGGCGAGGGTGAGCAGGCCGGCGGCGTCGCCGTTGCGGGCGGCGGCCAGCGACTGGGTCAGCTGGGGCCACGCGCTGGGCTGGTACAGCGCCGACCGGACGGCCTCCAGGACCAGGCCGGGGGTGGCCTGCCGGATCTCACCGGGGCGGCTGCTGGGGACCGGGGCGGCCGCGGTCTGGGTGAGCAGGTCGGTGACGAACAGCCGCGGGTCGAAGCCGAGCGGGCAGCCGCTGACCAGGGTGAGGCAGTTGGCGGCGAAGGCGTCGAACGCGGCCTCGAACGCCTGCGCCTGCGCCTCGGCGGACTGCTGCAGCCCCGCGTCGGGGTCGACGGCGCCGTCGAGCACCATCGCCCGCACCCGGTCGGGGAACAGCTCGGCGTAGGTCGAGCCGAGCGTCGTCCCGTACGAGTAGCCCAGGAAGGTCAGCTGCTCGTCGCCGAGGGACTGGCGGACCAGGTCCATGTCCCGGGCGGTGTCCACGGTGTCGAAGGCGCCCAGCGCGTCCTTGTACTTGGTGGCGCAGGCGTCGGCGACGGCGTCCACCCGGCCGAACGCGGTGGCCAGCGACGCGGCGTCGGTCGCGCGGGGGTCGGCGGCGAACAGCTCGTCCTTCTGCTGGTCGCTGATGCACTCGACCGCCGGGTCGGAGAGCCCCACGCCGCGGGGGTCGACACCGACGACGTCGAACCGGCCGAGGACGTCGGTCGGCAGCGTCAGCGCCGACTGGATCGCCGCGTCCGTCGCCGACTGGCCGGGGCCGCCGGGGTTGACGACCAGCGAGCCGATCCGGTTCGCCTGGCCGGCCAGCGTGGCCTTGACCAGGAACAGCTGCAGGGTGCCGCCGGTGGGGTCGGCGTAGCTCACCGGGACCGTCGTCGTGCCGCACTGGAACGCCAGGTCGCGGTCGGCTCCGGGACGCCCGGCGATGATCGGGTCGATCTGGCTGCTGCAGTCCTGCCACTCGATCGGCTTGGCCGCAGCGGCCTCCGCGGAGCTCTTGGCGGCCGCGGACGAGCTGGCGGCGGCCGTCGCCGCGTCGTCGTCGGACGACGTGCAGCCCGCCGTCGCGAGGGCGAGGGCGAGGAGGGCTCCTCCGGTGGCGGCCAGTCGGCGGTGCACGTTCATGATCAACCAGAGTAGGAGCCCGGGCGGGATGCGGCAGCGCGCGGGCCCGTGAGGAACCGCTCAGCGGGTGCCGGGAACTCCGCTGCCACCCGGACCGTCAGCCGCCCAGCACCTCGGCGAGGTCGTACTTCACCGGCACCTCGAGCTGGTCGTAGGTGCACGACCGGGCCTCCCGGTCGGGCCGCCAGCGCTGGAACTGCCCGGTGTGCCGCAACCGGCTGCCCTCGAGCTGGTCGTACCGGATCTCCACGACGAGCTCGGGGCGCAGCGGCACCCAGGACAGGTCCTTGCCGGCGTTCCAGCGGCTGGTGGCGCCGGGCATCCGGTGCTCGCCGTCGGCGTCGGTCTGCGCGTTGGCCCAGTCCTGCCACGGGTGCCCGTCGAGCGCCTCGGCCCGGTAGGGGGTGAGCTCGTCGACCAGCTCGGCCCGGCGCTTCATCGGGAAGGAGGCGGCGACGCCGATGTGCTGCAGGCTCCCGGCGTCGTCGTAGAGCCCGAGCAGCAGCGAGCCGACGACCGGTCCGCTCTTGTGCCAGCGGAACCCGGCGACGACGCAGTCCGCCGTCCGCACGTGCTTGACCTTGGTCATCAGCCGCTGGTCGGGGGCGTAGACCTGGTCGCCGCGCTTGGCGATGACGCCGTCGAGCCCGGCGCCCTCGAACTCGGCGAACCAGCGCTGCCCGACCTCGGCGTCCTGGGTGACGGTGCTGACGTACACCGGGGCCTTCGCGCCGGCCAGCGCCTCGCGCAGCCGGGCCTGCCGCTCGGCGTAGGGGGTCTCCAGCAGCGACTCGTCGCCGATGGCCAGCAGGTCGAAGGCGACGAAGGACGCCGGGGTCTCGGTGGCCAGCTTGGTCACCCGCGAGGCGGCCGGGTGGATGCGCTGCAGCAGCGACTCGAAGTCCAGCCGGTCACCCCGGGGGACGACAATTTCCCCGTCGACGACGCACCGCTCCGGCAGCTGGGCCTTGACCGCCTCGGCGACGTCGGGGAAGTAGCGGGTCAGCGGGCGCTCGTTGCGGCTGCCCAGCTCGACCTCGTCGCCGTCCCGGAAGACGATGCAGCGGAAGCCGTCCCACTTCGGCTCGTAGAACCAGCCCTCCCCGGTGGGCAGCGCCGCCGCGGGCTTGGCGAGCATCGGCTTGACCGGGGGCATCACGGGCAGGTCCATGCCGGTCAGTCAAGCAGTCCGGCCCGGTGGTGTGCGGGAACGCCGCAGCGGGTCACAGCGCCATCAGCCCAGCTCGGGTGGGGAGGAAGCCGCAGGCGTCGAGGTAGAAGGGCGCCAGCTCGTCGGCGAAGTCCACGTGCAGCCACTCGCACCCGGCGGCGCGGGCGCCGTCGCGGGCCGCCTCGACCAGCCGGCGCCCGACGCCCGCGTGCCGGCTGGCGGCGGCGACCATCAGGTCCTGCAACCAGGCGTGCACCTCGCCGTCCCACACCACGTTGACGAAGCCGGCGAGGACGTCGGCGTCCCGGGCGGTGACCCAGCCGAGACTGTGCGCGGCCACCTGGTCGCGCCAGTTCCACTCGTCGTCGCTGAACACGCGGGTGCCGAAGGCCTCCGCGTGCAGCTGGTTGGCCTCGCTGCTGGTGAACGGCCCACGCCACCGGATCTCCACGCCGCGCAGGGTAGGGAGACCGGGACGTGGGCGGCCAACGAGTTCCGCCGGACTAGAAGGGTGGCGGGTCGTCGTCCGGCGGCGGCTCGGGTTCTGGCGCTGGTGGTGGTCGCATGCCCGGTGGCCGGGTCGTCCGGGTGACGCCGGAGGGTGTGGTGACCTGCAGGACCCCGTCAGGGGTCATGGTGAACCGCCAGCCGGGGGCGAAGGTCTTGAGGCGGTGGTGGGAGCGGCACAGGCAGCAGAGGTTGGCGCAGTCCGTGGCGCCGCCGCACGCGGCGGGGACGACGTGGTCGAGGTCGGCCCAGCCGACGCGTTGCCCGCAGTTGGGGAACCGGCAGCGCCGGTCGCGGGTGGTGCTGAAGGCCCGCTGGCGGTCTGTGGGTTCGTAGGCTGCTGTCTCGGGCGGCGGGCCGGCGATCGGGCAGCTGCACTCCCTGTCGGGATGGGCGAGGCAGCCGCGGCGGGCCAGCCGGTCGAGGTCGGTCGGCGTCAGCGTGGCCAGCAGCTGGCCGTCCGGGCCGGTGATCGCGAAGGTCAGCGTCCCGCCCTCAGGCGGCGTGAGGCCGAGTGCGCTGACCCGGGCGAGCAGCTCGCGGACGTGGGCGGCGGTGATCGGCAGCCCGTTCACCTCACCCGGCCGGCTGCTGATGCCGGCCAGCCCGTCGAGGTCGGCGGTGACGGTCAGGTTCGCCGTCACCGGCGGGAGCCCGTGGTCTCCCGGGCGGCGGATCAGCAGGGACAGCACGTGTGCGCGCAGCGCTCCGATTCGCCGCGGGTCACCGTCGGCTTTGAGCATCTTCGCCAGCTGGTCGACGATGTCGTAGCACTCGACCGCCTCGTCGGTGGGCAGGTCCGCGGCCAGCGTCGACCGGCCGTCGGTGGCGTTGGGGTAGACGTGGACGTCGGCGGCCTTCTCGGCCTCCTCGCGGCGCACGTCGGCCGCTTCGGCGTCCAGTTGGACCATCAGCTCGGTGGCCCGGTCCTTCAGCCGGTAGACCGACAGATCCGAGGCCTCGGAGAGCAGCGCGTCTTCGACCTGCCCGGCCACGGCGGCGGTGGTGTGGATGAGCACCTCGGCCAGGGTCTGCGCGCGGCGCTCGTCCAGATCCCCGGCCCGCAGCGCGGCGAAGGTGCCGGGCAGCTTCTTCTGCCAGGTCAGGGCGTGGTCGAGCTTCTTCGCTGCGGTGGTGCGGCCGAGGTTGAGCACGGTGGCCAGCTCGGCGGTGAAGAACTCGCTGATCCCGTCCCCACGGCTGTTGCCGGACCAGTCGCCCTTCCGGGCGCCCGGGGTGCCCGGCTGCGGGTCCGCGTCGGCGGGGCGGGCACCGGCCATGGTCAGGATCAGCTCCGCCTCTTCGGCGGTGTCCTGGGCCCGCTGACGGTGGATGGCCTGCAACCGGGCGGCCGCCTGCTCCGGTGACGACGACCTCGCCATGGCGACCGGGTCGGGCTGGGCATGCCCGTCACCGATCCAGACCACGTCGATCCGCGACCGCCACGACCCGGGCATCTGCGGCCCCGGTGCCGTCGCCGTCGTCTCCACGCGTCGAACATACGTACGGGGTACGACAGTTTCGGCCCGTCCTGGCACCGATCCTGCGATGAGTTCCGGCGGCACTGCGGGTCCTCCCTGCACCAGCGCACCGCCGTCCCAGCCAGGAGGACCCATGACCGCCACCGCCCCCACCGCCGTGACCACCGGGACGCTCGGCGTGCCGGGTGCGCGGCTGCACTACGAGGTCCGGGGCACCGGGCCCCTGGTGGTGCTGGTCGGCGCCCCGATGGGGGCCGATGCGTTCGCCCCGCTGGCCGGGCTGCTGGCCAATGACCACACGGTGCTCACCACCGATCCCCGCGGCGTCGGACGCAGCCCGGTCGACGACCCGGAGCAGGACTCGACCCCGGAGCTGCGGGCCGACGACCTCTCCCGGCTGATCGCCCACCTCGGTGCCGGACCGGCCGTGGCCCTGGGCTCCAGCGGCGGTGCCGTCAGCGTGCTGGCACTGGCGCAGGCGCACCCCGAGCAGGTCACGACCGTCGTCGCCCACGAGCCGCCGCTGTCGGAGCTGGTCGACGACCGCGACCGGCTGCGGGCGGGCACCGAGCGGATCATCGCCACCTACCTGGTCGAGGGCTCCGCCGCCGCGTGGCGCGAGTTCATGGCCGTCGGTGACATCGTCGTCCCCGAGGACGACGCGCACACGGCCCCGCCGGCGGGGGAGCCCGACCCGCAGGCGGTCGCCGACGAGCGGCACTTCTTCCTGCACGAGCTGCGCGGCACGACCACCTGGCAGCCGGACCTCGCGGCGCTGCGTGCGGTGCCGACCCGGGTCGTGGTCGGGATCGGTGGGTCCTCCGGCGGGGAGCTCTGCGACCGCACCTCGCGGGCGCTGGCGGCCGCCCTCGGCGTCAACCCGACGATGTTCCCCGGCTCGCACATCGGCTTCCTCGAGGACCCGGTCGCCTTCGCCGCCCGGTTCCGCGAGGTCCTCGGCTGACCGGTCAGCCGGACGTCAGGCGCTTGACGTCGGTGGCGATCTGCAGGAGCAGCTCCCGGTCGGGCACGCCCACGCCGTTCACGGCGAAGCGGGTCACGACACCGGCTCCCCGCTCGGCCAGCCGAGCCGCCACGGTCCCCGGCTCGCCGACGACGGCGAAGGTCTGCAGGACCTCGTCGTCGACGAGCTCGCCCATGGTGGTCCACCGGTCGTCCGCCCGGGTCCGGGACAGCCGGTTCAGCTCGTCGCCGAGGTCGCCCCAGCCGTGCAGGTCGAGGACCGGGCGGTAGGCCGGCGTCGAGCCGTAGAAGGCCAGCTGCTGGCGGACCGCCCGGGTCGAGGCGGCGAGCTCCTCCTCGGTGCGGCCGGTGACGAGGAAGGTGGAGTCGACGACCTGCGAAGCGGGCGAGCCGGTGCGCCCGGCCGCACCGCGCGCCAGCGCGGGGAGGCTCACCTCGCGCAGGTAGCGCTCGGTGGTGAACGGGTGCACGAGCAGCCCGTCGGCGACCGCGCCCGCCGTCTCGGTCATCCGCGGGCCGACCCCGGCGAGGAGCACCTCCGGGTCGGGGGAGAGGGTCGGCGGGGTGAACATCGGCGTCATCAGGGTGTGCCGGTAGAACATGCCCCGGAAGTCGAGCTGCTCGCCGGTCGCCCAGGCCGCCCAGATGGTGCGCAGCGCCGTGACGAACTCCGCCATCCGCGCGGCCG
This sequence comes from Modestobacter italicus, assembly GCF_000306785.1. NCBI lineage: Bacteria > Bacillati > Actinomycetota > Actinomycetes > Geodermatophilales > Geodermatophilaceae > Modestobacter > Modestobacter italicus. The sequence continues at coordinate 3,667,460 of NC_017955.1, read as the reverse complement.
GGGAGCTCCACGGCATCGAGAAGCGCCGCTCGATGTGCGGCCTGATCTGGCTGCCCAGCCCGAGCACCAGCCGCCCCTGGCTGTAGTCCTGCAGCGCGCGGGCCTGCACCGCCAGCGTCATGGGGGAGCGCGCAAACGCGACCAGGATGTTGGTGCCGAGGCCGATCCGCGATGTCGCACCGGCGGCGACCGTGAGCTGCAGCATCGGGTCCGAGGTGAGCTCGGCGGAGGTGACGCCGTCGAGACCCGCGTCCTCCACGGACCGCGCGGCCTCGGCCACCCCCGACAGCGCGCCCCCCGGGACGTCGAGCGGCAGGACCACCGTGGCGGGCGTCATGGCCGGACCGTAGCGCCCGCCGCGCTCACCGCCAGGCGAAGACGGGCTGCTCCAGGTGCGCCACCCGGGTGGGGATCCCGTGGCACGCCACCTGGCAGAACTGGTGGACGATCGCGGCCGTGGGCGCGTGCACCAGGCCGCCGAGCAGCGGCAGCGCGACGACCGGTGCCGTCGACTCGGGGATGCGGGTGAAGCGGGGCGGGACGTCGAGGTCGGCCAGCGGCACCTGGTGGACGGCGGCGACCTCCGCCTCGGCCGGGGTCAGCTCCCCGGGTGGCCCCGCCCAGCAGACCACCGGGGTGATCACGTAGCCCGAGCGGGTCACGTAGTCGTCGAGCAGCCCGAGGACGGCGTCCGGGCCGAGGACCAGACCGACCTCCTCGTGCAGCTCCCGCAGTGCGCCGTCCACCGCGGTCTCCCCGGCCTCGATGCGGCCGCCGGGCAGCGCCCACTGGCCGGCGTGGGCCCGCAGCCCGGCCGCGCGGCGGGTGACCAGCAGGCACTCCCGCCCGTCGTCCTCGGTGACGCAGACCGCCACCCCGGCGTGCCGGAGGTCGGGCCGGTCCACCGCCCGCCGGGCGAAGCCGGCGACCCGCGCCGCTGCCACGTCGCGACCCACTCCGACGGGCCCGCTCACCGGCTCACGGCGTGACGGGTGACGAGGACCGGCGGGAGCTCCGCTCGTGCGGCGACGGGCAGGTCGCCGGGCAGCGACCCCGGCCCGCCGCCGACCAGCAGCGGGGCGGACGCCGAGCGGCGCCGCCGTGCCGTCCACGCGGACCGGCCAGGTGCTTGGCTGCGGGGATGACCGGAGAGCGGACGGTCCCGCTGCTGCCCTGCGCCTCGATCGACGAGATGGCCGACTTCTCCGGCTGTCTCGGCTTCGAGACGACGTACCGGCAACTGAAGCCGAACCTCTACCTGGCACTGCGCCGGGAGGACCTGCACCTGCACTACTTCGGCCTGCCCGACTTCCGGGCCGTGGACTCCTACGGCAGCTGCCTGGTCCTGGTGCCCGACCCCGGCGCGCTGTTCGACGCCTTCGCCGCGGGCCTGCGCAGCCGCTACGGGTCCGTGCCGTTCCGCGGGTTCCCCCGGATCACCCGGCCGCGGCGGCGGAAGAACGCCGACGGCCACACCGGCTTCTCCCTCGTCGACCCCAGCGGCAACTGGATCCGGGTGCTCGCGGACCGGGCCGGCGAGCTGCCGGACGGCGCAGGGGAGGAGAGCCGGCTCGGCCGCAGCCTCGCCGACGCGGTGGTGCTCGCCGACTCCAAGGGAGACCTCGCCCAAGCGGTCAAGGTCCTCTCCGGAGCACTGCGCAGGGCGGCGGGGGAGCCGGCGTCGACCGAGCGTGCCGAGGCGCTGGCCTACCTGGCGGAGGTGGCCCTCGGCGTCGACGACCCGGCCACGGCGACCGCGGCGCTCGACGAGCTCGACGGGTTGGTGCTGCCGGACGACCGCGACAGCACGACGGCGCGCCGGCAGGCAGCGGAGCTCCGAGCCGTGCTTCAGCGGGGGGCTCGCAGCCCGTAGCGGGTGAACAGGACGTCGTCCTCGCCGAGCACCTGCAGCAGCTCCGCCCGGGCAGGGTCGGGCAGTGCGCGAGTCAGCAGCCCGGGCCCGCCGCCGACCAGCAGCGGGGCGATCGTGAGGTCGAGCTCGTCGACGACGCCGGCGGCCAGCGCCGCCTGGAACAGCGACGGTCCGCCCTCGCAGAGCACCTGCCCGAGGCCGAGGTCGGCGAGCGCGGCCAGAGCTGCGGGCAGGTCGACGTCGTCCTCGCCGTGCACGTGCACCCGGACCCCGGCCGCGGTCAGCGCAGCGCGGCGTTCCCCGTCGGCGGCCGCGCAGGTCACCAGGTGCGTCGGCGTGACGGCGCCGGTGACCAGCTGGTCGGCCGGGTCCAGCGACGCCCGGCGGGACACGATGACGACCGGGGCGACCGCCGGCCGGCCGAGCTCGGCCCGCAGCCGCCCGACCGCCGAGTCCGCGGTGATCGGCCGGTACCCCTCCGCCGCCGCCGTGCCGGCCCCCACCAGGACGGCGTCGGCCAGGGCGCGCAGCACCCGGAACACCCGGCGGTCACCGGCCGAGCCGAGCCCGCCGCTGCGCCCCTCGACGCTGATCGCGCCGTCGAGCGCCGCGACGAAGTTGACCCGCAGGTGCCGGCCGGCCGGCACCCGGTAGGCGTCGGCCAGCCCGGCGTCGTCGAGGTCCGCGCCGTCAGCGGCGGGGAGCAGTCGCCGCACGTCAGCGGGTGGAGAGGACCACGGCCGTCTCGGCCGGCACCGTGACCTGCGCGCCGTCGAGCTCGGGCAGCTCCCCGCTGGTGAACAGCACGTCCCGGGCCGGCACGTCCAGGTCGACCTCGCGGGCGGAGTCGGACAGGTTGGCCACCACCCGCAGCGACCCGCGGTGGACGACGAGCCAGCGGTCGGCGTCGTCCCAGCTGCAGGCCATCGCGGTCAGGTCGGGGTCGACCAGGTCGGGGTGCGCGTGCCGCAGCGCGATGAGCGCCCGGTGCACCGCGAGCAGGTGGGCGTGCGGCTCCTCGGTCAGCTCCGACCAGTCCAGCTTGGAGCGGGTGAACGTCTCCGGGTCCTGCGGGTCCGGGACGACGGCGGCGTCCCAGCCGTGCTCGGCGAACTCACCGATCCGGCCCTCGGCGGTCGCCCGGCCCAACTCCGGCTCCGGGTGGCTGGTGAAGAACTGCCACGGCGTGGAGGCGCCCCACTCCTCGCCCATGAAGAGCATCGGCGTGAACGGGCTGGTGAGCACCAGCGTCGCGCCGACGCCCAGCAGGCCGGGGGAGAGGGTGGCCGAGATCCGGTCGCCGACCGCGCGGTTGCCGATCTGGTCGTGGTCCTGCAGGTAGCCCAGGAACTTCCAGCCGGGCAGCGAGGTCGTGTCGACCGGCCGGCCGTGGTGCCGCCGGCGGAAGCTGGACCAGTCCCCGGCGTGGAAGTAGGCGCCGGTGAGCACCTTGGCCAGGCCGCCGAGGCCGCCGGCGGCGAAGTCGGCGTAGTAGCCCTGGGCCTCGCCGGTGAGCTGGGTGTGCAGCGAGTGGTGGAAGTCGTCGCTCCACTGCGCGTCCAGGCCCTTCCCGCCGGCCACCCGCGGGGTCACCATGCTCGGGTCGTTGAGGTCGCTCTCGGCGATCAACGTCAGCGGGCGGCCCTCGGCCACCGAGAGCTTCTCCACCTCCGCGGCCATCTCCTCGAGCACGTGGGTGGCCCGCTCGTCGACCAGCGCGTGCACCGCGTCCAGCCGCAGCCCGTCGACGTGCATGTCCCGCAGCCACATCAGCGCGTTGTCGATGATGTAGCGGCGCACCTCGTCGGAGTCCGGCCCGGACAGGTTGATCGAGTTGCCCCAGCTGTTCGCCCCGCCCTCGGCGAAGATGGGGAAGAACTCCGGCAGGTAGTTCCCGGACGGGCCGAGGTGGTTGTAGACGACGTCCTGGATGACCCCGAGGCCGCGCTGGTGGCAGGCGTCCACGAAGCGCTGGTAGGCGGCCGGGCCGCCGTAGCTCTCCTGGACGGCGTACCAGGCGACGCCGTCGTAGCCCCAGTTGTGGGTGCCGTTGAACGCGTTGACCGGCAGCAGCTCGACGAAGTCGATGCCGAGGTCGACCAGGTGGTCGAGGTTGCGGGCGGCGGCGTCGAGCGTGCCCTCGGTGGTGAAGGTGCCCAGGTGCAGCTCGTAGACGACGCCGCCGGCCAGCGGCCGGCCGGTCCAGGCGCCGTCGCCCCAGCGGTGGGCCCGCGGGTCGAAGCGGCGGGACAGGCCGTGCACGCCGTCGGGCTGCCGGCGCGAGCGCGGGTCGGGGCGGGCGGGCTCGGTGTCGTCGAGCAGGAAGCCGTAGTCGGCCTCCGGGGAGGCGTCGACGGTGGCGCGCCACCACCCCGCGTCGTCCCGCTGCATGTCGTGCACCGTGCCGTCGACGGTCACGCGTACCCGCTCTGGCAGCGGCGCCCAGACGGAGAACTCGACGGGCTCGGACATGCAGGGGCCTCCTGGGCGGTGCGGGTGCTGGGCCGGCCGGCGACCCCGGCGGCAGCGGGATCATGCCCCGAGCCGCTGCGGTCAACCGTCGGCCGGTGAACCCCGCGCCGCCCGTGCTCACCGGAGCGGATCGAGCCCGGCGGCCCCCAACACGTACGCCGGCGCCAGGTCGCCGGTCGCGGTGGTCAGCAGCGAGACGACGGCGGCACCGGTGCCCTCCGGCGTCAGCACGCCCCCCAGCCGGCGCAGGTACTCATCCTCGGGCAGGCCGGTGCGCGCCACGTACGCCGCGACGGCCGCGGCGCCGAGCTCGGTGGCCGGGGTCAGCCGGGGGAGCACGGCGGTGAACGCGAGACCCAGGCCCGCGCGGTCGGACTCCTCCTGCGCGTAGCCGGTGATCAGCCGCTGGGTGGCCTTCGCCCCGGCGTACCCGCCGCTCAGCGGCGAGCCGGCCAGCGCGGCCCCGCTGCTGAGGACCACCACGCGGCCGCCGCGGGGCATCGGCCGGAGGAGGGCCGCGCGCAGCCAGGTGAAGGCGATCCGGACGTCGGCGTGCCAGTTCACCGAGAACGTCTCCCACGTCTGCTCCTGCAGCGGGCGGAGCACCGGGCCGGCTCCGGCGACGAGCACGAGGACGTCCGGCTGGTGCTGGTCGAGCAGCCGGTCGGCGCCCGCGGGGTCGGCGGCGTCCGCCTGCTCGTGGTGGACGCCGGGGGTCGGCCGGGCGGGAGGGCGCCGGCTGATGCCGGTCACCGCGCTCCCGGCCCCGGCCAGCGCCGCGGCGATGCCGTGGCCGAGGCCCCGGCCGGCCCCGACGACGAGGGCGGTCGTGCCCGCCAGGTCGCCGGTCACCGCCGGGCCCCCAGCATCGCGGCGTTCGCCCGCTCGAGCTGCTTGACCGGGCCGTCCGCCCAGCCCGGGGCCAGCGACCGGGAGAACGGGTCGGGGAACACTTCCTCCTCCCCGGCGGCGACCCCGTCGAGCAGCGCCCGCGCCACCGACGCGGCCGTGGCCTTGGGGACGTCGAGGTCGCGGGTCATGTCGGTGTCCACCGGACCGGCGAGGACGGCGTGCACCGTGATCCCGCGCAGCGCGAGGAGCGTCCGCTGCGACTGGGTGAGGGAGAAGGCGGCCGCCTTGGAGATCGAGTAGGCGGGGAGGACCGGCACGGACGCCAGCGCCGCCACGGACAGGACGTTGACGACCCGCCCGCGGGACCGGGTGAGCTGCGGCAGGAACGCCTCGGTGACCGCGAGCGGCCCGAGGAGGTTGACCGCCAGGTGTCGGGCGAGGAGCTCCTCGTCCCCGAGCTCGCCGGGCAGCGACACCCCGGCGTTGTTGACCAGCACGTCGAGGGTGTCCAGCGCCCGGGCCGCCGCCCGGACCTCGGCGTGGTCGGTCACGTCGAGGCGCAGGGCCGAGACGCGGGGGTCGGGGTGGACCAGCCGGCCCCGGGTGCCGGCGTGGACGCGGCGCGCGCCCCGCCGCAGCAGCTCCTCGACCAGGGCGGCTCCGATGCCCCGGCCGGCGCCGGTGACCAGGACGGTGCGGTCGCGGACGGGGTCCTCGTGCGTCGACATGGTGTCGTCTCCGTTCTGCGCGGACCGGGTGCCCGCGCTACCAGGACTGACACCGGGCGCAGCGGGATCTGGGCTCGCCGGCACCGACCAGTTCCGGCGTCCCGCGGGGTCGGTACGGGCAGGACGAGAGCGAGGGGGTGCGCGGTGCCGGTCGACCTGTTCGAGCAGGCCCGGGCGGGCGACCACGAGGCGTTCGCCGCGGTCGTGGCGCCGTACCTGCGCGAGCTGCAGGTGCACTGCTACCGGATGCTCGGCTCCCGGCAGGACGCCGAGGACGCGCTCCAGGAGGCGTTGCTGTCGGCGTGGACGGGCCTGGGCTCGTTCGAGGGGAGGTCCTCGGTGCGCACCTGGCTGTACCGCGTGGTCACGAACCGGTGCCTGAACCAGCTGCGCTCGGCGGCGCGGCGCCCGGTCGCCGCGGAGCAGCTGCCGGTGGCGCCGCCCGAGCCCTCCCGGTGGGGGGAGGTGCCGTGGCTGCAGCCCTACCCGGACGTGCTGCTGGACGGTCTGGCGGACGCGGCGCCGGGGCCCGAGGCGCGCTACGAGTCCCGGGAGACGGTGACGCTGGCGTTCGTGACCGCCGTCCAGCTGCTCCCGCCGAACCAGCGCGCCGTCCTGCTGCTCCGCGACGTGCTGGGCTACCGCGCGGCGGAGACCGCGGAGCTGCTCGGTCTCACCACGGACGCCGTCACGAGCGCGCTGAAGCGGGCCCGGGCCACGATGGCGACCGCCTCCTCGGCGGGGCGGCCGGCGCCGCCGGCCGGGGGACCCGTGGAGCGCGCCCTGGTCGACCGCTTCGTCACGGCCTTCACCGGGGAGGACGTCGACGCGCTGGTGGCGCTGATGACCGACGACGTGTGGGTGCGCATGCCGCCGTTGCCGTTCGAGTACCGAGGGACCGAGGCGGTGCACCGGTTCTTCTCCGCGATCGACGGTCACCGCCGCGCCATCGCGCGGATGGTGCCGGTGCGGGCGAACGGGCAGCCGGCGCTGGGGGAGTACGTGCGGGACCCGGTGACCGGCGTGCTGCACGTCGTGGGCGTCCTCGTGCTGGCGCTCGACGGGGACCGGATCGGGGAGCTCGTGCACTTCGAGTCGGCGCTCGCCGCCTCGCTGGGGCTGCCGCGCACGCTCGGCTGAGCGGCGCCGCCCCGGGCAGCCGGAGGGGGTGTCCCCCCGGCTGCCCGGTGGTGCTCAGACGGCCAGCACCTGTCCGACGGAGATGCGGTTCGGGTCGCTCACGGTCGACGCGTTCAGCGCGGCGAGCGCCTGCCAGGTCGTGCCGTGGGCGGCCGCGATCTCCGCCAGGGTGTCGCCGGCCTGGACGGTGTACGAACCGCCCGCGGCCGGAGCCGGCGCGGGGGCCGGAGCCGGCGCCGGGGCGGGGCCCGGGGGCGCCCCCCGACGGGGTGGTGCCCGCGGCGAGGTACTTGCCGCAGGTCGGCCACGCGCCGACGCCCTGACCGACGAGGACCTTCTCGGCGATCTCGATCTGCTGCGCCGGCGTGGCCAGGTCGGCCCGCGCCGCGAACGCCGTGCCGCCGTAGCCCGCCCAGGTGCTCTGGGAGAACTGCAGGCCGCCGTAGTAGCCGTTGCCGGTGTTGATGCTCCAGTTGCCGCCGGACTCGCACTCGGCGACACCGGTCCAGTCGTGCGTCGCCGCCGCGGAGGCCGGGGTGGCGAGCAGGCCGATGCCGACGGCGGCAGCGCCGAGGGCGACGGCCCCGCCCGCGACGGTGCGGCGGACGCGGACGTGCAGGGACTCGAACATGGGTGATCCTCCCGATCACCGCCTACGAGGTGAGCTGTCGGGTTCGGGCGAATCGGTGCCCGGCCGGTCAGCGCCCTGAGGGCACGGCACGGCTTCACCCCGAGACGCGCAGGCGCGTCGGAAGTGGGTCCCCCGCCCCCGTCCTGGGTGGGTCGGTGTCAGGCTGCCGGCGGACGGGGTTCGGCGGTCCGGCGCCTCGTGCCCGGCCAGTGCGGCCCGGGACGTCGAGAACGGTAAGCGAGACCTGCGGGTCTCGCTTCCCGAGTCAGCCGCGCTCCGACACCCGGACCACGACGACCCCCGACAGGCCGGGCCGGGGACAGCTGCGGGTCCCCGGCCCCTGACACTCTGTTGATGTGGGATCCCCCACAGCCACCACCGCGCGCTCCGTGACGTGCTGGAGCGGCCCCCTTCCAGGGGCCCACCCTGAACCTGCGAAGGGTGGGGAGGAAGGGGGCCCTTCTCAGCCGCGGACGAGCAGGGCGACCGGGAGCTGGGCGAGCACCTCGCTCAGCGCGACCCCGTTGGCGGCGGAGACCACCCGCGCGCCGGTGAGCAGGTCCCGCCAGGCGCCGGTCGGCAGCTGCAGCGCGGTGTCGCCCCACCCGGTGGCCGCGAGGTGCACCGGCAGCCGGGTCGCCACCGCGACGACCCCGCCGCGGTCGAAGGCGACGACGGAGTCCGCGGCCGCCCCGGTGGCCTCGAGCGGGGTGTACCCGTCGAAGGCCTCCGGGTGGTCCCGCCGGTGCCGCAGCACCCGGGAGACCACCAGCAGCTTGGCCGCGCCGGTCTCGTCGACCGGCGGCACCCAGCCCTCGTCCAGCCGGGCGAGCAGGCTGCGGCGCAGGTCGTAGTCGACCGGACGGCGGTTGTCCGGGTCGACCAGCGAGAAGTCCCACAGCTCGGTGCCCTGGTAGACGTCCGGGACGCCGGGCATCGTCAGCTGCAGCAGCTTCTGCGACAGCGAGTTGGCGTACCCCGACGGCGCGATGCGCGCGACGAACGCCTCGATCGCGGCGTGCGTCGTCGGGTCGTCGAAGGCGGCGTCGACCAGCGCGTGCAGCTGGTCCTCGAACTCCTGCACCGGGTTGGTCCAGGTGGTCGAGGTGCCGGCCTCACGGGCGGCCTTCTCGACGTAGGCGTGCGCCCGCTCGCGGGTCAGCGGCCACGCACCGACCAGGTTCTGCCACACCAGGTGCGCCAGCGACCGGTCGGCCAGCGGGTGCCGGGCCAGCAGCTCGCGGACCAGCTCCGCCCACTCGGTCGGCTGCTCGGCCAGCACGGCGAGCCGCGCCCGCACGTCCTCGCTGCGCTTGGTGTCGTGGGTGGACAGCGTCGTCATCGACGCCGGCTTCACCGCGGCCCGGTGCTGCTGCGCCGCGTGGAACCCCGCGACCGTCGTCCCGAACCGGGCCGGGTCGCCGCCGACCTCGTTCAGCGCGACGAACCGCGCCCACCGGTAGTAGGCGCTGTCCTCCACGCCCTTGGCCATGACCGGCCCGGAGGTCTGCTCGAACCGGGTGGCCAGCTCCGTGCCGGCGGTGCCCAGCAGCGGGTGCAGGGCGTCGACGGCCGCGGTCAGGTCGGGGCGGCGCTGCTTGACCGCGGCGACCGTCTCGTCCAGGTGCTCCCGGCCGTCGGGCAGGTAGCTCCGGTAGACCGGGAAGCTGGCCAGCAGCTCCGCGAGCCCCTCGGTGACCTGCTCGGCGGGCACTGCCGCACTCCCCGCCCCCCCGAGGTCGCCGACGATGCGCTGCAGCCGGGCCACCTCCGAGCCGAGCATGCCGTCGGTGACCTCACGCTTGCAGTCGTGCACCAGCTTCGCGTAGTCGACCGGCGCGCCGGCGAGCTCGGTGTCCAGCGCGGTGAACGCCGCCTCGCCGGCGGGGTCGACCAGGACGCCGTCCACCTCGGTGAGCGCGTCGTACCCCGTCGTCCCGGCCGTCCGCCAGCCCTCCGGCAGCTCCTCGCCGGGCTCGAGGATCTTCTCGACGACGGTCCACCGGCCGCCGGTGGCCTCGGCCAGGCGGTCCAGGTAGCCCTTGGGGTCGGCCAGCCCGTCGGGGTGGTCGATCCGCAGCGCGTCGACCGAGCCGTTCTCGACCAGCTCGACGACCAGCGCGTGGGTGGCCCGGAAGACCTCCGGGTCCTCCACCCGCAGCCCGGCGAGGGTGTTGATCGCGAAGAACCGGCGGTAGTTCAGCTGGTCGTCGGCGCGCCGCCAGTCGACCAGCTCGTAGTGCTGCCGGTCGTGCACCTCCTGCGGCGTGCCCTCCCCGGTGCCGGGGGCGATCGGGAAGCGGTTGTCGTAGTAGTGCAGCTCGGGGCCGTCGGGGGAGTCGACGACCTCCAGCTTCGAGACGTCGTCCGCGCTGCCCAGCACCGGGATGCGGATCCGGCCGCCGCCGAAGTCCCAGTCGACGTCGAAGGCGTCGGCGTGGGCGCTCTCCCGCCCGTGCTGCAGCAGGTCCCACCACCAGCCGGACTCGGCCGGGTCGCTGACGCCCATGTGGTTGGGCACCAGGTCGAGCACCAGGCCCAGACCCCGCTCGTGCAGCGCGGCGACGAACCGGTCGAGGCCGGCCCGCCCGCCGCGCGGCTCGTCGACGTGCGCGTGGTCGACGGTGTCGTAGCCGTGCGTGCTCCCGGCCGCGGACCGCAGCAGCGGCGAGGAGTAGGCGTGCGTCACGCCGAGGTCGGCCAGGTAGCCGGCCACCGACGCGGCGTCGTCCAGGGTGAAGTCGGCGGTCACCTGCAGCCGGTAGGTGCCCGCGGGCACCTCCCGGCGGCGGCCGTCGGACAGCTCGGTCACGCCGCCGCCTGCAGCACGACCGTGGCGCGGGCTGCGATGGTCAGCGTCTCGCCGGCCTTGACCTGCACCGGCTCGACGTCCGCCAGCTCGGCGGTGTTGACCACGACGGTCCAGCCCTCGGCGTAGTCGGTGCTGGGCAGGGTGAAGTCGATCGGCTCGTGGGAGGCGTTGAACGCGAGGTAGAAGCAGTCGTCGACCACGTCCTCGCCGCGCTCGTCGGTCTCCCGGATGCCGTGGCCGTTGAGGTACATGGCCAGCGACTTGGCGAAGCCGACGTCCCAGTCGTCGTCGTCCATGACCTCGCCCGCCGGGGTCAGCCAGGCGATGTCCTGCACCGGGTCGCCCTCCTCGCGGCGCACCGGGCGGCCGTGGAAGAACCGCCGGCGCCGGAAGGTCGGGTGGTCGGTGCGCAGCTTGGTGACCAGCTTGGTGAACTCCAGCAGGCCCTCGTCGACGTTCTCCCAGTCGATCCAGGTGATCTCGTCGTCCTGGCAGTAGCCGTTGTTGTTGCCGCCCTGGGTGCGCCCGAGCTCGTCGCCGTGCAGCAGCATCGGCACGCCCTGGCTGAGCATCAGCGAGGCGATGAAGTTGCGCCGCTGCTGCGCCCGCAGCGCCAGGATCTCCGGGTCGTCGGTCGGCCCCTCGACGCCGCAGTTCCAGCTGCGGTTGTGGCTCTCGCCGTCGTTGTTGTCCTCGCCGTTGGCCTCGTTGTGCTTCTCGTTGTAGGAGACCAGGTCGTTGAGGGTGAAGCCGTCGTGCGCGGTGACGAAGTTGATGCTCGCCACCGGGCGCCGGCCGGAGTGCTGGTACAGGTCGGCGGAGCCGGAGATGCGGCTGGCGAACTCGCCGATGGTGGCGTCCTCGCCCCGCCAGAAGTCCCGGACCGTGTCCCGGTACTTGCCGTTCCACTCCGTCCACAGCGCCGGGAAGTTGCCGACCTGGTAGCCGCCGTCACCGATGTCCCAGGGCTCGGCGATCAGCTTGACCTGGCTGACGATCGGGTCCTGGTGGCACAGGTCGAAGAACGCCGACAGCCGGTCGACCTCGTGGAACTGGCGGGCCAGCGACGAGGCGAGGTCGAAGCGGAAGCCGTCGACGTGCATCTCGGTCACCCAGTAACGCAGCGAGTCCATGATCAGCTGCAGCGACTGCGGGGTCGCCACGTTCAGCGAGTTCCCGGTGCCGGTGGTGTCCATGTAGTACTGCTTGTCGTCCTCGACCAGGCGGTAGTAGGCCTGGTTGTCGATGCCGCGGAACGACAGCGTCGGGCCCATGTGGTTGCCCTCGGCGGTGTGGTTGTAGACCACGTCGAGGATGACCTCGATGCCCGCCTCGTGCAGGGCGCGGACCATGCCCTTGAACTCCTGGACCTGCTGGCCGTCGGTGTCCTGCGCGTACTCGTTGTGCGGAGCGAAGAAGCCGATCGTGTTGTAGCCCCAGTAGTTGCGCAGGCCCTTCTGCTGCAGGGTGTCGTCCTGCACGAACTGGTGCACCGGCATCAGCTCGATGGCGGTGATCCCCAGGCTCTGCAGGTGCTCGATGACCGCGGGGTGCGCGACGCCGGCGTAGGTGCCGCGCAGCGCCTCCGGCACCCGCGGGTGGGTCATCGTCAGCCCCTTGACGTGGGCCTCGTAGATGACCGTCTTGTTGTACGGCGTCTTCGGCGGGCGGTCCACGCCCCAGTCGAAGTACGGGTTGATGACGACGGACTTCGGCATGTGCGCCGCGGAGTCGTCGTCGTTCTTCTCGCCGTTCTCGAAGCGGTAGCCGAAGACCGACTCGTCCCAGTCGATCTGGCCGTCGATGGCCTTGGCGTACGGGTCGAGGAGCAGCTTGGCCGGGTTGCACCGCAGGCCCTGCGCGGGGTCGTGCGGGCCGTGCACCCGGAAGCCGTAGCGCTGCCCGGGCTGGATGCCGGGGAGGAAGGCGTGCCAGACGTAGGCGTCCATCTCCGGGAGGCGGATGCGCGTCTCGTTGCCGGCCTCGTCGAAGAGGCACAGCTCGACCTTCTCGGCCACCTCGCTGAAGATCGCGAAGTTGGTGCCGGTGCCGTCGTAGGTCGCGCCGAGGGGGTAAGCGGAACCGGGCCACACCTGGGTGGTCATGGGGAAGGTCGTCCTCCTGCTGAGCGCCCCGGCGCAGGCGCGGGGCATGGGTCGTGGCAGCTGAACCGGGGGGTTCGCTGTCGGATGCCCGCAGTCGGGCCTCCGCACACCTGGCATGACCCAGGACACGTGTGCGGGGCCGCTCGTGCGGGCAGCACGTGCCCGGAGTGTGCCAGCCCCGGTCGAACGGCCCGCTGACCTGCACTCCGTCGTCCGCCAGCACCGCGGGACGACGGGAGCTCCCGTTCTGTCGCACCCCCGTCGTACCGTCGACGGCGTGTCCACCTCCACCGACATCCGGCCCACCCGCGGGCGGTTCCAGGTCGTCAGCGAGTTCGAGCCCTCCGGTGACCAGCCGACGGCGATCAAGGCCCTCGCCGAGCGGGTCAACGCGGGGGAGACGGACACCGTGCTGCTGGGTGCCACCGGCACCGGCAAGTCGGCGACCACCGCCTGGCTGATCGAGCAGGTGCAGCGCCCGACGCTGGTCATGGCCCCGAACAAGACCCTCGCCGCCCAGCTGGCCAACGAGTTCAAGGAGCTGATGCCCGACGCCGCCGTCGAGTACTTCGTCTCCTACTACGACTACTACCAGCCCGAGGCCTACGTCCCGCAGACGGACACCTACATCGAGAAGGACTCCTCGATCAACGAGGAGGTCGAGCGGCTCCGGCACTCGGCGACCAACAGCCTGCTCACCCGGCGCGACGTGATCGTCGTCTCGACCGTCTCCTGCATCTACGGCCTGGGCACGCCGCAGGAGTACGTGGAGCGCGCGCTCAAGGTGAAGGTCGGCGAGCAGCGCGAGCGCGACGAGCTGCTGCGCACCCTGGTCACCGAGCAGTACACCCGCAACGACCTGTCGTTCACCCGCGGCACGTTCCGGGTCCGCGGCGACACGATCGAGGTGTTCCCGGTCTACGAGGAGCTCGCCTGCCGGATCGAGATGTTCGGCGACGAGATCGAGCGGCTGTACTACCTGCACCCCCTCACCGGCGAGGTCGTGCGCGAGGTCGACGAGCTGTTCGTCTTCCCGGCCACCCACTACGTCGCCGGCCCGGAGCGGATGGAGCGGGCGATCCAGACCATCGAGGCCGAGCTGGAGCAGCGGCTCGCCGAGCTGGACAAGCAGGGCAAGCTGCTGGAGTCCCAGCGGCTGCGCATGCGCACCACCTACGACATCGAGATGATGCGCCAGGTCGGGTTCTGCTCCGGGATCGAGAACTACTCCCGGCACATCGACGGCCGCGCGCCCGGGTCGGCCGGTGCCTGCCTCATCGACTACTTCCCCGACGACTTCCTGCTCGTCATCGACGAGTCGCACGTGACGGTGCCGCAGATCGGCGGCATGTACGAGGGCGACATGAGCCGCAAGCGCACCCTCGTCGAGCACGGCTTCCGGCTGCCCTCGGCGATGGACAACCGGCCGCTGAAGTGGGAGGAGTTCACCGACCGGATCCACCAGACGGTCTACCTGTCGGCCACGCCGGGGCACTACGAGCTCGGTCGGGTCCAGGGTGACGTGGTGGAGCAGGTCATCCGCCCCACCGGGCTGATCGACCCCGAGGTGGTGGTCAAGCCGACCAAGGGCCAGATCGACGACCTGGTGCACGAGATCCGGCTGCGCACCGAGAAGGACGAGCGGGTCCTGGTCACCACGCTGACCAAGAAGATGTCCGAGGACCTCACCGACTACCTGCTCGAGCTCGGCATCAAGGTCCGCTACCTGCACTCCGAGGTCGACACGCTGCGCCGGGTGGAGCTGCTGCGCGAGCTGCGCCAGGGCGAGTACGACGTGCTCGTCGGCATCAACCTGCTGCGCGAGGGGCTCGACCTGCCCGAGGTGTCGCTGGTGGCGATCCTCGACGCGGACAAGGAGGGCTTCCTCCGCTCCGGGACGTCGCTGATCCAGACGATCGGCCGCGCCGCGCGCAACGTGTCCGGGCAGGTGCACATGTACGCCGACAAGATCACCCCGTCGATGGCGCAGGCGATCGACGAGACCAGCCGCCGGCGCGAGAAGCAGATGGCCTACAACACCGAGCACGGCATCGACCCGACGCCGCTGCGGAAGAAGATCGTCGACATCCTCGACGGCATCTACAAGGCCGCGGAGGACGCCGAGGCCTCGACCGAGCTGCTGGGCGGGTCGGGCCGGCAGCAGTCGCGGGGCAAGTCGCCGGTGCCGGGGCTGTCGTCGAAGAGCAAGGCCAAGGCCGGCTCGATCGACGTGCAGGGCCTGCCGCGCAACGAGCTCGCCGACATGATCACCAACATGAACGAGCAGATGCTGGCGGCCGCCCGCGAGCTGCAGTTCGAGGTCGCCGCCCGCCTGCGCGACGAGCTGAACGAGCTCAAGCGCGAGCTGCGCCAGTTCGACGCCGCCCACGCCTGAGCCGGCGGCCGCCGTGAGCTGACGGTGCGCGCCCAGGCCGGGTCCCGACCCCGGGAACCCGGCCTGCGCGCACACCGCTGCGGGCTGCCGGACCGGTCAGGCGAAATGTGCGTCCGCTGGGAACCCGCACCACCGGTTGAGCGTTCACCCTCATGACGAACCGCGTCAGGTCCGGCGATGACGCCTGGGCAGGAGCGGTTCGACGTGGAGGGGAGTATCCCGCCGCGGCACCGTCGTCAACACGAGGTCCCATGACCTCCGGCGCTGCCGGCCGACCTGACCAGGTCGGTGGGAGAGACCTCCGGGCACTGACGCACCCGCCAGTAGCACCGGAGGAACACACGCATGGACGTCCCCTTCTGGATCTGGGCGATCACGATCGCCGCGATCGTCGGGATGCTGGTCTTCGACTTCGTCGGCCACGTCCGGACCCCGCACGCACCCTCGCTGCGCGAGGCGGCCACCTGGTCGGCGGTCTACATCGGCATCGCCGTCGTCTTCGGGCTGCTGGTGCTGTGGTTCGGCGGCGCAACCCCGGGCGGTGAGTACTTCGCCGGCTACATCACCGAGAAGAGCCTCTCGGTGGACAACCTCTTCGTCTTCGTCCTCATCATGGCCAGCTTCGGCGTGCCGAGGATCGCCCAGCAGAAGGTGCTGCTCTTCGGCATCACCTTCGCCCTGGTGCTGCGCACGATCTTCATCCTGGTCGGCGCCGCGGCCATCGAGAACTTCAGCTGGGTCTTCTACCTCTTCGGCGCCATCCTCATCTACACCGCCTGGGTGCAGGCCCGCAGCGGTGGCCACGGCGGCGAGGAGGAGTACCAGGAGAACGCCGTCCTGCGGCTGGTGCGCAAGGTCGTCCCGACGACCGAGGAGCACCACGACGACAAGATGACGGTGAAGCTGCAGGGCAAGCGGTACATCACCCCGCTGGCCATCGCGCTGATCGCCATCGGCACCGCCGACATCATCTTCGCCGTCGACTCGATCCCGGCGATCTTCGGCCTCACCCAGGACACCTACCTGGTCTTCGCCGCCAACGCGTTCTCCCTGCTGGGTCTCCGGCAGCTGTTCTTCCTCATCGACGGGCTGCTCGACCGGCTGGTCTACCTCGCCTACGGCCTCGCGGTGATCCTCGCCTTCATCGGCGCCAAGCTCGTCATCCACGCGCTGCACACCAACGAGCTGTCCTGGGTCAACGGCGGCGAGCACATCACCGTCATCCCGGAGATCCCGACCTGGCTGTCGCTGGCGGTCATCCTGGTGACCCTGGTGGTGACGACGCTGACCAGCCTCCGGCACGACCGGAAGGTGCGCGAGCGCCGTCAGGCCCGGGACGCCGCCCGCCCGGTGGAGGCCGGCACGGCTGCCGGCACGGGCACGAACTCGGACACCTACACCGGCACGGACGACGACGCCGACCCGGTCGACGAGCAGGTCCGCCCGGCGGCCGGCAGGTGACCGGCGTGGCGTTGCTCGCGGCCCGCGCCGAGGTCGCCGAGCGGTCCCCGGTCCACCCGGTCGACGGGCTGACCGACGTGCTCGGCCTGCTCGACGACCTCACCGTGCTCGGCCGGGTGGTCGACGGGCTGGCCCGCCGGCTGGACGACGTCTCCGGCGTCCGGCCCGGCGAGCTGCAGGCGCTGGCCGCGGTCGCGGAGGGTGCCGAGCACCCCCGCGCCGTCGCCCGGCGGACCGGTCAGGTCGACGAGGCCGGGCCGGCGACCGTGGACCAGCTGGTGCGCCGCGGCCTCCTCGGCCGGCACCGGCACCCGGCGTCCCCGGCCGGTGCGGGGGAGGCCTCCCTGGTGCACCTGACCGAGGCCGGCCGGGTGGTGCTGGACCAGGCCGAAGGGCTGCAGATCCGCGTGCTGGGCGCCCTCCTGCAGCAGGTGGGGGACGCCGAGGCGCAGCGGCTGCGCGGCACGGTCCGCACCCTCGGGAGGGCGCTCGCGGCGCCGACCCCCGAGTCGGTGGAGCAGCCCGCAGGCGGCTGAGCAGCCGCTCAGCAGGGGTTGGACCAGCGCACAGCCGGAGCTCTGCCGGGCCGTGCCGGGGGCGCGAGATCGTTGGCCGGTACACCCGGGAGGTGACCCGTAGAGTCGGGTCCCGTGGAGCTCCCCGTCTGGTTCGAGGTCGCGACGTTCGTGGGGCTCACGGTCCTCCTGCTCGCCGATCTCGCCCTCGTCGTCCGTCGTCCGCACGAGCCGTCGGTGAAGGAGGCGACCGCCTGGGTCGTCTTCTACGTCGCCCTGGCGCTCGCCTTCGGGGTGGTCGTGCTGGCGGTGACCAACGGCCAGTTCGCGACCGAGTTCTACGCCGGCTGGCTGACCGAGTACTCGCTGTCGGTCGACAACCTCTTCGTGTTCGTGATCATCATGGCCCGCTTCCAGGTGCCCCGGAAGCTGCAGCAAGAGGTCCTGATGGTCGGGATCATCATCGCGCTGGTGCTGCGCGGGGTCTTCATCCTGCTGGGCGCCGCGGTGATCGAGCGCTTCACCTGGGTCTTCTACATCTTCGGCGCCTTCCTCGTGTACACCGCGATCAACCTGGTCCGGAACCGCGACGAGGACGAGGACTACGAGGAGAACGCGCTCATCCGGCGGATGCGCAAGGTCCTGCCGATCACCAAGGACTTCCACGAGAGCAAGATCCGGGTCACCGAGGGCGGCAAGAAGTACTGGACGCCGATGATCGTGGTGTTCCTCGCGCTCGGCACCACCGACCTGCTCTTCGCGCTGGACAGCATCCCGGCGATCTTCGGCCTCACCAAGGAGCCGTTCATCGTCTTCACCGCGAACATCTTCGCGCTGATGGGCCTGCGCCAGCTCTACTTCCTGCTCGGTGGGCTGCTCAAGCGGCTGGTCTACCTCTCGATCGGCCTCGCGGTGATCCTGGCCTTCATCGGCGTGAAGCTGATCATGGAGGCGCTGCACACCAACGAGCTGCCGTTCATCAACGGCGGCGAGCCGATCGAGGCGGTGCCGGAGATCCCGATCTGGCTCTCGCTCAGCGTCATCCTCGGCGTCCTGGTCGTCGCCACGGTCGCCAGCCTGCTCAAGACCCGCGGGCAGACGCCGGACGACGACGAGCGGCCGCAGGTGGCGGGCGGTGAGCAGCAGGTGCAGACCGACGACAGCGGGCGCACGGCCGCGGCCACCGAGGCCGACGAACCCCGCCGTACCTGACGCGGGCGTCCTCCGCTCGGCCAGCGGGCTCACCGCAGGTCGCTGAGACTGGTGGGGGCTGCTCAGCACCGGCGGCCGTTCGACGGGGAGAAGAGAACCACTCGATGTCCGGCCTCTACGGCAGCAGCACCACCCAGAACGTCCCGCGCGTCGCCGTCGCCGAGCTGATCGGCACCTACCTGCTCGTCCTCGCCGGCACCTCGGTCGCCGTCGCGGCACTGCTCGACCAGCCGATCGCGGGCGGGACAGCCGACTCGCTGGCCATCGCGCTCGCCTTCGGCCTGGCCCTGGTGGCGCTGGTCAACGCGCTCGGCCACGTGTCCGGCGCGCACCTCAACCCCGCGGTCACCGTGGCGCTGGCGGCCACCGGCGCCTTCCCGTGGCGGTACGTGCCGGCCTACCTGCTGGCCCAGCTCGGCGGCGCCGTGCTGGCCAGCCTCACCGTGTGGCTCACCTACGGGGACGCCGCGCGGGACCAGGCCTCGCTGGCCGCGACCCTGCCCGGTGGCGGGGTCAGCACGCTGACCGTGTTCGTCATCGAGGCGGTGGTGACCTTCTTCCTGGTGCTGGTCATCGTCTCGGTGGCGACCGACAGCCGGGTGGCGAAGGGCGCTGCCGGTCTGGCCGTCGGGTTCACCCTGGCCGTCTGCGTGCTGGTGGCCGGTCCGCTGTCCGGCGGCGCGGTGAACCCGGCCCGCGCCCTCGGCCCGATGATCGTCGCCGGGGAGTTCGACGGCGCGTGGGCCTACGTCCTGGGTCCGGTGCTCGGTGCGGTGCTGGCCGCCGTCCTGTACGCGCGGTTCCTCAGCCGGGGCCAGGACCCGGCCCAGGCCGAGGACCCCGCCACCTCGGCCGCCTGACCGGTCGGCTCAGCGCGGCGGGACGGTGCCCGCCTCGACCGTCGCGCCGCCGGTGGCCACCAGCTCGCCGTCCCGCCACACCTCGCGGACCCGGCCGGACAGGCCGGTGAGGTCGGTGGCGTCGCCCTCGAGGACGACGACGTCGGCCCGCTTGCCGGGCTCGAGGCTGCCCAGCTGATCGGCCACCCCGAGCAGCTCCGCCGCCGACAGGGTGGTGGCGTGCCAGGCCTGCTCCGGGCGCATCCCGCAGTCGGCCATCAGGCCCAGCTCGACGAGGTTGTCCCCGTGCGGCCCGACACCGCTGTCGGTGCCCATGGCGACCTTCACGCCCGCCGCGATCGCCCGGCCGACCGACTCGTCGTGGGCCGCCTGCACGTTGCGCGCCTTGTCGATCACCGACTGCGGCAGCGAGGCGCCGGCGGCCACCGCGGCCAGCACCGCGCGGGGTGCGGCCAGGGTCGGCACGAGCCAGGTGCCGCGCTGCAGCATCAGCTCGATCGCCTCGTCGTCGAGGAAGATGCCGTGCTCGATCGACCGGATCCCGGCGCGCACCGCGGCCTTGATCCCGCCGGCACCCTGGGCGTGGGACATGACGTGCACGCCGGCCGCCTCGGCCTCCTCGACCAGGACGTCGAGCTCGGCGGCGCGGAAGTGCGGGTGCCGCGGGTCGTCCCGGGCGGAGAGGACGCCGCCGCTGGTGGCCACCTTGATCACGTCGGCGCCGGCCCGGAGCAGCTGGCGGACGGTGCGCCGCATCTCGTCGGGGCCGTCGACGACGGTCGCCGGCCGACCGGGGTGCGGGGCGAAGATCGGCAGGTCGGCGCCGCAGACGTGCCAGCCGTCGCCGTGGCCGCCGGTCTGGGACAGCATGCTGATCGCGATCTGCATCCGCGGGCCGGCGATCAACCCGCTGCGCACCGCCTCGGCGACGCCCAGGTCGGCACCGCCGGCGTCGCGGACCGAGGTGATGCCCTGCGCCAGGGTGCGCCGCAGGTTGTGCAGCGCCTCGTAGTAGCCGTAGCCGAACGGCGTCTGCAGCTGCCGCAGGGTGTCGACGCCGCTCATCATCACGTGCACGTGGCAGTCGAAGAGGCCGGGCAGCACGGTCGCACCGGTGCAGTCGACGACCTCGTCGCCGTCCAGCCCGGGGCCGACGTCGACGATCCGGCCGTCCTCGACCAGCACGTCGGCCGGTGCGGCCGGGGCGCCCGTGCCGTCGAGGACCCTGCCGCCGGAGAACACGCGTCGCGTCATGTGCGGCACCCTAGGGCCTCACCGTTAGCGGTGCTCATCATCTCTGGGCTAGCGTGCCGGTCATGCGGCCGACCGACCTCTCCCTGCTGCGCGTCCCGGGTGTGCCGACGGTGTCCCCCGACGGCGCGACCGCCGTCGTCGCCGTCACCCGGCTGGACCTGGACGCCGACGAGTACCGCAGCCAGCTGTGGACCGTGCCCACGGACGGGTCGGAGCCGGCCCGCCCGCTGACCCACGGGCACCGCGACACCGAGCCGGTGTACTCGCCGGACGGACGCTGGCTGGCCTACCTCTCGGCCGAGCCGAAGGGCAAGCCGCAGCTGCACGTGCTGGCGACGGCCGGGGGAGTGGCGCGTGCGCTCACCGACCACCACCTGGGCGCCGGGACGCCGGTCTGGTCGCCGGACTCCCGCCGGCTGGCCTACACCGCGCGGGTCCCCGAGGCCGGGCGCTACGGCACCGACGAGGACGTGCCGCCCGCGGCCGAGGCGCCGCGGCTGATCACCACGCTGACGTACCGCGCCGACGGGGTCGGCTTCACCAACGACCGGCGCAGCCACGTCTTCGTGGTGGACCTGCCGGCCGAGACCGAGGACGACGGCGTCGCGCCGCCGACACCGTTCCAGGTCACCGGCGGGGACGTCGACGACACCGACGTCACCTGGAGCCCGAGCGGCGCCGAGCTGGCCTTCGTCTCCGCCCGGCACGAGGGCGCGGACACCGACCGGGTCAGCGACGTCTACACCGTGCGCCCGGACGGCACCGGGCTGCGGAAGGTGACCGCGTCCCGGTCGGCGGTCGCCCACCCGGCCTACGACCCCGACGACCCCGACGGCAGCACCATCTACCTCACCGCGCAGCCCGACCTCGGCCCGCTGGGTCGGGACTTCGTCGGCCGGAACACCACGCTGTGCCGGGTGCCCGCCGCCGGCGGGGAGGTCGAGCCGCTGCTGGACCCCGAGGAGCACGACCGCGGCGACGAGACCCCGGCGACGGTGGTCGCGGGCGGGGCGGCGTTCTTCGGCGTCCAGCGCCGCGGCGCGGTCGAGCTGCTGCGGGTCCCGTTGTCCGGCGGTGCGCCCGAGGCGCTGGTCGACGGGCACTACACCGTGCGCGGGATCGCGGTGGGCGGCGGCGTCGTCGTCGCCACCGTGGCGCACGACCGGTCCGCCGGCGAGCTGATCGCCGTCACCCCGGGCCGGCGCCGGCTGATCACCGGGTTCGGCGCCCCGCTGCAGGCCACCGGCCGGCTGCACCGGATGCGCGAGACGACGGCGACCGCACCCGACGGCTACCCGGTGCACGGCTGGGTCACCACCCCGCCGGGCCCGGGGCCGCACCCGGTGCTGCTCACCGTGCACGGCGGCCCGTTCGCCCAGTACGGCTGGACGCTGTTCGACGAGACCCAGGCCTACGTCGAGGCCGGGTACGCGGTGCTGCAGTGCAACCCGCGCGGCTCCTCCGGCTACGGCGAGGCGCACGGGCGGGTCATCAAGGAGCACATGGGCGAGCTCGACGCGGACGACGTCGTCGCGTTCCTGGACGCCGCGCTCGAGGACCCGACCCTGGACTCCTCCCGGGTCGGCATCATGGGCGGCTCCTACGGCGGGTTCATGACGACGCTGCTGGTCGGCCGCACCGACCGGTTCGTCGCCGCGATCAGCGAGCGGGCCTTCAACGACCCGGTGAGCTTCGTCGGCTCCTCCGACATCGGGTTCTTCTTCCCCGACGAGTACGTGGGCACCGACCCGGAGCGGGTCGCCGCCCAGTCGCCGATGGCCTCGGCGCACCGGATCACCACGCCGACGATGGTGATCCACTCGGAGGAGGACTGGCGCTGCCCGCTGGAGCAGGGCACCCGGCTGTTCGTCGAGCTCAAGCGCCGCGGCGTCCCGACCGAGCTGCTGCTGTTCCCGGGGGAGGGCCACGAGCTGTCCCGCTCCGGCCGGCCGAAGCACCGGCAGGCCCGGCTGGAGCACGTGCTGCGCTGGTGGGGGCGGTGGTTGCCGACCCCGCAGAACAGCTCCGCGGTCGCCGCGCTGCCGGCCGGTCAGGCGTCGTCCAACGGGCGCGCCCCGCACGCCGAGCCGCTGACCGTGCAGGCCACCCGGCTGCCGTGACCCCGGAACTGCTCGCCGCCGCGCCGGAGCTCGCCGCCACCGCGCTGCGGACGGTGCGCGAGGAGTTCCCCAACGGGTTGTACGTGCACTACACCGGGCCGGGGGACGCCCCGGTGCGGCCGCGGGACCGGCACCCGGCGTTCTACGGCAGCTACGACTGGCACTCCGCGGTGGAGATGCACTGGGTGCTGCTCCGGCTGCTGCGAGTGGCCCCCGCCGCGGTGCCCGCCGCGGCGGTCCGGGCGGTGCTGGACGAGCACTGGACCCCCGAGGCGATCGCGGCGGAGGTGGCCTTCGCCGTCGCGCAGCCGGGCTGGGAGCGGCCCTACGGCTGGGCGTGGGCGCTGACCCTGGTCGAGGAGGCGGCCTCCTGGGCCGCGGCGCCGGACGCCCCGGACGACGTCCGCCGGTGGGCCGCCGTGCTCCAGCCGCTGGCCGACCACTTCCTCGGCGCGTTCGCCCGCTGGCTGCCCGCGGCCACCTACCCGGTGCGCTCCGGGCTGCACCCCAACAGCGCCTTCGGCCTGCTGATGGCCCTACCGGCTGCCCGCCGGGCGGGCAGCGCCGACGTGCTCACCGACGCCGCGCTGCGCTGGTTCGGCGGGGACGTCGACGCGCCGGTGCGCTGGGAGCCGTCGGGCTCGGACTTCCTCTCCCCGTCGCTGGTCGAGGCGGTGCTGATGACGGCGGTGCTGCCCGACCCCGGACCCTGGCTGACCCGGTTCCTGCCGGACCCGCGGTTCACCCCGGCGGTGGTCGCCGACGTCAGCGACGGGCAGACCGCCCACCTGCACGGGCTGAACCTGTCGCGGGCCTGGTGCCTGCGCCGGCTGGCCCGGGCGCTGCCGGCCTCCGCCGACCGGCTGCTGGCCGCCGCCGGCGAGCACGCCGCGGCGGCGCTGCCCCATGTCAGCGGCAGCGACTACATGGTCGAGCACTGGCTGGCCGCCTACGCGCTGCTCTACCTGGACGAGCAGTACTGACTGGGGCAGGGTCGGGGCGTGGTCGAGCGCCGGGTCCCTCGCTGGTCGGAGTTCTCCGAGCTGGTCCGGCCCCGCCGGGTGCCGGGCGACGCCACCGACCGCCGGCTGGCGCGGGCGGCGACGATCGGTGACCTGCGCGAGCTGGCCCGCCGGACGGTGCCGCGCGCCGTCTTCGACTACACCGACGGCGGCGCCGGCGCGGAGATCTCGCTGCGGCGCTCGCGCGAGGCCTTCGAGCGGGTCGAGTTCTGCCCGCGGGTGCTGCGCGACGTGAGCGTGGTGGACCCCTCGACGACGCTGCTCGGCGCCCCGTCGGCCCTGCCGCTGGCCCTCGCGCCGACCGGCTTCACCCGGCTGATGCACAGCGAGGGCGAGTCCGCCGTGGGCCGGGTGGCCGAGCGGGTCGGCGTCCCCTACGCGCTGTCGACGATGGGGACGACGTCGGTCGAGGCGCTGGCCGCCGCCGCGCCGGGGGCCCGGAAGTGGTTCCAGCTGTACCTGTGGCGCGACCGGGACGCCAGCGCCGCCCTGGTCGAGCGGGCCCGGGCGGCCGGGTACGAGGCACTCGTGCTCACCGTCGACACCCCGGTCGCCGGACCGCGGCTGCGCGACGTGCGCAACGGCTTCTCGATCCCGCCGGCGCTGACCGTGCGGACCGTGGCGAACGCCGCCGTCCACCCGCGCTGGTGGGTGGACCTGCTCACCACCCCGCCGCTGGAGTTCGCCTCGCTGCGCTCCTGGGGCGGCACGATCGCCGACCTGGTCGACCGCGTCTTCGAGCCGGCGGCGACGATCGCGGACGTCGAGCGGCTGCGCGCGTCCTGGCCGGGCCCGCTGGTCGTCAAGGGCGTGCAGGGGGTGGACGACGCGCGGGCGGTCGTCGACGCCGGAGCCGACGCCGTGGTCGTCAGCAACCACGGCGGCCGGCAGCTGGACCGCTCGCCGACGCCGCTGGAGCAGCTTCCCGCCGTCGCGCGGGCCGTCGGGGACCGGGCGGAGGTGTACGTGGACGGCGGCGTCCTCGACGGCGCCGACGTGGTCGCCGCGGTCGCCCTCGGGGCGCGGGCCTGCCTGGTCGGCCGGGCCTACCTGTACGGCCTGATGGCCGGCGGGGAGCGCGGGGTGCAGCGCGCGGCGGACATCCTGACCAGGGAGGTGACCCGCACGATGCAGCTGCTGGGGGTCGCCGGCGTCGCCGAGCTGACCCCGGAGCGGGCCCGGTTGCGCCCCTGACCTGCGCTTGCCCGTCGTCCTAAGGTGCGTCATGGACGTCGTCGAGGTCACCCCGTCCCCTGAGCAGTACGCCTACACCTTCGGCGGCGTCGCGCCGCTGATGCGGGTGCGGCCCGGGACGGCGATGCGGCTGTGGTCCGACGACGCGTTCGGCGGCGCGCTGCGCTCGGTGGCGGACCTCTCCAGCGAGAAGGTCGACCTGCGCTTCGTGAACCCGCAGACCGGCCCGTTCTACGTCGAGGGCGCCGAACCCGGCGACATCCTGGCGGTGCACCTCGTGGCGCTCGAGCCGGCCCGGGACTGGGGTGCGTCGGCCGCCATCCCGTTCTTCGGCGGGCTCACCAGCACCGACCGGGTGGCCACCCTGCAGGACCCGCTGCCGGACACGACCTGGATCTACGAGCTGGACCGCGTCCGCAACACGGTCACCTTCGTGGCCGGCTCCAGCGACTTCTCGGTGGACCTGCCGGTCGAGCCGATGCTCGGCACGGTGGGCGTCGCGCCGCCGGGGGGAGAGGCGCGCAGCTCGCTGGTGCCCGAGCGCTTCGGCGGCAACATGGACACCCCGCAGATGCGGGCGGGCACCACCTGCTTCCTGCCGGTCTTCGTCGAGGGGGCGCTGTTCTCCCTCGGGGACGGGCACTACCGCCAGGGCGAGGGGGAGGCCTGCGGCACCGCCGTCGAGGGCGCCATGACGACGACGCTGATCGTGGACCTGGTCAAGGGCGGCGCACCCGCCTGGCCCCGGCTCGAGGACGACACCCACTGGATGACCGTCGGCTCCAGCCGCCCGCTCGAGGACGCCTGGCGGATCGGCCAGGTCGAGCTCGTCCGCTGGTTCGGGGAGCTGTACGGCCTGGCCCCGATGGACGCCTACCAGCTGCTGTCGCAGATCACCGAGGTCCCGATCGCCAACGTCGTCGACGCGAACTACAGCGCCGTCGTCAAGGCGCGCAAGTCCCTGCTGCCCCGGGCCTCGGCCTACGGCGGCCTGCACGACGACCTGCGCGCCCGCGCAGCGACCCTCCGCTAGATCGGACCCACCATGGACCTGCAGCTGACCGGCTCCCGCGTGCTCGTCACCGGTGGGACCCGCGGCATCGGCCGCGCGATCGTCGAGGCGTTCGCCGACGAGGGCGCCGCCGTCGAGTTCTGCGCCCGCGACGCCGGCGAGATCGAGGCGACCGAGGAGGCGCTGGCCGGCCGGGGCGGCGGGGTGCGCGGCGGGCAGCTCGACGTCCGCGACGGCGCGGCGCTGACCGCCTGGGTGGCGGCGGCGGCCGGTCGGCTCGGCGGCGTCGACGCCGTGGTGGCGAACATCAGCGCGCTCGCCATCCCGGACACCGAGGAGAACTGGTACACCTCGTTCGAGGTCGACCTCATGCACACCGTGCGGCTGGTGACGGCCGCCCTGCCGCACCTGGAGGCCAGCGGGAACGGGTCGGTCGTGGCGATCTCCAGCGTCTCCGGGCGGGAGGCCGACTTCGCCTCCGGCCCGTACGGGACGATGAAGACGGCCATCGTCGGGTACGTCTCCGGGCTGGCGCTCCAGCTGGCCGGCCGGGTGCGGGCCAACGTCGTCTCCCCGGGCAACACCTACTTCGCCGGTGGTGTCTGGCAGCAGATCGAGCAGGGCGACGCCGACCTGTTCAGCACGGCGCTCGGCCTCAACCCGACCGGGCAGATGGGCACGCCGGAGGAGACGGCCCGGGCGGTCGTCTTCCTGAGCAGCCCGGTCGCGAGCCGCATCTCGGGCACGAACCTGGTGGTCGACGGTGCGCTGACCCGCGGCATCCAGCTCTGACCCGATCACCGGCGGGAAGGCGGGAGCGCCGCCGTTCCCGCAGCCCGGCGGTGGGCCTAGCGTGCACGGATGGCGCTCATCTACCCCGTCCAGGCCGACTCTCCCGAGCCCGACGAGGAGAGCGAGCCCGACTTCGCCGAGCTCGCCGCCGACCTGTCCGACACCTGGCTGGTCGAGATCGCGGTCAGCGAGGACGGCGACGACGCGTGCTTCGGCCCGCTCACCGCACGCGCCGCCTGGGACCTGGCCGTCGACCTCGACGACCGCCGTCCCGACTGGTCGGTGTCGGTCGTGCCGCTGCACGTGGCCGGGACGGCGGACGAGCTGGTCGAGCTGTTCGAGGACGAGTCCTAGCGACCGGCCCGGCGGCGGAGCACGGCGAGGCCGACGAGCAGCAGCGCGCCGGCCGCCGTCGCCTCGACGGCGCGCGCCCGGACGCTGGCCCGCACGATGCCGAGCGCGTCGGGCCGGGCCAGCCGGGTGCCCAGCAGCAGACCGCCGAGGGCGGAGTCGACGCCCGCGCCGACGGTGACGACGTCCTGGGCCGGGGAGCGCAGCCGGGCGGTGAGCCCGGCGCCGGCCAGGGCGTCGGCCAGGTCGCCGACGTCGGCCCGGCCCGGCGCGACGCCGGCCCGCGCGGTGGCCGCCGCCCGGAGGGCGAGCACGAAGCCGCGGACGTCGTCGGCGACCACGTCCAGCTCACCGCCCTGGGCGGTGACCCGCACGGGCGCGCCGTCGACCTCCAGGGACAGGTCGGCGGTCACGTCGAGGCGGGTCACCTCCGCGGTCATCCGTTGCTGGCGTTCTCGGCGGTGGTGATCCGCAGCGTGCCGTTCAGCTTCCAGGTCGCGCGGGGGGCGTCCGAGCCGGTCTCCCGCGGCACCTCGACCACCATGTCGACGAACTGGTAGTTGATCGCCGCGCCCTTGCCGGTGAGGTAGGACCACATCTCCTTGCCGAGGTCGGCGAAGCTGGTGGTCTCGTGGGCCTTGATGTCCCGGCCGCCGGTGGCGGCGTCGTTGCTCGTCATGGACACGGGTGTCTCCTGGGGTCGGTCGGGCCGCGGCCGTCGGGCCGCGACGGACGCCGGACGGCATCGATCGACATCTACCCGGTCGTGCGCGATCGAACCGGCGACCGCAGACCCGCGACCGGCTACCAGCCGCGCTCGCGCCACTCCGCCAGGTGCGGCCGCTCGGCGCCGAGCGTCGTGTCCTTCCCGTGCCCGGGGTACACCCAGGTGTCGTCCGGGAGCTCGCCGAACAGCCGGGCCTCCACGTCGTCGATCAGGCTGGCGAACCGGGCGGCGTCCTGCTGGGTGTTTCCGACCCCGCCGGGGAACGGGCGCGGTGCTCACCAGGCAACAGGCCCCCACGCGCTCTCGGTCGGGCACGGCTGGGTTGCCCTGCTGCACCCGCTGCCCCCGGGGGAGCACTTCATCCGCATCGAGGGCACGGGCACCGTCGTCGGGGACATCGACGTCACGACCACCATCGTCGTGGAGCTGTGCCGATCGTCCCTGGCCGCCTGCACGGGGTCACCAGCCGCGCTTGCTCCACTCCCGAGGTGGGGGGCGCTGGGCGCCCAGCGTCGTGTCCCTGCCGGGCCGGGATGGACCCGGGTGTCGTCGGGCAGCGTGCCGAACAGCCGCTGCTCGACGTCGCTGATCAGGCTGGTGGAGTCGTTCGGCGACCGGGTCTTGCCCAGGCCGCCGGGAAAGAGGGTCGACGCAGTCAACTGAGATCGTCCGCGCCGCTCCCGGAGCCGTCGTGAACCGCCCGTCGCGTCTCGTACCAGGTTGCGCCGACCGGCTCGCCGGCCATGTTCCAGCTCCAGGAGACATGCGGGGTGATGCGCAGATACAGACCTGGACCCACCATCCCGACCCGCTCCACGGGACCGTCGGCCACGCCGTAGACCCTGATCCCGCGCGCGACGAACGGGTCGAAGGACGGCAGGTCATCCACCACCAGCGCGACCTTGCGACGTCCGGCTCGCACGTTGCTGACCTTGCGGGTCCTCAGGACGCTCTCACCAGAGCCGCCGACCCAGAAGTACGCACCGTCGAACTCGCAGGCGACCGGTACGACGTCGGGCTGATCGTCCTCCCCCAACGTCGCCAGCCGAGCGATCCCATGGGAGCGCAGGAACTCCATCTCGTCGGCCCCGAAGGTCACGTGATCACCAACCGCGAGCGCGCCACTCACCGAGGTGAGGGCGCTCGGTCCCGAGCGTGCTGTCCTTGCCATGGCCGGGATAGATCCACGTCGAGTCGTCGAACCGTTCGAAGATCCGCTCCTCCAGGTCGTCCATCAGCGATGTGAAGTCGGTCGGGCTCGTTGTCCTCCCAGGGCCCCCCGGGAAGAGGCTGTCCCCGGTCCAGACGTGGGTGCCGGCGCCCTCGGGCCCCCGCCAGACCAGCGTGATGCTGCCGGGCGTGTGCCCGCGCAGGTGCACCACCTCCAGCACCTGGTCCCCGACGGCGACCGTGTCGCCGTGCTCGACCGGGTGGGTCACCGGGACGGGCAGGTCGGCCGCGTCGGCGGGGTGCGCGACGGTCTCCGCCCCGGTCGCCTCGACCACCTGGGGGAGCGCGCGGTGGTGGTCCCAGTGCCCGTGCGTGGTCACCACGGTGCGCACGTCGGCACCGGCGACCAGCTCCAGCAGCGCCGCCGGTTCGGCCGCGGCGTCGACCAGCAGCGACTCCCCGGTGGCGGGGGAGGTGAGCAGGTAGGCGTTGTTCGCCATCTCGCTGACGGCCAGCTTGGTGATGGTCAGCCCGGGGAGCTCCCGGACGTCGGCCGGCCCGCCGACCTGCACGTCCCCGGTGTACGGCTGCCCGCTCATCGCGCTCCGATCTGAGACTGTCGGTGACCCCGGTTAGGTTCGACCGCATGGACGCTAGTGCAGGCCGGGCGCCGGACCCCGAGGTCGCCGACCGGTCCCTCGTCGGGCTGCCGGCCACCGAGATCGCCGCCCGGGTCCGGTCGGGTGAGCTGTCCGCCGTCGAGGTGGTCCGCGCCCACCTCGCCCACCTCGCCGACGTCGAGCCGCGGATCGGCGCCTTCCGGGTGGTGCGCACCGCCGCCGCGCTCGCCGAGGCGGCCGCCGTCGACGCCTCCCCGCAGGCGGGGGGAGCTGCCGCTCGCCGGCGTGCCGGTCGCGGTCAAGGACAACGTCGCGGTCACCGGCGAGGTCGCCACCGACGGCTCCCGGGCCCACACGCCCGACCCGGCCACCGCCGACCACCCCGTCGTCGCCCGGCTCCGGGCCGCCGGCGCGGTCGTCGTCGGCATCACCCGGGTCCCCGAGCTGTGCCTCTACGGCGCCACCGACGGTCCCGGCACGGTCACCCGCAACCCCTGGGACACGGCGCGCTCCGCCGGGGGGTCCTCCGGCGGCAGCGCGGCCGCGGTCGCCGCCGGAGTGGTGCCGCTCGCCCACGGCAACGACGGGATGGGCTCGCTGCGGCTGCCCGCGGCGGCCTGCGGGCTGGTCACGCTGAAACCGGGTCGCGGTGTGGTGCCCGGCCCGGTGGGCGCCGACGCGTGGTCCGGGATGGCGGAGAACGGCGTCCTGGCGACCACCGCCGCCGACCTCGCGGTCGGCCTGGCCGTCGTCGCCGGCCGGCCGACAGCCGAGCCGGAGGCACCCGCCGCCCCGCTGCGGATCGCCGTCTCGACCCGGTCGCCGGTGCCCGGGGTCCGGCTGGACGCCGCCGGCCGGGCCGCCGTCGACGCGGTGGTCGCCGAGCTGCGGGCGGCCGGGCACACGGTGCTGCGCAAGGACCCGGTGGTCACCCCGGCCGCCGCGTTCGGCACCGTCGCCCGGTGGCTGGCCGGGGCCGATTCCGATGCCGAGGCGCTGGG
Organism: Modestobacter italicus; assembly: GCF_000306785.1. Lineage (NCBI taxonomy): Bacteria > Bacillati > Actinomycetota > Actinomycetes > Geodermatophilales > Geodermatophilaceae > Modestobacter > Modestobacter italicus. The sequence continues at coordinate 3,637,141 of NC_017955.1, read as the reverse complement.
CCTGGACCCGGCGGCGATGGAGCCGCGCAGCCGCACCCACGCCCGGCTCGGCCGCTGGGTGCGCCGCGCCGGGCTGGTGCGGCCGGGCACCGCGGCGGCGTTCCGGGCGCGGATGGCCGACTTCTTCACCGACGTCGACGTGCTGCTCACGCCGGTCGTCACCGGGCCGCCGCTGCCCGCCCGGCCCTGGCACGAGCGCGGCTTCGCGGCCAACATCGCGGCCAACGCGCGCTGGGCGCCGTGGGCATCGGCCTGGAACCTGGCCGGGCTGCCGGCCCTCGTGCTGCCGGCCGGCCCGGGCCGGGAGGGCCTGCCCAGCTCGGTCCAGCTCGTCGGCGCGGCCGGGTCCGAGACGCGGCTACTCTGGCTGGCCGGGGAGGTGGAGCGCCGGCTGCCCTGGCGCCGGCACGCACCCGTCTTCGTGCCCGACCAGCCGGCCGGGAGCCGCACCGGCTGACCCTGCCCACCCGGGCAGCGCCGCCCGCCGGGGAGACCCGCGCGACACGCCACCCCGGGAAGCCTCCCTCCCGGCACACCGTTCGACTGGTCGATGAACACGCGGCCACCGCTCCGCCCCTCAGCACCCCGCCCCGCACCACTGGCCCTCGCCCCGCCGCGAACGGGCCAGCACCAGCACCAGCACACTGCGACCGACAGGGATCACATGGACCGGCTCGTCGTCCGCGGCGCCCGAGAGCACAACCTCAAGGACGTCCACATCGACCTGCCCCGTGACGCGATGATCGTGTTCACGGGGCTCTCCGGCTCGGGCAAGTCCAGCCTGGCCTTCGACACGATCTTCGCCGAGGGTCAGCGCCGCTACGTCGAGTCGCTGTCGGCCTACGCCCGCCAGTTCCTGGGGCAGATGGACAAGCCGGACGTCGACTTCATCGAGGGCCTGTCCCCGGCGGTGTCGATCGACCAGAAGTCGACCAACCGGAACCCGCGGTCGACCGTCGGCACGATCACCGAGGTCTACGACTACCTCCGGCTGCTCTACGCCCGCGCCGGCCAGCCGCACTGCCCCAACTGCGGCAAGCCGATCTCCCGGCAGACCCCGCAGCAGATCGTCGACCAGGTGCTGGGGATGGAGGAGGGCACCCGCTTCCAGGTGCTGGCCCCCGTCGTCCGGGCCCGCAAGGGCGAGTACGTCGACCTGTTCAGCTCGCTGCAGACCCAGGGCTTCTCCCGGGTCCGGGTCGACGGCACCGTGCACCCGCTGACCGAGCCGCCGAAGCTCAAGAAGCAGGAGAAGCACACGATCGAGGTGATCGTCGACCGGCTCACCGTCAAGGAGAGCGCCAAGCGCCGGCTCACCGACTCGGTCGAGACCGCGCTCGGCCTGGCCGGCGGCCTCGTCGTGCTCGACTTCGTCGACCTCGCCGAGGACGACCCGCAGCGCGAGCGCACCTTCTCCGAGCACCTCGCCTGCATCGACGACGGGCTGTCCTTCGAGGCGCTCGAGCCCCGCTCGTTCTCCTTCAACTCCCCGTTCGGCGCCTGCCCGGAGTGCACCGGCATCGGCACCCGCAAGGAGGTCGACCCCGACCTCGTCGTGCCGGACCCGCAGAAGAGCCTCGGCGAGGGCGCGATCGCGCCGTGGGCCGGGTCGATGAGCAACGAGTACTTCCAGCGGCTGCTCGGCGGCCTCGCCGACATGATCGGCTTCTCCATGAACACCCCGTGGGAGCAGCTCCCGGCCAAGGTCCAGAAGGCCGTGCTGCACGGGTCGCCGGACCAGGTGCACGTCCGCTACAAGAACCGCTACGGCCGCGAGCGCAGCTACTACGCCGCCTTCGAGGGCGTGCTGCCCTTCCTCGAGCGCCGCCACGAGGACACCGACAGCGAGTTCATGAAGGACAAGTACGAGGGCTACATGCGGGACGTGCCCTGCCCGGTCTGCCACGGCACCCGGCTCAAGCCGGAGATCCTCGCCGTCAAGCTCAACGGCCGCTCCATCGCCGAGGTCACCGGCCTGTCGATCGGCGACGCGTCGGAGTGGCTGGGCGCCCTGGAGCTCGGTGGCCGCGAGAAGGCGATCGCCGACCGCGTGCTGCGCGAGATCCAGGCCCGGCTGTCCTTCCTCGTCGACGTCGGCCTGGACTACCTCTCCCTCGACCGGCCGGCCGCCACCCTGGCCGGCGGCGAGGCGCAGCGGATCCGGCTGGCCACCCAGATCGGGTCCGGCCTGGTCGGCGTCCTCTACGTGCTCGACGAGCCCTCGATCGGGCTGCACCAGCGCGACAACGTCCGGCTGATCGAGACGCTCGTGCGGCTGCGCGACATGGGCAACACGCTCATCGTCGTCGAGCACGACGAGGACACCATCAAGCAGGCGGACTGGATCGTCGACATCGGCCCCGGCGCCGGCGAGCACGGCGGCGAGGTCGTCGTCAGCGGCACCTACGACGACCTGCTGGCCAGCGAGCGGTCGATCACCGGCCAGTACCTCTCCGGCCGCCGGGAGATCACCATCCCGGCGATCCGTCGCGAGCCCGTCCCGGGCCGGGAGCTGGTGGTCAAGGGCGCCCGGGAGAACACCCTCCGCGGGATCGACGTGGCCTTCCCGCTCGGGGTGCTGGTCGCGGTCACCGGTGTGTCGGGCTCGGGCAAGTCCAGCCTGGTCAACGACATCCTCTACACGACGCTGGCCAATGAGCTGAACCGCGCCCGCATGGTGCCCGGCCGGCACCGCACCATCACCGGCCTGGACCAGCTGGACAAGGTCGTCGGTGTCGACCAGTCGCCGATCGGCCGCACCCCGCGGTCCAACCCGGCGACCTACACCGGCGTCTGGGACCACGTCCGCAAGCTGTTCGCCAGCACGACCGAGGCCAAGGTCCGCGGCTACCAGCCGGGCCGGTTCTCCTTCAACGTCAAGGGCGGCCGGTGCGAGGCCTGCTCCGGCGACGGCACGCTGAAGATCGAGATGAACTTCCTGCCCGACGTCTACGTCCCCTGCGAGGTGTGCAAGGGCGCCCGGTTCAACCGGGAGACCCTCGAGGTGCACTACAAGGGCAAGACGGTCGCCGAGGTCCTGGACATGCCGATCGAGGAGGCCGCGGACTTCTTCGAGGCGATCCCGGCCATCTCCCGGTACCTGCGCACGCTCACCGAGGTCGGGCTCGGCTACGTCCGGCTCGGTCAGCCCGCGACCACGCTGTCCGGTGGTGAGGCCCAGCGCGTCAAGCTCGCCAGCGAGCTGCAGAAGCGGTCCAACGGCCGGACCATCTACGTGCTCGACGAGCCCACCACCGGGCTGCACTTCGAGGACATCAACAAGCTGCTCAAGGTCGTCCAGGGCCTGGTCGACAAGGGCAACTCGGTCATCGTCATCGAGCACAACCTCGACGTGATCAAGAGCGCCGACTGGCTGATCGACATGGGTCCCGAGGGTGGCTTCCGCGGCGGCATGGTCGTCGCCGAGGGGTCGCCGGAGTTCGTGGCGTCGGTGCCGGAGAGCCACACCGGCCGGTTCCTCGCCCAGATCCTGGACCCGGACGCCGTGGCGGCCGCCGCCGCGCCGGCGGCGGCGGCGAAGAAGCGGCCGCGCAAGAAGGCCCAGCTGGTCGCCTCCGCGGCGGGCGAGAAGGCCAGCTGACGGCCGGCCGGCCTCCGGCGGCAGGTCGCGCTCCGGTGTCGATCCCCGTCCGGCGGTATCGGTGGAGCGCCCGCTGTGTTCGACTGACCGGGTGCCCAGCGCAGCTCCGGTAGGAGCCCCCCGGTGTCGTTGAGTCGCAGGTCCTTCCTCGCCGGCGCCGTCGCCGCCCCGGCCCTCGCGGCGCTGGCCGGGTGCGCCGGCACCGTGGTGCAGCCCGGTGACCTGTCCCGGCTGCGGATGATGGTCCCGGCCAGCCCCGGCGGCGGCTGGGACACCACGGCCCGCACCCTGCAGCGGGTGATCCAGCAGGCGGGCGTGGCCCGGAACGTGCAGGTGTTCAACGTCGAGGGCGCCGGCGGCACGATCGGCCTGGGCCAGCTGGCCCGCGAGGACGACGACGCCCTGCTGATGATGATGGGCCTGGTCATGGTGGGCGCGGTCGACACCAACGACTCCTCGACCCGGCTCTCCGACGTCACCCCGATCGCCCAGCTGATCGGCGAGACCGAGCTGATCGTCGTCCCCGCCGAGTCGCCGTACGACGACCTGGCCGCCTTCGTCGAGGCCTGGGCCGCCGACCCCCGCGGCACCCCGATCGCCGGCGGCTCGGCCGGCGGCACCGACCAGATCCTGGCCGGCCTGCTCGCCCAGGCGGCCGGCATCGACCCCGTCCAGGTCAACTACATCCCGTACTCCGGCGGCGGTGAGTCGCTGGCCGCGCTGCTGGGCAACCAGGTCGCCGCCGGCATCTCCGGCACCGCCGACTACGGCGAGCAGGTCACCTCCGGAACGCTCAAGGGCCTCGCCGTCTCCACGGCCGAGCGGTCCGGCCAGGTCCCCGATGTCCCGACGATCGTCGAGTCCGGCTTCGACGTCGAGGTGACCAACTGGCGCGGCCTGATGGCCCGCCCCGGGATGAGCGACGACGCCCGGGACGACCTGATCGCGCTGGTCCAGGACGCGCACGACAGCGACGAGTGGGCCGAGGCGCTGGAGAACAACGGCTGGCTGGACACCTTCCAGACCGGGGACGAGTACGGCGACTTCCTCGCCGAGGAGGAGACCCGCGTGCGGCAGATCCTGACCGAGATCGGGCTCATCCCGTGAGCACGGCAGCCGAGCACCCGCCCGGTCCCGTGACCGGCCACCCGGCCGCGCGGCCCGAGCGCAACACCGGCGAGATGGTCCTGGCGCTGCTGCTCGCGGCGCTCGGCGTCTACCTGCTCGTCGACGCCGGGGCCATCGCGGTGCCGGGCTCGTCGAACACCGTGGGCCCGCGCTTCTTCCCCTACGCGGTGGGCGGGCTGACCGTGGCCACCGGCGCCGCGCTGGCCATCCGGACGCTGCGCGGCGACCGCGGCCCCTCCGACGACAGCGAGGACGTCGACCTCGACGCCCCGACCGACTGGCGCGCCGTCGCCGTCATCGCCGTGGCGTTCCTGGCACATGCGCTGCTGATCAACGTGATCGGCTGGCCGCTGGCGGCGGCGCTGATGTTCGCCGCCGTCGCCTGGGCGCTCGGCGCGGTCGGCGGCGTCCGGCCGTTCCTCATCGGGCTGACCGCGAGCTGCATCGTCTGGATCGTCTTCGTCAAGGCGCTGGGCGTGGCCCTGCCCGGCGGCGTCGTCCTCGAGTACCTGACGAGCTGGTTCTGATGGGCGCGCTCGGGGACCTGGCCAACGGCTTCGCCGACGCACTGACCCCGATCAACCTGCTCTGGGCGCTGGTCGGGGTGCTGCTCGGCACCGCCGTCGGCGTGCTGCCCGGGATCGGCCCGGCGATGACCGTCGCGCTGCTCCTGCCGGTCACCTACGTCCTGGAGCCGACCAGCGCGTTCATCATGTTCGCCGGCATCTACTACGGCGGCATGTACGGCGGGTCGACGACGTCGATCCTGCTCAACACCCCCGGCGAGTCCAGCTCGATCATGACCGCGCTCGAGGGCAACAAGATGGCCAAGGCCGGCCGCGGCTCCGCCGCGCTGGCCACCGCCGCGATCGGCTCGTTCGTCGCCGGCACCATCGCCACCCTGCTGCTCGCCCTGGTGGCGCCCACCGTGGTCGACCTGGCCATCGGGATCACCGCCGCGGACTACTTCGCGCTGGCCGTGCTCGCCTTCGTCGCCGTGGCCACCGTGCTCGGCTCCTCGCCGCTGCGCGGGCTGGCCTCGCTGTGCCTCGGCCTCTACCTGGGCCTGGTCGGCACCGACGTGCTGACCGGGCAGGAGCGGTTCACCCTCGGCGTCCCGCAGCTGTCCGACGGGGTCGACGTCGTCGTCGTGGCGGTGGCGCTGTTCGCCGTCGGGGAGTGCCTGTACGTCGCCTCCCGGCTGCGCCGCGGGTCGGTGCAGGTGCTCGACGCCAGCGCCGGCTGGCTGACCCGGCAGGACCTGCGGCGCTCCTGGAAGCCCTGGCTGCGCGGCACCGCGCTGGGCTTCCCGCTCGGCGCGCTGCCCGCCGGTGGGGCGGAGATCCCGACGTTCCTGTCCTACGCGGCGGAGCGGAAGCTCACCAAGCACCCGGAGGAGTTCGGCAAGGGCGCGATCGAGGGGGTCGCCGGCCCGGAGGCCGCCAACAACGCCTCCGCCGCCGGCGTGCTGGTCCCGCTGCTGACGCTGGGGCTGCCCACCTCGGCGACGGCGGCGATCCTGCTGGCCGCCTTCCAGGGCTACGGCATCCAGCCCGGGCCGACGCTGCTCACCACCGAGGGCCCGCTGGTGTGGACGCTGATCGCCTCGCTGCTGATCGGCAACGCCATGCTGCTGGTGATCAACCTGCCGCTGGTCGGGGTGTGGGTGAAGCTGCTGCGCATCCCGCGGCCCTACCTGTACGCGGGCATCCTGATGTTCGCCTCGCTCGGCTCGTTCGCGGTCAACGCCGACCCGCTGGACCTGGTGATCCTGCTGGTGATCGGCCTGCTCGGGTTCCTGATGCGCCGGTACGGCTGGCCGGTGGCCCCGGCGGTCATCGGGCTCATCCTCGGGCCGATCGCGGAGACCAACCTGCGCCGCGCGCTGGCGATCAGCGACGGCGACCTGAGCGTGCTGGTCGACACCTGGTTCAGCCGGATCGTGCTCGCCCTGGCGGTCATCGCGCTCCTCGGCCCGATCGTGCTCCGCCTGGTCAAGGGCCCGCGGTCGACGCCGGAGCAGCTGCAGGCCGACGGTCACCTCGAGCACCGTGACCGCGACGAGGCCGTGCCCACGGGTGCCGATCGGGAGGACAGGTCGTGACAGCGGTCGTGGTGGTCGGGTACGTGCCCAACCCGCGGGGGGAGGCGGCCCTCGAGCACGCCCTGGCCGAGTGCCGGCGCCGGGACGCCCGCCTGGTGGTGCTGAACAGCTCCCGCGGCGACGCGCTGGTCGACGAGGACGTGGTGCGGGGCGCGGAGCTGGAGCGGCTGGAGCAGCGGCTCGGCGAGTCCGGCGTGCCCTTCGAGGTGCGCCAGCCGGTGCGCGGCCGGGACGTCGCCGAGGAGCTGGCCGCGGCGGCCGACGACACGTCGGCGGAGCTGGTGGTCATCGGGCTGCGCCGGCGCTCGGCGGTCGGCAAGCTGCTCATGGGCAGCGCGGCCCAGCGGATCCTGCTGGACGTCGACTGCCCGGTGCTGGCGGTAAAGGGCCCGCCGGGCGGCGGGTCCTGAGAGAGGCGACGCAGTGACGGCGACGGCAGGCGAGCGGCACGTCCTCGAGAGCGTCGGCGGGGTGCACGTGACCTACCGGCGCTGGCTCCCTCCCGGCGACCCGCGGGCGACGGTCCAGGTCGTGCACGGCGCCAGCGAGCACTCCGGCCGGTACGAGCGGCTGGCCGGCGCGCTCACCGCCCAGGGGCTGGCCGTGTATGCGATGGACCTGCGCGGCCACGGCCGGACGGCGGAGGGGACCGGCACCGGCCGGTTCGGCGCACCCGGCGTCGAGGGCGTGCTGGCCGACGTCCGCGCGGTGCACCTGGTCGCCGCCGAGCAGCACCCCGGCCTGCCGCGGCTGCTGCTCGGGCACTCGATGGGCTCGATCATCGCACTGGCCGCCGCCGAGGCCGACGGCGGCGACCTCGCCGGTCTCGTGCTCTCCGGCCCGCTGGGCGTCGACCCGGCGCTGACCGACACCGTCACCCAGCTGGAGGCCGCGGTGGCCGGCGGGCTCGGCGAGCAGCCGTTGGACCTCGGCACCTTCAACGCGCCCTTCGAGCCGGCGCGGACCCGCTACGACTGGCTGCCCCGCGACGACGCCGAGGTCGACGCCTACGTCGCCGACCCGCTGGCCGGCGACGAGGTGCCGCTGACCCACGACTACGCCGCCGGCGTCTTCGGGATGAACGTCCGCGCGAACACCCCGGAGGGCGTCGCCGAGCTGCCCGACGGGCTCCCGGTGCTGCTGCTGTCCGGGCAGCGGGACCCCGTCGGCGGGGTCGACGCCGCGCACGTCACCGCCCTGGCCGGACTGCTCCGCGACCGCGGGCTGCCGGTCGAGCAGCACGTCTACCCCGACGCCCGGCACGAGGTGTTCAACGAGACGAACCGGGACGAGGTCGTCGGCGACCTGCTCGGCTGGATCGACGCCCGGCTCGCCCGCTGACCCCCGCGCGACGCGTCACCGCAGGTCAGGGACACCTCGCCCGGAGTGTCGGCGGGCGGACCTAATCTGGGTACATGGCCGATCCGTCCACGTACCGCCCAGCGGTCGGCAGCATCCCCGAGGACCCCGGCGTCTACAAGTTCCGCGACCCCGCCGGCCGGGTCATCTACGTCGGCAAGGCCAAGAGCCTCCGGCAGCGGCTGAACAGCTACTTCGCCGACGTCTGGGGCCTGCACCCGCGCACCCGGCAGATGGTCACCACCGCGGCCAGCGTCGAGTGGACCGTGGTCGGCACCGAGGTCGAGGCCCTCCAGCTCGAGTACAACTGGATCAAGGAGTTCGACCCCCGGTTCAACGTCCGGTACCGCGACGACAAGAGCTACCCCTCGCTCGCGGTCACGCTGAACGAGGAGTTCCCGCGGCTGCAGGTGATGCGCGGGCCCAAGCGCAAGGGCGTCCGGTACTTCGGGCCCTACGCGCACGCCTGGGCGATCCGGGAGACGCTGGACACCCTCACCCGGGTCTTCCCCGCCCGCACCTGCTCCAACGGCGTCTTCAAGCGGGCCGGCCAGATCGGCCGGCCGTGCCTGCTCGGCTACATCGGCAAGTGCGCGGCGCCCTGCGTCGGCCGGGTCAGCGCCGAGGAGCACCGGGAGATCGTCGACGACTTCTGCGACTTCATGGGCGGCCGCACCGAGCAGATGACCCGCCGGCTCGAGCGCCAGATGGCCGAGGCCGCGGAGGAGATGAACTACGAGAAGGCCGCCCGGCTGCGCGACGACCTCGGGGCGCTGCGCCGGGCGCTGGAGAAGCAGGCCGTCGTCCTCGGTGACGGCACGGACGCCGACGTCGTCGCCTTCGCGCAGGACGAGCTGGAGGCCGCCGTCCAGGTCTTCCACGTCCGGGGCGGCCGGGTCCGCGGCCAGCGCGGCTGGATCATCGACAAGGTCGAGGAGGTCACCACCGGCCAGCTCGTCGAGCAGTTCCTGCTGCAGGTCTACGGCGGGGTCGACGAGGAGACCGGCACCGGCGAGGTGGGCGAGGCCGTCCCGCGCGAGGTGCTCGTCCCCGAGCTGCCCGACGACGCCGAGGTCTACGCCGAGCTGCTGTCGGAGCTGCGCGGCTCCCGGGTGTCGCTGCGGGTCCCGCAGCGCGGGGACAAGCGCAGCCTGATGGAGACCGTCGAGCGCAACGCCAAGGAGGCCTTCGCCCGGCACCGGGTGAAGCGGGCCAGCGACCTCACCGCCCGCTCGATGGCGCTGTCGGAGATCCAGGAGGCGCTGGACCTGCCCGAGGCCCCGCTGCGGATCGAGTGCATCGACATCTCGCACGTCCAGGGCACCAACGTGGTGGCCAGCATGGTCGTGTTCGAGGACGGCATGGCCAAGAAGTCGGACTACCGGCGGTTCTCCGTCGCCCAGGGCACCGACGACACCGCCGCGATGGCCGAGGTCGTCCGCCGCCGCTTCGCCCGGCACCTCAAGGAGGAGGCCGACCGCCGCGACGAGCAGGGCGTCGCCGCCGAGGAGGGCCGGCCGCGCCGGTTCGCCTACCCGCCCAACCTGCTCGTCGTCGACGGTGGCCAGCCCCAGGTCGCCGCCGCCAGCCGGTCGCTGGCCGAGCTGGGCGTCATCGACGTCGCGGTCTGCGGGCTGGCCAAGCGGATGGAGGAGGTGTGGCTGCCCGACGACCCCGACCCGGTCATCCTGCCGCGCACCTCCGAGGCGCTCTACCTGCTGCAGCGGGTCCGCGACGAGGCACACCGGTTCGCGATCACCTACCACCGGCAGAAGCGATCCAGCACGATGCTCGTGTCGCTCCTGGACGACGTCCCGGGGCTCGGCGACACCCGGCGAAAGGCGCTGATGAAGCAGTTCGGATCCCTCAAGCGGCTGCGTGCGGCCACGGTCGAGGAGCTCACCGCGGTACCCGGCATCGGTCGGCGCACCGCGGAGGCGGTGCTCGCGGCTGTCGCCGAGCCCGTCGCGGCCGGAGCCGACCCCGACCGGGTGGCCGAGGACGCGGTCGAGCTCGAGGAGGCCCCGGTGGGGTCGGCCGCCCCCGTCCGCCCGGTGCACGGCGCGGCCGCCGGCGACACCGCCGAGGTCGGCCGGGTCCACCAGGCGGAGGTGGGCGGGCGATGACCGTCGAGGAGCGCGCCGACGGGGAGCCCGCGGCGCCGGGCGACCTCCCCGCCGCGGAGGCGCACGGCACTGACCCGGCCCCGCTGGACGTCGTGGTCGTCACCGGGTTGTCCGGGGCGGGCAAGAACACCGCCGGGCGGGTGCTGGAGGACCTCGGCTTCTTCGTCGTCGACAACCTGCCGCCGGCCCTGCTGCAGCCGATGGTCGAGCTGGGCGCCCGCGGCGACGTCCACCGGTTCGCCGCCGTCGTCGACGTCCGCAGCCGGGCGTTCTCCAGCGACCTGCAGGAGTCCATCCGGCTGCTCGCCGAGGCCGGCCACCGGCCCCGCGTGGTCTACGTGCACGCCCGCAACGAGGTGCTGATCCGGCGCTACGAGTCCAACCGGCGGGAGCACCCGCTGCAGGGCAGCGGCCGGCTGGCCGACGGCATCGAGGCCGAGCGGGAGCTGCTCACCGGGATCGCCGGCGAGGCCGACCTCTGGGTCGACACCAGCGACCTCAACGTGCACCAGCTGCGGGCCACCCTCGAGTCGGCGTTCGTCGACCACGACGCGCCGCCCCAGGTGGTCGCCACCGTGCTCAGCTTCGGCTTCAAGTACGGCCTGCCGCTGGACGCCGACCTGGTGGTCGACGCCCGGTTCCTGCCCAACCCGCACTGGGTGCCCGAGCTGCGGCCGATGACCGGCCGGGACGCCGAGGTCCGGGACTACGTGCTCGGCCAGGACCACGCGGGTGAGTTCCTCGACGAGTACATGAAGGTGCTGGGGCTGCTGCTGCCCGGCTACCGGCGGGAGGGCAAGCGCTACCTGACCCTCGCCGTCGGCTGCACCGGCGGCAAGCACCGCAGCGTCGCGATCGCCGAGGAGTTCGCCCGGCGGCTGACCGCCGAGGGCGTCGCCGCCAACGCCCGGCACCGCGACCTGGGGCGGGAGTAGTGCAGCCCGCGCCCGACGCCGGCCCGGTGCGGATGGCCGCACCGCCGCCGGTGCCGGCGCCCACCGGGGGCGAGCGCCGGACGGCCGGGCGCGAGCGGTTGCGCGTGGTCGCGCTCGGCGGTGGCCACGGCCTCGCCGCGGCGCTGACCGCCTGGCGCCGGCTGGCCGGCGAGCTGACCGCGGTGGTCACCGTCGCCGACGACGGCGGCTCGTCGGGCCGGATCCGGCGGGAGATGCCGGTGCTGCCCCCCGGTGACCTGCGGATGGCGCTGGCCGCGCTGGCCGGCGAGGAGCCGCGCACCCAGGAGATGGCCCGGCTGCTGCAGCACCGCTTCGGCGGCAGCGGCGTCCTCGCCGGCCACCCGGTCGGCAACCTGATGCTCACCGGCCTCACCGAGATGCACGGCGGCGACAGCGTGCGGGCCCTGGGCGTGCTGGAGCACCTGCTGGGCGCCCAGGGCCGGGTGCTGCCGATGGCCGAGGTGCCGCTGGACCTGGTGGCGACGGTGGACAGCACCGACCCCGATGACCCGCAGGACACCCGGCGGATCCGCGGCCAGGTCGCGATCGCCTCCACCCCGGGGCGGGTCCGGGAGATCCGCGTCTCGCCGGCCGACCCGCCGGTGCCCGCCTCGGTGCTGCAGGCGATCGCCGCGGCGGACGTGATCAGCCTGGGTCCCGGGTCCTGGTACACCTCCGTGCTGCCGCACCTGCTGGTGCCGCGGCTGCGCCGGGCGCTCGCCGAGTCCGGCGCCCGGGTGGTCGTCGTGCTCAACCTGGAGCCGCAGGCGGGGGAGACCGACGGCTTCTCACCCGAGGAGCACCTGCGGGTCCTGCTGGCGCACTGCGAGGGCGTGTCGCTGCACACCGTCATCGCCGATGCGGCTGCGGTTGTTGACCGGCGTGGTCTGCTGTCTGCTGTGCAGGGTTGTGGTGCAGAACTGGTGCTCGCGCCGGTCGCTGCACCCGACGGGGCACCACGACACGATCCTTCGCGGCTCGCCGCCGCACTGGCCTCCGTGGTCGGTGCGCGGTGACCGGACGGACCCGGGCAGGTCTCCGGGACGACCGGGGCACCTGTCGGCACACAGGGGGAAAGGAACAGCACGCATGGCCATGACAGCGATGGTGAAGGACGAGCTCTCCCGCGTGGAGTGCACCAAGACCTCCGAGCGCAAGGCCGAGGTGACCGCGCTCCTGCGCTTCTCCGGGGGCCTGCACATCGTGGGCGGCCGCGTGGTCATCGAGGCCGAGCTCGACACCGGCTCGGTGGCCAGACGGCTGCGGCGCGACATCAGCGAGGTGTACGGCTACACCAGCGGGGTGAGCGTCCTCGCCGGTGGCAACATCCGCCGCGGGGTGCGCTACCTCGTGCGGATCGCCAAGCACGGCGAGGGTCTGGCCCGGCAGACCGGGCTGGTCGACCAGCGCGGCCGGCCGGTGCGCGGGCTGCCGCCGTCGGTGGTCTCCGGCGGCATCGGCGACGCCGAGGCCGCCTGGCGCGGCGCGTTCCTGGCGCACGGGTCGCTCACCGAGCCGGGGCGCTCGTCGTCGCTCGAGGTCACCTGCCCCGGGCCGGAGGCGGCGATGGCGCTCGTCGGCGCCGCCCGCCGCCTCGGGATCGCGGCCAAGGCCCGGGAGGTCCGCGGCACCGACCGGGTCGTCGTCCGGGACGGCGACGCGATCAGCGCGCTGCTCACCCGGATGGGCGCCCACGACGCGGTGCTCGCCTGGGAGGAGCGGCGGATGCGCCGCGAGGTCCGGGCGACGGCCAACCGGCTGGCCAACTTCGACGACGCCAACCTGCGCCGGTCCGCCCGCGCCGCCGTCGCGGCCAGCGCCCGGGTCGAGCGGGCGCTGGAGATCCTCGCCGACGAGGCCCCCGAGCACCTGCTGGTGGCCGGCCGGCTGCGGCTGGAGTTCGGCCAGGCGTCGCTGGAGGAGCTCGGCCAGCGCGCCGACCCGCCGATGACCAAGGACGCCGTTGCCGGGCGCATACGGCGCCTCCTGGCGATGGCCGACAAGCGCGCCAAGGACCTCGGCATCCCGGACACGGAGTCCGTCGTCACCGACGACATGCTCACCTGAGCGAACCCCGAGACGTCCGCGACGTCTCCTCCGCAGGCCGGGGGAGACGTCGCGGACGTCTCCCGGGCCGCTCCGGGCGCCCCGGGTGCGCGGTCCGGGGCGGGCCCGCGGGCCGATAGGCTGTCCGCGGAATGTGGCCGCGCGCACGCGCGGCCCACGGTGCCGCTGGGCCGACCGGTCCGGCTGGGCAACACGGTCTGGGAGGTCCGCAGTGACGGTACGGGTCGGGATCAACGGGTTCGGTCGGATCGGCCGCAACTTCTACAGGGCGGCCGCCGCCAGCGGTGCGGACATCGAGATCGTGGCGGTCAACGACCTCACCACCCCCGAGACGCTCGCGCACCTGCTCAAGTACGACAGCATCCTGGGCAAGCTGCCCGAGGACGTCTCGGTCGTCGGTGACGGCATCAAGGTCGGCGGGGCGACGGTCAAGGTGCTGGCCGAGCGCGACCCGGCCAACCTGCCCTGGGGCGACCTGGGTGTCGACGTCGTCGTCGAGTCGACCGGCTTCTTCACCAAGGCCGACGACGCCCGCAAGCACGTCGACGCCGGTGGCGCCAAGAAGGTCATCATCTCCGCGCCGGCCACCGGTGACGACCTGACGATCGTCATGGGCGTCAACCACGAGCAGTACGACGGCTCGCAGACGATCATCAGCAACGCGTCCTGCACCACCAACTGCCTGGCCCCGCTGGCCAAGGTGCTCAACGACGCCTTCGGCATCGAGCGCGGTCTGATGACCACGATCCACGCCTACACCGCCGACCAGAACCTGCAGGACGGCCCGCACAAGGACCTGCGCCGCGCCCGCGCCGCCGCGCTGAACATCGTCCCGACCTCCACCGGTGCGGCCAAGGCCATCGGCCTGGTGCTGCCCGAGCTCAAGGGCAAGCTCGACGGCTACGCGCTGCGCGTGCCGGTCCCGACCGGCTCGGCCACCGACCTCACCGTCACCGTCGGCCGCGACGTCACCGTCGAGGAGGTCAACGAGGCCTACCGGACCGCCGCTGCCGGCCCGCTGGCCCCCTACCTGACCTACACCGACGCGCCGATCGTCTCCTCCGACATCGTCACCGACCCGGCCTCGTGCATCTTCGACTCGGGCCTGACCAAGGTCTTCGGCAACCAGGTCAAGGTCGTCGGCTGGTACGACAACGAGTGGGGCTACTCCAACCGGCTGGTCGACTCCGTCGTCCTGGTGGGCTCGAAGCTCTCGTGAGATCGGTCGACCAGCTCCTCGCCGACGGGGTGACGGGTCGGCGCGTGCTGCTGCGCGCCGACCTGAACGTCCCGCTGGACAAGGTCACGAACGAGATCACCGACGACGGCCGGATCCGGGCCAGCCTGCCGACGATCGCCGCGCTGCGGGACGCCGGGGCCCGGGTCGTCGTCGCCGCCCACCTCGGGCGGCCGAAGGGCGAGCCGGACCCGCAGTACTCGCTGGCGCCGGTCGCCGCCCGGCTCGGTGAGCTGCTCGGCACCGACGTGCCGCTGGCCGCCGACGTCGCCGGTCCGGACGCCCGGGCGAAGGCCGAGGCGCTGACCGACGGCCAGGTCCTGCTGCTGGAGAACGTCCGCTTCGAGGCGGCCGAGACCAGCAAGGACGACGCGGTGCGCGGCGAGCTCGCCGACCGGCTCGCCGGGCTGGCCGAGCTCTACGTCGACGACGCCTTCGGTGCGGTGCACCGCAAGCACGCCTCGGTCTACGACGTCGCCACCCGGCTGCCGCACGCGGCCGGCCGGCTGGTGGCGCGTGAGCTGGACGTGCTCGCCCAGCTCACCAGCACGCCGGTGCGGCCCTACGTCGTCGTCCTCGGCGGCTCCAAGGTCAGCGACAAGCTGGGCGTGATCGAGGCGCTGCTGCCCAAGGTCGACCGGCTGCTCATCGGGGGCGGGATGACCTACACCTTCCTGGCCGCCCGCGGCCTGGAGGTGGGCACCTCGCTGCTCGAGGCCGACCAGGTCGACACCTGCCGCCGGCTGCTCGAGGAGGCCGGTGACCGGATCGTGCTGCCGGTCGACGTCGTGGTCACCCCCGAGTTCAGCGCCGACGCGCCGACCCGGGTGCTCCCGGCCGGGGAGATCCCGGCCGACGAGATGAGCCTGGACATCGGCCCGCGCAGCGTCGAGCTGTTCGCCGAGGCGCTGGCCGGTGCGCACACGGTGTTCTGGAACGGGCCGATGGGCGTGTTCGAGCTGGCGCCGTTCCAGGCCGGCACCCGTGGCGTGGCGCAGGCCGTGGCCGGCGTCGACGGGCTGTCGGTCGTCGGCGGCGGCGACTCGGCGGCCAGCGTCCGGCAGCTGGGACTGGACGAGGCGGCGTACGGCCACATCAGCACCGGTGGCGGCGCGTCGCTGGAGTACCTCGAGGGGCGCGAGCTCCCGGGCCTCGCGGTGCTGGCCGGCTGATGGCACGCACCAGGCCCAAGCCGCCCCGCGAGGGACGCCGCCCGCTCATCGCCGGCAACTGGAAGATGCACCTCACGCACCTGGAGGCCATCGGCCTGGTGCAGAAGCTGGCGTTCTCGCTGACCGAGGCCCAGCTGGACGCGGCCGAGGTGGTCGTCGTCCCGCCGTTCACGGCGCTGCGCAGCGTGCAGACGCTGGTCGCCGGCGACAAGCTGGAGATCGGCTACGGCGCCCAGGACCTCTCCGCCCACGACTCCGGCGCCTACACCGGCGAGGTGAGCGGGGCGATGCTCGCCGCGCTGGCCTGCCGGTACGTGCTGGTCGGCCATTCCGAGCGGCGCACGCTGCACGGCGAGGACGACGCGGTGGTCGCGGCCAAGGTGCAGGCCGCGCTGCGGCACGGCCTGGTGCCGCTGCTGTGCGTGGGGGAGGGGCTCGACGTCCGCCGGGCCGGCAGCCACGTGGCGCACTGCACCGACCAGCTCGACCTCGCGCTGGCCGGGCTGACCGCCGAGCAGGTGGCCGACCTCGTGGTGGCCTACGAGCCGGTGTGGGCGATCGGCACCGGCGAGGTGGCCACCCCCGACGATGCGCAGGAGGTCTGCGGGGCACTCCGGGCGCGGCTCGCCGAGCGCTACGGCCCGGAGACGGGGGCGGCGATCCGTATCCTCTACGGCGGGTCGGTGAAGGCCGGCAACACCGCCGGCATCCTCGCCGGGCCGGACGTCGACGGAGCGCTCGTCGGCGGTGCCAGCCTGGACGCCGACGAGTTCGCACAGATCTGTCGTACCGCTGCCGGTGGGAGCTGACCGCCGCCGGCACTGACCGGGCGGAGCAGCACCCTGTTCACCACTGACACGACCCACCGACCCCGCCACGTCCTCCGGCGGGGGCGGTGGGTCGTCGTCGTGGTGGCCCTCGTCGCGCTGCTCGCCGGCTGCGGGAGCGGCAACAGCGGCGCGGCCGGGGTCCCGACCCAGGCCGGGGAGCCCGACAGCGGGGTCGACGGCGTCCGGGCGCCGTCCGACGCGACCGGCGGCACGCTGCGCCTGGTCGCGGGGGACATCGACAGCCTCGACCCGCAGCGGTCGTACAGCCCGGGCGTGTGGAACCTGATGCGGCTCTACACCCGCACCCTGGTCACCTACTCCTCGGAGCCCGGGCGGACCGACGAGCTGGTCCCCGACCTGGCGACGGACACCGGGACGACGCCCGACGGCGGCCGGACCTGGACGTTCACCCTCAAGGACGGCGTCCGCTTCGAGACCGGCCGGGCGATCACCTCGCGCGACGTCAAGTACGGCATCGAGCGCTCGTTCGCCTCCGACGTCATCATCGGCGGGCCGACCTACGTGCTCGACCTGCTCGATGACCCGCAGGACCCCTACGCCGGGCCGTACCAGGACGAGTCGCCCGGCAAGCTGGGGCTGGCCTCGATCGCCACCCCGGACGACCGGACCATCTCCTTCACGCTCAGCACGCCGGCACCGGACTTCCCGTTCGTGATGGCGCTGCCCTCCAGCAGCCCGGTCCCGGCGGAGAACGACACCGGCGACGGGTACCGGTTCAAGCCGGTCAGCTCCGGCCCCTACCTGATCACCTCCGTCGACCAGGTGACCGGCCTCGTGCTGGACCGCAACCCGCAGTGGGACCCGGCCACCGACGAGGTCCGGACCGCGCTGCCCGACCAGGTCGTCGTGCGCAGCGGGTTGTCTGGGGTCACCCGGGACCAGGCGCTGCTGGCCGGGTCCGCCGACGCGGACCTCTCCGGTACCGGTGTGCAGGTGGCCACCACCAGCCGGATGGACGACGCGCTGGCCGGCCGGGTCGACGACGTGACGACCGGGTCGCTGCGGCTGCTCGCCCTGCCGACCACCGTCGCCCCGATGGACAACGCCGACTGCCGGGCCGCGGTCGCCGCCGCCGTCGACCGGGGGGCGGTCCAGGAGGCGCTCGGTGGGCCGGGCAACGCCGTCCGCTCCTCGCTGCTGTGGCCGCGGGCGCTGGCCGGCGGCCCCGAGGACCCGGACCCCGGCCAGGACCTGGCGGCGGCCCGGGCGTCCCTCACGGCGTGCGGCAAGCCCGACGGCTTCAGCACCGTCCTCGCCGTCCCGGACGCCCCGAACACGGTCAAGCTGGCCAACGCGATCGCCGACGACCTGGCCGAGGTCGGCATCCAGGCCGAGGTGCGGCCGCTGGACCCCACCAGCTACTACGCCTCCGACGTCGGGAAGCCGACCAACGTGGTCGCCCAGGGCTACGGGATCGTGCTGGCCACCTGGACCGCGGACTTCCCGACCGCCGCGTCCTTCCTGACCCCGCTGGTCGACGGCCGCTCCGTCCGCGACGTCGGCAACACCAACTACGCCCAGCTCGCCGACCCCGGGGTCAACGGCCTGGTGGACGCCGCCCGGGCGGCGACCGATCCCGCGGCCGCGGCGGACGCCTGGCGCCAGGTGGTGACGGCGGTGGGCGCGACCGGGGTCTACGTCCCGCTGGCGGAGAACCGGGTCCAGCTGCTGGCCGGCCAGCAGCTCCGCAACGGGGTGGTCATGCAGCCCTACGGCGGCTACGACGTCGTGACCGCCGGGGTCCGCTGATGCCCCGTCGGCTAGGCTGGGCCGTCGTGCCCCCGGCCCACCGGGTGCGAGTCCACACCCCGTGGGCATGAGGACAGGAGACTGACGATGATCGAGCTGGTCCTCAACGTGCTGCTGGTCCTCACCAGCGTGCTGCTGATCGTGCTCATCCTGCTGCACCGCGGCAAGGGCGGCGGTCTGTCGTCGATGTTCGGTGGCGCGGTCTCCTCGCAGCTGTCCGGCAGCTCGGTGGTGGAGAAGAACCTCAACCGGCTGACCGTCTTCGCCGGCCTGGTCTGGGCGGTCTGCATCGTCGGTCTGGGCATCCTGCTCAAGGTCTGACGAAGGACCCCCTCTCCCCCCACCCTTCGCAAGCTCAGGGCGGGCCCCTGAGAGGGGGCCGTTCCAGCACCTCACCGCGCTGACCAGGCACTCAGTGCCATGCCGGGTTTCTGCCGGACGATCGCGTGCCGGTACTGACGGTGTCCGCATCGTGACCTGAGACGGGCCTGAGAGGCCCTAGACTGCCCGAGCGGTGATCAACTGGGACCGCGGTGGTGGCGACGATCAGGGGGCCGCTCGTGGCTGGTGGGAACGCGATCCGGGGGAGCCGGGTCGGTGCGGGACCGATGGGAGAAGCGGAGCGCGGCGAGACGGCGCCACGGAACCGGATCGGGTTCTGGTGCGCCAACGGACACGAGTCGCGGATCGCCTTCGCGGCCGACATCGAGGTCCCGGAGACCTGGGACTGCCCGCGCTGCGGACTCCCGGCCGGGACCGACCAGCAGAACCCGCCACCGGCCCCGCGCACGGAGCCGTACAAGACGCACCTCGCCTACGTGCGCGAGCGGCGCAGCGACGAGGACGGCGACGCCCTCCTCGAGGAGGCGCTCAGCCGCCTCCGCGCCCGCCGAGGCGCCTGACCGACGGCCCCCTCCCCGGTCCGGGGAGGGGGCCGTCGTCGGTCAGTCCCGCGGGAGTCGGCTCGCAGCTGCCGCGTCGAGGAGCCAGCGGGTGGCCCGGCGTCCCCGGGCACCGGCGGCCGGCAGGTCGGAGCGGGTGGCACCGCCGAGCGCGCGGGCGACGGCCTCGGCCTTGCCCTCGCCGCTGACCAGCAGCCAGACCTCCTCGGCGGAGGTGATCGCGGAGAAGCCCAGGCTGATCCGGGTCGGGGGCGGCTTCGGGCAGTCCCGCACCGCGACGACCGGCCGCTCGTCGGAGACGGCCGGGGAGTCCGGGAAGATCGACGCGACGTGGCCCTCCGGCCCCATCCCGAGCATCAGCACGTCGATGCGGGGCACGGCCCGGTCGTCGCCGGCCACCGCGGCGAGCTGCTCGGCGTACCAGGCGGCCGCCTCCTCGGGCTCGTCGAAGCCGGCGTCGGAGGAGGGCATCGGGTGGATGCGCTCCGGGTCCAGCCCGACCCGGCCGAGGAAGGCCGCCCGGGCGCCGAGCTCGTTGCGGTCGTCGGAGTCGGCCGGGACGAACCGTTCGTCGCCCCACCACACGTCGACCTGCTGCCAGTCGACGACGGCGTGCTCGGGCTCGGCGGCCAGGTCGGCGACCCGCTGCAGCACGGCGGTGCCGATGCCACCTCCGGTGAGCACCACCGACGCCGTCCCGTGCACGGCCTGGGCGGCGGCCAGCCGGGCCACCAGCGCGGAGGAGACCGCCCGGGCCAGCCGGTCGGCGTCCGGCTCGACGACCACGTCCGGCGTCGGCAGGCCCTCCTCGCTGAGCGCCTCCTCGATCCGCTCGCCGGGGGAGAACTGGCTCATCGGGCACCGCCCTCCGCGGCCTGCACCGCGTGCTGCTCCTCAGAGTCGTCGGCGGGGGAGTCGTGCTCGCCGTTCAGCGCGACGTCGTCGGTGTCCGCCGAGGTCGGCGGCACGGTCGGCGCCGCGGTGGCGGCGGTGCCGCCGTCGGAGGTCGCGTCCGAGGTCAGCTCGGCCTCGGCGTCGGCCGCGGACTGCTGCGGCTTCATCGGGTCGAACCAGGTGTGCTCGCGGATCGGCGGCCGCTCGGCCAGCCCGGTCTCGCCGGTGACGACCTCCAGCGCCTCGCTGAACGGCTCGTCCTGGTCGAGCCGGCGCAGCTCCTCGCCGAGCAGCTCACCCAGCGAGCGCTCCGGCAGCGCGACCACGGACTCGGGCCGGAACGGCTGCTGGATGACCGCGCCGCCCTTGCGGTCGTCCTGCAGGCGCACCTCCTCGTCCTGGTCCAGCCGCAGGGTGATCGAGTCGATGCCGGACGACCCCGGGACGCGCGGTCCGGGCACGACCTCGATCGGGCACCCGCACCGGGAGGTCAGCCAGCCGGCGACCAGCCGGGCGGTGGCGTTCTCCGGGTCGCCGGTGACCTCGCCGCCGAGCACCTCGACGGGCTCGCCGCGACGGCCGGAGACCGAGTCCAGCGTCGAGGCCAGGGTGGCCCGCCACGGGGTGCTGCGGGTCCAGGTCAGGTCGGTGTCACCCGGCGCGTAGTCCCGGGCCCGGACCCGCAGCGCCGAGATGGGGTCCTCGGACATGGAGCAGTCGCTGATCCGCCGGTCGGCGATGACGCCGAGCGCGTCGGTGGACACCCGCTCCGGCGGGGGCGTGTGCCACCAGGTGACGACGGGTGCGTCCGCAGCGAGCAGCGGCAGCACCACGGACTCGGCGTGCAGCCCGAGCCGGCCGTACATCCGCATCACCACGGCCTCGCCGGGGCCCAGCCGGCCGCCGATCTGCACCTCGGCGTCCAGCCGCGGCACCGGTGCCTCGATCTGCCGGCGCACGACGACGAGCAGCCGGCACGGGTGCAGCTCGGCCGCAGCCGTGGCGGCCTGCTCGGCCTCGTTGACCCGGCTCTCGTCGGCGACGACCACCAGGGTCAGCGCGACGCCGCTCATGACCGCGCCGCCGGTGCGCCGCTGGTTGGCCAGTTCCTTGACCACCGCGGATCCGGTGGTGTCCCACAACGTCGTCATGAGGTGCTCCAGGGGGTGCGGGGAGACGGGTGGGCGGTCACGGCCGGCGCCACTGGCGCCCCTCGGCGGCGAGCATGTCCTCGGCCGCGCGCGGGCCCCACTCGCCGGCCCGGTAGGAGTACGGCGTCGTGCCGGCCCAGAAGTCCTCCAGCGGGTCGATGACCGCCCAGGAGGCCTCCACCTCGGCGTTGCGCGGGAAGAGGGTCGCGTCGCCGAGCAGCACGTCGAGCAGCAGCCGCTCGTAGGCCTCGGGGCTGGCCTCGGTGAACTGCTCGCCGTAGAGGAAGTCCATCGCGACGTCCCGGACCTCCATCACGCTGCCCGGGACCTTGGAGCCGAACTTCAGCGTCATGCCCTCGTCGGGCTGCACCCGGATCACCAGCTGGTTGTGGCCCAGCTCCTCGGTGTCCGTCGGCGCGAAGGGCAGGTGCGGGGCGCGCTTGAAGACCAGCGCGATCTCGGTGACCCGGCGGGGCAGCCGCTTGCCGGTGCGCAGGTAGAACGGGACGCCGGCCCAGCGGCGGGTCTCCACGCCGAGCCGGACGGCGGCGTAGGTCTCGGTGGTGGAGTCCGGGCTGACGCCCTCCTCTTGCCGGTAGCCGGTGGCCCGCTGACCGGCCAGCCAGCCCTGCTCGTACTGGCCGCGGACGGCGAAGCGGGCCTTGTCCTCGGGCACGGACACCGCGCGCAGCACCTTGAGCTTCTCGGTGCGGATCTCCTCGGCGGAGAACTCGACCGGCTCCTCCATGGCGGTGAGCGCCAGCAGCTGCAGCAGGTGGTTCTGCAGCACGTCCCGGGCGGCGCCGGTCTTCTCGTAGAACCCGGCCCGGCCGCCGATGCCGACGTCCTCGGCCATGGTGATCTGCACGGAGTCGACGTGGTGGCCGTTCCAGACCGGCTCGAACAGCTCGTTGGCGAAGCGGAGGGCCAGCAGGTTCTGGACCGTCTCCTTGCCCAGGTAGTGGTCGATGCGGAACACGTCGTCGGCGGTGAACACCGAGTCGACCAGGGCGTTCAGCTCGCGGCTGGACTGCAGGTCGTTGCCGAAGGGCTTCTCCACGACCACCCGCCGCCACCGGTCCGGGGTGCTCTCGGCCATCCCGGTGCGCGCCATCTGCTTGAGCACCGTGGGGAACATGGCCGGCGGGATGGACAGGTAGAACGCCGCGTTGCCGCCGATGCCGTGGGTGCCCTCCAGCTCGGCCAGGTTGCTGGCCAGCTCGTCGAAGGCGTTGTCGTCGTCGAAGGAGCCCTGGACGAAGCGCACGCTGTTGGCCAACCGCTCCCAGACCTCCTCGCGCCACGGGGTGCGGGCGTGCTCGCGGGCGGCGGAGCGGGCGAGCTCGGAGAACTCCACGTCGCCCCAGTCGCGGCGGGCGAAGCCCAGCAGCGCGAAGTTGGTCGGCAGCAGGCCGCGGTTGGCCAGGTCGTAGACCGCCGGCAGCAGCTTCTTGCGGGCCAGGTCCCCGGTGATGCCGAACACGACCAGGGCGCAGGGCTCCGGTACGCGGGGCAGCCGTCGGTCCCGCGGATCCCGCAGCGGGTTGGTGGGCATCTCTTCCGTCCTCGGGTTCTCGCAGGACCACCCGCCGTCCGGTGCTGCTCCGGACCGGACGGCGGGTGGGTGGAGCGGGTGGTGGGGTGGGTCGTGCTAGGCCGTCAGGCCTTGTCCTGCAGCTGCTCCTGGACCGAGCCGGTCAGCTCGTCCCAGGCGTCGACGAACTTCTGCACGGCCTCCTCCTCGAGCACGCGGAAGACGTCGTCCAGGTCGACCCCGGCCGCGGCGACGTCCGCCATGACCTTCTCGGCGTCGGCGTAGGAGGACTGCACCGAGGTGCCGGCCTGGCCGTGGTCGGCGTAGGCCTGCATCGTCTTCTCCGGCATGGTGTTGACCGTGTCCGGGGCGATGAGCTCGGAGAGGTAGAGCGTGTCCGAGTACTCCGGGTTCTTCACGCCGGTCGAGGCCCACAGCGGGCGCTGCTTGCTCGCGCCCTTGGCCTCCAGGGCCTTCCAGCGGTCGGAGGAGAAGACCTCCTCGTAGGCCTGGTAGGCCAGCTGGGCGTTGGCCACGCCGGCCTTGCCCTTGAGCGAGGCGTCGGCACCGGAGGCGTCCAGCCGCTTGTCGATCTCGGTGTCCACGCGGGACACGAAGAACGAGGCGACCGACTCGATGCCGTCGAAGGAGGCCTCCGGGTCCTCGGCCAGCCGCTGCTCCAGGCCGGAGATGTAGGCGTCCATGACCGCCTTGTACCGCTCGATGCTGAAGATCAGCGTGACGTTGACGCTGATCCCCTTGGCGATCGAGGTGGTGATCGCCGGGAGGCTCGCCAGGGTCGCCGGGATCTTGATGAACAGGTTCGGCCGGTCGACCAGCCACCACAGGTGGGCGGCCTCCGCGGCGGTGGCGTCCTCGTCGTGCGCCAGGCCCGGGGCGACCTCGAGCGACACGCGGCCGTCCCGGCCGGTGGCCGCGGCGACCGGTGCGAGCAGGTCGCAGGCGTCGCGGACGTCGGCGGCGGTGATGGTGCGCAGCGCCTCCTCGACGCTCACCTTGCGCACCGCGAGGGCGTGCAGCTGGTCGTCGTAGGACTTCGACCCGCTGATCGCCGCGGCGAAGATGCTCGGGTTGGTGGTGACGCCGACGACGCTGTGCTCGTCGACCAGCTGCTGCAGGTTCCCGCTGCGGATGCGGTCACGGGAGAGGTCGTCGAGCCAGACGGCGACCCCCGCCTTGGACAGCTGTGCCAGGTTCTCGTTCTGGGCCATCTCATGCCCTCCTGTCGGATCGGTTGGGGGAGTCGGTCACTTGTCGCCGGTGGGGGAGTCCAGGCCACCGACCGAGACGCTCGCGCCGGTCGGCGGGACGTCGGGGCCCTCGGCGGCCTTCAGGCTGTCCCGGGCCGCGGCGACGACGGCCTCGGCGGTGAGCCCGAACTCCTCGTAGAGCTTGGAGTAGCTGGCGCTCGCGCCGTAGTGGTTCAGGCCGACGATCCGGCCGGCGTCGCCGACGAAGTCGCGCCAGCCCATCGGCACCCCGGCCTCGACGCTGACCCGGGCGCGGACCGAGGAGGGCAGCACCTCGAGGCGGTAGGCCTCGTCCTGCTCGGCGAACCACTCCCAGCACGGCAGCGACACGACGCGGGTCGGGACGCCGTCGGCCTCCAGCACCTCGCGGGCGGCGACGGCGATCTGCACCTCGGAGCCGGTGCCCATGAGGATCACCTCAGGGGTGCCGGTGGACGCCTCGGCCAGCACGTAACCGCCCTTGGCCGTGCCCTCGGCCGAGTTCATGACCGACCGGTCGAAGGTGGGCAGGTTCTGCCGGGAGAGCGCCAGGCCGGCCGGCCGGTCGTTGTTCTCCAGGATCGCGCGCCAGGCGACGGCCGTCTCGTTGGCGTCGGCGGGGCGGACGAAGTCCAGCCCCGGGATGGCGCGCAGCGCGGCGTAGTGCTCGATCGGCTGGTGCGTCGGGCCGTCCTCGCCCAGGCCGATCGAGTCGTGGGTCCACACGTAGGTCACCGGCAGCTGCATGAGCGCCGCGAGCCGCACGGCGCCGCGCATGTAGTCGGAGAAGGTGAGGAACGTGCCGCCGTAGACGCGGGTGCCGCCGTGCAGCGCGATGCCGTTCATGATCGCGCCCATGGCGTGCTCCCGGACGCCGAAGTGCAGGGTGCGGCCGTAGGGGCCACCGCTCCACATCTTCGTCTGCCGGTCGGCGGGCAGGAACGACGGCTCGCCCTTGACCGCGGTGTTGTTGCTCTCCGCCAGGTCGGCCGACCCGCCCCACAGCTCGGGCAGCTCCGGGTAGATCGCGGCGAGCACCTCACCGGAGGCCTTGCGGGTGGCGACGCCCTTGGGGTCGGCGTCCCAGCTCGGCAGCTTCTCCGCCCAGCCCTCGGGCAGCGTGCGGGTCTTCATCCGGGCCAGCAGCGCCGCGCCCTCGGGGTTGGCCTGCTCCCAGGCTGCGAAGCCCTTCGACCACTCGGCGTGCGCCTGCTGGCCGCGCTCGACGACCTTGCGGGTGTGCTCGATGACCTCGGGGGCGACCTCGAAGGTCTGCTCCGGGTCGAAGCCGAGGATCTCCTTGGTCGCCTTGACCTCGTCGTCGCCCAGCGCCGAGCCGTGCGCGGCCCCGGTGTTCTGCTTGTTCGGCGCCGGCCAGCCGATGACCGTGCGCAGCACGATGATCGACGGGCGGTTGGTCTCGGCCTTGGCCGCGGCGAAGGCGGCGTCGAGGGCGGCGAGGTCCTCACCGTCGTCCACGTGCTGGACGTGCCAGCCGTAGGCCTCGTAGCGCTTGCCGACGTCCTCGGTGAAGGCGATCTCGGTGTTGTCCTCGATCGAGATCTTGTTGTCGTCGTAGACCAGGACGAGGTTGCCCAGGCGCTGGGTGCCGGCGATCGAGGAGGCCTCGCCGCTGACGCCCTCCTCCAGGTCGCCGTCGGAGGCGAACGCCCAGATGGTGTGGTCGAAGAGGCTCTCGCCCTCGGCGGACTCCGGGTCGAACAGGCCGCGCTCGCGGCGGGCGGCCATGGCCATGCCGACGGCGTTGCCGACGCCCTGGCCCAGCGGGCCGGTGGTGGTCTCGACGCCGGGGGTGTGGTTGACCTCGGGGTGGCCGGGCGTCAGCGAGCCCCAGGTGCGCAGCGCCTGCAGGTCGGACAGCTCCAGGCCGTAGCCGGACAGGTAGAGCTGGACGTACAGCGTGAGGCTGGAGTGGCCCATGGACAGGACGAACCGGTCGCGGCCGGTCCACTGCGGGTCGCTCGGGTCGTGCTTCAGCCACTTCTGGAACAGCAGGTAGGCGGTGGGCGCCATGCTCATCGCGGTGCCGGGGTGGCCGTTGCCGACCTTCTGCACCGCGTCCATCGCCAGCACGCGGGCGGTGTCGATGGCGCGCCGGTCGAGCTCGGTGAAGCCGTCGGGCAGCGTGGGGTCGGGCTGGCGCGGCGACCCGGTGGGGGTGTCGCTGGCGGCCTCGGCCGGGGCCTCGGCCCCGGTGCTCTCGGTGTTGCTGGTGCTGTCGCTGGTCATGTGGCGCTCGGTGCTCCCTCGGGGATCGGTCGGAGTCGGACCCGCCCGGGGGCACGGGGGGCCTCCCCGGGCGGACGACGGTGCACACCACGGCCGCCCCGGTCGGTGCGGTCGAGGGTCGGAAGCGTGGGCGCGACGTCGTCCTCGACGTCGGCCCTACCCGCTTCTCAGGCAGAGTCAACGTGATCAAACCCTAGTGGTGCCCGCCCATTCCCGGAGAGGGGCCGGGCTAGAGTGGCGGGGCAACCCCATCCCCGGCGGAGAAGGACCTCGTGGTGCCCTGCTGCCCGCGCGACGCCGCGCTCCCGGGCACGCGGTGACGGCCATCGCCGGCCCTCGCGTCGACCGCGTCCGGACCCGTTCGGGCCGTGCCACGGTGGCCGCCTACGTCTCGCTGACGAAGCCGAAGCTCGTCGAGCTGCTGCTGGTCACCACGCTGCCGGCGATGATGCTGGCCGCCGGGGGCTGGCCGGGCACGGGGCTGGTGCTGGCCACCCTGGTCGGCGGGATGCTCGCCGCCGGTGCCGCCAACACGATCAACTGCTGGTACGACCGGGACATCGACCGGCTGATGTCCCGCACCCGGGACAGGCCGATCCCCAGCGGGGTGATCCGGCCCCGCAACGCACTGGTCTTCGGCGTGCTGCTGGCGTGGGTCTCGCTGGTCCTGCTCGGGCTGTTCACCACGCCGCTGGCCACCGCGCTCGCGGCCGCCGCGGTGCTGGCCTACTCGGTGCTCTACACGATGGTGCTCAAGCGCCGGACCCACCACAACACCGTCTTCGGCGGGCTGCCCGGCGCCGCCCCGGTGCTCATCGGCTGGGCCGCGGTCACCGGGTCGCTGGACTGGCCGGCGCTGGTCTTCTTCGGCATCGTCTTCTGCTGGCAGATGCCGCACTTCTGGGCGCTGGCCAGCCGGTTCCGCTACGACTACTTCCGGGCCGGTGTCCCGATGCTCTCGGTGGTGGCCGGTCCGGTCAGCGTCGGGCGGCAGTCCGTGGCCTGGGCCTGGGGCACCCTGGTCGTCTCGCTGCTGATGGTCCCGGTGACCCCCCAGCTGGGCTGGACCACCGGGATCGCCACCCTCGGCCTGGGCGCCTGGTACGTCGCGGAGTCGCACGCCTGGCTCAACCGGATCAAGGCGGGCGTGCCCGACCGGCCGATGCGGCTGTTCTCGGTGTCGATCACCTACATGACCCTGCTGTCGATCGCCCTGGTCGCCGACGTCCTCGTCTGACGGGACTGCGGGTGGCCCGTTCCACGGCTGCGGGAGCGCGTCCCGACGAGGGGGGCCGGAGGCTCTCCGAGGAGGGACCTCAGCGGCTCATCGCGCCCCGGGAACGGCTCCTGGCAGCGGTGCCGTCCGGAGGACGGCAGTGTCACTGCCGACGGGCAGCTCGGAGGCGGGGCCGCGGACCGACCAGAGCAGCCGGGCCGTGTAGACGGTGATCAGCACCGCGCCGGCCATGTGCAGCAGCACCAGCAGCGCGGGCAGGTGCGTGAAGTACTGCACGTAGCCGATCACGCCCTGCAGCAGCTCGACGACGAGCAGGTCGCGGGCCGCGCGGCGGACCCGGCCGGGGGAGTCGGTGGCGGCCAGCGCCACCAGCAGCGCGACGGTCAGCCCGATGAGCAGGAAGACGACGTCGGCGTGCAGCTGGCTGACCAGCTCCGGGTCGAAGCCGGTGCGCCCGGCCTCCGGGTCGCCGCTGTGCGGACCGCTGCCGGTGACCACGGTGCCGACCACGAGGACGGCGGCCACCGCGGCGGCGATCCCCGTGGCGAGCAGCGCGAACGGACGGCGGACCACCAGCTGGCCGACGCCCGGTTCGCGGGAGCGCAGCCA
This sequence comes from Modestobacter italicus, assembly GCF_000306785.1. Classification (NCBI taxonomy): domain Bacteria; kingdom Bacillati; phylum Actinomycetota; class Actinomycetes; order Geodermatophilales; family Geodermatophilaceae; genus Modestobacter; species Modestobacter italicus. The sequence goes on along the minus strand of NC_017955.1, from coordinate 3,608,964 downwards.
CAGCACGGTCGCGATGGCCACCAGCACCATGGACAGCAGGAAGTGCGCGGCGACCGTCCAGGGGTTGAGCCCGGTGAGCACGGTGACCCCGCCGAGCAGCGCCTGCGCGGGGATGCCGAGCAGGCTCAGCACCGCCAGCCGGCGCAGGTCCCGGCGCGCCGAGGCGAACACCGCGACGACGGTGGCGACCGCGACGACCACGAGGGCGAAGGTCAGCAACCGGTTGCCGAACTCGATCAGCCCGTGACCGGCCAGCTCGGGGGTCGGCCGGATGCTGCCGTCGGTGCACTCGGGCCAGGTGGGGCAGCCCAGACCGGAGCCGGTGAGCCGGACGGCGCCGCCGGTCACCACGATGACGCCGTTGGCCACGACGTTGGCCAGCGCGAGCCGGGAGACGACGGACGGGTTCATCCGAGAGCGGAACGACGCGGGAAGAACCGACACGTCACCGATGCTACTTACCCCGGTGCCCCTCGCCGCCCGGCCCGATCAGCCGCCCGGCGCCCCACCCCCGACGCGCGGGGACCAGCAGGAGCCGAGCACAGGCCCTGCGGTGCGCAGCGTCGGCCGTGGGTAGGTGAGCACCGCCCCCACGACACGAGAGGCGGCCATCTCCAGATGACCAATGGTTTCCCGGGCGCGCCGTTCGGCGGCGGTCCCTTCGACGACTTCTTCCAGGCCTTCCTGGGCGGTCCCGGCGCACGCCGGGGCATGCAGCGGGTGGACATCACCCAGCTGCTCAGCTCGCACTCCCGCGAGGTGGTGTCCGCCGCAGCGCGGCAGGCCGCCGAGTGGGGGAGCCCGGACCTGGACACCGAGCACCTGCTCTGGGCCATGGCCGGTCACGAGCCCACCCGCACGCTGCTGTCCCGCAGCGGGGCGGACCCCGACCGGCTGCAGGCCGACCTCGCCGGCCAGCTGACCCGGGGTGAGCCGACCGGGCAGGCCCCGGCGCTGACCCCCGCGGCCAAGCGGGCGCTGCTCGACGCCCACCAGGTGTCCCGGGCCAGCGGCTCGACCTACATCGGGCCCGAGCACCTGCTCTTCGCGCTCGCGCTCAACCCCGACTCCGGTGCCGGCCGGCTCCTCGGCGGCGCACGGGTGACCCCCGAGGGGCTGCAGCGGGCGGCCGCCGGTGGTCCGGTCCCGGCCGGGGCGGGCGGCGGCGGGAACGAGCAGCCGCCGTCGAGCACCCCGACCCTCGACGAGTACGGCCGCGACCTCACCGCGATGGCCCGCGACGGGAAGATCGACCCGGTCATCGGCCGCGCGCAGGAGATCGAGCAGACCATCGAGGTGCTGTCCCGGCGGAACAAGAACAACCCGGTGCTCATCGGTGAGGCCGGCGTCGGCAAGACCGCGATCGTCGAGGGCATCGCCCTGCAGATCGTCGACGGCGACGTCCCCGAGTCGCTGCGCGGCCGCCGGCTGGTCGAGCTGGACCTGACCGGCCTGGTCGCGGGCACCCGCTACCGCGGTGACTTCGAGGAGCGGCTCAAGAAGGTGATGGACGAGATCCGCGAGCACAGCGACGAGGTGATCGTCTTCATCGACGAGCTGCACACCGTCGTCGCCGCGGGTGGCTCCGAGGGGTCGGCCGGTGCGGGCAACATGCTCAAGCCGGCGCTGGCCCGCGGTGAGCTGCACATCATCGGCGCCACGACGCTGGAGGAGTACCGGCGCAACATCGAGAAGGACGCCGCCCTCGAGCGCCGCTTCCAGCCGGTCCTGGTCCCCGAGCCCAGCACGCTGGACACCATCGAGATCCTCCGCGGGCTCCGCGACCGGTACGAGGCGCACCACCAGGTGCGGTTCACCGACGAGGCCCTGGTGGCCGCGGCGGAGCTCTCCGAGCGGTACGTCACCGACCGGCACCTGCCGGACAAGGCGATCGACCTGATCGACCAGGCCGGCGCCCGCACCCGGCTGCGGGTCAAGCGGCCGACCACCGACCTGCGCGAGCTGGAGCAGCGGGTGCTGGAGCTGCAGCGGGAGAAGGACCAGGCGGTCGCGGCCGAGCACTACGAGCGCGCCTCCACGCTGCGGGACCAGATCGGCACCGCCCAGGCCGACCTCGAGCAGGCCCGGTCCGGCGGCGAGGGCGGCATCCCCGAGGTGGGCGTGCCCGAGATCGCCGAGGTGGTCTCCCGGGCCACCGGCATCCCGGTGGCGCAGCTGACCCAGGAGGAGCGCGACCGGCTGCTGCGGCTGGAGGACGTCCTGCACGAGCGGGTCGTCGGCCAGGACGAGGCGGTCGAGGTGGTCGCCGAGGCGATCCGCCGCTCGCGCGCCGGGCTCGGTGACCCGGACCGGCCGATCGGCAGCTTCCTGTTCCTCGGCCCGACCGGCGTCGGCAAGACCGAGCTGGCCCGGGCGCTGGCGGAGGCGCTGTTCGGCGACTCCGACCGGATGGTCCGGCTGGACATGAGCGAGTTCCAGGAGCGGCACACGGTCAGCCGGCTGGTCGGCTCGCCCCCCGGCTACGTCGGGTACGAGGACGCCGGTCAGCTGACCGAGGCGGTGCGTCGCCGTCCCTACTCGGTGGTGTTGCTCGACGAGATCGAGAAGGCCCACCCGGACGTGTTCAACACGCTGCTGCAGCTGCTGGACGCCGGCCGGCTCACCGACTCCCAGGGCCGCACGGTCGACTTCAGCAACACCGTGGTGATCATGACCAGCAACCTGGGGTCGGAGGCGATCGTCAACGCCGGCCGCGGCCCGCTGGGGTTCACCGCCAACGGCAACAGCGGCGACGACCTGCGCGACCAGGTGATGCGGCGGCTGCGGGACGCGTTCCGGCCGGAGTTCCTCAACCGGATCGACGAGATCGTGGTCTTCCGGCAGCTCGAGGCCGAGCAGCTGGCGCGGATCACCGACCTGCTGCTGGACGAGACCCGGCGCCGGCTGTCCGCCCAGGACATCGCCGTCGAGGTCACCCCGGCGGCGGTGGCCTGGCTGGCCGAGCGCGGGCACGAGCCGCAGTTCGGTGCGCGGCCGCTGCGCCGGGCGATCCAGCGCGAGGTCGACAACCGGCTGTCCCGGCTGGTGCTCGGTGGTGAGCTCTCGCCCGGCCAGCAGGTGACGGTCGACGTCGCCGACGGCGACCTGGACCTGCAGGTGTCCGACCGCCGGCCGAACAGCGTGGCGGAGGCCGAGGCCCCCGCCGCCGTCTGAGCCGAACCGGCGCCCTCACCGCCCAGCGGTGAGGGCGCCGGCGTCAGCGCGACTGCCGGGACTCGTTGCCGTGGACCGTGATGGCGTAGATCACGAACACGTCCAGGGCGATGATCAGCGCCCCCGCGAACGGGGACGCGGTGAGGAAGAGCAGGTTCACGAGGGCGCTGAGCCCCGCCAGCGCGACGCCGACCACCCGGGCGGCCGCGTTGCCGAGCGCCAGCCCCCCGCCCGTGACCACCATGACCAGGCCCAGGACCAGGTGCACCCAGCCCCAGGTGCTGTAGCTGGCGTCGACCACGAGGTCGCGGGTGGGGATCGTGTAGTAGTCCGCGCTCGCCAGTGCGGTGATCCCGGCCATGACCTGGAACAGGCCCACCAGGACCATGAGGCCGCCGGCGAACCAGGCCCACCCGGAGAACCCCTCCTCGGTCCAGGTCGAGTAGCCGGAGCCGGTCGCCTGCCGGCCGGTCCGCGTCGCGGTGCCGACACCCGATGCCGGTGGCCGGCCGGGCGTGCGGTCAGGGGTGTCGCGGGGCGGGGGCTCGACCATCGCGGTCCTCCTCGTGCTGCCCCGGTCCGGCCGGCCGGGGCGACGGTGGGTGTCGGGACGACACTGCGCGCCCGCCGCGGCGGTGTCCTCCTCCTGTCCGGGTGAGCGGCGACCCCCGCTCCGGAGCGGCAGGTAAGGCACGCCTTGCTTGCGGGCTCCCCGATTAAGCACACAATCGTGTTGTGGAAACCGCTGCGGTGCGCGCCGCCGTCCCCTCGCCGGCCGTGCCGGCCGAGGACGGGCGCACCCGTGACCGGGTGAGCGGGCTGCTGCTCGAGCACGGTCCGCAGAGCGCCGCCGAGCTGGCCGCCCGGCTCGGCATCTCCCCGGCCGCCGTCCGCCGGCACCTCGACGGCCTGCTCGCCGCCGGCCGGGTGGACGAGCGGGTGGCCCCCGGCGGTCAGCGGGGCCGGGGCCGGCCGGCCCGCCGGTTCGCCCTCACCGACGCCGGCCGCTCCTCCTTCCCGCACGCCTACGACGACCTCGCGCTCACCGCGTTGCGCTTCGTGGCCGAGCACGGCGGCCCCGACGCCGTCCGGGCGGTCGCGGAGAAGCAGCTCGCCGGGCTGGCCGAGCGCTGCTCCACGGCGGTCGCGTCCGCCGAGGAGGCCGCCGGGGTCACCGTCGACCGGGCGCAGGTGCTCGCGGCCGCGCTGACCACGGAGGGCTACGCGGCGACCGCCTCGGCGATCTCCAGCGGTGGCCAGCTGTGCCAGCACCACTGCCCGGTGGCCCACGTCGCGGCCGAGTTCCCGCAGCTGTGCGAGGCTGAGACGGCGGTGATCAGCAAGCTCGTCGGCACCCACGTGCAGCGGCTGGCCACGATCGCCCACGGCGACGGGATCTGCACCACCCACATCCCGGCCCAGATCACCCCGACGGCTCGGAACAAAGCAGCTCCTGCACGCCCTGTACCTGCTGGTAGCGCCGCGGCGCACGACGCCGGCGCCAGCACGAAGACCCCCTCGATCGACCGGGAGAGGACCCCCGCATGACCAGCACCCAGCAGCCGGTGAGCACCCCGCTCACGCAGGACGAGGCGATCGACTCCCTCGGCCGCTACAAGTACGGCTGGGCGGACGCCGACGTCGCCGGTGCCTCGGCGACCCGCGGCATCAACGAGGACGTCGTCCGCGACATCTCCCGGCGCAAGAACGAGCCCGAGTGGATGCTCGAGCGGCGCCTCAAGGCGCTCAAGATCTTCGGCAAGAAGCCGATGCCCGACTGGGGCTCGGACCTGTCCGGGATCGACTTCCAGAACATCAAGTACTTCGTGCGGTCGACCGAGGCGCAGGCCGCCTCGTGGGACGACCTGCCCGACGACATCAAGAACACCTACGACAAGCTGGGCATCCCGGAGGCCGAGAAGCAGCGGCTGGTCTCCGGCGTCGCGGCCCAGTACGAGTCCGAGGTCGTCTACCACAAGATCCGCGAGGACCTCGAGGAGCAGGGCGTCCTGTTCCTGGACACCGACACGGCCCTGCGCGAGCAGCCGGAGCTCTTCCGGGAGTACTTCGGCTCGGTCATCCCGGCCGGGGACAACAAGTTCGCCGCGCTGAACACCGCGGTGTGGTCCGGCGGCTCGTTCATCTACGTGCCCAAGGGCGTCCACGTCGAGATCCCGCTGCAGGCCTACTTCCGGATCAACACCGAGAACATGGGCCAGTTCGAGCGGACCCTCATGATCATCGACGAGGGTGCCTACGTGCACTACGTCGAGGGCTGCACCGCGCCGATCTACAAGACCGACTCGCTGCACTCCGCGGTCGTGGAGATCATCGTCAAGAAGAACGCGCGCTGCCGGTACACGACCATCCAGAACTGGTCGAACAACGTCTACAACCTGGTCACCAAGCGGGCCGTGGCCCACGAGGGCGCGACCATGGAGTGGGTCGACGGCAACATCGGCTCCAAGGTGACGATGAAGTACCCCGCCGTCTGGATGACCGGTGAGCACGCCAAGGGCGAGGTCATGTCCATCGCCTTCGCCGGCGAGGGCCAGCACCAGGACGCCGGCGCCAAGATGGTGCACGCCGCGCCGCACACCTCCTCGACGATCGTGTCGAAGTCGGTCGCCCGGGGCGGTGGCCGCACCTCCTACCGCGGCCTGGTGCAGATCGACGAGGGCGCCTACGGCTCCCGGTCGACGGTGAAGTGCGACGCGCTGCTGGTCGACACGATCAGCCGCTCGGACACCTACCCCTACGTCGACGTCCGTGAGGACGACGTGTCCATGGGCCACGAGGCGACCGTCTCCCGGGTCAGCGACGACCAGCTCTTCTACCTGATGAGCCGCGGGCTGTCCGAGGACGAGGCGATGGCGATGGTCGTGCGCGGCTTCGTCGAGCCGATCGCCCGGGAGCTCCCGATGGAGTACGCCCTCGAGCTGAACCGCCTGATCGAACTGCAGATGGAAGGTGCCGTCGGCTGATGTCCGACCAGAACTCCCCGGCCACCGTCGCCGGCCCCGCCGAGTCGGCCGCCCTCGCCTCGGAGCTGTTCGCTCCGGGCGTGGGCGCGCAGGCCGGCCCCCCGACCACCCCCGCTCCGGGCACCGGGTCCGCCGGCGACACGCCCCCCGGGGCGCACTCGCACGGTGGTCCGGCGCCGACCGGCTCGCCGGCCGAGCGCTTCACGTCCAACGACCCGGACGCCTTCCCCCGGCCCACCGGCCGGGAGGAGGAGTGGCGGTTCACCCCGCTCCGCCGCGTCCGCGCGCTGCTGGACGGCGCGCCGTCCACGACTCGGCTGCAGTGGGAGACCGACCTGCCCGAGGGCGTCGAGCTGACCTCGGTGCCGGCCGGCGACCCGCTGCTGGACGGGCTGCCCGAGCCGGTCGACCGGCTGGCCGCCCTCACCCGGGTGAACAGCGACGGCGCCGACGTGCTGCGGATCGCCAAGGAGGCCGTCCTCGACCGCCCGGTCAGCCTGCGGCTGTCCGGCACCGGCAGCGAGGACGTCGTCTGGGGCCAGCTGGTCGTCGAGGTCGGCCAGTTCGCGCAGGCCACCGTCGTGCTCGACCACGCCGGCCTGGCCCGCTACTCCGGTGGCGTGGCCTTCCTGCTCGGCGACGGCGCGCAGCTCACCGTCGTCTCGGTGCAGGAGTGGGCCCCCGGCACCGTGCACGGCGGTCAGTACGACGCCGTCGTCGGCCGGGACGCCTCCCTCAAGCAGGTCGTGGTCACCCTCGGCGGCGACCTCGTCCGGCTGGTGAGCAACGTCCAGTACGCCGGCCCCGGCGGCTCGGTGGACCTCTTCGGGCTGTACTTCGCCGACGAGACCCAGCACCAGGAGCACCGGCTCTGGGTCGACCACGGCACGCCGAACTGCCGCAGCAACGTCGTCTACAAGGGTGCGCTGCAGGGCGAGAACGCGCGCACCGTCTGGATCGGCGACGTCCGGATCCGGCCCGCGGCCACCGGCACCGACACCTACGAGCTCAACCGCAACCTGGTGCTCACCGACGGCGCCCGCGCCGACTCGGTGCCCAACCTGGAGATCGAGACCGGCGAGATCGTCGGCGCCGGCCACGCCAGCGCCACCGGCCGGTTCGACGACGAGCAGCTGTTCTACCTCTGCTCCCGCGGCATCGACGCCGAGACCGCGCGTCGCCTGGTCGTGCGCGGCTTCTTCGCCGACGTCGTCCAGCACATCGGCATCCCCGCCCTCCAGGACCGGCTCATGACGACCATCGAGGCCCGCCTCGGTGCGCTGCCGGACCTCGAGGAGCAGCCGGTCGAGGTGGCCTGACCGATGGCCTTCGAGCGGGTGTGCGCCCGGTCCGACGTGCCCGAGGACGGGTCGCTGCGGATCGAGCTGCCGGACGTCGACGTCGCGGTCGTGGACTTCGACGGCGAGCTCTACGCCCTCGAGGACCGCTGCTCGCACGCCGACATCCCCCTGACCGACGGCGAGGTCGAGGAGTTCGACGGCGCGCCCACCATCGAGTGCGCGCTGCACGGCTCCTGCTTCGACCTGCGCACCGGTCAGCCCACCAACCTCCCGGCCACCGAGCCGGTCCCCGTCTACCCGGTCCGGGTGGAGGGCGACGACGTCTACATCGATCTGGATGCCGACGTCGACGCCCCCCTCGCCGCGGCCACCCACTGAGGAGCAAGGACCCCGTGACCAGCCCCACCACCGCACCGACCGCCGCCGCCACCGGCACCGGTTCCGTGCTCGAGATCCGCGACCTGCACGTCACCGTCGGCGAGGGTGACGACGTCAAGGAGATCCTCCGCGGCGTCGACCTGACCGTCCGCGGCGGCGAGACCCACGCGATCATGGGCCCCAACGGGTCGGGCAAGTCGACCCTGGCCTACTCGATCGCCGGGCACCCCAAGTACACGATCACCGGCGGCACCGTGACCCTCGACGGCGAGGACGTCCTCGCGATGACCGTCGACGAGCGCGCCCGGGCCGGCCTGTTCCTGGCCATGCAGTACCCGGTCGAGGTCCCCGGCGTCTCGGTGTCGAACTTCCTGCGCACCGCGGCCACCGCCGTCACCGGCGAGGCGCCGAAGCTGCGCACCTGGGTCAAGGACGTGCGCACCGAGATGGAGGCGCTGGAGATGGACTCCGCCTTCGCCGAGCGCAACGTCAACGAGGGCTTCTCCGGCGGTGAGAAGAAGCGGCACGAGATCCTGCAGATGCGGCTGCTCAAGCCCAAGGTCGCGATCCTCGACGAGACCGACTCCGGCCTGGACGTCGACGCGCTGCGGATCGTCTCCGAGGGCGTGAACCGGGCCAAGGCCGACAGCCCGGTCGGCGTCCTGCTGATCACGCACTACACGCGGATCCTGCGCTACATCAAGCCCGACTTCGTGCACGTCTTCGTGGCCGGCCGGGTCGTCGAGGAGGGTGGCCCCGAGCTCGCCGAGAAGCTGGAGAACGAGGGCTACGCGGCCTACGTCAAGGACTCGAACGAGCAGGCCAAGCTGGAGGCGTCGCAGGGATGACCCAGACCGTCTCGCGTCCCGCCGGGGCGCACCAGGTGCCGCTCCCGCTGGACGTCGAGGCGATCCGGGCGGACTTCCCGATCCTGACCCGCACCGTCCGCGACGGGAAGCGGCTGGTCTACCTCGACTCGGGGGCGACCTCGCAGAAGCCGCGCAGCGTGCTGGACGCCGAGCGGTGGTTCTACGAGAACATCAACGCCGCCCCGCACCGCGGCGCCCACCAGCTCGCCGAGGAGGCGACCGGCGCCTACGAGGCGGCCCGGGCCACCATCGCCGGGTTCATCGGTGGCGGGGTCGACGAGGTCGTCTTCACCCGGAACAGCACCGAGGCGATCAACCTGGTCGCCTACGCGCTGTCCAACGCCGCGACGGCCAAGGAGCCGGAGTTCCGCCGGTACGCCGTCGGCCAGGGCGACGAGATCGTGGTGACCGAGATGGAGCACCACGCCAACCTCATCCCGTGGCAGCAGCTGTGCGAGCGGACCGGGGCGACGCTGCGCTGGCTCGGGCTGACCGACGACGGCCGGCTGGACCTGTCCGACCTCGCCACGGTGGTCAACGAGCGCACCAAGCTCGTCGCGGTCACCCAGCAGTCGAACATCCTGGGCACGATCAACCCGCTGGGCGACATCGTCGCCCGCGCCCACGAGGTCGGCGCCCTGGTGCTGGTCGACGGCGCCCAGTCGGTGCCGCACCAGCCGGTCGACGTCGCGGCCCTGGGGGCGGACTTCCTGGTCTTCTCCGGGCACAAGATGCTCGGCCCCACCGGGGTCGGCGTGCTGTGGGGCCGGTACGAGGTCCTCGACGCGCTGCCGCCCTTCCTCACCGGCGGCTCGATGATCGAGGTCGTCCGGATGGAGGGCAGCACCTTCGCCGCACCGCCGCAGCGCTTCGAGGCCGGCGTCCCGATGACCGCCCAGGTGATCGGGCTCGGCGCCGCCGTGGAGTACCTGCAGGCGCTCGGCATGGACAAGGTGCTGGCGCACGAGGAGGCGCTGACCGGCTACGCGCTGGAGCAGCTCCAGGCCATCCCCGGCGTCACGGTCATCGGCCCGCCGGACACGGTGGCCCGCGGCGGGGCGATCAGCTTCACCGTCGAGGGCATCCACCCGCACGACGTCGGCCAGGTGCTGGACGACCTGGGCATCGCCGTCCGGGTCGGGCACCACTGCGCCTGGCCGGTCGTCCGCCGCTACGGCGTGCCGGCCACCACCCGCGCCACGTTCTACGTGCACACCGGCTACGACGACATCGACGCACTCGTCGACGGGGTCCGGGAAGCCCAGCGCTTCTTCGGCGTTGTACCTGCCGTGACCGAGGGCGGGGCGAGCTGATGCAGCTGCAGTCGATGTACCAGGACATCATCCTGGACCACTACCGGAACCCCCACGGGCGCGGACTCCGCGACCCGTACGAGGCCGAGGTGCACCACGTGAACCCGACGTGCGGTGACGAGGTGACCCTGCGGGTGCACCTGGAGGGCGACACGATCGCCGACGTCTCCTACGAGGGCATGGGCTGCTCGATCAGCCAGGCGTCGGTGTCGGCGATGTACGACCTGGTCATCGGCAAGGACGTGACCACGGCGCTCGGCACCGGCGAGCAGTTCATGCGGCTGATGCAGAGCAAGGGCGACACCGCGGTGGCCGAGGAGCTCGAGGACGACCTGGAGGACGCCGTCGCGTTCGCCGGCGTCTCGAAGTACCCGGCCCGGGTCAAGTGCGCCCTGATGAGCTGGATGGCGCTCAAGGACGCGAGCGCCCGTGCTCTGTCGACCTCGGAAGAAAAGAGCTGACATGACCGAGCCCACCACCCCGGACGCCGGCATCTACGGCGGCAAGTCCGCGCTGCTCGAGGACGTCGAGGAGGCCATGCGCGACGTCGTCGACCCCGAGCTCGGCGTCAACGTCGTCGACCTGGGCCTGGTCTACGGCCTGGACATCGACACCGAGGCCAACGTCGCGATCATCGACATGACGCTGACCTCGGCCGCCTGCCCGCTGACCGACGTCATCGAGGACCAGGCCCGCCAGGCGCTCACCGGCGGCCCCGGCCCCGGCCTCGTCGACGACATCCGGATCAACTGGGTCTGGATGCCGCCGTGGGGCCCCGACAAGATCACCGACGACGGCCGCGAGCAGCTGCGCGCCCTCGGGTTCCGGGTCTGACGAAGGACCCCTCCGCCCCCCACCCCTCGCAGGCTCGGGGCGGGCCCCTGCGGAGGGGCCACCAACTGCTCGACGTGCTCGAGCGGCTGGCCGCGGGGGAGACCCCTCCGGCCGATGCGACCGTCACGACCGTGCCGGCGCCCTCGCTCCTCGACGGGCGGCGGGCGCCGGCTCTCGTCGTCGGTGGCAGCGCCTGGCACGTGGTCGCGGCCGACGTCGACCCGGCGTGGGTGGCCGCGCAGGTCGCGCACGACCCGGTCGCCGCGCCGCTGGGCGCCCGGTTCCTGGCGGCGCTCGCCGACCGGGTCGGCGCGGAGCCCGGGGTCCTCGACGCCGTCCTGGTCGCGCCGACCGCCCCGGTCGAGCGCGGCCTGGAGCTGGTCGAGGCCGACGTCCGGCAGCACCCCCGGGTGCAGCGGGCCCTCCGGCACCGCACCGACGTCCGGGTCTGGAGGACGCCGGACGGCGTCGCGCTGGTCACCCTCGGCCGGGGCGTGTGCGGCCGCTGGGAGGTCAGCCTGGAGGTCGACCCGGCCGCCCAGGGCCGCGGCCTGGGGACGGCGCTCGCCCTCGCCGCGCCCGCGCTGGTGCCCGGCGGAGCCCCGCTGTGGGCGCAGGTCGCACCCGCCAACGTGGCCTCGCTGCGCTCCTTCCTGGCCGCCGGCTACCGCCCGGTCGGCGCCGAGGTCCTCTTCGACTCCTGACCCGCAGGACCACCAAGAACGCGCTCTCGGTGGTCCTGCGTCAGCGCATGTCGGCGAGGGAGGCGACCGCCTCGCGGGCCTGGCGGCGCCGGCTCTCGTAGCCCGCCCCGACGCCGAGCAGCAGCACGCCGGCGACGGCCACCGCGACCGACCCGGCCGCCGGCAGCACCGCGGCCAGCCGTCCGAGGGCGACGACGACGAGGCTGGCCGCGCCGACCAGGAACGGTGCCCGGACCCCACCGCGGGTGGCCGCGAGCGTGGTGAGCGTGGCGGCGACGACGACGAGCAGCACCCGCAGCAGGTGCGGCTGCACCAGGCTCAGCACCACCGAGGGGCCGAACGCCGCGGCGAGCGCCGGACCCCACGCCGACCAGGAGTCGCCGGTCCTCAGCCGGCGGCCGGCGAACAGCAGCAGCACCGCCGCCAGGGGCAGCGTGTAGGCCTCCGGGACGCGCACCCCGGCGTCCCCGACGGTGAGCCAGGCCGCGACGACGAGCGCCGCGCAGCCGCCGGCCCGGGCCGGGACCCGTCCGGTGCGGTCGGCGTAGCCGACCAGCGCGGCACCCAGCACGGCCAGCGCGACCGAGGCGGCCGTCGCGTCGCCGGTGCGCGCGACGTGGACCGCGGCGACCACGCCCACCACCACGGCGGAGGCCGCCAGCGGCACCTCCGCCCGCTGGTGGCGCTCCAGGGTGGCCGCGGCCAGCGCGACCACCGCCAGCGCCATCAGCAGCGGTCCGGTCCAGCCGGGCGCCAGCGACCCGTCGGCCTCGGCCAGCAGCGCGGACCCGGCCAGGCAGCCGACCGAGACCGGCAGCGCCCCGGGCCGGTCGACGGGCTGCCGGGCGGCGACCAGCACCGCCGGTGCCGCCGCGGTGAGCAGCAGCAGCGCCAGCGCCGTCAGATGGCCGTCGACCAGCAGCCGGACGACGGAGGCCCCGGTGACCGTGCCGGCGAGAGCGAGACCGGCCGGGCGCACCAGCGAGTGCGGGCGCGGTGAGGCGAACTGCCCGACCAGCGCTGCGGTGGCCAACCCGACGTACCCCGCCGCGGGCACACCCGCCGGGCCGACCGCCTGCAGCACCCCGGCGACCGCGGCGCCGGTGACCATCCCCGCGAGCACAGGCACCGCCGGGCGCGGGCCGAGCAGCGGCCGGAGTGACGGCCGCCGGCGCAGCGCGAGCAGGGCGCCGGCTGCGGCGACGAGCAGCAGCCCGGCGACGAGGGCGGACCCGGCGGTCGTCGTCCACACCAGGTGGGCACCGGTGACGATCCCGGTGACCCACCACGGTGCCGCGGTGACCAGCGCGATCTCCGAGACCGGCCGCCGGGCGCGCAGCGCGACCAGCAGGCCGGCGACCGCCGTGCCGAGCACCGCGGCGACCTCGGTCAGCGCCGCCGGCTCCCCGCCGGTGAGCGCGGTCAGCACCGCGAACTGGGCGGCGAGCCACGCCGCGACCGGCCAGGTGACGGTGCTCCGCGCGACCCGGCCCAGCAGGCAGTAGAGCCCGGCGAGCAGGCCGAGCACCAGCACGCCCCGGCCCGTCGAGGTGGCCCGGTCGCCGAGCACCGACAACGCCACCGCCGCGATCGCCAGCGTCTCCTCCGAGGCGCGCAGACCGCGCCGGGCACCGCGCACCGACGCCGCGGCGGCGGCCAGCGCGAGCACGGTGGACACCAGCCGGCCGGCCAGGCTCAGCGACGCCGCACCCGCGACCACGACGGCGACCGCGCCGGCGGCCAGCAGCACCTGCTGGGGCGTCACCCGGCGGAGCCCCTCGTCCGCCGGCGGCGCGGACGGTGGGGGCACGGGGCGGCCGAGCGGGGGCGGGTAGAGCACCTCGGGCTCCTGCGGCACCCCGATCACCTCCCCAGCGACGTCGCCGTCCCACGCTACGGGCGACCGGTCCGGCCCGCTCAGCTCATCTGCGCCACCCAGGCCACCGCCTCCCGGGCCTGGGCCAACCGGCGCTCGTACGTCGCGCCGAGCACCAGCAGCACCAGCCCGGCGGCGGCCAGGGTCACCCACGGCGGCAGCAGCGGCGCGTAGGCCCCCAACCGGGTGGCGGCCACGAACGCCAGCGCGCACGCGCCCAGCACGAACGGCGCCTGCCGGTGCGCCAGGGTGCCGAGCGCCACCATCGCGACCGCGCCGGCCACCACCAGCACCAGCCGCAGCGCGCTGGGGTCGGCGGCGACCGCCAGCGTCGAGGGCACCAGCGCCACACCGACCGCGGCCCCCTCGGCCGCCCAGGACGGGCCCCCGGTCCGCAGCCGGGGGAGGACGCCCACCAGCAGCGCGACCGCCGCCGGCAGGGTGTAGGCCTCCGGGGTCTCGACCCCTGCGCCACCCACGGCGATCCAGGAGGCCAGCACCAGGTCGGCGAGGGCGAGCGCGGCGACCGGGGGCCGTCGGGCGACCAGGGCGTAGCAGCCGGCGGCGACGCCGACCACGGCCAGCTGCACGGCCACCTGCCCCCACGCCGCGACCGAGGCGGTGGTCACGCCGGCGGTCACGCCGGCCAGCGTCCCGGCCGCGGCGGCGACCCGCTCCTCCGGCGCACCGGCCCGCCAGGTAGCCACCGCGAAGGCCCCGGCACCGACCAGCGCCACCAGCAGCCCGCTCGCCGGGCTGGTCAGCGCCCCGCCCTCCCGGGCCAGCAGCGCCGCGGCCGCGGGGGCCGCCAGCGCGGCGAAGGTGCCGGCGTCGCGCACGGCCGGCACCCGGACGGCGGCCAGGGTCGCCGGCACCGCGGCCGTGAGGACGAGCAGCGCCAGCGCGGTGAACCGCTCGGCGTCGACCAGCTGCTCGCCCCCGACGACGGCGAGCGCGGCCGCGGCGGCCAGCAGCGCGGTGCGGACCTCGGGCAGCGCCGCCCGGGGGAGGGGGCCGGACAGCGGCCGACGCCCGGCCAGCAGCGCGGCCGCGGTGGCCAGCAGCAGCGCCAGCCCGACGGCCAGCACTGGCCCCGCCGGGCCGCTCAGCCCCAGGGACAGGCCGAGCGAGACCCCGACCACGCCGCCGGCCGCGGCCGCCACGGGCCCGGCGGGCAGTGCGCGGCCGGCCACCCGGGGCACCCGCAGCACCAGCACCGCGGCGACCGCGGCGGCCGCGAGCAGCGCGGTCGCCGTCCAGGCGTCCCGAGCGTCGCGGGCGTCGCCGGCCGCGCCGATCAGCAGGCCGCCCGCCACCCCGAGGCCCCCGCACAGGACGGCGAGCAGCCGGGCGACCGGCACGAGGGCCGGCCGCAGGGCGAGCACCAGGGCGAGGTCCGCGGCGGCGAGGGCCAGGGCGGCGGCCACCCCGGCGGGCCCGGCCAGCGCGTCGGGCCCGAGCAGCAGCGCGGGCACCGGCTGGACCGCCAGCAGGGCGGCCAGCGGCCAGGTGACGGTGCTGCGGGTCAGCCGGCCCAGGGCCAGGGCGACGACGGCCACCACCAGGCAGGACACCGCCGTCCAGGGCCGCAGGGCGACCTGGTCCAGCCCGAGCAGCCCCCGGGCGTGCGCGGCACCCAGGTCGACGGCGAGCAGGGCGGTGCCCGCGGCCGCCAGCGCCTCCTCGGTCGCGCGCAGCCCGCGGCGGGCGGCCCAGCCCGACACCGCGCAGGCCGCCGCCGTCCCGGTGAGCATCACGGTCGCCTGGAAGACGAGCCCGAACCGGGTCCAGCCCAGCGCGACGAAGGCCAGCGCCCCGGCGACCAGCAGCACGGCGCCCAGGCCGAGCAGCACCTGCTGCGGGCTCAGCCGCCGCCGCGGGCGCGGCGGCTCGGCCGAGACCGGAGGGCGGAGCGGTGGGGGAGGAGCGGGCGCCGGGGACGGTGCGGCCCACGGCTCGGGCGGCCGGACGGCGGCGGGGGACGGCGCCGGCCGCGCCCCGGGCGCGGCGGCGCGCAGCGTGGTCAGCAGCTCGTCGCGCTCGCGGGTGAGCTGGTCGAGCGTCGCGCCGATCCGGCCGAGCACCCAGCCGGCCTGCCCCGCGGCGGGCAGACCGCACACCGCGCAGGGGGCAGCGGGCGGGCCGGTGACCTCGGCCCCACAGACAGGACACGCAGGTCCGCGCGGGTACATGAGCGCATCCTGGCCTGTCGCGGGCCGAACCAGGCCGTGTTCCACAGGCGGGTGACGTGCACGTCACCCGGTAAAGGGGTCGGACGGAGGCATCCGAGGGCCTACCCTGGGATCAGTGATAACGACGACCGGTCTGGAGCTGCGCGCCGGCGCCCGCATCCTCATCAGCGACGCCGACCTACGCGTGCAACCCGGGGACCGGATCGGCCTGGTCGGGCGCAACGGCGCCGGCAAGACCACCACCCTCACCACGCTGGCCGGTGAGCGCGTGCCGCACGCCGGCAAGGTCGACGTCACCGGCGAGATCGGCTACCTGCCGCAGGACCCGCGCAGCGGCGACCTGGACATCACCGCCAGCGACCGGGTGCTCTCCGGCCGCGGGCTCGACGTGCTCCGGGCGAGGCTGACCAAGGCGCAGATCGCGATGGCCGAGCCCGCCGACGACGCGGAGATGGAGCGCGCCGTCCGGCTGTACGGGCGGCTCGAGGACCAGTTCGCCGCGCTCGGGGGCTACGCCGCGGAGAGCGATGCCGCCCGCATCTGCACGAACCTGGGGCTGCCCGACCGGGTGCTCGGCCAGCCGCTGCGCACCCTCTCCGGTGGCCAGCGCCGCCGGGTCGAGCTCGCGCGGATCCTGTTCTCCGACGCCGACACGCTGCTGCTCGACGAGCCGACCAACCACCTCGACGCCGACTCCATCGTCTGGCTCAAGGGGTTCCTGGCCAGCCACCGCGCCGGCCTCATCGTGATCAGCCACGACGTCGACCTGCTCGCCGCCGTGGTCAACAAGGTCTGGCACCTGGACGCCAACCGGGCCACCGTCGACGTCTACAACCTCGGCTGGAAGCGCTACCTGGACGCCCGGGAGACCGACGAGCGCCGCCGCCGGGCGGAGCGGGCCAACGCCGAGAAGAAGATCGACGCGCTGTCGGCCCAGGCGGACAAGATGCGGGCCAAGGCCACCAAGGCCAAGGCCGCGCAGAGCATGGACAAGCGCGCCCAGCGGCTGGCTGCGGGCCTCGAGCAGGTGCGGGTCCAGGACAAGGTCGCCAAGCTGCGCTTCCCGACGCCGGCCCCGTGCGGGCGGACGCCGCTCACCGCCGAGCACCTGAGCAAGAGCTACGGCTCGCTGGAGATCTTCACCGGCGTCGACCTGGCCATCGACAAGGGCACCCGGGTCGTCGTCCTCGGGTTCAACGGCGCGGGCAAGACCACCCTGCTGCGCATGCTCGCCGGCACCGAGACCCCGGACACCGGCGAGGTGAAGCCCGGGCACGGCCTGCGGATCGGGTACTACGCGCAGGAGCACGAGACGATCGACATGGACCGGTCGCTGCTGGAGAACATGCGCTCCGCGGCCCCGGACAGCACCGACACCGAGCTTCGGAAGATCCTCGGCGCGTTCCTCTTCTCCGGCGACGCGGTCGACCAGCGCACCGGCACCCTCTCCGGTGGTGAGCGCACCCGGCTGGCGATGGCCACGCTGGTGGTCTCCGGCGCGAACGTGCTGCTGCTCGACGAGCCGACCAACAACCTGGACCCGGCCAGCCGCGAGCAGGTGCTCGAGGCGCTGCGCACCTACCAGGGCGCGATCGTGCTGGTCACCCACGACGAGGGCGCGGTCCACGCGCTGAACCCGGACAAGGTGATCATCCTGCCCGACGGCACGGAGGACACCTGGAGCGCCGACTTCGCCGACCTGGTCTCGCTGGCCTGACGAGGGACCCGCTGCAGCGGGGCCCGGCAGGCGGGGCGGTCGGCCATCCCGTGTTCGGTAGTGCACTTCCCATCTCCGGTGGCCGTGATCGGGCAAGCGGGTGATCATGGCTCGTGGGACGCCGATGTCACCGGGACAGCGGCGCCGGGGGATCAGCGGGCAAGCGCCGGCGGACGTCGGTGCGACCCCTGACACACGGAGGGGAGTCATGGCCGACTCGAGCACTGCAGACCTGAGCAAGGGCAAGCGGATCACCGGGGACGACCGAACCTCGCTCGCGGACGAACTGCGCGAGCGGTACGACGGCGGGGAGAGCATCCGCTCCCTGGCCACCTCGACCAACCGCTCCTACGGCTTCGTCCACCGGCTGCTCTCGGAGTCGGGCGCGAGCCTGCGGGGCCGGGGTGGGGCGAACCGGAACGCCAAGAAGAGTGCGTGACCTCGGCTGAGGCGAACGGGTGGGTGAGGACGGCGCGCGAGGGCGCCGTCCTCACCGTCACCCTCGACCGCGCCGACCAGCTCAACGCGCAGACGCCGGACACCTGGGCGGCGCTGCGCGCGGTCGGTGAGGGTCTGGACGACGACGTCCGGGTGGTCGTCGTCCGCGGCGCCGGCCGGTCGTTCTCCGCCGGGCTGGACCGCACGCTGTTCAGCGCCGAGCCCGGGGTCGCCGGCGGGCTCGGTGAGCTCGGTGCGCTGCCCGCGGAGCTGACCCAGGAGCGCATCCGCGGGTACCAGGCCGGGTTCCGCTGGCTGCGATCGCCGGGCGTGGTGTCGATCGCAGCGGTGCAGGGGCACGCCATCGGCGCCGGGGCCCAGCTCGCGCTCGCCTGCGACCTGCGGGTCCTCGCCGAGGACGCCCAGCTGCGGCTGCCCGAGGCCTCGCTCGGGCTGGTGCCCGACCTGACCGGCACCAGCACCCTGGTCGAGCTGGTCGGCTACAGCCGGGCGGTGGAGATCTGCCTGACCGGCCGGCCCGTCGGCGCGACCGAGGCGCTGGCGATGGGCCTGGCCAACGCCGTCGTCCCGGCGGACCAGCTGGAGTCCGCCGTGGCCGGGCTGACCACCGCCCTGCTGCGACCCGACACCGGCGCCAGCCGGGAGACCCTGGCCCTCGTCCGGTCCGCGGTGCGCAACGACCCGGCGCAGCAGGACGCCGCCGAGCGGGCGGCGCAGGCCCGGCGGCTGGCCGTGCTCGCCGGGGGAGACTGAGGGTCGCGGAACAGGGCGGCCCCGGCTGCTGTTCCGGTGACTGATTACCCGGTTACAGCAGCAAGAGGACGTGCCATGAGCTCACCGATGACCTCGATGGCCGCGATGCGGTCGTTCAGCCGCGACTCGTCGGTGACCTCCCGGCAGATCCCCAAGGGCACGGTCCGCCGCATCCTCGGCATCGCGCAGCCCTACCGCCGTGAGCTGATCGGCTTCCTGTCGCTGGTGGTGTTCTCCTCGCTGATCGGGGTGATCACCCCGCTGCTGGCCGGTGACATCGTCAACCGGATCGCCCGGCTCTCCGGGACGGCGGGGGACGTCGTGAAGATCGCGCTGGTCATCGCCGGCCTGGCGGTGCTGGACGCCGCCAGCTCGCTGGTGCAGCGCTGGTACTCCGCGCGGATCGGCGAGGGCGTCATCTTCGACCTGCGCACCCGGGTGTTCGAGCACGTGCAGCGGATGCCGGTCGCCTTCTTCACCCGCACGCAGACAGGTGCGCTGGTGAGCCGGCTCAACAACGACGTCGTCGGGGCGCAGCGGGCGTTCACCTCGACGCTGTCCGGCGTGGTGTCCAACGTGATCGCCCTGGTGCTGACCGCCGGCGTCATGTTCAGCCTGTCCTGGCAGATCACCCTGCTGTCGATCGTGATGGTGCCGCTGTTCGTCCTCCCGGCGCAGCGGATCGGCAAGCGGCTGCAGGAGATCACCCGGGAGTCCTACGGGCTCAACGCGTCGATGAACGCCACGATGACCGAGCGGTTCAACGTGGCCGGGGCGCTGCTGGTCAAGCTCTTCGGCCGGCCTGAGGCGGAGGCCGACTCCTTCCGCGGCCGCGCCGCCCGGGTCCGCGACATCGGCGTGCTGTCGGCGATGTACGGCCGGGTCTTCTTCACCTCGCTGACGCTGGTCGCCGCGCTCGCCACCGCGCTGGTCTACGGCCTGGGCGGCTGGCTGTCGTTCACCGGCTCGCTGTCGGCCGGGGACGTCGTCGCGCTGGCGCTGCTGCTGTCCCGGCTCTACGGCCCGCTGACCGCGCTGGCCAACGTGCGGGTCGACGTGATGAGCGCGCTGGTCAGCTTCGACCGGGTGTTCGAGGTGCTGGACCTGACGCCGATGATCGCCGAGGCCCCTGACGCCGTCCCGGTGCCGGCCGACGACCGGTCGATCGAGTTCGACGCGGTCTCCTTCCGCTACCCCTCGCCGGCCGAGGTGTCGCTCGCGTCCCTGGAGGACGTCGCCGTCCCGGAGCAGCACGCGGGCACCGACGTGCTGCACGAGGTGTCCTTCCGCGCCGAACCCGGCCAGCTGGTCGCCCTCGTCGGCACCTCGGGCGCCGGCAAGTCCACGATCGCGGCCCTGGTCTCCCGGCTGTACGACGTCACCGGTGGCGCCGTCCGGGTCGGCGGCGTCGACGTCCGGCAGGCCACCACCGCGTCGCTGCGGGACGCGATCGGCGTGGTGAGCCAGGACTCGCACCTGTTCCACGACACGATCGGCGCCAACCTGCGGTACGCCCGGCCCGAGGCGACCGAGGAGGAGCTGTGGGCCGCGCTGACCGGCGCGCGGATCGCCGCCCTGGTCCACTCGCTGCCCGACGGGCTGGACACCGTGGTCGGCGACCGCGGGTACCGGATGTCGGGTGGGGAGAAGCAGCGGCTGGCGATCGCCCGGGTGCTGCTCAAGGCACCGGGCGTGGTGATCCTGGACGAGGCCACCGCCCACCTGGACAGCGAGTCCGAGGTCGCGGTGCAGCACGCGCTGGACACCGCGCTGGCCGGCCGGACGTCGCTGGTGATCGCGCACCGGCTGTCCACCATCCGCAACGCCGACCAGATCCTGGTGGTGGACGCCGGCCGGATCGTCGAGCGCGGCACCCACGAGCAGCTGCTCGCCCTCGGCGGCCACTACGCCGAGCTCTACCGCACCCAGTTCGCCCCCACCGACGCCGCGGCCGCCTCGATCGCCGGGGTGTGAGCTCCCGCCGTCCGGGTGCTGCCGCGCGAACAATCTGTTACGACTGGCCCGTACCGGCGCGCGGGACAGCGGACGCCCAGGCAGGCATGGCACCTTGAGGACCGGCGACCCGATGGCGCCGATCTTCCCGAGGACAGGGGCACACATGACCACCCAGCACAGGAACTCCATCGCCTCCGGCAAGCCCTACCTCGTCACGGCTCCCGCGGCCGGCGAGGACGCGTCGCTGGACGCGTTCCTCGGCGACGCCGAGTTCACGATCGACATCGGCGGGGAGCCGCTGGTGATCAGCGGCCACGGGGTGACCCACGGCGACCTGGTCCGGTTCCACGAGAAGACCACCGTCGGCGGCAAGGACGTCCGGGTCTGGCACATCACCCAGCGCTCCGGGGGTTACGTCGCCGAGAGCCAGGCGGCCTTCTGACCAGCACGGGCTGACGGCGGGGCGGACCGGGCGCACCACGGTCGTCCGGCGCCCGCCCTCTCGCATGAACGCCGCACCACCGGAGGCGCGCCTTCGGTGTGGTCGGGGCCGTGCTCTGGTGACCGCGGGGTCAGTCGTCGTCACGCTCCGCTGCCGCCGACGTCGATGAACGGACCAGTCCGCCCGGCTACGGCGCGGGGGCGGCCGTCGTCCGGGCCCGCGCACTAGCGTTGCCCCCAGACCCAGCCGTCCCACCCGCACCACCCGCAGGAGCAGTCGTTGAGCGCAGGCCATCCGCAGGACACCCAGATCAGGGCGCTGTACGCGCGCTACCTCGCCGGCTGGAACCAGCGCAGCGGGGTCTCCGTGTCCTCCGTCTTCGCCGACGACGGCGAGATGATCGACCTCGACGGCACGCTGCGCAGCGGCCGGCTGACCATCGCCGCCGACATGCGCCGGATCTTCGCGGAGCGGTCGATCCCCACCTTCGTCGGGGTCGTGCGATCGGTGCGCCGGCTCACCGAGAACGTGGCCGTGCTGCACGCGGTCGCCGGCATGGTCCCGCCCGGTGCCGACGCCCTGGACCCGTCGTTGCACACCGTGCACGCGATCACCGCGGTCGAGGACGGCGGGCGCTGGCGGATCGCCGTCCTGCAGAGCACTCCGGCCCGCTACGGCGGCCGCGCCGACGCCCTCGCGGCGCTGACCGCGGAGCTCGAGGCCGCCCGTTGAGGGTCCTGACGACCGCCGAGGAGCTGCTGGCCGACTCCGAGGGCGTCGTCCTGCTCGACGTCCGGTGGCAGCTGGGCCGCACCGACGGGCGCGAACAGCACCTGGCCGGGCACCTGCCCGGGGCGGTCTTCGTCGACCTGGAGACCGAGCTGGCCGGCCCGCCGTCGGCCGCCGAGGGGCGCCACCCGCTGCCGTCGTTACCGGCACTGCAGTCAGCGGCGCGGCGCTGGGGCGTGCGGAACGGCTCCCGGGTCGTGGTGCACGACGCGACCGGCGGGCTCGCCGCCGCCCGGGGCTGGTGGCTGCTCCGATGGGGCGGCCTCGCCGACGTCACCATCCTGGACGGCGGGCTGGCCGCGTGGACCGCTGCGGGTGGGCGGCTGGACACCGGTGAGGTCGTGCCCGAGCCGGGGGACGTCACGCTCCCCGGCGGGGGCATGCCGGTGCTGACCGCCGACGAGGCCGCCGCCCTGCCGGCGGGCGGCGGCGTGCTGCTCGACGCCCGGGCGGCAGAGCGGTACCGCGGCGAGGTCGAGCCGGTGGACCCGCGGGCGGGGCACGTGCCCGGTGCGGTGAGCGCCCCGACCACGGGCAACCTCGACGAGAGCGGCCACTTCCGTACAGCGGCTGTACTGACCGAGCGCTTCACCGCGCTGGGGGTGCAGCCCGGGACGACGGTCGGGGTCTACTGCGGCTCCGGCGTCACCGCCGCGCACGAGGTGGCCGCGCTGGCCGAGGCCGGCGTCGAGGCGGCGCTGTGGCCGGGCTCCTGGTCGCAGTGGTCGAACGACCCGACGCGCCCGGTCGCGACGGGCCCCTAGGCCCCGGCGATCGGTACCGCCGGGGTATCGGTCCGGTGCCGCATCGGTCTTGGTCGCCCGCCGGCCGGGGACCACGATCGCTCCCATGAGCGGATGGGCTCCCGAGGAGCTGGCAGTGGTCGACGCCGCCGGCGAGCTGTCGATCGCCGTCCGGCGCCCCGACACGAGCCTGCGCCGTGAGACGCCGATCTGGGTGGTCCGGCTCAACGACCAGGTCTTCGTGCGCACGTGGTACCGGCGGGAGTCCGGGTGGTTCGGCGCGGCACTCGTCTCGGGTCGCGCACGGGTCCGCGTGCCCGGGCTGACCGCTGACGTCACGGTGGAGGACGTGGGGTCGGCCGCTGCGGACCTGCGCGCGGGCCTGGACGACGCCTACCGCCGCAAGTACGGCTCCCGGGGCGCGGGGTCGATGGTCACGGACGAGGCCGCAGCCACCACCCTGCGGCTCGCCCCGGAGCGCCCGCCCGGCCTCTGAGTCTCCCGTGGGGGGCCGTGTCGGCCGACACGGCCCCCGTGGGGCGTCAGGAGGTGGCCAGCACGTCGCGGACGAACTGGGTGGACCGCTCGCGCAGCCCGGCGATCCGCTCGGCGACGACCTGGTCGGCGATGGCCTCGATGCCGGTGCCCGACTCCGCGCTCGTCGGTGGCCGCCGGGTGTTCCGCGAGCAGGAGAAGTCCTCGCAGACGAGGGTGCCGATCGTGTTGCCCGCCCGGCCGGACGCGCCCCCGCGCCGGGCCACGTAGAGCATGGCGCCGACGGAGGCGAGGTCGCGGCACCAGGCGCACAGGGCCTTGCGCCGCCTCCCGCTGGCGGGGGCCGCGCTGGCCCGCAGCAGGACGCCGGTCGGGGCGCCGTCGAGCTCGAGGACGACGTAGGCCGACAACGGGGCCCTGCGGTCCTGCCAGCCCAGGTAGTCCAGCCGGTCCCAGGCCGGCTCGGCCAGGTCGGGCAGGGTCGCCTGGGTGGCCTCGCGGCGGGTGGCGTTCACGAAGGACGCGCGGATCTGCTTCTCGGTCAGGGGGTTCATCAGGGGTCCAGCTCTCAGGTCAGCGGGGACCGCCAGCCGGGCGCGCGAGGGCGCCGCCGGAGCCGGCGGGAGGGACGGGCTGCAGCCGCGTCCGCCCACAACCCCGCTGCACGTCGCCGCCGGGGGCGGGACGTGGGACAGCTCGGGAGGTCAGGGGAGCCGGACGCGGGTCCGGCCCGCGGTGGAGCAGGCCGGGACGGCCACCTCGCGACCCGCGGCGCATGTGCGCACCTGCTGCTCCTCGCTCACCCGGAGTCGGCCCGCTGACCGACCCCGTCAGGTTACGACGTGGCGTCCACCGGTCTCCGGAGGGCCGCGTCGTAGCGGTCGAGCAGGACGGCGGCGATCCGCTCGTCCGGGAGCAGGGGGTCGGTCACCACGTCGGCGCCGGCGCCCTGCAGCTTGTCGTGGAAGTGCCCGGGCGCCAGCAGGTAGGCGGCGACCACGACCCGCCCGGCGCCTGCCCCGCGGGCGGCGGTGACCGCATCGGGGACCGTCGGCCGGGCGGCCGAGCCGTAGCCGGTGGTCACCGGACCCGCCCAGTCGCGCTGCAGCAGGGCCGCGGTGCCCTCGACGTCGGCCACCGCGCGCGGGTCGCTGGACCCCGCGGCGGCGAGGACGACCGCCGTGCCCGGGTCGGAGCGGTCGGCCCCGGCGGTCACCAGCCGGTCGGTGAGGACGGCGGCCAGCCGCGCGTCCGGCCCCAGCGGGCGGGCGGCGACCGCGGTGGGGTGGTCGGCGACCGCCCCGGCGATGTCGACGTGCACGTGGTACCCGCCGGACAGCAGCAGCGGGACGACGACGGCGGGCGTGCCGTCCGCGGCCAGGCCGGCCACGACGTCGACGACGGTGGGTGGCTGCACGTCGACGAACGCGGCGGTGGTCCGCAGCCCGGGCCGCAGCGCCCGGGCGGCCAGCGCGAGCTCGCCGATCAGCCGCCGGCCGGTGGGGTTGCGGGTGCCGTGCGCGCAGGCGACGAGCACGTGGCCCCCTCGCAGGGGCCCGCCGCGAGCTTGCGAGTGGTGGGGGGCGAGGGGGTCCTTCATCACAGCGCTCGGGTCATGCCGCCGTCGACGGTGAGCATCGTGCCGGTCAGGTAGGAGGCGGCAGGGGAGAGCGCGAACGCCGCCACCCGGCCGAACTCCTCCGGCCGGCCGACCCGGCGCAGCGGGATGCCCGCCTCGGTACGGGCGCGCATCGCCGCCGGGTCGCCGGAGGCCGCCTCGACCTCGGTCACCCGGTCGGTGGCGATGGTGCCGGGCAGCAGCCCGAACACCCGGATACCGCGGGGGCCCAGCTCGTCGGCGAGCGCCTTGGCGGTCATCGCCAGCCCCGGCCGCAGCCCGTTGGAGATGGCCAGCGACCCGATCGGCTGGCGCACCGAGGTGGACAGGACCAGGCCGATCGCCGCCCCGTCGGACAGGTGCGGGACCAGCGCCCTGAGCACCCGCAGCGGGCCGAGCAGCACGCTGTCCACCCCGGCCCGCCAGGCCTCCTCGGGGACGTCCAGGACACCGCCCGGGGTCGGGCCGCCCACCGACAGCAGCGCGCCGTCGACCCGGCCGAGCCGGTCGACGGCGGCCCCGACCAGCTCCTCGGCCGCCCGGGCGTCGGAGAGGTCCGCGGCGAGCCCGGTCGCCGCCGGCGCGCCGCCCAGCGAGGCGGCGGCCGCGTCGACGGCGTCGGCGGACCGGGCGCTGAGCAGCACCCGGGCCCCGTCGTCGACGAGGGCCCGGGCGGTCGCGAACCCCAGCCCCCGGCTCGCGCCGGTGAGCAGGAATCCGCGGCCACCCAGGCCCAGGTCCATCAGCTGTTCAGTTCTCGGGTGGTGCTCAGGCCGAGACGGTGCCGCGGAGGGAGCGCAGCACGTACTGCATGATCCCGCCGTTGCGGTAGTAGTTCGCCTCACCGGGGGTGTCGATCCGGACGCGGGCGTCGAACTCGACGTCCCCGGCCTTCACGTGCACCGTGCGCGGGATCGTGCCGTCGTTCAGCGCGGTCACCCCGGTGATCTCGAACTCCTCGTCACCGGTCAGGCCGAGCGACTCCCGGTCCTGGCCCTCGGGGTACTGCAGCGGCAGCACGCCCATGCCGATCAGGTTCGACCGGTGGATGCGCTCGTAGCTCTCGGCGATGACCGCCTTGACCCCGAGCAGCGCCGTCCCCTTGGCCGCCCAGTCGCGGGAGGACCCGGAGCCGTACTCCTTGCCGGCGAGCACGACCAGCGGGATGCCGGCGTCGATGTAGGCGCGCGAGGCGTCGTAGATCGACGTCGTCTCACCGGTCAGGTGGTTCTTGGTGACGCCACCCTCGGTGCCGGGCACCAGCTGGTTGCGCAGCCGGATGTTGGCGAAGGTGCCGCGGATCATGACCTCGTGGTTCCCGCGGCGCGAGCCGTAGGAGTTGAAGTCGCGGCGCTCGATGCCGTGCTCCTGCAGGTACCGGCCGGCGGGGGAGTCGGCCTTGATCGAGCCGGCCGGGGAGATGTGGTCGGTGGTGACCGAGTCGCCCAGGACGGCGAGGGTGCGGGCCCCGGTGATGTCCTGCACCGGCGTCGGCTCGGCCGGCATGCCCTCGAAGTACGGGGGCTTGCGCACGTAGGTGCTCTGCGCGTCCCACTCGAAGGTGTCGCCGGTCGGGGTGGGCAGGTTCTGCCACTGCTCGGTGCCGGCGAAGACGTCCTCGTAGCTGCGGCCGAACTGCTCGGCCGAGACCGCCTGGTCGATGGTCCGCTGGACCTCCTGCGGGGAGGGCCAGATGTCGCGCAGGAAGACGTCGTTGCCGTCGGTGTCCTGACCCAGCGGGTCGTTGTTCAGGTCGACGTCCATCGACCCGGCCAGCGCGTAGGCGATGACCAGCGGCGGCGAGGCCAGGTAGTTCATCTTGACGTCGGGGTTGATCCGGCCCTCGAAGTTCCGGTTGCCCGAGAGCACCGAGACGACGGCGAGGTCGGCCTCGTTGACCGCCTTGCTGACCGGCTCGGGCAGCGGCCCGGAGTTGCCGATGCAGGTGGTGCAGCCGTAGCCGACCAGGTAGAAGCCGAGCTTCTCCAGGTACGGGGTGAGCTGGGCCTTCTCGTAGTAGTCCATGACGACCTTGGACCCGGGGGCCAGCGTCGTCTTCACCCACGGCTTGGTGGTCAGCCCGCGCTCGACGGCGTTCTTGGCCAGCAGCGCGGCACCGATCATCACCTGCGGGTTGGAGGTGTTGGTGCAGGAGGTGATCGCGGCGATCACGACGTGGCCGTGGTCGACGGAGGTCTCGGTGCCGTCCTCCATCACCACGCGGGTGGGCTTGGAGGCGCGGCCGGAGTCCGAGCCGTTCACCGCGGTGTGCGGCTTGCCGGCGTCACCGTTGCCGTGCGCGAAGGGGCTGGCCGGGTCGGAGGCCGGGAAGGTCTCCTCGACCGACTCGTCGACGCTCGAGCCGGCGTCGCGCGGTGCGTCGTCGTCGTCCTTCTGCATCTCGTCGATCGGGGCGTAGGTCGGCAGTGCCTCGCGGAAGGCCTCCTTGGCCTCGGTGATGGCGACCCGGTCCTGCGGGCGCTTCGGGCCGGCGATCGACGGGACGACGGTGCCGAGGTCGAGCTCGAGGTACTCGGAGAACGCCGGCTCGCGGGAGGCGTCGTGCCAGAGGCCCTGCTCCTTGGCGTAGGTCTCGACCAGGGCGACCTGCTCCGCGCTGCGGCCGGTGAGCTGCAGGTAGGTGATGGTCTCCTCGTCGATGGGGAACATCGCCGCGGTGGAGCCGAACTCCGGGCTCATGTTGCCGATCGTGGCCCGGTTGGCCAGCGGGACGGCGGAGACGCCGGCGCCGTAGAACTCGACGAACTTCCCGACCACGCCGTGCTGGCGCAGCATCTCGGTGATGGTGAGCACCAGGTCGGTGGCGGTGGCGCCGTCGGGCAGCTGGCCGGTGAGCTTGAAGCCGACGACCCGGGGGATGAGCATCGACACCGGCTGGCCGAGCATGGCGGCCTCGGCCTCGATGCCGCCGACGCCCCAGCCCAGCACGCCCAGGCCGTTGACCATGGTGGTGTGGCTGTCGGTGCCCACGCAGGTGTCGGGGTAGGCCAGCGTGCGGTCACCCTCGGCGCGCGGGAACACCACGCGGGCCAGGTGCTCGATGTTGACCTGGTGGACGATGCCGGTGCCCGGGGGGACGACCTTGAAGTCGTCGAAGGCGCCCTGGCCCCAGCGGAGGAACTGGTAGCGCTCGCCGTTGCGCTCGTACTCGATCTCGACGTTGCGCTCGAAGGACTCCGGGGTGCCGAAGACGTCGGCGATGACGGAGTGGTCGATGACCAGCTCGGCCGGGGCGAGCGGGTTGATCTTCTGCGGGTCGCCGCCGAGGTCGGCCATCGCCTCGCGCATGGTGGCGAGGTCGACGATGCACGGGACGCCGGTGAAGTCCTGCATCACCACGCGGGCCGGGGTGAACTGGATCTCCTGGTCCGGCTCCGCGGACGGGTCCCAGTTCGCCAGCGCGCGGATGTGGTCCGCGGTGATGTTGGCGCCGTCCTCGGTGCGGAGGAGGTTCTCCAGCAGGACCTTCAGGCTGAAGGGCAGCTTCTCGCTGCCCTCCACCGCGTCGAGCCGGAAGATGTCGTACTCGGTCCCGTCGACGTCGAGCGTCGTGCGGGCTCCGAAGCTGTCCTTGCTGGCTGCCACTGCTTGCGCCTCACCCTCGCTGGTCCTGCGCGCGTCCTGCGCCTCGATGTGCACCCCCGATCATCCCAGCCCCGCGCCCGGTCTGCGGACCAAGGCTGCCCTTCCCTCCCTCCCGGGTGACCGAGGTCACCGGTGGCAGGGGGTCGGAGCGGGTGCCGGGCACCACCCGTCACCGCAGCCCCGGACGCCGCGAGGAGGCGGCGTGCCGTGCGGGGACGGTCCCCATCCGGCAGCGCGGTCGCCTAGCGTCCGGCCCATGACGACCGCGGCCGGCCCGGCGACGCCCCCGGTCGTGGCCGCGCCCGCCCGCGCGGCCGACCGGCACCGCGGGGTGCGCCGGCTGCTCACCGCGGGGCTGGTCGTGGCGTTCGTCGTCACCTGCCTCTCCTCCGGGCTGCCCACCGACCGGGTGGTGCTGCTGAGCTGGGTGCTCGCCGTGCTGGCGGTGCAGTCCGTCGGCCGCGGCTGGGCGGCGCTCGTGCGGCTGCTGGTCGACTGGGTGCCGCTGATGGCGCTGCTGCTGCTCTACGACCTCAGCCGCGGCCTGGCCGACGGCCTCGGGATGCCGGTGCACGTCACCGAGCCGGCCGCCGCCGACCGCTGGCTGGGCGACGGCGTGCTGCCCACCCTGTGGCTGCAGCAGCACTGGGGCGCCGCGTGGTGGGCGGCCCTGGCCTCGCTGGTCTACGCCAGCCACTTCGTGGTGACCCCGGTCGTGCTGGCGGTGCTGTGGCTGCGCGACCGGGCCCGCTGGACCGGCTACGTCCGGCTGGTGCTGGCGCTGTCGGCGGCCGGGCTGGTCACCTACGTCCTCTACCCGGCCGCACCGCCGTGGCTCGCGGCGAAGGACGGCGTCATCGAGCACGTCGACCGGATCAGCGGGTCGGGCTGGGCGGTGCTCGGGCTGCCGAAGGCCGGGGCGGTGCTGCACTCCAGCCAGGCACAGGTGAACGCGGTGGCCGCGGTGCCCTCGCTGCACACCGCCTTCGCCGTCCTCACCTGCCTGGTGCTGCTGCCGCTGGCCCGGCACGTCTGGCAGCGGGTCGCGCTGGTGACCTACGCCGTGCTCATGCCGGTGGTGCTGGTCTGGTCCGGCGAGCACTACGTCGTCGACACGCTGCTCGGTGCCCTCTACGCCGGGGCGGTGTGGGCGCTGGTGCCCCGGTTGCGGCTGCCGCGCCGGTCGCGGGCAGCGGTCCCCGCCTCCTAGCCTGGGGCCGTGGAGCCCCCCGGCTGGCTGCATGACGCGCGGCGGATCTGCGTGCTCACCGGCGCCGGGTTTTCCACCGACAGCGGCATCCCGGACTACCGCGGGCCGCAGGGCGTGTGGACCCGGGACCCCGAGGCCGAGAAGCTGGTCACCCTGTCGTTCTACCTCCGCGACCCGGAGATCCGCCGTCGCTCCTGGCTGCTGCGCCGCGAGCTGGCCACCGCCGACGTGCGACCGAACGCCGGGCACGCGGCGCTGGTCGACCTGCAGCGCCAGGGTCGGGTGCGGGCGCTGCTCACCCAGAACATCGACGGGCTGCACCAGGCGGCCGGCTCGACCGGGGTGCTGGAGCTGCACGGCACCGTCCACCAGGTGGTGTGCACCCGGTGCGGGCACCGGCTGCCGATCGGGGACGTGCTGGCCCGGGTGGACGCCGGCGAGCCGGATCCTGACTGCCCGGTGTGCGGCGGCGTGCTGAAGACGGCGACCGTCTACTTCGGCGAGGCGCTGGACGCCGAGGTGATCGACGCCGCCGCGGACGCAGCCGCCGACTGCGACGTGTTCCTGGCCGTGGGCACCTCGCTGGGCGTCCACCCCGCCGCCGGCCTGGTCGACGTCGCGGCCGCCGCCGGTGCCCGGGTGGTGGTCGTCAACGCCGAGCCGACCCCCTACGACGGGCTCGCCGACCTCGTCGTCCGCGAGCCGATCGGGGAGGCCCTCCCGGTGCTGCTGGCAGGCGGATAACGTGATCGCGACCACGTTCCGAGCACCGAGGAGCCGGCATGCGCGTGCCCTTGACCACCCGTGACTTCCTCGACCGGGCGGAGCTCGTCTACGGCGACCGGATCGGCATCGTCGACGAACCCACCCAGCCGGCCGCTCCGCTGGGCGAGCTGACCTACCGCGAGGTGGCCCGCCGCGGCCGGGCGATCGCCGCTGGGCTGGACGCGCTCGGCGTGGGGGAGGGGGAGCGGGTGGCCGTGGTCAGCCACAACTCCGCCCGGCTGCTCGAGCTGCTCTACGCCGTCCCCTCGTTCGGCCGGGTGCTGGTTCCGATCAACTTCCGGCTGTCGCCGGCGGAGTTCGCCTACATCGCCGAGCACAGCGGGGCCAGCGTGCTGCTGGCCGACCCCGAGGTCGAGCAGCAGCTGGCCGGCATCGAGGTCAAGCACCGCTTCCTGCTCGGCGAGGAGTACGAGTCCGGGCTGCTCCGGTTCGACGCCGAACCGCGACCGTGGACCGAGCCGGACGAGGACGCCACCGCGACGATCAACTACACCAGCGGGACGACAGCGCGGCCCAAGGGCGTGCAGATGACCCACCGCAACATCTGGGTCAACGCCACCACGTTCGGCATGCACATGCAGGTCAGCGACCGCGACGTCTACCTGCACACCCTGCCGATGTTCCACTGCAACGGCTGGGGTCTGCCCTACACCAGCGCGGGGCTCGGCGTCCGGCAGGTGCCGATCCGCAAGATCGACGGTGCGGAGATCCTCCGCCGGGTCGAGCAGCACGGCGTGACGCTGATGGCCGGTGCCCCGGCGGTGTGGAACGCGGTGCTCGACGCCGCCGCGGACTGGGACGGGCCGGTGCCCGGACGCGACCAGGTGCGGATCGTCGTCGCCGGTGCGCCGCCGCCCTCGCGCACCATCGCCCGGGTCGAGGAGGAGCTCGGCTGGGAGTTCAACCAGATCTACGGGCTCACCGAGACCGCGCCGCTGCTGACCATCAACCGGCCCCGGGCCGAGTACGACCAGCTCAGCCCGGAGGACCGCGCGAAGGCGCTCTCCCGGGCCGGGGTGCCGGCGCTGGGCACCCGGATGACGGTCAGCGAGAGCGGCGAGGTGCTCGCCCAGGGCAACACCGTGCTGGCCGGCTACTGGGAGAACCCGGGTGCCTCGGCCGAGGCGCTCGACGGCGGCTGGTTCCACACCGGCGACGGCGGGACGATCGACGAGGGCGGCTACCTCACCATCTCCGACCGCAAGAAGGACGTGATCATCACCGGCGGGGAGAACGTCTCCTCGATCGAGGTGGAGGACGCCGTCTTCAGCCACCCCGCCGTCGCCGAGGTCGCCGTGATCGGCGTCCCGGACGAGAAGTGGGGCGAGATGGTCACCGCGCTCGTCGTCCTCTCCGAGGGGCAGTCGGTGACCGAGGCCGAGCTGATCGCCCACACCCGGGAGCGCATCGCCGGCTACAAGGCGCCCAAGCGGGTCGAGTTCCGCGAGGCCATCCCGCGGACCGCCACCGGCAAGATCCAGAAGTTCAAGCTCCGCCAGGCCTTCTGGACCGACCAGGGCCGCCAGGTGAACTGAGTAAGGACCCCCGACATGTCGGCCTCCCCCGGAGGGGGGAGGTCCGCCTGACGGCACTGTGCCGTCCCCCCGAAGCGGTCGATGTCCCCGGCGAGAGAGCACACCCCCACGGGTGTGCCGGGACTGGTCGAGACCGGCGTCGCTGAGCACCTGGGCGCCGGCAGCGGAGGAGTCGGGGAACAGTGGACACGCAGGCTGGCACCACCACGAGCACCACCGGTCGAGGGCCGGGGGTGCGCTGGACGACCCGTCTGGTCGGCGTCGGCGCGGCCGTCGCCATCGGGCTGGGCATGGCGCCCGGCACCGCCACGGCGGCGCCGGTCAACCCCAGCGACGCGGACCTGAGCGCCGCCGAGCAGGCGCGGCAGGCCGCTGCCGCCGAGGTCGGGCAGATCACCGCCGCCCTCGCCGCCGCGCAGGACGCCGCCGCGGACGCCTCCGCCGCGGCGAACATCGCGCTGGATGACTACGAGGAGAAGCTGGCCGCCTACGACGAGGCGCGGGCCGCGGCGGACGCCGCCGCAGCCGCCGCCGCGCAGGCCGACATCGACCTACAGGGCGGCCGCGACGAGGTGGCGAGCTTCGCCCGGGACAGCTACAAGCAGGGCAGCACGTCCTCCGACGCCGTCGCGCTGATGGCCTCGGGCGGGCCGGCGGAGCTGCTCGAGCGGGCCGCGCTGCTCGACGCCGTCGGTGAGCAGCGGGTCGACGTCCTCCAGCAGCTCACCGTGCTGGAGCAGCAGGCCACCGCCGCCGACGAGGCCGCGAAGCAGAGCGTCGGCCAGGCCGACACGCTCAAGGCCGAGGCCGCCACCCTGCTGGCCACCGCGCAGGACCAGGAGGTCGCCGCGCGCAGCCAGGAGGCGGCGCTTGCCGACCAGCAGGACGCCGTCGAGGACCAGTTGGCCACCGCCCAGCAGACCCTGGACAGCCTCGAGGGCCAGCGCAGCGCAGCCGAGACCTACGCCCAGCAGCAGGCCGCCGCTGCCGCCGCCGCAGCGGCCGCCGCGAGCCGCCCGAGCGCCTCGGCGAGTTCCTCGGCGCCGGCGTCCCGCCCGTCCAGCTCGTCGGCGGGTGCCTCGACCGGTTCGTCGTCCTCGTCCGGTTCGTCGTCCTCGTCGTCCTCGTCGGGCTCCTCGGCGAGCGCCGGCTCCGGCAGCTCGGCGAAGCCCGCGCCGGTGCAGGACACCACGGCCGGTGCACCCTCGGGCTCGGCGGTGCAGACCGCGATCGCGGCGGCCAAGACCCAGCTGGGGCTGCCCTACTCGTGGGGTGGCGGCGGCAGCAGCGGGCCCAGCTACGGCATCCCGCCGGACACCGGGATCTGGGGCTTCGACTGCTCCGGCCTGACCCAGTACGCCTACGCGCGGGCCGGCATCCAGATCGGCGGCACCAGCCGCGACCAGTGGTACCGGTTCCGCGGCAACACGGTCGCCAAGGCCGACCTGCAGGCCGGTGACCTGGTGTTCTGGGCGAGCGGCAGCTCGTACACCTCGATCTACCACGTGGCGCTCTACATCGGTGGCGGCAAGGTGGTCCAGGCCCCGCAGAGCGGCGACGTCGTCAAGATCAGCAACATGTGGTACGGCAGCGACTACTTCGGCGCCCTGCGGCCGACCGGCTGAGGCAGGACCCGGGGCACGTCACCGGGGGAGAAGTAGGCGTCGGGCAGCCACGGGGGGAGCTGCCCGACGCGGGATGAGGCTAGCAGCCCCGTGATGCCGTGGGCAGGTTCCCACGCACCGCGGGGGACGGCGGCCGACATTTCTGCCCCGTCGCGCGTCCGCGGCGGGCACAGCCGGGTGTAGGACACTGGCCGGTGTGACCGCTGCCAGCAGCCCGCCCGTGCCCGACCAGCCCACCCCGCCGTCGGTCGACGCCGCCCGCCTGGAGCGTGCGTTGTTCGAGATCAAGCGGGTCATCGTCGGTCAGGACCGGCTCGTGGAGCGGATGCTGGTCGGCCTGCTCGCTCGCGGGCACGTGCTCCTGGAGGGCGTGCCCGGCGTCGCGAAGACCCTCGCGGTCGGGACGCTGGCGAAGGTCGTGGGCGGCGAGTTCGCCCGGCTGCAGTTCACCCCGGACCTGGTGCCCGCCGACATCATCGGCACCCGGATCTACAAGGCCGGCCAGGACGCCTTCGACACCGAGCTCGGGCCGGTGTTCGCCAACTTCGTGCTCGCCGACGAGATCAACCGGGCGCCGGCGAAGGTGCAGTCCGCGCTGCTGGAGGTCATGGCCGAGCGGCAGGTCTCCATCGGCGGGGTCACCCACAAGCTGCCCGACCCGTTCCTGGTGCTGGCAACCCAGAACCCGATCGAGAACGAGGGCGTCTACCCGCTCCCCGAGGCGCAGCGAGACCGCTTCCTGCTCAAGATCCTGGTCGACTACCCGTCGCCGGAGGAGGAGCGGGAGATCATCTACCGGATGGGCTCCACGCCGCCGGAGGCGCAGACCGTGCTCGGCCCGGACGACGTCCGGCGGCTGCAGCGCACCGCCTCGGAGGTGTTCGTCCACCACGCCCTGGTCGACTACGTCGTCCGGCTGGTGGTGGCCACCCGCGCCCCGCGCGAGCACGGCATGGCCGACGTCGCCGGCTGGGTCGCCTACGGCGCGAGCCCGCGTGCCTCGCTCGGCCTGATCGCCGCCGGCCGGGCGCTGGCCCTCATCCGCGGCCGCGACTACGTGCTGCCGCAGGACGTCCTGGACGTCACCGCCGACGTGCTGCGGCACCGCCTGGTGCTCAGCTACGACGCCCTGGCCGACGGCGTGCCGGCCGACCACATCGTGCGCCGGGTCGTGGAGAGCGTCCCGCTGCCGCAGGTCACCCCGCGCCAGCGGTCCGGCGGCTTCGGCCCTGGCAGCCCCGGCGGCCCGGTGGTGCCCGGGTTCGGCGGCGGTCCCTTCGGCGCGCCCACGGGTCAGCCGCAGGGTCAGCCCGGGTCCTATGGTCCGCAGCCCGGCCAGCCGCCGTTCGGTCAGCAGCCGTTCGGCCAGCAGGGCCGGCCGCCGTTCGGCCAGCCGCAGGGCCAGCCGAACCCCTACGGCCCGCCCGCCGGGCAGCCCGGCACCGGGTCGACCGCGGCGTCGCAGCCGGAGCGCCCGGACGGCGGCTCCGGGCCGCACCCGGTGTGACCGGACCCGAGGAGCAGCCGGACGGGTGGACCCCTGACCGCCCGGCGGACGACGGCGCGCCCCCGCACTTCGGCGCCGGCAGCTCGGCGGAGGTGCTGCTGCGCCGGCTGGAGCTGACCGTGCGACGCCGGCTGGACGGGCTGCTGCAGGGCGACCACCTGGGCCTGGTGCCGGGCTCCGGCAGCGAGGCCGGCGACGCCCGCACCTACCACCCGGGTGACGACGTCCGGCGGATGGACTGGCCGGTGACCGCCCGCACCCAGGTGCCGCACGTGCGGGAGACCATCGCCGACCGCGAGCTGGAGGCCTGGGCGGTGCTGGACCTGTCGGCGAGCCTGGACTTCGGCACCGCGAACTGCGAGAAGCGCGACCTGGCGATCGCCGGGCTGGCCGCCGTCAGCCACCTCACCGTGCGGGGCGGCAACCGGCTGGGCGCCGTCGTCACCACCGGCGAGCGGGTGGACCGCTACCCGGCGACGGCGGGTCGGCTGGCCGCCGACCGGCTGCTGCGCTCCGTCGTCGCCACGCCGCGGGCCGCGGGCGGCCGCCGGGGTGACCTGGCCGCGGCGCTGGAGTCGCTGCGCCGGCCGCCGCGGCGCCGCGGGCTGGTCGTGGTGATCTCGGACTTCCTCGGCGACGCGGACTGGGAGCGCCCGCTGCGCGGCCTGTCCGCCCGGCAGGACCTGCTGGCGATCGAGGTGGTCGACCCGCGGGAGCTGGAACTGGCCGACGTCGGGCTGCTCACCGTGGTCGACCCGGAGTCCGGCCAGACGCTGGAGGTGCCCACCGGCAACGCCGAGGTCCGCCGCCGGTTCGCCGAGGGCGCGGCCGCGCAGCGCCGGGAGATCGCCGCCGGGCTGCGCCGGGCCGGCGCGGGTCACCTGCGGCTGCAGACCGACCGCGACTGGCTGGCCGACGTCGTCCGTTTCGTCGCCGACCGCCGGCGTGCCGGCAGCGGGGGAGCTTCCCGATGACCTTCCAGTCGCCCTGGTGGCTGCTGGCCTTGATCGCCGTCGTCGCGCTGGCCGGCTTCTACGTCCTGCTGCAGCTGCGCCGGGCCCGGTACGCGGCGCGGTTCACCAACGTCGCGCTGCTCGGCTCGCTGGTGCCCAAGCGCGCCGGGTGGCGGCGGCACGTGGCGTTCGGCCTGGTCTGCCTCGGGCTCGGCGTGCTGGTGGTGTCGCTGGCCGCTCCGAGCACCGAGATCCGGGTGCCGAGGGAGCGGGCGACCGTGATCATGGCCGTCGACGTCTCGCTGTCCATGCAGGCCACCGACATCGAGCCGGACCGCTTCTCGGCGATGCAGGTCGCGGCCAAGGAGTTCGTCAAGGTGCTGCCCGCGCGGATCAACCTGGGGCTGGTGTCCTTCGCCGGGACGGCCAGCACGCTGGTCACCCCGACCACGGACCGGGACGAGGTGCGCACCGCCATCGACAACCTGCAGCTGGCCGAGGCGACCGCCATCGGGGACGCCGTCTTCACCTCGCTGACGGCGATCACGAACTTCCAGGCGACGCTGGACTCGGCCGCGGAAGACCTGCCGCCGGCGCGGATCGTGCTGCTGTCCGACGGGTACAGCACCGTCGGCCGGGAGGCGACCCAGGCCGTGGACGCCGCCAACGCCGCGCAGGTGCCGGTGTCGACCATCGCGTTCGGCACCGACTACGGCACCCTCGACCTCAACGGCGAGACGGTGCCGGTGCCGGTCGACCGCTCCACGCTGGAGCAGATCGCCGACGACACCGGCGGCAGCTACAGCGAGGCGGCGACCGCGCAGGAGCTGGAGGAGGTGTACGAGGACCTGGGCAGCCAGATCGGGTACACCAGCGAGCCGCACGACATCAGCCCGTGGTTCGTCCGCGGCGGGCTGCTGTTCGCCTTCCTCGGCATCGTCGCCTCCCTGCTCTGGACCAACCGCCTGCTCTGAGCAGTCCCCCTCAGGCATAGGAGCCTTTGCACCCGGTTCGAGGCCGCAGACCGGGTGCAGAGCCTCCTATGCCTGCTCGGTTCAGCGGGAGGGGTCGAGGGTGAGCTTGCCGCTGGTGCGGCGGGCCCGGAGGTCCTGGTGCGCCTCGCGGACGGCGGTCAGCGGGTAGCGGCCACCGGACACCGGCTTCAGGGCGCCGTCGGCGACCAGCGGCAGCAGCTCGCCCATCGCCTGGTCGAGCATCTCCGGGCGGCTGAAGCAGTGCGCCAGCCAGAACCCGATCACCGCGCGGCTGGTGCCCATCAGCGAGGGGACGTTGACCGGCTTGGGCGCCTCGCGCCCGGCCATGCCGTAGGCGACGAGCCGGCCGAAGGGCGCCAGCGCGGACAGCGACCCGTCGAGCACGTGCCCGCCGGTCATCTCCAGGACGACGTCGACCCGCTTGCCGCCGTTGGCCTCGCGCAGCGCGGCCGTGAAGGTCTTCGGGTCGTCGTCGGCCAGCGCCGGGTCGACGGTGGCGTCGGCGCCGAGGGACTCGGCGAGCTCGCGCTTCTCCGGGCTGGACGCGGTGGCGATGACCCGGCCGGCGCCCCAGCGCTTGGCCAGCTGGACGGCGAGCGAGCCGACCCCGCCGGCGCCGGCGATGACCACCACGGACTCGCCCTCGGCCAGGTGGGCGGAGGTGCGCAGCAGGTGCCAGGCGGTGGTGCCCTGCAGGACGACGGCCAGGGCCTGCTCGTCGGTGACCGCCTCGGGCACCGGCCAGGTCAGCCGCGGGTCGGTCGCGACCTTCTGCGCGTAGCCGCCGCCGGCGAGCAGCCCGACCACCCGCGGGCCACCCTCGGCGGCGGTGCCGACGAACTCCGCACCCGGGATGAGCGGGAGCGTCTGCGGGGCGAGGTAGCTGTCCTCGGTCTGGTGGGTGTCAGCGAAGTTGACTCCTGAGGAGCTGATGTCGAAGAGCTGCTCGCCGTCCCCCGGAGTTGGGTCGGGCAGGTCGACGACGTCCATGACCTCGGGGCCGCCGAAGCGGGTGATCTGCACAGCACGCATGACAGGCAGGCTAGGGGCTCGTCGGGGTCGGCTGGGCGGGAGAGTCGGCCCGCCCCGGCCGACGAGCCGCCGGGATGGCGGCGCCGGAGCCGGTCGACCACTCAACGTTCACGTCGGTGGTCTACCGCCAGGTGGATGCCGCGGCGCTCGCGGCCAGCCAGGCGCTGCCGTCGAGGACGAAGCGCATCCGGACGCTGAGCGGCCAGGTCCCGCTGGCTCCCCAGATGGTGGCGTCGGTGCGGGTGCGCGCGGCCAGCACCGGTGAGCCATGGAGCCGACGGTGACGGGCCGCTTGACGCAGCTGATTTGCCCTGACTTCCGCGGTGATGGGGCGCGCCCGTCGTGGACAGGCTCACGCCGGCGCTTGCCCGTTGGCTCGCGCCAACAACGGGCGGCCGAGCCGTTGCCTGCGCGGTGCCCCCTCAACAGCCACACCGGCAACGTAGCTGCCACCAGTCCTCAGGTTACGGGCCAGTTGCGTCCCGATGTGGTCAACTGCCGCACAAGCACAGTCGAGCGAGGAGCCCCATGACCGAGGACCTGCGACCGGATATCGCAGCCGCTGCTGCACTTCTCCCCAGCACCCTGGGAAGCAAGCGGGAGATTCGCAAGCTGATCGAACACCTGTGGGAAGACGAGCGCGTCGAGCAGTTGAGCACCGGGATGTACGGCAAGGGGAATGGGATCCTCGTCCGCACGGACCGTCGCCTTCTTTTCCTGGTCGACGGTTGGACCGGTGCGACCTCTGAGGACTTCCCTTTCACCCGTATCAGTTCTGTCCAGTGGTCCTCCGGGATGCTAATGGGCACGGTCACCATCTTCGCCAGCGGCAACAAGGCGGAGATCAAGAACGTGCACAAGGAGATCGGCAAGAACATGGTGGACGCCGTCCGGGCGACCATCTCGCGGCCTGCCCCTCCTATCTACACTGCGCCGCCCGTCTCCCTTTCGTCTGCTCCCTCCGGCGGCGCAGATGTGTTCGAGCAGCTACGCAAGCTCGGTGAGTTGCGGGACGCCGGCGTCGTCACCGTCGCGGAGTTCGACGCCAAGAAGGCGGAGTTGCTTGCCCGACTTTGACTGTGTGGAGCAGTCAAGCGGACTGCCACGCATGATCGTCCGAGATCAAGAAGTGAGACAATAATGAGTGGCGGTTCCCGCTTCGTCGATGCACTCGTCGAACTGGTCAGAGCACGGCATCCACTCCTCCTCGTGGAGACTCACGAGGAGGAGCGGGTACTCACGGCAGTGCAGGCGATCGTGTCGGACGAAGCCGCTCTCAAGAGGCGCCGTTCCCTGGCCGTCTACACGCTGTCTAAGGGCCTGCATTCGCCGGGCACGCAGGGGCGCAAACAGGAGCCAGTAGAGGCGCTGGCCGCCATCGCGAAGGTCGAGGAACCCACGGTCTTCGTCTTCTTCGACCTCCACCACTCGCTGGGCGCTGGCGGTCGCCCCGCCGAACCAGCCGTGGTGCGGGCGCTGCTCGACGCCGCGCTGGCCTTCAAGTCCGGGGCGGTTCCCCACACGCTGGTTCTGGTCGCCCCGGCGCTCACCCTGCCGATCGACCTTGAGAAGGTCGTCACTGTGGTGGACCTCCCACTGCCCGACGCCACCGAAATCGCTGCCGTGCTGGACGAGATTGTGGCTGCCAATGCGCAGTACATCTCCGTCAACCTCAGCCAAGAGGAGCGGCAGCGGCTCGTCCAGGCGGCATTGGGGCTCACCCGGTGGGAGGCCGAGAATGCTTTCGCGCGCGCGATCGCCGCCGACGGCGTTCTGGACGCCTCGGACATTTCGCTAGTGCAGGACGAAAAGCGGCAGACAATCCGTAAGTCAGGCTTGCTCGAGTACATACCCTCCACCAGCAGTATTGATGACGTCGGAGGACTGGAGAATCTCAAGCGCTGGCTCGGAAAGCGCAACAACGCGTGGCTGGCAGACGCCGTGGACTGGTCGGTGCCGCCACCCAAAGGCATTCTCATCACCGGCATCCCCGGCTGCGGCAAGAGCCTTACCGCCAAATGCGTTTCCACGCTCTGGGGGCTGCCGCTCCTTCGAATGGACATTGGCAAGGTGTTCTCTGGGCTGGTCGGGTCCAGCGAACAGAACATGCGGGGGGCGCTGAAGCTCGCCGAGGCCGTCTCGCCGTCCATCCTCTGGATCGACGAGATTGAGAAGGGATTCGGTTCGTCGGGCGGCGGGGATTCCGGCACCAGTAGTCGGGTCTTCGGGACGTTCCTCACCTGGATGCAGGAGAAGTCCAGCGCGGTGTTCGTCATC
The DNA here is from genome assembly GCF_000306785.1 of Modestobacter italicus. Taxonomy (NCBI): domain Bacteria; kingdom Bacillati; phylum Actinomycetota; class Actinomycetes; order Geodermatophilales; family Geodermatophilaceae; genus Modestobacter; species Modestobacter italicus. The sequence goes on along the minus strand of NC_017955.1, from coordinate 3,568,841 downwards.
GCCACGGCTAACAAGATCGATGCTCTACCTCCCGAGTTCCTCCGAAAAAGGCGTTTCGACGAAATCTTCTTTGTTGACCTGCCCACGGCGGCGGAACGGCGTCCCATCTGGGAGTTGCACCTCTCTCGGCGGCTGAAGCCCGGGAGCAGGTCTGCCGGGGCTGTCAGGGTCGACGACTCGCTCCTCGACGACCTGGTGGGGATCAGCGAGGGTTTCTCCGGTGCGGAGATCGAGCAGGCGGTGATCAGTGCCTGCTTTGATGCCTTCGCAGAGCAGCGGGCCCTGCTGGCCGAAGACCTTCGTCGGGCGGTCGACAACACCGTGCCGCTGTCGATCACCCAGGCGGAGCAGATCACCCAGATCCGGCGCTGGGCGGACACGCGAGCGGTCGCGGCAACGGCCACGGACGACCGGGACGACTACGCGGCGACCCCGTCTGCGGCCGGAGATTCTGACCCCGACGTCGCGTCCTGGCGCGGCGGTCGAACCATCGACTTCTAGGAGGGGTGATGAGTCTCGAACTGCTTCTGATTCCGCTGGGGATGGCCGCGTACACCGCGTGGAAGGAAGGCTCCAGTACGGCACTGTGCGAGAAGTGCCGGACGACCCGAATCACGGACACGGAACTGCTGCTGGCTGCGCTGGCGCGGATGGGGGTCAGCGGGGTCCAAGGGAACGACGACCGGCTCTGCGCGACGTCCGCGTACGGGACTCTCACCTTTCAGCGCATCGGCGAGGTATTTCTCGGCCGGGTGGACGGGGCGGCTGACGAGGAAACCCTCGCCATGCTCACCGATCTAGAGAAGGTTGCTGGGTTGATCGTGCAGGAGCGCGCCGTCGCACAACTGCGCCAGCGAGCCGGGGAGTTGGGCCTCACGTTGCTGACGGAGAAGGCCGAGGACGGCACCGTACAGCTCGTGTTCGAGGCCTCGTGATGGCGGTCCGACTCGTGGTCACGGTGGCCGCGGACGGCACCATCACGGCCGCTACGGAAAACGTCGACGGCCCGAAGTGCATGGACCAGATGGAGCTGTTGGAAGGGCTCTGCGCCCCAGCCCGGACCGTTGGCAGCAGGCTGACGGCCGACTATCGCGCCGTCGTGCAACAGGACGCTGAAGCGACCACGCATGTCATCGAGACGGAGACCAGATGACCACCCCCGAAGAGCGGCTGTGTTCTCGCAGCTGGCGAGTTCGCAACAGTGCTTGGCTCTTGTGGCCAGCCCTCAGCGCCGGCACGCTGACATCGATTGGACTCCTGATGAAGGGGGCCAAGACCAGACAACGCAGGTGGTTCATCTTCGCTGCGGTGTACGGGGCGTGGACTATCTGCTTCTTCGTCGCTAGCAGCTTCGTCGAGACCGGCACGAAGGAGAACCCCTCCGACAGTGTCGGCAGCAACGTTCTGTATTCAGCCATGTTGATCCTCTGGCTGGTGGGGATGGTGCATTGCTTCTACCTCAACCGCAGCTGGCTCCGCTGGCGAGCAGCCAACCCCAAGGGGCTGACAGCGTGGTATTCCAGTGGTGCTGGGGTGGCAAATCAGTCGGCCGGCCCGACGCGTGGGCTCGCCCAGGACCCAGCCGAGAAGCTGTCGGCGCTGTACCGGGGTGAAGCGCTCGCCCCCACGCGAGCCACCACGTCTGGACAGCACCAAACCGAGCCGGTGGACCTCAACACCGCATCTCCGTCCGACCTCGTCGCATTGGACCTCGACCAGTTGTGGGCCGATCGAATCATTGCGGCGCGGGCGCGGCTCGGCGGGTTCTCCGGAACGGACCAGGTGATGACGGAGGCCGGCGTGCCTCCGCACGTGTACGCGACCGTCCGCGGCCGCCTCCAGGTCTCTTCGGTCTCCACCGCGCCGACGCAGACCACCCCACCTAATGGCGGCGGCAGGCGGCTCGACTTCTGATGACCGGGCTGAGGCTTGCCCGAGTTCTGTTCGGCACGACGGCCGAGGGGCCGGGACTCCGCTGTGCTGTCTGGGTCCAAGGTTGCAGCATTCGGTGTAGCGGATGCATCAATCCGCATCTGTTCACGTCGCGGGGCGGCGAGGTGCACGATCCGGTGGAGCTTGTAAACCTTGCCGTCACGCGCGGCTGCGAGGGTCTGACAATTCTCGGTGGAGAACCGTTCGATCAGGCGGAGGGGTGCGCGGAGCTCGCCGAAGCTGGCCAGCGCGCTGGCCTCGGTGTCATCACCTTCAGCGGATACGAGCTGAAAGAGCTCAAGGCCCGGGGCGCGGGGAGCCACCGGCTCATCGAAGCCACCGATCTCCTGGTGGACGGGCCATACCGCGCGCATCAACCGGAGGAGAAACGGGGTTTGGTGGGGTCGTCCAACCAGCGGTTTCTCCACCTGACGGACAGGTACGCTCAGTTTGACCCGTACCGGCATGTCAACCGGGTCGACGTAAGGATCTCGGCGACCGGCCAAGCTGAGGTGGCGGGCTTTCTCGACGGCCAAGAGGTGCGGCAGCTAATGCAGCTGCTCGACGCGCGACGGACTACTCGCAGCGCGACTAATTTCCCTATCTCGGCTGGAAGTGACAGCCAAACTGAGGGTGTCGCCTGCCAGGAGTGACTGTGGCTGACATACCCCTCACGACTCCCGGTGATGGGTGTCGGCGAAGTTGACTCCTGAGGAGCTGATGTCGAAGAGCTGCTCGCCGTCCCCCGGAGTTGGGTCGGGCAGGTCGACGACGTCCATGACCTCGGGGCCGCCGAAGCGGGTGATCTGCACAGCACGCATGACGTGGAGGCTAGGGCCGGTCGGTCGGGGGTGCCGTGCAGAGGTGGGACACCGGCGTCCCGCGGTCCGACGACGCACCCGATCGAGAGGCTCGCCGGACGACCAGGCACGTCCGGGCGTGGTGGATCCTGGCCGCCCCGCTCCTCAGCACGACCACGAGGCCCGACCGCGGCTGGTCTCCACGTGCACGGCTTCGTGCTGGGCCTGCACGGACCGGCTCGGGCGGCCCCGGACGCAGCTCTCGACAGCGGAGGGTCGACCGGGGCGCCGAGCGACGACGAGCTGCCGGGAGCCGGGAGCCGAGAGACGAGGAACAGATGACCGACGTCCCACCCGTGCCGGAACCGGGCGCCCCGGCGTCGGCAGACGCGACCGCCCAGCCCCCGTTCCTGTTCGAGCTGCCCGTCAGGGCGGGCCGCCGCACCGTCGACCCGGTGCAGGACGGCGACGTCGAGGCGGCCGATCGCTGATGCTGGTCACGGCAGTCTCGCCGGTCATCGGGTACGACGAGGCGCCGGTGATCGCCGACCGGGTGGTCGACCCCCGCGTGAGGGTGGGCTCCCTGTGACGGCCTCGACCCCGCCGACCCCGGACCCGTGGGCGCCGCTGCGCCGACCGACGTTCCGGTTCGTCTGGATCGCCGCGTTCGTGGCCAACCTGGGCACCTGGATGCAGACCGTCGGCGGGCAGTGGCTGCTGGTCGAGCGACACAGCTCCAGCCTGCTGATCTCGCTGGTGCAGAGCGCCTCGAGCCTGCCGGTGCTGTTGCTGGTCATCCCGGCCGGCGTGGTGGCCGACTTCTTCGACCGGCGGCGGCTGTTGCTGGTCGCGCAGTGCGTGCAGGCCGTCGTCGCCGGGGCGCTCGCCCTGCTGACCGCGGCCGGCCGCACCTCCCCGGAGGTGCTGCTGCTGTTCACCTTCCTGCTCGGCTGCGGCGCGGCGGCGCAGCTCCCGGCCTACCAGTCCTTCATCTCCGACCTGCTGCCGCGCACCGAGCTCGGTGCCGGCGCCTCGCTCAGCTCCCTGGGCGTCAACCTGGCCCGGGCGGTGGGACCGGCCGTCGCCGGCCTGCTCGTCGCACCCCTCGGCGTCGCCTGGCTGTTCACCCTCAACGCGCTGAGCTTCCTGCTGTTCGCCGGGGCGCTGCTGGCCACCCGCAGCACCCAGCCGGCCACCGCCCCGGCGGCCCGGGCGGTCTCCTGGTCCAGCCTGGAGGCCGGTGGCCGCTACGTCCGGCACTCCCCGGCTGTCCGCCGCATCCTGCTCCGGCTGGTCCTGTTCGCGGTGCCGGCCAACGTGCTGTGGGCGCTGCTGGCCCCGCTCGCCGAGAGCCGGCTGGGCCTGTCGGCGACGGGCTACGGCGTGCTGCTCGGCGCGGCGGGGGTCGGCGCGGTGGCCGGCGCGGTGCTGATGCCCCGGCTGCGCACCCGCCTCAGCGCCTCGCAGCTGCTGACCGCGTCGGGGGCGGTCTACGGCGCCGGCCTGATCGGGTTGGCCTTCGTCCGCACCACGGCGGAGGCCGTCGTCGTCCTGCTGCCGGTCGGCGTCGCGTGGATCGCGGTGATCGCCGGGCTGAACGCGTCCACCCAGGCGTTCCTGCCCGACTGGGTACGGGCACGGGCGTTGGCGATCTACCAGATGGTGCTCTTCGCGTCGTTCGCCGGCAGCGCGGCCGCCTGGGGGGCGGTCGCCAACGGCATCGGGCTCACCCGCTCGTTCGGCCTCGCCGGGGTGCTGCTGCTGGCCACCACCGTGGCGGGCCTCTGGCTGCCGCTGCGGCGCACCGACATCGGTGACCGGACCGCGGTGACGACCGGGTTCCTCCCCGAGGTGACCGCGCTCGGTGCGGTCATCCCGAACGACCCGCTGGAGGTCGTCGTCCGCTACCGGGTGCCACCCGAGCGGCAGGCGGCCTTCCTCGAGGCCGTCGGCGAGCTGCGCACCAGCCGCCTGCGCAGCGGGAGCACCCAGTGGGCGCTGCTGCGCGACGCCGTGGCGGACGACGTCCTGGTCGAGCGCTACCGGGTCGCCTCCTGGGCCGACCACCGCGACCAGCACGACCGTCGGACCACCCCGTTCGACCAGGAGGTGCTGCAGCGGGTGGGCGCCCTTGCCGACAGCGTCAGCCCGGCCGAGCACCTGCTGTTCGTCGTCGTGCCGCATGCTCCACGGCACGTGCGCACCCGGACCCGGACTGGAGCGTGACAGTGAGCGCCTCACCCCCCTTCGCGTCGGTCACCGACGTCTTCTGCTTCGTCCCCGACCTCGCCGCCGCCACCGCCTGGTACACCGACCGTCTGGGCTCACCGCCGGTGCTGGTGGCCCGTCAGCTGGCCCGCTTCGACCTCGGCGGATCCCGGTTGACCGTCCACTCGATCGACGAGTTCAACGGCGGTGGCCCCGCCGGGTGCGTCGCCTGCTGGGACGTCGAGGACGTCGACGCGCTGGTCGCCGAGTGGGTGCGACACGGCGCGGTCGCCCACCGCGGCCCCAAGACGATCATGACGGGGGAGCGGCTGTGCCAGCTGCGCGACCCGTTCGGGAACCTCCTCGGCGTCCGGCAAGCCCCCGCTCCGGCTGCCCCGCTTCCCAGCGGAGGCACCGACGTCGCCGCGGGGTGACGATCTCCGGACGGACGCCCATCCGCTCTCGCCGGGCGGCTGAGCGCCGGTTGCTGCCCCCTAGACTCGGTCGGAGGCTGGACCGGGGGGACGACCGTGACCGTGCTGCTGGACACCGACCTGCTGCCCAGTGCGGAGCGTGCCGACGCACTGCACGCCGCGTACGAGGGGCAGGCTCCGCGGCGCACCGTCCTGGTCGATCACCGCCAGCCGGTGCGCCACCGGGTCGAGCGCCTGGGGCTCGGGCCTGACGTGCAGCTGCTGCGCTCCGGCGGCAACCCGCTGCGCATCGTGCGGACCGCCGGCCACGTCCGGGCTGACGCCCCCGAGCACCTGGCCATCGGGCTGCGCCGCCGCGGGGACGGCCGGGTGTCGACCGGCGGCTTCGAGTCCGCGATGCCGATCGGTCAGCTCAACTGCGTCGACATGACCCGTCCGTACGACCTGGCGCACCGGACGGCCCACAGCCACGACGTCCTCATCCTCAGCAACCGGGCGGCGGGGGTGTCGGTCGACCTCGTCCGTGCGGCGGCGCCCGTGCTGCAGCGCAGCCCGGTCTACGACCTGGTCCGTGGCCACCTCTCGGGCCTGCACCGCGCGCTCACCGCGCTCGACGCCGGTCACCGGTCCCTCACCGGCCAGGCCACCGCGGTCCTGGTGCGCGCTCTGCTCACCACGGCAGTGCAGGGGCGCGACGGTGGCGACGCGATGGACGACGCCCTCGGGATGAGGATCATGCTGTACCTCGACGCACATCTGACGGACCGCGAGCTCACCGTCGCCCGGCTGGCCGAAGCCCACGCCATCTCGCTGCGGCACCTCTACAACGTGTGGGAGAGGGCGGGCCACGAGCTCCCCCCGGCGCAGTGGATCGTCGACCGGCGTCTGCGACGGGCGCGGCAGCGGCTCGCCGACCCCAGCCGGCCCGACGCCGGCGTCGCGGACGTCGCTCGGGCATGCGGGTTCACCGACCCCAGCCACTTCAGCCGACGGTTCCGGCAGGCGTTCGGCGTCTCGCCCACGGAGTGGCGGGCCAGCCAGCGGCGTCGTCCGCGCTGACCGCTCCGAGACCGGAGTGCGCCCCGGGAGGAACGGGGCCCGACGAGCTGGAGTCGGACAGCTGCTCGCCGACCCCGCGGACCGGGTCGGGCAGGTCGACGACGTCCATGACCTCGGGGCCGCCGAAGCGAGTGATATGCACAGCACGCATGCGAGTGAGGCTGTGACCTGCTCACGGCCGAGCGTCATCCCGCCAGTTCCCCTGGTCGCCGGCGACGTCGGCCGCCGGTGGCGGCCGAGCCTCCGGTCAGGCGCCGGTGAGCCGCTGCAGCCGGGTGGTCAGCGCCGTCCGCCGGTCGGCGTTGCCGTGCAGGTCCACGTACCGCTGCCCGAAGCCGGCCAGCAGCGTGTCGTCCAGCCGGCGCACGGCACCCGGGGGATAGCGGTAGTCCATCCGGGCGGGGATGACGCTGTCGTCGGCACCGCGCAGCACCTCGCCCAGCTCCACCAGGCTGGTCACGCCCAGCTCGAGCAGCAGGCCGGAGATCCAGGTGTAGTGGTCCGGGCGCGACCAGCCGGCGTCGGCGTACTGCCCGGCCAGGAACGCAGCCAGTTCCCGGGGCGCGATCCGGGGGTCGTCGGGGTCGATGTCGTCGGCCTCGTCGCCGGGAACCGGTGCCCGGAGGCGCGCACGGATCGCGGTGAACTCCTGGTCGGCCAGCTCCAGCAACCCGGCGGCCAGGGTGAACCGGCGGTCGAACTCGGAGGCGTGCTCCTCCGGCACCGTGCCCTTGTAGCGGATGTCGTGCTCGAACTCAGCCCATGCGTGCTGCAGCACCGTGCGCACCTGTACCTGCACCACGCGCCCGACCAACTCCGGCAGCTCGGCCGCCCGGCCCGGGTCCAGGCCGATCAGCAGGTGCCGGCTGGAGTAACCGAACCGGCCCTGCTGCGCGGTCCGCCGACCCATGTCGCGGTCGTCGAGCACCCGCACCTGCGCGGCCAGCAACTTCGCGACCGCCTCCACGTCGCTCTGCACGTAGGTGATCACCCGCACGCCGATCTGGTCGGTGATCTCCCGCGCCGGGTCCGGGTAGGCCGGCACGCCGTCGACCGTGCGGGCCGCCTTCTCCGCGAACGAGGCGATGGTCTTGGTCCGCCCGGTCACCGACAGGTAGTTGATCCCGGCGTCGTCGAGCAGCCCGGTGACGAGAGCGAGCGCCTGCGCCCCGGCGACCAGGGTCTCGGGCCGCCCGTCGGCGTACGCCTGGATGGCCTGCTGCACCGGGTCGGGCGGGGGTGCGGCGACCCGGGGGCCGGGCTGCAGGTCCGGTGGCAGGGTCGGGGTCACGATGGCGCCACCGGCCGCGTCGCCGTAGGTGGTCACCTCGTCCGGGCGCCGGACGGCGATCCATCCCACGTAGGCGCACACCACGGCGTCGACCTGGTCCTCTGCCACCCGCAGCTCGCTCTTGCGGGTGGCGGCCTGCACCTGCTGGCGCAGCGCGGCGAACGGTGCACCGAGGTCGAGCTCGACCACCGCGCCCAGCAGGTCGATGAGCAGCAGCAGCTCCGCGCGCATCTGCTCGAGCACCCGGCCGGGCTTGTTCTTGTACTTCAGCGTGCGGCCCAGCCGGAACAGCGCCACCGTCGCCGCGTGCGGGTAGACCTCGATCGCCCGGCGGTCGCGGCCCGAGCGGGGGTCGAGGTCCAGCCCCAGGCGCCGGCCGATCCGCCCGCCACGGGTGTCCCCATCGGTGAACTCGGGTTTGCCGGTGTTCGTCGGGTGCGCCCCGGCCTGGAACCTCGCGAAGTCGGCGTTGAGCGCCCGCTCGGCGGCCCGGTTCCCGGTCGCGTTGGTGACCACCAGCGGGGCGTCGATCGCCACGATGCACGGGCCGGCGGTGAAGGGGGCCAACGCGGTCTCGATCTGCTCATCGGTGCGCACCGCGCTGACGTGCACAAGCCGGCCGGCGTCGTCCAGCACGGCGAGGCCGGTGGGTTGCTTGAGCCCCCAGGCGAGGTCGATCCCGATGTGCTGCACGGGGTCAGCTTGCCGTGCCCCACACCTCGCTGGAGCTCGTCCCGCGGGATCTGCCCGCCGCGTGCGGGTGATGGTCCGCCCGAGGTCGCTCGGATGAGCACCGTTCCACTGGCCGGCCTGTTCCTCGGGTGGACAGACGCGAGAACAACGGATCAGGTGTGCGAAACCGTCACGACACCGACCCGCCGCAGGCGTTGCTCCCGCCGGACGTCCGTCCGCGGGCCATCACCTGCTTCGTAGGACAGGTGCGGGTGTCGCCCGGGGGACGCCGGGTAGTAGTCGATGCCAGCGGCGGCAGGACGGGTCCTGCCGCCGGACGACAGGGACCCGGTGCTCCCGCCCGGTCCCCGGAGCCTTCGAGGAGATCGCGTGCCCCGTCGTGGGGACCGGTACGGCCGCGAGGGCGTCACGGGCCTGCCGCCCCGGGCGCGGTCCGAGGTCGAGGTCGTGGCGCACCGCGGCGTCTCGGCGGAGGCACCTGAGCACACCCTCGCCGCCTACCAGCAGGCGCTGGCCCTCGGGGCGGACGCCGTGGAGTGCGACGTCCGGATGACCCGCGACGGGGTGCTGGTGTGCGTGCACGACCGCCGGATCAACCGGACGTCCACGGGGCGCGGTGTGGTGTCGGCGCTGGACCTTGCCGAGCTGGAACAACACCGGGTCGTCCACCGGCGAAGCCGGGCTGCCGGGATCCGGGGTCGCCCGCGGCGTCCTGCGGTCGAGGAGGAGGGCGACGAGGTCGACGAGGACGCCGGACGGGTGCTCACCCTGGACCGGTTGCTGGACTACGTGACGGCCTCACCCGGGCGAGTGGGCCTGGCGATCGAGACCAAGCACCCGACCCGCCGCGCCGGCCAGGTCGAGACCGCCTTGCTCGCCAGCCTCCGGAGGTTCGGACTGCTGTCCGGCGGCCGGCCGCTCGAGGAGTCGGGACGGCCGGCGGTCCGGGTCATGAGCTTCTCGCCCACGGCACTGCGGCGGGTCCGTGTCCTGGCGCCCGACCTCCCCACCGTGCACCTGGTCCGCCAGGTGCTGCCGCGGTCGCGGAAGCGCTCCGTCCCCCCGGTCGGCACCGCCGTCGGCCCGTCGCTCGCGCTGCTCCGTCAGGCGCCGGGGCTCGTCGGACGACTGCACCGAGCCGGTCTGCAGGTCCACGTGTGGGTGGTCAACCGCCCCCGCGACATGGAGTTCGCGTTGTCCCTGGGGGTCGACGCGATCATCACCGACGAGGCCGCGTCGCTGATGCACCTCCTGGGACGGGACGGACCCAGTCCGTCGACGAGCAGGGGCTGACCCCGGCCGGGTCGTCCGCGAGGGTCTCTACGCTCCGCGCATGGATGTGAGCAGAGCGCTGGAGCAGCACATCGCGGTGTTCGGCGAGGGCGGCAGCGGCAAGACCGTCCTGGTGTCCTCGTTCTACGGAGCCACGCAGGAAGCCCAGTTCCTTCAGCAGAGTCACTTCCACGTCCTCGCGGACGACATCGGCCAGGGCAATCGGCTGCACAAGAACTACCTCGGCATGAAGAACTCGGCGCGGCTGCCCGAGCCCACCCGCTTCTCGGGGACGTCCTACTCGTTCTCGATCAAGCTGAAGGACGGGTCCGCCGCCAAGGCCATGAAGACCAGGCCGTTCGACGCCCTGCGTCTCGTCTGGCACGACTACCCGGGGGAGTGGTTCGAGCAGGACGTGAGCGGGCCGGAGGAGGCCCAGCGCAGGGTCGACACCTTCAGGTCCCTGCTCGGCTCCGATGTCGCGCTGCTGTTGGTGGACGCCCAGCGATTGATCGACAACTCGGGGGAGGAGGAGCGGTACCTGAAGTCGCTGCTGACCAACGTCCGCAACGGGCTCCTGTCGCTGAAGGACGATCTGCTGGAGGACGGGGAGCCCCTCGTCGAGTTCCCGCGCATCTGGATGATCGCGCTGTCGAAGGCCGACCTGCTCCCGGGCATGGACGTGTTCGCGTTCCGGGACCTCCTCATCGAGAAGGCCTGGGAGGACCTTGATCAACTCCGCCAGGTAGTGGCTGGGCTGGTGCAGGCCAAGGATGCGCTGGCCGTCGGTGAGGACTTCGTGCTGCTCTCGTCCGCGCAGTTCGAGGCAGGTCGAATCGAGGTCACCAAGCGCGTCGGTCTGGACATGGTCCTGCCGATGGCCGCCATGCTGCCCTTCGAGCGCCACGTGCGGTGGGCACAACGGCAGCAGATCCCCGGGAAGGTGGCCGAGAGCCTGTTGAGGGGACTCGGGCCGCTGGCGGATGTGCTCGGACGGCGCGTCAAACTGCCCGGCCGACTGGGCAAGATCGTGCGAGTCGCCGGCCCTGGTCTGAAGGACTTGACCGACATGGCGGGGGAGAAGCTCAGGGAACTGAACGCCGAAGCGCTCGCCAAGCACGACTACCTGAGAGCCACGCTGACCGGATTCGGGATGGACCTGGAAAAGGGAGAGAAGGAGCGGATTCTGTTCAGGAGCCTCAGGTGAGCCTCATCTGGGCTACGCGTGGGCGGGCCTGGGGCTTCAGATTCCTTCGTAGCGGGGGATTCGAGGATCCACTTCCCGTGTACGACACCGCCTTCGCGGGTCTAGAGGACACATCGGAGGCTTGTCGCCGGATCTTCGCGACCGGGGGGCATCCCGACATGGTGGTCCTCCGCTTCTGGGACCCCGTAGGGCGGCGGGACCGGGCTGGCAGGGTGATCCCCCACGACTTCGTGGTCTTCGGTCCCCTGTCAGATGACATCGACTCGGTCGAGGCCGGACGTCAGCGGATCTGGCCTCTGGTCGCCGAGGACTTCGCCGAGGTCTGGGAGCAGACCCAGCCACCTCCAGTCAACGGCTGACCGAGCGGCCGTGGGGCGCCGCGCCGCCAGTCGGCTCTTGACATACCTCTCAAGACAGGAGGTGGTGGGTGCCGGCGACGTCCACGCCCGACGAGCTGATGTCGAACAGCTGCTCGCCGTCCCCGGGGACCGGGTCGGGCAGGTCGACGACGTCCATGACCTCGGGACCGCCGACCCGGGTGATCTGCACAGCACGCATGCACCTCGACCCAGGCGCGACTCCACCTGGGCGGGCGCCCGTGCCACGACCGTGTGGCGGTGCTGGGGGCCAGCCAGCACCGGCGACGACGCCGACCTCTCCGGTGAGATCGGTGTCGGTCGTCACGGGCCTTCAGCTCAGGCGCCGGCCCCGCCGTCGACGGGCACGATGGCGCCCGTCACGGCTGACGCGCGGTTGCTGAGGAGGAAGCCGGCGACCTCTGCGACCTCGAGCGCGGTCGCCATCCTGCCGATGGGGCTGGCGGCGTTGTTGGCAGCGATGATGCCTGGTGTCTTCGCTTCCCACTCCTCCATCATCTCGGTGGCGGTACCGCCTGGAGTGATGCCGTTGACGCGGATGCCCTGCGGGGCCCACGTGACGGCGGCGGTCTCGGTGAGGCTGTTCAGGGCGCGCTTCATCGCGCCGTAGGCAGGCAGCGGAGGAACGGCCCGGCGGCTGCCGATGCTGGACGTGTTGACGATCGCCCCGCCGCCGGTGCGACGCATGAGAGCGGCTTCGGAGACCATCGCGACCCAGTGGGAGCGGAAGTTGACGGCGAACTGCTCGTCGATGTCGTCGTCGGAGGTGGTGTCGAGCGGGCCGACGTCCTGCTGGTTCACCCCGCCGTTGTTGAACGCTCCGTCGAGGCGGCCGTGGAGGTGCTCCACCCGGTCGACGGCGGCGCGGATGCTGGTCCGGTCGGAGAGGTCCATCGCAACGGCGTCGGCGGTGCCGCCCTCGTCGCGGATCTGGGCGACGAGCGTGTCGAGCGCTGCGGTGTTGCGGGCGGCGAGCACGACGGAGGCGCCTTGGGAGGCGAAGAGCTGAGCGGCGGCGGCGCCGATCCCGCGGCTGGCTCCGGTGATGAAGAGGACCTTGCCGGTCAGCATGCCGACCGGGATGGACTCGTTGGTGTGTGTCACACCGACACCGTCGCCGGGCGCCTGATCCTGATACAGGCACAGTCGGTACCACGCTCCGCTGACCCCCGGCGCGCACACTCGGCCCGTGGACAAGGGCGAACTGGGCGCATTCCTCCGCACTCGCCGCGAGCGGCTCCGCCCCGAGGACGTCGGCCTCCCCTCAGGCGCACGCCGGAGGACGCCGGGCCTCCGGCGTGAGGAGATCGCCGTCCTGGCGCACATCTCGACCGAGTACTACGTCCGCCTCGAACAGGGCCGCGCACCCCGCCCGTCGGCCGAGGTGCTGGCCGGCATCGCCGGCGCCCTCCGGCTCACCGACGCGGAGTCCGACCACCTGCACCTCCTCGCCGGCACCGCGCCCACCCCTTCGGGATCGCACCGCCGTGACGTCCGCCCGAGCATCCTCGGGCTCCTCGAGAGGCTGCCGCAGACGGCAGGGATCGTGCTGTCCGCCGCGTTCGAGGTGCTCGCGTGGAACGACCTCGCAGCAGCGCTGATGGAGGACTTCGCGCTCGTCGATCCGCACGACCGCAACCTCGCGCGCAAGGCCTTCCTGTCCGACGAGCAGCCGCCCGTCCCGATCTACGGGATCTCCGACGACGTCGAGTTCCGGCAGGGCGTCGTCACGCGACTCCGGAGCACCCAGGCGCGCTACCCGTCGGATCGTCTCGTCGCCGACCTGGTCCAGGAGCTGCGAGGCGAGAGCGCCGAGTTCGCACGGCTCTGGGAGCGTCACGACGTCCAGGTCCCACCGCCCCTGAGGAAGACGTTCCGGGGCACCCCCGTCGGCGACATCACCGTCGACTGCGACTCGCTCGCCCTCACCGAGCGTGACCAGCACCTCGTGCTCTACACCGCGCCCTCGGGATCCCGCGACGCCGAGAACCTGGCCCTCCTCGGCGTCATCGGGGCACAGCCCCTGTCGACCCGGCCTGGCGTCTGACGACAACGGCGACCGCGTGAGGTGACCGTGCCGGGATCCGACCGACAGGGCGGCGACGACCTCGCGGTTCGCCGAGGCCACCGGCACACCGGCTCTGTCCCGGCGCCATCGCGGCGGCGGGGTCCTCCCGATCGGTGTCAGAACATCCCGTTGCCGTTGGCCGAGTGATCGGGGACGACCTGCAGGACGTCCCAGTGCTCGACGACCCTGCCGGCGGCGTCGAGCCGGAAGATGTCGATGCCGGCGTAGTCGTGATCGCCGGGCCAGGTCTGGTGGCAGTGCAGGACGACGTGGTCGCGTTCGGCGACCACGCGGATGAACCGCACCTGCTTGCCGGGGAAGTCGCGAGCCATCCGCTCGAAGTAGTCGACGAAGGCGGCCTTGCCGTCCCCGACGTGCGGGTTGTGCTGGGTGTAGCTGTCCCCCGCGAAGCGTTCCAGGGCCTCGGCCGGGCGGCACTGGTTGAACATGAGGTCGTAGAAGGACTGCACCGTGTCCTTGTTGCGCTCCAGCTGGTCCGGGGTCGTCACGCCTGCATCTCCTTGCTCGGGCGGCCAGCGGTGCTGCCGCTGCTCGGTCGGAACTCCCTGGGGCCGTGGACGTGCCGACCTGGGCGGGAGGGGCTCACAGCCAGTCGTGCTCCCGCGCGTACCGAGCCGCTTCGTGCCGGGTGCGGGTCTGGGTCTTCTGCATGGCGCTGGACAGGTAGTTCCGCACCGTGCCGTGGGCCAGGTGCATCCGGTCGGCGATCTCGGCGACGGAGTAGCCCTCGCGCGTCACCCGGAGGACCTCGAGCTCCCGGTCGGTCAGCGGGCAGTCGTCGACGATCGCCGCGGCCGAGACGTCCTGGTCGATCCACCTCCGGCCACCGTGGAGCACCGAGATGACCGAGGCGATGTGCTCCGGGTCGGCGGACTTGCTGGCGAAGCCCTGTACCCCCAGCTTCAGGGCGCTGCGCAGCACCCCCGGCCGGGCGTGGCGGGTGAGCATGAGGACGACCTGGCCGGGCAGCGTCCGACGGATCTCGGTGACGGCGTCGAGGCCGTCCATCCCAGGCATCTCGAGGTCGATGACCAGCACGTCAGGCCGGTGGGTGAGGGTGGCTGCCACGGCCGACGAGCCGTCGGCCGCCTCCGCCAGCACCGTGATGTCGCCCTCCAGGGGGAGGAGCGAGGCGAGTGCGCTGCGCAGCAGCACCTCGTCGTCGGCCAGCACGACGGTGGTCATCGGCCTGCCTGACCGGCGGTCGCCGCCCGATCACCCGGGGTCGGGGGTGCGGGGACGGCCGCCGCCGTCAGGAACCGCCCGTCCGCGCGCTCGACGGTGAGCTCACCGCCGTCGTCCGCCACCCGGCGCGCGAGGTCGGCGAGCCCGCGCAGTTCCGGCAGACCCTCGTCGTCGACACCGTCGTTCACGACGGTGAGGCCGTCCTCGGACAGCGCGATCCGCACGAGGGTGGCTCGCGAGTGGCGCAGGATGTTGGTCGTCGTCTCCCGGAGCACCTGGGCGAGGAGCTCGTCGGCGTGGGAGGCCCCGGCGCGACAGTCGACGTCGACGTGGATGCCCGCGGCCTCCAGCAGGTTCTTCGCGTTCTCGAGTTCCGCGGCGATGTTGAGCTTCCGGCGTCCGTAGGCCAGCTCCCTGGTCTGCTCGATCGTGTCGCCGACCAGGGCGTAGATCTCGCGCAGTTCCTGCTCCAAGCGCGCGGTGTCGCTGTGCAGCAGCTTCCGGGCCAGCGCGATCTTGAGCTTCACCACGTGCAGCGTGTGGCCCTGGATGTCGTGCAGGTCACCGGCGAAGCGCATCCTCTCGCGGACCACCGCCAGCTCCGCGTCGCGCTCCCGCTCGTCCTCCAGTTCGGCCACGACGTCGTAGAACCGCTTGTTGGGGAACATCAGCCCGGTGAGGACTGCCGTGGAACCAGTCGGGACGATGACCTCGGCGATGAGGTCGCCCACGTCGGGTCGGGCCATGGTCGCCAGGCCCAGCACACCGACCGCCGCCACGTACGCGACCAGCCCGAGGGCGGCCGTCCCGCGGTGGCTGGGGGCCTGGGACACCACGAGGGAGCCCACGATGGCCAGCGAGTAGTACGCGCCCTGGACGCTGCTGTCGATCACCAGCACCCCGTAGGGCCAGACCGCAGCGGCGACGGCCAGGCAGGGGATCGCCACGCGGGCCAGGTCGCCCGCCGTCCACCGCTCGAAGGCGACCAGCGCGGCTGCGATGCCGAGCCCGAGGACACCCGCCTGCTGCCAGGTCTGTGCCTGCCGGGCCACCAGGAGCACCCCCACGGCGGACAGCAGGGGGAGGAAGACAGCGAGGTTGAGCGCCCGGAACCGACGTCGCGACGACCGGGCCGCTCCGGCCGACCGCCGTGCTGTCGATGGTCGCGGTGGCGCCCGGCGAGGGCTGCGAGCTTCCATGGGCGGCTTCCTGGACGAGGGGCAGGGATCCGCTCCCATCCTGGGGCCCGGCGGGTCCGGCCGGTAGTGACGCCGTGTCATGTGGATCGCCCTGGCGCGGTCATGCCGTCGAGGTGACGCGGCGGCACTGGGCAGTCCCGACGGCGGCCTGTCCCATGGACCCATGTCCGCCAACCCCGTCATCGACGTCGACGAGCTGAACGTCCGCTACGGCGACTTCCACGCAGTCAAGGACCTGTCGTTCCAGGTCGAGCCCGGGGAGCTCTATGCACTCCTCGGCACGAACGGAGCCGGCAAGACCTCCGCCCTGGAGGTGGTGGAAGGGCACCGGACCGCGTCGTCAGGCACCGTGCGCGTCTTCGGCCAGAGCCCGACCGACCGGCGTGCGGTACGGCCGCGGACGGGGATCATGCTCCAGGAGAGCGGCTTCTCCGGCGACCTCACCGTCTCCGAGTCGGTGCGGCTCATCGGCCGGCTCACCGGGCGCTCGGACGTCGTCGACGACGTCCTGAAGACCGTCGACCTCACGCACAAGGCCGACACCTTGGTGTCCCAGCTGTCCGGGGCGAGAAGCGACGACTCGACTTCGCCACGGCCGTCTACGGACGCCCCGAGCTGGTCTTCCTGGACGAACCCACCACGGGGCTGGACATCGAGTCCCGGGACAGGCTCTGGGACGCCGTGCAGCAGCTGCGCGAGGACGGGTCCACGGTCGTGCTGACCACGCACTACCTGGAAGAGGCGCAGCAGCGGGCCGACCGCATCGGGCTGATGCGCGACGGCACCCTGCGCCAGCAGGGCACGGTGTCGGAGCTGACCCGGGCCCTGCCGTCGTCCATCCGGTTCTCGTTGCCCCCCGACGCCGCGACGCCGCCGATGCACTCCGCACCGGTCTCCGGGAGCGCCTACGTGATCGAGACCTTCGACATGCAGACCGACCTCAAGCAGCTGCTCGACTGGGCCGACGCCCACGCCGTCGAGCTGCGCGGGCTGTCTGCGGCACCCACCCGGTTGGACGACGTCTTCCGCGCCGTCGGCTCCGGGTCGACCTCCTGACCCATCCCCTCCACGAGGAACCCCATGCTCCCCATCGCGCGCAGCGAGCTCGTCCAGATCCTCCGCAACCGGTCCGTGCTGATCACCAACCTCCTCTTTCCGGCGGCGGCCGCGGCCTTCTTCATCTACTCCCGCGACACGTTCGAAGGGGACGGCGGTCTCGGCTACATCGGCGCGGTGCTGGTGTTCACCGTCGGCGCCTTCAGCCTCTACGCCACCATCGTGACCACGCTGGCCGCCCGCCGGCAGACCCTCTTCCTCAAGCGGCTGCGGTCCACCGCGGTCGGCGACCCGGCCATCCTGATCGGCTCGGTCTTCCCCGTCGTCGTCATCTCGGTGCTCCAGGTGGCGGTGATCCTCGGGGTGTTCGCCGTGGTCAGCGGGCGCCCGGCCGATGTCGCCCTCCTGGTGACGGCGGTCCTCGCCGCGTTCGTCATGCTGCTCGCCCTGGGGGTGGCCACTGCCGGCGTGACCGGGTCACCGGAGCAGGCGCAGGTCACCACCCTGCCGATCAGCCTCGGCACCATCGCCGTGGCCTGGGCCTTCGCTCGTGCACGTGCTGCCTCGCTGTCGGCGCAGCACGTGCCGGTGTCCTCCCACACGGTAGGCTGCGCACGTGACCGGCGTTCTCCTGCTTCCCCCGCCGTGCTGACCTGACAACTCAGACCAGCACGGCGACCCCTCCTGAGTGAGGGGTTTTTTTCTGCCCGCCGCACCGGACACCAGCACCTGGGAGCACCCGACCATGAGCCAGACGGCCAGCCCGAGCACCGACCCGTCGACCGGCGGGGTGCCGCCGCACCGGTACACCCCGGCGCTGGCGCAGCAGATCGAGCTCGCGTGGCAGGACCGCTGGGACGCCGAGGGGACCTTCCACACGCCCAACCCGGTCGGCCCGCTGAGCGAGGGCTTCGACCGGGTGGCCGACCGGCCCAAGGCCTTCGTGATGGACATGTTCCCCTACCCCTCCGGGGACGGGCTGCACGTCGGGCACCCGCTGGGCTACCTGGGCACCGACGTGACCAGCCGGTTCCTGCGGATGGACGGGCGCAACGTGCTGCACCCGATGGGCTACGACGCCTTCGGGCTGCCCGCCGAGCAGTACGCCGTGCAGACCGGTCAGCACCCGCGGGTCACCACCGAGGCCAACATCGCCGCGATCAGCCGCCAGCTGCGCCGGCTGGGCGTCGACCACGACACCCGCCGCACCTTCGCCACGATCGACCCGGGCTACTACAAGTGGACCCAGTGGATCTTCCGGCAGGTCTTCGAGGCCTGGTTCGACGAGGCCGCCGGCAAGGCGCGCCCGATCGCGGAGCTGGTCGCCGAGCTGGACGCCGGCACCCGGGAGCCCGCGCCGGGCACCCTGCCCGAGGGCCGCAGCTGGGCCGACCTCGACGCGGTCGAGCGGCGGCGGGTCGTCGACGCGCACCGGCTGGCGTACCTGAACCAGGCGCCGGTCAACTGGGCGCCGGGCCTGGGCACGGTGCTGTCCAACGAGGAGGTCACCGCCGACGGGCGGTCCGAGCGCGGCAACTTCCCGGTGTTCCGGCGCCCGCTGACCCAGTGGAAGATGCGGATCACCGCCTACGCCGAGCGGCTGCTGACCGACCTGGACCGGCTGGACTGGCCGGACTCGCTGAAGCAGATGCAGCGCAACTGGATCGGCCGCTCGACCGGTGCCCGCATCCGGTTCGGGGTCGGCGGTGAGCAGGTCGAGGTGTTCACCACCCGCCCGGACACCCTGTTCGGCGCCACCTACCTGGTGCTGGCCCCGGAGCACCCGCTGGTCGAGACGCTGACCGCTGCGCAGTGGCCGGCCGACGCCGACCCGCGCTGGACCGCCGGCGCGGCCACCCCGGCCGAGGCGGTGGCCGCCTACCAGCTGCAGGCCTCCCGCCGGTCGGAGCTGGAGCGGCAGACCGAGGGCCGGGACAAGACCGGCGTCTGGCTGGGCGTCTCCGCGGTCAACCCGCTGACCGGCCGGGACCTGCCGGTGTTCATCGCCGACTACGTGCTGACCGGCTACGGCACCGGCGCGATCATGGCGGTGCCCGGCGAGGACACCCGGGACTGGGAGTTCGCGCAGGTCTTCGGGCTGCCCGTCGTCCGCACCGTGCAGCCGCCGGCCGACTTCGACGGCGGGGCCTGGACCGGCGGCGGACCGATGATCAACAGCTCGAACGAGCAGCTGTCGCTGGACGGGCTGGACAAGGCCGCCGCGATCGCCACCGTCACCGAGTGGCTGGTGGCGCACGGCCACGGCGAGGCGACGACAACCTACAAGCTGCGCGACTGGCTGTTCAGCCGGCAGCGCTACTGGGGTGAGCCGTTCCCGATCGTGTACGCCGTCGACGGGCCGGACGCCGACCTGCCGGTCGCCGTCCCGGAGTCGCTGCTGCCGGTGCTGCTGCCCGACGTCGACGACTACTCCCCGAAGACGTTCGCCGACGACGACGCGGACTCCAAGCCCGAGCCGCCGCTGTCGCGCGCCACCGACTGGACGACGGTCACCCTGGACCTGGGGGACGGCCCGCGGACCTACCGCCGGGAGACCAACACGATGCCCAACTGGGCCGGGTCGTGCTGGTACTACCTGCGCTACGCGGACCCGACCAACGACCAGGTGCTGGTCGACCCGGAGCTGGAGCGGTACTGGCTGGGGCCCCAGGAGCCCGGTGACGTCGGGGGCGTGGACCTGTACGTCGGTGGTGTGGAGCACGCGGTGCTGCACCTGCTGTACGCCCGGTTCTGGCACAAGATCCTGTTCGACCTGGGGCACGTCTCCAGCGAGGAGCCGTTCCGCCGGCTGGTCAACCAGGGCTACATCTCGGCGTTCGCCTACACCGACGCCCGGGGCTTCTACGTGCCGGCCGCCGAGGTGGTCGAGTCCGACGGGCAGTTCCTGTACCAGGGGCAGCCGGTCGACCGTGAGTACGGGAAGATCGGCAAGAGCCTGAAGAACGTGATCACGCCGGACGAGATGGTCGACGCCTTCGGGGCCGACACCTTCCGGGTCTACGAGATGTCGACCGGTCCGCTGGACCAGTCGCGCCCGTGGGAGACCAAGGCGGTCGTCGGGTCGCAGCGGCTGCTGCAGCGGATCTGGCGGGTGGTGGTCGACGAGGAGACCGGCGCGGTGCGGGCCGGGGACGTCGAGCCCGACGCCGACACCTCGCGGGCGCTCAACCGGGCCGTCGAGGCGGTCCGGGACGGCATGACGACGCTGCGGTTCAACATCGCCATCGCCCGGATCACCGAGCTGACCAACCACCTGACCTCGGCCTACCAGCCGGGTGCCGCAGTGCCCCGGCCGGTTGCGGAGACGCTGGTGCTGCTGGTGGCGCCGCTGGCCCCGCACCTGGCCGAGGAGCTGTGGGCCCGGCTCGGGCACCCGGACTCGGTGGCCTGGGCGTCGTTCCCGGTGGCCGACCCGCAGTGGCTGGTGGACGACACGGTCGAGGTCGCGGTGCAGGTCAACGGCAAGGTGCGGGCGCAGGTGAAGGTGCCCGCCGACGCGGACGCCGCCGTGCTGGAGGCCGCAGCGCGGGCCGACGAGCGGATCGCCGGCCACCTGGACGGCGCCACCGTCCGCCGCGTGGTCGCGGTGCCGGGCCGGCTGGTCAACTTCGTCCTCGGCTGAGGAAGTCGAAGGACCCCCTTCTCCCCACCCTTCGCACGCTCAGGGCGGGCCCCTGAAGGGGGCCGGGCCGTCCCCGCTCAGGCGGGGACGGCCTGCGCTGCGGTCAGGACCTCGCGCATGGCGGCCTCGACGGCGTCGATGACCTCGGCGACCGGGACGTCGCGGCCGATCTCGGCGGTCAGCGAGGTGGCGCCGGCGTCGGGGATGCCGCACGGGACCATGTTGGAGAAGGCCGCCATGTCGGGGTCGCAGTTGAGGGCGAAGCCGTGCATGGTCACCCCGCGGGCCACCCGGACACCGATGGCGGCCACCTTGCGGTCCGGCCCCCGCTCGTCGGCGAGCACCCACACGCCGCTGCGGCCCTCGACCAGCGCGGTGGCGACACCGACGCCGGAGCACACCGCCATGAGCGCCTGCTCCATCCGGCGGACGTGCGCGACGACGTCGACCGGGTCGGGCAGGGCCACGATCGGGTAGCCGACCAGCTGGCCCGGGCCGTGCCAGGTGATCTTCCCGCCGCGGTCGACGTCGATCACCGGGGTGCCGTCGAAGGGCCGCTCGTGCGGCAGGGTCCGCTTGCCGGCGGTGTAGACGGGTGGGTGCTCCAGCAGCAGCAGCGTGTCCGGGCCGGTGCCCGCGACCCGCTCCTGGTGCAGCTGCTTCTGCCACGCCCATGCGTCCTCGTAGGGGACCGTGCCCGCCCGGACCACTCGCAGTTCGCTCACGTCCCTGAGCCTATGCCCGTCGCGCGACGCGGTCCGGGCGCCGGCGACCCGGCGGGCATCAGCGCAGCCGCCGAGGTTCGATGCGGGTCTCCACCGCCGTGCCGTCGGCGCTGCGCTCGACGCGGTAGGCGGCCTTGCCCGGCCGGTCGGCGACGGCCTCCACCAGCTCGGTCCCGCGGTAGACCAGGCCCACGCCGTCGTCGGTGGCGTACCCGGCCGGGAGCGTGCCGTCGGCGACCAGCCGGTGGTAGACCGGCCGTCGCCGGGGCTCGGAGTCGTGGTGCACGCCGTTGGAGTGCGGGAGCAGGCCCAGCCCGTCGGTCACCGGCCGCAGCCCGGGACCGAAGGAGTCGGTGGTCCCGCCGGCGTGCCAGCACAACGAGCCCGCCGACACCCCGGCCAGCACCACACCGGCCTGCCAGGCCTCGCGGAACACCTCGTCGAGGCCGTGCACCCGCCAGACGGCGAGCAGGTTGGCCACGCTGCCGCCGCCGACCCACACGACGTCCTGGGCCAGCAGGTGGGCGCGGACGTCGGCGACGGTCGGCATCGGGAACAGGCTCAGGTGGGAGGCGGCCACCTCGGGCCGCCGGGCGAAGGCCCCGTAGAAGCCGGAGACCGTGGTCGGGTCGTCCCCGGCGGCGGTGCCCAGGAAGCAGATCCGCGGGCGGTCACGGGCGCCGGCCAGCTGGAAGGCCAGGTCGAACACCGGCCCCGGGGACCAGTCGAGGGGCCCGCGGCCGCGGGAGTCGAAGCCGATGCTGGTGGCCAGCACGGTCGGCGCGGTGGCGGTCACCGGCCCTCACCGGCCACGGGCGCGGACCCACCCAGCCGGCGGAGCACCGCCCGGGCGGTGCGGGCGCCGCTGGCCATGGCGCCCTGGATCGACGGGGTGTCCCGGTGGTCACCGCAGACGAAGAGGCCACCGCCCAGGTCGACCGGACGGCGGTGCTGCAGCGGGGGAGTGGCAGCCGGCTGGGCTCCGGTCACCGTGACGCTGGTGAGGTGCTCCAGGTCAGCCTCGGCCACGTCGTGGGCCCGCGCGATCTCGGAGCGGACGTCCGCCTCCCGGGTCGGGGCCAGGGTCGAGCTGGCGACCAGCGCCCGGCCGTCGGGGCTGTAGGCGGGCTGGGCGTCGGAGACGACCACGGTGTTGACCAGCTGGCCGCCCGGCTGCCCGAGCACGATCAGCGGGCTGGGCCACGGCGAGGCCGGCAGGACGTGCAGGTGGGTGGTCACCTGGCGGGGCGCGGCGGCGTCCAGGCCCGGCACGAGGGCGGCCGCGGTGCCCGGGTCGGTGGCCACCACCACCGCGTCGGCGTCGGTCGTCCCGGCCTCCGTGCGCACCGAACCGCCGTCGACCGCCGTCACCCTGACGCCCAGGTGCAGCTGCCCGGCCGGGAGCCGGACCGCCAGCTGGCTGCCGATCGACTGCATGCCGGCGGCGGGCAGGCCGACCCGGCCGCGGACGAAGCTGCGCCAGACCAGGTCGAGGTACCTGCTGGAGGTCTCCAGGGCGTCCTCCAGCAGCACGCCGGCCAGGAAGGGCCGCAGGAAGGCCTCGAGGGCCTGCTCACCGACGCCGGCCCGGCGCAGCGACTCCTCGGCCGACCGCTCCGGGGCCGACAGCAGCCGGGGGACCGGCAGGTAGCCGGCGCGGGCGGAGAACGCGCCGAGTGCGGCCTCCCGGAGCGGGCCGCCCAGCGGCGCCCGGAGCGTGTCGACGACGGTGGTGGGGTGCCGGCGGGGGTCGACGACCCGGTGCGCGCGCCCGTCGACCCGCAGCACGGCGCCGGTCCAGAAGAAGCCCAGGTCCAGCGCCGGCAGGTCGAGGTCGGCGACCCGCGGGTAGCCGGTGTTGAGCACCTGGAACCCGCGGTCGACCAGGAAGCCGTCGATCCGGGTGGTGGACAACCGGCCGCCCGGCGCCGCGGCGGCGTCGACCACGTGGACGTCCCGGCCGGCGGCCACCAGCCGGGTGGCGACGGACAGCCCGGCGAGACCGGCGCCGACCACGACGACCTCGGCGCGGGAGGGGAGTGACATGGCCCGAACCTAGGCGGTGCGCCGGGTGCCGTCGTCCCCGGCACGAGGGGCTGTGGACGGCCCCTGCGCCTGTGGACGACGCCAGCGGGGGTGCGGCCGGTCGTCCTACCGTCCCCGGCATGCCCGCTGACCCCGGCCCTCCCGCGGCCCCCGTCGTGCCCGGCTACGTGCTCGAGGAGCTGCTCGGACGCGGCGGCTCCGGCCAGGTCTGGCGGGCCCGACCCCGCGCCGGTGGGCCACCGGTCGCGGTCAAGGTCCTCGTGCGGGGCGACGCGGCCCGGCAGGAGCGCGAGGCTGCCCTCCTCGGCGAGCTCGACCACCCCCACCTGGTCCGCCTGCACGAGGTCGTGCGGCGGGAGGTCCGGGGTGGGCCGGCGGAGGTCACGCTCGTCCTCGACCTGCTGGCCGGCGGCAGCCTGGCGGCGTTGCTGGCCCGGCGGGGGCGGCTGCGCCCCGGGGAGGTGGTCACCGCCCTGGCGCCGGTCGCGGCCGCGCTGGCGCACGCCCACGACCGGGGCGTGGTGCACGGCGACCTGTCCCCGGGGAACGTGATCTTCACGGCGGAGGGCCGCCCCGTGGTCACCGACCTCGGCACGGCGCGGCTGGTCGGCGACCGGGTGCGGGCCGAGGTCACCCCCGCCTACGTCGACCCGGTGGTGGCTCGGGGCGGCGCCCCGGGACCGGCCTCGGACGTCTTCGGGGTGGCCGCCGCGGCCTTCCACGCGCTCACCGGGATCGCACCGTGGAACGCCGCCGACCCGCGGGGCACCCTCGGGGTGGCCGCCGACGGGGAGCTCCCGGACCTGGCGCTGCTGGCACCGGAGGCCCCAGAGGAGCTCGTCCGGGTGGTCCGTCGGGGGCTGTCCCCGGAGCCGCACCGGCGCGGCTCCGCGGCGGCCTTCGCCCTGGACCTGCGGCACGCCTGCGCACCCGAGCCGGTCCGGCTGCCGGTGACCGGCGTGCCGGACACCGAGCTCGGGGCGACCGGCGCCGGGCGGCGCACGGAGCTGACCCACCAGGTCCCGGGCCGGGTCCGGGCCGCGCACGCCGCACCCGTCCCCGACGGACGGCTGGCCCGGGTCCGCGCCGGCCTGGCCGGACGGCTGGGGTCGGCGGCGGAGCTCGACGTCCGCCACCTCGCCGGTCGGCTGCTGCACCGGGCGGTCGTGGTGGCCGGTGTCCTGGTGGCCGTCGCCGCCTGCCTCGCCGGTGCGGCGTGGGCGGGCGTGAGCTGGGGCGGCGCCGGCGAGCCGGTACCGGCGGCGGAGAGCTCCGAGCGAGTCGCTGCGGGCGCGGGGTCCGCCGCGCCACCCTCCGCGCCATCCGACCAACCGCCACCGCCGGCACCCGCGGGCACCAGCGCGCCGCGGCCTGCCCCGGCGCCGGCCGACGTGCCCGTCGCCGACCGGACCGTGCGGCCGGCCGACGACGCGGGGTGGGCTGCGGTCCTCGACGAGCTGTACGCCCGGCGTGCGACGGCCTTCACCACCGGCGACGCGACGCTCCTCGCCGCGGTGTACGTGCCGGGCAGCGCACTGCTGGACCGGGACACCGCGGCCCTGCTGGCGCTGCGGGACCAGGACCGGGCGCTGCGCGGCTTCGCCCCCCGGGTCCTGCGACTGGACCAGGTCAGCGCCGGCACCGGCGGCGCCGACGGCGGGGTCGAGCTCCGGCTGGTCGACGAGCTGCCGGGCTACCGCGTGGAGCCCACCGGCACCGGCGGACCGGCCGCCACCGAGGTGCCCGCGCGCGGGGCGACCGAGGTGCGGCTGGTCGTACAGACGACGTCCGCCGGCTGGCGGATCAGCGATGCCCGGGTGGAACCGTGAGCCCTCACGGGCGCACTGCGGCCTCCAGCGCCGACACCAGGTCCGGGTGGGTGTGTGAGAACCCGGCCGTCTCCAGCACGGCCGGCACCGCGCGCTGCCCGGCGAGCACGCCCACCCGGCCCAGCTCGCCCAGCGCCAGGCGCAGCGCCGGTCCGGGGACGGTCAGCACCGCCGGTCGGTGCACCACCCCGGCGAGCGCGGCGGTGAACTCCGCGTTGGTGACCGGTGCGGGCCCGGTCAGGTTCACCGGGCCGGCGACCGGTGCGGTGAGCAGGAAGCGGATCGCGTCCACCTCGTCCCGCAGGCTGATCCAGGGCATGTACTGCCGGCCGTTGCCCAGCTTGCCGCCCAGCCCGGCCCGGAACAGCGGCAGCATCTTGCCCAGCAGCCCACCGCGGCCGAGCACGAGGCCGGTGCGCAGCGTCGCGACCCGCACGCCGGCCGCCACGGCCGGGCCGGTGGCCGCCTCCCACTCGACGCACACCCGGGCCAGGAAGTCGTCGCCGGCCGGCGCCGTCTCGTCGACGACCCGGTCACCGGTGTCGCCGTACCAGCCGACCGCCGAGGCGGACAGCAGGACGCGCTCGCGGCCGGGGTGGTCGGCCGCGGCCTGGGCCAGGGCACGGCTGACCGTCGTGGTGCTGTCCACCCGGCTGGCCAGGACGAGCTGCTTGCGCTTGGTCGTCCACGGGCGGTCGGCGACCCCGACGCCGGCCAGGTTGACCACCGCGTCGACGTCGTCGAGCAGGCCCGGCGGGATGCGGTGCAGGGCCGGTTCCCAGCGGTGCTCGTCGGCCGTCCGCGGCGTCCGGCGGACCAGCCGCAGCACGTCGTGGCCGTCGGCCTGCAGGGTGCGCACGAGCTCCGGTCCGATCAGGCCGGACGACCCGGTGACGGCGACCTTCAACGTGGGCTCCCAGGGTCGAGGTGCGGGCGCCGGAGGCGCACCGTCGGGCGGTGCAGACCACGAAGGGCCCCGGCGGACGCCGGGGCCCTTCGTCGGACGATCAGGACAGGCCGAGCTCTCCGTGGAACTGACCGGCCTCCAGCCGCTCCCGCACCGTGGTGAGGAAGCGGGCGGCGTCGGCGCCGTCGACGATCCGGTGGTCGTAGGTCAGCGCCAGGTAGACCATCGACCGGACGGCGATGACCTCACCCAGCTCCGGGTCCTGCACGACGACCGGCCGCTTCACGACCGAGCCGACGCCCAGGATCGCGACCTGCGGCTGGTTGATGATCGGGGTGTCGAACAGCGCGCCCCGGCTGCCGGTGTTGGTCAGCGTGAACGTCCCGCCGCCCAGCTCGTCGGGGGTGACCTTGTTGGCGCGGGTCCGCTCCGCGAGGTCGCCGATCTTCCGGGCGATGCCGGCCAGGCTGAGGTCCCCGGCACCCCTGATCACCGGGACGAGCAGACCGCGCTCGGTGTCGACGGCGATGCCCAGGTTCTCGCTGTCGTGGTAGGTGACCGTGCCCGCGGCCATGTCCACCGAGGAGTTCACCGCGGGGTGGGCCTTGAGCGCCTCGACGGCCGCCTTGGCGAAGAACGGCAGGAACGAGAGCTTGACGCCCTCGCGGGCGGCGAAGTCGTTCTTCACCTGGTTGCGCAGGTTGGCGATCCGGGTGACGTCGGCCTCGACCACGGTCGTCAGCTGGGCGCTGATCTCCAGGGACTCGACCATCCGCTTCGCGATGACCGTGCGCAGCCGCGACATCTTCTCGGTGCGGCCGCGCAGCGAGCTGTCCGGCGTGGCGGCCGGCGACGGCGTGGGCTGACCCGACGTCGCGGCAGCAGCCGGGGCGGCGGCCGCAGCGGGGGCGGGCTGGGCGGCCTTCTCGGCGGCGGCCAGCACGTCCTGCTTGCGGATGCGTCCGCCCACCCCGGTGCCCTCGACCGTCGCCAGGTCCACCCCGTTGTCGGCGGCGAGCCGGCGCACGAGCGGGGTCACGTAAGCGGCAGCGCCTGCGGGCGCGGTCGCCGGCGGGCTCGCCGGCGCCACGGCCTCGGCCGGCGAGGGCTGGTCGGTGGGGGACTGGGTCGGCATGGCACCGCTGGAGCCGTAGTCCGCACCGGGCTGGCCGGTGTCGGTGGTGGCCTTCACCGGGGTCGGCTGGGCCTCCTGCGCGACGGGCGCGGGCGCCTCGGTCTCCGGGGCCGACTGCTGCGGCTCGTCGGCCGGCGGCGCAGGGGTGGACGGTGCGGGGGCCGAGGCGGGCGCGGCCCCGGCGGCACCGATGACCGCGAGCTCCGCACCGACGTCGACGGTCTCGTCCTCGTTGACGGTGATCGACAGCAGCGTGCCCGACACCGGGGAGGGGATCTCGGTGTCGACCTTGTCCGTCGAGACCTCGAGCAGCGGCTCGTCGGCCGCGACCTCGTCACCGACGGCCTTCAGCCAGCGGGTGACCGTGCCCTCGGTGACGCTCTCGCCCAGCGCCGGCATGGTGACCTTGGTGCCCTCACCGCCACCCGGCGAGCCGCCGGACGGCGCGGCCGGTGCGGGCTCCTCCTGGGCAGGTGTCTCCTGCGCCGGCTCCTCCTGGGCAGGTGCGTGCTGAGTCGGCTCCTCCTGGGCGGGTGCCTCCTGCGCGGGCTCCTCCTGGGCAGGGGCCTCCTGAGCCGGGGCGCCACCGTCGCCACCGGCGTCGCCGCCGATCACGGCCAGCTCCGCACCGACCTCCACGGTCTCGTCCTCGGCGACGACGATCTTCGACAGGACGCCGGCGGCCGGGGACGGGATCTCGGTGTCCACCTTGTCCGTGGACACCTCGAGGAGTGGCTCGTCGACCTCGACCTGGTCACCCTCCTGCTTCAGCCAGCGGGTGACCGTGCCCTCGGTGACGCTCTCGCCCAGGGCGGGCATGGTGACGGACGTCGGCATCGAAGGCAGGTCTCCTCAGGTCGTGGTGGTGCTGCAGGGGGTCGTGCGGGTGGTGCGTGGGGATCAGGTGTGGGCGTGCAGCGGCTTGCCGGCCAGGACCAGCGCAGCCTCGCCGAGGGCCTCGCTGAGCGTCGGGTGCGGGTGGATGAGCTGCGCGACCTCCTCGGGCAGCGCCTCCCAGTTGTAGACGAGCTGCGCCTCGGCGATGAGGTCGCCGACCCGGCTGCCCACCATGTGCACGCCGACCACGGCACCGTCCTTGGCCCGGATGAGCTTCACGGCGCCGGCGGTCTTCAGGATGGCGGCCCGGCCGTTGCCGGCCAGGTCGTAGGTGGCGATCTCGACCTCGCCGTACCGCTCCTTGGCCTGGGCCTCGGTCAGACCCACCGAGGCGACCTCGGGCTCGGAGTAGGT
This sequence comes from Modestobacter italicus, assembly GCF_000306785.1. Lineage (NCBI taxonomy): Bacteria > Bacillati > Actinomycetota > Actinomycetes > Geodermatophilales > Geodermatophilaceae > Modestobacter > Modestobacter italicus. The sequence goes on along the minus strand of NC_017955.1, from coordinate 3,540,503 downwards.
GACCCGCGGGACGCCGGCGTAGTCGATCGGCACGACCGGCAGCCCGGCGAGCCGCTCGGCGACCAGGATGCCCTCGCCGAAGCCCACGTGGGCCAGCTGCAGGGTCGGCACCAGGTCGCCGACGGCGGAAATGGTCGGCACGTTGGTCTGCATGTACTCGTCGACGAGGACGAACCCGCGCTCCATGGCGACCCCGGCCTCCTCGTAGCCCAGGCCCTGGCTGACCGGACCGCGGCCGACGGCCACCAGCACCAGCTCGGCCTCGAACTCCTTGCCGTTCTGCAGGCTGACCTTCACCCCGTCGGCGGTGGTCTGGACGCTGGAGACCAGGCTGCCCAGCGAGAAGTCGATCTTGCGGCGGCGGAAGGCGCGCTCCAGCAGCTTCGAGGACGACTCGTCCTCCAGCGGCACCAGGTGCGGCAGGCCCTCGACGATGGTCACGTCGACGCCGAAGGACTTCCAGGCGCTGGCGAACTCGCAGCCGATGACCCCGCCGCCGAGGATGATCGCCGAACTGGGCACGCGGTCCAGCTGCAGCGCGTGGTCGCTGGTGATGACCCGGGTGCCGTCGATCTCGATGCCCGGCAGCGAGCGGGCGTAGGAGCCGGTGGCCAGCAGGACGTGCCGGCCCTCGTAGGTCTGGTCGCCGACCTGCACGGCGGTCGGGGAGACCAGCCGGCCCTCGCCCTCGACGATGGTGATGCCGCGGCTCTTGATCAGCCCGGTCAGGCCCTTGAAGTTCTTCGAGACGACGCCGTCCTTGTAGGCGTTCACCCCGTCCATGTCGATGCCCGACAGGGTCGACTTGACGCCGAACTGCTCGCCCTCGCGGGCGTTGTCGGCGACCTCCGCGGTGTGCAGCAGCGCCTTGGTCGGGATGCAGCCCCGGTGCAGGCAGGTGCCGCCGACCTTGTCCTTCTCGATGAGGACGACGGACATGCCGAGCTCAGCGGCGCGCAGCGCAGCGGCGTAGCCACCGGAGCCACCACCGAGGATGACCAGGTCAGCGGGGGTGGTCGGTGCGCTCACGAGTGCTCCTCAAGTGCTGGGTGGCCCGGAGGTGCCCGGGCGCGGCGATCCTGCGCCTGCCCATCCTGCCACTCCCGGGAACGGCGCGTTCGCATGCACCGTTGCTGTCGCTGGAGCGTCGCGCAGCAGGTCGCGACCCCGGGGACGGGAGCGGGACATGGGCTTGTTCGACCGGCTGCGCGGCCGAGGCGCCGGAGCGGGCCGGGGCCGCGACCGCCGGGGCACGCTCGACCGCGCCTCGGGGTCCGCCGACCTCGCCCACCTGGAGCAGTTCGTGGCCACCCGGCGCGGGGTCGAGGGGTTCGTCGAGCCGCGGACCGCGGTCACCGAGACGACGATCCTGCTGGTCGCGGCGGACGGGGAGTGGACCCGCCGGCGCATCGACGGCCCTGAGGTCGCGCGACGGCTGTCCCGGGACCTCGCGGTGCCGGTCTACGACGCGCAGGTCACCGGGTACCCGCAGCGCATGCGGGACTGGACCGCGCGGCAGAAGCAGGACGGCCGGCGTCCGCCCACCACCTCCTGACGGCCCGGACGGCGGCCGTCCCGCAGGTCACTGCGCGGCGATGAGGTCCTCGATCGTCGCCAGCAGGGTGCGCACCGGCACGCCGGTGCCGCCCTTGGGGGTGTAGCCCCACGGAGCCCCGGTGTTGTAGGCCGGCCCGGCGACGTCGATGTGCGCCCACTGCTGGCCGGCGGGGATGAACTCGGCGAGGAAGTGCCCGGCGACGAGCATGCCGCCGGAGCGGTCCGAGCCGGAGTTGGTGAAGTCCGCGGTGCTGGAGTCCAGGCTGCGGCGGAGCTCCGGCGGCAGCGGCATGGCCCACATCGGCTCGCCGCTGCGGCGGCTGGCCGTCACGACCGTGTCCCGCAGCTCCTCGCTGCCCATCACCCCCGAGGTCCGGGTGCCGAGCGCCACCAGCTGCGCGCCGGTGAGCGTGGAGGTCTCCAGCAGGTGCGCGGGGGAGTCCTCCAGCGCGCGGGTGATCGCGTCGGCGAGCACCACGCGGCCCTCCGCGTCGGTGTTGGTGATCTCGGACTTCTTGCCGTTGCGGAAGGTCACCACGTCGGCCGGGCGGTACGCGGTCCCGCTGGGCAGGTTCTCCGCGATCGGCACCGTGGCGGTGACGTCGACCGGGAGGCCGAGCTCGGCGACCAGGCAGACGGTCGCGATGACCGCCGCGGCCCCGGCCATGTCGCTCTTCATGTCCGCCATGCCGGCGGCCGGCTTGATCGAGATGCCGCCGCTGTCGAAGGTGATGCCCTTCCCGACCAGCGCGACGCTCGTCCGGGCCTTCTTGCCCCGGTACTCCAGGCGCAGCAGCCGCGGCGGGCGGGCCGAGCCGGCACCGACGGCCAGGATGCCGCCGTAGCCGCCCGCGGCCAGCGCCTTCTCGTCGAGCACCTCGACCGACAGGCCCGCCTTCTTGCCGGCGGCCGCACCGCGCGCGGCGAGCTCGGCCGGGTACAGGTCGTTCGGCGGCGTGTTGACCAGGTCGCGCACCAGGGTGACGGCGTCCGCGACGGCCCGGATCCGGGCCAGCGGCGCCTTCGCGGCGCCGGTGTCGGGAACGACGAGCTGATAGGACGCCGGCGGGGTGGGCCGCCCCGCGGGGAGGTCGGACTTGTAGGCGGTGAACTCGTAGGCGCCCAGCAGCGCGCCCTCGCCGACCGCGTGCAGCCGCTCGGCGTCCGGCGCCCCGCCGACCGCCGCGAGCAGGGTGACGACCGCGCTGCGCCCGGTGAGCGCCCGGCTGGCGGCCCCCGCGGCGCGGCGCACCGCCTCCGGCGCGTACCCGCCGTCGGGCAGCGGAGCGCCGAGGCCGGCGACCGCGACCACCGGGAAGGGCCCCTGGCCGAAGGTGGGCAGCCGGGTGACCTCGTCCTCGCCGCCCTTGGCGCCGAGGTCGGCCAGCGCCGCCAGCAGCCGCCCGCCGAGCAGCCGGTCGACCGCGTCGGCACCCGGGGTGCTGAGCAGCCCGTCGGGTCCCTTGCCCACGCCGACGACGACGGCGTCGGCGGAGAGCTTCTCGAGCGGGCGGTCGGTGGCGGAGATCGTCGGCGGCACGCGGTGATCCTAGACAAAGGGCCCCCTTGCCCCCCGGACCTCGTAAGCTCGGCCCGGGACCCTGCAAGGGGGCCGATAGCGTGTCCTCCCGTGAGCCCGCTGATCTCCCCGCTGCACGACCGCCACGAGGCCGCCGGGGCCAAGTTCGCCGACTTCGGCGGGTGGTCCATGCCGATCGAGTACGCCGGCGGGGGAGTGCTCGCCGAGCACACCGCGGTCCGCGAGGGGGTCGGCCTGTTCGACGTCTCCCACCTCGGGACGGCGACGGTCCGGGGCCCCGGGGCGGCGGAGTACGTGAACGCCTGCCTGACCAACGACCTGGCCCGGATCGGCCCGGGGCAGGCGCAGTACACGCTGTGCTGCGTCCCCGACGGCGAGCCCGGGGCCGGCGGCGTGGTGGACGACCTGATCGTCTACCTGCACGGCCCGGACGACGTCCTGCTCGTGCCCAACGCCGCCAACGCCGCCGCCGTCCTGGCCCGGCTCACCGCCGGCGCACCGGCCGGGGTATCGGTCACCGACCGGCACACCGAGGTCGCCGTCCTGGCGCTGCAGGGTCCCCGGTCGGCGGAGGTGCTCGCCGCCGTCGGGCTGCCCGGGGAGCTGGACTACATGGCCTTCGCCGAGACGCCCGGCTCGGCCGGCGACGAGGTCACCGTCTGCCGCACCGGCTACACCGGCGAGCACGGCTACGAGCTGCTGGTCGCCGCCGACCGGGCGGGCCGGCTCTGGGACGCGCTGCTCGCGGCCGGTGGACCCGAGCAGATCCGGCCGTGCGGCCTCGGCGCCCGGGACACGCTGCGCACCGAGATGGGCTACCCGCTGCACGGCCACGAGCTGTCCCTCGACATCACCCCCAACCAGGCCCGCTCCGGCTGGGCGGTGGGCTGGCAGAAGAGCGGCTTCTGGGGCCGCGAGGCGCTGGTGGCGGAGAAGGTGGCCGGCCCGGCGAGGCAGCTGTGGGGCCTGCAGGCACCCGGCCGGGGCATCCCGCGCCCCGGCATGAGCGTGCTGGCCGCCGACGGTGCGGTGGTCGGCGAGGTCACCAGCGGGACGTTCTCGCCGACGCTGCGCACCGGCATCGCGCTGGCGCTGCTGGACACCGCGGCCGGCCTCGGCGAGGGGGCCGAGGTCGCCGTCGACGTCCGCGGGCGGCCGCAGCCGGTCGTCGTCCGCCGGCCGCCGTTCGTGCCCTCGCACACGAAGGACCCCCTGCCCCCCGCCACTCGCTAGCTCGGCGGGACCCTGCAGGGGGCCGGCAAGGCCTCAAGCCTTCTGCTTGGACTCCTTGGTCGGGGTCGGCGGGTCGGGGAGCTCGTCGGCCATGGTGGCGTCGCGCTTGCCCATCGGCTGCGGCTCGCCCTCGGTGGTGTCCGCCGCCGTCTGGTGCTCGGCCTCGGAGTTGATCTCCGCGCCCAGCAGGACGAGGAACACGGTCAGCTGCAACCACAGCATCAGCACGATGACCCCGGCGATCGCCCCGTACGTCTTGTCGTAGGACCCGAAGTTGTTGACGTAGAGGCTGAACAGCAGGCTGACCAGGGCCCACAGGAGGGTCACGACGATCGAGCCGAGGCTGACCCAGCGGAACTTCGGCGCGTCCCGGTCGGGGGCCACCCGGTAGAGGATCGACAGCGCGCCGGCCATCACCCCGAGCAGCAGCCCCCAACGCACGACCTGGGCCAGGATCGTCCCGACGACCCCCAGCGGCAGCGCCTCCAGCAGCGCCGGGACGACGGCGATCAGGGTGATGGTGAGCAGCACGAAGACGATCGCGCCGAAGGTCAGCCCCAGGGCCAGGGCCTTGCGCTTGATGAAGCTGCGGGTCTCCACCTCGTCGTAGGCGAGGTTGACCGCGGTGATCAGGTTGCCCGTGCCGCCTGCCGCGCTCCACAGCGCCGCGAGGATCGAGATGATGAAGCTGACCGTGAGCGCGCCGCCGCTGTTCTCGGTGATGGCGGTCAGCTGGTCGGCGATCAGCGTCTGCGCCTCCGCCGGCAGCTGGTCCGACAGCGACTGGATCTGCCGGGCGACGGTCTCCGGTGAGGCCACCAGGCCGTACAGCGAGATCGTGGCGATCAGCGCGGGGAAGAGCGCCAGGAAGGCGAAGAACGCCACGCCGGCCCCGATGATGGGCATGTTGTCGGCGCTGTTCTCCGCCCACGCCCGCTTGACGATCTGCTTCCAGCCGCTCGCCGGGATCTGCGTGGGCTTCTCCGCGTGCACGCCCGGGAGCTCGGCCTCGCTGGGCACCTCCGGCGCCGGCCGCGCGGCCTCCCGCTCTTCGGTCGCCAGCACGGTCGACGAGGTGGCGCCGTCGCGGGGGAGCGGGTCGTCCGACCGGTCCTCGACCGCGCGGGCGGCCGCACGTCGCGCGGCCTTCTCCTGGACCCGCTGCTGGATTCGCTCCACGGCACTCTGCGGTCGCTGGGTGTCGGCCATCGTGCTGGTCCTCGTCTCGCGGTGGTGAGCGGGGTGGGTGGGGGTCAGTCGCCCGGCCAGGCGCCGGTCAGCTTGGTGAAACCGCGAGCGCCCCCCCGGCTGACGAGCGCCTTGACGACGGCGACGATCGCGCCGCGGAGCGCCGAGGCCAGCAGGATCTCGCGCAGCCGGTACTCGCTCTGCATCGCGGTCGGGGCGTCGTCGGCCCTCGCGACCTTCTTCCAGACCAGCTGGAACAGGGTCGCGGCGATCGAGCTGGCCACGAGGCTCCCGATCAGCCCGATCGGGCGGTAGGCGATCTTCGCGCCCTTGCTCATCGCTTCTTCCTCCAGACGACGATGCCCACGGCGACCGCGACCAGGGCCGCGAGGGCCCCGAGCACGACCGGCGGGTTCTCCCGGTAGGTCTCCACCGCGGTGTCCCGGGTCCGCAGCGCGCGCTCCCTGGCGCGGGTGGGCACGTCCAGCCGGTGGGCGAGCTCGTCGACCGTGCGACCGAGCTGCTCACGGGTGGCCTCGATGTCGGCGCGGATCGCCTCTGCGTCGGGCGGCCCGTCGGCGGGACCGGTCACCGGGACACCAGCTGGCTCATGGGTCCTCCGCGTGCTCGGGGGAACGGGTGCGACGCGAGCGCGCCGACCCTCCCATGCCCCGTTCTCCGCACCGGGTAAACCAAGATCGCCGCGCCTGGGACTGCTCGGCGGTCCGATGATCGCTAGCCTCGCCCCATGGGCTGGACCTGGCAGCTGGAAGACCCCACCGGGGCGACGGTCGATCCCGCCTCGCTCGGCGTGGAGGTGCCCGAGTGCGACAACCAGGGCGACGCGGAGTCCTGGCTGGGGGAGGCCTGGCGCGACCTGCTCGAACGCGGGATCGCCACGGTCACCCTCCAGCAGGACGGCGAGCGGGTGTACGGCCCGATGGGCCTGGCGGCGACGTAGCGCCACCGGGCCCACCGGCCCTGCGTCAGCCGCGGGAGGTCTTGGCCGGGTCGCGCTCCACGACGTCGCCGAGCGCCTCGTCGATGCGGGTCATCACCTCGGCCGGCAGCTCGACGCCGGCCGCCTTGACGTTGTCGTGCACCTGCTCGGGACGGCTGGCTCCGATGATCGCGGCGGCGACGTTCCGGTTCTGCAGCACCCAGGCCACCGCCAGCTGCGCCATCGACAGCCCGAGCTCGTCGGCGATCGGCCGCAGCTGCTGCACCCGGGTGAGGACGTCGTCGGTCAGGTAGCCCTTCATCGAGCCGCCGACGGTGGCGTGCCCGCCGCGGCTGTCGGCCGGCGGCTGCTGCCCGGGCAGGTACTTGCCGGTCAGCACGCCCTGGGCCAGCGGCGACCAGACGATCTGCGACAGGCCCTCCTTCTCGGAGGTCGGCACCACCTCGGACTCGATGACCCGCCAGAGCATCGAGTACTGCGGCTGGTTGCTGATCAGCTGGACCTTCAGCTCCCGGGCCAGCTCCGCGGCGGCCGCGATCTCCTCCGCGCGCCACTCGGAGACGCCCAGGTAGAGCACCTTGCCCTGCCGGACCAGGTCGGCGAAGGCGGTCATCGTCTCCTCCAGCGGCACCGAGGAGTCGTAGCGGTGCGCCTGGTAGAGGTCGACGTAGTCGGTCTGCAGCCGCTTCAGCGAGGCGTTGCAGCTCTCGGTGATGTGCTTGCGGGACAGGCCGCGGTCGTTCGCGCCCGGCCCGGTCGGCCAGTAGACCTTGGTGAAGACCTCCAGGCCCTCCCGGCGCTCACCGGCGAGCGCCCGCCCGAGCACCGACTCGGCCTTGGTGCCGGCGTAGACGTCGGCGGTGTCGAAGGTGGTGATCCCCACGTCGAGGGCGGCCCGCACGCAGGCGTGCGCGGCGTCCTCCTCGACCTGGCTGCCGTGGGTCAGCCAGTTGCCGTAGGCGATCTCGGAGATGGTGAGGCCGGAGCGGCCGAGGCGTCGTGTCTGCACGCTCGAGACGCTAGTCGTCAGCCTGGCTAAGCACCGGACGGCCCGGCCCGGGGGAGGGGTCCTACACCTCCGCGCCGAGCGCGACCTGGGGCTTGGGGAAGCGCCAGCGGCGGATCATCGTCGCCCGGCTCACCCCGTACCAGATCAGCGAGCGCATCGACTCCTTGTGGTTCGGGAACCGCTCGAGGACGACCCGCTTGATCCGCCGGCCGAGCACGAAGGAGTCGGCGATGATCACCAGGAAGAAGGCGAACCACACGAACACCGTGTAGCCCTGCACCGCCGGGTTGGGGATGAAGTAGCCGATCAGCACCAGGGCCGCGACGACCAAGAAGAAGCTGCCGGCGTTGCGCCGGGCGTCGACGAGGTCGCGGACCAGGCGGCGCACCGGGCCGCGGTCGCGGGCGGGCAGTGCGCTGTCGTCACCGCGGGCGGCGGCCTCCCGGGCGCTGCCGCGGCCGCTGGCCTGCTGCTCGCGTTGCCGCTTGAAGGCCTCCTTGCGCGTGGTGGGCGGCGGCGGGACCGGCCCGGAGCGGCGGCCCTGCGCCTCGGCGCGCTTGGGGGTTGGCCGGCCCTTGCCCGTCGTGCCGACCGCCGTCGCCCCGTGGGCGGTCACGACGGTGGCGGTGTCCGGCGTCGGGTCGGCGGGACGGCGGCCGGGCAGGCGGAGCTTCACGGACGTGGAGTCTACGTGCCCACCGGCCCCCTCCGGCGCTGGTCGCGGGGCCCGCGTCCTCCCCAGGAGTGGGCTGCGTGCTCCCCTTCCCCCGGACCCGCGCCGTACAGTGGGAAGCAGCTCCGCCACGGCGGTGTTGAGCGCCAGTGATGGCCGGCCAGAGGAGTGCGCTCCCGCGGGCGGCCGAGCAGGACACCCTCGAGTGTGGGAGGACCACAACATGACCGTGCAGGACACGCAGGCCCCCGGCGCCACGGGCGTCATCCTCAGCGACCCCGCCGCGTCGAAGGTGAAGACGCTGCTGGAGCAGGAGGGTCGCGACGACCTGCGCCTGCGGATCGCGGTGCAGCCCGGCGGTTGCTCGGGCCTCCGCTACCAGCTCTTCTTCGACGAGCGCTTCCTCGACGGCGACCAGACCTACGAGTTCGGTGGCGTCGAGGTCATCGTCGACCGGATGAGCGGCCCCTACCTCGGCGGCGCGACGATCGACTTCGTCGACACCATCGAGAAGCAGGGCTTCACCATCGACAACCCGAACGCCGGCGGCTCCTGCGCCTGCGGGGACTCGTTCCACTGAGGAAACACCCCCTGCCCCCCACCACTCGCCAGCTCGCGGCGGGGCCCTGCAGGGGGCCGGCCTTCGGCCTGTGACGTAGAGCGCCCGGTACCTCGACGAGGTACCGGGCGCTGTCGCGTTCAGCGGTCGGGCTGCGGGTCCGACGGGATGGGGACGGGCACGCCGCCGGGCGGCGACAGGGTGCTCTCGGGGGAGGAGCTGACCGTCGTCCGGGGTGAGATCGGCGGCGGGGTCCGTGCGGACGACGGCGCGGCGGACGGCGCCGTGGTGGGCGCCGGGCTCGGTTCGTCGCCGCCCGAGCAGCCGGCGAGCAGCACCACGGCCAGCAGGCCGGCGACCGCGCCGCCGGCCCGCCGTCGGGTCACAGCCGGACCGGGTAGACCGGCTCCGGGACCTCGGGGTGGATCCGCTCCTCGACGAAGATGCCGTGCCAGATCATGAAGACGAGCACCTCCCATACCTGCCGGGCGATCCGCTTGCTGGGCACCTCGGCCTGGGCCAGCCGCTCCAGCAGGCCGAGCACGTGGTCGCGGTCGAGCCACTCGTCGGTCTGGCTGTCCTTGACGATCGTCTGCGCCCAGTCGTGCAACGGGCCGGCCAGGAACTCCGCCGTCGGCACCGGGAAGCCGAGCTTGCGGCGGTTCATGATCTTCGGCGGCACGATCTGGCGCATGGCCTGCCGGAGCGCGAACTTGGTCGCGTCGCCGCGGCGGGGGACCCGCATCTCCAGCGGCAGGCTGCTGGCGAGGGCGAACACCTCGGGGTCGAGGAACGGCACCCGCAGCTCCAGCGAGTTGGCCATCGTCATCTTGTCGGCCTTGACCAGGATGTCGCCGCGCAACCAGGTGAACAGGTCGACGTACTGCATCGCCGTCACGTCGTCGTAGCCGGCCTCCCGGGTCTGCCGGTACAGCGCCTCGGTGACCGTCACGTGCGACAGGTCCGGGTCGCGGCCGGGCAGCAGCTGGGCGAGCTCGTCGGCGTTGAGGTTGCGGGCGTTGCCGTAGTACCGCTCCTCCAGCGGGATCGACGCGCGGCGCAGCAGGTCCTGGCCGCGGACGCCCTCGGGAACCAGCCGGGACAGCCGGCCCAGCGCCTGCCTGCCCACCGCGGGCAGCTTCGACGCCCACGCCAGGCTCAGCGGCTCGCGGTAGATCGTGTAGCCGCCGAAGAGCTCATCGGCCCCCTCGCCGGAGAGCACGACCTTGACGTGCTTGCGCGCCTCGCGGGCCACGAAGTACAGCGGCACCAGCGCCGGGTCGGCGACCGGGTCGTCCAGGTACCAGACCACCGTCGGGATCGCTTCGGCGAACTCCTCGGCGGTCACCTCGACCGGCACGTGCCGGACGCCCAGGATGGCGGCGGACTCCGCGGCGATCTCGACCTCGGAGGTGGCCTCGCGCTGGAACCCGACGGTGAAGGTCACCAGGTCCCGGTTGTACTTGTGCGCCAGCGCCGCGATCGCCGTCGAGTCGATGCCGCTGGACAGGAACGACCCGACGGTCACGTCCGCGCGCATGTGCTTGGCGACCGAGTCGTCGAGGACCTCGGCGATCCGGTCGTAGAGCGCCTGCTCCTGCCCCGGGGCCACCGGCCGGCTGTCGAACCGGGGGTGGAACCAGCGGGCGGTGTGCAGCTCGCCGTCGACGACGGTGAAGCTGGTGCCGCTCTCGATCCGCCGGATGCCCCGGTGCAGGGTCGCCGGCTCCGGCACGTACTGCAGGGTCAGGTAGTGCTGCAGCGAGGCCGCGTCGACCCCGCCGGCCGCGTCGCTGCCGCCCAGCAGCTCCAGCAGCGCCTTCTTCTCCGAGCTGAAGACCAGCCCGCCGTCGGCCAGCCGCGCGGTGAACAGCGGCTTGATGCCGAAGGCGTCCCGGGCGCCGAACGCCGTCCCGGTCTGGCTGTCCCAGATCACGAAGGCGAACATGCCGCGCAGCCGCGGGACCACCGCCTCGCCCCACAGGTGGTACCCGGCGACGATCGCCTCGGTGTCGCCCTCGGTCGCGAAGGTCGCGCCAGCGGCCTTGAGCTCCTCGCGGAGCTCCAGGTAGTTGTAGATCTCGCCGTTGAAGACGATCCGGTAGCGGTCACCGGCGTAGGGCATCGGCTGCGGGCTGCCCTCGATGTCGATGAACGCCAGCCGGTTGAACCCGAGGACGGCGTGCGGGTCGGACCACACCTCCCGGTCGTCCGGGCCGCGGTGGCGCAGGCAGCGCAGCGCGTGCTGCACCCCCGCGACCGTCTGCTCGTCGACCCGTTCGGCGTCGGTGGACAGGTAGGCCAGCAGACCGCACATGCGGGAGGGCTCCAGGAGGTCGGTTGCGGGGGAGGGATCAGAGCGGCTGGCCGGCGCGCACCCGGAGGGAGACCCGGCGCTCGGCCCAGAAGGAGACGAAGGGGACCACGCCGGCGAGCAGCACCAGGACGGTGCCCTTGGCCGTGAAGCGGGCCTTCAGCGCCAGGTCGAAGGCGGCCACCAGGTAGACGATGTAGAGGAACCCGTGCAGCGGCGAGACGACCGCGGACACCTCCGGCACGCCGGCGGCGTAGCGCAGCGGCACCGCGACGAACACGAGCACCAGCAGCATGACGCCGACGACGTAGGCCATCACGCGGTAGCGGGTCAGCGCGCCGGCCACCCTCGGCGGGAGGGAGACCGTGTCCGGCTCAGCGGCCACCGTTCACCTGCTGCCCCAGGGCCTTGGCGTTCAGCTCGGCCAGGTAGGCGTTGTAGGCGGCCAGCTCCGGGTCGCCCGTGGTGTCGATCCGCGGGCGCTGGTAGAGCACCACGGCGGCGCCGGGCTCGCCCTCGTTCGGGTCCCGGCGGAGCTCGTCCCGGACCATCCGCAGGTAGAAGCCCAGGCCCATGAAGCCGTACAGCGGCCACTGCAGTGCGTAGCTCCAGTTGACCGCGCCGCCGCCGTCCTCGGCCTTGCCCAGCTGCCAGTGACCGAGGAAGAAGGTCGCGACGAACAGTGCCAGGACCAGCAGGTGCAGCAGCACCCAGCGCCAGGTCAGGAGGCGTCGGTACACGCCCACGACTGTAGCCGCCGGCCCGTGGCGGGTGCCGTCGTCCGACCCCGGGGCGGCCGGTGCGGCGTCCGCCACACGCCCCGTCACCTGGGCGGACGGCCACCTGTCGGCACGCCGACCCGCCGGGCCGGGGGCGACCCGCCGGGCTGCTCCTCCCGCCCCCGGGACGACAGGCGCGGTCGGCTAGTCTCGGCGAGACTGTGGTCGGGGTCGGTAGAACCTGTCGGGCGACCGACGAGGCCCCACCGGTGAGACCGCGTGGTGCCGCCATGCGGGGGATGAGGAGGCAGCGGGCAGTGGCTCGACGCAGCAAGCCGGCGCAGGTCGCCGGGCTCGGTCTCCTGGGGGCGCTGACGCTCAGCGGGTGTGACGTCCGAGGCAGTTGGCTCAGCTGGGGGTGGCCCGAGGGCATCACCGACGAGGCCCGGCGGATGCACGACCTGTGGATCGGCTCCACCATCGCCGCCCTCGTGGTCGGCATCGCGGTGTGGCTCCTCATCGCCTACGCGGCGATCAGGTACCGCAAGCGCAAGGGCAGCGACGAGGAGCTGCCCCGGCAGACGGCCTACAACCTGCCGCTCGAGGTCGTCTACACGATCATCCCGTTCGTCATCATCGCGGTGCTGTTCTTCTTCACCGTGAGCACGCAGAACCGGGTGATGCAGCGCAGCGACGACCCGGACGTGACCGTCGCGGTCAACGCGTTCAAGTGGAACTGGCAGTTCGTCTACCCCGACACCACCGACGACAACGGCGGCGAGCCGGTGTCCACCGTGGGTGACACGGACGAGGTGCCGATCCTGGTCGTCCCGACCGGCGAGACGATCCGCTTCGAGGTCGCCTCGGCCGACGTCATCCACTCCTTCTGGGTGCCGGAGTTCCTCTTCAAGCTCGACGTCATCCCCGGCAACGAGAACGGTCGGGACAACGTCTTCGAGGTGACCGTCCGCGAGGAGGGCGCCTTCGTGGGCCGCTGCGCCGAGCTGTGCGGCACCTACCACGCGTTCATGAACTTCGAGGTCCGGTCGGTGAGCCCGGCGGACTTCGAGTCCTACTTGAGCGCCCGCGAGTCGGGTCTGTCGACCTACGACGCCCTGGAGAGCATCGGCCAGCCCGGTTCCTCGGTGTCCACCGAGCCGTTCAAGGGCGACCGCGAGCAGGCCTCGGCGGCCTCGAGTGACTGACCCGATCACCCCGCAGCACCTGGAGGACCGGCCGTGAAGGTCGAAGCACTCATCTTCAACTTGATCGCGGTGTTCTGCATCGCCGCGGCCGTGGTCTACGGCTTCTGGGCCCAGGAGCCGATCGGCACCACGGCGCTGGCGCTGTCCGCCGGCCTGACCGCGCTGATCGGCGGGTTCTTCTGGTTCGTCAGCCGACTCATCGACGCCCGCCCCGAGGACTCCAAGGACGCCGAGATCGCCGACGGCGCCGGCGAGCTGGGCTTCTTCAGCCCGGGCAGCTACTGGCCCTTCGGTCTGGCGCTCTCGGCCGGCCTGATGGGTCTGGCGCTGGCGTTCTACTACCCGTGGCTGATCGCCATCGCGGGCGCCGCCCTGCTGCTCACCATCGGCGGGCTGCTCTTCGAGTACTACGTCGGGCAGAACGCCCACTGACACCGGTTCCACCCCACACGCACGTCGGGGCCCCTCCCACCTTGGGAGGAGCCCCGACGTGCGTCTGGGGGCCGGTGCCGGGGTGGGTCAGGCCCGGGGGTCGGTGTGGTCGCGCAGCAGGTCGAGGACCGGGCGGTACATCCGGTCCTTGATCGTGGCCAGGGTGGTGCCCGCCGTGCCGGCCTGGGCGGCGGCCAGCTCCAGTGCGGTGGCGCGGACGGCGTCCGCCGGGACGGCGTGGTCGACGATGCCGGCGGCGAGCGCGTCGTCGCCGCCATAGCGGCGCGCCGTGGTCATCGCCACGTGGGCGGTCTGCGGCGCCAGCCGGGCCTGGATGAGCGCGGACATGCCGGGGGTGAACGGCATGCCGATGTCGGCCTCGGGCAGGCACCAGAACCCGCGGTCGGCGCGCATCACCCGGAGGTCGTGGGCGAGGGAGAGCATCGCCGCGGCGGCGAAGGTGTGACCCTGCAGCGCGGCGACCGTGACCACCGGCAGGGACAGCACCCGGGCCAGCAGCGCATGGACGTCGGCCAGGTAGCCCTCGTGCTGGTCGGGGTGCGCGCCCAGCCAGTCGAGGTCCAGGCCGTTGGAGAAGAACTTGCCGGTCGCGGTGGTCACCAGCGCGCGGGGCCCGTCGGCGCCCTCGACCTCGTCCAGGGCGGCGCCGACCGCGCTCAGCCAGTCGGGGTGGAAGCGGTTCTCGGTGTCGCCGAGGTCGAGGACGAACACGTCGCCGGAGCGCTCGAGGGTGGGCATGCGGGCTCCTGGGCGGTGAGGTGGTGGGGACGGACCCCCGGGACGGTGGGCCGTCCCATGAACGCAGCAGGGCCCCGGCGGACTGCGCCGCCGGGGCCCCTGCTGGATGGTGCGGTGTGCTGGTCAGTCGCGCGGGTCCTGCGGTCGACCACCCTCGGACGGACGGCCGCCCTCGGACGGGCGACCACCCTCGGACGGACGACCCGAGCCGGTCAGCTCGCGCCGGTCGGCCTGCTCGGCCTCGAGGCCGCGGGCCTCGATCTCGGCCTGCCGCTGCACCTCGGCCGGCTCCTCGATCGGCTTGAAGAAGCCCCGGATCGCGCGGCGGGCGCCACCGACCTGGTTCATCTTCTTGGGCACCGACGCGCCACCGTAGGCGAGCTGGCCGTGGCCGTGCTCGTCCACCGGCCCCAGCGGCTGGTGCACCTCGATGAACTCACCGCTGGGCAGCCGCCGGATGACACCGGTCTCGATGCCGTGCTCGAGCACCTCGCGGTCGTGCCGCTCGAGGCCCAGGCAGATCCGGTAGGTGGCCCAGTAGGCGATGGGGGGCAGGACCAGGAAGCCGATCCGGCCGAACCAGGTCATCGCGTTCAGGCTCAGGTCGAACTTGTCGGCGATGAGGTCGTTGCCACCGGAGATCCAGAGCACCACGTAGGCGGTGATGGCCATCGCGCCGAGCGAGGTCCGCACCGGGACGTCGCGCGGGCGCTGGAGGAGGTGGTGGCTGGCGGTGTCCTTGGTCAGCACCCGTTCGAGGACCGGGTACAGCGCCATGGCACCGAACATCAGGCCGGGGAGGCCCAGGGCGCCCCAGAGGACCGGCGGGATGTGGTAGCCCCACAGCACGATCTCCCACGGCGGGAAGATGCGGGCGCCGCCGTCGACGAACCCGATGTACCAGTCGGGCTGGGACCCCGCGGTCACCTGCGCCGGGTTGTACGGGCCGAGCAGCCAGATCGGGTTGATCTGCACCAGGCCGCCGAGCGCCGCGCACAGCCCGACCACGATGAACAGCAGGCCGGTCGCCTTGGCTGCGAAGGTCGGGAACAGCCGGTTGCCGACCACGTTGTGCTCGGTCCGCCCGGCGCCGGGGAACTGGGTGTGCTTCTGCTTGACCAGGATCAGCAGGTGCAGCGCGATCAGGCCCAGCAGGACCGCCGGGATGACCAGCACGTGCAGGATGTAGAGCCGCCCGATGATCACCTCACCGGGGAAGTCGCCGCCGAAGACGGTGAAGTAGATCCAGGTCCCGATCACCGGGATCGACAGGAAGACCGCGGAGAAGATGCGGAGCCCGCCGCCGGAGAGCAGGTCGTCGGGGAGGGTGTAGCCGGCGAAGCCCTCGAGCAGCGCCAGGGTCAGCAGCGCGATGCCGATGAACCAGTTGGTCTCCCGCGGCCGGCGGAAGGCGCCGGTGAAGAAGATGCGCAGCAGGTGGACGACGATCGAGGCCACGAACAGCAGGGCCGCCCAGTGGTGCATCTGCCGGATCAGCAGGCCACCGCGGACGTCGAAGGAGATGTTCAGGGTCGACTCGTACGCCGCGGACATCTCGATGCCCCGCAGCGGGGCGTAGGAGCCGTCGTAGACGACCTCCTTCATGGAGGCGTCGTAGAAGAACGTCAGCCAGGTGCCAGACAGCAGCAGGACGATGAACGAGTAGAGCGCGATCTCCCCGAGCAGGAAGGACCAGTGGTCCGGGAAGACCTTGTTCAGCGTCCGCCGGACGGGACCGGCCACGATCAGCCGGTCGTCGACCTCGAAGGCCGCCTTGCCCGCCAGCGAGGTCGGCTGACCGACCCGCGGACCGGGCACGGTGTTGGTCGCCATCAGCCGAGCCTCCCCATGTTCCAGAACGACGGTCCGACGGGCTCCGGGAAGTCCCCGCGCGCGACGAAGTAACCCTCATCATCCACGGTAATCGGGAGTTGGGGGAGCGCCCGGGTGGCAGGCCCGAAGATGGGCTTGGCGCCGTCCGTCACGTCGAACTGCGACTGGTGGCAGGGGCACAGGATGCGGCTGGTCTCCTGCTCGTACAGCGACACCGGGCAGCCGGCGTGCGTGCAGATCTTGGAGTAGGCGACGTAGTCGCCGTAGCCGAAGTCCTCCTGGCCGGGCGGGATGGTCAGCTCGCTGAGCTGTTCCGGGCGGAGCCGGATCAGCATGACCGCGGCGTCGTAGGCCTTGTTGCCGCCCTCGACGGCCGGGAAGACGGTGGCCAGCGAACCGGCGACCTGGTCGCCCGGGCGGACCGGCGTGCCGTCGTCCCGGAGCAGCCGCAGGCCGTCGGCCCAGGGCGTCGTCCCGAGCGGGTTGCCCTTGTTCGGGTTCTTGATGAACCCGCCCAGCAGGGAGACCAGCATGGCGCCGAAGGCCAGGCCCAGCAGACCGAGGGTCCCGGCCAGCAGCTTGCGGCGGGGGAGGCCGGAGCTGTCCAGGCCGCCCATCAGCGTGGCGCCGGTGGTCACCCGGTCGAAGTGCGACCCGTCGTGCTTGTCCTGCACGGCCGTCTCGTGCGGCAGCAGCTTCTTGACGTAGAGGACCAGGCCGATGCCGATGCAGACCATGGACAGACCGAACAGCGCGCCGAGCAGCGGGGTGTACAGCGCGCTCCAGGTGCTGGAGCCGACCCGCCACTCCCAGCTCGGCAGGAACCAGCCCGACCCGGCGTAGACGACGACGAACGCCACCGCGAACAACGCCGCGAGGGCGAACCAGAGTGTCACCTGGCGGGTGTTCTTCTTGTCAAGCGGCGAGCCGAGCGGGGCGGCGGGCTCGACGTGCAGGATCTCGACGCCGTCGTAGCGGGCACCCAGCCGGTCGAGCTCGGTGCGGTTCATCGCCGCGAGCTGCTCGGGGGTGTGCTCGTCGTCCGGACCGCCGTGCAGCTGACCCGGCTCGTCCGCGCCGCCGGCAGACCCGGGGCGGGAGTGGTCGATGGTGCTCACGCCTTCGTCCCCATCCAGAAGATCCCGAAGAGCAGGGCGCCGACGCCGACGACCCAGATGACCAGGCCCTCGGCGACCGGGCCGACCCGGCCGATGCCGGCGCCGCCGGGGTCGGCCTGGGCCTTGAGGGTCTGCACGTAGTTGATGATCGAGCGCTTCTCTTCCGGGGTGAGCTGGTTGTCCCCGAACACCGGCATGTTCTCCGGGCCGGACAGCATCGCCGTGTAGATGACCATGTCGTTGGCCTCCTCCAGCGACGGTGCCCGCTTCCCGGAGGAGAGCGCACCGCCCTGGCCGGCGAAGTTGTGGCACTGGGCGCAGTTGAGCCGGAACAGCTCTCCGCCCTCGGCCAGGTCGCCGGCACGCAGGTCACCCGAGGGCAGGGTCGGGCCGCCGCCGTTCTCCTGGATGTAGGCCATCAACTGGTCGATCTCCTCCTCGGAGAAGATCGGCGGGCGCTCGGGGGCCTGGGCCTCCTGGCGGACCAGCGGCATGCGGCCGGTGTGCACCTGGAAGTAGACGGCGGCCTCGCCGACCCCGATGAGCGAGGGCCCGCGGCCCTCGATGCCCTGCAGGTTGGACCCGTGGCAGGTGATGCAGCTGCGCGTGTACAGCTCCCGGCCGGCCTCGACGGCGTTCGACGGGTTGCCCGTCGGGTCGTCGGCGGCGCTGGCGCCCGGGGCGAGGGCGGAGTAGCCCACCCCGGTCAGCACGAGCGCGGCCATCAGGCCGGCCACGTTGGCCAGTCGGCGGCGCTGCTTGGAGCGGCGCCGGTCTCGCGCCGCGGCGGCCGGGGTGCCGGCGGCCGGACGACGGCGGAACAGCCCGCGGCGGCCGTCCTCGGCAGGAGCGACGGAGGAGGCGTTCGGAGTGGACACCCGGTTCCCTACTTGATCAGGTAGATCGTGATGAAGAGACCGACCCACACGACGTCGACGAAGTGCCAGTAGTAGGACACCACGATCGCCGAGGTCGCCTGGGCAGGCGTGAAACGGCCCATGGTGGACCGGATGAGCACGAAGACGAAGGCGACGAGGCCACCGATGACGTGCAGCGCGTGGAAGCCGGTGGTCAGGTAGAAGACCGAGCCGTACGTCGACGACGCGATCGTCGTGTCGTGGTTCACGATCAGGTTGCGGTACTCGTTCGCCTGCCCGATCACGAAGATCAGGCCCATCACGAAGGTGATGGTGAACCAGCGCCGCAGCCCGTAGACGTTGCCGATCTCCGCGGCGAAGACGCCGTACTGGCAGGTGACCGAGGACAGCACCAGGATCAGCGTGAAGACCAGGGCGTACGGGACGTCGAGCTCGGTGGGCTCCGGCGGCCAACCACCGGTGGCCCGCGCGCGCGAGGTGAAGTACATGGCGAACAGTCCGGCGAAGAACATCAGCTCGCTGGCGAGCCAGACGATCGTGCCGACGCTGACCATGTTCGGTCGAGTCAGGGAGTGCACCCGCGAGGTGTCGAAGGTGCTGCTCGCCACGGGGGCCGTTGTCACGGGCTCATCATGGCATCGGAACAGGTTGCCCACGACGCGGGGTGGCCGTGGACGGCGCGTCCCCGGAGCGGGGCTGGCACCGGGTGCTGTGCGGCGCGGCGAGCCGGGGCCCTCGTGCGACCGGCGGCTGCCACTAGGCTCCCCCGGGTGAGCCCCGACGCCGCACCGGCCACCGTGCTGGTCTTCAGCCAGCGGGCCGAGGTCCGCGCCGCCGTCCGCACCGCTCTGGGCCGCTCGCCGGCGCCGGACGTGGGACCTCTCACGTACGTGGAGTGTGCCACCGGTGACGAGGTCGTCGCCGCCGTCGACCGCGGCGGGATCGACCTGTGCCTGCTCGACGGCGAGGCCCAGCCCACCGGCGGCATGGGCATCGCCCGCCAGCTGAAGTACGAGATCGCCGACTGCCCGGCGCTGGTCGTGCTGATCGCCCGCCAGGCCGACCGCTGGCTGGCGCACTGGTCGCTGGCCGACGGCACGCTGGCCTACCCCGTCGACCCGCTCGTCGCGGCCGACGTGGTGGCGGGGCTGCTGCGCGAGCGTCTCGCGCAGCGCCCCGCCGTCCGCCGCTGACCGGGGTGGCCGCCGCCAGCCCGACCTGGCCGGGCCTGCTCACCCGGCTCCTCCGGGGCGAGGACCTGACGGCCGACGACACCCGCTGGGCGATGCGCCAGGTGATGACGGGTGAGGCCAGCCCCACCCAGGTGGCCGGCTTCCTCGTCGCGCTGCGCGCCAAGGGCGAGTCGCCGGCGGAGGTGGCCGGGCTGGCCGCCACGATGGTCGACCTCGCGACCCCGGTGAGCCTGCCGGTCGACTGCGTCGACATCGTGGGCACCGGCGGCGACGGCGCCCAGACGGTGAACATCTCGACGATGGCGGCGGTCGTCACGGCCGCGGCCGGTGCGCCGGTGGCCAAGCACGGCAACCGCGCCGCCTCGTCGAAGTCGGGCACCGCGGACGTGCTCGAGGCGCTCGGCGTGGTCATCGACCTGCCGGCGCCCGCGGTGGCCCGGTGCGTGCGGGAGGCGGGCATCGGCTTCTTCTTCGCGCCGGTCTTCCACCCCGGCTTCCGGCACGCCGCCGTGCCCCGCCGGGAGCTCGGCATCGGCACGGTCTTCAACTTCCTGGGGCCGCTGACCAACCCGGCTCGCCCGGTGGCGGCGGCGATCGGCTGCGCCGACGCCCGGATGGCACCGGTGCTCGCCGAGGTGCTGGCGCGGCGGGGCACCCGGGCCCTGGTCTTCCGCGGCGACGACGGCCTCGACGAGCTGACCACCACCACGACGTCGGCGGTGTGGGTCGTCCGCGACGGCGAGGTGGTCGCCGAGCGGCTGGACCCGACGGCGCTGGGGCTGCCGGTCTCCGCGCCGGGAGCGCTGCGCGGCGGCGGTCCGGAGGTCAACGCCGAGGTCGTGCGCCGGCTGGTGGCCGGGGACCGCGGACCGGTGCGCGACGCGGTCCTGCTCAACGCCGCGGCCGCGCTGGCCGCGTTCGACCCGCGGGGTGCCCGGCTGCACGACGCCCTGGCCGCCGGGCTGGAGCGGGCCGCCGCGGCGGTCGACGACGGCCGGGCCGCAGCCAAGCTCGAGGAGTGGGTGCGCGTCAGCCGCGCAGCCAAGGCGGACCCCGGAACCTGACGGCCCCGCTGGAGGGGCCCGCCCCGAGCGTGCGAGGGGTGGGGGCAGCGGGGTCCTTATTCGGTGGACTCGAAGCCGATCGAGAAGGCCGCCTCCAGGTCGTGCCGGGAGTACGCCCGGAACGCGACGTGGGTGGCGGTGTCCAGGACACCGGGCACCTTGTTGATCTGCCCGGCGACGACGGTGGCGATGTCGTCGAACTCGTGCACCCGGACGAGGGCGACCAGGTCGACGTCGCCGGCGACCGAGTAGACCTCGCTCACCCCGGACAGGGCCGCGACGGCCTCGGCCACCTCGCCGATCGAGTCGGTGGCGGCATCGATCATCACGATGGCGGTGATCACGCCGGGGATGCTAGCCCGGGCCCCACCCGGCCGCGGCGCGCCGCAGCCCGCCCGGTCCCGCGCCCCCGCGCGGGCCGCGGGGCCGGCTGCCCAGGAGCGACCCGGTCCGGCTGGGCCCGGGTGCCCAGCGACCGGTTGTCGGCGAAGGGGTCGCGTTCGGCCCGGCCGGCCTCGACCCGGGTCAGGAAGCCGTTGTAGGGCCCGGTGCCCGGGGTGCGGCTGGCCAGGGTGCCGGTGACGTCGACCAGCCGGGTGCCCGGCTTCTCCATCCACCGCAGCACCAGCTCGGTCTCGTCGACCGAGGCGGCCAGCTCGTCGTCCGGGCCGACCGGCGTCTCGGCGGTGGCCCGCAGGTCGGCCAGGTACCCGCGGACCGAGCGACCGCGCTCGGCGACCCCGGCGGCGACCAGCCGGCCCCGGCGCACCACGGACAGCTGCCAGCCGCCGGCACCGTCGGGCCGGGCGATCACGAACTCGGGGACGGTCGCCAGCGACTCCAGCCGCTGCCGCCGGCGCACCGCCCGCACCAGGACGGCGACCCGGTCGCGGAGCACCGCGGCGTCCTCGTACCGGCCCTCGGCGGCCAGCCGCTCGACCCGGTCCAGCAGGGGCGCGACCAGGTCGCGGGGGTCGGAGTCGACGGCCGCGGCGAAGACCGCGGCGATCGAGGCGTAGTCCTCCCGGCTCTGCGCCCCGGTGCACGGTGCCCCGCAGCGGCCCATCCCCGCCAGCGCGCAGGCGGTGCCCAGCACGGTCAGCGACAGCCGCGAGGTGCACTGCCGCAGCGGCAGGGACTCGTGGACGGCGGCGACCGCGGCGTCGGCGGCCCGCCGGTCGGGGAACGGGCCGAGGAACACCCCGGCCCCGGGCCGGACCCGGCGGACGACCGACAGCCGGGGGAAGACCTCGTCGGTCAGCCGGACCCACAGCGCGCGCTCCGGGAACCGCGACCGGCGGTTGTAGCGGGGCTTGTGCTCGGCGATGAGCCGCAGCTCGCGGACGGCGGCCTCCAGGTCGTGCGCGCAGGGCAGCGCCTCGATCCGCTCGGCCAGCGCGATCATCTCGGTCATCCGGCTGCGCTGCTCCCCGGCGGAGAAGTAGCTGCGGACCCGGGTGCGCAGGTCGTTGGAGGTGCCGACGTAGAGCGGTTGGTCGCGCGGCCCGCGGAAGAGGTAGACGCCAGGTCCGGAGGGCACGTGCTCGGCCAGGTGCCGCTTGCGCCGCCGCTGCGGGTCGACCTGGCGGGTGAGCCCGGTCAGCTCCTCCAGCGAGCTGACGCCCAGCGGGCCGAGCCGCTCGAAGAGGCCGTGCAGCACGTCGACGGTGGCCCGGGCGTCGTCCAGGGCGCGGTGGCAGGGCTGGGTCTCGGCGGAGAAGAACGGGGCCAGGGTGCCGAGCTTGCAGTTGGGCACCTCGTCGCGGGTGAGCAGCCGGCGGGCCAGCACGGCGGTGTCGACCGAGGCGAACGGAGGCCACGGCGTGCCCGTCTCCTCGCACGCGGCGCGCAGGAAGCCGAGGTCGAAGGGGGCGTTGTGGGCGACCAGCACGGTGCCCCGGGCGAACTCAAGGAAGGCCGGCAGGACCGAGTCGATGCGGGGGGCGGCGGCCACCATCATCGAGGTGATGCCGGTCAGCACGCTGATGTAGGGCGGGATCTCCCGGCCCGGGTCGACCAGGGTCTGGAACTCGCCGAGCACCTGCCCGCCGCGGACCTTCACCGCGCCGATCTCGGTGATGGCGCTGTCCTTGGGTGAACCGCCGGTGGTCTCCAGGTCGACCACGACGAAGGTGACCTCGGCCAGCGGTGTCCCGATGTCGTCGATCGTCGCCTGCAGGTAGCGCGGCCGTTCCGGAGGGGCCGTGGGGAGCGCCACCTGCCGCCAGGCCGGCGGGACCCCCTCGCCGGCGACCGACGGGAACGGCGGTGGAACGGGGTGGGACGACACGCAGCGGACGCTAGGTCGGGGGTCCGACAGTCCCGGGGAGGCCACGCCGGACCGCGGCCGCCCCGGCGTGGCGGGCGTCGCCGCCCGGGACGCCGCCGCAGGTCGGTCGGCCGGAACTGTCGGGGGGTGCTCCTAACGTCCGCGGTGTCGGACGTGGACACAGAGAAGGAGAGCCGCCGTGCTCATCGACTGCGACACCTGCACCGTCCGGGGCGAGGGCTGCGACGACTGCGTCGTGACGGTCCTGCTGGGGGCACCACCCGGCTGGCGGGGGAGCGACCCCACCGTCGTGCCGCTGACCCGCCGGCCCGCCCTGGGCCCCGACCCCGCCGAGCGCCGCCCGGCCACCACGGACGTGGCGCACCGTGCCGCCGGCGCCACTACCGGTGACGCGCCCGGTCGTGCGACGGCCGGACGTGACGTCGGTCGCATTGACACCGCGGCCCCGGACCCGTGGAGCGTCGTCGACCTCGACGAGGTGGAGCGCCGAGCGGTCCAGGCTTTGGCAGACTTCGGCCTGGTTCCGCCGTTGCGTCATCAGGATGCGTCGTCGCCGGGCGACCGGCACGTGAGCTGACAAATCCCACGCGTGCGATTTGTCAGCTCTGGCCCCCACTCCGGGGTTTGACAGGGCTTCATCTCGATCCGGTCACGGCCTTAGGTTCGTCGTGTCGGAGAGGGACGTAGTCGCCACTGAGGGTGACCCCGCTCGGACACCGCCGAACCACCGGACCGCTCTGCGGCGAGGTGGACCGGGGACCCACCGCAGTCCTGGGGTGAGTTCTCACGTGCGCCGGGAACGGGGCACACGCGCCGACGACGGCGCGCCGAGACAGGGCGTTCCTTCGCCCGAACCCGTCAGCTGACTCGGTAGGCGGTCGAGTGGAAGAAACGGAGTCCGCCGCCCGTGGCGCGTCCTCAGTCCGGTGCCCTGTCCGCCCTGCGCCCGTCCGGGTCCGCTGCCGCTCCGGCCCGCACCGGTCGTGCCCGGGGCCTCGGACGGGTCAGTACCGGGCTGCTGCTGGCGCTCGCCGTGGGCGGGACGCTGACCGCGCTGCCGGGCAGCGCGTCGGCCGCGCCGGCGGTCACCCACGCCGCCACGGCGGACGAGGCCACCGCGCTCCTCGCCGACGCCAACCGTGACCTCGAGGCCGTCACCGAGCAGATCAACGAGGCGCAGGACACCCTGCGCGAGCAGCAGGCCGCCGCCGACGCCGCAGCGCAGGCGGTCACCGACGCCCGGGCCCAGCTGGCCGCGCTGGACGCCCAGATGCGCCAGGTCGCCCGCAGCGCCTTCACCGGCGAGAACCTGTCCCGCTTCAACGCGCTGATGACCAGCGGCTCGGCGGAGGAGTTCCTCTCCCAGGTCACCACGCTGGACGCGATCGCCGGCCACACCGACGACGTGCTCGCCCAGGTCGGCGCCGCCGCCCAGGCCGCGCAGCAGGCCAAGGCCGACGCCGACGCGGCCACCGCCGCGGCGGAGCAGACCCTCGAGGACGTCACCGCCAAGAAGGCCGACCTGACCTCCGCGGCCGCCGACTACCAGGCGCAGTACGACGCGCTCAGCGTGGTGCAGCAGCGGGCGGTCGTCGCCGAGTCCGCCGGCCCGGTGCTGGAGCCGCCGGCCGAGGTGGTCGCCTCCAGCGACGCGGCCCAGGTCGCCGTCGACACCGCGATGGCCCAGCTGGGTGACCCCTACGTCTGGGCCGCGTCCGGCCCCGACGCCTTCGACTGCTCCGGCCTGACCCAGTACGCCTACGCGGCGGCCGGGGTCACCCTGCCGCACTCCAGCGCCCGCCAGTCGACGATGGGCACCGCGGTGTCCCGGGCCGACCTCCA
Source organism: Modestobacter italicus (assembly GCF_000306785.1). Taxonomy (NCBI): domain Bacteria; kingdom Bacillati; phylum Actinomycetota; class Actinomycetes; order Geodermatophilales; family Geodermatophilaceae; genus Modestobacter; species Modestobacter italicus. The sequence goes on along the minus strand of NC_017955.1, from coordinate 3,516,136 downwards.
GCCCGGTGACCTGGCCTTCTTCTACAGCCCGGTTAGCCACGTGGGCATGTACATCGGCAACGGCCAGATGGTGCACGCCTCCACCTCCGGCCAGCCGGTGATCGTCTCCACCGTGGACATGAAGGGCTACGTGGGCGCCCGCCGTCTCGTCGGCTGAGCCGGGCGGTCTTCCCGAGCGGCTCAGGCAGCCTGCCTAAGCTCGCCGTCGTGCCCGCGCAGACCCCCTCGGACCGGCCCGCGTGAGCACCGCGCAGGTGTCAGCCCCCGCCGCCCCCGGCACGCGCCGGGCGGCGCTCGCGGTGGCCGTCCTGCTCGGCCTGGCGCTCGCGGTGGTCATCGCCGTGGTCACCCCGTGGGACCTGCTGCCCACCCCCGCGGGTGGCCGCACGCCCGTCGACCCGTCGGCGGCGTTCACCCCGGCCCAGATCGCCCGCGCCGAGGACTTCGCCGGCGCGCTGCGCCCCGCGTCGCTGGCCTCCCTGCTGCTGGGCCTGGCTGTCTCCGCCGTCTTCGGCCTGACCCGCGCCGGGGCGGCCACCGCCCGCGCGGTCGCCCGGCCGCTGGGTGGCGGCTGGGTGTGGCAGGTGCTGCTGGGCACCGTCGCCATCCTGGCCGTGGGCCGGCTGGTCACCCTGCCGCTGGCCGCCTATGCGGAGGTGGTCCGGCACCGCTACGGACTGTCCACCCGCGGGTGGGGGCTGTGGGCCCGGGACGTCGCCACCTCCACCGGCATCGACGCCGGCCTGACCGCGCTGGGCCTGCTGGCGCTGGTCGCGCTGGCCCGCCGTGCGCCCCGGACCTGGTGGGCCTGGGCCGGCGGGGCCGCCGCCGCGCTGGTCGTGGTCGGCTCGTTCCTCTACCCGCTGCTCATCGAGCCGGCGTTCAACCGCTTCGACCCGATGCCGGCCTCGCCGCTGCGCACCGAGCTGCTCGCCCTCGCCGACCGCAGCGGCACCCCGGTGCAGGACGTGCTGGTCGCCGATGCGAGCCGGCGGACCACGGCGCTCAACGCCTACGTCTCCGGGTTCGGCTCCACCCGGCGGATCGTCGTCTACGACACGGTCCTCGACCAGCTCTCCGACGCCGAGATCGAGTCGATCGCCGCCCACGAGCTGGGCCACGTGGCCACCGACGACGTCCTCACCGGCACGCTGATCGGCGCGCTGGGTGCCGGCGCGGGCGTCGCGCTGCTGGGCTGGCTGCTCGGCGCCCCGCCGCTGCTGCGGCGAGCAGGCGCCACCGGACCGGGCGACGGGCAGGTGGTGGGTCTCCTCCTCCTGCTGCTGGCGGTGGGCACCCTGGTGTCCACGCCGGTGCAGAACCTGGTGTCCCGGCACATCGAGGCGCGGGCCGACCTGCACGCCCTCGACCTCACCGACGACCCGGCGTCCTTCGTCGCGGTGCAGGAGGCGCTCGGCGTGGCCAACCTGAACGACCCCGACCCGCCCGCGGTCTGGCAGTGGGTGTTCGGCTCGCACCCCACCGCGGCCCAGCGGGTCGCCTTCGCCGGCGACTGGGTGAAGGACCACGGCGGGTGAGCCGCACGCTGGTCGTCACCAACGACTTCCCGCCCCGGCAGGGGGGCATCCAGACCTTCGTCGCGGCGCTGCTGGCGACCCGGCCGGCCGGGTCGCTGGTGGTGCTCGCCTCGGACCACCCGGGCGCCCGCGAGCACGACGCCGCGCTGCCCTACGAGGTGGTCCGCGCCCCCACCGGGATGCTGCTGCCGACCCGCGCGACCGCCCGCACCGCCGCCCGGCTGGCCCGCGAGCACGGCTGCCGGACCGCCTTCTTCGGCGCCGCGGCGCCGCTCGGGGCACTCGCGCCCGGCCTGCGCCGGGCCGGCGTGGCACGGCTCGTGGGCGCCACCCACGGGCACGAGACCGGCTGGGTCGCCCTCCCCGGCGCGCGGCAGGCGATGCAGCGCATCGCCGGGGGGCTCGACGTGCTGACCTACATCAGCCGGTACACGCACAGCCGGCTCGCGCCGGCCCTCGCCGGCCGGACCGAGCTGGTGCAGCTGTCCCCGGGCGTGGACGTCGACCGGTTCAGCCCCGCCGCCGACGGCGGCCCGGTGCGCGAGCGCTACGGCCTCGGGGACGCGCCGGTCGTCGTCTGCGTCTCCCGGCTGGTGCCGCGCAAGGGGCAGGACACCCTGGTCCGCGGCTGGTCGCAGGTCCTCGCCCGGCACCCGCGGGCCCGGCTGCTGCTGGTCGGCGGCGGCCCGTCGGAGGCCGCCCTGCGGAAGGAGGTCCGGGCCCGGGGGCTCGGGCACTCCGTCGTCCTCACCGGGGGAGTGGCGCCCGAGCGGCTGCCCGAGCACTACGCGGCCGGGGACGTGTTCGCCATGCCCTGCCGCACCCGCCGGGCGGGGCTGGACGTCGAGGGCCTCGGCATGGTGTTCCTCGAGGCGGCCGCCTGCGGGCTGCCGGTCGTCGCCGGCACCTCCGGCGGCGCCCCGGAGACGGTCCTGGAGGGGGTCACCGGGCACGTGGTCGACCCGCGGTCACCCTCCGCCGTCGCCTCGGTGCTGGCCGACCTGCTCGACGACCCGGCCCGGGCCCGGGCGATGGGCGCCGCGGGCCGCGGGTGGGTCGAGCAGCGCTGGTCCTGGACGACGATCGGTCAGACCTTCGCCGCCCTGCTCGAGCCCTAGCGGAGTCCCAGCGCTCGGAAGTGATGCGCTGGGACTCCACTCAGCGGGCGTAGAGGGCCTCGACCTCGTCGCCGAACTCCTTCATGACCACACCGCGCTTGAGCTTGAGGCTCGGCGTCAGGGTGCCGTTCTCCTCGGTGAAGTCGACGCTCAGCACGCGGTACTTCTTGATCGCCTCGGCGTGCGAGACCGCCTTGTTCGCCTCGGCGACGGCGGCGTCGAGCTCGGCGCGCAGCTCCGGGTCGTCGCGGAGCTGCTCGGGGGTGAGCGACTCGTCCTTGCCGGTGCTCTTCAGCCAGGCCGGCAGCGCCTCGACGTCGAGGGTCACCAGCGCGGCGATGAACGGCCGCTGGTCGCCGACGACGATGCACTGGCTGACCAGCCGGTGGGCGCGCAGCCGGTCCTCCAGCACCGCGGGGGCGACGTTCTTGCCGCCGGCGGTCACCAGGATCTCCTTCTTGCGGCCGGTGATCCGCAGGAAGCCCTGGGCGTCGAGCTCACCGATGTCGCCGGTGTGGAACCAGCGCTCGGCGTCGATCGCCTCGCGGGTGGCCTCCTCGTTCCGCCAGTAGCCGCGCATCACCACCCCGCCGCGGAGCAGCACCTCGCCGTCGTCGGCGATCGCGGCGTCCACGCCGGGCAGCGGCCGGCCGACCGTGCCGATCCGGATGGCCGCGTCGTGGTTGACCGCGGCGGCGGCGGTGGTCTCGGTCAGCCCGTAGCCCTCGAACACGGTGACCCCGATGCCGCGGAAGAAGTGGCCCAGCCGCTCGCCCAGCGGCGCGCCCCCGGAGATGGCGCCCTCGCAGCGGCCACCGATCGCGGCCCGCAGCTTGCCGTAGACGAGCCGGTCGAACAGGGCGTGCTGGGCGCGCAGCAGCAGACCCGGACCACCGGTGTCCTGCGCGCGGGACCAGTCGACGGCGACCTGAGCCGCCCGGTCGAAGATGCGCCCCCGGCCGCTCTCGTCGGCGGAGGCCTTCGCGCTGTTGTAGACCTTCTCGAACACCCGGGGGACCGCGAGCAGGAAGGTGGGCTGGAAGCGGCCGAGGTCGCCGAGCAGGTCCTTGACGTCGGGGGTGTGCCCGAGCACGACCCGGTTCTGCATCGCGCCGATCTCCAGCACGCGCGCGAGCACGTGCGCCAGCGGGATGAACAGCAGCAGCGAGGCGTCGGCGTTCAGGTGGTCGCGCAGCAGGCTGATGCCGTTGCGGATCTCGAACAAGAAGTTGGCGTGGGTGAGCTCGCAGCCCTTGGGCCGGCCCGTCGTCCCGCTGGTGTAGATCAGCGTCGCCAGGCTCGCCGAGGTCAGCGTCGCCCGCCGGGCGGTCAGCTCGCCGTCGGGCACGTCGGCGCCCGCGGCGGTGAGGGTGTCCAGCGCGCCGTCCTCGATGACCCACACCGACCCCAGCTCCGGTGCCTCGGCGCGCACCGAGTCGACGGCGGCGGCGTGCTCGGCGGTCTCGACGACCAGCGCCCGGGCGCCGGAGTCGGACAGGATCCAGGCGATCTGGTCGGCGCTGGAGGTCTCGTACACCGGGACGACAACGGCGCCGGCGGTCCAGATGGCGAAGTCCAGGACGGTCCACTCGTACCGCGTCTTGGCCAGCAGGCCGACCCGGTCGCCGGGCTGCACGCCGGCGGCGACGAGCCCCTTGGCGACGCCGGCCACCTGCCGGGCGAACGCGGCGTAGGTGACGTCCTCCCAGTGCCCGCCGCGCTGGACGCGCAGGCCGACCGCGTCGGGGTGCTCGGCCGCGTTGGCCGCGACCATGTCCGTCAGGGCGTCGTCGGGCCCCACGGTGGCGGTGGGGGGAACGCTCAGCTCGCGCACGCCGGTCCTCTCTGCGCGCCCTGCCCGAGGCGCCGTCGCCTCCGGCCCGGACGGGGGTCGGTCCGCCAATCTAGCGCGCCCGGGCTCCTGCGCAGCAGGCCAGCGCCCACCCGAGGGGGACAGCCGGCCCCACGGTCGGCCCGGGGCGGGCGGGGGCAGCGACTACCCTCCCGCCCATGGCCGACCAGTCCACCCAGTCGATCGTCGTCGACGCGCCCGCGGCCGCGGTCATGGCCGTCATCGCCGACTTCCCCGCCTACCCCACCTGGGTCTCGGCGGCCAAGCAGGTCGAGGTGCTCGAGACCGGACCCGACGGGCGGGCCCGCCGGGTGCACTTCGTGCTCGACGCCGGCGCGGTCAAGGACGACTACGAGCTGGACTACACCTGGGACGGCGACCGCCGCGTCGACTGGACGCTGGTCCGCGGCCAGATGCAGAAGAAGCAGGACGGCTCCTACGTGCTCACCGAGTCCGCCGGCGCCACCACGGTCACCTACACGATCGCCATCGACCTGACGATCCCCATGCTCGGGCTCATCAAGCGCAAGGCGGAGAAGGTCATCCTCGACACCGCGCTCAAGGAGCTCAAGAAGCGCGTCGAGGCCTGAGCCGCGTGCAGATCCTCCTCGTCACCGGGCCCGGCGGCGCCGGCAGCTCGACGGTGGCCGCCGCCACGGCGCTGCGGCTCGCCGCCGACGGCGCCCGCTGCGTGCTGCTCACCCCGCACCCGCCGCGCGTCGACCTCGGCGACGCCGTGCGGGTGGACGTCGTCGGTGCCCAGCCGGCGCTCGAGCAGCTCTGGGCCCGGCACGCAGCCGACCTGGCCGGGGTGGTGCCGGTGCTGACCGTGCCGCCGGCGACCTCCGTCGTCCCGGTTCCCGGGGTGGCGGAGTTCGCACTGCTGGCCGCGCTGGCCGGGCACGCCCGCAGCGGGGACGTCGACGTCGTGGTGCTGGACGCCGGCCCCGCGCCGGCCGCCACCGCCCTGCTCGCGCTGCCCGGTGCGCTGCGCTGGTGGCTCGCGCAGGCCGCGCCCACCCGGCTGCGGGTGCTCGCGACGCTGCGCGCCGCCGCCACGCCGGGCCGCCCGGGGGTGGCCGCCGGGCTGCTCGCCGGTGCCGCCGGCGTGGAGGAGCTGCTGGACGCCGCGCCGCTCACCGACCCGGCCGCGACCGCCGTCCACCTCGTCGTCCCGCCCGCCGCGGACGCCGCGGCGACCGTGCAGGAGACCGCCACCGTGCTGGGCGTCCTCGGCCAGCGGATCGCCTCGGTCACCGTCTCCCGGGTGCTCCCGGCCGGGACGGGGGAGTGGTGGGCGCAGCGCGCGGCCGTGCAGGAGGAGTCGGTGCGCCGGGTCCGGGAGCTCACCGGCCCGGTGCGCGAGGTGGCCGAGCGGGCCCTGGCGCCGACGTCGGTGCCCGACCTGCGCCAGCTGGACGCCGCCGTCCCCGACGTCGTCGTCCCGCCGGTGACCCCGCCGGCCCCGCGGCGGACCGGCGCCGGGTGGGCGCTCGACGTCCCGCTGCCCTTCGTCCGCCGCGGCCAGGTCGAGCTCACCCGCTGGGACGACGACCTGGTGGTCACCGCCGCCGGGGTGCGCCGCTCGCTGCCGCTGGACGCGCTGCTCCGCCGCTGCACCGTCGCCGGGGGCGCGCTGACCGACCCCGGCACGGCCGCCGCGACGCTCGAGGTGCAGTTCACCCCCGACCCGGCCCAGTGGCCGGCCGGCCTGCTCGACGCCCAGGAGAGCCGACGATGACGACACCCGGCCCGGACTGGGTCGAGCAGGCCCGCCGGTTCGCCGCCGGTCTGGCCGCCGAGCACGCAGGAGGGGCCGGCTTCTCCGACCTCCTCGGCGGGTCCACCGGCGCGGCCGAGCGTGCCGCCGAGTGCCGGTCCTGCCCGCTGTGCGCCGGGCTGGCCGCGCTCCGCGGGCACCGGCCGGACCTGCTGGAGGCGCTGGCCGACGTGCTGACCAGCGCCGCGACGGCGCTGCGCAGCACCGCCCGCCCGACCACCGACGGCGGGGCCGCCGCCCCCGCTCCCGACCCCACCGCTCCTCCGGAGGAGACCGTGCCGCACCCGGCCCCCGCGCCCACCGTCCAGCGGATCGACGTCGCGTGACCGCCACCCCGCCCGCCCCGGACGTCGCCCAGCTGCCCGCCATCGGCATCGACATCGGCGGCACCAAGGTCGCCGGCGGCGTCGTCGCCCCGGACGGCACCATCACCGACACCGCCCGCCGGGCCACCCCCGGGAAGTCGGTCAGCGCCACCGAGGACGCCATCGCCGCGGTCGTCGACGAGCTGGCCGAGCGGCACGACGGGCCGCTGGTCGGCGTCGGCGTCGGCGCGGCCGGCTGGTTCGACCGCACCGGCGACACCGTGCTGTTCAGCCCGCACCTGGCCTGGCGGAACCAGTCGCTGCGCAAGGACCTCGCCGACCGGCTGCAGCGCCCGCTCTGGGTGGGCAACGACGCCGACGCCGCCGCCTGGGCGGAGTACCGCTACGGCGCCGCCCGGGGCAGCAGCCTGATGCTGATGATCACGCTGGGCACCGGGATCGGTGGCGGCATCGTCATCGACGGCCGGCTGCAGCGCGGTGCGCACGGCGTCGCGGGCGAGTGGGGCCACATGCGCGTGGTCCCCGACGGCCGGCTCTGCGCCTGCGGGAACCGCGGCTGCTGGGAGCAGTACGCCAGCGGCAACGCCCTCGGGCACACCGCCCGCGAGGTCGCCCAGAGCTCGCCGGCGGCCGCGGCCGACCTGCTGGACCGGGTGGGCGGGGACGCCGCCCGGATCACCGGCGAGGTGGTCGCCCAGGCGGCGGCCGACGGCGACCCGCTGGCCGTCGAGCTGCTCTGCGAGGTCGGCACCTGGCTGGGTCAGGGCATCGCGGACATGGCGGCGATCCTGGACCCCGACGTCGTGGTCATCGGTGGCGGCGTGAGCGTGCTGGGCGAGACGATCCTGGCGCCGGCGCGCGACCGGCTCGAGCGGGCGCTGCCCGGCCGCGGGTTCCGCCCCGGCCCGCGGGTGGTCGTCGCCGAGCTGGGCGCCCAGGCCGGGCTGGTCGGCGCGGCCGACCTCGCCCGCCAGGCCGTCTGCGACGGCGTGGGCTAGGGAGCCAGCTCGCGGGCGAGCTGCTCGAGGAACAGCCCGATGTCGGTGACGATGCCCATCGCCTGGGCGCTGCCGCGGTCGGCGAGCTTGGTGACCGTGGCCGGGTTGATGTCCACGCAGACCAGCGGGATCGACGCCGGCAGCAGGTTCCCGGTGGCGATGGAGTGCAGCATCGTGGCGACCATGATCGCGAAGCCGACGTCGTGCAGCTCGGCGCGCATCGCCCGCTGGCCGTCGATGACGTCGGTGATCACGTCGGGCAGCGGGCCGTCGTCGCGCACCGAGCCGACCAGCACGAACGGCTTGCCCGCCCGCACCAGCGCGTGCATCACCCCGCCGGTGAGGACGCCGGAGTCCACCGCCGCGGCGATCGACCCGGCCGCCCGGACGGTGTTGATCGCCCGGATGTGGTGCTCGTGGCCGTGCGGCACCCCGGAGCCCTTGGCCAGGTCCACGCCCAGCGACGTGCCGAACAGGGCGGACTCGATGTCGTGGGTGGCCAGCGCGTTCCCGGCGAACAGGACGTCGACGTAGCCGGCCTCCACCAGCCGGACCATCGCCGGCGCCGCGCCGGTGTGCACCACCGCCGGGCCGCCGACCCACAGCACCCGCCGGCCCGCGGCCTTGACCTCGCGCATCCGCTCGGCGATCTGCCGGACCAGCAGCGCCTGCGGCTTCTCGCTGCTCACGGTCGAGGACATGAAGCCGAAGTCGTCCTCCTCGCCGCGCGGTGCCTGCGGCGGCAGCTCCACCCGGACTCCGTGGGCGCCGCAGACCACCGCGTCGCCGGCCCGCACGTCGCTGACCGGGACAGTGCGGACGACCGACCCGTCGGACACCACCAGACCGCAGTCCATCTCCGGGTGCTCGACCCGCAGCCAGTCCCGGTCCAGCCGGACCAGGGTCTCCAGGTTGGTGGTCGAGTAGAAGTCCTCGGGGAACACGCCGTCGGCGGGCGCGGGCCGGGTGGTCGCCGTCCCGGGATCGACGGCGTTCGCGCCGTGCACCTGGACGCGCATCAGGATCCGGTCCAGCAGCTCGGTGTCCCCGGCGCTGACCTCGACCAGCGCCCGCGACTCGTCCCCGTGCTGGCGGCCGAGCTCCAGGCTGTCGATCCGGTAGTCCCCGCCGTACTCCAGGACGTCGTCCAGCACCCGGGCCAGGATGCCGGTGTCCATCAGGTGACCGGTCAGCGTGACGACGGCGGAGTGTGGCGCAGAGCTCATCCTGCGGAGGCTAGCGGCCCTCCGCTAGACGACGGCGCCGTCGTCGCCGTCGTCGGAGCGGTCGCGCATCCGGGAGACCAGGACCGCCACCCCGCCGGCGACCGCGGCGACGCCCAGCACCAGGCCGACGTCCAGCGACAGCCCCACCCTGCCGGGCGCGACGATCAGGACGACGCCGACGACGATGAGCACCAGCGCGTACAGCGAGGCGGGGGCGAGGACCGGCAGCGGCGGGGGCGGCGGCGGCTCGTAGTGCTCCTCCGGCGCGTCCAGCACGGCCGGCTCCGCGGGGGGCGGCGGCGGGTCGTCGCGCGGCTCGTCGGAGACCGCGGTGCGGCCGTGCTCGGCCTCGAAGGCGGCCACGATCCGGGCGAACTCCGCGTCGGCGTCGAGGTCCGGGCGCTCCTCGCGGGCCGGCGGGCCGGCCGGCCGCGGCTCGGCGTGCCGGTCGACCAGCGAGCTGGCCTCCACCCGGCGGGCGCGGTCGACGAACAGCCGGTCCGAGGGCGGGCTGGGCAGCGACACGGTGCGGGTGTACGGCTCGACGTCGGTGGCCGGCTCCAGGTAGGCGGCGATCCCCGCGTCCAGCAGGACGTCGAGCAGGTGCTCACCGACCCGGGGGTCGACGTCCCGGACGGGTGACCAGAGGGCGGCGTCCAGGCCGTTGTCCCGGCGCCCCCGGCCGCGGCGGGGGAGCGTCACGCGGGCCCCGCTGCGGTCGCCGTCGCCCGGAGCCCCGGGACCGACCCGACGGCCGGGACCGGCAGCGGCGTGACCTGCGTCATGACGGGTCCTCCGGGGCGTCATCAGGGGGAGCGGGAGGTGCGGGGAGGGCTGCGATTGTCGAGGTGTCCTGCGCCTCTCTAGTCTGACAGTCCCTGAGGGAGGCGCGTTGTTCTACTGGTTCCTCAAGTACGTGGCCGTCGGTCCGGTCGCCAAGCTCGTGTTCCGGCCCCGTGTGGAGGGGATGGGCCACGTGCCGGCGAGGGGCGCGGCCATCATCGCCAGCAACCACCTGTCCGCGGCCGACTGGGTGTTCATGCCGCTGTCGCTGCGCCGCCGGGTCACCTTCCTGGCCAAGGCCGAGTACTTCACCGGCACCGGGCCCAAGGGCGTCGCGCAGCGGGTGTTCTTCGGGGGCAGCGGCCAGGTGCCGATCGACCGGACCAACGCCTCGGCCGCCGAGGACGCCATCCGCACCGGCATCCGCATCCTCACCCAGGGCAAGCTGCTGGGCATCTACCCCGAGGGCACCCGCTCCCCGGACGGCCGCCTGTTCCGCGGCAAGACCGGGATCGCCCGGATGACCCTGGAGACCGGCGCCCCCGTCGTCCCGGTCGCGATGCTGTACGAGCCCCGCCGGGTCCCGCTGCCGGGGGCGCTGGGGCGGCGGTTGGGCAAGCACCTGGTCCGGGTCGTGGTGCGCTTCGGCGAGCCGCTGGACTTCTCCCGCTACGCCGGGCTGTCCGGCGACCGGTTCGTCGAGCGCTCGATCACCGACGAGGTGATGTACGAGATCATGGAGCTCTCCGGCCAGGAGTACGTCGACGTCTACGGCGCCAAGGTCAAGAAGTCGATGGACACCACCGGGGTGAGCGCCACGGAGGCGGTCAGCCGGCTGCAGCCGCCCGCGCACGAGGTGGACCGGCTGCCGGACTCCCTGGCCGGCTGACCCCCTCCGCGCCGGGCGGTCTCGCCAGATCACCCGCGTCCCGGCATCCTCGCGAGGTGTCCCGCCGACGCCGGGGAGTCCTCCGTGGGTGCTGAGTGGCAGGCGTTCCTGCAGGCGCTGACCGTCGTGGCGGTCGTCGCCTCCGCCGTGCTGCTCGCGGTCCTGCAGCTGACCGCCCGCCGGTGGCGCGGCGCGAGCCTGAAGGAGGCCGCCGCCGCGTCCGCCGTCGGGGAGCTGCTCGTCCCGCTGCTGGGCGGCCTGGTCGCGCTCATGCCCGGCGCGTCCTGGCGGATCGGGTTCCTGGTCGCCGGCGGGCTGGTGGTGTGCGGTCTGGTCGCGCACGTGGCCACCTACCTGCGGCACGACGACACCGCGGACACCTTCGACGACCGCCAGGTGCAGTGGGGCCTGCCGCTGTCGGCGGCGGTCTGCCTGTCGCTCCTCGCGTTCGCCTGCAGCACGGCGGACTGGGCGGCCCACGTGGTCGCCGGGCTCAGCGTGGCGCTGGTGTTCTCCGGCACCGCCCGGGCGTGGCTGCTGCTCGCGCACCTGGACCGGGCTGCCGGCGCCTCGGCGCCGCTGCCTACGGTGTCCCGGTGAGTGTGCGGCGCTACTTCTACGACACCGAGTTCATCGAGGACGGCACGACGATCGACCTGGTCTCGATCGGCGTCGTCGACGAGACCGGCCGGGAGTTCTACGCCGTCAGCACCGAGTTCGACCCCGACCGGGCCATCCCCTGGGTGCGCCGCAACGTGCTGGACCAGCTGCCGCCGCCCGCGGACAAGGCGTGGCGCAGCCGGCAGCGGATCAGGGAGGACCTGCTGTCGTTCCTCACCGCGCCCGGGGAGGAGATCGAGCTGTGGGCCTGGTTCGCCGCGTACGACCACGTCGCGCTGGCCCAGCTGTGGGGCCCGATGCCGACGCTGCCGCGGTCGATCCCGCGGTTCACCCGGGAGCTGCGGCAGCGGTGGGAGGACGTCGGCCGGCCGGACTTCCCGCCCAAGCCGCCCGGCACCCACGACGCGCTGGTCGACGCCCGCTACAACCTGGCCCGCTGGAAGCTGATGGAGGCCGCCCGCGGCTGAGCGGAGTGCCAGGGCGCGGAGAACGCGCCCGTGGCACTCCACTCAGACGGTGAAGACGGCGATCAGGCGGGTGAGCTCACCCGACAGGCGGTCCAGCTCCCGGGCGGCGGCGCGTGCGGCGTCGACGTCGGCGGCGGTCCGGTCGGCGTCGGTCGTGACGTCGTCCATCGTCGCGGTGACCGCGGTCGCGCCGTCGGCCACCGAGCTCACGCTGCGGGAGAGCTCGGCCGTCACCGCCGTCTGCTCCTCGACCGCGCTGGCGATGGTGGTCTGGTGGTCGTTCATCTCCCGGATGACCCCCACGATCTGGCTGATCGAGCCGACCGCGGCGCCGGTGTCGGCCTGGATCGACTGCACCCGCTGGTGGATCTCCTCGCTGGCCCGCGACGCCTCCTGGGCGAGCTCCTTGACCTCGGTGGCGACGACCGCGAATCCCTTGCCGGCCTCCCCGGCCCGGGCCGCCTCGATCGTGGCGTTGAGCGCGAGCAGGTTGGTCTGCTCGGCCACCGCGGAGATGACCGCGACCACGTCGCTGATCCGGGCGGAGCTGGTGCCCAGCGCGGCGATCGCGGACTCGGTGCGCCCGGCCAGGTCCACCGCACCCTGACCGACGTGGCTGGCGTCGCCGGCGCTGCGCGCGATCTCCCGGATCGCCGCGCCCATCTCCTCGGCGCCGGCGGCCGCGGAGGTGACCCCGGAGCTGATGTCCGCGGCCGCCTGGTGGGCGTGCCGGGCCTGGTCGCGGCTGCGTGCGGCCCGCTCGCTGAGCCCGTCGGCCACCCGGGCCACGCCGGCGGCCGAGACCGCCAGCGACCCGGCGCTGGCGCCGATGTCGCGGATGGTGCCGGCCACCTTGTCCACGAACCGGTTGAACGCCGTGGCGAGCTCGCCGACCTCGTCGCGCGCGGAGTCGTCCACGCGCTGGGTCAGGTCGCCGCCGCCGTCGGCGATCTCGGCCATCCGGGAGCGCAGCTGCTCCAGCGGTGCGGTGAGCCGGCGGCCGAGCGCCCAGGCGAGCCCGAAGCCGGCGACCGCGACCAGCAGCGCGGCGACGACCAGCGCGGTGGCCATCGCCGAGCGGCCCTCGTCGATCCGGGTGACCGGGCCGGCGAAGTCGCTGTCCCGGGCGTCGACGGCGATGACCCAGTCCCACGGCCGGTAGTAGGCGACCTGGACGGTGTGCGGGCCGGTCGCGGCGTCGCGGTAGCGGATCGTGGCCTGGGCGCCGTCCTCCAGTCCCCGGGCGGCGGCCACGATCTGCTGGACGTAGGCGGTCCCGTCGGCGTCCGTCGCGTCCAGCAGGCTGGTGCCGTCGGTCGAGCCGTCCCGGCTGATGAGCACGGTGCCGGCGCGGTCGCCGGTGGCGCCGAGCACGGAGACGCTGCCGTGCTCGCCGACCGAGGTCTCCTGCACGCTCTGCCGCAGCGTCGGCAGCGACTCCTGCTCGACGCCGACGTAGAGCATGCCGATGACCCGGCCGCCGGCGTCGAACAGCGGCTCGTAGGCGGTCACGTACCAGGAGTCGACGACGAACGCCGTCCCCCGGTAGGTCTGGCCGGCGAGCACGGCGGCGAGGACGGGGTTGGCCGTGCCGTCCGCGGCGACGGCCGGGATGTAGGTGCCGATGGCCCGGCTGCCGGTCGCGCTGACCACGTTGGTGGCGACCCGCAGCATGTCGCCGGCGTCGTCCATCCGCTGGAAGACCGTCGCGGTGCCGCCGACCAGGGACTGCACCTGGTCGACCACGGGGGTGGGCGTCGCGACGTCGGCGTTCTGGCCCAGCCAGGTGTCCCCGACCTGCACGCGGGGGAGCGCGACCGTGGTGACCTCGCCGGTCACCTGGTTCTTCGCGTCCCAGGTCACGGTGTCCCGGGTGGCCGGGCCCAGGCCGAGCCCACCGGACTGCTCGAGCACGTAGCCGGCGACCTGCAGGTCGCTGTCGACCACCGCGGCGGTGGAGTCGCCCTGGGTCGAGACGACGTCGTACACCCCGTCGGCGGTCTGCCGGATGCTGCCGTCGACCATCTCCTCGACCGAGGCCCGGGCGTCGTCGGCGAACCGCCCGCTCTGCCAGGCGCTCACCCCGACCATGGCCGCGCCGGTGACGGCGACGCTGGCCACCGCCAGCGCCACCACCTTGGTCCTGATCCCGCGACGCACCGGTGCTCCTCCGTCTGGCCCCGGCGGGAGGTGTCCCGCCGGGCTGGGCATCGGCAGCCCCGGCGGTCTCCGGTACCGGACCGGCCGGAATGGGACGGGGGTCTCCTCCGCGGCACGGCTGCGTGCCTCCGCGCGCGGGGTCGCGCCCACTGCCGCGCGGGCCGCCGGTGCGGCAACATGTGCCCCCTCACCAGGCACCACGGGCCCTCGGAGGCGCACGTGCGCATCGGCATCCTGACCGGCGGCGGCGACTGCCCCGGCCTGAACGCGGTGATCCGCGCCGTCGTCCGGGCCGGCATCACCGAGTACGGCGACGAGGTGGTCGGCTTCCGGGACGGCTGGCGCGGCGTCCTCGACGGGGACGTCGTGGCGCTGGACGTCGCCGCGACCCGGGGGCTGCTGCCGCGCGGCGGCACGGTGCTCGGCACCTCGCGGACCAACCCCTACGCGGTCGAGGGCGGCCCGGAGCGGCTGCTGGCGACCCTGGAGCGGCTGGACATCGACGCGCTCGTCCCGGTGGGCGGGGAGGACACCCTGGGCGTGGCCAACCGGCTCGCCGCCGCGGGGGTCCGCTGCGTCGGGGTGCCCAAGACCATCGACAACGACCTGGACGCCACCGACTACACGTTCGGCTTCGACACCGCCGTCGGCGTCGCATCGGAGGCGATCGACCGGCTGCACACCACCGGCGACAGCCACCACCGGGCGCTGGTCGTGGAGGTCATGGGCCGGCACGCCGGGTGGATCGCGCTGCACGCCGGCATGTCCGGTGGGGCGACGGTCGTGCTCGTCCCCGAGCGGCCTTTCGACGTCGACGCCGTCGTCAAGCACTGCCAGCACCGGTTCGACTCCGGCTTCAGCCCGATCGTCGTCGTCTCCGAGGGCGCCGTCCCCGCCGACGGGCACCTCACCACGACGAGCGGGCAGCGGGACGCCTTCGGCCACGAGCGGCTGGGCGGCATCGGGGAGGCGCTGGCGCGGGTGATCGAGGAGCGCACCGGCCGGGAGTCGCGGGCGGTGGTGCTCGGGCACGTCCAGCGGGGCGGGACGCCCACGCCCTTCGACCGGGTGCTGGCCACCCGGTTCGGGCTGGCCGCGGTCCGGGCCGTGCACGAGGGCGCGTCGGGGGTGATGGTGGCGCTGCGCGGTACCGACATCGTCCAGGTGCCGCTGGCCGAGGCCATCGCCCAGCTCAAGCTGGTGCCGCTGGAGCGCTACGCCGAGGCGGAGGTCTTCTTCGGCTGATGAAGGACCCCGTCCTCCTCAGCCCTCGCAGGCTCGGGCCGAGCCTCGGGACGGGGCCTGAGCGCCGTAGTCTGGACTCGTGAGCATCACCGAACCTGCTGAGCTGGTCCCGGGCCTGGACCGGTGGCGTGAGCTGCACGCCGCCCAGCAGCCGGAGTGGCCCGACCGGGCCGCGCTGGACGCCGTGCTGTCCACCCTGCAGACCGTGCCGCCGATCGTCGCGCCGGCCGAGGTGGACACGCTGCGCCGACAGCTGGCCGACGTGGCGCAGGGCAAGGCGTTCCTGCTGCAGGGCGGTGACTGCGCGGAGACCTTCGACCTGAACACCGAGCCGCACCTGCAGGCGACCACCCGGACGCTGCTGCAGATGGCCGTCGTCCTCACCTACGGCGCCAGCGTGCCGGTGGTCAAGGTCGGCCGGGTCGCCGGGCAGTACGCCAAGCCGCGCAGCTCGAACACCGACGCGCTGGGCCTGCCCTCCTACCGCGGCGACATGGTCAACTCGCTGGACCCGGTGCTGGCCGACCGCATCCCGGACCCGAACCGGCTGGTGCGGGCCTACGCGAACTCCGCGGCCGCGATGAACATGATCCGGGCCTACGCCCGGGGCGGGCTGGCCGACCTGCACGCCGTGCACGACTGGAACAAGGACTTCGTCTCCACCTCGCCGGCCGGGGTGCGCTACGACGTGATCGCCCGGGAGATCGACCGGGCGCTGGCCTTCATGAAGGCGTGCGGCGTCGACGACTCGGCGCTGCGCGGCGTGGAGCTCTACAGCAGCCACGAGGCGCTGATCCTGGACTACGAGCGGGCGCTGCTGCGGGTGCACGAGGGCCGCGCCTACGCGCTGAGCGCGCACTTCGTCTGGGTCGGCGAGCGCACCCGGCAGATGGACGGCGCGCACATCGAGTTCGCCTCCAAGCTGGCCAACCCGATCGGGGTCAAGATCGGCCCGACCACGACGCCGGAGCAGGCCACCGAGCTGGTCGAGCGGCTCGACCCGGACGGCGTCCCCGGCCGGCTGACGCTGATCAGCCGGATGGGCAACGGGAAGATCCGCGACGTGCTGCCCGGCATCGTGGAGAAGGTCACCGCCAGCGGACACCAGGTCGTGTGGCAGTGCGACCCGATGCACGGCAACACCCACGAGTCGCCGACCGGCTACAAGACCCGGCACTTCGACCGGGTGGTCGACGAGGTGCTCGGCTTCTTCGACGTCCACCGCAGGCTGGGCACCTGGCCCGGCGGCATCCACGTGGAGCTCACCGGCGAGGACGTCACCGAGTGCCTGGGCGGCGCGATGGAGATCAGCGACGCCGACCTCAACAGCCGGTACGAGACCGCCTGCGACCCCCGCCTGAACACCGGCCAGTCCCTCGAGCTGGCCTTCCTCGTCACGGAGATGCTGCGCGGCTGATGTACGGGATCAACACCGACGGCCCTGCTGCCAGCAGCGGCGCCGTCGACCTCCGCTCGGACACCCTCACCCGGCCGACCCCCGCGATGCGGCGGGCCATGGCCGAGGCCGAGGTCGGTGACGACGTCTACCGCGAGGACCCGACGGTCAACGCGCTCGAGGAGCGGGTCGCCGAGCTGTTCGGGCACGAGGCCGCGCTGTTCGTCCCGTCCGGGACCATGGGCAACCAGATCGGCCTGCGGCTGGTCTGCGAGCCCGGCCAGGAGGTGCTCGGGGACGCCGACGCGCACATCCTCACCTACGAGATGGGCGCCGCGGCCGCGCTGTTCGGGTTGTCCTCCCGCACCGTGGTGTCCGCGGGCGGGCGGCTGTCGGCCGACCAGCTCATCGCCCAGGTGCGCCCGCACGGCGACTGGCACCT
Organism: Modestobacter italicus; assembly: GCF_000306785.1. Taxonomy (NCBI): domain Bacteria; kingdom Bacillati; phylum Actinomycetota; class Actinomycetes; order Geodermatophilales; family Geodermatophilaceae; genus Modestobacter; species Modestobacter italicus. The sequence goes on along the minus strand of NC_017955.1, from coordinate 3,499,295 downwards.
GACCGCGACGGCCGCGGTCGCCGTGGAGAACTCGCACAACCGCGGCGGTGGGCTGGTGCAGCCCCTCGCCGAGCTGCAGCGGCTGTTCGACTGGTCCCGCGGGGCCGGGGTCAACGTGCACCTGGACGGCGCGCGGGTGTTCAACGCGTCCGTGGCCAGCGGCGTCCCGCTGTCGACGTACGGGCAGCTGGCCGACACCGCGTCGGTCTGCCTGTCCAAGGGGCTGGGCGCACCGATCGGCTCGGTGCTGGTGGCCAGTGCCGAGCGGATCGCCGCCGGCCGGCTGTGGCGCAAGCGCCTCGGCGGCGGGATGCGCCAGGTCGGCGTGCTGGCCGCCGCTGGGCTGCACGCGCTCGACCACCACGTCGAGCGGCTGGCCGAGGACCACGAGCACGCCCGGCTGCTGGCCGAGCGGCTCGGCGTCGACCCGGCCACCGTGGAGACCAACATGGTCGTCGTCCAGGGCGTGCCCGCCCCCGCCGTCGCCGAGGCGGCCAAGGCGCAGGGCGTGCTGGTCGGCCAGGTCAGCGCCGACCGGATCCGGCTGGTCACCCACCTCGACGTCGACCGCGCCGGCATCGAGCACGCCGCCAAGGTCGTCAGCCAGGTCATCGCCGAGCTGTGACATGGCGACCCTCCGGGCCGCACCGCGGCCAGGAGCCGTCCCCGGAGTGAGCTGAGCCGCTGGGCCGGTCCCGGACGGGGAGTCTCCGACCCCCGCGACCGACCCCGGCAGCGCCGGGGAGCTCAGGCGGGGAGCAGGGCGGCGTCGCGCAGGGCGCACAGCAGCGCGATGTCCTTGGCGTGGCCGTCGTCCTGGCTGGGGGTCTCCACCACGACCGGCACCCCGGCGACCTCCGGGTGGGCGAGCAGCTCGGCGAACGGGGCAGTCCCGATCGAGCCGGCGCCGATCGTGGTGTGCCGGTCGCGGGTGGAGCCGCAGGCGTCGAGCGAGTCGTTGGCGTGCACCAGGCCGAGGCGGCCGGCACCCACGGTGGCCACCAGGGCGTCCAGCGTCGCCGTCATCCCGCCCGGCTCGGAGAAGTCGTGCCCGGCGGCCCAGGCGTGGCAGGTGTCGAAGCAGACGCCGACCGCCGGGTGGTCCTCCAGCGCCGCCAGGTACGGGCCGAGGTCCTCGACGGTGGCCGCCAGCGACCGCCCGCCGCCGGCGGTGGGCTCGATGAGCAGCCGGGGTGCGCCCTCGGGGAGCTCGTCGAGCACCGGCAGCAGCTGCTCGTGCAGCTGGGCCAGCGCGGCCTCGTAGCGGTCGGCACCGACGGCCGAGCCGGCGTGCACCACGACACCCCGGACCCCCAGCTGGGTGCCGCGGGCCAGGGTGTGCCGGATGGTGGCGATCGACTGCTCGACGGTCGCCGCGCTCGGCGAGCCGACGTTGACCAGGAACGGCGCGTGGACGAAGGACGGCACGCCGCGCTCGGCGCAGCCGGCGGTGAAGGCGGCGTCCTGGGCCGGGTCCCCGGCGCTGGCCCGCCAGCCCCGCGGGTTGCCGACGAACACCTGGACGGCGCGGGCGCCGACCGCGTCGGTGTAGGCCAGCCCGCCCTTCGCCAGGCCGCCCTTGATCTGGATGTGCGCGCCGACGGGCGTCGCGGTGGTACCGGAGGTCACGAGGAGAGGGTCACCCGAAGCTGATCAGGATGCGGACGGTGCTGCCCTGGTCGACGGTCTCGCCGGCCTTGGGGCTCTGCTGGAAGACGCGGTCACCGGCGATGAAGGACGTCGAGGAGGCCTTGAGCCCGACCGCCTTCAGCGCGGCGGTGGCGTCCTTCTCGGACTTGCCGACGACGTCGGGGACGGTGACCTGCGGGACGCCCTCGGACACGGTGATGGTGACGGTGCTGCCGTAGGGCTGGGCGTCGCCAGGGCCGGGGCTGACGGTCATGACCTGGCCGGTGCCGACCTCCGCGCTGCGCCCGGTGTCCCGCTGCACCACGAAGCCGAGCTGCTCGAGGGTGTCCTGCGCGGCGTCCGGGGCCTGGCCCACCACGTTGGGCACCTTGACCGGCGCCCGGCCGGAGGAGACCACGAGCGTGACCGAGGCGCCGGCCTGCAGCTGCGTGCCGGCCGGCGGGTCGAAGCGGATCACGTTGCCCGCGCCGACGTCCTCGCTGGTCTCCTGGGTCTGCTGGAAGGTCAGCTGGGGGAACTGCTGCTGCAGCTGCGCCTGGACGTCGTCGGCGGGCTGGCCGGTGAACTCGGCGGAGACGGTGAACCGCTCCGGGCCCCTGGAGACGACGATCTCCACGTCGGTGCCGCGGATCGCCTCGCCGCCGCCGGCCGGGTCGGCGGAGATGACCTCGCCCTCGGCCACGGTCTCGCTGAACTGCTCCTCGCCGAAGGCCGGGTCGAGCCCGGCCTCCTGCAGCATGCCGATCGCGGTGTCCTTGTCCTGGCCGACCAGGTCCGGGACGTCGGTCCAGCGGCCCGAGCCCAGCCACCAGCCGATGGCGCCGATGGTGATCGCCAGCAGCAGCACGAGGGCGAGCGCGAAGCGGGCCCGGCGGCGGCGGATGTGCGGGGGCACGCCCGGTCGCGCGGCCGGCCCGCGGGGCGGCAGGCCGGGGCGGGCACTGCCGACGGCGGTGGTCGGGCCGGCACCGGTGCCGGGCAGCACGGTGGTGCCGCGGGCCCGGTCGACCCGGCCGCCGAGCACCTCGGTGCGCGGGGCGCCGCCAGGGGCGCTGGGGTGCCGCGGGCGCGGGGCCGTCGGCCGGTTGGTCGGCCGCAGCGTCTGGGTCGGGTTGTCGGCCGGGCGGCCGGTGGGCACCGGCACCCGGGCCAGGCCCAGGTCGGCGCGCAGGTCGGTGAGCTCGGCGAGGAAGGCCCCGGCGTCCAGCGGCCGGGCCGCCGGGTCGCGCCGGGTCGTGCGGGCGACCAGCTCGTCGACCTGCCACGGCACCCCGGGCGCCTCGGACGACGGGGCCGGGACGTCGTGGTGCACGTGCTGGTAGGCCACGGCCAGCGCGCTGTCCCCGGCGTAGGGCGGGTGGCCGGTGAGCAGCTCGTAGAACATGATCCCGGCGGCGTAGACGTCGCTGCGGGCGTCGCTGCGGCCGCGCTCGAGCTGCTCGGGGGAGAGGTAGGCGACGGTGCCGATCAGCACCCCGCCGGTGTGGCTGGTCTGCCCGGTGCCGGCCACGGCGCGGGCCAGCCCGAAGTCGGCGACCTTGACCTGGCCGTCGGTGGAGATCAGCACGTTCTCCGGCTTGACGTCGCGGTGCGCGATGCCGGCCCGGTGGGCGGCGGTCAGCCCGGCGAGCACCGGCTCCAGGACGGCGAACGCCTCCCCGACGGTGAGCCGGCCGCGGGCCTGCAGCAGGTCGCGCAGCGTGCGGCCGCGGACCAGCTCCATCACCAGGAAGACCAGGCCCTGGTCCGAGCCCTGGTCGCTGACCGACACCACGTTGACGTGGCTGAGCATCGCGGTGGCCCGGGCCTCGCGGGTGAACCGGTCGACGAACGCCGGGTCGTGGGCCAGGTGCTCGGCCATCACCTTCACCGCGACCGTGCGGTCCAGCCGCAGGTCGGTGGCGGCGTAGACGGTCGACATCCCGCCGCGCGCCAGCCGCTCCTCGAGGCGGTAGCGCCCCTCGAGGAGGAGGCCGACCACGGGGTCGGTCACGACGGTGTCCACGAGGGCGAGTCTAGGAGCGGAGAGCAGGCGCCGACCCCTGCAACACGGGCGGCGCGGTCACGGTCTGGACACCTGAGTGCTGGAGTGGCCAGGAGTGCCGGGTGGGACAGCCGAGGTGGACGCGCACCGGGCCCGGCGGCCACGGCGCGCCCGCGGACCGGACCCCGGCCGCGCGCCGCGTTCAGCGGGCTGCCCACGGCGCCCGGACGACGGTGTCCCGGGGCACCGCGCGCACGTCGTCCAGACCACACAGGGCCATGGTGTGCGCCAGCTCCTCGGTCAGCCCGCCGAGGACGCGCGCCACGCCGTCGGCGCCGCCGGTGGCCAGCCCCCACGCCGTCGGCCGGCCGACGAACACCGCCCGGGCGCCCAGCGCCAGCGCGGTCAGCACGTCGGAGCCGGTCCGGATGCCGCCGTCGGCGTAGACCTCGGCGTCGTCGCCGACCGCCGCCACCACCTCGGGCAGCGCCTCGGCGCTGGCGACCGCGGGGTCGGCCTGCCGCCCGCCGTGGGTGGACACCCACACCGCCGACGCGCCGGCGGCCACGCAGCGCGCGGCGTCGTCCCCGCGGAGCACGCCCTTGACCACCACCGGCAGGCCCGAGACCGCGGCGAACCGCTCGACGTCGGCGTAGGTCCAGCTCGGGGTCGCGGCCGCCCGCAACGGCGGCTGGGCTCCCTGCACCGGCGGGTGGTTGGCAAGCAGCAGGCCGGCGGGCAGCGCGAAGCCCGAGCGCAGGTCGCGCAGCCGCCGGCCCAGCACCGGCAGGTCGACGGTCAGGACCAGGGCGGTGTACCCGGCCCGGCCGGCCCGGCGGGTCAGGTCGTCGGTGTACGCGGGGGAGTGCAGCCGGTAGAGCTGGAACCAGCGCGGGCCGGCCGGGCTGACCGCGGCGACGTCCTCCAGCGAGGTGGTCGCGCTGGTGGACACGGTCATCAGCGACCCGGTCGCCGCGGCGCCGCGGGCGGTGGCGCGTTCGCCGTCCGGGTGGGCCATGCCCTGGTAGGCCCAGGGCGCGACGCCGACCGGCGTGGTGACGGCGGTGTCCAGCAGCGTCGTGCCCAGCTGCGGGGGCGCCCCGCCGCGCAGCACCCGGGGGCGCAGCCGCCAGGCCCGCCAGGAGCCGGGCGCCTCGGTCAGCGTGGTCTCGGCGCCGGCCCCGCCGGCGTAGTAGTCGTACACGTCGGGGGGCAGCTGCCCGCGCGCCTGCTGCTCCAGCGCCGCGAGGTCCAGGAACGGCGGCTCGCGGTCCGGGTCGTCGGGCAGCGCCGGCTCGTCCGCGGCGCGCTGCCGCTGGGTCAGCCGGGGACCGATCGCCGCGTCGTCTGCGCTCGCCATAGGCTGGGAGCCTATGGACACGCTCACTCCTGCGGAGGTCGCCGAGCAGCTCGGCGTCTCGGCCAACAAGGTGCGCCAGCTCATCGCCGAGCGGAAGCTCATGGCGGTGCCCGGCAGCGGCAACAGCAAGATCCCGGCGGACTTCCTGCAGGACGGCGCGGTCCTCAAGCACCTGCCCGGGCTGCTCACGGTGCTCTACGACGGCCGGTTCACCGACCAGGAGGCCTTCGAGTGGCTCTTCCGCGCCGACGACTCGCTGCCCGGCACGCCGATCGAGGCCCTGCGCGGCGACCGGCACACCGAGGTCACCCGCCGGGCCCAGGCGCTGGCGCTGTAGCCGCCGGCTCATGGGGCACCTGACCTACCTGTCGCTGCTGGTCGGCTGCCTCGTGGTGACCGCGCCGCTGGAGCTGCTGCTGGGCGTGCGGGTCTACGCGCGCTGGCGGCGGCTGCTGCTGGCGGTCGTCCCGGAGTTCGTCGTGTTCGTGGTGTGGGTGCTGTACGCGATCGCCGCCGGGCACTGGGACTACAGCGCCACCCGCACCCTCGACGTCCGGCTGCCCGGCGGCATCCCGGTGGAGGAGGTGCTGTTCTTCCTCGTCGTCCCGGTGTGCGCGGTGCTGGCGCTGGAGGCGGTGCGGAAGGTGACCGGCTGGGACGCCGGCTACCCGGCGGAGGAGGCGGACGCATGACCTACTCGCAGATCGCCGTGGCCGTGCTGGTCGCCGTCCTGGTCGTCGACCTGGCCGTGCTGCGCACCCGGATGGTCACCCGGCCGGTGTTCTGGGTCGCCCACGCGATCGTGATCGTCTTCCAGCTGCTGATGAACGGCGTGCTCACCGGCCTGGACGTGGTCACCTACGACCCGGACGCGATCTGGGGGCCGCGGATCGCCTACGCCCCGGTCGAGGACCTGCTGTTCGGCTTCGCCCTGGTGCTGCTGACCCTGGCCAGCTGGGCGGCGGTCAACCGGCGGGCGAACACCGCCAGGCGGCGCGGCCTGGACACCCGCACCCGGCGCTCGAGCACCCGGTAGTCGGCCTTCTCGATCTCGGTCAGGATGCCGCCGTAGAGCGCGGTGGCGGCCCGCACGCAGTCCCGGGACTCCCGCGCCAGCATCGGCGTGCCCGGGGCGGCGTCGTCGTAGCGGCGGCGGGTGACCGCCACCATCTCCCGCATCAGCTCGCGGAAGCCCGGTGTGAACTGCCGGGCGGCCAGCTGCTCGCGGGTCACGCCGTGCGCGCTCATCAGGTCCTCGGGCAGGTACACCCGACCGCGGTCGACGTCCTCGGCGACGTCGCGCAGGAAGTTGGTCAGCTGGAAGGCCTCGCCCAGGGCGATCGCGTGCGGGGCGGCCTCCTCCCGCGCGACGCCGGGGGCGGTGCCCAGCACGGGCAGGACCTGCAGCCCGATCACCGACGCCGAGCCCCACATGTACCGGTCCAGGGCGTCCAGGTCGGCGTAGCCGGTGACGTCGAGGTCGCTGGTCATCGCGGCGAGGAAGTCGACCAGGTGCTCCAGCGGGATGTCGTACCGCCGGTAGGTGTGCACCAGGGCCAGCCGCACCGGGTCGTCGGACCAGCCGTCGGACAGCTCGTCCAGCAGCGCCTTCGACCAGGTCGCCAGGTCACCGGAGGGGTCGGCGCCGGGCACGTCGACGAAGTCGTCGGCGGTCCGGGCGGCGGCGTAGAGCGCGTGCACCGCGGGCCGGCGGTCGGGGGTGAGCAGCCGGGTGGCCAGGTGGTAGCTCTTGCCGTGCCGGGCGGCGATCGCCGCGCAGTGCGCGTAGGCCGCGTCCAGCGCCGCCTGCTGCTGCGCCCGGGTCGGGGGGATCACGAGACCCGCCCGGTGATCCGCTCGGCGGCCAGCCGGCCGCTGATCACGACCATCGGCACCCCGACCCCGGGCTGGACCGACGACCCGGCCAGCACCACGTTCTCCGGCCCGCGGCGGGGCAGCGTCGAGGGCCGGAACGGCCCGGTCTGGCCGAAGGTGTGCGCGAGCGCGAACGGGGTGCCGGCGGCCATGCCCTGCGCCGCCCAGTCCACCGGGGTCAGCAGCTCCTCGACCTCCACGGCGTCCCCGATGCCGGTCCAGCCGCGGGCCTCCAGCGTCCGCACCAGCTCCTCGCGGTAGCGCGGCGCCAGGGCCGGCCAGTCCAGGTCGGGGTTCCCGCCGCTGCGCGGGTCGAGGTTCGGCGTCGGCGCGACCACGCTGAGCACCTGGCAGTGCCGTCCGTCCGCGGAGTCGGGGGCCAGCGACCGGTCGGTCACCGAGGGCATGCTGATCAGCAGGCTGGGGTCGCTCATCGGCCGGCCGTCGCGGGTGAGCTCGTCGAAGACCTGCTCCCAGGCCGCGCCGAAGCTGATCGTGTGGTGCGCCTGCCCGGGCAGCTCGGCCCGCACCCCGAGGTGCAGCGCCACGCAGGACGGCGAGTACACCGGCCGGCGGGGCCCGCGGAGCTGGGGCACCAGTCGGTGCGGGGCGTCGCTGGTGACCACGACGGCGTCCGGGACCAGCCGCTCGCCGTCGGCCAGCCGCACCCCGGTCACCCGGCCGCCGGACATCTCCAGGTCGGTGACGTCGGTGTCCCAGCGGAACTGCACGCCGGCGTCGGCGGCGGCCGCGGCCATCGCCCGGGGGACGGCGCCGATGCCGCCGACCGGGTGCCAGACCCCCGCGCCGATGTCGAGCTGGGCGATCACCGCGTAGGCGGCGATCGCCCGGAACGGCGAGACCCCGGCGTAGAGCGCCTGGAAGCTGAACAGCCGGCGCAGCCGCTCGTCGGCGAAGAAGCCGGCGACGTGGGCCGACAGCCGGCGGAAGCCGCCCCGCCGCACCAGGGTGAGCAGCTCGGGGCCGAGCAGGTCCAGCGGGGAGTCCAGGTTGCGGTCGATGAAGGTGCGCAGCTGCAGCCGGTACAGCTCGGCCAGGTCGTCGAGGTAGCGGTGCAGGGCGGCGGCCTCGGCCGGGCCGCACAGCCGCTCCACCTCGGCGGCGAAGGCGGTCCGGTCGGCGTGCACGTCGAGGTGCTCGCCGTCGGCGAACTGGGCCCGGTAGGTGGTGTCGAGGGGGAGCAGGGTGAGCCGGTCCTCCATCCGCTCGCCGACCGCGGCGAAGGCGTCGGCCAGCAGCTCGGGGGCGGTGAAGACCGACGGGCCGGTGTCCAGCGTGTAGCCCGAGCGGGTCAGCACGCCGGCCCGGCCGCCCGGCCCGCTGCCGCGCTCGACGACGGTGACCTCGCGGCCGGCGCCGCGCAGCCGCAGCGCCGCCGACAGCCCGGCCAGGCCGGCACCGACGACGACGACGCGGTCGGTGCGGCCGGGGACGGTGCGCAGGGTGCGGTTGCTGCGGCCCCGCCGTGACCTCGCGAGCTCGGTCACGCGGCGCGGGAGGTGGCGGCGACGGCCAGGGCGTCCAGCGCCCGGCCGGCGTCGGCGGCCAGCGGGGCGGCGGAGATCGCCACCCGGGCGCGGCGGGTCTGCTCGGCGATCCGCTCCTCGACCCGGCGCAGCGCGCCGCTGCGGGTCATCAGCGACCGGACGCCGTCCAGCTCCTCGGCGCCGGCCGCCGAGTTGCCCAGCGCGCCGGCCAGCAGCGCCCGGCCGGCGTCGTCGGTGCCCTCCTCGGTGAGCGCGACCAGCAGCGTGCGCTTGCCCTCGCGCAGGTCGTCGTCGGCGGACTTGCCGGTGACCGCGGGGTCGCCGAACACGCCCAGGACGTCGTCGCGGAGCTGGAACGCCTCGCCCAGCGGCAGGCCGATCGCGGTGCACACCTCCAGCGCGTCGGGCCCGGCGCCGGCCAGCGCGGCGCCCAGCTGCAGCGGGCGCTGCACGGTGTAGCCGGCGCTCTTGTACCGCGCGACCGCCAGCGCCCCGGCCGGGCCGGGCAGGCCGCCGGCGGCGCGCAGCAGGTCGAGGTACTGGCCGGCGGTGACCTCGGTGCGCATGGTGTCCCAGACCGGGCGGGCCCGGGCCAGCGCCTCGGGGGAGATGCCCGAGCAGCGCAGCAGCTCGTCGGACCAGACCAGCGCCAGGTCGCCGACCAGGATGGCCGCGCCCACGCCGAAGGCGTCCGCGTCGCCGTCGAGCTGGGCGCCGCCGTGCCGCCCGGCGAACCCGACGTGCGTGGCCGGCCGGCCCCGCCGGGTGTCGGCGGCGTCCATCACGTCGTCGTGCACCAGCGCGCTGCTGTGCACCAGCTCCAGCGCGGCGACCGCCCGGAGCACCGCCTCGTCGGACTCGGCGGCCGGGTCGCCGGCGTCGACGAAGCCCCGCCAGCCCCAGTAGGCGAAGGCGGGCCGCAGCCGCTTCCCGGCGCCGGCCACGGCGACGACCTCGTCGGCCACCGGTACCAGCTCCTCGGCCATGCCGGCCAGCGTCGCCCGCTGCTCGGTGAGGAAGGAGCCCAGCGCGGCCTCCACCGAGGCCCGCAGCCGATCGAGGTCGGCGGCGGCCAGGGCCGGGACGGCGAGCTCCCCGGGGGTGCCGTCGACGGTGGTCCCACGCTGCTGCGTCCCGACTGTCACAGGGCGAGTATTGCCCAACTCGGTGGGGTGCTGCCGCCGGTGACCCCAGGTGCCGCGCCCCGGACGCCCCGACGCCCGTACGCTCGCCTGTCATGACCGGCACCGTGCGCGAGCTGCTGCAGACCGAGCAGCCCACCTGGTCCTTCGAGTTCTTCCCGCCCAAGGACGACGCCGGCGAGGCCCAGCTGTGGACCGCGCTGCGCCAGCTCGAGCAGCTGCGGCCCTCGTTCGTGTCCGTCACCTACGGCGCCGGCGGCTCGACCCGCGAGGGCACCGTGTCGATGACCGAGCGGATCGCCACCGACACCACCATGCTGCCGCTGGCCCACCTCACCGCGGTCGACCACAGCACCGCCGAGCTGCGGCACGTGGTCAGCCGGCTGGCCGCGGTGGGGGTGCGCAACCTGCTGGCGCTGCGCGGCGACCCGCCCGGCGCCGACCCGCAGGCCGAGTGGGTCGCCCACCCCGAGGGCGTGCGGCACGCCGCCGAGCTGGTCGAGCTGATCAAGGGGATCGGCGACTTCTGCGTCGGGGTGGCGGCCTTCCCGGAGCGGCACCCCCGCTCGCCGGACCTGGAGTTCGACACCGACATGTTCGTCGCCAAGTGCCGCGCCGGCGCGGACTTCGCGATCACCCAGATGTTCTTCCGGGTCGAGGACTACCTCCGGCTGCGCGACCGGGTCGCCGCCCGGGGCTGCGACGTCCCGCTCATCGCCGGGGTGATGCCGGTGACCAACGCCCGGCAGATCACCCGGATCGTCGAGCTGTCCGGGCAGGCGTTCCCGACCGAGCTCGCCGACCGGTTCGCCGAGCTGGACGGCGACACCCCCGAGCACAAGCGGGCGGTGCGCGCCTACGGCGTGGAGGTGGCGACCGACATGTGCCGCCGGCTGGTCGCCGAGGGCGTGCCCGGCATCCACTTCATCACCATGAACCGGTCGACGGCGACGCGCGAGGTGTTCCAGGCCCTGGCCCGGGCCGACGCCCTCAGCGGGGCAGCGCGACCGCCGCGCTGAGCAGGTCCTCGGCCCGGCGGGCGGCCCGGCGCAGCGCCTCCCGCTCGGCGGCGTAGCCGCCCACCACGCCGACCACCGGCAGCTGGGACAGCGCCCGGTGCCGCAGCTTGCCCTTGGGCCGGGCGTCCAGCGCGTCGTCGATCCGGCCGAGCAGCCGGGCGGCCCGCCACAGGCTGCGGGCCGCGCCGTCCATGCCGGACCGGTCGTCGCCCAGCGCCTCGTCGACGTACACGCCACGGCTGCGGGCCAGCAGCGGCTCGACCCGCTCGGCCGGCAGCTCGCGGTCCAGCAGCACCCGGGCCAGCAGCGAGACCCGGTCGGCCTGCTCGGTCAACCCGTGCTCGCGGGCCACGCCGAGGACGACCAGCGCCTGCACCGCCGAGCCGACGGTGTTCTGCAGCGGGAGCAAGCCGGCGAGCCGGCCGGCGAACCGCGGCGTCGCGGAGACCCCGGCGGCGACCCGGCCGACCTGGTGCGCCCACCAGGCGGCCCGCTGGGCGGGGGGCAGGTGCGGTGGGCGGCCGAGCCGCTGCACCAGCGGGCCGAGCCCGCGGTCCACGCGGCGCAGCACGTCGACGACGACGGCGTCGCTGATCGGGGCGGCCATGGGAGCAGACCGTAGGCGGTGGGCGGGCGTCCCGCAGGTCAGCCGGGGGGCTCGGGCGGCAGGGCCAGCGGGGCGCGGGTGCGGGTCATCAGGTCGACCAGGTCGGTCATCGCGTGCCGCACGGAGGCGATGTCCTCGGCGACGTCGCCCAGCCCGGCGTCCCGCCGTCCCGGCCCGGCGGCCGTCTCGACGGTGAGCACGTCGACCTCGGCGGCGCTGCGCTCCAGCCGCTCCAGGTCGGCGAGGTGCTGCAGCTCGGTGGACAGGGCGGCGGCCTGGTCGCGGTGCCGGATGAGCGCGTCGGCGCGCCGGCCCAGCCGGCGGGCGGCGTCGTCGAGGGCGGCCTGCTGGCGGTCCCAGAACTCGGCGGCGGGGCCGGCGGGCCGGGGCCCCAGCCCGGCGCGGGCCTGGCGGATCCGGTCGGCGAGCGCGACCACCTGGCCGACCTCGGCCTCGCCGTCGAACGCCGCGCGGGTGGCGGCCAGGAACGGGGAGTGCCAGGACGGCTCGCGCAGGGTCTCGGCCCAGGCGCGGCTGGCGGCGCCGGCGACCCGCGCCTCGATGGTGTCCCAGGCGGCCAGGGTCACCTCCGGCGGGGTGACCGGCCGGCGCAGCTCGGTGCGCACCTGCTCCTCGCGGTACCGGACCACCGCGACGCCGGCCAGCGGCACCAGCAGCGCCAGGCCACCGGTCAGCCCGACCGCCAGCACGCAGGCCAGGGTCCGCTCGGTGCGGTCGGCCCGGCGCCACGCGCGCCCGCACCGGGCCAGCCAGTCCAGCCGGGCCACCACGGCCGTCGCCCGGTCCAGCGCGGTCTCCCGCGGTGGGACCGGGCGCGGGCCGGGACCGATCACCAGCCGACCGCCGGTGAGGTAGCGCTCGGGCCACAACGGCCGGGCTCCCTCGGACACGCCTGCACCCTGCCGCACCGGCGGGCTCCCACCGCGACGGCGCACCGCAGCGGGAGCCCCTGACGACCAGCATGAAGGTTCAAGCACCGGTCGGGCGGAGCGCGACGTACCGTGGCCGGGTGGCTGGGCGACGGAGCGGGGCGGCCGGCCGCTGGGCCGTGGTGGGGGTGGCCGTCGCCGTGCTCTGCGCGCTGCCGTCGCTGGTCGCCGCGCTGCCCGCCTCCGACGCCGCCACCTCCGCCGCCGACCTGCGGGAGCGCGCGCTGGGCTCCGCCGACGTCGCGTTCTCCGGCTACGCGCAGGCCGCCGGCGGCCTCGCGCTGCCCGTGGGCGAGCAGCTGACCGACGTCGCCGACCTGCTCAGCGACCGGACGACGATGCGCGCCTGGTACCGGGCCGCCGACGACTGGCGGGTCGACGTGGTCACGCCCACCGGCGAGACCGACGTGCACGCCGACGCCGGCGGCAGCTGGACCTGGGACTACGCGCACGCCACCGCGACCCGGACGGCGCCGACCCCGCTGGCCCTGCCCACCGCCCCCGACCTGCTGCCCAGCGCGCTGGGCCGCCGGCTGCTGGCCGAGGCCCGCGACGACGAGCTCAGCCGGCTGGGCGCCGAGCGGGTCGCCGGCCGGGACGCCCTCGGCCTGCGCGTCGTGCCGGCCGAGGTGGCGTCGTCGGTCGCGCAGGTCGACGTCTGGGTGGACGCCGACAGCGGCGTGCCGCTGCGGGTGCAGGTGGTCGCCGAGGGGGCCGCGGAGCCCGCCCTGGACACCGGTTTCCTCTCCCTCGAGCTGGGCACCCCCGCCGCCGACGTCACCGCCTTCGACGTGCCCCCGGGCGCCGACGTGCGCGAGGGGCAGGACGCCCAGCTGCTGCAGGCCGCCTCCCGCGCCGGCCGGGACGACCGGCTCGCGCTCCCCGCCGCGCTGGCCGGGCTCGAGCGGCGCACCATCGACGGCGCACCCCGGTCGGTGGGCGTCTACGGCCGCGGCATCACCCTGCTGGCGGTCAGCCCGCTGCCCGGGCGGGTCGCCGGGCCGCTGCTCGACGCCCTCGTCGTCGCGCCCGGGGCGGTGGTCGACGCCCTCGGCGTCCGGATCGCCGCCGGGCCGCTGGGCCTGATGCTGGTCGACGGCCCGGAGGGACCGGTGCTGCTCGCCGGCACCGTCGACCTGGACGCCCTGGCCACGGCCGCCACCGAGTTGACCGGAGGGGACAGCTGAGCACCGTCATCGGCACCGAGGGACTGACCAAGAGGTACGGCCAGCTGCGCGCCGTCGACGGGATCGACCTGGACGTCCGGGCCGGCGACGTCTACGGCTTCCTGGGCGCCAACGGGTCGGGCAAGACGACCACGGTGCGGATGCTGCTCGGGCTGGTGCTGCCGACCTCCGGGACGGTGCAGCTGCTGGGCGAGCCGATGCCGAAGGGCGCCCGCCGGGTGCTGCCGCGGGTCGGCGCGCTGATCGAGGGCCCGGCCCACTACGGCCACCTGTCCGGGCGGGCGAACCTGGCGCTGATGGACGCCGCCGGGCCCGGGGGCTCCCGGCGCACCCGCACCGCCCGCATCGACACGGTGCTCGAGCAGGTCGGCCTGGCCGGGGTGGGCCGCAAGCCGGTGAAGGCCTACTCGCTGGGCATGCGGCAGCGCCTCGGGCTGGGTGCCGCGCTGCTCCGCCGTCCGGAGCTGCTGGTGCTCGACGAGCCCACCAACGGGCTGGACCCGCAGGGCATCCACGAGATCCGCGACCTGCTGCTCGACCTGCACCGCGGCGGGACGACGGTCTTCCTGTCCAGCCACCTGCTGGCCGAGGTCGAGCAGCTGTGCACCCGGGTGGGCGTGCTGGACCGCGGCCGGCTGGTGCTGCAGGACCAGCTGGCCACCCTCACCGCGCCCACCGGGGCGACGGTCGTGGAGACCCCCGACCCGCAGCGGGTCCGCGCGGCGCTGGACGGCCGGGTGCTCGCCCTCGACGCCACCCGCGCGGTGGTGCGCGGGGCCGACCCGGCGGAGGTGAACGCCGCGCTGGTCGCCGCCGGGGTGCCGGTCACCGGGCTGCAGCTGCAGCGCCCGTCGCTGGAGGAGGTGGTGCTGGCCGCGGCGAGCACCAGCGCCGACCGGGTGGACGCGCCGGGGGAGAGGTCGCGCCGGTGATCGCCGTCGAGCTGCGGAAGCTGTTCCGCCGCCCTCGCACCTGGGTGACCATCGCGCTGCTCAACGCGCTGCCGGTGCTGGTGGCGGTGCTGCTGGCGGTCACCGACCTCGCGCCCCGGCCGGGGGAGGGGCCGGTGTTCCTGTCCGCCGTGCTCACCAACGGCACGCTGTACCCGCTGGCCGCGCTGGCCATCGTCCTGCCGCTGTTCCTGCCGATCGCGGTCGCGCTCATCGCCGGTGACTCGGTGGCCGGCGAGGCGCAGGCCGGCACGCTGCGCTACCTGCTGGCCCGCCCCGCCGGGCGCACCCGGCTGCTGGTGGCCAAGCTCGTCTCGATCCTGGTGTTCGTCTTCGTCACGGTGGTCGTCGTCGCCGTGGTCGGTTACCTGGTGGGCCGGCTGCTGTTCGACGTGCAGCCGCTGGGCGGGACGTCGGTGTCCGGCACGGACCTGACCTCCACCGAGATCGCCTGGCGCACGGTGCTGGCGATCGGCTACGTGGCCGTCTCGATGCTCGGGGTCGCGGCGTTCGCGCTGTTCTTCTCCACGCTCACCGACTCACCGCTGGCGGCGATGCTCGGCGCGCTGGGCATCCTGGTGGCGTCCTCGCTGCTGTTCACCCTGGACGCCGCGTCGTCCTTCGCGCCCTACCTGCCGACCCGGTACTGGCTGGCCTTCGTCGACCTGTTCCGGGAGCCGATCCTGTGGCGCGACGTCGTCCGCGGGCTGGCCCTGCAGGGCGTCTACGTGGTGGTGCTGCTCGGCGCGGCCTGGGCCAACTTCACCACCAAGGACATCAGCTCCTGACGGAACCACCAGAGGTGGTCCGCTCAGCCGGCGGAGAGCCGGGCGCAGTCGGCGGTGGTGAGCTGGACGGGCGGACCGGCGGCCAGCTCGGCCAGCACGATGCCCTGCACGAGCGCGTCGGAGGGCAGCTGGCCGTGGCCGACCCGGGAGTCCGGGCAGACGTCCTGGACCGGCAGCTCCACCGCGCCGGCCAGCCGGGCGGAGTCCGGCGGGGTGACGGTCTCGTCGGACGTCGTCCACACCGAGACCCAGGTGGGGCCGGCCGGGGTCTCGTCGCCGGCGTTCAGCTGGGCCAGCAGGTCGCTGCTGGTGGTCAGCTGCTGGCAGCCGGCGGGGCACTCCGCCGGGAGGATGCCGGCGGCCAGGTCGGCGATGGTCGTGCCGTGGTGCGGCGAGCCGAGGGTGAGCACCCGCCGGGCCTGCTCGGCACCGCCGTCGGCGGCCCAGATCCGGGCGATGACACCCCCGGCGGAGTAGCCGACGACGTCGACGCTGTCCGCGCCGGTGCGCGCCAGCGCGTCGTCGACCGCGGTGCCCAGCGCCTCGGCGGAGGCGGTGAGGTCGCCGGTGCCGTCGCCGGGCACCGGCACCACGGTGGCGTCCCGGCCTTCCGCGGTCAGCCGGTCGGCGAGCGGCCGCAGCGAGGCGGTCGACCCGCCGTAGCCCGGGACGAGGAGCACCGGCCCGGGGGTGTCGTCCTGCGCCGCCTCGGCGCTGCTGCCGGCACCGCCGGACAGCCGGGGGACGACGACGGCGGTGGTGACCACGGCAGCGACGACCACGACGAGGGCGAGCAGCACCAGCACGAGGCGGCGGCGGGCGGGGGACAGACCGGCGAGCACGCACCCACTGTCCCCGCTCGCGCTGTGCGCGCCACGTCCGGCGGGGCGACGTGGTGGACTGCACCGGTGCTGAGCCGCGACGAGTACCTGGCGGCCTGGTCCCGCTGGCACGGCGGCACCGACCCCGCCGACAGCCGGCTGGTGCACGGCTGGCTGACCCTCGCCTACACCCTCGCCGTGCCGCTGGCCCGGCTCTCGCCGCTCGTCGCCACCGCGCTCGGCCTGGCCGTCGCCGGCGCGGCGGTCGGGCCGGCGGCGGCGGGCGGGGCCTGGCTGGTGCTCGCCGGCGTGCTCGTCGGGCTCTCCGGCCTGCTGGACTCCCTCGACGGGGCGCTGGCGATCGCCGGCGGCCGGGCGTCCCGGCGCGGTTTCGTGCTGGACTCGGCGGTCGACCGGCTCACCGAGGTCGCCTACGCGCTGGCGCTCTGGGTGGCCGGTGCCCCCGGCTGGCTGGCGGTGGCCTTCGGCGCGCTCTGCTGGCTGCCGGACTACCTGCGCGCCCGGGCCGGTCAGGCCGGGGTCAGCGAGACCGGCGCCATCTCGGTGTGGGAGCGCCCCACCCGGGTGGCGATGGCCGGGTTCACCCTCGGCGGGGCCGGCGTGGTCGCCGGTCTGGACCTCGCCGAGGAGGTGGTCATCGCCGGCGCGGCGGTCGGCTGCCTGCTCGGGGTGGTCGGGACGGCGCAGCTCGGCGTGCAGCTGCGGCGGGCGTTGGGTGACGACGCGCGACAGTGACCGGCCGATCGGGGTGGCCCGCCCCGACGAGGGGCTCAGGGCTGCTCCTACGCTGTGTCAGCCCCGGTGCCGGTCCCCGGCCGGGGTCAGCCGGCCATGGTGGCCACCGTTCCCGGGAGAGCCCCCCATGTCCGTCGTCGTGACCGGGTCCATCGCCACCGACCACCTGATGACCTTCCCCGGCAGGTTCACCGACCAGTTCGTCGAGGGGAAGATGGAGAACGTCTCCCTCTCCTTCCTCGTCGACGACCTGGTGCAGCACCGCGGGGGCGCCGGGGCGAACATGGCCTACGGGCTCGGCCTGCTCGGGCTGCGGCCGGTGCTGGTCGGCGCCGTCGGCAGCGACTTCGACGACTACGACTCGTGGCTGAGCCGGCACGGTGTGGACACCGGCAGCGTGCACTGGTCGGAGCTGAAGCACACCGCCCGCTTCACCTGCACGACCGACGCGGCGAACAACCAGATCGCCTCCTTCTACTCCGGGGCGATGTCCGAGGCCTCGCTGATCGAGCTCGCGCCGGTGGAGAAGCGGGTCGGCGGTGTCGACCTGGTGATCGTCGGCCCGAACGACCCCACCGCGATGGCGCAGCACACCCGGGAGTGCCGGGAGCGCGGCTACCCGTTCCTCGCCGACCCCTCCCAGCAGCTGGCGTGGGCCGACGGCGAGCTGATCCGCGAGCTGGTCGAGGGCGCGGACCTGCTGTTCACCAACGAGTACGAGCACGCGCTGCTGCTGCAGAAGACCGGCTGGACCGACGCCGAGGTGCTCGCCCGGGTCGGCACCTGGGTCACCACCCGGGCCGCCAACGGGGTGCGCGTCGAGCAGGCCGGCGCGGAGACGATCGAGGTCATCGCCGTCCCGGAGACCAAGCCGGTGGAGCCCACCGGCGGCGGCGACGCGCTGCGCGCCGGCTTCGTCGCCGCCCGGCAGTGGGGCCTGGGCGTCGAGCGGGCCACCCAGGTCGGCTCGGCCGTGGCGACGGCGGCGGTCGAGGTGATCGGCACCCAGGAGTACTCGCTGCCGCGCGAGCCGTTCCTGGAGCGGTTCGCCGAGGCCTTCGGTCCCGACGCCGCCGACGAGGTCGCCCCGCACCTCCCCGCCTGACGGGCCAGGCACAGGAACCTATGCACCCGGTTTTCCGTGTGAAACCGGGTGCATAGGTTCCTATGCCTGGTCCCCGCGGAGGCGCTCGCCGATCTCCGGGTCGGCCTCCCAGCTGCGGAAGGGGATCCGGCGGATCTCCTTGACCTCGCCGATCGTCGACCACTCGTTGCCGCCGAGCCGGGCCAGCGGCTTGAGCTCCTCGATCCGCGGCCGGCCGTCGCGCACGGCCGTCCCGTGGACGGCGATGTGCACCACCCGGCCGAAGACCACGGTGCTGTCACCGAAGGACACGGTGCCGTGCAGCACACACTCGAGCGACACGGGCGACGCGGCCACCCGGGGCACCCCCACGACCTCGCTGGGCTCCAGCCGGACCCCGGTGTGCTCGGCCTCGTCGTGCTCCGGCGGGAAGTCGGTGCCGGTGGCGTTGACCTGCTCGAAGAGCGCCTCGGGGGTGAGGCTGATGGTGAACTCGCGGGTCTGCTCGGCGTTGGTGAGGGAGTCCTTGCGACCCACCGAGGTGAACTGGACGACCGGCGGGTCGACGCAGGCGACCGTGTAGAAGGAGTGCGGGGCCAGGTTCAGCACGCCCTCGGCCGAGCGGCTGCACACCCAGGCGATCGGCCGCGGCACGACCACCGAGTTCAGCACCCGGTAGAAGGCGCTGGGCTCCATCTGGGCGGGGTCGAAGTGCACGCGCGGCGCAGGGGTCTGTTCGGTCACCGGCCCATCGTCGCCGAGGGGCCCGCGCCCGGCTCGGCCGAGGTCAGCGGGCGGCCCCGCCAGTGCAGCGCACCGCGCCGGTGGCCGGCGACCGAGCGGGCGACCAGCACGTCCAGCAGCGCGATCGACACCGGGTGGGCCAGCGCGTCCGGCCACACCCGGCCGCCGGTCCGCGCCGCGACCACCGCCCGGCCGGCGACCCCCGCGGCGTACCCGGCCAGCCCGGCCCGGGAGCCCGCCAGCGCGGCCAGCGGCGGCAGCAGCCAGACGGCGCTGAGACCCGCGGCCGCGGCGACGGCCGCCGCGGGCCGGCCGCCGAGCGCGGACCACAGCGACTTGGCGTAGCCGTCGCGCACGCCCGCCCAGCCGTCGTACATCCGGCAGCTGGCCAGGGTGGAGCCGTCGACCACCACGCCGCGGCCGCCCGACGCCTTGACCGCGCGCAGCAGGGCGACGTCCTCGATCACCTCGCCGCGCACCGCGGCGTGCCCGCCGGCCCGGTCGTAGGCCGCGCGGCGGACCACCAGGAACTGCCCGTTGGCGGCGGCCAGCGACGGGCGGGAGGAGCGCTCGGCGAGGCGCAGCGGCAGCAGCGTGCCCCACAGCCACTGCTGCAGCGGCTGGACCAGCCGCTCGGCCGCGCTGCCGGCCAGCTGCCGGGGCCAGGGGGAGACCAGGTCGAGGCCGGCGTCGTCCAGCACGGCCACGGCCCGGGCGAGCGCGTCGGGGGCCAGCCGGACGTCGGCGTCGAGGAACACCAGCACGTCGACGTCGCCGGCCGCCGCCGCACCCTCCGCGCAGGCGTTCGGCTTGCCCAGCCAGCCCGGCCCCGGCGGGGTGCCCGGCCGCAGGGTGACCCGGTCGTCGGCGACCGCGCGCACCTCGGCGGCGGTGCCGTCGGTGGAGCCGTCGTCGACCACGACCACCCGCAGGTCGGGGACGCCGCGCTGGGCGAGGACCGCGGCCAGGCAGCCGCCCACCTGCCCGGCCTCGTCGCGCACCGGCAGCACCACGGCCACCCGCAGCCCGACCGGGCCGGGCGCGGCGGGGGGACGGCGCAGCAGCGCGGTGTTGACCGCGGCGTGCAGCGCCCCCAGCACCGACAGCCCGGCGCAGACCCGCACCAGCCGGCGCACCGGCCTGCTCGCCGGCCTGCTCACCGGCGCAGCCGGACGACCACGGCGGCCAGCACCGGCAGGGCCAGCACCGCCGCCCACGCCGCCGACCCGGGCAGCCCGAGCCAGCCGGCGTGCGCGAGCGCGCCGCCGAGGGTCATCCAGCCGAGCACCAGCAGCGGCGCGGCGTCGGAGGTGCGGGACCGGGTGCGCCCGACCAGCAGGTCCAGCAGGGTCATCAGCACCACCCCGGCCAGCAGCCAGCCGGCCAGGTTGGTCAACGGCACCGTGTCGATGCCGGGCAGGCCGGGGGAGGGGTGCGCCCAGCGCCAGTACCCGGCCTGCACCATCTGCGGGTCCAGCACGACGTCCCAGCCGGCGAAGACGTAGGCGGCGACCAGCACCCGCACCGGCCGCGAGCGGGGCGCCAGCCAGGCGGCGAGCACCCAGCTCGGCCAGGCCATCATCAGCCAGGCCAGCGGGACCAGGAACGGCACGCCCAGCAGGGTGGGGCCGAGCTCGTCGCTGTAGGTGTACCCGCCGTAGGGGAACCCGGTGGCCAGGCCGAGCGCCTCGAACAGCACCGCCACCACGGCGACCAGCCCGAGGACCGCCAGCCCGGTGCGCAGCCCCCGGCTCACCGCGGCGTGGGCCACCGAGACGGTGGCGCCCAGCAGCACGATCGCCCAGCTGACCGCGTCCCGGGCGGCGCCGTCGGTGAGCGGGTAGGCGATCGCCGTGCCGACGAGCAGGAGCGCCGGCACCACCGGGACCCAGCCGCGGCCGGCCGGGCGCCGCACCGCGAGCGCCGCGGTCACCGGCGCCGTGCCCGGAGGCGGCGGCCGACCTCCGCCCGCACCCGGGCGGCGGGACGCCGGTCGGCGAGCACCACCCGGGCGGCGGTGCGCCCGGAGTTGCCCGAGACGCCGCCGCCGGGGTGCGTGGAGGCGCCGGTGAGGTAGAGCCCGGCGAGCCCGGGCACCCGGTGACCGGACAGCGCCGGCGTCGGCCGGAAGCCGAACATGCTGGCCAGGCTCATCTCCACGTGCATGACGTTGCCGCGCAGCAGCGAGAGCTCCTGCTCCAGCCGCAGCGGCGTCTGGACGTACAGCCGCTGCACCGAGTCGGCGAAGCCGGGGGCGTACCGGTCGACGGCGGCGATCAGCTGGCGGGCGGCCGGCTCGGCGAGGGCGTCCCAGTCGGCGCCGTCGGCGAGGGCGTAGGGGTACCACTGGCCCCAGATGGTGACGACGTGCTGGCCGGCCGGGGCGAGGGTCGGGTCGCTCGCGGAGAACGACATGGCCAGCGGCACCGGCTCGCGCGGCACCTCCCCGGCGAGGAAGTCGCCGTGGGCGCGGGCCAGCTGCGCGCGGTCGGTGCACAGCAGCTGCAGCCCCTGCAGCGCCTCGTCGCCGGCGCCGGGGTAGGCGGGCAGGGCGTCGGTCTGGCAGCGCAGCACCAGGCCGAAGCCGTTGCCCAGCGGCGGGTCGGCGTCGGCGAGCGCCGGGGGCGCGTCGTCGCCGGCCAGGTCGCGGGTGGCCAGCACGTGGCAGGCGGCGACCACCACGGGCGCGGTGACCCGCCGGCCCGACGTCGTCTGCACGCCGGTGACCCGGCGCTCGCCGTCCGGGCCCTCGACCAGCAGCCGGGCCGCGCCGTCGCCGAGGGTCACCCGGCCGCCGTCGGCGGCCAGCCGGGCGGCCAGGGCCTGGGTGAGCCCGCCGGAGCCGCCGACCGGGTGGCCGGGCGGGACGTCGTGCAGCAGCGCCACCCAGCCGACCATCGCGGCGGTGCCGGGCTCGGACATCGGCGGGCCGGACTGGGCGCCGAACCAGGCCAGCGCCGCCTTCAGCCGCTCGCTGCCGAACCAGCGGTCCAGCAGGGCGTCGCCGGAGCCGAGGAAGTCGACGGCGATCTCCCCGCCCGGCGTCCGGGGCCGCCGGGAGCCGATCGGCCACAGGTGCCGCACCAGCCGCGCCGGGCTGGGCCGGTCACCGAAGGCCTGCACGACCGCGGCGCTGCGCGGCCCCCAGACCTCGACGAACCGGCGGTAGGCCGCGGCGTCGGCGTCACCGCAGGCGGCGGCGATCGAGGCGCAGGTGGCGTCGAGGTCGACGGAGAACACCAGCGGCCGGCCGTCGGGCCCGGCGTCCCCGGGGACCGGTGCCGGCGCGAACCCCCACGGGTCGCAGTCGACGTAGCGGAGCCCGAAGCGGTCGAGCTCGAGCTCCTCGACGATCCCGCTGTGCCGGATGATCACGTGCGCGCTGGAGCCGCGGTCGACGCGGACCCCGGGCCACCGCTCGACGGTGGAGACGGCGCCGCCGAGGACCGGGTCGGACTCCACCACCTCGACCGACAGGCCGGCGCGGGCCAGGTGGCAGGCGGCGACGAGCCCGTTGTGGCCGGAGCCGATGACGACGGCGTCGACCGAGGTGTCGCGGGGGTCGGGAACCGGGATCAGTCCCTCGGCGCCGGCGGGGCCAGCGGCAGCCGGGCGCCCAGGATGGCGAAGGGCCGGGCGTCACCGGGGAAGTGGTAGCCGCGGGCCAGGTCGACGAAGCCGTCGGCGTGGTAGAGCCGGAAGGCCTTGGTGTCGGTGTCCGGGGTGCTCAGCAGCGCGGCGGGGTGCGGCAGGTCGGCCAGCAGGGCGTGCAGCAGCTGGCGGCCCAGGCCGCGGCTCTGGTGGTCGGGGTGGACGTGCAGCTCGCAGACCTCGAAGGCGCCAGGGAGCCACTGCTTCGCCGTCCGCCGGTCCAGCGCGTTGCGGACCTGGTCGTGCCACCACTGGCCCGGTGCGACCAGGTAGCCGTAGCCGAAGCCGACCAGCTGCTCGCCCTGCGGGGTCTCGGCGAAGCCGCCGACGGACCGGAAGCCCGGGCGCTCGGTGTGCTGGACGGCGTAGCCGTAGCGGCCGGCGACCACCGACTCGCCGTAGCCCATCGCCGCGCCGTAGATGGCCAGCGCCTCGTGCAGGTGGTCGCGCATCCACCGGGTGGGCAGCTCGGTGACGCGGGTGGCGGGGGTGGTGTCGGTCATCGGGCTCCCGCCTCGGCGGTGGGCTGGGCGCGCTCGACCGGGCCGGGGCCCACCTCGGCGGGCGTGCCCTCGGTCAGTCGCAGCAGCTCGTCGTAGCTGGTCGGGAAGACGGTGTGCGGGTGCCCGGCGGCGGCCCACACCTGCCGGTGGCGGGCGAGCTCGACGTCGACGAGCGTGCCGATCGGTGCGGGGTGGCCGATCGGGGCGACCCCGCCGATCGCCTGCCCGGTGTGCCGGCGGACGAACTCCGGGGTGGCCCGGGTGATCGCCGGGACGCCGAGCAGGTCGGCGACCAGGGCCTCGTCGACCCGGTGCGCGCCGCTGGTGAGGACCAGCAGGGGCTCACCGCCGACGTCGAACACCAGGCTGTTGGCGATCGCGCCGACCTCGACACCCAGCCCGGCGGCGGCTGCCGCGGCGGTCCGGGCGCTGTCGGGCAGCACGCGCACCTCGCCGGCGGCGCCGGCCGCGCGCAGCAGCTGCGCGACCTCGGCGACCCGGGGGTGCTGCGGGGTCTCCGCTGCGGTCATGCGGCGATCCTCCCACCGTCCTCCGCCGGGCGTGCCACCCGGGACGGCGGGCGGTGCGCGGGCTCACCGCAGGTCGGCGTCCAGCGGCCGGGCGTCGTCCGCCGCCGTGCCGTCGTCGCTGGTGCCGTCGTCGGTGGTGTCGCCGGCGGTGTCGAGCGGGTGGGCGATCTCGTCGGCGCCCAGCCGGGCGGCGGCGATCGCCAGCACGGCCAGCACCGGTGGCACCGCGCCGGCGAGGGCGAAGGTCGCGGCCACGCCGATCTGCTCGCTCACCGGGCCGGCCAGCGCCATCGACAGCGGCATGAACGCCAGCGAGACGAAGAAGTCCAGGCTGGAGACCCGGCCGAGCAGGGCCGGCGGGACCCGGCGCTGCAGCAGCGTGCCCCAGATGACGGTGGCGCCCTGGAAGGTGGCGCCGACGACGGCCGAGGCCACCACCATCACCCACAGCTGGGTGGCCACCCCGAACAGCGCCAGCGGCAGGCAGCCGGCGCCCCACAGCATGATCATCACGGTCAGGTAGCGGCGCGGCAGCCGCCGGGAGGCGACGACGAGCGAGCCCGCCGCACCGGCGAGGCCGAAGGCGGCCAGCACCAGGGAGTGCTCGGCCGGGCCGCCGCCGGTCTGCTCGCGGACGGCGAAGGGGGTGAGCACCTCCAGCGGACCGATCACCACCAGCACGAGCACCGAGGCGAACAGCAGCGTCGAGAGCAACCACGGGGTCGCGACCATGTAGGCGAAGCCGGCCCGGACGTCGACCAGCACCGCGACGACGGGGTGCCGGGCCCGCCCGCCGTCCGCCGTGGCCTCGGCGGTGAGGTCGCGCCGCAGCGGGGTGCGCGGCAGGCCGAGGAGGGCCAGCACGGCGCCCAGGGCGGCCACGGCGGTGACGAGCAGGGCCACCCCGGGCGAGCTGGCCGCGACGATCGCACCGGCCGCCGCCGGGCCGCCGGCCTGGGTCAGCAGCGGCCGGAGGAAACCCTCCAGGCCGTTGGCCGCGAGCAGGTCGTCGGCCGGCAGCAGGGCCGGGACCAGCGCCGAGTACGCCGGGTAGTACAGCCCCTGGGCCAGCCCGACGAGCAGCGACGCGACCGCCAGGTGCCACAGCTGGAGCAGCCCGGACAGCGACAGCCCGGCGACCGCCGACGTCGCGGTCAGCTCGATCAGCGCGACGACGATCAGGATCGGCCGCTGGGGCACCCGGTCGGCCAGCGCGCCGCCGAGCAGCGTGGTGAGCAGCATGCCGACGGCCGTGCCGGTGGTGACCAGGGACAGCGCGGCCGGTCCGCCACCGAGCTCGATCACCTGCCACACCACGGCCAGCAGGTAGAGCCCGGTGGAGGTGAGGGACAGGACGAGGGCGGCGGCCAGCCACCGGTACCCGGGGTGCCGGAGGGGGCTCAGCGCCCGCGGCAGGGCCGGCACGTGTTCCTCCTGCTGGTGGGCGGGCCCGACGGTCGGCGGGCCGGACCAGTCGACCGCGCGGCAGGACCCCGGGGCAACCGGGTTTCCGGTCGGTGCAGTGACTGCACCGACACGTCCACAGCACGGCCGTGTCGGCTTGACGCCCCCGGTGCGGTCCGGTCTACTTCTCGGGGTTCGAACACCTGTTCGAACACCGGTGGAGCTGTCCACCGGCCCGGGTCAGCCGCGCACCTCGGTGCGCGGGTGCTTCCCCGCCGGGTCGGTGGTGGTGCCGCAGGTGGGGGCTGAGAGTGCGGGAGTCTGTCATGAGCCGGGTGCTCGTCGGGGCCGGAGGCCGCGTCGGTGAAGAGGTGCAGGTCGAGCAGGGGCCGTCGGGGCCGGCCCAGTTCTGGCGGGGTCAGACGCGCTACGTCGTGGGTGAGCTGCTCGACTCCTGGGTGGAGACCGCGCCGTGGTGGCAGGGCGACCCCGCCGGCGGCGCCTCGGCGGAGCTCGTCGCCACCCGGCAGGTCTGGCGGGTCGAGGCGGTCCGGGCCGGGCGGTCCCGGATGAGCTTCGCCGGGGTGTTCGACCTGTCCTGGGAGCCGACGGCCAACCAGTGGCTGCTCGTCCGGGCGCACGACTGATGGGCGCCGCACGCGTCATGTCCTACGACGACCGGCCCGTCGAGGGCCAGCTCCCGCTGCCCCCGCCGCTGCCGGCCGTCGCCGCCCAGCTGCTCGGTCAGGCCCACCGCGGGCTGGCCGAGGCCGCCACCTGCCCCGACGCCGGCTGGCGCTACGCCACCGCCCACCTGGCCGCGCTCCGCGGCGCGGCCGCGGTGCTGGCTGCCCGCACCCAGCCCGAGCCGGGGCGCCGCCGACCGCGCAGCGCCTGGGTGCTCATCGGCCAGGTCGCGCCCGAGCTGGGCGAGTGGGCGGCGTTCTTCGCCGCCGGTGCGGCCAAGCGCGCCGCGGCCGAGGCCGGGCTCTCCTCCGCGGTGACCGAGCGGGAGGCCGACGACCTGGTCCGCGACGTCGCCACCTTCCTCGGCGTCGTCGAGACGTCGATCAGCCGGGCGGTGCCCCCGCAGTCCCCGGCCCGCCTCCGGTCGATGGGCTCGGGCTCCCGCCGTCCGGCCGGGCGCTCGGGTTCGTGAGCGACCCCTTCGTCCACCTGCACGTCGCGTCCGGGTACTCGATGCGGCACGGCGCCAACCACCCGGCCGACCTCGTCGCCCGGGCCGCCGAGCACGGCATGGGCGCCCTGGCGCTGACCGACCGGGACGGCCTGTACGGGGCGGTGAAGTTCGCCGTCGCCTGCCGGGCGGCGGGGATCCGCCCGCTGTTCGGGGTCGACCTCGCCGTCGACCCCGTGGCCGGTGGCGAACCGGGTCGGGTCCGGGCCGCCGACCTGCACCGGGCGCGGCACCCGGTCGGGCGCCGGGCACCGGCCCGCGGTGGCGCCAGCGTCGACCCGCGCCTGCCCCGGGTCACCTTCCTCGCCAAGGACGGCGCCGGCTGGGCGTCGCTGTGCCGGCTGACCAGCGCCACCCACCTGGGCGGCACCCGCGGGGAGCCGGTCAGCTCGCTGCCGCTGGCCGCCGCGCACGCCACCGGGCTGCTGGCCCTGCTGGGGCCGGGGTCCTCGGTGGGCCGGGCGCTCGCGGAGGGCCACGCCGACCTGGCCCGCGCCCGGTTGGCGGCCTGGCAGGCGGTGTTCGGTCCCGGCCAGCTCGCCCTGGAGGTGGTGCACCACCGCGGCCAGGGCGACCGGTCCCGCGCCCAGGCGCTGCTGCGGTTCGCCGCCGAGACCGGGGTGCCGGCGGTGCTCACCAACGCGGTCCGCTACGTCGACGCCCTCGACGCGCCCACCGCCGACGTGCTGGACGCCAGCCGCCGGCTGGTGCCGCTGGGGCAGCGGCACGTCGACCGGCGCACGGCCGAGGGGTACCTGAAGTCGGGCAAGGAGATGGCCGACCTCGCCGAGGAGCTGGCCGGCCCCGACCGGGACGCCGCCCGGCGGCTGCTGGCCACCACCGCCGGCATCGCCGAGCAGTGCGCGGTCGACGTCCGCGCCGACCTGGGCATCGGCACCGTCCGCTACCCCGAGCTCGACGTGGTCACCACGGCGGCCGAGCGCGGGATGGGCCCCTCCGGGGTGCTCCGGGCGCGCTGCGAGGCGGGCTTCGGCCGGCGGGCGATGACCCCGTCGGCCGCGGTGCGCGAGCGGCTGGAGGACGAGCTGGCGGTCATCGACCAGCTCGGCTACCCCTCCTACTTCCTCACCGTCGCCGACGTGGTCGCGCTGATCAAGGAGCTGCGGGTGCGGGCGGCGGCCCGCGGGTCGGGGGCCGGCAGCCTGGTCACCTACCTGCTGGGCATCTCCGACGTCGACCCGATCCGCTACGGCCTGCTGATGGAGCGCTTCCTCTCCCCGCTGCGCCACCAGCTGCCCGACATCGACATCGACGTCGAGTCCGCCCGGCGGATGGAGGTCTACGACGCGGTGATCGCGCGGTTCGGCGCGCACCGGGTCAGCTGCATCTCGATGATGGACACCTACCGGGTGCGGCACGCGATCCGCGACGTCGGGGCGGCCCTCGGGCTCCCGCCGGCGGAGGTCGACGCGGTGGCCAAGGCGTTCCCGCACATCCGGGCCGACCAGGTGCACGCCGCGCTGCGCGACCTGCCGGAGCTGCGGGCCAGCCGGATGGGCTCCCGGCGCAGCGGCGGCAGCGGTGACCTGGACCTGCTGTTCGACCTGGTCGCCCGGCTCGACGGGCTGCCCCGGCACATCGCCCTGCACCCGTGCGGGGTGCTGCTGTCGGACGCGACGCTGCTGGACCGCACCCCGGTGGAGAGCAGCTACCTGGGCTACCCGATGAGCCAGTTCGACAAGGACGACGTCGAGGAGCTCGGGCTGCTCAAGCTGGACCTGCTCGGCATCCGGATGCAGTCGGCGATCGCGCACGCGATGGACGAGGTGGCCCGGGTCGACGGGGAGCAGGTCGACATCGACGCCGTGCCCCGGGACGACCCGGCGACCTTCGAGCTGATCCGCAGCACCCGGACGCTGGGCATGTTCCAGATCGAGTCCCCGGGGCAGCGCGAGCTGGTCGGCAAGTTCGGTCCGCAGACCTTCGAGGACCTCATCGTCGACATCTCGCTGTTCCGGCCCGGCCCGGTCAAGAGCGACATGGTCACCCCGTTCCTGATGGCCCGGAACGGCTGGCGCGACCCGGTGTACCTGCACCCGGCGCTGCAGCCGGCGCTGGAGCAGACCGCCGGGGTGGTGGTCTTCCACGAGCAGGTGCTGATGATCGTGGCCGCGATGACCGGCTGCTCGCTGGCCGAGGCCGACGAGGTGCGCCGGGCGCTGGGGGAGAAGGACGCGCACCCCGAGGTGAAGGCCTGGTTCGCCCCCCGGGCGCTGGAGGAGGGCTTCGCCGTCGAGGTGGTGGAGAAGGTGTGGGAGGTGCTGGTCGCCTTCGGCTCCTTCGGCTTCTGCAAGGCCCACGCCGCGGCGTTCGCGCTGCCCACCTACCAGTCGGCCTGGCTGAAGACCCACCACACCGCGGCCTTCCTCGCCGGGGTGCTCACCCACGACCCGGGCATGTACCCCAAGCGGCTGATCCTCGACGACGCCCGCAACTTCGGGGTGCGGGTGCTGGGGCTGGACGTGAACGCCTCGGTCGGCAGCTACCGGGTCGAGCAGGTGGCCGAGGCCCCCGAGGAGGAGGACGACGGCACCCGGCCGCGGCCGGGCTGGATGCCGGCGTCGATGCCCGACCCGGGGCGGTACGGCATCCGGCTGTCGCTGGCCGACGTCAAGGGCATCACCGACGACGAGGTCGCCCGGGTCGTCGCCGGTCAGCCCTACCGCTCGCTCGCCGACTTCTGGAACCGGGCGAAGGTGTCCCGGCCGGTGGTGGAGCGGCTGGTGCTCGCCGGCGGCTTCGACTCCGTCTACGGCTTCGGGGTGCGCGACAGCGAGGGCGGCCGGCCGACCCGCCGGCGGGAGCAGCTGACCCGCCGCG
Organism: Modestobacter italicus; assembly: GCF_000306785.1. NCBI lineage: Bacteria > Bacillati > Actinomycetota > Actinomycetes > Geodermatophilales > Geodermatophilaceae > Modestobacter > Modestobacter italicus. The sequence continues at coordinate 3,470,743 of NC_017955.1, read as the reverse complement.
ACCTGCTGCTGCAGATCGGCGAGCTGGACCGCTGGAGCCGCAGCGGCGCCCGGGCGAGCAGCACCGGGCAGCTCGGGCTGGAGCTGTTCGGCGCCGGCACCGGCCCGGACGAGGAGCCGGGGCTGTTCGACGACCCCGGGGCCGGGGGCGTGATGCCGGAGTTCGTCAGCTCCGGGCTGCCGGAGTTCACCGACGCCGAGCGGGTGCGGGCCGAGCTGGAGGTGCTCGGGCTGGACGCCAGCCGGCACGTCGTGGAGTTCTACCGGCCGTTCCTCGCCGCGCTCGGTGCGGTGCCCGCCGGTGAGCTGCTGGGCTGCCGCAGCGGGGCCGAGGTGCTGGTCGGCGGGGTGAAGGTGGCCACCCAGACCCCGCCGATCCGGTCCGGCCGGCGGGTGGTGTTCGTGACCCTCGACGACGGCACCGGGTGCGCGGACTCGACCTTCTTCGAGGACGTGCAGGGCCCGTACGCCGCGACGGTCTTCCACTCCTGGCTGCTGGTGGTCCGCGGGGTGATGCGCCGGACGGGGCCGCGCGGGGTGTCGATGCGGGCCACCGGGGCGTGGGAGCTGCCGGCGCTGCACGAGGCGTGGGAGACCGGCGGGCTGGCCGCGGTCGCCGAGCTGATGGCGGCCCCGGGCGGCTACACCGAGCAGGCGATCGCCGGGGCGGCCGCCTCGCACGGTCCGCGCCCGGTGGTGGTGCGGCCGGTGCTGGTGCACCCGACCGGGTTCCGGATGTCGCCCTACGCCGACATCAAGCCGGCCGGCGAGGACGCCGCGACGGCCGCCCGCCGCGCGGCAGCCGGCCCGCCGAGGAAGCTGTGGCACTCCAGCCCCGGAAGCTCCGGCCACTGAAGAAGGACCCCGCCGCCCCCCGCCACTCGCAGGCTCGCGGCGGGGCCCTGCGGCGGGGCCGGGCCGTCGGGTGCCGCCCTCCCCGTGGACGGCGGTGCCCGGGGCGCGCCACTAGGCTCCGCTCGTGCCGCCCACCCCGCCCGCAGCCGTCGCCCAGGCACCTGCCCGCACGGCCGCGATCTGGGCCGCGCTCGACCCCGTGGTCACCACCGGTGCCCCGCTGCAGGTGCTCGACGTCGGTGGCGGCAGCGGGATGTTCGCCGTGCCGCTGGCCGAGCTGGGCCACCACGTCACCGTGGTCGACCCCAGCGCCGACGCGCTGGCCACCCTGCACCGGCGGGCCGCGACCGCCGGGGTCGGCGAGCGGGTCCGCGGCGTGCAGGGCGACGGCGACCGGATGCTCACCGCGCTGCCCTCGGCCGACCTGTTCGACCTGGTGCTCTGCCACTTCGTCCTCGAGGTCGTCGACGACCCGGCCAGCACGCTGCAGCAGGTCGCCGGTGTCCTGCGCCCCGGCGGCCTGCTCTCCACCGCCTCGGCGAACCGGGCCGGCGCCGTGCTCGCCCGCGCCGTCGGCGGCCACCCGGTGGAGGCCCGCGCCCTGCTCACCGGGCAGGACCCGGCCCCGGCCCGCGGCGGCCCGGCCCGCCGCCGGTTCGGCCCCGAGGAGCTGATCGGCCTGCTCGCCGGCGCCGGCCTGGAGCCGGGGGAGTGGCGCGGGGTCTCCGTCGTCACCGACCTGCTCGGCGCCTCCACCGGTGCCGACGCCGACGCGCTGCGCGCCCTGGAGCTCTCGCTGGCGACCACGTCGCCCTACCGCGACGTCGCGACCGGGCTGCACGTGCTGGCCACCCGGCCGTGACGGTCCCACCCGACGACCTCGCGGTCCCCGCCTACGGCGCCCGCACCCTCGCCGACGTGCTGCCCAGCGTCGCCACCGCGCTCGGGGTGCCGGTCCGCCGCGGCGACCTGCCGGCCGACCCGCTGGACCTGACCCCGGCCCTGGGCGGCGCCCGGCGGGTCGCCGTCCTGCTGGTCGACGGGCTGGGCGCCGAGCTGCTCGCCGCGCACCCCGACGAGGCCCCGGTGCTCAACGCGCTCGGCACCCCGGCCGGCGTGCTGTCCGCGCCGTGCCCGAGCACCACCCCGGTCAGCCTCACCACGCTGGGCACCGGGCTCCCGCCGGGCGGGCACGGCGTGCTCGGCTTCGTCACCGAGGTGCCCGGCGAGGGCCGCACCCTCAACCACGTCCACTGGCGGGACGACCCCGACCCGCTGCAGTGGCAGGCCCAGCCGACGGTCTTCGAGCAGGCCACCGCGCACGGCGTCACCTGCACCGCGGTCGGGCCGCACTCCTTCGCCCGCTCCGGGCTCACCCGGGCCGCCTACCGCGGCGCCGACTACGCCAACGCCTACAGCCCCGGCGACCTGGTGGGCGTCGTGCACGCCGCGCTGGCCGCCGGCGACCGCAGCCTGGTCTACGGCTACACCGCCGAGCTCGACCTCACCGGGCACGTCCGCGGGGTCGACTCCGCCAGCTGGCGGCACCAGCTCGGCGTCGTCGACCGGATGGTCGAGCAGCTCGCCGCCGGGCTGCCCGACGACGCCGTCCTGCTGGTCACCGCCGACCACGGCATGGTCGACGTGCCGGCCTCCACCCGGCTGGACGTGGGGGAGGAGCCCGGCCTGACCGACGGCGTGCGGCTGGTCACCGGCGAGCCCCGCGCCCGGTACCTGCACACCGAGCCCGGCGCCGCGGACGACGTCCTCGCCACCTGGCGGTCGGTGCTCGGGCACCGCGCCTGGGTGGTCAGCCGGGCGGAGGCGATCGCCAGCGGCGTATTCGGCGACGTCCAGGAGCAGCTGGCCGACCGGATCGGCGACGTGGTCGCGCTGGCCCGCAGCAGCTGGGCGTTCACCGACCTGGCGAGCGAGCCGCACACCTCGCTGCTCGCGGCCTTCCACGGCTCGCTCACCTCGGCCGAGCTGGCCGTCCCGCTGCTCGCCGCCCGCGGCCGCGCGCTGGCCTGAGGCCCGGACCAGGGTCCGGGCCGGGGCTCAGACCGGGGCGATGACCCGCAGCGCCGGCGCGTGCCAGCTGCGCCAGTGGCCCGGCGACGCCGCGGAGCAGGTCAGCCGCTCCGCGGTGCCGGACAGCCGGCTCTCGACGGTGACGACCACGTCCCCGTCCGGGCCGGTGAGCACGACGTCGAAGCGGTCCACGCCGGGCGCCGGTGCCGGCAGCGCCTGGACCCGCCGCACCGGCAGGTCGCGGACGCCGAGCAGGCCGAGCTCCCGGCGGGCAGCGTGCTGCGCCGCCTGGGCCGCCGGGACGAGCCCGGCCCGCCCGCGCAGCAGCGGCAGCACCACCTGGCCGGCAGCGGAGGCCGCGACCAGCCCGCCGCCGTCCTCGGGCACCTGCCCGTAGTAGAGCCCGGAGGGCAGCACGACGACGTTGGCCGCGAACCGGCACCCGCCGAGGTGGCTGGTCTCCCACACGTCGGCGGCCTCCCCGGTGGCCTCCAGCGTGCGGGTGAGCGGGCGGCCGCGGACGGCGCAGCAGACGTCGTGCGCGCCGTGCGTGCACACCAGGTACGTCGGTGCCTGCGACGGCGTGCCGGCCGACCCGTCCCACGGCAGCTGCAGCAGGTCGGCGTCGGACTCCCGGGTGGACCACCAGATGGTTTCCACCCCGGGGGTGGTGTCCGCGACCGCCCAGCGCCGGCCGGACTCCGCCAGCCGGCCCCCCGCCCGCCGCACCATCTGGATCCGCAGCCCCAGCTCCCGGGCCCGGGCGGCCAGCCGGGACGCCACCCGCCGGTCGAACCGGGACTCCAGCAGCGCGTCCCGCCCCCACGGCCCCGGCTGCTCGACCAGCAGCCAGCGCCGTGCCGGGGGAGCGGTGGCGAGACCGGAGTCGCCGCGCACCAGGGCCTGGACCGAGCAACGCGCCGGGTCCAGCCGGCCGACGGGGGTCGAGCGGGGCGCGGGCGTCTCGGCGTCGCGGCAGAACTCGGGTCCGGTCGAGCCGTCCCGGCCCGCCGGGTCACCGTCCGGGATGGCCGCCACGGTCTCCATCGTGCCCGCCGCCCGCGGGGCGGGCGTCCGGGACGACCGCGATCGCCTCGGTCACCAGCCGGCGGGCCAGCGTGAGCCGCTCGTCGGCGTCCAGCCCGGGCAGGTCGCCGACCTTCAGCTCGCCCGCGGCCAGCAGCGCGGCCAGCGCCGGGTGGGTGGCGGCCGGGAGGTCGTGCGTGCGGCGGCCGGCGACCAGCGCCACCCGGCCCCCGACCGGGTCGTGCAGCTTGACCCGGAGCAGCGGGCGCACCTGCAGCACGGAGTCGGCGTCCAGGGCGGTGAGGGCGCTGGACTGGGCCAGCGGCGACACCGGGGCCGGGCGCACCTGGGCCCAGGTCCGGGCCCGCAGCGAGTCGGCGACGGCGGCCGGGTCGACCTGGTCCAGCCAGCGGTGCAGACCGGTGAGCACGGCCGCGACGTCATCGGCGGTGGCCGCGGGATCGGCGAGGTCGACGCCGAGCGGCAGCGAACCGCGCAGCGCGGGGTCGTCGGCGGCGAGGGTGCGGACCAGGTCCAGCGCGGACTCGACCGCGCCCCACCGGGTCACCGAGTGGACCCCGACGGTGAGGTGGGCGCTGATCTCGCCGAGCGCGACCGCCGAGTGGATGTAGCCGCGCGGCAGGTAGAGGGCGTCGCCGGGGCGCAGCACGGTGTCGATCACCGGCGCGCGCTCGGCGGCGGCGGCGACCTCCGCGGCCCGGTCGGCCCACGGGTGGGTGCGCAGCGGGTCGGCGAGCAACGGCTCGTGGATCGTCCAGTGCTTCTCGCCGGCGACCTGCAGCACGAAGACGTCGTGCACGTCGTAGTGCGGGGAGAACCCGCGCGAGGACGGCGGGGTGATGTAGGCGTTGACCTGGGTGGGGTGCCCGAGGTCGGCGGCGAGCTGGCCGGCGAACGCGATCAGCGGCGGCCACAGCCGGTGCAGCCCCTGCAGCACGACGGTGCTGCCGTCGGCGAAGAGCCGGAGCACCGCGTCGGAGGACACCTGGTCGGCGACCTCGGCGCCCGCGCCCTGGGGGCTGGTGAAGCGCTTGGTGTCGACGACGGCGCCGTCCTTGGCGATGCGGAGGAACGGCGTGCGCAGCCCGCGGGTGCTCAGCAGCTCGTCGACCGCGTCCAGGGTCAGCAGGTCGGTGAAGGTGCTCCCGAGCTGCTCGGCGGTGGACAGCAGCGGGCGCCGGGCCCAGTGCTCGGCGGCGAAGACCTCGGGGTCGACGCGGATGCAGCGGCTCAGCGCGGGACGGGCGCCGCCCTCCGAGGTGGAGGACGACGCCCGGTCCTGCCGTTCCGGGTCAGGCACGCTCAGGCCGAGCCGTCCGCGCCGCCGTCGTGCTGACCGGGCGTACCGCCACCGGCCCCGGAGTCGGCCGGGCCCTCGGCGCCACCGTCGGCACCGCCGTCCGCGCCACCGTCAGCGCCACCGTCGGCACCGCCGTCGGCGCCACCATCGGCACCGCCGTCCGCGCCACCATCGGCACCGCCGTCCGCGCCACCATCGGCACCGCCGTCGGCGCCGCCGTCTGCTCCACCGTCGTGCTGGCCGGGCGTGCCCTCGCCCGCACCCGAGTCCGCGGGGCCCTCGGTGCTGGTCATGTCGTCGTCGTCGAGCGCCATGGCTCCTCCGATCGTCGTCGTCGTGGCCACCGGACGGAGACCACCTGGGGCAGTTCTACCGCGATGATCGACTCCCCACACCTCAGGGGGGCGCACATCTCGGTGGCCCACAACCGGATGTGGCATGGTCCGCGGTGATGAGCGCACTCGAGGCCGGCGGACCGCAGGTCGGACCGGTCGACGAGGCGGTGACGGCGACGGCCGCGGCCTTCCGCGACCTGGTCACCGCGGGCTGGTCGGTGCCGCTCCCCGGGGCGGGCGCGACGCTGGCCCGGTGGCGGGCGCTGGCCGCGGTCGGCGAGCAGGACCTGGCGCTCGCCCGGCTGGTCGAGGGCCACGCCGACGCGGTCGCCGTGCTGGCCGAGCTCGACGGGCCGCCCGTGGCGGCCGGCCAGCGGCTGGGGGTGTGGGCCGCCGAACCACCGGGCGGGGAGGTCACCGCGGTGCGGACCGCGCGCGGCTGGCGGCTCTCCGGACGCAAGCAGTGGTGCTCGGGAGCCCGCGCGCTCACCGCCGCGCTGGTCACCGCCACCGCGGACGACGGGCGGCGGCTCTTCCTGGTCGACCTGGCCCACCCCGGGGTGCGGGTGGACCCGGGCGCCTGGGTGGGCGCGGGCATGGCCGGCAGCGACACCGCCGACGTCCTGCTGGTCGACGTCCCCGCCCGGCCGGTCGGCGGTCCGCGGGCCTACCTGGACCGGCCGGGCTTCTGGCACGGCGGGATCGGCGTGGCCGCCGTGTGGGTCGGGGGCGCCCGCGGCGTGGCGGCGACGCTCACCGACGTCGCCGTGCAGCGCGGGGCCGACCCGCTGCGCGACGCCGCCCTGGGTGCCGCCGACCTGGCCCTCGCCGGGGTCGAGGCAGCACTGCAGGTCGCCGCGGCCGAGGTCGACGCCGACCCCCGGGACGACGCCGGGGACGCGCAGCTCCGGGCCCACCGGGTGCGCGGGCTCGCCGCCCGGGCCGGGGAGGAGGTGCTGGGCGTCGTCGGGCGCGCGCTCGGCGCCGGCCCGCTGGCCCACGACGCCGGGCACGCCACCCGGGTCGCCGACCTCACCGTCTACCTGCGCCAGCACCACGGCAGCCGGGACGACGCCGCCCTCGGTGCGCTGCTCCGGCAGCGGGCGCCCCGGTGACCGCCGCCGAGGACCGGATCGCCGCGCCGGGCACCGCGGAGGAGCGCTGGGCCGCGTGGCTGCCCGGCGTCGACTGGCCGGTCTGGACGCCGGACCCGGCGTGGACCCGGGTCGCGGTCTGCGCCGCCCACCCCGACGACGAGGTCCTCGGCGTCGGCGGGGTGCTCGCGCTGCTCGCCACGGCCGGGGTGCAGGTCGACCTGGTCGCGGTCACCGACGGCGAGGGCAGCCACCCCGGCAGCACGGTCCTGACGCCGACCCAGCTGGCCGGGGTGCGGACGGCCGAGACCGCCGCGGCGCTGGCCGCCCTGGGGGTCCCCGCGCGGGTCGTCCGGCTCGGCCTGCCGGACTCGGGCCTGGCCGGCCGGGAACCGGAGCTGACCGCGCTCCTGGCCGACGCGGTGCGCGGCTGCGACGCCGTCCTGGCGCCGTGGACGGGGGACGCGCACCCCGACCACGAGGCGGTCGGCCGGGCCGCCGTGGCCGCCGGCTCGGCGTCGGGCACCCCGGTCTGGCAGTACCTCGTGTGGGCCTGGCACTGGGCGACCCCCGGGGACGCGCGGGTGCCCTGGGCCACCGCACGCACGGTCGCGCTGCCGGCGCCGGTGCAGGCGGCCAAGCGTGCCGCGGTGGCCTGCTTCGGCAGCCAGGTCCGGCCGCTGGGGCCGGCGCCCGCCGACCGGGCGGTGCTGCCCCCGGACGTGCTCGCCCACTTCGACCGCGACCGGGAGGTCCTGTTCCGGTGACCCTGCCGACCTCCTACTTCGACGCCGTGTACGCCGCCGCCGACGATCCCTGGTCGATGCGCTCCCGGTGGTACGAGCGGCGCAAGTACGCCCTCACGACCGCGGTGCTCCCGCGCGAGCGCTACGCCGACGGGCTCGAGGTCGGCTGCTCGGTCGGCGAGCTCACCGCCCGGCTGGCGGAGCGGTGCGACCGGCTCGCCGGCTGGGACGCGAGCGCGGCGGCGGTCGCCCGGGCCGCCGACCGGGTCGCGGCTGCGGCGCACGTGCGGATCGAGCAGGCCGTCGTCCCGGACCGGGCGCTGCCGGAGGTGGACCTGCTGGTGCTCTCCGAGGTCCTGTACTACCTGGACGAGCCGGACCTGGCGCGGTTCCTGGCCCAGGCCCGCGCCGCGGTCCGGCCCGGCGGGACGCTGCTCGCCGTCCACTGGCGGCACCCGGTCGCGGACTACCCGCAGACCGGCGACGCCGTCCACCGCGCGCTGCGGGCGGCGCTGCCCTGGCCGCGCGTCGCCGCGCACGAGGAGCCGGACCTGCTGCTGGACTGCTGGGTGGCCGCGGAGCCGGGCGACGTCCGGGCGGCGTCCGTGGCCGCCGCCGAGCAGCTGTGGTGAGCGGCGTCGACCTGCTGGGCGTGGTGGTGCCGGCCCGGCACCGGGGTGCGCTGGCCCTGCTGGCCCGGGCCGCCCGGGCCTGGGTCCCGGCCGACCGGGTGTGGCTGGCCAGCACCGACGCCGACAGCCGGGTGCCGGTCGACTGGCTGGCGGTGCAGCGCACCGCGGCCGAGTCCGGCGTCGACGCGCTGGCCGGCACGGTGGTGGTCGACGACTGGACCGGGTTCACCCCCGAGGCCGTCGCCGCCTTCACCGCCGGCTACGACGCCTGGCGCGCCGGGGGGCCGGGTGCGGTCCACCCGCACGTGCACGGCGCCAACCTGGGCGTCCGGGGCAGCGCCTACCTGCGTGCCGGGGGGTTCCCGCCGCTGGTGGTGAGCGAGGACCACGGCCTGGTCGGTGCCGTCCTGCTCGGCGGCGGGACCGTGCTGCGCACCCCGGCGAGCCCGGTCCGCACCTCCTCCCGCCGGGTCGCCCGGGCACGAGGTGGGCTCGGGACCGACCTGCAGCGCCTGTCGGCGCGTGTCGACGGCGGTTGATCGGCTACCCTCTCGAACACGTGTTCGACCACAAGTTGTAGGGGTGCCAGGTGTCCGATCGCGCTACCGGTTGCACGGTGCTGCACGTCGACATGGACGCCTTCTTCGCCAGCGTGGAGGTGCGCCGGCACCCCGAGCTGGCCGGCACCCCGGTGATCGTCGGCGGTGCGGGCAACCGCGGGGTCGTCACCTCAGCCACCTACGAGGCCCGCCGGTACGGGGTGCACAGCGCCATGCCGACCTCCCGGGCCCTGCGGCTGTGCCCGACGGCCACCGTGCTCCCGGGCGACATGGCCCTCTACGCCGAGGTCTCGCGCTCGGTCATGGCGCTGTTCCGCTCGATCACCCCGCTGGTCGAGCCGCTCAGCCTGGACGAGGCGTTCCTCGACGTCTCCGGTGCGGGCCGACGGCTGGGCGACCCGGTCGCGATCGGCGAGTACATCCGCGGCCGGGTCTTCGACGAGCAGGGCATCACCTGCTCGGTGGGGGTGGCCGGCAGCAAGTTCGTCGCCAAGCTGGCCTCCACCCGGTCCAAGCCCGACGGGCTGCTGGTCGTCCGCCCGGCCGAGGTCATGGACTTCCTGCACCCGCTGCCGGTCGGTGCGCTGTGGGGCGTCGGCGCCAAGACCGAGGAGGTGCTGCTGCGGCTGGGGCTGCGCACCGTGGGCGACCTGGCGCACGTGCCGGCGCGGACCCTGCAGCGCGCGGTGGGTCAGGCCGCCGGGGCGCACCTGCACGAGCTGGCGTGGGGCCGCGACCCGCGCCGGGTGGTGCCCGACGAGCCCGACCGCTCGACCGGCGCGGAGGAGACGTTCGGCACCGACGTCGACGACCCGGCGGTCATCCACCGGGAGCTGCTGCACCTGGCCGAGCGGACGGCGGGGCGGCTGCGCTCGACCGGCCACCTCACCCGCACGGTCAGCATCAAGGTGCGCTTCGCCGACTTCACCACGATCACCCGCTCGCGCACCCTCAAGGTCCCCACCGACGTCGGCCAGGAGCTCTACGACACCGCCCGGGCGCTGTTCGACGCCCTGGGGCTGGACCGGGCGCGGATCCGGCTGGTCGGCGTCCGGGCCGAGGGGCTGGTGGAGGCCGCCGCGACCGCCCGGCAGCTCGAGCTGGGTGCGCGGGAGCACGGCCGGCGGGACGCCGAGCTGGCCGCCGACCGGGCGGCCCGCCGGTTCGGCGCGGGCGCGGTCCGGCCGGCCACGCTGATCACCCGGACGCACGTCCCCGGAGCGGGTCCCAGCCGCCGCCGACCCCCGCCGGGCACCGGTCGCTGAGCCCCGTCCGCACCCCGGCGGGCGGCGCTGTGGGGTGGGCGACAGCTCCGACGGGTGTGTCGGCGACGACTCGCCTTTCGCCGCCTGCAATCGGCTCGTATCCTCGGTGTCACCGCGGGCGGACTGCCGCCGGTGGCTGTGAAGCACTGCGCACCTGGAGGTCGACGTGCCGCTCTCCGAGCACGAGCAGCGTCTGCTGGAGCAGATCGAGCGTGCCCTCGTCGACGACGACCCGAAGTTCGCTTCGACGGTACGTACCGGCGACCGCCGTCAGAAGGCCCGGCGGAAGCTCCAGATCGGCATCGGCCTGGTCCTCGTGGGCCTGATAGTCCTGGTCATCGGGGCGTTGGAGTTCTGGCCGCTGGGCGTGCTGGGCTTCCTGGTCATGTTCGGCGGGGCCGTCCTGGGCATCCTCAACTACAAGAACGCGACCGGCGCCGTCCAGCCCGGTGCGGCGCCCGGCCCGACCGGGGGCAGCACCGCCGCGGGCAAGGGCCCCAAGGCCCGCCGCCAGCCGCTGAAGAACCGCCTCGAGGAGCGCTTCCGCCGCCGCTACGACCAGTAGCCCCCACCTCCTCCAGCAGCCGCCGTCCCCAGGACGGCGGCTGCTGTCGTCCCAGGCGACGTACGGCCCCAGTGCAGGCCCCCAGCGTCAACCCGTGCAGGGCCCGCCCCCGGCCCCCTTGCAGGGCCCCGCCCTGAGCTCGCGAAGGGTGGGGGCAAGGGGGTCCTTCCACCTTGTTCAGGCGGCGCGGAGCCGCCGGGGGGTGTGGGCCGACAGCCAGCCGGTCACGTCGGCCAGCGTCGAGGCCGGCCACCCGGCCGCCCGCAGCCGCTGGGCGCGGGTCGCCCGGCGCAGCAGCGCCCGCCGGACGGTGCGCAGCGCGGTCGCCGACTCGGGGTCCGGGCCGGTGCCCGTCGGCCGGCCGTAGACGGCGCGCTCCTGGGCGAGGGCGAGCGAGCGCACCGCCGGGACCGCCGCCGGCTCGCTGCCGGCCAGCCGCTCGGCCAGGTCGCGGGCGACCTGGCGGGTGGTGCCGGTGACCGGCACGTCGACGCGGAGGTCGGCCGCGGTGGCCAGCAGCTCCTCCCACAGCGCGCCGGCGCTCCCGTCGGCCAGCCGCCGGCGCCGGGTGCGCCGGCGCAGCAGGCCCGGCGCGGCCAGCAGCGCGAGCAGGACGACGGCCCCGCCGGCCCCGGCGAACCACGGGGTCAGCGAGCGGTCGCCCTGCAGCGCCTCGACGTCGATGGGCACGTACTGGTCGTCCCGGTCGATGGTCGCGGTCGGGCCGGCCGGCACCGGCACCCCGGCGTCCGGCGCGGTCGGCTCGGCGGTGGTGTCCGCGGGGATCACCGTGCGCGGTGCCCACGGCAGCGTGACCGCCCGGTCGGCGGCGATCGGGGTGGGGTCGAAGGGGATCCAGCCCAGCCCGGCGAACCACGCCTCCACCCAGGCGTGCGCGTCGTCGGTGGTCACCAGCCGGCTGCCGTCCTCCTGCACCTGGCCGGGGGTGTAGCCCAGCACGACCCGGGCCGGGACGCCGGCGGCCCGCACCAGCACCGCCATCGCGCCGGCGTACTGCTCGCAGTAGCCGCGCTTGAGGCGGAGGAAGTCGACCAGGTCGTCCCCGGTGGTGCCCGGCGCGGTGGACAGGCTGTAGACGAACCGGTTGGCCGGGTCGGTGAAGTGCGACAGCACGGCGCGCACCCGGTCGTAGGGCGTGCCGGCGTCCGCGGTCAGGTTCGCGGCCAGGTCGGTGACGCTGGTGGCGATGACCGGCAGCTCGGTGTACCGCAGCATCGGGTCGTCGGCGGCCAGCTCGGGCGCGGCCTCCAGGTCCTGGACCGACGGGTCGGGCTGCTCTGCGGAGAACTGGTAGGTGATCCCACCGGTGGTGACGTCGCGGCCGTAGATCGTCGTGCCGGCCTGGTCGATTCGCCAGGCCCGGTCGTCGTCGCCGGCCACGTCGACCTGCTGCGGGGCGTAGCCCACCGGCAGGAACTGGTCGTCGTGCCCCAGGACGGTGACTCGGGCCCGGACCTCCCGGCTGACCACGTCCGCGGGCAGCGGGGCCAGGGTCGTGTCGTCGGCGATCGACTCCTCGCCGTCCAGGTTGGACATGTGCCAGCCGTTGTCGCCGTACTCGTCCAGGGCGACCGCGCGCAGGAAGCCCGGGTCGTCGACGGAGGCCTGCAGCCGCAGCAGGTCCATCGGCTCGGGCCGGTTGAGCTGGCCGGCCATCTCGGCGACCGGGTCCAGCGAGGAGCCCAGGCCGTTGCCGGTGCCGGCCCCGCCGAACCCGCTGGCCAGCGAGCCCTCGGCGAGGGTCGGCACGAACACCGGCAGCACCAGGCCGGCCACCAGGGCGACCGCCCCGGCGCGCAGCGCGGGCAGCGTCGCGGTGCCCAGCAGGGAGCCGCTGCCGCCGCGCGCGCTGTCCACCAGCCGGCCGCGCTGGTCGGCCCACAGCAGGACGGCGAACCCGCAGGCGGGGCCGGCGAAGGAGAGGAAGGCGACGCTGCCGGTGACCGTGCTGACCGGGACGCAGTAGAGGACGAGCAGGCCCAGGCCGCCCAGGGCGGGCTGCCGGGCGGGGACGGCGAGCAGGTCGGCGGCGAGCGCGACCAGCGCGACGAACAGCGTGGTCAGCGCGACCAGGCCGTCGAGCGGCAGGGCCGGGGTCGCCTGCTCGGCGATCTCGTCCACGCCGTCGGCGAGCACGCCGGCCAGGTCGGTGATGCTGCCGGGGGTCGGCAGCAGCCCCCACAGCAGGTGCTCGGGGGCGAACACCCGGCCGAGCACGACCAGCACCAGCAGCAGCTGGCCCAGCGGGACGGCGACCCGGCCGAGCGTCCCGAGCAGCGCCGACCCGGGACCGCGCTGGTCCAGCAGCCGGGAGAACCCGGCGCGCAGCGCGATCCCGCCGAGGGTGACCGCCGCGACGGCCAGCACCACCGGCGGGACCCAGTTGCGGGCGGCGAACACCGGGTCGAGGGCGAGCGAGCCGAGCAGCACGCCGACGCCGGCCGCGAGGGCGGTGCCGGCGTGGTCGCGGGGAGCGCGGGGCAGCTCGTCGGGGGTGGAGCTCATGCCGGCACCTGCCCGACCGGTGCTGCGCCGGGGCTGCCGACGGCGCCGAAGTCGCCGCCCGACCCACCCAGCCGGCCCCACACCTCCGCGATGCCCTGGTCCGGCCGGACCGCTGCCACCTGCCAGCCGGCCGACCGCAGCAGCGCGATCGCCTGCTGCTGGCGGGTGACCAGCTCCGCGCGGGCGGCGGGGGCCAGCGGCCGGCGGCTCCGGGACGCCCCGGCGTCCAGCCACGCCGCGGCGTCGACCAGCACGGCGACGTCGCTGCCCGGGCCGGAGCGGATGCGGGCCAGGGCGTGCACGTCCTCCGGACCGACCAGGCCGAGCAGGCAGATGGCAGGGCCCTCGACGTCGGCCCGGCGGAGGGAGTCCAGCCCGGCCTGCAGGCCGGTGGCCCGGGAGCCGCTGAGCTCGGCGAGCCGCTCGAGCAGCTCCTCCGGCCCCAGCGGGCCCCGCCCGAGGGAGGGGGTGAGCTCGCCGGTGTCGGTGAGCACCCGGAGCCCGGCGCCGCCGCGGAGCAGGTGCACCCCGATGCTGGCCGCGGCCTCGACGACCCACTCCAGGGTGTCGGTGGGGGCGGCCGGGTCGGCGGCCGGGCCGCGGACGGCGCCGCCGGTGAGGTGGGCGGAGAGCCGGGTGTCGACGAGCAGGCTGGCCGCGGCGCGCCACGGCCGCTCCTCCAGCCGGACCATCAGCTCACCGGTGCGCGCGGTGGCCCGCCAGTGCACCATCCGCAGGTCGTCGCCGTAGCGGTACTCGCGGGTGCTGACGTCGTCCTCACCGTGCACCGCGATCGACCGGCGGGAGCCCTCGCCCCCGCTGCCCCCGGCGCCGGTCAGGGCACCGCTGCCCTGCAGCGGCTGCACCCGCGGGGTGACCAGCAGCGTGGAGGTGTCGCTGCCCGCGGCCGTGCGCAGCACCAGCCCGAAGGGGTCGACCAGCCGCAGCCGGACCGGGCCGAGCGGGAAGCGGCCGCGGCGGCTGCCGTGCAGCCGGTAGCGCAGGGGTGCGGTCGCCCCGCTGGCCAGCCGCTCGACCACGAAGTGCGGCCGGCTGCCCAGCTCGGCGGGCAGCTGCTCGGTGAGCAACCAGAGGCCGCCGGCCCGCCGGTCGGTGTTGGCCACCTCCAGCAGCACGTCGGCGTCCTCGCCGCGGGGCAGCCGGGGGACCGACAGGGTGCGCCGGGTGGCGATCCGGAACCGCTGGCGCGCCACCCCCACCGCGGACACCACCGGTAGGGCGAGCACGAAGACGGCGAGCTGGACCAGCGCCCGCTCGCCCAGCAGGGCGCCGAGCAGGCCGAGGGTCAGCCCGGCGGCGACCAGGCAGCGCCCGCGCAGGGTGAGGCTGGAGGCGGCGTCGCCGAGACGGGTGCGTGCCATCGCAGGCTCCGGTGCCGGGCTCAGCGGCCGCGGTGGACCGGGACGGTGGCGAGCAGGTCGGTGACCACCCGCTGGGTGTCCCGCCGGGCGAGAGCGGCGTCGGGGGTCAGCAGCAGCCGGTGGGCGAGCACCGGCACGGCCATCGCCTGCACGTCGTCGGGCAGGACGTGGTCGCGGCCGGCCAGCGCCGCGGTGGCGCGGGCGGCGCGGAGCAGCTGCAGCCCGGCCCGCGGTGAGGCGCCCAGCCGCAGGTCGGGGGAGCGGCGGGTGGCCTCGACCAGCGAGACGACGTAGCGGCGCAGCGGCTCGGCGACGTGCAGCCGGCCCACCGCCGCCACCAGCCGGCGGATGGCCGCGGCGTCGGTGACCGGCGTCAGCTCGGTGAGCGGGTCGGTGGTGGCGCGCTCGTCGAGCATGGCCAGCTCGGCGTCCCGGTCGGGGTAGCCCATCGACACCCGGGCGGTGAACCGGTCCCGCTGGGCCTCCGGGAGGGGGTAGGTGCCCTCCATCTCCAGCGGGTTCTGGGTGGCCACGACCATGAACGGCCGGGCCAGCTCGTAGGTGACGCCGTCGACGGTGACCTGCCGCTCCTCCATGCACTCCAGCAGGGCCGACTGGGTCTTCGGCGAGGCCCGGTTGATCTCGTCGGCGACCACGATGTTGGCGAAGACGGCGCCGGGCTTGAACTCGAAGGCCCGGGACTCCTGGTCGTAGACGGCCACGCCGGTGACGTCGCTGGGCAGCAGGTCCGGGGTGAACTGGATGCGCCGCACGCTGCCGTCGATCGACTTGGCCAGTGCCTTGGCCAGGGTGGTCTTGCCGACGCCGGGCACGTCCTCGATCAGCAGGTGGCCCTCGGCCAGCAGGACGGCCAGCGCGAGCCGGACGACGTCGGGCTTGCCCTCCACCACGCGGCTGATGGCGGCAGCGAGCCGGGCGCCCTCCGCGGCGACGTCGATCTCCGTGCCGTCGACCGGGCCGGGCACCCCGGCGCCGGAGGTCGGGGGGGCGGTGGTCCCTGCGGCGTCCAGCGCGGCCGTGCTCTCCGTCACCGGTCCCACGGTACGTGGGTTCCGGACGGAGGTGACTGGTCAGCGCAGCGCGGGCCCCCGCCGGACGGCAGTCGCAGGCCCGCCCGGTCGTCGTCCGGTGGGGGCTGGTGGGGGGACGGGGACGACACGGTGAGAAGTGGTGTCCAGTGGGGGCCAGTGGGTTACTGTGTCGCGCAATGGGGAGGCAGGGACCACGGATGGTGCCCCGCACGACCACAGGAGGACAGATGTTGGGGGTGATCCGGTGTTCGTCGGCAGCTACCCCCTGCGGCTCGACGAGAAGGGCCGGCTCGCCCTCCCTGTCCGCTACCGCGAGCTCGTGGCCGGCGGCATGGTGATCAAGAAGGGCCAGGAGCGCTGCATCTACGGCCTCACCATGGCCCGGGTCGCCGAGCAGAGCGCCGCGCTCAAGCAGATGGCGCCCGCGGACACCACCGCCGGCCGGATGCACGCCCGGATGAGCTTCGGCTCGATGGTCGAGGTCGAGGCCGACAAGACCGGCCGGATCACCATCCCGGCCACCCTGCGGGAGTACGCCGGCCTGGACCGCGACGTCGTGGTCGTCGGTGTCGACACCCGCTTCGAGATCTGGGACGCCGCCACCTGGGCCGCCTACGAGGCCGAGCAGGAGGCCGTCTTCGCGGCGATGGAGAGCGAGGGGATGCCGACCTTGTCCTGACCCGCGGACAGCTCCCCACCCGACCCCACCACCGAGACCAGCACCACCCAGCCCCACCCCGCGCCACCCCGGTCGAGCCGACTTCCCCGCGGCTCGACCGACCCGGGCAGCGAGCCGACTTCCCCCCGGCTCGACGCCCGCCGCACCACCGGTCCACCCGCCCGGCCCGCCCCACCGCCCGATCGCAGGGCTCCACCTGGCACCGCTTCCCCGGCGCCAGGCGGGCCCTGCGGGGCGGCGGGCCAGGGCAGGCGCCCCACCCGGGCGCCGCCCCGCACCACGATCCCCACCCCGCCCCACCCGCCCCGGCCCGCCCCACCCGCCCGCCCGTCCGGACCCCCCGCGGAGAGCGCACCGCCACCCAGAGCCCCCGAGGAGCAGTCGATGAGCAGCCCCGAGCCCGATGGGCCCGCGCTGCACGTCCCCGTCCTCCTCGACCGGGTGGTCGAGCTGCTCGCTCCCGCCCTCGCCGCCGACGGCGCCGTCCTGGTCGACTGCACGCTCGGCCTGGCCGGGCACTCCCTGGCCCTGCTCGCCGCCCACCCCGGCCTCCGGCTGATCGGCCTGGACCGCGACCCCGACGCGCGCGCCGAGGCCGGCGCCCGGATCGCCGCCGCCGGGTTCGGCGACCGGGCCACCCTCGTGCCCGCGGTGTTCGACGAGCTGCCCGACGTGCTGGCCGACCAGGGCGTCGGCGAGGTCCAGGGCGTGCTGTTCGACCTCGGGGTCTCCTCGCTGCAGCTGGACCGGCCCACCCGCGGCTTCAGCTACTCCACCGACGCCCCGCTGGACATGCGGATGGACCCCGCCGGCCCGCTCACCGCGGCCGACGTGGTCAACACCTACTCCCGCGGCGAGCTGACCCGGGTCCTGCGGGTCTACGGCGAGGAGCGCTTCGCCGGCCGGATCGCCTCCGCCATCGAGCGCGAGCGGGCCCGCGAGCCCTTCACCGGCACCGCCCGGCTCGCCGAGCTGGTCCGCGAGTCGATCCCGGCCGCGACCCGGCGCACCGGGGGCCACCCGGCCAAGCGCGCCTTCCAGGCGCTGCGCATCGAGGTCAACGACGAGCTCGGTGTGCTGACCCGGGCGCTGCCCGCGGCCATCGACGCGCTGGCCGTCGGCGGCCGGGTCGTCGTCATCAGCTTCCACTCCCTCGAGGACCGCATCGTGAAGCAGACCCTCGCCGCCGAGGCGGTCGACCGGACCCCGCCGGGGATGCCGGTGCCGATGCCCGAGCACGCCCCGGTGCTGAAGCTGGTGACCCGCGGGGGAGAGGCCCCCGGCGACGACGAGCTCGCGGTCAACCCGCGGGCCGCCTCGGCGCGGGTCCGGGCCGCCGAGCGCGTCCGGCGGGCGTCGTGACCCAGCCCGCCCGCACGTCGTCGGCCCGCGCCGCCCGCGGCGCCGCCCGCACCACCGCCCGGACGACGCCGCGGCCCACCTCCCGGGCCACCACCGGTCCGGTGCACCTGCCACGCACCGGCGCGACCCGGCGCAGCGGGCCGGTCGCGTCCGGGCCGCACCTGCGCCTGGTGCCACCGGCCCGCACCACGCCCACCCGGGTGCCCGCCCGGGCCCGGGCCACCGGCCGCCGCCGGGCGCCGTTCGTGGTGCTGCTCGTCGGTCTGCTGGTGACCACCGTGCTCGGCCTGCTGCTGCTCAACACGGCCGTCGCGGTGGACTCCCTGGACGCCACCCAGCAGCGCCAGGCCAACGCCGAGCAGGCCGAGGTGGTCGACCGGCTGGAGCAGCAGGTGATCGCCGCCGACACCGCGGCGCAGCTGGCCCGGGTCGCCGCCGCCGCCGGCCTGGTCCCGCCCGGGGCGGCGGCCCACCTGGTGCTGCAGCCCGACGGCAGCTCGGTGCTGCTGGGCACCGCCACGCCGGCGCCGCCCGCCGTCCCCGCCGTCCCTGACCCCGCCGCACCGACCCCGGGGAACTGAGCCGTGCCGCCAGCAGGTCCACCGCCGCCCTCCCGGTCCAGCGGGGTGCGGCGCACCCCCGGTCGCGGCACCGGCCCGGCCGGCCGGGGCGACCTGCGGCCGCGCCGGGAGGCGGGCAGCCGGCGCCGGCAGCCGCTGGGCATGCTGCAGCGGGACGCCCGCAACCGCTGGGGGCTGGTCTTCCTGATCGCCCTGCTGGTGATCGTCGTCGGCCGGCTGGTCGTCCTGCAGGGCGTCGACGGCGCCTCCTACGCGCAGGCGGCCACCAACGACCGGATGCGCACCTACCCGATCGAGGCCGTCCGCGGGGAGATCACCGACCGGACCGGCAACGTGCTCGCCTACTCCGTGGACGCTGAGCGGGTCACCGCCGACCCCTCCGTCGTCACCGACCCGACCCGCACCGCGCTGGCGCTCACCACGCTGCTGGACGTGCCGGTCGCCGACCTGGTCGAGAAGCTCTCCCGTGACACCCGGTACGTCGTGCTGGCCGACCAGGTGGCCACCGACGTCACCGACCAGGTCCGGGCGCTGCCGCTGGCCACCCGGACCGGGCTCGCGTTCGAGGACGACCCGGTCCGGCTCTACCCCGCCGGCGCCGTCGGCGGGCAGGTCGTCGGGTTCGTCGGCAAGGACGGCGACGGGCTGGCCGGCATCGAGCAGACCTACCAGGACGTGCTGGCCGGCACCGACGGCGAGAAGCGGGTCGAGGTCGACGGCAGCGGCAACCAGATCCCCTCGGGCATCGACGAGTCCACCCCGGCCACCGACGGCGGCACCGTGCAGCTCACCCTGGACGAGGACCTGCAGTTCGTGGTGCAGCAGCGGCTGGACGCGGCCTGCGCCGACGGCGACACCACCTCGGCGTCGGCGGTCGTGCTGGACGTGCAGACCGGTGAGGTCGCCGCGATGGCCGGCTGCCCCGGGTACGACCCCGGCCGCTACAACGAGACCGACCCGGACCTGCTGGGCAACCCGGTGGTCTCCGACGTCTACGAGCCCGGCTCGGTGATGAAGGCGGTGACCGCCGCCGCCGCCATCGAGGAGGGCAAGGCCACCAAGGACACCGTGCTCGACGTCCCCGGCCACATCCAGGCCGGCGACGTCGTGGTCACCGACGCCACCGACCACCCCGTGAAGAAGTTCACCGTCACCGGCGTGCTCGCCAAGTCCAGCAACGTCGGCGCGATCATGCTGGCCCGCGAGATCGGCAACAGCACCCTGGAGCGGTACCTGCAGGCCTTCGGCATCGGCTCGGAGACCGGCATCGAGCTGCCCGGGGAGAGCGCCGGCATCCTGGAGCCCTCGGCCGACTGGACGGAGAGCCGCGCGGCCAACGTGCCGATCGGGCAGGGCGTGTCGGTGACCACGCTGCAGATGGCGTCGGTGTACCAGACCCTGGCCAACGGGGGCGTGCGCATCCCGCCGCGGGTCGTCTCCTCGGTCACCGCCGCCGACGGCACGGTCACCGAGGCGCCCCGGCCGGCCGCCACCCGGGTGGTCAGCGCGGACACCGCCGGCCAGCTGACCTACATGCTGGAGGCGGTGGTCGGCAAGGGCGGCACCGCGCCGCTGGGCGAGGTCGACGGCTTCCGGGTGGTCGGCAAGACCGGCACCGCGCAGCGCGCCAACCCCGACTGCGGCTGCTACGCCGGCGGCGGCTACTTCACCACCTTCGTCGGCTACGCACCGGCCGACGACCCGCAGTACGTCGTCGCCGTGGACCTCGAGCGCCCGACCAGCGCGGCCGAGGGCGGCCAGGTCGCCGCACCGGTGTTCTCCGACGTCATGCGCTACGCGCTCACCGCCGGGGGCGTCGTCCCCTCCGGGACGCCCCGCCCCGCCTTCACCCTCCAGGTCGACTGAACCCCCGACCGGGCCCGGACCCGGCACGCCGGCCCGGGCAGGACGCAGGCGACCGACACGAGGACGAACCGGTGGTCATCGGGCCTGCGGGTCCGCCGCCGGTAGATTGGAGCCCCGTGAGTCCGACCGTGCCCGGGTCGGTGCCCCGGCCTGCGGGGAACCGCCCGCTCCCCCTCGCCGAACTGGCCGACCTGATCGGTCCGCCGGTCCAGGGCGACCCCGCCACCCCGGTCGGCGGGGTGACCCTCGCGTCGACCACGGTCGGGCCGGGCGACCTCTACGCCGCGCTGCCCGGTGCCCGCACCCACGGCGCCCGCTACGCCGCCGACGCCGCCGCGCGCGGCGCGGTCGCCGTGCTCACCGACCCGGCCGGGGAGGCCGAGGCCCGGGCCACCGGCCTGCCCACCTGCGTCGTCGACGACCCGCGGGGGGTGCTGGGCGCGGTGGCCTCCCGGGTGCACGGCCGCCCCAGCGAGCAGCTGACCGTGCTGGGCATCACCGGTACCAACGGCAAGACGACGACGAGCTACCTGGTCGAGGCCGGGCTGGCCGCCGCCGGCTGGACCAGCGGGCTGATCGGCACCGTGCAGACCCGCACCCGCGGGCGCGACGCGGCCGGCGCCCCGGTGACCACCGCGCTGCCCAGCACCCGGACCACCCCGGAGGCGACGGACCTGCACGCGCTGCTGGCCTCGATGGTGGCCTCGGGCGTGCGCGCCGTGGTCATGGAGGTCTCCAGCCACGCGCTGGTCATGGGCCGGGTCAACGGCGTCCGCTTCGCCGCGGCCGGGTTCACCAACCTCTCCCGCGACCACCTGGACTTCCACGGTGACCCGGAGAGCTACTTCCAGGCCAAGGCGCTGCTGTTCGACGGGCGGGCCGCGGTCGAGGTCGTCGACGTCGACGACCCGGCCGGCCGGCGGCTGGTCGAGCCCGGAACGGTCACCGTCAGCACCGCCGGGGCGCCCGCCGACTGGTCGGCGAGCGACGTCGCGGCGGTGGGCACCGGCGGCTCGACGTTCACCCTGCACGGGCCCGGCGGCCGCAGCTGGCCCGGCCGGCTCCGGCTCCCCGGCGGCTTCAACGTCGCCAACGCCGTCCTCGCCGTCGCCCTGCTCGACGCCGTCGGCATCCCGCCCGAGGTCGCGCTGGCCGGGCTCGCGGACACCGTGGTGCCGGGGCGGATGGAGCCGGTGGACGCCGGGCAGCCCTTCGTCGCCGTCGTCGACTACGCGCACACCCCGGACGCGGTGCAGACCGCGCTGGCCTCGCTGCGCGCCGCGACGGGCGGGCGGCTGCTCACCGTGCTGGGCTGTGGGGGTGACCGCGACCCGGGCAAGCGAGCGGCGATGGGCGCCGCTGCGGCGGCCGGCAGCGACGTCCTCGTGATCACCGACGACAACCCGCGCTCGGAGGACCCCGCCGCGATCCGGGCCGCGATGCGCGCGGGCACCGAGGAGGTGCCCGCCGGGCAGCGCGCGCAGGTGCTGGAGATCGGCGACCGGCGGGCCGCCCTCGCGGCCGCCGTCGCGGCGGCGCGGCCGGGTGACACCCTGCTGGTGGCCGGCAAGGGCCACGAGACGGGCCAGGAGGTGGGGGGTCGGGTGCTGCCCTTCGACGACCGAGACGTGCTCCGCGAGGTGCTCGAGCAGGGCCGCGGGGCCCGGACGGTGGACGCATGATCGAACTGACCCTCGCCGAGGTGGCTGCGGCCGTCGGCGGCGAGCTGGCCGGGGACCCCTCCGCCGTCGTCACCGGCGCGGTGCGGACGGACTCCCGGGCGCTGACGCCGGGCGACCTGTTCGTGGCGCTGCCGGGCGAGCGGGTGGACGGCGCGGACTTCCTGCCCGCCGCCGTCGCGGCCGGTGCGGCCGGTGCGCTGGCCACCCGGCCCGAGCCCGGGCTGCCGGTCGTCGTCGTCCCCGACCCGGTCGAGGCGCTGGGCCGGCTGGCCGGCGCGGTGCACCGCCGGCTGGTCGAGGGCGGCCTGGTGACCGTCGGGATCACCGGCTCCTCGGGCAAGACCTCGACCAAGGACCTGCTCGGCCAGGTGCTGGCCGCGGCCGGCCCGACGGTGAGCCCGGAGGGCTCCTTCAACAACGACATCGGCCTGCCGCTGACCGTGCTCAGCGCCGACCCCGCCACCCGGTCGCTGGTGCTGGAGATGGGCGCGCGCGGCCCCGGGCACATCGCCCGGCTGTGCCGCGTCGCCCGCCCGGACATCGGCGTGGTGCTCAACGTCGGCTCCGCGCACCTCGGCGAGTTCGGCAGCGCCGAGGTCATCGCCCAGAGCAAGGGCGAGCTGGTCGAGGCGCTGCCCGCCGAGGGCACCGCCGTGCTCAACGCCGACGACCCGCGGGTGCTCGGCATGGCCCCGCGCACCACGGCCCGGGTGGTCACCACCGGGCTGGGCGCCGACGCCGACGTCCGGGCCGCCGACGTCGACCTCGACGACGCCGCCCGGGCCCGGTTCACCCTGGTCGCCGGCGGTGAGGAGCACCCGGTCGCGCTGCAGGTCGTCGGCGCCCACCAGGTGGCCAACGCGCTGTCGGCCGCCGCCGCCGCGCTGGCCGCCGGCATGAGCCCCGGTGCGGTGGCCGCCGCGCTGTCGGCCGCCGGGCCGCGCAGCCGGTGGCGGATGGAGGTCACCCGGCGCGCCGATGGCGTGACCGTGGTCAACGACGCCTACAACGCCAACCCCGAGTCGATGCGGGCGGCGCTCGCCGCGCTGACCCGGCTGCCCGGACGGCGCCGGGTCGCGGTGCTGGGCGCCATGGGCGAGCTGGGGGCGGAGGCGGACGCCGAGCACGACCGGCTGGGCCGGGACGTGGTGCGCGCCGGGGTGGACCTGCTGGTCTCCGTCGGCCCGGACGCGGTCGGTGTGCACACCGGGGCCCTCGCCGAGCGTTCGGCGCGGGACGGGGGAGGACACGGACAGGAGGACGGAGCGCTGGACAGCGTGCAGCACGTGCCGGACAGGGAGGCGGCCCTGCGGCTGCTGACCGCGGAGCTCGGCGCCGACGACGTCGTCCTGGTGAAGGCCTCGCGGTCCTACGGGCTGGAGCGGCTGGCCGCCGACCTGCTGGCCGACGGGGCCGCCTCGTGAAGTCGGTCCTGATCGCGGCGGCCGTCGGGCTGATCGTGTCGATCCTGGTGACCCCGCTGGCGATCAAGGCGTTCCGCCAGCACGGCTTCGGCCAGGAGATCCGGGACGACGGCCCGGAGAGCCACCTGTCGAAGAAGGGCACGCCCACCATGGGCGGCACCGTCATGGTGCTGGCCACGGTGCTGGGCTACCTGGTGGCCCACCTCTTCCTCATCGACCAGGACGGGCGCGGGGTCAGCTCGACGGGTCTGCTGCTGCTGTTCCTGATGGTCGGGCTGGGCACCGTCGGCTTCCTCGACGACTACCTGAAGATCCGCTACCGGCGCAGCCTGGGGCTGAACAAGACCGCCAAGCTCGTCGGCCAGCTGGTCATCGGGGTGACCTTCGCGGTGCTCGCGCTGGTCGAGGACGACGGCGGGACGGCGGTGGCCACCACCGCGATCTCCTTCGTCCGCGACATCGAGCCGCTGGTGCTGCCGACGTTCCTGTTCATCGCGGTCGCCTACCTGTTCATCGCCGGGTTCTCCAACGCGGTGAACCTCACCGACGGCCTGGACGGCCTGGCCGCCGGCTGCTCGGCGATGGTCTTCTCCTCCTACGTGATCATCTCGTTCTGGCAGTTCGGGCACGACTGCAGCTCGGTGCTGGCCACCGACGGCTGCTACACCGTGCGCGACCCGCTGGACGTCACCCTGGTCGCCGCGGCGGCGATGGGCGCCTGCCTGGGCTTCCTGTGGTGGAACACCTCCCCGGCCCGGATCTTCATGGGCGACACCGGCTCGCTGGCGCTCGGCGGGCTGATGTCGGGGCTCGCCATCGTCACCCGCACCGAGCTGCTGCTGGTCGTGCTCGGCGGGCTGTTCGTGGCCGTCACGCTGTCGGTGGTCATCCAGGTGGCGTTCTTCCGGGCCACCCGGCGGCGGGTGTTCCGGATGGCGCCGCTGCACCACCACTTCGAGCTGGCCGGCTGGACGGAGAACACGGTGATCGTGCGCTTCTGGCTGGTGACCGGGATGGCCGTTGCGTTCGGGATCGGGCTGTTCTACGCCGACTGGCTCTCCTTCGCGGGGCTGTGACGTGACCGTGCTGGTGGCGGGCCTCGGCATCTCCGGTGCCGCGGCGGCCCGGGTGCTGCTCGGCCGGGGCGACGACGTCGTCCTCACCGACGCCGCGGAGCCCGCCGTGCTGGCCGAACTGGTCGCCGCCGGTGCGCGCTGGCTGGGTCCGCTGACCGCCCCGCCCGAGGACGTCGACCTGGTCGTCACCTCCCCGGGCTGGCGGCCGGACCACCCGCTGCTGCGGGCGGCGGCCGACCGCGGGCTGGAGGTCATCGGCGAGCCCGAGCTCGCCTGGCGGCTGCGCGTCCCCGGACCGGACGGCGGGGCACCCGCGCCCTGGTACGCCGTCACCGGCACCAACGGCAAGACCACCACCGTCACCATGCTGGAGTCCGTGCTGCAGGCCGGGGGTCTGCGGGCGGTCGCGGCGGGCAACGTCGGCCGGCCGCTGGTCGAGGTCGTCACCGCCCGGGACGCCGACGGCCGGGCCGCCTACGACGCCATCGCCGTCGAGCTGTCCAGCTTCCAGCTGCACTGGTCCTCCTCGATCGCCCCGGCGGGGGCCTGCGTGCTCAACGTCGCCGACGACCACGTCGACTGGCACGGCTCGTTCGACGCCTACCGGGACGCCAAGGCCCAGCTGCTGCGGCTGGCCGGGGTGGCCGTCGCCGACGCGGGCAACCCGGTGGCGGCCTCGCTGGTCGCCCGGCACCGGCACCCGGTCACCGTCACCCTCGGGGAACCGGAGCCCGGCCAGCTCGGGGTGCGGGCCGGCGCACTCGTCGACCGGGCGTTCAGCGCCAGCCCGGCCGGGGAGGTGCTGGTGGAGACCGACGCGCTGCAGGTGCGCGGCCCGCACAACACCGTCAACGCGCTCGCCGCGGCGGCGCTGGCCCGGGTCGCCGGGGTCGACGCCGCGGCCATCGGTGCTGGCCTGTCCCGGTTCCGCGGCGGGGCGCACCGCAACGTCCTGGTCGGCACCGTCAACGGCGTGGACTTCGTCGACGACAGCAAGGCGACCAACCCGCACGCCGCCGGCGCCTCGCTGGCCGCCTACCCGCGGGTGGTGTGGATCGCCGGCGGTCTGCTCAAGGGCGCCGACGTCGACCCGCTGGTCGCCGCGGTCGCCCCGCGGCTGGCCGGGGTGGTGCTGCTGGGCCGCGACCGGGAGCAGCTGGCCAGGTCGCTGGCGCGACACGCCCCGTCGGTCCCGCGCACCGTGGTCCCCAGCGGCGACGATGGGGGCGTGGCGGATGTGACGGACGGGGACCGGGTGATGCGTGAGGTCGTGGCGGCCGCCGTCCGGCTGGCCCGCCCCGGCGACACCGTGCTGCTGGCCCCCGCCGCCGCCTCGATGGACGTCTTCACCGACTACGCGCACCGCGGCCGGGCCTTCGCCGACGCGGTCCGCGCGCTGGGCTGACCCGGTGACCGCCAGCACGCGCGAGCGCCGGGCGGCCCGCCCGTCGCCGGGCGGCGCGCGCACCGGCGGCGGCGTGCGCTGGCGCGGACCGGCCTGGCTGGACGGCCCGATGACCAGCTCGCACCTGGTGCTCGGCTCGGCCGGCCTGCTGCTGGTCGTCGGCCTGGTGATGGTCTTCTCCGCGTCCTCGATCGAGGCCGCCAAGGCCGGCCAGCCGGCCTGGCTGCCCGGCGTGCGCCAGATCGGGTTCGCCCTGGTCGGGCTGCTCGGCATGCTGGTGGCGCTGCGGTTGCCGATCGGCCGGCTCCGCCGGTGGTCGGGCCCGGGGATGCTGGTGGTCTTCGGGCTGCTGGCGCTGGTGCTGGTGCCCATCCCCGGGGTCAGCCTGGAGCTCAACGGTGCCCGCGCCTGGTTCAACCTGGGGTTCACCAACTTCCAGCCCTCCGAGCTGGCCAAGCTGGTCTTCGCGCTGTGGGGCGCGCACGTCATCGCCGTCCGGGAGAAGTACCTGACGACGAGGTCGCTGCTGGTGCCGGTGCTGCCGGTCTTCCTGCTGATGAGCCTGCTGCTCCTCGCCGAGCCGGACATGGGCGCGGTGGTCAGCCTGCTGCTGGTCGTCGCCGGGCTGATGTGGGCCGGTGGGCTGTCCCGCCGCTGGGTCGGGGTCGCCGTGCTGGCGGTCGGGGTCGTGGTCGCGCTGATGGTCGTCCTCGCGCCGTACCGGATGGCCCGGGTCACCGGCTTCATCGACCCCTGCGCCGACGTCAGCGACAGCGGCTACCAGGCCTGCCACGGGCTGTACGCGCTGGCCACCGGCGGCTTCTGGGGCGTCGGGCTGGGCAACAGCGCGATGAAGTGGAACCTGCTGCCGCACGCCGAGTCCGACTACATCTTCGCGATCATCGGCGAGGAGCTCGGCTTCCTCGGCTGCCTGGTCGTCGTCTGCCTGTACGCCATCCTCGGCTGGGCCGGCTTCCGGATCGCCCGCCGCTCGACCGACCGGTTCATCCAGCTCGCCAGCATCGCCATCACCGTCTGGCTGATCGGCCAGGCCACCATGAACATGGGCTACGTCGTGGGGCTGCTGCCGGTCACCGGGGTCACCCTGCCGCTGATCTCGGCCGGCGGGACGTCGCTGGTGCTCACCCTGTTCGTGATCGGGCTGCTCGCCCGGTTCGCCCGGGCCGAGCCCGCGGCGATCGCCTTCCAGCGCAGCCAGCCGCGCGGCCGGCTCGCCCGGCTGCTGCTCCCGGTCCCGCCGACCGCCGTCGACCCGGTGCCGCCGCCCCGCCGCCGGCGCGGCCGCCGGGGTGCCGACCCCGGGCGCGACCTGGGGCCGGTCCGCCGTCCCGAGCGGCACGACGGGCGGACGGTGACCCGGGTGCCCGACCCCGGTGCCGGTCGCGGCCGGGCCGGGGCGCCCCCGCCCCGCCGGTGGCCCGACCCGCGGCGGGGCACCCCGGACGAGCGGCGGCGGGCTCCGGAGCGGCAGACTGTCCCCGGCCGGCCGAACGCCGGTGACCGCCCCTCCGTCCGCAACCGGCCCGTGCCCCCCGCGGTGCCCGTCCTCCGGGACGTGCCCCGCGAACGCCCGCGGTCCGGTGAGCCGCCCGCTGCGCGGGTCCGGCCGGCGACGCGGCCCCACCCCCCGAGAACGGAACGGCCAGGACGTCTGCAGTGACCCACCCCCAGCCCGCCCCAGGCACGCCCGGAGCGGCTGAGCCCTCGGCCGCCGCTGCCCTGCCCGTGCCCCGGCCCGTGCACGTCGTGCTCGCCGGCGGCGGCACCGCCGGGCACATCGAGCCGATGCTCGCCCTCGCCGACGCGCTCACCCGCCGCACCGCCCCCGGCGGCGGCCCCGCCGTGCAGGTCACCTGCCTGGGCACCGCCCGCGGGCTGGAGACCCGGCTGGTGCCGGCCCGCGGCTACGACCTGCGGCTGATCCCGCCGGTCCCGCTGCCGCGCAGGCCCACGCCGGACCTGCTCCGGGTGCCCGCCCGGGTCTGGCGCGCGGTCGCCGAGACCCGCGCGCTGCTCACCGGGCTCGGCGCCGACGTGCTGGTCGGGTTCGGCGGCTACGTCGCGCTGCCCGCCTACCTCGCCGCCCGCCGCGCCGGGGTGCCGGTCGTCGTGCACGAGGGCAACCCGCTCCCCGGCCTGGCCAACCGGGTCGGCGCGCGGCTGGCCGCCCGGGTGGCGGTGAGCACGCCCGGCACCCCGCTGCACGCCGGTGAGCACGTCGGCATGCCGCTGCGCCCCTCGATCAGCCACCTCGACCGGGCCGGCCTGCGCGCCGAGGCCCGGGCCGCCTTCGGCCTGGACGCCGACCGCCCGACGCTGCTGGTCTTCGGCGGGTCGCAGGGCGCCGCCTCGCTGAACCGGGCCGCGGTCGCCGCCGCTGACGCGCTCACCGCCGCCGGGGTGCAGGTGCTGCACGCCCGCGGGCCGAGGAACACCGACGTCACCGTCCCGCCCCGGCCGGCCGGCGCCGCGCCCTACGTGGTCGTGGACTACCTGGAGCGGATGGACCTCGCCTACGCCGCCGCGGACCTGGCGCTGTGCCGGTCGGGGGCGGTCACCGTCGCCGAGCTCTCCGCGGTCGGGCTGCCCGGGGCGTTCGTCCCGCTGCCGATCGGCAACGGCGAGCAGCGGCTCAACGCGCTGCCGGTGGTCGAGGCCGGGGGAGGGCTGCTGGTCGACGACGCCGAGCTCACCCCGGCGTGGGTGACGGAGAACCTGGTGCCGCTGCTCACCGACCCGGCGGCGCTGGCCGCGCTGGCCGCCAACGCCGCGGCGGCCGGCACCCCCGACGCCGACGAGCGACTCGCGGACATGGTGCTCGAGGTGGTGTCGCGATGAGCGCCGCGGACGTGGCGGCGTGGAAGGACCCGATCCCCGCCCTCGAGGACCTCGGCGCGGTGCACTTCATCGGCATCGGCGGCGCCGGGATGAGCGGCATCGCGCGGATCATGCTCGCCCGCGGCCTGCGGGTGTCGGGCACCGACCGCCGGGACTCCCCGGCGATGCGCGGGCTCGCCGCGCTCGGCGCCCGGGTGGAGGTCGGCCACGACGCCGAGCACCTCGGCGACGCGGCGACCGTCGTGGTCTCCACCGCGATCCGCGCGGAGAACCCCGAGCTGGTCGCGGCCCGCGAGCGGGGGCTGCGGGTGGTGCCCCGGGCGGTCGCGCTGGCCGCGGTGATGGCCGGACGGCGCAGCGTCGCGGTGGCCGGCACCCACGGCAAGACCTCGACGACGTCGATGCTCACCGTCGCCGTGCAGGCCTGCGGCGTCGACCCGTCGTTCGCCATCGGCGGCACCCTCAACGAGTCCGGCTCCAACGCCCACGCCGGCCAGGGCGACGTCTTCCTGGCCGAGGCCGACGAGAGCGACCGGTCGTTCCTGCTGCTGGCCCCGCACGGGGCGATCGTCACCAACGTCGAGGCCGACCACCTGGACAACTACGGCGACCTGGCCGCGGTCGAGGCGGCCTTCGACGCCTTCGTGCGCACCGTCGCCGACGACGGGTTCCTGGTGCTCTGCGCCGACGACCCGGGTGCGGCCCGGCTGGCCGGCGTGGCGGCGGGCACCCCGGTGCGGCTGCGGACCTACGGCCTGCAGCCGGGGGCGGACCTGCAGCTGCTGGACCTGCGGGTGGCACCGGACGGGACGCGGTACACCGCCGTCCTCGACGGGCAGTCCCTCGGCGAGGTGCACATCCGGCTGCCCGGGGCGCACATGGCGCTCAACAGCGCCGCGGCGCTGCTGGCCGGGCTCGAGCTCGGGCTCCCCGCGGCCGGCCTGATCGGCGGGCTGGGCCGGTTCGGCGGCGTGCACCGGCGGTTCGAGCTCAAGGGCGTCGCCGCCGGCGTCCGGGTCTACGACGACTACGCCCACCACCCCACCGAGGTCGCCGCGCAGCTGCGGGCGGCCCGCGCGGTCACCGGGTCGGGGCGGCTGCTGGTGCTCTTCCAGCCGCACCTCTACAGCCGGACCGCGCAGTTCGCCACCGGCTTCGGCGAGGCGCTGGGCCTGGCCGACCAGGTCGTGGTGATGGAGGTCTACGGTGCCCGCGAGGACCCGGTGCCCGGCGTGACCGGCGCGCTGGTCGCCGACGCGGTGCCGCTGCCGGCCGACGCGGTCGCCTACGAACCGTCCTGGTCGGCCGCCGCACCGGCGATGGCCGCCCGCGCCCGCCCCGGCGACCTGGTGGTCACCATGGGCGCCGGCGACGTGTCGATGGTCGGCCCCGAGGTCCTGGCCGCGCTCAGCGAGCCCGACGAGGGGGTCGAGCCGCCGCACGGGGACGGGTCGGGGCCGGCGCGGTGAGCCGCGCCGCGACGACCCGCGACCGCGCCCGGGGCGGACGGCGGGGCGGCGGCACGGGCGGGGACACCCCGTCCCCGGTCACCCCGCTGCGCCCCCGCCGGCGCCGGTCGCGGCGCCCGGCCCACCCGGGCCGGCGGGCGCTCGTCGCGCTGGGCGCGGCCGTGCTGGTCGTCGGCGTCCTCGCCTGGGTGGTGCTGGGCAGCCCGGTCTTCGCGGTCCGCACGGT
Source organism: Modestobacter italicus (assembly GCF_000306785.1). Classification (NCBI taxonomy): domain Bacteria; kingdom Bacillati; phylum Actinomycetota; class Actinomycetes; order Geodermatophilales; family Geodermatophilaceae; genus Modestobacter; species Modestobacter italicus. Next base: position 3,440,725 of record NC_017955.1, on the reverse strand, counting down.
CCAGGTCGACGGCGAGGCGCGGCTCTCCGCGGAGCAGGTGGTCCAGGTGGCCGGCATCGCCGCGGGCACGCCGCTGGCGCGGGTCGACACCGCGGCCGCGGCCGCCCGGGTCGCCGCGCTCCCGCAGGTCGCCTCGGTCGAGGTCACCCGGGGCTGGCCCCGCACGGTGGTCGTGACGCTGGCCGAGCGGGTGCCGGTGGCGGTGGTCACCGACGGGGGCACGCGCCGGCTGGTGGACGCCGAGGGCGTGGTGTTCGAGACGATCACCGGCACCCCGCCGGACGGCGTCGTCCCGCTCGACGTGCCGGACCCCGGTCCGGACGACGCGGCGACCACCGCTGCGCTCGGGGCGCTGACCGCGCTGCCGCCGGACGTGCGCGACCAGGTGACCGGCGTGGCCGCCACCAGCCCGGACGCCGTCACCCTGACCCTCACCGACGGCCGGTCGGTGCTGTGGGGGAGCGCGGCCCAGACCGACCGGAAGGCCGAGGTGCTCGGCGCGCTGCTCGACCAGATCGACGCCGGGACGCTCGACCCCGCCGGCACCCTCGACGTCAGCACCCCGGACTCCGTCGTCCTGCGGTGAGGAAGGACCCCGCTGCCCCCCACCGCTCGCGAGCTCGCGGCGGGCCCCTGCAGCGGGGCCGACAAGCCACGCGAGGTGCGGCAGAGTGACCGGGTGACCGAGCCCCCGATCAGCCGATTCCCCGTCGTCCCGCTGGCCGAGCTGCCCCCGGACCTGCAGGCGCGCTTCACCGAGGTCGCCGACAAGAGCGGCTTCCTGCCCAACGTCTTCGCCGCGCTCGCCTGGCGCCCCGACGAGGCGCGGGCCTTCTTCGCGCTGCACGACGCCCTGATGGACAAGGACACCCCGGGGCTCACCCAGGCCGACCGCGAGGTGCTGGTGGTGGCCACCAGCGCGGCCAACAGCTGCCTCTACTGCGTGGTGGCCCACGGCGCCCTGGTCCGGATCCGCGCGCGGGACCGGTACCTGGCCGACCAGGTGGCCGTCGACTGGCGGAAGGCGCCGCTGTCGCCGCGGCTGCGGGCGGTGGTGGAGGTCGGCGTCCGGCTCGCCGTCGACCCGGTGTCGGTGACCGCGCAGGAGCAGGACGCGCTGCGCGGGCACGGCCTCACCCAGGACGACGTGTGGGACGTCGGCGCGATCGTCGCGCTGTTCGCGCTGTCCAACCGCCTCGTCCACTGGGCCGCCGTGCCGCCGAACGAGGAGTTCCACCTGCTCGGGCGGGTGCCCCGGAGCTGAGCGGGAGCAGCTCACCGGCGTCCCCGGTGGGCGGCGCGCCGACACGCCCGGGCAGAAAAGAGTCTCGACGTGCGCTGCGTCGCACCGACGGACGTGCCTGCGGACGTCTCCACCCGGGCATGAGACCGTGGCCTGGCATGTCGTCACGGCTCGTGAGCCGGATGTGACAGACGGGTCGACGGGTTCTGGTGCGACTCCGCCCGATGGACACGCCGACCCGGAGAGGGTGCTTGCTGCCCGATGAGGGCGCACCTAACTTCGTCCTCACACGGACGTAGTTGACATAACTATAAGGCTTAACCTGAGGATGAGGGTCCAGTTGGGGAGCGCAGCATGACACCTCCGCACAACTACCTCGCGGTCATCAAGGTCGTCGGCATCGGCGGCGGCGGGGTGAACGCGGTCAATCGCATGATCGAGGTCGGCCTCAAGGGGGTCGAGTTCATCGCGATCAACACCGACGCACAGGCACTGCTGATGAGCGACGCGGACGTCAAGCTCGACGTCGGCCGTGAGCTCACCCGCGGCCTGGGCGCGGGCGCGCAGCCCGATGTCGGCCGGCAGGCCGCAGAGGACCACCGCGAGGAGATCGAGGAGGTGCTCAAGGGCGCCGACATGGTCTTCGTGACGGCGGGCGAGGGCGGTGGCACCGGCACCGGTGGCGCACCCGTCGTCGCCTCCATCGCGCGGAAGCTCGGCGCCCTGACCATCGGCGTGGTCACCCGTCCGTTCTCCTTCGAGGGGAAGCGGCGGGCGGTCCAGGCCGAGTCGGGCATCGAGGAGCTGCGCAACGAGTGCGACACGCTGATCGTGATCCCGAACGACCGGCTGCTGCAGCTGGGCGACCGGAACGTCAGCGTGATGGACGCCTTCCGGACCGCCGACCAGGTGCTCCTCTCCGGCGTCCAGGGCATCACCGACCTGATCACCACCCCCGGCCTGATCAACCTGGACTTCGCCGACGTCAAGTCGGTCATGTCCGGTGCGGGCTCGGCGCTGATGGGCATCGGCAGCGCGCGCGGTGACAACCGCGCCCTGCTCGCCGCCGAGCAGGCGATCGCCAGCCCGCTGCTGGAGGCCTCGATGGAGGGCGCCCACGGCGTCCTGCTGTCGATCTCCGGCGGCTCGGACCTGGGCCTGTTCGAGATCAACGAGGCCGCCTCGCTGGTCTCCGACGCCGCGCACCCCGACGCCAACATCATCTTCGGGGCCGTCATCGACGACGCCCTCGGCGACGAGGTGCGGGTGACGGTCATCGCGGCCGGCTTCGACCAGGGCAAGCCCGGTCAGCGCAAGGACGCCGCGGTCACGTCGGTCGCCCCGGCTGCTCCGCCGGCCCCGGCACCGGTCGCCGCTGCCCCGGTCGCGCCGGCCGCCCCGCGGCCGTCCGTCCCGGCGCAGACCGGCGAGCGGCTCGTCTCGCCGGCCCCCACGGCGGCCGCGCCCACCACCCAGGCGTCCCCGGCGGCACCCCGCCCGGGCCAGCCCGGCGTCGCGCCGCAGGGCGGCGGCATCACCGTGCCGCCGCTGCCGCCCATCGCCGGGCCGGGCAACGGCACCCGCCGTCCGCTGGCCTCGGAGGACTTCGAGGAGGAGCTCGACATCCCCGAGTTCCTCCGCTCCCAGTGAAAGGACCCCTCTGCCCCCCGGGACTCGCAAGCTCGCCCCGGGTCCCTGCAGAGGGGCCGTTCCAGCACGTCGCGTCCAGTGAGTGACGGTCCGGCCGCTCCGCCGGCGGTGCGACCCCGGCGGGTCGTCACCGACCGGCGGGGCGGCCGTTCCTCGTCCCCGTACGACTCGTTCAACCTCGGCGGGCACGTCGGCGACGACCCGGCGGACGTCGCCGCGAACCGCGACCGGCTCGCCGCTGAGCTCGGCGTCGCCGGGGACCAGGTGGTCTGGATGACCCAGGTGCACGGCACCGGGGTCGCGATCGTGGAGGACGCCGAGGAGAACCCGGTGGCCGACGTCGACGCGCTCGTCACGGCCACCCCCGGCCTGGTGCTGTGCGTGCTGGTCGCCGACTGCGTCCCGGTGCTGCTGGACCCCCCGGGTCGCCGGTCTCGTTGCCGACCGGGCATCGCGGGCGGAAGGGCGTCCGGCGCGGCGTCGTGCCCGCCGCCCTGGCGGCCATGACCCGGCTCGGCGCGCGGCCTGCGGACGTCGAGGCGCTGCTCGGCCCCGCGGTCTGCGGCCTGGACTACGAGGTGCCCGTCCAGATGCAGGCCGAGGTCGCCCGGGTCGCCCCGGCGAGCGCGGTCCGCACCCGGACGGGGACGCCGGGGCTGGACCTGCGGGCCGGCATCGCCGAGGTGCTGCGCGGGGCCGGCGTCCGGCAGGTCGTGCACGACCCGCGCTGCACGGTGGAGGACCCCCGGCTGTTCAGCCACCGCCGCGACAGGGTCACCGGCCGCCAGGCCGGCATCGTCTGGCTCGGCTGAACCCGGACCCCTGCACGGAGGTCGCGCGTCACCGGCAGGGGAGGATCGGCCCATGAGCTCGTTGGGCGAGAACCTGCGTGCGGTGCGGGCGCGGATCGACGCCGCGGCGAGGGCGGCCGGGCGCGACCCGGCCGAGGTCCGGCTGCTCGCGGTGAGCAAGACCTGGCCGGCCGCGGACGTCCGCGCGCTCGCCGCGCTGGGGCAGCGGCACTTCGCGGAGAACCGGGTGCAGGAGCTCAGCAGCAAGGCGGCCGAGCTCGCCGACCTGCCGGACCTGCGCTGGCACCTGGTCGGCCAGCTGCAGCGCAACAAGGCAGCCGCCGTCGTCCGGCTGGGTGCGACCGTGCACTCCGTCGACCGGCCGCCGCTGGTGGAGGCGCTGGACCGGGCCGCCGAGCGGGCCGACCGGGTCGTGGACGTCTATGTCCAGGTCGACCTCGGTGGCCCCGAGGGCGAGCTCGGCGGGCGCGGCGGGGCCGCACCCGGCGACGTCCCGGGGCTGGCCGACGCCGTGGCCGCGGCCGGGGGGCTCCGGCTGCGCGGCCTCATGGCCGTCGCGCCGCGCGGGGAGGACCCCGCGCCGGCGTTCGCCCGGCTGGCCGAGATCGGTGCCCGGGTCCGCGCCGCCCACCCCACCGCATCGGAGACATCGGCAGGCATGAGCGGCGACCTGGAGGCTGCTGTGGCAGCTGGGGCCACCGTGGTGCGTGTCGGTACCGCGTTGTTCGGCGCGCGCCCCCTAGCCTCCGAGGGACCGACCGCCGCAGGACCCGTGCGCCCGCGGTAGTCACACCAGCACCACCCGCACCACCGGTCGGCCCCGCCGACCGGCCGTCCGCACCACGAGTCGTCCTGCGACGAGACCAGAGGGAGACGTCCGATGGCCGGAGCCATGAGGAGGATGGGGGTCTACCTGGGCCTCGTCGAGGACGACGACGCCCGGGGCGGTTACGACCGCTACGCCGCGCGGCAGAGCGACCACGAGTACGCCGACCGCGGCTACGACGACCACGGCTACGACCGGGGCTACGACCGCTACGCCGCGACCGACTACGTCGACGACCCGGCGACGCCGGCCGGCGGCGACCGCTACGGCTACGGCAGCGGCTACGGGGCCTCCGGCTACGACACCGACTACCCGGCCGGCGAGCGCGCCGAGGAGCGGGTCGAGGACCGGGTGCCCGAGCCCGAGGTCTCCCTCGGTCGCCGCCCGGCGACCCCGCGCACCCTCGGCCTCGCCGGCAGCCCCGCGGGCAGCACGGCCGCCTCCCGTCTGGGCGGTGGGCTCAGCGCCGCCGGCGGCTCCGGGATCAGCGCCTCCGCCGGCCGCGGTCGGGCCCCGATCGGCCTGTCCGGGGGGACGTCGGGTGCCGCCGGCCTGGCGATGAGCGAGCCCGTCGCCGCCGAGCCCGAGCCGGCCCCCGCTCCCACGCCGGCGCCCGAGCCGAAGCCCAAGGGCTACCGGATCACCACGGTGCACCCCGCCTCCTACAACGAGGCGCGCACCATCGGCGAGCGGTTCCGCGACGGCATGCCGGTGATCATGAACCTGACCGACATGGAGCACGCCGACGCGAAGCGACTCGTCGACTTCGCCATCGGCCTCACGTTCGGCCTGCACGGTAGTATCGAGCGGGTCACGGCCAAGGTGTTCCTGCTCAGCCCGCAGGACGTGGACGTGACGGCTGAGGACAAGGCCCGGATCCGCGAGGGCGGCTTCTTCAGTCAGTCCTGACCCGCCGCACCTGCGCGCCCCGCGCACGGGTGCCCGAACGATCGAGGACCGTGGCTCTCCTTCTGCAGATCATCTCCTCGGTCCTGCTCGTGTTCCTGATCCTGCTGTTCGCCCGGTTCGTCGTGGACTGGGTGATGGTGCTGGCCCGGAGCTGGCGCCCGCAGGGTCTGGTCGCGGCCGGCCTGGAGGTCGTCTACGCGACGACAGACCCGCCGCTGAAGGCCGTGCGCAAGGTCATCCCACCGCTGAACCTCGGGACGATCCGCCTGGACCTGGGGTTTATGGTGCTCCTGATCGCCGTGATCCTGCTGCGGAGCCTGCTGACCAACCTGGCCTACTCCCTGTGACCTCGCGTTCCCAGCCGGAGCGGGGCGTGGCGCCCCAGCGGCTCGCCGCCGGTCCGCGCCTGTCTCTGTTCCTCCCGTCCGACCTGAGGTGAGCCGCATGCCACTGACTCCCGCCGACGTGCACAACGTCGTCTTCAAGAAGCCGCCGATCGGCAAGCGCGGCTACGACGAGGACGAGGTCGACGCCTTCCTCGACGTCGTCGAGGCCGAGCTGGCCCGCCTGATCGAGGAGAACAACGACCTGCGGGCCTCCGGTGGCGGGCAGGCTGCCGCCCCGCGCGAGGAGCGCCCCGAGTCCGCGCCGATGACGGTCGCGGCCCCGCCGCCCCCGCCGGCGCAGACGCAGATGACGCCGTCGGCCGTCCGCGAGGACGAGGCCATCCGCGCCTCCCGCATGCTGGCCCTGGCCACCGAGACGGCCGAGCGGCACGTCGGTGAGGCCAAGGCCCAGGCCGACCAGATGGTCGGCAGCGCCAAGAGCACCAGCGACCGGATGCTGTCCGAGGCGCGGGCCAAGAGCGAGCAGATGGTCACCGAGGCCAAGAACCGCGCCGACTCGATGCTGGGCGACGCCCGCACCCGGGCCGACACGATGGAGCGCGAGGCGCGCGCCAAGGCGACCGCGCTGGCCCAGGACGCCGAGCGCAAGCACGTCGAGGCGATGGGCTCGCTGGAGGAGAAGCGGGCGAGCCTGGACCGCAAGGTCGAGGAGCTGCGCACCTTCGAGCGCGAGTACCGCACCCGGCTGCGGTCCTACCTCGAGTCGCACCTGCGCGACCTCGACAGCCGCGGCTCGGCCGAGCCGGCCACGAACAGCCGGCAGAACCAGCACGTCAGCGCATAAGTCAGCACGTCACCACGCCCCTCCGGACCACGGGTCCGGAGGGGCGTCGGCTTCTCCGTCCCGGACTGGCTGCCACGGCGGACGCGGTGATAGCGCGCGCCGCTAGCATCCGGCTGTGATCCTGGCCGCGGCGCTGCTGCTCCTGGTCGCCGTGGGGCTGCTCGTCGCCGGGCTGGTCCAGGGGTCGCCGGGCCTGCAGTGGGGGTCCTTCGCGGCGAGCGCGCTGGCCGCCGTGCTGCTCGTGGTGGGCGAGCTCCGGCAGCGGCGGGCCGAGCGGCAGGGCGGCCGGGCCGACGGCGGGGGCGCCCACCGCGAGGTGCCGGCGCCCGGGCGGCCGCCGGTGCCGCCGCGGTACGACCCGGCAGCCGGGACCGACGACGGGGAGCCGCTGCGGCGGGTGTCGCCGCCGCCGGTGCCGCCGAGCTCGCCGAGCATCCCGCGGGTCGCCGGCCCGCCCAGCGGCTCGGGTCTCGGGGACCTCGCCAGACCGGTCGGCGGCCCGCCGTCGGACGGCGCGGGACTCCGGGCGCCGCTGGGTCCGCGCAGCGCCGAGGGGCCCGCCGTCCCCGCGCCCGGCGAGCCGGCGGTCGAGGACGTCGCGTTCACCGACCAGCTGATGGTCATCGACCTGACCGACGAGGTGCTGGTGGTCGACGAGCACCCCCGCTACCACCTGCCGCGGTGCCCGCACGTGTCCGGCCTGGAGACGGTCCCGCTGCCGCTGACCGAGGCCCGCGCCGACGGGTTCACCCCGTGCGCCACCTGCGCCCCCGACCACCACCTGGCGCAGCGGGAGCGCGCCCGCCGCGCCTGACAAGGCCCGGGCGATCAGGCCTTGGCGATCCAGACGCGGGCGCCGGCCGGACCCTCGACGCCGTCCCCGGTGCCTGCCGCGTCGGCGTGCACCGTGGTCGCCAGCACCTCACCGGCCAGCGCCTCGGCGTGCTCGGTGAGCGCCTGGGCGACGGCGCCGTCCCCGGTCCACCACAGCTCGATCCGGTCGCTGACCGCCAGCCCGGTGGACTTGCGGGCGTCCTGCACCAGCCGGACGACCTCCCGGACCAGCCCGGCCCGCTCCAGCTCCGGGGTCAGGGTCAGGTCCAGCGCCACGGTCAGCCCGGCGGCCGAGGCCACCGTCCAGCCCTCCCGCGGCGTCTCGGTGACCACCAGGTCGCCGTCCTGCAGGGGGACCTGCTCGCCGTCGACCGGCACCGTCGCGGTTCCCGCCCGGTAGGCGGCGACCAGCTCGACCGGGTCCGCCGCGGCGACCGCCGCGGCCACCGCCTGCACCTGCTTGCCCAGCCGCCGGCCGACCGCGCGGAAGTCGACCTTCACCGACACGTCGACCAGCGAGCCCTCGACCGCGGACAGCTCGGTGAGCTCGGCGACGTTGAGCTCGTCGGCCACCTCGGCGACCAGGTCACGGGGGAGCTGCGCCCAGCCGTTGGCCGCGACCAGCGCGCGGGCCAGCGGCTGGCGGGTGCGGGCCTTGGCGGCGGTGCGGGCCGAGCGGCCCAGCTCCACCAGCCGGCGGACCAGCGCCACCTGCTCGACGAGGGCGTCGTCGCGGGCCTCGGTGTCGACCACCGGCCAGTCGGCCAGGTGCACCGAGTCGACCGCGCCGGCCGACCCGGGCACGACCGCGGTCCGCCAGACCCGCTCGGTGACGAACGGGGTGAACGGGGCCATCAGCCGGGTGAGCCCGTCGAGGACCTCGTGCAGCGTGCCCAGCGCGGCCGGGTCGCCGTCCCAGAAGCGCCGCCGGCTGCGCCGCACGTACCAGTTGGACAGGTCGTCGACGAAGCCGGCGATCAGCCGGCCGGCCGTCTGGGTGTCGAAGTCCTCCAGCGCGTCGGTGACCCCGGCGGTGACCGAGGCCAGCTCGGCCAGCGCCCAGCGGTCCAGCAGCGGCCGCTCGGCCCGCGGCGGGGCGGGGCTGGTCGCCGGGTCCCAGCCGTTGGTCTCGGCGTAGAGGGTGAAGAAGCTCGCGGTGTTCCAGTAGGTCAGCAGCACCTTGCGGACGACCTCGGACAGCGTCTCGTGGCCGACCCGGCGGGCCGACCACGGCGAGCCGCCGGCCAGCATGAACCAGCGGACGGCGTCGGCGCCGTGCCGGTCCATCATCGGCATCGGCTCGAGGATGTTGCCCAGGTGCTTGCTCATCTTCCGGCCGTCCTCGGCCAGGATGTGGCCCAGGCACAGCACGTTCTCGTAGGAGCTCTTGCCGAACACCAGCGTGCCGACCGCCATGAGCGTGTAGAACCAGCCGCGGGTCTGGTCGATCGCCTCGGCGATGAACTGCGCCGGGTAGGCCGCCTCGAACTCCGCCTGGTTCCGGTGCGGGGCGCCCCACTGGGCGAACGGCATCGAGCCGGAGTCGTACCAGGCGTCGATGACCTGGCGGACCCGCCGGTAGGTGCCCTCCTCGCCGTCCACGGTGAAGGTGACCTCGTCGATGAACGGCCGGTGCGGGTCCAGGTCGGCGAGGTCGCGGCCGGTCAGCTCGGACAGCTCGGCGAGCGAGCCGACGACGACCATCCGCGACGGGTCGGCGTCGTTGCGCCAGATCGGCAGCGGCGTGCCCCAGTACCGGTCGCGGGACAGCGCCCAGTCGACGTTGTTGTGCAGCCAGTCGCCGAAGCGGCCCTCTTTGATGTTCTCCGGGTACCAGTTCGTGCGCTCGTTCTGCGCCAGCAGCTGGTCCTTGACCTGGCTGGTGCGGATGTACCAGGAGGGCTGCGCGTAGTACATCAGCGGCGTGTGGCACCGCCAGCAGTGCGGGTAGCTGTGCTCGTAGCGCAGCTCGCGGTAGAGCACGCCGCGGTCCTGCAGGTCTTGCAGCAGGGCTGGGTCGGCGGCCTTGAAGAAGTGCCCGCCGACCAGCGGCACGTCGGCGAGGAAGTGCCCGGACGGGTCGATCGGGTTGACCACCGGCAGGCCGTAGGCCCGCCCGACGGCGAAGTCGTCGGCGCCGAACGCGGGGGACTGGTGCACCAGCCCGGTGCCGTCCTCGGTGGTGACGTACTCGGCGAGGACGACGTAGTGCGTGTCGACGTCGTCGGGGAAGGCGACCAGCTCGAACGGCCGCTGGTAGTGCACGTGCTCCCAGTCGCGGCCCTGCGTCCGGGCCAGCACCTCGGCGCCCTCGCCGAGCGCGGCGGTGAGCAGCGGCTCGGCGACGACGAAGGTGCCCTCGTCGTTGCGCGCCACGACGTAGCTGACGTCGGGGTGCACGGCGACGGCGGTGTTGCTCGGCAGCGTCCACGGCGTCGTCGTCCAGATGAGCAGGTCGGCCTTGCCGGCCCACTCCCCGCTGGTGACCGGCAGCCGGACGTAGACCGACGGGTCGGTCAGCGTCTCGTAGCCCTGGGCGACCTCGTGGTCGGACAGCCCGGTGCCGCAGCGCGGGCAGTACGGGGCCACCCGGTGGTCCTCGACCAGCAGGCCCTTGTCGAAGACCTGCTTGAGCGACCACCAGACGCTCTCGACGTAGGACGGGTCCATCGTCCAGTAGGCGGTCGACATGTCGACCCAGTAGCCCATCCGGTGGGTGAGCTCGGTGAACGAGTCGACGTGCCGCTCGACCGACTCCCGGCAGCGGGCGTTGAACTCGGCGATGCCGTAGCGCTCGATGTCGGGCTTGCCGGCGAAGCCGAGCTCCTGCTCGACGGCGATCTCCACCGGCAGGCCGTGGCAGTCCCAGCCGGCGCGGCGGGGCACGTGCCAGCCCTGCATCGTCTTGAACCGGGGGAAGACGTCCTTGAACGCCCGGGCCTCGATGTGGTGCGTGCCGGGCCGGCCGTTGGCGGTCGGCGGGCCCTCGTAGAAGACCCACTGCGGCTTGCCGGCGGAGCCCTCCAGCGACCGGGCGAAGACCTTGTCGGCCTCCCACTGCTCGAGGACCTCGTGCTCGAGGGCGGGCAGGTCGACCTGCGGGGGGAGGGCCGAGAAGGGCCCGGAAGGTGCACTCACGCCCCCATCATCCCCGACCCCGCCACCGGCCCCGCGCAACCGCTGTCACGACGGCGACATGCCGGTACGGGAGACTGCGCCCATGGGTCCCCGCCGATGAACACGACGGTCACCGTCGCGCTCGCCGTCGGCGCCCTCGTCGTGCTCGTCGCCGCGGTGGCGCTCCGGCTCGCCGACCGGATCGGCCTGCCCTCGCTGCTGCTCTACCTGGCGCTCGGGGTGCTGCTGGGGGAGAGCGGGCTGGGCCGGGTCGAGTTCGAGGACGTCGGGCTCACCCAGACCCTCGGCGTGGCGGCGCTGGTGGTCATCCTGGCCGAGGGCGGGCTCACCACCCGGTGGTCCGACGTGCGCCGGGCGGTCGGGCCGGGGGTCACGCTGTCCACTCTGGGCGTGGTCGTCAGCGTGGTCGTCGTCGCGGCGGTCGGGGTGTGGCTGCTGGACTTCTCCTGGGCCTTCGCGCTGCTGGTCGGTGCCGTGGTCACCTCCACCGACGCCGCCGCGGTGTTCTCCTCGCTGCGCCGGCTGCCGCTGCCGCGGCGGATGGTGGCGTCGCTGGAGCTGGAGTCCGGGCTCAACGACGCCCCGGTCATCCTGCTGGTGCTGGCGCTGTCCGAGCGGCTGACCGGCCACGAGACGCTCCCCTGGTACCTGGTGCTCGCCGAGGTGGTGGGCGAGCTGGCCGGTGGCTCGGTGATCGGCATCGGGATCGGGTTCGGCGGGGCGTGGCTGCTGCGCCGGCTCGCGCTGCCGCTGGTCGGCTTCTACCCGCTGGTGACCCTCGCGCTGTGCGTGCTCGCCTTCGCCTCCGCCGACCTCGCGCACACCTCCGGCTTCGTCGCCGTCTACCTGTGCGGGCTGGTGCTCGGCAACGCCGCGCTGCCGCACCGGGCCGGCACCATCGGCTTCGCCGAGGGGCTGGCCAGCCTCGCCCAGATCGGGCTGTTCGTGCTGCTCGGGCTGCTGGTCTCGCCGGACCGGCTGGCCGCCGCGGTCGGGCCGGCACTGGTCATCGGAGGGGCGCTGCTGCTGCTGGCCCGCCCGCTGTCGGTGCTGGCCAGCCTCGCCTGGTTCCGCGTGCCGTTCTCCCAGCAGGCGTTCATCGCCTGGGCCGGGCTGCGCGGCGCGGTGCCGATCGTGCTGGCGACGTTCCCGATCGCGGCCGACGTGCCCGGCGCCACCCAGGTCTTCGACACGGTGTTCGTGCTGGTCGTCGTCTTCACCGTGGTGCAGGGCTGGTCGCTGGCCGCGGTGGCCCGGCTGTTGCGGATCGCCACCCCGGTGACCCCGCGGGACATCGACGTGGAGTCTGCGCCGCTGGACGAGCTGGGCGCGGAGCTGATGCAGCTGCGGGTGCCCGACTCGTCCCGGCTGCACGGCGTGTACCTGCCCGAGCTGCGGTTGCCCGAGGACGCCGCGGTGGTGCTGGTGGTCCGCGACGGGCGGCCCTTCGTGCCCGACCGGGAGACCCGGCTGATGCGCGGTGACCAGGCGCTGCTGGTGTCCGCCCGAGGCTCCCGGCAGGAGGCCGAGCGCCGGCTGCGCGCGGTCAGCCGGGCCGGCCGGCTCGCCACCTGGCGCGGCGAGGCCGGCCAGCCCTCCGAGACGGACTGACGGCCCCGCTGCAGGGGCCCGCGCCGAGCTTGCGAGGCGTGGGGGCAGCGGGGTCCTTCGTCAGCTGTGCAGCTCCAGGGTGCGGGTGGTGTCGGCGACGACCCGGGCGAGCAGCTCGGGCTCGTCGGACAGCGTGTGCCCGTAGGAGGGGATGGCCTCCTGCAGCAGCGGGCGCCAGCCGTCGATCCGGTCGGGGAAGCAGCGCTCGAGCAGCGTGAGCATCGCCGCGGTGGCGGTGGAGGCGCCCGGGGAGGCGCCGAGCAGCCCGGCGACCGTCCCGTCGGCCCCGACGATGAGCTCGGTGCCGAACTGCAGCACGCCGCGCCCGGCGGTGTCCTGCTTGATCACCTGCACCCGCTGGCCGGCGGTGATGAGCTCCCAGTCGTCCTGCTCGGCGGTCGGGACGAACTCCTCCAGCGCCCGGAAGCGGGACTTCTCCGACTGGAGCACCTGGCCGATGAGGTAGCGGGTGAGCGGGATGTTCGCCCAGCCCGCGCCGAGCATGGAGCCGAGGTTGCCCGTCCGCACCGACCGCGGGAGGTCCCACATCGACCCGGCCTTGAGGAACTTGGGGGAGAAGCCGGCGTAGGGGCCGAACAGCAGCGCCTGCTCGCCGTCGATCAGCCGCAGGTCCAGGTGCGGCACCGACATCGGCGGGGCACCCACCTTCGCCTGGCCGTAGACCTTCGCCTGGTGCTGGGCGACCAGCTGCGGGTTGCGGGTGCGCAGGAACTGGCCGCTGACCGGGAAGCCGCCGAAGCCCGCGATCTCCGGGATGCCGGCGCCCTGCAGCAGCGGCAGCGCCCCACCGCCGGCCCCGACGAACAGGAACCGGCTGCGCACGGTGCGACGCTTGCCGGTGGCCAGGTCGCGGACCGTGGTGGCCCAGCGCCCGTCGCGCTCGCGCCGCACCTTGAGCACCCGGTGCTGCAGGTGCAGCTGCACCCCGCGGCGGACGGCGTCGTCGAGCAGCAGCCGGGTCAGCGCGCCGAAGTTGACGTCGGTGCCGGCCAGCGACCGGGTCGCCGCGACCGGCTCCTTCGGCGACCGGTCCTGCATCATCAGCGGCACCCAGTCGGTCAGGACGGCGGGGTCGTCGGAGTACTCCAGGCCGGCGAAGAGCGGCTGCGGGGCCAGCGCCTCGTACCGGTTGCGCATGTACCGGCGGCCCTCCTCGCCGGAGACGAAGCTGATGTGCGGCACCGAGGTGATGAACGTCTTCGGGGAGTCGGTGAGGCCGGCCCGCACCAGGTGAGACCAGAACTGCCGGGAGACCTGGAACTGCTCGTTGATGCCCACGGCCTTGGCCGGGTCGACGGTGCCGTCGGGCCGCGCCGGGGTGTAGTTCAGCTCGCACAGCGCGGAGTGCCCGGTCCCGGCGTTGTTCCACGGGCCGGAGCTCTCCTCGGCCACGGCGGCGCCGGACTCGAACACCTCGACGGTCCAGTCCGGCGCGACGATGCCCAGCAGCGCGGCCAGCGTCGCGCTCATGATGCCGCCGCCGACGAGGACCACGTCGGGGTTGGAAGGACCAGCCGTGCTCAAGATCTGCCTCCGTGCAGTCGGGACGTCTGCGCACCATCGTCGTCCCGTCTCCGGGTCGGCACGCGCCGAACGGCGCTCGACCTCCGTTCTGGGGTGATGAGATGGGTCACAGGTCGAGGGTGCCCGCCGCGCGCCCGCCGCGCAGGGCGGGCCGTCGCGCCGTGGTCGGCCGGGTCCCCACGGCTATCGTCGTCCCCGAGGTGGCCGACCGGCCGCACGAGCGGGAGGGCGGCGCGGTGACCGAGCAGGCCGATCAGCCGGTGCGCCCCCGACGGTCGAAGGCCCGGCTGCTGCTGGGCCTTGCGGCCGCGGTGCTCGCCCTCGACGTCGGCACCAAGCTGCTCGTCGTCGCCACCCTGTCCGACCGCGAGCCGCTGCGGCTGCTCGGCGGCGCGGTGTACCTCACCGAGGCGCGCAACACCGGCGCCGCGTTCTCCTTCGCCGAGGGTGCGACCGTGGTCTTCACGCTGATCGCCGTGGTGGTCGTGGTGGTCATCGTGCGCAGCGCCCGGCGGCTGTTCTCCACCGGCTGGGCGGTGGCGTTGGCGCTGGTGCTCGGCGGGGCGCTGGGCAACCTGGTCGACCGCGTGTTCCGCGACCCGGGCTTCCTGCGCGGCGGCGTCGTCGACTCCATCTCGCTGTTCGACCCCTACGGCCAGGTCTGGCCGATCTTCAACGTCGCGGACTCGGCGATCGTCTGCGGTGGCGTGCTCGGCGCGGTGCTGGCCTTCCGCGGGGTCGAGTTCGACGGCGGGCGCCCCGGCAGCGGCCGCGAGGCCGGCGCCACCGACAACGCCGGCGTGGGCGAGTAGGCCGACCCGGCCCGGCGCCGCCGGTCCCGTCGGCCCCACCGGTCACAATGGTGAGGTGACCAGCAGTCCCGGCCCGACCACCTCCGCCGGCCGCCCCGGCGAGCTCCGCTCGCTGCCGGTGCCCGACGGGCTCGAGGGGCAGCGCGTCGACCAGGCCCTCACCCGGCTCTTCGGGGTCTCCCGGGCGGTGGCCGCCGACCTCGCCGACGCCGGCAACGTGCTCGTCGACGGCCGGGCCCGGGGCAAGGGCGACCGGCTGACCGCCGGCAGCTGGCTGGAGGTCGAGCTGCCGCCCCCGCCGGGCGAGCCCGCCGCCCCGCAGCCGGTCGCCGGGCTGCGCGTGGTGCACGACGACGACGACATCGTGGTCGTGGACAAACCGGTCGGCGTCGCCGCGCACGGCAGCCCCGGCTGGGACGGCCCGACCGTCACCGGCGGCCTCGCCGCGGCCGGCTACCGCATCTCCACCAGCGGCGCGGCCGAGCGGCAGGGCATCGTCCACCGGCTCGACGCCGCGACCACCGGCCTGATGGTGGTCGCCAAGAGCGAGCGGGCGTACACGCTGCTCAAGGCCGCGTTCAAGGAGCGCACGGTCGACAAGGGCTACCACGCCCTCGTGCAGGGGCACCCGGACCCGTCGAAGGGCACCATCGACGCGCCCATCGACCGGCACCCCAAGCACGACTGGCGATTCGCCGTCGTCTCCGGCGGGCGCCCGTCGGTCACCCACTACGAGGTGGTCGAGGCCTTCCCGGCGGCCAGCCTGGTCGACGTCCACCTGGAGACCGGCCGCACCCACCAGATCCGGGTGCACTTCTCCGCGCTCCGGCACCCCTGCGTCGGCGACATGGCCTACGGCGCCGACCCGACGCTGGCCGCCCGGCTCGGCGTGACCCGGCAGTGGCTGCACGCCGTCCGGCTCGGCTTCGCCCACCCCGCCGACGGGCGCTGGGTGGAGTTCACCAGCGAGTACCCGGCCGACCTGGCCGGCGCGCTCGCTGTGCTGCGCGCCGAGAGCTGAGCGGCGGCGGTGACCGACCTGCCCGCGTTCGCCGACTTCGGTCCGGCGCAGCTGTCGGCGGCGGTCATCGCCACCTACCTGGTGGTGGGGGAGCCGTTCGTCGGCTACGTGCTGCACCGCCGGTTCGAGGGCCGGCTGCGCACCGACCCGGCGGCCCGGCGGTCCTTCTACCGCCGGCTGCTGGTGCTCGAGTGGGGGCTGGCCGCCGTCGGCCTGGTCGTCTGGGTGTCCGCGTCCGACGTCGGGGCCGCGCAGGTCGGGCTGGTGCTGCCGCAGCGCTGGCCGGGCCCGCTGAGCTGGCTGGCGATCGCGGCGCTGCTGGCGCTGGTGCTGGCCTCCACCCGGGCGCTGCGCTCGGGGGCGCTGGCCGGCCCGCCGCCGGAGGTGCTCCGCCGGACCCGGCCGGGGGAGGCGCGGCACGCCGAGCCGCCGGGGCAGGCGACCCTCGCGCTGCTGCCCCGCAGCCGGTCGGAGCGGCACCTCTTCGCCCTGGTCGGGGTGACGGCGGGGGTGTGCGAGGAGTGGCTCTACCGCGGGTTCTTCCTCGCCGTCGTCGGCGCGCTCGTGCCGGGGCTGCCCACCGCGGGCCTGGTGCTGGTGGCCGCTGCCGGGTTCGGCCTGGCGCACGCCTACCAGGGCCTGTCCGGGGTCCTGACCACCGGCGTGCTCGGTGGGGTGCTCGCCGGGCTGTACCTCGCCACCGGGTCGTTGCTGCTGCCGGTGCTGCTGCACGCCGCCATCGACCTGCGCTTCCTGCTCGTCCCGACGTCCGCGCTGCCGAGGGCGGCCGGGTGACCGGGCCCGCGCGGCCGACCGCGACCACCGCCACCGCCGCCGACTGGCCGGAGGTCGCCGCACTGCGGCACCGGGTGTTCGTTCTGGAGCAGGGCGTGCCCGCCGAGCTGGAGCGGGACGACGCCGACGCCACCGCCGTGCACGCCCTCAGCCGGGACGACGCCGGGCGGGTGTGCGCCACCGGCCGGCTGCTGCCCGACGCCGCCGGCCCGGGGCGCGCGCTGATCGGCCGGATGGCCGCCGACCCGGCGGTGCGGGGGCGCGGACACGGCGGCGCGGTCCTCGCGGCGCTGCACCGCGAGGCGGCGGCGCGGGGCCAGACGGAGGTCGAGCTGCACGCCCAGGTCACCGCCCGGCGGTTCTACGAGCGGGCCGGCTACCGGGTCCTGGGCGAGGAGTACGAGGAGGCCGGCATCGTCCACGTGACGATGCGCCGGTCGCTGGCGGAGGGGCACCCCGGGGTGGTGTGACGGAGTGGTCCGGATCGCGGGACACGTTCCGTCAGACCCTTCGGGTAGACCTCCGGAGGTGCGAGGATCGGGACACCGCGGACGGCCTCCACCCCGGGCGACACCGCCTGTGGTGAGTGCAGTGCCCCGGCAGTGCCACCCGTAGTGCCAGCCCGACCTCGAACGGCCTTTCCCGCCGGTCACCAGAACCACCTGCCGCCCCTGCGCACCTGCCGGTGCCAGCCGGCCGCACGACCCGTGAGGAGCACCCCGCACCGTGAGCAGCCCCGCCAGATCAGAGAACTTCGTGCACCTGCACGTGCACACCGAGTACTCGATGCTCGACGGGGCGGCGAAGCTCGGCGAGGTCACCAAGGCCGCCGCGGCCGAGGGGATGCCGGCGCTGGCGATGACCGACCACGGCAACGTGTTCGGCGCCTACGACTTCTACAAGCAGGCCAACGCCGCCGGGGTCAAGCCGATCATCGGCATGGAGGGCTACTACACCCCCGGCTCCCGGTTCGACCGCGCCCCCTTCGACTTCGGTGACAAGCTGATCGACGAGGAGGGCGACGGCGGCAACAACCGCGGCAAGGCCGCCTACACCCACATGACGCTGCTGGCCCGCACCACCGAGGGGATGCACAACCTCTTCCGCATCTCCTCGCTGGCCAGCCTCGAGGGCCAGTACCGCAAGCCGCGCTTCGACCGGGACCTGCTGGAGCGGTACGGGAAGGGCCTGATCGCCACGACCGGCTGCCCGTCGGGCGAGGTCAACATGTGGCTGCGGGCCGGCAAGGTCGACCGCGCCCGGCAGGCCGCCGCGGACTTCCAGGACATCTTCGGGCGTGAGAACTTCTACGCCGAGATCATGGACCACGGGCTGTCCATCGAGAAGAAGACCAAGCCGGCGCTGCTGGAGATCGCGAAGGACCTCGGCATCCCGCTGCTGGGCACCAACGACCTGCACTACACCCACCGCGAGGACGCCCAGGCGCACGACGCCCTGCTGTGCATCCAGACCGGGTCGCGGCTCAACGAGACCAACCGCTTCAAGTTCAACGGCGACGGCTACTACCTCAAGTCCGCCGCCGAGATGCGGGCGCTGTTCCGCGAGCACCCCGAGGCCTGCGACAACACCCTGCTGATCGCCGAGCAGTGCGAGGTGCAGTTCACCGAGGGCGCCGACCTCATGCCCCGCTTCCCGCTGCCCGAGGGCGAGGACGAGACCTCCTGGTTCATCAAGGAGGTCGAGCGTGGGCTGCACAAGCGCTACCCCGGCGGCATCCCCGACCACGTGCGCAAGCAGGCCGACTACGAGACCGGGATCATCTGCCAGATGGGCTTCCCGGGGTACTTCCTCGTGGTCGCCGACTTCATCAACTGGGCGAAGGACAACGGCATCCGGGTCGGCCCGGGCCGTGGCTCGGCCGCCGGTTCGCTGGCCGCCTACGCGATGGGCATCACCGACCTCGACCCGCTGGCGCACGGGCTGATCTTCGAGCGGTTCCTCAACCCCGAGCGCGTCTCCATGCCCGACGTCGACATCGACTTCGACGACCGCCGCCGCGGCGAGGTCATCCAGTACGTGTCGCAGAAGTACGGCGAGGAGCGGGTCAGCCAGATCGTCACCTACGGGACCATCAAGGCCAAGGCCGCCATCAAGGACGCCGCCCGGGTGCTGGACCGGCCCTACTCGGTGGGCGACGAGCTGACCAAGCTCATGCCGCCGGGCGTCATGGGCAAGGACATCCCGCTGTCGGGGATCTTCGACCCCAAGCACGACCGCTACAAGGAGGCCGCGGAGTTCCGGGCCCGGTACGAGTCGGACCCGGGCGCGGCCGAGGTCGTCGACCAGGCCCGCAAGCTCGAGGGCCTGAAGCGGCAGTGGGGCGTGCACGCGGCCGGCGTGATCATCGGCCGCTACCCGCTGATCGACAGCATCCCGATCATGCGGCGCGAGGCCGACGGCGCGATCATCACGCAGTTCGACTACCCGACCTGCGAGACGCTCGGCCTGCTCAAGATGGACTTCCTGGGCCTGCGCAACCTCACCGTCATCGACGACGCGCTGCGCAACATCGTGATCAACGGCAAGGAGCCGGTCGACCTCGACGAGATCAGCAAGGACCTCACCGACCCGGCCACCTACGCCCTGCTGGCCCGCGGTGAGACCCTCGGCGTCTTCCAGTTCGACGGCGGCCCGATGCGGTCCCTGCTGCGGCTGATGCGCCCGGACAACTTCGAGGACATCTCTGCCGTCGGCGCGCTGTACCGCCCGGGCCCGATGGGCGCGAACTCGCACACGAACTACGCGCTGCGCAAGAACGGCCAGCAGGAGATCACCCCGATCCACCCCGAGCTGGCCGAGCCGCTCGCGGAGATCCTGGGCCAGACCTACGGCCTGATCGTGTACCAGGAGCAGGTCATGGCGATCGCCCAGAAGGTCGCCGGGTACTCGCTGGGCAAGGCCGACCTGCTGCGCCGGGCGATGGGCAAGAAGAAGAAGTCGGTCCTGGACGCCGAGTACGTCGGCTTCGAGGCCGGGATGAAGGCCAACGGCTTCTCCGCCGCGGCGGTCAAGACGCTGTGGGACATCCTGGTGCCCTTCGCCGACTACGCCTTCAACAAGGCGCACTCGGCCGCGTACGGGCTGGTGTCGTACTGGACGGCCTACCTCAAGGCCAACTACCCGGCCGAGTACATGGCCGGGCTGCTCACCAGCGTCGGCGACGACAAGGACCGGCGGCCGGTCTACCTGGCCGAGTGCCGGCGGATGGGCATCAAGGTGCTGCCGCCGGACGTCAACGAGTCCTCCTGGGACTTCACCGCCGTCGGCGGCGACATCCGGTTCGGCATGGCCTCGGTGCGCAACGTCGGGCACAACGTCGTCGACTCGATCGTGCGGGCGCGCGAGGAGAAGGGCGCGTTCAAGGACTTCGCCGACTTCATGCGCAAGATCGACACGGTGGCCTGCAACAAGAAGGTCATCGAGTCCCTGGCCAAGGCCGGCGGCTTCGACTCGCTGGGCCACTCGCGGCAGGGCATCGCCGCGATCCACGCCCAGGCGGTCGACTCGGCGATGAGCCTCAAGCGCAAGGAGGCCGAGGGGCAGTTCGACCTGTTCGGCGGCTTCGGTGACGACGACGGCGACAGCGGGCTGGGCGACCCGCTCAGCGCCGCGCTGGACATCCCCATCCCGACCGCGGACTGGTCGAAGTCCGAGCGGCTGGTCTTCGAGCGCGACATGCTCGGCCTCTACGTCTCCGACCACCCGCTGCACGGCGTCGAGCACGTGCTCACCTCGCACGCCGACACCGCGCTGGCCGAGATCCTCGCCGGCGGTGTCGAGGACGGCGCGAACGTCACCATCGCCGGCATCCTCACCGCCGTCGGGCCGCGGACGAACAAGCAGGGCGCCCCCTGGGCGATCGCCACCCTCGAGGACCTCGAGGCGGGCATCGAGGTGCTGTTCTTCCCCAAGACCTGGGCCGAGGTGTCGGAGAAGGTCGTCCGCGACCAGATCATCGTGGTCAAGGGCCGGATCAGCCGCCGGGACGACACCCCGTCGCTGTTCGCCTCCGAGGTCACCATCCCCGAGCTGACCGAGGGCCCGCGCGGGCCGGTGCTGGTCTCGCTGCCCGCCGCCCGCTGCACCCCGCCGGTCGTGGAGCGGCTCCGCGAGGTGCTGGGCAGCCACCCGGGCACGACCGAGGTGCAGCTCAAGCTGCTCAACGGCGGCCGGGAGACCGTGCTCCGGCTGGACCAGGGGCTGCGGGTCCGGCCGAGCACCGCGCTGATGGGCGACATCAAGGCGCTGCTGGGCCCGACCAGCGTCGCCCTCCTGTGACGAAGGACCCCGCTGCCCCCCACCACTCGCGAGCTCGTGGCGGGCCCCTGCAGCGGGGCCGGGCGGCCGGCGCGCCGCAGGTGCGCCGGGTGGTTGCCGGTTGCACAGCCGGGCCAGCGACACTGGGGCCGTGACCGACGCTCGTCCGCCCGGCCCGGCGGCCCCGTTCCCGACCGCGCCGGCGGTGTCCGACGGTCCGGTGGCGCACTGGCAGCCGGCCCGGCCGGCGGGCGTGCCGGGCCTGCGCGGCACCCGTGCGGACCTGCGCAGCGCGCTGCTCACCGTGCTCGCGCTGGCGCTGGCCGGGCTGCTGGCCGGTGGGGTGTGGATCTGGCTCGCCCCCCGGGCGGACTACCGGGTCACCGCCACCAGCGTCGAGCCGATCGGCCGGGCACCGTCCGCGGAGCTGTTCATGGCCGACGACGGGGTGTTCGTCTGCGTCCTGGCGGCCCTCGGGCTGGTGGCGGGGCTGGTCGTCTGGCTGCGCCGGCAGCGCCGCGGGCCGCTCACCCTGGTCGCCCTGGCCACCGGGATGCTCGCCGCGGGGGTCGTGGCCTGGCAGCTGGGCCAGTGGGCCGGACCGGGCCCGACCCACGCCGAGCTGGAGGACGTCGGCCGGACGGTGACCACCGCGCTGTCGCTCGGGGCCACGGCCGCCCTGGCGGTCGGGCCGTTCATCGCCGTCCTCGTCTACCTGGCGGCCACCGCGCTCACGTCCCGCGACGACCTGGGCCGGACCGGACCCGACCCGGTGGACGAACCGATCCGGCCGCCGCTGCCGCCCGTCCCCCCGCCCGCACCCCGGCCCTGACGGCCCCGGCCCCCTCGCAGGGGCCCGCCCCGAGCCTGCGAGGGGTG
Organism: Modestobacter italicus; assembly: GCF_000306785.1. Lineage (NCBI taxonomy): Bacteria > Bacillati > Actinomycetota > Actinomycetes > Geodermatophilales > Geodermatophilaceae > Modestobacter > Modestobacter italicus. The sequence goes on along the minus strand of NC_017955.1, from coordinate 3,419,181 downwards.
GGGGGCGAGGGGGTCCTTGTTCAGTTCGCGGTCATCGGTGTGGCGAACTGCCGGAGGGGGACCGGCACCGCCCCCAGCGCGCGGAGCAGGGTCAGCTCACGGCGGAGCAGTCGGGACTCCAGCGCCAGCCGCCGCCGGGTGGCGGACTCGGCCAGCAGCGCCTGCCGGTCCTCGGTGGTGAGCAGCGCCGAGGAGGCGACCAGGTAGGACAGCCCGCGGGCGTCGTCGCTCACCTCGCGCAGCAGCGCCGCCGTCGCCGCGACCTCACCGGCGGCGTCGTCGTCGGGCAGGTCGTCGGGGGAGAGCGCGTCGAGCACCTCGTCGGGCAGCCCGTCCGGGGCGCCGCTCTGCCGCACGGCCACGTCGGCGACGTACCGGGCGAACAGGTCGCGCACGTTGTCGGCGAGCAGGCCGAGGGAGGCCCGGGCCACGTCGCTCGCCACGTCGTCGGGGACCACCCCGGCCGTGGTCCCGGCGCCGGCCAGGCCGTCGACGTCCCCGGCCGCCTCCTCGGCGGCCTCCTCCTCGGCGAGCCACTCGACCAGCGCCCGCAGGTAGGGCGGTTCGCCCGCCTCGTCGTCCCCGGCGCCCGGGGTCGGCACCAGCACGTCGAGCAGCCGGAACCGGTCCGCGCCGACCGCGGCCACCCGGTAGCCGCCGTCCCGCTGCGGGGCGACCATCCGCAGCGCCGCGGTGCAGCCGACGTCGTAGAGCGCCTCGGCGGGCGCGACGTGCTCGACCTCCCAGCCCTGCCGGATCGCCACCACGCCGAACCGCCGCTGGGCGCCGTCGGGCAGGGCGGTGAGGTCGGCGACCAGCCGGCGGTAGCGCGGCTCGAAGACGTGCAGCGGCAGCACCACCCCGGGGAACAGCGGGGTCTCCAGCGGGAACAGCGGGATGACCTCCCGACCACCCGTCCCGCCCGCCTCGGTCACGCCGGGAGCCTACGGGCAGCGGGGGCGGACCACCCGGGCGTCTACCGTGGGGTGTTCTCCCGCTCGTACCCGGAGGTGCTCCGTGCTGTCCCGCATCGACCTGCGAGGGTCCGCGCTGCCCGGGCCGCGTGAGCTCGCGTCCCTGCTGCCCCGCGCCGCCACCGACATCGACTCGGTGCTCGCCGTCGTCCGCCCCATCTGCGAGGACGTCCGGATCCGCGGCGCGCAGGCGGTCCGCGAGATCACCGCCCGGCTCGACGGCGTCGACGTCCCGGACATCGCCGTGCCCGCGGCCGCGCTGGAGGAGGCGCTGGCCACCATCGACCCGGCGGTGCGCGCCGCCCTCGAGGAGTCGATCGCCCGGGTGCGCCGGGTGCACGCCGACCAGCGCCGCACCGACGTGACCACCGACGTGGTCCGCGGTGGCCGGGTCACCGAGCGCTGGGTGCCGGTCCGCCGGGTCGGGCTCTACGTGCCCGGTGGCCTCGCGCCGCTGCTGAGCTCCGTGGTGATGAACGTCGTCCCCGCGCAGCTGGCCGGGGTCGAGTCGATCGCCGTGGCCAGCCCGCCGCAGCGGGACAACGGCGGGCTGCCCGACCCGGGTGTGCTGGCCGCCTGCGCGCTGCTGGGGGTCACCGAGGTGTACGCCGTCGGCGGCGCGCAGGCGATCGCCGTCTTCGGCTACGGCGCCGGGCCCTGCCTGCCGGTCGACCTGGTCACCGGCCCGGGCAACGTCTATACGACCGCGGCCAAGCGGCTGCTCCGCGGCCTGATCGGGATCGACTCGGAGGCCGGGCCGACCGAGGTCGCCGTGCTGGCCGACGACACCGCCGACCCGGTGCACGTGGCCGCCGACCTGATCAGCCAGGCCGAGCACGACCCGCTGGCCGGGGCGGTGCTGGTGACCACCAGCGAGCAGCTCGCCGACGCCGTGCTGGAGGCGGTGCCCGGGCAGGTCGCCGCCACCAAGCACAGCGACCGCATCCTCACCGCGCTGGGCGGCAGCCAGTCCGGTGTCGTCCTGGTCGACGACGTGGACGCCGGCCTCGCCGTCGTCGACGCCTACGCCGCGGAGCACCTGGAGATCCAGACCCGCGACGCCCGCGAGGTGGCGATGCGGGTGCGCAACGCCGGCGCGGTCTTCGTCGGCCCGTGGGCGCCGGTCTCCCTCGGTGACTACATCGCCGGGTCCAACCACGTGCTCCCCACCGGCGGGTGCGCGCGGCACTCCAGCGGGCTGAGCGTGCAGTCCTTCCTGCGCGGCATCCACGTCGTGGAGTACGACGAGCAGGCGCTCGCCGAGGTCGCCGACCACGTCGACGCCCTGGCGAACGCCGAGGACCTGCCGGCGCACGCCGCCGCCGTCCGGGCCCGTCAGCGCCGGTGACCGCGATGGAGGAGCTCCCGCTGCGGCCGGAGCTGCGTGGCCGCACGCCCTACGGCGCCCCGCAGCTCGCGGTCCGGTACGCGCTCAACACCAACGAGAACCCGCACCCGCTGCCGCCGGCGCTGCTCGCCGACCTGCAGGTGGCGCTCGCCGACGCCGCGGCCGGGCTGAACCGCTACCCCGACCGCGACGCCACGGCGCTGCGCACGGACCTGGCCGCCTATCTGTCCCGGAGCAGCGGTGAGCCGGTGGCACCGGGTCAGGTCTGGGCCGCCAACGGGTCCAACGAGGTGCTGCAGCAGGTGCTGCAGACCTTCGGCGGCGCCGGGCGGACGGCGCTGGGCTTCACCCCGTCGTACTCGATGCACCCGATCATCAGCGCAGGCACCGGCACCTCCTGGGTCGACGGCCACCGCCGCGACGACTTCACCATCGACCGCGCGCAGGCCACCGCCCAGGTGCGCGAGGTGCAGCCGGACGTCGTCTTCGTGACCAGCCCGAACAACCCGACCGGCACCGCGGTCGAGCTCGACACGATCGCCGCGCTGTACGAGGCGAGCTCCGGTGTGCTGGTCGTCGACGAGGCCTACGCCGAGTTCGCCCGGCCGGGCACGCCGTCGGCGCTGACCCTGCTGCCCGGGCGGCCGCGGCTGGTCGTCAGCCGGACGATGAGCAAGGCGTTCGGCATGGCCGGGCTGCGGCTGGGCTACCTGGCCGCGGACCCCGCGGTGGTCGACGCGCTGCAGCTGGTGCGGCTGCCCTACCACCTGAGCTCGCTGACCCAGGCGGCCGCGCGCACCGCCCTGGCGCACACCGAGCAGCTGCTGGCGACAGTCGACGCGGTCAAGACGGAACGCGACCGGATCGTCACCGCGCTCCCCGGGCTCGGGCTGACCAGCGTCCCCAGCGACGCGAACTTCGTGCTGTTCGGGCACTTCGCCGACTCCGCCGCCACCTGGCAGGCCCTGCTGGACCGCGGGGTGCTGGTGCGCGACGTCGGGCTGCCCGGCTGGCTGCGGGTCACCGCCGGGACGACCGAGGAGACCGACGCCTTCCTCACCGCGCTGGGTGAGGTGGCTGGGACACCGGCACCACGACTGGGAGGATCACCGGCATGACCGCTCCGTCCAGGCACCGCACCGCACGCATCGAGCGGGCGACCAACGAGACCAAGCTGGTCGTCGAGGTCGACCTCGACGGCACCGGCAAGGCCGACGTCGCCACCGGGGTCGGGTTCTACGACCACATGCTCACCGCGCTGTCCAAGCACAGCGGCATCGACCTGACCGTGCACGCCGACGGCGACCTGCACATCGACGCGCACCACACCGTCGAGGACGTCGCCATCGCGCTCGGGCACGCCTTCGCCGAGGCGCTCGGCGACAAGCGCGGCATCACCCGCTACGGCGACGCCACCATCCCGATGGACGAGGTGCTGGTGCAGGCCGCCGTCGACCTGTCCGGCCGGCCGTACTTCGTGCACGCCGAGCCCGAGGGCATGACGCCGATGATCGGCCCGGACTACCCGACGTCGCTGACCAAGCACGTGCTGGAGTCCTTCGCGTTCAACGCGCGGATCAGCCTGCACGTGCGGGTGCTCTACGCCGGTCGCGACGCCCACCACATCGTCGAGGGGCAGTTCAAGGCGCTGGCCCGGGCGCTGCGCACCGCCGTCGCCCTGGACCCGCGGGTCACCGACGTGCCCTCCACCAAGGGAGCTCTGTGACCTTCGGGGTCGGCCTGCTCGTCATCGGCGGCTTCCTGCTCGGCGGCTCGTACAGCATCTTCAAGGCCGACTCCGACACCGGGGGGCGCACCGGCCCGCAGGTGGCCTTCGCCGTCGTCCTGCTGCTGGCGGCGCTGCTGTCCTCGGTGGCCGGCGTCCTCTACCTGGTCTAGTCAGCCGAGGCGGGCGGCGAACTCCTCGGCCGTGCGCAGCTGGCGGCGCAGCGTCGCCACCCGGTCGGCGGCCTGGTCCCGAAACGCGGCCAGCCGGGCCGGGTCGGCGGCGTCGCCGGCGTCGAGCAGCTCCAGCAGCTCGCGCATCTCCTCGAGGCTGAAGCCCAGCGGCTTCATCTGCATGATCACCCGCAGCCGCTCGACGTCGTCGGCGACGTAGAGCCGGAAGCCGCCCTCGGACCGCGCCGAGGGCACCGCCAGGCCGACCTCCTCGTAGTACCGGATGGTGCGCAGCGACAGGCCGATCTGCTCGGCGACCTCGCCGATCTGCATCCGGCCCGCGGTGCTCACTCGCCGCCGCCGAGCTGCCCGGCCAGCCGCCGGTGGTAGTGGCCGGTGACGTCGGTGAGCCCGGTGATCGCCACCGTCTTCCCGCGGGTGGCGTACTTGTGCTCGACGGCGTCCAGGACGGCGACGGACGAGGCGTCCCAGACGTGCGCCGCGGACAGGTCGATCGTCACCCGCTCGGGGTCACCGGCGTAGTCGAACCGGCCGACCATCTCGTTGGTGGAGGCGAAGAACAGCGCACCCCGGACGACGTAGCGGCGGCTGCCGTCCGGTTCGTCCGCGGGCGTGACGGTGACCAGGTGGGCGACCCGCCGGGCGAACAGCACGCAGGCGACCAGGACACCGACGGCCACGCCGATCGCCAGGTTGGACGTCGCCAGCACGACGGCGACGGTCACCAGCATCACCGCGGTCTCGCTGCGGGGCATCCGCCGCAGGGTGCGCAGGCTGTGCCAGTCGAAGGTCACGATCGAGACGAACACCATGACGGCGACCAGCGCGGCCATCGGGATCACCGCGACCACCGGGCTGAGCACGAGCACCAGGACCAGCAGGAAGGCGCCGGCCAGGAAGGTCGACAGCCGGGTGCGGGCGCCGGACCGGACGTTGATCATCGTCTGGCCGATCATGGCGCAGCCGCCCATGCCGCCGAAGAAGCCGGTGACCAGGTTCGCGACGCCCTGACCGACCGACTCGCGGGTCTTGTTCGAGGGCGTGTCGGTGAGCTCGTCGACCAGCTTGGCCGTCATCAGCGACTCCATCAGCCCGACCAGGGCGATGGCCAGCGCGTAGGGGGCGATGACCCGCAGGGTGTCGGTGGTGAACGGGACGTCGGGCAGGCTGAGGCCGGGCAGGCTGTCGGGCAGGGCGCCCTCGTCCCCGACGGTGGGCACGGGGATCCCCGCGGTCATGGTGAACGCGGTCAGCACGACGATGGCCACCAGCGGGGCGGGGACGGCGGTGGTCAGGCGCGGCAGCCCGAAGATGATCGCCAGGCCGGCGGCGGCCAGCGGGTAGACCGCCCAGGGGACGTCGACCAGCTGCGGCAGCTGGGCGGTGAAGATCAGGATCGCCAGGGCGTTGACGAACCCGACCATCACGCTGCGCGGCACGAACCGCATGACCCGCGCGACGCCGAGCAGGCCCAGGAGCACCTGGAGGAGCCCACCGAGCAGCACCGCGGCGATCAGGTGCTGCAGACCGTGGCTGGCCACCAGCGGTGCGACGACCAGGGCGACCGCGCCGGTGGCTGCGGAGATCATCGCCGGCCGGCCGCCGGTGAACGCGATGGTCACCGCCATCGTGAACGAGGCGAAGAGACCGACCCGGGGGTCGACGCCGGCGATGATCGAGAACGAGATGGCCTCGGGGATGAGCGCCAGGGCGACGACGAGGCCGGCCAGCACCTCGGTGCGGGCGACGCGCGGGCTGAGCCAGGCAGGGCGGGGCAGGGAGAGCGGGGAGGCCATGGCGCCGATCGGGGTCGTGGAGGTCGACCGCGACGCTGCGGGCTCGGGCGGACCCTACTCTCACGTGAGAGGAGGGTCGGGGACTGTCGGACCCGTCGGGCACCGTGCCGGCATGGAGCTGCGCCTGGCACCCGTCACCCCCGACAACGTCGCCGCCGCCTGCCGGTTGCGGATCCGGCCGGAGCAGGAGGGCGTGGTGGCGCCCGTCGCGGTCTCGCTCGCCGAGGCCTACGCCAGCCCGGACGTCGCCTGGCCCCGGCTGGTGCTCGGTGCCGAGGACGAGGTGCTCGGCTTCGTCATGGCGTCCTTCGACCCGGGCAACGAGATCGAGGCGTTCCGCTGCGGCATCTGGCGGCTCAACGTGGCCGCCGACGCGCAGGGGCTGGGCGTCGGCCGGTTCGCCGTCCGGGCGGTGGCCGAGGAGGCACGGCGCCGCGGGAACGACCGGATCACGGTGCTGTGGGAGCGGCACCCGCACGGCCCGGAGGGCTTCTACCTGCGGCTGGGCTTCCGGCCGACGGGGGAGGAGCTGTTCGGGGAGGTGGTCGGGGAGCTGGTGCTGCCACCCGGGAATCCCGCGGGGCCTCCGGCCGCTGATGGGTAGCGTGGCAGCTGTGAAGAAGGTCGTCGTGCTGGACTACGGGTCGGGCAACCTGCGCTCGGCCGAGCGGGCGCTGGCGCGGGTCGGCGCCGACGTCACGGTGACCGACGACCCGCACGCCGCGCTGGAGGCCGACGGTCTGGTCGTGCCCGGCGTGGGCGCCTACGCCGCCTGCATGGACGGCCTGCGCGCCGTCGACGGGCCGAAGGTGATCGGCCGCCGGCTGGCCGGCGGGCGTCCGGTGCTCGGCATCTGCGTGGGCATGCAGGTGCTCTTCGAGCGCGGGGTGGAGCACGGCCAGGACTCCGAGGGCTGCGGGGAGTGGCCCGGTGTCGTCGAGCAGCTGCAGGCCCCCGTGCTGCCGCACATGGGCTGGAACACCGTGCAGGCGCCGGAGGGTTCCACGCTCTTCGCCGGGCTGGAAGATCAGCGCTTCTACTTCGTGCACTCCTACGGGGTCCGCGAGTTCCCGCTCGCCGAGCCCGGCGTCACCGGCCGGCTGACGCCGCCGTCGGTCACCTGGGCCGAGCACGGCGACCGGTTCGTCGCCGGGGTCGAGAACGGGCCGCTGTCGGCGACCCAGTTCCACCCCGAGAAGAGCGGCGACGCCGGCGCCCAGCTGCTCACCAACTGGCTGGGCACGCTGGACTGACCCTCTCCGGACGTCGGCCGGCCGCCCCCTAGGGTGATCCGGCTCTCGTCTCCCGGAGGTCTGCGGTGCGTGCTGGTCGTCTGCTCGGGCTGGTCGCCCTGCTCCTGCTCGGGGCGCTCGCGGCGCTGAGCATCGCGGCGCTGCAGCCACCGGCACCCGCCCCGGTCGACGCCCCGGCCGACGAGTTCAGCGCCGGCCGGGCGTTCGAGCACGTCCAGCAGCTGGCCGCGGAGACGCACGTGACCGGCAGCCCGGCCAACGACCGGGTGCGCCGGTATGTCGTCGACACCCTGCAGGGGCTCGGTCTGCAGACCCGGGTGCAGGACGCCGTCGGGGCCGACCCCGGCGACCCGGGCGAGGTCGAGATGGCCCGGGTCCGCAACGTCGTGGCCGTGCTGCCGGGCACCGACCCCACCGGCCGGCTGTTCCTGGTCGCCCACCACGACTCGGTCGAGACCGGGCCCGGTGGCAACGACGACGCCGCGGGGGTCTCCTCGGTGCTGGAGACCGTGCGCGCGCTCAGCCAGGGGCCGCGGCTGCGCAACGACGTCGTCGTCGTGCTCACCGACGCCGAGGAGGCCTGCCTGTGCGGGGCGGAGGCCTTCGCCGACGCCGACCCGCTGGCCGCCGACGGCGGCGTGGTGCTCAACCTGGAGGCCCGCGGTACCGGCGGGCCGCCGATCATGTTCGAGACGGCGCTGGGCAACGCCGACCTGGCCGGCGTCTACGCTGGCGCCGCCCCGCACCCGGTGGCCACCAGCTTCGCCGTCGAGGTCTACCGCGCGCTGCCCAACGACACCGACTTCAGCCCGCTGCTGGCTGCGGGCTTCACCGGCCTGAACACCGCCTACATCGACGGGTCGGCGGCGTACCACACGCCCGAGGACACCCCGGAGCGGATGGACCGCGGCAGCCTGCAGGCGATGGGCGACAACACCCTGGCGCTGACCCGGGCGCTGGGCGACGACGACCTCGGGGCGCTCGCCGAGCCGGCCGCCGGCGACGCCGTGTACTTCCCGGTGCTCGGCGGGCTGGTCCGGTACCCCGGTGCGCTGGTCTGGCCGGTGGCCGGGCTGGCGGTGGTCGCCGTGGGCGCGCTGGCCGTCGTCGCGCGGCGACGGACCGGGACGTCGCTGCGCCGGTCGCTGGCGGGCTTCGGGCTGGCGGCGGTGCCGGTGGTGCTGGCGCCGCTGGCCGCCCAGGGGGCGTGGGCGCTGCTGGTCGCCGTCCGGCCCGGGTACGCCGGTCTGATCGACCCGTGGCGGCCGGGCTGGTACCGCCTCGGGGTGGTCGCGCTCGTGCTCGCCGTGCTGCTGGTCTGGTACGCCCTGCTCCGCCGCCGGGTCGGTGCGGACGCCCTGGCGGTCGGCGGCCTCGGCTGGCTGGCCGTGCTCGGCGTCGTGCTGGCGGCCGCCGCTCCGGGCGGCTCCTACCTGACCGCGGTGCCGGCGCTGGTGGCCGCGCTCGTCGGCGTCGTCGGCCTGCTGGAGACCCCGGCGTGGGTGCGGCCGCTGGCCGGGCTGGTGGCCGGCGCGGTGGCGGTGCTGGTCCTGGCGCCCACCATCGCGCTGTTCTTCCCGGCGCTGGGGCTGGCCACCGGCGCGGCGCCCGCGCTGTTCGCCGTCCTGCTCGGGCTGGTGCTGCTGCCGGTGCTCGAGCCGCTGTTCGGCTCCACCGGCGCGGGGCGGGCCGCGCGCGCCCTGGTGCCGGGGGTGGCCGTGCTGCTCACGCTGGCGCTGTTCGGCACCGGCCTGGCCGTCGACCGGTTCGACGCCGCCCACCCGGTCCCGACGCAGCTGATGTACGCCCTGGACGCCGACCGCGGTGAGGCCTGGTGGATCAGCACCGAGGACGACCCGGTCGGCTGGACCGCGGCGTACCTGGACGGCTCCGAGGACCTGTCCGGCACCTTCCCGCTGCTCGCGGGCGGCCTCGCCACCGGCGCGGCTGAGCCGGCCGACCTGCCCGCGCCCACGCTGACCGCGTCGGCCACGGACCTCGGCGACGGACGCCGGGAGGTGAGCGTGCAGGTCGGTTCCCGGCGCGCGGCCCGGCTGCTGGTGCTCGACGTCGCCGGCGCCCGGGTCACCGGCGCGACCGTCGCCGGCCGGGCGGTGCCCGGCGGCGTGCTGGGCGAGGACCGGCTGTCGGTGACCTTCCACGCGCCCCCGGACGGCGGCGTGGCCGCTACCTTCGTCGTCGAGGGGGACGGGCCGGTGACCGTGCGGGCGATCGACGGCAGCGACGGGCTCGCCGACCTGCCCGGCTTCACGCCCCGGCCGGAGGGGGTCGGCGTCGCCGGGACGCACACCTCCGACCTGCTGCTGGTGGTGACGTCCCGGACGCTGTGACCCCGGCCGTCAGCTGCGCAGGTAGCTGGCCCCGTTGACGTCGATGATCGTGCCGGTGGAGAAGCGGGCACCCGGCGAGGCCAGCCACAGCACCGCCGAGGCGACCTCCTCGGGGCGGGCCACCCGGCCGTAGGGCGACTGGGCCCGGACGGCGTCCCCGCGGGGGCCGTCGAGCACCTCGCGGGCCATCTCGGTCTGCACGAAGCCCGGGGCCACGGTGCCCACCGCGATGCCGTGCGGGGCCAGGGCGAGCGCCATCGACTGGCCGAAGGCGTTGAGCCCGGCCTTGGAGGCGCCGTAGGCCGGGTTCTCCGGCTCCCCGCGGAACGCGCCGCGGCTGGACACGTTGACGACCACCCCGCCGCCGGCGGCGACCAGGTGGGGGAGCGCGCGGAACGTCGCGTTGGCCGGGCCGAGCAGGTTGACCGCCAGCGTCGTCGACCAGGCCTGCTGCCAGTCCTCGTAGCTGGTCTCCATCGGCGGGTGCGCGGTGAACACGCCTGCGTTGTTGACCAGCACGTCCAGCCCGCCGAGCTGCGCTGCCGCCTCGTCGACCATCCGGCCCACGGCCTCGGGGTCGGCGAGGTCGGCCTGCACCAGCACGTGCCCATCGCCGGGCAGCTCCGCGAGGACCTGCTCGGCCCGCTCGCGGGACCCGCCCCAGTGCACCGCCACCCGGTCGCCCTGCTCGGCGAAGGCCAGCGCGATGGCGCGGCCGATGCCGCGGGAGGCACCGGTGACCAGGACTGCTCGGGACGTCGACTCGTTCGGCACGGGGCGAGTCAACCAGTCACCACCGACCGCGGTGCACGACCTCGTCGGTCCCGCGCCGGCCGCGCCGCAGCGACGGCGACCGCTTGTCCTCGGTGCCCGGGTAGCCGACCGAGACGCAGCCGACCGGCCGGTAGGGCCCGGGCACGCCGAACGCCTCGCGGAAAGCCGGCACCCGCTCGGGCGGGATGCCGAAGAAGCAGGCGCCCAGGCCCTCGTCGACCGCGGTCAGCAGCACCAGCAGCGACGCCATGCCGGTGTCGACGTCCCAGTACGGGACCGGCCAGCGCCCCTCGTCCCGGTCGGTCCAGCCCTTGTCCGGCTCCGCGTAGCGGTCCAGGTAGGCGTCCTTGTGCGACAGCGGCACGATCAGCAGCGGCGCCCGCCGCATCCGGGTCAGCCAGCCGTCGGGCGCGCCCGGGCCGGTCGTCGCCGTCCAGAACCGGTCGCGCTCCTCCGGCGTCTCGAGCACCAGGAAGGCCCAGCCCTGGCTGAACCCGGCGGAGGGCGCCCGGATGGCGTGCTCGAGCAGCCGCTCGCGCACCTCGGGCGGCACCGGGCGGTCGGGGTCGTAGTCACGCACCATCCGCCGGCGCCGGACGACGTCCCTGAACTCCATGGCGAGCACCCTGCCGCACCGGTCCGACAGGACCGTCGGGAGGCTTCCCTAGGCTTGCCCCGTGCCGAAGCTGCAGCTGCTCCCCGCCGTCGACGTCGCCGACGGTCTCGCCGTCCGCCTGGTGCAGGGCGAGGCCGGCAGCGAGACCTCCTACGGCGACCCGCTCGAGGCCGCGCTGGCCTGGCAGCACGACGGCGCCGAGTGGGTGCACCTGGTCGACCTCGACGCCGCCTTCGGCCGCGGCTCCAACCGCGAGCTGCTCGCCTCCGTGGTCGGCGCCCTGGACGTCGACGTCGAGCTGTCCGGCGGCATCCGCGACGACGAGTCGCTGGCCGCGGCGCTGGCCACCGGCTGCCGCCGGGTCAACCTGGGCACCGCCGCGCTGGAGTCGCCGGAGTGGTGCGCGCGGGCGATCGCCGAGCACGGCGACCGGATCGCCGTCGGCCTCGACGTCCGCGGCACCCGGCTGGCCGCGCGGGGCTGGACCAAGGAGGGCGGGGAGCTCTACGAGACGCTGGCCCGCCTGGACGCCGAGGGCTGCGCCCGCTACGTCGTCACCGACATCACCAAGGACGGCACGCTGCGCGGGCCGAACCTGGACCTGCTGCGCGAGGTCTGCGCCGCCACCCCGCGGCCGGTGATCGCCTCCGGCGGGGTCAGCTCGCTCGACGACATCCGTGCCCTGGCCGGGCTGGCCGGGATCGGCGTCGAAGGCGCGATCGTCGGCAAGGCGCTCTACGCGGGGCAGTTCACCCTGCCCGAGGCGCTGGCGGTCACCCGGGAGCTGGCGTGACGGCGCTGCGGCTGGGCTCCGGCGGCCCGTGGGAGGACGTCGTCGGGTACAGCCGCGTGGTCGCGGTCGGTGACCAGGCGTGGGTCAGCGGCTGCACCGCGACGGTGGACGGCGAGGTCGTGCACGTCGGCGACATGGCGGCGCAGGCACGGGTGGCGCTGTCGGTGCTCGTAACGGCGCTGGAGAGCGCCGGGTTCACCGCCGCCGACGTCGTCCGCACCCGGTTGTACGTCACCGACACCAGCCGGTGGGAGGAGGCCGGGCGGGCGCACGGTGAGGTGTTCGGCGCCGTCCGGCCGGCCACCGCGATGATCGGGGTCGCGGCGCTGCTGCACCCGGACATGCTGGTCGAGGTCGAGGCGGACGCCGTCCGGGGGGCCGGGTCGTGAGCCTCGCGGTGCGCGTCATCCCGTGCCTGGACGTCGACGCCGGCCGGGTGGTCAAGGGCGTGAACTTCGTCGACCTGGTCGACGCCGGCGACCCCGTCGAGATGGCGCGGGTCTACGACGCCGAGGGCGCCGACGAGCTCACCTTCCTCGACATCACCGCGAGCTCCGGGTCCCGCGAGACGACCTACGACGTCGTCCGGCGGACCGCGGAGAGCGTCTTCATCCCGCTGACCGTCGGCGGCGGCGTGCGCACCGTCGAGGACGTCGACCGGCTGCTCCGCGCCGGTGCGGACAAGGTCGCGGTGAACACCGCCGCGGTCGCCCGGCCGGAGCTGATCGCCGAGATCGCGCACCGCTACGGCAACCAGGTGCTGGTGCTGTCGCTGGACGCGCGGCGGGTGCGCGACGGCGCGGTCACCGACTCGGGCTTCGAGATCACCACGCACGGCGGGCGGCGCGGCACCGGCCGGGACGCCGTGGAGTGGGTCGTGCAGGCGGCCGAGCTGGGCGTCGGTGAGGTGCTGCTCAACTCGATGGACGCGGACGGCACCCGGGCCGGCTTCGACACCGAGCTGATCCGGGCGGTGCGCCGCGAGGTCAGCGTGCCGCTCATCGCCAGCGGGGGAGCGGGCGCGGTCGAGCACTTCCCGCCCGCGGTCGAGGCGGGTGCCGACGCGGTGCTGGCGGCCAGCGTCTTCCACTTCGGGCAGCTGCGGGTCGGCGACGTCAAGGCCGGTCTCGCCGCCGCCGGCGTGCCCGTCCGGCAGGAGACCGACCACCCGCTCGACTGACCGTCCACAGGCCGCCTCGTGGCTGGTCAGCGTGCCGTCGGGTCGGTATGATCGAACACGTGTTCGAACACCTGGCGGCGCTGACCCCGGAGCGCGACTCGGATCTCGAGTCGCGGCTCCGGGCAGTGCTGGACGCCGCGCGGGTCGAGCTGGCGGTGCACTTCATCGCACACGGTTCCGCGCCGGCGCCGGCTGCCGAGCCGGACGCGGTTGCCGAGCCGGAGGCGGAGGTCGGGTCGGGTCCAGAGGTCGGGCAGCTCCCCGGTGCACCCCGGCTGCAGCGGCTGCTCGAGGAGGGTGGCGGGCACCTCGACCGGGCGGTGGCGGCCCACCGGGAAGCGGCGCGGGCCGCAGCCGAGCAGGCCGAGGCGCTGGCGGCCTTCGCCCGCTGCCGGCCCTCCTCGCTCGACCGGCCCGACTCCGAGATCGGCGCCGCGGCGGCCCGCACGCGGGCGGCCCGGCCGTCGGCGCTGACCGAGGTCAGCGAGTGGGCGGTCGACGAGGTCGCCGTGGCGCTGCGGCTGACCGCTGACGCCGCGTCGGCGCTGCTGGTGGAGTCTGTCCTGCTGGTCGACCGGCTCCCCGAGACGCTGGCGGCGCTGCACGAGGGTCGGATCAGCTGGCGGCACGCGCAGGTCATGACCGACCTGGTGTCCCGGCTGTCCGACGAGCTGCGGCCGATCGCCGAGGCCCGGCTGCTGAGCCGGGTCGGGGGCAAGACGCACAGCCAGTTGCGGGTCGCCGCCCGCCGGCTCGTGATGCGGCTGGACGCCGAGGCGCTGGCCGAGCGGGTCCGGGAGGCCGTCCGAGGTCGCCGGGTCGTGGTGCACCCCGGGGACGACGGCATGGCGACGCTCTCGGCGGTGCTGCCCCTCCCGGTCGCCCGGGCGGTGCTCGATGCGCTGCGGCAGTACGCCGAGGCCGTCGGCGGCGACGGCGACGGCGACGAGCGGACGGTGGCCCAGCGGATGGTCGACTGCCTGGTCGACCTGGTGCTGCGGCCGGGTGAGCACGGCATGTCGCCGGTGCAGGCGCGGATCACCCTGGTGGCTGCGGTGGAGACCCTGCTCGGCTCCGACGAGCCGGGTGAGGTCGACGGCGACCTGGTGCCCGCCGAGATGGTGCGCCAGCTGGCCGAGGCGCTGGGTCTGTTGCCCCGTACCGAGGCCGGGGACCAGCCGGCCGGGGACCAGCCGGTCGGGGCCCCGCTGCCAGGCGAGCAGCTGGCCGGTGAGCCTCCGGTCGACGAGCCGGTCGCGGGGGAGCGGGTGCCCGGTGGGTCGAGCCGGGCGGCGGAGGGGACAGTCCAGGCCCTCGCCCGGCTGCTCCGCTCTCGGTCACTGCGCGGCTCGGCGCTCACCTCCCGCCCGCTCGTCGGGCTGGTCGACGAGCTCAGCGGGCAGCTGGTCGCGCTGACCGACGCGATCGGTCTGCGGCGCGGGCAGGGGCTGGGTCCGCCGCCCGAGTCACCCGGCTACCGGCCGGAGCGCCGACTCGACGAGTTCGTCCGGTTGCGCGACCGGCGGTGCCGGTTCCCCGGCTGCCGGGCGCGGCCGATCCGCTGCGACCTCGACCACGAGGTCCCGTGGCCGTGGGGGCCGACCAGCCACGACAACCTCTGCTGCCTGTGCCGGCACCACCACCGGCTGAGCCACCAGGCCCCGGGCTGGCGGCTGCGCGGGCTGGCCGGCGGTGGTCTGGAGTGGACGACCCCGGGCGGGATCGTCGCCACCACCCACCCGCCGCGCTTCGGAGCCGACGACGACCTGCCCCGGGTCCACGACGGTGCACCGCCGCCCGCGAGGGCGCCCGCGCCGGCCGGTGCGGCGTCACCGGCGGACGGCCGGGAGGACGACCCGCCGCCCTTCTGACCGAGCGAGGCGGGGGCGCCAGCGACCCGGCGGCGACCGTGGGAGCGGAGATGCCCAGGCGGTGCCCGGAGACCGGCGCCGGGGAGCACCCGCGTTGGAGCGGGCCGGCGGCCTGCCCGGTCAGCGCACGCAGCCGCAGGTCGGGCACGGGCCGGGACGCTCTGCCCGCTCTGCGCCGGTGGACCCGCCCGCCGACCCCCCGGCGCCGGCGGGCCGGCCCGTCGGCAGCTGCCGGGAGCCCGGCCGGACGCAGGTCAGCGGCGCCCGGCGACGTCGGCGCACCGCCCGGTCCACAGGAGACACCGCCCGCCCGGTCAGAACCGCCAGCGGGTGGCCCCGCCGGGGTCGACGGTGAGCAGCGCCGTCGCCGCCCGGGCCTCGATCCGGTAGACGTGCCAGGGCGGCGGCCCGGCCGAGGGGGCGCTGAACTCCGCCGTCAGGGCCGTGCCGGTCGCGTCGACCCGTGCCGGCCAGCCGTCGGCGGCCCACAGCGCGGCCAGCTCGGCGACCAGGGTCGGGTCCTCCACCAGCGTGGCCGCGCCGTCGACCACCAGGTCGAACTCGTCGGTCGCCACGCTCAGCGAGCACCGCGGGTCCCGCGCCAGGTTCCTGCCCTTGCGGGTCGTCGTGCCGGTCTCGAACCAGAAGGCGCCCGCGTGCCACAGCGCGCCGATGCCGGTCACGTGCGGTGACCCGTCGGCGTTGACCGTCGCCAGCCAGCAGGTGTGCCGCCCCGGCCCGCCCGCCCCCGGTGCCTGCGGCAGCCCGCGGGCCAGTCGCCCCTCGACCTGCGCCCAGTCGACCAGCGGCGAGCCGTACAGCTCGGCGAGGTTCGTCGCGTCCATGCGCAGGAGGACCGGCCGGCGGCCGTGAACTCATCGCCGCCCGGCGGGCTACTCGGCGGTGAGGTCCACGCAGGCGACCGTCGCCCGGCCGCTCACCCACAGCAGCACCTCGAGCGGGGCGCCGATGACCGTCGTCGTCGGCTGGCCGTCCCGCAGCCGCCGCTCGCTCCCCGGTGCCCCGTCCGGCACGTCGCTGCGCCGGACGAACAGCCCGCCGGCCGTGCTGGTCGCCGCCGGGCCGCGGGCCATCAGCGGCACCGACCGCCACAGCTGGTCCTGCACCGACCGGGGCAGGTCGCGCGGAGCCCAGCCGGGCTGGGCCCGCCGGACGTCCTCGTGGTGGATCACCATCTCGGCGGTGTTGAGCAGGCGGTCGACCACCGGCCAGGCCGTGGGCAGCCACGCCGGTGGGCCGGACCGCACCTCGGCGACCAGCACGCCGAACGGGCGCGCCGTCCGGGCGTGCTCCTGCACCCGGGCGGTCCACGCGCGGAACGGCCCGCCGAGCACCAACCCCGGGCCGGCGTCGGGCCGCCGGTCGCGGACCACCAGGTGCGTGGCCAGGTCCCGGGTCGTCCAGCCCTCGCAGCACGTCGGCTGGTCCGGTCCGAGCTGCTCCAGCAGGTCGGCGAGCGCCGCCCGCTCCGACTGCGAGACGGGCACGGCGGAGGTCGGCACGTCCCGAGGCTAACCCGGTCCGGCCGCCGCGCCGCCGGGTCGGGCGGGCCTCCGGCAGCCGGTCCGGGAATCCGTTAGACGGGGTAAGGAGCGCGGGTAGGGTTGTGCGCATCACCTGCACCAGCTGAGGAGGACACCTGTGCCGCGCCGCAGAGACGCCGTGGTCCGGCGCGGACTCCGCCACATCGGCCGCGCCGTCTCCGAGCAGCGCGCCATGTTCACCCTCGCCCTGCTCGGCAGCAGCCTCTACGCCGGGATGACCGTGGCCAGCGCCTACGTCATCGGTGGCATCACCGACCGCGTGCTGCTGCCCTCCTTCGCCGACGGCGCGACCACCGGCGCCGCGCTCAGCCTCGCCGCCCTGGCGATCCTCGTCGTCGCCGTCCTCAAGATCGTCGGGATCATCGGCCGGCGGCTGTTCGCCGGCATCATGAGCTACCGGCTGATGGCCGACTACCGCCGCCGGGTCACCGGGCAGTACCTCCGGCTGCCGCTGTCCTGGCACCAGCGGCACCCCACCGGGCAGCTGCTGTCCAACGCGAACTCCGACGTCGAGTCCAGCTGGTTCTTCGTCTCCCCGCTGCCCTTCGCCTGCGGCGCGCTGGTCATGGTGGCGATCACCGTGGTCGCGCTGGTCCTCACCGACCCGCTGCTGGCGATCGTCGGGCTCGTGGTCTTCCCCCTGGTGTTCGCCATCAATGCCGTCTACAGCCAGGTGATGTCGCCGCGGATGCAGCGCGCCCAGCAGCTGCGCGCCGAGGTCAGCGAGATCGCGCACGAGAGCTTCGACGCCGCCCTCGTGGTCAAGACCCTGGGCCGGGAGGACGACGAGGCGCGGCGCTTCGCGGTCAAGGCCGACGAGCTGCGCGACGGCCTGGTCGCCGTCGGCCGGGTCCGCGGCCTGTTCGACCCGATGATGGAGGCGCTGCCGAATCTGGGCACCCTGGCCGTCCTGCTGGTCGGCGCGGAGCGGGTCGCCGACGGCGCCACCCAGGCCGGCGACCTGGTCTCCATCGCCTACCTGTTCACCCTGCTCGCGCTGCCCATCCGGGCCATCGGCTGGGTGCTCGCCGACCTGCCGCGGGCGATGGCCGGCTTCGACCGGGTCACCCCGGTGCTGGAGGCCACCGGCGAGATCCCGCACGGCCCGGACGCCGCCCCGACCGGCAGCGCCGGCGCCGCGGTCGCCCTCCGCGACGTCGAGTTCCGCTACGAGGGCGCGCCCCGGCCGACGCTGCAGGGCATCACCTTCGACGTCGCCGCCGGCCGCACGCTCGCGGTCGTGGGCCCCACCGGCTCGGGCAAGTCGACCCTGGCCGGGCTGCTCGTCCGGCTCGTCGACCCCGACCGGGGCACCGTCGAGCTCGACGGCGTCGACCTGCGCACCCTGCGCGAGGGTGAGGTCAGCAGCCAGGTCGCGTTCGTCGCCCAGTCGACGTTCCTGTTCGACGACACCGTCCGCGACAACGTCACCCTCGGCGGCGACTTCACCGACGAGCAGGTGCACCAGGCGCTGCGCACGGCCGCCGCCGACGAGTTCGTCGCGCGGCTGCCCGAGGGGCTCGACACCCACGTCGGGGAGCGGGGTGCCAGCCTCTCCGGCGGCCAGCGCCAGCGGCTCGCGCTGGCCCGGGCGGTGATCCGCACACCCCGGCTGCTCGTCCTCGACGACGCCACCAGCGCCGTCGACCCGTCCGTGGAGGCCCGCATCCTCGACGCGCTGCGGGCCACCGACGCCCCGGCCACCGTCGTGGTCGTGGCCTACCGGCAGGCCACCATCGCGCTGGCCGACGAGGTCGTCTGGATCGAGAACGGCCGCCTGGTCGCCCGCGGCACGCACGACGAGCTGCTCGCCCAGGTCCCCGGCTACGCCCGCCTGGTCCGCGCCTACCAGCCGCCCGAGGCCGAACCGGCCGCACCGGCGACCGCCGGGGCCTCGGCATGACCGCGCCCGAGGAGCAGCCGCTGCTGCCGATGGACCGCGGCGCCGAGAGCGCCACCGCCACGCTGCGCCGCGGCCTGCGGATGATGCCGGAGTTCCGCCGGGGCCTCCCGCTCACCCTCCTGCTGGCCCTGGTCGCCACCGCCGGCCGGGTGGTCGTCCCGATCGCCGTCCAGCAGACCCTCGACCGCGGGCTCGGTGCCCCCGGCGGGCCGGACATCGGTCTGGTCCGCGAGCTGGTGGCGATCTGCGCCGTCGTCGTGCTGGTCACCGCCGTCGCGGTGTACCGGATGAACGTCCGGCTGTTCCGCACCACCGAGACCGCCCTGGCCGGGCTCCGGGTGCGCGCGTTCCGGCACGTCCACGACCTGTCGGTGCTGCACCAGCAGGGCCAGCGGCGCGGCTCGCTGGTCTCCCGGGTCACCAGCGACGTCGACCAGCTGTCGGTCTTCATGCAGTGGGGCGGCGTGCTCGGCCTGGTCAGCCTCGGCCAGCTCGTCGTCGCCACCGTCGTCATGGCGGTCTACTCCTGGCAGCTGACCCTGCTGGTGCTCGTCTGCTTCATCCCGCTCGCGTTCGCGGTGAAGTTCTTCGCCCGCCGGCTCGCCACCGTCTACGGGGTGGTGCGCGAGCGGATCGGTGAGGTCCTCGCCGCGGTGGGCGAGTCGGTCGTGGGCGCCCCGACGGTGCGGGCCTACGGCATCCGCGCCCGGACGGCGGCCCGGCTCGACCGCGCCATCGACCGGCACTACCGCGCCTCGGTCGACGCGCAGAAGACGACGGCGGCGGTGTACGTCAGCGGTGAGTTCGTCGCCGCCGTGGCCAACGCCGCGGTCGTCGTGGTCGGCGTCTGGCTCGGCATCGGCGGGCAGATCTCGGCCGGCACCCTGGTCGCCTTCCTCTTCCTGGTCACGCTCTTCGTCGCTCCGGTGCAGACCGCCAGCGAGGTGCTCAACGAGGCGCAGAACGCCGTCGCCGGGTTCCGCCGGGTGCTCGACGTCCTGGACACCGAGCCCGACGTGCAGGACCCCGCCGTCGCCGACCCCGAGCACGCGCGGGAGCTGCCCCCGGGTCCGCTGGACGTCCGGTTCGACCACGTCGGCTTCGGCTACGCGCCCGGCGCCCGCAAAGCGCTGGACGACGTCGACCTGACCATCGCGCCGCGCACCCGGGTGGCGATCGTGGGGGAGACCGGCTCGGGCAAGACGACCTTCGCCAAGCTGGTCACGCGGCTGATGGACCCCACCGAGGGCCGGGTGCTCGTCGGCGGCGTCCCGCTGACCGAGGTCGCCTTCGCCTCGCTGCGCGAGCGGGTGGTCATGGTGCCGCAGGACGGCTTCCTGTTCGACGCCTCGATCGCCGACAACGTCCGCTACGGCCGGCCGGGCCTGACCGACGACGAGATCACCGCGGCCTTCGACGGGCTCGGTCTCGGCGACTGGCTCGGTGGCCTGTCCGACGGCGTCCGCACCCCGGTCGGCCAGCGCGGGGAGTCGCTGTCGGCGGGGGAGCGGCAGCTGGTCGCGGTGGCCCGCGCCTACGTCGCCGACCCCGACCTGCTGGTGCTCGACGAGGCCACCAGCGCGGTCGACCCGGCCACCGAGATGCGGCTGACCCGGGCGCTGGACGCGCTCACCGACGGGCGTACCACGCTGACCATCGCGCACCGGCTGTCCACCGCCGAGCGGGCCGACGAGGTCCTCGTCGTCGACGCCGGCCGGGTGGTCCAGCGCGGTACGCACGCCGAGCTCGTCGACGCGCCGGGCCCCTACGCCGGGCTGCACGCGTCCTGGCGGCGCAGCTCCGGCCGCCAGCCCGAACCGGTGGTCTGAGCGCGCCGTGCCCGGACCACGTCCTGGGTTGCCCGGCATGTCCGCACCCGTCCGCCGCCGGCCACCGGCCGCAGCGTTCGTCGCCGCCCTGCTCGCGCTGCTCACCGTGCTGGGCGTGGGGCTGTTCGAGCTGGTCGCGCTTGCGTTCTCCAACGGGGAGTTCGGCGACGGCGGGTGGGTGGTGGTCACCGTCCCGCTGCTGCTCGTCCTCGCCCTCGTCGCCGGCGTCGTCCTGCTGCTGACCGGCCGGTCGTGGCTGGCGCTGCTGCTGCCCGCGGCCGCCATCGCCGTCTTCCTGCTGGTGGTGGGCGCCAGCGGCGGCGCGACGGTCGAGCTCGCGCTGGTCGCGGTCGTGCCGGCCGTCGCGGCCGCGCTGTGCGCGCTGCCCGGCGTCCGGCGGTGGGTCGCCGAGCGGCGGGGCCGCGCACCCAGCGGACTCCCAGCCGGGAGCCAGCGGGGTCCGAGGCGCCGTTCCTAGCCTGCGCCCATGACGTCGTCCGTCCAGCGTCGCAGCCCCCGCGCGGCCCCCGCCGCGTCCCGCCGCGGGGCCAGCCGAGCGCCGGCCGCCCTGTCCCGGCCCCTGCAGGCGCCGTTCGCGGCCGTGTTCGGGTTCCTCGTCGCCGTCGAGGACGGCTACCTCGGCTGGCTGCTGTGGGACGCAGACCCCGGCTGGGGCTGGTACCTGCTCGCGCCGGTCGTGCTGGCCGTGGGTGCGCTGACCGGCGCGGTGCTGGTGCTCACCGGCCGGGCGGCGACCCGGTGGACCAGCGGGTCGGCGGTGCTCGCCGTCTTCTCCGTGCTGCCGCTGCTCGGGCTGCTGGGGCTGGCCGGCTTCTTCGCCCTCCTCGGCGGCGGGGAGGCGGTGGGGTGGGCGCTGCTGCTGCTCGTCGGCCCGATCGGTGCCCTGTCGCTGGCGACCCGGCGCCCGGTCCGGGCGTGGACGCGACCGGGTCGGCGTCGGCAGGTCGCCACCGGGGCCCGCCGCGCCCGCTAGCGTCCCCGGCGTGAGCACCGACGCCGACGTCATCGTGGTGGGAGCGGGGCTGGCCGGGCTGGTCGCCACCGCGGAGCTGGCCGACGCCGGGAAGCGGGTGCTGCTGCTGGAGCAGGAACCGGCGGCCTCCCTCGGCGGGCAGGCCCACTGGTCCTTCGGCGGGCTGTTCCTCGTCGACACCCCCGAGCAGCGCCGGCTGCGGGTCCACGACTCCCTCGAGCTCGCCCGCCAGGACTGGTTCGGCACCGCGGGCTTCGACCGCGAGGAGGACCACTGGCCGCGCCGGTGGGCGGAGGCCTACCTGCAGTTCGCGGCGGGGGAGAAGCGGGCCTGGCTGCACGGCCAGGGCGTCCGGTTCTTCCCGGTGGTCGGCTGGGCCGAGCGGGGTGGCTACACGGCCACCGGGCACGGCAACTCGGTGCCCCGCTTCCACGTCACCTGGGGCACCGGGCCCGGCGTCGTCGCGCCGTTCGCCCGCCGGGTCGCCGACGCCGCCGCGCGCGGGCTGGTCGACGTCCGCCACCGGCACCGGGTCGACGGCCTCGTCGTCACCGACGGGGTCGTCACCGGTGTCCGCGGGGCGGTGCTGGAGCCCAGCGAGGCCGCCCGCGGGACGGCGAGCAGCCGGGTCGAGGTCGGCGAGTTCGAGCTGACCGCGCAGGCCGTCGTGGTCACCTCCGGGGGGATCGGCGGCAACCACGAGCTGGTCCGGCGGAACTGGCCGGCCCGGCTGGGGCCGGTGCCGAAGCGGCTGCTGTCTGGCGTCCCGGCGCACGTCGACGGCCGGATGCTGCAGATCACCGAGGAGGCAGGCGGCCGGGTGATCAACCCCGACCGGATGTGGCACTACACCGAGGGCATCGCCAACCACTCGCCGATCTGGGCCCGGCACGGCATCCGGATCCTGCCCGGGCCGAGCTCGCTGTGGCTGGACGCGACCGGCACCCGGCTGCCGGTGCCGCTGTTCCCGGGCTTCGACACCCTCGGCACGCTCGCGCACATCGGCACGACCGGCCACGAGCACACCTGGTTCCTGCTCACCCAGAAGATCATCGAGAAGGAGTTCACCCTCTCCGGCTCCGAGCAGAACCCCGACCTGACGAACAAGGACCTGAAGCTGCTGCTCAGCCGGGTGCGCAGCGGCGCGGCTGCCCCGGTGCAGGCGTTCCTGGACGAGGGCGAGGACTTCGTCGTCGCGCGCACGCTGCCCGAGCTGGTCGCCGGGATGAACCGGGTCACCGGCGACACCCCGCACCTGGACCTGGCCACCGTCGAGCGCGAGGTCGTCGCCCGGGACCGCGAGATGGCCCACCCGTTCACCAAGGACCTGCAGGTCACCGCCATCCGGCAGGCCCGCACCTTCCTCGGCGACAAGCTGATCCGGGTCGCCCAGCCGCACCGGCTGCTGGACCCGGACGCCGGCCCGCTGATCGCCGTCCGGCTCAACCTGCTCACCCGCAAGACCCTCGGCGGGCTGGAGACCGACCTCTCCGGCCGGGTGCTGCGCGCCGGCGGCGCGCCGTTCCCCGGGCTGTACGCCGCCGGCGAGGTCGCAGGCTTCGGCGGTGGCGGCATGCACGGCTACCGCTCCCTGGAGGGCACCTTCCTCGGCGGCTGCCTGTTCTCCGGCCGGGTCGCCGGCCGGGCGCTCGCGGCCGCGCTGTGACCACCCCCGAGTGGGACGCCACGCCGCCCCCCACGGACCCGCCGTACGGCGGCCCGCCGTACGCCGGTCCGCCGCAGTACCCGGCGCCGCAGTACCCGGCGCCGCAGGACCGGGCCCCCCAGTACCCGGCACCGCCGTCCTGGGGTGCGCCGTCCTGGGGTGCGCCGTCGTGGGGGCCGCCGCCGTACGCACCGCCCGGGTACCCGCCGCCGGGCTGGGGCTGGGCGCCTTCCGCGCCGCAGCGCCCGGGGCCGGTCATCGGCGCCGCCGTGCTCGCCTTCGCGTCCACGCTGCTGGTGCTGCTGGGCACTGTCTACGCGATGGCGTTCAGCGCGTTGCTCAGCCTGTCCCGCGGCCCGGACTCCGGGGTCGGCACCTGGGTGGCGGTGGTGCAGCTCGCGCTCGCCGCGCTGCTCGTCGTCGGCGGCGTGCGGACGCTCGGCGGGGACCGGCGGTGGCAGCTCGGCGCCGCCGCCGTCCAGCTGGCGATGAGCGTCTACTGGGTCGTCGTGCTGACCGACATCGCGCCGTCGACGGTCAGCGGCAGCGTCGTCGTGCTGCCGCTGCTCTACGGCGCCCTGGCCCTGGTGGCCGGCGGGCTGCTGTTCCTGCCCGACGCCCGCGCGTGGACGGCGCGGCGGGCGGCACCGGCGGACGCGGGCGGCTGACCGGGGCGGACCGGCGGGGTGGGACGATCGGGGCATGTCCGCCCCCGCCCCCGACACCGAGCTGGACCCGGCGGTCGCCGCGCTGCTGCGCCGTGACCCGGCCGGGCTGGTCGCCGCCGTCGTCCAGCAGCACGACACCGGCGAGGTGCTCATGGTCGCCTGGATGGACGACGAGGCGCTGCGCCGCACGCTGACCACCGGCCGGGCCACGTACTGGTCCCGCAGCCGGGAGGAGTACTGGGTCAAGGGGGAGACCTCCGGGCACCGGCAGTGGGTGCGCGACGTCCGGCTGGACTGCGACGGCGACGCCCTGCTGCTCCGGGTCGACCAGGAGGGCCCGGCCTGCCACACCGGCGAGCGCAGCTGCTTCCACCGCCCGCTGCCCGCCGTCGCCGGGGCGCCGGCGTGAGCCTCGAGCTGGGCGCCACCACGCCCACCCGCGAGCAGTTCGCCGCCCTGGACGCGACCGTCGTCCCGGTCACCCGCCGGCTGCTGGCCGACAGCGAGACCGCGGTCGGCATCTACCGCAAGCTGGCCGGCAACCGGCCGGGCACGGTGCTGCTGGAGTCGGCCGAGCAGGGCAAGCAGTGGTCGCGGTACAGCTTCGTCGGCGTGCGCAGCGCCGGGGTGCTCACCGAGCGCGACGGGACGGCGGTGTGGCTCGGCGACGCCCTGCCCGGGCTCACCGACGACCTCCCCGAGGACCCGCTGGCCGCCGTCCGCACGCTGGCCCGCCGGCTGCGCTCACCGCGCACCGCCGGGCTGCCCCCGCTGACCGGTGGGCTGGTCGGCTACCTCGGCTACGACGTCGTGCGCCGGCTCGAGCGGCTGCCGCAGACCGCGACCGACGACCTCGGCATGCCCGAGCTGGCGCTGATGCTCGTCACCGACCTGGCCGTGCTCGACCACACCGACGGCACCGTGCTGCTCATCGCCAACGTGGTGGGCCGGGGAGCCGGCGGGTACGACGACGCGGTCACCCGGCTGGACGCGATGGCCGCCGACCTGACCAAGGCCGTGCCGCCCGGCGTGGCCACCGTGTCGGCCGCCGAGGTCCCGCCGGTCACCAGCAACATGGCGCCCGGGGTGTTCGAGGACGGCGTCGAGCGGGTGCGCGAGCACGTCCGCGCCGGCGACGTCTTCCAGACCGTGCTCAGCCAGCGCTTCGAGCTGGAGACCGCGGTCGAGGCGCTCGACCTCTACCGGGTGCTCCGCGCCACCAACCCCTCGCCGTACATGTACCTGCTGCGCTTCGCCGGCCGGGAGTCGCCGTTCGACGTCGTCGGCTCCTCCCCGGAGGCGCTGGTGACGGTCACCGGTGACCGGGCCGTCGTGCACCCGCCGGCCGGCACCCGTCCCCGCGGTGCGACCCCCGAGGACGACGTCCGGCTCACCGAGGAGCTGCTCGCCGACCCCAAGGAGCGGGCCGAGCACGTGATGCTGGTCGACCTGGCCCGCAACGACCTGGGCCGGGTCAGCGTGCCGGGCACCGTGGAGGTCGCCGACTTCATGCGGGTCGAGCGGTACAGCCACGTCATGCACCTGGTCTCCACCGTCGGCGGCCAGCTCGAGGCCGGCCGCGACGCGCTCGACGTCTTCGACGCCACCTTCCCGGCCGGCACCGTCTCCGGGGCCCCCAAGCCGCGGGCGATGGAGGTCATCGAGTCCCTCGAGCCGACCCGTCGCGCGCTGTACGCCGGCACCGTCGGCTACGTCGACGCCAGCGGCGACATGGACATGGCGATCGCCATCCGCACCGCGGTGCTGCACGACGGCCGCGCGTACGTGCAGGCCGGCGCCGGGGTCGTCGCCGACAGCGACGCCGCGACCGAGGAGGCCGAGACCCGGCACAAGGCCCGGGCGGTGCTGACCGCGATCGCGACGGCGGAGGGGCTGCGGGAGCTCCGGTGAGCGATGCCCAGCCGCGTGCCCGGCGGGAGCTCACCGTCGCGGTGCTGCTGAGCGCGCTCGCCGGGGCGCTGGCGCTGTCGTCGTCCTCGCAGCCGTGGGCCGACGTGACGGTCACCCGCGAGGCGCCGCTGCCCCCGACGTCGGAGGTGCTCACCGGCGGCCAGGCCGCCCCGCTGGTCGGAGCCTGCGGGCTGCTGCTGCTCGCCGCCGCGGTCGCCGTGATCGCCGTCCGCGGGGCCGGCCGGCTCGTCGTCGGGCTGGTCGTCGCGGTCGCCGGCGGGGTCCTGGCGTGGTCGGGCCTGCGCGGCGTCACCGGCGGGCTGGACCTGGACGCCGGCGACGTCAGCTCCGCGGTCGGGCTGGGCCGCGCGCAGGTGACCAGCGACCCGGTCGTCGGCTGGGCCGCGCTCGCCCTCGTCGCCGGGGTGCTCGCCGTCCTCGCCGGGCTGCTGGTCGTGCTGCGCGGGCGCTCCTGGCCGGGGATGGCCCGCCGGTACGAGCGCGCCGGTGCGCCGACCCCGGGCGCGGCCGCGCCGGCGCCGGCCCGGCCGCGCCGGCCGGAGTCGCCGGAGGACCGGCACCAGGCGGCGTGGAAGGCCCTGGACCGCGGCGACGACCCGACCCTGTGAGAAAGGACCCAGCAGGTTGCTGCGGGGGTTGTACAGCAGGGCCGGTCGGGGGGCTCCCCGGCCCCCGATCCGGAGGCCCCCGGCACGTCTCTAGAGTGATCTCACCGATCCGACTGGTGAGGGGACGCGGTCATGACACATGCTGAGCGGTTCGAGGAGGGCTCATGAGCGTCCTCGACGACATCCTGGACGGCGTCCGTGACGACGTCGCCGCCCGGCAGGCCGCCGTCCCGCTGGCCGACGTGCAGGCCGCCGCGCGCGACGCCCGCCCCGCGCTGGACGCCCTCGCGGCGCTGCGCGCGCCCGGTGTGGGGGTCATCGCCGAGGTGAAGCGGCGCAGCCCGAGCAAAGGCTCGCTCGCCGAGATCTCCGACCCCGCCGCACTCGCCGCGCAGTACTCCGCCGGCGGCGCCCGGGTGATCAGCGTGCTCACCGAGGGGCGCCGGTTTGGCGGCTCGCACGCCGACCTGGCCGCCGTCCGCGCCGCGGTCGACGTACCGGTGCTCTGCAAGGACTTCGTGGTCAGCAGCTACCAGGTGCACGAGGCGCGGGCGCACGGCGCCGACGTGGTGCTGCTGATCGTGGCCGCGCTGGACCAGAACACGCTGACCGGGCTGCTGGAGCGGGTCGAGTCCCTCGGGATGACCGCGCTGGTCGAGGTGCACGACGAGGCCGAGGCCGACCGGGCGCTGTCGGCCGGGGCCTCGGTGATCGGGGTCAACGCCCGCGACCTCACCACGTTGACCGTCGACCGCAGCACGTTCGAGCGGATCGCCCCCGGGCTGCCCAGCGGCGTGGTCAAGGTCGCCGAGTCCGGCGTCCGCGGCCCGCACGACCTGATCAGCTACGCCGGGGCCGGGGCGGACGCCGTCCTGGTCGGCGAGGGCCTGGTCACCGCCGGCGACCCGCGGCAGGCGGTGGCCGACCTGGTCACGGCCGGCTCGCACCCCGCCACCCCGCGCGCCGCCCGCTGACCGACTTCCCCGCAGGGGCCCTTCTCCGAGAGAGGGCGGCGAGGTCCCTACGCTGGGGGCATGACCCTCTCCGCGCACGCCCCGGCCCCTGACGTCCCCGACGCCACGGCGCGCCCGGAGTGGCCGGACGCGACCGGGCACTTCGGCGTCTACGGCGGCCGGTTCGTCCCCGAGGCGCTGGTCGCCGCCCTCGACGAGCTCACCGAGGCCTACGAGGCCATGCGGGTCGACCCCGCCTTCATCGCCGAGTTCGCCCGGCTGCAGCGCGACTACACCGGCCGGCCCAGCCCGGTCACCGAGGTCGCCCGGTTCGCCGAGCACTGCGGCGGCGCCCGGGTGCTGCTCAAGCGCGAGGACCTCAACCACACCGGCTCGCACAAGATCAACAACGTGCTGGGCCAGGCGCTGCTCACCAAGCGCATCGGCAAGACCCGGGTGATCGCCGAGACCGGTGCCGGGCAGCACGGGGTGGCAACCGCGACCGCCGCCGCGCTGATGGGGCTGTCCTGCACCGTGTACATGGGCGAGGAGGACACCCGGCGGCAGGCGCTCAACGTCGCCCGGATGCGGCTGCTGGGCGCCGAGGTCATCCCGGTCACCACCGGGTCGCGCACCCTCAAGGACGCGATCAACGAGGCGTTCCGCGACTGGGTGACCAACGTGGAGACCACGAACTACGTCTTCGGCACCGTCGCCGGCCCGCACCCGTTCCCGGCGATGGTCCGCGACTTCCAGCGGGTGATCGGCGACGAGGCCCGCGAGCAGGTCCTCGAGCGGGAGGGCCGGCTGCCCGACGTCGTCCTGGCCTGCGTCGGCGGCGGGTCGAACGCGATCGGCATCTTCACCGCGTTCGTGCCCGACGACGGCGTCCGGCTGGTCGGCCTGGAGGCCGGCGGGGACGGCGTGGACACCGGCCGGCACGCCGCCACGATCACCGGCGGCGACCCCGGGGTGCTGCACGGCGCCCGCTCCTACCTGCTGCAGGACGACAACGGGCAGACGATCGAGTCGCACTCGATCTCGGCGGGCCTGGACTACCCGGGGGTCGGCCCCGAGCACGCCTTCCTGCACGACATCGGACGCGCGGAGTACCGCCCGGTCACCGACGCCGAGGCGATGGAGGCGTTCGCGCTGCTCTGCCGCACCGAGGGCATCATCCCGGCGATCGAGTCCGCGCACGCCCTCGCCGGCGCGATGGTGGTCGGCCGGGAGCTGGGTCCGGACGCGCTGCTGCTGGTCAACCTCTCCGGCCGCGGGGACAAGGACGTCGAGACGGCGAGCGCCTGGTTCGGCCTCGGGGAGCACACCGCCCCGACCGACGAGGACGAGCGGGCCGTCGAGGCCGGCCGGGGCGCCGAGCCCGGCCCCGGGCTGGACGACGACCAGCAGCCCACCGAGGGCGCGGTCAGCAACGACGAGGCCGTCGCCGGTCAGGATGCGGGGGAGCAGGCGTGAGCGCGCCCGAGGACGACGGCGGAGTGAGCATCGCAGCGAGCGCCAGCGAGCGAGGAGCGGAGCGGAGCCGGAGTCGAGGCAGTCTGCTGGCTGATGCGATCGGGGCGGCCAAGGCCGAGGGGCGGGCGGCGCTGATCGCCTACCTGCCGGTCGGCTACCCCGACGTCGACACCTCCATCGCCGCCATGGTGGCCGCCGTCGAGGGCGGGGCGGACGTCGTCGAGGTCGGCGTCCCGTACTCCGACCCCGGCATGGACGGCCCGGTGATCCAGGAGGCGGTGGACGTCGCCGTCCGGGCCGGGGTGGGCATGCGCGACGTGCTGCGGGCCGTGACCGCGGTGGCCGAGGCCGGCGCGGTGCCGGTGGTGATGAGCTACTGGAACCCGATCGAGCGCTACGGCGTCGACCGGTTCGCCGACGACCTGGCCGCCGCCGGGGGAGCGGGGGCGATCACCCCCGACCTCATCCCCGACGAGGCCTCGGCCTGGCTGGCCGCGACCGAGCGCACCGGCCTGGACCGGGTGTTCCTGGTCGCGCCGAGCTCGACCGACACCCGGCTGGCCGCCACCGCCGAGGCCTCGCGCGGCTTCGTCTACGCCGCCTCCACCATGGGGGTCACCGGCACCCGGGCCACCGTCGGCGACGCCGCCGAGCGGCTGGTCGCCCGCACCCGCTCGGTCACCGGCACCGCGGTCTGCGTGGGCCTCGGCGTCTCCAGCGGGGACCAGGCCGCGGAGGTCGCGGCCTTCGCCGACGGCGTCATCGTCGGCTCCGCCTACGTCCGGGCCCTGCTGGCCGGCGAGGGCGCCGACGGCGTGCGTGTCCTGTCGCAGGAGCTCGCCGCGGGCGTCCGGCGTGCGAAGGTGCGCGCATGACCGTGCTCGCCGCGATCCCGAGCCCCACCCAGGGGGTCTGGGAGCTCGGGCCCTTCCCGCTGCGCGGCTACGCGCTGTGCATCATCGCCGGCATCGTGCTGGCCTGCTGGCTGGGTGACCGCCGCTGGGTCGCCCGCGGCGGTGCGCCCGGTGACGTGCTGGACATCGCGGTGTGGATGGTGCCCTTCGGCATCATCGGCGGCCGGCTCTACCACGTGGTCACCACCCCGGAGCCCTACTTCGGTGAAGGCGGGGACCCGATCCGGGCGCTGGCCATCTGGGAGGGCGGCCTGGGCATCTGGGGCGCGATCGCGCTGGGCGGCGTCGGCGCGTGGATCGGCTGCCGGCGCCGGCGGATCCCGCTGCCGGCCTTCGCCGACGCGCTCGCCCCGGGGATCGTGCTCGCCCAGGCCGTCGGCCGGCTGGGCAACTGGTTCAACAACGAGCTGTACGGCCGGGCCACCGACCTCCCGTGGGCGCTGACCATCCACCGGTGGGACTCCTCGGCCGGCCGGGCCCTCATCGGTGCCGACGGCCGGGCCGAGGTGCTGGGCACCTTCCACCCGACCTTCCTGTACGAGCTGCTGTGGGACGTCGGGGTCGCGCTGCTGGTCATCTGGGCCGACCGCCGCTTCAAGCTCTCGCACGGCCGGGCGTTCGCGCTCTACGTCGCCGCCTACTGCCTGGGCCGGCTGTGGATCGAGTCGCTGCGGATCGACACCGCCGAGCACTTCTTCGGCGTCCGGCTCAACGTCTTCACCTCCCTGGTCGTGGGCCTGCTGGCCGTGGCCTACCTGGTCGCCCAGCGCGGGCGCCCCCGCGAGGTCATCACCCGCGGCGCGGACCGGGCCGGTGCCCGCACGCAGGCCGCGGCGCCCGCCGCCGACCCGTCCACCGGGCAGTCCGGCGAGCCGGCCACCGGGCACCCGGTGGAGACGCCGGCCGACGGCGCGGGGGCCGGCGGACGCCGCCCGACGAGGGCGCCGACCCGCCCCGGGGCTGACCCTCGGCGAGCCCTCGGCGGCGTGCCGGGAGGAGACATGTACGACACCTGGTCGACATGTCGCGTACCTGCTGTGTCTGTGTACGCTCGCAGCGGCCGACCAGCGATCCTGGGCCGGCCGGCGACGTCGGACCGGGCCAGTGCTGCCCCGCGCACGACCACCCCGCGGCCACCCGTCCCCGCGGGTGCGCGGTCCCTGGGCCGGCTCCGGAGCAACCGGGTCCCGCTGGCCGATGTCCCACCCGTCGGACCGTCCCGGTCCCGAGACCGCCCCCAGCCCGAGCACCGCCCCCACAGCACTGACCACCCGGCGGGGTCGCGCGACCCCCCGCACCAGCGCCTCCCTCCCGGCTCCGTTCGCGGGCACCGGTGGAGGACCGCCGCGGCCAGCCGACGACGGGAGTGACATGACCGACCTCGCCGCCCCCTCCGCGCCCGCCAGCGATGGGGCCCGACCGTTCTCCACGGCACCGGGCACCGCTGTGCCGTTCTCCGCACTCCCTGCTGCCGCCGGCCTGTACGACCCGGCCCGGGAGCACGACGCCTGCGGTGTGGCCTTCGTCGCCGACGCCCGCGGCCGCCGCTCGCGGTCGATCGTCACGGCCGGGCTCACCGCCCTGCACAACCTCGACCACCGCGGCGCGGCCGGCTCCGAGCCCAACTCCGGGGACGGCGCGGGGATCCTGACCCAGGTCCCCGACGCCCTGCTGCGCGCCGTCGTCGACTTCGACCTGCCGCCGGTGGGGGAGTACGCCGTCGGCATCGCCTTCCTGCCGGCCGACGAGGCCGAGCGGGCGCAGGTGGTCGACGCGGTCGCCGGCCTCGCCGCCGAGGAGGGGCTGGCCGTCCTCGGCTGGCGCGAGCTGCCGGTCGACCCCGACGGCGCCGACCTCGGCCCGACCGCCCGCCGGGTGATGCCGCACTTCGCCCAGCTGTTCGTCGCCGAGACCACCGGCGCCCGCGCCGACTCGGCCTTCGGCGGCACGGTCGCCCCGCACGGGGTCACCCGGCTGGAGCGCCGCTCGTTCGTGCTGCGCAAGCGGGTGGAGCGCGCCGCGCGGGACGCCGGCACCAGCTGCTACATCGCCTCGCTGTCCTCCCGCACGATCACCTACAAGGGCATGCTGACCACCGACCAGCTGCCCGCGTTCTTCCCCGACCTGCGCGACGAGCGCTACGAGTCGGCGATCGCACTGGTCCACAGCCGGTTCTCGACCAACACCTTCCCGAGCTGGCCGCTGGCCCACCCGTTCCGGTTCATCGCGCACAACGGCGAGATCAACACCATCAAGGGCAACCGGAACCGGATGCGCGCCCGCGAGGCGAAGCTGGAGACGGCGCTGTTCGACGGCCCGGCCGGCCCGGCGAGCGAGCTCGGGCTGGAGCGGATCTTCCCGGTCACCGCCAGCGACTTCAGCGACTCGGCCACCTTCGACGAGGTGCTCGAGCTGCTGCACCTGTCCGGCCGCTCGCTGCCGCACGCCGTGCTGATGATGATCCCGGAGGCCTGGGAGAACCACGACGAGATGGACCCGGCCCGCCGGGCCTTCTACCGGTTCCACTCCTCGATCATCGAGGCCTGGGACGGACCGGCCTGCGTGGCGTTCACCGACGGCAGCCTGATCGGCGCGGTGCTCGACCGCAACGGCCTGCGCCCCGGCCGCTGGTGGAAGACCAAGGACGACCTGGTCGTGCTGGCCAGCGAGGCCGGCGTGCTGGACATCCCGGCCGGCGACGTCGTCGCCAAGGGCCGGCTGCAGCCGGGCCGGATGTTCCTGGTCGACACCGAGGCCGGCCGGATCGTCGAGGACGAGGAGGTCAAGGGGGCTCTCGCCGCCGCCCAGCCCTACGACGACTGGCTGCACGCCGGCCTGGTGCACCTGCCCTCGCTGCCCGAGCGGCGGCGCTCGCGGCCCAGCCACGAGTCCGTCGTCCGGCGTCAGCAGCTCTTCGGCTACACCGAGGAGGAGCTGCGCGTCCTGGTGCAGCCGATGGCGGCCAGCGGCACCGAGCCGATCGGCTCGATGGGCACCGACACCCCGATCGCCTCGCTGTCGGACCGCTCGCGGCAGCTCTACGACTACTTCAGCCAGCTGTTCGCCCAGGTGACCAACCCGCCGCTGGACGCCATCCGCGAGGAGCTGGTGACCAGCCTGGGCCGCACCTTCGGGCCCGAGCAGAACCTGCTCGAGGCCACCCCGGCGTCCTGCCGGCAGGTGTTCCTGCCCTACCCGGTCATCGACAACGACGAGCTGGCCAAGATCCTGCACATCGACGACGACGGCGACCTGCCCGGCTTCGCCGCCGTCCGGGTCACCGGTCACTTCGACGTCACCGGCGGGGGGCCGGCGCTGGCCCAGGCGATCACCGACCTGCGCACCAAGGTGAGCAAGGCGATCGCGGCCGGCGCGCGGGTCATCGTGCTCTCCGACCGGGACTGCGACGAGAAGCGCGCACCGATCCCGTCGCTGCTGATGACCGCCGCCGTCCACCACCACCTGGTGCGCGAGCGCACCCGGATGCAGGTCGGCCTGGTCGTGGAGTCCGGCGACTGCCGCGAGGTGCACCACGTCGCGCTGCTGCTCGGCTACGGGGCGGCCGCGGTCAACCCCTACCTGGCCTTCGAGAGCGTCGAGGACCTGATCCGCACCGGCACGCTCACCGGCGTCCAGCCCGCCCAGGCCGTCCGCAACGTGGTCAAGGCCATGGGCAAGGGCGTGCTGAAGGTGATGAGCAAGATGGGCATCAGCACCGTCGGCTCGTACACGATGGCGCAGATCTTCGAGACCGTCGGGCTGAGCAAGGCCGTCGTCGACGAGTACTTCACCGGCACCTCGGCCACCCTCGACGGCGTCGGCCTCGACGTGCTCGCCGAGGAGGTGGCCATGCGCCACCGCCGGGCCTACCCGGCCAACGCCACCGAGACGGCGCACCGCCGGCTGGAGACCGGCGGGGAGTACCAGTGGCGCCGCGAGGGCGAGGTGCACCTGTTCAACCCCGAGACGGTGTTCCTGCTCCAGCACGCCACCCGGTCCCGGCAGTACGACGTCTTCCAGCGCTACACCGACACCGTCGACGGGCTGTCCGCCGAGGCGGCGACCCTGCGCGGGCTGTTCGGCCTCACGCCCGACCGGCCGCCGGTGCCGATCGAGGAGGTCGAGCCGGCCAGCGAGATCGTCAAGCGCTTCCAGACCGGCGCGATGAGCTACGGCTCCATCTCCGCCGAGGCGCACGAGACCCTGGCGATCGCGATGAACCGGCTCGGTGGGCGGTCCAACACCGGCGAGGGCGGCGAGGACCCCGACCGGTTCAGCCCCGACCCGAACGGCGACCTGCGCCGGTCGTCGATCAAGCAGGTGGCCAGCGGCCGGTTCGGCGTCACCAGCGAGTACCTGGTCAACGCCGACGACATCCAGATCAAGATGGCCCAGGGCGCCAAGCCCGGTGAGGGCGGTCAGCTGCCGGGCAGCAAGGTCTACCCGTGGGTGGCCCGCACCCGGCACTCCACGCCGGGCGTCGGCCTGATCAGCCCGCCGCCGCACCACGACATCTACTCGATCGAGGACCTCAAGCAGCTCATCCACGACCTGAAGAACGCCAACGACCAGGCGCGGGTGCACGTCAAGCTGGTGTCGGAGTCCGGCATCGGCACGGTCGCGGCCGGGGTGAGCAAGGCCAAGGCCGACGTCGTCCTGGTGTCCGGCTTCGACGGCGGCACCGGCGCGGCGCCGCTGACCTCGCTCAAGCACGCCGGCACGCCGTGGGAGATCGGCCTGGCCGAGACCCAGCAGACGCTGCTGGCCAACGGGCTGCGCGACCGGATCGTCGTCCAGGTCGACGGGCAGATGAAGACCGGCCGGGACGTCGTCGTGGCCGCGCTGCTGGGTGCCGAGGAGTTCGGCTTCGCCACCGCGCCGCTGGTCGTCGAGGGCTGCGTGATGATGCGCGTCTGCCACCTGGACACCTGCCCGGTCGGCGTCGCGACGCAGAACCCGGAGCTGCGCAAGCGGTTCACCGGCAAGCCGGAGTTCGTCGTCACCTTCTTCGAGTTCATCGCCCAGCAGGTGCGCGAGATCCTGGCGCAGCTCGGCTTCCGGTCGATCGACGAGGCAGTCGGGCGCGCCGAGGTCCTCGACGTCCAGCCCGCGGTCGACCACTGGAAGGCCGCCGGGCTCGACCTGACCCCGGTGCTCGCCGTGCCGGAGCTGCCCGAGGGCACCCCGCGACGGCGGGTCCAGGACCAGGACCACGGCCTGGACGTGGCGCTGGACCAGACGCTGATCCAGCTCTGCGAGGGCGCGCTGCTCGACGCGCGGCCGGTGCGCCTGGAGCTGCCGGTGCGCAACGTCAACCGCACCGTCGGCACGATGCTGGGCTCGATGGTGACCCGCCGCTTCGGCGGCGAGGGGCTGCCCGACGGCACGATCGAGCTGACCTTCACCGGGTCGGCCGGGCAGTCCTTCGGCGCCTTCCTGCCCCGCGGGATCAGCATGACCCTGGTCGGGGACGCCAACGACTACGTGGGCAAGGGCCTGTCCGGCGGGCGCGTCGTCGTCCGGCCGGCGGCCGAGGCCACGTTCGCCGCCGAGGACAACGTCATCGCCGGCAACGTCATCGGCTACGGCGCGACCAGCGGCGAGCTCTTCCTGCGCGGCCGGGTCGGCGAGCGCTTCTGCGTGCGCAACTCCGGTGCGCTGGCCGTCGTCGAGGGCGTGGGCGACCACGCGCTGGAGTACATGACCGGCGGGACGGCGGTCATCCTGGGCGCCACCGGTCGCAACATCGCCGCGGGCATGTCCGGCGGGGTCGGCTACGTGCTCGACCTGGCCCGGCACCGGGTCAACGGCGAGATGGTCGACATCGAGGAGCTCGACGGTGAGAGCTCCCAGTGGCTCCGGGACGTCCTGGAGCGCTACCGGGAGGCCACCGACTCGGCCGTGGCGACCAGCCTGCTGGCCGACTGGGGCCGCTGGTCGGGGCGGTTCAGCGTGATCATGCCGCGGGACTACCGGCGGGCGACGGAGGCCCGGCGGGCCGCCGAGGCCGCGGGGTACGACGTGGACCGAGCTGTCATGGAGGCGGCACGTGGTTGACAGCACCGGGTTCCTGAAGTTCGACCGGCAGATGCCCCCGCGGCGGCCGGTGGAACTGCGCCTGCTGGACTGGAAGGAGGTGTACCTGACCCGCGAGACGGGTGAGGACGCCGTCTTCCCGGTGCAGGCCGTCCGCGAGCAGGCGGCACGCTGCATGGACTGCGGCATCCCGTTCTGCCACCACGGCTGCCCGCTGGGCAACCTCATCCCGGAGTGGAACGACCTCGCCCGCCGGGACGACTGGCAGGAGGCGATCGAGCGGCTGCACGCGACCAACAACTTCCCGGAGTTCACCGGGAAGCTGTGCCCGGCGCCGTGCGAGTCCGCCTGCGTGCTCAACCTGGAGAACGCGCCGGTCACGATCAAGCAGATCGAGTGGGAGATCATCGACCAGGCGTTCGTGAACGGCTGGGTGACCCCGCAGCCGCCGGCGGAGCTCACCGGGCGGAAGGTCGCCGTCGTCGGCTCCGGCCCGGCCGGGCTGGCCGCGGCCCAGCAGCTCACCCGCGCCGGGCACGAGGTGACCGTCTACGAGCGGGACGACCGGATCGGCGGCCTGCTCCGCTACGGCATCCCCGAGTTCAAGATGGAGAAGCGCCACCTGGACCGGCGGCTGGACCAGATGCGCGCCGAGGGCACCCGCTTCGTCACCGACGCCGACGTCGGCGGCACCGGCGAGGGCGCGCTGACGACCGAGGCGCTGCGCGCCGAGCACGACGCCGTGGTGCTGGCGATCGGCACGCCGGTCGCCCGTGACCTGCCGCTGCCGGGCCGGGACCTCGACGGCGTCCACTTCGCGATGGAGTACCTGCCGTTCGGCAACCGGGAGGCCATCGGCGAGCTGGACGACCCGCCGCTGTCGGCCGAGGGCAAGCACGTGGTGATCATCGGCGGCGGCGACACCGGCGCGGACTGCCTGGGCACCGCCCACCGGCAGGGCGCGGCGTCGGTGGCCCAGCTGGACTACAAGCCGGCACCCACCGGCACCCGCCCGCAGGACAACCCGTGGCCCACCTACGAGATGATCCTGCGGGTCTCGCCGGCCCACGAGGAGGGCGGCGAGCGGCTGTTCGCGGTCAACACCGAGGCGTTCCTCGGCGACGACGAGGGCCGGGTGCGGGCGATCGAGGTCGTGGAGATCGAGGTCGTCGACGGGAAGCGGCAGCCCAAGCCGGACAGCACCCGCGAGCTGCCCGCGGACCTGGTGCTGCTGGCGCTGGGCTACACCGGTCCGCAGACCGCCGGCCTGGTCGAGGAGCTCGGCTGCGTGGTCGACGAGCGCGGCCGGGTCGCCCGGGACGCCGAGTACATGTCCACCGTCCCCGGCGTGTTCGTGGCCGGGGACATGGGCCGCGGTCAGTCGCTCATCGTCTGGGCGATCGCCGAGGGCCGCGCCGCGGCCGGGGCGGTCGACGACTGGCTGACCGGCAACTCGATGCTGCCCCGCCCGGTCACCCCGGACGCCGTCCCGCTGCGGTAGCCACACGCTGATCACCAGGACAGATACGTCCTGGACGACTGCCGCCCCTCGGGGGGACACAGCGGACCCGGTCCGCTGCAGCCACCCGAGGGGCGGCTAGTTTTGGCCCATGTCTCGTCGCGCGAAGATCGTCTGCACACTGGGTCCGGCCACGGGGTCCCTGGAGCAGATCACCGCCCTCGTCGAGGCCGGCATGGACGTCGCCCGCCTCAACTTCAGCCACGGCAAGCACGCCGACCACGAGACGGCCTACCGGAACGTGCGGGCCGCGTCGGACACCGTCGGCCGGGCCGTGGCCGTGCTCGCCGACCTGCAGGGCCCCAAGATCCGCCTCGGCACGTTCGCCGACGGCCCGGTCGTCTGGGAGACCGGCAGCCGGGTCTGCATCACCGTCGAGGACGTCCCCGGCACCGCCGACCGGGTCTCCACCACCTACAAGGACCTCGCCAACGACGCGCGCGTCGGTGACCGGCTGCTGGTCGACGACGGCAAGCTGGCGCTGACCGTCGTCGACGTCACCGGCCCGGACGTCTTCTGCCTGGTGCTCGAGGGCGGTCCGGTCTCGAACAACAAGGGCCTGTCGCTGCCCGGCGTCGCGGTGAGCGTCCCGGCGATGTCGGAGAAGGACGCCGAGGACCTGCGCTTCGCCCTCTCCCTCGGGGTCGACTTCGTCGCGCTGTCGTTCGTGCGGCACGCCCGCGACGTCGAGCTGGTGCGCGAGATCATGCGCCAGGAGGACGTCGAGGTGCCGGTGATCGCGAAGCTGGAGAAGCCCGAGGCGGTCGAGAACCTCGACGCGATCGTCAAGGCGTTCGACGGCATCATGGTCGCCCGCGGCGACCTGGGCGTGGAGCTGCCGCTGGAGCAGGTCCCGCTGGTGCAGAAGCGCGCCGTCCAGGCCGCCCGCGAGCGCAACAAGCCGGTCATCGTGGCCACCCAGATGCTGGAGTCCATGATCGAGAACTCCCGGCCGACCCGCGCCGAGGCCTCCGACGTGGCCAACGCCGTGCTCGACGGTGCGGACGCGGTGATGCTGTCCGGGGAGACCTCGGTCGGCAAGTACCCGATCGTCGCGGTGAAGACGATGGAGCGGATCATCGACGCCGTCGAGACCGACGAGGTCCGGGTGCCCGAGCTCAGCCGGCCGCGCAACAACCGGTCCGGCGCGATCGTCCGGGCCGCCAAGGACATCGGTGAGGCGCTGGACGTCTCCGCGCTGGCCGCCTTCACCTTGACCGGCAAGACCGCGCAGCTGCTCGCCGCGCTGCACACCCGGCTGCCGATCCTCGCCTTCACCACCGACCCCGCGGTCCGCAGCCGGCTGGCGCTGTCCTGGGGCGTGGAGACCTTCCTGGTGCCCGAGGTCACCCACACCGACGACATGGTCGGTCAGGTCGACTTCTCGCTGATGTCCATCGGCCGGCTGCGGGAGGGCGACAAGGTCGTGGTGGTGGCCGGCAGCCCGCCGAACACCGCCGGGTCGACCAACCTCGTCCGGGTGCACGAGGTGGGTACGGAGGCGTGAGCTCGTCCTCGGGGTCGGGGGCGTCCGCGGCCGCCTCGCCGGCCGCGGAGCTGATGGAGGTCCTCGACCTCGAGGAGCGCGGCCCCGACCTCTACGTCGGCACCACGCCGTCGTCGCCGCTGCAGCGGATCTTCGGCGGGCAGGTCGCCGCCCAGGCGCTGACGGCGGCGCAGGCGACCGTGGCCGCAGGCCGCCCGGTGCACTCGCTGCACTCGTACTTCCTGCGGCCGGGCGACCCGCACGAGGAGATCCGCTACGAGGTCGACCGCATCCGCGAGGGGCGGACGTTCAGCACCCGGCGGGTGGTGGCTCGGCAGACCCGCAAGGGCGAGGACGTCGCCATCTTCGCGCTGACGGCGGACTTCACGGCAGGGGAGCGGGCGCTGGTCGAGCACTCGCTGCCGATGCCCGACGTCCCCGGTCCCGAGGGGCTGCCCGGGCTGGCCGAGGTCGCCGCCGCGCACCCCGGCCGGGCCGACGCCTCCAACGCGATCTCCCGCGCCGTCGAGCAGCGCTACCTGTCCGACCCCTACGACCCGGAGCCGCGGCTGCCGCCGGACACCGCGTTCCGGGTCTGGTTCCGGGTCTCCGGGCGGCTGCCCGACGACGAGGCGGTGCACGCGGCCGCCCTGACCTTCGTCAGCGACCTGACGTTGTTGTCGGCCGGGCTGGCCCGCATCGGCGGCGGCTGGGGCGGGTCCACGGTGGGCGCCAGCCTCGACCACGCCGTCTGGTTCCACCGGCCGGTGCGCGCCGACGAGTGGTTCCTGTACGAGACCGACAGCCCGGCGGCCGCCAGCGGGCGTGCGCTCTGCTTCGGGCAGATCTGGGCGGCGGACGGCACGCACGTGGCCACCGTCGTCCAGGAGGGGCTGCTCCGCTCGCTCGGCTGACCGCCCCCGCGGGTCAGCCCTGGCCGTCGGCCGGCTGCGGAGCCGGGTCGGCGTGCAGGTCGGTCTGGGCGGCCACCTGGGTGGCCGACTCGTCCCAGGCCGCCGGGGTCTCGACGGCGGGGACCTCCACCGGCGGGACGACGAGCTGCTCGGGCTCCTCGGCCGCCGGCTCCACCGGCGCCTCGGTGGCGGCCGCTGCCGCGGCCTCGGCCTCCCGGCGGGCGCGGAGCTGCTCCTCGGCGGCCTCCCGCTCGCGGAGCTCGGCCGCCCGGCGCTCGGCGGCCTGCTCCTCGAAGTCCCGCGCCAGCCAGTCGTGCGCCTCGCCCAGCAGCGCCCAGACCCGCTCGACGTGCTCCCGGGTGGTCGCCGGTGCGCCGATGGCCACCCGCAGCACCGCGGCGCCGTCGACGGTGGTGTGGGTCAGGAAGACCTCGCCGCCGTCGTTGAGCCGGTCGAGCAGGGTCATGGTGGCGACGTCGGCGTCGATCCCCGGTGCCCACCGCGGCCGCAGGCAGACCAGCGAGAACGGGTGCGGGGCGGCGACGTCGAAGCGCTCGTCGGCGTCCGCCCAGCCGGCCAGCTCCTGGGCCAGGGCGACGTGGCTGCGGACGTGCTCGCGGAGGCCCTCGGCGCCGTACCAGCGGACGACGAACCACAGCTTGAGGGCGCGGAACCGGCGGCCCAGCTCGATCTGCCAGTCGCGGTAGTCGACGACCGCGCCGGTGTCGGTGGCGGCGTTGCGCAGGTACTCCGGGAGGATCGACAGGGCCCCGGTGAGGGCGGCCCGGTCGGCGACCCAGAACAGCGTCGCGTCGAAGCCGGTGAGCAGCCACTTGTGCGCGTCGGTGGTGTAGCTGTCGGCCCACTCGACACCGGCCTGCAGCGCGCGCAGCTCCGGGGCGACGGCGCTGACCCCGGCGTAGGCGGCGTCGACGTGCAGCCACACCCCGTGCTGCTGGCAGATCGGGCCGAGCTCGGCGAGCGGGTCGATCGCGGTGGTCGACGTCGTCCCGACCGTGGCGCAGACCAGGACCGGGGTGTAGCCCCGGGCGACGTCCCGTTCGAGCCGCTGGGCCAGCGCCCGCGGGTTCATCGCCAGGTCGGGGCCGACCTCGACGATCCGGATGGCGTCGGTGCCCAGCCCGGCGATCCGGGCCGCCTTCTCCATCGAGCTGTGCGTCTCGGCGGAGACGTAGACGGTGTGGTCCTCGGGCCGGACGCCGTGCCGCAGGGTCGCGCCCTTGCTGGCCCGGTGCAGGGCCGCCAGCAGGGCGACCAGGTTGGCGCCGGAGCTGGAGTCCTGCACGACGCCGCCGCCGCTGCCGGTGGAGCGGAAGGACTCCGGCAGGCCCAGCAGGTCGGCGAACCAGTCCATGACGTGCTGCTCGAGCTCCGTGGCGGCCGGGCTGGTCACCCAGGACATGCCCTGCACGCCGAGGCCGGCGGACACCAGGTCGCCGAGCACCGAGGGCCCGGAGGTGTTGGCCGGGAAGTAGCCGAAGAACCCGGGGTGCTGCCAGTGGGTGA
Organism: Modestobacter italicus; assembly: GCF_000306785.1. Lineage (NCBI taxonomy): Bacteria > Bacillati > Actinomycetota > Actinomycetes > Geodermatophilales > Geodermatophilaceae > Modestobacter > Modestobacter italicus. Next base: position 3,378,315 of record NC_017955.1, on the reverse strand, counting down.
CGCCGGGCAGCACGACCCGGTCCAGGTCGGCCAGGACGGCGGAGAACGGCTCGCCCTGCTCCGGCGCGGTCGGCGGCAGCGAGGCGCGGACGTCACCGGGGGAGACCTGCGAGCGGACCGGGAAGGAGCCGATGCGCTCCCAGTAGTCGGCGATCCAGTCCACGACCTCGTGGCCGTGCTGGCGGAACTGCTCAGGGGTCATGTGGCCGGTCACGGAGCCAACTTAGGCGGCCCGCCAGGACCGCGTGCCGCAGGGCGGGGGAGGACCGGTGACCGGGGTCCGCCCTGTCGTGAGGAGTGGGGCCCGGAGGGTCCCGCGATCGAACGACGAAGCGGCTCAACGGCGGCGGGGGACGGCTCCTGGAGGCGGGGCTCGTCGTCCTGTCGTGAGGAGTGGGGCCCGGAGGGTCCCGCGATCGAGCGACGAAGCGGCTCAACGGCCGTCGGGGACGGCTCCTGGAGGCGGTGCTCGTCGTCCTGTCGTGAGGAGTGGGGCCCGGAGGGTCCCGCGATCGAGCGACGAAGCGGCTCAACGGCCGTCGGGGACGGCTCCTGGAGGCGGTGCTCGTCGTCCTGTCGTGAGGAGTGGGGCCCGGAGGGTCCCGCGATCGAGCGACGAAGCGGCTCAACGGCGCTCGGGAACGGCTCTTGGCTGCGGTGCGGTCCGTCAGGATCGCAATTTGCAGAGTGCCCCCGGTGCGACTCGAACGCACACTGCGCGGGTTTTGAATCCGCTCCCTCTGCCGATTGGGGTACGGGGGCCAGCACAACCGGGTGATCAGCAGCCTATCCGGCAGCCGGTCGCTGGCTGCGGTCGCTAGGCTCACCCCCGTGAGCAGCCAGCCGACCCGTGTCCTCATCGCCGAGGACGAGGCACTCATCCGCCTCGACCTCAAGGAGATGCTGGAGGAGGAGGGGTACGTCGTCGTCGCCGAGGTCGGTGACGGTCAGGCGGCCGTCGACCAGGCCCAGCAGCTCCGCCCCGACCTCGTGATCGTCGACGTGCAGATGCCCGTCCTGGACGGGATCGCCGCGGCGGAGCAGATCGCCTCGGCCCGGATCGCCCCGGTCATCGTGCTGACCGCGTTCAGCCAGCGGGAGCTGGTCGAGCGGGCGCGCGACGCCGGTGCGATGGCCTACCTGGTCAAGCCGTTCTCCAAGAACGACCTGGTCCCGGCGATCGAGGTCGCCGTGGGCCGGTTCCAGGAGATGCACGCCCTGGACGCCGAGGTCACCGACCTCAAGGAGCGCCTCGAGGCCCGCAAGGTGGTCGAGCAGGCCAAGGGCCGGCTGATGGCCGACCGCGGCATGACCGAGGCCGAGGCGTTCCGCTGGATCCAGCGGACGGCGATGAACGAGCGCACCTCGATGAAGGCGCTCGCCCAGGCGATCCTGGCCACCGAGACGGCCGACGAGGCGACTCCGGCGGGTGGCCCCACCGGGTCCTGATCCAGCGCCGACCACTCCGCGGCGCGTCACACGGTCGGTTGCGACCGTGTGACGCGCCGTTCGCGCATGTGGCGGGCGTGCATCGGTGAGGTCACAACCCCATCACGGTGCGTTCGAGGGTGCCTCAGGGCGCTCGGACGGCGGTTAGGTTCTCCGCACTGATCGGGCGCCCGACAGGCGATGCAGCCTGCCGAGCAGCACCGATGGAGATCGACACGGATCGACACACCTCTGGGAGTTCCTTGATGCGCACAGGCACCATCGCCCGCGCGACCGCCCTCTCCGGTGCCGCCCTGCTCGCACTGACCGCCTGCGGCGGCAGTGACGACAGCGGTGACAGCGGCAGCAGCGACAGCGGCAGCGGCGGCTCGAGCAGCGAGAAGCAGGTCAACGTCTACGGCACCGACGGCAACATGGGCAACGCCCTCGGCGAGGACTTCACCGAGACCGGCGCCCTGGCGGGGATGAAGGGCACCCTGCCGCTGACGGAGCTGTCCGGTGACTTCAAGGACCGCCTGCTCCAGCTCAACCCCCAGCTCGTCGACTACAACTACGCCGGTGAGTCGTACGACGCGACCATGCTGATCGCGCTGGCGGCGCAGTCCGCCGGTGACACGAAGGCGACCGTCTTCGGCCCGTACGTCAACGCCCTGACCGTGACCGGCGAGAAGTGCTCCGACTTCGCGGCGTGCCTGGCGATCATCCAGGCCGGCGGGGACGTCGACTACGACGGCTTCTCCGGGCCGCTCAGCTTCACCGACGCCGGCGAGCCCGCGCAGGCCAGCTTCGGTCTGCAGCAGTTCGGCGACGACAACAAGATCGATGACTCGAAGACGCAGTTCGTCATCGCCGGCGACGAGGCCAACGCCACCACCAACGCCGGCCCCGCCCCGGTCGCCAACCCGCCGGCCAGCGCCACTCCGCTGACCATCGGCACCCTGCTGCCCGAGACCGGCAACCTCGCCTTCCTCGGCCCGCCGGAGGTCGCCGGCGTCCAGCTGGCGATCAACGACATCAACGCCGCTGGTGGTGTGCTCGGCTCACCGATCACCCTGGTCACCGGTGACTCGGGCGACGCGTCGACCGACACCGCCACCCAGACCGTCGACCGCCTGCTGCAGTCCGGCGTCAACGCGATCATCGGTGCGGCGTCCTCGGGCGTGAGCCTGACCGTGATCGACACGATCACCCAGGCCGGCGTCATGCAGATCTCGCCCGCCAACACGTCGGACCAGTTCACGACGTACAACGACCAGAACCTGTACTTCCGCACCGCGCCGCCGGACCTGCTGCAGGCCCGCGCGCTGGCCGACCTGATCGGCGCCGACGGCAACAACACCGTCGGCATCCTCGCCACCAACGACCCCTACGGCACCGGGCTGGCGGAGAACACCAAGAACAACCTGGTCGCCGACGGCCTGCCGGAGGACTCGATCCAGAGCGTCATCTACGACCCGCAGGCGGCGAACTACGACGCCGAGGTGCAGCAGATGACCGAGTTCAGCCCCGACGCGATCGTCGTCATCGGGTTCGAGGAGTCCTCGCGGATCATCCAGGGCCTGAACACGAACGGTGTCGGCCCCCAGCGCTGATCAGCTGATCAGCGTGTGACACCTGCTCCAGGCTGCGGCCCGGCACCCACCAGGGTGCCGGGCCGCAGTGCTGTCCGGGCACGGGGAGCGGGGTCGGCGCGGGCACCTCAGACTGCCCGGGTGGCCGACCGTGCGCGACTGCTGTCCCGCTACCGCGAGCTGGTGCTCGACGAGCTGCCCCGCCAGGCCCGCGCCGAGGGGTGGGTGGTCACCGCCGACCACTGCTTCGGCCGGATCGTCCTCGACCACGCCGTCCAGGCCCGCTGGTACGACGTCCTGGACCGCCGGAGGTCACCGGCCTTCGCCCAGCTGGACGACGACCGGCTGGCCGCCGCGGTGGCTCTCGCCGAGCGGATCGCCGCCGAGGGCGACCCGTTGCTGCGGGAGCTGGACGCGCAGAGCCTCGCCTGGCGGGGGAAGCGTGCCGGCGGGCGGGCGCGGCCCGCGTGAGCGCGGTGGCGGTCGCGCACCTGCTCCTGGTGGGCGGCTACGCGGGCTTCCAGTGGACCGTGCGGGCGCTGGTCTACCCGCAGTTCGCCGCGGTGCCGCCCGGCTCGTTCGCCGCCTACGAGGGCAGCCACTCGCGCCGGATCGCCCGGGTGGTGGGGCCGTTGTTCGTCGGCCAGCTGGTCACCACCGGCTGGCTGCTGGTCCAGCGGCCGGCGGGCGTGCTGGTGCCGGCGCTGCTGGTCAGCGCCGGGTGCCTCGCGGTGGTGCTGGGGGTGACCGCGCTGGTCGCCGTGCCGCAGCACCGGGCACTGGGCGCGGGCTTCGACCGGGCGGCGTACGCGCGGCTGCTGCGCGCCGACGACGTCCGGGTGGTGGCGGCCAGCGTGAACGTGGTGGCCAGCGCCTGGGCGGTGCTGGGCTGACCCCGGACGACGGACGGCGCCGCCCCCCGTGAAGGGAACGGCGCCGTCCGGGCGGTGCTCGTCCTGGTTACTGGGCCTTGGCCAGCGTGCCCAGGTACAGCTCGATCACCTTGGGGTCGTGCATCAGCGACTCGCCGGTGTCGGTGTAGGCGTTGCGCCCCTGGTCCAGGACGTAGCCGCGGTCGCAGATCTGCAGGCACCGGCGGGCGTTCTGCTCGACCATGATGATCGAGACCCCGGTGGCGTTGATCCGGCGGCAGCGGATGAACACCTCGTCCTGCAGGGCGGGGGAGAGGCCCGCGGAGGGCTCGTCGAGCAGCAGCACCGACGGGTCCATCATCAGCGCCCGGCCCATCGCCACCATCTGGCGCTCACCACCGGAGAGCGCGCCGGCCTTGCCCTTGCGCCGCTCGCCGAGCAGCGGGAAGAGGTCGATGACGTAGTCGAAGCGCTCCTTGAAGGTCTTCGGCCGGAGGTACACGCCCATCTGCATGTTCTCCTCGATGGTGAGCGAGGGGAACACGTTGTTGTTCTGCGGCACGTAGCCGACCCCGAGCTGCACGAGCTTGTGCGCCGGTGCCGACGTGATCGACTCCCCGCGGAGGGTGACCCCGCCCGACCGCACCGGGATCAGCCCGAACAGCGCCTTCAGCAGCGTCGACTTCCCGGCGCCGTTGGGGCCGATGATGCCGACCAGCTCGCCGTCCTGCAGGTAGAAGTCGCAGCCCCGGAGGATGTTGACGCCGGGGACGTACCCGGCGACCAGGTCGTCGGCGCGGACCAGCGCCCCCTCGGCGAGCTTGACGTGCTCCTCCCGGGTGGCGGCCTTCTCTGCGGGGGAGAGCTCGGCGCCGGTCGCCGTCGCCGCCCGGGTGAGGTCCTCCCCGGTCTCGTCGACCTCGAACAACGGCTCGCTCATCGGGTGCTCCCGTCACTGCTGATCTCGTCGGTGCCGTGCCGGCCCGTGGACCGCCCGTCCTCGCGGCCGAGCGCGGCGTCGGCCTCGGCGAGGACGCGGTCCTCCTCCTCGACCGTCAGCGGTGCGTCGTGGTGGGCGCCGAGGTAGGCGTCGACGACGGCCTTGTTCTGGCTGATCGACTCCGGCGGGCCCTCGGCGATGATCTTGCCGGCGGCCATGACGACGACCCAGTCGCTGATGTCGCGGACGACGTCCATGTCGTGCTCGACGAAGATGACCGTCATCCCCTCCTCGCGGAGGTCCTTGACGTGCCCCAGCAGGCTCTGGGTGAGCGCCGGGTTCACCCCGGCCATCGGCTCGTCGAGCATGACGACCTTCGGGTCGCTCATCAGCGCGCGGGCCATCTCCAGCAGCTTGCGCTGACCACCGGAGAGGATCCCGGCGAAGTCGTCCTTCTTGGCGTCGAGCTTGAACCGCCGGAGCAGGTCCATCGCCCGCTCGGTGTTCTCCTTCTCCTGCGCGCGCCACCCGCCGGGCACCAGGGCCCGCAGGAAGCTCTCCCCCTTCTGGCCCTGCGCGCCGAGCAGCATGTTCTGCAGCACGGTGAGCCGGGACAGCGCCTTGGTGAGCTGGAAGGTGCGCACGACGCCCAGCCGAGCGACCTGGTGGGGCGAGAGCTTGCCCAGGTCCCGGCCGTCGAAGGACCAGGTGCCCGTGTTGGGCTGGTCGAACCCGGTGAGCAGGTTGAACAGCGTGGTCTTGCCGGCGCCGTTGGGGCCGATCAGCCCGGTGATGCCACCACGCTGCACCTCGAGGTGGTCGACCGAGACGGCGGTCAGGCCACCGAAGGTCCGGGTGACCTTGTCGACGACGATGGCCGGGTCGGGCTTGGCCACGCCGACCTCCCAGGGGAGGTCCTTGAGGGCCGCCTGGGCCAGGCGCTGCGGGATCCGGCCGGCGGCCGACTCGCGTGTCGGTGCGGCCGCAGGGACCTCATCAGGACCTGCGGCATGGGCGCCGTGGGCCGTGGGCTCAGCGGGCATCGAGCATCACCTCTCGTCGGTCACCGAAGATGCCCTGGGGACGGAACACCAGCAACAGCATGAGCCCGATCCCGACCAGGACGAAGCGGATCTGCGCCACGTCGGTGGAGGAGAGCAACGTGTCGGGGATGGCGCCGTTGGAGATCAGCGCCCGCAGCCCGGTGTCGGCGAACTGCAGGATGAACAGCAGGATCATGGAACCGATGACCGGGCCGAGCACCCGGGCTGCACCGCCGAGGATCAGCGCGCCGTAGGCCAGGAACGTGTTGGCGTTCTGGTACTGGTCCGGGATCGCCGACCCGGTGCCCACGGCGTAGACCATGCCGCCGAAGGCGCCGATCACACCGCCGAGCACCAGCGCCTGCATCTTGTAGCTGTAGACGTTCTTGCCCAGTGCCCGGACGGCGTCCTCGTCCTCGCGGATGGCCTTGACCACCCGGCCCCACGGGCTGCGCATGAGCTGCCAGACCAGCAGCGTGAACACCGTGACGATGAGCCAGCCGACCAGGGCCACCCAGAGCTCGCCGCCGCTCCACGAGGTGCCCAGGATGTTGTAGCGCTCCTGGGTGTCCCAGGGGGCGAGGGCGATGAAGGAGCTGTTGAAGGCCGAGAGGCCGCGGGTGCCACCGGTGACCGGGGTGGCCGACACCGACCGGAACAGCAGGCGTAGTCCCTCGGCGACGGCGATCGTGACGATCGCCAGGTAGTCGGCCCGCAGCCGCAGGGTCGGCAGGCCCAGCAGCAGCGCGAGCACGACGGCGGAGGCGATCGCGATGAGCACGCCGACCCAGAAGGGCAGACCCCACTGGCTCACCGAGATGGCGATGCCGAAGCCGCCGAGCATGGCGAAGGCGATCTGCCCGAAGTTGAGCAGCCCGGTGTACCCGAAGTGCACGTTGATGCCGATGGCCAGCAGCGCGAAGAAGATCGCCTGGAAACCGAAGAAGGCCTTGCCGGCGACCTGGAAGGCGTCGATGAGGTCGGACATCGGGTCAGCCGATCCGAGCCCGGGACCCCAGGATGCCCTGGGGCCGGACGACGAGGATGACGATCAACAAGAGCAGGCCTCCGACGTACTTCACGTCACTCGGGATGATCAGGGTGGACATCTGCACGAACACACCGACGATGAGCGAGCCGACGAGGGCGCCGTAGGCCGTCCCGAGGCCGCCCAGGGTGACCCCGGCGAACATCAGCAGCAGCAGCCGGAAGCCCATGTCCCACTGGACCTGGTCGGACAGGCCGAGCAGCACGCCGCCGAGGGTGGCCAGCGCCCCGCCCATCATCCAGACCACGAGGATCACGCGGTCGACGTCGATGCCGGACGAGGCGGCCAGGTCGCGGTTGTCCGAGACGGCCCGCATCGCCTTGCCGATCTTGGTGCGCTGCAGCATCAGCGCGACGAGGACCAGCACGACCACCGAGACGGCGATCGAGGCGAGGGAACGGTTGGTCATGGTGAAGACCCCGTAGTCGACCGCCCGCTGGCTCTGGTAGTCGGCGTAGGGGTTGGAGAACCCGCCGTAGATGATCTGGATCAGGTAGCGCAGCACCAGCGACAGGCCGATGGAGACGACGAGCGCGGCGACCAGGCCGGTGCCCCGACGGCGCAGCGGACGCCACAGGCCCCGTTCGTTGAGGATGCCGACGCCGGCCCCGGCGATCATCGCGATGATCGTGGCCGGGATCAGCGGGACACCACCGCGGACGTTGATGTACCAGGCGATGACCGCACCGATCGTGACCAGCTCGCCGTGGGCGAAGTTGGTCAGCCCGGTGGTGCCGAAGATGAGCGAGAGACCGACGGCGCAGACGGCGATGAGCAGGCCGAAGCGGATGCCGTCGACCAGCAGCTGGACGGCTTCGATCGACCCGCCACCGGCGTTCGAGGTGCCGTCGACGAGGCCGAAGTTCACCGGCTGGGTACGGCCCGGGCCGACCGTCACCGTGACGCTGTCGCCGTTGGTGCCCAGGTCCACACCGGCGGGGAGATCGCCCTCGGCCAGGGTGACCACGTACTGGCCCGGTCCGGGCACCGGCACGGTGAACCGGCCGTCCTCGTCGGTGTCGACGGACTGGATCTCCGTGCCGTCGGCGGTCTCGACCTTCACCTCGACACCCTGGATGGGTCCGCTGCGGCTGGTCTGGAGCGTGCCGGTGACCGACTCGCCGACCGCCGAGGCGATCCCCGGTGCGAGCAGGGCGAAGGCCATCCCGAAGGCGGCGACGAGCAGGGTGAGCACCAGGGGGCGCGATGCGGCCCGTGAGCGCGACCTCGGCCGTCCGCTCACGAGGGGGGCAGCGGCCACCTCTGGTGTGCTGCTGATCCCACCCTGCCCGTGCGCGCGGTGCGGCGCGTGCGTCACTCGACCTCCCAGCCGTTGGTTGAGCCGGGACAGTAACCCACCCCTGTTACACACATCGACCTGCTGGGACGCACTGTGACCCTTCTGCGACACGCCGCTGTGCTACCGCCTCTGGAGGCTGCTCGGCAGGCGTTCTGAGCACTCCTTGTGCACGTCCGGGCACCCTCGGTACCCGCGTCGCGAGCCGGCCGGCGGCCCGCCGGTCAGGGCTGCTGCGGCGTGCGGGCCGGCCGGATCAGGCAGGTCAGCCGGGCGCTCGCGGTGGGCCGCCCGGCCTCGTCGCTGACCTGGATGAGGAACGTGGCCAGGGTGCGCCCGCGGCGCACCGGGGTGCAGACCGCCGTGACGACGCCGGACGTGGCGCCCCGCAGGTAGCTGGCGTTCAGCTCGATCCCGACGACGTCACCGCCGGGGCCGGCGTGCAGGATCGCCGCCCACGAGCCGATGCTCTCGGCCAGGGCGCAGGTCGCACCGCCGTGCAGCAGCCCGAACGGCTGCTCGTTCCCGGCGACCGGCATGGTGGCGACCAGCCGGTCGGGGTCGAAGTCGACGATCCGGATGCCGAGCTTGTCGTCGAGGGGACCCTGGGTGGCCGACGCCAGCCAGTCGGGACGCGGGGTGCTCACACGGTCACGTTAGCCATGGGCGCGCACGACCCTGGCGCCGCTGTGGGGCCCCGCGCTGAGCTTGCGGAGCGTGGGGGGCAGCGGGGTCCTTCTAGGATCCGTGGTGATGTCCGCTCCGGTCTCCGCACCCGCCGCCACCCCGTCCGCCAGCACCGCCGCACCTGCTGCCGGGCCGCGTCCGCGGTTGCTGCTGCTCGACGGCCACTCGCTGGCCTACCGCGCCTTCTTCGCGCTGCCCGTGGAGAACTTCTCCACCACCACGGGCCAGCCGACCAACGCCGTCTACGGCTTCACGTCGATGCTGATCAACGTGCTGCGCGACGAGCAGCCCACCCACCTCGCCGTCGCCTTCGACGTGAGCCGGAAGACCTTCCGCAGCGAGATCTACGCCGAGTACAAGGCGAACCGCTCGGAGAGCCCGACGGACTTCCGCGGCCAGGTGAGCCTGGTCCAGGAGGTGCTCGGCGCGCTGCACGTCCCGGTGATCACCGCGGAGGGCTACGAGGCCGACGACGTCATCGCCACGCTCACCGTCCAGGCGGTCGAGCAGGGCATGGACGTGCTGATCTGCACCGGCGACCGGGACGCGCTGCAGCTGGTCAACGAGCACGTGACCGTGCTGTACCCCCGCAAGGGCGTCTCCGACCTGACCCGGTTCACCCCCGAGGAGGTCGAGACCAAGTACGGGCTGACCCCGACCCAGTACCCCGACTTCGCCGCGCTGCGCGGCGACCCGAGCGACAACCTGCCCAGCATCCCGAGCGTGGGGGAGAAGACCGCTGCCAAGTGGGTGCGGGAGTACGGCTCGCTCGACGCGCTGGTCGACCAGGTCGACACGGTGAAGGGCAAGGTCGGGGAGAAGCTGCGCGAGCACCTCTCCTCGGTGCTGCAGAACCGCCGGCTGACCGAGCTGGACCGCGCCGTGCCGCTGGAGCTCGGCCCGCAGGACCTCGCCGTCCAGTCGTGGGACCGCAACGAGGTGCACACGCTGTTCGACAACCTGCAGTTCCGGGTGCTCCGGGACCGGCTGTTCGCCACCCTCTCTGCACCTGAACCTGAGGTCGAGGGTGGCTTCGACGTGGCCGAGGACGTCGTCCCCGCCGGCGGGCTGGGCGACTGGCTGGCCGCGCACGCCCGCACCGGGCGCACCGGCCTGGTCTTCCGCGGTACGTGGGGACGGGGGACCGGTGAGCTCACCGGGATCGCGCTGGCCGCGGCCGACGACCACGCCACCTTCGTCGACCTCGGCCCGGACCTGGACGCCGTCGACGAGCAGGCGCTCGCCGCGTGGCTCGCCGACCCGGCGACGCCCAAGGTCGTGCACGACGTCAAGGGCCCGCTGCTGGCCATCTGGGCGCGCGGCTGGGAGCTCGCCGGGGAGGTCAGCGACACCGGCCTCGCCGCCTACCTGGCCACGCCCGGGCAGCGGTCCTTCGACCTCGGCGACCTGGCGGTGCGCTACCTGCGGCGTGAGTTGAAGGACGCGTCGGCGCCGGAGGGCCAGCTGACCCTCGACGGGCTGGGGCCCTCCGAGGCCGACGTCGCCGCCGAGGCCGCGCACGCCGACGTCCTCAAGGCGGTGGCGGTCAACGACCTCTCCGACGCCCTCGAGCAGGTGCTGGGCTCCAAGGGCGGCGACCAGCTGCTCGGCGAGATCGAGCTGCCGCTCACCCGCGTGCTCGCCGCGATGGAGTACCGGGGCATCGCCGCGGACCTGGACTTCCTGCACGAGCTGCAGAAGGAGTTCGCCGCGGAGGTGGCCGACGCCGCGCAGGAGGCGTACGCGGTGATCGGCAAGGAGATCAACCTCGGGTCGCCCAAGCAGCTGCAGGCGGTGCTCTTCGACGAGCTGGGGTTGCCCAAGACCAAGAAGAACAAGACCGGGTACACCACCGACGCCGACGCGCTGACCTCGCTGCTGGCCTCGACCGGGCACCCGTTCCTCGAGCACCTGCTGCGGCACCGCGACGTCACCCGGCTGCGCACCGTCATCGACGGCCTCATCCCGATGGTCGACGACGGCGGGCGGGTGCACACCACCTACCAGCAGACCATCGCCGCGACCGGGCGGCTGAGCTCGACCGACCCGAACCTGCAGAACATCCCGATCCGCAGCGCCGAGGGCCGGCGGATCCGGCAGGCGTTCATCGTCGGGGCCGGCTACGAGTCGCTGATGACGGCCGACTACAGCCAGATCGAGATGCGCATCATGGCGCACCTGTCCGAGGACGCCGGGCTGATCGAGGCCTTCACCTCGGGGGAGGACCTGCACTCCTTCGTCGCCTCGCGGGCCTTCGGCATCCCGATCGAGCAGGTCGACCCGGAGATGCGGCGCCGGATCAAGGCGATGAGCTACGGCCTGGCGTACGGGCTGAGCGCCTACGGGCTCTCCCAGCAGCTGCACATCACGCCGGAGGAGGCGCGCGGGCAGATGCACGCCTACTTCGAGCGCTTCGGCGGCATCCGCGACTACCTCGACGGCGTGGTCGACGACGCCCGGCAGACCGGGTACACCGAGACGACGCTGGGCCGCCGTCGCTACCTGCCCGACCTGACCAGCGACAACCGGCAGCGCCGGGAGATGGCCGAGCGGATGGCCCTCAACGCGCCGATCCAGGGCTCCGCCGCCGACGTCATCAAGGTCGCGATGCTCAACGTCGAGAAGGCCATCGCGGCCGAGGGCCTGCGCTCCCGGATGCTGCTGCAGGTGCACGACGAACTGGTGCTCGAGGTCGCCGCCGGCGAGCACGAGGCCCTGGAGGCGCTGGTCCGCCGCGAGATGGCCGGCGCCGCGCAGCTGTCCGTGCCGCTCGAGGTCTCCGTCGGCTTCGGCCGCACCTGGAACGACGCCGCGCACTAGGCACATCGCGATCCTGGCGGATCGCACCGCGGCCAGGTGCCGTCCCGGCTGGCGTGGAGCCGCTGAGTCGTCCCTGCGCGGGACCCTCCGGGCCCCACTCGAGCCGAACTCGAGTCCTCCCGTTGGGGACGCAGCGGTGTCAGGCGGTGTCAGGCGGAGGCGGTGCCGGCGTCTGCCTTGCGGGGGACCTCGACGTGCGGTCTCGACTGCCAGAGGGCCCACTCGGCGCTGACGTCGCCGGCGGTGCGCAGCAGCTGGGGCAGGTGCTCGCCGAGCAGGCGCTCGGTCGAGGTCTCCGCGGCGTGCACCGTCACGTTCATCGCCGCCCGGACCCGGCCCTCGGCGTCGCGCACCGGGACGGCGACCGAGCGCACGCCCGGCGCCAGCTCCTCGTCGGCCAGCGCCCAGCCCCGGGCCCGCACCTCGGTCAGCTCGGCGGCCAGCTGCTCGGCGGTGCGGCCGATGTAGGTGGGCAGCCCGGCGCGGCTGGGCTGGGCCAGGGTGTCCGCCAGCTCCGCGGGGGACAGCGCGGCCAGCAGCACCTTGCCCTGGGAGGTCTGCACCGCCGGGAACCGGGTGCCGACCTCCACCCGCAGGGTGATCAGCTTCGGGACCGCCACCCGGGCGACGTAGACGATGTCCGAGCCGTCGAGCTGCGCCATCGACGAGGACTCGCCGGTCCGGGCGACCAGGGCCTCCAGGTGCGGCCGGGCGATGTCCCACAACCCGAGGGCGCCGACGTAGGCCATGCCGAGGGTGAGCACCTTCGGGGTCAGCTGGAAGGCCCCGCCGGAGCTGCGCACGAACCCCAGCTCCTCCAGGGTGAGCAGCAGGCGGCGGGCGGTCGGCCGGGCCAACCCGGCGGCGGCGGCCACCTCCGACAGGGTCATCGCCGGGCGGCCGGCGTCGAAGCAGGCCAGCACGTCGAGGCCGCGCGCCAGCGCCTCGACGAAGTCCGGTCCCGTCCCGCGTCCTGCCATCTCCCGCCGCTCCTGTCGTCGTCCGCCGATCGAGGATGACACGCACGCCCCGGCCGTCCGCCCCCTCCACCGCCTGTCCTGCCCCGCCCGGGGTGACCCACCGGGCGGGGCAGGGGTCTGTCCCGCGGCCCGGTCAGCCGGGGAGGTCCTCGGTGTCGAAGACGGTGCCCCGGGCGCCGTGCGTGGTCGCGGACTTGTACTCGGTGTACGTGTACGGGTTGTCCAGCACGTCCTCGCCGGGGAGCTCCGGGTTCATCCCCTGCGCCCAGGTCTCCTCGCCCATCGTCGAGCGCAGGTGCTCCACGGTGGCCTCCACCGACCGGCGCACCGCGCCGAGGTCCGCGCCGACCAGCCGGTGCGCGGACTTCACGACCCGGCCGTCGACGAGCACGGTGTGCACGTCGCCGCGCTGCGCCTGGAAGGCGATGTGGCCGTAGGGGTTGAGCAGCGGGAAGGACACCGGGGAGTCGTCGTTCTTGACCAGCACGACGTCGGCCCGCTTGCCCGGCTCGAGGCTGCCCAGGTCGTCCCGGCCGAGCGCCCGGGCACCGCCGCGGGTCGCCCAGTCGACGACCTGCTCGGCCCGCAGGTGCACCTGGGTGACCGTCTCGCCGCGGGCGTGCGCCTCGAGGTGCTCGCGGGAGCGGTCGGCGCCCAGCGTCGTGCGCATCGCGGAGAACAGGTCGCTGCTCCACCACACGCTGGTGTCCATCGACAGCGACACCGGGATGCCGTGCCGGCGGACCTGCCAGGTGGGCGGGTAACCCTGGCCGGCGCTCTGCTCGGACTCGGTGGACACCGAGACCGAGCCGCCGGTGGCCGCGATCCGGTGGTAGGAGTCCGTGCTCAGCGTGGCGGCGTGCACGTACACCGTCTCAGGGGCCATGAAGCCGTGCTCGTGCATGAGCCGGATGCCCTCGTCGTTCGTCGCCCCCCAGACGCCGGCGTGGGTGGTCACCGCCAGGCCGAGCTCCCGGGCCACCTCGAAGGCGGCCTTCTCCGGGAACGCCGGGTCCCCGGTCACGTCGAAGGCCAGCTGCAGGCCCAGCCGGCCCTCGTCCTGCCGGCGGCGCAGGAACGACTGCACGGCCGGGTCGGCGGTCCACTCCCACGGCCCCGCCTGGATGTTGCCGTAGGCGAGCACGAACCGGCCGGGGACGGCGAGCAGGGCGTCGGCGGCGGCCTCGGCGTGGTCGACGCTCTGCAGCCCGTGCGACCAGTCGACCGTGGTGGTGACCCCGGCCTCGAGGGCGTCCCAGGCGGAGAGCAGGTTGCCCGCGTGCACGTCCTCCGGGCGGAAGGCCCGGCCGTGCTCGAGGTAGTACCAGACGAAGTACTGGGTCAGCGTCCAGTCGGCCCCGTAGCCGCGCATCGCCGTCTGCCACATGTGCCGGTGGGTGTCGATCATCCCCGGCATCACGATGCCGCCCGACGCATCGATCTCGGCGGTGCCCTCGGGGACCTCCAGCTGTGGTCCGATGGCGGCGATGCGGCCGTCGACCACCAGCACGTCGGCGTGGGGGAGGACCGTGCGGGCGTCGTCCATGGTCAGGACCGTGCCGCCGCGGAGGACCACGGGCTGGCCGGCCGCCGGGACCGCGACGTCGGCGTCGGGGTGGGACATGGACTCCTCCTCAGGACCCCAGCCGTGCGGACGAGTGTCCGTAGAACGGTCAGCCGGGTGACCGGCCCACCCTGGCCGTGACCCGTCGCACATGTCAAGAGACGGCGGCGTCGGCTTGACAGCCGCCGCTGACGCATCGAAGACTCCGCGGCACCGACGGACGCTCGTCCGCTGGGTGGCGCGTCGAGAGGTGTTCCCGAGATGACCGGTCCTGCGGCTGTCCCGGGCGCCACGCCCGGCAGCGGCCCGCTCGCCGGCCTGCTGGTCGCCGACTTCTCCCGGGTCCTGGCCGGCCCGTACGCGACGATGCTGCTCGCCGACCTGGGCGCCGAGGTGGTCAAGGTCGAGGGCCCCGCCGGGGACGACACGCGGAGCTGGCAGCCGCCGGTCCGGGACGGCGTCTCGACCTACTACCTGGGCGTCAACCGCAACAAGCGGTCGGTCGCGCTGGACCTCAAGGACCCGGCCGACCGCGCGGTCGCCCAGGAGCTGGCCCGCCGCGCGGACGTGGTCATCGAGAACTTCAAGAGCGGCGGCCTGGCTCGCTTCGGCCTCGACTTCGACTCTGTCGCGGCCACCAACCCCCGGGCGGTCTACGCCTCGATCACCGGCTTCGGGCCGCAGCCCGGCGGCGCCGAGCTGCCCGGCTACGACCTCATCGTGCAGGCCATCTCCGGGCTGATGAGCCTCACCGGCGACCCCGCCGGGGAGCCCTTCCGGGCCGGCATCTCGGTGTTCGACGTGATGGCCGGGCTGCACGTCACGATCGGCGTGCTCTCCGCGCTCAACCTGCGGCACGAGACCGGCCGCGGCCAGCACGTCGAGGTCAACCTGCTCTCCTCGGCCCTGTCCGGGCTGGTCAACCACGCCAGCGCGGTGGTCGCCGGCGGCGTCGTCCCGTTCCGGATGGGCAACAGCCACCCGAGCCTGTTCCCCTACGAGCCGCTGCCCTGCGCCGACGGCGACCTGATCATCACCGCCGGCAACAACGGCCAGTTCCGCAAGCTCGTCGAGGTCCTCGGCGTGCCCGAGCTGGCCGACGACCCCCGGTTCGCCCGCAACGAGGACCGGACGGCGAACCGCGACGAGCTGCGCCCGCTGCTGGTCGAGCGGCTGCGGACCCGCTCCAAGCAGGACTGGTTCGCCGACATCATCGCCGCCGGGGTGCCGTGCGGGCCGATCAACACCGTCGACCAGGGCGTCGCCTTCGCCGAGCGGATCGGCCTGGACCCGGTGGTCACCGTGGGGGACGGCGCGGCCGGGATCCCCTCGGTGCGCAACCCGATCACGTTCTCCGAGACGCCGGCCGACTACCGGCTGCCGCCACCGGGCCTGGACGAGCACGGCGCGGAGATCCGGGCCTGGCTGTCGACCCCCGAGGAGCAGCCGTGAGCACCCCCGAGTACCCGACCGCGCTCGGCGCCTCCAGCCGGGACAGCATCACCCTGCTCGGCACCGACCTGGCCCGGGACGTGATGGGCACCGTCGGCTTCGGCGAGCTGGCGTTCTGGCTGGCCACCCAGCGCCGTCCGAGCCCGGGGGAGACCCGGGTGTTCGAGGCGGTGCTGGCCGCGCTCGCCGACCACGGCTTCACCCCGACCGCGATCGTCACCCGGCTGACCTACCTCTCCGCGCCGGACTCGGTGCAGGGGGCGCTGGCCGCCGGGCTGCTCGGCGGCGGCTCGCGGTTCCTCGGGGTCACCGAGGACTGCGGCCGGTTCCTGCACGACGTGCTCACCGGGGTGGACGGCGACCTGCCCACCGACGACGCAGGCTGGGACGCCCTGGCCCTGGAGACGGTCACCGCCCAGCGCGCGGCGCGGCGGTTCGTGCCCGGGCTGGGCCACCACGTGCACAAGGACGGCGATCCGCGCACCCCCCGGCTGCTGGAGATCGCCACCGAGGAGGGCCAGTTCGGCCCGCACCTGGCGCTGTTCGCCGCGATCGGCCGGGTGCACCCCCAGGTGCTGGGCCGGACGCTGCCGCTCAACGGGGCCGGCGTCTGCGGCGCCGCGCTGGCCGACCTGGGCCTGCCGCTGGAGCTGCTGCGCGGGTTCGCGCTGCTCGCCCGGACCGCGGGGCTGATCGGGCAGCTGGCCGAGGAGCTGCGGCACCCGGTCGCCAACGACGTCTTCCTGTCGGTGGACCTGGCCAACCGGTCCGTCCCGCCCGACCCCTACGTGCCCGCAGCCCCTGCACCCCGACGACGCCGACGGAGGCCGACATGGCTGAGCTGGTCGCGGTCATCGCGTCCACCCACCACCCCTTCTACTACCGGGCCAGCACCTCCACCGGCGCGGACCGCCCGCCGTTCGCCGACGAGTGGGTGGCCAAGATCGAGCGGTTCCGGGAGACGCTGACCGCGGCACGGCCCGACGTCCTGGTCATGGTCGGCAGCGACCACTTCCACCAGCTGTGGCTGGACAACATGCCGCAGTTCCTGGTGGGCAAGGCCCCGTTCTTCGACGCCAACTTCTACAACGAGGAGCGCGAGTTCGGCCTGCCGAAGATGACGCTGCGCGGCGAGGAGGACCTGGCCGCGCACCTCCTCCGCGACGGGCTGGACCGGGACTTCGACCTGGCGTTCAGCAACGAGCTGCGGATCGACCACAGCATCACCTGCCCGATCATCACGCTGCGGCCCGAGGCCGACCTGCCGATCGTGCCGGTCTACACCAACATCTTCGCCCCGCCGATGCCCCAGCCGAGGCGCTTCGTGGCGCTGGGCCGGGCGCTGCGCGAGATGGTCGAGTCCTGGGACAGCGACAAGCGGGTGGCGGTCATCGGCACCGGCCACCTGAGCCTCGAGCTCGGCGGCCCGCGGCAGTTCGGCGAGCACGGCCCGGACCCGGAGTTCGACCGGAAGGCCGTGGAGTGGATCGCCTCCGGTGACATCGAGGGCTGCCTGGCCGAGGTGACGCTGGACAGCCTGCACACCCCGGGCAACGCCACCCACGGGTTCATGGACTTCATGCTGATGATGGGCGTCGCCGGCGAGGGGGCGAAGGCCGACCACGTCGACACCCTCGACCTCTTCCACACCATGGAGGCCTACTTCACGTGGTACCCGGGAGGGGATCCCCGATGAGCAAGTACCTGCTGGACAAGTTCCTCTACACCGTCGACCGGGACCCCGAGCTGGTCGAGCGCTACCGCACCGACCCGGCCGGAACGGTCGCCTGGTGGGAGGCGGAGATGGCCGGCACGCTGCTCAACTGCACCGCCGACGAGCGGACGACGTGGCTGTCGTTCACCGACGACGAGCGGGCCGCGCTGGCCGGGCACGACCACGTGACGCTGTTCCAGATGGGCGCGCACCCGTTCCTCACGCTCACCCTGTTCATCGCCATGTTCGAGCGCGACCACGGGCCGCTGGAGTACCAGAAGGCCTACGGCAAGGCGATGGAGCACATCGACATGCCCTACCCCGACATCGCGACGTGACATCGGGACTCTGATCAGGTCACCTGATCAGAGCGCGTCCGCCCGCGGCAACGCTGGTGCGGGAGGACGGTCCTTCCTGCAGGGGGACGTCGACGCGGTGCGCAGCGGGTCAGCGCTCCGCGACGATGATCAACGTGCCCGGCATGAGCTCGCCGCGGGCGGGGGACCACTGGCCCCAGGTCTCCGTGCGTCCGGGCGTCCACTCCGGCTCGACGAGGTCGGTGAGCACCAGTCCGGCGCCGACGACCGCGCGCACCCAGTCGCCGACGGTGCGGTGGTGCTCGACGTAGACCGTGCGCCCGGAGTCGTCGGTCTCCACGTAGGGCCGGCGGTCGAAGTAGGAGGACACCACCCGCAGGTCCTCGGGGTCGGGGGAGTCGGGCATCGGCCAGCGCATCGGGTGGTTCACCGAGGCCACGAACCGGCCGCCGGGGCGCAGCACCCGGGCCACCTCCGCCAGCACCGCGCGGGCGTCGGCGACGAACGGCAGCCCGCCGAAGGCCGAGCACGCCAGGTCCACGCTCGCGTCGGCCAGCGGCAGGGCGCCGGCGTCGGCCTGCAGCAGCGGGACGGCGAGCCCGGTCGCCCGGTTCAGCTCGGCGGCCCGGGCCAGCATGCCACCGGAGACGTCGAGGGCCAGCGGCTCGGCCCCGGCACCGCGGAGCCAGCGCGAGCAGGGGGCCGAGCCGCAGCCGATCTCCAGCACCCGGCCGGCCGGCCACGTCGCCGAGCAGGTGCGCGTCGGCCTCCCGCAGGCCCTCGGGGCACCAGAGGAAGTCGGCGTCGCCCAGGTCGCCCCCGTGCTCGGCGAGGTAGGCCGGCGCGGCGGCGTCCCACCAGCCGCGGTTGGCCCGCGCCGACTCGGCCGGCCCGGCCGCGCGGCGGGTGACCCCGCCGGCCGCCGGGTAGCCGTCGGCGGCCAGGGGGAGGGGGGTGAGCGGGGGTCCTGCCGGGGCGCGGTCCATGACGCGCCGATCGTGACACGCCGACCCGTCCGGCCGCCCGGCCCCCGCCCCGGACCCGTGGTGGACCGGCCCTCGCGGCGTCCGTACCATGGGGAATCACGCCAGAGGTCTGTGGTGTTGCCTCCCCTGTACGGGTGGCTCTCCACGCGTCTCCCGTGTACCTCCCCGCGGCCTGACCGGGCTGCGGGTGATCCTGTCCCTACGCATCCCCCGTCCGGAGCACTCGACCACATGACCTCCACCCAGGTCCGTCCTGACAGCACCCCGCAGATCGCGGTGAACGACATCGGCACCGCCGAGGACTTCCTCGCCGCCATCGACCAGACGATCAAGTACTTCAACGACGGCGACATCGTCGAAGGCGTCATCGTCAAGGTCGACCGCGACGAGGTGCTGCTGGACATCGGCTACAAGACCGAGGGCGTCATCCCCTCGCGTGAGCTGTCCATCAAGCACGACGTCGACCCCACCGAGGTGGTCAAGGTCGGCGACGAGGTGGAAGCCCTCGTCCTCCAGAAGGAGGACAAGGAAGGCCGCCTGATCCTGTCCAAGAAGCGCGCCCAGTACGAGCGCGCCTGGGGCACGATCGAGGCCAAGAAGGAGGCCGACGAGGTCGTCGTCGGCACCGTCATCGAGGTCGTCAAGGGCGGCCTGATCCTCGACATCGGCCTCCGTGGGTTCCTCCCCGCCTCCCTGGTGGAGATGCGCCGCGTCCGCGACCTGCAGCCCTACGTGGGCCGCGAGCTCGAGGCGAAGATCATCGAGCTGGACAAGAACCGCAACAACGTCGTCCTCTCCCGCCGTCAGTGGCTGGAGCAGACCCAGTCCGAGGTCCGCAGCGAGTTCCTCAACAAGCTCGCCAAGGGCCAGGTCCGCACGGGCGTCGTCTCCTCGATCGTCAACTTCGGCGCGTTCGTCGACCTCGGCGGCGTCGACGGTCTGGTGCACGTCTCCGAGCTGTCCTGGAAGCACATCGACCACCCGTCCGAGGTCGTCGAGGTGGGCCAGGAGGTCACCGTCGAGGTCCTCGACGTCGACCTGGACCGTGAGCGGGTCTCCCTGTCGCTGAAGGCGACCCAGGAGGACCCGTGGCGTCAGTTCGCCCGGACCCACCAGATCGGGCAGGTCGTGCCCGGCAAGGTCACCAAGCTCGTCCCGTTCGGTGCGTTCGTGCGCGTCGACGAGGGCATCGAGGGCCTGGTGCACATCTCCGAGCTGGCCGAGCGCCACGTGGAGATCCCGGAGCAGGTCGTGCAGGTCGGCGACGAGATCCTGGTCAAGGTCATCGACATCGACCTGGACCGCCGCCGCATCTCGCTGTCCCTGAAGCAGGCCAACGAGGGCGTCGTCGGCGACGAGGAGCAGTTCGACCCGGCCGCCTACGGCATGGCCGCCTCCTACGACGAGCAGGGCAACTACCTCTACCCCGAGGGCTTCGACGCCGACACCGGCGAGTGGCTCGAGGGCTACGAGGAGGCCCGTGAGACGTGGGAGCGGCAGTACGCCGAGGCCCAGGCCCGCTTCGAGGCGCACCGCAAGCAGATCGCGGCCGCCAAGGAGGCCGACGCCGAGGCCGCTGCCGGTGGCAGCTACTCCAGCGCCGCCGAGCCCGAGGGCGACGTGTCGTCCACGGGTGGCGGGACGCTCGCCTCGGACGAGGCGCTGGCCGCGCTGCGCGCCAAGCTCGCCGGCGGCGAGTGACCCCGCAGCTCGCCTGAGCAGCACCTGACCGTGCGCCGTCCACCCCTCGGGGTGGGCGGCGCACAGTCGTCTCCGGGGCAGTCCCAGGGACGACGACGACCCCGCCGGCCACCGAGGCCAGCGGGGTCATCCGTTCAGACGGCCCTCCTGCAGGGGCCTCATGGCCCCGTCCAGGGCACCGCCCCGAGCGTGCGAGGGGTGGGGAGGACGGGGTCCTTGTTCAGAGGCTGAGGATGATGGCGAAGGCCGAACGCGGGCGCCCGCCGGCGTTGGCCAGGAAGTCCCAGGTGTGCCGGCCGGAGGGGACGCTGGGCAGCAGCGCCCGGAGGAACGAGGTCCCGCGGCGGGCCTGGGGCAGCCGCTCGCGCACGCCGGGCAGCTCCGAGCACCGCACACCGGCCGGGTTGTCGAGCCGGTGCCGGCCGCGACGGGGGGTGCCGGCAGCCGACTGAGCGCCATCGGACGTGGAACGGGACATGGTCGGTTCTGCCTCTCTGCTGTGGCGGGGGAGGTCCACCGGGACGAAAGCTAATTCGTGTGACTGGTGGGACGGGTGCGACGCGCCGGGCACCCGCAAGCCGTGACCTCCCCGAGACCTGCGGGGCGGCCTCGCCTAGGGTCCGCGGGGTGCTGAGGATCGGGTTGACCGGTGGGATCGGGTCGGGCAAGAGCACCGTGGCGGCGCTGCTGGCGCAGCGGGGCGCCCGGGTGGTGGACGCCGACCGGATCGCCCGCGAGGTCGTCGAGCCCGGCACGCCGGGGCTGGCCGCCGTGGTGGCGGAGTTCGGCGACGGCGTGCGGACCGCCGACGGGGCGCTGGACCGGCCGGCGCTGGCCGCCGTCGTGTTCGGCGACCCGGCGGCACGCGCCCGCCTGGACGCGATCGTCCACCCGCTGGTGCGGGCGCGGGCCGCCGAGCTGGTCGAGGCCGCGCCCCCGGACGCCGTGGTGGTGCAGGACGTGCCGCTGCTGGTGGAGACCGGGCAGGCGGGGTCCTACGACCTGGTCCTGGTGGTCGAGACCGACCTGGAGACCCGCGTCGCTCGACTGGGGGAGCGTGGGCTGGCGGCGGAGGACGCCCGGGCCCGGATCGCCAGCCAGGCGACCGACGAGCAGCGCCGGGCGGTCGCCGACGTGGTGCTGCGCAACGACGGGGACCGGGCGGCGCTGGAGGCGCAGGTGGAGCGGTTCTGGGCCGAGCACGTGCAGCCTGCCCTGGGCTGACGCCCGGCGATGAGTTCGGCGCCCGGCGGGCGTCCTCACCGGTACGACCGCCAGGTCGCCGCACACCGGGAGGAACCGCCATGGCCGAGCAGCAGATCGTCCCCAACCTCTGGTTCGACACCCAGGCGGAGGAGGCGGCGCAGTACTACATCGACGTGTTCGGCTCCGGCCGGGTGATCAGCGTGATGCGGTACCCCGAGGGGTCGCCCGGCCAGGCGGGCTCGGTGATGGCCGTGGAGTTCGAGGCCGGCGGGATGCGCTTCGTCGGCATCAACGGCGGCCCCCAGTTCACCTTCTCCGAGGCGGTGTCCTTCCAGATCGACTGCGCCGACCAGGCGGAAGTCGACCGGTTCTGGGACCGGTTCATCGCCGACGGGGGCGAGGAGAGCCAGTGCGGGTGGCTCAAGGACAGGTACGGGCTCTCCTGGCAGGTCGAGCCGGTCGGCATGGTGGAGCTGTTCACCGACCCGGACCCGGCCCGGGCCCAGCGGGCCGTGCAGGCGATGCTCGGCATGCGCAAGCTCGACCTCGCCGCGCTGCGGGCGGCCGCGGACGGCGTGCCGGTCAGCTGACCCCGACCGGGCGCTCGAAGGTGACCAGGATGCCCTCCACGCCACCGGGGCCCATCCGGCCCTTGACCTCCACGGAGGTGATCGCCTTCAGCTGCCAGCCCTCGTGGGCGCGCTGGTTGAGCACCTTCTCCAGCTTGTCGCCGGACATCTTGCCGCCGATCATGCCCTCGCGGATCTCGTCCACCGCGTACTCGTACCGTGCCGCCATCGGCTGCTCCTCCCGCAGGGGGTCAGCCTGGCGGAGCCGGCACCCGCTGTCGATCCCCGACGCGGGCCCTGCGCCAGCAGACGACGAAGGCCCCGGATCGACCGATCCGGGGCCTTGCTGTGGGCGATACTGGGATCGAACCAGTGACCTCTTCCGTGTCAGGGAAGCGCGCTACCGCTGCGCCAATCGCCCCTCCCGGCCTCGCGACCGGACCCACCTCCGCGCTCGTGCTCCGAGGAGGACGAGGTGGAGACGGGATTTGAACCCGTGTAGACGGCTTTGCAGGCCGTTGCCTCGCCTCTCGGCCACTCCACCGCACGCCGGGCGCCGGTCTCGCGACCAGCGCCCGGTAGTTCCGAGCGGACGACGGGATTCGAACCCGCGACCCTCACCTTGGCAAGGTGATGCTCTACCACTGAGCCACGTCCGCGCTGCGGATCAAGTCCGCGTTACGTGGAGAACTCTAACCGACCCGGTCCAGGGGGTTGAACAGGGGGGTCCCCCCGGGTGTCCCGGAGGGTGTCCCCGCAGGTCAGCGCCCCGTCGGGTTGTCCGTGCCGCCGCGCAGCAGCGCAGACAGCTCCTCGTCGACCCGGAGCAGGTCGCTCTCGCCACCGGCCGGCACGAGCAGCTCTGTCTCGCGCAGGAAGTCACCGACCACGGCACCGGACAGCTCGAACATCGCCTCGCCCGACGGTGCGCGCAGCTGCAGGAACAGCACGTCCAGCCCGCCGCGGGCCGGCCACAGCCGGACGTCGCCCTCGCCCACCGGGCCGGTCAGCCCGGCGCGCAGCAGGTCGCGGCTCAGCAGCCACTCGACGCCGCCGTCGTCGTCCGGGTCGTCGTAGAGCGCCGGCTCGACGTCGTCGGTCGCGCCGTCGCCGAAGCGCACCCGCACCGCGAACGGGTCGCTGCTGTCGTAGACCAGGGCAGCCGGGACCGCCGTCCACGACTGGGGACCGACCAGGTGGAAGGTGGTACGTGCGGTGCAGCCAGACCTCGAAGAACGCGCCATGCCCTGGTAACGACCCAAAAAGCCTCAAGGTCACGCATGGTCTCGGCGTGTCGCGCCCCACGAGTCCCACGAGTCCCACGAGGCGGCGCCCGTCCCACCGGTCGGGGGGTACCTGTGGACGCGCTGAACCGGAGGGCCCCCACAGCGCGAACACCGCATGTGACCATGGGCCTCGTGAGCCGACCACCCCGCAGCCAGGAGGACGGCGCAGCCGACCTCGAACTGGTCCGGCGGGTCGCCGCCGGTGACCGGGGTGCCGTCGACGACCTCTACCAGCGGTTCCGCCGGCCCGCCTTCGCCCTCGCCCGCCGGGTGCTGGGCGACGACGTGCTCGCCGAGGACGTGCTGCAGGAGGTGTTCCTCACCATCTGGCGGGACCCGGGCTCCTTCGACGGGACCCGCGGCAGCGTGGCCTCGTGGCTGCTGGCGATGGTCCACCACAAGGCGGTCGACGCCGTGCGCCGCGAGGAGTCGCACCGGCGGCGCCGCTCCCGGGCCGAGGACGACCTGGTCCTCGCCGCGCCCACCCAGACCACCGACGTCGAGGACGCCGCCTGGCAGCGCATCGTCGCCGACCGGGTGCGGACGGCGCTGCACGAGCTCCCGGCGCCGCAGCGGGAGGCGCTCACGCTCGCCTACTACGGCGGCTACACCCAGCGCGAGGTGGCGGCGCTCACCGACACGCCCCTGGGCACCGTCAAGACGCGCATGCTGGCGGGCATGCGGCGGCTCAAGGACACCCTGGGCACCGGTCTGCCCGGGCAGGCGCCGGTCGACGGGAGCTCCCGGTGAGCGACGTGGGCAGGCACGGGGACGACCACCAGCGATGGGACGAGCTCGCCGTCGGCTGGGCGCTGCACGCGCTGGAGCCGGAGGACGAGTCCGTCTTCGCCGCACACCTCACCGGCTGCGACCGCTGCGCCCGGACGGTCGCCGAGACCGCCGAGGTGATGGCCGCGATGGCCGGTGACCTGCCGCAGGCCGAGCCGTCGGAGGGCCTGCGGGAGCGGCTGCGGGCCGCCGTGGAGGAGACCGAGCAGCTCCCGCAGACGCGCCCGCACGCCGAGCGGCCGGGCCCGCCGGCTGCCGTGCCGCCGATCCCGGCTGACCCCCCGCGGTCGGCGCCCTCGCACCCGGCGGCCGCCCGCTCGGTGCAAGGGCTGGAGCCCAGCCGCTTCGGCAACCTCCGCGCGCCGCTGCCGGTGCGCCCCGTCGACCCGCGCCCGGCCTGGCGGCGGGTGCTCCCCACCGCCCTGGTGGCGGCCGCCGTCGCCGCCGTCCTGTCGCTGGGTGCGTGGAACGTCGCGCTGACCAGCGACCGGGACGCCGCGCAGGCGACGGCGGCGGAGCAGTCGGCGGTGCTCGACGACCTGCTGACCGCGGGTCGGGCGACGATCGCGCCGGTCCTCGCCGACGGCGCCCCGGTGGCCACCGTGGTCGCCCGGGAGGACCAGGTGCAGGTCGTCTCCCGGACGCTGTCGGTCAACGACAGCCACGACAGCACCTACGTCGTCTGGGGTCTGCAGGACGGCGTCCCTGAGGCGTTGGGCACGTTCGACGTGGTCACTCCCCAGACTGACCTGCGGACCGTAGGCTCGACGGCGACCGGGCTGGACGACTACTCGGAGTACGCGATCAGCATCGAGCCCGGTCGGGAGGCTCCGTCGTCGCCGACGGACATCGTCGGTCGAGGGCAGGTGGCCAGCTGAACGGACAACACACCGTCTCGGCGCCCGGTGGGGAGGTCCCCGTCGCGGGCGCCGAGGAGTCGCGCAGCCTCCGCGAGCGGGTCGCCGACTACGGGTGGCGCCGGCGCATCGCAGGCCGGCGCAGCCTGGACGCCCCCTACCGCGTGCTCGTGGGTGTGGTCGGCGCGGTGGTCGTCGCCTTCGGGATCGTCACCATCCCGCTGCCCGGGCCCGGCTGGCTGACCGTCATCGCCGGCCTGTTCGTGCTGGCCACCGAGTTCGCCTGGGCCGAGCGGCTGCTGGAGTACACCCGCCGGAAGGTGGCCGGCTGGACCGAGTGGCTGGGCCGGCAGTCGGTGCTGGTGCGCCTCGGCGTCGCGGTGCTGACCGCGGCGTTCGTCTACGCGGTCCTGCTGGTGACGCTGCACGTCACGGGCGTGCCGCACTGGGTGCCGGGGTGGGTGCCGCTGTGGCACTGAGCATCTGGCAGACTCATCACCACTCCGGGCGATTGGCTCAGCGGTAGAGCGCTTCGTTCACACCGAAGAGGTCACTGGTTCGATCCCAGTATCGCCCACCGGAGGGGAAGGCCCCAGGTCCTGGACCTGGGGCCTTCGTCGTCCCCGGGCGCGGGCGCCCGCCCGGGCGCACCATGGACGGCGATGGCACTGGACCGGGCCGCTCGCCTGCTGGCCGCCGTGGAGCGGGACGGCCCCACCTGCATCTGGTGCGGCCGGACGTTCTCCGACCAGGTGGCCCCCAGCACCGAGCACGTCGTCCCGCGGGTCAAGGGCGGACCGTCCTGGCTGGAGAACGAGGTCGCCGCCTGCCGGCGCTGCAACTCCGAGCGCGGGCACACCGCGCCGGTCGAGTGGCTGGAGGAGTGCGACCGCCGCGGCTGGCACCCCGACGAGGCCCGGCTGACCGCGGTGCTGACCACGCTGGCCACCGCGATCGCCGAGCGGGGCGGGCAGCGCCGGGCGCGCCCCTACCTGGACGCGCAGCTGCGCCGGTTGCGCCGCCGGGGCGGCGGCCCCGATCCGCGCGCGGTCGGCTGACCGCGGCCCCGCGTAGCGTCGCGGGGGTGAGCGAGCGCGGAGATGTGGTCGTGGGGCAGGTGGCCTCGATCTCGGTCTACCCGGTGAAGTCCCTCGCCGGCCGGACGGTGCCCGCGGCCGAGGTGGACACCGCCGGGCTGCGCGGCGACCGGGCCTGGTCGGTGGTCGACGCCGGCACCGGGGAGCGGGTCACGGTGAAGACCACGCCCCAGCTGGCCCAGGTGGTCGCCACCGGCGACGACGAGGCGGACACCCTCACCCTCACCGAGGTGCTCGGCCGCCCGGTGCGGCTGGTGCGCTCCGCCGACGGCCCGCAGACCGGCGCGGCGGCGGTGCACCTGGTCTCCCGCGGCGCGGTCGACCGGGCCGCCGCCGGCGAGGTGCCCGAGGGCTGCTCGGCCGACGACCCGCGGGCAAACCTGCTGCTGCAGCTGACCCCCGGCCAGGACGAGCGGGCGTGGGTCGGCCGCCGGCTGAAGGTGGGGGAGGCCGTGCTCGACGTCGTCCGCACGCCCAAGCACTGCCTCGGCGTGTACGCGGAGGTCCGCACCCCCGGGCGGGTCGCCGACGGCGACGCCGTCGCCCTGCTGGACTGACCGCCGCCCTCCCGCCACGCCGCGGGAGGAACGGGCCGGAGACCGACCCGGTCGAGAAGTCGCTCCAGGCGGACCCGGCCCGCGCACTAGTCTCGGTGTCCCGGCCGCCCGGCCGGTCGCTGCCCGATCGCCCGACCCATCCCCAGGAGCCCACCGTGTCGACCCCGCCCTCGCCCTCCGTCGCCGCCCCCGTCCGGGTGCCGGCCGGGACGACGGCCGTGCAGGCGCTCAAGGACGCCGGGGTGCCGCTCAAGGGCCCCGACGGCGCGGTCGTCGTCCGCGAGGTGGCCTCCGGGGAGCTCAAGGACCTCGCCTGGACCCCGGACGCCGACGCCGAGGTGGAGCCGGTCCCCGCGGTCAGCGCCGACGGGCGCGCGGTCATCCGGCACTCCGCCGCGCACGTGCTCGCCCAGGCGGTGCAGGACCTCTTCCCGGGCACCCGGCTGGGCATCGGCCCGCCGGTGGAGAACGGCTTCTACTACGACTTCGACCCCGAGCGGCCGTTCACCCCCGAGGACCTCGTCGCCCTCGAGAAGAAGATGACCGAGATCGTCCGGGCCGGCCAGCACTTCCGCCGCCGGGAGATCAGCGACGACGAGGCGCGCACCGAGCTGGCCCACGAGCCGTTCAAGCTCGAGCTGATCGGGCTCAAGGGCGGCGCGGGCGAGGCCGCCGAGGGCGCCGACGTCGAGGTGGGCGGCGCGCAGCTGACCATGTACGACAACGTCGACGCCCGGTCCGGCGACGTGGTCTGGACCGACCTGTGCCGGGGCCCGCACCTGCCGCGCACCTCGGGCATCCCGGCGTTCGCGCTCACCCGCAGCGCCGCCGCCTACTGGCGGGGCAGCGAGAAGAACCCCCAGCTGCAGCGGGTCTACGGCACCGCGTGGGAGAGCAAGGACGCGCTCAAGGCGTACCAGGAGCAGCAGGCCGAGGCCGAGCGGCGCGACCACCGGCGGCTCGGCGCGGAGCTGGACCTGTTCAGCTTCCCGGACGAGATCGGCTCCGGCCTGGCGGTCTTCCACCCCAAGGGCGGGGTGGTCAAGCGCGAGATGGAGGACTACGTCCGCCGCCGGCACATCGAGGAGGGCTTCGACTACGTCGGCACCCCGCACATCAGCAAGGCGCAGCTGTTCGAGACCTCGGGCCACCTGCCGTACTACGCCGACACCATGTTCCCGCCGATGGAGCTGGAGAACGCGGAGTACTACCTCAAGGCCATGAACTGCCCGATGCACAACCTGGTCTTCCGGTCACGCGGGCGGTCCTACCGGGAGCTGCCGCTGCGCTTCTTCGAGTTCGGCTCGGTCTACCGGTACGAGAAGTCCGGCGTGGTGCACGGCCTGACCCGGGTGCGCGGTCTCACCCAGGACGACTCGCACAGCTACGTCACCCCCGAGCAGGCGCCCGGGGAGATCCGCCACCTGCTGGCCTTCGTGCTCGGCCTGCTCAGCGACTTCGGCCTGGACGACTACTACCTGGAGCTGTCCACCCGCGGGGAGTCCGACAAGTTCATCGGCTCCGAGGAGGAGTGGGCGCTGGCCACCTCGGTGCTCGAGGACGCGGCGCGGGAGACCGGGCTCGAGCTCGTGCCCGACCCTGGTGGTGCGGCGTTCTACGGCCCGAAGATCTCCGTGCAGGCCCGGGACGCCATCGGCCGCACCTGGCAGATGTCGACCATCCAGTACGACTTCAACCAGCCGGCCCGCTTCGCGCTGGAGTTCAGCGCCGCCGACGGCACCCGGCAGCAGCCGGTGATGATCCACTCGGCCAAGTTCGGGTCGATCGAGCGGTTCTTCGGGGTGCTCACCGAGCACTACGCCGGCGCCTTCCCGGCCTGGCTCGCCCCGGTCCAGGTGGTCGGCATCCCGATCACCGACGAGCAGGTGCCGTACCTGACCGACGTCGCGCTGCTGCTGCGGGAGAAGGGCATCCGGGTGGAGATCGACGACTCCGACGACCGGATGCAGAAGAAGATCCGCACCGCCAGCAAGCAGAAGGTGCCCTTCGTGCTCATCGCCGGGGCGACCGACGCCGAGGCCGGTGCGGTGTCCTTCCGCTACCGCGACGGCTCGCAGCGCAACGGCGTCCCGATCGCCGAGGCGGTGGCGCAGGTCGCCGACTGGGTCGCCGCCCGGCACAACGCCGACCCGACCGCCGGCACCCCGGCCGCGGGGGCCACCGTCGGATGAGCTCGATCCCCGGCACCGACCCCGCCGACCGCCCGGCCGCCGTGGACAACGACCACGGCGGTCCGACGGCGGTCTTCGAGCACCTGTGGACGCCGTACCGGATGGCCTACATCCGCGGCGAGGGCAAGCCCACCGGTGACCACGACTGCCCGTTCTGCCTCATCCCGCGGATGAGCGACGAGGAGGGGTTGATTGTGGCCCGCGGCGAGACGGTCTTCGCCGTGCTCAACCTCTACCCCTACAACGCCGGCCACCTCATGGTGGTCCCGTACCGGCACGTGCCCGACTACACCGACCTGACGATCGCCGAGGTCGCCGAGCTCGGCGCCTTCACCCAGACGGCGATGCGCGTCGTCCGCGAGGTCAGCGGGGCGCACGGGTTCAACATCGGGATGAACCAGGGCTCGGTCGCCGGGGCCGGCATCGCCGACCACCTGCACCAGCACGCCGTGCCGCGCTGGGGCGGGGACACCAACTTCATGCCGGTCGTCGGGCTCACCCGGGTGCTGCCGCAGGTGCTCTCGGAGACCCGGTCGCTGCTGGCCGCCCGGTGGCCGGCCCCCGCCGCCGCCGAGCAGGGCCCCGGGGCGGGTGTGGCGTAGGTGCTCGGCGTCAACCTCCGCCCCGCCGTCGCCCGCTTCTGGGCCCCGGTGGTGCGCGGGCTGGTCCGGGTCGGGGTCACCGCCGACGCGGTGACCCTCACCGGCACCCTGGGCGCGGTGGCCGCGGCGGTCTTCCTCATCGGCAACGGCGCGCTGTTCTGGGGTGCGTTCGCGGTGACCGTCTTCGTCCTGCTCGACATGCTCGACGGCGCGCTGGCCCGGGCCCGCGGCGGCGGCTCGGTGTTCGGCGCCGTGCTGGACTCCACCGGCGACCGGGCGGCGGACGCGGCCATCTTCGCCGGGCTGGTCTGGTGGTACAGCGGGGACGGCGACAACCGGCTCATCGTCGGGCTGTCGCTGGTCTGCCTGGTGCTGGGCGTGCTCACCTCCTACGTCAAGGCGCGCGCCGAGGGCATGGGGCTGCGGGTCGAGGTCGGCATCGTCGAGCGCACCGAGCGGCTGATCCTGGTGCTGGTCGGCACCGGGTTCACCGGGCTCGGCATCCCCTACGCGCTGCACGTCTGCCTGTGGCTGCTGCTGGCGGGCAGCGCCGTCACCGTCGGGCAGCGCTTCGCCGCCGTCCGGAGCCAGTCTCGGGGTATGCGCCTGCCGGGCTCCGGGAGCCGGCCGGACCACGCCGACGAGCCCGCCGGCCCGCCACCGACGTGACCCGCCCCGGCCTGATCCGCCCCGGCCTGATCCGCCCCGGCGTGGCCCGCGCAGCCGAGCTGCGCGACCGGCTCACCGACGCCGGCTACGCGGCCGGGTGGCGCGCGGTCCGGCTGCTGCCCGGGCCGGTCGCCCGCGGGCTGTTCGCCGGCGGGGGAGCGCTCGCCGCCCGCCGGGGCGGCCGGGGCGTCCGCCAGCTGCGCGCGAACCTCGACGTGGTCACCGGCGGCACGCTGGACGACGCCGCGCTGGACGCGCTGACCCGGCGGGCCGTGCAGTCCTACGCCCGGTACTGGCAGGAGGCCTTCCGGCTGCCGGTGCTCGACCGGGAGGGGATCGTCGCCGCCTCCACGATGCTCGGCCAGGAGCACCTGGAGCGGGTCCGGGCCGAGGGCCGCGGCGTCGTCTTCGCGCTGCCGCACAGCGGCAACTGGGACGCCGCCGGGGTCTGGCTGGTCGACTTCCTCGGCGGCCCGTTCCTCACCGTCGTCGAGCGGTTGCGGCCGGAGTCGCTGTACCGCCGGTTCGTCGAGTTCCGCGAGGGCCTGGGCATGCGGGTGGTGCCGCTCACCGGCGGCGAGCGCCCCAGCTCGACCGTGCTCCGGGAGTGGCTGGCCGCCGGCGGGACGACGTGCCTGCTGGTCGACCGCGACCTGTCCGGCTCCGGCGTCCCGGTGACCTTCTTCGGCCGGCCGTCGGCGATGCCCGGCGGCCCGGCGCTGCTGGCCGCGCAGACCGGTGCCGCGCTGCTGCCGGCCGTCTGCCAGTTCGACGGCGACGGCTGGCGCTTCGTCGTCCACCCCGAGGTGCCGGTCACCGGCCCGGGCCGGCTGCGGGAGCGGGTGGGCGCGGCGATGCAGCAGGTCGCGGACGCGTTCGCCGCCACGATCGCCGAGCGGCCCGAGGACTGGCACGTGCTCGGCCGGATCTGGCCCGACGTCGGGCCCGGGGGCCGGCCCGCCCCGCTCGGCGCCCCCGCGCCGGGAGCGGTGGCCCAGGGGTCGCGGGAGCCGGCCTGATGCGCATCGGCCTGGTCTGCCCCTACCAGTGGGACGTCCCCGGCGGCGTCCAGTACCACGTGCGCGACCTCGCCGAGACCCTCCGCGCGCGGGGCCACCACGTCGAGGTGCTCACCCCGGCCGAGCACGAGGAGAACCTCCCCGCCGAGCACGTCACCTGGGCCGGCCGGGCGGTCCCGGTCCCGTACAACGGCTCGATGGCCAGCTTCCAGTTCGGCCTGGTCTCGGCCGCGCGGGTGCGCCGCTGGCTGCGGGACGGTGCCTTCGACGTCGTCCACGTGCACGAGCCGGCCCCGCCCTCGGTGTCGCTGCTGGTCTGCATCATCGCCAAGGGGCCGATCGTGGCGACCTTCCACGCGGCGACCACCCGGTCGAAGTTCCTCGCGATCTGGGGGCCCTGGATCCGGCCGTGGCTGGAGAAGATCGGGGGCCGCATCGCCGTCTCCGACTTCGCCCGCCGGGTGCAGGTCGAGCACCTCGGTGGCGACGCGGTGGTGATCCCCAACGGCGTGCACGTCGCCGGCTTCGCGGAGGGGCCCTCCCTGCCCGGGCACGAGCGCGGCCGGGGCGGCCCGACGATCGGCTTCCTGGGGCGCTACGACGAGCCCCGCAAGGGCCTGCCGGTGCTGCTCGAGGCGATGCGCAGCGTCGTCGGCGAGCACCCGGGCGCCCGGCTGCTGGTCGCCGGCCGGGGCGACCCGGCGGAGTTCGCCGAGCTGGTCGGCGAGCAGCTCGCGTCGCACGTGACGCTGCTCGGCGAGCTGACCGAGCCGGAGAAGGCCGCGTTCCTGCGCTCCGTCGACGTCTACTGCGCGCCCAACCTGCTGGGCGAGTCCTTCGGCGTGGTCCTGCTGGAGGCGATGGCCGCCGGCGCGCCGGTGGTCGCCAGCGACCTGGACGCCTTCGCCCGGGTCCTCGAGGACGGCGCCGCCGGGGTCCTCGTGCCCCGGGGGGACACCGCCGCGCTGGCCGGGGCGCTGTCCGGCCTGCTGGCCGACCCCGGACGGCGGGCGCAGCTGACCGACGCCGGCCGGCAGGCCGTGGCCGGCTACGACTGGTCGGTCGTCGCCGACCGGATCCTCGCCGTCTACGAGACCGTCGCCCCCACCGGTGGCCTCGGGGTGACCGCCTCGCACGAGGACGACGCCACCCTGCTCGGCGCGCCGCCGCACGACTCGGACCGCGGTGCCACGACCGCGGGGCCGTTCCGCCGGCGGGTCCGGCGCTAGCCTGGTCCGCTGTGGAACCCGGGACCTGGCTGCTGAGCGCCGCCGCCGTCCTGCTCGTCCTGCTGCTGGCGTGGACCACCTTCACCCTCACCCGGCTGCGCCGGCTCGCCGGCCGGGTGCGGCGGGCGCGGGAGGTGCTCGACGCGGCGCTGCTCCGCCGTGCCGAGCTCACCGCGGCGCTGGCCCGGGAGCGCACCGACGACCTCGGGGCGGACCTCGCCGGCGACCTCGCCGACGCCGCCGCCGGCGCCCGGGCCCCGAGCGCCGGGGACCGGGAGGCCGCGGAGAACCACCTCGGCCGGCTGCTGCGCCGGGTGCCTGATCCGGTGCTCAGCCCCGAGCTCGGCGACGCAGGGATGCGGGTGGCCCTGGCCCGGCGGTTCTACAACGACGCCGTCCGGGACACCCACGCGCTGCGCCGCGGCCGGCTGTCCCGGGTGCTCCGGCTGCACGCCGGCCGGCCGCTGCCCCGCTACTTCGACATCGACGACGGGCTGGACGCCGTCCTCGCCGGGTCACCGCACGCCGGCGGCCCGCGGCCGCGCGGCTGAGCCGCCGTAGGCTGGGACGTCCGCTCCCGCCCGACCCGAAGGCAGCACCTCGTGACCCAGAACGCCAGCACGCCCGACCTCCCCAGCGGCACCGGGACCGACCGGGTCAAGCGCGGCATGGCCGAGCAGCTCAAGGGCGGCGTGATCATGGACGTCGTCACCGCCGAGCAGGCCAGGATCGCCGAGGACGCCGGCGCGGTCGCCGTCATGGCGCTCGAGCGGGTCCCCGCCGACATCCGCGCCCAGGGCGGCATCGCCCGGATGAGCGACCCGGACATGATCGAGTCGATCATCGCCGCGGTGTCGATCCCGGTGATGGCCAAGGCCCGGATCGGCCACTTCGTCGAGGCCCAGGTGCTGCAGGCCCTCGGCGTCGACTACATCGACGAGTCCGAGGTGCTCACCCCGGCCGACGAGGCGCACCACATCGCCAAGAGCGAGTTCACCGTGCCGTTCGTCTGCGGCGCGACCGACCTGGGTGAGGCGCTGCGCCGGATCTCCGAGGGCGCGGCGATGATCCGCTCCAAGGGCGAGGCCGGCACCGGCAACGTCGTGGAGGCCACCCGGCACATGCGCGCGATCCGGGCCGGCATCAAGCGGCTGTCCACCCTGGACGAGACCGAGCTGTTCGTCGCCGCCAAGGAGCTGCGCGCACCGCACGACCTCGTCGTCGAGGTGGCCCGGCTCGGCGCGCTGCCCGTCGTGCTGTTCACCGCGGGCGGCATCGCCACCCCGGCGGACGCGGCGATGATGATGCAGCTGGGCGCCCAGGGCGTCTTCGTCGGCTCGGGCATCTTCAAGTCCGGCGACCCGGCCCAGCGCGCCGCGGCGATCGTGCAGGCCACGACGTTCGCCGACGACCCCGCCGTGATCGCCAAGGTCTCCCGCGGTCTGGGCGAGCCGATGGTCGGCATCAACGTGAGCACCCTGCCGGAGTCCGAGCGCTACGCCACCCGCGGCTGGTGAGCGCGCCGCTCATCGGCGTGCTCGCGCTGCAGGGCGACGTCCGCGAGCACCTGGCCGCGCTGCGCGCGGCGGGCGCGGAGCCGGTGACCGTCCGGCGTCCCGCGGAGCTCGCGGCCGTCGACGGGCTGGTCGTCCCCGGCGGCGAGTCGACGACGATGGCCACGCTCGCCGACCGGTTCGGCCTGCTGGAGCCGCTCCGGACGGCGGTGCGCGGCGGGCTGCCCGCCTACGGCTCCTGCGCCGGGATGATCCTGCTGGCCGACCGGGTGCTCGACGCCCCCGCCGGCCAGCGGACCGTCGGCGGGCTGGACGTCGTCGTCCGGCGCAACGCCTTCGGCCGGCAGGTCGACTCCTTCGAGACCGAGGTCGAGGTCGAGGGGGTCGCGGGCGGCCCGGTGCACGCGGTGTTCATCCGGGCGCCGTGGGTCGAGGAGGTCGGCCCGGACGTCGAGGTGCTCGGCCGGGTCGTCGGCGGACCGGCCGACGGTAAGATCGTCGCAGTCCGCCAGGGTCGCCTGGTGGCCACCAGCTTCCACCCCGAGCTCACCGGCGACAGCCGGGTGCACGCGATGTTCGTGGAGCTGGTGCGGGCAGCCCGTGCCCGGGACCTGGGTGAGGACGGCGTCGGCGTCGGCGCCGGCAGTGAGGGGAGAGTGTCGTGAGCGGCCATTCCAAGTGGGCGACGACGAAGCACAAGAAGGCCGGCATCGACGCCAAGCGGGGCAAGCTCTTCGCCAAGCTGATCAAGAACATCGAGGTCGCGGCCCGCACCGGCGGCGCCGACCTGTCGGGCAACCCGACGCTCTACGACGCCGTCCAGAAGGCGAAGAAGAGCTCGGTGCCCAACGACAACATCGACCGCGCGGTCAAGCGCGGCGGTGGCCTCGAGGCCGGTGGCGTCGACTACCAGAGCATCACCTACGAGGGCTACGGCCCCGGTGGTGTGGCCGTGCTCATCGAGTGCCTCACCGACAACAAGAACCGGTCGGCGATGGAGGTCCGCACCGCCATGAGCCGCAACGGCGGCAACATGGCCGACCCCGGCTCGGTGTCCTACCTGTTCTCCCGCAAGGGCGTGGTGGTCGTGCCGTCGGCCGGCACCACCGAGGACGACGTCCTGATGGCCGTCCTGGACGCCGGCGCCGAGGAGGTCCGCGACCTCGGGGACACCCTCGAGGTGGTCTGCGAGCCCGGCGACATGATCGCGGTGCGCACCGCGCTGCAGGACGCCGGCATCGACTACGACTCCGCCGACATGGGCTTCGTGCCCAGCGTGCAGGTCGAGCTCGACGAGGACGGCGCGGGCAAGGTGTTCCGGCTCATCGACGCCCTCGAGGACCTCGACGACGTGCAGAACGTCTTCGCCAACTACGACGTCTCCGACGAGGTCATGGAGAAGATCGACGCTTGAGCTGTGCAGGCGGCCGGGCGCGTGTCGTGCCCGAGCCGCGCGGCCGTCTCCGGTTAGCGTTCTCCTCGAACACGTGTTCGTGCGAGACTGGGGAGGTGGGCGTCGCGATGGTCGGCCTGCGTGTGCTCGGCATCGACCCGGGCCTGACCCGGTGCGGGTGGGGCGTGGTCGAGGGGCGGCCGGGTGCCCGGCCCACGGCCCTGGGGGTCGGCGTCGTCCGCACCTCGCCCGACCTCGACCTGGAGCTCCGGCTGCTGGAGGTGCACACCGCGGTGACCGCCCTGCTGCGTGAGCACCGCCCCGCCGCGGTCGCCATCGAGCGGGTGTTCCACCAGAACAACAAGGGGACGGCGACCGGCACCGCGCAGGCCGCCGGGGTCGCCGCCCTCGCGGCCGCCCAGGCCGACGTGCCGGTCGCCTGGCACACCCCCAGCGAGGTCAAGGCCGCGATCTCCGGCAGCGGCCGGGCCGACAAGGAGCAGGTGACGTTGATGGTGACCCGGGTGCTGGGGCTGACGACGCCGCCCAAGCCGGCCGACGCCGCCGACGCGCTGGCGCTGGCGATCTGCCACGTCTGGCGGGCGCCGGCCCAGCAGCGGCTGCGGGTCGCCGCGCTCGCCGGCGGCATCGGGGCGCCGGTGCCGGCCGCCCGCACGCTGCCGCGCTGGACGGGGATCTCCCGGTGATCGCCTCGGTCTCCGGCCGGGTCGCGGCCGTGTCCCCCGACGGCGCCGTCGTCGAGGTCGGCGGGGTGGGCCTGTCGGTGCAGTGCACCCCCGGCACCATCGCCCGGCTCACGGTGGGGGAGCAGGCCCGGCTGGCCACCAGCCTCGTCGTCCGCGAGGACTCGCTCACCCTCTACGGCTTCGCCGACGACGACGAGCGCCAGCTGTTCGAGCTGCTGCAGACCGCCAACGGCGTCGGGCCGCGGCTGGCGCAGGCGGTGCTGGCCATCCACCCGCCCCGCGAGGTGCGCCGCGCGGTGTCGATGGGCGACCTGAAGGCGCTCATGCAGGTGCCGGGGATCGGCAAGAAGGGCGCCGAGCGGCTGGTCCTGGAGCTGCGCGACCGGCTCGGCAGCACGACCAGCGACACCTCGCTGGACGGGCCCGCCCCGGCCGGCCTCGGGTCGGTCACCCCGGTCGCGCCCTGGCGTGACCAGCTGACCGCCGCCCTGGTCAGCCTGGGCTGGACCGGCAAGGAGGCCGAGGGCGCGGTCGGCCAGCTGGCGCCGGTCGCCGACGAGCAGGTGGCCGCCACCGGGGCCGTCGAGATCGCCGTGCTGCTGCGGCAGGCGCTGCGGCTGCTGGGCCGGGCATGAGCGCGCCGTTCGACCGCGGGCTGTCCGCGGCCGACGCCGGCCTCGGTCGGGTCCCGGACGACGCGGTCGACCCGCGCGCCGGTGACGAGGAGCGCGTCGTCGAGTCGGCGCTGCGCCCGCACTCGCTCGCCGACTTCATCGGCCAGCCCAAGGTCGCCCGCCAGCTCGACCTCGTGCTGGAGGGCGCCAAGCGGCGCGGCCGGCCACCGGACCACGTGCTGCTGTCCGGCCCGCCCGGCCTGGGCAAGACCAGCCTCGCGCTGATCATCGGCTCGGAGCTCGGCACCTCGGTGAAGATCACCAGCGGGCCGGCGATCGAGCGCTCCGGCGACCTCGCCGCCATGCTGTCCAACCTCGCCCCCGGCGACGTGCTGTTCATCGACGAGATCCACCGCATCGCCCGGCCGGCCGAGGAACTGCTGTACATGGCGATGGAGGACTTCCGGGTCGACGTCGTGGTCGGCAAGGGCCCCGGCGCCACCGCCATCCCGCTGGAGATCAACCCGTTCACGCTGGTCGGGGCCACCACCCGGGCCGGGCTGCTCACCGGCCCGCTCCGCGACCGGTTCGGCTTCGTCGGCCAGATGGAGTTCTACGACACCGCCGACCTGGAGCGGGTGCTGACCCGCAGCGCCGACCTGCTGGGCGTCGAGCTCACCCCGGCCGGGTCGGCCGAGATCGCCGGCCGGTCCCGGGGCACCCCCCGGATCGCGAACCGGCTGCTGCGCCGGGTCCGGGACTACGCCGAGGTGCGCGCCGACGGGCGGATCACCTTCGAGGTCGCCCAGGCGGCGCTGGCCCTCTACGACGTCGACGACCTCGGGCTGGACCGGCTGGACCGGTCGGTGCTCGAGGCCCTGGTCAGCCGGTTCGGCGGTGGACCGGTCGGCGTGGCCACCCTGGCCGTGGCCGTGGGGGAGGAGCCGCACACCGTCGAGGAGGTGTGCGAGCCGTTCCTGGTCCGCGCCGGGCTGCTGGCCCGCACGCCCCGCGGCCGGGTGGCGACCGAGGCGGCCTTCCGGCACCTGGGGCACCCGGTTCCCCGCGGCGGCGTCGCGCTCAGCGGGGGCACAGGCGACCCGCCGTCGGACGGTCCTTCGTCACAGACGCTGTTCGACGCCTAGACTCCACCGCGCTGGCGCGCAACCCGGGTCGTCCGGGGAGCGGCGCCCCCGGACGCCCCGCGTGCAGGGGAGCGAGCCGGCGCCGATGTACCCGAGCGGCCCGCCCCGGGCCGCACCCACCGCGCGCTGACGCTGCGGTAGAGAGGCTCACCAGTCGTGGAATCCTTGCCGTTGCTCATCCTGGTCGTCCTGGCGTTCGTGGTCCTCTTCGTGCTGCCCTCGCGGCAGCGGAAGAAGATCGCGGCCAACGCCCAGGCGATGCAGGACTCGCTCACCACGGGGACGCCGGTGATGCTCACCAGCGGCATCCACGGCACGGTCGCCGGCCTCGGTGAGGGCACCGTCGACCTGGAGATCTCGCCCGGCGTGGTCATCACCGTCGCCCGCCCCGCGATCCTCGAGATCCGCAAGCCCGCTGCCGGCACCGTCGACCCGGGGCCCTCCACGGGGGCCACGGGCTTCGCCGACGGCGACGGCGACCCCACCGACCCCACGCGCTGAGCCGGGTCCCCCGCATGGCCGCCCGCCAGCTCCCCGCCCGGCGCTACTTCGCCGCCCTCGCCCTGATCATCGCCGGGATGTACGCGCTGATCTTCTTCACCGGCGACTCCCGCACCCCGCAGCTCGGCCTCGACCTGCAGGGCGGGACGACGGTGACCCTGACCGCCCGCACGCCCGACGGCCAGGCGCCCGACCCGGCCGACCTCGAGCTCGCCCGGCAGATCATCGAGCAGCGCGTCAACGGCCTCGGTGTCGCCGAGGCCGAGGTCGTCACCGAGGGCAGCAGCAACATCGTCATCTCGGTGCCCGGTGACAACGGCGAGAAGGCGCGCGAGCTCGGTGCCACCGCCCAACTGCGGTTCCGCCCGGTCGTGACCGGGCCGGAGGCGGCCAGCCCCGCCGCCACCGACAGCGCTGCGCCGACCGACTCCGCGGCGCCCACCGACCCCGCCGCTCCTACGGACAGCGCCGCGCCCACCGACTCCGCCGCGGCGCCCACCGACGCCGCGGGCACGACCACCGGTGCGGCCACCGAGACCTCCGCGCCCGACGCGGACGCGCCCACGGTCACCCAGGAGCAGGCGACCGCCGAGTACGCGACGCTGGTCTGCGACACGACCACCACGTCGGTCGACCGCGCCCAGGACTACATCGCCGCCTGCTCCGATGACGGCACCGCCAAGTACCTGCTCGGCCCGGCCGTCATCGAGGGCACCGACATCACCGACGCGTCCGCCGGCACCGAGACGGCGACCGGCGCGTGGGTGGTCAACGTCGACTTCAACTCGACCGGGTCCGCGACCTGGGCCACCTACACCGCGGCCAACGTCGGCAACGCCGTGGGCATCACCCTCGACGGCCGGGTCGTCTCGGCGCCGACCATCAACGGTGCGATCAACGGCGGCACCACCCAGATCACCGGCAACTTCAGCCAGACCGAGGCGGAAGACCTCGCGAACCAGCTGAAGTACGGGGCGCTGCCGCTGACCTTCTCGCAGGCCACGGCCCAGTCGATCTCCACCGAGCTGGGCAGCGAGCAGCTCCGGGCCGGGCTCATCGCCGGAGCCATCGGGGTCGCCCTGGTGTTCCTCTACGCGCTGCTCTACTACCGGCTGCTCGGCCTGGTGATGATCGCCAGCCTGGTGCTGTCCGCGGTGGTGGTCTACGCCAGCCTGGTGCTGCTGGGCCGGCAGATCGGCTTCGCGCTCAGCCTGGCCGGCATCGCCGGGTTCATCGTGTCCATCGGCATCACCGCGGACTCGTTCGTCGTCTACTTCGAACGGCTCAAGGACGAGGTGCGGGAGGGGCGCAGCCTGCGCAGCGCCACCCCCCGGGCCTGGGTCCGCGCCCGGCGCACGATCCTGTCGGCCGACGCGGTCAGCTTCCTCGCCGCGGCCATCCTGTACTGGCTGGCCATCGGTGACGTGAAGGGCTTCGCGTTCACGCTGGGCCTGTCCACGGTGCTCGACCTGGTCGTCGTCTTCCTCTTCACCCATCCGCTGATGGCGGTGCTGAGCCGGGTCAAGGGCTTCGGCACCAACCGCTTCTCCGGCCTCGGCCAGGTCGACCACAGCCGCCGCCCGGCTCCGCCGGCCCGGCCCGACCGCGAACTGGTCGGCAGCAGCACGAACGGGAGCAACCGATGACCCCCCGCGAGCCGCACGACGCGGCAGACGTCCCGCTGGGCACCGACGCCGACGAGACGGTCGACGACGGCGCCGTCCTGACCGAGGCCGCCGACGACAGCACCGGCGACCAGGCGCTCGCCGATGCCGGCCTGCCCGCCGAGGGGGAGCCCACGGCCACGACCGCCCGCCGTGCGCCGGGCCGGAGCTCGCTGGCGCACCGGCTCTACAACGGCGAGGCCGGCCTCGACGTCGTCAACCGGCGCCGCTTCTGGTTCAAGGTGACCGGCGTCGTCGTGCTGCTCTGCGTCCTGCTGATGGTGTTCCGCGGGTTCAACTTCGGCATCGAGTTCGCCGGCGGCAACAGCCTGCGGGTGCCGGCGAGCAGCGAGCAGCTGTCCGACATCCGGCAGGCCGCCGAGGACGCCGGTGCCGAGGTCTCCAGCGCGCAGGTGGTCGGCGGCAACTCCGTGCTGCTGCGCACCGAGTCGCTGGACAACGCCACCGAGGACGCTGTCGTCGCCGCCGTCGCGCAGGCCGCCGGGGTCACCGTCGAGGAGGTCAGCCCGCAGTCGGTGAGCGCCGACTGGGGCGGGGACGTGACGAACAAGGCGCTGCTCGCGCTGGGCGTCTTCCTGGTCGCGGTGGTCGCGTTCCTCGCGGTCCGCTTCCAGCCGAAGATGGCGATCGCCGCGATCGTCGCGCTGCTGCACGACATCATCGTCACCGCGGGCGTCTACGCGCTGATCGGCTTCGAGGTGACGCCGTCGACGGTCATCGGCCTGCTGACCATCCTCGGCTTCTCGCTGTACGACACCGTCGTGGTGTTCGACAAGGTCGACGAGAACACCAAGGACCTCGCCAAGAGCGCCCGCTCGACCTACGGGGAGGCCGCGAACCTGGCGGTCAACCAGACGCTGATGCGCTCGATCAACACCTCGGTGATCGCGCTGCTGCCGGTCGCCGGGCTGCTGTTCGTCGGCGCCGGGCTGCTGGGGGCCGGCACGCTCAAGGACCTCGCCCTGGTCCTGTTCGTCGGTCTGGCCGTGGGCACCTACAGCTCGATCTTCCTGGCGACCCCGGTGCTGGCCGAGCTCAAGGAGCGCGAGCCCGAGCAGCAGCAGCTGCGCAAGCGGGTGCTCGCCCGGCGTGCCGCCGAGGCGCGCGCGGCCGCCAGCGGCACGGCGCTGGGCCCGGTGGCCAGCGCCCGCCGCAGCCGGGGCGCGGCCGGTGCCGCCCGTGGCTCGTCGGTCGCCGTCGCCGAG
Organism: Modestobacter italicus; assembly: GCF_000306785.1. Classification (NCBI taxonomy): domain Bacteria; kingdom Bacillati; phylum Actinomycetota; class Actinomycetes; order Geodermatophilales; family Geodermatophilaceae; genus Modestobacter; species Modestobacter italicus. The sequence continues at coordinate 3,337,038 of NC_017955.1, read as the reverse complement.
CGCCCGACGGCGCTGCCGGACCGCCCCGACGCCGACGTCCCGGTGGAGTCGCCGGACTCGGTGCAGCCCAGCAGCAGCGGCGCGACGGCGGCGCCCCGGCCCGGGCAGCGGCCGCAGCGGCCCGGTCCCCGGCCGGGTCAGCGGCCGGCCGGCAAGAAGCGCCGGTGACCGCAGCCGCCGAGCGGCCGGTCGACGAGCTGATCGCCTCGATCGCCGTCGACGTCCCGGACTTCCCCGAGCCCGGGGTGCTCTTCCGGGACCTCACGCCGGTGTTCGCCGACGCCGGGGCGTTCCGCCGGGTCGTCGACGCGCTCACCGAGCCCGCCGACGTCGACCCGCGCGCCGCGGCGCTGTCCGGGGGCGGCGTGGGGTTCGACGTCGTCGCCGGCGTGGAGGCCCGCGGGTTCCTGCTGGCCGCCGCCGTCGCGCTGGACGCCGGCACCGGGGTCGTGCCGATCCGCAAGGCCGGCAAGCTGCCCCGCGAGCGGGTCTCGGCCGACTACGAGCTGGAGTACGGCACCGCCACGCTGGAGCTGCACACCGACTCGATCCGGCCCGGGCAGCGGGTGCTCCTGGTCGACGACGTGCTGGCGACCGGCGGCACCCTGCTGGCGGCGATCGCGCTGGTCGAGCAGCTGGGCGGGGTGGTGACGGCGGTGTCGGTGGTGATCGAGCTCGCCGCGCTCGGCGGCCGGCAGCGGATCGCCCCGCACCCCGTGCACGCGCTCTGGACGACCTGACCATCCCGGGTGAGCGCGGGCGGCGGCCCGGGGCCCACCGCGGCTACCATCGGGAGGGTCCACCTCCTCAACAGGGCAGGAGCACCCGTGGCCTCTGACGTCGTCGTACCGCAGACGTCCGACGCGCCTCCCGCGGAGGAGGCGACGCCGCGGGCCGCGCTGCCCGAGCGGCCGGTCGTCCGACGTCCCGACGACGTGGCCGCCGAACCGGGTGGCGGCGAGACCGCCCCGCGCCGGCGGGTCCGCGACCGGCTCGCCCGGCGGATCGTGGCCGGCCAGCGCTCCACCGGCATCCGCCCGGTCCTCGAGCCGCTGGCCGCCCTGCACCGGCAGAGCCACCCCAAGGCCGACCTCGCGCTGCTGCAGCGGGCCTACGACGTGGCCGAGGAGGCGCACGCCGAGCAGAAGCGCAAGAGCGGCGACCCCTACATCACGCACCCGCTGGCGGTCGCGACGGTCCTCGCCGGGCTGGGCATGGACACCACGACGCTGGTCGCCGCGCTGTTGCACGACACGGTCGAGGACACCGGGGTCGACCTGGAGTCCATCCGCGCGGACTTCGGCCCCGAGGTCGCCCACCTGGTCGACGGCGTCACCAAGATCGACAAGGTCAAGTTCGGCGACGCCGCCCAGGCCGAGACCATCCGCAAGATGATCGTGGCGATGTCCCGCGACCCGCGGGTGCTGGTCATCAAGCTGGCCGACCGGCTGCACAACATGCGCACGCTGCGCTTCCTCCCGCCCGAGAAGCAGGAGAAGAAGGCGCGCGAGACGCTGGAGATCCTCGCCCCGCTGGCCCACCGGCTGGGCATGAACACCATCAAGTGGGAGCTCGAGGACCTCGCGTTCGCCACGCTCTACCCCAAGCGGTACGACGAGATCGTGCGCCTGGTCGCCGAGCGCGCGCCCTCCCGGGACACCTACCTGGCCGAGGTCACCTCCGCGGTGACCGAGCAGCTCAAGGCCGCGAACATCGAGGCCAGCGTCACCGGCCGGCCCAAGCACTACTACTCGATCTACCAGAAGATGATCGTCCGCGGCCGGGACTTCACCGACATCTGGGACCTGGTCGGCATCCGGATCCTGGTCGACTCGGTGCGCGACGTGTACGCGGCGCTGGGCATCATGCACGCGCACTGGCAGCCGGTGCCCGGCCGGTTCAAGGACTTCGTGGCGATGCCGAAGTTCAACATGTACCAGTCGCTGCACACGACCGTGATCGGCCCGCAGGGCAAGCCGGTCGAGCTGCAGATCCGCACCTTCGACATGCACCGCACCGCCGAGTACGGCATCGCGGCGCACTGGAAGTACAAGGAGAAGGCGCGGGCCGGCGGCCGGACCACCGAGGCCGGGCCGACGCCCGGCTCGGCCGGCGACGACATGCTGTGGCTGCGCCAGCTGCTGGACTGGCAGCGCGAGGCGCAGGAGCCCGGTGAGTTCCTGGAGACGCTGCGCTACGACCTCGGTCCGCAGGAGGTCTTCGTCTTCACGCCCAAGGGCGACGTGATCAGCCTGCCCGGGGAGGCGACGCCGGTCGACTTCGCCTACGCCGTGCACACCGAGGTCGGGCACCGCTGCATCGGCGCCCGGGTCAACGGCAACCTGGTCTCCCTGGACAGCAAGCTGTCCAACGGCGACGTCGTGGAGGTCTTCACCTCCCGCTCGCCCACGGCCGCCCCGTCGAAGGACTGGCTGTCCTTCGTGGGCAGCTCCCGGGCCCGGACCAAGATCCGGCAGTGGTTCACCAAGGAGCGCCGCGAGGACGCCGTCGAGGCGGGCAAGGACGCGCTGACCAAGGCGATGCGCAAGGCCGGGCTCCCGCTGCAGCGGCTGCTGGGCGGCGAGTCGCTGGCCACCCTGGCGGCCGACCTGCACTACCCCGACATCAGCGCGCTGTACGCCGCGGTGGGGGAGAACCAGGTCTCGGCGCACTCGATCGTCGAGAAGCTGCTCATCGCGCTCGGCGGCACCGAGGGCGCGACCGAGGACATCGCCGAGACCGCCATCCCCACCAAGCGGTCGGTGGCGCGCACCGCCGGCGGCGACCCAGGCGTCGTCGTCCACGGGATGACCGACGTGTGGGCCAAGCTCGCCAAGTGCTGCACCCCGGTCCCCGGGGACGACATCCTCGGCTTCGTCACCCGTGGCGGCGGGGTGAGCGTGCACCGCACCGACTGCACGAACGCCGAGGACCTGCAGCGCAAGCCCGAGCGGCTGGTCGAGGTCGACTGGGCCAGCCAGCCCGGGTCGGTGTTCCTGGTCGCCATCCAGGTGGAGGCGCTCGACCGGCACCGGCTGCTGTCCGACGTCACCCGGGCGCTCGCCGACGAGCGGGTCAACATCCTGTCCGCCTCGGTGCAGACCAGCCGCGACCGGGTGGCGGTCAGCCGGTTCACCTTCGAGCTGGCCGACCCGGCCCACCTGGGCTCGGTGCTGCAGACGGTGCGCAACGTCGACGGCGTCTTCGACGTCGAGCGCGTCACCGCGTGACGACAGCCGCGGGAGCATCGCAGGGAGCGCCAGCGACCGAGGAGCGGACCGCGGCGCGGAGTCGCGCCGAGTACACCGCTTAAGCGGTGCGGGTGGCCACGACGGCGTAGAGCGGGTCGCCGGCGCCCGGCCGGGTCCGCAGCGTGACGGTCGGCTCGGTGAACCACCCGGTGCGGCGCACCAGCTCGGCGACCACGGCCCCGTGCTGCGCGTCGTCGGTCGCCAGCCAGCCACGGACGGCCTTGGTCGGGAAGCAGCGGTTGGAGAAGGTGATCGCCAGCTGCCCGCCGGGGCGCAGCACCTGCCCCACGTCGGCGAGCACCTCGATCGGCCGGGTGAGGTAGTCGATCGACACGCAGCACACGGCGGCGTCCACGTCCTCGTCGGGCAGCGGGACGCGGGGGTCGGTGTTGAGGTCGTGCACCAGCCGCTCGGTGGCCGCCGGGTTGGCCGCCAGCTCGTCGGCGTTCATGCCGAGCACCACCAGCTCGGCCGGGGGCCGGCGGAAGTGCGACACCCACGAGGACATCAGGTCCAGGGCCCGCGTCGGCCGCGGTGCGTCCCCGTCGATGCCCAGCTCGGCGTAGAGCTCCCCGACGGCGGCGACGGCCCGGTCGTCGATGTGCGTGACGAGCCGGGGCCGGTCGTAGAACCCGGCGTCCGGCCCGTCGTCGCTGCGGTCGAAGAAGCCCGGTGGGAAGCCCGCGTACAGGTCGGTGTCCATCGCGCCCAGTCTGCGGGCGGGAACCCGCGGCCGCGCGCCGCTCAGGCGACGGGCGTCATCGCGGTGATGGTGACCGGCTGGGTGGGTGCGCCGTCGCCGGTGCCGTTGGCGCCGTCGTTGCCGTTCGCGGCGATGGTGTCCAGCACCGCGAGCCCCGGGTCGTCGATCCGGCCCACGACCGTGTAGTTCGGCGGCAGGGTGCTGTCACCGAAGACCAGGAAGAACTGGCTGCCGTCGGTGCCCGAGCCGCTGTTGGCCATCGCCACCGTGCCCCGCGGGTAGGTCTCCGAGCCGGTCACCTGGGTCGGGAAGGTGTAGCCGGGGCCGCCCGTGCCGGTGCCGCCCGGGTCGCCGCACTGCAGCACCTTGAGGCTGTCGGAGTCGGTCTCCCGATGGCAGGGCGTGTTGTCGAAGTAGCCCTGCTGGCTCAGCGCGGCGAAGCTGGCCGCGGCGCACGGAGCCGCGGCCTGGTCCAGGGAGAGCCCGATGTCGCCGAAGTTGGTCGCCATCGTCAGGGCCAGCGTGCCGGTGGTCGGGATGTCCCCGGTGGGGGGAGTGACCTGCGCGCCGGCGCTGGCGGTGCCGTCGGTCGTGTAGGTGCACGGGCCGGCGACGGTCGTCTGGCCGGCGGGCGCGGCGGACGCCGAGCTCGCGGCGCTGCTGCTGCTCGGCGCGGCGGTGGTGTCGGCGTCGTCGTCGGCCAGCCCGGTGATGATGAAGAAGGCACCGACCACGGCGAGGACGGCGAGGACCGTCACGCCGATGAGCAGGTTGCGGCGGCGCTTGCGGGCGAGCTGCTCGCGGCGCTCCAGCTGGCGCTGCAACCGTCGCTGGGCCTGCTCGCGGCGCTGCTTGTTCGTCGGCACTCTTCTCGGGCTCCTCGTGCTGTGCTCGGGCGCGGGGGTGGCCCGCTCCTGGAGCTGACGCCGTCCACCCCGCGGTGTCGAGTGCGCAGTGTAGGGCGGCCACCTGTCCGCTCCCTGGCAGCGCGGCTGGGCGGTGATCTCCCCGCGTAATCTGCACGGGTGCTCATCCGCTCCTTCCCCGCCGGCGCGTTCGGCACCAACTGCTACGCGGTCGCCACCGGGGCGGGCGCCGAGTGCGTGGTCGTGGACCCTGGCATGGACGCCGTGCAGCCCCTGGCCGAGATGCTCGCCGCCGACGGGCTGAAGCCCGTCGCCGTCGTCCTCACCCACGGGCACCTGGACCACACCTTCTCCGTGCTGCCGGTGTGCGACGGGTACGGCATCCCGGCCTACCTGCACCCCGCCGACAGCGGGATGCTGTCGGACCCGGCCCGCTGGCACGGGCCGCAGCTCGCACCGCTGATCACCGGGGTCCGGCTGCCCGACCCGGCCGACGTGCGGCCGCTGGACGACGGGGCGGTGCTCGACCTCGCCGGCGTGCGGCTCACCGTCCGGCACGCGCCCGGCCACACCCAGGGCTCGGTCGTGTTCTCCCTCGACCTGGACGACGCCCCGGGGCTGCTGGCCGGCGACGTGCTGTTCGCCGGCTCGGTGGGCCGGGTCGACCTGCCCGGCGGGTCCTGGGACGCGATGCTCGGCTCGCTGCGCGACGTCGTCCTGCCGTTGGACGACGACACCGTCGTCCTGCCCGGGCACGGCCCGGCCACCACGATCGGCCGCGAGCGCGCCACCAACCCGTACCTCGCCGAGGCCGCGTCGGCACCCGGGGGACGTTCGCTGTGAGCGGGCTGACCGCCCCCAAGGGGACGTTCGACACGCTGCCGCCGGAGTCGGCGGGGTTCCTCGCCGTCCGGGACACCCTCACCGCGCCGCTGCGGCGGGCCGGGTACGGCTACATCGAGACGCCCACGTTCGAGGACACCGCGGTGTTCGCCCGCGGGGTGGGGGAGTCGACCGACGTCGTCTCCAAGGAGATGTACACCTTCACCGACCGGGGCGGCCGGTCGCTGACGCTGCGCCCGGAGCTCACCGCCGGGCTGATGCGTTCCTTCATCGAGCACCGGCTGTACTCCGGCGCGCTGCCGGTGAAGCTGTGGGCCGTCGGGTCGGCGTTCCGGTACGAGCGCCCCCAGGCCGGCCGGTACCGGCACTTCACCCAGGTCGACTGCGAGGCGCTCGGCGTCGACGACCCGGCGCTGGACGCCGAGGTGGTGGCGCTGGCGGTGCAGGGGTTCCGCGACCTGGGGCTGCGGAACTTCGAGCTGCTGCTCACCTCGCTGGGTGACGCGACCTGCCGGCCGCAGTACCGCGAGCTGCTCGTGGCGTTCCTCGCCGACCTGGACCTCGACGAGGACACCCGGCGCCGGGCGGAGATCAACCCGCTGCGGGTGCTGGACGACAAGCGCCCCGAGGTGCAGGCCCAGCTGGCCGACGCCCCGCTGATGGTCGACCACCTGTCGGACTCCACCAAGGCGCACTACGACGCCGTCCGCCAGCACCTCACCGACCTCGGCGTGACCTGGACGGAGGCGCCGCGGCTGGTCCGCGGCCTGGACTACTACACGAAGACGACGTTCGAGTTCGTGCACTCCGGCCTGGGCGCGCAGTCCGCGATCGGGGGCGGGGGCCGGTACGACGGGCTCTCCGCGGCGCTGGGCGGCCCGGACCTGTCCGGCATCGGGTACGCCGTCGGGGTCGACCGGACGCTGCTCGCGGTGCAGGCCGAGGGGCTGGACATCGCGGCGTCGACCGGGGTGCAGGCCTTCGTCGTCCCGCTGGGCGCCGAGGCCAAGCGCTTCGCCGTCCGGCTGGTCGGGCAGCTGCGGGAGGCCGGCGTGCCGGCCGACACCGTCTACGGCGACCGGGGCCTCAAGGGCGCGATGAAGGCCGCCGACCGCTCGGGTGCCTCGCACGCGGTGGTGGTCGGCGACCGCGACCTGGCCGAGGGCGTGGCGCAGCTGCGGGACCTGCGGACCCACGAGCAGGTCGCCGTCCCCCTGGGTGAGCTGTTCGACCGGGTGCGTGCGACGGTGGGTCGATGAACACCTCCAGCACTCCCCTCGAGACCCGGCCGCTGGGCCGGACCGGCGCCGACGTCTCGGTCGTCGGCCTGGGCACCTGGCAGCTGGGCGGCGACTGGGGCGACGTGACCGAGGACGACGCCGCCGCGGTCCTCGACGCCGCGCTGGACGCCGGGGTCACCCTGCTCGACACCGCCGACGTCTACGGCGACGGCCGGTCCGAGGAGCGGATCCGCAAGGCCCTGGCCGCCCGCGGTGAGCGCCCGTTCGTGGCCACCAAGGCCGGCCGGCGCGCCGACCCGTTCGCCGCGGAGACCTACACCCCGGAGAACCTGCGCGCCTGGATCGACCGGTCCCGCCGCAACCTCGGCGTCGACACCCTCGACCTCGTGCAGCTGCACTGCCCCCCGCCGGCCGTCTACTCCGACGAGCGCGTCTACGAGACCCTCGACGCGCTGGTGGAGGAGCAGGCGATCGCCGCCTACGGCGTCTCGGTGGAGACCGTCGCCGAGGGGCTGACCGCGCTGCAGCACCCCGGCGTGCAGTCCATCCAGGTGATCCTCAACATCTTCCGGCGCAAGCCGCTGGAGCAGCTGCTGCCGGCCGCCCAGCGGGCCGAGGTCGGCATCCTGGCCCGGGTGCCGCTGGCCAGCGGGCTGCTGTCGGGCAAGTACTCGACCGACACCACCTTCGCCGCCGACGACCACCGGAACTTCAACCGCAACGGCGAGGCCTTCGACGTCGGCGAGACCTTCTCCGGCGTGCCGTTCGAGGTCGGCGTCGCCGCCGCCCGCGAGGTGGCCGAGATCGCCGGGCCGGACGTGTCGACCGCGGCCTTCGCGCTGCGCTGGGTGATCGACCAGCCCGGCGTCACCACGGTGATCCCAGGGGCGCGCAACGTGCAGCAGGCGCTGGGCAACGTCGCCGCCGCCAACCTGCCCCCGCTGACCGACAGCCAGCTCGCCGACCTCGAGCGCGTGTACGACGAGCGCATCCGCGCCGCCGTGCACGACCGCTGGTGACCGTCGTCCCGGCCCGCCCCACCGCCCTCTGAGAAAGGCACTACCTTGCTCCGCACCCACGACGCCGGCGCGCTCCGCGCGACCGACGCCGGTTCCACGGTCACCCTCGCCGGCTGGATCGCCCGCCGGCGCGACCACGGCGGGGTCGTCTTCCTCGACCTGCGCGACGCCTCGGGCTACGCCCAGGTCGTCGTCCGCGAGGAGGAGGCGCACGCGCTGCGCAACGAGTACTGCGTGCTGGTGACCGGGCAGGTGCAGCAGCGCCCGGCCGGCAACGAGAACCCGGAGCTGCCGACCGGTGAGGTCGAGGTCGTCGCCTCGACCCTGCAGGTGCTGTCGGCGTCCGCGCCGCTGCCGTTCCCCATCGAGACCGCGCAGGCGGCCGGTGACGACGTCCGCTACAAGTACCGCTACCTCGACCTGCGCCGGCAGGGCCCGGCGGCGGTGCTCCGGCTGCGGTCGGAGATCAACCGGATCGCCCGCGGGGTGATGGCCGGCCACGGGTTCACCGAGGTCGAGACGCCGAACCTGACCCGGTCGACGCCCGAGGGGGCGCGGGACTTCGTCGTCCCGGTCCGGCTGCAGCCGGGCTCCTGGTACGCGCTGCCCCAGTCGCCGCAGCTGTTCAAGCAGCTGCTGATGATCGGCGGCCTGGAGCGGTACTACCAGATCGCCCGCTGCTTCCGGGACGAGGACTTCCGCGCCGACCGGCAGCCGGAGTTCACCCAGCTGGACTTCGAGATGAGCTTCGTCGACCGGGACGACGTGCTGGCCGTGGCCGAGGACGTCATCCGCTCGCTGTGGCAGGAGCTGGCCTCCTACGCCGTCCCGGAGATCCCGCGGATGACCTACCGCGAGGCGATGGACCGGTTCGGGTCGGACAAGCCCGACCTGCGGTTCGGCATCGAGCTGACCGAACTGACCTCCTACTTCGCCGAGACGCCGTTCCGGGTGTTCCAGTCGCCCTACGTCGGGGCGATCGTGATGCCCGGCGGTGGCTCGCAGCCGCGGCGCGCGTTCGACGCCTGGCAGGACTGGGCCCGCTCCCGCGGCGCCAAGGGCCTGGCGTACGTCACCATCGCCGAGGACGGCACCCTCGGCGGCCCGGTGGCCAAGAACATCTCCGAGTCCGAGCGGGCCGGGCTGGTCGAGGCCGTGGGCGCGAAGCCGGGCGACTGCGTGTTCTTCGCCGCCGGGCCCCGGAGGTCGTCGCAGGAGCTGCTCGGCGCCGCGCGCAACGAGGTCGCCAAGCGGCTGGAGCTGATCGAGCCGGGCTCCTGGTCGTTCCTGTTCGTCGTGGACTTCCCGATGTTCGAGGAGACCGAGGACGGCGACTGGACCTTCATGCACCATCCCTTCACCTCGCCCACCCCGGAGTGGCGGGAGCGGTTCGCCGAGGACAAGGGCGCGGCGCTGTCGGACGCCTACGACCTGGTGTGCAACGGCAACGAGCTGATGAGCGGGTCGGTCCGGATCGCCGACGCCGCGCTGCAGGAGCGGGTCTTCGAGGTCATCGGGATGTCGCAGGAGGAGGCCCGGGAGCGGTTCGGCTTCTTCCTGGAGGCCTTCGCCTACGGTCCGCCGCCGCACGCCGGTGCCGCGATCGGCTGGGACCGGCTCACCGCGCTGCTGGCCGGCGTCGACTCGATCCGCGAGGTCATCGCCTTCCCGAAGACCGGCGCCGGCTACGACCCGCTGACCGGCGCGCCGACGCCGATCTCCGACGCCCAGCGGGTGGAGGCCGGCATCGACTTCGTCCCCGAGGAGCCCAGCCTGCCGGCCGAGCCCGGCGCCCCCGGCCCGACCGACCCCACGAAGTAACCCCACCCTCCCGCGGGGCAGTTGATCATCGGCGTGTGGCTGCCGCTGCCGGCGTGGCGAGCAGCCACTCGCCGATGATCAACTGGTGCCGGGTCGCCAGCCTCGGCTGAGGAGGGCGCCTCGGGTGCGGGTGACCACGGTCTCTGGGCCGTGCAGGTGCGGGCTTGCGAAGCGCAGCACCAGGTGCCCGTCGGCGGCCATGAGCGAGTAGCGGTCGATGTCGCGGCCGAACTGGTCCCGTTCGGCGTGCTGGGCGCCCTCGTACTCGGTGAGGACCTTCCAGCGGCTGTACCCCAGGTCGCCGTGGGCCACGATCCGGCCGTACCGGTCGTGCACCGGCACCTGGGGCTCGGGGTCGGGCAGGTCGCTCCACACCAGCCAGCAGCGGATCAGGCTCTCCGGCCGGGACGCCGACCGGGCGTCGAGCAGCGGTGCGCAGGCGCGCGCCCGCACCACACCGCGGACCCGGCCCGCCCGGGACAGCCGCTCGGTGAGCCGGGCGTCGTCCAGGTGCCCGGCCCGGGTGAGCGCGTCCCCGACGGCCACCAGCTCGGCCGGGGGGAGGAGGGCCGCCAGGTCGAGGAACGTCTGCGCCCCCGAGGTCACCCGCAGCCCCCGCCGCAGCACGACGTCCCGGGGCTGCAGCCGGCGGGCGTGCACGAGGACCCCGGCGTGCTGCGGGAGGACCCGGCGTGGGGTCACGGCCACGTGCGCCCGCGGCGGGAAGTCGACGTGCGCGTCGAGGAGCGCTGCCGCCGTGTGGTGGCTGAAGGCGCTGTCGTCGGGCAGGACCGTGGCCAGCATGGCCAGTCGCTCAGGGACGTCGATCGCATCGTCGAGCCGCACGTACAGGCCGTGGGCGAGCCGCACGAACGAGGACCCGCGCAGCATCGACCGGCTGAGCCCCGCCGAACGTGCAGTGGCTGTAGTGAACAGGTCGGGCATGCCGACAGGTTCAGCGGCAGGCCGGTGGCCCGCCAGGCCCCACCGCCACCTGTGGAAGCAGCCAGCGGTTGTGGACGCCAGCGCCCCACCCACGCCCGACTGTGCCTCCAGCCCGCCTAGGTGTTGATCATCGGCAGGTGGCTGCCCGACACGCGGCCACCGACGACCACTTGCCGATGATCAACTGGTGCGAGCTCAGGCGGCGTTCAGGCGGGCGAGGTGCTCGGGGGGCAGGACGAGGTCGGCGGCGGCGGCGGAGTCGACGATCGACGCCGGTCGGGAGGCGCCCGGGATCGGGACGACGACGTCGGCCTGGGCGAGGTGCCAGGCCAGCGTCACCTGGTAGACCGACACCCCCAGCTCGTCGGCGACGGCGGCGAACTCGTCGGCCGCCGATCCCAGCTGCTTCGCCGCCGAGACCCCGCCGAACGGGCTCCACGGCAGGAAGGCCAGCCCGTGCGCGGCGCAGTGCGCGAGCTCGCCCGCCGAGGACCGCCAGCCGGGGGAGAACTGGTTCTGCACGCTGAACAGCGCGTCGCCGACGATCGCCCGGGCGGCGTCGATCTGGTCGACGTCGGCGTTGGAGATGCCGGCCATCCGGATCAGCCCGTCCTCGTGCAGCGACCGCAGCGCGCCCATCGACTCCTCCCACGGCGTCGCGGGGTCGGGCCGGTGGAACTGGTACAGCCCGATCGCCTCGACGCCGAGCCGGCGCAGCGACCCCTCGCAGGCGCGGCGGAGGTAGGACGACGTCCCGTCCAGCCACCAGTCCCGGCCCTCGCGGGTGTGCCCGCCCTTGGTCGCGACGAGCACCGAGGAGGTGTCGCCGCCGTAGGAGGCCAGCGCGCGGGCGACCACCTCCTCGTTGTGGCCGAACTCGGCCTCGTCGGCGGCGTAGGCGTCGGCGGTGTCGACGAGCGTCACCCCGGCGTCCAGGGCGGCGTGCACGACGGCCACCGCGTCCTCCGGCGAGGGCCGGTCCTCCTTGGTCGACAGGGGCATCGCCCCGAGGCCGATGGCGCTGACGGTGGTCGACCCGATGGTCCGCTGCTGCATGGGGACTGTCGTGCCCCCCGGGTAGCGTCGCAACCGTGACGATGGGCGACACCGGGCTGTTCGGCGAGGGGCTGTTCGCCGACGACGAGGCGGCGCGCCCCGCGGTCGACCCGGGCGCCCCGCTCGCCGTCCGGATGCGTCCCCGGTCGCTGGACGAGGTCGTCGGCCAGCAGCACCTGCTCGGCCCCCGGGCGCCGCTGCGCCGGCTGGTCGAGGCCGACGAGCCGATGTCGCTGGTGCTCTACGGCCCGCCCGGCACCGGCAAGACCACGCTGGCGCACGTCATCTCGCTGGCCACCAAGCGCTCCTTCGTGCAGCTCTCCGCCCTGGACGCCGGGGTCAAGGAGGTCCGCGCGGTCATCGCCAGCGCCAAGCGGGAGCTCACCCACGCCGGCCGCCGCACGGTGCTGTTCATCGACGAGGTGCACCGGTTCTCCAAGACCCAGCAGGACTCGCTGCTGTCCGCGGTCGAGGACCGGATCGTCAGCCTGATCGCCGCCACCACCGAGAACCCGTTCTTCTCCGTGGTCAGCCCGCTGCTCTCCCGCAGCCTGGTGCTCGCCCTGCAGCCGCTGTCCGACGACGACGTCCGCACCCTGCTGCACCGCGCGCTGACCAGCGACCGCGGCCTCGACGGCGCGGTGACTCTCAGCGCGGAGGCCGAGGAGCACCTCGTGCGGGTGGCCGGCGGCGACGGGCGCAAGGCGCTCACCGCGCTGGAGTCCGGCGCGGGAGCCGCGCTGGCGGTGGGCGCGGCGGAGATCGACCTGCAGACCCTGGAGACGGCGGTCGCCCAGGCCGCGGTGCGCTACGACCGGTCCGGCGACCAGCACTACGACATCGCCAGCGCGCTGATCAAGAGCATCCGCGGCAGCGACGTCGACGCGGCGCTGCACTACCTGGCCCGGATGGTCGAGGCGGGGGAGGACCCGCGCTTCATCGCCCGCCGGCTGGTCATCTCCGCCAGCGAGGACATCGGCATGGCCGACCCGACCGCGCTGCTCACCGCGGTGGCCGCCGCCGACGCGGTGGCCTTCATCGGGATGCCCGAGGGGCACTTCCCGCTGGCGCACGCCGTCGTGCACCTGGCCACGGCGCCCAAGTCGAACGCGGTGACCAAGGCGATGGGCGAGTCCGTCGCCGACGTGCGGGCCGGCCTGGCCGGTCCGGTGCCCGCGGGGCTGCGCGACGCGCACTACGCCGGGGCCAAGGCGCTCGGCCACGGCAAGACCTACATCTACCCGCACGACCACCCCGACGGCGTCGTCCCCCAGCAGTACCCGCCCGACGCCCTGGTCGGCCGCGACTACTACCGGCCGACCAACCGCGGTGTCGAGGCCGCGATCTCGGCCCGGCTGGCCAAGCTCCGGGCGATCGTCCGCCGCCGCGGCTGAGGCCCCTCGGCGGTGAACGCGACGACGACCGTCGGCCCCCGCGGCTAGTGTTGCCCCACCGGCGAGCGAGACGGCCGGCAACTGGACCATCCGAGACGTCGACGAGAGTCGAGACCCGAGGGAGAGCACGCGTGTCCGCAGGAGAGTGGGCGGGGTTGATCGCAGCCCTTGCCGTGGTGGTGCTGGTCCTCCTGTTGGCGGTGCCGTTGCTGAAGCTCGGGCGCACCCTGGACGAGACGACGCTGACCATCCGCCAGGTCCGGGAGCAGAGCCAGCCGATCCTCAGCCAGGCGTCGACGACGGTCACCCACGTCAACGCCAACCTCGAGCGCGTCGACGACATCACCGGCAACGCGGCCAACGTGTCCAGCAACGTCGCCGCGCTGACCAGCGTCTTCGCCGCCACCCTGGGCAGCCCGCTGATCAAGGTCGCGGCGTTCAGCTACGGCGTGCGCAGCGCCGCCCGCAAGAAGCGCGAGGGCCAGGCGCTGGCCGACGCGCAGCGGTCGGCCAAGGACGAGCGGCGGGCGCGGCGCTCGTCCCGGCGGGCCGACTGATGCGCCGGCTGTTCTGGCTGGCCATGGGCGTCACGATCGGCGCCCTCGTCGTCCGCCGGCTGTCCCGGGCCGCGGAGAAGCTGACCCCGCAGGGCATCGCCGGCCAGCTGGCCGACGGGCTGCGCGAGCTGGCCGAGGCGATCGGTGACTTCGGGGCCGACGTCCGGGCCGCCGCGGCGGCCCGCGAGGACGAGCTGCGGGCCGGCACCGGGCTGGACGCGCCGCTGCCCGACCGCAGCCAGGTCGAGCTGCCGCGGCGCGGCGCACACGCAGCGGACAACTGACCCGACCCCCGGCCGCGAGGCCACCCGTTCGCCGAAGGACCGAGACCCCCGCATGCAGACCGCCGAGATCCGCCGCCGCTTCCTGGAGCACTTCGAGAAGCGCGGGCACACCGTGGTGCCCAGCGCCTCGCTGGTGTCGCCCGACCCCTCGCTGCTGTTCACCGTCGCCGGCATGGTGCCGTTCATCCCGTACCTGACCGGCCGGGAGCCGGCGCCGTACCCGCGGGCCACCAGCGTGCAGAAGTGCGTGCGCACCCTCGACATCGAGGAGGTGGGCAAGACCACCCGGCACGGCACGTTCTTCCAGATGAACGGCAACTTCTCCTTCGGCGACTACTTCAAGGCCGAGGCGATCGCCTTCGCCTGGGAGCTGGTGACCGGGAAGGTGGCCGACGGCGGGCTCGGCCTGGACCCCGAGCGGATCTGGCCGACGGTCTACCTGGACGACGACGAGGCGTTCGACGCCTGGCGGGCCTACGTCCCGGCCGAGCGGATCCAGCGCCGCGGCAAGGACGACAACTACTGGTCGACCGGCGCGGCCGGGCCGGCGGGCCCCTGCTCGGAGATCCACTACGACCGCGGGCCGGAGTACGGCCCCGGCGGCGGGCCGGAGGCCGATCCCACCGGCGACCGGTACCTGGAGATCTGGAACCTGGTCTTCATGCAGTACGAGCGCGGGCCGGGGGAGGGCAAGGAGTTCCCGATCCTCGGCGAGCTGCCGAAGAAGAACATCGACACCGGCATGGGCCTGGAGCGGGTGGCCTTCCTGCTGCAGGGCGTCGACAACATGTACGAGATCGACGAGGTCGCCCCGGTGCTGCACCGGGCCGCCGACCTGGCCGGCCTGCGCTACGGCGCCGACCACGAGGCCGACGTGCGGCTGCGGGTGGTCGCCGACCACGTGCGCAGCGGCCTGATGCTCATCGCCGACGGCGTCACCCCCGGCAACGAGGGGCGCGGCTACATCCTGCGCCGGCTGCTGCGCCGCGCCGTCCGGTCGATGAAGCTGCTCGGCGTCGACGCGGCCACGCTGCCCGAGCTGCTGCCGGTCTCCCGCGACGCGATGAGCGCCAGCTACCCCGAGGTGGCGTCGGACTTCGCCCGCATCTCCGGCATCGCCTACGCCGAGGAGGAGGCGTTCCGGCGCACCCTCGTCGCCGGGACGGCGCTGTTCGACACCGCGGTGAGCCAGGCCCGGGCGGCGGGCACCCCGGCGCTGTCGGGCACCCAGGCGTTCAGCCTGCACGACACCTACGGCTTCCCGATCGACGTCACCCTCGAGATGGCCGCCGAGCAGGGCGTCACCGTCGACGAGGAGGGCTTCCGGGCCCTGATGAAGGAGCAGCGCGAGCGCGCCCGCGCCGACGCCCGGGCCAAGCGCACCGGCTCGGTCGACGTGCTGGCCTACCGGCGGCTGCTGGCCGAGTTCGGTCCGACCGACTGGCGCGCCTACGACACCCTGCACACCGACTCCCGGGTGCTCGGCGTCATCGACGAGGCCGACGACGCGACCAGCGACGACGCCGAGCCGGTCGTCCGGGCCGGCGGGATCACCCGGGTCGTGCTGGACCGGACCCCGTTCTACGCCGAGTCCGGTGGGCAGGTCGCCGACGCCGGCGAGCTGACCTGGGACGGCGGCCGGGCCGAGGTCATCGACGTCCAGCGCCCGGTCAAGGGCCTGGTCGCCCACCAGGTGCGTGTGCTGGAGGGCGAACTGCGGGCCGGCACCGAGCTGACCGCGCAGGTCGACCGCGAGTGGCGGCTGTCGGCCTGCCAGGCGCACTCGGGCACGCACGTCCTGCACGCCGCGCTGCGCCAGGTGCTCGGCCCGCAGGCGCTGCAGTCGGGCTCCTACAACCGCCCCGGCTACCTGCGGCTGGACTTCGCCTGGCAGGGCGCGCTGTCGGCGCAGCAGCGGATCGACGTCGAGGACGTCGCCAACGCCGCCGTCCGCGCCGACCACGGTGTCCGCGCGCTGTACATGACGCTGCCCGAGGCCCGCGAGTTCGGCGCGATCGCGCTGTTCGGCGAGACCTACGGCGAGCAGGTCCGGGTCGTCGAGATCGGCGGGGAGTGGTCCCGCGAGCTGTGCGGTGGCACCCACGTGCGGGGCAGCGCCCAGATCGGCACGCTGGCGCTCACCGGCGAGAGCTCGGTCGGCTCCGGCGCGCGCCGGGTCGAGGCGGCCGTCGGGCTGGAGGGCTTCCGCTACCTGGCCCGCGAGCGCGACCTGGTCCGCCAGCTCGCCGACCTGCTGAAGACCCCGCAGGACGGCATCGTGGACCGGGTGAACGGCATGCTCGACCGGCTCCGCGACACCGACCGCGAGCTGGCGGCGCTCCGCGGCCAGCAGGCGCTCGCCGCGGCCGGTGACCTGGCCTCCTCCGCCGCGGACCGCGGCGGCGTCGCCGTCGTCACCGGGGCGCCGGCCGGGATGTCCGGTGGCGACCTGCGCAGCCTGGCGCTGGACGTCCGCAACCGGCTGGGCGAGGCGCCCGCCGCCGTGGTCCTAGCGTCGGCGGCCGACGGCAAGGTGGCCGTCGTGGCGGCGCTCAACCCGGGTGCGGTGCAGCGCGGCCTGAAGGCCGGGGAGCTGGTCACCCTCGCCGCCGGTCACGTGGGTGGGCGCGGGGGCGGCAAGCCCGACGTCGCCCAGGGCGGCGGCACCGACCCGACCGGCATCCCGGCGGCCCTGGCGGCCGTCGAGCAGACGATCGGGGCGGCCACTTCGTGAGAGCGCCCGACGGCCCGGACGGGGACCCGGTGGTCGAGCCGGTCGCGCAGACCGGCCGACCTCCCGTGCCCCCGCGTCCGGCGCCGTCGGACAGCTCCGCGGAGGAGGCGGCCGCCGGGCGGCACGCCACCGAGCGGGTGCCCTTCCCGCTGCCCCCGCTGGACCCCGACGGCGCACCGCCAGCGGACCCCGAGACCGGGCAGCTGGACCTCGGCGGTTACCCGCCGCGGGTGCCCGGCCGCCCCCGGCCGGGCCGGGACGACCGCGGCACGGAGGGCGGTGGCCGGCATGGCCGGTGACGACGACGGGCCGGTCCGGACGCCGGGGAGGAGACTGGGCGTCGACGTGGGCACGGTTCGCGTCGGGGTGGCCCTCTCCGACGCGACCGGCACCCTCGCCAGCCCGCTGGAGACCCTCCGGCGGGCCAAGGACCAGAGCGATCTGGACCACCTCGCTGGGCTGGTTGTGACACACGAGGTGGTCGAGGTGGTCGTGGGTCTGCCGAGACACCTGTCCGGTGCGTCGGGCGCGTCGGCACAAGATGCCAGTGCATACGCTGCATCCCTGGCCAGTCGCATCGGGGACGTCCCGGTGCACCTCGTCGACGAAAGGCTCTCCACCGTGACCGCTGCGAGTCATCTGCGCGCCGGAGGCATCTCCGCCCGCCGGCAGCGCCCGGTGATCGACCAGGCGGCTGCCGTGGTCATCCTGCAGAGCCATCTCGACGGGCGACCTCGCACTGGCCCCGAGACCAGGGGGCGCCACTCGTGACGGACCCGACCGAGCCGCGTCCGCGCGGCCGCCACTCCCAGCCCGACGGCGACGCCGGCCGACCCGCCAGCGAGCTGCTGGCCGCGTGGACCAGCGCCGGTGCGAGCACGCTCCAGCTGTCCGCCGACGACACGATGCGACCGCGCCGCGGACGTCGGTCCGCCCCGGACACCGACGCCACGGGCGTCCAGCTGCTCCCGCCGCGCAGCCCCGCCGACATCGCCGACGTCGAGATCACCGGGCTCGCTGCCGGCGGCATCGCCGACGTCGGCCTCGCCGCCGCCGGCCTGGACCTCAGCGCCTTCGGCATCGACCCGACCGACGGTCCGCGCCGCCCCGCCGGCGCCGCCGGGCTCAAGCCCTGGTCGTGGGACGACATGACCTCCGCGAGCACCGCCGCCGAGACGGCGCCGCGCACCACGGAGATGCTGGCCGTCACCCCGGCCGTGCCGCGGGCCGACAGCGACCACCGGCCCGGCCGTTCCCCGGCCTCCGACCCGCGGTCGGCGCCCGCACCCCGCCCGGCCACCGGGCCGACCACCGCCGACCGGGTCGCCGCCGACCGGTTCGCCGACGCCGAGACCGACCCGGGCTGGCTCTCCGCGGACAGCCGGCCGGTGCCGGGTGCCCCGGCACCCGCCGCCCGCGGCTCGCTGGCCTCGCTCGTCACCGCCGACCCCCGGACCGCCGAGCCGCGCACCGCGGCCCCGGCCGACGAGCCCGCCACCGAGGTGCGCGACGCCGACTGGGACGACGACACCGGCACCTGGCTCGCGCCGGCGTCCCGGCACCGCGGCGCCGGACGCGATGAGGCCGACGACGCCGGGGCGCACCCCGACGAGCACCCGTACGAGCCGGCCGGCCCGGCCACGGTCTTCGACGAGACCGGCGGGCTGGAGGTCGTCACCGACGACGAGCACGACGACCTCGACGACGACCTCGACGACCACCTCGACGACCACCACGACGCCGACCTCGACGACCACCTGCTGGGCGGGGGCGGCGGCGGTCGCGGTCGCCGCGGGGGCCGGGGCGGTGGCTCGGACCGGCCGCGCAAGCGCCGGCGGCCGATCGTCGTCGTGCTGTCGCTGATCGTCCTGGCCGCGCTGGTCGTCGGCATCGGCATCGGCGGCAAGCTGCTCTGGACCACGATCAACCCGGTCGCCGAGGACTACACCGGCAGCGGCACGGGCACCGTCGACGTCCGCGTCAACGACGGCGACTCGCTGCGCACCATCGCCGGCACCCTGGTCAGCGCCGGCGTCATCGCCTCCGCCGACCCGTTCGCGGACGCCGCGGACGCCAACCCGGCGGCCACCGGCATCCAGCCCGGGGTCTACACGCTGCGCTCGCAGATGTCGGGCAAGGCGGCGCTGGACCTGCTGCTGGACCCGGCGTCCCGGCAGGTCACCCGGGTCACGCTGCCCGAGGGCCTCACCGCGGTTCAGGTGCTGCAGCGGGTCGCCGACCAGACCGGCATCCCGCTCACCGACCTGCAGGCCGCGGCCGCCGACCCGGTCGCGCTCGGGCTGCCCCCGTACGCCAACGGGATGATCGAGGGCTTCCTCTTCCCCGCCACCTACGACATCGAGCCGGGCGACACCGCGGTCGGGATCCTGTCGGAGATGGTCGCCGGCACCGTGGCGGTGCTCGACGAGCTGCAGGTGCCCGACGACCAGCGGCTGGGCCTGGTCACCGAGGCCAGCATCGTGCAGGCCGAGGCCGGCAGCAGCGAGGACATGGGCAAGGTGGCCCGGGTGCTGGACAACCGGCTCGCCGACGGCATGCCGCTGCAGCTGGACACCACGGTGAACTACGCCAACGGCAAGAGCGGCATCACCACCACCAGCGAGGACCGGCAGAACCCCTCGCTGTACAACACCTACGTGCACCCCGGCCTGCCGCCGGGCGCCATCAGCAACCCGGGTGAGGAGGCGCTGCGGGCGGTGCTCGACCCCACCCCCGGTGACTGGCGCTTCTTCGTCGTGGTGGACCCCGACACCGGGGAGACCCGGTTCGCGGTCACCGCCGAGGAGCACCAGCAGAACGTGCTGCTGTTCCAGCAGTGGCTGCAGGACAACCCGGGGAATTGAGCCCCGGACACGCGTACGGGCCGGTGCGGAGGGCAGCTGTCCTCGGCCGGCCCGTCGGCCACTCGCTGTCCCCGCTGCTGCACCGGGCGGCGTACACCGCACTCGGGCTGACCGGCTGGAGCTACGACGCGCTGGACGTCGGCGCCGAGGAGCTGCCGGTGCTGCTGGCCGGGCTCGGCCCCGAGTGGCGCGGCTTCTCCGTGACGATGCCCTGCAAGCGGGCGGCGGTCGAGGTCGCCGACGAGGTCGACGCCCTGCCGCGGCTGCTGCGCGCGGCGAACACCCTGGTCCGCACCGAGGCCGGCGGGTGGCGGGCGGAGAACACCGACGTCCTCGGCGTCGGCACCGCGTTGCAGGGCGGCGGGGTGGAGCAGGTGGAGCACGCGGCCGTCCTGGGCGCCGGGGGGACGGCGGCGGCCGCAGCCGTCGCGCTGGCGTCGCTGGGCGCCCGCCAGGTCGACGTCGTCGTGCGCGAGCCGGCCCGCGCCGCCGACCTGCTGCGGGTGCTGGAGGCGCTGGACGTGACCGCCGAGGTGCAGCGGCTGGACTCCACCACCCGGGTCGCCGCCCCGGTGGTGGTGAGCACGGTGCCGGTCGACGGGCAGGCCGCCGTCGCCGACCTCGACTGGCGGCCCCGGCAGACCGTGCTCGACGTGCTGTACGCCGGCTGGCCGACCCTGCTCGCGCAGCGCGTCGACCTGGCCGGCGGCCACGCCATCAGCGGCATCGAGGTGCTGTTCTGGCAGGCGACCGCCCAGGTGGAGCTGATGACCGGACACCCCGCCCCGATCGCGGCGATGCGCGCCGCGCTGGGCGCCTGACCGGCCGGTGCCCAGCGCGCTGACGTTCGCCGCTGCGGTCGCCGGCCTGCTGCTCGGCCCGTGGCTGGCCGCCGTGACCGTGCGGCTCGCCCAGCGGAACCTGGCGGCCCGGCCCACGCCGGTCCGGGTCGCCGTCACCTCGCTGCTGGCGGCGGGCCTCGTCGCCGCCGGCCCGGCGCTGACCGGTGACCGCCCGGCCGCGGTGGCGCTGGCCTGGTTCGGTGCCGCCGCCGTCGTCCTCGCCGGCGTCGACCTGCGCGCGCACCGGCTACCCGACCGGGTCACCTACCCGGCCCTGGCCGGCTGCGGGGTGGCGCTGCTGACCGACGCCGTGGTCACCGGTGACGCGGGGGCCGTGCTCCGCGCCGCGGTGGCGGCCGTCGCCGCCGCCGGTGCCGGGGTCGCGGCGCGGGTGGCGTCCCCGGCAGCGCTGGGCCGCGGGGACGTGAAGCTGCTCGGCCTCCTCGGGGTGGTCCTCGGCTGGGCGGGGTGGGGCGTGCTCCTGGGCGGGGTGCTCGTCGGGCTGCTCGTCGGCGCGCTGGGCTCGGTGCTGCTGATCGCCGCCGGCCGGGCCGGCTGGCGCACCCGGGTGCCCTTCGGCCCGCCGCTGCTGGTGGGCGCCTGGGTCGCGATGTGGCTGGCTGCGCCACTGCCCCTGGCCTGACCTCCCGTGCCGGGGGACGGGCGCAGAGGGGGCCCTTCTAGGATCGGGCCCATGTTGCGCTGGCTGACCGCAGGTGAGTCGCACGGTCAGCAGCTCACCGCCGTGCTGGACGGGCTGCCGGCCGGGGTGCGGGTGCAGACCTCCGACCTCGACCTGCAGCTGGCCCGGCGCCGGCTCGGCCACGGCCGCGGCGCCCGGATGAGCTTCGAGCAGGACGAGGTCACGATCACCGGCGGGGTGCGCCACGGCGTCACCCAGGGCGGGCCGATCGCCGTCCAGGTCGGCAACACCGAGTGGCCCAAGTGGTCGACGGTCATGTCCGCCGACCCCGTCGAGGCCGAGGTGCTCGCCGGGCAGGCCCGCAACGCCCCGCTCACCCGGCCCCGGCCCGGCCACGCCGACCTGCCGGGCATGCAGAAGTACGGCTTCGACGACGCCCGCCCGGTGCTCGAGCGGGCCAGCGCCCGGGAGACCGCGGCGCGGGTCGCGCTCGGCACGGTGGCCCAGGCGTTCCTGCACCAGGTCCTCGGCGTCCGGGTGGTCAGCCACGTGGTCGGGATCGGCCCGGTCGTCGTCCCGGACGGGGTGCTCCCCGGCCCGGAGGACAACGCCCTGCTCGACGAGGACCCGGTGCGCTGCGCCGACCCGGCGACCAGCGAGCGGATGACCGCCGAGATCGACGACGCCCGCAGGTCCGGGGACACCCTCGGCGGGGTCGTCGAGGTCGTCGTCCACGGGCTGCCGCCGGGCCTGGGCAGCCACGTGCACTGGGACCGGCGGCTGGACTCCCGGCTCGCCGGGGCGCTGATGGGCGTGCAGTCGGTGAAGGCGGTCGAGGTCGGGGACGGCCTGGAGACCGCCCGCCGCCGCGGCTCGGTGGCCCACGACGAGATCGACCTGGCGGACGGCCAGCTGTCCCGCCGCACCGACCGAGCCGGCGGCATCGAGGGCGGCATGACCAACGGCGAGGTGCTGCGGGTCCGCGCCGCGATGAAGCCGATCAGCACCGTGCCCCGCGCGCTGGCCACCGTCGACACCGCCACCGGGGAGGCGGCGGTCGCGATCAACCAGCGCAGCGACGCCTGCGCCGTCCCGCGCGGCAGCGTCGTCATGGAGGCGATGGTCGCCCTCGTGCTCGCCGACGCGGTGCTGGAGAAGTTCGGCGGCGACTCGGTCACCGAGACCCGGCGCAACGTGCAGGGCTACCTCGACGCGCTCACCTACCGGTGACCGGGCCCGCGATCGTCGTCGTCGGCCCGCCCGCCTCGGGCAAGACGACGGTCGGGACGGCGGTCGCGGCTGCGCTCGGGCTGGTGTTCCGGGACACCGACGCCGACGTCGAGGCGGCGACCGGGACGTCGATCGCCGACCTGTTCGTCACCTCCGGCGAGCCGCACTTCCGCGCCCTGGAGCAGCAGGCGGTCGTCCGGGCGCTTGCCGAGCACGACGGCGTGCTGGCCCTCGGCGGCGGCGCGGTCACCAGCGCGGCGACCCGGCAGCTGCTGGTCGACCACGCCCGTACCGGCGCGCAGGTCCTCTGGCTCGACGTCGACGTGGCCTCGGCGGCCAAGCGCGCCGGGCTCTCCCGGGACCGCCCGCTGCTCGCGGTCAACCCACGCGCCATGCTGCGCACCATGCTCGAGGCCCGCGCTCCGCTGTACGCCGAGGTCGCCACGGTGACCGTGTCCACGTCCGGCCGCCCGGTCGAGGAGGTGGTGGCCGAGGTGCTGGCCGCCGTCGGGTCGGTGCAGCGGTGACCGCGCGGCGGATCACGGTCGCCGGCGACCGGCCCTACGACGTCCTCATCGGTCCCGGCGTCCAGGCCCAGCTCGGGCTGGTGCTCGACGGCACCGCCCGGGCCGCCGTGGTGCACAGCCGCGCGCTGGCGGCCGCCGCCGGCGCGGCGGTGGAGACCCTGCAGCAGTCCGGGGTCGCCGCCGAGGCCGTCGTCGTCCCCGACGGCGAGGCCGCCAAGACCGCCGAGGTGGCCGCCGGTGCGTGGGAGGAGTTCGGCCGGCTCGGGTTGACCCGCTCCGACGCGGTCGTCGGCATCGGCGGGGGAGCGGTGACCGACCTCGCGGGCTTCCTCGCCGCCACCTGGCTGCGCGGCGTGCGGGTGGTGCAGGTGCCGACCAGCCTGCTCGGCATGGTCGACGCGGCCGTGGGCGGCAAGACCGGCATCAACACCGCCGCCGGCAAGAACCTGGTGGGCGCCTTCCACCCGCCCGCCGCCGTCCTCGCCGACACCGACGCGCTGGCCGGGCTGCCGGAGGCGGAGTTCCGGTCCGGGCTCGCGGAGGTCGTCAAGTGCGGCTTCATCGCCGACGGGCGGGTGCTGGAGCTGCTCGAGGCCGACCCGACCGGGCGCGCCGACACCGCCGAGCTGATCGCCCGCGCCGTTCAGGTCAAGGCCGACGCGGTCGGCGAGGACCTCTACGACACCGGCCGCCGCGAGTTCCTCAACTACGGCCACACCCTCGCGCACGCCATCGAGCGGGTCGAGGACTTCGGCTGGCGGCACGGCGAGGCCGTCGCGGTCGGCCTGGTCTTCGCTGCCGAGCTGGCCGCGGCTGCCGGTCGGCTGAGCCGGGCCGACGCCGACCGGCACCGCACGCTCGTCGCCGCGATGGGCCTGCCCACGAGCTACCGCGGCGACTGGGCCGCCCTGCAGCAGGTGATGCGGATCGACAAGAAGGCCCGCGGCGCGTCGCTGCGCTTCGTCGTCCTCGACGGGCTGGGCCACCCCGCGATCCTGACCGACCCCGACCAGGCCTGGCTCGACGCCGCCTGGGCAGCAGTCAACGGAGAGGCCGCATGACCATCCAGGTGCTCAACGGCGCCAACCTCGGCCGGCTCGGCACCCGCGAGCCCGAGGTCTACGGGACGACGACGTACGCCGAGCTCGTGGAGCTGCTGCAGGCCGCCGCCCGGGAGCTGGACGTGGCGGTGCAGGTGCGCCAGACCGACGACGAGGGGCAGCTGCTCCGCTGGGTGCACGAGGCCACCGACGCCGGCGACCCGGTCGTGGTCAACCCCGGCGGCTGGTCGCACACCTCGGTGGTGCTGCACGACGCCCTGGCCGCGGTCACGGCGCCGGTGGTCGAGGTGCACATCAGCAACATCGCCGCCCGCGAGCCGTTCCGGCACCACTCCTACGTCTCGCCCGCGGCCACCGGCGTGATCACCGGCCTGGGCGTGCACGGGTACGTCCTGGCGCTGCAGTGGCTCGTGCTGAAGGGCGTGCGATGACCCGGGAGGCGGGGCGCCGGGACCGGCTCCGGGCGGTCGCGGCGGAGGCCGGGCTGGACGCCGTCCTGGTCACCAACCTGCTCAACGTCCGGTACCTGACCGGGTTCACCGGCTCCAACGGCGCGCTGCTGCTGCGCACCGACGGCGCCGACCTGTTCGGCACCGACGGCCGCTACACCACCCAGGCCGGCACCCAGGTGCCCGACGTCGAGCTGCTGGTCGACCGGGCCACCACGGCGGCGCTGGCCGCCGAGGCGGTGCGCCGCGGGTCCGGGCGGATCGGCTACGAGTCCCACGACGTGACCGTCGACGGGCTGCGCGGGCTCGAGCGGGTGCTCACCGACGCGGCCGGCGGGAGCCGGGTGGCCGAGCTGGTCAGCGTCCGGCGGGCGGTCGAGGCGCTGCGGGCGGTCAAGGACGACGCCGAGGTCGAGGCGCTGCGCCGGGCGTGCGCGGTCGCCGACCGGGCGCTGGCCGAGCTCGCCGCCGAGGGCGCGCTCCGGCCGGGCCGCAGCGAGCTGGAGGTCGGCCGGGAGCTCGACGCCCGGATGCTCACCCTGGGCGCGGAGGCGCCCAGCTTCGAGACCATCGTGGCGGCCGGGGCCAACTCGGCGATCCCGCACCACCGGCCCGACGCCACGGTGCTGCGCGACGGCGACTTCCTGAAGCTCGACTTCGGGGCCACCGTCGACGGCTACCACTCCGACATGACCCGCACCCTGGTCCTCGGGCACGCCGCCGACTGGCAGCGCGAGGTGTACGAGCTGGTCGCGGCGTCGCAGGCGGCCGGCCGGGCGGCGCTGGCGGTGGGCGCGGACGTCACCGCGGTCGACGCCGCGTCCCGCGACGTGATCGTCGCGGCCGGGCACGGCGACCACTTCACCCACGGTCTCGGGCACGGGGTGGGGCTGGAGATCCACGAGGCTCCGGGCATCTCGGCGGCGGGCGCAGGTACCCTGAGCGCTGGCATGGCCGTCACCGTGGAGCCAGGCGTGTACCTGCCCGGCCACGGCGGTGTCCGGATCGAGGACACCTTGGTCGTCACGGACGACGAGCCCGAGTTGTTGACCCTCACGAGCAAGGAACTGCTGGTCCTCTAGATGGCTACCACCAACGACCTCAAGAACGGCACCGTCCTCAACCTGGACGGGCAGCTGTGGACCGTGACCGACTTCCAGCACGTGAAGCCGGGCAAGGGCGGCGCCTTCGTGCGCACCACCCTCAAGAACGTGCTCTCGGGCAAGGTCGTCGACCGCACCTTCAACGCCGGCACCAAGGTCGAGACGGCGAACGTCGACAAGCGCTCGATGACCTACCTGTACGCCGACGGTACGGACTACGTGTTCATGGACGGCGACACCTACGACCAGATCTACGTCCCCGCCACCACCCTCGGCGACGGCGCGAACTACCTGCTGGAGAACACCGAGGTCACCGTGGCGGTGCACGACGGCACCCCGCTGTACGTCGAGCTGCCGGTGACCATGGAGCTCGTGGTCCAGCACACCGACCCGGGCCTGCAGGGCGACCGCTCCACGGGCGGCACCAAGCCCGCCACCCTGGAGACCGGCGCGGAGATCCAGGTCCCGCTGTTCGTCACCACCGGCGAGAAGCTGAAGGTGGACACCCGCGACGGCCGTTACCTCGGCCGGGTCAGCTGACCTCGTGAGCGCTCGCTCCAAGGCGCGCAAGCGCGCGGTCGACGTCCTCTACGAGGCCGACCTGCGCCGCAGCGACCCGCTCGCCGTGCTGCGCGACCGCATCGCCGACGGCAACCCGCCGGTGCCCGACCACGCCGTCCGGCTGGTCGAGGGCGCGGTCGAGCAGGGCGCCCGGATCGACGAGCTGATCGAGCAGCACGCGTCCGGCTGGTCGCTGGACCGGCTGCCGGACGTCGACCGCGCGATCCTGCGGATGGCGACCTACGAGCTGCTGTGGGTCGACGACGTCCCGGACGCGGTGGTCATCGACGAGGCGGTGGAGCTGGCCAAGGCGCTGTCCACCGACGACTCGCCGGCCTACGTCAACGGCGTCCTCGGCGGCATCGTCAAGGCCGAGATCCCGACGTAGACACCGCTGGACGCGAACGGCCCACTCTGCTGAGCAGAGTGGGCCGTTCGCGTTCAGCGCCTGTTCACCGCGGGGAGCGGCGGCGGTCGCCCCAGGCGGGCTCGTCGTCGTCGACGTCGGCGTAGATGCTGCCGTCGGCGCCGGGGGAGAGCACGCCCCACTCGATGAGCCGGGTGGTCAGCTCGTCGGGGCTCATGTCGTAGATGATCGCCAGGGACTTGAGGTCCTCGGCGCGGATCGACAGCACCTTGCCGTTGTAGTCGTGCCGCTGCGCCTGGATGGTCGAGGCGTACCGCGCGAGCGGGCCGGCCTCGTCGGCGGGCAGCGAGCCCAGCGACTCCAGGTTCAGCACGATCTTGGTGCTCTTGGTGACCGCGGAGCTGGGCCGCGGGTCGGGCAGGAGCTCGGAGACCGGCACGCCGTAGAACACGGCGAGCTCGGAGAGCCGCTGCACGGTGACAGCACGGTCGCCGCGCTCGTACGAGCCGACGACGACGGCCTTCCACCGGCCGTGGGACTTGTCCTCCACGCCCTGCAACGACAGTCCTTGCTGGTTGCGGATCGCCCGCAGGCGGGCGCCAAGCGCCCTGGAGTAGTCGGTGCTCATGACCCTCTGCTCACTGACTGTCGTCGTATCGGGACGGTACTGGTCACGCAGAGTACTGGTCCGGGGATCGCCGCAACAGTCAGGTGGCCCTGATGGGTCAGATCTCTCACCTGAGCCGGGTGAACGGGCGTGGTCGGGGTCACCACGGAGCGTGCAGTACCGTCGTCCGCGGTCCACACCGCCGCCGGCGCAGCCGCGTCGACGACGGCCCACTCCTTTAACGACCCGTCCCGTGAGGCGGGGAAGGAGGCTGCGATGACCGGGTCATCGACGCTGTCCACCGACCCCCCGACCGCCCCGCTGCTGTCCGCCGAGGACGTCGCCCGGGTGGTCGACCGGATCGCCCACCAGCTCATCGAGAAGGCCGGGCCCGACCTGGCCGCGCTCGTGCTGGTCGGCATCCCCACCCGCGGCGCCCCGCTGGCCCGCCGGCTGGCCGCCCGGATCGAGGCCTTCAGCGGCAGCCGCGTCGACGTCGGCACCGTCGACATCACCCTCTACCGCGACGACCTGCGGCTGCGCGGGGTCCGCGCGCTGGAGGACACCCGGCTGCCGGAGGCCGGCATCGACGGCCGGCTGGTCGTGCTCGTCGACGACGTGCTCTTCTCCGGCCGGTCGGTGCGCGCCGCGCTCGACGCCCTCCGCGACCTGGGCCGGCCCCGCGCGGTGCAGCTGGCGGTGCTGGTCGACCGCGGCCACCGGGAGCTGCCGATCCGCGCCGACTACGTCGGCAAGAACGTCCCGACGTCCCGCGCCCAGTCGGTGAAGGTGCGGCTGGCCGAGGTCGACGGGCGCGACGAGGTCACGGTGGAGCAGGCATGAAGCGGCACCTGCTGGAGGCCGCCGACCTGGACCGGGACGACGCCACGCTGGTGCTCGACACGGCGGCGCAGATCGAGTCGGCGCTGGCCGGCCGCGAGGTCAAGAAGCTGCCCACGCTGCGCGGCCGCACCGTGGTCAACCTCTTCTACGAGGACTCCACCCGCACCCGGATCTCCTTCGAGCTGGCCGCCAAGCGGTTGAGCGCCGACGTCATCAACTTCTCCGCCAAGGGCAGCAGCGTCTCCAAGGGCGAGAGCCTCAAGGACACCGCGCTGACCCTGGAGGCGATGGGCAGCGACGCGATCGTCGTCCGGCACAGCGCCTCCGGCGCCCCGCACCGGCTGGCGCAGTGGGTGGCCGGCAGTGTGGTCAACGCTGGCGACGGCACCCACGAGCACCCGACGCAGGCCCTGCTGGACGCCTACACGATCCGGCAGCGACTGGGCCGGCTCGACGGCGTCCGGGTGGTCATCGTGGGCGACGTGCTGCACAGCCGGGTCGCCCGCTCCAACGTCTGGCTGCTCGCCACGCTCGGCGCCGAGGTCACCCTGGTCGCCCCGCCCACCCTGCTGCCGGTCGGCGTCGGGAGCTGGCCGGTGCAGGTGAGCTACGACCTGGACGCCGTCCTGCCCAAGGCCGACGTGGTGATGATGCTGCGGGTGCAGGGGGAGCGGATGAACGCCTCGTTCTTCCCCAGCGCCCGGGAGTACAGCCGCCGGTACGGCCTGGACGGCCGGCGGATGGCCGCGCTGGCCGACGACGCCATCGTCATGCACCCCGGCCCGATGAACCGCGGCATGGAGATCGCCGCCGAGGTCGCCGACTCCGCCCGCTCCACGATCGTCGACCAGGTCGGCAACGGCGTCTCGGTCCGGATGGCGGTCCTCTACCTGCTCCTGGGAGGGGCATCCGCAAGTGAGTGAGCATCGAGTGAGCGCCAGCGAACGAGGCGCGGAGCGAACGACGAGCGCCAGCGAGGCGGGGGTTGCAGCATGACGATCCTGATCAAGGGCGCGAAGCCGTACGGCGAGGACGCCGTCGACCTGCTCGTGACGGACGGCCGGATCGCTGCCATCGGTGACCAGCTCACCGTCCCCGGTGCCGACGTCGTCGACGCCGCCGGGCTGGTCGCGCTGCCCGGGCTGGTCGACCTGCACACCCACCTGCGTGAACCGGGCCGGGAGGACGCCGAGACCGTCGAGACCGGCAGCCGCGCCGCCGCCCTCGGCGGGTACACCGCGGTGCACGCGATGGCCAACACCGACCCGGTCGCCGACACCGCCGGCGTCGTCGAGCAGGTGTGGCGGCTGGGCCAGCAGGCCGGGCTGGTCGACGTCGTCCCGGTCGGGGCGGTGACCGTGGGCCTGCGCGGCGAGCGGCTGGCCGAGCTCGGCGCGATGGCCGACTCCGCGGCGCGGGTCCGGGTCTTCTCCGACGACGGGCACTGCGTCGCCGACCCGGCGCTGATGCGCCGCGCGCTGGAGTACGTCAAGGCGCTGGACGGCGTGGTCGCGCAGCACGCCGAGGAGCCGCGGCTGACCGTCGGCGCGCAGATGAACGAGGGCGACCGCTCCGCCCGGCTCGGGCTCACCGGCTGGCCGGCGGCCGCCGAGGAGGCGGTGATCGCCCGCGACGTGCTGCTCGCCGGGCACGTCGGCGCCCGGCTGCACGTCTGCCACGTGTCGACGGCGGGCTCGGTGGAGATCCTGCGCTGGGCGAAGAGCCGCGGCGTGCAGGTCACCGCCGAGGTCACCCCGCACCACCTGCTGCTCACCGACGAGTGCGCCGAGGGCTACGACCCGGTGTTCAAGGTCAACCCGCCGCTGCGCACCGAGGCCGACGTCCAGGCGCTGCGGGCCGGGCTGGCCGACGGCACGATCGACGCCGTCGCCACCGACCACGCGCCGCACGCGGTGGAGGACAAGGAGAGCGAGTGGGCCTCGGCCCGCCCGGGGATGCTCGGCCTGGAGCAGGCGCTCTCCGTCGTCGTGCAGACCATGGTCGAGCCCGGCCTGCTCGACTGGCGCGGCGTCGCCGACCGGATGTCGGTGCGCCCTGCGGCGATCGGCCGGCTCGAGTCCCACGGCCGCCCGCTCGCCGTCGGCGAGCCGGCCACCCTGCTGCTGCTCAACCCCGCGCACCGGGCCACCGTCGACCCGGCCGCGCTGGCCAGCCGCAGCCGCAACAGCCCCTATGCCGGCCGGGAGCTCCCCGGCCGGGTGGTCGCCACGTTCCTCCGGGGCGTCGCGACCGTGCTCGACGGAAAGGCGCAGAAGTGAGTGACGCGATCCTCGTGCTCGAGGACGGCAGGACGTTCCGCGGCGAGGCGTACGGCGCGACCGGCACGACGGTGGGCGAGGCGGTGTTCTCCACCGGGATGACCGGCTACCAGGAGACGCTCACCGACCCCAGCTACGCCGGCCAGATCGTCGCGATGACCGCACCGCACATCGGCAACACCGGCGTGAACGGCGAGGACGACGAGAGCCGCCGGATGTGGGTCGCCGGCTTCGTCGTCCGCGACCCCGCCCGCCGTCCGGCCAACTGGCGGGCCACCGGCAGCCTGGACGACGAGCTGGTCGCCCAGGGCGTGGTCGGCATCAGCGGCATCGACACCCGGGCGCTCACCCGGCACCTGCGCGACCGCGGCGCCATGCGGGCGGGCATCAGCACCGAGCTGGGCGCCGAGGAGCTGCTCGCGCGGGTGACCGACAGCCCCAGCATGAGCGGCGCGGACCTCGCGCCGGGCGTCAGCGCCGCCGAGCCCTACGTCGTCCCCGCGGTGGGGGAGAAGCGGTTCACCATCGCCGCGCTGGACCTCGGCATCAAGACCGCCACCCCGCGCGCGCTGGCCGAGCTGGGCGTGGAGACCCACGTGCTCCCGGCCACCGCGACCGCCGAGCAGCTGCTCGAGGCGGGCATCGACGGCGTCTTCGTCTCCAACGGCCCCGGCGACCCGGCCGCCGCCGACTACGCGGTCGAGGCGGTCCGCGGCGTGCTGGCCGCCCGCCGGCCGCTGTTCGGCATCTGCTTCGGCAACCAGATCCTCGGCCGCGCGCTCGGGCTGGGCACCTACAAGCTGCGCTTCGGCCACCGCGGCCTCAACCAGCCGGTGCTCGACCGGGTCAGCGGCACCGTCCGGGTCACCAGCCACAACCACGGCTTCGCCGTCGACGCCCCGCTCGACGCCGCCGTCGACACCCCGTTCGGCCCGGTCGAGGTGAGCCACGTGGGCCTCAACGACCAGGTCGTCGAGGGCCTGCGGCTGACCGAGGCCCCAGCGTTCAGCGTGCAGTTCCACCCCGAGGCCGCCGCCGGCCCGCACGACGCGAACCCGCTCTTCGGCCGGTTCGTCGACCTGATGGCCGCCGAGCGCGGCGACGCGGTGTCCCCACCGCTGACGGTCCAGCACACCACCGGTGAGAAGGAGGCCTGAGATGCCCAAGCGGACCGACCTGCAGCACGTCCTGGTCATCGGCTCCGGGCCGATCGTCATCGGCCAGGCCAGCGAGTTCGACTACTCCGGCACCCAGGCCTGCCGGGTGCTCAAGGCCGAGGGCCTGCGGGTGAGCCTGGTCAACAGCAACCCGGCCACGATCATGACCGACCCCGAGGTCGCCGACGCCACCTACGTCGAGCCGCTGACCCCGGAGTTCGTCGAGCGGGTGATTGCCGCCGAGCGCCCCGACGCGGTGCTGGCCACCCTGGGCGGGCAGACCGCGCTGAACATCGCGATCGGCCTGTTCGAGAACGGCGTGCTGGACAAGTACGGCGTCCAGCTGATCGGGGCCGACGTCGAGGCGATCAACCGCGGCGAGGACCGGCAGCGGTTCAAGGACATCGTCCGGTCGATCGGCGCCGACGCCCCCCGCTCGACGGTGTGCGGCACCGTCGAGGAGGCCATCGCCACCGCCGAGGAGGTGGGTTACCCGGTCGTCATCCGGCCCAGCTTCACCATGGGCGGGCTGGGCTCGGGCATCGCCACCGACGAGCCGATGCTCCGCCGGATGGCCGGCCACGGGCTGGCCGACTCCCCGGTGCACACCGTGCTCATCGAGGAGTCGGTGCTGGGCTGGAAGGAGTTCGAGCTCGAGCTGATGCGCGACCGCAGCGACAACGTGGTGGTCATCTGCTCGATCGAGAACATCGACGCGATGGGCGTGCACACCGGTGACTCGGTGACCGTCGCCCCGGCGATGACCCTCACCGACCGCGAGTACCAGCAGATGCGCGACGTCGGCATCGCGGTGCTGCGCGAGGTCGGCGTGGACACCGGCGGCTGCAACATCCAGTTCGCCGTCCACCCCGAGACCGGCCGGCTGGTCGTGATCGAGATGAACCCGCGGGTCTCCCGCTCGAGCGCGCTGGCGTCCAAGGCCACCGGCTTCCCGATCGCCAAGATCGCCGCGAAGCTGGCCATCGGCTACACCCTCGACGAGATCACCAACGACATCACCGGGGTCACCCCGGCGTCGTTCGAGCCGTCGCTGGACTACGTCGTGGTGAAGATCCCGCGCTTCGCCTTCGAGAAGTTCCCCGGCGCGGACCCGCGGCTGACCACGACGATGAAGAGCGTCGGCGAGGTCATGGCGATGGGCCGCAACTTCACCGAGGCGCTGGGCAAGGCCATGCGGTCCACCGAGACGACGGCCGCCGGCTTCTGGACCACGCCGGAGGACGGCGCCAGCGCCGAGGAGCTGCTCGAGCAGCTGCGCACCCCGGTCGACGGCCGGCTCTACACCGCGCAGCGCGCGCTGGCCGCCGGCGCCACCGTCGCGCAGGTGTCGGCCGCCTCGGGCTTCGACGCCTGGTTCGTCGACCAGATCGCGCTGGTCACCGAGATCGGCGAGCAGGTCCGCGAGGCGCCGTCGCTCACCCCGGAGCTGCTCGCCCGGGCCAAGCGGCACGGGCTCTCCGACCGGCAGGTCGCCGAGCTGCGCCCGGAGCTGGCCGGTGAGGACGGCGTCCGGCGGCTGCGCTGGCGGCTGGGCATCCGGCCGGTCTACAAGACCGTGGACACCTGCGCCGCGGAGTTCGCCGCCCGGACGCCGTACCACTACTCCTCCTACGACGAGGAGAACGAGGTCGAGCCGCGCGAGCGCCCGGCGGTGCTGATCCTCGGCTCGGGCCCGAACCGGATCGGCCAGGGCGTGGAGTTCGACTACTCCTGCGTGCACGCGGTCATGGCGCTGCAGGACGCCGGCTACGAGGCGGTGATGGTCAACTGCAACCCGGAGACCGTCTCCACCGACTACGACACCGCCGACCGGCTCTACTTCGAGCCGCTGACCTTCGAGGACGTGCTGGAGGTCGTCGAGGCCGAGCGGGCCGCCGGGCCGGTCGCCGGGGTCATCTGCACCCTCGGCGGGCAGACCCCGCTGGCGCTGGCGCAGCGGCTCAAGGACGCCGGCGTCCCGGTGCTGGGCACCTCGCCGGAGGCCATCGACGCCGCCGAGGACCGCGGCGCCTTCTCCCGGGTGCTGCGCGACACCGGGCTGCTGGCCCCCAAGCACGGCATGGCCACCACGTTCACCGAGGCGCGGGACATCGCCGCCACCATCGGCTACCCGGTGCTGGTGCGCCCCTCCTACGTGCTCGGCGGCCGCGGCATGGAGATCGTCTACGACGACGCCACGCTGGAGTCCTACATCCGCAAGGCCACCGACGTCAGCACCGACCACCCGGTGCTGGTCGACCGGTTCCTCGAGGACGCGATCGAGATCGACGTCGACGCGCTCTTCGACGGCACCGACCTGTACCTCGGCGGGGTCATGGAGCACATCGAGGAGGCCGGCATCCACTCCGGCGACTCGGCGTGCGCGCTGCCGCCGATCACGCTGGGCGGCGCGGACCTGCTGAACATCCGGGCGGCCACCGAGGCGCTCGCCGCCCGGATCGGGGTGCGCGGGCTGATGAACGTGCAGTACGCGCTCAAGGACGACGTCCTCTACGTGCTGGAGGCCAACCCGCGGGCCAGCCGCACCGTGCCGTTCGTCTCCAAGGCGACGGCGGTGCAGCTGGCCAAGGCCGCCGCCCGGATCGCGGTGGGGGAGACCATCGCCTCGCTGCGGCAGGCCGGCGTCCTACCGGCCACCGGCGACGGCACCGACCTCCCGGTCGACGGGCCGATCGCGGTCAAGGAGGCGGTGCTGCCCTTCCACCGGTTCCGCACCGTCGAGGGCCAGGGCGTGGACACCGTCCTCGGGCCGGAGATGAAGTCCACCGGTGAGGTGATGGGCATCGACGCGGAGTTCGGCACCGCGTTCGCGAAGTCGCAGGCCGCGGCCTACGGCAACCTGCCCACCTCGGGCACGGTGTTCGTCTCGCTGGCCAACCGGGACAAGCGCGCGGCGATCTTCCCGATCAAGCGGCTCGCCGACCTCGGGTTCACCGTGCTGGCCACGGTCGGCACTGCCCAGGTGCTGCGCCGCAACGGCGTCGCCTGCCAGGTCGTCGGCAAGTTCTCCGAGGGCCCGGGCAACGTGGTGGAGCGGATCCTCGCCGGGGACGTCGACCTCGTCGTCAACACCCCGTTCGGGACGCCGGGCAACAGCGGCCCCCGGCTCGACGGCTACGAGATCCGCGCCGCCGCGGTGGGCATGGGCATCCCGTGCATCACCACGGTGCAGGGCATGGCCGCCACCGTGCAGGGCGTCGAGGCGCTGCGCCGCGGTGACCTGGGCGTGCGCAGCCTGCAGGACCTGCACCGCGCGCTGGCCGCCGCCCAGGCCGCCGAGCGCGCCGGGACGACGGCGTGACCGACCTGCTCACCCAGCCCGCGGCACCGGCGCCGGAGCCGCCGGTGCAGCGGGTGGTCGAGGTGGTCGGCCGCCGTCCGGTGGGGGCCTACGTCGAGCTGGCGTTCGCCGCGCCGGAGGTCGCCGGTCGCGCGGTGCCCGGGCAGTTCGTCGCCTTCGCCGTCGGCGGCCGGGAGTCGGCGATGCTGCTGCGCCGCTCGATCGCGATCGCCGGCACCGGCGACGGCCGGCTGACCGTCGTCGTCGCCCCGCACGGCCCCGGGTCGACCTGGCTGGCCGGGTTGCGTCCCGGCGACACCGTGGACGTCGTCGGCCCGCTGGGCCGCCCGTTCCCGCTCCCCGAGCCCGGTACGGCCGCGCTGCTGGTCGGCGGCGGCTACGGAGCGGCCGCGCTGGTCGGCCTCGCCGGCGCGCTGCGCGAGCGGGGCTCGGACGTCGCCGCCGTCGCCGGGGCCGCCACGGCCGACCGGCTGTGCTCGGTCGACGAGCTGACCGCGCTGGCCGACGTCACCGTGCTCACCGACGACGGCAGCGCGGGCCGCCGGGGCTGGGTCACCGACGCCGTCGCCGAGCTGGTCGGGCAGGTGGGTGTCGTCTACGCCTGCGGGCCGATGGGGATGCTGCGCGCGGTCGCGGAGCTGGCCACCGCGGCCGGGGTGCCCTCCTACGTCGCGGTGGAGGAGTCGATGGCCTGCGGGATCGGGGTCTGCATGACGTGCGTGCTGCCGGTGGTCGGCGCCGACGGGCGCACCCGGTTCAGCCGGTCCTGCACCGAGGGGCCGGTGTTCGGCGGGGACCGGGTCCGGTTCGCCGACGTCGGCACGCTGACCGCCGACGTCGTCGGCGCCGCCGCGATGGGGGTGCTGCCGGCATGACCACCACCGACGTACCCGGTTTCGGCGCCGAAACCGGCGCGGGTTTCGGCGCCGAAACCGTGGACATGGGGACGGCGCTGGCCTGGGCGCCGGTGCCGAGCCCGGTGCTGACCGCCTCGGGGTGCTCGGCGTTCGGGCAGGAGCTCGAGCCGTTCGTCGACCTGGGTGCCCTCGGCGCGGTGGTGACCAAGTCGGTCCAGCTGCAGCCGCGCTCGGGCCGCCCCACGCCGCGGATGGCCGAGACGCCCAGCGGGATGCTCAACTCCATCGGCCTGCAGGGGCCGGGCATCGACGGCCTGCTCGCCGACGACCTGCCCTGGCTGGCCCGGCGCGGCGCCCGGGCGTTCGTGTCCATCGCCGGCACCCGGGTCGAGCACTTCGCCCAGCTGGCGAGCCGGCTGCGCGGCGTGCCGGGCGTGCTCGGGCTGGAGGTCAACATCTCCTGCCCGAACGTCGAGAGCCGCGGCGAGGTCTTCGCCTGCGACCCGGTCGCCGCCGCCGACGTGGTCGCCGCGGTGCGGGAGGCCGCCGACCCGGCCCAGCCGGTCTACGCCAAGCTGAGCCCGGACGTGACCGACATCGTCGCGATCGCGCGGTCGGTCAGCGAGGCCGGCGCCGACGGGCTGTCGATGATCAACACCCTGCTCGGGTTGGTCATCGACCCGGACACGATGCGCCCGGTGCTGGGCGGGGTCACCGGCGGGCTGTCCGGCCCGGCGATCCGCCCGGTCGCGCTGCGCTGCGTCTGGCAGGTGCACCAGGCGCTGCCGGAGGTGCCGGTGCTCGGCATGGGCGGCATCCGCAGCGGCCTGGACGCCCTGCAGTTCGTGCTCGCCGGCGCCAGCGCGGTCTCGGTCGGGACGGCGGTCTTCAACGACCCCTCGGCGCCTGCCCGGGTCCACGCCGAGCTCGCCGAGGCCCTCGCGCAGCGCGGGTTCGCCCGGCTCGCCGACGCCGTCGGGTACGCGCACCGGTGAGCGCGCCCTTCGGCGAGCGGCTCGCCGGCGCCGTCGCCGCCCGCGGGCCGCTGTGCGTGGGCATCGACCCGCACGTGCCGCTGCTGGCCGACTGGGGGCTGCCGGACACCCCTGAGGGCCTGGCCCGGTTCACCGACGCCGTCGTCGACGCCCTCGCCGGGCACGTCGCCGTGCTGAAGCCGCAGCTGGCGTTCTACGAGCGGCACGGCTCGCGGGGGCTGGCCGTGCTGGAGGAGGCCGTCGTGCGCGCCCGCGCTGCCGGGGCGCTGGTGCTGCTGGACGCCAAGCGCGGTGACATCGGCTCGACGATGGACGCGTACGCCGACTACCTGCGCCCGGAGCACCCGCTGGCCGTCGACGCGCTGACGGTCAGCCCCTACCTCGGCCCGGGCTCGCTGCAGCCGGCCGTGGACACCGCCCGGCTGACCGGCGGCGGGCTGTTCGTCCTCGCCCGGACGTCGAACCCGGACGCCGGCACCTTCCAGCACGCCCGCGTGGGGGAGCGGACGGTCGCCCAGGCCGTCGTCGACACCGTGCGCGGCTGGAACACCCCGGCCTGGGTCGTGGGCGACCCCCTCCCGGACATCGGCGCCGTCCGGGACGTCGCCGGGCGGTGGGGCCCGGGCACCGGGTCCTTCGGGGTCGTCGTCGGCGCCACCCTCGCCGAGCTGGACGTCGACCTCGACGGGCTCGGCGGGCCGGTGCTGGCCCCGGGGCTGGGCGCGCAGGGCGGGTCGGTGGCCGACCTGCGCCGACTGTTCGGGGCGGGGCGCGCCGTCGTCCCCACGGTCTCCCGGGACGTGCTGCGGGCGGGGCCCGACCCGACCGCGCTGCGCGCCGCAGCGGACCGCTGGACGGCCGAGCTCGCCGGGTGAGACCGGGGCCCTGGCTGGTCGGGGTCGCCGGCGCCGGCCTGGCCGCCGCCGGCGTCGCGCTCTTCTGGCGCACGAACACGGCACCGGGCCACGGCACCCCGTTCGCCGGCTACGCGCCGCTGGGCGCCTCCAGCGCCTACGAGAGCCGGCTGGACCTGCAGTTCGACGACCGCTGGGCGGTGGTGTGGACGACGGGCCACCTGGCCGGTCTCGGGCTGCTCGGCGCCGGCCTGGTGGTGCTGACCGGGCTGGCCGGCTGGAGCCGGGGCCGAGCCCGGCCCGCCGCGTGGGTGGTGCCGGCGCTCGGCGCGGCCGGTGCCGCGCTCGTGGTGGGTGGCTGCACCGCTGTCCTCGCCGGCGGTGCCGGACCGGTGGTCACGTACTCGGGCAGCTACCAGCCCCTCGTCTGCCCGGACGGCGCGGACTGCTGGGGCGGGCTCTCCGTCGCGCTGGGGGCGCTCCAGGTCGCGGGCCTCGGCATGACGCTCACGGGGACGCTGGTGGTCGCTGCGGTGGCCGGCAGGTTGCTGCGCGGTGACGCGGGCCCTGCGGACGGTGACGAGGCCCCTGACCTGCAGTGACGGGCTGCTTACGGCACCGCACGGTCCGCCGTCCGGAGGTGCCAGCACACGCGAGTACGGCTGGGACAACCGGGTACCGGGTGACCAGCGAGTTCGAGGTGACTAGGTTGGCGCCAGGCTCATGACCGAGCCGTTCGGCAGCAGTGCCCCAGACCAAGAACACCGCCGGGTACGACCACCGGCACGATCACGATTGGGTTGCTCCGTGCCCCTTCCCGAGTTGTCACCCGAACAGCGCGCCGCCGCCCTGGAGAAGGCCGCTGCGGCCCGCAAGGCCCGTGCCGAGCTCCGCGAGAAGCTCAAGAGCAAGGGCACCACGGTCGGCGACGTCCTCAAGCAGGGCGAGACCGACGAGGTCATCGGCAAGATGCGCGTCTCCGCCGTCCTGGAGTCGCTCCCGGGCGTCGGCAAGGCCCGCGCCGCCAAGATCATGGAGCGGCTCGAGATCTCGCCGACCCGCCGCGTCCGGGGCCTGGGCGCCAACCAGCGCCGGGCGCTCGAGGCCGAGTTCGCCGGCGAGCAGGTGCAGCCCGAGCAGGTCCCATCCGAGGGCCTCGTCTGAGCACGTCGCTGTCCCGACCGACGCCCGTCCCGAGGACGCCCGGAGTGGCCCGTCCGCACGCCCGCCTGACGGTCCTGTCGGGCCCCTCCGGCGTCGGCAAGGGCACGGTCGTCGCCGAGGTCCGGCGCCGGCACCCCGAGGTGTGGGTGTCGGTGTCGGCCACCACCCGCAAGCCGCGGCCCGGTGAGGTGGACGGCGAGCACTACTGGTTCGTCGACGACGCCTTCTTCGACGACCTGATCGCCAAGGGCGGCCTCCTGGAGTGGGCGGAGTACGCGGGCAACCGCTACGGGACCCCCAAGGACCCGGTCGACGAGCAGCTGCGGGCCGGCTCGCCGGCGCTGCTGGAGATCGAGCTGCAGGGCGCCCGCCAGGTGCGCGAGCGCGCGCCGGAGGCACAGCTCGTCTTCCTGGCCCCGCCCTCGTGGGCGGCGCTGGTCAGCCGGCTGGCCGGCCGGGGCACCGAGCACCCGGAGGTCCAGGAGCGCCGGCTGGCCCTCGCGCAGGCCGAGCTGGACGCCGCCGGGGAGTTCGACGTGGTGGTCGTCAACGACGACGTGGCCCGGGCCGCGGACGAGTTGGTACGATTGCTGACTGCGCCACCGCCCGCCGGTCCCTGACCGGCGCGGAAGCGCACCCGAGGCGACCGAGCGGAGCACCTCCGCCGCCCGCCCGCACACCGAGTTGAGGAGCACGCCCGCCCGTGTCCGGAGTCGCACCCGCCCCTGAGGGCATCACCAACCCGCCCATCGACGAGCTGCTCGAGCGCACCAGCAGCAAGTACGGGCTGGTCATCTACGCCGCCAAGCGCGCGCGCCAGATCAACGCCTACTACAGCCAGCTCTCCGAGGGCCTGCTGGAGTACGTCGGCCCGCTGGTCGACACCGCACCCCAGGAGAAGCCGCTCTCGATCGCGCTGCGCGAGATCAACGAGGGCCTGCTGACCCACACCGCCGGCGAGAACTAGGCCGACACCCCCGAACTGATGACGAAGCCCCTGGCAGCCGCCGGGGGCTTCGTCGTGCCTGGGGGAGGATGGGCGGCATGAGCCGGATCGTGCTGGGCGTCGGCGGCGGCGTGGCCGCCTACAAGTCGGCGCTGCTGCTGCGCGCGCTCACCGAGCGCGGGCACGACGTGCGGGTGGTGCCCACCGCGTCCGCGCTGCGCTTCGTCGGCGCGGCCACCTTCGAGGCGCTGAGCGGCAACCCCGTCTCCACCGAGGTGTGGGACGACGTCCCCGAGGTCGCCCACGTGCGGATCGGGCAGACCGCCGACCTCGTCCTGGTCAACCCCGCCACCGCCGACCTGCTCGCCCGCGCCGCGTCCGGCCGGGCCGACGACCTGCTCACCGCCACGCTGCTCACCGCGCACTGCCCGGTCGTGTTCGTGCCCGCCATGCACACCGAGATGTGGCTGCACCCGGCCACTCAGGACAACGTGGCCACCCTGCGCCGCCGCGGCGCGGTCGTGCTGCCGCCCGCCGTCGGCCGGCTGACCGGCCCGGACTCCGGTCCCGGCCGGCTGCCCGAGCCCGCCGACGTCGCCGCGCTGGCCGAGGTGGTCCTCACTGCCGGTGCCGCGGCGCTGCGGCCGGACCTCGCCGGCCGCCGGGTGCTGATCAGCGCCGGGGGCACCCGCGAGCCGCTGGACCCGGTGCGGTTCCTCGGCAACCGCTCCTCCGGCATGCAGGGCTGGGCGCTGGCCCGGGTCGCCGCCGCCCGCGGCGCCGAGGTCGTGCTGGTCGCGGCCAACGTGGAGGTGCCGGCACCGTTCGGCGTCCGCGTCGTCCCGGTCGGTTCGGCCGAGGAGCTGCGCACGGCGATGACCGCCGAGGCGCCGTCCGCGGACGTCGTGGTCATGGCCGCCGCGGTCGCCGACTTCCGCCCCGGCACGGTCGCCGCCAGCAAGCTCAAGAAGGGCAGCACCGGCGAGCCGACGTCGGTGGACCTGGTCCGCAACCCCGACGTCCTGGTCGAGCTGGTGGCCGCCCGGCCGCCCGGGCAGCAGGTGGTCGGCTTCGCGGCCGAGACCGGTGACGCCGAGGGCGACGTGCTCAGCCACGCCCGCGCCAAGCTGGCCCGCAAGGGCGTCGACCTGCTGGTGGTCAACGACGTCTCGGCCGGGCAGGTCTTCGGCCGCGCGGACAACGAGGTCACCGTGCTCGCCGCCGACGGCACCGTCACGCCCCTCCCGGCCGGCCGCAAGGACGTCGTCGCCGCGGGCGTCTGGGACGCGGTCGCCGCCGCGGCCACCGGGTCGGGCTGACGGCTCCTCCGCACCGCACGTCCACAGCCCGCGGGCACGCCGGACAGCTGTCGGTCCGCGCCGGTAACCTCAGCCGTCGGGGCCACCCACCAACCGGACGCGACCACCGCGTGCGGCCACCGATCGCAGGGAGAACCGAGTGCCACGCCGTCTCTTCACCTCCGAGTCGGTGACCGAGGGCCACCCCGACAAGA
Source organism: Modestobacter italicus (assembly GCF_000306785.1). Taxonomy (NCBI): domain Bacteria; kingdom Bacillati; phylum Actinomycetota; class Actinomycetes; order Geodermatophilales; family Geodermatophilaceae; genus Modestobacter; species Modestobacter italicus. The sequence continues at coordinate 3,296,140 of NC_017955.1, read as the reverse complement.
TCGCCGACCAGATCAGCGACTCGATCCTGGACGCGATGCTCGAGCAGGACCCGCGCAGCCGGGTGGCCGTCGAGACCCTCATCACCACCGGTCAGGTGCACATCGCCGGGGAGGTCACCACCTCCGGCTACGTCGACATCGCCGACATCGTGCGCAGGACCGTGCTCGGCATCGGCTACGACTCCTCGCGCAAGGGGTTCGACGGTGCCTCCTGCGGCGTCAGCGTCTCCCTCGGTGCGCAGTCCCCGGACATCGCGCAGGGCGTCGACTCCGCCTACGAGGCCCGCACGGCCGGCCTCAGCGACGCCGAGCACCGCGCCGCGGTCGCCGACGACCTGATCGAGCGCCAGGGCGCCGGGGACCAGGGCCTCATGTTCGGCTACGCCTCCGACGAGACGCCCGAGCTGATGCCGCTGCCGATCGCGCTGGCGCACCGGCTGTCCAAGCGGCTGTCCACCGTCCGCAAGGACGGGTCGGTGCCCTACCTGCGGCCCGACGGCAAGACCCAGGTCACCGTTGTCTACGAGGACGACCGGCCGGTCGCCGTCGACACCGTCGTCGTCTCCTCGCAGCACGCCGAGGACATCTCGATCGACACCCTGCTCGCCCCCGACGTGCAGGAGCTCGTCGTGGAGCCCGAGCTCGCCGCGCTGGGCCTGCCCACCACCGGCTACCGGCTGCTGGTCAACCCGACCGGCAAGTTCGTCATCGGCGGCCCCATGGGCGACGCCGGGCTCACCGGCCGCAAGATCATCGTCGACACCTACGGCGGCATGGCCCGGCACGGTGGCGGTGCCTTCTCCGGCAAGGACCCCTCGAAGGTCGACCGGTCCGGCGCCTACGCGATGCGCTGGGTGGCCAAGAACGTGGTCGCGGCCGGCCTGGCCCGCCGCTGCGAGGTGCAGGTCGCCTACGCGATCGGCGCGGCCCACCCGGTCGGGCTGTTCGTGGAGACCTTCGGCACCAACACGGTGCCCGAGGAGGCGCTGGAGAAGGCGATCAGCGCGGTGTTCGACCTGCGCCCCGGCGCGATCGTCCGCGACCTGGACCTGCTCCGGCCCATCTACGCGCCGACCGCGGCCTACGGCCACTTCGGCCGCACCGACGTCGAGCTGCCCTGGGAGCGGCTGGACCGGGTCGACGCGCTGAAGTCCACGCTGGCGGTCTAGCTGACCAGCACGCTCCTCGACGCCCCGGACGCCCGCACCGCCCGGGTGGCCCGGGTCGTCGTCGACGTGCCGCTGGCGCACCTGGACCGGCCCTTCGACTACGCCGTCCCCGACGAGCTGGCCGAGCAGGTGGTGGCCGGCTGCCGGGTGCGGGTGCGGTTCGCCGGCAAGCTGGTCGACGGCGTCGTCCTCGAGCTGGCCGGCAGCACCGACCACACCGGCAAGCTCGCCCCGCTGGCCAAGGTGGTCTCCGCTGAGCCGGTGCTCACCCCCGAGGTCGCCGAGCTGGCCCGGTCGGTCGCCGACCGCTACGCCGGCTCGATGACCGACGTGCTGCGGCTCGCCCTGCCGCCGCGCCGGGGCGCCCCGGAGAAGAAGCCGCGGCTCGACCCGCCCCCGCCGCCGGCGGCCCCCGACCCGGCCGGGTTCGCCCGCTACCCGACCGGCCCGGAGCTGCTCGGCGCCGTCGCCGCCGGCCACCCCGCCCGGGCCGTGTGGACCGCGCTGCCGGGGGAGGACTGGCCCACCCGGCTGGCCGAGCTGGCCCAGGCGGCGCTGTCCGGGGGGCGGGGGGCGCTGGTCGTCGTCCCCGACGGCAAGGACCTGGACCGGCTCGCCGCCGCCGCCGAGCGGCTGCTGCCCGCGGGGTCGGTCGCGGTGCTGCGCGCCGACGCCGCCCCCGACACCCGCTACGGACGCTTCCTGTCCGCCTCGCGTGGCACCGCCCAGGTCGTGCTGGGGACCCGCGGGGCGGTGTTCGCCCCGGTGCGCGACCTCGGCGTGGTCGTCATCTGGGACGACGGTGACGACCTGCACGCCGAGCCCCGCGCCCCCTACCCGCACGCCCGCGACGTGCTCGTGCACCGGGCACATCTCGCCTCCTGCGCCGCGGTGGTCGCCGGCACCGCCCGCACGGCCGAGGCCGCGCTGCTGGTGGAGTCCGGCTGGGCGCACGAGCTGGTCGCCGACCGCGCCGCGCTGCGGGCCGCCGCGCCGCGGGTGGAGGCGCTGGGCAGCGACTTCGAGCTCGCCCGCGACCCCGGTGCGCGGTCGGCCCGGCTGCCCACGCTCGGCTTCGCCGCCGCCCGCCGGGCGCTGGCCGACGGGACGCCGGTGCTCATCCAGGTGCCCCGCTCCGGCTACGTCCCCTCCTTGGTCTGCGACCGCTGCCGTGCCCCGGCCCGCTGCGCGCACTGCGCCGGACCGCTCGGCATCGCGCCGTCGCCCGGTGCCGGCGGGGTCCGGATCGCCGCGTGCCGCTGGTGCGCGCGGCCGGCGGCGACCTTCGACTGCCCGCACTGCCACGGCGCCAAGCTGCGGGCCGCGGTCATCGGCGCCTCCCGCACCGCGGAGGAGCTGGGCCGGGCCTTCCCGGGTGCCGCGGTGCGGGTGTCCGGCCGGACCTCCGGGGTGCTGGCCACCGTCCCCGGCGACCCGGCGATCGTCGTCGCCACCCCGGGGGCCGAGCCGGTCGCCGAGGGCGGGTACGGCGCCGCGCTGCTGCTGGACTCCTGGGCGCTGCTGGGCCGCGCCGACCTGCGGGCGGGGGAGGAGACGATGCGCCGCTGGATGAACGCGGCCGCGCTGGTCCGCCCCGGCGGGCACGTGGTGGTCGCCGCCGACGCCGCGCACCCGGTGGTGCAGGCCCTGGTGCGCTGGGACCCGGCCGGGCTGGCCACCCGGGAGCTGGCCGACCGGCGGGAGCTGGGGTTCCCGCCGATCACCCGGATGGCCTCGCTGTCGGCGTCGTCGGCGTCGCTCGCCGAGTTCCTGGCGGCCCTGCGGCTGCCCGAGGGGGCCGACGTCCTCGGGCCGGTGCCCGAGCCGCCCCGCCCCGGGCAGGAGGGCGAGCGCGAGCGGTACCTGGTCCGGGTGCGGCGCAGCGACGGCGTGGCGCTGGCCCGCGCGCTGCACGAGGTGCAGGGGGTGCGCAGCGCGAAGAAGGCGCCCGAGCACGTGCGCGTCCAGTTGGACCCCCTCGAGCTCGCCTGATGAGACACCCCGTCCTCCTCACCCCTCGCAAGCTCGGGGCGAGCCTCGGGACGGGGGCCGGCGGGCCCCTGCACGGGGGCCGACATCAACTGGTGGGGGAGTCCAGCAGCGCCGCGAGCTCGTCGTCCAGGGTCGCCGTCCCCTGGTCGGTGAGGGCGCGCATGGTGGCCTGCCGCCACCGGGCCGGCAGGGTCGAGGCGGCGGTGGCCAGGCCCACGGCCACCCCGAGCAGCAGGTGCGGACGCCGGGCGCCGCGCCGCCGCAGCAGCCGGCCAGCGGTGCGTCGGCCACGGTCACCGCCAGCCCCCAGGCACCGGTGACCAGCCCGTGGTCCAGCCAGTTCGCCAGCTCGCCGGGGCTCACCGGCTCCGGTTCCACCCCGCGGACGGCGAGCCGCAGCGCGGGCAGCTCCTGGACCGCGGCGTCGAAGGTCGCGGCGGTGCCGGCGGCCAGGTAGAGCCGCCGGCGGGCGGGGGAGCGGGCCGGGTGGTCGAGGGCCGCCTCGGCCAGCCCGACCGACAGTCCGTCGACGGTGCTGCTCACCAGGGCGCGGGCGTGATGGGCCGTGATCGGGGTCACGAGGGCACCGTAGCGACGTCGCCCTGCGGCGGCGCGCGGCGCGGCACCTACGATCGTCCGGTGAGCGTCACCCCCATCCGGATCATGGGCGACCCGGTGCTGCGCACCCCGGCCGCCCCCGTCGTCGACTTCGACGCGGAGCTGCGCCAGCTCGTCGCCGACCTGACCGACACCATGCACGCCGCCGGCGGTGCGGGCATAGCCGCGCCGCAGATCGGCGTCGGCCTGCGGGTCTTCACCTGGTACGTCGACGGCGAGGTCGGTCACCTGGTCAACCCCGACGTCACGCCGGTGGGCGAGGAGACCGAGGAGGACGCCGAGGGCTGCCTGTCGATCCCCGGCTTCCGCTTTGACTGCCGCCGGCACCTCTACGTGGCCGCCACCGGCTGGAACATGCACGGCGAGCCGATCCGGGTCGAGGGCTCGCACAAGCTGGCCCGCGCCATCCAGCACGAGACCGACCACCTCGACGGCGTGCTGTTCGTCGACCGGCTGGACGCCGAGGCCCGCGAGGCGGCGCTGTCGGTGCTCCAGGACGCTGCCTGGCAGGGCGAGCAGGCCTACCTGCCCGACGGCTCGCCCCTCCCGGCGCCGGTCGTGAAGGTGAGCCCCCACTGAGGCTCCTGTTCGCCGGCACCCCCGCCCCGGCCGTGGTGGCGCTGGACGCGCTGCTCGGCTCGGACCACGAGGTGGTCGCCGTCCTCACCCGGCCGGACGCCCCGTCCGGTCGTGGCCGGCGGACCAGCCGCTCGAGGGTGGCCGAGCGTGCCGACGTCGCCGGCATCCCCGTGCTCCAGCCGCGGAGCCCCCGCGAGCCGGAGTTCCTGACGACCCTGGGCGAGCTCGCCGTCGACTGCGCCCCGGTGGTGGCCTACGGCGCGCTGGTCCCGCCGGCGGCACTGGACCTGCCCCGGCACGGCTGGGTCAACCTGCACTTCTCGCTGCTGCCGGCCTGGCGCGGTGCCGCCCCGGTGCAGCACGCGGTCATGGCCGGTGACGAGGTCACCGGTGCGGCGACGTTCCAGCTGGAGGCGGGCCTGGACACCGGCCCGGTCTTCGGCGTCGTCACCGAGCCGATCGGCCCCCGCGACACCGCCGGTGACCTGCTCGACCGGCTGGCGGTCAGCGGTGCCGGGCTGCTGGTCGCCACCCTCGACGGCATCGCCGACGGCTCGCTGCGCGCCGAGCCGCAGCCGGCCGAGGGGGTCAGCCTCGCGCCGCGGATCGAGACGGCGGACGCGCGGGTCGACTGGACCCTGCCGGCCCACGTCGTCGACCGCCGGGTCCGCGGGGTCACCCCGGCCCCCGGCGCCTGGACCACCTGGCGCGGCAACCGGCTGCGGCTCGCGCCGGTCGAGCCGCTGTCCTCCTCGCTGTCGCTCGAGCCGGGGGAGCTGTCGGTCGGCGTGACCGGTGTGCTCGTCGGCACCGGGCGGGGTGCGGTGCGGCTCACCGAGGTGCAGCCGGCCGGCAAGCGGATGCTGCCGGCAGCCGACTGGGCGCGCGGTGCCCGGCCGGAGCCCGGCGAGCGGCTGGGCGAGCAGGTGGGCGCATGACCGGCCCGGCCCGGCGCGCCGGCCACAAGCGGCGCAACGACCCCGGCACCGGCAACCAGCGGCCGCAGTCCCGGCGGCACCGGCCGGTCCTGGACGGCGCCCGGCTCACCGCCTACGACGTCCTCGACGGCGTCTCCAGCCGGGACGCCTACGCCAACCTGCTGCTGCCCCAGCTGCTGCGCGAGCGCCAGCTCGAGCCGCGCGACGCCGCCTTCGCCACGCAGCTCGCCTACGGCACGCTGCGGGCCACCGGCACCCTGGACGCGGTGCTCACCACCCTGGTCTCCCGCCCGCTGGCCGAGCTGGACCGCAAGGTGCTGGACCTGCTGCGGCTGGGCGCCTACCAGCTCGTCGACCTGCGGGTCCCGGCGCACGCGGCGGTCGACACCACGGTGGCGCTGACCCGGGCGATCGTCGGCACCGGCGCCTCGGGCCTGGTCAACGCGGTGCTGCGCAAGGTCGCCGCGGGCGGTGACCGCGCGGCCTGGCTGGAGCGGCTGGCCCCGGCCGACGAGGACGCCCGGCTCTCGCTGCGCACCGACCACCCGCGCTGGATCGTCGAGGCGTTCCGCGACGCGCTCGACGACCCGGCCGAGATCGAGGCGGCGCTGCTCGCCGACGACGCCGCACCCGAGGTGCACCTGGTCGCCCGGCACGTGGACCGGGACGAGCTGGCCACGGCGTCCGGCGGGGAGCCGGTCCTGGTCGCCGTACGCGGTGCGGCTGCCCGGCGGCGACCCCGGCAAGCTCGCCGCCGTCCGGTCCGGGGCGGCCGCGGTGCAGGACGAGGGCAGCCAGCTCGCCGCGCTGGCGCTGGTCCGCGCGCCGCTGGAGGGCCCGGACGCCGCCTGGCTGGACATGTGCGCCGGCCCCGGCGGCAAGGCGGGGCTGCTGGCCGCCGTCCGCCCCGCCGGTGTGCGGCTCACCGCCGCCGACCGCAGCGAGCGCCGCAGCGAGCTCGTGCGCGGCGCGCTGGCCGGGGAGGACGACGTCGAGGTGCTCGTCGCCGACGGCACGGAACCGGGCTGGCCGGCCGGGTCCTTCGACCGGGTGCTGCTCGACGCGCCCTGCACCGGGCTGGGGGCGCTCCGCCGCCGGCCCGAGGTGCGCTGGCGGCGCACCGCGGACGACGTCGCGCCGCTGGTCGAGCTGCAGCGCCGGCTGCTGGACAGCGCGCTGGCCTCGGTGCGGCCCGGGGGAGTGGTGGCGTACGTGACCTGCTCGCCGCACGCGGCCGAGACCGTGGGCGTCGTGTCCGCGGTCGCGGACCGGGACGACGTCGAGGTGCTGCCCGTCGCGCCGCTGTTCCCCGAGGTGCCCGGGCTGGCCCGCGGGGACGCCGCGCAGCTGTGGCCGCACCGGCACGGCACCGACGCGATGTTCATGGCCCTGCTGCGCCGGACGGTCTGAGGCACCGCCCCGGGCGGCTCAGTACTCGACCCGGAAGTCGCCGATCAGGGTGACCACGTTGCCGTCGGGGTCGGTGACCGAGGCCAGCTGGACGCCCTTGGTCACCGTCTGCGGGTCGTCGGCCACCAGGTCCCGGGCGCGCAGCTCCGCCAGGTGCGTGGGCAGGTCGTCGACGGCCAGGTTGAGCAGGGACCGGCCGGCCCGGTCGGCGTCCACGTGCACCTGGACCCAGCCGTTGCCGGTGACCCGCCACTCGGCGAGCGTCGGCATCGGCCGGTTGTCCGGTGCCCGCCCGAACAGCCGCTCGTACCAGGGGACGGCGGCGTCCAGGTCCGACACCGGGACGACGGCGAGCAGGCGGTCGACGGCCATGACGGGTCCTCTCCTCGGTTGCTGCCAGGAGGACCGGCGCCGGGCCGTGGACTCATCGACCCGGCGGCGTTCCCGCGGGAACGCCGCCGGCCCTGCCGGGGGACGCAGCGCAGCCGGCCCGGTGCGCCGTGTGACGCCTGCCCCTCGGGTCCCGGCCGGCAGGTTTGCCGGGACCCCGACCCGTCGATGCAACGAGCCCGCCCAGCAGTCGGCGGAGGCCGGCGGCCGGGGGTGGCGATGGCGGACGGGTTCACCGTGGAGGTGCGCCACCGCGACGGCATCGTGCTGGTCGTCGCCCGGGGTGACCTGCGCGGGGACGCCGAGGCGCTCGGCAACCTGGTCGGCCTCACGCTGCGCGCGCTGGACGACCAGCCGGCGGTGATCTCGATCTGCGACGTCTACGTGCACCACGCCGACGGCCTGGCCGCGCTGCGCTGGCTGCTGCGCCAGCGGCCGGCGGGGGCACCGACCGTCGTCATCGCCCGGTCCGCGCAGCGGCGCCGGCTGCCCGGGCTCTTCGGCGGTCAGGTGGCCTGGTACCCGGCCGAGCTGCACACCCCGTGGATCGGCGTGGCCGCGTCGCTGTCCCACCGGCGGCGGCACCTGACCGGGGACCAGCTCACCGACCCCGGGGAGGAGCAGATCAGCCGGCTGCTGTGGGCCGCCGCCCGCGAGCGCGCCGTCGCCGGCCCCGGCTGACGGCGCTCGACGGGGGGCGGGGAGGGGGCCACCTACGATCTCCTCCGTGTCCCGGGAACCCATGATCGCGCCCAGCCTGCTGTCCGCGGACTTCGCCCGGCTCGCCGACGAGGTGCAGCGCATCGCCGACGCCGACTGGGTGCACGTCGACGTCATGGACGCCCACTTCGTGCCCAACCTGACCCTGGGCCTGCCGGTCGTCCAGGCCATCCAGCGGGTCAGCCCGGTGCCGCTGGACTGCCACCTGATGATCGAGGACCCGGAGCGCTGGGCGCCGGGCTACGCCGAGGCCGGCGCCCGCAACGTCACGGTGCACGCCGAGGCGTGCAGCGACCCCCGCGCCGTGGCGCGCGACCTCCGGGCCGCCGGTGCGCTCGCCGGGCTGGCGCTGAAGCCGGGCACCCCGCTGGAGGCCTACCTCGACGTGCTCCCGGAGTTCGACACCCTGCTGGTGATGACCGTCGAGCCCGGCTTCGGCGGCCAGTCCTTCATGCCCGAGGTGCTCCCCAAGGTCCGGGAGGCCCGCCGGCTGGTGCAGACCGGTCACCTGCAGCTGTTCCTCGAGGTCGACGGCGGCATCAACGCCGACACGATCGGTGCGGCCGCCGAGGCCGGTGCCGACGTGTTCGTGGCGGGCTCGGCGGTCTACGGCGCCGAGGACCCGGCCGCGGCGATCGCCGGACTGCGGGCACTGGCCGCCCGGTGACCCCCGCCGAGCAGGCGGCCATGGCACGCGCCCGGGAGCTCGGGCTCCGGGTCCTGGGCACCACGAGCCCCAACCCGCCGGTGGGCGCGGTGCTGCTCGACGCCGCCGGCACGGTCGTGGGGGAGGGCGCCACCTCGCCGCCGGGCGGACCGCACGCCGAGGTGCAGGCGCTGGCGCAGGCCGGCGAGCGCGCCCGCGGTGGCACCGCCGTGGTGACCCTCGAGCCGTGCGCGCACACCGGCCGCACCGGCCCGTGCGCCGACGCGCTGGTGGCCGCCGGGGTCGCCCGGGTCGTCGTCGCCGTCCCCGAGCCGACCCGGCTCGCCGGGGGCGGGGCCGCGCGGCTGCGTGCGGCCGGCATCGACGTCGAGCTCGGCGCCGAGCAGGCCGAGGCGGAGCTCGGCGCGCTCGCCGCCTGGCTGACCGGCGTCACCGAGCACCGGCCGCACGTGGTGTGGAAGGTGGCCAGCACGCTCGACGGCCGGGTCGCCGCCGCCGACGGCACCAGCCGGTGGATCACCGGACCCGAGGCCCGGGCGGAGGTGCACCGGCTGCGGGCCGGCTGCGACGCCGTGCTGGTCGGCTCCGGGACGGCGCTGGCCGACGACCCCCAGCTCACCGTCCGCGACGCCGAGGGCCGCAACGTCGAGCGCCAGCCGCTGCGCGTGGTCCTCGACCGCCGCGGCCGGGTGCCGGCCACCGCCCGCGTGCACGACGACGCCGCCCCGACCCACGTCAGCCGCGCCGCGGACCCGGCTGCCCTGCTCGCCGAGCTCCACGACCGCGACGTCCGCCGGGTGCTGCTCGAGGGCGGCCCCACGCTGGCCGCGGCGTTCCTCGCCGCGGGCCTGGTCGACGAGGCCGTGGTGCACGTCGCACCCCAGCTGCTGGGCGCCGGGACCCCGCTGGTGGGGGACCTGGGAATCAGCACGATCACCTCGGCGCTGCACCTGCACGTCACCGACGTCACCCGCCTGGGCGGGGACGTGCAGATCCGGTTGCGGTCCACCCGGCACACTGGGGGGCCAGGACCGACCGGCGGAGGGAGCTGAGGTGTTCACCGGCATCGTGGAAGAGCTCGGCACCCTGGTCGTGCGCGAGGACGGCGCGGACAGCGCGGTGCTGCGCATCCGGGCGCGCAGGGCGCTGGAGGGGGTCGCGCTGGGCGACTCGATCGCGGTCAACGGCGTCTGCCTGACCGTCACCGGCGTCCAGCCCGACGACGACGGCAGCGCCGTGTGGAGCACCGACGTGATGGCCGAGACCCTGCGCCGCAGCAGCCTGCGCGACGTCGCGGCCGGCGACCCGGTGAACCTCGAGCGCGCCGTCACCCCGCAGACACGGCTCGGCGGCCACATCGTCCAGGGCCACGTCGACGGCGTGGGCACCGTGGTGTCCCGCACGCCCGGCGACGACTGGGAGGTCGTGCGGGTCGCCGTCCCGGCCGACCTGGCCCGCTACGTCGTCGAGAAGGGCTCGATCACCGTCGACGGCGTGTCGCTGACGGTGAGCGCGCTGGCCGACGAGCCGGAGCCCTGGTTCGAGGTCAGCCTCATCCCGACCACCCTGCGTGAGACCACCCTGGGCGAGCGCGCTCCCGGTGACACCGTCAACCTGGAGGTGGACGTGATCGCGAAGTACGTCGAGCGACTGTTGGGAGCACGCCGGTGACCGAGGTGCAGAGCGGGTTCCCGCTGGACTCCGTGGAGAGCGCCATCGCGGCGATCAAGAGCGGCCGCCCCGTCGTCGTCATCGACGACGAGGACCGCGAGAACGAGGGCGACCTGATCTTCGCCTCCGAGCTCGCCGCCCCCGAGCTGGTGGCCTTCATGGTCCGCTACACCTCCGGCTACATCTGCGTCGCGGTCACCGAGGAGGACGCCGACCGGCTGGACCTGCCGCCGATGTTCCGGGTGAACCAGGACCGCCGCGGCACCGCCTACACCGTGACCGTGGACGCCCGCGAGGGCGTGACCACCGGCATCTCCGCCTCGGACCGGGCGCACACCATCCGCACCCTGGCCTCGGCCGAGTCCGACGCCGCCGACCTGGCCCGCCCCGGCCACATCGTGCCGCTGCGCGCCAAGGACGGCGGGGTGCTCCGCCGGCCCGGTCACACCGAGGCCGCCGTCGACCTCGCCGTCCTGGCCGGCCTGCGCCCCTCCGGGACGCTGTGCGAGATCGTCAGCGAGAAGGACCCGATCGGCATGGCGCGCGGCGAGGAGCTCCGCGTCTTCGCCGACGAGCACGACCTGGTGATGGTCTCCATCGCCGACCTGATCGCCTACCGCAAGCGCTTCGACAAGCTGGTCGAGCGGGTCGCCGAGGCGCGGGTGCCGCTGCGCGCGGGGGAGTTCACCGCCGTGGGCTACCGCAGCTCCTACGACGAGCGCGAGCACGTCGCCTTCGTCTACGGCGACCTCGCCGACGGCGAGGACGTCCTGGTCCGGGTGCACTCCGAGTGCCTCACCGGGGACGTCTTCGGCTCGCTGCGCTGCGACTGCGGCCCCCAGCTGGACGCCGCGCTGGCCGCCGTCGCGCACGAGGGCCGCGGCGTCGTGCTGTACATCCGCGGGCACGAGGGCCGGGGGATCGGCCTGCTGCACAAGCTGCAGGCCTACCAGCTGCAGGACACCGGCGTGGACACCGTCGACGCCAACCTCGACCTCGGCCTGCCCGCCGACGCCCGCGACTACGGCACCGGCGCGCAGATCCTGGTCGACCTCGGCGTGCACACCATGCGGCTGCTGACCAACAACCCGGCCAAGCGCGCCGGGCTGGAGGGCTACGGTCTCAAGATCACCGGTCGGGTCTCGCTGCCCACGCACGTGACCGCGGACAACGTCGGTTACCTGCGCACCAAGCGGGACCGGATGGGACACCTGTTGGAGATCATCGAACCGGACGGCCCCGCGGCCGCCGAGGGGAGCGACGTCCCGATGCGCCAGAACGAGCAGCCGGTATGAGCGGGTCCGGAGCGCCCACGCAGCAGCCGGTCGACGCGGCCGGCCTGACCCTGGGCATCGTGGCCACCACCTGGCACGCGGAGATCACCGAGTCGCTGCTCCGCCGGGCCGTCGCCTGCGCCGAGGCCTCGGGTGTGCCCGAGCCGACCGTCGTCCGGGTGCCCGGCGCCATCGAGCTGCCGGTCGTGGCCCAGGCGCTGGCCGCCACCCACGACGCCGTGGTCGCCCTCGGTGTCGTGGTGCGCGGCGGGACCCCGCACTTCGAGTACGTCTGCGACTCCTTCACCGCCGGCCTGACCCGCGTCGCGCTGGACTCCGGCAAGCCGGTGGGCAACGGCGTGCTCACCACCGAGGGCGAGCAGCAGGCCCGCGACCGGGCCGGCATGGACGACTCGGCCGAGGACAAGGGCTGGGAGGCCACCGCCGCCGCCCTGCAGACCGCGCTCGTCCTGCGCGACCTGCGCACCCCGCGGCAGAGCACCGGCTTCGGCGTGGCGCAGGCGTGAAGTCCTTCGACGAGCTCTTCGCCGAGCTGAGCGGGAAGGTCGCGGCCGGCGACCCTGGATCGGGCACCGTCACCGCCGTCCGGGACGGCGTGCACGCGGCCGGCAAGAAGGTCGTCGAGGAGGCCGCCGAGTCCTGGATGGCCGCCGAGTTCGAGGACGCCGGCCGGACGGCGGAGGAGATCAGCCAGCTCCTCTACCGGGTGCAGGTGCTCATGCTCACGCGTGGGCTCTCCCTCGACGACGTCTACGCTCACCTCTGAAGAAGGACCCCCTCGCCCCCGACGCGGGGCCTTCCATCACCTCACCTAGGAGCTCTCCCGTGCTGCGCGTCGCCGTGCCCAACAAGGGCGTCCTGAGCGAACCCGCGGCGGCGATGCTCGCCGAGAGCGGGTACCGGCAGCGCCGCACCACCAGCGAGCTGGCGGTCTACGACCCGGAGAACGACACCGAGTTCTTCTACCTCCGGCCGCGGGACATCGCCGTCTACGTCGCCGCCGGGACCCTGGACGTCGGGATCACCGGGCGCGACATGCTGCTGGAGACCACCCCGACGGACGGCGAGGGTGCCGTCGCCGCCGAGGTCATGACGCTGGGCTTCGGCCGCTCGTCCTTCCGCTTCGCCAGCCCCGCCGACTCCCCGGTCGACGAGGTGGCCAAGCTGGAGGGAAAGCGGATCGCCACCGCCTACCCCGGGCTGCTGCAGCGGTTCCTGGACGAGTCGGGCATCAAAGCCTCGGTCGTCAAGCTGGACGGCGCGGTCGAGACCGCCTGCCGGCTCGGGGTCGCCGACGCGGTGTGCGACGTCGTCGAGACCGGGACGACGCTGCGCGCGGCCGGCCTGCGGATCATCGGCGACCCGGTGCTGGCCAGCGAGGCGGTGCTCGTCCGCCGGACCGGCGCCGAGGAGATCCCGCAGGTCGCCCAGCTGATGCGCCGGCTCAAGGGCGTATTGGTGGCCCGGCAGTACGTGATGCTCGACTACGACTGCCCCAACGACCTGCTGGCCCGGGCGACCGCGGTCACCCCGGGCCTGGAGGGCCCGACGGTCAGCCCGCTGCAGACCGAGGGCTGGTCGGCGGTGCGGGCGATGATCCGCAGCACCGACACCAACCGGGTGATGGACGAGCTGTGGGAGCTCGGCGCGCGCGCGATCCTCGTCACCAGCATCGCCGCCTCCCGCATCTGATGAAGGACCACCCTTCCCCCCACGCCTCGCACGCTCGGCGCGGGGCCCTGAAGGGTGGCCGTTCCAGCACGTCACCTCGGCTCGCGGCGGGACCCTGCACCGGGGTCATGGGAGCCGTGGTGCTGGGCGTGCTGCTCGCCGGCTGCGGTAGCGGCTCCGAGAGCGCGTCGCCGTCGTCCTCGTCGCCGGCTCCCTCGTCCGCGGCACCGGTCACCGGGGAGCTGGTCGTCGTCCTGGACCGCGGCGAGGGCGGGGAGCCCGAGCGCTACACGCTGAGCTGCGGCGACCCGGTCAGCGGCGACCTGCCGGACCCCGCGGCGGTGTGCGCCCACCTGCAGGGGCTCACCGACCCCTTCGCGCCCCTACCGGGTGACCAGGTGTGCAGCCAGCAGTACGGCGGGCCGGAGACCGCGCAGGTCACCGGCCGGTGGGCCGGTGCCGACGTGGACCTCGCCCTCGCCCGCACCAACGGCTGCCAGCTCGCCCAGTGGAGCTCGCTGGGTCCGCTGCTGCCCGCCCCGGGCGGCTGACCCGGGGCGTCGCGGTCAGCGCGGCCGCGTGGTGCGGTCCACCAGGTCGATCGCGGTGCAGAGCCCGAGGCCCAGGGCCCGGCCGCTGGTCGAGCCGGTCGCCAGCAGCGCCCGGATCGCCGGGGCGAGCGCCCCGTCGCCGACCAGCCCGCGGAGCACCGCGGCGAACTCGCCGCTGACCCGGCCGGCCGCGGCGTGCCGCAGCAGTGCCCGGGAGAGCTCGGTGGTCCGGCCCGCGGCCAGCGCGGTGACCCCGGCGCCGAAGCGCTCGGCCGCCGGGTGCCCGAGGAGCACCAGCCCGGCGGTGGTGCCGGCCAGCACGTCGTCGCCGGCCGGGGTGAGCCCGGGGCCGAGCCCGACGAGCCGGGTGGCGGTGCGCAGCGCGGCGTCGAGGTCGGCGCGCCGGACGGCGCCGCGCAGCGCGGCGAGCGGGCCGCTGGGACCGCTGGGCAGGCCGGGCAGCACGAACGCGCTGTGCGGCACGCCCTCGCCGTAGAGCGCCGCGCGCAGCTGGCGCACCCCCTCCGGCAGCAGGGCCGGCTGTGCGGTGGGCAGCTTGGGCCGGGGGTCCCACCAGGAGGCGGCGCTGACCGTCAGGTCGCCGACGACGAGCCGGCCACCGCCCACCTGCGCGGGGGCACCGCTGGGCACCGACACCAGCGGACGCCCGTTCGACGGCCGGAACAGCACGCAGCCCAGCGGCAGCCGGGCCGCGTCGGAGGTCAGCACGCCGACGACGTCGGGACCTGCCGGCGTCTGCACGGTGAGGTACACCGCGGCCGGCACGCTGAGCAGCACCCGGGCCGACCGGACGGGGCCGCGGAGCAGCTCGGCCACGCCGGTGCTCGCCTGGGCCGGGACGGAGGCGCGGGCGTGCCCGGATCCGTGCCTGTCCGAGGTGTGCGGCAGGTGGATCGTGGGTACGCCCGCCCGTGCCGCCCGCCCGGAGTGCGGAGTGCGGTGGGTCGTGGTCGACTGGGTACCGGCGGCAGTCTGTCCGCCGGTGCTCTCGTAGGTGCGCATGTGCCCTCCACCCGTGCGGCTGACGGAGCCCGCTGGTGGGCCGGCCCCGTCCCGGTTCGTCCGTCCGGTCGGAGGTCGACGGACCCGCAGGATCACAGGCGGCCTACCATCCGAGCCGGCACAGGTCCCGGGAGATGAACCTAGGTGGCGCGTCCCCGGTACCTGTATGGCGATTCTCGCCAAGCTCGGCTATTGCCGTCCAGAGACGTCTGACAGAATCTCGCGCAGATGTCTCGTGCGCGGCGTTTTGGGGGTACGTACAGTGACTGAACGTGAGGCATCCGTGATCTACGCCGCTCACAGCGATCGGGCGGCTACTTTCAGTACCGGGCCGGCGTCTGCCGAACCGGTCCTGTCCCAGGTCGCCCCGGCCGACCGGAGCACCCTGCAGGACAGCATGGGGCTCACCGTCGACCAGTTGCTGCAGCTGCCCGGGCTCGAGGGCACGGTCGTCGTCGGCGGGGCCACCGGCACCCGGCGGATCGTCCGGCACGTCGCCGTCGACGACCCCGCGGAGCCGCTCGCCGGCGCCGGTCCGGATGTGCTGGTCGTGCTCGGCGGCCGGTTGCCGCAGGCGGACCCGGCGCAGAGCCGGGGGCTCATCGAGCAGCTGCACCGCGGCGGCAGCGGCGCGCTCGCCTACCGCTCGGAGGTCGCGGCGGGCAGCGTCGCGGGGGAGATGCCGGCGGAGGTCCTCGCCGAGGCCGACCGCCGCGGCTTCCCGGTGCTCGCGCTGCCCAGCAGCACCCGGCTGGACGAGGTCGTCGCCGAGGTGCTCGGCGCGATCATCGACAAGCAGACCCAGGCGCTCTCGCTCGCCAACCGGATGCACAACCAGTTCATCGACGTCGCGCTGTCCGGCGGTGGGCTGGCCGAGGTGACCGCCCAGGCGTCGACCATCCTCGCCGGCGCCGCGGTGCTGGGGCTGGGCCCCGACCGCGAGGTCGCCTTCAGCGCGGGTCCGCAGGAGGAGGTCGCGGAGATCCGTGACTGGCTGTGGCTGCTGGACGCAGCGGCGGACGACGCGTTCGCCGACCTGACGCCCTCCCGGCGGCTGTCGGGGAACCGGGCCGACCAGAGCGTGGTCACCCCGGCCGACGTGCTCGCCGACGCCGACCTGTCACCCGCCGACGGGATCCTGCTCGTCCCCGGCCACCACGAGCTGCCCGGCGGGACGGGCGAGTACGCCGTCGCGCCGATCATGGCCGGCGAGCAGCGGCACGGCTGGCTGGTCGCGGTCAACCGGCACGGCCCGATGCTGCTCGGCGCCGGTGCCGTCCTCGAGCAGGCCGCCGTCATCGCGGCGCTGTCGGAGATCCGCTCCCAGGCCGTGCACTCCGTGGAGCTGCGCTTCCAGGGCGACCTGGTGCGCCGACTGGTCGGCGGCGTCGTCGGCCACACCGAGCGGACGCTGGCCTACACGCGCTCCTTCGGCTGGCGGCTCGACGGGCCGGTCGTCGTCCTGGTCAGCGGCACCGAGACCGTCGCCGACGCCAGCGCCGACCCGACCCGGGCGCTGGACGTGCTGGACCGCCTCGCCGACGGCTGGCGGGCCGCGGTGGACGCCGAGGTGGCCGGTGCCGCGGTCGCGGGGCTGGCCACCGAGATCGTCACCGTGCTGCCGCTGGACGGGCGCACCCCCGAGGAGCTCTCCGCCCTGGTCGCCGCGGTCACCGCCCGGGTCAACGCGCGGCTGCGCCGGGTCGGCCGGCTGCTGGGCACCGGCATCGGGCGCCCGGCGGAGTCGCTGTCGGCACTGGCCGAGGCCTACCAGCAGGCGCAGCGCGCGCTGGTCGTGGGCCAGGAGATCCACGGCGGGCACGCAGTCACCCACTTCGACCAGCTCGGGGTGTTCCGGCTGCTGTCGCTGATCCCGGACAGCAACGAGCTGCGGTCCTACGTCGACGAGGTGCTCGGGCCGCTGGCCGACTCCGGCGACCCGGACTCCACCGACCTGCGCGACACGCTGCGGGTGCTGCTGGAGACCAACCTCAACGTTGCCGAGTCCGCGCGCCGGCTGCACTTCCACTACAACACGATGCGGTACCGGATCGGCAAGCTCGAGCGGCTGCTCGGGCCCTTCACCACCGACCCGACGCTGCGGCTGAACCTGCTGCTGGCCCTGCACGCCGCGCGGATGCGCGGGCTGGACCAGCCGCACCGGCCGCCGGTGGAGAGCATCGCGGCCCTGGTCCTGGACGACGGCCTGGAGTCGCTCGTCTGAGTCGGGCGCGTTCCGGCACGGTTACCGCTCGTTGCCGTGACGGGAACGTGTCCGACAACCTCTGGTGTCGGCGCGTCCGGTCTGCCACTGTGCGATTCCTCAGCGCTGAGCTACTTCGGCTCAGCGGCCGCTCGAGGAGGACCTGATGGCGTTCGGCTGGAAGCTCTACGGGGACGGCAAGACCCCGCCGCTGGGTGAGGCGGTGGCCCCCGACGAACGGCTCTCGTGGCCGTTGACGGTCGGGATCGGGGCGCAGCACGTCGTCGCGATGTTCGGGGCGACGTTCGTCTTCCCGCTCATCATGGGGCTGGACGCGAACCTCGCGATCCTGATGAGCGGCATCGCGACGATCATCTTCCTGCTCATCGTGCAGGGGAAGGTGCCCTCCTACCTGGGCACCAGCGCCTCGTTCGTCGGTGGCGTGGCCGCGGTGCGGGCGCAGGGCGGTGACAGCGGCGACGTCGTCGGCGCGATCCTGGTCTCCGGCATCGTGCTGGCGTTGGTCGGCCTGCTGATCCAGGCCGCCGGTCCGGCCGTGGTCAACCGGGTGCTGCCGCCGGCCGTCACCGGCGCCGTGGTGCTGCTGATCGGCTTCAACCTGGCACCGGTCGCCGCCGCCACGTACTGGCCGCAGGACCAGTGGGTCGCGCTGGCGACGATGGCCTTCGTCATCGTCGTGTCGCTGGCGCTGCGCGGCTTCTGGGCCCGCATCTCGATCCTGCTCGGCCTGGTCTTTGGCTACCTGCTCTCGCTGCTGCTCGACGCCACCGCCGGCCCGATCAACTCCGTCCTGGGCGGCGCGACCGAGCCGACGCTGCACGACCGCGTGAACCTCGACGGTGTCGGCCAGGCCGACTGGTTCGGGTTCCCGGACCTCACCGCGCCGTCCTTCGGCCTCAACTTCTCGCTGCTGGTGCTGCCCGCCGTCATCGCCCTGGTCGCCGAGAACGCCGGCCACGTCAAGGCGGTCGGTGAGATGACCAAGCGGAACCTGGACCCGGTCCTCGGCCGCGCGGTGTTCGCCGACGGCATCGGCACCGTCGTCGCCACCTCGGTCGGTGGCTCGCCGACGACTACCTACGCGGAGAACATCGGCGTCATGGCCGCCACCCGCGTCTACTCGACGGCGGCTTACTACGTGGCCGCGATCGTGGCCATCCTGCTCGGCCTGGTGCCCAAGTTCGGCGCGATCGTCAACGCGACCCCCGGCGGCGTGCTCGGCGGGATCACCGTCGTCCTGTACGGGATGATCGGCCTGCTGGGCGCCAAGATCTGGAAGGAGAACCGGGTCGACTTCGCCAACCCGATCAACCTGGTGCCGCTGGCCGCCGGGATCATCATCGGGATCGGCAACGTCAACCTGCAGTTCACCGACAACTTCTCCCTCGGCGGCATCTCGCTCGGCACGATCGTCGCAGTGGTGGGCTGGCACCTGGCCCGGGCGCTGGCGCCCGCGGAGATGAAGGCCGCCCTGCACGAGGAGCGCGGCTTCGAGGGTGGCACCGGGCCCGCCCTGGGTTCCACCGGCCGGCACACGGTCGACGCCGGCGGGGCGGACCCTTCCGACGTCGACGAGAACGACCGCTCGCGCTACGACCGGAACGACCGCTCGCACTAGTCACAGGCTCCGGCCGGCCCGGCTCCCCGTCCCCGGGGGCCGGGCAGGTCTGCGTCCGGGGGCGCAGGCGGGAGCGGTCAGTCCGCCTCGAGCACCCGCTTGAGGGTGGCGAGGTCGGCGGTGATCGCCTCGGCGTCGGCGGCGAACGCCTCGTCGGTCGTGCCGGGCTGGCGGCGCAGGGTGAAGACCACCTCGCTGTCCGCGCCGTCGGCGAGCACCCGGACCGGGTTGGTGGTCGTGGTCCCGTCGGGCAGGACGACGTCGTGGTCCAGGACGCCGTACTCGTTGACCGGTACGAACCGCACCAGGACCCGTCCCATCGGGGAGTCGGCCACCCACTCGCCCCGCTCCCGCCGGATGCCCGCGGCCAGCCCGGCCGCCCACTCGGGCAGGTGGGCCGGGTCCCGGACGTAGGCGTACACGCGGTCCGCCGGTCGCTCGATGGACACGGTCAGGTGGCGGGACTCCGTCGGCATGCCGGCATGGTGCCCCATCCCACCGACCCGACGGGACGACCGCAACGATCCGGCCGATGTGCGGGGCAGGACGGCCAGCCGCAGTGCCGCGACCGGAAACCGCCGGACCCTGTCGGAGGGGATCCCTAGGGTCCTCCCTGTGCCCACCGCGACCCGCGCCCCGCTGACCCTGCTCGCCGTCGCGGTCACCGTGCTGGCCTGGGCGTCGGCGTTCATCGGCATCCGGGCGGTGGGGGAGGACCTCTCGCCCGGCGCGCTGGCGCTGGGCAGGCTCGCCGTCGGCACAGTGGTGCTCGGCGCGCTGCTCGCCCCGCGCGGCTGGACCCGGCCCACCGCCGCGGAGTGGCGGCTGCTGGTCGTCTGCGGGGTCGGCTGGTTCGGCATCTACAACCTGGCGCTCAACGCCGCCGAGCAGCACCTGGACGCCGGCACCACCGCGATGCTGGTGAACATCGGGCCGGTGCTCATCGCCGTCTTCGCCGGGCTGCTGCTCGGCGAGGGCTTCCCGCGCTGGCTGGTCGTCGGGCTGGGCGTCGCGTTCTGCGGGGTCCTGCTCATCGGGTTCGCCACCCGGGACGCCGGGGCCGACCTGGTCGGCGTCGTGCTCTGCGTGGTCGCGGCGGTCACCTACGCCGCCGGGGTGGTGGCGCAGAAACCGCTGCTGCGCCGGCTGCCGCCGCTGCAGGTGACGTTCACCGCGTGCGCGATGGGCACGGTCTGCTGCCTGCCGTGGGCCGGCGCCCTCGTCGCCGACCTGGGGTCGGCGCCCGGGTCCTCGATCGCGGGCATGGTCTACCTCGGCGCCGTCCCCACGGCCCTGGCCTTCAGCACCTGGGCGTACGCGCTGTCCCGGATGGACGCCGGCCGGCTGGGTGCCACCACCTACCTGGTGCCGCCGATCGTCGTGCTCCTTGGCTGGTGGCTGCTCGACGAGGTCCCGCCGGCGCTGGCCGCGGTCGGCGGGGCGGTCTGCCTGGCCGGTGTCGCGATCTCCCGTCGGCGGGGGCGGGTGCGGCCGCCGGTCGCCGTGCCGCAGGAGGCCGGCTCCACGGTCTGAGGTCACCGGCACGACATCTGCGGCTGCTACGACTGCCGGGTGACCACCTCTGAGAGCCCCGGGTCCCTGGTCGTGACCGCCGCGCGGCTGCGGGACGGTTCCGTCGTCGACATGGCCTGCGCCGACGGGGTGGTGACCGCCGTCGTCCCGGCCGGGGAGCTGCCCCGGCCGGCCGGGGTCCCGGTGGTCGACGCCGCCGGCGGGCTGGTCACCGAGCCGTTCGTCGACGCCCACCTGCACCTGGACAAGGTCCGCACGCTGCCCTGGGTCGGTGACGCGGCGCTGCAGGCCTACACCGGCGACGGGATGGCCGACTCCGCCCGCGGCATCGACCTGGCCCGGGCGGTGAAGGAGCAGTACAGCGTCGAGCGGCTGCTCCCCGCCGTCCGGCAGGCGCTCGCCGACGGCGAACGGCACGGCGTCCTGCACGTCCAGGCGTTCGCCGACGTCGACACCGCCGCCGGGCTGGTGGGCGTGCAGGCGGTGCTGGCCGCCCGCGAGGAGTTCCGCGGCCGGGTGGACGTCGCGGTCGTCGCCTTCCCGCAGGACGGCCTGCTCCGCGACCCGGGTGCCGGCGACCTGGTGGAGGAGGCGCTGGCCCTCGGCGCGGACGTCGTGGGCGGGATCCCGTGGCTCGAGGAGACGACGGCCGACCAGGAGGCGCACGTCGAGTGGGCCTGCGCGCTCGCCGCCCGGCTGGGCCGCCGGGTCGCGATGCTCACCGACGACGCCCCCGACCCGTCCTGCGACACGACCCGGATGCTGGCCGAGGCCCTGCGGCGGCACGGTCTGCAGGGCCGCGGCGTGGCCTGCCACGCCCGGGCGCTGGGTCACTACGACGCGCAGCGGCAGACCGCCGTCCTCGAGCTGGCCCGCGAGGTCGGCCTGGGGCTGGTCAGCGACCCGCACACCGGCTCGGTGGCGCTGCCGGTGGAGCGCGCGGTCGCGCTGGGCGTCGACGTGGCGCTGGGCCAGGACGACATCGAGGACGCCTACTACCCCTTCGGCCGGCACAACCTGCTCGAGGTCGCCTTCCTCGCCGCGCACCTGCTGGACATGCGCACGGCGCCGCAGCAGGAGGTGCTCGTCGACCTGGTGACGACGTCGGCCGCCCGGGTGCTCGGGCTGACCGGGTACGGGCTGCGCGTCGGCGGCCCCGCCGACCTGCTCGTGCACGACGCGGCCCGCACCGTCGACCTGCTGGCGCACCACGCCGCACCGCGGGTGGTCGTGCGCGGCGGGGTGGTGCTGTGTCAGCCGCCGGCGGTCAGCACGCCGGCCACCGCGTCGAGCGCACCGGGCACGAGCGCGTAGCAGGCCCACACACCGCGGTCGCCGCGATGGCCGAGGTCGGCATCGACATCTCCGACCAGCGGCCGAAGGTGCTCACCACCGACGCCGTCCAGGTCTCCGACGTCGTGATCACCATGGGCTGCGGTGACGCCTGCCCGGTCTTCCCGGGCAAGCGCTACCTCGACTGGGAGCTGGCGGACCCGGCCGGCAAGGGCGTGGACTCCGTGCGCCCCATCCGCGACGAGATCGAGGGCCGCATCCGCGGACTGCTCGCCGAGCTGCAGCGCTGACGCCGGCGGGGCCCCGTCAGCGGCGGCGGGGCGCCCAGGGGTCGTCGGGGTCGAAGTCGTCGTCGTCCTCGGTGGGGGTGGGGCGGGCCGGTGCCGCGGGTCGCTCGGCGGCGCGGCGCGCGGCCGCCTCCAGCGCGGCGTCCCGCTCGGCCGCCCGCTGGGCGCGCTCGAGCCGGGCGTCCTCCCGCAGCTGCCGGCGGCTGGGGCTGCCGTCGGGGTTGGTCAGCGCGAGCCAGTCGTCCTTCTGCCGCCACAGGGCGGCCCCGGCCACCGCCAGCCCGATCGGGATGACGTAGGCGGCGATCCGCTCCATGCCGCCCTCACCCAGCCCGAGGAACACCGCCGAGCCGAAGAAGATGGTGGCGATGACCCCGACGAGGCCCAGGACGGCGAGAGTGGTGCCGATGCCCTCCGACCGCGGCCGCACCGCGTAGGCCACCGCGATCAGCCCGATCGACCCCGCCACCAGGTGCACGCCGGCGGCGACCTGGTGCACCGCGGTCACGCCGTCGGAGGGGAACAGCCCCACGAGCAGCACGCCGAGGCCGGCGAGCACGAGCAGCACCCGGGCCAGC
The DNA here is from genome assembly GCF_000306785.1 of Modestobacter italicus. Lineage (NCBI taxonomy): Bacteria > Bacillati > Actinomycetota > Actinomycetes > Geodermatophilales > Geodermatophilaceae > Modestobacter > Modestobacter italicus. Next base: position 3,273,913 of record NC_017955.1, on the reverse strand, counting down.
CGTCCGCCGTTGCCGGCGAGCCCGGGCCCCAGCAGCAGGACGCCGACGGCGATCAGCAGGCCCTGCACCACGAACGAGCCGTTCATCAGCAGGCGTGCCGCGGAGTCCGCCGTCCCGAGGTCGCTGATCACGTCCGCCGAGTACGAGTAGCCGCCGTACCGCGCGGCCGCGATCGCCTCGACGACGAAGAACTGCAGGGTCAGGACCCAGGCGAGGCCGCCCCACCGGTACCGGCTGTCTGTCACGGGGAGCCATCGTCCCAGCCGCGGCTGTGCAGGCGGCGGGGTGTCCGCCTCACGGACGCGTCGCGCGGCTCCCGGGCGGGCCGACCAGGTCGAGGACGGCGGCGTACTGCGCGGCCGACAGCCACGAGGGGTTGCTGCCGGCCGGCATCCGCAGCACCTCCGCGTCCCGGGCCGCGGGGTGGGCGAGCAGCTCGGCGCGGGCCACCGGTTCCGCGAGCCGGGTCAGCCGGACGCCGACCACCGGCCCGCCCGCACCGTCGGCCGCGGCGGCGGTCACCTCGCCCAGCGCGTGCACGCCCGGCTGGTGCGCGCCGCTGACCCACAGCAGGCAGGGCCGGCCCGGCGTCATCAGCGCCAGCCGGTACGAGCGGCGGACGCAGCGGTCGAGCGCGGAGTCGGCGCCCGGTGCCCAGCCGGGGTCGATGTCCGCCGGCGCCGTCCGGCTCTTGAGCACCCAGCAGGCGACGTCCCCGGGCTCCAGTCGTGGCACCGGCCCAGCCAACCAGCCCGGTCGGGCGACGGCTGCGTCACCCATCCGGTTGTGCCCGGCCGGATCCCGCGCTGCCGACCAGCGCGTTCCCGCATACCGTTCCTCCCGTGGCGTTCCCCCAGGTGCCCTGGCAGGCGGTCGAGCAGCGCGCACGGGCGGTCGCCGCCGGGCCGGTCACGTCCTCGGGGGCGCCTCCCGACCTGGTGCTGCAGGGGCTGGTCACCGACTCGCGGGCGGTCACGCCGGGCTGCCTGTTCGCCTGCGTGCGCGGGCAGGGCAGCGACGGGCACCGCTTCGCCGAGCAGGCGCTGGCCGCCGGTGCCGCCGCCCTGCTCGTCGACCGGCCGGTGGCCGGGGGAGCGCCGCAGCTGCAGGTGCCCTCGGTACGGGCCGCGCTCGGTCCGCTCGGCGCCCAGCTCGCCGGTGACCCGGCCGACCGGCTGCGGCTGGTCGGGGTCACCGGCAGCAACGGCAAGACGACGACGAGCACGCTGGTCCGCGGGGTGCTGGCGGCCGCAGGGGAGTGCGCGGGGGTGGTCACCACGCTCGGCGCGCGGGTCGGCGGCCTGGAGCGCAGCACCCGGCTGACCACGCCGGAGGCGCCCGAGCTGCACGGCCTGCTGCGCTGGATGCTGGACGAGGGTGCCACCAGCGCCGTGGTCGAGGCGTCGTCGATCGCGCTGGACGTCGGCCGGGTGGACGCCGTGCACGTGCAGGTCGCGGTGTTCACCGGCTTCGAGGAGGACCACCTCGACCACCACGGCACCATCGAGCAGTACTGGGCCAGCAAGGCGCGGCTGTTCAGCCCCGAGCGCGCCGACAGCGCCGTCGTGGTCGTCGACGAGCCCTGGGGCCGGCGCCTCGCCGACCAGGCCCGCATCCCGGTGACCCGGGTCGCCACCGACCCCGCCGCGGACGCCGACGTCCGGGTGGTCAGCTGGCGCACCGGCGCGGAGGGCACCTCCCTGGTCGTCGAGGACGCCGACGGCCGGCACCGGGTCAGCTCGCCGCTGGTCGGCCGGGTGCACGTGGGCAACCTCGCCGCCGCCTGGGCCACCGGCCGCTCGCTGGGCCTGGACCCGGGCACCGTCGCCGCCGGGCTGGCCGCCACCGCGCCGCCCGCCGGCCGGAACACCCTGCTGCGCAGCCCGGGCGGCCCGCTGGTCGTGGTCGACTACGCGCACACGCCCGGCGCGCTGGCAGCCGCCCTGCAGACGGCGCGGGAGCTGGCCGGCCCGGCCGGCCGGGTGCGCCTCGTGCTCGGCGCGCGGGGCCGGCGGGACCGGTACAAGCGCCAGGGGCTCGGCGTCGCGGCCCGCGCCGCCGACGAGGTGTGGCTGACCAACGAGGGCAGCCACGGGGAGCGACCGGAGGCCATCGTCGAGGAGCTGCGGGTGGGGCTGGCCGGCGGCGACGCGACCGTGCGGACCGAGCTGGACCGGCGGGCTGCCATCACCGGCGCCGTGCTCGCCGCCGGCCCGCGGGACGTCGTGCTGGTCGTCGGCCGCGGGCACGAGACGACGATGACCGACGACGGCGCCCCGCTGCCCTTCGACGACGTCGCGGTGGCCCGGGAGGCGCTGGAGCAGACCACCCGCGACCTGGTCACCGAGCAGGCCTCCTGACCGCTGCGCGGTGTGCCCGCTCACAGGAGCACGCTGCAGGGCGTGACCGAGGAGTGGGCGGGCCACCGGGTCGGTGAACCCGGGTTCCGGCGGGCGGCGGTCGCCGTCTTCCTGGCCGGCGTCGCGGTCTTCGCCACGCTGTACGCGCCCCAGGCGCTGCTGCCCGAGCTGACCCGCGCGTTCGGCGTCTCCCCGGCGTCCTCGACGCTGGCCATCTCGATCGGCACCGCGGCGCTGGCCGTCGGGCTGCTGGTGCTCGGACCCGTCTCCGACCGCCGGGGCCGGACCGGCATCCTGCAGGCCAGCCTCGCCTCCGCCGCGGTGCTGGCCGTGCTGATCGCGCTGGCCCCGTCCTGGTGGGTGCTGCTGGTGTTGCGCGGCCTGCAGGGCTTCGCGCTGGCCGGCCTGCCGGCGGTCGCGGTCGCCTACCTCCGGGAGGAGCTGCACCCGGGGGTCAGCTCGCGGGCGATCGGGCTGTACGTGAGCGGGACGGCGCTCGGCGGGCTGACCGGCCGGCTGCTCAGCGGCTTCCTCACCGAGCTGGGCGGCTGGCGGACGGCCCTCGGCGGTGCCGCGGTCCTCGCGGTCGGCTGCGCGGTCGCCGTCCGGCTGCTGCTGCCGCCCTCCCGCCGGTTCGTCCCGGTGACCCGGCAGGGGCCGCTGCTGCGGCAGCTGGGCGCGGCGTTCACCGACCCGGCGCTGCTGGCGCTGTACGGCGTCGCCGCGCTGCTGATGGGCGGGTTCGTCGCGGTCTACAACGCGGGCACCTTCCGCCTGGAGGCGGCGCCGTACGCGCTCTCCCCGGCGCTGGCCGGGCTGGTGTTCCTGGCCTACCTGCTGGGGTCGGCGAGCTCACCGACCGCCGGCGCGCTGGCGGAGCGCTTCGGCCGCCGGCTGGTCGTGCCCCTGGCGATCGGGCTGATGGCGGCCGGCATCGCGCTGACGCTGCCCGCACCGCTGTGGTGCGTGGTGCTCGGGCTGTGCGTGCTCACCACCGGCTTCTTCGCCGCGCACGGCGTGGCCAGCGGCTGGGTGGCGGCGCGCGCCCAGCTCGGCGGCCGGGCCGTCGGGCAGGCCTCGTCGCTGTACTCGTTCTGGTATTACGTCGGCTCGTCGGTCGGCGGCACGCTGGCCGGCCGCGCGTGGTCCGACGCCGGGTGGTCCGGGGTGGTCGTGCTCGCCGGGGGCTCGACCCTGGCCGCGCTGCTGCTCAGCCTGGTGCTGGGCCGGACGCGCTCCCTGGAGCGCCGCTGAGCAGCGGCGCCCCAGGGCCGACGCTCAGGCCTCGGTCGCGTCGTGCTCGTAGGCGCCGGCCGGGTCGGCGTCGTCGGACTGCACGGCCTGCCGCTCGAGCTCGGTGCGGTGCTCGAGCACCTCGTCGGAGGGGTGCGGGTCCTTGCCGTGCTGGGTGCGGTCCCGGGTCACCGGCTCCTCCGGCAGGATCACGTCGTCGAGCGTCGGTTCGTCGTGCGGGCTGGTCATCCTCGTCCTCCGCTCTGCCGGCCCGGCTGGTCCGGGCGTCCTGCCCTCCCGGGTATCCCGCGGGGGTGCCTGCGCAAACCGCGCTCCCCGGTCAGCCCTGCTTGAGCTGCTCGGCCGGGAGCCACGCCTCCACCAGCACCGGGCCGTGGTCCCCGACGACGGTGTAGGCCACCCGGCCGTGCCAGCCGTCCTCCCGCTGCCGCCACTCGACCAGCAGCCCCGGCCAGGTGCCCGGCGCGTCCGGCGGGTCGTGTACCCAGCAGTGCCGGCCGTGGCCCTCGCCGGCCGGCCGGCGGACCGGGGGTGGCGTCCCGGGCGGAGGGGCAGCCGCGGGGACGCCGGAGCGGGCGGCGCGGTCGGCCAGCGACCCGCCGTGCTGCCCCCGGTTCATCCCACCCGCCACCGCACGATGCTCTCACGGTCGTCGAACACCTGTTCGACCCGTGCGGCCGGTCAGCCGCCAGCGGGCGGAGAGGGCCGGGTGAGGTCGACCTCGGTGCGCGGCCGGGGGAGCACCGGCGCGCCGGCCCCGACCTGCCGCCACTCGCTGGGGGTGAGCCCGAAGGTCGCCCGGAACCGGCGGCTGAAGTAGGACGGGTCGGTGAACCCCCAGCGGCGGGCGACCACCGCGATCGAGCGGTCCCGGCTGCGCGGGGCGGCCAGCTCGGCCCGCGCGCACTCCAGCCGCTGGGCGATGATCCACTGCTCCAGGCTCAGCTGCGCCGCGGCGCACACCCGGTAGAGCTGGCGCACCGACACGGCGTGCGCCGCAGCGACCTGCTCGGCGTCCAGGCCCGGGTCGGTGAGGTGCTGGCGGACGTAGCTGCGCACCCGGGTCAGCAGCGTCTCGGCGGCCACGTCCGCCACCGAGGGCGCCGGCCCGGCGACCGAGGCGAGCAGCGCCCGGGCGAGGTGGACGGTGGGGGAGGCCAGCGCGTGCACCAGGGGCTCCCCGGCCAGCTGCCCGGCGTCCCGGGTGACCTCGGTGAGGTGGGCGCGGACCAGCCCGTAGAGCGGGCTGCGGTGCGCCAGCGGCAGGGCCCGGCGGACGTCGTCGACGGGCAGGCCGAGCCGGCTCACCGGCAGCTGCAGGGCGCGGCACACCCCGTGACCGACCCAGCGGTGGGCGTAGGGCGCGGCGACCTCGGTGAGCACCAGGCCGCCGCGCGGCACCGTCCGCTGCGCGCCGAACTGCTCGTGCATGCCGACGCCGACCTCCTGGACGGCGAAGGAGACCGCCGGCGCGACGTCCTCGCGGGCCGACCGCCCCGACCGGGCGAGCACCGGGTCCCCGGTCAGGTCGGCCCGGAGCACCGCGACCCCGCCGACGTCCCAGGCGTCCAGCCGCGCGCGTGCGGCGGCCGCGGGGTCGGCGAACCGGACCCGGGACACCATGGCCTCCTCGAGCCGGGCGACGACCTGGGCGGGCCGGCGCTCGGCCGGGGGGAGCTGGTCGGTGTCGACGAGGGTGACCACGGGCGCTCCCTGGCTGGGTGCTCGGCGACGCTGCCCTGACAGGCCGATCCTGGGCGCTCGGCTGACCGGTGTAAAGGCTCCCACCGGTCCCGCGCCGGCCCCGGGTGAGTCGGCAGCCAGGGTCCGGAGCCCGTCACGCAGGGTCCACCCGGCGTTCAGCGGCCGCACCTAGCGTCCGGGACAGCGGCACCGCCGCTGTGCCCCCACCCGCAGAGGAGAACCCACCGTGCCCTTCGTCACCACCCCCGACGGCGTCGAGATCTTCTACAAGGACTGGGGGACCGGCCAGCCGATCGTCTTCAGCCACGGCTGGCCGCTGTCCTCCGACGACTGGGACGCCCAGCTGATGTTCTTCCTGCAGCACGGCTACCGGGTGATCGCCCACGACCGGCGGGGTCACGGCCGCTCCACCCAGGTCTCCGACGGCCACGACATGGACCACTACGCCGACGACCTGGCCGCGCTCACCGCCCACCTCGACCTGCGCGACGCCGTGCACGTCGGCCACTCGACCGGCGGCGGCGAGGTCGTGCACTACATCGCCCGGCACGGCCAGGACCGCGTCGCCAAGGCCGCGCTGCTCAGCGCGGTGCCGCCGATCATGGTGCAGACCGACACCAACCCGGGCGGGCTGCCCAAGAGCGTCTTCGACGGCATCCAGGAGCAGGTGGCCACCAACCGCTCGGCCTTCTACCGCGACCTGCCCTCCACCGCGTTCTACGGGTTCAACCGGCCCGGGCGGGAGCCGGTCGAGGCGATCATCGCGAACTGGTGGCGGCAGGGGATGATGGGCGGCGCCAAGGCCCACTACGACGGCGTGGTCGCCTTCTCCCAGACCGACTTCACCGACGACCTGAAGAAGATCACGGTGCCGGTGCTGGTCATGCACGGCGACGACGACCAGGTCGTGCCCTACGCCGACTCCGGGCCGCTGTCGGCCGAGCTGCTGCCCAACGGCACCCTGAAGACCTACGCCGGCTTCCCGCACGGCATGCCGACGACGGAGGCCGCCACCATCAACGCCGACCTGCTGGCGTTCCTCCAGGGCTGACCGCCCGGCGGGTCAGGACCTCCCCTTGGTCTTGGCGGTCCGCTTCTTCCCCGGCTGCAGTCCGTTCGCCAGCACCTGCGCGACGGACTGCACGCCGGGGTGGGTGGCCAGCTCCTCGGTCGGCACCGGCAGCGGGAGGCACCAGTTGGGCCGGTCGGCCGCGCCGGGCATGTTCGGCCGGCGCTCCTCGGCGAGCGCGTCGTCCAGGGTGGCCGACAGCAGCGTGCACGGGGCGCCGGCCAGCCGCTTGTAGGCCGCCGTCACGGCCTTGGCCGGCGTCGCCTTCTTCGGCACCTTCCCCAGGTGCTCGAGCAGCGAGGCGCGCCCGCGCTCGAGCTCCTCGTCGGTGCCCAGCCCGTGGTGGCGCTGCTCGGCGAGGTCGGACCCGGTCCACAGCCCCGGGATGGTCGGCAGGTCGTGGGTGGTCACCGCGGCCATCGCCTCGGCGGGCCAGTGCGCCGGCTCGTCGTCCTCGAACCAGAGCAGCTTGTAGGACAGGATCCCGTGCTCGGCCATCGCCTCGCGGACGCCGGCCTCGACGGTGCCGAGGTCCTCGCCGACGACGATCGCCTGCGCCCGGTGGCTCTCCAGCGCGACGATGTCGAGCAGGTCCTCGTAGGGGTAGCGGACGTAGGCGCCGTCGGCCGCGCTGCCCTCCGAGGGCACCCACCAGAGCCGGAACAGTCCCATCACGTGGTCCACCCGCAGCCCGCCGGCGCCGGCCATGGTCGCCCGGATCGACTGGACGAACGGCTCGTAGTCCGCCGCCTGCAGCTGCCAGGGGACCAGCGGCGGGGAGCCCCAGTCCTGGCCCTGGCTGTTGAAGGCGTCCGGCGGGGCGCCGACGCTCACCCCCGGGGCGAGCACGTCCTGCCAGGCCCAGGCGTCGGCCCCGCCGCCGGCGACGCCGATCGGCAGGTCCTGGATGACGGTGATGCCCTCGGTGGCCGCCCGCAGCTGGAGGTCGAGCTGCCACTGCAGCCACGCGTGGAAGGCCACCTCCCGCTCCCGGGCCGCCGCGAAGTCGCGGACGGCGGCACCGCGCGGGTCCTGCAGCTCCCGGGGCCAGGTGTGCCAGTCCGGGCCGTGCTGGTCGGCCAGCGCGCACCAGGTGGCCCAGTCCATCAGCGGCTGGCCCTGGTGCCACCACCAGTCGCGGAAGGCCTGCTCGTCCTCGCCGCTGCCCGGCCGGGCGTCGAAGACGCGCTGCAGCACCCGCCGCTTGAGCGCCCAGACGGCGTCCCGGTCGATCAGCTCGCCGTCGTTGAGCGCCCGCCCGGCGTCGTCCTCGACGTCGACCGCGTCGGCGCCGGGCACGTCGGCGATCCGCAGGTACAGCGGGTTGCGGAACCGCCGGGTGGCCGGCAGGTAGGGGCTGGCCTCCTGGCCGGGCGTCGGGGCCACCGCGTGCAGCGGGTTGACCAGCACGAAGCCGGCGCCCTGCTCCTGGGCGAGCTCGCGGACGGCGCGCAGGTCGCCCAGGTCGCCGATGCCCCAGCTGCCCCGGCCGCGGGTGGCGTACAGCTGCACCGCCCAGCCCCAGCCCCGCCAGCCCTCGGGCAGCCAGCACCGGCCGGGGGAGACGATGAGCCGGCGCTCGCGGCCGTCGGGGGTGCGCAGCCGGTGGTAGCCCAGCGGGAAGTCCTCGGGCAGCTCGCCGTCGACGTGCCGGGTCTGCCCGTCCTCGCACTCGACGTCGGCCTCGTCGACCTCGAGGGCGTCGCCGGGGCGGGCGACGATCGGGGCGCGGTCGACGAGGTCCTCAGGCGGCGTGCCGATGACCTGCCGCAGCCGGGCGATCGTCGCCTCGGCGACGGTGTGCTCCTCGTCGAGGGCGTCGAGCCAGCTGGCGTCGATGCCCCAGGCGTCGGTCGTGGGCTGCTGCGGCGCGGTGCTCGTCACGGGTCGATCCTCACCGGTCCCGGTCCGGTTCGCCGGGTGGGGCGGCTGCGGAGCGCCTCACACCCCCTGCTCGGTGAACCCCGGCGGGGGGCGCAGCGCGCCGGCGATGGCGGTCGCGACGGCCATCAGCACGGCGACCACGGTCAGCGCCTGCAGCACGCCCACGGACTGCCCCAGGAGCCCGATCAGCGGCGGGCCGCCGAGGAAGGCGCAGTAGCCGATCGAGGCGACGACGCTGACCCGGCCGGCCGAGCGGGCCGGGTCGTCGGCCGCCGCGCTCATCCCGACCGGGAAGCCCAGCGAGGCGCCGGCCCCCCACAGCAGCGCGCCGGCGAAGGCGACCGCGGGGTGCCCGCCGAAGACGAACAGCAGCAGCCCGACGACGCTCAGCACCGCGAGCACCCGGACCATCGGCACCCGGCCCCAGCGCGCCAGCAGCGGCGGGCCGGCCCAGCGGACCGCCGTCATCGCCACCAGGAAGACCGCGTAGCCCAGCGTGCCGACCACGGCCGAGGTGCCGTGCCCGTCGATGAGCGCGACGCTGATCCAGTCGTTGGCCGCGCCCTCGGCGAAGGCGAAGGCCAGCACGAACACGCCGATCAGCAGGGTCCGGGGCTCCCGCCAGGCCCGCAGCGCGCTGTCCCGGGGAGCCGGCGCGGCGTCGGCGCCGTCGTCGTGCACGTCCGGCACGAAGCGGCGCACCGCCAGCGGCACCGTGACGCCGACCAGCACGGCGACGGCGAGCAGGTGGACCAGCACCGACACGTCCAGGGCGACCATCGCCGCGCCCACCCCGGCGCCGACCACCGTGCCGAGGCTGAACCCGGCGTGGAAGCGGGACATCACGGCCCGGCCCAGCAGCCGCTCGACCACCGCGGCCTGCACGTTCATCGCGACGTCCCAGGCGCCGTTGGCCATGCCCATGAGGAACAGCCCGACGACCAGCAGCAGCACGCCGACCTGGGAACCGGCCGCGACCAGCGCCACCGCGACGGCCAGCAGCACGGCCATCGAGGTGACCGTGCGGCGCGAGCCGAAGCGGGCGATGAGCGGCCCGGACGCCGGCAGCGCGACCACCGACCCGGCGGCGATGGCCAGCAGCACCAGCCCGAGCTCGGAGGGGCCGAGGTCGAGGTGGGTGCGCACCTGCGGGATCCGCGAGGCCCAGCTGGCGAAGGTGAAGCCCGCGCCGATGAACGCGGCGTAGGTGGCCCGGATGGCCGCCTGCACCTGGCTCCCGCTGGGTGCCGGGCGTGCGTCGGTGGCCGTCATGCGGTGTCCTCGTCCTCGCTGCTGTCGGGGTGGGTGGGGCGGACGGCCCGGGCGATGATCTCCCGGGTCTGCTCCCGGGAGACCGGTCCGGTGGAGAGCACCTTGTGCATCACCAGGCCCTCGATGAGCGCGTCGACGCCGCGGGCGGTGACCGGGTCGACGAAGCGCTCCAGGACGCTGCGGCTGCGGCGCATCCACGACTCGGTGACCGTGCGCAGCGTCGGGTCGCGCATCGCCGCGAGGTAGAGCTCGTAGGCCACCGCCCAGTCGCGGTCGTCGGCGTCCGCGTCGGCGTGCACCAGCGCGGTGACCGCGTCGACGACGTCCTCGGTGGTGCGCACCGCGGCGAAGTGCGCCTCGTACCGCACCACCATCCGCTCGGCGTGCCGCGCGAAGGCCTGCGCGCGCAGGTCGCCCAGGCCGGTGAAGTGGTAGGTGAGCGAGCCCAGCGGCACGTCCGCGGCGGCGGCGATCAGCCGGTGCGTCGTCCCGGCGACCCCGTGCTCGGCGATGACGCCGAGAGCCGCCTCGACGATCCGGTCGTGCCGGTCGGGGTCGTGCCGGCGGGCCGGTCGACCGCCGTCCGCACACATGTGTACGAGCGTACACATCGACGCTGCCGGTCAGGTCCCGCGGGGTTTCGCCCGGCGGGTCGCCGCCGCGCTCGCCGGGTCCTCGGGCCAGGGGTGCCGCGGGTACCGGCCGCGGAGCTCGCTGCGGACGGCGGGCCAGCCGGTCGACCAGAAGCCGGCCAGGTCGGCGGTGGTGGCGACCACCCGGCCGGCGGGGGACAGCAGCTGCAGCCGCAGCGGCCGGCCGGCGACCACCGGCGCGGCGGCCCAGCCGAACACCTCCTGCACCCGCACCGACAGCGTGGGCACCGCGGGGTCGGCGTAGTCGACCCGGACCCGCGACCCGGTCGGCACCTCGACCCGCTCGGGCACCAGCTCCTCGAGCCGGCCGGCCAGCTGCCACGGCAGCAGCGCGCGCAGCGCGGCGACGACGTCGACCCGGGCCAGGTCCCGGCGGCTGCGCGCCGCGGTGACCGCCGGGCTCTCGGCGAACGCGGCCCGCAGCGCCTCGTTGTCCACCGGTGGCCACGGGGGCCCGAGCCCGGCGTGCGCGGCGGCCAGCCGCTGCCGGAGGCCGGTCGCGGCCGACGTCCAGCGGAGCAGGTCCAGCCCCTCGGCGCGCAGGCCCGCGGCGACCGCGGCGGCCACCGCCGCCGGGTCCGGGTCGGTCAGCGGCCGTTCGCGGAGCACGATCGCGCCCAGCCGCTCCACCCGCGCGGCGGCCACGTCGCCGTCCCGCCACACGACCTCCGCGGCGTCGGTGTGCGCGGCCGCGCCGGCCTCCAGCGCGGTCGCCCGGTCGACGGCCACCGCCGTCCGCACTCGGGCGTCGCGCCGCCCGGGGGAGCGGTCCGCGGCGGCGACGGCCAGCCACTCCGCACCGTTCAGCGCGGTGCCCGGCGCCAGCTCCGCGCCGGTGCCGGCGGCCAGCAGGTAGGTCCGCTCCGCTCCCGGCCGGCGGCGGGCCAGCCACTCCGGGTGGGCCAGGCCGACCACCAGCCCGGCGGCGACGTCGTCGGTCAGGTCGGTGTCGGGCGCGGGAGGTGCGGCGCGGCCGAGCCGGTCGACCTCGTCGCGCCAGCGGGGTTCCCGGTTGCGGCGCAGCTCCCGCCAGCCGGCCACCAGGTCGTCGGAGCGGGCCGGGACGTCGGCCGACAGCAGCGCCACCACCTCCGCCGCCCGTCGCCGGCCGACCAGCGGGGCGCCGTCGAGCAGCGCGCGGGCCAGCCGTGGGTGCGCGCCGACCGCGGTCAGCGACCGGCCGCGCGCGGTCACCCGGCCGGCGGCGTCGACCGCGCCGAGCTCGCGCAGGGTCGCCCGGGCCACGTCGAACGCCGCGGCGGGGGGTGGGTCGGGCAGCGCCAGGCCGGCGCCGTCGGGCGCGCCCCAGCAGGCCAGCTCCAGCGCCAGGCCGGTGAGGTCGGCGGCGGCGATCTCGGGCTCCGCCGCGGCCGGCAGCCGGTCGTGCTCGGCGGCCGACCAGAGCCGGTACACCCGGCCCGGCGCCTCCCGGCCGGCGCGGCCGGCGCGCTGCACGGCCGCGGCCCGGGACACCCGCACGGTGGCCAGCGCGCCCATGCCCCGGGCGACGTCGAACCGCGGCACCCGGGCCAGGCCCGCGTCGACCACCGTGCGCACGCCGGGGACGGTCAGGCTGGTCTCGGCGACGTCGGTCGACAGGACGACACGGCGGCGCGGCCCCGGGGTGAGCGCGGCGTCCTGGTCCGCCGCGGGCAGCCGGCCGTGCAGCGGCCGGACGTCGGCGTCCACCCCGGCCAGCAGCCCGGCGACCCGGCCGATCTCCGCCGCGCCCGGCAGGAAGACCAGCACGTCGCCGGCGGTCTCCGCCAGCGCCCGGCGGACCGTGCCGGCCACCGCCGTCAGCAGCCGCGGGTCGACCCGGGTGCCCAGCGGCGGGGCGACCGGCGGGCTGGGCGGGCACCACACCGGCTCGACGTCGTGCAGCGCGCCGGTCGCCTCCAGCACGGGCGCGTCCCCCATCAGCGCGGCGAGCCGGCCGGCCTGCGCCGTCGCCGACATGGCCAGCAGCGCCAGCTCGGGGCGCAGCGCCGCCCGCACGTCGAGGGTGAAGGCCAGCGCGAGGTCGGTGTCCAGCTGCCGCTCGTGGCACTCGTCGAGCACGACGGCCCCGACGCCGGGCAGCTCGGGGTCGGCCTGCAGCCGGCGGACCAGCAACCCGGTGGTGACCACCTCCACCCGGGTCGCCGCGCTGCGCCGGCTGTCGCCGCGGACGCTGTAGCCCACCGACGCCCCGACCGGCTCGCCGAGCAGCGCGGCCATCCGCCGGGCCGCGGCCCGGGCCGCCACCCGGCGCGGCTCGGCGACGAGCACGGTGCCGGGCACCCGGCCGGCCAGTGCGAGCGGCACCAGCGTGGTCTTGCCGGTGCCCGGTGGGGCGACGAGCACCGCGGCACCCGCGGCGGTCAGGGCGGCGTCGAGGGCGGGCAGCACCGAGCGGACCGGGAGGTCGGTCCCCGGGGTCCCGGTCGGCGGCAGCACGAGCTCAGTCTGGTCAGCCCTTGTCCGCGGAGCGGAGCGGGGCCAGGCTGGACCCACGGGGACAACGACGTCTCACCGGAGGTCCGCGTGGCGGCACACGGCAACAAGGACAGCAGCAAGGAGGCCTCCGGGGCGCCCGCGCCCCGGGCGCCGGAACGGGTGCGCAACGTCGTGCTCGTCGGCCGCCCGGGGGCCGGCAAGACCACCCTGGCGGAGGCCCTCGTGGTGGCGACGGGGGCGCTGACCCGGGCCGGCCGGGTCGAGGACGGCACCACCTGCCTGGACACCGACGAGGTCGAGGTCCGGCTGCAGCACTCGGTCACCCTGCACGCGGCGACCGTCGAGCACGCCGACCACCGGATCACCCTGCTCGACACCCCCGGTGCGCCGGACTTCGTGGGGGAGCTGCGCGCTGCCCTGCGCGCAGCCGACGCCGCGCTCTTCGTCGTCTCCGCGGTCAGCGGCGTCGACGCCGCGACCGTGCAGCTGTGGGACGAGTGCGCCGCGGTGGGGCTGCCCCGCGCGGTCGTGGTCACCCAGCTCGACCGGGCCCGGGCCGACGTCCCGGCCGTCGTCCGCGCCTGCCAGGAGCAGCTCGGCCTCGGCGTGCACCCGCTGCACGTCCTCGACCCGGCGGGTGGCCGGCTCACGTCGCTGCTCGAACCGGACCAGGGCGACGCCGAGGCCGCCCGGCTGCGCGCCGAGCTGGTCGAGGCGGTGATCGCCGAGAGCGAGGACGAGTCGCTGATGGACCGCTACCTCGCCGGGGAACCGCTCGCCGTCGCCGACCTGGTGCCCGACCTGGAGACGGCGGTCGCCCGCGGCGCCTTCCACCCGGTGCTGTGCACCGCCCCGCTGTCCGGCGTGGGCGTGCGCGAGCTGCTCGACCTGCTGGTCAGCGCCTTCCCGTCACCGCTGGAGCGGCCCTGCCCCGCCGTCTCCCGCCCCGACGGCGCCCCGGCCGGCGTGGTCGGCTGCGACCCCGCCGGTCCGCTGGTGGCCGAGGTGGTCAAGACGACGACCGACCCCTACCTGGGCCGGATCTCGCTGGTGCGGGTCTTCTCCGGCACGCTGCGCCCGGACGCCGCGGTGCACGTCTGCGGCCACGGCACCCTCCACGGGTGGGGGGAGAACCACCCCGACCACGACGCCGACGAACGGGTGGGCACGATCTCCTGCGTGCTGGGCAGCACGCTGCGGCCGGTGGCCGAGTGCCCGGCCGGCGACGTCTGCGCGGTCGCCCGGCTCGGCAGCGCCGAGACCGGGGACACGCTGTCCGACCCGGTCCGGCCGCTGCTGGTCACGCCGTGGCCGCTGCCGGACCCGCAGCAGCCGGTCGCGGTCGCGGCGGCGTCCCGCAGCGACGAGGACCGGCTGGCCGGCGCGCTGACCCGGCTCGCCACCGAGGACCCGTCGGTCCGGGTGGAGCGGCGGGCCGACACCGGGCAGCTGCTGCTGTGGACCGTCGGCGACGCGCACGCCGAGGTGCTGCTGGACCGGCTGCGCACCCGGTACGGGGTGAGCCTGCAGACCCCGCCGGTGCTGGTCCCGATGGTGGAGACGCTGGCCGGCCCGGCCACGGTGACCGCGCGGCACGTGAAGCAGTCCGGCGGGCACGGGCAGTACGCCGTCGTCGTGCTGGAGGCCGAACCCGGGCCCCCGGGATCGGGCATCACCTTCGCCCAGCGGGTGGTCGGGGGAGCGGTGCCGACGGCGTACCACGGCAGCGTGGAGAAGGGCGTGCGCGCGCAGGCGGCCCGGGGCGTGAGCGGCAACCGGCCGCTGGTCGACGTCGCCGTGACCCTGGTCGACGGCAAGGCGCACTCGGTCGACTCCTCCGACGCCGCGTTCCAGGCGGCCGGGGCGCTCGGGCTCCGGGAGCTCGCCCAGGCGGCCGGGACGACGGTGCTGGAACCGTGGTGCGCGGTGGAGGTGACCGTGCCGGCCGAGCACGTCGGGCCGGTGCTCAGCGACCTCGCCGGCCGGCGGGCCCGGGTCACCGGCAGCGTCGCCCAGCCCGACCGCGACGCCACGACCGTGCTGGCCGAGGTGCCGGAACGGGAGCTGCTGAGCTACGCCGGTGCGCTGCGGTCGGTGTCCCACGGCACCGGCCGGTTCACCCGCCGTCCGCTGGGCCACGAGCCCGCCCCGGCCGCCGTCGTCGCGGAGCTGCAACCCGTCTGACCCGGTGGCACGGCCGGTTGTCGGGGGCTCGACCGGCCCGGGCGGTCGAGGTCATGATGCTGGCCGTGGTCACCGGAGCGCCCGCCGCCGTCCCGTCCGACGTCCTCGACGACCTGCGGGACCGGGTGCGCCGGCACCGCGCCGTCCCCACGGCGTCGACGCTGGGCCCCGCGCACGGGGTCGACCCGGCGCTGCTGGCCGACCTGCTCGCGTAGGGCCGACGGCTACGACTGGCGGGTGCACGAGGACCGGGTGCGGGCGCTCCCGTGGGAGGTCGTGGACACCGCGCGCGGCCCGCTGCGGCTGGTGCACCAGCGGTCGGCGGACCCGCGGGCCACGACGGTCGTGCTGCTGCACGGCTGGCCGGACTCGGTGCTGCGCTTCGAGCGGCTGCTGCCGCTGCTGGGTGCGCACCACGTCGTCGTCCCGGCGCTGCCCGGCTTCCCGTTCGCCGCCCCGGTGCCGACAGGCGGGCTGGCCTCGGCGCAGATCGCCGAGGTGGTCGCCGACGGCATGGCCGCGCTCGGCGTCGACCGGTACGTCCTCTCCGCCGGGGACGTCGGGTGCGACGTCGCCGAGGCGCTGGCCGCCGCGCACCCGGAGGCGGTGTCCGCGCTGCACCTCACCGACGTCTCGCAGTACCACTTCCTCGACGCGCTCCCCGACGACCTGTCGGCGACCGAGACGGCGTACGTCGCGCACGGCCGGCACTGGCAGGCGACCGAGGGCGGGTACATGCACGAGCAGTCGACGAAGCCGCGCACCCTCGCCGTCGGCCTGGGCGACTCCCCGGCCGGCCTCGCCGCCTGGCTGCTGGAGAAGTACACCTCGTGGACCGACAACGGCGGCGACGTGACCAGGGTGTTCTCCCGCGACGAGCTGCTCACCTGGATCACCGCCTACTGGGTGACCGGCACGATCGGCACGTCGTTCACCCCCTACGCGCAGAGCTCGGTCCCGGCCGGGCGGCCGGTCGCCCCCGCGGTGTTCACCGTGGGCCCGCGCGACCTGGTCAACGCGCCCCGCGAGTTCGCCGAGCGGGTGTTCGCCGTGCACGCCTGGCACGACCTCCCCTCCGGCGGGCACTTCGCGGCCTGGGAGCAGCCGGCCGCGTACGCCGCCGGGGTCGCCGAGGCGGTCGCCCTCGCCCGGGCGGGCGATCGGCCCGGGTGATCACCAGTCGCCGTCCGGCGGGGTGAACTGGCTGACCGTGAACTCGGCACCCTGCGGGTCGCGCAGCAGCGCGTTGCGGGTCCACAGCTCGTCGGCCGACCGCAGCACGGTCGCGCCGAGCCGCTCGGCGGTCGTGACGCTGTCGTCCCGGTCGGCGACGGTGAACGTGACGTGCCAGTGCGCCGGCTCGTCGGGGGCCACCACCAGGCTGCCGATCACGTCCGCGAAGCCGGGCGGCGCCGCGGCCTGCCGCTCGTGGATCCCGGGGTCCACCGTGGCGGCCAGGTGGTCGCCGTACCCCGGCACCTGCAGCATCGTCCCGGCGCCCTGCGCCATGTCGACGGCCAGCCAGCCGAACAGCGGTGCGTAGAAGGCCATCGCCGCGTCGCGGTCCGGGGTGTGCAGGTCGGAGAAGTTCCAGGTGCCCGGGGCGTTGGTCAGCTGCGCACCGAGCCGCCGGCGGGCCTGCCACAGCGCGAACTCCGCGCCCTGCGGGTCGGCGCACGCGGCCGCCCGGCCGCCGGGTCCGGCGTCGGCCGGCGGCGTCAGGACCGACCCGCCGGCCGCCGCGACGGCGGCGGCCGTGGTGTCGGCGTCGTCCACCGCGACGTAGGTGTTCCAGGTGGCGGTGCTGCCGGTCGCCGGCCCGAGCGCGGCGACGTCCTGCCCGTCGAGGGTCGCGATCAGGTAGGAGCCGGGGGCGTCCGGCGGTACGACGTCGGTGAGCGTCCAGCCGAAGAGCCCGCGGTAGAAGCCCGCCGCCGCCTCGAGGTCGGGCTGCTCGCTGTCGATCCAGCAGGTCACGCCGTGGGGGTAGCTGCGTCGTCCGGCCATGTCGCCTCCGCTGACGGGCGTCCCAGGCTAGGCCAGCCGCAGGCCGGGCGGTCCCACCTCGCGCCGCGGCCAGGCCAGCAGCGCGACGCCGAAGAGCAGCAGGCCCACGTGCGCTGCGGCGATCGCGGCGTCCGGCAGCGGCTCGGCGGCCAGCAGGGTGACCAGGTCGGCGACGGCGTGGACGACGACCAGGACGGGGATCCACCGGAAGCGCCACTGCCAGGCCGCCCAGGCGAAGCCGGCGACCGCGGAGAGGCCGACGTTGCCCAGCACGTCACCCAGCTGCCGGTCGGTCAGCGCCAGCGCGGACAGGTGCTGCAGGCCGAACAGCGCTGCGGTCAGCGCCACCGCGACGGTCGGCCGGTAGCGGGTCAGCAGCCCGGAGAGGACGACGCCGCGGCTGGTCAGCTCCTCGTTCACGCCGACCAGCAGCAGGGTGAGCGCCCACAGCCCGACGCCGGGCGCGCGGTCCCGCAGACCCGCCGGCAGCGCCCAGGAGAGCGCCTCGGCCAGCAGCGGCACGGCCGTCAGCGCGGCGGCCCAGGACCGCCAGGCCGTGGTCGCCCCGATCGCCCGCCACAGCCGGCGGCGGGTGACGAGCACGACCGCGTAGCCGGTGACCGCCACGTTGGCGGTCAGCCCGAGGTACCACCCCCGGACGCCGAGGGCGCCGGCCACCTCCAGCACCACGACCATGACCAGGAACCGGCCCAGGTGGACGGCGACCGCGTCCGCCAGCGCCGGCAGCCGCCCGGGGCGCGGGCCCGGGGCCGCTCGATCGGTGCGGGAACGGGTGCCCTGCCCGGCCATGCCACCTCCGCTGACGGTCCGGGCCACGGTAGCGGCGGCCGGTCGCGTGATCACCTCGGGTGCAGCGGTGCCTCGCGCGACGGGAGACGACGCCCGACCCGAGGTGATCTCGGTCGACGTCAGTCGCGGGGTGCGGGCACGCCGTAGTGCAGCAGCAGGATGCCGGTCGGGGTCCGGGCGACGTCGCGCAGGTCGAGCCGGCGCAGGTCGCCGGCCTCGAACAGCCGCCGCCCCGACCCGGCGATCGTCGGGGCCACCACCAGCTGCAGCTCGTCGACCAGGCCGGCGGCCAGCAGCGCGCGGGCGAGGGTGGTGCTGCCGTGGACGCCGATGTCCCCGCCCGGTCGCTGCTTGAGCGCGGTCACGTACCCGACGGCCGGGTCGTGCACGGCGGTGCTGTTCGACCACGGCTGGGTCAGCGGGGTGGAGGTCAGCACGTGCTTGGGGGTGCCGTTGATGAAGGCGGCGAACGGCTCGACGTCCGAGGTGGGCCAGTACCCGGCCCAGTAGTCGTAGGTCCCGCGCCCGAGCAGGACGTCGTCCTGCCGCGCGATGACCCGGCCCAGGTGGGCGAACACCTCCTCGTCGACGTCGAGGACCCAGTCGCCGGGCTCCTCCGCGACCCCGTCCACCGACAACAGCTGGTACAGCACGACCGGGCGTACGGCGTTCCTCTCGCAAGGGGTGACGAGGACAGGACCCTGCGACGACGCCAGGATCATCGGTCGCAGGTGGGGACCACGGGCCGGGCCGGCCTCCAGACGCGGAGACGGCGCCCGGCCCGTGGTCGGGACGGGTCAGGCGGTTGGCACCCGGTCGAGGAAGCCGAGCACGCTGCGCAGCCGGCCGTCGGCGTCGCGGACGGCGACGTCGAACCCGACGATCGGTGCCTCGGGGGCCCCGGCCGGCCCGAGCTCCCAGCTGAACCGGGCCTGGTCGTGGTGGGCGTCGACCGGTCCGGCCAGCCGGAAGACGAAGCCGGGGAACTGCTGCTGCACGGCGCCGATGGTCGCCGCGATCGCCTCACGGCCCTCCGCGTCGACCATCGGGTCGGTGTAGCGGGCGTCCTCGGCGTACAGGGCGGCCACCGCCGCGCTGCGGGCGTCGGCGTCGGTCTCGTTCCAGGCCGCGATGTAGCGGTGGGCCAGGGTGTCGAAGTCGGTCACGGTGCGTCCTCTCCTCGGTGGTGCGACCCGCTCCCCGGGCCGTCGGGGACCAGCGTGGGCAGCCGAGGTCGTCGCGTCGATTACCTGCCAGGTAGTCGTGCCGGGCACCTCGGCTGCCCTACCGTCGCGCCGTGACCAGCAGCCGGACGACGTCCCGCGGGGCCGGTGACCTGCTGCGGCACTGGCGCCAGCAGCGCCGGCGCAGCCAGCTGGACCTGGCCCTGGACGCCGGGGTCTCGGCCCGGCACCTGAGCTTCGTGGAGACCGGCCGCGCCCGGCCCAGCAGCGGGCTGCTGCTCGCGCTCGCCGAGCAGCTCGAGGTCCCGCTGCGCGAGCGCAACGCGCTGCTGCTGGCCGCCGGCTACGCCCCGGCCTACTCCGAGACCGCGCTGGAGGGCGAGCAGGCCGCCGCGGTGCGGGAGTCCCTGGCCCACCTGCTGGCCGGGCACGAGCCCTACCCGGCGGTCGTGTTCGACCGGTACGGCGACGTGGTGCTCACCAACCGGGCCGTCGGCCCGCTGCTCGAGGGCGCCGACCCGGCGTTGCTGGGGCCGCCGGTGAACGTCTACCGGCTCGGGCTGCACCCCGGCGGGCTGGCGCCGCGGATCCGGGACCGGGCCGGCTGGACCGCCCACCTGGTGCACCGGCTGACCCGGCTCGAGCGGCTGACCGGCGACCGCCGGCTCACCCGGCTGCTGGCCGAGGTGCGCGGCTACCCGGGGGTCGTCGAGGCGCTGGCCGCCCGCCCGCCGGGCAACGAGCTGCTGATGACCGTCCAGCTGGCCTCGCCGGACGGCGAGCTGGCCCTGCACACCACGGTGACCAGCTTCGGCGACCCGCACGACGTCACGCTGTCCGAGCTGGCGGTCGAGTCGTTCTTCCCGGCCGACGAGCGCACCCGGGAGCTGCTGCGGAGCCGGGCGACGTGATCGTTGCGCGGGTCATCCGTCCTGCAGCTGATCGTGATCCTCGGTAGGCATGCGCCATGACGGTGATCGGCTTCCACAACTCCCACGAGCAGGTGCACCCCGCCGACCTGCTCCGCGCGGTGCAGCACGCAGAGCAGGTCGGGTTCACCGCAGCGATGTGCTCGGACCACCTCGAGCCCTGGAACGAGCGGCAGGGCCACTCCGGTTTCGCCTGGTCCTGGCTGGGCGCGGCGCTGGCCACCACTGACCTGCCCTTCGGTGCGGTCAACGCCCCCGGCCAGCGGTACCACCCGGTGATCATCGCCCAGGCGATCGCCACGCTGGGGTCGATGTTCCCGGGCCGCTTCTGGGTCGCGCTGGGGTCGGGCGAGGCGATGAACGAGCACGTCACCGGGCACGTCTGGCCGAACAAGGAGCTGCGCGACGCCCGGCTGCGCGAGTGCGTCGACGTCATCCGGGCGCTGCTGGCCGGTGAGGAGGTCAGCCACGAGGGCCTGGTGACCGTCGACCGGGCCCGGATCTGGACGCTGCCCGAGCAGCAGCCCGCGCTCATCGCCCCGGCGGTCAGCGCGAGGACCGCCGCCCGGCACGCCGAGTGGGCCGACGGCCTGGTCACCATCAACCAGCCGTACGACACCCTGCGCGAGGTGATCGCCGCCTACCGGGACGCCGGCGGCCAGGGCTCGCTGACCATCCAGGTGCACGTCTCCTGGGACCCCGACCCCGACCGGGCGCTGGCCCTGGCGCACGACCAGTGGCGCAGCAACGTCTTCCCGCCGCCGCTGTGCTGGGACCTGGACACCACCCGGGCCTTCGACCAGGCCAGCACGCACGTCCGCCCCGAGGACATGCACGACGCGGTGCGCATCTCCAGCGACCTGGGCCAGCACGCCGCGTGGATCCAGGAGTACGTCGAGCTCGGCTTCGACCAGGTCTACCTGCACCACGTGCCCAAGGAGCAGACCGCGTTCCTGGACGCCTTCGGCGAGCACGTGCTGCCCCAGCTCGACGTCACCGCGCCCGCGCCCGCGGTCGCCATCGACCCGCCCGGCCCGCCGGAGCCCCGCCGTCCCGAGCAGACGCCGCAGCCCGCCGTCCTGCCCTGATCCCGACCGTTCCGAGAAGAGGAGCACCATGCGGATCACCGACACCGCCGACCTGTGGTGGAAGAACGCCGTCGTCTACTGCCTGGACGTCGAGACCTACATGGACTGGAACGGCGACGGCATCGGCGACTTCGCCGGCCTCGCCCAGCGCATCGAGCACCTGGCCGACCTGGGCGTCACCTGCCTGTGGCTGATGCCCTTCTACCCGACCACCGAGCGGGACGACGGCTACGACATCACCGACTTCTACGGCGTCGACCCGCGGCTGGGCACGCACGGTGACCTGGTCGAGGTCATCCGGACGGCGAAGGACCGCGGCATGCGGGTCATCGTCGACCTGGTGGTCAACCACACCAGCGACAAGCACCCGTGGTTCCAGGCGGCCCGGCGGTCGAAGGACGACCCGTTCCGCGACTTCTACGTGTGGCGGTCCGACCCGCCGCCGGACACCTCGGCCCAGGTGGTCTTCCCGGACAAGGAGGACAGCATCTGGGAGCTGGAGGAGAAGACGGGGGAGTGGTACCTGCACAAGTTCTACAAGACCCAGCCCGACCTGAACGTGGCGAACCCGCGGGTCCGCGACGAGATCGCCAAGGTCATCGGCTTCTGGCTGCAGCTGGGCCTGGACGGCTTCCGGGTGGACGCCGTCCCCTTCCTGCTGGAGACCGAGGGCATCGACCCGGCCGAGGCGGAGCGGTTCCCCGACCCGCACGAGTACCTGCGGGCGCTGCGCTCGCTGGTCGACCGCCGCTCCGGCGACGGCGTGCTGCTCGGTGAGGTGAACCTGCCGCACGACCAGCAGGCGGAGTTCTTCGGCGGCACCGACGGCGACGAGCTGACCATGCAGTTCGACTTCATCGCCATGCAGGCGATGTACCTGTCGCTGGCACGGGCCGACGTCGCCCCGCTGGTCGACGCGCTGACCGCCCGGCCGGCGACCTCCCCGGACAACCAGTGGGGGACGTTCGTGCGCAACCACGACGAGCTCACCCTGGACAAGCTCTCCGACGACGAGCGCGCCGAGGTGTTCGGCGCCTTCGGCCCGGACCCGGACATGCAGGTCTACGACCGCGGCCTCACCCGCCGGCTGCCGCCGATGCTGGCCGGCGACCCGCGCCGCATCCGGATGGTCTACAGCCTGATGTTCTCCCTGCCCGGCACGCCGGTGCTGTTCTACGGCGAGGAGATCGGGATGGGGGAGAACCTCGCCGCCGAGGGCCGGCTCGCCGTCCGGACGCCGATGCAGTGGACCGCCGGCCGCAACGGCGGCTTCTCCTCGGCCGCGCCCGGCAAGCTGCCCGGGCCGGTGGTCGAGGGCGGCTTCGCCCCGGAGTTCGTCAACGTCGCCGACCAGCGGCGCGACCCGGACTCGCTGCTGTCGTTCATGAAGCTGCTCATCCGGCGCTACCGGGAGTGCCCGGAGCTGGGCTGGGGTGAGTACGAGGTGCTCGGCCAGCCGCACCCGGAGGTGCTCGCCTCGCTGAGCTCCTGGGACGACGGGGCGCTGGTCGCGCTGCACAACCTCGGGCCCGAGCCGCGCACCGTGCCGCTGGTGCTGGCCGGCTGCGGCAGCACCCACCGGCTGGAGGACCTGCTGACCGTGGGCAGCGCGGCGCTGGCCGACGACGGGTCGGTCGAGCTCGCGCTGGAGGGGTACGGCCACCGCTGGCTGCGGGTGGTCGCCGAGGGCAGCCGCCGGCTGCTCTGACGCTGCGGTCCCGGCACGGCACGGACGGTGAGGCCCGCGCCGGGGCGCGGGCCGCACCGTCCGCCACACCCGGCCGCCTCCCCGGGATCGTCGGAGCTCCCGCCTAGCTTCTCCGGCGAGGTGATCGGACAGATGAGCGACGAGCAGGACGTGCTGACCCCCGGCTGGGTCGACCCGCGGGGTGCCCGTGCGACGGAGACCGGAGCGGCGCCGGCGGGCGCCACCGCCGTCGTGCCCGGGCAGCGGACGGAGGCCCCGCCGGCCACCCCGGCACCGGCGGCGGCTGGGGCACCAGGCCCGAACCCGGACCCGGAGCCCCAGCCGGTCGGTGAGCCGACGGCCGCCGCGACGCCGGAGGCGGCCCCGGCACCCGGGCCCGACGCCGAGCCCGGTGCGGCGCCGCACCCGACGGCCCCGGTCGGCGGGCGTCCCCAGCCGCGGCTCCCGCGGCTGCCGCGGCGGGACCCGATGATCCGGATGGGCCCGTGGGCACCGGTCGCCGGCGCGGCGGTCGGGCTGCTGCTCGGGATCGTGGTGGTGCTGCTGCTCGCCCCGGCCGTGGAGAGCTTCGACCAGCGGCTGGCCCTGGTCTTCGTCGTGCTCGGCCTGTCGCTGCTCGGTGCTGGGGGCACGCTGCTGGCCGACGAGGTGCGGATCATGCGGCGCGGGGCCCAGGCGGCCGAGGCCCGCGCCGCGGGTGCCGGGGTGATCGCCGGGCTGCTCAACGGCCTCACCCCGGCCCGGCTGCTCATCGCGGCCAGCGCGTTCGTGCTGCTGCTCAGCGCCTACGTGACCCAGGGCAGCTGAGCCCGGCGGTCCCGGCCCGAGCGGCCGGGGCCGCCGGCCCGGGCCGTCAGCCGGCGAGCAGGGCGTCGAGGCGCTCGTAGCCCTCGCGGACGCCCGAGTCCATGCCGCTGGCCAGGAAGGCGTCCCGCCCCTCGAAGGAGTCGACCAGCGAGGTGGCGGTGAGCCGGCTGCGGCCGCCGGGCAGGTCCTCCAGCTCCAGCCGCTCCAGGGCGACGCCGTCCGGGAAGCCCTCGAAGGTGAACGTCTGGACGATCAGCTCGGCCGGGCGCACCTCGTGGAAGCTGCCGTGGAAGCCGTACTCCTGGCCCTCGTGGACGTGCACGTAGCGGTAGGAGCCCCCGGTGCGGCAGTCGTAGTGGTCGATCCGGGCCTCGGTCCCGCGCGGGCCCTGCCACTGCACCACCAGCTCCGGGTCGGTGTGCGCGCGGAAGACCTTCTCCTTGGGGGCGTCGAACTCGCGGGTGATCCGGACGAGCGGGACCCGCGGGTCGGCGACGATCTCGGTCTCGTGGGTGCTGGTGGTGCTCATGACGGGGTGCCTTCCTTCCGAGCAGGGGTGGGGTCGACGTCGTCCGGCATCGCGGCCAGCACGTCGTCCAGGCGGCGGTAGCGCTCCTCGGCCTCGCGCCGGTAGCGCTCGATCCACTTCGTCATCAGGTCGAAGACCTGCGCTTCCAGGTGCACCGGACGGCGCTGGGCCTCCCGGCTGCGGCTGACCAGGCCGGCGTCCTCGAGCACCTTGAGGTGCTTGGACACCGCCTGCAGGCTCACCTCGTAGGGGGCGGCGAGCTCGTTCACGGTGGCGTCGCCGACGGCGAGCCTGGCCACCATGTCGCGCCGGGTGGGGTCGGCCAGGGCCGAGAACACCCGGGACAGCGCGTCTGCCGCCACGCGGACCTCCTCTCTCGTCAACCAATCGGTTGAGGAAGAGGGTAGTGACGTCCTGCGCCGGTTGTCAACCAGTTGGTTGAGAAGGAGTCAGCTCTCCGACGGGCTGAGCTCGGACAGCGAGATGCGGCCGGCGAGCACGTCGTCGGCGACGTCGTCGACCACCCGGTCGCTGGCGAAGGCGTAGGCCTTCAGCGCGGCCAGGGCGTCCTCGGTGTCCAGCCCCAGGGCGACGTTGACCATCCCGGTGGCCTGCCACACCCGGGCCCGCTGCAGCGCGTCCGGGCCGTCCCACCAGCCGGGGCGGCCCTCCTCCTTCGGCGCGCCCAGGGCCGCGGCGACCATCGCCCGGGTCAGCGCGATGGTCACCTCCTCGACGTCGTCCCGGTCGGTGGCCGGCAGCTGCTCGGGGTCGCGGACGTAGAGGTCGAGCACCACCAGCGGCCCGAGCGGGGGGAGCAGGGGCACCGACAGCACCGCGTGGAAGGGCGTGTCGCCGACCAGGGCGGTGTACAGGTCCGGCCAGTTGCGGGCGATCGCGGCGTCGTCGAAGGCGATCGCCACGCCGTCGTCGTGCGCCCGCAGGCAGGGGCCCTCGCCGTGGGTGAACTGCAGCCGCTCGGCCTGGGAGGCGACCGGGTCGCTGGCCCCGATCGGCGTCCGCAGGCCCTTCATGTCGTGGATGCTCATCCCGGCGCCGTCGACCGGCAGCGCCGCGACGCACGCCCGGGACAACCGGACGGCGAGCATCTCCGGCCCGCGCAGCTCCGGCGGGGGCAGCTGCTCGAGCGCCCGTGCGAACCGCTGTGCCGCCTGCCCTGCCGCGGACATGTGTCTCCTGTCGTCCGTGCGCCGTCGGCGCACCGGTCAGCCTGCCGTCCTGGGGCCCGGGCACCACCGTAGATGATCAGCCGAAGGCGTCCAGCCCGAGGTGGACGGCGAGCCCGAGCCCGGCGACGGCGATCAGCCGGCGCAGCAGGGTCTGCGGCACCCGGCGCACCACGCCGGGGCCGAGCGAGCCGCCGACCAGGAAGCCGAGCGCCAGCGGCAGGGCCGCCAGCCAGTCGACGTCGGCGAAGAACGCGTAGCCCAGCGCCGCGACCGAGTTGGCCACGCCCAGCACCACGTTCTTCACGGCGTTGCTGCGCGGCACCCCCTCGCCGGTGACCAGCAGCAGCATCGCCAGCATCAGGACGCCGGCGGCCGCGCCGAAGTACCCGCCGTAGACGGAGACGCCGAACGCCCCGACGACCAGCCACCGCGAGTCGCGCTGCGGGTGCCGGGCCCCCTCCGCCGCCAGCTCACGGGGTGGGCGCTGCACCAGGATCGCCGCCGACGCCCCGGCGATGAGGAACGGGACGAGCTTCTCGAAGGCGGCCGACGGGGTGAGCAGCAGCAGCACCGCGCCGGTGACCCCGCCCAGCAGCGCGACCGCGCACAGCGGCACCAGCCGCCGCCGCTGCCCGGCCAGCTCGGGGCGGGAGGCGCTCACCGACCCGATGCTGGAGAACGCCAGGGCGACGGTGTTGGTGACGTTGGCCGTCAGCGGCGGGATGCCGGTGGCCAGCAGCGCGGGGTAGCTGAACAGCGAGGCGAGACCGGCGACGCTGCCCACCAGCCCCGCGGCGACCCCGGCGAGCACCAGCAGCGCGAACTCCAGGGCGCTCACCGGGTCAGCAGCACGGCGATGGCGACCAGGCCCAGCAGCACGATCGCCGTCCGCAGCACCGGTGCCGGCAGCCGCCGGCCGAGGGTGGACCCGACGTACCCGCCGACCAGCGACCCGCCGGCCACCAGCCCGGCGGCGCGCCAGTCGACCCGGTCGGTGGCCACGACGACGTAGGTCAGCGCGGCCACGGCGTTGACGCCGAGGGTCAGCACGTTCTTGATGGCGTTGAGCCGCTGCAGCGGCTCGCGCAGCAGCAGGCCGAAGATGCCGATCTGCAGCACGCCCTGGCTGGCGGCGAAGTACCCGCCGTAGGTGCCGGTCGCGTACGCGCCGGCGACCAGCGCGGCCAGCCGGCCGCCGCCGACGTGCGGGTCGGGGTCGGTCCCGGCGCGGGCCCGGCGGGCCGCCAGCCGGCGCTGCAGCACCGGCTGGACCGCGACCAGGACGACGGCGAGCGCGACCAGTCCCGGGACGATCGTCTCGAACGCCGAGGCGGGCAGGTGCAGCAGCAGGAACGCGCCGGTCAGCGCCCCGAGCACCGAGGCGGGGAAGAGCCGCAGCAGCAGCCGGCGCTGCCCGGTGAGCTCGCGGCGGTAGCCGATGGCGCCGGTGAGGTTGCCCGGCACCAGGCCCAGCGAGTTGGAGACCGTGGCGGTGACCGGGGGCAGGCCCACCGCCAGCAGCACCGGGAAGGTGACCAGGGTGCCCGAGCCGACGACGGCGTTGATCGAGCCGGCCGCCAGCCCGGCCAGCGCGACCGCGACCATCTCCACCGCCGTCATGCCCGCATCGCCGCGAGGGTGCCACAGCGGGTCCCTGTGAGCGCGCACACCGCGGGGGTCCAGCGGGTAGGGGAGCACCCATGTCAGCACGCAGCGCGGCGGTGGCGGCCGCGGACCGGTGGGTGGACCCCGACGACGGCATCGGCTACCCCGCCGGTGAGGTGCACGCCTGGGTGCCCGGGCACAACGAGACGGTCTGCGGGCTGTCGCTGAGCCGGTCGCAGTTGTCCCGGTTCCCGCACGTGACCTGGGCCGACGTGCAGCCCGAGTCGGGGCGGCACGCGGAGGAGGTCGCGGAGGTGTGCCGGCGGTGCCGGGCGGCCCAGGGCGCCCGCCGGGACGAGCGCGGCTGGACGCGGACGAACCCGCGCCTCAGGCCGGGGTGAGCTCGCCGTCGGACGCCGGCCGCCGGTTGCCCGCCAGCCAGCGGCCGAACTCCGCGACCGGGGCGGGTCGCAGGTACCGGAACCCCTGCAGGGCGGTGATCCCGGCCATCCGGAGGAAGGCCTCCTGCTCGGCGGACTCCACGCCCTCGGCGACCGTGGCCAGCCCCAGCCGGCCGGCCATCTGCACGATCGCCTCGACCACGGCGGCGTCCGCGGTCCGGGTGAGCGCACCGGCCACGAAGGACTTGTCGATCTTCACGATGCCGATCGGCAGGCTGCGCAGGGTGGTCAGCGCCGAGTAGCCGGTGCCGAAGTCGTCCAGCGCGACCCCGACCCCGAGTCCGACCAGCTCGTCCAGCGTCGCCGACACCGCGGGGGAGTCCAGCACCGTGGTCTCGGTGACCTCGACGACCAGCCGGTCCGCGGCCAGGCCGGTGCCGGCCAGCGCGGCCCGGACCAGGTCGACGAACTGCGGATGGGCCAGCTGCACGGGTGAGGCGTTGACGTGCAGGGCGACCGGCGTCGACCCGTCGTCCCAGCCGGCCGCGTCGGCGCAGGCCGACCGGAGCACCCACTCCCCGAGCTCGAGCACGGCGCCGGTCTCCTCGGCCAGGCCCAGGAACTCGTCGGGACCGAGCAGGCCGCGGACCGGGTGGTGCCAGCGCACCAGCGCCTCCACGGCGGTGCAGCGGCCGTCGACCGCCGACACCACCGGCTGGTAGGCGAGCACCAGCTGACCGTCGGCCACGGCCGCCCGCAGCTCGGCCTCGGCGGCCGCCCGGTCGTCGAGCTGCAGCAGGGCGGGGGAGAAGAACTGCACCCGGTTCTTGCCGGCTGCCTTCGCGGCGTACATGGCGACGTCGGCCTGGTGGACGACGAGGCTCTCCGCGTGGCCGGCCGGCACCGGGGTGACCCCGATGCTGGCGCCGATCCGGGCCAGCCCCTCCGCCAGCTGCACCGGCGTGGAGATCAGCTGCACCAGCCGACGGCCGATCGCCCGGGCGTCGGCCTCGCCGGCGTCGCGCAGCAGCACCGCGAACTCGTCGCCACCCAGCCGGGCGCACAGGTCACCGCTCCGCAGCACCGAGCGGAGCTGGCCGCCGAGGTGGGCCAGCAGCCGGTCGCCGGCGAGGTGCCCCAGCTGGTCGTTGACGACCTTGAAGTCGTCCAGGTCGAGGAACAGCAGCCACGACTCGGTGTCCGGCGTGGCCAGCGCCTGCACCAGCGCAGCGGTGAAGGCGGGCCGGTTGGCCAGGCCGGTGAGCCCGTCGGTGCGGGCCTGGGTGCGGAGCTCGGCGTGCGCGTCGCAGGTGCGCAGGGCCAGCGCGACCTGGGCGAGCATCGACCGGGTCGCGACAATGCCCTCGCGCGGCACCCGCGGCGTGGCACCCAGCAGCAGGTGGCCGCCGGCGGTGTCCGGGAGGGGCAGGCACACCCACTGGCCGGCCACGCCGGAGGCCAGCACGAGCTCCGGCGGCGCCGTGATGACCGCCGCCTCCTGGCCGGTCGATGCCGGCGGCAGCAGCGTGCGCGGCAGCGTGCTCGGCTGCCGGCGCCACCCGCCGGCGGTCCCGGAGACGCGCAGGGTGTCACCGCCCTCGTCGTAGACGACGGCCAGGCGCAGGCCGGGGGTCGACCGGCAGATCGCCTCTGCGGTGACCCACGACGCCGCCATCACCGCGAGCCGGTCGGTCACCCCGATCAGCCGGCTCGCGAAGGCCGCCAGGGCGCGGTCGCGCTCGTGGTCCACGTCGCGCTGGAAGAGCCCCAGCGCGAGGTATCGGGCGACGAGCGCGTTGATCGCGATGACCGGCAGCGAGCCGAGCACCGGAGCCGGCGACGTCCAGGGCGCCTGCCCGGGGACGACGCCCCACAGCGGTACGGCCAGCGAGATCGCCAGGCACGCGCCCGCCGCGTAGCCGGCGACCCGCCCGTTGCTGCCGTAGGCGCCGCGGAACCACAGGGCGGGGACCACCACGCCGAACGCGATGGCCGGCTGGGTGCAGGACAGGGCGAACAGCAACAGGCACGTCGTGTCGGTGAGGTCGAGGACGAGCGGCACCTCGCGGGTGCGGTAGCGGTGCACCCACGAGGCGGCGAGCCCGCTGCAGGAGACGGCGACCAGGGCGATCGTCCAGCGGTCCCCGGCGAGCAGCATGCCGACCGGGGTCAGGAACAGCGCGGACAACGCCGAGAGGGCGAACAGCCACCGGACGCGTTCCACCGGCTCGGCGGGCCGGCGCAGCAGTTCGGCCGGTCGGGGGAGCAGCACGGCCCAGGGCCATCGCGCAGCCGGCCCGCCACCCGGCCGCGCCGTGCGGAAGTCGCCCATCCACCCTGCCCGTCTCGTGCGGGGTGCGTGCCCCCGTCGGGCGGCTCCCTCGTCGAGGACAGTTTCGGCACGAGCCGTTCCGCTCTGCATCCCCCGTCCGGGGGTGCTCTTCAGTCCTTGCGGCCGGCGTCCACCAGCCGCAGCACCACGACGCCCTCCTCGTCGGAGGCCGCCAGGTCGACCTC
The DNA here is from genome assembly GCF_000306785.1 of Modestobacter italicus. NCBI lineage: Bacteria > Bacillati > Actinomycetota > Actinomycetes > Geodermatophilales > Geodermatophilaceae > Modestobacter > Modestobacter italicus. The sequence goes on along the minus strand of NC_017955.1, from coordinate 3,244,319 downwards.
GACGTCGAAGCCCCAGTCGTGGTCGCCGGCCGGGTCGTCCAGGATCTGCCGCACCCGCCAGAGCCCCGGCTCGCTCTTGTCGACGACGAGCAGCGCCGGGCCGCGGGCGTCGGCACCGGTGCCGAGCTCACCGTGCTCGGCGAAGTAGGCCTGCACGACCTCCCCCCACCGGTCGGCGTCCCAGCCCGAGGCGGCGTCGAGCTGGCCCAGGTCGTACCAGCGGCGCAGCGCGATGAGCTCCACCCGGCGGAACAGCGCGTTGCGCACCATCGCGGTGAACGCGCGCTCGTTGCCGGTGAGCGGGCGCGGCCGGGCAGGCACGGCCACCGGGGCGTCCAGCGGCTGGTCGGGGCTGGTCAGCTGCTCCCACTCGTCCAGCAGCGAGGAGTCGACCTGGCGGACCAGCTCGCCGAGCCACTCGACGAGGTCGGTGACCTCCTCGGTGCGGGCGTCGGCCGGCACCCCGGAGCGCAGCGCCTTGAACGCGTCGGACAGGTACCGCAGCACCGCGCCCTCGGAGCGGGTCAGCTGGTAGGTGTTGACCAGCTCGCGGAAGGTCATCGCCTGCTCCCACATGTCCCGCACCACCGACTTCGGGGAGAGCTGGGCGTCGGCCACCCACGGGTTGGACGAGCGGTAGGTCTCGAAGGCGTACTCGAGCAGTTCCTCGAGCGGCTTGGGGTAGGTGATCTCCTCCAGCAGCTCCATCCGCTCGTCGTACTCGATGCCCTCGGCCTTCATCTGCGCCACCGCGGCGCCCTTGGCCTTGTTCAGCTGCGCGGCCAGGACCTGCCGGGGGTCGTCCAGGGTCGCCTCGATGACGCTGACCACGTCGAGCGCATAGGTGTCGGACTCCTGGTCCAGCAGGCCGATGGCGGCCAGCGCGAAGGTGGACAGCGGCTGGTTGAGCTGGAAGTCCGGCGGGAGGTCGACGGTCAGCCGGTAGCGGCGGCCGTCGGGCTCGGGGGTGGCGAGCCGCTCGATGACGCCGGCCTGCAGCAGACCGCGGGCGATGCCGATGGCCTCCCGGATGTGCCGCAGCTGCCGCTTGCGCGGCTCGTGGTTGTCGGTGAGCAGGTGCCGCATCGCCGCGACCGGGTCGCCGGGCCGGGCGAGCACGTTGAGGACCATCCCGGTGGAGACCCGGAAGTGGCTGCTCAGCGGCTCGGGCTCGGCGGCGATCAGCCGCTGCTGGGTCGCCTCGCTCCACGGCACCATGCCCTCGGGTGCCTTGCGCCGGACCAGCTTGCGGCGCTTCTTCGGGTCGTCGGCGACCTTGGCGAACTGCTTGAGGTTCTCCACCTCGTGCTCGGGCGCCTGGACGACGACGGTGCCGGCGGTGTCGTAGCCCGCGCGACCGGCCCGCCCGGCGATCTGGTGGAACTCCCGGGCGTTGAGCAGCCGGGTGCGGGTGCCGTCGTACTTGCTCAGCGCGGAGAACACGACGGTGCGGATCGGCACGTTGATGCCCACCCCGAGGGTGTCGGTGCCGCAGATGACCTTGAGCAACCCGGCCTGGGCCAGCTGCTCCACCAGCCGCCGGTACTTGGGCAGCATCCCGGCGTGGTGCACGCCGATGCCGTGCCGGACCAGCCGGGACAGCGTCGTCCCGAAGGCGGAGGAGAAGCGGAAGCCGCCGATCTGGTCGGCGATCGCCTGCTTCTCCTCCTTGGTGGAGACGTTGACGCTCATCAGCGCCTGTGCCCGCTCCAGCGCCGAGGCCTGGGTGAAGTGGACGACGTAGACCGGTGCCTGCCGGGTGGAGAGCAGCTCGTCGATCGTCTCGTGCATCGGGGTGGTCGCGTAGTAGTGGTGCAGCGGCACCGGGCGCTCGGCGTGGGCGACGAGCGCGGTGGGCCGCCCGGTGCGCCGGGTGAGGTCCTCCCGCAGCGTGCTGACGTCGCCGAGGGTCGCGCTCATCAGCAGGAACTGCGCCTTCGGCAGCTCGATCAGCGGCACCTGCCACGCCCAGCCGCGGTCGGGGTCGCCGTAGAAGTGGAACTCGTCCATGACCACGAGGCCGATGTCGGCGTCCGGTCCCTCGCGCAGCGCGATGTTGGCCAGCACCTCGGCGGTGCAGGCGATGATCGGCGCGTCGGCGTTGACGCTGGCGTCGCCGGTCAGCATCCCGACGTTCGCCGCACCGAAGACCCCGCAGAGGGCGAAGAACTTCTCGCTGACCAGCGCCTTGATCGGCGCGGTGTAGAAGCTGACCCGGTCGCTCGCCAGCGCGGCGTACTGCGCGCCGGTGGCCACCAGCGACTTGCCCGAGCCGGTCGGGGTGGCCAGCACGACGTTGGCGCCGCTGACCAGCTCGATGAGCGCCTCCTCCTGCGCCGGGTACAGCGGGGTGCCGGCCGCCTCGGCCCACTCGGCGAAGCGGGCGAAGACCGCGTCCGGGTCGTCGCCGAGGGCGAACAGCTCCGACAGGTCGTCGGGGTCGGCGATCAGCGCCGACACGTCCGGCGAGGGCAGCGCGGTGGCGGGGGAGTCGGCCGGGGTCGTGTCGGTGCCGGCGGGGGAGAGCGTCATCGTGCCCACCAGGGTGCCCGATGGCCGGCGTCCCCCGGCGGCGACTCCTCCGGGGGACACGCGGTCTCGATGAGGTCACGATCCACGCACAGGTGCGTAAGGTGGCGAATTCCTGGACACAAAGTGAACAGCAGGTGAACGAGAGATGGAGGAGTGATGAGCGTGCAGAACTGCCCGCAGTGCAGCTGGGTGCCCGTGGTCGACGAGGCCGGGCACCGCCGGCTGGAGATGCGGTGGACGCGGCCCGGCACCGTGACGCCGCTCGCCGTCCGCAGCCCTGCGGCTGCCGGGACACGCGCGGCCTGAGGAAGGACCCCCGGCGACCCGGGAGGTGTCGAGGCGCGCAGTGCCGCGCTCCCTCGACACCTCCCGGGTCGCTGGCCGTCCGGGCCCGGACCGGCCGCAGCTCGACGCAGGTGTCCCGGCTCCCGGAGCGGGTAGGCGCTGGGCGAGGCAGCACCGGGCCGGGGCCCTCGACGCACCGGCCGCGTGAGCAGAGCGCAGGAGTGCCGCCGGCCCGACGTGCAGGAGGAACCACCGTGTCGTCACCGCGTCCCGAGTCCCAGCCCGAGCAGCAGCAGACCCCGCCGGGCGTCCTCGGTGAGATGACCCCCAAGCCCGACCACGGCGAGGAGAGCTACCGCGGCTCCGGGAAGCTCACCGGCAAGCGGGCGGTGATCACCGGCGGCGACAGCGGCATCGGCCGCGCCGTCGCGATCGCCTTCGCCCGGGAGGGCGCCGACGTCCTCATCTCCTACCTCGACGAGCACGACGACGCCCGGGACACCGCCAAGTACGTCGAGGAGGCCGGCCGGAAGTGCGTGCTCGTCGCCGGTGACCTGTCGGACCGGGCGCACGCGAAGACGATCGTGCCCAGGGCGCTCGAGGAGCTCGGCGGCATCGACGTCCTGGTCAACAACGCCGCGTTCCAGATGAGCCACGACACCCTGGAGGAGATCCCGGACGAGGAGTTCGACCTCACCGTCGGGCTGAACCTCGGCGCGATGTTCACCCTGTGCAAGGACGCGGTGCCGCACATGCAGCCGGGCTCGTCGATCATCAACTCCTCGTCGGTGAACTCCGACATGCCGAGCCCCACGCTGGCCGTCTACGCGATGACCAAGGCCGGGATCGCGAACTTCACCGCCAGCCTCGCCCAGCTCTACGCCGAGAAGGGGATCCGCGCCAACAGCGTGGCCCCCGGCCCGGTCTGGACGCCGCTGATCCCCGCCACGATGCCCCCGGAGAAGGTGGCCAGCTTCGGTCAGCAGGTGCCGATGGGCCGAGCTGCCCAGCCGGCCGAGCTCGCTCCCGTGTACGTGCTCCTCGCCAGCGACGAGGCCAGCTACGTATCCGGGGCCCGGGTCGCCGTCACCGGCGGCAACCCGATCCTCTAGCGGTGGTCTTCGTCTGGGGCTCGGGCGGTGGCGGCCCGCGGCGGCGGCGGGGCTGGGGCGGCCCCGGCTACCGGCGCGGCTACGGGCCGCCCCCGGGCTACGGCTACGGCGGGTACGGGCCCGGCTACCGGCGGAACGACTCGTGCCTGCGCGACCTGCTGTTCCTCAACACCGGCTGCTGCCTGGCCCAGGCGCTCGGCTGCGGGATGGAGATGCTGCTGGTCGCGCCGTCGACGGTGCGCCGGGTCCGGGCGGAGAGCACCGGCGGACGGGTCGCCGACCGCCTGGTCGCGGCGGTCCGGCTCTACCAGCGGGAGGTGAGCCCGCGGCGCCCACCGTGCTGCCACTTCACCCCGACCTGCTCCGCGTACGCGGTCGAGGCGTTGCAGCAGCACGGCGCGCTGCGCGGCAGCTGGCTCACGGCCCGCCGGCTGGTGCGCTGCCGGCCGGGCGGTCGGCGGGGTGCGGACCCCGTGCCCTCCTGAGGGAGGACCGCTACCGGACGGCGTCCGCGATCGCGCGGACGTCGTCCGGCCGGACCCGGCAGCACCCACCGACCAGCCGGGCGCCGGCGGCCAGCCACCCCGAGACGTCACCCACCCCGGGCTGCCCTGTCCAGCGGCGCGCGGTCGCGTCCCACCGCTCGCCGCTGTTCGGGTAGGCCACCCCCGGCTTCCCGCTGGCGGTCGTGGCGACGGCGACGGCGGCCGGCACCGCACCCGGGTCGGTGCAGTTGACGCCGACGGCGATCACCGCGTCGACGTCGCGGGCCATCGCCGCGACGTCCGCGAGGCGCTCGCCGCGCCGGGTCCGCGGGACCCCGGCGTCGTCGACCACGGCGGTCAGTGACAGCCACGCCGGGACGTCGAGGCCGGCCAGCTCGCCCAGCAGCGCCTCCACCTCGGCGGCGGCGGGCAGCGTCTCGCAGGCCAGCACGTCGGCGCCGGCCTCGGCCAGCACCTGCAGGCGGGGGCGGTGGAACGCCCGCAGGTCGGCGACGCCCAGGTCGCTGACGTAGCCGCCGGTGTACTCCGACCCGTCGGCGAGGTACGCACCGTACGGGCCGACCGAGGCGGCGACCCAGCCGTCGGGCGCGCCCTCCCGGGCCAGCTGCACCGAGCGGGTCATCAGCGTGGCGGCCTCGGTCTCGTCGATGCCGACGGCGGCGAACCCCGGGAAGGTGGCCTGGTAGCTCGCCGTCGTGGCCACCCGGGCGCCGGCCGCGGCGAAGGCGGCGTGCGCGGCGACCACGGCGCCCGGGTCGTCCCGGAGCAGCCGGGCCGACCACAGCGCCGAGGTGACGTCGTGCCCGGCGGCCTCCAGCTCGGTCGACAGCCCGCCGTCGAGGACGACGGGTCCGGCGGCGAGCGCGGTCGCGAGGGTGGCCATGCGCCCATCCTCCGCCGACCGGCTGCCCTCCTGCCCGGGGGCGCCGGGCGGCGGCCTAGCCTCCCGGGAGGCAGCCGCCGCGGGCGGACGACGAGGCCGGGAGGGTCAGCGCCGATGAGCACGGTCACCGAGGGGACGGTCCTGCGAGGTGGCGCACCGAGCGTCCAGGAGGTCGGCGACGGGCTGTTCGCCTACGTGCAGCCCGACGGCAGCTGGATGGTGAACAACACCGGCTTCCTGGTGGGCCCGGACGGCGTGACCAGCATCGACACCTGCTCGACCGAGCGGCGCACCCGCACCTACCTCGACGCGCTCGCCCGGGTCACCCCGCTGCCGGTGCGCACCCTGCTCAACACCCACCACCACCCCGACCACACGGCCGGCAACGGGCTGCTTCCCAAGGCGACGATCGTGGCCCAGGACAACGCCCGCGCCGAGATGATCGCGCTGGGTGCGGCCCACCCGCCGGGCATCTGGTCGGAGTTCGACGCCGGCGTCCTCCCCTTCACGCCGCCGTTCCTGACCTTCCCGGACCGGCTGACCCTCTGGCTCGGGGACCGGCCCTGCGAGGTGCGGCACGTCGGCGGGCCGGCGCACACCACCAACGACGTCGTCGTCTGGGTGCCGGACGCCGAGGTGCTCTACGCCGGCGACCTGCTGTTCAACGGCGGCACGCCGTTCCTGCTGTCCGGGTCGGTGGCCGGTGCGATCACGGTGCTGGAGGAGGTGGTGCGCCCCCTCGGGGCCCGCACGATCGTCCCGGGGCACGGGCCGGTCTGCGGACCGGAGGTGATCGAGGACGTGCTCGGCTACCTGCGCTTCGTCCTGGACGTCGCCCAGCGGGCCGCCGCGGCGGGCGTCGGGCCGCTCGAGGCGGCCCGGGAGACCGACCTGGGGCGGTTCGCCGGCTGGACCGACCCCGAGCGGATCGTCGGCAACCTGCACCGGGCCATGGCCGAGCTGGCCGGGACGCCGGCCGGGGGGCCCATCGACGCGATGTCCGCGCTGCGCGACATGGTCACCTACAACGGCGGCGCGCCGCTGACCTGCCTGGCGTGAGCTACGGCCCACCGCGGCCCTCGGGCCCTCGTGGCACGGCCTCACCGTCGACCGGCTGCACGACCGGGTGCTGGGCCGCCCGGCAGCCGACGAGCACCGGCTGGTGACGCCGGCCGGTGAGGTGGTCGACCTGCCGCCGCTGCGCTGACCAGCGGGACCGGTCAGCGGCGGCGGCGGTCGGCGGCGACGAAGGCCACCGCCAGCAGCAGCGGGGCGACGGCGGCCAGCGCGGTCATGCCGAGCACGTCGACGAGCCCGGCGGTCGAGCGTCCGTCCGAGGACAGCAGCGCCCACCCCAGCCCGCCCAGCGGCACGGTGACCAGGCCGGTGCCGAGCGCCGCGCGCACCCGGGCGGCGCGGCCGGCGTCGGCGGCCAGGACGCCGGCGAGCACGGCCGGCACCAGCGGGACGGCGCAGCGCACCACCAGGTCGGCGGGCCGGTCGCCGGTCCCGGCGTAGGACGCCAGCGACAGGGCCGCGGCGACCGAGACCAGGGCCGCGCCGGACACCAGCCCCCACCACAGCCGGGCAGTGCCGGCCGACGGGAGGGTCTCCGCCGGCCGCACCGCCCGGCCGGCGGCCCAGACGCACGCGGCGGCGGCCAGCAGCAGGAAGGTGAGCAGCGACTGCGGGACGTCGGCCACGCCGCCCGGGCCCCGCGAGGGGAGCTGCCACGACTGGCGGGCGAGCGCCGCGAGCACCAGGGTCAGCGCCGCGCCGACCAGCAGCGGACCGGCCAGGCGGGGAGAGTGCTCGGCGGCTGCGCGGGCGTCCAGGGCCTCGGCGCGGCGGAGCAGGTCGGCCAGCGCCGCCCCGTCGTCCCGGGCCTCGTCCCGGCTCGCGTCCGGGAGCCGGTCGACGTGGTTGCCGGTCACCAGGTGGAGTCGGCCGGGAGCGTCCTGCGTCACCGGCCGAGCGTCACACACGGTGATGCCACCGGCGAGGTGAGGACGCCCCGTTCACCTGACCGGGCGACCCTCCGTCCGCCGGTCGAGGGCGTCGTCCGCCGGCCGGCCGCGAGCGGTGACGAGGACGCCCCGTTCGGGCGCGGTCCTCGCTAGGTTGGCCGTCCCGCACCCGACCTCCGGAGGACGGCCGTGACCTCTCGACTCAACCCCTACCTGAGCTTCTCCGACACCGCCCGGCAGGCCATGGAGTTCTACCGCGGTGTGTTCGGCGGGGAGCTCGCGCTCAGCACGTTCGGCGAGGCCGGTGGCGCCGAGGGCCCGGACGCCGACAAGATCATGCACGCCCAGCTCGAGACGCCCGCCGGCTACACGCTGATGGCGTCGGACACCCCGGCGGGCATGGACCGCAGCGTCGGCAGCAGCGTGTCGATCAGCCTCAGCGGCGACGACGGCGACGAGCTGCGCGGCTACTTCGCCGGGCTGTCCGAGGGCGGCGCGGTGACCATGCCGCTGGAGAAGCAGGTGTGGGGCGACGAGTTCGGCATGTGCGTCGACCCGTTCGGCGTGGCCTGGATGGTCAACATCTCGCAGCCCGCCGCCTGACCGGTCAGCTGCCCGGGACGGCGAACGCCACCAGCCGGGCGGTGCCGGGCGCGAGCTCGGCGAACGGCCGGTCGAGGTCGAACACGACCACCCCGCCGGTCGGGAACCCGGCCGCAGCGTCCCGTCGGGCCGCCGGGTCGCCGGCCCCGTCGTCCAGGGCGGCGGTGAGCTCGCCGATCGAGGGGTTGTGGCCGACGACGGCGAGCACCGCAACGTCCGCCGGGGTCTCCCGGACGGCCTCGAGCAGTGCCTCGGCGGTGTTGTCGTACACCCGCTCGTCGACGACGGGCCGCTGCCCGGCGCCGGCGCCCTCCCAGGTCTCCCGCGCCCGGGTGGCGGGGGAGACGAGCACCCGGTCGGGGACGAGGCCGCTCGCGGCGAGCCAGCTCCCGAGGGCGGCGGCGCGCTCGCGCCCGTGCGGGGTCAGCGGCCGGTCGACGTCGACGGGTGCAGCGGCGGCCTGGGCGTGGCGGACGAAGACGAGCCGGCGCTGCTGCACCGGCCGAGTGTGGCACTGCGGCTCGGCCGGTCGGCCTCCGCTCAGTCGGACCGGGTCGCCTGCAGCCGCTCGATCCGCGCCTTGAGGTTCTCGGGCACCGGCTCGAAGGCGGGTGCCCGATTGCGGTTGAGGGACCGGGTCAGCACCGGCAGCAGCAGGCCGCGGAACCGGATCTCCAGCCAGAGCCGCACCCCTGCGTCCCGCTCGACGATGGTCATGGTGTGGTCGGTGTCCAGCAGGCCCGGCGTGCCCAGCCGGGCCAGCCGCAGACCGAACCGCAGCCGTCGGTACGGGATCACCTCGACGACCCGGGCGCGCACCCTCGTCCGGAGCAGCGGGTTGGACGGCGGGAAGCTGAGGAAGACCTGGCCCCCGTCGGCGAAGGTCCCCTCCGCGCCGGTGAGCACCGGGGCCCACTGCGGGTAGGCGGGCACGTCGGTGAGCACCTCCCAGACGAGCTCGGGGCCGGCGTCGACGTCGACGGAGGTCCTCAGTTCACCGGCCATCGGGACCACCTCCTGGTGGTGAGCGCCTCGGCATGCTCACCGTAGGACGACCGGACCGGCGTCAGGGGGTGTTCCCACCTGCGGTCGTCCCCGCGGCGACGGTCCGGGACACTGACCCGCGTGCCCGGGGACGACGCCTACGCCGACCTGCCGGTGAGCGACCGCCTCGTCGTCCCGGCCGGTGCGCTGACGTGGCGGTTCTCCCGCTCCTCGGGCCCCGGCGGGCAGGGCGTCAACACCGCCGACTCGCGGGTGGAGCTCTCGGTGTCGCCGCTGGAGCTGGCCGGGCTGACCGACGTGCAGCGCCGGCGGCTGACGGAACGGCTGGGTCCGCGGCTGGTCGACGGGGTGCTGACCATCGCGGCGAGCGAGCACCGCCAGCAGCTCCGGAACCGGGAGGCGGCCCGGGCGCGGATGGCCGCCGTCCTGCGCGCCGCGGTCGCGGCCCCGCCGGCGGCCCGGCGGAAGACCAAGCCGTCCCGGGGGTCGCAGGAGCGGCGGATCAAGGCCAAGAAGGAGCGTGGCGAGACCAAGCGCCTGCGCCGCAGCACGGACTGAGGTCAGCCGTGGAGCACGCCTCGCCGGTCCGCTGGGCCGGTGCCCCGGCCGACGTCCGGGCGCTGGTGGGCGGGGCCGTGCTCGTCCTCGCGTACGGGACCGGAGTGCACGTCGTCCAGCTGGTCGGCTCCGGGTTCGACCCGTACCCGGAGCTGCCCGGGTGGCTGCGGGGGTACTTCGTCGCCCTGACCGTGCTCGACCCGCTCGCCGCGGTCCTGCTGGCCGGTCGGCGACGGTCCGGGGTCGTGCTGCTGGTGGCGGTGCTCGTCACCGACGCCCTCGCGAACGGCTGGGCGAACTACGGGCTGGACCCCGCGGCCGGGGTCACCCCAGGGCGGGTCGGCCAGGCGGTGATCAGCGTGCTGGCCCTCGTCGCCGTGCTGACCAGCCACCGGCTGTGGCGGTACGCGGAGGGCACGGGCCCGCGCCGGCGGACCGCGGTCAGCGAGCGCCGGGCAGATCGGTGAGCCGATCCAGGGTGTAGGACGGACGGGTGCGCATCGACCGGATCGACCACCTGGTGCTGACCGTCGCCGACCTCGACCGGACCGTCGCGTTCTACACGCAGGTCCTCGGCATGACCGCCGAGACCTTCGGCGAGGGGCGGACGGCGCTGCGCTTCAGCCGGCAGAAGATCAACCTGCACGTCCGCGGCGCCGAGTTCGAGCCGCGGGCAGCCCACGCCGGCACCGGCACCGGCGACTTCTGCCTGGTCACCGAGACCCCGCTGGCGGAGGTCCAGCAGCACCTGGCCGCCGTCGGCGTGCCGATCGAGGTCGGGCCGGTGACCAAGCAGGGCGCGCTCGGGCCGATGCGCAGCGTCTACCTCCGCGACCCCGACCAGAACCTCGTGGAGATCTCGGTCTACTGAGCCGGCACCGGCCGGTCAGCTCCGGTGCGCGATCCGGGTGCCCACCAGCACCCCCATCAGCGCCCAGAACGCTCCCACCCCGACGCCGGCCAGGACGACCCAGAAGGGCACCCGCAACTCGTCGGTCGCCACCTGGACCAGCCGTCGCTCCGTCTCCTGCTCCATGGGCGACAGCCTGGCCGACCCGCGCCACCGGCGACAGCTCTCACGAGCTGCTCGGCCGGGGGAGGCTCGTCCTGGACCTGCGGCTGAGCCGGGCCGTACGGTCCGCCACATGACGTCGAACCGGTCGTCCCACGGCCGCGGGCCGGTCGCCGCCCGTCGAGGACGGACCGGTCGGGCCGCCGCGGCGTCCCGGCACTGACGTGGACGCCGCCCAGGCCGCCGCGCTCGCGCTCGCGCTGCCCGGGGTGACCGAGGCCGACCACCACGGCCGGCGGTCCTTCCGGGTCGGCGCGGGCAAGGTGCTGGCCACCGTGCCGGAGGACGGCGTCCTCAACGTGATGGTCGGCGAGGACCTGGCGCGCGCCGTCTCGGCCCAGCCCGGGATCGAGCTGCTGTGGTGGGGTCAGCGGCTGTCCGGCGTCCGGGTCCAGCTGGCCGTCGTCGAGCCCGGCCAGCTCGAGGAACTGCTGCTCGACGCCTGGTCGCACAAGGCCCCCGCAGCGCTGCGCCGCCAGCGCGGGGACTGAGCCAGGACCCCGCGGAGGCTCGTGCTCTGCTGCCCACCAGGCAGCAGAGCACGAGCGTCGTGGACCTCCCTCTGGGCGGCCGCACCGTGCGGGGCGCCCGGGTGTGAGGGCGACGGAACGCGAGCTTGACGTGACCGCCGCCGCCGGGAAACCGGGCCCCCGGAACCTCGGGATGTGTCCGCCGCTGTGTCGTTGCCCCACCCCGGCACCGGCACGCGCACCACCGAGACGCACTGCCCCTACTGCTCGCTGCAGTGCGGCGTGACCATGACCGCCGGCGACCGCCCGGCCACCCTCGTGCCGGCCGACTTCCCGACCAACCGCGGGGGCCTGTGCTCCAAGGGCTGGTCCGCCCCCGAGCTGCTCGACCACCCCGAGCGGCTGACCCGGCCGCTGGTCCGCGCCGACCCCGCCGACCGCACCAGCCCGCTGGTCGAGTCCACCTGGGACGTCGCCCTGGACCGGGTGGTCGCCGCGATCACCCGCACCCAGCGCGAGCACGGGCGGGACGCGGTCGGCTGCTTCGGCGGCGGCGGGCTGACCAACGAGCAGGCCTACCAGTTCGGCAAGTTCGCCCGGGTCGCGCTGCGCACCAGCGCCATCGACTACAACGGCCGGTTCTGCATGTCCTCGGCCGCCGGCGCGGCCATCCGGGCCTTCGGCCTCGACCGCGGGATGCCCTTCCCGCTCGCCGACATCGCCGAGGCCGACGTCGTCGTCCTGGTGGGCAGCAACCCCGCGGACACCATGCCGCCGGCGATGCAGTACTTCGACGCCGGCCGGGAGCGCGGTGCCGAGCACGTCGTCATCGACCCGCGGCGCACGAGCACCGCGCGGAACGCGAGCCTGCACGTGCAGCCGCTGCCGGGCACCGACCTGGCGCTGGCCAACGGGCTGCTGCACATCGCGCTGGCCGAGGGCCTGGTCGACGAGGCCTACGTCGCCGAGCGCACCACCGGGTTCGCCGACGTCCGGGCCGGGGTCGCCGGGTACTGGCCGGACCGGGTGGAGCGGCTCACCGGGGTCCCGGTCGAGCAGCAGCGCCGGATCGTCCTCGCGCTGGCCCGTGCCCGGCGCGCCATCGTCCTCACCGCCCGCGGCGCCGAGCAGCACCGCAGCGGCACCGACACCGCCCAGGCCTGGATCAACCTGGCGCTCGCCCTGGGCCTGCCCGGCCGCGCGGGGAGCGGCTGGGCGACCGTCACCGGGCAGGGCAACGGGCAGGGCGGCCGGGAGCACGGGCAGAAGGCCGACCAGCTGCCCGGCTACCGGAAGATCACCGACCCCGCCGCCCGCGCGCACGTCGCCGGCGTCTGGGGCGTCGACCCCGACGACCTGCCCGGCCCCGGGCGCAGCGCCTTCGAGCTGCTCGACGCCCTGGGCACCGAGGGCGGCGTCCGCACGCTGCTGGTGCTGGCCAGCAACGTCGCCGTCTCCGCCCCCGACGCCCGCCGGGTGGTCAGCCGCCTCCGCGACCTCGACTTCCTCGCCGTCAGCGACTTCTTCCTCTCCGAGACCGCCGAGCTCGCCGACGTGGTCCTGCCCAGCGCCATGTGGGCGGAGGAGGAGGGCACGATGACCAACCTCGAGGGCCGGGTGATCCGCCGGCGCAAGGCGATGGACCCGCCCACCGGGGTCCGCGACGACCTGCAGCTGCTCGCCGAGCTGGCCGGCCGGCTCGGGGTCACCGGCTTCAGCGGGGACGCCGAGACGGTGTTCACCGAGCTCGGCCGGGCCAGCGCCGGGGGCACCGCCGACTACTCGGGCATCACCTACCGGCGGCTGGACGACGAGCAGGGCCTGTTCTGGCCGGTCCCCTCGGCGGACCACCCGGGCACGCCGCGGCTGTTCACCGAGCGGTTCGCCACCCCCGACGGCCGGGCGCGCTTCTGGCGGGTGGAGCACGTCGACGCGCACGAGCAGCCCGACGCCGAGTACCCCTACGTGCTCACCACCGGGCGGGTGCTGGCGCAGTACCAGTCCGGCACCCAGACCCGGCGCTCCCGCAGCCTGCAGCTCATCGCCCCGACCCCGCGCGCCGAGCTGCACCCCGACCTGGCCCGGAGCCTGGGCGTCGGCCCGGACGACGTCGTCGAGCTGGCCACCCGGCGCGGCCGGGCCCGGTTCCACGCCCTGGTCACCGACGCGGTCCGGCCGGACGTCGTCTTCGCCCCGTTCCACTGGGGCGGCGGGTCCAGCGCCAACGCGCTCACCGACCCCGCGCTGGACCCGACGAGCCGGATGCCGGCCTTCAAGGTCTGCGCGGTCGCCGTCTCCCGCGTCGGCGGGCCCGAGGAGCGCATCGCGGCTCCCGTGCCCGCCACCCAACCGCAGCCGCGCGCCCACGAACGACCGTCCGCCCCTGCACCGCACCCCCCGACACGGAGGAGGACCACCCGCGTGAAGAGCACCCCGCGCTTCCTGCACGGCGTCTACCCGATCACCGGCGAGGGGCTCGGCAAGCCCGGGCCGCTGGACCCGGCGCTGCGCTACCAGGTCCCCGAGGGACGGACGGCGCAGGCGCTGTACTTCCGCGGCGGCAACTCCACCGACGAGCTGGTCTACCTGCTGCTGGTCCGGGACGGCGAGCCGATGCGCTGGTTCCCGATCGGCGCCAAGGGCGACTGCCACGTGCCGCTGCGGGTGGTCGAGGACCTCGACGGCGGCACGGTCGTCGAGCTGCACGCCGCCGCCCCGGTGGGCGTCACCGGTGAGCTCGTCGTCGACCTCGGGCTGGTGGAGGTCTGATGACGGCGGTCCTGGGCGGGCGCCCCGAGGGCGTGAGCACGCTGCACTTCGCGATGGACGACGCGGACGGCGTCGACACCCGCCAGCGGCTGGTCGTGGTGGGCAACGGGATGGCCGGCGCCCGGGTGGTCGAGGAGGTGCTCGAGCGCGGCGGCGGCGAGCAGTTCGCGATCACCGTCTTCGGCGAGGAGCCGCACGGCAACTACAACCGGATCATGCTCAGCCACGTGCTGGCCGGCGAGGAGCACGAGGACGACATCGTCCTCAACAGCCACGACTGGTACGCCGACAACGGCGTGCAGCTGCGCGCCGGGGTGCGGGTCCAGCGGATCGACACCCACGCCAAGGTGGTGCACGCCTCGGACGGGACGAGCACCCCCTACGACCAGCTGGTGCTGGCCACCGGCAGCCGCTCGTTCATCCCGCCGATGACCGGGCTGTACCGGGCCGAGGAGGAGCTCCTCCCGGGCGTGTTCGGGTTCCGGACCATCGACGACACCCGGGCGATGCTCGCGGCGGCCGCCGAGCACGAGAAGGCCGTCGTCGTCGGCGGCGGGCTGCTCGGCCTGGAGGCGGCCCGCGCGCTGCAGGGCCACGGGCTGCAGGTCGAGGTGGTCCACGCCGGCACCCACCTGATGAACCAGCAGCTGGACCCCGACGGCGGCGCCATCCTCCGGCAGTCGGTCGAGGCGCTGGGCATCGTCGTCCACCTGGCCACCCGCACCACCGAGGTGATCGGGCCCGACCGGGTGCGCGGCGTCGTCCTCGCCGACGGCCGGGCCGTCGACGCCGACATGCTGGTCGTCGCCGCCGGCATCCGGCCGGTCACCGAGGTCGCGCTGATGAGCGGCATCGAGGTCGAGCGCGGCGTCGTCGTCGACGACCAGCTGCGCACCGACGACCCCGACGTCTACGCGGTGGGGGAGTGCGCGCAGCACCGGGGCGAGGTCTACGGGCTGGTCGCGCCGGTGTGGGAGCAGGCGCGGGTGCTCGCCGACCTGCTCACCGGCACCGACCCGGACGCCGAGTACCACGGCTCCCGGACGGCGACCAAGCTCAAGGTCGCCGGGGTCGACGTGGCCACCATGGGCGTCAACCGGCCCGAGCGGGACACCGACGAGTTCCTGGTCATCAGCGAGCCCCGGCGCGGGGTGCACCTGAGCGTCGTCGTCCGCGACGACCGGCTGATCGGCGCGACCCTGCTCGGGGACACCCGCAAGGTCGCCTTCCTCACCCAGGCCTTCGACCGGGGCACGCCGCTGCCGCAGGAACGGATCAAGCTGCTCGTCGACCTGTCCGACGGCGCGGCGGAGGTCGGTGTCGCCGAGCTGCCCGGCGACTCGCAGGTGTGCAACTGCAACGGCGTGTCCAAGCAGGCCATCTGCGACACCGTGGCCGGCGGGTGCACCACCGTCGGCGGGGTCATGGACCGCACCCGGGCCGGCAAGGGCTGCGGGTCGTGCAAGGGCCTGGTCAAGCAGATCGTCGAGTGGGCCGCGGACGGCGACGTCGTCGAGGACCCCACCGAGTCCTGGTACGTGCCCGGCATCCCGCTGGCCAAGCCGGCGCTGATGGCCGCCATCCGCGAACAGGGCCTGCTCAGCGTCTCCGCCGTCTTCGCCGCGCTCGCCCCCGGTGGCGCCGAGGACGCGAAGTCGAAGATGGGCCTCACCTCGCTGCTGCGGATGATCTGGGGCGCCGACTACGTGCAGGAGAACGACGCCAAGTTCATCAACGACCGGGTGCACGGCAACATCCAGCGCGACGGCACCTTCTCCGTCGTCCCGCAGATCAAGGGCGGGGTGACCACGCCCGCGCAGCTGCGCCGGATCGCCGACGTCGCGGAGAAGTACGAGGTGCCGATGGTCAAGATCACCGGCGGCCAGCGGATCGACCTGCTCGGCGTCCGCAAGGAGGACCTGCCGGCGATGTGGGACGACCTGGGCATGCCCTCCGGGTACGCCTACGGCAAGAGCTTCCGCACCGTGAAGACCTGCGTCGGCACGGACTTCTGCCGGTTCGGCCTGGGCGACTCCACCCAGCTGGGCATCGACCTGGAGACCCGGTTCCAGGGCATCGAGAGCCCGGCGAAGATGAAGCTCGCCGTCGTGGGGTGCCCGCGCAACTGCGCGGAGGCCTACGTCAAGGACGTCGGCGTCGTCGCGGTCGGCAACGGCAAGTGGGAGGTCTACGTCGGCGGCGCTGCCGGGGCCACCATCCGCAAGGGCGACCTGCTGGCCACGGTCGACTCCCCGGCCGCGGTGATCGAGCTGACCGGCCGTTTCCTGCAGTACTACCGGGAGAACGCCAACTGGCTCGAGCGCACCTACGACTTCGTGCCTCGAGTCGGCCTGGAGAAGATCAAGCAGGTGCTGCTGGAGGACAGCGAGGGCATCCTCGCCGAGCTCGACGAGGGCATGCAGCGCTCGATCGACGCCTACACCGACCCGTGGGGTCAGGACGGACGGCAGCCGGCCACCCCCGGCCAGTTCCGCACCGCGCTGCCGCTGGTCGACCTGCCGAAGGTGCCGGTCCGATGAGCGTGGTGCAGCAGACGACCACCCGGGCCTTCGTCGTCGGCCGGGTCGAGGAGGTGCCGCCCGGCGAGGGCCGCGCGTTCGTCGCCGGCGACGTCCCGGTGGCGGTGTTCCGGCTGCGCGACGGGTCGCTGCACGCCACCCAGGCCAGCTGCCCGCACGCCGGCGGCCCGCTGGCCGACGGGCAGACCGACGCGAACGTGCTGGTCTGCCCGATGCACCTGTTCGCCTACCGCTGGACCGACGGCGCCTCCACCAGCGGCGCCGCCCCGGTCCGTCTCTTCGCCGTCCGCGATGAGGACGGCGACCTCGTCGTCGAGCTCTGACCCCGGTTTCGGCACCGAACCCCGACCAGGTTTCGGCGCCGAACCCTGACGAGGTTTCGGCGCCGAAACCTGTCAGGGGTGCATGCGGGCGCCCTTGACCACCTTGTCGACGGCGTTCTTCGGGCCGTGGACGGCGAGCCCGACCAGGTCCAGGTCGGTGCCGGCCACCGCCCGCACCGCCGCCCGGTTCTGCACGTCGCCGGGGGTGCCGAACAGCTCCGCGGTGAACACGGCGGGGGTCAGGCCGCGGTCCAGGGCGCGGGTGCGGGCCGTCGTCAGCAGCTCCGCGGACCCGGCCAGCACCAGCACCGGCTGGCGGAGCATCGGCAGGTACCCGGTGCCGTCGGCGTCCTGGTACGGCTCGCCGACCAGCTCGGGGCCGGTCGCGGTGATGCCGCTGACCAGGAACGAGGTGACGTTGAGCGCCTGCCAGGGAGCGAGGTCCTCGCGCAGCAGCACGGCGATCTTGGTGGCCCAGCGGGGCGTCTCGGCGGGGGTGTCCATGCTCCCAGCCTGGGGTCCCGGGCACTGCGGGTCTTGTACGTTCCTGGCGTGAGCGAGGTGGTCGCCTGGCGGCCGGACGTGCCCGGGCTGACCGAGGTCTTCCACGCGCACTTCACCGACCACGTCTACCCCGCGCACACCCACGAGGCCTGGACGCTGCTGCTCGTCGACGACGGCGCCGTCCGCTACGACCTGGACCGGCACGCGCACGGTGCCACCCGCGCCCTGGTCACCCTGCTGCCGCCCGGGGTGCCGCACGACGGGCGGTCCTCCTCGCCGGCCGGCTTCCGCAAGCGGGTGCTGTACCTGGAGCCGGCCACGCTGGGCATCGACCGGGTCGACCGGTCGGTCGACCAGCCGGCCTTCGACGACGCCGCGCTGCGCGACCGGTTGTCCGCGCTGCACCGCACGCTCGCGCCCGGCGGCGACCTGCTCGAGGCGGAGAGCCGGCTCGCCTTCGTGCTGGAGCGGCTGCGGCAGCACCTGGACCGCGCCGCCGTCGGGGCCCCGGACGTGCAGGACGACGTGCTGGCCGACCGGGTGCGCGACCTGCTGGACGCCCGGCTGGCCGAGGGGCTGTCGCTGGAGGGGGCCGCCGCGCTCTTCGACGTGCACCCCACCTCCGTGGTCCGCGCCTTCACCCGCCGGCACGGGCTGCCGCCGCACCGCTACCTGACCGGCCGGCGGGTCGACCTCGCGCGCCGGCTGCTGCTGGCCGGGATGCCCGCCGCGGAGGTGGCCGCCGCGGCCGGTTTCGTCGACCAGCCGCACCTGACCCGGCACTTCCGCCGGATGCTCGGCACGACGCCGGCCGCCTACGCCCGGTCCGCCGGCCGGCGCGGTGGAGCCGGCTGAGCGGTCAGCCGGACAGGTCGGCCTCCGCCAGCACGGCCGCCCCGGTGACCGCGTCCCCGGGACCGTGCACCAGGACGCGGGCGACGTCGCCGGGGGAGCCGACGACGGCGACCCCGTCGGTCAGCGGGTGCTCGCCCAGCACGGTCCCGGCGGCGTCGAACAGCTGCACCGAGGCCGCGTCGCGCGCGGCGAGCACGACCAGGGACCGGGCGCTCGCGGGGTCGGCGAGACCGGCCCGGACGTCGCACCGCAGCGCGACGACCTGCTCCTCGAGGGGCGCGCCGGCCGGCAGCACCCCGGTGACGCACACCGAGCTGCCCGCCGCGCCGGTCGGGCCGGTGGCCAGGCCGTAGGGCGCGGTGACGACCGCGGCTCCGGACTGCTGCCCGACGGCGAGGACGGTCACCCGTGCGGGCAGCTCGTGCGGGCCGGGCACGTCGCCGGCCCAGAGGACGGTGACCACGGCGTCGTGCGCGGGCTGGCCCAGCCGGTCCAGCACGGACGCCAGCTGAGGACCGACCGCGGCGTCCCCGCGGGCCGGCGGGGGAGCCGGGCGGACCCGGTCGAGCTGGGGCGTCCCCGGTGCGGCCTCCGTCGTGACGACGGCGGGGGTGAGCGGCTGCGGTGACCGGCCGGCCCGTCGCCAGAGCAGCTGGACGGAGCTACCCGTGGCGCCCGGCACCGGTCGGAGGTGCACCTCGGCCAGGCCGGCCGCGGTGCCGACCAGACCGTAGGCGCGCTGCACGCCGCCGTCCGCGGTGACCTCCGGCCGCCCGGACACCGCGACCTGGTCGTCCGGGGCGGCCAGCACCACCAGGCTGCCGGTGGCCGGGTCGGTCAGCGCGACCGGCCGGCCGGGGTCGGGCGTGCTCCAGCCCGACACCAGCCGCAGGCCGTCCGGTCCGGCGCCCGCGGGGCCGGTGAACCACGCCGCTGCCGCCGGCCGGTCCGCCGTGCCGCCGGACGTGAGCAGCGCCCACCGCCCGCCGGGCACGTCGCCGGCGTAGACCACCCGCCGGGGGTCCGCGGCGCGGGCCGGGGGCCAGTCGAGCGCGACCAGGCCCGCCAGGAACGCCTCGTCCCCGGCGAGCGACCCGCGGGGAGCCCCGGTGAAGACGGAGGGCCCGGTGGGCACCGGGACGGCGGACGGGGCGGGCGGTGGCGCCGGGGCCGGTGCGCCGCGCGGCAGCACCGGGACGACGACCGCCAGCGCGAGCACGACGAGAGCGCCGGCCCCCAGCAGCAGCCGTCGGCGGCGGCGGGCCGCCCGGGCGGCGGTCACCATGCCGGCGACCGTGTCCGCCGCGCTGGGCGGGAGACGCCGGCCGGCGGCCAGCCGGGCGAGCCGCTCGGGCAGCGGGGCGGCCGGGACCTCGGGCCCCGGTGCCGTGCCGGGCACGGCGAACAGCGAGCGCTGCCGGGCGCGCGCGGCCCGGGCCTGCTCGTCCCGTCCGGCCAGCTCCGCGCGCAGCGCAGCGACCGCGGCGCCTCCGTGCGGCCCGGCGTCCAGCAGCTCGAGGACGGCCGCCGCCCGGTCGGTGGCGGGGAGCGCGCGCAGCGCCTCGGCCAGCGCGGGGTCCTGCTCGGACGGGGACAGGTCCAGCGACCCGATCAGCTGCTGCTGGCCGGTCCGGTGCGCCGCAGCCAGCGCGCGGCGCGCGGCCCCGCCGGAGTCCAGTGCGCCGGGGCGGCCCAGCGCGGCGCCCAGCAGCCGGACGGCCTCCTCCGGGGTGTCGGTGAGCAGGACGGCGGCCGGCGTCAGCTCCGGGAGCACGCGGGAGACAGCGGCGTCGACGTCCTCGTCGCCGCCCTTCATCAGGCGGGCGGCAGGTCCAGGTCGGCCAGCGCCGCCTGCACGTCGTCCTCGCGGACGAAGTCCAGCGCCAGCAACCGGTGCAGGAGCACACCGCGGCGGGTCAGCCGCAGGTCGGCCGGGCGCAGCCGCGGCCGGGAGCCCGGGCGGACGACGGTGGGCGGCGGGTCGAGCAGCCCGGCGCGCTGCAGGTCGGCGACGTCCTCCCGGGCGCCCCAGGCCCGCCAGGCCCGCGGGTCGTCCTCCAGCGGGGCCATCGGCAGCGGTGCGCGGTCCCGGCGGCCCACCGCGGCCAGCAGCACCAGCTGCCGCCAGCTGCAGGACTCGGCCAGCTGCAGCGCCCGGGCGGCCAGCGCCACGTCGATGTCGGGGGAGACGACGACCTCGGCCACCAGGTAGCCCAGGTGCCGCACCCGCCGCTCCTCGGTGGTCCGCCGGGCCGCCTGGACGACGTCCTCGACCAGCCGCTCGGCGGCCGAGCGCGCGGCGGTGGTCACGCTGAAGAAGCCGTCGGTGCGCACCGCGCGGCCCTGGTGGGCGCGGGTGACCGACAGCTCGGCGACGAAGGCGAGGACCGCGCCGGCGCGGGCGCGCTCCCAGGTCAGCGGCAGCGCGGCGGCCGAGGTGGCGGCGTCGCGCAGGCAGCCGGCCAGCCGGTCGTCCAGCCGCAGCGGGCTCGACGCGGGGTCGAACAGCAGCCCGGCGACGGCGCGGCTCATCGAGCCGGCGACCAGCTCCCCGGTCTCCACCAGGTCCCGGCCGGGCGCGCGCTCCTCGGAGTCCCTCACGGGCTGATCATGGCGCGCACGGCGGCGGGACGCACCCGCCACCCGGAGCGCCTCACCACAGCGGGGCAGCCGCGGTGCGGACAACGGAACACGAGCTCACCGTCCCGGCAACGGCCGGGGAACGCCGGACCGCCACCGTCAGGGCATGGCCACCGCCACCGAACCCACCAGCACCGCGACCCAGCGGGTCCCCGGCCGCCTCGGCGGTCGGTGGATCGACGACTGGCGGCCCGAGGACGTGGACTTCTGGGATTCGACCGGCAAGCCCGTCGCCCGGCGGAACCTGTTCTTCTCCGTCTTCTCCGAGCACATCGGGTTCTCCATCTGGAGCCTGTGGTCGGTGATGGTGCTCTTCCTGCCCGAGCCGGTGTTCGGCATCGACCCGGCCGGCAAGTTCCTGCTCACCACGCTGCCCACCGCGCTGGGCGCGTTCGTCCGGCTGCCCTACACCTTCGCGGTGGCGAAGTTCGGCGGCCGCAACTGGACGATCATCAGCGCCTCGCTGCTGCTGGTGCCGACCATCGCGACGGCGGTCGTGCTCGAGCCCGGCGTCTCGTACACCACCCTGCTGGTCGTCTCCTGCCTCGCCGGCGTGGGCGGCGGCAACTTCGCCAGCTCGATGACCAACATCAACGCCTTCTACCCGACCCGGCTCAAGGGCTGGGCGCTCGGCCTCAACGCCGGCGGCGGCAACCTGGGCGTGCCGGTCATCCAGCTCGTCGGGCTGCTGGTGCTGGCCACCGCGGGCGTCGAGCACCCGCGCATCGTCCTGTACGTCTACATCCCGTTCATCGTGCTCGCCGCGGTCGGCGCGGCGCTGCTGATGGACAACCTGACGACGGCGCGCAACCAGCCCCGGGCGATGCGCGAGGCCGCCCGCGAGGGCCACACCTGGATCCTGTCGTTCCTCTACATCGGCACCTTCGGCTCGTTCATCGGCTTCGGGTTCGCCTTCGGCCAGGTGCTGCAGAACCAGTTCGCCGACGACTTCGCCACCCCGCTCGCCGCCGCGCAGCTCACCTGGCTCGGGCCGCTGCTCGGCTCGCTGATCCGGCCGCTGGGCGGGTCGCTCGCCGACCGGTTCGGCGGCGCGCGGATCACCTTCTGGAACTTCATCGCGATGGCGGCCGGTGCGGCGGTCGTGCTGGTCGCCAGCCAGGCCGAGTCGCTGCCGCTGTTCCTGCTCGGCTTCGTGCTGCTGTTCGTGCTCAGCGGGATCGGCAACGGCTCGACCTACAAGATGATCCCGGCGGTCTTCCGCACCCGGGCGATGGACGCCGTCGCCGCCGGCACCGACCCGGTGGCCGCCGACCGGCACGCGCTGCGGACGTCCGGTGCGGTGATCGGCATCGCCGGGGCCGTGGGCGCCTTCGGCGGGGTGCTGGTGAACCTCGCCTTCCGCCAGTCGTTCCTGTCCACCGGCAGCGGGGACGGCGCCTACCTCGCCTTCATCGCGTTCTACGCCGTCTGCGTCGTCGTCACCTGGGTCGTCTACCTCCGCCCGGGGAGCCAGGTCGCCGGCGTGTGAGGGCTCCGTCGTCGTCCGCAGCCGTCAAGGGCGCCAGGCCTGCTCGAAGTCGGGGTGGTCGGCGTAGGGGGTGGCGAGCAGGGCGAGGGTGACCGCGGCGAGCTGGTGCAGGTCCCGGGGCGGCAGCGGGAAGTCGGCCAGACCCGGCGGCCGGGTGCCCAGGAAGCGCAGGTCCGGCGCGGCGGCCTGGCAGGCGAGCACGACCTTGCGCTTGGCCGCGCAGTCCGCGCGGACCCGCGCGGCCGTGGCCTCGGCCCCGGCGTCCTCGGCGGTGGTGGCGACGGCGTGGGTGTCCTCGGCGATGCGGGCCAGCAGGAAGCCCACGAGGTCCATGACAGGCGGTTCCATCCCCGGATCATCCCGCACCCGGGCCGCCCGGCGGCGCCGGCCGGCGGGCCGCGAGCATGATCGGCGGTTCCCGTCCGTCCGAGGAGAGCGAGCCCGTCCCATGCCGCCCCAGCCCACCGCCGACCTGTGCGACGAGCGTCCCGACGCGCAGGTGTGCGACCCGGTGCTCTCCGCCTTCGGGGGCACCGCCGCGTTCAGCGGCCGCATCGCGACCGTCACGGTCACCGAGGACAACGCGCTGGTCCGGGCGGTGCTGGAGCGGCCGGGGGAGGGGCGGGTGCTGGTCGTCGACGGCGGCGGCAACGAGCGCTGCGCGTTCTTCGGCGGCGGCCTGGCCGCGGTCGCCGCGGGGTCGGGCTGGGCCGGGGTGGTGGTCAACGGCGCGGTGCGGGACGTCGCGGAGATGGCGGACCAGCCGGTCGGGGTGCGCGCGCTGGCGGTGTACCCGCGCCGGGGCGCGGGCGGCGACCGCGGCCGGGAGGGCGGGACCTGCCGGTTCGCCGGGGTCACCTTCCGCGAGGGCGAGTGGCTGGTCGCCGACGCGGACGGCGTGGTCGTGCTGCCCGTGTCGCCCTAGGCGCGGACCGCGAGCCGGTAGCCCCGCTTGACCACGGTCTCCACGACCGGCGCGCCGAGGGCCGCCCGCAGCCGGGTCACCGCCATCTCCACCGCGTGCGCGTCGCCGCCGCCGGAGAGCTCGGCGAGCAGGTCGGGCCGGGACACCACGACGCCGGGCCGGCGGGCCAGCGCCCGCAGCACCGCCATCGGGCCGGGCGGCAGCTCCACCAGCCGGCCGTCGAGGACGGCGGCGTGCCCGCGGACCTGCAGGGTGTGCGCGCCGGCGGCCAGCACCGGGTGCCGGGCGGGCAGCTCGGCGACGACCGAGCGGGCCAGCGCGCCCAGCCGGGCCCGTTCCGGCTGGACCGTGCGGATGCCGGCCGCCTCGAGCGGGGCGGCGGTCACCGGGCCGACCGCCAGCGGAAGGACGGCCTCGGCGAAGGCGGTGAGCACGCCGGCGCGCACGCCCTCCTCGGCGGCCACCTGGAGCAGGCTGGCGGCCGCCGGCGCGCTGGTGAAGGTCACCGCGTCCACCCCGCGTCCGGCGATCGTGACCACCAGGCGGCGCAGCGGGGCGGTGTCCTCCGGCAGCACCCACCGGTAGACGGGGACCCGCACCACCTCCGCACCGGCCCGGACCAGCCCGGCGACGAGCTCGGGCAGCGGGTCGCCGTGCAGCTGGACGGCGATCCGCCGGCCGGGCAGCGGGCCCTCGGCACCGGACAGCAGGTGCTCGAGCACCTCCGCGGAGCTCTCCGAGTCCGGGGACCAGGCGTCGACGAGACCCGCGCCGCGGATCGCCCCGCGGGCCTTGGGTCCGCGGGCCAGCACCCGGGCGGACTGCAGGTGCTCGCGCAGCGGCAGGTCCCACGCCTCGGCCGCCTCCAGCCAGCCGCGGAACCCGACCCCGGTCGTCGCCACCACCAGGTCCACCGGCGCGGCGAGGACCTCGCGGGTGGCGGCGACCAGGTCGGCGTCGTCGGGCAGCGGCACGATCCGGATGGCCGGCGCGTAGACCACCCGGGCGCCGCGCCGGTCCAGCAGCGCGCCCAGTTCCTCGCTGCGCCGGGCAGCGGTCACGGCCACGGTGTAGCCGCGCAGCGGCAGCAGCTCCTCGGCCGGGGGAGCGGCGGTGCCGGCAGCGGGCGCTGCACCGGCCGGGCCGCCCGCGGGACGGTCGAGCGCGGGGTCGGTCACCCCTCCATGGTGCGGCCTCGGTGTTCCATCCGTGTGACGCGGTCGGTCAGTCCGTGCCGGGCAGGACGACGTACCCGTGCTCGCCCCACCCCGCGGTGCCGTCGACCAGCAGGTCGGCCCGGGCGCGGGTGTCCTGGCGGGCGAACTCCGCGGCCTCCTGCTGCTGCCACCGGACCCACTCGCCCCGCAGCGCCTCGCCGTCCCGGGCGATCCCGCGCGCCATCCGCACCGGGGCCGGCGCCTCCACCCACACCCGCAGGACGGCGTAGGGGTCGACGTCCCGGGGCGCGCTGCCGCAGCCCTCGACCACCAGCGCCGGCCCCGCCGGCACGGGCACCACCTCGGCGAACCGCCCGGCGTCCCAGTCGAAGCGGTGGACGGCGCCGGCCCGGCCCTCGCGCAGCGGCCGCAGCACCCCGGCCGCCAGCCGGGCGAACCCGCCGGTGAGGGTCCAGCCGGCGTAGACGTCGTCCATGTGCAGCACCGGGGCGCCGAGCGCGGCGGCGAGCCGGCCCGCGAAGGTGGTCTTGCCCGACCCGGCCGGCCCGTCGACGCACACCAGCCGGGTGCCGCCCAGCCGAGGTGCCGCCGCCCGTACCTGGTCGGCGAGGGCCGCGACGGTGCCGCGCGCCGGTGTCGCCGTCCCGCTCTCCACCTGCACGCCCGCACTCTGCCAGCGCGGGCGGTGCACGATGGGGGCGTGGCCACCGACAACACGCCCCGCCCGGTCTCCGCCGTCCCCCGGCGGCTGCGGCTGATCACCGCACTGGCCGCCGCCGGGCTGGTCGCGGCGATGACCGTGGTCGCCGTCCTGCTGAAGTCCTCGACCACCGGCGTCGTCTCGTTCCAGACCGCCGACCAGGTGGCGATGGTGGGGCTGGGCCTGGCGATGGGCGCCGGCGTGCTGCTCATCGGCAGGTCCCGGGTGGACGCCGACGCCGACGGGCTGCGGGTGCGCAACGTGCTGATGAACCACGAGGTGCCCTGGTCGGCGGTGAAGGCGGTGCGGTTCAACGAGCACTCGCCGTGGGCGACCCTGCTGCTCACCAACGACGACGAGCTCGCCGTCTCCGCGGTCCAGGCGGCCGACGGGGAGCGCGCGCTGGTCGCCGTCCGCGGGCTGCGGGCGCTGCTCGCCGACCACCAGGCCCGGCACGCCGTCCCCCGTGAGGACCTGCTGTACCCCCGGGAATGACGGGGGCCGGTGCGGCGCTGTAGGGTAGGCGCGCCTCCCCCCGCTACATCGAGGCGCGAGAACCACGGTGGCCGAGATCCTTCCAGTCCCGGCCATCCACCAAAGAGGAGCCCGCTCCCACCTGGCGCCGCTCAGGCACCCAGGTCCCGGTTCGCGACGAACGGCACGTCCGGTCGTCGCGTCCGCAGAGACCCGTCCGCGGGCCGCTGCGGCACCCGGCGAGTGGGCCCTGTGAGCACCAGCTCACGGGGCCTTTGTCGTCGGTGGTCCGGGTGGGTGCGGATCCTCACCGCAGCAGCAGAGGAGAGGCCATCACCGAGCCCCGTATCAACGACCGCATCCGCGTCCCCGAGGTCCGCCTGGTCGGACCTGAGGGCGAGCAGGTCGGCGTCGTCTCGATCGGCGAGGCACTGCGCCTGGCCCAGGACTCCGAACTCGACCTGGTCGAGGTCGCGCCCATGGCCCGGCCGCCCGTCGTCAAGCTCATGGACTACGGGAAGTTCAAGTACGAAGCCGCGCAGAAGGCCCGTGAGGCGCGGCGCAACCAGGCGCTCACCGTCATCAAGGAGATGCGGCTGCGCCTGAAGATCGACCCGCACGACTACGAGACCAAGAAGGGCCACGTCGAGCGCTTCCTCAAGGGCGGCGACAAGGTCAAGATCACCGTGATGTTCCGCGGTCGCGAGCAGTCCCGGCCCGAGATGGGCTACAAGCTGCTGCAGCGGCTGGCCGGCGACGTCGCCGACCTCGGGGTGGTGGAGTCCAACCCCAAGCAGGACGGCCGGAACATGGTCATGGTGATCGCTCCGCACCGGAACCAGGCGGCGACCGATGCCGCCCGGCGCACCGCGAAGCAGGAGAAGCACGCCGCCCACGACGAGCCGGCTCAGGCTGAGCAGGCGCCCCCGGCCTGACGGTCGGCGGCACCACCCGACGCACCCGCGTCGCGCAGCACTGCTGCGCGACGCCGGGCAGACACGAACAGGACGCCAGAGATGCCGAAGAACAAGACCCACAAGGGCGCCGCGAAGCGGATCAAGGTCACGGGCACCGGCAAGTTGGTCGCCGAGCACCAGAACAACCAGCACAAGTTCGAGTACAAGTCCGGCTCGCGGAAGCGTCGGATCAGCGGCACCGGTGAGCTCTCCAAGGCCGACACCGGCCGGATGAAGAAGCTCCTCGGTCTCTGACCGCCCCCACCTCTACGAGCAGAACGGAGCTCACGTGGCACGCGTGAAGCGGGCGGTCAACGCCCAGAAGAAGCGTCGCACCACCCTCGAGGCGGCCAGCGGTTACCGCGGCCAGCGCTCGCGGCTGTACCGCAAGGCCAAGGAGCAGATCCTCCACTCCGCGACCTACAACTACCGCGACCGCAAGGTCCGCAAGGGTGACTTCCGCAAGCTGTGGATCACCCGGATCAACGCCGCGGCGCGGCAGAACGACATGACGTACAACCGGTTCATGCAGGGCCTCAAGCTGGCCGGCATCGAGCTGGACCGCAAGGTCCTGGCCGAGCTCGCCGTCAACGAGCCCGCTGCGTTCGCCACGCTGGTGGAGTCCGCCCGGGCCGCGCTCGCCGCGAACCCCGAGGCGACCGGCGCCGCAGCCGCCTGATCAGCAGCACCCACGACGCCGTCGTGGGCGGGTCCCCGACCCGCTCACGACGGCGTCGTCGTCTGCCCACCCCTGACGGACCCGGAGGTCACAGGTGCCCGATCTGCTCACCGAGCGCTCGGCGCGGGTCGCCGCGGCCCGCAAGCTGACCCGCCGCACCGGCCGGGACGACGCCGGGGCCTTCCTCGCCGAGGGGCGGCAGGCGGTCACCGAGGCGCTCGCCGAGGCCGAGACCGACCCGGACGCCGTCCTCGAGCTGTTCGCCACCGAGGCGGCCGCGGTCGCCCACGGCGAGCTGCTGGCCAGCACCCGGGTGCCGGTGCACCTGGTCACCGAGCGCGCCGCGGCGTCGCTGTCGGAGACGGTCACCCCGCAGGGCCTGGTCGCCGTCTGCGCGCTGCGCGACGTGGACGCCGGCACGCTGGTCACCGACCCGCCCCGGCTCGCGGTCGCGCTCGCCGAGCTCGCCGACCCGGGCAACGCGGGCACCGTGCTGCGCACCGCCGACGCCTGCGGTGCCGGCACGGTCGTGTTCGGGTCCGGTTCGGCCGACCCGTACAACGGCAAGGTGGTGCGCAGCAGCGCCGGCAGCCTCTTCCACGTCGACGTCGTCCGCGGTGCGTCGCTGGCCGAGCTGGTGCCGCAGGTCCAGGCCGCCGGGACGATGGTGCTGGCCGCCGACGGCGGGGGGGAGGTGGCGCTGGACGAGGCCGCCGACGACGGCCTGCTGGCCGCCCCGGTGCTCTGGCTGTTCGGCAACGAGGCCCGGGGCCTGGACCCCGAGCTGGCGGCCACCGCCGACGCCCGGGTGCGGATCCCGATGCGCGGCCGGGCGGAGAGCCTCAACCTCTCCGTCGCGGCGTCCATCTGCCTCTACGCCACCCAGCTCGCCCAAGGCTGAGCGCGCTCAGCCGGGCAGGGTGATCAGGACGACGGCCGCCACGGCCGTCACCAGCCCGGCCACCTGCGCGCCCCCGAGCCGCTCGCGCAGCACGAGCTGGGCCAGCACGACGGTGCTGACCGGGTAGAGCGAGGCCAGCACACCGGTGATGGCCAGGGCGCCGCCCTGCTGGGTGGCGAGCAGGAACAGCGCGTTCGCGGACATGTCGCCCACCCCGGACGCCGCCACCAGCGGCAGCGCCGGCCTCGGCACCCGCAGCGACTGCCGGCCGACGAGCGCCAGGCCGGCGACGAAGGCCGCCGACACCACCCGCGCCGCCACCAGCGGGGTCAGCCCGGCGTCGGCGGAGATGCGGTCCAGGAGCACGAAGAAGACGCCGAAGGCCGCACCCGCGACGAGCGCGGGGAGCAGGCTGGCCGGCCGGGCCGTCCGCAGCGCGGAGAGGCCGCCGTCGGCCGAGACGAGCACCACGGCGACCAGCGCGAGGGCGATGCCGACGGCGGCCCACGCGGTGACGCTGTCGCCGCTGGCCAGGCCGACGAGGACCGGGACCGCGGCTGCGGTCACCGCGGTGACCGGCGCGACGACGCTCATCACGCCGGAGGCCAGCGCCCGGAAGAAGACCACCAGCCCGGCCGCGCCGGCCAGCCCGGCGGCCGCACCCCAGGCGAGGTCGGCCGGCTGCACGGGCCCGCCGAGCCAGGGGAGCAGGACCAGCAGCGCGAGCAGGCCCACGGCCTGGGACAGCACGACGACGCCGAACACCGACGCGCGCCGGCTGGACAGCCCGCCGAGGAAGTCCGAGGCGCCGTAGACCACGGCTGACGCCAGCGCCAGCACGACCGCCACGCGACCTCCCCGGACCCGTCCCGCGCCGGGCGCGGGCACCGATGGTCCCGCACGCGCAGCCGGCCCCTCCCGCGAGGTCGCGGGAGGGGCCGGCAGCAGCGGGCTGGGTCAGCCCGCGGCGGGGTGCTTGCTGGCGTACATCCGGGCGTCGGCGCGGTGCAGCAGCGGTCCGAACTCGGCGCCGTCGTCGGGGTGCACGCTCACCCCGACGCTGGCCCGGACGCGCACCCGCTCCGTGCCCAGCAGCACCGGCTCGGTCAGCACGGCCTGCAGCTGGTCGGCGACCCGGGCGGCCTCCGCGGGGGCGGTCGCCGGGTCCAGCCCGACCAGGCCGGCCAGGAACTCGTCGCCGCCGAGCCGGGCCAGCAGGTCACCGCGGCGCAGCCGGCCGCGGAGCCGGTCGGCGACCACCTGCAGCAGCTCGTCGCCGGCGGCGTGGCCGAGTGCGTCGTTGACCGCCTTGAAGCCGTCCAGGTCGAGGAACAGCAGGGCGACGGCGGTCCCGTCGAGCCGGGCCTGCCACAGCGCGGACTCCATCCGCTCCTCGAACCGGCGCCGGTTGGGCAGCGCGGTCAGCGGGTCGGTGTAGGCCAGCTCCTCGATCTGGGCCAGGTGCCGGCGGGTGCGGTCGCGCTCCTGCAGCAGCTCGCGCTCGGCGGTCACCCGCGCGGTCACGTCGGTCTGCACGCCGATGTACTGCACCAGCTGGCCGGAGCTGTCCAGCACCGGCGCCAGGTGGATCTCGTTCCACCACGGCTCCCGCTCGGGGCCGCGGTGGTTGAGCAGCGTCGCGCGGAACTCCGCGCCCTCCCGGATGGCCTGGCGCATCCGGGCCACCACGCCCGGGTCGGTGTCCGGACCCTGCAGGAAGCGGCAGTTGCGACCCAGCGCCCGGCCGGCGGGCAGGCCGGCGAGCTGCTCGAACGCGGCGTTGACGTAGACCAGCGGCTGGTCCGGGGCGGTCATGTCGGCGATCGCGACCCCGCTGGTCGTGGCGGCGAGCGCCCGCTGCAGCACCATCTCCTGCAGCGTCGCGCCGTCGGCGCTCCCGCTGCGGCGGACGACCGCCGGAGACTCCTCGGCGACCTCCTCGACCGGCTCGGGGACGACGGGCTGCGCGGCCACCCGGGCGACCAGCGAGACGCCGGCCTGCTCGACGGTGCGCCGCTCGTAGGTCAGCGCGTACTCGTAGCGGCGCTGCAGGTCCGGGCCGCCGTCGCCGAGGTCCCGGGCGAGAAGCGCGGCGCTGAAGTGCGGGCTGAGCACGACGACGTCCCACTCACCGCGGACCGGGTCGTCCGGGGCCAGGGCGGCGCCGCGGACGCCGGGCAGCGGCTCGACCGGCAGGTCCTCGCCGAGGGCGCAGACGAAGCCGGTGCGCGCCACCAGGTCGCGGTAGCGCAGCGCGGTCGCCGGGGTGAAGTGCCGGGCCTCCTGGAAGGTCGCGGCGACGACGCAGGTCTCGCCGAGCCGCATCGCCTGGCGCTCCAGGTGCTTGCTGAGCTCGATGAGCAGCGCCTTGGGGGCGGTCCGCAGCTGGGTGCCCGCGGGCAGGCAGCGGAACGGCGACTCGTCCGGGTCGACGGCGGGGACGCCGGTCGACGGCAGCACCAGCCGGCCGACCGGGCGCCCGTGGTCCACGGTGGCGGCCGGCCGGCCGAAGTGCCAGCCCTGGCCGAGGCTGGCGCCCAGCGCGGAGGCCATGGCCAGGTGGGCCTCGTCCTCGATCCCCTCGGCGAGGATGACCGCACCGGTGCGCTCGGCGTAGCCGTTGACCGCGTTCATGATCTCGGCGACGGCCGGGCCGGGCCGCTCCTGGACCAGGCGGAGGTCGAGCTTGATGACGTCCGGGCGGAGCAGCGGCATGAAGGCCAGCGACATCGAGTCGGCGCCGACGTCGTCCAGGGCGATGCCCCAGCCGACCTCGCGGACCCGCTCGACGGCGCGCAGCAGGTCGGCCGGCCGGGTGGCCAGCGCCCGCTCGGTGATCTCCACGACGACCCGCAGACCGGCCGGGGCCGTGGTCGCGATCGCGAGCAGCTCCTCCAGCGGGGCGGACTCCAGCACCTCGGGCTCGACGTTGACGAACACGGTCAGCGGCGGGCCGAGCTCCGCGGCCACCGCTCCGCGGAGTGCGGCCGCGCGGCAGAGCGCGTCCAGCTCGCCGAGGCGTCCGGCGGACCGGGCGGCGCTGAAGAGCGCGTCGGGGGTGTGCAGGGGTCCCTGCGGCCCGCGGGCGAGCGCCTCGTAGGCGACGACACGGCCGGAGTCCAGCTCCACGATGGGCTGGTAGACGCTGTGCACGCCGCCGGTGCGGAGCACCTGGTCGATGGTCGAGGCCGGTGCCTCAGTCGTGGTCACCCTGGGTACATCGACCCGTGCCGCACGCCCCGCACCCCGGCGGCCCGTCCGAGCACACCAAAGGGTGAACCGGTCGCCGCCGGAACCCGGGCGCGGGCACCGCGCCCCGCCGGGCAGAATGGCCTCCCGTGTCTGGCGCCAACGACCCCTACGACCCCAAGCAGGTCGCCGCGCTGTCCGCGGAGACCCTCGACGCGGCGGTGCAGGCCGCGACCGGGGCCTTCGCCGCCGCCGGTGACCTGGAGGCGCTGGCCGCCGTCCGGCCGGCGCACCTGGGCGATCGTGCCCCGGTCCTGCTGGCCCGCCGCGAGCTCGGCGCGCTGCCCCCGGCGGCCCGGTCGGACGCCGGCAAGCGGGTCAACGCCGCCCGGGTCGCCGTCACCGACGCCTACGCCGCCCGGCTCGCCGTGCTGGAGGCCGAGCGGGACGAGCGCGTGCTGGCCGAGGAGCGGGTCGACGTCACCCTGCCCTGGGACCGCGCGCCCCGCGGTGCCCGGCACCCGCTCACCACGCTGACCGACCGGATCGCCGACGTCTTCGTCGGCATGGGCTACGAGGTCGCCGAGGGCCCGGAGCTCGAGGCGGAGTGGCTGAACTTCGACGCCCTCAACATCAGCACCGACCACCCGGCGCGTTCGATGATGGACACCTTCTTCGTCGCCCCGGAGGACTCCGGGCTGGTGCTGCGCACCCACACCAGCCCGGTGCAGGCCCGCACCATGCTGGAGCGCCGGCCGCCGATCTACGTCATCGCGCCCGGCCGGGTGTACCGGACCGACGAGCTGGACGCGACGCACACCCCGGTCTTCCACCAGGTCGAGGGCCTGGCCGTCGACCGAGGGCTGACCATGGCGCACCTGCGCGGCACGTTGGACCACCTGGCCCGTCAGCTGTTCGGCGCGGACGCGGTCACCCGCTGGCGGCCGTCCTACTTCCCGTTCACCGAGCCCTCGGCGGAGTTCGACGTCTGGTTCCCCGAGCACCGCGACGGCCCGCGCTGGGTGGAGTGGGGTGGCTGCGGCATGGTCAACCCGCGGGTGCTCACCGCCTGCGGCATCGACCCCGAGGAGTTCACCGGGTTCGCCTTCGGCTGCGGCATCGAGCGAGCCCTGCAGTTCCGCCACGAGGTGGGCGACATGCGCGACATCGTCGAGGGCGACGTCCGGTTCACCCGAGCCTTTGGAGTTGAGCAGTAGTGCGCGTCCCGATCGGCTGGCTGGCCGAACACGTCGACCTGCCCGCGGGCACGACGGTCGAGGAGCTCGACACCGCCTTCGTCCGGCTGGGCCTGGAGGTGGAGGAGGTCCACCGCGCCCCGGTGACCACCGGCCCCCTGGTGGTCGGCCGGGTGCTGGAGATCGAGGAGCTGACCGGCTTCAAGAAGCCGATCCGGTACACCCAGGTGGACGTCGGGGAGGAGGAACCGCGCGGCATCGTCTGCGGCGCCCGCAACTTCGCCGTCGGCGACCTGGTCGTCGCGGCGCTGCCGGGGGCCGTGCTGCCCGGCGACTTCGCGATCGCCGCCCGGAAGACCTACGACCACGTCTCCGACGGGATGATCTGCTCGGTCCGCGAGCTCGGCATCGGCGAGGACCACGCCGGCATCCTGGTGCTCGGCCAGGACGGCTTCGAGCCGGGGACGCCGGCCGCCGGGCTGCTCGGCCTGGACGACGTCGTGATCGAGCTCAACGTGACGCCCGACCGCGGCTACTGCCTGGCCATGCGCGGCATCGCCCGGGAGATCGGCACCGGGCTGGCCGTCGACTGGCGCGACCCCGGCGCGGTCACCCCGCCGGCCTGGTCCGGCGAGCCGGCCTGGCAGGTGCAGGTCGCCGACCCGGCCCGCTGCGACCGGTTCTCCATGATCGCGATGGAGGGCCTGGACCCGACCGCGCCCAGCCCGTGGTGGATGCGCCGCCGGCTGGCGCAGTCCGGCATCCGCAGCATCTCGCTCGCCGTCGACGTCACCAACTACGTGATGCTCGAGCTCGGCCAGCCGATGCACGCCTTCGACCGGGACACCGTGCGCGGCCCGATCGCGGTGCGGCGGGCGACGGCGGGGGAGCGGCTGACCACGCTGGACGGCGTCGACCGCGCGCTGGACCCCGACGACCTGCTGATCACCGACGACTCCGGCCCCATCGGCCTGGCCGGCGTCATGGGCGGGGCGTCCACCGAGATCGGCGACGGCACCACGAGCGTGCTGCTGGAGGCGGCGCACTGGGAGCCGACCGGCATCGCCCGCACCGTCCGCCGGCACAAGCTGCCCAGCGAGGCGGCCAAGCGCTTCGAGCGCGGCACCGACCCGGAGGTCACCGTGGTGGCGCTGGCCCGGGCGGCCGCCCTGCTGGCCGAGCACGGCGGCGCCCGCGTCGTCGGCGCACCGGTCGACCCGGACACCCGCGGACCGCGCCCGGCGATCCCGCTGGACGCCGGCCGGCCCGCACGCATCGCCGGCGTCGCCTACCCGACCTCCCAGGTGGTCGAGGCGCTGACCGCGGTCGGCGCCACCGTCGACGCCGACGGGGACCAGCTGCAGGTCACCCCGCCGTCCTGGCGGCCCGACCTCACCGACCCCGCCGACCTGGTCGAGGAGGTCGTCCGGCTCGCCGGGTACGACGACATCCCCTCCGTGCTGCCCAACGTGCCGCCCGGGCGCGGGCTGACCGAGCGGCAGCGCCGCCGGCGCAGCATCGGCCGCGCGCTGGCCGAGGCCGGCTACGTCGAGGCCCCGGCCTACCCCTTCGTCGGGACGGCGGCGCTGGACGCGCTCGGCATGCCCGAGGACGACGTCCGGCGGTCGGTGGTCGTGGTGCGCAACCCGCTGTCGGAGGAGGAGCCGGCGCTGCGGACGACGCTGCTGCCCGGCCTGCTCGCGACGCTGGCCCGGAACCTGTCCCGCGGCCAGCGCGACGTGGCTGTCTTCGAGCACGGGTCGGTGTTCCCCGGGGACCACCGCACCCCAGCACCCGTCCCCGGCGTCGAGCGGCGCCCCGACGACGAGACGCTCGCCGCGCTGCTGGGCGCCGTGCCGGCCCAGCCCTGGCACGTCGCCGTGGCGCTCACCGGCCACCGCGAGCCCCGCGGCTGGTGGGGCCCGGGCCGGCCGGTCGACTGGGCCGACGCGGTCCAGGCCGCCCGGGTCGTGGCGGCCACCGCCGGGGTCGAGCTGACCGTCCGCGCCGGTGAGCTGGCGCCCTGGCACCCGGGCCGCTGCGCCGAGCTGGTGGTGGGGGAGCAGGTCGTCGGGCACGCCGGTGAGCTGCACCCGCGGGTGTGCGCGGCGCTGGACCTCCCGGCGCGTACCTGTGCGATGGAGCTCGACGTCGACGCGCTCCCGGCCGCCGCGGTGCCGGTCGGCCCGCACGTGTCGACGTTCCCGCCGGTCCTGGTCGACCTGGCGCTGGTGGTGCCCGACGAGGTCCCGGCCGCGGACGTCGAGGCTGCCCTGCGGGCGGGCGCCGGTGAGCTGCTGGAGCAGCTGCGGCTCTTCGACGTCTACACCGGCTCGCCGGTGCCGGCCGGCTCCCGGTCGCTGGCCTATGCGCTGACCCTGCGGGCGCCGGAGCGCACGCTGACCGGCGAGGAGGCGAACGCGGCGCGCGACGCGGCGATCGCGGTGGCGGCCGAGCGCACCGGGGCGGTGCTCCGTGGCTGACCTGAGCGGCACCGTGGCCCTGGTGACCGGTGCCTCGGCCGGCATCGGCCGGCACCTGGCGCAGGGGCTCGCCGAGCGCGGGGCGGCCGTCGCCGGGCTGGCCCGCTCGGCGGACCGGCTCAGCACGGCGATGGACGAGGTCGCCGCGGCGACCGGTGCGCGCACGCTCGCGGTGGCCGCCGACGTCACCGACGCCGCCGCGGTGCAGGCGGCGGTCGACCGGGTGACCGCCGAGCTCGGTCCGGTGACGCTGCTGGTGAACAACGCCGGGTCGATCGACGCCGCGGAGGTGCCGCTCTGGGAGGCCGACCCCGACCAGTGGTGGCAGGTCGTGGAGAGCCAGGTGCACGGGCCCTTCCTCGTCTCCCGCGCCGTGGTCCCCGGGATGATCGCCGCTGGCGGCGGTCGGGTGATCGGGCTGGCCAGCGGCCTGGGCACCCGGGGCAGCGCCGAGTGCAGCGCATACTCGGCGGGCAAGAGCGGGCAGATGCGGATCACCGAGGGCCTCCACCTGGCCGGTGCCGAGCACGGGGTGCGGGCGTTCGACCTGGCCCCCGGCGTGATCGACACGCAGATGACCCGGGCCATGCCGATGCACGCCGGGCGCACCGAGTGGACCCGGCCGGAGGACGTTGTCGCGTTCGCGGTGGCCCTCGCCGCCGGCGAGCTCGACCAGTGGTCGGGCCGGTTCTTCCGGGCCGGCGTCGACGACCTCGACCTGCTGCGCGCCACGGCCCCGGAGGGCGAGGCCCGCCAGCTGCGGCTGCTGCCCTACGGTCCCGACGACCCGCTGGGCTGAGCCGCGGGCGGCGAGCTCAGGCCACGGTCGCGAACAGCGCGGCCGCACCGGTCATCTCGACCACCCGCCGCACGGCGCGGGACGGGTGTCGCAGCTCCGGCACCCGGCCCGAGCGCCGGGTCGGCTCGGTCTCCCGGACCAGCAGCCGCAGCCCGCGGCAGTCGAGGAAGGTGGTCGCCGAGACGTCCACCGCCACCGCGGCGGAGGACCCGGTCGGGGCGGTGGCGTGCCAGTCGTCGACCACCAGGGAGTCGACCTCGCCGCTGAGCCGGAGCACCAGCTCGCCGTCCTCCTCGACCAGGTGGATGGCGCCGGGCAGCTCGAGCTGGTGCGGTCCGGGGCTGGTCTCCATGGCAGTGCTCCTCCCGACCGGGCCCGTCGTCCCGGTCGAGCAGGACTGTGCACGCGGGTGCTGACAGAACCGCCGGAGCGACCTCCCAGTCGGCTGCGCAGCCCCACGCGCCCCAGCAGCACCAGCCCCGCGGCCGGGTCAGCCGACGGTCGCCAGCGCCCCCGCGGCGATGTCGACGGTCACCTGCGTGCCGGCCTCCAGCTCCACCAGCTCGCCGTCCAGCTGCAGCGGCATCGGCGCCAGCGCGGTGAACGCGTAGTGCGTGGTGCTCGGCTGCGGACCCAGACCGCGGGTCGCGGCGCGCAGCGCGGTGGCCAGC
This sequence comes from Modestobacter italicus, assembly GCF_000306785.1. NCBI lineage: Bacteria > Bacillati > Actinomycetota > Actinomycetes > Geodermatophilales > Geodermatophilaceae > Modestobacter > Modestobacter italicus. Next base: position 3,208,055 of record NC_017955.1, on the reverse strand, counting down.
ACCCGCAGCCTGCCGGTCCGCTGCTGGGTCACCACCTCGAAGACGCCGTCGTCGGGCCGGCCGCCGTCGCTGAGCCGGGCGTACTTGGCCATCTCGGGGATGTTGGCGAACAGCAGGCTGTCGATGCTGCGCCGCCGACCGTCCTCGAGCTGCACGGGGAAGGGCCGGAAGCGGGCGAACCCGCGGACCACCGACACGATCTCCCGCCAGGAGCCCTTGCCGCCCTCCTCCAGGTCCACGGCGACGACCGGGGTCAGCCCGACGCCGATGTAGGAGTGCGCGTAGCGGGTCACCGCGTCGGGCCCGCTGCCCAGGGTGAGCCGGAGCGCGTCGATCCGCCGGACGTCGCCGGCGACGATCGCGTCGGCCAGCGGACGCCGCCGCGTCGTCCGGCGGTGGTCGTTGGCGTTGCCGGCGGCGCGCACGGCGCAGACCGCCCGGTCGTTGCCGGCCTGCAGGACGCCGTCGACCACCTCGTTGTAGCCGCCGTCGCCGCTCACCGAGACCAGCAGCGGTGCGCCGGTGGCCGCCACCTCGCGGGCGATCTCCCGGGCATGGCCGGCGTACCGGGTGGGGCGGAGCTCCAGCGGCACGGTGGGGAGCCGCTGCGCCAGCTCGGCCCGCAGCTGCTCGGCGGACGCCGGAGCGTCCCCGGTGCTGTGCGGGTTGAAGACGATGACGATGCGGTCGAACGGGGACACGGCGGCGGGCTCCTCGGGGTGCGCGGGTGGTCGGGCAGGCGCGGAGGGCCCGGCAGGGAGCACTGTGCCCGCCGCGGGCCGGTCGCGGCGAACGCGACACCGGTGCCCGGCAGTGCACGTCCATGCACGGCTGTGTATGATCATGCATCGTGGACGAGGGACGGACGTGGACGGTCGGGGTCACCGGCGCCACCGGGTACGCGGGCGGTGAGGTGTGCCGGCTGCTGGCCGGGCACCCGCAGCTGCGGCTGACCGGGGTGCACGCCAACGCGAGTGCCGGTCGACGCCTGGGTGAGCTGCAGCCGCACCTGACGCCGTACGCCGACCTCGAGGTCCGCGGCAGCAGTGCCGCCGAGCTGGCCGGCTACGACGTGGTCGTGCTGGCCCTGCCGCACGGGGAGTCCGCGGCGATCGCCGCGGAGCTGCCTGCGGACACCCTGGTCATCGACTGCGGGGCCGACCACCGGCTCAACGACCCGGCCGCGTGGGCCCGCTGGTACGGCGGCGAGCACGCCGGGCACTGGCCGTACGGGCTGCCCGAGCTGCCCGGGCAGCGGGCGCAACTGGCCGGGGCGCGGCGGATCGCCGTCCCCGGCTGCTACCCCACCTCGGTGACCCTCGCGCTGGCCCCGGCGCTGGCCGCCGGGCTGGTCACCCCGGACGTGGTCGTGGTCGCCGCCAGCGGCACCAGCGGCGCCGGCAAGTCCGCCAAGACCCACCTGCTGGGCAGCGAGGTGATGGGCTCGGCCAGCGCGTACGGCGTCGGCGGGGTCCACCGGCACACCCCGGAGATGGTGCAGAACCTGTCCCAGGCGGCCGGTGCACCGGTCAGCGTGAGCTTCACGCCCACCCTGGTGCCCATGAGCCGGGGCATCCTGGCCACCTGCTCCGCGCCGCTCGCGCCGGGCGTCGACGCCGACCGGGCGCGGGCCGCCTACGAGAAGGCCTACGCCGACGAGCCGTTCGTGCACCTGCTGCCCGAGGGGCAGTGGCCGACCACGGCTGCCGTGCTCGGCGCCAACACCGTGCAGCTGCAGCTCGCCGTCGACCCGGACGCCGGCCGCCTGGTCGTCGTCGCCGCGGTCGACAACCTCACCAAGGGCACCGCCGGCGCCGCGCTGCAGTGCGCCAACCTGGCCCTCGGCCTGCCCGAGACCACCGGCCTCCCGCTGGTGGGGGTGGCGCCGTGACCGTCACCGCGCCCCAGGGCTTCCGGGCCGCTGGCGTCGCGGCCGGGTTGAAGAGCTCCGGCGACCCGGACGTCGCGCTGGTGGTCAACGACGGCCCGGACGACGTCGCGGCCGCGGTCTTCACCACCAACCGCTTCCCGGCCGCCCCGGTGCTGTGGAGCCGCCAGGTGCTGGCCGGCAACCGGCTGCGGGCCGTGGTGCTGAACTCCGGCGGCGCCAACGCCTGCACCGGGCCCGAGGGCTTCGCCGACACCCACGCGACCGCCGAGCACGTCGCCGGTGAGCTGGGCATCGGCGCGATCGACGTCGCCGTCGCCTCCACCGGCCTGATCGGGGTCCGGCTGCCGATGGAGAAGCTGCTCGCCGGCGTCAGCGGCGCGGCGGGGGCGCTGTCGGCCGACGGCGGTCCGGACGCCGCCCGGGCGATCATGACCACCGACTCGGTGCCGAAGACGACCGTGCAGGCCGGCGACGGCTGGACGATCGGCGGGATGGCCAAGGGCGCCGGCATGCTCGCGCCCTCGTTGGCCACCATGCTCGTCGTGCTCACCACCGACGCCGTCGTCGACGCCGCCGTGCTGGAGCCGGCACTGCGCGCGGCGACCGCCGCCAGCTTCGAGCGGGTCGACTCCGACGGCTGCCTGTCCACCAACGACACGGTGGTCGTGCTGGCCAACGGCGCCAGCGGGGTCACCCCGAGCGCCGAGGAGCTCACCGCGGCGCTCACCGCGGCCGCCACCGACCTGGCGATGCAGCTGCTCGCCGACGCCGAGGGCTCGACCAAGGACATCGCGATCACCGTCCGCGGCGCGGCCAGCGTCGCCGACGCGCTCACCGCCGGCCGGGCCTGCGCCCGGAACAACCTGCTCAAGACGGCGCTGTTCGGCAACGACCCGAACTGGGGCCGGGTGCTCGCCGCGATCGGCACCACCGACGCCGCCTTCGAGGCCGACCGGGTCGACGTGACGATCAACGGCGTCACCGTCTGCCGCGGCGGGTCCATCGGCGACCCGCGCGAGGGCGTCGACCTCACCGGGCGCGCCGTCACCATCGACGTCGACCTCGGGGCCGGCGCCGAGCAGGCCACCATCTGGACCAACGACCTGTCCATCGCCTACGTGCACGAGAACTCGGCCTACTCCACATGAGCGCTGCCCAGGACCCGACCCCACCCGACGTCGCGGTCGACGAGACCCCGCCCAAGCCGCTCATCGGCACCCGGCGGGTGATGCGGACCAACGACCCCGAGGGCGACGCGCGCAAGGTCGCCGTCCTCACCGGTGCGCTGCCGTGGCTGCGCGAGTTCCACGGCAACGTGGTGGTCGTGAAGTACGGCGGCCACGCGATGGTCGACGAGGAGTGCCGCCGCGCCTTCGCCGAGGACATGGTGTTCCTGCGGACGTGCGGCATCTTCCCGGTCGTCGTGCACGGCGGCGGCCCGCAGATCAGCGCGATGCTGAACCGGCTGGGCATCCCCAGCGAGTTCCGCGGCGGGCTGCGGGTCACCACCGAGGAGACCATCGACGTCGTCCGGATGGTGCTCACCGGTCAGGTGGGCCCGGAGGTCGTCGGCCTGATCAACTCGCACGGCCCGCTGGCCGTCGGGCTGTCCGGTGAGGACGGCGGGCTGTTCACCGCGGCCCGCACCGCCGCCGTCGTCGACGGCGAGCAGGTCGACGTCGGCCTGGTCGGTGACGTCGTCGCGGTCGACCCGACCCCGGTCACCGCGCTGATCGAGTCCGGCCACATCCCCGTCGTCGCCACCGTCGCCCCCGACGCGGCCGGCCAGGTGCACAACGTGAACGCCGACACCGCCGCCGCGGCGCTGGCGGTCGCGCTGGGCGCGGTGAAGCTCGTCGTCCTCACCGACGTGGAGGGGCTCTACGCCAACTGGCCCGACCGGGACTCGCTGGTCGAGCAGATCGACGCGACCGAGCTCGCCGAGATCCTGCCGACCCTGGACGCCGGGATGATCCCGAAGATGGCCGCCTGCCTGCGCGCGGTCGAGGGCGGGGTGAAGCGGGCGACCGTCGTCGACGGCCGGCTCCCGCACGCCCTGCTGCTGGAGATGTTCACCACCGAGGGCACCGGGACGATGGTCGTCCCTGCCGCACCAGGAGAGGAGTCAGCACCGTGACGCACACCGAGGAGCTGGCCCGCCGCTGGTCGGCCGTGATGATGGGCAACTACAAGACGCCGCCGGTGGCGCTGGCCCGCGGGGCGGGGGCGACCGTCTGGGACGTCGACGGCGCGGAGTACACCGACCTGCTCGGCGGGATCGCCACCACGATCCTGGGGCACGCGCACCCGAGGGTCGTCGAGGCCATCTCCACCCAGGCCGCGACCCTCGGCCACGTGTCCAACCTGGCCATGCACGAGCCCGGCGTCCGGCTGGCCGAACGGCTGCTGGAGCTCGCCGGCCGGCCCGGCCGGGTCTTCTTCTGCAACTCCGGCGCCGAGGCCAACGAGGCGGCGTTCAAGATCAGCCGGTTGACCGGGCGGCCCGAGGTGGTCGCCGCCCTGGGGTCCTTCCACGGCCGCACCATGGGGTCGCTGGCGCTCACCGGCCAGCCCGGCAAGGCCGCGGCCTTCGCCCCGCTGCCCGGCGGCGTGCGGCACGTGCCCTACGGGGACGCCGACGCCCTGCAGCTGACGGAGCAGACCGCGATGGTGCTGCTCGAGCCGATGCTGGGGGAGGGCGGCGTGCTGCCGGCCCCGCCCGGCTACCTGGCCGCCGCCGCGGCCCAGGCCCGGGAGGCCGGCGCGCTGTTCGCCGTCGACGAGGTGCAGACCGGCACCGGCCGGACCGGGCACTGGTTCGCACACCAGGCCGACGGGCTGCAGCCCGACGTCGTCACCCTCGCCAAGGCCCTCGGCGGCGGGCTGCCGCTGGGCGCCACGCTGGCCTTCGGCGACGCCGCGGAGCTGATGACCGCCGGCCAGCACGGGTCGACCTTCGGCGGTAACCCGATCGCGGCCGCCGCCGCGCTCGCCGTGCTGGACACCATCCGCGACGAGGGGCTGCTCGAGCGGGCCAAGGAGATCGAGCACCGCGTCACCGCCGGCGTCGAGGCGCTCGGGCACCCCGGCATCAGCGGCGTCCGCGGGCAGGGGGCGCTGCTCGGCGTCGTCCTCACCGCCCCGGTCGCCGCCGCCCTGGAGGCGCAGCTGCGTGCGGCCGGCTTCCTCACCAACGGGGTGGCGGCGGACGTCCTCCGGATCGCCCCGCCGCTGGTCGTCACCGACGCCCAGCTCGACGCGTTCGTCGCCGCCCTCCCGGCCGCGCTGGACGCCGCTCTCCAGGAGACCGCGCAGTGATCCGGCACTTCACCAAGGACGACGACCTCACCCCGGCCGAGCAGGCCGAGGTGCTGGCACTGGCCGCGCAGCTCAAGGCGTCCCGGCACACCGCCGCGGCGCCGACGCCGCTGCGCGCGCCCAACGGGACCGCCCGGACCGTCGCGGTGCTGTTCGACAAGCCCTCGACCCGGACCCGCATCTCCTTCTCGGTCGGGATCGCCGACCTCGGCGGCGCGCCGCTGGTCATCGACTCCGGCACCAGCCAGCTGGGCCGGGGCGAGTCGGTCGAGGACACCGCCCGGGTGCTGGACCGGCAGGTCGCCGCGATCGTGTGGCGCACGTTCGGGCAGGACCGGCTGGAGGCGATGGCGGCGGTGAGCCGCGTACCGGTGGTCAACGCGCTCACCGACGCCTACCACCCCTGCCAGATCCTGGCCGACCTGCAGACCGTCGCCGAGCGGAAGGGCGCCCTCGCCGGGCTCACCTTCAGCTACCTCGGCGACGGCGCGAACAACATGGCGCACTCCTACCTGCTCGGCGGGGCGCTGGCCGGCATGCACGTGCGGATCGGCTCGCCGGACGCCTTCCAGCCCGACCCGGCGGTCGTCAAGCGGGCCGCCGAGATCGCCTCGGAGACCGGCGGCTCGGTGCAGTGGACGGCCGATGCGGCCGCGGCCGCCGACGGGGCCGACGTCCTGGTCACCGACACCTGGGTCTCGATGGGCCAGGAGGACGAGTACGCCGCCCGCACCGCCCCGTTCCTGCCCTACGCCGTCGACGAGCCGGCGCTGGGGCGGGCCGCCGACGACGCCGTCGTCCTGCACTGCCTGCCCGCCTACCGTGGCAAGGAGATCGCCGCCGCGGTGATCGACGGCCCGCAGAGCGCGGTCTGGGACGAGGCCGAGAACCGGCTGCACGCGCAGAAGGCGCTGCTGCTCTGGCTGCTGGAGCAGAGCGCGTGAGGCGACGCCGATGACCGCCGGGAGTCGGCGGTGACCAGCGCGTTGACCCGGTCGGCCCGGCACGCCCGGATCGTGGAGCTGATCAGCGCCGGGCCGGTCACCTCGCAGACCCAGCTGGCCCGGCTGCTGGCCGACTCCGGCGTCGACGTCACCCAGGCGACGCTGTCCCGGGACCTCGAGGAGCTCGGCGCGGTGAAGATGCGCGGCTCCGACGGCGCGCCGGCGTCCTACGTGCTGCCGCCGGAGAACGCCCCGCTGCGCCCGGCCCAGGCCGCGCCGGCGCGGCTGACCCGGCTGCTGGCCGACCTGCTCACCAGCGCCGAGGGCAGCGCGAACCTGGCCGTGCTCCGCACCCCACCGGGCGCCGCCCAGTTCCTCGCCTCCGGGCTGGACAAGGTCGGTCTGCCCGGTGTGCTGGGCACGATCGCCGGGGATGACACCCTCCTGGTGGTGTCCCGCGAGCCGGACGGCGGGGCGGCGCTGGCCGAGCAGCTGCTCGCGCTGGCCCGCCGCACGCCGGCCGGCTCCGCGGAGCCGAGGACCGACCCCGACAGCAGCGACGACGTGGAAGAGAGTGCACCGTGACGGCGACGAACGAGGGCAGCCAGACCCGCTTGTGGGGTGGCCGGTTCGGAGGCGGTCCCTCCCCGGCGATGGCGGCGCTGTCCAAGTCCACCGACGTCGACTGGCGGCTGGCGCCCTACGACCTGGCCGGCTCCCGGGCGCACGCCCGGGTGCTGGAGCGCGCCGGGCTGCTGACCGTCGACGAGCTGGCCCGCATGATCGGCGCGCTCACCGAGCTGTCCGCCGAGGTCGCCGACGGCACCTTCGCGCCGATCGAGGCCGACGAGGACGTGCACGAGGCGCTCGAGCGCGGGCTGCTGGACAAGCTGGGCACGCTCGGCGGCAAGCTCCGCGCCGGGCGCAGCCGCAACGACCAGGTCGCCACCGACCTGCGGCTGTACCTGCGGCACAACGTGCGCGCCCTGGCCGGCGAGCTGGCCTCGCTGGAGTACGCCCTGATCGGGCTGGCGCTGCGCTACCGGGACGTCGCCGCGCCGGGCATGACCCACCTGCAGCACGCCCAGCCGATCCTCATCGCCCACCAGCTGCTCGCCCACGCGCACTCGATCGCCCGGGACGTCGACCGGCTGGTCGACTGGGACAAGCGCGCCGCGGTCAGCCCGCTGGGCTCCGGCGCGCTGGCCGGCTCGTCGCTGCCGCTGGACCCCGACGCCGTCGCCGCCGAGCTCGGCTTCGACCGGGCCTCGGACAACAGCATCGACGCGGTCAGCGACCGCGACTTCGCCGCCGAGTTCTGCTTCGCCGCGGCGCTGATCGGCGTCCACCTGTCCCGGCTGGGGGAGGAGGTCGTGCTGTGGACGTCGACCGAGTTCGGCTGGGCGCGGCTGGACGACGCCTGGGCGACCGGGTCGTCGATCATGCCGCAGAAGAAGAACCCGGACATCGCCGAGCTGGCTCGCGGCAAGGCCGGCCGGTTCGTCGGCAACCTGACCGGTCTGCTCACCACGCTCAAGGGCCTGCCGCTGGCCTACGACCGCGACCTGCAGGAGGACAAGGAGCCAGTCTTCGACTCCGTCGAGCAGCTGCTCCTGCTGCTGCCCGCGGTCACCGGGATGGTCGCCACCCTCACGCTGCGCCCGGAGGTCATGGAGGCCGCCGCGCCGCAGGGGTTCGCGCTTGCCACCGACGTCGCCGAGTGGCTGGTGTCCAACGGCGTCCCGTTCCGGTCGGCGCACGAGATCAGCGGCGCGATGGTCTCCTTCTGCGAGCAGGCCGGCCTGGAGCTCGACCAGCTGGACGACGAGCAGCTGGCCGGGATCGACGAGCGGCTCACCCCCGAGGTGCGCTCGGTGCTGCACGTCGAGGGCGCGCTGTCGGCCCGCCGGGCCCGGGGTGGGACGGCCCCCGAGCGGGTGGCCGAGCAGCTGACCACGCTGGCCGAGCTGGCCCGGCAGCACAGCGACTGGGCCCTGCACTCACCGGTGGCGGCGGCCCTCTGACCTCCCCGGCCGCCCCGACGCCCGAGCCGGGTCCGCTGCTGGAGGCCGCGGACCTGCTCGGGCCGGTCGACGTGGTCGCGCCGTCGCTGCTCGGCTGCTGGGTCGTCGCCGACCGGCCCGAGGGGCAGGTCGCGCTCCGGCTGACCGAGGTGGAGGCGTACTCGGGTGCGGGGGAGGACCCCGCCTCGCACGCGCACCGCGGCCCGACGCCCCGGGCGGAGATCATGTTCGGCCCGCCCGGCCGGCTCTACGTGTACTTCAGCTACGGCGTGCACTGGTGCGCCAACGTCGTCGTCGGGCCGGTCGGCCGAGGGGCGGCCGTGCTGCTGCGCGCGGGGGAGGTCGTGGCGGGGGAGCCGCTGGCGCGGTCCCGACGCCCGGCCGCGCGGGCCGCGCGGGACCTGGCCCGCGGCCCGGCCCGGCTCACCCAGGCGCTGGCGATCGGCCCCGACGACCGGGGCGCGGCCCTGCTCGACCCGGCGTCCGGTGTCCGGCTGCACCGGGGTTCACCACCCGCCGACGTCTCGGCCGGCCCCCGGGTGGGGATCAGCGTGGCCACCGACCTGCCGTGGCGGTTCTGGGAGACCGGAGCCCCGTCGGTGAGCCCGTTCCGGGCGGGCGGCAAGCCCCGCCGGGCCGCCAGGCAGGATCAGGCCCGTGACTGACGTGATCGACGAGCTGCACCGCCGTGGGCTGATCGCCCAGAGCACCGACGAGGAGGCGCTGCGCGCGCACCTGGCCGAGGGCCCGGTCACCTACTACTGCGGCTTCGACCCGACCGCGGCGAGCCTGCACGTCGGGCACCTGATCCAGTTCATGGTGCTGCGGGCACTCCAGCGCGCCGGCCACCAGCCGATCGTGTTGGTCGGCGGGGCCACGGGGCTGATCGGTGACCCGCGACCGTCCGCGGAGCGGCAGCTCAACGACCCGGGCCAGGTGGCCGCGTGGGTGGACCGGATCCGGCAGCGGGTCGCGCCGTTCCTGGACCTGCCGGCGGCCGAGCAGGGGCTGGCCGCGCCGATCTACGTGGACAACCTGGAGTGGACCGCGCCGCTGTCGGCCATCGACTTCCTGCGCGACCTCGGCAAGCACTTCCGGGTCAACCGGATGCTGGCCAAGGAGGCGGTGTCCGCCCGGCTGAACAGCGACGCGGGGATCAGCTACACCGAGTTCAGCTACCAGATCCTGCAGGCCAACGACTTCCGCGAGCTGTTCCTCCGGCACGGTTGCACGCTGCAGTCCGGTGGCTCCGACCAGTGGGGCAACATCACCGCCGGCGTGGACCTCGTCCGGCGGACCGACGGCGCCTCGGCGCACGCGCTGGCGACGCCGCTGATCACCACCGCCGACGGCAAGAAGATCGGCAAGACCGAGGGCGCCACCGTCTGGCTCGACCCCGAGCTCACCAGCCCGTACGCGTTCTTCCAGTACTGGCTGAACATCGAGGACGTCGACGCGCGCGCCTGGCTGCCGCTGTTCTCCGAACGACCGGCGGACGACGTCGCGGCGCTGGTCGCGGAGTCGGTGGAGCGCCCGGCGTCCCGGGCTCCGCAGCGGGCCCTGGCCGAGGAGCTGACCCGCCTCGTGCACGGACCGGAGCAGCTGGCCCAGGCCGAGGCGGCGGGGCGTGCGCTGTTCGGGCGGGCGGAGCTCAGCGAGCTCGACCCGGCCACGCTGGCGGCCGCGCTCACCGAGGCGGGTGCGGTGGAGGTCGAGGACCCGGCGGCACCGGTGTCCACGCTCCTTCAGCGCGCCGGGCTGGCGTCCTCGCTGTCCGACGCGCGCCGGACGGTCAAGGAGGGCGGGGCGTACGTGAACAACGTGCGGGTCGCCGACGCCGACGCGGTGCCGGAGCCGGGGGACTGGCTGCCCGGGGGGTGGCTGGTGCTCCGCAAGGGCAAGCGGTCGGTGGCCGGCGTGCACCGGGCGGGGGCAGGACGCTCCGTCTGACGGGGCTCCCGGGCCGTGTGAACAGCGGATGACGGCCGGGTTCCGGGCAGGTGGCGCGCGTCACGACCCCCGGGTTTGACACCCCCGCCGGATCCACGTAACTTTCTCTCTGCGCCGGGAACGACCGCGAGGCCGGGCCCGGGCGCCGAGCAGGACAACACAAGCCGGAGACGACGACCTTCCAAGGTCTGGTTCTCCGCGCGTCCGCTCCTTGAGAACTCAACAGCGTGCCGAAAGTCAGTGCCAAGTATCAATACCCCCTGGCCTGACTGCCTTTATGGGTGGTCATGGTCTTGGGTTCCTTTGGTTGATTGAACGAGAGTGCCAACTCTCGGTCTCAGCTGCGATCAAATCATCTACGGAGAGTTTGATCCTGGCTCAGGACGAACGCTGGCGGCGTGCTTAACACATGCAAGTCGAGCGAGGCCCTCCTTCGGGGGGTGCCCTAGCGGCGAACGGGTGAGTAACACGTGGGCAACCTGCCCTCAGCTCTGGGATAACTCCAAGAAATTGGTGCTAATACCGGACGTGACCGCTGACCGCATGGTCTGGTGGTGGAAAGATTCATCGGCTGAGGATGGGCCCGCGGCCTATCAGCTTGTTGGTGGGGTAATGGCCTACCAAGGCGACGACGGGTAGCCGGCCTGAGAGGGTGACCGGCCACACTGGGACTGAGACACGGCCCAGACTCCTACGGGAGGCAGCAGTGGGGAATATTGCGCAATGGGCGAAAGCCTGACGCAGCGACGCCGCGTGAGGGATGACGGCCTTCGGGTTGTAAACCTCTTTCAGTAGGGACGAAGCGCAAGTGACGGTACCTACAGAAGAAGCACCGGCCAACTACGTGCCAGCAGCCGCGGTAATACGTAGGGTGCAAGCGTTGTCCGGAATTATTGGGCGTAAAGAGCTCGTAGGCGGTCTGTCACGTCGGCTGTGAAAACCCGAGGCTCAACCTCGGGCCCGCAGTCGATACGGGCAAACTAGAGTACTGCAGGGGAGACTGGAATTCCTGGTGTAGCGGTGAAATGCGCAGATATCAGGAGGAACACCGGTGGCGAAGGCGGGTCTCTGGGCAGTAACTGACGCTGAGGAGCGAAAGCGTGGGGAGCGAACAGGATTAGATACCCTGGTAGTCCACGCCGTAAACGTTGGGCGCTAGGTGTGGGGGCCATTCCACGGTCTCCGTGCCGCAGCTAACGCATTAAGCGCCCCGCCTGGGGAGTACGGCCGCAAGGCTAAAACTCAAAGGAATTGACGGGGGCCCGCACAAGCGGCGGAGCATGTTGCTTAATTCGATGCAACGCGAAGAACCTTACCTAGGCTTGACATGCACGGAAATCTCGTAGAGATACGGGGTGCCTTTGGCGTCGTGCACAGGTGGTGCATGGTTGTCGTCAGCTCGTGTCGTGAGATGTTGGGTTAAGTCCCGCAACGAGCGCAACCCTCGTTCTATGTTGCCAGCACGTGATGGTGGGGACTCATAGGAGACTGCCGGGGTCAACTCGGAGGAAGGTGGGGATGACGTCAAATCATCATGCCCCTTATGTCTAGGGCTGCAAACATGCTACAATGGCCGGTACAAAGGGCTGCGATACCGCGAGGTGGAGCGAATCCCAAAAAGCCGGTCTCAGTTCGGATTGGGGTCTGCAACTCGACCCCATGAAGTTGGAGTCGCTAGTAATCGCAGATCAGCAACGCTGCGGTGAATACGTTCCCGGGCCTTGTACACACCGCCCGTCACGTCACGAAAGTCGGTAACGCCCGAAGCCGGTGGCCCAACCCTTGTGGAGGGAGCCGTCGAAGGCGGGATCGGCGATTGGGACGAAGTCGTAACAAGGTAGCCGTACCGGAAGGTGCGGCTGGATCACCTCCTTTCTAAGGAGCACTGGCCGCCACACTCGTTGTGGTGGTCCAGAGCCGCGCGCCGACCGTGAAGCCTGCCCAATCTCGGGTGGGCTCGGGTGTTGGTGGCGGAGCTCGAGGGTGGAACACTGACCAGTTCGGTCGCCGGCTCAGCCTGGTGCCTAGTACGGCTCTTCCTTCGGGGAGGGCGTGGAACGGGATCGGGCAGGGATCGGGGATCGTAGGCACGCTGTTGGGTCCTGAGGGAACGGGCCGGCCCTGCGGGGTTGGGTTGTGAACTCTTGAAGGGCCTCATGCTCGTCGTACCGCCCGGGTTGCCGGGGTCTGGCGGTGGGGGTTGTGGGGTGACTTCCCGTACGTTGAGAACTGCACAGTGGACGCGAGCATCTAGCAAGTTTGTAGGTATGTATCTGGATACCTGCGCTGGTCCAGGACGGAGTTGCCTGTTCTCCTTGTGGGGGCGGGTGTTTTGTTGTGGGTGGGCGTGGGTGTTTGTGTGGCCAAGTTGTTAAGGGCACACGGTGGATGCCTGGGCACCAGGAGCCGATGAAGGACGTAGGAGGCTGCGATAAGCCTCGGGGAGCTGTCAACCGAGCGTTGATCCGAGGATTTCCGAATGGGGGAACCCCGCACCAGTCATGTGGTGTGACCCGCGCCTGAACACATAGGGCGTGTGGAGGGAACGTGGGGAAGTGAAACATCTCAGTACCCACAGGAAGAGAAAACAACCGTGATTCCGTGAGTAGTGGCGAGCGAAAGCGGATGAGGCTAAACCGATCGCATGTCAAGCCGGCAGGCGTTGTGTGGTCGGGGTCGTGGGACGATCCAGATGGTTCTGCCGAACTGTCAGGGAGTCAGAAAAGACTGTGTTAGTGGAAGGCCTCTGGAAGGGGTCGCCGTAGAGGGTGAGAGCCCCGTACACGAAAACTCAGTCTCTCCCGGATCTGCTCCCAAGTAGCACCGAGCCCGTGAAATTCGGTGTGAATCTGGCGGGACCACCCGCTAAGCCTAAATACTCCCTGGTGACCGATAGCGGACAAGTACCGTGAGGGAAAGGTGAAAAGTACCCCGGGAGGGGAGTGAAATAGTACCTGAAACCGTGTGCCTACAAGCCGTGAGAGCCTTATGCGCGTTTACGCGTGGGGGTGATTGCGTGCCTTTTGAAGAATGAGCCTGCGAGTTAGCGGTACGTGGCGAGGTTAACCCGTGTGGGGTAGCCGTAGCGAAAGCGAGTCCGAACAGGGCGATCCAGTCGCGTGCTCTAGACCCGAAGCCGAGTGATCTACCCATGGCCAGGTTGAAGCGCGGGTAAGACCGCGTGGAGGACCGAACCCACTTCAGTTGAAAATGGAGGGGATGAGCTGTGGGTAGGGGTGAAAGGCCAATCAAACTCGGTGATAGCTGGTTCTCCCCGAAATGCATTTAGGTGCAGCGTCACGTGTTTCTTGCCGGAGGTAGAGCACTGGATGGTCTAGGGGCCCCACAAGGTTACTGAAATCAACCAAACTCCGAATGCCGGTAAGTGAGAGCGTGGCAGTGAGACTGCGGGCGATAAGGTTCGTAGTCGAGAGGGAAACAGCCCAGATCATCAGCTAAGGCCCCTAAGCGTGTGCTAAGTGGAAAAGGATGTGGGATCGCAGTGACAACCAGGAGGTTGGCTTAGAAGCAGCCACCCTTGAAAGAGTGCGTAATAGCTCACTGGTCAAGTGGTTCCGCGCCGACAATGTAGCGGGGCTCAAGCACACCGCCGAAGCTGTGGCATTCACACGAACCCGTCTCTGACCTTGAGTCAGTGGCCAGGTGTGTGGATGGGTAGGGGAGCGTCGTGTGGCGGTGGAAGCGGCGGAGTGATCCAGCCGTGGACGCCACACGAGTGAGAATGCAGGCATGAGTAGCGAAAGGGGAGTGAGAAACTCCCCCGCCGGATGACCAAGGGTTCCTGGGCCAGGCTAATCCGCCCAGGGTGAGTCGGGACCTAAGGCGAGGCCGACAGGCGTAGTCGATGGACAACGGGTTGATATTCCCGTACCCGCGAAAGAACGCCCATGCTGAACCCAGCGATGCTGACCGCCTGAAGCCGGTGACTGACCTTCGGGTCTGATCTGGTGGAACGCGGGACCCGGACTGGTAGTAGGCAAGCGATGGGGTGACGCAGGAAGGTAGTCCTACCGGTGAGTGGTAGTACCGGTGCAAGGGTGTGGCCCGTCGTGTAGGTAAATCCGCACGGCACCAGGGTGAGGCCTGACGCATAGCCGAATGAGGCGAATTGGATGATCCTATGCTGCCGAGAAAAGCCTCTAGCGAGTTCTTAGCGGCCCGTACCCCAAACCAACTCAGGTGGTCAGGTAGAGAATACCAAGGCGATCGAGCGAACTGTGGTTAAGGAACTCGGCAAAATGCCCCCGTAACTTCGGGAGAAGGGGGGCCATTCACCGTCAACGCACGTGCTGCGGGTAGCGGTGGGTGGTCGCAGAGACCAGTGAGAAGCGACTGTTTACTAAAAACACAGGTCCGTGCGAAGTCGAAAGACGATGTATACGGACTGACGCCTGCCCGGTGCTGGAACGTTAAGGGGACGGGTTAGTGCACCTCGGTGCGCGAAGCTCAGAACTCAAGCGCCAGTAAACGGCGGTGGTAACTATAACCATCCTAAGGTAGCGAAATTCCTTGTCGGGTAAGTTCCGACCTGCACGAATGGCGTAACGACTTCTCAGCTGTCTCAACCACAGGCTCGGCGAAATTGCACTACGAGTAAAGATGCTCGTTACGCGCGGCAGGACGGAAAGACCCCGGGACCTTCACTATAGCTTGATATTGGTGTTCGGTTCGGCTTGTGTAGGATAGGTGGGAGACTGTGAAGCGGGCACGCCAGTGTTCGTGGAGTCGCCGTTGAAATACCACTCTGGTCGAATTGGATGTCTAACCTCGGTCCGTGATCCGGATCAGGAACAGTGTCAGGTGGGTAGTTTAACTGGGGCGGTTGCCTCCCAAAATGTAACGGAGGCGCCCAAAGGTTCCCTCAGCCTGGTTGGCAATCAGGTGTCGAGTGCAAGTGCACAAGGGAGCTTGACTGCGAGACCGACGGGTCGAGCAGGAGCGAAAGCTGGGACTAGTGACCCGGCACCGGCATGTGGAAGCGGTGTCGCTCAACGGATAAAAGGTACCCCGGGGATAACAGGCTGATCTTCCCCAAGAGTCCATATCGACGGGATGGTTTGGCACCTCGATGTCGGCTCGTCGCATCCTGGGGCTGGAGTAGGTCCCAAGGGTTGGGCTGTTCGCCCATTAAAGCGGTACGCGAGCTGGGTTTAGAACGTCGTGAGACAGTTCGGTCCCTATCCGCCGTGCGCGTAAGAGACTTGAGAAGAGCTGTCCCTAGTACGAGAGGACCGGGACGGACGAACCTCTGGTGTGCCAGTTGTTCCGCCAGGAGCACTGCTGGTTGGCTACGTTCGGCAGGGATAACCGCTGAAAGCATCTAAGCGGGAAGCTCGCTTCAAGATGAGGTCTCTCACCGGGTCAACCGGGTAAGGCCCCCGCCCAGACCAGCGGGTTGATAGGCCGGAGGTGGAAGCGCAGTAATGCGTGGAGCTGACCGGTACTAATAGGCCGAGGGCTTGACCACACATACATCCAGCAACATTGCTCCAACGTGCTTGATCGTCTCGCGTCCACTGTGCAGCTCTGAAGGTACGGAACCCCCGATCATTCGACCGGGCGCGGTTCCCCCACCTCCAGCCGCCACACCATCCCTCACGGGATCGGGGTGGTGGTGGGTGGGTACATCTTCACAGTGTTACGGCGGTCATGGCGAAAGGGAAACGCCCGGTCTCATTCCGAACCCGGAAGCTAAGCCTTTCAGCGCCGATGGTACTGCTCGGGGGACCGGGTGGGAGAGTAGGACGCCGCCGGACATAACTCAACGAAACGGGGGTCGGAGCATCTGCTCCGGCCCCCGTTTTGTGCGTGTGTCCCACTTTCGTCGACCGACCGGGTGCTGCTCAGCGAGCGGTGCCGGGTGGATGCGATGCCGTAGAGGTGCCCCCGTCGGGCGTGCGCCGTTCACCAGTGAGGTACGTACAGCATCATGACTTCTCCGCGACGCGGGCCGGCCGGCTCAGACCGAGGTCGGGGCACCGGCGGTTCCCGAGGTAGCAGCGGCGGGCCCCGGCAGGGCGGTACCGGAGGTCGGCCGCAGCGTCCTGCCGGTCACCGCGGCTCCCGCCCCAGCGACGGCAGCCGCGGCGCGGCTCCGCGCGAGGGATCGTCACGTGACGATCGCTACCGCGCCCAGGGCGGTGCGGCCGGCGGTGAGTGGGGCCGTCCCACAGGTGACCGTCCGCAGCGCGACCGGCCGCAGAGCGGCGGACGTCCGCAGCGGGACCAGCGCTCGTTCGGTGACCGCCCCCAGGGTGGTGGCCGCCCCTCCGGTGACCGCCCCAACTGGCAGGACCGTCGTCCGGCGGGTGACCGCCCGCAGGGGAGTGGCCGCCCCTCCGGTGACCGCCCCAGCTGGCAGGACCGTCGTCCGGCGGGTGACCGCCCGCAGTCCTCGGGTGGACCCCGCCGCGAGTGGCAGGACCGCAGCCCGGGCGGTGGCCGTCCGCAGGGTGGTGGCCGGCCCTCCGGTGACCGCCCCAGCTGGCAGGACCGTCGTCCGGCGGGAGACCGCCCGCAGGGTGGTGGCCGACCGTCTGGTGACCGCCCGAGCTGGCAGGACCGTCGTCCGGCGGGTGACCGCCCGCAGTCCTCGGGTGGACCCCGCCGGGAGTGGCAGGACCGCAGCCCGGGCGGCGGGCGCCCCCAGGGCGGTGGCCGTCCGCAGGGCGGGGGCCGGCCCTCGGGTGACCGTCCGAGCTGGCAGGACCGCCGTCCCGCCGGTGACCGCCCGCAGGGTGGTGGCCGACCCTCGGGTGACCGCCCCAGCTGGCAGGACCGTCGTCCCTCCGGGGACCGTCCGCAGTCCTCGGGTGGACCGCGCCGCGAGTGGCAGGACCGCAGCCCGGGCGGCGAGCGCCCCCGTCAGGACCGCCCGACCGGCGAGCGTGAGGCAGCACCCGAGCGCCGTCCGCGCACCGACCGGCCGGCGAACCCGGAGGTGGCCCAGCGTGCCTGGCAGGACCGGCACGGCGGTGGCGACCGCCCGTACCGCGACCGGTCCGCCGGTGGGCGTCCGGAGGGTCAGGACAGGCGTCCGGGCGGCGACCGCCCCGCCTCCGACCGTCCCGCCTGGCAGGACCGTCGGCCGCAGCGCGCCGGGGGCCCCACCGGTGAGGCCGGTGACGGCGGGAACTGGCGTGAGCGCCGTCCCGAGCGGGGTGGCTCCGCCGCCGGCCGCCCGTCGTCGTCGGATCGCCGACCGCCTGCTCGGGACGACGCGGCTCCCCGCCGCGCCCCCGGTCCTGCGCTGCCCGACTGGGCGGACGCCCGGGAGCTGGACCCGTCGGTGCGGACCGCGCTCCGCGGCCTCGATACCCGCAACGCCGACACGGTCGGCCGGCACCTCGTGGCCGCCGGTGGCCTGCTGGAGGAGGACCCGGAGCTCGCGCTCGAGCACGCCCGCGCCGCCCGGGACCGCGCCTCCCGGCTCGCCCCCGTGCGGGAGGCCGTCGGCGTCGCCGCGTACCACGCCGGCGACTTCGCCGAGGCGGCCCGCGAGCTCCGCGCCTACGCCCGGATGAGCGGCGACCAGAGCTACCGTGCCGTCCTCGCCGACTGCGAGCGGGCGCTCGGTCGCCCGGAGAACGCCCTCCGGCTGGTGCAGGAGGCCCTCGAGGCCCAGCCCGACGCCGAGGAGCTCGTCGAGCTCCGGCTGGTCGAGGCCGGCGCCCGGCAGGACCTCGGTGAGCTGCCGGCAGCTGCGCTGGTGCTCGAGGCGGCCCTCGGCGGTCGGCCCACCCCGGCCGGCCTGGGCCACCCCGACCTGGGGCAGCTCCGGCTGGCCACCGCCTACGGGGACCTGCTTGCCGCCCGGGGGGACGCCGAGCTGGCCCGGGAGTGGTACTCGGCCATCGCCGCGGCCGACCCGGACGACCTGACGGGCGTGTCCGAGCACTTCGCCGAAGACCCCGACGACGACCTCGACGACTCGGACGACGTCGACGACGAGCTCACCGAGCTGGACGACGAGGACGACGACGCGGACGACGAGGACGACGACGCGGACGACGAGGACGACGACGCGGACGACGAGGACGACGACGCGGACGACGAGGACGACGACGCGGACGACGACGTGACCGGGGAGGACTCCGACGACGCGACCGCCGGGTCCGCCGGTGACGAGGAGCTCGGCCGGGCGCTGGCCGACGAGGTCGGCGGCGAGGTGACCCAGGACGACATCGAGGCCGAGGTCGCCGAGCTGCTCGGGGAGGTCCCGCCGCCCGTCGAGCGCGACCACACCCGGCTGTTCCAGGAGGCCACCCCCGACGAGGAGCAGCGCCCACCGACGGACTGACCGCCGCCGTCCACACCCGCCAGGGCCGTCCACAGATCCGTGGCGGCCCTGGCCGGGGTGGGGGACCGGACGCGACGCTGGCTGCATGAGCCTCGCCGTCATCGACCGGAACGACGTCGTCCTGCGCGGACGGTTGTCGGCCCCTCCCGAGCTCCGTCCGCTGCCCAGCGGCGACACGCTGCTCGTCGTCAAGCTCGTCGTGCGCCGGGAGAAGCCGCGCCCCGGTGGCCCGAAGTCCGATGTCTTCACCTGCGTCAGCACGCTGCGGTCACTGCACCGGCACGCGAGCGCCTGGGCGCCCGATGACGTGCTCGAGGTCGAGGGCTCGCTGCAGCGACGCTTCTGGCGCACCCCGACCGGCACCGCCGTCGCCTACGAGGTCAGCTGCCGTCGCGCCCGGCGGATCGCCAAGGCCGGCCAGCGCACCGCGCCGCGGTCGGCGTGACCCGGCCCGCGGTCTCAGTCGCCGTGCGGCCGCAGCACCAGCCCGGTCCTGGGCTTCGGCACGAACAGCGTCGACTTCCGCGGCATCCGGGCCCCGGCCCGGGCCACCGCCGCCACGTCCGACGGCGACGGCGACCGCAGCAGCACGGCCACCCCCGCCCGCTCGTCGGCCAGCCGCAGCGCCTCGTCGACGTCGTGGGCGACCAGCACCGACGACGGGTCGTCCGAGCGGCCCCAGAGTCCGGTGAGCAGCGCCGCGTGGGCCAGCACCACGTCCAGCCCCCGCCACGCGGCCGGCGCCTCCGCGGGCACGGCAGCGGTCATCTCCGGGGAAGGGCCGGACAGCTCCGCCAGCCGGGCGCCGTCGGTGACCAGGAACGCCGGTCCGCCTGCCTGCTCGGTCCACTCCTGCGCGGTGGCCCGGAGGTCCTCGCCTGCCGGTGCCACCTCTCGCACCCGGAACCCGTGCCCCGCGGCGGCCAGGGCGTCGGTCAGCGAGAGGTCCGGCACCACCCGGTGGATGGCGTGCAGCCGCAGGCCGCCCGGGCCCATCGGGGTGAGCAGGGCGAGCACCCGGCCGTGGCCGCTGTCCGCCTCGTCCGCACCCCGCGCGGTGGCGAGGTGCTCGCGCGCGGCCGCGAACCGGTGGTGGCCGTCGGCGATCACCGACCGGGTGCCGGCCAGCGCCCGGGTCAGCCGGTCCACCGTCGCCGGGTCGGCGACCCGCCACAGCCGGTGCACCACCCCGTCGGGGTCGGCGACCTGCAGGGACGGCGTCCCGGTGCCGGTCAGCCGGGTCAGCTCGGCCACCTCCGGGTCGGGGTCGTGCGCCAGCACGATCGGCTCCAGGTCGGTGTGGGTGGCCGCCAGCAGCGCGGTCCGGCCGGCCACGGCCGGGGCGAAGGTGTCCTCGTGCGGGAGCACGGCCGCCGAGCCGGGCGGCGGGAGCGTCACGGCACCCAGCCAGCCGGTGGTCACCGCGCCGTCCGGCCCGGCCATCTCGTAGCGCCACAGCGCGGGGCCGTCGTCCTGCTGCAGCACCCCGTCGGCGAGCCAGCGGTGCAGCGTCCGCGCGGCGGCGTCGGCCGAGCGGCCGTCCCGCGCCGGCCGGCTGGTGTCCTGGCCGGGCACCGGGTCGACGTGCGGCAGGATCAGGCGGACGATGTTGTGCGGATCAGCCGCGGCCAGCCGGTCGCGGCCTGCTGCGGTCACGAGGTCGTAGGCCGGCGAGCTGACCCGGGCCAGGTGCTCCGGGTCGTGCTCCCGGTAGGTCAGAGCACGAAACGGTCGGACGTCGAGGCCCGTTGCGTCAGGGGGCGGGGCGTCCGCCGACGTCGAGGGCACGAGTCGATCGTAGGAGCGCACCGGCTGGGATCCGGCGGCGGCGTCTGCCGGCGCTGCCCTGCCGGGACAGCCGCCCGGCTGGGGCGCGCCAGGAGGGGAGCGGCGGTGACCGGGCCAGGGCAGCCGGACGGCGGGGTCTACGAGTGGTACCAGCGCGGGCTCGAGCTGCTCGGGAACGGCCACCCGGACGCCGCGGCGACCCTGCTGGAGCGCGCACTGACCGCCGAGCCCGGGTCGCGCAGCGTGCTCGAGGCCCTGGCCCGGGCGCAGTACGGTGCCCACCGGTACCGGGCCGCGATGGACAGCTTCACCCGGTTGATCAGCGTCAACCCCACCGACGACTACGCCCAGTTCGGGCTCGGTCTGGCCGCCAGCCGGGCCGGTGACCTGGAGACCGCCGCCGAGCACCTCGCGCTGGCGGTGGCCATGCGCCCCGACCTGGGTCACTACGCACGAGCGCTGCGCGGCGTCCGAGCCCGCCGCGGTCTCGCAGAGGAGCTGCCGTGAACACCGTCCCCGCACCCCGGGTCCGACCCGCCCACCCGTCCGGCGGTGCCGCGTGAGCCCGGCGCCGCTCCCGCTCGCCGCGGGTGCGGCCGAGCCCCCGGCGGAGACCTACGACGTCGCCCTGCTCGACCTCGACGGCGTGGTCTACGTCGGCCCGGACGCCGTGCCCGGCGTGCCCGCGGCGCTGGCCTCGGCCGTGGCGGCCGGCATGCGGTTGGGCTACGTCACCAACAACGCCGCGCGGACGCCCGAGCAGGTGGCCGAGCACCTCACCGCGCTCGGTGTCCCGGCCGGCTCCGCCGACGTCATCACCAGCTCGCAGGCGGCCGCCTCGGTGGTGGCCGAGCGCTTCGGGGCCGGTGCCGCGGTGCTGCCCGTCGGCGGTCCCGGCGTCGCGGCGGCGCTGACCGCGGCCGGGCTCACCGTCGTCGACCGCGCCGAGGAGTCCCCGGTCGCGGTCGTGCAGGGCTACGGGCCGGGCGTGGGCTGGGCGCAGCTGGCCGAGGCGGTCGTGGCCGTCCGCAACGGGGCGCGCCACGTCGCCACCAACACCGACGCGACCATCCCCTCGCCGCGCGGCGTGCTCCCCGGCAACGGAGCCCTGGTCGGCGTGGTCAGCGCCGTCACCGGCCAGCAGCCCCTGGTCACCGGCAAGCCGGACCCGGCGATGCACGCCGAGTGCGTCCGCCGGACCGGGGCCCGCCGCCCGCTCGTCGTCGGCGACCGGCTCGACACCGACATCGAGGGCGCCCGCCGCGCCGGGGCGGCCAGCCTGCTCGTGCTCACCGGGGTGGCCCGGCCGGCCGACCTGCTGGCCGCCGTCCCCGAGCACCGACCGGACCTGCTCGCCCCCGACGTCGCCGGGGTGCTCACTGCGCACCCCGCCGTCACCGCGGTAGAGGGCGCCTGGCGGTGCGGCGGCTGGCAGGCCGACGCGACGGGGGAGGCCCTGGTGCTCCGCTCGACCGGCCCGGAGCGGGAGGGCGGTGACGGCCTCGACGGCCTGCGCGCCCTGGCCCTCGCGCAGTGGGCGCGGCACCCCGACGGCGGCAGCCCGCCGGTCGTCCGGGCCGGCGACGACCAGGCGGCCACCGTGCTGGCCGGGTGGGACCTCCCCGTCGGCTGAGCCGCGGCGGGGTCAGAGCAGCGAGCGGAGCCGCAGCATGTCGCGCAGACCGGCCTCCAGCTTCACCCGGCCGCTCGCCCAGGCCGGGGTGAAGGACAGCTGCCCCGACGTCAGCGCCAGCAGGTCGTCGCTGCTCATGGTCAGCCGGATGTCGGCCTTGGGCACCGCCGGCCCGTCGGGCTGGGCGGTCATGTCGTGCACCGCGCCGCGGGCCAGCCGCCCGGCGACGACCTGGCCGAGGTCGGTCAGCCGGCACGAGACGCTGCGGTCGAGGTCGCGGGCCCCGTCGGCGGAGGCCAGTTTGCCGACGAAACCGTCCAAGGCGGTCATGCACTGCTCGAGCGTCGCCACGGGCGGGTCGCCTCCATCAGCCAGGGGGCCGGGCTCGTCCCGGCCGTGCGGTCCGCAGCGGGACGCTACCGCCGCCCTCGGACAGCCCGCAGCGCCGGACCGGCACCGGCGGTCGCTGCGTCCACCGCTCCTGCCAGCGCACCGTCGTCCGTCGGCACCGGCCGGTAACCTCCGAGAGGGACGCGGGGACGAGCCCGTGACCCGAGGCCGTGGAGGAGGAGACCGTGACCGCACCCGACCAGCCGCGACCGGTCCCGGCCCGCCGCGCCCCGTCCCCGGCCCGCCGCGCCCCGTCCCCGGCCCGCCGCGTCCGGCCGCCGACCCGGCCGCCGGCCCCGCCCCGGCGGACGCGACCGGGACCGTGCCGCAGCCCCCGGCGGAGCGCTTCGCCGGGCTCGCCGAGCGGCCGGTGGCCGAGCACGTCGCGGTCTTCGAGGCCGAGCACGACCGGCTGCAGCGCGAACTGTCCACCGTCGACCAGCTCTGATGGCCCGACGCAGCCGGCTCGACGCCGAGCTCGTGCGCCGCGGACTGGCCCGCTCGCGCGAGCACGCGGTCAGCCTCATCGCCGAGGGGCGGGTCACCATCAGCGGCCAGGCGGCCAGCAAGCCGGCCACCGGGGTCGAGGCCGGCACCCCGGTCGTCGTCCGCACCGACCCCGACGAGCCCAGCTGGGTCTCCCGCGGCGCGCACAAGCTGCTCGGCGCGCTGACCGCCTTCCCGGTCGAGGTGGCGGGCCGCCGGGCCCTCGACGCCGGCGCGTCCACCGGCGGGTTCACCGAGGTCCTGCTCAGCCGGGGCGCCCGCCAGGTGGTCGCCGTCGACGTGGGGTACGGCGAGCTGGCCTGGTCGCTGCGCACCGACGAGCGGGTCGTGGTGCACGAGCGGACCAACGTGCGCGAGCTGACCCCCGAGGCCATCGACGGCCCGGTCGAGCTGGTCGTCGCCGACCTGTCCTTCATCTCCCTGCGGCTGGTGCTGCCGGCGCTCACCGCCTGCGCCGCACCCGGCGCCGACCTGCTGCCGATGGTCAAGCCGCAGTTCGAGGTCGGCCGCGACCGGCTGGGCGCCGGGGGCGTCGTCCGCGACCTCACCCACCGGGCCGACGCCGTCGCCACCGTCGCCCAGGCCGCCGCCGACCTCGGCTGGGGCACCGCCGGGGTGGTGGCCAGCCCGCTGCCCGGCCCCGCCGGCAACGTGGAGTTCTTCCTCTGGCTGCGCCGGGACGCGCCGCCGGCGGACCGCACCGCCATCGACCGAGCAGTTCAGGAAGGACCCACGTGAGCGAGCCCGCGAGCGCACCCGGGAGCACCGCACCCGGGTGCACCGGTCCGACGAGTGCCAGCGAGGAGGAGCAGTGACCGACGGCACCGCCGCCTGCGGGTCCGGCCCGGGCACCCGGCGCGTCCTGCTGGCCGTGCACACCGGGCGGTCCGACATCGTCCAGCTCGCCCGGTCCGCGGCCGCGCGGCTGACCGCGGCCGGGATCGTCGTCCGGCTGCTGGACGACGAGGCCGAGGCGATGGCCGTGCCCGGCGCCGAGGTGTGCGCCTTCGGGCCGGCGGCGTCCGACGGGGTGGAGATCGTGCTGGTCTTCGGCGGCGACGGCACCTTCCTGCGGGCCGCCGAGCTCGCCCGCAACACCGATGCCGCCATCACCGGGGTGAACCTCGGCCGGGTCGGCTTCCTCGCCGAGACCGAGCCCGAGGCGGTGGAGGAGATGCTGACCGCCGTCGAGAACTGCGAGTACGAGGTCGAGGAGCGGCTCACCCTGGACGCCGTGGTGCTCGACGCCGACGGGGTGCCGACCGGCGCGGAGACCTGGGCGCTCAACGAGGTGTCGGTGGAGAAGGTCGAGCGCAGCCGGGTCCTCGACGTCGTCCTCGAGGTCGACGGCCACCCGCTGACCTCCTTCGGCTGCGACGGCATCCTCTGCGCCACCCCGACCGGCTCGACCGCCTACGCGTTCTCCGCCGGCGGCCCGGTGGTCTGGCCCGACGTGGAGGCGCTGCTGCTGGTGCCCACCAACGCGCACGCGCTGTTCGCCCGGCCGCTGGTCACCTCGCCGACCTCGGTGCTCACCGTGGCCGTGCCGCCGGACGGCACCCGCGCGCGGGTCTCCGCCGACGGCCGCCGGATCATCGAGGTGCCCGACGGCGGCCGGGTCGAGGTGCGCCGCTCCGACCGCCCGGTGCGGATCGCCCGGGTCAACCCGACCTCCTTCGGTGACCGGCTGGTCGCCAAGTTCGGGCTGCCGGTGCGCGGGTTCCGCGACGCCCGGTCGCACGGCCCCGGGCACGAGGCGCCGACCACGCGGGTCAACGTGCTCACCGGTGACGTGAACACCAGCGACGGCGTGCTGCGGACCCCGGAGGAGGTGAGACGTGGCCACGAGGACGGCGCGGCCTGAGCCCCGCTCCCGGTCGCGGGCACCGTCCCGCCCCCGGGAGGCCGGGACGGCGGTCAACGGCGCGCTGACCGAGCTGCGGATCCGCGGGCTCGGCGCGATCGACGACGTCACCCTGGACCTCGGCCCGGGTCTCACCGTGGTCACCGGCGAGACCGGTGCGGGCAAGACGATGGTCGTCACCGGCCTGACGCTGCTCTTCGGCGGCCGCGCCGACCCCGGGCGGGTGCGCGCCGGCGGCCGGGCCGGCGTCGAGGGCCGGCTGGTGCTGCCCGCGGAGTCCCCGGTGTGGGCGCGGGCCGCGGACGCCGGCGCGGAGCCGGACGACGACGGCAGCCTCATCCTGGCCCGCACGGTCAGCGCCGAGGGCCGGTCGCGGGCGCACCTCGGCGGCCGCAGCGTGCCGGTCGGCGTCGTCGCCGAGCTGGCGGAGGACCTGCTCGCGGTGCACGGCCAGACCGACCAGCTGCGGCTCACCCGCCCCGCGGAGCAGCGCCGCGCGCTGGACCGCTACGCCGGCCCGGAGCACCTGGCGCTGGTGGAGGAGCACCGGGCGGCCCACGCCACCTGGCGGCAGCTGGCCGACGACCTGGACCGGCGCCGCAGCCAGGTCCGCGAGCTGACCCAGGCCGCCGACGTGCTGCGGCACGGCCTGGAGGAGATCTCCGCGCTCGGACCCGAGCCGGGGGAGGACGAGGAGCTGGACACCCAGGCCCGGCGGCTCGGCGACGCCGATGCGCTGCGCACCGTCGCCGACACCGCCCGGCTCGCCCTCGTCGGGGACGTCACCGGCGACCTCGGGGGCGGGGAGCTCCCGCAGGACGCATCGACCGCGCTGTCCACCGCCGAGCGGGCGCTGGCCGGCTCCGACGACCCGACCCTGGTGCTGCTGGCCCAGGACCTGGCCGACGCGGTCGCCGTGGTCTCCGACGTCGCCGTGCAGCTGGCCAGCTACGTCGCCGACCTCGACGCCGACCCGGCCCGGCTGGCCGAGGTGCTCGACCGACGGGCGGCGATCACCGCTCTGGTGCGCAAGTACGCCGAGCCGGGTGAGGGCCTGGCCGGGGTGCTGGCGTGGGCGGCGGACGCCCAGGCCCGGCTCTCCCAGCTGGACGTCTCCGACGAGGCGCTCGAGGCGCTCGAGGCGCAGCGGGACGCGGCGCGGGAGCAGCTGGCCGCGCTGTCCGCCCGGGTGACGGCGGGGCGCCGGGCCGCGGCCGAAGGGTTCGCCGCCGAGGTGGGCGCCGAGCTGGCCGGGCTGGCGATGAAGAACGCCCAGGTGTCCTTCCACATCGACAGCGACCCCGACCAGCCCGGGCCCGAGGGTGCCGACGAGGTGGCGCTGCTGCTCTCCCCGCACCCCGGCGCGCCGGCGCGACCGGTGCACAAGGGCGCCTCCGGCGGTGAGCTCTCCCGCGTCATGCTGGCCATCGAGGTCGTCTTCGCCGGCGCCGACCCGGTGCCGGTGATGGTCTTCGACGAGGTCGACGCCGGCGTGGGCGGTCAGGCGGCGGGGGAGATCGGCCGGCGGCTGGCCCGGCTCGCCCGGGAGCACCAGGTCGTCGTGGTCACCCACCTCGCCCAGGTCGCTGCCTTCGCCGACACCCACCTCGTCGTCGACAAGTCCCCGGACAGCGCGCAGGGGGTCACCGCCACCGACATCCGCGCCGTCCGCGACGAGGACCGGGTGCGCGAGCTGGCCCGGATGCTCTCCGGTCTGGCCGACAGCGACACCGGCCAGGCGCACGCCCGCGAGCTGATCGCCGTCGCCGCCGAGGGCCGCGGCTGACGGCGGACCGGGGGGCCGGGCGGGTCAGCCCGGCGTCGCGCCCAGGGCGAGAGTCAGCTCGAGCACCCGCTGCGGGTCGTCGAGCCGGTTGCCGAACAGCTCGCGCAGCTGCCCCATCCGGTAGCGCACGGTCTGCGGGTGCACGAAGAGCTCCGCGGCCACCTGCTCACGCCGGCCGTGGTGCAGCAGCCAGGAGCGCAGCGTGGCGACCAGCTTCTCCCGGGCGGCTCCGCTGAGCCCGTCCAGCGGCGCCAGCGCGGCGGCGCGCAGGTCGGCCAGCGCCTCGTCGTCGGCCCGCAGCACCAGGTCGGGCAGCCGCTGCTCGGTGTCCAGCGCGGCCGGCCCCTCGGCGACCAGCCCGAGCCGCAGCGCCCGCAGCGCCCGGCCGTAGGAGGCCGCCACCGACGCCCACGGCTTCGCCGGCCCGACCGTCGCGGACCGGCCCTGCAGGGCGCGCAGCAGCGCCGGCCGGGCACCCTCGCCGGCGTCGGGCACGAGCAGGACGGTCAGCTCGGTCGAGGGGTCCAGCCCCGGCGGGTCGTCGCTGACCTGCAGCGTGCGGGCGTCGAGCAGCCCCAGGGCACCGCGCGCCCGCACCTCCGGCAGCAGCACGGCGGTGAGCGTGCGCGGGGTCGGCCAGTCGGCGCGCTCGGCCGCGGCGGTCAGCTCGTGCACCGGCCGGCCGGCCAGCAGCACCGCACCGAGCCGCTCCCGGTGGTGCCGGCGCACCCGGCCGGTCGTCTCCAGCTCGTCGGTGTGGCCGGCGACGCTGGAGGCCGACAGCTGGTCGATGTAGGCGAACACCAGCTCGGCGAAGCGGGCCAGCGACCCGACGGTCAGCCCGGCGGCCACGGCGGTGTCGCTCATGTGCCGCCAGGCCACCCGGGCGCCCACCCGGTAGGCGGCCAGCAGCGAGTCCATCGACCGGCCGCTGCGCGCCTCGCCCCGGCCCAGCTTGTAGGCGCCCTCCAGCGCCGGCCCGATCGGCCGGCTCGGGTCGACGCCGCCGGTCGCCGTCGCGAGGTCCAGGAAGCCACCGAGGGCCAGCTCCACGGCGCTGGAGATGGCCCGGCCCATCTCCCCGGCGAACGCGTCGGCGTAGCTGGGCACCTCCACCACGATGGTGGCGACGGTGTGCTGGGCCACCGCGGGCAGCTCGGCCTGCATCGCCGCCACCACGGCGGGTGGGAACGTGATGAGCTCGCTCGTCGCCGCCACCTCCTTTGTTCGTGGAGAACAGAACTTACCGCTCGATTCACGTCGAGAGAGCAGGTGATTGGTCGGGGAACTGGGAAAGCTCTCTGTATGACCGCAACCGTCCCGCGCCCTTCCTCGGCCCGGCCGGTGCTGGGGAAGCTCCGCGACCGGGTGGTCAGGGTCGCCGAGCTGGTCACCACGCCGCTGCTGCCCTCGGACTACCTCGACCTCGTCGACCCGCTCCGCTCCGGCGCCGCGCTGCGCGGCCGGATCGAGGAGGTCCGCCCGGAGACCCGGGACGCCGCGACGGTGGTCATCCGCCCCGGCCGGGACTGGCTCCCGCACACGCCCGGTCAGTACGTCCGGATCGGCATCGACGTCGACGGCGTCCGGCAGTGGCGGGCGTACTCGATCACCTCGGTGCTCGGGCGGGCCGACGGCTGCTTCACCATCACCGTCAAGGCCATCCCGGGCGGCAAGGTGAGCAACCACCTGGTCCACCGGGCGCGGCCGGGCACGATCGTGCAGCTGGACCAGGCCACCGGTGACTTCGTGCTGCCGGCCCGGCGTCCGGAGAAGTGCCTGTTCGTCACCGCCGGGTCCGGCGTGACCCCGGTGATGGGCATCCTGCGCAACCACGTGCACGAGCACGACGACGTCGTGGTCGTGCACTCCGCGCCCACCGCCGACGACGTCATCTTCGGCGCCGAGCTGCGCGAGCTGGCCCGCACCGGGCAGATCCGGCTGGTCGAGCGGCACACCGAGAGCGCCGGCCTGCTGGACGCCGCCGCGCTCGCCGAGCTGGTGCCCGACCTGGCGGAGCGCTCCACCTGGGCCTGCGGTCCGGTCGGGCTGCTGGAGGCCCTCGAGGAGCACTGGGCCGCCGCCGGAATCGCCGACCAGCTCTACACCGAGCGGTTCCGCCCCCGGGTGCTGGTCACCGGGGAGGGCGGCACGGTGAGCTTCGGGAGGTCCGGCCGTTCGCTCGAGGTCGACGGCGCCACGCCGATCCTCGACGCCGCCGAGGAGGCCGGGCTGCTCATGCCCAGTGGCTGCCGGATGGGCATCTGCTACGGCTGCGTGCTCCCGCTCCGCGAGGGCGCCGTCCGCGACCTGCGCACCGGCGAGGTCACCACCGCCGCCCCCGGCGACGGCGTGCTCGTCCAGACCTGCATCAGCGCCGCCGCCGGCGCCTGCGACATCGACCACTGACCGATCCCGCACCACGCGCCGCCCCCCAGGAGGAGCTGCACATGACCGTCCTGCAGAAGAAGTCCGACAACCCGATCGCCCACCTGAGCGCCGAGGACATCGAGGCCATTGGCGTCGAGCTCGACGCCCTCCGGCAGGGCGTGATGGACAGCCGCGGCGAGTCCGACGCGGCCTACATCCGCCGGGTGATCGACGTGCAGCGCAAGCTCGAGCTGGGCAGCCGCGCCGTCCTGCTGTTCTCCAAGTTCCCGCCCGCCTGGGTGCTGGGCACCGTCGGGCTCTCGGTCGCCAAGATCCTGGAGAACATGGAGATCGGGCACAACATCCTGCACGGCCAGTGGGACTGGATGCGCGACCCGAAGATCCACTCCACGACCTGGGAGTGGGACATGGCCAGCCCGGCCGAGCAGTGGAAGCACTCGCACAACGAGCTGCACCACACGTACACGAACGTGATCGGCAAGGACAACGACCTCGGTTACGGCATCATGCGCGTCGACGAGGACCAGAAGTGGGTGCCGCTGTACCTGCTGCAGCCGGTGTGGAACTTCGTCAACGCCTGCTTCTTCGAGTACGGCATCGCCGCCTACGACCTGGAGCTGGGCAAGAACCTGGCCACGCCCGAGCGCCGCAAGGACCCGGAGTTCAAGGCCCGCGGCAAGGCCGTGCTGCGCAAGATCCGCAAGCAGATGACCAAGGACTACGTCGTCCACCCGCTGCTGTCCGGCCCGTCGTTCCTGCCGACCCTGGCGGCGAACTTCACCGCCAACGTGGTGCGCAACCTGTGGTCGCACTCGGTGATCATGTGCGGGCACTTCCCCGAGGGCGTCGAGACCTTCGAGAAGAAGTCGATCGACGGCGAGACCCGCGGCGAGTGGTACCTGCGCCAGATGCTCGGCTCGGCCAACATCTCCGGCAGCAAGGCCATGCACCTCATGACCGGCAACCTGTCGCACCAGGTGGAGCACCACCTGTTCCCCGACCTGCCGAGCAACCGGTACGCCGAGATCGCCCCGAAGGTCGAGGACCTCTTCCGCCGGTACGGGCTTCGGTACCACTCGGCGTCGCTGCCCCGCCAGGTCGGCTCGGCCTGGCACAAGGTCATCCGGCTCTCGCTGCCCAACGGCTGGCTGGCCCAGACCACCCCGGCGAACGTGCCGGCGCAGGTCGCCAAGCTCTACAAGATGACGACCGGCGGTCCGAAGGTCCGCCGCCAGCTGCAGAACGCCGCCTGACAGCGCACGAAGGCCCCTCTCCCGACGGGAGAGGGGCCTCTCGCTGTTCGGGGGTCCTCCGTCAGCGGCGCTTGGCGTAGCCGGCGAGGCCGAACTGCAGCAGGGCGAGGCCGCGCTGCCCGCGGGTGCGCAGCATCGCCACCAATTCGGGCCCGGACGCGCCGGCGAGCACCCGGTCGCGGGCCAGCTCCAGCAGCGACGAGTACAGCCCCATGACGGCGTTGGCGGCCAGCCACGGCTCCAGCTCGCCGGCCGCCGCCCGCGTCTCCAGGGTGATCTGCTCGGCCAGCGTGTCGGTCAGCGTGCCGAGGATCTCCCGCTCGCGGGCCTGCAGCGTCCGGCTGCCGCGGATAACCCGGGCCATCTCGGTCATGCCCTCCGCGGCGGCGGGGGAGCCCAGCTGGCTGACCGCGGCCACCACGAACCCACCCGCCGCGGCGGCCACCGACTCCCCGGCCGGCCGGCGGCGGACGGCGTCCAGCAGGGCGGCCCGGATCGGCGGGTCGGCCTCGAAGACCAGCCCCTCCTTGACCGGGAAGTGGTTGAACACCGTCTTCTCGACCACGCCGGCGCGCTGCGCGATCTCCATCACGCTCACGTGGTCGAACCCGCGCTCGACGAACAGCTCGGCAGCCGCGTCGACGATCGCCTCCCGGGTCCGCAGCCGCCGCTGCTCGCGCAGGGTGGGACCGCGCCGCTCCCGGCGGCGGGGGCGCCGGCCCGGACCGGGCACGTCGGCAAAAAACGCGGCCGGGGCGTCCGCCCGGTCGGCGACCGGGTCGGGCTCCTCCACCAGCGGCTCCGGTTCCTCGGCCGCGGACCGCGCCGCCAGCGGGACGACGTGCGCCTCGACCTCGGCACCGGACGGCGTCGCGTCGGCCACTGCAGCGGCTGCAGCCGCCTCGGGATCGCGGCGACCGGCGAGCTCCTCCACCAGGTCGTCGGCGAGAACTGTCGCTGTACTCCGGCTCGCGGAGGCCCCTGCAGTCACACCAGTCACGCTAGTGACGGGACGGTCCGGTCCCCGGACAGCGACACCCGACCCGACACGACTGATTTGCCTGCTCTTGTGGTGTCGTTCACTGACCGTGATCGACCGGTCGCTGGTGCGCGTCGGGTCCGCCGACCCCGGGGCCCGTGGGAACATCGCGGCCATGCGCATCGGCACCCTGCGGCGCGGACGAGCGACCGAGACCGCCCCCGGCGTCGCCGGTACCGCGCGTCTCGACCGGCGGACGAAGAACCTGACCAAGCGGCTGCGGCCGGGTGACATCGCGGTCATCGACCACGTCGACGTCGACCGGGTGAGCGCCGACTCGCTGGTGGCCTGCAAGGTCGCCGCGGTGGTCAACGCCGCGCCCAGCACCTCGGGCCGCTACCCCAACCTGGGTCCCGGGATCCTCGTCGAGGCCGGCATCCCGCTCGTCGACGGCGTCGGGAAGGAGGTCTTCACCCGGGTCAAGGAGGGGGTGGAGCTCCGCATCGAGGGCAACCAGGTGTTCGCCGGCGACCAGGTCGTGGCCGAGGGCGTCGAGCAGACGCCGGACACCGTCGCGGAGGCGATGGCCGAGGCGCGGGCCGGGCTGTCGGTGCAGCTGGAGGCGTTCGCCGCCAACACCATGGAGTACATGAAGCGCGAGCGCGCGCTGCTGCTCGACGGCGTGGGCGTGCCCGACGTGACCACCCAGATCGAGGGCCGGCACGTGCTGGTCGTCGTCCGGGGCTACGACTACAAGGAGGACCTGCAGGCGCTGCGGCCCTACATCCGCGACTACCGGCCGGTCCTCATCGGCGTCGACGGCGGCGCCGACGCGCTGATCGAGGCCGGCTACCAGCCGGACATGATCATCGGTGACATGGACTCGGTGAGCGACTCGGTGCTGCGCTGCGGCGCCGAGGTCGTGGTGCACGCCTACGCCGACGGTCGCGCGCCCGGCCTGCAGCGCGTGCTGGACCTCGGGGTCGACGCGATCACCTTCCCGGCGTCGGCCACCAGCGAGGACATCGCGATGCTGCTCGCCGACGAGAAGGGCGCCTCGCTCATCGTCGCCGTCGGCACGCACGCCACGCTGATCGAGTTCCTGGACAAGGGCCGCGGCGGGATGGCCTCGACCTTCCTCACCCGGCTCCGGCTGGGCGGCAAGCTGGTCGACGCCAAGGGCGTCAGCCGGCTGTACCGCAGCCGCATCTCCACCCTCGCGCTCGTCCTGCTCGTGCTCGCCGCGCTGGCGTCGATCGTCGCCGCGCTGGCGGTGTCCACCGCCAGCCACATCTACTTCGACCTGCTCGTCGACCAATGGGACAGCTTCGTGTTCTGGCTGGAGAACCTCTTCACGTGATCGACTTCCGCTACCACCTCGTCTCGCTGATCGCGGTGTTCCTCGCGGTGGCGCTGGGGATCGTCATCGGCACGACCCAGCTCAACGGCCCGCTGACGGACAACCTGCAGGGCCAGGTCACCGCGCTGCAGGACGACAAGCGGTCGCTGGAGGACCAGACGCAGGGGCTGCAGACCCAGCTGGACGACGTCGGCGCCTTCGACGAGGCCGTCGGCCCGACGCTGGTGGAGAACACCCTCACCGGCGAGAGCGTGCTGCTGGTCGTGGCCAGCCCCGACCTGGACGCCGAGGTGGTGGAGGGCGTGACCGCGCTGCTGGGCAGCGCCGGGGCCACCGTCACCGGCACGATCCGGCTCACCGACAGCTACGCCGACCCCGCCTCCGACGGCACGGTGGAGAGCTACCTGACCGGCGCGGGGGTGCCCGCCACGGTGACCCGGCCGGCGACCGAGGACGTCGGCGAGCTGACCGCGTCCGTGCTCGCCCAGGTGCTGATGGTCCCCGGCGACGGCAGCCCCGACGCCGGCATCCCGCCGAGCACGACCGACACCTCCACCGTGCTCGCCGGCCTGACCGAGCTGGACGTGCTCAGCCAGGACACCTCGTCGGTCAGCCCCGCCGACCTCGCCGTCGTGCTCACCGCCGGCACGGTCGCCGGCGGCGAGGACGCCGCCCGGACGGCGGACCTGGTGCAGCTGGCCACCGCGCTGGACGCCGAGGGCTCGGGCGCCGTCGTCGCCGGCGACCTCGCCTCCGCCGGCGAGGGCGGCCTGGTGGAGGCCGTGCGCAGCGACCGGTCGGCCGCGGCTGCGGTGTCGACGGTGGACAACGTGGACACCGCGGCCGGCCGGATCAGCACCGTGCTCGCGCTGGCGGCCGAGCGCCGCGGCACCTCGGGCGAGTACGGCGTGGGCGAGGACACCCAGCCGGTCCCGCCGCCGGCCTCGTGAACCCCGCAGGACGACGCGCGGCACTGGCCGCCGCCGGTGCGCTGGCCGCCCGGCTGGGCCTCGCCGGCGCGGGCCGGCTGGCCGCGCAGGAGGCCGGCGCGCCGTGGCAGCGCACCAACTACGCCCGCCGCCCGGTCAGCCTGCTCGGCGGACCGGTGCTGGCCGCCGCCGCGACCGTCACCGCGGTGGCCGGTGCGCCCGACGGCCAGCGGGCCGCCGCGGCGGTCGTCGGCACCGTGACCGGGATCGTCGGCGGCTACGACGACCTGGCCGGCGCCCGCCCGGAGCAGGCGGGGGACAAGGGGCTGGCCGGGCACCTGGCCGCGCTGCGGGCGGGCCGGATCTCGGCCGGCGCGGTGAAGGTCGCCGGCATCGGCGCCGCCGGGGTCGTGGCGGCCCTCCTCACCCGCCGGGGCAGCGGCCTGCCGGCGGTGGTCGACGGCGTGCTCACCACCGGTCTGGTCGCCGGCACCGCCAACCTGCTCAACCTGCTCGACCTGCGCCCCGGCCGGGCCGGCAAGGCCGCCGTGCTGCTGGCCGCGTCGACGGTCGGCGGTCCCGCCGGCGGCCTGGTCGCCGGCCCGCTGGGCGCGACCCTCGGCGTGCTCCCCGACGACCTGGGCGAGCGGGTGATGCTCGGCGACTGCGGCGCGAACGCCGTCGGCGCGCTCCTCGGGCTCCGGCTCGCCGCCCTGCCCGGCCGGAGCCGCCGCGCCGGGCTGCTCGGCGTGGTCACCGCGCTGACCCTGGCCAGCGAGAAGGTCAGCTTCACCCGGGTCATCGAGTCGACCGCCGGGCTGCGGGAGCTCGACCGGCTCGGCCGCCGCCCGGCGTGAGCGCGGCCAGCTGCGGCGGTCCCCGGTGACCGGCCGGCGGCTCGCCCACGGGGCGGCCGGCGCCGCCCTCCTCATCTCGGTGCTCACCCTGCTGTCCCGGCTGGCCGGGTTCGGCCGCACCGTCGTGTTCACCAACGCGGTGGGCGCCGACAGCACCGGTGACACCTACCAGGCCGCCAACAACGTGCCCAACATCGTCTTCGAGGTGGTCGCCGGCGGCGCGCTGGCCAGTCTCGTCGTGCCGATGCTGGCGGGCGGGATCGCCGCCGGCGACCGGGAGCAGGTCCGCCGCACCGCCTCGGCGCTGCTCGGGTGGGCGCTGCTGGTGCTGGTGCCGCTGGCCGCCCTGCTGGCAGCCTTCGCCCGGCCGATCGCGGCTGCCCTCCTCGGCGGGGACGGCGGCGACCCGGCCAAGGTCGACCTGGCCGCCCGCTTCCTGCTCGTCTTCGCCCCGCAGGTGGTGCTCTACGGGATCGCCGTGGTGCTCACCGGCGTGCTGCAGGCGCACCGGCGCTTCGCCGGCCCGGCGCTGGCGCCGTTGCTGTCCTCGCTGGTCGTCGCGGCGGCCTACCTGCTGTTCGCCGGCATCGGCGGCGACCGGGACGTCGACGGGCTGGCTCCGTCGGCCGAGCTGGTGCTCGGCGTCGGGACGACGCTGGGGGTGCTCGCGCTGACCCTCGCGCTGCTCCCTCCGCTGCACGGCCTGCGGCTGCGGCTGCGGCCGGCGCTGCGGTTCCCGGTCGGCGCCGCTCCGCGGGTGCGCCGGCTGGCGCTGGCCGGGGTGCTGACGCTGGCCGGTCAGCAGCTGGTCGCGATCGTGGCGATCCGGCTGGCCAACGCCGGGGCCCCCGACGGCACCCAGGTCGTCTACCTCGCCGGGATGACGGTGTTCCTGCTGCCCTGGGCGGCGCTGGCGGTGCCCATCGCCACCTCGGTGTACCCGGAGCTGAGCGAGCGCGCCGACCGCGGTGACGCGGTGGGCTACGCGGCGACGCTGGCGCCGGCCGCCGTCCTGACCGTCGTGGCCGGTGCGGTCGCCGCCGCCGGGCTGGCCGCGGTCTCCGGGCCGATGGCCCGGGTCTTCCTGGCGTCGGCGGCCGATGCCGACGCGGCCCGGGCCCTGCAGCCGACCATCGTCGCCTTCGCCCCGGGGCTGGTCGGCTACGGGCTGGTCGCGCTGCTGTCCCGGGCCCTCTACGCCCGGGGGCTGTGGCGCGCCCCCACGGTCTGCGTCGCCGGCGGCTGGCTGGTCGCCGTCGTCGCCGACGTCGTGCTGTCCCAGGTCCTGCCCGACGCCGA
The DNA here is from genome assembly GCF_000306785.1 of Modestobacter italicus. Taxonomy (NCBI): domain Bacteria; kingdom Bacillati; phylum Actinomycetota; class Actinomycetes; order Geodermatophilales; family Geodermatophilaceae; genus Modestobacter; species Modestobacter italicus. The sequence continues at coordinate 3,172,572 of NC_017955.1, read as the reverse complement.
CCGGGCGGTCGCCCTCGGCGCGGGGCACAGCACCGGGGTCACCGTCGCCGGGCTCGCCCTGCTGGTCGTCGTCGCCCGCAAGGCCGGCGCCGACGTGCTCGCCGGGGTGGTCCGCACCGGGCTGCCGGCGCTGCTCGCCGCGGTCCTGGCCGGGGCCGCCGGCTGCTGACCGCCCGGGCGCTCGGCGCGGACCCGGTGCCCGGCGGCGGGGTGCTCGTCGCGATCGGCACCGGCGCGGTGGCCGGAGGGGTGGTGCTGGTGGTCGCGGCGGCGGTCATGATGGGGACCTCCCGGCGGCCGCTGCTCGCGGCCGTGACCGGGCTGCGGCGCGCGGGGAGGACGGAGGTGGCTGGTGTCTGAGCCGGACCGGCGCCTGCTCGCCGACCGCCGGGTCGCCGAGGTGCTCGCCACCAGCACCGGCGGGGTGGGCACCCACCTGCGCTCGCTGCTGGTGCCGCTGGGCCGAGCCGGCGCCTCGGTGCGGGTGTGCGGGCCGCGGTCCACCGAGGAGCTGTTCGCCTTCACCGCCACCGGTGCGGACTTCCGCGAGGTCGGCATCTCCGCCGGGCTGGCGCCGGTGGCCGACGTGCGCGCGGTGCTGGCGCTGCGCCGGGCCACCGCCGGCGCGGACCTGGTGCACGCCCACGGGCTGCGCGCCGGCCTGGTCGCCACCGCCGCGCGGCGGCTGGCCGGGGAGCGGGACCGCCCGCTGGTGCTCACCCTGCACAACGCGCTCCCCGGCGGGGGCGGGGCCCGGCGGCAGGTGCTGCAGGCGGCCGAGGCGGCCACGATCCGCGGCGCCGACGTCGTCCTGGCCGCGTCCGGCGACCTGGCGGAGAACGCCCGGCGGCTCGGCGCCCGCGACGTGCGGGTCGCGCCGGTGGCCGCCCCGCGGCTGCCGCCGGCCCAGCGGTCCCGGCCCGACGTCCGCCGCGCCCTCGGGCTCGACGACGACCGCCGGGCGCTGGTCGTCGCGGTCGGCCGGCTGCACCCGCAGAAGGGCTACGACGTGCTGCTCGACGCGGTCGCCGCCTGGACGGCCGAGGGGCGGCTGCGGCCGGCCCCGCTGGTCGTCATCGCCGGGGACGGCCCGCTGCACGACGAGCTGTCCGCGCGGATCAGCGCCGAGGGGCTGCCGGTCAGCCTGCTCGGCCGGCGCAGCGACGTCGCCGACCTGCTCGGCGCGGCCGACGTCTGCGTGCTGCCCTCGGTGTGGGAGGCCCGTTCGCTCACCGCCCAGGAGGCGCTGCGCGCCGGGACGCCGCTGGTCGCCACCGCCGTCGGGGGCATCCCGGAGCTCGTCGGGGACGCCGCCGAGCTGGTGCCGGCCGGTGACGCGGGCGCTCTCGCCGCGGCGGTGACCGCCGTTCTCAGCGACCCCGGGCTCACCGGGCGGCTGTGCGCCGCCGGTCCGCGGCAGGCGGCGACCTGGCCGGACGAGGCGGCCACCGCCGGCCAGCTGGTCGAGCTCTACGCCGAGCTGCTCGGGCCGGCCGGGCCTCCCCGATGACCCGGGTGCACCGGCGCCCGCTGGCCGCGGTGCTGATCGCCGTCCTGCTGGCGCTGCTCGCCGGGTCGACCGGACCGGCCGCCGCGGCCGGCGTCGACCCGTGGCACGCCGACCGGGTGCTGACCGTCGGCGTCCCCGGGCTGGTCTGGGCCGACCTGGACCCCGAGCGCACCCCGGAGCTGTGGTCGCTGGCCGAGGACTCCGCGATCGGTGCGCTCTCGGTGCGCGCCGGGCGCTCCACCACCTGCCTGCTCGACGGCTGGGCCAGCCTCGGCGCGGGCAACCGCGCCCGCTACCCGGGCCCGGTCGAGCCGATCCCCGCGGTGCCCGCACCCGACGTGCCGACCACCAGCGGCGGCGCGACGCCCGCCCCGGCGGCCGACCCGCAGGCGTCGGTGGACACCCGGCTGTCCTACTGCGGCCTCGAGGAGCAGGTCGCCGCGGTGGGCCTCACCGAGCCCGAGCGCACGGTGGCCCGGGTCGCCGCCGACGAGGCCACCACCAGGTTCGGCGCCGAACCCGGACTGCTCGGGCAGGTCGTCCCCTGCAGCACGGTGGTCGGCCGGGCGGCCGCGCTGGCGGTGGCGGGGGAGGGCGCCCGGTTCACCGTGCGCGACGCGCTCCCCACCGACGACGCCGAGCTCGGCGCGCTGTTGGCGGACTGCCCGCTGACCCTGGTCTCGCTCGGCCAGCTCAGCGACGCCGCCGCGCCGGGTGCCGACGCCAGCGACGACGGCACGCTGCCCACCGCCCGGCAGGCCGCGGTGCAGGCCGTCGACGCCGCCGTCGGCCGGCTGCGGGCCGCGGCCGCCGAGCTGCCGGGCGAGACGCTGCTGCTGCTGCAGGGCGTCTCGGAGGTCAACGGCGGCCGGCCGCAGCTGCACGTGTCCATGGCCGAGGGCCCGGGCATGAGCCCGGGCTGGCTCACCTCGGCCAGCACCGGCCGCCCGCCCTTCGTCCAGCTCATCGACGTCGCGCCCACCGTGCTGCGCGCGCTCGGCCTCGACACCCCGGACTCGATGAACGGTCAGCCGTTCGTGGTGACAGCTGACCGGCCGCCGCTGGCGGACGCGCTGACCGACCTGGACGCGGCCAACACCCGGGCGGTGGTGCACTACCGCAGCACCGTCCTGACCTTCTGGCTGCTGGTGCTGGTCAACGGCGCGGTGGTGGTGCTGGGCGCGCTGCTGCTCGGTGGCTGGGACCACGGCCGGCTGCCCGGCCGGGCCGGACGCCGCAGCCGGGTGCGCGACTGGCTGCGCCGGCGCACCCCGGGTCGCCGCGGTCCGCCGCTGGTGCGGCTGCTGGCCCTCGGCGTCGCCGCACTCCCGGTGTCGACCTACCTGGCCAACCTCGTCCCGTGGGAGCTCAGCGGCGCCCCGCGCTGGGCGCTGGCCGGCTCGGTGCTGGCCGCCGCCCTCGCCGTGACCGCGGTCGCGGCGTTGGGGCCCTGGCGCCGCCGGCGGCTGGGCCCGCCGGTCGCGCTCCTCGTCGTCACGCTGGCCACCCTGGTCGGTGACGTGCTCACCGGCTCGCACCTGGAGCTGGACGGCCTGCTCGGCTACGACGCGATCGTGGCCGGCCGGTTCACCGGCTACGGCAACCTCACCTCGGGGCTGCTGTCGGTCAGCGCGCTGCTGCTCACCGCGGCCGGCGCCGCCGCGGTGGTGCGCCGGTCGGCGGCGCCGACCCGCCGCACCTGGCTGCTGCCGGTGCTGCTCGCCGGGGTGGTCTGCACCGTGCTGATCGGCGCCCCGTCGCTGGGCCGGGACTTCGGGGGCGTGCTGGCCGCCGTCCCCGGGTTCGCCGTGCTGGGCATGCTGCTGGCCCGGATCCGGGTCACCGCCACCCGGCTGGTCGCCGTGCTGGCCACCGCCGTGCTGGTCGTCGGTGTCGTCGCCGTCCTGGACTGGCTGCGCCCGGCCGACCAGCGCAGCCACCTGGGCCGGTTCGTCGGGCAGGTGCTCGACGGCCAGGCGTGGACGGTGGTCAGCCGCAAGGCGGCGGCCACCCTGGCGATCCTGCTCGGCAGTCCGCTGGCGTGGATGCTGCTGGTCGCGCTGCTGGCGGCCGGCTGGCTGCTGCGGCCCGGCGGCCTGCTGCGCAGCCGCCCTGGCCGGGCCGCGGCCGGACTGCATGCCGAGGACGTGCGCGTGCTGCGGGCCGCGCTGACCGCCCTCGCGCTCAGCCTCACCGTCGGCGCGCTGGTCAACGACAGCGGCGTCGCGCTGCCGGCCACCGCCGCCACCCTGCTGGTGCCGCTGCTGGTGCACCTGGTGGCCGGCGCCCCGGTCGGCCCCGCCGAGGTCGCCGGCGCCCCCGGTCCGGCGGCCAAGGCCGCGGACCCCCGTGTTAACGTGGGCGTCCGTGGGTCGACTGGCAGAACCTCGTGACCGCGGACCTCTTCTCCCCAACTCCCAGCCGACGAAGTTCGTCTTCGTCACCGGCGGCGTCGTGTCGTCACTGGGCAAGGGCCTGACCGCAAGTTCCCTGGGGGCCCTGCTGTCCAGCAGGGGCCTCCGGGTCACCATGCAGAAGCTGGACCCCTACCTCAACGTGGACCCGGGGACGATGAACCCCTTCCAGCACGGCGAGGTGTTCGTCACCGAGGACGGCGCCGAGACCGACCTGGACATCGGGCACTACGAGCGCTTCCTGGACACCGACCTCACCGGCCGGGCCAACGTGACCACCGGCCAGGTGTACTCCGACGTGATCGCCAAGGAGCGGCGCGGGGAGTACCTGGGTGACACCGTGCAGGTCATCCCGCACATCACCAACGAGATCAAGGCGCGGATCCTGGCCGGGGCCGAGACCGCCGAGCGGGTCGACGTCGTGATCACCGAGATCGGCGGCACCGTCGGCGACATCGAGTCGCTGCCCTTCCTCGAGGCCGCCCGCCAGGTCCGGCACGAGATCGGCCGGGACAACTGCTTCTTCCTGCACATCTCGCTGATCCCCTACATCGCCCCCTCCGGTGAGCTGAAGACCAAGCCCACCCAGCACTCGGTGGCCGCGCTGCGCAGCATCGGCATCCAGCCCGACGCGCTGGTCTGCCGGTCGGACCGGGCGATCAACGAGGGCCTCAAGCGCAAGATCAGCCTGATGTGCGACACCGAGGCCGAGGGCGTCATCTCCTGCCCCGACGCCCCCTCGATCTACGACATCCCGCGGGTGCTGCACCGCGAGGGCCTGGACGCCTTCGTCGTCCGCCGGCTGGGGCTGCCGTTCCGGGACGTCGACTGGACGGTGTGGGGCGACCTGCTCGACCGGGTGCACGACCCGAAGCAGACCGTCACCGTGGCGCTGGTCGGCAAGTACATCGACCTGCCCGACGCCTACCTGTCGGTGACCGAGGCGCTGCGGGCCGGTGGCTTCGCGCACCGCTCCCGGGTGGAGATCCGCTGGGTCCCCTCCGACGAGTGCCAGACGCCCGAGGGCGCCGCGGCCGCGCTGGCCGGCGTCGACGGGGTCTGCATCCCCGGCGGCTTCGGGGTGCGCGGCATCGAGGGCAAGCTCGGCGCCATCCGGCACGCCCGGGTCAACGGCATCCCGACGCTGGGGCTGTGCCTGGGCCTGCAGTGCATGGTCATCGAGGTGGCGCGCGACCTGGCCGGCATCGCCGACGCCAACTCCACCGAGTTCGACCCGGACACCAGCCACCCGGTGATCGCCACCATGGCCACCCAGCTCGACGTGGTCGCCGGCACCCGGGACATGGGCGGCACGATGCGGCTGGGCAGCTACCCGGCGCAGCTGCAGAAGGGGTCGGTGGCCGCGGCCGCCTACGGCGAGACCGAGATCACCGAGCGGCACCGGCACCGCTACGAGGTCGCCAACGCCTACCGCGAGCAGCTCGAGGAGGCCGGCCTGGTCTTCTCCGGCACCTCGCCGGACGGCACCCTGGTCGAGTTCGCCGAGCTGCCGGCCGAGGTCCACCCGTTCTTCGTCGGCACCCAGGCGCACCCGGAGCTGAAGAGCCGGCCGACCCGGCCGCACCCGCTGTTCGCCGCCTTCGTGCAGGCCGCGGTCGGCTACCAGGACGCCGCCCGGCTGCCGGTGCCCGAGTCCGAGCCGATCGGCATCTGATGAGTCACGACTACGAGGTGGTGGCGTCGGAGGACATCTACACCGGCCGGATCATCTCGCTGCGCAAGGACACCGTGGCGATGCCCGGCGGCGGGACCAGCGACCGGGAGGTCGTGCACCACCCCGGCGCGGTCGGCGTCGTCGCCCTCGACGACCAGGACCGGGTCGTGATGGTGCGCCAGTACCGGCACGCGATCGGCGAGCACCTGTGGGAGCTGCCCGCCGGGCTGCGGGACGTCGACGGCGAGCCGCCGGTCGACAGCGCCCGCCGGGAGCTCGCCGAGGAGACCCAGCTCGCCGCGGAGAAGTGGTCGCTGCTGGTCAGCCAGCACCCCTCGCCCGGCTTCTGCGACGAGCTGATCCAGCTCTACCTGGCCGAGGGGCTCTCCGAGGTCGCCCGGCCCGACGGGTTCGTGGTGGAGCACGAGGAGCTGGACATGACCGTCGAGCGGGTGCCGCTCGCGGAGGCCGTGCAGTGGGTGTTCGACGGCAAGGTGCGCAACGCCCTGGCCGTCATCGGCCTGCTGGCCGCCGCGCAGGTGCGGGCGACCTCGCCGCGGCTGCGCCCGCTCGACGCCGGCTGAGCCGCGCGGCACCGGAGGTGTAGCGGGGGGTCCGAGTGGGGACCCACGGAGGACGGCGGACGCAGCCGACCGGGTCACGCACCCGGTCGGCTGCGGCGTGCCGGAGGGGGAACGGGGGGACGAGCAGCGTGGACGAGCCGGGCAGGCGGGTGCTGGGCGACCGCTACGAGCTGGACTCGTTGATCGCCTCCGGCGGGATGGGCGAGGTCTGGCGTGGCCGCGACACCCTGCTCGGCCGGCCGGTCGCGGTCAAGCTGCTGCGCAGCGAGTACACCGGCGACCCGAGCTTCCTCGCCCGGTTCCGCGCCGAGGCCACCCACGCCGCGGCGCTCAGCCACCCCAACATCGCCGCCGTCTACGACTACGGCGAGCTGACGCCGGAGGACGGCGGCGAGCACCTGGCCTACCTGGTGATGGAGCTGGTCGAGGGCGCGCCGCTGTCCACGCTGCTGCGCGAGGAGGGGCCGCTCAGCCCCGAGGCGACGATGTCGGTGCTCCGGCAGACCGCCGCCGCCCTGGCCGAGGCCCACCACGTCGGGATGGTCCACCGCGACGTCAAGCCCGGCAACATCCTGGTCGGGCCGGACGAGCGGGTGAAGATCACCGACTTCGGGATCGCCTGGTCGGCGGGCAGCGTGCCGCTCACCGAGGCCGGGAAGGTGCTGGGCACGCCGCAGTACCTGTCCCCGGAGATCGCGGTGGGCCACCAGCCCTCCCCGGCCAGCGACGTGTACTCCCTCGGCCTGGTCGGCTACGAGTGCCTGACCGGCGAGCCGGCCTTCGCCGGGGACAACCCGGTGACGGTCGCGCTCAAGCAGGTCAACGAGGAGCCCGAGCCGCTGCCCGACGACCTCCCGGCCGGGCTCCGCGCGCTCGTCGACGAGGCCGTGGCCAAGGACCCTGGCGAGCGGCCCCCGGACGGCGACGCCTTCGTGGCCGCCCTCGACCGGGTCCGCGTCGGCGATCCGGCCAGGGACGGGGCCGGCACCCGGGCGGTCCCGCTGACCGAGCGCCCGGCGCTCGCGCGGCGCCGCCCGCCGGCCGGGCCGGCACGGTCCCGGCGGCGGCTGCGGACGGTGCTGCCGGTGGTCTGCGCGCTGTTCGCCGGCGTCGCCGCCGTCCTCGGGCTGGGCGTGCTCCGCGACGACGACCGGACGCCGCCGGACGCCACGGCGACCGAGCAGCCGCAGCAGCCGACCATCGAGCTCGACGGCCAGGACTACGTCGGCCGGCCGGTCGACGCCGTCGCCCTCCAGCTGACCGCGCTCGGGCTCGCCGTGGACCGGCAGCCGCAGAGCGCACCCGACGTCGCCCCGGGGCGCGTCACGCAGCTCGACCCGGTCGGCCGGGCCCTGGTCGCCGGGGACGCCGTGACCGTCTTCTTCGCCGACGGCGCGCCGGCCGACAGCGCCCCGGTCGGGGACGCCCCGGCTGCCGGGGTCACCGGGGCCGCCGCACCGCCGACCCAGGCACCGACGCAGGCCGCCACGCAGGCACCGGTGACCGACGCCGGGCCGGCGCCGGTCACCCCGGCGACGCCCGCCGCCCCCGGGACGACAGCGACGCAGAGCGACCCGGCGGCCGGCAGCCCGACCGGCACCGGGTCGACCAGCACCGGTCCCACCGACGGCACCCCGACCGGGAGCGCGCCCACCGAGAGCGCGCCCACGGACGCCACGCCGACGGACGCCACGCCGACGGACGCCGCACCGTCGGAGAGCGCCGGCGAGAGCGCCGCCCCGTCCTCCGACTCGGTCCCGGGCTCGACAGCACCGACCTCGTCTCCCGCGCCGTCCTCCTCGGAGACCGCACCGACGTCCTCGGCCGCCGCGTCGTCCGCCGCCGGGAGCTCCTCGGCCGCGCCGCCGGAGGACGGGCAGAGCTCGGCCCCGGCGGCCGGCTGGACCGGCCGCGGCGGCCGGCCCGGCGGCTGACCCCCGGGTTGCCGTCGGCGGGAGGAGCAGTGGAGGGTGGCCGGGTGCTCACACATGACCAGGCCCTGTCCCTGCTGCAGGCCGCCCGCGAGGAGTCCACCAAGCTCGGCGTGCCGATGTCCTTCGCCGTCATGGACCCCGCCGGCCACCTCCTGGCGCTGATCCGGATGGACGGCGCCCCGTGGATCTCGACCGACGTGGCCCAGGGCAAGGCGTGGACGGCGGCGGCCTACGGGGCGCCCAGCGCGGCCCAGAAGGCGAAGATGGAGCCGATGCCGAACTTCGCCACGGCGGTGACGACGATGACCCACGGCCGGTTCACCCCGCAGACCGGCGCGGTGCCGGTGTACTCCGACGGCCGGCTGGTCGGCGCGCTGGGCGGCAGCGGCGGCACCGGCCAGCAGGACGAGGACGTCTGCGCCGCCGCCGTCACCGCCAGCGGGTACACCCTCAGCTGACGCCGGCGCCGTCCGCCTCGGGCACCCGCAGGCCCAGCCGGCGGAGCTCCAGCCCGGCCAGCGCACGGAGCGCGGCCGGGTCGCCCGCCCGCCAGCCGGCCCCGGTGCCGGCCGGCAGGCGGGCCAGCTGCGGCAGCGGGGCGGTCGCCATCGCCCGGGCCGCCAGCAGCTCGAGGTCGGGCAGGCCGTCCGCCCCGTGCGCCAGCAGCCGGTCGGCGGCGGTGGCCTCCCGCAGCCAGGCCAGGCGCCAGCGCAGCCAGCGGACCAGCAGCCAGCCCACCGGGAGCACCACCAGCACGACCGCCAGCACCGCCGCCAGGGTGTGCACGGCGTCCGAGGCGCTGGTGCCCGCGCCGGTGACCGAGCCGCCCGCGTCGCTCAGCGCCCCGAACGGCGCGGACAGCTCGTCGCCGACCAGCGGGACGCCGTCGGCCGCGCCGGCTGCCGAGTCCATCGAGTCCGAGATCGACCGGCCCAGGTCGGCGACGGCCCGGCCGGGTTCGGCCAGCACCAGCACCGCCCCGTGCACCACCCGGGCGACCAGCACCCACAGCACCGCCCAGGCCAGCAGGCCCGCGTCGGCGGCCAGCTGACGGGTGCGGTGGTCGGGTCGGTCGGCGTACAGGCGCATCGGGCAGCTCCCTCGGGGGCGGTCGGGTCGTGAGGATCGTCCGGCACCGCGGCGCGGCGGGCGATCCGGACCGAGCAAGAACGGTCGGGTGCGGAGCGGGCCCGAGCCGCGAGACTCCTCCCATGACCGAGGACGTGCCCACCGGGCGGGACCGGCTGCGCGAGCTGCTCGACGCGGTCCTGGCCGAGGACAACCGGACGCTCACCGAGATGGCGGGGGACGCCTTCGCCTCGCCGTGGCACTTCAGCCGGCAGGTGACCAGGGGTGCGGGGGAGTCGCCGGTGGCGTTGCGCCGGCGGGTGGAGCTGGAGCGCGCGGCCTGGCTGCTGCAGGCCGGTCGCAGCGTCACCGAGGTGGCGTTCGCCGCCGGGTACGAGTCGGTGGAGGGCTTCAGCCGGGCGTTCGCCCGGGCCTACGGCCGCTCGCCCGGGCACCGGTCCGCCGCGCCGGGGCCGACCACCCGGGACGGGCACTGGCTGCCGGCGCCCAACGGCGTCCACTTCCACCCGCCCACCTCGCTGTGGGTGACCGGGGAGCAGGGCGCCCGCGGGGGCGACGAGGTCACCGCGCTGCTGGTGTACCACGCGCTGGAGGACACCCGGGCGCTGCTCGACCTGGCCAAGGGCGTGCCCGAGGACGAGTACCGGAGGTCCCGCGCGCCGGGCTGGGAGGTGCTCGGCTGGGACGGCCCCGAGGAGTCGCTGGCCGCCGTGCTGGAGCACCTGGTCCGGACGACGGAGGTCTGGCTGGCCTGCATCGAGGGCGCCGACCACCCGGCGCGCGGCGCGGACGACCCGGCCGCCCTGCTCGCCCGGCACGACGAGGCCGCGCCCCGCTGGCTGGCCGTCGTCCGGGACGTGTCCCGGCGCGGTGCCTGGGGCGACCGGCTGGTCGACGCGCTGTGCGACCCGCCGGAGACGTTCGTGCTGGGCAGCGTGGTCGCGCACGTGCTGACCTTCGGCGCGCACCGCCGGCAGCTGGCCCGGCACTGGCTCCGGGACGCCGGGGTGCCGGTGGACGCCGGCGACCCCATCGACTGGTCGAGGAGGAGGACCTCGTGACCCGCACCGTCTACTACACCGCCACGTCGCTGGACGGCTTCATCGCCACTCCCGACAACTCCCTGGACTGGCTGCTCAGCCGGAAGACCGACGCCGACGGGCCGATGGGCTACGACGGCTTCATCGCCGGCGTGGGCGCCCTGGCGATGGGCGCGACGACCTACCTGTGGGTCTGCGAGCACGAGCCGGGGTGGACGCCGGAGCGGCCCGCGTGGGTGTTCACCCACCGCGACCTGCCACTGCTGCCGGGCGCGGACCTCCGGCTCACCGCCGGGGACCCGGCGCAGGTGCACGCCGACATGGTGGCCGCCGCGGCCGGCCGGGACGTCTGGATCGTCGGCGGCGGGGACCTCGCCGGCCAGTTCGCCGACCGCGGGCTGCTCGACGAGGTGGTGGTCTCGATCGCCCCGGTGACGCTCGGCGCCGGTGCGCCGCTGCTGCCGCGCCGGGTGGAGCTGGCCGTGCAGGAGGTCGCCCGCAACGGGGAGCTGGTGAGCGTGCGGTACACGGTCGAGCGGACGCCGTCACCCGGCTGAGTGCCGGCGACGGGCCGAGGTGCCCGCAGGGGCACCGACGTGACCTCCGCCATGCCTAGACTCCGGCCGAGGCCGGCCCTGACCGGGCCGCCCTGCCACAGGAGCGCCGCCGGAGAACCCGGAGACGCCCGCCGAACCGGGAGCTGGGGTCTGGACATGAAGGTCGGAGTCGCTCGAGAGGTCAAGAACCGCGAGTACCGGGTCGCGCTCACCCCGTCCGGGGTGACCGAGCTGGTGGCCGCCGGGCACGACGTGCTGGTCGAGCACGACGCGGGGGTCGGGTCGTCCATCCCGGACGCGGACTTCACCGCGGCCGGGGCGAAGATCCTCGGCTCCGCCGACGACGTGTGGGGCGAGGCGGACCTGCTGCTCAAGGTCAAGGAGCCCGTCGCCGAGGAGTACGGCCGGATGCGGGCCGACCAGACGCTGTTCACCTACCTGCACCTGGCCGCGTCCCGCGCGTGCACCGACGCGCTGCTCGCCTCCGGCACGACCGCGGTCGCCTACGAGACGGTGCAGACCGACGGCGGTGCGCTGCCGCTGCTCGCCCCGATGTCGGAGGTCGCCGGGCGGATGGCGCCGCAGGTCGGTGCGCACACCCTGGAGCGGGCCTCCGGCGGGCGCGGGGTGCTGCTGGGCGGGGTGTCCGGCGTGCACGCGGCGAAGGTCGTCGTCCTGGGCGCCGGGGTGTCCGGGATGAACGCGGCCACGATCGCGCTGGGCATGCAGGCCCAGGTCACCGTGCTGGACCGCGACCTGGAGAAGCTCCGCGGCGCCGACCGGCTGTACCGCGGCCACCTGCAGACCGTCGCCTCCAACGCCCTCGAGGTCGAGCGGGCGGTGCTGGACGCCGACCTGGTGATCGGCGCCGTGCTGGTGCCCGGCGCGAAGGCACCGACGCTGGTGAGCAACGAGCTGGTCTCGCGGATGAAGCCCGGGTCGGTGCTCGTGGACATCGCCGTCGACCAGGGCGGCTGCTTCGAGGACAGCCGGCCGACCACCCACGACGACCCCACGTTCGTCGTCCACGGGTCGGTCTTCTACTGCGTGGCGAACATGCCCGGCGCGGTGCCGCACACCTCGACCTACGCGCTGACCAACGTCACGCTGCCCTACGTGCTGGCGCTGGCCAACTCCGGTACCGCGGCGGCGCTGGCAGCCGACCCGGCGCTGGCCCGCGGCGCCAACGTCGCGCGCGGGCAGCTGGTGCACGCCGGCGTCGCCGAGGCGCACGGGCTGCCCGCGGTGCCGTGGCAGGAGGTGCTGTCCTGACGGCGCTCGATCCGGCCCGCCCCACCGCCCTCGCCGGCCCGGCCGTCGACCGGGTGGTCACCGGCTACCTGGACCACCTCACCGTCGAGCGCGGTCTCGCCGGCAACACGATCGCCTCCTACCGCCGCGACCTGCGCCGGTACGCGGAGTTCCTGACCGCCGGCGGCGTCGAGGGGCTGGGCGAGGTGGGGGAGTCCGACGTGTCGGCGTTCCTGGTCGCGCTGCGCACCGGGGACGACGAGCACCCGCCGCTGTCGGCGACCTCGGCGGCCCGCGCGGTGGTCGCCGTCCGCGGCCTGCACCGGTTCGCGCTGCTCGACGGGCTGGTCGTCGACGACGTCGCCGCCCAGGTCAAGCCCCCGGCACCGGCCCGCCGGCTGCCCAAGGCGATCCCGGTCGAGCAGGTCGAGGCGCTGCTGACCGCCGCCGCGGCCGTCGAGGGGCCCCGCGGGCTGCGGGACCGGGCGCTGCTGGAGCTGCTGTACGGCACCGGCGCCCGGATCTCCGAGGCGGTCGGGCTCGCCGCCGACGACCTGGACCTCGGCTCCGCGGCGGTGCGGCTGGCCGGCAAGGGCGGCAAGGAGCGGGTCGTCCCGGTCGGCAGCTACGCCGTCCGGGCCGTCGAGGACTACCTGGTGCGGGCCCGGCCGGCGCTGGCGACCAAGGCCCGGGCCGGGGTGCGCGGGGGAGCGCTGTTCCTCAACGCCCGCGGCGGGCCGCTGTCCCGGCAGAGCGCCTGGACGATCCTCCGGGAGGCCGCCGAGCGGGCCGGCATCCCCGCCGAGCTGTCCCCGCACACGCTGCGGCACTCCTTCGCCACCCACCTGCTCGACGGCGGTGCCGACGTCCGGGTCGTGCAGGAGCTGCTCGGCCACGCCTCGGTGACCACCACCCAGGTCTACACGCTGGTCACCGTCGAGCGGCTGCGCGAGGTCTACGCGACCAGCCACCCCCGCGCGTTGCGCTGAGCTCAGGGCGCGGCGGCCAGCAGCCCGCGGACCAGCGCGGCGTGCTCGGGGCGGGCCGCGGCGGTGTGGTGCCAGGTCGCGGCCAGGCCGAGCGCGACGACCCGGCCGGTGGCGACCAGCGCCCGGACCGCGGTGAGCAGCTCGTCGACCCGCACCCCGCCGGCCGCCGGGTACAGCAGGTCCGGGACCTCGGCGGGGGTGCTGACGTCGACGTCCACGTGCACGTACAGGTCGCCGTCCGGGACGACGCCGGTCAGCTCGGCCACCGTGGTGCGGGTGACCGCCGAGCCGCTGAGCAGCTGGTGCTCGCCGGGGTCGGTGTCCCGCGCGTCGACCAGCACCACGCGGTCCTCCGCGACCGGCCGCAGGCCCAGCGCCGCCGGGAGGGCCAGGTCGCCGCGGCCGACGGCGAGGGCCAGCGGCATGCCGCCGAGGTAGCCGGAGGTGGTGGTGGCGGCGGTGTGGAAGTCGGCGTGCGCGTCGAACCAGACGACGGCCGGGTCCCGCCCGGCCCGCTGCAGCCCGGCCAGCACCCCGAGGCCGGTGGTGCAGTCCCCGGACGCGACGACGACCCCGCCGCCGCCGACGGCGTCCGCGACCTGCTCGTACAGCGCTGCCATCCGGCTCCACGGGTCGCCGGGCGGGAGCTCGGCGGTCACCTCGCGGTCGGCGGGGACGCCCAGGTCGAAGGGGTCGAGGCGCTCGTCGAGGTGGTAGGGGACGACCAGCAGCTCCATGGTCACGAGTTTCCTCCGCGTTCCGGTCACGGTCGCCGCGGACCCTGCCGAGAAGAGAGGTGGGAGAACGGGTCGGCGGCTTCCCCACCGCCGGTCGTGCGCGCTCCTGCCGCGGACCGCACCCGGTCCACGGTCCGCTCAGCACCCAGGGAAGAGGCGCAGACGATGTCGACACGAGCCGAGGCGGCGGCGTCCGCCGTCGCGCTCCCGCGCGGAGGGGCCATGGCGGGCGACGCCGAGATGGGCATCCCGACGAGCCGGGTCGACCCCGCCAAGGCGCGGCAGCGCAAGCTGCCCGACCCGAAGCCGATCACGCAGCACGGTCCGGCCCGGATCATCGCCATGTGCAACCAGAAGGGCGGCGTCGGGAAGACCACGTCGACCATCAACCTGGGCGCCGCGCTGGTCGAGCAGGGCCGCCGCGTGCTGCTGGTCGACCTGGACCCGCAGGGTGCGCTGTCGGTGGGCCTCGGCATCCCCTCCCAGCACCTGGACCGGACGATCTACAACGCCCTGATGGAGCCGCGGACGACGCTGGCCGACGTCCGGGTGGCCACCGACATCGCCGGCCTGGACCTGGTGCCCAGCAACATCGACCTGTCCGCCGCCGAGGTGCAGCTGGTCAGCGAGGTCGCCCGCGAGCAGACCCTGATGCGGGTGCTCGCCTCGGTCCGCGACGAGTACGACTACGTGCTCATCGACTGCCAACCCTCGCTCGGGCTGCTGACGGTCAACGCGCTCACCGCCGCGCAGGGCGTGATCATCCCGCTGGAGTGCGAGTTCTTCTCGCTGCGCGGGGTGGCGCTGCTCGTGGACACGATCGACAAGGTCAAGGAGCGGCTGAACCCGTCGCTGGAGATCGACGGGATCCTGGCCACCATGTACGACACGCGGACGGTGCACTGCCGCGAGGTGTTCAGCCGGGTCGTCGAGGCCTTCGGCGACACCGTGTTCCAGACCGTCATCAGCCGCACGGTGCGGTTCCCGGAGACCACGGTGGCCGGGCAGCCGATCACCCAGTGGGCCCCCACGTCGTCGGGCGCTGCGGCGTACCGCGATCTCGCCAAGGAGGTCATCGCACTGTGAGCGAGCTCGCGAGCTCACCGATGTGCACAGCTCGCCGCGTCGCGGGGATGCCGAGCGTCAGCGAGGTGGACGCGTGACGCGCCGCCCCGTGCTGCCGGGTGCCGCCGAGCTGTTCCGCCGGACCGACGTCGCGGCGCCCTCGCCCGCGCCGGTCACCGAGCTGTCGACCCTCGCGGCCGCCCAGTCCTCACCCGCGCTGCGCTCCAGCGCGTCCCGGGCCGCTGCGGACGATGACGAGCCGCAGGCCACCACCCCGCCGCTGAGCCTGGTGCCCGACGTGGCCGGCGGTGCGCCGCGGATCGTCGTCGACGAGCTGGCCGCGCACCGGTCGACGCTGCCCGCGGCAGCGCCCAAGCAGGTGACCCGGGCGACCGGCTCCCGGGGGCGCGCCAAGCACGAGGAGAAGATCACCGTCTACTGCTCGGCCGACGAGCTGCTGGCCCTGGAGACGGCGCGGCTGGCGCTGCGCGGTCAGCACGGCGTGGCCGCCGACCGTGGCCGCATCGTCCGTGAGGCGATCGCCGTGGTGCTGGCCGACCTCGAGGTGCACGGCGAGGACTCCGTCCTGGTCCGCCGCCTGCGCAAGTAGGACTCGCCTCTCCCGTTGATCATCGGCATCCGGTGGCGGCTCTCGGCGCGCCGCACCGCCGTTCGCCGATGATCAACCCGTCACGCCCGACCTAGGCTGGAGGCGTGGCCGGCCTGCCGTACGTCGAGGAGCTGATCCGTCGGCTGCGCCTCGACGGACGGCCGCTGGACGTCGAGTACGGCGCGAACCGGACGGTGACCCTCACCCAGCGGTCCGACGACGTGGACGAGCCAGTCCGACTGGTGGTCAGCGAGCCGGACCTGGCATCGGCGGTGACGTGGCTCGGCGGGGAGTGCCGCGACCTCCTGGGGCCTGACCAGAGCGTCGAGTCGGCCGGGTTCGACCTGCTGCTGGTGCACGTCGACGAGGTCGTCGCCACCCGTGACGTCAGCGAGCCGCTGCTCATCACCTCCGGAGGTCTGCAGTGGCCGCGCCGTCACCGCGGGCACCGGACGTGACGGCGGAGCCCCAGGAGGTCGGCAACGGGCGGTTCACCGTCCGGCTGGCCAACTTCGAGGGCCCGTTCGACCTGTTGCTGCAGCTGATCGGCCGGCACAAGCTCGACGTCACCGAGATCGCGCTGTCCACCGTCACCGACGAGTTCATCGCCCACCTGCACGCCCTCGGCGACCAGCTGGACCTGGACCAGGCCAGCGAGTTCCTCGTCGTCGCCTCCACGCTGCTGGACCTCAAGGCCGCCCGACTGCTGCCCGCCGCCGACGTCGAGGACGAGGACGACCTCGCCGTCCTGGAGGCGCGCGACCTGCTGTTCGCCCGGCTGCTGCAGTACCGCGCCTACAAGCGGGCCGCGGAGTTCCTGCGCCGCCGGGAGGCGGAGGCCGCCCGCCGGTTCCCCCGCGACGTGGCGCTGGAGCCGCGCTTCGCCCAGCTGCTGCCCGAGGTGCTGCTCGGCGTCACGCCGGAGCAGTTCGCCGCGCTGGCGATGGAGGCGCTGACCCCGAAGCCGCCGCCGACGGTGAGCGTCTCGCACCTGCACGCCCCGGCGGTGAGCGTCACCGAGCAGCTGGTGCTGGTCCGCGGCCGGATCGCGACGGCGGGGACGGCGACCTTCCGCTCGCTGAGCAGCGACTGCGCGCACACCCTGGAGGTGGTCGCCCGGTTCCTCGCGCTGCTGGAGCTCTACCGGCAGCAGCTGGTCACCTTCGACCAGGTGACGCCGCTGGGCGAGCTGCACGTGCGGTGGACCGGGCCGCAGCTGATCGGCGGCCGGCTGCCGGAGGAGATCGAGGCGGCCATCGCGGACGACCTGGAGGAGTACGAGTGAGCGACGAGCCGGAGCAGCCGCGTCCGTTCTCCTGGGATGCCATCGCCGCGGAGGTGGCCGCCGGGCTGGAGGACGACGAGGCGCTGCCCGCGGAGGGCTGGGACGTCGTCGCCCGCCAGCTGGCCGCCGGGCTGGGCGCCCCGGCGGACCTGCCGGCTGCTGCCGACCCCGCGGCCGCGGAGGAGGCGGCGACGGTCGAGGAGGCGCCGGCGCTGTCGTTCGGCCGGGCGCCGGCGGCCCCACCGGTGGAGCTGGAGGTGGTACCCGAGCCGGAGGCCCCGGTGGAGGAGGCTGCGCCGGACGACGCCCCGGTGCAGGAGGAGCTCGCCCTCGGCCTCGACGCGGACCCGGCGGTGCTCCGCGGCGGCCTGGAGGCGCTGCTGTTCGTGGTGGACGCGCCGGTCGACGAGGTGACCCTCGCCGACGCACTGCGCTGCCCGGTGCCGCAGGTGCGCCGCGAGCTGGCGGCGCTGGCCGCCGGCTACGACGAGCGGCGGGCCGGGATCGTGCTCCGCCGGGTGGGGGAGGGGTGGCGGCTGTACACCCGGGAGGAGCACGCCCCGGTCGTCGAGCGGCACCTGCTCGGGGGGCAGCGCAACCGGCTCACCCAGGCGGCGCTGGAGACCCTGGCCGTCATCGCGTACCGGCAGCCGGTGACCCGGGCGCGGGTGTCGGCGATCCGCGGGGTGGGGGTGGACGCGGTGGTGCGCACGCTGACCTCGCGCGGGCTGATCCGGGAGGCCGGATCGGACCCGGACACCGGCGGCGGGCTGTACGTCACGACGCCGCTGTTCCTGGAGCGGCTTGGGCTGACCGGCCTGGACGAGCTGCCCGAGCTGGCGCCGCTGATGCCGGACGCCGGTTCCCTCCTCGACGAGCACCCGGACGCCTGACCTCCGCGGACCCCGCCGTCCTCCGCCGAGAGAGCACGCACCTGGCGGTGGGGGCGTCGACCAGAGGCACGCTTCTGGTGGAGGGGGGCCACGGTGGGAGGCGGGGTGCAGCGTGGTGATCGTCGCTGCGGGGAGGTGGGAGAATGGCGGGGATGAACACCACCCCTGACGACGAGTCCACCACCGAGGGCGGCGAGGGCTGGTCCGAGGACATGGAACTCGCACCGCTGCACCCCCGCGACGCCCAGGCCGCCGAGCCCGACGACGACCGCCCGGGTGAGCGGCTGCAGAAGGTGCTGGCCCGCGCCGGCGTCGGCTCCCGCCGGGTGTGCGAGGACATGATCGACGAGGGCCGGATCAGCGTGAACGGCAAGGTCGTCACCGTCCAGGGCATGCGGGTCGACCCGGAAACCGCGGTCATCGCCATCGACGGCCGCCGGATCGACATCAAGAACGACAAGATCACCTACGCGATGAACAAGCCGTTCGGCGTCATCACCGCGATGAGCGACGACCGCGGCCGCCCCACCGTCGGCGACATGATGGGCGACCTCGCCGCCGGCCTGGTGCACGTCGGCCGGCTGGACCAGGACACCGAGGGCCTGCTGCTGCTCACCACCGACGGCGAGCTCGCCCACCGGCTGGCGCACCCCTCCTACGAGGTCAAGAAGACCTACCTCGCGCAGGTCAGCGGCTCGGTGCCGCGGGACCTCGGGCGCCGGCTGCGCAACGGCATCGAGCTGGAGGACGGCCCGGTCGCCGTCGACTCCTTCGACCTGATGGACACCCACGCCGGCCAGTCCGTGGTGGAGATCGTCCTGCACGAGGGCCGCAAGCACATCGTCCGGCGGCTGCTCGCCGAGGTCGGGCTGCCGGTCAACCGGCTCACCCGCACCGCGGTCGGTCCGATCGAGCTGGCCCGGATGCGCACCGGGACGATCCGCAAGCTCACCCGCTCGGAGGTCGGCGCCCTGCACGAGCTCGTCGGCCTGTAGCGGGGACCCACTCCAGGTCTCGGCGCCGAAACCGCATCAAGGTTCGGCGCCGAAACCTGCAGAGCTCGGCCAGCTCAGAGCGGGGTGACCTCCACCGGCGTCGTCAGCACCCGGTCCGCGCCGACGACCCGGTCGCCGCCGGTCAGCCGCAGCGGCGCCTCCAGCCGCAGGTCCTCGCTCGAGGCCCCCAGCTGCAGGACGACGTCCCCGCACTCGACCACGCGCTGCAGGTCGCGGCCGGTGAACGAGGTGCGGTCGGCGTGCACGGTGAACGTCACCCGCGCCGCGGCGCCGGCCGCCAGCGGCACCCGGGCGAACCCCACGAGCTGGCGCACCGGCCGCACCACGCTGGCCACCGGGTCGTGCAGGTACAGCTGGACGACGTCGGCACCCTCGCGCGCCCCGGTGTTGCGCACCGTGCACGAGACGGTGACCGCCCCGTCGGAGGCCCACTCGCCGTCGCCGGACACCTCGAGGTCGGACCACTCGAACGACGTGTAGGACAGCCCGTGCCCGAACGGGAAGCACGGCGTCGGGTCGGCCGCGCTGATCCCGCTCTTCCGGCCCAGCGTCGGGCTCAGGTACGTGGCGGGGGAGCCGCCCGGCGTCCGGGCGACCTGCACCGGCAGCCGGCCGGAGGGGTTCACCCGGCCGCTGAGCACGCCGGCGACCGCGCCTGCACCCTCCTCGCCCGGGAAGAAGGCCTGCACGATCGCCGCAGCGCGGTCCACCACGTCGCCCAACGCGTAGGGGCGCCCGGTGAGCAGCACGACCACCACCGGCTTGCCGGTCTCGAGCAGCTCGTCCAGCAGCTCCGCCTGGGCGCCGGGCAACCGCAGGTCGTCGGCGTCGCAGCCCTCGCCCGAGGTGCCGCGGCCGAACAGGCCCGCCCGGTCGCCGAGCACGGCCAGCACGACGTCGGCGTCCGCGGCGGCGGACACGGCCGCGGCGATGTGGCTGGTGTCCGGCTCCTGCACCGGGCAGCCGAGCGCGTAGCCGACCTGCGCGGCCGGGAACTCGGCCCGCACCCGGTCCAGCAGGGTCGGCAGCTCGATGCCCAGCGGCATGCCGGGGTGCTGCACGCCGACGTGGTTCGGGAAGGCGTAGCAGCCCATCAGCGCCAGCACGTCGTCCGCGCACGGGCCGACGACGGCGATCGACGCCGGCTCCTGCAGCGGCAGCACCCCGGCGCGGTCGTCGAGCAGCACGACCGACCGCTCGGCGAGGGTCCGGGCCAGCTCGCGCATCGCCGGCGGGTCGAGGTCCAGCTCGTCCGCGGACCGCAACGCCGCGGGCTCGGCGTCCCAGCCGGGGTCGAGCAGGCCCAGCTCGACCTTCTGCCGCAGCACCCGCTCCAGCGCCCGGTCCACCAGCTCCACCGAGGCCTCGCCGGTGCGCAGCAGCTCCAGCAGCGGCTCGCCGTAGCAGCGCACGGTCGGCAGCTCGACGTCGATGCCCGCGGTCAGCGCGGCCACTGCGGCCTCGGCGGGGGAGCCGGCCACGCCCTGCGTCGTCTCCAGGAACGAGACGGCGAAGTAGTCGGCGACCACGACGCCGTCGAAGCCCAGCCGGCCGCGCAGCAGGTCGGTCAGCAGCGCGGGGTCCGCCCCGGCGGGCACCCCGTCGACCGCGGCGTAGCTGTTCATCACCGACCGGGCACCGCCCTCGCGCAGTGCGGTCTCGAACGGCGGCAGCACGACGTCGGCGAACTCGCGCGGGCCCAGCCGGACCGGTGCGTGGTTGCGGCCGGCGCCGGAGCCGGAGTAGCCGGCGAAGTGCTTGAGCGTCGCGACGATGCCGGCGTCCTCCAGCCCGCGGGTGTAGGCCGAGCCGAGCGCGGCGACCAGGTACGGGTCCTCGCCGATGGTCTCCTCGGTGCGGCCCCAGCGGTGGTCGAAGCTGACGTCGAGCACGGGGGAGAGCCCCTGGTGGACGCCGACCGAGCGCATCACCTCACCGATCCCGGTGGCCATCGCCCGCACGGTCGCCGGGTCGAACGAGGCGCCCCAGGCCAGCGGCGTCGGGAACACCGTCGCGCCCCAGGCGGTGAAGCCGGTGAGGCACTCCTCGTGGGCGATCGCCGGGATGCCCAGCCGCGAGTTCTCCACGATGCCGCGCTGGGTCTGGGCCAGCACCTTCGCCCCGATCGCCGGCTCCACCGGCCCGGTGCCGAACACCCGGGTCAGCTGCCCGAGCCCGGGCCGGGTCAGCTCCTCCCACGGCGGCAGCGGCTCAGCGAACTCGTGCTGGTTGGGGGCGACCTCCTCGCCGTCGGAGATCGCCGTCCAGACGCCGTAGAGCTGGGCGACCTTCTCCTCCAGCGTCATGACGTCCATCAGGGCGCGCACCCGCTCGGCCACCGGACGCGCCGGGTCGCGCCAGACGGCGGCGGCGGCCGGGTCGAGGGCAGGCGGGGACTGGGCTTCGGTCACGGGGAGGGCTCCTGGGAGTCGTCGGGGCGCCGGGGCGGCGCGGTGGATCAGCGCCGGTGGGACGGCGGGGGAAGGAGCAGCAGGTCGGTCAGCGGCGCGGGGGCGCGGTCGAGGCGCGCGGGACGAGGTGGGTGGCCAGCTCGACGCGCTGGCTGGCCAGCTCGCCGCCGGTGATCAGCTCGTGCAGCATCCGGCCGGCCATCCGGCCCATGTCGGCCAGCGGCTGGCGCACCGTGGTCAGCGGCGGGGAGGACCAGCGGGCCATCGGCAGGTCGTCGAAGCCGACGACGCTCAGGTCGTGCGGCACCGACAGGCCGGCCTGCCGGGCGGCCTCCATGACGCCGAAGGCCTGCTCGTCGCTGCCGGCGAAGACGGCGGTCGGCGGGTCGGGCAGCTCGAGCAGGGCGCGGGCCTGGTCGTAGCCGCCCTCGTGGTGGAAGGTGCCGTGCCGGACCAGGGCGGGGTCGACGGCGATGCCGGCGCGCTCGAGCGCGGCCCGGTAGCCGTCGATCCGGGCGCGGCTGCACAGGTAGTCCTGCGGGCCGCCGATCACCGCGATCCGCCGGTGGCCCAGCTCGACCAGGTGCTCGGTGGCGGCGAGCCCGCCGGCCCAGTTGGTCGCCCCGACGCTCGGCACGTCCTGCCCGGGCATGTCGACCGGGTCGATGACGACGACCGGCAGCTTCGAGCGGCCCAGCCGGCGCTGGTCGACCGCGGTCAGCCGGGAGGTGACCACCAGGGCGCCGCGGCGTCCGCCGGCGATGAGCGACTGGACCCAGTCCTTGTCCGAGGAGCGCGACTGGTTGGAGACCACGACCTCCAGGCCGCTCTCGGTCACCCCGCGCAGGATCTCCACCGCCCACGGGCTGTCCAGCGCGGTGAAGACGACGTCGACCAGGACGTCGGTCGGCGCCTTGCGGGTGACCGGGACGTAGTTGTGCTCCTCCAGCAGCTGCAGCACGTGCGCGCGGGTGGACGGGGCGACGTCCAGCTTGCCGTTGACCACCTTGGACACGGTGGGCAGCGAGACGCCCGCGGCGGCGGCGATGCTCGCCAGCGTCGGTCGGCCCAGCTCGTGGGGTGGCACTGCGACGGCCCTCCGCTCCTCGATGGGTGCCGGCTGCTGCGGGTCGAGCCTGCCGCACCCGGGGAGGGTCGTCAGGCCGGCGTCACTGTCGGCGTGGGAGGACCGTATCGAAACTTTCGAAGATCCGGTAGTCCATCCGCCACCACGGTCGGCGACGACGTTGGGCGTCAGGACACAGAAAAGTGATGCTGCGGCGCGTCGTGCCGCCGCCGTTGACACCCGCTGGTGACGTGGCTTACGTTCTCGCAACTGCTCGAAACTTTCGGTTTTCAACGACGAAACAGGAAGGTGGCGGTGGGATGTCCCCCCGACGCTTGTCTCGTGTGGCCGTCTCGGCCACGACCCTCGTCCTGGCCGGTTCGCTGGCCGCCTGCGGCTCCTCCGGCCCCAGCGGAGGCGGTGGCGGCGGCGGTGACGCCGCGCAGATCTGGGCCCTCCAGGACACCACCCTGAACCCGATCGAGCAGGCCTCGATCGACCGCTTCAACGAGTCCTCGGAGGTCGGCGAGGCCGAGCTGCAGACCTTCGGCAACGACCCGTACAAGCAGCGGCTGCGCACCGCGATCAACTCGGCCAACGCCCCCGACGTGTTCTTCAACTGGGGTGGCGGCAACCTCAAGGAGTACGTCGACGCGGGCAAGATCGAGGACCTCACCCCGATGCTCGACGAGAACCCCGAGCTGCGGGACGCCTTCCTGCCCAGCGTGCTCGCCGGCGCCGAGATCGACGGCAAGCAGTACGGCCTGCCGATGCGCGGTGTCCAGCCGGTGCTGCTGTTCAACAACAAGGAGGTGCTGGCCTCGGCCGGCATCGACGGCTCCCCGGCGACCTGGGACGACCTGCTCGCCGACGTCGCCGCGCTGAAGGCCAAGGGCATCACCCCGATCGCGCTGGCCGGTTCGCAGTCGTGGACCGAGCTGATGTGGGCGGAGTACCTGCTCGACCGCGTCGGCGGCCCGGAGGTCTTCCAGAACATCCGGGACGGCAAGAACGGCGGCTGGGCGCAGCCGGAGGTCCTCGAGGCGATGACCATGCTCAAGGAGCTCATCGACGCCGGGGCCTTCGGTGACGACTTCGCCTCGGTCGGCTATGACGTCGGCGGCGCGTCGACGATCCTGGCCCAGGGCCAGGCCGGGTTCCACCTGATGGGCTCGTGGGAGTTCACCAACCAGCTCGGCCAGAGCCCGGACTTCGTCAACGCCGGCAACCTGGGCTACGGCCCCTTCCCGGCGGTCACCGGCGGCAAGGGCGACCCGTCGAACCTGGTCGGCAACGTGTCGAACTTCTACTCCATCACCAAGGACTCCGACGCCAAGGAGGCCGCCGAGGAGTACGTGAAGACGGCGCTGACCGACGAGACGTACGTGTCCGACCTGGTCAAGGCCGGCGACGTCATGCCGATCACCGGGGTCCGCGACCAGCTGGCCGCCGGCGACAACGCCGACTACACCACCACCATCTACGACCAGGTGGCGAACGCGCAGAACTTCCAGCTCTCCTGGGACCAGGACCTGCAGGCCGACGTGGCGACCAAGATGCTCACCGAGCTGCAGAACTTCTTCCTGGGCGACCAGACGCCGGAGGGCTTCGTCTCCGCCCTGGCCGGCTGAGCGACCCGCACCACGACACAGAGGACCTGACATGGCTGCCAAGGGGCGCGAACGTCCCTCCGGCTGGTACCTGGCACCGGCGCTGACCTTCTTCGGGGTCTTCGCCGTCCTGCCGATGGTGCTGGTCGTCTACCTCAGCTTCACCGACTGGGACGGCTTCGGGTTCCCGTCGCCGTCCGGGGCAGGGAACTGGTCACGCCTGTTCTCCGACCCCGAGGTGCGGCACTCGCTGGGGCTGACGCTGGTGTTCATGGTCCTCGGCTGGGTCGTCCAGACCCCGATCGCACTGGTGATCGGGGTCTGGGCGGCCGGCCGGCAGCGCAACCGCGCCGTCCTGAGCTCGATCTTCTTCCTGCCGGTGCTGCTCTCCACCGCGGCGATCGCGCTGCTGTGGAACTCGGTGCTCGACCCGAACTTCGGGCTGACCCAGCAGCTGCCGCTGCTGGACCGGTTCAACTTCCTCGGTGACCCCTCGATCGTGGTCTACACGGTGGCCTGGGTGCTGACCTGGCAGTTCGTGCCGTTCCACACGCTGCTGTACCAATCGGCGGCCCGGGGGATCCCGGTGTCGATCTACGAGGCGGCGACCATTGACGGCGCCGGCCGGTACAAGCAGTTCTTCCGGATCACCCTGCCGCTGCTGCGTTACACGGTGATCACCTCGACCGTGCTCATGCTGGTCGGCTCGGTGACCACCTTCGACACGATCCTCATCCTGACCAACGGCGGGCCCGGCACGGCCACCCGCATCGCGCCGCTGTACATGTACCAGGTCGGCTTCAGCGGTTTCGAGTTCGGCTACGCCAGCACGATCGCGGTCCTGCTGCTGGTGCTGGGCGCGGCGCTCTCGCTCGCCGTCACCCGGCTCACCGGTTTCCGGGCCATGACCAGCCAGCAGGAGGGCCTGTGAGCCTCACCCAGTCCGGCACCCCGATGGCGCGGGTGCCGGCCTCCACCGAGCCCGCCGGCCCGGTCACCACCGCGCCGGCCCGGCGCCGCCGCGTCGGCCGGGAGCGCCCGAACTGGCTGGCCGGCGTGCTGTCGGTCATCTGGCTGCTGCTGGTCCTGGTGCCGCTCTACTACATGGTCAACGGCAGCTTCCGGACCCGGCAGGACTACCTGACCGACAACCCGCTGAAGCCGCCGGGCAACCCGACGCTGGAGAACTACGAGTCGGTCTTCACCGGTGGGTTCGGCCGGTACTTCGTCAACAACATCGTGGTCACGCTGGGCACCGTCGCCATCGTGGTCGCGCTGACGGTGCCGGCGGCCTACGCCGTGGCCCGCAACGCCGGGCCGGTGGTGCAGCGGGGCTTCTCGGTCATGCTCATCGGCCTGGCGGTGCCCGCGCAGGCGACGATCATCCCGGTGTACCTGCTGATCAACCAGCTGCACCTGTACGACACCCTGCTGGCGATCATCCTGCCGACCGCGGCCTTCGCGCTGCCGGTGTCGCTGCTGGTGATGACCAACAGCCTGCGGGACATCCCGAACGAGCTGTACGAGGCGCAGACCCTCGACGGGGCCGGGGCGTTCGGCACGCTGCGCCACCTGGTGCTGCCGCTGGCCCGCCCGGCGATCACCACGGTCGCGGTGTTCACCGCGATGGGCGCCTGGAACGGCTTCCTGTTCCCGCTGGTGCTCACCCAGTCGTCGGACCAGCGCACGCTGACGGTCGGGTTGACGACCTTCCAGAGCCAGTTCGGCACCAACGTGCCGGGGCTGTTGGCCGCGGTCACCCTGTCGCTGCTGCCGATCTTCTTCGTCTACCTGTTCGGCCGCCGGTACCTGCTCAGCGGCCTCACCGCCGGCTTCGGGAAGTGACGGCCGGGTCAGCCCAGCTGGCGGGCCGGATCGGTGAGGACGTCGTCCAGCGCCTGCAGGGCGGCGCCGCTCGCGCCGGCCGCCGGCGGGCCCGGGACGCTGACCACCCGCGGTCGGCGCCACCGGGCGGACAGGACCCGGCGGGCCAGGTGCTCCTCGAGCGCCGGGCGGAGCAGGTCGGCGAGCTCCGCCAGGTGCCCGCCCAGGACGACGGTCGGGATGCCCACCACGTTGACCACGCCGGCCAGGGCCACGCCGAGGGCCCACGCGCCGGCGTCCAGCGCGGCGACCGCCGCCGGGTCGCCCTCGGCGGCCAGCCGGACCAGGTCGCCGGGCGGGGCGTCCAGCGGCAGCCCGGCGGCGCGGAGCAGCGCGTGCCGGCCGGCGTAGAGCTCCAGGCAGCCGGTGGAGCCGCAGCTGCAGGCCGGGCCGTCGGGGTCGACGCACACGTGGCCCACCTCGCCGGCCCAGCCGGAGCTGCCGGTCACCCGGCCGCCGAGGACGACGGCACCGCCGATGCCGATCTGACCCGACAGGTAGACGAAGTCGCGGTGCGGCCCGGCCCGGCCCGGTGCCTCCTCGGCGACGGTGCGGGCTGCCAGGTCGGCCTCGTTGCCGGGGACGACGTCCAGGCCGGCCGGCACGAACGGCGCCAGCAGCGGCCCCGGGCGCAGGTCGGACCAGCCGAGGTTCGGCGCGCGCAGCAGCACGCCGGCGTCGGCGTCCACCACGCCGGGCAGTGCCAGCCCGGCCCCGACCAGGCAGGCGTCGGCCGGCAGCCCGGCGAGGACGTCGGTGGCCAGCGCGCCCAGCGCTTCGAGCGCGACCGCGGGGTCGCTGCCGCGCAGGTCGCCGGGCTCGACCCGCTCGGCGACCACCCGGCCGCGGAGGTCGACCACCCGGGCGGCGAGCAGCCCGGCGTCGGCCTGCAGCCCCAGCGCGGCGAAGCGGGCGCCGGGGACCAGCGGCGTGGCCGGCCGGCCACGGCGGGGGAGCAGCTCACGCTCCACCTCGTCCAGCAGCCCGGCGGCCACCAGCTCGTCGACCAGCCGGGCCGCGGTCGCCCGGGTCACCCCGGTGACGGCGGCGACGTCGGCGCGCGACAGCGGCCCGTCGGCGGCGCAGACCGTGCGCAGCACCAGACCCAGGTTCGTCGTCCGGACGGTCGACTGCCGGGCACTGCTCGGCGCCCCGGCCAGTCGCTGTGTCACCGCTTGAGGTTAGCCGCTCCCTGCCTTATGTTTCGAGACAGAACAAAAGATCGTCCGGGTGGGCGACGCGTTCCCGCTCCCCACTCCCCGCACCCCGCGAGAGGAACTCACCGATGAGCACCCTGCAGCCGACCCCCGAGGACAAGTTCAGCTTCGGCCTGTGGACCGTGGGCTGGCAGGCCCGCGACCCGTTCGGTGACGCCACCCGTCCCGAGGTCGACGTGGTCGAGTCCATCCACAAGCTCGCCGAGATGGGCGCCTACGGGGTCACCTTCCACGACGACGACGTCATCCCCTTCGGCAGCGACACCACCGCCCGCGACGAGCGGATCAAGCGCTTCCGCGCAGCGCTGGACGAGACCGGCCTGGTCGTGCCGATGGTGACGACGAACCTGTTCACCCACCCGGTGTTCAAGGAGGGCGGGCTGACCGCCAACGACCGCGAGGTGCGCCGCTTCGCGATGCGCAAGGTCATGCGCAACATGGACCTGGCGGCCGAGCTGGGCGCGAAGACCTACGTGCTGTGGGGCGGCCGCGAGGGCGCCGAGGTCGACGTGGCCAAGGACCTCCTCGCCTCGCTGGACCGCTACGCCGAGGCGATCGACACCCTGGCGCAGTACTCGGAGGACCGCGGCTACGGCCTGCGCTTCGCCCTGGAGCCCAAGCCCAACGAGCCGCGCGGCGACATCTTCCTGCCCACCATCGGGCACGCGATCGCCTTCATCTCCCGGCTGCAGCACAAGGACCTCGTCGGGATCAACCCCGAGGTCGGCCACGAGCAGATGGCGAACCTGAACTACACCCACGGCATCGCCGAGGCGATCTGGCTGGGCAAGCTCTTCCACATCGACCTCAACGGCCAGCACGGGCCGAAGTTCGACCAGGACCTGGTGTTCGGCCACGGCGACCTGCTGCAGGCCTTCTCCACCGTCGACCTGCTGGAGAACGGCAGCCTCACAGGAGGCCCGACCTACGACGGCCCGCGGCACTTCGACTACAAGCCGCTGCGCACCGAGGACATGGACGGCGTGTGGCGCTCGGCCGCCGCGAACATGCGCACCTACCTGCTGCTCAAGGAGCGGGCTGCGGCCTTCCGCGCCGACCCCGAGGTGCAGGAGGCGCTGGCCGCCGCCAAGGTCCCGGACCTGCGCACGCCCACCGTGGGCGAGGGCGGCTACGAGGAGCTGCTGGCCGACCGCTCGGCGCTGGAGGACTTCGACGCCGAGACGGTGGCCCAGCGCGGTGCCGGCGTCACCCGGATCGACCAGCTGATGATCGAGCACCTGCTCGGCGCGCGCTGACATGACCCTGGTGGCGGGGGTCGACTCGTCGACCCAGTCGTGCAAGGTCGTCGTCCGGGACGCCGGGACCGGCGCCCTGGTCCGCGAGGGCCGGGCGTCGCACCCGGACGGCACGGAGGTCGACCCCGCCGCCTGGGCGGCAGCACTGCAGACGGCGCTCGGCGAGGCCGGTGGCCTCGCCGACGTCGCGGCGGTCGCTGTCGGCGGGCAGCAGCACGGGATGGTCTGCCTGGACGTCGATGGCGCGGTGGTGCGGCCGGCGCTGCTGTGGAACGACACCCGGTCGGCGCAGGCCGCGACCGACCTGACCGCGGAGCTGGGTGGCGGGCAGGCCTGGGCCGACGCGGTCGGCCTGGTGCCGGTCGCCTCGTTCACGGTGACCAAGCTGCGCTGGCTGGCCGAGCACGAGCCGGCCAACGCGGCCCGGACGGCGGCGGTGTGCCTGCCGCACGACTGGCTGACCTGGCAGCTGGCCGGGACCCCGGGCCTCGACGCGCTGGTCACCGACCGCGGCGACGCGAGCGGCACCGGCTACTGGTCGCCGATGACCGGGGAGTACCGGCCCGACCTGCTGGAGCGCGCCTTCGGCAGCACGCCGGTGCTGCCCCGGGTGCTCGGCCCGGCCGAGCAGGCCGGCGTGGTGGCCGGCGGGGGTGCGGTGCTCGGCCCGGGCACCGGGGACAACGCCGCGGCCGCGCTGGGCATCAACGCCGAGCCCGGTGACGTCGTCGTCTCGATCGGCACCTCGGGCGTCGTCTCCACCGTCTCGACCACCCCCAGCGCCGACCCGTCCGGCACGGTCGCCGGGTTCGCCGACGCCACCGGCAACTTCCTGCCGCTGGCGGTCACGCTCAACGCGGCCCGGGTGCTGGACGCGACCGCCCGGCTGCTCGGCGTCGACCACGACGAGCTGTCCCGGCTGGCCCTGTCCGCGCCGGCCGGGTCCGGCGGGCTGGTGCTGGTGCCCTACCTGGAGGGCGAGCGGACCCCGGACCGGCCGCGCTCCACCGGCGCGGTGCACGGCCTGACGCTCAGCACCGCCGAGCCCGCGTACCTGGCGCGCGCGGCGGTCGAGGGGCTGCTGTGCGGGCTGGCCGACGGGCTGGAGGCGATCGCCGCGCTGGGCAACCCGGTCCGCCGGGTGTTCCTGGTCGGCGGCGGCGCCCGGTCCGAGGCTGTCCGCCGGGTCGCGCCCGCCGTCCTGGGGGTGCCGGTGCTCGTGCCGCCGCCGGGGGAGTACGTCGCCGACGGCGCCGCCCGGCAGGCCGCCTGGGTGCTGGCCGGTGGGGAGACCCCGCCAGTCTGGCCGGCCACGAGCACCGAGACCTACGAGGCCGACCCGGTCCCGCACGTCCGTGAGCGGTACGCCGAGGTCCGCGACCTCACCGCCGACCGGACCTGACCCACCCCTGCACGACCTGCCCGCACTGCCGCGGGGAGGAGGCACGAGAAGGAGCCCCCATGGCCTCTGTCACCTACGACGCCGCGACCCGCCGCTACCCCGGCGCCGACCGCCCCGCGGTCGACGCGCTGGACCTGCGCATCGAGGACGGCGAGTTCCTGGTCCTGGTCGGCCCGTCCGGCTGCGGCAAGTCGACCTCGCTGCGGATGCTGGCCGGGCTGGAGGACGTCGACGACGGCGCGATCCGGATCGGCGAGCGCGACGTCACCGACGTCCCGGCCAAGCAGCGGGACATCGCGATGGTGTTCCAGAACTACGCGCTGTACCCGCACATGACGGTCGCGGACAACATGGGCTTCGCGCTCAAGATGGCCGGCGTCGGCAAGGCCGAGATCGGCACCCGGGTGCAGGAGGCGGCCAAGCTGCTCGACCTCGAGCCCTACCTGGACCGCAAGCCCAAGGCGCTGTCCGGTGGGCAGCGGCAGCGGGTCGCCATGGGCCGGGCGATCGTGCGCAGCCCGCAGGTGTTCCTGATGGACGAGCCGCTGTCGAACCTGGACGCCAAGCTGCGGGTGCAGACCCGCACCCAGATCGCCCAGCTGCAGCGCCGGCTGCAGGTCACCACCGTCTACGTCACCCACGACCAGGTCGAGGCGATGACCATGGGCGACCGGGTGGCCGTGCTCAAGGACGGGCTGCTCATGCAGGTGGGCAAGCCGCGCGAGCTCTACGACCGGCCCGCCAACGTCTTCGTCGCCGGCTTCATCGGCTCCCCGGCGATGAACCTGTTCACCCTCGACCAGGTCGACGGCGGCGTGCTGTTCGGCGGCGACGTGTACCCGGTGTCCCGCGAGGTGCTCGGCCGGGCCGCCGACAGCCAGGTGACGATCGGCGTGCGGCCGGAGGACCTGGACGTGTCGGCCAGCGGCCTGCCGATCGAGGTGGACGTCGTCGAGGAGCTCGGCGCGGACGCCTACGTCTACGGCCGGACCCGGCTCGGCGACGGCGAGCACCAGATCATCGCCCGGGTCGACGGCCGCCGTCCGCCGGGCAAGGGCGAGGTCGTGCACGTGACGCCGCGCCGCGGGCACGTGCACCTGTTCGACGTCAGCTCGGGGGAGCGGCTCGGGTGACGGTGCTGCCCACCGGCGAGCAGTTCGCGCTGCGCTCCGCCGGCGCGGAGGCCGTCGTCGTCGAGGTCGGCGGCGGCCTGCGCACCTACCGGGCCGACCGCCGGGACCTGCTCGACGGCTACGGCGAGCGGGAGATGGCGGCCGGCGCCCGCGGGCACGTGCTGGCGCCGTGGCCGAACCGGTTGCGCGACGGCCGCTACCGCTGGGACGGCGAGGAGCACGAGACCCCGCTGTCGGAGCCGGAGACGCACAACGCCATTCACGGCCTGGTCCGGTACCTGCCCTGGCGGGTGACCGGCCGGACCAGCGACACCGTCGCGCTGGAGCTGCTGCTGCACCCGCAGCCGGGCTACCCGTGGACGCTGCTGCTGCAGGTGGCGTACGCGCTCGGCCCGGCGGGGTTGCAGGTCACCACCACCGCGACCAACGCCGGTGAGGTGGCGGTGCCCTACGGGGAGGGCCACCACCCCTACCTGGCCGCCGGTGCGGGGCTGCTGGTCGACGACTGCACGCTGGTCGCACCCGGGGCGACCCGCCTGCTGACAGACGAGCGGGCGCTGCCCACCGGGGCCGAGCCGGTCGCGGGCACGGGGTACGACCTGCGCGCCGGCCGGCCGGTCGGTGACCTGGTCGTCGACCACTGCTTCACCGACCTCGACCGGGACGACGCCGGCCGGGCCTGGGTGCGGCTGACCGGCCCCGACGGCCGGGGCGCGGCGGTCTGGATGGACGGCGCGTACGGCCACCTGCAGCTGTTCACCGGCGACGTGCTGCCCGAGCCGCGCCGCCGGCGCGGGCTCGCGGTGGAGCCGATGACCTGCCCGCCGAACGCCTTCGCGACCGGCGAGCGGGTGCTGCGGCTCGAGCCGGGGGAGTCCACGACCGGCAGCTGGGGCATCGCGCCCATCGGCTGAGCGGAGGGCTCCCGGCGCTCGGCGGAGCGGGTGGCGCGGGCTCCGTAGACTCGACCGAGGTGCGCGGCGACCCGTGCACCGCGTCGATCGAGGAGAGTGGCTGTGGCCGTCCGTGCCATCCGGGGAGCGACACAGGTGGCCGCCGACGACCGCGACGAGGTGCTGGACGCCACGCGCGAGCTCGTCAGCACCGTCCTGGAGCGCAACGAGCTCGACCCGGCGGACCTGATCAGCATCCTGTTCACCGCCACCCCCGACCTGGTGTCGGAGTTCCCGGCCCTGGCCGCGCGCGAGCTCGGGCTGGGCGACGTCCCGCTGATGTGCGCCACCGAGATCGCGGTGCCGCACGCGCTGCCGCGGGTGCTGCGGCTGATGGCGCACGTGGACACCCCGCGGGCGCGCGCCGAGGTGCAGCACGTGTACCTGCGCGGTGCCGTGGCCCTGCGTCGGGACATCGCACAGTGAGCGAGTTCGTGGGGCAGGTGACGCTGGACGGGCCGTCGGGGACGGGCAAGTCCAGCGTGGCCCGAGCGGTAGCCACCCGGCTGGGTGCGGCCTACCTGGACACCGGCGCGATGTACCGCGCCGCGACCGTCGCCGTGCTGGACGCCGGGGTCGACCTCGACGACCCCGAGGGCATCAGCCGCGCGGTCAGCGCCGCCGACATCCAGGTCGGGACGACGGCCGACGCGGAGACGGTCACCGTGGACGGCGTGGACGTGGCCGAGCGGATCCGCGGCACCGAGGTCACCCGCGCGGTGTCGCCGGTGAGCGCCGTCCCGGCCGTGCGCCGGCTGCTGGTCGACCGGCAGCGCGCGCTGGTCGCCGCCGCCGACGCCGTCGTCGTCGAGGGCCGGGACATCGGCACGGTCGTGCTGCCCGACGCCACCCTCAAGATCTACCTGACTGCCGCCCCTGAGGCGCGCGCCGACCGCCGCGCCGGGCAGCTCGGGGTCACCGACCCCGCCCGGATCGCGCAGATCGCCGCCGACCTGCGCCGCCGGGACGAGTACGACAGCAGCCGGGCCGACAGCCCGCTGCGCCCTGCTGCCGACGCCGTGGTCGTCGACAGCACCGGGCTGGACCGCGAGGCCGTCGTCGAGCGCGTGCTCGACCTGGCCCGCACAGCTGTAGGAGAGCCCGCATGAGCGACATCGACCTGCCCCCCGACCTCGACGAGCCGACCGGGCCGCTGCCCGTGGTGGCGGTCGTCGGCCGGCCGAACGTCGGCAAGTCGACCCTGGTCAACCGGTTCATCGGCCGTCGCGCCGCCGTCGTGCAGGACGTCCCCGGGGTCACCCGGGACCGCATCCCGTACCAGGCGCTGTGGAACGGCAAGAACTTCACCGTCGTCGACACCGGCGGCTGGGAGCCGAAGGCGACCGGCATGGCCGCGGCGATCGCCCGGCAGGCCGAGTACGCGATGAAGACCGCGGACGTGATCGTGCTGGTCGTCGACGCCTCCGTCGGGGCGACCGAGACCGACCTGGCCGCCGCGCGGGTGCTCCGGCGCAGCGACCGGCCGGTGATCCTGGTGGCCAACAAGGTCGACGACGAGCGCAGCGAGGCCGGCGCCGCGGAGCTGTGGTCGCTGGGGCTGGGCGAGCCGTTCCCGGTCAGCGCGCTGCACGGCCGGGGGAGCGGTGACCTGCTCGACCTGGTGCTCGACGCGATGCCGGAGGCGCCGCGGGAGACCGAGGACCAGGGGGGCCCGCGCCGGGTCGCGCTGGTCGGCCGGCCGAACGTGGGCAAGTCCAGCCTGATCAACCGGCTGAGCAAGGAGGAGCGCTCGGTCGTCGACTCGGTCGCGGGCACCACCGTGGACCCGGTCGACTCGATCGTGACGATCGGCGGGGAGGAGTGGCGGTTCGTCGACACCGCCGGCCTGCGCCGCCGGGTGAACACCGCCAGCGGCACCGAGTACTACGCCAGCCTGCGCACCGAGGCGGCGATCGAGGCCGCCGAGGTGGCCGTCGTGCTGCTCGCCGCCGACGAGGTGATCAGCGAGCAGGACCAGCGGGTGATCACCCAGGTGATCGAGGCCGGCCGCTCGCTGGTGATCGCGTTCAACAAGTGGGACACCCTCGACGAGGACCGGCACGCCCAGCTGGAGAAGGAGATCGACCGCGACCTGGCCCGGGTCAAGTGGGCCAGCCGGGTCAACATCTCGGCGCTGACCGGCCGCGGGGTGAACAAGCTGGCCGGGCACCTCAAGGAGGCGCTGGCCGGCTGGGAGACCCGGGTGCCGACGGCGGAGCTGAACACGTTCATCCGGGCGTTGGTGCAGGAGACGCCGCCGCCGGCCCGCGGCGGCCGCGCCCCGAAGATCAAGTACGTGACCCAGGCGGACATCCGGCCGCCGCGGTTCGTGGTCTTCTCCACCGGGTTCCTCGAGGCCGGCTACCGGCGGTTCCTGGAGCGCCGGCTGCGCGAGCAGTTCGGCTTCCACGGCACCCCGATCGACGTGTCGGTCAAGGTGCGGGAGTCCAAGGCCCGGGACCTGAAGAAGTAGGCCCCGGCCAGGCCCCGGGAGGCCGTGCGGTAACCTTCCGGGGCAGCGTTCGAGGGCCGCGAGGCGCTCGGAGCTCGGGCTGTAGCGCAGCTTGGTAGCGCACTTGACTGGGGGTCAAGGGGTCGCAGGTTCAAATCCTGTCAGCCCGACAGATGAAAGTGCAGCTCAGAGGCCGTTTCCGGGAAACCGGGAGCGGCCTCTCTCGTTCGGTAGGCTGGTTTGACCACCATTTTGACCACCATTAGCCGACCCTAAGTTGCCCAGGACGGCGCCCAGGACGGCCACGGCACCCTGGGATCCGTCGGGGGAGCCATGGCCGTGGACGCCGGTGATCGCGATGGATAAGTGACCGAGGGCGTCGGAGACCACCTTCAGCGACGCCGTGGCTGAGCACGGCGCTGGCTGCGGAGTGTCGAGGGCCGCCTACCGACGCACCGGATCGAACAGCAGCACGGAGGTCTCGCCCCGGCGAAGAGCGCCATGGGGGAGCGGCCGGCGGACGCGCGTCAGGTGAGGGGCCGTCAGGCCGGGTCGCCGTGACGTCAGCGGGTGAAACGGGGTCCGCGAGACCGAGAGCGGCTGCTGCTGCTTCGTCGGACAGTTTGACCACTATCAGCCGGCCCCGAGTTGCTCAGCACGGCGCCGAGGGTGGCCACGGCGTCGCGGGAGACATCCGGGGAGACGTGGCCGTAAACGTCGCCGGTGATGGCGATGGAGGAGTGGCCGAGGATGTCGGAGACGACCTTCAACGGGACGCCGTGGCTGAGCATGGCGCTGGCTGCGGAGTGTCGCAGGGTGTGCAGCCCGGCGTCGGGCAGGCCGGCTCGTGCGGCCGCGACCTTGAAGGCGCGCAGCGCGTTGCGCGGGTCGCAGGGGTCGCCGGTCTCGGTGGTGAACACGTAGCCGGTCTCGTGCCAGGCCGAGCCGGCATGCAGCCGCTCGGCGGCCTGGGCGCTGCGCAAGTTCAAGAGGAGGCGCTCCGCGGAGGTGGAGATCGGCACGAACCGGTTGGACTTGGCCGTCTTGGGCTCGGTGACGACCAGGGCGCCGTCGATGCGGGCCAGGGTGCCTCGCACCCGCAGGACCCCTCGGTCGAGGTCGACGTCCGCCCACCGGAGCGCAAGTGCTTCCCCGCGGCGCAACCCGGTGTGGACAAGGAGCTCGAACAGGGGTGCGTACCGCGTACTGCCAGCTGCATCGAGCAGGTCGGCGACCTGCGTCGGGGTCAGGTGCGCGGCCTCCTTGCTCGTGACCTTCGGCCGCTTGATCGCCGCCGCAGGGTTGATGCCGATCGCGCCGTCTCGCACGGCGGTGTCCAAAATCGCCCGCAGCACCGTGTACGCCGTCCGGATGGTCGAGTCGGCGAGACCCTTGCGGCGCAGTCCGACGACCCAGCCCTCGACGTGGGACGGCCGGACCTTGTCCAGCGTGAGACGGCCAAGGGAGCTGCTGAGGACGTGCGTCCGGGCAACGCCGGCATACAAGTTCTTGGTGTTCTGCTTCCGCTCCGACGCCTGCAGGGTTGTGTCGATCCAGTGCAGCGTGAACGATTGCACGGTCTGCCGACGGTCCTTGGCCGGCTGGCCGCCGAGAATCCGGGCGCTGATCGCCGCCGCCCTGTCGCGGGACTCCTTGGGCGTGCTGCCGTAGACGGTGAAGCGCTGGCTGAGGCCGTCCTCGTCGGTGACGCGCAGGTTGATCTGGAACCTGCCGTCGGCCCGACGGCGCGGTGCCGAGCCTTCGCTGTTGCCGCGCCGCTTGGCCGGCGTCACGCGACGACTCCTGGACGTCGTGGCCGGTCCTGAGGCCCGGTAGCGGTCACGTCTCGCCCATCGCTCGAAGTTGATCTGCGATCAGCGTCGCGCCAGGGGGAGGTCGCATGTGGCGGCAGTGCACAGGTCAGTGCCCGCTCGGCAGGGTGTGGACAGAGCCACGCGCCCCGTTCTGATCCGTGCCCAACTGCAGGTGCTGTGTCTGCTCAGACCGGGAAGAGGTGAGGCTGTCGATGTAGCGGTTGAGCTCGCTTCTCGGCAGTCGACAGCTACGGCCGATGTGCACCGGACGGAGGTCCCCGGCCTTCATGAGCGCGTAGACGGTCGTGCGCCCGACCCGGAGGAGGGCTGCCGCCTCCTCGGGCGTCACCAGGAGTGCGTCGTCGGACAGCACGTCCCTCAGCACCTGCGGGTCGGCCATGTCATTTCCTCACCCAGCGTCTCTGCGACCGCCCATTCGGCCGTCTCTGTCCCCTGGAAGAAGGCGCCGTGGACGCGCACTTGGTGACACGGACACCCTGTCGATCTGAGTCAAGGAGGGATGTCGAGCGAACCGACGACGCGTACCGGTGCCCGTCGCCTACCGCTGCCCCGGTCGCTTGCCTTCGGCAATCTGGTCGAGCTCAGAGCGCTGCTGCGATGAGGAAGCCGGCTACAAGGGCAGGCCCGTACGGGATCATGGTTTTCCGGTTGCTCCCACGAGCGAGCGCGACCGCTGCAAGCACCACCGTCGTCGCGGCTACCGCAGCAAGGCCTGCTACAAGTCCTTCATAAGTTGCATGACCGAGACCCAGCCCGCCGAGCACCGCCAGGCGGACGTCGCCGAAGCCCGCCCCAGCGAAGCGCCAGCACACGGTCATCGTCAGCCCAGCAGCGATCGAGCCGACCCCGCTGAGCACGAGGCCGGTCCAGTCGCCGTGCGCCGCGAGGCCGATGGACAGCAGCACGACGGTCGCGACGGCGGCCTGCCTGACGAGCGGCGTGGGGATGCGCTGAGTCACCGCATCACAGGTGGCCGCCGCGACCAGCGCGCATCCCCAGAACAGCAGTGCAGGAGCTAGCTCCCAGACGTCCACCCGGTGCGAAGTCGCGACCGCCGCCGCTCCAGCCAGGCCGCCGGCGAGGGCGCTGATCAGTCGCAATCGCACACCGGCCTCATCGCGACGGGCCAATTGTGACAGCCCGACCGAGGTGAGCAAGAGGCTGATCGCGGCTCCGAAGATCATCCCGGCGACCGCCACGAACGACGATCCGCCGCCCATCCCGTCGCGTCCTCCTTCCGCCGCTGACCGGCTTCCCAGCCGCCTTCTCGCGCAGTTCAGGTCGTGGGCAAGCGTCGATGACTGCCGAGGTCGCCTCCTGACATTGCCTTGCGATACACCCGTGCACGTGCGTACAGCGAGAAATTGGCCGATGCCTGTCACCCGACCGAGTGAAACGGCGCCTGTTCCTGTCGCCCTGAGTAACAGACGAGGCAGTCTCGCTCAGCACACGACGGGTACAGGGAGGTTCAGCGGTATGGCGGTGCTTCGAGTGCTGACAGGCGTGGTCGCCGTACTCGTCATCTCTAGCTGCTCGTCGTCCCGTCCGGAGCCCTCCGCGACGCCGTCCTCGCCGACGTCGAGCCCGCCATCGGCGAGCACGTCCAGCGCCGCCACGGATGCCGCGCAAGAGGCGAAGGCACAGGCGGTCGCTTTGATCCCGACCTACCTCGAGACCATCGACGACCTCTACCTCGACCCGTCGCGGCCGCTCGACGACGTCTATCAGGTCGCCGTGGCACCAGACGCAGTGGTGGAGGCCACGGCGATCGGAAAGTTTCACGCCCAGCGCTACCAGCAGACAGGTCGGGTCCAGCTGGTCTCGGCGTCCGTGGACAGCATCGACCTCACAAGTGATTCCGCGGCCATGCCCTCACCGGCCGGTCCGACCGTCATCGTCACCGCATGTGTCGACGTCAGCCAGGTGGACGCGATCGACACCACCGGTCGGTCGATCGTTCCCGCCGACAGACCGCAGTACCTCGTCGAGCAGCTGACGGTGGTGAACCCGCGTTACCCCGACCAATCCTCATGGCGGGTCAGCATGGCTTCGAACGCGCAGGCGCAGTCGTGCGGCGGATGACCCTCGCGCTGGCTGCTGCGCTGCTCTGTGTCTGCGCTTCCGGAGCGGTTGCTGCGGCTCATCCGGTGTCGTGCCAGCTGTACGACGCGCACGGCGTCTGCGTCGTGGAAGCCGGATCGGATGGTTTGGGTGCGAGGCCGACGACCCAGCCTGTTTCCGAGGATCCGAATTCTGGTGGCGAGAGCACCGCGGAGCCGACCTGCACGGTCACCCCCCTTGGCACCGTCATCCCGTGCCAGAGCGACGACGGCTGGTGGTTGCAGAGCATGCAGTGCTACGCCCAGCAGGAGGCCCAGCCTCCCAAGGACGCGCTCGTCTGGAACGGACATACCGACGGCGCCATCTACGTGTGCACCTACTACACCGGCGGGCGGTCGTTCCCCGGCACGAGCGGGTTCTCGTTCTGGTCGGCGACCCCACCGGCCGGGCTGGCCGCGGTCGACCCCGCGGTGCTCGCCGAGCAGGCGCTGCGCACGCTGACGATCCCCACACCGACGACTGGGCGGTACCCGGCCGGGACACTGCAGGACGGGCAACCGTTCACGGTGGTCAACGCCTACACCTGGTTCTGGTCCGACGCTGCCGCCTTCCACACGTTGTCCGTACGGGCCGATGCCGGCGGCGTGTGGGCCCAGGTGACGGTCACGCCGACCTCCCTGTCCTTCACCCCCGGCGACGGGGCGGGGGCCGTCTCCTGCGCGGGTCCGGGCGCGGTCTGGCAGCCGGCCGACGGCGTGTGGTCGCCGTCCCCGGCGGGCTGCGACTACCGGTATCCGCACTCGTCGATCCACCAGCCCGATCGAGAGGTGACGGCCACGTACGGCATTCAGTGGTCCGTCGCCTGGACGTCGTCGACGGGAGCCAGCGGCACGCTGCCTCAGCTGACGACGACGTCCAACGCAACGTTCGCAGTCGCCGAGGCACAAGCGGTGGTCACACGATGACGGCGCGGGTCCGGACATCAGCGAGGCCGGCAGCGGGCCACCTGGCCCAGGCGCCGGATGTGCCCCCGTCGTCGCCGGCACCACAACTGCGGAGTGCTGCGGCGAGACGACGCGTCAGCCGCAAGTCCCTGGTGCTCAGCGTGTTGGTCGTGCTGCTCGGCGGTCTCGTTGCCTTCGCCGCCGGGCAGATGCTGACTGCGCACATCGAGGTGCTGGCGGTCGCGCAGGACGTGGCGGTGGGCTCGACGATCACGGCCGACGACCTGACGGTCGCCAGTGTTCCGTCGGACCCGCACCTGTCGCCGATCCCGGCAACGGAGCAGTCGCGGGTCGTCGGGATGGTCGCTCAGGTCCCGCTCGTCCGCGGCGGTCTGCTGACCCAGGCGCAGGTCGGCGCGGACAACGGCCTGGCGGCGGGGGAGCTGTTGGTGGCGCTGCCGTTGAAGGAGGGGCAGTTCCCGGCTCGCGGGCTCACCGCTGGCCAGCGGGTTCTGATCGTCCCGACGCCGGGCAGCACCGGCTCCGGCGGAACCGGCGTCGCCGAGGGAGCGACCCCGCCGTCGACCGAGGCGACGGTCGCCGAGGTGGGCCCGGCCAACCCGACCACGCAGCTGACGGTGGTCGATGTGCGACTGCCGCACGACGACGGTCCGACGGTGGCCCAGCTCGCCTCGACCGGGAACCTCGCGCTGATCCTGCTGCCGGCGGGGAGCTGATCGGGTGCTCACCGTCCTGGCCTCGGGCAAGGCAGCGCCCGGTGTGACCACGTCCGCCTGGGCGCTGGCGCTGTCCTGGCCCCGGCCGCTGCTGGTCGCCGACTGCGACCTGTGCGGCGGGGACATGGCGCCCGGGATGCTGGCCGGCCGGGTCGGCGTCGACCGCGGGTTGCTGTCCTGGTCCGCCGCCGCCCGCCACGACCTGCCGGTGGCGGCAGCTGCGGCGCTGTTCGCCGAGCACTCGGTCCACGTACCAGAGCAACCGCAGGTGTCGCTGATCTCGGGCTTCGCGACGACGACGCAGGGCAGCTCGTTCACCAACCGCTCGTGGGAGCGGCTCGCGGCAGCTCTGGAACGATCTGCGGCCTCCCTCGGCAGGGACGCCGTGGTGGACGCCGGGCGTCTGGTGACCGACCGAGGGTGCTGGCCGGTGCTGCGTGCTGCGGACCGGGTCCTGCTGACGGTGCGGCGCAGCGTGCGATCGGTGCACGCGGCTCAGGACGCCGTCCAGCGGCTGCGTCAGGAACTCGGCGATCTGGCGACGGTGTCCGCGCTGGTCGTCGGGGACGGTCCCTACTCCGCGGGCGAGGTGGCCAAAGCGCTGGAACTGCCGCTCGCCGGCGTCCTGCCGGAGGACCGGGCTGCGGCAGCAGTGCTCTCCGACGGTGCCCGGTTGAGTACGAAGGCAATGCAGCGCTCGGCGCTGATGCGCGCCGCTGCGTCCCTCGCCGGCACGTTGGCTGCCTCGACCGAGCGCTCCGCCGACTCCCCGGTGGTGGCTGGATGACCGCCAATCTCCAAGCCGCATCGGGGTCGACGGTGGAAGCCCGGGCAGCTGGCCAGGCGGGCCTGTCCGCAGTGCCCTCGGAAGGGCCACAGCTCAGCGACGCCGAGTACCGCGTCGTGGCCGAGCTGCGCGACCGGGTGTCGACGCGGCTGACGGTGGAGGACCGGAATTACGCGCCCGGGCCGCGGCGAGAGCTGACCAGAAAGCTCATCGGCGACGAGTACGAGCAGTGGCTGCTGCACGAGGCGAACCGCGGCCGATCGGCTCCGGCCGTTTCCACCGAGGACACGATCTTCGCCGCCGTCCTGGCCGAGCTCGACGGGCTGGGGCGGCTGGCTCCGCTGCTGGCTCGCAGCGACGTGGAGGACATCCACTTCGAGGGCTGCGACCCCACGGTGCTGCGCACGGTCGACGGCCGGCTGGTGCCCGGGCCGCCGATCGCCTCCAGCGACGAGGAGCTGGAGCAGCTGCTGCGGTCGATCGGGTCACGCTCGGACGGCGGGCAGACCAGCCGGGAGTTCTCCTCGGCCAGCCCCATCCTCAACGTGCGGATGCAGGGCGTCACCGAGCTGGGCGCCCGGCTCCAGGCGGCGATGGACGTGCTGCCCCGGCCGGCCGGGGTGATCCGCGTGCACCGGTTCGGCGATCCGAGCCTGGACGACCTGCACCGGATGAACATGATCGACTCCCCGCTCCGCACCTTCCTGCAGTCGGCGATCGAGGCCGGCATCTCCCCGCTGGTCACCGGCGCGCCGGGCGTTGGAAAGACCACCCTGCTGCGGGCCCTGGGCAACGCCATCCCCTGGAACAACGTCGTCATCACCGTGGAGGACGAGCGCGAGCTCGGCCTGCACCTGCCGCGGTGGGACCCGGTCCAGCAGCAGCTGGTCAAGCG
Organism: Modestobacter italicus; assembly: GCF_000306785.1. Taxonomy (NCBI): domain Bacteria; kingdom Bacillati; phylum Actinomycetota; class Actinomycetes; order Geodermatophilales; family Geodermatophilaceae; genus Modestobacter; species Modestobacter italicus. Next base: position 3,131,280 of record NC_017955.1, on the reverse strand, counting down.
GCATGCGGTGTGCCGGCCGTTCGAGTCGCGGCTGCCCAACGCCGAGGGCCGCGGCGGCTTCGACATGGGCGACGCGCTCCACCTCGCGCTCCGGGCGTCGCCGACCTGGGTGCTGGTCGGCGAGGTCCGCGGCGCCTACGTCACCTCGCTGCTGGAGGCCGCGACCAGCGGCATCGCCTCGGTGATGTGCACGATCCACTCACCGTCGGCCGAGGGCGTCTTCGACAAGGTGCTCATCAACGCGCTGAAGGCGCACCCCACCCCGTCGTCGGAGCTGGTGCTGCGCTCCCTTGCCGCGCTCGGTCTCGTCGTCCACGTGCAGCGCGACCGCAGCTACTCCCGGTTCGTATCCGGCATCTACGAGCTCGGAGCGATCGGCGACTCCGGCCGCCCGGACCTCCGGCCCATCTTCGCGCCGCGCGATGGGGATGGGCGAGCGCAGGCCACCGGTCCCGGGATGCTCAGCGAGACCTTGGCCGAGCGGCTGACCGCCGCGGGCTTTGACCTGAACTGGCTGCACCCCGACGCTTCGGACTGGCCGTCCGACCCGGGCACCCGGGAGGCCGTCTCGTGACGGCCGGGGTCCTGTTGCTGACCCTCGCCGGGTTGGTCGTCTCCGCTGGGTTGGTGGCCGTCGCTGCGGTGGCCCGAGGGGTCAGCCTCCTTCCCGCTGGCACACCGTCGACCCGGCTGCGTCACCGGCGGCAGGTCACCCCGCTGCACCTCGGCGCGCTGGCCGCCGGGGTGCTAGTTGTACTGCCCGAACAGGTTGGTGCACCGCCGCGTGAGCGGCTGATCTTGATGTGAGGAGGGACCTCCGGGTTTGGTGTGGGAGCCGCCAAGCACCCGCGCCGACCCAGGAGGTCCCTCGTGGTCCACGGTAATGCGCCCCTGACCGAGAAGGGTCGGCTTCGGCTGGCCCGCTGCATCGTCGATGACGGCTGGCCGATCGCGCGAGCAGCTGAGCGGTTCCAGGTGTCTCGGCCGACGGCGACCCGGTGGGCGCAGCGCTACCGCGAGGCGGGGCCGGCGGGGATGGCTGACCGGTCCAGCCGGCCGGCCCGGTCACCGCGGCGCACGCCGCAGCCAGTGGTCCGCAAGATCGTGCACCTGCGGTGGAAGCAGCGGCTGGGCCCGGTCGCGATCGCCGGGCGGGTCGGCGTGGCGCCCTCGACCGTGCATCGGGTGCTGACCAGCTGCCGGATCAACCGGCTCTGGCACGTCGACCGGGTCACCGGTGAGCCGGTCCGCCGCTATGAGATGACCCGCCCCGGCGAGCTGGTGCACGTCGACGTCAAGAAGCTGGGCAACATCCCCGACGGGGGCGGCTGGCGAGCGCACGGCCGCGAGCAGGGCGGCCGCAACCGGCAGGCTCACCGCGACCCAACCCGGCCGCGGAAAGTGCACGGCCGCCCGAACCTGGGCTACTGCTACGTGCACTCCGCGGTCGATGCCTACAGCCGGCTGGCCTACTCAGAGCCCCTCGATGACGAGACCGCTGCCACCGCGCTGGCCTTCTGGGCGCGGGCGCGAGCGTTCTTCGCCAGCCACGGCATCACCGTCGAACGCGTGCTCACCGACAACGGGGCTGCCTACATCAGCCACGCCTGGCGCGATGAACACACCGCCCTGGGCATCAAGCACTCCCGCACCCGGCCCCGCCGCCCACAGACCAACGGGAAAGTCGAGCGGCTGAACCGCACCCTGATGGAGGAGTGGGCCTACCGCCGACTCTTCACCTCCGAGAGAGCCCGCCGGGCGGCCCTGTCAGGCTGGCTGCACCACTACAACCATCACCGGCCCCACACCGCCCTGGGCAACCTCCCACCCATCAGCCGGTGCATCAACGTCACCGAGCAGTACAGCTAGTCCTGCTCGTCACCGGCTGGCCGGTTGCCGCGCTCGCCGCGGTCGGGGGCGTCGTGTTCATCCCCAAGGTGCTCGGCGGTGGCAAGGCAGCCAAGCAGCTGATCGCCACCTCGGAGGCGCTGGCGGACTGGACGCGGCGGCTGGCCGACCTGATCAGCTCCGGGGCGGCCGGCTCGACCCGGGAGGCGCTGCGCCGCTCGCTGACCTCCGCGCCGGCATCAATCGCCCCGGCGGTCAGCAACCTGGTGACCAGGATGGGCCCACAGGGCGTCGAGTCGGCCTTGCGGCAGTTCGCCAGCGAGGTCGGCGATCCCGCCGCCGACAAGATCGCCATGGTGCTCATCCTGCGAGAGCGCAACGGCGGCCCCGGACTCGCCGAGGTCCTCACCGCGCTGGCCACAGACCTGGACGAGCGCTCGCGCATGGTGCGCGAGGTGGAGGCCGAACGCGCCAAGCCGCGGGCCAACATGCGCACGATCGTGGTGACCACGCTGATCCTGGTCGTCGGGATGACGCTGTTCGCCCGGACCTTCCTGTCGGGCTACTCCACCGCCCTCGGGCAGGTCGCACTGCTGGTGGACGTCGTGGTCTTCGGGACGGCGTTGCGGTGGATGCGGCGCCTGTCCGACCCACCGACACGACCGCGAGTCCTCGTGGACCCAGAACCTGTGACGGTGGAACGGTGACCGGTCTGCAGGTAGTCACTCTCGCCGGCATGCTGGTGGCGCTCGGTCTCGTCCTCGTAGTGCGGGAGCTACGGCCTGCACCCCCGTCGCTATCCGCAGCCCTGGACCAGCTCTCTGCCAGCCCCGCTGGTCGCTCTGCCCTCGCGCCGGCGGCGCTGCCCCCGACCTCGACGCGGGGCTTCTGGAACGCCCTGCCGAGCTCGGTGACTCGCGCCGCCGAGGAGCACCTCGGCGTCCCCGACGCTGACCTGAACATCATCGGCCAGACCCGCACCCAGCTCGCCGCGCGCAAGCTGACCCTGGCCTCGACAGGGCTGCTCGCCCCTGCCCTGTTCGGGGTGGCCCTCGCGTTCCTCGACGTGCCCCTGCCGTTCGTGTTCCCCGGCGCCGTCGGGCTGGCGCTCGCCGCGGTCGGTTGGCTGCTGCCCTCGGCCGAGGCAAGCGAAGCCGCGAGTCACGCGCGGGCCGAGTTCCGCAGCAACCTCGAGTCCTTCCTGACCCTGGTGGCCGGTGAGCGCCGGGCACGAGGTTCGGTGGAGCAGGCACTCGAGGAGGCCGCCGAGGTGTCGGGCAGTGAGCCCTTCCTCCGCATGCACCGCGCAATCCGACGCGCCGCGCTGTCCGGCCGCAAGCCGTGGACCGACCTCCGCGATCTCGGCGACGAACTCGACGTGGCCGAGCTGCGCAGCCTGGCGGACATCGCAGCCGTGGCAGCCGACGGCGCGTCGGTCTACAACACCCTGCTGGCCAGCGCCCGGACCCTGCGGCACACCGAGCTGTCCGACGCCCGCAGCGAGGCGAACGAGATCAGCGAGCGCATGGCGCGCCCGCTGGCCTTGCTGGTCACCGGACTGACCCTGTTCGTCCTCGTTCCGTTCCTGCTCCGCATGTTCTCGGTCGCGCCGTGAACGCCCCGTCCCCTGGAGGTCCCATGTCCCCGTCCACCGTCCGCCGCCGCGCGCCCCGCCTCGTGCTGGCCGTGCAGGTTACGTTGTCCGTGCTGGTTCTCGCGGCCGTCGGCTGGCTCCGCGGTGAGGAGGTCGTCGACGACCGAGGCTCCGACTCGTCGGAGAAGGCCTTCATGGTGATCCTCGCCATCGCGCTCGGCGGCGCGGTCACTGCGGCTGCGGTGACATTCGTGAACAGCAAGATCGGGCTCTTCCAGTAGCCGGGGCCTTCGGCGCCATGCCTGTGCCTCGTACCTGGAACCGGACGGTCGCGCCGTCGTCCGGTGCTGTGGCGCGCCCAGGCACCCAGGGACCCAGCGACGCCGACCGCGGCTCATCCAGCGTCGAGTTCGCGATCTTGTTCCCCATCATCGTTGCGCTGCTGCTCGCCGGCCCACAGCTGGCCATGTGGTACTTCGCCCGGGAGGCCGCTGACGCCGCGGCCCAGGACGGGGCGCGGGCCGCGAGTGCCAGCGAGGCGACCGGGGGAGCGGGGCAGCACGCAGCGGACGTCTACCTGGCCCGGCTCGGTACCGGGACCATCACCAGTTACTCGGTGACCGAAAAGGACACGGCCACCACCGTCTCGGTGCACGTCGTCGCCGAGGTCCCCAACGTCATCCCGCTACCGGGCTTCACCCCAACCGTCGACGTCACGGTGGTGCGCGGCAAGGAACGCTTCACCACACCGGACTTACCATGAGACGCCGCACTCCGCTCCGCTGCCGGCTCGGCCAGCGCCTGCGCGACGACCGCGGCTCTGAATCGATGGAGCTGGCCATCCTGCTGCCTGTCGCCTTTCTGGTCCTGACCATGTTGGTGATCGGAGCCCGGATCGCCCTGGCCGGTGACCGCATCAGCGGGGTTGCCGGGATCGCCGCGCGGGACGCGTCACTGGCCCGGTCCAGCGCGGCTGCCGAGCAGCTGGCCACCGCCAGCGCCACCGAGGCCCTGGCGAGCCGGGACCTGCACTGCGCCGACGTCCAGGTGACCGTCGACACCGCGGGCTTTGTCAGCGCGCCGGGTGCCCTGGCGTCGGTCGTCGTCGCGGTGACGTGCACGGTCGACCTGTCCGACATCGGTGTGGCCGGACTGCCGGGCTCTCGCACCCTGCGCGATACCGCCACCAGTCCGCTCGACCCCGCCAGGGACCTGTCATGAGCCACGCTCCGTGCCGCCGAGCCCTGCTCAGTAAGGACGACCGCGGATCGGTGGCCGTGCTGTTCTGCTTCATCGTCCTGATCGCCGGAATCCTGGTGACCGCGCTCGTCGACGCCGGCACCGCCATCCAGGCCGCCAACCGTGCCGACACCTACTCTGCCGAGGCCGCCCGGGCAGCCAGCATTGCGGTCGGTCCGGTGCCCGCCGGCGGTGCCGCGGACGTCCAGCTGGCGACGAGCGCCGCGAACTCCTACCTGCAGCAGGCCGGGGCCACCGGCGCGGTCAGCGTGCTGGGCCCAGGACTCATCGAGGTCAGCGTGACCGTGACGGCCTCCACCCCGCTGCTCGGGATCCCGGTCAGCCAGACCCGCACGCACACCGCTCAACTGCAGGTCGGCGTCACCTCCGGAGAAGGGGTCTCGTGAGCACCTACGCCGTCCGGCTGCTCAGGGCCGTAGGCGCGCTGACAGTGCTCGTCGCCATCATCGTCGGCGTGCCGGTGCTGCTCACGGCCTTGCACCTAGTGCCGCATGGTGTGCCGTCCCTTGACGAAGCCGTCGCCGTGCTGACGGCTCGGGACGACGGGCGGCTGCTGCAGGTCGTGCTCGGCGCCGGCGTCTGGGTGTGCTGGGCGCTGTTCACCGCCTCGACGGTCGCGGAGGTGGCCGCCCTGGCTCGGGCACGTCCGGCAGGGACGCTGCCCGGACTGCGCTTCTTCCGGCAGCCGGTGGCGGCCCTGCTGGCTGCGGTCGTGGTCGGGTTGACGGTCGCTCCGGCAGCCATCGGCACATCGTCTTCCGGAGCCACGCCCACCCGACCTCCGCTACCGGTCGCCGCCGCCTTCGACGCCGCTCCCACGTTGGCGGGGGCGACCATCAGCGCGCCGGCCATCCAGACGGCGTCCGCCATCTCCGCGCCCGAGGAAGTCCCGCCCACACCGTCGAAGACGTACGAGGTGCGCCGGCGAGACACCTTGTGGGCGTTGGCCGAGCGCTACCTCGGGGACCCGCTGCGCTATCCGGAGATCGTCCAGCTGAACCCGGCCGGCGTCGGCCCGGACAACGAGATCGTCCCGGGCACGGTGCTCGTCCTGCCATCGGACGCGACCGGGCTGACAGCAGCTGACGCCGGTCCGACCGTTGCGTCGGCCGCGGCTCACGAGGTCACCGTCGAGCCGGGGGACACCCTGTCGGGCATTGCGGCGGAGGTCGCCGGCGACGCGCGTAGCTGGCAGACAGCATGGGAGGTGAACCGGGGGAGGCCCGAGCCCGGGGGAGCGGTCTTCAGCGATCCCGACCTGATCAGGCCGGGATGGACGCTGACCGTTCCAGCGGCCGAGGGGGCTTCGGCCGAGACCTCGACAGCCCCTGCGCCCTTGCCGGAGTCGCTGCCTGATCCGATACCTGAGCACGCACCGAAGCCCGAGCCTGAACCCGCACCGATCACGGCCGAACCGGCGGGGCCGGGCACGGCGAGCCCGCAGGCGACAGAGCCAACCGCGTCTCGTGCTGACCCGTCACCGACCCGAGCTGAGGCTCCGGTGGAGGTGGTGTCGGAGCTGCCGGCGGTCGCGTTCACCGGTGGCGGCGTGCTGGTGGCCGGGGTCTCACTCATGGCCCTGTTGCGCTACCGGCGTCGCCAGTTCCGGCACCGGCGCCCCGGGCGATTGATCAGCAGCACCCCGCCGGAGCTCCTGCACGTCGAGCGAGCACTGCAGTCGGCGGGCAGTGCGGACGTCACCTGGCTGGACCAAGCGCTGCGCAGCCTGGTGCAGGAACTGGCCTCAGTGGAGGAGGGCCGGCTGCCTGACGTCGTCGCGGTCTGCATGACCGACGACGTCCTGACTCTCATGCTCACCAGTTCGGCGTTCTGGGCACCGGAGCCATGGACGGTCGATGAGGCGGGTACCCGCTGGTCGATCCGGCGAGGCGACCCGCTGCGCTACGACGAGCGCCGGCGAGCCCACTTCTTCGCGCCGTTCCCCACGCTGGCCTCGGTCGGCTCGACCGCCGGCGGAGAGCATTGGTTGCTCGACCTCGAACGGGTCGCGGCGATCTCCTTGACCGGCAGTACTGACCGCGGTCTCGACCTCCTCCGGTTCCTGGCCGCCGAGCTCGCCCACAACACCTGGTCGGAGATGCTGCAGGTCACTGCGGTCGGCTTCGGCGCGGAGCTGGCGGAGATCAACCCCGACCGCTTCACCTACACCGAGGACGTCGACAAGCCGATCGCGACATTGACCGGCCGCCTGGAGTCGGTGACCGAAGCCATGCGGCTTGCCGACACGGACGTGCTGACCGGTCGACTGCGGGACATCGCGGCCGACGCGTGGGCGCCGCACGTGCTGCTCATCGGTCCTCACCTCCCAGAGGGCGACCCTGCGCTGGCGAACCTGCTGACTGCGCTTGAACGGCAGCCGTCGCGCAGCGGGGTAGCCGTCGTGCTGGCCACCGGTGGCGACCGGACGGACGACGTCCGGTGGCAGCTGACAATCGACGAGGCCGGGCTCCTGCGCATCCCCGCGCTGGGGCTCGAGCTGCGCGCCCAGCAGCTACCGGCTGCGGAGGCTGCCCCGCTGGCCCAGATGCTCGCGCTCGCCGCCGTCACGGAGGATCGTCCCGTCCCGCCGGCGCATGGGGAGCGGCCCTGGGAGCAGAACGCGGATGCCTGCGGCGGCTTCCCAGCTGAGGGAGCGGATGACGAGCCGGCGCCGCGCCGGGCTGATCCGCTGACCGCGAGGGTCGACTCGGTCCTGCCGCTGGCTGAGCAGGCGTACGTGGACGTGGCCGCGACGACCGGGCGCGACGTCCGAGCTCTGGCTCCCGTCACCGACGACGCTCTTCGGGATCAGGTTCAGCGCGCTGACCCTGATCTCGACCAAGACCTGGCGGACTGGGCCGACGCATCCTCGCCCCGGCCGAAGCTGACGCTGCTCGGTCCGGTTCAGGTTCGCGCCCAGGGTTCGCTGCCCGAGCGCAACAAGCGGCGGCAGTTCTACACGGAGATCGTCGCCTACCTGGCGACCCGGCCCCAGGGCGCGACCAGCGAGCGATACGCCACCGCGATCTGGCCCGACGAGCCGGACGTGATCGGCAAGACCAAGGTGCGGCAGTCGATCTCGGTCGTCCGAGCCTGGCTCGGAGCCGACCCGGTGACGGGCACTGACTACCTGCCCTCCGGACTCACCGCAGCGGCCGCTGGGCGGTACCGGATCGACGGCATCCTGATCGACGCAGAGCTCTTCCGCCGGCTCCGGGTCCGCGGGTTGGCCCGGGGAGCCGGAGGCATCGCCGACCTGCGGGCTGCGCTCGACTTGGTCACTGGCCGACCCTTCGACCTGCCGCTGCTACGCCAGGGAGCTGCCGGCGGCTACAGCTGGCTGGTCGACGGGAACTCCCGGTTGGACCACGAGTACGCCGCGATGATCGTCGACGTCGCGCACACCGTGGCCACCCACCATCTGGCGTCCGGCGAGCCGGAGCTCGCCGCCGCCGCGGCGCAGGTCGCGCTGAATGCCGGGAGCTTTGAGGACGTCCCGCTGCTCGACCTCGTTGCTGCCTGCGACGCCCAGGGCAACCGGGCGGGGGCTGACGCCTACGTCGCCCGGATCCTGGCCAACCACGATGCCGAGGTAGAAGAGGACCTGCCGCCCCGGACGGCCGACATCCTCTTTCGACGCCAGCGGATGAACCGCGCGGGTTGATCGGCGCCGGCGCGTGCGCCGTCACTCGGGTAACGGCGACCAACCGCCTGCGGGCCGACAGCTGAGCGGGTCGCTGACTGTCCGGGGGCGGCATCAACAGCTTTAAGTTGGTCACCCGGCGTGACGAGGCGGATAAAACATAACCTCCCTCATCTATGGGTCCTGTGTCGAGGTACGGCGACGACTTTGGTTGTCTCCGCGACTGTCGTGCTTGGGCCACCTTGCGGCGCAGATGAGGTTGTCGAACTCTGACTCGAGGAGTTGACCCCGTCAGGTCAGCTTGGGCAGGCAGGCCCAGACGAGCTTGCGGTCGTCCTCGTAGTGCACCCCGTGGTCGCTGGTGAGGTCGGCGACGACGTAGAGGCCGTACCCGCCCTGTCCGGCGGGCCGCTCACGCGCCGGTGTCGGGAGCCGGTCGGGTGCGGCGTCGATGACCATGACCACCCACCGGTGCTCCTCGTCGGCGACGTGCAGGCTCGAGGGCGGCGAGCCGTGCCGCAGTGCGTTGGACGTCAGTTCGTCGATCACCAGGATCGCCCGCTCCACCAGGTCCTCGACGTCCGGGGGCACCAGGTCCTCGCGCGCCAGGCCGAGGGAGGACAGCAAGAAGTCCTGTACCTGCCGGCGGACGGCGCTCAGGCCCCGCAGCGTCAGCAGCTGCAGGGCCAGCCGGGTCTCGGCGCCCTGGGGGACGGGTGTGTCCCGGTGCCACGAGGCGAAGGCCTTGGCGTACTCCTCGGGCGTCCTGGTCGAACCGGTCATCGAGTTGTGCCTTCCGCGGATCTTCGTGGTCGACCGCACATCGGATCAGCGCCCGCTCGTGTCGAGCTCCAACGCAGTGTTGCGTCGTCTGTCCGGCATGCCCCTGGCCGGGGGGACTGACACGCTCGGCCCCGACCGGGTCCGGGGGAGCGGGAACGTTCGCCTGGTCGAGCGTGCCCGCAGCGTCCCGCTCGGGAGCCACTGGCCTGGAGCCGCGAGGTGGGGAAGTCACTCGGCGGGGACGTTGGGCGGGATCCGGTTCGGCCCGGCCTCGGCCGGCCGCGGCCGGTCCTGACGGTGCAGCCGGACGGCGATCAGCGCGACATCGTCATCCGGTGTCGTGGGCAGCATGCGGGCCAGCACCTGGTCGGCTAGCTCCTCCAGGCCCGAGCCGGCGAACTCGGCCAGGGCCGCCTGCAGCCGCGCGGTGCCGGCGTCGAGGTCCTGGTCCCGCCGCTCGATCAGTCCGTCGGTGTACAGCACGAGGGTGCTGCCGCGCTCGACGGTCAGCACCGACTCCCGTCGCAACGCCGCCGGGTGCACGCCCAGCATGAGGTCGGCCCGGTCGTGGGTGAGGACGTCGACGTGCCCGTCGGGGTGGATCAGCATCGGTGGCGGATGCCCGGCGTTGGACCAGCGCAGTTGGGTCGTTCCGGCGGCGCGCTGCTCGTCGGTCTGCTCCAGGCGGGCCACCGCCGTCGTGGCCAGAATGTGGGACTCTAGGGTCCGCATGACCTGGTCGGCCTGGGTGAGGACGTCGGCCGGCCCGTCGTGGTCGAGCGCACCGAGGGTCCGCACGATGCTGCGCAACTGGCCCATCGCAGCAGCCGCGGCGGTGTCGTGGCCGACGACGTCGCCGATGACGAGCACGGTGGCCCCGGCAGGTTGCAGGAAGGCGTCGTAGAAGTCGCCGCCGACGTGCGCAGCCTGGGATGCCGGGACGTAGCGCACGACGATCTGCCCGTGGTCGGGCTGCGGGGGTTCGGTGAGCAACGACCGTTGCAGGCCCTCGGCGACGTCGCGCGGCTGCCGGTAGAGGCGGGCGTTGTCCAGCACCAGGCCGGCCCGGTCGGCGATGCTCACAGCCGTGGCCAGGTCCTCGGAGGTGAACGCGCCGCGCTCGGTGCCGTTGGCGAGGGTGAGCAGCCCGACCGGTCCGTCCCTGCCAGGAAGGGGGAGGACGGCGACCGCGTCGGGGGCCAGGGTGGCCAGCAGGTCACGGACCGGGCCGGCGGTGACCATCGGCAGTACCCGCGCGGGGGCGCCGGACTCGACCAGCTGCAGCTGCCCGGTCTTCAGTGCGCGCACGAGGATCGAGTCGTCATCCAGGGAGCTCAGCCGAGCCTCGGCGTAGGCGGCGGTGGTGCCCCGCAGATCGGGGTCGGTGTGCCAGCAGGACGCGGTGCGCAGCCCACGGCGGGAGCCGGCGGCCCGGTCGTCGTCGCTGCTGCTCACGACGCACCAGTCGGCGATCGCCGGGACGACCAGCTGAGCGAGCCGGTCCGCGGCTGTCTCGACGTCCAGGGCCGCGGACAGGTCCTCGGTGACGCGGGACAGCAGCCGTTCGCGGGCCGCCGTCTGCTCGGCCTGCTGCTGGGCGACTGCGCGGGAGGTGACGTCGATGAAGTGGAACGCCATCCCAGCTGGGCCCGGCACGATCCGGGCCTCGACCCAGGCATTCAGGGGCTCGGGGTAGTAGGCGTCCAGGGAGTCCGGCTGCCCGGTGGCGGCGGCCCGGCGGTAGCGCTCCTCGAACACGGTGCCCACGGCGGCGGGGAACACGTCCCAGAGCGTGCGACCGATCATCTGGTCGCGGGTGTAGCTGGAGATCCGTTCGGTCTCGCGGTTGACGTGCGTGATGAACCAGTCGGTGTCCACAGCGAGGAACCCGATCGCCATCGCGTCGACGATCTCCGCGGCCTGCTCCTGCGGCTCCCGGGTGGTGGTGATGTCGTGTACCACCCCGATCAGCCGCCGACCCGACTCGTCATCACCCAGCACCTCGCCGCGGGTGGTGAGCCACCGGTGTGAGCCGGCGGTGTTGCAGATGCGGTACTCCGCCGCGTAGGTGCCGCCAGTCGCGATGGCGTGGCGAACTCCAGCGATGACGTGGTCGACGTCCTCGGAGTGGACGTTGGTGTACATGTCCTCGGAGCGGCCGGAGAACGAGGCCCGGTCCATCCCCGACAACTCCAGCAGGCGGTCGTCCACCGTCAGTACCTCGGCGTTCAGGTCGAGCGCGAAGGTGCCCACCTGCCCGGCGGCCAGGGCGAGTTCCCATCGGGACCGGTCGGCGTCCTGCTCTGCCCGGAGGACGCGGGTCTCGGCGGCGGACTCGGCGGTGCGCTGCTGGGCCTGGCGCAGCTGCAGCTCCGAGCTGCACGCCCCGGCCAGGTCGGTGAGCACCGCGAAGTCCTCATCGGTCCAGGTGCGGGGCTGGTTGTCGATGGCGCACAGCGACCCGACCACGGCACCGTCGGTGTCGGTGAGCGGGATGCCGGCGTAGGCGATGACGTGGAGGTCGGGGATGGCCAGGTTGTCCGCGACGAGCGGGTTGGTGCGCGCGTCGCTAATGATCAGCGGTTCCCCTGACCGCACGACGTGCTGGCAGAACGAGTGGCTCAACGGAGTGCACCGGGTCGATTGCCACGGCTCGGGCAGCCCGATCGCCCCGGGGAACACCTGCTCGTCGGTCGACACCAACGTCACCAGTGACACCGGCACGCCCAGCTGCCGGCGGACCAGGCGGGCGAACCGCTCGAACGCCGGGTCCGGAGCCGCGGGCAACGGGGCAGCAGCAGGCAAAGAGCCGGTCACGCGTCCCCTTCGCAGACTGGGACCCCGCCGCCCGTGTCCCATGCAGTGGTCTCGAACGATACCGACGCGACCAAGCGTGCTCAGGGAGTGGAGACGGCCGGCCATCGGTCAGCCCACGAACGGGGTTAGCGGACCTGCGGCCGCTGGGTCAGCTCGTCGTCGTCTGCTGCGGTGCGACTGCTCCAGCTGGCGAGGAAGGCGAGCGCCTGTTCCGAGGGGCTGGCTGGCTCGACTGTGTAGATGACGATGCGCAGGCCAGGGTCACCGGGCAGCTCGACGGCCTCGCCGGTGACCTCGAGGTCGCCGATGGAGGAGTGATGGAGCTTCTTGGTGGAGGTGCGGTGGAACTTCACCGTGTGGGTGGCCCACCAGCCGGCGAACTCGCTGCTGCGGGTGGACAGCTCACCGACCAGGTCGGTGAAGCCCCGGTCGTAGGGGGTGCGGCCGGCGTTGATGCGCAGTGAGGCGACCGAGTCGCGGGCGACGGTGTCCCACTCGAGGTAGAAGTCCCGAGACTTAGAGTCCAGGAACAGGTACCGGGCCAGGTTGAAACCGCTGGTCGCCTGCCCGTAGGCGTCGGTGAACAGGGGGCTGAGGTCCGCCGGGTGGTGTCGGCGGTTTGGCGGCGGGCCTGACTGGTCGGGTTGGAGGTGGCGGCGAGGTCGAACAGGTGCGCCCGCTCTGCTTCGTCGAAGCGCAGCGCACGGGCCAGGGACTCCAGCACCTCGGCGGAGACGCCGGTCAGGTTCCCCCGCTCCAGGCGGGTGTAGTAGTCGGTGCTCATCCCGGCGAGCATCGCGACCTCCTCGCGGCGCAGCCCCTTGACCCGGCGGCGGCCGCCGTAGGAGGGGATCCCGGCCTGCTCCGGGGTGAGGCGCTCACGACGGGTGGTGAGGAAGTCGCACACCTCGGTCCGGTTGTCCATGTCCTGACCGTAAGGCGGGTGCCAGCTGGCAGGGAGGGTCTGGCGTTACCGGTGAAGGCATGCACTCCCACGCGCGCTGAGAAGGGCGTTCTGTGATGTCAGCGGCGAAGAAGCCACCGCGGACAGCGCGACCGCATCACCCGATCAGCGAGGAACAGGTCATGGACACCATCACACTGAACAACGGCATCGAGATCCCGGCCCTGGGCCTGGGTGTCTTCCAGACCCCGCCGGATGAGACCCGCTCCGCGGTCTCCGCGGCGCTGGCGGCCGGTTACCGGCACATCGACACCGCCGCCGCCTACGGCAACGAGCGCGAAGTCGGCGAGGCCGTGAAGGCCTCGAGCCTGGACCGGTCGGAGGTGTTCCTGGAGACCAAGATCTGGATCAGTGACTACGGCTACGACCAGACGCTGCACGGCTTCGAGAAGTCCGCGGCCAAGCTCGGGGTCGACCAGATCGACCTGCTGATCCTGCACCAGGCCCTGCCCTCGGAGTTCGAGCGGACCATCGGGGCATATAAGGCGCTAGAGAAGCTGCTGGCCGACGGCCGCGTCCGCGCCATCGGTGTCAGCAACTTCATGGTCGACCACCTCACCCAGCTGCTCGACCGCACCGACGTGGTGCCCGCGGCCAACCAGATCGAGGTGCACCCCTACTTCCAGCAGCGCGAGGTGCAGGCCTTCGGTGCCGAGCGCGGCATCGTGACCCAGGCGTGGTCCCCGATCGGTGGCATCACGTTCTACCGCGAGGGCGAGCACACCAGCACCCTGCAGGATCCGACGATCGTCGGGATCGCTCAGGCGCACGGCAAGAGCCCGGCTCAGGTGATGCTGCGCTGGGCGGTCCAGCAGGGCCGCTCGGTCATCCCGAAGTCGACCAAGGCGCACCGGATCGCGGAGAACGTCGACGTCTTCGACTTCGAGCTCACCGGCGACCAGCTGGCCGCCATCGACGGCCTGGACACCGGTAAGCGCGGTGGCCCCGAGCCTGAGGCCATCACGATGGAGGCCTTCGGCCGGGACATCCCTGAGGCCTGAGCATCATGGCCACCGACAACACTGCGAGCCGCGTCGCGGTCGTCACCGGTGCCTCCTCGGGCATCGGTGCGGCGACCGCCCGCGCGCTGGCCGCGAACGGCTACCGGGTCGCGCTGCTGGCGCGCCGCGGAGACCGCATCACCGCACTGGCCGAGGAGCTGGCCAACGGCTCGATCGCGATCGCCGCTGACGTCACCGACCGGGACAGCCTGGTAGCCGCAGCGGACCGCGTCGGTGCGGAGCTCGGCGGCACCGACGTGTTGGTCAACAACGCCGGCGTCATGCTGCTGGGCCCCTTCGGCAGCGACCAGCGCGAGGACCACCGCCGGATGGTCGAGGTCAACCTGCTCGGCGCGCTCACCGCGACCGAGGTCTTCCTCGACCAGCTCAAGGACGGCGGCGGGGACATTGTCAACATCTCCTCCGTCGCGGGGCGGAGCGCGCGGGCCGGCAACGGCGTCTACGCCGCGACCAAGTGGGGCCTCAACGGCTGGTCGGAGTCCCTGCGCCAGGAGCTGCTGCCCGACGTGCGGGTCACGCTGATCGAGCCCGGTGTCGTGGCCACCGAACTGCCCGGCCACATCACCCACGCGCAGACCCGCGAGGGCGTCCAGGCGCTCTACGACAAGGCCGAAGTCAGCGCCGGCGACATCGCCGAGATCATCGCCTTCATCCTCAGCCGGCCCCGCCACCTCGCGATCAACGAGGTGCTCATCCGGCCGGCTGGGCAGCTGTGATGCCCGCCCCGGTCACCGCGGTGGACAGGCGGTCGTTCCTGCGGGCAGCGCTCACGGTGACCGCCAGCGCGGTGGCCGGGGCAGGGCTGGCCGCCTGCAGCACGCCAACGCCGCAGTCCACCAGCACAGCTGCTTCGACACAACCAACGGAGCCGGGCTCGACTGTGGCCAGGAACAACGTGTTGCTCGCCTACTTATCCCGAGCGGGGGAGAACTACTACTACGGCGGGCGCAGGACCCTGGAGCTTGGCAACACCCAGGTGGTCGCCGAGATGATCAGCGGGCTCATCGACTGCGACGTCTACCGCATCGAGGCCACCGACCCCTACTCCGAGAACTACGACGACACCGTCGCCCGCAACGTCGCCGAGCAGGACGCCGACGCCCGCCCGGCTATCGCCGGGCCGCTGCCGGCGGTCGAGCAGTACGACACCGTCCTGCTCGGCAGCCCGATCTGGAACGTGCGCGCCCCGATGATCATGTCCACGTTCGTCGAGGGTCTGAACCTGGCGGACAAGACGGTGCTGCCGTTCACCACCGACGCCATGAGCGGCCTGGGAAACGCCCCGAGCGACTACGCGCGACTCCTTGCTACCTCGACCATCGGCGATGGGCTCGCCGTGCAGGGCGAGGAGGCCGCCGGCGCCGAGGCCGACGTGGAGCAGTGGCTGCGAGCCGCCGGACTCCTGCCCAGCTGAGACCCACACACGACCACCCAGCTCGTGCAGGGCACGCACGTGCCCCGAGCAGATCGGCGCCCCGACATGTCGAACACCCGCACCACCCAGGTGGCCCTCCCCGGCGGACCCACCGCTGACACCGCCCGGCCGGCTCACCCCGGAGCCGCCCTCGGGGTGGCCATGCTCGGCTTCTTCGTCGTCGCCCTGGACTCCCAGGTCGTCAACGTGGCCTGCCCAGCATCCGGGAGGACCTCGGTGGTGGGCTGGCCGGCCTGCAGTGGGTCGTCACCGGCTACACGCTGATGTTCTCCGCGCTGATCCTGTTCGCCGGCACCTTCTCCGAGCGGATCGGTGCCAAGCGGGCCTACGGCGCGGGCACGGTGCTCTTCGTCCTGGCCTCAGCTGCCTGCGGTCTGGCCCCCGACCTGGGCACGCTGATCGGCGCGCGCTTCGCGCAAGGTCTGGGCGCTGCGCTGGTCACCCCCACGGCCCTCGCAATCATCCGTGAGGCCTACACCGACGCCGGCGCGCGGGCCCGGGCCATCGCCTACTGGGCCATGGGCGGCTCCATCGCCGCCGCGGCCGGCCCCATCGTCGGCGGGGCGCTGACCCAGGTCGACTGGCGGATCATCTTCTTCCTCAACCTCCCCGTCGGTGCCATCGCGCTGCTGGTGCTCACCCGGGTCGGCACCTCCCCGCGGGAAGCAGCGCCGTTCGACTGGACCGGGCAGGTCACCGCCGTCCTCGGCCTAGCCGCGCTGACCTACGCGATCATCGAAGGCGGCGAGGGCGGCTACGGCCGCCCGACGATTCTCACCGCGTTCGCCGTGGCGGTGCTGGCTCTGGTGGTGTTCCTGCTCGCGCAGTCCCGCGGCCGGCACCCGATGGTCCCCCTGGAGCTGTTCCGCTCCACCCGCGTGATCGTGGCCCTAGCCGCGGCGTTCATCGGGATGTCGGCGTTCTACGGCGTCGTCTTCGTCCAGAGCCTGTACTTCCAGCAGGTGCGCGGGGAATCCGCCTTCTCCACCGGGCTGCTGTTCCTGCCCATGACCGCGCTGGTGGCCGCGATCAGCCCGGTGGTCTCACGGGTCGCGGCCCACTACGGGCTGCGCGTGCCGATCATCGGCGGGCAGATCGTGCTGGTGGCCGGCCTGATCGCGCTGGCCTGCGTGCCGGCCAGCACCCCCACCTGGGTGGTCGCCGTCCTCATGGTCCCGCTCGGCCTGGGCGGCTCGTTCACCGTGCCGCCACTGACCACCCTGGTCATCGACAGCGTCCCGGCCCGCCGGGCCGGCACCGCCAGCGGCGTGCTGAACTTGTCCCGCCAGATGGGCGGATCCCTCGGCGTCGCGGCCGTGGGATCGGTGCTGGCCGTGCAGGCCACCTTCATGACCGGCCTACGGATCGGCCTGATCGCGCTGGCTGCGCTCGTGGTTGTGACCATCGTCGCCAGCCTCACCCTCCGCGACGTCGACGGGCCGGCGGCGCACTGATCCGCCGGAGCACCACCCGTCCGCTCGGGCGGACCACCCACCCACGCCAGCACCAGCCACCCGACCGCCGCGCGGTCGATCCGCACACGGAGACCCCCATGAGCCCAACACCCATCACCGACGTCCTGGTCGTCGGCGCCACCGGCAGCATCGGCGCACTCGCCGTCGCCGCGTCGATCCGCCAAGGTCACCGCACCCGCGCGCTGGTCCGCGACCCGCGCCGGGGCGCGTCGCTGCCCGCCGAGGCTCGGGCTGTCATCGGGGATCTCACCCGCGCCGACACCCTCACCGAGGCCGTCGCGGGCGTGGACGCGGTGGTGTTCACCCACGGCTCGCACGGCGGAGCCGCCGAAGCCGAGGCCGTCGACTACGGCGCCGTGCGCAACGTGCTGGCCGCGCTCGGCGACGCCCCCGCCCGGATCGCCCTGATGACCACCATCGGGGTCACCAAGCACACCCCCGGGGCACGACTGGAAGCGCCGCGGGAAGCGGCTGGTGCGCGCCAGCGGCCGGGCGTACACGATCGTGCGGCCAGGCTGGTTCGACGCCAACGACGCCGACCAGCTGAACCTGGTCATGCTGCAGGGCGACCGCCGGTGGGCCGGCAGCCCGGCCGACGGGGTGGTGTCGCGCCGCCAGATCGCCCAAGTGCTCATCACGAGCCTCACCTCCGCCGCCGGCGACCGGAAGACCCTCGAGCTCGTTGCCGAGCACGGCCCCGCCCCGATCAACCTGGACCCGCTGTTCGCCGCGCTGCAGGCCGACCCCGTCGACGCCCTCGACGCCGTCCTGGACACCGACAACATGCCGCCGGCCGCCGAGCCCAACCGGGTGCGCGCCGAGCTCGATGCCGTACGCGCCCGCCGTGGCTGACCACCCGGCTGCGCCGCTAGGGGTGTTCTCCCAGGCACTGCCTCGGCCGTCGCGGTCGACCTACGTTCAGGGGATGGACCACACCTTCACCCTGAACAACGGGGTCCAGCTCCCAGCGGTCGGCATCGGCACCGGCCAGAGCAGCCCGGAGGACACCGCGGCGGCGATCGAGGCCGCGCTGGCCACCGGGTACCGCTACATCGACACCGCCGCCGCCTACGGCAACGAGCGGCAGGTCGGGGAGGGCATCGCCCGCTCCGCGGTGGACCGGTCGGAGGTGTTCATCCAGACGAAGGTCTGGCTGACCGACCACGGCTACGACCAGACGCTGCACGCCTTCGACAAGAGCGCCCGCAAGCTCGGCGTCGAGCAGATCGACCTGCTGATGCTGCACCAGCCCGTCCCGGAGCGCTTCGACACCACGGTGGACGCCTACCGGGCGCTGGAGACTATGCTGGCCGACGGGCGCGTGCGGGCGATCGGCGTCTGCAGCTTCATGCCCCACCGCATGGTCGACCTGCTGGCCCGCACCGAGGTGGTGCCTGCGGTGAACCAGGTCGAGCTGCACCCCTATTTCACCCAGCCCGACGTCCAGCGGGCGGATTCCGAGCACGGCGTGCACACCCAGGCCTGGTCACCGATCGGTGGAGTCACCTTCTATTCCGGCTTCGGGGAGCGACCAGGCCGGGTCAGCACCCTGGCCGACGGCACGATCGCCGCGATCGCCGAGACGCACGGCAAGTCCCCGGCCCAGGTCATGCTGCGGTGGCACCTGCAGGCCGGCCGCTCCGTCGTCCCCAAGTCGGTGACCCCGGCCCGCATCGCCGAGAACGTCGACGTCTTCGACTTCGAGCTCACCGCCGGCGAGGTGGGACGGCTCGACGGCCTCGACCGGGGCGTGCGAGGCGGCCCCGACCCCGACGTCACCAACCCCGCCCGCTTCGAGATGGCCATCCCAGAAGACTGATCCCGGCTCGCGCGCTACCGCGGCCGCTGGTCGTTGCTGCGTCAGCATTGCGGAGCCGGCGGATCCGGCGGGCTGGGTCTCGAAGGGCGTTCCCCGGTGCGGAGGGCCGGTCACTCTCACCGAGTCGTCGTGTCGACACGGCGACATGTCGGGACGTCGGCAGCCCGCCGCACGCACCGCACCTTCGAGGTCCACGAGAAGCCGTACCACCTGGTTGTCACCCCTCACGGGCAGAGCCCGCTGTCCGGTGTCACCCCCCGCGGGGGTGACGTCACCGTGAACGTCTCCCCGGAGCGTCGAGGGCATCGCACTGATGCCGGAGGGCGCCCAGATGTTCCACGACCCCACGATCGTCGGCAGTTGGCCGGCGCTCGCCGCCCAACTCGACGACGACGCCGTCCCAGTTTGCTGGGCGGAGATCGAACCCGCCCTCGCAGGGCTCCGCACCGTCGCTGACCTCGTCGCTGCTTGCTCGGAGACGAGCGAGTGCGAGCGCAGCAACGCCGTCCTCGGCGCTCTGGTTCGGCTGGCTGCCATCGACGGCGGCAGCGACGACGACGCGCTGGCACTGCTGCTGCACCTGCTGAGCGGACTGGTCTGGACGATGGCCCGGCAGTTCCGTGACCTGAGCCCGGACATCGTCGCCATGGTGGTCGGCGAGCTCGCGTGCCAGATCCGGCGCTACCCCTGGCGGCGCCGTCCCCGTGCCGTGGCCGCGAACCTGCGCGCGGACACCCGGCGTGCGGTCCTCGCCGAGCTGCGGCCACGAGAACGTCGACACCCGGAGCGGGGCGAGTTCCTCACCGCCGATGGCGACGTCGCCCGGTTGATCGTCGCCCCGCCGCACGACAGCGCTGAGGACCTCGACGTCGCTGACCTGTTGCAGTGGGCGGTCCGGTCCGGCGTGGATGTCGATGACCTGGAGCTGCTGATCGCGACCGAGTGCGGCCGGGACCTCCAGCGGGGCGGGGACTCGAAGGTCGCTGCTGAGTTCGGCATTTCGACCCGCACGCTGTACCGCCGGCGGAACCGCACCCTCGCGGCCCTGCGCGAAGTCGCGGACGACTACCTGGCCGCGGTCGCGTGAGCGCCGCGCTGATCGCTCCCGGAACGACAGGGGCAAGCGAGGACGGCCCTGCGGTCGACGCTGCCGGTGATCGCGGTCCGTTGGCGGTCGCCGAAGTCCAGCAGGCCCTGCGTGAACTGCGGGCCCGGCGGGTCACAAACCGTGGCCGCGCCGGGGGTGACACCGCGGTCCAGCACAGAAACCAGCGGGGTGACAAGACGTCAGGGGAATACCGACCTGGGGGTGACAGTGCCCTGCCGAGCGGCTGGATCACCGTCCTGGCGGCGCACGCCGGTGCGGGGGCGTCCACGGTGGCGCTGGCGATCAGTGACGCCGCTGCGGCGACCGGCCGAACCGTGCACCTGGTCGAGAACGCCCGACCTTCTCATTCGGGCCTTGTCGCGGCGGCGTCGGTGGAGCTGGGCCTCGACGACACCGGCATGTGGCGTCGCGGGCTCCGGTCCGCCGTCACCCTCGATCGCCGCGCGAGCGAGGAGGCGTCGCGCTGTTGGCCTGCGCTGGCCGGCGGTCGCACGGGGGTGACGGTCCTCGACCTCGGCTCCGGTGATGACAGCCGAGCCTGCTTGACCACCAACCGCACGAGCAGCGTGGTCGTCTGCCGGCCCACCGTCCCCGGAGTGCGGTCGGCCGAGCACCTGCTCGAACAGCTGGGGGAGCAGCAGGTGGTGGTCGCCGCCATCGGTCCGGGCCGGTGGCCCGGCGAGGTGGCTGCCAGCTCGGGTCCGCGACTGCGTGCTCTGAGCATCGCTCGAGGGGTGGTGCCCGTTCCGCTGGACCAGCGCCTCCAGGTCACCGGCCTCACCGACCGTCCATTGCCCAAGCCGGTGCTCGCCGCTGGCCGCGCGCTGCTCCAGCTGCTGGACCCCACGCGCTCGACCGACCGGTCCTCAACCGCGACCGCCTCGACCGCCTCGACCGCCTCGACCCGTGAGAGGACCTCCCGATGACCGCCGCGCTCGCGGATTCACTGATGGCGGCCGGCGTCTGCCCGGCCGCGCCACCCGGCATGCAGGTCTATGCCGACCAGATCCAGTCCTGGGTCAAGTGGGGCGTGCTCGCGGTCTTGGGGATCTGCTTTTTCGCCAGCGTCGGGATGCTCATCTGGGGTCGGGTCACCCACCACCCGCGGGGCGCCCGGCTCGGGATGGACGGCATCCTCATCTGCCTGGTCGGCGCGATCCTCTACGTCGTCGGGTACGTCATCGTCCTGTCGATCGTCGGGACCGGCTGCTGATGGCCGGCCGTCGAACCGACCGGGAGCCGTGCAGCCCGCAGTGGTCGCAGCGGAAGATGGTGACCCTCCTGGCGGGCGCCGGCCTCGCGGTCGCCGTCTTGGCAGCAGGGGCCATTCTGGCCGTGGCGCACGCCGTCCACCCGGCGTTGGAGCACTCCGCGGCCGCAGTCCCGGCGGGCAGTTCCGCGGCCGTCCCGATCGCAGGGACGGCCGACCGAACCCCGCCCGAGGATGCGTTGGCCGCCAGGCCGATGCCGGCCGTCGCGGAGTCGGCCGCCCACCCGGGGCCGGTCTCGGACCGCGACCCTGGTGCGCCCATCGTGTTACCGTCGGCAACCAGCACCGGTCCAGCCGGCGTGCCGAGCGGCTTCCCGCACACCCCGGAAGGGGCCCTGGCCCAACTCGCAGCGATCGACCAGAGCGCACTTCAGTCCGGCTCGATGGACGGCGCCCGCGCCGTCATCCAGGAGTGGGCGGTGCCCGACGGCCCAACGACCACGAGCTGGTCCGGCGCCCAGGCAGTGCGCACCCTGCTGGACGCCGCCGGGCTGTCCGGCGGCGGCTCCGCGCAGTTCGCCGTCGTCCTGACCCCGCTGATGGGGCAGATCAAGGGCAGCGTCGGGCCGGACTTCGTCGTCCCGTGCGTCGACTTCGAGCTCGACGTCACCCTGCAGCAGACCGCCCGCGGCGCCATCGCCGACTGCCAACGCATGGTCTGGCGCACCGACCGCTGGCTGATCGGACCCGGCGATGAGCCGGCAGTGCCGCCGTCGGTCTGGCCGGACACCGATCTCGCCATCAGCGTCGGCTACCGGGACCTCCGCCATGGATGAGGACGTCATGGCGATCGACCTCAACCCGATGAACTGGCTTGGGGACGCCGCCTCCGCCGCGGTCGCCGATGTCTGGAAGGCGGCGATGGTCAGCATCTGGTCGGCGGGGCTCTGGCTGCTCACCCTGGCCTTCAAGGTCATCGACGCGTTCACGACGCCCGACGTCTCGGCAGCCGGTCCGATGGGTGCGGTGCTGCCGACGACGCTGTGGCTCGGCGCCTCGGTCGCGGTAACGATGATGTTCGTCCAACTGACCGTGGCGCTGATCCGTCGTGACGGACAGTCGATGGGCCGGGTGCTCCTCGGCATCGGCCAGTTCGGCTTGGTCTGGGTCGGCTACCTAGGCGTGGCCGGCGGTCTGGTCGCGGCCGCCGCGGGCCTGTCCCGCGGGATCCTGCAGGCGATGCTGCACGTCGACAGCCTGTCGGCGTTCGATCCCGGCAGCTCGTGGCCACGCGAGGTCGTCGACGCGACGGCGGCCACCGTGCTCGGCCTCTCCTCGCTGCTCCTGCTCATCCCGGCGTCGTTCTTCTACCTGGTGATCTCGCTGGTGCGGGAGGCGGCGTTGATCATCCTGGTTGCCACCGCGCCGATCGCGGCCGCCGGCCTGGTCAGCGACAGCACGAAGACGTGGTTCTGGAAGAGCCTGCGCTGGTTCTTCTCCTGCCTGCTGATCGCGCCGACCGCGGCGCTAGTGCTGGGCATCGGCGTGCAGCTGTCCGCCGGCGTGGTCGCCGGTGACGGCGACTCCACCGCAGCCGCCGCGGGGACGGCGGTGATCGGTGCGGTCCTGGTCGCGATCGGTGCGCTGTGCCCGCTGGTGCTGTTCCGGCTGCTGGCGTTCGTGGACCCGGGCACCGCATCGGGGGCGGCGTTGCGGCAGTCGTGGGGTGAGGCCGGTGGTCTGTCCGGACTCGTGTCCGGCGGCAAGGAAGGCACGGGCAGCGGCGCTGCCGCGCAGAGCGGTGGCGATGGCCGTTCGCAGGGCGAAGCCGCTGCCGAGGCGCAGTCAGCGAGCCGGCTCGGCTCGATGTTCGGGGCGGTCGGCGGCGCGGTGGGCGCCGGCACGGGTGCGGCGGCTTCGGTGGCCCATCGGGCGGTCGACATCGCCTCGGACGTGCTTGGCTCGACCGGGGTCGGGCACCCCGGCTACAGCATGACGCCGACCGACCAGCGCAGCAGCCGACGTTCGAGCGGAGGCAGCCGGCCGTCCGGCGCTGACCCCGGCTCTGGTGGGAACGGCAGGGCTTCGGGCGGACCTGCAGCTGGCGGGAGCGGAGGCCTGCCCACTCCGTCGCCGAGCCTCGTGCCATCAGGTGGCGGGCTGGCTACGCCCGCGGCATCACCGGCCTTGAACGGCGGCCGGGTGTCCGGGGCGACGAAGGCAGGGCCGGCCGGCGCTGCCTCGGCTCCCGAGGCGGCTGCGGTGGTGGCGCTGTGACCGCATCGACTGGACCGGTCCGCTACGGGTCGTGGTCGAAGAACAAGCCGGGCTGGTTCGGTGGCCTCAGCGCTGGGGCCTGGATCGGGATCGGACTCGCCGGGCTGCCCATGCTGCTGGCGGCCGGTGCGCACCGGTGGTTGCTCGCAGTGGCGTGGGCGCCGGCCTGGGCGGTGCTGGCCGTGCTGTTGGCGGTTCCGGTGCGCGGCCGGTCCGCGTTCCGCTGGGCACTGGACTCGCTGCACCGCGGGATCGGCGGCGCTCTGGGGTGGACCGACTGGCAGTCCCGAGCTGCCGCAGGAACCGCTACGGACCTGGACGACGCCGACCTGCCCGGCGTGCTGTCGGGGGTCCAGACCCACGACGGGCCGCCGTTCGGACCGTTGCTCGCCCGCCCGGTCGTCGTCGCCGATCACCGACAGCGCACCTGGGCGGTGGTCGCCCGGATCACCCACCCCGGGATCGGGCTGTCCGAAGCTGCGGCGCGCACGCGGATGGGCACCGGGCTGGCCGAGCTGCTCGAAGGCGCGGCCAGCACCGAGCTGGTGTCGGTCATCGCGCTGCAGGTCCGGACCCTGCCTGACGACGGTGCCGAACGGTTCGCCTGGCAGCAGGCCCACCTGCGCCCTGAAGCTCCGCCGCTGGCGTGGGCGGTCACCGCGGAGCTCGCCGCGGTGATGACCCAGGCCGGGGTGCGGCACGAGGCGTTCGTGACGGTGGTCGTGCCCGAGCGGCGGATCGCGCGCCAGGCCAAGGAAGCCGGCGGCGGCGTCGACGGGCGTGCCCGAGTCCTCTACGGCGTGATGAGCGAGATCGAAGCGCGGCTGGTCGGGCCGGTCGGCTGCTCGAGCGTGACGTGGCTGGACTCGCCAGGCCTCGCCTCGGCTATCCGCACCGGTTTCGCCCCGGGGGATCGGGCCGGGTTGGCGGCCGCAGAGCTGGCGGGGCACGCCGATCCGCGGATCGCCGCGTCGCTGCCGATGGCCGCTGCGGGCCCCACCGCCGCACCTGCACCGGAGCGGCGGCACTACGTCCACGACGCCTGGCACTCGGCGACTTGCACCGTGCTACTGCCCGACAAGGGCGCGGTCATGGGTGCCCTGGCACCGGTGCTCACGCCGACGGCGGCGGGGGAGCGGCGGTGCGCCACGGTGTTCTTCGAGCCGATCGGCTCCGCCAAGGCTGACCGGATGGTCGGCAACGAGTCGATGAGCTCCGAGCTGGCGACCGAGATCCGACGTCGCGGTGGGTTCCAGGTGCGGGCGGTACATCGTCGCGACGCAGCCCGCGTCGAAGGTCAGGACGTCCGGCTCGCCCAGGGCAATGCGCTCGTCCGCGTCGCTGTCGCCGTGGCGGTGACCGTGCCGGGCACGTGGTCGATCACCGACTACGGCCGTCGGCTGGAGGCCAGCGTCACCGGCAGCGGGTTCAAGCCGCTGCGGCTCGACCTGGCCCAGGACTCCGCCTTCGCTGCTGCCTGCATCCCGCTCGGGATCGGGCTGCCGCGGCGCCGAGGTGTCCAGTGAGTCGGGGTGCCCAGTGAACGGCCGACGCATCGGCCGCGAGCGGCAGAGCAATCGGGGCAGGGGAATGGCCCAGCTGGTCTCCGACTTCGGCCACCAGCTCCCGCCGCTGCTCCCGTCACCGGTTCGCTCGGCCGACGCCGACCCGTTCGCCTCTCTGGTCGGCCGGCGGGGTCGGACCGGCCAGGCAGCCGGCTGGACGGCGGTGCCGGCACCGCTGGCCGTCTACCGGATGACGTCGGAGCAGGTGGGCGGTGTCTGGCCGCTGATCGCCGGCGACGGTCTCCCGCCGGCCGGCGCCATGCTCGGCATCGACTACCTCTCCGGCGGCGCCTTCTCCGCGGACCCCATCGGTTGGACGCTCGACAACGTCGCGGGCGTCACCAACCCCAACATGATCTTCTTCGGTGCACCGGGCCGGGGGAAGTCGGGCACGGTCAAGATGTTCGCCCTGCGGCAGATGGCCTACGGCTACCGCACGCTGGTGCTCGGCGACGTCAAGGACGAGTACGAGCCGCTCTGCCGGGCCCTCCAGGTCCAGCCGCACGCCGTCGGGCACGGCTTGCCCGCCCGGATCAACCCGCTGGACTTCGGACCACTGGGCAACGACTGGACGCGGCTGCCCCGGGCGGAAGCGCAACGCCGCGCGGCAATGGTGTTCTCCCGATGGCTGCTGCTCATCCGGGGTCTTGTCGGCTCCCAGCACGTGCCCTTCGGCCCGACCGCGGAGACCGCCGTCGGCCTGGTGCTCCGCGACCTGACCGGCTACACCGACGGTGCGGACCGGATGCGGGAGATCACCATCCCGCAGCTCTGGCAGGCCCTGCGTGCGCCCAGCGCCGAGCTCGTCGATGCCTGCCGCTACGCCGACCGGCAGCACTTCCTGGATGAGACCCGACCGGTGCGCGACGCCCTCGGCGCGCTGGTCACCGGGCACCTGGCTGGCCTGTTCGACGCACCGACCACCGTCTCGGTGGACTGGCGCGCACCGATCCAGTCGCTGTCCCTGTCCCGGCTGGACCCGCTGGGCGATGAGGCCGTGGGCGTGGCACTGACGTGCCTGAACTCCTGGGGCCGGGCGATGACCCAGCTGGCCGAGCCGGGTGACTTGCGGATCGTCATCCGGGACGAGTGCTGGAAACAGATGCGGTTGGGCACCGACGCGGTGAAGTCCCTGGACGCCGACCTGCGGCTGTCCCGCAACGACGGCTGCATCCAGGTCGTCATCGCGCACAAGCCCTCGGACATGTTGACCGTCGGCGACGCCGGCAGCCAGGCGGTGGCCATCGCCAAGGACCTGCTGCACCTCTGCGCCACCAAGGTGCTGCTCGGTCAGGACGACCAGATCGGCGACGAGCTCTCCGACCTGCTCGGTCTCAGCCCGATGGCCGAGCAGATCGTCACCGACTGGGCTGCCGCGGCGCGGGGGCGAGCGCTCTGGCTCGTCGGCAGCCACGTGGCGAAGGTGCAGACCGTCCGCACCTCGCTCGACGTCGCCCTGACCGACACAAACGACGCGATCACCGCCCCTGCGACCGGTGCGGTCCCCGCTTCCACGGAGGCGAGGTAGCCGTGACCGGATCCGACGGCGGAACCACGGCGATCAAAGCCCTGGCCGGCCTCGTCGCGCTGGTCGTGTCCACGATGACGACGGTGCTGCTGGTGCTCGCCGGCGGAGGAGCGGGTGCCGCCCCCTCCGCCACGGGGGGATGCGGGGGCGGCGGCACCGGGCAGGTTATCGGCGCTGTTGCGCTGGACGCCGAGCAGCTGGGTTCCGCCCGGACCATCGTTTCGGTCGGCGCCGGCCGACGGCTGCCGGCGCACGCGGCGGTCATCGCCGTGGCCACCGCCTACACCGAGTCGAAGCTGCGCAACTCCGCCGTCCAGACCGACCACGACTCCGAGGGGCTCTTCCAGCAGCGGGTCTCGATCTACACCGAAGCCGTTGCAATCGATCCCATCAGGTCCACCGGCGCCTTCCTGGACCGGCTCATCGCGGTGCCGAACTGGGCGACCATCCCGGTCGGCGACGCCGCTCAGATCGTGCAGGTCTCTGCCTATCCCGACCGCTACCAACCCAACGCCGCGCTGGCCCAGGAGATCGTCGGCCGGTTCTGGCCCACCGCCGTGGCCGAGGCGGAGCTCGCTACCTCGACGACGGCACCGGCCGGTGCCGCACCGGCGATCTGCCCCGGCGCTGGCGGCGAGATCCCGGTCGGTGCCATCGTCGGCCCCCGGGGCAACAACATCGCCGGGACGACGACCGTCCCCGCCGGCCTGGTCATCAACGGATCGGTGCAGGGCGCCACCGCGGTGCGGTACGCGCTCGCCCAGCTCGGGAAGCCCTACGTCTGGGCCGCCGCCGGACCGGACGCCTTCGACTGCTCAGGCCTGACCATGGCCGCCTGGGCCGCCGCGGGGGTGGCACTTCCGCACCTGGCCGCCGGCCAGACGCGCTCTGGCGTTCCCGAACCGACCAACCTGTCCCAGGCGGTCGCCGGGGACCTGGTGATGATCCCTGGCGCCGACGGCACAGCAGCCGCCCCTGGTCACGTCGGCATGGTCGCCGGCTACGTCGATGCGCCCGACGGCCGGCACCTTTACCTGGTCCAGGCACCGATGACCGGCGTTCCGGTGGAAGTGACCGAGGCCACCCGGTGGGACGGCCAGGTCGTCGCGGTCCGGCACATCGGATGACCAGCGACATGGGAGCTGACGCATGACCAGCCCGTCGCAACGCCGCCGCGACCCGCAGCCACTCAGCCGAGGCTGGGAGGTCGCGGTCGCGGGAGCCGGCGGGGTGCTGCTCGCCGTCGTGCTGGCCGCGCTCACCGGTCTCGGGCTCGCCGCGGCGCTGTGGGGCGGTGGCTGGGTGTGGCCGCACGGCACCGAGACGATCACCAAGGTGATCGCTGGGCTCCTGCACGGCGATCCCGGGCGCGGGCTGCCACCGGACCAACTGCACCGGCTCGCCGGACCGACTGCCACCTATGCCTGCGTCGCGGTCGCAGAGCTCGCCCTCTGCTCCGGCGCCGCCGTCGTCGGATTGCTCATCAGCCGGTACCTGCGGCCCGGCGACGCCCGGAGTGGCATGGCCACCCGCGGTGAGGCCGAGCAGGCCCTTGGGATCTCCCAGCTCCGCGCCGCCCGGACGGTCATCCGTCCCGACCGCTACCCGTCCAAGACCGACCGTCGACCGCGGGCAAGAGGTCGCCGTTAGCCGTCGTCCACGAGTTGTATCCCCAGCCTCGCCGGCGCCCACAGATTAAGTGACCACCAACCCTCGCCACTTGCGTCCGGAGCACCGTCGATGCCCAGCACCCGCCCACCGTTCCGACACTCGAAGGAGCCCTCTGATGGCATCCGCCACCGATGACCACCGCACCAGCGACTCTGCGACCGCTCGCACCGAAGCGGCGGCGCTGTTCGCTGCAGCGGCCCGCAACGATCGGGCCGCGACGGCGGCGCAGCTGCACTGCCTCGCGGCGTCCTCCCTCTTGGGCGCGCCCAGCGGTCCCGTGCCCGCCACCACCGACGCTCACGACCCCGACCAGCTCATCACCCGGGCGCTGCGCATCCTCGGTGAACTGGAGCCCGAGGACTTCGCGCACCCTGATGTCCTGGCCGCGGCCCGGCACGGTCGCCGTGCCCTGCGTGAGCCGCGCTGATGGCCACCTCGCTCGGGCAGCTCCTGGACGCCCTCGCTGACACCGCGCAGACCATCGAGCCCACCGCCGCGGCACGCGCCGACGCGGGTACCGCGCTGGGCCAGCTGGGCCGGGCGCTGGCCCAGCTGCGCCGCGACGGCGTGTCCTCGGCCATCGGTGATCGACGTGAGCAGCAGGTCGCCGCTCTGGCCGTTGCCTGTACCGAGCTGGCAGTTCGTGCGCCGGCGACCGAGTCGACCTTGGCCAGGCTGGCGGGCGCTGCGGCCGACACCCTCGCCGGTCTCTACGACCACACCACCGTCGCGACCCGGTGGGCTGCGGCCACGGCGGTGGCGGAGACGGTCATGCCGCTGGCCCAGGTGATCGCCGAGGGCCTGCCCGCCGGCCCGGCGGCCCAGTGGCTCGCCGAGGTCGAGCGGCAGTCGGTGCTGGTCCAGCAGACGGCGGCGCTGCAGCCCCCGTCTCGGGCGGACGCCGCCATCCTCGACCGACCGTTGTCCGGGTCTCCGGTTCTGGCAAGTCCGGACCCCGAGCTGCTCGTGCCTGACGCGGTCGCCGTGCTGCTCCGCGTCACGGGCGGCGGGGCGGAGCCACCGTCGGTGGCGGAGGTCCTCGCGTACACGCTCGCCGCCGAGACGCTCAGCGATGCCGCGCAACGGCTCCACCCGGGGACCGAACCGGGGGCCGGGCCGCCGGCGGCCCTCGCCTGGCGGGCCGTGCGCACGGCACTTCGCCCCTACGACGACGGCAGCCGGCGGCCGCACGAGGATGCACCGCCGGCCGTGCACGCGGCGCTGCGGCTGCACGCCGCGCTCAACCACCCCGGCGCGGAGCCATCAGGGCGGTCGGAGCCACTGCGGGCAGCGATCGCAGCGGCAGCCCAGCACTTGCCGACCATGGCGACCCAGCTGATGGACCGCACGGTCCGATCCTGGGCGGACACCGGCGCGTTGGTGGCCTATGCCTGGGACGTGCCGCCGCGGGAGGAGCGGGTGGCCGCCTACCTGCGGGGCTACCAGCTCGGTGGGTTGGTGCGCGTCGACGCGGTCGATCTGCTGCCGGTGGCCGGGGCGCTGCACAACGCCCGGCTGCTGTCGGTCGCGGTGGCGACCCGGGCCGCCGAGAGCGGGCGAACAACGGCCGACTTCCCGCGCCGGGCACTGGCCGCCCACCAGGCGCTGCTCGACCGGCCTCAGACGGCCGCCGCGCTGGAGGCGGCGACACGTGAGGCCGGCCGGCACCACCAGTTGGCGCACGGACGAGCGCCCGGCCCCACCCGAGGTCGCTGACATGAGGAGGACGCGCATGTCCCGGTTCGAGCCCACGGACGTCGGTTGGCGGCTCGGTCGCTCCTCGCTGCCCCGCGGCGTCGAGCTGTGGTGCCGGTACGACCGCACCACCGGCGTGTACGGCGAGCAGGGCTCCGGCAAGACGCTGGACCTGCTGGCCCCGGCGCTGCTGGCCCACCGCGGTGCCGGGCTGGCGACGTTGACCAAGGTCGATGACCTGCTGCTGACCGCTGGACGTCGCCAGCGCCCCGACCAGCCGGGTGGGCCGCCGCGTCCGATCGCGGTGCTCGACCCGTTCGGCGCGGCACCGGGGATCCCGGAACTGGTGTGGGATCCGATCGCCGGCTGCGTCGACCCGCGGATCGCCGAACGACGCGCGAAGGCGTTCGCCGCCGGCACGGTCACCGGCTCGGTCACCGGTGGTCGACAGGACAACGCCGCACGGTTCTACGCCGCCGAGACCGCCAAGGTGCTGCAGGGCTTCCTGCACGCGGCCGCGCTCACCGGCCGCACCCTGGACCACGTCCTGGAATGGGTCGCCAACCCCGTCGCCGCCGAGCAACCGGTCGAGATCCTGCAGCAGCACCCGCACGCCGCCCGCTTCTGGGACGGGCTGCTCGCCGGCGCGCTGCACGGCAGCCCGGACACCGTCGGCAACACCGTCACCACCGTGCAGCAGGCGATGGCGCTGTTCTTCCAGCCGGACATCCGCGCCCGCTGCGTGCCCTCGCCCGGCCGGCCGGCGACCGACCTGCTCGACCTGATCACCCGGCAGGGCACGGTCTACCTGCTCGGCCGCGACGACCCGTACGCCTCGGCGGCGCCGCTGATGACCGCCGTCGCCGAGCACGTCCTGGACACCGCCCTGCAGGTCGCCAACACCTCACCGCACGGGCGCATGACGCCCTGCTTCCTGGCCTGCCTCGACGAGCTGCCCTCGACCACCCCGCTGCCCACCTTGCGCGTGCGGATGGCCAACGAACGCGCGCTGGGCCTGTCGTTCATCTACGCCGCGCAGACCTGGAAGCAGATGGTCGTCTCCTACGGGGAGGACGAGGCCCGCTCCCTGCTCGGGCTCACCAACACCCTGGTCGTCTTCGGCGGGGGCAAGGACGTGCACTTCTACCGGGAGCTGTCCGACCTGCTGGACGACGTGCGGGTCAGCCGGCAGACGGTCACCGACGGTCCCGGGGGCGTCGGCACGTCCCGGTCGGGGGAGGACGTGCGAGTGCTGCGGCCCGGGGACATCCGCCGCGTGCCGGAGCGCCACGCCCTCGTCATCGCCGGCACGGCGCCGCCCATCCTCGCCAAGCTGCGGCGCTGCCTCGACGGCACGGACGGGCAGCAGCTCAAGGCCGAGCTGGAGGCCGCCCGCGCGCAGGTGTCCCGTGCCCGCGCGGACGTGGTGGACGTCGACGAGCGCACTGCCGCGGCGCTGACCTACGCCCGCGACCACCGGCTGACTGCTCGGCCGGACGACGTCCCCGGCGGGCCGGCGACCCAGTCGCTCCGGGGGTGGCCGGAGTGATCGTGCTGCCGTTCCCACCTCCGCCGGTTGCCGTACTGGCCGCACTGGCGCTGCTGCTGGACGTGCGTCGCCGGAACTCCGAGCGGTCGGCTCCGGTCGGCGTCGTGGCGGACATGGAGCGCCCGTGGGAACCGGCCGGGTGCAGCAGCGAGCTCAGCGCGGCCGTGTGGAGCTGGTGCGACGACGTCGCCGTCTGGATCAACCACGAGTACGCCTGGCGGCCCGCGCAGATGATCCCGGCTTGCTGGCGTCAGCACCCGCACATCGCTCGCGAGCTGCCGGTGCTGGTGGTGCTGCGCTGGCAGGCCGAGAACGCCGCCGCTCCCGAGCTGGTCGAGGAGTGGAACCGCTACGCGTTCCCGATGTTCTGCGACCGGATGGTCGAACGCCTCGGTGAGAGCACCTGCCGCACCGGTCGGCACCAGAGCTGGCCGGCGGAGAGCCGCTACGTCGCCTTCGTCGACGGTGCTGGTCGCTGACGAGGCCAGGGACCGTCGCGGGGAGGCGCGGAGGGCAAGACGAAGCCCCGGCGACATGGCCAGAGGCCAGCGGTCCACCGGGGCTTTCCCAGGCATCGTACGTCAGGATGGAACGTGATGACAGCGCCGACGCCGCCGAGCTCATCAGCAGGTGGGCCGCTGGCCGGCGAGTGGGTGGAGCGCTGGCTGAGCGTCCCACGCTTCTCGGTCTACCTGGCTGCCGCTGACGCCGACCGCGGCCGTGCCCTGGCGTTGTACGAGTGGAACACCCAGATCAGCGCGGCGCTGCTGCACGACCTGGCGCACGTGGAGGTGGGGCTGCGCAATGCCTACGACCGCGCGCTGTCCGATCGGTGGCCCGGCCCGCCGCACTGGACCTTGGCCGGGGACACCGTGTTCGCTCCGGTGTACCGCACCCGAGGCCGCCGCCGGGTCGACGTCAACGAACGACCGCGGGACAACCTGCGCCAGGCGATCGGGAACGCCGGGGGCCCGGCGGCCCGGCCGGGCAAGGTCGTCGCGGAGCTGATGTTCGGCTTCTGGCGCTACCTCAGCTCGGCTGCGCACGAGAAGACGCTGTGGGTGCCCGCCCTCCACCGGGCCTTCCCCCGGGGCACCGACCGCGCTGCCCACGTCGACGGACCGGTCGGTCGCCTGCACGATCTGCGCAACCGCGTGGCCCACCACGAGCCCCTGCTGACCACCGACGTCGCGGGTCGATTCGCCGACCTGCTCGGCCTTGCCAGCCGACTCGAGCCACGACTGGGGCAGCACCTGCAGGTCACCAGTAACGTCTCCAGGCTGCTGACCACCAGGCCGTGAACCCGCACGCGGACTGCACCGATGTTCGACCGCTTCCTGCTCGATTCAGCAGGCATCCGGCTGGCTCTGGTCATCGTGAGGCGCTCACGCCGGGTCAGCGTCGTCCTTCGCTGGGGAGCGCGAGCAGCTTAAGCGACTGCAGCTGTTGGCTTGCTGGAGTTCCCGTCCGGGTCGACGAGGTCCATGAACTTCCGCAGAACTCGTGGCGGATCAGGAATGACGACGTCGGTGTGTGCGCGCGCGGCCCTGGCACGAGCGGCGAGGATGGCACCCATCGCCGACAGGCTGAGATACGGGATTTCGGTGAGGTCGATGCGCAGCGAGTCGGGTGCAGCCGAGAGCGCCGCGGCCAGGGCGGCCTGCAGCTGCGGCACGGCCTCCTTGTCGACCTCTCCGCAGAGCTGGATGGTCACCCGGCCGCTGTTGGCTGTGACGTTGATCGAATAGGGGTCAGGCACGATGAGCTCCGCTGAGTGACCGGTCGGGCCCGGGTTGTTCGAGCCGCCCGTGGTTGGCCTCCGCCGTCCAAGCGCAGGGAACGTATCAGCGGACATCCATCACCGAGCACCATGTTGTTTACGTTGTAAACGGCGGGCGGCCAGTGTCACCGCACAGTGGTCACTGGATAGCTGTCTGTGGGTTGCACTACGGCCCCTGCGGTTGACCTTGCTGCTCCGGACTGCCACGTCACCGTCGTTGCTGCGGCATCGCTCGAGTCGGGCGCCGCCGGCCCACGGCGGCGCGTTGCGCTGCTCCAAGGGGGTCAGTGGACCTCTCCGCGTGCATCGCTGCTGCGGAAGGCCGCACGGCATCAGGCGAGGTCGCCCAGTCCAGGTCCACTGCCGCGTCGGCCCAGCGAATCCGCAGTGGCCCACGCCCAGCTCCGGTGCGGAGCTGGGCGGCGTCGAGCGTCTCGGACAGTGCGATGCCCGGCGCAATACCGGTGCGGGCGACCACGTGCGTCAGGTGTACCGGCCAGCTGCTGGTTGGAAGCGCGGCGATGACCTCCGCCGCGCGGCGGGTGGCAAGCACCTGGCCTTCGGCAGTGTCCAGCCGCTCGGCGTAGACGTCGATGCGAGCGTCGATGAGCTTGCGGGCGAGGCTCGGTGAGTCGGCGAGGGCTCCCAGCAGAGCGTCGGCGCCGGCCGTCTCCAGCAGCTCGGCCGGGTCCTTACCGGTCGGGACGGCGAGGTGGTGCGGGTCAGCACCCAGCTCGGTGAGCTGCCAGAAGAGGCGGTCGGCGGCGAGCTGCCCGGCGCGGTCGGCGTCGGTGGCGACGATGACCTGCGGCCGGTTGGCGCCGATCAGCGGCCGCAGCCGGTCGGCCTGCGCGTCGGTGAACGCCACACCCAGCGGAGCGATGCCGACGAACTCGTCGTCGCCGGCGAGCGTGACGGCCAGCGCGTCGAGTGGGCCTTCGACCACGACCGGCGCCGCGCCGCGAGCCAGGGCGGCGGCGCCCTCGGTGAGGCCGTAGAGCTCGTTCCCCTTGGTGAACAGGTCGGTCTCGGCGGTGTTGAGGTACTTGGGCACGGCGTGGCTGCCATCACCGTCTCGGGCGGGGTTGCGGCGGCCGATCCAGCCGTGGATCTCCTCGCCGTCCCGGATGGCGAAGACGACCCGGTCGCGGAAGCGGTCGATGACGCGACCGGTGGAGGCCTGGCTCCCGAGGCCAGCGGCCACGATCTCTTCATCGCTGGCGCCCCGGTCGCGGAGATGGTCGGTCAGGCCGGTCCAGCCGGCGGGTGCGCATCCGATGGTGAAGCGCGCGTCGTCGATGAGGTCGGTGCCGAGCCGGTCGGCCAGATAGGCCGGCGCCCACGAGCCCCGATACCCAGCGGTGAAGAAGGCCGCTGCCTGCTGGTTGAGCTCGAGGAGCCGTTCCCGGGGGACCCCTGATGGGCCGGCCCCAGTTGTCGGGGGCTTCAGCGGGTTGGTGTCGAGCGGTTCGGGTGCGGGCTCGGTGTCATCGGGTTCGGTGAGGCCGACCATCCAGTCCGCACCGGGTGCGCCGTCCGAGGCGGACGGTTGATCAAGGACGGTCGGCGCGGCTGGACCGGCACCCGCAGCGGGGATTGGCTCAGTGAGCAGGCCGATCCGCCAGAGCAGGGCGGTGGCCAGCTCGTGGGGAAGCAGCGGCTCGTCGTCCGGCTGCCCGGCGCGCAGCAGGTCATACACCGTGGACAGCAACTGCGCGGGCTGCCAGCCGTTGGCCCCGCCCTCGCCTACCGCAGCGACCAGGGCAGGCCAGTGAGGATCGGCGACCACGCGGTCGGCGGCCGCGCTGCCGAGGACCTCGGAGAGGTCGGGCGTCCAGTCCGGGCGCAGCGTCCTCGCGGCTGCGTCGTCCGCGGCCAGCACGGCGGGGGACAGGTGGCCGGTCAGCCGCCACCAGAGCGCGGCCGCTGGCTGCTCGTCGGGCAGGGCACGGCCGGCCGACGTCCGGACGAGCGCTGCGACGTCGATGCCGGCGCGCTCGGCGGTGGAGAGTCGCTCGGCCAGAACGGGCCAGTAGGGGTCGGCGGCGATCCGGGGGTCGATGCGGTCGACCAACGGCGTACACCGTGCGGTGACAGTGCCGGGATCGCTCAGCACTTGGGCGACGCGGGCGTCGAGCCTGCGCTGGGTACGGGCGTCAGCGGCCGCAGGAAGAGCCGGGCCGGTGGGACGGCGGTCGCCGGCCTCGATGCCGTGGGCGGCGCGCCAGACGGCGAGGTCGGCAACCAAGGCAGCGTCCCGGTCGAGGAGGGGGCGAGCCCACAGCGGTGCGCTGGCCGGCGTCCAGCTGCCGACGCAGGTAGCCACAGCTGAAGCGAGCGCAGTGACCTTGCCGACGCGGTCGTCGAGGTACGGCCCCCATGCGAGGTCGGCTTGCAGCGGCTCGGGGACGGTCGGGAGCCAGGGGAGCGGGCCGACGCCGATCGAGTGGTGCCCGGTGGGATCGATGCGCCAGTCCAGGACGGCCGCGACATCGCGTGCGTCGTCCAACCCGCGTGGGGAGGCCAGCGCTTCGCGCAGCACGTCCGCGGGATCGCGACCGGCGACGGCGCACAGGGCCAGGTGCGCACGGAGCACGGGGTAGGCGTCCTGCGTGGTCAGTCCGGTCACCGCGGCTTCGGCGGCCGTGTCGATGGCGGCAAGTGCCGCAGAGCCGAGTCGTTCCTCGGCGGCGACAGTGAGTGCGTGGTGGTAGCGATCGGCACTGTCCCGTAGCCGGGCCGCCGGATCGTCCAGCTCCCGGAGCGTGCTGGTGGCCGAGGTCGGGGCGTCGTCCCGAGCCAGGACCCGGCTGAGGACGTCGACGGCGGTGGGCGGCAGCAGCGCGTCGCGGGTGCTCAGACTGTGCGGGTCGCCGTCGCCGTCGCCGGCGATAGGGAGGAAGACGTGGTTGGCGTGCCGACCGCGAGTGAGGGCCACGTAAAGAAGCTGGCGGGACTCCGTGCCGGTGGCGATGGCAAAGCAGCTGTCGGCGGTGACGCCCTGGGCGCCGTGCACCGTGGAGGCGTAGCCGAGGGTGACGTGTTCGCGCACGTATCCGGCCGGGAGGGTGACGTGCCGCCCGGTGCGGCGATGGACCACCTCGAGGGCACCAGAGGCATGAACCTCAGCGACCGTCCACCGGTCGCCGTTTTTCACCCAGTCCGTGGCACCGATCGGGATGGTGCGCTCGTTGCGGCGGGTGATCACGGCATCGCCGGCGGAGGCGCGTCCTGAGTCGGCCAGTGCGACCTCGGGCCCGACGATGCCGCTCGTCCGAGCCAGCCGCTCGTCGCGGGCCCGGTTGTTCAGCTCGGCGACCAGCTCCCGGGTGGGCGCCAGCATGAGGGCGTCGCGGCCGGCGGCCCGGTCGGTGGCCCAGGCGGTGTACGCGTCGGCGGTGGCGGTGGCCAGATCACCGACGTGCACCCGCCCGTGGTCGACGTAGTACGCCAGCGCTGCCGGGTCCCCGTCGCGCAGCGCCAGCGAGGCCGCGCCCTCGGCGTGGTTCGGCGCACCGGTGTCCGGGTCGGTGAAGCGGACCACCTGGGTCAGGCTCACCGCGCCGTGGCAGGCGGCGACGTCGCGCAGCAGCCCGCCGGCGCCGATCGCGGCCAGCTGCCGGTCATCACCGACCAGCCGCACCGATCCACCGGCCTGGACGACGAACTCGACCATCCGGGCCAGGTCCGGGGTGCTGGCCATGCCGGCCTCGTCGACGACCACAAGGGTGTTCGGTCCGATCGACGTCACCCAGGTCGGGACGTCGACACCAGTGGTCACCGCGTGGACCAGCTTGGCGAGGGTGTCGGTGTGGGTGCCGAGCTGCTCGCGCAGGACCGCGCTCGCTGCAGCGGAGGGGGCCAGGCCGACGACGGTGCCGCCGCCGGCCTGCCATGCCGCGGCGAGCGCCCGTAGCGCGGTGGTCTTGCCGGTGCCCGCTGGCGCCAGCGCGAGCTGCACCCGTGCTCCGGACGTCGCCAGTTCGCGCACCAGCTGCGCCTGGCCGGGGTTGAGCTCGGTTCCGTTGGCGACCGACTCGAGCAGTGCCAGGTCGACCGATGCGATTGGGGTGACACGTCCGTCGCGCCGGCCGGCGGCCGCGAGCACGGCTTGTTCGGCGGTGAGGACGTCGTTCGAGGTGTAGCGCGCCGAGCCGGCCACGGTGAACACGGACGTGCCATCGGAGCGACGCAGCGCGGCAGGTTCTGTGATCGGTTCCTGCGTGCCCAGCCGGATCGACAGCCGGGGTGACAAGGCCGCGGCGACGACCGCGTCCACGGCCCGGTCGACGTCAGGCAGCGTGATCCCAGCGGCGCGGGTCCGCCGTTCAGCCTCGGCGCGGACGTGGTTCTCCTGCCAGGTGGCACGGACGCTGGCCATCACCGACACCAGTGCTGCGGCGGTCTCGTTGACCCACGCGTCGGTCGTTGGTTGCGCCTTGCGAGGGGACTCCCCGCGGAGGACGCCGGCCAGGTAGTGCCTCAGCCGATCATCCCCCCCGAGCACGGCCAGGGCTTCGGTCCGCCAGCTGGCCCGCTGCTGGGCATACGAGCGTGGCTCGTGCTTGGCCTGGCGTGTCTCCAAATTGGCTTGCTGGGCCAGTGACACGGACTCCTTCATCGTCGGCGGCCGGCCATGATCGGCCTGGAATTGCGCGGACAGCACTGCCCGCCGGGCGTCGATGGCGGTGCGTCGCGAGGACCAGAATCGGGGGAGTGGCCCGTCGACTCCGACGATCTCCCGCACGGGGCGCTTGCCGGCGTCGCTGCCAGGGCGGTCGGCGAAGCGCACGCCGAGGCGATCGACCAGCAGCGCCTCCAGTCGGGTGTTGTAGCGCTCCGAGGCGGCGACGACGCTCTTGTGGATCGGTCGGCCGTCCAGCGCCAGCCACCGGCCGTCGAGGGTCTGCACCTTGTTGCTGATCGCCACGTGGGTGTGGAGATCCGGGTCACCGGCGCGGGAGTCGCGATGGGTGAACGCCGCCGCGATGAGTCCGCGTACGTCCACCTGGGCCACCCCTTGGTGGCCGGTGCGCGTAAAGGCGGCGCGGTCCTCCAACCAGGTGAGGGTGTTGGCGACGGCATCGGTGTGCGCCTGCTCGATGACCGCTGCGACCTCGCGTGAGGCGATCGCCCATAGCGTCGAGACGCTCTTGACCGGGCTGAAGGTGAGGTCGTACCCGGCGACCGCCGTGGTGGCCTGCCGGGAGATCCGGGCCAGGTGGCCAGACAGCTCCCGGGCATCGAGCGGAGGACGGCCGTAGCTCTCGACGAACATCGTCCTTGCCAGCGCGGTCCGGATGTGGGCGCGCTCTTCAGCCGGCACCGGGGTGACAGCCGCCAGCCCTCGGGCGGAGTTGTACTCGCGGAACTTCATGGCGCTCTGACGGCGGAACTCGTTCGCCTGCTCGAAGACCAGGTACGGCTTGCCGAGACGGCTGGCTTGATCTATTTCCTGCGGAGCCATGCCCGCCAACTGAGCGGCCCGCTCGATCTGGTCTGCGTTGGGGTGACGTCCCTGGCCGAACAACGCCAGCATCTGCGCTTTGGTGACCGTGCTGCCGACCAGAAAGTCCGGCACACCGGCAAGGCCGTGGCCTATCCAGATCCCGGGCGCCTCGCCCTTGTCGCTGTAGTACTGCCCGAGGCTCCCGAATCCCGGCTCAGTGGCGTCGTGCGCTGCCACCTGGCGGGTCAGATACGTGTATCCGTCCCCGGCCGTGAGCTTGTGCAGACTCATCACGAACCGACGCTATGGACGCCTGTCCCGCGTCAAGATCACCCGAGGTGCAAGAGGTGTGTCGGACTCCGGTTGTCC
This sequence comes from Modestobacter italicus, assembly GCF_000306785.1. Classification (NCBI taxonomy): domain Bacteria; kingdom Bacillati; phylum Actinomycetota; class Actinomycetes; order Geodermatophilales; family Geodermatophilaceae; genus Modestobacter; species Modestobacter italicus. Next base: position 3,092,419 of record NC_017955.1, on the reverse strand, counting down.
CGTCTGAGGCGGTGACAGGACAGGTTGCCGTTGAGGACGCCGCCGCTGAGCTTCGTGAGCGCGGATGCGAGCTAGGTCTTGGGGTCCGTCGGACCCAGGTTCGCCGCGGTCAACATCGCGATGGACCGACGCCACGCCGCCGGGCCCACGTCGTGCATGAAGCGTCAGGGGTATGAGGCACGATCACGGCATGGAGGTGGTCAGTCTCGGAGAGTTCGCCCGGGCGTGGGCCGTCCACACCCGCCGCATCGGGTGGCTGCTCGGGGCCGGCGCCAGCGCCGCCGCCGGAGTCCCGACCGCGGCGCGGATCGTCGACGACCTCCTACTTCGCCTGTACGCGGCTGACTTCCAGCAGGTACGTCAGAACCTCGACCCCGGTGACCCCGCGGTAATGGCAAGGGTGCGCGCGCACTATGACGGCGCGAACGGCATCCCACCATTGGGATCGCCGGCTGATTACTCGGCTGCCTTCCAGGCCGCTATGCCTGACGCCGAGGTCCGCCGCCACTACCTCCGACAGCTGTTCGCCGGTCGGATGCCGTGCTTCGGGCAACGGTTGCTCGGTGCCGCCGTGGCCGCGGGAGCCGCCGATCTCCTCATCACCACCAACTTCGACGACCTCATCGAAAGGGCCGTGACCGAGGCACACACAGCCCGGCGGAGTGGGCCCGCCCGGCTGCTTTCTGTATCTGCACTAGAGAGTCGGCGACGGGCCTCCACCGCCGTCGCCGACGATGAGTGGCCCCTGCTGATCAAGCTGCACGGGGACTTCCGGGAGATGGCTCTCAAGAACCTAGACAGCGAGCTGCGCGACCAGGACACGACTCTGCGGAGGGTCATCGTCGACTCCAGTCGACGCTTTGGGCTGGCTGTAGCTGGATACAGCGGCCGCGACCAGAGCGTCATGAGCATGCTCGCCGATTCCCTGCAGCCCGACGCATGGCCGGCAGGGCTGTGGTGGCTCACCAGGGATCCCGGGTCGCTACAAGCCTCAGTGATCGAGCTACTGGAACGGGCGCGCGGGGCGGGAATCGCTGCCCGTGTAGTGGAGTCCGCCACATTCGACGAGGCCATGGGAGCACTGGCAGATCAGGTGCGCCTAGATGATGGGGTTCGAGCTTACGTCGATGGGCTGCGACCGCGTGCTCGAGTGGTCGACGCGCCTCTGCCCCAGGCAGACGGCGCCTTTCCCGTCCTGAGACTGAACGCCGTCCCTATCCTCAGTGCGCCGTCCCGACTCCTGCGTACGGCAGCGCCAGCCGGGGCGACCGCGGCGGAGGTCCGGGATCTGCTCCGTGCGGCCGCCTGGCGAGGGGCTGCCGTTCTAGGACCGGACGAGGTGTTGGCCTTTGGATGCCCCGGCGATCTGCAGATGGCATTGGGTAGCGGTCAGCCGCCGGCCGTCGTCGAGGTCGATCTTCTGGCTGCGGATGTCCTTACGCATCAGGTCGCCCTGATCGGCGAAGCCATCACGCGAGGGCTGGCGAGGCGGCTTCCGGTCAAGGCCCGCATCCGTGACACAGGCAACCGGCTCATCGTCGTCCCGGCGCGCCCGGATGAGCCAGCCAAGCTCGGCGGGATCCGGCAAGCGCTGCAGCAGGCCTACGGCGAGCCCATCTGCGGAGAGCTTTCCAGCCAGTACGGCAAGGGCGACGGTGGCGCGCGTCGGAGGTTCGCCGAGGGTGTGGAGTTGCGCATCGAACGTTGGCTTGACCAGCACTGGCTACTTTTCACGCCGTTCACCTGGGTCGAACCAACCGCCGAGATGGCGCAGGCGGCAAGGGAGCGCTCAGCACAGCGCCCCTTAGACCCCGCCGCCCCGTGGATTGCCGAACGGTGGACGCAGCGACGGCGCAACGAGACGTGGGCTGCCATCCTCGGCTCCTGGGCCGAAGTGATGGCACCTCGCTCCGGTAGTTGTCGGGTGCACGCACTGCCGCGGGCGGTCGGCGACCGGCCCGAGGCGGTCGGAGGTTCCTTCGAGCTGGGCAGCATCACCGCCTACAGCCGGAGGGGCAGATGACGCGCCCGGGCATGCCGCAGCCGACGCCGTCCACGCTGTCCACGGGTGCCGTCAGCAGGCTTCCAGGGCATCGCGTTCTAGCCGAACCCGACCTCGTCTTCGGCGCTGGGCCCGGCGCCCCGCGCCACGCGCACCCGCTGGTCGGCCTTACGCGGCACGGCCCGTATTCACGGCCGCCGACCGAGGCGGCAATCCGCGTCGCCACCATCACCGTGAGCGGGCAGCAGATGCTCCTCAACGGATTTCTCAGTGGCCTGCGCAAAGCCTACGAAGCCAGTGACCGTAAGTCCTACGTCCCGACGTTCCCCGGATTCGCTCAGGTGTTCGGCGTTGATCTGGTGCCGGCGCACGACCGACACTTCGACCTCGACCCCGCTGCAGTGGGAAGCGGCCCCGACGCCCACGAGCGGCTGGTTGAGGCGCTAGGCCGAGCCCTCCTCCGCCTCCAATCCAGCCGGGACGCTTGGGACGTAGTCGTCTTTCTCCTACCAACCGGCTGGGAACCTCTGCGCGAATCTCCGGATGGCAGGTACCAACTGCACGACCGCTTGAAGGCCTTTGCCGCACCGCTTGGGATACCAGTGCAATTCTTGCGCGAGTCCTCCGCCGTGCAGTTCCGTCATCACGCCAGCCTCGCGTGGAGGCTGTCGATCGCTCTGCTGACCAAGGCCGGAGGCACTCCCTGGCGGATCGCGCCGACCACACCAGAGGACACCGCCTACATCGGTTTGGCGTACGCCATCCGCGGGGGGACCAAGGACGCCTTCGTCACTTGCTGCTCGCAGGTCTTCGACGCCGAGGGCGGCGGCATGGAGTTCGTCGCTTATAACGTCGGCGCAGACCGGGACCTGCAGAATCCGCACTTGACACGCGAGGAGATGCGAGCCGTCATGTCGCGCAGTGTTCGCCTCTATCAACAGCGACATGCCGGCCGTACCCCTCGCCGGATTAGCGTTCATAAGACGACCCGTTGGCGCTCCGAGGAGGTCGACGGCGTCTTCGACGCTTGGTCGGCCACACCTGATATCGAGTGCGTCACTGTTCAGGCGCGTACGGCTTGGCGCGGCGTTGTCCTTGAACAAGGCATTGGCGGCGCACGAAGCGCGCCGGGCAGTTGGCCCGTGGAACGCGGCACCATGCAGCAGCTGTCCGGACGCGCTGCCCTGCTCTGGGTGTCAGGGACGGCGCCGACCATGTCCCTGCGCGGCCGCCCTTACAACCCCAGCGTCAAGGGCATCCCGACTCCATGTGTTATCACCCGGGACGCCGGTGCAGGGCCATTGGAGATCACCGCCGCCGACGTCCTGGCGCTATCGAAGCTCGACTGGAATAACGATGCCGCGTTCGACCCGACGCCCGTCACCATCGGCCACAGCCAGCGGCTTGCGCGCGTAATCGCTCACGTACCGGAACTGCCGGACAACGTCTACCCGTACCGCCTTTTTATGTAGGCCTGGGGGTGTGTGCTCATTGCTCCCTGATTGTCGAGCATGACCCCCACCCCACGTTCGCCGGCCTCCATCCTGGCCGGCGGATCACCCGCTGAAGCTAAGGAAGCCCGTGGCCGTTGACATCGAGCAGCAGATCAACCGCGTCTGGACCCCGGACGTCCGTCCAACGGTGGCGGAGGCTTGGCGATGCTATGGCGCAGGCGCCTACAGAGCTTGTATCGCGCTGACGTGGGCCGCCGTGTGCGCTGACTTGATCGACAAAATCATCCGCCTCGCCGACGAGGGGGAGGGGGACGCCGCGTCTTTTGCTACGAAGGTTGCGAGTGCCCGCGCGGCCGGCATCAGTGTCGATGGAGTCCGTGACATGCAGGAAGTGGAACGGATCTGCCTGGACACTGCTGTCAAGCTGGACGTCCTCGATGACGTGACCGCGCGCGAGCTAGAGCGACTGCGCGAAGACCGCCACCTTTGCGTGCATCCCTCGCTGAGAGGGTTCGGTGAGACATACGCGCCGACCGCGGAGTATGCGCGTGCCCATCTTGCCGTCGCACTGGATGAGCTGCTCACGCAACCTCCGGTCCAGGGCAGGAAGGCCGTGCAACAGCTAGTGGCCTATGTCATGGACCCACAGTTCGTCTCGAGCCCTGGTCACATAACCCATGTCTTCCACGACCGCGTGCGTCCGAACACTCGGCGTCAGCTCATTGAGCTGGCCGTCAAGCACGCCGTCCTTGAGCTGCCTGTGGAAGAGCCCCCGGGCGGGCGTGTTGTCGCCGAGCGCATGCATGAGGTCGTTCAAGCTTTCCTAGCGCGAGACCGAGATGCGGTCACCCCGGCGATCAGCAAGGTGATGGACCGCCTTGCCGCGCTAGACAGCGCCGGGCTGACCGGCGCCATTGGCCGAGTAGGCGACCTTGATGTGCTGTGGGAGCTCTTGCCGGCGCCTTTGGTCGATCGCATCGCCGACATGCTGGCCGCGGCGCAACTGCCTACCCACGCGGACTCCCTGGCAATGGAGGACCTGACGCCGGAACAGGTGGACCTGCTGTCACCGGTCGGCTCAGCGGCGGCTAGGGCCCGGATTCCGTTGCTCGTCACGCGGTTCGGCGAGCTGACCGTCGAGGGCAGGGCCAGTGTCATGGCTCGCCGGGTGAGCCGAAGTCTCGTCATGCATGTGCCTGAGATCCTGCGGGATGCATATTCATTCCGTGCCGCTGAGGGTCTCACGCAACGGGTTGTTCTCCCGTACGCTCCGCTGCTGGACTTGAGCTTGCTGGAAAAGGCCCTTATGGCTTGGGCCGAAAACAGTCAGTGCCGGACCGCCATGGCGATGCAGGAGCATGCGGCGCGGTTGTACGAGGCCACCTCGCATCTGCGTCCAGCAGATCGCGATTTGTGGAAACGCTTCGTCGAGCGCGTCCGCGAGGTGGGTCCGGGAGACAGCTACTATCGGTACGAGAACGTCGAGCGACTTTTCGCCGAAAAGTTCTAGAGGGCGGGACGCGTCGAATCCGACCGGGCCCCGCCTGACTGACTGGCTGAGAAGATCGGACCGTTCCGCGCCACCGCGGGTGTGCAGGGGATCCTGGATGGCGGGTTTGGATGTTCAGCCTCAGCGAGCGCTTTCTCGCGATAGTCACAGCGCTTACTCTTCGAAAACGTACTCAGACGAGCTCGTATAATCAACGAGGCCCAACGGTATAGCTGTTGCTCAGAGCGCCGAATCATCAGTTGTCGGCATTGATCAACTAGGTCAAGATCGAATCGCAGGATCACTCGACAGTACTCGGCAATCGACTCTCATCCGTTTGATCATTCGCCCAAGCTCACCTCGAACCGTCCGCTACCCCGACGGTCAGTTGATCGCCATCCGCCAGGGTGGCACCGACCGCTATTTGAGCGTCTCCACTTTGATAGAATTGAGCTCTGCAACCGCGGATGTCTGCTCAATAGAAAGTCGGCCCGCGAACTCCTTGGACCGGGAGTGCCAGAGATTGATGTTGAACTCAAGCGGCTGGTCGGGGATGGGCGTCGGGCCCCAGGGGGCTCGTTCGTAGACAACCTGCCCGTCAACTCGCCAGCGGATCGCGTCGGGTAGCCACTCGATCCCGTATTCGTGGAAGCTGGCCGCCGCATCGAACCTCAGATCAATCACTGTCGGAGTTCCGCGGTAGCCGTACTCCAGCTTCGTACCAGCAGGTCCTGGGTTGAAAAAGACGTTAACGAGCATCTTGGTGGGGTCCTTGCCGAGGAACTCGATGTCAATTTCCTGCCGGGGTCCGTTACGGTGGAGAAAGAGTCCCGTGATTAATCCGGATCCGCGGGCTGGTCGCAGTATCGCGGAGAAACGTCCGTAGAGGTAGGACCGGCAGCTTGCAATGGCTGCTGACGTGTATGCACGAACCGGCGTCGCCTCGGCTTGAAACCGGAGGCGGGCAGGTGACCCCGCCGCCTCCATAAAATTCTTCGGCGAAAACAGTGATAGGTTGCTCGGGAACGTGTCACCCCGCAAACTCCAGTCGCGCGGGTTCAAGGTTCGACCACTGATCCAGTCCGCGCTAGGGCCCTCGTTGAATGATGATTCCGACCTTTTGACGGATATGCCGTTTGACCGTTCCGGGGACTTGGCCAAAATCCAGGGCGACTTGTCGTATCGCAGGTCTTGTACCGTGTAACGCTCGAAAGGTGAAACATCGTCGATCTGCCGCTGGCCCAACTCCTCGGCGGCAGGATAGGGAAAGGATGGGTACGTCAGACCGAGGAAGCCACTGAGCTCGGCCCATTTTTCCGTGACGTGGCTCGCAAGCTGCAGGACCCGGTCGACGGGCAGTCCCTTGACCGGTCCGGGGTTGGATGACGTGCAGATAAAGCGGGCTTTCGGATACCGGCTGCTGATCTCATTCATGACGGCCGGGGTCAGGCCTCCGATATTTACGTAGGCGTTGAAGGCTTGTTTCCTCCGGCTCTGAAGCAGCGCGGCCTGCTCCGAGACGGGAAGGTCTGTTAGGTCACTGAGGCAGGTGTACCCGAGCATCGACAGGGCTGTGGCCAACGAGGTGAGGCCAGTACCGGCATCGCCGAACGCGACCACTGGCTGTTGTAGATGCCTGACTTCAGCGACAAGGGGCTTCTCGCGGGTCACAACACCAACCTGTGACAGCACTGGTAGTACGGAGTAGGCGTTCGTGGAAGGCTCATCGATCCGCTGTTCGATGAGTGAACGGCCGGCGGTGTAGACGGTCAGCTTCTCGAACTGAAGATTGAGCCAGAGGTCCACCGGTCCGTGCATGGGCAGGAGGTCCAGGAGCCGCTGCGCACCCTGCTTCGAGAGCACGTAGCCCGATGCCTGCCAGAGGCCAGGCAAGGGTTGGTACAACGCTGCCTTGATGCGCTGACGTGTCCCTGGGTTCGTTTCGTGAAAAGACAGGTATAGGAGATCCCAACCACGGTCTGCTTGGACGTGGCGGTGGAGCGCCGACCAGGTTCGCTCGAGGCCGCCGGCGAAGCCATATGCCAGGAAGACGTCATCCTCTAGCACTAGGGTATTGGTGGCGTCGCCGGTCGCGACATGTCTCCAGACCTCGATGTGCGATAGCGCGACCGCAATCTCTTGCCGTGTCATGCTGATCTTGAGTGCCCGCGTCTGGTCATTGATGAAGAGTTGTGGGTTCGGCGCCACGGTCAGTTGGTCGGCCAGGCTGAACTCTGTAATCAGCGTCCCATTGTCTGGGGTGGTGCGCAGGTACCGGGCATCCGTGGCTGAGAATCTCCTAGTAATCGTTGTCAGCGGCTCGCCGTGTCGCGCCTGAAAGCGGTTGAGTTCGCGCTGCAGTCGCTTCCACCGGTCTGGCTTACGATCAAGGTTGATGACGTAGATGCGGGAGATCGCATCAGGGGCGCTGGCGTGCGAGAACGTCTGAGCAGTGCGGCTGGCATCTAGGACACGTGCATGCAGCCGCAGACGATGCCGCAGACGCTCACCTAGATCGGCAAGATGGGATGCGTTCACCGGCCGAGGGCTCCTGCCACATATTGTCCGGTGCGTCTGGATCGCTCACGCATGCTGCGAACCCCAGATGCGCCAATTACGTTGATCCGCCCGGTAGTCGAGGGACCACTTGCTGACGGCAACCGACTCCCAGTCAGGTAAGAGCATGAAGTCTCTTGTCGCGGCCTCGGCGCCCGGCTCGACGCAGTGAGCGACCACGCAGGCTGTCAGGTTGCCTGGTCCGGTCAGCGCTTGGACGTCGCGGTCCTCGGGTCGGTGGCGGAGAACTAGTGTTGTTGCGCGTTCGAGGGCTCGACCGATTATCGGGTGCCGGCGGGGCGCTATAAGTGGGTTGTTGTTGACGTAGAAGATCCGGTGCTCGCCTTGCTGGCTGGCCGCGGCGTGAGGGTCACTCACCATGGAGTCGGTTCGAAGGTCGTAGCAAAGGGATTGCAACTTCAGACGACCGTCGCTGATGTAGGGGTCGAGTGATGTGCCCTGGTAAACGTCATCCGCGTCCGCGTAAAGGCCGCCGTTCTCGAGGATGAAGCACAGGCGGAAGTAGTCGGCGCGCATCGCCGGGTGCTCGCAACGCTCAAATGCCGCTACATGGCGATCGCTGTACCGAGCCGCGATGAACTGCCTCGCCGAGCGATCGTCGAAGAGTAGCCGCTGGAATCCAGAACGATCTAAAGGCTTCCAACTGTCTAGGCAAGCTCTTACGTCCGCAGGAATCTTTCTGACATCATCCCAGAACTGCACAAGTACTCGTGGAGGTCCTGGCGAGGAGTCGCTCGCCGCCAATGGCGCTTGCTCCTGCATCAAGCGCTGCACGTACCGGGATCTGAGCGCATGCTCATCCGTCGGTGACGGTTCGCCAACGGTCTCTGTCGAATGATCTGCATTCATGTGCGGACGAGTATCGTTGTCCACGAGTCCACCGTCAACCGATCGTGATAGCTCTCAGATCGTCCGGCACTGATTGCCGATCACCATCGTGCCGCGTCAAGTGGTGAGTAGGCACCCGCCGGGTGTGGCGTCCACGAAGTGCGTTCCGTTAGACGTGGACGATGACGGTCGGCGTACAGGGGCCCGGTATCCCGGTGGCGCCACCAAGGCCTGGGTTCTGGACGATCCGTGTCTGCCCAGCGCGATCACGGGTAGCGCGGGTGGCGGCAACCAGTTGGGCGTCACGCTGGGCTATACCGACGGCACCATCGCCGCGCAGACCGGTAACCCGAGCAGGTACACCGGCCTGGTCACCTCGATCCGCGACGTCGTCGAGACACGCACCACCGGCTACAGCAACGACGCGCTGACCGGCTCACCGTCCTCGTTAACAAGTTCGACGGTGGGCCACGGCGGACTGCATTCGAGGCCGCGATGAAGATCGACACGACTGTCCGCTTGGCTGCAGTGCGCGGACCGGCCGCCTAGTTTAGATTGGATGTCCGCCCGAACCGGAGGTCGCTGCAATCGGTGGGCGGAACAGGTGGGGACTCGCGGCTTGGTGACTACCATTCGAGTCCGTGCGCCCTCGTCCGGGGTAGTTCGCCGCGGACCAACCGAGCGGTTGACCAGCGGAAGCGGACTTCGGCGAACTGGTGCGGATCCCCGCCGACGACTGGGGGTCAAGGGTTGACCGTTGGCGGCGGGAAACGTGGCGCGTCGGCGCTCATCGAGTCGAGTCTGCCGTCGGGGTCTGACCGGACGGCGTTGCGTCGGGGTGGGTGGGGGAGCGGTCGACCAGTCGGTCCCCGTGCTCGAAGCGCAGCTGGGTGAGCAGCAGGCTGGCTGCACCGAGGGCGCCGAGGGCGTAACGGCGGTGGTCGGCGCGGTCCTCGATGCGGTGCGCGGCCGGGTTTCGCACCGCCATCGCGACACCCATAGCCAGCCGGTGCCAGCCTTCCCGCTCGCCGTCGATGGCCCCCATGCGGTACTGGCCGTCCTTGCCGAAGACGGCCGTCATAAGCTTTTCGCCGACCAGGTCGGCGGGCTGGCCGGTCCAGCGGCGGATACGGTCCTCGGTGAACAGCGCCGTTTGGCTGACCGTTTTGCCCCAGTGGGCGGCTTGGACGTCGGCCGCGACGAACTCCCACAGCTCGGGATCCACACCGGCGGCGTCGAAGGCGCCACTCTCGGCCGCCAGCCAGTCGAGTTCGTGTACGGCAGCGTCGAGAAGGCCGATGACCTCTCGAGCCGCCGCCTCGGAAAACTGGCCGAAGGGAAAGACGCGCCCGCCGATCGTCATCGGCTTCTCCCACTCGACGGCGAGGACTCGCTGGGTGATCGGGTGGTCCTGTCCCAGCGCGCGGGGCAGGGCGAGTTGCACCCGGGTCCACCAGGAGATGAAGGCTGACCCCCGGGTCGAGGGGGCCAGCTCCCCGGCCAGCTTGGTCAGCTCCTTCTTCAAGGTGACCAGTGTCTGGCGGGTACGGTCAATGGCGGCCACCGCCCGATCCTCCCACCAGCCTCACTCGCGGTCTGGACCGGCAGATCGACCCGCTACCCGCGGGATGCCTCCGGATTGCTGCCCATGCCATCCTCGGGACCGGTAGCCCAGAGGCCTCCGTGTGCGGCGGTAGTTGAGGTGGCGAACGAGCGGCTCTGTGAGGGGCGTAAGGCCGAGCAGGAACTGGCGCAACAGCGAGAGAAGCTCGATGGTGCTCTCGGACTCGAGCTCAAGACGGTCGGCTTTGGTCTCAGCGGGGCACACAACGGTCGGGCGCCACCAGTCTGCACATTCGTGCCAGCTCCCGGCAGGCGCGCCTGGGTCGGAGATGGCGGCCAACGGACGTAACTCGGCTCGGGGTTCACGCTGCCGCGGTATGACTCGGTTGAGGCCAGAAGACAGGGCGGCAGGCACTCTTTAGGCACCCAATATGATCGATAATCGCAATTACTCTTTCGCCGGAACAAAGATCAACAGGCCGATGAGCTGTGACGATACGTCTCGACCAACGTGAGCAAACGGATCAAGGTCAATTCGCAGGTTCCATGGCGATGCGGCCGTTAGCGCACGCCTATTCGGCCGATGCCGCCCTGGCTATCTTGGGCCGATTGCTGCGCGCTGTCGCGAGACGGTGCGCTTGGTCGTGGCGAGCTGGGCGGCGACTTCCCGGAGCGACCGGCCGCGATCGGTGAGGCGGTGGACCACCTGGGCTTGCTCAGCGGCGGTGAGGTCGGCGTAGTGGATGCCGTCGCCGGCCATGGCGCGTTCGACGGCGATCTCGTCGACATCGTCCGGCGGGGGCTTGGTGGCGGCCGGTGGAGGCGGGACGTCGGTGTCGATGTCGTCCCAGGCCAGCGGCGGCAGCCACCCGTGCGCGACGGCGTGAGCTCGGGCGGCATCGGCAGCGGCGCGCTGCACGCCGGTGTCTCGTGGTGGCGGGGTGTTCGACAGCCGCTCGTACAGCGTGGCGACGTCCTGGGCAGTCCTGGCGGTGACCGACGGGCTGGTCAGGCTGCGACGGAGACTGCCCGGGCGGCGGGCGATCTCAGCTGCCAGCAGGTCGGGGGACCAGCCGATGGCGATGAGGGCTTGCAGTCGGCGCCGGGTCCCGGTGGCGTCGACGCGACTGCGCGGGGCGCGGTTGGCGTCATCGATGCTGACGTTCAAGATCCGTATGGCGGTGGAGGGGCGGATCCGTCGGTGGGCGCGACCGGGAGCGGCCAGGTCGCGGACGTGGTTGACGGACATCTCGGCGACAGTGGCGATGCGCTCGACCCCGATTCCGGCTGCCCGGAGCGCGACGAGGTGGTCATGGATTGGGCCGGCGTCGACGAGCGGCTGCCAGCGGCCGTACGCACGCTGTCGGTTCGCGACGCGGGAGGCGGCGGTGTTCGCAGCGGTGCAGTCGGTGCAGCGGCAGCGGTCCTTGACGTAGGCAGCGCGGGTGCCGTGGACGTGCTGACTCCGTGGGTGGATGCACTCGCGAGTCACCCTCGTGCCGGCTCGCTGCGCACGCCGGGCGGCCTGCTCGACGGCCAGCCGGTGCTTGTCGCAGGAGTGTCTGGGGTGGTGGGCATCGGCCAGCGGGATGCTGGCGTAGTCGGCGGTGTAGCCGCAGCTCGAGCAGGTACGGGTCGTCCTCATCGCCGGCGTGGCTGCCCGAGCGACCGGTCGCCTCGGCCCCGCCCGGGAATGCCGGCGCGGATCACCATGTCGTCGATCCAGTCGGTGCGGACCGTGCCGACGTCCCCGATGTGCTCGTCGAAGGCCAATGCGGTGAACTGCCGGGAGATGACCGACCACTCCGTATCGGACAGCGGCCGTTCGAGGTGGGCCTCGACCGTGAGACGGTCGACGTAGGCCACGCTCGTCTCGAGCACGTTGGCCAGTTCGGTCAGCAGCCGGTAGGCGTCTCCGCCGTAGGCGCTGACCACCGCCGCGAGAGCACGGCGCCGGCCGACCGGACCTTCTGAATCCTCGCGGCCGGTCGGGGTGGCACGGGCTCGTGGCGGCTCGTTCGACTCGAGGGTGGTTGCGTCGTCGGTGACCGACTCCTCGGTGGGACGCGACATCGGTGCTCCTCCCGGCAGTGGGTGCTCGCGTGGGAGCAGGCGCCAGGGGACGTCGCGTTCTGACACCGGAGGCCTGAACCATGGTGAGAGGCGCACGGAGGGAACAGCTGATGACGCCGACGGGAGGCCCGATGTCAGTAGCGGGCGGCAAGCTGACCCGCGCGCTCACGGCGCTCGAGAAGGTCTCCATGCGGAACGGCAGAAGCGACGGCACCGGCGGTCCACGGGAGTCGGGTGGCCGGTTCGGGTTGTTGCGTGCGGTGGCTGCGGCACCGGCGATGCTGGGCAGCGTGGGGCTCGTCGTCGTCGCGACCGGTGGGCTGGGTGCGTGGGCGCTGCCGGCCTTGCTGATATGGGTGGGCTGCGGAGCGGTCGCGCTCACCCGGGGCGGGGAACGGATCGCCGTGCGGGTGGCATTCGGGTTCCGCCGGCCCAGCCCGGCGCAAGCAGCGGTGCTCCAGCCGCTCTGTGCTGCAGCCCTGACGTCGGCCGGGACGCGTGCGGACGACGTCGAGCTGTACGTGCAGCGGAACCGGCAGCTCAACGCCTACGCCACCGGCGGGCGCAGCGTCGCCGTCACCAGCCGGGTGCTGGACGAGCACCGAGCCGGTCGCCTGTCAGACGGTCAAGTGGTGGCTGTTCTCGTCCATGAGCTCGGACATCACGCCTCCAGAGCCACGCGGCCGATGCTGATCGCCATGTGGCTGGCGGCGCCGTGGCGCGTCGCGGCGCGGCTGCTGGCCAGTCTCACGAGCGGTCTGTCGCGTTGTCAGCCCGGGTGGGCGCTCGCGGTGGTGTGCGTCTGCGGCGTCGTCGTTGCCGTGGTTCGGGCGGTGCACGAGGGGCGCTGGCTGGCCGGGGGAGTGATCGCGGCAATCGCGCTCATCGCCGTGGTCTGTCCGCTGGTCGACGCGTGGGCCTGCCGGCGTGCCGAGTTTGCTGCTGATCGGTTCGCTGCCGACCATGGCCGGGCGGACGAGCTGGCAGCAGCGCTGCGCGCACTGCATGGTCGGTCGAGCACCGTCTCCGGCTTGTCTGGGCGGCTGCTGGCAACCCACCCGACAGCCGACGAGCGGATCACTGCGCTCGGGAGGGTCGCCACCGGCTGGCATGCGGCCGTGCTCCGGTCCAGGCGCTTGGTCCGGGCCTCCCGCAGGTCGCTGGAGCTGTCCCCGGCTGAGTGAGCTCGCTCGGCGTCACTCAGCCTGGGAGACGACGGCGGGAGCGCCGGGAACGTTCGGCGGCACCACGTTGGGGCCGGCTGCGACGGGGCGAAGCTCGTTCTGCGGGTGCAGCCGGACCGCGACGAGGGCGACGTCGTCGTCGCGGTCTCAGGCAGCATGCAGGCGAGCAGCTCGTCGCACAGCTCGTCGAGGTCTCGCCCGGCCAGGTCTCCGAGGGCTTCCTGCAGTCGCTGCAGGCCGTGGTCCAGGTCGGTGTCCCGGCGCTCGATGAGGCCGTCGGTGTAGAGGATGACGATGCTGTCCCGCTGCAGGACGAGTTCTTGCTCGCGGCGGCGCGTGGCGGGGTCGACTTCGAGCAACATGTCCGCCCGCAGTCCGAGCAGCGGCGCGACGTTGCCGTCGGGGTCGATGACGAAGGGCGGCGGGTGGCCGGCGTTGGACCAGCGCACCCGGGTCTCGCCGCGCGAACGCTCGTCGGGGGTCTGCTCGAGGCGGACGGCTGCGGCGGTGGCACTGCTGTGCACCCTGAGGGTCTCCATCACCGCGTCCGTGCGCCGCAGGATGTCGGCGGGACCGTCGTTCCCTTCCGCGCCGAAGGCTCGGAGGATCGTGCGGACCTGGCCCATGGCCGCTGCTGCCTTGACGTCGTGCCCGACGACGTCGCCGATGACCAGGACCATCGCGCCCTCCGGCTGGAGGAACGCGTCGTACCAGTCCCCACCCACCTGGGCTGCCTGACCTGAAGGCACATAACGTACGACGACCTGGGCGTGGTCGGGCTCCGGCGAAGGTGTCAGCAGCGACCGCTGCAGTCCCTCGGCCAGGCTGCGCTGCTGGCGGTACAGCCGCGCGTTGTCCAGCACGAGGCCGGCGCGCGCGGCGACGTGCCGCAGCGTGGTCAGGTCCTCGGGGGTGAAGCCGCCCCGTTCGGCCCCGTTGGCGACGATTAGCAACCCGACGACGGTTAGCACCCCGACGGGCCCGGTGCGGCCGGGGAGCGGCACGACTGCCACGGCCTCGGGGGCGAGCGCCGAGACGAGCTCCTGCACGGGTCCCGCGGTGACCATCCGCCGGCCGCCTTCGGTCGCCCCCGAGGGCAGCAGCTGCAGCTGTCCGCTGGACAGCGCGGTCATGGTGATCGAGTTCTCGGTGAGCGCCCGGAGCCGGCTCTGGGCGTAGGCGTCGGTGATCGCGCGCATGTGCGGGTCGGTGTGCCAGGAGCTGGCCTTCCACAGCCTGCGACAGGAACCGGCAATTCCTGGTCGTCGACGAGGGTGAGGATGCACCAGTCGGCGAGCACCGGGACCACCAGCTGCGCCAACCGGCCTACCGCCTCGTCGCCGTCCAGGCTGCCGTTGAGCTCGGAAATGATGCGGTTGAGCAGCCGTTCCCGAGCGGCGGCGTGCTCAGCCCGGTCCTGGGCGTCGCGGCGGGCGGTCACGTCCCAGGCGGCGCCCAGCACTCGGACCGTGATGCCGGCTTTGTCGCAGAGCGCTCGGCCGCGGGCGGCCACCCAGCGCAGCGAGCCGTCGGTGTGCAGCACGCGGTACTCGGCCTCGTAGTCACCGCAGGTGTCGATGGCCTTCTGCAGCAGGCGGGTGACCCGGTCGAGGTCCTCGGGGTGCAGCCGGGAGTTGAACCCCTCGATGGTCCGGTTGAACGTCGTAGCGTCCAGACCGAAGAGCTCCAGCAGCCGGTCGTCCCAGTGCAGCGTGCCGGTCGTCAGGTCCCAGTCGAACGTGCCGATGCCGGCAGCCGCTCGGGCGAGGTCGAGCAACTGGCCCGGCGCATCCGGGCCGTCGACCATCGGACCGGGACCGGGGAGGTCGGTCTGCTCCCCGACGAGTTCGACCCGGTCAGCGTCCAGCTGGCGCTCGTTCACGGCCCCCACCCATCGTGATCACAGGTGCGCGGCGTGCCACGCCGAGCAACGACCCGCCATCTTGCCTCACCGCCCGGTGCGGCTCGTCGTGGCGCTGGACACTCCGCTGACGGCCCCAAACACCCTGGTGCGATCGGAGTCCGCGGGCGCGCGGCGAGGGAGAGCGTCCTCACGGACGTGCGAGTGGTTTGCCCGGGCGGTGCAGCGGTTAGCGGCAGTGAGTCGGTGAGCAGAACCGGCCAATGCCGCGTCGCACCTGCACCGGCCTGTCCCGGCCGGAGACCCGTGACCCTCGTCGAGACCTTCCATGCTGCGCTGTCCTCCCTGGCGGTAAACCTGCCCCGTCCCGAGCTGCTGCCCGAACGGCTCGCCCGGGCGTGCGCCCAGGTCCTACCGGTGGACGGCGCCGGCATCAGCCACTTCTTCACCGCCGACCGGCGGCTGCCGCTGGGTGCCAGCGACCCGGTGTCGGCCGAGGCGGAGCGGCTGCAGTTCACGGCTGGGGAAGGGCCCTGCTTGAGCGCCCATGCCGAGGGGACGCCGATCGTGGCCGGTGAGAGCACGATCGAGGCCCGGTGGCCGGCCTTCCCCGGCACGCTGGTCACCCATACGCCGATCAGGGGCACGATCTTGCTCCCGCTGCGCCACGGACTGCAGGGCATCGGTGCGGTGGACCTATACGTGGTGCCACCCAACGACGTTGCCTCGCTGAGCGTGCAGGACGCCCTGGCCATCACGGAGGAGATCGCCGTGGTGCTGCAGGCGCAGAGCCTGCACGACCGGCAGCACAGCGACGGCCCGGCATGGTTGGACGCCCCAGCCGCACAGCAGCGGTCCACGGTCTGGTAGGCGATCGGCTTCGTTAACGCTGCCCTGCGTGTTCCGAGCCCGACGCGCTCGCGCTGCTGCGCGCCCGCGCCTACTCCACCGGGCAATTCCGTGGCTGGGCGAGGATGGCAGCCTTGGTGAGCAGCTCCGCACGCTCGGCCGAGGGGGAGGAATCCCAGGTGATACCGCCGCCGGCACCATAGACGGCAGTGCCGGCGCTGCGGTCCGCGACCACCGTTCGAATCGCCACGTTGAACCGTGCGCGGAACGGCGCACCCGGTGGCGCGACGAGACCGACAGCCCCGCAGTAGACCCCCCGCGAACAGCTCTCCAGCTCGCGGATCAACTCCATGGTGCGCCGTTTGGGGGCGCCGGTGACCGACCCGCAGGGAAATAGGGCTCGGAAGACGTCGGTCAGCGTCACGTCCGGCGCCGTCCGCGCAGTGACCTCCGAGGTCAGCTGCCACACGGTGGGATAGCGCTCCAGCGTGAACAGCTCGGGGACCTCGACGCTGCCCACTCGAGCGATCCGGGACAGGTCGTTGCGCAGCAGGTCCACGATCATCAGGTTCTCAGCCCGCTCCTTGGCGCTGGACAGCAGTAGGTGCGCCAGCGCCTCGTCCTCCCCGGTGGTTCGGCCGCGCGCCGCGGTGCCCTTCATCGGGCGGGTGCGCAGGCGGTCGCCGCACCACTCGAAGAACAGCTCCGGGCTGGCGCTGGCGACGACGTACCGGCCCAGGTCGAGGTAGGCGTTGTACGCACCGCGCTGGGACAGGATCAAGTTGGCGTACAGCTGCTCGAGGTCCCCGTCGACCTGCGCCCGGAAGCGATCGGTCAGGTTGCACTGATAGGTCTCGCCCGCGGCGATGTGCTCGTGGACGCGGAGGACCGCCTCGCGGTGCTCGTCGGCCGACCAGTCCGGGACCCACCGCATCTCGTGGGGGCTTCGGTCAGGTGCGGGTTCGACCGGGGGCACGTCGCTGGGCGACCCGCAGATTCCGAACCACGCCAGCGGTGGCTGATCAGCGGAGGACGCCCCCACCGGGAGGGCCTGATCCAATCCGGGTGCCGCCTCGTAGGACAGGTACCCGAACGCCCAGTCCCCGGCCGAGGTTGAGCGATCGACCTCGCTCAGGACCGGGACCACGTCCTCCGGCCGATGGGCGGTGAGAACCCGGTGGGGTGGTGGGCACAGCAGCGCGGTCCCCGCCTGGAGGTTGTCGAATCGGGCCCAGGCGGTCGTCACGTCGGTACGTCGTCGCGGGAGGCTTGTCTCCTGTGCCCCGAGGAGCTCGTCAGCCGCTCGCTGAGGGCAGTGGTGATCACTGACCGGTCCTGCGGCCGAGTCAGGGCGCGCTGGCCCGCCGTCGTCGGCGCCTTGCCGTGTACCGCTGATCGCTCGTCGCCCATCGCGGCCACCGTGCGCGCCGCATCTATCGAGGGGACGACATCGTGGACCCGTACTCCCCAGGCGCCGGTGTGCGCGGCCAGGACGGTGGTGGCCAGCGTGGCAGCGTCTCGCTGCTCAGCGGGGTGGACTCTACCGTCGGTGGCGGCGAGCAGCTGGCCGAGGAAGGTCCTGCGGGACGCACCCATGAGCACCGGTGGTCTGAGTGGGGCCAGCCGGTCCAGACCGGCGAGCAGGGCCCAGTTGTGGGACGCCTGCCTGGCGAACCCCAGACCCGGATCGGGGATGAGCTGCGCCGGGTCGGTGCCGGAGGAAGCGGCGTCTGCCACGCGGTGTTCCAGTCCAGTGATCACCTCGCCTGCGACATCGCGGTACTGCGCTCGCTCCCGTGTCGGCGACCAGGCCGCGGCCGTGCGGGCGTCGGCCGACCCTGGGCTGACGTCGTTGACCAAGACGGCACCTGCCGCCATCGCTGCCTCGGCGATCTCCGCACGGGTCGTGTTCCACGCTGACGGTCACTCCAGATCGGGACAGCGCGGTGAACACCGGGAGCACGCGGCGACGTTCCTCCGTGACGTCGACCCGCGTCGCGCCCGGCCGGGTTGATTCCCTGCCGATATCGACGACGTCGGCTCCGGCGGCGCGCATGATCGAGCCGTGTGCGATCGCCGCTTTGGTGCCAGCGAAGCGGCCGCCGTCGGAGAAGGAGTCGGGGGGTAGAGGTCTTAGTGCTCATGGGAACCGTCACTCGATGGGCCCAGGACGACGAGCAGGTCACCGCCCTCGACCTGCTGGACGGCGCCGATCGCCACCCGGGTCACCGAGCCCGCCCGCGGCGCGGTGATCGAGGCCTCCATCTTCATCGCCTCGATCGTGCCGACCTGGGCCCCGGCCTCCACCTGGTCGCCCTCGGACACCGCCAGGGTGACGACGCCGGCGAACGGCGCGGCCACCTGGCCGGGGTCGCTGCGGTCGGCCTTCTCCGCCGGCTGGACGTCGGCCGAGACGGACCGGTCCCGCACCGACACCGGCCGCAGCTGGCCGTTCATCGTGCACATCACCGTGCGCATGCCGCGGTCGTCGGCGTCGGAGACCGCCTCGATGCCGATGAGCAGCCGGACACCGGGCTCGAGGTCGACGGAGTGCTCGGTACCGGCGCGCAGCCCGTAGAGGAACTCCTTGCTGGGCAGCACGCTGGTGTCGCCGTAGGCGTCCCGGTGGGCGCGGAACTCCTTCGCCGGGCCCGGGAACAGCAGCCGGTTCAGCGTCTCCCGCGGCTGGTCGGCCAGGCCCTGGAGGTCGTCGTCGGTGAGCTCGGCGGGCGGCTCGGCGGGGCGCCGTCCCTCCAGGGCCCGGCTGCGGAACGGCTCGGGCCAGCCGCCGGGCGGGTCGCCGAGCTCGCCGCGCAGGAACCCGACGACGGAGTCGGGCAGGTCGTGCGCGCCGGGGTCGGCGGCGAAGTCGCCGACCGCGAACCCCGGCGCCCACCAGCTGCAGCGCCAGGTCCCCGACGACCTTCGACGACGGGGTGACCTTGACCAGCCGGCCGAGCAGCCGGTCGGCCGCCGCGTACATCGCCTCGACCTCCTCGAACCGCTGGCCCAGGCCCAGCGCGATCGCCTGCTGGCGCAGGTTGGACAGCTGCCCGCCGGGGATCTCGTGGGTGTAGACCCGCCCGGTCGGCGCGGGCAGCCCGGACTCGAAGGGTGCGTAGACCCGGCGGACGGCCTCCCAGTAGGGCTCCAGGTCGTTGACCGCGGCCAGGTCCAGCCCGGTGGCCCGGTCGGTGTGGTCGGTGGCCGCGACGATGCTGGACAGCGCCGGCTGGGACGTCGTCCCGGCCAGGGCCGCGCTGGCGCCGTCCACGGCGTCGACCCCGGCCTGCCACGCGGCCATCAGGGTGGCCAGCTGCCCGCCGGGGGTGTCGTGGGTGTGCAGGTGCACGGGCAGGTCGAACCGCTCGCGCAGCGCGGTGACCAGGGTGGCCGCGGCCGGCGGGCGGAGCAGGCCGGCCATGTCCTTGATCGCCAGCACGTGCGCGCCGGCCTCGACGATCTGCTCGGCCAGCCGCAGGTAGTAGTCGAGGGTGTACAGCTGCTCGGCGGGGTCGGACAGGTCGGCGGTGTAGCAGAGCGCGACCTCGGCGAGCGCCGTCCCGGTCTCCCGGACGGCGTCGATCGCCGGGCGCATCTGGCTGACGTCGTTGAGCGCGTCGAAGACCCGGAAGACGTCGATGCCGGTGCGGGCCGCCTCGGCCACGAACGCGCTCGTGACCTGCTCGGGGTAGGGCGTGTAGCCGACGGTGTTGCGTCCGCGCAGCAGCATCTGCAGGCAGACGTTCGGCACCGCCTCGCGGAGGGCGGCCAGCCGGTCCCAGGGGTCCTCGTGCAGGAAGCGCAGCGCGACGTCGTAGGTCGCCCCGCCCCAGGCCTCGATGCTGAGCAGCTCGGGCGTGGCCCGCGCGACGTGGCCGGCGACGGCGACCAGGTCCTTGGTGCGCACCCGGGTGGCCAGCAGCGACTGGTGGGCGTCCCGGAAGGTCGTGTCGGTGACCGCGAGTGCGGTCTGCGCGCGCAGGTCGGCGGCGAACCGCTCCGGGCCGAGCGCGCGCAGCCGGTCGCGGGAGCCCTCGGCCGGCGCCTGCCGCAGGTCCAGCCGCGGCAGCTTCTCGGTCGGGTCGACCAGGTGCGGCCGCTCGCCGTGCGGCCGGTTCACCGTGACGTCGGCCAGGTAACTGAGCATCTTGGTGCCCCGGTCGGCCGAGGAGCGGGCGGTGAGCAGCTGCGGCCGCTCCTCGATGAACGACGTCGTCACCCGGCCGGCCCGGAAGTCCGGGTCGTCCAGCACGGCCTGCAGGAACGGGATGTTGGTGCTGACCCCGCGGATGCGGAACTCGGCGACCGCCCGCCGCGCCCGGGCGACCGCGAGGTCCCAGGTGCGGCCCCGGCAGGTGAGCTTGACCAGCATCGAGTCGAAGTAGGCGCCCACCTCCGCGCCCAGGGTGGCCGCGCCGTCCAGCCGGACGCTGGCGCCGCCGGGCGAGCGGTAGGCGGTGATCCGGCCGGTGTCCGGGCGGAAGCCGTTGGCCGGGTCCTCGGTGGTGATCCGGGTCTGCAGCGCCGCGCCGCGCAGCACGATCGCGTCCTGGCTCAGCCCCAGGTCGGCCAGCGTCTCCCCCGCCGCGATCCGCAGCTGGCTCTGCACCAGGTCGACGTCGGTGACCTCCTCAGTCACCGTGTGCTCGACCCGGATGCGCGGGTTCATCTCGATGAACACGTGCCGGCCCTCGCGGTCGACGAGGAACTCCACCGTGCCCGCGCAGCTGTAGCCGATCTCCCGGGCGAACCGGACGGCGTCGGCGCACATCCGCTCCCGCAGCTCCGGGTCCAGGTTCGGGGCCGGGGCGATCTCGATGACCTTCTGGTGCCGCCGCTGCACCGAGCAGTCCCGCTCGTAGAGGTGGATGACGTTCCCCTCGCCGTCGGCGAGGACCTGCACCTCGATGTGCCGCGGGTCGAGCACCGCCTGCTCGCAGAACACGGTGGCGTCGCCGAAGGCCGACTCCGCCTCCCGCATGGCCGCCTCGATCGCGCCGCGCAGCTCGGCCCGGTCGGTGACCCGGCGCATGCCGCGCCCGCCGCCGCCGGCCACGGCCTTGACGAACACCGGGCCCTCGATCGCGTCGGCGGCCGCCAGCAGCGCGTAGACGTCGTCGCTGGGCTCGGTGCCGGCCAGCACCGGCAGCCCGGCCGCCCGGGCCGCGGCGATCGCCCGCGACTTGTCCCCGGTCAGCTCCAGCACCGCCGCCGACGGGCCGACGAAGGTGATAAAACAAGCCGCGCACGCCTCCGCGAGCTCCGGGTTCTCCGACAGGAACCCGTAGCCGGGGTAGACGGCGTCGGCGCCGGCCCGCTGGGCGGCGCGGACGATCTCGCCGACGTCCAGGTAGGCCCGCACCGGGTGCCCGGGCTCGCCGATCTCGTAGCTCTCGTCGGCCTTGAGCCGGTGCACGGAGTTGCGGTCCTCGTGCGGGAAGACCGCGACCGTCCCGGCGCCCAGCTCGTAGGCGGCCCGGAACGCGCGGACGGCGATCTCGCCGCGGTTGGCGACCAGCACCTTCTCGAACAACGTGCCTCCTCGGCGAGGTCTGCGGATGGTCCGGCGCCCGTCCGGGTCCGGTCGTTCGTGCAGGTCGGGTCAGTGGCCGGGTTCGAGGCAGGGGTCGATCCGGGAGTCAGCACTCGATGACGTTGACGGCCAGGCCGCCGCGCGAGGTCTCCTTGTACTTGACCTTCATGTCCGCACCGGTCTCGCGCATCGTCTTGATCGCCTTGTCCAGGCTGACCTTGTGGCTGCCGTTGCCGGACAGGGCGAGCCGGGCAGCGTTGATCGCCTTGACGCTGGCGATCGCGTTCCGCTCGATGCACGGGATCTGCACCAGGCCGCCGACCGGGTCGCAGGTGAGGCCCAGGTTGTGCTCGATGCCGACCTCGGCGGCGTTCTCGGCCTGCTCCGGGGTGCCGCCGAGCACCTCGCACAGGGCGCCGGCCGCCATCGAGCAGGCCGAGCCGACCTCGCCCTGGCAGCCGACTTCGGCTCCGGAGATGGACGCGTTCTCCTTGAACAGGATCCCGATCGCGGCGGCGGTGAGCAGGAACCGGACGATGCCGTCGTCGTCGGCACCGGGGACGAACCGTGCGTAGTAGTGCAGCACCGCAGGCACGATGCCGGCGGCGCCGTTGGTGGGCGCGGTGACGATCCGGCCGCCGGAGGCGTTCTCCTCGTTGACCGCGAGGGCGTACAGGTCGACCCAGTCGATCACGTGCAGCGGGTCGGCGACGTTGCCCTGGCTGAGCTCTTGGAAGAGCCCGGGGGCCCGCCGCGGCACCTTCAACCCGCCGGGGAGCACGCCCTCGCGCCGGCAACCTCGGTCCACGCAGGCCTGCATGACCGACCACAGGTGCAGCATCCCGGCGCGGATCTCGGCCACGCTGCGCCACACCTGCTCGTTGACCAGCATCACGTCGCTGATCGACATGCCCTCTCGGCGGCAGTGCTCGAGCAGCTGCCCACCGGTGGTGAAGGCCAACGGCAGCGGGGTGTCGTCCAGCACGACCCGGTCGGCTCCGCTGGCCGCCTCGTCGACGACGAAGCCGCCACCCACGGAGTAGTAGGTGCGCTCGGCGATCAGCGCGCCGTCGGCGTCGAGCGCGCGGAACACCATGCCGTTGGGGTGGGCGGGCAGGGACCGGCGGCGGTGCAGCACCAGGTCCGCGTCGCTGTCGAAGGCAATCGGCTGCTTGCCGGCGAGCAGCAGGCTCCGCTGCTCCCGCACCGCGGCCACCCGGGCGTCGGAGGACTCGGTGTCGACGGTGGCCGGTTCCTCACCCTCCAGGCCGAGCACCACCGCCTTGGCCGAGCCGTGGCCGTGACCGGTCGCGCCGAGGGAGCCGAACAGCTCCGCCTGCACCCGGGCCACCTCCGGCAGCCGGCCGGCCGAGGCAAGGCCGTCGACGAACGTCTTGGCTGCGCGCATCGGCCCCACCGTGTGCGAGGAGGAGGGGCCGATGCCGACCGAGTAGAGGTCGAATGCGGACAGCGCCATCACGGCACCTGCGCACTGGCGAACTCGGTGGTCGCGTCGAGCAGCCAGCGGGCCACGTAGTTGGCGAAGGACGCCCGGGGCAGCACCCGGTAGGTCGTGGCACCGGTCTGCCAGAGCAGCACCGGGATGCGACCCACTGTGGTGGCCACCGCGGTGCCCGGGGAGAACGACCGCGGGTGCAGGTCGACCGGGCACCCCTTCTCCAGGGTGTGCCGGGCTGCGGGACCGTTGAGCTCCAGCGTGGTCCGGTTGGCCGACACGTCGACCACCGAGCCGTGGTCCTCCGCCAGTGAGCTGCGCAGCTCGGCGACCAGCGCATCGGGATCGGCCTGGGAGATCACGAGCCACTCGTCCGGGCCGAGCCACAGCACGCTGTGCCCGCCGGCCGACGCGACCTGGCCGCAGGCGGAGGGGAGCTCGACCCGCAGCTGCCGGCCGAGCCGGCCGAAGGCGGCCGAGCCGGGGTCGACCCGGACGCTCACCATGGTGAGGAATGGCACCTCGGTCAGCGTCACTCCGCGCTCGCCAGGAACGCGCGCCGTCCGGAAGCGGTCGTGCAGGTTCTCCAACGGGCTGCGACGCAGCGTGGTCAGGTCAGCCATCTCGCTTGGTTCCCTCCGGGTCGTAGAGCACGGGTTCGGCCACCGTCACGGGGACCAGGGTGTCGCCGACCGGAGCGATCAGGGTCTGCCCGATCCGGTTCCTGCCGTCGGCGATCAGCGCCAGCGCGAACGGCCGGCCCAGGGCCTGGCTGTCGTAGCTCGAGGTGACGTGGCCCAGCATCGGGACCGGTCCCTCGGCTGCGGTGAGCGGCACGTCGGGCGCGATCACCTGCGTTCCCTCCGGAAGTCGGGTCGTCGCGTCGGCCGGCAGGAGCCCAACCATGTGCTTGCGGTCGGTGCGGGCGGCGTCCGGTCGGGTGAAGGACCGCTTGCCGACGAAGTCCTTCTGCTTGGAGACGATCCACGCCATGCCGGCGTCCTGGGGGGTGACGGTCCCGTCGGTGTCCTGCCCGACGATCGGGTAGCCCTTCTCCGCCCGCAGCACGTGCATGGTCTCGGTGCCGTACGGCGTGATGCCCAGGTCCGCGCCCGCGGCGTACACCTGCTCCCACACCGCCAGGCCGTACCACCCGGCCACGTTCACCTCGTAGGCCAGCTCACCGGAGAAGGAGATCCGGCAGATCCGGGCCGGGACGCCGGAGGCGAGGGTGGTCTCCCGGAAGGTCATGAACGGGAAGGCCTCGTTGGACACGTCCAGGTCCGGGGCGAGCCGGGCGATCACCTGCCGTGACTGCGGCCCGACCACCGCGACCGTCGTCCACTGCTCGGTCACCGAGGTGCAGAAGACCTCCAGCTCCGGCCACTCGGTCTGCAGCCACTCCTCGAGCCAGTCGAGAACGCGGGCGGCACCGCCGGTGGTGGTGGTCATGAAGTACCGGTCGTCGGCGAGGCGGAGGGTCACCCCGTCGTCGAAGATCATGCCGTCCGGCTTGCACATCACCCCGTACCGGGCGGAACCGACCGGGAGCTTCTTGAAGGCGTTGGTGTAGATCCGGTTGAGGAACTCCCCGGCATCGCGTCCCCAGATCTCGATCTTGCCCAGCGTCGTTGCGTCCATCATCGCCACGCCGGTGCGCGCCGCCCGGCACTCCCGGGCGACCGCGGCGTCCATGTCCTCGCCCTCCTCGGGGAAGTACCAGGGCCTCATCCACTGGCCGACGATCTCGAAGGCCGCCCCGTGTGCCACGTGCCACGGGTGGACTGGAGTGGTGCGCTCGGGGTCGAAGAGCTCCCCCCGCTCCCGGCCGGCCAGGGCGGCGAATGCCACCGGCGTGTAGGGCGCCCGGTAGGTCGTCGTCCCGATCTCGCCGACGTCGGCGTTCCCGAGGGCGGCGGCGATCACGCCGATCGCGTTGACCCCGGAGGTCTTGCCCTGGTCGTTGGCGGTGCCGATCGAGGTGTACCGCTTGACGTGCTCGACACTGCGCATGCCGGCGCCGGTCGCCCGCCACACGTCGGCGACCGTCTGGTCGCGCTGCAGGTCCACCAGGTGCTCGTCCCACTCCGCCGGGTCGCCGCTGCGGCCCGGGACGACCCACAGCGGGTGCACGGGGCCGGCGGACGACGAGCCGACGCCGACCGGGGCGTCCATCTCGACGGAGAACCCGGTGGCGACCGCAGCCGTGATCCCGGCGGCGGTTCCCTCCGTCAGGCAGTCGGCGAGGGAGAAGGTGCCCCGCGCCGAACCCACCACCTGCTGGTCGGGCACCGCGCCGACCGGCACGAACGCCGAGAGGGCCTCGTCCCAGCGGAGCCCGCCCCGGCGCTGGCTGTGCAGGTGCACCACCGGGCTCCATCCGCCCGAGACCGCGAGCAGGTCGGCGTCCAGCTGCTCGACCTCCCCGGCAAGCAGGCCGTCGGCATCCAGGGCGCTGATCAGGACGCCGGTGACCCGGGAGGTGCCGAGGGTCTCCACCACGGCGCTGCCGGGGACGACGCGGACGCCGGCCGCGGCGAGCTCGCCGGCCCGGGCCGAGAGCTCCGGCCGCGCGTCGACGACCGCGGCCACGTCGATGCCTGCGGCGAGCAGGTCGGCCGCGGTGTCGTAGGCGCTGTCATTGGTGGTGGCCACGACCACCCGCGACCCGGCGGCGACCGCGTACCGGTTGAGGTAGCTGCGCACCGCGGCGGCGAGCATCACCCCGGGGCGGTCGTTGCCGGCGAACACCAGCGGTCGCTCGTGCGCGCCGGTGGCCAGCACGACCTGCCGGGCGCGGACGTGCCAGACCCGTTGCCGGGAGACGCCCTCCGCGGCCGGGCCGGGCAGATGGTCGGTGCGGTGCTGCACGGCGAGCACGTAGTTGTCGTCGTAGCTGCCGAAGGCGGTGGTGCGGGGCAGCACGACGACCTCGGGTGCCGACGCCAGCTCCGCGGAGACGTGCGCCACCCAGTCGGTCGCGGGCAGCCCGTCGACGGTCTCCCGGCTGCCCGACAGCAGGGAGCCACCGAGCTCGGGCTGCTCGTCGAGGAGGATGACGCGCGCGCCGGAGCGGGCCGCCGCGGACGCGGCCGCGAGTCCGGCCGGCCCGGCGCCGACCACGAGGACGTCGGTGTGGAGGTACTTCTTGTCATAGACGGCCTCGTCCGGTGTCGGGTCGAGCCGACCCACCCCGGAGAGGGTCTGCGCGATCAGCCCCGCCACCAGCGACACGGTGGTGGCGGGCAGCATCGACTCCGCGCAGTCGCCGGCCACCCGCAGCAAGGCGTTCGGCTCCTCCACGCCGGCGGCCACGATGCCGCGCGGCCGGCCGCGGTAGATGGACGGGGCCACCTCGAGCCGGCCGTTGGCCAGCAACGCCGAGGCGACGGTGTCGCCGGGATGGCCGGTCAGGTGGACGCCGTCCACGGTGACGTGCAGCTCGGTGTCGCGGTCGATCCGGCCGCCGGTGGGCAGCCGGGAGGTCTGGGTGGTCACAGCGATGTCTCCGGGGAGGTGGTCGCCAGGGCGACAGCGGGGCGCGGGTCGGTGGGTTTGTAGACCGCCAGCACCTGGTAGGTGAGCGTGTCCCGCACGGCGTTGAACCAGCGGCGGCAGCCGATGCTGTGCACCCAGCGCTCGGCGAAGGGGCCCTGGGGGTTGTCCCGGAAGAACAGGTACTCCGCCCATTCCGCATCGGTCAGGTCCGCCGGCGTGCCGGGGTGGGCCACGTGGGCCTGGCCTCCGTAGGAGAACTCGGTCTCGTCCCGGGGTCCGCACCAGGGACAGGTCAGCAGCAGCATGCTGGGCTCCTCTCGGGCAGCCGGTTCAGTGGGCCACGGCGGCGGCGCCGTGCTCGTCGATCAGGGCGCCGGTGGTGAACCGCTCCAGCGCGAAGGGCGCGTTGAGCGGGTGCGGCTGCCCGGTGGCCATCGTGTGCGCCATCGTCCAACCGGCCGAGGGGGTGGCCTTGAAGCCGCCGGTACCCCAGCCGCAGTTGACGTACAGGTTCTCCACCGGCGTCGCGCCGATGATCGGCGAGGCGTCCGGGGAGACGTCGACGATCCCGCCCCAGGTCCGCAGCACGTGCGCCCGGGCGAAGATCGGGAACAGCTCCACCGCGGCGGCCATCTGGTTCTCGATGACGTGGAAGGAGCCGCGCTGCCCGTAGCCGTTGTAGGAGTCGACCCCGGCGCCCATCACCAGCTCGCCCTTGTGCGCCTGGGAGACGTAGACGTGCACGTGGTTGGACATGACGACGGTGGGGTGCACCGGTTCGTGCAGTTCCGAGACGAGGGCCTGCAGCGGGTGCGACTGCACCGGCAGCCGGAACCCGGCCTTCTCGGCGAGCACGCTGCTGTGCCCCGCGGCGGCGAGACCGACGACCCCGGCGGCGATCCGGCCGCGGGTGGTCTCCACGCCGACCACGCGGTCGCCGTCCTTCACGAAGTCGGTGACCTCGCAGTGCTGGATGACGTCGACGCCCAGGGCGTCGCAGGCCCGCGCGAAGGCCCAGGCCACGTGGTCGTGCTTGGCGATGCCGGCCCGCGGCTGGAACGTGCCCCCGAGCACGGGGTACCGGACGTCGGGGGAGACGTTGACGATCGGGCAGACCTTGGCGACCTCGTCGGTGTCCAGCCACTCGGCGTCGACGCCGTTGAGCTTGTTGGCATTGACCCGCCGGGAGGCCTCCCGGACGTCCTGCAGCGTGTGCGCCAGGTTCAGCACCCCGCGCTGGCTGAAGAGGAAGTCGTAGTCCAGTTCTGCGGGCAGCTGCTCCCACAGCTTCAGGGCGAACTCGTAGATGCCGGCGCTCTCGTCCCACAGGTAGTTCGAGCGGATGATCGTGGTGTTGCGGGCCATGTTGCCGCCGGCGAGCCACCCCTTCTCCAGCACCGCGATGTTGGTGATCCCGTGGTTCTTGGCCAGGTAGTAGGCGGTGGCGAGTCCGTGACCGCCGCCGCCGACGATGACCGCGTCGTAGGAGGGCTTGGGCTCCGGGTTGCGCCAGAGCCAGCTCGGGTGCTCGGGCAGTGGCTGAGTGGTCACACCGAGGCCCCGTTCAGGTGCGGGTACAGCGGGAACTTCGCGGCCAGGGCCGCCACGCGATCGCGCAGTTCGACTGCCACGTCGTCGGTGAGCTCGTCCGTCAGCGCGGTGGCGATGATGTCGGCGACCTCGCGGAACTCCGTGGTGCCGAAGCCCCGGGTGGCCAGCGCCGGTGTGCCGATGCGCAGGCCGGAGGAGACCATCGGCGGCCGCGGGTCGAAGGGGACCGCGTTGCGGTTGACGGTGATCCCGATCCGGTGCAGCCGGTCCTCGGCCTGCTGACCGTCGAGCGTGGAGTTGCGCAGGTCGACGAGGACGAGGTGGACCTGGGTCCCGCCGGTCAGGACGGAGATGCCGGCGTCACGGACGTCGTCGGCCAGCAGTCGGTCGGCGAGCACCCGGGCACCGTCGAGGGTGCGCTGCTGGCGTTCCCGGAACTCCTCCGTCGCGGCGACCTTGAAGGCGACGGCCTTGGCGGCGATGACGTGTTCCAGGGGCCCACCCTGCTGCCCCGGGAAGACAGCGCTGTTGATCTTCTTGGCCAACTCCGCCTTGCTCAGGATCACCCCACCACGGGGACCGCCGAGGGTCTTGTGCGTGGTCGTGGTGACGACGTCGGCGTAGGGCACGGGACTGGGGTGCAGGCCGGCGGCGACGAGGCCGGCGAAGTGCGCCATGTCGACCATCAGGTAGGCGCCGACCAGGTCGGCGGTCCGGCGGAACTCGGCGAAGTCCAGTTGCCGGGAGTAGGCCGACCAGCCGGCGACGATCATCTTGGGACGGTGCTGCCGGGCGAGCCGCTCGACCTCCTCCATGTCGACGCACAGGTCCGATTCGCGCACGTGGTAGGCGACGACGTCGTAGAGCTTGCCCGAGTAGTTGAGCCGCATGCCGTGGGTGAGGTGACCGCCGTGCGCCAGGTCCAGGCCGAGGATGGTGTCGCCCGGGTCGAGCAGCGCGAACATCGCCGCCGCGTTGGCCTGGGCGCCCGAGTGTGGCTGGACGTTGGCCGCCTCCGCGCCGAAGAGCGCCTTCACCCGGTCGATCGCCAGCTGCTCGACGACGTCCACGTGCTCGCAGCCGCCGTAGTAGCGGCGGCCCGGATACCCCTCGGCGTACTTGTTGGTGAGCACCGAGCCCTGGGCTTGCATCACCGCTGACGGAGCGAAGTTCTCCGACGCGATCATCTCCAGCGTCGATTGCTGGCGGTGCAGCTCGGCGGTGACGGCGGTGTGCACGTCGGGATCGAGCTCGCTGAGCTCGAGGTCAAGGATGTCGGTCACAGCCGGTCCTCCTTCTTAGAAGATGCGCAACACGGTTGCTTCTGCTGCAACATAGATGCGATCCATGTCACCGTCAAGGCATTCCCGCATGACTCAGGCGTGTCGTCTTAGAAGCTCAAAGGACGCCCACTGACTGGGGTCGCACACCGGGATTCGATCCTTGACAGTGGTGAGTCTCACTCATATGTTGCGCAACAGCGTTGCGCGATGAGCAACTGTGGCACCAGCGTGCTCGGTGTCGACCCCTCATCGACGTCGCCGTCCCGGAGGTCGGAAGCCCTCCTCGACGCCATGCACGACCGTGGCTGCCCACCCCATGAACGAGGAGAACCCCATGTCCGTCGCCGAGCTCGAACGCCTGAAGCTGATCCGCAACGGTGAGAAGGCCCAGCTGACCTTCTCCGACGAGGAAATGGAGCGCCGGCTCTCGTCGCTGCGCAAGATCATGGCCGAGGAGGGCGTCGAGGTGACCCTGCTCACCTCGTACCACAACGTGAAGTACTACTCGGACTTCCTCTACACGTCCTTCGGCCGGCCGTACGCCTACGTCGTCACCCAGGACGACCAGTTCACCGTCTCGGCCAACATCGACGCAGGCATGCCCTGGCGCCGCACCTTCGGGGACAACGTCGTCTACACCGACTGGCACCGGGACAACTACATCTGGGTGATCCGGGAGAGCCTGCGCAGCCGCGGCGTGAACCCCGGCCGGATCGGGGTGGAGGACGACAGCCTGCCGCTGGAGCAGCGGCAGAAGTTCGCCGCCGCCTTCCCCGACGCCGTGCTGTCCGACATCTCCAAGGCCGCGATGCGCCAGCGGATGGTGAAGTCGGCCGAGGAGATCGAGGTCATCACGCACGGCGCGCGGATCGGCGACCTCGGTGGCGAGGCCATCCGCGAGGCCATCACCGAGGGCGTGCCGGAGTTCGAGGTCGCCCTGGCCGGCACGAACGCCATGGTGCGCGAGATCGCCCGGACCTTCCCGCACAGCGAGATCCGGGACACCTGGGTGTGGTTCCAGTCCGGCATCAACACCGACGGTGCGCACAACTGGCCGACCACCCGCCAGGTGCAGCGCGGCGACATCCTCAGCCTCAACTGCTTCCCGATGACCTCGGGCTACTACACCGCCCTCGAGCGGACCCTCTTCTACGGGGAGCCCGACAAGCGCTCGCTGGAGCTGTGGGAGATCAACGTGGCCGTGCACCGGGCCGGCCTGGAGCTGATCAAGCCAGGCGCCCGCTGCTCGGACATCGCGCACACGCTCAACGAGATCTACATCGGCCACGGCCTGCTGCCGAACCGGACCTTCGGGTACGGGCACTCCTTCGGCGTGCTGAGCCACTACTACGGCCGGGAGGCCGGCCTTGAGCTGCGCGAGGACATCGACACCGTTCTGGAGCCGGGGATGGTCGTCTCCATGGAGCCGATGATCATGGTCCCGGAGGGGCAGCCCGGCGCCGGCGGCTACCGGGAGCACGACATCCTCGTCGTGACCGACGGCGGGGCCGAGAACATCACCCACTTCCCCTTCGGTCCCGAGCACAACATCCTCGGCGCCTGACCGCCGCTGGACGGCGATGCCATGCCGCGGGCCCGGCCCGCGGCATGGCATCGTCGCGTCCGCGACCCACTACGAGAGGAGCACGATGACGGCCAGCGGTGGCCCCGACGTCCCCGACGACACCGCGGAGAACGGCGAGGCGCGCGGCATCTCGGTGCTGCGGAACGGCATCGCCGTCCTGCGTTCCTTCGGCGTCGACGAGCCGCTGCTCGGGGTCTCCGAGATCGCCACCCGGGTCGGTCTGCACAAGAGCACGGTGTCCCGGATCCTGGCGACGCTGGAGTCCGAGGACCTGGTGGAGCGCGACCCGTCCACCCGGCGCTTCCGGCTCGGCCTCGGCGTGATCGCCATGGCTGGTCCGCTCCTCGCCGACCTTGACGTCCGGCGGGTGGCCTATCCGCTGCTGCACCAGCTCAGCCGGCAGACCGGCGAGACCGTGGCGCTCATGTTGTGGGACGGCGGGGAGGCCGTGTGCGTCGAGCAGGTGCCGAGCCTGCACCAGGTCAAGCACACGACGCCGCTGGGGACGCGCTACAACACCGCCGCCAGCTCCTCGGTGCAGGTCTTCCTCGCCCGGATGGAGCCCTTCGCCGTCCGCAGCCTGCTGCTGAAGGGTACGATCGACCTGCCCGGGCTCACCGAGGCCACGCTCGACGCCTACCTGGTCAGGCTGCAGGACGTCGCGAACCGGGGGCACGCGACCAACTACGGCGAGACCTCTCTGGAAGAGGTCGGTGTGGCTGCCCCCGTGTTCGACCACCGGGGGGAACCGGTGGCCGCGCTGTTGCTGTCCGCGCCGCGGTTCCGCGTGTCCACCGACCAGCTGGGCCTGCTGAAGGAGGCGGTCACCGGCGCCGCCGTGGCCATCACCTCGCGACTGGGCGGAGGCTGAGCCCGGGCCCGTTCAGGAGGCGTGCTCGCCGGCCAGCTGCCCGAGGCCGTGCCGCAGCCGCAGCGCCAGGTGCAGGGGGAGCGCCCGGGGCGTGCCGGTCGGGTCCCCGCCCAGCAGGCCGAAGGCCCGCTCCAGGCGCCCGTATAGCGACTGCCGCTGCAGGTGCAGCAGCGCTGCGGCGGCGGTCTTGTTGCACCCGGAGTCCAGGTAGGTCTCCAGGGTGTGCATGAGCAGTTCGGCGTCGTTGGGACGCAGGGCCAGCAGCATCGACAACTGACCCCGGACGAACCGTGCCCGCGCGGTCGGTGAGGCGTCGCCGTCCAGCAGTGTCTCCATGACGAGGGTCGCCGCGTCCACGACCGAGCCCGGACCGTAGGCGGTCCGCTGCCGCAGTGCCGCCACCGCCAACCCCATGGACGTCGACACCGCGGCCAGGTCGGCGACCACCGGTCCCACCCCGACGACCACGCCGTCCAGCTCCCGGGCCCACTCGACCAGTCCGGCCACCAGCTCGGCCCGGTGGGTACCGGCCCGCCTCCGGTCGGTCAGCGAGAGCACGACGCTCACCTCCGTGTCCGAGGTGTCCATCGCGGTGCGTCCGTGCGGGCGCAGCAGCCCGTCCAGCCCCGGCAGGCCCGCTCCGGGGACGGCGGTCAGGACCGTGAGACCCACGACCGGGTCGGCGGGGGAGAGCCCGACGACCTGCGCCAGGTGGGCGAGCCGGGCGCGGTCCTGCGTCGCCCGCCCGGCGAGACGGGCGAGCTCGCTGGCGGCCAGGTCGCGGGTGGACGGGCCCTGCGACCGCAGCAGCGCCAGCCCCAGCGCCTCCGCGGCCCGCTCGGTCACGACGCCCAGCAGGTCGAGATCGGTGTCGGCGCGCGGGTGGAACACCAGGGTCGCGGCGTGCGCACCCCGGACGGTGATCCGCGAGGTCACCCCGTGGTGCGGTCCGGTCCGCAGCCCTTCGGGTGCGTGGGCCGCGAGCACTTCGCTGAGCAGCTCGCCGGAGCTGTCGAACAGTGCCGCGGTCAGGCTGGTGCGCTGCACCAGGGTCTCCAGCAGCCCCGTCACGTCCCCTCCGTCGGCGAGGACGGCCGACAGCTCGTGCGCCAGCTGCCCGCCGTGCCGGAGCCGGGTCACCGAGGCGTCGACCAACTCGGCGTTGACCGCCTCCGCGACGTCGACGAAGGGGATCTGACGGCGCAGCTGGATCACCGGGAAGCCCAGGACGTCGGCCTGGCTCACCACCGCGGGGGGCACCGCCGGCAGGCGCGGACCGGTCTCGATCGCCACAGCCGTGACGTGCCGGTCGGCGAGTTCGGTGATGTAGCGCCGCTGGTCCGCAGCGGACGCGCCGGCGAGCACCGCCCCGCCGGTCAGCAGGAGCTCCCCGCCGCGCAGCAGGGACGCGATCTCCAGCACCTCGCTCGAGTGCACCCAGCGCACCCGGCGCTGCAGGCCAGCGGTGCCGGTGAGGAGTCGTGGCTGGCCAGGACGGAGGCTGGGGTGACGCAGCGCACCGCCGAGCGTCAACCGCATGACGAATTGTCAGGAACTTGGCAGCCCACGGACGACACTCTGCGTCTTGTCGGCAGTGAATCGCAACACCCACCATGTGACGACCCCGCTCTGCCCCGTCAACCGGAGGCCGCCATGTCCGCCCCGAACCAATCACCGCCGTCCTCGATCCACGACGTGGAGGACCAGCTCCAACCGATTCCCGAGGGCTCGCGCACCAGCAAGGTCTCCGGTCAGTTCTGGATCTGGTGCGGCGCCAACATCGCCCCGATCAACTGGGTGCTGGGTGCGCTCGGCGTCAACCTCGGCCTGGGCCTGCGCGACACGCTGATCGTCCTGGTCGTCGGCAACCTGATCGGCATGGGCGTCTTCGGGCTGTTCGTCCTGATGGGGCAGGCGACCGGCGTCACCGGGATGGTCCTCGGCCGCGGCGCGTTCGGCCGGCGCGGCAACTACCTGCCCTCGGCCATCCAGGCCGTGCTGGTCATCGGCTGGTGCGCGGTGAACACCTGGATCGTGCTGGACCTGGTCATGGCGCTGTTCGGGAAGCTGGGCATCGTCGACCCGGCGGCGGACAACTACGCGGCGAAGATCGCGGTCGCCCTCTTCATCATGGTCATCCAGGTGGTCATCTCCTGGCTCGGCTACCGCGCCATCGCCGCCTTCGAGCGCTGGACCGTCCCGCCGACGATCGCCGTCCTCGTGCTCATGTCGGTGTTCGCCTGGTTCTTCCTGGACATCGACTGGTCCTACGCCGGCCCGTCCGGCGCGGTGCTGACCGGCGGTGCCCGGCTGGCGGCGATGACCGCGATCATGACCGCGATCGGCATCGGCTGGGGGATCACCTGGTTCACCTACGCCGCCGACTACTCGCGCTTCGTCAGCGTCCGGATGCCCCGGCGCAGGTTGTACCTGGCCAGCACCCTCGGCCAGTTCATCCCGGTCGTGTGGCTCGGCGTGCTCGGCGCGACCCTGGCGACCAAGAACGGCGACGTCGACCCCGGCCAGCTGGTCGTGCAGAACTTCGGGGCGCTCGCGATCCCGGTCCTGCTGCTGGTGCTGCACGGTCCGATCGCGACGAACATCCTCAACCTCTACACCTTCTCGGTAGCGGCCCAGGCGCTCGACGTCAAGGTCTCCCGTCGCACGCTGAGCGTCCTCGTCGGCGGCCTGACCATGGTCGTCGTCGTCTTCTTCATCTTCGCGGGCGACTTCGCGTCGGTGCTGGACACCTGGCTGGTCGGCCTGGTGGCCTGGATCGCCTCGTGGGGCGGGATCATGCTCGTGCACTACTACCGGATCGAGCGTGGCCGCGTGCAGGTCGACCGGCTGTTCGACCCCGTGGGCACCCGTCGACTGCCCGACGTCAACTGGGCCGGCTACGTGGCCTTCTTCACCGGCATCTTCGCCACCTGGTTGTTCATGTACGGGCTGATCCCGATCTTCCAGGGGCCCATCGCCGTGGCCATGGGCGGCGTCGACCTGAGCTGGCTGGCCGGCGGGGTCACCAGCGCTGCGGTGTACGCCGTGCTGGGCCCGATCGTGGCGGCGAAGTACGACGCCGTGGCCCCGCACCGGATCCCGGCGCCCCGGTCCGCTGGCGCAGCCCCCACCACCAGCTCCGCCGAGGCGCCCGAGGTGGTGGCATGACCGCCACCTGGCCGGACGGCCGTCGCGCCGCGGCGGCGTTCACCTTCGACGTGGACGCGGAGTCCTGCGTGCTCGCGCACGACCCGGCGGCGTCGTCCCGGATGTCGCTGATGACCCACCAGGCCTACGGGCCCCGGGTCGGCGTCCCCCGGTTGCTGCGGTTGCTGGAACGGCAGCAGGTGCGAGCCACCTTCTTCGTGCCCGGGTTCACCGCCGACACCTACCCCGGCATGGTGCGGCAGATCATCGACGGCGGGCACGAGGTCGCCCACCACGGCTACCTCCACGAACCGATGCAGGGCATCTCCGCCGAGGCCGAGGCAGAGTACATCGACCGCGGGCTCGAGGCCCTGGACCGGCTGGGCGTCCGTCCCACCGGCTACCGAGCGCCGTGGTGGGAGATGAACTGGCACTCCGCGGACCTGCTCATCGAGCGGGGGTTCACCTACGATTCGAGCCTGCTCGACGGCGACGTCCCGTACCGGTTCTCCGGTGCGAGCGGGCGGGGCAGCCTGGTGGAGATCCCGGTCGACTGGACGCTGGACGACTGGGAGCAGTACGCGTTCTACCCCGGCTGGACCGGTAGCGGCGTGATCGAGAGCCCGGCGAAGGTGCACGAGATGTGGCTGCTGGAGGCACAGGCACACCACGCGGAGGGCGGGTGCTTCGTGCTCACGAACCACCCGTTCATCTCCGGCCGGCCGTCGAAGGCCGCGGCCCTCGAGCGGCTCATCGAGGACGTGCGGGCGCTGGACGGGATGTGGGTCGCCACGCTGGGCGAGATCGCCGAGCACGCGGCACGGACCGTGCAGGAGGTGCGGCAGATCCGGCGGGTGGAGTGCCCCGAGGGCTACTTCGACCGCACCGGCGCACGGCCGGCACCGGCACACTGAGACACCCCGCTGCGGCGGAGGCACACGGCTCGAGGCCGCAGGCTGCGGTCGATCCGGTGGTGCTGGCCGCGATGATCGTGGTGCGGCTGCAGACGGTGGTATCACGGGAGGTGGCGCCCGGGGAGACGGCGGTCCTCACGGTGGGCAGTATCCAGGCGGGCACCAAGAGCAACGTGATCCCCGACCAGGCGGTGCTGCAGCTCAACGTCCGCACCTACACCGAGGCGACCCGCACCCTCGTCCTCGACGCGATCCGCCGGATCGTCCGCGCCGAGTGTGAGGCGTCGGGGTGTGCCAAGGAGCCGGATTTCGAGCTGTTCGACCGGTTCCCGCTGACCGACAACGACGGCGCGGCCACCGAGCGGGTGGCCTCGGCGTTCACCGGCTTCTTCGGCGACCGCGCCACGCCGGTGGGGCAGCAGTCGGCCAGTGAGGACTTCAGCGACATCGCCACCTCGCTGGGCGCGCCGTACACCTACTGGTTCATCGGGGGCATCGACCCCGACAGCTATGACCGGGCGCTGCAGGCTGGGCGGGTCGCGCAGGACGTCCCGGTCAACCACTCCGCCACCTTCGCGCCGGTTGTCCAGCCGACCCTGGACACCGGCCGAAGCCCAGGCCGACCGCCTTGGTGGCGCCGGTGACGGCGAACAGGGCCAGCCCCACGGCGTCCAGCACGTTGATCGGCCTGTTGAGCCGTTCCAGGTGACGGCCGAGGAGGAAGGCGATCAGGCCGCCGGCGGCGGCCACCGCGTAGTAACGCCAGTCGGCGAACGTGGCCGGGGGCAGGCTGTCCAGCAAGACGTCGCGGATGGTCCCGCCCCCGACCGCGGTGATCATCCCCAGGGTGACGACACCGACGATGTCCAGCCGCGTCGCGCGCAGCGCAGTCAGTGCTCCGTTGAGCGCGAAGGCGAAAGTGCCGAGAAGGTCGAGGAACAGCAGCACCGTGCCCCCGGCGATCACGGGACCCATCCTTCCTGCACCGTCCCGCGCGGTGAGCGGGAGCCCCGCGAATGGGTCATTCCGGATCTGTCGCCGCCGTCGATCGAGGTGCGGCGGGCTGGCCGGGAGCGGCGTCGGACGCGGCACCGCTGATCAGCGGGATCGCCCAGCGGGTGGCGGGGTCGATGTCGATCAGCAGGGCCTTGGCGAGCAGGCCAACGGGATCGGCCTGCACGCCATCGACCTGGCAGACCAGCGGCCGA
Source organism: Modestobacter italicus (assembly GCF_000306785.1). Classification (NCBI taxonomy): domain Bacteria; kingdom Bacillati; phylum Actinomycetota; class Actinomycetes; order Geodermatophilales; family Geodermatophilaceae; genus Modestobacter; species Modestobacter italicus. The sequence continues at coordinate 3,055,490 of NC_017955.1, read as the reverse complement.
GACGAGCAGTAGGAGGAACTGGTCGACAGGACGGGCAATGTCGCGAACTCGATCGGCGACAACGAGATGCGCGACCTCGGGTGAGACGGTACTGCCGGGGCTGGTGGACGCCGTCGGGCATCAGCACCTTGACGGTCACGTACTGGCCGGGCATCGAGGTCTTGACCAGCCGATCATCGACCCGCTTGACCCGGAAGGGGACGACGTCCCCGGTCTCCTGGACCTCCCACCACCACCCGAGCCTGAATCGCACCAGCGAGACCGCCAGGACAGGCCTTGGTCAGTCGGTGAGCTGTAGCGGCGCTGGCTCACCGACGCCCAGGTCCGTCGCCGCACCGGCGGTCGGGGCCGACGTCCTGCGGGCGGAAGTAGACCGTCGAAGCGGTCACGTCCCTGCCGTAGGCCTGGGCCATGACGCCGGGGTCGGCGAGCGCGGCGGGGCGGGCGTCGCCGGATCGGATCTGGAACCGGATGACCCGGGTGAACTGGCAGTCCGCGCCGACGGACTCGATGCTGAACTCGGTCGGTGGGCGGCGGGTCCCGCGTGCGATGTTGTCCAGCCCGCCGGCACCGGTGGAGCCCTCGACGAGGTCCAGTTCGGTGCCGTCCTGGATCTCGTCGCTGGCGTTCTGCTGGTGGGTGTGCCCCGCGTCGGTCTGCCGGATCTGGCCGGGCAGCAGCTCCCGCAGGCGTTCCAAGGCCACCGGCTCGTGGGCGAGAAAGACGTCGTAGCGCGGAACGGAGGCCGCTGCGCCGCCGTCGAGGTGCCCGACGTCGGCTGTCTCCATCGCCTGGTCGACCGCGGAGCGTTGCAGCTCATCGACCACGTCGAGGTCGTCCGAGCCGTACTCGCCCGGGGCGCCGTAAACTCGCGGGTCGGCGATGCCGGCGATCCTCAGTCCGTAGGCCTGCACCTCGCTCGCACTGACCTCGTACCCGTCGTCGGTCGCGTTGCTGTCCCCGAGCACGGTGACCCCGGGGACGGTGCGCATCACGTCCTCCACGGCAGGGGAGTCGTGGTTGCCCGACACCCACAGCATGGGTGTGGTGTCGGTCAGCGCGCGCATCGCGTCGAGGTAGGTCGGCGTGAGCTCCGGCGGTGTGCCGAACTCCGCCTCGTCACCGGTGTTCAGAATCAGGTCGACGCCGTAGCTGGCCGCATAGGCGGCCACCAGCGGGTAGTTGGCCTCCAGGTGCATGTCGGAGATGGTCATGATCTGCAATGCCGTGTCAGCGAGCCGATCGGCGTCGATCTGTCGCTGCAGCTCTGCTTGGATCCCGACCACCGAGCCGAGCACGTCGGTGACCTTGTTCGACTGGGTGTAGTAGTCCGACAACTGTCCGGGCAGCAGCTGGGCCGCCGCCAGGGTGCCGGTGAGCCGAGACTGACGCACCCAGTCCGGGTTGTAGCTCAGCGCGCCGTACCCGGCGACGGCGAGGGTGACGACCAGGGCCGCGCCCAGCTGAACCGCGCGCAGCCGCAGCTCGTGCGCCCGGCGCGGCGCGTCCCGGAGGTAGCGCACCGACATGTTGATCGCCGCTGCTGCCGCGAGCCCGGCGAGCACGCCGATCAGGAAGGTGCCCACGATCCAAGCGGCGATGCGCGGCAGCTGGTCGGTGAAGTCGGCCTGCAGCCGCTGCGTGAACCCGGCCAGGTCCCCGCCGGCTGCGCGAGTGATCTCCAGGACGTCGACGTCCACCGGCGCGATGTGCACACCGAAGGGCAGCCCGGACACGTCCGGGAACCGCCAGCTGCCCAGGGTGGTGTCCGCCGACAAGCCCGGACGGGTGAGCAGGCTGCCCTCCACGCGGAACGGGATGTGCTGCACGACGGCGCGATAGGGGAACAGCTGCAGAGCCGCGGCGCCGCCCAGCACCGGCAGGGCGAGCCGCAGCACCCAGCGGAGCAGGAAGGCCACCACGCGGGCGGCACCGCGACGCAGCCGGCGGACTGCGCCGAGCCTGTAACGGTGACTGCCGGTGGACGGCTCGGACCCCGGCTGCCCACCCGCGTCAGGGTTGGATGTCATCGGTGGTCAGTATGGGCAGTCGCCGTCCACATCCGCCTGGTCAGCGACGGCCGCACGCTCGTACCAGACTCCCGACGGCGGTCAGGACTGCAGCGCTCGTACCAGGTCGGCTTCCCGATCCGCGGTGAGGCTCGTCTGCAGCACGGTCGGCGCATAGGACTTGAGCGCCTCGGTCAGCTGCACCGGTGTAGAGCCTCGGGCGAGGACGAAGACCGCGGCCTTGCCGGGCTGGAGTTGCTCTCCGACCTGACGGATCAGGTCATCGTCGATCCCGATGTCGCTGAGAGCACCCGATGCTGCCCCGATCGACCCGCCGGTCAGTCCACCGATCGCCAGCCCTGCCAGCGGATTCATGATGAGCAGGCCGAGCAGTGTGCCCCAGAGCGCACCGCTGGCGGCACCGAAGCCGGCCCCCACCGCAGTCGTGCCGATCGATTGCTGCACACGAACGCGACCTCTCTCGTCCCGCCACACCAGCGCGGCGTCGTCCAGGTCGACCAGCCCTTCTCGATCACGCTTCTGGCCGAGATCGAACACCTCCTCGGCGGCGCGTCGGTTGCTGAACCCCAGGACGACCAGATCTGCCACAGCGCTGCTCCGATGGTGGGTGGACGGGCGGCTGGCTGTCTGGTCAGTGCTCCGCCCGCGAGAGGCGCAAACCCATGCCCGGGCAGCGTCGCCGGGCTGCCCGGCGGAGCCCTTCGATCGTTCTCCCCGCCCCGCCTCGAGCCGGCAGGTAGCGCGGGCCGACTCGACTGCGTGCCGACCCGGAGGGCCGCGGTCTCGCGGCGCCTCGAAACTCGAGTGGCCAGCCGCCCGCCGCCCTCGCCCGCACGGCCCTGCCCGAGACGCCTGGCCGCTCGCTGTCCAGTCTGTGAGGCTGGCCCAGTCGGTCGACGGACGGCGGCGGGTGGATCGGGCCAGTGCCCTGACTCGAGGAGACGATGCTGTGACTCTCGGCGCGAGCGCGAACCGCTGGCGGAGAACGGTGGTGCAGCAGGCGGGTGCCGCTGCCCTGCGGCGCGAGCCGCGCTGGGCACGTACTCTCCGGGGCGGCGAGGAGCCGTGGTTGCTGTCCGCGGGGCAGCGGGGCAACGACGCCGCGGGGTTGCCCGTCTGGAGCGAGGGCAACGACGTCCAGGCTCTGGTCGACGGCCGGAGCTACCTGCCGGTCCTCGCCGACGCGCTGGCCGGGGCGACCGCAGGGGACGCCGTCCTGTTCGCCGGTTGGCGCGCCGAGCCCGATGAGTTCCTGGACGACGCTGGGCCACCGGTGGCCGCGGCGCTGGTCGGGGCAGCGACCCGCAGGGCCGTGGTCCGGGGACTGCTGTGGCGCTCGCACTCCGAGGTGCTCGGCTACACCTACCGGGCCAACCGGGACCTCGCCGTGGCGGTGAACGCGGCCGGCGGCCAGGTGCTGCTGGACCACCGGGTCCGTCCGCTGGGCAGCCTCCACCAGAAGTTCGTCGTCCGCACCCGGCTGGGCGCGCCGGACGACGCGAGCACGGACAAGGACGTCGCCTTCCTCGGCGGGATCGACACCGCGCACTCCCGTCGTGACGGCTCCACCCATCCCGGTGACCGGCAGGCCCGCCCGTTCTCCGCGGCCTACGGCCCGACGCCGGCGTGGCACGACGTCCAGCTGCAGCTGCGCGGACCGGTCGTGCGCGACGTGGAGGCGGTGTTCCGGCAGCGCTGGAAAGACCCGGCCCCGCTGACCCGGTGGCCCTGGCAGACGGTCCCGGACCGGCTGGCCGGGCTCCCGCGGACCGCCCGTCCGCTCCCGGCGCCCGCGCCACCGCCAGCGCCGGCCGGTACGTGCACCGTCCAGCTGCTGCGCACCTACCCGCCACGGCGTCCGGCGTACCCGTACGCCCCGGACGGGGAGCGGAGCGTGGCCCGGGCGTACGCGAAGGCGCTGGCCCGGGCCCGGCGTCTCGTGTACGTGGAGGACCAGTACCTGTGGTCCCGCGACGTGGCACGCGTCTTCGCCGCGGCCCTGCGCCGCGCACCGGGGCTCCAGGTGGTCGCCGTCGCACCCCGCTACACCGACAAGGAGGGGCGGGCCGACGTGCTCGCCTCGATGCTGGGGCAGAACTCGGCGTGGCGGGCGGTGCTGGCGGCCGGCGGGGACCGGGTGCACCTGTTCGACTTGGAGAGCCCCGCTGGGCGCCCGGTCTACGTGCACGCCAAGGTCTGCGTCGTCGACGACGTGTGGGCGGCGGTCGGCAGCGCCAACCTCAATCGGCGGTCGTGGACCCACGACTCCGAGCTGACCGCCGCCGTCCTGGACGAGCAGCAGGACGGCCGGGACCCGGTCGACCCGGGCGGACTCGGGGACGGCGCACGGACGTTCGCGCGTGATCTGCGGCTGACCCTGATGCGCGAGCACCTGGACCGCGCCGACGGGGACGACGCCGACCTGCTCGACCCGGACGACGCCGTGCAGGCGATCTGCGGGGCGGCCGAGGAGCTGGATGGCTGGCACGCCGCTGGGGGAGCGGGGCCGCGGCCGAACGGGCGGCTGCGGAGCCATCCCCGCCGGAGCAGCGGCGGGACCCTGCGCCGGTGGCTGGTCACCCCGCTCTACGACCTGGGCTACGACCCGGACGGTCGCCCCTGGCGGATGCGGCTGCGCGGCGGGCACTGACATCGCCGCCACGGGCCACACGTCCTCGGGCACGTGCGCATCCCGACCCCGTTCGTCGTCCGCCGGGAAGTGCCCGACCGGCAGCTCACCGCTCGTCGGGCTGCCGAGTGGCGGCATCGTCCGGGTCGGGCTCCTCGTCGTCGGCGTCGGCGGCGCTGCGGGGGTCCCGCCCGTCGAGCAGGTCGCGGACGTAGCGGTAGACGACGGCGACGACCGCCGCGATCGGCACGGCGAGCAGAGCGCCGAGGATGCCGCGCAGGCTGCCTCCCGCAGTCACGGCGAGCAGGATCATCACGGGGGGCAGGTTCAGTCCGCGGCCCTGGATGATCGGCTGCAGCACGTTGCCCTCCACCGCCTGCACCACCACGATCACTGCCAGCACCGCGACGGCGGTGGTGAATCCGTTGCTGACCAGGGCGATGAGGACCGCGACACCACCCGCCACGAACGCGCCGACGATCGGGACGAACGCACCGATGAATATCAGCACCGCCAACGGCAGGATCAGCGGCACGTCCAACAGGAACAGCCCGACCGCGATGAAGAACGCATCGACGAAGCCGATCAGGGCCTGCGAACGGATGAAGTCCGACAACGTCCGCCACGCCTGCGTCGACACCGCGGCGATGTGCGGCGCGACTGGACGGGTGGTCTGAGCGCCGAGCCAGGGGAGGAAGCGGGGCCCGTCCTTGAGGAAGAAGAAGGTGAGCACGAGGGCGAGGACGGCGTTGGTCACTCCCGAGCCGACCGCGGTGACCCCGGAGAACACGAAGCTCAGGATGTTCTGCAGGTTGTCCTGGACGGTGTTGATGGCCCGGTCGACGGCTTGTCCGACCTGGTCCTCACCGAGGTTCAGCGGTGGGCCGGTCAGCCACTGCTGGACCTGCTGCAGGCCGGCGACGATCCCGTCGACGACAGCCCCGGACTGCTGCAGGACGGGCGGGACGACCAGGAGGAAGACACCGACCAGAGCGGCGATGAAGAGCAGCACCACGGTGAGGGCGGCCAGGGCCGGTGGCCAGCGATGCCGACGCAGGAAGCGCGTGAGGGGCCACAGCACGGTGGTGACCAGGAGGCCGAACACCACCGGGAGCAGCACCGGCCACAGCACGCCGATCAGGTAGCCCAGACCGACCAGCCCGGCAGCGACGAGCAGCAGCTCGGCGAAGACCCGGGCCGTCTCGGCGAGGGCGTGCCGCAGTCGAGATCCGCGCTGTGGCGAGGGGGCCGGCGCAGCGGTGACCGGCGCGCTGGTGTCGGGCTCCTCGAGAGCGGCGGCTGAGGCGCCGCGCAAACCGTCGGATCGAGCGACCTCGTCGCCCGCGCTCATCTCGCGGCGGAACAGCAGCCGGGTGCAGTGGTCGTCATGCGAACTCCAGATCAGATCAGGTGTCCGAGGAACGTGACCGGGTAGTTCCCGAGGACGCACGTGGTATTCCTGGGACACTCCAGCACTGCGAGGGGAGTCAGGTGATGTCGACGTCGATGTCCATGCCGCTGGGCGGCGTGCAGGTGGGGTCGTACGAGAGCTATGCGCAGGCCCAGGCGGCGGTCGATCACCTGTCCGACCAGAAGTTCCCCGTGGAGAACGTCACGATCATCGGCTCGGACCTGCGCCAGGTCGAGCGGGTGCTCGGCCGGATGACCTGGGGACGGGCCATGGGTGCGGGAGCCGCCAGCGGCGCCTGGTGGGGCCTGTTCGTCGGGCTGCTGCTGGGCATCTTCGCTGTCACCGGTACCGCCTGGATCGGCTCAATCCTCACCGGGCTGCTCATCGGCCTGGTCTTCGGGGCGGTCTTCGGCGCGCTCGGCTACGCCGTCACCCGCGGACAGCGGGACTTCACCAGCACCAGCCAGGTCGTCGCCAGCCACTACGACGTGCTGTGCGAAGCCGGCCATGCCGAACGAGCTCGGGAGCTCCTCGCGCGATTCGCGTTGCGCGGCTGACCGACCCGGATCGTCATTGACTCGATTGCCGGGCCCGCTTCCGGAGGTCGACGAGGAGACTGCTGGAGAACACGCTGCGGCAGCCTCCGGAAGGAGGTCGGATCGATGACCTGGTGGCCGGCTGTGGCCGTTGTCGGGTTCTTCCTCCTCTCGGCGGCGGTGGTCGCGCTGGGCAGGATGTCGACTGCGCGCTACGAGCGGGAGCAGAGCCGGGCCGCCGAGAAGCCCGATGCGCAGGGAGAGCACTGCATGTGAGCGTCGGAGGCCCTTCTCCACTGCCCACTTGGTGTGGCTCGGGGCCCGCAAGCGCATCCGCGCAGGAGGGAAGCTGATGGACCTCCTCAGCCGGGCGCATGCCGATCCCGACCGGGCGCTCGCCGCACCTCCGGATCAACATGAAGGCCGGACGGGCGCGCACCGAGCCGTGCGGCCGTGACATTCCCCCAAGATGGGGGACGGCCCCATGGCGGGTCCGACTGCCGCGCGATCCCTGCGGGTCGTACCGAAGTGGCCGGGCCGGTACGGCCCGATCCAGAAATCCCGTCCGGTGACGGTGACCTAGGGCCGACATGGGTAGCAGTCGAAGGTCTGCGCTGTCCGTCACGCGGGGCCTGTGCTCTTCGAAGGCAGAAGGCATGACGGATGTCGTGGTCCGGCGCCGCCGCAGCGGCGTGGACATCGTGATGGGCGTCCTGCTCGTCATCGTCGGGTTGGTGGTCCTGGCGCACGTCGTCTGGTCCACCGTGGTGTCGGTGGTCTTCCTGGGGTGGCTCGCCCTGGTCGGCGGCGTCGTCGCCCTGGTCGCCGCCGTGTTCTCGATCGGCCGTGGTGGGTTCTGGGCGACCGCCCTCAGCGGCGGCCTGCTGCTGGTGCGGGGGTTGATGCTCCTGCGCCACACGGGTGCGGCGATCCTGGCACTCACCCTCCTCGCCGGGTCGCTGTTCCTGGCCGGCGGGATCGTCCGCTTGGTGATGGCCTTCGACCGCGGGGCTCCCCGGGCGGCTCTGCTGCTCAGCGGCGTGGTGTCCGCGGTCCTCGGGCTCGTCGTCCTGGTGAACTGGGTCGCGGCGAGCTTCACCCTGCTCGGCGTCCTGCTCGGGGCTCAGGCGCTGACCGATGGCATCATGCTCGTGCTGTTCGGCAGCGCCCGGGTGGACCGGCGCCCAGAGCTGGTCGGCGCTGACCGGGTCGAGCGGTGAGGACGCAGCTGGCGCGTCGTCGACGCAGCGCCCTGGTCGGCCTGCTGGTGACTGCCGTGGTCGTCCTGACCGGATGCGGGAGCGACGAGCGGCCCGTGCGGGTCGGTGGCCCCGGGGTGGAGGCGTCGGTCGGGGACATGGAGCTGCGCAACATCCGGCTGGACAACCCGCCCGAAGGGATCTACCCCATCGGATCGGCGGCCCTGCTGGGTGTCGCCATGGTCAACGAGGGCACCGAGGACGAGCAGCTGATCGGTGTCACCGGACCGGACTTCACCGGGGTGGTGGTGGACGAGAACCCGGCCTCGTCCGACCCGGCCATCACCATCCCGGCGGGGGAGACGGTGTTCACCGACGGCCCGGACGGTCCGGTGCTCGTGCTGGCGGAGATCGACGAGACGTTGCGCACCGCGGAGTACCTGTCGATCACCTTCACGTTCGACCGTGCCGGGGAGGTCACGGTGAAGGCGCCCGTCAGCGCTCCGCTGCGGCTGACGCTCGACCGCTGGCTGCGCCAGCAGGCCGGAGGAGACTGAACCGCCAGCGCTACCGCCAGGTGGGCACCGTCTCGACCGCCTCGGCCACAGCAGCGAAAGACGGGAGCAACGCGCGGTAGAGCTCAGCCCTGTCCGGGTTCGGGTGTACGACCTCGGCAACCCGCACCAGCGCGGCTGCCTCGTCGACCGATTGCAGGTGCCCGAGAGCGACGTGACCCAGCAGGGCCGCGCCGACCGCTGAACCCTGCTCGTTCGCCGGGAACCCGACGGCCGTCCCCAGGACGTCGGCCAGGAGCTGACGCCAGAAGACGCTGCGGGCGAAGCCGCCGGTTGCTCGCAGCTCGGTCAGCTCCAACCCTGACGCCCGCATGGCCTCGAGCACGAGAGCCAGCTGCAGGCACACGCCCTCCAGCGCCGCCCGGACCACGTGGGCGCGACCGTGCCGCTGGCTGAGCCCCAGCAGTGCCCCGTAAGGGTCGCCGCTCCACCGTGGGGCGCGCTCGCCGGCGAGGTACGGCAGCATCAGCAGGCCTTCGGCCCCCGGCGGCACGGTCGCCGCCAACCTGGTCAGCTCGGTGTCCGGATCGGCCAGCTCGGCACCGACTACTCGGCCCAGCCACCGCAGCATGTTCCCGCCGTTGTTGGTGGCCCCGCCGACGACCCAGCGACCGGGGACGAGCAGGTAGCAGAACACCCGCCCCCGGTCATCGACCTGCGGCTCGGGGACGACGCCCCGGATGGCGCCGCTGGTGCCGATCGAGCACGCGGCCACCCCGGAGGCCACGGCACCGACACCGAGGTTGGCCAGCACCCCGTCGCTCGCGCCGACGACCACCGGTGTACCAACGGGCAACCCCCAGGCGGTGACACCCTCGCCGAGACCAGCCACGATCTGCGTGGGAGGACACAGGTTCGGCAACTGCTCACGTCGCACACCGGCCAGGGCGAGGGCCTCGTCATCCCAGTCGCGCGCGGCCAGCCCGTACAGCCCGGTGGCTGACGCGGTCGATTCGTCGACCATCAGCTGCCCGGTCAGGCGGTGGACGACGTACTCCTTGATGCCCACCCAGTGGGCGGCGCGACCCCAGACCTCGGGTTGCTCCTCCCGGAACCACAGCAGTTTCACCAGCGGCGACATGGGGTGCACTGGCGTGCCGGTGCGGCGGTGCAGTGACAGCCAGTCGCCGGAGTCGCGCAGCCGGCGTGCCTGCGCCCGTGCCCGCTCGTCGGCCCAGGTCACCGACGGGGTGATGGGAGCACCGTCCGCGTCCAACGCGATCAGACTGTGCATCGCCGCAGAGAAGGCGACTGCCGCCACCCGATGGCCCGACCCGGTCACGGCGCCGGAGACCTCACGGACCACCGCCGCCGCGGCGTCGACCACCATGTCCGGGTCCTGCACCACCCAGCCCGGGTGGGGTGACTCGGTCGGGTACTCCCGCTCCGCGTCGGCGTGGCTGACCGCGTCGACGTCGACGGCGGCCGCCTTGACCCCGGTGGTGCCGATGTCGACTGCCACGACCAGCCCGGGATCGCGCGGACCGCCGGTCATCTCTCGCCGCGCCAGCGCCGCCGCAGCGTCCACGCTGCTCCCCTGGGCAGACGATCTCGGGTGACGACCCCCTTCTCGTCGCCCCCGACGCGCATGACGCCCGGGGTCGTCGCGACGTCGGCGACGTGCCACACCTGCTCGTCCACCACGGCGTCGATGCAGCCGGACACCCGGTGGTTCATCTCGAGGTGGGCGGTCCAGTACTCCTCGGTCCACGGAGCCGGCGATGTCGCGTGCAGTGCGGGGTAGGTGTCGGCCCCGTCCAGACCGATGACGACAGCGAGCCGGAACCGCCACAGCTCGGTGAGCGGCTGGCGCTCTCGGGTGGCCGCGTCACGAGGTCTGAGCACCTTTCCTCCTCGTCGGGGAAGTGCTTGCCGGTCGGGAACCCCGTGCCCCGGGCATCCACCGGGGGTGCCGATGACCATTCCCCGGAACCGCTTCTCGGTCAACGGGCGGTTCCAGCTCGTCGCCGAGCAACGGGTCGCCGAGAACGAGGCGCTGGACACCGCACGCCGCCTGGTCGGCGACCAGCCGCGCGAGGTGGTCAAGCCGTGAGCTCGCCCGGTGGCGAGCGGCCGCTCTCCCGCACCGACGGCGACGGTCGGCCCGGAGCGCCGGCACGCCCGGCAGCTCGTCGAGCAGGCGTACCAGTCCCAGATGTCCTCGTGAGCGGACTGCGCAGACGCGCCCGCGCACGGCCGTTCGGCGCAGGTCGTCGCCCGCGCTGCATCGACGACGGTCGTCGGGACGTCAGCGACGGCCAACTGCCGCGCGGCAGCGTCCTGCAGTCCCATGGCCAGGGACGTCACCACCATCACGCCGTACCGGACCACCTCGTCGACGTGGGCTTGCCCCCCGCTTGCGCCAGGAGGATGGTGGCCGCGGCGAGCGGCACGACCTCGAGGGCGAGGTGCTGGTTGACCCAACCCGTCGAGAGATCCCGGTCGACAGCGGCGGGCACCGCTGAGTCCTCCACGGTCCGGCACGGGATGGAGGCGACGTCCCGACGCGGGAGCCATCGATCGGTGGACTCAAGCGGTGACGTTCGCGCTGTCACCCGCAGTCGCGGCGAACGTGGCCCCGGAGACCATGCGTGCGGCATCGGAGGCCAGGAACACCACCAGCGGGGCGACGTCCTCCGGGTCGATGAACGCCACGCCCAGCGGAGAGGTGCTGGTGAGGGAGTCGTGCGCGGTTCGCTCGTCCTGTTCGACGTCACCGCTCGGGTCGCCGCCGCTGGCGGAGATCGCCTGGGCGTAGCGGTCCTCGTGCCGGGTCAGTGCCGTGTCGATGAGGCCGGGAACGAGGGTGTTGACCGTGATGCCATGCACTCCGAGCTCGAGGGCAGCAGACTTCACCAGCCCGATGAGCCCCCACTTCGACGCCGAGTAGGCCGCGCCGAACTTGGTGCCGTGCTGGCCCTGGGTCGAGGACGTCACGATGATCCGGCCGCCCCCACGGCTGACCAACGCAGGCCCGAATGCCCGCAGCACGTTCGCCGTCCCGGTCAGGTTCACGTCGATCTGGTCGTGCCAGTCCAGGTCGGTCATCTCCAGCAGCGGTGCGAACCCCTGGATGCCGGCGTTGGCGAAGACGATGTCTATGCCGCCCCACCTGCGCTCCACCGTCTCGGCCGCGGCTCTCAGCGCCGGGAGGTCCCGTTGGTCGATCACGTGGCCCTGCCATCGCGCGTCGCAGTTCTCCACCGCGCGCCCGGTCTCCTCCAAATCGGCCGGCGTGGCCGGCGAGAAGTTCAGGATGGGGCTGACCGTTGCGGCGATGTCGATCCCGACGACGTCGGCGCCGGCACGGGCGAGCGCGACCGCAGCAGCCCGACCGATCCCGCGGGCGGCACCCGTCACCACCGCCACCCGACCCGACAGCGCATTCGAGGTGAAGGTGGCGTGCGGATCCGTGCTGGACATCGATCCTCCGATCGGAACGGCTGACTCGGTGGAGATCCGGTCCCCCGTCGTCCGGCTCTGCCCGGCTACCCCAGGTGTCCCGGCATGAACCGACGGAGCCGCCGGACGCGGCGGCACCTCGAGCCGGCCGGCCGAGCAGCAGACCGGGGCGCGACGTCGGGAAGGCGAAGAGCTGCCTTGCCAAGGACCGTCCCGCCGCCCACGCTCGGGTCATGACGCTGATCGGCGACCTCCCGCCCGGACTGGCCGCCTCGGCGACCCGCGTGGGCGACGCCTCGACCGTGCTCGACGACGAGCAGGTCACCGAGTTCGTCGCCGACCAGCTCGGCGCCCACCCGTTCGACGGGCGCAGCGTGTGCGTGCTGGTGCCCGACGCGACGCGCACCTGCCCGCTGCCGCTGCTCATGCGCGCCGTGCACGGCGCGCTGCACGGCCGGGTCACCCGGCTGACGGTGCTGGTGGCGCTCGGCACCCACGCGCCCATGACCGAGGAGGCCTTGGCCGCCCACCTCGGCTACCCGCCGGGCCGGCCCGCCGACTCCTATCCCGGCACCACCGTCGTCAACCACGAGTGGTGGCAGCCGGAGACCTTCGCCGACCTCGGTACGATCCCGGCCACGCGGATCGCGGAGCTCTCCGGTGGACGGATGGACCTCGACGTGCCGGTGCTGCTCAACCGGGCGGTCGTCGACCACGACATCGCGCTGGTGGTCGGCCCGGTGCTCCCGCACGAGGTCGTCGGCATCTCGGGTGGCAACAAGTACTTCTTCCCCGGCGTGGGCGGCCAGCGGATCATCGACGTCTCGCACTGGCTGGGGGCGCTGATCACGTCGGCGGAGATCATCGGCACCACCGGCATCACGCCGGTCCGTGCGCTGATCGACGACGGTGCCGCCCTCATCCCGTCGGAGAAGCTGGCGCTGTGCGTGGTGACCGCCGAGGTCGCCGACGGCGCCGCCGACAGCGGGGTGGACTCCACTGTCCCCGCCGCTGCCGCGGGGCCGCAGGCAGGAACGGGGAGCGCACTGCACTCGGTGTCCTTCGGCGAGACCCGGGCCGCCTGGGCGTCGGCCGCCGAGGTCTGCGCGGCCACCCACGTCACCTACCTCGATGCCCCGGTCCGCCGGGTGCTCTCCGTCGTCCCGGAGATGTACGACGAGATCTGGACTGCCGCCAAGGGCTTCTACAAGCTCGAGCCGGTGGTCGCCGACGGGGGTGAGGTGGTCCTCTACGCCCCGCACGTCACCGAGATCTCCTCCACCCACCCGGAGATCCACGAGGTCGGCTACCACTGCCGGGACTACTTCGTGGCGCAGTGGGACCGGTTCTCGCACGTGCACTGGGGGGTGCTGGCGCACTCGACCCACCTGCGCGGCGCCGGTATCTACGACGCGGCGACCGGTGAGGAGCGGCTGCGGGTGCAGGTCACGCTGGCGACGGGGATCCCCGAGGACGTGTGCCGTGCGGCAAACCTCGGGTACCTCGATCCGGCGACCGTTGACCCGGCCGCCTTCGCCGCCGATCCGGACACCTTGGTCGTGCCGCGGGCCGGCGAGATGCTCTTCCGCCTGCGTCGCTGAGCTGCGGCCCGACGGTGCGACGCCATCTCGAGCACGTACCGCGTCGCTTCAGGTCCGGAACAAGGACGCAGCGCCCCAGGATCCGCCATGGCGGTGTCTGCGCGCTGGGCTCGAGGTCCGGGGCTCGGCCCACGCCATCAGTTCCGGCCCTCGTCCGCGGAGGTTCGAGCCTGTCGCGCTCGTCGATCGGCGATCGGAACGCAGACATGCGTCGGGCCTCGTCGGGTCGGGACCGCGCGCGGCACGGGCGCCATCAACAGGAGCGTCCCGCACCCGGGGTCAGCTGGCTCGCTTGGCCTCACTGGCGGCGACGATCATGTCGACGGCATCGTCGAGCGAGATCTCGCTGGTGTCGATGACGAGGTCGTAGCGGCTCGCGTCAGTGGGGTCCCAGTGCATGAGCCGATCCGACATCAGCACGCGCATGCGGTCCTCGCGTGCCTGCCGCTGTGCCGCGACCTCGGTGCTGACGCCGTAGGCCTCGGCCGCCCGGCTGACGCGCGTCCGGAGCGGGGCCTCCAGGCGGACGTGCAGCGCACCCTGCATCTCGGAGAGGATGACCGTGGCGTCACGACCGACGACCACGCCGCCGGAGTCCCTGACCATGTCGATGACGTCCGCGACGTTCTGCTGGATGAGCCTGGAGTCGGACAGCGCGTCCGCCGAGACGGAGGCGTCTCCTTCGGTCGTGGTCCGCGAGAAGGACCGCAGGAAGCCCAGCATCCCGCCGGAGCCGAAGGCCGCAGCCGAGGAGCCGGTGACCGCAGCCGAGGCCGCGGCCGGCTGGGTGGCCTCGGCCTGCTCCAATTGCTCGGAACTGAATCGCGTCCCGGCATACGGGACACCCAGACGCTCGGCGACCCGGGCAGCCACGTAGGACGCGCCGGCGCCGTACTGCTCGTTGATGGTGATGACCGGGCCGGCCACGACGAACTCGCCGTCCGCCACGGACACCGCGCCGCCCGCGGCGGTCGCCTCGCCGAAAGCGTGCCTCGCGCGACGGTCGTTCAGCTCTCGGACGATCTCGCGGTGCTCGTCGTTCGTGAGCGGGTAGAACCAGAGCGCGACCGCGGCGATGACGCACAGCGCCGCCGGAACCCACCCCGCCGCGATCTTGATGCCCTGGATCGCCTCCGGAGACTGGACCTGCGCACCCGCGGTGTACCCGAACGCGCCGATGACCGCCCCACCGAGAAAGCCGCCGACGCCCTGGCCGACCTTGCGGACGAAGGACAGGATGGAGTAGCTGCCGCCCTCGGCGCGAGTTCCCGTTCTCCACTCGCCGTAGTCGACGGTGTCGGCCTGCATCGAGAACATGAGGGCGTTCGTGCCGCCGAACCCGGCGCCGAAGACGAGGAAGGCGAGCAGCGCCACCAGCAGGTCGCCCGTGGGCGTGAGCGCGATGAGCACGAAGCCGACCACGCCGACGGCGGCCAGCGCCACGTAACCGACTCGCTTGCCGACCCTCTCCGTGATCGCCGGGATCAGCGAGGCGACGGCGATCGTGCCGATCGTCTGGCAGAGGTACAGCCAGGTGAAGGAGGTCGCGCTGCCGAGCACGTCGCGGGCGTAGTACAGCATCACCGCGTTCATCGTGAAGGACGCTCCGAGGAGGAACAGTGCACCGAGGCACAGCACCAGCAGCGGCTTGTTCCTCCGGACCATCTGCAGCGTCGTCTTCAGGGTGAGCTCCCCCGCGCCGGCCGGCACGACCTCGCGGGTGCTCCTGAAGCACAGCCAGTACAGGACCAGCGCGATGACCGCCAGGATGATCGTCGCGGTCGTGAACCGCAGCCGGATGTCGTCCGCCGTCGTGTCCTCGAACTGAGGGGACAGGACGAGGGAGAGCACGACGCCGGTCATCGAGGAGGCGATGGACCGGGCGCCGGAGAGACGAGACCGGTCTGTCCCGTTCTCCGTCATCGCGGCGGACAGCGATCCGTAGGGGATGTTGACGAAGGAGTAGCACAGCTGGAATGCGGCGTCGAACAGGAGGACCCACGCGATGGTCGCCGTGGGGCCCAGGCCGGCGGGCGTGCTGAACAGCAGGACGAGCGAGATGGCCAAGAAGGGGCTGACCCAGATCAGCCACGGGCGCAGGCGCCCCCACTTCGTCTCCCTGCGCCCGACGGTGTTGCCGGCGATCAGGTCGGTGACACCGGCCCAGATCTTCGTGACGCCGTAGATGATGCCTGCGATGGCGGCGGGGACGCCGGCGATGTCGGTCATGTACGCCATGAGGAACAGCGACGTCATCATGAACGAGACGTTGTTCGCCACGTCGCCCAGCGAGTACCCGACGACCCGGCTGCGGGGCAGTCTCTCGTCGGCGCTGGTCCGGGTGGAGTCGCTCACCATGACGGATTCTTTCTCGACGGGTCTGTCATCCGGCGCCCTTGGGAGGGTCTGAGAAGCGCGTCATCGAAGACCTCCGCATCGACATCGGCCCCGACGGGTTGGCTCACTGCCTGGCCCTCGAGCCGGACCCGGCCGAGGTGCGGGTGGTGCTGGAGACCCGGTACGGCTGCTGGTCGACGCTGGGTTCACCGCGCTGTCGGTCGACCACGACCTGGTCGCCCATCGCAGCGGCCCGGCGCGGAAGGAGGATCCGGCGAGGATGCCCGGATCGGCTACCTGCTGGCGCTGGACCGGCACGCCGGGCTCGAGCAGCTGATCCAGCACGGCTGGCTCGGTGGGGGACTGCGGGCGATCGCCGGCGACTACGAGCGCGCCACCCGCGACCGCGCGGTCGAGGACCCTGACCCGGGAAACACCTTCCCGGGCGAGGTGAGCCACCTGAGCTCCCCGGGCCTGGGGGACGTCCTCGCCGCTCGGGTCGCCGGTGAGGACGGCGAGCAGATCGACCAGTGCGAGTCCTGCGACGGGTCGCCGTACCACGCCGGCCGAGCACCGGTGACGCGGAAGTCCAGGCGGAGCCGACGCACCCGCTCTCGCCGACTGGTGCAACACCCCTACCTCGACGCCGCCCTGGGCGCCTTCGGCAACCGCTGGTTGGAGGTCCGCTGGCACTGCCTGGCCCAGGGCGTGCGTCACAGCGAGGCCGAGCACGTCGCCAACCGCAAGGCACTCGGCCGCGCCGCATGAGGGCGTGGTCGACAGGGGTGTCTCACGCCCCTCCTCGCCGGCGCTCGTCGACTTCGTCCACGGCGCTGCTGCGTCCATGCGTGAGCCGCCCGCTCGCTCATGTCCCGGCCTCCCGCTCCAAGCGCTCGGCGTCCGCCGCCACCGCGGCCACGAGCTCGCCGTCGGCGCCGACGTGCGGATCGAGGGTGTCCAGGACGCGGCGGGCCGCGTCGGGCAGCGGGCCGGCAGCGCGACGGGTCAGCTCGTCGGCGCGGGGGTCCGCCACCGGAACACCGTGGCCACGCAGGTGGCAGACCCAGGCGGCGAGCACCCGCACTGCCCCCTCCGGCATCCGCCCGGTCGAGCGCTCCTCGGCCACGACCGGCAGGATCCGCTCCGGCAGCTTCTGCGAGCCGTCGGTCGCGATCTGGGCCAGGCTGTGCCGGATCCGCGGGTTGGCGAACCGGGTCACCAGCGCCTCGCGGTAGGTCTGCAGGTCGGCGGCGGGCAGGTCCAGGTGCGCGACGGCCTCGTCCCACCACTGCTGCATCCAGCTGCGGCACGTCTCGTCGGTGACCGCCTCGGCCACGGTGGTGTGCCCGCGGATGGAGCCGGCGTAGGCCAGCAGCGAGTGGGCGCCGTTGAGCAGCCAGAGCTTGCGGTGCTCGAAGGGGACGATGTCGTCGCTGAACCTCGCTCCGGCGTCCTGCCAGCTCGGCCGGCCTGCCGGGAAGGCGCCGCTCAGCACCCACTCGGCGAACGGCTCGGTGGCCACCGGCGCCCGGTCGATCCACCCAGGGCCCTCGGCGACGATGCGTTCGTCGCCCGGGTCGGTACGAGGGGTGATCCGATCGACCATCGTGGTGACCTTCGAGACGTGCTCGGCACACCAGTCCGCCAGTTGCGGGTCGACCATCTCGGCCAGGTCGCGCACGACCCCCACGGCGATGGCGCCGTTGCCCGCGACGTTGTCACAGGGGACCAGCGCGATCGGTCCGGCATCGGACCGCCGTCGCGCCGCGAACCCGGCGAGCAGCCGGGCCGGGGTGGTGCGCACGGGCGCGGCCAGATCGCGGCGCAGGGCGTCGACGTCCTGGCGCACCTCGGGCCTGTCGCGGTCCAGCCCGCCGTCGGCGCTGCGCACGTAGCCGGCCTCGGTCACGGTCACCGTGACCGCTGCGACGTCGGAGGAGGCGAGATGGTCCAGCCAGGCCTCGTGCTCTCCGCCCGGGTACGCCGCGGAGAGGCTGCCGACGACCTCGAACCGGTCACCCTCGGCCGCCCGGGTGATCAGGGTGTACAGCCCCTCCTGGGCGGTGAGCTGGTTGGGCAGGTCGGCGCTGCGGCCGCTGAAGGCGGCGATGCCCCAGTCGCCGGCGTCGGGCGCGTGCTCGGTGTACCAGGCCTGGTGGGCGCGGAAGAAGTTGCCCAACCCCAGGTGCACCAGCCGGACAGGGGCCGCGGCCCGGCCGGCTCCTGCCCGTCGGGTCAGCTCCCGGCCGGTCACAGCTTGAACACCCGGGTCGGCTGCGTCGTCACGAGGTCGACGGCGGTGTCGACGGCCTCCTCCTCCGACAGCCGGTGCTCGGCGACCAGCCGGGCCAGCACCCCCGAGTCGATGCGCCGGGACAAGTCGTGGCGGGCCGGGATCGAGCAGAAGGCTCGGGTGTCGTCGACGAAACCGGAGGTGCGGGAGAAGCCGGCGGTCTCGGTGACCGCGTCGCGGAACCGGCGCTGGGCGTCCGGTGCGTCGAGGAACCACCACGGCACCCCGACGTAGACCGACGGGTAGAACCCCGCCATCGGCGCCAGCTCCCGCGACCACACCGTCTCGTCGAGGGTGAACGCGACCAGGTGGAAGTCCGGGTGGGTGCCGTAGCGCTCCAGCACGGGCCGCAGCGCATCGGCGAACTCCACCCGGATCGGGATGTCGCAACCGACGTCCCGCCCGAAGCGCTCGGCCGTCGGCCGGTGGTGGTCGCGGCGCACCCCCGGGTGCAGGGTCATCACCAGGCCGTCGTCGCACGACATCCGGGCCATCTCCAGCAGCATGTTCCGGCGGAAGGCCACCGCCTCCTCCGGCGTGGCCTCGCCGGCCAGCGCTGCAGCGTGGATGCGCTCGGCCTCAGCGGGCTCGAGGGGGTCGGTGCGCACGTCGGGATGGCTGTGGTCGGCCGACCGCCCCCCGTGCGCGATGAAGTGGCGGCGGCGCTCCTCCAGGGCCTGCACGTACCCGGCGAAGTCGCCGGTGTCGATGTCGGCGGCCTCGCCGAGCCGGCGCACGGCGTCGGGCCAGCCGAGCGCGCCCGCCTCGAGGTAGGCGTCGGGCCGAAACGCCGGGATCACCCGCCCCGACCAGGCGGGGTCGGCGGCCAGCGCGGCGTGGTCGGCCAGGGTGTCGCAGGGGTCGTCGGTCGTGACCAGCACCGAGATGTCGAAGCGCTCGTAGAGCGCGCGCGGCCGGTAGGCGTCCTGACCGAGACGCTCGGCGACCTGGTCGTAGATCACGTCGGCGGAGGCGGCCGACGGGCGCTGGGTGACCCCGAAGATGTCCGCGAGCTCCATCTCCAGCCAGTAGCGCACAGGCGTGCCGCGGTAGACGTGCCAGTGCTCGCAGAGGCGGCGCCACACCGCACGGGCGCGGTCCTCGTCGAGCGGACCCTCGCCGACGCCGAGCTCGTCCAGGCCCACCCCGTCGGCGTGCAGCAGCCGGGTCACGTAGTGGTCGGGCGTGATGAACAGGGTCGCCGGGTCGGGGAACGGCGCATCGTCCAGCAGCAGCCGCGGGTCCACGTGCCCGTGAGGGGAGATGATCGGCAGGTCCTGCACCGCGTCGTGGATCCGGCGTGCGATCGCGCGGACCTCGGGCTCGGCGGGCAGCAATCGGTCGGGATGCAGGACCAGTTGCGGGGAGGTCTGCGTCACACTCACTGGGTCAGCATGGGCCAGTGACGCGGCGCCCGACAACCGGTTGGGGTGCGGTCGCGTCATCGAACCGGACGGGAGGACGGCCATGACCGGAAGGGTGCTCGGAGCAGGATCGCAGGTCGGCGCGGCGAGTTGATCGAGTCGGCGCTGGCCGAGCACTTCGGCTACCCCGAGGGAGGTCTGGCCGAGCGCTGTCCGGGCCCGGTCGTGCTCGATCACGCGTGGTGGGACCCGGCCACCTTCGACGCCGACCTCACCGTCATCGTCGGGCCGGTCTTCCCGTGAGGCTCGTCGGCTCGACCGGCGGCACCGACTGCCTGCTCCCGGGGTCGGCGGACGGGAGATCTGGTGGGTGACGGCGGGATCGCGGGACCGCAGCCGGGCGGTCGCCGCCGCGTGGTGTTCGACCTCCTCGCCGATCCGCTCCTCCTCGTCCAGGGCTCGCGCCAGAGCGGGCCGGGGGTCGCGTTCCCCTGGGGGACCGCGCGGGCCACCCCGTCGCCCTTCACGTTCGTCGACGCCGGTCCAGACGGGGCAGCGCGGCAGCCCCGGCTGCCGCTCGACCGCGGTCCCGTGCCGGGTGGACCGGGTACTCGTTGCGCACGCAGGTGACAGCGCCCACGCTGGGATGTCTCAGCGGGGAGCACGCGGTCTGCACCCACCGACCGCCGGTCCCCGTCTCACAGCGACTGAAGGGCATCTCCATGGCCGGCGACACGACTGCTCCCGCTGAGCTGGACCGCCCCTGGACGAATACTTCGCTGTCCCCGCAGGAGCGGGCGCGGGAGCTCGTCGCCGCCATGACGCTGGAGCAGAAGATCGCCCAGCTGCACGGTGCGATGGACACGATCGACATCTACTCGATGAAGGCTGACACGGCCGAGGGCATGGAGCAGCTCGCCGCCCAGATCCGGGTCGAGCGCCACGTCGCCGCGATCGAGGAGCTGGGCATCCCGCGGTTCCGCATCACCAACGGCCCGGTGGGCGTCGGGATGGGTGACGGGACGCCGAGCCCGCCGGCCACGGCGCTGCCGATGACCATCGGCCTGGCCGCCGGGTTCGACCCCGCGCTGGCGCGCGAGTACGGCACGGTCATCGGCTCGGAGACGGCGACCCTCGGTCAGCACGTGCTGGAGGGCCCCGGCGTGTGTCTGCACCGCACGCCGATCTCCGGCCGCAACTTCGAGTACTTCTCCGAGGACCCCTACCTCAGCGGCGTCATGGGCGTCGAGGTCGCCCGGGCCATCCAGGAGCACGGCGTCATCGCCATGGCCAAGCACTACGTGTGCAACGACCAGGAGTACGAGCGCTTCCGGGCCGACGTCGAGGTCGACGAACGGACACTGCGCGAGCTGTACCTGCTGCCGTTCGAGATGCTGGTCAAGGACGCCGACCTCGCCGCGATCATGAGTGCCTACAACCGGGTCCGCGGCACGTACGCGACCGAGCACCGCTATCTCCTGCACACGGTCCTGCGGGAGGAATGGGGGTGGCAGGGCTACGTCCAGTCGGACTTCTGGTCCTGCCGTTCGGCGGCCCCGGCGGTCAACGCTGGCCTGGACCACGAGATGCCCGACGCCAAGTGGCTCAACGAGGACAACGTCAAGGCGGCGCTGGCCGACACCAGCCTGGAGATCGAGACGGTCGACCGGGCGCTGGTGCGCCGGTACACGCAGATGTTCCGGTTCGGCCAGTTCGACCGGCCCTACGACCCCGGCGAGATCGACGCGGAGGGGCACGGCGCGATATCCCGGCGGATCGGTGAGCAGATCGCCGTGCTGCTGAAGAACGACGGCGCGGTCCTGCCGCTGGAGCCGGGGGTGCAGAGCGTCGTCGTCATCGGTCAGGCGACGTACGTGGACGAGGCCTGCCTCGGCGGCGGCGGCAGCTCCAAGGTCGACCCGCTCTACACCGTGCGACCCATGGACGGCCTGCGGGACGTCCTGCAGACCCTGGGATCCTCGGCGGACCTGCGCGAGGTGACCGTCGCCGACGACCTGTCCAACCTGGCGGAGGCCCAGGCCGCGGCGGCAACGGCGGACGTGGTCGTGATCATGGCCGGGCTGGTGGCGACGGAGGGCGCCGATCAGCCGGACGCCCACATGCTCAACGACCAGGACCGGATGATCGCCGAGGTGGGACAGGTCAACGTCCGGACGGTCGTCGTGCTCAAGGACGGCAACCCGGTCCTCATGCCGTGGATCGACGCCGTCCCGGCCGTGCTGGAGGCGTGGAACCAGGGCGCCGAGGACGGGCACGTCGTGGCCGACCTGCTCTTCGGCGTGGTCAATCCCGCCGGCAAACTGCCCACCACCTACCCGAGGTCGTGGGCGGACACCCCGTTCGCCGGGCACCCGGAGCGCTACCCCGGCACCGACGAGGGCGCCGGCTACCCGGTGCTGCGCTACAGCGAGGGCCGGCAGATGGGCTACCGCTGGTACCAGGCGCAGGGCATCACGCCGCTGTTCCCCTTCGGACACGGGCTGTCGTACACGACCTTCGAGCTGTCCGACCTCGCCGTCAGCCCGGAGCGCACCGACGGGGCGGCACCGCTGACGGTCCAGCTCACGGTCGCCAACACCGGGGACGTCGCGGGAGCGGAGGTGGCCCAGGTCTACCTCGAGCTGCCCGAGGCGGCGCAGCAGCCACCCAAGCGCCTGGTCGGGTTCTGCAAGATCTGGCTGGAGCCGGGAGCCGCGGAGCGGATCAGCGTGACCATCGATCCCGCCGCGACCAACCACCCGCTGTCGGTGTGGGACGACGGGGCCCACGACTTCGTCGTGCTGCCGGGGGAGTACACGGTCTTCGTGGGCTCCTCGAGCGAGGACACGCCGTTGTCGGCGACGGTGACGATCGACTGACCGTCCGGCCCATCCGGGTCCGCGACGTCGTCGACGCAGCAGGCGCGGGGCGGCCTCCGGTCCCGCGCGCGAGGGAGGACACGCTCCTCGTTCCTGCCCCGCAGGAGCCCAGGCACGGTCCCGCACGAGGACGGTCCAGCAGGAACCGCGATGGAGGCGGCCCGGTCGGCGTCAGCCCCGTGCGGTCAGCAGCCGCTCGATGTGCTGGAGCCGTTCGGTCAGGGCGGCCATGTCGCCCTTCGTCGCCGACTGCTCCTCGGGCTTGAGGGTCAGGACGAGCTGACCGCTCGGGGTGAGCTCACCGTGTTCGATCTCGCTGATGTCGTCACCGTTCTGGCTGCGGACCGCGTGGTCGAGTTCCCTGGCTCGCAGCCCGAGCGCCTTCAGGCCGCGCTCGCGGACGTGGCCGTTCTCGACCACGGTCGTCGGCCTCCCTTGCAGGATCCTCGCTGCCCGGGGGCTGACGTTCGTCAGGTAGGTGAGCGCGGTGTTGAGGACGACGAGCGTGATCGCGGAGACCACGCCGCCGACAAGGCTGGTGTCATCCCCGACGATCGCGTCCTCCACGCCGCCGGCCAGCAGGAACAGGACGATGAAGTCCAGGGTGTTCGTCGAGGCCAGTCCCCGTTTGCCGAACACCCGGAGGAGCACCAGGATGACGCCGTAGACGAGCGCGGCCCGCAGGACCTTCTCCAGCACCGGGATCTCCAAGGTCACCATGGCCTGCCACATGCCGATCTCCTTCGTTGGCGGGTTGGCCGCGCATGCCGGCCACTGTGGCCGGACACTCGCGCAAGGTGCTCATGGTGGTGTGCCCGGGCACGAGGCAGCTGACCGCGCGAAGGTCCGGATGGCCGGCGCGTCCTCGCCCATGGGCCAGCGGCGAACGGCATGACCGCCCGCTCACTGGCTGCCGTTCGATTCGGTCGCTGGCCTTCCGCACCACTCCCGTGTCGGCAACGTGCTGCGCAAGCCTTGCAGGTGATTGGGGGCCTGCTCCCGTCGTCCTCTCGATCACGTCCGCGGTGCGATCGAGCCCGGCCGAGCCGGTCAGTGCCTCGGCCTCGGACCGCGGCACGGCGAGAGATGAGGAGCAGGAGCAGGAGCAGGACGGAGCATGCGCTGCGGCGTTGTGCAGGACGATGGCCAGGACGAGCACCGTGATCCCGAGCAGGCACGCCGTGACCAGGCCGCGTCTCGGTCGGAGCAGAGACTCGTCGAATCGGCTGGGTCGGGCGGCCAGGTTCGGATCCTCGCGGCCGGCCGGCCGGCCATGTTCCGCAGGACGGCGATCTCATCCTCATCAAGGGCCATGGGGCTCTCCTCGCGACGGTTGCTCGGTGCATCTGTGTGGTCCCGACCTCGGCTCCCTTGTGGCTCGAGTGGGTTTCTCGGACATCCCGTTGGCCGCGGCGCTCACGATCGGGATCGACGTCCGGACAGGGGAACGGTGAGGATCCGAGCCCCGGACTCCGGCTTGCCGATGGGAGTGCCGCTGGTGATCGGGAGGTAGCTGACATACCCGAGCTCGTCGCGCGCAGGACGGCCGGTGCGGCGTTGCCGGAGGAGGCGGTACAGGCACGAGGCCGGTCCGACGGTCAACTCGACTCGTGCCGGAGGTCCCTCGTGGCCGACCGTCCACTGCTGGCCGTGCGCGGGGCCGCAGTAGGCCCGCGCTTCGGTGGCGCCCGCTGCACCGCCACGCACGTCGTCGCGTGGCGACTCCGTCCCGCGATTGGCGAGCGTCCGAGCCAACGGGGACGGCGACTCGGCCGCCTCGTCCGGTACCTCCTCGAGCAACCCTTCCAGTCCCGCGAGGTGCAACAGGACGGCGAGGAAAGGAGCAGGGGTCACCAGCCGCAACCTGCGTCCGCGGTTGGCAGCCAGAGCTCGTGCCCCGGTCAACGCCCGCAGACCCTCGGCGTCGCAGGAGCTGATCCCTCCCACGTCGACCGT
The DNA here is from genome assembly GCF_000306785.1 of Modestobacter italicus. Lineage (NCBI taxonomy): Bacteria > Bacillati > Actinomycetota > Actinomycetes > Geodermatophilales > Geodermatophilaceae > Modestobacter > Modestobacter italicus. Next base: position 3,031,278 of record NC_017955.1, on the reverse strand, counting down.
CCAGGTCGGGTGGCACGACGTGGAACTCAGCGCTGCGAGAGCGTCGGGCAGCAGCTGAGCGCAGGTGCGGTCGAGCTCACCGACCACCCGGACGAGTCCAGCGCCGGGGTCGAGCGTGACCTGAGCGGGGCGCGGCAAGCCGTGGGACGTCGGGTCGGCCGTGGCATGTGGGCGCATGGCAACTCCCCTGCGGAGTCAGCAGCCGACGCGTCCGACTGCCGAGGCGCCGCGGACCTGTGCATCAGGCCAGTGACTCGACCCAGTCTCGAAACTAGCATCGGCCTGCTGTGCGTCACCAGCCGGATTCAGACCGGTTGTGTCTCATGGTCACGTCATCAACCTCACCGGGGACGGGCGCCTCGTCCTCGACGGGTCACACGCAGCCCTCGACCGCAGGGCGCTCGCTCAGCTCGTCGTCGGTGACCAGCTCGGCAGCGCTGGCGCCAGGCGGGCCGCAACGGCCTGCAACCGAGTGCACGATCCAGAGTTCTGGTCCCTCGGCACAGGCAAGGTGCGGCACACGGGGCGCGGGCGAGCAGGCGTGGGAGCCGGTGACCTCGTGCTCCTGCCCGCAGGACGTCGGCCCGTCCACGGACCGGCCGACCATGCCGGCCCTCCTCGCGGTGTCTGCCGGCGCCCGGCATGGCCCAGGCGGTAGTGGCGGTGGAGCCATGCGCTCCAGGAGCCGTGCCCGGGCACCCCGAGGCGGAGTCGGGGTGCCCGGCGGCCGGTCAGCGGAGCGCGGCCTGCTCGCGCTCCACGTCCTTCTTGGAGGGCCACATCTTGGCCCCCAGGACGCCGCCGAGTGCGGCGGCGGCGATGGTCAGGCCCAGACCCAGGGACGCCCAGCTGGCGCTGGACTTCGCGGTCTCGGCGGCTTGGGCGGGGTCGATGTTCGGCACGTTGGCCGTACCGACGTTGGCCACATCGGTGACGACCTGGGCGACCGGGCCGAGCAGGGCGCCGCCCCCCAGCAGGGCCAGGCCCAGGATGGAGACGATACCCAGGGCCCAGACCAGGATGCCGTGCAACAACCCGTCGTTCGTCCCCCGCCACATGGAACTCGCGCCGGCGGTCAAGCCACCGAGGAAGAAGGCGATCAGCCCGTTGATCCCGCTGATCCAGCCGGCGTTCGTGCCGCCGGGTTCGGCGATGTCCCACCAGCCCAGGGCCAGGGTGATCACCTCGAGCAGCAGGAAGGTGGGCAGCGCCACGACCAGGCCGGCCCAGACCGGCCCCCAGCGCACCCGATCCCTGCGCGGCGGGATGCCGACCGCGCGATCCCGGTCCGGGTCGTGCACCATGTTGCCGCGCATCACCACGTCCGGACCCGCCGTCCGCGTCGTCCCCGCCACGTTCTCGCCGCCCACTGAGTGGGCGCCACTGCTGCTCGTCATCTCGTTGCCTCTCGTCGTTCCCTGACGTGCGGCCCCTCTGCTCAGGACGGTCGGACTACCCTTCAGTGCCCAGCCGGGCACCCGATCGACACATCCGGCCGTTCCCGGCCCGCAGATTCTCGGCGGTCGCGGACGGCCGGGCTGGGATCACGGCGGATCCGCTGCTGCCATCCGCGCTGCTCCAGGCCCCCCGGTCCGCGGTCGGTGCCGTGGACGGATGGGGCAGATCCTCGGCCGGGATGCGGTCGTCCGTTGACAGGGCGTGCTGTGCTGGCCGCCTTCGAGTCGTCGACACGGCAAGTGACTGGCTGGGCCCGCCACGTCGGGCCCGCCACGTCGGTACGCGATGCTCGACGGGCCGGACGACCACCTCGACGAGTCGCCGCGCTTGCCTCGCGGCCGCCGACCGGGGCCAGGGTCAGGGTCAGCTTGAGCAGGCCCACACCACCGGAGCGCCCGGTCGGCCGGTCCCGGTCGACCAGTGAGACGACCTCGGCGGGCAGGTCGGGTGGGGTGTACCAGGCCGGGTCGGCCCGGCGACGGGCGACCGACCCGGGAGCTACCGGTGTGGTCATCGGCCGCTCGGCGCGGGCCGGTCGAGGACGGCGGCGTAGATCCGGTCGGCGACCTCGCGCAGCCCGGTGCCGGAGAAGCAGTCGGTGAACACGATCGGCCGGCCCTCGCGGACGGTGCCCGCATCGCATTACATGACTGCCGGTCGGCCCGCACGTGAGGCGCGATGTCGATCTTGTTGATCACCAGGAGGTCGCTGTTGTTGACGCCGGGGCCGCGCTTGCGGGGGATCTTGTCACCCTCGCCGACGTCGATGACAAAGATGATGTAGCCGGCCAGGGCGGGGCTGTAGGTGAGGGTGAGGTTGTCCCCGCCGGACTCCAGCAGCACCAGGTCGGCTTCGGGGAAGCGGCCGGTGAGCTCCTCCACCGCGTCGAAGTTCATGGTGGGGTCGTCGCGAACGGCGGTGTGCGGGCAGGACCCGGTCTCCACGCCGACCACCCTGGCCGGGTCGAGCCCGTCGGCCAGGGTGGCGCGCACGTGCTGCGCGTCCTCGCTGGTGACGATGTCGTTGGTGACGACGACGGGGGAGTGGCCGTCGGTGATCACCAGCAGCACCAGCGCCTCGATCAGCGCGGTCTTGCCCGAGCCGACCGGCCCGCCGATGCCGACCCGGGGCACCGCCCCGCCCAGCCGGGGCAGCCCTGCGGCCGGCTCCTCGCGGTGCATGTGGTCGTGCGGATGGTCGTGGGTGTGGACGCACCGCCCTGCCTGGACCAGGCGGCTCGGGTTCTCTGGTGTCACGGCGAGGTCGCCGAGGCTCGATGTCCGACCTAGCGTCGAGGGAGCTGCTCAGGCCGGCAGCCGGCTGAGGAGGGCCTGTTCGTCCCAGTCCGAGGACATCAGCAGCCGACGCAGGGCGAGCAGTGGCTGCTGAGGGTCCACCGGCTGGTCGCTGAGCTGGAAGGCGGCACGGTAGCCGGCCTGCTGCACGTGCGGCAGCGCGGCGGTGTTCCAGGCCCCGTAGGGATAGGCGAACAGGTCCAAGCCGTGACCGACGATCTGCTCCAGCTCGGTCTTCGGCGCCTGCAGCTGGGTGGCCCAGTCCGCATCGCCGTAGCCGGTGACCGGGTGGTGGTCCCAGGTGTGCACCCCGATGGTCATGCCGGCGCGGTCCAGCTGGTGGACCTGGTCCCGACTGAGCCAGTCGGGCTTGTCGAGCACCACGGTCATCACGAAGAAGATGGCCGGCATCGACAGCCGCTGCAGGATCGGCAGCGCGTTGGTGAAGTGTCCTGCCGAGGCGTCGTCGAAGGAGATGACCACCGGTCGCGGCGGCAGCGTGGTGCCGAACTCGACGTGGTCGACCAGTTGGGTGCTGGACACCGGCTGCAGCCCGGCTCCGGTCAGCGTCCGCAGGTGGCGTTCGAGCAGCTCCGGTGGGCAGGTCAGCGACCGGGAGGCCGGGCCGTCCTGCTCGGTGAACTCCCGGATCCGGTGATAGCAGAGCATCGGGACGGTGGCCCGCGCCAGCATCTCCGCCGGGGTACCCGGGCTCGGTGGCGAGGTCTGTGGAGCAGCGGCCGGTGACGTCGCGGGCCCGGTGGCGCTCGTTCCGCTGGGGCTGCTCGTCGGTTGGGGCCGTGGTTGGCTGGTGCAGCCGGCCAGCGCGAGTGCACCGGCGGCCGCCGCGCCGAGGAACTCCCGACGACCCATCGCCCGCATGGAACCTCCGATGTCGACATCCCCCCATCGCAGCCGCCACGATCGCGGCGCCATCGTCATCGACCAGACCGGCCGTGCTTCAGATGTTGGACCCGTCCGGCGGGGTGTCGGCCGGGGGCAGCGGGGCTCCGCCGTCGGCCGTGGTGGGCGGGCAGGTGAGACCGAGGGTGTACGCCGTCATCGACAGCGAGCCGTAGGCGTAGCCGTCGACGAGCACGTCGGTGCGTTCGCCCCCGTCGGCACCGGCCAGACCGGCCAGGTACAAGGCCGGGATGAAGTGGTCCGGGGTGGGGGCGGCGGTGCGGTAGTCGGGGTGGGCGTCCAGCGTCGTGAACTCGGTGGGGTCGGTGAGCATGCGCTCCTTGGCGTCCTGGTCGAACCGTTGCGCCCAGTCGTAGCCGGAGTCGGTGAGCTTCCAGTCCATGCCGCGCAAGTTGTGCACGACGTTGCCGCTGGCCAGGATCAGCACGCCGCGCTCCCTCAGGGGCGCCAGCTCGCGGCCCAGCTCCAGGTGGTGGTCGAAGCCCTTGAAGGCGTTGATCGACAGCTGCACGACGGGGATGGAGGCGTCGGGGAATGCGTGCACGAGCACCGACCAGGTGCCGTGGTCGATGCCCCAGCTGTCGACGTCAGCGCCCACCCAGGTCGGGTGCACCACGTCGCTGACCTCGTCGGCGAGCTCCGGCAACCCGGGGGCGGGGTACTGCACGTCGAACAGCTCTTCGGGGAAGCCGTAGAAGTCGTGGATGGTCCGCGGCCGCGGCATCGCGGTCACGGCGGTGGCGTTGATGTACCAGTGCGCGCTGATCACCAGGATGGCGCGCGGCCGGGGCACTACCTGACCGAAGGCGCGCCACGCCGCCGTGTACCTGTTGACCTCGAGGGCGTTCATCGGGTTGCCGTGCCCGAAGAACGCGGCGGGCATCACCTGCCCCGGTGAGGTGGGAGCCTGACTCATGTCGCCTCCTGGCGCGCGGTGCCGTCGGGTCACACGTACCTGGGCGGCCGGGGATCCGCAAGCCGAGGACGCCTCTCCGGTCGCCGGTGTACGGAGGGATCACCGCGACGGTGGCTACGCTGGTCGGACCGACAGCTCGGCGACCGCAAGCGGCCTCGTCCCGGGTCTCAGATCCAGCGCTTCTCGGTCGTGAACCTTCCGAAGTAGACGAGGAGGTGCCCACCGGCTGCTCGGAGCGCCCCGGCGACCCGCTTCTTGCGGTCCTCCCCGCGGACGGGGACGTACACGACGTGCCCGCCGTTCCGCAGGGCCCGGTCATGGAGGTCCAGCGTGTCGTTCTCCGAGGAGGTCCACTGCAACAGCCGCAGCAGCTGTCCACGCAGCCCGTGCCGCTGCCCGGTGCGGTCGAGCAGGGCCGCCCCCTCGGGCCCGCTGAGCACATGGACCTCGGACACGTCGACGTCGATGCCTCTGAGCTTCTCCACCGCGTCGTCGGCGCTGGCCTGGTCGTCCAGGACCGCGACGAGCTGATGCATCGGGTAGCGGTAGAAGCCGGGTTCGTTCCGGTGCGGCTGCTGGTCGCTCATAGGTCGTCCCTCCTACGGACATCGGTCGAAGGCCATCTTCTCGCCCCTGGGGGTCCCGTTCAGCCCAGCCCTGTCGGGGCCGAACTCACACTCCTCGGTGCGGTGCCCACCAGTGGCACCATCCCTGTCCCGGTGCGAATCCGCTGGACGACGGCCCGGAGCACGCAGCCGACGACCACTACGGCCAGCCCCTCGACCGACCTCCTAGGGCTCGCCACAGCCTCGCCGGCCGATGGTCGCTCAGGCCGTGAACGCCCACCGTCCGGTTGTGACGCCCGAGAGCGTCCAGGACAGTGAGCCCATGGCGCGCGACCGAGCCGGAGAGAATGTGCCGACGCCGTCCGGATCAGGAAGCGGCGAAGGAGCAGGTCCCGGGTCCGCGGGCACGAGCACGCTGCTGGTGCTCGGGGCCTGCGGCGACCTGGCTGCGCGGCTGTTGCTGCCCGGTCTAGGCGGGCTCCTGACCCAGCGCGAGGTCGGCGACCTGTTCCTCGTGGGCAGCGACACGGCCGAGTGGAGCGACGACCAGTGGCGCCAGCGGGTCTCCGAGTCCTTTGCCACGGTGTCCGCGAACGGGAAGCAGGCCGACGAGGTGGTCCGGAGCTGTCGGTATCTCCGTGCCGACGTCACCGACGAAGACCACCTGCGTCGACTGCTCGATGCCTGCACCGGGCAGGTCACCATCTACTTCGCCCTGCCACCGGCCGTCACCGCACGAGCCTGCGGGCTGCTCGCGGACCTCGGCGTCCCGGAGGACACCCGGCTCGTCATGGAGAAGCCCTTCGGCACCGATGGGCCCAGTGCGCACGAGCTCAACGAGCTGGTGACCCGGCTGGTGCCGGAGAACCAGGTGTACCGGGTCGACCACTACCTGGGCATGTCCACCGTCCTCAACATGCTCGGGATGCGCTTCGCCAACCGCATGCTGGAGTCGGTGCTGGACGCGGAGAACGTCAGCAGCGTGGACATCGTCTTCGACGAGAGCCTCGGCCTGGAAGGCCGGGCGGGCTACTACGACGGCGCCGGCGCGCTCGTCGACATGATCCAGAGCCACGCGCTCCAGGTGCTCGCACTGCTGACCATGGAGGCGCCGAGCACGCTGGGCGCGGAAGACCTGCAGGACGCCAAGTCGCGGGTGCTCCGGGCGACCAGCCTGTGGGACGAGGACCCGGTGCGCTACAGCCGCCGGGCTCGCTACACCGCGGGCACGATCGGTGAGCGACGCCTGCCGGCCTACGTCGACGAGGAGGGGGTGGACCCCGCCCGGCGCACGGAGACCTTTGCCGAGGTGGTGGTGGCGGTCAACACGTGGCGTTGGGCCGGTGTGCCGTTCCGGCTCCGGGCGGGCAAGGCGCTGAGCGCGCTGCGCAAGGAAGCAGTGATCACGTTCAAAGGGCCGCGCTGGGTGCCGGAGGGACTCGCCGGGTACGAGCAGCCAGACCGGATGCGCATCGGCTTCGATCCCGACCTGGTGGGTCTGGACTTCAACCTCAACGGTCCGGGCGACCCCTTCACGGTCGACCGGGTGTCGCTGGAGTCGCCGTCCGGCCCGGGCGATCTCCCGCCGTACGGAGAGGTGCTCGCCGAGGTGCTGGGCGGCGATCCCACGATGTCGGTGCGCGGGGACCAGGCGGAGCAGGCATGGCGCATCGTCGCGCCCGTGCGCGCGGCCTGGCGGGACGACCGGGTGGAGCTCGAGGAGTACCCAGCCGGCAGCGATGGACCAGGCGCCCCATAGCCCGTCCGGCTGACCGCCCACCGCTCCCCGCCCGAGCCAGGCAGGACCGAGCTCCCGAGCGGCTGGGCGTCCAGCGGTCGCGGCAGTCGAGGGCCGTCGACCGGTTGCCACCACAGCACCGCGGGAAGCCGAGCGGATGCTCCAGCGCAGGAGCCGCGAGGTCGCTGGATGAGCACTAGACTTTCACGATGGTTGGTCCTGGAGTCGGCCACGTGCTGGTCGCCGCGGAGCTACCCGACATCCCGACGCCCCGGCTGCAGGGCACGGACCTGCTGATCGGTCTCGGAATCGCGGTCGGGGCCTATCTGCTGGGCAAGTTGGTCAGCCTGGTGGCGTCGAAGATCATGCGGGCGCGGGGCCGGAGCCGCAGCTTCGCCGCGATCTTCTCCACGATATTTCGCTGGGTGGCCACGGCGCTGGGCTGGTCGGTCGCGCTCGTGGTGGCCTTCCCGAGCGTCAACTTCGCCGGGATCCTCTCCGGGCTGGGCCTGACATCGCTGGTCATCGGCATCGCTGCGCAAAGCATCCTCGCCGACCTCTTCAGCGGGATCATGATGGTCGTCCGCGAGCCCTTCCGCGAGGGTGACCAGATCGAGGTCAGTGGCATCAAGGGGACCATCCGGATCATCAACCTCCGCGAGACGGTCGTCCGGACCTTCGCCGGCACCCAGGTCGTCATCCCGAACAGCAAGGTCCACGGGGCGTCGGTGCGCGTGCAGACCGGCTACGAGCAGCGCATGCTCAGGGTGGACGTCGGTGTCGCCTACGAGACCGACTTCGACCTCGTCCACCGTGTCCTCCTGGACGCGGTCCGGGAGCTGCCGCAGACCCTGGACGACCCGGCACCCGCTGTTCGGGTCAGCGCGATCAACCCCAAGAGCGTCGGCATCGCCGTGAGCGCGTGGGTCGGCTCGACCCAGCTCGACGAGGTGGACGCCCTCGACGCCCTCATCCCGGCCGTCATCGGCACGCTCCGGCAACATGACATCGAGATGCCGACCGACTACGGGCCGATCACGTTGGTCGAAGCGGCCCAGGGGAGTACCTGACCTGTCCGCCACTGGTACGGCACGGACTCCTGCCAGAACCTCTCGGATCGGGGTGGCACCCATCCCGTCGCCCTGGTGGCGCCCTGCCGGCGTCGCCTTCCTGGCCGTTCCGGTCGCCGCGCTGCCCGGCAGGCGCATCTCACCGGCGCCCGGCTGCTGCGGTGGCAGCCTGGCTCCTCCGGCCACCCCGGTCGCGATCCCGAGGCCGACACGTGAAGAACTTCGTCCAAGACGGTCCGCGACGCACTGAGCAGCACCACCCACGCGTCCTGCCCGGTCTTGGTCCTCGCCTCGCCGGCCGAGCAGGCTCGTCGTCGGGCCGCCCCGGCGTGGACGTCGCTGATCCGAAGTCGGGTGGCGCGACCCAAGTAGACAAGACGCCGGCAGCGCCAGCCTTTGCTGACCTTTGCTGACCGCGCCGCCGACGATCGCCTCCACCGGAGTGGAGGTGGCTCTCGACTGGGCTGCCGTCGGGCAGATTCCCGGTGCGGGACGGCGTCACGATCGCTCGATGCAGCCGTCGTAGTCAGGTGACGCAGCACGCGGAGCTCCGCCGGAGGGACCGAGGCCGCCGTACTGGCGTCATCTGCCCTCGCTTCTGCGTCCGCGACCGGGTCTTCGGCCACCTCGTCGACCGCGGCCTGGCGGGCAACCGCCACCCGGGCCGCCTTGGCCGCCACGTCGTCGTCGGCGGTCTGCTCGGCGGCAGCGGCGACAATGCCGGCCGTGTCGAGCGCATCCAGAGCCTCGTCGATGGCGCCCGCCTCCATCAGGCCGGTGTCGGTCGGCACCCGCAGCACGTCAGCGGCGGCCGCCGCGCGAACGTGCGCCGCTGCCGCCACGGCCTGGTCCGCCTCCTGCTCCACGGTCATCGCCCGCAGCCTGGCCTCGGCCTCGCTGGTCTACGCTGCAGCGACTGTGCGCGCCGCCTCTTCCAGCGCGGCGACCTCCGTGTCGACGAGCACGTCCAGCTCCGGAGTCAGGAACCCAACCCCGAGCAGCGCGCCGCCCTCCTGCTCGAGGGCGGTGAAGATCCCTCGGACCCACCGGTGCTCGACGAGGAGGAAGACCACTGCTGTCCCCTTCGGTACCGACTGCGCAAGCCTCCACAACTCCTGAACGCTCCCGGCGGTGGTGGCGCTGGCGTTCAGGACTGGGACCAGCCGCGAGACGAGCGCCCCGAACTCCTCGTCCTCGCCGAGCGAGAGCTCCGCCACGGCGCCGTCCTCGGTCCTGGCCACCGCGAGCAGGTCCAGCACCCGGACGGCGCCGTGGGCCTCCAACGCATCGACCTGGGCCACCACGGCACCGGGCCGAGCAGGTCCAGCCGGGAAACTCATCGCGATGATCTGAAGTGGTCTCAGCACGGCGCTTCCTCCCGGTGGCTCGATGTCGTCAACAACCTCGTCCTCGGCTGGCCCGCGGCCTCGTGACAAAGCCACTCCAGCATCTCCGGTGGCTCAACGGTCGTGGGCCGGTCCAGCTGATCGATGCGGACACGGACGGCGGCCAGGAGAGCGCCGGACGGAAGATGGAGCAGGAGCTGCCGCATCGCCTTGCCGACGCGGCACCGTTCCGGAGGACGGCGAAGTCCGTCTGAGCGGGTGGCCGCGACGTGGACGCGAATGGGGTGGGCCGGATGCGTGGCGACGAGCCAGGACGACGGCCCGTGGCTGCCGGCGAACCGAAACTCCGCAGAGCGGCCCGGGCCATCTGGCCGGTGCTGCAGCAGACTGCGGCAGCAGCGCTGGCCTGGCTCATCGCTGTGCGCCTCGTCAGCCACCACCAGCCGTTCTTCGCCCCCATCGCAGCGCTCGTGGGGCTGAACGCCAGCCTCGGGCAACGCGGCGCGAACGCCGTCCGGCTGGTCGTCGGGGTGATCGTAGGGATCGTGGCCGGTGAGCTCGCGTTCGCCACGACCGGCGGCGGCGTCGGAACTCTCGCGCTGGCCACGTTCACCGCCATGATGGTCGCGCAGCTGATCGACGGCGCCCGCATCGTGATCGCTCAGGCCGGGGTCAGCGCTGTCCTCATCGCCGCCTTGGGCGATCCTGCGCAGGGGCCACAACGGCTGGTGGACGCGCTCATCGGCACCGGGGTCGCCCTCGTGTTCAGCCAGCTGGTCTTCGCGCCGAACCCGCTCCGGCTGCTGCGTCGGTCCGAGAGCACCGTCCTGACCGGCCTGGCCGACGGACTCCGGTCGGCCGCCAACGCGCTCGAACAGGAGGACGAGCAGGAGGACGAGCAGGCGGCCGAGCAGGCCCTGAGCCAACTGCGGAGTCTGCGCGACAAGCTCGGCGACCTGAGCTCCGTGCGCAAGGCCAGCGACCGGATCGTCCGGCACTCGATCCCGTGGCGGTCGGCGAAGGCACCAGTGGTACACGAACGGGAGAGTGCCGGCCACCTGGACCTGCTCGTCGGCAGCTGCCTCATGCTGGCCCGCACCGCTCTGGCGACCACCGCGCACCAGCGCCGTTCCCTCGCGTCCATGGTGCGCCGGCTCGCTCATGCCATCGCCGAGCTGGCCGACCAGCCCGGCGACCGCGCGACGCGGCAGCACGCCACCGAACAGGCGCTCGTCCTCGGTCGTCAGGTCGTGGCCGAGGGCGCTGCCGTACCGGCGGAGTCTCCGCTCGGCGCCGCATGCGTCGCGGCGCGGCTGGCCTCGATCGACGTCATGATCTTCGCCGGAGTCGAACCCGCGCTGGCCCTCGGGGCGGTGCACACGACCGTCGACGACCTCCGCGTCGCAGATCCTCCCCGCAGCCCGCGCCGGCACTGGCACCGGCTCTCCGGCTGGCACTGGCCCTCCGGCTGGCACTGGCCCTCCGGCTGGCACTGGCCGCGCCAGTGGATCCGTCGGTGGCTTCGGCCCCGCCGGCACGCCGCGGGGCGCCGCCCGCCACCTGCTCCTGGTCCAACGGCTGTCCACGCCGATCCCGGCCCCCAGGCTCAGCCGTCATCGGAATAGCTCTCGGTGGCCTGCGCTCGAGCCATGAGTGCGTCGCTGGCGCGGATCCCGGAGAGCTGGACGGACTGGGCCGGCAACGCGGCCGCGAGCAGCCAGTCGGCCGCCACCCGGACGCGGTTCGCGCCCCCGGTAGGGCGTAGAGGTGGTATGCCCGGGTGACGGCCTTTGCCGCCGGGCCGCTCAGACGCACGCCCAGGACCTTGGCGACCGCGTCCCGTCCACCGAGATCGGCGACCAGGCCGAGGTCGTGGTGCCGGTACGGCCGTGACCGGCCTACTCCGAGGCTGGCGACCACGTTGCGAGCCAGGACCACTCCTTGTCGTTGTGCATGCTGCGCGGTCATCGCGGTCGCCCGCCGGTTTCCGCCCAGCCTGTCGCGCACTCCGCTGCCCTCCGGCGCCGACGTGGTCAGGTCGGGGACGGCGGCGGCGTCCCCGCCTGCCCACACGTCCTTCATGCCCGGTACGCGCAGCTGCTCGTCGACGACCAGTCGGCCCTTCGCCTACGGCAGCCCGAGGGTGCTCATCACGGGGTTCGCCGACACCCCGGCGCCCCAGATCACGGTGCGGGTCGGCACCACCGTCCCGTCGGTCAGGATGGCCGAGCGGTCGCTCACCTCCGAGAGGCTGAGGCCCAGGTGGATCTCGACCCCACGGTCGCGCAGCGTGGTCTTCGCCACGTGGCCGAGCTGCTCGCCGAGCTCCAGCAGCACTGTGTGCGCGACGTCGATGAGCAGCCACCGCACGTCAGCCGGCGTGATCCGGCTCCACCGCGCGGCCACCGTGTGCGTCCACCGCCGCAGCTGGGCCACCATCTCCACGCCCAGGCTCGCTAGCGCTAGGCATGTCGATCACCTCGGAATTCCGTCAACGGTGGTCAGCCTGAGCTGGCAGTCGGCTGTCCGCCGGTCGTCTGGCGCGGTGCTCTGGTGCGGTGGTCCTCCTTGGTGCTGCCGGGTCCGCGCGGGGGCCGTAGCCGGCCGGTGCCGTCGATGACCTGCACCTGGTCCTCCCACGGGAGCCAGTACCGGCCGGCGGCGAGGCTGTCGGGTCAGGACCGGGGCAGGACGGTCAGGACCCGCACGACGTGGTCCCGGAACTCGCTCATGTAGTCCCGGAGGAACGTCGTCGTGGACTCGTCGGTGACCTCTCCGTCGTCGTGGAAGAGCTCCGGCGAGTACGTGATGTAGGCCTCGGGGGCGGTCATCTGCCGGGCGTTGCAGTAGCTGAGCACAGCGCGGAGGCTCTGCTGCCCGACCGCGGTGCCGATCTGGCCGGGTGATGCGCCGATGACGCCGGCCGGGACGTGGTCGAAGGAGTTCTGCCCCCAGGGGCGCGAGGCCCAGTCGATGGCGTTCTTCAGGGGACCGGGTATGGAGCGGTTGTACTCCGGCATCAGGAACAGCACGGCATCCGACCGCGCGATCGCCTCCTTGAGCGTCCTGGCCTCGGGCGGGTAGTCGGCGTCGTGGTCGGGGTTGTAGAGCGGCAGGTCGCCGATCGGGATCTCGGTGAACCGCAGCTCCTCGGGAGCGAGGCGGATCAGCGCGCGGGACAGGACCCGGTTGATCGAGGTGGAGGAGAGGCTCCCCACGAAGTAGCCCACCTCGTAGGTCCTCGTCGGCTGGGACATCGTGGTCCTCCCTGGCTGCCGGGTCCGGCCCGGTCCTGGCCGAGCTGAGTGGGCGGTGTGTCCCTGCTCGGACACCGGAGCTCAGCAGTCATCCTGCCGGAACGGGAACAGGATCGACAGGGTCGACCTGGTCCTCCGCGCCACCCCGCACGTCGACGCCGCCATGTCGACCTGTCGACGTGTCTATCCCCAGGCACTGGGATCGCCAGGGCTGGGTGGGGACAGCCGGGGACGGAGTCGCACCGCGGGCATCGGCGGGGCCGGCAGGCGCTGCACCGACCCCCGGTATCCCCTGACCCGGCCGAAGCGCTCGGAGCCGGCCTCCCACTCCCGGAAGCCGGCGATCTCCTCGTGGCTGCGGCCCACGAAGTTCCACCACATGAGCACCGGCTCGGGGAACGGCTCGCCACCGAGCAGCATCACCCGCGTAGGCCGGCCGCTCGGGTTGGCGAGCCGCAGCCGCGGTGTGCCCGGTGCCAGGTAGCCCAGCTCCGCGCGGGCCAGCTCGACGCCTTCGAGGAGGACGGGCCCCTGGTCCACCAGCACGCCGTGCTCGAAGTCCGGAGCGACGTCCAGCGCGACGTGCGCGAACGGTTCGAGCACGAGCTCGGCTCCCAGCAGCGGGCTGTGCGCCGGCACCGGCGAGGCATGGCCGGCCAGCGAACCCAGCAGCAGCCGGACGGTGGCGCCGTCCAGGTGCAGCGCTTCGGGGACGTGGTGCACGAAGTCCCGGGGGAGGTGCCGCGCCGAATCGGGCAACGCGGTCCACAGCTGGACGCCGTGCAGCGTGCTGCAGTCTGCCGTGGAGACCTCCGAGTGCGCGACCCCGTACCCGCCGGTCATCAGGTTCAGCTCACCGGGCCGGACGAGCGCGGAGACGCCCGAGGAATCGCGGTGCTCGACCTCCCCGGTGAACAACCAGCTGACGGTCTGCAGGCCGGTGTGGGGGTGCGGCGGCACGTCCATGCCACCCGTGCCGGCGACGTCGTCCGGGCCGTAGTGATCGACGAAGCACCAGGCGCCGATCAGGGAACGGGTGCGTTGCGGCAGGGTGCGGCGCACCGTCATCGCGCGTGGGCCGCCGAGCGGCACCTCCCGGCTGGCGACCACCTGGACCTCGCTCATCCGGACCACCCTGGCACAGAACCGGCTACCGGGTGGCCCGTGCTCGGCGGCCGAGTCAGTGCCCCTGGTGGATCGTCCGAGCGTCGTGTGCCCACGCCACTGTCGGTGCCGTGACCAGGAACCCCTCGATGCGCCGGAGTTGCTGGGCCAGATCGGCCACGTCGCCCTTGGTGGCCGATTGCTCGGCTTCCTCCAGCGTCAGGACCAGTTGACCGCTCGGGGTCAGCTCACCGTGCTCGATCTCGCCGATGTTGTCGCCGTTCTGGCTGCGGACCGCGTGGTCCAAATCGCTCTGACGCATGCCGACCTTCCGCAGTCCACGCGGCGAGACGTGACCGTCCTCGATGACGGTCGTCGGCCTGCCCTGGAGTATCCGGCTCGCGAGCGGGCTGATGCTCGTCAGGTACCGCACGCACGCATTGATGCCAATGAGGACGACGGCCGAGACCGCACCACCTGTGACGCTGTTGTCCTCGGTGAGGATGGCGTTCTCGACACCGCTGGCCAGCAGGAACAGGACGACGAAGTCCATGGTGTTCGTCGCGGCCAGCGCGCGCCTGCCGGACACCCGCACCAGGACGAGGATCAACAGGTAGACCAGCGCCGCTCGCAGGACCTTCTCGAGCAACGGGACCTGCAGGGTGAACATGGCGTCCCACACACTGTCCTCCATCCACCGACCTGTTGTACGGGCATCCTCGAGCCGGATGTGCCGACGATCCTCCGCAGCTCCCGATCCGGGTCGCATCGATCCGACCCACCCCGCGCTGCAAGCCCGGGACTGCTCATCCGCAGCCGACCTGTCCACGTCGAACCGGCTGGACCGGTTGCCGCCCGGGGCTCAGGGCGCCGTCTGTCCTGCGTCCACGGGATCGACGCCACCGTTGACGATGGACGCGAGTGGCGAGGCCAGGAACATCACCATGCCCGCGATCTCCTCCGGTTCGGCGGGGCGACCCATGGGGGAGGCGCCGACGACGCTGTCATGCATCTCCGGGTCGTCCAGCCAACCTCTGGTCATCGAGGTGGCCACCAGGCCGTGGGCGAGCGCGTTGGCGCGGATGCCTGCCGTGGCGTAGCCCATGGCGGCGGCCGGGGTCAGGCCGATGACGCCGTGCTTTGGCCGCGACGCAGGTCGCAATCCCGTAGTCGGCGACGACGCCGGCGACGGAGGCGGTGTTGATGATGGCGCCGCCGCCGGCTTGTACCATGTGGCGAGTTCGGCGCGCATCGCCAGGAACACGCCCGTGAGGTCGACGGCGACGACCCGGTCGAAGTCGTCCTCGCTCTGCTTCAGCAGGGGAACGGTCGGCGGGAAGATGCCGGCGTTGTCGAAGGCCACGTGCAGGCCGCCGAAGGTCTCAACGGCGGTGCGTACCAGGTTGTCCATCTCGGCGGCGACCGTCACGGCGGTGCGGACGAACCGCCCGTCGGCACCGGCCTGCCGCACCAGTTCGGCCGTCTCGGTGGCTCGGTCGTCGACGTCACCGATCACCACCGCCGCACCTTGGCGAGCGAACGCGACGGCGGTGGCCGGGCCGATGCACGTGGCCCCACGGTGATCAGGACGACCTTGCCCCAGTAGTCCAACAACTGCTCGGGCATGACGGCCCCGGGTTGGTAGTGGTGATCCCAATCTGCCACGGGTCCCGGGGAGCGGCATCCGCGCGGTCAGGGTATGGCCCACGCGGGTCAGCGCTGTCTCCAGCGAGGAAGAAGTCGACCCCGGACGGTATCGCTGGGGATTTGCGGGTAGCGGAACGACGTCAACCTGCGCCGATGGAGGAGGACGGACATGACCGGAGCCGTACTGGAACGCCGTCACAGCATGTGGGATGTGATCCTCGGCGTCCTGCTGGTGATCGCCGGCCTAGTCATCCTGGCGCACGTGTTCCTGGCGACCGTGGTGTCGGTGCTCCTCCTCGGCTGGCTGGCGCTGGTTGCCGGCGTGGTCGCCCTGGTGGCCGCGATCTTCCAGATCGGCCGGGGCGGGTTCTGGGCCACGGCGCTGTCCGGCGGCCTGCTGCTGGTGCTGGGCCTGATGATGTTGCGCAACCCGGGCGCCGCTGCGCTGACGTTGACCCTGCTGGCCGGGGCCTTGTTCCTGGCCGGCGGGATCGTCCGGTTGATCATGGCCTTCGACCGCGGTGCACCCCGTGCGGCGCTGATCCTCAGTGGGGTGATCGGCGTCGTACTGGGCCTGATCGTCTTGTTCAACCTGTTCACCGCGACCTTCACCCTGCTCGGTGTGCTGCTGGGCGTGCAGGCGCTGTCCGACGGGATCATGCTGCTGCTGTTCGGCCGCCTCCGGGTGCGCCGGACCGACGACCTGGACCGGACGACCGGGAACGTGAGGCCGCGGTGATCCCGCGTCTGGCCTGGCGGTCGGTCGGCGCCGTGCTCGGCGGACTGCTGCTCGCCTCCGCCGTGCTGGCCGGCTGCGGGCAGGACGAGCAGCCGAGCCAGTCGTTCGGCGGTCCCGGCGTGGAGGCCTCGGTCGGGAAGATGGAATTGCGCAACATCCGGCTGGACAACCCGCCCGCGGGGATCTATGAGATCGGGTCGGCCGCGCTGCTCGGGGTGGCGATGGTGAACGAGGGCAGCGAGGACGACCAGCTGGTCGGCGTGTCCGGTCCTGACTTCACCGGCGCGGTGACGAACGAGAACCCCGCGTCGTCCGACCCGGCCATTCCTGTCCCGGCGGGAAAGACGGTGTTCACCGACGGCCCGGACGGACCGGTGCTGGTCTTGGTGGGAATCGGCGAGACCTTGACCACGGGGAAGTACCTGCGGGTCACCTTCACCTTCCAGCGGGCCGGCACGGTCACGGTGGATGCCCCGGTCAGCGCCCCGCTGCGGCTCACTCTCGACCGCTGGCTGCGCAAGTAGGCCGAGGAGGCCCGCTCGCAGACCGATGGTCGACCTGCGGTGCGGCACGTAGGACATGCGATGCGCGCGCCGAGCGCGGTCGCGGCAGACTGGCCGTGAGCGACGGCTCTCCCGTCGTCGAGTGGATGGAGTGGGCCATGGCATCGAACTCGGCTGCGTCGTCGGTCCTGGCAGGTCTGGAGGGTTCCCGGCCGTGGCAGGAAGAGCTGTACCGGGATGTCCACCGGCACCCGGAGCTGTCTCACTCCGAGCAGCGGACGGCGGGTCTGGTGGCCGACCGGCTGCGGGGTGCCGGCTACGAGGTGCACGAAGGTGTCGGTGGCACCGGCGTCGTCGGGGTGCTCGCCAACGGCGAGGGTCCGACGGTGCTGCTGCGGGCCGACATGGACGCGCTGCCGGTGCTGGAGGCGACTGGCTTGCCGTATGCGAGCGAGGTGACCGCCACCGATGCCGAGGGCAACGAGGTGCCGGTGATGCACGCCTGCGGGCACGACGTGCACGTGACCTGCCTGGCCGGCGCCGCGCAACTGCTCGCCGACGGCAGGGAGCACTGGAACGGCACGCTGGTCACGCTGTTCCAGCCGGCCGAGGAGACCGGTGACGGTGCGCGGGGGATGGTCGACGGCGGCCTCGGCGAGCTGATCCCCACACCTCAGGTGGCGCTGGGGCAGCACGTGATGCCGCTGCCCGCCGGACAGGTCGGCACCCGCACCGGGCCGGCGCTCTCGGCGGCGGACAGCATGCGGATCACCCTGCACGGACGGGGTGCGCACGGCTCGATGCCGCAGGCTGCGGTCGATCCGGTGGTGCTGGCCGCGATGATCGTGGTGCGGCTGCAGACGGTGGTATCACGGGAGGTGGCGCCCGGGGAGACGGCGGTCCTCACGGTGGGCAGCATCCAGGCGGGCACCAAGAGCAACGTGATCCCCGACCAGGCGGTGCTGCAGCTCAACGTCCGCACCTACACCGAGGCGACCCGCACCCTCGTCCTCGACGCGATCCGCCGGATCGTCCGCGCCGAGTGTGAGGCGTCAGGGTGTGCCAAGGAGCCGGATTTCGAGCTGTTCGACCGGTTCCCGCTGACCGACAACGACGGCGCGGCCACCGAGCGGGTGGCCTCGGCGTTCACCGGCTTCTTCGGCGACCGCGCCACGCCGGTGGGGCAGCAGTCAGCCAGTGAGGACTTCAGCGACATCCCCACCTCGCTGGGCGCGCCGTACACCTACTGGTTCATCGGGGGCATCGACCCCGACAGCTATGACCGGGCGCTGCAGGCTGGGCGGGTCGCGCAGGACGTCCCGGTCAACCACTCCGCCACCTTCGCGCCGGTTGTCCAGCCGACCCTGGACACCGGCACCCAGGCGCTGGTCATCGCCGCCTTGGCCTGGCTCGCCGCCTGACCCTGCTCTGGGCGCCGGTCAGTCCGCATCACCACCGTCGCGTTCTGGAGCCGCCGGGGGAGCGGGTGCGTTGAGGTCGAAACGGAGGCCGATCATGCGGATGACGAAGCACAGCACGGCGGCGCCCACCTCGGTGAACGCTCCATCCGCACCGAGCGCGCCGGCGATGACCGTGGTGGTGGCGCCGATCAGCGCGGGGATGGCGTAGAGCCCGCTGCTGAGCACCGAGGGGATACGGCCGATCAGCACGTCGCGGATCGTGCCGCCGCCGACCGCGGTGATCGCACCGACGACGATCGCCTGCTCCGGGCCGAAGCCCAGGCCGACCGCCTTGGTGGCGCCGGTGACGGCGAACAGGGCCAGCCCCACGGCGTCCAGCACGTTGATCGGCCTGTTGAGCCGTTCCAGGTGACGGCCGAGGAGGAAGGCGATCAGGCCGCCCGCGGCGGCCACCGCGTAGTAACGCCAGTCGGCGAACGTGGCCGGGGGCAGGCTGTCCAGCAAGACGTCGCGGATGGTCCCGCCCCCGACCGCGGTGATCATCCCCAGGGTGACGACACCGACGATGTCCAGCCGCGTCGCGCGCAGCGCAGTCAGTGCTCCGTTGAGCGCGAAGGCGAAAGTGCCGAGAAGGTCGAGGAACAGCAGCACCGTGCCCCCGGCGATCACGGGACCCATCCTTCCTGCACCGTCCCGCGCGGTGAGCGGGAGCCCCGCGAATGGGTCATTCCGGATCTGTCGCCGCCGTCGATCGAGGTGCGGCGGGCTGGCCGGGAGCGGCGTCGGACGCGGCACCGCTGATCAGCGGGATCGCCCAGCGGGTGGCGGGGTCGATGTCGATCAGCAGGGCCTTGGCGAGCAGCGTCAGCGGGATCGCCAGGAGCGCACCCAACGGGCCGAGGATGGCCGACCAGAACACCAGGGACAGGAAGGTCAGGGTGATCGACAGGCCGACTGCGTCGCCGACGAACTTCGGTTGGATCAGCGATTGGATGACGAAGTTGGTGATCACGTAGGCCAGGACCACCAGCACGAGCAGGCGAGGGCCGCCCTGCAGCAGCCCGAGTGCGGCAGGCGGCAGCAGGCCGAGTACGAAGCCGATGTTGGGGATGTAGTTGGTGATGAACGACAGCAGCCCCCACAGCAGAGGCAGCGGGATCGCCAGCCAGTACAACTCGGCGACGTTGAGGGCGGCGACGATCAGCCCGAACACGGTCGACACCACGATGTACCGGCGGGTGCCCGCGGCAAAGGACTGGAGCGCGACGACCACATCCGGGCGGATCCGGGCGGCGGCAGCGAGCTGGCGCGGGAAGTGCGCGGCGTCCACCGCCATGAACAGGATGAGGGCACCGAGGAACAGCAGATCGGACAGGACGGCGGCCAGCCGCGACAGTAGTACCTGCAGCAGTGCCAACAGGTTGTTGAGGTCGAAGTAGGCCAGCGCGCTCCGGATCTGCGCCGGGGTGACGCCGAGGTCGTCCAGTCGGCCCACGACCTCGTTCAGCAGATCGGTGAACTGCGGTCCGTAGGTCGGTAGCAGGGTGGCCAGGCGCGCCACGGACACCGCCAACGCCGCGACGAGGCCGAGCAAGATCGCGTAGGCCAGCGCGATCGTCGCCGTGGCAGCCAGCCAGCCGGGCACCCGGTGCCGCTGCAGCCACGCCTCCACCGGTTGCACGGTGATCACGATCATCAGCGCCAGGAACGCCGGGCCGACGACGCCGGCCAGGCTGCGCATGCCGGCGCTGACCAACACCAGGGAGGCCAGGCTCAGCACCACGATCAAACCGCGGGGCAGCGCCCAGGAGGTGCCGGTCGACACCGGGCCGGACGTTGCTGGAACGGGCGCTGCCAGGCGCTCTGGTGCGGGGTCAGAGGAGGGGGACCGTGCGGTCATGGTGCTCCGTTCCGGCGCAGTACGGCATCGCACTCGTCGCCCTGATGACGGCACGAACTGCGGTGCTGTGGCTGATCAGTCGAGCAAGCGTGCACTGAGACAGGCGCCGGAGCCGGTCGAGAAGTCTTTCAGCCGGCGAACTCACGTACGGGTACGCCGGTCACCCCGGGCACGGCGCGGAACAGCGCGCCGGCGAGCGGGTCGTCGCCCGGCTCGAGGCCCTCGCGGGAGGTGGTGATGAACAGCTCGTCGAGGCGCTCGCCGCCGAAGGTGCACGCGGTGACCTTGCGCGCAGGCACCTCGATCACCGCGTCGAGCCGGCCGTCGGCTGTGTAGCGGCGCACGGCACCGCCATCGGAGAGCGCTGTCCAGACACCTCCCTCGGCGTCCACGGTCAGCCCGTCGGGGCGGTTATCGAGCGTGGCGAGCACGCGCCGACCGGTCAGGCCGGCGTCGCGGTGGTAGTCGAAGACCGCGATCGAGTAGGTGGCCGTGTCGTTGTAGTAGACGAGTGCGCCGTCCGGGCTCCACTCGAGTCCGTTGGAGACCGTCACCCCCTCGAGGACGACGTGCACCGTCCCGTCCGGGTCCAGGCGGTACAGCGATGCGGCCCCCGGTCTCTGGTCGTAGGCCATCGAGCCGCAGTAGAAGCGCCCGTCGGGATCGCAGCCGCCCTCGTTCATCCGCACGGACTCCTCGCTCCACACCTCCTCGAGCGGTTGAAGGGTGCCGTCAGGCTCTTCCAGGGCGAAGCCGCGCTCGATCCCGATCACCGCGCCACCTCCACGTCGCGGCCGCACCGCCGCGGCGATCCCGCCGACGTGGCGACGCTCGACGCCGCCGTCGGCGCGCAGGTGCAGCACGTCGCCGGCGAGCATGTCGACCCAGCGCAGGCCGCCCCAGCGCGGCGACCACACCGGCCCTTCCCCGTGGTGGGCCACCACGTCGGTGACCTGCTCGACCCGGGTCATCCTGCCTCCTGGACTCGGTGGGCGGCGTCGCTCATTCCTGGCCGCGCCAACGCCGACGCAGGGTGTGCGCGCTGGCCTTCGGCTGCCGCTCCCTGGTGAAGACGCCCTTCTTGTTCCCGCCGACCCGGTTGATGCCACCGCGGGTGGCGAAGTCGGCGAAGTTCCAGATCTGCTCGCCGACCACCGCGTCGATCCGGTCGAAGACGCGGTGGTACATCGCCAGGAGATCGACCTGGTACTCCTCGCTCCACGTCTCGCCGATCAGGCTGTGCTGCCCGGCCTGCGTATCCGCGCCGTACTCCGTCATCACGATCGGTTTGCCGCGCTGCGCCCACTCGCGCAGCTCGGCCTCCAGCAATCGCTCGGACGCCACCAGATCGCCGGTGTTGGCATACCAGCCGTAGTAACGGTTGATCATGAGCACGTCGAAGAGGTCGGAGATCACGTCGCGCTCGGGCGTGGCCATCATGAAGTTGACGAAGCCGACCGGCCGGGTGGGATCCAGTCGCCGCGTCTCGGCGACGAGCGGCTCGAAGTAGGGCCGGGCTGCCGGTGAGACGGTGTCGGGCTCGTTGGCGATGCTCCAGATCACCACGCAGGGATGGTTCTTGTCCCGCGCAACGAGCTCGCGGATCGCCTGCCGGTGGGCCTTCTGCGTGTGCGCGCCGATCGTCGTGTCGCTGTAGGTCTCCATCGGCCCGGCCTGGTTGAGGACGCCGGCGCCGGTGTCCAGGTTCAGCCCGACCGCCGCGGTCTCGTCGATGACCACGATCCCGTGCCGATCGGCGTAGTCCAGGAACGCCTCGTCGTAGGGGTAGTGCGAGGTGCGGAAGGAGTTCGCGCCGATCCACCGCAGCAGCTCGAAGTCGTGCACCATCACCGCCGGGTCGAACCCACGCCCGTGCACCGGGAAGTCCTCGTGCTTGCCGAAACCGGTGAAGTAGAACGGCTCGCCGTTGATCAGGAAGCGGATGCCGTCCACGGCGACCGTGCGCACGCCGAAGGGCTGCGGGTAGACGTCCACGACCTCGCCGCCGGCGCCGAGCACGGTGACCTCAAGCGTGTACAGGTAGCCGGCCCCCGGGCGCCACAGCTGCACGTCCTCGATGCGCACCGTGCCCTGGGCGCCGTCCGCCCCGGCGACCTCGATGCCGCCGGCGTCGCGCACGACCACCCGGACCGGGCGCTCCGCGTCGCCGGCCACGGCGACGCGGTAGCCGATCGTCCCGACCTCCCCGTTGATCCTGGTCGTGGTCACCGTGACGTCGCTGACGTGCGTATGCGGGGTGGCGTGCAACCACACCGAACGGTGCAGCCCGGTGTAGTTGAAGAAGTCGTGGAAGTACTGCTGCAGCAGCCGGCCGTCCTCCAGCTCCTGGACGAAACCGGGCGGGATGGAGCTCCAGCGCAGCTCCGTGTTGACGACGACGGTGACGCGCGCCTCCTCGCCCGCCTGGACGTGCTCGGTGACGTCGGCCTCGAACGGCGTGTAGCCCCCCTCGTGCTCGGCGACCTGCGTGTCGCCGACCCAGACGACGGCCCGGTGGGTGGCGGCGTCCAGACGGAGGACGATCCGCTCGCCGGCCCACCCGCGGGGCACCCGGATGACGCG
Organism: Modestobacter italicus; assembly: GCF_000306785.1. NCBI lineage: Bacteria > Bacillati > Actinomycetota > Actinomycetes > Geodermatophilales > Geodermatophilaceae > Modestobacter > Modestobacter italicus. The sequence continues at coordinate 3,008,811 of NC_017955.1, read as the reverse complement.
CTGGTACCAGACGTCGCCGACGTGGTCGTGCGCCTCGCGCCCGGGCAGCACCCCGTTGAAGCTGGCCGGCACCGGCACCTCGGCGTCGCCGGGCAGAGCGCCCGCCCACCAGTGCTCGGCGCGGCCGCGACCCCCGGGGTCCAGGACGAAGCGCCACAACCCGTCGAGCGTCACGCGCTCTCTCGTAGCGGACTCACGCGGACTGAGCATGTCGGTCACCGACTCCTCTCGGTCGGGCGAACCCGACTCCCGGCTTCGTCAGACGCGGCGGCCACGTCGGTCCGACCACGCGGGGCCCCTACCCGCCGCGGCGACCGGCCAACACTGCGAGAAGTCCGAATCGACGAGCCACGCGCCGGACCCAGTAGGCGTACCGCTCCTCCAGGCAGGCGAGTCGCGGTTGATCGGCATGCTGCTCGCGGAGCGGCCCGCGAACCGCTACGCGCCCGCCGAGACGGAGCAGGTGCAGGTGCAGGTGCTCAGTGACCGGGTAGGGAGAAGCGCAGGACGCCAAAGCGGGTTCGGCGTCCTGCGCTTCCTCTCGGCACCTTCTCGACCACGTCCACCGGGCCCTCGGCCGTGGTGAGCAGATGTTCGTCGCAGACAGGGAGAACGACGTGACCACTGGTCCGGGCAAGGACGACACGGCGGCGGACGGTGCCGGGGGCGGCGCTACGCAGGCCGACGTGGACCGGCCTTCCCGGTCCAAGCAGTTCGGCTCGGTGATGACCGAGATCTTCACCCCGATCCTGCCGCCGCTGATCGGGGCCGGCATCATCCAGGGGCTGCTGACGATCGCGACCAGCGTCGGTGTGCTGGACGAGCAGAGCACCGAGTACCACGTGCTCAACACCATCGGCAGCGCGGTCTTCTTCTTCCTGCCGTTCCTGCTGGCGGTGTCCTCGGCGCGGGCCTTCGACACCAACCCCTACGGCGCCATCGGCATCACCGCGCTGCTGCTGCACCCGAACACGACCGCGATCATGGCGTCGCCCGATCCCGTCGACTTCCTCGGCATCCCGATCACGCACACCCAGTACACCTCCAGCGTGGTGCCGGTCATCCTCATCGTCTGGGTGCAGGCGATGGTCGGGCGGTTCGCCCGGCGGAAGCTCCCGCCGATCCTGCACACCGTCCTCGTCCCGCCGCTGGTGATGCTGGTCGTCGGCGTGCTGAGCCTGCTGGTGCTCGGTCCGGCCGGCAACCTCGTCGGCACGCTGCTCGGGGCGGTCGTCGAGTGGCTCTCCGGCGTCGGGCCCTGGCTGGTGCCCACGCTCATCGGCGCCTTCGGGGCGCTGCTCATCTCGGTGGGCGCGTCGTTCACCCTCTTCCCGCTGGCTCTGTCCGCAGTCGCCGCACAGGGCTACAACACCGTCTACGGTCCGGGCTTCCTCGCCGTGAACCTCTCGCTGTGCGGGATGAGCCTGGCGGTGATGCAGAAGACGAAGAACAAGGCCTACAAGGGCTACTGCGGCTCCGCGGCGCTGACCGCGCTGCTGGGCGTGTCCCAGCCCAGCCTCTACGGCATCGCCGTGCCGTTGGGCAAGCCACTGGTCGCCACCTGCCTCGGCGGTCTGGCCGGCGGCCTGGTCGCGGGGCTCAGCGGCTTCCGGGTCTACGGGTTCCTACCGTCGGGGATCGCCGCTCTGCCCGCCTTCGTCCCGCCCGAGGGCGGCGCCAACCTGGTGTGGGGGATCGGGGTCATGGTCGTCGCGCTGGCCGGCGGCTACCTCGCCACCCGGCTGCTGGGCTTCTCGCAGCCCTCCGCCGAGACCATCGCCGGCATCCTCGGCGAGGACGCCGACCCGGTCAGCAGCGGTGACGACGGCGAGGCAGAACGCGCCGACACCGACGAGCACGACGCGCGGTCGACGACGGACGCCACCACACCGGATCCGGGGACACCGACATCGGATCGAGGGGCGCGACGGCCGGGGTCCGAACGATGAAGCGCGACATCGGCGTGCCGCCCGGCGGTGAGCGTGGCGGCGTCCGGTGCAGTCGGCATGACAGCGGCTGGCCAGCGCCCGCCCGGGGGACAGGTGCCGGCTCTCGGGGACGAGTGAACGGCTCTTCTCGGCTGACGCAGCGAGCACGGTCCTGGTCGGGTCGAGGCGACGCCGCGGCGCCGCCGAGGGTCTCTCGCTGGCGGGTGGCGTCGAGCGACTCGGCCAGCGCGTTGTCGGCACTGGAGCCGACCGCGCCCATCGAGCGGGTCCACCACTGCCTGGAGATCGACAGGTCGACGTGCGGGGTGGCGCGGAGGACCGCGTCGACCCTGTCGATCCTGTTCCCGTTCCGGCAGGATGAGTGCTGAGCTCCGGTGTCCGAGCAGGGACACACCGCCCACTCAGCTCGGCCAGGACCGGGCCGGACCCGGCAGCCAGGGAGGACCACGATGTCCCAGCCGACGAGGACCTACGAGGTGGGCTACTTCGTGGGGAGCCTCTCCTCCACCTCGATCAACCGGGTCCTGTCCCGCGCGCTGATCCGCCTCGCTCCCGAGGAGCTGCGGTTCACCGAGATCCCGATCGGCGACCTGCCGCTCTACAACCCCGACCACGACGCCGACTACCCGCCCGAGGCCAGGACGCTGAAGGAGGCGATCGCGCGGTCGGATGCCGTGCTGTTCCTGATGCCGGAGTACAACCGCTCCATACCCGGTCCCCTGAAGAACGCCATCGACTGGGCCTCGCGCCCCTGGGGGCAGAACTCCTTCGACCACGTCCCGGCCGGCGTCATCGGCGCATCGCCCGGCCAGATCGGCACCGCGGTCGGGCAGCAGAGCCTCCGCGCTGTGCTCAGCTACTGCAACGCCCGGCAGATGACCGCCCCCGAGGCCTACATCACGTACTCGCCGGAGCTCTTCCACGACGACGGAGAGGTCACCGACGAGTCCACGACGACGTTCCTCCGGGACTACATGAGCGAGTTCCGGGACCACGTCGTGCGGGTCCTGACCGTCCTGCCCCGGTCCTGACCCGGACGGCTCGTAACGGCGAGGAGCCCGATGAGCACGCATGACCTGAGGTGGGTTCCCGGCGGGACGTTCGCGATGGGCTCGGCGGACTTCTACCCCGAGGAGCGCCCGGTCCACCGGGTGGCCGTCGACGGCTTCTGGATGGACCGGCACCCGGTCACCGCCACCGCCTTCGCCCGGTTCGTGGCGGACACCGGGTACCTGACCGTGGCCGAGCGCCGCCCGGACCCGGCCGCCTACCCGGGCGTGGACCCGGCCGTGCTGGTGGCGGGATCCCTGGTCTTCACCCCGCCGGCCCGCCCGGTCCCGCTGCGGGACCCCCGGGCGTGGTGGACCTACGTGCCGGGGGCGTCCTGGCGGCACCCCGAGGGGCCGGGCAGCACCGTGGACGGGCGAGGGGACCATCCGGTGGTGCACGTGGCCCACGAGGACGCCGAGGCGTACGCGCGGTGGGCCGGCAAGGACCTGCCCACCGAGGCGGAGTGGGAGTTCGCCGCCCGCGGTGGGTTGGCGGGCGCCGTCTACACCTGGGGCGACGAGTTCGCTCCCGGAGGCCGGCTGATGGCGAATACCTGGCAGGGGGAGTTCCCGTGGGAGGACCTGGGAACCGACGGGTACAAGCGTACCTCCCCGGTCGGTGCCTTCCCTCCCAACGGCTACGGGCTGCACGACACGGCCGGCAACGTCTGGGAGTGGACCAGCGACCTGTACGCGCCCCGCCACTCCGGTGACGCACCATCGGCGTGCTGCATCCCGCGCAACCCGCGCGTGCACACAGCCGACCAGACCTGGACCACGGGTCTGCCGGACGCCGCCGTGGCCCGCCGGGTCGTCAAGGGCGGGTCGCACCTGTGCGCGCCGAACTACTGCCTGCGGTACCGCCCGGCGGCGCGCCAGGGTGAGCCGGTGGACACCTCCACCGGCCACCTCGGTTTCCGCTGCGTCCTGCGCTCGAGCGAGCGGACCGCCCCGGACGTGCCGGTCACGGTGTCCGGGTGACGCCGCGACCCGGCCGCGGGGTCCGGTGCCGCGGGGCGCGTAGCGCCCCCTCGGGCAGCACCGCGCTCTGCGGGGCACGCACCCGCGCGGTCGCGGCCGGGCCGCCCGCGCCGTCCGGACGGCTCATGGCCCGCAGCCACTCCTCCCCGTGTGCGAGTGCCCGGTAGGTGGAGGCGCCGAGGACGTTGGTGGCCTCGGCCAGGTGCACCGAGTCCCCGATGTCCAGCTTGCCGGCCCGGCGCAGCTGCTCGGCGACGTCGCGGTCGAGACCGGACAGGTACAGGTGGCCCCCGGCGTCCTCCAGCGACTCGGCGTAGTTGGCGAGGACGGCGACCAGGGTCGCGCCCACCGAGCTGTGCCCGCGCAGGCGCAGCACGACCACCGGGGCCCCGCCGGCCGGTGCGGGCAGGGCATCGGCCAGGGTGCGGGCTCCGGCGAAGAACAGCGAGCCGTGCACGTCCAGCACCACGACCTCACCGGAGGGGACGACCTCGGGCGGGTCCGTCTCGGTGAAGCCGCCACGCCCGTCGGGGACCAACCGGCGCACCCGCACGTCCGCGCTGGAGGTCACCAGGAACCACAGCGCGCTGAGGCCGACGCCGACGGCCACGGCCACCGGCACCGAGACCAGCAGCGTGGCGACGAAGGTGACCAGGATCGACGCCCGAGCGCCGGTGCTTGTGCGCCAGATCGACAGGGCTTCACGCGGCTTGATCGCCCCCGCGCCCGCGACGATCATCAGCGCTCCGAGGACGGTCATCGGCACCTGACCGATGACCCCCGGCAGGGCGACGATGATCACCAGCATCCAGACCCCGCCGGAGATGCCGGCCCACCGGCTGCGCGCGCCCACCGACACGTTGAGCGCGGTCTGCCCCACCGAGCCGCCCGCGGGGATGCCGGAGAACAGGCCCGCGGCGACGTTCGCCGCCCCCTGGGCGAGCATGTCGCCCGAGGTGGACACCGCCGAGCCGTCGGGGTTCTCCACGCTCTGGGACACCCCGGCGCCCTGGACGGCGACCACCGCGGCCAGCGCGGCGGCGGCCAGGAGGAGGTCCGCGCTGATCAGCGACAGGTCGGGCAGGCTGAGGGCGGGCAGCCCGCGCGGGATGGGGCTGACGTCCACGACCCGCTCGACGTCCAGGGAGAACACCCACACGACGAGGGCCGGGACCACGAGGGCGATAAGCGAGGACAGGGTGGCCAGCCGGGTCCGCGCCAGCGCCGCCATGATCGCCAGCGCGGTGCAGCCGACGGCGACCGCCGTCCAGTTCCACCCGCCGATGCCGGTGAGCAGGTCGACGAACTGGACCACCTCGTTGGGCCCCTGCGGCGCGTACCCGACCAGCGGCGCGAGCTGGTCCAGCACCAGCACCGCCGAGACCCCGAACAGGAACCCGGTCATCACCGCGTGGGAGACGTAGCGCACCAGGCGCCCCAGCCGCAGGACCCCGAACAGGGCCAGGAACACCCCGCTGAGCACCACGAGCAGGAACATCGCGTCGTCGCGCTCTGCGGTGGGGTAGGCGGCGACGGCCTGGCCGGCGGCCAGCGCCGAGGCCGAGGTCGTCGCGATCTGCACCAGCTGCGAGCTGGCCAGTGCGGAACCGACCACCGGTGCGGTCGCGGAGGTGTACAGCCCGTAGACGGGGTTGACGCCGGCGAGCGCGGCGGCGGCCAGACCATCGGGCACGGACACGACGGCGTTGACCAGCCCCGCCTGGAGGTCCTGGCGGGCGGTGCGCAGGGAGAAGGACCGGCGGGACAGCCCCCGGGTGCGACCTGGGCTCAGGACGTCGTCTTCCGCTGTGCCTGGGTCGCGGGGCCGGGTTCGGCCGGCTGTGCACCGGCCGGGGCGCCGGCCTCGACGTCCGCCAGCCGGTAGCGCACCTCCCGGGTCCCGAACAGGTCCAGGTCGAAGGGGCACTCGTCCTCGCCGAGCTCGGTGTCGATGAGGTGGACGAGCTTGTCCAGCATCGACCCGACCAGCTTCTCGTCGTAGTCGGGGCGGGACGGATCCCCGATGTTGTGGGTCTCCCCGGGGTCGTCGACCAGGTCGTACAGGGCCACGTCGGAGGTCGCATGCAGGTCCTCGACCGTCCGGGGGGTCTCGTACTGAGTGGGGGAGAACCACCGCACCAGCTTGTGCCGTCCGTCGGAGACCGCGCGGAAGAACGTGCGCTTGTCCATGTCCGGCGCCCCGTAGGTGCTCCCGGCCCGCCGGCAGTCCTCGAGCGTCTTGTCCGGACCGTCGCCCAGCTGGGCCAGCTCACCGAGCGCGCCCTGGATGGCCCACTCCGGGTCCAGCATGTTCAGACCGTCCCAGTTGACCAGTGCGCCGTCACCGGGCATCGAGGTCGAGCCGCGCGGCGGATCCACTCGGTCAGGGCCCTCGAACACCGGCCGCAGGTCCCGACCGCGGAGCACCGGGTAGCGCTCGCGGATCTCGTCGGCTCCGAGACCGGCCCAGGACAGGAAGGTCGTGGCCAGGTCGAGGTGGGATCCCACGGCGTCGGAGTGGACACCACCGGGCCCGGTCGGTGAGACCACGGTCATGTTGACGACCGAGGCCTCCTGGAACGGGATCGCCCCCTTCTGGGTCATCCGGTGGGCACCGTTCATCTCGCCGTGGTCGGAGGTGAACACCACCACGGTGTCGCGCCACAGGTCCTGCCGGTCCAGCTCGTCGAGGATCTTCCTGAACTCCTGGTCGACCATCCGCAGGCAGTTGATCAGGTAGTTGCGGCGGGCCTTCCACAGGTCCTCGCGACCTTCGGGGATGCAGCCGTAGTTCCACTCGACGTTGCGCTTGTAGGAGCGCACCCCGAACGGCTGCGCGTCGAGGTCGTCGGAGAAGTTGCCGGGAAGCTCGATGTCGTACTCGCGCATGAAGCCGAGGTCCTGGGCCGGGTGGGTCAGTGCGGCCACCGCCCCGTTGGCGTGCGCCTGCTCGTCCCGCCCGGCGCGCAGGAACATGATGTCGTGCGGGTTGACCATGGAGGAGACGAGGAACCAGGGCTTGTCCTGCGGGCGCTTGTGGCGCAACCAGTCGACGGTCTCGAAGGCGACGGTGCCGTCGAGCTGCGCACCGTGCAGCGGGGCGCCCCAGTTGTCGCCCCAGGCCTGGTAGTCGGAGAACCCGTAGCCCTCCAGCGCCTCCGACGAGCGCTCGGGGTGGGACAGGTGCCACTTGCCCTTGAAGGCGGTGTAGTAGCCCTGCTCCCGCAGCATCGTGCCGATCGTGGGGATCCCCTCGTCCAGCACGTCGGTCCAGGCGAAGTTGGTGTTGTCCCACAGGCCGACGTCCTTGGCGTGCTGGCCGGTCCACATCGTGGCGCGGGACGGGGTGCACTGCGGCACCGTGCAGTACTGGTTGTCCAGGGTCACCCCGGCCCCGACGAGTCGCTGGAGGGCCGGCAGGTCCACGCCCGGGGGCAGGTCCATGTGCACGTCCCACTGGTCCATGCACAGCACCAGGATGTTGGGGCGTCGCTCCGGTGCTCCTGCGGTGTCCGCGGTCATGCGCTCTGCCTCTCGGGTCGGCGGTGAGGTGGGTCGGCGGCGGCGGTCGGTGTCAGGACGGAGAAGCCGTTGTCGCTGCTCATGACCTTGGCAGCGGCGATCAGCAGCACGATGCCGAGGGTGTTGACCAGCGTGATGACCACCAGGACCCGGGCGTCGGAGAAGTTCGCCTGGGCGACGATCATGGCCGCGGCGGTGCCCCGCTGGGCGGTGGCCAGGCCGCCCACGTCCTGCAGGTGGTCGTGGCCGTCGCCCATCATGTAGCCCAGGAACAGCGCGAGCAGCAGCACGACCGTGCCGACGGCGATGGCCTTCCACAGGTCGGGGTCGGTCATGCTGGGCAGGTAGCCGATGATGATCGCGACGATGAGCACGTACAGGGCGACGTTGGAGATCCTCGCGACCCAGGGCTGGGCGACGGCCACGACGTCCTCGGCGAACTGCAGGGCGACCATGCCGATGGCGAGCGGCAGGATCATCTGCCGCAGCAGGCTGCCGACGACCGTTCCGGTGTCCACGCTCAGCCCCTCGATGACCAGCGGCAGCGCGACCGGCAGAACCACCACCGTGGCCACCATCAGCACCAGCAGCACGGTGGCAGCCAGGGCGATGTCGTTCTCCGAGGTGCTCGCCAGCTTGATCAGGAACGGAGCCCCGGCGGCCAACGAGAAGAGCAGGAGCCCCGCGGCGTAGACCGGCTCCAGCGCGACGACGCTGGTGGCCGCGATCATCAGCGCCGGGACGACCACGAGGTTGATCACCAGCATGCGGACCAGGAAGGCGCGGTTGCCCAGGTGGTCCAGGAGCCGAGACGGCTTCTGCGTCAGGCCGACGTTCAACATGGACGTGACGACGAAGACGGTGACACCCCAGGAACCGATGGTCTGGAAGGCCTCGAACACGCGGCACCCCGCTCCAGTGGGTTGTCCTGAAGCTAGGGGCAGGTCTGTGGATCGGCAACACGGCTTGGGGCGTTCGGCGCCGTCCGGGTGCCGAACGGCGCGCAGGAGCGGAGTGGCTCGTGCAGGTCCAGTCTGGGGACGCCAGCTGCGGACCTGGGTGAGGAGTGCGGCATGGACGACGAGAACGGCGAGCCGCGGACGGGAGGGAGCAGCAGCCGGCTCAAGAGCCTGCCCGGCGACGCTCTGGCCGGGGCGGTGAATGCCGTCGTCAGCGTCCCCTCGGGCATGGCGACCGCTGCCCTGGCGGGCGTCAACCCGGTGTACGGGCTCTACGCCACGGTGGTGTCGCCGCCGGTCGGCGGCCTGCTGGCCAGCTCCCAGCTGATGCAGATCGCCACCACGGGCGCCTCCGCGCTGGCGGCCGGCCAGGCCGTCTCCGGGTACCCGGCGCAGCAGCGCGGCCCGGCGCTGTTCCTGCTGGTGCTGATCGCCGGGCTCTTCCTGGTGGCGTTCGGCCTCCTGCGGGCGGGGACCCTGGTGCGGTACATCTCCTACCCGGTGATGACCGCGTTCCTCTCCGGCGTCGCCGCGGTGCTCGTCATGGACCAGTCCGCGCAGTTCGCCGGGTACGAGACGGGGGGCAGCACGAGCCTGGGATCGTTCGTCGACCTGCTGCTGCACGTCGGCGAGTTCAGCTGGCGATCGGTCGTGATCGGCGGGATCGCCCTCGCGCTCATGATCGGCCTGGGCAGGACCAGGCTGTCCAACATCTCCTCCCTGGTGGCGCTCCTGGTGCCCAGCGTCATCGCGTACCTGTGGCAGCCGGGGGACGTGCAGATCGTCAACGACGTGAGCGAGATCCCCTCGGGACTGCCGCCGTTCGCCCTGCCCGACCTCGGGCTCCTCAGCGTCGACCTGGTCGTCTCCGCCTTCGCCGTGGCCGTGGTCATCGCCGTGCAGGGCGCCGGGGTCAGCCAGAGCGTGCCCAACCCGGATGGCTCCCGCGCCGACACCTCCCGGGACATGCTCGGCCAAGGAGCGGGCAACGCAGCGGCCAGCTTCTTCTCCGGTATGCCCACCGGTGCGTCGGTCAGCCAGAGCGCGCTCAACGTCCAGGTCGGCGCCAGGAGCCGGCTCGCGGGCGTGTTCCACGGCGTCTTCATGCTGCTGGTCATCCTGGTCGCGGCCGAGCTGGTCGGGCAGGTGCCGATGCCCGTGCTCGCGGCGATCATGATGGTCGCCGGGTTCTCCGCGATCCGGTTCTCCGCGATGCGCTCCGCCTGGTCCGTCGGCGGCACGGCGCGCTGGGCCGTGGTCGTCACCTTCCTCGCCACGCTGCTGCTGTCGATCCCCGCAGCCGTCGCGACCGGCGTGGTCATGACCCTGGCGTTGTTCATCTACCAGGCGGCGCAGACCACCGAGGTGCACGAGCTCACCCAGGGGGACGACGGGGAGATCCGGGTGGGCGACGCGCCGGACACCCTCCCGGCAGGTGCCGTCACCGTCCTCGACGTCTACGGCCCGCTGTTCTTCGCCGCCGCCCGCACCCTGCGCGAGCGCCTGCCGGACGCCGGGTCCGCCGACCACTCCGCGGTCGTGCTGCGCATCCGCGGCAACAGCCAGATCGGTGCCACCTTCATCGAGGAGATCAACGACTACGCGCACGAGTTGGGAGAGCGCGGCGGGCGGCTGTACCTGTGCGGCATGACCGAGGACCTCGCCGACAAACTGCGCCGGGCCGACCGGCTCGCGCTCGGGAACGAGGTCGTCCTAGTCCCTGGCACGAACGTGCTCGGGTCCGCACTGCGCGAGGCGGTGCAGGACGCCCGGACCTGGCTCGACGGCCGCGACACCGACGGCAGGCAGTGAGGGCCGACGACGAGGACCCGGCACGGGGCTCGGCCGCCGCTGACGCCACGACCCTGGTCAAGCAGCCGTCGACCTGCCACTGTGAGGAACACCGGGCATCGGCCCCGTGTACATGGCTGCCAGTCATGCGTCCTCCCTCCCGGTGGGGCAGGTCGGACGGCCGACACCTCGGCTTGCCGCCGACCGGCAAGGGCAGCGAGCACGACGTGACCGGCGCCCGTGGTGGTGGATCACCCGGCGCCACGAGCAGAGTCGGCCTCGGAGGTGAGCTGAGTGCTCAGCGACCATGAGCAGCCAATGTGGCACGAGATCGAGCGCCGATGTCGGATTGGGGGAGACGGACCGGGGACGCCGGACGTCCGTGCAGCGCACGAGTCCGGGGCAGATCCTGGCCTGGAGGAGATGCCCTTCGTCGTGGTCGGTGCCCTGTGGGCAGCCGTGGTCTTGGTCATCAGCGGTGCGATCCGGCTCGGGCTGACGTTGGGGACAGTCGCCACGTTGAGCTGGGTGGCGTGGCGCCGTCGCAACCAGCGACTCGAGCAGCGCGTCACCGGCCGGGATCGGGCTACGACGATCACCGGCGGGGCCGCCGCGAGGGGTGGTAACGGTCCGATCCGGCGGACGGATCGGCGTTGATGCGTCACCGTCGTACGGGATCCCGCCGGGTCGGGTGCAGGAGCGGGGCGGTGAGTCACGCTCCGGCGCGACCGAAGGGGAGCGGGCGGTGGACGAGGCGGTGAGGCAGCACGACGTCGTGGTGGGAGCGGACGGTTCCGTCGGCGCCCGAGCGGCACTGGCCTGGGGGCTGCGGGAAGCGCGCTTGCGTGACCGCAGGGTCCGTCTGGTCACCGTCGTGCTGGAGGCTCGACCACCGCAGGTCCATGACGCGGTGACCGGCCGGTTCACGGGTGCCGAGTTCGAGGACGTCGTGCGGTCCAGGTTGGCCGCCGAAGCCGCGGCCGTCGCCGGGGCCGAGGGTTGCAAGAACGCTCCGGTACACCCTGACATCCGCTACGGGCAACCGGCTCAGCAGCTCGTCGACGCCGCTGGTCCGGACGGGTTGCTGGTGGTGGGCTCCCGCGGTCGGGGACCCCTGCGCGGTGCCCTGCTGGGCTCGGTCAGCCAGCAGTGTGCCCAGTACGCCCGGGCGCCGGTGGTCGTCGTGCGGGACGACGAGTCCACGCACGGCGCCGTCCTCTGGCAGGGGGCGTCCAGCCGGGTGGTGGTCGGGGTCGACGGCTCGCCGGGTTCAGCGGCTGCGCTGCGCTTCGCCACGGCCGAGGCGCGTCTGCGTCGCGGTCAGCTGCACGTCGTGCACGCCTGGATCGACACCCTCTCCGGCTACGGCGGCCCTTCCTGGGCGGTGCCGGGGACGAGGCTGCGGGAGCGAGCCGAGGCGACCCTGCGGCAGAGCATGCAGGACACGTGGCAGGGCAACGGCCCGGGGGTGCAGGTTCGCGCGGAAACCGTCGAAGGCGCTGACTGGGACATCCTGACGGAGCGGGCCGGGGCCGCCGACCTGCTCGTGGTCGGGTCTCGGGGCCGGACCGGCTGGTCGAGCCTGCTGCTGGGCTCGGTGAGCCTGCGCTGCATCACCTTCGCCCCCTGCCCGGTGGCGGTGGTCCGGCCGACCCGAGCCGATGGGTGACCGGTCGAGCAAGTCGGGCGCGACATCGACGGTCGTGCACAGTCACCCGCCGTCCTGCCCGGGACTGCGATCAGCGTCGTCCGGGAACCACCAGGACCGGCCGGTGCGCGGTGTGCAGTACGGCCCTGACCACGCTGCCCAGCAGCAGCTCGCGGCTGGCCGAGCGGCCGCGGGAGCCCACGACGAGCACGGCAGCACCACGGTCGGCGGCACACCCGGCGGGCGTTGCGGCTACCGGGCCGGCCTCCGTCGTGCAGCCGGGGACAACCAGCTCTGAGACGTTGGCCCGGGCTGCAGATCCTGGGCACCGGTTCTCCGTCGCCGACTGGGATCGGCCCTCGACCCGGTGACGTCCGCAGCCGACTACTCGCCGCGTGACGACCTCGGTGCGGCGGTGCCCGCCGCGATGGTGCTCTCGGCCGAGACGGTGCGGCTTCACCTGACCCCGCGTCCACGCGGAGCTCGGCGTCCGATCGCGTATCGGGTTCGGGAGTGCACGCCACGTCAGCTCGCGGAACGGTGAACCGCTCACGCCTGCCGGTCTCACGTGCCGGCGTTCGTGAACGGAAGTCGGCTGCCGACCTCGACCGCTGCACACACGCCGGCGGTCACGTGCTGGGACGAGGGTCTGACCAGGTTCACAGCCATGCCGTCGCCATGTCCGCCGACGCCTACCCGCCGACCTCACGGCTGCGACGCCGGCTCGGGCGGTCCCGGCCCTGCCCGTGCTCGGGACCGAGCTCACGGCTTGGTGGGTGAGGGGCCAGCAGCCTGCGGTCGTGCCAGGCCGAGCTGGCCCGGAGGTCACGGGTCCGGAGGTCACGGGTCCGGCGGCCGGTCCGCGCAGGTGGCGTCCTCCTGGCTGCGGCGGTGTGCGGCCCGGGCGATGGCGTTGCTGGCCGTGGGGGAGGTGATGGCGATGAAGGCGATCGCGAGGACGGCGAAGGTGATGATCGCAGCGTTCTCGGTGGCGATCGAGGACGCCAGGACGGCCATCACGCCAGGACCGGTGGCCAGGCCCTGGGCGTGCAGCTGGGCGTGCGTGCCGGTCATGCGCAGCAGCCCGTAGAGGCTGATGGTGATCAGGACCAGACCGACGACGAGCAGCGCCGCGCCGACCAGGTCCAGCAGTACGGGGATCACTCGAACGGCCCCCCAGATCCGAGGTACCGCGCCGCAGCGACGGTGGCGAGGAAGGAGAGCAGCGAGAGAGCGACCGCGGCGTCGAAGTAGTAGGGCTCGTCGCGCGAGTAGGACAGCAGCGCCAGCAGGCAGATCACCAGCACGGAGAGCGTGTCCAGCGCGACGATGCGCTGGAAGACGTCGCGGGCGCGCAGCAGCACGAGCCCGCCGGCCACGAGCAGACCGGTCACCCAGGCCAGGCCGACCGTCGTCACGACGCCGTTCACGGGAAGACCCGGGCCTGGCGGCGTTCGTAGGAGAGCAGCTGAGCGCGGCGCACCGCGTCGGGGTCCCGTGCGTCGGGCACGTGCAGCAGCAGCTGCCCGCGGGCGTCGTCGACCTCGACCACGACGCTGGCCGGCGCCAGCCCGACGCGGATCCCCCATGCGGCGGCGGACACCGGAGCGTCCCGCCGGATCGGCACCGTCACGAGGCCGGGTGCCGGTAGCCGGCCGCGCAGGCAGTGGCCGGCGATCTGCCAGCTCTCCCTGGCCATGTCGACGACGGTGCCGCCGATCAGGGCGGGCACGCCGGCCAGCCGGCGCCCCCAGGCGACGTCCGGCGACCGGGAGGGGATGGAGGCCGGGAACCGGACCCACCGCCCGGCGGTGACCAGGAGCGTCGCGATCACCACCCCGGTGACGATGTCGCCCGGTGCCAGGCTGGTCAGCGCGAGCAGGTAGACGGCGGTCAGGGCCGTTACGCGGATCAGGACGGCGGTCATCGGCTTCCCCCGGGGAACAGGTCGGCGGCTTGCTCGGACAGCTGCCACAGCGGCTCGGCCCACAGGCCGACGGCGAGGACGAGCACAGCGAAGACGGCGACGAGCGCCCGGCGGGGCAGCGAGCTCACCGGGGCGCCGTCCACCGGTCCGCTGCGCCAGAACTGCCGCTGGTAGTTCGTGAACAGGTACAGCAGGGACAGCGCGCTGCCCACGAGCAGCAGGACGACGAGCGCGGGGCTGCCGGCGGCAACTGCGGTGCGGAAGAGCTCCAGCTTGCCGATGAACCCCGCCGCCGGCGGGACACCGGCCACGCTGAGCGCGCCCACTGCGAACGCGCCGGCGACCATGGGACCCCGCAGCCCCGCGGCGAGGAACAGGAGTCCCTTGTTCAGCGCGTTGACCAGGCTGTAGAACACTGCTGCAGCCAGTCCGACCGGTCCACCCACGCCGACGGCGACGAGGATGTAGCCGACCTGCCCGATGGCGGAGTAGCCGAGCAGCTCGGCGGTGTCCCCGCGGGACACGGCCAGCACACCGCCGTAGATGATCGATGCGGTACCGAGCAGGACCAGGGCAGTGGCTCCCGTGCGCAGCTGGGTGGGGAACATGCCGGCACCGAAGCGGATCAGACCGTACCCGCCGATGTTGGCGACTGCTCCGCTGAGGATGGCGGCGACCGCCGGCCGGCTGCCGGAGTACACCGTCGGCAGCCAGAAGTGGAAGGGGAAGAGGCCGAGCTTGGTGCTGAAGGCGACGAAGAAGCCGGTGGCCACCAGCAGTCCGGCGTTGGCGCCGGTCCCCACCACCGCCTCGGCGACGTCGGCCATCGCCAGCGCCCCGGTGATCCGGTAGGTCCCGGCCACCGACAGCAGGAAGATGAACGACCCGAGCAGGTTGACCGCGGCGAAGACCAGCGCTGCGCGCAGCTGACGCGGCCGACCGCCGTAGGCGGCCAGCGCGTAGGAGGCGGTCATCGCCACCTCGAAGAAGACGTAGAAGTTGAACACGTCCGCGGTGAGGAACAACCCGGTCAGCCCGGCGCCGAGCAGGACAACCAGGCCGGGGAAGGTCCGGGCGCGCGGGCCGGGGATCGCCTCGTACATGGCGGCGGCGAGCAGCACCACCGACGAGACGACAGCGAAGGCCGCGCCGAGGGCGTCGGCGCGCAGCACGATGCCCACTCCGGCCGGCCAGCCACCGGTGACCATCTGCACCGGCCCGGCGGAGGCCACCCGGACGGTGAGCACGACCAGGAGCACCAGTTCCACCACCAGGACGGCCACGGCCGACCAGGCGAGCCAGCGGCGGCGCCCGTCCAGGCCGATGAGCAGCACACCGGCGGCCCAGGGGACCAGCAGGACAGTGCCGAGCAGGGTCACGTGGCCTCGTCCCGGTCCCGCTGCCGGTCCCGTTCCAGACTGCGCTGGTGCTCGGCCTCCAGCGCCGCCAGTTCCTCGTGCCGTGCCGTGCGCAGGACCACGGCCAGGCGGTGGACCAGTGCCAGCAGCAGCGCCAGCGTGGCCAGCCCGATCACCAGTGCGGTCAGCGCCAGGGCCTGCGGCACCGGGTCGCTGACCGGCCGGTCCGGATCCGGTGCGATCGGGGCCTGCCCGCGGGTCAGGGCGGAGGCGATCAGGGTCAGGGTGGCCGCCTGGGAGATCAGCGCGATGCCCCCGATGACCCGGAACAGGTCACGGTGCAGCAGCAGGTACGCCCCGCATCCGAACAGGGCCGCGGCCCCGACGGCGAAGGCGAGGATCACGGCTGCCGTCTCCCGGTCGGCTCGTCGTCCACCGGAGGGGCGGGAGGATCCCCGGCCAGACCTCGCAGACCGGCGAACTGGTGCAGCAGGACGGTCAGGACGCCGACGACGAGCAGGAAGAGGCCGAGGTCGAACAGCAGCGGGGTGAACAGCTCCAGCGCGCCGAAGGTGTGGACGTGCGCCCCGGGACCCGGCCGGTGGCTGAAGACGGGCTCCCCGGTCAGCAGCGGGAAGAAGCCCGTGCCGATGTCCAGCAGGAGGCCGGCGACCATCAGGTGCGGTGCGTACCGCAGGAAGGGCAGCGCCCGCTCGGCGGCCGTCGCCCCGAGCGCGACGTAGACCACGGCGATGGCCAGGGCGACGACCACCCCGGCGGCGAACCCGTCACCGACGTCGGTGTAGCCCTTGACGATCAGGCTGATCGCGACGACCACGCTGGGCCCCAGCAGCAGCCGGGCCACGACCCGCAGGACGACGTCGTGCGGGTTCACCACAGCTTCCCCTTCCGCACCAGCGTCGCCACCCCGGCCACGGCGATGAGCAGCACGGTGATCTCGGCGAGGGTGTCCAGTCCCCGGAAGTCGGTGATGGTGACGGTGACGACGTCCTGGCCGTGGGCCTCCGGCGTCCGGCGGATCAGCTCCTCGGCAAGCCCAGGCGTCTCCGCTGGCTCGGAGAGGAACCCCCAGATGCCGGCGAAGGAGGCCAGGCCGGCCAGCCAGGCGGCCAGCGGGGTCCGCCACCGGTGACCCCGGCGGGCCGCCTCGGCGGTGGGGTCGTCAGCGGCTGGGCCGTCGGACCCGGCGGCGGGGGAGCTACGGCCGGCCGGGGGTGCTTCGCGGGGCAGCCGGGCCAGCGCGGCCAGGAACACCAGGGTCAGCATCGTCTCGACCACGACGGAGACCAGCGCGACGTCCGGGGCGCTGACGAGTGCGTAGACGCCGGCCAGCGCGAAACCGACCACCGACAGGGCAAGCACCATGCCCAGCCGCGCGCCGGACCGGGCGGTCACCCACGCGGCGACGACGACCAGACCCAGCAGCGCCACCACGAGCCATCCGGTGCCGGCCACCGTGCCCACCGTGTAGACCCCGACGGTCGGGGTGACCGCGAACGCCAGGGCGATGAGCAGACCGGCCGGCACGAGGATCGCCGCCACGCTGCTGCGCAGGTCCCGCACCTCGCGGTCGTGCAGCGCTCCGGACAGCCGGAACGAGAAGCGCAGCAGCCGGGCGTAGCCGCGTTGCGGCCCGAACCGGTCGCCGGCTCGGGCCAGCCCCAGCGACCCCGGCTGCGTCAGGCGGGGCAGGGCCAGCAGCAGGGCGCCCAGCACCCAGGCCGACAGCGCCATCAGGTTGGCCGGCCGGGCGTCGAGGTGGTAGGCGGGGGAGACGTCGACGGGGGCGGCGTTGCTGACGCTGCCCGCGTCGGCGGCCAACGTCGCGAACAACCGCGGCACGACGCCCGCCAGCACGCTCACCACGGCCAGCACGGTGATCGGCACGGTGAGCAGCCGGGGGACCGGGGACGGTTCCGTACGCGGACGGCCGAGGAACAGCAGCACCCAGAACCGGCCGATGTAGCCCAGCGTCAGGCCCGCGGCGAGCACGGCGATCACCGTGGTCACCGCCCCGGCACCGTGCGCGGCCTGGAAGAACAGCTCGTCCTTGAAGAAGCCGGCGGTCAGGGGCAGGCCGGCGAGGTTGGCCGCGGCCACTGCTGCGGCGGCGGCGAGCAGCGTTGAGCGCCGTCCCAGGCCCCCCAGACGGGACAACCGGTCCTGGCCGGTCGCCATCGTCACCGCTCCGGCGGTCATGAACAGCGCGCTCTTGGCAACGCCGTGCGCGAGGACGTAGAAGGCGGCCGCGCCGCTGGCGGTCGGACCCCCGATCCCGTACAGCACCACCACGTACCCGTACTGGGAGATGGTCGAGTAGGCGAGCACCTGCTTCAGCACGTCCTGGCCGAGCGCCAGCACCCCGCCGACCACGATGGACGCCGTCCCGACGACCAGCAGGCCGGTCAGCACGACGTCGCTGCGGGCCAGCAGCGGGTGCACCCGGCCCAGCACGAGGACCCCGGCGGCGACCATCGCCGCGGAGTGCAGGTAGGCCGAGACCGGCGTGGGCGCGGCCATCGCCCGGGGCAGCCAGAAGTGCAGCGGGACCTGGGCGCTCTTGGCCAGGCCCGCCACCGCCAGCAGCGCGGCCGCGACGGTCATCGTCGTCCCGCTGTCGACCCGCTGGACCAGCTGCGGGATCGAGAACGTCCCGTACTCCGCGTACAGCAGCACGGCGGCGATCAGCAGCGCGACCGCGCTGACCACGGTCACCAGCAGCGCCATCAGCGCGGCCCGGTGCGCCTCCTGTCGATTCCGGTCGAAACCGATGAGGAAGTAGGAGCAGATCGCCGTCACGTCGAAGAACAGGAACACCAGGACCAGGTCCTGCGCCGTCGCCAGGCCCACCATGGCCACGGCGAACAGCGCCAGCCACGGCCAGAACCGCCACCGCTCGCTCGCCGGTCGCCGGTCATGGGCCAGGTGGAGGGGCAGGTAGGCGGTCCCGTAGGCGAAGACGAGGACCCCGATGCCGGTGGCGAGCAGGGCGTACAGCGCACCCAGCCCGTCCAGGGAGAAGCTCAGGTGCAGGTCCAGCGAGGGCATCCAGGGCCAGGACGACGACGCGCCACCGCCGAGCCAGACCAGGAGGCAGGCGACGAACCCGGCGGCCGCCAGCGCGCAGGCCGCCCACCCCGGCCAGTCCGCGGAGCGACCTCCGTGGCCCGCCGGAGCCGGCGGCGTGCTGGACGCTGCAGGGCTCACGTCCTCCTGACCCATGGTCGGTACGTCGCTCACGGCCATCTCCCGGCGCACAGAGCCTGCGGTGCGATGTCGTTGTCCGAGATGTTGGTCAGCTCGGCCAGAAGCGGGGCTCCGGTGGTCGGGAAGAAGCGCAGGAGACCGACGGTGTGGCCCGGCGTCAGCGGGAGGCCTCTGATGGCGCCGATGATCAGCGCGGAAGCAGCGACGAGGTCGATCAGGACCATGCGGACCGGGAGCGCGCGGTTGCCCAGATGCTCCAGCAACGGGACGGCTCCTGGGTCGGAACCACGTCCAAGATGGCTGTGATGGCGAAGACGGTGACGCCCCGAAGACCGATGGTCTGGAAGGCCTCGAACACGCAGCACCCCGCTTCACTCGGCCCTCCCGACGCTATGGGTTGGCCCGTAGGTCGGCAACAGCGCCCGGGTCGTCCCGCGCCACACCGCCGGCCGGGGCGGGCTCGCCGCCGGGCTCGACCTGCCGCGGGCGGTCGACGTCCGCTGTCTCGGCTCGGCCCGAAGGTGTACTCCATCCGCGTCGAGGACGAGGACTGGGCCCCCGCCGTCGCCGAGCGGTGTCTCCTGAAGCAGTGCGCCGCAGCACTGCTCAGGTGAGCCTCCCTGGTCGTTCCTGGCCCGCTCGGCCGCCGTCGGCGGCGCCTGTGGCTACGCGTGGAGGGTCGTTCGCCTCTCGCGCAGGGGGCCGCTGCGCGGTGCAGCCCGCCGGCGTCGAGCCGCGTGGGGCCGGTGCGGTCGGAGGAGGTGGAGGGGTACCGCTCGAGCGGTACCTCTTCCACCAGCGAACCCAGCCGTGGGCCGGCTGGGCCGGCGGGTGCTCCGATCTCGTCTCGTGGAAGGTCACCTGTCCGCGGCCGAGTCGATCGTCTCCAGCACCATCCCGCTCCCGAGAGCCTGGACCGCCTGCGTCAGGGTGATGACCGCTCCGGTGATCACAACGGTGAGGGACGAGGTCGACGACTGATCCGTGAGAGGTCGGGTGGCCGTGCGGCGGCCACCCGACCATCAGCTCAGTGGGCGACCGGCACGTCGACGACGGTGGTGCCGCGTCGCACCAGCCCCCAGGTGAGCGCGGCGCCCAGTAGGCACAGCGCACCGGTGACGAGCGCGGCGGTGTGCGCCCCGGAGAGGAACGCCTCGGCCGCGCCCTGCTCGACCGCCCGCTGCACCGCCGCCGGCACCCCGGCCACGATCGGGGCCACGCCCTGCGCGGTCGCGCCATCGGCGCCGGCCAGCGTGTCGGCCAGGTCGCCGGGCACGCCGGCGGTCAGGTACTCCTGGTGCAGCGTGGAGCCGATCCGGGAGCCGAGCACCGAGATCAGCACCGCGGTGCCCAGCGCCCCGCCCACCTGCAGGGCGGTGGCCTGCAGACCTCCGGCGACGCCGCCGTCCCGGATCGGGGCGTTGCCCACGATCGCCTCGGACGAGGCGGCCATGACCATGCCGACGCCCAGGCCCAGCGCCACGAACGCCGGCCACATCGACAGGTGGCCGGAGTCCGGGGACAGCGCCAGCAGTCCGAAGGAGGCGCCGGCCTGCAGCAGCATCCCGACCGTCATCGCCAGCCGGGGGCCGAACCGACCGTTGAGCGCGGCGCCCAGCGGACTGGCCACCATCGAGGTGAGGCTCAGCGGCAGGGTGAGCACGCCCGCCTCGACCGGGGAGTACCCGCGGACGTTCTGCAGGTAGAGCATCACGTAGAAGATCGAGCCGAGCAGGACGAAGAAGTTGATCGCGGTGACCGCGGTGCCCACCGACAGCGAGGCGTTGCGGAACAGCCGCATCGGCAGCAGTGGGTGGGCGACGCGGGTCTCCAGCAGCGCGAACAGGCCCAGCAGGACGACGCCCAGGGTGAGCAACCCCAGTGTCCGCAGGGAGCCCCAGCCCCACGACTCGCTCTGCACGACGGGGTAGACGATGGCCACCATCGCGGCGGCCAGCAGCAGCACGCCGACGACGTCGAAGCGGTGGTGCCCGGTGCTGTCCTTGCTCTGCGGGAGCACCAGCAGCCCGACGACCAGCCCGACCGCGCCGACCGGGGCGTTGATCAGGAAGACCGCCTCCCAGTTCACGTGCTCGACCAACAGGCCGCCGACGATGGGGCCGGCCGCGGTGGCCACGGAGTTGACCGCGGCCCAGATTCCCACGGCCATGCCGAACTTCTTCGGCGGGAAGACTGCGCGGAGCAGTCCGAGGGTGTTGGGCATCATCAGCGCGCCGAACAGGCCCTGCAGCGCCCGGAACGCGATGACCGCCTCGATGCCGCCGGCCAGCCCGATGGCCACCGAGGTGAGGGTGAAACCGACCAGGCCGACCAGGAAGAAGGTGCGCCGGCCGAACCGGTCACCGAGCTTCCCGCCCAGGATGAGCGCCACGGCCAGGGCCAGCAGGTAGGAGTTGGTCACCCACTGCAGCTCGGCGAGGGAGGCGTCCAGGTCCCGCCCGATGTAGGGGTTGGCGATGGCGACGACGCTGGCGTCGAGTCCGACCATGAACAGGCCGAAGGCGACCGCGACCAGGGTGAGCCAGGGGTTGTCCCGCCGGCTTTGGGCCGCGGGTGCGGCGTGGGTGCGGGGGGAAGGGGTGATGATCGTGTCGGGCACAGCTGTCCTCGTGCAGGGAGTGGCCCGGCCGGACGTCCCCGGCCGGGTGTTCAGGAGATGGCCCGACGCAGGGCGACGAGCCCGGGCACGGCCCGGGTGACGGCGGCGGCGGACTCCTCGTCGAGCGTGGCCAAGGCCGCCGACAAGTACCTGCCGACCTGCGCGTTGGCCCCGTCGACCCGGGTGCGGGCCTCGGCCGTCAGGTGCAGGTGCACGACCCGCCGGTCCCCGGCGTCCGGTTCGCGGCGGAGCAGGCCGCCGGCGGCCAGCGCGGAGACGATCGCGCTGGCGTTGCTCGAATGCATGCGCAGGGCGTCGGCGACCTGGCGCACCGTCATGCCGTCCTGGGCCCGCACCAGCCGGAGGACGGCGAGATGGGTCTCCGGAGGCCGCGGGTGCGGGTACTCCAGGTCCATGTGCCGGTCCAGCGACCGGCTGAGGGCGGAGAGGACGATACCCAGCCGCACCATGTCGTCGTCCTCGGGGGCGTCCACCGGGACGGTGCCGTCCGCAGGCGACGAGGGCTGACTCACGGCATCAGAATACATACATAAACATACCTACGTAAGCGTAGCGATCCTGTGCCGTGGCGCACGCAGGAATGGAGACGGTCCCCACGCCGCCGCTGAGCTGCACATTCTGGTCTGAGGAAAGCGCTGCGCGGCCACGCGGTTCACCTCGAGTCCCGGGTCGACCGGCCGATCACGGGGACAGCGGGCGCGCCGCGCCTCGGGTCGAGGGGACGGACATGGACGTCGCACAGGACGAGGTGCCGCCGGCGCACAGCGTACGAAGCCGGTTCCGCGGGATCGGGCTGCGCGGGCGCCTGCTGGCCGCCTTCGGGGTGGTCGCGCTGCTGACCGTCGGTGTGGGCGCGCTGGGGGTCACCCGGATGGCCACGCTGAGCAGCCAGGCCGACGCCGTCTACTCGGAGGGGGCGGTGCCGCTGCGCCAGCTGCTCACCCTGCAGTCGACGTGGTGGGAGTTCCAGTCCTACACGACCCGGATCAGCCTCACGAACGTGACGCCCGACGTGATCGCCGACGCCGCCCAGCGGGCTGGGGCCGCCCGGACGGTCGTGGAGGACCTGACCGACCAGCTGGGGTCGGCGCCGTTGCAAGGCGGCGCGCGGTCGGCGTTCCAGGCGTTCCGCGAGTCGGCGGGCACCTACCTCGCGGCGAGCGACCAGCTGCAGCAGGGGCTGGCCGTCGGCGACCAGTCCGTCCTGGCCACGGTGGTGCCCGTCCTGCAGCGCACCGAGCTGGAGGTGGCCGACGCGCTCAGGGCGGCGACCGACGCCCAGGCCCGAGTTGCGGCGCAGACGGCCGGGGCTGCCACCGACGCGTACACCTCCGCGCGGACGGTCACCGTCGTCGCGGTCCTGGCGGCGCTGCTGGCGTCGGTCGGGCTGGCGGTGCTGATGGCCCGCACGCTCATCCGCCCGGTCGTGCGGGTCCGCGCGGTGCTCCAGGAGGTCCGCCGCGGGAACCTGCGGGTCCGGGTCGGGGTGACCGGGGGAGCGGAGATCGGCGAGGTCGCCGCGGCACTCGACGAGACCCTGGACTCCCTCGCCGCCGTGCTCGGCCTGGTGCACGACTCGGCGGTCCAGTTGGACACCGCCTCGCAGCAGCTCAACCAGGGCGCGGTGGCCATGGCGACCGGCGCCCGGACGGCGGCCGGTCAGGCCGACGTGGTCGTCGCCTCGGCCGGGGTCGTCGCCGCGAGCGTGGACACCGTCGCGACCGGCTCGCAGCAGATGGAGGCGGCGATCCGGGAGATCAGCCAGAACGCCAGCGAGGCCTCCCGGGTGGCCGGTCAGGCGGTGAGCGTGGCGGAGAACACCACCCGCACCGTCGGCAAGCTGGGGGACTCCTCGCAGGAGATCGCGACCGTGGTCAAGCTGATCAACGGCATCGCCGAGCAGACCAACCTGCTCGCGCTCAACGCCACCATCGAGGCCGCCCGCGCCGGCGAGGCCGGCAAGGGCTTCGCCGTGGTGGCCAGCGAGGTCAAGGAGCTGGCGCAGGAGACCGCGCGGGCCACCGAGGACATCTCCCAGCGGGTCGAGGCCATCCAGGCCGACACCGCCGGCGCGGTCGCCGCCATCGGCGAGATCAGCAACGTCATCGGCCGGATCAACGACTACCAGGCCACCATCGCCGCCGCGGTGGAGGAGCAGACCGCGACGACCAACGAGATGAACCGCAACGTGGCGGAGGCGGCGGGCAGCTCACGCAGCATCGTCGAGGCGATCTCCGGGCTGGCCGCCGGCACCCAGCAGACCAACGAGCGCGTCGCGGACGCCCAGGGGTCGGCAGCACAGCTGGCGCGGATGAGCGAGCAGCTCCAGCGGGCGGTCCAGCGCTTCACCGTGTGAGCGCCGGGGCTGGGGCCCGGACGCTCGACCGGTGCTCGCGCATGGACGGCGCCGCCGGCGGGCAGGTCCTGACTGCCACGCACGGCCGGCGCGCGGGGCCAGGGCTACTCCGCGGCCGCCCGGGACGTGAAGGGCAGCACGAGGCGGGACGGGTGCGCGGCGTCCCGGTAGACCTTGTGCGTCACGGGTCGGCCCACCGGCAGGTGGAAGGCGTCGGGGGGCAGCAGCGCGTTGTGGTCGTCGGCGAGCGGCTCGTCGTTGGACAGCTCGACCTCCAGTTTGTGGCCGGGCAGGAACGTGGTGGTCATCGGGTGAAGCCGCACGACGTACTCCTCGATCCGCCCGGGCTCGACCGGCACCGCCCGGGTGTGCGGGTGCACCGGGCTGCCCTCGGTGGAGCGCTCTTCGTCGAGCTCGCGGTGCGAGGCCTTGAGGTAGCCGGTGGTCACCAGCTGGCGCTTGCCGCCCGGCGCGGAGTCCCACAGCCGGAGGATCAGGTTGGTGTCCGGCTGGTCGATCTCGACGAACAGGTGTGCCGCACCGGTCCCCATCAGCTCCGTCGGCTCCTCGAACGCACCGGTGCTCCAGCTGATCACCTGCACCTGGTCGGTCACCGTGAGCGGCGCCTGGTAGAAGCCGTCCGGCGCGGCGGCCGCCGGGCCCATCAGCTCGGGCTTCGGTGAGAGCACCCGCCGGGGGCGCAGGTACAGCGGCCGGTACTCCACGTCCCGGGGCGGCCAGGTGTCGCCGGTGACCACCTCGCGGGTGCCCTCGACGAAGACGCTCACCGCGGGCTCATCCATGATCCCGTTGTCGATGTCCTTGAGCCAGTACTCGTACCAGCGGAACATCTCGTCGTGCTCCTCGACCCAGGGGCGCGACTGCATGGGCGGGTAGGCGCCGATGACCAGCTTCTTGGGGCTCTGGAGGGTCTCGAACAGCTCGATGTGGCCGTCGACGGTCCAGCCGCGGCCCTGGTCGATCTGCAGGTACACCGGGATGTCGATGTCCTGCGCGAGGTTGATCGGGTTCCGCTCCTCGTACCACTCGCCGTCGAGCTCGTTGAGCACGATGTCGAACCAGGCCTCGTGGTGTTGGGGATAGTTCAGCACGTGCACCAGGTTCGGCCAGGCGGCGACGTCGGGGTCGGCCAGCCGCTCGGCGACCCGCTTCGCGACCTCCTCGGCGGAGTGCGTCTCCAGCATCCGGGAGGTGATCCGGTCGGTGAACGCCCAGCCGGAGTCACCGCCGCGCCCCTCGCGGGCGGCGCGCGGCATGAACCACATGATCCCGCCGTGGTAGGTGGTCTCGTAGAAGTCGAAGTGCCCACCGGAGACGAAGATCGCCTTGAGGTGCGGCGGGCGCTCGGCAGCGGCGAGCACCTGCATCGACCCGAAGTAGGAGATGCCGATCATGCCGACGTTGCCGTCGCACCAGGGCTGCGCGGCGACCCACTCGATCAGGTCGTAGGCGTCCTGGCCCAGGGACACCCCGCCGGCGTTGTAGTTGCCGATGTGCTCGCCTTCGGACGCCCCGGAGCCGCGGAGGTCGCCGATGACGTGCGCGTAGCCCTCACCCACGACGCGGGCGATGTCGCCGGCCTCGATGCAGCCGTCCCACATCGGGCTGGGTCGGCGCTGCGGCGGCATGGTCAGCGCGAGCGCCTGCAGCTCCTTGCCGTAGGGGCTGAGCGCGACCAACGCCGGCCGCGGGGTGTTCCCGGGGGCGGAGTAGACGTCCGCGGCGAGCGCCACGCCGTCGCGCATCGGGACCCGGAGGTCCTTGCGGACGGCGATCGGCCGCCCGCCGGCGTCGATCTGGTGGACGTCGCTCATGGTCGTGCAGCTCCTCGTGGCCGTGCAGCGTGGTACCCGTGCAGCGTGGTGAAGAAGGGGGAGGGCTCGAGGGTGGGGTCGCCGGTGTAGCCGAGCTCCTCGGCGACGCGGGCGTAGGGGGAGTACGGGGAGGCCGAGTCCTCGGGCTGGTGCCGGGTGGCGGCCGCAGCCACCCGGGCCTCGATGTCCAGGCTGGCCTGCAGCGCCTCCTGTGCCTGCTGACGGTCCAGCTGCACGCCGTAGGGCACGCCGGCGGCGGTGCGGTAGGGATGCCCCAGGTACAGGTGCTGCGGCCGGACGACGTCGCGCAGGTGTTGCAGGCTGGCCCGGTAGGCGCGCGGGTCGGTGTAGCCGGGGAACCCGTTGGCCGCGCCGTGCACCTGCACCGCGTCGCCGACGAAGACGTCGTCCTGACCGTCGACGACGTAGGCGACCGATCCGGGGGTGTGCCCGGGGACGGCGTGCACCGAGACGGTCACGTCCCCGCCCAGCGACAGCGTCTCCCCGCCGGTGACCAGCACCGTGGGCTCCAGCTCCCCGGAGATGACCGCCTCGCCCGCGGCGGCCACTCCCGCCTCGCCCGCGGGGTCGGGCAGGTAGCGTCCCCGTCCGGCCCGGTACTCCTCGACGTGCGCGCGGCGCGAGCGCAGCATCGGTGCGTCGGCCGCCGAGATGACCACCTGGGCGCGCCGGCCGGTGAGCTCCCACAGCGCGTGCGTGCCGCCGACGTGGTCGATGTGCCCGTGGGTGAGCAGGATCCAGCGGACGTCGGAGATCCGGCGTCCCAGCGCCGCCAGCGCCGGTGCCATGCCCTCGGCGGGGGAGGAGGCGATGCCGGTGTCGACGATGGCCGGCTCGGGGGAGTCGATGAAGAAGCTGTAGAGGCCGAACCGCCCCCAGGGGGAGACCAGCGGGTGGATGTCCACCGTCATCGCGCGGGCTCCCCGGTGGCCTCGTGCGCAGCCAGGAACTCCGCCGTCTCGGTGAACACCCGGGCGAAGTCCGGCAGCCAGGAGAAGTGCTGGACGAAGCCGTGCCCGGCGCCGGGGTACCGGCTGACCTGCACGTCCACCCCGGCCTCGGCCAGCCGTGCCGCGTACAGCTCGCCCTCGTCCCGTAGCGGGTCGTGCTCGGCGGTGACGACCAGCGCGGGCGGGAGCCCGGTGAGGTCGGCGCGCTTGATCGGGGAGACCAGCGGGTCGGCCGGGTCGGCGCCGCTGTCCAGGTAGAACGCGTTGAACGGCGCGAGCCCCGCAGTCTCCAGCCCGTAGCCCTCGGCGTTCTCCCGCAACGAGGGGTAGCGGTCGACGTCGAAGTCCAGGTCCAGCGACGGGTAGTACAGCACCTGGGCGGTGACCCGGTCGAAGCCCTCGTCGTGCGCCATCGCGGTGACGGCGGCGACGAAGTTCGCACCGGAGCTGTCGCCGGCCAGCGCCAGGGTGCCGCCGTCCCAGTCCAGCTCGGCGCCGTGCGCCACGGCCCAGCGGACCACGCCGTAGCAGTCCTGCAGGCCCGCCGGGAATGCCGACTCCGGCGCCCGCCGGTAGCCAGCGGCGATCACCTTCAGCCCGGTCGCCTGCGCCAGGGACCGGGCGACGTGGTCGTGGGTCTCCAGGCTGCCCAGGAAGAACGCGCCGCCGTGCAGGTACACCAGCAGGCCGTAGGTGTCGGCCGCCACCGGCGTGTAGACCCGCACGGGGACGCCGTCCGCGGTGGTGTCCTCGACCGCGTGCAAGGGCAGCCGCTCGGCGACCGGCGGGACCTGTGCCTCCTCACCGGCCCGCAGCGCCGCCGGGTCCAGCGGGCCGGAGGGAGGCGCGGGCAGGGTCGCCAGCACCCTGGCGACCTCGGGGTGCAGGGTCACCGGCCGGCCTGCCCGGCGGCTTGCTGGGAGACGGGCTTCTGGCCGGGGAAGACGTCGTCGAGCTCGCCCTCGGTCCAGCCGTTGCGGGAGATGCGCTGCAGCTCGTCGGTGACCGGCTTGCGCTCGGCCTGGTAAGCGGCCAGCGCTGCCGGGACCGAGTCGCCGTCGCGCAGGGCGTCCACCAGGGCACCGGCGTCCATGATCGCGGAGTTCGCGCCCTGGCCCTGGTGGTGCAGCATCGCATGCGCGGCATCGCCGAGCAGCACCACCGAGCCGGTGTGCCAGCGCTCGACCGGGTCGATGTCGTAGACGCCCCGGACGTTGACCGAGGCCACGTCCAGGTCCTCGGCGATCCGCACGATCCGCTCGTCGAAGCCCTGCACCGTCGCGACCAGCTCGTCCTTGGTGACCTTGGGTGACCAGTCGGGGTCGGCGTTGAGCGCGGTGATGTCGTAGGACAGCCCGTTGCGGTGCCGCAGCGGCAGCAGGTAGACCTTCGACCCGCGGCCGACGTACATCCGCAGGTTGTCGTCGATGACCATGCCGTGGGCGTCGTCGGCGGAGATCACCACCCGGTAGGCGCGCTCGCCGGAGAACACCGGCTGCTGCTCGCCGAACAGCTGCGCGCGCACCACGGAGCGGATGCCGTCCGCGCCGATGACCAGGTCGGCCTCGACGGTCTCGCCGTTGGTGAAGGTCAGCACCGAGCGCTCGCCCCGGTCGACCACGCTGTCCAGCTTGTGCCCCACCCGCACCATGCCCTCGGGGAGCACGCTGAGCAGGGCGTCGATAAAGTCCCCGCGGTGGATCAGGTGGGTGTGCGTCGTCACCGCGTAGTCGTCCATGCCCGGCCAGGAGTCCTTGGCGATCGGGTGCCCGTCAGCGGTGAGGATCTCGAAGTAGTCACTCGCCGAGCTGACCGCGTCGATCGCGTCGAAGACGCCCCACTGGCGGAACCGGTCCATGGTGGAGGGGCGCAGGCCGATGCCGGCGCCGACCTCCTTGATCTGGCCGGCCTGCTCGTACACGGCGACGTCGGCGCCGAGCAGGCTCAGCCCCTTGGCGACCGCGGCGCCGCCGTAGCCCGCTCCGACGACGGCGATCGTCAGGTCCTTGATGTCCATGGTCGTCCTTCTCTCGCTCAGTGCTGGAGGGTCAGGAAGTCGGCGGGGTTGGTGACGAAGATCCGGGAGATCGTGGCCTCGTCGACGCCCTCGGCCCGCAGGTCGGGGATGAGCTGCTCGAAGATGTAGTTGACGGTGTGGCCCTTGACGCCGGGCCAGCCCAGCGGGCTGCAGTTGGCGTCGGCGGAGGCGAGCACCTGGTCGAGGTAACCACCCCGGACCAGGCCCAGGAAGTGCTCGAGGCGCTCGGCGCGGTGCCGGCCCCAGAACGGCGGGTCGGGCAGCTCCAGGTCGTAGCCGAACGTGTCGAAACCGATCCGCCCGCCGCCGTCGAGGATCGCCGTCTGGTTCACCTTGCCCTGGCTGACGCCGTCATCGGCGTGCCCGAACAGCACCCGGTCCAGCGGCAGGCCCTCCTCGGCGAAGACCGCGAGGGCGGGCTCCACGTCCACCGCCAGGTGGGTGAAGATCGGCACCCCCGACAGCAGCGCGGCGCGGGCCGCGGCGCGGTAGATGCGCAGGTCCAGCTCCTTCATCTTGAAGCCCCGGCTGACGCCGACCTTGATGATCCCGGCCCTGCTCCCGGTGTCGCCGATGCCGACGGTGATCTCGTGCAGGAACTGCCGCATGAGGTAGTCGACGCTGGCGTCGGCGAAGAAGCGCAGCGCGGTGTCACCGCCCACGAAACCGGTGGCCGCGACGATGTGCACCCCGGTCTTGGCCGACAGCGACTTGTAGTAGTCGACGTCGCGGCCGTTGCAGATGCCGGTGGCGTCGACGAAGGTGGCGCCGCCGTAGGCCGCGCTGTGCTCGGCGAAGGCCCGCAGCTTCGGGACGGTTTCGGCGTAGCGCTGCTCGGGGCTCTTCCACCACTGGGTGTCCAGCTCCGAGCCGGGCATGCCGTAGCCGATGTGCTCGTGGACGGCGACGAGGCCGAGCTCCTCGGGCGCGATCGGGCCCAGGACTGTGTTGACGCGGGACATGGTGTTTCCTCTCCTGGTTCCTGGCTCGGCGTCTCGGTTCAGCGCACCGCGAGCAGGTCGCGGGGGTTGCCGACCAGGAAGCGTTGGACGTCCTCGTCGTGGACCCCGTGCGACCTCAGGAGCGGGACGAAGGACGTGAGCACGTGGCCGAAGGGAAGGTCGTAGCCCGGCTGGCCGAACGCCTGGCCGATGGCGTTGGACGAGAGCAGGACCCGGTCGGCCGCGCCGGCCTCGACCAGCTGGGTCACCAGGGCGACGCGGTCGGCGTCCCGGACGACGTCGGCGTCGTCGTCGAGCCCGACGTGGTCGATAGCGACGTAGGCGCCCCGCTCGGCCACGGCCGCGGGCCAGCCGGCGGCGACGGCCTCGGCCCGGTCGAGGCCGCCGACGACCACGCGGTCGGCGGGCAGGCCCTCGTCGAGGACGAGCTGCAGGTCGGCCAGCGCGTCCGCGCCGTGGCGCAGCGAGACCGGGAGGCCGGTGGCCAGCGCGGCGCGGGCGGCACCGCGGACGAGGCTCTGGTCGGTGGGGGTGGCGCCCGCCCGGGTGGCGGTGGTGGCCACGATGCCAGCGCTGCCGCGGCGCTCCACCCGCGGGACGACCATGCCCTCGGTGACCTCGCGGGCGAACAGGTCGGCGAACCGCTCCGCCGGCCAGGGGGTCGGCGGGTTGGTCTGCGGGGTGAGGAAGTAGCCGCCCAGGTCCTCCTCCGGACCCATGCCGGTCGAGGCGACGACGTGCACGCCGGTCGACCGGGACAGCGCCTGGTACAGCCGGACGTCGCGGCCGTGGAACATGCCCGTGCTGTCCACGACCGTGCCGCCGCCGGCCGCCCGGAAGGCGGTCAGCTTGCCGGCGAGGGTCTCGAAGACCTCGGCGCGGTCGATGGTGATGTCGTAGGCGTGCTCGGCCCCGGGGACCACGGAGAGCAGGGACTCGTGGACGGCGACGACGCCGAGGTCGGCTGCGGGGACGGGACCCAGGACGGTGTTCACTCGGCCCTGCTGCAGGGTCCCGCGGCGAGCTTGCGAGTGGTGGGGGGCAGTGGGGTCCTTCAGCACAACAGGGCTCCTTGAGCAGGCCGGAGGAGGCGCTTGAGCTTCGCCGGGGGAGTGCGGTGGTTGACCGCGATGACGGTGCGCGGGGTGCCGGCGTCCGGCCAGGCCAGCAGCGCCGAGCCGGAGTCGAGCGCCCCGTCGAGCACGGCGGGCCCGCCCTGCGCGTCGGGCTCGCCGACCATTTTGACGTCGAGACCGAATTGCTCGGTCCAGCAGTACCGGGAGGGCCGGTAGGGCGCGGCCGCGTCGCCGTGCAGCAGCGCCTGCACCGCGGTGCGGGCCTGCTCGACGGCGTTGGTCCACTGCGGGGAGCGGGTCAGCTGACCGTCACCCACCGAGGTCACGGTGACGTCACCGGCCGCGACGACGTCGGGCGCGACCCGGCAGCGGTGGTCGACGACCAGCCCGCCGCGCACCGCGACACCCGAGCCGGCCAGCCACTCGACGTTGGGGACGTCCCCGACCGCGGAGACGACCAGGTCGGCCTCCAGCCGGGTGCCGTCGACCAGCTGCACCCCGGTGGGCGTCGGGGCACCCTGCAGCCGGACGCCGCCGTCGGTGACGACGATCCGGACGCCGGCCTGCGTGGCCACCGAGCGCACGTACCCGCCCACGACCGTGCCGAGCAGCCGGTCCAGCGGCAGGGCCAGGTCGACGACGGTGACCTCCTTGCCCAGCGCGCGGGCGGTGGAGGCGACCTCCATGCCGAGGAACCCCCCGCCCACGACCAGGACGGAGGAGGCCGCGGCCAGGGCGTCCCGGAGCCGGGCGCAGTCGCCGTGCGTGCGCAGCACGCGCTCCTGCTGGTCGGGGGTGCCCAGCCGGCGGGCGCGCCCGCCGGTGGCGATGACCAGGCCGTCGTAGTGCACCGGCCCGGAGGGGGTGTGCACGGTCTTCGTGTCCAGGTCCAGCGCCGTCGCCGCCGTGCGCAGCCGCAGGTCGACGTCGTCGGCCAGCGGAGCGAGCACGATGTCGTCGATCGACTCCGTGCCGGCGAGCACGCCCTTGGACAGCGGCACCCGGGTGTAGGGCGGCACGTCCTCCTCGCTGAGCACGGTGATCCGACCGTCGAAGTCCTCCATCCGGAGCACCTCCACCGCGGTCAACGCCGCGATGGACCCGCCGACGACGACCACGTCGCGCCGGCTCACGCCTCCACCCGCAACGCGGCGACCGGGCACACCCGCGCACCCGCCTCGGCCTTCCGCTCGAGCTCGGCGGGCACGGGATCGTGCAGCAGCACCACGAGGGCCTCGTCGTCGAGGTCGTAGACCTCCGGTGCGGTGTCGGCGCACAGGCCGTGGCCCTCGCACCGGACGGTGTCCGCGACGATCCTCATGCCGGCACCACCTCCAGGACGGGGAGCTCCTCGATGCTGCGGGTGGTGTTGCTCGGCACGCGCACCGCCTCGCCGACCACCAGGCGCTGGACGCGGGTCGCCAGGGACGCGATGACCGCGTGCGCCTCGAGGCGCGCCAGGCCCTGGCCGGCGCAACCGTGCGGGCCGTACCCGAAGGACAGGTGGTCGACCGGGTTGCGCTCGACCAGGAAGGCGTCGGGGTTCTCGTAGTGGCGGTGGTCGCGGTTGCCGGCGCCGAAGAGGATCGCGACCTGCGACCCGGCCGGGATGACCGTCCCCTCGATCTCCACGTCCCGGGTGACGTGCCGCCCCCAGGCATGGATGGGCACCCAGAAGCGGAGCACCTCGGCGAAGGCCGCCGGCACGAGCGAGGGGTCCTTGCGCACCAGGTCGAACTGGTCGGGGTTCGCCGCGAAGAGGGCGACGGTGTTGCCGATCGCTGCGATCGTCGTGTCGACCCCGGCGCCGAGGTACTGGTGGATGATGTTGCCCGCCGAGCCCGGCGGGATGTCGCCGCGGGCCTCGGCGTCGAAGATGCCGCGGCCGACCGAGCCCGGCGCGAGCTCCTCGGCCGTGACGCTGGAGCACCAGCCGTACAGCTCACCGGCGATCGGGAAGTTCTCCGCGGTCCGCTGGTTCAGCGGGCCGAGGACCTGCATCGCGGCCTGGCCCCAGCGCAGCATGTTCTCGCGCACCTGGCCGGTGAAACCGATCAGGTCGGCGACGACCTCGAGCGGGAAGGCCCGGGCCAGGGCGTCGATGGCCTCGAAGGAACCCCGCCCCACCAGGTCCCCGACGAGGGCGGCGGCCTTGGCGTCGATCTGCACCTTCAGGCCGCGCAGCGCCCGCGGGGACAGGTTCTCGGTCAGCGTCGCGCGGAGCTGTGCGTGCACCGGCGGGTCCGAGGCCAGCGAGGTGCCCTGCAGGGCCTCGTTGACCATCGGGTTGAAGCCGATCGTCCTCGACGAGAAGGTCTCCGGGTCGCCGAGCGCGCCGCGGATGACGTCGTAGCGGGTCAGCGCGTAGACGTCGTTCGCCGACAGGTGGACCACGGCGCCGAGCTCGCGGAGCTCTGCGTAGGTCGGGTAGGGGTCGAGGAGGACCTCGTCGGCGAACAGATCGACATCGGAAGACGGAACGGACATGAGGCACCTCGAGATCGCGACGTGGGTGTGCGGGGACATCGCCGGGTCGGCCCGCCGTGGCGAGCCGACCCGGCCGGGACTCAGGGCCGCGCGGCGTCCTTCAGCTCGCCGGGGAGCTCCGGGTGGAGCGGGTCGTGCAGCGCCTCGGTCGTGGGCTGCTGCCCGTCGCGGCGAACGCCGGACAGGCCGACCAGCGTCAGGACGGCGGCGGCCAGCGCGGCGACGGCGCAGACGACGAACGCCGTGGAGAAGCCGCTGCCCAGCGCATCAAGGGCGAGCGGGTGTGCCGCTGCGCCCGGGAGGTTCGGCGGCAGGCCGTTGACGGCGAGCGCCCCACCGGCCTGGAAGACGCCGTTGGCCGGGCCGGCCTGATCGGCAGGCAGGTCCGCCGCCGCCAGGGCGGCGCCGAGCTTGTCACCGGCCGTGCTGAGCGCGACCGCGCCGACGATGATCGGCCCCAGCGCGAAGCCCAGGTCGCGCAGCAGGTTGGTGGCCGCGCTGGCCATGCCGGCCAGGTGCAGCGGCACGGTGTTGATCGCCACCGCGGTGAACGAGCTGACCGACAGCGCGAAGCCGACGCCGATGAGCAATGTGGGCGCCACCATCGGGACCAGGCTCATGTCGGTGACGTCGAGCCGGGAGGCGAGCCAGGCGCCGATGGCCATCAACGCGAAGCCGGCGGTGAGCAGCCACCGGGCGCTGACCCGGGACAGCAGCCGGGACACGACGGGGATCAGCACGAAGGCCGGGGCCTGGATGAGCAGCAGCGGGATGCCGACCCGGGCGGGGGACTGGTGCTGCACGGCGCCCAGCCAGATGCTGAAGGAGAAGCAGGAGCCCAGGAAGGCGAACATGCCGACCACGGTGACGATCGAGGCGACCGAGAACGCCCGGTTGCGGAAGAGCTCCAGGTGCAGCAGGGGAGTGGCCGCGCGCTGCTCGGCGACGACGAACGCGGCGAGGAAGACCACCCCCACGACGAGGGCTGTCAGGATGTGCGGCTCGGTCCACCCGTCCTCCGCGCCCTGCACCAGCCCGTAGAGCACGGCGATGAGCCCGATCGCGAAGGTGACCTGACCCGGGAGGTCCAGACCGCGGCCCTCGGGAGCGGTCGACTCCACCGACAGCAGCAGCGTCGCGACGATCGTGACCACGGCCAGGACCGCGACCACCGCGAAGGACCAGCGCCACGACGTCTGCCCGGCCAGCACCCCACCGAGCAGCGGGGAGATCGCGGCACCGGCGGAGAGAAAGCCCGCCCACAGCGCGATGCCGCGGGCCCGGGCCTGCGGGTCGTGGGTCACCGCGGCGATGAGCGCCAGCGAGGCGGGGAACAGGGCGCCGGCGCCGAGGCCGCTCAGCGCGGCACCCACCCAGAGCACCTGGACCGCCGGGGCGCTGGCGGAGACGATCGAGCCGATCACCAGGACCAGACCACCGGCCGCCTGCAGCCGGCGGCGGCCGAAGAGGTCTCCGAGCACGCCGAAGGTCAGCTCGAAGACCACCACCGCGATCATGAACGCCGCGGTGATCCAGGTCAGTTGCGACCCGGTGGTCTGCAGCTCGGTCTGGAACAGGCCGTTGAGCGACGCCGGGATGGCGTTGGCGACCTGTGCGACGAAGACGGCGACGCAGGCGGCCGCCAGGGTGCCGGCCACGCGGGCGGGTCGCGCCGTTGCCGGGGCGCCCGGTGCCTCGGGTCGTGCCGCTGAGCTGGTTGCCATGGCTCTCTCCTTCGAGAGTCGACTGCGCCGGTCGCTCGACCGGGCGCTGAGCACGCGACCCTGCTGTGGTCACGGTCACGGTTTCTCTGTGCACTATGTCACCGAATCTTACAACGTGTCAAGAAAAGTCTGCCATGGAGCCGTCGAGCTGGCGGGGCTGTCCTAGGCTGGTCGACATGATGCGGCGACCGGCCCGGACGGGGCGCTGAGATGGCTGGTCTGCGCGCAGCGCAGAAGGAGATGACGCGTCGGCTGCTGTTGTCGACGGCCCTGGAGCTGTTCGAGTCGAAGGGCTATGCCGCGACGACCGTCGACGACATCGCCGCGACGGCCGGGACGACGCGGGTGACCTTCTACGCCTACTTCCCGTCGCGCAGCGACCTGATGAGGGAGCTCATCGCCGAGCTCAACCAGCTCTTGGAGCGGATCAGCTCACCCGGTCACGGGTCCACCGCCAACGACCTGGTCGCGGCGGTGCGCGACGGGTCCCGGGAGGCCATCGGGGCGTGGCTGCTGGAACGATCGAAGCAGTGGGACACCATCCGCCCGTACACCGTCGCCGCCTTCGAGGCGGCGGCCGTCGACCCCGAGCTGCGGGGGCTGGTGGACCAGTGGATCGAGGAGGTCGCCAGCGACATCGAGGCCGGGCTGGACCAAGCCGGCCGCTTCGCCCCGGCCACCCGCCACATGCGTGGCGTGCTGGCGTTCGCCCAGCTGGACCACGTGGCCCGGAACTGGGCGCAGGACCGCGAGCGGGCGGACCTCGACCGCATGATCGACGTCCTCACCGACAGTTGGTGGCGGTTGCTCTCCGACGGTGCCTGAGGCGTGACCGACCGGGTCTCTGCCGCGCTGGCCGTGCCCGGCGAGCGGCGGTCCGTCGTCCGGGACGGCGCGTCGACCTCTCCCGGCACGGCGAGAGCGACTGGCGGGCGGTGTACGGCTTCGAGGTGTGGGCCCGCGACGTCCTGGCTGTCGCCGCGGCGGCGGACGTGGACACGCCGGCCCTCGTCGGCTCGAGCACGGGCAGCGTCGCCTGCCTCGTCGCGACGACCCTGCAGCCCGGCGTCCGGGGCCTCGCGCTGATCGACACCCCGATCGGCCTCCCGCGCCGGGACCCGGGCGGGTCGGCGCCGCGCGAGTGCGGGTACACGCCACCCGCGAGGAGGCGGTCGGCCGGTTCCGGTTGCTCCCACCGGGCCCGGTGACCTGTCCGATCGTCGAGGCGCACATCGCGCAGCCCTCGGTGCGGCCGGTCGAGGGGGGATGGGCTCCCCGGACCGACCCGGCTGCCCTGCGTCCGGTCCTGTTGCCGGTCGCGCTGGTCGCCTTCCTGCGCCTCGTGCCGGACCGCTGGTAGCGCCGGCGGGAGCCCGCGCTCAGCGCTGGGGCGCCCCGCTTTCGGGCAGCAGGTACCACCAGCTGTCGGCGAGGACATCGATCATCGCGTCGAGCTCGGCCCGGGACCGGCCCTGCGCCCAGTGCGGGCCTCATGGTCGAGCTGCGCGAACGCGAGGATGCCGCGGGCGTGCCGGGTGTCCCGGTCGAAGCGGTCGGCCTGGTCCAGGCCGTCCTGGATGTCGGCCAGGACGCGGGTCCGCCCGCCCACGTGACGGCCGGATCCCCTGCTATGCCTGTCGTACGGCGAGACAGTCTACTTGACACCGGGTAAAGCAGAAGGCCACAGTGCACACCAACCAGCGAACGGAGGCACGACGATGTGCGACGTCATCAGCGGGGTGGCTGCGGATCCCTCGATCCCTGCGGCCAACCGGCGGCAGTTCCTCCAGGTCCTGGGGGTGACCGCAGCGGCCGGCGGACTGCTCGCCGCGGGCGCCGCGCCGGCCTCGGCCGGCGGGCCGGGCGCCTCCGGAGGCAGCCGCCCGAAACGGACCCGGCTCGTCCTGCTCGGTACCGCCGGGGGCCCGGGCATCCTGGGAGCCGAGCGCGCCGGCATCTCCACCGCGATCGCCTACCGGGACCGGGTCTACGTGGTGGACCTCGGTCTCAGCTCGCTGCAGCGGCTGCGGCAGAGCAGCCTGTCCGGGCCGGCCGGGGTCGCCTCGACCCTCAGCAACGTGCGGGGCATCTTCTTCACCCACCTGCACAGCGACCACCTGATGGACTGGCCGGCGACCTATGCGACCGGGCCGATCAACACCATGGGCCGCACGGGGCCGCCCATCCAGGTCTTCGGGCCCGGTGCCCGGGGCACCCTGCCGCGGGTGTTCCCGCCCAACCGGCCGGCACCGCCGGTGTTCGCACCGCAGGACCCCACGCCGGGCATCACCGGCATGACCGAGCACCTGACCCGGGCCTGGGCCGCCGACTTCAACGACCGGGCCCGGGACAGCAACTTCGCCGGTCCGCAGAGCACGTTCGCCGTCCAGGACATCGACCTGAGCGGCATCTGGGCGCCGGACCCGCTCGGCATACCACCGCGTCTGCAGGCGCCGATCCCGGTGTGGACCGACGACGAGGTCACCGTCACCGCCACGCTGGTCGACCACCACGCAGCCGCACCGGCGTTCGGGTTCCGGTTCGACACCCCCGACGGCTCGGTCACCGTGTCCGGGGACACGGCCGTCAGCGAGAACCTCATCGACCTCGCCCGGGACACCGACTACCTGGTCCACGAGGTCATCGACCCCGGGTGGGTCGCCCGCCTCGTCGCCACGCTGCCCCCGGAGGTGGGCGGGCCCCTGGGCAACCACCTGCTGGAGTCGCACACCACGATCGAGCAGGTCGGCCGGGACGTGGCGGAGAAGGCCGGGGCGAAGAACCTGGTGCTCACGCACCTCGTGCCCGGGGACAACCCGACGAGTCGGTGGCAGCGGGCGCGGCAGGGGTACTCCGGCCGGCTCGTCGTCGGCGCGGACCTGATGGAGCTCGCCGTCCGCTGAGCTGGTGCTCGTCGGGCGGGAGACCGTCCGTCCAGGCAGATCCGTGCGGATGGCCTCCGTCGGGTGGCGCACACCACGCGCCCACGTGCGGGCGGTCCCGAAGGCCGGACCGTCCGGGCGCTGAGCCGCCACGCCTGATGCGGGACTACCGGACGTCGACCAGGACCCCGGACAGGAAGTCGGCCAGTGCCTGGTGCGCGTCCAGGGGCAGCACCGAGGCGACGTGCTGGTCCGGGCGGACGACGAGCAGGCAGCCGGCGTCCCGGTCGACCCCGCGCAGGTCGAACACGTCGTCCGCCTTCGGGTCGGGGCAGAAGACCTTCTCGTGGTCGATCAGCCCGAACCTGCCCTTCCTGGGCAGCAGCACCGGGGGCAGCGTGTCGACGGCCAGGTCGCGGTGGCCCTGCTGGAAGACCGCTCGGACGTCGATGACCGAGTCGGGGTCGGCGCCGGCCGGCGTGTGCCGCGCGATCGGGGACTTCTCCGACGCCAGGAAGTCGCACAGCCGGCGGGCCCTGGAGTCCGCACTCGCCGGATCGGTGCGGTCGGCGAGGACGTAGAGCCGCCAGGCGCCGTCCGCCCGGGCGGCGTGGCCGAGCTGGACGGGCTTGGCGTCGGCCAGCCGGACCACCGGGGCGGAGTGGAAGCGCATCCCGACCGGGAAGCCCGCCGCGAGGTGCTGGTGCGTCGGCTCGGCCGTGATCATCGACGGCGTGTACCGGGTCGCCACCCCGGCGGTGTAACGCCCCTGCGCGGCGAAGTACCGCTGGAACTCGGCGGGGTCGACGCCGTCCCCCTGGGCTCGAGCGGACTCCTTCGGCGGCGCGCTGAACATCCGCGCGAACTCCCGGTCGAAGTCGATGAGCTCCTGGGCGACCGCCTGGCGTTCGGCGGAGTAGGTGCGCAGCAGCTCCGGCCGCGCGGTGCCCCGCAGCACGGACGCCAGCTTCCAGCCGAGGTTCCAGGCGTCGGCCATGGAGACGTTCATGCCCTGGCCGGCCTTGGCGCTGTGCGTGTGGCAGGCGTCGCCGGCGATGAACACCCGGGGCAGGCGCGTGTCGACCTCGTCCGCCGGTACGTCGTCGAACCTGTCGCACAGCCGCTGGCCGATCTCGTAGACCGACCACCAGCCGACGTCCTCCACGTCGATGCGGTACGGGTGGAGAACCCGGTTGGCCACGGCGGTCAGCTTCTCGGGGGTCACGCTGCGGTCGTCCAGCATCTCCCGGTCGCTGACCTGGTCCAGCTCGATGTAGAGCCGCACGAGGTACCCGCCCTCGCGCGGGATGATCAGCAGGTTCCCCTGGTTGGCCGAGAGGATGGCGCTCTTGAGCCGGATGTCGGGGAAGTCGGTGACGGCCAGGACGTCCATGACGCCCCAGGTCTGGTTCATCGGGTCACCGACCAGCTCGCGGCCGATCGCGGTCCGGATGCTGCTGCGGGAGCCGTCGCAGCCGACGACGTACTTCGCCCGGACGGTGGAGGTCCGGCCGGTCTCCTGGCCGCCGGCCAGGTGCTGCAGGGTGACGGTGACCGGGTGCTCGGAGTCGCGCTCGGCATCGACGGTGAGCCCGCTGGCGTGCAGCCCGTAGGCCGGCACCGATCTGCTGGCCGAGCGCGCCATCGACTCACGGAGGTAGGCCAGCATCCGGGCCTGGTTGACGATGACGTGCGGGAATTCGGACAACCCGTCCTCGACGTCGTCGATCCGGCCGGTCCGGATGATGTGCGCAGGCGCCTCCGGGTCCGGCCGCCAGAAGGACACCTCGTTCACCCAGTAGCCCTCGGCCACGAGCTGGTCGGCCAGCCCGAACGCCTCGAAGATCTCCACGGTGCGGCAGGCGACGCCGTCGGCCTGGCCGATCTGGAGGGGACCCTCGCGGCGGTCGATGACCAGGGTGGTGATGTCGGGGAACGCGGCCAGCTGCGCGGCCAGCACGAGTCCCGCCGGCCCGCACCCGGCGATCAGCACGTCGACCTCGTCCGGTACGCCCTCGGGCCGGTCCGCCACGGACGGGTGTGGCGGCTCGACGAGCGGGTCCCCGGGTCGGTAGCCGTTGAGGTAGAACTGCACGTTCGCCTTCTCTCCCTGGCGTGGCGCTGGGCGGTCCTCCCGAGCGTCCCTTCGTCCCGCGCAGAGGGATAGGCTTTTCCGCTGTGAAGAACAGACCGACCTATGCGGTCGGCTCCGTCGACTCGGCGTTGCTGCTGGCCACTCTGCTCCAGCAGGAAGGGCCGATGCGGGTGACCGACGCGGCCGCCCGGGTCGGCATCTCCGTCTCGACCGCGCATCGGTTGCTGGGCACTCTGGTGTACCGGGACTTCGCCGAGCAGCTGCCGGACCGCCGGTACGGCCCCGGCCCGGTCCTGCGTCGCGGCGCGGTGCAGCAGTCGTCGGTCGCCGCCCTCCGCGAGATCGCCCTCCCGCACCTGCGGCGCCTCGTCGACGCCCTCGGCGAGACGGCCAACGTGCTGGTCCTGGCAGGACACGACGTCCGGTTCGTCGCCACGGTGGAGTGCGACCGGGTGCTGCGCGTCGGTGACCGCACGGGTCGGGCGCTGCCGGCCCACCTGGCCTCGGGTGGCAAGGCGTTGCTGGCCATGCTGGAGCCGGACGAGCTGGCGGCGGTCCTCGCCCCGCTCGAGGAGGATGAGTCAGCCGCGTTGGAGCGTGACCTCCGGACCATCCGCCGCCGGGGCTTCGCGGTCAACGACCAGGCGACCGAGGCCGGACTCACGGCCGTGGGAGTCGCCATCCCCGCTGCTGACGGGACCGCCGGGGCTGCGCTCTCGGTGGCCGCGCCCACGGCCCGGTGCTCGCGGGACCGCGTACCGATCTGGGCAGCCGCGCTGGGGGAGACCGCCGCCGCCATCGCCCACGAGCTCGCTGACACGGCCCATCCGGCCGGATAGCACCACCATCCTGGGGCACGGCGCTGGAGCGCAGGCGGTGCCCCGGGCGGGCCGATGATCAGCCGTACGGCAACCGGCCCAGGAACCCGGTACGACGACGAATCCGGCTCGTGGTGCCGCGTCAGCAGCTTTCGGCGTAATCGACCGGCTCGCGCAACGGTCAGTACCCCGGGCTCGTTTGACCACCATTTTGACCACCATTTGAGTCCGGCCGCCCCCGGCCGCCGTAGTCCGCCGCAGACCAGCCGAGCAGCTAACCTGCGGAAATGGACTTCGGCGAACTGCCCCGAATGCCTGGCCGACGACTGGGGGTCAAGGGGTCGCAGGTTCAAATCCTGTCAGCCCGACAGAGCAGGTCAGAGGGGCGTCGTCCGACCGGGCGGCGCCCCTTCGCTCGTCGGTACCGGAACGGCCGCTGCCACCGGGGATCTCGAGCGTCGTGCTCGTCGTGCCGCCGTGCAGCTGAGTCAGAGGGTGGTCATGCCGCCGTCGACCGCGACGGCGGCACCGGTGGCGAACGCCGAGTCGTCACTCGCCAGGAAGACGTAGACACCCTCGAGGTCGGCCGTGGTGCCGGCCCGCCCCATCGGGATGCGGCTCACGATCGCCGCCCGGGCCGCCGGGTCCTGTGTGATGGTGCTGACCAGCCCGGTCTCGGTGTAGGGCGGGATCACCGTGTTCACCCGGATGCCCCGGTTCGCGTAGGCGGCGGCGACCGTGCGGCCCAGGCCGTGCATGCCGGCCTTGGACGACGCGTAGGCGGTGAAGTCCGAGCCCTCCCCGCGCACGCCGGTGGGGCTGCCGGACAGCACGATCGAGCCGCCGCCGATCGTGAGCATGCCGCGGACGGCGTACTTGAGGGTAAGGAACGCCCCGGTGAGGTTGACGTCGTGGGTTCGGCGCCAGACGTCCAGGTCGAGGTCCGCGACCGCAGCATCCTCGCCGAACAGCTGGACGCCGGCGTTGACCACCACGACGTCGGGCACCCAGCCGTCGGCGGCGAGCGCAGCGAAGCCGGCTGCGACGCTCTGCTCGTCGGTGACGTCCATCGCCACCGGACGGGCGGTCGCCGCCGTGGCCGCGGTCCGTGCTCCGGCGGCGTCCCGGTCGGCGTAGGCCACCCGGGCGCCCTCGGCGACGAACCGGTCAGCGACGGCCCGGCCGATGCCGGCCGCCGCGCCGGTGACCAGTGCTGTCTTCCCACTCAGCCGACCCGAGGGGCCCGGGACGGGGCTCATCCGGCAGCGCCCGCGGCCTGACGCCAGCGCGCGAAGGCGGTGAACTTGGCGAACATGTCCTCGAACATCAGCCGGGTGTCGATCCGCGTGTAGACGCGGATGGGCCGGCCGTCGTCCCGCACGTGCATCCCGGCCCGGTCGTCGAAGGTGGGCGCCGGGACGACGACGTGGTCGCTGGAGGCGGGGTCGGGGTCGAAGCCGGACTGCAGTGCGGTCAGCAGGACCAGCGGGGAGTCGCCCATGCCGTAGGTCTCGGCCCGGTCGACGCCGAGGAAGGCAAGCTCCCGGCGGGCGGCCTGCAGTTCGCCCCACAGGTGGGCGCCGAAGTCACCGAGACCCGCGACCCGGCTGTGCAGTTCGCTGTCGGCCACCAGGCACTGCCGGTAGGCGTTGCGGGGCACCTGCCAGATCCGCAAGGGGGACTGGTTGAACACCACGGCAGCGGCGACCGGGTCGATCCCGAGGTTGTACTCCGGCTCCACCGTCCCCGCGGGCGGCTCGGCGTGCCCCGGGTACTCCGGGCCGCCGATCCACACGAGCGTCAGCCGGTCGGCGATGCGCGGCTCGAGCAGGTAGGCGCTGGCGATCTCGGTGAGCCCCCCGCCGCAGGCGACGTACAGGGGCGTCTGGACGTCCCGCATGGCCTCGGCGACGATGGCTCGCGCGGCGGGTGAGTCGATCGGCTCGGTGTCGCTGGTCAGCGCGGTCTCGGAGCCGCGCACCACCAGTTCGTCGTCGGCGTGCATCCCCATCACCGTCAGCAGCTCGTCGATCTTGCTGCAGCCGTGCCCCACGGTGTCGTCGGCGTAGGGGAACCCGGGGAAGGCGTTCAGTCGTGAGCTGACCACGGCGCGGACGTCCACCGACGGCGACAGCAGGTGGTGCGCGAGCTGCCACAGGTCGTCCGGGTCACCGGCGAAGTCGTTGTCGGCGATGACCCGGCACCGCGCCCCGCGGACCAGCTCCGCGGGCAGCCACGGGAACTCGCCGTACCTCCAGGTCCGACTCTGCTCGACGTCCTTCGTCACGTGCATGGTCCTCTCGTTCGCTGAGTCGTCGACGCCCTCAGGGCGGGTCATGCGCCCGCCCCGGTGAGCAGGAGGGTGTGCTGTCCCGACCCGAGAAGGGCGACGGGTTGCTGCGGTGACCAGCCGGCCGGGACGGCGAACCGGCCGGTCGTGCCCGGCGGGAGCGTGACGTCGACGGTGAGCGTCGCCCCGTCGGTCGACCAGCCCACCGACGCCGGCCCGTACTCCGTCTCGATCGAGGCGGCGGCGCGGGTGAGCCCGCCGCCGGGCTGGGGGGCGACGAGCACCTCGCGGTAGCCGGGCGCGGCGGGGGAGAGGCCGGCGACGGACTCGTAGAGCCAGGACGCGACGGCGCCGTAGGCGTAGTGGTTGAACGAGGACATCGTCGAGCCGTCGGCCATCTGTCCGGGGTGCACCGAGCCATCGGCCAGGATGCCGTCCCAGCGCTCCCACATCGTCGTCGCGCCGTGCCGGATCTGGTACAGCCAGCCGGGGCACTCCTCGTTGAGCAGCAGCTGGTAGGCCTCGGCGAGGTGTCCGGTGGCGGTGAGTGCGGGCAGGACGAACGGGGTGCCCAGGAAGCCGGTGCCGATCCGTCCGCCGGACGCCCGGACCAGGCCCGCGAGCGCGTCGCCGAGCGCGGGCAGTTCGGCATCGGGCGCGCTGCCGAACACGATCGCCAGCGCGCAGCCGGTCTGCGTGGTGGGCGCGAGATCGGCCCACTTCGCCCAGGCTGCCTGCGCCACCCGGTCGCCGAGGGCGGCGTACCGGTCGGCGTCAGGACCGCGGCCGAGCTCCCGGCAGGTGGCGGCGAGCAGCCGCGCGCTGTGCGCCACGAAGACGGTCGCGACGTAGTCCCGGTCGGTGACCGCCTCGAAGGGCCGCTCCGGCGGGGCGTTGGGGTCCAGCCAGTCACCCAGCTGCAGGTAGCCGCTCCAGGTGCCGTCCTCGGCCAGCAGGCCGGCGACGTAGTCGACCCAGCGCTGCATGCTCCCGACGTGCCGGCGCAGCAGGTCGCGGGAACCGTGCGCCCGGAACAGGGCGGCCGGCACGACGGTGACCGCGTCGGCCCAGCCCGCCGCTCCGTCGGCCTGGGGCAGCGGGCTGGGGAACTCCCCGGTCAGGCAGTTGGGCACCACCATCGGCACGCCGCCGCTGGGCAGCTGCTCGATGCCGACGTCGGTGAGCCAGCTGTCCAGGAAGGCGCGGCTGTCGAAGTTGGCCGCCGCGGTGGGCGCGAACGCCATGATGTCGCCGGTCCAGCCCAGCCGTTCGTCGCGCTGCGGGCAGTCGGTCGGGATGGACAGGAAGTTGTCCCGCTGCGACCAGATGACGTTCGAGAACAGCTGGTCGACCCGCGGGTTCGAGCAGCTGAACTGCCCCGTCCGACGCAGGTCGCTGGCGACGACGGCCACCCGGACCGCGTCCACCGTGACCCCTGGCGGGACCTCCACCTCGGCGTACCGGAAGCCGTGGAAGGTGAACTCCGGCTCCAGGTCGGCGGTGCCGCCGGCCAGCACGACGGTGTCGGTGGCGCGGGCCGAGCGCAGCAGCGTGGTGACCAGCCGGCCCTTCTCGTCGAGCACCTCGGCGTGCCGCACGGTCACCCGGGCGCCGCTCGGGCCGGTGACCCGCAGCCGCAGCCAGCCGGTCACGTTCTGCCCGGCGTCCACCGCCAGCGTGCCGTCGGACAGCTCGCTGACCTGCGGCTCGATCTCCTGCAGCACGCGCACCGGCGGCAGCGCCCGCTGGCTGAGCCCGGCCGGCAGCGGCAGGGTGCCCACCGGTTCCCAGCCGGCATCGTCGAAGCCGGCCTCGGCCCAGCCGACCGGCTCCTCGCGCAGGTCGATGTCGCAGCCGTCGTAGAGGTCGGCCGCTCGCACGGCCCCGTACCCGCCGCGCCAGTGCTCGTCGGTGCTGACGGTGACCGTGCTGCCGTCCGCGCAGCGCACTTCCAGCTGGGCCAGCAGCGCCGAGGCGTCGCCGTAGAAGTCGCGCAGCCGGTCCCAGCCCAGGTTGCCGCGGAACCAGCCGTCGCCGACCGAGCCGGCCAGCACGTTGCGCCCGGCCCG
Source organism: Modestobacter italicus (assembly GCF_000306785.1). Lineage (NCBI taxonomy): Bacteria > Bacillati > Actinomycetota > Actinomycetes > Geodermatophilales > Geodermatophilaceae > Modestobacter > Modestobacter italicus. Next base: position 2,964,155 of record NC_017955.1, on the reverse strand, counting down.
CAGCAGGGCGGTGACGTCGTGGGTGGCGTACAGCAGCCGGTCCCGGTAGCTGGTCCACCCCGGCTCCAACAGCTCGTCGCCGACCGGCCGGCCGTTGAGCGTGGTGCGGTGCACGCCGAGCGCGGTCAGGTACAGCCGGGCGGAGACCGGCTCGGCGGGCAGCTCGAACTCCCGGCGCAGCAGCGGGGCCGGCCCGACGCCGTCCCGGCCGCGGTCGCCGGCCAGGAAGACCGGCCGGGCGGTCCAGTCGGCGTCCTCGAGCAGCGCGGCCTCCACGCAGGCGGGCTCGCCCCACGCCGTCCACCCCTGGTCAGTGCGCACCCGGACCCGCCAGTACGCGACCTGCCGGCTGGTCAGCGGCGCGGCCGGCCAGTCGTGGTCGACGACGACGTCGGAGTCGACCTCACCGCTCGACACCGGGTCGGCGAACCCGGGATCGGGGGCGACCTGCACCTCGTAGCCGCGCTGCAGCACACCTGAGCGGTCGGCGGCGAGCGACCAGGACAGCCGTGGCGTGGCGTTCGCCGTGGCGGTCAGGCCGGAGTCGTCGTCGGTGCGCAGCCGGACGACGGTGACGGTGGGGTCGCTCACGGCTGGGGGGTCTCCGGGATCTCGAGGCCGTACCCGTACGGGTACAGCGGGTCAGCGGTGTCGGAGGGGACGTCGGGCCGGCTGGCCCGCACGGCGTCCATGGAGCGGGGCAGCTCGAACGGCAGCCGCCCCCGCGGGGGGATGCGGCCGGTCAGCGCGTCGAGCAGCGCGGCGTCGGAGGAGCCGAAGCTGACCGTGAGCGCGGCCACCGTGCCGTCGAACGGGGTGAGGACGGCGGCCCGGTCGAGGGTGACGTCGAGGACGACGGGCAGCCGGGCGGCGAGCGCGGTGACCCGGTCGACCACCTCGACGGGGAAGTCCAGGGAGCCCTGGTGGAACATCGCCTCGAGGAAGTACTCGTCGCGCGGCTCGAACGGGGCCTGCAGCCGGACGAGCGCGAGGTCGGCGTCGGCCGGGTCGTCGACGACCTCGCCGTAGCCGGCGGCGACCGCGGGGTCGACCCCCTCGACGTAGAGCCGCCGGCCGGGGGCGATCGGCAGGAGGCCGGTGCCGGCGAGCACGGTGACCGCCTCGGCCTGGGCGCGGTGCCCGGCGGCGCGGAACTCCGCGGCTCCGACCACCCGCTCGGCCGCGTCCTCGTCGACGTAGGGGTCGTCGAAGAGGCCGAGGGAGAACTTGACCAGCAGCAGGCGGCGCACCGCCTCGTCGATCCGCTTCTCCTCGACCCGACCATTGGCCACCAGCTCGAGCACCAGGTCGGTGCGGGTCTCGCCACCGAACTGGTCGGCGCCGGCGTCCAGGATCAAGGCGGTCCGCTCCAGCGGGGACAGGTGCTCCACGCCCCACGCGCGGGCCGGGAACGGTTTGCCGAAGACCTCGGCGTCGGTGACCAGGCCCCAGTCGGTGAGCACGACGCCGTCGTAGCCGAGCTCGTCGCGCAGCAGCCCGGTGATGATCCGCCGGTTGAAGCTGAATGCGACCTCCTCGACCGGCTGCCCGTCCAGCTCCAACCCGACCGGCAGGCCGTAGTACGGCATCATCGCGCTGGTCCCGGCGGCGATGGCGGCGCGGAACGGCTCGAGGTGCTCGTCGAACCGCCCGCCGGGGTAGACCTGCTCGCGGCCGTAGGGGAAGTGCGGGTCCTCGCCGTCGCGCTGGGGACCGCCGCCGGGGAAGTGCTTGGTCGTGCAGGCCACGCTGTCCGGCCCGAGCCGCTCGCCCTGCATGCCCTGCAGGAACGCGGTGACGAACGCCGAGGCCGTTGCGGCGTCCTGCCCGAAGGTCTGTGCCTGCCGGCCCCACCGGGGCTCGGTGGCCAGGTCGACCTGCGGGTGCAGCGCGGCCCGCAGCCCCAGCGCCAGGTACTCGCGCCGCACCACGTCGGCGAACTCCCGCACCCGCTCGGGGTCACCGATCGCGGCCAGTCCCAGGCTCTCGGGCCACTGGGACAGCGAGCCGGCGGCGAACGAGATGCCGCTGTTCTCGGTGAAGGAGTGCCGCGGGTCGGAGGAGAAGGTGACCGGGATCCCGTGCGGGGTCTGCTCGGCCAGCTCCTGCACCGCGTTGACCCAGCGCGCCGTCTCCCGCGGCGAGGGCAGCGTGTGCAGGTTGAGGTGGTTGACCAGCCGCTCGCCCACCAGCTCGCGGGTGGTGTGCGGACTGAACCCGGCCGGCACGTCGTGCTCACCCGGCTCGCCCACGCCGAGGATGGTGTGGAACAGCAGCCCGGCCTTCTCCTCCAGCGACAGCCGGGGCAGCAGGTCGGCCGCCCGCTCCTCGGCCGACAGCCGCGCGTCCTCGTAGGGGGCCATCACCCCGTCGCCGTCCAGGTCGCGGAAGCGGATCCCCTCGGGGGTGACGGCTGTCCGTCGCGTGCTCATCGGGCCTCCAGTCGGACGGTCACCGGGGCGCACCCGGGAGCGGTCGCGGTCACGGTGATCGGACCGGCCCCGGTGGGCCGGACGACGGCCAGCGCGTGGCCGTCGAAGGTGGTGTGCACCTCGTCGAGGTAGGACTCCTCGGTCGCCGGCGCCGCGCTGCCCAGGCCCTGCAGCACGGCCGGCCCGTCGACGGCGACGGTGACCTGGCGGTCGGCGCCGAGGACGACGGTGCCCGCGGCGTCGGTGAGGGCCAGGTCGACGTGGGCCAGGTCGGTGTCGTCGGCGCGGATCGCCGTCCGGTCGGCGACGACCGTGAGCTGCACCGGGCCGGTCGTCGACCGCAGCGTGCTGCGGCCGGTCTCCTCGCCACCGGTTCGGGCGACCGCGGTCAGCTCGCCGGGCGTGAACGTGACCTCGAACGTGGCCCGGTACCGGTGCTCCTCACCGGCCGGGGCGGTGCCCAGCGACCGGCCGTCCTGCAGCAGCTCCACCTCGTCGGCGTCGCTGTAGACCTCGACGGTCACCGGTCGCCCCTCGGCGCCGGTCCAGCTCCAGCTGCCGACCGTGTCGGTCCACGACCACGGGGTGAGCACCTGCTCGCGGCCGTGCCGCTCGGGCCGCTCGACGGCGAGGTAGGGGTCGCGGCGCAGGCCGAAGACGATCTCCCGGTAGTAGGAGGCAGGACGTCGCTGCCCGGTGAGGTCGATGTCGCCGCACCACGCGGCCAGCCACGGCCAGGGCGCGGCGAGCTGCGCGGCGGCGGGGTCCTCGGCGTCGGACACCCGCCCGATGCCGGCCTCGCCGAGGTAGTCCCAGCCGGTCCAGGTGAAGTCGCCGATCACGTGCGGGAGGTCCTGCACCTGCCGCCAGAGCCGGTCGATCTGCGCCGGGAAGGTCTCGCTGCCGACGATGACCCGGTTCGGGTACCGCTCGCGGTCGGCCGCGTAGCGGGAGTCCATGTAGTTCATGCCGGCGACGTCGAGGACGCCGAAGGTCTCGGCGGTGGCGTTGCCGACCGTCTCCGACGCCGCGATGGACGTCATCATCTCGCCCATCGTGGCCAGCATCGTGTTGATGCCGACCTCGTCCGGCGACGGCAGGGCCATCGTCGCGGGGTCGAACGGCGTGCTCAGCGTGCCGTTGACCCCGTTGGTCACCAGCCGGGTCGGGTCCAGCTGCCGCACCCGCTCGGCCAACCGCCGGGACCACAGCGCGCCGGAGGGTCTGCCGACCTCGGGGATCTCGTTGCCGATCGAGTACATGACCACGCTGGGGTGGTTCACGTCCTTGCGCACGAGCGCCGCCAGGTCGCGTTCCCACCAGTCGGGGAACGTGAGGGCGGAGTCGAAGTCGGTCTTGCCCTCGGTCCAGACGTCGGACAGCTCGTCCATCACCAGCACGCCGAGCCGGTCGCAGGCCTCGAGCACCGCCCGGCTCATCGGGTTGTGCGCGCTGCGCAGCGCGTTGAACCCGGCGGCCTGCAGCAGCTCGACCCGGCGCTCGTCGGCGCGGTCGATCGCCGCGGCGCCGAGCACGCCGTTGTCCGAGTGCACGCAGGCGCCGCGCAGCAGCACCGGCTCGCCGTTGATGCGCAGCCCGCGGTGCGGGTCGACGGTGACCGTGCGGATGCCGAAGGAGACGGTGTCCTCGTCGAGCACCTCGTCGCCGTCGGCGAGCGTGACCGCGGCGGTGTGGAGGGTGGGGGAGCCCGGCCCCCACAAGGCGGGCTCGCGCACCGGGATCCGCTGCCGCACGACCGCGGGCTCGCCCGGCCGGACGGTCACCGGCACCCGGTCGGACCCCACCACGGTGCCGGCCGCGTCGCGCAGCTCGGTGACCACGGTGACCGTGCGCAGCCCGCGCCCCTCGTGCTCCACGGTCGTCGCCACCTCGACCAGCGCGAGGTCCCGGTCGACGTCGGGGGTCGTCACCCGGACGCCGTCCAGCGCGATGTGCAGCAGCGGGCCGACGACCAGGTGCACCGGCCGGTGGATGCCGGCCCCGGCGTACCAGCGGGAGTCGGCGTGGCTGCGGCACTCGACCCGGATCTCGTTGTCCTCGCCGGGTCGCAGGTGGTCGTCGAGGGCGACGGTGAAGCCGGTGTAGCCCGCGGCCTGCTGCCCGGCCAGTGCGCCGTTCACGTACACCTGCGCCGAGCGGTACACGCCCTCGAGGTCCAGCAGCACCGTCCGGTCCCGCCACTCCGCCGGGGCCGCCAGCGTCGTCCGGTACTCGTAGGTGCCGCCCGGGGTGAAGCCCGAGGCGGCGCCGTGCTCCGGACCCCGCTCGCGGCCCAGGGTGGCGTCGTGCGGGAGCGTGACCGGCTCCCACGGCGGGGCGCCGCCGGTCAGCTCGGCGAAGGGGCTGGCCTTCGGCCGGGTCTGCCAACCGGCGGTGAACGGGGTCCGGCGCATGCGGGGGTCGAGCTCCTCGGGTCGTGGGGGTGGGGCGGGGGACCTGCTCAGTGCGGGGTGACCTCGCCGGGGCGGTGCTGCTCGCTGCTCTCCGAGCCGGTGTAGCGGTAGCCGGCGACGGCCACGGTGCCGTCGACGGCGTACGGCCCGACCACGCGACCGGTGAAGGAGGCGCAGACCTCGGCGCTCCAGAACCGCCCGTCGAGTTCGGTCACCTCGACGTCCTCGCCGCCGGCCGCGGCGACGAGCCGGATCCGGTCCCCGCCCATGGCCTCGGGGGAGAAGCCGCCGGCCGGCAGCCGGGTCTCGATCCGCAGCTCGACCTCGCCGGCGGGCAGCGTCGCGGTCCAGTCCTGGGCCAGGCCGGAGACCCGGGCCCGGGCGGTGACGGTCGTGCTGCCGCCGTCGGTGTGCGCCTCCAGGCCGTACCAGGAGTGCTCGTCGTACCGGGACGCGAGCCCGCCGGTGCCGGCGGTCACGTCGAGCCGGACGGCGACGGTGGAGATGTGGTGCCGCTGCCGGCGGCCGACGAACCGCGGGTGCCGGTCGGCCATCGTGCGGCCGTCGCCGGTCAGCACCAGCCGGCCGCCGTCCGTCGTGGCCACCTCGGTGGGCAGGGTGCGGACGGCGAGCCAGCCGGGGTCGCTGAGATCGCCGGCGGCGAAGTCGAACTCCTCGGTGGAGGTGCCCGCTCGCGGGGCGAGCTCCACCGGCTCGGGCTGCGGCCAGTCGTCGACCCAGGCGACGTCGGTCACGAAGGTCTCCCGGCCCAGTGGGGAGAACGCCACCGTCGCGCCCAGCGGCCGCATGCCGAGCAGCACCAGCGCCGACCCACCGTCGGGGGTGTCCACCAGGTCGGCGTGCCCGGTGTTCTGGATCGGCCGCGGGGTGCTGCGGGCGCTGAGCACCGGATTGGCCGGGTGCCCCTCGAACGGGCCCTCCGGCGAGCGGCCGCGGGCCACGCTCACCGAGTGCCCGCGCTCGGTGCCGCCCTCGGCGATCAGCAGGTACCACCAGTCGCCGCGGTGGTACAGGTGCGGCGCCTCGGGGAACTTCAGCCCGGTGCCCGACCACAGCGAGCGTGGCTCCTCCAACGCCTTGCCGGCCGTGAGGTCCGCGCGCACCTGCTGGACCCCCAGGTGTCCGCCGCCGTCGAAGTTGATGCCGGAGAAGGTGACGTAGGCGGCGCCCTCGTCGTCCCAGGTCAGGTCCGGGTCGATGCCGCTGACGCCCTCGATGGTCGTGCCGTCGTCCCACGGGCCGGCCGGGTCGGTGGCCGTGTAGACCACGCAGCCCTTGGGGCTCATCGGGACGGTGACGATGACGTAGAAGGTGCCCTCGCGGTACCGGATGGTCGGCGCCCACACCCCGAGCCCGGTGGGCACGTCGCCGATGAGCAGCTGCTCGGGGCGGGTGGCCACGTTGCCGATCTGGGTCCACTCGGCCAGGTCGGTGCTGCGGTACACCGGGATGCCCGGCAGGTACTCGAACGTCGAGGTGACCAGGTAGTACGCGTCGTCGGCCAGCACGATGCTGGGGTCGGGGTTGAACCCGGGGACCAGCGGGTTCGGGCCGCGGCTCACGCTGAGACCTCCAGCGTCGTCTCCAGCGGCAGCTCGACGGCGGTGGTCCCGACCCGCAGCCGGTAGACGCCCGGCTCGTACTGCCAGCCGCCGGCCCAGTGGGCGAGGTACCGGGTGGGCACGGCGACCTCGACCTGAGCGGTCTGCCCGGCCGGCACGCGCACCGGAGCGGAGCCGACCAGCCAGCGCACGGGGCGGTCGACCGTCGAGTCGGGCTTCTCCGCATAGACCTGCACGACCTGCTTGCCGTCGCGCTCGCCGCGGTTGGCCACCTCGACGCTGACCGTCACGATCTCCCCGGGCCGGGCCCGGGACGGCGCCTCGACGCCGGTGAGCTCGACACAGGTGTAGCCCTGGCCGCTGCCGAACCAGTAGGCCGGGGTGGCGCCGGACCGCAGCCACGCGCGGTAACCGATGTGGATGCCCTCGGTGTACTCCACGACCCCGTCGACCGGGGTGCAGGACAGCACCGGGACGTCCGCCTCCGCGGCCGGCCAGGTGGTGGGCAGCCGGCCGCCCGGCTCGGCGACGCCCAGCAGGACGTCGGCGACGGCGTTGCCGAACTCCTGGCCGCCGAACCAGCCCAGCAGCAGCGCGGCCACGTCGTCCCGCCACGGCAGCAGCACCGGCGCGCCGGCGTTGACCAGGACGACGGTGCGCGGGTTGGCCGCCACGACGGCGCGGACCAGGTCGTCCTGCCGGCCGGGCAAGCTCAGCGACTCCCGGTCGTAGCCCTCGGACTCGACGATCGAGTTGGTGCCGACCACGACCAGAACGACGTCGGCTGCCTCGGCTGCCTCGGCCGCCTCGGCGATCAGCGCGTCCTCGTCGACCTCGGCCGGCTCGGTGCCCAGCTGCAGGAACAGCGCGTGGGCGGCGAAGCCCTCCTTGGCGCTCAGGTCGTGCACCAGGCGGACGTCGACCGGCTTGCCGGCGACCAGCTCGACCTCGGCGGAGGCGGTCAGCGGGTTCATGAACGCCGCACCCAGGTCGGTGCCGCTGGGCTGGAGATCGGACTCGACGAGCAGCTCGCCGTCGACGTACAGCTGCGCGGCGCCGATGAGGGCGAAACCCAGCCGGACGGTCTGCGACTCGGTCGGGGTCCAGCGCGCGGTCAGCTCGTAGGTGGCTGCCGCGGCGATCGGGGCGTCGCCGCCGAAGTAGACCAGCACGCTCTTGCGGCGGTCCTCACCGAACAGTTCGGCACCGTCGGCCGTGAGGAAGCGGGCGCGCAGCCCGGGCCCGCCGGTGACCGGGTTGGTCAGCTCGGCCAACGGCAGCTCGACCAGGCCGTCCTGCACCACGGCGCCCAGGGAGTAGCTGACCTCGGCGTCCGGGAGGGCCGCGCGGACGCCGTCGAGCGGGGAGACGGTGTACTCCGGCAGCACGGTGGCGCTCCCGCCGCCCTGGGTGCGGGCCGCGGCGGCGTTGTTGCCGATGACGGCGACCTTCCGCAGCGATGTGGCGTCCCAGGGCAGCTCGTCCCGGTTCTCCAGCAGCACGGTGCCCTCGACCGCGGCCTCGCGGGCCAGGGCCACGCCGTCCTCGACCCAGACCGGGTCGATGGCCGGCGAGCCCTCCAGCGCGCCGACCCGCTGGGCGAGGGTGAGGATGCGCAGCACCTTGCGGTCGACGACCGACTCGTCGATCGCCCCGGTGCGCACCGCCTCGACCAGCGCGTCGCCCCACGGGCCGACCGGGCCGGGCATCACCAGGTCCTGTGAGGATCTCGCGGACTCCAGGCTGCGGACGGCGGTCCAGTCGCTGACGACGACGCCGTCGAAGCCCCACTCGCTGTTCAGCGGGGTCTCCAGCAGGTCGTTCTCGGTGGCGGTGGCCCCGTTGATGCCGTTGTAGGCGCTCATCACCAGCCACGCGCGGGCCTCGGTGACCGCCTTCTCGAACGCCAGCAGGTACAGCTCGCGCAGGGTGCGCTCGTCGGCGCGGACGTCGACGGTGAAGCGGTCGGTCTCGAAGTCGTTGGCCACGTAGTGCTTGGGGGTGGCACCGACGCCGTTGTCCTGCACGCCGGTGACGTAGGCGGCGGCGAGCTCGGCGGTGAGCACCGGGTCCTCGCTGAAGGCCTCGAAGTGCCGGCCGCCCAGCGGCGAGCGGTGCAGGTTGATGGTCGGGCCGAGGACGACGTCCACGCCCTTGCGGCGGGCCTCGACGGCGGCGGCCGCGCCGTACCGGCGGGCGATATCGGGGTCCCAGGCCGACGCCAGCGCGGTGGCCGAGGGCAGGTTCAGCGAGGGGTCGCGCTCGTCCCAGACCTCGCCGCGCACGCCGGAGGGGCCGTCGGAGACCAGGATCCGGCGCAGCCCGATCTCCTCGATCGGCCAGGTGTTCCAGAAGTCCCGGCCGGTGAGCAGCTGGACCTTCTGCTCCAGTGAGAGGGCGGCCAGGGCGTCGGTCAGGCGGCTGTCGGTGCGGGCCGTGGTGTCGGTCATGGTGTCCGTTCGCGTCGAGGAGGCGGGGTTCATGCAGCGGCGAGGCGGCGGCGCTCGGCGCGGCGCTGCTCCTGCTGGACCGGGTCGGGGACGGGGGCGGCCAGCAGCAGCTTCTGCGTGTAGGGGTGCTGCGGGCGGCTGGTGACCTGGTCACCGTCGCCCCACTCGACGATCTCGCCGCGGTACAGCACCGCGACCCGGTGGGACAGGTGCCGGACGACGGCGAGGTCGTGGGACACGAACAGGTAGGCGACCCCGGTGCGCTCCTGGATCTCCTTGAACAGCGCCAGCACGCGGGCCTGGGTGGACAGGTCCAGGGCCGAGACCGGCTCGTCGCAGACGATCAGCCGGGGCTCCAGCGCGAGCGCCCGGGCGATCGCGATCCGCTGCCGCTGCCCGCCGGAGAACTCCCGGGGCAGCCGGCTGCCGGCGTCGGCGGGCAGGTGCACCTGGTCGAGGAGCTGGCGCACCCGGCGGGTCGCCTCGGCGCGCTCGATCTTCTGCACGGTGAGCGGCTCGACGAGGATCTGCTCGATCGTCAGGGCTGGGTTCAGCGACGTGTAGGGGTCCTGGAAGACCACCTGGATGTCGCTGGACAGCGCCCGGCGATCGGCCCGGGACAGCCGGCTGATGTCCCGGCCGTCGTAGCGGATGCTGCCGCTGCTCACCGGCGCCAGACCGAGCACGGCCCGACCCATCGTGGTCTTGCCGGATCCCGACTCACCCACCAGCCCGACGCACTCGCCCGGGCGGATGTCCAGGGAGACCCCGTCCAGCACCCGGAAGGGAGCCGCCCGGCGGCCCTTGACCGGGTACTCGACCACCAGGTCGGAGATGTCCAGCAGCGGTCCGGTCATGACGGGGCTCCCTGAGGGGCGGCGGCGGGGGTGAGGGGGCCGCGGGGCTCGCCGTCCTCGAGGACGGCCTCGAACAGTGCGCGGGTGTACCCGTGCCGGGAGCCGGCGAAGAGGGATCGGGCCGGTCCGGTCTCGACGATCCGCCCGTCGCGCATGACCGACACCCGGTCGCAGAGGTCGGCCACCACGCCGAAGTTGTGGGTGACCAGCAGGACGCCCATGTCGAACTCCGACTGCAGGTCGCGGAGCAGGTCGAGCACCTCGGCCTGCACCGTGACGTCGAGGGCGGTGGTGGGCTCGTCGGCGATGAGCAGGTCGGGGTTGCAGGACACCGCACCGGCGATGAGCACCCGCTGGGCCATGCCGCCGGAGATCTGGTGCGGGTAGGCGGCGTAGGTGCGTCGCGGGTCGGGGATGCCGACTCGTTCCAGCAGGCCCAGAGCCCGCTCCCTCGCCTCCGCCCTGCTGATCCCCAGCTTGAGCCGCAGCGGCTCGGTGAGCTGGTGGCCGATGGTGAACGCCGGGTCGAGGTTGCTCATCGGCTCCTGCGGGACGTAGGCGATCCTCGCCCCGCGAAGCGCGGTCATCTCCTTCGCCGAGGCGGAGGCCAGGTCCGCGCCCTCGAACTCGATGACGCCGCCGACGATCCGGCCACCGGCCGGGAGCAGCCGCAGGATCGACCAGGCGGTCTGGGTCTTGCCCGAGCCTGACTCGCCGATCAGGCCGTGCACCTCCCCGCGCCGCACGGTCAGGGACACGTCGCGGACGACGGTCGTGACCGTGCCGTCGGGCTGGTCGTAGCCGACGGACAGCCCCCGCACGTCCAGCAGCACCTCGCCGCGGGGACCGGCCGGCTCCTCGTGCACGACGACCGGCTCGCCGGTCACCGAGACGGCGGCCGGGTTGCGGCGGGCCCGCCGGCTGACCTTGGGCGCTGCGCTGCGCTCGAGCTCGTCCCGGAGCGCGTTGCCGAGCAGGACCAGGGCGACACAGGTGAGGCCGATCGCCAGGCTCGGCCACAGCAGCTGCAGCGGCGCGCGGAAGATGACCGAGAAGGCGGCGTTGAGCATGCCGCCCCAGGTGGGCCGGCTGGGGTCGCCGAGGCCGAGGAAGTCCAGCCCGGCCTGGATGGCGATGGCGATGCCGGCGATCCCGGCGGCCAGGATGATCGCCGGGGCGCGGACCACGGTGAGGACGTGCTTGGCGATGATGCGTCCGTCGGAGAGCCCGGACACCCGGGCCGCGTCGACGTAGAGCTCGTGCCGCACGCCCGACACGGCCGCGGAGACGACCCGGTAGAACGCCGGGGCGATCAGCACGCCGAAGATGGCCATCGCGGTGAAGACCGAGGGCCCGGTGACCGTCCGGGCGGCCAGCAGCACCACGATGGCGTTCAGCGACATGATCAGGCTGGCCGACCAGGAGGCGACCGACTCGAACACCCGGCCGTAATAACCGGCGATCAACCCGGCGCTGATGCCCAGCACCGCGGCGACGACCACGGTGGTGGCGGCACCGGCCAGGCTCAGCCGCGAGGCGTAGAGCAGCCGGGACAGGATGTCGTGGCCGGAGGCGTCCGCGCCGAGCGGGAACGACCCGCCGGGGGTGGCGAGCACGTCGTTGGCCGAGGCGGTGTTCGGGTCGTGCGGCGCCAGCAGCGGGGCCAGCACCGCCGCGAGCACGACGAGCACCAGCCAGGTCAGTGCCAGGACGCCGGTGGGGTTGTGCAGCAGCCGGCGGGACAGCGAGACCCGGGCAGCCCGCTCGAGGGTCGCGACCGGTACGACCTGAGCGGGAGGGAGTGTGGCGGTCATGCGGTGCGCACCTTCGGGTTCAGCCAACCCTGCAGCAGGTCGACGACGAGGTTGACGATGACGACGAGCACGGTCACGGTGATCACCAGGCCCATGACCAGCGGGATGTCCCCCTGGTTGGTGGCGCCGACGGCGATCTGGCCCAAGCCGGGGATGGCGAAGATCTGCTCGACGAAGATGGCTCCGCCGATCAGCGCGATGAACTGGATCGCCAGCACCGACAGTGCCGGGCCGGCGGCGTTGCGGAGGACGTGCTCGTAGATGACCCGGGACTCCGACAGACCACGGCTGCGCAGGGTGCGCACCCAGTCCTGCCGCTGCGCGTCGAGCATCGAGCCGCGGACCTGCTGGGCCACCCCGGCGATGGCCCCGATCGAGAGTGCGATGACCGGCAGCGTGATGGCCGCCAGCCAGCCGCCGGGGGAGTCGGCGAACTGCGTGTAGCCGGTCGGCTTGAACCACCCCAGGTTGATCGCGAACACCAGGACCAGCCCGATCGCGACGAGGAAGCCCGGGATCGCGATGCCGACGACCGAGACCAGCTGCACCAGCCGGTCGACCCAGCCGCCGCGCTTGGCCGCCAGGACGCCGAGCAGCACGGCGACCACCGCGCTGACCAGGGTGGCGCCGATGACCAAGGACAGGGTGACCGCCGCCCGGCTGGTGATGGCGTCGACGACCGGCTGGCCGGTGAACCACGACGTCCCGAGGTCGCCGCGGACGGCGTGGGAGAGCCAGTCGCCGAACTGGGTGAGCAGCGGCCGGTCCAGGCCGAGCTGCTGCGCCTTCAGGTCGACGGTCTCCTGCGAGGCGGTCTGCCCGAGGATCGTGCGGGCGATGTCACCGCCGGCGGCGTAGAGGAGGAAGAAGGTGGCCACGGAGATGACGACGATCAGGACGGCACCGGCGGCCAGTCGTCGCAGCACGAATCGGAGCACGGGGATCCCTTCGACTCTGGAGGGTCGGTCATGGACCGGCTGGGCCGCCGCCGGGACGACGGCGGCCCACCCGCGGTGTTCAGGACTTCGGCTGGATGTTCTGCAGGTACGGGTAGGCGTTGTCGCTCTGGTGCGTGACCTCGAGGTCGCTCGACGCCGCGAACGTGCCCTGGTTGCGGTAGAAGGGCACAAACCAGGCCTGGTCGACCACGTACTGGTTGAGCTGCTGTGCCGCCGCGTCGGAGTCGGCCTGTGAGCCGGTCTGGATCGTCTGCAACAGGCCGGCGACGGTCGTGTCGGGCTGGTGGAAGACGTTGAACGTGGCGCCCTGGGCGATCGAGAACTGCGCGACCTGCCAGGCGGTCGGGTCCTGCTGGAGGACGAAGAAGGACGCCGGGTACTTGGCGCTCAGCAGGTCCGGGATGGCCTGGCTCAGCGGCAGCGGGGTGTACTCGACGGTGATGCCGACGTCCGCGAGGTACTGCTTGAGCAGGTCGTACACGACGGTGGTGCCGATCTGCACCTGCGGCATCTGCAGCGTGAAGCCGTCGGGGTACCCGGCCTCGGCCAGCAGCTGCTTCGCTGCGGCGGGGTCGTAGTCGTAGGTGTCGTCCAGCGACTCGTCGAAGGCCGGGTTGCCCTCACCGAACACCTGACCGGTGACCGTGCCGAGGCCGTTGTTGGCCGCCTTGAGGACGGCGTCGCGGTCGACTGCGTGGGCGATGGCCTGACGGACCTGCACGCTGCCGAGTTCGGGGGCCAGCTGGCCGGCACGGTCGAAGAGGATCAGCCCGGCCCAGTCGAGCTCGTGGGTGACCAGCTGGTAACCGGTTGACTCGACCTGGTCGTTCGCCGAGTTGTCGATCAGGTTGACGCCGTCGACCTGGCCGCCCTGGACTGCGTTGACCTGCGTCTGGATGTTGTCGTAGACGTTGATCGTCAGTTCGTCGAAGTGCTGCTCATCCGGCGCCCAGTAGTCCGGGTTCTTGGTGAAGACGTACGTGGAGCCGACGACCGTGGCGTCCGTGTCGAGCACGTAGGGGCCGGAGCCGATCGGGGTGGTCTGCTCGTCGGGGGTGCCGAAGGCCGCGGGGCTCTCCTGCGCGCCGGCGTTCTGGGCGAGGTAGTTCAGCAGGGCCGGGTCGGGCTGGGACAGCGTGATCTGCAAGTGGGTGGGGTCGACGGCGGTCGCATCGGAGACGTTGGCCAGGTACGAGGCGTTCGGTGAGGTGCCGTTCTTGAACCGCAGGATGTTCTGCGCGGCCACGTCGGCGTCGAACTCCGTGCCGTCGGTGAAGGTCACGTCGTCGCGCAGGGTCATGGTCAGCACGGTCTTCGAGTCGTCGTAGGACCACTCCGTGGCCAGCCACGGCTCCACCTCGGCGTCGGGGGACTCGCGGAGCAGGCTGTCGTAGACCGCCTGGACGTAGGGGGACTCGTTCGCCCAGGCGGCGTTGGCCGCGGCGAAGGAGGTGGGCGGCACGATCACGCCGAGCGTCAGGGCGTCGCTGCTGCCCCCGCCACCACTGCTGCCCCCGCTGTCTGCGCCGCCACAGGCAGACATCACCAGCGAGGTGGCCAGGGCCAGGGCCGCGATGCCAACAGCCCTTCTCTTACCGAGCACGGTCGTACCTCCGGGGGGGTGCGCACCCCCGAGTGGGGTGACGTGGCGCACAACGTAGCCGGAAAACCTACCGAGCACTAGGTTTGTTTTCAGACGGTTTCAGCGTTACCTTCCGGGCATGACGGCGATCACACCCAGGCCTCGCGGCGAGTACGCGAAGACCGCTGCCAGGCGGGTCGAGATCCTCACGGCGGCGGTCGAGGTCTTCTCCAGCGCGGGCTTCCACAAGGGGTCGCTGCGCGACGTCGCCGAGCGGGCCGGGCTCAGCCAGGCCGGCGTGCTGCACCACTTCCCGAGCAAGACGCACCTGATCGAGGCGGTGCTCGAGTGGCGCGACGAGCAGGCCCAGGCGCTCTTCGGCGACCAGACCGCCGGAGTGCTGAGCATCCGGGCGCTGGCCGACCTGGTCGAGTACAACCAGCGGGAGACCCCCGAGCTCGTCGAGCTCTACGCGACGTTGTCAGCCGAGGCGACCTCGCCCGAGCACCCCGTCCACGACTACTTCCGCCGGCGCTACACCTGGGTGATCGGCTACGTGCGCGAGGCACTCCAGCAGGCCGACGCGGCCGGCGAGCTCCGCGCCGGGGTCGACCATGCCGGCGCCGCCCGCACGCTGGTCGCCCTGATGGACGGACTGCAGGTCCAGTGGCTGTACGACCGCAGCTCGGTCGACATGGCCGCCGAGGTCCGCCGCTACGCCCAGTCGCTGTTCACGGTCGAGATCTGACCGGTGGGCCGACCGCGCATCCGCGTCGTCGTCGACAACGACCTCGGCGGGGACCCCGACGGCCTCGTCCAGCTGGCCCACCACGCGCTCTCACCGTCGGTGGACCTGCGGCTGGTCATCGGCTCGCACCTGCGCCCCGGTGACCCGTTCGACTCCTCGGACGCCACCGCCGACAATGCCGCAGCACTGGCCCGCGAGGTGCTGGGGCTGGCCGGCCGGGACGACGTCCCGGTGCTGGCCGGCTCCAACGTCGGGCTCACCGACCGTCGCACCCCGATCCGGTCCGCGGCGGCCGAGGCGCTGGTCGCCGAGGCGATGCGCGACGACGTCGACACCCCGCTCTACGTCTGCGCCGGCGCCGGCCTGACCGAATTGGCCAGCGCCTGGCTGATCGAACCGCGGATCGCTGAGCGGCTCACCCTGGTCTGGATCGGCGGCCCCGAGCACCCGGGCCTGGCCTCGCCGCCACCGGGCGCGATGCCGATCGAGTACAACCTGCTGATCGACGTCCTCGCCGCGTCGGTGGTGTTCGGCGACTCCGCCGTCCCGGTCTGGCAAGTGCCGCGCGACGCCTACCGGCAGACCCTGGTGTCCTTCGCCGAGCTGCAGCTGCGGATGGCCGGGCAGGGGCCGCTGGGCGCCCGGCTGTTCGCCGCGCTCGACGGGGTGCGGACGACGGCCGCCCGGCACGGGTTCGACCTGGGGCAGACCTACGCCCTCGGGGACAGCCCGCTGGTGCTGCTCACCGCGCTCCAGTCGGGGTTCGAGCCCGACGCCTCCTCCAGCCGGTACGTCCTCCGGGACACCCCGGCCATCACCGGGGCCGGCCAGTACCAGGCCGTGCCGGGCGCGCGGCCGATGCGCGTCTACACCCACCTCGACTGCCGGCTGATGGTCGAGGACCTGTTCGCCACGTTGCAGTTGCACGCCCGACGCTGAGGAGACCCCCGTGCCATCCCTGCAGTTCCCGGACCGCGAGCACCGGGCGCGTGCCGTTCAGCAGCTGGCCGGTCCGTCCGGCGCCGGGGTCAGTGCCCGATGAGCCGCCGGACGCGCTGGGGGATGGTCGGCACCGGCGGGATCAGTCGGGCCACCGCCGGCGACCTGCACCTGGCCGCGGACGTCGACCTCGTGGCGGTCGCATCGCGGGACGAGCGGACCGCGGCCGAGTTCGCAGCCGCGCACGAGGTCCCGCGCTGGTACGGCGACCACGACGCGCTGTTCGCCGCCGACGACGTCGACGTCGTGTACCTCTGCACCCCGATCGGCACCCATGCCGACCTCGCCCGCCGCGCACTGCTGGCCGGCAAGCACGTTCTCGTCGAGAATGCCTTCACCAGCACCGCCGACGAGGCACGGTCGCTGGTCGCCCTCGCCGCCGAGCAGGGCCGCTTCTTGATGGAGGCCATGTGGATGCGCTTCAACCCGGCCGTGCGACGAGTGCTCCAGGAGGTCGCCGACGGCACGATCGGGGAGGTGCGCACCGTCCGGGGGAGCTTCGGCTTCCCGCCGCCGCCCGGTACCGCCCACTGGCGGTCCGACGGTGGAGGAGCCCTGCTGGACATGGGCGTCTACCCGCTGACGTTGGCGCACCTGCTGCTCGGTGTCCCGACGGCGGTCGAGGCGACGGGAGAGGCGCGCGCGGACGGCGTCGACCTCACGGCGTCGGCGTTCCTGCGCTTCGGCGACGGCCGGTTCGCCTCCCTGCTGACCAGCATCCAGGGCTTCGTCGGTGCGGGCGCCGACATCGGCGGGACGAGCGGGTCGATCACGCTCGACGCGCCGTTCTTCGCCACCGGGTCCTACACCGTGCTGACCCCGCCGTTCGACCGCCCCGAGCGCGTCACCCTGCCCCTGGAGGGCAACGGGTACGTGCCGATGTTCCGCGCGGTCGGCGAGGCCATCGCCGACGGTCTCCTGGAGCACCCCGACCGCCCGCTCCGGGACACGATCGCGGTCCTGGACACGATCGACGAGGTGCGCGCCCAGTTGGTCTCCGCACGGGCCGCCGCCAGCGGCGTCGCAGCCCCGTGACGCCGTCCGCTGACCCGAGGAGACACCCGATGCGGCCCACGCCGACCGGCGAGCACGTGGTCGTCGATACCAGTCGACGCGCCGTCCGGGGTGCCTGGCGGGAGGGCTCGGCGGTGTTCCTCGGCATCCCGTACGCCGAGCCGCCGGTCGGGGAGCTGCGGTCCCAGGCGCCGGTGCCGCGCCGTCCCTGGGCGGGGGTCCGGGACGCGCTGGCGTACGCGCCGAAGCCTCAGCGGCAGGCGTTGATGGAGGTCACCACCATCC
Source organism: Modestobacter italicus (assembly GCF_000306785.1). Classification (NCBI taxonomy): domain Bacteria; kingdom Bacillati; phylum Actinomycetota; class Actinomycetes; order Geodermatophilales; family Geodermatophilaceae; genus Modestobacter; species Modestobacter italicus. The sequence continues at coordinate 2,947,018 of NC_017955.1, read as the reverse complement.
CGGAACCCGGCGTGTCGCCCGACCTGGCCGGCTTCGCGAGCGTGACCGAGGACCAACTGCTGGCCGCTCAGGGCGGCGGCTTCCCGCCGCTGGACGAGCCGTCGGCCGACGACCTGCTCGCGGTGATGCGGGCGGTCGGCGGCGGGCTGCCGCTCGGACCGGTCGTGGACGGCGAGCTGCACGCGCGGCCGGTGCCCGACGGCCTGCGGGCCGGGCGGGCGCCGACGTCCCGCTGCTGCATCCGGGTGACCCGATCCTGCAGGGCGCTCACAGCGGTCTCTGCGTCCCGTGCCCTGATCCGGTAGCTGGCCTTCCGCGGGCTGGCTGTCTTGCCCCCCTGGGCCTCCTCCTGGGCACCGTCGGGGACCGGCTCCACCGGCGCGTGACGCTGCGGTGACGCCGCCGTGACGGCCTCCTCCTAATCTGTGTGGCGCCTGTCGCACGCTGCCAGGGAGGTCGCCATGCGAGCTGGTCGACGGACGCCGCTGCTCCTGCTGGCCACCCTGCTCGGCGTGCTGGCGGCGCCGGCGTCGGTGCAGGCGGTCCCGCCTCCGCGGGCCGACGATCCCGAGCTCCTGGTGACCGGCCTCGCGGGCGGCTCGGGCAGCACGCTGGGGCCCGACGGGGCGCTGTACGTGCCCGAACCCGTCTCGGGCGAGGTCTCCCGGATCGACCCGAGAACCGGAGCAACGACGGTCGTCGCCTCGTGCCTGCCCCCGCGGGTGCTGGTGGGAGATGTCGGCGGTGCCATGGACGTCGCCTTCCTCGGCTCGACGATGTACGGCCTCACCTCGCTCGTCAGCGAGGACGTCGGTGGCAGCGCCGTCACCGGCATCTTCCGCGTCGAGGACGAGGACACCTGCGAGGTCGTCGCCGACATCGGTGCGTGGTCGTTGCAGAACCCGCCGCCCCCGGACATCGACTTCTCCGTGCCCACCGGTGTGCCGTACGCGATGGAGCCGTACCGGGGTGGCTTCCTCGTCACCGACGCGCACTTCAACCGTGTGCTCCAGGTCGGCTTGGATGGCGAGGTCCGCACGGTGCTGCAGTTCGGCAACGTCGTCCCGACCGGGCTCGACCGTCGGGACGGCACCGTCCTCGCCTCCCTGGCCGGCCCCGTCCCGCACCGGCCGGAGGACGGCCAGGTGCTGGCGTTCCGCGTGAGGTCGGCCGATCCCGAGCTCGTCGCCTCGGGCGGGCGCTTGCTGGTCGACGTCGAGGTCGGCCGGCACGCGCTGTACGCGCTCGCCCAGGGCGACTTCCCCGAGGGCGAGCCGGAGGGGTCACCTGCCCTGCCTGACACCGGTCAGCTGCTGCGCGCGGACGGCGAGGGCGGCTTGGATGTCATCGCCTCGGGACTCGACCGCCCGACGTCGATGGAGCTCCTCGACCGACACGCCTACGTGATCACCTACGACGGTGAGGTATGGCGAATCAACCTGGCCGCTCACCAGCACGATCGACGGTGAGGCCGGTCAGTCGACCTGCGACGTAGGCGATGGCAACTGCTGTCGGCTCGATCATGGCTTGCACCCTCTTCGCTGACGCCTTCCCGTCACGGTAGGGAGCGCGGGTCAACGCAGCCGCCGTCACTGGTGAACCCCTGGAGACAGCAGGGATCGCGCCCGATGTAGCGGGTGCGTCTCGTGGGCCGGCCAACTGCCCGGCGCGACACCGAGCTGCAGCTCTGCGGCGGGTGTCGGATGACGAGGCCGTCGTTCATCTTCGTGCGGTACATGTGTTGGGTGCTTGCTGTTCACCTGGACGTTAGAAGAAGTACCTCGCTGACGAGTCCTTCGAGCTGCCGTCCCTGCTCGACCTGGTGCTCGGGGAGGGGGAGGACCGGGCGGGAGCCGACGGCGCTGCCCCGCTGACCGAGGCGGGAGCCGAGAGGCAGAAGCTGTCGGCGACGTACTTCGACACCGCCGACCTGCGGCTGGCCACGGCCGGTCTCGTCCTGCGCCGGCGCACCGGCGGGACCGACGCCGGGTGGCAGCTGAAGATCCCGGCCGGTTCCGGTGCACGCTCGGAGGTGCGGCTCCCGCCCGGCCGTGCCGCCCGCACCGTCCCGGCGGCGCTGCAGCGGATGGTCTGGGTGCACAGCGGAGGCGCTCCGCTGCAGCCGGTCGCCCAGGTCCTCACCGAGCGCACCGTGCGCCGGGTGGTGGACACCAGTGGGCAGGTGCTCGCCGAGTTCGCTGACGACCGGGTGACCGCCCGTCGGCTGCAGGCGCTGGACGGCAGCGGTCAGGCCGCCGGGGCGGAACTGTCGTGGCGGGAGATCGAGGTGGGGCTCGTCGATGGGGACGCCGACCTGCTCGACGACGTCGATACCCGGCTGCACGCGCGAGGCCTCCAAGCGGCCGGCGCCTCCTCCGAGCTGGCGCACGTGCTGCGCCTTGACGGCCCACCGCAACGTCGGAAGCGCAAGCCGACGAAGCTCACCGCGACGTCGCGTGCCGGGGACGTCGTCCTCGCCCATGTGCGCGAGCAGGTGGCCCAGGTGCGCGCTCAGGACCTGCCGGTGCGGTTGGACGCGCCTGACGCGGTGCACAAGATGCGGGTGGCCACCCGCCGGCTGCGCAGCGCGTTGACCACCTTCCAACCGCTGTTCGCCAAGGAGGTCGTCAAGCCGCTGCGCGGCGAGCTGAAGTGGCTGGCAGGTGAGCTCGGTGCTGCCCGCGACGCCGAGGTGATGCGCGACCGGGTCGCGAAAGCAGTACGGGCCGAGAACAGGGGGTTCGGCCCGGCCGCGGCGATCGCCGACCAGGAGCTGGGGGAGGCCTACCGCAGTGCCCACGACCGCGTCCTCGCCGAGCTGGACGGTGAGCGCTACCACCAGCTCGTCGCGTCCCTGGACCAGCTCGTCAGCACGCCGCCAGTCACAGGTCGAGCGGACGCCACCGCCGCTGCTGCGCTCCCGCGGCTGGTCGCCCGCAGCTTCACCGGCGTGCGGGACCTAGTGAACCAGGCAGCCGCCCAGCCGGACGGCGCCGAGCGCGAGGAACTGCTGCACGACGCCCGCAAGGCCGCCAAGGCCGCCCGCTACGCAGGTGAGTCGGTCGACCGGGTCTTCGGCAAGGACGCGACCGCATTCGCCCAGGCGATGGAGGCTGTGCAAGAGGCACTCGGGGAGCACCAGGACTCCGTCCTCACCCGGGAGCGGCTCCGCCACCTCGCGGAGCGCACGACCTCGACAGAGACCGCCTTTCTCTACGGCCGCCTGCACGCCCTGGAGGAGGCCCGCGCCGAGCAGTCCCAGCACCACTTCGACGACGCGTGGAAGGCCGCCAGGCGCAAGTCGCTGCACCGCTGGCTGCGCTGACCGTCACACCGTTCCCGCCGAGCATTCCGAGCGACCTTGATGGACCGCCGTCAGGGGAGCTCCACCTCTCCTCTCCTCGCCCGAGGCATGGGACAGCGCACGCGATGCCGTCGACACGGATCTGCGGCGGTCTGTCCAGTCCCACGACGGAGGTGGATCGCGCGGGTGACCTCGTGGGCTCGGGCCAGCCGCTGGTCGGACGCCCTACTGGCGGGCCATCGCCATGCGCATCTCGCTCTCGCTGTCGTCGATCAGGTCTCCCGAGACGTCGACGGTGACGCTCGTCAACGTGCCGGTGAAGCGGAACGGCGAGGTGTACTCCGGGGTCACGGGTGATCCCGGGTTGGCGCCGCACGTCAGTGCACCGGGATTGATCATGAACGGCGTGGTGACCGCGGCTTCGCTCTCGGCGACGAGGGTCCCGTCGACGTAGAGCTGCATCCGACCCGGTGTGCCGCGTCCATTGGGGAAGTCCGGCTGGCCGGTCGGCTCGAACTCGAAGCGGAGTTCGTGGGCACCGGCCGGGACCGGTTCGGGGGAGGAGACCCGGGGCCTGCTCCGCCCGACGTAGTTGTGGACGTAGTGCAGTGCGCCGTCCTTCATGAAGAACGAGTAGCCGCCGGCGGCCGAGCCCTGCGAGAGGAGGACGCCCTCGGCGCCGCCCTCGGGGATCTCGACGGTCGCCGTGATGCTGTGCGGCCGGTTGAGCACGCGGGGCCCGGCGAAGAAGGGGACCGACTGGGTGTTCGGGATGTACGTGTACGCGTCCCGTGGTGCGGCCGCCTGGGGCTTGTCGGCGAGCATCCGCTCGAGGCCGCTGCCGTCGATCGGGAGGACGCCGTACCTCCCGGCCTCGCTGTACCACGTACCGATGAGCGCGATGAGCTTGTCCCGGTGCTCCGCCGCGACGTCGTCGTTCTCGGCGAAGTCCTCATCGACGTGGTAGAGCTCCCACGCCGTGGCGTCGAGCTCGGAGAGTCTGTCAGCTGAGATGGGCTGACCGAACCCGACGCCGGCCTCGGTGAACGAAGGGCCTGGCCACGGGCAGACAGCGCGCCATCCGTCGTGGTAGATCGCCCGGCTGCCGAGCATCTCGAAGTACTGCGTGCGGTGGTCGCTCGCCGCAGCCGCGTCGTCGAAGGTCTTGGCGAAGCTGACCCCCTGGAGAGGGGACTGGGCGACGCCCCTGATCGAGGCCGGCGGCTCGATGCCGAGCACGTCGAGGACGGTCGGCACCATGTCGATGATGTGCGCGTACTGCGTCCGGACCTCGCCCTTGGCGTTGATGCCCTGGGGCCAGGAGACGATGAACGGGTCGGACGCGCCGCCCCGGTAGGTCTCCCGCTTCCACCGCCGGAACGGCGTGTTGCCGGCCCAGGTCCAGCCCCACGGGTAGTGGTTGAAGGTCGTGGGGCCACCGATCTCGTCGATCCGGGCGAGGCTGTCCTCCAGGGACTCCTGGGCGTTGTTGAAGAACTGCGCCTCGTTGGTGGTGCCGGTCGGCCCACCCTCGGCGCTGGCACCGTTGTCGGAGACCACCATGACGATGGTGTTGTCCAGGTCGCCGCGGTCCCGCAGGAAGTCCAGCAGCCTGCCTAGGTGGTGGTCCGTGTGGCTGAGGAAGCCGGCGAAGACCTCCATGAAGCGGCTGAACAGCCTGCGTGCCGGCTCGGGGAGGGACTCCCACTCCGGGACGTCGGGGTCGTGCCGGGACAGTTCCGCCTCCTGGGGGACGATCCCCAGCTCCTTCTGGGCGGCGAAGACCTTCTCCCGGTACGCGTCCCACCCGTCGTCGAACTGCCCCGCGTACCTGTCCGCCCACTCCGTGGCGACGTGGTGGGGGGCGTGCATGGCGCCGAAGCAGAGGTGCAGGTAGAACGGCCGGTCGGGATCGACCTGCTTGGAGTCGGCGATGAACTGGATCGACCTGTCGACCAGGTCCTCGCTGAGGTGGTACCCCTCGTCCGGCGTCGCCGGCGGGTCCACCTGGTGGTTGTCGTGCACCAGGTCCGGATACCACTGGCTCGTGTCCCCGCCCAGGAACCCGTAGAAGCGCTCGAAGCCACGAGCCAGCGGCCAGCGGTCGTACGGGCCTGCGGCGGTCTCGTGGTGGCTCGGCGTGAGGTGCCACTTGCCGACCATGTAGGTGTTGTAGCCGTGGCCGAGCAGCATCTCGGAGAGGAAGCCGTTCTCGAACGGGATCACCCCGTTGTAGCCGGGATAGCCCGACGCCAGCTCGGTGATGCAGGCCATGCCGTTGCTGTGGTGGTTCCTCCCGGTCACGATGGCGGATCGGCTCGGTGAGCACAGGGCCGTCGTGTGCATGTTGTTGTAGCGCAGTCCGTTCTCGGCCAGGGAGTCGAGGTTCGGCGTCGCGATCGGGCTGCCGTAGCAGCCGAGTTGGCCGAAGCCGGTGTCGTCGAGCACGACGATCAGGACGTTCGGGGAACCGGGTGCCGGCCGCCCAGGTCGCGGCCACGCGGGAGTGGACTCGTCGGTCGTCCGCCCGATCACGCCGGAGAACGCGGCGCCCACCTGGTACTCGTTCAACGGCATGTCGGCTCCTGGTCGGACGGGAGGGTTGGCCCGGCCAGGACATCAGGCGACCGGGTCGCCCGCGCCGCCTGATGAGGATGAGTCCGGAGCCGAGACCGCGTCCGAGCCGGGGCCGGAGGCGGTGTGGCGGAGGGTCACCGAGGTCGACTCCTCCCACCTGGTCATGCTCGCCGAGCCGAAGGCCGTCGTGGAGGTCATCCGCGAGGCCGTCCGCTCGACCAGCGCCTGAGACGGTCGCGAGGCGGAGAGGGGCCCGTGGTCACGCGAGACCAGCCGGCCCGCCCCGACCGGTCATCCCGCCCCAGGGGTCGCCGCCGCCGTCGCGCTCTCGGACGGTCAGAGGCGGGTCGTCCGACACGGGCGACCCGCCTTCTGTGTCCGTACCGCAGCCGGCACGGCAACGCGCTCGAGGACAGCAACGCCCACCACTCGCCTTGCTCGTCGTTCCCGATGTCGCTGTGCCCTGTCCAGCTGCTCGCCCTGGTGCGGCTCGGGGCATCGAGGGGCTGGGCAGCCGGTCGCACTCATCGCCGTGCTCTGGCGCCTGCTGAGCCGCTGGTAGCCCGCCGCCCCGGTCAGTCGGCGTCGAGGAGCACACCGGCGAGGAAGTCGGCCAGCTCCTCGTGCGCGTCCAGGGGCAGCACGGCAGCCACGTACTGGTCGGGGCGGACCAGCACCATGCAGCCGGCCGCCCGGTCGATGCCGCGGTCGTCGAAGAGGTCGCCGGCCCGCGGATCGGGGCAGAAGGCCTTCTCGTGGTCGACGAGTCCGAACCGCCCCTTCCTCGGCAGCAGCGCGGACGGCAGCTGGTCGACGGCGACGTCCCGGTGCCCCTGCTGGAAGATGGCGCGGACGTCGACCACCGAGTCCGGGTCGGCACCGCTCGGGGTGTGCCGGGCGACGGGTGACCGCGCCGAGGCGAGGAAGTCGCACAGCGCCCGGGTGGGGGAGTCCGGCGAGGACGGCTCGGCAGGGTCGGCGAAGACGTAGAGGCGCCAGGCGCCGTCGGCCCGGGCGGCGTGGCCCAGCTGGACGGGCTTGGCGTCGGCCAGCCGGATCGCGGGTGCGGAGTGGAACCGCATGCCCACCGGGAAGCCCGTGGCGAGGTGCTGGGAGCTCGGCTCGGCGGTGATCATCGAGGGCGCGTACCGGGTGGCCACCCCGGCGGTGAAGCGCCCCTGGGCGGCGAAGTAGCGCTGGAACTCCGCCGGGTCCACGCCCTTCCCCTCCACGTCCGCGGCGTCCTTCGGCGGCGCGCTGAACATGGCGGCGAACTCGCGGTCGAAGTCGATGAGCTCCTGGGCGATCGCCCGGCGCTCGGCGGAGTAGGTGTGCAGCAGCTCCGGCCGAGCCGTGCCCCGCAGGACGGACGCCAGCTTCCAGCCGAGGTTCCAGGCGTCGGCCATGGACACGTTCATGCCCTGGCCGGCCTTGGCGCTGTGCGTGTGGCAGGCGTCCCCGGCGATGAACACCCGCGGCAGCCGGCCACCGACCTCCTCGGCCGGCACGTCGTCGAACCCGTCGCAGAGCCGCTGGCCGATCTCGTAGACCGACCACCAGCCGACGTCCTTCACGTCGATGCGGTACGGGTGCAGCACCCGGTTGGCCACGGCCGTGAGCTTCTCCGGGGTCACGCTGCGGCCGTCCAGCATCTCCCGGTCGCTGACCTGGTCCAGCTCGATGTAGAGCCGCACGAGGTAGCCGCCCTCGCGCGGGATGATCAGCAGGTTCCCCTGGTTGGCCGAGAGGATGGCGCTCTTGAGCCGGATGTCGGGGAAGTCGGTGACGGCGAGGACGTCCATGACGCCCCAGGTCTGGGTCATCGGGTCGCCGACCAGCTCGCGGCCGATCGCCGTCCGGATGCTGCTGCGGGAGCCGTCGCAGCCGACCACGTACTTCGCCCGGACGGTGGAGGTCCGGCCGGTCTCCTGGCCGTCGGCCAGGTGCTGCAGGGTGACGGTCACCGGGTGCTCCGGGTCGCGCTCGCCATCGACGGTGAGCCCGCTCGCGTGCAGGGCGTAGGCCGGCGCGAGCTTGCTGGCCGAGCGCGCCATCGCGTCGCGGAGGTAGGCCAGCATCCGGGCCTGGTTGACGATGACGTGCGGGAACTCGGACAACCCCTCCTCGACGTCGTCGATCCGGCCGGTCCGGATGATGCGCGCAGGCGCCTCCGGGTCCGGCCGCCAGAAGGACACCTCGTTCACCCAGTAGCCCTCGGCCACGAGCTGGTCGGCCAGCCCGAACGCCTCGAACATCTCCACGGTGCGGCAGGCGACGCCGTCGGCCTGGCCGATCTCGAGGGGGCCGTCCCGGCGGTCGATGACCAGGGTGGTGAGGTCGGGGAACGCGGCCAGCTGCGCGGCCAGCACGAGTCCGGCCGGTCCGCATCCGACGATCAGCACGTCGACCTCGTCCGGCACGCCCTCGGGCCGGTCGGCCACGGCCGGGTGTGGCGGCTCGACGAGCGGGTCCCCGGGTCGGTAGCCGTTGAGGTAGAACTGCACGTTCGCCTTCCCTCCCTGACGTGGCGCTGGGCGGGTCCTCCCGAGCGTCCTGCCGTCCCGCAGCGAGGCACAGCATCTCCCGCTGTGGAGAACAGACCGACCTACGCGGTCGGCTCCGTCGACTCGGCGCTGCTGCTGGTCACCCTGCCCCGAGGAGGGGGCGACACGGGTGACCGACGCCGCCGTTCGGGTCGGCATCTCCGTCTCGACCGCTCACCGGTTGCCCCGGCTCGACAGGGCCATCTCGCAGCGCGGTGCTGGAGTGCACTCGGTGCCCCGGGCGGAGCGACGATCGGGCGTACAGCAACCGCTGGAGAGATGCGGTGCGTACGACCACGGACGAGGACGGATGGCCACGGACGTGGCACCCCTGTGAGCTGCGGGAACAGCGTGCCAGCGGACGCCAGCCGCTGCCTGCATCCCGGTGGGCGGCGCCAGAGCACGGCGCCGCCCACCGGGCGTCAGTGCGGTCAGTGCTGCTGGTCGCGGTACTTGCGGCCCCAGATGCCGGACTTGCCCGGCGCCATGATCGAGTTGGGGTCGAGTGCGTCCTTGATGGCCTCGTGGAACTCCCGCAGCGCGCCGTCGCCCCAGTTGTAGGTGGCCATCACCTGGTCCATCAGGGCGTTGTGGGTGCGGTACTCCCCGTACCCCTCCGCGGCGGCCTCGTCGATCAGCACCCGGGCCAGGTCCAGCGCGCGCTGCCGCTGCTCCGCCTTGCTGGTGTCGAACAGCAGCAGTGCGATGTGGTGCATCTCCCGCAGGCCGACGATGAACTGGGCGGCGTAGTCCTGGCCGTACTCGTCGGCCCGCTGCCGGACCATCTGCGCCTGTCGCAGGGCGTCCGCGCCGTCGGGCGCCGAGACCGGCGAGAAGCCGAGGTGCCCGCCGTTGGGCACGAACTCCAGCAGCTTCATCTCGTCCAGCGACGGGATGCCGTTGTTGATCCGATGCCGGTCGTGCAGCACGTGCGCACCGCGGTCAGTGGCCTCGTCGCGATCGTGGTGGGTGGAGAACTGCGAGCCCGGCACCTGCAGGAACGCGTCGCGGATCATGCCGAGGTACTGCTCGACGACCGGGGGCGGGCCGTACACGGTGCCGTACAGGTTCCAGTAGCCCAGGCCCAGCTCGGACTTCATCCGCTCGATCGCCTCCGCCGGTAGCGGGCCGTCGCCGTCGTACCACTCGGTGCGCTTCGAGACGACGCCGGCGTCGAGGATGATGTTGCGCAGCACCGGCACGTTCTGCAGCGGGGCCATGTTCACCCGCAGCGGGAACATGATGTCGACGACCTGCGCCAGGTCCTCTTCCGCGTCGAACGTGATGACGAACGTGGTCGAGGCCGGGGGCCGCTGCATGAGCTGGATCCCCATCTTGGTGACGATGCCCAGGTTGGACTGGGTGAACAGCCCGTCCGGGAAGGGCCCGAACCCGTACTGGAACAGCTGCCAGGTGTTGCTGCCGGGAACGGCACCCATCCCGGTGCGCATCACCGCACCGGTGGGCAGCACGACCTCCAGGCCGGTCTGCCACATCAGGTGGTCGCCGTAGGGGGTGTAGCCGACGCCGCGGTCGAGGGTGTTGCCGACCACCGATCCCCAGCCCAGGTCGGGACAGTCCAGCATCAGCGACGGCGCGTTGGCCTGCAGGTACTCGTACAGGTCGAAGTAGGAGACGCCCGGCTCGAGCAGCGCGTAGCCGTACTTCTCGTTGACCTCGAGGATGCGGTTCATCCGCTCGCCGGTGTTGACCACCACGGCGCCGGAGAGCCGCGGCTGCCCGCCGCCGTAGCCGTTGTTCTTGCCGGTCGAGATCGGGGACAGCGGGATCCCGACCTCGTTGGCGATCCGGACGATCTCCTGCACCTGCTCGGTGGTCTCCGGCGAGATCGCCGCAGAGGCGCCGGTGGCCGGTTCGCTGCCGACCGGGTAGGGGTCGCGGTAGCGAGCCAGGTCGCCGTCCTCGGTGACCACGTACTTGTCGCCGACCACCTCGCGGAAGCGGGCGATCGCGGTGTCGAAGTCGGGCTCGGCCAGACCTGGGGGCAGCACACGGGCCACGGGGGACTCCTTCGTCGGTGGCGATCGAGGTGGCGCCCAGCCCGCCGCAGGCTCAGCTGCGTGGTCGGGCCGATCCCGGCATCTGGCCTGATCGGCCGGGGATCCGGCCGACCAGCGGCGCACTCGTAGGAGACTGCGGATGTGACCCCGACCACAACGGGATCCTGACAACCGGTCGCACACTGGCCCGCGACGTTCGTCCGGCGGACCAGCCGGTGGAGGTGCCATGCCACGTCGACATGAGGCAGCTGGTCCCATGCCCTTGCCCGAGGTGTCGGTCCGCAGTGGTGACCCGGACGAGGCGCGTGAGGTGGGTACGCGGGTCTACCACTCCCACCGGGTCACCGTGCTCGGCGACGCGAGCCGCTTCGCGATGACCCTCGATGCCGCGTCGCTGGGCCCACTCACCGTCGGCTGGCTCCGCTACGACACCGAGGTCCGCCTGGAGAGCTCCCACGACGGCCACTACCAGGTCAACGTGCCCACGGCCGGGACGCTGATCGGCACCAGGAGCGGCCAGGTGGTGGTGGCCGGTCCCGGGACGGCGCACGTCCACGTGCCCGACCGCCCCGCCGTGTTCACAGGCTGGGCGGAGCCGGACCCCGTGCTGGCGCTGCGCATCACGCACTCGGCTCTCGAGCGCGAGCTGGAACAGCTGCTCGACCGGCCGCTGCGCCATCCCATCGATCTCGACCTCGGCATGGACGTCTCCACCGGCCGCGGTGCGCAGTGGCTGGCCCTGGTCCGGTCGCTGGCCACCGACCTCGCGGACGAGAACTCCCTCCTCCGTCAGCCGATGGTGGCCGCGCCCTTCACCCACAGCGTGATGAGCGGCCTGCTGCTGTCCGCGCTGCACCAGCACCGCGACGAACTGGCAGCACCGGCGCCGGCCGCCGGCGCCTCGGTCGTGCGTCGGGCTCGTGACTACATCGAGGCCAACGCCGAGCAGCCGCTCACCGTCGCCGACATCGCCCGCGCCTGCGGGGTCGGCGTGCGTGGACTCCAGTACGGCTTCCAGCGGTCGATGCAGATCTCACCGACGGAGTACCTGCGGCACGTCCGCCTCCGGTGCGCCCACCGGGACCTGGTCATCGCCGACCCGGCGATGACCACGGTCGAGGCCGTCGCGCACCGGTGGGGGTTCACCCACCGCGGCCGGTTCGCCGCCCGGTACCGGGACCGCTATGGCGTGCATCCCGGCGAGACCCTGCGACGGCGTCCGTGAGTACCGCACAGGCTCCCGCGGCTGGCCTGTCGCCGCGTCATCCGTCCCCGAGCGGGAAGACCATACAGGTGCTGGACGCGGTGGCGATCAACCTGCCGTCGGCGTCGCGCACCTCGCCGTCGGCGAAGGCGGCCCGACGTCCTGGCTTGGTGACCCGGCCGGTCGCGGTCAGCTCACCTCCACCATGTCGGACCGGGCGCAGATAGCTGACCTTGATCTCCAGGCTCGTGTAGCCCACTCCCGCCGGCAGCGTGCTGTGCACTGCGCAACCGGCGACGGAGTCGAGGAGCGTGCAGACGAGGCCGCCGTGGACCAGGCCGATGGGGTTGTACGCCGACTCGTCCGGCTGGCACCGGAACTCCACGGTCCCCTCGCCCACCGACACCGCGGTCATGGCCATCAGTCCGCCGATGGGGGCTGGGGGCAGCCGGCCGTCGATCATCGCCTGCAGGTACTCGCGGCCACTGAGGTCGTGCATCGCCTGGGCGCCGATCATCGGGTCCCACCAGGTGACGGTCCTGGACCGGGGTTCGCCCCAGCCGTCGGGGGGTGGGTCGTCGTCTCGGCTCATGCCGTCTCCTGCGGTCGGGCGTGCGGAAGCGTCGCGGAGACCGCGGCTGCCGGTCGGAGGCGCTGGGCCAGGAGCGCGACACACACGACCCCGGCCGCGACGAAGAAGGCGATGATCAGCGCGATCCCGTGACGGAACGGGGTGAGCGGATCGGGGTCGCGGACCGTGAGCGCCGCGACGAGCGCAGCCACGCCCAGCACGGTGCCGACCTGCCGGGCCATGTTCAGGATGCCGCTGCCGGTGCCCAGGTTCGCCGCGGGCAGGCCGGTGCTGCCGGCTCCCAGCAGCGAGGGGATGGCCAACCCGACGCCGGCCCCGCCGAGCAGCTGCGCCGGCAGCAGGTGCGTCACGTAGGCCGGCTCGACCTGCAGGAGCACCAGCCACAGCACCTGCGCGGCGGCCCCGACCGAGCAGCCCAGGGCGGCGACCCTCCCGACGCCGCCCAGCACGGAGATCAGCCGAGGCGCGACCAGCCGCGCGAACGGGAGCACCATCAGCGGCCCCGGGGCGATGGCCAGCCCCGCCTCCAGCGGCGTGTAGCGCCAGACGGTGGTCAGGAACTCGACGGTGTTGAGGAGGAAGGCGCCGAAGGCCGCGTAGTAGAGCAGGGACGCCGCTCCGGCCCCGGAGAACGTCCGGGACCGGAACAGGCCCAGCTCGAGCACGGGCGCCGCATGACGGAAGGAGCGCGCCACGACAGCTCCCGCGCACAGGGCTGCCGCCAGCAGCATCCCCAGGAAGCCGGCCGAGGCCCAGCCCCAGTCCGGCGCCTCGACCAGTGCCCCGGCGACCAGGCCGACCGCCAGTGCGAGCAACGCCGCCCCGAGCAGGTCGGGGCGGTGCCCCCGCGCCCCGTCCCGGCTCTCGGGCACCAGGCGCAGGGTGAGCAGGATCGCCACGACCCCCACCGGCAGGTTGACCCAGAAGACCCAGCGCCAGCCGATCTCGACCAGGCCGCCACCGATCACCGGCCCCAGGGCCGCGCCGAGGGCACCGAGAGCCGACCAGGACCCGAGCGCGCGGGCACGCTGTTCCTGCGGGACGACGGCCAGCAGCAGCGACAGCGAGGCGGGCACCATCACGCCGGCCCCCGTTGCCTGCACCGTCCTCGCCGCCACCAGCCAGCCCACCCCCGGGGCCAGGCCGCAGAGCAACGACCCTCCGGTGAACACGGCCAGTCCGACGACCAGGGCGCGCCGCCGTCCGACCCGGTCGGCCCACCGTCCAGCGGGCACCAACACGGCCGCGAACACGATCGTGTACGCGTTGAGGATCCACGACAGCGAGCCCAGCTCCGCCCCCGCGTACTCCTCCCCGATCGAGGGGAACGCCAGGTTGACGATGAACAGGTCGAGGCTGGACATGAACACCGCGATCGCCAGCACGGCAACGACAGCCGCCGTCCCACCGCTCGGCTCGGGTGCGGTGCCGGCGGACGAGGGCGACCGCTTGCCAAGCGCCACGGGTGGCCCCCAGGAGTGAGTCCGGATCCTGGATGGACGGTATCGCCGCTGGCTCGACTGCGTCCAGATGTCGGACTCACTGCGTTATCCTCGCGGCATGGCGGCACCGGCCGAACCCCGCGTCTGCTCCGTTGCGCGCACGCTCGAGGTGGTGGGCGAGAAGTGGGCTCTGCTGGTCGTGCGCGAGGCCTTCCTGGGCAACCACCGCTTCGACGAGATGCACCGGCGCACCGGCGCACCGCGGGACACGCTGACGGCCCGGCTCCGCACGCTGGTCGACGCCGGCATCCTGCAGCGGCAGCGGTACAGCGACCACCCGCAGCGCTTCGAGTACCACCTCACGACCGCCGGCCGGGACCTCTACCCGGTCATCCTGACCCTGCTGCAATGGGGCGACGAGCACCTCGCCGGCGTCGAGGGCCCGCCGCTGGTCCTCGAGCACACCTGCGGGCACCGACTGGTCCCGGAGGTCACCTGCCAGGCCTGCGGGGAGGTCGTCGATCCGGGGGAGACGACCAGACGGTCGTCGACCCGCTCGTGATGCCGCAGGAGCGGGGATCGAGGACGTCCAGCTGCTGATCGGCGCACCCTGCCCACGCTCGAGCACTCCCGAGAGGACCCCCGATGAGGGCCTGGCAGATCGACCGCTACAAGGCCCCGCTGCACCTGGCCGACGTGCCCGAACCCACGCTCGGTCCGCGCGACGTGCTGGTCGAGGTGCACGCCGCCGGCCTCAACGTCGCCGACGTCAAGGTGCGGGACGGCGAGTTCAAGGCGTTCCTGCCGGCCGAGATGCCGCTGGTGCTGGGCAGCGACCTCGCCGGGGTGGTCACCGCTGTCGGCAGCGCGGTGACCCGCTTCGCCGCGGGGGACGAGGTGTACGGCAGCCCCTCCCCGGGCCGGACCGGGACCCTCGCCGAGCAGGTCGCCGTCGCCGAGGACGCTCTCGCCCGCAAGCCCGCCAGCCTCTCCATGACCGAGGCCGCCTCGCTGCCGCTGGTGGCCCTCACCGCCTGGCAGGTCCTGGTGGAGCGGGCCGGGGTCCGGCCGGGGCAGCGCGTGCTCGTGCACGCCGGGTCCGGGGGGCTGGGCAGCATCGCGGTACAGCTGGCCAAGCACCTGGGCGCCACCGTGGCCACGACCACCGGCACCTCCAACGTGGAGTGGGTCCGGTCGCTGGGTGCCGATCTGGTGGTCGACCACCGCACCCAGGACTTCGCCGAGCTGGTGCACGACTACGACGTCGTCCTGGACAGCCTGGGCGGGGAGGCGCAGCGGAAGTCGCTGGGGGTGCTGCGTCCCGGCGGGCAGGTCGTCGGCGTGACCGGACCGCCCGACCACGCGTTCGCCGTCCAGCTCGGCCTGAACCCCCTGCTGCGCCTGGTGATGCGGGTGCTGGCCGCGGGGGTCAACCGGCGGGCCAAGGAGCTCGGCGTCCGGTACTCCTTCCTCTTCATGCGGTGCTCCGGCGCCCAGCTCGAGCAGATCGCCGCCCTCGTGGACAGCGGCGAGCTGCGCCCGGTGATCGACCGGGTGTACCCCTTCGCCGAGACGCCGGAGGCCTTCGCGCACCTGGAGTCGGGCCGCAGCAAGGGCAAGGTCGTCGTCAGCCTCCGCTGAGCGCGGCCCACGCCCGCCGCCGCTGTGCGGCGGGGTCCGACTCGACCCGCGGGACCGCGTCGAAGACGGCAGTGCAGCGGGCGGTGGGCTCGTACGGCACCCAGTCCGCCAGCGCACCGGTCGCCGGGGTACCGGCCTGCACCATGCCGAGGACCGCGTCGTGCAGTGCGGCGGTCACCGCGAGGTCGGCGTCGGTCATGTCGCCGGCGGGCCGGGCCAGCAGCGGGCGCTCCACGAAGAATGGCGGGTGAGCCCAGAGGCAGGCGTTGTCCGCGCCGTGCGTCGGGCCCAGCCGGTCGTACGGGGGCAGGTCCGGGGCGTGGTCCCAGCGGCTCAGCCAGGCCCGGCCACCGGCTGCGCTCGTGGCCAGCGCCAGCTCCCAGGCCGGCTGGACCCACATCTCGTCGGTGAGCAGTGCCTGGACCGGGTCCTCCTCCGGTCGTGCGGTGGCTGCGTAGACCTCGCGCAGCCGGTCGAAGCGTGCGCCGCCGACCCGCGCACGGGCGACGGTGACGGCGTCGTCGCTCCCGTGCTGCAGGAACATCGTCATCTCGTCGCGGCAGGAGCCGAACCAGAGCGAGGTGTCCCGCAGCGCGCCGGCGGCGACCGCATCGGCAGGCTGGGCCGGCAGCACGGCGCCGTCCAGCACCGGGCCCCACACCACGCCACCGAGCCGCTGGCGGCGGGACTCGCGGCTGACCGTGGCCGCGGCCGTCATCACCGCCTCGGCCGGCAGCGCCCGCAGGGCGGCGAGGTCGGTGCGCGGGAGACCGAGCTGGTGCAGCGTGCGCGCCGCGACGTCCTCCGTCTCCGCGGGCTCCAGCACGGGACCGCCGACGGAGAAGGCCACCGCGGCGCGTGCCCGTTGCCCGGCCGGCGTGGCGAGCAGAGCGCAGACCAGACTCGCCCCGGCCGACTGCCCGACCAGGGTGATCCGGTCCGGATCGCCACCGAAGGCGGCGATCTCCCGATCGACCCAGGCCAGGGCGGCCAGCAGGTCCGTGATGGCCGGACTCGGCTCGGGCGCCGCGGCGGTGCCCAGCTGCAGGAAGCCGAACGGGCCGAGCCGGTAGGACACCGCCACGACGACCGCCGGTGCCGCGGCGGCGAGCACGGAACCGTCGTAGTCGGCCGCCGCCCCGGTCTGGAACGCCCCGCCGTGCACCCAGAACAGCACCGGCAGCGGCCCGGGGACGTCCACGGGCGCGTACACGTCCAGCGTGAGGCACTCCTCGGTGCCGGTGAGCGTCCCGGCGGGTGTCCACTGCACGCCGACCGGGCCCGGCGTGGTGGCGCTCCGCGGCTCCGACCAGGACGGCGCCGGTCCGGCCGGTCCGAAGCGGTCGGCGGACGCGTACGGGATGCCAGGCCAGCTGCGCACGTCCCCGGCGAGCCGGCCCGCGACCGGGCCGGAGCCGGTGGGTACGACGAGGGACACCGGGACCTCCGGAGGGTGGACGTGGCTGCGGGCCCCGGCGACGGCCGGGGCCCGCAGACGGACGGGTCAGGCGTGCGTGAGCGTGCGGTCCCGGGTGTTGCCGAGCCGGGTGCCCAGCTGCGCCGTCGGCACGTGCGCGGTCTCCCGGGCGGTCAGCGCACAGAGGCCGGCCACGGTCGCCGCACCGGCGACCAGCAGCGCCACCGGCAGCCAGCCGTCCGGGCCCTTCCCGACGATCGCGGCGGCGATGGTCGGGGAGAAGCCGCCTAGGGCGAACCCGACCTGGGTGCCGATGGCCGTGCCGGAGTACCGGACCTTGGTGTCGAACATCTCGCCGTAGAACGAGGGCCAGATGCCGTTGGCCGCCGAGTAGGTGACGCCGGACAGCAGGATGCCGAAGAGGAAGACCAGCCCGACGTTGGCGTGCTGAAGCGCCCACAGGAACGGGAAGGCGAGCACGGCCGAGCCCAGCGCCCCGAAGACGAACACCGGCCGGCGGCCGATCCGGTCGGACAGCATCGCCCACAGCGGCAGGGACAGCAGCGCGACCATGTTGGCCAGGATCACCATCCACAGCAGAGTCGTCCGCTCCAGGCCGATCTCGTCGCTCGTGCCCTGGGCCAGCGACCAGGTGCCGATGATGGTGCTGACCACGGAGACGAGGGCGCACAGGACCACCCGGAGCACCGACGCCCAGTGGTCGCGGAAGAGCACCGCGACCGGCAGCTTCGCGACCTCGTCGGCCTCCTTCTCCTTCTCGAACTCCGGGGTCTCGGGCAGCGAGCGGCGCACCCAGTAGCCCACGGCGACGACGAGGGCGGAGAGGAAGAACGGGATCCGCCAGCCCCAGCTGAGCAGTTGGTCCTCGGGCAGGGTGGCGACGGCGAGGAAGACCAGGTTGGCCAGGATCAGGCCGGCCTGGGTGCCCTGGAGGGTGAAGCTGGTGAAGAAGCCGCGTCGGCGGTCCGGCGCGTGCTCCAGCGTCATCGAGTTCGCGCCGGCCTGCTCGCCGGCCGCCGACAGCCCCTGCAAGACCCGCATCAGCACCAGCAGGATGGGCGCGGCCACCCCGATGGAGGCGTAGGACGGGATCAGCCCGATGGCGAACGTCGAGACGCCCATCAGCAGCAGGGTCAGCACCAGCATCTTCTTCCGGCCCAGCTTGTCGCCGAAGTGACCGATGATCACCGCGCCGATCGGGCGGGCGACGTAGGCGACGCCGAAGGTGGCCAGCGAGAGCAGGGTCGCGGTCGCCGGGTCGCTGTCCGGGAAGAACACGTCGGGGAACACCAGGCCTGCGGCGGCCCCGTAGATGAAGAAGTCGTAGTACTCCAGTGCGCTGCCGACGAAGCTGGCGAGCGCCGCCTTGCGCGGCACGTGCACGGGCGCGGTGCCGCCCGGATCGAGGGTCGTGCTCATGGAGGTCTCCTGGGGGTCCAGCGGCAGGGACCGGCGTCCCTGCGGGGTGGGCGACCGGGATCGCTCCCGGTGCGGTCAGCGGTGCGGCGTTGCAGAGCTGTGCGTGCGCTCCGGGGTCTCCGGCTCGGCACGCCCGCCCTCGTCGGGCTGGTGCTCCAGCGGTATGTACCAACTGGTTACGTACCAGATGGTGAGGTGATCGCCGTCACGATGTCAAGCGGGCACGGCTGAGCTCGGCCGGAGCAGCCGGGAAGGTGCAGGTCGGCGGCGGGGCGCGCCGAGCCGGTGCGGTCAGCCGGCGGTCAGGTAGGCGACCACGAGGTCGCCGAGCATCTGCCGCTGGTGCTCCCGCTGTGCCGGGTCGAGCAGGTCGCGGCCGAAGATGGCGCCGAAGGTGTGCCGGTTGGCGGTGCGGAAGACGCAGAAGGCGCTGATCACCTGGTGCACGTCGAGGGCGTCCACGTCATCCCGGAAGACCCCGGCGGCCCAGCCCCGGTCCAGGATGGCGCCGAGCACGTCGACCGCGGGGTTGGCCAACCCGGAGAGGACCTCCGAGTGCGCGATGTGCTCGGCGTGGTGGATGTTCTCGATGCTCACCAACCGGATGAAGTCCGGGTGCGACTCGTGGTGGTCGAAGGTGAGCCCGGCGAGCTCCCGGATGGCCTCCACCGGGTCGAGGTGCTCGACGTCCAGCTGCTGCTCCAGGCTGCGGATGCGGCTGTAGGCCTGCTCCAGGACGGCGACGTAGAGCTGCTCCTTGCCGCCGAAGTAGTAGTAGATCATCCGCTTCGTGGTGCTCGTCTTGTCCGCGATCTCGTTGATCCGGGCACCGGCGTAGCCCCGGTCGGCGAACTCGCTGGTCGCCACCGCCAGGATGTCGGCCCGGGTCCGCTCGGCGTCCCGGGTCCGCTCACCGGTCCCGACGGCGGCGGGGTCGCGGTGGGCTGCCTCGGCCTCGGAGGGCTGCGCGGTCACGCACGGAGCCTAGGACGGCGTCCCGGGTGGCTGGTCAGTACGCTCGCGGACCGCACCCGGGCGCCCCGCGGCGCAGAGAGGCGGCACCGACGTGAACCGCATGGTCGTACACCAGTCCGTCGTCCACCCGCTCGGTCCGCTGGAGCTGACCGAGCTGCTGCCCGGCACCGGCTGGGACTCGCTGGGCCTGCACGTCGGAGCTGCCGAGGAGGTCGAGCACTGGTGGTCCGGCGGGACGGGCGAGCAGAACCTCGCCCGCCTGGTGGACCTGCTGCTGCAGACCCGGGTGACGGTCCTCGACGTCGGGCGGGTGCTCCTGGACGGCCCGCTGCCTGCCGACGACGTCCACGCGGCGCACGGCCGGGTGCTCGACCTCGGTGCCCGGTTCGGGGCCCAGTTCGTCACCGCCCGCTTCGGCGCTCCCGACTCGCCGGCCGGGCGCAGCATCGCCGAGCGGGTCGACCTGTTCGGCCAGCTCGCCGACCAGGCGCGGCCCTACCGGTTGCGCCCGCTGCTGGCACCGGTGCCGGCGGACCGGCTCGACCTGCTCGGTGACGCGCTCGCGGTGGTGGCGCCCTCCCGCGGCGGGCTGGTGCTGGACGTCGCGGCGACCTCGGCCACGGCCGACCAGGTGGAGGAGGCCGTCGAGCTGGTCTGGGAGCACCTCGGCTACGTCCGGTTGAGCGCCCGGCTGGTGGAGGCGGCCGGGGACGCCGCCGCCGGTCTGCTGGCCACCCTCCCGCCGCACGTGCCGGTCGCGCTCGGCGGCGACGACTCCCAGGGCCTGCTGGCCGAGGACCCGGCGCCCCGGCTGCGCCGGCTGCACGCGCTCGTCGACGAGATGCTGGAGCACCCCAGGGCGCGGGCCCGCCGGACCGGCGGCTCCTGACCCGTCGGGTGTGACCCAGCGCGCGCCGGGGCTGGCGCCGGCGCGCACCCTGTGGTCCCCTGAAGCGGTAACTCACCAACTGGTACACCGGCCGGAGGCCTTCGTGACACCACCCTCCCGCAGCGTCCTCGTCGGCCTGGTCGGCAGCGGCATCGGACCGTCGCTGACCCCGCCGATGCACGAGCGGGAGGCTGACCAGCTCGGCATCCGCTACCTCTACCGGCGGTTCGACCTCGACGACCTCCAGCTGCCCGCGGAGGCGGTCGGCGACCTGCTGGCCGCCACCCGGCTGGCGGGGTTCGACGGGCTCAACGTCACCCACCCGTGCAAGCAGCTCGTGCTGCAGCACCTCGACGAGCTCACCGCGGACGCCGCGGCGCTGGGCGCGGTGAACACGGTCGTCTTCCGGGACGGGCGGGCCATCGGGCACAACACCGACTGGTCCGGCTTCGCCCGGTCCTTCGACCGCGGGCTGCCCGACGTCGCCCTCGACGACGTCGTCCTGCTCGGTGCCGGCGGGGCCGGCGCGGCCGTCGCGCACGCGCTGCTCACGCTCGGCGTCGGCCGGCTGACCATGCTGGACGTCGACGGCGAGCGCGCCCGGTCGCTGGCCGACGCGCTGTCCGTGCGTTTCGCCGCCGACCGGGCGGTCAGCGGCGACCTCGGCGACCTGGAGCCGTCGCTGGCAGCGGCGGACGGGCTGGTGCACGCCACGCCCACCGGGATGGCGGCGCACCCCGGCCTGCCCCTGCCGGCGGCTCTCCTCCGCCCACCGCTGTGGGTGGCCGACGTCGTCTACCGCCCGTTGGCGACCGAGCTGGTCCGCACCGCCCGAGCCGCCGGCTGCCGGGTGCTCGACGGCGGCGGCATGGCCGTCTACCAGGCGGTCGACGCCTTCCGGCTGTTCACCGACGTGGAGCCGGACGTCGAGCGGATGCTCGCCCACTTCACCGAGCTGGTCGGCGAACCCGTCCCCGACGCCCGGGTGAGCTGACCCGATGCCGTTCCGCCGGTCCGTCGCGACCGTCTGCCTGTCCGGCACGCTGGAGGACAAGCTCGTGGCTGCTGCCCGAGCCGGCTTCGACGGCATCGAGGTGTTCGAGCCCGACCTGATCGCCTCCCCGTGGCGCCCCCGCGAGCTGGCGGCCCGGTGCGCCGACCTCGGTCTCGGGATCGAGCTGTACCAGCCCTTCCGGGACCTGGACTCCACCGACCCCGCGGGCTTCGCCCGCAACCTCCGCCGCGCGGACCGCAAGTTCGACGTCATGGCCGAGCTGGGCGTCCCGACCGTGCTGGTCTGCTCCTCGGTGTCCGACGACGCGGTGGCCGACCTCGACCAGCTCGCCGAGCAGCTCGCGACCGTGGCCGGGCGGGCCGGCGAGCGGGGGCTGCGGATCGCCTACGAGGCGCTGGCCTGGGGCCGGCACGTCTCCACCTGGGACCGCTCCTGGGCCGCGGTCGCCCGGGCGGACCACCCGGCGCTGGGCTTGTGCCTGGACAGCTTCCACGTGCTGTCCCGCGGCGGGGACCCCGCCGGCTTCGCCGACGTCCCGGCCGAGAAGCTCTTCTTCCTGCAGCTGGCGGATGCACCGCACCTGCAGATGGACGTGCTGCAGTGGAGCCGGCACCACCGGCTCTTCCCCGGGCAGGGGGCCTTCGACCTGCCCGGCTTCCTGCGTTGCGTGCTGGACGCCGGGTACGCCGGGCCGCTGTCGCTCGAGGTGTTCAACGACGTCTTCCGGCAGTCGGACCCGGCCCGCACGGCCGTGGACGCCATCCGCTCGTTGCTGTGGCTGGAGGAGCAGCTGCCCGGTCCGGCCGCCGTCCCCGCGGCTCCCGAGCTGACCGGGCACTCCTTCGTCGAGCTCGGCGTGGACGGGGTCTCCGGACCGCAGGTCGCGCGGGCGCTGCACGGGCTCGGCTTCGCCCACACCGGTCAGCACCGGTCCAAACCGGTGCAGCTGTGGGAGCAGGGGCGGGCCCGGGTGCTCCTCAACGCCTCGGTCGTCCGGCCGGCGGCCGCCGGCATCGCCGCGGTCACCGCCCTCGGGCTGGAGAGCTCGGACCCCGCCGCCTCGGCTGCCCGCGCGGAGGCCCTCCACGCCCCCGTCCTGCCCCGGGACCGCGGCACGGCCGAGGCGCAGCTGTCCGCCATCGAGGCGCCCGACGGCACCCAGGTGTTCTTCACCCGGACCGACCCGGGCGGATGGCCGGCCGACTTCCTGCCCACCGACGAGGCAGCCCGAGCAGACGCGGGGCTGATCGGCATCGACCACGTCGGCCTCACCCAGCCCTTCGACGCCTTCGACGAGGCCGGCCTGTTCTACCGCGCCGTGCTCGGCCTGGCGCCCCAGACGGTCACCGAGTTCGCCGCTCCCTTCGGACTGGTGCGCAGTCGCGCGGTCGCCGGGCCCGGGCGCGCGGTCCGGCTCGCGCTGAGCGTCTCCGCGCTGCGCCGCGGCGGCTGGTCACCCGCGGTGCCGGACCCCCAGTACGTCGCGTTCGCCACCGACGACATCGTGACCACCGCCGGCCGGCTGCAGGCGGCCGGTGCGCCGCTGCTGCCGGTGCCGGCCAACTACGTCGACGACCTGGCGGCCCGGCTCGAGCCGGCGCCGGAGCTGCTCGCCGCGATCCGTGAGCACGGCCTGATGTACGACGAGGACGAGCACGGCGGCTACCTCCACCTCACCACCCTCGTGCTCGGTGACCGGGTGTTCTTCGAGGTGGTGCAGCGGCTGGGCGGGTACGACGGCTACGGCAACGCCGACGCACCCGTCCGGATGGCGGCGCACCGGCAGGCGCGGGCGGTCCAGGGCGACTGACCGTCCACCGGACGACCACGGAAGGAGATGCGCCATGGGCGGTCCAGAGCGGCCCCGGGTCCTCGTGCTCAACGGCCCGAACCTCAACATGCTGGGCACCCGTGAGCCGGCGGTCTACGGCACGCAGACCCTGCGCGACGTCGAGGCGTTGGTGACGGGACGAGCCCAGGAGCTGGGGCTCGACGTCGACTGCTCCCAGAGCAACCACGAGGGTGTGCTCATCGACACCCTCCATGCAGCACGCTCCACACACGCCGGCCTCGTGCTGAACGCCGGTGGTCTGACGCACACTTCGGTCGTGCTGCGCGACGCGGTGGCGGCCTCGGAACTGCCCTTCGTCGAGGTGCACATCACCAACGTGCACGCGCGCGAGCCGTTCCGGCACACCTCCCTGCTCTCGGACCTCGCGCAGGCCGTCATCGTCGGCGCGGGGGTCCGGGGCTACGTGTTCGGGCTGGAGGTGCTGCACGACCTCCTCCGGCCGCGGCCGTGAGGCCGGCTCTGCGTCGTGTGCACCCGGCCGCAGCGCTCCGGAACCGGCCCCGGGGACCACGCGTGAGGAACGACAGCGACGACAAGTCTTCCGTCAGGCGGGTGACCTCCCAGGCCCTGGACGGCCCCGCGCCTAGCGTTTCCACCGTGACCAGAGACGTTCATGCGAGTCCCGGTCCTGCCGTGACGACGGGTGGGATCGAGCACCCGGCCATCCCGCCGGCCGAGCACGACGGGGTCCGTGACCTGATCATCATCGGGTCCGGTCCGGCGGGGTACACCGCGGCGGTCTACGCCGCCCGGGCGAACCTGCACCCGCTGGTGTTCGAGGGCTCCCAGTTCGGTGGCGCGCTGATGACCACCACCGAGGTCGAGAACTTCCCCGGCTTCCCCGAGGGCATCCAGGGCCCGCAGCTGATGGACGACATGCGCACCCAGGCCGAGCGGTTCGGCGCCGAGCTGGTGGCCCGCGACGTCTCCGAGGTCGACCTCACCGCGACCCCCAAGGTGGTCAAGGTCGGCGACGAGGTCCACCTGGCGCACGCGGTGATCGTGGCCACCGGGTCGAAGTACCGGTACCTGGGGTTGGACAACGAGCAGCGGCTGCTGGGCCGCGGGGTGTCCGCGTGTGCCACCTGCGACGGGTTCTTCTTCCGCGACCAGGACATCGTGGTGGTCGGTGGCGGGGACTCGGCGATGGAGGAGGCGACCTTCCTCACCCGCTTCGCCCGGTCGGTGACGCTGGTGCACCGCCGGCCGGAGCTGCGGGCCTCGAAGATCATGCAGCAGCGCGCCCAGGACAACGAGAAGATCCGCTGGGCGCTGGGCAAGCAGGTCACCGACGTGCACGGGGACACCACCGTGGAGGCCGTCGAGCTGACCGACGTGGCCACCGGCGCCACCGAGTCCCTGCCGGTGTCCGGGCTGTTCGTCGCGATCGGCCACGACCCGCGCACCGAGCTGTTCGTCGGCCAGCTGAAGCTGGACGACGAGGGCTACGTCGTCGTCGACCACCCCACGACCCGGACCAACATCGACGGGGTCTTCGCCTGCGGTGACGTCGTCGACCACATCTACCGGCAGGCGATCACCTCGGCGGGCACCGGTGCCGCCGCCGCGATCGACGCCGAGCGCTGGCTCGCCGAGACCTTCGACGAGCGCTGACCTCGGACCCGCGGGCGTGGACGAGAACTTCGCGACGGTCCTGGAGACGGTGGGGGACCTCCGCCGGGACCGGCTGGCGGTCAGCCACGGCGGCCGGACCCGCACCTGGGCCGAGCTCGACGCACGGGCCTCCCGCCTCGCGGGACACCTCGCCGCCCAGGGGGTCGGCGCGGAGTCGCGGGTCGCGGTGGCGCTCTACAACAGCATCGAGTACCTGGAGAGCGTCTTCGCCATTCTCAAGCTGCGCGCGGTGCCGCTGAACGTCAACTACCGTTACCGCCGCGACGAGATCGTGCAGCTGCTGGAGGCCGCGCACGCCGAGGCCGTCGTCTTCGACGCCGCCCTGGCCGAGCGGCTCGGCGAGGCGCGCTCGGTCCTGCCGCGGCTGCGTGCCCTCGTCCAGGTCGGCGGCCCGGACGACGTACCGGTGTGGGCGGCGGACTACGAGCAGGCCGTGGACAGCGCCGAGCCGGCGCCGCGGATCGAGCGCGGGAACGACCACTGGCTGATGTACACCGGGGGCACCACCGGCCGGCCCAAGGGGGTGCTGTCCCGGCACTCCGGGCTCTTCGCCACCTGCAGCGCCAACGGTCTGCTGCTGCTCGGGGAGCCCCTGCCCCGGACGCTCGAGGAGCTCCGGGCCACCCTGGAGCGGCTCGGCCTCGACCGGGATCCGATGGTGTGCCTGCCGGCGCCGCCGCTCATGCACGCGACCGGGATGTACACGACGTTCGGCGCGCTGCTGGCCGGGGGCCGCGTGGTCTACCTCCCGTCGAGGTCCTACGACGCCGACGAGCTGGCGGCCACGGTGCAGCGGGAACGGGTCGACACGGTCTCGATCGTCGGCGACGTCTTCGCCCGGCCGCTGGCCGACGCGCTCGACGCCGCCGAGGCTGCCGGCCGGCCGTACGACCTGTCCAGCCTGCGCCGGGTGATCAGTGTCGGGGTGACGTGGAGCGCGGAGGTCAAACGGCGGCTGCTGCGGCACGCCGACCTGGTGTGCCGGGACCTGGTGGCGTCCTCGGAAGGCGGTCCCTACGCCGTTCAGGAGACCCGCCGCGGCGACCCCACCGAGACGGCCCGGTTCCAGCTCTTCCCGGGCGCGCAGGTCATCGACGACGCGGGCCGGCCGCTCACGCCGGGCTCCGGCGAGATCGGGCTGCTGGCGGCTCCGGTGGACGAGCACATCCGCTACCAGGACGACGCCGAGGCCACCGCCAGGACCTTCCGCGAGATCGGCGGACGGCGCTGGGTGGTGCCCGGGGACATGGCGGGCCTGGAGTCCGACGGCACGGTGGTGTTCCACGGCCGCGGCAGCCGGGTGATCAACACCGGAGGCGAGAAGGTCTTCGCCGAGGAGGTCGAGCAGGCGCTGCTCACGCACCCCGCCGTCCAGGACGCGATCGTCGTCGGCACCCCGGACGAGCGCTGGGGACAGCAGATCGTCGCCGTCGTCGCCCTGCACCCCGGGGCCGAGTTGACGCAGGCCGAGGCGAGCGCCCACGTCGGCGAGCGCCTGGCCGACCACAAGCGGCCCCGGCAGCTCGTCGTCGTCGCCCGGCTCCAGCGCAGCCCGTCCGGCAAGGCCGACCTCACCTGGGCGCACGGCGTCGCCACCGCCGGCCCGACCTGACCCACGACAGCGAAGAGGAGCAACCCCATGAGCACCCCCGTCAGCGTCGAGGGGACCGACGGCGTCACGAGCCTGGTCGGCGAGGAGCTCGGCCCGAGCGACTGGATCGAGATCACCCAGCAGATGGTGGACACCTTCGCCGAGGCCACCGGTGACCACCAGTGGATCCACGTCGACGTGGAGCGGGCGAGGGAGGAGAGCCCCTTCGGCGGCCCGATCGCGCACGGCTACCTGACGCTGTCGCTGATCCCGCTCGTGCTGCCGCGGCTGGTGCAGTTCACCGGCTTCTCGATGGGCGTGAACTACGGCACCGAGAAAGTCCGCTTCCCCTCGCCGGTGCCCGCGGGGAGCAGGCTGCGCGCCCGCGCCTTCGTCGACCGGGTGACCGACGTCCCCGGCGGCGTGGCCGTGCAGATCACGGTGACCTTCGAGGTCGAGGGGAGCACCAAGCCCGCGTGCGTGGCCACGGTCGTCGTCCGGCACTACGTCTGACCGGGTGCCGGCCCGCTCCTGCCGAGCTGACCGGGATCAGTGCAGGTCGGGCTGGGCGGTGCGGCGCACCGCCCGCCGGTCCACCGTGCCCACCGATGGGGCACCCAGCGCCCGGCTGATCCCGCGGGCGGTCGCGGCCAGCACCGGGACCAGCGCGTGGC
Organism: Modestobacter italicus; assembly: GCF_000306785.1. Classification (NCBI taxonomy): domain Bacteria; kingdom Bacillati; phylum Actinomycetota; class Actinomycetes; order Geodermatophilales; family Geodermatophilaceae; genus Modestobacter; species Modestobacter italicus. Next base: position 2,920,206 of record NC_017955.1, on the reverse strand, counting down.
TCTTCACGGCGGCGCGCTGCACGGTGACCCCCAGGGCGGCGATGACCTCGTCGCCGGGTCCGCGGACCGGGACGGCGAGGGCGAGCGCCTCGGCGGTCAGCTGGTTCTCGGCGATCGCCACGCCGGTGCGCCGGACCTCGGCCAGGGTGCGCCGCAGCTCCTCCACGTCGGTGATCGTGTTCGCCGTGAACCGGCGCAGTGGTGAGGCGACGACCTCCTGCTGGAGCTCCGGGCTGGCGTAGGCGAGCAGCACCTGCCCGGTACCGGTCGCGTGCAGGGGCCACCGCCCCCCGAGCCGGGACAGCACCTGCACCGCCCCCCGGGCGCGCAGCGACTCGACGTAGACGACGTCGTGCCCGTCCCGCACGGCCAGGTGCACGTTCGCCCTGGTCGCGTGGTGCAGGTCGTCGAGGTAGGGCAGGGCGAGTTCGCGCAGCTGCAGGCCGTGCGGGGCGAGAGCGCCCAGCTCGAGGAGGCGCAGCCCGATGCCGTAGCGACCGTCGGCCGCGCGCTCGAGGGCGCCCCACTCGCGCAGCTCACCGACGAGCCGGTGCGTGGTGGTCAGCGACAGCCCGGTGCGGCGGCTGATGTCCGACAGCGACAGCGAGCAGTGGTCCGGCCCGAACGCGGCCAGGACGGCCAGCGTGCGGCCGGCGGCCGTCGCCGGGCCTGCGCACGGGGTCCCGACAGCGGGCCGGGAGCCCGTCGCCGCACCGTCCCGGGCACTCGAGGAAAGCGGCGCCATTGCCGACATGTCGTCCTCCTGGCGTGTGGGTTCCCGTGGGGCCGACGCCCTCTGGTGTGGCGCGCGTCACCCTTGGTCGAGTATGCCGCCACGGCCCTCGCGCGGGAGGGTCCGGCTTCCGCCGGGAGGAAGACGCGTCGAAACCGAGATGCGGCGAGGACACGATCGTCCTCGACGCAGAGGTGACGCAGACCACTGGCCGCGGGCTGCCGCGCCGAGCCCGCGACCTCGCGACGACGCCTCGCTCCGGGCGACCGCCCTCCGTCGCCGTCCCACCCGCTCGCCACCTGAAGGAGACCGCGCCCATGCCGACGACGACCAGGGCGGCCGTGATGTACGCCGCTCACCAGCCGTGGGAGATCACGGAGCTGCAGCTCGACGACCCGAGGGAGCAGGAGGTCCTGGTCCGCTGGGAGATCTCCGGCATGTGCCACTCCGACGACCACATCCGCACCGGCGACGCGCGCAACCGCTTCCCGATCGTCGGCGGGCACGAGGGTGCCGGCGTGGTCGAGGCGGTCGGTGAGCACACCACCCGGGTGAAGGTCGGCGACCGGATCGTCGCCTCGTTCATCCCCGCCTGCGGGGTCTGCCGCTGGTGCTCCACCGGCCACCAGAACGTCTGCGACCGCGGCCTCTACGCCGGCACCGGCCAGCTGCAGGACGGCACCTTCCGGTTCCACCAGGACGGCAGCGACCTCGGCGCGTTGTGCACCCTGGGCACCTTCTCGGAGCGCTCGGTCATCTCCGAGTACTCCGCGGTGCGGTTGCCCGACGACATCCCCTTCGAGGTCGCCGCGCTGGTCGGCTGCGGGGTCCCGACCGGCTGGGGCTCGGCGGTCCACGCCGCCGGCGTCCGGGCCGGGGAGACGGTGGTCATCTACGGCTCGGGTGGGGTGGGCAGCAACGCCGTCCAGGGCGCGGCGTACGCCGGGGCCAAGAACGTCGTGGTCGTCGACCCGGTGCCCTTCAAGCTGGAGATGGCCAAGGTCTTCGGGGCCACCCACACCTTCACCGACCCGCGGGCGGCCTGGGAGTTCGTCAACGAGACGACCTGGGGGCAGTTGGCCGAGCACGCGATCATCACCGTCGGCGTGAACACCGAGCAGGTCGTCACCGACGCCATCAACATCACCGGCAAGACCGGCAAGGTGACCGTCACCGCCATCGGCAAGGCGGACGAGAAGCAGGTCCAGGTGAACGGCGGCACGCTCGTCGGCTACACGCGGCAGGTGCAGGGCGCCCTGTTCGGCAACTGCAACCCGCTGGTCGACATCCCGCGGCTGCTCGGCCTCTACCGTGCGGGCGACCTGAAGCTCGACGAGCTGATCACCAACCGGTACCGCCTCGAGGACCTCAACCAGGGGTACCAGGACATGAACGACGGCAAGAACATCCGCGGGATCATCGTCCACGACCACGCCGGGACGCGTGCCTGATGGCCACCCTGGCCGACGTCCTCGACCCCACCGGCCGCAGCTCGGCCCGGGCCGCCGACGCCACGCTGGCACCGCGGCCGGCGGACCTGACCGGCCGGCGCATCGGGCTCCTGGAGAACACCAAGCACAACGCCGCCCTGCTGCTCGAGGAGCTGGCCGGCCGGCTGGAGCGGGAGCACGGTGCGGTGGCGGTGCTGCGCCGCACGAAGACGGCGTTCGCCCTGCCGATGCCCGACGAGCTGCGCGAGGAGTTCCTCGCCGAGTGCGACGTCGTCCTCGTCGGCGTCGGTGACTGCGGGTCGTGCAGCGCCTCGGCCGTCGCCGACGGCATCGCGTTCGAGCGGTCCGGCGTCCCGGCGGCGGTCATCTGCTCGGACGCCTTCACCGTCACCGCCTCGTCCATGGCGGCGGTGCAGGGCGCGCCCGACTACGCCTTCCTCACCACGGCCCACCCCGTCGCGATCCTGAGCCCCGAGGCGGTCGCCGAGCGGGCCGAGCAGCTGCTGCCCGGGGTCCTGGCCACCGTCACCGACCCGGCCGGGCACGGGCGCTCCTCGTGAGCGCCACGATCGACCTCCCCGCCGCCGACCCGGACGCCGCCCGCGCGGCGATGGAGCACTGCTACGAGCAGGGCTGGTCCGACGGACTGCCGCTGGTGCCGGCCACCCGGCCGCTGGTGGACGAGTTCCTCGCCACCGTCGACCGCCGCCCCGACGAGGTCATCGGGGCGCTGGAGCACCTCGACCGCAGCGTGACCGTCGAGGTCGCCGCCATCAACGCGGCCATGGCCGGGTGCCGACCGGAGTACTTCCCGGTCGTCCTCGCGGCCTGGGAGGCGGTGCAGCGCGACCGCTCCGCGAAGGGCGGCGGCTGGCAGAGCACCAGCGGGCCCTCGCCGTTGCTCGTGGTCAACGGCCCGGTCCGCACCGAGCTGGGCCTCAACTCCACCGGCGGGGTGTTCGGTCCCGGCTTCCGGCCGAACATGACCATCGCCCGCAGCATCGGCCTGATCGTCCGCAACGCCCTCGGCGTCGTGCCGCACGGTTTCGAGCAGGCCACCCAGGGGCTGCCCGGTCGCTGGCAGGTGTGCGTCGCGGAGAACGAGGAGGAGAGCCCCTGGGAACCGCTGTCCGTCGAGGGCGGTGTCCCCGCCGGCACCTCGGCGGTCTCGGCCATGCTGACGCGGACGGTCGAGTACGTCGACAACCGGCACACCGCCGATCCCGAGCAGCTGCTCGCCGACTTCGCCGACACCCTCTCCCGCACCGGTGCGCTGATCTTCCGGAACGCCCCGGCCGGGATCGTGTTCTGCCCGGAGCACGCCCAGCTGCTGGCCGGGGCCGGGATGAGCAGGGCCGATGTCCGGGCCTGGCTGGTCGAGCGGTGCGGCCGGAGCAAGGTCGACCTGGCCCGCGTCGGCAAGGACGGCGTCGGTGACAACGGCGTCCGCTTCGCCCAGGGGACGCCGTCGGACGCCGTCGACCCGCTGTTCGCCGCGGACGGTCCGGAGGTGCTGCCGATCGCCGTGGCCGGCGCCCGCAACGCCGGGATCTCGATGGTGGTCCGCGTCTTCGCCGGCTGGTCGGCCAGTTCGGTGCCGGTCGTCGGCCGGACCGCCCCCTCCGGTCCGTCCCCGTCCGACCCCGCACAGAGGAGCGCCTCGTGACCGACCCCCTGCTCGACCCCTTCGGCAGCGCCACCGATCCGTGGATGTCCGGGCGCACCGCGCTGGTCACCGGCGGCGGGCAGCAGAGCGGCACCCAGCCCGGCGTCGGGTACGCGATCAGCCGGGTGTTCGCCGCGCACGGCGCCCGGGTGGCCGTCCTGGACCGCGAGGGGGACGCCGCGCAGCGCACCGTGGACCGGATCACCGCCGACGGCGGGACGGCGGTGGCCGTGGTGGCCGACGTGCTGGACGACGCCGCGTGCCGGAGGGCGGTCGACGAGGCCGTGGCCGCCCTGGGCTCGCTGGACACGCTGGTCAACAACGTGGCCGTCGGCGACCGGGCCGGGGTGTTCGAGGTGACCCCCGAGCGGTTCCACCAGCTGATGGACCTGAACCTGACCACCGCCTGGCAGATGACCCGGCACGCCGTCGAGGTGCTGCCGGCGGGCGGCGCGATCGTGAACATCAGCTCGGTCGGGGTGCGTGCCCGCGGGCCGGCGATGGTCTACAACCTCGCCAAGGCGGGCCTGGAGAACCTCACCATCGGCGCGGCCAACACGCTGGGGGAGCGCGGCGTCCGGGTGAACTGCGTGCAGGTGGGTGCCATCTGGGGGGCCTTCGCCGCGGCCAACATGTCGGAGGAGATGCGGGAGGTCCGCAAGGGCTGGTCGGCCCTGGGCACCGAGGGCAGCCCCTGGGACATCGCCCAGGCCACCCTGTTCCTGGCCAGCGACCGGGCCCGCTGGATCTCCGGGCAGATCCTGTCCGTCGACGGCGGGCCGAACACCGGGCGCGCACCCAAGCCGGCCGCCTCGGCCGCTGCGCCGGTGACGACGGTGCTGGAGACCACGACGCCCGAGGGCGCCCCGGCGGTGCACGCGTGACCGCCGCCGCGGACCGGGTCGCGCTGGTCACCGGCTGCGGCAAGCCCGACGGGATGGGGCAGGCGATCGCCCGCCGGCTCGCCGGCCAGGGCCTGGCCGTCGTGGTCACCGACCTGCAGGCCACCGGGGTGCCGAACCGGCAGCAGGAGGGCCGGTCCGCCGGCTGGGGCGGGGTCGAGGCGCTCGTCGCCGACATCACGGCCGGGGGCGGGACGGCGGTCGCCTCGCTCGGTGACGTCGCCGTCGAGGCCGACGCTGACCGGATGGTCGCCGAGGCGGTCGAGCACTTCGGCCGGCTCGACGTCCTGGTCAACAACGCGGCCGCTCCGCAGGGTCCGGACCGGGCGGACGTCGCCGACATCCCGGCCGAGGTCTTCGACCGGGTCATCGCGGTCAACCTCCGCGGGCCCTGGCTGATGTGCGTGGCCGCGGTGCCGGTCATGCGCGCGCAGCGCGCGGGCCGGATCGTGAACATCTCGTCGATGGCCGGGCTGACGGCCGCCCCGTTCTCCGGCCCGTACTCGGCGTCCAAGGCCGGTGTCATCGGCATGACCCGGGCGCTGGCCATGGACCTGGGCCCGTGGGGGATCACCGTCAACGCGCTCTGCCCCGGGCTGGTCGCCACCAGCCGGGCGTTCCTGAGCTCGGGCCCGGACGTCGACGAGGCGGCACTGATGGAGCAGCGCGGCCGCAACATCCCGGTCGGGCGGGCCGGCGCGGCCGAGGACATCGCCGCCGCGGTCGCCTTCCTCGCCTCCCCGGAGGCCGCCTACATCACGGCGCAGGCCATCCCGATCGACGGCGGTGGGCTGAGCCCGTTCCCGCTGCGTCGCCCCGAGCCACCGCCGGCCCAGGCACCGCAGCCGGCCGAGGCCGGGACCGCACGCTGATGGCCGAGATGGTGCGGGCGGTGGTCCAGACCGCGCCGCGGACGCTCGAGCTGCGGGAGTTCCCCCGTCCGGTCATCGGCCCGGAGGACGGGCTGCTGCGGATCGAGGCGAACGGGATCTGCGGCAGCGACGTCGAGCAGTACAAGGGGCACCTGTTCCGCGGCTCGGCCGTGGTGCCCGGCCACGAGCCCCTGGGCATCATCGAGGAGCTCGGCGACAAGGCCGCCGAACGCTGGGGCGTCTCGGTCGGTGACCGGGTGGCGCTGGAGATCCTGGTGCCCTGCCACCACTGCCCGGCCTGCGTCTCCGGTCGGTACCAGGCGTGCCCCCGGCGCGCGGCGAGCCACGGCTACACCCCGATCACCCAGCAGCCCTCGCTGTGGGGCGGGCTGGCCGAGTACACCTACCTGGCGCCCGGCTCGATCGTGCACCCGATCGACCGCGCCCTCCCGGTGGAGCTCGCGGTCATGTTCAACCCGCTCGCCGCCGGTGTCCGTTGGGCGGTGCACCTCGGCGGTGCCGGGATCGGCAGCACCGTCGTCGTGCTGGGGGCCGGTCAGCGCGGCCTGTCGGCGGTCATCGCGGCCAAGGCCGCCGGTGCCTCCACCGTGATCGTGACCGGGCTGGCCGCCGACGAGCACAAGCTGGCGCTGGCCCGGCAGTTCGGCGCCGACCACACGATCGTCGTCGACCAGGAGGACACCGTGGCGCGGGTCCTGGAGCTGACCGGCGGGGTGGGGGCGGACGTCGTCCTGGAGCTCACGCCGATGGCCCTCGGCCCGGTCGGGGACGCGCTGGCCTCGGCCCGGCACGGGGGGCGGGTCGTCCTCGCCGGCCTCAAGGGCGGGCGGAAGGCCGAGATCGACACGGACTTCGTCATCAACCGGGCGCTCACCCTGGTCGGGGCCTACGGGGTGGACTCACCGGCCTACGCCGAGGCGATCCGGATCATCGAGTCCGGGCGCACGCCGATCGCCCAGATGCACACCCACTCGCTGCCGCTGGAGGACACCGAGACGGCGATCCAGCTCCTCGCCGGCGAGGGCCCGGGGGAGCCCGCCGTCCACGTCTCCGTCCACCCGGGCCGGTGACGGACCCGGCGGGCGTTCTGCTGTTCCGCCGGGCGGGAGTGCCCTGGTGGGCATCGACCGGGGCGTCCTAGCGTTCTGGTCATCGAGACGGCCGTCACATCGGCGTCCGGATGCGAGGAGAGCGCCGTGTACGACAGCGTCATCGACCCCACGGTCGGTCCGGCGGGCGACGCACGTGGTCGCACCGCTCTCGCGCCCCGACCGGGCGACCTCTCCGGTCTGCGCCTGGGACTGCTGGCCAACACCAAGCGCAACGCCGAGGACTTCGTCGAGGAGGTCGCCGGGCTGCTCGAGTCGCAGCACGGGGTGCAGAAGGTGCTGATCCGGAAGAAGCCGAGCATCGTCGAACCTGCGCCGCCGGACATGCTCGAGGAGCTGCGGGCCGCGTGCGACGTCGTCGTCGTGGGCGTGGGCGACTGCGGCTCCTGCAGCGCCTCGGCCGTCGCCGACGGCCTGCAGCTGGAGGAGGCGGGCATCCCCGCCGTCGTCATCGTCAGCGACGCCTTCCGGGTCAGCGCCGACGCCATGGCCACCCTGCAGGGCACCGAGGGCTACCAGTACGTGACCACCCCGCACCCGGTGGCCAACCTGTCCCGGCAGGGCGTGCGTGACCGGGCGGCCGCGGCCGTCCCGGAGATCGTGGCGCTGCTGCGCGGACCGAACGTGGCAGCCAGGTCATGACGGCGGCCCCGCCGCAGGTCGACGGGCGCGCCGGGACCGCGGACGACCCGGTCCGCGGCGTCCGGGGCGCCATCGAGTACTGCTACGAGCGCGGCTGGAGCGACGGCCTGCCGGTCGTCCCGGCGACCGAGGACGACGTGGCCGAGTTCCTGGCCACCGTCGCCCGCGACCCCGACGAGGTCATCGGCGCCCAGTCGCACCTCAACCGCCGGGTCACCGTGGCGCAGGCCGCGGTCAACGCCGTCATGTCGGGCTGCCGGCCGGAGTACTTCCCCGTGGTGCTGGCCGCCTGGGAGGCGGTGAACGGCGAGCCGGCCTCCCGGGGCGGCGCCTGGCAGTCGACCAGCGGGCCCGCGCCGTTGCTCGTGGTCAACGGACCGGTCCGGGACCGGCTGGGCATCAACTACGCCGGCGGCGTGTTCGGCCCCGGCTTCCGGGCCAACGCCACGATCGGCCGGGCGCTCGGCCTGATCGTCCGCAACGGCTACGGCATCCGTCCGCAGGAGCTGGAACAGGCGACCCAGGGGGTCCCCGGGCGGTGGACCATGTGCATCGGTGAGCACGAGGAGCTCTCCCCGTGGGAGCCGTTCAGCGTGGCCGGAGGCGTGGCGGCCGGGGTGGACGCGGTCTCGGCGCTGCTCGTCCGCGACTGCGAGTACATCGACAACCGGCACACCGAGAGCGCGGAGGCGGTGCTCTGGGACGTCGCGGACACCCTCGCGCGCACCGGCGCCTACCTCGGCATCAAGCACTCCACCGGCGGTGTGGTGTTCGGGCCCGAGCACGCCCAGTTCCTCGCCGCCGCCGGCTACGGCCGGGCCGACGTCCAGCAGTGGCTCTTCGAGCACGCCACCCGCCGCCAGGCAGACCTGGTCGCGGCGGGGAAGGAGTCCCACGACCAGGACCCCGGCCCCGACCCGTTCCCGATGATGCCCTCGGCCGCGGAGATCCCGGTGCTCGTCGCCGGCGCCGCCAACGCCGCCATCTCGATGGTCTTCCGCCCGTTCGGTTGGTCCACGTGGTCCGGCCGCTCGGTGCCCGTCCCGCCCGCCCGCGACACCGCGACCCACCCCCAGGAGGCACCCGCATGAGCGTCGACGAGAAGCAGTTGGACCAGTTGAAGCAGACCCTGCAGGCCGACGACTACCGGATGGACGTCGACGTCCGGGGCGACTCCGCGGACGTGGCCATCGTCGCCGGCCCGGACGCCTGCGAGGAGTGCCTCGTGCCGAAGCCGCTCATGCAGTCGATGCTCGGCCCGGTGCTGGGCATCGACCCGGCCAGCATCCGGCTGGTCTACCCGACCGACGGACCCGGCGCCGACGTCACGACCTCCTGAGCGTGGAGGTCTCGCTGGAGGGCAAGGTCGCCCTCGTCACCGGGGTCGGCCCCAACATCGGCAGCGGGGTGGCCCTCGCCCTGGCGCGCTACGGCGCCAGGGTGGCCTGCAACGACGTCGACGACGCGGTCATCGAGGCGTGCATCTCCCGGATCGAACGCAACGGCGGCGAGGCGATGGCCGCCCCCGGGGACGTCACCGACGAGGCCGCGGTCCAGGGCTACGTGGACGCGGTCCTCGAGCGGTGGGGCCGGATCGACATCCTGGTCAACAACGCCGCGGTCCTCGGTGGCCGGGGGGTCCTCGACGAGACCGCGGCGGACTTCGAGCGTGCCGTGCGGGTGGCCGGGCTCGGGTACTTCCTCAACACCAAGCACGTCGGGCGGGCGATGGCGCAGCGCGGGATCCGCGGCTCGATCGTCTGCATGTCGTCGTCCAACGGCTGGAACGGCTCGGCCGGCGTGATCGCCTACGCGTTCCACAAGGGCGGGGTGAACAACTTCGTCCGCGCGGCAGCGATGGACCTCGCGCCCTACGGCATCCGGGTCAACGGCTACACCCCGACCGCGCCGACCGTCGACAACCCCGAGCTGCTGGCCCAGCTGGCGGCGCAGGGCCGACCGGCGGACCTGCTCAACGCCGGTCGCGCGGGCGGCGGCCTCGGCGGCGGCACCGGCGACGAGGAGTGGCGCCGTCCCGCCCGCTGGGCGGGGGAGCGGCCGCCGCTGGTGCCGATGGGCTCGACGGGCACCCCGACCGACATCGGCCACGCGGTCGCCTGGCTCTGCTCGGACTACGCACGCCTGATCACCGGCACCGACCTCGTCGTCGACGGGGGAGCCCGGGCCAAGAACTTCGCCTACTTCCCGGCCGCCCCCGAGGACCTCGCCGGCCCGGTCGCGCTCATCCCGCTGGACGAGACCCCGGCGCCCTGATCCCCGCACCGTCCCCGTACGGCCGGGACGGTGCGGGGCCGCCCGGTCAGTGGACGGGGTCGCCCAGCCGCGGCGACGGCAGCCGGTTCTCCGGCGCGTACACCGGGTGCGAGGTGAGGAACGGGATCGCGGCGGCGCGCTCGGCGTCCAGCGGCTCGTCCGGGAAGGCGGCCAGCGTCGTGTCGAACCGGTCGCGGACCCCCTCCCGGAACTCCGGGTGGGTCAGGATGAACAGGTCGTTGCGCCGGACGCCGGCCAGCACCCGCTCACCGGCCTCGACGTAGCTCATGTACGGCTGGTGCTTGGCGCGCTCGAGGAACTCCGCCGGCGGCGGTGCGTAGCCGCTCTCCCCGTAGGCCTCGGGCCGGGCGGACACCCCGGCGGCGATGTTGCTGTGCACGGGGCCGGGGCAGTACGCCGAGACGCCGATGCCCTCGGGCGCCAGCTCGATGGCCAGTGCCTCGGACAACGCGATGACCGCGGCCTTGGTCATGCTGTAGAGCCCGGCCACGATCGGCATCAGGCCGGCCATCGACGAGGTGTTCACCACGTGGCCGCCCTCGCCCTGGGCCTGGATGAGCGGCACGAAGGAGCGGATGCCGTTCCCGACCCCCCGGATGTTGACGTCGATCAGCCAGTCCCAGTCGCGGGCCGTGGCGCCCATCACCGGCCCGGTCAGTCCGATGCCGGCGTTGTTGACCAGCACGTCGAGCCGGCCGTGCCGCCGGACGGTCTCCGCCGCCGCCGCGTCGACGGCGGCGGCATCGGTGACGTCGAGCGTCATGCTGTCCGCGGAGACGCCGGCCGCGGCGAACTCGGCCAGCGACTCGTCGATGAACTCCTGCCTGCGGCCGCTGATGACCACCTGCATGCCCGCCTGCGCGAAGGTCAGGGCGATGCCCCGGCCGATGCCGCTGGACCCGCCGGTGACGAACGCGACCTTGCCCTCGACGTCCTTCATCAGTGCCCTGCTCCCTCGCCCGGCGCGGGGGAGAGCCCCAGCAACCGCGCGGCGTTGTCCTTCATGATCTTGGGGCGGACCTCGTCCTTGATGCCGATGGCGGCGAAGTCCTTCATCCAGCGCTCGGGCGTGATCACCGGGAAGTCGGAGCCGAAGAGGACCTTGTCGCGCAACAGCGAGTTGGCGTACTGGACGAGCTGCGGCGGGAAGTACTTCGGCGACCAGCCGGACAGGTCGATGTACACCCGTGGCTTGTGGGTGGCCACCGACAGCGCCTCGTCCTGCCAGGGGAACGACGGGTGGGCCAGGATGATGTCCATGTCCGGGAAGTCGACGGCCACGTCGTCGACGTCCATGGGGTTGGAGTACTTCAGCCGGATCCCGCCGCCGCCCCGGGTACCGGCACCGACCCCGGTCTGGCCGGTGTGGAACAGCGCGATCAGCCCGTGCTCGGCGATGACCTCGTACAGCGGGTAGGCCAGCCGGTCGTTGGGGTGGAAGCCCTGGGTGTTGGGGTGGAACTTGAACCCCCGGACGCCGTGGTCGGTGACCAGCCGGCGCGCGGCGCGCACCCCGGCCGCCCCGCGCGCGGGGTCGATGCTGGCGAACGGGATGACGACGTCGGAGTGCTCCGCGGCGAGCTCGGCGACCTCCTCGTTGGTGGGCACCATCTCCTCACCGGTCTGCGAGATGCTGTCCACCCCGAAGGCGATGCAGGCCATGCTGCGCTCGCGGTAGTACCCGGCCAGCTGCGGCAGCGTGTACTGCGGCATCGAGCCGATGCCGAAGTACGCGCCCATGTCGTCGGCGGTGCTCCCCTCGGGCGGCGGGGCGTGGACCGACCGGTGCACGTGGGTGTGCACGTCGATCGCGGTGATGCGGGACAGGTCGATCCCCGTCACGGGTGCAGGTCCTCGGTGTACGGGGCGGCGGTGCGTTCACGCACCTGGTCCGGGGTGACCCCGGGCGCGCACTCCACGAGGCGCAACGTCCCGTCCACGACGTGGAAGACGGCCAGGTCGGTGTAGATGCGGGTGACGCACGCCCGCCCGGTCAGCGGCATCGTGCACTCCGGGAGGACCTTGGGTCGCCCCTGGCGGTCGACGTGCTCCATCGTCACCCAGACCTGCGGGGTCCCGGCGACGAGGTCCATCGCCCCGCCGACGGCCGGGCTCTTGCCGGGCACGTACCAGTTCGCGAGGTCGCCGGCGGCCGAGACCTGCAGGGCACCGAGCACGGTGACGTCCAGGTGCCCGCCGCGGATCATGGCGAAGGACATCGCCGAGTCGGTGATCGCCGCGCCCGGCATCAGGGTGATCGACTGCTTGCCGGCGTCGGTCAGGTCGGGGTCGCCGTCGCCCTCGGGCGCGGGGCCCAGGCCCAGCACGCCGTTCTCCGCGTGCAGCACCACCTCGGTGTCCGCGGGGATGAAGAGGGGGACGAAGAGCGGGATGCCGACGCCGAGGTTGACGACGTAGCCGTCCTTGAGGTCCTGCGCGAGCCGCTGGGCGATGCCCTCGCGGGTCCGGCCGGTGACCTCGGCGGTGGGCAGTGTGCCGGTCATGACGCGGACCTCTCCATCAGTGGCTGGTCGGCCGCGGCCCGGGTGGCCAGCAGCACGTCGTCCACGAAGACACCGGGCAGGTGGACGTCGTCGGGGTGCAGCGCGTCGACCTCGACCAGGCGCTCCACCTCGGCGAAGGTGTGCCGTCCCGACATCGCGGCCAGCGGGTTGAAGTTCCGGGCGGAGAGCCGGAACCGCAGGTTGCCCTTGCGGTCCCCGCGGTGCGCCTTCACGAAGCCGAAGTCGGCGACGATGCCCTCCTCGAGGACGTACTGCCGGCCGTTGATCATCCGGTGCTCCTTGGCCGGCACGTGCTCGGCGACCCCGCCCTCGGGGGAGTAGCGCAGCGTGAAGGAGCCGTCGGCGAGCATGGTGCCCGCGCCCGACGGCGTGAAGAAGGCCGGGATCCCCGAGCCGCCGGCGCGCAGCCGCTCGGCCAGCGTCCCCTGCGGGACCAGCTCCAGCTCGACCTTCCCCGCGAAGTAGTCGTCGTAGAACTCCTGCAGGATCGGGAAGGAGGCCGTCACGCGGCGCAGCCGTCCCTCGTGCAGGAGGCGTCCGACGCCGGTGAAGTCGTGACCGACGTTGTTGACGTAGACGTGCAGGTCGCGGCGGTCCAGCTCGCACAGCGCATCCAGGAGGACGTCCGGGCGGCCGGAGCTGCCGAAGCCGCCGACGGCGATCGAGGCGCCGTCGTGGACGCGGTCCACCACGGAGAGCACGTCCTCACGGAACTTGTCGATCACGCCAGGTCCTCTCGCAGACGCAGCAGGGGGTCCCGGGCCGACGGCGTCGGCAGGGTGCGGCGAGTATCGGCCGGTCCGCCGAGGGGCGAGAAGGCGTACTTCCGGGACCCGGAAACAATCGCGACGCCCGTGCCTCCGCCGGGACCGCCGACGAGGTCGTCTTCCGTGGGCGGGAAAGCCCTGTGGCCCACGCCACCTCCCGACGACCATCGTGGGCTCTGCCGCGGGACGTCGCCCCGGGCACCGCCATGAGGCCCTGGTCGTCAGCCCGGCCCGTTCCCTCATGACCGGTCGTCACGTGCAGGGGAAGGGGTCCAAGTGAGCATGACCACGCGAGCCGCGGTCTGTCGCGAGCCGGGTCGGCCGTGGGAGATCACCGAGCTGGAGCTCGACGACCCGCGCGCCAACGAGGTCCGGATCAAGTTCATGGCGGCCGGTCTCTGCCACTCCGACGACCACATCCAGAAGGGCGACGCGCAGATGCGCTTCCCCGTGGTCGGCGGCCACGAGGGCGCCGGGATCGTCGACGCGGTGGGCGAGGGCGTCACCCGGGTGAAGGTGGGCGACCACGTGGTCTGCTCCTTCATCCCCGCCTGCGGCAAGTGCCGGTACTGCTCGACCGCCCGCCAGAACCTGTGCGACGAGGGCAAGAACGCCTCCACCGGTGAGTTCCCCGACGGGACGTTCCGCTTCCACCAGAACGGTGAGGACTTCGGTGGCCTCTGCGTGCTGGGCACCTTCGCCGAGCACGCCGTCGTCAGCGAGTACTCCGTCATCCCGATCCCCGACGACATCCCCTTCGAGGTGGCCTCGCTGGTCGGCTGCGGGGTACCGACCGGCTGGGGCAGCGCCGTGCACGCCGCCGGCGTCCGGGCGGGGGAGACCGTCGTGGTGTTCGGCGCCGGCGGCGTGGGGAGCAACGCGGTGCAGGGTGCCCGCCTCGCCGGAGCCCAGCGCGTGGTCGTCGTCGACCCGGTCGCCTTCAAGCGCGAGAAGGCCGTCGAGTTCGGCGCGACGGACACCTTCGCCACGGCGGCCGAGGCCGCCGCGTTCGTCGACGCGGTCACCTGGGGCGAACTCGCCGACCACGCGATCATCACCGTCGGCGTGCTGCACGACGAGGTCATCGCCGACGCCCTGAAGATCGTCGGGAAGACCGGCCAGGTGACCGTGACCGCCGTCGGGAACGGCTGGATCAACGAGCACCCCGGCATGCTGATCGGCTACCAGCGCCGCATCCAGGGCGCCATCTTCGGTGCCTGCAACCCGTTGTTCGACGTGCCCCGCCTGCTGAGCCTGTACCGCACCGGCGACCTGAAGCTCGACGAGCTGATCACCCGGACCTACAAGCTCGACGAGGTCAACCAGGGCTACCAGGACATGTTGGACGGCAAGAACATCCGCGGCGTGATCATCCACGAGCACTGAAGGGCCACACCCATGACGATCGCCCCTCCCGGCCCGCAGACCGGGTCCCCGCTCATCATCGACGACGCGCAGCTGATCGGCGGCGACTGGGTCAGGGCCGCCAACGGCCAGACCATCGACGTCCTCAACCCGGCCACCGGTGAGGTCCTGGCCCGGGTGCCCCGTGGCGACGCCGCCGACGTCGACGCGGCGGTCCGCGCCGCGGAGGCGGCCTACCCGGCGTGGCGGGACACCAACGCGACCACCCGCGGCGCGCTGGTCTTCCGCTGGGCCGCGCTGATCGACCAGCACACCGCCGAGCTGGACCAGCTGGAGTCCCAGGAGGTGGGCCGCCCGAGCTGGGGCCCGCCGCCGATGTCCCGGATCCTGAACTTCGTCGCCGGCCAGGCCGACAAGGTGCAGGGCCTGTCCCTGCCCACCTACACCCCCGACGCCATCGGGATCACCCTCCGCGAGCCCTACGGCGTGGTCGGTGCGGTCATCCCGTGGAACGCCCCGGCGCCGATGTTCGTCAACGACGTCGGCCCGGCCATCGCGGCCGGCAACACCATCGTCATCAAGCCGGCCGAGGACGCGCCGCTGACCGCGCTGGCGCTGGCGAAGCTGGCGCTGGAGGCCGGCATCCCGCCGGGCGTGGTCAACGTCGTCACCGGGTACGGCTCGGAGGCCGGCGCGGCCATCCCGGCCCACCCGGGCATCAAGCGGATGAGCTTCACCGGCTCGCCGGACACCGGCTCCCTCGTCATGGCCGCCTGCGCCAAGAACCTGACCCCGCTGCACCTCGAGCTGGGCGGGAAGTCGCCGCAGGTGGTCCTGGCCGACGCCGACCTCGACGCCGCGATCCCGGCGATCGCCATGGGCATCACCCTCAACACCGGTCAGATCTGCGCGGCCGGCTCGCGGGTCGTGGTCCACCGCTCGATCCACGCCCAGGTCGTGGAGCGGCTGGCCGAGCGGATGTCCCAGGTGAAGGTCGGCCCGTGGCACGAGCAGGTCAACATGGGGCCGCTGATCAACGCCAAGCAGCACGCCCGGGTCCTGGAGTACATGCAGCTGGGCCAGCGGGAGGGCGCCGACCTCGTGCTTGGCGGTGGCCGGCCGAGCGGCGCGCAGTTCGAGCGCGGCTTCTTCGTCGAGCCGACGCTGTTCGACAACGTGGCCCCCTCGATGCGCATCCACCAGGAGGAGATCTTCGGCCCGGTGCTCGGGGTGACCCCGGTGGACGACGACGACGAGGCGCTGCGGGTGGCCAACGGCACCGACTACGGCCTGGTCGCCTCGGTCTGGACCCGCGACGTGGGCAAGGCCGTGCGCTTCGCCCGCGGGCTGCAGGCCGGCCAGGTCGCCGTGAACGCGGCGCTGGGCGCGGGCGTCATCGGCGGGCCGTTCGGCGGCTACAAGCGCAGCGGGTTCGGCCGCACGATGGGCGCCGACGCGGTCCTGGACTACACCGTGGTCAAGACGGTGTCCCTGCGCGGCACCTCCTCCTGAGCACCAGCGCTCCTGCCGGCCGGGGCCCCGCTGCCCCGGCCGGCACCGGGCCCCACCAGGCCCGCACCACCCCGGACCGGGAGTGGGTCCGGCACACGTCTTCCCCCGCGGCGCCACCGCTGCGGGCACCCACTGGAGGGGCACACCGATGAGCATCACCACCCGCGCAGCCATCGCCCGAGGGCCGCACATCGGCTGGGAGCTGA
Organism: Modestobacter italicus; assembly: GCF_000306785.1. NCBI lineage: Bacteria > Bacillati > Actinomycetota > Actinomycetes > Geodermatophilales > Geodermatophilaceae > Modestobacter > Modestobacter italicus. Next base: position 2,904,140 of record NC_017955.1, on the reverse strand, counting down.
CCGACCTGCAGCTCGACGAGCCGAAGCAGCACGAGGTCCGGGTCAAGTTCAAGGCCTCCGGGCTGTGCCACTCCGACGACCACATCACCCAGGGTGACGCGCCGGTGCGCTTCCCGATGGTCGGCGGCCACGAGGGCTCCGGGATCGTCGAGTCCGTGGGCCCCGACGTCCGCCGGGTGAAGGTCGGCGACCGGGTCGTCTGCTCCTACATCCCGGCCTGCGGCGCCTGCCGCCCGTGCTCGACCGGCCACCAGAACATGTGCGTCAAGGGGCTCAACGCCGGCAGCGGCATGTTCCTCGACGGCACCTTCCGCTTCCACCTCGGCGACGAGGACCTCGGCGGCTTCTGCTCGCTGGGCACCTTCTCCCAGTACGCCGTCGTGTCCGAGTGGGCCGTCGTCCCGATCGCCGACGACATCCCCTGGGAGGTGGCCAGCCTGGTGGGCTGCGGCGTCCCGACCGGCTGGGGCTCCGCCGTGCACGTCGCCGGGGTGCGGCCCGGGGACACCGTGGTCGTCTTCGGCGCGGGCGGCGTCGGCAGCAACGCCGTCCAGGGCGCCCGGTACGCCGGGGCCAAGAACGTCGTCGTGGTCGACCCGGTGGAGTTCAAGCGGGAGATGTCCGCGGTCTTCGGCGCGACCCACGCGTTCGCCTCTGCCAAGGAGGCCCACGACTTCGTCGTGGAGACCACCTGGGGCCAGCTCGCCGACCACGTGATCCTGACCCCGGGCGTGGTCACCGAGGACATGGTCCAGGCGGCGGTTCTGATGACCGGCAAGGGCGGCAAGGTGACCATCACCGGCGTCGGCAAGATCGACGAGAAGGCCGTGCACGTCCACGCCGGGCTGCTGATCGGCTACCAGCGGCAGATCCGCGGGTCGCTGTTCGGGGACTGCAACCCGCTGTACGACATCCCGAAGCTGCTGGGCCTCTACCGGGCCGGCGACCTCAAGCTGGACGAGCTGGTGACCCGTACCTACGCCCTCGACGAGGTGAACGAGGCCTACGCCGACCTCGAGGCCGGGAAGAACATCCGCGGCGTCATCGTCCACGAGGACTGACCGGCGGATGAGCGACATGGTCCGTGCCGCCGTCCAGGTCGGGCCGCGGCAGATCGAGCTCCGGGAGTTCCCGCGACCGCAGGTCGGCCCGGACGACGGGCTGCTGCGCGTGGAGGCCAACGGCATCTGCGGCAGCGACGTGGAGACCTACAAGGGCCACATGGGCCTGGGCAGCGGGCCGTTCGTCCCGGGTCACGAGCCGATGGGCATCATCGAGGAGGTCGGCGAGCGCGCGGCGCAGCGCTGGGGGGGTCCAGCCCGGCGACCGGGTCGCGCTCGAGGTCATCGTCCCCTGCCGGGCGTGCCAGCGGTGCCTGACCGGCCGCTACCAGTCCTGCCCCAACCGGTCGATCGCGCACGGTGTCACCGGCGTGGACGTCGAGCCCAGCCTCTACGGCGGGTTCGCCGAGCACCTCTACCTCACCCCCAACGCCGTCCTGCACAAGATCGACGCGAGCATCCCGGCGGAGATCGCCGTCATGTTCAACCCGCTCGGTGCAGGCGTGCGCTGGGCGGCGCACCTCGGGGGCATCGGGCTGGGCGACACCGTGCTCGTGCTCGGGGCGGGGCAGCGGGGCATCGCGTCCGTGATCGCCGCCCGGGCCGCAGGCGCCGGGACCATCATCACGACCGGCCTGGCCGCGGACGAGCACAAGCTGGCGCTCGCCCGGGAGTTCGGCGCCGACCACACCCTCGTGGTCGACGGGGACGACGCCGTGGACACCGTGGAGCGGGTCCGCGAGATCACCGACGGCGAGATGGCCGACGTCGTCCTGGAGCTCACGCCGATGGCCGCCGCCCCGGTCACCGACGCGCTGCTGGCCGCCCGGCACGGCGGCACGGTGGTGCTGGCCGGGCTCAAGGGCAACCGCGAGATCCCGCTGCGCACCGACCTGGTCATCAACCGCGCGCTCACCGTCCGCGGTGCCTTCGGGGTCGACGCGACCGCCTACGCCGAGGCCATCGCGCTGATCGAGTCCGGCCGCCATCCGCTGGAGAAGCTGCACACGCACACGTTCGGCCTGGCGGACACCGCCCTGGCCATCGAGACCCTCGCCGGCGAGGTGCCGGGGGAGTCCGCCGTGCACGCCTCCGTGCACCCCACGTCCTGACCCGCCCCACCCACCGGAGGGCCACCGTGCTCGTCGACGCCCACGCTCACCTGCTGCCCCACGACTACCCGCCGGACGCCCCGGAGTGCTTCCCCCGGATGGAAGCGGTGGACGGCGAGACCGCGCGGACCCTGGTCTTCGGGGCGATGCGCTTCACGGCCCGGGACGTCTTCTTCGACGCCGAGCGGCGGATCGAGGAGATGGACGCCTCGGGCGTGGACGTCGAGGTGCTGAGCCCGATGCCGCCCCTGCTGCGGTACGACCTGCCGCCGGCCGACGGGCTCTCCCTGGCCCGCCACGTCAACGAGTTCAGCGCCACGCTGGCCGCGGCGGACCCCTCCCGGATCAAGGCCCTGGGCATGGTCCCGATGCAGGACCCCGACGCCGCCACGGCGGAGCTCAAGGCGGTCCAGGACCAGGGGCTGCACGGGGTGGAGATCGCCTCGAACGTGCTGGGGAGGTCGATCGGCCACGAGCAGTTCCTGCCGTTCTTCCAGGAGGCCGAACGGCTGGGCCTCGCGGTGTTCGTGCACGCGATGCCCAGCCCGTCGGAGCGGCTCCCGATGGCGGCGATGGGCACGTACACCGTCGGTGTCGAGGGCGCGTACGCCGCCGGGTCGATGGTGTCCGGCGGCACCGCCGCCGCCTGCCCCGACCTGCGCATCTCCTTCAGCCACGCGGCCGGGGGGTTCCCCCTCATGCTGCCCCGGGCGCAGTACTTCTGGGGCGGGTCGTGGAACGAGGAGCCGGTCGACCTGACCCGCGCGGTCATGCACGACGACGGCCCCTCGCCGCTCGAGCTGGCCCGCCGCTTCTGGTACGACTCGATGGTCTTCGACCGGCGGGCGATCCGGTTCCTGATCGACCTGCTCGGCGCGGACAGGCTGCTCGTCGGGTCGGACTTCCCGGCGATGCTCCGGGAGGAACCGGCCGGTCGCACCCTGCGGTCGATGGACCTCGACCCGCAGGCCTGGGCGGACATCAGCGGGGCCAACGCGTTCCGCTGGCTGGGCATCGACCCCCCCGGCTGAGCGCACTCCGCACCCCGTCCCGAGACCGGCGACGTCGCTCCGACGTCGCCGGTCCTGGCGTGCCCGCGCCCTGCTGCCGGGCAGTCCCGGCGCGGTGGCCGGACCTCGTCCCGGGTCGAACTTGTCTCCCGTCCGACGGAAGGACGAGCAGACGCCGCGCCCAGGGCACGCCACTCTTTGCTGGCGAAGAGTGAGCCCGGTCACTGCACCGTACGGGCTCTGGCCGCTGGGGCGATCGGTCCCCACGACCGCCGCGCACCCGGCCCACCGCACAGTCAACGACGCCTAACCGAGCGGGAGTACCGACGTGAGACGAAGCCTGAAGCTGGCCCCTCTGGTGGCCATCGCCATGGTGCTGACCGCCTGTGGTGGCGGTGACGACGGCGGTACCACCGACGGCGGCAGCGGGGGCGCGGCCGCCGCCGGGGAGCCGACGCCCGGCGGTGAGGTCACCGTCCTCGAGGACGCCGCCTTCGCCGGCTCCTGGCCGGCGGGTCTGGACCCGGCGACCAACACCACCGGCGGTTCCAACATCGCGATCAACCAGGCCATCTTCGGCGGCCTGTTCCTGCTCAAGGCCGACGACGACGGTTCGAACGCCGAGGTCACCCCCAACCAGGCGGAGAGCTACGAGTTCTCCGAGGACGGGCTGACCTTCACCGTGAAGCTGCGGGACGGCATCCAGTTCAGCGACGGCACGCCGCTGGACGCCGAGGCGGTCAAGTTCAACTGGGACCGCGACCTGTCCAACCCCTGCACCTGCAAGCCCACCTGGCCGCTGGCGCCCAACGGTGTCAGCGTGGTCGACCCGTTGACCGTCCAGCTGCAGTTCACCCGGCCGTACGCGGCGATCCTGGCCTCGTTCCCGGCCAGCAACGTCAACTGGATCGCCTCCCCGACGGCGCTGGAGAAGGCCGGCGAGGACGCCTTCAAGATCACCCCGGTGGGTGCCGGTCCGTTCACGGTCGTCTCCAACCAGCTGAGCTCGTCGGTGGTGCTGGAGAAGAACCCGAACTACTTCAAGGAGGGCCTGCCCTACCTGGACAAGCTCACCTTCCAGTCCATCGGTGGTGACCAGCCCGCCTACCAGGCGCTGCAGGCCGGTCAGGCGCAGGCCTACGAGGGCCTGAACACCACACCGCTGCTGGAGCAGGCGCAGGAGAACGACCAGCTGCAGGTGACGGTCCAGCCGGCGACGTCGCCGTACGTGATCCAGCTCAACACCGCGATCGCGCCGTTCGACGACGCCGAGGCCCGCGAAGCGATCTACCGCGCGACCGACTTCGAGGCGATCAACAAGGGCATCTTCGGCGGCATCTACGACGTGAGCCAGAGCTTCACCGGCCCCGGCGGGAAGTTCTACGAGCCGACGGTCGAGGGCTACCCGGAGTACGACCTGGACAAGGCCAAGCAGCTGGTGGAGGAGGTCGGTGGCATCACCATCCGGCTCGGCACCATCAGCAACTACGTGGCGACGCAGATCAACACCGCGCTCCAGACGCAGTGGCAGGAGGCCGGGATCGAGGTGGAGATCAACGACTACCAGCTGGCCGGCCTGATCCAGGAGTTCACCGGCGGGAAGTGGCAGGCCATGCTGCAGACCGCGGGGGCGTGGGACCCGGCCGCCGGTGTCGGCGTCGGCTTCCGGTTCTCCTCCGGCGTCCCCTACAGCGGGGTCAGCGACCCCGCGCTCGACAAGCTGCTGAACGACGCAGCCGCCACGCTGGACGAGGCCCAGCGTGCCGACCTCTACAAGCAGGCCGGCGAGCTCATCGCGCAGAACGTCTACGCGCCGTTCGGGCTGGCCTTCGCGCCGGCGAACCTCGCCGTCCAGGGTGTGCACGGTCCGGGTCTGACCACCAAGATCCCGCCGATCCTGGTCAACGCCGGGGTCATCTGGGACGAGGTCTGGCGGGAGCAGTGACCACTGCCACCCTCCCGCGGGTCCCGGGCAACCGGGACCCGCGGGTCTCCCCGTTCCGCCGGGCGACCGGGAGCCCGGCCCTGCGGCTGGTCGTGAAGCGGCTGCTGATGGCCATCCCGATCATGCTCGGGGTCACGATCCTCACCTTCTGGGTGCTCAGCCTGATCCCGGGCAACGCGGCCCAGCAGTTGCTGGGCGCGGAGGCCACCCCCGAGGACGTCGCCCAGCTCGAGGAGCAGCTGGGGCTGAACGAGTCGGGGGTGTCCCGGTACCTGAGCTGGCTGGGCAACGCGCTGCAGGGGGACCTCGGCAACTCCTTGGTCAGCGGCCAGCCGGTCAGCGAGATCCTGGGCGACCGGCTGGCGGTCACCGGCGAGCTGGTGTTCCTGGCCTTCGCCGTCTCGCTGCTGCTGGCCGTCCCGGTCGCGCTGCTCGCCGCCCACAAGCCGAACGGCGTGATGGACCGGATCAGCATGATGATCAGCACGCTGGGCCTGTCGGTGGCGAACTACGTGCTGGCGCTGATCCTGGTGCTCGTCTTCGCGGTGACGCTCGGCTGGCTGCCGGCCATCGGGTTCGCCCCCCTGTCCGACGGCCTGTGGGCCAACCTCAAGACGATGATCCTGCCCTCGGCGGCCATCGGCCTGCCGCTGTTCTGCTTCTACACCCGCTTCCTCCGCGGTGACCTGGTCGACCAGCTGCAGCAGGAGGAGTACGTGACCACCGCCCGGGCGAAGGGCATCGGCTCCTGGCAGGTGCTGCTGCGGCACGCCTTCCGCAACTCGTCCTTCGGCCTGATCACGGTCGTCGGCCTCAACCTGGGCGCGCTGATCGGCGGCACCGTCATCATCGAGCAGATCTTCGCCCTGCCGGGCGTCGGCCAGATGCTGCTCCAGGCCATCAACACCCGGGACTTCGTCGTGGTGCAGGCGGCCGTGGTGATCTTCGCCCTGGTGGCCGTGCTGGCGAACCTGCTGGTCGACCTCATGTACGCCGTCCTAGACCCGAGGATCCGGTATGGCTCTCGCTGAGACACCCCTCCAGGTCGCCGACAACCCCGCCGCCGACCAGGACGACGCGGTCCCGGGCAGCCGCCGGTGGCGCGGCCACTGGGGCATCTGGCTGCCCGGTGGCGCGATCGTGCTCATCGTGGGTGCCTGCTTCCTGGGCCCGGCCCTGTTCGGGCTGCCCAAGCCGGTCGGCGGCAACGTCCTGGAGAGCTACCTGCCCGCCGGGTCGCCGGGGCACCTGCTGGGCACCGACCCCAACGGCAACGACATCTTGTCGCGCCTGCTCCACGGCGGCCGGGCATCGCTGTTCATCGCCGCGACGGTCAACATCGTGGGCCTGGTCGTGGGCGGCACGCTGGGCGCGCTGTCCGGCTACGTCGGCGGCGCCGTCGACACCGTGATCATGCGGGTCCTCGACGTGCTCATCGCCTTCCCGTCCCTGGTGCTCACCCTGGCGGTGGCGCAGGCGCTCGGGCCCAGCATCCGCAACACGATCCTCGCGCTGGCGTTCTTCAGCATCCCGGCGGTCGCCCGGGTGGCCCGCTCCGCGGTGCTCCGGCTCCGCGGCCAGCCGTTCATGGCCGCCGCCGAGCTCTGCGGGACGCCGGCGTGGCGGGTGCTGTTCAAGCACCTCGCGCCCAACATCGCCCCGCAGCTGATCACCTTCGCCATGCTGGGCATGGGCATCGTGATCATCATCGAGGGAGCGTTGAGCTTCCTCGGTCTCGGCATCCCCGCCCCCGCGCCGAGCTGGGGGAACATGGTGGCAGACGGCCAGCTGAGCCTCTCGGCGACGCCGATGCTGGTGGTGTGGCCCAGCCTCGCCCTGCTGCTCACCGTGCTCTCCTTCAACCTCCTCGGTGAGAACCTGCGATCCCGCTGGAGCGGACGATGAGAGCCGACCGGACCACGTACGCCACCGGCGACGCCTCCGTCAGCACGGGCATGATCGACTCCCGCGCCCCGGCGGGGGGACACCGCGCCGAGCCCGTCCCGGGGGAGCCGTTGCTGACCGTGGAGGACCTCCGGGTCCAGTTCACCCGCGGCGGGCGGCGGATCAACGCCGTCAACGGCCTCTCCTACGAGATGGTCCCCGGCAGGCTGATGGCGATCATCGGCGAGTCCGGTTCCGGCAAGAGCGTCAGCTCCCGGGCCCTCATGGGCCTGCTGCCCGGGACGGCGACGATCACCGGGTCGATCCGGCTCGACGGCCGGGAGCTCATCGGGCTCGACGAGAAGGAGCTGCGGAAGCTGCGCGGCGGGGACATCGCCATGGTCTTCCAGGACCCGGCGCGCTCGCTGAACCCGACCATGAAGATCGGCGCCCAGATCACCGAGGCCGTGCGGGCGCACGCCGACCTGGACAAGAAGGGCGCGCAGGACCGGGCCGTCGAGCTGCTGCGGCTGGTGCGGCTGCCCGCGCCCGAGCGCCGTTTCCACGAGTACCCGCACCAGCTGTCCGGCGGCATGCGGCAGCGGGTGATGATCGCCATCGCGCTGGCCGGCGAGCCGCGACTGCTGATCGCCGACGAGGCCACCACGGCCCTGGACGTCACCACCCAGGCGCAGATCATGGAGCTGCTCGTCGAGCTCCGGGAGCGGTTGGGCATGGCGGTCATCATGATCAGCCACGACCTCGGGCTGGCGGCCAGCTACGCCGAGGACGTCGTGGTCATGTACGCCGGGCGGGCCGTCGAGCACGCCCCGGTCCAGACGTTGTTCTCCAACGTCCGGATGCCCTACACCCGCGCCCTCCTCGGGGCGATCCCCGCCCTGGAGCGCGAGCCGCACTCGATGCTGCCGGTCACCCCCGGGCAGCCGCCGGACATGAGCGCGCTGCCCCGGGGCTGCCCGTTCCGGCCGCGGTGCCCCAACGCCACCGACAAGTGCCTGGAGCACCCGCCGTTCCTGGAGCACGAGCCGGACCACTGGTACGCGTGCTGGCACCCCGCCGGCACCGAGCTCGACACCGCGCCGGCGGTCACCGCCGCCGCGGCACCGGCGACCGCGGCGGCCCACCACTCCACCGCACACGACCAGGGAGCCGCCCAGTGACCGCCACCGAGCAGCAACCGCAGGGCCGACCCGTGCCGCCGAGGACCACGCTGCTCCGCGCCCGGAACCTGGTGCAGGAGTTCCCGGTGCGCGGCGCCGGGGGCGTCAAGGGCGGTGTCGTGCACGCCGTGTCCAACGTGTCCTTCGACGTGTACGCGGGCGAGACGCTCGGTGTGGTGGGTGAGACCGGGTCCGGCAAGTCCACCCTGGCCCGGTCGGTGATCCAGGCGCCACGGCCCAAGTCGGGCGAGGTCGAGTTCCAGGGCACGGACCTGATGAAGCTGCGCCGACGGGACCTCAAGCAGGCCCGCCGGCAGATGCAGATGGTCTACCAGGACCCGTTCGGCTCGCTGAACCCGCGGTGGCGGATCTCCGAGCTCGTCGAGGAGCCGCTGATCGGGTACGGCGAGGGCAGCGCGAGCTCCCGCAAGCGCCGGGTCGACGAGCTGCTGGACCTGGTCGGCCTGGACCCGTCCCAGTACGCCCGACGGCGGCCGCACGAGATCTCCGGTGGGCAGTGCCAGCGGGTGGCCATCGCCCGGGCGATCGCCCTGGACCCCGCGCTGGTCATCTGCGACGAAGCCGTCTCCTCCCTCGACGTGCTCATCCAGGCCCAGGTGCTCAACCTGTTCGAGAAGCTCCGCCGCGACCTCAACCTGTCCTACCTGTTCATCGCCCACGACCTGGCGCTGGTCAAGCAGGTCAGCGACCGGGTCGCGGTCATGTACCTGGGCCAGCTGGCCGAGATCGGGCCGGCCGAGGGGATCTACCGGCAGCCGCTGCACCCCTACACCTCGGCGCTGCTGGACTCGATCCCGCGGATCGACCCGGCGACCGGCCGGGCCAACAAGCCGGTCTCGCTGCCGGGGGAGCCGCCTTCGCCGGTGGACCCGCCGAGCGGTTGCCGGTTCCGCACCCGGTGCCCCCGCGCCCAGCTGAAGTGCGCCGAGGAGGAGCCGCAGCTGGTCGAGCTGCTGCCCGGGCACCAGGCGGCGTGCCACTTCCCGTTGACGGTCCCGGAGAGCGAGCTCCCCCCGCGTCCGGCCGGCGCGACGCAGGCGGCCCCGGACGCGTCGGTCGCCGTCGGGTAGCCCTCAGGAGGCTGAAGGCCGTCGTGGGCCGCCCAGACCGGGCTGCTCACCTGTGGCGCGCGCGAAGCCATGGCGGCAGCACTGCGTTGGTGCTTCGCTGGTCGGACCACGGGGGAGTGAAGAGGGCGCATCATGACCGTCGCCAGCAGCCCCTCGGTGCAGGCACCCCCATCGGGCACCTACCGGGTCCTGCCTCAGGTGTCCACGGTGTCCTACTCGGGCCGGCACCTGTTCGGTCTGGGCACCGTCCACGCCACGTTCGCCGTCACCTCCGGGGAGGTGCAGGTGCGCGACCCGGTCGCCGAGTCGACGGTGGTCGTGCACATGGACCCGACGTCGTTCAGCTCGGGCAACGCCAAGCGGGACCGGGACGTCGTCGGTGCCTCGCTGCTGGACTGCGCGACGCACCCGGAGATCTCGTTCGCGTCTCGCGGGCTGCGGGAGGAGGGCGACCACTGGGTGCTCAGCGGGACGGTCACCGCCCACGGCACGGCTGTGCCGGTGGACGTCGTGATCGACCGGGTGAGCCCGGAGGTGCCCGGCATGCGGGTGCATGCCCGGGCCGGCCATCTGGACCGGCACGCCTTCGGGATCACCGGGGCGAAGGGCATGGTCGGGCGGTACCTGGACCTCGACTTCGACATGGTGGCTGAGCGGGTCTGACCGTCGACCCGCGCGGTCGGCCACCGTGAGGTCCTCGCTGCTCACCCTTCCGGCGCCGGTACCGGTTCCTCGATCCGGTCCCAGCTGTGGTGGCTGTACACGGTCTTGGTGCCACCGGCGTCGTAGACGACGAGGTGACCCGTGGCGGTGAAGCTGAAGCGGGCGTCGTCGCCGTAGCGGATCACGTCGCCATCGGCTCGGTGCAGGTCGAAGGCCATGCCCGGAGCCTGGCACGAGGAGCCGGTGGGAGCCGCGCCGGAGTGGGGTGCAGGGCGCGGCCGACGGTCACGGCGACCCGGACTCCAGGGCCTGGGTGACGCGGCGATGTGCCGCCCAGATCTCCTCCGGCAGACCGCTGAAGGCGCTCAGGTGCTCCTCCCGGTGGGTCATCTCCTGCTCCCAGCGGGCGGTGTCGATGGTGAGCAGCCGCTCGAGGTCGTGGGCGGGGAGGTCCATGCCGCGCAGGTCCAGCTCCTCCGGTGCGGGCACGATGCCGACCGGCGTCTCCGTGCCGCTGACCTCGCCGGCCTTGAGCTGCATCAGCCAGAGCAGGGCCCGCAGGTTGTCGCGGTACCCCGGCCACAGGAAGTGGCCGTCCTCGGGATCGCGCTGGAACCAGTTGACGTGGGCGAACAGCGGCTTCTCCGTCGCCGAGCCGATGATCTCCAGCCACAGTGCGGCGTAGCGGCCCTCCGGCACGGCCATGAACGGGCGCATCGACATGGGGTCGTAGCGCAGCACGCCCTCGGTGCCCTCGGCGGCGAACGTCGCCTCGGCGCCCAGCGTCAGGCCGTCGTACACGCCTTCGGCGAGGTCGGTGATCGCGCGCACGAGCGGCTCGCGGTCACGCGTGCGCCCGCCGAAGATGATCGCGTCGATCGGCACGCCCTGCGGCCTCTCGTAGTCCGGCGCGATGTTCGGCACGTTGGCCAGGGTGGTGGTGAACCGGCTGTTCGGGTGGGCCCACGGCGAGACGTCGCTGCCCTCCGGCCGCTCGGAGACCAGCGCACCGGTCCAGTCCCGCCAGCCGGTGACGTCGGCCGGCGGCTGCGGCGTCTTGCCCTCCCACCACACGTCCTGGGTGTCGGCGTTGTAGGCGACGTTGGTGAAGATCGTGCCGGTGCCGGGAGCGATCGCGGCGACCGCGGTCGGGTTGGTGTCCTCGTTGGTGTCCTTGGCGACGCCGAAGACGCCGAACTCGGGGTTGATCGCGTAGATCCGGCCGTCCTGCGGGTCGACGCGGAGCCAGGCGATGTCGTCGCCGTAGAAGTCGACGCGGTAGCGGTCACCCAGGGCGTCGGGGGCGAGCGTCATGGCCAGGTTGGTCTTGCCCGAGGCGCTCGGCATGCCGCCGCAGACGTGGTACGTGCGGCCGGTCTCCTTGTCGGTGATGCCCAGCAGCAGGAACTGCTCGGCGAGGAACCGGCCCGAGGACCAGCCGTCGTAGGCCGCCTGACGCAGGCCGTGCGCGATCTTCCCGAGCAGCGCGTTGCCGCCGTAGGAGGACCCGTAGTGCAGGATCGTCCGCTCGTCGGCGACGGTGACGAAGTAGCGCTCGTCCGCCGGCGTCCCCTGCCCCAGCTTCTCCAGGTCACCGGTGACGTGGACGCCGCGGACGAAGCTGCCCGGGTCGGCCAGGTCGTTGACGTGCTCGACGCCGACCCGCGCCATGCGGATCATGTGCAGGACCACGGTGCGGGCGTCGGTGAGCTCCACGCCGGTCGCGTAGCCGGCGAGGGGGGAGCCGGGCGGTGCCATGAGGTAGGGGACGACGTACATGGTCTTGCCGGCCGAGGCGCCCCGCATCCGCTCCTCGAGCAGCGGCTTCATCTCCGCCGCCGGGCGCCAGTTGTTGTAGACGCCGGCGTCGGCGGGGTCGCTCGTGGCGACGACGGTGCGCTCCTCCGACCGCGCGGTGTCCTTCGGGTGGCTCCGGGAGTAGTAGCGGCCCTCTCCGGCGGGGGAGAGCTCCCCTGCGGCCAGCGCCTCCTGGACGAGCCGGCCGTCGTCGGAGGCGTTGACCACCTCGAGCCGCTCGGCGCCGGTCAGCTCGAACCAGTGCCGCACGTGCTCGCGGACCCGGCTGTTGGTCAGTCCTGCTCGGTCGAGCTCGGCATCCACGGCGATCACGACCTCACCTGCTTCCATGAGGGAGATGGGACGAGTCGGGCGGTGGGCGGTGTCGCCCGTGACCCGGAACGTATCGGCACAGCGCCGACGGTGCCGCGCGGAAGGACCGCTGACCTGTGCCGCGGACGCCTGGCCGGCCGCCCACGGCTCATGCGTCCTCGGCGACCTCGCGCTGGTCGAGCGAGTCCTGGGCGTGCAGCTCGGGAGCGCGGGCGAGGAGCCGGCGCAGCAGCTGGTTGAGCTGGACGACCTCCTCGGCGGTCAGGTCGGCCAGGATGATCTCCTGCCCGCGCATCGAGACCGGGAGCATGGCGTCGTGCATCTCCACGCCCTCGGGGGTGAGGAACAGCTGCCGTGACCGGCCGGTGTCCTCGACCTGCACGATCAGCCGCCGGGCGGTGAGCACACCGACGCTCTTGGAGATGATCGCCTTGTTCATCGCCACGAAGTCGGAGATCTCGCTGGCAGTCACCCCCGGCCGGATGGCCAGGACGGACAGGACGCGCCAGTCGTTGGTGCCCAGGCCGAAACGGGCGCGGAGGATGCGCGACTCACGCCAGACGAGGCTGTTGGACAGCAGGGAGATCAGACGCGGCGTGAAGTCGTTGCTGTCGATCACGTCGGGCACGGGTTCAGAGACGGCATTCGGCGGCAGCTCCATCGTCGGGTTCCTCATCACGGTGGCGTGGCGCGCGGCCCCATCTCGCGCGATGCGGCTCCTGCCTGTCCGTAAAGCGTAGCCAGGCGCAGGCGACGGACCAGCGGGGAGTGCTCCGCCGGCCCGACGCCCAGCGCAGTGAGCGGCGTCAGCCGCGTGGGTGTCGAGCCGCGGGGCGGTCGCGTCCGGTGAGGCCCGACGACGGGTGTTTACATCTAAACCGTACCTGGCTAGTGTGGCGCCCACCACATGGTTCACAAGTAAACTGGATCTGCTACTGTGACTCAGGTCACATCCGGTGAGGCCGCACGAGTCGCTCAGGACTGCGGAGCAGGGGCCCGGCTGGACCACATCCCGACCGTCATCGATGAGGGGTCAAGAGATGAGAGACGACGTTGCCCGGCTCGAGGGTGATCGCCCCTCCGTGGCCGAGCTCGAGGACAGGGCCTTCGAGCTGCGGTCCAAACTGCTCCACCTCTGCGGCACGTACGAGGGCGCTGTCCACATCGGCGGGGACCTCTCGGCTGCGGACATCTTCACCGCGCTGTTCCACTACGGGCTGCGTGTCGACCCGCACGACATCAGCAACCCGCACCGCGACCGGTTCCTGCTGAGCAAGGGCCATGCCGCCGTCTGCATGTACATCGCCATGTCGATGCGCGGCTTCTTCTCCTACGAGGGCATCGTCGACACGTACGGGCAGCTCGACAGCGCCTACGGCATGCACCCCTGCAAGGTCCAGCTCCCCGGCGTCGAGGCGTCCACGGGCTCGCTCGGGCACGGCCTCCCGATCGCGGTGGGCATGGCGCTCTCCGGGCGGCACCGCGGTGATGCGCACCGCGTGGTGTGCCTCCTCGGCGACGGCGAGACCGGCGAGGGCTCGGTGTGGGAGGCCGCCATGGCGGCCCGCAGCAACTCACTCGGCAACCTGGTGGCCTTCGTGGACCGCAACCGGCAGCTGATGACCAGCCACGCGGAGGAGCGGATCGCCTTCGAGCCCTACCCCGACAAGTGGCGGGCCTTCGGCTGGGACGTCGTGGAGATCGACGGCCACGACATGGCCTCCCTCGTCAAGGCCATCGACGAGCTGCCCGCGCCCGACAGCGACCGCCCGACGGTGGTCATCTGCGAGACGGTCAAGGGCAAGGGCGTGGACTTCATGGAGCGCAACCTCGCCTGGCACGCCGGCTCGCTCGGCGCCGAGGACCTCCAGCGGGCACTGGCCGCCCTCGAGGCGTCGCGACAGAAGGAGACGGTCTGATGCCGGTCACGTTCACGTTCGGCGAGATGCTGTCGGCCCGGTCGGTGATCGGGACGACCCTCGCGGAGCTCGGCAAGACGCACGAGAACCTCTGGGTGCTCACCCCGGACATCGGCGCGACGCTGGTGGAGTTCCAGGAGACGTTCCCGGACCGCTTCGTCGACGTCGGCCTCGCGGAGCAGGTCTGCGTCGGCATCGCCGCCGGCCTCGCCTACGACGGCAACATCCCGGTCGTCTCCGGCATGCTGCCCTTCCTGAGCATGCGGGCGCTGGAGCAGATCCGCACGGACGTCTGCTACCCCAACCTGCCGGTCAAGATCATCGGGACGCACGGCGGGTTGGTCGGCAACGGCGGGTCGACGCACTACGCGGTCGAGGACCTGGCGCTCATGTGCGCCCTCACGAACATGACCGTCACCTCGGTCGGTGACCCGGCCATGGTCGGTGAGGTCCTGCGCCAGTCGATGACCCTGCCGGGACCGATCTACATCCGGCTCGCGGTCGGCAAGAAGGACAAGGTCCTCTACGCCGAGGGTGAGCACGACGTGCGGATCGGCAAGGGCATCATCGCCCGCGACGGCACCGACGCCACGATCTTCACGCACGGGACGACGGTGGCCCAGGCGCTCCAGGCGGCCGAGGACCTCGCCGCGGACGGCCGGTCGGTGCGGGTGGTCGACATGTTCACGCTGAAGCCGATCGACGAGGCGCTGATCGCCCAGTGCGCCGACGAGACCGGCGGTCGGTTCGTCGTCCTGGAGGACCACCTCGCCTACGGCGGCCTGGCGACGCGCATCGCCGACGTCGTCGCCGACCGGGGCATCCGGCTGAACGCCTTCGAACGGCTCGGCATCCCCCAGGTCTACGCGGGCTTCGGCGACGACGAGGAGCTGCGCGACAAGCACGGCTACGGCCTCGCGGCGACGGTCGCGGCCACCCGCCGGGTGATCGCGCAGCCGTCCTGGCCCTCGTCCCACTGACCCGCGCCGGACGGAGAGACAGATGAGAACAGTCGCGGTCACCAAGATCGGCAGCCTGCGCGACCCGGACGAGTCCACCCGGGGCCGGATCGGCGTCGTCGAGATGCCCGAGCAGCCGCTGGGCCCGGAGGACGTGCGGATCCGGGTCGCCTACTCGGCGATCTGCGGGTCGGACCCCCACCTGGCCGAGGGGTTCTTCGGCACCGACGTGCCCATCGGTCTCGGCCACGAGCTCTCCGGCGTCGTGGAGGCGGTGGGCGACGGCGTCCGCACCGGGATCGAGGTGGGGGACCGCATCGCCGGCAACTTCCTGCGCTTCTGCGGGAGCTGCGGGCCGTGCCGGGACGGACGCCAGCAGTTCTGCGAGTTCATCCAGGACTACAACCGGCCCGGGATGGCCGAGACGGTGACCTGGCACGAGTCCCAGGTGTACCGGCTGCCGGACTCCGTCAGCCTCCGGCACGGTGCGCTGCTCGAGCCCACCTCCGTCGCCGTCCGGATCGCGGACAAGACCCGTCTCCGGGTCGGTGACCGGGTGGCGATCTGCGGCGGCGGTCCGATCGGGCAACTGGCGCTGCAGGTCATGCGGCTGCACGGGGCCACCTCGCTGACCCTGATCGAGCCGATCGCCGACCGCCGGGAGATGGCGCTGGCCGCCGGCGCGGAGCACGTGATCGACCCGCTCACCGAGGACCAGGAGGCCCGGGCGGCCGAGATCACCGGGGGACGCGGCTACGACGTCGTCATCGACGCGTCGGGCTCGCCCCGTGCGGTCCGCGGACTGCTCGACCTGGCGGCGAAGGGCGGCACCGTCGTCTACGGGGCGATGTACCCGCACGACTTCGAGATGCCGCTGAACCTCTCGGACTTCCTCTACCTCAAGGAGCTCACGCTCACCGGGGTCTTCGTGTCGCCCTACGCCTTCCCGCGGGCGGTCCAGCTGCTGCCGCTGCTCGACCTCGACGCGCTGACCGGTACGGACTTCCCCCTGGACCAGGCCGTGGAGGCGTTCGCCGCGCACGTCAGCGGCCGGCACCCCAAGGTCCTGATCCGCTGCAACGACATCGCGGACGACGGGCCGGCGGCATGAGCACGGCGTTCGCGGTCGCGGAGGCGGCGCCGGCGCTGGAGGCCGTGGGGATCTCCAAGCACTTCGACGGGGTGTTCGCGCTCAACGGCGCCGAGTTGTCGGTGCGGCCCGGCGAGATCCACGCGCTCCTCGGCGAGAACGGCGCCGGCAAGTCGACGCTGGTGAAGGTGCTCACCGGCGTCCACACCCCCGACTCGGGGCGGATCCTGCGCAGCGGGGAGGAGGTGGAGTTCGCCAACGTCCGGGTGGCCAACCACGCCGGCATCGTCGCGCTGTACCAGGAGCTCTCCATCATCCCCACGATCAGCGTGGCGGAGAACATCCTGCTCGGTGACCAGACCCCCAGCCGCGGCGGCATCGTGCAGTGGTCGAGGCTGCGCCGCCGGGCGCAGGAGCAGCTGGACAGGCTCCACCAGAGGATCCCGCTGCGGCAGCTGGCCGGCGAGCTCTCGCCCGTCCAGCAGACCATGGTGTCCTTCGCCCGGGCCCTCGCCAACGACGCCCAGGTGCTCATCCTCGACGAGCCGACCGCGTCGCTGACCGACACCGAGATCACCGAGCTGTTCGCGGTGCTCCGCTCGCTGCGCGCGAGCGGTGTGGCGATCGTCTACGTGTCGCACCGGCTCGAGGAGGTCTTCGAGCTCTGCGACCGGATCACGATCATGCGCAACGGCGAGACCGTGCTCACCAAGGACGTGGTCGACTCGACCATCGACGAGGTCATCTCGACGATGGTCGGCCGGTCGCCCGGTGAGCTCTTCCCGGACCGCGGGACCGCCACCTCGACAGTGGCCCTCACCGTCGAGGGGCTCTCCGGACGCCGCGTCCAGGACGTCTCCTTCACCGCCCACCGCGGTGAGGTCGTCGGCATCGGGGGCCTCGCCGGGGCGGGGCGCAGCGAGCTGCTGCGCATCCTCGCCGGTGCCCAGAAGCACGTCTCCGGGTCGATCACGGTGGCCGGGACCCGGCTGCCGCACTCCGCCGGCGTCGCCAGGACCCTGGACGCGGGCATGGCACTGGTGCCCGAGGAGCGGCGGAGCCAGGGGGTCATCCTCAGCGCGACGATCCAGGACAACATCGCGCTGGCCAACATCGCCACGGTGAGCTCGCTCGGCATGGTCTCCGGCGGGCGCATCGCCGACATCACCCGACGCGGGATGTCCGACCTCCAGGTCAAGGCACGCAGCCCGCACCAGCCGGTCGGCGAGCTCTCCGGCGGGAACCAGCAGAAGGTCGTGCTGGCGAAGATGCTGGCCCGCAACCCCGCCGTCCTGCTGATGGACGAGCCGACACGAGGCATCGACGTGGGCACGAAGGCCGAGATCTACCGGCTGATCCGACGGCTCGCCGCCACCGGCACGACCGTCATCGCGGTCAGCTCCGAGCTGCCCGAGCTCATCGGGATGAGCGACCGCGTCCTGATCATGCACGAGGGCCGGATCTCGGGGGAGGCCCGGTCGGAGGACGCCGACGAAGAACTCCTGCTCGCCTACTGCTACGGGAAGGCAGTCTCATGACCACCACGACGACTCCACCGGCGACGGCGGAGGTCCCCGTCCAGAAGCGCACGTCCATCGGGAAGTTCCTGGTGCAGGGCGGGACGACGATCGCCCTGGTCGCGCTGGTCGTCTTCTTCTTCGCGATGCGCCCGGACGTGTTCCTGACGTTCACCAACGTGCGGAACATCCTCTTCCAGGTCTCGATCCTGGCGATCATCGCCGGGGCCCAGACGCTGGTCATGGTCGTCGGTGACTTCGACCTCTCCCTGGCCGCGACGTCCAGCCTGGCCGGGTCCGTGGCGGCCTCGCTGATGCTGGACGGGTCGTCGACCGTGCCGGCGATCCTCGTCGCGCTCGCGGTGGGCCTGGGCGTCGGTCTGGCCAACGGCTTCCTGGTCGCCTACGTGGGCCTCTCCGCGTTCGTGGCGACCCTGGCGACCATGACGTCGGTGACCGGGCTCGCCTACCTGGTCACCGACGGGACGACCCTGTTCGACCTGCCGGCGGGCTTCAACTCTCTCGGCCAGGGGAGGTTCCTGAACATCCCGGTGCCGGTGTACATCGCGATCGGCCTGAGCGTCGTCCTCTGGGCGCTGCTGCGCTTCACCACGACCGGCCGCAAGTGGTACGCCATCGGCGGCAACGTCGAGGTCTCCCGCCTCTCCGGGATCAACGTCAACCGCGGCCGGTTGCTGGCCTTCGCCGCGGCGGGACTCATCTCCGCGGTCGGCGGGATCCTGCTGGCCGCGCGGCTGGGCAGCGCGAGCGCCGTGCAGGGCAGCGACAACCTGCTGTTCTCGGTGGCCGCGGTGTTCCTCGGCATGACCGTCATCAGGTCCGGCCGGGCCAACCTCGTCGGCACGATGGTGGGCGTCGCGATCATCGGCGTGATGAGCAACGGGCTCAACATCCTCGGCGTGAACTCCTACGTGCAGCAGGTGGTCACCGGGCTGATCATCATCGCCGCCGTGACGCTCTCCTCCGTCAGGACGCGCGAGAGGTAGCAGGACCGCGCGTTCCCCCCACGGTCGGACGACGACCACACCCACCCGGTCGGCAACGGCAGACCGCACGTCCTACCAGCACGTCCTACAAGGGAGTAGATCATGCGCAGGAGAAACGGATCGGTCGCGGCCGTCGCGGCGGCCGCGGTGCTCACGACGGTGCTGGCGGGTTGCGGGTCCGGTGACGGCGGGGGCGGTGGCGGCGGCGGTGGCGACGACCCGTTCAAGGTCATCGCCTTCACCTCGGGGAACCAGACGCCGATCGGCGCGTGGTGGGTCAAGGCCGTCACGGAGAAGGCGGAGGCGAACGGCTGGGACCTGAAGATGATCCAGGGCGACTTCGACTTCCAGAAGATGAACCCGCAGGTCGAGAGCGCCATCGGGCAGGGCGCCGACGTGATCCTGGACGGCTACACCGACGTGGCCTCGATCGGGTCGATCGTCACCGCCGCCAAGGACGCGGACATCCCGATCTTCGCCATGGACAGCGCGACCAAGCCGACCGACGCCTTCGCAGTGAACATCACCACCGACCAGCAGGGCATCGCCGACGGCACGTTGGGCGAGATCGAGGCGTCGCTGGGCACGCTGCAGGGCAAGAACGTCATGGTCATCGGCCACGACCCGCACCCCGGCATCCGGCTGCGCTCGGAACTGGCGCTCGAGGAGCTGAAGGCCGCCGGCGCGAACATCGCCGGCGGTGACGTGCAGAAGGTCAAGTCCCCGGCCACCGGCCGCACCGAGGCGCTGGCCATCGTCACCGACTACCTCTCCGCCAACCCGAACGGGCTCGACGCCGTCTGGGTCGGCTGGGACGACGCGGCGCTGGGCGCCTCCCAGGCCATCACCGAGGCCGGCTCGACGGCGAAGGTGACGGGCTGCGACGCCACGAGCGAGGCCCTCGCCCAGATCCAGTCCGGTGGCGCGTTCCTGGCCACCGCCAACCAGCCGTGGCCGGAGATCCTGGACACGCTGATGGAGGACGTGACCACCTACCAGGAGTCCCAGGAGCTCCCGGAGGAGAACTTCCAGGCCGAGGACGTGACCATCGTCAACTCGTCCAACGCGTCCACCATCACGCCGTCGGACAAGTTGGGCTAGCTCGGCTCCACGGGCGGTCGGGGCCGGGGCGGTGCTCCGACCCCGACCGCTCCCCACGACCCACCTCAGCGGAAAGGCACGGCCATGCGCCTGCAAGGCAAGGTCGCTCTGATCACCGGTGGCGCCAGCGGCATCGGCCTGGCGACCGTCCACAAGTTCGTCCGGGAAGGCGCCCAGGTCGTCGTCGCCGACATCGACCGCGAGCGGGCGGAGAAGGTGGTCGCCGAGATCGAGGGCGACGGCCACCCGGGCGCCGCCGCGGCGGTCCAGGTCGACGTCTCGGTGTACAGCCAGGTCGAGGCCGCCGTGCAGCGCGCGGTCGACGTCTTCGGCAAGCTCGACGTCATCTTCAACAACGCCGGCATCGCCGGTGGCAAGGCCCTGCTCGACCACGACCCGGCGGTCGACTACGAGCCGATGATCCGGGTGGACCAGGACGGCGTGTACTACGGCATCCTCGCCGCCGGTCGGCAGTTCCGGGCCCAGGGCACCGGCGGGGTGATCATCAGCACCTCCTCCATCTACGGCGAGCAGGCGGCCGAGCTGGCCTTCACCTACAGCGCCGCGAAGGCCGCCGTCATCTCCTTCACCCGGTCGGCCGCCTACGAGCTGGCCGAGTACGGCATCCGGGCCGTCGCGATCACCCCCGGCCGGGTCGGCACGCCGATCATCAACCAGTTCAGCGAGGAGCTGCGGACGACGTTCGCCTCCGAGCAGCTGCGCGGCAAGCTCACCGAGCCGCACGAGATCGCCGACGTGGTGGCGTTCCTGGCCTCCGACGAGGCCAACGTCATCAACGGCACCGTCGTGCACGTGGACGACGGCTACTCGGTGTTCAAGAAGCGCCTCGACCTGCCGACGTTCTGAGGAGCCGACGTGCCGATCGAGGTCGCCTGCCACCTGAACGTCCTGGTCCCGGACCTCTCCGAGCCAGGGCTCAGCGGGGCACTCACCGCGCTGGCCGAGCTGGGCTACTCGCACGTGGTGCTGCCCCCGATCGACCCGGGGAGCGCTCCGCTCGCGGAGTGGGCCGCGCTGTTCCGCGACCACGGTGTCGCGCCGATCACGCTCGGGGGTCAGGCGCCGGGCGCCGACGTGTCCGCTGCCGACCCCGGGGACCAGGAGCGGGGCGCGGCCGCCCTGCGCCGGCTGGTGGACGCCACGGTGGAACTCGGCGGGGACCAGATGAACGGCGTCTCGTACGGGTTGTTCGGGCGGGCCGAGACGGTGCCGGGCCGGGAGGCGTTCGAGCGGGCGGCGCGCTCGTTGGGCGCGGTGGCCGACCACGCCCACGCCCACGGCGTCACGATGACCTTCGAGGTCCTCAACCGCTACGAGACCGCCATGCTCAACACCGCCCAGCAGGCCCTGGACTTCATCGCCACCAGTGGCTCGGCCCACCTCAGGGTGCACCTGGACACCTTCCACATGGCGGTGGAGGAGGCGGACATGCTCGGCGCCGTCCGGTCCGCCGTACCGGTGCTGGGGTACCTGGAGCTGGGCCAGTCCGGCCGCGGCCCGCTCGGGAGCGGATCTGTCGACCCGGTCGCCGTGGTGCGGGAGGCGCTCAGCGCCGGCTACCAGGGGCGGATCGGCGTGGAGGCCTTCTCGCGTTCCGTGCTGGCGGGCGATGCGAGCGACATGCTCGCGATCTGGCGCGAGCCCTTCACGGACGGGCGGAGCCTCGCGGAGGAGGCGATCGCCATCATCAGGAGGGCGGAGGCGGCCGCAGGGTCGTCGGACAGCACCGCCTCCTGACCGCGGCGAGCCCACCTGGACACGTCCGCAGGGCACACTCGCGCCGTGGACCGTTCCGACTTCGGTGCTGCAGTGCGCCATCTCCGGGAGAGCACGGACCCCGCGGCCGTCGGGCTGCCCGTGGTCAGTCGGCGGGTGTCCGGCCTGCGGCGGGAGGAGCTCGGTGAGCTCGCCGGCATGTCGGCGGACTACGTCCGCCGGCTGGAACAGGGGCGCAGCCACCCCTCGGCCGGCGTGGTGAAGGCGATCGCCCGGGCGCTGGGCGCCGGACGGGCGGACTACGAGCGGCTCTCGGCGCTGGCCGGGTACGCCGCCGCGGACGGGCAGGTGCCCACCGACCTCGGCCCGGGCGCGACGCGGCTGCTGGAGCGGTTCGCCGACACCCCGATGATCGTCACCGACGCCGCGATGAACCTCGTCGCGGTCAACAGCGCCTTCCTGGCCCTGGAGCACTGGGACCGCACCGGGGAGCGCTGGGAGTGGAACGTCGCCTGGCGCGCCTTCTGCCACCCGTTCGCCGCCTTCCAGCAGTCCGCGACCGACGCGAGGAGTCACGAGGCGGTCCTGGTGGCCCAGCTGAGGGCGGCA
Source organism: Modestobacter italicus (assembly GCF_000306785.1). NCBI lineage: Bacteria > Bacillati > Actinomycetota > Actinomycetes > Geodermatophilales > Geodermatophilaceae > Modestobacter > Modestobacter italicus. Next base: position 2,882,124 of record NC_017955.1, on the reverse strand, counting down.
CGGCTGCGCTACCCGGCCGACGCGTCGCTCGCCGCCCTGGTGGACGAGATGCGCAGCCGCAGCCGGCGGTTCGACACGCTGTGGCGGGCACCGCGGCCGGTGGCGGCGTACGAGAGCAGCGCGACGTTCACCCAGTCCGACGGCGACTCCCTCACGCTCGTCGGCAACCTGATCGCGCTCCCCGGTGACGACCTGGCGGCCGTCATGCTGACCGCGGCGCCGGGTTCGCGCGACGCGGCCCGGTTGGTGGAGGTGGTCGGCGCGGCCGACGGGCGGGCGGTCGTGAAGGTGGGCCAAACCGGCCCAGGTTGATCCCGCCGGGAGCTGCGACGTTGGTCGGGCAACGATCCGACGGCATCGAGCGAGGGCAGGTCCAGCGATGAAGGCAGTGCGTTTCCACGAGACAGGCGGTCCGGAGGTCCTGCGGTACGAGGACGTCGACCAGCCCACCCCCGGCACCGGTGAGGTGCGGGTGCGGGTGGCGGCCTCGGCGTTCAACGCCGCCGACGCCGGCATGCGCGGCGGCTTCCTGCCGATCCCGGTCCAGCTGCCGCACGTGCCCGGCTACGACGTCTCCGGCACGGTCGACGCGCTCGGGGACGGCGTCGGCGGGATCGTCGGCGAGGGCGGGCTGCAGATCGGGGACGCGGTGATCGGCTTCCTGCCGATGGAGCGGGACGGCGGCGCGGCGGAGTACGTCATCGCCCCGGCGGACGCCCTGGTGCTGGCGCCCACGAAGGTCCCGCTCGCCGACGCGGCGGGTCTGCCGTCGGTGGCGCTGACCGCCTGGCAGGCGCTGTTCGACCTCGGCGAGCTGACCGCCGGGCAGCGCGTCCTGGTCAACGGCGCCGGGGGAGTGGTCGGCACGTACGCCGTCGCCCTGGCCAAGCGGGCCGGCGTGCACGTCGTGGCGACCGCGAGCCCGCGCAGCAGCGCCGCCGTCCGCGCGGCCGGAGCCGACGAGGTCATCGACCACACCAGCACCGACGTGCTGGCCGCGGTCGACGAGCAGGTCGACGTCCTGCTCAACCTCGCGCCCATCGAGCCCGAGCAGTTCACCGCGCTGGTGGCCGCGGTCCGCGACGGCGGCAAGGTCGTGAGCACCACCGCGTTCATGGCCACCCCCGGTGACGAGGCCCGCGGTGTCTCTGCCGCGACCGTGTTCGTGCTGCCGAACCGGGACCGCCTCGCCGAGCTGGCGTCCCTCGTGGACAGCGGCGACCTGCAGGTCGAGGTCACCCGGCACATCCGGCTGGCCGAGCTGCCCGCGCTGCACGCCGAGGCCGCCGCCGGTCGCATCACCGGCAAGGTCGTCGTCGAGCCATGAGCACCGCGTACCTCGCACGACCCGAACAGCACCAGCAGCTGGAGTGGCTGGGTGGCAGCACCCTGTCCCTCCTGCTCGACGGCGCAGCCACCGGCGGCCGGCTCATGGTCGGGCGCTTCGACGTCAGCCGAGGCGAAGCGCCGCCGTACCACGTGCACAGCAACGAGGACGAGGTCTTCCTGCTGATCGCCGGCACCGCGCTCGTCTGGGCCGACGACGAGGAGAGCGAGCTGACCGAGGGCGGCATCGTCTTCCTGCCCCGGCAGGTGCCGCACTCCTACCGGATCACGTCGGAGACGGCCGACCTGCTGATCATCACCACGCCGGCCGGCATCGAGGGGATGTTCCGCGAGACCGGGCGCGACCGGGCCACCCCGCGACCCCCCGGCTACACGGTCACACCACGACCGGACGTGGCGGCGGAGTACGGCAACACCATCCTGGGCCCGCCCCGCTGAGCGCAGGCGCACAGCACCCGGCCTCACCCGCACCGCGCCGCCCACCTGTCCGGCCCGGTGCGGCTCGGTCGTCCGGTGGGCTTCCCGCGAGGTCCTCGTTGGAGTAGTCAGACGACCTGGACCCGCGACGACGTGAGGAGACATCCGTGGACTGGAGGCTGGAGGTCCTCGTCATCCCGGTGGGTGACGTCGACCGCGCGAAGGAGTTCTACACCGGCGGGCTCGGGTTCGCCCTGGACACCGACTTCACGCCGAACGAGCACTTCCGCGTCGTGCAGGTGACCCCGCCGGGCTCGGCGTGCTCGATCGTGTTCGGGAGGGGCCTGCCCACCGGCGCCCCGCTCAAGGGATGCCAGTTCGTCGTCGCCGACATCGCCGCGGCGGCCGACCACCTCACCGCCGCCGGGATCGATCACAGCGGGATGGTGCACTTCGCCGACGGCGTGCAGACGGCCGGGCGGGACCCGCAGGACGCCGACTTCGGCACGTTCGTGTTCTTCGACGACCCGGACGGCAACACGTGGTCGGTGCAGCAGGGCAAGCGGTGACCGACCGCGGTCGGGACGCCATGGCTGCGGGACGGTCGCCGTCCCCGTCACGGGTCGGTTGACGGTCGTGCCGGGTCGGCTCCCGCGGTCGGTTGCCGAGGGTGGGGGACCGGCTCGGGGGTCCCGGGCGTTGCCTCGCTCCCCGTGTCGCCGGCCCGCGGCGCGGCCGGTCGCGGCGTCAGCCGGGCCGAGGTGACGTAGGAGACGGTGACCGCGACGATGACCAGCGGCATGACCGTGACACCGTCGGCGCCCAGGATGACGGTCGCCAGGAGCACCGAGGTGAGCGGCAGCTGCAGCATCGCGGCGGACATGGCACCGATGCCCATCGCGATCGCCGGGACGACGGGGAGCCCGGGCAGGTGCGACAGCGCGATGCCGCCGACCGCGCCGAGGAAGATCGCGGGGAACGTGGGGCCGCCGCGGAAGGCCACCAGTGAGCCGGCGTACGCCAGCGACTTGCAGGCCAGCAGCAGCAGGAGGGCGCCCACCGTGTAGTCCGTGCTCGCCGAGACCAGCCCGGGCAGCTGGTCCTGACCGGAGAACAGGACGTCGGTCACGGGATGCCCGGTGAGCTCGGCGTAGCCGATCGCCAGTCCCGCGATGGCCAGCCCCACCAGGGGTGCGGCGACCACGATGCGCCGTTCCACGGGTGCGCGGAGTGGCCCGGCGATCCGCCGGACCACCGCCACGAGGACCGCCGCCAGGAGCCCGATGGCGAGTGCCCAGGCGAACTGGGCGACGTCCGGTCGGGCGAACGGGGGCAGGTCGGGCAGTGCGAGGGAGAAGGTGCCGTGTCCGGTCCACGAGTCCAGGCCGATGAAGACGAGGGTCCCGACGCCCGAGGCCAGCAGGCCCGGCAGCAGGACCAGCCGCAGTCTCGGGCCGCCGATGCCGACGGCCTCCATGAGCAGGAACGCGCCGCTGAGCGGGGAGCCGAAGAGGGCGCTGATGGCGGCGAAGCTGCCGGCGGCGGCGGCGACCGCGAGCACCCGATCGGGCGCGTCCCGGCGGGCGAGCCGCACCGTCGCCGCGGCCAGCCCGCCGCCGATCGCGATCAACGGGGCCTCGGGGCCGACCACGGCACCGAAGCCGATGCTGACGACGGCGGCCAGGGTGATGCCGAGCAGGGGCACGGGAGCGGGTGGTCCGCCCCCCGGGTGGAAGCCGTCGAGCGGTGACTCGCCACCGCGGCCGGGCACGAACCGGATCAGGAGACCGACCAGCAGGCCGGCCGTGCCGAGCAGCGGGAGCGGCCACCACGCCGGAACGGGGTCGAGCGCCAGGATCCGCGGGAGGTCGTCGTAGAGCCAGTCGCCGAGGGTTCCGGTGAGGACGAGGAACCAGTAGGCGATGGCGGAGATCGGCACCCCCAGCACCGCGGCGATCACCAGCAGCCGCAGGTAGGCACCGCTGCGCAGGAGAGCGGTCGGGTCGGCCGGTTCCGGCGGCGGAGCCGGGACGTCGCGGACGGGCGTCGTCATCGTGCCGTCCGCCCGCCGTCGTCTGCCACGGCCCCATCTCAGCGCTCCGTGGGCCCTGCGACCTCACCCTCGCCGGAGGACGAGGGCCACCACGGATCAGGCAGGACCGGGTCAGCGCAGGGGTTCCCGCGGCCCTGCCGCCGGGTAGGAACTGTCACACTGACGTAACGCGGAGCCATGCTGGCGTCAGGCTGTGTAAACAATCACAGCGGCCTCTTGTCCTCGGACAGGCCCTCTGGTTCCCTCATGCGAAGTTGGTCTCAAATGACGCAACAGAGATGAGAGTGTCATGGAGCAACAGCCCAGCAGGCCCGACTCGCCTCCCCGACACAGCGGCCAGGCCGGCGAGGCCGATCCGGCGTCGCCGGACCGCGCCGGCGCGGTAGGGGAGGAGCGCCCCACCGGCCATGTCGTGAACCTGGCCGGGATCGACATCCATCCGGCGATCGCTGAACCACCTGTCTGCGTCGCCGACCGGCACGCGGCCGTGGACAAGGTCCTGTTCGCCGTCGCTGCGGCCATGGCCCTCGGCTTCGTCGCCTGGGGCTTCGTCAGCCCCACCGGGCTCGGCAGCGCGAGCGGTTCGGCCCTCACCTGGATCACCGGCAACCTCGGCTGGCTGTTCGTCCTGCTCGCCTCGGCCTTCGTGCTCTTCGTGATCTGGCTGGCGGCGGGCAAGTACGGGCGGATCCCGCTGGGCCGCGACGACGAGCGGCCCCAGTTCCGCACGATCTCGTGGATCGCGATGATGTTCAGCGCCGGCATGGGCATCGGCCTCATGTTCTTCGGGGTCGCGGAGCCGCTGTCGCACTACGTCGCTCCGCCGCCGCTCACGGCCGATCCCGAGACGGCGCAGGCCATCCAGACCGCGATGGCGACCACGTTGTTCCACTGGACCCTCCACCCGTGGGCGATGTACGCCGTCGTCGGGTTGGCGATCGCGTACGGCACCTTCCGGAAGGGACGCCGGCAGCTGATCAGCTCCGCGTTCATCCCGTTGCTGGGCGAGCGGCGGGCCACCGGCCCGGCGGGCCGGGTCATCGACGTCCTGGCCATCTTCGCGACGCTGTTCGGGTCGGCGGCCTCCCTCGGACTGGGTGCGCTGCAGATCGGGAGCGGGCTCGAGATCCTCGGCTGGGCCGGGGACGTCGGCAACGGGATCCTGGTGGCGATCATCGCGGTGCTCACCGCCGCCTTCGTCGCGTCGGCCGTCTCCGGTGTCGAGAAGGGCATCCAGTGGCTGTCCAACACCAACATGGTGCTGGCCCTGGTGCTCGCGGTGTTCGTCTTCGTCGTCGGCCCGACCATCTTCATCCTGAACCTGATCCCGGACGCGGTCGGCAGCTACTTCTCCGACCTCGGCGAGATGGCCGCACGCACCGAGGCCACCGGCGGGGACGCGATGGCCACCTGGCTCCGGGGCTGGACGGTCTTCTACTGGGCCTGGTGGATCAGCTGGACGCCGTTCGTGGGGTTGTTCATCGCCCGGATCAGCCGCGGCCGGACCATCCGCCAGTTCGTCACCGGCGTGCTCCTGGTGCCCAGCCTGGTCAGCCTGATCTGGTTCGCCGTCTTCGGCGGGGCAGGGATCGCCGCGCAGCGCGACGGGATCGACGTCGCCGGGCAGGGCACCACGGAGGGTCAGCTGTTCGCCGTCCTGGACCAGTACCCGCTGGCCACCGCGGCGACCGTGCTCGTGATGGTCCTCGTGGCCATCTTCTTCGTGTCCGGCGCGGACGCGGCGTCGATCGTCATGGGGTCCCTCTCGCAGCGGGGCACCCTGGAGCCGAGTCGCGCGGTCGTCGTCTTCTGGGGCGTCGTGATGGGCTCGGTCGCGGCGATCATGCTGCTGCTGGGGGAGGACGGGGAGGCCCTCACCGGCCTGCAGAACCTCACGATCATCGCGGCACTGCCGTTCGCGCTGGTGATGGCGGCGATGGCCGTGAGCCTGGTCAAGGACCTCAGGCGGGACCCCATCGTGCTGCGCGGCACCTTCGCGGACGTGGCGATCGAGCGGGCCGTCGTCGACGGCATCAGGCGTCACGGCGACAAGTTCGTCCTGGTGGTGGAGCCGCCGGAGAGCGTCGACGGGTCCGGCGGCGCGCACGCCGCGCACACGGTTCCGGTGGGGCCGGAGCCGGGTGGCCGGCGTCCGGGTGGTCCGGCTGACGACACCGCGGTGGCGTCGGGCGGGGCGTCCATCCCGGCGCAGGGTGAGCCCGCGGCCGAGCCCGTCGGCCGCCCGCGCGATCCGCGGGACTAGCGCCCCGGCCGGCTGGTGAGCCTCCCGGCGCTGGCGCTGCACCTGCAGCACCAGCGCCGGGAGGCCTCCCGCGTCCTGGGGAAGGCCCAGTGACGAAACACCGAGCGAGCCCTCGGGTAGGCAATCCCGGCCGTTCCCGCTCGCTGATGGCGCCGACGACCCCGTAGGTCGTCGGCGGAGTCGCCCGGACTCCGGGGTCGTGCGGGGTGGGCCGTGCCGGCCCGGTGGTCAGGCCGTTGCCGGGACGGCGGACCGGAGCTGCCGGCGCCACCGCGTGAACAGGCGGGGCTGGTTCATCCCCAGCACGGCCACCGGGACACCGTCGCGCTCGTAGGTCACCAGGAAGCTGCGCTCGGCGCAACTCCCCTCGACGACCCGGACGACGTCGTCCTCGCGGCGGGAGCCCGCGAACTGGATGCGAGCGCCGTACTGGTCCGACCAGAAGTAGGGGACCGAGGCGCGCCCGGCGCCCTCGGCGCCCAGGAGGGTGGCGACGGCGGTGGCCGGCTGCTCCAGGGCGTGCGTCCAGTGCTCGACGCGGACGTGCCGCTCCGCCGAGACCGACCACGGCGCGGCGCAGTCCCCGACCGCGACCACCCCGGGGACGGTGGTGCCGCCGCGAGCGTCGGTCAGGACGCCGTTGCCCAGGGCCACGCCGGAGTCGGCCAGCCACTCGGTGTTCGGGACGGCGCCGATGCCCACGACCACCACGTCGGCGGGCAGGCGGGTACCGTCGACGAGCTCCACGGCCTCGACCCGGCCGGTGCCGACCAGCCCGGCGACGCCGGTGCCGACCAGCAGGCGGGTGCCGTGGTCGGCGTGCAACCCGGCGCACACGGCGCCCATGTCGGCTCCCAGCGGGCCGGCGAGCGGAACGGGCATGGCCTCGAGGACGGTTACGTCGAGCCCGAGCGCGCGGGCCGTGGAGGCGACCTCCGCCCCGATGAAGCCGGCCCCGATCACCACCAGAGAGCCGGCGGTGGCCAGGTCCTCCCGGAGGGCGATCGCGTCGTCCAGCGAGCGCAGCACGTGCACGCCGTCGAGGCCGTCGCTGCCGGGCAGCCGCCGGGCGCGGGCACCCGTCGCGAGGACGACGCCATCGGCCCGGACCTCGCTGCCGTCGTCCAGCAGCACCGAACGGCTGGGGCGGTCCAGCCCCACCGCGGTGGTCCCCAGGCGCCACTCGAGGCCGAGCTCCGCGTCGTCCGGCGTGCCGAGGGCGATGTCGTCCAGCGAGGCAGCACCGGCCAGGAAGTCCTTGGACAGCGGCGGGCGGTCGTAAGGGGCGTGCACCTCGTCGCCGATGACGACGATCCGCCCGTCGTAGGACTGGTCCCGGAGCGCGCGCGCCGCGGAGAGCCCGGCCAGGGAGGCTCCGACCACGGCGATGGTGGGGCTCACGCGGCGCCGTCCGCCGCGACTCCCGGCTGCACGTAGACCATGCCATCGGTCACGAGGACCCGGTGGGTGTTGACGGGTGTCTTGGCCGGCGGGCCGGACACCTTCCCGGTGCGCAGGTCGAAGCAGGAGGCGTGCAGGGGGCACTCCACGGCGCACCCGTCCAGCCAGCCGTCGGCCAGCGAGGCGTCCTGGTGGGTGCACGTGTCGTCGATCGCGTAGTAGTCGCCGTCGACGTTGAAGACCGCGATGGGCTCGTCCGCCTCGACTCGGATCGCCTCGCCGGGCGGCAACGCGGTGGTGGCGCAGACCAGGATCATGGACGCTCCAGGCTCATTACCGTTGCGTTACACGCAACACTCTGCCGATGACGCAACAGCATCGCTCCAAAGTGTGGTGGCGTCAAGCGTCCGGCCGGCACGCCTCCGGAGGGACCTACTCTGCAGGCATGGGTGGGCCACAGGGTGAGAACGGGGAGCGGGGCGCTGTCGCTGCGGTCCAGTCGGTCGACCGGGCGCTGAGCGTCCTCGAGATCCTGGCGGCCCACGGGGAGGCCGGCGTCACCGACATCGCTGCCGAGCTGGGCGTGCACAAGTCCACGGCCTTCCGGTTGGTGGCGGTGCTGGAGAGCCGGGGCTTCGTGGAGCAGCTCGTCGATCGGGGGAAGTACCGGCTGGGGTTCGGGGTCGTGCGCCTCGCCGGTGCGGCCGCCGCGCAGCTGGACATCGCCCAGGAGGGGCGGCGGATCTGCCAGGTGCTGGCCGCCGACCTCGAGGAGACGGTCAACATCGCCATCCTGGACGGCGACCGCGCGGTCAACGTGAGCCAGGTCCGCGGCCCGGCGGCGCTGAGCACGCACAACTGGGTGGGGCAGGCCACGCCGCTGCACGCGACCTCGAGCGGCAAGGTGCTCCTGGCCCACGCCGCCGACGCCGTCCGCAAGGACCTGCTGTCCCGGGAGCTGCGGAGCTACACCCCGGCCACGATCACCGACCCCGAGGTGCTCGGCGCCGACCTCGACCGGATCGTCGGGCGGGGATGGGGGTGCACCGTCGAGGAGTTCGAGGTCGGGCTCAGTGCCGTCGCCGCCCCCGTCCGGGGCGCGGACGGCGACGTCATCGCGGCACTCAGCGTCTCGGGGCCGTCCTTCCGGATGGACGAGCAGGACTTCCCGAGGCTCGCGCGTCGGGTGGCGGCGGGTGCCGACGAGCTGAGCAGGAGGCTCGGCTTCTTCGGCTAGTCCGCCCGCCGGCCCGGCGCGGGCGGTGGGGCAGGACCAGCCCGATCGCGCCGCGATGCCGACCGGCACGTGAACTATTTGTTTCGCAGGGCGCAAACTGTTGCGTAGTCCGCGACCACTTCTCTAGGGTGCAACGCACGGGTCGCCGCCGGCTGTCGCCGGACGATCACCGTGGTTCGTCGCAGACGTGCGTTGCCCACCTTCCGGCGCCCCCGGTCGCCGACGGAACCCCGAGGTGTCGTATGACCACCACCGAACAGCCCGCGAGCCTCATCTCCACGCTGCCGGGCCAGTACTACACGGACCCGGCCATCTTCGCGTTGGAGCAGTCGCACGTCTTCGAGGACATGTGGTTCTGCGCCGTGCGGTCGAGCGACCTGCCGACGCCCGGCTCCTTCAAGAAGGTCCAGGTGGGGCGGGAGAGCGTCCTGGTGGTCCGCAGCCGGGACGGGCAGCTGCGCGCGTTCCTCAACGTCTGCCGGCACCGCGGGGCCCAGATCTGCACGGAGGACTCCGGAGCGGTCAAGCGGGCCTTCCAGTGCCCGTACCACGCCTGGACCTACGACCTCGAGGGCAAGCTGATCGCGGCCCCCAACCTGACCAAGATGCCCGACATCGACCGGGTCGAGTACGGCTTGGTCCCCGTGGCGCTGCGCGAGTGGCTCGGCTACGCGTGGGTGTGCCTGGCGAAGGAGCCGCCGTCCTTCGAGGGCGACGTGGTGGCGTCCGTCGTCGAGCGCCTGGGTGACGTCGACTCGATCGAGCGCTACGACCTCGACTCGCTGTCCGTGGGGCGCCGGATCACCTACGACGTCCGGGCGAACTGGAAGCTGATCATCGAGAACTTCATGGAGTGCTACCACTGCGCGACGATCCACCCGGAGCTCACCGAGGTGCTGCCCGAGTTCGCCGACGGCTACGCGGCGCAGTACTTCGTCGGACACGGCGCCGAGTTCGGGGACGACGTCCAGGGCTTCACCGTCGACGGCAGCAAGGGCTTCCAGCGACTGCCGGGGGTCGACGAGGACCAGGACCGTCGCTACTACGCGATCACGATCAGGCCGACCGTCTTCGTCAACCTGGTGCCGGACCACGTCATCGTCCACCGCATGTTCCCCGTCTCGGCCGATCGGACGATCGTCGAGTGCGACTGGCTGTACTCGCACGACGTGGTGGAGTCGGGCAGGGACGTGTCCCGGTCGGTCGAGCTGTTCCACCGGGTCAACGAGCAGGACTTCGCCGCCTGCGAGCGGACCCAGCCGGCCATGTCGTCCCGGGCCTACGCCAACGGCGGCGTGCTCGTGCCGTCCGAGCACCACATCAGCGCCTTCCACGAGTGGCTGACGCAGCGCCTGTCGCGCTGAACGACCGCTCGACCCGGGCCGACGTCGGCCCATGACCGACATACCAGTCCTCCACGCAGGCTCAGGACAAGGAGTGCCCGGCATGGTCGTCCCACTCGACGAGGCTCGACCGGCTCCGGCCGTCGCGCACAGCGACCTCCGCCGGCAGCACACCACGCTGGAGATGATCGCCATGGAGAACACCGATCCGGCGACGGGGGACCCGCGATGACACCGCGCACCCCGGGCGCCGACCTGCCCGAGCACCCCGACTTCCTGTGGCGCAACCCGGAGCCGAAGAAGTCCTACGACGTCGTGATCGTCGGCGGTGGCGGCCACGGCCTCGCCACCGCGCACTACCTCGCGAAGAACCACGGCATCACCGACGTCGCGGTGCTGGAGAAGGGCTGGCTGGGCGGCGGCAACATGGCCCGGAACACCACGCTGATCCGGTCCAACTACCTGTGGGACGAGAGCGCGGCCATCTACGAGCACGCGCTGAAGCTGTGGGAGGGACTCGAGGACGACCTCGACTACCCGATCCTGTTCAGCCAGCGCGGCGTGCTCAACCTCGCGCACACGCTGCAGGACGTGCGCGACAGCGTCCGGCGGGTCGAGGCCAACAAGCTCAACGGCGTGGACGCCGAGTGGGTCAGCCCCGACGAGGTCGCCAAGATCTGCCCCATCGTCAACACCTCGGCCGACATCCGGTACCCGGTGCTGGGCGCCACCTACCAGCCGCGCGCCGGCATCGCCAAGCACGACTACGTCGCCTGGGGGCTGGCCCGCCGGGCCGACGAGGCCGGGATCGACCTCATCCAGGGCTGCGAGGTCACCGGCTTCACCACCGACGGCGACCGGGTCACCGGCGTGCAGACGAACCTCGGCACGATCGCCGCCGGGAAGGTCGCGCTCTGCGCCGCCGGGCACACCACGGTGCTCACCGACATGCTGGGCTTCCGGGTGCCGGTGCAGAGCCACCCGCTGCAGGCGCTGGTCTCCGAGCTGCTGGAGCCGGTGCACCCGACGATCGTCATGTCGAACGCCGTGCACGTGTACGTCTCGCAGGCGCACAAGGGCGAGCTGGTGATGGGAGCCGGCGTCGACTCCTACAACGGCTACGGCCAGCGCGGCGCGTTCCACGTCATCGAGCGGCAGATGGCCGCTGCCGTCGAGCTGTTCCCGGTCTTCGCCCGGGCGCACCTGCTGCGCACCTGGGGCGGCATCGTCGACGTCAGCCCGGACGCCTCGCCGATCGTCGGCCACACCCCGTACGAGAACGTCTACCTGAACTGCGGCTGGGGGACCGGTGGCTTCAAGGCCACCCCGGGCATCGGCTGGTGCCTGGCCGACACGATCGCCCACGACACGCCGCACCCCTACGTGGCGCCGTTCAGCCTCGACCGCTTCGTCACCGGGGCGCTCGTCGACGAGCACGGCGCCGCTGCCGTGGCCCACTGACCGGGAGACCAGCGTGCAACTCATCGAATGCCCGTGGTGCGGCCCCCGCGAGGAGGTCGAGTTCCACTACGGCGGCCAGGCCCACGTGCCGTACCCCGACGACCCCGCCGCGCTCGACGACGAGCAGTGGGCGCACTACGTGTTCTTCCGCGCCAACACCAAGGGCCGGTTCGCCGAGCGCTGGTCGCACAGCGCGGGCTGCCGCCGGTGGTTCAACGCGGTGCGCGACACCGCCACCTACCGCTTCGAGGCGGTCCACCGCCCCGACGAGCCTAAGCCGGTGACCTCGTGACCCAGCCGCTCCGCACCGCCGGAGGCGGTCGCGTCGACCGCGCCCGCACGCTGGCCTTCACCTTCGACGGGCAGCCGCACACCGGCCACCCCGGTGACACGCTCGCCTCGGCGCTGCTGGCCGCCGGCCGGCACCAGGTCGCCACCAGCGTCAAGCTGGGGCGCCCCCGCGGCATCGCGGCCGCCTGGGCCGAGGACCCCAGCAGCCTCGTGCAGATCGAGGAGCCGTTCCCGGAGCCGATGCTGCTGGCCACCACCGTCGAGCTGTACGACGGCCTGGTCGCCCACGGCCTGCCCGGGCAGGGCCGGCTCGCCGAGGTCTCCGACTCCGCCCGCTACGACGCCGTGCACCACCACGTCGACGTGCTGGTCATCGGCGCGGGCCCGGCCGGCCTGGTGGCGGCGCTGACCGCCGCTCGCGGCGGCGCCCGGGTGGCGCTGGTCGACGAGCAGGCCGAGGCCGGCGGCGCGCTGCTGGGCGGCACCGACCGGCTCGACGGTGCCCCCGCGCCGGACTGGGTCGCCGGCGCGGTCGCCGAGCTGGCCGCGCACCCGGACGTGCTGCACCTGCAGCGCACCACGGCGTTCGGCCTGTACGACGACGGGTTCGTCCTCGCCCTGGAGCGGCGCACCGACCACCTCGGCGCCGCCGCTCCGCGGCACGTGTCGCGGCAGCGGGTCTGGCGGATCCGTGCCGGCTCGGTCGTCGTGGCCGCCGGCGCGCACGAGCGCCCCGTCGTCTTCGCCGACAACGACCGGCCGGGGATCATGCTGGCCGGCGCGGCCCGCACCTTCCTGCACCGCTACGGCGTGCGGGCCGGGCACGAGGCCGTGGTCTTCACCACCAACGACAGCGCCTACGAGGCCGCGGTGGACCTGGCCGACGCCGGGGTGCGCATCGCCGCGGTGGTCGACGCACGGCCCGAGGTGCCGGCCGGCTGGGCCGCGGCCTGCGCGCAGCGGGGGATCGCGGTGCGCCCGGGCAGCGTCGTCACCGGCACCGAGGGGACCGAGCGGGTCAGCGCGGCGCTGGTGGCACCGCTCGCCGACGGCCGGACCGGGACCGCGGAGCGGATCGGCTGCGACCTGCTGCTGGTCAGCGGCGGCTGGAACCCCGCCGTCCACCTGTTCAGCCAGGCCCGCGGGACGCTGGCCTTCGACGAGGCGCTGGGTGCGTTCCTGCCGGCCGAGGAGCTCGACGGCGTCGCCGTCGCCGGCGCCGCCCGCGGGGTCCTCGACCTGGCCGGTTGCCTGGCCGACGGACGGCGGGCGGGCGAGGCGGCGCTGTCGGCGGTGTCCCTGGCCGCGCCGACCGACCCGGCCCTGCCCGTGACCCCGGCAGGGGCCGCGCCGGCCCGGTCGCTGACCCTGTGGCGGGTGCCGGACGGCTCCGCGGCCGCCGGGACGACGTCCTTCGTGGACCTGCAGCGCGACGCGACCGTCGCCGACCTGGCCCGGGCCGCGGGCGCCGGCCTGCGCTCCATGGAGCACATCAAGCGGTTCACGACGATCGGCACCGCGCACGACCAGGGCAAGACCTCCGGCGTCCTGGCCTCGGGGATCACCGCCGAGCTGCTCGGCCTGCCGCTGCAGACGACCGGGACGACGACCTTCCGCCCGCCGTACACGCCGGTGGCCTTCGCCGCACTGGCCGGCCGGGACCGCGGCCGGCTCTTCGACCCCGAGCGGACCACCGCCGTGCACGACTGGCACGTGGCCGAGGGCGCGGTGTTCGAGGACGTCGGCCAGTGGAAGCGACCGCGGTACTACCCGCGCCCGGGCGAGGACATGGAGGCCGCCGTCCTGCGCGAGTGCGCCGCCACCCGCGGGGGAGTGGGCATCCTCGACGGCTCCACCCTCGGCAAGATCGACGTCTCCGGGCCGGACGCCGCCGTGCTGCTCGACCGGCTCTACACCAACCTGCTGAGCACCCTGAAGGTCGGCTCGGTGCGCTACGGCGTGATGTGCGGCGTCGACGGCATGGTCATCGACGACGGCACGGTGCTGCGGCTGGCCGATGACCGCTTCCTGGTGCTCACCACCACGGGTGGGGCGGCCAAGGTCCTGGACTGGATGGAGGAGTGGCTGCAGACCGAGTGGCCGCAGCTGCGGGTGCACTGCACGTCGGTCACCGAGCAGTGGTCGACGTTCCCCGTGGTCGGCCCCCGCTCCCGCGACGTGGTCGGGGCGCTGTTCCCCGACGTCGACGTCACCAACGAGGCGTTCCCGTTCATGACCTGGCGGGACACCACGCTGGGGGGCGTCCCGGTGCGGCTGGCCCGGATCAGCTTCTCCGGCGAGCTGGCCTACGAGGTGTACGTCGACTCCTGGCACGCCCGCGCGGTCTGGGAACGGCTGGTCGAGGCCGGGCGGCCGTACGGCATCACCCCCTACGGCACCGAGACGATGCACGTGCTGCGGGCGGAGAAGGGCTACCCGATCATCGGGCAGGACACCGACGGCACCGTCACCCCGCAGGACCTCGGCATGGCGTGGGCGGTGTCGAGGAAGAAGCCGGACTTCGTCGGCAAGCGGTCCTTCGCCCGGGCGGCCAACGCCGACCCGCTGCGCAAGCAGCTGGTCGGGCTGCTGCCGGTCGACCGGGACACCGTGCTGCCGGAGGGCTCGCAGATCGTCGAGTCCCCCGCGGACGGCCAGCTCCCGCCACCGCCGGTGCCCATGCTCGGGCACGTCACCTCCAGCTACCGCAGCGCCGAGCTGGGCCGGCCGTTCGCCCTGGCGCTGGTCAAGGGCGGCCGGGAGCGGATCGGGGACACCGTCTCCGTCCCGGTCAACGGGACCCTCGTGACGGTCGAGGTCACCGGCTCGGTGCTGGTCGACCCGGAAGGAGCCCGCCGCGATGGCTGAGCAGCTCACCCGCACCCACCCGCTGGAGACCTGGAGCACGGCCTTCGAGGGGCTGCCCGACGGGTTGCGGATCACGCCCGAGCCGTTCGTGGCCATGGTCGACGTCCGGGTCGGGGCCGGTGGCCCCGCGGCCGTCCGCGGGACCCGGCTGCCCACGGTGCCCAACACCTGGACCCCGACCGCGGACGGCCGGCTGGTCTGGCTCGGTCCCGACGAGTGGCTGCTGACGAGCACCGGCACCGCGCCCGAGGCGCTGGAGGCCGAGGTGCGCCAGGAGCTGCGCCCGGCCGGCGGCACCGCGGTCGACGTGTCCGCCCAGCGGATCGTCGTGCGGATCAGCGGCCCCCGCGCCCGCGACGTGCTGGTCACGGGCTGCTCGGTCGACCTGCACCCGCGGTCGTTCCCGCCCGGCAGCAGCGCGCAGACGACGCTCGGCCAGGCCGGGGTCGTGCTGCTGGCGCTGGCGCCCGACGACTTCGCGGTCCTCGTCCGGTCGTCGTTCGCCGGCTACCTGGCCACCTGGCTGCTCGACGCGAGCCTCGAGCACACCGTCCCGACCGACGCCCGACCCTGACCCACCGCCCTCCGTCCGGCCCTGCAGCGAGGAGACCAGTCATGTCCACCACCCCCCGTGTGGTGATCATCGGAGCAGGCATCGTCGGGGCGAACCTCGCCGACGAGCTGACGATCCGGGGTTGGGACCGGGTGACCGTCGTCGACCAGGGGCCGCTGCCGCTGACCGGTGGGTCCACGTCGCACGCCCCCGGGCTGGTGTTCCAGACCAACGGCTCCAAGACCATGACCGAGTTCGCCACCTACACCGTGGACAAGCTGCTCGGCCTGGACGTCGACGGCGCCTGGTGCTTCAACCAGGTCGGTGGGCTGGAGGTGGCGACCACCCCCGAGCGGCTGGCCGAGCTGCACCGCCGGCAGGGCTGGGCCACCTCGTGGGGCGTCCAGGGTGAGGTGCTCAGCCCGGAGGAGTGCGTCCGGCTGCACCCGCTGGTCGACCGCGACCAGGTCCTGGGTGGCCTGCACGTGCCCAGCGACGGCCTGGCCAAGGCGTCCCGCGCGGTGGTCGCCCTCGCCCGCCGGGCCGAGGCCCGCGGCGCGGTGTTCCAGGGCTCGACCCGGGTGGTCGGCATCGAGCAGGCCAGCGGGCGGGTGACCGGGGTCCGCACGGACGGCGGCGTCATCCCGGCCGACGTGGTCGTCTCCTGCGCCGGGTTCTGGGGCCCCGCGGTGGGCGCGATGGTGGGCATGCGGGTCCCGCTGCTGCCGCTCGCCCACCAGCTGGTCTGGACCGGCCAGGTCGCCGAGCTCGTCGGCCGCAACGACGAGCTCACCGAGGCCGGCATGCCGATCCTGCGCCACCAGGACCGCGACCTGTACTACCGCGAGCGGGGCGACCGGCTCGGCATCGGCTCCTACGCGCACCGGCCGATGCCGGTCGACCTGGCCGAGCTGCCCGAGGGGGAGGTCACCGACACCGCGATGCCCTCGATGCTGCCCTTCACCGAGGAGGACTTCGCCGAGCAGTGGGAGCACAGCCAGGAGCTCCTGCCCTCCCTGCGCAGCGCCAAGATCGACAACGGGTTCAACGGCATCTTCTCGTTCACCCCCGACGGTGGGCCGCTGATCGGGGAGTCCCCGGACGTCGCCGGCTTCTGGATCGCCGAGGCGGTGTGGGTGACCCACTCCGCCGGCGTCGCCCGCTCGGTGGCCCAGCTGCTCGTCGAGGGCCGCAGCGAGCTGGACCTGCACGGCTGCGACGTGGCCCGGTTCGAGGAGGTGCAGCTCACCGACGCCTACGTGCGGGAGACCTCGCAGCAGAACTTCGTCGAGGTCTACGACATCCTGCACCCGCTGGAGCCGAAGGAGTCCCCGCGCGACCTGCGGGTCAGCCCCTTCCACACCCGGCAGCGCGAGCTCGGTGCGGTCTTCCTCGAGGCGGCGGGCTGGGAGCGCCCGCACTGGTACGAGGCCAACGCCGGCCTGGTCGACCAGCTGCCCGCCGAGTGGGTGCCACCGGCCCGCGACGACTGGTCGGCCCGGTTCTGGTCCCCGATCGCCGCGGCCGAGGCGTGGAAGACCCGCACCGCGGTCGCGATGTACGACATGACCCCGCTGAAGCGGCTCGAGGTCAGCGGCCCCGGCGCCCTCGACCTGCTGCAGCGGCTGACCACCGGACAGATGGACAAGTCGGTCGGCTCGGTCACCTACACCCTCGCCCTGGACGAGTCCGGCGGCGTGCGCAGCGACCTCACCGTCGCCCGGCTGGGGCACGACGTGTTCCAGGTCGGCGCCAACAGCAACCTCGACCTCGACCACCTCCGCCGGCAGCTGCCCGCCGACGGCTCCGTGCAGGTCCGCGACACCACCGGCGGCACGTGCTGCGTCGGACTGTGGGGCCCGCTCGCCCGCGACCTGGTGCAGCGGGTGTCCGACGACGACTTCAGCAACGAAGGCCTCAAGTACTTCCGCGCGAAGAAGGCCACCCTCGGCGGCGTCCCGGTCACCGCGATGCGGCTGTCCTACGTCGGTGAGCTCGGGTGGGAGATCTACACCAGCGCGGAGCTCGGCCAGCGGCTGTGGGACGTGCTCTGGGCGGCCGGGCAGGAGCTCGGCGTGATCGCTGCCGGGCGAGCGGCCTTCAACAGCCTGCGGCTGGAGAAGGGCTACCGCTCGTGGGGCTCGGACATGACCACCGAGCACGACCCGTACGAGGCGGGGCTGGGCTTCGCCGTCCGCACGCAGAAGGGCGACTTCGTCGGCAGCGCGGCGATCGCCGACCGCGGGGAGGACACCGTGCGCCGGCGCTTGTCCTGCCTGACGGTCGACGACGGCACCAGCGTCGTGCTGGGCCACGAGCCGGTGTACGTCGACGGCCGGCCGGCCGGCTACGTCACCAGCGCAGCCTTCGGCCACACGATCGGCAGGCCGATCGCCTACGCCTGGCTGCCGGCCACGGCCGGGGTCGGCACGGCGGTGGAGATCGGCTGGTTCGACCGCCGCATCCCGGCGACGGTCACCGCCGAGCCGCTGGTCGACCCGGGGATGACCCGCATCCGCGGGTGAGGGACGTCGTGGCATGACGATCAGCGTCTTCGACCTCTTCACCGTCGGCATCGGGCCCTCCAGCTCGCACACCGTGGGCCCGATGCGGGCGGCGGCCACGTTCGCCGCCCGGCTGCGCTCCGACGGGCTGCTGGCGAGCACCGCCGGGGTGCGCTGCGAGCTGTTCGGCTCACTCGGCGCCACCGGTCACGGGCACGGCAGCGTCAGGGCGGTCATCCTCGGGCTGGAGGGCGAGGTGCCCGACCGGGTCGACCCGGTCGCCGCCGAGCCGCGGGTCGCGGCCGTGCGCAGCGAGGGCGAGCTGCTGCTCGCCGGTGAGCACCGGGTCGCGTTCGACCCGGACGAGGACGTCGTGCTGCACCGGCGCAAGCGGCTGCCCTTCCACAGCAACGGCATGGTCTTCCGCGCCCTGGACGCCGACGGGGCCGAGCTCGTCCGTCGCGAGTACTACTCGGTCGGTGGGGGCTTCGTGCTCGACGAGGACGAGGCCGGCCGCCCGACGCTGGTGGCGGACCCGACCCCCGTCCGGTTCCCCTTCCGCACCGGCGGTGAGCTGCTGGCCCACACCGCGGGGACCGGGTTGTCGATCAGCGACGTCATGCTGGCCAACGAGCTGTCCTGGCGCAGCGAGCCGGAGGTCCGCGCCGGCCTGCTGCACATCTGGGCGGTCATGCAGGAGTGCGTCGAGCGTGGCGCCAGCACCCCCGGTGTGCTGCCCGGCGGGCTGAGGGTGCGCCGGCGCGCCGCGACGCTGCGGGCCCAGCTGGAGGCCGCCCCGGACGACACCGACCCTCTGCGGGCGATGGACTGGGTGACCCTCTACGCGCTGGCGGTGAACGAGGAGAACGCGGCCGGTGGCCGGGTGGTGACCGCCCCGACCAACGGCGCCGCCGGGATCGTGCCCGCCGTCCTGCACTACTACCGCGACTTCGTGCCCACCGCCTCGGACGACGGCGTGGTGCGCTTCCTTCTCACCGCCGGCGCGATCGGCCTGCTGTTCAAGGAGAACGCCTCGATCTCCGGAGCGGAGGTGGGCTGCCAGGGCGAGGTCGGGTCGGCCTGCTCCATGGCGGCCGGAGCGCTGGCCGAGGTGCTCGGGGGCACGCCGGAACAGGTGGAGAACGCCGCGGAGATCGGCATCGAGCACAACCTCGGCCTGACCTGCGACCCGATCGGCGGCCTGGTGCAGATCCCCTGCATCGAGCGCAACGCGGTCGGCTCGGTCAAGGCGATCACCGCCGCCCGGATGGCCGTCCGCGGCGACGGCAGCCACCACGTGTCCCTGGACAAGGCGATCAGGACCATGCGCGAGACCGGTGCGGACATGAAGGACAAGTACAAGGAGACTGCCCGCGGCGGGCTGGCCCTCAACGTCGTCGAGTGCTGAGGAGGCACCTGTGCCCCACACCCACACCCTCACGCTGAGCTGCCCCGAGCGGCCCGGCATCGTGCACGCGGTCAGCCGGTTCCTGTTCGAGCACGCCTGCGACATCGTCGAGCACCAGCAGTTCGACGACGCGGCGCGTGGTCAGCTGTTCCTGCGCACCGCCTTCGTGTGCGCGGAGGAGGGCGACGCCGAGCAGCTCGCCGCGGCCTTCCGGCCGGTGGCCGAGGAGTTCGGCATGACGTTCTCGATGACGGGGGAGCGGCCGGAGCGGATCCTGGTCATGGTCTCCAGGCTCGGACACTGCCTCAACGACCTGGTCTTCCGCTGGCGGGCCGGCAGCCTCGGCGGTGAGCTGGTGGCGGTCGTCTCCAACCACGAGGACCTCCGGCCGATGGCCGAGGCCGCCGGCCTGCCCTTCCACCACGTCCCCGTCACCCCGGGCACGAAGGCCGAGGCCGAGGCACGGCTCCTGGACCTGGTCACCGAGACCGGTGCGGACCTGGTCGTGCTCGCGCGCTACATGCAGGTGCTGTCCGACGAGGCGTGCCGTGCGCTGCGCGGCCGGGCGATCAACATCCACCACTCGTTCCTGCCGGGGTTCAAGGGCGCCAAGCCGTACCACCAGGCCTTCGACCGCGGCGTCAAGCTGGTCGGGGCGACCGCGCACTACGTCACCCCCGACCTGGACGAGGGCCCGATCATCGAGCAGGAGGTGATCCGGATCGACCACACCCACGACCCGCGGGCACTGGCGATCGTCGGCCGGGACGCCGAGGCCCTCGCCCTCTCCCGGGCCGTCCGGTGGCACAGCGAACGGCGTGTCCTGCTCAACGGGCACAGCACGGTCGTCTTCCGCTGACCGTGGTGGCGATCCACCCGGGGCAGGGCGCCTGCGGGGCCAATGCGTGTGCGGTGGCAGGTGCACCCGCCGGCTGTCCGTAACCTCGGAGGGGTGGACCCCACCCCCTCCCGTCGTGAGCGGTGGGGCCGCCTGCCGAACCGGGCACGGCGGGCGCTCTCGGGCTCGGGCCCTCCCACCGCGCCCATCGGCCTGCGGGCCCAGGCGAGCGGGGTGGACGACCTCAGCGCGCACGCGGCACTGGCGCTGGCGCTCCGGATCGGCGAGGCGCTCCTGGCTGTCGGGGCCTCGGCGGCCGACGTGACCGCCACGGTCCTCCGGGTGGCCGCCGCGTACCGGTTGCGCAGCTGCCAGGTCGACATCACGCACACGTCCCTGACCATCAGCTTCGACCGGGACGGCGCCCTGCCGATGACGCTCATGCGCATCGTGCGCCCGCGTGGGCTGGACTACTCGCGGCTCCAGGGGGTCACCGACCTGGCCAGGGCGGTCGTGGCGGAACGGCTGCCCGTCGAGGAGGCGCACCGCCGGCTCGACCGCGTCGTGACCTCCCCGAACCCCTACCACCGGCGCGTCCACGCCCTGGGCTGGGCCGGCGTGGCCGGGTTCGTCGCCGTCCAGCTCGGGGGCGACTGGCTGGCGGCGCTGACCGCGGCGTTGACCACCGCGACCATCGAGCAGGTCATCCGCACCCTCAACCGGCGCGGGCTGCCGATGTTCTTCCAGCAGGCGGCCGGGGCCGCGGTGGCGACGACGGTGGCCGTCCTGCTGCTGGCCTGGGACGTCGACGTCCGGAGCTCCCTGGTCGTCGCGGCGGGGATCGTGGTGCTCCTGGCCGGGCTCTCCCTCGTCGGCGCCGCGGAGGACGCGATCGACGGGTTCCCCGTCACCGCCGGCGCCCGGGCCTTCGAGGTGGTGACCCTGACGGCCGGCATCGTCGTCGGCATCGCGGGCGTGCTGGACCTCGCCCGGCGGGGCGGACTCCCGCTGACGGTGGCTGATCCGGCGACCGCGGGCGTGCCGTTCGCGGTCACCCTGGTCGCGGCCGCGGGGATCGCCGGGTCCTGGGCGCTGGCGTCGTACGCGCGGGTACGGGCGATCGGCCTGGCCACGGTGGCCGGCGCGCTGTCGTGGACGGCCTACTGGGTCGCCGGCGCGGTCGGCGCGGGGCCGGCGGTGGCCAGCGCGACCGCCGCCGTGGTCGTCGGCTTCTGCTCGGCGTCCCTGACCGACCGGTTGCAGATCCCCCCGCTGCTCGTCGTGGTGTGCGGGATCGTCCCGCTCCTCCCTGGCCTGGCGATCTACCGGGGCCTGTTCGCGCTGGTCGTGGAGGCTGACATCCCGGGCGGGTCGGCCGCCCTCGTGGGCGCCCTGGCCATCGGGCTCGCCCTCGCCGCCGGGGTGTCGCTGGGGGAGCACCTGGGCCGTCCACTGGGTGGCAGGCACGACAGGTTCGACCGGCGGGTGCGCCGCCGGGCCATGTCAGGCGACCGGGACTGACCTCGGTCTCCGGCTACCGGTACCGCGCCGCGGTGCGGACAGCCGGTGGTCCGCGCGAGGGGGTCGCCGGACGACCGCTGGCCGCCCCGCAGGACCGCCATGGGCCGGCCGGCGCGGGGGCCACGAGGTGGAGCCGGTGTCCGGTCAGCCGGTGTGGGCGCGGGCAGTGCTGCCGACCGCGCGTTCCCCGACGGGGAGGGCGACGTCGTCCGGTAGCCGGTCGGGGCCGGCCTCAGCGGGGCGTGGTCGGTCCTCGCGGTGGAGCCGGACGGCGACGAGGGCGACGTCGTCGGCGGGGTGTTCGCCCACCAGCTGGTCGAGGACCCGGTCGCACAGCTCCTCCAGGGGGAGGTGGGCCAGGTCGCGGACGAGGTGCTGCAGCGCGGCCACCCCGGTGTCCAGGTCGGTCCCGGGGCGTTCGACGAGGCCGTCGGTGTAGAGCAGCACGGTGGCGCCGCCCTGCAGCTCCAGGACGCTGTCCCCGCGGGTGTGCGCCGGGTCGACCCCGAGCATGAGCCGGCCGGGCGGCTCGGGGACGTCGACGAGCTCACCGTCGGCACCGACGACCACCGGCGCCAGGTGGCCGGCGCTCGCCCAGCGCAGGCGCGTGACGCGCCCCGTCTCCTCGGCGGTCCGTTCCAGCCGGGCCATCCCCACGGTGGCGTAGGTGGCCAGGTCCAGGCGGCTGATCGCGGTGTCCAGGCCGTCGAGCACCTGCGCCGGCCCGGGGTCACCGATCACGGTGATACCGCGGAGCAGGCTGCGCAGCTGCCCCATGGTCGCCGCGGCGGTGGTGTCGTGGCCGACCACGTCGCCGATGACCAGGTCGAGCGCCCCGTCGCCTTGCAGGAACGCGTCGTACCAGTCCCCGCCGACCTGCGCCGCGGCGGCGGCGGGCAGGTAGCGCACGGCGATCTGGCAGTGGTCGGGCTGGAGGGGGTCGGTGAGCATGCTGCGCTGGAGCTCCTCGGCCAGCGCCCGGCTGCGCTGGGCCTCGTGCCGTTCCCGGGTCAGCGCCCGCACCCGGTGCAGTGCCTGGGCGCACTGGACGCCGAAAGCACGCACCAGCTCGACCTCCTCCGGGGAGAAGGTGCGCTCGGTCTCCCACCCGGCGACCAGCGACCCCAGCGACCGGCCGCCGGTGCTGAGCGGGACGGTGATCCACGAGCGCTGCCCGGACTGCGCGAACGCCTCGCGCATCTCCGGCGTCCAGGCCTCCGCCTCGGCCTGGTCCCGGTGGACCACCGTCTCCCCGGTGCTTGCTGCCCAGGCCGCGGGCAGCCGGCTCCCCAGCGCGATGGAGCCGACGTGCTGGTGCGTCCCCGGCGCCAGGGACGGGGTGACAGTCAGCCGGATGACGCCGTCCTCGTCGTCGCGCAGCGCGATCGCACCGCCATCGGCACCCAGCGCGGCCAGACCGGCGCCGGCGAGGGTGTCGGTGACGTCGGCGACCGACTCGGCAGCCGCCAGCTGCAGCACCACCTGCGCCGTCGCGGCCAACCTGCTGGTGACGGCCTCGCGGGAGGCGAGCGCCGACCGCAGCTCCTGGGTGCGGGCGAACAGGTCGGCCTCGAGCCCGTCGAGCCGGGCCCAGCTGCTGCTCGGGCCGGCCTCGGCGATCCGCTCGCGTTCGGCCAGGTACTCCGACACGTCCTCCACCCGCTGCAGCACCAGCTGGGTGCGGCCGGCGTCGTCGAGGACGGGGGAGCTGATCAGCGACCAGGCCCGGGGCACCGACCGGCCGGTCACCTGGTCCAGGACCTCGTACCGGAACAGCGGCATGACGTCGGGCTCGCCGGTGTCCCGGGCCGTCTCGAACGACGTCTGCAGCGGGTTGGTGCCGTCGACGTCCAGCGCGTCCGGAGCGGGTGGGAAGGCGTCGAACACGTAGCGGCCGACCAGCTCGTCCCGGGTGCGGCCGAGCAGCTGCAGGTAGGCCGGGTTGGCCTCGACGATGACCAGGTCGGGGTCCATGACGAGGTAGGCGGTGGGCAGCGAGGAGAACATCGCAGCGAAGTCCACCCCGGGACCGTGCTGACCTGCTCGTGCCGGGTCCAGACCCAACCAGTCCTCCGCTCAGGGGCCACCCCGGCTCTGGTGTCCAGGCGGGTGGGCATCGTCGGGTCGTCGCACCGTGCCACTGGCGCAGATGCTGCCGCACGGGCTGCCGGTGCGCCCGGCGGCCCCGGCGGTCGGGGTGCCGACGCGGGCACGGGCCCGCTCCGGGCCGGCTGTGCCGGGGCCGACTGGACGGCGTGGTCGGTTGCGCGCAACATGGAACCGATCCGTACGGTCGAGTGAGGGGTGGAGCTGCGTGTCCGTGCCGGCCGACGGGTCTGGTGGCAGCCACGTGGCTGGGCCGTTCCTGACGTCGATCAGCGACCTGGCGGCCACGGTCGTCCCCGGGGTCCTCGCGGCATCGGTCACGCTGGTGGCCGAGCCTGGTCCTGTGACGCCCGGCTTCGCCGGTCAGCTGGCCTGGGAGCTCGACCAGCAGCAGTACCGGTTGGGCGGCGGGCCGTGCCTGGCGGCGGCGGTCGGGGGCGAGGACGTCGACGTGGTCGACGCCCGCACCGATCCCCGGTGGCGGGCCTACGCCGCGGCCGCCGCCGCGCGCGGGTCGCTGAGCTCGCTGTCGGTCTCCCTGACCACCGTCGGGGGTCCGCAGGCGGCGCTGAACCTCTACGCCGGGGAGGTCGGCGCCTTCACCGACCCCGGGGCGCGCCGGGTGGCCGCCCGGGTCGCCGAGACCGCGGCCGCCGGTCTGGGCGCGCTCCGCGGTGCCGAGCGGGCGACCGCACGCGCCGAGGGGCTGGAACGGGCGATGGACTCCCGGGCCGTGATCGAGCAGGCCAAGGGCATCCTCATGGAACGCCGGCGCGTGACCGCTGCCGCCGCGTTCGAGCTGCTGACGACCGTCTCGCAGCACACGAACCGGAAGCTCCGTGACGTCGCCACCCAGCTCGTCGAGACCGGCGAGCTGCCCAGCAGCTGACCAGACCCGGCCCCCGTGAGCCGGGGAGCCGGAACAGCACCGGCAGGTGCCGGGTCGGCACCGGACGGACGGCGCGCATCATCGACGGGGGACGGGTTGGGTCTGCACCACAGTGGAGGCGTCGTGACGGCTGGAGCCGGGGACCTGGGGTTCCGCCATGACGGCCTGGTGTACCGCTCCACCGAGGAGCTGGCGGCCGGGGCCGCGCCGTTCCTGCTCGACGGGCTCGCCTGCGGTGACGGTGTGGTGATCGCGGCCGGTCCCGCGGCCACCGAGGTGCTGCGGGACGCCGTCGGTGACCACCCGCTCGTGCTGGTCCTGGAGCGGCACGCGCTGTACCGGGCGCGGACGCCGACGGCGATCACCACGTTCCGCGGGCTGGCCGAGCAGGCCGGCCCCGGCCGGCGGGTGCGCGTGGTCGGCGAGACGGACTTCGGCACCACCGACGCCGACCGGTACGAGTGGCAGCGCTACGAGGCGGTCGTCAACGCCGCGTTCGCGGACCTGCCGCTGTGGGGGTTGTGCGTGTTCGACGCCGCCCTGCCCGAGCCGGTGCTGGCCACCGTCCGCGCGGCGCACCCGCACCTGGTCGGTGCATCCGGGCGGACCGCCAACCCCGACCACGTCGACCCGGCCGGCTACCTGGCCGGCCTGGTCGTCCCGGACGAGCCGCTGGAGCGCACCACCCCGACGTTCTCCGCCACCGACGTCACCCACTTCGCTGCCGTGCGCCGCACCGTCGCCGGCCACCTCACCGACGTGGCGGCCCCCGCCGACCTCGCCGAGGACTTCCTGCTCGCCGTCGACGAGATGACCTCCAACGCCGTCCGGCACGGCCGCCCGCCGGCGAGCCTGCGGCTGTGGGCGACCCCGGGCACCCTGCTGTGCACCATCGCCGACGCCGGTCCCGGACCGGCCGACCCCTTCGCCGGGTACGGGCCGGCGCACGGCACCGACCTGTCCGCCGGCGGGATGGGCCTGTGGCTCGCCCGGCAGCTCTGCGACCACGTCGCGCTGCGCCGCGACGCGCACGGCAACAGCGTCCGGCTCACCACCCACTGGTCCTGACGCCACGCCGTCGCCCCGGGCGGCGACCGGCGGCACCCGGCCGGCTGAGCACGAGCTGTCAGATCTCTGGACGCGAAACCGCACCACAACCCGGTGGTGCGCTACCGTTTCCTCGGTCGTGAGACGGGCGACCGCCGGCCACCGTTCCGCTGCACGGCTCGGCGACGGCGGCACCGGTCGCGTGACGGGGGTCCTCACGATCGAGCACAGTGCTGGAGAAGCGACGCACGGCCGCCCGCGCCCGCCGACGCCCGAGCCGGGTACGGCCGGGTCCGGTCTCCGGCCGCCCACCACCCGGCCGCCGAGGCCGTTGGTGCGGGTGCTGCTGTGCGAGGACCAGGAGGTGTTCCGCCTCGGTCTGCGGGTGGTCCTCGAGACGCAGCCGGACATGGCCGTCGTCGCCGAGACCAGCCACGTCGCGGAGGCGCTCGACGTGGTCGACGGCCCGGGGGCGCAGGTCATCGTCGTCGCTCAGGGGCTGGTGGGGCCCTCGGGCGTGCCGCTGCTCCGGAGCCTGTGCCAGCGCGGTACCGGGGTGCTGGTGCTCGCGGAGACCCGCGCCCGGGGCGACGCCGGGCTGATCGAGGTCCTGCAGGCGGGGGTGCGCGGCGTCCTGCCGCGCCGCTCGGCGGCGCAGAGCCTGGTCGACGCCGTCCGGTCGCTGGCCCGGCAGGAGACCGCGCTGGACGCGGCCGTCACCAGCCAGCTCGTGCGCCACCTGACCGGTGACGCCGAGCCGGTCGGCGCGGGCGGGCGGGCCGTGGACCAGCTCACCGAGCGGCAGCGGGACGTGGCCCTGCTGGTGGCCGAGGGGTTGAGCAACGAGGAGATCGCCGGCCGGTTGTTCCTGAGCCCGGCGACGGTCAAGAGCCACCTGACCGCCGTGCTCCGCCGGCTGGACATCCGCACCCGCACCCAGCTGGCCATCCTGGTCAACCGCGACCAGGAGCCGGCCGCCTGATCGCCCGGCGGCGGGGGTCTCACCTGTTCGGGTGGTCGGACCCCAAGCTCCGGTGCGCCGCGGCCGATGGTGTGGGTGACAGCAGACCCGACGCGATGGGACCGACGGTGCACGCAGTTCGACGCGTGGGGGAGGAGCCGGCGCCGGCGCGCCCGGCCACCGTCTCGGTGCCCGCGGTGGTGCTGGACGGGCTGGCCCGGGCGACGCTCGAGGCGACCGCCGCCCTGGTCGTCGTCTGCGACGGCCAGGGGACCATGCTGCTGGCCAACCCGGCGCTGCAGCGGTTCACCGGCTCGTCGGAGGACCAGCTGATCGGTCGTCCGTTCTGGGAGGTGGTGACCCTCCCGGAGGAGGTGGCGCTGGCCCGGACCGCGGTCGCGACCGTCCTCTCCGGGGCGCCGGCGATCCCCGGCGAGGTCGACTGGCTGAGCGGGGAGGGCGTCAAGCGGCGGATCGAGCTGCAGACCAGCGTCCTGGTGCACGAGGACGGCCGGCCCTACGCGGTCGCCTTCATCGGCATCGACGTCACCGTGCACCGCGAGCGCGAGGCGGAGGTGCAGCGGCTGGCGATGACCGACGCGCTGACCGGCGCGGCCAACCGGGGCGCGCTGTTCATGGTCCTCGGCGCGCACCTGGACCCCGGGTCGGGCACCGGCTGCGGGCTGGTGTTCTGCGACCTCGACGACTTCAAGGCCGTCAACGACCGGCACGGGCACGCGGCCGGTGACCGGGTGCTCGTCGCCGTCGCCGAGCGGTTGCGGGAGCTGGCCGGACCCGACGACGTGGTGGCGCGGCTGGGGGGCGACGAGTTCGTGCTGCTCTGCGCCGACGGCGACGAGGAGGCCCTCGCCGACCGGGTGCGCCGGTTCGACCACCTCATGGCCCAGCCGGTCGAGGTGGCCGGGACCCCGGTCCACGTCGGCGCCAGCACCGGCACGGCCGTCGGCCGGCCGGGCGACGACCCGGACGACGTCATGCTCCGGGCGGACCTGGGGATGTACGGCATGAAGACCAGGCGCCGGATCCGCCGCGCCTCGCGGGGCTGACCCACCCGCGCCAGGATGTCGTCGCCGGCTGCCCTCCCGGGCAGCCCGCACCGACGACGAGGAGAGCGCCATGCACCGGCAGCCGAAGGACCTCCCCACCATGGTCTTCGACTGGGGCGCCATCAAGTGGCTGGTCACGCCGGGCACGGTGGGCGACGCGACCTCCTCCTTCGGCGAGGTGGCCATCAACCCCGGGAAGGGCCACGAGCGCCACGAGCACCCGGACGCCGACGAGGTCCTCTACGTCGTCGAGGGCACCGGGCGCCAGACGGTCGGTGACGCCCCCGAGTTCGACGTCGTCGCGGGCGACGCGATCTGGGTCCCCCGGGGCACGCTGCACTCCACCTTCAACACCGGCTGGAAGCCGCTGCGCCTGATCGCGACCTACACCCCGGGCGGCGAGGAGAACGCGCTCCGGGGACTGCCCGGGTTCGTGGAGCTGCCGGCCGGCACCGACCCCACGTGGTCACCCGACGTGGGCCGGAGCTGAGTCCGGCTCCGGCTGGTCACGGCCGCCGCAGCGCCTCGGCGCAGCGGACCAGGTCGGCGTGCAGCCGGCGCTGGTCGTCGGCGGAGAGCCCGTCGAGCATCCGCTGCTCGACCCCGGCGACCGCCCGGCTGGCCCGGCGGAGCAGTGCCTGCCCGTCCGGGGTGAGCTCGGTCGGCAGCGCGCGCCCCTGCGGTGCCGCGGCCGGCCGGGTGAGCAGGCCGCGGGCGGCCAGCGCCTGCAGCACGCCCTGCATCGACTGCCGGGTGACGAAGGTGCGCCGGGCGAGCTCGGAGGCGGAGATCCCCGGCTGCTGGCCCAGCACCTCCAGCGAGGAGTACTGCGGCACCGACAGGTCCAGCGGTCGGAGGGCGTCGTCCATCGCCCCGCGCAGCGCGGCAGCCGTCTGCTTCAGCGCGTAGCCGATCGACGCGTCGAGGTCACCCACTTGCCTCATGTCAACATCCTGACATACGTTCGCGATGTCAGGAACCTGACATGACTCGCAGGAGGAACCCCATGACCGTCACCGGACCGGACTTCATCGCCCTGCAGGTGCGGGACGTCGAGGCCGCAGCCAGCTTCTACGAGCAGCGGCTCGGCCTGCGTCGGGCGCCGGCGTCCCCGCCCGGTGCGGTGGTGTTCGCCACCGCGCCGATCGCCTTCGCCGTCCGGGCGCCGCTGCCGGGCACCGACGTCGACGCCGTCCGCCCCCGACCCGGGGCCGGGGTGGCCCTCTGGCTGGCCGCCGACGACGCCCAGGCGCTGCACGACGACCTGGTCACCGCCGGGGTGCCGGTGCTCGCCGCGCCCTCCACGACCCCGTTCGGCACGGCCTTCACCTTCGCCGACCCCGACGGCTACGCGATCACCGTGCACGACCAGCCCTGACGAGGAGCGGCGCCGCGGTCACGGGGTGGACGAGGGCATGACCGCCCAGACCACCTTCTGGTCGCCGGGGGCGAACCACCCGCAGTCGAGGGCGAAGTCGGCGATCATGCCCAGCCCCATGCCGCCCTGGCCGGGGTCGCGGGTGGAGGTCGGGCGCGGCGGGTCCTCGGCGGCGCGGTCGGCGACGGAGAGCAGCACGCCGCCCTCGCTGGTGCAGACCTCGACCTCGACCGGTGCCCGCCCGTGCCGCAGGGCGTTCGACATCAGCTCGTCCAGGGCGAGGACGGACTCCTCGATCCCGTTCTCCCGCGGCTGCGGCGCGTCCTCGACGGCGGCGGTGACCCAGGTCCGGAACTCCCGGCGGACCTGGGGGAGGTCACGCAGGTGCTGCGGTGACCAGGACCGGCAGTCGTGCCCGCGGGGCGGTCGGGCCAGGACCCATGGTCGGGCGGTTGCTTCGGACACGTGGCGTCGCTCTCCGTCGATCAGGTCACGTCAGCCGACGCGCGGGGCAGACCTTCCCTGACCCGCGTCCGGCCACACATCGCCCACGCGCAGCCGGACCTCCGAACGCCGGTCCGCTGCGAGGGGGCGACGGGCAGTTCCGGCCGTCCTGGCAGGGTGTGGTCGGTCGGTCGGCGGCCGAAGAGCGGGGGAGGGGCAGCATGGGCGCGGACGTGGGGACCGAGCGCCCCGGCGAGCTCCGCCGTGGCCTGGCGCTGCTCGTGGCCGGCGCGTCGTTCATGGAGTTCCTCGACGGCACCGTGATCGCCCCGGCGGCGCCGCACATCGCCGACGACCTGCGCGTCCCCGCCGTCGCGGTCAACGTGGCGATCACCGCGTACGTGCTGACCCTCGCCGTGCTCATCCCGATCAGCGGCTGGCTCGCCGACCGGTTCGGCACCCGGCGGGTGTTCATGGTCGCGATCGCGGGCTTCACGATCGCCTCGGTCGGCTGCGCCGCGGCCACCAGCCTGCCGCTGCTCGTCGCCGCCCGGGTGGTGCAGGGGGCGGCCGGGGCGATGATGGTGCCGGTCGGGCGGCTGGTCGTGCTGCGCACCACGGCGAAGTCCGACCTGGTGAAGGCGATCGCCTACCTGACCTGGCCGGCGCTGGCGGCGCCGGTCGTCGCGCCGGCGCTGGGTGGGGTGCTGGCCACCTACGCCTCCTGGCGCTGGATCTTCCTCATCAACGTGCCGCTCGGCGTGGCCGCGCTGGTCCTGGCCCGCCGGCTCGTCCCCGAGGGCCGGGGTGCGGAGGCCGCCGGGCTGGACTGGCGCGGCTTCCTGCTCACCGCCGCGGGCGTCGCGGCGCTGGTGGTCGGCATGGAGGCCCTCGGGGCCACCCGGCCGGACCTCGCCGTCGTCGCCCTCGGCCTGGGCGTCGCCGCGGTGGCGCTGACCGCGGCCGTCCGCCACCTGCGGCGTGCCCGGCGGCCGCTGCTGGACCTGCAGGCCCTGCGGATCGAGACCTTTCGGGTCGCGGCGCTCGGCGGGTCCGGCTTCCGGGCGGTGATGACCGCCGTCCCGTTCCTGCTCGCGCTGTTCTTCCAGCTCGGGCTCGGCTGGACCGCCGCCCGTGCGGGTGCGGTCGTCATCGCGCTGTTCGTGGGCAACGTGGTGGTCAAGCCCGCGACGACCTGGCTCATGCGCGAGCTGGGCATCCGCGGGGTGATGCTCCTGGCGATCGCCGGCTCGGCGGTCTGCCTGCTCGCGATGGTGCTGCTGCAGGCGTCGACCCCGCTGCCGCTGCTCCTCGGCCTGCTCGTCGCCAGCGGGGTCTTCCGCTCGATCGGGCTCACCGCGTACAACACCACCGCGTTCGCCGACATCGCGCCGGACCGGATGAGCGCGGCCAACCCGCTGATGTCGACCGTGCAGGAGCTCGGCGCCGGGCTCGGCGTGGCCGTGGGTGCGCTGCTGGTCCGGGTCGGCGGCACCGTGGTCGCCGAGGACGCGCCCGACGACGCCTTCCGCGTCGCGTTCGTCCTGCTCGCCGTCCTGCTGGTGCTGCCGCTCGTCGAGGCGCTGCTGCTCTCCCGGACGGCAGCGGCCGCCGTCACCGGGCACCGGCCGCGGGCGGGCGGCCGGCGCCGGCCCCGGGCCGGGTCGGCTCAGCAGAAGTAGGCGAAGGTCCGGAACTCGATGCTGTGCCGTGGCACGCCGCCGGCGCCGGCCGGGTCGGGGAACGCGGTGTGCGGGGCGGCCCAGGCCGCGCCCCGGTCGGTGTCGCCCAGCTTGATCAGCAGCACCTCGTCCCGGGTCATCGCGGGGAAGTACCACCACGCGTGCTCCGGGCGGTGGTACGGCTTCCAGCTGCTGCCGACCGGCCGGAGGTGGTCGACCGGCCCCGACGGGTCCGCGGGCAGCTCGTCGACGAACCAGGTGGTGATGGGCGCGCCGTCGTCCGCGGGGACGGTGCGGGCGTCGCACAGCGCCAGCGGCCAGTCCTGCGGCGGCGGGCTGAACACCCGCCAGGTGCTCGTCACCACCGCCCGCCGGTACGCGGGGGCGTCGGGGAGGTGCCGGGCGTGGGCCCGCGCCACCATGCCGGCCACGTGGTCGGGGGCGTAGTCGACGTGCACCCCGGCGGCCGGCGGCTGCGCGCCGTGCTCGGCCGGCGCGACCGAGCGGCGCAGCTCCCAGCCGCGGGAGAGGACCTGGTCGGCGCCCAGCTGCTCCTGCACGAACCGGCAGACCTCGGGGACGTAGCCGGCGTCCAGCTCGGCCGGGTCGGTGAGGTCGATGACGGCGCTGCGGTGGTCGACGAGCGCGAACCCCTGGACGTCGAGGCTGAAGGAGTCCCGCACCGGCCGGCCGTCGCGGATGCGCACCGGGTGCCGCTCGACGACCTCGGTGGCGACCCGCGCGCCGGGGGCGATGAACTGCCGGCCGGCGGTGGTCCCCCGGTCCAGGTACGCCAGCTCGGCCCGCACGACGGGCTCCTCGGTCACCGGGTCCGACCTCCGTCCCTGGCGCCTCGATCGGCCACCACCGCCGCACCGTAACGCGGCGCCGGCCGGGCCGCGGCGCTCAGCGGCTGCCGGGACCGGGGGAGTCCAGCTGGCGCCCGATGCCCCGGGCGGCCACCTGCAGCACCGCGACGAGGCCCTGGCGGTGCCGACCGGCCGCCGGGACCACCACCCCGAGCGCGGCGACGACCTCGGGGGAGTCCCCGTCGTCCCGCCCGTCCGGGTCCGGGCCGCGGACCACGGGGACCGCCACGGAGGACATGCCGAGCACCATCTCCTCCGCGGTGGTCGCGTGGCCCAGCTCGCGCACCCGGCGCAGCTGCTCGCGCAGCCGGCCGGCGTGGGTCACGGTGTACGGCGTCACCCGCGGGAGGTCGGCGAGCACCCGGTCGCGCACGTCGGCAGGAGCGTGGGCCAGCAGGACCTTGCCGGCGCCGGTGGCGTGCAGGGGCAGCCGGCTGCCGGCCCTGCTGACGACCGGCAGCGACACGTGACCCGACACCCGGTCGAGGTACAGCGCCGAGGTCCCGCTGCGCACCACCAGGTGCACGATGGCCCGGGTGGCGACGTGGACGTCCTGCAGGAACGGTGCGGCGACGTCGCGGAGCCCGGTCTGGACGGGGGCGAGCAACCCCCACGACCACAGGCGGGAACCGATGCCGTAGTGGTCGGCGCGCCGGACGAGGACCTGGTGGTCGACCAGCTCCCCGAGCAGCCGGTGCGTCGTCGACAGCGGCAGCGCGGCGCGCTCGGCCACCTGGGTCGCGGTCAGCTCCCGGTGCGCCTCGTCGAACGCGCCCAGCACCGCCACCGCGCGCGACAGGACCGATCGACCCGCCTCGATGGCACGACCGGACACCGGCTCCGTCCTCCCACTGGGTGAGAGGCGAGTCTCGACGTCGCGGTCGTGAGCTGTCCAGCATCTGCACATGCCTGCGCCCGCCCAGCCCCCGGACACCACCGCCGCACCGCCGCCACGGGGCCGGCTGCGCGCCCAGCACGTGCACATCGGTGCCGTGTGGGTCAGCCTCATGGAGCCCGACGCGGGTCACGAGGCGGCGTTCAACGAGTGGTACGGCGACGACCACTTCTACGCCGGTGGGATGGCCCTGCCGTGGATCTTCGCCGGCCGCCGGTGGATCTCACCGCGCAGCCACCAGGCGGTCCGGGTCGTGGGGGAGGACCCCACGTTCCAGCCGCCGGAGGCCGGCCGCTTCCTGCACCTGAACTTCTTCAGCAGGGGGCACGTCGAGGAGGTGGGCTCGGCACTGGGCGACACCATCGCCGGACTGGCCGGGGAGGGGCGGATGTACGTCGACGACATCCCGCGCCGGCACGTCTTCAGCAGGATCCAGCCCTACGCCGAGGCGGTCTACGACGCACCGGACGACGAGGGCCCGCTCGACGTCCACGCACTGGACCACCCGTTCGGCGGGGTGGTGCTGGAGGTCCTCCGCGCGCAGCCGGGGCACGACCGGGAACAGCTCACCGCCTGGCTCGTGCACGACTTCATCCCCGCGCACCTGCCCTCGGCCCGGGCCGCGATGTGCCTGGTCAGCCTGGACGCCGACCTGCCCGACCAGCTCGCGAAGCGGACCAAGCGCATCCCCCGTGCCTACGGCGACGGCGCCGAGCAGCGCCTCAGCCTGCTGTGGTTCACCGTGGACGACCCGCTGGACGGCTGGCAGGAGCGTTTCGGCGGCCACCGCGCGGAGCTCGACCGGGCGGGCACCGCCCGGCTGGAGTTCGCGAGCCCGTTCGTCCCCACCGTGCCCGGCACGAACCGGTACATCGACACGATCTGACCTGCGCGGCCGCGGTCGTCGAGCCGGACCCGCCGCTCGCGGGTGCAGGTCAGCTCCCCGCGACGTGCTCGACGAGGACCCGGGCCGCGGTCGGCGCGTGGCCAGCCCGAGGTTCACCGCCCGAGCCTCGCCCGCGCGTCGGGCGTGACCGGGGTGAAGAGGTTGACCAGGTTGCCGTCGGGGTCGCGCAGCAGCAGGGAGCGGTTGCCCCAGGGCATCGTCGTCGGCTCGCCGACGAACTCGGTCGGCACCTGGCTGATCCTGTCGTAGGCGGCGTCGACGTCGTCGACCAGGAACTCCACGATGACCGAGCGGTTGTCCGCGGGCCGGGCGGAACCGGCTCCGAACAGCGCCACGGTGCGGGTGCTGCCGAGGGCCAGGGTGCCGGCCGGGGTCCGCAGCTCGGCGAAGTCCGGGGTCGACCATGCGACCGGGTGGCCGGTGACGCGCTCGTAGAAGGCGGCCAGCCGGGCGACGTCGTCGGTGATGATCCGGATCGAGACCAGGGTGGCGGGTGTCTGCGTCATACGGGGGACGGTAGGACGGTAACCGGACAGGTCCCGCCCGGTATCGGGAGGATGTCCGGGTGACCCGCCCCACGGCCCGTGTGCTCGCCCTGCTGGAGATCCTGCAGGCCGGCGGCACGCGGACGGTCGGCGACCTCGCGACCCGGCTGGGTGTCGACGAGCGGACCGTCCGCCGGTACGTGGCCCACCTGGCCGACCTCGACGTCCCGGTCGAATCGGTGCGCGGGCGGTACGGCGGTGTCCGGCTGGTGCCCGGTTCGCGTGTGCCGCCGCTGATGTTCACCGACGAGGAGGCGCTGGCAGTCCTGCTGGGGATGGTCGCGGCCGGGCGGGCCGGGCTGGTGACCACCTCGGCCGTGGCGGTGGAGAGCGCCGCCGCCAAGCTGCGCCGGGTCCTCCCGGCGGCCCTGGCCAGCCGGCTGGCAGCGGTGCTGGAGACCACCGGGTCCACCGCTGCGCCCCGCGCGCCGGCCGGCGCCGGGACGGCGACCCTGCTCACGGTGGCCGAGGCGGCCCGTGACCGCCGCCCCCTGGCCGTGGACTACACCGACGGCCGCGGGGTGCCCAGCGCCCGGACCGTGCTCCCCTACGGGATCGTGGCGCACGCCGGGCGCTGGTACCTGACCGGCGCCGACCCGGTCGGCGGTGGGGTGCGTGCCCTCCGGCTGGACCGCATCGAGACCGCCCGGCCGCTGCCCGGGACCTTCGACGTCCCGGCGGGGTTCGACCCGGCCGGTGCGGTGCTGGCTGCCATCGCCGGTGCGCCGCGCCGGCACGTGGTCACGCTGTTGGTCGACGGCCCGGCCGACCCGGTGCGTGCCCTGTTCCCCGTCGGTCTCGCCACCGTCGAGGAGGACGCCGCCGCGCCGCACCGGGTCCGGGTGGTCATCCGGGCCGAGGAGCTGCACTGGGTGCCAGGCGTGCTGGCCGGGATCGACCGTCCGTTCGAGATCGTGGGCCCGGAGGAGCTGCGACCGCTGGTGCGGGCCCTGTCCCAGCGGCTCCTCGCCGCCACCGACAGCACCTCGTCGCAGGTCGACGGGACCCCGCCCGGGCGAACCGCGTTCCGCTGACCGTGCCCGGACGTCACCCGGGCGGCAGCGGCACCATGGTGCGGACCGGTCGTCCGGATCGCACGACCCGCCCGGGCGACGGCCGAGGCGGCACGGGTCATCGGGTGACGCCGACGGTGGATGTCGGCAGACTCTGGGCACCGGAGTCCGACCGCAGCCCCGAGGAGCACGGCATGACCACCTCGATCGAGCAGCCGCCCGCCGGCGTACCGGACGCGACAGCAGCCCGGGCCGCGGACCACCTCTGGATGCACTTCGCCCGGCAGGGCCGCCACCCCGAGGCGCCCGTCCCGGTCATCACCCGCGGCGAGGGCGCCTACATCTGGGACAACCGCGGCCGGATAATCCTCGACGGTCTCTCCGGCCTCTTCGTCGTCCAGGTCGGGCACGGGCGCCGCGTGCTGGCCGAGGCGGCCGCGAAGCAGGCCGCCGAGCTGGCGTTCTTCCCGGTGTGGGGTTACACCACCCCGGTGCAGGCCGAGCTCGCGGAGCGGCTCGCCGACCTCGCGCCCGGCGACCTGAACCGGGTCTTCTTCACCTCCGGCGGGGGCGAGGCCGTGGAGTCGGCGTGGAAGGCCGCGAAGCAGTACTTCAAGCTGGTCGGCAAGCCGCAGAAGCACAAGGTGATCAGCCGGGCGGTGGCCTACCACGGCACTCCGCACGGCGCCCTGGCCATCACCGGGCTGCCCGCGATGAAGAAGGACTTCGAGCCGCTGGCCCCGGGCGGCTTCCGGGTCCCCAACACCAACCTGTACCGCCACCCGGAGTTCGCCGACGACCCGAAGGCCTTCGGGCTGTGGGCCGCCGACCGGATCGAGGAGGCGATCCTCTTCGAGGGTGCCGACACCGTCGCCGCGGTCTTCCTCGAGCCGGTGCAGAACTCCGGCGGGTGCCTCGTGCCGCCGCCGGGCTACTTCGAGCGGGTCCGGGAGATCTGCGACCGGCACGACGTGCTGCTCGTCTCCGACGAGGTCATCTGCGCCTTCGGCCGGCACGGGACGACGTTCGCCTGCGAGAAGTTCGGCTACACCCCCGACCTGATCACCTGCGCCAAGGGCATGAGCTCCGGGTACGGCCCGATCGGCGCGATGATCGCGTCGGAACGGGTCATGGAGCCCTTCCTCCGCCCCGGCGTGGCGTTCCCGCACGGCTACACCTTCGGCGGCCACCCGGTGTCCGCTGCCGTGTCGCTGGCCAACCTCGACCTCATGGAGGCCGAGGGGCTCAACCAGCGTGTCCTGGACAACGAGGCGGCGCTGGGCGCGACCCTGCGCCGGCTGCTGGACTTGCCGATCGTCGGCGACGTCCGCGGGGACGGCTACTTCTGGGCCGTCGAGCTGGTCAAGGACAAGGCCACCCGGGAGACCTTCGACGCAGCGGAGCGTGAGCGGCTCGTCCGCGGCTTCCTGCCCGGCGCGCTGTTCGACAACGGTCTGTACTGCCGCCCCGACGACCGCGGCGACGTCGTCGTCCAGATCGCCCCGCCGCTCATCTGCGGTCAGGCCGAGTTCGACGAGATCGAGCAGGTCCTGCGGCAGACGCTCACCGAGGCCCAGGAAGTCGTCTGACCCTCGCTCCCCGACTGGAGGAGACCCACATGAGCAGGCTCGTCGTCGGGGTGCCGAGCGAGATCAAGGACGACGAGCGGCGGGTGGCCCTCACCCCAGACGGCGTCGTGGATCTGGTGCACGGGGGTCACCACGTGGTGGTGCAGGCCGGCGCCGGTGCAGGCGCCCCCGGTTCACCGACGACGGGTACGCCTGCCCCGCGCCTCGGCCTGAGCACGCTGCAGGGGGACCTCGTCGACCAGCCGGTCGCCGAGGCGCACCAGCTGCCCTTCACCGACCCCGCCACCCTCCTCGCATCGCGGTGACACCTCGACAGAGCGGTGGCACGACGGTCTTCCGCGACGTGCGGCCGATGGGGGGCGACGCGGTGGACCTGCGCGTGGTGGGCGGCGTGTTCGCCGCTGGTGCGCCCGCGCCGGACCGGCCGGAGGAGGTCGTGGACTGCGCGGGCCTCATCGCCCTGCCGTCGCTGGTCGATGCGCACCTCCACCCGGACAAGACCTCCTGGGGCGAGCGCTGGGTCTCCCGCCGGCCGGTCGAGAACGGCATCGCGGGGTACGCGGAACAGGACGTCGAGCTGTACCGGCGGCTGGGGACGCCGGTCGCCGAGCGCGCGCACCGGCTCCTCGCGCGCGCCGTGGCATCGGGGACCCGGGCGGTGCGCGCGCACGTCGACGTGGCCCCGGCCTACGGCATGGACGGCCGGCGGGCGGGCGGCGACGCCCGCGGTCGGCTCGCGCACGCCCTCGACGTGCAGGTCGTGGGCTTCCCCCAGCACGGCGTGCGGCGGGCACCGGGCACCGCGGAGCTGCTGGCGGAGGCCGCCCGCGACGGGCTCGTCGACGTGGTCGGTGGCATCGACCCCGTGGGGTTCGACGATGCGCTGGACGACCAGCTCGACCTGGTCTTCGGGCTGGCCGAGGCACACCACCTCGAGGTGGACCTGCACCTGCACGACGTCGGGCCGGCCGGGCTCACCGTGCTGCGCGAGGTCATGGCCCGCACCCGGGCGCTGGGCATGCAGGGCGCGGTGACGGTCAGCCACGCCTTCTGCGTGCCGGCCGCACCGGACACCGACCGGTTGGCCGACGAGCTGGCCGAGGCCGGGGTCGGGCTGACCACGGTGGTCCCCGACCCGGCCCGGGTGCTGCCGGTGCGTCAGTTGCGGCGGCGCGGCGTCCGGGTGGGGCTGGGCTCCGATGGTGTCCGGGACGCCTGGAGCCCGTTCGGCAACGCCGACATGCTGCACCGTGCCCACCTCCTGGGTCTCCTCACGCAGCCCGGCTGGACGACGAGCTCTCGGACTGCTTCGTCGCCGCGGCCGATGGTGGGGCTGAGCTGCTCGGCCTGCCGCTGGTCGACTTCTCACCCGGGTCCCCGGCCGACTTCCTGCTCCTGGACGGCGAGTGCCTGCCGCAGGTCGTCGTGGACCTGCCCGCGCGCCGGATGGTCGTCCGGGCGGGACGGGTGGTGGCCCGCGACGGCGAGCTCGTCGACCTCCCGTAGGTGCGGTGCGGACCAGCGGTCGCAGCCGCCGGGGTCAGGACCCGATCACCGTGGTCATCGGCTCCGGCGTCCGGCACGGTCGGCTCTGCCGGGTCCGTCGGGAGCGGACCAGCAGAGCCGACCGGCGGCGGCTCACCGGGCCGGCAGCGTCACCAGGTGCTCGACGTACCCGGGGACGGTGAAGAACGTCGGGAAGGTCTCCTCCAGGGTGACCGACCGGACCATCGCCGCGGCGTCGTCGAACCGGTCGCCCGGGGTGCGGGGCTGCTCGGCCACCACCTCGTCCAGCAGCCGCTCGACCAGGTCGCGGGTCACCGGGGTGCCCTCGACGGTGACCGTCCGGCGGGTGGTCCACTGCCACAGCTGGGCGCGGCTGATCTCCGCGGTGGAGGCGTCCTCGACGTGGCCGTCGAGGACGACCGAGCCCACCCCGCGCAGCCAGGCCTCCATGTAGCGGACGGCGACCGACACGTTGGTGCGGACCCCGGCGTCGGTCACCGGACCGGCCAGCCCGCGGGGGTCGAGCAGCTCCGCGGCGGTCACCCGGACGTCCGCGCGCTGTCGGTGCCGCTGGTCGGTCGCCCCGCCGAGCACCTCGTCGAAGGCGTTCCGCGCGACCTCGACCAGGCCGGGATGGGCCACCCAGGTGCCGTCGAAGCCCTGCTCGGCCTCCCGCCGCTTGTCCGCCGCGACCTCGGCGAGGGCCTCCCGGGTGGCGGCCGGGTCGCGGTCGTCGGGGACCGCCGTGCTCATCGCGCCGATCGCGTGGGCCCCGCGCCGGTGGCAGGTGCTCACCAGCAGGTCGGTGCAGGCATGCATGAACGGCGTCGTCATGGTCAGCTCCGACCGGTCGGGCAGCACCCAGGCCGGCCCCCGGTCGCGGAACTTCTTGACGATGCTGAACAGGTAGTCCCACCGGCCGGCGTTGAGGCCGGCGCAGTGGTGCCGCAGCTCGTAGAGGACCTCCTCCATCTCGAAGGCGGCGGTGATCGTCTCGATGAGCACGGTCGCCCGGATCGTGCCGTGCCGCAGGCCCAGCACCCGCTCGGTCTCGGTGAAGACCTGGTCCCACAGCCGCGCCTCGGCCGCGGTCTCCAGCTTCGGCAGGTAGAAGTACGGCCCGTGCCCCCGCTCGACCAGCCGGGCGGCGTTGGCGAGGGCGAACAGGCCGAAGTCGACCAGCGAGGCCGATGCCGGCGTGCTCCGCCCGGTGGCGTCGGTGTGGCACAGGTGCTTCTCGACCAGGTGCCAGCCGCGGGGGCGGACCAGCAGCGTGGGCGCCGCGTCCGGTCCGGCGCCGGTCGGCCACTCCCGGACGACGTCGGCCAGCACGGCCTGGCTGCCGACGACGTTGGCCCAGGTGGGGCTCATCGCGTCCTCCAGGTCGGCGACCCAGGTCGAGGCGCCGGAGTGCCGTGCGGCCCGCGCGGTGGCGGCGTCGGCCGGGCCGGTGAGCTCCACCCGCCGGTCGGCCAGGCCCGGTCCGGGGCCGGCGACCCGCCAGGAGGGGTCGTAGCGCACCACCGGGGTCTGCCGGCTGAAGCGGAGCTCCTGGCCGTTGCTGAGCGACGCGCGGCGGACGGCGCGCGCGGCGAGCAGCTCGGCGCGGCCGGAGGCGAACCGGTCGTGCAGGTGGGCGAGGAAGTCCAGCGCGGCGGGGGTGAGCACCTCCTCGGCGCCCGGGACGGCGGGGCCGAGCACGTCGATCCGGCCGGACGGCGGGGGAGGGGACGCCGGTCGGTCCGACCGGTGCGGGGCGGGGGTCTGCAGGACGGTCATGTCAGCTCCTGGGCGGTGCGGCGGGGCGAGCGGGTCAGTGGAACTGCTCGGACTCGGTGGAGCCGACCAGGGCGAGGGTCGAGCTGGCCGGGTTCAGCGCGGTGGCGATCCGGTCGAAGTAGCCGGTGCCGACCTCCCGCTGGTGGCGGGTGGCGGTGTAACCGCTGGCCTCGGAGGCGAACTCGGCCTCCTGCAGCTCCACGTAGGCGCTCATCTGCCGCTCGGCGTAGCCCTGGGCCAGGGTGAACATCGAGTGGTTGAGGGAGTGGAAGCCGGCCAGGGTGATGAACTGGAAGGCGTAGCCCATGGCGGCCAGCTCCCGCTGGAATGAGGCGATCTGGTCGTCGTCGAGGTGGCTGCGCCAGTTGAACGACGGCGAGCAGTTGTAGGCCAGCCTCTGGTCGGGGAACTCCGCGTGCACCGCCTCGGCGAAGCGCCGGGCGAGCTCCAGGTCGGGGGTGGCGGACTCGACCCAGATCAGGTCGGCGTAGGGGGCGTAGGCCAGGCCGCGGGCGATGACCGGGTCCAGGCCGTTGCGGACGGTGTAGAAGCCCTCCGCCGTCCGCTCGCCGGTGAGGAACGGGCGGTCGCGCTCGTCGTGGTCGCTGGTGAGCAGCGTCGCGGCGAGGGCGTCGGTCCGGGCGATGACCATCGACGGGACCCCGGCCACGTCGGCGGCCAGCCGGGCGGCGTTCAGCGTCCGGATGTGCTGGCCGGTGGGCACCAGGACCTTCCCGCCCATGTGACCGCACTTCTTCTCCGAGGCCAGCTGGTCCTCCCAGTGCACGCCGGCCGCCCCGGCCGCGATCATCGAGCGCATCAGCTCGTAGGCGTTGAGCGGCCCGCCGAAGCCGGCCTCGGCGTCGGCGACGATCGGCACCAGCCAGTCCCGGCTGGCGCCGCCGTCGGTGGCCTCGACCTGGCCGGCCCGCAGGAGCGCGTTGTTGATCCGGCGGACGACGGAGGGCACCGAGTCGACCGGGTAGAGGCTCTGGTCGGGGTAGGTCTGCCCCGCGGTGTTCGCGTCGGCGGCGACCTGCCAGCCGGACAGGTAGATGGCCTTCAGCCCGGCCCGGACCTGCTGCACGGCCTGGTTGCCGGTGAGCGCGCCGAGCGCGGACACCCACTCCTGGCCGTCGCTGGCCTGGACCAGCTCGAACAGCCGCTCGGCGCCCCGGCGGGCCAGCGTGTGCTCCTCCACGACCGGTCCCCGCAGTGCCACGACGTCCTCGGCGGTGTGGTCGCGGCGGATGCCGGCCCAGCGCGGGTCGGTCTGCCAGGCGAACGCGAGGTCGGTGGCGGTCTCGGCGGCGTCGCCGGGGCGGGTGGGGTGCTGGCTCATCACGGGCTCCTGGTGTTCGGGAACAGCTTGCTGGGACGAGCCTGCGGGCCGCCCGACCGGCCGAGAAGGTGTTCGCCAGGAGAACTTGACCGGTTCTTCCCGATGCAGGAACATCCGCCGGATGACAGACGAGTACGACCCGCTGGTGGTCGGACGGCGCATCCGGGAGCTGCGGGCCGCCGCCGGGTTGACCCTGGGGGAGCTGGCCGGCCGGCTGGGGCGGGCTCCCTCGCACCTGTCGATGGTGGAGAACGGCAAGCGCGAGCTCCGGGTCGCCGAGCTGCACGCGCTCGCCGGGGCGCTGGGCACCGACGTCGCCGACCTGCTGTCCCAGGCGCCGCGGTCGCGCCGCGCCCAGCTGGAGATCGCGCTCGAGCGGGCGCAGCGCAGCCCGCTGTTCACCTCCCTCGGGCTGGCCCCGCTGTCGGTCCGCAAGGCGCTGCCCGACCAGGCCATCGAGACCGTCCTCGCCCTGCTCAGCGAGCTGGAGCGGGTGCAC
This sequence comes from Modestobacter italicus, assembly GCF_000306785.1. Classification (NCBI taxonomy): domain Bacteria; kingdom Bacillati; phylum Actinomycetota; class Actinomycetes; order Geodermatophilales; family Geodermatophilaceae; genus Modestobacter; species Modestobacter italicus. Next base: position 2,840,101 of record NC_017955.1, on the reverse strand, counting down.
GAGCAGCGCGCGGCGACCCCCGAGCAGGCCCGCCGGGCGAACACCGCGCTGCGGGCGGAGATGCGCCGGTCGGGCAACCACCTGGCCGAGCTCGAGACGACCGCGGGCACCCTGCTCGCCGCGGTCGGCCACACCGGCGGCCCGCTGTCGCAGCGGGTCGCGGCCGACCTGGCCGGGCACCTCGGGTTCACCATCCACCACGTCGGCGACCTGCCCGCCTCCACCCGCAGCCTCACCGACCTGGAAGGGCGGCGCATCTACCTGCCGCGGCAGTCAGAGGCCGGCCGCGACCCCCGCTCGACCCTGCTGCAGGCGCTGGCGGGCGCCGTCCTGGGGCACAGCCCACCGGAAGACTACGAGTCCTTCCTCCGCCAGCGGGTGGAGAGCAACTACCTCGCCGGCGCCCTGCTCGTCCCGCAGACCAGCGCCGTCCCGTTGCTGAAGGCGGCCAAGGAGCGGCGGGAGCTGTCGGTGGAGGACCTGCGCGACGCCTACGCCGTCACCTACGAGACCGCGGCCCACCGGTTCACCAACCTGGCCACCGAGCACCTCGGCATCCCGGTGCACTTCTTGAAGGTGCACGAGTCCGGCACCATCGCCAAGGCCTACGAGAACGACGACGTGCAGTTCCCCAGCGACGCCCTCGGCACCGTCGAGGGGCAGCTGGTGTGCCGGTACTGGGCGGCCCGGCGGGTGTTCGCCGTGGAGGACCGGTTCAGCCCCTACCACCAGCTCACCGACAAGCCCGGCGGCACCTACTGGTGCACCTCGAGCATCCAGACCACCGGGCGCGGCGCGTTCTCCCTGTCGGTGGGCACGTCGTTCGCGCACGCCAAGTGGTTCCGCGGCATGGACGCCGACCAGCGGTTCAGCTCGACGTGCCCGGACGAGAGCTGCTGCCGGACGCCGCCGCCGGCGCTCGCGGAACGCTGGGCCGGCCGCGCGCTGCCGACCCCGCGGCTGAACGCCTCGCTGTTCGCCACGCTGCCCACCGCCTCCAGCCTGACCTCCACCGGGTCGTCGACCTCCCCGGGCGTGGACACCACGGAGGCCTACCGGTTCCTCGACCGGCACACCCGGGTCGACCGGGACCGGCCGCCGCCGCGCTGAGGCCGGGGGCTCAGCGCAGCCTGAGCTCCTCGACCGACGTGGTGACCTCGTCCAGGAGCTGCGAGTCCGGCTCGACCCCGAGCCCCGGGCCGGTGGGCACCGCCAGGTGGCCGTCGACGAGCTCGAACGGGGCGGTGATGTCGGTGGCGTAGTACCGGTCCGACGCGGAGGTGTCCCCGGGCAGGGTGAAGCCGGGCAGCGCCGCCAGCGCCACGTTGGCCGCGCGGCCCAGGCCGGTCTCCAGCATGCCGCCGCACCACACCGGCACCCCGTGCGCGGCGCAGACGTCGTGCACCCGCCGCGCCTCCAGGTAGCCGCCGACCCGGGCCGGCTTCACGTTGACGATCGAGCACGCCCCCAGCCGGATCGCCGCCGCCGCGGTGCGGGCCGAGGTGATCGACTCGTCCAGGCAGATCGGGGTGGCCACGGTGCGGGCCAGCTCGGCATGCCCGAGGACGTCGTCCTCGGGCAGCGGCTGCTCGATCAGCAGCAGCTCGAACGGGTCCAGCTTCGCCAGGTGGCGGGCGTCGGAGACGGCGTAGGCGGTGTTGGCGTCGACCTGCAGCGCCACGTCGCCGAACCGCTCGCGGACCGCGCGCACCGGCTCGACGTCCCAGCCCGGCTCGATCTTCAGCTTGATCCGCAGGTAACCGGCGTCCAGGTACCCGCCGACGGCGTCCAGCAGCTCCGGGATCGAGTCCATGATCCCGACCGACACCCCGCAGGGCACCCGGTCGGTGGCCGCGCCCAGGAAGGAGCCGAACGACCGCCCGGCGGCCCGCAGCTCGGCGTCCAGCACCGCCGTCTCGATCGCCGCCTTGGCCATCCAGTGCCCGGCGAACGGCGCCAGCGCGCGGCCGACGGCGTACGCGTCCAGGTCGGGGACGGCGGCCACCGCGGGGAGGAAGAAGCGGCGCAGCACGTCGGCGGCGCCGTCGACGTACTCGGCGGAGTACCGCGGGTCGGCCAGCGCCGCGCACTCGCCCCACCCCTCGCCGACGTCGGTGCGCGCCCGCACCAGCAGCACGTCCCGGCTGGTCTGGGTGCCGAACGACGTCCGGAACGGCGCCACCAGCGGCATCGCGATCCGGCGCAGTTCGACGCTCTCGAGCTTCACGGCGTGGCCCTCCCGGCCTCAGGGGCGGCCGGGATCCCGGCGCCGTCGACGACGTACCAGCCCTCGCGGGCGAAGGCGCGCACCCGGCCGCCGCCGGCCAGCGCCCCGGCCAGGGCGCCGCGGACCGCCACCCGCCACCGGGCGGCCAGCTCCGGGTCCCGGGCCCGCAGCCCCTCGACGTCCGGCGGCACGGCCACCAGCCACGGCCGGCCCGGGACGCCCGGTCGCTCCTCCGGGGCGCCGTCGGGTCCGGCGGAGACGACGGCGACGGCGCCGGCCGCCCGCAGCGCCGGCAGGTCCACGGCCACCGGCTCGCCGGCGACGGCGCGCACCACGGCGGGGGAGTCCAGCACCCAGGTGGTGAGCAGCCGGTCGGACTGGTCGGAGGCGTTGATGGTGTCCTCCATCGGACCGTAGAAGTCCGGGAGGTACTCGACCGGCACGGCGCCCAGCCGGCCCAGGTTGAACCAGGCGTTGCGGCGCACCAGCGGGTCGAAGGTCCAGGTGATCCGGGTGAGGCCGCGGTCCAGCGCCCAGGCCCGCTGGTGCAGCTTGAGCGTGCGGCCCACGCTGCGCCGCTGCGCGGTGGGCAGGACGCCGGTGACGTGGCTGTGCAGGGCGGTGCCCGCCGGGGCGGCGAAGAAGCCGACGCAGGCGCCCACCAGCTCCCCGTCGGCGTAGGCCCCGAGCAGCGGGTTGCCGGCCTTGGTCAGCGCCCGCATCATCTCCACGGTCACCGGCGGGTTGTCCGGCGCCGGGTGCCAGATGGAGCCGAAGAGGTCCTGCACGGCGCGCAGGTCGGCCAGCTCGGCGAGCTCGACCACTTGCACCCCCGAGCGGGCGGCGGCCCGGTGCGCGGCCTCGGCTGCCGCGTGCGCGACCGCCGGCCCCGCCACCGGAGGGGGCGGGGTCGCCGGCAGGCCGTCGGTCAGCTCGGTCACGATGCCCATCCTCGGGCGGGTGGGCCCGGCGGGCATGGTGCGGGGTCCTCATCCACCGCCGGTCCCTTCGTCCGGGAGGCCGAGGCCACCGACGTCCCGGCCGTGCGTGCCAGGGGCCGCGGCGAGCACGGCCCGCACCAGGCCGGCGACGAGGGCCGCGCGGCCGGGCAGCTCGGTGGTGCGCACGTGCTCGCCAGCGGCGTGCGCGCCGCCGCCGACGGCGCCGAGCCCGTCGAGCGTCGGCACCCCGATGCCCGCGGTGAAGTTCCCGTCCGACGCCCCGCCCACGGTCACCGCCTCCGGCGCGGGCAGCCCCAGCCGGGCGGACACCTGCTGCGCCAGCGCGAACAGGCCGGCGGAGGAGGCCACCTCCAGCGGCGGGCGGTTGACCCCGCCGCGCAGCTCCAGCACCGCGCCGGGCAGGTGCGGGGTCAGCGCGCGCATCCCGGCGTCCACCCGCTGCTGCTCCGCGGCGGTCAGCGCCCGGACGTCGACGCTCAGCCGACCGCTGGCCGGCACGGTGTTCGTGGTGGTGCCCGACACCAGTGCGGTCGGGGTGACCGTGGTGCCCTGCCCGGGGTCGGCCAGGGCGGCGATCGCCCCCACCTGGTGCGCGAGCTCGAGGGTGGCGCTGATGCCCTTCTCCGGCTCCAGCCCGGCGTGCGCGGCGCGGCCGGTGACCAGCAGCTCGTACATCGACGCGCCCTTGCGGCCGGTCTTCAGCCCGCCGTCGTCGGCACCGGCCTCCAGCACGAGCACCGCCGCGCAGCCCCGTGCCTCCTCCCGGATCAGGTCGGCCGACGTCGGCGAGCCGACCTCCTCGTCCCCGGTGACCAGCACGGTGACCCCGTCGAGGTCGGTCCCGGCGGCGCGCAGCTGGGCCAGGGCGGTGAGGCCCAGCACGATGCCGCCCTTCATGTCCAGGCAGCCCGGCCCGCGGACCACCCCGTCGACGACCGACCACGGGATCGCCGTGAGCGTGCCCACCGGCCACACCGTGTCCTGGTGGCAGAGCACCAGCACCCGGCGCGGGCCGCCGCCCAGCCGCCAGCGCAGGTGCGTGCAGCCCTCCCGGACCAGCACCTCCGGGTCCGCGCCGAGCGCCCGCGCGCCCTGCCGGGCGACCAGCGCGGCACCGCGGGCAAACGCCGCCCGGTCCGCGGACGGGGTCTCGCAGCCGACCAGCTCGGCCAGGTCGGCCAGCATCGCCGGCAGCAGGTCGGCGAAGACCCCGGGGGTCAGGGGCGCGGGCCGCGTGGTCACCGGTCCATCCTGTCGCGCACGACCGCCGGGCGGTCCTGCGGGAGGCCCGGCGAGGGTGTTGGCTGGCCCGGTCGGGCCCCGCGCCGTCGGAGACGCGGAGCCGGCGGGACGGGAGGCAGGAGGACCGTGGAGTTCACCGTCGAGGCGATGCGCCGGCCGCCGCAGGTCTACGCGTGGAGCCGGTTCGGGCACCCCGAGTACACCGACTGGCTGGACGAGAGCCTGTCGTGGAAGCAGACCTGCTCCCTCGGCGACTGGTCGTTCCTCTGGCAGCACCGGATCACCGGGCCCGACGCCGTCCGGCTGATCGGCGACTTCTCCGTCAACAGCGTCGACAACTGGGAGACCGGCCGGTCCAAGCACGCCATCCACACGAACCGCGACGGCAAGGTCGTCCACGAGGGCGTCGTCACCCGGTTCGGTGCCGAGGACTTCGTGGTCCACGGCCGCGGCGGCTTCTGGCTGCAGCACCAGCTGGCCCGCGGCAGCTACGACGCGGAGTGCACCCCGGAGGACTGGTTCGTGCTGCAGGTCGCCGGGCCGACCTCCCTCGCGGTCCTGGACGCGGTCACCGACACCACCCCGTTGCTGAGCACCGGGTACATGCACGTCGCCCAGGTGCAGATCGCCGGCCGGCCGGTCTGGGCGCTGCGCCAGGGGATGAGCGGGGAGGTCGGGTTCGAGCTGCAGGGCCCGCGGGAGTTCGGCCCGGAGGTGCACGACCTGCTGCTGGAGGCGGGCCGGCCGTTCGGCATCCGCCGCATCGGCGCCCGGGTCACCCCGATCAACCACCTGGAGGCCAGCTACCCGACCATCGCCACCGACTACATCCCGGGGATCTTCGAGCCGGAGACGGCCGACTACCTCGCCGAGTTCCGGGCCTCCATGCCCGACTACGCACAGCCCGCCTACATCGCCGGCAGCTAAGACGGCCGGCGGATCAGCGAGTACTACCGGAGCCCGGTCGAGCTCGGCTGGGGGCGCAACGTGCGGTTCGACCACGACTTCCTCGGCCGGGAGGCGCTGGAGGTCGAGAAGGCGGCACCGCGCCGGGTGCTCCGCACCCTGGTCTGGGACGCCGAGGACGTGGCCGACGTGTACGCCTCGCTCTTCCGGCCGGGGGAGGCCTACGAGTACATGGACATGCCGCGCGACCAGCGGGGGTTCATGTGGGCCGACCGGGTGACCCGGGCCGGGCAGACGGTGGGGGTGGCCACCTCCCGCGGGTACAGCTACTGGTTCCGGCAGATGCTCTCGCTGAGCACCCTCGACGTCGCCGCGAGCGAGCTCGGCACCGAGCTCACCGTGCACTGGGGCAGGCCCGGCGGGCGCCAGAAGGAGATCCGGGCCGTGGTCGCCGCGGCGCCGTACAAGCAGGACCGCAGCCGGGGCGACCTGCGCCCGCGCTGACGACCGCAGGACCCTTCCGACCGGCTCGTGCCGCCCCGACCGGCGTGGCACGCTCCGGTCAGCCGAGCGCAGAGGAGGAGCACCGATGCTCACCGAGGCAGCCGTCGTCCGGGAGAAGGACGGCCCGTTCGTGATCGAGGAGGTCGAGCTCGACGACCCCCGCCCCGACGAGGTCCGGGTGCGGCTGGTCGGCGCCGGGGTCTGCCACACCGACGCGGTGGTGCGCGAGCAGACCTACCCGACGCCGCTGCCGGCCGTGCTGGGCCACGAGGGCTCCGGCGTCGTCGAGGCGGTCGGCGACGCCGTGGCCGGGGTGGCGGTGGGCGACCACGTCGTCCTGTCGGTGAACACCTGCGGCCGCTGCCGGCAGTGCCTGGCGGGCGACAGCACCTACTGCGCCGACCTGTACGCCCGCAACTTCGGCGGCACCCGGCCCGACGGGTCCACCGCGCTGCGGGACCGCGACGGCGGGCAGCTCTCCTCGCACTTCTTCGGCCAGTCCTCGTTCGCCCGGCACGCGAACGTGCAGGCCCGGTCGGTGGTCCCGATCCGAGCCGACGTCCCGCTCGAGCTGATGGGCCCGCTCGGCTGCGGCATCCAGACCGGGGCGGGTGCGGTGATGAACTCGCTGCGCCCGCCGGCCGGGTCGAGCATCGCCGTGTTCGGGGCCGGGGCGGTGGGGCTGTCCGCCGTGCTGGCCGCGCGGGCGGTCGGCTGCGCCCGGATCGTCGCCGTCGACGTCGTCCCCGAGCGGCTGGCGCTGGCCACCGAGCTCGGTGCGACCGACGTCGTCGACGCCCGGGACGGCGACGTCGCCGCGCGCGTCACCGAGCTCACCGGCGGGCAGGGCGTGGACGCCGCACTCGAGACGACGGGTGTGTCGGCCGTGCTGCGCACCGCGGCGGACTCGCTGGCCATCCGCGGCACCGTCGGGGTCGTCGGAGCCCAGGCGCCGGGCGAGGAGACGGCGTTCGAGACCGGGCTGTCGATGACCCGCGGCTGGCGGCTGCAGATGATCATCGAGGGCGACGCGGTCCCGCAGACGTACATCCCGCAGCTCGTCGAGCTCTGGCGGCAGGACCGGTTCCCGTTCGACCGGCTGGTCACCTCCTACGACTTCGCCGACATCGAGCAGGCCTTCGCCGACTCCGCCGCCGGGCGGACGATCAAGCCCGTGCTGCGGCTGGGGACCCCGGACGGCGACCCGCCGCGGGGCTCCTGACCGGGACAGATGTCCCTGGTGCCCGGCCCCGCCGGGTCGGACGCTGGAGGGCACGCCCGGTGTGCGTCCGGCGCCGGCAACGGCGCCGGGCGCACCCGGTGGAGCAGGCACGCGAACGGGACCCAACGGAGGGGAACGACATGACGAGCACCCAGACGGCAGCAGGCGAGACCCAGGTCGTGCGCACCGGACTGTTCATCGGCGGCGAGGAGCGCACCACCGCCGACGTCCTGCAGGTGGCGGACCCGGGGAAGCCGGGCGTGGTCGTCGGCGAGGCCGCGGCCGCGACGGCGGACGACGTGGCGGACGCGGTGGCCGCGGCCAAGGCCGCGTTCCCCGCCTGGGCCGCGCTGTCGGCCCAGGAGCGGGCTGCCGCGATGGCCGAGGCGATCGCCGGCATCGCCGACGACCGCGACGCCGACGCCGCCGTCCTCTCGCAGGAGAACGGCAAGATCCGGATGGAGGCCTGGATCGACGCCCTGGTCTTCGAGCTGCGCTGGCAGCTGGCGCTGGGCCTGGCCGACGAGGTGGACACGGGCAAGGTCCTCGAGCCCGCCCCCGGCATCCCGGTGACCACCCAGGTCGGCTACCAGCCGCTGGGCGTGGTCACCGTCATCGTGCCGTTCAACTGGCCGATCGCCATCCTCGGCGCCGCGCTGCCGCACGCGCTGCTGGCCGGCAACACCGCCATCGTCAAGCCGCCGCCCTCGGCGCCGCTGGCCACCGCCCGCGTCGTGCAGCGCGTCGCCGAGAAGCTCCCGCCGGGCGTGCTGAACGTGGTCACCGGCCGCGACGAGGAGATGGCCGGCCTCATCCAGAACCCCGACGTCGCCAAGGTCTGCTTCACCGGCAGCGTCAACGGCGGCAAGCGGATGATGGAGATGGCGTCGCGGACGCTGACCCGGGTGACGCTCGAGCTGGGTGGCAACGACGCGGCGATCTTCACCGAGGACGCGGTCATCGACGACACCCACCTCGACCGGCTGTTCGCCGGGATCTTCGACACCACCGGGCAGATCTGCATGGCCGCCAAGCGGGTGTACGTGCACCGGTCGCGCCGCGACGAGCTGGTCGCCGGCCTCGAGCAGCGGCTGGCCGCCGTCCGGCTGGGCTACGGCCTGGACGAGGGCACCACCATGGGCCCGCTGCACCAGGCGGCGCAGAAGGCCTTCGTGGCCGAGATCGTCCAGGAGGCCAAGGACGCCGGCGCCGAGGTCCGTGAGTACGGCGAGCTGCCCGGCGGCGACCTGGCCGAGGGCAACTTCCTGCGTCCGGCCCTGGTCATCGACCCCGACCCGTCGCTGCGGGTGGTCACCCAGGAGCAGTTCGGCCCGGTCATCCCGATCATCGCCTTCGACACCGAGGAGGAGGCCGTCGCCGCCGCCAACGACACCTGGGGCGGCCTGTGCGGGTCGGTCTGGACGGCGGACCCGGCCACCGCCCAGCGCATCGGTTCCCGACTGGCGTGCGGCTACGTCTGGGTCAACGACCACGGCGCCACCCGGCTGGACCTGCGGGCCCCCTTCGGCGGCGTGCGGCAGTCCGGCATGGGCCGCGAGCAGGGCATCGAGGGCGTGCGCGCCTTCCAGGACACCCGCTCCATCGCGACCCTCGACGCCGAGGCGCTCGCCGCCATGGCGCACTGACGCAGCACCCGGCCCCACCCGCGACCGCGTGACGCACCGCCCCGACCGGGGCGGTGCGTCGACGGCGCCTGCCTCCGCACCTCCCCGACGGACGACGAGGACCCCTGTGCACGACGAGACGCCGCACCTCCTCCGGAGCCCCCGCAGCACGCCGGAGTCGCGCGGGGGCAGGCCGCCCGAGCACCGGTTCGAGAACCGGCCCGGCATGGTCGTCGAGAAGGACGTCGCCGTCCCGTTCGGGGACCAGGGGCACGTCATGTACGTCGACGTCTACCGGCCCGACTCCGACGTGCCGGCGGCGCCGCTGGTCAGCTGGTCGCCGTACGGCAAGCACAACCCGGCGCCGATCGGCCAGATCTACCCCAACAGCGGCGTGCGGCCGGAGTGGACCGGGGACCTGACCACCTTCGAGGCGCCGGACCCCGAGTACTGGGTGCCGCACGGCTACGCCATCGTCCTCGCCGACGTCCCGGGCACCTGGTACTCCGAGGGCCGGGCCACGTACCACTCGATCGAGGAGGCGCGCGCCTACGCCGACCTGGTCGAGTGGGCCGGCACCCAGCCGTGGAGCGCCGGCAAGGTCGGGCTGTCCGGTGTCTCCTACCTGACCAGCCTGCAGTGGTGGGTCGCGTCGCTGAACCCGCCGCACCTGGCCGCGATCAACCCCTGGGAGGGGTGGAACGACACCTACCGGGAGGTGGCCCGGCACGGCGGCATCCCGGAGACCTCCTTCTGGCCCTACATCTGGGAGCGCTGGGGGGCCAGCACGACCGAGATCGAGGACCTGGAGGCCGAGACCGCCGCCCACCCCTGGTTCGACGAGTTCTGGGCCGGCAAGGCCGCCGACCTCGAGGCGATCCAGGTGCCGGCGTTCGTCGTCGCCAGCTGGGCCGACCAGGGGCTGCACAGCCGCGGCACCCTGGAGGGCTTCCGCCGGATGGGGTCGGCGCAGAAGTGGCTCGACGTCCACGGCCGGAAGAAGTGGGCCTACTACTACGAGCCGGAGAACGTCGAGCGCCAGCGGGCGTTCTTCGACCACTTCCTGCTCGACCGCGGCCCCGGGGTGCAGGACTGGCCGCGGGTGCGGGCCGAGGTGCGCGACCGGTACTACGAGGGCACCTGGCGGGACGCCCGGGAGTGGCCGCTCGAGGACGTCGAGTACCGGCAGCTGCACCTGGACGCCACCGGCGGCTCGCTGGGCTGGGACCCGGTCGCCACCGAGGGCGCCGCCTCCTACGACGCGCTGGGCAGCGGGCTGGCGCCCCGCCGGGCCACCTTTACGGCGACGTTCACCGAGCCCGTCGAGCTGGTCGGGCACGTGCGCGCGGTGCTGCACATGTCCGCGGAGGAGACCGACGACCTGGACGTGTTCGTCGCGCTGTTCAAGCTCGACGCCGAGGGCAACCAGGTCGGGTTCCCGTACTACGGGCAGTTCGAGGACGGCCCGGTGGCGGTCGGCTGGCTGCGCGCCTCGCACCGGGAGCTCGACCCGGAGCGCTCCACCGACTTCCTGCCGGTGCTGGCGCACCGGCGGGCGCTGCCGCTGACGCCGCGCGAGCCGACCCGGCTGGACATCGAGGTCTGGCCGTCGGGCACCCGGTTCGAGGCGGGGGAGCAGCTGCTGCTGGTCGTCCAGGGCAGCGACGTCATGCGCTACCCGGAGCCGCTGACCTACGCCCGGCACACGGACACCGTGAACGCCGGCCGCAGCGTCGTGCACACCGGCGGCCGCTTCGACTCCCACCTCGTGGTCCCCGTGCTACCGCCGCGCGGCTGACCCGGGCGTGCCTACGTCGATTGTCGCGGGCCACCGCTCCCCGGCGCCCGGTGGGAGTGGTCATCTGCCGCTGGGAGGCGCTGGGGACCGGTGCGTACCGTCAACCCGGACGTGTGATCGGCGCCACCCCGCACGGGGTGCGCGCCCCGACGGAACGAGCCCCGTGGAGGAGACATGACCCGGCCCGCTGACGGTCAACACGGCATCCTGGTGCTGTCCTGCGTGGACGCCCCGGGCATCGTGCACGCGGTGTCCGGGCTGCTCGTGCAGGAGAAGTGCACGATCGTGGAGAGCCACCAGTTCGACAGCCTCTCCAGCGGCATGTTCTACATGCGCGTGGAGTTCAAGCACGTCGACGGCGCGCCGCTGGACCTGCCCGCCCTGCGGGAGTCCTTCGCGGAGACCGCCCAGCGGTTCGCGATGAACTGGCGGCTGGCCGACGCCGCGGAGCGCCAGCGCGTGGTGATCATGGTCAGCCAGTACGCGCACTGCCTCAACGACCTGCTGTTCCGCAACTCCGTCGGCGAGCTCAACCTCGACGTCGTCGCGGTGGTGTCCAACCACCCGACCCTGCAGAGCACCGCCGACTTCTACGGCGTCCCCTTCACGCACATCCCGGTGACCCGGGAGACCAAGGCGGAGGCCGAGGCGGCGCTGCTGGACATCGTCCGCTCGGAGGGGGTCGAGCTGGTCATCCTGGCGCGCTACATGCAGATCCTCTCCGACGACCTGTGCCGGCAGCTGGGCGGCCGGGCGATCAACATCCACCACTCGATGCTGCCGAGCTTCAAGGGCGCCCGCCCGTACCACCAGGCGCACGCCCGGGGCGTGAAGTTCATCGGCGCGACCGCGCACTACGTGACCGCGGACCTCGACGAGGGCCCGATCATCGAGCAGGAGATGCTGCGGGTCGACCACTCGTCGAGCCCGGAGCAGCTGGCCGCCCGCGGCCGGGAGGCCGAGACGCGCGCCCTCGCGCACGCTGTCCGCTGGCACACCGAGAACCGCGTGATCATCCACGAAAACCGCACCGTCGTCTTCGAGTGAGCTGACCGGCGGGGCCGTCACCCGGCGGCGCGGGAGGCCTCCCGGTCGGCCCCGTAGCGGAGCGGCCGGCGCGGCCGGGGGAGCAGCTGCGCCGGCCGCCAGCCGCGCAGCGAGCTGAGCACCGCGAGCTCCTCGGCCGCGGCGAGGTCGTCGACGTGCAGCACGCGTTCGTGCAGCCGGCCCAGGTCCAGCAGCCGGCCGCGCTCGACGCCGGGCAGGCAGCCGGAGCTGGTCGGCGGCGTCCACCACCGGCCGTCGAGCCGGACGGCCAGATTCGCGATGGTCGTCTCGGTCAGCTCGCCGCGCTGGTTGACCAGGACGACGTCGTCGGCCTCCGGGTGCCGCAGCGCCCGGAGCCGGTAGGGGTCGCGGCGGGTGGTCTTGTGCTGCAGCCACGGGCTGGCGGGGTCCACCGGCTCGTGGTCCACCACCAGCCGGACCGGCCCGGGCCCCGCCGGGAGCAGGTCCCGCACCTCGACCTCCAGCTCACCCGAGCGGTGCAGCGCCAGCCGCACCCGCGTTGGGGCGGTCCGGTCGGCGACGGCGTCCCGCAGGCGGGCGGCGGTGGCGTCGCGGTCGGACCGGAAGCCGAAGTACCGGGCGGAGTCGGCCAGCCGGGCGAGGTGGCGGTCGAGGTGGCGGAACCCCTCGGACGGCAGCCAGGCGAGGGTCTCCAGCAGCTGGTGCTCGGTGACCTCGTGGCCGAGGACGGCGGCCTTGGCGAGCAGCTCGGCCCGCTCCCGGCCGGCGTCCGAGCCCCAGGTGATGCCGCCGCCGGCCCCGTAGACGGCCGCGCCGGACGCCCGGTCGACCACGGCGGTGCGGATCGCGACGCTGAACCGGGCGCGGAACGGCGCACCCGGCGGGGCGACCAGCCCGATCGCCCCGCAGTACACGCCGCGCGGCGTCGGCTCCAGCTCGCGGATCAGCTCCATCGAGCGCTGCTTGGGTGCTCCGGTGACCGAGCCGCAGGGGAAGAGCGCGGCGAAGAGCTCCGGCAGCCCGACGTCCGGCCGGATGCGGGCGCTGACCTGCGAGGTCAGCTGCCAGACGGTCGGGTACCGCTCCAGGGCGAACAGCTCGTCGACGGTCACGCTGCCGACCTCGGCGACCCGGCCGAGGTCGTTGCGCAGCAGGTCGACGATCATCACGTTCTCGGCCTGCTCCTTGCTGCTGGCGCGCAGGGCCCGGCGCTGCACCTCGTCCTCGGCGGTCGTCCGGCCGCGGGGGGCGGTGCCCTTCATCGGGCGGGTGCGCACCCGGTCGCCCACCCACTCGAAGAACAGCTCGGGGCTGGCGCTGGCCACCACGTACCGGCCGAGGTCGAGGTGGGCGTTGTGCGCGCCGCGCTGGGCGAGCGCCAGCCGGTGGTAGAGGGCTGCCGGGTCCCCGGTCACCGTCGAGCGCAGCCGGTCGGTGAGGTTGCACTGGTAGGTCTCGCCGGCGGCGATCCGCTCGCGGACGACGCCGACGGCGCGGGCGTGCGCGGCCGCGGTCCAGTCCGGGCGCCAGGGTGCCGTCTGCAGCGGCGGCACGCCGGCCCCGGTGAGCGGGTCCACCCGCGCGGGTTCGGCGCACAGCCCGAACCACACCAGCGGGGGCTGCCCCGGGGTCCAGCCGCCGGGCAGCTGCGGGTCCAGGCCCGGCGCCGCCTCGTAGGAGACGAACCCGTAGGCCCAGCTGCCCGCCGCGGTCTCGTCGTGCACCTGCTGCAGGATCCCGGCGACCTCGTCGGTGCGGGTGGTGGTGAGCACCCGGTGCGGGGGCAGGCAGAGCAGCGCCTCGCCGCGGTCCAGGTCGTCGAACCGCGCCCACGGCCCGTCGACCGCCGGGGTCATCAGCCGCCGAGGCCCTGCTGCGCGATCGCGGCGGTCAGGGTGTTGGCCAGCAGCATGGCGATGGTCATCGGCCCCACGCCCCCGGGCACGGGGGTGATCCGCCCGGCGACCTCGGCGACGGCGGCGGTGTCGACGTCTCCGTGCAGGCCGTCCTCGCCGCGGTGGATGCCGACGTCGATCACGGTCGCACCGGGCTTGACCCCGTCGGCGCCGACCAGGCCGGGGATCCCCGCGGCGACGACCAGCACGTCGGCGCGCCGGCACACCTCGGCGAGGTCACGGGTCCGCGAGTGGCAGATGGTCACGGTGGCGTTCCGCTCCAGCAGGAGCTGGGCCATCGGCTTGCCCACCAGCACCGAGCGGCCGACGACGACGGCCTCGACCCCGGACAGCGGGACGTCGTAGCGGTCGAGCAGCTCGATGACCCCCGACGGCGTGCACGGCCGCAGCCCGGGCCGGCCCTGGGCGAGCAGGCCGGCGTTGGCGACGGTGAGCCCGTCGACGTCCTTCGCCGCCGGGATGCGGGCCAGCAGCGCCTCGGAGTCCAGGTGGGCCGGGGTCGGGAGCTGGAGCAGGATGCCGGAGACGGCGGGGTCGGCGGCGAGCTCGTCGACCAGCGCGGCGGCGGTGTCCTGGTCGACGTCGCCGGGCAGGTGGCGGTGCAGGTCGGCCATCCCGGCCGTCACGCACAGCCGGCGCTTGTTCCGGACGTAGACCTCGGAAGCGGGGTCGTCGCCGATCAGCACCGTGGCCAGCCCGGGGGGCGTGCCACCGGCGGCGACCAGCTCCGCGACGCCCTTCGCCACGTCCTCGCGGACCAGGCGGGCGACCGCCGTCCCGTCGATCAGCTCTGCGGTCATCAGGCGCTCCTGGAGGGGGTGGGGGAGGGGCCCGGGAGGCGGGTCACGCCAGCGACCGCAGCGTCTGCTCCCGCCAGGCCTCGGTGGGCCCGAGGTCGTTGAAGGTGAAGACGTGGAAGCCCTCGATGTGGTTGTCGGGCTTGCCGATGTGCGGGGCCAGGCCCTTGATGATCTTGTCCGGGCTGTAGCCGCCGGGGATGAAGAAGCGCCACAGCAGGTTCTGCTGCTTCTTCAAGAACTTCGCCGACTCGCCGACGCCCAGCCCGCCGGAGACCCGCAGCAGCTTCTGCCGGTGCACCGCCCCGGGCACGCCGACGTGCACCGGCAGGTCGATGCCGCGGTTCTTCAGCTCCCGCGCCCAGTCGAGGATCAGCTTCGGGTCGAACACGATCTGGGTCTTGATGTGCGTCGCCATCGCGGCCTTGTCCTTGAGCGCCTGGAACAGCACCTCGGGCGAGACGGACGGGTGGCCCTCGGGGTGGCCGCCGATCCCGATGTCGGCGAACCCGTGGTCGAGTTCGTGCAGCGCGGTGAGCAGCGCCAGCGCGTCCTTGAACTCGGTGGGGGTGTCGCTCGGGTCGCCGCCGACGACGAAGACGTCGGTGACCCCGGCCTCGCGGCAACGGGCGACGACGTCGGCCAGGTGCGCGCGGTCGCGGACCTGCTGGGCGGACAGGTGCGGTGCCACCGAGTAGCCGTGGCCGACCAGCTTGACGGTCAGGTCGACGGTGGCGTCCTGGCCCTTGGCGGGCGAGGCGGTGACCGTCAGCCGGACGTCCTTGGGCACGTGCTGGAGCACCTGCTCCTCGGTCTTCTTGAACGGGATGACCTCGAAGCCGAGCTCCTGGAAGACCTGCCTCAGCGAGGCCCGGGTGGCGGGGTCCCGTGCGGTCAGCGAGCGCTTCATCGGTTGGCCTTCCTCCTGTGCGGCGAGCCTGCTCTCTCCGGCGGGGGCGGTGCGCACCGGGCACCGGCACGCACCACCCGGTGCGCCCGGGCGGCGGTCGTGTCCAGCGCACCACCATCGTGACCTGTGCCACCCCGTACCGGCACGGTGACATGACGGCTCCGGTCCCACCACTTCGCCCGCGGGCCGTACGTCAATCGTCGCGGGGCGGCCACCCCGGCGGGTGGTCCGGCAGGTCCGCCGTACCCGCGACGCGCCCGGCGTGCCAGCATCAGGGCAGCAGTGGGCTGCACCACAGCAGGACGTCGACAGGGAGGAGAGGCGCGTGGGACGCACAGGACCGGCCGCCGTCAGCACGTCGGCCGCGGCACCTCCCTGCGCCGGCGAGGTGGTGGCGCACGCCCCCGACGGGCTCGCCGTCATCGACGCCGACGCGCGGTTCCTGGACGCCAACCCCGCCGCGGTCCGGCTCTGCGGCCTCCGGCCGGGCGCCGTGGCCGGTGCCCGGTCCCCGTTCCCGCCACCGGGTGACCCGGCGGTCGCCGGCCGGCCGGGCGAGCTCGTCCTGGAGTGGGAGCCCTCGCCCGGGCTCCGGCGGGACTTCGCCTACGTCGTCTCCCAGGTGCCCGGCGAGCAGCGCTGGGTCGTGTCCTTCCGGGACGTGACGCTGAGCCTGCTGCGCGAGCGCCGGCTGGCCGCGATCGCCAAGGCCGCGTCCAGCGTGGCCTCCAAGCGCTCGCTGATCGGCACGCTGGAGGTGCTCGCCCAGGAGGTGGCGCGCACCGACGCGCTCGCCGGCGTGCAGGTGCTGACGGTCAACGGGTCGGGGAACCGGCTGCACGTCATGGGCTCGGCCGGGTTCGGCCGCTCCGACGAGTTCTTCGACCGGCTGATGCAGTGCCGGGCCCTGGGCGCCCGGCTGCGGATGCTGGACGCGCTCAGCACCCGCGAGCCGGTCGTCGTCCCGGACCGGTACGACGCGGTCATGCAGGACCCGGCCTGGGGGCCGCTGCACGACTTCATGCGCCACCCCCGCTGGGACTGGTTCGTCAGCGTCCCGCTCCTGGCCCGGGGGGAGCCGGTCGGCATCCTGAACGCCTTCTTCGCCCCGGGCCGGGTCGTCGGGGACACCGAGCTGGAGTTCCTGCTGGCCATGGCCGAGCAGGCGGCGATGGCGGTGGACCAGGCCGCGCTGCTGGAGCGGGAACGGGACGTGGCCCGGCGCGAGGAGCGCCAGAAGCTGGCCCGCGACCTGCACGACTCGGTGGTGCAGCAGGTGTTCTCGATGATGATGCAGGCGAGGTCGCTGGGCGTGCTCGTCGCCCGCGGCCTGCCGCCGGCCCCGGAGAAGGTCGCCCAGGTGGCCGACGACCTGAGCACCAGCGCCGCCGACGTGCTGGCCGACCTGCGCGGCATGGTCGTGGAGCTGCGGCCGGCGGCCACCTCGGCGCAGGGCCTGGCCTCGGCCCTGCGCTCCCTGGTCGACTCCACGGCGGCTCGCACCGGCGTCGACGTCCAGCTCGAGTACGCCGATCCCGACGACGCCCTCGCCGCGGTCGACGCCGACCTGCTCGAGGACGTCTACCGCGTCGTCGCCGAGGCGCTGCACAACAGCATCAAGCACGCCGACGCCACCCGGATCCACACCCGGCTGGTGGTGGCCCCCCGCGACGGCCGGCAGCACGTGGTCGCCGAGGTCACCGACGACGGGTGCGGGTTCGACGGCCGCACCGCGGCGGAGCCCGGCGGCTCCGCGTCCAGCCGCTCCGGCTCCAGCGGCCTCGGCATGACCGTGATGCGGGAGCGGGCGGCCCGCTGGGGTGGCGGGGTCCGGGTCCGCCGGCGCGACGACGGCGGGACCAGCGTGCTGCTCAGCCTCCCGCTGCCGACCTCGGTGCCGGCGTTCGACCCGGAGCCGGGCCGGTGACGGCCCCGGACCCGATCCGGGTGCTCGTGGTCGACGACCACGCGGTCGTGCGCCGCGGTGTCGTCGCCTACCTGGAGGCGCTCGAGGACGTCGAGGTGGCGGGGGAGGCAGGTGACGGGCGGGAGGCCCTGGACCGGCTGGCCCGGGCGGCCGCCCACGGCGAGCTGCCCGACGTCGTGCTGATGGACCTGCAGATGCCCGGCATGGACGGCGTCACCGCCACCGGCGAGGTGCTGCGCCGGTTCCCGCAGCTGAAGGTGGTCATCCTCACCAGCTTCGGGGAGACCGAGCGGGTGCACGCGGCGCTGGAGAGCGGGGCGTCGGGCTACCTGCTCAAGGACGCCGGACCCGCCGAGGTCGACGCGGCGCTGCGGGCGGCGGTCCGCGACGAGGTCTTCCTCGACGCGGCGGTCACCCGCCGGCTCACCCAGGAGATGCGGGCGCCGCGCACCGGGCTCGGCGTCCTCACCGCGCGGGAGAAGGAGGTGCTGGTGCTGATCGCCGAGGGCAGGTCGAACAAGGACATCGCCGAGCACCTCGTCATCAGCGAGCGCACGGCGCGGACGCACGTCAGCCACCTGCTCACCAAGATGGGGCTCACCTCGCGCACGCAGGCCGCCCTGCTCGCGGTCAAGGAGGGGCTCGTCCTGCCCCGGTGACCAGCGGCGTCCCCGGGCCACGACGGATGACGTAGCGGGTCCGTGCGGCGGCGGTCGCCGCCCCGTGACATCG
Source organism: Modestobacter italicus (assembly GCF_000306785.1). Classification (NCBI taxonomy): domain Bacteria; kingdom Bacillati; phylum Actinomycetota; class Actinomycetes; order Geodermatophilales; family Geodermatophilaceae; genus Modestobacter; species Modestobacter italicus. The sequence continues at coordinate 2,822,304 of NC_017955.1, read as the reverse complement.
GGCGGATCCGGCGGCGCGCCGCGGGGCTTATCGTGCTCGGGACCACATCCGCGCGCGGCCGCCGCGGGTCGCCAGGACAGGGGAGCCATGACCACGTTCGTCCTCGTGCACGGTGCCTGGCACGGGGGGTGGTGCTGGGACCGGGTGGCCCCGCTGCTGCGCGCGGCCGGGCACGAGGTGCACGCCCCCACGCTGACCGGGCTGTCCGAGCGCGGGCACCTGCTCTCCCCGCTGGTGGGCCTGGACACCCACGTCGAGGACGTCGTCCGGCTGGTCGAGGTGCTCGGGCTCACCGACGTCGTCCTGGTGGGGCACAGCTACGCGGGGCAGGTGGTGACCGCGGTGGCCGACCGGCTGCCCGGGGCCATCGCCCAGCGGGTCTACCTGGACGCCTTCGTCGGCGACGACGGCGAGGCGGCGCGGGACCTGCTGCCGGCCACCGTGGAGCACCACTGGGCGGAGTCCGCGGCCGAGCAGGGCTTCGGCTGGCTGGTGCCGGTGCGCAAGCTGTCGGTGCTCGGGGTGACCGAGCAGGCCGACGTCGACTGGTTGCTGCCGAAGCTGACGCCGCACCCGTGGAAGACCTACACCGACCCGCTGCGGCTGACCGGCGCGGTCGACGCCGTCCCGGCCGGCTTCGTCGAGTGCGTCAGCTGGATGCGGGTGTTCGCCGGCCAGGCCGACCGCGCCCGCGAGCGCGGCTGGCCGGTGCGCGAGCTGGCCACCGGCCACGAGGCGATGGTCACCGCCCCCGCGGAGCTGGCCGACGCGCTGCTCGACCTGGCCGGCCGGGTGCCGGCCCTCGCCGCGGAGAAGGAGGCCTGACGTGGAGTTCCTGGTCCGGTCGGAGAACCGGTTGCCCCCCGAGACGCCCGCCGAGCGGCGGGAGGAGCTGCGGACCGCCGAGCGCGCGCGGGCGGTGGAGCTGCGCGCCGCCGGGGTGCTGAAGCGGTTGTGGCGGGTGCCCGGCCGGAACGCGACCGTCGGGCTCTACGAGGCCGCGGACCCGGCGGCGCTGCACGACGCGCTGATGTCGCTGCCGATGGCACCCTGGCTCGACGTCACGGTCGAGGCGCTGGCCACCCACCCGCAGGAGCGCACGTGACCGCGGGCACCGCCACGGGCGCCCGCCAGAGAGGAACGTCCATGAGCGACACCGCGCCCGACCGGTTCGGGCTGCCGGGCACACCGATCTTCGACGGCGAGACCAGCCGGCGCGGCCTGCGGATGAACAAGCTCTTCATGAGCCTGCGCACGGCCGAGAACCGGGAGCGCTTCCTCGCCGACGAGGCGGCCTACTGCCAGGGCTTCGGGCTCACCCCCGAGCAGCAGCAGGCGGTGCTGGACCGCGACTGGCAGGCGATGATCGACCTGGGCGGCAGCATCTTCTACGTCTACAAGCTGGCCATGATGGACGGCCGCTCGATGCAGTACCTGGGCGGTGTGTTCACCGGCATGGGCGAGGAGGACTTCCTGGCCGCGATGAGGGCTGGAGGCCGTCGCGATGGCTGACGTCATCTGGGGTCTGGCGACCTCGCACGTCCCCTCGATCGGGGCGGCGATGGACCGCGGCAAGACCGAGGACCCGAACTGGAAGGCGCTGTTCGACGGCTACGCCCCGGCGCGGGCGTGGCTGGCCGAGCACCGGCCCGACGTGGCGATCGTCGTCTACAACGACCACGCCAACGGCATCGACCTGGACTTCGTCCCGACCTTCGGGCTCGGCACGGCCGAGCAGTACGAGGTGGCCGACGAGGGCTTCGGCCGGCGTCCGGTGCCCGACGTCGTGGGGCACCCCGAGCTCGCCCTGCACCTGGTGGAGAGCCTGGTCGACGAGGAGTTCGACCTCACCGTCTTCCAGGAGCTGCACGTCGACCACGGCTTCACCGTGCCGCTGTCGGTGTGGACGCCGGACCCGGGCGACGCGTGGCCGTGCCCGGTGATCCCGCTGCTGGTCAACGTCATCCAGTACCCGCAGCCCACCGCCGCGCGCTGCTACGCGCTCGGCCAGGCCCTGGGCCGGGCCATCCGCAGCTACCCCGAGGACCTCACGGTCGGCGTGCTCGGCACCGGCGGCATGTCCCACCAGCTGGCCGGGGCCCGGGCGGGGTTCATCAACCCCGAGTTCGACGCCCGCTGGATGGAGCAGATCCAGACCGATCCCGCGGCGCTCGCCGCCCTCTCCCGCGAGGAGCTGATCCGGCAGGCCGGCGCCGAGGGGATCGAGCTGATCATGTGGCTGGTGATGCGCGGGGCGCTGGACGACGAGATCACCAAGGTCCACTCGGACTACTTCGTCCCGGCGTCCAACACCGCCGCCGGCATCGCGCTGTTCGACAACCGGGGCTCCCAGCCCGGCTGAGCACGACGCACAGCGGCCCCCGGACGACGTGTCCGGGGGCCGCTGCGCGTGCCGGGGGTCAGCGCGCCCGGTAGGTGTCCCGGGCGTCGTAGGGGCAGGGGGCCACGACGGCGCGGATCCGGACCTGCTGGTGGTCCTCGACCGCCGGCTTGGCCGAGACCGGCTGCTCGCCCCAGACGACGGTCACCTCTGTGCCGGGCTCGGCCAGCGCGGTGTCGACGGTGGCCAGCGAGACCATCTGACGCTCGTTGGCGAGGTAGCCGCAGTCCAGCGAGACGCCCACCCGCTCGCCGTCCTTGAGGACCAGGTCCTCGTGGTGGGTGGCGTAGCGGGCCTTGGGCATCTCGATGTACTTCGCGCCCGGGCCCGGCCGGTACAGCGAGCCGATCGCGGCGGTGACGTCGTCGGCGTCCCACACCAGGGTGACCTTGGTCCGCGGCGGCGGGGTCTGCGCCAGCTGCTCCAAGGCCGCGCGGCCGACGAAGTCGTGGTCGAACTTGACCGTCTTGCCGTACCCGACGTCGTAGGGGGTCAGGTACCAGTCGCGGACGTCGGAGGAGTCGAGGCTGCCGCCGATGGAGCCGACCTTCGACAGCGGCAGCCACTCGCGGTACTCGGCCATCAGCGGGTCGTCGCCGAACAGCGCGGCCATCGGCGCGGGCACCCAGCCCGACCCGAGGTTCGCCGTCGAGTACGCCTTGGCGCCGACCCGCACCAGGCCGTGGTCCGCGCCGGCCTCCAGCAGCGCGGCCAGCACCGCCTCGCCGTCCGCCCACGGGCCGAAGAGCTCGAAGCCCGGCTGGCCGGCCATCCCGTGCCGCAGCGCGCGTGCGCGCCGGCCGGCGATGGTGAACTCGGCCATGCTGAAGAACCGCGCGTCGGGCACGGGGGCGCCGGTCACCTGCTCGAGGAGCGCCAGGGCGGTGGGGCCCTGCAGTTCGTACCGGTACAGCGTCGGGGGTCCGGAGGCGCGGAGCGCGGAGTTCGGGTCCCGCTCAGCGGTCGCGTCGTAGCTGCCGCGCTCGAGGTGGAAGGTCACCCAGTCCAGCACCATCGGGTGCCCCACCAGGTCGAAGGAGCCCTCGTCCAGGTGGAAGAGGATGGCGTCGCCGATCAGGTGGCCGTCGGGGGCGACGGCGACGAACTGCTTGGCCTTGCCGGGGCCGAAGCCGGCGAAGCTGTTGACGGCGAGGTCGCTGAACAGCCGCAGCGCGTCGGGGCCGGTGACGAACAGGTCGTGCATGTGGTGCGACTGGTCGAGCAGTGCGCAGCTCTCCAGCCACGACCGCTGCTCGGTCCGCCAGTTGGTGAACTCCGGCTGCACCGGGAAGGTGCTCGGCGGGAAGGCCAGGTTGCGGAGGAGCTCGACCGGGCTGCCCGCTCGGGCGAGCGCGGCCGCGAGGCTCTCGGACGACGGCATGGGAGTCCCTTCAGGACGTGCGGGGTCGTCCGGGGACCTGCTGCCCGCAGGACGACGCGGATGGGCCGGGCTGCGGGCGTGCGGGCGGTCCGGGGTCGGGTGGCGGTGCGGCCACCCGACCCCGGACCACCGGTGGGTCAGCTGGCGGCCGCGCTGCGCCAGCCGCCGTGGTACTCGGTCCGGGCGGTCTCCGCGTACGGGGCCGGGCTCACCACGGCGCGCACGGCGAACTGCTCGTGCGGTTCGACGTTCGACTTCCCGCTGCCGCCGTCCGGCTCGCCCCAGACGACCCGGACCTCGGCGCCGACCGGCACGTTCGGGTCGACCGTGGCCAGCGACAGCCCCTTGCGCTCGTTGGCGCTGTAGCCGGTGAACAGCGACGCACCGACCACGGTGCCGTCGGCGTCGATGACCGAGTCGAAGTTCGACGACCCGTAGTTGGCGTTGGGCAGGTCGAACACCTGGTACCCCGGAGCCGGGGCCACGATCCCGCCCAGCACCTTCGTCAGGTCCTCGTCGTTCCAGGCGAGGGTGACCTTGCGCCGCTGGGTGGCCGGGTCGATGGCCTCCAGCGCCTCACGGCCGATGAAGTCGTGGTCGAACTTCACGAACGAGCCGTAGCCGAGCTCCCACGGGTTGAGGTAGTAGTCCTCGATCTTGTCGGAGACGAAGCTGCCGGCCAGCGCGTTGGTCGCCTCGTACCCGTTGGCCGGGAGCCACTCGCGGTACTCGCGCAGCTCGTCGGCGGTGTAGATCGCCGGCAGCGGCGAGGGGATCCAGCCCGACTCGAGGGTGTTGGAGGAGTAGGCGCGGGAGCCGCACGGCTCCAGCCCGAACTCCGCACCCGCCTCGAGGATGGTGTCGCGCACCTTCTCGTAGGACTCGTACGGGCCCCAGATCTCCAGGCCCGGGGCGCCGGCCATGCCGTGCCGCAGGGTGCGCACCTTCTCGCCGCCGATGTTCATCTCGGACATGCGGAAGAACTTCAGCTGCTCCAGGTCGCCGCCGTGCAGCTTCTCGATCACCGGCCAGGCGTTCGGGCCCTGGATCTGGAACCGCCACACGTCGCGGCTCACGGCCTTGCCGTACGGCCGCGAGGACGAGCGCGGGTCGTTGCGGACCTCGACGTCGTAGCCCTTCGACCCCTGGAACTCCAGCCAGTTGGCGACCGGGGCCCGGCCGACGAAGACGTACTCGTCCTCGGACAGGTGGAACAGGATCCCGTCACCGATGACCCCGCCCTCGGGCGAGACCGGGACGAACTGCTTGGCCATGTTGACCGGGAAGTTGGCCACGCTGTTGATGCCGGTGTCGGAGATCAGCTTCAGCGCGTCCGGACCGGAGATCCAGGTGTTGTACATGTGGTGTGACTGGTCGAAGAGCACGGCGGTCTCCCGCCAGGCCTTCTGCTCGCGGCGCCAGTTGGTGAACTCGGAGGGCACCACCGGGTAGATGTAGGTGCCGATCTGGGAGTTGCGCAGCATCCCGACGGTGTCACCGGTCTGGTCGAGGAGCTCCTGCAGGTTCTTCGCGGTCATGTGCATCCGTCCTCGTGTCATCTCTCGGCGCCGCCGGGTGGCGGCGTCGCACGGCAGCGGCTCGGGCGCAGCCCCGCCCCGACGCTAGGCGCGGGACGTGGCGCCGGACACATCCGGATGGCGGGTGGAGCCCGGCCGCATCCGACCCCCCGGACTACGTCAGATGTCGCATCGGCGCGGCCGGGGGCCTCGCGGTCTCCCCGCCGGCGAGGCGGGTGCGCCGGCTGGTGACGTGCGTCACGACCGCAACGTAGCAAGGAGCGCCGGTCGGCGCCCGTCGCGCGGCGGGGGACGTGCCGCCCGGCCGGGGCGACCGGCGGGCGCGGGCACGGCTCGTCACCGCCCCGACGGTCGGGGATGGGTCAAATGTCCCGAATGTGTCGCTGAGAGCCGGCTCACACCGATCGATACGTTGCCGTGACCGTCGCCACAGCTAGCCTCTCGTAGCCTCCTCCACGGCGGGGACGCACCACCCCACCCCAGCGACCCGGTGCTCCCGGTGGTCGACGACGACGGAGAGGCAGGATGACCACGACGACGGGAACCGAGGCGCCTGACGCCGCGCTCAGCGTGCGGGACGTGTCCCTGCGGTTCGGCGGCATCACCGTGCTCGACGGCGTCTCCTTCGACGCGCCGCGAGGCGGCATCCTCGGCCTCGTGGGGCCGAACGGTGCCGGGAAGACCTCGCTGTTCAACTGCATCAGCGGGCACTACCAGCCGACCGCCGGCTCGATCCTCGTCAACGGGACGGAGACGGTGCGGACCCGGGCCTGGCGGATGGCGCAGCTCGGGCTGGCCCGGACGTTCCAGCACCCGGCGCTGCGGCTCGACGCGACCGTGCTCGAGAACGTCATGCTCGGCGCCCACTCCTGGCTGCCGGGCGGGCCCGTCTCGTGGTCGCTGCGGCTGCCCGCCACCCGCCGGCAGGAGCGCGAGGCGCGCGCGACGGCGCTGGAGCTGCTCGACCGCACCGGCCTGGCCTGGGCCGCCTCGATGCCGGCCGACGAGCTCTCGCACGGGCTGCACAAGGGCGTCGAGTTGTGCCGCGCGCTGCTGTCCCGGCCCCGGCTGCTGCTGCTCGACGAGCCGGCGGCCGGCCTCTCGCACGGCGAGGTCGAGGCGCTGATCGGCACCGTCCGCGAGGTGCGCCGCGAGTTCGAGCTCACCGTCGTGGTCGTCGAGCACCACATGGGGCTGATCTCGGCGCTGACCGACCGGGTGGTCGTCCTCGACCACGGCGCCAAGTTGATGGAGGGCACGGCCGCGGAGGCGCAGTCGGACAGCCGCGTGGTCGAGGCATACCTGGGCAAGGAGGCCGCCGCAGATGAGTCTGCTTGAGCTCGAGGACGTCACCGCGTCCTACGGTCACGCGCAGGTCCTGCACGGGATCTCGTTCTCGCTGCCGGAGAACGGGGCGACCGGGCTGCTGGGCGCCAACGGTGCCGGCAAGACGACCACGCTGCGCGCGATCAGCGGGACGGTGCGCACCACCGGCCGGATCCTGTTCGAGGGCCGCGACATCAGCGGCCTGGGACCGGACCGGACGGCGCACCTGGGCATCGCGCACGTGCCGGAGGGCCGGGGCACGCTGGGCCAGCTCAGCGTGCGGGAGAACCTGCTCGTCGGCGCCTACCAGCGCAAGGACCGCAAGCAGATCGCGACCGACGTCGACTACGTCCTCGACCTGTTCCCCAACCTGCAGGAGCGGGTGAGGTCGAACGCCGCGGCGCTGTCCGGCGGCGAGCAGCAGATGCTGGCGGTCGGCCGCGCGTTCATGGCCAAGCCGCGGGTGATCCTGCTCGACGAGGCCTCGCTCGGGCTCGCCCCGAGCACGGCCCGCCGGGTGTACGACGCCGTCGTCCGGCTGCGCCGCGAGGCGCAGGTGTCGATGGTCGTCGTCGAGCAGAACGCGAACCTCGCGTTCTCGGTGGTGGACGACGCCACGGTGCTGGAGACGGGGCGGGTCGCGCTGCACGGCAGCCGGGACGAGCTCATGGGCATGGACGCCGTTCGCCGCGCGTACCTGGGGGGTTAGGTGTCGTACTTCATCCAAGTCGTGGTCGACGGGCTGTCGAACGGCGCGATCTACGCCGCGATCGCCCTCGCCATCGTGCTGGTCTACCGGGCCACCGCCCTGATCAACTTCGCCCAGGGCGGCATGGCCGTGGCGGCCACCTTCGTGGCCTACGCGCTGACCCAGGCCGGGGTGCCCGTCCTGCTCGCGCTCATCGCGGCGGTCGTCTTCGGGTTCGTCCTCGGTGCGCTGCTCGAGCGGGGGGTGATGCGGCACTTCGAGGGTGGCGACCCGGACACCGCGGTGGTGGCCACCATCGCCCTGCTGGTGATCCTGTCGGGTGCGTCGGCGTTCTTCTTCGGCTACGAGCCGCACCCGTTCCCGTCGCTGTTCCCCAACAAGACCATCGGCGTGCTCGGGGTGTTCGTGAGCCTGCGGTCGATCGGCACGATCGCGGTGCTGCTCGTGGTGATGGTGGGGCTGCAGCTGCTGTTCCAGGGGACCAAGCTCGGGCTGGCCATGCGAGCGGTCGCCGACAACCCCCGGTCGTCGGCGCTGTCCGGCCTGCCGGTCAGCCGGCTCCTGATGATCGGCTGGGGCCTGGCCGCCGCGCTCGGTGCGATCGCCGGGGTGCTGGTCGCCCCGCAGCTGTTCATCAGCCCCGGGATGCTCGACTTCGTGCTGGTCTACGCGCTGGCGTCGGCCATCCTCGGCGGCCTCGACTCGCCGATCGGCGCCGTCGTGGCGGCCGCCTTCATCGGCGTCATCGAGAACCTCGCCGGCGCCTACCTCGACTTCATCGGCGACGACCTGAAGATCGCGGTGCCGTTCATCGCGGTGATCGTGATCCTCGTCGTCCGGCCGCAGGGGCTCTTCGGACGAAAGGTCACGGTGCGCGTCTGATGGCCACCAGCACGGCGTCCCCCGCCACCACCAGCACCACCGCCCCGCGCGCGACCTCCCGCTGGAAGGGCGTCGCCCTCGTCGGGGTGCTCGCGATCGCGCTCGTCGTCGCCCCGCTGGTGTCCAGCCCCTACGTCAACTACCAGCTCTCCAGCATCGCGGTGTTCGCGGTGGCGATCCTCGGCCTCAACATCGTGATGGGCTACACCGGCCAGGTGTCGCTGGGCCAGAGCGCCTTCCTCGGGCTCGGGGCCTACATCGCGGCGTACGGGATCCTGCACGACTGGCCGGGGCCGCTGACGCTGCTGCTGTGCGCGGTGGTCCCGGCGGTGGTCGGGATGCTCGTGGCGCTCGCCGCGGCCCGGCTGCGCGGGCTCGCGCTGGCCATGATCACCCTCGCCCTGCCGATCGTCGGGGTCCCGCTGGCCCGCCGGTTCGACGAGTTCACCGGCGGCTCGCAGGGGCAGGTGGTCAGCTGGCTGCGGGCACCGGAGTCCAGCGGCCTGGCCAACGACCAGTGGCGCTACTACGTCGTCGTGCTCATCGCCGTCGTCGCGTTCGCGCTGGCCCGCAACCTGGTCCGGGGCCGCATCGGCCGCTCGTTCGCCATCGTCAAGGAGAACGAGGCGGTGGCGCTGTCCATGGGCGTCTCGCCGTACCGGACCAAGGTGCTGGCCTTCACGATCGCGTCCCTGCTGGGCGGCGTGTCCGGGTTCATGTACCTGGCCGTCGTGCAGTACACGTCGCCGGAGACCCTGGTCTTCGCCACGTCGATCAACCTGGTCGCCGCGATGGTCATCGGCGGGTCGGCGAGCATCGTCGGCACGGCGCTCGGCGCCGTGTACTACGTGCTCGTGCCGGTGCTCGCCGGTCAGGTGAACTCCTCCCGCACCGCGCTGATCTCCGGCGTGGTCCTGCTCGCGGTGCTGTTCCTGCTCCCCGCCGGCCTGGTGTCCCTGCCGCGCCGGCTGGCCCGGCTGCGGAGCTCCCGCCGGCGCCCGGCGCACCCACCGGCCCACCCCACGACCTCCGACGAGGCGGCGCAGACCGCGTCCGCCCCGACGGCAGCCACCACCGACCAGCACTCGTGAACACCGAGAGAGGCGATTCAATGACGAAGACCCGAAACGCGGCGCGTGCCAGTGGCGTGGTCGCCACTGTCAGCATCGCTGCGCTGCTCGTCTCCGGGTGCACCCGGGACAGCACCGCCGGCGGCCCCGGCGCGGACGACTCGGCCAGCCCCGGCATCACCGACGACTCGATCAGCATCGGCATCAGCAGCCCGCTCAGCGGCGCGACCGCCGGTCCCGGCTCCTGCACCATCGCCGGGCTGGACGCCTACATCGAGGCCAAGAACGCCGCCGGCGGGTTCGAGTTCGGCGACGGCAAGACCCGCACGGTCGACTTCACCTACCTCGACGACGTCTACGACCCGGCGAAGGCGGTGTCCAACTTCCGCCAGCTGCTCAACGACAACATCTTCGCCTACGTCGGGGCGCTCGGGACGCCGACCAACGCGGCCGTGATGCCGATCGCCGAGGAGGAGGAGGTGCCCCAGGTCCTGCTGACCACCGGTGCCCGCACGTTCTCCAACGACCAGGAGGCGCACCCCTGGACGACGGGCTTCGTGCCCACCTACGCCACCGAGGGCCGCGCGTTCGGCGAGCTGCTGGCCAACGCCAACCAGCCGCTGACCGTGGCCACCCTCGCCCAGAACGACGACTTCGGCGAGAGCTACCTGGACGGCCTGAACGAGGCCATCGAGGGCAGCCAGGTGCAGATCGTCGCCTCCGCCACCTACGAGCCGACCGACACGACGCTCGACGCCCAGGTGACCGAGCTCGCGGCGAGCAAGGCCGACGTGCTGCTGAGCGCGGTCTCGGTGACCCCGCTGCAGGTCGGCGTGCTCACCAAGGCGCAGTCCCTCGGCTGGCTGCCGCGGATCTTCCTGCCGTCCAACACCTCGACGCCGGGGACCATCCTGCAGCCCGGTGGCGCGGCGGCCTACCCGGCCGTGTACACGCCGTCGTTCTCCAAGAACCCGAACTCGCCGGCGTTCGCCAACGACGAGGACGTGAAGGCCTACCTCGACGCGTTCGAGAAGTACGGCTCGAAGATCGCCACGACGTACACCCCGCACTGCGCGTGGAGCTACGCCGAGGGCGCCGTGCTCGACGAGGCGTTCCAGGGCATGGAGGAGCCGACCCGCGAGGCGTTCATGACCTCGCTGAAGTCGATCAGCGGCTTCCAGGCGCCGCTGCTGCTCGACGGCATCACGGTCGACACCACCACGGACGACGACGCCGCCATCGCCGACGTCCAGCTGGTCCAGTACGACGGTCAGGCGGCCTTCAAGCCGGTCACCGCCTACTGACCACCCCGTGACCGGGGCCCGGGACACCGTCCCGGGCCCCGGTCACGCCGTTCCCCCGACACCCGCGAGGACCCACCATGCCCCTTGGTCCCGGAGCGCCGGACGCGCCGCAGGACGTCACGTTCGGCCTGTTCGACTGGATCGACGCAGCGCCCGGCAGGACGCCGGGCGAGGTGTACCAGAGCCGGTTGCGGCTGCTGACCGAGGCCGACCGGGGCGGGTTCAGCGTCTACCACCTGGCCGAGCACCACGGCACCCCGCTGGGCCTGGCCCCCTCGCCGGCGCTGTTCCTGGCCGCGGCCGCCCAGGCGACCGAGCGGATCCGGCTGGCGCCGACGACCTTCATCGTGCCGCTGTACGACCCGCTGCGGCTGGTGCAGGAGATCTGCATGCTCGACCAGCTCAGCGGCGGCCGGCTGGAGATCGGCGTCGGCAAGGGGTCCTCCCCGCACGAGGCCGCGATGTTCGGCCTGACGCCGGCGCAGGCCGCGGACCGCTTCGAGGAGCTGATGCCGGCCGTCCTCGGGCGCTGGAGACCGGGGTCTTCGTGCGCCCGGGGCCGGACGGCGACGCCGAGCCGATCCCGCTGCACGTGTCGGTGCGCCAGCGGCCGCACCCGCCGCTGTGGTACCCGACGTCCAACCCCGCCTCGATCCCGCGGCTGGGGGAGGAGGGCTACAACGTGGTCTTCGGCTTCGGGTTCTTCTCCCCGCCGCTGGCCACCGTCCGGGAGCAGAGCCGGCTCTTCTTCGACCGCTTCCGGGCCTCCCGCGAGCGCGGGACGGTGCGGTACGGCCTCCCCGGCGTGACGCCGCGGTTCGGGATGATGCGGCACGTGCTGGTCGCGCCGACCGACGAGGAGGCGCTGGACCTGCTCCGGCCGGCCTTCGCCGACCACCACACCTCCTTCACCCACCTCTGGCGGCTGCACGGCGACGCGCGGCACAGCGGACCGCTGGACGTCGACCAGCTGCTCGCCGAGGGCAAGCTGTACGCGGGGTCGCCGGAGACGGTGTCCCGGCAGGTCGCCGAGGCCGTCACGGTCGGCGAGGTCAACCACGTCGCCGGCTCCTTCGCCTGGGGGTCGCTGGACCCGGAGGCGTCGCTGCGCTCGGTCCGGCTGTTCCGCGACGAGGTGGTCCCCGCCGTGCGCGAGGTCGCCGCCGGGGTCGGGGTCTGACGTGCCCGAGGTGACGGTGCGGCGGGACGTGGTCTACCGCAGCGAGCCGGGGGTCGAGCTGCGGCTGGACCTGTACCTGCCCGCGTCCGGGCCCGCCCCGCTCTGCCTGTGGCTGCACGGGGGCGGCTGGCTGCGCGGGTCGCGCGGGGCCCGGGCCGCGGAACGGCTGCTGCCGGTGGCCGAGGCCGGTGTGGCGATCGCGGCGGTGCAGTACCGGCTGAGCGGCGAGGCGACGTTCCCGGCGCCGCTGGACGACGCCCGCGCGGCGGTCCGGTGGCTGCGCGGGAACGCGGCGGAGCTGGGGCTGGACGCCGACCGGGTCGGGGTCTGGGGCGGGTCGGCGGGCGGCCACCTCGCCGCGCTGCTGGCGCTGTGCCCCGACGAGCGGGACGCCGAGCTCGGGGACAGCTCGGTGCAGGCCGCCGTCTGCTGGTTCCCGGTCACCGACCTCACCCTGCGCGACACCGACGTGCCGGCCGGGCCGCTGCCCCCGTTCGTCACCGGTCGGCCCGACGTCCCCTCCCAGGAGGCCCGGTTGCTGGGCGCCGCGTCGGTGCGCGAGGTGCCGGACGCGGCCCGGGCGGCGAGCCCGGTCACCCGCGTGCACCCCGGCGCCCCGCCGTTCCTGCTGGCGCACGGGGACCGGGACGGGCTGGTGCCCGCCGAGCACAGCCGCGCCCTGCACCGGGCGCTGCGGGTGCAGGGGGTCCCGACGACGCTGCTCGTGCTGGCCGACGCCAACCACGAGGACCCCGCGTTCGACACCCCGCCGGTCCTGGGGGCGGTGAGCGCCTTCCTGCGCAGCACCCTGCTCGGCGACCCCGCCGGTGTCAGCTGAAGGCCACCCCGCCGTCGACGATCAGCGTCTGCCCGGTGACGAACCCGCTGCCCTCGGAGCACAGGAACGACACCACCGGCGCGAGGTCGCCGGGCTCCATCGCCCGCGGGACGGCGCGGCGCCCGGCGGACGCCGCCAGGTAGTCCGCGTCGTTCAGGGCGCGGGTGGCGTCGGTCTCGACCAGCCCGGGCGCGACGGCGTTGACCGTGATGCCGTCCGCGCCGACCTCCCGGGCCACGCTGCGGGTCAGCGCGATCACCGCGCCCTTGGAGGCGGTGTAGTGGGCGAACCACGGCACGCCCATGTGCACGGTGGACGACGCGATGTTCACCACCCGGCCCCGCCCCTGGGCCTTCATCGCCGGGTGCACGGCGCGCATCCCGAGCCACACGCTCCGGGTGTTCACCGCCAGGACCCGGTCCCACTCCTCGACCGTGATCTCGGTGAACGGCCGCTTGGTCCCCAGCCCCTGGTAGATCGCGGCGTTGTTGACCAGCGCGTCGATGCGGCCGTGCCGCTCGAGGACCGCCGCCACCAGCTCCTGCCACGACGACTCGTCGCTCACGTCGGCCCGCAGGTGCGTGATGCCGCCGTCCGCGTCGTCCGGCTCGACGACGTCGGCGGTCACCACGGCAGCGCCCTGGGCGGCCAGGTACCGGCTCAGCCCGGCGCCGATGCCGCGCGCACCGCCGGTCACGACGACGACCGTCCCGGGCGCGACGCTGCCGCGCATGTCCGGCTGGCTCATCTGCACTCCCGGTGCTCTGGTGCCCGGCGGGCGGCCGGCCGGCGGCCCGCACGGTCTTGATAGCGCACCGCGGTCCCGTCCGCCCGCGCGGGATGTCGGCGAGACTGTTGACGATCCTGTCGACGATCCCTACGGTCGGGACGTCGGGAGGAGGAGTCGATGGCAGCAGCAGCACGGGACGCGGCCGAGCAGGCCCTGCGCACCGCGATCTCCCGGGGTGACCTGCCCCCCGGCCACCGGCTGGTCGAGGAGGAGCTGGCCGGGCAGCTCGGGGTCAACCGCAGCAGCGTCCGGCTGGCCATCGACGTGCTGATCGCCGACGGCCTGGTCGAGCGGATCCCGCACCGCGGCGCGCGGGTCCGCGTCGTGTCGGTCGCCGAGGCGGTCGCCACGACCGAGTGCCGGATGGTGCTCGAGGGCCTGCTGGCGCGTAAGGCCGCCGAGCGGGTCACCGACGAGCAGGCCGGGCGCCTGCGCGCGCAGCTGGCCGCCATGGGGGAGGCGGTGGCCGGCGGCGACCTGCTCAAGTACTCGGAGCTGATCTCCCAGCTCCACGGCCTGGTGCACGACACCGCCCGCCATCCCGTCGCCGCCGGGCTCGTCGACCGGCTGCAGGCCCAGGTGGTCCGGCACCAGTTCCAGCTCTCGCTCCGCCCGGGCCGGCCGCAGGTCAGCCTCGGCGAGCTCACCGCGGTGGTCGACGCGATCGCCGCCGGCGACCCCGACGGCGCCGAGTCCGCCACCGTCGCCCACTTCCGCAGCGTCGTCGCGGCCCTGTCCGAGCCGACCAGCAACCCCGGAGGACCAGCATGAGGAACGTCGTCGTCACCGACCCACCCCGCGCCGACGCGGCCGACGCCGAGGCGCTCGGCGGCTTCGGCGTCGCCACCGTGCACGAGGCGCTCGGGCGGGTGGGCTACCTCGGCCCCACGTTCCGGCCGGCCTGGCCGGGCGCGCGGATCGGCGGCACCGCCGTGACGGTGCTGTGCTGGCCCGGGGACAACCTGATGATCCACGTGGCCGTCGAGCAGTGCCGCCCGGGCGACGTGCTCGTCGTCGCGACCAACTCCCCGTCGACCGACGGGCTGTTCGGCGAGCTCTTCGCCACGGCGCTGGCCCAGCGCGGGGTGCGCGGCGTGGTCCTCGGCAGCGGGGTCCGCGACGTCACCGAGCTCCGCGAGATGGGCTTCCCCGCGTGGTCGACCGCGGTGAGCGCGCAGGGCTCGGTGAAGGCCACCGCGGGGGCGGTCAACGTGCCGGTCGTCCTGGGCGGCCAGCAGGTGGCGCCGGGTGACGTGGTCGTCGCCGACGACGACGGCGTGATGGTGGTGCCGCGCGCTGACGTGCCGCGCGCGCTCACCGCCTCCCGGGCCCGGCTGGACAAGGAGGCGGCCAGCCGCGCGGCGTTCCAGGCCGGCGAGCTGGGGCTGGACCGCTACGGCCTGCGGGCGAAGCTGCCGGACTTCGGCATCGAGTACGTCCCCTACGAGACCTGGGTGGAGGAGCGGTGAGCTACGACGACACCGGGGTCCGCTGCACGATGCTGCGCGGCGGCACCTCACGCGGGCTGTTCTTCGAGGCGGGTGACCTGCCCGCCGACCCCGCCGAGCGCGACGACCTGCTGCTGCGGCTGATGGGCACCCCCGACCCCCGGCAGATCGACGGGCTGGGAGGCGCGACCACGCTGACCAGCAAGGTCGCGGTCCTCTCCCGCTCCGAGCACCCGGACGTCGACGTCGACTACCTGTTCCTGCAGCTCGGCGTCGACGAGGCCACGGTCAGCGACCGGCAGAACTGCGGCAACATCCTCGCCGGGGTCGGGCCGTTCGCCGTCGAGCGGGGCCTGGTGCCCGCCGGCGACGGCGAGACCAGCGTCCGGATCCGGATGGTGAACTCCGACAGCGTCGCCGTCGCCACCTTCCCGACGCCGGGGGGCCGGGTGGAGTACCACGGCGACGTCGAGATCGCCGGTGTGCCCGGCACGGCCGCGCCGGTCGTGCTCGCGTTCACCGACACCGAGGGCTCGGCCACCGGCGCGCTGCTGCCCACCGGGCACGTCCGGGACACCGTGGAGGGCATCGAGGTGACCTGCGTCGACAACGGCATGCCCGTGGTGCTGGCGCTGGCCGGGTCGTTCGGGCTCACCGGCCACGAGTCGCACGAGGAGCTCGCCGCCGACGCCGCGCTGCTGTCGCGCGTCGACGCGTTCCGCCGCAAGGCCGCCGAGCTGATGGGCATGGGCGACGTGTCCACGGCCTCGGTGCCCAAGACCGTGCTGCTCGCCGCGCCGCGGGACGGCGGGCAGGTGTGCACCCGCTCGTTCATCCCGGTGCAGCCGCACACCTCGATCGGCGTGCTGGGCGCGGTCAGCGTGGTCACCGGCATGCTGCTGCCCGGCGCCGTCGGGCACGAGCTGACCGCGGACTGGCCGGCGGGCACCTCCCAGGTCGACGTCGAGCACCCGACCGGGCACCTGCTGGTCGACGTCGTGGTCGACGCCGAGGCCACCCCGCCGCGGGCCGTCCGCTCCGGCGTCGTCCGCACCGCCCGCAAGCTGTTCGACGGCACGGCCTTCCCGCGCTAGGAGGACCCTCCTGCCCCCCACCGCTCGCAGGCTCGCGGCGGGCCCCTGCAGGAGGGCCGCACGACCCATCTGAACGACACCCGACTCGAAGGAGAGCCCCGTGCCGCCGCTCCACGACATCGCCCACCTCGCCCACGTCGAGCTGCTCACCGACAAGCCCGAGGAGTGCCTCGACTTCTACGTGCGCTACCTCGGGATGACCGAGAACGGCAGGTCCGGCGACTCGGTCTTCCTGCGCGCCTGGGACGACTACGAGAACACCACGATCAAGCTCACGGCCGCCCCGAGGCCGGGCGTCGGCCGCACCAACTTCCGGGCCGGCAGCCCCGAGGCGCTGCAGCGCCGGGTGGCCGCGATCGAGGCGACCGGCCTGGGCCGGGGCTGGCAGGACGGCGACCCCGGCTACGGCCCGGTCTACGTCTTCACCGACCCCGACGGCCACGAGATGGGCGTCTACTACGAGACCGAGTGGTACCGGCCGACCGGTGACCTCGTGCCGGCGCTGAAGAACCAGGCGCAGGCCTACCCGGGCCGCGGCGTGAGCGTCCGCCGGATCGACCACATCAACTACCTCGGCGTCGACCCGGTCGCCAACCGCGACTTCGCCCGGGACGTCCTCGGCGGGATGATCACCGAGCAGATCGTGCTGGACGACGGGGTCGCCGGCAGCTGGCTCACCTTCACCAACAAGGGCTACGACGCGGTCTGGACCCGGGACAACACCGGCACCTCGGGCCGGCTGCACCACCTGTCGTTCGCCGTCGACAGCCGGGACGACGTCCTCAAGGCCGCCGACCTGGCGCTGGAGCACGGCGTCCACATCGAGACCGGGCCGCACAAGCACACCATCCAGCAGAGCTTCTTCCTCTACGTCTGGGACCCGGCCGGCAACCGGATCGAGCTGGACAACCCCGGTGCGCGGCTGGTCCTGGCGCCGGACTGGCAGCCGGTCGACTGGTCGGCGGCCGAGCGGGCCAAGGGCCAGGCCTGGGGGCTGCAGACCATCTCCACCTTCCACACCCACGGCACGCCGCCGGTCGGGGAGGAGCAGGAGGAGTCGCCGGCGACCGACCCGGAGGGCGACGCCCACGGGGCCGCCCGGTGACCCTCCGGATCGCCCTCCTCGGGCTGGGTGAGGCCGGCTCGGCGATCGGCCGGGACCTGGTGGCCGCCGGCGCCGACGTCCGCGGCTACGACCCGCGGGTGCCGTCGGTCGCGGGGGTGGCCGCCCGCGCCGACGAGGCCGACGCGGTCCGCGACGCCGAGCTGGTGCTCAGCGCGAACAGCTCGCACGACGCGCTGACCGCGCTCACCCGTGCTCTGCCCGGGCTGCGGCCGGGCACGGTCTTCGCCGACCTGAACACCGCCGCACCGGGGGTCAAGGTCGCCCTCGCCGAGGCGGCCGGCCCCGACGTCGAGGTGGTCGACGTGGCGCTGATGTCGCCGGTTCCCGGCAAGGGCCTGCGGACGCCGATGCTGGTCTCCGGGCCGGCCGCGCAGCGGTACGCCGACCTGCTGGGGCCGCTCGGCGCCGAGGTGACCGTGCAGCCGGGTCCGGTGGGGGAGGCGATCTCCCGCAAGCTGCTGCGCAGCGTCTTCTACAAGGGGCTGGCGGCCGCCGTCGTGGAGGCGCTCGCCGCCGGCGACGCCGCCGGCTGCGGCGACTGGCTGCGCGGCAACATCTCCGCGGAGCTGGCCGGCTTCGACGACGCCACCATCGACCGGCTGGTCGACGGCACCCACCGGCACGCCCGCCGGCGGGCCGACGAGATGGCCGCGGCCACCGAGCAGCTCACCGAGCTCGGGGTCCGGCCGCGGGTCGCCGCCGCCGCCCGTGACCTGCTCACCGAGCTGCGCGACGCGCAGGAGGGAACCGCGTGATCATCGACTGCCACGGCCACTACACGACCGCACCGGCGGCGCACACCGCGTGGCGGGAGCAGCAGCTCGCCGCCTGGGAGGCGGGCACCCCGGCACCGGCCTACCCCGCGATCAGCGACGACGAGATCCGCGAGACGATCGAGGGCAGCCAGCTCAAGCTGATGGACGCCCGCGGCATCGACCTCACCGTGTTCTCCCCGCGGGCCTCGGCGATGGGCCCGCACCTGGGCGACGCGGCGGTGAGCCTGGAGTGGACCCGCCGCAGCAACGACCTGGTGCACCGGGTCACCACCCTCTACCCCGACCGCTTCATCGGCGTCTGCCAGCTCCCGCAGTCCCCGGGTGCGCCGATCGAGGGGTCGATCGCCGAGCTGCGGCGCTGCGTGGAGGAGCTCGGGTTCGTCGGGTGCAACCTCAACCCCGACCCCAGCGGCGGGTTCTGGACCTCCCCGGCGCTGACCGACCGGAGCTGGTACCCGTTCTACGAGGCGATGGTCGAGCTCGACGTCCCGGCCATGGTGCACGTCTCTGGCTCGGCGACGCCGGTCTTCCACGCGACCGGCGCCTACTACATCAACGCGGACACGACCGCGTTCATGCAGCTGCTGCAGGGCAGCCTGTTCACCGACCTGCCCGACCTCCGGTTGGTCATCCCGCACGGCGGGGGAGCGGTGCCCTACCACTGGGGGCGCTACCGCGGCCTGGCCGACATGCTGGGGCAGCCGCCGGTGGAGACCAACGTGATGGGCAACGTCTTCTTCGACACCTGCGTCTACCACCAGCCCGGCATCGACCTGCTGCTGGACGTCATCGACACCGGCAACGTCCTGTTCGGGTCGGAGATGGTGGGCGCGGTGCGCGGGATCGACCCGCGGACCGGGCACCACTTCGACGACACCCGCCGCTACGTCGAGGCGGCCGCGCTGGACGCCGACGCCCGCGCCGCGGTGTTCGAGGGCAACGTCCGGCGGGTCTACCCCCGGCTCGACGCGGCGCTGGGCGGCGCGGGGCGCTGACCGCCCAGCGCGCCGCGGACGGCGGCGGCGAAGGCCTCCGGTGCCTCGAGCGGGACGAAGTGCCCGGCGTCGGGGAGCGGGGTGACGGTGACGTCGGCGAAGAACTCCGCCAGCCGGTCGCCCCACTCCGGCGGGAACAGCGGGTCGTAGCTGGGCCAGAGCACGTGCACCGGGACGCGGAGTCGGTCCGCGGGCTCGGGTGCACGTTCGGCGAGGCTGCGCGCCAGGATGCCCGGTCCGGCGCGGTACCAGCCGATCGAGCTGGTGAAGGCACCCGGCCGCGCGTAGCTGGCGGTCAGCCGGTCCAGGTCCTCCTCGGAGGGCGCCCACGACGGCCCGGACCAGGTCGTCCAGAAGTGGCGCAGGTAGCTGCGCACCGCGTCCGGATCGCCGTCCAGCAGCTCGCGGGCGACCGGCAGCCGGTGGAAGTGCTGGTACCAGAACGCGGCCTGGGCGGCCGGCTCGAGCACACGGCGTCCCGCGCCGGGCGCCGGCGGGGCGATCACCAGCGCCCGGACCCGGTCCGGTGACGCCTGCGCCACCGACTGGGCGATCCGGCTGCCGATGTCGTAGCCGGCGAGGACCACGGGGCCGAGGTCCAGCTCGTCGAGCAGCCCGGTGATGCTGCGGGCCTGCGCGGCCCCGGAGTACCCGTCGTCCGGGTCGACGTCGTGCCGGTCGGAGCCGCCGAACCCGCGCAGGTCCGGCACGACGACGTCGGCTCCGCCGGCCAGCAGCGGCGCGACCAGCCGGAAGTCCTCCCGGCCGCCGGGCCAGCCGTGCAGCAGGACCACCGCGGGCCCGGCGCCGGAGCGGTCGTACGCGAGGGAGAACCCGTCGACGGGCTGCGTGCGGGGCACGAGCAGGAACGTAGCGGCCCGGCGGTGCCTAGGCTGCGCGGGTGGCCGCTCCGGGTGCACCCGTCCCCGCCAAGGCCGCCCTCCGCCGGCGGCTGCTGGCCCGCCGGCGCGCGCTGGGGCCCGAGGAGAGCCGCGCGGCCGCGGACGCGGTGGCCGGTGCCCTGGTGCGGGCGCTGGCGGGGGTGCGCACGCTGGCCGCGTTCGTCCCGGACCCCACCGAGCCGGGGCACGGCCGGCTCCCCGGCGCGCTCGCCACGCTCGGCGCCCGGGTGCTGCTGCCGGTCGTCCCGCCGGCGGGCCGTGAGCTGGACTGGGCGGTGGACACCGGCCGGCTGGCGCCCGGCCGCTTCGGGCTGCTCGAGCCGGTCGGCCCGCGTCTGGGCGCCGGGGCGCTGGGCGACGCCGACATCGTGGTGGTCCCCGCGCTCGCGGTGGACCGCGCGGGGATGCGGCTGGGCCGCGGCGGCGGCTACTACGACACCTCGCTGGCGCACGCCCGGCCCGACGCCGTCGTCGTCGCGCTGCTGTTCGACGGCGAGCGCGTCGACGAGCTGCCCGCCGAGCCGCACGACCGGCCGGTGACCGCGGTCGTGACGCCGTCCGGGGGGTGGCAGGACCTGCCGCGCCGGAGCTGACCCGCCCGTTCACCTCACGGGCGCCGGATCGTCATCCCGAGCCTCGCTGCGGTTGGCCGGCCGTCCTTAGCGTCCGCTGTGGGCACCGCACCGGTGCCCGACGACGCTTCGGAGGCACACGGGCATGGGAGCACGCAGGCGCAGGACCACCGCCGTGACGGTGGTGGTCGCGGCAGTGGTCGCCGGGGGGATCACCGGCAGCATGGGCACCGCCGCGGCCGGCAACGGCAACGGTGGCCGGATCACCAACGTCATCTACCTCCTCGGCGACGGCATGGGCCGCACGCACGTCACGGCCGCGGCCGAGCGTTACTACGGCGCCGAGGGCCAGCTGGCGATGGAGCAGCTGCCGGTGGTGGGCCAGGTGGCGACCTACTCCGTGGAGCGGCTGTCGGGGCAGCCGGGCGCGCCGGACTTCGCCCCCAACTACGTGACGGACTCGGCCTCGGCCGCGACCGCGTGGGCGTCCGGGGTCAAGACCTACAACGCGGCACTGGGCGTGGACGCCAAGGGCGTCGTCGTCCCCACGGTCATGGAACTGGCCCACCAGGCCGGCTACCGCACCGGCAACGTCTCCACCGCCGAGATCACCGACGCGACGCCCGCCGGGCAGATGAGCCACGCGCTGGCCCGCGGCTGCCAGGGCCCGACCTACAGCGACGCGGCCTGCCAGGACCTCGCGATCACCGGCGCCGCGCTGCCCCTCGGCGACGTCCGGGTCACGCCGATCGCCGACCAGATCGCCCGCAACGGCACGGCCGACGTGATCCTGGGCGGCGGGCTGTCCCGGTTCGACGCCGCCGACGAGAAGGCGCTGCGCGACCAGGGCTACACCGTGCTGGGCTCGCCGGCCAGCAAGACCGTGGCCACCGAGGCCGACCTGGCCGCGGCCACCGGGCAGAAGGTCTTCGCGCTGTTCAACAACGGCAACCTGACGATCGAGAAGGCCAAGCGGGAGAACCCGGCGTCGGCGCAGGCCAAGGAGCCGTCGCTGGCGGAGATGACCGCGAAGTCCATCGAGCTGCTGAAGTCCGGCGGCTCGCGGGGCAACGGCTTCTACCTGCAGGTGGAGGGCGCGCTCATCGACAAGCGCTCGCACGCGAACGACGCGGCGCAGACGCTGGAGGAGACCAAGGCCTTCGACGACGCGGTCAAGGTGGCGATGGACTTCGCTGAGCAGGACGGGCACACCCTGGTGATCGTCACCGCCGACCACGAGTGCGCCGGCTTCAACATCATCGAGAAGGGCACGTCCACCAACGCCGAGGCGACCGCCCCGCCGGTGAACGTCGACTCGGGCAACACGGCCAACAACTCGGTGCCGACCCGTCCCACCGCCGGGACCAAGGACCCGACGCGGTCCACCGGCCCGGTCAACGGGTCCGGTCAGGGTGACCCGGAGAACTTCGCCCCGGCGACGTTCCGCACCCCCGACGACCCGGCGGGCGTCGTCGACGGCTCGCCGGAGGCCAGCCTGTGGCTGACCTACCTGTCGGGCAACCACACCGGCGCCGACGTCCCGCTCTTCGCCTACGGGGCGGGGTCGGAGCAGCTGGCGGGCAGCATCGACAACACCGACCTGTTCGACGTCGTCAGCGGCGCCCTGCGCGTCGGGCGCTGAGCCACGGCCGGGGGCGGGCCGTCCAGCGCCCGCCCCCGGCCCCCTGCCCTCTCTCCACCCTCATCCAGGAGCTCCCGTGAACCGCACTCGACGCACCCTCGTGGTGGCCGGGCTGGCACTCCTCGCGTTCTGCGGCGCGCTGGTCGCCGTGCGCGTCACCACCCCGGACGCACCGGCGGACCAGCCCTCCCCGGCCGCGGCCGCCCGGACGTCGTTCCCCGGGCTGCCCGTGGCCGCCGCGGAGCCGACGATCGCCGGGCTGGACCAGCTCTCGCCGGCCGCCGGCTCGGTCGTCCATGCACCGGGCCCCTTCGACGACCGGTTCCGGCTCGAGGGCCTGACCCTCGACGCCGAGGGCGTCCACGGCTCGGCGCTGGTGGTCAGCGACGTCAGCGAGATCCTCGAGTTCGAGGCGCTGGCCGGCTTCTACGACGCCGACGGCCGGCTGATCGGCACCGGCCGGTTCGTCCACCACCTCGACGAGGAGCACGTCGACCCGGCGGCGGAGGCCGGACCGCCGAACGAGCTCGAGGAGTTCACCATCGCGCTGGCACCGGAGCTCCGGGGCAGGGCCGTGTCGGCCGCGGTCGGTGTGCCGGTGCTGGTCGACGAGTGACCTCCGCCGGCTCCGACCGGACCGGCCGGAGCCGCCCTCAGATCGTCTCGGGCACGCCCAGGTGGGCCAGCACCAGGTCGAACTCGGCGGTGTCCACGACGTCGATGCCCCGGGCCGGCGCGAACTCCTCCCGGAACTCCCGCGCCCCCTCGCCGGACGCCTCGAGGTTGGCCCAGCTGTCGTAGGAGACCGCCGACACGGCCAGGCCCTCCTCGCGGCGCACCATCACGCTCACGCTGCAGAAGCCGGGCAGGTCGTCCAGCTTGGGCATCAGGGACAACCGCACCGCGTCCACCGCCCGCTGGACGGCGCCGGGGTCGGTCCGCAGCCAGGTGACGCGGGAGCAGGCCCCGGGGCGCGCCTCGGGGACCCGGTGCATGGCGGCGATCTCCCACTCGGCCACCTCCGGCCGCCCGCCGAGCGCCGCGGCGGTCCGCTCCAGGTGCGGCCGGACGTCGTCCCGGCTGGTGCCCAGCGCCTGCTCGTCCCGCCAGGACGTGGTGACGATGGACCGGCCGGAGTCGCGGGAGGCGAGCATCGACAGGCCGACGCAGCCGGGCATCGCCCGCAGGAGCGGCATGGACTCGTCCCGGACGTAGGCGGTGCCCGTGCCCAGCTCGCGGGGGTCGCCGTCGATGGTCGTGGTCCGTGCGTACATGCCGGGCAACTCCTGTTCCGCGGGGTCTCCAGCGGCTGCCGCCGCTGGGCGACAGGGTGCTGGACCGCCGTCCCGGGGGCAACACCGTCGGGCGGGTCACGCCATCCGGGCGATGGCCGGAGCCGCGCAGGGCAGGACAGTCGGTCCCGGGAGGGAGCGGCGATGACGTGCACCACGTACGAGTTCCGGGTGGAGGGCCAGCTGACCGATCAGGCGCGGGAGGCCTTCTGCGACATGGACATCGAGGAGTCCGCCGACGGCGCAGCCCTGGTGGGGGACGTGATCGACGAGGCGCACCTGCTCGGGGTCATGGCCCAGTGCCGGACGCTGGGCCTGACGGTCGTCTCCGCGCACCAGGTCGCGGGGGGCAGCAGGCACGCAGGGCACCCGCGTGCCGGTGCCGGGTGACCGGGGCGGGGCCGCGCGGGGGACGCGGCCGCGCAGGCTCAGGGAGCCACCTGCTCCACCGAGACGACGTGCAGGCCCAGTGACTGGACGACCTCGAGGAGCTCGTGCAGCTCGTCGTCCCGGTGCACCACGCCGGAGATGACGGTCGCCTCGGTGACCTCGGCGATGTCCAGGCTGACGAAGGCGTCCCGCGCCCGGTCGGACAGCCGCCCGGCCACCCGCACCTCGTACCGGCGATCCGGCATCGTGGACCTCCCTCGCCGCAGCCGTCGGGTGTCCACGCCCTCCGCACCACCCCGTCCCCGACGAGGCTGCCCGCTTCTCCCCGTCGGCACCTCACCCCGGTCGGGTGGACCACCGTCGTGCCCTCCTGCCCGGACGGGCGGCCCGCGGCCCTCCCGGCGCGCCCCTCCCATCACCGGAGGGTGAGCCCGACCGGCGGCGGAGCTCCTAGCGTCCGGCCCATGACGACACCCGGGGCCGACGGCCACGGGGCCGCGGACGTGCCGGTGAGCACCGGCGCGGTGGTCCCGCCGGTGCCGGGTCGCCGTCCGGTGCTGCCGAGGGCGCTGGTGATGCTGCTCGGCGCGGCGTCGGCCGTCATCGTGCTGGGCGGGCTCCGGGCGACCGCGTGGCTGATCGGGCCGGCCTTCCTCGCGCTCGTGCTCGTGGTCGCGCTGCACCCCGTGCAGGGCTGGTTGCGCCGGCACGGCTGGCCGGGCTGGCTGACCACCCTCGTGCTCGTCCTGCTGGTGGTCGGGGTCCTGGCGGTCCTCGCCCTGGTGGTCGTGGTCTCGCTGGCGCAGCTCGCGGCGCTGCTGCCGCAGTACGCCGGCCGGGCCGAGGAGCTGCTCCAGGACCTCGCCGGCAGCCTGGAGGGGCTCGGCGTGCCCCCGGCCCAGCTGCAGGACGCCGCGGACGACCTCGACCCCGCGCGCCTGGTCGTCCTGATCGGGTCCCTGCTCGCCGGTCTGTCCAGCGCCGTCTCCTCGGTGGTGTTCCTGGGCTGCCTGCTGCTCTTCCTCAGCCTCGAGGCCGGCGGCATCGACCGGCGGCTGGCCGCGGTCGCCGACGACCGTCCCGGGCTGGTGACGGCGTTGCTGTCCTTCGCCCGGTCGACCCGCAGCTACCTGGTGGTCAGCACGGTCTTCGGGCTGGTCGTCGGGCTGCTGGACGCCGTCGTCCTGGCGGTCGTCGGGGTCCCCCTGCCGCTGCTGTGGGGCGTGCTCGCCTTCCTCACCAACTACGTGCCCAACGTGGGGTTCGTCATCGGGCTCGTGCCCCCGGCCCTGCTGGCCCTGCTCGCGCTGGGCGTGCCGGAGATGCTGGTCGTCATCGCCGCCTACTGCGTGCTCAACTTCGTCATCCAGTCGCTGATCCAGCCGCGCTTCGTCGGCGACTCCGTGGGGCTGGCGATGACGACGACCTTCATCGCGCTGGTCTTCTGGGCGTGGCTGCTGGGCCCGCTGGGCGCCCTGCTCGCGATCCCGTTGACGCTGCTGGCCAAGGCGCTGCTGGTCGACGTCGACCCGACCGCGCACTGGGCGACGGCGCTCGCCGGCAGCCTGGCGCCGGAGCAGCGGGCCCCCCGGCGCGGCCGCCGCGCCCGTGCCGCCCGGGGCGCGGCACCGGCCACCCCGCCCACAACCGTGGTCGTGCCCCGCTCCTGACCCGCGGGCGCCGGGGCGCTCATCCCCGCCGGATGAGGTCGGCGGGGTGGCCCAGCGGCAGGGTCCTGCGCAGAGGTGGGTGGCGCGGAGGGTCGGAGGGGAGCGGTCATGGCTGCTGAGGTGTCCAGCTCGTGGTCCGGTGCGCCGCCCGCGCGGCACTCCGGCGCGGTCCGGGCCGGCGTCGCCGTGCTGGGTGCGGCCGTGCTCGTCATCGGTCTGGTGCTGGTGTTCGACGTGGTCGCGGCCGTCCGGACGCTGGGGTGGCTCGTGGGCCTGGGCCTGGTGCTCAACGGGTGCCTGGAGCTGGCGGTGGGCTGGACCTCGGGGCAGCGGGGGCGGGCTGCGGTGCTGGGCGGCGTGCTGGTGGCCGGGGGTCTGCTGGCGGCGTTCTGGCCCGGGGTGACGGTGTGGGCGCTGGCGGTGCTGACCGGCATCAGCCTGCTGCTGCACGGGATCGGGCGGCTGGCGGTGGCCGTCGCCGACCGCGCGGAGGTCCGCGGCTGGGGGTGGATGGCGCTGGCGGGGGTGTTCGACATCGCGATCGGCCTCCTGGCGCTGGCCTGGCCGGAGGCCACCGTCCGGGTGCTGTGCCTGCTGCTGGGCGTCCAGGTCGTGGTGCTCGGCGTCGTGCTGGTGGTGTGGGCGTTGCTGGCCCCCCGCCGGCGGCCAGCGGAGGCCGGGCAGCTCTGACCGGGCGCCCCGGGGACGGCCGGTCATCTCGGCGGGGTGATGGCCTGGCGTGCGAGGGCGGCCAGGGTCGCGGCAACCGGAGTCGACGGAGGCGGAGCGATGACACAGCTGGGATCCCCCACGGTCCAGCCCGCGCCCGCAGCGGCGCTGACGGCCGACGAACGGAGCGAGCTGCTCCGGCTGCGCCGCGAGATGGCGGAGCTGCAGACCCAGCCCCGACCCCGGACGAAGCGTCGGTGGCGCTCCCTGGTGGCCGTGGTGCTGATCGTCCTGGGCTGCGTGCTGGCCCCGGTGGCCGGCGTGGCGGTCTGGGTCAACAACCAGGTGTCGGACACCGACCGCTTCGTGCGGACGATGAGCCCCCTGGTCGACGACCCGGACGTGCAGGCCGCGCTGACGAACCGGCTGACCACGACCGTGTTCCAGTACGTCGACGTGCAGGGGATCGCCGACGACGCCGTCGACGCGCTCGGCGCCCAGGGCCTGCCGCCGCAGGTGGTGACCCGGCTGGAGACGCTCACCCCCACGCTCGCCTCGGCGGTGACCGGGTTCGTCCGCGACCGGATCGCCCAGCTGGTGGCCAGCGACCGCTTCGAGCGGGTCTGGGACCAGGCGATCACCACGGCGCACCGGCAGCTGGACGCGGTCCTGTCCGGTGACAGCCAGGGCGTCGTGGTCCGCGGGGACGCCGTCTTCCTGGACCTCGCGCCCTTCATCGACCTGGCCAAGGAGCGGCTGAGCCAGGCCGGGCTGACCGCCGTCGACCTGGTGCCCGAGGTGCACCCCAGCGTGGAGATCGCGAAGGCCGACACCCTGGTGCGGGCGCAGTCGGCGTACACCGCGCTGGACAACGTGGCCCGGGTGCTGCCCTGGGTCGTGCTGCTGCTGTTCGCCGTCGGGGTCTACCTGGCCCGCAACCGGTTCCGGGCGCTCGTCGGGACCGGGCTGGGACTCGCGCTGTCCATGGTGGTGCTGGCCGCGGCCATCCTGGTGGCCCGCGGCCTGCTGGTCGGGGAGGTGCCCGCCGCGGCGGCACCGGCCACCGCGTCCGGCTTCGACATCGTGGTGACCTACCTGCGGCTGGGCCTGCGGACCCTGCTCGTCCTGGGGCTCGTGCTGGCGCTGGCCGGGTTCCTCGCCGGCCGCTCGGACACCGCGGTGCACTTCCGCCGGTCGGTCGCGCGCCGGCTGCACGAGACCCGCGGCGGCCCGGCTGCCGACGGACCGGTGGCCACCTGGGTGCGGGCGCACGTCCGGGGGCTGCGCATCGGGGCGGTGGCCGTCGCCGTGCTGGTCTTCGTCTTCCTGACCCAGCCCAGCGGGATCGCCGTCCTCGTCATCGCCACCGGGCTCCTGGTGGTGCTGGCGGTCATCGAGTTCCTGGGGCGCCCGGCGACCGCACCGCCCGTGCCGGCCGACGCCGTGCCGTGACGGGCGGCAGACGCCCACAGGTCCCCGACAGCTACCAGGAGGCGGTCATGTCCCAGCAGAGCTCCACCCCGGCGAGCGCCGGTGTGCCCGGTGCCGCCGCTGACCGAGCGCGGCTCAGCGGCGGGCTGATCGCCACGCTGAGCGGCGCGGGGCTGCTGCTGGTGTTCATGCTGCAGAACACCGAGCCGGTCACCCTCACCCTCTTCTTCTGGGAGTTCAGCTGGCCGCTGTGGCTGTTCACCCTGGTGGTGGCCTCGCTGGGGGCCGTGGTGTGGATCGGGCTCGGCATCCTGCGCCGGCACCGCCGGCGGGTCGCGCGACGCGACGCCCGCTCCGGCTGACCGGCCGGCGGGGCCGCTCCGCCCGGGCGGAGCGACCGCTCAGCGGTCGACGGCGCAGCGGAACCCGAGGTGGCTGGTGCTGCTGCGCACGTCGTGCCCCTGCCGCGCCGGCGGGCGGTACCGGTGGCAGTAGGTGGGCGCGCACAGGTGCGAGCCGCCCTTCATCACCCGCCGGTCGGTCTCGCTGACCGCCGGGGGACCGCCGCCGCAGCAGGCGTGCGCGACCTGGTCGGACTCCGGGTCCGCGCCGTGGTCCTCGGTCCACGGTGAGCTCGTCCACTCCCAGACGTTGCCGATCATGTCGACCAGGCCGTAGCCGTTGGCCGGGTACACCCCGACCGGGGAGGTGCGGGTCCGGCCGGCGGGCGAGGTGTTCTCCCAGGGGAAGCGCCCCTCCCAGGTGTTGGCCATGGCCCGGCCGCGCGGCCGGGCCTCGACCCCCCAGGCGTAGACCGTGGGCGGCGCCCCGCCGCGGGCGGCGCGCTCCCACTCGGCCTCGGTGGGCAGCCGCCGGCCCGCCCAGGCCGCGTAGGCGAGGGCGTCCTCCCACCCGACGTGCACGACGGGGTGCCGCTCCAGACCGTCCAGCGTGCTGCCCGGACCACCCGGGTGCCGCCAGTCCGCGCCGGGCACCCACCGCCACCACCGCTGCCAGTCGTCCAGCGGCACCGGGCCGGGGGGTGGGGTGAAGACGAGGGAGCCCGGCACCAGCTGGTCGGGCTCGAGGTCGGGGAAGTCGGCGGGCGCCAGCGGGGTCTCGGCGACGGTGAGGTGCCCGGTCGCGGTCACGAACCGGCGGAACTCGGCGTTGGTCACCGGGTGGGTCTCCAGCGCGAACGCCGGGACGGCGACGACGTGGGCCGGCCGCTCCTCGGGGTAGTGCTCGTCCGAGCCCATCACGAACTCGCCGCCGGGCACCTCGCGCAGCTCACCGAGCCGCCGGGGGGTCAGCAGGGCAGGGGACGTCGGCATTGCGTTCCTCCTGTGCACGAGAGCTCGCGGTGGGCCGTGGCGCCGGTCCCCGGGTCAGGCCACCACGGTGAGCAGGTGCACGGCCCCGGTCCGGTGCAGCACGGCGACCAGCCGGCGGGGCGGCCCGCTGCAGACCAGGTCGGTGCCCTGCCGGCGCGCCTGGGCCTGCAGCCGCAGCAGCAGGCCCACCCCGGCGGCGTCGAAGAGCTCCACCTCGTGCAGGCGCAGCCGGAGCACGGCGGGGTCCGTCCGCAGCGCCTCGTCCACGACCGAGTGGATCTCCGCGGCGCGCCCGGCCACCAGCTGCCGGCCGACGGTGACCTGCGACGTCCGCGGTCCGGAGGCGTCCACGGGGTCGGTCAGCAGGCGCGGTACCGGCTCCGCACCGGTGGGACGGCCCCCCGGGCCCACGGGGCAGGTGACCGCCACGTCGCGGCAACGGAGCAGCGGCGCTCCGACCCGGGTCCTCGGGCGGTGCCGCCCCGTCGATCGGAGCATCCTGGTCCCTCCGTCGCTGTGCGGACGTGCGCCAGGCTGCCGGAGGGAGCGCCGGCGCACCTCGCCCGCAGCGGGTGAACCGGGGCACCGGTCCGCTGCCGCTCGTCACCGCGGGGTGATGCGCCGACCCGGGGCCGGCGGCACGGTGCCGCAGGAGGACCAGGCACCCCGGTCGCCGGCGCGGCCCGGCCGACCACGGGCCGGCCGGCGCAGCGGACCCGGCGTCTCCTCGCCCGACGCCACGAGGGGGTGTCATGTCGCTCGTCCCGCCCGGACTGCAGTGGGTGCGGGCCTACCGCCGGGCGTGGCTGCCCCGGGACATCGGCGCCGGCGTCGTCCTGACCACCCTGCTGGTGCCGCAGGGGATGGCCTACGCCGAGCTGGCCGGTCTGCCACCGATCACCGGTCTGTACACCTCGATCATGTGCCTGCTCGGCTACGCGCTGTTCGGTCCGTCGCGGATCCTGGTCCTCGGCCCGGACTCCGCGCTCGGGCCGATGATCGCGGCGACGACGCTGCCGCTGCTCGTCGCCGACGGGGACCCGGAGCGGGCGGTCGCGCTGGCGTCGGTGCTGGCGCTGATGGTCGGCGCGATCATGGTGGTGGCGGGCCTCGGGAAGCTGGGCTTCATCGCCGACCTGCTCTCGCAGCCGACGATGACCGGCTACATGAACGGCCTCGCGGTGACCATCCTCGTCGGTCAGCTGCCCAAGCTGCTCGGCTTCTCGGTGGACGCCGACGGCCTGGTCGGTGAGGTCGTCGGTGTGGTCGAGGGGGTGGCCGACGGCGCGGTCGTACCGGCCGCGGCCGCCGTCGGGGTGGGCGGGATCGTGCTCGTGCTCGCCCTCCAGCGGTGGACGCCGAAGCTGCCGGCCGTGCTGGTGATGGTGGTGCTGGCCATCGTCGCGTCGAGCGCCCTGGACCTGGCCGAGCACGGGGTGAGCCTGGTCGGGGTGCTGCCCCAGGGCTTCCCGCCGCTGACCGTGCCGACCGTCGGGTGGTCCGACCTCGCACCGCTGGCCGCCGGGGCCGCGGCGATCGCGCTGGTCTCGCTGGCGGACACCATCTCGACCGCGTCGTCGTTCGCCCAGCGCAGCGGCCAGGACGTGCACGGCAGCCAGGAGATGGTGGGCATCGGCGCCGCGAACCTCGCTGCCGGGTTCTTCCAGGGGTTCCCGGTGAGCACCAGCGCCTCCCGCACCGCGGTCGCCGAGCGCGCGGGCTCGCGGACGCAGCTGACCGGCGTGGTGGGTGCGCTGCTCATCGTGGCGATGATCGTGCTGGTGCCGGGGCTGTTCCGGGACCTGCCGCAGGCGGCGCTGGCGGCGGTGGTCATCACCGCGGCGGTGTCGCTGGCCGACGTCCCGGCCACCGCACGGCTCTGGCGGCAGCGCAGGGTGGACTTCGGCCTGTCGATCGCCGCCTTCGCCGGCGTCGCCCTGCTGGGCGTGCTGCCCGGCATCGGCATCGCGGTCGGGTTGTCCGTCCTGGACGTGTTCCGCCGCACCTGGTGGCCCTACCAGACCTCGCTCGGCCGGGTCGACGGCCTGGCCGGCTACCACGACCTCCGCTCGTACCCCGGCGCGAGCCGGCTCCCGGGCCTGGTGCTGTACCGGTTCGACGCCCCGCTGATCTTCGCCAACGCCAAGACGTTCCGCGACGAGGTCATCCGGCTGGCCCGGTCGGACCCGCCGCCGGAGTGGATCGTGGTCGCCGCCGAGCCGATCACCGACGTGGACACCACGGCCGCCGACGTCCTGCACGCGCTGGACCACCTGCTCGACGAACGGGGGCAGTCGCTGGTGTTCGCCGAGCTCAAGGACCCGGTCCGCGCCAAGCTCGAGCGGTACGGGCTCACCGACGCCATCTCCGCGGACCACTTCTTCCCGACCGTCGGCACCGCCGTCGAGGCGTTCCGGGCGCGCACCGACGCCCGGTGGGTCGTCCCCGACCCGACCGGGGCCCTGCCGCCGCCGCACGACCCGGGCACCCCACCGGTGCCCCGGCTCAGCCCGGAGGACCGGACGGCGGCAGGCCCGGACACCGTCGCACCTCCGGGGACCCGGGAGGACGGCAGCTGACGACCACCGGCAGCTGCGCGGCGCCGGGGGTGGCGGCTCCGCTCAGCGGCGGTGGCCGCGCGGTGTCCGGCCGGCCGGTCCGGCGGGCCGGGGAGCGCCGTCCGCCGCGCCCTGCTCCGGGCTGCGACGCGGACGGGGGTGCACCCCGGCCTCCGGCGGCACCGGCGGGCGGCCGGCGACCTCGCCGCCGTCGCGGTGGGAGGTCAGCGGGCGCCCGAGCGCCAGCGCCCAGAGCGAGGCCCAGTCCAGCCGCGCAGCGGGCGGCCGGACGCCGGGCCGCTCCCGGGGCAGCCGGACCCGCAGGGCGCCGGGGCGGACGGTGCAGCGCACCGGGGCGGACAGGTGCACGGACTCCCCGTCGACGCCGACCGGCACGGTCGGGGTGTCCGCGCGGACGACGACCTCGCGGCCCTGGGCCATCAGCACGCCGCGGCGGTGGGCCCCGCGCAGCACTAAAAGGGGCCTGCCGCACGCTGCCGACCCGGACGGCGACCACCCCGAGCACCCCGCGGTCGAGCCGGGCCCGCCGCCCCATGCCGGCCAGGTCGGTGGCCTCGTAGGGGTTGTTGCTGACCAGCAGCGCCTGCGCCCCGTCGACGACGAGGCCGTCGACGTCCCCGGTCAGGTGGGCGCCGCGCCGGCCGCTGAGCAGGTCGGGCAGCGCGTCCAGCGCGGTGCCGCGCTTCTCCTCGCGGTAGGCGGGGTCGTCGACGATCTCGGCGTAGGCACCGAAGGACGCGTTGTTCACGAAGGGCCGGCCGTTGATCTCTCCGAGGTCGATGCGCGCCTCCACCCCGTCGCGGAGCGCCGCGAGGCACCCCGTCGGGTCCTCCCGGTCCAGCCCGAGGTCCAGGGCGAAGTGGTTGCGGGTGCCCGCGCTGATCACCAGGAAGGGCACGTCGTGCTCGGCGGCCACCTGCGCGACCAGCGCCTGGGTGCCGTCCCCGCCCGCCACGCCGAGCAGGTCCGCGCCGCGGGCGAGGGCGTCGCGGGCGAGCTGCTGCACGTCGGTGCCCGGCCGGTCGATGAGGGCGACCTCCGCGCCGAGGTGCTCGGCCCGTTGCTGCAGGCCGAACCGGGTGACCTTGCCGCCGCCCGAGCGCGGGTTCATCACGACGAAGGGGCGCAGGGCGTCCGGGGCGTCGACGACCGGGAGCGACCAGGCGGCGTGGTCGGGGCGCAGCGCGGCCCGGCCGGCGAGGACCGCCACCGCCCACAGCGCCAGGGCGAGCAGGGCCACCCACAGCAGCCGTTGCGCGACGAAGAGCACGAGCACGGCCAGCGGCACGCCGACGACGACGGCCAGCGCGACCCAGCGGAGCACCCCCCGCTGCTGGAGGAACCAGAAGGCGGCGGCGACCACCACGACCGCCGCCGCGGCGGTCAGCAGCAGCAGCCAGAGGCCGCGCCGCTCGGCGAACACGAGCAGGACGGCGCCGGAGAGCACGACCAGCACGAGTGCTGCCCGGGCCCACCACCGCCGGGCGGGCGAGGACTCCATGGGGCACCTCCGTGGCCGGGTCCGGTCCGGCGAGCCTGCTCCAGCGGCCCGGGCGGGGCCTCACCCCCGCAGGACGGTTCCCGCCGACCGGCCGGCGCCGGCTGCCGCTGCCGGTCAGCTGGCCGGCAGCAGCGCGTCGGACCGCGGCCGGACGAGGTCCCGGCAGAGCTCCTCCTCCAGGTCGCCCCACACCAGGTCCACCGTCGCGGTCATCGCGGCCCGGCCCAGCAGCGCGGTCACCGCCGCGGCCCGCCGGTTCACCGCGACGACCACCAGGCTCGTCGGGCTCGCGGCCAGCAGCGCCGCGGCGTCCGCGAGGGCCGAGGGGCGCGCGTTCCGCTGGACGTGCGCCACGATGGCGCCGGCCCCGGTCAGGCCGGTGCGGGTGAGCAGCTTCGCGCCGGTCGGCGGGTCCAGCACGAAGACCGCCCCACCCATCAGCGCGCCGCCCCACACCAGGTGCTTGGCGGTGCTGTCGGTCTGCGCGACCTGGAGGTCGTCGCCCCGGTCGCGGTCCAGCAGCGCCACCGACGTGTGGTGGAAGTCGCCCTCCTCCCGGGCCGCCCAGACCGCGGCCGAGTCGCGCCCCGCGTCGTCGAGGTCGGGGTAGGCGGCGACGACCAGCGAGATGGGGGCGTTGGCGTCCACGGGTGCCTCCTCGGTGCGCTGCCGGTCGGTCGACCGGGAGCGGGACGCTAGGGCGGCGGCCGGGACGCCGGCACCACCCCGCACGGGTGGGCGCCGGACCGGGGCGGTCAGTCCTCCGGTGCCACCCCTGGGCCGTTGCGGCGCACGGCCAGCGGGAGCGCGTACCAGGTCAGCAGGCCGGTCAGCGCGGTCAGCGAGCTGCCCAGCACTGCCTGCCAGCGACCGAGGGCGACGTCGAGGATCAGCAGCAGCGCGCCGCAGATGGCCGGGGCCAGGAGCCCGAGGCCGATGATCAGGAACCGGTCGCCGACGAGGACGAGCGCGGCCTTCTGCCGCCGTCGGAACACCAGGCGGTGGAACGACACCGGGGCGATCAGCAGGACGGTCGCCAGGGCCGTGGTCAGCAGCGTCACCGTGTAGACGGTCAGGCCGAAGTCGTCCAGCTCCTGGAACCGCTGGGTGAAGCTCAGGCTGAGCAGGAAGCCGAAGAGGATCTGCACCCCGGTGAAGGCGACCCGCAGCTCCTGCAGGAGTTCGTTGAGGTTGCGGTCCAGGACCTGGTCGATGGTCTCGCCCCGGGACTCGGCGCTGCGGACGGCCGGGGAGTGGCCGAACGGCCCGCTGGTGGCCGGGGGCGGTTGGGCGTCGGACGCGGCCCGCCGCCTCACCCGCGCCGCTTCCGCTGTCCGCTCACGGATCCACCCTGCCGCAGATCGGGGACGCCGTCATCCTCCGCGACGGGTGACCCCGCACGGGTCACCCGGCCCGGGGGATGCCGTGCTCAGGGCGCCCGGAGAGGGTGCCGGGACCGGCCCGCGGCGTCGAGGGTCGGTCCGGGGGCGCAGTCCGGGCCCCGGACGAGGGAGGAGCGGGACGCTGACGGTGCAGCAGCTCCGCGCGTCGGCCGGCCGGCTGGAGAGGACCTTCCCCGGCCGGTGCCTCCGCACGTTCCTCGACCTCCGCGGTCTCGACCGGGCCGTCGTGGTGTCCTCGCAGGCGTTCACCGCGCTCATCCCGCTGCTGATCCTGGTGGCCGCGGCGTCGACGTCCGGCAGCACCGACGTCATCGGCGCCGGGCTGGTCCGCCGGTTCCGGCTGGAGGGGGACGCGGCCAGCGCGGTCGACCGGCTCTTCGCCCAGCCGGCCGACAGCAGCACCGGCGCGCTGAGCGCCCTCCTGCTGGTCGTCTCGGTCCTGTCGCTGACCCGCCGGCTGCAGGCGATGTACCAGCTCGCCTGGCGCCTGCCGCCGGTGCGCAGCGTCCGTGCCCACGTGGACACCGGGCTCGGGCTGGCCGTCCTCGTGCTGGGCCTCGGCGCGGTGTACCTGACCCGGTCGCTCGTCGGGGAGCTGCCGGCCGACCGGGTGCTCGTGCCCCTCGCCTCCGCCGGTGCCGGTCTCCTCCTCTGGGTGACGCTGCCGTGGCTGCTGCTGGACCGGCGGGTCGGCTGGCGGAGGCTGCTGCCGGTGGGGGTGCTGATGGCCGTGGGCACCGGCGTCTACGGCGTCGTGTCGACCCTCACCATGCCGCGGATGATCGAGTCCTACAGCCGCCGGTACGGGCTGTTCGGGATCACGCTCGCGCTCATCGGGTGGCTGCTCGTCATCGCGCTCCTCCTCGTCGCCACCACGGTGGCCGCCGGTGAGCTGGACCGGGCGCAGGAACCGTGGGCCCGGCGTCTCCGGCGGCGGCTGGGCGTCGAGCCGCTCGCGACGGTCCCGTCCCCGGGCCCGCCGGAGCGGGCGACGGTGCCCCCGTCCGCCACGGGTGGGACGGCGGCGGACCCTCCTCCCGGGCACTGAGGTCAGGTGTTCCGGGGCCGGCCGGGGCACGGGCTGCCGGCCAGGTGAGCCGGGCGTCCCACCGGCTCCCGCGGTCACCCGGTGGGGAGGACCCCACCACCGCGCGGGGGCGGGACCGTGGCGGCAGCAGCTCAGGACGCCCGGGACGGGGGCACGGTCATGACGACGATCGAGCGGGTCGACCGGCCGCGACCGGTGCCCACCCCCCAGCCCCCGACCGGGGTGGCGACCACCGTCGCACCCGCCGTCTTCGTCGCGGTGCGGGGGTGGGGAGGTCGGCTGCTGCTCGTCCAGCGCTGCGACAGCGGGGTCTGGGAGATGCCGGGGCGCCGGGTCTCGATCGGCGAGACCGCCGTCGAGGCCGCCGTGCGGGGGACCGCCGAACGAGCGGGCATGCCGGTGCTGGTGACCGGTGTCGTGGGCCTGTTCACCGATCCCCGCGTGCTCCTGCGGGACGCCGACGGGGTGGTCTGCCAGCAGTTCGCGGTGCTGTTCCGGGCGCGCTCCCTCGGCGGCGTCCCCCGAGGCGACGGACGCGTGACGAGCCGGGCCGCCTGGGTGCCCCTGGCCGACCTCCCCGGGCTCGTGGTGGAGCCCTACGAGCGGCGGTGGATCGTGGAGGCCCTGGCCCAGGAGGAGGCTCCGCACCTCGGGTGACGGGCACCGCTCACCGGAGCACCCCGCGGTCGCGTGCCGCGGCGACCGCGTCCCGGCGCGAGGAGACACCCAGCTTCGCGTAGATCGACCGGATGTGGCTCTTCACGGTGTTCACCGAGACGGTGAACTCGTCGGCGATCTCCCGGGCGCTCAGCAGGGAGGGGAGCAGCGCGAGGACCTCCAGCTCCCGTTCGCTCAACAGCACCGTGGGCTGCTGCACCACCACGGCGCGGGCCGCTGCGACGGCGGCGGCGAAGCGGCCCCGGTCGTGGGACAGCCACGCGTCCAGCAGCTCCTGGGTCAGCGGCCCGGCGAGCGCGAGCGGCCTGACCCCGCCGATCGCCTCCGCCTCGCCGAGGGCCGTCCCGAGCGCGGCCCGCGCCGCCGCCCGCTCCCCGGCGTGCAGCGCAGCCTCCGCCTCGAGCAGGTGCGCCTCGACCCGGGTCGACGGGAGGAGGACCGGCGGGCGGGGCGAGCCCAGGGGCGCCAGCGTGACCCGGACCGCGTCGTGGCGACCCCGCGCCGCCTCGGTGCGCGCCTTGAGCAGCAGCAGCTCGCCCGTGGTCCCGACGCGCGCCTCCAGCCACCGCGCGACCTCGGAGGCAGCGGCGAGGTTGCCGTTCTCCAGCGCCACCTGGTGCTCGAGCAGCGCGAGGGAGGCGACCATGCCCGGGGTGGCCGGGTGGTCCGCGAACTCGACCCGGGCCGCGCGCAGCTCCGCCAGCCCGCCGGCCTGGTCGCCCTGGTCGGCCCGGGCGGCCCCGTGCACGGAGTGCAGGGTCCAGGCCGCCTCGGGGGGGACACCCTCGCCCAGCACCAGCACCTCCGCGGCCCGGGCCGCGGCGACGGCGGGCTCGCCGCGCAGCAGGTCGGCCTGGGCGAGGAACGCGGTCGGCCCCGCGGTCCAGGCCGACGGGTGCCGGCCGTGGCGGGTGGCCGCGGCCACCGCCTGCTCGGCCGTCGCGATCGCCCCGCCCTGGTCCCCGGAGGCGGTGGCGAGTGAGCTGAGCGCCCACAGGCCCTGCACCTCCAGGTAGCCGAGGTGGCCCTCGTGGGCCAGCCGGACCGCCCGGGCCAGCTCGTCCCGGGCCGGCTCGACGTCCACCCCGCCGGGGTCGCAGAGCAGCGCCACGCCCCGGCTGAGGTGCAGCAGGGCGACCAGCTCGGCGGGCAGCCGGTCGTGGTCGACCGGTGCGTCGTGGTCCCAGCCGGGCAGGCCGCGGCTGGTGGCCAGCAGCTCGGCGCCGGCCCGGAGGGCGGAGAGGTCGGCCTCCGGGGACGGCGGCCAGCTCCGCCGGGCGTTGGTCAGCTCGGCGAGGGCGGCGGGCAGGTCCCCGCCGTCCAGGTGGGCGACCGCGGCCAGCAACGCCAACCGCGGGTCGGTGCTGCGCGGGCCGGGGCCCGCGGCCGCGAGGGCCCGCTGCAAGGGGCCGAGCTCGCCGCGTACCAGCAGGGTCACCCCCCAGCGGTGCAGCAGGGCGGTCAGCAGCCCGGGGTCCCCGGCGCGCCCGGCGTGCCGCAGGGCGTGCACCGGCTCGACCTGCGCGGACCACCAGCCCGCAGCGGTTGCCTCGGCGTTCCGGTAGCCCTCCGGCCGGTGCCGGACGAGGTCGGCCACGAGGTAGGACCGGAGCAGCGGGTGGATCCGGTAGTGGCCGGGGGAGGTGCGCTCGACGAGTGCCGTCTCGTGGTGCAGCTGGTCGAGCACCCGGTCGGCGTCGGCGTGCCCGGTGAGCACGGCGGCCAGCTCGGCGGCCAGGTTCGAGCAGACGCTCACCAGCCGGAGGAGGTCCCGCTTCTCCGCCCCCAGGCCGCCGAGGACCTCCCCGGTCAGGTACTCCGCGATCGAGCGCTCGTCGCCGGAGAAGCTGGCGAGGAAGGCCGCGACGTCGTCGGTCCGGCGCAGCGCCAGCGCGGCGAGCCGGAGCCCGGCCACCCACCCCTCGGTGCGGGCGTGCAGGGCGGCCACCTGGTCGGGGAGGAGGTCCAGGCCGGCGGTCGACAGGAGCCTGCCGGTGTCGGCGACGGTGAAGGCCAGCGCGTCCGCCCGCACCTCGTGGACGCGGCCCTCGAGCCGGAGCCGCGGGATGGAGGTGGGCGGGTCGGACCGGCTGGCGAGCACGAGGCGCTGGCCCGCCGGGAACCGCCGGACCAGCCGGTTGAGGTCGCGCAGGACGTCCTGGCCGGTCAGCTCCTGCACGTCGTCGAGGACGAGCCGGACCGGTGGGTCGCAGGTCTCCAGCACCGCGACGACCGCGTCCACGAGGTCGCCGTCGGTCGGCGGGACGACGTCCCGGGCCCCTCCGGGCCGACCGTCCCGGGAGAGGCAGGGCAGCGCGTGCAGCGCCGTCAGCACGGCCGACCACAACCTCCGCGGGTCGTTGTCGTCGGCATCGACGGTGACCCAGGCCGTCTCGGGTCCGGCCGGGTCGCGCACCCAGTCCGCGAGCAGGAGGGTCTTCCCCGAACCCGCGGGCGCGCTGACCACGACGATCTGGCCCGGGCCGGCGGAGTCGAGCCGCAGCCGCAGCGCCGGCCGGGCGGTGAACTCGGCGGGCAGCTCGGGGACGGTGGTCTTGCTGGCGTGCACGCGCAGCAGGCCCGGCGGGACCGCGCCGGCTGCCGGGTCCTCCGTGCCCGCCCGCGGGTGCGGCACCGACCACGACGCCGGGCCGGGCGGGTCGACCGGGGCTGGGGGCGGCGGTGCGGCGGCGGCGGTGGACGCAGGGGGAGGGCTCCCGCCCGGTGAGGTCACCGCGGCACCTCGTGCTCCCACGCCGTGAGGACCGCCTCGCGGCGCGTGCTCACGCCCAGCTTGCCGTAGATCGCCCGGACGTGGCTCTTGACCGTGTTCACGGACACGTCGAGGTCGTCGGCGATCTCGCTCAGGTTGCTCAGCGAGGCCAGCTCGGCGAGGACGTCCCGCTCCCGCGCGCTGAGCGAGGCCGGCAGGGGCTCGCGTGCCCGCCGCTCGGACGCAAGGCAGCGGAACGTGAAGGCGGACCGGTCCCGGACGCCGCCGAGCTGGTCGACCAGCAGCGCCCGCAGTCCCGGGCCGGCGATGGCGAAGGGACGGACCAGGTCCATCGGCTCGGCCAGGTCGAGCGCCGCCTGCAGCGCGGACCGGCCGGCCGGCCGGTCGCCCGTCCGCTGGGCTCCCCACGCGTCCACCAGCCACGCCTCGACCGTCGTCGAGCGCAGCACCGCCGGCACACGTCCCTGCAGCAGCGGGGCCACCGCGGCCCGGGCCGAGCGCGGGGACCCGGAGGCCGCCTCGGCCCACGACCGCATGAGCAGCACCTCGGCGGCCGCATCGCCCCGTGCGGCCAGCCGGCTCAGCACCGAGGCCGCGGCGGTGGGCAGGTCGAGCAGCAGCGCCGCCCGGTGCTCCAGCAGTGCGGCCGACGCGGCCAGCGGGGCGGGGAGGTGCGCCCCACCGAGCTCGGCCTCGGCCTGCTGCAGCTCCAGCAGGCCCGCCGTCCGGTCACCGAGGTCGCACAGCGCCCCGCCCCGGGCCGCGCGGAGCGCGAACCGGAGGGCCGGCTGCGGCGTCTCCTGCATGGCCGCCAGGCCCTCGCCGGCGGCCGCCAGGGCACGCTCCGGGGCCGCCTGGGCGAGGCTCGCGTGGGCCTGCACGGCACGGGCGCTGACCACCCACGGCGAGTCGAGCCAGCCGTGCGCCGTGGCCGCGGCGACCGCGGCGCGGGCAGCCCGCTGGGCGCGGGAGTGGTCACCGCCGGTGACGGCGGCTGCCGCGATGAGCGCCTGCGACTCGACCTCGAGCAGACCGAGCTGCTGGTCGCGGGCGACGGCCAGAGCCGCCTCCAGCTGCCCCAGGACGGCAGCGAACCGGTCCGGCGCGAGGGCGCCGGCCGCGAAGAGCCCCGCCGCGCCCCGGCCGAGCGACTCCAGCGCGGCGAGGGCGGAGCCGTCCGTCCCGGGCACGTCCTCGGCCGCGGGGCAGCCGAGCCCGGCCAGCCCCGAGGTGGCGCTCCGGAAGCGCGCCAGCAGGGGGTCCTCGGGGCCGGGGGCGACCGCAGCGCGCCGGACGTCGGCCTGCGCGGCCGTCCAGTCGCCCTCCCCGATGTGGACCTGGGCGGTGATGAGCGGGAGCCAGGGGTCCGGCTCCGGCTGCCGCGGCTCCAGTGCGGCCAGGAGCCTGCGCAGTTCGCCGTGCTGGCCCGCGGCGACGAGCACCGCCGCCCACTGGTGCAGCAGGCCGATCGTGAGCTTCTCGCTCCCGCTCTGCGCCGCGTGGCGGAGGGCACGCAGCGGCGCACCCGCCGCCGACCACCACTCGGCGGCCCTCCGGTGCAGCTCGGCCACCACGACCGGACCGTCGCGCTGCAGCTCAGCGGTCAGGTAGGAGCGCATCAGCTCCTGCACCCGGAACTCCGTCCGGTGCGGCCCGGCGGCGGTCACCAGCCCCGTGGTGTGCTCCAGGCCCGCCAGCACGTCCCCGGCGTCGACCCGACCGGTGAGCTCGACGGCGAGCAGCACCGGCATGGGGTCGCTGATGCTCACCCGCCGGAGGAGGTCTCCCTCGTCCGCGGAGATGGCCGAGAAGACCTCGTCGGACAGGTAGTCGGCGACCGACCGGTCGTCGCCGGAGAACGCCGCCAGGAAGTCGTCCGCGTCGGGGTG
Source organism: Modestobacter italicus (assembly GCF_000306785.1). Taxonomy (NCBI): domain Bacteria; kingdom Bacillati; phylum Actinomycetota; class Actinomycetes; order Geodermatophilales; family Geodermatophilaceae; genus Modestobacter; species Modestobacter italicus. The sequence goes on along the minus strand of NC_017955.1, from coordinate 2,781,712 downwards.
CTGCCGCAGCGCGAGGGCGGCCAGCCGGATCCCGGCCACCCAGCCCTCCGTGCGCTCGTGCAGCAGCGCGCTCTGCCGGGACGTCAGCCGGAGCCCGCAGCGGTCGGCGAGGGAGCCGGTCTCCTCCGCCGAGAAGGCCAGCTGCCCGGTGCGCAGCTCGCAGAGCCGGCCCTCCATCCGCAGCCGGGCGAGGGGGAGGGCCGGGTCGGCGCGGCTGCCGAGCACCAGGCGCACGCTCCCCAGCTGGTGGCGCAGCAACGCCTCCACGCCGTGCAGGGTGGCCGGGCTGCGGAGGTGGTGCGCGTCGTCGAGGACCAGCCGGATCCGGGTCGGCACGGCGTCCAGCGCCTGGAACAGCTCGGTGAGGAAGTCGATGCCGACGGTCGTGCGGGGCACCACCAGGCTGCGCAACGGGCTGGACGGCGGCACGGCAGGGCAGGCCGCGAGCGCCGCGAGCACCGACGTCCAGAGCCGGCGGGGGTCGTCGTCGTCCTCGTCGAGGGCCACCCACGCGACGGGGACGCCGTCGCAGCGGACCCAGTCGGCCAGCAGCAGCGTCTTGCCGTGGCCGGGCGGCGCGCAGACCAGCGTGACCGCGCTGTCGTCACCCCGGTCGAGGGCGGTCAGGAGGTGCGGCCGGGGCAGGAACACCGGGGGCAGGCAGGGGACCGACGTCTTCGCTCGAGGAACCGAGGTCATCACTCCTCCTCTCGGAGTGGTGGCGGCGTCCCCAGGCCGGGGTCGGAGCCACCGCGGATCGGCACGCGCCGGTCGGACGGTGTCATCCGCCACCCGGCAACCGTGCCCGGTCGAGGGCCGGGACCGCGTCACCCGCTGCGGGTGAGCGGCGCCGTTCCCGCGCCGTTGTCCGGCTCCCGACCACCACGGCGGGGTGGTCCTCCGCCGGGGGGAGGGCGGGGACGGCCGCGCGGACGGGGCCCGCGGCACCACCTCCGGGCGGTCATCCCTCCCGGGTGGGGTCGGCGGCTCCCGCCGGGTGGCACGGTCGCCCCTCCGAACGCCGACCGGAGGTGGCCCGTGCGCGACGAGGGAGAGGCACCCGCCCAGGCGGGCCAGGACCGCAGGCAGCTGCCGCGCACGCTCGGCACGCCGGACTCGATGCTCGCCCAGTTCGACTTCTGGGACCGGCGGTACGAGGGACGGCGGTTGTTCTCCGAGCTGCTCGGGACCTTCTTCCTCGTCCTCGTGGCCGTGGGCGGGGGCATGGTCAACGCGCGGTTCGGCGGCTCCGCTGTGCCCTACGGCGCGCTCGTGGTGGCCCCGGCGCTGATGGTCGCCGCGATCATCCTGTTCATGGGCGCGGTCTCCGGCGCCCACCTCAACCCGGCGGTGAGCATCGCGTTCGCGCTGCGCGGTGACTTCCCCTGGAAGCGGGTGCCGGCCTACGTGGTCGCGCAGCTGGTGGGGGCCGTCCTGGCCACGCTGCTGCTGCTCGCCCTGCTGGGGGACCAGGGGAGCGCGGGCCTCACCCTGCCCGGCCCCGGGATCTCGACGTCCACGGCCATGGTCTGGGAGATCGTCCTGACGGCCGGGCTGGTGAGCACGATCCTGGGGGTGTCCTCCGGAGCGCAGCAGCTCGGACCCATCGCCGCGATCGGGGTCGGCAGCTACATCGCCCTCGCGGGGTTGTGGGGCTCACCGGTGAGCGGGGCCTCGATGAACCCCGGCCGGTCGCTCGGCCCGGCGCTGGTCCTCGGGGACTGGACGTCCTGGTGGGCCTACCTGCTCGGACCGGTCGCCGGTGCGCTGCTCGCGGTGGGCGCGGCGTACGTCCTGCGGGGTGCCGGGGGCGGCCGCAGCGGCCGGGCCGCGGCCGAGGGCACGCTGGGCAGCGAGTGGGGGCTCGGCCCCACCGACGCCGGGGGCGCCGGGCCGGTGGCCGGACAGCGCCCGCCGGCCCGGTGACCGTCACCGGGGACGGCGTGACCGCGTCCCGCTGGTCCGCGCCACCGGCCGGGTCGTCCTCGGGGGGTGGCCCGGCCGGTGCGGCCCCCGCCCGCACCCCGCTGGTGGTCCCGACCGAGGTCCCGCCGACCACCGTGCTCCCGCGGGACGAGGGAGCCGAGGGCGTCCCGCGCCCCGGCGGTCCGGTCGCCGCCCGCCGGGACCTCCTGGCCGGCGCGCACAGCGTCGACGAGCGGATCCGGCAGCTGGAGCAGCGGTTGCTGGCCGAGGCGGCGGGCGACCCGCACCGGGAGCGGGACCTGCAGGCCCACCTGGCGCACGCGCGGACCCGGTTCGCCTCGGCGACCGTGCGCCAGTTCCTGCCCATCCTGATCGAGCGCGAGGTGCGCCGGCGCATCGCCGGGCACTGACCGGCGCTGCCCTCCCGCGGGGGGAGTGCGCTCGGCGGACCGGTCACGCGCAACGGCCCGGCCCCTCGAGGGGCCGGGCCGCTCCGCCCGTGCTCGCGCGACGGGGACCTCACCTGGCGTCGTGCAGCTCCCGGCCGTGCACGACGAGCGCGTAGATGACCACCACGTCGACGGCGATGATGATCGTGCTCCACACGGGGTAGGCGGTGATGAACGCCAGGTTCAGCACCGCGCTCAGCACGGCCAGCAGGACGCCGACCGCACGGGCGACCACGTTGCCGGTCAGCACCCCGACGCCGGCGATGGCGACCAGGGCACCCAGGAACAGGTGGACCCAGCCCCAGACGCTGTAGTCGACGTTGACCACCAGGCCTGCTTCGGTGACCCCGTAGAAGCCGTCGTCGAAGATCGCGACGAGGCCCTCGATGGCCTGGAACGTGCCGAGCATGATCATCATGACGGCGGCGAACACGACCCACCCGGTCCACCGGGTCGGGTCCGGGCTGTTGCCGTAGGCGGGCCGGGTCGTGTCCACGGCGGGACGGGACGAGCCGAGATCGGTCATCGGTGCTCCTCGGAGGGGCCGACCGGGTCAGGTGCCCGGATCGCGTCCACCGTCTCCCCATCGGGTGCGCCGGGCGTCACTCGGTCGGGGTGACCGGCGACCGGGTCGTCGGCCCGCCCCGCCGCCGGCCCGCCGCCGCCCGCCGTGCGGGGCCGCGCCGATCCTCCGGATCGGGTGATGCCCGGACGACGACGCGGTTCCGAGACTGGCCGTGGTCCTCGTCGGTCCGGCGACCGCCGGGAGCCGGCAGGGAGTCCGACGACCTGAGGAGCACGGCATGGCGACCTTGACGGTGTGGAAGTTCGACACGGCGGGCGGTGCAGAAGGCGCCCTCACGGCGCTCGAGCGGATGCAGAAGGAGGAACTGCTGCAGATCAACGACGGCGCCTACGTCTACTGGCCGGAGGGCAAGAAGAAGCCGAAGACGGAGCAGCTGCACAAGCTGGCCGGGGCCGGCGCGCTCGGTGGCAGCTTCTGGGGGCTGCTCTTCGGGTTGATCTTCTTCATCCCGCTGCTCGGGATGGCCGTCGGTGCGGCCATGGGCGCGATGGCCGGGTCGATGTCGGACGTCGGGATCGACGACCAGTTCATCCGCGAGGTGCGCGCGCAGGTCACCCCGGGGACCTCGGCGCTGTTCGTGCTGACGTCGAACGTGGTCGTCGACAAGGTGGTCGAGGAGTTCCGCAACTCCGGCGCGACGCTGGTCTCGACGAACCTCACGAACGAGCAGGAGACCAAGCTGCGGGAGGCCTTCGCGGACGTCGACTGAGCTCCACCGCACCGCACCGCACCGCACCGCACCTCCCCGGGCGGACCAGGCGCCGCAGCCTGGATCCGCCCGGGGAGGTGCTGCACGTCCGGGCCCGGCCGCCCCGGTCGGGACGACGCGGCCCCGACGGGCGCAGCGCCTTCACCTCGCCGAGGTGAGGTCCCGCCCGCGGCGGCTCAGCAGGCTCGGCCCACCGCCCGTGCTGGCGCGGGCACCCCCGATGAGGAGACGTCATGTCCGAACCGTTCCGTGGTGTGGTGGGCCTCGACATCCGTGACTCGACGCCGGACTGGGCGCCGTTCTCCCAGGCCGTCGCCCCACCGGACACCCCGAACGTGGTCTATGTCGTGCTGGACGACGTCGGCTTCGGGGCGCTGGGCTGCTACGGGGGCCTGATCGACACCCCGAACATCGACCGGGTCGCCGCCGCCGGGCTGCGGTACACGCAGTGGCACACCACGGCCCTGTGCTCGCCCACCCGCTCCTGCCTGCTCACCGGCCGCAACCACACCACCAACGGGATGGCCTGCATCACCGAGGCGGCGACCGGCTTCCCGAACGGCAACGGGCACGTGCCGCCGGAGTGCGCCACCCTGCCCGAGGTGCTGGTCGAGCGCGGCGTCAGCACGGCCATGGTCGGCAAGTGGCACCTGTGCGCGCAGGACGAGATGAACCTGGCCGCCACCAAGCGGAACTGGCCGCTCGGGCGGGGCTTCGAGCGGTTCTACGGCTTCCTCGGTGCGGAGAGCAACCAGTGGTACCCGGACCTCGTGCACGACAACCACCCGGTCGACGCCCCGGCGAGCCCCGAGGACGGGTACCACCTGAGCGTCGACCTGACCGACAAGGCGATCGAGTTCATCGACGACGTCAAGACCATCGCCCCCGAGCGGCCGGTGTTCCTCTACTACGCGCTCGGTGCGGCCCACGCGCCGCACCAGGTGCCGCGCGAGTGGGCGGACCGGTACCGCGGCCGGTTCGACATGGGCTACGAGGCGGTCCGCGAGCAGATCCTGGCCAATCAGAAGCGGCTGGGCATCGTGCCCGACAGCACCGAGCTGCCGCCGATCAACCCGATCGGCACCCCGGGGGCACGGACCGGGCCGAAGGGCGAGCCCTACCCCCCGCTGGACTACACCAAGCCGTGGGACACCCTGTCGGCCGACGAGCGACGGTTGTTCGCCCGGATGGCCGAGGTCTACGCCGGGTTCCTGTCCCACGCCGACCACCAGATCGGCCGGCTGCTGGACCACCTCGAGTCGATCGGTCAGCTGGAGCACACGATCGTCGTCGTGGTGTCCGACAACGGGGCCAGCGGTGAGGGAGGTCCGGACGGCTCGGTCAACGAGAACAAGTTCTTCAACGGGGTCCCCGACGACCTGGCGGCCAACCTGGCCATGCTCGACGAGCTGGGCGGCCCGAACACCTACAACCACTACCCGACCGGCTGGGCGATGGCGTTCAACACGCCGTTCAAGATGTGGAAGCGCTACTCGTTCAACGGCGGGACCTGCGACCCGTGCATCGTGTCCTGGCCGGCCGGCATCCCCGCCCGGGGCGAGCTCCGCCACCAGTACCACCACGCCATCGACATCGTGCCCACCGTGCTGGAGTGCCTGGGGCTGGCCGAGCCCGACACCGTGCGCGGGGTGACCCAGATCCCGATCCAGGGGGTCAGCATGGTCTCCAGCTTCACCGCCCCGGACGCACCCTCGACCCGGACGACGCAGTTCTACTCGATGCTGGGCACCCGCGGCATCTGGCACGACGGGTGGAAGGCGGTCACCACCCACCCGGCGCTCGGCGGCTGGGGCGGCTACGCCCAGGACACCTGGGAGCTCTACCACGTCGAGACCGACCGGTCCGAGCTGCACGACCTCGCGGCCGAGGAACCGGAGCGGCTGGCCGAGCTGATCGGGCTCTGGTTCTACGAGGCGGGCGTCAGCCACGCCTTCCCCCTCGACGACCGGTCGGCGCTGGAGATCATCCTGACGCCGCGGCCGCAGCTGATCCCGCCGCGCGACCGCTACGTGTACCGGCCCGGCGGCGCGGAGGTCCCGGAGTTCATCGCGGTCAACGTCCGCAACCGGGACTTCAGCATCGGGGCCGAGGTCGACCTCCCGAGCCCGGGCGCGCAGGGGGTGCTGTTCGCGCACGGCAGCCGGTTCGGCGGGCACACCCTCTACGTGAAGGGGAACCGGCTGCACTACGTGAACAACTTCGTCGGCGTGACCGAGCAGCGGGTCGACGCGACCGAGGACCTGCCGGTCGGCGACGGCCTGATCCTGTCCGCCAGCTTCGCGAAGGCCGGGGAGGACCCGCCGGGCACCGCGCACGGGACGCTGTCGCTGTTCCACGGCGACCGCAAGGTCGGGGAGGGGCAGATCCGCACCCAGCCGGGCATGTTCTCCCTCGCCGGGGAGGGGCTCACCGCCGGGCGGGACAGCGGTGAGCCGGTCACCGACGACTACCCGGGCGAGGCGCCCTGGCGGTTCACCGGGGGCACCCTGCACCGGGTGGTCGTCGACGTCTCCGGGACGCCGTACGTGGACCTGGAGCGCGAGGCCGTGGCGATGATGTCCCGCGAGTGAGCCCGGTGGGCCGCCCGGCACGGGTCGTCCCCGTGCCGGGCGGCCCGGCGCGGGGGCTCAGAAGACGGTGGCCCAGTCGTCCCGCATGCTGACCAGCGTCCAGCCGTCCCGGCCGGCGCGGGCGAGCGCTGCCTCGGCCCCGGTGGTGTAGCTGAACTCCCGCTCCGCGTCGTCGTGGACGAGGAGCAGCCGCAGGCTGGGCAGCCCGGGGCGCTGCGCGAAGTCGAGCATGGCCCCGTCGCCGTCGGAGTTCCCGGCGGCCAGCAGCGGCCGGCGGCCGACCCGGCTCCAGATCCGGATCGGCTTCTGCAGGCCGTCGTCGAGGAGGTCGGGCACGGGGGTGTGCGTGAGGGCGCCGCCGGCCCCGTCCTCGGCGAAGGCCAGCGTGGCGGTGCTGCCGATCACCCGCTCCGGGGGCACGCCGTAGAGCTCCTGGCTGACCGGGCGGATGAAGTCCCGGCCTCCGCCGGAGGCGATGTAGCTGGTGAACCCGGAGGCCGCCAGGTGCGCCAGCAGCTCGACCATGGGCCGGTAGGTGCACTCCAGGTACGGCCGCCCGAGCGTGGGGTGGCCGGCCGTCCGGAGGAAGCCGCGCGAGCGCTGCTCGAAGTCCTCGACGGTCATCCCGGCGTAGCCGGCCAGGATGCCGGCCATCAGCACCTCGGCCTTGCGGTCGTCCCCGGCGTAGTGCTCGGCGACGGTGCTGGCCAGCCACCCGGCGTCGCGGTCACGTGCCGCCTTCCACGGCTGCCGGTCGCCGAGGGCGGGGTCGGCCTGCACCATCTCGACCAGCCGCCGCAGGACGAAGTCGAGCTGGACCGGCATCGGCTTCTCGCACCACAGGGTGCCGTCGTTGTCGAACACCGCCACCCGCTCCTCAACGGGGACGGGCTCGGTCCCGTCCGCGCCGCGGACGCGGTCGACGAACGCGACGACGGCGTCCCGGGCAGCGCCCGGTCGCCAGCTGGGCAGGGGATCGGTGCCGACCGCGGTCGGCCCGGCGAGGGCTGCGGAGTCCATGGGGTCGAGCGTGCTGCGGGCGCGGCGGCGGCTGCTCACCCCGGGCAGGGGAACCGGGAGGCCACCGGAGCGCGGTGTGCGGCGGCCGAGCCGGCCTCGACGGGGGCCAGTCAGCTGCGGGCCCGCGCTGCCGTTCACCCTCTGCGGGGGAGGTCCGGCCACCGGCCGGGAGGGACCTTGTGGGCACCCGTACCCGAGAGCAGGGCACCTCCATGACGACGATCAACCGCACCGCCGCCGGCCGGAAGGTCTACGTCCACGATCCCGACGCGCCACGGGCGAGCGTCGTCGTCCCCTCGGTGTTCGTCGTGGCGCGCCGCCGCGACGGCCGGCTGCTCCTCGTGCGGCGGTGCGACAGCGGCGCCTGGGAGCTGCCCGGCGGCCGGGTGGACGTCGGTGAGAGCGCCTGCGAGGCCGCCGTCCGGGAGACGGCCGAGGAGGCCGGCGTCCCGGTGGTCATCACCGGCTTCGCCGGGATGTTCACCGACCCCGGCTACGTGGTCCAGGCCACGGACGGCGAGGTCCGCCAGGTGTTCGCGCTGGTCCTCCTGGCCCGCGCGCTCGACGGCACGCCCCACGGGGACGCGTACGAGACGAGCGAGGCCGCCTGGTTCGCACCCGAGGACCTCGGCGGGCTGGTGATCGCCTCGCCGGCCCGCGCCTGGATCCAGCAGGCGCTGGACGTCGGCGCCCGGCCGTACCTGGGGTGACGCCTGCGGACCGGCCGGCGCCCCGGCCGGGAGGCCGCTCGAGCGAGAGCTACGCGTGGCCCCTGGTGGCCGTCTCGGCCGTCATCCTCCCGCAGGTGCTCGTCCCGGCCCGGAACCGTGTGGGGCCACCGCTGCTCGTCCCGCTCGTGGAGGGCGTCGCGGTGCTGGTCCTGCTGCTCATCGCCCTCCGGCCCGGGCCCGTGCCGCGCGCTGCCCGGTCGCTGGCACTCGGCCTCTTCGGGCTCCTGGCGGCGGCCAACGCGTTCGCCGCCGGCCGCCTGGTGCTGCTGGTCCTGGACGACGGCGCGGTGGACGGCGTCGCGCTGACCGCCGGGCGGCTGCTGGTGGCGGCCGGGCTGCTGCTGCTCGCCAACGTGGTCACCTTCGCCCTGCTGTACTGGCAGGTGGACGGTGGTGGTCCGGCGGGGCGTGCCGCCCAGCAGCCGCCGTACCCCGACTTCCAGTTCCCGCAGACGGTCCCGCAGGGAGTGGCGCCACCGGACTGGCGACCGCACTTCGGGGACCACCTCTACGTGGCGTTCACGAACGTCGTCGCGCTGAGCCCGACGGACACGGTGCCGCTCACGCTGCGGGTCAAGGGCCTGATGGCGCTGCAGTCGGCCATCTCGCTGAGCGTGCTCGTGGTCGTCCTGTCCCGGGTGATCAACATCCTGCCGGCGTGAGGACGGCCGGCCCGGGTGTTCACCCCGTTCGCATGACGCCGCCCGCCGCCGGGGGCGGGAGCGTGGCCTGGACGCTCGCACGTCCGTCCCGCACAGCCGCCTCGCCGGGCAGCCCCCCACCCGGCGGCGGACCCCACCCGAGGAGCACCCCGATGAGCCGGTCCACGACCCGCGGCACGAGCCGGAACGGCGCCGTCCCGACCAAGCGGACCCGGCGCCCGGCCGGCGGGGCCTCGGTGGCCCCCGCACCCCGGCGCGCGACAGACCCGGCCGTGCCGACGCCGCCCACCGCCGTCGTGGCCCCGACCGTCGAGGGCCAGCTGGAGGCGGTGGAGCGCGCGGTGCCGCACCAGACCCGCGACGAGCGGGTGGCCCGTGGGAAGGCCGCCCGCAGCGAGGTGCCGCGGGAGAGCCACGCCGGCTTCCGCCCGGCGGCCGACCGCAGCGACCCGGTCTCGCTGCTCGAGGGTCAGGGCACGACCCGGGTCCCCGAGCTGCTGCCCATCCGCTACGGCCGGATGGCCTCCTCGCCCTTCGCCTACTACCGCGGTGCCGCGCTGCCCATGGCCGCCGACCTGGCACCCACCCCCCGGTCGGGCCTTCCGGTCCAGCTCTGCGGGGACGCCCACCTGGCGAACTTCGGGGTGTTCGCCTCACCGGAGCGCAACCTGGTCTTCGACCTCAACGACTTCGACGAGACCCTGCCCGGACCCTGGGAGTGGGACGTCAAGCGGCTGGCCGCCAGCCTGGAGATCGCCGGCCGCTCCCGGGACTTCCCGGCGCGGACCCGCCGGCGCATCGTCGAGGCCGCGGTCGCCCGGTACCGGAAGGCCATGCGGGCGTTCGCCGGGATGACCGCCCTGGAGGTCTGGTACGCCCACGCCGACCTGGACACCGTCGGCGCCGTCGCCGACGTCTCGCTGGCCGCCCGCCAGCGGAAGGCCCTGGCCCGCGGCGGCGCCAAGGCGCGGACCAAGGACAACCTCGGGGCGCTGAGCCGGTTCGCCCGGATCGAGGACGGGGAGGCGCGCCTGGTGGCCGCCCCGCCGCTCATCGTGCCGCTCCGGGACCTGATCCCCGACCCGGCCGAGGTCGCCTCGACCGAGCAGATGCTCGCGGCGCTGATGCGGACCTACGCCCAGACCCTCCCGCCCGAGCGGCGCGTGCTGCTGGAGCGGCACACGATGGTCGACATGGCCCGGAAGGTCGTCGGCGTGGGCAGCGTCGGCACCCGGTCGTGGATGATCCTGCTGCTCGAGGACGGCGTCGCGCCGCTGTTCCTCCAGGCGAAGGAGGCCGGACCCTCGGTGCTGGAGGAGTACGCCGGCACCAGCGCGTTCGCCAACTGCGGGGAACGGGTCGTGGTCGGGCAGCGCCTGATGCAGGCGGCCAGCGACATCTTCCTCGGCTGGGTGCAGTCCCCGGGCTTCGACGGCCGGCCGCGGGACTTCTACATCCGGCAGCTGCGCGACTGGAAGGGCTCGGCCGAGGTGGAGCAGATGGTGCCGGCGGGCATGCGGGCCTACGGCGAGATCTGCGGGTGGACCCTGGCCCGCGCGCACGCCCGCTCCGGCGACCGGGTCGCGATCGCCGCCTACCTGGGCAAGGGCCCGGAGTTCGACGTGGCCATCGGCGAGTTCGCCGACGCCTACGCCGACCAGAACGAGCGCGACCACGCCGCGCTGGTGGCCGCCATCGCCTCCGGCCGGATCGTGGCCGAGGCGGACGTGTAGCCGTCCGCCGCCCCGCCTGCCGGGGAGCTCAGTGCGCCGGCCAGTCGTAGACCACCGACGTGCGCAGCAGGAGGTCCTGCAGCGAGCGGTTCTGCCGGCTCACCGCGACCCAGAGCACACCCAGCGGCAGCAGGACCGACAGCACGGCGCGGGCCGCCGCCACGGACCAGCGCGGGCGCCGGCCCCGCCGGTCGGTGACCCGGAGCCCGAGGAGCTGGTCGCCGTAGCTGCGCCCGGTGAGGGCCCAGGTCACCGTCAGGTAGCCGGCCAGCACGGCCAGCCCGAGCGCGATCAGCAGCGCCGACCCCGGTACCGGGAAGCGGAAGGACGTCGTCTGCGCCAGGAAGAGGACGCCCGCGGTGCCCAGGTAGCCGGCCAGCAGCAGCCCGAGGGCGACGACGATGTCCACCCCTGCGGCCAGGGTGCGGCTGACCAGCCCCGCCCGCCGGGGTCCGCCGGCGGGCGCCACCGGGCTCCGCGGTGGCCGGGCCGGCTGGGCGGAGGAGTGCCAGGGGTGCTCGGCTGCCGGGGTGCCGGGCGGTCGCTCAGCGGTGGCCATCGTCGTCCGCCGGCGGGGGAGTGGTCAGGGCGGTGCGGCGGGGCTGGCGGCGCAGCAGCAACCGGTCGACGAGCCGTTCCACCGCCCGGTCGGCGTCCGCCGTCGAGGAGCGGACGTCGTCGACCACCTGCTGGGAGATGGTCTCGGTGGAGGACCGGATGACCTGGCCGAGGTCCATGCCCTCGGCGACGTACCGGGCGAGCCCGATGAGGTCCAGCCGCTCGATCACCTGGTCCAGGTCCAGCCGGCCGGCGGCCCGGTCGACGTCGAGCCGGTCGATGACGGCGTCGAGGTCGAGGGCGGCGGCGATGCGGTCGATGTCGAGCCGGTCGACGATCGCGTCCAGGTCGACCTGCGCGACGATCGCGTCGATGTCCAGCCGGGAGACGACGGCGTCGAGGTCGGCCCGGGCGACGACGGCGTCGACGTCGACGCGCTCGATGACCTCGTCGAGGTCCAGGCGGCGGGCGGCCCGGTCGACGTCGAGCCGGTCGATGACGGCGTCGAGGTCGAGGGCGGCGGCGATCCGGTCGATGTCCAGCCGGTCGACGACAGCGTCGAGGTCGACCCGGGACACGATGGCGTCGAGGTCGACCTGCGCGACGATCGCGTCGAGGTCCAGCCGGGAGACGACGGCGCCCAGGTCGACCCGGGCGACGACGGCGTCGACGTCGACCCGTGCCACCACCGGGTCGACGTCGAGGAGCTGGGCGATCCGGTCGAGGTCCACGAACTCGGTCACCACGGCGACCACGTCGATCCGGGTGAGGACCTCCCGGACGACCTGCGGCAGGACCAGGTCGGCCAGCCGCCCCGCCCGCTCGGTCAGGTCCCCGACCTCCGCCCGGACCAGCCCGGCGGCCGTCGTCCGCGCGCGGCGCAGCGCCCAGGTGGCGACCGAGGACGTCGGCCGGAGGACGCGGCCGGCCACCGGGAGGCGCAGCGCGGCCCCGTAGGCGCTGGAGACGAGGCCGGGCACGCGGACCCGGTCCACGACGGTGGTCGACGCGGCGTGCGTGCCGGCGGGCTCCGACGCCCGTGGGGACGGGACCAGGGTCCGGGTGCTGGGCGGTCGGCGCAGGGCCACGGCCGGTGGCCGGGTCAGACCAGGGCCCGGCGCTTGATCGCGTCGAACTCGTCAGCGGTGATGGTGCCCTCGTCGAGCAGCTGCTTGCCGCGCTGGATCTCCCCGGTGCCGCCGGCGGGGGCCTGGGCGGAGATCCGTCGCATCCTGTCCTCCAGCTGCTGCTGGGCCTCCGCCGCCTCCTGGGCGCGGCGTCCGACGATGTCCCGGCCCTCGACGATGAGGTAGGTAAACACCCCGAGGTAGGGCAGCAGGATGACGACGACCGTCCAGAGGGTCTTGCCCCACCCGCCGATGTCGCGACGCTTGAAGAGGTCGTCGAACACCACGAAGAGCAACCAGAAGAACAGCAGCAGCCCGAAGAACACGATCATGGACCACATGACGTCCAGGAGCGGGTAGTCCTCGGTCGCGGCCAGTGCCATGGCGTACCTCCAGGTCGGGTCACCGTCATCGTCGGCCGCAGCGGTCGGCTGCCCCTCATCCCCCGGGGGTGAGCGCCGCCGCGGCAGGGTCACCTGAGCCCGGGCACCGGGCCGTGGTTGTCGAGCGCCGCGTCGAGCGTGACCGCGGCGTCGATGAGCGCCAGGTGGGTGAACGCCTGCGGGAAGTTGCCGATCTGCTCGCCCGTGAGGGCGATCTCCTCGGAGAAGAGGCCCACGTGGTTGCCGTAGGTGAGCATCTTCTCGAAGGCCGACCGCGCGTCGTCGACCCGGCCGGCCCGGGTCAGCGCGTCGACGTAGGCGTAGCTGCACAGCGAGAAGGTCCCCTCCGAACCCCGCAGCCCGTCCGGGGAGGCATCGGGGTCGTACCGGTAGACCAGGCTGTCGGTGACCAGCTCCTCGTCCATCGCCGCCAGCGTCGACCGCCACAGCGGGTCACGCCCGTCGACGAACCCGACGGTGGGCATCCGCAGCAGCGCGGCGTCCAGCACGTCGGTGCCGTAGTGCTGGACGAACGCCTGCCGCGACTCGTGGAAGCCCTGCTCCATGACCTGCGTGTAGACCGCGTCGCGGGCCGCCGTCCAGCGCTCCAGCGGTGCCGGGCGGCCGTGCTCGACCGACATCCGGATGCCGCGGTCGAACGCCACCCAGCACATCACCCGGCCGTAGGTGAACGACTGCCGGCCGCCGCGGGTCTCCCAGATGCCCTCCTCGGGCTGGTCCCAGTTGTCGACGAGCCAGTCCAGGACGGACCGGATCGCCGACCAGCCGCGGGCGGGGAGCGGCAGCCCGGCGCGCGCCGCGGCGTAGAGGCTGTCCATCGCCTCGCCGTAGACGTCGAGCTGCAGCTGCTCGGCCGCGCCGTTCCCGATCCGCACCGGTGCCGATCCGCGGTAGCCGGACCAGTGCTCGAGGGAGTCCTCCTTGAGGTCGGAGGAGCCGTCGATGCGGTACATGATGTTCATCGGGCCGCTGTCGCTGCCGATCCGCTCCCGGATCCGGTCGCCGAGCCAGACCAGGAAGCCCGCTGCCTCCTCGACCAGGCCCAGCCGGAGGAGGGCGTGCACGGAGAACGAGGCGTCGCGCACCCAGGTGTAGCGGTAGTCCCAGTTCCGCTCGCCGCCGACCTGCTCGGGCAGCGCCGCGGTCGGTGCGGCCACGATGCCGCCGGTCGGCGCGTAGGTCATCAGCTTCAGCGTGATCGCCGACCGCTGCACCGCCTCGCGCCAGCGGCCGGTGTAGGTCGAGCCGGCCAGCCAGGACCGCCAGAACGCCATCGTCCCGTCCAGCAGGTCGGTGATCTCGGCGACCCGGACCGCCCGCGGCGGCCCGTCCGCCGAGGACTCCAGGACGACGCCCCGGACCTCCCCGGCGACCAGGTCCAGGGTCGCGTGCACGTCCTGGTCCTCCACCTGCACCCGCGCGCGTTGCTCGTCCCCGGGCTCCCGGACGACGTGCAGCGTCAGGGACGCGCCGTCGGCCGAGAACACCACCCCGTCCGCCGACAGCTCCGCCCGGTGCGGGTGGCGGCCGTAGTCGAAGCGGGGTGCCACGTCGATCTCGAAGCTCATCCGGCCGCGCACGCACTGGATCATCCGGACCAGCCGGTGGCGGTCGGTGGCGGTGCTCCCGGCGGGCGGCATGAAGTCCTGCACCTGGCCGACCCCGGACTCGGTGAAGAACCGGGTGACCAGCACCGCGGTGTCGGGCAGGTACATCTGCTTCGTCGTGTACTCCACCCCGGCCGGCCGGATCCGGAAGTGGCCGCCCTCCGCGTCGTCGAGCAGCGCGCCGAACACGCTGGGCGAGTCGAAGCGCGGGCAGCAGAACCAGTCGACGGAGCCGTCGGTCGTGACCAGGGCGGCGGTCTGCAGGTCCCCGATCAGGCCGTGGTCGGCGATCGCGGTCTCGGTCCGGGTCGTCCCGGTCCGGGTGGTCTGGGTCATCTCGCGTCCTCAGCGGTCGGCGGAGCGGCGGCGCCGGCCGGCGGGCAGTGCCGACCGGCCCGGCTGCCGCCACCCTCCCGCTGCCGGCGACCGGGCTGCCTCACCCCTTCCGGACGAGTTCCCGGGACAGCCGGGTGGCCGCTCGCCACGGAGGGCGCGACCTCACCCCGAGGGCCCGGACGGCGGCCGGGTGCCGAGCGGGAGCCCGGTGGTGCCGACCCGCTGCCGGCTCAGCTGGACGGCGTTCACCACCACCCGCAGGACCAGGCCCAGGAGCACCAGGTCACCGACCATCTGCAGCGTGGTGATGACGCGGGCGGCCTGGCTGACCGGTGCGATGTCGCCGAACCCGACGGTGGTGAAGACCGTGACCACGAAGTACAGGACGTCCGTCCGGTCCAGCCGCTGGGTGAAGGCCGCCGGGTCACCGCCCACCAGGACGACGTAGGCGGCGGCGAAGAGCACGAGGAACAGCGTGAGGCTCAGCGCCAGGGCCTCGACCGCGCGCAGCGCCGGGTGCGGTGAGTCGAGGATCCGCAGGACCTGCCACGTCACGATCACCCCGACGACCACCAGCCCGCCCAGCAGGAACAGCGCCGTCCGCAGGCCGAAGCCGTGCTGCAGCGGCAGCAGGTAGTACAGGACCACGATGGCGACCACGGTGACCGTCGTCCGGAGGAGCGCGCCGAGCAGCGGGTGCCGCTTCCTGCCGCGGCCCGCGGCCGCCGCGGAGGGGTCGGGGTCGGCGTTCAGCACGCCGGGCCCAGGTCGTCGGTCAGGCCCTCGAGGTCGGGGACGAGCGCGTCGGCACCGGGGGAGGCGGAGCCGCCCGGGTCCCGGCAGGCGGCGACCGGGAGGACGGCGGAGCGGGCCGGCAGACCGGGGGGCAGGGTGCGCTGCATGCCCCGACCGTCCGCGCTGCGGCGCTCCGGGAGATCGCCCGAACGGGACGATCCCGCAGCGGCCCCGATGCGCTGCCCGCGACGCATGTGCCGGCGGGGCGCTGGGTAGGACCGCTCAGGCCCCGAGGGGTCCGGCGACCGCTCAGCCCGCGAGCCTGCAGCCGACCGACGTGAGGAGACACCCGGTGGGTGGATGGTGGGCTGATCCGCGGGCCGCGGTCGTGGCCGAGGCCCTGGCGCCGATGGACTGGCGGGGCCTGACGGCACGGATGCTGACCCGGCGCGCGGTCGGCGCGCTCGACAGGTACTCGGTGGCGCACTTCCTGGCCGGCGTGCCCGGCGCACGTGTCGGCGGGCTGGGACCGGTCGACCCCGCCGACCACGCCGACCCCCGGGTCGAGCCCCTGGTGCACGCGCTCGAGTCGCGTCCGTGGCGCGCCTGGTCCCTGGACCGGGTCTGCGCCGACCTGGTCTCCTCGCTCGCAGCCTGGCAGGTCGCCTGGCAGTCCGGTCGGGAGCGCGAGTGGGGGCCGGAGGGCCGGTAGGCCCCGCCCACGGACGGCGACACGGGTCCCGCCGGCCGAGGGTCAGGTCGGACGGCGGGACCCGGTCGCCCCCGTGCCCCGGTGCCTCGATCAGTGCCGGCGGTCGACCCGTCGGGCCGTCCGACGCGCGGTACGCCGCGCGACCCTGCGTGAACCGAACATGCTGTCCTCCTCCCTGGTGCCGTGGTCGCCGGAAGGTCTCAGCCGGCCATCTCCGCCTGGTGCAGCTGCGCTGCCTCGTCCGCGGAGACCAGGCCGATCGCGATCAGGTCGAGGGGGCTGATGAACCCGTCGCTGACCCGGTGGCCACCGGCGCGCGCGACCGCGTCGCGCAGGCCGACCGCCCAGTGGTGCTCGAGCAGCACGAGCGCCGCCGCGGAGCCGTTCGGGATCTCCTCCAGCACGTCCCAGGCGTCCTCGTCGGAGAAGGCCGAGATCCCGTCGGCCGCCGCCTCGGCCCCGGCCGCTGCGCCGGCCTCCGCGCCCTCCTCGCCGTCGAAGCCCAGACCGACCAGGGCCCCGACCTTGCTGCCCAGCTCCCGCGCCTCGTCCGTGGAGAGGTTGCTCAGGTGCATCGCCTCCAGGTCGCCCTCCGGGCTCTTGTAGACGGCCAGTGCGTCGATCACCCGCACCGTGTCGTTCTGCCGGAGGCGCTCGAGCTCCTCGATGATCTCCCCGTGGAAGTCGGGCTCCGGGAAGCCGAGCACGATGAGCTGTACCGGTCCGATGGTCATGGTCTCTCCGATCGACGGCGACCGGCTGCCCTCGTCGGCGCCGGTCGCCCGTGGTGGCAGGGGCGGTCAGCCCGAGCGTCCCGCCACCGCGCGGCTGCCACCTCGCCTGGTCGGGATGAGCCGGGCGCCGACGCCGCCGGTCGTGCGCCCGTGCTCGCGGTCTCGTCCTGTCCGGGTGATCCGGGGTGGCCCGGGGCCGGCGCAGGATCGGGGCGTCCCGGCCGCCGTGCGAGCCCGTCGTCACGGCGCGGCCCGGACCCGAGGTCAGGAGCAACCCATGGGGATCGTCCGTCGGAGGGCCCGGCGCCGCGCGCTGATGGTCGGGGGCGCGGCGTACGCCGCGGGCAAGCACCGCCGGAACCAGGAGGAGCAGGGCGCGGAGGACGACGGCTACGACGAGCAGCAGGCCCCGGAGGCCCCGCCCGCCCCGCCGGTGGCCGCCGTCCCGGAGCCCCGGTCCGATGCCGACCAGATCCAGCGGCTGGCCGAGCTGCACGACGCCGGCACGCTCACCGACGACGAGTTCTCGGCCGCCAAGGCCAAGATCCTCGGCATCTGACCCGGCCCTCGAGCCGACGACCACGGCTGCGCGCGGCGGTCCGCTGTGCCCAGCCCCGTCCGCCTCGTGGTGGAGGACCCGCCGGACCCTGACGACCTCGCGCTGCTCGAGGCGGCGGTCGAGGCCGCCGCCGGCGCCGGGGACGCGCGGGAGTTCGCGGTCCTCGCCCGTGACGAGCACGCCCGGATGGTCGCCGGGGTCTCCGCGCTCGTGTGGGGTCGGTGCTGCGAGCTGCAGGCCATGTGGGTCGACCCCCCGCTGCGGGGCCGGGGGACGGCCCGCGCGCTGATGGCCGCGGCGGAGGCGGAGGCGCGGCGGCGCGGGTGCGGCGTCGTGCTGCTGCAGGCCTACGACCTGGTGGCAGCGGGCCTCTACGGACGGCTGGGCTACGAGACCGTCGCCGTCGTGGAGGGCTGCCCGGACGGCAGCGCCCGGCGGTGGTTCCGCAAGGTCCTGTGAGCCGGGGTCACACCGTGCGGACGATGCCGCCTGCGCCGCGGCGGCCGAGGCTGCGAGGACACGACCGCAGGACCTCGGCCCGTCGCCCGCGCACGCGACGCCGGGACCGGGGCACGACCCAGGAGGACGGCAGATGACGGACACCTCGCACCGCAGGTCCGCAGTGACCGGCGCGCGGTACGACGACGACGCAGGGACAGCGTGGGCCGGCTGGGTGGTCTTCGGCGCGGTCATGCTGATCGTGATGGGCCTGTTCCAGGTCATCGAGGGCCTGGTGGCGCTGTTCGACGACGGCTTCTACGCCGTCAGCTCGAGCGGCCTGGTGGTCGACGTCGACTACAACACCTGGGGCTGGGTGCACATCGTCCTCGGCCTGCTCGCCGGGCTCGTGGGCATCGGGCTCCTGATGGGGAACCTGGCAGCCCGGATGGCGGGCGTGACCATCGCCTTCGTGAGCGCGGTGCTGCATCTGCTGTTCGCCTCGGCGTACCCGCTGTGGTCGGTGATCGTGATCACCCTGGACGTCCTCGTCATCTACGCGATCGTCGTCCACGGGCGCGAGCTCAAGGCCCGCTGACACCGGCCGCCAGCTCACCGGGCCCCGCGCCGCGGTCGGACTCCCGACCGCGGCGCGGGTGCACGTGCGGACCAGGTCAGCGCGCCGGCGTGGCCTCGTCCGCGGGGTGCTGCTGGTGGGGGAGGAGCAGGGCGGCGACCCAGCCGACCACCGCGAACCCGCCCACGACGACGATCGCGGTCAGGAAGGGGGCGCTGCCGCCGGCGGTCGCCGCGACGAGGACCGAGCCGGCGACGGCGACGCCGAGCGAGGACCCCAGGTTGGACACGCTGCGGGAGACCCCGGAGATGTCGCCCTGGACGTCCTCGGGCCAGGCGGACTGCACCACGTTCACCGACGCGGTCAGCATGGTCCCCACGCCGAACCCCATGAGGAACAGCCCGGGCCAGAACGTCCAGTTCGCCGAGTCCTCGCGGGCGAGCAGCAGCAGCAGGGCGATGCCGACCACGGTGGTGGTGAAGCCGGCGCGGATCAGCAGCCGCTGCGGGTGCCGGCTGGCCATCCGCTGGGCCATCGCCGAGGACAGCAGGATCCCGACGGTGGCCGGGACCAGGGTCAGCCCGGTCTGGATGGCGGAGTAGCCGCGTTCCTGCTGCAGGAACACCGAGATCACGAAGAACACGCCCTGCAGCACCAGCCACTGGACGTTCTGGGTGAGCAGGCCCAGGTTCGACGTCCGGTTGCGGAAGAGGCTCACCGAGAACAGCGGCGCCCGGCCGCCGCGCTCGCGGGCCGCGGCGTGCACGAAGTAGGCCACCAGGACCAGTACCCCGAGCGCCACGTACAGCCACACCCGGGACAGGCCCCAGCCGTAGGTGTTGGTCTGCAGGATGCCGTAGACCACGAGGAAGAGCCCGGCCGCCGAGAGCACCGCGCCCAGCAGGTCGAACGCCGGGCGCGTGCTGGGCAGCGGCGGGTCCTCGATGCGGCGGGCCAGGAACACGATGTAGAGGACGACGACCACCTGGAGCAGGAACGAGGCCCGCCAGCTGACGTAGCTGGTGATCAGGCCACCGATCAGCGGGCCCGCGGCCGACCCCAGTCCGGCGGCGCCGCTGACCACGCCGAACCACTTGGCGCGCTGCTTCAGGTCGTCGAAGTAGACGGTGATCAGGATGTAGATCGGCGGGATGAGCAGCGCCGAGCCGACCCCCTCGAGCAGCGAGTACCCGATGGTCAGCAGCGCCAGCCCCTGCGAGACCGACGCCAGCAGGGCGCCGGCCGCGTAGACGAGCAGGCCGATGACGAAGCACCTCTTGCGGCCCCAGATGTCGGTCAGCTTGCTGCCCGGGATCATCAGGGCGGCCATCGTGAGGGTGAACAGCGTGATGGTGGTCTGGATCCCGGTCACGTCGGTGCCGAGGTCGTCGGCGATCGTGCTGATCGCCACGTTCATGTTCGACGCCGCGTAGCTGGCGATGAACTGGGCGAGCGCCAACGGCAGGACGAGCGCGCCCGCCCTCGCCACCGTGGCGCCGCCCTCGGCACCGGTCCTGGTCACGACGTGACCCCCTGTCCGGGTCGGTGCCGCCGCACGAGGGGCCGGCTACGAGGAGCGCGGCTGCGGCACGACCGACTCCGCCAGCGCCTCGGCGCCCAGGACCCCGCGCAGGATGGCGCCGGCGGCCGCGGTCACCCGCGCGCTCCCGACGACGGGGGCGATCGCGACCAGGACGCCCTGGATCCGCTCCACGCTGAGGTCGGTCTCCGCGGCGGCGCCCAGGGTGATCAGGTAGGACACGGGGGCGGCGTCCATGGCGACCAGCGCGGCCAGCCGGACGAGGAGGTAGGTGTCCGCGTCGAGGCCCGAGCGCTCCGCGGCATCGAGGTTCATCGCGAGCAGCTCCTCGAGGACGGGGGCGTCCCCGGCGGCGATCCGGCCGAGGGCGTTGTCCGGGGCGGTCTGCGTCATGGCTCCTCCTGGAGGTCAGGGTGGGGCGGGTGGTCGACGCACAGCCTCGGCAGCGCGCCGGCGTCCGTCCTCACCCCATCCGGAGGAACGGGCCCGCCGGACGGCGCCGGGTGACCGGCGGTCAGCCCGGCGGCCGGTCGAACAGGCGCTGGCGCACCGTCTCCCGCAGCTGCAGCGCCTCCTCCACCCGGGCCAGCTGCGCCGGGGTCACGTCCAGCCCGTACACGTCGACGAGGAAGCGCGGCAGGTCCGGCCGGTAGTCGTGCCCGCGGGCCTGGTAGGCGCCGGGCTGCTGGGCGTTCTTCATGTCGACCAGGTTCTGCACGAACGTCGTCACCGGTCGCCAGCGCATCGCCGGGGAGATGCCCCGGGGGCTGCCGCCGTCGACGGCCGGCTCCGGGCGGGGCCGCCGCGGGCCGAGCCAGTCCGGCGGCGACCACAGCAGGTCCAGGCCGAACGTCGTCACGCCGTCGTCGTCGTGGCTGAGCAGCACGAAGCGCGGGGGCTCCGCCTGCCGTCGGGCCAGCGCGGTCAGCTGCGCGTGGTCGTTGACCACCGCGACGGTCTGCTGGTCCACGTCCAGCCGGTGGCCGCGGGTGACCTGGCGCATCCACTTGCTGCCGTGCGGCGTCCCGAGCCACAGCGCCCGGTCGATGCCCATCGCGTCGAGGCCGAGGGTGCCCCAGTGCAGGAAGACGTCCTGGCTGGTGTGCGCGCCGAGGCTCTCGCCGAACAGCACGACCCGGGGGCGCCGCCCGGGTCGCTCGCGGAGGCGCTGGAGGACGCGCAACCACAGCAGCCGGTTCTGCTCACGGGCCGTCCGGACCATGCCCAGCGACAGCGGCGACGGGCGCCGGGAGTACTGCAGCGTGACCGTCGCGACCTCGCCGAGCGTCAGGTACTGCAGGGCGGCCACCGCCACGTAGTTGACGTACCCGGTGCCGGTGGGAGAGACGAGCACCAGCAGCGGCCGGTCGAAGGCGCCGGTCCGCTCCATCTCCGCCAGCGCGAGGTCGACCCTCGCCCGGGCGCTCGGTGCGCTGTCCAGGCCGACGTACACCTGCACCGGCGCGGCCCGGGCCGGCTCGCCCATGACGGTCGCGATCGACAGGTCCGGGACGCCGTCCGGGCGGCTGACCGGCTCCGGCCGCACGGACGCGAGCGCGGAGCGGCGTCCCTCGCGACCCAGCCCGACCCAGGGCACGACGCTCCCCGGGCCGCCGCTCACCGTCCCGGGCACCCACCGGTCGGCCTCGCCCGGCTCGAGCACCGGGACGTCGGCCGACGTCCCGGCCTCGATCCGGCGCATGGCGCGGTGCCAGACCGCGGACGTGCCCAGCCCGAGCACGGTGAGGAAGCCGGCGTGCCCCGTCCCGCGCCAGAGCTCCGGGGGCCCGGGCAGCACCGCGGCCAGGCGGTGGGCGAGCACGTCGACGACCGCGTGCTCCCCGTGCGCTGCGCCGCTCAGCGCGGCCACGACAGCCGTCGCCACCGCCAGGGACCGCAGGGCCGACGGCGCCTCGGGGGCGTCCGGCACCTCCTCCTGCTCGGCCGCGCGGACCCGGTCGAGCAGGTAGGCGAGGCAGAGGCCGACGGGCACGGCGGGCGGGACGGCGACGAGCCGTCCGCCCAGCCGCAGCCGCTCGTCGAGCGCGGACGCCCCGATCCGGGCCCCGCCGAGGAGGGCGCCGCTCAGGCCGGTGGCGCCGAGCCGCCACGCCGCCTGGCGTGCGATGCCCCGCAGCGGGTCCTCGGGCCGCGCCGGGAGGGCCCGGAGGACGGCCAGCCCGAGCGGCACGGCGGCAGCGTCGACCGCCATCGCGGCGCGGCCCCGGGCGGCCGGGGACGCCGCTCCGCCGGAGAGGAACCGGGCGGTGCCCAGCAGCACGTCCTGGGCGCCCGCGGTCAGGAGGTGGTGCAGGCCGGTGGACAGCCCGGTCACCAGCCCCTGGTCGACGGCGCTGCGCGCGGACAGCGACGGCGCGAACGAGCCCGGTGCCAGTGCCGCCGCCACCACGAGACCGACGTCGGCTGCGCTGCCGGCCCCGGTCGTCCACCGGCTGCTCGGCGCTCCGCTCCCCATGGCGGGATGGTGGGCCGCCGCGGGAGGCAGCGGTTCACCCTCGCGGTAGGAGCCGGGCCGCCGCGGTCGCGCCTACCGTCGCCTGACCCGACGAGCGGAGGCCGGCATGACCGCGCGATCCGCGACGGGAGTGGCGGGTGCGGGTCCCGACGTCGATCTGCCGCCGCCCACGCCGGCCCAGGACGGCCCTCGGCGTCGGTGGCCGGCCCGGCTGCCCCGCGGCACCTGGAGCGGCACCGTCGGTGCGCTGGTGCTCGGCTGCTGCTCGTTGACGCCGTCCCTGCTGCCGCGGGGCTGGGTCGTCCAGGGCGTGGTCACCGGCATCACGGCGGCGATCGGGTACGGCGTGGGGGTCACCGTGGCCTGGTTCGTCGCAGAGTCCACCGAGGGCCGGCTGTCCGCCGGCGCCCGCCGCCGCGCCTGGCAGGTGCTGGCCGTCGCCGGCCCGCTGCTCCTGCTCGGCATGCTGGTGCTCGGTGCGCGCTGGCAGCGCGAGGTCCACGAGCTGATGGGCCTGGACCCGCCGTCGGGGTGGTCGTCGGTCGGCGTGGTCGTCCTGGCGGTGCTGCTGTCCGCGCTGCTCGTCGCCGTCGGCCGCGGCGTCCGCCGGCTGGCCCGGTGGCTCGCCCGGGTGGTCGGCCGCGTCCTGCCCCGCCGGCTGGCCCGGGCCCTCGGTGTCCTGGGCGCCGCCGTCCTGGTCGTCTTCCTGGTCAACGGGGTCCTCTTCCAGGGCCTGGTGGAGGGGATGAACTCCGCCTTCAGCGTGACGAACGGGGACACGAAGGAGGGCTCGGTCCGCCCGACCGGGCCCGAGCGGTCGGGGAGCCCGGGGTCCCTGGTGCCCTGGGAGGACCTGGGCCGCGAGGGCCGGGCCTTCGTCGGCCTGGGGCCCACGACCGCGGACCTGGCGGCCTTCTCCGGCCGGCCGGCCGTGGCACCGGTCCGCGCCTACGTCGGGCTGGACTCCGGCGGGGACGTCGGCGACCGCGCCGCGCTCGCGGTCCGCGAACTGCAGCGGGCCGGCGGCCTCGACCGCGCGGTGCTGGTGGTGGTGACCACGACCGGGACCGGGTGGGTGGACCCGGCGGCCAGCGACTCGCTGGAGTACGAGTTCAACGGCGACACCGCCATGGTCGGGCTGCAGTACTCCTACCTGCCCAGCTGGATGTCCTTCCTCGTCGACCAGGTGAAGGCGCGGGACGCGGGGCGGGCGCTGTTCGACGCGGTCTACGGCGCCTGGGCGCAGCTGCCGGCGGACGCCCGGCCGAGGCTGCTGGTGTTCGGGGAGAGCCTCGGCACCTTCGGCGGGGAGGCCGCCTTCAGCGGCCTCGCCGACATCGGGAACCGCACCGACGGGGTGCTGTGGGCGGGGCCGCCCAACTTCAACGCGCTCACCCGCGAGATCGTCGAGGACCGAGACGACGGGTCGCCGGAGTGGCTGCCGGTCGTCGACGAGGGCCGCACGGTGCGGTTCGCCGACGAGGCGCCCGACCTCACCGGGCCACCGGCGCCCTGGGGCGACCCGCGGGTCGTGTACCTGCAGAACGCCTCGGACCCCATCGTCTGGTGGTCGCCGCGGCTGGTCCTGGACCGCCCCGACTGGCTGACCGGGGACCGCGCGCCGGACGTCTCGCCGAGCATGGTCTGGCTCCCCGTCGTCAGCTTCTGGCAGGTCACCGCCGACCTGGTGTTCGCCACCGGGGTGCCCGACGGGCACGGCCACCGGTACGAGGCCGACTACGTCGACGGGTGGGCCGCCGTCGCGCAGCCACCCGGCTGGACCGCTGCCGACACCGAGCGCCTGCGGTCGCTCATCGGCGGGGACTGAACCCGTGCCGGCCGCCGCGGCGCGGGGAGCGGCGTGACGACGTCCGCCGCCCGGCTGACCCACGACCGCCGGGTCTCCGCCGCCGCCGTGGCCGTGCTCGCCGCGATCAACGTCACCGACCACACGCTGCACCCGCCGTGGTGGGTCCGGACGCTGGAGGGCGCCGGCCTGGTCGTCTGGGCCCGGTCGGACGGCCTCAGCTGGTCGCAGCTCGGGCTGGGCCGGGACCGGCTGGGAGCCGGGTGCCGGTGGGCGCTCGGTGTGATCGGCGTGGTCGCCGGCGGCTACGCCGTCGCGGTGCTGCTGCCGCTCACCCGGCCGGCGTTCCAGGACGACCGCTACCACCTCCCGCTGCCCGACGTGCTGCGCACGGCGTTCGTCGTCATCCCGCTGGGCACCGTGGTCCTCGAGGAGCTGGCGTTCCGCTCGGTCCTCTGGGGGGTGTTCTCGCGGCACCTGCGCCCGTGGCAGGTGCTGGTGGGCACCTCGGTGCTGTTCGGCTGCTGGCACGTGCTGCCGGCGGCCGGCGTCGGCACGACCAACCGCGGGGTGTCCGAGGCGGTCGGCGGGGCGGGCAGCGCGGTGCTCGTCGCCGGCACCGTCGCGCTCACCACCGTCGGGGGGCTCGTCTTCGGCGAGCTCCGCCGGCGCAGCGGCAGCGTGGTCGCCAGCGCCGGCGCGCACTGGGCGACCAACGCCCTGGGCGTGCTGTTCGGGCTGGTGGCCTGGCGGCTCGAGGGGGAGGGGTGACTCACCCGGCGGAGGTGGTCCGCCGGACGCCGGCCCGGGCGAGGCTCAGGGCTCCCCGGGACCGGGAGGACGACGATGACCTACTCCGTCCTCGGCTGCGACGCCGCCGACGGCGCGGTCGGGGTTGCCGTGCAGTCGAAGTTCCCGGGTGTCGGGAGCCTCGTCCCCCACGGGGAGGCGGACGTCGGTGTCGTCGCGACGCAGGCCTTCGGCAACCCGCGGCACGGCTCGGCCGGCCTGGCCCTGCTGCGCTCGGGTGCCACGCCCGGCCAGGCGCTGGAGGTGCTGCTCAACGACGACGAGCACCGCACGAAGCGGCAGTTCGCGCTGCTCGACCCGACGGGCACCGGGGCCGCCTACACCGGGGACGACCTGCACACCTGGGCCGGGTGGTCGGGCAGCGCCACGGGTCGCGCCTGCGTCGCCCTCGGCAACGGGCTGGCGGGTGCGGGGGTGGTCGAGGCCATGGTCACGACGTTCGAGGACACGGGTGGTCCGCTCGCCGAACGGCTCGTGGCGGCGCTCGACGCCGGTGAACGGGCCGGCGGTGACATCCGGGGTCAGCAGTCGGCCGCGCTGCTCGTGCTCCGGCGCGACGGCGGGTACGGCGGGCTGGACGACCGGCACGTGGTGATCTCCGTCTACGACCACCCGCGGCCGATCGAGGAGCTGTCCCGGTGCTACGCGCTGCACCGGCTCGCCTGGTTCCCCAGCGACCCGGCGGACCTGGTGCCCATCGGGCCCGAGCTGGCGCGCGAGCTCAAGCGGCTGATGGTGGCCAGGGGCTTCTTCGACGGTGCGGTCGACGGCAGCTGGGACCCCGCCGTCCAGCGCCGGCTGGACCTCTTCCTGGGCAGCGAGAACTACGACAACCGGATAGACAACGGCGGCCTGTTCGACCTGGAGGTCCTCGCCGACCTGCACCTCCGCTACGGCAGCACGGCGGGCTCCGGGGGCTGAGCGCGCGGCGCAGAGGGACCCGGATCGGGTGAGGTGCCGCCCGGCCCGGTGTGCGCTGATGGACGGACTGACCTGACGAGCGCACCGGAGGCGACGATGTGCAGGTGGATGGCCTACTCGGGTGACCCGATCCTGGTTGAGGAGCTGCTGTACCGGCCGGTCCACTCGCTCATCGACCAGAGCCTGCACGCCAAGCTGGGCGGGTTCACCACCAACGGTGACGGCGTCGGCATCGGCTGGTACGGCGACCGGGCGGAACCGGCGGTCTACAAGAGCACCCACCCGGCGTGGAACGACCGGGACCTGCGCGAGATCGCCTCGCAGATCCGGACGCCGCTGCTGTTCGCGCACATCCGCGCCTCCAGCGGCACGCCGGTGCAGCGCAGCAACTGCCACCCCTTCCGGCACGGCCGGTGGCTGTGGATGCACAACGGGTCGCTCGCCGAGTTCGGCACGCTCAAGCGCGACCTGGTGATGGCGGTCGACCCCGCGCTGTACCCGCAGATCGAGGGGTCGACGGACACCGAGACGCTGTTCTTCCTGGCGCTGACCTTCGGGCTCGAGGACGACCCACCCACCGCAGTCGCGCGGGCCGTCGCGCTGGTCGAGGAGGTCGGCCACCGGCACGGGGTCGCGTACCCCGTGCACATGACGGTGGCCACCACCGACGGCGAGTCGATCTGGGTGTTCCGGTACTCGAGCGAGGGGGAGACGAGCTCGCTGTACTACTCCACCGACGTGGCCCAGGTGCGGCAGCTGCACCCGGAGCTGGAGGCCCTGCAGCAGCTGGGCCCCGACACCCGCTTCGTCGTCTCCGAGCCGCTGCGCGAGCTCCCGGGGGCGTGGCACGAGGTCCCGGACGGCTCCTGGGGGCTCGTGCACCGGGACAAGGGCGAGATCCACCCCTTCCAGCCCCTGGTCAGGGTCTGACCGGGTGCCCCCCGTGCGGTCAGGCGCGGACGCGGCGGTCCTGCGTACCCGGGTCGCCGAGCTGATGCCGCAGGCCCGCCGGGAGCTCGCCGAGCTCGTCGCCATCCCGTCGGTGGCCGACCCGCGGCAGTACCCGCCGCAGGAGTGCCTCCGGGCGGCGCGGTGGGTGGCCGACCGGTTCGCCGGCGTCGGCTTCCCCGACGTGCGGCTGGCGCCGACCCCCGACGGCAGCAGCGCGGTGATCGGGACGCGGCGCTGCGGCGACCAGGACGCCCCGACCGTGCTGCTGTACGCGCACTACGACGTCCAGCCGCCGCAGCGCGAGGACGCCTGGCGCACGCCGCCGTTCTCGCTCACCGAGGTGGACGGTCGCTGGTACGGCCGGGGCGCGGCCGACTGCAAGGGCAACGTCCTGGTGCACCTCACCGCCCTGCGGGCGCTCGGCAGCGCGCTGCCGGTGCACCTCACGGTCGTCGTCGAGGGCTCCGAGGAGCAGGGCACCGGGGGGCTCGAGGCGTTCGTCCCCGAGCACGCCGACCTGCTGCGGGCCGACGCGGTCGTGGTGGCCGACACCGGCAACGCCGCCGTCGGCGAGCCCGCCCTCACGGTCAGCCTGCGGGGCACCGTCCACGTCGTCGTGACGGTCGAGGCGCTCACCTCCGCGGTGCACTCGGGGGTGTTCGGCGGAGCCGCCCCCGACGCCCTGGCCGCGCTGGTCGGCATGCTGGCGACCCTGCGCGACGAACGGGGCGCCACCACCGTCGACGGCCTGCCCGCCACCGGGGAGTGGTCCGGTGCGCCCTACCCGGACGAGCAGTTCCGGCAGGACGCCGGCGTGCTGGACGGGGTCTCGCTGCTGGGCGGGGGGACCGTCGCCGACGCGCTCTGGGCCCGCCCGGCGGTCACCGTCCTCGGCATCGACTGCCCGCCGGTGGTCGGGTCGGCCGCGGCCGTCGTCCCCCGGGCCGGTGCGCGGATCGAGCTGCGCATCCCGCCGGGCGTCGCCGCCCGGCCGGCCGGCGAGGCCCTGGTCCGCCACCTGCACCGGGCGGCCCCCTGGGGGGTCCGGGTCACCGCGCAGGTCGAGTCGGCCGGTGAGGCGTGCCGCCCGGCCACCGGCGGCCCGGCCCACCGCGCCATGACCGCGGCCCTGCACGCCGCCTACGGGGTCCCGCCGGTCGAGCTGGGGCAGGGCGGGTCCATCCCGCTCTGCGGCGTCCTCGCGGCCACCTACCCGGCGGCGGAGCTCCTCCTCATCGGCGTCGAGGAGCCGCTGTCGTCGATCCACGCCCCCAACGAGAGCGTGGCGCCGCAGGAGATCGCCGACATGGCGCTGGCCGAGGCGCTGTTCCTGCAGTCGTACGGCACGGCCCCCCGCTGAGCCTCAGGGCTGCCGGCGCGCCCAGAGGGGCTCGACGACGGCCCAGTCGGCCGCCCAGCGGCGGAGCCGGCTGCGGTCGAGGGCCGCCCGCAGGACGACGTGGACCCCGAGCGCGAGGGCCGGCACCAGCAGGAACGTCCCCACGGCCATCCCGGCGGCCTGCCCCGCGGCGCCGTCCTCGTCGAGCGGGCGGGTGGTGAGGTCGCCGGCGCGGTCCACCCAGACGGGGACGGTCGCACCGGCCGCGGTGCCGTCGGGGACGGGGACGAGGCCCGTGTGCTCGGCTCCCGAGGGCCCGCGCCACACGGCGGTCGCACGGGGGGTGCGGGGCGCGTCGGCCGGGCCGGCGACCGGCTCCCCGACGAGCACGGCGTCGACCTGGTGCCGCTCGAGCGACTGCGCTCTCCCCTCGGCGAGGGCGCGGGCGTGGGTCGTCGACGCCACGAGCAGGGTGACGGGGAACGTCAGCGCCAGGGCGCAGACCAGCAGGACGCGGGCCAGCTGCTCGATCCGGTCCGAGGCCCGCGCCATCGGCCTCCCTGCCCCCACGGCCGACCTCCTCACGGCGCGCCGGGCCGGAGCCCGGACCCCCACACCGTCGCGCTCTCCGGCACCGCGGGCACCCCTCGTCCGGGGTGAGCGGGGGCTCGGCCCGGGAGAGCCGGACCGCTGCCGGGGCCGGGTCGCACCGTTCGCCCACGACGGGTGATCCGGCGGCGGCCGGGCGCCCCGAGGATCCGCGCATGACCAGCAGCCGTCAGCCCGACGCCAGGACAGCACCCGCCGGGACGGTCGCCCCGCTCCGCTGCGCCGAGGACGGCTGAGCTCCCGGCACCTGGCCCGACCCGGTAAGGGTGGGGTGGGGACCGGATGGTGTGGGTGCTGGTCTGCGTCGTCGGTCTGGGGCTGGAGACCGGGGTGATCATCGTGCTCGGGCGTCAGGTCACCCGCCGCTACGAGGCCGAGGCGGCCGGCGGACCGGAGCGGCCGCTGCTGGCACCCCGGGACCCGGGCCGGGTCCGGGCGCCCTGACCAGCTCCTCCGTGGACCGGGCCGGCGACGGGTCCTGCCGTGGGTGACCTGAGCCGGTGCCGGACGTCGTTCCGTCGGCACGGTGCCCGACGGGTCCCCGGGGGTCGGCGACCAGGGCCGGATGCCCGGGAGCGGGGACGAGGCCGCGACCACGGCCGGGGCGCCGGTCGGTCCCCGGGCAGCTCACGACGTGGTAGGACGCCGGGACGCGACGTGGTCCGCCGTAACTGTCGATCCGGGCCGGGCACGCGTGTCGTACAGGTGCAGGCCCGAAGAGCGGGCCGGGACCCCGAGGGGACGAGATGAGCCAGTACCTGATCTTGATCTACGAGGACGAGACCCCGTACGAGGCGGCCACACCGGAGGAGCTCGCCGAGATCACGCAGGCGCACGTCGACTTCGCCGCCGCGGTGGAGCAGCACGGGGTCACCCTCGTGGGCGGCGAGGCGCTGCAGCCCACCGGCACGGCCACGAGCGTGCGCGGCGGGTCGGAGGTGACCGACGGGCCCTTCGTGGAGACCAAGGAGGCGCTCGGCGGCTACTACCTCATCGACGCCCCCGACCTGGACGCCGCCCTGGCCGTCGGCAAGCTGTGCCCGGCCCGCTTCGGCGGGGTCGAGGTCCGTCCGGTCATGACCTTCGGCTGAGCCGGGCCGGGCGCCGGGCATGACCGTCGAGGACACCCCCGCGGTGGCCGCGGCGGTCGCGGACGCGCACCGTCGCGAGTGGGCCTCCGTGCTCGCCGCGACGGTGCGCGTCACCCGCGACCTCGACGCCGCCGAGGAGTGCGCGCAGGACGCGTTCGCAGCAGCGCTCACCGACTGGCGGGTGCACGGGGTCCCCGCGCGGCCGGGGGCGTGGCTGACCACGACCGCCAAGCGGCGCGCCCTCAACGTCGTCCGCCACCGCGGCGTGGAGCGCCGGTACCTCCCGCTGCTCGTGGAGGAGGAGACCGTGGCCGGGCCCGGCGAGCTGGTCGGCGAGGACGCCGGGCTGTCCGACGACCGGCTGCGCCTGATCGTCACGTGCTGCCACCCGGCGCTGGACCGGTCGGCGCAGGTCGCGCTCACCCTGCGCCTGATGTGCGGGCTGTCCACCGCGGACGTGGCCCGCGCCTTCCTGGTGGGCGAGGCGACCATGGCCGCCCGGATCACCCGGGCCAAGAAGAAGATCGCGGTGGCCCGGATCCCGTACCGGGTGCCCTCGGCCGCCGAGCTGCCGCAGCGGGTGGACGCCGTCCTGTCCGTGGTGCACCTGCTGTTCACCACCGGGCACACCACCCCGGCAGGGGACGAGCTCGTGCGGCGCGACCTCGTGCAGCGGTCGGTCGAGCTGGGCCGGATGCTGCGCCGGCTGCTCCCCGCCGACCCGGCCGTGGCGGGGCTGCTGGCGCTGATGCTGCTGACCGACGCCCGCCGGGAGACCCGCACCGCGCCGGACGGCCGGCTGCTGCTGCTCGAGGAGCAGGACCGCGCGCGGTGGGACCGGCCGGCCATCGCCGAGGGTGCCGAGCTCGTGCGGGAGGCGTTGCGCAGCCGCCCACCGCCGCGCTACGCGCTGCAGGCGGCGATCGCCGCCGTCCACGCCGAGTCGCCGACCTGGGACGACACCGACTGGCACGAGATCGTGGCGCTCTACGGGGTGCTCACCCAGCTGTGGCCCTCGCCGGTGGTCGCGCTCAACCGCGCCGTTGCCGTCGGGTTCGCCCGGGGAGCGGCCGCCGGCCTGGCCGAGCTGGACGCCCTGGCCGGTGAACGGCAGCTGGCCGGCTACGGATACCTGCCGGCCGCGCGGGCGGACTTCCTCCGCCGGCTCGGCCGGGTCCCCGAGGCGCGGGCGGCGTACACCCAGGCGCTGTCCCTCACCGCGAACGCCGTCGAGCGGGAGTTCCTCACCGCCCGGCTGCGCGGGCTGGGCGACCCGCCCGGGTGACCCGCCGGCGGCTCGTCAGGGCAGGACTCGTCAGGGCAGGAAGAGCATCGAGTCGCCGAACTCGTGCCACAGCAGGTGCGCGGCGACCGCCGACCGGTACGCCCGGTCGACGAGGTCCACCCCGGCGACCGCGGCGAGCAGCTGCAGGTGGCTGGCCTCGGGCGCGTGCAGCCCGGTGACCAGACCGCCCACCACCCGCGCCGGCCGGTCCGCGGAGAGCACCAGGTCGGTCCAGCCCGACGCCGGCCGGGTCACGCCGTCCTCGCCGGTGGCCGACTCCAGCGCCCGGGTGACGGTGGTGCCGACCGCGACGACCCGCCCGCCCGCCGCCCGGGTGCCCGTGACGACCCGGGCGGTGGCCGCCGGGACAGCGAACCGCTCCGGGGCCGGGGGCTCGTGCAGCTCCGGGCTGGAGACGCCGGTGTGCAGCAGCAGCGGCAGCACGGTGATGCCGCGGGCCACCAGCCGCACCAGCAGCCGGTCGGTGAACGGTCGTCCGGCGCTGGCCATCTCCGCGCTGCCCATCTCCTGCGGGCCGACCGGGGTGGCGTAGACGTTCTGCAGGGCGGCGAGCGGGACGGCGCGGGCCAGGTGGCCGTAGCGGATCGGCGTCCCGTACCGGGCGAGGTGCGCGGCCGGGGTCACCGCCGGGTCGGCGGCGGCCCGCCACAGCCGGGAGCCGGGGACCGGGAACGGCGCGACCAGCCGCAGCTCCACCCCACCCGGCAGCAGCAGCACCGACCCCGGCTCCACGCCCAGGTCGGGCCCGCTGTTGTCCGGGCGGCGGACCTCCACCACCCAGCCGCCGTCGTCCAGCGGGGTGGCGACGTGCACCGGGGTGGCGGTGCCGTCGCCGCGGACCGCGTCCAGCCGGGCCGGGGCGGTCGGGGAGGTGTTGACCACGACGACGTCGCCGGGCGCCAGCAGGTCGGGCAGGTCGCGGAAGCGGTGGGGGGTGACGGCGCCGGGCCGGGCGGCGAGCAGCGTGACGCCGTCCCGGGCCAGGCCGCGGCGCTCCGGAGGAGCGGTGGCCTCCGACCCGGGCGGGAGGGTGAACGGCGCGGTCATGCCCGCGCTCCCGCGGGGGCCAGCTCCGCGGCCCGGTAGCGGCCGCTGGGCAGCTCCCCGGCGACCAGCCGGAGCAGCGCCGGGACGACGCTCGCCGGGGCGGGCCGGTCGCTGACGTCCTCGCCCGGGAACGCGGCCTGGTGCAGATCGGTGGCCATGTCGCCCGGGTCGACCGCGTACACCCGCAGCCCGGGCTCCTCGACGGCGAGCACCCCGCTGAGCTGGTCGAGGGCGGCCTTGCTCGCCCCGTAGCCGCCCCAGCCGGCGTAGGCCTCGACGGCGGCGTCCGAGCTGACCTGCAGCACCCGTCCACCGGCCCGGCGCAGCGCCGGCAGCAGCAGCTGCACCAGCGCCAGCGGCGCCACGGTGTTGACCGCGAGCACCCGCTCGAACGCGCCGAGCGGCAGGTCGGCGAGCCGGGGGAGCGGGCTGGGGCCCAGGTCGCTGGCGTTGCTGACCAGCAGGTCGAGCCGGGCGGGGACGGCGCCGGCCAGCGCGGCGCGGTGCGCGGGGTCGGCGACGTCGCCGGGGAGCGCGGTGACGAGGTCGGGGAACGGCAGGGCGGCGACGGCGGCGGCCAGCCGGTCGCCGTCCCGGGCGTCCAGGACGAGCTGCCAGCCCTGCGCGCTGAGCGCGGTGGCCAGGGCGAGACCGAGGCCGCGGGAGGCGCCGGTGACCAGTGCGGTGGGGGGTGTCATGGCGCTACCCTCAGACTTCACGTGGACTTGAGGTCAAGGGGGCCGGCGGTGGAGCTCTCGGTCGGGGAGGTCGCCGCCCGGGCCGGTCTCGCGCCGTCGGCGGTGCGCTGGTACGAGGCGCAGGGGCTGGTCAGCTCGACCCGCACGGCGGGCGGTGCCCGCCGCTACCCGCGCAGCGTGCTGCGCCGGCTGGCGTTCGTCCGGGCCGCGCAGAACGTCGGCCTGTCGCTGGCCGAGATCCGCTCCGCGCTGGGCACGCTGCCCGAGGGGCGCACCCCGACCGCCCGGGACTGGGCCCGGCTGTCGGCGGGCTGGCGGAGCCGGCTGGACGAGCAGATCGCCGCGCTCACCCAGCTGCGCGACGGGCTGGACTCCTGCATCGGCTGCGGCTGCCTGTCGCTGGACCGCTGCGCGCTCTCCAACGCCGGCGACCTGGCGGCGCAGGAGGGGCCCGGTGCGCGCTGGCTGCACCCGGCGCTGCGTGCCGGGCGGCGTCCCCCCGACATCGGGTGAGGAGATGGCTCGGTCATCGCAGCATCGGCGGCGGGGAGGGGCTCACGAGCCCACCGGACTGCCGTGAGGCGTGGGCGGCAGGTCCAGTCCGAAGCCATGGGGGTAGAGCGGGTCCGCGGTGTCGGACGGGACGTCCGGCCGGGAAGCGCGCACCGCCGCCATCGACCGAGGCAGCTCCACCGGGAGGCGACCTCGCGGAGAGACCCGTCCGGTGAGGGCGTCCAGCAGCGCGGCGTCGCTCGCGCCGAAGTCGACCACCAGGGCCCGGACCACTTCGTCGAACGGGCTGAGCACCGCCGGGCGGTCGAGGTAGACGTCGAGGACGACGGGCACCCGGGCCGCCAGCGCCACGATCCGGTCCACCACCGCGGCGGGGAAGTCGAGGGAACCCTGGTGGGTCATCGCCTCCAAGAAGTAGGTGTCCCGAGCCTCGTGGGGCGCCGCCAGCCGGACGACGGCGACGTCGGCGTCCGCCGGGTCGGTGACCACCGTCCCGAGACCCGCGGCCACCCCAGGGTCGACCCCCTCGACGTAGACCCGGCGGCCCTTGCCGAGCGGGAGGACCCCCTCGTTGCGGAGCACGGTGACCGCCTCGGCCTGGGCACGGTGGCCGGCCGCGCGGAACTCCGCGGCGCCGACGACCCGCCCGGCCGCGTCCTCGTCGACGTAGGGGTCGTCGAAGAGCCCCAGCTGGAACTTGACGAGCAGGACCCGTCGCACCGACTCGTCCAGCCGCTCATCGGTGAGCCGGCCCTGACGGAGCAGCTCCAGCACCAGGTCCGTCCGCGTCTCGCCGCCCAGCTGGTCGCAGCCTGCCTCCAGCAGGAGGGCGACGCGTTCGAGCGGGGACAGGTGCTCGACGCCCCACGCCTTGGCCGGGAAGGGCTTCCCGAAGACCTCGACGTCGGTGACCAGCCCCCAGTCGCTGAGCACCACGCCGTCGAAGCTCAGCTCCTGCCGCAGCAGGCCGGTCAGGATCCGGCGGTTGAACGCGAAACCGACCTCCTCGACCGGCTCGCCGTCCAGCGACAACCCCACCGGCATGCCGTAGTAGGGCATCAGCCCGCTGGTGCCCGCGGCGATCGCCGCCCGGAAGGGCTCGAGGTGCTCGTCGAACCGCCCCCCGGGGTAGACCTGCTCCCGGCCGTACGGGAAGTGCGGGTCCTCACCGTCGGCCTGCGGGCCGCCGCCGGGGAAGTGCTTCGTGGTGCACGCGACGCCGTCGGACCCCAGGACCTCGCCCTGCATGCCCCGCAGCCAGGCGGTGACGAACACGGAAGCGGTCGCGCGGTCCTGCCCGAACGTCTGCGCCTGCCGGGCCCAGCGCGGCTCGGTCGCCAGGTCGACCTGCGGGTGCAAGGCTGCGCGCAGGCCCAGGGCCAGGTACTCCTGGCGGGCGATGTCGGCGAACCGCTGCACCAGCTCGGGGTCGCCGATGGCGGCCAGGCCGAGCGGCTCCGGCCACTGCGACAGGGCGTCCGCGGCCAGGGCCATGCCGATGTTCTGGGTGAACCCGTGCCGCGGGTCGCTGGAGAAGGTGATCGGGATGCCGTGCGGGGTCTCCTCCGCCAGCTCCTGCATCGCGTTCTGCCAGCGGACCGTCTCACGCACCGGGGGTAGCTGGCCGACGTTGAAGTGGTTGAGGTGGAGCCCGGTCACCAGGTCCCGCGGCGTCCGCGGGCCGAAGGGCCCCGGCACGTCGTGGGCTCCGGGCTCGCCCACCCCGGTGATCATGTGGAACAGCAGGCCGGCCTTCTCCTCCGCCGACAACCGGGGGAGGAGGTCTGCGACGCGCTCCGCGGGGGACAGCCGCGGGTCCTCGTACGGGTCCAGTACGCCGTTGCCGTTGAGGTCCCGGAACGTGACGCCGTCCGGGGAGGTGGTCGTCCTGCGGGTCATGGACAGGCCTTCCGACGTAGTGGGTCGCCGCCCCTCGGCGCCGGACGGACCGGTGGCATCGGGACGTCGCGCGGGGAGACGGGATGATGAAGTCACGATCAGCACTGCCGCTGAGCCGCAGGTGCACGTAACTTAAGTGCCGACAGCGCATATCGCAATCCACCACAGCCTCGGGAGGTCGTCGTGAGCAGCTCTGCACCCTCCCCGCAGGAGTCGTTCATCCACGGCAAGCTGATCAACCTCGTGCGGACCGGGCAGGCCGTCACCCGCCCGGCCCTGGAGCAGGAGACCGGGCTCGGCCGCAAGGTGGTCACCCAGCGGGTGCAGCAGGCCATCGACGTCGGCTTGCTGGAGGACGGGGACCTTGCTCCGTCGGCAGGTGGGCGGCCCTCCCGGCTGCTGCGCTTCCGCACCGAGGCCGGGCACGTATACGCCGGCATGATCGGCGCCACCGAGATGACCGCCGCCGTGGCCACCCTCGACGGGACCCTCGTCGCCTCGCTGCACGAGGACTGGGTCGCCGCGGACCGCCCGGACCAGACGCTCGAGGTGCTCGACGCCCTCTTCGTCCGGCTGGCCCGCAGGACCCGCACCGAACCGTGGGCCTTCGGCATCGGGGTGGCCGGCCCGGTGGACTTCGGCACCGGTCGGCTCGTCGACCCGCCGATCATGCCGGGCTGGGACGGCTACAGCGTGCGGTCCTGGTTCCGGGAGCGCTATGACGCGCCGGTCTGGGTCGACAACGACGTGAACCTCATGGCGCTGGGGGAGTGGCACAAGGGGGAGCCGCAGGACGGCCGTGACCTGCTCTACGTCTTCGTCGACGAGGGCGTGGGCGCCGGTCTCGTCTCGCGGGGCAGCGTCTTCCGGGGCGACACCGGCGCGGCCGGCGACATCGGCCATCTGCAGGTGACCGAGGACCCCGCCGTGCAGTGCCGGTGCGGCCAGACGGGCTGCCTGGAGGCGGTGACCGGTGGTTGGGGGCTGGTCCGCCGCCTCACCGAACGGGCCACCGAGAGCCCGGTGCTGGCAGCCCGGCTCGCCGACCACGGCCGACTGACGGCGGAGGACGTCGGCCTCGCCGCCCGGGCGGGGGACCCGCTGGCTGCGAGCGAGGTCGACCGGGGCAGCCGCCTCATCGGCGCGACCGCCGCCAACCTGGTCAACTTCGTCAACCCGGGCACCGTCGTCCTGGGCGGTGGCGCGCTGCGCGTGGGTGAGCGGGTCTTCCGCATCTTCGAGGAGACCCTGCTGCGTCGGACGTCGAAGCTGGCCGCCCAGCGCCTGACCGTCCGTCCGGCCTCTCTCGACTTCCGGGAGGGCGTGACCGGCGCGGCGATCCTGGCGATCGAGCAGCTCTTCGGCTCCGGTGCGGTCGGCCTCTGGATCGAGGACGGGACCCCGGTCGGACATGCGGTGCCGCTTCACCGGACCGCTGTGATGTGAGGGTTGACATATGTGCCGGAGGCACTAAAGTTTCTGTCGAGGGGTGACCCGCCCCACAGCCAGACCGCGCTCAGACCGGGCGCGCAGCGACTTCCTCCTCCGCCACCGCGGCACATCGCCGCTCTGGGACCAGTGCTGGTCCCGATGCCCTTGGAGCTCACATGCGCAGGTCCATCGTCGCGACCACGGTCGCGTCCCTCCTCTTCTTCGCCACCGCCTGCGGTGGCACGGACGACGCCGGCTCGGAGGGCGGCGCGGACGCCACCCTGACGCTCGGCTCGATCGTGCCGCCGAGCTCGTTCGCCATCGGCGAGATGGCCTCCAGCGGGCCGGCTGACAACTACTACCAGGCGGTCTACGACCGGCTGATGCACCTGGACGCGGACGGCAAGCCGGTGGCCGGCCTCGCGACCGACTGGAGCTACGACGACACCGGTCTCCGGCTCGCTCTCACGCTCCGCGACGGCGTCACGTTCACCGACGGCACTGCCTTCGACGCCGAGGCCGTCAAGGCGAACCTGGAGAAGGCCAAGGCCGCCAGCGGCGAGGCCGGTTCCGCGCTGCGCGCGGTGGACCGCGTCGAGGTCGTCGACGCCACGCACGCCGACGTCGTGCTCAGCCGGCCCGACCCCGGCCTGGTCGACGCGCTGGCGCGCAGTTCGGGCTTCATGGCCAGCCCGACGGCTCTGGCCGGTCCCGACCTGGCGACCGCCCCGGTCGGCTCGGGTCCCTACGTCCTCGACGCGGACGCGACCACCGCCGGCAGCGACTACGTCTACACCCGCAACGCGGACTACTGGGACGCCGACTCGTACCCGTACGACGAGATCGAGATCAAGTTCCTGGACGACACGACGGCCCAGCTCAACGGGCTGCGGTCGGGAGAGCTCTCCGCCGTCGGCGGGGTCAGCACGGCCGACGTCGTCTCGGGCGCCAAGAGCGCCGGGCTCAACGTGGTCACCTACCTCAACGGCACGATCGAGGGGCTGTACCTGTGGGACCGGGACGGCGCCCTCGCCCCGGCCCTCGGTGACGTCCGCGTCCGGCAGGCGATCAACTACGCCATGGACCGCGACACCCTGGTCGAGGTGGTGAAGGGTGGCCTCGGCGAGCCGACCGAGCAGGTCTTCGCGCCCAGCAGCGACGGCTACGACGAGGCGCTGGCGGGCACCTACGACTTCGACCTGGACAAGGCCAAGCAGCTGATGGCCGAGGCCGGGTACGCCGACGGCTTCGCGCTCACGCTGCCGGACTTCTCGCCGGTCTTCCCCGACGAGCAGGCGGCGATGACCGAGGCGCTCAGCTCGATCGGCATCCAGGTCACCTACCAGCCGATCACGGCCGACCAAGTGGTCAGCAGCATCATGGGCGGGCAGTGGCCGCTGAACTTCTTCGGCCTCACCGCGGCGTCGCCGTTCGAGATGGCGGGGCTGACCCTCACCCCGCAGTCGCCGTTCAACCCGTTCAAGAGCGCCGACCCGGCGGTCACCGACCTGCTCACCCAGGCCAGCAGCGCGACCGGTGACGCGCAGGCGGACGCGCTGCAGAAGCTCAGCAAGCAGCTGGTCGACCAGGCCTGGTTCGCCCCCTGGGACGCGCAGGAGGCCGCCGCCATCACCGCCGCGGGCGTCGACGTGACGCCCATCCCCGGTGTGTCGTCCCCGCCGCTGTCCGGCTACGCCCCGGCCGGCAGCTGACCGCCGGCTCGTGCCCGCGGCGACGCCGCGGGCACGAGCCGCCGTCCACCCGACCACTCCCGGAGGCTGACCGTGCCCCTGTTCCTGCTGCGCCGCATCGGCGCCGGCGTGGCCCTGCTGTGGGTCACGGCCACGCTGACCTTCTTCCTCACCAACCTGACCGGCGCCGACCCCGCCCGGCGGATCCTGGGCAACAACGCCACCCTGGACCAGCTCGCGGCCAAGCGCGCGGAGCTCGGGCTGGACCGGCCGCTGCTCGTCCGCTACGGGGACTGGCTGGGCGGTGCCGTGCACGGCGACCTCGGGGCGTCCTGGTTCAACCGTCAGCCCGTGACGGACATGGTCGCCAGCGCACTGCCCGTCTCGCTGTCCCTGGTGCTCGCGGCGACCGTGCTCACGGTCGTGGTCAGCGTGACCCTCGGGGTGGTGGCCGCCGTGCGCGGCGGCTGGCTGGACACCGTCCTGCAGGCCGTGTCCATCGTGGCCTTCGCGGTGCCCAACTTCCTGATCGCCATGCTCCTGGCCCTCGTCTTCGCCGTGCAGCTGGGCATCTTCCCGGCCCTGGGCTACACGCCCTTCGCCGAGGACCCCGGCAAGTGGCTCGCCTCGATCACCCTGCCGGCGATCGCGCTGGCCATCGGCGCGATCGCGACCGTGGCCACCCAGACCCGCGGCTCGATGATCGACGTCCTGCAGCAGGACTACGTGCGCACGCTGCGCAGCCGGGGGCTGCCGACGCGCAACCTGCTGCTCAAGCACGCCCTGCGCAACGCCGCACCGGCCTCGCTGACGGTGCTGTCGCTGCAGATCATCGCGCTGCTCAGCGGTGCCGTCGTGGTCGAGAAGGTGTTCGGGATCAACGGCATCGGCGAGCGCGCCACGTCGGCGGCGAGCCAGGGCGACGTGCCCCTCGTGCTCGGCATCGTCGTGGTCACCGTGCTGGTGGTCGTCGTCGTCAACCTGCTGCTCGACCTCGCGTTGGGCTGGCTCAACCCCAAGGTGCGCATCGCATGAGCATCCTCTCCGACAGCGACCCGACCGCCGGTGCCGCCGGCGCGGCGCCGGTCGACGTGGTGGCCTCCCGGCCGCGCCCCGGCGTCGTCCGCCGCCTGCTGCGCTCGCCGATCGCCGTCGTCTCGCTGGGCTGGCTGGCCCTGGTCGCCGTCCTCGCCGCCGCGGCGCCGCTGCTCACCTCGGCCAGCCCGACCGCCTCCAAGATCACCGAGGCGCTGGCGCCGATGGGCGGGGCGCACCTGCTGGGCACCGACGGCGTCGGCCGCGACGTGCTCGCCCAGCTGCTCTACGGGGCGCGGGTCAGCCTGATAGGCGCGCTCATCGTCGTCGTGGTCTCCCTCCTGGTCGGGCTGCCGGCCGGCATCCTGGCCGGGTACCACCGCGGGCGGTTCGACGCGGCGGCCAGCTGGAGCGCCAACCTGGTCATGGCGCAGCCGGCGATCATCGTGCTGCTGGTGGTCCTGGCGTCCTTCGGCCGGAGCACCGCGCTGGCCATGCTGGTGTTCGGTCTCCTCATCGGGCCCGGCGTGTTCCGGCTGGTGCGGGCCTCGGTCATCGGCGTGCGCGAGGAGCTCTACGTCGACGCGGCCCGGGTGTCCGGCCTGGGGGAGGGACGCATCATGCGGCGGCACATCCTGCCCGTCGTCGTGGCCCCGACGGTCATCCAGATGTCGCAGATCCTGGGCATCGCGATCGTGGTCCAGGCCGGGCTGGAGTTCATCGGCCTCGGCTCGGCGAACCAGGCCAGCTGGGGCGGGATGCTCAGCGACGCGTTCCAGAACATCTACGCCCAGCCCCGGCTGGTGCTGTGGCCGGGCCTGGCCATCGTCCTGACCGTCACCGCCTGCAGCCTGCTCGGCAACGCGCTGCGCGACTCGCTGGGCATCAGCGGCCGCACGCCCCGGGTGCGCCGGCGGGCCACGGCGACCGCGCTGGGCACGGCCGGGGTGGCTGCCGTCGAGGAAGGGGCTGGCGACGGAGCCGGGCCGGCCGACCCCGACGCCCTGCTCGTGCTGGACGGCCTGCGGGTGGCCTACCCCCAGGCCGACGGCACCGAGACCGAGGTCGTCCGGGGGGTGTCCTTGACCGTGCACCGCGGGGAGGTCCTGGGGCTGGTCGGCGAGTCCGGTTCCGGCAAGACCCAGACGGCGTTCGCGGTGCTCGGCCTGCTGCCCGCCCAGGCACGGACCTCGGCCCGGCGGATGACCTTCGACGGCAGCGACCTGTGGGGGCTGTCCCCGGCCGCGATGAACCGGCTGCGCGGTCGTCGGATCGGTTACATCCCGCAGGAGCCGATGTCCAACCTGGACCCTGCCTTCCGGATCGGCTCGCAGCTCACCGAGCCGATGCGGCACCACCTGGGGATGTCGCGGGCACAGGCCCGCACCGAGGCCCTGCGGCTGCTGGCCCGGGTGGGCATCGCCGACCCGCAGCGGGTCTTCGACTCCTACCCGCACCAGATCTCCGGCGGCATGGCCCAGCGGGTCCTCATCGCGGGTGCGGTGTCCTGCGACCCCGACCTGCTCATCGCCGACGAGCCCACCACCGCCCTCGACGTCACCGTCCAGGCGGAGGTGCTCGACCTCATCCGCGAGCTGCAGGCCGAACGACGGATGGGCGTGGTCCTGGTGACCCACAACTTCGGGGTCGTGGCCGACCTGTGCGACACGGTCGCGGTGATGCAGTCCGGCCGGGTCGTCGAGACCGCTCCGGCAGAACGCCTCTTCGACGCACCCGAGCACCCCTACACCCGGATGCTGCTGGCCTCCTCGCTCGAGGACACCGCGCCCCGGCCGCCACTGACGGCCCCGGACGCCCGAGCGACCGAGCCGCAGCCCCTGCCCGTCGCTGGAGGACCCCGATGAGCCGCCCGTCCACCCCGTCGACGGACCTCACCCCGGCCACCGAGCCGCTCCTGGTGGCCGACCGCGTCGTCGTCGAGTACCCGACCAAGGGCTTCCGTCGTCCCCCTGCCCGGGTGCTGCACGGCGTCTCCCTCGACGTCCGGGCCGGCGAGACCGTCGGCCTGGTCGGGGAGTCCGGCTCGGGCAAGACCACGCTGGGCCGGGCCGTGCTCGGCCTGGCCCCGGTGACCGACGGACAGATCCGTTTCCAGGGCCGGGTGATCTCGGGCCTGGCCAAGCGGGAGCGACGGGCGCTGAGCAAGGACGTCCAGGTGGTGTTCCAGGACCCGTACACCTCGCTGAACCCGGCGATGACCGTGGAGGACATCCTCACCGAGCCGCTGCTCGTCACCGGCAGCTCGCGGACCGACGCCCGACGGCGGGTACGTGCGCTGCTCGACGAGGTCCACCTCCCGGCCGACGCCGGCCAGCGGCTCCCGCGAGAGTTCTCCGGCGGCCAGCGTCAGCGGATCGCCATCGCCCGGGCACTGACCCGCGAGCCCCAGCTCATCGTCTGCGACGAGCCGGTGAGCGCCCTGGACCTCTCCACCCAGGAGCACGTGCTCGACCTCTTCGTCGAGATCCAGCAGCAGACGGGAGTGGCGTACCTGTTCATCAGCCACGACCTGTCGGTGGTGCGGCACATCAGCCACCGCGTGGCGGTGATGTACCGGGGAGAGCTGGTCGAGACCGGCGATGCCGCCACCGTGACCACCATGCCTTCCCATCCCTACACGCAGCGGCTCCTGCTCGCCGCTCCGGTGCCGCACCCGCGCCGTCAGGCGGAGCGACGGGCGGAGCGGCACCGCGTCCTCGCCGAGCAGGCAGCCCTCGCCGGCTGAACCTCGGCACCCCCCACCACCCACCACCGACGACGGGCACCGGCCCGCCGTCGCGACCCAGCACGCCCGCGACCAGAGAGGGGACGACCGTGACCGACCGCATCCGCGCCGGCATCGTCGGCGGCGGCTTCATGGCCACCGTGCACGCCCGCGCCATCCGCCGCAGCGGCGGGATCCTGTCCGCCGTCGTCGCCTCCACCCCGCAGCGGTCGCAGGCCGCGGCCGAGCTGCTCGGGGCGGAGTCCGCCGCCGAGTCCCTCGACCAGCTGCTGGACTCCGACGTCGACGTGGTGCACGTCTGCACCCCGAACGCCACCCACGCCCCGCTGGTGCGGGCGGCGGTCGCCGCCGGCAAGCACGTGGTCTGCGAGAAGCCGCTCGGCGTCGACGCCGCGGAGGCCGCCGACCTCACCGCCCGGGCCGCGGACGCCGGCGTCACCGCCACCGTCCCCTTCGTCTACCGCTTCTACCCGGTGGTCCGGGAGGCGCGGGCCCGGGTCGCCGACGGCACCACGGGCGACGTCCGGCTGCTGCACGGCTCCTACCTGCAGGACTGGCTGGCGCTCGACACCGACGACGACT
Source organism: Modestobacter italicus (assembly GCF_000306785.1). Lineage (NCBI taxonomy): Bacteria > Bacillati > Actinomycetota > Actinomycetes > Geodermatophilales > Geodermatophilaceae > Modestobacter > Modestobacter italicus. The sequence continues at coordinate 2,739,026 of NC_017955.1, read as the reverse complement.
GGCGGGTCGACCCGGCGGCCGGCGGGCCGTCGCGGGCCTTCGCCGACATCGGCGTGCACTGGTGCGACCTCGTCGAGTTCGTCACCGGGCACCGGATCACCCGGCTCACCGCGCGCACCGTCGTGGCGGTGCCCGAGCGCGGCGGCCGGCGCGTCGAGACCGAGGACGCCGCCCTCGTCGTCTTCGAGACCGACCGCGGCGCGGTGGGCAACCTGACGGTCAGCCAGGTCAGCCAGGGCCGGAAGAACCGGCTGCAGCTCACCGTCGACGGTGCGGCCGAGAGCCTGGCCTTCGACCAGGAGGCCCCGGAGACGCTGTGGATCGGGGGCCGCGAGGTCAACCGGCAGCTGTTGCGCGGCACCGGCGAGCACCCGGCCGCCGCCCGGTACTCCGTCGTGCCCGCCGGTCACCCGCAGGGCTACCAGGACTGCTTCGACGCCTTCGTCGCCGACACCCACGCCGCCCTCGGCGGGCCGGCGCCCGACGGGCTCCCCACCTTCGCCGACGGCCTGCGCGCGACGCGCGTCACCGCCGCCGTCCTCGAGTCCGCCTCCCGCGGCGCCTGGGTCGACGTCGCGTCATGACCCCCGCCGACCCCCAGACAGGAGACAGCATGTCCAGGACCTTCCCCGACCGGGTCGACGTCGCCATCGTCGGCAGCGGCCCGTGCGGAGCCGCCTACGCGCGGGTCCTCAGCGAGCAGTGCCCCGGCGCCCGCATCGCCACCTTCGAGGTCGGTCCGCTGCTGGCGGACCCACCCGGGGTGCACGTGAAGAACATCGTCGACGACGAGGAGCGCGCCCGCGCCCAGCGCCGGTCGGAGGGGCCGCAGCCGCTGGCCGACGACACCCCCACCGACACGATGGAGGGCTACGCCGACGCGGCGCCCCGGCTGGTGCGGCCCGGCACGTTCCTCCTGCCGACCGGCTGGCAGCAGCCGGGGGAGGACGGGCTGCCCGGCGCGGCGATGTCGGCCAACGTCGGCGGCATGGGCGCGCACTGGACCGGGGCCTGCCCGCGGCCCGGTGACAGCGAGCGGATCGGGTTCCTGCCCGACCTCGACGAGCTGCTCGCCGAGGGGGAGCGGCTGCTCGCCGTCGACACCCACGCCTTCGACGACGCGCCGTTCGCCGCCGAGGTCCGCAAGCGGCTCGGCGACGCCCTGGACGCGACGCGGGCGGAGGACCGCCGGGTCGGCCCGATGCCGCTCGCGGTGCAGCGGCAGGCCGACGGGCGGGTCACCTGGTCCGGTGCCGACGTCGTGTTCGGCGACGTCACCCGGGCGAACCCCGACTTCTCGCTGGTGCCCGAGGCGCTGGTCACCGAGGTGCTGGTCACCGAGGGCCGGGCTACCGGGGTGCGGGTGCGCGACCTGCAGACCGGGGAGGAGCACGTCGTCTCCGCCCGCGCGGTGGTCGTGGCCGCCGACGCGCTCCGGACGCCGCAGCTGCTGTGGGCCTCCGGCGTCCGTCCGCCGGCGCTGGGCCGGTACCTCAACGACCAGCCGCAGACGGTGTTCGCCGTCCGGCTGCGCGACGTCGGCCACGCGCGCACTGAGGACGTGGACCCCCGCGACGAGCCGGAGATCGTGCCGCAGAGCGGGGTCAGCTGGGTGCCGTTCACCGACGCGGAGCCCTTCCACGGCCAGGTCATGCAGCTGGACGCCTCGCCGGTGCCGCTGGCCGCCGACGACGTCCCGACGCCGGGGACCATCGTCGGGCTCGGCTGGTTCTGCGCCAAGGACCTGCAGGAGTCCGACCGGGTCGACTTCGACGCCACCGAGGTCGACGGCTACGGGATGCCGGCGATGCGCGTCCACTACCGGCTCACCGAGCGCGACCACGCGTCCATCGCCGCCGCCCGGGAGACGGTGCAGCAGGTGGCGCGCGCGCTCGGCGACCCGCTGGGCGACGAGCCGCTGACGTTCCCGCCGGGTGCCTCGCTGCACTACCAGGGCACCACCCGGATGGGCGCCACCGACGACGGCACCTCGGTGTGCGGCCCGACCTCGCAGGTCTGGGGTGTCGACGGCCTGTACGTCGCCGGCAACGGCGTCATCCCGACCGCGACCGCCTGCAACCCGACCCTCACCTCGGTCGCGCTCGCCGTCGCCGGCGCCCGCGACATCGCCCGCACGCTCACCGAAGAGGAGAAGTGACCATGCTCGACGTCGCCGTCATCCAGGGGCGCGGTTTCCGCAACGTGGCGCAGGACGGCCGGGTCACCGGCTTCCAGTTCCAGCTGCGCAACCCCAACTACCGCGGGGTGGCCGCCAGCCTGCTCGACGGCATCGACGTCGTCATCGACGGCGAGCGGGTCCCCGAGCACGTGCCGCTGTGGACCCTGCAGGGCCGCACGTCCACCCTCGACGAGCTGCGCGCCTCCACCGACGTCCGCTGGCAGCTCGACGAGCCGGCCACCATCACCGTGCCCAGGCCCGGTGGGCTGGCGGTCGGCGTGCACACCCTCGAGGTGGTCGTGCACCTGCGGCGGTCCTACTTCCCGCCGATGGTCTCCCGGACCCCGTTCACCGCCTCGGCCAGCCCGGTGCTCGTGCCGCCGGCCCCGGACGGCGGCCTGCGCTACGGCGTCTCGACCTACAGCTACACCCAGGACGTCTACACCTCGATGACGCTGGAGGACGTGTTCGCCGACATCGCCGACCTGGGCGCCACCGGCATCGAGATCCTCGGCGAGGGCAACGTGCCGAACTACCCGTCGCCGTCCTCGGCGTGGATCGACGAGTGGCACGGGCTGCTCGAGCGGTACGGGCTCACCGCGACCAACTACGGGTCGTGGGTGGACACCACCCGCTGGCGCGACCGCGACCTGACCGTCGAGGAGGGCGCCGAGCAGCTGCAGCTGGACCTGCGGCTGGCGAAGGAGCTCGGCTTCACCTCGGTGCGCCCGAAGTTCGGCGTCACCAGCTGGGACCTGGACCCGCACCCGATCTGGCAGGGCGTGGTCGAGCGCTCGCTGGACCTCGCCACCGAGCTCGACGTCGTCATCTGCCCGGAGATCCACGCGCCGACGCCGATCCGGCACCCGGTGACCCAGGGCTACGTCGACTTCATCGAGAAGACCGGCACCGAGCACTTCAAGCTGCTCATCGACACCGGCATCTTCAACACCGCCCCGGTGCTGGAGATGTCCGAGGAGATCGAGTCCGGCGACGGCGACGAGGTGCCCGAGCACCTGCGGCCGCTGGCCGTGCCGATGGCCGACCTGGTCGAGGTCCTCCCGCACGTGCACTTCATTCAGGCCAAGTTCGCCCAGGTGGACGACGACCTGCATGACCTGCACGTCCCGTGGGGAGAGATCATCCCCACCCTGACCGACGCCGGCTGGTCGGGCTGGCTGTCCAGCGAGTACGAGGGCCGCCGCGAGCCCGGCCGCGGCCGCGACCAGGTCCGCCGCCAGCACGCCCTGCTCCGCTCCCTCGCGGCCCGGCGGTGACCCGGCCGGTGCCCTTCCTGCGGGCCACGGACGGCGGGGCGCAGCTCGTCGTGGACGGCGAGCCGACGCTGCTGCTCGGGGGCCAGCTGCACAACTCGGCGGCCTCGGACCCCGAGCACCTGCGCCGGGTGGTCGACCACGTCGCGGACCTGCACGCCGGCACGGTGATCGGCAGCGCCGGCTGGGCGCAGGTCGAACCGGTGGAGGGGACCTTCGACTTCTCCACCGTCGACGCGCAGCTCGCCGCCGCGCGGGACCGCGGCCTGCACCTGGTGCTCATCTGGTTCGGCGCGTTCAAGAACGCCGCGTCGACCTACGCCCCGCGGTGGGTGCGGGCGGATTCCCGGCGGTTCCCCCGGGCGGTGGTCGACCCTGGCATGCACCAGGTGTTCAGCTACCCCGGGGCGATGCCCAAGCCGGTGCTGTCGGTCTTCTCACCCGAGCTGCTGGCCGCCGACCGGGCGGCCTTCGTGGCCCTGGTGCGCCACCTGGCGGAGGCCGACCCCGAGCACGTGGTCGTCATGGTGCAGGTGGAGAACGAGATCGGGCTCCTCGGCGACAGCCGGGACCGCTCGCCCGCGGCCGACGAGGCCTGGGCGCAGCAGGTGCCGGCCGAGCTGCTGACCCACCTGGCCGGGCACGCCGACTCGCTGCGGCCGGAGCTCGCGGAGCTGTGGCAGCGGAACGGGCGGCGCACCGCCGGTACGTGGGCGGAGGTGTTCGGCGCCGGCTGGGAGGCCGAGGAGGTCTTCATGGCCTGGGCGTTCGCCCGGCACGTCGAGGAGCTGGCCGCGGCAGGCAAGGCCGTCACCCCGCTGCCGATGTACGTCAACGCCTGGCTCGGGCCGCAGCCGGGCCAGTCCCGGGCGGGGGAGTACCCCAGCGGCGGGCCCACCTCGCGGGTGCTCGACGTCTGGAAGGCGGCCGCCCCGTCGCTGGACCTGCTCGCGCCGGACGTCTACGTCGACGACGCGCAGGCCGCGATGGCGGACTACGACCGCCCGGACAACCCGCTGTTCATCCCGGAGACCCGGTTCCGGACCGGCAGCCTGTTCTGGGCCCTCGGGCACCACCGGGCCCTCGGCTTCTCGGTCTTCGGCATCGAGGACGGCCGCACCGGCAGCCAGCTCGCCCGCGCCTACGCCCTCCTCCGCCCGCTGGCCCCGGCCATCGCCGCGGCCCAGGCCGAGGGCCGGATCGAGGGCATCCTGCTCGACGAGGAGACCCCGGAGTCGACGTTCCGGCTCGGCGGGCTCGAGGTGACCGCCCGGGGCTCCTGGGAGCTGCTCGGGCGCATGCTGCTCGACGCCGGGGTCCAGCCGCCGCCGCCCCCGCCGCCCCCGCCGAGCGAGACCGAGGGCGCGGAGGGGCCGCCGGCGCCGGCGGACACCCGGCCGTTCGGGCTCCTGCTGGCCGAGGGGGAGGACACCTTCCTGCTCGTCGGCCAGGGCGTCTCCGTCGACTTCTCCACGCCGGGAGAGACCGTCGAGGTCGACCAGGTCCAGGAGCTCCGCTTCGACGCCGGCCGCTGGTACGACGGCCGGCTGCTCAACGGCGACGAACGGCTGCACGTCATCCCCCTCGGGGACCTCGGCGCGGCCCGGATCACCCTGCTGCGCACCCCTCTCGGAGGCCGACCATGACCCAGCGTCCCGTCCTCCCGGGGTTCCACCCCGACCCGTCGACCTGCCGGGTGGGGGAGACCTACCTGCTGGCGACGTCGAGCTTCGAGTACGCCCCGGGCGTGCCGCTGTTCTCCTCGACCGACCTGCGGTCGTGGGAGCAGATCGGCAACGTGCTGGACCGCCCGTCCCAGCTCGACGTCTCCAAGGCCGGCCCGTCCGGCGGCATCTTCGCCCCGACGCTGCGCCACCACGACGGCCGGTTCTGGATGATCACCACGAACTGGTCCGACGACGGCGGCCAGCTGCTGGTGCACGCCGAGGACCCGGCCGGCCCGTGGTCGGAGCCGGTGCGCATCCCCTCGGCGATCGGCATCGACCCCGACCTCGCCTGGGACGACGAGGGCACCTGCCTGATGACCTACGCCGGCTTCGGCCCGCACGGCGGCGAGGGCATCGTGCAGTCGGCGATCGACCCGCTCACCGGCGAGGTGCTCACCGAGCGGCGGCAGATCTGGAACGGCACCGGCGGCAAGTTCCCCGAGGGCCCGCACCTGTACCGGATCGGCGAGTGGTGGTACCTGCTCATCGCCGAGGGCGGCACCGAGCGCGGGCACGCCGTGACCATCGCCCGCAGCCGGACCCCGCACGGCCCGTTCGAGGGCGACCCGGCCAACCCGCTGCTCACCTCCCGGGGGACGGACTCGCCGGTCCAGAACACCGGCCACGCCGACCTGGTCCAGCGTCCCGACGGCAGCTGGGCGATCGTCTACCACGGCGTCCGCGCCCGCGGCTCCAGCCCGGAGTGGCACGTGCTCGGCCGGGAGACCTTCGCCGACGAGGTCACCTGGACCGACGGCTGGCCGGTGCTCACCGGGCACGTCGAGCCGGCGGCCGGCACCGGCGCCGTCGTCGAGACGGTCGAGGGCAGCGACCTGCCCGTCTCCTGGGTGGGGGCCTCCTGCCACCTCGGCGAGGTCGTCACCGGCGAGGACGGCGGCTGGCGGCTCACCGCCTCCGGCGACGGACCCGTCTTCGTCGGCCGCCGGCAGGAGCACCTGTTCGCCGTGGTCCGCGCCCGGCTGGCGGTCACCGGCACCGGCGGGCTGTCGCTGCGCATCGACCCGCGGCACGCCCTGGACCTCGAGGTCTCCGACGGCACCGTGCGGGCGGTCTGGGCCGTCGGCGACGTCCGGCACGAGCTGGGGCGGGCCGAGCTGACGGGTGAGGCCGAGCTCGAGCTGCGGGCGCTGCCCTCGCAGGGGCATGAGTTCTCCACCGCCCGCGGCCCGGACCGCGTGGTCGCCGGCGTCGTGGTCGACGGCGGGTTCACCGCGCTCGGCGAGGTCGACGGCCGGTACCTGTCCACCGAGGTCGCCGGCGGCATGACCGGCCGGATGGCCGGCGTCGTCAGCAGCTCCGGCAGCGTGCTGGTCCGGTCGTTCAGCTACCTCGGCGCCGACGACCCGGCCGTCGTCGGCGGCGGCGCGGCCGACCCGCAGCCCTGGGCATCGTGACGCCCGAGGGACGCCGGCCGTGACGCTGCGGGTCGGGCTGGTCGGCGCGGGCCCGTGGGCGGGGATGTCCACGGGCCCGATGCTGGCCGCGGGTCCCGGGACGACGCTCGCCGCGGTGTGGGCGCGCCGCCCCGCGGCCGCCGCGGACCTGGGTCAGCGGCTCGGTGCGCCCGCCGCCGCCTCCTACGAGGAGCTGCTGGGCGCCTGCGACGCCGTGGCGTTCGCCGTCCCGCCGGACGTCCAGGCGGAGCTGGCCCCGGTGGCCGCCGCCGCGGGGCGGCACCTGCTGCTGGAGAAGCCGCTGGCCGCCACCGTCGAGGGGGCGGAGCGGATCGCGGCGGCGGCGCAGGCCGCGGGCGTGGTGACCCAGCTGGTGCTGACCAACCGCTGGACCGAGGCGGTCTCGGCCTTCGCGGCCGAGCTGAGCACCGCGGTGCCCCGGGTGCTCACCGCGGAGTTCATCGGCAGCCAGGCGCTGCCGGGGTCCCCCTTCGCTGCGCCCTGGCGCCGTCCCGACCAGGCCCTGCACGACGTGGGCCCGCACGTGCTCGACCTGCTGGAGCTCGTCGCGGGACCGGCGACGGTGGTGCACGCCCACCGGGTCGGCGCCGTGACGACGGTGACCCTGGAGCACGAGTTCGGCGCCGTCAGCCACGCCACGGTGTCCATCGCGACACCCGGCGCCCGCGGGCCGCTGCGCTGCGAGGCGGTCACCGACGCCGGCCGCGTGGTCCTGGCCGACCCCGGCGCTGAGGACCCGGCCGCCGTCCGCCGCCGGATCGCCACCACCTTCGCCGAGGCCGTCGCGCGGGGCGTGCCCCCGGCCGCCGACGTGCGCCGCGGGGTGGAGCTGCAACGCCTGCTGACCGCCGCCGAACGACACCTGAGGAGCACCGACACGTGACCGGGACGGTCCCGAACGACATGGCGGCCCGCTACCTGCCACCGCCCGAGCCGACCCGCCGCGCCGACGGCGTCCGGCACCACCGGGACGCGGTGTACGCGGCGGTGCCCGGCTACCGGGTGCTGGAGCTGGACCTGTGGGTGCCCCCGGCCGCCCCGGCACCGGTCGTGGTGTGGGTGCACGGCGGGGCGTGGATGGCGGGCAACCGGCGGCTGCTGCCGCCCGGCCTGCGCCCCGGCCAGCTGTTCGAGGAGCTGCTCGCCGCCGGCCTGGCGGTGGCGACCATCGAGTACCGGCACGCCCGCGAGGCGCCGTTCCCCGCCCAGCTGCACGACGCGAAGGCGGCGGTCCGCTGGCTCCGCCAGCACGCCGACGAGCTCGGGCTGGACGCCGGCCGGGTCGGGATCGCCGGCGAGTCGGCCGGCGGTCACCTCGCCGCGCTGGTCGGGCTGACCGCCGACCGCCCGGAGCTGGAGGGCGAGGTCGGCGTGGTCGGTCCCTCCAGCGGCGTCGACGTCGTCGTCGACTGGTACGGCGTCTCGTCCGCCGAGACGATGCCGGAGTTCCGGCTGCCGCCGGAGGTGGCCGCGGTGCTCCCGGCCGAGGCGCTGGTGCCGCCGCTGGACGTGCTCCTGGACGGCGTGGACGCCGCGACACGCGCGGCGGTCAGCCCGGTGGCGCACGCGCACGCGGGCGCGCCGCCGTTCCTGCTCCAGCACGGCACCGCCGACCACGTCGTCCCCTACGCGCAGAGCGAGCAGCTCGCCGAGGCGCTGCGGGCCGTCGGCGCCGACGTCCGGCTCGAGCCGGTGCCCGGCGCGACCCACGGCTGGGACGGGTACCCCGAGGCCGACGCGGTCGTCCGCTGCGCGGTCGGCTTCCTCGCCGCCGCCCTGCACCCGAGGGTGCGGTGACCACCCGGGAGGCGGTCGGCCAGCGGACGAGGAGCCGTCAGCAGACCGCCGTGCTGGCCATCGCCTGCGCGGTGGCGCTGATGACCGTGCTCGACGTCTCGGTGGTGACGGTGGCGCTGCCCGCGATCCGGGACGACCTCGGGCTCTCGGCGAGCGGCCTGCAGTGGGTGGTGAACGCCTACACCCTCACCTTCGCCGGCTTCCTGCTGCTCGGTGGTCGCGCCGCGGACCTGCTGGGCCGCCGGCGCGTCTTCCTGTTCGGGCTGGTGGTGTTCACCGCCGCCAGCCTCGCCGGCGGGCTGGCGCAGGCCGGCTGGCAGCTGGTCGCGGCGCGGGCCGTGCAGGGCATCGGCGGCGCGGTGCTGGCGCCGGTGACCCTCAGCCTGCTGACCACCACGTTCCGCGAGCCGGCGGAGAAGGCGCGGGCGCTGGGCACCTGGAGCGCGGTCGCCGGTCTGGGCGGCGCCCTCGGCGGTGTCGTCGGGGGCGTGCTGACCGGCCTGCTCAACTGGCGCTGGGTGCTGATCGTGAACGTGCCGGTCGGGATCGTGCTGGTGGCCGCCTCGGTCTGGGCGCTGGCCCCGGGCGAGCGGCGGCCGGTCCGCGGCCAGCTCGACCTGCCCGGATCGGCCGCGGTGACGCTCGGCACCGGCGGGCTGGTCGCCGGCATCATCGCGGGCGAGGAGCACGGTTGGGGCGCCCCGCGGACGGTCACCCTGCTCGGCGCCGCGGTGCTCGCCCTCGTCGTCTTCGTGCTCGTCGAGCGGCGCGCCGCCGCGCCCCTGGTGCCGCTGTCGGTGTTCCGGGTCCGCTCGCTCGTGGTCGCCGACGCGATCTCCCTGCTGACCGGTGGGGTGCTGCCGGCGACCTTCTTCTTCCTCTCGCTGTACCTGCAGGAGGTCCGCGGGCTCGGCCCGCTGGCCGCCGGGCTGATGCTGCTGCCCCCCGGGGTGGGCATCAGCCTCGGTGCCCGGCTGGCACCGCGCCTGCTGCGCCGGCTCGCCGACAGGACGGTGTACTTCGCGGGCGTGACCCTGACCGTCGTCGGGCTGGCCTGGCTCTCCCGGCTGGACGTGACCGGCGGCTACGTGCTGCCGGTCCTGGTGCCGTCCGCCCTGGCGATGGCCGGCTTCGGCCTGTCCGGGCTGCCGCTGACGATCGCGGCGACGAGCGGGGTCGGCGACGAGCGCGCCGGTCTGGCGTCCGGGCTGCTCAACGCATCCCGGCAGATCGGCGGCGCGGTGCTGCTGGCCGCGCTGGTGGCGGTCGCCACCGCCGTGGCCGCGATCGATCCCGCGGGCGGGCACGGCGCCCAGACGCACGGGTACGGCGTCGCCCTCCTCGTCGGCGCCGGGCTCGTCGCGCTGGCCGCCGTCCTCGGCCTGGGACTGCCCCGTCGGCCCGTCGTCCTGGAGAGGACCACGTCATGAGCACACCCGCCCTCCGTGTGCACGAGCACTGCCGGGTGGTGCTGGACAACGACTGGTCCGGCGACCCGGACGGGCTCGTCGCGCTGGCCCACCACCTGCTGTCGCCGGCCAACCGGGTCGTGGCGGTCACCAGCTCGGGGCTCGACCCGCGGTTCCCGGGGCCGCTGCCCCGGGCGGCGGACGGCGCGGCGCTCGCCACCGAGCTGCTGGCCGCGGTCGGCGGCGCCGACCTGCCGCCGGTGCACGCCGGCAGCGAGGAGGTCTTCGGTGACGCGAGCGGCTCCGCGGCGGCCGACGCGATCGCCGCCGAGGCCCGGCGGGACGACGAGCTGCCGCTGTTCCTGGTCTGCGGCGGACCGCTCACCAACGTCGCCCAGGCGCTGCGGCAGGCACCGGACATCGCCGAGCGGCTGACGCTGGTCTGGATCGGCGGGTCGCTGGACGCCGGGGCCTTCGAGTACAACCGGGACACCGACCGCGAGGCCGCCGCCTTCGTGCTCGCCCAGGCAGACCTCGACGTCCAGTCGTTCCCGGTGGAGACCTACCGGCGCTGCGCGTACTCCGTCGCCGAGCTGGAGCACGACCTGGGCACCACCGGTGCGCTCGGGCGCTGGCTGTGGGAGCACTTCACCGACCCGCCGGACTGGATCCGCGTCGGCGGGAACTGGCCGCTCGGCGACAGCCCGCCGGTGCTGGTCACCGCGCTGACCGTGGAGTCCAGCCGGTGGACCAGCAGCACCGCCGAGGGGGGCCGGGGCGAGCGGCGGGTCTACACCGACGTCGACACCCGGCTGCTGTTCGGCGACCTGCTGGCGCGGCTCCGGGCGCACGAGCGGGGCCGGGCATGACGCTCGAGGACCTCTGGCGCGGCTTCTGCGACCCGCCGGACGACGCGCGGCCGCGGGCCTGGTGGCACTGGATGGACGGCAACGTCGACCCCGAGGGCATCGTGCTGGACCTGCAGTGGCTGCACCGGGTCGGCGTCCGCGGTGTGCAGCTGTTCTACGGCGGGATGGGCACCCCGCAGGTCGTGCCGGAGCTGGTGCAGCACGGCTCGGCCGCGTGGCAGGAGGCAGTGCGGCTGGCCACCACGACGGCTCGGGAGCTCGGGCTGGAGTTCGCCGTCGCCACCTCCGCGGGCTGGAGCGCGGCTGGTGGCCCCTGGGTCGAACCGGCCGACGCGATGAAGAAGCTGGTCTGGTCCGAGACGGTCGTCGACGGCGGCGGGCGCGTGGACCAGCTCCTCGCCCCGCTGCCGGACGTCGCCGGTCCGTACCAGGACTGCCCCCGCTGGGGTGCCGACCCGGGCGCGCACCGGTTCGCGCGCGACTGGGTGACCCTGGCGGTGCCGGCCGACCAGGTCGCACAGCCGCTGGCGCCGTCCACCGTCACCGCCTCGGCGCCGATCGATGACTGGTCGGCACTGCTCGACGGCCGGTTCGCCGGCACCGTGCAGCTGCCGCGCGACCCCGACGGCCGGTCGACCGCCTGGCTCGAGCAGGTGTTCGCCGAGCCGGTGACCGTCGCCGCCGTCACCGTCGGGCTGCCCGGGCCGCGCGGCTTCGGCGCCGCACCCCCGCCGACCGCCGTGCTGGAGGCCTCCGACGACGGGGTGACCTACCGGGTGGTCGCCGAGCTGGCCGCACCGGAGCAACCGGCGGCCAAGGCCGTGCCGGTGCGCACGATCGCCTTTGCGCCGGTGACCGCCCGCCGGTTCCGCCTGGTGCTGGCCGGCGAGCCCGCCGAGACGGCGCTGCCCCGGCTCGCCGAGGGCGTGCGGCTGCCGCCGGTCCTGCGCCGGGTGTGGGAGTTCGGCGTCTCCGAGTTCGCCCTCTTCCCCGGCGGGCGGGTGCACCAGGCCGAGCTCAAGGCCGGCTTCGCCGCCGCGCTGGACTACTACGCCCTGGACACCGACCCGGCGTCGGCCGGGACGGCGATCGACCCGGCCCGGGTGGTCGACCTGACCGCCCAGGTGGACGGCGACGGCGTGCTGCGCTGGGACGCCCCGCCCGGCTCGTGGCGGGTGCTGCGGCTGGGCATGTCGCTCACCGGCCAGACCAACGGCCCGGCCCCGGCCGAGGCGACCGGCCTGGAGGTCGACAAGCTCGACGGAGACGCGGTCCGCCGCTACCTGGACACCTACCTGGCGCTGTTCGACGGAGCCGACCTCGACGCGCTGCTCAGCGACAGCATCGAGTCCGGCGCGCAGAACGCCACCGGGCGGCTGCGCGAGCGGTTCACCGAGCTGCGCGGCTACGACCCGCTGCCCTGGCTGCCGGCGCTGGCCGGGCTGGTCGTCGGCGACGCCGCCCGCACCGACCGGTTCCTGCACGACCACCGGCGCACGATCGCCGACCTGGTCGCCGGGGAGTACTACGGCACGCTCGCCGCGGAGGCGCACGTCCGGGGTCTGCGCTACTACGCCGAGGCGCTGGAGGACCACCGCCCGCAGCTCGGCGACGACCTCGCGATGCGCAGCTCCGCCGACGTGCCGATGGGCGCGATGTGGGTGTTCGACGCCGGCACGGAGCAGCCGGCGCCGACCTACCTCGCCGACCTCAAGGGCGCCTCCTCGGTGGCGCACGTGCACGGCAAGCCGTTCACCGGCGCGGAGTCGATGACCGCCTTCCACCGCCCGTGGAGCTACACCCCGCGCCGGCTCAAGCACGTCGCCGACCTGGAACTGGCGCTCGGCGTCACCCGGTTCTGCCTGCACACCTCGCCGCACCAGCCGACGCAGGTGCCCCCGCCGGGGATCGGCCTGGCGCCGTTCCTCGGGCAGGCGTTCATCCGCAGCGAGCCGTGGGCGGAGCTGGCCGGTCCGTGGATCGACTACCTGGCCCGCTGCTCCTGGCTGCTCAACCAGGGCGTGCCCGCCGTCGACGTCGCCGTGTTCGTCGGTGAGGAGGCGCCGGTGACCGCGCTGTTCGGCGAGGAGCCCGACCGCACCGTCCCGGCCGGGTACGACTTCGACTACGTCGACCTCGACGGGCTCGAGCGGCGGTTCGCCGTCGAGGACGGCGACCTGGCGGCGGGGGAGACGCGGTACCGGCTGCTGCACCTCGGCGGCTCCAGCAAACGGCTGACCGTGCGCGCGCTGCGCTGCCTGGCCGCGCTGGTCGAGGCGGGCGCGACCGTGGTGGGCCGTCGACCCGTCGGCTCGCCGTCCCTGGCCGACGACGAGCAGGAGCACGCCGCGCTGTGCGACCGGCTCTGGCGGGACGGCGGCGTGCGCGACGTCGACCTGGTCACGGCGCTGCAGGACCTGGGCGCCGTCCCGCCGCTGACCGTCGAGGGCGCCGAGCTGCTGCGGATCGGCCGGCGCACCACGGCCGGTGAGGTCGTGTTCCTGGCCAACCCGCTGCCCGAGCCGGTCACGGTGACCCTGCGGTCGGCGACGGGTGCGCCGCTGTCCGGCTGGGACCCCGTGACACTGACCCGCGCGCCGCTGGGGGAGCGGGTCGACCTCCCGCCGCTCGGATCGCTGGTCGTCGTCCCCGGCGGGGCCGATCCCGGGCCGCTGGCCGGCCCGGTCGCGCGGCGGGTGCTGGACGGGGAGTGGCGGCTCACCCTGCCCGGCGTCCTGGACACCGTGCTGACCGGCGGGCCCCGGCCGTGGACCGGGCTCGGGCCCGCGACGGCCGGGTTCGCCGGGACCGGCACCTACGCGACCGAGGTCCACCTCGACGACCCGGTCGACGGACCGGCGGTGCTCGACCTCGGTGACGTCGGCGACCTGGCCCGGATCCGGGTCAACGGCACCGACCAGGGCATCGTCTGGACCGCACCCTGGCGGATCGACGTCACCGGTGCGCTGCGACCGGGGAGGAACACCGTGGAGGTCGAGGTGGCCAACGCCTGGATGAACCGGCTGATCGCCGAGGCGCAGGCGCCGACCGGGGAGCTCTTCGCCCCGGTGGCGGGGGTGTACGCCGCCGACGCGCCGGTGCAGACCGCCGGCCTGATCGGACCGGTGGTCCTGGAGGTGTCGGCATGAGGGTGCTCGTCGTCGGCGGGGGACCGGCCGGGGTGACCGCGGCCATCGCGCTGGGCCGGGCCGGCATCGACGCGCTGGTGCTGGAGCGGGAGGAGACCGACCGGCCGGTCGGCATCGGCCTGGCGTTGCAGAACTCGCCGCTGCGCGCCCTGGACACCCTCGGCCTGCTCGCGCCGGTCGTCGAGCGCGGCTTCCCGCTCGACGCGGTGCACATCTGCGCGCCCGACGGCACCGTCGTCCACCGGGTGTTCACCGAGCCGCTCGTCCCGGGCACGCCGCCGGTGGTCGCCCTCTCCCGGGTGGCGCTGGCCGGCATCCTGGGCGAGGCGCTCGCCGCGACGCCGGGCGCGGAGATCCGGTTCGGCACGTCGGTCACCGCGCTGCGCGACCTCGGGGACGGCGTCGAGGCCGACCTCACCGACGGCAGCACCGAGCGCGTCGACCTCGTCGTCGGCGCCGACGGGCTGCACTCGTCGGTGCGCGGGCTCGTGCTCCCCGACGCGCCGCCACCCACCCGGGCCGGCCAGCTCATCTGGCGGGTGTCCGCACCCCGTCCGCCCGAGGTCGACCGCTACCTGCTCACCGACCTGGGCCCGCGCGGCCGGGTCGGCATCGTCCCGATCGCCGACGACGAGCTCTACCTGTGGTTCCTGCAGCCCGACGACGGCGGCCCGCGCCCGCCGGAGGGGCAGCGGCTGGCCGCGCTGCGCGAACGGCTGGCCCCCTTCGGCGGCCTGGTCCCGCTGGTCGCCGAGCGGCTGCGGCCCGACGTCGACCACCGCGGCCTGGCCGCGATGCTGCTGCCCCCGCCCTGGCACCGCGGCCGGGTGGTGCTGATCGGCGACGCCGCGCACACCACCACGCCGCACATCGCCTACGGCGTCGGCATGGCGATCGAGGACTCGGTGGTGCTCGCCGAGGAGCTCGGCAACGCCGCCTCGGTCGAGGCGGCGCTGGCCGCGTTCAGCGCGCGCCGGTTCGAGCGCTGCCGGCTCGTCGTGGAGACCTCGCTGCAGCTCTCCCGCTGGGAGGTCGACCCGCCCGCGGACCCGACGCTGCACCACCAGCTCACCGGCCGCGCGCTCGCGGCGCTGTCCGAACCGCTCTGAGTTGCCGGCACCGCGCCGCCGGGCTCCGCCGGCGACGAGCGCCGAGCCGCTGGCCGGCCGGGTCGGCCACCGCCGACCCGGCCGCGCCGTCGTGCCCGGGGAGGAGCAGCCGTTGCGGCGCGCGAGGCCGGGCGAACCCGGGGTGTTGACCCTGTGGCCCAGGCCACCTACAGTCAGATCAGAACGCGGATTCTGAATCTGATCTGGGGAGGTCCGGTGACCGAGACGCCGCTGGCGGCGCGGGACTTCCGACGCGCGCTGGGCCAGTACCCGACCGGGGTCGCGGTGATCACCGCCCGCCAGGGCGACGGCACGCCGGTCGGCATGGTCGTCGGCACCTTCACGTCGGTGTCCCTGGACCCGCCGCTGGTCGGCTTCCTGCCCGACCGCACCAGCACCACCTGGCCGCTGATCCGGTCGGCCGGCCGCTTCTGCGTCAACGTGCTCGGCGCCGGGCAGGAGCACGTCTGCCGCGCCTTCGTCACCAAGGCCGACGACCGCTTCGACGTCCACGGAGCCGGCGACACCGCGGGCGGGAGCCCGCGGCTGGCTGGCACCGTGCTGTGGATCGACTGCGACGTCGACGCCGTGCTGCCCGCCGGTGACCACGACATGGTGCTCGGCCGGGTCCGCGACCTCGGCGTGCCCGAGGACGCCGGACTGCCGCTGCTGTTCGTGCGCGGCGGCTACGGGTCCCCGCAGCTGCCCTCAATCCAGACCGAGCGCCCTGAGTTCGCCGACCAGCTGCGGCTGGCGGACCTGGTCCGGCCCGAGGCCGAGGCCGTCTCCCGGGACCTGGGCCTGGAGTGCCTGGTCAGCGCCGTCGTCGGCAACTCGGTGGTCTCCCTCGCCGCGGCGGGCATCGGCGCCGCGTCGCGGGGCAGCGACACCCGCGTGGGCACGGCGTTCCCGCTGGCCGCACCCATCGCGCCGCTGTTCGTCGCCTGGGCCGGGACGGTCGAGCAGATGGCCTGGCTCGACCGCGGCCGGCGGCTCACCGGGACCAGCGACCCCGCCGTGGCGATGGCCGAGCTCGAGGCGGTGCGCTCCCTGGGCTACCAGGTCACGACCGGCCAGCAGGACGCCGAGCTCTTCGAGCGGTCGGTGGTCGACCACGACCGGCCCGACGGGGTGGCCGAGGTGCTGCGCCGCATGCAGCAGCGCGGTCCCGAGCCCCGGCTGGACACCCCGCTCGACCAGCTCACCGACGTCGCGTCGCTGGCCGCCCCGGTGCGCGGCGCCGACGGGTCCGTGCTGCTCAGCCTGCACCTCATCGGCTTCACCGGCGCCGAGACGCCGCAGCGGCTGCGGTCCTGCCTGGACCGCCTGCTCGCCGGCGCGGCCCGCGCCTCGCACCTGCTCACCACCTGACCGTCCCCCCACCGCCCACCCAGCCCGACCGACCCGGAGGCCGACGTGCACTTCTCCGCTTTCCTCACCACCCGATCGGCCGGCCCGGCCGAGGACCGCGCGGTCATGGACGCGATGGTCCAGAACGCCGTCGACGCGGAGCGGCTCGGCTTCGACGCCGTGTTCCTGCCCGACCACCACTTCACCGGCTACGCCCCGCCGGCCAGCGACCCGATGATGTTCGCCGCCTACCTGGCGGCCAAGCTGCCCCGGCTGCGCTTCGGCTTCTCGGTGCAGACCATCCCGCTGCACCACCCGGTGCGCTTCGCCGAGCGGCTCAACCTGATCGACCAGCTCACCGACGGCAAGGTCCTGGTGGGCATCGGCTCGGGCACCACGCCCGAGGAGATGATCGGCCTCGGCGTCAACTACAAGGACACCAAGACCCTCACCGACTCCAACATGGCCATCGTCGAGCAGCTGTGGGCCAAGCAGCCCGAGGACGAGCCGGTGGTCTTCGACAACGGGCACTACAAGGGCGCGGTCGTCTCCCGGATCGCACCGGTGGCCTGGTCGCCGGACGGGCCGCAGGTCATGTCGGTCGCGCTGCGCCCGGCCAGCGTCCAGCGGGCGGCGCAGAAGGGCCAGCCGGCGTTCATCCCGGCCTTCACCCCGCCGGTGCTCGACGACGGCGACCCGCTGCCGCACCTGCGCCGCTACTTCACCGCCTACCGGGAGGCGCTGGAGGCGGCCGGGCACCCGCAGGAGCGCGTCGACTTCGCCCTGGAGTGGACCACGCACACCTACCAGCACCTGCACGTCGCGGAGACCGACGCCCAGGCCGAGGACGAGTTCGGGCAGATCATCGACCTCTACCAGACGGCCGTGGAGCGCGAGCACGCCGCCAACAAGGCCGCCGAGCAGATCAGCGGCGTCGAGCTCGGCCCGGTGCACGACGGCCGCAGCCCCGGCTGGCAGAAGACCTGGTGCCTGTGGGGGAGCCCCGCCACGGTGGCGGACCACCTCGCCGAGGTCCGCGACGTCGGCATCGGCAACGTCCTGGGCGGTTTCCTCGGCGGGACGCTGACCCCCGAGCGGGTGGCCTGGGGAAAGAAGTCCATGGAGCTCTTCGCCACCGACGTCATGCCGAAGTTCAGCTCGCGGTGACCGCGACCCCGGACACCCGGGACGACGTCGCCGGGTCGGCCCTGGACCGGCTGACCCCCCGGCGGCGGGCGGAGCTGACCGCGGGGGAGAGCGGGTGGAGCACGCTGCCCGCACCCGAGGCGGGACTGTCGACCATGATCATGGGCGACGGCCCCCTCGGGCTGGTCAGCCACACCTTCGACGAGCGCGAGACCGCGCTGCTGCTGCCCTGCGGCACGGCTCTCGGGGCCACCTGGGACCCCGAGCAGGTCGCGGCGATCGCCCTCGCGCAGGGGTCGGAGGCGCTGCGCCGCGGCTACGCCGCGGTCTACGCGCCCAACCTGAACCTCGCGCGGACCGGGCTGTCGGGGCGGACCTTCGAGATGTACTCGGAGGACCCGGTGCTGGCCGGGGTGCTGGGCGCGGCGTTCGTCACCGGGCTGCAGAGCCAGGGCGTGGCCTCCTGCCCCAAGCACCTGGTCGCCAACGACACCGAGACCGAGCGGCAGCGGATGAGCGCGACCGTCGACGACGCCACCCTGCGCGAGGTGTACCTGCGGCCGTTCGAGCTGGCGCTGCGCGACGCGGGGGCGTGGGCGGTGATGGCCGCCTACAACCGGCTCAACGGCGTCCCGTGCACCGCGCACCGGGAGCTGCTGTCGATCCTCAAGGACGAGTGGGGCTGGGACGGGCTCGTCGTCTCGGACTACTTCGCGCTCTCGGACACCGCGGGCCCTGCGCTGGCCGGGCTCGACCTGGAGATGCCCGGCCCGGCCATCCACCTCGGGTCCCGGCTGGCCGGAGCCGTCGAGTCCGGCGCGGTGCCGCAGGAGCGGGTGGACGACTCGACCACCCGGCTGCTCCGGCTCGCCGGTCGGGTCGGCGCCCTGGCCGGCTCGGAGCGGCAGGTGACCGCGCCGGAGGCGCACGTCCCCGCCGAGCAGGCGCCGGGCGTGCTGGCCGCCGCGGCCGCTGCGTCGTTCGTCCTGTTGAGCAATGCCGACGACCTGCTGCCGCTGTCCCCGTCCGGGCTGCGCCGGCTGGCCGTCATCGGTCCCAACGCCGCGCGGCCCACCTACCAGGGCGCCACGTTCGGCCGGGTCCGCCCGGCCGGCGCCGTCGCCACCCCGGCCGAGGCGGTCCGGGCGCGGTTCGCCGGCTCCTGCGAGGTGGTCCACGAGCCAGGGGTCGCCCGGACGCGCCCGGAGCCGCTCGGCTCCTTCGCCGTCAGCACCCCGGACGGCGCCCCGGGCGTCCTGCTCGAGCACTTCCGCGGCGAGGACACGGACCCGGCGCTGGCCGAGGTCCGGGGGGACACCGCCTTCGCCTGGTTCGGCTCCGTGCCGGGCGCCGGGCCGACGTCGGAGCCCGGTCGGCTGCGCCTGACGGCCGCCTTCACGCCGGACACCACCGGCCGCCACCTCTTCGGCGGCGGCGGGTCCGGGGCGGTCACGGTCACCGTCGACGGGGCGGTGATCGCCCGCCGACCCGCGCCCGAGCCGGGTGACGTCATGGGCCAGGTGGCCCGGGCGGAGATGACCACCGGCCCGGTCGACCTGACCGCCGGCGTCCAGGTCACGGTCGTCGTCGAGATGGTCTCGGCCGGCGCCCGGGTGCAAGCACTCACCGTCGGCTGCCTGCCACCCCAGCCGGCCGGCGCACTCGAGCAGGCGGTGCTGGCCGCCTCCGCTGCAGACGCGGTCCTGCTCGTGGTCGGCGACGTGCTGGAGACCTCGCGGGAGAGCCGGGACCTGTCCTCGTCGGCCCTCCCCGACGAGCAGGTCGAGCTGATCCGCCGGGTCGCCGCGGTCAACCCGCGCACGGCCGTCGTCGTCAACGCCGGCCGGCCGGTGGACGCGCCGTGGGCCGACGACGTGGCCGCGGTGCTGTACGCGTGGCTGCCCGGGCAGGGGTTCGGCGAGGCGCTCGCCGCCGTCCTGGCCGGCGACGCCGAGCCCGCGGGCCGGATGCCGGTGACGGTGACCCGCCGGGACGAGGACCGGTCGACGTGGGGCGAGCAGCTCGACGACGACCTCGCGCTGGACTACACGGCCACCGAGCCCACCGGGTACCGGCACCTGCAGCGGACCGGGGTGACCCCGCGGTTCGCGTTCGGCTCCGGCTTGGGCTGGACCACGTGGGAGCACGGCACCGCCCGGCTGACGGTGACCGGCGACGGCGCACCACGGGTCGAGGTGACCGCTCCGGTCACCAACACCGGCCGTCGTCCCGGCCGGGAGGTCGTCCAGGTCTACGTCCGCGCGCCCGGCGAGGTCGATGCCCGGCTGGCCGGTTTCGCCGGCGTAGGGCTGGCGCCGGGGGAGTCCGCCGACGTCCCCGTCGTCCTGGACGAGCACGCCTTCGCCCGCTGGGACACCGCCGTGTCGGCCTGGCACGTGCCGGCCGGGACGCACGAGGTGCTGGTCGGCCGGTCGTCGGTCGAGCTGCCGACGGTGCTGTCCCTGGAGCTGTGACCAGGAGCGACCCGCTCGCGACCGGCTGTCGAGGAACGAGAACCCCCGTTCGGGTATCGCCAGGCGGACGGTGAGTCCGTACCGTCGAGCCGTGCAGAACACGGGGAGCCCGGTCCGGGAACCGAAGCAGGAACGCAGCCGGCAGTCCTTCGAGAAGGCGGTCGACGCGACGGTGTCCCTGCTGGCGGAGCGGCGCTCCGATGCCTTCACCCTCGCCGAGGTGGCCCAGCTGGCCGGGGTGTCGACCGGGTCGATCTACGGCCGGGTGGAGAGCAAGACCGACCTGATCCGGGCCGCCCAGGCCCGGGAGACCGCCCGGATCCGGGAGGTGCAGCGGGCCGCCTTCGCCCCGGCACCCCCGGAGGGCGAGACCTTCGAGGCCGCGGTCGCCCGGGTCATCACCACCCTCGCCCAGGTGCTCCGGGCCGAGGCGCCGGTCCTGTCGCCGTTCATGCGGATCGGCAGCGACGACCCCGTCGTCGCCGACGAGGGTCGGCTGGGCTTCCTGGACTCGGTGGACCTCTTCTCCTCGGCGCTGCTCGCCCGGCGCGAGGACATCCACCACCCCGACCCGGAGCGGGCGGTGCACTGGAGCTTCACCGTCGTCTACAGCGTGCTGGCCCGCTGGCTCGGGCTCGGCAGCGCCCCGGAGGCCGCGGGGGAGGGCGACTGGGAGCAGATCCTGGCCGACCTCGCCGAGATGGTCACCGCGTTCCTGTCCCGGCCCGCCTCCGCCTGAGGGGCGCCGCCCCGGGCGGTCGGACCACCGCCACGAGCCACCGGACACCTGTCGGGCGTCCGGTGTCCCGGTATGCCCGGACGGGGATCCGCGGCGGCGGGCCGGGTGCTGCCGGCGTCGACGTGGGTGGCTGTGCGGCGCACGACGCCGGCAGCCCGACTGTGGTGTCGGTCACAAGCCGATAAAGGCCGAATCAGAACCTTGCTTCTGATCCTGCGGGACTGCACACTGGCTCGCGACCGTGACGCAGGACACCATCCGGCAGCCGCCGAGGTGATCCGCTCAGTGCCAGCCCACGACATGCAGGAGCCCACGTGCACCTCAACAGATCGGTTCGACGCCTCCGGGCGGCCGTCGCCGCAGGCGGCGTCGCCGTCCTCGCCGTGGGTCTGGCGGCCTGCGGGTCGTCGGACGCGAGCGGCGGCAGCTCGTCCGGCTCGCCGGAGCTCACCGTCGCGACGACCGGGCCGGTTCCCGCGTTCTGGAACCCCTACGACCCGGGATCGGCCACGACCACCTTCCTGGACCCGGTGTACGACACGCTGATCCACTACGGCAAGGACGGCGAGCTCGAGCCGTGGCTGGCCACGTCCTGGGAGTTCACCGACCCGACGACGCTGCAGCTCAAGCTCCGCGACGACGTCACCTTCACCGACGGCGCGAAGTTCGACGCCGAGACGGTGAAGGCGAACTTCGAGTACGCGATCGACAAGAAGGCCAACCAGGGTGACCAGGTCTTCCTGGCCAACATCGCGAGCATGACCGTGGTCGACCCGACGACGATCGACCTCACGCTGACCCAGCCCAACCCGGCGCTGCCCTACGACTTCACCCAGCTCTCGGGCTACATGGCCAGCCCGAAGGCGCTGGCGGCTCCCGACGGGCTCCAGCAGGAGCCGGTCGGCTCGGGTCCCTACGTGCTCGACACCGAGGCGACCCGGCCCGGCGTCTCCGTCGTCTACACCCGCAACGAGGACTACTGGGCCGCCGACCAGGACGTCTTCCCCTACGACAAGGTGACGTTCTCCATCATCGCCGACCCCACGGCGGCGAAGAACGCCGCGGCCACCGGCGAGGTCGACGCGCTGGTCGTCCAGCCCGGCACCGAGATCAGCGGGTTCGAGCAGGTGACCAGCCTGTCCGGTGAGCAGGCCGGCATGACCGGTGCCTGGCTCGACACGACCGGGACCACCGCGAAGGCCCTCGGCGACGAGCGGGTCCGCCAGGCGCTGAACTACGCCATCGACCGGGAGAAGCTGGGCCAGGCCGCCTACCAGGACACCGCGATCGCGGTCCCCGGAGTGCCGGTGACGGACGGCGAGCCGGCCTACACCGACGAGCTGGGTGCCCTGTACCCGTACGACCCGGCCAAGGCCAAGCAGCTGCTCGCCGACGCCGGCTACGCCGACGGCTTCGAGATGACGATGATCAGCGTCCCGCAGGCCGACCAGTTCGCGCAGGCGATCGCCGGCCAGCTGGAGCAGGTGGGCGTCACGGTGAAGGTGGAGACCCACGCCGCCGACCTCGTGCAGGCGGTGCAGTCGGGCACCCGCTCTGCCGGGCTCGTGCTGCAGCGGCTGACCGGTGACGCCGGACAGGACCTGGCGAACGCCTTCGACCCGAACACGTTCTTCAACGTCCACCACGGCAGCGCCCCCGAGGTCACCGACCTGCTGCAGCAGGCGGCCCAGACGACCGACGAGAGCGCCCGCAACACCTTGTACCAGCAGGCCGCGGTCGCCGGGGCCGAGAGCTCCTGGTACATCGCGACCCTGGTGCTGCAGACCGTCACGGCGTACGACGGGGACGTCGTCAGCGTGGAGCCGCCGGACCGCGGCGCCATCCACCTGTACGACTACCACCTGCCCAGCTGAGCGTGTCCCGGGGGTGGGCCGACCGGCCCACCCCCGGGTCCGCGACCCCTTCCACGCCGGCATAGGAGCCCCCATGACCCGGTTCGTCCTCCGCCGGCTGGCGGTCGCCGTCCCCCTCCTGCTCATCGTCGCCGCCATCTCGTTCTTCCTCGTGCAACTGGTCCCGGGCAGCCCGGCGGCCGCGATCCTCGGCAACACCGCCACCCAGGAACAGGTCGACACCCTCGAGCAGAGCCTCGGGCTGGACAAGCCGGTGCTCAGCCAGTTCGGCGAGTGGCTGGGGCACGCGCTGCAGGGGAACCTGGGCGCCTCCTACACCACCGGCCAGTCGGTGTCCGACGCGCTCGCCCAGTCGGTGGCACCGACCCTGTCGCTGGCGATCCTGTCCACCCTGCTCACCCTGGTGGTGGGCCTGGTGCTGGGCATGGCCGCCGCGGTCCGCGGTGGCCGCACCGACCGGCTCGTCCAGTGGACCGGGAGCCTCGGCATGGCGATCCCGAACTTCTGGCTGGCGGCGCTGCTCATCTTCGTCTTCGCGATCAAGCTCTCGCTGTTCCCGGCCATCGGCTACGCCGAGCTGGGCACCGACGGGATCGGTCCCTGGATCTCCCACCTCGTGCTCCCGATCATCGCGCTCAGCGCGGTCAACCTCGGGCAGATCGCCTTCCAGGCCCGCGCCGCCTTCGCCGACGCGCTCAGCCGCGACTACGTGCGCACGCTGCACGCCACCGGCGTCCCGCGCCGCCGGGTCCTGTACAAGCACGTGCTCCGCAACGCCTCGGTGCCCGTCGTCCAGGTGACCGGGCTGACCTTCATCTTCACCCTGGGCGGCGTCGTCGTCCTGGAGCTGATCTTCACCCTGCCAGGGATGGGCAACCTCATGCTGCGATCGGTGCAGAACCACGACTTCTCCGTCGTCCAGGGCGGCGTCCTGTACTTCAGCCTCGTCGTCGTCCTGGTGAACCTCGTCATCGACGTCGCCACCGCCGCGCTCGACCCCCGGGTGCGTGTCCGGTGACCACCGCCACCGTCCCCGCGCACGGCACCCAGGGCGTCGGCGAGCCCGTCGCCCAGCCGGGCCGGCCCCGCCCCCGCGGTTCCTTCGCCACCGCCATCCGCGACGCCCTGCGCCGTCCGGCGATCCTGATCGCGCTGGGCTGGCTGGTCCTGGTCGTCGTCTCCAGCGTCTTCGCCGGGGCGCTTGCACCGCACGACCCGCTCGCCCAGGACCTGGACGCCCGGCTCGCCGGGCCGTCGGCCACCTACTGGCTGGGCACCGACGAGCTGGGCCGGGACCTGCTGTCGCGGATCCTGCACGGCGGCGGCGTCCTGCTGCTGGCCGCGCTCATCCCGGTGGTCGTGGCCTACCTGCTCGGCGTCCCGATCGGCATGTTCGTCGGGTACGTCGGTGGCCGGGCCGACGCGCTCGCGGACTTCGTGGTCAACGTGCTGTTCGCCATCCCGGCGCTGGTGGTGGTGCTGGCCGTATCGGTCGTCACGGACAACAACCTGCCGTTCATGACCGTCGTGTTCGGCGTCATCGTCAGCGGCGGCATCTTCCGGCTGGTGCGGGCCTCGACCCAGGCCTCACGCGACCTGCTCTACGTCGATGCCGCCCGGGTCAGCGGGGTGTCGCGGTGGACGATCCTGCTCCGGCACATCCTGCCCAACGTGCTGGGCCCGCTCATCGTCCAGGGCTTCCTCCTCTACAGCGGCGCGTTCCTGTTCCTCACCTCGCTGTCCTTCCTCGGCCTCGGCTTCGACCCGCAGCAGCCGAGCTGGGGGCAACTGGTCTTCGACGCCTCGGCCAACCTGGACGACGACCCCTGGATGATGGTCCCGATCGGCGCCGTGCTGATCGCCACCGTCGCCGCGCTCAACTACCTGGGCAACTCGCTGCTGGCCACCCTGCCGACGGCGAAGCGGGCCCGCCTGCTCACCCCGCCGCGCCGGCCGGTGCTGCCGGCGGAGGCCGCGGCGGGCACGGCGCCGGCGGGGCGGCGGACCCCGGCGGCGGCCGAACCGGCCGACTCGGACGTCCCGCTGGTCGTCGAGGACCTCGTCGTCTCCTTCCGGACCCCCGAGGGCGGCTGGCAGCCGGTCGTGGACGGCGTCTCCTTCGCCGTGCACCGAGGAGAGACCCTCTGCCTCGTCGGTGAGTCTGGCTGCGGCAAGACGATGACCGCGCTGGCCACGCTGGGGCTGTTGCCCGAGGGGGGCGCGGCCGCGGGCTCGGTCCGGCTGGCCGGCCGGGAGCTGCTGGACCTGTCGGAGCGTGAGATGGCCCAGGTCCGGGGCAGCCAGATCGCCCTGATCTCCCAGGAGCCGATGGGCGCGCTCGACCCGTGCTTCTCGGTGCGCTCCCAGCTCGGTGACGTGGTGAAGCTGCACCGCGGCGGCTCCCGCGCCGAGGTGCGGCGCCGCGTGCACGAGCTGCTGCGCCTGGTGGGCATCCCGAACGTGGAGTCGGTCGCGAAGAGCTTCCCGCACCAGCTGTCCGGGGGCATGGCCCAGCGCGTGTGCATCGCGCTCGCCCTGGCCGGCGAGCCCAGCGTGCTGGTGGCCGACGAGCCGACCACCGCGCTGGACCCCACCATCCAGGCCGAGATCCTCGACCTGCTGCGCTCGCTGCAGGAGACCCTCGGCCTGGCCCTGGTGCTGGTCACCCACGACCTGGGCGTGGTCGCCGACATCGGCGACGTCGCGGCGGTCATGTACGCCGGCCAGGTGGTCGAGCTGGCCCCGGTGGACGAGCTGCTCGCCGCTCCCCGCCACCCCTACTCCCAGGGCCTGCTCGACGCCATGCCCGAGGACGCCGTCCGCGGGGTGCCGCTGCCCACGGTGGCCGGGATGGTGCCGCTGCCCAGGGACTGGCCGACGCACTGCCGCTTCGCCGCGCGGTGCCCGCTGGCCGTCGACGCCTGCCGCGAGGGGCCGGTGCCGCTGCTGACGGTGCAGGCCGACCGCAGCAGCCGGTGCATCCGGACCGACGAACTCGCCCGCTCCCAGGACCTCGCCACGACCGGAGTCACGCCATGAGCAGCGCACAGAGCAGCGCCACGGGCACCGCACGGCACGCCGTCCCCGAGACGCCGCTGTTGACCGTGACCGACCTTCGGGTCGACTACAAGCTCCCCGGCTGGCGGACGCCGCCGGTCAAGGCGGTGGACGGCGTCAGCTTCACACTGGCCGAGCACGAGACCCTGGGCCTGGTGGGGGAGTCCGGCTCAGGCAAGTCGACGATCGGCCGCGCGCTGCTCGGCCTCGCCCCGATCAGCGGTGGTCAGGTCGTCCTGAACGGGCACGACATCACCGAGACGAAGGCCGGCGAACGCAAGCACGTCGCCAGCGACCTGCAGGTGGTCTTCCAGGACCCCTACGGCTCGCTGAACCCGTCCCGGACGGTCGGCAAGACCCTCGCCGAGCCGCTGGAGGCGGCGGCCGGGGTGGACGCCAGGACCGCCCTGGCGGAGATCCGGTCACTGCTGGCCAAGGTCCGGCTGCCCGAGGACGCTGCCGACCGGTACCCGAACGCCTTCAGCGGTGGACAGCGGCAGCGGATCGCCATCGCCCGTGCGCTGGCCATCAACCCGAAGCTGATCGTCTGCGACGAGGCCATCAGCGCCCTGGACGTGGTCACCCAGGCGCAGGTGCTGAACCTGCTCGGGGAGCTGCAGCGGGAGACCGGGGTGGCGTTCCTGTTCATCGCCCACAACCTGCCCGTGGTGTCCTACTTCTCCGACCGGGTGCTGGTGCTCTACCGCGGCCGGATCATGGAGTCCGGGCCGGCCGCGACCATCCACGCCCGCCCCGCGCACCCCTACAGCCAGGCGCTGCGAGCCGCGGTCCCGGTGCCGAACGCCGTCGAGCAGCGGATCCTCCGCCGACAGCGGCAGGAGGTCGTACGGGTGACCACCGCCCAGGCCAAGCCGGCCCCGGAGGAGGGGTGCCCGTTCGCGCCGCGCTGCCCGCACGTCGCCGACGTCTGCTGGACCAAGCGGCCGATCGACGCCCCCTTCGAGGACCGGACGGTCGCCTGCCACGTCTTCGACGCCGCCTCCGGGCACCCGCAGGCCGGTGGCGCCGCCGCGCTCACCGCCGGCGAGCTGGCGCCCACCCCCGGCTGACCCACCGCACCTCCCCAGCCACCGACGTCCGCCGCCGACCCCCGGTCGGCCGGCTCCCCCCTGCCCGCACGAGACGAGGACCCATGAGCACACCGGAACACCGCATCAAGCGCGGCGTGAGCCTGTACTCCTTCCAGGAGGAGTACTTCCTGCGCACGCTGACCCTCGAGGACTGCATCCGGGTCGCCGGCGACATCGGCGCCCGGGGGATCGAGATCATCCCCGAGCAGTCGATCCCCGGGTACCCGCACCTGACGGACGAGTTCGTCGACACCTGGTACGCGTGGATGGGGAAGTACGGGACGACGCCGGTCGCCACCGACCTGTTCCTGGACACCAAGCTGCACCCCGACCGCCGGCTCACCCTCGACGAGCAGATCGCCTCGGTGCACCGCGACATCGACATCGCCGTCCGGCTCGGGGCCACGATCATCCGGGCGATCATCAACACCCCGCCGGAGGTGATGGAGGGCGCGGCGCCGTACGCCGAGGAGCAGGGCGTCCGGCTGCTGTTGGAGGTGCACGCGCCGTTCCACTACGAGCACCCGTGGATCCTCGACCACCTCGAGGTGATGCACCGGACCCAGTCGCCGGCCCTGGGCCTGATGCCGGACATGGGCACCTTCGTCGAGAGGTTCCCGCGGGTGGTCAGCGACCGGGCGCTGCGCGACGGAGCCCGGCCCGAGCTCGTGGAGTACATCGTCAAGACCTACGACGACCACGGCGACACCCACGCCCTGATGGACATCATGAACTACCGCCACGGCGGCCCGGTCGAGATCGGGCTGGCCCGGCAGGCGACGCACTACATCTGGACCGACCCCCGCTCGATGCTGCCGCACATGCCGCTGATCGGGCACGTCCAGGCGAAGTTCTACGAGATGACCGACGAGGGGACCGAGTACTCGATCCCCTACGACCGGATCGTCCCGGTGCTCGTCGAGGGCGGCTTCGACGGCTACCTGTCCAGCGAGTACGAGGGAAACCGGCACGTCCAGGACGCCTTCCCGGTGGACAGCGTCGAGCAGGTCCGCCGCCAGCACGCCATGTTCGCCCGCCTGCTCGGAGAACAGAAGGACCCCGTCCTCCCCACCCCTCGCACGCTCGGGGCGGGACCCGGGACGGGGCCACACACCACCGGAACGGGGTCTCACTGATGTTCGACCAGTACATCGTCTGCGAGGAGGGCTTCCGGGCCCTGTCCGACGGCCGCACCGGCGGCGTGGTGGAGGTGCGGATGCCCTACTACCGCGGCCTGACCCTGTCCATGGTGGAGGCCGTCGACCTGACCCTGGACGGGCAGCCCGTCCCGCCCGCGCGCACGACCTTCACCGTGCACGGCAACAGCTACCGCTTCGACGAGCTGCCGACGGTGACCGACGACCGCTGGGAGATGGGGGAGCGCGCCGAGCTCGCCTTCGAGACCGACCAGCCGCTGGCGGCCGGCGAGCACGACGTCGCGGTCTCGGTGCGGCTGCGGATCTCCTACATGCCCGTGCCCGGCGGGGGCCGGGACCGCAAGCGCCTCGTGCTCGCGGCCTGACCGGTGGCCGCCCGGCGTGCCCTCGTCGAGGCGTTCGTCGACCTGATGTACCGCCGGCGGGACGTGCGGACGGCCTTCGACACCTACGTGGCGGAGGACTACGTCCAGCACAACCCGGGCCTGCCCGACGGCCGGGACGCCGCCCGGGACCCGCTGGCGCAGATGTTCGACGACCCGGGGTTCCTCCCCGAGGTGGTCCGGCTCCTGGTGGACGGCGACCTGTGCGCCGTGCACCTCCGGATCTCCCGCGACGGCAGTCCGGTCGCCGCCGTCGTCGACCTGTACCGCTGGGACGGCGAGCAGGTCGTCGAGCACTGGGACGTCATCCAGCCGTGGCCGGTGACCTCCGCCAACGACCACCCCCTCTTCTGAGCGTCCGGAAGGACACCGAGGTCCCATGCCGATCCACCCCGACATCGCCGCCCGGTTCCCCCTCCTCGACGGCCTGACCTCGCTCCGCGAGGCGTACGGCACCCCGGCCGGGAGGGAGCAGATCGCCCGGTTCGAGGCCTGGGAGCCGGCCGTCCCCCCGCCGGTGGTGGACGTCCGCGACACCACCGCGCCAGGTCCGCACGGACCGGTGCCGGTGCGGGTCTACGAGCCGTCGCCGGACGGCGACCCGGCCCGCCCCTGCCTCGTCTGGCTGCACGGCGGCGGGTTCGCCGGCGGCGACCTGGACATGCGCGAGGCCGACTGGACCGCCCGCGAGGTCGGCGCCCGGGCCGGCGCGGTCGTGGTGAGCGTCGACTACCGGCTGGCCCGGGGGGAGCTGAGCTACCCGGTGCCGCACGACGACGCGGTGGCGGCGATCGCCTGGGTGCGCGCCTCCGCCGGCGAGCTGGGCGTGGACCCGGCCCGCATCTCGGTGGGCGGCGCCAGCGCCGGCGGCAACCTGTCCGCCGGCGCCGCGCTGCGGCTGCGCGACCGCGACGGCTGGGTGCCGGCGGCCCTGCTGCTGGTCTACGCGGTGTTCCACCCCGTCGTCCCGGCGCCGTCCCGCTCGCTGGCCGCCCGGCTGGCCGAGCTGCCCGAGCTGTACCAGGAGAAGCCCGGCGAGGACACCTCCTGGGTGACGGTCAACTACCTGGGCGGCCCGCTGAGCACGGCCGACGGCTACGCCATGCCGGCGCTCGCCGTGCTGGACGGGCTGTGCCCGACCGTGCTGGTGAACGGGGAGTACGACAACCTGCGCGCCTCCGCCGAGGCCTTCGCCGCGGCGCTGGCCCTGGCCGGGGTCGACGTCCGCCAGGTCACCGTCCCCGGCATGCTGCACGCCTTCCTGAACCTCCCGGCGGAGCTCGAGCCGGTCGGCCGGTGCCTGGACCTGATGGCCGGGGTCGTCACCACCTGCGGTGCCGCCCGGCCCGCCCGCGAGACCGCGTCCGTGCGATGAGAGGCAGTGAGATGTCCCGTTCCTTCCCCCCGGCCGTCGACGTCGCGATCGTCGGCAGCGGTCCCAACGGCGCGGCCTATGCGCGGGTGCTGAGCGAACGCGCACCCGGCGCGACCATCGCCGTGTTCGAGGTCGGCCCGGCACTGACCGACCCGCCCGGCCTGCACGTGAAGAACATCGCCGACCTCGACGAGCGGCTGGTCGCCCAGCGCCGCTCGGAGGGCCTGCGGCCGCACACCGCCACCAAGGAGGAGGCGGCGTACACCGACCCGACCAAGCGCGTGGTCCGCGCGGGCACGCACCTGCTCCCCGACGGGTTCCAGCAGCCGGGGGAGGACGGGATCCCGGCGCTGGCGATGTCCAGCAACGTCGGCGGGATGGGCGCGCACTGGACCTGCGCCTGCCCGCGGCCCGGGGACGCCGAGCGACCTGACTTCCTGCCCGACCTCGACGAGCTCCTGGACGACGCGGAGCGGCTGCTCGGCGTCTCCCGCGACCCGTTCGGCAGTGCGCCGTACTCCGACGTCGTCCGGGAGCGGCTCGGCGCCGAGTTCGACCCCGGTCGCCGGGCGGAGCGCCGGGTCCGGTCGATGCCGCTGGCCGTGCACGTCCGGGACGACGGCGCGCTGGTGTGGAGCGGCGCCGACGTCGTCTTCGGCGAGGAGACCCGGGCCAACCCGGCGGCCACGCTCTTCCCCGAGGCGCAGGTGCGCCGGGTGCTGGTGGAGGACGGCCGGGCCGTCGGGGTGGTGGTCCACGACCGCCGGGACGGCAGCGACCACGAGGTGCGCGCCCGCTTCGTGGTGGTCGCCGCCGACGCGCTGCGCACCCCGCAACTGCTGTTCGCCTCCGGGGTGCGACCGCCGGCGTTGGGCCGGTACCTCAACGACCAGCCGCAGATGGTGTTCGCCGTCCGACTGCGCGACGTCGCGCGGACCCCGGAGGCTGAGCACGACCCGCGCGGGGACACCGCGATCGTCCAGCAGAGCGGCGTCTCCTGGGTGCCCTACACCGACGAGGACCCGTTCCACGGGCAGGTGATGCAGCTCGACGCCTCCCCGGTCCCGATCGTGGGCGACGACGTGCCGGCACCCGGCACGGTCGTGGGGCTCGGCTGGTTCTGCGGCAAGGACCTGCAGGCCTCCGACCGCGTCGAGTTCGACGACACGGCCACCGACGACTACGGCATGCCGAAGCCGCGCATCCACTACACGCTCACCGGGCAGGACCGGGAGACCTTCGCCCGGGCCCGCGACAGCATCCGGCGGGCCGCCGCTGCGCTCGGAGACCCGCTCGGCGACGAGCCGTTCGTGCTGCCCTCGGGTGCCTCGCTGCACTACCAGGGCACGACCCGGATGGGCGCGGTGGACGACGGGACGTCGGTCTGCGGGCCGACCAGCGAGGTCTGGGGCGTCGCGGGTCTCTACGTGGCCGGCAACAACGTCATCCCCACCCCCATGGCCTGCAACCCCACCCTCACCTCGGTCGCGCTGGCGATCGGCGGGGCCCGGGACATCGCCGACCGGCTGACGGCCGACCCCTCTGCGGTGTCCGCAGAGAGCGGGGGACACGCGGTCCCGGCTTGAGACGCAGGCCACGACACCGTTAGAATCAACACGACGGTTCGGATTGAGCTGTTAGACGCCAGCCCGCGGTGCGGGACCCGCTCGTGGGCGGGGGACCTCCCTGGCGCCGACCTCGACGAGGCACCCGAGCGATCTCGTCGGCCCCGCAGGCACTCCGCAGGGCGCCGTCCGAACGCCCTGCCCACCGTCGAACGGAAGTGGGCGACATGTACCAGCTGTCACCGAACATCGAACTGCTCTTCACCGAGGCCGGGCCGGACCTGGCCGACCGCGTCCGGGCGGCGGCCGCCGCCGGGTTCGACGCCGTGGAGATGTGGGGCACCCTCGACCGGGACGTCCCCTCGCTCGCCAAGGCGCTGGCCGACACCGGGGTGTCCATGACGTCGGTGCTCGCCGAGCCGCGGACGAACTTCGCGATGCCCTGGGAGACGATGGACGCCTTCTTCGCCGGGCTGGACCGCGGCGTGGAGAACGCCCGGCTGCTGGGCAGCCCGCGCATCGTCCTGGGCTCGGGGTCCGGCTTCGGCGGCGCCAAGCGGGTGAAGAACCACGAGCGGCTGGCCGAGATCTTCTCCGAGGCCGTCGAGCGGACCCAGGGCTCGGGCGTGAAGCTGGTGCTCGAAGCGGTCAACACCCGGGTCGACCACCCCGGCGCGCTGCTGGACCACACCGCCGACGCCGTGCTGGTCGCCCGGGCCGTCGGCGCGGAGTCGTTCGGACTGCTGTACGACCTCTACCACTCGATCACGCAGGGGGAGGACCCCGCGGCCGAGCTGGCCAACGCCGCCGGCCTCGTCGACTACGTGCAGATCGCCGACGCCGCTGGCCGCGGCGAGCCCGGCAGCGGCAGCGTCGACTGGCCCGCGCGGCTGGCCGAGCTCCGGGCGGCCGGCTACGACGGTCCGCTCGGCCTGGAGTACGTGCCGACCGTCGAGACGACGGCCTCCGTCGAGTACATCCGCACCGTCGCGGCGGCCGCGTGATGACCGACGCGAGCCAGCGCGCCATCAAGTGGAGCTACATGGACCACTGGCGCAGCAACGGCCCGTCCGGGCCGGTCGACCAGTGGCACTCGCACAAGACGATGTCGGCCTTCCTCAAGCAGGTGAAGGCCGTCGGGTTCGACGCCATCGACACCTTCGACTTCCGCATCTGGCAGATGTACGGCGACTACGGCGGCCCGGCGAAGTACCAGGAGATGGTCACCGACCACGGGCTGGAGCGGATCGTCAACACGTTCCACGCCGCGGACTACGACACCCGGACGTACGCGCCGCACCTGCCGGAGACGCACGAGAACATCCTCGAGGACTTCCGGGTCACGATGGGCCGCTGGTCGGAGATCCAGCTGGACAACATCATCGTGATGCCGGCGACGCTCTACTACGACATGGAGCCGGTCACCGAGGACAAGCTCAAGCACACCGCGGAGCTGTGGAACAAGGTCGGTGAGATCACCGCCGGCTTCGGGGTGAAGCTCACCTGCCACCACGAGTTCTTCTGCGGCATCCAGAGCGAGCCGGACATCGACACCTTCTACTCCTACACCGACCCGCAGTACGTGAACCTGTTCGTCGACACCGCCCAGCACTGCATCGCCGGGCTGGACCCGGTGGCGCTGTACAACAAGCACGCGCACCGGGTGAGCGGCTTCCACTTCAAGGACACCCGGCACGTGGCCACCGGCGACGACCACCGTCACCGCCCGGACTCCGAGATCATGGCGCCGACCACCGGCAAGTGGTTCTACGAGATGGGCACCCCGCAGGGCCTGGTCGACTTCGAGGCGATGATGACCGCGGTCCGGGACAACGGCTACACCGGCTGGATCTCCGTCGAGCACGACAAGGCCAACAAGGAGGGCGGCGACTACTCCGAGAGCACCGCGATCTCCCGCTGGTACGCCAAGAACGTCCTGGAGGAGATCTACCGATGAGCGGCATCCAGTGGGCGTACGGGATCAACCAGTGGAAGCCCCAGTTCGACGACTTCGTGCGCCGCGAGCAGCACGAGCGGGCGCTGAAGACCATCTCGATCGCCGGCTTCGACGGCGTCGAGCTGACCGCGGGCACCGGCCGCTGGGAGCCCCTGGGCAACCCGCAGCAGCTGGCCGCGAACTTCGGCTCGGTCGCCGGCTTCGGCGACTTCGTGCGCAGCTGCGCACTGTCCGCGGTGAGCAGCTGGGTGTGGGACCCGGCCGAACGGTCGATGGAGCACCTCACCGGACCGCTGTCGCCGCTGTCGGCCGGCGACGTGCCGGCGATCGTGGAGAAGGCCCGCTGGTACGCCGGTGCGCTGGCCGCGCTCGGCGGCTCGGTGCTCGTCGTCCCCGGTGCCCCGGCGGCCGGGGACGGCGACCCGTTGGACGACGCCGCGCTCGACCAGCTGGCCGCGACCTGGGACGCCGTCGGCGAGGCGGTCGCGCAGGACGGCGTCCAGCTGGCCCTGCACGTGGACTTCCTGTCCGCCCTGCGGCACGACGGTGCCCTGGACGCCCTGCTGGCCCGCACCGACCCGGCCCTGGTCGGGCTCGCGCTGGACACCGGTGAGCTCACCGTCGCCGGCATCGCCCCGCTCGGCGTGATCGAGCGGCACGGCGACCGGGTCCGGCACGTGCAGTTCAAGGACGCCCTGGCCGTCGACGACGCGCAGGAGTACCGGCAGCCGGCCGCGCACTGGACCGTCCGGGTGCGCGGGGGAGCGCGGGAGGTGCCGCGCTGGTTCGCCGAGCCCGGTGCCGACGGCGGTCTGGTCGACTTCCCGTCCCTGACCCGGGCGCTGGTGGAGGGCGGCTACGCCGGCTGGGTCGTGGTCGAGAGCGACCAGAGCCCGCACCCGGCGCAGAGCGCGCTGCTCGCCGGCTACCTGCTCCAGCGCGAGCTGCTGCCGATCGTCGAGGCGGCAGCCGCCGGCGTGCCCGCCGACCGGTGACCGGCGACACCGAGGTGCTGGCCGGTGCCGGGCGGACCGCCCGGCACCGGCCGAACGCCGTGCTCGCGGTGGCCTGCGTGGCCTCCTTCATGGGCATCCTGGACGTCAGCATCGTGAACGTCGCGCTGCCGTCGATGCGCGACAGCCTGGGCCTGTCGAGCACCGGCCTGCAGTGGGTGGTCAACGGCTACACGCTCACCTACGCCGGCCTGCTCCTGGTCGGCGGCCGGGCGGCGGACCTGCTCGGCCGCCGGCGGGTCTTCCTCGGCGGCCTGGCGCTGTTCACCGTGGCCAGCCTGGCCGGCGGGCTGGCCCAGGAGGGCTGGCAGCTGGTCGCCGCGCGGGCGCTGCAGGGGGTCGGCGGCGCCATCTTCACGCCGGCCACGCTGACCCTGGTCACCACGACGTTCCGCGAGCCCCGGGAGCGGGCCCGCGCGCTGGGCATCTGGTCCGGGGTCGCCTCCGCCGGTGGCGCCCTCGGCGGGGTCATCGGCGGGGTGCTCACCGGCCTGCTGGACTGGCGGTGGGTGCTCTTCGTCAACGTCCCGATCGGCGTGCTCACCTTCGCCGCGGCGTCCTGGGCGCTGGTCCGCGAACCGCGGCTCCCGCTGCGCGGCCGGCTGGACCTGCCCGGCGCGGTCACCGTCACCCTGGGTTCGGCCTGCCTGATCGGCGGGCTGGTGCGCAGCGAGGAGAGCGGCTGGGGATCGCCGTCCACGCTGGGGCTCTTCGCCGCCGCCGTCGTGCTGCTCGCCGTCTTCGTCGTCCTGGAGCGCCGCGCCGCGCACCCGCTGGTCCCGCTGTCGGTGTTCCGGATCCGCTCGCTGGCGCTGGCCAACGGGCTCAGCCTGCTCACCTCGGGGCTGGTCCCGGCGGTGTTCTTCTTCGTCTCGCTGTACCTGCAGCAGGGGCTGGGCATGGAACCGCTGCAGGCCGGGATCGCGCTGCTGCCGGCGGGGCTCGGCATGGTGGTCGGCGCCCAGGCGGGACCCCGGCTGCTGCGCCGGTTCCCGCTGCGCGCGGTCTACCTCTCCGCCTCGCTGCTGAGCGTCGCGTCACTGCTGTGGCTCTCCCGTTTCGGATCGGGCGGGGGCTCAGCCCGCGACGTGCTGCTGCCGCTGTTCCTGGCGACCGTCGGCTTCGGCACCGCCGGGCTGCCGGTCACCCTGTCCGCCACGTCCGGCGTCGGACCCGACCGCGCCGGGCTGGCGTCCGGGTTGCTCAACACCTCCCGCCAGGTCGGCGGCGCCGTGGGGCTGGCCGGCCTGGTGGTCATCGCCGCGACCGTCACCGCGCGGGTCACCGCCGACGGCGGGGCACCGGTGACGGCCCTGACCGACGGGTTCGGCGTCGCCCTCGTCGTCGGCGCCGGGCTGGTGCTCCTGGCCGCGCTCGGTGGCCTCGCCCTCCCCGAGGTGGACCGGCAACCCGCCCGACCGAAGACCTGACGGAAGGCCGAAGAGCTCCTCAGGATCGCGGTCCCGCCCGCGGACCACCTGTTCGTCACCCTCTCGCCCCCACCCGGAGGAACGCCCGCCATGCCCGTCCACCCGGTCTTCGCCGAGGCACTGCCCCTCCTGGAGGGGATCACGTCCTTCGAGACGGCCCTGGCCGATCCTGACCTCGCCCCCCG
The DNA here is from genome assembly GCF_000306785.1 of Modestobacter italicus. Classification (NCBI taxonomy): domain Bacteria; kingdom Bacillati; phylum Actinomycetota; class Actinomycetes; order Geodermatophilales; family Geodermatophilaceae; genus Modestobacter; species Modestobacter italicus. Next base: position 2,703,281 of record NC_017955.1, on the reverse strand, counting down.
GGTGCTGGCCTTCATGGACGCCGGGAACGGGCCGCCGCCTCCGGACGCGGACACGTCGGAGGACGCCGCTCCCGGGCCGCACGGGCCCGTGCCGCTGCGCATCTACGCACCCCCGGGGGACGACGCGCCGCAACGGCCGGCAGTCGTCTGGGTGCACGGCGGTGGTTTCCGGATGGGGAGCGTCGACGACCCGTCGAGTGACCGCACGGCCCGGGAGCTGTCCGCCCGGGCGGGTGCCGTGGTGGTCAACGTCGACTACCGCCTGGCGGTCGACGGCGTCTGCTACCCGGTCCCGCACGACGACGTCGTGGCAGCGCTCCGCTGGGTCCGGGACCACGCCGCCGAGCTGGGCGTGGACCCCGCCCGCATCTCGCTCGGTGGGGACAGCGCCGGCGGCAACCTCGCCGCCGGGGCAGCACTCCGCGTGCGGGACGACGACGGCTGGACGCCGGCCGCGCTGCTGCTCGCCTACCCGACCCTCCACCCGGTGCTCCCGCCGCTGTCCCGGGGGCTCGCGGCCGCGGTCGCCGGCCTGCCGGAGCTCCTGCGGTTCCTGCCCGCCGACGTCGAGGACATGCACCGCAACTACCTCGGGGGGCCAGAGACCACGGCGGACGGCTACGCGATGCCGGGGCTGGCCCTGCTGGAGGGGCTGCCCCCCACGCTGGTGGTCAACGCCGAGTACGACGACCTGCGTGCCTCCGGCGAGGCGTTCGCCGCCTCGCTCGCCCTGGCCGGGGTGGACGTCCGGTTGGTGACGGCGCCCGGCATGCTGCACGCCTTCCTCATCGCCTCCGACGCCGTGGAACCCGCCGTGCGGGTGCGCGAGCTCCTGGCCGACACGGTGCGCACCGCCCAGTCGCCGCAGTCGGGAGCGGTGCGGCCGCTCCGCTCCGCCGCGGGGAGTGCGGCATGAACGCGGGGACCGACGTCGACGCCCTGATCGCCCGGATGAGCTGGACCGAGAAGCTCGCCCAGCTGCAGGTCGGATACCGCCCCCAGCTGGAGGACGCCGCCGAGCTGGTCCGCGGCGGCATCGGCGCCGTCTTCTGGCCGCGCAGCGCCGAGGCGACGAACGAGCTGCAACGGGTGGCGCTGGAGGAGACGCCGCACGGCATCCCGCTGCTCGTCGGCCTGGACGTGGTCCACGGCCAGCGCACGACCTTCCCCATCCCGCTGGCCCAGGCCGCGAGCTTCGACCCGGCCGTCGCCGAGACCGACGGGCGGGTGTCCGCGGCCGAGGCCGCCTCGGGCGGGGTGACCTGGACGTACGCGCCGATGATCGACGTCTCCCGGGACCCCCGCTGGGGCCGGGTCGCCGAGGGCTTCGGCGAGGACACCCTGCTCAACGCCGTCTTCGGCGCCGCCAAGGTGCGCGGCTACCAGGGCAGCGACCTGGCCGACCCCGGCTCGATCCTGGCCTGCGCCAAGCACTACGTGGCCTACGGCGCGGCCGAGGGCGGCCGCGACTACGACACCGCCGACGTCTCCGCGTCCCGGCTGCGCAACGTGTACCTGGAGCCCTTCCGGGCCGCGGTCGAGGCCGGCGCCGCCACCGTGATGGCCTCCTTCAACACAGTGGACGGCCGTCCGGTACACGCCTCCCGGGAACTGCTGACCGACGTCCTGAAGGAGGAGTGGGGTTTCACCGGCGCTGTCGTCGGGGACGCCGATGGCGTCGTGAACCTGCTCGCCCACGGCATCGCCGAGGACCTGCACGACGCGCTCGTCCAGTCGCTGTCGGCCGGGCTGGACGTGGAGATGGGCGGCCACGTCATCGCCCCGGACGGCACCACGTCCCTCACCCCGGACGACGTGACCGTGGCGCGGGTCGACGACGCCGTACGCCGGGTGCTGCGGCTCAAGGTCGCGCTGGGGCTCTTCGACCACCCCTACGTCGACCGGGCCGCCGAGGTCGCCGCCCCGACGGCGGCGACCCGGTCCGCGGCACGCGAGGCCGCGGAGCGGTGCCCGGTGCTGCTGGCGAACGACGGCACCCTGCCGCTGGCCGACGGCCCGCTGCGGGTCCTGCTCACCGGGCCCTACGCCGACAGCACCGACCACCTCGGTGCGTGGGTGCAGTCCTTCGCCGAACCGGCCGGCTCCCTCGCCGACGCGCTGCGGGCTGAACGCCCCGACCTCGAGGTCACCGTGCTGCCCGGGGCGTCGTTCGACGGCACCGACCCTGCGCGGCAGGAGGAGGTGGCCCGCGCCGCGGCCGGCTGCGACGTCGTCCTCGTCGCGGTGGGGGAGCCGTCGCACCTGACCGGGGAGGCCAGCTCGCGGGCCGACCTGCGACTGCCGGGTGACCAGGAGGCGCTCGTGCACGCGGTGGCGGACACCGGTGTGCCGTTCGCGGTGGTGCTGGCCAACGGCCGCCCGCTGGTGACCAGCGACTGGATCGACCGGGCGCCGGCGGTGCTGGAGGCCTGGCACCTGGGGCTCGAGGCGGCGCCGGCGATCGCCCGGGTCCTGACCGGTGCGGTGAACCCGGCCGGCCGGCTGCCCATGTCGTTCCCGCGCTCCGCGGGCCAGGTGCCGGTGCACTACGACCACGACAACACCGGTCGTCCGGCCACCACCGGCGGCAGCATGCAGCCGCTGTCGCACGACATCGGCCTGCAGGGGCCGGCCAACGTCCAGGAGTGGTTCACCTCCAAGTACCGCGACCTGCCGCTGGGGCCGCAGTTCGCCTTCGGGCACGGGCTCAGCTACACGACCTTCTCCTACGGGACGCCGGTCCTCTCCCGGGCGCAGCTGTCCGCGGACGAACTGCGGGGCGGGACGGCGGTCGAGGTCTCCGTCGAGGTCACCAACACCGGCCAGCGGGCCGGGGACGAGGTGGTGCAGCTGTACCTCCGCGACCCGGTCGCCTCGTTGGCCCAGCCGGTGCGCCGGCTGCGCGGCTTCCGGCGGCTGCCGCTGGAGCCGGGGGAGAGCGCGACGGTGACGTTGTCCCTCGGGTGGCGGGACCTGGGCTTCTGGACCGGGCGGGGCGAGGAGTTCGTCGTCGAGCCGGGCCGCTTCGAGCTGCACGTCGGCGGCAGCCTCGAGTCCACCCAGCAGTGCGACCTCGTCGTCACCTGACGCGCTGCGCATCCGAGAAGAGGACGACGATGGGATCGACGACACGATGGGGCGCCGGACCCGAGGGACGGCGGATCGCCGACCTCGGCGACGGCACCTACCGGAACCCGGTGCTGGCCGGTGACTTCCCCGACCCGTCGGTGCTGAAGGACGGTGAGGACTACTACCTGACGACGTCCTCCTTCGACGCCGCGCCGGGACTGCTCATCCACCACTCCCGCGACCTGGTCAACTGGGCCCCGTTGACCTTCGCCCTGCCGCGCCCGATCACGACGGGGTTCGCCGTCGACATCGCCGCGCACGACGGCCGGTACTTCATCTACATCCCGTTCATCCCCTCGGCGTGGGCAGAGCCGGACTTCGGGTCCGAGGCGCGGATCTATGTCATCCACGCCGACTCCATGGCCGGGCCGTGGAGCGAGCCGATCGACCTGGGCATCACCGGTGCCATCGACCCGGGCCACGTGGTCGGGGAGGACGGCCGGCGGTACCTGTTCCTGAGCGGGATCCGGCGCGTGCGGCTCACCGACGACGGCCTGGCCACCGACGGGCCCGTCGAGCACGTGTACGACGGCTGGCGGTACCCCGACGACTGCGTCACGGAGGCCTACGCGCTGGAAGGGCCCAAGTTGTTCCACCGGGACGGCTGGTTCTACCTGGTCAGCGCGGTCGGCGGCACGGCCGGGCCGCCGACCGGCCACATGGTCACCGTGGCCCGGTCCCGGTCCGTCCACGGGCCCTGGGAGGACGACCCCGCCAACCCGGTCGTCCGGACCCGCAGTGCCGAGGAGGCGTGGTGGTCGCGCGGTCACGCGACCGTCGTCGAAGGACCGCGCGGCGACTGGTGGCTGGTCTACCACGGGTACGAGAACGGCTACCGCACGCTCGGCCGCCAGGTGCTGCTCGAACCGGTCGAGTGGACCGAGGACGGCTGGCTGCGCGCCCTCGGTGGCGATCTCTCCGAACCGCTGCCGAAACCGATCGACCTGCCGGACCAGCCCGCCGGGATCCCGTTGTCCGACCCGCTGGCCGGGCCGGCCCTGGGCCCGCAGTGGGCGTTCCACGCCCCGGCGCGGGACGAGACCGCCCGGCTGCAGTTCCTCGAGGGGGCGCTCCGGCTCGCCGGAAAGGGAACCGGTCCGGCGGATGCCTCACCGCTGACCGTGCCGACGGGGGACCGGGCCTACGAGGTCGAGGTCACCCTCGAGCGGGTCGGGCCAGGGGCGCAGGGCGGCCTGCTGCTGTTCTTCAACAGCGCCCTCTTCCTGGGCATGGGCTGGGACGGCACGACCCTGGTCACCTACGGGGGAGGCAAGCGGAGCCACTACCGGGAACCGGTGGCCCCCTCCGACTCGCTGCACCTGCGGATCCGCAACGACCGGCACGTCGTCACCTTCTGGCACAGCCCCGACGGGGTCGACTGGACGCGGCACGGCATGCGCTTCGAGGCGAGCGGCTACCACGCCAACACCGCCGGTGACCTGCTGAGCCTGCGGCCGGCCGTCTTCGCCGCGGGGCAGGACGCCGTCACCTTCCGCGTCTTCCGCTACCGGGCACTCCCCGAGGTCGACGCCCCGGCAGGTGCCGAGTGACCGCCCCCGGGCCGCCGCCACCATTCGACCCGGAGTGCGCCGCCGTCCTGGCCGGCCTGCCGCCCTTCCCCACGCTCGCCGTCGAGTCGCTCGCGAGCATCCGGCAGCCACCGCCGCAGTTCATGCCGCCGACCGAGGAGCAGCTGGCCGCCTCCGGCGCGTTCCGGGTCGAGCGGCGGATCGTGCCCGGCCCGGCCGGCGTCCCCGACCTGGCCCTGACCATCTGCCGCCCGGCCACGCTCCCGTCCTCGCGGCCGGCCATCTACCGCGTGCACGGCGGCGGCATGATCATGGGCAACGCGCGCACGGCCCTGCCCCGCTACCTGGACTGGGCGGAGGAGCTGGACGTCGTGGTCGTGGCCGTGCACTACCGGCTCGCGCCGGAGACCCCGCATCCCGGCCCGGTCGAGGACTGCCTCGCCGGGTACTCGTGGCTGGTCGAGAACGCGGATCAGATCGGGGTCGACCCGCGGCGGATCGTCCTCGCGGGCGAGAGCGCCGGGGCCGGGCTGGCTGCGGCGCTGGCCCTGCTGCTCCGCGACCGGGGTGGCCAGTCGCCGGCGGGCGAGCTGCTCATGGCGCCCATGCTCGACGACCGCAACGACAGCCCCTCGGTCCTGCAGATGGCCGGGGTCGACGTCTGGGACCGGGCCCGCAACGAGTTCGGCTGGACCGCGCTCCTGGGCAACGCACGCGGTGGCCCGGACGTCTCCCCGTACGCGTCGCCGGCCCGGGCCACCGACCTGTCGGGCCTGCCACCGACCTTCCTGGACGTGGGCTCGGCCGAGACCTTCCGCAGCGAGGTCGTCGACTACGCCTCCCGCATCTGGCTGGCCGGCGGTCACGCGGAGCTGCACGTCTGGCCAGGCGGGTTCCACGGTTACGACGGCGTCGCGCCGGACGCGGCCATCTCCCGGCAGGCCGGCGCCGCCCGGCTCGTCTGGCTGCGCCGGCTGCTGGCGGACTGACCATCGGCAGCCCTTGAGCGGCGGGGCGAGGGCGGCTACTCTCAAATCAGAATATCCATTCTGATCCTGGGCGGAAGCCCGCTCCCTCTGGAGGCACCGCCGGATGACCGCCAGCCCGCTGCTCGCCCCGCCGCTCGTCGACCCGGCTCCCGCCGCACCGCTGACCCGGGCGGACCGGGGCTGCGGCGCCACCGTGCGGACCGCCGGTGACGCGCTGGACCGGCGGGCCGGCCGGCTGGCCGCCGAGTTCGCTGCCCGCTTCGGCGCCGAGCCGGCAGTGGTGACTGCCGTGCCGGCTGCGGTGACGCTGCTCGGCGGGGACCTCGGGCCGGTGCTGGGCGCCGCCGTCGACCGGTACGCCCTGGCAGCGGTGCGCACCACGGGGAACGGGCGGGTCGACCTGCTCACCGAGCGGGACTTCCCGGCGGGCGCGGGGCTGGGGTCGCGTGCCGCGGAGCGCTGCGCGGTCCGCCGGGCGCTGCTCGAGCTCGGCCGGCCCGACGCCCTGCCCTGGACGGCGGGGGAGCTGACCGCCCGGCTCGGGCGCCCGGGCACGGCGCTGGTGCTCGGGTCGACCCCGGGCGTCGTCACGCACGTGGCCCTCGACCTCGCCGCCTGGGACCTGTCCCTCCTGCTGCTGGACACCGGCGCCCGGCACCTCGGCGCGGACGGCGCCCTGCGGGCGCGGCGGCGGGTGCTGGACCGGGCCGCTGCGGCGCTGGGCACCACCCCGGCCACGGCGACCCCGGAGCAGCTGGCCACGCTGGCCGGGTCCACGGATCAGGTGGTCGGCCGGTACGCCCGCCACCTGGTCACCGAGCGCGCGCGGCTCGACGCGGCGGTCCGGCGGCTCGGCGCCGGTGACGTGGCCGCGCTCGGCGAGCTGATGACCGCCTCGCACCACTCGCTCAGCCAGGACCTGCGCACGACCACCCGGCAGCTGGACCGCACCGTCGAGGCGGCGTGCGCCACCGGTGCCGTCGGGGCGCGGATGGCCGGCGCCGGGCTGGGCGGCGCGGTGCTGGTCCTGGTGCCGACCGCCCGAGTGGGCGCGGTCGTCGCCGCGGTCGGCGAGGCGGCTGCGGAGGCCGGGTTCCCGGCCCCCCGCCAGCACCCCGCCTGACCGCCACCGGCCGCGCGCGGGTGGTCAGCTGACCCCGTCCTCCTGCCTCACAGGTCGAGGACCAGCCGCTGCCCGCGGCAGCGGGACACGCAGGTCATGATCGTCTCACCGGCCAGCCGCTCCTCCAGGCCCAGCACGGAGTCGCGGTGCTCGGGGACGCCGTCGAGGACACGGACCTCACAGGTGCCGCAGGTGCCCTCGCGGCAGGTGGACAGCACCGCGGCGCCGGCCCGGTTGACCGCGTCCAGCACGGTCTCGTCCTCGCCGACGGTCACGACCGTGCCGCTGCGGGCGAGCGCCACCTCGAACGGGCGGTTGGGCTCGGCGGAGGTGGGCCGGGCAGCGAACCGCTCCAGCACCAGCTGCGCCTCCCGTCCGGCGGCCCGGGCGGAGTCCTCCAGCCCGGTGAGCAGCTGCTCGGGGCCGCAGGCGTACACGTAGCCGTCCTCCGCCGGGAGCCCGGACCACAGGCCGTTCAGGTCGAACCGGCCGAGCTCGCGGCTCGGCCACACCTGGACCCGGTCGGGGTGCCGCGCCACCAGCTCGTCGACGTAGGGCATGCGCTGCCGGTCCCGGCCGAGGAACACCAGCTGCCAGTCGGTCCCGCGGTGCTCGGCCTCCTCGATCATCGGCAGCAGCGGGGTGATCCCGATGCCCCCGGCGACGAGGACCAGGGACGCCGCCGGGCGGAGCCGGAAGTGGTTGCGGGGGCCGCGGATGCGCAGCCGGTCGCCGGCCCGCACCTGGTCGTGGACCGCCGCGGACCCGCCGCGGCCGGTCTCCTCGCGCAGCACGGCGATCCGGAGCTCGCCGGTGCCGGGCCGGCCGCACAGCGAGTACTGCCGCAGCGCGCCGTCCGGCAGCTCCAGGTCGATGTGCGCGCCCGGCTCCCAGTCCGGCAGCGCCCCGGGCCCGTCCGCGGTGAGGGTCAGCTCGACGACGTCCGCGGTCAGCGTCCGGCGGGCGGCCACCGTCACCGGCAGGGCCGCGGCGGGCGCGGGGGCAGCGACGGTCCCGGTCGGTTGCCGCTCGGGAACCGGCAGCGGGGTCCACGACAGCGGCAGCGCCACCATCCCGCGCCCGGCGGAGACCGGCAGGTACTGCAGCTCCTCGTACGGCACCGCCAACCGCAGGTCCGGCAGCCGCTCGTGCAGCACGTCGAGCTCGATCCGCAGCAGCAGCCGGGCCAGCGGCGCACCCAGGCACGCGTGCACGCCCTGGCTGAAGCCCAGGTGCGGCACGGCCCAGGAGCGGTCCAGGTCGAGGGCGTCGGGGGAGGAGAACCGGCTGGGGTCCCGGGACCCGGAGGCGTAGGCGAGGAACACCTCCTCACCCGCCTGCAGCCGCACCCCGCCGAGCTGGGTGTCCCGGGTGACCAGGCGCTTCATGCCGGTGATCGCCGACTCGTAGCGGAACAGCTCCTCCAGCGCCGCGGCACGGCTGGTGTCGTCGCGCTGCGCCGCCGCGTACCGCGCCGGGTCGGCGAGCAGGTGCGACAGGCCGGTGCAGATCAGGTTCGACGTCGTCTCGTGCCCGGCCAGCATCAGGCCGGGGAACAGCGACAGCATCTCGAAGTCGGTCATCTCGACGGCGCCGGAGTCGCGCACGTCCCACACGTGGCTGATCAGGTCGTCGCGGCGGTCCTCCTTGCGCTCGGCCATCACCTCCAGCACGTGGTCGTGCAGGTCCAGCAGCCGCTGCGCCTTCTCCTCCGGCGTGCCCGGGTGGGGATCGGCGGGGCCGAGGAAGAAGCCGAGCGCCGCGCCGATCCACTCGGCGCGGTCGGCGTCCAGGCCGACCACGTGGGCGATCACCCGCAGCGGCAGCGGGAGGCCGAAGGAGGCCTTGAGGTCGGTGGACCCCTGCTCGACGAAGCCGTCGATCAGCCGGTGCGCCTGCTCCCGGATCCACGGCTCGTACCGGGCGAGCCGGCGGGGCATGAAGAAGGTGTTGACCGCGGCCCGCAGCCGGTCGTGGTCCGGGTCGTCCAGGCCGAGCAGCGTGCCTCGGGACGGCACCCGGCCGGCGAACATCTCCCGGAACGGGGACGGCATCTCCGGCACCGTCGCGGAGGAGGAGAAGGTGTCCGGGTCGTGCAGCGCCTGGACGATCTCGTCGTAGCGGCTGACCACCCGGGCACCGAACGGCTCGGCGTAGGGCAGGCCGTCGGTGGCCCGGGCGGTGGCGAGGTCTCCGAAGAGGGAACGCGGGGAGGTGAAGGGGCAGGTGCCCTGGGGCGACATGGGTCCTCCGGCTCGGGGATGTCAGTGCCCCGCCGGCAGGTAGCGCACAGGCGGGACACACGGGTGTCCGTCTGCTCGCCCGGTGCGCTGGTCGCACCGAGGGGGATTATCCGCCCCGGCCTGGTCGCCGAGCGTCCTCACCCCACCTGAAGTAGCCGCAGCCTACCGTCGAGCGCGGCGCCGGACCAGAACCATGACTCTGGTTCTTCGTGACGGGGCCTGCCGCCGGTCAGTCGACCATCAGGGCCAGCTGCCGGCTGATCTCGCGGGGGTTGGAGTCGCCGGCGACCTTCTGCAGGAACGGCGTGTGGTCGAACAGGAAGTCCCGGACCGGGCGCAGCGGGGCGGGCGCGTGGTGGAAGACCTTCCCAAGCAGGTATGCCTGCTGCACCTGCCGGGCGGTGTGCGGCTTGCGCGGGTCCTCGTAGGTCTGCAGGGCCCGGGCGAGGGCGGCGGGGTCGGTGAGGTCCACCCCGCGCAGCGCCCGGCCGAGGAAGTACCCGTCCTCGATCGACATGCCCGCGCCGTAGGCGGCGTAGGGCGAGGTCGGGTGCGCGGCGTCGCCGACCAGGGTGGCCCGGCCCTTCGACCACTGCCGCAGCGCCGGGCGGTCGCGCAGCACCCAGCGCTGCACGCTGCCCGGGTCGGTGGCGGCGACGAGGCCCGGGAGCGGGGCGGGGAACTCCGCGGCCAGCGCGGCGGCCGCGGCCTTGAGGTCGGCCGGGGCCGGGGCGTCGGGGTCGGTGGCGGTGAGCACCCACCACTGGTGGCCGTCGCGCCCCTTGTTCCGGATCGACGTCCAGCTGCCCTGGGTGGTCCGGCTGTGGCTGAGCAGGCAGGTGTTCGGGGTCGTGCCGGGCACCTCGGCGAAGGTGAACCCGCCGAAGATGTGCAGCCGGTGCTCCCGCTTGGGTGCGTCCCCCCACAGCGTGCGGCGGACCAGGGAGTCGATGCCGTCGGCGCCCACCAGCAGGTCGTGCTCGGCGGTGCTGCCGTCGGCGAAGTGCAGCGTGACGGCCCGGTCGTCGTGGGTGATCCGCTCGACCTGGGAGCCGAAGCGGATCACGCCCGCGGGCAGCGCGGCGAGCATCCGCTCGTAGAGCTCCGGGCGTAGCAGCCCGATGAACCCGCCGCCGTACTCGCGCTTCACGTCCTCGTCCAGCTTGACCCGGACGCGGACCCGGCCGTGCACGTTGCGGAACTCCGAGTCGGTGGGGGCGCCGAGGTCGTCGGTGTCCACGCCCAGCGAGCGCAGCGCCTTCAGCGGCGGTGGCCAGAGGTTGAGGATGTTCCCGGCCGGCCGGGCCTCGCGGTAGCGCTCGTAGACCACCACGTCGTGGCCGGCCTGCAGCGCGCCGAGCGCCGCGGCCATGCCGGCCGGGCCCGCGCCGAGCACGGCGACCCGGCCGCGCGGTCCGGAGGGGGAGGGGGTGGGGGACATCGGGCACCTCACGACGACGGGACAAACAGTAGCGTGCGCTACTGTTGAGCCGAGACTGTAGCGCGCGTCACCGGCCCGTCAAGGACGGCGCCGTGCCGGGAGGACCGGGGAGGATGGCGGCATGGCCGAGCTGGAGCCGACGCCGCCCGCGGACCTGGAGGTCCGCCCGCCGCAGCAGCGCCGCAGCCGCGAGGCGTGGAGCCGGGTGCTCGACGCGGGGGTGGCGATCCTCGAGGACGGCGGCTCCGAGGCCTTCACCATCGCCGCCGTCTGCGCGCGGGCCGGCGTCGCACCCCCGGCCATCTACGCCCGCACCACCAGCAAGGACGCCCTCTTCCTGGCGGTCTACGAGCACGGCATCGCGCGGCTGCTGGCCGACCAGGCGGTGCTGGCCGACCCCGCCCGGTGGGACGGCCTGGCCCCGGCCGAGCTGGTCCGCGCGGCGGTCGCCGAGGTGGTGCGGGTCTTCCTGCGCCACGAGCGGTTCCTGCGCGCCGTCGTCCTGGTGTCGGCGGCGCACCCCGAGGTGCGCCGGCGCGGCTCGGGCTACGGCCGGCTGCTGGGCGACCAGTTCGGGGCGGTGGTGCTGCGCGCGGCGGGGGCGATCACCCACCCCGACCCGCCGGCCGCGGTGCGGGCCTGCTTCGGCACGGTCTTCGCCGCCGCGGTGATCCGGGTGGCCTACGGGCCGGGCTTCGCCGCGTCGGCTGAGACCAGCGACGAGGTGTTCGCCGCCGACCTGGGGGAGACCGCGGTCCGCTACCTGCTGGCCGAGTGCCCATAGACCCCGGTGATGCCGATCGTCAGCACCAGTTGTTTCCCCTCCGGCCCCCTCGGCCGCACACTGCTCGCAGGGTGCGGGTCAACGGTGACCTGCCGTCCTGAGCCGGAGGACGCCATGAGCGAGTCCGCGACGTTCCTGGAGATCGTGGCGCCGCTGCGCGCCGAGTTCGCCATCGACCCGGCGACGGGCACCCTCTGCGGTCGCCGCCGCGGCGTGCTGGCCCGGCTGGTCCTCGGCCTGTCGGTGCTCGGCTGCGCGCAGGGCGTGACCATGCTGACGCCGGCCGCGACGCTCGGCGGCCTCCCGGACCGGGCGGTCGGGCAGCCCTGACCCCGGGCGTCACCCCGCCGGGGCGTGCAGCGAGCGGGTGATCCCGCGCGCGGTGGCCGACAGCAGCGGGACCAGGCTCCCGCCGCGCCCGTCGTTGGGCACGATCACCGACAGCGCGGCGACCACCTCGCCCCGCCCGTCGCGCACCGGCACCGCCACCCCGGTCGCGTCCGGGTGCTGATGGCCGGCGAGCACGGCCGCGGAGGTGCGCCGGACCTCGGCCAGCGCCGTCCGCAGCTGGGCCGCGCTGCCGAACCCGGCCGGGGTGACCGGGTGCAGCGGCCGGGCCAGCACGCGCTGCTGCAGCTCGGGCGGGGCGTACGCCAGCAGGACCAGCCCGGACGACGACGTCGGCAGCGCCAGCCGGCCGGCGATCCGGGAGTAGTTGACCACCGCGTCCCGGGCGCTGAGCCGTTCCAGGAACAGGACGTCCTCGCCGTCCAGCACGCCGAGCTGCACGTGGTGACCCACCACCGCGTGCACGTCCTCCAGGAACGGCATCGCCGCGTCGCGCAGGGACACCGTGGGGGAGGCGCGCGCCCCGAGCTCCCAGAGCCGGACGCCGACCCGCACCTGGCGGTCCGGGCCCCGCTCGAGCAGGCCGTGCGCGACCAGCTCGGCGACCAGCCGGGACGCGGTGGCCACGTGCAGGCCGCTGCGCCGGGCCACCTCGCCGACGGACAGGGTCGGTGAGTCGGCGGTGAAGGCGGCCAGCACCCGCACGGCGCGGGCCAGCACCGACTCGCCTGTCGGGGTCCGGGGCACGGCCCCAGTGTGACACCGGTCTCTCGTCCATTGAGAAGTCCCTTCTGCCGGGGGTGACCCGGGTCGCACCCTCGACACGACGACGAGGAGGTCGCCCGTGCTCACCGCAACGCAGCCCAGCAGGACCCGCTCCGGCGGGGTGGACCGCACGACCGTCCGGGTGGTGGACAAGACACCGGTCGCCGACGGCGTGGTGACGCTCACCCTCGCCGCCCCGGACGGCGGCCGGCTGCCGGACTGGTCGCCCGGCGCGCACGTCGACCTGACCCTGGACAACGGCCTCACCCGGCAGTACTCGCTGTGCGGGGACCGCTGGGACGCGCACACCTACCGGGTGGGCGTGCTGCTGGAGCCCACCAGCCGGGGCGGCTCCCGGCACGTGCACGAGCAGTTGGAGCCCGGGCACCTCGTGGGGCTGGGCGGTCCGCGGAACAACTTCCCGCTCGTGCCCGCCGAGTCCTACCTGTTCGTGGCCGGTGGCATCGGGATCACCCCGATCCTGCCGATGGTGGAGCAGGCCGAGCTGCTCGGCGCCGACTGGCGGCTGCTGTACGGCGGGCGGCAGCGCGGCTCGATGGCGTTCCTGACCGAGCTGTCCCGCTACGGCGACCGGGTGCTGGTGCGGCCGCAGGACGAGCACGGCCTGCTGGACCTGCCCGCCTTCCTGGGCGAGCCGCGGCCGGGCACCCCGGTGTACAGCTGCGGGCCGGCGCCCCTCCTGGCCGCGATGGAGGCGGCGTGCGCCGGCTGGCCGGCCCGCTCCCTGCACGTCGAACGGTTCGTCGCCGAGGACCGCGGCGCCCCGGTCCGGACGACGTCCTTCGACGTGGAGCTGCACCGCTCCGGGCGGACGGTCACCGTCGCCCCGGACGTCTCGGTGCTGGAGGCGGTCGCCGCCGCCGGCGTGGAGGTCCTGTCCTCCTGCCGGCAGGGCACCTGCGGCACCTGCGAGACCACCGTGCTCGCCGGTGTCCCCGACCACCGCGACTCCCTGCTGGACGACGCGGAGCGCGCTGCCGGCGACTGCATGTACCCCTGCGTCTCCCGGTCGTGCAGCGACCGCCTCGTCCTCGACCTCTGAACCGCCGACCCGCTGGAGCCTGCCGTGACCCTCGCCCCGAGCCGCGCCACCGACCTGCCGGTCAGCGACGCCGACCCGTTCAGCCACGAGGTCCTCGAGGACCCGCTGCCGATGCACGAGCAGCTGCGCGAGGCCGGTCCGGTCGTGTACCTGAGCCGCTACGACGTGTACGCCCTGGCGCGCTACGAGCAGGTGCACGCCGCCCTGGTCGACTGGCAGCAGTTCCAGTCCGCCGCCGGCGTGGGGCTGTCCAACTTCCGCACCGAGAAGCCGTGGCGCCCGCCCAGCCTGCTGCTGGAGGCCGACCCGCCGCGGCACGACGCACCGCGCCGGGTGCTCAGCAAGGTGCTGGGCCCGCGGGCCCTGCGCGGCCTGCGCGACGCGTGGGTCGCCGACGCCGAGGTGCTGGTCGACGAGGTGCTCGCCGATGGCCCGGAGTTCGACGTCGTCCCCCGGCTGGCCGAGGCGTTCCCGCTGCGGGTCTTCCCCGACGCCGTCGGGCTGCCGGCGGAGGGCCGGGAGAACCTGCTGCCCTACGGGGACCACGCCTTCAACGCCTTCGGGCCCGCCAACGACCTGGTGGCCAAGGGGGAGCACCGGGTTGCCGAGCTGTCCGGGTGGGTGGGCAGCGTGTGCGCCCGCGACGTCCTCGCCCCCGAGGGGTTCGGGGCCGACATCTGGGCCGCGGCCGACCGCGGCGACATCACCCCGGCGATGGCCCCGCTGGTCGTCCGCTCGTTGCTCACCGCCGGGGTGGACACCACGGTGCACGGCATCTCCGCCGTCCTCTCCGGCTTCGCCACCCATCCCGACCAGTGGCAGCGGCTCCGTCAAGACCCGGGTCTCGCGCGGGTGGCGTTCGACGAGGCGGTCCGCTGGGAGTCCCCGGTGCAGACCTTCTTCCGGACCGCGACCACCGACGTGCGGATCGGCGGCACCGTCGTCCCCGAGGGGCGCAAGGTGCTGATGTTCCTGGCCGCCGCCAACCGCGACCCGCGCCGGTGGACCGACCCCGACCGGTTCGACCTGGGCCGCGACCCCTCCGGCCACGTGGGCTTCGGCATGGGCCTGCACCAGTGCGTCGGCCAGCACGTCGCCCGGCTCGAGGCCGAGGCCGTGCTCACCGCACTGGCCCGGCGGGTCCGGTCGATCGAGCTGGCCGGGGCTCCCCGCCGGCACCACAACAACACGCTGCGGGCCTGGGAGAGCCTCCCCGTCCGGCTCGAGGTCGGCTGACCCGGCCGCGGGACGGGCTAGGCTCGGCCCTGCTCCACCCGGCGCTCCGCCGGAGCGCCTGGGTCGCCGACCGGTCACCCCTGCCGTGGCGGGACCTGGTGGGAGGACCGATGCCGGACGACGTGCACGACCAGCTCGGCGCCGCGGTGCGCACCCGGCAGCCCGGCCCGGGGGTCGGCTTCGCGGACGCGGCGGGGCGGTCCCGCACCGAGAGCCTCGGTGAGCGGGTGCTGGGCTCCCTGCTCGACCGGGCGCACCTGATGCCGGCCCGGCTGGTCGGCCCGCTGGTGGCCCAGGAGATCACCGCCGTCGGCGGCACCGACGTGAGCATCTGGCTGCAGGACTACGACCAGCGGACCCTGCAACCCCTCACCGGACCGGGTCTGCGCGGCGTGCCGGCGCCGATCGACGGGAGCCTGCCCGGGCGCGCCTTCACCCAGGACGCCCGGATCGAGCAGCCGCTGGCCGACGGCTGCGTGCGGCTGTACCTGCCGATGCTGGACGGCTCGGACCGGGTCGGCGTGCTGGCGTTCACCCTGCCCGGGGTCGACGACAACGACCGCCGGCTCGCCCAGCGGCTGGCCGGGCTGACCGCCGACCTCGTCGTCACCAAGTCGCTGTACACCGGCACGTTCGCCCAGGTGCGGGCCGCCGCGCCGATGAGCCTGTCGGCGCACCTGCAGTGGCAGACGCTGCCGCCGCTGGTGATGACCACCCCGGACGTCGCCCTGGCCGGCATCCTGGAACCGGCCTACGACGTGGGCGGGGACAGCTTCGACTACGCCCTCGACGACCACGTCCTGCACCTGGCCGTCTTCGACGCCATGGGCCACGGGCTGGAGGCGGCGATCATGGCCACCGTGGTGGTGGCCGCCTACCGGCACGGCCGGCGGTCGGCTGCGTCGCTGCCGGACCTCTACGTGCACATGGACGACGTGCTCGCCGCATCCCACCCGGGCCGCTTCGCCACCGCCCAGGTCGGCCGGCTGGACACCGAGACCGGCGTGCTCAGCTGGGTCAACGCCGGCCACCCCGCAGCGCTGCTGGTCCGCGCGGGCGGCGCGGTGTCCGAGCTGACCGGGCCGATCACCCGGCCGGTGGGGTTCGGCGGCGCCACGCCCGCGGTGCAGACCGTGCAGCTGGCGCCGGGTGACCGGGTGCTGTTCTTCACCGACGGCGTCGTCGAGGAGCGGCTCGAGGACGGCGGCCAGTTCGGCGAGGCCCGGCTGGGGGAGCTCGTCGAGCAGAGCGGGTCCGACGGGCTGGGCGTGGCCGAGACCGTGCGGCGGCTCTCGCACACCCTGATGGCCGCGCGCGGGGGCCGGACCAGCGACGACGCCTCGCTGCTCCTCGTCGAGTGGCGCGGGCCGCCCCGGGACGACGAGCTGGCCCGCGGCATCCTGGGCGGCCTGCCCGCCGGCGACATCGACAGCTGACCGGTCAGACCGCGGGCAGCACCGCGGCCCAGACGTGCTTGCGGCCACCATCGGCGGCCCAGCCGACCGCCGCCGCCAACCGGGCGACCAGGTGCAGCCCCAGCCCGCCCAGGGCCGGGTCCCGGCCGACCGCCGGCGCGGGCGGGGAGTCCGGGCAGGCGTCGCTGACGTCGATCAGCCACCCGTGCGGGCACCCGTGCACCTGGACCCGGATCGGGGCGCCGCTGTGCCGCAGACCGTTCGAGGCGAGCTCCTCGAAGCGAGCAGCAGCCGGTCGACGTCGTCGGGCGAGGCCCCCGCGGGCAGGCTGCGGCGCAGGTCGGTGCGTGCCGCGGTGAGCTCGGCGGGGCGGGCGATGGCCCAGGTCCAGGTGTCGCGGGCCGCGGTCGGGGTCGGGGGGACGCGCTGCGCCCAGGTGGCGGCGTGGCCGGTGCTCATCGGCTCCTGCTGTGGTCGAGCGGCTGGTCTCGCCGCGCTGGGGAGGACGGCACCCGGTCGGCAGGGTCGACCGGGCGCACCGAGCTCCCAGCGTCCCACTCCCCGGGCGGGCGGGCACGTCGATCAACCGGTCAGCGGGGTCACCGCTCCCGGCCGGACCGGTCGACCGGGCCTGGTGGGCGAGCGGCACCGTTCCTAAGCTGGCCCCGTCCAGGGGCCTGCTCCGCCGGGGCCACGCCAGGAGAGCGAGACGGACATGGCCCGGAACGTCACGACCGGCGCAGGGCAGCAGCCGGAGGACGGGGCGCTGCCCACCGGCACGGTGACGTTCCTCTTCACCGACATCGCGGGGTCCACGCGGCTCCTCCGGGAGGACCGGCGGGAGTACGCAGCCGCGCTCGCGGACCACCGGACCGTGGTGCGAGCCGCCGTCGCGGCCCACGGCGGGCGGGAGGTGGACACCCAGGGGGACTCGTTCATGGTGGCGTTCCCCGCCGCCACCGAGGCGGTCGCCGCCGCGGCCGAGGCGCAGTTGTCACTGGCGGCCCACCCGTGGCCGGAGAGCGCCCGGGTGCGGGTGCGGATGGGGCTGCACAGCGGTGAGGCCACCCTCGCCGGGGGCGGCTACGTGGGTCTGGCGGTGCACCGGGCGGCGCGGATCGCGGCAGCGGCGGCCGGCGGCCAGGTGCTGCTGTCCGAGGCCACCGCGGCCCTCGTCGGCGACGAACCACCGTCCGGGACGGCGGTGCGCAGCCTGGGCCGGCATGCGCTGAAGGACTTCCCGGAGCCCGCCGGCCTCTACCAGCTGGACGTCGAGGGACTGCCCACCTCGTTCCCCGCACCCGCCACGCTGAGCCAGCACCGACGCCGGCCCCTGCCCGTGCCGGTCGGGGAGGTGCTCGGTCGCGACGAGGACCTCCCCGTCCTGGAGGCGCTGCTGACCGACCCCGGGACGCGGCTGGTGACGGTCACCGGACCGGGTGGTGTGGGGAAGACCAGGCTGGCACTCGAGGCGGCGCGGGCGGTGGCCGGCGCGTTCCCGGACGGCGTGGTGTTCGTGCCGTTGAGCGCGCTCACCGACCCCTCCCTCGTCCTCCCGACGGTGGCCGACGCCGTGGGCGCCCGCGCGACCCCGGGGTGGCGGCGCTGGACGCGCTCCGAGCGGCACTCGGCGAGGACCGGCTGCTGCTGGTGCTGGACAACTTCGAGCAGGTGGTGGCGGCCGCCGGCGACGTCGCGGCCCTGCTGGAGGCGGTGCCGGCCCTCGTCGTGCTGGTCACCAGCCGGCAGGCGCTGCGCGTCCGGCCCGAGCGGCTCCACCCCGTGGCACCCCTGGCCGCCACCCCGGCGGAGCGGTTGTTCGCCGAGCGCGCAGCCGCCGTCCACCCCGGCTTCACGCTGGACGCGGGCAACGCGGCCGTCGTCGCCGAGATCTGCCGACGGCTCGACGGGCTCCCGCTGGCCATCGAGCTCGCCGCCGCCCGGATCCGGCTGCTGCCCGCTCCTGCGCTGCTGGCCCGCCTCGCCGAGCGGCTGGACGTGATCGGGGACGGCCCGGTGGACCTCCCCGAGCGCCAGCGCACCCTGCGCGCGACCATGGAGTGGAGCTCCAGCCTCCTGGGCCGCCACGAGCAGGCGGTGTTCACCCGGCTCGGCGTCTTCTCCGGCGGGTGGACGCTCGACGCGGCCGAGGCCGTCTGCGGCCGGGCCGGCGAGCCTGCCGTCATCGACGCCCTCGCTGCCCTGCTGGACGCCAGCCTGCTGGTCGCCGCCGACGGATCCGCCTCGGAACCGCGCTGGTCGATGCTCGACACGGTGCGGAGCCACGCGGTGGAGAAGCTGCTGGCCTCCGCGGACCGCGCGGAGACCGAGCGACGCCACAGCCAGTGGCTGCTGGCGCTGTCCGACTCGTTCTGGCACACGGGCGCCCTCGGCTTCCCGGCCGCCCTCGCCCGCTTCGACCACGAGCGGGCTGACCTCCGGGCCGCGGTCCACCGGGCCGTCGCGGCCGGCGACGGGCAGACGGGGGTGGTGCTGGCCCGGAACTCGTTGCCGTACCTGGTGCGGCGCGACGGGGTGGGGGAGTTCGCGGCCTGGCTGGACGGGCTGCTGCGATCGGCGGACGAGCTGCCGCCCGCCGTGCGCGGGCGGGTGCTCGTCACCCGTGCGATGGCGGCCGGCTTCCTCGGCGACCTCAGCACCGTGCGCCCGCTCCTGGAGGAGGGCCGCCGGCTGCTCCCGGTCGACGTCGACGATCCCGAGCACCACTACGACCGGGCCGGCGCGGGCCTGGCCGGCGTCTACGCCGCCCTCGCCGACGGCTCGGTCGAGGAGGCGTCCCGGTGCATCGACGAGGTGGAGGCCGGCTTCGCGGCGGCGAGCCAGGAGGTCGGGCTGATGGTCGCCGCGCTGATCCGCGGGAACCTCGCCCTGCTCCTCCGGGACCACCACGGCGCCGAGACGAGCTACCGGGCAGCCCTGGAGATGGCGATCCGGCTGGAGGAGTCGAGCGCAGCCGGTGAGGTCCTCAGCCTGCTCGGCCTGGTCCTGCTCGGCCGGGGTGACGTGTCCGGCGGACGCCGGACCATCCTCGACGGTGCGGCCGCGAACCGGCGGAACGGCACCCCCGCCAACATGGTCCACGGTCTCGTGGGCCTGGCCGCGGTGGCCCTGGAGGACGGCCGGCCGGCAGCGGCCGCACGGGCCCTGGGTGCGGTGGACCGGGCACGCCAGGACACCACGCCGCCGCTGTGGCCGGTGCTGGGCACCCTGACCGAGGAGCTCACCGCCCGCACACGGCAGCAGTTGGGAGTCGAGGGCCACGAGGCGGCCAGCGCCGAGGGCCGGGGGTGGTCCCTGGTCCAGGCGCTGGACCGGACCCTGGCGGAGACGGCGGCCGCCGGGGGGAGCCGCAGCGACGGTGCGCCGGCCGCGATGGACCCCGGCGGGGCGGACGACGACGTCGCACGGTGATCCGGGACCCGGGCCGGGGCGTTCAGCGCGCGGGGTCGTCCGCCCCCGGGGCGGGGGCCAGCCCGAGGGTCCGCTCCAGGAGCCGGAGCCGGTAGGCCGCGCTGAGCAGCGCGAACCAGACCACCAGGGCCGGCAGCACCGTCCGGAAGACCGGGTCGGCGGCGTGCGTCAGGCCGAACCAGTCGGTGAACCAGGGCACGAACAACCCGCCGGAGAACGCCAGGAACAGCGCCAGGACCAGCACGGCCGGTCGCCGGTCGCCGTCCGGCCGCGTCCAGGAGGCGAAGAACCGGGTCGGCGGGCGCAGGAAGAGGATGAGCAGGAACGCCGCGTAGGAGACGAAGGTCGACAGCGCCGTCTGCGCGCCGATGGTCGCCGCGGCCTCGGTGAACCCCACGTCGCCGGAGCTCACGCCGGTGTACCGCTCGAAGTCGGCCACCACGACGTCGGGCACCCGGGACTGCGCGAAGCCGTCCAGCAGGGTCGTGTAGTGGTAGGCGTACAGCGCCGCGCCGGCGGCCGCGGTGAGCACCATCGCCGGGACGACGAACCGCCACAGCTCGGTCAGCAGGTGCGGGTCCGGGGCGGTCGGGCGCGCCCAGGTGGTGAGGAACAGCGTCGGGACGCCGACGGTGAGCAGCGTGAGCCCGACCTGCGCGGGGGAGTAGGGGAAGCCCAGCCCGAGCATGGTGACGGTGAGGATGACCAGGCCCTGGGTGCCGACCCGGGCCAGGAACACCTGCATCGAGGTGCCGATGCCTGCGATGATCCGGCGGCCCTCGTGCTGGGCGGGCAGCAGCGCGGCCAGCGAGTCGTCGGTGAGCACGATGTCGGCGACGTCCCGGGTGACCGCGCTGCCGCTGCGCATCGCCACCCCGACCTGGGCCCGCTTGAGCGCCCGGGCGTCGTTCACCCCGTCGCCGATCATCGCCACGTAGCGGCCGCGCCGGCGCAGCGAGCCCACCAGGCGCTCCTTCTGCTCGGGGGTGACCCGGCCGAACACGACGGCCCCGGCGACCACCTCGTCCAGCTCGGCGTCGGTCAGCGCGTCCAGCCCGGCCCCGCTCACCGGGTCCCCGGCGGGCAGCCCGGCCTGCCGGGCCAGCGCCGCCACGGTGGCCGGGTCGTCGCCGGAGACGACCTTCAGGTCGACGCCGTCGGCGGCGAACCGCGCGATCGCCTCGGGGACGCCGGGACGCAGCTCGTCGGCGAGCACCACCAGCGCCACCGGCTCCAGCGCCGGCAGCCGCGGCCGGCCGGAGGCGTCGCGCAGCGGGGCGGTGGCGTCGACGGCCCGGGCGGCGACGAGCACGCGCAGCCCCTGGGCGGTGCGCGCGGCCACCGCGTCGGTCAGCGGCCCCCCGGTCAGCTGCGCGGCCAGCCGGTCGGGAGCGCCTAGCACGTAGAGCGTGCCGTCGGTGCGCAGCGCGCTCCACCGCAGCGCCGAGGAGAACGGCACCTCGTCCCGGACCGGCAGCGGCTCCCCGGGCAGCGCGCCCGCCAGTGCCGCCGTCGTCAGGTTCCCCGCCGTGGTGCTGGCCGCCATCGAGCCGACCAGCCGCTCGACGTCGGCGGCCGGCAGCGGGCCCACCGGCAGCACCTCGGCGAGGGTCAGCCGGCCGGTGGTGAGGGTGCCGGTCTTGTCGGTGCAGACGACGTCGACGTTGCTCAACGACTCCACCGCGTTGACCTGCTGCACGAGCGCGCCGTGGCCGGCGCTCCGCGCCGCGCCGACGGTGTAGGCGACGGCGACGAGGAAGAACAACCCGTAGGGGACCAGCCCGGACAGCACCGCGGTGGTCTGCACGACCCGCTCCAGCGAGAAGCCCTCCAGCCCGGCCTGCGCCAGGATCGCCGCGCTCATCAGGCCGACCAGCACCATCACCAGCCGGACGACGAACCCGATCCGCCGCTGCAGCGGCGTGCTGTCGGTCGACACCCGGCGCACGTCGGCGGTCAGCCGGCTGGCGTGGCTGGCCGCGCCGACGTCCCGGGCCAGCTGGTGGCCCTCGCCGCCCACGCAGTGGCTGCCGGAGAGCAGGTCGTCGCCGGGCTCCTTGCGCAGCGCCTCGGACTCGCCGGTCAGCAGCGACTCGTCCACCTCCAGCCGGCCGCCGTCCAGGACCGGGCCGTCGACGACGACCTGGTCGCCGGGGCGCAGGTGCAGCACGTCGCCGCGGACGACCTGGTCGGGGACCACCTCGACGTCCCGGCCGTCGCGGACGACGGTGACCCGGCCGCGGCTGAGCAGCTGCAGCCGGTCGAGCTTGCGCTTGGCCCGGATCTCCTGCACGGCGCTGATGGCGGCGTTGACCAGGCCCAGGCCGACGCTGGTGAGGGCGTCGTCGTAGCGGCCCAGCGCGAGCAGCGCCGCGCCGATGACGAACAGCACGAGGTTGAAGAAGGAGAAGACGTTGGTGCGCAGGACCGCGGCGTAGCTCCGCGAGGAGCCCCGGGTCGCGGTGTTGGCCTCGCCCCGCCGGCGCCGCGCCTCGGCCTCCCGCTCGCTCAGCCCCGGGGGAGCGCCGGGCACCACCTGCACGCTCATCGGGTCCCCGGTCTGCACGGGGTCGATCCTCGCGCAGACCGGGTGGGGCCCCGCGCGGGCGGGCGGGTGGTGTCGGCCTCGTCCTCCCGGCGGGCCCCGGTCAGCGGGACGCCGGCGTCCCGGCGGCTGCCGGCTCCTCGGCGCGCGCGGCGGGTGCCGCCGGGGCGGCGGCGCGGGAGGCGCTGCGGCGGGTCCGGGCCCGGAGCAGCCGGGACACCGCGGTCGGGGAGCCGAAGGACGCCGTCAGCCGGTCCAGGAAGATCGCCAGCAGCACGACGGCCAGGCCGCCCTCGACCCCGGCGCCGACGTCGAGCTGGGTGACGGCGCGGACCACCACCGCGCCGAGCCCGGCGGCGCCGAGCAGCCCGGCGGTGACCACCATCGACAGCGCCAGCATGATCACCTGGTTGACGCCGGCCATGATCGACGGCAGCGCCAGCGGCAGCTGCACCTCGCGCAGCACCTGTCCCGGCCGGGCGCCGAAGGCCTGCGCGGCCTCCACCACCTCGCGGTCGACCTGCCGGATGCCCAGCTCGGTCAGCCGCACCCCCGGGGGGATGGCGAACAGGATGGTGGCCACGACCCCGGGCACCACGCCGACGCCGAAGAAGAACACGGCGGGGATGAGGTAGACGAACACCGGGAGGGTCTGCATGAAGTCCAGCACCGGCCGGACCGCGACGCTCACCGCCCGGTGCCGCGCCGCCAGGATGCCCAGCGGCACGCCGATCGCCGCGGCGATGACCGCGGCCACCAGCACCAGGGCCAGCGTCTGCATGGTCTCGACCCACAGCTCCAGCGACACCACCAGCAGGAACGCCAGCAGCGTGTAGAGCGCCAGCCACGGCCCGCGCACCAGCAGGGCGAGCACCGTGGCGACCACGATCCACACCACCGGCGGCGGGGAGACCAGCACGTCGGTCAGGCCGTCGACGAGCACCTGCATGACCGAGGAGACGGCGTCGAACAGCCACGGGACGGTGGCCAGCAGCCAGTCGACGAGGTCGGAGACCCACTCGCCGAGCGGGACGTGCGGGATCACGAGCGCCTCCCGTGGACGGGCACGGCGGACAGGGCGTCCAGCACCGCTGCCCGGGGGACGACGCCGAGCAGCCGGCCGTCGTCGTCGACGACGCCGAGCGGCACCGGGTGCCGGCCGAGCAGGTGGACGAACTCCACGACCGGGCGGTCGGCCGCGGTGGTGGCGAAGTCCGGGACCAGCTCCCGCGGCCCGAGCGCGGTCCGCCCCTCCTGCACGGCGCGGGCCAGCAGGCCGTCGCGGGCGACGCCGGCGATCCGCCGGCCCTCGTCGAGCACGTAGACGCCGTTGGCCTCGACGCCGCCCAGCGCCCGCAGCACGTCGCCGGGGGCGTCCCCGAGCCGGGCGGTCAGCCGCGGCTCGCGCAGCAGGTCCCCGGCGGTGAGCACCCGGGTCCGGTCCACGTCGGAGGTGAAGTCGGCGACGTAGGCGTCGGCGGGCGACGCGATGATCTCCGGACCGGTGCCCAGCTGCACCGTCCGGCCGTCCTTGAGCATGAGGATCCGGTCGCCGAGCCGCATGGCCTCGTTCAGGTCGTGGGTGATGAACACGATGGTCTTCGACAGCTCCGCCTGCAGCCGCTCCAGCAGGTCCTGCATGTCCCGGCGGATCAGCGGGTCCAGGGCGGAGAACGGCTCGTCCATGAGCAGCACCTCGGAGTCCGCGGCCAGCGCGCGGGCCAGGCCGACCCGCTGCCGCATGCCGCCGGAGAGCTCGTCGGGCCGGGCGTCGGCCCGGTCGAGCAGGCCCACCGTCTCCAGCGCCCAGTCCGCCCGCTCCCGCTGCTCGGCGGCGCGGGCGCCGCGGACCTTGAGCGCGTAGCCGGCGTTCTCCCGCACCGTGCGGTGCGGGAGCAGCGCGAAGTGCTGGAAGACCATGCTGATCTTCTCGTTGCGCACGTGCCGCAGCTCCGCGTCGTCGAGCGCCCGCAGGTCCCGGCCGTCGACCTCGACCGTCCCGGCGCTGGGCTCGATGAGCCGGTTCAGCAGCCGGACCAGCGTGGACTTGCCCGACCCCGACAGCCCCATGACGACGAACAGTTCGCCGCGCGCCACCTCGAAGCTGACGTCGTGGACGGCGAGCGTGGCCTGGGTTCGGCGGTACACCTCGTCGCGGCCGAGGCCCTCGCCGGCCAGCCGCAGCGCCTCGCGTTCGCGCGCGCCGAAGACCTTCGTCAGGCCCTGGACGCGCAGCACCGGGGCGCTCACCTCAGCCGATCCACTGGTCGATCTCGTCGGCGTGCTCGTCGACCCACTGCTGCGCGACGGTGGACACGTCGTCGCCGTCGACGTCGACCTGCTTCTGCATGGCCTCCATCTCGTCCACGGAGATGCGCAGGTCGGTCAGCAGGTCGACGAAGGCCGGGGCCTGCTCCTGGAGCTCCTTGCTGGCGGCGATGTTGGCGCTGTAGGAGGGCATCGCGCAGGCGCCGTCGCCGGTGGTGAGGCAGCCGTCGGTGTAGGGAGTGGGCTCCTCGAGCTGGACCATGTCGTACTGCGCGAACACCGCGTGCGGGTGGTACAGGTACAGCACGATCGGCTCCTCGCTGCTGTAGGAGCTCTTCAGCTGGGCGAGCTCGGCCGCCTCGCTGGACACGACGTGCTCCAGCGAGATGCCGTACCCCTCGAGCCGCTTGGTGTTCTGCTCGGTGGTGATGTAGCCGGGGTCGGCGTCGTAGAACTTGCCGCCGAGCTGGTCGGCGTAGTCGTCCAGCTGGGTGACGCTGGTCAGCCCCGCCAGCGGACCGCCCGGCGCGACGGCGTAGGCGGGCACGAACCAGCCCTGCGCGGCGTCGCCGTAGGTCTCGGAGACGATGTCGACCTGGTCGGCGGCCTTGTCGGCCAGCTCCTGCTGGTTGGGCAGGGCGACCTCGGTGAGCAGGTCGATGTCCCCGCGCTGGGCACCCGCCCAGGCCGCGGCCGGGTCCAGCTGGGTGGTGGCCAGCGAGGAGACCCCGAGGTCGGGGTGGTCGGCGGCGATCTCGGCGAGGATGCCGTTGGTCAGGCCGGCGGCGGTCCAGCTGTACTCCGCGGCCCGGACGGTGATGCCGTCCCCGCTGCCGCCGCCGGAGCCCGCCTCCTCGCTGGAGCACCCGGCGAGGGCGGTGGTGAGCAGGGCGGCGAGCGCCAGGGCGGACGCGCCGGGGCGGCGGAGGGTGCGCTGCATGGGGTCATCTCTCTCAGGACGTCGGGCCGGTCTCGGCCGCGGCGGGCACGGGTGCGCGACGAGGCGCAGGCCCTGTCGAGCCTGCGCCTCGTCGCGGATGGGAGCTCGGCTGCGCGCCGGGTGGGCGCAGCGGGAGGTCAGGCGGAGTGCGGCCCGACCGGCGCGTCGCCGCGCAGAGTGATGCGGTGCATGACGCGGCGCGTGTCGCCGTAGTCGCGGTTGGCGTAGTGCACCGTCGACCGGTTGTCCCACATGGCGACGTCGCCGACCGACCAGCGGTGCCGGACGATGTGCTCGGGCTTGGTGATGTGCGCGTAGAACAGGTCGAGGAGGTACCGGCTCTCGGCGTCGGAAACGCCCGCGATGTGGGAGACGAAGCCGGGGTTGACGAACAGGCCCTTGCGGCCGGTGTCCGGGTTGACCCGCACGACCGGGTGCTCGATGGGCACCAGCGTGCGGAACTCCTCGCCCTCCCACTTGGTGCGCTCCTCGCGCTGGGCGAGGTAGTAGCCGAACTCCCGGGTGCCGTCGTGCACCGCGGTGAGCTGGTCCGCCAGCCGCTGCACCGGCTCGCTGAGCGAGCGGTAGGCCAGCTCCAGGTCGGCCCACTGGGTGTCCCCCGCCGGTCGGCGGGAGGACGACGGCCCGCAGCACCGAGCCCAGCGGGGGGCGGCGGACGAAGGTGACGTCGGTGTGCCACACGTCGGCGAAGCCGCCGTTGGAGCTGTCCAGCGCGTAGATCTCGGGGTGCTCGTCGTCGACGCCGGGGACGACCGGGTGCGACTCGGTGACCTCGCCCAGCCGTCGCCCCAGGGCGATCTGGCCGTCGGGCTGCAGGTCGTGCTGGCCGGCGAAGAACAGCACCTTGTACTCGGCGAGGGCGGCCCGGACTGCCCGGACCTGCTCGTCGGTGGCGCGGGCGAGGTCCACGCCGTGGACGCGGGCGCCGATGGTCGGCTCCAGGCGCTCGATCTCGAGGACGGCGCCCGCGGCAGCGGTGGCGTCGAGGTCGGCGGGGGTGGTCGGGGCAGCAGCGAGCAGGGTCATGCGGGGACTCCGGGGGTCTGGGTGCGGGCGGGACGGAGGCGGGTCAGGCCCGACAGAGGGCGCTCGCGCACCGCAGCAGGTCGACGTGCCTGCGCTCGACGAGCGCAAACCCCACAAAGCCGACCGGTTGCATGCGGATTACCTTAGCCGGACCTCCGCTCCCCGTCGCAAGGGGTGGCCGGTCAGAGCAGGCCGCGCTGCCGGGCCACGCTGACGGCCTGCCGCCGGCTCTGGGCGCCCAGCTTGAGGTAGATCGAGCGGACGTGGGTCTTCACCGTGTTGAGCGACACCTGGCGCCGTTCGGCGATCTCCTCGAGGGTCAGCTGGGCGGGGAGGTCGGTGAGCAGCTCGAGCTCCCGGGGGGTCAGCGGCGCGTACGCGCTGCCGTCCCGCGTCTGCGCCGCCGACCGGATCGCGGCGACCACCGGGTCGAGCCGGCCGAAGCGGGACGCGTCCTCGTCCAGCAGCGCCGGGACCCCGGGCATGTCGAGGAAGGCCCGCAGGGCGCCCAGCTCGTCGGCGAGACCGAGAGCCTCCTGCAGCGCCTCGTGGCACCGCTCGTGCTGGCCCTCCTGCGCGGCGAGGACGGCCTCGACCAGCCACGCCTGCTGCAGGGTCAGCGGGTGAGCGCAGCCGACCCTGCCGTCGAGGACGGGGGCGATCCGCCGACGCGCGGCGTCCCGGCGGCCGCGGACGAGGTGCTCGGTCGCGGTGAGCACCTCGACCTCCCCGCCGGGTCCCACCCGCACCCGCAGCTCGCGCAGCGCCTCCCTCGCCCAGTCCGGTCGGCCGACCAGCCAGCTGCAGCGGTGCTGGGTGCGGGCCAGGTGGGCGACCAGCGACGTGGGCAGCCGCCCGTCGCGCGACTGCGTCCAGCTGTCGCGCATGCGCCGGGTGGCCGCAGCAGGCCCGATCCCGTCCTCGACGTCGAGGACGCCGAGCAGGGTGGTCAGCGTGATGTCCACGACCGTGTCCCTCGACCCGGCCAACGCGCTCCGGGCGCGCTCCGCGAGGTTCCGCGCGCCCGCCGAGTCCAGCCGCTGGTAGGCGCACTGCGCGGCCAGCACGAGCACCGCGGCGACCTCCGCCCCCCGCAGGGCGTCGGCCCGTGCGGCGACCCGCACCGTCTCGTCCGCCAGCGACCAGGCGCGCCGCAGGTCACCGCGGCTGCCGGCCAGGGCGGTCAGCCCCGCCGTCGCCCGCAGCAGCACGAGGTCGTTGCCCGTCGCCGCGGCCAGCTGGGCCGCCGCGGTCAGCTCCCCGTCGGCCTCCTCGAGGTCACCCACCAGCAGCGACACCAGGCCCCGGTACAGCCGCAGCAGCAGCCCCAGGTCGTCCGCGCGGCCGGTGGTCGCGGTCGCGCTGGCGCTCAGTGCGGCGCCGGACAGCGCGAGGTCCCCGTGCCGGGCCTGCTGCAGGTAGACCAGGGCCTGCAGCGGGGTGGCCTCGTCGTCCTCGTCGTCCTCGTCGTCCTCGTCGTCCTCGTCGTCCTCGCCGGACCGCCGGGGCCGGGGGACGCGGCTGGGCAGCGCGGTGCCCTCCTCCAGCTCCGCCAGGGTGGTCAGCGCCTGGACGTCGGCGTCGGCCCGGATCCCGGCCGGGCCCGTGCCGATCAGCCCGAGCAGCTGACCCGCCCGGCCGCCGGCGAGCAGCGTGGGCCCGTGGGCCACCAGCGCGCGAGCGGCCCGGGCGTCGTCCCCGGCGGCGACCGCGTGGCCCAGCGCCGCCAGCAGGTCACCGGTGCCGGCGAACCAGTCCGCGGCGAGCTGGTGGGCCGCGAGCAGCAGGTCCCGGGGCGGTCCGGCGGAGCAGGGCGAGCAGGTGGCCGCGGAGCAGCGGGTGCAGGCGGTAGCAGCCGCTGGGCCGCTCGAGGCGGGTCACGAGCGCGTTGTCCCGGTACAGCCGGTCCAGCAACGCCCCCGCCGACGGGTCGCCGGTGAGGGCGGCGGCGAGGTCAGCCGAGAGCTGCTCGGGGACCGCGCACGACCGGAGCAGCTGCCGCTCGGCCGGCGCCAGCCCCTGCAGGACCTCGGCGTCCAGGTAGTCGGCCACCTCGCGGTCGTCGCCGCCGAGGTCGCGGGCGAGGGACCGCGGGTCGGCCGCGCGGGACAGCGCCAGCGCCGCCAATCGCACGCCGGCGGCCCAGCCCTGGGTGCGGTCGACCAGCAGGTCCAGCGACGGCCCGTCCAGCGTCACCCCGTGCTCGGCCAGCACCTGCTGTACCCGCGTCCGGTCCAGCGCCAGGTCGGCGGCCCGGACCTCGCGGAGGCGCCCGGTGAGCCGGAGCAGGTGGAGGCCCACCGCGGGGTCACGGCGGGTGCCCAGCACCACGTGCAGGCCCTCGGGCAGCCGGCGGAGCAGCCGGGCCAGGTCGGTGAGGACGGCGGGGGCGGAGACGGCCTGCACGTCGTCGAGGAAGAGCCAGACCGGTGCTCCGCCCCCGGACACCAGCGCCGCCAGCTCGGCCAGCGGGAGGCCGCCGCGCGCCTCGGCGGCGGTCTCGTCGCCGTTCCGCCCGGCGGTGACGCGGAGCGCCCCCAGGAGAGAGGTCCACACGGCGGCCGGGTCGTCCCCCTGGTCGGCCAGGGACACCCAGGCCACCCGGTGGCCGCGCGCGGCCCGGTCGCTGGCCCACCCGGCCATCAGGGTCGTCTTGCCGGCCCCGGGGGGTGCGGACACCAGCGTCACCGGGGCGCTGCCGGAGCCCCCCTGGGACGGGACCGGCCGGTGGGGCAGCGAGCTGCGGCCGCCCGGCCGCCCGGGCGAGAGCCGGTGCAGGTTGGTGCGCGGCGACGGCATCGGTCGTCCGACCTCTTCTCGGTCGTGGTCGACGTTCGAGGTCCCCGAGGTGCTCGCTCGCCAGGATCTCGGCCCGGGGCGCGGGCCGTCAACCCCCTGTGAGAGCGCTCCACCGGCTCAGGTGGCGCGGTCGGCGACGGCCTGCCCCGGGTCCCGCGGGGCGCCGGACCTCCTGGCCTCGGCCCGTCCGTAGCGCGTGGCCAGGGGCCCGGCGGTCACCCCGTGCGCCACCACGCTGAGCAGCACGGTGACCGCGATGACCGCCACCGCCGGGTCGGCGTCGGAGCCGAGCTCCTCCAGGGCGAGGAGCGCGAACAGCAGCGAGGCCAGGCCGCGCGGGCCGAACCAGCCCACGAAGAGCACGGCGTCCCGGTCGAGGCCGGCGCCCACCAGGGCGAGGGCGACCGGGACCATCCGGACGACGGTGAGGCTGAGCACCGCGTACCCGACCGTGGCCCAGCCCGCGTGGTCGAGCACGACCGGTGCGGCGACCGCGCCGAAGCCCAGCCAGACCAGCAGGGAGACCAGCGAGCCGACCTGCTCGGTGAGCACCAGTTCCGCCGGACCGCGCCGGCCGGCCAGGGCGCGGAAGGCCAGCCCGCCGCAGAAGGCCGCCACGAACCCGTTGCCCCCCAGCGCCAGCGCACCGGCGTAGGCGGCCAGCGCCAGGGCGAGCACGGCGATCCCGGCGAAGTCCTCGGCCACCCACCGCCGGTGACGGGCCCACCGCAACAACGCGCCGCCGGTCCCCGCCACCGCCACCCCCGCGCCCACCCCGATCACCAGGTCGAGCAGTGCGCCGGCCACCCCCTGCGCCCCCTCGAGGCCCTCGGCCGACGCCGCTCCGGCGAGCGCCAGCATGACCACCGGGGTGGCGATCCCGTCGTTCAGCCCGCCCTCGACGCTGAGCAAGCGGCGGACCCGCGCCGGCACCGCCCGGTTCGTCACGACGGGGACGCCGAGAGCTGCGTCGGTGGGCGCCAGCGCCGTGGCCACCAGCAGGGCCAGCCAGCCGCCGATGCCGGGCAGCAGCCAGCCGGCCAGCCCCCAGCCGGCGACCACGGTCAACGGCAGGCCCACGGCCAGCAGCCGGACGCAGCGCCCGGCGTCGCGGCGCAGGTCGCTGACCGCCACCCGGGCGGCGTCGGAGAAGAGGACCCAGACCAGGGTGACCTCCACCAGCGGCCGGAGGGTCTGCCCCGCCACGGCCGGCTCGACGAGGCCACCGGCGGCCAGGGCGGCGCCGACGGCGGTGAAGACCATCGGGGCGCTCAGGTCCGCCCGCACCCACCGGGCCGAGACCACGCCCCACAGGAAGACCGACCCGGCGACGACCAGGAGAGAGGTCCCCTCCATCGGTCCTCCTCCCCGGCCCACCCGACGACCCCGATGCTGGCGGGCGCCCGGACGGCCGAGCTCATCCGTCCGGGATGAGGTCGGCGGGCCGGCCCGGCCGGGGGGCCGGTGGCGGTCGCGACGTGGCGGGGTGGGGAGGGAGAGCGGTCGGGCCGGTCATCTCGGCGGGGTGATGGCCGGGACCGGCAGCACGGTCAAGGTGCTGGCGACCGGGATCGGCGGAGGCGGCAGCGCGGGCGAGCGGGAGGCCCGGGCGGTCGACGTCCTCCCGCTGGAGGACCCCGGGCAGGGTCGAGGACGAGAGGAGCTCGCCATGCCGATGGACACGCCGGCACCGCGGCTGCGGGGACGCCGGTGCACGGACGCAGGGAACCGCTCGAGCGCCGCCCGGCTGGGCGGACGCCTGCGGCCCCTCGGCTGGACCGACGCGCACACCGAGGCCGCTTGGTTCGTCGGCGAGTGCGTCGGCGCCGGTGCGGTGCTGGGCGTGGTCGCGGCGCTGGGCCGCTCGGCGAGGGAGGGCTGACGTGGTCGACGACCTGGTCGACCTCGACCGGCGGATCGTGCAGGCCCTGGCCGTCCTGCGCGGCGCGCGGGCCCGCGCCGCGCACGCGCCCAGCAGCGAGGCGCGGTGGCGGGAGGTGCTCGCCGAGCGTGCGCTCGACGACCTGCTCGACCGTCGACCGCTGTGCCAGATGAGGCAGCAGGCACGCTCGCTCGCGGGCTGAGCCGCGCACCCCGACCGGCCGGCCGGTCGGTCGGCACGGTCGGTCAGGGCGCCACCTGCTGCACCGAGACCACGTGCAGGCCCAGCGACTGGACGAGCGCGAGCAGCTGGTGCAGCTCGTCGTCCCGGTGCACGACCCCGGAGAGCACCGTCTCGGCGGTCACCTCGGCGACGTCGATGCCGCTGAGGGCGTCCTGCGCACGCTGGGACAGCCGTCCCGTCACGCGCACCTCGTACCGCCGTTCCGGCATGGTGGTTCTCCGTCGCCTGCCCCGTGGGGTCGATCCGGTCGACCCATGCCTACTGCGCTGCGCGGGCCGACGCCTCACCCCGCTCAGATGAGCGCTGCCCCGCCGCCCCGGGCCGGCCCGCACCGGCCGCCCGGTGCGCCGGGTGCCGAGCTGCCGGCTCACCCGGCGCGGGCGGTGCACCGGCGCGGCGCCGGCGGGACGGTGAGCGCCTCGTCGGACCGTGGGCAGGCGCCCCCGGGACGACGCCCTCCCGGGCCGCCGGGGCGTCGACCGGCGCGTCGCGGGGTCCGGGTCGGGACCGTGCAGGAACCCGCTGACAGCGGCCCGGGCCCGGGCCACCATGGGGTCCGGTTCGTCACGGCGGACGTGCCCGGCTGAGCACGAGGCGGGGGGAGCGGTCCATGACGGACCTGACGACGGCGCGCGGCGCCGACCTGCGCGAGCCGGACCCCCTCCCCGGGCCCACCGACCACGACGTCGCCACCCCCGCCGCACCCGCGGCCGGCCCGGGCGTGCCGCTGGCCCGGCTGCTCGCGCGGGCCCGGCTGACCGCCCCGCAGGCCGCCGAGCTGGCCGCCGGCCTGCTGCTGGCGGCGGCCGGCCGGGAGGACCGGGCCGCCCCGGACCGGGCCGGCGTCGGCACCGACGGGCGGGTGGTCCTCCGCCCGGACCCGGGCGCCGGACCCGGCGAGGAGCTGGGCGGGCTGCTCGCCGAGCTGGCCGCCGCCGCCCGGCCGCGCGGCCGGCCCGCCGACCCGGCCGCCGAGCAGCTGCTGGGCGTGCTCGACCGGGCCGCGGCGGAGCTGCCCGACGCCGGCGTGCCCGTCGTGGCCGCGCGGCTGCAGGAGACCGTCGCCGGCCTCGACCGCGAGGTGGTCCGCGGTGAGCTGGCCGCGCTCGTCCGGGCGCTCGACGACCGGACGGCGCCGGTGGTGGGCCGGGCCCCGGGAGGCCGACCGGCCCCCGGTGCGCGCCCGGTTCCCGCAGGTCGTGGCCCGTCGGGCGGCACCCGGACCGTGCGGCGCCTCGGTGCCTGGCTGTTCTCGGTGGTGGTCCTCGCCGCGGGCGTGGTGGTGGAGGTCGCGCTCCTCCGTGACGACATCGCCGCCGACGTCCAGCTGCTGCTCGACGCCGGCCGCAGCGGGGAGGAGGCGTCCGCGGCGGCCGAGCCCGACGGCCTGCCGATCACGCCCCCCGCCCCGGCGGCGGCCGGGAGCGTGGCCGCGGTCGACCTGCGGCCGCTGGCGCGCTGCGAGCCGGCCGCGCCCTGCACCCTGCGGCTGCTGGTGCGGCTGGACCCGGGGCCGGGCCCGCAGACGGTGACCTGGACCTACCGGCTCGTCGACCGGTGCACGGGGGAGGCGACCACCGTGCCCGGCGGGACGGTCACCGTGCCGGCCGGCGGACGGCGGGCGGCCGCCGTCGGCACGGTCGCGCTGCCCGACCAGCGGTCCGTGGCGGTGCTCGCCGTCACCGGCTCCCCGGCCACGGCGGCCTCCGCGCCGGTCACGGCCGGGTCGTGCCTGACCGAGCCGGCCGGCTGAGGGGGTGGCCGCGGTGGTGCCCGGAGCGGACGGGGAGCGCAGCCCGCGCTGGACCCGGCGGCAGCGCCGCCGGCTGCACGGGGCGGCCGGGACGGCTCCCCCCGGGGTGCCGGGGGACGGGCGGGGAGCCCGGCGGCCGGACCGGGAGCAGCGCCGGAACCGCCGCAGCGCCGCCTTCGACCTGCTCGCCGTCGTGGCCGCGCTGGCGCTGGTCGGCCTCGGGCTGGCCAACCTGTACCTCATCGGCGAGACCGGGCTGGCCGCGCGGCAGGGCGCGATCGCCGCCGCCGGGCTGCTCGCGCTGGCGGTGTGCTGGCGGTTCCGGGTCCGGTACCTCGCCGTCCTGGGCTGGGTCGCCTTCGGCGCGGCGGTGCTGTTCCTCGTCGGCGTCCTCACCGTGGGCCTGTCCGCGAACGGCGCCACCCGGTGGTTCGCGATCGGCCCGCTGACCTTCCAGCCCTCGGAGCTGGCCAAGCTCGGGCTGCTGCTCGCCCTCGCCGCCGCCCTCGGCTCCGCCCGGCCGCCGGGGCAGCGCTTCGTGCTGGCGGTGCTGCTCGCCGTCCCGCCGATCGCGCTCACCCTGGCCCAGCCCGACCTCAGCACCACGATGCTGCTGGTCGTCCTGGCCGGGGCGATGCTGCTCATCGGGCGGGTGCCCGCGCGCTTCCTGCTGCCCGTGGCCGCCGCGGCGGCCATCTCGGCACCGCTGCTGATCAGCCTGCTGCGGCCCTACCAGGTGGAGCGGCTGGGCACCTTCCTGGTCGGCGCGCACGAGTCCCCGACCGGGTCGGGCTGGGCGCTGCGGCAGGCGCACATCGCGCTCGGCTCGGGCGGGCTGTTCGGGCGCACCGACGACCCGATGCGCGGGCTGCGCGCCGAGTACCTGCCCGAGCGGGACACCGACCTGGCCCTGGCCAGCCTGGTCGGGCAGTGGGGGCTGGTCGCCGGCGCCGCGGTGGTGCTGGCCGCGATCGTCCTGGTGTGGCGGCTCGCGCTGGCCAGCCGGACCTCCCGGACGCCGCACGGCGCGCTCGTCGCCGGGGGGCTGGCCGTGCTGTTCGGGGTGGAGGTCGTCGTCTCGGTCGGGGCGAACCTCGGGCTGCTCCCGCTGGCCGGCGTGCCGTTCCCGCTGCTCAGCAACGGCGGGACGGCCCTGGTGGTGCACCTGGCCGCGGTCGGGGTGGTGCTGGGGGTCCGCCGGGACGGCGCCCGCCGGCGGCTGTGGGCACCGTCCCGGCGGCGCAACCCCCGGCCGCGGCTGGTTCGGGCGACCGCGGTCGCGCTGTCGCTGCTGCTGGTGGCGTTCGGGTTCTACGGGTGGCGGCTGCAGCGGACCCAGGGCGAGGCGCTGGCCGCCGTCGGGGACGAGCAGATGACCCGCTGCGTCCGGCTGCCCGCCGTCCGCGGCGCCATCACCGACCGGCACGACCAGCCCCTGGCCGTCAACGCCGCCGACGTCGGCGCCGGGGTGGACCGGGTGTCGGTGGTCCCCGCGCTGCTCGCCGCCCGCCCCGCCGACGTCGACCGGCTGGCCGACCTGACCGGCCGGCCGCGCGCGGACGTGCACGCCGAGATCGAGGCGGCCGAGCCGACGACGCTGTCGCTGCCGGTGGCCGAGGTGCCCCGCGGCGTCGCCGAGGCGGTCACCGCCGCCGGGATCCCCGGCGTGCTGGTGGTCGCCGAGCCCCGCCGCGCCTACCCGCAGGGCGCGCTGCTCGGACCGGTCCTCGGCTTCGTCGGGGTGGCCACGCCCGAGGACGAGGAGCGCTGGCCGGGGCTGCCGCGGGCCGAGGTCGTCGGCCGCTCGGGCCTCGAGCAGCAGTACGACGCGGTGCTCCGCGGGGTGAACGGGCAGCAGTGCCTGTTCGTGGACCCGACGGGCGTGCCGGTCGCGCTCGGCCAGCGGCGCGACCCGGTGCCCGGGGCGGACCTCCGGCTCTCGATCGACCTGGGCCTGCAGCGGCAGCTGGACACGAGCCTGGCCGCCGCCGTGCGCGCCCAGCCGCGGCCGGCGGGCAAGATCGGCGCCGCCGTCGCGATGGACCCCCGGTCGGGGCAGGTCCTCGCGATCGCCAGCACCCCGTCGTTCGACAACAACGTCTACGGGCCCCCGGTCGACGCCGCGGCGCTGCAGGCGGCCGGTGACGCGCCGGGCTCGCCGATGCTCGAGCACGTGACCCAGGCGGTCGCGCCGCCCGGGTCGACGTTCAAGCTGGTGGTGGCGGCCGCCAACCAGGCCCACGGGGTGTGGGCGCCGGACCGGGTGGTCCCCACCGGCGCGGACTTCAGCTACGGCGGCCACGTCTTCGGCAACTGGAAGCCGATGGGCCCGATGGACCTCGTCCAGTCCCTCGCCATCTCCAACGACGTCTACTTCTACAAGCTCGCCGTCGCCCTCGGCGCCGAGCGGCTGATCGACACCGCCCGGGCGCTCGGCGTGGGGGAGCGGACCGGGATCGACCTGCCGGCCGAGTCCGCCGGGTACCTCGGCACCCCCGAGTCGGTGGAGGCGAAGGGCGGCGCCTGGTACGGCGGGTCCACCGTGATCCTCGGCATCGGGCAGGGCGAGCTGCAGGTCACGCCGCTGCAGAACGCCCGGTGGACCGCCGCCGTCAGCACCGGCACCCTGGTCACCCCGCGGCTGGGCATGGCGGTCGGCACGGAGGGCGCCACGTACACCGCGCTCCCGCCGTCGGCCGCGACGCCGGTGCCCTTCGCCGCCGCGCTGGGCCCGGTCCGCGAGGGCATGCGGGCCACGGTCACCGGCGGCACCGCCACCGGGCTCAGCGGTCTGCCCGCCCCGGTGGGCGCCAAGACCGGCACCGCGCAGGACGGCGGGCTCCGCGACGACGAGTACGACAACTGGATGACCGCCGCGGCGCCGGTGGACGCCCCGGAGATCGTGATGACGGCGATGGTGCAGGGGCCGGGGACCGGCGCGAACAGCGCGAAGGTGGTGGTCGCCGACGGGCTGCGGCACTACCTCGAGCAGCAGCCGGACGTCGTCGCCACCGGCCCGGTGCAGGCGCCCTGAGAGTCAGCTGCGGCCGTAGGCGGCCAGCAGCCGGCGGTCCCGCAGCGCCCGGGCGGCGCCGTCGGCGACGCAGGTCAGCGGCTCCTCGGCGAGCTTGACCGGCAGACCCAGGCTCCGCTCCAGCTCGGCGGCGAAGCCCGGCACCTGCGAGGCCCCGCCGATGACCAGCACGCCCTCGGCCATGACGTCGGCGACGGCCTGCGGGGCGAGGTCGTCCAGGCAGGTGCTCAGCACCCCGACGACGTCGTCGACGACCGGCCGGACGGCCTCGGCCACCTCGGCGGGCTGGACGGTCGCCAGCCGCGGCCGCCCGGTGGTCACGTCCCGGCCCTGGACGACGAGCGGGCCGTCCACCTCCGTCCCGGCACGGATCTTGAGGGCCTCGGCCTCCAGGTCGCCGACCTGCAGTTGGTGCTGCTCGCGGACGTACCGGGCCACGGCGCGGGTCATCTCGTCCCCGGCGCGCGTGCTCGTCCGGGAGGCGAGGACCCCGCCGAAGCAGAAGGCCGCCGTCTCGGCGGTGCCGCCCCCGACGTCGACGACCATGTGCACCCGCCGCTCCATCGGGTCGATGCCGCAGCCGATCGCGCCCGCGACCGGTTGGGCCAGCGCGGTCACCGGTCGGATGCCGGCCTCCTCCGCGGCCTCCAGCAGCGCGCGCTGCTCCAGCGCGCTGGAGCCGACCGGGACCCCGATCACCGCGCGGACGCCGGGGCTCCAGCCCCGCCCGGCCCGGTGCAGGACCGCGCGCAGGTAGGTCCGGGCGGTCTCCAGGTCGGTGACCACGCCGTCCTGCAGGGGCCGGACCGACGACAGGCCGGCCGGGGTGCGCCCGAGCAGGTCGGCCGCCTCGTGCCCGACAGCGACCACCCGCTCCCGCCGGGAGCGCCCGGCGCGCAGCAGCAGGACGGTCGGTTCGTCGTAGAGGACGCCGCGGCGGGCGTGGCTGACCACCGTGTTGGCGGTGCCGAGATCGATGCCGAGTTCCACGCGCGGACCCCCCTGGCCGACAGGTGCCGGTCAGTGTGGGGGTGGGCCTGGTGTCCGGTCTACGGGTCGCGCCGCCTCCGTCGCCGCGGCGACCCGGCCGCCCGGCGCGTCCGGCGGCGCCGCGCCGCCCGGGCGCGGACCGACCGGCTGCACCGGTCGACGGACCGCGGGCGCAGGACGACCGTTATCCCCAACATGCGCCCGGATCCCATGGTGGGCCGGGGAGCACCCCACGGTCACCCCCGGTCAGAGCGCGGCACCGACGAGGACCGGGGCGGACGGCCTGTCGCGTCCTCGCCGGGGCTGTCTATGGTGCCGGTCACAGACGTCGACACCCTGTCGACCTGCCGGGCGACGTCCGGCCCGACGTCGGACCCGCCGTGCGGGCGCCGCGAGGAGGTCCTGATGGACGCAACGGCGGCGTACCGGGCCAGCCGGGACCAGCTGCTCGCGCTGCGCGGGGACCACGCCCGCGCGGTGGCGGAGTTCACCTGGCCGGAGCTGGGGGAGCGGTTCAACTGGGCGGTGGACTGGTTCGACGCCATCGCCCGCGGCAACGACCGCCCGGCCCTGGTGGTCGTGGAGGAGGACGGGTCGACGGTCGCGCGCAGCTTCGCCGAGATGTCCCGCGCCTCGGACCGGCTGGCCGCCTGGCTGGCCGAGCGGGGCGTCCGCCGGGGCGACCCGGTGCTGCTGATGCTCGGCAACCAGGTCGAGCTGTGGGAGTCGATGCTGGCGATCATGAAGCTGGGCGCGGTGGTCATGCCCACCACGACGGCGGTCGGCCCCACCGACCTCACCGACCGGATCGGCCGCAGCGGCGCGCGGCACGTGGTCTGCAACGCCGTCGACACCGCGAAGTTCGCCTCGGTGCCCGGGGAGTACACCCGGATCAGCGTCGGCGCGGCCGCGGGCTGGGCGGACCTGCGGGAGGCCGCCGCGCTCGACGCACCGCCGGCGGCGCACCCGGGCACCGCGCCGGGTGACCCGCTGCTGTGGTACTTCACCTCGGGCACCACCTCGCGCCCCAAGCTGGTGGAGCACACCCAGGTCTCCTACCCGGTGGGGCACCTGACCACGATGTACTGGCTGGGGCTGCAGCCCGGCGACGTGCACCTGGCGATCTCCTCACCGGGCTGGGCCAAGCACGCCTGGTCCTGCTTCTTCGCGCCCTGGATCGCCGAGGCCACCGTCTTCGTCGCCAACTACGCCCGGTTCGACGCCGGGACGCTGCTCCGCCGGCTGGCCGAGCACGGCGTCACCTCCTTCTGCGCCCCGCCGACCGTCTGGCGGATGCTCATCACCACCGACCTCAGCGGCGGGCCCGGTGCGCTGCGCGAGGTGCTCGGCGCCGGGGAGCCGCTCAACCCCGAGGTGATCGCCCAGGTGCAGCGGCACTGGGGGCTGACCATCCGTGACGGCTACGGCCAGACCGAGACCGCCGCGCAGATCGCCAACACGCCGGGGTCGCCGGTCGTGCCCGGCTCGATGGGCCGGCCGCTGCCCGGCGTCCCGGTGGTCCTGGTCGACCCGCTCACCGGCGCCCGCGTCGAGGGGCCGGGGGAGGGGGAGATCTGCCTGGACCTGTCCCGCTCGCCGCTGCCGCTGATGACCGGCTACCGCGGCCACCCCGAGCGCAACGCCGAGGCGATGGCCGGCGGGTACTACCACACCGGCGACGTCGCCAGCGTGGACGCCGACGGGTACGTGACCTACGTCGGCCGGACCGACGACGTCTTCAAGGCCTCGGACTACAAGATCAGCCCCTTCGAGCTGGAGTCGGTCCTCATCGAGCACCCGGCCGTCGCGGAGGCGGCGGTGGTGCCGGCGCCGGACGCCATCCGGCTGGCCGTGCCCAAGGCGTACATCAGCCTCGCGCCCGGGCACGAACCCACCCGGGAGACCGCGGTGTCGATCCTGCGGTACGCCCGCGAGCACCTGGCACCCTTCCAGCGGGTGCGCCGGATCGAGTTCGCCGAGCTGCCCAAGACCATCTCCGGGAAGATCCGCCGGGTCGAGCTCCGCGGCCGGGAGGAGGCCCTGGCGGGTGCGGCGGAGACCGGACCGGCGGAGTGGCGGGACGACGACCTCCCCGAGATCCGCAGCTGAACCGGCTGTGGTCCACTCCTCGGCGACGGGTCGAGGACGCGGGGGAGTGCGGTGACCAGCACGAGCGGGCCGGGCCGGGCCCGGTTCCCGCGGTCGGTGTACGGCGTGGGCGACGAGCCGGACCCCCGGTTCAGCCTGGCCAACGAGCGCACCTTCCTGGCCTGGATCCGGACGTCGCTGGCGCTGTCGGCCGCCGGGGTCGCGCTGGAGGCCCTGGACGTGCCGATCGCCGGGGGGCTGCGGCTGGCCTGCGCCCTGCTGCTCGTCGGCCTGGGCGTGCTGGCCCCGGTCCAGGCGTGGTGGGGCTGGGCGGCCACCGAGCGGGCGGTGCGCCGCCGCCGGCCGCTGCCCTCCCCGCTGCTCAGCCCGGTGATCGCGGCCGGGACGCTGGCCGCCGGGGTCCTGCTGCTGCTCGGCCTGCTGCTGCGGTGAGCAGCCCGCCGGCCCCCGACCCCGGCCTGCAGGCCGAGCGCACCGCCCTGGCCTGGCGGCGGACGTCGCTGGCGCTGGCGGTGGCCGCGGTCGGTGCCGGCCGGCTGGCCGCGCCCACGCTCGGCGGGCTGGCCTTCGCGCTCGCCGGGCTCGGCCTGCTCCAAGCGGTGGCGGTCGGCTGGCGGGCCGCGCGGCGGTACCGGACCGCCCGGCGCGGGCCGGACGCCCGCGGCGCGCTGGCCGCCTCCCGCGCCGGTGGCCTGCCGATGGCCGCCCTCGCCGGCAGCGGGGTGGTCACCGGCCTGCTGGCGCTGGCGTTCGTCCTCGGGTGAGACACGGCGCGACGGGGGCACCGGGCCGGTGACGCGGGTAGTGTCGTATGCGTGATCGGCCGTGTACCGGGAGGGATCCCCGTGGGCTGGACATGGACACCCGCACCGCCCGGTCCTCGGCGCGGGACGCACCGGTGAACGCGCTGCTCGTCGCCGCCGCCGCCAGCTGGCCGGTGGTCGTCGTCGTCGCCGGTCGGCTCATCGGTCGTCGGCTGCGGGAGGCCGACGACCTCCAGGAGGCCCACCGGACAGCGGGCGCCGAACCACCGCTGCGGGAGGTCGCGCCCGGGTCGGCCCCGGACGGGCTGCACCGCGGGCACCCTGCCGGGCACGAC
Organism: Modestobacter italicus; assembly: GCF_000306785.1. Lineage (NCBI taxonomy): Bacteria > Bacillati > Actinomycetota > Actinomycetes > Geodermatophilales > Geodermatophilaceae > Modestobacter > Modestobacter italicus. Next base: position 2,663,075 of record NC_017955.1, on the reverse strand, counting down.
CGCGAGCCCCGGACCTGCGGGCAGGTCCCCGCCGGGGACGACGGCCGCTGACGAACCCGCCCTGCAGAGGGCGGCGCCGCAGTAGCGTGGCGCGGTGGACGGGCGGACGGGGCGCAGCCGGTGACCGCGGCACCGCTCGTGGTCGCCGCCTCGTACGGCCCGACTGGGGCCAGCACGCGGGTCCGGGTGCTGGACTGGATGCGGTTCCTCGGTCTTGAGCCCGTCGTCTCCACCTACCTGGGGACGTCGAACGTCCGGCCGGGGACCCTGGCCCGGCGACCCCTCGGCGTCCTCCGTGCCGAGACCCGGCTGCAGGGCCTCCGCCGGGGTCCGGCACCCGAGCGGCTCCTGGTGTCCCGTTCCATGGGGCCGTTCACCGGGGGGCGGCTGGAGAGCAGCCTGCTGCGGCGGGCCGGCTGGGGGGTGTACGACTTCGACGACGCGCTTTACGCCGACCGCCGCGCCGGCCTGCACCGGTTCCTGGGCCAGTCGGCGGTGTGGGCCCGGGCCGTGGCCGCCGCGGACCTGGTGATCGCCGGCAACGTGCACCTCGCCGAGGCTGCAGCCGAGCGGAACCCCGACGTGACCGTCATCCCCAGTTGCGTCGATCCCACGGCCTACCCGCAGAAGCAGGAGTACGCCGTCGGAGCGGTGCCCCGCCTGGTGTGGCTGGGGTCCCCGTCGACGGAGGGCTACCTGGCCTCCGTGGCACCGGCACTGCTGCAGGTGCACCGGAGCACCGGCGCACGGCTGCTGGTGATCAGTGCGGGGAACCGCCCCCTCGGCGACCTCGACGCCATGGTCGACCGGGTCACCTGGGCGGGCCCGCGCACCGACGCCCTCCTCGTCGAGGCCGACTGCGGCATCATGCCGCTCCCGGACACTCCGTTCACCCGCGGCAAGTGCGCCTACAAGCTGCTCCAGTACGGGGCTGCCGGACTGCCGGTGTGCGCGTCCCCGGTGGGGGTCAACGCCCAGGTCGTCGACCAGCTGGGCGGCTGTGCCGCCACCGACCACGGTGCCTGGGTGGACGCCCTGACCGGCCTGCTGACCGAGCCGGCGGCCGACCGCCGGGCACGCGGCCGGGGTGCGCGACGGGCCGTCGAGGAGCACTACAGCTTCGGCGCGTGGCGTCAGCCGTTCCTCGACGCGCTCCGGCTCCCGGGCGGCGTCGGCGACCCGCTCCGGTAGAGCTGCTCGAGACCCGACCAGATCGTCGTTGGCCGGAAGTCGCTCAGCGCCCGCGCCCGGGCCGCCCGGCCGGCGACCCGGACCCCCTCGCGGTCCGCGACGCAGGCCCGGATCGCGGTGGCGAGCCCGTCGACGTCACCGGTCTCCACGAGCCACCCGGTGACCCCCGGGACGACGGAGTCGCGGGCACCCGTCGCGGTGGTGGTGATGCTGGGGACCTCGGCCAGGGCCGCCTCGAGGACGACGTTGGGGAACCCCTCCCGACGGGTGGGCAGGCACAGCACGTCGATGCCGACGTAGACGTGGTCCAGGTCGAAGGTCCAGTCCTCGATCCTGGTCACGCGCTCGCCCAGCGCCGTGATCGCCCCGCGCAGCTCCTCGTCCTCGACCGGGCCCAGCAGCAGCAGCCGGACGGGCAGGTCGGTCAATGGCCCGAAGGCCGCGAGCAGGTCCTGCACGCCCTTGTCGAAGGCGACCCGGCCGACGAACCCCACGACCAGGTCGCCCGGCGCCGCACCCCAGCCGGCCCGGACGGCGTCCCGGTCCGCCGCGCTGAACCCCGGATCCCAGCGCCCGGGGTCGACCCCGTTGCTGCTCCCCGCGGCCAGCACGACCGGCCGGTCCCGCCGGCCGAAGAGCCGCAACGCCGTCGCCTCCTCCCGGAGGCTGTGGCTGACGCACACCACGTCGGTGGCGAGTCCCACGCTCAGCCGCTCCGCCGCCCACAGCACGGCGCGCTGACCGCGGCTGCGGGCGCCCTGGAGCCGGAGGCCGCGCATGACGTAGACGCGGACCGGCACCCGGGCGAGCCAGCCGGCGAGGGTCCCGAGCAGCCCGGCCTTGGGCGTGCCGACGTTGAGCACGTCGGGTCGCAGCCGGCGCAGCAGGACCACCCAGCGCACCAGCGCCACGAGGTCGGCGAGCGGCCGGGTCTCCCGCGCCATGGGCAGCCGGTGCACGGTCACGCGCTCGCGGTCGACCACGGCGTCCAGCGGACCGCCGGGGGAGGTCACGAGGTGGACGTCCCAGCCCTGGGTGCGGAACCAGCCGAGCTGGCCCCGGAGGAGGGTCGCCGCCGACTGCGGCACCGTGATGCCGTAGACGACGCGGGGGCGGCCTCCGGTCGCCGGCCGGCGCCCCCGGGGACCCGGCACCGCGGGGCCGTCGGCTGATCCGCTTCCGGTCACTACTCGACCTCCTGTGCTGTCCGGTAGCCGGTCACGTCGTTGCCGCCGACATCCGGGTCGTCGACGTCCGAGGTGCGGAACCCCACGGGGTCGCCGCAGCCCGGTTCGGCGAGCGTCGCGGTGTTCCCGCGGACGGTCACGTCCGACGCCCGCCGCACCAGCACCCCGTCGCTGTGCGAGAGGAGACGGTTGTCGGTGATGGTGACGGTGTCGGCCGGGACGGTGTTCGCCCGGAAGCTGATCGACGGCTGGCAGTTCTCCACGTCGGACCCCGGCATCGTCACGGTGTTGCCGGTGATGGTGATGCCCGACAGGTCGTTGCGGCGCGTCGGGGTGGGGGCGCCGACGGAGAAGAAGGCCCAGCCGTGGCTGCCGACGGTGTTGCCGGTGTACGTCACGTCCCGGCCCGGCCAGTCGTCACCCTGCAGCTCCAGGTCGAAGACGTGGTAGGCGATGTCGTTGAAGACGCTGCCGGACACCGACACCCCGTCGCAGGCGACGCAGGAGATCCCCATCCGCCCGATCGTCTCGGCGGAGACGTTCCGGATGGTGATGTCGCTGGGGATCGTGGTGTTGTCCGCCCCCTGCGCGATGGCGATGAAGTCGCCCTGGGCCCGCCTGCCGTGCACGTTCTCCACGGTGACGGTGCGGGTGCCCCGGATGAAGATGTTGTGGTCCCACTCGTGGTCGGCGTCGAACTCGGCCGCGGGGGCGACCCCGACCAGCGTCATGTCCCGCAGGGTGATGTTGCTGCCGTACTCCAAATACCACTGCGCGCGGTTGGTGCCTGCGGGCGCCGTCACCCCGGCCCGGAGGGTCGAGCTGTTACCCGCGATCACGAGATCGCGGCGGCCGTCGAGGCGCAGCGAGCCGTCCACCCGATAGCACCCCTCGCGGCCCAGGTCGACCTGGCTGCCGTCGGGGACCGAGGCGAGCCAGTCGTTCAACGCCTCGGTGACGTCGACCGAGCAGTCGGCTGCGATGTCGGCGGGGACCTGCGACTCCGGCAGCCCGGACACCGTGGGAGGGACCGTGTCCGCGGCCGGTGGACCGGTCATCGGCACGGCGGCCGGTCCGGCCGGGGCGGAGGACGGCGGAGCGGGCGGACCGGGGGGCACGGCCACGGTGTCCTCGGCACGGCCCGCGTCGGCCGTGGCGGACACCGCGACGTCGCCGGTGAAGCCGGCCGGGGGCCGGAACGCGGCGTCGAGGCCCCCGTCGCCGGCCGCGGTGACCCACACCGACGCACTGCCCTCGTCCGATCGGGCCGTCAGCACGGCCGGCTCGCCCGCGGGGAAGCCGGACCCGGTCGCCAGGACCAGTCCGCCGCTGACGGTGACCGCCAGGTAGGGGTCGGTTCCGTCGCCGGTCGTGGTGGCCAGCACCAGCGCCCCGGCCAGCACCACGGCCGACCCGGCCGCGACGAACGTGCGTTGGTGTCGGCGACGGGTTGGGGTGCCGGGCAGCGGCGGCGCCGGCGACGCGCTCACCGTCACCGGACCGCACCTGCGGGGACCGGACGGGGAGCGCGCGGAGGGACCGCAGCCGCGCTCCCGCTGGCACACTCGCCGGGGTGCGCGTGCGCCGCCGGGGGCAGGACCAGCCGGTCCGACGACGGCGGTGGTCGGTCCGTCGCCGGTGGCTGATGGGGCTCGCCCTGGCGCTGGCGCTCGGCGTCGCGCTCGCACTCCGGCTGTTCGTGTACCCGCCCACTGGGTCGGTGGGGGGCAGCGACGCGGTCGTCGTCCTCGCCGGTGACGCGTCGACGCGGCTGCCCGTCGCGACCCGGCTGGCCGCCGACGGCGCGGGGGTCCTCGTCGTGTCCGTCGCCGGGGGAGCGGACAACGAGCCGGCGCGGGCACTGTGCAGCGAGCCCGGGGACCTGGAGGTGTACTGCTTCACCGCCGCGGGCGCGGACACCCGTGCCGAGGCCCGGTCGCTGGGAGCCCTGGTCGCCGAGCAGGGGTGGCGGCGCATCACCGTGGTGACCAACAGCTACCACGTGGTGCGCGCCGGCATCCTCGTCCGCCGGTGCACCGACGCCGACGTGGCGGTGGCCGACGCCCGGGCGGACATGGGGCTCCGCCGGTGGGCGTCTGCTGTGGTCGGCGAGGCCGGTGGCCTGGGGGCTGCCGCACTGCGGCAGTCGTGCTGACCGGCTCCGCGTCAACTGGTGCGTCGCCATGGCGGGAAGAACCCGGCCGTCGACGCCGTGCCGGCGAGCTCCCGGTAGCGACGCTCGTCGTGGACGATCTTGGCGATGTGGAAGGGCAGCGGGGCGCCGTCGGGGTCGAACCGCTGCTTGAAGACCTGCAGCGGGGAGTCGGTCCGGCCACCCAGTCCCCCGCCGAGGTGGAACCCGGTCATCGCCCGCGACTGCGCCCACTGGGCTGCGGCGAGGAAGCACCGGTTGGAGGCCCCGAGCGACCGGGCCGTCTCGTCGGACCCGCCGAGGTGGTAGTGCAGCCGGGGGCCGTGCACGAAGCAGAGCAGGGCGGAGATCAGCTCGCCGTCCAGCCGTCCCTCGACCAGGACCGGTTCGAGCACCGCGTCGTCGGCGAGCAGGGCCTCCCAGTAGGCCTCCGGGAAGAAGAAGAACGGGTCGGCTTCGTTGCGCCGCATCGTCAGCTCGTACAGCTTGCGGAACGGCTCGAGGGACTGCGGCCGGGAGGCGACGGTCACCACGACACCGGCCCGGTCGGCCCGCCGGGCAGCCCGCCGGTGGTGGGGGTGCAGGTTCCCGGCGAGGTCGCGCCCGGGCGAGACGTCCCACAACACGGTGGTGCCGAGCCGGACGAGCTCCGCGGTGGCCGGCACCAGGCGGGCGTTGCCCAGCACCGGGTGCAGCCGGAGGAAGGTGGTGACCACCCCGTTCGCCCGGGCCCAGGCGTCGAGGGCCAGCCCGAAGGAGGCCGGCCGGGGTTCGTCCCGCGCGACCGGACCGCCGTACCCGTACGCGCTGATGGCGTCCCAGCCAGCACCGTCGGCCAGCGGCCGCAGGAGGAGGGCCAGGGCCACCTCGCCGTCGGAGTCCCGGTAGTGGACCAGCACCGGCCGCGTGCCGGGTGGCTCCAGCAGGGCGGAGGCACCGTAGTAGGCCGCCCGCGTGTACGTGTCCAGGCCGCCGAGCCGCCGGACCAGCTCGTCCCACTCCGGGACCGGGACGACGCGCACGCCGCCGACGGACCGCACCGAGTCCGGCGGCCCGTCGCCGGGCCGCGGGCCGGTCGCCGGCGCGGTCATGAGCCGGTGCTCGAGGCGCCCACCGTGGTGCGCGGGACCGTGCCCGCGGAGGGCATGCGCAACCGGACCGTCACGGCCATGACGGTATAGGTCAACAGGACCCCGTAGGCGATTCCGACCGCTCCCAGCAGGTGCGACCCGGCGGTCCCGGCCGCCACGAGGACGACGCAGCCGAGCAGGGCACCGCGGGCACCGGTCCGCAGGTCGCGCAGGCCGGCGCAGGCGGCGGAGTCGACGTGGTAGCTGGCGAAGGGGATGCCGGCGGCGCACAGGACCGGCAGGACCGCCCGCGCCGCGGTGAAGTCCTCGCCGAGCAGCACCGGTATCGCGAACCACCCCCCGCACGCGACGACGACCGCCAGCGCGCCGCTGAGGGCGAGCACCGGGCGGTGCATCCGCTCCCATGCCGCCAGGCTCCCCGCCGCTGCCGTCCGCCGGGTCAGCAGGGCGGTCAGCGCCACCGGGGCGACGTAGGTCAGCTGGGCGAGGGAGGACGCAGCCGCGTAGATGCCCACCTGCGCCGCCGACCCGGTGGCCCCGAGCACCAGCCGGTCGCCGTTGACGACGAAGGACTGCCCCAGGGCCGCGACCAGGGCGAAGCGGCTGAAGCCGATGAGGTGCCGAGCCTGCCGTGACCACTCCCGGGCGGTCACGCGTGGCCGCGCCCGCCCGAGGACGTCCGCGGAACGACCGACCGCGACCTGGACCACGACGGAGACGGTGTTGCACAGCGCGAAGCCGAGCAGCGCGACCGCCGGCGAGAGGACCCCGGCGGCGTGCGCGCCCGCGATGAGCGCGAGCTGGCCGACGGCGTTGCCCACGGCGATCGCCAGCGACGTCCGGTGCCGACCGAGCCCGTGCAGGCCCTCCCTCAGCAGGTGGGCGCCGAGCGCGGGGACGGAGTAGACGACGAAGGCGACGGCCACTGTCGGGGAGGGGGTGGTGAGCAGGGAGAGGACGAGCAGCCCGAGGGTCGCGCTCAGCAGCAGGTGCGGCAGCGTGAGCAGCGCCGACAGCCGGACGTACCTGGACCAGGTCCACCAGCGGTCCGGCTCGGCGAGCAGCACCCGGGACGCGTTCCCGGCGCCCAGGCTGCTGACCAGCAGCAGCAACGTGGCCAGCGTCGTGGCCAGGACGAGGTCGCCCCGGTCCTCCGGGCCCAGCCACCGCGCCGACAGCAGGGCGACGAACATCTGCACCCCGACCTGGCCGAAGGACCAGAGCGGGAGCTGGACGCCCCGGAGGAGCGAGCGCAGCTGGCCGGTGGCCGCCCGGGCGCCACCTGCCGCCGCGCCGTCGGGGGGATCGGTCAGGGGCCGGCGACGGGCGTGGCGCGGACCCTCACGCGGCATCGTGCCGACCCGGGGCGGCGTCGGCCGGTGGCGACCCGGTGAACAGGTGCATGGTCGCCGCGCCGGGTGCGGAGATGCCCTGGCGGCGCAGCACGGTCGCCAGCGTGGCGGCGAGGATGCGCAGGTCGGCCCGCCAGCCGACGCCGTCGACGTACTCGACGTCGGCCGCGAACTTCTGGTCCCAGCTGAGCTCGTTGCGCCCCCGCACCTGGGCGAGCCCGGTGATGCCGGGCCGGACCTCGTGCCGGCGGGCCTGGTCGGGCGTGTACCTGTCCAGGTACTCCATGAGCAGCGGCCGGGGGCCCACCAGGCTCATGTCCCCGCGGAGCACGTTCCACAGGGTGGGTAGCTCGTCGAGGCTCGTGCTCCGCAGCCAGCTGCCGAACGGGGTCAGCCGCTGGGCGTCGGTGTCCACGCCGTCGTCCGCGCCGACCGTCCGCATGGTGCGGAACTTGACCAGCTCGAAGGGCGCGCCACGCAGCCCCGGGCGGAGCTGGCGGAACAGCACGGGGGAGCCGAGGTCCCGCCGGACCGCCGCGGCGACGACGGCCATGACCGGTGCCCCGACCAGCAGCCCGGCGCCCGAGACCACGACGTCGACCGCGCGCTTCACCCGGAGGTAGGGGACCGCCGGCCTCCCGCTCACCGGTGCCGGTCCAGGAAGTCGGTGAGGGCGGTCATGACCACCCCGACCTGGTCCGGGGTCAGCGCCGAGCCGCTGGGGAGCGTCAGCCCGGTGGCGAACAGGCGGTCCGCGGCGCCGTTCAGGAACGAGCGCCGGCCGGCGAACACCGGCTGGTCGTGCATCGGCTTCCACAGCGGACGGGACTCGATGTCGGCCGCGTCGAGGGCCGCGCGGAGGTCCTCGGCGGTCCAGCCGGCCGTGCCGGGGTCGACGACCACGGCGGTGAGCCAGCAGTTGTCGTCCTGGTCACCCCTCCGCTGGAACACCTCGACCCCCGGGACGCCCTCGACCACCTGCGCGTAGGCGGCCCGCAGCGCCCGGCGACGGGCGATCATGCCGTCCAGCCGCTCGAGCTGAGCCAGACCCAGCGCGGCCAGGACGTTGCTCAGCCGGTAGTTGTAGCCGATCTCGGTGTGCTCGTAGTGCACCGCCGGCTGCCGGGCCTGGGTGCTCAGGTAGCGGGCGCGGGTGGCGATCGCCGGGTCGTCGGTGAGCAGCATCCCGCCACCGCTGGTGGTCATGATCTTGTTGCCGTTGAACGAGAGCGCAGCGGTGACACCGAAGGACCCGGCGGGCCGGGACGCGTGCCGGGCACCGAGGGACTCGGCGGCATCGGCCACCACCGGGACCCCGGCCCGCTCGCACACGGCCGCGACCCGGGTGTGGTCGGCGCAGCGGCCGAGCAGGTCGACGGGGACGACGGCGGCGACCTCGACACCCTCGGCACGCAGGGTGGTCAGGGCGGTCTCGAGCAGGGCCGGGTCGAGGTTGCCCGACTCCTGCTCGCAGTCGACGAACACCGGTTCCGCGCCGGTGTACACCGCGGCGTTGGCGGTGGCCGCGAAGGTCAGGGTGGGGACCACGACGGCCGTCCCCGGGCGGGCGCCGGCCTGGAGGAGAGCCAGGTGCAGGGCCGCCGTGCCCGAGGACAGCGCCACGGCGTGCCGTCGTCCGCAGCGGTCGGCGACCTGCTCCTCGAAGGCGTCCACCATGGGCCCGAGCGGGGCGATCCAGCCCGAGCGGACGGCCTGCCCGACCAGTTCCTCCTCCCGGTCACCCACGTCCGGCGTGGACAGCAGGATGCGCGTGCGCGCGCCCGGCAGGGTGGCGGTCACCGGGCCACCGACCGCCGGTCGCGGACCGGCTGACCGGCTGCCCGGCCCGCGTACGTGCGGGTGGTCTGCTCGACCGCCCGGACGGTCGCCGGGTGCAGCGGGTGACCGGGTTCCAGGGCCGGCACCGGCACGTGGCTGATGAGGGGGTGGACGGGGCGCGTGTCCCGCTCGCCGGCCCCGAACAGGTCCTCGTGCAGCTTCTCGCCCGGGCGCAGGCCGGTGTAGCGCACGTCGATGTGGGCGCCCTCCATGGTGATCAGCTGCTCGGCGACGTCCGCGATCCGCACCGGGGCGCCCATGTCCAGGACGAGGGCCTCCCCGGCAGCGCCGATCGCGCCGGCCTGGATGACCAGCTGCACGGCCTCGGGGATCGTCATGAAGTACCGGGTGACCTCGGGGTCGGTGATGGTCACCGGGCCGCCGCGGGAGATCTGCGCGGCGAAGGTCTCCAGCACCGACCCCCGGCTCCCCAGGACGTTCCCGAAGCGCACCGAGAGCAGCCGGCCGTCGCTGAGCTCGGCATAGCTGGCGGTCAGCTGTTCCGCCATCCGCTTGGTCCGCCCGAGGACGTTCACCGGGTCGGCGGCCTTGTCGGTCGAGACGTTGATGAAGTGGGTCACGCCCACCGCCGTGGCCGCGGCCAGGACGTTCCGGGTGCCCAGGACGTTGGTCTTCCAGCCCTCGTCGGGGTACTGCTCGAGCATGTTGACGTGCTTCAGCGCAGCCGCGTGGAAGACCACGTCGGGTCGCCGCTCGGCGAACAGGGTCTGCAGCGCCTCCGCGTCACGGATGTCGGCGAGGATCGCCTGCGGGAGGTCCAGCCGTGCCTCGCCGAACATCCGGAGCTGCAGGGCGTGCAGCGCCGACTCGTCCCGGTCGAGCATCAGCAGCTCGGCCGGGCCGAACCCGGAGATCTGGTGGCACAGCTCCGCGCCGATGGAGCCGCCCGCCCCGGTGACCAGCACCCGCTTGCCGAGCAGGTAGTCGGCGATCTCCCCGACGTCGGTGTCGATCTGCCGGCGCCCCAGCAGGTCGGCGACGTCGATGTCGCGGACGTCCCGGATGCCGACGCGCCGGGCGAGCACCTCCTCGAACCGGGGCAGGACCTTCACGGTGAGCCCGGCGGCGTGGGCGCGACGCGAGATGTCGCGGACCAGCTCGGACCCGGCCGAGGGCAGTGCGATGACCAGGACCTCGGCCCCGGTCGCGGCCGCGGCGGCGGGCAGGCTGTCCCGTCCGCCCATCATCCGGATCCCGCGGATGCGGGCGTGCCGCTTCTCGGGGTCGTCGTCCAGCAGACCGACCGGGAGGTAGGGGCTGGCCGGGTCGCCGAGCATGGACCGGAGGAGCTGCTCGCCGGCGTCCCCGGCGCCGAAAATCAGCGTCGGCTGGCCGGTCCGCGGCCGGACGGCGCCCTCGCGCTGGCTCCGGATCGCCAGCCGGAGCCCGATCATCAGCACGAAGCCCACGATCGAGGCCATGGCCGGCACGCTGAGCGGCAGCAGGCGCGGGGAGCCGAGACCGACGTCGACGACCAGGACGACGAACGCGGTCGCCCCGACCGCCACCGCCAGGGCCTTGAGCTCGTCCGCGCTGCCGACGGCGTACCGCCCCTGGTGCAGGCGCACCATCGACGACGCCAGCGGGAAGACGAACACGGTCAGGGCCAGGACGACCAGCAGGCCGCGGGCGTCGACGGGTTCCAGCGACCCGTCGTACCGCGCCGCGGTCGCCAGCACCAGGCCCGCCTGCAGGGAGAGCAGGTCCAGCAGGAGCACCGCGCAGCGGACCAGCCTCCACCGGGCTCCGGGGTGCGACATCGTCATGGTGTCCTCCAGCCATCGGACCGGCTCGGTCCCGCGAGCCGGAGGGCGGGCGGTGGGGCAGGCGCGCGCCGGCGGACGTGGCCCCACCTGCCGGGGTGCCGAGCTGCCTGGGTCGAGATGGTCGAGGTCATCACGGTCATGCCGGGTCGCCCGCCCGGGTCGCCCGGCTGGGCGTGTGGTCGGCAGCGGGGTCCCGGTCCAGCCGCGATCGGCTGCCGTCGTCGTCGCCGTCGGGGACGTCGGGGACGTCCGGGCCGCCGCGGTCGGCGTCGGCCGGGTAGGCCCGCCCCCGCGCCTCGATGTCCCGGCCGCGCGGCACCCGGTTGAGGACCACGCCCAGGAGCCGGGCGTGGACCCGCTCCAGGGTGACCGCAGCCTCGGTGAGGTCGGCCTCGCGGGTCCGGCCGAAGCGCACCACGAGCAGGCAGCCGTCCGCGAGGGCGCTCACCGCGGCCGCGTCGATCACCGGGAGCAGGGGCGGTGTGTCGATGACCACGAAGTCGTGGCTGTCCCGGAGGACCCCCAGGAGCCCCCGGAGCCGGGCCGAGTCCAGCACGGCGTCGGTCTCGGTGGGCAGCGGTCCGGCACCCAGGACGACGAGCCGGCCGTCGCCCCACGCCTGCGTCGCCTCGCGCAGGTCCGCCGTCCCGGCGAGCACGTCGGTGAGCCCGGGGCCGTGCTCGTCGAGACCGAGGTACCGGGCCACCCGGGGCCGGCGGAGGTTCCCGTCGACCAGCAGGACCCGGCTGCCGGACCGGGCGAGGGAGACCGACAGCCGCACGGCGACGGTGGACGCGCCCTCGCCGGGCAGGGCACTGGTGACGACGACCACCTGCGGTGCCCCGCCCTCCACGTGGCGCAGGTTGACCCTCAGCGCCCGGTAGGCCTCGGCGGTGAGCGACTCGCCGTCGAGGACCGGGGAGACCGGGTGGGCCGCCCGCTGCTGGTCCTCGAAGACCCGGCCGAGGAGCTCGGTCCCGACGGACCGCCGGACCTGCTCCTCCCGTCGGACGGTGGTGTCCGTGCGCTGCCGCGCCAGCGCCGCCGCGCTCCCCAGCAGGAGGCCGAGGGCCGCGCCGAGCATCACGTTGCGGCGCCAGCCCGGGCTGGTCGGCTCGGGGTCGAAGTCGGGGGCCTGCAGCGTCTCGATCTGCACCGTGGGGGTGGTGCGGCCGTCCGGCGTCTCCAGCTCGTCGAGCCGTGCGGTGAACTGCCGCTGCAGGGACTCCGCGATGTCCTGGGCCCGCTGGGGTGCGCTGTCGGTGACCGTGACCTGCAGGATCACCGTCCCGGGCAGCGGGGTGACCGCGATCTGCTGCGCCAGTTGGTCCGCGGTGAGCGGCAGGCGGAGGTCGTCGACCACCCGCTGCGCCATCTCCTCGCCGGTGAGGACGCGGACGTAGGAGGCCATCCGCTGCTGGGCGAAGGTGTCGGCGTCCAGGGGGGCGGTCTGGTCGGGAGGGCCGGTCACGGACACGAAGAGCCGGCTCGTCGACGAGTACGTGCGTTCCGCCGTCCAGCTCAGCAGGGCAGCGAGGAGGACACCGAGCAGCACCCCGCCGGCGATCCACCGCTTCCTCGCTCGGATGGTCTCGAGCACGTCGTCGAACAACAACTGGCCCCCGTCCACGGACTCACCGCCGCCCCCTGGTCCGGGAGCTGGTGGACCGGGCAGGCTGGTGCTGGCACAGGAACGTAGTGCCGCAGGAGGCCCGGTCGGCCCGGCGCGAGCGCCCCGGAATCCGGCGGGTGACGGTCGGGTGGGGCGCGGACCGACGGCGTGTCCGCGTTGACGCGCGGGTATGGCTGGAGGTGACCGGCTGCGCACCATCCGTGAGAGCGGCCTGTCGTCATGAGACGCACGTCACGTCCTCACGCTGCGTGCGCAGCCGGACCGGTGGCTCCGGAGCTGCTGGTCCCGATGGTGCTGGTGACGGCACCCCTCCCGGTTCGCCGGCGTCCGGGTGGCGCCGCTGGGCCCGTCCCGACGCGTGCCGAGGTGGCGCTCCGTGACCGCTGTCGCGAGGGGCGCCGCGGGGCTAGCCTCCGCCACGTGACAGCGCGGGGGCTGGGACCGTGGCGGTGGGCCGCGGTGGTGCTCTTCGGCTACGTCCTGGCCCGTCCGGTCTCCTCCAACCAGGTGCTCGTCCCGGTGCTGGCGCTCATGGGCGCGCTCGCCGCGGGCGCCATCGTCCTCGCTCGCAGGCAGCTGGCCGGTCCGCTGCTGCCGGTGCTGCTCACGACCTTCGCCTTCGGCCTGACCGGCCTGGCCGCGGGACCGACCAACCCCGGGGTCTTCAGCGGTGTCCTGGTCTTCGTCGCGGCGCCGCTGCTCTGGTGGATGGTCGCGACGGCCGTGGACGAGCGGATGCTCCGCGCCGCGTTCACGGTCGCCGCGCTGGTGACGATCTGGCTCGGCGGGACGATCGCCGTCTTCGTCGCGCAGAGCACCGGCGGCCTGCCCGACGTCCTCCCCTCGTGGGTGCTGGACCAGTACGGGGCCGCCATCGGGGGCGAGTACGGCGCCGTGCGCGCCGACTCCAGCGACTACACGCAGATCCGCTTCTACGGGCTGACGACGCTGGTCGCGACCGGGCCCATGTGGGTGGCCTCGCTGGTCGTCCCGCGCGACCCGCTGCTGCCTCCCCAGTGGCTGCGGGTCGTGGCCGCGGTCGCCGCCACGGCGGGGACACTGGCGGCCGGGCGGCGTGCCCTCGCGCTGGTCCTGATCGTCTCCCCCCTGCTGGCGTGGGCGGTGAAGGCGGTGCTGAGCCGTTCCGGCGAGGCCCGGCTGTCCCGGCGCCAGCGCCGGGGCCTGGGCGTCGGCGCCGTCACCACCGTGGTGCTGCTGTACCTGACGCCGGGCGCCTCGGGGATCGTCACCGCCGCGGTGGGTGGCCTGGCGGGCTACGTGACCGGCGACGACGACGCTGCGACCAGCAGCCCCGACGACGTGCTCCGCACCTACCAGGCCGACCGGCTGCTGGACGCGTGGTCCTCCCAGCCGGTGTTCGGCCACGGCTTCGGGGCGGTCCTCAACGACTTCTCCCGCAGCGTCGAGGAGCCGTGGCGCTGGGAGCTGCAGTACCACGCCCTGCTGTTCTGGACCGGCCTCGTCGGCGTGCTGCTGGTGGTCGCGGGTGCTGCCCTGACCCTGAACGCCGTCGTCCGCGGGGCGCGCGCCCGGCCCGACCTGGTACCCAGCATGGTCGTCGCGTGCACCGCGGCGGCCGGGATGCTCATCGCCAACGCGACCAACCCCTACCTGCAGGCGCCGGCCCGGGTCTGGTCGATCTTCCTGCCGGTGGCGATCGCCAACGTGATGCTGATCAGCGCGGCGCGCCGGCCCGACGGCCCGGGTGGCCGGTCACCGACCGCCCGGGACCGGGTCCGGTTGCGGGCGCAGGCCCGCGGATGACCGTCCGCCGGCCGCCAACGGCCGTCACCGACCCGCACGGGGTCAGCCCCGGTGGCGGGAGAGGAGCACACCATGACCGTTCTCGTCACGGGCGTCGCGGGTTTCGTCGGCAGCGCGCTGGCCCGGCGACTGCTGGCGGCCGGTGAGCAGGTGGTCGGGCTCGACTCGTTCACCGACTACTACGACCCCGCGGTCAAGGAGGCAAACCTGGCGGCGGTCCCGACCGACGGCTTCCGCTTCGTCCACGCCGACCTCACGACCGTCGACCTCGACGAGCTGCTCACCGGGGTCTCGGTCGTCTTCCACGAGGCCGGCCAGCCGGGGGTCCGGAAGTCCTGGGGGGAGGACTTCGGCACGTACGTGACCGCCAACGTCCTCAGCACGCAGCGCCTGCTGGAGGCCGCCCGGCGCGCCGCGGACCTGCGCCGCCTGGTGTACGCGTCGTCCTCCTCGGTGTACGGCAACGCAGCTGCGTACCCGACGACCGAGGAGGACGTCCCCCGTCCGCACAGCCCGTACGGCGTCACGAAGCTGGCGGCGGAGCACCTGTGCACCCTGTACGCCGACAACTTCGGCGTCCCGACCGTGTCCCTGCGCTACTTCACCGTGTACGGCCCCGGCCAGCGCCCGGACATGGCCTTCCACCGGTTCATCCGCGCTGCCCTCGCCGACCGGCCGATCGTGGTGTTCGGCAGCGGTGAGCAGGTGCGCGACTTCACCTTCGTCGACGACGTCGTCGAGGCGAACCTCCGCGCCGCCGGTGGTGAGGTCGCGCCGGGGACGGTGTTCAACGTCTCCGGGGGGACCAGCATCAGCGTCAACGAGGTCCTCGGCGTCCTCTCCGACATCGCCGGCCGGCGCCTCCCGGTGGAGCGCGCCGGGGCCGTCGCCGGCGACGTCGGCCGGACCGGGGGCTCGGCCGACAAGATCCGGGAGGCGCTCGGCTGGCAGCCGACGGTCGACATCGCCGCCGGCCTCCGCGCGCAGTGGCGGTCGCTGGCCGGCGACGGCCCGGCCCCTGCCTGAATCCTCTAGCCGTCCGCTCCGGACCGTCGCGACGGCTCAGGCCGCCGCGAGCCGCCGCGCGAGGTCGGCGCCCAGGGCCGAGCCGTAGGAGCTGATCCGGCCGCAGTGCTCCATGTGCCACAGCGGGGCACCGTTGACCAGGTTGCCGGCCAGCAACGGGCCCATCACGAACAGGCCCGGAGCGGCCTCGAGGCAGGCGTCGACGGCGATGCCACCGCCGAAGGGGGTCGCCCGGCAGATCCCGCTGGTCAACAGCTGGGAGAGCAGCGTCGAGCCCGCCTGCCGGAGCTCCCTCGCCGGCCCGGCGCAGTTGACGACCACGTCGGCCGGGAGATCGAGGTCGAGCAGGCGGCCGTCCTGCTCGAACCGGACGTGCACCCCGTCCGGGGAGGCGTCCCGGACGTCGAGGAACCGGCCGGGGACCTGGTGCAGCCGGCCGTCGGTGCCGAGGCGCTCCACCACCTCGGAGTACTCCCGTCCGGCGCGCCGCTGGTGCCGGCCGAGCTCGCCCCCCCACCGCCCGGCGAATTCGAGGGCCTCCTGGCGGGGCAGCCGCCCCAGCAGCTGGCCCACTGCGCGGGAGATGGGCCGCAGCGTGTCGGCCACCGACAGCCCGAGGTCGCGTCCCCGGGCGATGTCCGCGAGCGCCGCGCGGAAGACCCCGACCGCCTCGACCGGGTCACCGTGGTCGAGGGCGAGCAGGTGCTCGGGGGAGAAGGGGAGGGGCTCGTGCTCGTCCTCCATCCGCTCGGGCAGCTCGCCACGGGGGGAGAGGACGGTGAACACCGCCTGCTGCAGGGCCGGGACGTCGAGGTCGTTGAGGTGGTAGAGCACGTCCATCGTGCCCGCGTTGCCCCCGATGAGGACGACGTGCGGAGGACGCCCGCTGAGCCTCGGTCGCTGCACCGCCGGGCGGATCAGCTCGACCGCCGCCGCCATGCCCCCGAACGGGTCGTCGACGAGGGCCACCGCCGGGTGCTCGTGGCGCGGGGGCAGCCGGGGGAGGACCGGTGGCGAGCCGGTGGCGAGGACGACCTGACCGGTCCGGACGTCGCCGCTGCCGGTGTGCAGCAGGTAGCCGCCGGCCGCGCGCTCGATCGAGCCGACCTCGTCCTGCACCACGTCCGTCCGGGCGAGCCCGGCCGCCTCCGCCCGGGCGATGGCACGCCAGGTCCGCTCCATGAGGTAGGTGCCGAAGACGTGCCGGGGGAGGTACAGGGACTCGAACTCGTCGAGGTCGAGCTCTGCCCGGTGCCGCGCCCACCAGCGCACGGACAGCGGACCGGCCTCGGCCACGAACTCGGTGAACACCCGGTCCTTGTTGCTCGCCAGCCACGCGACGAATAGCGCCCGCTCGTCGTCGGGGAGGAAGTCGCGCAGCGAGGTGATCAGCAGCGAGGCGCGCGCGGCGCGTCCGCCGTAGGCGATGCCGGAGAAGGCGTCCGGCTCCCGCTCGACGACACCGATCCGCAGCGGCGCGGCCGGCGGCCGGTCCTCCAGTGCGGCGAGCAGCCCCATCAGGACGTAGGCGGTCGAGGCGCCGGCTCCGACGAAGACCAGGTCGTGGTCCGCCGTCGGCCGCCCGGCCGTGCGCTCCATGCGCGACGCGTCGTGGACCGGTGCCGCCATCAGCTCACCGCGCCCAGCCGAGCCGGGCCGCGGTGGCAGTCCGCCGTCCGGTCCGGGGGCGGTTCCCCGGTGCGGTCGGGGACGACCCGCGCCGGGTTGCCCACGACGGTGGTGTGGTCGGGGACGTCGGTCAGCACGACGGCCCCGGCCCCCACCCGGCACCACCGGCCGATCCGCACCTTCGGGATCGCGACGGCACCCGCGCCGACGTGGGTCCCCTCACCGACCTGCACGTGGCCGCACAGGGTGGCGTGCGGGCTGATGTGCGCGAAGTCCCCGACGACGCAGTCGTGGTCGACGCTGGCGGCCGTGTTGACCAGGACGTGCCGTCCGATCCGGGCGTTCGGCTGGACGATCGCGCCGTGCAGCACGACCGTCCCCTCACCGATGCGTGCCGAGGAGGCGATCAGCGCGGACGGGTGGACGGCGCGCAGGTACCGGGCGGTCATCATGGCGACGAGCTCGGCGCGCTCACCGTTCCGGCCCACCGCCATGACGACGGGCACGTCGAGGAACGCCGATAGTCCCGCGTCGGCCAGCCGGACGCCGGGGTGCACGTCGACGCTGGCGGGGTGCTGGTTGGACGGCATGTCGTTGTACTGCCGCCGGACCCGGATGCCGCGGGCGCGCAGCACGTCGACCACCACCTGCGCGTGCCCGCCGGCGCCGTAGACGTCGCACACCGTGACGTCGCTGAGGGGCGGTCGGGTGCCGTTCAGTTCGGTGCCCATCGGTCATCACCGCCGAGTCTCTGGGGGGAGAGAGGGTCATCCGTCCCGTGTGGTCGCAGGAGCCTAGGGGCAACGACGGGCATCCAGGGGGCCGTCGGTCCCGGTCCGGTCGCCCCGCCGCCGGCCCCGCCCCGTCGGCGCGATCCGCGTGCGCCTGGGTGCAGGGAGTCACCGGACAGCGAGCGGGAGGGCTCGGTGCGTGACGACGGGCGCGAGGCGCCTGCCGGGCGGCCCGGCCGCTGGCCGGAGCGGGCCGCTGCGGTCCGCGGGCCCCTACGTTCTGCCCGGGACGTGGTGAGCGACGAGCACGGACGGGGTGGTGGCATGAGGATCTCGGTCGTCGGCTGCGGCTATCTGGGGGCGGTGCACGCCGCCTCGATGGCCGAGCTCGGTCACGAGGTCGTCGGCGTGGACGTCGACAGGTCCAGGACGGCTGCGCTCAACGCCGCCCGGGCACCCTTCTTCGAACCCGGGTTCGAGGAGCTGCTCGCCTCCGCGCTGGCCTCCGGGCGGTTGCGGTTCAGCACCGACATCGCCGACGCCCGGGACGCCGTCGTGCACTTCGTGTGCGTGGGGACGCCGCAGAAGCGGGGGGAGTACGCCGCAGACCTGCGCTACGTGGAGGCCGCGGTCGAGTCGCTGCTGGAGGTGCTGGACCCCGGTGACCTGGTGGTGGGCAAGTCCACGGTGCCGGTGGGCACGGCGGCGCGGCTGGCGGACATCGTGTCGGGCAAGGTGCCCGGCGCGATGCTGGCGTGGAACCCGGAGTTCCTCCGCGAGGGCTTCGCCGTGCAGGACACCCTGCACCCGGACCGGCTGGTCTACGGCCTGCCGAACAGCGCCGACGCCGACACCGCCCGGGCCCGGTTGGACGAGGTCTACGCGGCCATCGTCGCGGCCGGCACCCCGCAGGTGGTCACCGACTACGCCACCGCGGAGATGGTGAAGACGGCGGCCAACTCGTTCCTGGCCACGAAGATCTCCTTCATCAACGCGATGGCCGAGCTGTGTGAGGCCACCGGCGCGGACGTGAAGCTGCTGGCCGACGCCATCGGCTATGACGACCGGATCGGCCGCAAGTTCCTCAACGCCGGCCTGGGGTTCGGTGGCGGCTGTCTGCCCAAGGACATCCGGGCGTTCATGGCGCGGGCGGGGGAGTTGGGGGCCGACCAGGCGCTGACGTTCCTGCGGGAGGTGGACAACATCAACATGCGCCGCCGGATCCGGATGGTGGAGCTGGCGCGGGAGGTCTGCGACGGGTCGCTGCTGGGCAAGCGGGTGGCGGTGCTGGGGGCAGCCTTCAAGCCCGACAGCGACGACATCCGGGACTCCCCGGCGCTCAACGTGGCCGCGCAGCTGCAGCTGCAGGGCGCGGTGGTCCGGGTGACCGACCCGGCCGCGATCGACAACAGCCGCCGGCTCTGGCCGCAGCTGGACTACGCCGACACCCCGGAGGAGGCCGCCGAGCGGGCCGACGCCGTCCTCGTGTCGACCGAGTGGACCCAGTACCGCGAGCTGGACCCGGTCGCGTTCGGCAGGGTGGTGAAGCAGAAGCGGGTGCTCGACGGCCGCAACGCCCTGGACCGCGATGCCTGGGAGACGGCCGGCTGGACCTACCGGGCGCTCGGGCGCCGCGCCGGCTGAGAGGAGGACCCGTCCGCGTGAGCCGCCGGATCCGTCCGGGCGCCGCGGCACCGGCTGTCAGCGCGGTGACCGACCGCGCGGTGCGCTCGGCGCGACGGCAGGCCTTCCGTGCTGCCAGCCTGGTCGCCGAGGTGCTCTTCGACTGGCGAGCGGGCGTCCGCACCCGCGGGCGGGTGCACAACGAGTCCCGGGTCGCGGACCTCTCGGTGGGCGGTGACCCGCAGGGGTACGAGCCCGCGAACATCCTGCTGTGGTGGCGGATGATGCGGGCCGTGCCGGTCGCGCCCGGCTCGTCGACCTTCGTCGACCTGGGTGCCGGTCGGGGGCGCCCGGCGATCCTGGCGGCGCAGCGCGGGCATCGCCGGGTCGTCGGGGTCGAGCTCGACGAGCACCTCGTCGCGGAGGCCCAGGAGAACCTCCGGAGGTGGCGGTCACGGCGCCGGCCGACGCGGGGGGAGGACGCCGACGTGGTCGTCGTGCACGGCGACGCGGCCGCCCACGACCTGCCCGGGGGGCCGCTGGTGGTCTGCGTGTACAACGCCTTCGGTCCGACGACGCTGCGGCACGTGCTGCGCCGGGTCTGCGACGTGCCGCAGGGCGGCACGGATCCCGTCTTCCTGGCGTACCTGAACCCCGTGCACGCGGCCGTGGTGACGGAGTTCCCCCAACTGGTCCTGCACGCCCGGGCCACGCGGTGGGCGGTGTACCGGCTGCAACCGGACACCTCCGCTCCCGCGCCCGGCTAGGTGTAGTGCCCAGCACCGTTGTTGACGGTGATGCGGCTGATCGGTGGGTGTCCGCCGAGTGCGGTGTGGCTGCGGTGATGGTTGTAGGTGTGCAGCCAGCCGGGCAAGGCTGCGGCGCGGTCGGCTGAGCTGGTGAAGGGGCGGATGTAGGCCCACTCGTCGGCCAGGGTGCGGTTGAACCGCTCGGCCTTGCCGTTGGTCTGAGGGCGGTAGGAGCGGGTGAACCGTGGCTGCGCGCCGAGGTCGGCCAGCGCCTCGCGCCAGGCATGGCTGATCCGGTAGGCCTTCGCGTTGTCGGTCATCACCCGCTCGATCCGGGGGATGCCGTGGTCGGCGAACCAGGCGGCGGCCCGGTGCAGGAACGCCGCGCAGGTGACGGCCTTCTCGTCGGGATGGATCTCGGCGTAGGCGAGTCGGGTGTGGTCATCGATCGCGCAGTGCACGTAGTCATAACCGACCCGCCGGCCGGCCAACTGCTCGGTCCGGGCGTTGTTGTGCTGAGCCGAGCCGCGGCCGTGGGCCCACCAGCCGCCACCGGCCCGGATCGCACCGAGCTTCTTCACATCGACGTGCACCAGCTCGCCGGGGCGGGCGCGCTCGTAACGGCGGACCAGCTCACCCGTCGGGCGGTCCAGCCAGGCCAGCCGGTGCAGGCCGTGCCGGGTCAGCACCGCGTGCACCGTGGAAGGCGCCAGCCCGACCAGCGGGCCGATCCGGGCCGGGCCCAGCTTGCGGGTGCCGCGCAGCGCCAGCACCCGCTGCTCCAGCTCTGCCGGCGTCTTCCGGGGCAGCCGATGGGCGCGACTGGACCGGTCGAACAACCCCGCCGGTCCTTCGGCCCGCCAGCGCGCGAGCCACTTGTAGCCGGTGGCCCGGGAGACGTTCAGCTCGACCACCACATGGGCGACCGGGCGGCCCTGCTCGACCACCCGCCGGACCAGTTCCGCCCGGCCGTGCACCGTCAGGCGGGCATTAGCGTGAGACACGAGACCTCCGGGTCGTCGGTGAGGCGTCAGCACCCACACCTTCGCCCGGAGGTCTCCTCACGTCATCAGCCCGACCAAGCGTCAACAACGCTCATGGGCACTACAGCTAGGCCGCGGGGCCTCGACCGGGCCACCGTCCGTGCGGACGGTGCGCTGCCTCGAGCCGGGCCAGGTAGACGGACTCGAGGCCCCGCCAGATCGTCTGCGGGTCGAAGTCCGCCAGGGCCCGCGCCCGGGCGGCCCGGCCGAGCTCGCGCGCACGGTCCGGCGACGCCGCGCAGGCCCGGATCGCGGCGCTGAGGGCACCGGCGTCCCCCGGGGGGACCAGCCAGCCTGTCACGCCGTCGACCACGGCGTCGCGCGCCCCGGTGGCCGTGGTGGTGATGGCCGGCAGCTCGGCCAGGGCGGCCTCCAGCACCACGTTGGGCAGCCCCTCCCGCCGGGTGGGCAGGCACAGCACGTCCATCCCCGCGTAGGCCGACGCGACGTCGTCGGTCTCCTCGATGCGCACCACCCGGTCCCCCAGGGCACGGATGGCCGGCTCGAGCAGCGGATCGTCCAGGGAACCGACGAGCAGGAGGCGGAGCGGGAGGTCTGGGAGTTCCGCGACGGCAGCCAGCAGCGTGTCCACGCCCTTGTCCAGGGTCAGCCGGCCGACGAAACCGACGACCAGCTCCGCCGGTCCCACCCGCCACCCCTGCCGCACGGCCTCCCGGTCGACGGCGGCCAGGTCGGGGTCCCAGCGGTCGGGGTCGACGCCGTTGCTGCTGCCCTTGCCCAGGACCAGGGGGTGGTCCGTCCGGCCGAACAGCCGCCGGGCGACGGCCTCGTCACGGAGGCTGTGGCTGACGCACACCACGTCGGTGGCCAGCGCGATGGTCAGCCGCTCGGCGAGCCAGAGCACGACTCGGGTCGGCCGGCTCCCGGCGGCCTCGAGCCGCAGGCCGCGCATGACGTAGACGCGGGCGGGCACCCGGGTCAGCCAGGCCGCGAGGCAGCCGAGCAGCGCGGCCTTGGGGGTGCCCACGTTGACCACGTCCGGGCGCAGCCGGCGGAGCAGACCGGTCCACCGGGCCAGGGCCCGGAGGTCGTGCGCCGGGGCCATCTCCCGCTCCATCGGCAGGCGGTGGACGACGACCTCCTCGCGGTCCCGGACGACGTCGAGGAGCGGGCCGGGCGACGTGGCGACGTGGACGTCCCACCCCCGGCTCCGGAACCAGCCCAGTTGGCCGCGCAGCAACGTCTCCGCCGAGCCCGCGACGGTGATGCCGTAGAGCAGCCGCACCGGCGCGTCCCCGCCCGGGCGGGGGGAGCTGGTCACCGGGCGGCCAGGGCCGTCGCGGCCCGCCGCAGCCGGACCCGGGCGATGCAGGCCATCACCAGGTAGGTGACCAACACCGCGATGGCGACGCCGTGCGTCCCCCACGCGGCGTACCCGGCCGTCGCCAGCGCCGTCATGACCACGCTGCCCACCACCGCCGCCACCGCCCCGGTGCGCAGGTCCCGGAGCCCGGCGGAGGCGGCCGCGTCGATCGAGCAGCTGGCGTAGGGCACCGCAGCCGCGCAGAACACCGGGAGCAGCGTGCGCGCCTGGTCGAACTCCGGCCCGAGCAGCAGCGGGATGGCGAACCAGCCCCCGACGGCGACGCCCACGGCCGCCGCCCCGGTCAGGGCCAGGACCGGGACGTGCGCCCGTTCCCAGGCCTGCAGGCTGCCGCGTTCGGCGGTCTTCCGGGTGATCGGGGCGGTCAGCGCCAGTGCCGCCATCACCGCGAGGGAGGCGAGGGTCGAGGCGACGCTGTAGATGCCGACCTGGTCGGACCGGCCCAGCGCGCCGAGGACCAGGCGGTCACCGCTGACGACGTAGTACTGACCGAGCGCCGCAACCAGGGCGAACCGGCTGAAGGCGAGCGACTCACCGACCCGGTGCCACCACTCGCGGGTGGTCACCACCGCCGGGGCGACGGTCCGGCTGTGCGCATCGGCCCGCCAACCGATGACGGCGCCGGTCAGCAGCGCCCCGGTGTAGCAGGCGGCGGCGATGACGAGCGCGGTGGTGGCCGAGTAGACGGCGGCGGCGTGGGCGGCGGCCACCAGGGCGAGCTGGGCCGCCGCGGCCACGACGTCGAGGACGATGGACGTCCGGTGCCTGCCCAGCCCGTGCAGGCCCTCGCGGACGAGGTGGGCACCCAGGGCGGCCACGGCGTAGACGACGAAGGCGACGCGCACCCCGGCGCCGGCCCCCGACAGCACGGTCACGAGGTAGACCCCGACCGTGGCGGCGAGGACGAGGTGCGGGACGGTCAGCACCGCGGCCAACCGGAGGTACCGCGACCACGTCCACCACCGGCCCGGCTCCGCCAGGACGACGCGAGAGGCCGCCCCGGTGCCGACACTGCTGACCAGCAGCAGCAGGCTGGCCACGGTCGTGGCGAGGACGAGGGTCCCGCGGTCGCCGGGGCCCAGCCACCGGGCCGAGAGCAGGGCGACGCCCATCTGGACCCCGGCCTGGACGATCGACCACAGCGGCACGTGGAGGGACGCCAGCGCCGGCCGGTGCGCCGCGCGGGGCGGACCCGGCAGGCTCACGGCCCCCGCCGCCGGGCCGGAGCCGGGGCGGGCGGGCCCGGGAGGACCACCTCGGTGCCGGGGTCGTTCATCCCCGGCCGCTCAACCGGTAGTACTTGTCCGGCGACCGGCGGCGGATGACCGTCGTCGCCCCCGGGACCATGACCAGCCGGGCCGGCAGCCGGCGCAGCGGGACCCCCAGCAGCTCCTTGTGTCGGCACAGGCCCTCGTCCTCCCGGGCGTGCAGCCCGTCGACGACCTCGGTGATCCCGCCGGCCCGGCGGCAGGCGTGCAGGAACTCGTGGTGCAGGCCGGTGCCCAGGTTGGCCCGCAGGGCCCAGGTCGCCACCACGCTGCTCGTGGCGTAGGCCGTGCCGTCGACCGCGTGCCCGGTCAGGTAGCCGCCGAGCCGGCCGTCGACGATGCCGGCGAGCACGACACCGGACGCCGGCTCACCCAGGTGGGCCAGGTCGGCGAGGAACTCCTCCCGGCTCGGCAGCCGCCCGTACCCGGTCCGCTCGTGCGCGGACCGCAGGACCTCGTAGCCCTGGTCGTGCAGCACGGCGGGGCCGGTGAGCTCGACCAGCTCAGCCCGTTCGCGGACCTTCCGCAGGGCGTGCCGACGGGTCTTGGGCAGCGCCGCCTCGTCGAAGCCGGCCAGGTCGGAGATCACGTGCGCCGGGACGGCGGCGTTCGCGTGGCCGGCGTCGTCGTCGGCGAGGCACGCCTGGTAGCCCCAGCACGCGGCCGTCGGGCGGGTCGCCTCCCGTGCGGTCAACCGGGCCATGTCGTGCACGGGCCGGTAGAAGCCCGGCACGATCTGCCGCCACCAGCGGCTGCGGTGCTCGACGACGCGCCGGCCCCGTGCCCGGAGGTGCTCGGCCAGCTCCGCCTCCGTGACGACCGGCACCCGGGCCAGGCAGACGTCCCGCATGTCATCGGGTCGACCCATCCTCGCCCCCCTGCATCGGTAGGTCGGGCGCCACGATGTCATCGCAACGGCCCGCAGGGGGCCTCCGGCTGCGCGGCTCCTCCGGCCGACGGAGGGGAGCCGGTCGGTCGCCCTGGTCAGGAGGGCCCCCGGTCGGGCGATACTGGCGCATGGACTGGGACCGGGAACTCCTCCAGGTCGTCGCGGCCCACCGCGTCGGCTGGGTCGACGGGGTGACCCGTGGGCTGATGACCGTCGGGATGAGCCCGTTGACCTACCTCGCCGCGTTCGCGCTCTGCGTCGTGTTCGCCTGGGTGTTCCACGCCTGGCGGGTGTCCGTGTCCGCACTGGTGGCCGCCGTGCTCGCCGTGGCCCTCGCCGACGTCGGCAAGGAGCTCGTCGGGCGCGCCCGGCCGCCGCAGGACCTGTCGCTGGTGACCAGCTCCGGGCTGGCGATGCCCTCGTCCATCGCCGCCATGACCGCGGCGGCCGCGACGCCGGTGGTCCTGTTCGGCCTCCGCGCGGCCGACCGGACCGGGCGGCTGGTCGCCGTCCTGCTCGTCCTCGCCACGGTCGGCACCGGGCTGAGCATGGTCTACCTGGGGGCCCACTGGCTCAGCGACGTCCTCGTCGGCTGGCTGCTCGGCGCCGCCGTCGGGGCCGGGGTCCTCTGGCTGCTCGACCGTGTGCGGGTGCCCCGGAGGTCGGCGGCCAGCTGGCCGGGGACCGGCAACAGGTGATACTCACTGCCGACCACCTGGTCCGGCATGCAACGACGCGTGACCTCAGGAGTGCAGCGATGAGTTCCGTCCCGCGGGTGGGACCCCCGGCCCCTGGCCGGAGAGCGCGGTGACCGAGCCGGCTCCCGCCGTGCGGCCGCCGGATGCCGACACCGTCGTCCCGGTCTTCTTCCTGTCCGACAGCACCGGCATCAGCGCCGAGACGATGGGCAACGCGCTGCTCATCCAGTTCCCGGACGTGCACTTCGAGCGCACCCTGATCCCGTTCATCTCCTCCGTCGACGAGGCCCGCGAGGTCGTCGCCCAGCTCGACGAGGTGATGGCCGGCCCGGTCACCCCGCTGGTGTTCACCACCGCCGCCGTCGACGAGGTCCGCGAGGAGCTGCTGAAGACCAAGGCCCCGATCATCGACTTCTTCGGAATCCACATGGACCGGGTGGAGGAGCAGCTGGGCGCGCGCGGGCTCCGCGAGGCCCGGCGGCTGCACGGCGTCGGCGACGTCCGGCGGTACAACAGCCGGATGGCGGCGATCGAGTTCGCCATCGAGCACGACGACGGGCTGAGCCCCCGCGGGCTGGACCGGGCCGACGTCGTCCTGCTGGCGCCCTCCCGCTGCGGGAAGACCCCGACCGCGATGTACCTGGCCCTGCAGCACGGCCTGTTCGTGGCCAACTACCCCCTCGTCGACGAGGACCTGGAGACCACCGACCTGCCCCGCCCGGTGAAGGACCTCCGCGACCGCTGCTTCGGGCTGACCACCACGGTCGCCCGGCTCAGCCGCGTCCGGCAGGAACGGCGCCCCGACTCGCGCTACGCCTCGGAGGACCAGTGCCGGTTCGAGCTCCGCCGGGCCAGCGCGATGTACGACCGGCACCAGCTGCCCACGGTGGACACCTCGGCGGCCTCCGTCGAGGAGATCGCCGCCGTGGTGATCCAGACCCTGGCCCGGCAGCGCCGCAGCGCCGGCGACCGCACCCCGTCCGGCACGCGCCGGCCGTCCGGCCAGCGCCCGCCATCCGGCCACGACCTCCCGCGAGGAAGGACCCCCCGCCCATGAGCACCGACACCACGTCCGAGGTACCGGCCGGCCCGGCCGACGACGCCGACAACGTCCGCTGGTTCGCCGAGCTGGGGCTGGCCGACCTGGAGGTGGTCGGCGGGAAGAACTCCTCGCTGGGCGAGATGATCTCCCAGCTCGCCGACGCCGGGGTGAGCGTCCCCGACGGCTTCGCCACCACCGCAGCGGCCTACCAGCGGTTCCTCGGCGACACCGGGCTGGCCGCCCGGATCAACGACCGGCTCCGCGACCTGGACACCGACGACGTCCGGGCGCTGGCCGAGGCCGGCCGGCAGATCCGCCGCGAGGTCGTCGAGCAGCCCTTCCCCCCGGCCCTGGAGGCCGACATCCGGGCCGCCTACGCCCAGCTGGCCGGCGACGACGACGAGGCCTCCTTCGCCGTCCGCTCCAGCGCCACCGCCGAGGACCTCCCGGACGCCTCCTTCGCGGGGCAGCAGGAGACCTTCCTCAACGTGCGCGGCATCGACGCGGTGCTGCAGGCGGTGCGGGAGGTGTACGCCTCGCTCTACAACGACCGGGCCATCGCCTACCGGGTGCACCACGGGTTCGAGCACGAGGCGGTCTCGCTGTCGGCCGGCGTGCAGCGGATGGTCCGCTCGGACGTCGGGGCGTCGGGCGTCATGTTCACCATGGACACCGAGTCCGGCTTCCGGGACGCCGTGTTCATCACCTCCGCATACGGCCTGGGCGAAGGCGTGGTGCAGGGGGCGGTCAACCCCGACGAGTTCTACGTCTACAAGCCCGCGCTGGCCGCCGGGCGCCCGGCGGTGCTCAAGCGCGGGGTGGGGGAGAAGGCCACCAAGATGGTCTACACCGCCGACGCCGAGGTCGGCCGGACCACCGAGTTCGTCGACGTCGACCCGGCCGAGCGGCGGCTGCTGTCGCTCACCGACGACGAGGTCACCGAGCTGGCCCGGCAGGCGGTGCGGATCGAGGAGCACTACGGCCGGCCGATGGACATCGAGTGGGGCAAGGACGGGCTCACCGGGGAGCTGAAGATCCTGCAGGCCCGCCCGGAGACCGTGCAGTCCCGGTCCGGGAACACCACCGAGCGCTACCGGCTCACCGGCACCGGGGACGTCGTGGTCGAGGGGCGGGCGATCGGGCAGAAGATCGGCGCCGGCGCCGTCCGGGTGCTCAGCGACATCGAGGAGATGGACGGCTTCACCGCCGGCGACGTGCTCGTCGCGGACATGACCGACCCGGACTGGGAACCGATCATGAAGCGCGCCTCGGCGATCGTCACCAACCGCGGCGGGCGTACCTGCCACGCGGCGATCATCGCCCGCGAGCTCGGCATCCCGGCCGTCGTCGGCACCGGCGACGCCACCCGCCGGCTCACCGACGGCGACCCGGTGACCGTCTCCTGCGCGGAGGGCGACACCGGCCTGGTCTACGCCGGTGAGGTCGGCTTCGAGGTGGAGGAGACCCGGCTGGACGCCATGCCGGAGATCCCCACCAAGATCATGATGAACGTCGGGACGCCGGAGCAGGCCTTCGCGTTCTCCCGGCTGCCGCACGCCGGCGTCGGGCTGGCCCGGCTGGAGTTCATCATCAACCGGCAGATCGGCATCCACCCCCGCGCCCTGCTGGAGCTGGACACCCTCGAGGCGCCGCTCAAGGCGCAGATCGAGGAGCGGATCGTCGCCTACCCCTCGGCGCGGGACTTCTTCGTCCAGCGGGTCGCCGAGGGCGTCTCGATGATCGCCGCGGCCTTCGCGCCGGAGCCGGTGATCGTCCGGATGAGCGACTTCAAGTCCAACGAGTACGCCAACCTCCTCGGCGGCGAGGCCTACGAGCCGCACGAGGAGAACCCGATGCTGGGCTACCGCGGGGCCTCCCGGTACCTGTCGGCGGACTTCGCCGAGTGCTTCGCCATGGAGTGCGAGGCGCTGCGGTACGTCCGGGACGAGATGGGCCTGACCAACGTCAAGATCATGATCCCGTTCGTCCGGACCGTGGCCGAGATCGAGGGCGTGGTGCGGCTGCTCGGCGAGCACGGGCTGCGCCGCGGGGAGAACGACCTGTCGGTGGTCATGATGTGCGAGCTGCCCTCCAACGCGCTGCTGGCCGGGGACTTCCTGGAGCACGTCGACGGGTTCTCGATCGGCTCCAACGACATGACCCAGCTGGTGCTCGGCCTGGACCGCGACTCCAGCCTGGTCGCCGGCAGCTTCGACGAGCGCAACCCCGCCGTCCTCGCGGTGCTGGAGATGGCCATCCGGGCCTGCCTGGAGCGCGGGAAGTACGTCGGCATCTGCGGGCAGGGCCCCAGCGACCACCCCGACCTCGCGGAGTGGCTGGTGGCCCAGGGGATCGAGTCGATGTCGCTGAACCCGGACACCGTCGTGGACACCTGGCAGCACCTCGCCCGGACCGCCCGTGCCACCTGAGCCCGGGCTGACCGGCCGGCCGCAGCAGCCCGGGCCGCCGCGCAGCTCCTCGCCCCGCCCCGGGGAGCTGGACGACGAGCGCCGGGCGCTGTGGTCGCTGATCGCCGACGGCCCCCGCCGGGCGCAGGCCCGGGTGCCGCTCGTCGACGACGACGGCCGGCTGCTCGGCCCGTTCGGGCTGATGCTGCTCTCCCCGCGGATCGGCACCGCCGTGCAGTCGGTGGGCGCGGCGCTGCGGTTCGACGAGGACCTGCCGGCCCGGCTGCGCGAGCTGGCCGTGCTCACCGTGGCCGCGGCGGTCCGCTCGGAGTTCGAGTGGACCGCGCACGAGGCGGCCGCGCTGGAGGCCGGTGCCCGGCCCGCCCAGCTGCAGGACCTGCTGGACGGCCGGCCGCCGGCCGGGCTCACCCCGGCCGAGGAGGTGGGGCTGCAGGTCGTGCGGGCGCTGCTCGCCCGGCACACCCTCGACGACCCGCTCTTCGCGCAGGCCTCCGGCGTGCTGGGCACCCCGGGCCTGGCCGCGCTGGTCTGGCTGGTCGGCTACTACGAGATGCTCGCGACCGCGCTCGCCACCTTCCGCCCGGGGCCGGGCCCCCGGCTGACCGGCGGGCCCGGCGCCCGCTCCGGGGCGTCGGGCCGGTCGCGGCGGGCATCGTCGGTGCCGGGCACTAACCTGACCTGCGGTGGACGGCGAGGTGAGGCGGCGATGACGACGGCGGACGACCGGGCGACCGACGTCCCCGCGGGCACCCGTACCCCCCGGGTGCTGGACCGCGACCAGCTCAGCGACCGGGTGCTCACGCTGCCCAACCTGCTGTCGGTGCTGCGGCTGCTGGGCGTCCCGCTGTTCCTGTGGCTGCTGCTGGGCCCGCACGCCGACGGGTGGGCGATCGTCGTGCTGGCGGTCTCCGGGTTCACCGACTGGGCCGACGGCAAGCTCGCCCGGGCGCTGGGCCAGTCCAGCAGGCTGGGCGCGCTGCTCGACCCGGCGGCCGACCGCCTCTACATCGTCGCCACGCTGGTCGCGCTGGCCATCCGCGAGGTCGTGCCGCTGTGGGTGGTGCTCGTCCTGCTCGGCCGGGAGCTGGTGCTCGGCCTCACCCTGCTGCTGCTCCGCCGGGCCGGCTGGCCGCCGCTGCAGGTGCACTACCTCGGCAAGGCCGCGACCTTCCTGCTGCTGTACGCCTTCCCGCTGCTGCTGCTGGCCGACGGGGACAACCCGGTGGCCGCGGTCGCCCAGCCGATCGCCTACGCGCTCACCGTCTGGGGTGCGGCGCTGTACGTGCTCGCCGGCGTCCTCTACGTCGTGCAGGCGGTGGGCCTGCTCACCGGGGACCGGCGGGCCGGAGCGACCCGGTGAGCGCGCCGGCCCCCGCCCCCGGGAAGCCGCGGTCGCTGGGCGCCTCGCTGCTGGACCAGGTCCTCTCCGAGACCCTCTACCCGGCCTACGCGCAGGCCGCCGCCGCGCGCACGGCCCGCGCCGCCGGGTCCGACGGCGGCGGGGCACCGCCCGGGTGGCTGCGGCAGCGCCGCGGCCAGCTGCTGGTCGCGCTCACCC
Organism: Modestobacter italicus; assembly: GCF_000306785.1. Lineage (NCBI taxonomy): Bacteria > Bacillati > Actinomycetota > Actinomycetes > Geodermatophilales > Geodermatophilaceae > Modestobacter > Modestobacter italicus. The sequence goes on along the minus strand of NC_017955.1, from coordinate 2,633,028 downwards.
TGCTGATCGCCGGCCTGCTCGCCTCGATCACCTACGGCGAGGCAGCCGCTGGCGCGCAGGGCCGCGACCAGGCCCGGCAGGCGCTGCGCGACGACATCGGCGAGCAGTCCGACACCGCCGACGACCTCGCCGCCCAGTTGGAGGAGCTCACCGCCCAGGTCACCCGCACCCGGCAGCAGGCCCTGGAGGCCAGCGTGGTCGGCCAGCGGGCGCTGGAGCAGCTCGCCGCGGCCGGGCAGGCGGCCGCCGTCGTGGCCGTCTCGGGTCCGGGCCTGCGGGTGACGATGGACAACGCCCCGCCCGCCGCCGACACCGACCCGGTCGGTGGCTCCGGGGAGGTCGCCGGGGCCGGCATCGTGCAGGACGGCGACCTGCAGCTGGTGGTCAACGCGCTGTGGGCCTCCGGCGCCGAGGCGATCAGCATCAACGGCCAGCGGATCGGGGCGACCACCGCCATCCGGCAGGCCGGCAAGGCCATCCTCGTCGACCTGCACCCGGTGAACACCCCGTACGAGATCTCCGCGATCGGCGACCCGCAGGACCTCAGCAACGCCTTCCTGTCCACCCCGGAGGCCTCCGTGGTGGCCGGGTTGAGCCGCGACTACGGTCTGGTCTTCGAGTTCGCCCGCGACGACGACCTGGCGCTGCCGGCCGGGACCAACGCCGAGCTCCGCTGGGCCACCCCGCTGGACCCGGCCACCGACCCGGGCGCCGACCCGACCACCGCGCCCGGCACCGCGCCCGGCGCCGGTCCCGGCAGCGACCTGGTCGCCCCTGACCGCACCACCGACGGAGGCTGACCCGTGATCCCGATCCTCGGACTCGCGGTCGGCGTGGTCCTCGGGCTCCTGCTGGACCCCAGCGTGCCGCTGTGGCTGCAGCCGTACCTGCCGATCGCCGTCGTGGCCGCGCTGGACGCCGTCTTCGGCGGCGTCCGGGCCCGCTTCGACCGGATCTTCGACGCGAAGGTCTTCGTCGTCTCCTTCGTCTCCAACGTCGTCGTCGCCGGGCTCATCGTGTTCCTCGGCGACCAGCTGGGCGTGGGCGCCCAGCTGTCCACCGCCGTGGTCGTCGTGCTCGGCATCCGCATCTTCGGCAACGCGGCGGCGATCCGCCGGCACCTGTTCCGGGCATGAGCGGCGACCACCCCGAGCAGGACCGCGCCCCGGACGACGTCCCGCCCGACGCGGCCGACGTCCCGGCCGAGGGCCCTGCTCCCGCCGAGGGCCCTGCTCCCGCCGAGGACCCGGCGCCCGCCGAGGACGCGGCTCCGGCCGACGGCCCGCCGGCCGCCGCCCGGCGCGGGCGCCGCGACCCGCTCGCCGCCGCGCTCATCGGGGTGCTCACCCTGCTGCTCGGCTTCGCCTTCGCCGTCCAGGTGCGCAGCACCGACACCGACACCCAGTACGCCGGGGCCCGCGAGGAGGACCTGGTCCGGATCCTCGACGACCTCACCGCCCAGCAGGACCGGCTGCGCCAGGAGATCGCCGACCAGCGCTCCGCGCTGGACCAGCTGGGCAGCTCCGACAGCGACTCCGCCGCCGCGCTGCAGGAGGCCCGTGACCGGGCGGAGGCGCTGTCGATCCTGAACGGCTCGGTCGCCGCCCAGGGGGAGGGGATGACGATGACCATCCGCGACCCGGCCACCGGGATCACCTCCTCGGTGCTGCTCAACGCCATCCAGGAGCTGCGCGGCGCCGGCGCGGAGACCATGCAGGTCGACCAGGTGCGGATCGGGGTCAGCAGTGCCGTCACCGGCACCCCCGGGAACCTGGCGATCGACGGGCAGCAGATCGAGGCGCCCTACGTCTTCCAGGTCATCGGCTCCTCGCAGGACATGGCGACGGCGATGAGCATCCCCGGCGGCGTCGTCTCCACCGTCGGCGGCCGGGGCGGCAGCGTCGACATCGTGCAGTCCGACCGGGTCGTGGTGGACGCGTTGCGACCCCTGGACGCGCCTCAATACGCTGATCCCGACTGAGAGGACCCCCGTTCCCCCCACCACTCGCACGCTCGTGGCGGGCCCCTGAACGGGGGCCGGACACGCACCAGCACCGCACCCTCGACAACCCCTGGAGACGCCGCATGGCCACGCCCGACGACCGCCGTTACACCGACCAGCACGAGTGGGCGCTGGTCCAGGGCAGCGGGGGTGACGGGACGGTGGTCCGGGTCGGGATCACCGACCACGCCCAGGACGCGCTGGGCGACATCGTCTTCGTGCAGCTGCCCGAGGTCGGCGCCGACGTGGCGCCGGGCACCGCCATCGGCGAGGTCGAGTCGACCAAGTCGGTGTCCGACGTCTACTCGCCGGTCACCGGTGTCGTGTCGGCGGTCAACGAGGCGCTCACCGACGCCCCCGAGACGGTGAACAGCGACCCGTACGGCGCCGGCTGGCTGGTCGAGGTCACCGTGCCCGGGGAGGGTGGCGACCCCACCGCGGAGCTGCTGGACGCCGCGGCCTACGAGGCCGTGGTCAGCGCCTCCTGAGCTCCGCGCCGGGGCGGTGCGGCCGACGTCCGGCGGTCGTACCCCCGGCGTCCCCGCGCCCCGGCACACGATCACTATCATCACCGGGACGGCCGGTCCCGTGACCGATGCGGGGCCCGACCCTCACGCTGTACGTGCGGTTGACCCCCGGGTCGGCCGCACGGTTCCATGACCCCCGGCCCGACCGCGATCCTGCGGCGGCCGACCTGCGACGGGCCGACCGGCCCGTCGCCCGCCGGCCGACCGCGGCCCATCCCAGGCCCGCGGCGGTGCCACCTGCACCGGAGGAGACCGACGTGCTCTGCACTCGTTGTGGCCACCAGAACCCCGAGGGCAGCCGATTCTGCGCCCAGTGCGGTTCGGCTCTGAGCCCCGAGCGGGTCGGCGAGTCGACCAGCATCATCCCCAAGGTCGGTGGCGAGGACTCCGGTGAGCAGGCCGAGATCGCCGAGTCGACCGCCGACGCCCACGCCGGGGCCGTCGAGTCGCTGCCCGCGGGTTCGGCGCTGCTGGTGGTCAAGCGCGGCCCCAACGCCGGCAGCCGCTTCCTGCTCGACCAGGAGGTCACCACCGCCGGCCGGCACCCCGACAGCGACATCTTCCTCGACGACGTCACCGTCAGCCGGCGGCACGTGGAGTTCCACCGCGAGGGCGGCGGCTTCACCGTGCACGACGTCGGCAGCCTGAACGGCACCTACGTCAACCGCGAGCCGGTCGACGTCGCCTCCCTCGCCGGGGGCGACGAGGTGCAGATCGGCAAGTTCCGCCTGGTGTACCTGACCGGGCCGCGGACGGGCGAGCCGGCCGGGGCATGACCGACCCGGTCACCGGAGCCCCGGGCGCGCGGGCGTCGTGACCTCGGTGCCCCAGCCCGGCGGGAGCGCGGACCGGGACACCGACACCACGGCACCCCGGTTGACGATCGGGGAGGTCCTCGCCGCGCTGCGCGGGGACTTCCCGGACGTGACCATCAGCAAGATCCGGTACCTGGAGTCCGAGGAGCTGGTGCACCCCCAGCGCACCCCCTCGGGGTACCGGAAGTTCTCCACGGCCGACGTCACCCGGCTCCGGTACGTGCTGGCCGCCCAGCGCGACCAGTACCTGCCGCTGCGGGTGATCAAGGAGCAGCTGGACGCCCTCGACCGCGGTGACCCGCCGCCCGGGCCGGCCAGCACCGACCAGCCGCTGCCCACGACGCCGCTGCCGGCCGCCGAGTTCGCCGAGGCGGCCGGGCTGACCGAGCAGCAGCTGGCCGACTGCGTCGAGTTCGGCCTGGTCGCCCCGGACGCGCACGGCCGGCACCGGCCCAGCGACCTGCCGGTCGCGCGGGCCGCGGCCGGGCTCGCCCGGCACGGCATCGAGCCCCGGCACCTGCGGCTGCACCGCACCGCCGCCGAGCGGGAGGCCGCACTGCTCGAGCAGCTGGTCACCCCGACGCTGCGCGCCCGCTCCGACGACGCCCGCAGCCGCGCCGCCGAGCAGCTGACCGAGCTCGCGGGGCTCTCCGCCCAGCTGCACGCGGCCCTGCTGGAGGCCCGCCTGCGCGAGGTCCTCGGCGGCTGATCGCTGGCGTACCGTGGCGGCACAGCGGGTACCCCGTCCGGCAGCTCCGCAGGCCGCAGGTGGGGGCACGCGGGACGAGCACCAGACGGGCACAGCAGTGCACCACGGAGGCCCCGGCGGGGACTCCAGCGGAGGGAGCCAGACGTGCAGGAGCTCAGAGTCGTCGGCGTCCGGGTCGAGCTGCCCGGCAACCAGCCCATCCTGCTGCTCAAGGAGACCCAGGGGGAGCGCTACCTGCCGATCTGGATCGGTGCGGCCGAGGCCGCGGCGATCGCCTTCGAGCAGCAGGGCGTCCGGCCGGCCCGGCCGATGACGCACGACCTGCTGCGCGAGGTGGTGAAGGCGCTGGGGGCCAACCTGGAGGCCGTGCACATCACCGAGATGCGCGACGGCATCTACATCGCCGAGCTGGTGTTCGGGGACGAGCGCACGGTCAGCGCGCGCCCCTCGGACGCCGTCGCCCTCGCCGTCCGCACCGGGGCGCCGATCTACGGTGCCGAGGCCCTGCTCGACGAGGTCGGGATCGAGATCCCCGACGAGCAGGAGGACGAGGTGGAGAAGTTCCGGGAGTTCCTGGACAACATCAGCCCCGAGGACTTCGGCGCCGGCTCCGGCTCCGGCGGCGGCCCCACCTGACGGTCGGTGCGCAGGTCAGCGGCTCACTCCTCGGGGGTGAGACGCCCGACACGCCGCCCGCTTCGGTTGACCGGGTCCCCGGCCCGGGCCTACCTTCAGCGAATCACGTGCGTGGGGTTCCCGAGCCGCGCGCTGTGACCAGTCCGGCGACAGCCGGCGCGGCCCAGCTGCTGGGTGCGGAGAGCGAGGAGAGCCCGTGAGCGACCAGGACGGCGGTCAGCAGGGTCAGCTGTTCAGCGACGCAGCGGTGGGCGCCTTCTCCTACGACGACGTCGACAGCGACACGGTCGGCTACCGCGGTCCCACGGCCTGCGCCGCCGCCGGCATCACCTACCGGCAGCTGGACTACTGGGCCCGCACCGGGCTGGTCGCCCCGTCGGTCCGCAGCGCCACCGGGTCGGGCACGCAGCGGCTCTACTCCTTCCGCGACATCCTGGTGCTCAAGGTCGTCAAGCGGCTGCTGGACACCGGCGTCTCGCTGCAGAACATCCGCAAGGCCGTGGACCACCTGCGCACCCGCGGGGTCAAGGAGCTGTCGAACATCACGCTGCTCTCCGACGGCGCCACGGTGTACGAGTGCACCTCCGCCGAGGAGGTCGTCGACCTGCTCGCCGGCGGTCAGGGCGTGTTCGGCATCGCCGTCTCCGGCGCCCTCCGCGAGCTCTCCGGTGAGCTCGCCGAGCTGCCCGCCGAGCGGCTGGACGGCCTCCCGCACGCCGACGACGAGCTCTCGCAGCGCCGTCGCCGCCGCGCCGCGTCCGCCTAGTCCCCCTCTCGTCTGTTCGTCCTGTCGCACCGAGTGGGCCCCGGAGGGGTCCGCGCAGGCGCGACGAAACGGCTCCGCGCTCGGGGGAACGGCACCTGGACGCGGTGTCGGCCGTCAGGCTGACGATGTCATCGCCGCTGGTAGCGTGGTGGCAGTGGCCGACCTGACTCCTGGCTCTGACCGACCCCTCCCCGCACTCTCCGCGCTGTCGACGCAGGGTTCGTTCGCGGCCCGGCACATCGGCCCGCGCCCCGGCGACACCGAGGCCATGCTGGCCGTCGTCGGGCACTCCTCGCTGGAGTCGCTGGCCGACGCGTGCGTGCCCGAGGGCGTGCGCGACCGCACCCCGCTCGACCTCCCGGCCGCCGCCGACGAGGCGACCGTGCTGGCCGAGCTGCGCGAGCGGGCCGCGGCCAACGAGGTGTTCACGTCGATGATCGGCCTGGGCTACAGCGGCACGGTCACCCCGGCGGTCATCCAGCGGAACATCCTGGAGAACCCGGCCTGGTACACCGCCTACACGCCCTACCAGCCCGAGATCAGCCAGGGCCGGCTCGAGGCGCTGATCAACTTCCAGACGGTGGTCGCCGACCTGACCGGGCTCCCGGTCGCCGGCGCCTCGATGCTCGACGAGGCCACGGCCGCGGCCGAGGCGATGACCCTGGTCCGCCGCGCGGGCGGTGGCCGGGGCGGGCGGGGCGCAGATCCGTCAGCCGTGTTCGTGGTCGACGCCGACACGCTGCCGCAGACCCTCGCCGTGCTGCGCACCCGGGCCGAGCCGCTGGGCATCGGCCTGCACGTCACAGACCTCTCCGCCGGCTGGCCCACCGACCTGCCCGAGGCAGGCGCGTTCGGCGTGCTGCTGGCCCACCCGGGCGCCAGCGGCGCGGTCCGCGACCACCGCGCGCTCGCCGCCGCCGCCCACGAGGCCGGTGCGGCCGTCGTGGTGGCCGCCGACCTGCTCGCGCTCACCCTGCTCGAGGCCCCGGGGGAGTGGGGCGCCGACGTTGCCTGCGGCACCACCCAGCGCTTCGGCGTCCCGATGGGCTACGGCGGCCCGCACGCCGGCTACCTGTCGGTGCGCGAGGGCCTGGCCCGCCAGCTCCCCGGCCGGCTGGTCGGGGTCTCCGTCGACGCCGACGGCGACGTCGCCTACCGGCTGGCGCTGCAGACCCGCGAGCAGCACATCCGCCGGGAGAAGGCCACCAGCAACATCTGCACCGCCCAGGTGCTGCTGGCGGTGATGGCCGGCGCGTACGCCGTCTACCACGGGCCCGAGGGGCTGACCGCGATCGCCGCCCGGGTGCACCGCACCGCCCAGGTGCTGGCCGGCTGGCTGCGCGCCGGCGGGCTGGACGTGGTGCACGAGCACTTCTTCGACACGGTGACCGTCGCCGTCCCCGGCCGGGCCGCCGAGGTGGTGGCCGCCGCCGCGGAGCGCCGGGTGAACCTGCGGCTGGTCGACGCCGACACCGTCGCGGTGGCCTGCGACGAGACGACGACGCCCGCCGTCCTGCGGCTGGTCGCCGAGGCCTTCGGCGTGACCGCCGGCGACGAGGACGTCGACGGGCCCGCCTCGTTCCCGGTCGGGCTGCGCCGCCGGACGGCGTTCCTCACCCACCCGGTCTTCCGCGAGCACCGCTCGGAGACGGCGATGCTGCGCTACCTGCGCGCGCTGTCGGACAAGGACCTGGCGCTGGACCGCACGATGATCCCGCTGGGCTCGTGCACGATGAAGCTCAACGCCGCCACCGAGATGGCCGCGATCACCTGGCCGGAGTTCGCCGGGCTGCACCCCTTCGCCCCCGTCGAGCAGGCCCGCGGCTACGCCCGGCTGATCGACGAGCTGTGCACCGGGCTGGCCGAGATCACCGGCTACGCCGCGGTGAGCGTGCAGCCCAACGCCGGCTCGCAGGGTGAGTTCGCCGGGCTGCTGGCGATCCGCAGCTACCACCACTCGCGGGGGGAGAGCCACCGCGACGTCTGCCTCATCCCGTCGTCGGCGCACGGCACCAACGCGGCCAGCGCGGTGATGGCCGGCATGCGGGTCGTCGTGGTGGCCTGCGACGACGCCGGCAACGTGGACCTCGCCGACCTGCACGCCAAGGTCGACGCGCACGCCGAGCGGCTCGCCGCGATCATGATCACCTACCCGTCGACGCACGGGGTGTTCGAGGTCGAGGTGCAGCAGATCTGCGCGGCGGTGCACGACGCCGGCGGCCAGGTCTACGTCGACGGCGCGAACCTCAACGCGCTGGTCGGGCTGGCCCGGCCGGGCCGGTTCGGCTCCGACGTCAGCCACCTCAACCTGCACAAGACCTTCTGCATCCCGCACGGTGGCGGCGGCCCGGGCGTCGGCCCGATCGGCGTCCGGGAGCACCTGGTGCCCTTCCTGCCCAGCCACCCGCTGGTCGAGACCGGCGGGCAGGGCCCGGCGGTCTCCGGCGCGCCGTTCGGCTCGGCCGGGATCCTGCCGATCTCCTGGGCCTACCTCCGGCTGATGGGCCCCGACGGGCTGCTGAAGGCCACCGAGCACGCCATCCTGGCTGCCAACTACGTCGCCGAGCGGCTGCGCCCGCACTACCCGGTCCTCTACACCGGGGCCACGGGCCTGGTGGCCCACGAGTGCATCCTCGACATCCGGCCGCTGACCAAGGCCACCGGGGTCACCAACGACGACGTCGCCAAGCGGCTGATCGACCTCGGGTTCCACGCGCCGACGATGAGCTTCCCGGTCGCCGGGACGCTGATGGTCGAGCCGACCGAGAGCGAGGACAAGGCCGAGCTGGACCGCTTCGTCGAGGCCATGGTGCTCATCCGCAGCGAGATCGAGAAGGTCGCCTCCGGGGAGTACGACCCCTCGGACAACCCGCTGCGCAACGCGCCGCACACCCTGAAGATGCTGGCGGGGGAGTGGGCGCACCCCTACCCCCGGGAGACCGCCGTGTACCCGGTGCCCCGGCTGGTGGGCCGCAGCTACCTGGCCCCGGTCCGGCGGATCGACGGCGCCTACGGCGACCGCAACCTGGTCTGCTCCTGCCCGTCGCCCGAGGCGTTCGAGGAGCCGCACCCGCCGGTGCCCAGGGAGCCCTCCCGGGCGCAGGGCGCCCCCGACGACCTCGGGACGACGTCCGACGTGGTGGGCGCGCAGGCCTGACCGGCCCGACGGGCCCGTCGGTCAGCCGGCCGACGGGCCCAGGAACGCCGCCGAGTCGTAGTAGGTGCGCACGCCGGTGCCCTGCTCGTTGGCGACGTCGATGACGGTGACCCCCGTGTAGGTGAGCTCACCGCCGCCGGTGCGCGTGCCCCGCGACGTCCACTCCAGCGACGAGCCGCGGTCGTCGTCGAGGCTGCGGGTGAACTCGGTGGAGATGGTGTCGAACACCGCGCGGTACTCCTCCCAGAAGCCGCGGGCGCCGTCGGGCCCGGTCGCCTCGTGGTGCCGGTCGAGCTTGGTCAGGACCGCGCCGGGAGCGTGAGCTCGACCATCGGCCCGGCGTCGCCCTCGGCGTCGAGGTGGTGCAGGGCCTGCTCGAAACGCTCGCGGACAGTGCTCATCGGTCCTCCTCCGGTCCGGGCGGGCGCCCGTCCCCCCGCGCCTACCCGGCTGGGCTCCGGTGACGCCCGACCGGCCGGGAGCCGTTCCGGCTCGACCACGTCCCGCAACGGCGTGCCGCCGGGGGGTCGACGGGGCGGCTGCGGAGGGTGGACCATCACCGCATGCGGACGTCGGTGCGGGGGTCGGTGTCGGGCGCGGTGCTGGCGGCGGGTGCGGCGGTGGTGCTCACCGCCTGCGGCGGGCAACCGGCGGTCGACGCGGCCGGCCCGGTCGGGGTCAGCGAGGCGGCGGCGACCGGGAGCGCGGCTCCGGCGACGGAGACCGCCGAGGCGCCCGCCGGCGACCTGGCCGCGGGGCTGCTGCCGGCGTCGGCGTTCGGGCCGGACGCCGAGGTCGTGGCGCTGCCCGACGACGCGCCCGGCTGGTGGTCCGGGCGCGACGGCTGGGACGACGACGGCTGGGACGACGACGGCTGGGGTGACGACGGCTGGTGGGGGCACGGCGACGGGCCCGAGGACCTCCCGGAGGGGATGGGCGTCGAGCCGGCCGCGTGCGCCGACGTGCTGGCCGCGCTCCCCGAGTTCCCCGACGACGAGCCGGACGTGGCCGGTCAGATCGCGACGACCGACCAGCTGCGCACCTACCAGGTCCTCGCCGACGGGCCGGCGCTGGAGGGCCTGCAGCTCCCGGTCGACCAGCTGCTGCAGGACTGCGCGGAGGTCACCGTGACCGGTCCGTGGGGCATGACGGCGACCCTCTCGGTCACCGAGCTCGACGCCGTCGACCGCGGCGCGGCGACCACCGCGCTCTCGGTCGCCGTCACCTCGCCGGCCGGCGACCGCTCGGGGCTGGTGGGTCTGGTCACCCAGGGCTCCCGGGCGATGGTGCTGGCGCAGACCGCCGAGGACGGGACCACGCCGGACCCGGCCGCGTTCACCGCGCTGCTCGACCAGGCCGCGGACGCCGCCTCCTTCGACTGAGGAAGGACCCCCTCTCCCCCCACCGCTCGCACGCTCGCGGCGGGACCCTGAGAGGGGGCCGGGCTCAGGTGCCGGCGACCACGGCGGCCGCGGCGGCGTCCAGGGCCGCCCGGGCCCGCGTCCAGCTCGTGCTGGTCGGGAAGTCGCCGAGGAGGACGACGACCCGGCCGTCGGCGAGGATCCCGGCCGAGTGCAGCTGCCGCCGGGCGTCGATGCAGCAGATCCAGCCCTGCTTGACCGCGACCGCGGTCGTGGCGGTCACCTCGGGGGCGAGCAACCCGTACCGCTGGTCGAACCCGTCGGTGGCGATCGGCGCCGCGAACCCCATCCAGCCGGTCAGCGTGGCCAGGTCGTCGGCGGGCAGGTGGTCGGGGAGGGCGGACAGGAACAGCGCGGTGTCCGCCGCGGTGGTCACCGCCTCACCCCACTGGCCGGCCCGCGCCGGGGGAGCGCTCCCCGTCAACCCGAACTCGGCGGCCGCGGCGAGGACCAGCGCCTCCCCGTCGAAGCGGTCCCACAGCACGCTCATGGCGCCGTCGTCGGAGGAGACGATGGCGCGGCGCATCCGGTCCAGGTCGCCGGGGGAGAGCTGCAGCGACCCGGCGGCGTCCCGGGCGAACAGCTGCTGGACCACCAGCAGCTTGACCAGCGAGGCGGTCAGCACGGGGCTCCCGGCGTCCGGGCCGGTCAGCACCTCCGCACCGGAGGGCCCCCGGACGGCGACCTGCACCGTCCCGCGGGCCCGGGCTGCGGCCTCCCCGGCGGCGGTCAGCAGGGCCAGCCCGGCCGCCGGGTCGAGCGCCGGGGCCGGCGGCACCGCGCCCGGCACCGGGACGGCGGGAGGTCCGGCAGGGGGTGGGGGCGCCAGCGGGCGGACGGCGGCCGCGGGGTACGGGTCCGCGGCGCGCGCGACGGGGCACCAGCCGACCGACGAGGCGAGGGCGGCGGTCAGCGCGAGGACCGTGGTGGTCAGCGTCAGGCGGTGCCGCGGGCGGACGCGTGCGGCGCCGGAGCCGACCATGCCGCCCAATGTCCCGGAACCCCGGCGCCCGGTGGAGGGCTCCCGGCGCGGCGACCGCGCTGCGTGGTCGTCCGGGGATCAGGCGGTGGCGAGCTGCCAGCGGCGGTCGAGCACGACCTGGCCGTCGGGGAGGAGCTCACCGTCGTCGTCGAAGAGCACGACACCGTTGCACAGCAGGGTCCAGCCCTGCTCGGGGTGCCGGCTCACCGGCACGGCGAGCACCCGGTCGTCGGCGGTGGCGCTGGGGCAGCTGCGTACGTGAGCACACATCGTGGTCTCCTGTCGGGCCCGGCGGCGGGCTGATCGGCCCGCCGTCCGGTGGTCCGAGTGTGCGCGCGGTCACGTGCGCCGCCGGGAGGCCGAGGTGACGACGTCACCCGGCGCAGTTGGCACAGTGTGTGGTGCCCCGCCGGGCTCAGAGCTTGCGCAGCAGCACCCGGCGCACCGAGTGGTCGGCGGCCTTCTGCAGCACCAGCCGGGCCCGGGAGCGGGTGGGGGCGATGTTCAGCCGCAGGTTGGGCTCGTTGACCGCCGACCAGATGCCCAGCGCCGTCGTCGTGGCCTCCTCGTCGGTGAGGTCGGCGAACCGGTGGAAGTAGGCGGCGGTGTCGGAGAAGGCGGTGCGCCGCAGGGCCAGGAAGCGCTCGACGTACCACCGGGAGATGTCGTGCTCGGTGGCGTCGACGTAGACGGAGAAGTCGAAGAAGTCCGAGAGGAACACCTCGGGCACCCGGCCCTCGGGGCGGCCTCCGGCCTGCAGCACGTTGAGCCCCTCGAGCACCAGGACGTCGGGGGAGTCGACGACCTGCCGCTCGCCGGGGAGCACGTCGTAGGAGGCGTGCGAGTACAGCGGCGCGCTCACCTCGGGCCGGCCGGACTTCACGTCGGCGAGGAAGCGCAGCAGCGCCCGCCGGTCGTAGCTCTCCGGGAAGCCCTTGCGGTCCAGCAGCCCCCGCGCCTCGAGCTCGGCGTTGGGCAGCAGGAAGCCGTCGGTGGTCACCAGGTCGACCCGGGGGGTGTCCGGGGCGGCGGCCAGCAGCGCCTGCAGCAGCCGGGCGGTGGTGCTCTTGCCGACGGCGACGCTGCCGGCCACGGCGATGACGAAGGGGACCTTCGCGGTGCGGGCACCGAGGAACTGGGTCTGGGCGGCCCACAGCCGGCGGCTGGCGGTCACGTGCAGGTGCAGCAGCCGGGCCAGCGGCAGGTACACCGTCGCGACCTCGTCGAGGTCGATCCGGTCGCCCAGGCTCGCCAGCGCCCGCACGTCCGCGGCGTCCAGCGGCAGCTCCGAGCCCGCCGCCAGGGCACGCCAGGACTCCCGGTCGAACGCGGTGAAGGGCGAGACCTGCGCTCGCATGCCGACCGTCACGGCGCCCATGGTGCCGTCCGGGCTCCGCCCACCCCCCGACCGGGTGGTCCGCGGAGTGCGGGGAGGCGGTCCGGGGCGCCCCGGCGGCTAGGGTCCTGGACGTGCCGTCGCCCGGGCTGCTCGACCGGATCGAGCGCTACTTCGCCCTCGCGGCCATGGCGGACGCCCGGGTGCACACCGTCGGGTCGCTGGCCGTGCCGATCGGCTCCCCGGACTGGCCCTACCCGGCACGCCCGTTCCCGGGCCGCGAGGCGGAGGTCACCGTCGCCGACGTCCGGGCTGCCGTCGCGCTGCAGGAGCGGTCCGGCGTCCCGGCGTCGCTGGAGTGGCTCGGTGACCGGTGCCGCGGTCTGGCCGGGGTCGCCCGGTCGGCCGGGCTGGTCGTGGACGACCTGCCGCTGCTGGTCGCCGACGACCCGGTCGAGGTGCTGCTGCCCGCGGGCGTCCGGCTCTACCTCGTGGGGGCCGACGACCCGAGGTTGGGGCTGTACCAGCGGCTCGCCGAGCTGGCGTTCGCCTCGCCCGGGCCGGCCGTGCCCGTCCCCGCCGCCGCCGGCCGGACCACCCCGGACGTCGCCCTCGGCGACCCGGGTCCGGCGGAGCTGCCGCCGACGGAGGTGCTGCGCGAGCGGGTGGCCTCCGGTCGCACGGTCATGATGGTGGCGGTCGACGAGGGCCAGCCGGTGGCCATCGGGTCGCACCAGCCGGTCGACGTCGACGGCGTGGAGATCAGCGAGGTGGTCGGCGTGGCCACGCTGCCGCGGTTCCGCGGCCGCGGCCTCGGCGCCGGGCTCACCTCGGCGCTGGTCGAGCACGCCCGGCAGACCGCCGACCTGGTGTTCCTGTCCGCCGGTGACGACGACGTGGCGCGGGTCTACGAGCGGGCCGGGTTCGCCCGGGCCGGCACCACCTGCCTGGCGGTGCGCCCGTCCCGCTGAGCCGGCGCACCGGCCCAGCGGGACGTCGGGTCACTCGACGTCGTACTCCGCGACGATGGTCCCGCGGGCGAGGGTGTGGCTGAACAGGTTGAACCCGAGGTACGCCGGGGTCGCTTCGGCGGGCACCCCGAGGTCGTCGGTGTCCAGCGCGTGCACCACGACGTAGTAGCGGTGGGTGCCGTGCCCGGCGGGCGGCGCGGCACCGACGTACCCGGCAAACCCGGCGTCGTTGCGCAGCTGCACCGCACCGGCGGGCAGGCCGTCGGACGCCGCGCCGCCGGCCAGCTCGGTGACCGACGCGGGGATGCCGGTGACCGCCCAGTGCCAGAAGCCGCTCGTGGTCGGGGCGTCGGGATCGTAGACGGTGATCGCGAAGCCCCGGGTCCCGTCGGGGAAGCCTGACCAGCTCAGCTGCGGTGACCGGTCCTCACCACCGGGGACGCCCATCGCGCCGCTGGTGTGCGGGGCGGGGAGGCGCTCGCCGTGCCCGATCTCGGTGCTCTCGAGCGTGAACGCGGGGACCTGCGGGAGGAAGTCGTAGGGGTTCGGCGGTACGGGGCGGTCGGCCATGCCGGTGCTCCTCGGGTCGTGGGCTCCCGGTGGGACCGGGAGTGCGGCGGTGCCGCAGCTGCTGCCGACCCTAGGCAGTTCGGTCGCCCGCCGCCCGATCGGGCCCTGCCGACCTGCCCACTGAGCGGCCGTCCGTCATCGACCACCGTTATCCCCAACAGCCGCGCCGCCCGACCCACCCGCCACGTCGACCTGCGCCAGGACACCGGGGGAGCGGACTCCGGGCAGAGCAGCGACGACACCCTCGCCGGCAGCCGTCCTCCCGGCGCGGGCGACCGGGCGGCGAGCGGTGCGCGGGCCGGTGAGCAGTTCGAGGGGAGTGGCACAGGCCCCCTTCACCGGACCGTCGACTGGTCGCCGCCGGGGGACGGTCCTCCGGCGTGCAGCAGCGCGGAGGCGGCCCCTCGCGTCGCACGGGAGCTGACGCCGGGCCGCCGGGGAGGGGAGCCCGGCGTCCGAGGTGGCGGTGGGCGACCTGGGGGAGGGGAGTGGCGGGCCAGGGGCCGAACCCGTCCGCGGAGCAGGACCCGGACGGGGGTGGAGGAGCCACGCCAGCGCCGGCGCCCCTTATACGGGACCGGCACAGAGTGCAGATACGACCGTTATCCCCAACAGCCAGCTCAAGCATCCGCCCGCCGTCCCCGACCACCCGCAGCCGGCCCGCAGTGCCGAAGACCGCCCTCCGGGCGGGCGCCGACGCCAAAAGGCACGGCACCCACGACCTCCCGGGGGAGGGGAGCGGCCGTCGACCTCCGTGCCTGCCAGCAGTCGAGGCAGCGACCGGGTCCGGGCGTGGGAGTCCGGGACGTCGCCGGCCGTCCCGGGACAGACGTACCGCGACGGCGCCGACCTGCCGATGAAGGGGGTGGTGTCCGTCAGGACCATCAACCGTTATCCCTAACAACAGCATCACGTCGCAGATTTGCGACCTCCGCTGAACATGGACGATCCTTTCGCCACACCAGGCGCCCTCCGGGCGCAGCACCAACGCCCACAGGCAGCCCGGCCCAGCCGAGTCGGATCTCGACAGGACTGTCCCAGGAGATCGCCGTAGCGTGTCGCACGTGCTGGGACTCCCCGACGACATCCGCGCGTGCCTCTTCGACCTCGACGGCGTCCTCACCCAGACGGCGAAGGTGCACCAGGCCGCCTGGAAGCGCACCTTCGACGAGTTCCTGCAGGGACGCGACCCGTCGGCGGCCGAGTTCAGCCAGGACGACTACAACCAGTACGTCGACGGCAAGCCCCGGGAGGACGGCGTCCGGGACTTCCTCGCCAGCCGGGGCATCACCCTGCCCGAGGGCACCGACGGCGACCCGGCCGACGCGGCGACGGTCCGGGGGGTGGCGACCCGGAAGAACGAGCTGCTGCTGCGCGAGCTCGACGAGCACGGCGTGCAGGTCTACGAGGGCTCGATGCGCTACCTGCGCGCGGTGAAGGAGGCGGGGCTGGCCACCGCCGTGGTCACCGCGTCGGCCAACGGTGAGCAGGTCGTGGCCGCCGGTGGGTTCGCCGACCTGATCGACGCCCGGGTGGACGGGGTGGTCGCCAAGCGCGACGGGCTGCGCGGCAAGCCGGCTCCGGACAGCTTCCTCGCCGGGGCCCGCGCGCTGGGCGTCCCGCCGGCGCAGGCGGTGGTGTTCGAGGACGCCCTGTCGGGCGTGGCCGCGGGCCGGGCGGGGGAGTTCGGGTTCGTCGTCGGGGTCGACCGGGTCGGCCAGGCCGACGGGCTGCGCGAGCGCGGTGCGGACGTCGTCGTGCAGGACCTGGACGAGCTGCTGTGACGGAAGGGCGCGCACACTTCCTGGTCGAGCCGTGGTCGCTGACCGAGACCGGTGTCGACCTCGCCTCCCTCGGCGTCAACGAGTCGGTCTTCGCGCTGGCCAACGGGCACATCGGCATGCGCGGGTCGCTGGACGAGGGCGAGCCGGTCGTCGTCCCCGGCACCTACCTCAACGGCTTCTTCGAGGAGCGACCGCTGCCCTACGCGGAGGCCGGCTACGGCTTCCCCGAGCAGGGCCAGACGGTGGTCAACGTGACCGACGGGAAGCTGATCCGGCTGCTCGTCGGCGACACCCCGCTGGACGTCGAGTACGGCAACGTGATCGACCACCGGCGCACCCTCGACCTGCGAAACGGGTTGCTCCGGCGCTGCACCGAGTGGCGCTCGCCCAGCGGCCGGCAGGTCAAGGTCACCAGCACCCGGCTGGTCTCGCTGACCCGCCGGTCGATCGCGGCCATCGAGTACACGGTCGAGTGCACCGACGACCAGGGCGACCTGTACATCGCGCTGCAGTCGGACCTGCTGGCCAACGAGGCCGTCAACACCACCGAGACCGACGACCCCCGGGCGGGGTCGGCGATGAACCGCCCGCTGGAGTCCGAGCTGCACGTGGGCCGCGGCCGGCACGCCGTGCTGGTGCACCAGACCAAGCGCAGCCGGCTGCGGCTGGCCGCCGGGATGGACCACGAGGTCGACGTCCCCGACCAGGCCACCGAGGAGCTCGAGGTCTCCGCGGACCTGGCCCGCTACACCCTCGCCGCCCGGCTCCCGGCCGGCTCGAAGCTGCGGCTGGTGAAGTACCTGGCCTACGGCTGGTCCAGCCGGCGGTCCTCGGCCGCCGTCCGGGACCAGGTCGAGGGGGCGCTGGCCACCGCGAAGCTCGCCGGGTGGGAGCGGCTGGTGCGCGAGCAGCGCGAGCTGCTGGATCGGCACTGGGACGAGGCCGACGTCGAGATCGAGGGCGACGACGAGCTGCAGCAGGCGGTGCGGGTCGGCATGTTCCACGTCCTGCAGGCCGGTCTGCGCGCCGAGCGCCAGCCGATCCCGGCCAAGGGGCTCACCGGCGACGGCTACGACGGGCACACGTTCTGGGACACCGAGACCTACGTGCTGCCGGTGCTCACCTACACCGTGCCGGGCGCGGCACGGGACGCGCTGCTGTGGCGGCACTCGACGCTGGACCTGGCCCGGGAGCGGGCCCGGGTGCTCGGCCAGGACGGCGCGGCCTTCCCGTGGCGGACGATCCGCGGCGAGGAGACCTCCGGGTACTGGCCGGCCGGGACGGCAGCGTTCCACATCAACGCCGACATCGCCGACGCGGTGGCCCGGTACTGGTGGGCCACGCTGGACGAGGAGTTCGACCGGGACTTCGGCACCGAGCTGCTGGTCGAGACCGCCCGGCTGTGGGCGTCGCTGGGCCACTTCGACGACGACCGGGGCTTCCGGATCGACGGGGTGACCGGGCCGGACGAGTACACCGCGGTCGTGGACAACAACGTCTACACGAACCTGATGGCGCAGCGGAACCTGCGCGAGGCGGCGGCCGCCGTGGCCCGGCAGCCGCAGACGGCCGCCCGGCTGATGGTGTCCGCCGACGAGGTGGCCCACTGGCAGCGCGCCGCCGACGAGATGCGGGTCCCGTTCAACAAGGCGCTCGGGGTGCACGAGCAGTCCGAGGGGTTCACCCACCACGAGCCGTGGGACTTCGAGGGGACGACGCCGGACCAGTACCCGCTGCTGCTGCACTTCCCCTACTTCGACATCTACCGCAAGCAGGTGGTCAAGCAGGCCGACCTGGTCATGGCGCTGCACCTGCGCGGGGACGCCTTCACCCTCGAGGAGAAGATCGCCGACTTCGCCTACTACGAGGCGCGCACGGTGCGGGACTCCTCGCTGTCCGCGGCCCAGCAGGCGGTGATCGCGGCCGAGACCGGCCACCTGCAGCTGGCCCACGACTACTGGGGCGAGGCCGCGCTGACCGACCTGCAGAACCTGCACGGCAACAGCGGGCACGGGCTGCACATCGCCTCGCTGGCCGGCGGCTGGATGGTCGCGGTCGCCGGGTTCGGCGGGATGCGCGACCACGACGGCAGGCTGACCTTCGCGCCCCGGCTGCCGCCGCGCATCTCCCGGCTGGCGTTCCGGGTGGTGTTCCAGGGCCGGTGCCTGGCCGTCTCGGTGACCGCCGGGCAGGCGACCTACCGGCTGGTGTACGGCGACGAGCCGCTGGAGATCGCCCACCACGGCGAGACCTTCACGGTCAGCTCCGAGGCCTGCGAGCGGAAGATCCCCCCGCCGCTGCAGGTCGAGCCGGTGCACCAGCCCCCGCACGCCGCCCCCCGCCGCCGCAACCGCCCCACCAGCGACTGACGGGCCCAGGCATAGGTACCTATACCTGCGTATTCGGGCGCAGGACGCACGTATAGGTACCTATGCCTGGCCCTGCAGCAGCCAGGTCGTCCCGAGGGTCAGGGCGCCGACGTCTACCAGCAGGAAGACGCCGACCCACAGCAGGCCGGGGAGCCGGGTGAGGCGGGCCAGCTGGTCGGCGTCGGAGTCGCGGCCGGCGCCGCGGCGGCGCTTGGCCTGCAGCTCGACCACGGTCTTCGGGGCGGCCAGCAGCAGGAACCAGGTCACCAGGTGCGCGAACGCCGCCTGGCCCTCGGCCGGCAGCCACCAGGTGGCGGCGAACACCACGGCGCCGGTGACCAGCACCGACCAGAGGCCGTACCAGTTGCGGATCTGCACCAGCAGCAGCGCGAGCAGGGCCAGCAGCGCCCAGAGCAGCCCGATCGCGTACCCGGCGGCCAGCAGGGCGGCCGCGCCCAGGCCGAACAGCCCCGGCCCGGTGTAGCCCGCCGCCGCGGTGAGCACCATGCCGGGCCCGGTCGGCCGGCCGGCGGAGACGGTCAGCCCCGAGGTGTCCGAGTGCAGCCGGATGCCGGCCAGCCGGCGTCCGGTCGCCAGCGCCGCCAGCCCGTGCGCGCCCTCGTGGGCGATGGTCACCGCGTGCCGGGCGCGGCCCCACAGCGCGGGGGAGAGGACCAGCACGGCGGCGAGCACCGCGCTGAGGACCAGCACCCAGCCGGACAGCGGGGGAGAGGGGGCGCTGACGCGGTCCCAGAACCGGTCGAGGGCCTCCACGCCCCGATCATCGCGACCGGACCTGTGCGCGGCCGGTGCGGCGCGCTGAGGACCCCGTCACGCGTTCGTCACGGACGGCGGCGATGCTGGGGGCATGGAGAGCACCACCCCGGTGCCGGCTGCTGCGGAGACCCCGGAGCTGCCGGTGACCGTCTCGTTCACCCGACGGGCCGACCCGGCCCACACGGTGGAGATGACCGCCTGGATCCGCGCCGGCCTGACGATGGCCGAGGGCTTTCCCGGCTTCCTCGGCGGCGGCTGGGTCCGCCCCCGGCACGGCGCCGACGAGTGGCACATGCTGTGCCGGTTCACCTCCCCGGCGACCCTGGCCGCCTGGGAGGCCAGCCCGGAGCGGCGGTGGTGGCTGGGCTCGGCGCAGGGGCTGGCCGAGGTGACCCGCACCGAGCGGCGCACCGGCATCGAGGGCTGGTTCGACGCGCCGGTGGAGTCCTCGGCCGAGCACGCCACCGCCCCGGCGCCGACCGCGCCGCCGCGCTGGAAGCAGGCGGTCACCATCTGGCTGGTCTTCTTCCCGCTCAACCTGCTGGCCACCGTGACCCTCGGCCGGCTGCTGGCCGACGCGCACGTCGTCCTGCGGGTGGCGGTGACGACGCTGACCCTGACGCCGATCATGACCTACCTGCTGCTGCCCTGGGTGACCCGGCGGCTGCAGTGGTGGCTGCACGGCCGCTCCTGGCGCGACCGCTGACCGCCTCGCGAGGAGGGGCTAGACGACACCGGCGTCGTGGGTGAGCAGCGCGACCTGCACCCGGTTGGCGAGGTCGAGCTTCACCAGCAGCCGGGAGACGTGCGCCTTCACCGTCGCCACGCTCAGGTGCAGCTCGGCGCCGATCTGCGCGTTGGACAGCCCGCGGCCGACGGCCAGCGCGACCTCCCGCTCGCGGTCGCTGAGCTGGTCGAGCCGGGCGCGCGCCCCGCGGAGGCGCACGTCACCGGGAGCGACCGGCTCCACCGCGGCGACGTGCGCGATCAGCTGGCGGGTGACGGTGGGGGAGAGCATCGGCTCCCCGGCGGCCACCCGGCGCACCGCCTCCACGATCGCCGCGGGCGGGGTGTCCTTGACCAGGAACCCGCTCGCCCCGGCGCGCAGCGCCCGCAGCACCTGCTCGTCGGCGTCGAAGGTGGTCAGCACGATCACCTCCGGGGCGCCGGGCCGGGCCAGCAGCTGCTCGGTCGCGGTCAGCCCGTCGGTGCGCGGCATCCGGATGTCCATCAGGACGACGTCGGGGGAGCAGCGCTCGACCGCGGCGGGCACCTCGTCGCCGTCGGTGGCCTCGCCGACCAGGTCCAGGTCCTCCGCGCCACCCAGCACCATCGCCAGGGCGGCGCGCACCAGCGGGTCGTCGTCGACCACCAGCACCCGCACCGGCTCCCTCATCGGGCGTCCGGGCCGGTGGGCCAGGGGAACGTCGCCCGCAGCCGGAAGTCGCCGTCCGTCGTCCAGCCGTGCTCCAGGTGCCCGCCGCCCAGGCTGACCCGCTCCAGCAGCCCGACCAGGCCGGTGCCCCCGCCGGGCAGCGGGACGCTGTGCTCGGCGCCGGCCGGTGGCGGGTTGCGCACCTCCACGGTCAGCCCCCGGCCCGGGGCGCCCTCGACCAGGACGGCGGCGACGGTGCCCGGCGCGTGCTTGCGGACGTTGGTGAGCCCCTCCTGCACGACGCGGTAGGCGTTCCGGCCGGTCGCCGGCGGCGCCGATCCCAGCTCGGGCACCCGGTAGTCCGCCCGCACCCGGACGCCCGCGCGGCGGCTCTCCTCGACCAGGGAGGGGAGGTCGCCGAGGGTCGGCTGCGGCCGGGTCGCCGGGTCGCCGTTGGCCTCCCGGAGCACCCCGATCACCTCCCGCAGGTCCTCCAGCGCCTGCCGTGCGCTGGCCCGGACGACGCCGGCGGCCCGGGCGACCTCGGCCGGCGGGGCGTCGGGCCGGAACTCCAGCGCACCGGCGTGCATGCTCAGCAACGACAGCCGGTGCGCGAGGACGTCGTGCATCTCCCGGGCGATCCGGGTCCGCTCCAGGTGGCGGGCCTGCGCGACCCGGAGGTGCTGCTCACGCTCGGCGCGCAGCGCCCGCTCCCGCAGCGACACCACCAGCTGGCGGCGGGCCCGCACGAACATGCCCCAGGCCACGACCGCCGCCGTCATCAACAGCCCGAACCCCAGGACGATCGGGTAGGGGACGTCGTCGGTGGGCCGCACCGCGGTGTAGACGAAGAACGCGGCCAGGTTCAGCGCGGACAGCGCCAGCACGGTCGGCAGCCGCCGGTGCACGGCGACGGTGAACAGCGAGACCAGGACGGCCACGCTCGCCATGTCGGAGAAGCAGCCGACCAGCGCCAGCAGCACCGCCACCTGGACCGGCCAGCGGCGCCGCCCCCACAGCAGCACGCACGCCAGGCTGCCGACGACCACGTCGGCGAACACCAGCCCGTCCGGCGGCGGCGGTGACTCCGACAGCGCCGCGCCCACGAACACCGCACCGCCGGCCAGGGCGAGCAGGAAGGAGCTGACGTCCACGACCCAGTCCCGGACCGAGCGGTGCACCCGCCGCCGGCCGCCGGTGCTGCCCGCGCCGTCCGGACCACGCTCGGGTGCGGCGTCCGGGTCGGCCAGCAGCTGGGCGGGGACGAACGAGGGGTGCTCGACGCGGCGGTCGGCCTCGGACGGGGCACCGCCGGTCAGGGTCACACCCGGAGGCTACGGACGCCCGCCGTGCACCGGAACCGACCGAGGTCTACGTCCACCCGACCGGGCACCGACTTCGGTCGGCCAGGAGACGGGTCGTGGCGTCCGAGGTGTCTACTCCCGGCCGATGCGGGTGACCGGCCGACCAGGCCACGGTCGTCCCATGATCACGATCGACTCGCTGACCAAGCGGTACGGCGCGCAGCTCGCCGTCTCCGACGTCTCCTTCAGCTGCACCCCCGGCACGGTGACCGGGTTCCTCGGCCCCAACGGCGCCGGCAAGTCCACCACGCTGCGGGCCCTGGTCGGGCTGGCCACCCCCACCAGCGGGACGGCGACCATCGGCGGCCGGGCCTACCGCGACCTGCCCAACGCGGGCCGCCAGGTCGGGGTCCTGCTCGACGCCGGCGCCCAGCACGCCGGACGCACCGGCCGCGAGGTGCTCACCCTCGCCGCCCTGGTGCTCGGCGTCGGCCAGGAGCGGGTCGACGAGGTCCTCGGCCGGGTCGGGCTGGCCGGCAAGCCCGCGGCCAAGCGGGTGGGCAACTACTCGCTCGGGATGAAGCAGCGGCTGGGGCTGGCCGCGGCGCTGCTCGGTGACCCGCAGGTGCTCGTGCTCGACGAGCCGGCCAACGGCCTGGACCCCGACGGCATCTTCTGGATGCGCGGCCTGCTGCGCGGGTTCGCCGACCGGGGCGGCACGGTGCTGCTCTCCTCGCACCTGCTGCGGGAGGTCGAGGCGGTCGCCGACCAGCTGGTGGTGATCGCCGGTGGCCGGATCGTGGCCCGGGGCAGCAAGCAGGAGCTGCTCGGCGGGCGGGGGACCCTGGTCCGCGGGCCGGACCGCGTCGTACTGGAACGGGCGTTGCGGACGGCGGGCATCGCCGTCGTCCCCGGCGAGGGCGACGGGCTGGTGGCCGACGCCGACCCGCTGGCGGTCGGCCAGGCGGTCGCGGCGGCCGGCGCGGTGCTCACCGAGCTGCGTCCAGCCGGGGGAGAGGGGCTCGAGGAGCTCTTCCGGTCCCTGACCCACGCCGACGGCTCCCAGCAGGTGCAGGAGGTGGCGGCATGACCACCACGACCGCACCCGCGACCCCCGCCGTCCGCACGCCGCAGGTCAGCGCGCCGTCGCTGCCCACGCTCACCCGGGTGGAGCTGCGCAAGTGCTACGACACCCGCGCCGGACGCTGGCTGCTGATCGTCATCGGGCTGGCGGCGCTCGGCGTCGTCACCCTCGAGTTGTTCGTCGAGGACGCCCCCAAGACCTTCGCGGACTACTTCGCCTTCACCCAGTTCCCGGTCGGCATCCTGCTCCCGGTCCTCGGCATCCTCCTGGTGACCAGCGAGTGGTCGCAGCGCACCGCGATGACCACCTTCGCCCTGGTGCCCCGCCGGGCGCGGGTGCTCACCGCCAAGGTGGTGGCGGCGGTGCTCCTCGCCGTCGGTGGTGTCCTCGCGGCGGCGCTGGCCTCCGCACTGGCCACGGTGCTCACCCCGGTGTTCACCGACAGCGCGATGGACTGGGGGATGTCCGCCGCCCAGGCCGGCCAGGTGCTGCTGGTCCAGGTGGTCTCGGTGCTGGCCGGGGTGGCCTTCGGCATGCTGCTGCTGAGCTCGCCGCTGGCCATCGTCCTGTCCTTCGTGCTGCCGACCGCCTTCACCATCCTGGTCAACACGGTGTCGGCGCTGACCTGGGTGCGCGACTGGCTGGACCTGTCGACGACGACCATGCCGATGTACGAGGGCGACCTGGACGGGCAGGGCTGGCTGCAGGTGGCGACGTCGGTCGCGCTGTGGCTGGCGCTGCCCATGGTGCTCGGCTGGCTGCGGATCCGGCGGGCCGAGATCTCCTGACCCCGGCGGCGCGCTGACCCGCCACCCCGCCCGGGGCGGCGGGTCAGAGCTGCTGGGTGAGGTTGACGGTGTTGCCGTCGGGGTCCTGGACGTGCGCGACCCGCTGACCCCACGGCATGTCGTTCGACGGCCCGCGGACCTGACCGCCCAGCTCGGACACCCGGGGGAGGAGCTCGTCGACGTCGGGGACGGCGACGCTCAGCAGCATCCGCTGCGGCCCCTCGGGTGCGTCGTCGCGGGAGACCAGGCCGAGGTCGGAGTCCCCGATCCGCAGCCCGAGGTAGAACGTCGGCCCCTCGGGCGGGATGCGCTCGGTCTCCTCGGCACCGAGCAGGTCCCGGTAGAAGGCGGCCAGCCGGGGCAGGTCGCGGCTGACGATCATGGGCAGGACGCTGCTGGTCACGAGGAGTCTCCTGGTTCGCCGGGTGCACAGCTGGGACGACCCGCAAAGGGTGAACTCATCGCCGTTCGCACATCCCCGGGGTCTCACCGGTGATACCGTTGAGGCATGGAGTCGGTGTCGGTCCGGGAGTTGCGCAACCACGGGGGAGAGGTGCTCGACCGCGTCGCCCGTGGCGTCGCCGTCATCGTCACCCGTGATGGTGCCGAGGTCGCCGAGTTGCGCCCGCGGGCCCGGCGCAGTCCGTCGTCTGCGGACCTGGTGGCGCGGCGCCGCCACCTGCCCGACGTGGACCCCACTGCGCTCCGCCACGACCTGGACGACGTCCTGGACGCCGGTCTGTGAGCGTCCCTGACGGTCGCGGGCACGACCTGGACGACGTCCTGGACGCCGGTCTGTGAGCGTCCCTGACGGTCGCGGGATGCTCGACACCTCGACGGTCATCCTGCTGGGGCGCCTGTCGGACCCGAGCGTCCTGCCGGATGAAGCGGTGATCAGTGCGGTGACCCTGGCCGAGTTGTCGGTGGGTCCACACGTGGCCCGTACTACAAGCGAGCGCGTCGCCCGGCAGGCGCACCTCCAACAGGCTGAGGCGGACTTCGAGCCGATCGCGTTTGATGCTGGCGCTGCGCGGGCCTTCGGTCGGGTGGCCGCCTCGCTGCGCTCAGCCGGGCGGAAGCCGGCGGCGCGTGCCTACGACGCGTTGATCGCGGCCACCGCCATCGCCGAGGGCATCCCGCTCTACACCTGCAACCCCGACGACTTCTCCGGGATCGACGACCTCGATCTCCGCGTGGTGCCGCACCCGGACCAGCACTGACGAGGAGGCCTGGCGGGTCCGTCGCCGGGCGGTGTGGACACACATAGCGCGGTGCGCCACGCTGCGGACCCATGCGGTCACGGATGCCGGGCATGTGGTGGGGGACCGCCATCGAGGCGCCGGACCCGGGCGCACTGGCCCGGTTCTACTCCGACCTGCTGGACTGGCCGGTGGTTCACGAAGAACCCGGGACGGCGGTCCTCGCGGCCCCCGGCGGGTCGAGCTTCGTGGTGTTCCAGCGGGCGGACGGCTACCGGGCGCCGGTGTGGCCGCCGGTCGAGGGGGAGCAGCGGCCGATGATGCACCTCGACGTCCAGGTCGGTGACCTCGACGCGGCCGCCGCCGACGCGGTGGCGCTGGGTGCGACGGTGGCCGGGGCTCAGCCGCAGGAGAACGTCCGGGTGCTGCTCGACCCGGCCGGCCACCCGTTCTGCCTGGTCCGGGACGACGGCTGAGACGACGGCGGAACTGTCGGTGCCGGGGTCCACGCTGGCACCAGCCGAGGAGCTGAGGAGAGCGACATGACGACGCTGACCGATCGACCCACGACCGGCCTCATGGTGATCGACGTCCAGCAGGGCGTCGTCGACGGAGCGCACCGCCGCGACGAGGTCGTCGCCCACATCGGTGAACTCGTGGAGCGGGCCCGGAGGGACGGCGTCCCGGTGGTCTGGGTGCAGCACTCCGACGACGAGCTGGCCCGGGGCAGCGACGCCTGGCAGTACGTGCCGGAGCTGGTGCGCGCCGAGTCCGAGCCGCTGGTGCACAAGTCGCACGGCGACTCCTTCGAGGGCACCGACCTCGAGCAGGTGCTCGCCGCCGCAGGCATCGGCCACCTGGTCGTCACCGGCGCCGAGTCCGATGCCTGCATCCGGTCGACGATCCACGGCGCCTTCACCCGGGGCTACGACGTCACACTGGTCGGTGACGCGCACACCGCCGGCGACAAGAGCGCGTGGGGCGCTCCGCCGGTCGACCAGGTCATCGCGCACACGAACCTGTACTGGCAGTTCCAGACGGCGCCGGGCCGCACGGCGGCCGTGGTCGGAGCGACGGACGTCGACTTCACCGGGTGAGTGGTGGGGCTGCCTCCAGGAGGGGCTCCCGTCCTCTACTTGACATAATGTCGATTATCGGCGACATGGAGATCGGCGCAGAAGGGGTCGTCCAGCCGGGCTGACCGGGTCGACAGGACGACTCGTCGACATGGCTCTTCGACGCCTCCTGGCCGCTCGTCGCCACCTCGGTCCGCACACCGTCGCCACCTCGCTGCCGATCTCGCTGACTTGCGTCACCTCAGACCACCACGGCCGACAGCTGTCTCGTCACCGACGTCTGACGGGCCGTCGACGTCCGGCGTGCCGTTGATCGCCGTCGACGTCCGAGGTGCGCTGATCATCGGCGGCGTCGGCCAGCCTGTCCCGACACCCCGACCACCGACTCTCCCAGTGAGTCGATCTTGTTCATCGAGGTCACCGGCCGCGTGGTCGTCAGTCAGGCCGTCGGACCCCCGATCCCCCGGGCCCCGCCAGGCCGACCTCAATACGTCACTCTGACGGAATGGCAGTGATTCCGGCGTTCCGACGGGCGGCAGCGGCGAACCGTCCTTAGGGTCGGGACATGAACATCCGACGCTCCATGGCCGGGTTGCTCACAGCGCTCGCACTCGTCTCCGGTGGGGCTCTGGTCGGGTGCCAGGCCGCACCCGAGGCGAACACGGGAACGCCCAAGGACACCGCCAGCAACACCTCGGGGTCCGACCCGGGCGGTGTGTCCCAGGGCAACCTGCCGAAGAACGACAGCAACGAGGTCGACTCGACCAGCAACTCCGACCGCGACGAGAACGGCGACGAGGAGAACGGCGGCTGACCGTCGGGACCGGCCGGGCCGGCTGACCGACACCGTCACGTGCCGCGTTGCGTCACAGTGACGTAGGTGTTCGGTTCAGCCGGCCTGCCTGCCGTTGAGCCACAGCCGGTCCAGCCGGCCGGTGGACCGCACCAGGTCGGCCAGTGAGCGCTCCAGCTCGGCCTTGGTCGGCTTCTCGGTCAGCAGCGTCTGCACGTCCTCGATGGCGCACCGCAGCTGGTACAGCCTGTCCTGCAGGCCGTCGAGCTCGGCGCGGGTGACCAGCACGACGTCGGCGGACAGGCCGGCCTTCGCCGTCGCCGAGCGCTGCTCGTAGGCACGCTGCCGGCACGCCTGCCCGCAGTACAACCGCGGACGCCCGACCGACTCCTGCGCCGGGAGCACCGTGCGGCACCAACCGCAGCGACGCTCCTCGCCCTGCGCACGCCGGGCCCGGGGAGCCGGTCGGCTGCGCCCCTCGACCTCGGCCTTCTGATCCACTGCCACGCCAGGGACGGTAGACGGCACCTCTGACAGGTCCGGTCGGACACGCCCGTGGCCACTCCTCCGACCCCTCGACACGCCGTCCGACCTCCGCACTAGCGTGGGGGCGTGGCCGGCTCGCGATACGCGTTCCTCGACGGGCCGACCCCGGTGGCGATGGCGCACCGCGGTGGGGCGATCGAGCACCTGGAGAACACCCTGCCGGCGTTCCAGGAGTGCGTGGACCTCGGCTACCGGTACCTGGAGACCGACGTCCGGGTGACCGCCGACGGGGAGCTCGTCGTCTTCCACGACCCCACGCTGGACCGGGTCACCGACCGCACCGGGCGGGTCGACGCCCTCCCCTGGCGCGAGGTGCAGACCGCGCTGATCGGCGGACGCGAGCCCATCCTGCGCCTGGAGGACCTGCTCGGCGCCTGGCCGGACATCCGGTTCAACCTCGACATCAAGGCCGCCGGGGTGCTCGCGCCGCTGGTCCGCTCGATCCGCCGGCTCAAGGCGGAGCACCGGGTCTGCCTGGCCTCCTTCTCCGACGCCCGGGTGGCCGCCGCCCGGCGGCTGTTCGGCCCGGAGGTGTGCACCTCGCTCGGCCCGCGCGGGGTGGCCGCGCTGCGGCTGTCCTCGTACTCGCCGCGGGCCGCCGGGCTGGTGCGGATCCAGGCCGGCTGCGCGCAGGTCCCGCTGCAGCTGGGTGGCCGGCCGCTGGTCGACGAACGGTTCATCGCCGCGGCGCACGCCCGCAGCCTGCAGGTGCACGTCTGGACGGTGGACACCGAGGCGGCGGCCACCGAGATGCTCGACCTGGGGGTCGACGGCGTGATGACCGACCGTCCCGCGATGCTCCGCGACCTGCTGGTCGCCCGCGGCGAGTGGCACGGCGCGTGAGCCGGCTGCGCGACTGGCGGCCGGTGCCGCCGCCGCTGCCGGCGGACCTGCAGCAGCTGGTGCAGCTCGACGACCCGGAGTGGTTCGGCCGGGAGCTGGCGATCGCCGCGGCACCGCACTGGTGGTTCTGGCGCTTCATGCTGACCTGGTTCGGCTGGGTCCCCGGCCTGTTCGGCCGCCTCCAGGTCACCGGCGGGGTCCCGGCGGAGTGGCGGGAGGGCCCCCTCCTGCTCGCGGTGAACCACATCGGCGACTTCGACACCTTCGTGATCGGCGTCGCGCTGCACCGGGCCGGGGTGCGGCCCCGCTTCCTGGTCAAGAGCGGCCTGCTGGCCGCCCCGGTCGTCGGGCCGCTGCTCGAGCGCTCCGGCGGCATCCGGGTCGAGCGCGGCACCCACCTCGCCCCCCAGGCGCTGCGGGTCACCGAGGTGGCGCTGGCCGCCGGCGGGCACATCGTGACCTACCCCGAGGGCCGGATCGGGCTGACGCCGGACGGCTGGCCCGAGCGCGGCCGCACCGGCCTGGCCCGGATGTCGCTGGCCGCCGGCGTCCCGGTGATCCCGGTGAGCCAGTGGGGCGCCCACGAGGTGCTGCAGTACCGCACCGACTGGGGCAAGGTGCGCACCCTGCTGTCCGCGCTGCGCCGCCGTCCCGCGCTGCGGGTGCACATCGGCCCGCCGGTGTCCTTCGACGACCTGCAGCCCGGCCGGATCGGGGACGCCAACCGGGCCCGGCTGCGGATCGACGCCGCCCTCACCCGGGGCCTGGCGCCGCTGCGCGCCGGCGAGCCGACCGACCGGATCGGGTTCGCCGACGGCACGAGGCCGACCTCGGCGGTCGCCGCCTTCCCCGGCGGCGTGGTCCCGGACGACATCCCGTGACCGCCGGGTGCTGGCACCGCCACCGCCCGGCTGGCACCCTGCGCCGGTGAGCGCCACCTCGAAGGCCGACCGGCCCGCCGTCCCCGCCGACCCGGCGCTGCGCCGCGAGCGGTTCGGCTGGTACTCCTACGACTGGGCGATGTCGGCGTTCAACACGACCGTCATCAGCGTCTTCCTGGCGCCCTACCTGACCTCGGTCGCCGAGGCGGCCGCCGACGCCGACGGCCGGATCCACCCGCTGGGCATCAGCATCCCGCCGGGCAGCCTGTTCGGGTACGTGGTGTCGCTGTCGGTGGTGCTGCAGGTCGCCGTCCTGCCCCTGACCGGGGCCGTCGCCGACCGCTCCGGGCGCAAGCGGCAGCTGCTCGCGGCCGCCACCCTGGTCGGGGCGCTGTGCACCATGGCGCTGTTCTTCGTCGCCGGTGACGGGTACCTGCTGGGCTCGGGGCTGTTCATCCTCGCCAACATCGCCTTCGGCGCGGCGACCGTCGTCTACTACTCGTGGCTGCCCGACCTGGCCTCGCCCGACGAGCGGGACGCCGTGTCCAGCCGCGGCTGGGCGCTGGGCTACCTGGGCGGTGCGCTGCTGCTGGCGGCGAACCTCGCGCTGTACACCCAGTACGAGTCGCTGGGGGTGACCGAGTCGCAGGCGGTGCGGATCTGCCTGTCCTCGGCGGGGGTGTGGTGGGCCGGGTTCGCCGTGGTCAGCATCGCGCTGCTGCGGAACCGGCGACCGGTCGACGGCGCCGCGGTGCCCAGCACCTCGGTCGCGCTGCGGGCCAGCGTCGGGCAGCTGCGCAGCACGCTGCGGGACATGCGGCGCTACCCGCTGACGCTGTGGTTCCTGGGCGCCTACCTGCTGTTCAACGACGGCGTGCAGACGGTCATCACGGTGTCCGCGCAGTTCGGCTCCGAGGAGCTGGACCTCTCCCAGACCACCCTGGTGTCGGCGATCCTGCTGGTGCAGGTGGTCGCCTTCGCCGGGGCGACCGCGATGGGCCGGATCGCCGAGTCCGTCGGGGCGGTGCGCACCGTGCTGGGCTCGCTGGTGGTCTGGGTCGGCGTCCTGGTCGCCGCCTGCTTCCTGACCCCGGGTGAGGCGACCCAGTTCTACCTGCTGGCCGTCGTCATCGGGTTCGTGCTGGGCGGGACGCAGGCGCTGTCCCGCTCGCTGTTCAGCCAGCTCATCCCGCCGGGCAAGGAGGCGGAGTACTTCGGCTTCTACACGATCTCCGACCGCGGGACGAGCTGGCTGGGCACCTTCCTGTTCGCCCTGACCTACCAGTTCACCGGGTCCTACCGGTCGGCGATCGTCAGCCTGGTCGTCTTCTTCGTCGTCGGCGGTGTCCTGCTGGCGAAGCTGGACCTCCGCCGGGCGATCGTGGCCGCCGGCAACACACCTCCGGAGCGTCTGTGACCCCCACTCCCCTGCTGCCCGACGCCGTCCCCGCCTCCGGTGACCGCCGCCGGCACCCGGCGCCGGCGCACCTGGTCTTCTTCCACGGCCCGATGGACTGCGGCAAGTCGACGCTGGCGCTGCAGGTCGACCACAACCAGAGCCGGCAGGGCCGACACGGGCTGCTGCTGACCCAGGGCGACCGGTCCGGCACGCCGCAGATCAGCTCCCGGGTGGGGCTGCGGCGGGAGGCCGTGGAGGTCGACCCGGGCACCGACGTCCGGCTGCTGGTCCGCGACCGCTGGGCGGGCGGGCACCGGGTGGACTACCTGATCGTCGACGAGGCGCAGTTCCTCACCGGCGAGCAGGTCGAGCAGCTCGCCGAGCTCGTCGACGAGTCGCACGTCGACGTCTACGCCTTCGGGTTGACCACCGACTTCCGGGCTCGGCTGTTCCCCGGCACCCAGCGGCTGTTCGAGCTGGCCGACGACGTGCAGCGGGTGCAGGTCCAGGTGCTGTGCTGGTGCGGTCTCCCCGGCCTGCTCAACGCCCGGGTGGTCGGCGGCGTGATGGTGCGCGAGGGCGCCACGGTGGTGGTCGCCGACACGGCCCCGGCGGCGGTCCCCTCGGCCGAGGCGCCCGGGGACGACGTCCGCTACCAGGTGCTCTGCCGCCGGCACTACGTCCGCGGCGCGCTGGAGCCGACCCCCACCGGACCGGGGCAGCTCGCCCTCCGCTGACCCCGCCGGCTCCCCCGGAAGGGGGGACTCCGGCCGGATCTCTCATCATGTGGGATGATGGAGCGCTGACGGCACGGAATCCAATTCCTTCATCTGTCGTTGACCCCTGCGACACCCCGCACCGGATGCGTGAGCATGCGGCTGCCCGGGCAGTCCAGAACTGACCGACATCAGCACGAGAGGACGGTGTGCCATGGGCGAGCGTTCGCTACGCGGAAGCCGACTGGGCAGCGTGAGCTATGAGACCGAGCGCAACACCGCGCCCATCGAGCGGCAGTACGCCGAGTACCGGTGCCCGCAGGGCCACCTCGTCACGGTGCCCTTCGCCGATGACGCGGAACTCCCCGACACGTGGGAGTGCAAGTACGACGGGTCGCCCGCCAAGCTCGTCGGCGGCGCCGAGCCGGCCCCCAAGAAGGTGAAGCCGCCGCGCACGCACTGGGACATGCTCCTGGAGCGCCGCTCGGTGGACGACCTCGAGGAGGTCCTGGCCGAGCGCCTCGAGGTGCTCCGCGGCCGGCGGACCCGCGCCAGCTGAACCACCCCGGTCCTGCAGGACGGCCCCGACGGGAACTCCCGTCGGGGCCGTTCTGTGTCCAGGGCCGGATCAGGGCCGGATCAGGGCCGGGTCAGGGGGCGACCTCGCCCTCGATGACCCGGGTCGCCGGGCCGGCCCGGTAGGGCTCCGCAGGGCCGGTCACCGGCTCGGTGCGCACCGACCGGACCCGCACCGGCCCGCGCATCGCGTCGGGGAGCCGGCTGGCCACGCTGCGGGCGATGAGCAGCCGCGGCAGCCCCCGGGTGACGGGCAGCAGGCACAGCAGCCCGAACAGGTCGCCGATGAACCCGGGCAGCACCATCAGCAGCCCGCCCAGCGCGATCAGGCCGGCGTCCCCGAGCGCTCGCCCCGGGGCGCGGTGCTCCTCCGCCCGCTGGCGCAGCTCCCCCAGCGCCTTGGTGCCCTGCCGGGCCAGCAGCGCCCAGCCCAGGGCACTGGTGGCCAGGGTCGCCAGGATGGTCCAGCCCAGGCCGATCCAGGACGCGACGAGCACGTAGACGACGACCTCGGCGAGCGCGCCCAGCCCGATCGCCGTCCGCAGCCGTGACGAGGTCCTGCCTGCCGGTCCGCGCGGCGCCGTCCAGCTGGTGGCCATGTGCGCTCCTCCTCCGCCCGGAGGGCGGGAGGTGCTCCCTACCGGAGCACCCGCGTCCGCCGCCCACCTCGGGCACGTCCCGGCACGGGACGGGTCACCCGGCCCGGCAGCCGATCGGCCAACCGGTCCAGGACCCCCCACCACGTCACCCGTGCCAGTGCCTCTGTAACGATCGAGCTGCTCATCTTGCTCCGGCCCACGGTGCGTTCGCTGAAGGCGATCGGAACCTCGACCACCCGAGCCCCCGCGCGGACCGCCCGCCAGGCCCAGTCGACCTGGAAGCAGTAGCCCTGGCTGGCCACCTCGTCGAAGGGCAGCCGGCTCACCAGCTCCATCCGCGCGGCCCGGAACCCGCCGGTGGCATCGGCCAGCGGGAGCCGCAGCGCCCACCGGGTGTAGAGGTTCCCGGCGCGGGAGAGGGCGAGCCGGTGCGGCGGCCAGTCGACCACCGAGCCGCCGGGCACGTAGCGGGAGCCGAGCACCAGGTCGGCGTCCTCCAGGGCGGCGAGCAGGGCCGGCAGCCGCTCCGGCGGGTGCGAGCCGTCGGCGTCCATCTCCACCACCACGGCGTAGCCGCGCTCGGCGGCCCACCGGAAGCCGGCCACGTAGGCCGGGCCCAGGCCGGCCTTGGCGGTGCGGTGCAGCACGTTCACCCGCTCGTCGGCCGCCGCCCGGGCGTCGGCCAGCTCGCCGGTGCCGTCCGGGGAGGCGTCGTCGACGACCAGGGCGTGCGCGGTGGGGACGGCGGCGTGCAGCCGGTCGAGGACGGCGCCCAGGTTGCCGATCTCGTCGTAGGTCGGGACGACGACGAGGACCGGACCCAGCGCGGCCGGCCCGGTCACCGCAGCGCCCGGCGGGCCGCCCGGCGGCGGGCCAGCGCGGGGAGCACGGCGGCGAGGACGGCGCCGACCCCCAGCGCGGTGAGCGCCCACTCCGGGCCGGCGTCCAGCCGTTCGGCGACGGTGCGGGAGTCCCGCTGGGCGATCGGCTCGACGAAGGTGTCCGGGGTGAACAGCTGCGAGCGGCGGACCACCGAGCCGTCCGGGGCGACGATGGCGCTGATCCCGCTGGTGGCCGCGACCACCACGGTGCGGCCGAACTCGACGGCCCGCAGCCGGCTCATCGCCAGCTGCTGCGCGCTCTCGTCGGTGAACCCGAAGGTGGCGTTGTTGGTCTGCACGACGATCATCCCGGCGCCGCCGTCGACCACGTCGGACACCAGCCCGTCGTAGGCGACCTCGAAGCAGATGACGTCACCGACCGCCGCTCCCCCGACGTCGAGGTTGCCCACCTCGGTGCCGTGGGCGAAGTCGTGCACCCGGTCGACGTCGGAGCTGAACAGCCGGAAGAAGGACCGGGCCGGGACGTACTCGGCCAGCGGCACCGGGTGCTGCTTGACGTAGGTGTCGCCGGGGCCGGTGACCGGGTCCCAGACGATGCCGGTGTTGGAGATGAACCGGCCGGGGCCCTGGACCACCGCGCCGACCAGGATCGGCGCCCCGATGGCCCGGGCCGCGCTGCTGATGACGTCGGCGGCGTCGGCGTTGCGGTACGGGTCGATGTCGGAGCTGTTCTCCGGCCAGACGACCAGGTCGGGCTGGGGCTGCTCGCCGCGGGCGACGGCGGCGGCGAGCAGCTGCGTCTGGTCGGCGTGGTTGTCCAGCACGGCGCGGCGCTGGGCGTTGAAGTCCAGCCCGGCGCGGGGCACGTCGCCCTGGATGACGGCCACCGTGCGGGTGGGGCCGCCCTCGGTCAGCGACGCACCGGCCAGCGGCAGCCCGCCGAGCGCACCGACGACGGGCACGGCCACCGCCCCGGCCAGCGCCAGCACCGCCACCCGGCGCCCGGCCCGGCCGCGCCCCCGGGCCAGGGCGAGGACGGCGGCGGCCAGCAGCGTGCCGGTCAGCGCCACCGCGAAGCTGACCAGCGGCACCCCGCCGTAGGCGGCCAGCGGCGTGAGCGGCCCGTCGACCTGGCTGAAGCCCAGCCGGCCCCACGGGAACCCGCCCAGCGGCCACCGACCGCGCAGCGCCTCGTCGGCGACCCACAGCGCCGCGGCCCACACCGGCCAGCCCGGCAGCCGGGAGGTCAGCGCCGCAGCGGCGCCGAGCAGCGCGAAGTACAGCGCCTCGGTCACCGCCAGGGCCAGCCAGGGCAGCGGGCCGACGTAGATGCCGGTCCAGGACAGCAGCGGGACCATGAACACCAGGCCCAGCACCAGGCCCAGCCACAGCCCGCCGCGGGCGCGCTGCCCGCGCACGGCCAGCGCGAGCGCCGCCGGGCCGAGGACCGCGAGCCAGGTCAGGCCGTGGCCGGGGAAGGACAGGAACAGCGCCAGGCCGCCGAGCGCGGCGAGCGCGGTGCGCCAGGGCCAGCGGCGCGCCGGGGCGTCGTCCGCCGGCCGCACCGTGCCGGTGCCCGGGTCTGCCGTGCCGGTCGCCACCACTGTCGGCACGCCCCACCTCTCGCCTGACCCGGGGCGGCCCCGGGGCGTCGAAGGCCCCGCGAGCACGGGACCCGAGGCCGGGGCGCACCGCCGCGACCGGGCTCCAGCATCCCACCCCGGCCGGAGCGGGTGGACGCGACTCCACAGGCCGGGCCGTCGTCCTCCGTGGGGGTACCCCGCGCCTTCGGGCCGGTGCACCGGCCGCTGGCTGCGACCACTGCACCGTTGTCTGGTGACGCGGGGCCCCGCACACGGCGGACGACGGGAGCCAGGACGTGCGCCTCCGGGTCCGGTGCTCCTCCCCGGCCGGGCCGGGGCGGGGCACACTCCGGTCTCCCGGGGTGTGGAACGAGGTGACCATCGGCAGCCCGGACCGCGCGCAGGAGCCCTCGGGAGCGGGTCGTGACCAGCGGTGCGGTCCGTTACCCGTTCGTGATGTCCGCGTCCGCCGCCGGGACGACGAGGGTGGCGGTCGCCTCCACCACCCGCAGCGGCGGGTCCAGCACCCGGGCCGCCGAGGGGCCGCGGGCCGGGTCGGCGCGGGCCACGACCTCGGCCCAGCAGCGCAGCTCCCGGCTGCGGCGGCCCACCCGGACCACCTCGCAGGAGGCCTCCAGCACGTCACCGGCCTGGACGGGGGCGAGGAAGGAGACGGCGGAGTAGCCCGCGAGCAGCCCCTCGTCGCCGTCGGCCCGGATGGCCAGCTCGGTGGCCACGTCGCCGAAGAGGCCGAGGGTGTACGCGCCGTCGACCAGGCTGCCGCAGTAGTGGGCGTGCGCGTACGGCACGTACCGGCGGTGGGTGACGGTCAACCCGACCCGGGGATCGCTCATGCGCCTGCCTCCTCTGGGACCAGTGCGTGCACCAGGTAGCTCGCCACCTCGCCGGGCGTCGTCCCCCGGCCGAAGACCTTGTCGACGCCGAGCTCGGCGGCCATGGCGGGGTCGAAGCGGGGGCCGCCGACCACCAGCAGCGGCCGCGCCTCCCCCATCGCCTCGCGGAAGGCACCGGCCAGCTCGCGGGTGTTGCGCAGGTGCGCGTCCTTCTGGGTGACCACCTGGGAGACCAGCACGGCGTCGGCCCTCCGCGCCCGGGCGGCGTGCACCAGCTCCGGCACGCTCACCTGGGCGCCGAGGTTGGCCACCTGCATCTCCCGGTAGTACTCCAGGCCCTTCTCGCCCGCGAACCCCTTGAGGTTGAGGATCGCGTCGATGCCGACGGTGTGCGCGTCGGTGCCGATGCACGCCCCCAGCACGACCAGGCCCCGCCGCAGCCGGGTCTTGATCGCGGCGTTGACCTCGCCGGGTGACAGCAGCGGGTAGGCGCGCTCCTCCACGTGCACGGCGTCAAGGTCGACCAGGTGCCGCA
Organism: Modestobacter italicus; assembly: GCF_000306785.1. Taxonomy (NCBI): domain Bacteria; kingdom Bacillati; phylum Actinomycetota; class Actinomycetes; order Geodermatophilales; family Geodermatophilaceae; genus Modestobacter; species Modestobacter italicus. The sequence continues at coordinate 2,597,213 of NC_017955.1, read as the reverse complement.
CGCTGCCGTAGACGACGAAGAAGGTGAACTGCTCGCCGATGCCGTGGCTGTGCACCACCATCGCCGGCTCGATGCCCATCTTGTGCGCCAGCTGCAGCGCCGCGCCCTCGGCCCGCGGCCCCGGCGGCACGGGCAGCGTGAACGACGTCTGCACCATCCCGTCCCCGGTGGTGTCCCCGTAGGGCCGGACCACGCTCCCGTCAGACACGGACACCCTCCATCAGCTCCAGCGCCGGGTTGTACGCGTCCGCGGCGAGCCGGGCGACGCCGTCCAGGCCCTTGCCGCCGTCCGGGGACCGCTTGGTGATGCCGAAGGTCCCGTCGGCGATCGCCTGGATCAGCCCCTGCGGGTGGTCGGCGATCCGCTCCAGCAGCTGCACCGCCTCGGTGAGCACGGTGTGCGCGCGGCGGTCGATGAAGCCGCCGGGGCGGGGCGCGAAGTCCTCGTGCAGGTTGCCCGCGGCCTCCAGCACGTAGCGGACGTTGCGCAGCGCCAGGTCCCGGTCGGACAGCCACGGGGTGACCACCGCCTCGGTCATCATCCCGACCAGCAGGATGCCCTGGCCGGTGAGCGCCCCGGCCAGGTTGAAGAACCCGTCCAGCAGGTAGCCGCCGAACACGTCGCCGGTCATGTGCTTGGTCGGCGGCATCCACTTCAGCGGCGCGTCCGGGAACAGCCCGCGGGCCAGCAGCGCGTGCGCCAGCTCCAGCCGGAAGGACTCGGGCACCGCCGGGTTGATCTCGAAGGCGTGGCCCAGGCCCAGCTGCCAGTCCGCCAGCCCGGCCTCGTGGGCCAGGGTCTCGTTGAGCAGCTGGCTGACGGTGACGGTGTGCGCTTCGTCGACGGCGTCGGCGGTGGTGAGGTAGTTGTCCTCGCCGGTGTTGATGATGATCCCGGCGCGGGCGTGCACCATCCGGCTGAACCGCTGGTCGACGAAGGTGCGCCGCGGGTTGATGTCGCGGAAGAGGATCCCGTACATCGCGTCGTTGAGCATCATGTCCAGCCGCTCCAGCCCGGCCAGCACGGCGATCTCCGGCATGCACAGCCCGGAGGCGTAGTTGGTGAGCCGGACGTAGCGGCCCAGCTCGGCGCTGACGTCGTCCAGCGCGGCCCGCATCAGCCGGAAGTTCTCCCCGGTGGCGTAGGTGCCGGCGTACCCGGTGCGGGTCGCACCCTCGGGCACGTAGTCCAGCAGCGACTGCCCGGTGGAGCGGATGACGGCGATGACGTCGGCGCCGGCCCGGGCGGCGGCCTGGGCCTGCGGGATGTCCTCGTAGATGTCGCCGGTGGCCACGATCAGGTAGATCCACGGACGGCGGGGCGGGTCCCCGTGCAGCGCCACGAGCTCGTCGCGGCGGGCGCGGTTGGCGTCGATCCGGGCCATCCCGGCGGCGACGGCGGCGCGGGCGGCGTCCCGGGCGGGCTCCGGGTCGGCCGGGATGCTGAACCGGGCGGTGCCCGCGCCCACCTGCTCGGCCAGCTCCTGCAGGCTGCCGTCGCGGCCCAGGGCGTGCCACACCGGCAGCGCCACGCCGTGCTCAAGCCCGACCTGCTCGCGGACGGCGTCGACGACCCGGTTCACCCAGGGCACCTCGCCGTCGCCGAGCACCGGGTCGGTGCCGGTCAGCCCGGCCAGCCGCAGCACGGCCCGCTCCACCGAGACCGTGGTGTGGGTCCGCGCCAGGTCGACCACCGGCGCCGCCGCCCGCGCGGCCAGCTCGCGCGCCCGGCGCACCAGCTCACCGTCCAGCTCCAGCGCGTTCATGGGACGAACCAGGTTTCGGCGCCGGAACCTGCGTCGGTTTCGGCGCCGAACCCGGCGGTGGTGGTTTCGCGCGCGAAACCGCGCGTACTTGATCGCGCGAAACCGCAGAGGTGGGTCATCGGGGGTCTCCGATCGACTGGCCGGCGACGATCAGGTGCCGGCAGGTGGGGCGTTCCCGGGCGGCGAGGACGGCGGACAGCGTGCCGGTGGTCTCCCACAGGGCGAGGTCCGCCGGGGCGCCCACCGCCAGCGGGCCCTCCGGGTGCTCGGCGCGGGCGGCCACCCACCCGCCGTGGGTGGCGGCGTCGAAGGCGTCGAACGGGCGCATGCCCGAGCCGGGGGTGGTGTGGTCGACGGCGGCGTGCACGCCACCCCAGGGGTCCAGCGGGGTGACCGGGGCGTCGCTGCCCAGGGCCACCGCGACCCCGGCGTCCACCAGGTCGGCCAGCGGGTTGCAGCCAGCGGCCCGGTCGACGCCCAGCCGCTCGGCGTACATCCCGCTGGGCCCGCCCCAGGCGGCGTCGAAGGCGGGCTGGACGCTGGCCACCATGCCCCAGCGGCGCAGCTGGTCGACGGCCTCGTCGCCGACCATCTCCACGTGCTCGAGCCGGTGCCGGCAGGCCCGGACGGCGGGCAGGCCCAGCTCCTCGACGACCGCCGCGACCGCGGTCAGCACCTGGTCGACCGCGGCGTCGCCGATGACGTGGAACCCGGCCTGCAGCCCTGCCCGGGTGCAGGCCCGCAGGTGCTCGACCAGCGAGGCGGTGTCGAACCGCAGGTTGCCGGTGGTGTCGGGCCGGTCGGTGTAGGGGGCCGACAGCGCGGCGGTGTGCGAGCCGAACGCGCCGTCGCAGAACAGGTCCCCGCCGGCGCCGGCCAGCCGCAGCTCGCGGACGACGTCGAGCCCGCCGCGCTCGGACAGCTCGCCCCAGTAGCCGACCACCCGCGGCCCCGGCCCCTCGGCCGCGAGCTGGAGCAGCCCGGCGAGGTCCTCGGCGCTGGACACCTCCGGGCCGGCCATCTCGTGCACGCTGCCGATGCCCAGCGACGCCGCGGCGGCCAGGGTGGCGCGCTGCGCGGCCCGCCGCTGGTCGGCCGGCACCGAGCCGTAGGCGGCCTTCCGGACGGCGTGGTGGGCGTCGAGCCGCAGCCGGCCGTCGGGGCTGTAGCCGGGCAGGTCGGTGATGCCCGGCACCCGGTCCAGCAGTGCGGTCGACACCGTCGCGGAGTGCACGTCGACCCGGGCCAGGTAGGCCGGCCGGGCCCCCACCACGGTGTCCAGGTCGTGCCGGGTCAGCCCGCGGCCCTCGGGCCAGGCCGTCTCGTCCCAGCCGGTGCCCAATACGGTGCCGGTGGGGGCGGCGGTGGCGTGCTCGGCGACCCGGGTCACGGCCGAGCGCAGGCTGTCGGCGCCGTGCAGGGCCAGCCCGGTCAGCGACAGCCCGGTGGCGGTGGCGTGCACGTGGGCGTCGACGAACGCCGGGGTGAGCAGCGCGCCCCCGCCGTCCACCGTGCGCTCGGCCGGGGGCGCGTCGGCGTCCGCGCCGAGCCAGGCGATCCGCCCGTCGACCACCTGCACCGCCCGCCCGGGCCGGTCCCCCACCGTCACGTCCCGGACGACCAGCGACGTCATGCGCGCACCCGGGGGTCGATCAGGGACCGCACGCCCGGCGAGCGCCGGTACAGGTCCATCGCCAGGGCCGCGTGCCCCGGCGTGTAGCCGTTGCCCACCAGCATCGTCACGTCCGCCGCCATCCCCTCCGCGCCCAGGGCCGCCGCCGAGAACGACGTGGCCATGGAGAAGAAGACCACGGTGCCGCCGTCGGCCGTCGCGAGGACCGCCCCGTGCTCGGCGCCGGGCACGTCGACGCAGACCACCGTGACGTCGACCGGCTCGCCGACCGCCTCGGCCACCGCCAGCGGGTCGGTGGCGTCGGCGACCACGACGACGTCGGCCAGCCCGGCGGCGCGCAGCGCGTCGGCCTCCCGGCCGTCCCGGACCACCCCGGTCAGCCGCCCGGCGCGGGCGTCGCGGGCCGCGGCCAGGCTCAGGCAGCCGGACTTGCCGGCAGCGCCCAGGACGGCGACCGAGGGCCGGTGCCCCGAGCGGTGCACGACGCGCTCGGTGGCCGCCGGGGCGCCGCACACGTCCAGCACGGCCAGCGCGACCTCCTCGGGGAGGTCGTCGGGCAGCACCGCGGCGATGGACCGGGAGAAGAGCACGGCGGTGCCGGTGGCCGGGACCTGCTCGCTGCGGCCGTCCCAGCCGGCGAGGCCGTCGGTGATCTGCAGCGGGGTCAGCGTCAGCGAGACCAGGGTGGCCACCCGCTGGCCGGGCTCGAGCCCCAGCGGGGACTCCGGGCCGACCTCGTCGACGACGCCGATCAGCATGCCGCCCGAGCCGGTGACCGGGTTGTGCATCTTCCCGCGGCTCTCCACGATGCCGAGCACCGCGGCCCGCACCGCCGCGCCGTCCCCGGCGTGGGCCTCCGACAGCTGCCGGTAGGAGGCGGCGTCCAGGTTGAGCCGGCGGACGGCGATGCGCACCTCGTCCGGGCCCAGCTGCGGGTCCGGGTCCAGCCGCCGGGCCGCCTGGGGCAGGACGCCGATCGGCTCCAGCACCCGGTGCACCCCGAGGCTGCGCTGCAACGCGCTGAGCACCGACGCTCTCCTTCCGTCCATCCCGGCCCGACGCCGGAGAACCTATCGTCAATGTGGCTGTCTGCGTGAGATCCTCCCGTAGAGTCGCCGAGTCACCGACGTCTGGGGAGGACCCTCGTGCTGGAGCAGCCCTACGAGTACACCGCGCGCGAGCTCGTCGAGCCCGACTGGCGCCGGCTGCCCGGCTTCGCCGCGGTGACCGACGAGGAGTGGCGCAGCGCCCAGTGGCAGCGCTCGCACTGCGTGAAGAACGTCCGGCAGCTGCGCGGGGTCTACGGCGACCTGCTCGACGAGTCCTTCTACGCCGACGTGGAGGCCGACCAGGCCGGGCGGGCGACGATGTCGCTGCTGCTGCCCCCGCAGATGCTCAACACCGTGGTGCCGGCCGCGGTGCCGACCACCGCCGCGATGCTGGCCGACCCGGTGCGCCGCTACATGCTGCCGGTGGCCTCCGACCGGCTCCCCGGCGACGCCGGCAGCCACCCGCACGCCGCCCGCGACTCGCTGCACGAGCACGAGATGTGGGCGGTGGAGGGGCTGACCCACCGCTACCCGACCAAGGTGCTCGCCGAGCTGCTGTCGACCTGCCCCCAGTACTGCGGTCACTGCACCCGGATGGACCTGGTGGGCAACTCGACCCCCGCCGTCCCGAAGCTGAAGTTCGACCTCAAGCCGGTCGACCGGCAGGGGGCGATGCTCGACTACCTGCGCGCCACCCCCGGCGTCCGGGACGTCGTCGTCTCCGGCGGCGACGTGGCCAACCTGCCGTTCAAGAACCTGGAGGCGTTCGTCGCCGGCCTGCTGGAGGTCGAGTCGGTGCGCGACATCCGGCTGGCCACCAAGGCGCTGATGGGGCTGCCGCAGCACTGGCTGCAGCCCGAGGTGGTCGACGGGATGGGCCGGCTGGCGGCCACCGCCCGCGCGCGCGGGGTCTCCCTGGCCGTGCACACCCACGTCAACGCCGCCCAGTCGGTGACGCCGCTGGTGGCCGAGGCGGCCCGCGGGCTGCTGGCCGCCGGGGTGCGCGACGTGCGCAACCAGGGGGTGCTGCTCGAGGGGGTCAACGCGACCGCCGGGCAGTTGCTGGACCTGTGCTTCGCGCTGCTCGACGGTGCCTCGATCACGCCCTACTACTTCTACATGTGCGACATGATCCCCAGCGCCGAGCACTGGCGGGTCTCGCTGGCCACCGCCCAGACCCTGCAGCACGACATCATGGGCTACCTGCCCGGCTTCGCCACGCCGCGGATCGTCTGCGACGTGCCCTACGTCGGCAAGCGCTGGGTGCACCAGGTCGCCGAGTACGACCGCGAGCGCGGCATCAGCTACTGGACGAAGAACTACCGCACCGGCATCGAGCGCACCGACGAGTCCGCGCTGGACCGCCGGCACGTCTACTACGACCCGATCCACACGCTGCCCGTCGAGGGCCGCGCGTGGTGGGCCGCCCAGCAGGCGCCGGTGCTCGAGCCGGCCTGAGGCCGGGGGCCGGCGCCCCGCTACCGTCCCGGTCGTGTTGATCATGGCCGCCTCGGTCGGTGTCGCGCTGCTGGCCGGTCTGGCCGTGGTCCAGGTGCTGCTCGCCGCCGGCGCGCCGCTGGGCAGGTTCGCCTGGGGCGGCCAGCACGTGGTCCTCCCCGCCGGGCTGCGCGTCGGCAGCGCCGTCTCCGTGGCGGTGTACGCGGCCGTCGCCGTCGTCCTGCTGGACCGGGCGGAGGTGGTCGACGTCCTGCCCGACGGTCTCGTGCACGTGCTCGCCTGGGTGCTCACCGGGTACTTCACCCTGGGCACCGCGATGAACGCGGTCTCCCGGAGCCGCCCGGAGCGCCTGGTCATGACGCCGGTGGCGCTCGCGCTGGCCGTCGTCTGCCTGCTGCTCGCCCTGGGCTGACACGACGTCGGCGAGGAGCGGGTTCCGGCCGCCGCAGAGGGGTAGCTCCGCTCGGGTGGAACTGCTCTGCACCGGCCGGTTGCGGTTGCGGGCGTGGACGGCGGCGGACGCCGACCTCGCCCGGCTGGCCGACATCTACGGCCGCGACGAGGTGACCCGCTGGCTGGGCGGCCCGCCGACGGTGACCCCGGCGGAGCTGGTCGAGCGCTGGCTGCTGGTGCACGAGCTCAACGCCGTCCACGGCTGCTGGGCGATCGACCCGCTGGACGGCGACGCGCCGGCCGGCACCGTGCTGCTCAAGCCGCTGCCCGACGGCGTCGGCGAGGTCGAGGTCGGCTGGCACCTGCACCCGGACAGCTGGGGCCGCGGCTACGCCACCGAGGCGGCCCGCGCCGTGGTCGACCGGGCCTTCGACGACGGGCTGCTGGAGGTCTTCGCCGTCGTCCGCCCCGGCAACGAGCCCTCCCTGGCGGTGTGCCGGCGGCTGGGCATGCAGCCGCTGGGGCGGACCAGCCGCTGGTACGGCCGCGAGCTGGAGGCCTTCCGGCTCGACGCGCCGGAGAGCTGAGCACGGGAGGGCGGCCGCGTGGACTGGTTCACCGACCCCGGCGCGTGGCTGGGCCGCTGGCTGTTCACCCGCGGCATCGCGCTGGTCTACCTGATCGCCTTCGTCGCCGCGTTGCGCCAGGGCCGGGCCCTGATCGGCACGACCGGGCTCACCCCGGTCCCCCGCTTCCTGGAGCGGGTGCCGTGGCGGCGGGCGCCGAGCCTGTTCCACCTGCACTGGTCGGACCGGTTCTTCGCCGGCTGCTGCTGGGTCGGGATCGCGCTGTCCGCGGCCGCGCTGGCCGGCCTCGCCGACCGGTTGCCGGTCGCGGGCTGGATGGTGCTGTGGCTGGTGCTCTGGGCGCTGTACCTGTCGATCGTGAACGTCGGGCAGATCTGGTACGGCTTCGGCTGGGAGACACTGCTGCTGGAGGCGGGGTTCCTCACCGTCTTCCTCGGCCCGGCGCACGTCGCCCCGCCCACGCTGGGCATGTGGGCGCTGCGCTGGCTGCTGTTCCGGCTGGAGTTCGGCGCCGGGCTGATCAAGATGCGCGGCGACCGGTGCTGGCGCGACCTGACCTGCCTGGCCTACCACCACGAGACCCAGCCGATGCCCAACCCGCTGAGCTGGTGGTTCCACCGGCTCAGCCCGCGGCTGCACAAGGTGGAGACGCTGGCCAACCACCTCACCCAGCTGGTCGTCGTCTTCGGGCTGCTGCTGCCCCAGCCGGTCGCCGGGGTCGCCGCGGCGGTCATGGTGGTCACCCAGGGCTACCTGCTGGTCAGCGGCAACTTCGCCTGGCTGAACGCGCTGACCCTGGTGCTGGGTCTGTCGGCGCTCGACGGGCGCTGGCTGGCCGCCGTCCTGCCGTTACAGCCACCCGACGCACTGTCCTCCCCGGACTGGTTCCTGGCGGTCAGCGTCGTGCTCGCGGTGGCCGTCGCCGGGCTCAGCGTCGGCCCGGTGCGCAACCTGCTGTCACCCGACCAGCGGATGAACACCAGCTTCGACCCGCTGCGCCTGGTCAACAGCTACGGCGCGTTCGGCTCGGTGACCCGGGTCCGCCGGGAACTGGTGGTGGAGGCGACCGACGACCCGCAGCCCGGCCCCGGCACCGTCTGGCGGGAGTACGAGTTCCGCGGGAAGCCCGGCGACGTCCGCCGCCGCCCGCCGCAGTGGGCGCCCTACCACCTGCGGCTGGACTGGCTGATGTGGTTCGTCGCGCTCTCCCCGGCCTACGGGCGGGCCTGGCTGACGACCTTCCTGGACCGGCTGCTGGACGCCGACCCGGCCACGCTGCGGCTGCTGCGGTCGGCGCCGTTCGGGTCCGACCGCCCGGCCGCCGTCCGGGTGCTGCTCTACCGGTACCGGTTCACCACCCGGGCCGAGCGCCGGGCCACCGGCGCCTGGTGGCACCGCACGTACGAGCGGCAGCTCGTCGGCCCCCGGACCGCGGCCGGACGGGGCAGCCTCAGCGGCGACGGGTGAGGAGCTTCCTGACCTGCTCCAGCGGCGGGGTGCGGGTGCTGGTCACCTTGTGGCCGGCCGCGTAGGCGTTGTCCCGGACGGCGGCCTCCTCCGGGGTCGGCGCCGTGCCGCCCAGGTGCGCCGGCAGCCACCAGCGGTCGTCGTCGCCGGCCGGCTGGTCGGGGTAGCTGCGCTGCGCCTCGTCTAGCAACGCCTCCATCGCCACGCGGGTCCGGCGCAGCAGCGCCTGGGGCTTCTCCCCCGGCTCGGGGACGAGCGGTTCACCGATCAGCACGGTCACCGCGACGTCGCGGCGCAGGACGACGTCGTGGGCCTTGGTGGCGATCCGGTGCCCACCCCACACGGCCGCCGGGAGGATCGGCACCCCGGCCTGCACGGCCATCCGGGCCGCCCCGGCCTTGAGGTCCTTGACGGTGAACGAGGTGCTGATCGTCGCCTCCGGGAAGACGCCGACGACCTGCCCGTCCTTGAGCGCCCGCACGGCGGAGTCGAAGGCGGCGGCGCCGGCCGTCCGGTCGACCGGGATGTGGTGCATGGCCCGCATGAAGGGGCCGGAGAACCGGTTGGAGAAGACCGAGGCCTTGGCCATGAACCGCACCATCCGGTGCTGGGGCAGCGCCGCCAGCCCGAGGTACGTGAAGTCGAAGAAGCTCACGTGGTTGCTGCAGATGATGGCGCCGCCGGTGGCCGGCACGTGCTCCTGACCGCGCACGTCGAACCGGAAGCGGAACAGCCGGAAGACGATCAGCGCCAGCCGGATGACACCGTGGTACGGCCGGTCGCGCGGGTCAGGGTGCGGCCCGAACAGGTCCCGGCGGGCGACGTCGCCCCAACGTGCGGTGTACATGCCGGGACCCTAACCAACCGCGCCGGCCAGGGCGCCCGGTCCTCGCCGCGGCGGTCAGCCCAGCGCGCGGGCCTGGGCGACCAGCGCGGCGCTGGCGTCGGCGAACAGGGCGTCGTCGGCGCCGACCGCCAGCACGGTGAAGCCGTGGTCGCCCAGCAGCTGGGCGCGGGCCGGGGTGCCGCCGTAGGCGGCGGCCACGACGCCGTTCTCCGCGCACGCGGCGACGACGCGGCGCAGCGCGGAGCCCTCGCCCCGGTCGGCCAGCAGCTGCTCCAGCGGCACCCCCAGGGCGAGGGACAGGTCGAAGGGGCCCAGGAACACCCCGTCGATCCCCGGGACGGCGGCGATCTCCTCGACGCGGTCCAGCGCCGCGGGTGACTCGACCATCACCAGGCACGCCGTCGAGGCGTTGGCGGCCGCGGGGTCCGACGGCGACGAGGTGTACGGGGAGCGGGTCGCGCCCCAGCTGCGGCGGCCCTCGGGGGCGTAGCGCGCCGCGGCGACCGCCGCCCGGGCCTCCTCCGCCGACTCGACCATCGGCACGATCACCCCGTCGGCGCCGGCGTCGAGGACCCGGCCGATCTCCTCGGGCCGGTTCCAGCCCACCCGGACCAGGGCGTGCGCCCCGCCGGCCCGCACCGCCGCGACCAGGTCGGTGCAGTCGTGCCCGGCGTTCCAGCCGTGCTGCTGGTCGATGCCCACCCAGTCCAGCCCCGCGGCGGCCATCGCGTGGGCGGTCCGCGGCTCCCGGAGGTTCGCCCAGCCACCGAGGCTCGGGCGGGTGCTGCGGAGGTGAGCGCGCAGGCCCTGGCTGGCGTCGATGGGGACCTCCGGAGGCGGGTCGTCGGGCCGCGCCCGGGCGGGCGCGACGTGGAGGACCTACGGTCTCCCAGACCGGACCGGACGGCGACCCACGGAAGGAGGGGCCACGTGGAGATGACCATCCTCCCGCTGGGCGACTGCATCTGCGCCGGCGCCGTGCTGACCCCCGGCCACGACGACACCGTGATGACCCCGGTGCCGGTCTCCGGCTACCTGGTCACCCTTGACGACGGCCGGCGGGTGCTGGTCGACACCGGGATGAGCCGGGACCACATCGGCAACCCGGGCCTCACCTTCGGCGGGTCCCCGGCCGAGGAGATCATCACGCCGGCCATGCAGCCCGCCGACGACCTCGTCAGCCGGCTCGCCGAGGCCGGTCTGGCGCCCGGTGACGTCGACGTGGTCATCAACACCCACCTGCACTTCGACCACGCCGGCAACAACTTCCTGTTCCCCGGCGCCACGATCGTCGTCCAGCGGGAGCAGTACGAGTTCGCCGACGGGCACCCGTCGTTCCCCAACCAGTACTGGAACCTGCCCGAGCTGCACTACGAGCTGGTGGACGGCGCGGCGGAGGTGGCGCCCGGCGTGGAGGTGCTGCCCACCCCCGGGCACGTGCCCGGCCACCAGTCGGTGGTGCTCACCCTGCCCCAGACCGGGACGGTGATCCTGTCCGGCGACGCCGTGCACGTGGCTGCCAGCTACGAGCTGGACAACTGGGACGGTCACATGGACCCGGCGGCCGCGCGGGAGTCGGCGCACATGCTGCGCCGGCTGGCCGCCGACCGGCGGGCCGTCTTCCTGCTCGGCCACGAGCCGGCGCAGGTCGCCGAGTACCCGCGGTTCCCGCACGTGTACCGCTGAGACCTCCCACGACGCGGCGGGGGTCACGGTCACGAGCTCGACTGCCGATGTCTGGAGGGGGTCGTCGGTGCCCGTTCTTCGCCCGGAGGGCGCCCTTCCCTCTTCGGAACGAGTCCACTACTTGCTTTTCGCGTCGTTAGGGATAACGGCTCTAGGATGGGGCCATGACGAGTGGGTGGCAGCGGGCGCTGCCGGACATGCCGGCTCCGCCGGCGGCTCGTGCCTGGGCCCGGATCTCCCCGCCCCGGCGGTACGAGGCCCAGTGGCGCCGGCTGGTCGAGGCCGCGCTCGAGCAGGACCTCGGGCCCGACGCCCTGGCCGAGACCGGGCTCGAGCCGGTGGCGGCGGCCCGGGAGTGGAAGCCGGCGACCGTCGCGCTGTACACGAAGGTGGCCCGCTACGGCGGGCTCGAGATCGCCCAGCCGCGGACCCCGGAGCCCGACCCGCTCACCCTCGACCTGAAGGAGCTGACCCGGATCCGCAGCGACGGCCTGGAGCACCTGCGGACGGTGGCCTGGTGCTCGCTCGCGCTGGGTTGGCCGGGCACGGTCGGGCAGTTCCGGGGGCTCCGCCGCGACCAGGTGCACGCCACCACCCGGCGGCTGCTGGTCTCCACCGACGACGGTGAGTGGGCGGTGCCCGGGGCGCTGACCGCCTGGCACGCGTGGGAGGCGGCGCGGGACCGGTTCCCCAGCCTGGCGGCCAGCCCCTGGGTGCTGCCCGCGCTGCGCAAGGGCCCCGGGGTCAACTCGCACGTCGGAGGTCAGCTGTCCACCCAGGCGCTGCAGGTGACCTTCGCCAAGCACGCCGTCCGGACCGCCACCGCGATGCAGGCCACCGCGCCGCCCAGCCGGCGCCCGGAGGTCGAGGCGCTGGCCGCGGTCTACCTGACGCTGTCCTACGACACCTACCGGCGGCTGGCCCTGGCCGCCGGGACACCCCCGGTCGCACCCCGCGGCGCGGTGCGCGCCAAGCGCAGCGTCAGCCGGGCCGCCCGGCTGGCCGGCGGCTGACGCCCACCGTTCAGCACAGGGACAGCTGCTCGGCCGCCTCCGGCGGTGGCTCGGACGGCCCCGACAGGCGTACCGGCAGGCTGCCTGCCGGGAAGCCCACGGACTCGTCACCGGGCAGCCCGGTGTCCGAGCCGCCCAGCCCGCGGGCGGTGCCGCCGCTGTGCCGGTCCAGGCCGTGCTCGGCCAGCAGCGGACCGACCCGGCCGGCGAGCCAGCGGCGGTACTCCGCGGGGACGTAGGCGCCGCGGCCGTAGAGCTGCCGGTACCGGCCGACCAGCCCCGGGTGCTCGCGGGCCAGCCAGCTGGTGAACCACTCCCGGGCGCCGGGCCGCAGGTGCAGCGGGAGCACGGTGACCCCGGTCGCGCCCGCCTCGGCGATGGCCCCGATCGCCGCCGCGAGGTGGGCCCTGCCGTCGGTCAGGCCCGGCAGCACCGGGGCGAGGAAGACCCCGCACGGCAGCCCGGCGTCGGTGATCGCGCGGACCAGGTCCAGCCGGGCCCGGGGTGTCGGGGCGCCGGGTTCCAGGGCGGTGTGCAGGTCGTCGTCCCAGATGGCCATGGAGACGCCCATGCCGATCGGGACGTCGCGGGACGCGGCGGCCAGCAGCGGCAGGTCGCGGCGGGCCAGCGTCCCCTTCGTGAGGATGGAGAACGGGGTGCCGGACCGGGCCAGCGCGTCGATGACCCCGGGCATCAGCCGGTACCGGCCCTCGGCCCGCTGGTAGGGGTCGGTGTTGGTGCCCAGCGCGACGTGCTCATGGTTCCAGCTCGGCCGGGCCAGCTCGCGGCGCAGCACCTCGACGACGTTGGTCTTGACCACGATCTGCTGGTCGAAGTCCTTGCCGGTGTCCAGCTCCAGCCACTCGTGCGTCCCCCGGGCAAAGCAGTTGTGGCTCACCACGCCGTTTGCGATGAAGTCCCCGGTGCTCGTGGTGATGTCGAACATCGGCATCTCGGCAGCAAGGTCGTCCACGGCCGTGACGGTGAGCTCCGGGTCGCCACGGACGAGCGTCCCGACGAGCAGCGGCCGCCGTTCCAGGACGGCGACGGGCTCTCGCCGGTCTCCCGCGCGGGAGCTCCTCGGGGCGGTTGCGAGTGAGGCACCGAGGCCGCTGAGCTCCTCACCCACGCCCAGGTACGGGCGCCCGTCCACTGAGCCGGTGACGTGCCTCCAACCGCGTCCAGTCAGGAAGCGGTGGTCTCCGCTGGCCACGAGCGCGGTCCCGTCGGCCAACCGCACTCGGTACGCCGGCTTGACCGTCGACCAATGCGCCAGCACCTCGGTCTCGACGTAGAAGCGGTAGCTCCCGCGCTTCTCGGTCCCGATGATCCGGTCGCCCACCCGCAGGTCGGCGATGGCCCGCTGGCTCCCGTCGGCCATCAGCACTGCGGTGTCCCCTGCTACGCAGTACACGCAGGCATGGGAGCAGCCCCGGAAGGTGTTGATGGTGTGACCGAACGGCATGGCCGAGCCCTTGGGCACGGCGTTGAGCGCGCTCTTGGCCCGCACCTCATGGAATGTCAGACCCGGGAACTCCGGCACCTCGACGCTGCGCAGTAGCCCGCGGACGGTGGGCAGGCCGGGCAGCGCGTCGGGCTCGGCGAAGTCCAGCCGTTGCGCGTCCCATCGCATGACCCTGATCCGAACACATGTTCGACGCGCTGTCCACTGGCCCCCTCGCAGGGGCCCACCGCGAGCGTGCGAGTGGTGGGGGGCGAGGGGGTCCTTCGTCAGACGGGCGGGCGGTCCTCGTAGAACGTCGAGAGGACGACGGTGGTGCGGGTGGTGACGTTGGCTACGGCCCGGATCTCCTGCAGCAGCGCCTCGAGGGCATCGGGTGAGGCGACGCGGACCTTGAGGATGTAGCTCTCCATCCCCGCCACCGAGTGGCACGCCTCGATCGCCGGCAGCCGCGCCAGCCGGGCCGGGGCGTCGTCCGGCTGGGCGACGTCGATCGGCGTGATCGACACGAACGCGGTCAGCGGCAGCCCCAGCGCCTTGGCGTCCAGCTGCGCGGCGTAGCCGGTGATCAGGCCGCGCTGCTCGAGCCGGCGCACCCGCTGGTGCACCGCTGACACCGACAGGCCCACGCGCTCAGCGAGGTCGGTGAAGCTCGCCCGCCCGTCCCGGGCCAGCGCGCTGAGCAGGGCGCGGTCGACGTCGGGCGCGGCCGGGGGCGCACCACCGGCCGGCGGGTCAGCCGGGGAGTTCGACGAGCTCACGGGTGCCCCTGTTCAGGATGCGGACGCCGTCGTCGGTGCAGACCACGATGTCCTCGATGCGGGCGCCGTAGCGGCCCGCCAGGTAGATGCCGGGTTCGACGGAGAAGGCCATCCCCGGCTCGAGCGGCAGGTCGTTGCCGGCGACGACGTAGGGCGCCTCGTGGGTGTCCAGGCCGATGCCGTGCCCGGTCCGGTGGAGGAACTGCTCGCCCCAGCCGGCGTCGGTGATCACCTGCCGGGCCGCCGCGTCGACCTGCGCGCAGGTGACCCCGGGGCGGACCGCCGCGGTGGCCGCGGCCTGCGCCCGCTGGAGCACCCCGTACCACTCGAGCAGCCCGCGCGCGGCCACGCCGCCGACCAGGTAGGTGCGGGTGCAGTCCGACCGGTAGCCGGTGTCGGTCTCCCCGCCGATGTCGACGACCACCATGTCCCCGGCCTCGACCACCCGGTCGGAGAGCTCGTGGTGCGGGCTGGCGCCGTTGGGACCCGAGCCCACGATCGTGAAGTCGACCGCCACGTGCCCCTCGGCGAGGATCGCCGCGGCGATGTCGGCTCCCACCTCGGCCTCGGTGCGCCCGACCCGCAGCCACTCCCCCATCCGTGCGTGCACCCGGTCGATCGCCGCGGCAGCCCGGGCGAGCTCCTCGACCTCGTGCGGCGTCTTGACCATCCGCAGCCGGTCGACCACCGGTGCGGCGAGCTCCAGCACCGAGCCGGGCATCGCCCGCTGGAGGCCCAGCGCGTGCTCGGCCCAGGTCCGGTTGCCCACCGCCACCCGCGCCGGCGGGCCGCCCAGCCGGGCCTGCACCGCCGTGGCCACCAGCGCGAACGGGTCGTCGGTCTCGTCCCAGGCCAGCAGCTCCAGACCGAGCGCACCGGCCGGGGACGCCCCCACCATCGGCGCCTCCAGGCGGGGCACCACGAGCAGCGGCTCACCGCGGCGCGGCACGACCAGCGCGGTCAGCCGCTCCATCGCGTGCGCGGCGTACCCGCAGAGGTAGCGCAGGTCCGACCCCGGGGTGAGGACCACGACGTCGATGCCGAGCTCGGCGGCCACCGCCCGGGCGGCGTGCACGCGGTCGACGGACGCCGGCGGGAGAACAGGAGGGGCAGCCACCCGCGCAGACTATCCAGCGGCGCGGACGGCACCGCCCGCCGACGCCGGGCCGTTACGGTCTGGCCGTGACGACCATGCTGCTGGACGCGGCGAGCCTGTACTTCCGCGCCTTCTTCGGCGTGCCCACCAGCGTCACCGGTCCCCACGGCCGGCCGGTCAACGCCGTCCGCGGGTTCCTGGACATGACCGCGCGGCTGGTCGTCGCGCACTCCCCCGACCGGCTCGTGGCCTGCTGGGACGACGACTGGCGGCCGGCCTTCCGGGTGGCCGCGCTGCCCAGCTACAAGGCGCACCGGGTCGCCGAGGCCGGCGGCGAGGAGGTCCCCGACGAGCTCGGCCCGCAGGTGCCGGTGCTGGTGGAGGTGCTCGCCGCCGCCGGCCTGACCCGGGTCGGGGCGCCGGGGTACGAGGCCGACGACGTGATCGGCACGCTCGCCACCCGGGCCCGGGGGCCGGTCGACGTGGTCACCGGCGACCGGGACCTGTTCCAGCTGGTCGACGACGACCGCGGCGTCCGGGTGCTGTACACCAACCGCGGCATCAACGACCTGGAGTTCGTCGACGAGGCGGCGGTGGCCGCCAAGTACGGCATCCCCGGCCGCGCCTACGCCGACTACGCGGTGCTGCGCGGCGACCCCAGCGACGGGCTCCCCGGCGTGGTCGGCGTCGGGGAGAAGACCGCCGCCACGTTGATCAACGAGTTCGGCTCGCTGGCCGGCATCCGGGCCGCCGTGGCCCGCGCCGTCGTCCCGAAGCCGCCGCTGACCGCGGCGCTGCTGAAGAAGTTGCGCGCGGCCGACGCCTACCTGGACGCCGCCCCGGAGGTCGTCGCCGTGGTCACCACCATCGACCTGCCACCGGTGGACGGCGCCCTGCCGCGCCGCCCCGTGGACCCGGACGCGCTGGACGCGCTGGCCGAGGCGCACGGCCTGGAGTCCTCGGTGCGCCGGCTGGGCGCGGCCCTGGGCTGGCCCGACCGCTGACCGGGGTCAGCTGTCGGACCAGGTGTAGTCCCCGTCGGTGCCCGACAGCTCGAGGGTGATGGTGACCGGGTCGCCGTCGGCGGTCGTCCCGTCGCACTCGTAGGTCCGGCCGTCGGCGACGGTCATCGTCTGGTCGCAGGAGAGGTCCAGGGCCACCCCCTCGCGCTCCTGGTACTGCGCGGCGACGTCCCGCTGCACCGCGTCCGGGTCCAGCCGGGTGCCGCCCAGCCGCGCCGGCAGGGTGAAGGCCAGCCCGATGAGCAGGGCCAGGACCAGCAGCCCGAACAGCAGGCCGAACCGCCGGGTGCGGCGCGCCGGTGCCGGCGGCTGCTGCCACCCGCCGTACTGGCCGTGCTGCTGCCCGTAGCCGGGCGGGGCGCCGTACTGGCCGGGCTGCCCGTACTGCGGCGGGGGGCCGTAGGGCTGGCCGGCGGGGGCGCCGTACTGCCCCGGCTGACCCCAGCCGCCCGGTGCGCCGTACTGCCCGGGCGCGCCGTACTGGCTCGGCGGCCCCCAGCCGCCCTGACCGGGCTGGCCGCCCTGGCCGCCCTGTCCTGGCTGGCCGTACTGGCTCGGCGGCCCCCAGCCGCCCTGCTGGCCGTACCCGCCGCCCTGCTGCCCGGACGGCGGCCCCCAGCCGGGCTGCGCCCGGCCGTCCTGCTGCGGGTCCTCGCCCTGCGGCGGCTGGCTCATCGTCGCTCCTCGGTGCGGTGCCGGGCACCCGGTCACGGGTGCGGCGATTGTGTCCTACGGCCCCGGCCGGTCCCGGGGCGCCACGACGCGCGGGCCGGCGGTCAGCCGCTGACCGCCACGGCCACCACGCCGCGGCGCACCCGGCCGACCGCGGCCCGGGCGGTGCCGGCCAGCGGCTCGTCGGCGACCTTGGCCAGCTGGTCGAGCAGGTCGACCAGCTGCCGCGCCCACCGCACGAAGTCCCCGCCGGACAGCTCGGTGCCGGCCTGCTCGGCCCCGGCCAGCACCCGGTCCAGGGTCTGCCCGTCGGCCCACCGGTAGGCAGCCCACACGAAGCCCAGGTCGAGCTCCCGGGTCACCGGCACCTCGTGCTCCCGCTCGACGTCGGCCAGCTGCAGCTGCACCCGGCGCATCTCGGCGAGGGCGGCGGACACCTTGCCCGCCGGCACCGACGGCGTCCCCGGACCCTCCCGGCGGGCCTCGAACACCAGCGCGGAGACGCAGGCCGCCAGCTCGGCGGCGTTCAGGCCGCGGAAGACGCCGGCGCGGATGCACTCGGCGGTGAGCAGGTCGGTCTCCGACCAGATCCGGCTGAGCCGGCGGCCGGCGTCGGTGACCACCGGCGACTCCTCCGGCGGTACCCCGTCCTCGGGCACCTCGACCGGCAGCACCGCGGCCGGCAGCAGGTAGCCCAGCTCCTGCAGGACGTCGCAGGTGCGGTCGAACTGCCGGGTCAGCGAGCCGGTGCGGTCCGCCATCTGCCGGCGCAGCCGCTCGGCTTCGCGCACCTCGCGCAGCCAGCGGTCGGCCGCGCGCACCCGCTCCTCCCGGTCGGGCAGCCCGTGCACCGGGTGGGCGCGCAGCGCGTGCCGGAGGTCGGCGAGCACCGGGTCGTCGGCGGCGGCCGAGCGCCCCCGGGTGCGCCGGGCGCCGAGGTCGTTCTCCACCCGGGCGGTGCGCAGCGTCGCGGCGAGGTCGCGGCGTGCGTGCGGGCTGCGGTGGTTGAAGTTCTTCGGCACCCGGACCCGGGCCAGCGCGGTCACCGGTGAGGGGAAGTCCACCGAGGCCAGCCGGCCGGCCCACTTGTCCTCGGTGAGCACCAGCGGACGCGGCTCGGCGATCTCGGTGACCCCGGGGTCCAGGACGACGGCCAGCCCCTGCCGCCGGCCGCTGGGCACCCGGATCACGTCGCCGGCCCGCAGCGCGGCCAGCGACTCGGCGGCGTCGGCCCGGCGCCGCGCCTGGGTGTCCCGGGACAGCTCCTTCTCCCGCTCGGACACCTCCATCCGCAGCCGCGCGTAGCCGGCGACGTCCAGGACGGCGGCGCTCAGCCCGTCGTTCATCTCCTTCGCCAGCCGGGCGGCGTCCTCCTCGTGCCGGGCCGCGGACCGGGCCAGCCCGACCACCGACCGGTCTGCCTGGAACTGGGCGAAGGAGGAGGCCAGCAGCTCCCGGGCGCGGTCGCGGCCGAAGGCGCCGACCAGGTTGACCGCCATGTTGTAGCTGGGCCGGAACGACGACCGCAGCGGGTAGGTGCGGGTGCTGGCCAGGCCGGCGACGACGGCCGGGTCGACCCCCGGTGCCCAGACGACGACCGCGTGCCCCTCGATGTCGATGCCGCGGCGCCCGGCCCTACCGGTGAGCTGGGTGTACTCCCCCGGCGTCACGTCGGCGTGCGCCTCGCCGTTCCACTTGACCAGCTTCTCCAGGACGACGGTGCGGGCGGGCATGTTGATGCCCAGCGCCAGCGTCTCGGTGGCGAACACCGCCTTGACCAGGCCGCGGACGAAGCACTCCTCGACCGTCTCCTTGAACGCCGGGACGAGGCCGGCGTGGTGCGCGGCGAACCCGGCGAGCAGCCCCTCGCGCCACTCCCAGAAGCCCAGGACGTGCAGGTCCTCCTCCGGCAGCGACCCGGTGCGCCGGTCGATCACCTCGGCGATCGCCGACCGCTCCACCTCGTCGGTGAGCCGCATCCCCGACGCCAGGCACTGGCCGACGGCGGCGTCGCAGCCGTTGCGGCTGAACACGAAGGTGATCGCCGGCAGCAGCCCGGCCCGGTCCAGCCGCTCGATGACCTCGGGCCGGGACGGCGGCCGGTACCGGGGCCGGTTGCCGCCACCGCGGATGCCCGACCCCCCGCCGCCGTGCCAGGAGTCGTGCCGCCGTTCCTGCTCGTGCACGTAGCGGACCAGCTCCGGGTCGACCACCGCCCGGCCCCGCTCGCGGGTGGACAGCCCCCGCGGGGTCTGCTCCCACTCCCCCGCGTGCGCGGCCGGCCGCAGCGCGAACAGGTCGAACACCCGGCCGCCCACCAGCATGTGCTGCCACAGCGGGATGGGCCGGACCTCGCTGACCACGACCTTCGTGTCGCCGCGCACGGTGACCAGCCAGTCGGCGAACTCCTCGGCGTTGCTCACCGTGGCCGACAGCGACACCAGCCGGACGTGCTCGGGGAGGTGGATGATCACCTCCTCCCACACCGCGCCGCGGAACCGGTCGGCCAGGTAGTGCACCTCGTCCATGACGACGTAGCCGAGGTCGGTCAGCGCGGGGGCGTCGGCGTAGAGCATGTTGCGCAGCACCTCGGTGGTCATCACCACCACCGGGGCGTCGCCGTTGATCGCGTTGTCCCCGGTGAGCAGGCCGACCTTCGCGGCGCCGTAGCGGTCGCAGAGGTCGCTGTACTTCTGGTTGGACAGCGCCTTGATCGGCGTCGTGTAGAACGCCTTGCGGCCCTCCTGCAGGGCCTTGTGCACGGCGAACTCGCCGACCACGGTCTTCCCCGCGCCGGTCGGGGCGCACACCAGCACCCCGGAGCCCTCCTCCAGGGCCTCGCAGGCCTCCACCTGGAACGGGTCGAGCGAGAAGCCGAGCTCGGCGGTGAAGTCCGACAGGGTGGGGTGTGCGGTACGCCGACGGGCAGCCGCGTACCGCTCAGCCGGGCTGGACATGCCCCCACCGTATGCGCGCTCCGCCGGTCCGGCTCGGACGCCTGACCACCGAGGGAGGCCATGTCGGCCACCATGGCCCTCAGGCGCGGCCGGTCCCCAGCACGGCCAGGGCGCCGGGCTCGCAGACCGACACCGCGGGCAGCGGGCACACCGGTTCGCCGTCGGCCCAGGTGGTCAGCCCGGCGCCGTGCAGGGCGACCTCCCGGCCGCGCAGCACCGTCACCGCGGGGTGGTCGACGTGCGTGCCGGTGGCCAGCCGCGGCCGGGTGCGGACCAGCTCCCGCCGGCTGACCGGGCCGACGACGACCACCTCCAGCAGGCCGTCGCCCGGGTCGGCGCCGGGGGCGATCCCCAGCCCACCGCCGTACCAGGCGGTGTTGGCCACGGCCACCAGCGTCACGTCCAGCTGGCCGCCGACGCCGTCGACGGTGAGCGCCACCTCCCGCGGCCGGAGCCGGGCCAGCTCGGCCAGGATCGCCACGTCGTAGCGGCGGGGACCGCGCGGCCAGCGCAGCCGGTCGGCCCGGTCGGTGACGGCGGAGTCGAAGCCGCAGCACAGCACCGTCGCCCACCAGCGGTCGCCGGTGCGCGCGGCGTCCACCCGCCGGACCAGGCCGGCGTGCAGGTCCTCGGCCAGCGCGCGGGCCGCCGCGGCCGGCTCCCGCGGCACGCCGAGGGCCAGCGCCAGGTCGTTGCCGGAGCCGGCCGGGAGCAGCCCCAGCGGCGTCCCGGTGCCGGCGACCGCCTGCAGGGCGGCGTGCGCGGCGCCGTCACCACCGAGCGCCGCCACCGCGGCGACCCCGTCGGCCACCGCCGCGGCGCACTGCCGCTCCGCGTCGTCCCGGTCGGTGGCGGTCAGCAGCCGGGGGCGCACCCCGGCAGCGGTGAGCGCCGCGGCGACTGCGGCGGCGGAGCGGGCGCCGCGGCCCCGGCCGGCCGCGGCGTTGACCAGGACGGCCACCTCCGGCTGCGGCACGGGGCGCGGCTCAGCGCTGGGTCTGCGCCGGCTCGTCCAGCGCGCTCGGCCGGGGATCCAGCGGGCTCGGGGCGGCGTCCAGCGGTGAGGCCTCGTCGTCGTCCAGGCCCTGCAGGCCCAGCGCCGCCTCCCGCTTGGCCCGGCGCTTGTCCACGACCCGGGCGACCTGGATGGCGAGCTCGAACAGCACGCACATCGGCCCGGCCATCAGCAGCATGGTGAACGGGTCCTGGGTGGGGGTGATGAAGGCGGCGAAGACGATGGTGAGGAAGTAGATCCACCGCCGCGACCTCGCCAGCACCGCGTGGCTGAGCACCCCCACCAGGTTCAGCACCACCGCGATCAGCGGCAGCTCGAAGCTGACCCCGAAGGCCAGCAGCAGTGAGATGACGAAGCCGATGTAGTCCTGCGCGGTCAGCGCCACCACCACGCCCTCGCCGGCCAGCCCGAGCAGCAGCCGGAGGCCCGCGGACAGCGAGATGTAGGCCAGCGCGGCACCGAGGGCGAACAGCAGCGTGGAGACGGCGACGAACGAGACGCCGAAGCGCTTCTCGTTGCGCTTGAGGCCCGGGGTGATGAACGCCCAGATCTGGTAGAGCCAGCACGGCGCGGACAGCACGATGCCGGCGATGAACGCGATCTTCAGCCGGATCAGCGCGCCGCCGAAGACGTCGGTGACCAGCAGCCCGCAGCTGCCGTCGGCCTCGTTGTACCGCAGGTCCTCGGGCAGGTTGCAGTACGGCGCCCGGATGAAGTCACCGAGCCCGTGCTCGTACCACCAGAAGGCGACCGCGGTGCCGATCAGCACGAACAGCAGCGCGATGCCCACCCGGTTGCGCAGCTCGCGGAGGTGCCCGATCAGCGTCATCGTCGCCGCGGCGTCCCGCTCGGGACGCCGCGGTCGGCGGCCCTGCGGACGCGCGGCCATGGTCACGGGCGGGGGGTCGGCGGACGGGTCAGTGCGAGGTGTCGGTCACGGCCGACGACGCGCGGGCCTGCTCGGCGCGGGCCCGGGCCTCGGCGGCGCGGGCCTCCATCGCACGGGCCTCGGCCTCGTAGTCTACCGCGGACGGGGCGACGGTGGGGTTCGGGCTGGGGGTGACCACCGTGCCGGTGACCGGCGTGGTGCGGGCCTGGTCCTTGGCGCGGACGTCGTCGTCCTTCATGCCCTTCATCTCGCCCTTGAAGATCCGCAGCGACCGGCCGAGCGACCGCGAGGCGTCCGGCAGCTTCTTGTAGCCGAACAGCAGCAGGATGGCCAGGATGATCAGGCCGATCTCCGCGGGGCCGAGGTTCATGGGGTCCTCCGAGACGTGGGGGTGCCGCCGACTCTACGCCGGAGCGGTGCTGCGATCGGGCCGTGCCGGGGCGGTGGACGCCCCGGAGCTGGGAGTTCAGTCGTCGGTCGTCGAGCGTTGGGCTGCCGCCCGCGCGGCGGTGGCCTGGGCCTCGACGAGCAGCGGCTGCACGTCCTGCTCGAGGCCGCTCAGCTCGCGGCGGAGCCGCCCGGCCGCACCCAGCAGGCCGTAGGCGAGCACGCCGAGCACGCCCAGCGCGAGCACGGCGACGACGATCCACACGATCAGCAGCACGACCACGACCCTAGCCGCCGCAGGTGGGGCATCGCTGTGGTCGGGCTGCGCAGCTGCTGACCGTCAGTCGGCGTAGCGGGCCAGCGCGGCCCGGGCCTCGCCCGCGACCTGGGCGGCGAGCTCTGCCGGCTCGTCGACCGTCGCGGTGCCGCCGAGGGAGGCGACCAGCCGGCGGGCCCAGGCCAGGTCCGTCGTCCGCACCGTGACGGCCAGGCCGCCGGGCGGGTCGCTGACCTCGGCCGGGTCCTCCACCGGGTAGTAGTCGGCGACCCAGCGGGCGGTGCGGGCCAGCCGCAGCCGCACCCGGGGTGCCTCCGCGGGCGGCTGGTAGAGCCCACCGTCGAGGTCGCGTTCGTGCGCCTCCGGCGGCGGGGCGGCCGGCTCGTCGAGCACGGTGACGTCGTCGATCCGGTCCAGCCGGAACAGCCGGGTGCCCTCGACGTTGCGGCACCACGCCTCCAGGTACCAGTGGCCGTCGACCAGCAGCAGCCGCATCGGGTCCACGGTGCGCTCGGTGCGCTCGTCCCGGCTGGGCACGTAGTAGTGCAGGTGCAACGCCCGGCGCCGTTCCAGCCCGTCGCGGACGACGGCCAGCGACTGCTCGCGGGCGTCGACGCTGACCACGACCGGTGCGGCGACCTCGGCGGGGTGGCCGGCCGCCGCCGACACCTTGGCCAGGGCGCGGCTGACCGCCTCACCCTCGGCCAGTCCCGGGAGCTCGAGCAGGGTGCGCAGCGCGACGATCAGCGCCACCGCCTCGTCGGTGCTCAGCCGCAGCGGCCGCACCATGCCGGCGGTGAAGGTGACCCGCACCCGGTCGCCCTCGAAGGCCAGGTCGATGAGGTCGCCGGGGCCGTGGCCGGGCAGCCCGCACACCCACAGCAGGTCCAGGTCCCGGCGCAGCTGGGCCTCCGGGACGCCGAAGTCGGCGGCGGCGTCGGCCAGCCGGACGCCGTCCGGGCGGGCCTGCAGGTAGGGCACCAGGGCCAGCAGCCGGGTCATCCGCTCCGCGGTGCTCGGGGCGGTCACGCCGGCTCCGCCATCGCGGCGAGCCGGGTCAGCCGGGCGACGACGGCATCGCGCACCAGCCGGGGCGCCTCGACGAGCACGTCGGGACCGTAGGAGGCCAGCTCGTCGGCCAGCGCCCACGGCTCGGTGGTGCGCACCTGCAGCCGGTCGTCACCGTCGTCGGCGGGCCCGAGCGGCTCGGCGTGCCGGCGCAGGCCGATGGCGGTGCCGGGGCGGGCCCGGACGACCACCAGGTGCTCCTCCCGGGCCTCCTGCCGGGCCACCACCGCGGCCAGGTCCAGGTCGGCCGGCGGTTGGAAGGCGCCCTCGGGCCCGCTGGCGCGCGGGGTGCCGGTGACCCGGGAGAGCCGGAACACCCGCGGTGCCTGCCGGTCCAGGTCGTGTCCGACGAGGTACCAGCGGCCGTGCCAGGCGACCACGCCCCAGGGCTGGACGCGGCGCCGGCTGGCCTGCTCGGCGTCCGGACGGCGGTAGTCGAAGGCCAGCTCGCGGCGGTCGCGGGCGGCGGCGTAGCAGGGCTCGAAGGCGGGCTCGCCGGCGTCCAGGCGGGGCTGGATCTGGATGCCGCGGGTCTGGTCGACCTCGATGCCGGCGGCGCGCAGCTTGACCAGCGCGCTCTGCGCGGCGCCGGCGAGCTGCGCGGACTGCCAGAGGCGCAGCGCCAGGCCGACCGCCGCCGCCTCCTCGCCGGTGAGGGTGATCTCGGGCAGCTCGTACTCGGCGCGGGCGATCCGGTAGCCGTCCTCGGTGTCGAAGGCGCTCGTGCGGCCGGTCTCCAGCGGGACGCCGATCTCGCGCAGCTCGGCCTTGTCCCGCTCGAACATCCGCTTGAACGCCTCGTCGGCCCGCTCGGTGCCGTCGTCGGGCTCGTAGCCGGGGACGGTGTCCCGGATCCTGGCCGCCGACACGTACTGCCGGGTGCCGAGCAGGGCGATGACCAGGTTGACCAGTCGTTCTGCCCGCTTGGCTGCCACGTGCACAGGCTAGTGCCCTCCTCCCGCCGGGCACTCCCGGCGATCGGCTCCCCGGCTGACTACCCTGCCCCGGGTGACCAGCGACTCCTCCCCCGTGCCCGGCAGCCGGATCCGCTGGCGCCGCGGCCGGGTCACCGCACTCGGCCGGTCCTGGCGGGACGCCCAGGAGATGACCGTCGAGGTGGACGGCGACGGGACGCTGCGGGCACTGGCCCACCCCTCCGTCGTCGGCTCGCCCCAGGCCGGGGACGACGTGCTGCTGAACACCACCGCGTGGGCGCAGCGGCTGGGCACCGGCGGCTACGCGCTGGTGGTCGCGGTCCCCGACCGGCTGCCGGCCGACCCGACCGGCACCGGGCACCTGGTGAAGGGCCGGTACACGCCGCTGCAGGTGACCGTGCAGGGCGTGGACGAGCAGGACACCGAGCACCACCAGCTGATCGCCGAGGCCGAGGACCTGGAGGGCATGCCGGTCGTCGTCGCTGACCTGCACTCGGCGCTGCCCGCCGTCCTCGCCGGGGTGCAGGCCACGGACCCGGCGCTGCGGGTCGCCTACGTGATGACCGACGGCGGGGCGCTGCCCGCGGCGTTCTCCCGCACCCTGGACGCGCTGGCCGACTCGCTGGCCGGGGTGGTGACCGTGGGCCAGGCCTTCGGCGGGGACCTGGAGGCGGTCACCGTGCACACCGGGCTGCTGGCGGCCCGGCACGTGCTGCACGCCGACATCACGATCGTCACCCAGGGGCCGGGCAACCTGGGCACCGGGACGCCGTGGGGCTTCTCCGGCGTGGCCGCCGGCGAGGTGTGCAACGCGGTGCACGTGCTGGGCGGTCAGACCGTGGGGGCGCTGCGGATCTCCGAGGCCGACCCGCGGCCCCGGCACCGCGGGGTCTCCCACCACTCGCTGACCGCGTTCGGGCGGGTGGCGCTGGGCGGGGTGTACCTGGTGGCACCCCGTGGACTGGGCTCGGAGCTGGGCAGCCAGGTCGAGGAGGACCTCGCCGGCCAGCCGCAGCGCAACCCGATCGAGTGGGTCGACAGCGACGGGCTGGAGACGGCGCTGCGCGACGTCGGCGTCCCGCTGTCCACGATGGGGCGCGGGCTCGACGAGGACCGCGCGTACTTCCTGGCCGCGGCGGCCGCCGGCCGCTACGCCGCCCAGCTCACGCTGTTCGGCCCGCTGCCGGCCTGACCGACCGCTCCCCCGGGACCTGCCGGGGTCCGCGCCTCCCCGAGTGGCGCGGTGAAGCCGCCCCGCCGTCGGGGTGGGCGCGCGCGCCGTGTCCGCTGGCCGGCTACCGGTGCCGAGCTCGGGCGGGCTCCGTGGTCGTCGTTGGCCCGGTCTTCCCTGGCGGGTGAGCGGCGGCCGTGTTGGGGATAACGGTTGTATGTCGGGTGAGGTCGTCGGTCGCAGGGAACAGTGGCGTCGCGATGGCCCGGCCGGCTTGGTCGCCGCTGTCGTTGTCGTCGCCGTCCGGATGCGCGGTGGTTGGGGATAACGGTCGTGCGCTCACCGACTGCCGCTGCTCCCCCGCGGCCCGCCCGGTCCGTCGTTCGGTCGCGGGACGCGCCGGCGGCCTCGAGCCGTCCCTCTCGCCGGACGCGCCGTCCGCGCTCCGACTCGATCGACGCCCTCGCCACACGGAGTTCGCCGACCGCAGGCCCCGCGCTCCCCGCCGTGCACTCAGCCACCCCGGGGCGAGGTCCTGGCCGCGCGCTCCCTGCGCCCTCCCCCGGTCCTGCGCTGTCCGCACACGAGTTCGCGCCGGCAGCCCCGGACCGTCGCTCCCCCAGCGCACGGGCAACCGGCGGTCGGGCGACCACGTGGGCGCCCGACTCCTCGAGCGCGCCCGGACGACCCAGGCCCACTCCCCCGTCGAGGCGGTCCCCTGGTCGTGCGACACGGTCGAGGCGGGTAGTTGGGGATAACGGTCGTCGAGACGCGACAGGACGCGGGCTCTCGACGGTCGTCAGCCGCCGAGCTCCCAGCGGGTGGGCTCGTCGTCCCGTCGGCGCCAGTCGACCGGCCGACCCAGTGGCGGCAGGATCTCGGTCAGCCACCACGTGGCGTCCGGGTCCCAGCCGCCGAGCAGCGTGCGGGTCGGTCGGCCGTCGAGCTCCACCGGCAGTGCCCGGCCCGCGGTGGACAGGTAGCCGTCGACCGTGAGGTGCACAGCGTCGAAGGCCTCGGCGACCGCCGCCCAGTCGGGGATGGCCCAGGCTCCGGCCCAGCCGGTGACCTGCCACCAGTCGTGCCGTCGCGCAGCGCTGACGTCCAGCGGGTACCGCGAGACCAGGGCCGTCCAGGCCGCCGGGCCGCTGATCTCGTGGACCCGCGCGGTGGGCGGTGACTCCACCGGCCAGGTCCGCGCGCTCTGCCAGCCCATCTCGTCCTCGACCAGCAGCAGTCCGACCGGGGCAGCCCGGTCGACAGCCACGCCCGGCCGCGCCCGGGTGGTGACCGGCACCCCGGCGAAGGTGGGCGTGGACCACCAGTGGCCGCTGTACGGCGCCGTCGGGTCGACCGGTCGGTCGTCGCGAGCGTCGTCGATCAGCGTGTCGGTGCGCCACTGCAGCAGAC
This sequence comes from Modestobacter italicus, assembly GCF_000306785.1. Taxonomy (NCBI): domain Bacteria; kingdom Bacillati; phylum Actinomycetota; class Actinomycetes; order Geodermatophilales; family Geodermatophilaceae; genus Modestobacter; species Modestobacter italicus. The sequence goes on along the minus strand of NC_017955.1, from coordinate 2,570,192 downwards.
CGGACCTGGCTCCGGTCACCGCCGGAGGGACTGTCACGCCCTCGTCCGGCCAGCCCACGACGTGCTGATCGCCCGTGGCAACGGCCTCACCCCACCACTGCGTGGCCGGCGCCCGCACGACCGCCTCGACGACCGGGCTCAGCAGCGCTGCGACCTCCGGGTCGGCGAGCGCGGAGTCCGCGTCGTCCGGCGGCTGCCAGTACCGCGCCTGGTCGACCGAGGCGAGCAGGGCGGCCAGCAGCCGGTCCGGCTGCCCGATCGCGTCCAGGTCGATCCGGGAGACGTCGGCGGCGAGGGACGCACGGACGGCGGCCGGGTCGAAGCGACCGATCGGGTACCCGTCCGGTCCGTCGGTCCAGGACAGCGGGGGCCACAGTCGACCCGCCGCCTCCTGGACCAGCTCGAGGCACAGCCGCCGGCCGCGCGGGCCGGACAGCAGGAGCTCCGCGCGGCTGGTCACCGGCGCAGTGTGCCCGGTGGCCTACATCGAGGCGATCAACTTCTCCACCCGCTCGTCGACGGCCTTGAACGGGTCCTTGCAGAGCACGGTCCGCTGGGCCTGGTCGTTGAGCTTGAGGTGCACCCAGTCGACGGTGAAGTCGCGGCGCTTCTCCTGCGCGCGGCGGATGAACTCGCCGCGCAGCTTGGCCCGGGTGGTCTGCGGCGGCACGTTCTTCGCCTCGAAGATGGCCGGGTCGTGGGTCACCCGGTCGACCTGGCCGGCGTTCTCCAGCAGGTAGTAGAGGCCGCGGCCGCGGCGGATGTCGTGGTAGGCGAGGTCCATCTGGGCCACCCGCGGGCTGGACAGCGGGAGGTCCCGCTTGCCCCGGTACCGCTCGATGAGCTGGTACTTGATCGCCCAGTCGATCTCCCGGTCGATCAGGCTCAGGTCGCCGCCGTCGATGGCCTTGAGGGTGCGGCCCCACAGCTCGAGCATCTGCCGGTGCACCGGCCCGTAGCCCTCGCGCTCGACGAACTCGGCGGCCCGGTCGTGGTACTCCTGCTGGATCTCCAGCGCTGACATCTCCCGGCCGTTGGCCAGCCGGACCTTCCGCCGCCCGGTCATGTCGTGGCTGATCTCGCGGATCGCCCGGATCGGGTTCTCCAGCGTCATGTCCCGCAGCACGACGCCCTGCTCGATCATCCGCAGCACCAGGTCGGTGATGGTGACCTTGAGCAGGGTCGTCGTCTCGCTCATGTTGGAGTCGCCGACGATCACGTGCAGCCGCCGGTAGCGCTCGGCGTCGGCGTGCGGCTCGTCGCGGGTGTTGATGATCGGCCGCGAGCGGGTCGTGGCGCTCGAGACGCCCTCCCAGATGTGCTCGGCACGCTGGCTGACGCAGTACACGGCGCCGCGGGGAGTTTGCAGGACCTTGCCCGCGCCGACGACCATCTGCCGGCTGACCAGGAACGGGATGAGCACGTCGGCCAGCCGGCTGAACTCGCCGTGCCGGCCGACCAGGTAGTTCTCGTGGCAGCCGTAGCTGTTGCCGGCCGAGTCGGTGTTGTTCTTGAACAGGTAGATGTCGCCGGTGACGCCCTCCTCGTTCAGGCGCTGCTCGGCGTCGATCATCAGGCCCTCGAGGATCCGCTCCCCCGCCTTGTCGTGGACGACGAGCTCGGTGACGTCGTCGCACTCGGCGGTCGCGTACTCGGGGTGGCTGCCCACGTCGAGGTACAGCCGGGAGCCGTTGCGCAGGAACACGTTGGAACTGCGTCCCCAGGAGACGACGCGGCGGAACAGATAGCGCGCCACCTCGTCAGGTGAGAGGCGCCGTTGCCCCTTGAAGGTGCACGTGACGCCGTACTCGGTCTCGATGCCGAAGATCCGTCGTTCCACCTCGCCGAGCCTAGGCGTCCGCGGCGCGCTCGGCTCGTGTCCCGAGCGCGCCGCGCCGCTCACCGGCCGCCGGTCGTGCTGTCGCCGTCGGTGCCGCCGCCGACGCCGTCCTGGGTGCTCGGCTGGGCGGAGGCACCCTCGGTGCCACCGGCGGTGTCGACCGCAGCCGGGTCACCCAGCCCGGGCGGGGTGCCGGGTGCCGGCGCGCTGGGCGCGTGACCGGCGGCGGCCTCGGCCGGGGGCGCCTCGTCGGGGGCCGGCCGGTCGGCGATCAGCGCGGCCAGCGCGGCGCCGACGACCCGGCGGAAGGCCCGCTTGGGACGGCGACGGTCGAGGACGGCGACCTCGATCTGCTCGGCGGGGAGCTGCTCGTGCCCTCCCCCGTTGGCCGCCGTGGCCGGGCTCACCGCGGACAGCGCCTGCACCCCGACCCGCAGCGCCTCCGCCAGACCGAGGCCATGGGTGAAGTTCTGCCGCAGGTTCGCGGTGACCGCGTCGGCCTGGCCGCCCATGACGACGAAGTCCGGCTCGTCGACGATCGACCCGTCGAAGGTGAGCCGGTAGAGCTGGTCGGACTCCGGGGTGTCGCCCACCTCGGCGACGCAGAGCTCCACCTCGAAGGGCTTCATCTGCTGGGTGAAGACCTCGCCGAGGGTCTGCGCGTAGGCGTTGGCGATGACCCGGCCGGTGACGTCGCGGCGGTTGTAGGAGTAGCCGCGGACGTCGGCGAGCCGGATGCCGGCGACCCGCAGGCTCTCGAACTCCGAGTACCGGCCGACAGCGGCGAAGCCGATCCGGTCGTAGAGCTCGCTGACCTTGTGCAGGGTGGAGCTGGGGTTCTCGGCGATGAACAGGACGCCGTCGGCGTAGGTGAGGACGGCGACGCTGCGACCGCGGGAGATGCCCTTGCGGGCGTACTCCGAGCGGTCCCGCATGACCTGCTCGGCGGAGGCGTAGTAGGGCATGGTCATGGCTCAGGCCTCCCGCTCGGCGGCGGACCGGTCGGCGACGATCGCCTCGGCGACCGCGGCGACCTCGTCGTCGGTCAACCGCACCGCGCCCTCGGCGTCGACGCGGTACACGATCGGGTAGAGCCGCCGGACGGTGTCGGGTCCGCCGGTGGCGGAGTCGTCGTCGGCGGCGTCGTAGAGGGACTCGACGAGCGCGCGGGTGGCGGCCTCGGCGGACAGCCCCGGGCGCCACGTCTTCTTCAGCGAGTTCTTGGCGAACAGCGAGCCGGAGCCGACCGAGGCGTAGCCGCGCTCCTCGTAGTTCCCGCCGGTGACGTCGTAGCTGAAGATCCGGCCGGGACTGGCGCCCTCGGCGGCGTCGAGGTCGTAGCCGGCGAAGAGCGGGACGACGGCCAGGCCCTGCATGGCCGCGCCGAGGTTGCCGCGGATCATCCCGGCGAGGCGGTTGGCCTTGCCGTCGAGGGACATCGTCATCCCCTCGATCTTCTCGTAGTGCTCGAGCTCGACCTGGTACAGCCGGACCATCTCGATCGCGATGCCCGCGGCGCCGGCGATGCCGATGACCGACCAGGAGTCGGCGGCGTAGACCTTCTCGATGTCCCGGCTGGAGATGAGGTTGCCCATGGTCGCCCGCCGGTCACCGCCCATCAGGACGCCGCCGTCGAAGGTCACCGAGACGATCGTGGTCGCGTGCGGGGCGAGCTCGGCGACCGACACCGCCGGCAGCGTGCGCCGGCCGGGCAGCAGGTCGGGGGCGGTGGTGCCCAGGAAGTCGGTGAACGAGGAGCCCACCCGGTCCAGATAGGCGGGGGTGAACCCGCTCCGGGTAGTCGACTGTTCGTTCACGCATCCGCCTCTCTCGCCGCCAGGAACGCGCGGCCTCGACTGCACAGACCCGTCCGCCGGATCACCGGCGGACGTCGGTTGGACCCTACCGGCGGGGTCCCGGCCCGCACCGTGACCTCGGGACGGCGCCGGGCCAACGGCCGCGGCCGGTTCCGCCGCTGCAGCTCGCGGTGCCGCTCGACGTAGTCCGCAGCCGCCCGCAGGACAGCTGGGTCGTCCCGGAACTGGCCGAGACCGCCGTTGCAGTTGAAGCAGAGCAGTTCCCGGACGGCGTCGGTAGCGTGGTCGTGGTCGACGTGCACCGCCGGCGCCACCCGGCAGACCGCGCACAACCCACCCTGCGCGGCGAGCATGAGGTCAGCCTCCTGAGCGGAGATCCCGTACCGCCGCGAGAGGTGGTACGTCCGGCTACCGCCGACCTTCTCCCGAGACTGCTTTCCGCGCAGGTTGTGACAGGACAAGCAGTAGGTCGCGATGCCGGACGCGTGGGATCGCGAGCGAGGGAAGTCCGCGAAAGGCAGGACGCGGGAGCAATCAGGGCACCACTTGAAACCCGGCGGCACGTCCACGTCGGTCGGAGTGACCCGGTAACGCCGGGGCTGCACACGCCTGGCTTCGCGACTCCTGGCGCTCCGTGCCGACAAGTGTTCACGGCAGTAGAACGCCAGCCCGTCGCGCGAGCGCTTGTTGCTGCTGAAGTCAGCGACCGGCCTGTGCGCTCCACAATCGCGACAGAACTTCGTCTCCATCAAGGTCGGGAAACGAAGAGATGATCTTGGTCATTGACCCCCTTTTTGTACGTAAGAACGCACAAACTCCTCGGCGTTCTCCTCGAGGACCCCGTCGATCTCGTCGAGCAGAGAATCGACGTCCTCGGTCACTTCCTTGGTGCGCTCGGAGACGTCGGTGTCGACCGACGCCTCGACCTCCTCGGTCTCCTCGCGCGACCGCGTGGCCCGCTGCTGCCCGCCGGTGTCCCTGGTGGCCATGTCGTCCTCCTGAGCTCGGTGCTGGGGTCGGTGCTGGAGGTGAAGCTACCCGCGTGATGTGACAGTTCGCCGTCGTCCCGCGGTGCCCGGGGAAAACGGTCGAACCCGCCGGTGGGCAGCGCCTACGGTCACCCGGTGGCCGAGGACTCCGCGCTGTCCGGACTGGTCGTGCTCGTGCCCGAGGCGGAGCCGGTCGTCGGCCGGCACCGGCTGCTGCTGGACGACAACGCCGCGCGCGGCGCCCCGGCCCACGTCACGGTGCTCTTCCCCTTCGCGGCGCCGTCCGCGCTCGACGAGCCGACCCTCGCCCGGGTCGCCCGGGCCGTCGGCGCCGTGCCCGCCTTCGACCACGCGTTCACCGGGACCACCTGGTTCGGCGACGACGTGCTGTGGCTCGCCCCCGCCGACCCCGCGCCGTTCCGCGAGCTCACCGACCGGGTGTCCGCCGCGTTCCCGGCGCACCCGCCCTTCGAGGGTCGGTTCGCCGACGTCGTCCCGCACCTGACCGTGGGCCACCGGCGTCCCCGGCCGCTGCTCGAGGCGGCGGAGCGGGAGGTGCGGGCCGAGCTGCCGGTCCGCGGCCGCGCGACCGAGGTCGCCCTGCTCGCGCGGGACACCCCGGACGACCGCTGGGCGGTCCGGGCGACGTTCCCCCTCAGCCGCCGGTGATCGTGTCCACGAGCTCGGCCGCCGAGGACGTGGAGTCGAACAGCGCCCCCACGTGCTCGCGGGTCCCGCGCAGCGGCTCCATGGTCGGGATGCGCACCAGGTTCTCCCGGCCGACGTCGAACACGACCGAGTCCCAGGACGCGGCGGCCACCTGGGCGGGGTAGCGCCGCAGGCACTCGCCGCGGAAGTAGGCCCGGGTGTCGACCGGCGGGTGGGTCATCGCCCGGGTGACCTCCTCGTCGGTGAGCAGCCGCTGCATCGACCCGCGGGCGACCAGCCGGTGGTACAGCCCCTTGTCCGGCCGCACGTCGGAGTACTGCAGGTCGACGAGCTTGAGCCGCGCGTCCCCCCACTGCAGGCCGTCGCGCTGGCGGTACCCCTCCAGCAGCCGCAGCTTCGCCGGCCAGTCCAGCCGGTCGGCCAGCCGCATCGGGTCGATGCTGAGCTCCTCGAGCACCTCGGCCCACCGGCGGAGCACGTCGGCGGTCTGCTCGTCGTCGGTGCCGGTGTCGGCCACGAACTTCCGGGCCATGGCCAGGTACTCCTGCTGCACCTCGATGGCGGTCAGCCGCCGCCCGTCGCGCAGCCGCACCCGGTGGGTCAGCGAGGGGTCGTGGCTGACCGCCTGCAGCGCCTCGACCGGCTCCTCGATCGTGAGGTCCTGGGTGAGCGCCCGGGCCTCGATCATCGCCAGCACCAGCGACGCCGTCCCGACCTTCAGGTAGGTGGACAGCTCGGCGAGGTTGGCGTCCCCGATGATCACGTGCAGCCGGCGGTACTTGTCGGCGTCGGCGTGCGGCTCGTCCCGGGTGTTGATGATCGGCCGCTTGAGCGTCGTCTCCAGCCCGACCTCGACCTCGAAGAAGTCGGCCCGCTGGGACAGCTGGAAGCCCTGGGTGCGCCCCTCCGTGCCGATGCCCACCCGGCCGGCGCCGGCGAACACCTGGCGGGTGACGAAGAACGGGATGAGGCCGCGGATGATGTCGATGAACGGCGTCGAGCGGCTCATCAGGTAGTTCTCGTGCGAGCCGTACGAGGCGCCCTTGCCGTCGGTGTTGTTCTTGTACAGCTGGATGGGCTGGGTGCCGGGGACCCGGGCCGCGCGGCGGGCCGCCTCGGCCATGATCTTCTCCCCCGCCTTGTCCCAGAGCACGACGTCGCGCGGGGTGGTCACCTCCGGCGTCGAGTACTCCGGGTGCGCGTGGTCGACGTACAGCCGGGCGCCGTTGGTCAGGATGACGTTGGCCATCCCGGCGTCCTCGTCGAGGTCGGCGTGGTCCAGCGCGCTGGCCGGGGAGAGGTCGAACCCCCGCGCGTCGCGCAGCGGCGACTCCTCCTCGAAGTCCCAGCGCGGCCGCCGGGGCGTCGGCGCCTCGGCCACGGCCCAGGCGTTCACCACCTGGCTCGACAGCGTCGTGGGGTTCGCACCCGGCTGTCCCGGCACGGAGATCCCGTACTCGAGTTCGGTGCCCATGACCCGTCGCACGCTCATGGGCTCAGGTTAGGCGGCGCGGGCGACGGGCCGGTGGGCAGCGCACGGGCGACCGGCCCCTGCCGCGTGAGCAGCAGGGGCCGGTCGTCGGTGCTGCTCGTTACAGGTACTGGCCGGTGTTGGTCGCGGTGTCGATGGCCCGGCCGCTCTCCGGGCCCTTGCCGCTGATGAGCGTGCGGATGTAGACGATCCGCTCGCCCTTCTTGCCCGAGATCCGCGCCCAGTCGTCGGGGTTGGTCGTGTTGGGCAGGTCCTCGTTCTCCTTGAACTCGTCCACGCACGCCGCCATCAGGTGCCCGACCCGCAGGCCCCCGACGCCGGTCTCCAGCCGGTCCTTGATCGCCATCTTCTTGGCCCGGTCGACGATGTTCTGCAGCATCGCGCCGGAGTTGAAGTCCTTGAAGTACAGGACCTCCTTGTCACCGTTGGCGTAGGTGACCTCCAGGAAGCGGTTCTCCTCGGTCTCGGTGTACATCCGCTCGACGGTGCTCTGGATCATCCCGGCGATCGTCGCCTCGCGGCTGCCGCCGTGCTCGGCCAGGTCGTCGGTGTGGATCGGCAGCGTCGTCGTCAGGTACTTGCTGAAGATGTCCCGGGCGGCCTCGGCGTCGGGCCGCTCGATCTTGATCTTCACGTCGAGCCGGCCGGGCCGCAGGATGGCCGGGTCGATCATGTCCTCCCGGTTGGAGGCGCCGATGACGATGACGTTCTCCAGCCCCTCCACGCCGTCGATCTCGCTGAGCAGCTGCGGGACGATCGTGCTCTCCACGTCGGAGGACACCCCGGACCCGCGGGTCCGGAAGATGGAGTCCATCTCGTCGAAGAACACGATGACCGGTGTGCCCTCGCTGGCCTTCTCCCGGGCCCGCTGGAACACCAGGCGGATGTGCCGCTCGGTCTCACCGACGTACTTGTTGAGCAGCTCCGGGCCCTTGATGTTGAGGAAGAACGACTTCCCCTGGCTCCGGTCGTCGTCGCCGTTCATCTCGGCGACCTTCTTGGCCAGCGAGTTGGCCACCGCCTTGGCGATCAGCGTCTTGCCGCACCCGGGCGGCCCGTAGAGCAGGATGCCCTTCGGCGGCCGCAGCTCGTACTCGCGGAACAGGTCGGCGTGCAGGAACGGCAGCTCCACCGCGTCGCGGATCTGCTCGATCTGCCGGGACAGCCCACCGATGTCGGTGTAGTCGATGTCGGGGACCTCCTCGAGGATGAGCTCCTCGACCTCGCTCTTGGGGATCCGCTCGTAGACGTAGCCCGAGCGGGACTCCAGCAGCAGCGAGTCACCGCTGCGCAGCGGCTGCCCCTCCAGGGAGTCGGCGAGGTAGACCACCCGCTCCTCGTCGGTGTGCCCGATGACCAGCGCCCGCCGCGGGATGCCCGGCAGCGGCTCGAGCAGCTCCTTGAGCATGACCACGTCACCGGCCCGCTCGAAGCCCCGCGCGGCGACCACGTTCATCGCCTCGTTGAGCATGACCTCCTGCCCGTGCCGCAGCTCCTCGACCTCGATCGTCGGGGACACCGAGACCCGCAGCTTGCGGCCGCCGGTGAACACGTCGACGGAGCCGTCCTCGAACCGCTCCAGGAAGACGCCGTAGCCAGACGGCGGCTGGCCGAGCCGCTCGACCTCCTCCTTCAGCATGACCAGCTGCTCGCGCGCTTCGCGCAGCGTGCCGGCCAGCTTGTCGTTCCGCTCGGACAGGAAGGCCGCCCGGCCCTCCGCCTCGGCGAGCCGCTCCTCCAGCGCGCGCACCTGACGCGGGCTGTCGGACACCTTGCGTCGCAGCAGCCCGATCTCCTCCTCGAGGTAGGAGATCTGGCTGACCAGCGAGGCGACGTCACGCTCACGTCGCGCTCGGAACTCGTCGGGACCCACGGTCATCGCGCACCTCCGCACACCATCGGGGGCCAGGGAGCCAATCTATACACGCGGGCACCGACGACGCCGCACCCTGCGCGACGCCCGGGTCCGGTGGTCCCCGCCGTCATCCCCCCGACATCCGGCGGCCGCCGCGCGAGGGGTCAGACCAGCTTCTTGCGGCGCTGCCGCATCGGCGCGACGGTCCCCTCGGCCAGCCGGCGGGCGGTGACCAGGAAGGCGGTGTGGGCGACCATCCGGTGCTCGGGCCGGACGGCGAGGCCCTCGGCGTGCCAGGGGCGCAGCAGCGTCTCCCAGGCGTAGGGCTCGGTCCACACGCCCTGCGCGCGGAGCGCCTCCACGTAGGCCGACAGCTGGGTGGTCGTGGCCACGTAGCCGATCAGGACCCCGCCGGGCCGCAGCGCCGCGGCGACGGTCGGCAGCACCGCCCACGGCTCGAGCATGTCCAGGACGACGCGGTCGACGGTCTCGCCGGCCGGGTGCTGGTCGAGGTCGCCCAGCCGCAGCGACCAGTTGGTCGGCACCTCGCCGAAGAACGCGCCCACGTTGCCCCGCGCGACGTCGGCGAAGTCCTCGCGCCGCTCGTAGCTGGTCAGCGTGCCGTGCTCCCCCACCGCGCGCAGCAGCGAGCAGCTCAGCGCCCCGGACCCGGCGCCGGCCTCCAGCACCCGCATGCCGGGGCCGATGTCGCCGAAGCCGACGATCTGGGCGGCGTCCTTGGGGTAGATGACCTGCGCCCCGCGGGGCATGGAGAGCACGAAGTCGGCCAGCAGCGGGCGCAGCGCCAGGTACCCGGTGTTCGCGGTCGAGTGGACGACGGAGCCCTCCGGCGCGCCGATCAGCTCGTCGTGGCTGATCGCGCCGCGGTGGGTGTGGAACTCCTTGCCGGGGGTCAGTACGACGGTGTGGTGCCGGCCCTTGGGGTCGGTCAGCTGCACCCGGTCGCCCACCCGGAAGGCCCCCTCGACCGGCTCGGCGGCCTCCGCCCCCGCCGCTGCCGGGGCCGGCTCACCGGCGACCACGACCGGCTCGAGCGGGACGTCGGCGAGCACCTCGCCCGGGGTCGGGGTCGGGTCGGCCGGGTGCTGCTGCTTCCACTCCACGGAGGACGAGGGTACGGACGGCGATCCGCGGCGGCCCCGGCGCGCACACCCGGAACTGTCGGGGGCGCCACCTAACCTCGGGTCCATGACGGCGACGCTGACCACCGAGCAGACCGTGGACCCCTCCCCGGAGCGGACGACGGCGGCCGACACGGCCCCGCGCCGCCCGTCCCTCTCCCCCTCCCGGGCCGCCGACTTCAAGTCCTGCCCGCTGCTGTACCGGTTCCGCACCATCGACCGGCTGCCGGAGAAGAAGTCGAGGGCCGCGGTCCGCGGGACGCTGGTGCACGCCGTGCTGGAGCGGCTCTACGACCTCCCCCCGGCGGAGCGCACCGTCGAGGCGGCCCGGACGCTGGTCGCGCCGGCCTGGTCGGAGCTGCGCGCCGAGCCGGGCATCGCCGAGCTCTTCGAGCCGGCCGCAGGCGCCGACCCCGCGGAGGGCGCCGAGGTCGCCGCCGACGGCGGGCTGGAGGCGTGGCTGGAGTCGGCCGGGCAGCTGGTGGAGACCTACTTCCGGCTGGAGGACCCGACCCGCATCCAGCCGCACGGCCGGGAGGAGCTGGTCGAGGTGACCCTGCCCGACGGGCTGCTGCTGCGCGGTTTCGTCGACCGGCTGGACGTCGCGCCCACCGGTGCCCTGCGGGTGGTGGACTACAAGACCGGTGCGGTGCCGCGGGAGGCGTTCGAGGCCAAGGCGCTGTTCCAGATGAAGTTCTACGCGCTGGTGCTGTGGCGCACCCGCGGCGTGGTCGCCGCGCAGCTGAAGCTGCTCTACCTCAAGGACGGCGACGCGCTGACCTACGCCCCCGACGAGGCAGAGCTGCTGCGCTTCGAGCGGACCCTGCAAGCGATCTGGGCGGCCATCGAGCGGGCCGTGGCCACCGGTGACTTCCGCGCGAACAAGAGCCGGCTGTGCAGCTGGTGCGACCACCAGGCGCTGTGCCCGGCGTTCGGCGGCACCCCACCGCCGTTCCCGGCCGACGCGGCCGCGGCCGCCGGCTGGCGCACCACCCTCCCGGTCACCCCCGTCTGAGCCGGCCGGCCGTGCTGCGGGCGTCGACCTCGGCGTACCCGGTGGCCGGGGGTGCGGGCTCGCCGTCCCGCAGCCGGCCGGCGACTCCGACGGCGGCGTCCAGCGCGGCCCGGAACAGCAGCGAGCCGGTGCTCACCCGGCGGACGCCCAGCTCCGCCAGCCGGGGCAGCATGGCGTGCGGCGTCGCCAGGACGTTCACCGGCACCGGCAGCGCACGGGTCAGCGCCTCGATGTCGGGCTCGGTGAGGGCGCCGGGCACGAACACCCCGTCGGCGCCCGCCGCCACGTAGCGCTCGGCGCGGGCGAGGGTGCCGGCCAGGGTCGCGTCCCGGCCCAGCCACCAGGTGTCCACCCGGGCGTTGAGGAAGACCGACGGGCAGGTCTCCTTCACCGCGGTCACCCGGTCGGCGTGCCGGCGCGGGTCGACCAGCCGCCCGCCGGTGCTGTCCTCCAGGTTCACCCCGGCGACCGGCAGGCCGGCCACGAGCGCGGCCACCTCGGCCGGGTCGTCGGAGAAGCCGTCCTCCAGGTCGGCGGTCACCGGCACCGGCAGCTCCGCCAGCCGGGTGACCAGGTCCACGGTGTGCCGGCGGACCGCACGGCTGGCGTCCGGGTGACCGGCGGCCGCCGCGATGCCCAGGCTCGTCGTCCCGATCGCGGGGTGCCCGTCGGCCACCAGGGCCAGCGCGGACGCGACGTCCCAGGCGTTGGGCAGCAGCAGCGGCTGCGGACCCCGGTGCAGCGCGGCGAAGGTGGCCCGCCGGGCCGCCAGGTCGGCCGACACCGGGGCTGCACCGCCGCCCCCCCGGCGGCCTAACATCTCAGCGATCGCCCTTACGGGGGCAGGCAAAAAAACCGGCGCAGAAGGGTGCCCCGGTCCAGGTCGACCTCGACGGTGCTCCCCGCCGAATAGACCCCGGCGGGTGGTCGGGACCGGGGGCCCGCCGGTACCCGCCCGGAGCAGGGCGCGCAGGGCCCGGAGCGCGGCGTGCGCCTGGACCAGCACGCAGACCCGCGCCGCGGCCGCTTCCGTGCGGCCTCCGCACCGGGCGACCAGCCGGTCGGCGGCCGCGTCCGCCGCGGCCGACTGCGGCGCGTGCGGCTGGTAGGCCGCGGCCACCAGCTCGACGTCGGGCAGGCAGCCCGGCGGCAGCCCCAGCGCCTGGAGCAGCGCGGTCGTCGGATCCGCTCCCGGGTCCGGGGCCGCGTCGACGCCGGCCAGCAGGCGGTCGACGAGCGCCCGGCGGCGGGCGTGCACCTCCCCGTCGCTGAACCGGGGCACCGCCGCCCGCAACCAACCCAGCCCGCCGGTCGCGGTCGGCGCGGCGGGGACCCGGTAGCCCGGGTCCAGGAGGACGGAGGACGGCAGCAGGCGCATGCCCCCAGGGTGGTGCCGCGGGTGTTCGGCCGGGACCGAACCGTGCTCCAGGATGGGCAGGTGCCGCTGTCCGCCGAGTCCATCGCCCGGTTCGCCGCCGTGCTCGCCGACCGCAGCCGGGTCGCCATGTGCCTGGTGCTCATGGACGGCCGGGCCTGGACCGCGGCCGAGCTGGCCCGCAGCGCCGGGATCGCCCGCTCGACCGCCAGCGAGCACCTGACCGCCCTGGTGCGGGCCGGGCTGCTGGTCGAGCGCCGGCAGGGCCGGTCGCGCTACCTGCAGCTGGCCGGCCCGGACGTCGCCGCGGTGCTCGAGGGGCTCGGCGCCGCGGTGGGTCAGCGGGTCCCGCCCACCTCGCTGCGCAGCGCCCGGGCGGACGCCCGGCTGACCGAGGCCCGGACCTGCTACGACCACCTGGCCGGCCGGTGGGGCGTCGCGCTGTACGACGCGCTGCTCGCCGGCGGGCTGCTCAGCGCGGACGGCGGCCTGGTCGTCACACCCGAAGGACGGCGGTGGTTCGCCGGGCACGTCCCGCCGGGCGGTCGCCGTCCGGAGGTCCGGGAGTGCCTGGACTGGACCGAGCGGCGCAGCCACCTGGGCGGGCGGCTGGGTGCGGCCCTGCGGGACCGGGCGCTGGCCGCCGGCTGGGTCGTCCCCGTCGAGGGCCTGCCCCGAGCCCTGCTGGTGACCGAGGCCGGGCACCTCGCGCTCGCCGAGCTGCAGGCCGCAGCCCCCGCGCCGCTGCGCTGAGCGGCGGGCTCAGGCGGGCAGCTCGACCGCCCCGCCACCGGCCAGCAGGTCCACGAGGTCGGTGACGGTCAGCCCGACGAGGGAGTCCCGGAGCACCAGACCGGGCCGTCGGTCCAGTGACTGCAACGACGGCACCCCGAGGACGACGACGCCCGCGGCCAGCCCGGCGGTGACCCCGACCACCGAGTCCTCCACCACGAGACTCGACCCGGGGTCGACCCCCAGGGCGGCCATCGCCTGCCGGTAGGGCGCCGGGTCGGGCTTGCGGGCCGGTACCTCGTCGCCGCAGACGGTGACGTCGAACGGCGGCTCCCCGAGCTCGTCGGCGAACCGGTCCAGCACGATGGCCGCGATCCGCCGGGCCGTCGTCGTCACCAGGGCCGTGGCGATCCCGGCGTCCCGGACGGCGGTCAGCAGCTCCCGCGCGCCGGGACGCCACGGGACGCCGCGGCTGCTCATCAGCGCCGCCGTGCGGTCCTCCACCCACCGGGCGTCGTCGGCGTGCTGCTGTTCGGTGCGGGTGGTGCCCAGGTCGGCGTAGAGGATCTCCATGGCCACCTGCATCGACGTGCCGACCGTTCGGCTCCGGGCGCCCTCGGAGAGCACCCCGCCGAGCTGCCCGGCGAGCTCGCCGAGGGCCTCGCCCCACAGCTCCTCGGTCTCCACCAGGGTGCCGTCCATGTCGAACAGCACTGCCTCCAGTAGCTGTAACGACCTGTCCCGGCCCCCGTGCAGGGGCCCGCGGCGAGCGGAGCGAGGCGTGGGGGGCACGGGGGTCCTTCCGTTCATTCGTTCTCGGTGCGGTAGCCCAGGTTCGGGGAGAGCCACCGCTCCGCCTCGTCGACGGTCCAGCCCTTGCGGCGGGCGTAGTCCTCGACCTGGTCGCGGCCCAGCCGGCCGAGCACGAAGTACCGCGACCGCGGGTGGGAGAAGTACAGCCCGCTGACGGCCGCACCCGGCCACATCGCCATGCTCTCGGTCAGCTGGATCCCGGTCGCGGCCTCGACGTCGAGGAGCTCCCAGATCGTCTGCTTCTCGGTGTGCTCAGGGCAGGCCGGGTAGCCCGGGGCGGGCCGGATGCCGGTGTACTTCTCCGCGATGAGCCCGTCGGCGTCCAGGTGCTCGTCGGGGGCGTAGCCCCAGAACTCCCTGCGCACCCGCTCGTGCAGCCGCTCGGCGAACGCCTCCGCGAGCCGGTCGGCCAGCGACTCCAGCAGGATCGCGTTGTAGTCGTCGTGGTCGGCCTTGAACTGCGCGACCCGCTCCGCCGAGCCCAGCCCGGCGGTGACGGCGAAGGCGCCCACGTGGTCCCGCAGCCCGGTGGAGCTCGGTGCCACGAAGTCGGCGAGGGACTTGCGCGGCGAGCCGTCGCGGCCGGCGGTCTGCTGCCGCAGCTGGTGCAGCGTGGCCCGGACCTCGGTCCGCGAGTCGTCGGTGTAGACCTCGATGTCCTCGCCGTCGACCTGGTTGGCCGGGAACAGCCCGAACACCCCGCTGGCCCGCAGCCACCGCTCCTCGACCACCCGGTCGAGCATCGCCTGCGCGTCCTCGAACAGCCGGCGGGCGGCCTCACCGCTGGCCGGGTTGTGCAGGATGTCGGGGAACCGGCCGCGCATCTCCCAGGCGGAGAAGAACGGCTGCCAGTCGATGTAGCCGCGCAGCTCGTCCAGCGGGTAGTCGGTGAAGGTCCGCACGAACTGGGTCGCCGTGCCGTGCCGGTGGTCGCAGTCCGGTCCGCTGCACACGTCGTGGGCCTGCTGCAGCAGCATCCGCGGCCGCGGCGGGGCGTAGCTGCTCCAGTCGATCTCCGGGGCCTGGGCCCGGGCGGTGGCCAGCGGCAGCAGGCTGCGGGTGTCGTTCCGGGCGGCGTGCCGCTCGCGCAGCGTCTCGTACTCGGCCTCGGTGTCGGCGAGCAGCTTCGGGCGCTGCTCGTCGGACAGCAGCGCCGCGACGACCGGCACCGACCGTGAGGCGTCCTTCACCCAGACGACGGGCCCGTGGTACTTGTGCGCGATCTTGACCGCGGTGTGCGCGCGCGACGTCGTCGCCCCACCGACGAGCAGCGGCACCTCGAAGCCCTGCCGTTCCATCTCGGTGGCCAGGTTGACCATCTCGTCCAGGGACGGCGTGATCAGCCCGGACAGCCCGATGATGTCGGCGCCCTCCGCCTTGGCGGTGTCCAGGATCCTCTGCGCCGGGACCATGACCCCCAGGTCGACGACGTCGTAGTTGTTGCACTGCAGGACGACGCCGACGATGTTCTTGCCGATGTCGTGCACGTCGCCCTTGGCCGTCGCCATCACGACCTTGCCGTTGCTGCGCTCGGCGTCCCCGGGCTGCTTCTCCGCCTCGATGAACGGGATGAGGTGGGCGACGGCCTTCTTCATCACCCGGGCGGACTTGACCACCTGCGGCAGGAACATCTTGCCGGCGCCGAACAGGTCGCCGACCACGTTCATGCCGTCCATCAGCGGGCCCTCGATGACCTCGATCGGCCGGCCGCCGCGGTCGCTGATCTGCTGCCGCAGCTCCTCGGTGTCGTCCTCGACGAACGCGTCGATCCCCTTGACCAGGGCGTGGGTGATCCGCTCGTCGACCGGCAGGGACCGCCACTCCTCGGTGGCCGCCTCCTTGACCGACCCGTCGCCGGCGAAGTCGGCGGCGATCTCCAGCAGCCGCTCGGTGCTGTCCGGGCGGCGGTTGAGGACGACGTCCTCGATCCGGTCGCGCAGCAGCTCGGGGACCTCGCTGTAGACCTCGAGCTGCCCGGCGTTGACGATCGCCATGTCCAGCCCGGCCGCGATCGCGTGGTACAGGAAGACCGAGTGGATCGCCTCTCGCACCGGGTTGTTGCCGCGGAAGGAGAACGAGACGTTCGAGACGCCGCCGGAGACCAGGGCGCCGGGCAGGTTCTGCTTGATCCACCGGGTGGCCTCGATGAAGTCCAGGCCGTAGTTGGCGTGCTCCTCGATGCCGGTGGCGACGGCGAAGATGTTCGGGTCGAAGATGATCTCCTCGGCCGGGAAGCCCACCTGGTCGACGAGGAGGTCGTAGGCGCGCCGGCAGATCTGGGTGCGGCGCTGGAGGGTGTCGCCCTGCCCGTCCTCGTCGAAGGCCATCACGACGACCGCGGCGCCGTACTTGCGGCACAGCCGGGCGTGGGCGAGGAACTCCTCCTCGCCGTTCTTCAGCGAGATCGAGTTGACGATGGCCTTGCCCTGGACGTTCTTGAGGCCGGCCTCGATGACCTCCCACTTGGAGGAGTCGATCATCGTGGGCACCCGGCTGATGTCGGGCTCGGAGGCGATCAGCTTGGTGAAGCGGTCCATCGCCGCGACGCCGTCGATCATCCCCTCGTCCATGTTGACGTCGATGACCTGGGCGCCGGCCTCCACCTGCTGGCGGGCGACGGCGAGCGCGGCCGGGTAGTCGCCGGCCTTGATCAGGTTCCGGAAGCGGGCCGAGCCGGTGATGTTGGTGCGCTCACCGACGTTGACGAACAAGGAGTCCTCGTCGATGGTGACCGGCTCCAGCCCGGACAGCCGGAGCGCCGGGCGGACCTCCACCGGGGTGCGCGGCGCCCTGCCCTCGACGGCCCGGGCGATCGCGGCGATGTGCGCCGGGGTCGTGCCGCAGCAGCCGCCGACCAGGTTGACGAACCCGGCGCCGGCGAACTCCTCCAGGATGGCCGCGGTCTCCTCGGGCGCCTCGTCGTACTCGCCGAAGGCGTTGGGCAGCCCGGCGTTCGGGTAGCAGGACACGAACGTGTCGGCGACCCGGGAGATCTCCGCGATGTAGGGCCGCATCTCCTTGGCACCCAGCGCGCAGTTGAGCCCCACCAGCAGCGGCTGCGCGTGCCGCACCGAGTGCCAGAAGGCCTCGGTGACCTGGCCGGACAGCGTGCGGCCGGACGCGTCGGTGATGGTGCCGGAGATCATCACCGGCCAGCGGCGGCCGCGCTGCTCGAACAGCGTCTCCAGCGCGAAGACGGCGGCCTTGGCGTTGAGCGTGTCGAAGATGGTCTCGATCAGCAGCACGTCGGAGCCGCCGTCGACCAGCCCACCGGCCTGCTCGAGGTAGGCCGCGACCAGCTCGTCGTAGCTGACGTTGCGGGCGCCGGGGTCGTTGACGTCGGGCGAGATGGACGCCGTCCGGCTGGTCGGGCCGATCGCACCGACCACGTAGCGCGGCTTGTCCGGGGTGCGGGCGGTCATCGCGTCGCACTCGGCGCGGGCCAGCCGGGCCGAGGCCACGTTCAGCTCGTAGGCGAGGTCGGACATCCCGTAGTCGCTCAGCGAGATGCGGGTGGCGTTGAAGGTGTTGGTCTCGATCAGGTCCGCGCCGGCCTCGAGGTACTCGCGGTGGATGGCGGTGATGATCCCGGGCGCGGTGATGCTGAGCAGGTCGTTGTTGCCCTGGACGTCGGTGGGCCAGTCCGCGAAGCGCTCGCCGCGGTAGCCGGCCTCGTCGGGCCGGTCGCGCTGGATCGCGGTGCCCATCGCCCCGTCCAGCACCAGGATGCGCTGCGCCAGCTGCGCGGTGAGCGCGGCGGTGGCGTCCGGTCGGAGCTCGGCGGGGACGGGCGGGGAGAACTCGGGCACGGGAGGTCCTCGGGCGTCGGTCGGGCACGGTCACAGAGGCGTCCGGCGCCAGGGCCCTGGCAACTCCGACGGGCCGCTGCGCCTCGTCGTCCTCGAACAGCGCTCCCATGGTCCCACTTCCCGTCCAGCCCCCCAACCCGCCCGCCCGCAGCAGCAGCCGGGCGGCCGGATCGACGTAGGCTCGTCAGGTGATCGATCCCAAGTCCGTCGCAGACGACCTGCCCGAGCTGGACGACCCGGTGGTCGTGGTCGCATTCGAGGGGTGGAACGACGCCGGGGACGCCGCCACCGACGCGGTCGAGCACCTGGAGCTCATCTGGGACGCCGACCTGCTCGCGGCGCTGGACCCCGAGGACTACTACGACTTCCAGGTCAACCGCCCCACCGTCTCCCTGGTCGACGGCGTCACCCGGCGCATCGAGTGGCCGACCACCCGGATCTCGGTGACCAAGCCCCCCGGCAGCGACCGGCACGTCGTGCTGATCCGCGGCATCGAGCCGAACATGCGCTGGCGCAGCTTCTGCGACGAGCTCATCGAGCTGTGCCAGGACCTCGGCGTGACCACCGTCGTCGCCCTCGGCGCGCTGCTGGCCGACACGCCGCACACCCGGCCCACCCCGGTGAGCGGGTCGGCCTACGACGCCGAGTCCGCCGCCCAGTGGGGGGTGGAGACCTCGCGCTACGAGGGGCCGACCGGCATCCTCGGCGTCTTCGCCGACGCCTGCGTGCAGGCCGGCCTGCCCGCGGTGAGCTTCTGGGCCGCCGTCCCGCACTACGTCTCCCAGCCGCCGTCGCCGCGGGCCACCGTGGCGCTGCTGACCCGGGTCGAGGAGGTGCTGGAGGTGACCGTGCCGCTGGGCACGCTGCCCCAGCAGGCCGACGAGTGGGTCAAGACCGTCGACGAGATGGCCGGCGAGGACGACGAGGTCGTCGAGTACGTGCGCTCCCTGGAGGAGCGGGCCACCCAGAGCGACCTCTCCCAGGCCAACGGCGACCAGATCGCCAAGGAGTTCGAGCGGTACCTCCGCCGGCGGGGCTCCTCCCCCAGCTGAGGCGACCGGTGATCAGCTCGGGCTGGGCGGTGTCATCCGATCCGGATGGCACCGCCCAGCCCGTTCTCGTCCCCGGGGCGGGCAGCGCAGCTACGGCGTGACCAGCAGCGGGCGCATCCGGAGCGAGGCGGTGTCGTCGAACAGCCGGTCGTGCGTGGCCAGCGCGAACCGGTCGGTCATCCCGGTCACGTAGTCCACGACCTGGGTGACCGCGTCGGCCTCGGTGTCCCGATAGCTGGCGGGGATGAGCTCGGGGTGCGCGAGGTGGTGGTCGACCAGCCGGCGGATGACGTCGATGGCCACGTTCTTCTGCCCGGCCGCGGTGTCGGACTCGTAGACCCGGGCGAACATGAACGCCCGCAGCTCGGCCATCGCCTCCAGTGCGTCCGGGGCCATGACCACCGCGCCGCCGGTGTTGGCCGGCGACAGGGTGCCCGCGACCACCGCGTCGATCATCGACCCGACCATCGCGCTGCCCGGGTCGCCGAAGACGGTGCGGGTGCGGGCGGGCAGGTCCCCGACCCGCAGCACCCCGGCCCGGACGGCGTCCAGCGCGTCGTGGGAGAGGTAGCCGATCCGGTCGGCGTACCGCACGCACTCCCCCTCCCGGGTGGACGGCGGCGGGGTGATCTTCCAGCTGTGCGCCCGCACCCCGTCGCGGACCTCCCAGGTGAGGTTGAGGTCCTCCAGGACCTCGACGATGCGCACTCCCTGGGCGGCGTGGTGCCAGCCGCCCGCGACGTAGGGGTCCAGCGCCTCCTCGCCGATGTGGCCGAACGGCGAGTGGCCGACGTCGTGGGCCAGCGCGATCGCCTCGGCCAGCGTCTCGTTCAGCGACAGCGCGGTGGCCAGCGACCGGGCCACCTGGGTGACCTGCAGGGTGTGCGTGAGCCGGGTGACGAAGTGGTCGCCGTCGGGGTGCAGGAAGACCTGCGTCTTGTGCTTGAGCCGGCGGAACGCCTTCGCGTGCAGGATCCGGTCGCGGTCCCGCTCGTAGGCCGTGCGCAACTGGTCCTCCGGCTCCGGCCGGGCGCGACCGCGGGTCCGCGCCGAGCGGGCGGCGGCCAGCGCGAGCTGCTCCTCCGCGCGCTCCCGGGCCGCGCGGTCGGCCAGCCGGAAGGCGCCGCTCACGGCGCCAGCGCGATGCCCAGCAGCGAGTCCACGAGGTCGCGGACCACCGCCGGGGACTGCTCGTCCCAGTCGTCGGTCGCCTCGGCGGCGGGCGTGCCGCTGCCCGACCGGGCCTCGGCCAGGCTCGCCGCGGCCCAGGCGTCGACGACGGCGATCGCGCCCGGGGTGTCAAGGTCGTCGGCCAGCCGCTCGCGCACCGCGGCCAGCACCGGGCCGGCGGGCGCGCCGAGGGGCAGGGACACCGCGCGGCGCCAGGTGTCCAGCCGCTGCAGCGCGGTGTCGAGCAGGTCCGGCGTCCAGGCCCGGTCGGTGCGGTAGTGCCCGGACAGCAGCGCCAGCCGGATCCCCATCGGGTCGACGCCCTCGCCGCGGAGCCGGGAGACGAAGACCAGGTTGCCCCGGCTCTTGCTCATCTTCTCCCCGTCCAGCCCGATCATCGCGGCGTGCACGTAGGCCTGGGCGAAGGGCTTGGTGGCGGTGAGCGCCTCGGCGTGGACGGCGGAGTACTCGTGGTGCGGGAACACCAGGTCGCTGCCCCCGCCCTGGACGTCGAAGCCGGTGCCGATCGTGTCCAGCGCGATGGTGGCGCACTCGATGTGCCAGCCCGGCCGGCCGGCGACCCCGCGGGGGCCGGGCCAGCTGGGCTCGCCGTCGCGGGCGCCGCGCCACAGCAGCGGGTCGAGCCGGTTGCGCTTGCCCGGCCGGTCGGGGTCGCCGCCGCGCTCGGCGGACAGCCGCAGCATGGTCGCCTCGTCGTAGCCGGACTCGGCGCCGAACCCGGGTGCCTGGGCGACGTCGTGGTAGACGTCGCCGGTGCCGTCGTCGAGCGGGTAGGCCAGCCCGGCGTCCCAGAGCGACTCGACGTGCGCGACGATCCGCGGGATCGCCTCCACCGCGCCGACGTAGTCCTCCGGCGGCAGCACCCGCAGCGCCGTCATGTCCTCCCGGAACAGCGCGGTCTCGCGCATGCCGAGCACGATCCAGTCCTCGCCGTCGCGGTCGGCGCGCTCGAACAGCGGGTCGTCGACGTCGGTGACGTTCTGCACGTAGTGCACGGCGTGCCGGGCGTCCCGCCACACCCGGTTGACCAGGTCGAAGGCCAGGTAGGTGGCGGCGTGGCCGAGGTGGGTGGCGTCGTAGGGGGTGATGCCGCAGACGTACATCCGGGCCGTGCGGCCCGGGGTGGTCTCGACCACCTCACCGCGCGCGGTGTCGAACAACCGGAGAGCCGGGCCGGCACCGGGCAGGGTCGGGAGCAGCGGGGCGGGCCAGGAGAGCACGTCAAGGAGCGTAGTTCCGGACGCCGACAGCGGGCACGGGCACCCGATCGCGTCACCCCCCTCCCCTAGCGTGGGCCCGACCGTCGGAGGAGGGGACGCCCGTGGCACCCGAGGAGCACCTGCAGGTCCTGCGCGCGGCGAACGCCCGCTTCGCCGCGGCGGCCGGCGCCGCGCGCACCCGGCACGGCTGGCGGGCGCGGGTGCCCGGCTGCCCGGACTGGGACCTCGCCGACCTGGTGTGGCACCTGGCCGAGGTGCAGCACTTCTGGGGCTGGCTGGTCCGCACCCGGGCCCCCTCCCCGGCCGGGTACCCCGAGCCGGTGCGGCCGGCCGACGACGCGCTGCTGGCGTTCTCCGCCGACCACGCCCGGGCCCTGGAGGACGCGCTGGACGGGGCGGCGCCCACCGACCGGGTGTGGACCTGGGCGCCCCGGCAGGACGTCGCCTTCGCGCTGCGCCGGCAGGCCCAGGAGGCCACGGTGCACCGGGTCGACGCCGAGCAGGTGCTCGACGAGGTCACCCCCATCGGCGCCGACGTGGGGCTGGACGGGCTCGACGAGTGGCTGGAGGTCATGGTCCCCGGCGCCCTGCCCGACGGCCCGCCGGCCGGGGCCGAGCCGGTGGTCCTCCACGCCGTCGACGCCGACGCCGAGCGCCGGCTCTTCGCCGGATCGGGCGACCTCCCGGTGGCCACCCTCACCGGCCCGGCCGGCGACCTGCTGCTGGCCGTCTGGCGGCGCCTCCCGCTGACCGCCGTCACCGTCGACGGGGACGCCGACCGGGCGCAAGAGCTGCTGGCCGCCGTCTCCCTGGACTGAGCAGCCACCCCGGTTTTGCATGGTCATGCAGCGCCATGCATACTTCTTGTCGTGTCCAAGGTCCTCACCTCCCTGCCCGTCGGCGAACGCGTCGGGATCGCCTTCTCCGGTGGTCTCGACACCTCGGTGGCGGTCGCCTGGATGCGCGACCGGGGCGCGGTCCCCTGCACCTACACCGCCGACATCGGCCAGGCCGACGAGCCCGACATCGGCTCGGTGCCCGGCCGGGCCACCGCCTACGGCGCCGAGATCGCCCGGCTGGTCGACTGCCGGGCGGCCCTGGTCGAGGAGGGGCTGGCCGCGCTGACCTGCGGGGCGTTCCACATCCGCTCCGGCGGCCGCAGCTACTTCAACACCACCCCGCTGGGCCGGGCGGTCACCGGCACCCTGCTGGTCCGCGCGATGCTGGAGGACGGCGTCCAGATCTGGGGCGACGGCTCCACCTACAAGGGCAACGACATCGAGCGGTTCTACCGCTACGGCCTGCTGGCCAACCCGGCGCTGCGGATCTACAAGCCGTGGCTGGACGCCGACTTCGTCACCGAGCTGGGCGGCCGCACCGAGATGTCGGAGTGGCTGGTGGCCCACGGCCTGCCCTACCGGGACAGCGCGGAGAAGGCCTACTCGACCGACGCCAACATCTGGGGCGCCACCCACGAGGCCAAGGCCCTGGAGCACCTGGACGCCAGCGTGGAGATGGTGCAGCCGATCATGGGCGTCCGGTTCTGGGACCCCGAGGTCGAGGTGCTCACCGAGGACGTCACGGTCGGCTTCGAGTACGGGCGGCCGGTCACCCTCAACGGCAAGGAGTTCGACTCCCCCGTCGACCTGGTGCTGGAGGCCAACGCCATCGGCGGCCGGCACGGGCTGGGCATGTCCGACCAGATCGAGAACCGGATCATCGAGGCCAAGAGCCGCGGCATCTACGAGGCGCCCGGGATGGCGCTGCTGCACGCCGCCTACGAACGGCTGGTCAACGCCATCCACAACGAGGACACCCTGGCCAGCTACCACACCGAGGGCCGGCGGCTGGGCCGGCTGATGTACGAGGGCCGCTGGCTGGACCCGCAGGCGATGATGCTGCGCGAGTCGCTGCAGCGCTGGGTCGGCATGGCGGTGACCGGCGAGGTGACGCTGCGGCTGCGGCGCGGCGAGGACTACTCGGTCCTCGACACCACCGGCCCGGCGTTCAGCTACCACCCGGACAAGCTGTCGATGGAGCGGACCCTGGACTCCGCCTTCGGGCCGCTGGACCGGATCGGCCAGCTGACCATGCGCAACCTGGACATCGCCGACTCCCGCGCCAAGCTCGAGCAGTACGCCCGGATGGGCATGGTCGGCGGCTCCGTCCCGGCGTCGATCGGCGCGGCGCAGGCCGCGGCCACCGGGCTGATCGACGCCACCCAGGAGGGCGGCGCCGAGGCGATCGCCTCCCGGGGCGGCATCTCCGCCCACGACGAGCTGCTCGACCGCGCGGCCATGGAGTCCGGCACCGACTAGGGCCAGGTGGTGGCGTGCCGGTCGAACTCCGCACCGGTCTGCACGCCGACGACGCAGAACACCAGCCCGGCCGGGTCCGTCATCTGCCAGAACCGGCCCATGTCGGCCAGCCGGCGGGCGCCGAGCTCCTCCAGCCGGGCCACCTCGGCCGCGAGGTCGTCGGTCTCGATGTCGACGTGCCACCGCGGCGGCGTGCCGGCACCGGTGCGCTGCACCTCCAGGTGGAACCCGTCGGCGAAGCTGCCCAGCGAGCTCCAGGCCTGATCGGCGGCGTCGGCCGCGACGGGGTGCCCGGTGGCCGCCGACCAGAACCCGCGACCGGCGTCATGGTGCTCCGGCGGCAGGTCGAGCAGCAGGATCGCCAACCGGCTCCTATGCGTCATCCCCGGAACCCTGTCAGCGAGCCTCAGGCACCAGCAAGAGATGAGGCACGACCGCCGAGGCCGGAAGCGTGCCCACCGTCGCCGCGAAGCGGCTCGCCGGGAGGAGTGGGGGCCGGAGGCTCCCGCGATCGAGCGGCGGCAACGGCTCAGCGGCGGCCGGGGACGGCTCCTGGCCGCGGTGGCCGCGGAGCGGCTCGCCGGGAGGAGTGGGGGCCGGAGGCTCCCGCGATCGAGCGGCGGCAACGGCTCAGCGGCGACCGGGGACGGCTCCTGGCCGCGGTGTCATCCGGAGGATGACCATGGGCACTGCTCAGAAGGGCGGCCATGGCAGCGCGGGCCAGTCGCCACTGGGCTGCGGGTGCAGCTGGGTGCGCAGCAGGGCCTCGACGCGCTGCTGGGTGCGCCGCACCTCCCGGCGGGTGAGGTGCTCGTGCAGCTGCTCCCCCAGGTCGCCGCGCAGGTCCTCGGCCAGCCGCTCGAGCACGGCCAGGTGCTCCAGCAACAGCGGCCGGCCGGCCCAGCGCCACAACAGGGTGCGCAGCTTCGGGTCGACGGAGAAGCAGATGCCGTGGTCGACGCCGTACACGTGCCCGTCGGGCATCGGGATGATGTGGCCGCCCTTGCGGTCGGCGTTGTTGACCACCGCGTCGAACACGGCCATCTGGCGCAGCCCCGGGTCGTCGCGGCGGACGAACTCGGCCAGGTCGACGCTCGGGTCGGCGTCCATCCACAGCTGCACCATGCCGCGCCCGTACGGCCCGTCGCGGAGCACCGTCGGCGGCACCACCGACCAGCCGGTCGCCTCGGACACCAGGTGGGCGCTGATCTCGCGGCCGGCCAGGGTGCCGTCGGGGAAGTCCCACAGCGGCCGCTCGCCCGCCACCGGCTTGTAGACGCAGGTCGCCGCCAGCGTCTCGGTGCGCACGGCGCCGACCAGCGTGACGTTGCTGGCGTCGAGCAGCCGGCCCTCCATGTCCAGCTCGCCCTCGCGCAGCAGCGTGTCGATCTCCGCGCGGTCGGCGGGGGCGCGACGGTCGCCGTGGTCGAGGGCGGTCACGTCCAGCTCGCGGACGTCCTCGTCGTCGTCCTCGTACTCGAGCTCGTCGTCGAGGTCGCTGTCGAGGAGCTCGTCGTCGGGCCGGGGGCCGGGCTCGGGGGCGCTCATGGTGGCGGCCGCCGGCTCAGCGGCGGTAGCCGTTCTGCCGCGGGCAGACGTGACCGGCCGGGTCCAGCGGCATGGAGCACAGCGGGCAGGCCGGCCGGCCGGCGGCGATCACCCGGCGGGCGCGGGCCACGAAGGCCCGGGCGGCGACCGGGGTGATCGTCACCCGCAGCGCGTCGGGGCCCTCGTCGCTGTCGGAGAGGATCGCGTCCTCCTCGATGGGCTCCTCGCCGGCGGCGACGGCCTCGACGACGACGGCGTCGGCCTCGCCGTCCCAGGCCAGGCCCATCGCGGCGACCCGGAACTCCTCGTCGACCGGCGCGGTCAGCGGCTCGAGGTCGTCGACGTCGGCGTCGGGCGGGACGACGACGGTGGCGCGGTTGGCCACCTCGTCGAGCAGCTCGCTCATCCGGTCGGCGAGCACCTGGACCTGGGACTTCTCCAGCGCCACGCTGATCGTGCGGCCTGCTTCGTCGGAGGCCTGCAGGTAGAAGGTGCGGTCACCGGGCTGGCCCACGGTACCGGCGACGAACCGGCTGGGACGGTCGAAGAGGAAGACCTGACGTGGCACGGGATCAGGTTACGCGGCGCCGGAGCCCGCGCCGCCGCCGACGACGGCGTCGGAGGAGGGCCTGCGGCGTCCGCGCTTCTTCTTCGGCGGGATGAGGGCGGCGACGTCCCCACCGGTGTCGTTGACCCGGGCCACGAACGGCCGGGTGTCGGTGTACGTGACGACCGAGATCGACGCCGGGTCGACGACGATCCGCTGGAAGGCGTCCAGGTGCATGCCGAAGGCGTCGGCCAGCACCGCCTTGATCACGTCACCGTGGCTGCAGGCCAGCCACACCGCGTCCGGCCCGAGCTTCACGTTCCACTCCCGGACGGCGGCGACCGCGCGGGCCTGGGTCTGCGCCAGCCCCTCCCCCTCCGGGCCGGGGAAGACGGCCGCGGAGGGGTGCTGCTGCACGACCTTCCACAGCGGCTCCTTGGCCAGCTCCTTGATCGGCCGGCCGGTCCAGTCGCCGTAGCGGGCCTCGCCGAGCCGGTCGTCGGTCTGCAGCTCCAGGTCGCGGTCGGCGACCACGGCGCCGGCGGTCTGCCGGCAACGCTCCAGCGGGCTGCTCACCACCGCGGCCAGCGGCACGCCGGCCAGCCGCTGCGCCACCGCCTGCACCTGGGCCTGGCCGGCCTCGTCGAGCTGGACCCCCGGGGTCCAGCCGGCGAGCACACCGGCGGTGTTGGCCGTCGTCCGGCCGTGCCTGAGCAGGATGACGGTGGTCACCGCTCGACCCTACGGCCCTGCTGCAGGGGCCCGCCGCGAGCTCGCGAGTGGTGGGGGGGCAGCAGGGTCCCTCGTCAGGTGGGGTCGAGGACGCCGGCGCCGACCAGCGCGAGCAGCAGCAGCCCCAGCACGACGCGGTAGACGACGAACGGCGTGAAGCTGCCCCGGGTGAGGTAGCGCAGCAGCCAGGAGATGACCACCAGCCCGACGCCGAAGGCGATGACGGTCGCCAGGATCGTCGGCCCCCAGTCGACCCCGCTGTCCAGCGACTCGACCACCTGGAAGAACCCCGAGCCGAGCACCGCGGGGATGGCCAGCAGGAACGAGTAGTCAGCGGCGGCGGAGCGCGAGTAGCCGAGGAA
This sequence comes from Modestobacter italicus, assembly GCF_000306785.1. NCBI lineage: Bacteria > Bacillati > Actinomycetota > Actinomycetes > Geodermatophilales > Geodermatophilaceae > Modestobacter > Modestobacter italicus. The sequence continues at coordinate 2,543,674 of NC_017955.1, read as the reverse complement.
CCGGCCGGCGGTGATCGTGCCGCCGGACCGGGAGACGCCGGGGATCAGCGCCATCGCCTGCGCCAGCCCGAACACCAGGCCGTGCTTGACGGTCAGGTCGGGCAGCTCGCGGCGGGTGCCGCCGACCCGGTCGGCCCAGAACAGGATCAGCGAGAACACCACGAGGGCGATGGCGATGATCCGCAGGTCGCGGAAGGTCGACTCGATCTGGTCCTGGAACAGCAGCCCGAGGACGACGATCGGGATGCTGCCGATGATGATCAGCCAGCCCATCCGGGCGTCCGGGTCGCTGCGCAGCGCCGGGTCGCGCAGCGCCCGCAGCCAGGTGCCGATGATCCGGCCGATCTTCTTCCGGTAGTAGAGGAGGACGGCGAACTCGGTGCCGATCTGGGTGATCGCGGTGAACGCCGCGCCCGGGTCGTCCCAGCCAAAGGCCGACCCGACGATCCGCAGGTGGGCGCTGGAGGAGATCGGCAGGAACTCGGTGAGGCCCTGGACCAGGCCGAGGACGACGGCTTCGAACCACCCCACGGTCAGCCCACCCGCCGCATCGTCGGCGGGGAGGCGGGGCACGAGGGGGTCGGTTGCACGACGGGCACCCTAGAGCCGCGACCTGGGCCCGGCCCGGCGACGCCCGGGAGCACCCGGCGTTGCCCGGGTCACGACCGGGGCGACGGTAGGTTGGGCAGTCGTGGAACAGCGGGCGCTCGGGCGCAGCGGCCTGGTCGTCTCGCGGCTCGGTCTGGGCACCATGACCTGGGGCCGGGACACCGACGAGGACGAGGCCGCGATGCAGCTCACCGCCTTCGTCGACGCCGGCGGCACGCTGGTCGACACCGCCGACGTCTACGCCGACGGGGAGAGCGAGCGGACCCTCGGGCGGCTGCTGGCCGACGTCGTCCCCCGCGACCACGTGCTGGTCGCGACCAAGGCCGTCGGCCGCACCGCGCCCGGGCCGATGGGCCGCGGCGCCTCCCGCGGCCACCTGCTGGCCGCGCTGGACGCCTCGCTGGAGCGGCTGGGGCTGGACCACGTCGACCTGTGGCAGCTGCACGCCTGGGACGACGCGACCCCGCTGGAGGAGACGCTGGCCGCCTGCGACCAGGCGGTGAGCTCGGGCCGGGCCCGGTACATCGGGATCAGCAACTTCTCCGGCTGGCAGACCGCCCACGCCGCCACCTGGCAGCGGGCCTGGCCCGGCCGCACCCCCATCGTGAGCACCCAGGTCGAGTACTCGCTGCTGCAGCGCGGCGTCGAGCGGGAGGTGGTGCCCGCCGCCGAGGCCCTGGGGCTCGGCCTGCTGCCGTGGTCACCGCTGGGCCGCGGCCTGCTCACCGGCAAGTACCGGCACAGCACCCCCGCGGACTCCCGGGGTGCCTCCCCGCAGTGGCAGGGGTTCATCGACCGGCTGCGCTCGACCACCGCCGACCGGGTGGTGGAGGCGGTGATCACCGCCGCCGAGGGCCTCGGGACGACGCCGCTGGGGGTGGCGCTGGCCTGGCTGCACGACCGCCCCGGCGTCGTCGCGCCGATCGTGGGCGCCCGCACCGCGCAGCAGCTGCAGGCCGCGCTGGACGCCGACGGGGTGCGGCTGCCCCCGGCGATCGTCACCGCCCTGGACGACGTCTCCTCCCCGCCCTTCTCCTATCCCGAACGCCGTCCGGAGCAGTGACCGTGAGCACGCCAGTGACCAGCCCCACCCCCGACCTCGTCTTCGCCGCCTTCTGCACCGCCGGTCTGTGGCCGGGGCTGGGCAAGCGGACGGCCGCCGACCTGCCCGCCGCCGGGATCACCACCGCCGACGACGTCTCCGCCGACCGGCTGCAGAAGCTGCCCCGGGTGGGCCGGCAGCGCGCCGAGCGGCTGTTCAGCTCCTTCCTGGCCGCGCAGCCGACCTACGAGGTCGTCGAGCTGCTGGTCGCCGCCGGGCTGAACGCCCGGCTGGCCGCGAACTCCGCCGACGCGCTCGGCCCGGACGCCGCCCGCCGGCTGCGCGACGACCCGTGGGCGCTGCTGGGGCTGACCGGGGTGACGCTGGCCGACGCCGACCGGCTGGCGGTCAACGTGCTCCCCGGCGCCGACCGGCAGGACACCCGCCGGGGCCGGGCCGTGGTCGGGCTGACCCTGCGCACCGCCACCCGGGACGGGCACACCGTGCTGCCGGCCGACCTGGTGGTGGCGGCGCTGCGGGCCGAGCAGATCGAGGACCCGGAGGCGGCGATCGTGGCCGCCGTCGAGGGCGGTGACGTGCTGGAGCACGAGCCGCCGTTCGTCGAGCCCGACGAGGACGACCCGGACGCCGAGTTCCCCGAGCCCGACCCCGCGCTGCGGATGCTGTCGCTGGCCCGGTACGGGATGGCCGAGGAGGCCGTGGCGGAGAACGTGCACCGGCTGGTGGCCACCAGCGGGCGGCTCGCCGACCCGGCCTCGGTGCGGTCGGTGGCCAAGGGCCTGGACCCGGCCCAGCAGGCCGCCGTCGCCGGGGTGCTCGGCGCGGGGGTCTCGCTGCTCACCGGCGGCCCGGGCACCGGCAAGAGCCGCACCGTGGCCTCCCTGGTCCAGTTGCTGCAGGCCAAGGGCACCGAGGTGGCGCTGGCCGCCCCCACCGGCCGGGCGGCCAAGCGGCTCGAGGAGCTCACCGATCACCCGGCGGTGACGGTGCACCGGCTGCTGGGCGCGCAGGGCACCACCGGCGGGTTCTCCCGCAACGAGGAGTGGCCGCTGGACGCCGACGTCGTCGTGGTCGACGAGGCCTCGATGCTCGACGTCGAGCTGACCGCCGCGCTGCTGGAGGCGTGCAAGGACGGCACCCACCTGCTGCTGGTCGGCGACCCCGCGCAGCTGCCCTCCATCGGCCCCGGCCACGTGCTGGGCGACCTGATCGACTCCGGCGCCGTGCCGGTCACCGAGCTGACCATGCTGCACCGGCAGGCCGCCGGTGGCGCGATCGCCCGGCTGGCCACCGGCGTCCGGGGCGGGGAGCTGGTCCAGGTCGAGTCCCCCGACCGGGAGGTGGTCATCGTGCCGGCGACCGGCAGCGCGGAGGCCGCCAAGCGGGTGGTCCAGCTGGTGACCGACTCGATCCCGCGGGCGCTGGGCATCGACCCGGCGACGGTGCAGGTCGTCACGCCGGTGCACCGCGGGCCGGCGGGCACGATCGAGCTGAACAAGGCGCTGAAGGAGAAGCTGAACCCGGGCACCGGGACGGTGTTCGGCTTCGACGTCGGCGACCGGGTGGTGGCCACCGCCAACCACCTGGACATCGAGCCGATCGGCTTCGCCAACGGCGAGGTCGGGGTGGTCACCGGCACCGGCGAGGGGTCGCTGAGCATCGACTTCAGCTCCGGGCCGGTGACGGTGACCGGCTCCGCGCTGTCGGACCTGCGGCACGGCTGGGCGATCACGGTGCACCGCGCGCAGGGCTCGGAGTGGCCCGGTGTCGTGGTCGTGCTACCGCCGGAGGCCGGCGGGATGCTGTCCCGGCCGCTGGTCTACACCGCCCTGACCCGGGCGCAGAAGCACCTGTCGATCGTGCACGCCAGCGGCGCGGCGCTGGCCCGCGCGGTGCGCGAGGTCGACGTCCGGCCCCGGCGCACCCGGCTGTCCGGGCTGCTCGCCGAGCTCGCCGACTGACCGTCGTGGCGGGCGTCGCGTTTGGCCGGTTGATCTTGAGGGAACCGTCCGCCCATGGGCATCATCGGCTTCCTCGTGTTCGGGCTGATCGTCGGCGCGCTCGCGCGCCTCATCAAGCCCGGTAGGCAGAACCTCAGCATCCTCATGACCCTGGTGCTGGGCGTCGTCGGCTCGCTGATCGGCGGCGTCGTCGCCACCGCGCTGGGCACCGGCGACTTCGGCGAGCTGAACGTCCTGGGCGCGATCGTGGCCATCGTGGCCGCGGTGCTGCTGATCGGCGTCGCCGAGGGCGTCAGTGGTGGCCGGCGCTCCGTGCGCTGACCTCCCTCCCCTCCCGCACCTCCCCTGCCCGGGGCGCTGACCGCGTGGTCAGCGCTCCGGGCAGGCGCGTCTCGCGGCGCACATCAGCCGGTGCACCGCGGCGCCCAGCTGCTGGGGGTCGTTGACCGGCTCGGCGAACGGGACCCGGACGTCGGCGTGCCCGCGGCGCTGCTCGATGCGCAGCCGGAAGCCGTACCGATCCAGCCCCAGCGGCCGCACCACGTCGTCCGCGGCCGCCCTGCGCGGCACCCGGGTCCGCAGCAGGGCCAGCTCCTCCGGGTGGGCGGCGTCCAGGTGCTGCAGCGCGGCGGCCTCGAGCCCGACCAGCGGGTCGGGGGCGGCGGCGAGGTACTCCTCGGGCTGCACCTCGGTGACCGTGCCCGACTCCCCCAGCACCACCTCGGCCAGGTCGAGCGACAGCAGGGTCGTACCGCGTCCGACGTCGAGCAGCGCGCCCACCGGGGCGACCTCGGCGAAGGCCACCGCGGCCGCCCGCGCGTCGGGGCCGGCCACCGGCGTGAGCCAGCCGGAGAGCCACACCTGCGCCCGCACCGGGTCGCGCAGCGGCACCGGAGCGTGGTCGGTGACCAGCAGCAGCGCGGCGAGGTCGCCGTCGGCGCTGCCGGCGACCGCGCGGCAGACCTCCCCGTCGGTGGGCACCACGAGCAGGACCCGGCCATCGGCCGTCGTGGCGTGACCGAGCACCCGGCTGCCGTCGATGCCGGCCGCGCAGACCGCGGCGGCGGGGCGCGCGGCGACGGTGCGGGCGCGCTCGGCGACCGGAGGCCGCAGGGCACCAGCGGCCGGACCGGGGACGGCGGGACGGGGCGTTCGTGTCATGCGGCACTCCGGGGTCGGGACGTCTCGTCGTCGGGGTAAGGTGAGCCTAACCGAACTCGGAGGCCCGTGTGAACAACTCCCGCCCGAAGGTCCGGCGCAGCCGCGCGCTGGGCATCCCGCTCACCCCCAAGGACGTCCGCTACTTCGAGCGGCGCCCGTACCCGCCCGGTGAGCACGGCCGCAAGCGCAAGAACACCAGCGACTACAAGACCCGGCTGTTGGAGAAGCAGCGGCTGCGCGCCCAGTACGACATCAGCGAGACCCAGCTGCGCTCGGCGTTCGACCGGGCCCGGCGCAGCGGCGGGAAGACCGGCGAGGAGCTGATCACCCACCAGCTCGAGTCCCGGCTGGACGCCACGGTGCTGCGCGCCGGCTTCGCCCGGACCATCTACCAGGCCCGGCAGACCGTCAGCCACCAGCACGTGACGGTCAACGGCAAGCGGGTCGACCGACCGAGCTACCAGGTGCAGCCCTACGACGTGGTGGAGATCGCCGAGCGCAGCAGGGCCAAGGCGCCCTTCCAGGTGGCCGCCTCCGGTGCGCACGCGACCGCGCCCGCCTACCTCGAGGTCTCGTTGGCCCAGCTGCGCTGCGTGGTGGCCCGCCGGCCGCGGCGCGACGAGGTGCCGGTGGTCTGCGAGGAGCAGCTGGTCGTGGAGTACTACTCCCGCTGACCGGTCGCCGGCGCCCTGCGCTCAGGGCGCCGGCGGTCCACCGTTGCGCACCAGAGCCCGCCGCGGCCCGCCCGCCAGCCAGAGCGCGGCGAGCTGCCACTCCACCGTCCAGCCGATGCCCACCACGACCCAGCGGCCCCGGGCGAGGGCGATCACGCCCAGGACGGCGAGCCCGGCGACCAGCGCCCAGGTGACCGCGCGGGACCGGAGCGGCTCAGGGTCCCCGGCGACCTGCTCGGCCCAGTCCACCGCGGCGGCGCGGAGCCGCCGGTCCGCCAGCGTCCGGCCGTGCGCGACGGCGCGGGCCACCTCGACCAGCTCCGCCTCGGTGAGCGCGAACCGCTCGGGCAGGCCTGCCGGGGCGTCGGGGTGACTGACGGCGGGACGGTGCACGCCCAGGCGCGGCAGGGTCCAGGCCAGCACGATCGGCGCCGCCAGCAGGAGCACCACGCCCAGCACCATCACCGCGGCACCGGGTCGCTGTTGCGCTCGACCGCCCGCCGCGGGCCGGAGTGCAGCCGCCACGCCCACCAGCCGCAGGCCGCGTAGAGGACGGCGGTGGACCAGTTCACGTCGCCCCAGCGCCCCGCGGCGACCGCGAACACCAGCCGGGCTACGACGAACGACAACCAGAGCGCGAGCACGACGACCAGCAGGCCGCTGAGCGCCGGCCGCGCCGCCCGGCGACGCCGGTGGGCGTCGATCACCTGCTCCGCGAGGTCGACGGCGGCGGCCCGCAGCGCCGGCTCCTCCAGCCGGTGCCCCCAGGTGACCGCCTTCTGCACCAGCGCCGCCTGCACCGGGCGGAGCCCGTGCCGCTGGGCCACGGTCCGGCCCAGGGCCGCCGCCTCGGCCGCCGCGTTCGGCCGGTCCAGGAAGCTCCGCCCGCCCAGCCACCACGCCCCGAGCGGCAGCACGACCAGGAAGAACGCGATCGCGACCCAAGCGGCGATCACCGGACGCCCACCGGCGCGCGGTCGTCGCCGTTGACCCGCACGGCCCGGTCCAGCCAGCGGGTCTCGGTGAGCGGGACGGCGAGGACGCACGCCCACGAGACGGCCCACCACCACGGGAACCCCGGCAGCCGCCCGAGCACCTCGGCGGCGACCAGGCCGGCCATCGCCGCGCCGTACAGCAGCACCACACCCAGCCAGACCAGCCGGCGGCCGCGGGTCCGGGCGGCACGCCGGCGACCGGCCTCCCGTGCCGCCCACTCGGCCGCCGCGGCCCGTTCGGCGGGGTCGGTCAGCGCCCGGCCCCAGTAGGCGGCGCGCCGGACCCGCGCCAGCGCCCGGTGGTCGAGCCGGTGCCGCTCCCCCAGCCCGCGCCAGTCGCGGTCCAGCCGGGCCTGGCGGCGGGACCAGCCGGCCCGGCCGGGCAGCCACCAGCCGCAGCCGACCCCGCCGACGGCGACCAGCACGACGACCCCGGCCATGAGCACGCTGATGATCATGACGCACGACCCGGTGTCCGTGCAGGTCAGGGCAGTGCTCGGGCGATGTCGGCACCGGCACATCCGACAGGCGGGTCGGCGGCGAAGACCTATCGTGGTCGATCATCGCGGCATGCCCGGTGCTCGGATCGCCGCCGTCCTGCTGCCCCTGACCCTGGCGCTGGCCGGTTGTGCGTCGTCCGGTCCGGCGGCCGAGCCGTCGCCGCCGAAGGCCGCCGAGCCCGCCGACTCCCCCGCGCTCACCGTCGACCCCGCCGGCACGGTCGTCCCGCTGGACCCCGACGCCGAGGGCATGGTCTTCGACCCGGTCACCGGGCTGCTCGCCGTCGCCGTCCGCGACCCCGACCGGTTGCTGCCGACCGACCGCGACGGGACGACCGTCCGCGAGGTGCCGCTGCCCGGGCACGCCCGGCACCTGCAGCTCGCCGCCCCCGGCGGCCCGGTGCTGGTGCCGGCCGAGGACGCCAACGCGCTGGTCGAGGTGGCACTCCCCGGCGGGGAGACCACGCAGACGGCGGTGGGCAGCTACCCGCACGACGCGGCTCAGGTGGCCGGCGGGCAGGTGCTGGTCGGCGACGAGAAGGGCGGCACGCTCAGCGTCGTCGACGCCGGCCGGGTGACCCGCACGTTCACCAGCCAGCAGCAGCCCGGTGGTGTGGCGGTCGTCGGCGACACCGCCGGCGTGGTCGACGTCGGGGCGTTCACCCTGACCAGCTACGACGTCGCGGCCGGGGAGCTGCTGGACGTCGTGGACGCCGGCGCGGGCCCGACCCACCTGGTCACCGACTCCCGCGGCCGGTTCCTCGTCGCCGACACCCGGGGCGACGCCGTCCTCACCTTCTCCGCCGACCCGCTCGAGCAGGTGGCCGAGCTCCCGCTCCCGGGGACTCCCTATGGCCTCGCCTACGACGCCACCGACCAGGTGCTGTGGGTGACGCTGACCGCCACCAACGAGGTGGTCGGCCTGTCGACGGCAGGGGACGAGCTCACCGAGGTGGCCCGCCTCCCCACCGTCCGCCAGCCGAACACGGTCGCCGTCGACCCCAGCTCCGGGCGGGTCTTCGTCGGCAGCCGGGCGACCGGCGAGCTGCAGCTCGTCGACCCGCGCTGAGCCCGGACCTCAGTCCCGGACGTCGTCCTCGTCGGCGGGCACCGCGGCCTGCTGCTCCAGGACGTCGTACTCGTCGGCCTCCGGGTCAGCGGCCCGCCGGCCCCCGCTGCTGCCCGGGACCGCCGACAGCTGCTGCTCGATGCCGTCGGCCTCCGGGACGTCGTCGGCCGGCGGGGCCACCTCGTCGGCGAGCTCGGGCACCGGCGGGGTCGCCAGCTGCTGCTGCTCCTGGACGTCGGCGTCGGTCGCTTCGGGGTCGGTCATCAGGTGCTCCTCCTGGTCTGCTGCGGTCGTGGACAGCCTGCCCGGGGACCGCCCCGCTGACACCCGTGGACGTCGTCGTGGCGACCACCACATGACCTGGAGGCGTCCGGCAGGCACAATCGGGCGGGTGTCAGCACCCGGCGAGTACGAGTACGCCCCGCTGCGCATCCCGGCGGGCACCTCGCGCTCGGCGGCTGCGCAGCTGATGAGCATGCAGTCCGACACCGGCGGCTGGGAGCTGGCCCGCCTGCAGCTGCACGCCGACGGCACCCGCAAGGTGATCATGCGGCGCCGGATGCGGCTGTCCTACCTGCCCCGCCCCATGGTGTGAGGACCCCGCTGCCCCCCACCGCTCGCACGCTCGCGGCGGGCCCCTGCAGCGGGGCCGACGGACCAGCGGAATCCACGCATCACGGCTTCAGGACGACCTTGCCGACCGTGCTGCGGTCGGCGATCGCGGCCATCGCCTGCGGCAGCTCCGCCAGCGGCAGCGTCTGGCCGATCAGCGGGGCGATCTGCCCGGCGGCGAACAACCGGCACAGCTCGTCGTGCACCTGCCCGAACAGCGCCGGGTCGTGCTTGCGGTACAGCCCCCAGTGCAGCCCGACGATGCTGTAGTTCTTCACCAGCGCGTGGTTGACCGGCGCCTGCGGGATGGTGCCGCTCGTGAACCCGACGACGACCAGCCGGCCCTCGAAGGCGATGCACCGGCGCGACTTGTCGAAGACCTCGCCGCCCACCGGGTCGTAGACGACGTCAGCCCCGCGGCCACCGGTGATCTCCTTGACCAGGGGCACGAAGTCCTCGGCGGTGTAGTCGATGACGTGGTCGGCGCCCAGGGAGCGGCAGACCTCGGTCTTGCGCTCCCCGCCGGCGGTGGCGATGACCGTGGCACCGGCGGCCTTGCCCAGCTGGATGGCGGCCGAGCCCACGCCGCCCGCGCCGGCGTGCACGAGCAGCACCTCCCCCGGCTGCAGGGCGGCGCGACGGTGCAGCCCGACGTGGCCGGTCTGGTAGGTCAGGTGCAGCGCGGCGGCCTGCTCGTCGGACATGCCGTCGGGCACCGGGAAGGCCGCGGCGGCGTCCATCAGCGCGTACTCGGCGAAGCCGCCGGGCCCGCCGGCGGGCGAGCCGAGCACCCGCTGGCCGGTGCCGACGACCTCGCCGCAGATCTCGACGCCCGGGGTGAACGGCAGCGGCGGGCGCTCCTGGTACTGGCCCATGGCCATGAGCACGTCGGGGAAGTTGAGCCCCGCCGCCCGCACCTTGACCAGCAGCTGGCCGTCTCCGGGCGTCGGCTGGTCGACCTCGTCGAGGGACATGACCTCGGCCGGGTCGCCGAGGGAGTGGACTCGCCATGCGCGCATGCCCCGACCCTGCCAGAGCACCGGTGACCGGGGTCACCCGGGTGAGCGGGAAACACTGGTGTGGCACCACCGTTGGATCGTGCACAACCGATCCGCCCTCGAGCGTCCCCTGACCCAGGAGGCCCGCACCGTGCACGCCCCGCTCACGACCCTGACCCGGCTCGGCGCCGACCTGACCGCCGGTGCCGGGTCCGCCGCCATGGTCGAACGGCTGGTCGACGACCTGGCCCGGCCCTATGCCGTGGACTTCTCGGTCCGGTACGAGGCGGCGCCGGCCGAGCGGGCGCTGACCCTGCACGACACCACCGGCATCGCCGCCCGGCACCTGCCCGCGCTGGAGGTGGTGCACCTCGGTGAGGCCGTCTGCGGGATGGTCGCGCAGCAGCGGCGTCCCGAGGCGCACGGCCGGGTGGACGCCGACCCCGACCCCCGGCTCGCGCTCGCCCGCGAGCTGGACGCCACCGCCTACGCGAGCTTCCCGCTGACCGCCGGGGCCACCCTGCTGGGCACGCTGTCGGTGGGCTCGCGCACCCGGCCCCGGTTCGAGCCCGAGGAGCTGACGGTGCTCGGGCTGGCCGCCGACCTGGTCGCCGCCGCCGCGGCCCGGGAGCAGGACACCGCCGCCCTCGACGCCGCCGTCACCGCCCGTGCGGTGGCGGAGGAACGCCAGCGCCACCTCGAGGCCGCCCTGGTCAGCAACCGGACCATCGCCATGGCCATCGGCATCGTGATGGCCCGGAAGGCACTGACCGACGACGCCGCGCAGCGCTGGCTCGCCGAGGCCAGTCAGCGCCGCAACACCAAGATGCGCACCCTGGCCGAGCAGATCGTGTTCACCGGCTCGCTGGACCTCTGAGGGTCAGCGCAACGACGGCGGCATCAGCGCCTGCGGGACGACCGCGGTCTCGCCGCTCGCCGTCCGGGCCGCCGGGACGCCCTTGAACTTGTACGGGACAGCGCCGACCCCGGGCTGGACGACGTAGGCGGCCCCCGGCTCGGCGCCGGCCCACGCGGCCAGCATGGCCGAGGCGACCTCGTCGGCCGACAGCACCGGGAAGTCGGCCGCAGCGAACTCCTCGCGCAGCGGGTCGATGATCGCGGTGTCGGCGAAGCCGGGGCAGATGGCGGACATGGTGATCCCGTCGCCGACCAGCCGCGGCGCCAGCGAGCGGACGAAGGCGATGGCGCCGCCCTTGGCCACGCTGTAGCCCGGGTCGGTGGCGACCGGGGCGAGCCCGGCCAGCGACGCCGTCACCACGATCGAGCCGCCGCCGGCGCGCCGGAGGGCCGGCAGCGCCGCCTCGGTGCCGTAGACGACGCCGAACAGGTCGACGTCGACCACGTGCAGGAACTCGTCGACGTCCAGGGTGTCGCGGCTGTTGCCGGCGATGCCGGCGTTGAGGAAGGCGGCGTCCAGCCGGCCGTGCTCGGCCTCGACCGAGGCGACGACGGCGGCGTTGGCGGCCCGGTCGGTGACGTCGAGCCCGACGAAGTGCGCGCCCAGGCCCTCGGCGGTCTGCCGGTTGGCCTCGGTGTCCAGGTCGGCGAGGACGACGGTCACCTCCCGCTCGCGCAGGAGCGCGGCGAGGGCGCGGCCGAAACCGCCCGTCCCGCCGGTGATCAGGGCGACGCTGCCCGGGGCGATCGTGGTGTCGGTCACCGCTGGATCACACCACGTCTCAGACCTGGCGGAGGAACCGGTCCAGCACCCGGATGCCGAAGTGCAGCGAGTCGACCGCGATCCGCTCGTCGATGCCGTGGAACAGCGAGGCGAAGTCCAGGTCGGCGGGCAGCTTGAGCGGGGAGAAGCCGAAGCAGCGCATGCCCAGGGTCTCGAAGCTCTTGGCGTCGGTGCCGCCGCTCATGGTGAACGGCACCGGGCGGGCGCCGGCGTCCTCGGCCTTGAGCGCGGCGACCATCAGGTCGACGGTCGGCCCGTCGAACGTCGTCTCGACGGCCTGGTCGTGGACCAGCCACTCCCGGGTCACGCCCTCGCCGATCAGCTCGTCGAGCTGCTCCTCGAAAGCTGCCTCCTGCCCGTACAGGAAGCGGCCGTCGATGGTCGCGCTGGCGGTGCCGGGGATGACGTTGGTCTTGTAGCCGGCGTCGAGCATCGTGGGGTTGGCCGTGTTGCGCAGCGCCGCGCCGATCATCCGGCTGATGCTGCCGAGCTTGGCGAGAGCCTCCTCGGGCTGGTCGGGGTCGATCTCGATGCCGTAGGCGTCGCTGACCTCGTCCAGGAACTGGCGCATCGGCGGAGTGAGCACGGTGGGCAGCCGGGTGGAGCCGATCCGGGAGACGGCCTGCGCCAGCCGGGTGACGGCGTTGTCGTCGTGGACGAAGGAGCCGTGGCCGGGCTTGCCGCCGGCGGTCAGCTTCAGCCAGGCGAGCCCCTTCTCCGCGGTCTGCACCAGGTAGAGGCGCAGGTCGTCGCGGACGGTGATGCTGAAACCGCCGACCTCGCTGATCGCCTCGGTGCAGCCCTCGAACAGGTCGGCGTGGTGGTCGACCATGTAGTGCGCGCCCTTGCGGCCGCCGGCCTCCTCGTCGGCGACGAAGGCCAGCACGATGTCGCGGTCGGGCTTGACGCCGGTGCGGGCCCAGTCGCGGACCAGCGCGAGGGTCATCGCGTCCATGTCCTTCATGTCGACCGCGCCGCGGCCCCACACGTAGCCGTCGCGCTCCTCGCCGCTGAACGGGTGGACGCTCCACTCGGTCGGGTCGGCCGGGACGACGTCCAGGTGGCCGTGCACCAGCAGGGCCGGGCGGTCGCGGTTGGTGCCCTCGACCCGGGCGACCAGGCTGGCCCGGCCGGGCTCGGACTCGTGGATCACGCTGCTGATGCCGACCTCGTCGAGCTTGGCCGCGACCCACTCGGCGGCCTTGCGCTCCCCCGCGCTGGTGGCGGTGTCACCGGTGTTCGTGGTGTCGATCCGGATGAGGTCGGAGAGCAGCTCCGCGACCTCGGCCTGGGCACCGGCGAGCGGCGTGGGGTTCGTCTCCGACATGCCGACGATCCTGCCACCGGGGGCTCTGCCGGGCCGATGGGAGCCTCGGTTATGCTCTTCCCCGGCCCCTCCACGGAGGGCGTCCACCTCGTCCGGGTGGCGGAATGGCAGACGCGCTAGCTTGAGGTGCTAGTGCCCTTTATCGGGCGTGGGGGTTCAAGTCCCCCCTCGGACACAGTCTCACCCCGGTGTTCCTGCAGGTCAGGAGCCCGGGGTGGCTCCGTTTCAGGGCCCGGAAGGGCCTCGTGATACCAATTTGATACTTCGCGGCCCCGGCGCTGCGCTCAGCCGTCGAGCAGTGCGGCGAACCGGTCGGCCGCCTGCCGGCCCATTCCGGGGTGCACGTGCTGGTACACGGTGAGCGTGATGGTCGCGCTCGCGTGGCCGAGCCGTTCGGAGACGACCTTGACCGGCTCGCCGGCGGCCAGCAGCAGCGTGGCGTGGGTGTGCCGCAGGTCATGCAGCCGGATGACCGGCAGCTGCTCCTCCCCCAGCGCCCTGCGAGCCTGCAGCTGGTGGTCGACGAACTGGCGGGAGAACCGCTCCGGGTGACGGTGCCCGCCGGCCAGCGTGCCCAGCACCAGGGCTGTGTCCCGGACGAGGTCCAACGCGATCGAGCCGCGGACCGCTCGGTAGGCGTGCAGCGCCGCCACCGTGCCGGCATCGAGGTCGACGACGCGGGACTGGCCGCTCTTCGTGGCGCCCTCGACCAGCTGCTCGCCCTTCCCCTTGTCCTTGACCACGCCCACGCTGCGCCGGACGGCGACCCGGCCAGCGTCCAGGTCGACGTCGCGCCACCGCAGTGCGAGCGCCTCACCGCGGCGCATGCCGGTGTAGGCGAGCAGCCGATAGGCCATGGCGATGTCGGAGTCGTGCTCGTCGGCCCAGCGTAGGAACCGGGCGAGCTCCGGTGCGGTCCAGGCGTGCATCTCCGGTGGCCGAGCCTGCGACGGACTGGGCGGGGTGGACCTGTCGGTCGGGTTCACGGCGAGCCGGCCGTGTTTCACCGCGTCGGCGAGGGCTGACCGCAGGATCGTGTAGACGTAACGCACCGTGCGGGGTGACAGTCCGCCCTGCCCGTCAGCGCGGCCGGAGACCTCCAGCTCGCGCATCCAGGCGTCCACGGCAGTGCCGGTGAGCCGGTCCATCGGTACAGCACCCAGGCGGGGCACGACGTGCAAACGGACGTTCTTCCGATAGCTGGCGAGCGTGGCCGGCGCCAGCCGCTGACCGTCGAGCCACTCGGACAGGTAGGCCGCCAACGGCTGCTTGGACGGGTTGACCCACTCTCCCGTCTCCATCCTGCGGATTTCTGCGCGCAGGGCTGAGGCGGCGTCGCGCCTGGTCTTGTAGCCACGCTTGAGGACGACGCGCTTGGTCCCGTACTCCTGCAGCACCGGGTACTTGATCAGGAACCGTGGCCCGGCCTTCGTCTGGTACTCGCTAATCCCACCTTCGCCGGCCTGCCGCCGCTTCGTCGTGCCCATCAGCTCACCCCTCCACCGGTCGGAGGTCAGGCGCGCAGTACTGCAGCCGCCTGACGCGAACGGCCGAGCCAATCACCGGATACTGACGCTGCGGGGCCTTCTTACAGATCTGTGCAACGACACTGCGCCTGGGGACATGGAGATGTCACCCCGCCCGGGGTGAGGGTGACGTAGCTCTAGGCGACTGGTGAAGTCCAGCGAGCCACCAACGGTTCGACGGTCACCGGTTGGTGAGGCGGACGGGCGAGCCGCGATGGAGTGACCAGCCACCGCTGGGACATGGTCGAGGTAGCCGGCGGACGACGGCGCCAGCCGTCGACCTGACGCTGACGGCGCCGGAGTCGAAATGTCCCTAAAGGCGGCCTCAGGGACAGGGGAGTGACGCGAGATCTCCGTCTGGGAGGGACCTGACCATGCGAACGCCCACGATGCTCGAATAACCGTTCACCGGCAACCGTTGCTCAAGTCCGTTCGGCAGGCTGAAAGCCCGGACGGGATATGTCAGGGGGATGCCGCGGCGGCGCTGCCCCTCTGGATCAGCGATCAGGTCGGACTGGCCGATCCTCGAGTGGATGCAGCACTGGCAGCCTTCTGGGATCAGCGGTCTACGACTCGTCCATCAGCGAAGGGCTATTGGTCACGCCGTAGGGGATGTGCACGCTCGGCACGACTCGGGAGGCCGAGTCCAGGTGGCCCATCTGGTCGTCGAAGAAGATGTGAGGGCGGAGTATCTCTAGCACCTTGCCCTTGTCGATTCCTCCCAGGAAAAATGCGTCATTCACCGTCACACCCCACTTCATTAAGCTGCGGACTGCCCGCTCATGGGATGGGGCATTTCGTGCCGTGACGATCGAGACGTGGACCCTGATCTTGTAATCGGGATCCGCTTGGCGACGCTCCTCCTCGCGCCTCTGGATGGCGTTGATCTTGGCAAGGAAATCTCGCAGTGGGCCTGGGTTGTGCGGGGTGACGTCGTTCGACACTTCATGCTCATGGAAGGCCGCCATCCCATCCGCTTGGTAGACCCGCTCGGACTGGTCATCAGCGAGGACACCGTCGAAGTCGAAGGCGATCCGTAGGTCGTCGTCCTCGTCGTTCACCGCCGAGGACTCCAGGACGCGACCCGCCGGGAGCCCGAGCTCTGTTGCTTCACGGACATCGGTTTCGCTGGCGGAGAGAAAGAGCGACATATTGAAGCTGGGCATGAACTTGTAGGGCGAGCGCCCCTGCATGAAGACCGCGCGGCTGATGGCAAGGTCGTGATGCTGAGCCGACCGCATGACGCGAAGACCGGTGAACGGGTCGTTGCGCGACATGACGATGACCTCAACTAGGGGTGCGCCATCTGCCTCACCAAGGTCGTTAAGCGACAGCAGGCGCTGCGTGAAGGCGAAGGCGACCCCAGGGTCAAGAGGGTCGTTGATGTGCTTGTCCTGGTAGTCGCGATAGGCGGCCTCTCCCTGATTCCGGAAGACCTCGTCGGACTGTGCGAGGTCGAAGAGGGCGCTTGACGCGATGCCGATGACGAGGCTGCTGCTGAGGTCGTACGGAATCTGGGGCTCCCTGGCTCGGACGTCTGCTCGATGTCGGCGGTGGGGCGCGCGCTGCCCACCACACGGTGGGCAGCGAGCGCTTGAGTCACCGGTTATGGGCGATCGTCGTCCGAGGTGAACGCTTGGCCCACTCGTTCGCCACGGACCAAGCGCCAACAGGTTACGTCGGCCGGTACAGGTAGGACATCTGCATGATCAAGAAGTCCTGCCTGGGATGCAACCGGCTCAAGACCATCGAGGAGTTCGGCGTCCGGACACGGTCCGTCGACGGGTACGCCGACCGGTGCCTCGAGTGCTGCCGCGCGGAGTCCCGCGAGCGGTACGCCAAAAACCCTGGTGCTGGCCGCGGCCGGGCCAACCGGTACCGGGCCAGATACCCGGAGAGGGTTCGCGCCGCTGCGCGCCAGGCTGCTCGCGCGAACAAGGCGCAGCGGCGGATCGACAAGGTCGGCATCGTCGCGCGCAA
This sequence comes from Modestobacter italicus, assembly GCF_000306785.1. Taxonomy (NCBI): domain Bacteria; kingdom Bacillati; phylum Actinomycetota; class Actinomycetes; order Geodermatophilales; family Geodermatophilaceae; genus Modestobacter; species Modestobacter italicus. The sequence continues at coordinate 2,527,497 of NC_017955.1, read as the reverse complement.
CAACGACTACGTGAACGCGATCAAGCTGGCGACCGGCTGCGTCGAGTGTGGCTTCAAGGGCGACGAGCCGTGGCTGCTGGAGTTCGACCACGTGCGAGGGACGAAGGTCGAGGCAGTGTCCCAGCTCGTGGCCGGCGCCTACAGCCTGGCCGTCATCCAGGCCGAGATCGGCAAGTGCGAGGTCGTCTGCCAGCGACACCACCGAATGCGCACGATCGCCCGCATGCAGGAGCGGCGACGCACTGCAACCGAGCCCGCGGAGGATGGCCCGGGCGTATAACTCGCACGCTCTCCGCGGTGGCTCTATCGAGTTGTAAAGGTATGCCGTTGCGTCCTCGACCTGAGCGCCGATGAGCTGTCGCGACCGCGTCCCGAAGTGGGCCGTTCGAGGACAGCCTCGGAGGCGGCTGGGGGTCACCAGGCTCACTGGTGCTGCTTTTTCCTGTGCGCTACAAGGGCAGCACTGACGAAGGCGACCAGGGCCAGCAGTGGGTAGATGAGGACTTCTATGGCGAAGACGTTCCCCGTGGTTTGTTCCTCGTCTACGCGCACCCCGTACTGGTAGTAGACGACCAGCGTGACCAGCACAAGGACTACGCCGGCGGCGTTCAGGGCCTTGACCACGATCTCCTCCTCGGGATGGTTCCCTTAGGCCGACGCAACGCGGCCGGTCCTGCGCGACTGCCTACACGGCGTCCCGTCGTGAGCCGCCAACGAGCAGCAAGCGGATTCTGCGGGACCGTGCCGTAAGCGCGCCACCATGTCCCCTAAAGCGCTGCAGGACCCGGGGGACGGCACGCGGTCATAGACGTGTCAGGAGGCGCAGTGTTCGACGACGGCTCCTGATGAGCAGCCATATGAGCGGCGCCGCGTATTCACGGCGTGTCGCGCCCCGGCTCACGCTGGGGCGCATGCCCGAGCTGACCCCGGATCCGACTCCGGCCTCCACGTACTTCGACACGGTGGAGCCCACGTGGACCCACGCGGACGGCCGCCGGTTCTGGCGGCTAACGGAAGCCGTGCAGGTGACCGTTCACCCGAACGGCCACATCGAGATCATCGATACGACCCGCCGCACCTTCCGGGTCCGCACCCTGCCCAGCCGCAAGGGCCGCAAGATCGATCTGTCACTTCGACCGGACGCTGCCTGAGACTCGCCGAAACTCCTTCGGTCGGCATCGGTCAGTAGGACTGCATACGGTGCACAGGTGACCGAAGAAGCAGCGCCAACCGCCCTTATCAGTTGGGCACACGACTCTGACGCTGGGGCCCCGCTGCCCAAGGGCGCAGCGAGGCGGGAGGCCGACGAGCTGTGGCTAGGCACGGTGCTGGACCTCGTGACGCATCTGCGAACCATCGGAGGCGTGGACGCTGACATCGACTTCGTTCACGGTGCAGAGCCGGTGGACTGGTCCCGCTGGGGACCCGAGAAGGTGCGCACCAGCGACTTCGTGCTCGTGGCGGTAAACAAGGCATGGATCCGGCGCTTCAGTGGCACCGAAGCGCCGACTCGTGGCGCGGGAGCGACCGCTGAAGCCGACGAGTTGCTGGGCTTGTTCGAGACGGACCGGGATGCCTTCGACCGGAAGGTCATCCTGGTCTTGCTGCCTGGCGTTGACGCGGCTGACATCCCGAACCGTCTTCGTGGTCGGTTGACGCGGGTGCGGGTTGATTCTTTTGACGAAGATGGATTGGACGACCTGCTCCGTCGCATCTATGGCAAGCCGAAATTCCAGCTACCGCCAGTTAGAGGAAACACGCCAGCATTGCCGCCAACGCATAATCGTGTGAACATTCGAGACTTCCTTGGAGAAGACCCGGCGACTCGGGAAGGCACGTCCACGACCGATGAGCGGTCCTCCGAGAACAAGCCTAGCTCTCGGGTAACCACCGCGATCAGCGACCTGGAAAGTCGCCTTGCGGTCGTCACAAGTGGACTTCGAGCACTGTCACCCGACGCAGCGAACGACGGACCCGCCTTGCCTATAGGTCGTCAGTGGCAGTACCTCGCGGCCGAGCGGGCCAGGATTGATGACGAGCTCCAACGGCGTAAGAGCTCCTCCGATGAGGACCTTCACACGGTCCGGTTTATGTGGGTGGAGGGTTCCCGAGAGATTCGCGGATACCAAGGAGATGTCGACTCGGCCGTGCTCCAACAGGGATGGATCGAGCCGAACGCCGCGAGCGAGTTTCCGGGACCTTCAGGCAAGTTCCGGTTGATGCCGCCGGAGCACTGGGAGACCATCGACAAGGAGGATCCAGCCCCCATCTTCCTGCACGAGTCGTACGTGTCGCGCATCGAGAAGTGGATTCAGCCGATCTCCAATCGAGTCGAAGAAGTGCGCGCGATAGCGAAGGTTCGAGATGCCGTCATCGCACTTGTGGACTCGCGAGTAGAGGCCGACCCGAGAGTGATTCCAGTCAGCTCGACGGTCACCACTAAAGAAAGAAGTCAACACCGGACGGCAGTTGTCGGGCGGGCCGTCGTAATCAGCCCGGCCTGATGCAACATCCCGACTTCTACTCCGTCGCCACCACGGTCGCGCTGGTGTTCCTAGTTGGTGGACTGTATGTGGTCAGCCAATCAACACACCTCCCGATAGCAAATTTCTACTTTTTGTGCGGCCCCTTCATCTTGCCCGGAACTGGAGTCGTCTTGGCATCCCTGTTGGTCCTAGCCGACATTTGGCCCGACATATCGGCAGTCAGATGGATGATCGTTCTGCTAGTTACCATTCAGCTACTCAGCGGCAGCGTGGGCCTCGGTGTTCAAGCGATGCAAGGTCGACAGAAGTAGTCCCGCTAACTGATGCCTGGTGGCTGGCAGCTCACCGACGCCGCCACAAAGGCGAATGTCAACTGGTTCCCCGGGCTGTCAGAGGAATAGGCGCCAGCGGCGTCGCCGGTTCGACTGTGCGGCCAACCCCAACGCTCAGCTCACGGGTGTCCCATAGTGGGCCGCTCAGGGACACCGCCCACAGGGCGGCTTCAGGGACAACCGGCGACTGCCGTTCCGCCGTTCACCCAGACGGGCGAAGGGCCGAGCGAGCGTCGCTCGACCGCTGGGGTGACGAGACCTGGACACCTACTGTCCAGCCTGTGGTGACGGTGAGAGGCCTCAAGCGGCTGGGGTGGGCGATGCGCGTCATCGCCTTCGCCTGCTTGTTCCTACAAGCCAGTTTTGGGCTGTTCGACGCTCCCTGGAGGCGGACGTCTTGGGCGTACACCATGGCAGGCGTTGTTCTCGCCATGATCGGTTATGCATGGGCTAGTTGGCGGCTCAAGAGGGCGCAACGGGAGTGCAACAGCTCGTCCCTCGGTGATCGCAAGCCGTACTGAGGCCAGGGGCCCCTGGAACCCAGGGGTGTCCTCAAGTGGGCCGCTTGAGGACAGTTTGACAGTTTCGCCGAGGGCGTCTCGCCTGTGCTCGGCTACTGCGGGACCGCTACGTTCCTTGCGTGCAGCGACCAGGCGAGGCGTATTGGGCAGGCGTCAAGACGCGCCTGTTGCCCGCCCTGCTCGTGGGGCTGGTTGTCGCGGTCGTTGTCTGGTGGTTGTTCGACGATGGCTTTGCGTTCTACGGCGGGCTTGCGTCCTTCATGACCGCTGCCTTGATGCCGGACCGGCCGAGTCGCAGCCATCGCCCATAGTGGGCCGCTCGGGGACACATCCGGAAGCCCGGCTGCACGGACGGCTGCCCCCAGGAACGCGGGCCGGTGGAACTCGTCGGGCCAGTCGGGCAGCCGTCCGAGATGGCAGGAGGAGCGACTGACCCTATGGTCACCCTCAAGATCATCGCGCTGCGCGTGCTGACGAGGGGCAGGCAACCGTCATGGGTGAACAGGACAAGGCTCGGTACGAGGCGGCGGCGGTCAACGCCCGCCGCCACAGCGAGAACCAGGTCATAGGCCGGTACGGCAGCGGCACGACAGCTAGCTGGGCACTCAAGTCGCTGGCGATCGCTGCCGCGATCGGGCTGCTCGGATACTTTATGGCCGGCTGGTCAACGGCAGTGGTCTTCTTCATCGTGTGGGCGGCCACCGCCGTCGTGCTCCGCGTCTACGCAAAGCGACTGCAGAGCCGGCGGCTTCGGTGAGTGGGACCCCCGTGGAGCCGGAGCACCCGCACTTCGGTCAGCCGCAGCGTGCGTTCGGCGGCCCGGGTACAAACGGTTCCGGGTTGAGCCGAGGGCACAGCCGAGGACCCGGCGACAACGCATTCGCCAGTCAGGCCGATCGCGGTGGCGCTGCCGCCTGGGCCCGCGACCAAGGCTGGCAGTCACTCGACCAGGCTGACCCCCGAATGAGCGACGCCGCGGAGCTGGTGCGCAGCGCCCCGGCCCGGCGGATCGACCGCGACCACCATCCACGCAACGTCATGGCCGGGCACATCGGCGACACCGACGCACTGGCCTTCGACATCGCCGTCAATGCCTCCACCGGGTGGATCGCCGAGTGGGCCGTCACCGCGATCGGCATACCGGACGAGCTGCCGAGGATCCGCTGGACGCCCGCCCGGCTCTGGTCGCACAACCCCGACCTGCTGATCCAGGTGCCCACCGGCGATGAGCTCTTTGACGCTCGCTGGCGAGTGCTCGCCAACGCAGACGACCCGCGGGTGCGACGCCTTGCTGCCGATCCAGCGATCCGGCAAGCACTTCTGGCCACCGATGACGGCGATGACATCTGGACCGCAGCCGGCTACCTCGCCGCGTTCCGCCCGGATGGCCACCGGCCCCAACTGCTGACCCATCACGTCGGACTGCTCACGACCCTCCGGCACAGCCTCATCAACGTCTGACTACAGCCCCGTGAGGGTGCCCCCAAAGTGGGCCGCTCAGAGACAGCCGCGCCAGTCGCCCGCAGGGGTGCAGGGGCAGGGGCCGCCGCGCTGCTCGGCAACGGGCGGTGCGCTACAGCAGTTCGCTCTCACAACCCGGGTCGTTCCTGGTTGGGTGATCATGTGCTCGTGGTTGATTGGACCGAGTCAGTAGCGATGCGTTTGGCCGGCTTGGCCCTTGACCCTCGAGGACGCCTCACCGATGACCTGGTTACCCCGATCGCAGTACGAGGGGCGATCGCTGTCGAGATGGTCCTACGGGACAGATTGACCGATGTGGCTGACTCGGTTGAGCTAGATGCGAGCCCGACACACTTTGCGCCGGCCGATCGCTGGGTGACGGACTGGGTCGGGGCCGGCGGGACGCTGCGGGACGCACTCGTGCGTCCTGGCGTAGACCAGTACGACCTGCGTGATGAGCACCTCCGTCTCGGTAGCTGGACTGAACGCCCCCGCCGCTGGGTGGGGCGACAGCCCTACGTCGACCACCGGAGTGAGCGCACCGCGCGGGATGAGGAGCTGCCACAACGGGTCGCAAGCTTGCGGGATCCGCGGGACGCCGCATTGCTCTGCATCGCCTGGCCACTGGGCCTGCTGGGGATGCCGCGGACCTTCCCCGAGGACGAGCAGTTGGCCACCACCGGCCCAGCCAGATGGGTCGTCGAGCTCACCGTCGACCTTGTCCACCGCGCCAGGATCGGCTGGTTCCTCGGGGCTGCCGACACCGTCGGCCCCGGCTGAGCCACGTCGAGATCGAGGGCATCACGCGGAGGCCCGCGGCCACCCACGGAGGCTGGCCTTGACTTTGCGCACCTGCCGCCACCTGCCCCTGAGTGGGCCGCTCCAGTACACCGGTCGCGGCACCACGCGGAGCGGTACCTCGGCCGTTGCACTGACCGTCGAGTCATCACTCGAGGACGCGCGAAGGTCAGGCTCACCACGGTGACCGATTTAACTCGGCTCGACGCGAGTGCGGCGCGGAGCGGTCGATAACCGGAACGACCACGTAACGCATCGGGCGTCGAGTGCGTCCCGTTCATGAGGAGCGACTGTGCCCCTTGTCCGTCGAGTTGGCGCCATCGTGCTTGCGCTCGCCGCCGTCGTCATCTGGTTCGCAATGGCACCTGACGAGTCCAGCGATCGATCCTCGGACATTGCGAGCGCGCTGTCCGATTACGAACTGAACGAGGCGCGCACTGAGGGTGCGCCACAGCAACAGGTGGTCAACGGCTGGGTGGCGAAGGACCTGCTGACCGTCATTGCCCAGCAGCAGAACGACTCCGTGACGGACGAGCGGCTGCCTGCGCTTGCCGTACTGGTCGTCCTTGGACTGGCCCTGCACATCGCGACGTCCATGCGGCCCACCACGCCGGATGGGGTGGTCACCGCTCCAGTTGCACCGGCAGCCAACCCCAGTCCTGAGCCCGCTTCTGCTTTGTAGGCGCGCCGATGGTGGAAGAGGATGCATCGGCAAAGGGATCCACCATTCCTCATCGCCGTCAGCTAGGGCGGTGTCCCAGGTGGACCGTTTAGGGACGACTTCCGCAGCCCCAGTCCTACTCGGGCCCGTCGCGGCGGCTGCCTACCTCAGGGTCAAGCCGGGCACTAGGCGGCTGTGGCGGCATCGCTCTAACCCGACACCGCATACAGGTCCGGGCCGAGCGCCTCTACATCTGCAAGCCGAACTGGATGCCGTTCGCGCCAACCCGACCGTTGGGCACGGCCCTGGAATGGTGTCCAACGCTCGGTGAAGTTTGGCGAGTTAGGCGTGATCGGACGAGCCGGCCGCCATCTTCCGGCGGCCACTACCGCACGAGGGAATGACATGAAGCGCACAGCACTCGTCCTGACCGCTGCCGGTCTGCTTGCCTTGACCGGCTGCACCGGGTCCGATTCAGGCGCCGAGGCTTCAGCGACAAGCCTCGCCCCGTACACCCCCGGGGACACCGTGGCGAGCGCAGCCAGCCAGGCCGCCGAAGATCAAGCTGCCGCATCCCAGGCACGGGCGACCGCCGAGGCAGCAGCCTCCAGCGCGTCGAGTGTTGGCAAGTTCGGCCAAACCTTCACGTACACCGACGGCTTAGAGGTCGCCGTCGCCCCGCCAGAGGACTTTCAGCCCTCCGACAGCGCCGCTGGCAACACCCCTGGCAAGGCCGCAGTGACTCTGTCGATCACGATCACCAACGGCACCTCCGCGAACTACGACCCGGCGATCTTCTCGGCCTCGGTGCAATCCGGCACTTCTCCGGAAGAGCAAATCTACGACAGCGCCAACGGGATAGCGGGTGCGCCTTCTACAACTCTGCTGCCGGGCCGATCGGTCACCTTCGAGGTCGCATTCACCGCGACGGACCCTGGGGACCTGGTCGTCGAGGTGACGCCTGGGTTCGAGTACAACTCGTCGATCTTCACGAGTTGACATGTGGAGCTGCGCACGAGCCCCGTCAGATGGCAGGTGGGTGCTCAGTTGTCCATAGAGGCAGCGCCTGGATGCCGCCGAGACTTGGCCCGGCCTGGCGAGGCATCGACTCCCCTCCCCGCCCGCGCCGTCATCAGACAAGATCATGACTGACACACCTCATGCATCTGCGGTAATAGACGGGCTCCGTCACCGAGGCGGGGTGCTCGCGGGCGTCACCGGCGAGGCTCGACCTTTTGCTGCCCGCCGTGTTCTGTCGTGGCCTTCGTAGTGAGTGCCCGCCGGTGACGTTCGCCGAGGTCCGGGCGGCTGACGCTTGATAGGAGCATGGGCTCACGGCGGCCCGCAGATGCATGCGCTGCGCCCGGGCACCGGCGGTTCGCCAGCTCGCTGGACCGGGATGGAGACGCATGCTCGCCGGGATCGACACCCACAAAGACACCCTCGCCGTCGCGGTCATCGATGACACCGGCCGCCCGGCGGTGGTCACTGAGCTGGCCAACACCGAGGCCGGCTTCGACGCTCTGGAACTGCTGCTGGAGGAGCACACGGTGACCCGGGTGGGCATCGAGGGCTCGGGCAACTACGGCCGCGGTGCCGCGGTCCGCCTCGTGCTCACCGGCGGGCTGGAGGTGGTGGAAGTACCACCGAGCCTGACCAGCCGGGAACGCTCGGGCCGGCCCGGGCAGGGCAAAACCGACCCGGTCGATGCGGTCGCCATCGCCCGGATCACCGCCCGCGAGGCCGGGCTGCCGGCGGTCCGGTTGGCCATCGGCGTGGCCGCGGACCTGCGGGCGCTGGCGGACTACCGCGCCCAGCTGGTGGCCGAGCGCACCGCGCTGGCCAACCGCACCCACTCCGAGCTGCACGGCCTGCTGCCCGGCTACCAGGCCACCATCCCCCGGCTGACCGCCCCGACGTTCCTCACCGCCGCGCAAGACCTGCTCGACGGCGACACCAGCGTGCGGGCGCAGCTGACCCGCCGCCGGCTGATCCGCCTGGCCCAGCTCACCGCCGAGATCCGGGACCTCACCGGGCTGATCGCCACCGCGATCGCCGAGGTCGAGACCGGGCTGACCGACCTCTACGGCGTCGGCCCGGTGGGCGCGGCCACCATCCTCGGCGAGGTCGCCGACATCCGCCGCTACCGCTCCCGGCACGCCTTCGCCGCCGCCAACGGCACCGCCCCCATCCCGGCCTCCTCCGGGCGCACCACCCGGCACCGGCTCAACCGCTCAGGCAACCGAACCTTGAACCGGGTGCTCTACACGATCGCGATCACCCAGATCCGCGCCGACACCGAGGGCCGGGCCTACTACCTGCGCAAACGCGCCGAAGGGAAGACCAGCCGGGAAGCCCTGCGCTGCCTCAAACGACGACTCTCCGACGTCGTCTACAAGACCCTGCAGGACGACCTCGCGGCTCACCCGCTACCGGAGCTGGCCGGCGCCGCCGCACCGGGACGGTGAGTGCGGCAGCGGCAAACGGGACGCGTCTCTACGGCCGAAGCCAGCTGCGCGACAGGCTTGCAGTCCCGAACCTGATCTTCGCTACGGCCAGTCCACCGCACCCACCGCCGAACCGGACGCTACGCCCGACCAGCGTTGACACATAGGAGCTCACTCTGGATTCTCTTTACGTCGTGACGACTGGGCGACACCGACGACGACGGAAGCGCGCCTGGTTCCTGCATGCCGCGACGACGCCGGTCCAAGCCGTCCAGGTCGGCGATTCCCGCCGTCGATCGCTCAAGGTCGGGCACACACCATCCAGGTGAAGAATCGACCGACTGGCTCGCCTCAGATGGGCCAGCGGAAAGCCGGCTCCGACGTCTCGAAACGCGCACGTGCGGCTGGTGTGGCGGCCCCATCGCGGTGAAGGACCGGGGCCGCATCCCGAAGTGGTGTTCTCCCTCCTGTCGCCAGCGGGCGTGGGAGCAGTCCCGCGCGGCCGCCTCGGGCCTGTCAGCGACCCACCTCGTCGAGCGCACCGTCAAGGTCCCGGTGCCGATACAGCCGACACGCAAAGACTGGCCACGACTTCTCCATGAGCTTGCCTGCCAGATCGACGACGGCCGCATCTACGACCGAGATCTCAACGACCTGGCCGTGGCGATCGACGCCGTCGTCGATGCCTACCGCCGACGTCCCTGGGTCCGGGCATTCCATCGTCCCGTGCCCCCACACAGGGGCCGGTGGCCCAGCCAGGGGTGACCTGTCCGCCGCGGGGCGCCCAGAGCGAGCCCTGTTCCCATGCCACGTCGCTCGTTCTTGCTGATCACTCATGGCGACGTCATCCCGCCGGCGCGCGGGCACGGCGGCAACGTGCGCCGCCTACCTGTCAGTGACCGGTCTGCAACCGACGCCTCTCCCACTGAGGCCCAGCTTCGGCGCAGCACGGTGGCGATCGCCGTGGGCCCACGACGACGCGCGGAGGATGAGAGCCGTATGGACCTCGAAGAGCTCAGGGCCTGCCGGTCCGCCGTCATCACCATCGCCGACGCAGCAGCCGTGCTCGGTGTCGATGCCCGAACCGTGTCACGTGCGGTGCAGTGTGGCGAGCTGCCAGTCCTCCGGGTGGGCCGACGGCTTCTCATCCCCCGCCTCCCGTTGCTCGCGCGTCTCGGCGTCATCGACTCCAGCAGCGGAGCACCGCAGGACTCCCCCACCGTCGCCTGAGCCCGCCGGCGACTCGAGTCAGCCCGCGTACGTCGTCCGTCTCGGGGCTCAGCTCATCGACATGGGACCGGAACATCCGGCATGTTCCCCTCCATCTCGTGATACCGATCCTGATACTGCGCGCCCGGTATCCGGGGGTATCTAGAGGTGTTTCCGCCGCCCGCCAAGATCATCTGATCGCCGAACGTGCAGCTCAGCGCCTTGTGATGCTGCTCGATGCAGGTCGACTTACGTGAGTTCAAGTCCCCCCTCGGACACAGACACCAGAGCCCCCACGGTCACCGACCATGGGGGCTCTGTCGCGTACCTGGGCCGCTCCCGGGGGCCCTGGCTACCGCTCGGGGAACGGCCCGTTGTCGGCGCGCGTGTCGAGCCGGTTCAGCCGATCGGCACCGTCACCCGCGCGGGAGCCGCGGGAGCGGCCTCGACGTCGCCCTCCACCCGGACCACGGGCAGCAGCCTGTCGAGCCAGGCCGGCAGCCACCAGTTGGCCCTGCCCAGCAGCGCCATCGTCGCCGGCACGAGCACCATGCGCACCAGCGTCGCGTCGAGCGCGATCGCGACGGCGAGCCCCAGGCCGATCATCTTGACGAACGGGTTCGGGTTCGCGACGAAGGACAGGAACACCGCCGTCATGATCAGCGCGCCGCAGGTGATCACGCGGGCGCTGGACGCCAGCCCGCGCGCGACCGCCTCGACCGTGTCGCCGCTGGCGTCGTAGGCCTCGCGGACGCGCGAGACGAGGAAGACCTCGTAGTCCATTGACAGGCCGAACAGCACCGCGAAGAAGATGGCCGGCAGCGGCGAGGCGATGAGGTGGGTGCCCTCGAGCCCGATCAGCCCGCCGAGCCAGCCCCACTGGAAGACCGCCACGACGACGCCGTAGGCCGCGCCGATCGACAAGAGGTTCATGACGACGGCCTTGAGCGCCACGGTGACGGAGCGGAACACCACGACCAGGAGCACGAACGAGGCGGCCAGCACCGATCCCAGGAGCAGCGGCAGGGTCGAGTTGAGCGAGGTGGTCAGGTCGATCGCGAGGGCGGCCTGCCCGGTCACGTGGACGCCGTCCGGCGCAGCGTCGCGGATCCGCTCGAGCGTCGCCGCCGTGGCCGGGTCGGCCGGCGCGGTGGTCGGCAGCGCCGCGAGCACGGCCGTGGCGCCGTCGGTCGAGAACGTCGCCTCGGCGACCGAGCCGATGCCCGGGTCGTCGCCGATCCGCTCGGCGAGCAGCGGGACGTCGTCCGCGGACAGACCAGGACCCGAGAGGTCGGCGACGACGAGCAGCGGCGCGTTGATGCCGGGACCGAACCCCTCGGCGAGCAGGTCGTGCGCCTGCCGGTGCGTGGTGCTGACCGGCTCGTCGCCGGCGTCGGGGAAGCCGGTCCTCATCGACAGCGCCGGCGCGGCCAGCGTCAGGAGCAGCACCGACGCGACGACCAGGTACGGCCAGGGCCGCGCCGAGATGCGGTGGGACAGGCGCCACCAGGCACTCGCCTCGACGGGACGCGCGGCACGGCGCCGGCCGACGACGCGTCCGGCGTCGATGCGGTCACCGAGCAGCGACAGCAGCGCGGGCAGCAGGGAGAGCGCCGTCGCCACGGCGAACAGCACGACGAGCGACGTCGCCAGGCCGATCGATGCGAGCACGCCCGTGCCGGTGAGCACGAGGGCGGCCATGGCGAGCACCACCGTGGCGCCGGCGAAGAACACCGCGGTGCCGGAGGTGCCCATCGCGGCGGAGAGCGCCGTCGCGTTCTCCTGGCCCGCAGCGCGGTTCTCGCGGTAGCGGGACACGACGAACAGCGCGTAGTCGATGCCGACGCCGAGCCCGACCATCCCGGCGATCACGGGCGCGGAGGTGGAGACGTCCATGACCGCGGCGAGCAGCGTGATGCCGCCGAGCCCGGCCGCCACCGCGACCAGCGCCAGCGCGATCGGCACCAGTGCGGCGACGACGGTGCCGAACGCCACGACGAGCACGACGAGCGCCACGACGACGCCGACGGCCTCCGCGCCCGACGGCTCGGGCTCGGAGTTCAGGAACACGGCCTCCCCACCGACCTCGGCGGTGAGCCCGGCGTCGCGCGCCGGGGCGAGGGCCGCGGCGAGCGCCTCGGCGGGCTGGGGGCCGAGCTCCCCGGACGGCGCGTCCAGGACGATGTCGGCGAACCCGATCCGCCCGTCGGTCGAGATGGCGCCGCTGGCGAAGGGCTCGCTCACCGCCGTGACGCGTTCCGTCGCGCGCAGCCGGACGAGCGTCGACTCGAGGTCGTCCCGGTAGGCGTCGAGCCGCTCGCCCTCGGGCGCCGCGAAGACGGCGACGGCGTTGCCGCCCGTCGCCTCGGGGAACCGCTGCTCGAGCAGCTCGGTCGCGGCGGCGCTGTCGCTGCCCGGTGCGGTGAAGTCGTCGAGGTACGCGCCGCCCAGCGTGCTGGAGAGCACGACGACGAGCGCGGCGAGGAGGGCCCAGACGCCGATCGTCCGCCCGGGGCGGCGGGCGCTCGCGGTGCCGATCCGTCGGATCCAGCGGTTCATGGTCGCTCCAGGGGGTGGTGGGAATGCGGCACCTCGGACTGTTCGCGCCGGCCCGGGGGCTGTCGCCCGGCGCGGGACGGGTCCGAGCGGCCGCGGTCTCCCCCTGGAGGTGGGGACCGGCGTCCCCCGCCGGACCGGCGACAGCGGAGCTGGGCGCGCCTACGTTCCTCGCATGCGACCCGGCCCGTTCACCCGATGGCCGAGGGCGGCCGACGCCGCCCTCGCCGCGGTGCTGTTCGCGCTCGCGGTTTCGATCAGGGAGGGCCCCGGCGATGCGCTGCGGTGGCGCGCGGCCGTCGACGTCCCGATCTGGGCGCTGCTGCTGGTCGCGGTGGCCAGCGCCGCGCTCTACTGGCGCCGGCGCGCACCGGCGGCCGTGCTCGCGGTCGTGCTGGCCGCCTGGGCGCTGCTGCTGGGGAGCGACTTCTCCGTCGTCGGCGGGCAGGCGCTCTTCGCCGTCTACGCCCTCGGTCGGTACGGGACGGCCGACCGGTGGGGGCACGTCGGCGTCGACGCCGCGCTCGTCGTGCTCGTGCTGGACGGCATCACCGCGGACGAGCCCTGGGGTGGGGTGGCCTTCGGCGTCGTCGTCTTCGTCGCCGTCTGGGACGTCGGGCGCCGGCTGCGGACGCGCGCCCAGCGAGCCGCGGCACGCGTGCGCGAGCTCCAGGAGCGGGAGCAGCGGATCGTCGCGGACGAGCGCGCCCGCATCGCCCGCGAGCTGCACGACGTCGTCGCGCACCGGGTGAGCCTGATGACGGTCCAGGCGGGCGCGGCGAAGACCGTCGCGTCGAGCGACCCCGAGGCAGCGGCGCGCGCCATGGGCGCGGTCGAGGAGGCCGGCCGGCAGGCGCTGGACGAGCTGCGTCACCTGCTCGGCGTGCTGCGCCCCTCGGCCGGATCGGCGGACACCGAGCCGCAGCCGGGTCTGGCCGACCTCCCCGCGCTGGTGGCGCGGATGCGCGAGGCGGGCCTGGACGTCGACCTGCGGATCGACGGCGTGACCCGGGGGCTGCCCGCGCGGGTGGAGCTGTCGGCCTACCGGATCGTGCAGGAGAGCCTGACGAACGTGGTGAAGCACGCGGGACCCGGCGCGCGCACCGACGTCCGGCTCACGACGGAGGGACGGGACCTCGTCGTCGAGGTGCGCGACGACGGCAGCGGGGCGACGTCGCTGCCCGGCGCCGGGCACGGCATCGTCGGCATGCGCGAGCGCGCGCAGCTGCTCGGCGGCGCCCTCGACGTCGGCCCGCGTCCGGACGGCGGGTTCGCCGCGCGGGCCCGCCTGCCGCTCGACGGCGGCGCGTCATGACGGTCCGGGTGGCCGTCGTCGACGACCAGGCGCTCGTGCGCGGCGCCTTCGCGATGGTGCTGAACCACCAGCCGGACATCGAGGTCGTCGCGGAGGCCGGCACCGGCGTCGAGGCGATCGAGGTCACCCGCCGGCATCGGCCCGACGTCGTGCTGATGGACATCCGCATGCCGGAGATGGACGGCCTGGAGGCCACGGTGCGCATCGTCGCCGAGCTCGGCGACGCGGTGCGGGTGCTCATCCTCACGACGTTCGAGCCGGACGAGTACGTCTACCGGGCGCTGCGCGCGGGAGCCAGCGGCTTCGTCCTCAAGGACCTGCCGCCCGAGCAGCTGGTCGTCGCCGTCCGCACGGTGGCCGATGGCGGCGCACTGCTCGCGCCGTCGATCACCCGGCGGCTGATCGGGCGCTTCGCGGAGCAGCGCGCGCCCGACACCGCCCTCGCCGGACGGCTGGAGAGGCTGACCGCCCGGGAGCGCGACGTCGTCACCGCCGTCGCGCGGGGGCGGAGCAATGCCGAGATCGCGCGCGAGCTGTACATCGGCGCGGCGACGGTCAAGTCGCACGTGTCGAGCGTGCTCACCAAGCTCGGCCTGCGCGACCGCGCCCAGGTGGTGGTGTTCGCCTACGAGGCCGGGCTCGTCGAGCCGGGATCCTGAACGGGCGCGGCCTGCGGATCGCCGGCGAGGCAGCAGGTCAGCCGGGGACGACGTCGGGCACGACGTCCTGACTCCCCGTGGGCGGCCGGACGTGGTCGTCACGCACCGGTGGCCGGGGTGGCAGCACGGGCGGCTCGGGCGTCAGGTCCTCGTACGGCACCTGGGTGAGCAGGTGGTTGATCACGTTGAGCCGGGCCCGCTTCGTGACCTCGGCTTCCACGGCCCGCCACGGCGCCTCAGGGATGTCCGTGGCAGCGACCAGGGGTTGAACTCGTCCTCGCTGCGGCCGGGTCACGTCCCGGAGGCTCCAAGACGCTCATGCGTGTGCGGAAGTACCGTGTCGCCCCTCGGACACCGAGTTGAACCCCCACGGCCTCACTGGCTGATGGGGGTTCGTCCGCTTCTGGCATCGGCATGTCCGCTGGATGGCTGTAGGACTACGTCAGCCGACCAGGGGGTCGGTGACGGCAGGTCAGCTGTCCCCTCATCGGCGGTGCCGCCGGTGGTCCTGCGGCAGTCTCGACCCAACCTGTCACCACTCCGTGCAGGAGTCCCCCAACTTTCGGGCGTGACGTGTTCCAAGCTGGGGGGCACTGGGGCGGAGCATGCACTGCGCGGGCCCGGCGGACGAGGGAGGACCGCCTCTAGCAGCTCCATCCAAGGCACTTCTGCTCCCCAATGTACTTCCGGCCAACGTAGCCGGCATGGTCGCGATGCCGCCGCTAGTTCCGGTTGAGGCCGTGCTGCCGGGAGAGGAGCGCCCGCTTGTAATGGGCTTCCGCCGCATCGACCTCAGCGGTAGTCGCGATCGGGCCGAACACACGCAAGATGCTGAAGATGAAGTGCCGACGGTGAGTCACGTCGATCTCTGCAAGTTCGCGAAGCGCGACGTTGCCGCCGTGGCCGTCGCGGGCGTAGGCACTCCACCGACCCAGAAGGCGCTCCGTGCCGTCCGCTTTCCCGACGTACAGCTCGCCGCTGCTGGTGTCTGCGACGAGGTAGACGCCCTGGACGGCGGCCAGCGCTGTCCTCCACTCCGCGTATCGCGAGTCTTCGACCACTGCCAGCAGCTCGTCGTGCGTGATGAGGACGTTGTCGAAGCCCGGGAACGGCACGCGGGCAGGGTCGGCGATCTCGACCACCGGCATCTGCCCGGCCTTCCCGCCTGCCTTGGCCCAGTTGATCGTGTCGTTCGACCACTCGATGACGAGCCGGTCCCGAAGCGAGACGAGAACGTCGGATTCGTGGAGATCGAAGTACCGCAGGACGTCGGTCCGCTCAGCCAGAACTTCACCCCTGTTCTCGTAGGCAGCGAGGAACCGGGAGCGTCGCTTGCCATCCGCCACGAAGTTGAGCCACAAGGCAGGTGGATCCCTCGGGATCTTGCTCTGCCGGATCGACTGGGCTCGGGAGTAGTTGAGGACGTTCTCGACCGTAGCGTCGTGCGGGCCGGCGAGGCCGTCGGCGCTGTAGGTATGCCGGACGAGGAGCACGTCGTCCGTCGCGATGCCCGCCACGTTCAGCAGGTCGGCGAGGCTCAGGTCACCGTGCAACGGGGATGCCTCGGTTGACTGCATGATCGAAACTTACGGGCCGCGCCAGGGTGGCAGCTGCATGCACTCGGTTCGGCCCCGCGATCGGGCTGCACTCAGGAGCCCCTCCCGTAGTACGTCCCTCGTCCGGGCAGCTGCTCAGCCGGGTGACAGGCGTGTGCAGAAGTACCGTGTCGCCCTTCGGACACCGAGTCGAAGCCCCACGGCCTCTGGGCTGTGGGGGCTCTCATTTCTCCCCTAGCCTCCCGACCAGGGATCGGTGGGCATCCGAGGGGGCAGCGATGAAGGCGATCGTCCAGCGCGAGTACGGATCCCCCGACACCTTGCGCCTCGAGGACGTCGACCGGCCGGACGCCGGCCCGGGGCACGTGCTCGTTCGGGTCCGCGCCGCTTCGGTCAACGCGGCTGACTGGCACGTCATGCGCGGCGACCCCAAGCTCGCCCGGCTGCAGCTCGGTCTGCGCCGCCCGAAGGCCCCCGTCCGCGGCCGCGACTTCGCCGGCGAGGTCGCCGAGGTCGGCACCGGAGTGAGCCACATGCTGCCCGGCGACGAGGTGTACGGCGAGACGGGCATGACCGATGGCGCCTTCGCCGAGTACGTCCGTGCACCGGCCGGCCAGGTCGCGCCCAAGCCCGACGGTCTGACGTTCGAGGAGGCGGCAGCCCTGCCACTGGCCGGCTGCACCGCGCTGCAGGCGCTCCGCGATGTCGCGCGCGTGCAGCCCGGCCAGCGGCTGCTGGTCAACGGCGCCTCGGGTGGGGTCGGCACCTTCGCCGTCCAGATCGGCAAGGCCCTCGGCACACACGTCACGGCCGTCTGCAGTACCCGGAACCTGGATCTGATGCGCTCGCTCGGCGCAGACGCCGTCGTCGACTACACGACCGAGGACGCCCTCGCCGCCGGTGAACGCTTCGACGTCGTGCTCGATCTGGTGGGCAACCGTAGCCTCCGTGAGTTGCGCGGGGTCCTGACCGAGCGGGGAACCCTGGTGCTGTCCGGCGGAGGGGTGTTTGACGGCGGCAGCCTGATCGGGCCGATGGCCCTGATCGTCCGCGGCGGGCTGGTCGGCCGCGTGGTCCGTCAGCGGATCGCGCCGTTCACTGCGACGCCGACCGCGGAGCGACTGACCGCGTTGGCTCAGCTGGCTGAGTCCGGACGAGTCCGCCCGGTGATCGACCGCGCCTACTCGCTGGCCGAGGTGCCGATCGCGATCCGCTACCTGGAGACCGAACACGCCTCTGCCAAGGTCGTCGTCACCGTCCCCTGAGCGTCATCGGCCGCGCCCCGCGCCATCCCCGCTTGGTTGCGGTGGGACGCAGCCAACGTGTGCGTGTGTAGCGTGTCGCCCCTCGGACACGGTCCCCGGTGTTCTTGCAGGTCAGGATCCCAGGGTAGTGCCATGTCAGGGGCTGGAAGTGCCTCGTGACACCGCTCTTGACACGTCACGGCCCGCGTTGTCGCCAGCCTCGAGCAGCGCCGCGAACGGGGCGGCCACATGCGGGGTGCACGTGCTGGTGGTCGCAGAGGGTGATGCTCGCGCCGGCGTGGCCCAGCGTTCGGAGACGACCGTGACAGCGCCTCCCCCACGGCGTTGCGCGGCTGGCGGGCAGCCGCGTCGGCCAGCCACTCGGCGCTGCGCGCGATGTCGGGGCGTGCACGGGTGCCGCGCTTGCGAGTGACGCAGTCGCTGGCTGACCGGCACCACGGTGCTACCGGATCTCATGGCCCGCCGGCATCACGGCGGGCCCGATCCCGGTCAGCCGTTACGCGGACGCAGGCGGTCAGCGATGGGGCCGAGAAGCGGCTCGACCGTTGTGAGGACCGCGATCGAAGAGCCATCGCGGAGGTCGGAAGAGAGGACCATGAGCACCATGCTGTCGAGCCTGGGAGCGCACGCCCTGTCGGCCATCGGTCCGGCCCACCGGATTGCTCAGAAGGCCGGGTTCGACGAGGTAGCGGACTTCCTCCATCCGATGGCCACGCACAAGCGCCAGTTGGAAGTCCGTGAGTACGGCGAGCAGTTGCAGGCGGCGCTCGGGTCCCAGGAGGACGGCGACACGACGGGCGAGGGGACGGAGCCCAGTGCTGCCCCGGGGGACGGTGCGGAGACGAGTGCGGTCGCCGCACCCAGCAGTTCCGATGCGACCACCCCGATCGACGACGGGGACGGGTCTCTCCTCGGGGGTGTCGGCCGAGCGATCCACGGCGTCCGCGGGTGGATCTCCGATGCCTGGTGACGGCCGCCGTCACCAACACGTCGACCACACATCGGCCGGGACCATGCTCGTGAGCTGACCTGCTTCTGAACAGCCCAGCCCGCGGCCGCGCCCCGGCCACGTGATCGCCCCGGGAGTCCGGGCAGGAGGGGGTGGCCTCTCATGCGGCCGTCTGACCGGAGCGGGCGGGGTTCCGCCGCGTCCGAGGGGCACGACCAGGCGCATCCGACCGCGCGCGGAGGACGTGGACCAGCCACCTCCGACTCCAGGGCGCCGGTGCTCGTGGACACGATCGCCGGGACCTACGCGATGGCACCGTCCGAACTCGACTCCTGGCTGGACGTCTCCCGCCGGTTGGCAGCCTCCGATGCCGTGGCGCCGGCCGTGGCCGGTCGGCTCCGGGTTCTGTCGGCCCGGCTGCGAGGCGACCTGGGCAGGACGCGGTCAGCCGTCAGGGTGGCGGTCTTCCCCGCCGAGCAGCAGGCATTCGAGATGTCCCTGACGCAGACCCGTGCGCGACGGGAGCTCGCGCACGCAACCACCTGGCGGTGCCGCACCTGCGGTCGTTCCACCGCAGCTCCGCAGGCGTGCACCGACGGCCCCCATCAGGGCGCCCACGGCTCGCAGCCCATCAGCCGGCGGGATCAGCTCCTCGCGGCCGGCGCGACCGAGGCGGCGGTGAGGATCCGCGGTCTCGTGCAAAGGGCGTCCGACGTCCTGGCCGGCGTGGTCCGCGACGCGGTGCCGTGCCCGGCCTGCGGCGGACTGGAGCGGGTCCAGGGCTCCGATCCCGCATGCCCGCGCGACGGCACGCCGCAGCGTGAGACCGTCCTCGGCAAGTGTCTGACCTGCCGGATCTCCGTTCTCGGCCCCCCGGTCTCCTGGCTGCCCGCAACGCCGCCGGCGCAACTGGGCAAGAGGGAACTCGCGATCGCCGTCGACACCGCTGACCCACAGGAGCCGGTCGTCCTGCTGCACGGCGACGAGGCCGGCCTGCTGTCCCTTGCCGACCAGGCGGAGCTGCTGCAGGTCGCCTTGCTCCTGACGACGCTGCCCCCGGTTGACCAGCCCCAGCCGCTCACCGACGTCCTGATGCCCTTGGCCCGACGTCTTGCGGCCCACCTGCTCGTGCCTGCCCGTGGAGCGCGTCTTCTGACGGTGTCCCCGGCAGAGCGGGACGTGCTCGACACGGTGGCCGCGCTGTTCGTCGCCGGTAGAGCGGCGGAATCCCGCCGCAAGCTCATCTGCGTCTCCTGCGGGCACACCAGGCCGGACGACCGTGACGCCCGCCGTCGGCAGCAGGACCTCCAGCGCCGACGAACGTTGCTCACCTCCGCGGCGTCCGCCGGCGTGCTGTCGGTGGTCAGCCAGAACCCGGCACCGCTGGCTCTGGTCGTCAAGTCGCTGATGCTGGGCAGGTCCGGTGCGCCGAGTTCATGCCCGGCGTGTGCCGAACCCGTCGCGGTCTCCGCCCCTGTCCCCGTGTGCCCCAGGTGCCTGTCCGACGTCCGCGTTCCCAGTGATGAGTCGTGTACCGGCTGTGGGCACCGTTTCGCCCTCGGCCCCCCGCGGGATTCCCTGTTCGCGCGCAGCGCGGATCAGGTCTTCTGGGTGGACCTCGCCCATCCGGTCGGCAAGCCGCCGCTCGCGGGCGTGTTCGGGCGCGGCGGCCGGGACCCGTCGCCCGAGCCCGTGCCGCTGGTGCGCTCCGTGGACGGCGCGGTGCGGCTCGAGGACGGCGACGTCGTGGTGCACAACTCCGCGGGGGGCGGCAGGCTCCCGACGCACCTCATCCGAGACGTCGTCCTCATCGAGCCGCACGGAGCCGATCCCGGCTGGTTGAGGTTCGTCCCAGCAGGTGGCCCAGCGACGGACGCCGGTCGGCCGCCCGTGCGCTCGGCTGCGGCTGCGGCTGCGGCGCACCTGGATCCCGTCGCGCTCCTCATCGACCCGCCGCAGCTGCCGGCCGCCCTGTCGGTGCAGGCCTGGTTGCGGTCGCGACGTGACGCCTGACCAGCGCACCTGGACGGTCGACGACCGACCAGCCCGAAAGCACGATGGCCATGGACTCGCCCGGACCCTCGCTGGGCCTGGGCTGAGCGAAGCCCCGGGGGGCAGGGAAGCGTGGTAGGCCTGCGCAGGCCTCCGTCGTTGCAAGGATCGGCTTGTCGTGGGCCGACAACTGCCAGACCACGCCACCTCAGGAGGGGTTGATCGAGCGTTCGCCTGACGCACGCGTGAGGTCGGGCAGCCCGAAGACATCCGGCGCCCGGCGAGCGGCCTGGATCAGCGCAGATTCCGCCGCAGCGGCTCGGATGTTCAACTCCTTCTTGACGGCGGAGCCCACGTCTGGCCTGTCGATGGTGTCCATGAAGTGCACAACCGCCCAATAGAAGTCGTCCACCTCCGCCAGGACCGTGTCGTCGAGGACCATCCGCGCCAAGACGGAACTGCCGCGGAACGCCGAGTCCTCCTCTTGTCTGGTCCCAGTTCCCGACCCGATGAACGCATGTGCCGCGGTGATCATGTCGACCAGCGTCTCCCGGCTCAGGCGTTGATCGGCCGTTGTGCGATCTGCGAGCGCATTCTTTCTGTTGACGTAGACGGTAAAGCCCTGAGTGATGAGCGCACCGAGGACGATCCCGCTGATGGTGAAGACCGGAATCCCCCACCACGGCTGAGTCTGCGCTGAAGCAGCCGCGAGCTGCATACCGCGAGGCTAGACGAGTTGGCCTGCCGGCAGGCAGGACCGAGGGTCGTTGCAGGGGCAGGCGGATGGCGTCCGGACTCGTGTCCCTCGGACCACCGTCGCGTGACTGCGCGGACCGTCCTCCTCGAGCAGTGAGGGGCGGCGCCGATGCACAGCGAGCCGCTCGCCGGTCGCGGGTAGGTGTCCCCTGCCGACCCCCGGACCTCGTCATGGTGCCGAGCAACCGCGTCGGACCTCGATGGCCGACGTCGCGGCGGCGCGCCCGACTGCACGACCTCCCCTCCTTGACGTACTCCCGGAAGATCGCCGTCTCGAGGGCATCGAGCCGGACGTGCCGTGAGCCGTCGGCCAGCGCCTCGACGGCACAGAACTGCGTCCCGTTCACGATGCCGGCGCCGGTGAGCTCGAAACGCCTCGCGATGTCCGCCCAGTCGATCAAGGCGATCAGCTTCAGGTGACCAGGCGTGCGTGTGCAGCGTGTCGCCCCTCGGACACCATGTGACGCACACCGGCGTCTTCCCACGTGGCCACCGGCGCTCGTCTGGACCCGCCGCGTTCCTCCTCTGGTCGGTCCAGGAGCAACGCTCGGGCCATCGTGGACATCAGGAGGTGCTGGCTCTCGGCGATCTCTTGGACTGCAGCGAACCGCTCATCCGAGAGGCGGACATCGAACATCCGACTCGCCTGGTTCGGGCGGCTGGTGAACGTGCCGTCCGGAAACGGCTCGCCGGTGCCGGCCTCCGCCTCGCGTCGCCGGGCGTACTCGCGCGCGGCGCCAGCCTCGTGATTCGACCGCCGCGTCGGCCACGACCTCCGGAACTCCACGGAGGCGAACGTGCTCAGCGGTTCAACGACGGAAGTACAGGCGGATGGCCGTTCCCGTGGGACTGGAAGCAACGGCGGCGTCATCGGCGAGACTCCACGCGAGCCACATTCCACGGCCTCCCGCGAGATCGGCGGCGGGAGGGACGTAGCCGCGCGTCTCATCGGGCAGCCCTGGTCCGGTGTCGGCGACCTCGACGACCAGGGTCTCGTGGTCGGTCCAGAACGCCACCTCGACGAACGGGGCGACCCGGAGCGCGTTGGTGAGCAGTTCGTGCGTCGCCAGGACGACGTCGTCGGCTCGCTCCCGCCAGCCGTCGATCACCGCCGCGGCCAACGCCCGGCGTGCCTCCTGCGGTGCGGTGACGGTCCACACGGCCGAGTGCCCGGGTCTCGCGTCCCATTCCGGCTGCACCGATCGGAGGAACCGCGTTGGGTCCTCGTACGCGGCCGCCTCCACCGGTGCGTGCCCGCTCCAGGTGAGCGGGTGCGTGCGGACCACCGCGTCGAGCACCGACGTCGGGAGCCGCCGCCGGTCGTGCAGGCAGAGGCTGTAGTACGGCATGGCGGCGTAGCACCGGTTCGCGACAGCCTCGAAGCGACTCCACTCCCGGCCGTCTTCGCGTGCCAGCCACACCGGCTCCGCGACCAGCCGCCAGGTCGGCGCAGCGGACCGCAGGGTCCGTAGGTCGCGGTCGTAGGCGTGCAGCGTCCCGTGGCCACCACGCCACCAGGTCTCCGCGGCGGCGAAGGTCGCCAGCCGGCGAACGTCCTGCCCCAGCTCCGCGGCCAGGAGCCTGCGGACCCGCTTGCCGGCGACGACGAGGACCGGTTCCCCACGGGACAGCCCTTCCACCGTGAAGGGCACGATCCGGTCGAGGACCTCCTGATCAGTGGCGAAGAGGAACGCCTCGTGCGCGAAGGTCGTGCCGTCCCACTCGCCGGTCGGACGCATCGAAGTCATGTGCAGACCGCCTGCCCATCGGCCAGGTCGAACAGCTGCAGGCATCGGCCGACGGGCCGCCGAGCTCGGACGAGCCGCAGGTGGACGCCCACCTCCCCGAGCAGGCGGACGGCCGTGGCCAGCATGCGCGCACCAGCCACGTCGAGGAACTCGAGGTCCGCCAGATCCAGCACCACCTCGCCGGGCGCATCCCGTGTCACGTCGACGAGGGCGCGCAACACAGCGTCGGCAAGGCTCAGGTCCACCTCCCCGCGCAGGGACAGCCACGGTCCTCGCTCGCAGAGGCATCCCAGCACCCGTCCCCCGTGGTGCTGATCGGGATGCAGGACGGCAAGCGGCCGCAGGACGTCGTCATCCAGCCACGAGTCGTACAAGCACAACGCCGTCAGAGCAACAGACGCCGTCATCCGGTCGGCCAGTCGCTCGTAGACGTGCAGCTGCCGACGGTCAACGGAACCGCGTTGGGCCAGCGTGGTGACGTCTGCGGCCACCCGCAGACCGGTTCGACCACGCCCGAGCGCGGCCGCCACCTGTCTGCGGTACGACTCCATCTGCTCCACCGGCTCCAGTCCACGCGCCGGGTCGACGATGTCGCAGATGAGGCGCACCTCGAGCTGCCCACTGGCCAGCATCTGGTCTCGCTCGGGCAGGTCTGCGAGTCCATCCAGCAGGGCCGCCCGTGACGTTCCGGTCAGGAGCAGTTGCTCGCCGAGCCACCGTCCCTCATCGAGATAGGGCAGGACTGCGGCCGAGAAGTCCGAGGGATCGTCGAACGTCCAGAAGACGTGGTCGCCGTGCCTCAGGCCGGTCGGCGATGCCAGCTGCCGCAGAGCTGTCACCCCCGCGACGCTACTCCCGCAGCCCCACGGACGCGGGTGGATCATGGTGGCGGTGGGACGCCCGCCCGCGGGCAGGACAGCCTCGAGCCGTTCTCGCCTCAGCCCCGACGGAGGACCCCCTGCCTTGTCGTCGGCGCCTCGACACGGCCGCCTCGGCCTCCCCGTACCCCGAGCGCTGTCACCCTCGCTGTTCGAACCCGTGCCTCTCGCCCGTCTCGGGCCAGGAAGCCCTCACCACAGGAAGCCGACTGGTGGCCGTGCTCAAAGCCCGGACCGCCCGTCGCGGAACCGACGGCGTGCCCCAGAGCTGTGTCGCCGCCCCCTGCCCTTCAGCACGCGGCCGGCCTGAGCCGTGTGCGTGTCCACGTGGCGCCCCTTGGACAGAACAGAGATCGAAGCGCCACGGTGGACCGCCGTGGGGCTTCGTCCTTCCCGGTCCCATCCGCCTGTACCGCCCATCCGGCGGGCGAGCGGGCTGTGGACAACCGTCCTGGGCCGTCGGCAGCTGGTGTCACCGTGGCGGCATGACCGACATCCTGCGATCGACCGTGCCCATCGCCTCTGCTGCCGAGTTGAGTCTCTGGTGGGCCGAGGTCCTGTCCGGGGACCACCACCCTGGTGCCACGCTGGCGATGCTCTGGCTCGACTCCCTCGGCCACCGGATCGGGCGCTGCCTCCGCATCACCGGCGTGGCTGACCCCGACCTGCGGGCCGCTCAAGCGGTCCTGCAGGTCCACCGTGCCGTCACAGCGGACGGGGTCGACGACGGGCACGTGGCATTCGCACTCTCCCGGCCCGGTGGCGCCGATGTCACCGCTGCCGACGAGGAGTGGGCCGACGTCCTCGACGCCCTCCTGGTCGACCGGGATGAGGGGACCTGGAGTCTTCATCTGGCCGCCGGCGGGTGGATCACGCCGGTCGTGCACCCGCCCGCTGTGAGGTTCGACCCGCGTCGCGTGGCCCTGCGGTCACCAGGCGATCTGCTTGACCGCGAGTGGCTTGTTGGTCAGAATTCTGGTCATGACGACGCAGTCGCTCGCGACGGTGAAGGCTCGGTTCAGCCAGGTGATCGATGAGGTGGCCGGCACCCACGACCGGGTCACGATCACGCGCAACGGCAGTCCGGTGGCCGTCATCCTCGCGGTCGGGGACTACGAGTCGTTGATGGAGACCCTTGAGGTCCTGTCCGACCCTCAGGCCCGCTCGGAGATCCGGCGAGCCGAGGCCGAGATGGCGGCCGGGAACTCCTATGACGAGGCCCAGGTGCGGGCGGCACTGGCGGCTCGCCGCCGGTGACCGGTCCGACGGCTCACACCGTCGTCCTCTCCGCCGCGGCCAAGCGGGCCATCGAGCGCGACCTCCCCGAGCCGGTCGCAGTCGCGGTCGTCAACTTCTTGTACGGCGCACTCGCCGCGGACCCGTACCGCGTCGGCAAGCCTCTGCGTTTCGACCTGGAGGGCTACTGGTCCGCACGGAGGGGTCAGTACCGCGTCGTCTACTCGATCCACGCCGACGAGGTCCTCGTCCGCGTCGTGCGCATCTCGCACCGCGCCGACGTCTACGGCTGATCGGCCTGCTCAGCAGCGCGGAGGTACCGGATCGCCCTCGGACACCGAGTCGAAGCCCCACGGCCTCCGGGTCCGTGGGGCGTCTCCGGTTGTGCCGTAGGCCCGTACGCCGATCGCGGCTTGCTGGTCGGTCCCCACGACACAATGGCCACATGGTCATTGCGCCGACGCGCGCAGTCGCAGCTGTCGTCACCGGAGCTGGGACCGCCGTGTACTGCGCCACGCCCGATCTCATCTCCTCGTACGTAGCGTGTCACCCCTCGGACACAGCCTCCGCCCGGCGTCCGTCCAGGTCAGGAGCCGGGCCGTCCGTCTTGATCGATCGCATGCTCCCGTGACGAGCGCATGACACCTGGCGCTGGACATCCGCAGAACCGGCGACGATCGGCGCTGACCGTGCCGGGTCGACACTGTCCCCATGCGTGATGCGGTCCTCCAGGGCCGTGCGTCTCTCGGCCGGCGGGCCTGGGAAGACGCGTGGTCAGAGCTGTCGGTCGCGGATGGCGAAGTCCCACTCCAGTTCCGGGACCTGGAGCGGCTCGCCGTAGCCGCGTTCCTGACCGGCAGGGACGAGGAGAGCGTCGATGTCTGGGCACGCGCCCATCAGGAGTGCGTTCGGCTCGGCGAGGTCCCCCGCGCGGCGCGTTGTGCGTTCTGGATCGCGTTCATCCTGCTGAACGCACGCCAGCCGGCCCGCGCCGGCGGCTGGATCCACCGGGCGCAGCGGCTGCTCGACGACAGCACGCTGGACTGTGTCGAACATGGTTACCTGGCTTACGCAACCGCTCTCCGGCGGACGTTCGAGGGCGACGCGGCGGGCGGCAGCGCCGGTTTCGCGCACGCTGCCTCGGTCGGCGACCGCTTCTCCGACCCCCAACTGGGTGCGCTGGCCCGGGCTGGTCGAGGCCGCTGCCTGATCTGCCTCGGGGAGGTCGCCGAGGGGATGGCGTTGCTGGACGACGCCATGGTGGCCATCACGGCGCACGAGGTGTCGCCCGCCGCGGTCGGTGACATGTACTGCACGGTCATCGAGGGGTGCCACCAGGTCTGTGACGTGCGTCGAGCCCAGGAGTGGACTGCGGCACTCAGCCGCTGGTGCGAAGCCCAGCCGCAACTGGTGCTCTACCGCGGTCAGTGCCTGGTGCACCGTGCTGAGCTCATGTTGCTGCGTGGGGCGTGGTCGGACGCCGGGATCGAGGTCCAGCGGGCATGCGACCGCCTCGCCCGACCCACGGGTCAAGCCGCCCTCGGTGCCGCGCACTACCTGCGGGCCGAGCTCCACCGGCTCCGGGGAGAGATCCCCGAGGCGGAGGACGCGTACGGGCGTGCCCATCGATGGGGACGCCCACCAGAACCCGGCCTGGCGCAACTCCGGCTCCGGCAGGGCCGCGTCGACGAGGCTGTCGCCGCCATGCGCCGCGTGCTGGACGAGGCCGGGGATCCGGTGACGCGGTCGAGGCTGCTGGCACCCTACGTCGAGGTCATGCTCGCCTCCGGCGACGTCGCCGCTGCCCGCGCCGCGGTCGACGAGTTGTCGACGATCGTGCCCGCGTGGAACACACACCTGCTGCGGGCAGTGCTCCTCCACGCAACCGGCGCGGTGCTCCTGGCCGAGGGAGACATGCGCGCCGCCCTCACCACGCTGCGCCGCGCGGCCGCGGACTGGTCCGAGTTGGGAGCGCCGTACGAGGCGGCACGGGTGCGGGTGCTGATCGGGCTGGCCTGCCGATCGATGGGAGACACCGGTGGCGCGCAGAGGGAGCTGGACGCGGCACGGTCGGTCTTCCGTGACCTCGACGCGGAGCCGGACCTGGCTGCGACCGAGGCGCTGTTGCCGGGGGCTGCCCACCGGGGAGATGGCGGGCTCACCGCCCGCGAGACGGAGGTGTTGGCGCTGGTCGCGACAGGTAGGACCAACCGGGCGATCGCCTCCGAGCTCTCGATCAGCGAGAGGACGGTGGCCACGCACGTGAGCAGCATCTTCACGAAGCTCGCGCTGTCGTCCCGATCGGCCGCCACTGCCTACGCGTACACGCACGACCTGGTCCAGGTGCCCTACGCAGAACTGCCCATCCACCCCTCCGGCGATCTCCACGATCCGCCCGATGCGGCGGTCGGCTCGGATTCCTAGTGTCGACGACAGCCGGCGCCGACCGTCACCGCGGCGCCGGGAGTCCGGACAGGAGGGCTGGGCCATGTCGATGGATGCACGGACACCGGCGAACCACCACGAGGTCCCCCCGGCCGAGGCCTGGGACGCGATCGCGGCGGGCTATGACGAGTTCGTCGCCCCCGGCGAGGCCTCGTTCGCGCACGCGGGCCTCGTCCTGGCTGGCCTGCAGGTCGGTGACCGGTTCCTGGACGTCGCCGCCGGACCGGGTGGCT
This sequence comes from Modestobacter italicus, assembly GCF_000306785.1. Taxonomy (NCBI): domain Bacteria; kingdom Bacillati; phylum Actinomycetota; class Actinomycetes; order Geodermatophilales; family Geodermatophilaceae; genus Modestobacter; species Modestobacter italicus. The sequence goes on along the minus strand of NC_017955.1, from coordinate 2,499,994 downwards.
TGAGTCTGCCGGCCGCGCGCCTCGGCGCCCGGGTCCTCGCGACGGACTGGTCCCCGGTCATGGTGGAACGGTTCACCGTGCACGTGCGCGAGGAAGGGCTCCGCGACGCCGCGGCACGCGTGATGGACGCCCACGCCCTTGATGTCGGAGACGACACCTTCGACGTCACGGGATCGCAGTTCGGCGTCATGCTGGTCCCGGACCAGCCGGCGGCGTTGCGCGAGATGGTCCGCGTGACACGGCCCGGCGGGCGGGTCCTGGTGATCGCCTACGGCTCCCCGGCCGAGTTCGAGGCCCTGCAGTTCTTCATCTCCGCGCTCCTCGCCGTGGTGCCCGAGTTCGCGGGGCTACCGGACGATCCCCCGCCGCTGGAGTTCCAGGTGGCTGATCCAGACGTGTTGCGCCGGCGTCTGATCGACGCCGGCCTGAGAGACGTCATGGTGGACACGGACCATCGGGAGCGGATCGAGTGTCGTTCCGGGCAGGAGTTGTGGAACTGGATGCTGAGCAGCAACCCGATCGCGGGGATGATCGTCGGTGACCTCACGACCGACCAGCAGGCCACGGTGCGCCAGGTCCTCGACGACATGCTCCGTGAGCGGGCAGACGGGACGCGCCCCGCCGAGCTGTTCGCACCCCTCAACATCGGCGTCGGGACCAAGTGACGGCCGTGTCCCAGCCGGTCGCGGAGCGGCTGCTGCGTGACCGGATGGGACACGGCTGGACCTCGTGCGTCACGGAGCGGATCACCCCTCGGGTTCCCCTCGGAGACCTCACGTGAGCAGAGGCCCTGCCGCCGGGCGTGGCCCCGGACTCCGCGTCATCCGCGGGCCATGGGGTGCCCACTCAGGAAGTCACCCATCGCGCGGGCGACCGGCTCCGGTCGCTGCAGGTGCAGGAGATGGCCGACCCCCTCGATGGTGCGCTCCTCGAGGTCCGGCACGGACGAGCGGAGCAGGGCGGCGACCTCCACGAAGAACGGCAGGGTGGCGGCGCCCAGCACGGACAGCACGGGACACCTGACGGCGCCTGCCTGTTCGGGGCCGAACGCCCACTCGGCCATGGCGGGCAGCTCGACGCCGAAGCAGGTGTCGGCGTCCTTGACCGCCTGCGCCACCACACCGGGTACTCGCTCCTCCAGCACGGCCCGGCACGTCGACCATTCCAGGCCGCTCGCGGCCGTCAGGAAGGCGGCCCACGCTCCTTCGTGGTCTCCCCTGCCGTACGCCTCGAACGCGGGTCCAGCCTGCTGGAGGACGGCCGCACCGCTGGGCACCGAGAGCACGAACGGCTCCAACAGCAGCAAGGTCTCCGCGATCTCAGGATCGTCGAGCGCCAGCTGGGTGGCGATGACCGCGCCGGTCGAGTGACCGGCGACGTGAGCGCGCGCCAGTCCCAGGTGGTCGAGGATCCCCGCGGCATCGGCGGCGTGGTCCGCGACGCCCACCGGCGGCGGGGTGTGGGTGCTGCCGACCCAGCCCCGCCTGTGGTATCGGATCACCTGGTACCGATCAGCCAGCGCCGGCTGTGCGACGAGCGGCAGAAGGCCGTCAGCCAGGACGGAGCTGATCAGCAGGACGGGTTCGCCGGAGCCCGTCACCTCGTAGTCCAGTTCGACACCGTTGACACTCAGTCGTTGCATGACTCCTCCTCGGGTCTGCTGGTCCGGACCGGAACTCGTGGCCCACCCGAGGGGCGTGAGCGACACTGTTACCGCGGTGACCCCGGCGGTCACCTCCCGGCGCTGGGCGACCGGTCCTCCCGGCACGGCTGGGGAGGGATCCCATGAGCGGTGCCCCTGACCTCGGTCCGGTCGAGCGCGCACGGTCCGCCGTGGCCGGCGGCGACTGGGCAGAGGCGTTCGACCTCCTGACGGGGGCCGACGCGGAGGGCGTGCTGACCGCCGCCGACCTCCCGCTGCTGGCCGAGGTGGCCTACGCGGCGGGCCGGCTGGACGTGACCATCGAGGTCTGGGAACGGGCGTACGCCACGTACCTCCAGGCCGGGGACCTGGACGCGGCGGCTGGGGCAGCCGTCCGTGTCGCGATGCACCTCCTCTTCGACACCGCCCTCATGGCACCGGTGCGTGGGTGGTCGGCCCGCGCCGACGAGCTCCTCGCGGGCAGGACCACGTCCCCGGTCCACGCGTGGCTGGGCGTCGTCCGGGCTTACGAGCGGATGCTGAGCGGGGACCTGACCGGAGCCCGGCCCTGGGCGCGGCAGGCCATCGACGTGGGCTCGGCCTGCGATCCGGCGGCGTGCGCGATCGGGCGGGTGGCAGAGGCCCGCCTCCTCATCCTGGACGGCGACGTGCAGCAGGGCCTGTCGCTCCTGGAGCAGGCCGGGGTGTCCACCGTCTCCGGCGAACTCGACCCACTGTCGACGGGGGTCGTCTACTGCGAGGTCGTGTGCGCCCTCCAGGGGCTGGCGCAGTACGACCTGGCCGAGCAGTGGACCGAGGCGATGGAGCGATGGAGCCAGACCGACGCCACCGGGAGCCTGCACGGTCGCTGCCGGGTGCACCGCGCCGAGATCCTCCGGCTCCGTGGAGCGTGCGCCGAAGCCGAGGCGGAGGCCCTCATCGCCTGCGAGGAGCTCCGCCCTTACCTGGGACGCGAGCTGGGATGGCCGTTGACCGAGCTCGGCCGCATCCGCCTGCACCGGGGGGACGTCGAGGGTGCGGAGGAGGCGCTGCTCGCCGCCCACCGCGCCGGGTGGGACCCCCAACCCGGTCTCTCGCTGGTCCGTCTCGCACAGGGCGACGTGGCCACGGCGGCTGCCGCGATCCGGGACGCGCTCGCCCACCCCGTCCGGCTGCCGTGGAAGGAACGACCACCGGACAACGACCTGCAGCGCGTCCCGCTGCTCGAGGCGCAGGTCCTGACCGAGCTCGCCGCCGGCGACGTCGACCGGGCGCGATCGGCCGCCGCCGAGCTGGAGGTCACGGCGGCCCGCTACGGCAGCACGGCGCTGGCTGCCGGGGCCGCCCTCGCCCGGGCGAGGATGCGGCTCGCCGACGGGGATGCGGTCGGGGCTGAGCTGGCCTCGACCGAGGCGGTGCGGCTCTGGAGCCAGATCGGCGCGCCGTACGAGACGGCCGTGGCCCGCACGACCCTGGCCGACGCCCACACCGCGAGCGGCAACGAACACCGCGCCGCCCTCGAGCGCCGTTCGGCCCAGGTCGTGTTCGCTGCTGTCCGGGCCGCGCCGTCGGTGGTGCCATCGGAGAACGGGGCGGGCGACGAGTACCCGGCCGTGGGCGCCGGCGTCTTCCGACATGAGGGCGACTACTGGACCGTGGTGTTCGACGGCTCCACCGTCCACGTGCGTGACCTCAAGGGCATGCACCATCTGGCGCGTCTCCTGGCGGACCCGGGTCGGGAGCACCACGTCCTCGAGCTCGTGGCCGCAGCGGAGGACCGCGGGAGGCGGCCCGACAGAGGCCGCGCGGCGGGCGTGCCCCGCTCGCTGCTCGGCGACGCCGGCGAGATGCTCGACGCACGGGCCAAGGACGCCTACCGCCGCCGACTCGCCGAGATCGACGACGACATCGACGAGGCGCGCGCCGTCGGGGACGCCCACCGGGTCGGCAGGCCGAGACCGAACGCGGCTTCCTCGTCGGAGAACTCGCGCGCGCGTTCGGCTTGAGCGGCCGTCCCCGACGAGCGGCGTCCGCATCCGAACGCGCCCGCGTCAGCGTGACCCGGGCCGTCCGCCAGGCGATGGCACGGCTCGGCGAGCGCCATCCCCTCCTCGCTCAGCATCTCGACCGCACCATCCGCACCGGTACCTACTGCGGTTACTTCCCCGACCCCCGCGCGCCCGTCAGCTGGACCCTCTGACCCCGCTCCGGGGCGCCCGAGGCCCTGGCGACCCAGTGACACCGGAGTGACGGCACCGTGACGACGGCTGCGGACAGTCGCCGACACATGCCCCGCACGGCCGCGCACCCGGAGGAGTCCCGCCATGTCCCTGCAGCTCGACGAACAGCTGATGAGGACGGGAACCCGCTTCCTGCTGTTCCCGCAGCCCCGCTTCCTCCGCCGGACCGACGGCACCCCGCTGTTCCCGACGCCGGAGACGGTGGCCGTCTCCGTGCCCCCCGCCGACATCCAGCCGGGCCCTGCCGACGACCGCATGTTCGTCGTGGACGCGATCGGCAAGTTGCCCTACAAGCAGTTCACCGGGCCGCCCTGGCGCGGGCTGCAGCGCCCACCGGTGCAGCCGGGCGAGGACGGGCACTTCACCCATCTGGACCCGGACAGCCGGGAGTTCTCCGCCGCCACGATGTACGCGACCGTCCGCCGTGTCCTCGACATCTGGCAGGACTACTTCGGCCACCGGATCGACTGGAGCTTCGAGTCGGACTTCGCGAGGCTCGAGCTCATCCCGCTCATCGAGTGGGACAACGCCCAGTCGGGCTTCGGGTTCCTCGAGTTCGGTTTCGGCCGCACCGTGACCGGGACCATCGACCACACCCGGCCGTTCTGCGAGAACTTCGACGTCCTCGCCCACGAGCTGGGGCACAGCATCATCTTCTCCGAGGTCGGGGTGCCGAGCAGCCCGCTGGACGCGGGGATCGACTACGGCGGCTTCCAGGAGTCCTGCGGTGACCTGACCGCGATCATCGCCCTGCTGCACTTCCGCTCGTTCGTCGACCAGCTGCTCACCGAGACCAAGGGCAACCTGCTCACCGTCAACGGCCTCGACCGCGTCGGCGAGCTGTCCGACAGCCGGGAGATCCGCGTCGCACTGAACAGCAAGCGGATGTCCGACGTCGGCCAGGCGCCCCATGTCCGCTCGCTGCCGCTGACCGGCGCGGTCTTCGACACGATGGTCGAGATCTTCCAGAAGGCACTGGTCGCGCGGGGGTTGATCACCCAGGACCTGCGGGACGCCTCCAACAACATCCCGAGTGACACGGTGGGCCTGGACCCGGACGAGATCCAGCGTCAGTTCACCGCCGCCTACACCGGGGCGGAGGAGGAGTTCACGAACGCCCTGCTGGAGGCCCGGGACGCCACCGGCCGGCTGCTCGCGACGACCTGGGGACAGCTCTCCCCCGACTTCCTGACCTACCACGAGGTCCTGCGCGGGCTGGTCCGCGCCGACCGCGAGCTCACCGACGGGGACAACCAGCAGATCATCCGGGACAGCTTCGCCTGGCGGGAGATCTCCCCCGTGCCGGACTCGCTGCTGCTCCGGCCGCGCAAGCTCGAGGACTGCGGCCTCCGGACGGCCGACCCGGCCGACGTCTCGGACGCCACGAGACGGGTCGTCGCCGCCGACGACCTCATCCCGAGACCCCGGGGTCACGCCGCGGCGGTCGAGGTCGCGCCGGCGGCCCGTCGATGAGCACCGACCCGGCGCCGGCCACGCGGCTGGACGGCGTCGAGATCAAACTGACCCTCGCCGGGGACCGGGTGGACCAGGCGGTCCAGACGCTGGAGCTGGCGCCGGACCAGCCCACCTGGCGGATCTACTTCTGCGAGGACGTCACGGCGGCGGTCGGGCCCACCACCCCGCTGCTGGACCTGGGAGTGGTCCTGCGGGCACGCCGCAGACCCGGCGAACCGGACGACACGACCATCAAGCTGCGTCCCTGCCGCCGATCCCAGCTCAGCGGCCCGTGGCCGACCGCGACCAAGGGCAACGGCTGGGAGCTGGAGGTCGAGGCCGACTGGGCCGGCGACAAGCACGTGCTCGCGGTGTCGATGACCGCCGACCGCCCGGGGGACGTCATCGCCGCCGCCGCCGACGGCGCGCCGGTCCGCTCGCTGTTCCTCGACGACCAGCTCGACTTCCTGCACGACTGCTGCGACGCCCGGGTCGACCCGGACGCGCTCACCGTGCTGCCACCGGTGACCGCGAGACGGTGGAAGCGGGTCGAGACGGCGCCGGCCGGGCTCGGGGTCCGGGCCGAACGGTGGACCGTCGACGACCTGGACTTCCTCGAGCTCTCCGTCGTCGCCGACCCCGGTGACGCGCTGCAGAGGCAGCGGGCCCTGGCCGGGTTCGTCGGCTCGCTCGGCCTCACCGTCCCGCCGGTGACGGAGACGAAGACCCGCCAGGTCCTCGAGCACCTCGTCCGATCCGCGCACCTCGTCGCGGGATGACGGGAGCGTGCAGTCCGGTGGCTGCCGTCGCGCAGCTCGTGCCGCAGAGGGCCGTCCGTGGCCAGCCGTGAGATCCACGTGGCGCGCGCCGACGCCGAGCACGCGCAGGCCCTCGCCGGAGGGGACTCGCCGTTCACCATCGAGGTCCGTTTCCTCGGTGGGCTGACCGGCGTGCAGCGGGAGGCGTTCGCCGCCGCGGCCGACCGCTGGACCAGGATGGTCGTCGGTGACCTGCCCGCTGTGCTGGTCGACGGTGAGGTGATCGACGACCTGCTCGTCCTCGCCCAGGGCGTCACCGTCGACGGCCCTGGCCGGTATCTCGGGGAGGCCGGCCCGACCCACGTCAGGCCCGCAGGGGCGGGCGCTGCGGCCTTCCTGCCGGCCAAGGGGATCATGTCCTTCGCCACCGCCGACCTCGCCCGGATGGAGGCCGACGGCACGCTGCACGACGTGATCGCCCACGCGATGGGTCACGTGCTCGGCATGGGCACGATCTGGGACCTCAAGCGCCTGCTGCAGGGCGCCGGTTCGTCCGATCCCACCTTCACCGGTGCCGGTGCGCAGGAGGAGTTCGGCGCCCTCCTGGGTACCGGGGTCGGGCAGCCGGTTCCGGTCGAGAACACCGGGGAACCGGGGACCCGCGACGCCCACTGGCGCGAGAGCGTCTTCCGCGACGAGCTCATGACCGGCTCCATGAGGGCGGCCGGCAACCCCCTGAGCCGCCTGACGCTGGCGAGCCTCGGCGATCTCGGCTACCAGGTCGACGTCGACGCGGCCGAGCACTACGCGCTCCCCGACCTCCGGGCGCTGGCCGTGGGCGGCGAGACGGTGCCACCCGCAGCCCCGACCGAGCACGGGATCCTGCTGCTCACGACCCCCGTCGTGCTGCCCGACGACAGACTGCAGGGGGTCGCCGGGGGTGGGGACCGCTCCGCACCGGCGTCCCCCGAGCCGCTCGGGCCGGCGGTCCCGAGCCCGAGGACTCCTCTCTCCGGAGGCGGGGCAGCGGCAGGGACCTGGGCCGACCGCGCCCTGGTCGCGCTGGAGGAGCTGCCGCCGGACACCGATGCCACGGTCGAGGCGGTGACCGAGGAGGTCGCTCTGCGTTTCGCCGACCAGTTCGCGCCTCCGGACCGTGACTACGAGGGTCTCGCCGACCGACCGCGCTGGCACGTCGCGGTCGCCGACGCCCTCGACGGGCTGCGTCTTGCCGGCCTGACCACCGGCCAGGAGACCTTGGCGCTCAGCCCAGCCGGCACCGCGGCTGTCGCGGGCGCCCGGCATCGGCTGGCGGACCCAGGAGAGGCCGACCAGCGTTCCCTCCGCAGCCGACCTGAGCCAGGAGGCGGCCGGGACGCGGCGCCGCCGCTGGTGGTGGCCGGTGTGATCTCCGCACCGTTGCGGGATCCGGCCTCGCGCCGGGACCTGGGGTTCAGCGAGGACGAGAACGAGCCGGTGCCCGTCATGGTCGAGCTGAACCTGCAGTTCCATGCTGGCGTGACGGCGGCGTTCGAACGGCTGGAGCGCCTGTGGCAGCGGGTCACCGGAGACGTCCCGCCTGCGCGGCTCGCCGGGCGCTACACGGCCGGCGAGCTCTCGATGCGCGAGATCGAGCGCCTCGTCGCCGCCGATGCGGTGCCGGCCCGCCTCGTCAGCCGCAGCATCCACCACGTGTGGCCGGACTTCCCGGTGCGCGAGCACGTCGACGCCTCGAGCGTGACCATCAAGGTGGACGCCGCGCGCAACTCCTTCGACGCCGACGGGCGGGGCATCACCTGGGCGGTGATCGACTCGGGGGTCGACGCGGACCATCCGCACTTCGCCGCCCACGAGACGCTCACCCACGACTCCGTGCGCGACCTGCACCGCGCCTTCCCGCTCGGCGGGACGCCCACGGCGGAGGGCGCGCTGACCGACGACACCGGCCACGGCACCCACGTGGCGGGCATCATCGCCGGGGCCGCGGCGCCGTGGCTGGCGGAGAAGCCGGGGCGAGCGGTCTACGCGACGGAGAGCCGCTACAACGTCGAGAACCCCGACCAGCCCATGCGGCGACCGCGCCCGGTCGACGACCCGCAGCTGCTCGCCGGGATGGCGCCCCGGGCGAGGCTGGTCAGCCTCAAGGTCCTCGGTGGGGGCGGAACGCTGCAGAACCGCGTGCACCGGGTGATGCAGGCGCTCGCCTACGTCCGGGAGGTCAACGGGGACGGTGTCGACGGCATGCGGATCCACGGGGTGAACCTCAGCGTCGGCTACGAGTTCGACCCCCGCTGGTTCGCCTGCGGGCGGAGCCCGCTCTGCCAGGAGGTCAACCGGCTGGTGCGCACGGGCGTCGTGGTCGTGGTCGCGGCGGGGAACTCCGGCTACGGGTCGCTGACCGTCATGCTCGAGGCGCCGACGAAGTTCGGCCTGGGGATGACGATCAACGACCCCGGCAACGCGGCGCTGGCCATCACCGTGGGCTCGACCCATCGCAGCGCCCCGCACACGTACGGGGTGTCGTACTACTCCTCCAAGGGCCCCACCGGCGACGGGCGGGACAAGCCCGACCTGGTCGCCCCGGGCGAGCGCATCACCTCGTGCGCCGCCGGCGCGAACCTCGCCGCCGTCCTCGGCACCGACCGCGCACCCGACACGGCGGTGTACGTCGAGTCCACCGGGACGAGCATGGCCGCGCCGCACGTCTCCGGGGCGATCGCCGCACTGCTGTCCGTCCGGCGCGAGTTCATCGGCGAACCGGAACGGATCAAACGGATCTTCGTCGACTCGGCCACCGACCTCGGTCGGGGCAGGGACTTCCAGGGCGCCGGCCTGCTCGACCTGATGCGGGCCCTCCAGCAGGACATCTGACGCCGACACGAGAGGACAGGAGGAGACGCCATGGCCGAACGCATGGGCGGACTGCCGTTCTGGCAGGTCACCTTCGACGCCGAGGGCGACGCGGACGCCACGGGCCGGGACGCACTGCTGGCGGAGGTCCCAGCGGGCGGGATCGCCGACCTCTTCGTCTTCTCCCACGGGTGGAACAACGACCGGTCCGTCGCCCGCCGGCTCTACGCGGGGTTCTTCGGTCTGCTCGCCGGCCAGCTGCCCGCGGAGCGACGGGGGGACGTCGGGCTGGCGGGTGTCGTCTGGCCGTCGCGACGGTGGGCCGACGAGCCGATCCCGGACTTCGCCCCGTCGCCCGCGGCCGTCGGGGCCGGTCCCGACGGCGCAGCGTCGGCCGGCGCCCACGTGGACCCACCCACCCCGGTGTCCTCACCGACCCTCGACGAGCGGACGCTGGCGGACCTGCACGCGACCTTCCCCACGGCCGGCGTGGCGCTGGACCGCATGGCTGCGCTGCTCGCGGGCCCACCGACGGACGAGGCGCAGGCGGAGTTCCTCCAGCAGTTGAAGGAGTTCTCGCGGCTGGCCGGCACGCCGGACAGCGACGGCGAGACCGAGCCGTCCGTCGAGCCGCGCATGCTGGGAGACGGGCCTGCCGAGCTCTTCGGTCGCTTCCGCGACGCGCTGCGCCGCACGGGGGTGCAGCTCCCCGGCGAGGAGGGCGGCGAGGCGGGGATCGGTGACGCGTTGCGCGGCGTCTGGAACGGCGCGAAGGAGGCCCTGCGCCAGGCCACGTACTGGCAGATGAAGAACCGGGCGGGCGTCGTGGGCCGCGAGGGCCTCGGCCCGCTCCTCGGGGAGCTGCACCGGGCGGCGCCGGAACTGCGCGTCCACCTCATCGGCCACAGCTTCGGCGCGCGTCTGGTGGCCAACGCGCTGGCGGGCCTGCCGGACACCTCACCGTCGCCGGTCCGGTCCCTGACCCTGCTGCAGGGAGCCTTCTCCCACTTCGCCTTCGCCGATCCGCTGCCCTTCGATGCCGGCCGGCGCGGCGCCCTGGCCGGCATGCAACGACGGGTCGACGGACCGGTGACGGTCTGCTTCTCCGAGCACGACAGCGCAGTCGGCACCCTGTACCCGCTGGCCTCACTCGCCGCCCGGGACGACGCAGCGGCCGGGATGAGCGCCCTCTACCGGTGGGGCGGGATGGGGGCGGACGGCGCGCAGAACGCCGACGTGGCCCTCGACGGCATCCAGCCGGTGGGACCCGGGACGACCTACCGCTTCTCCCCCGACCGGATCCTCAACATCGACGCCGGCGAGGTCGTCCGGCGCGGTGGGCCGCCCAGCGGAGCGCACAGCGACATCGTCCACCCCGAGCTCACCTGGGTGGTGCTGTCCGCGAGCTCGCTGGTCTGAGACCCACCTGCCCACCGGACGTCGACGAGCGGTGCGCTCGCCGTCCACCACCGTGGGGCAGGTCTCGACCCCCGACCGGCAGAGGTGATGCCGCGGTGACAGGTCGGTGACGTCGTCGCGCGACGATCGGACGGCCCACGATGACCGATCGCCGGCTGTCCCGACGAGCACACGAACCGCAACGGTCACGTGTCCTCGGCGAGAGGAGATCGCGACCGTGCACCCGACGACAGCGGCAGGAGAACGGGACACGTCACCCACCTCCCCGGAGGCGGCCGGCGAGGATCCGTCCGCGCAGCACAGCGGTCGTTGGGATCCCGTCCTCCCCATGCCCAACGTGGCGGTACACGCGCATCTGCTGCCGAACGGGAAGGTGCTGTTCTGGGGTCGCCGAGACCACCCGGGTGGCTCCATGCACGAGCACACCTGCACTCCGCACGTGTGGACACCGGGTACGGAGACGTTCACCGCGACACGTCCGCCGGCGCGGGCGGACGGCGAGACGGTGAACCTCTTCTGCTCCGGTCACGCGTTCCTCCCCGACGGCAGGCTCCTCGTCGTAGGAGGACACCTGCGGGACGGGGACGGCGTCAACCAGGCATGCGTCTTCGACCCGGCGGACGACTCCTGGACCGCGCTGCCGGAGATGAACAGCGGCAGGTGGTACCCCACGGCGACGTCCCTTCCCGACGGGAGGGTGCTGGTGCTGTCGGGCAGCTTCTCCGACGGGCACCACGACGTCATCAACCACGTCCCGCAGGTCTGGGACGGGACGCAGTGGCAGAGCATCGCCCACTTCGTCGCGCTGCCCCTGTACCCCCGGGTGCACGTCGCGCCGGACGGCCGCGTCCTCATGTCCGGGTCCAACGCCGCCACCCACCTGCTCGACACCCACGGGACCGGGCACTGGACCAGGCTCCCCGAGCCGGGCGGAGTACGTCCGAACGGGGAACGCCAGTACGGCCCGGCAGTGGCGTACGAGCCGGGGAAGGTCCTCTACACCGGCGGCGGGAACGACGCCCACACCGACCTGCCCAGCGCAGGGACCGACGCCATCGACCTCGACGCCACCCCTCCTGCGTGGCACCCGGTCGCGAGCATGCGGTTCCGCCGGCGCCAGCACAACGCGACGATCCTCGCCGACGGCACGGTCCTCGTGACCGGAGGAACGGGCGGGCCCGGCTTCAACGACGTGTCACCGGGCAGGCCGGTGCACGCTGCCGAGCTCTGGGACCCGACGTCGGGCACGTGGACGACCCTGGCCGCGGAGGACGTCGACCGCTGCTACCACTCCACTGCCCTGCTGCTCCCGGACGCGACGGTCCTGAGCGCCGGCGGCGGTGAGTGGATGGTGGGCGGCAGCCAGAACGCCCCCGCCGACACCCACCGCGACGGCCAGGTCTTCCGTCCTCCGTACCTGTTCCGAGGCCCGCGGCCCCGGATCGACGACGCCCCCGACGAGCTCGCGTACGGCGGCACCTCGACCGTCGAGGTGGACGGGCCCGACATCGGCGCGGTGACCCTCGTCCGGCTGTCGTCGGTGACGCACGCCTTCAACAGCGGCCAGCGGTTCAACTCGCTCACCTTCACCGCTCAGGGTGGTGTCCTCCGGGTCACCGCCCCTCCGGGGCCCGAGTCCTGCCCGCCCGGGCACCACATGCTCTTCGTCCTCAGCACGGCGGGGGTCCCCTCGATCGCGCACGTGCTCCGCATCGGGCCCGCCACCGCGGACACCGCCGGAGCGGCCGGAGGACCAGCTGCGGTGGCCGGGACCACCGGAGCGCCGGCCGGCGCGAGGTCGCAGCCCCTCCTCGGCGGCGGGGACGCCCTGCAGGACTGGGACCGGGAGGCCCAGCAGGAGTTCGCCGGCAGCCGGGTGACGGTCGGGCTGACCGCACAGTGCCCGTACGGACTGGGGGCCTGCTGGGGCGGCGCCTACGAGGCCCTGAGCAGGCTGGACGGAGTGGCCGCGGTCCGCCCTGTCGCCGATACCGCGGACTCCACCGCGACGGTCTACCTCAGTGGACCGGGCCTGCCGGATCTGGAGCGGTGGCGGGAACAGTTCGCCCACTGGGCCAACGGCAGCTACGCGTTCCGTGGCGTGGAGGTGGAACTCGCCGGCACCGTCGTCGAGGCGGACGGCGAACTGCACCTCGCAGCGCCGGACGTCTCCGGACCCGTGCGGCTCGAGGCGCTGCAGCGCGGTCAGGAGCTCGCCTGGGACCTGGGGACCCGGCATCCCCGGTACGCCGGCGAGCACGAACGCACCGCCCACCAGCGGCTCGTCGAGCAGTGGAGGCGACGCGACGCCGACGGCCTGCCGGTCCGCGTGACCGGTCCGGTCAGGAAGACCGACCGTGGCTGGTCGCTGTCCGTGCGCCGCTACGAGGACACGTGACCGTCCGCGGGACGCTCACCGGGGGCGGCTCGACAGCCACCCGGAGTCCGTCGCTCACGTCGGCAGCTCCCGCAGACTGGCCCGGCGCACCTCGACGGCGAGGCCCCTGCCATCGGCGACACGGCAGTGGTCACGGCCCTGGTGCAGGAGGGCCACGCGCGTCCCCGCCCTCATGACCCCATCGGGTTCGGCGGCGCGGTCAGGTCGGTCCAGGTGATAGGGCTCGTCGACCACCAGTTCGTGGGTGAACCGGGTCGGTGGCGGCCGGACGACGTTCCCCGCAGGGACGAGCGCCTGGTCATCCAGGACGACGATCTCCGGCCGGAGCACCACCTCAGCGTCCGGGTCGTCCTCGCCGCGCCGCCCCTCACCGGCCACGGGGACGTCAGCCGCGACCGGCCGAGCCGGACTGGAGGCTGCCGGCGGGCAGGACGATCGGGATGACGGGCAGCACCATGCCCACGTCGGTCGGGGCGGTGTGCGCGACGAGCGCGCCCTCCACAGCCAGCGCGAACAGGTCCGGGAGCTCGAACGCCTCGGCGGCATCCAGGTCGACCTGGTACCCCAGATCGCCGAAGCTGGCCGCCGTCATCCGGCTCAACGGGTTCCCTGCCTGGCCGACGAAGCCCGTCATCAGCTCGTTCCGGAAGACGGTCTCCCGCCAGTGTCCGTCCGCGGTGCCGGGCCCACCGGTGTTCTCCACCGGCACCGGTTTCGGTCCCCCGGCGCCCTGCAGCAGGCCGAACTCCTGCATGGCACCGTCGCCGATGAAGGTGGGGTTGGCCGTACCGCCGTCCTCGAGCAGCCCCTTCAGGTCCCAGATGGTGCCCAGACCCAGCACGTGACCCATCTCGTGCGCGATGACGTCGTGGAGCGTCCCGTCGGACTCCATCTTGGCCAGGTCGTCCGTGTCGAACGACATGATGCCCTTGACCGGGATGAGCGCCGCCGCGCCGGCCGCCTCCGGCCGGACGTGGGTCGGACCGGCCTGCCCGAGGATCTTGCCCGGACCGTCGATCGGGACGCCCTGGGCGATGATGACCAGGTCGTCGATGATCTCCTGGTCGACGAGGACGTCGGGGAGGTCTCCGACGATGATGCGCGTCCAGCGGTCGGCGGCCGCGGTGAACGCCTCCTGCTGCGCTGAGGTGAGCCCACCGAGGAAGCGGACCTCGATGGTGAACGGTGATGTCGTCGCGGCCAGCGCCTCCGCGCGTGCCTCGTCGGCTCGCGCTCGGTAGACCTCGTAGTCGGCCATTCCTGTTCTCCGGTCGGCTGGGGGCCCGGACGACCTGCCCGGGGCCGGTTGTGGATGCGTGGCGGCTCGTCCGAGAGCGCTCGCGCTCCCCGACCGGCCGTGTGGTGACGCACGTTCCTCGGACTCCGTCACCGCTGCGTCACGGCCGTCTCCGCTGCTCCGCGGGCCGACCGGCTGGTCCAGGAGGCCTCGCGGACGGCGGGTCGTCGCCGGTTCCTCAGACAGCGTGCTCACCGGGTCGCCCGGGGTGCGGGACCGCCAGGTCACGGTCGAGCCGGGCGATGTCCTCCGGGTCGCGCCCGGACGTCCGGAACATCTTGACGACGGAGACAGCGGCATCCGTCCCGAAGTAGAAGGCCACGATCAGGGCAACGGAGTTCCGGAAGTCCGACAACAGGTCCTGGACGACCTCGGCGGCGGCCTCGGCTCCGTCGCCGGCGTCCGAACCCGCGACGACACGTGCCAGGCCGTCGAGGGTCAGCATGAAGCTGAGCAGGACGAAGAACGTCAGCACGAAGCTGGCGGCGAAGCCGACCCGGGACCGGCGGGAGGCGAGGTAGAAGCCCCCGAAGCTCGCCATGGCGACAGCGCTCATGGTCAGGCCCACGACGGGCTGCCAGGCGAACGGCAGACTGCCCACGGCCGATCGCCACGCGACGCCGTACAGCAGGGTGACGAACATGCAGCCGGCCGCCGTGGCAACGCCGGCGACGACGAGGGAGGCGCCCCACCGCTGCCGCATGTCCGACCAGCTCGCCACGGGAAGGACGAGCCGCAGCAGACCGACGATCACCCCCAGCGGGGCTCCCGCGGCCAGGCCCCACACCAGCGCGTCACCCAGACGCCACGCGGTCGTCGGTGCGGCCGCGCTGCCGAGGCTGGCGGCGAGCAGCGCGAGGTTGCCCGCGGCAGCGGCGGCCACGCAGAAGGCAGTCGTGGCGGCCGCCCAGAGGCCGCTCTTCGCGTCCGTGAAGAGCTCGACCTGCCCCGCGGGTGCCGCGGCACTCGCCGACGCAGGAGGCGTGAGTTCCGGCGGCGGGACCGACCCGCGCTCGGCGAACACGTCCTTCGTCACTGTCGCCACGCTGGTCCCCTGTCGAGAGATGGTGTGCCGGGTAGAGCGGCGTGGGACGCCCGGTGATACGTCAGGGCCGAGGCAGCCTCGTCCACCGTCGGGTCGAAGAGCGCTCGGAGTGCGTCGAGGTGGACCGCTCCCTCCGGTCCAGCCGCCAGCTCCCTGGCGCGGACCGCCGGCCGGTGCAGGAACGTGCGGAGGATGCGGTAGACGGTCGCAGCCGTCTCTGCCCGCTCCTGTTCGGTCAGGCCCGGGAGCCGGCGGTGCAGGCGGCGCAGCTCGGTCTCGGCCAGTTCCCTGACCTGTGCGTGCATCGCTCCGATGAACGGCGCGGCGGCCGCTTCCTCCTGCCGCCGCAGGTAGGAGATGACCTCGGCGGTGACGATGGCACGGACCCGGGGGACGTCCGCCGGTACCTCCTGCTCCGTCAGGTGCCGACCGATCGCGTCGAGGTCCACGAGGGTGACACCGGCCAGCCCGCCGACGGCCGGCTCCACGTCAGGTGGCATGCCCAGGTCGAGCACGAGCAGCGGCCGGTCGCCGGTCCGTTCCCGGGCTGCCCGAACCGGCTCGGCCCGCACCACCGGCACGACGCTCCCCGTGGCCGCGACCAGCAGGTCCGAGTGGGCGAGCGCCCCGGGCAGGTCGACCGGCCGCAGCGCCGAGCCGTGGCATGCCGCGGCCACCTCGGCCGTGCTGGCCTCGCTGCGCCCGGCCACCGACAGCCGCCCGACTCCGGCTTCCCGCAGCAACCGGGCCGCGAGCCGGCCCACGCTGCCGCTTCCCAGGACCACCGCGGACCGGGTCGCGAGTCCACCGAGGTGCGCATCGGCCAGGTCGAGGCCGGCCCGGACGAGGGATATGCCGGCCGTGCTGATCGTCGTCTGCGTCCGCGCCCGCTTGCTGACCCGCAGCGCCGCATCCAGCAGGCCCGTGAGGACCGGACCGCTGGTCCGCGCCTCGGCGGCCGCCCGGGCCGCCGCCCTGACCTGCGCGGTGATCTGGTCCTCGCCGACGGCCATCGAGTCGAGCCCGCACGCGACCGCGAACACGTGCTCGACGGCGGCGGCATCGACGTGGACGCACGCGATCCGCGCGATCTCACCGACCGGCAGTCCCCCGCGTTCGGCCAGGAGTCCGGCGACGGTCTGCGTCAGCGGTTCCGCCGGACCCCGGGTGACGGCGTAGACCTCGATCCTGTTGCAGGTGGACAGCACCGCCACCTCGTCGATGGTCGGGACGGCGTGCAGCCGGGCCAGCATCGCGCCGAGCAGCGCAGCGGGGACGGCGAGCTCCTCGAGCAGCTCCGTCGGCGCCGTCCGATGGGACAGGCCGATGTTCACGATCGTCATCGCGGTGACCGTCCAGTCGGGGTCGTCGTGCCTCCGGTACGAGCGCGTGCGCAGGCCACGACGCCGCTGCCACCGTCGCGGGCACGCGTCACCTCGTCGTCACCGTCGTGCCCGCGCCAGACGTCGTGCCCGTGACGGTCTGGTGACGCCAGGACCGGACAGTGGTGCCCGTGACCCCACCAGGGGGTCGACCGAGCACCGACCTGCCGCCCCACACGGCCGCACCCCTCCCCCGGAGACCGCTGTGACGTCTCGAACCGCCCACACCGTCTCGTCCGTGGCCCTCGACGAACCGGCCCTGAGGCGCATGTCGAACCGCGAGCTGGACGCGCTGTTCCGTCGCAGCCCCGCAGGCGAGGTCCCGCGCGGACGCCTCCCCGGCACAGCCCTGCTGTTCCCGGGGAGCCCGGTCTGCGGACCTCTCGCCCGGCTGGTCCGGCTGCTCGTCTGGCAGGGCAAGCAGACCGAGAGCTCGGGCCGGTCGCTGAGGAACGTCGTCGGCCCGCTGCGGACGCGCGCGATCCGGGCCCTGCTCTGCCACGACCGCAGCTGGGTCGACGGCAAGCGGTGCGTCCTCATCGACTACTCGACGACCTCCCGGGTGGCGCACATGGTCCGCGACGAGGTCCGGCTCGTGTCCCCGAGCCTCTACCTCGGTGTCGTGTGGACGTGGAGGCGCCGGGTCGGCTGGTTCGCGTTGCGTCAGCAGCAGCCGTGAGGCCACCTCGTCCGCCACTGAGGAGGGGACTCCGATGACGTCACCCACGGACATCACCCGGGTGCTGCTCGCCGGGGTCCGGCTCACCATGGGATCGGCAGGTCTGCTCGTCCCCGACCTCGTCATCCGCCGGCTGGGCATCGACCCGGCCAGCCAGCCGGCCATGCGCTACCCGTTGCGGATGTTCGGGATCCGGACCGTGCTGATCGGCGCCGACCTGCTGTCGACCAGCAGCTCCCGACGGCAGCACGCGGAGCTGGTGGCCCCGGTCGTGCACGGCAGCGACACGGTCGCTGCGCTGCTGGCCCGGCGTCGGGGAGACCTGTCCCCGCGGGCCGGCGCCGTGGTCACCGCCATCTCGGCGGTCAACCTCGCACTGGCGTTGGTGACCCTGGCCTCGCGGCCGGACCAGTCGGGGGCACGGCGCTCCGGCCCGGGCTGCTCGATGCGTGAGCCCCGGTGGACCTCACCTCCTGCGGGGCCACCGCTCCGGCACGGGATCCTGAGGAGGCGCGACTCATGACCGAGAGGGAGCCCGACCCGCGGGGCGGCCACCGGAGCTCGCTGCCGTGGCGGGTCTACCGCGCGGCGGCCGGTGTCGTGGACCGGCGTCGCGGCTGGGACCGGCTGCCCCTGCCGCTCGCCCTGGTCGTGCTCAGCGGCCTGCGCGACTCGCTGCGTCGGCACAACCTGGTCGACACCAGCGCAGTGCCCACCACCCTGCCCCCCGTCGTCCCGCCGTTCGACCCGGACGTCCTGACCCAGCGGACCACGGACGGGAGCTGGAACCAGCTCGACGCACCGTCCGCGGGGATGGCCGGCACCCGGTTCGGGCGGAACCTCCCCCTCGCGTCGGCCGGCCGGCCGACGCGGGCCGAGGTCGTCGAACCGAGCCCGCGGGAGGTCAGCCGGCAGCTGATGACCCGCCACGGGCTCATCCCCGCCACCTCGGTCAACGCACTGGTCGCGCCGTGGCTGCAGTGGATGATCCGGGACTGGTTCAGCCACGGGAAGAGCCCCACCGAGGACCCGTGGCGGATCGAGCTGGCCGAGGACGACCCGTGGCCGGAGCGACCCATGCTCGTCATGCGCACGCCCGAGGACCCGACGCGGCCGGATGCCGGCCGGTCCCCGAGGACGTCGCTGAACACCAGCACCCACTGGTGGGACGCCTCCCAGATCTACGGCAGCACGCCGGAGCACCAGCGCGAGGCCCGGACCTTCGAGGGCGGCCGGCTCCGCGTCGAGGCCAACGGGATGCTGCCGACGCCGAAGAGCGACCACCCGACGATGGCGGAGCCGGGGTTCTGGCTCGGGCTGGTCCCCCTGCAGACCCTGTTCACCCGGGAGCACAACGCCGTGTGCGACATGCTGGCGGACAGCTTCCCGAACTGGGGCGACGAGGAGCTCTTCCAACGGGCGCGGCTGGTCATCGCCGCGCTGATCGCCAAGATCCACACGGTGGAGTGGACGCCGGCCGTGATCAGCCACCCGGCGACGGTCGTCGCCATGCGGGCGAACTGGTGGGGGCTGGCCGGTGAGCGGCTGGGCACCGCATTCGGCCGGCTGAGCGACAGCGAGGTGATCAGCGGCATCCCGGGATCACCGATGCGGGGGTACGGGGTGCCCTACTCCCTGACCGAGGAGTTCGCCGCCGTCTACCGGATGCACCCCCTGGTCCCCGACCTGTTCGACCTGCGGTCGCACACCGACGACCGGCGCTTCCGGGAGGAGCCGTACTCGCTGCAGGAGCTGTCCGGGCCGAAGTCGCTGGCGTTGCTGGAGACGCTGCCGATGGCCGACTTCCTGTACTCACTCGGCACCGAGCACCCCGGGCTGGTGACCCTGCACAACTTCCCGGCGTCCCTGCAGCAGTTCGTACGGCCGGACGGGCAGGTCATGGACCTGGCCGCCGTCGACATCCTGCGGCACCGGGAGCTCGGCGTCCCCCGGTACTGCGAGTTCCGGCGGCAGTTGCGGCTCCGGGCCCCGGCCGGCTTCGAGGAGCTCACCGGCGACGCCGAGCTCGCCTCCGAGATGTCCCGGGTCTACGGCGGAGACATCGAGAAGGTGGACCTGATGGTCGGGCTGTTCGCCGAGCGCCGACCGGAGGGCTTCGCGTTCAGCGACACGGCGTTCCGGATCTTCATCGTCATGGCATCCCGCCGGCTGGACAGCGACCGGTTCCTCACCGAGGACTTCACCCCGGCGGTGTACACCGCCGCCGGGATGCGGTGGCTGGCCGACACCACGATGACGTCGGTGATCCTGCGGCACCACCCGGAGCTGCGGCCGGCCATGCGCTCGGCGCCCAACGCCTTCCAGCCGTGGCAGCGTCCCGGCGCGACCGCCGCAGCAACGACACCGTAGGGAGGACCGGCCATGCCTGCCGATGAGGCGTCCGCGACGTCCGCCGAGGACACAGGAAGGGACGGCAACGCCAGGGAGCAGGACCTGCTCGCCGCGCTGCGGCAGTTCATCCGGACCAAGGGTGAGGACTACCTGCGGGACCCGAACATCACCTCCATCGGCATCGGCTACAAGGTGACCGACGGTCGGCGGACGCCGGAGCTCTCCGTGCAGTTCACCGTCAACGAGAAGCGCTCGGCGCCGGACGCGCTCCGAGCGCTGGGTACCGCCGCGGTACCGAGGTCGATCACGGTCGACGGGGTGGAGGTCCCCACGGACGTCCTCGAGCGGCGGTACGAGCCCGCCTTCAAGGTGGTGCCCGAGCCGGTCCCGGTGCAGCGCAAGGCCCGGATCGACCCCGTCGTCCCCGGCGTCAGCGTGGGGAACGTGCACGTCAGCGCGGGCACCCTCGGCGGCATCGTCTACGACCGGGCCGACGGCACGCCGTACGTCCTGAGCAACTGGCACGTCCTGCACGGCCCGGACGGTGCGCTGGGCGACGACGTCGTGCAGCCCGGGACGCACGACGACAACCGCACCGACCGCAACCGGCTGGGCCGCCTCGTCCGCTCGCACCTGGGCATCGCCGGGGACTGCGCCGTCGCCAGCATCGAGGACCGCGAGTTCGACCCCGCCACCATCGAGCTGGACGTGGTGCCGGACCAGTTGGGCGAACCCGAGCTGGGCGACACCGTCGTCAAGTCCGGGCGCACGACGGGTGTCACCCACGGCGTCGTGCGGCGGGTCGACACCATCGTCGAGCTCGACTACGGCGGCACCGTGGGCGTCCGGGCCATCGGCTGCTTCGAGATCGGGCCCGATCCCGATCAACCGGCGGCCGCCCTCCAGATCAGCCGCGGCGGCGATTCCGGTTCACTGTGGATGTTCACCCGGGCCGGCCGGACCCAGACGGTCGTGGCCGGTCTGCACTTCGGCGGGGAGAGCGACACCAGCCCCGACGACCACGCGCTGGCGTGTCTCCCGGCCTCGGTCTTCGAGAAGCTCGCGATCTCGCTCCGCCCCCCTACCGTGCAGGAGATCGAGGAGCCCGGCGGCTACGACAGGGACTTCCTCGGCGTGCGGATCGACGTCCCGGTGCCCGGCGCCTCCCTGCGCGACGACGTGGCCGCCACCGTCGACGGTCAGCAGGTCGTCCGGCACACCCACTTCTCCCTGCAGGTGCGGGCCTCACGGCGGTTCGCGTCCTGGGTGGCGTGGAACGTCGACGGGGGTGCCCTGAAGGAGCTGAGCCGCAAGGGCATCAAGTTCGTCAAGGACCCCCGGATACCCGAGGACCTCCAGGTCGGTGACGAGCTCTACTCGGACAACGACCTCGACCGGGGACACCTGGCCCGGCGCGCGGACCTGCTCTGGGGCAGCCTCCCGGTCGCGAAGAAGGCCAACACCGACTCCTTCTTCTTCACCAACATCACGCCGCAGATGGACGACTTCAACCAGAGCGCCCGCGCCGGTGTGTGGGGTCGGTTGGAGGACGCCGTCTTCGCCGACGTCGACGTGGAGGACCTGCGGATCAGCGTGTTCGGTGGGCCGGTCTTCCAGGACGACGACCGCGTCTACCGCGGGGTGCAGCTGCCGCGCGAGTACTGGAAGGTGCTCGTCTTCCGCGAGGGCGGGACGCTCCGCGCCCGCGCGTTCCTGCTGACCCAGGGCCTCGACCAGCTCGAGGCCCTGGAGCTCGACGAGTTCCGGGTCTTCCAGACCGCGGTACGCGAGCTCGAGGAGCGCACCGGACTGCGGTTCCCGGACGTCCTCAGGGACGCCGACACACTCAC
Organism: Modestobacter italicus; assembly: GCF_000306785.1. Classification (NCBI taxonomy): domain Bacteria; kingdom Bacillati; phylum Actinomycetota; class Actinomycetes; order Geodermatophilales; family Geodermatophilaceae; genus Modestobacter; species Modestobacter italicus. The sequence goes on along the minus strand of NC_017955.1, from coordinate 2,478,627 downwards.
CGTGCCGGAGGCGCTGGATCGCCGGGCGCCGCTGGAGGGGACCGACGACATCCGCTGGTGATCGCGACCGCTCACTGCCGTCCCCGGGCGACGTGCCCGGACCTACCGCTGCCTGACGACACGTCCTGGGACCCGACGGTCCAGCCGGTGCGGTGGGCCGCCGACGCACCGCCGCTGGGCACCGACACCAGCGCGGGGACCCGCCGTGGACGGCGGATGCCCGCGACCAGGTCGTCCATCTGCGACGACGGGGCGACGCCCAGCTCGTCGAAGAGGTACCGACGGAAGGACTCGTAGGTGCGAAGGGCCTCCGCGACGTTGCCCTGCGCGAGCTGGATGCGCATGAGCGCTCGGCGGGCGGTCTCCCTGAGCGGTTCGGCCCGGACGGCGGCGTGCGCCGCCTGCAGCGCCTCCCCATGGCGCCCGACCGCGGTCAGCTTGTCGGCCAGGGCCTCCAGGGCGTGCAGGCGCAGCTGGCGCAGCCGGTCGCGCTCCAGCAGCACCCAGTCGTCGTACCAGCCCGGCAGGAGCTCCCCGGACAGGCCGACCTCGGCCAGCACGGACCGGTCGACGTCGACCCGCGGGTCGATCGAGGCGTGCGCCCACACGTCGAACTCCCGGACGTCGACCCGGACGGCGGGCGCCAGCGCGAGCACCCCGCCGGACACCTCGATGACCCCCGGCGCCATCTTCTGCAGCCGCCAGAGGGCCGAACGCAGACTGCCCTGGGCCTGGGACTCGGGGACCTCGGGCCACAGGAGGCCGGCGACGGCGGAGCGCGCCGGACGGTGGGACAGACCCAGGTGCGCGACCAGCCGCTGCACTCCCCTGGGCAGGTCGTCCGCCGCAGCGCGCGGGTGCGCACCGCTGACCTGGAGCCTGAACCCGCCCAGCAGGTCCAGTCGCGCCGTGGTGGAACCCATGTCACGCCCCCTCGACACCCTGGTCCGGAGCTGCACCCCGGGCCCTGCTCGTAGGAGCCCCGCTCGGGGACGGTGATACGTGCGGTGTCGACCGACGCCGGGACGTCCGGTCGGCCCGGGCGGTGGAGGGCGGGTGGACTCAGCGCTCGTCGAGGACCTGCGCGACGAAGGCGACGTTCATCCGCAGGATCTCCAGTGCCAGGTCGACGTCGCACGACTCCACGGTGTCGAGCTCGGTGTGCACCCTGGCATTGGCTCCGTCTGCCCCCTCGATGGTCAGGACGGTCGGGACACCCCGGTCGAGGAACGGCACGTGGTCGCTGTTGAACGGGGTGAGGCTCGTCTGGACGACGAGCGACGTGTGTGCAGCAGCCACCGCGGCCAGGGCGTCGATGACCTCCTGCGACACGGCCGCTCCCTCGAGCAGGACCGTCGGTGTGTCGGTGTTGCGCCCGGCGATCATGTCCATGTTCACCACGGCCCGGATGCGGGCGCGCTCGGCCGGGGAGAGCCCGGCGACGTAGTGACGGCTGCCGATCAGCCCCTGCTCCTCGCCGCCGAACAGGATCAGCCGCAGGTCGTGCCCGCCCGTGTGCCCGGCCAGTGCCCGCCCGATCGCCAGCACGCCGGCGGCACCGGAGGCGTTGTCGTCGGCGCCGGGCGCGGCCGCCGCCGGGCCGCCCCGCAGGTTCACCGAGTCGAGGTGGGCGGTGACGATCACGACGCCGCGCCCGTCCGCACCTCCTGGGCGGTCGGCGATGAGGTTCTGCGTCGTCCCGGCGCCCACCGGCAGCGTCTGCACCTGGGTGGCGTAACCGTGCGCCGCCAACTCGGTCCGCGCCCAGTCGACGGCGGCGAGGAACCCATCCCCCGTCGAGTGCCGGGTGCGGGAGCCGGCCAGGGTGCCCAGGTCGGCCGCGAAGGTCGCCCGCGAGAGAGCCGCGACCGGACCTCGGCGATCGACCGCGGGAGCCGCCCCCTGCCGCGGCCCGGCGGCGCGCTGCGCGAAGACCACGGCGTCGGTGGGCAGCGGACGGACGGCGTAGTGACCGTCCTCGGGTCGGTCGAGGAGCGCGCCGGCACCCGGTTCGAGAGCGACGACGAGGTAGCGCCCCTTGTCGACGACCACCGGCACCTCGGGGTGCTCCTCCTGGAACAGCCGACCGATCTGGATGACCAGCCGCAGGTGCTGCCGGTCCACGGTGCAGGGCACCGGTGGCGCCGCGCCGGCCGTGGCGACGAACTGCTGGACGCGAGCAGCGGGGCCAGTGACCACCAGGACCTCGCCGAGCATCGTCCACGCCAGGCCGGCGGCCGCGGCCGCCGCTCCTGCGTCACCGTCCGCGGCGACCACGACGACGGTCGCCACCTGGGCGCCCGCATCGCTGACGAACTCCCGCACCACCGGGACGAGGTCCGCGAGCGAGTCCACCTCGCCGTCCGTCTGACCCGGCCCGCGCAGGTGCGCGGCCGCCAGGCCGAGACGCCGGGCGGCCAGGACGTGACCGCGGTTCTCGGTCACGAAGAGCACGTCGGAGAACGCCAGCGCCGGATCGGCCTTCGTGACCGCCGCGCGGAACACCGCCTCGTCGGGCTTGAACGCGCCCACCTCGGTGGACAACGTCACCCGCTCGGCGACCGGCTCGAAGAACGGCCGGATGCCGAGGTGGTCGAGCAGCGCGTGGTACCGCTGCTGGATCTCCGGGACCTCCGACGGCTCGGTCGGCATGTCGAAGTCGGAGACCAGCCCGAGCAGCGCGGCCGCTCCGTTCCCGTCGCGGAGTGCGGAGATCGCCTCGAGCACCTCCCGGGCGCCCGGGAGGAGCACGTCCCCGTCCTCGAGGGTCTGGCCGAGGTCGAACAGGATCAGCTTCACGGCGTGCCTCTCCGATGGCTCAGGGGGTGGTGAAGTCCTCGACCACGCCGGCGAGGGACGTCGACGTCGAGGGCGGGGACACCGCGCCGACGCCCATGCCGCGCTTGGCGAACCCCTGCCAGACGACGGGCAGGTCACCGGGGTCGAGTGCGCTGACGGCGCTGAGGACCCCGTCGCGGGCCTGCGTGAAGGTCGGCATAGACGGCGTCAGCTTGAGGCCGCCGATGACGTACTCGAGCACGCGCCGCTCCGCCTCCGCGTGACCGTGCGCGACGACGAGGTCGACGAACACCTCCCACAGGGCTGCACACCAGACCTCGCCGGCGTTGTGCACCTCGCTGTTCGCGCCACCGGCGTCGGGGTTGCGCGACGGGCCGATCGGGAGGACGACGCCGTTGCTGATGTGCCGGAACGTCAGCGGGTTCTTGGACAGGTCGACCGAGTACGGGTACCGGCGGATCGAGAAGTAGTAGTTGTCGTCGAACGTGGGCGTCAGATCGGTCCAGCCGCCGACCGGGAAGACCCCGGACGTGAAGGGGTCGCTGGGCTGGGAGGTCATGCAGATGGCGAAGAAGTCGCCCCAGCCCTCCCCCATCGCCCCGCCCTGACGGTTGAGGAGCCCGGCGGCGTTCCCGACGAGGCGGTTGGTCACGTAGTGACCCATCTCGTGGAAGGTGATCAGGGCCTCGAAGTTGCTGGTGCGGGAGGGCCGCGGGGCGACGCCGCGGAACTCGAACATCTGCATGCGGGGGCTGGCGCCGTCCGCCGGTGTCTGCATGTTCGCGTTGTCGGTGCCGCTGAAGTCGTTGCCCTCGGCCAGGACCGGGTCCCCGCCGATCCCGCCCCGTCCGAGGTCGTCCCGCTGGGCGTTCCCGGCGGCCTCGTCGAACCCGGCCTCGTACCAGCGGTCGTGCAGCCAGTTCACGTGGAAGAACATGCCGACCACGCTCGACTGCAGGTTCGTCGGGTCGCTCGCCGGCTTCGTGTGGTCGTAGACGTGGTCGAAGGTGCGCGGCCCCGTCACGGTACCGAGGACGTCGCCGGGGCCGAGGCCGTCGGGCCCGGCCAGGTCCGCGTACGCCACGCAGTTGTTGCCGGCGGTGGTCGTCGCGTCCGCGGGGAGCCACGGGTCGCGGCCGTCGAGGCTCTCCACCGTGACCAGCCGCTGGTCGATGGTCGGGGCCTGGAACCCGTCGGGGATGCCGGTCGGGTGCGGCGAGCCGGGCGCCGGCCCGTCCTCCGGCCGGCAGACGGCATCACCGGTGTTGTGCACCCGGTACGTGAACGCCGCGTCCGCGCGGAGGTTCCGCCGGAACAGCACGTCGGGGGCGCCGACCGCGTCGACGACGTAGCTGAAGGCCGGGAGGGTCCTGATCCACAGCTCCAGGTAGAAGGCAGGGACGAACTGCCCCTGCCCGAGCGGGAACAGCACCTCCTTGACCCGCACGGGACGGTCGAACGGCGGCCGGGAGCCCGGTGCGGGCTCTTCGAACCGGTAGGTCCGGTAGCCCCCTGCCCTGTCCGCCTCCCCGTCCTCCTCGACGGCGAAGGACGCCGCGGGGTACTGCTGTCCCGTCAGGTCGAAGGCCGCGACGGCGACCGCCTCCTCGGCGGTGGTCCCGGCGGTCCGACGGGCACGGCCTGCCGTTGCCGCACCGGGGAAGAACTGGCCCGCCACGGAGACGACCTCGTTGGCGGGGGTGAGCGCGGCCGTGACGTCGGAGTTGAAGACCTCCACGCCGTCGACCCGTTGCACCAGGTGGGCGGTGCGCAGCCGGGACCCGCTCACCGACGCGATCTCGATGCCGGCCGCGTCCTGCGGCGAGAGGCCCCACAGATCGGCGCGCCCGGCGATGAACCGCTCGACCGCCTCTTCGGCCGATCCCTCCGCGCTCGGTGAGAGACGTGCGGACGGCGACAGGCCGGTGACCCGGTTGGGCAGACCGGTGGCCTCGTCGTAGTCGACCTGGAGGCCGCCGACGTCGGCGGCCAGCCGGCTCTGGCCGGCGGTCTCGGCGGTCTCGGCCGCCTCGCTCGCCGGCAGCGAGACACCGCGTGCGCGGCGAGCGCCGGTGTCGTAGAGCGCATGGAAGTCCTGCGGTACGTCGCGAGTGGTCATGCCGACTCCTGTCCGTGGTGTGGCGCGTGCGGGGCGATGGGCGACCTGGTGCGCTGCTGCGGACCGCCGTCCGGTCCCGGTACGTCGCACGGAGGCGCGACGGGTCCGGCCGTGTCCCGTTCCCCTCCGAAAGGTCGTCGACCGGCGTCACGGCGGCGTCACAGCTCGGCGGGACACAGGACGGAGACGGGGAACGCTGCAGCGTGGTCCTCGCCCGCGGTGTATCTGCCGGAGCGCGACCGCTCTCCTCCACAGGTCCGGCACGCACCGGGTCGTCCTGCGTCCCACCGGACGCACCGCCCCGCACACCCGATCGAGGCTGCCATGCACCACCAGCTCATCAGTGCCGATGCGGTCCTCCGCACGCTCAGCAGCCAGGAGAAGCGCCGCCACCTGACACTCCTGTCCGAGAGCATCTGGGACATCGAGGACCAGCTGGCACGGGCACGCGCAGCGCGGGCAGAACTGATGACGAGCCTGCAGTCCGACATCCGCTCCGGATCGACGGCCGGCTGACGAGCTCCCCGCACTGGTCTCGACGACCGCGGGTGGCCGGACGTCGACGGTCCTAACCCGCGCCGACGCAGATGAACGCCGCGGCGGCCGCCCACGACACGGTGTCCGCTGGGTCGAGCCCGCACTGGGCGGCCGCCAGCGCCTGGGCCGGCGGGTGCCCCGCCCGCAGCCCCTCGTGGTAGGCCCGCATGAGGGGCACGGTGGCGGCGTCGGGCACGGGCACGACCGGCGCGACCAGGGTGGCCGTGCCGCCTCCGAGCAGCGCGGCCGCGAAGCCGAGGGTCTCCTCACCGGCGACCACGGACGGCCGGCCGGTGTCGCACGCGGCGAGGACGACGTGGTGGGGGGCGCGGGTCAGGCGCTCGAGCTCGTAGACGGTCAACGGACCGTCGGCGAGCGTCACGGACGAGAACAGGGGGTTGTCCGACCGCACGTTCCCGTGCGCCGCCAGGTGCAGGAGGGCGGCACCGTCCACGCGGGCGGTCACCTCCGGGACGGTCGCGGCCCGCCCCGACAGCAGCGTGGAGCCCGGGTGGAGCTGCGCGACCGTGGCCGCCTCGGCCGCTGCCCCGGGGAGGCCGGGCCCGGCGACCACGACCACGGACGCCGGAGCAGCGGGCGGCGGGCGGGTGACCGCCTGGTGCCAGATCGTGGCCGAGGGGCTCACCGTGGTGGACCGGCCCCGGCACGACGGCAGCAGGGACCACGGGAGCGACTGCAGGGCTCCGATCGGCACCACGACCAACGGGCGATCACCCACCTCGCGCTGCAACGGGCGGAGCAGCAGGTCGTCGACGGCAGTGGCCGCGCGCCGCAGGACGGCCCCGGCGGCCGCCTCCCGACCGACCCGGTCCACCCGGCGCTCGGCCAGCCGGTGGAGCGCGAACGGCACGTGCGTCAGTGCCTGGGGGATGGCGTCCGCCGACCCCAGTGCGTGGAGGCGGACGCGCCCACCGGCCACCGTCACGGCGTGGACCTGCCCGTCCACCTCGACGTACTCGACCAGTGCCGCGTCGCCCAGGGGCGCGATCACCTCGGCCACGGACTGCCGCAGCCTCTGGGGCTGGTCGCCGGCCGCCGCGTTCAACGTCCGGCAGCGGTCCCGGACGCGGCGCTCCAGCAGGACCTGGCGCGCGACCAGGGCCTCGTCGGAGCCGCCCGCCGCACGGGTCTCCTCGATCTCGGCCATCGTCGAACGCAGGTCCGCCAGGTCACCGGCCAGCTCCTGGTTCTCCGGTGGCTGGGCGGGGCGGGTCAGCAACGCACTGGCGCGTCCCCGTTCCGCCCACCAGAGCACCCGCCGGGGATCCTGGTCCTCCAGCGCCATGCGCAGTCCCCACCGGGCCAGTGCGCCCCGCAGCAGGCTCACGTGCGCTCTCAGTTCGGTGGCTCCCAGGGTCGCCTGGTGGTCCTCGACGACCCGCAGCCCGGCCCGCAGGGCGGCGAGCGCGGCGCTCCGCCGCCCGTCGGCCCGGCGGAGGAGCGCCTCGGCCAGCCAGGCCCGGGCGCGGGCGTCCGCCCGGCCGGCGAGCCGCGCGCGGCTCGCCATCGACAGGTGCCGCGCCGCCGTCGCGCGCCGCCCCTGGTCGAGCGCGACCCGGCCCGCCAGGACCCGGGCCTCTAGGGCGGGGATCCTCCAGCCGACTGCCGCCAGCTCGTCGGCGACGTGCGCCGCACGGGTCGGGTCCACCCGGGTCAGGTCGGTCGCCACCTCGGCCTGCAGGCAGGCATACCGAGCCAGCGCCACCGAGCTCGTGCGGCGCAGTCGGCGGAAGCCCCGGACGGCCGCCGCGGCGCTCTCCCCCGCGGTGACGGTGTCTCCCTGGACCAGGGCGACCGTCGACAACAGCAGCTGCGCCTCGGGGAGGTGGACGTCGCGCTTCTGCTGCCGGTAGGCGTCCACGGCCGCCTGCGCGGTGGCCCGCGCCTCGGTCAGGAGCCGCACGGACAGCAACACCTCCGCGCGATCGACCAGCAACGACGGCTCGACCAGCCCGAGCCTCCGGTAGCGCGCGTCCGCGGCGTCGTAGTGCCGCAGCGAGGAGGGCACGTCGCCGCGGCAGGCCCTGACCCAGCCGAGGTTCTGCTCGGCGAAGGCGGCCAGGAGGTCCAGGTCGTGGTCGAGGCACAACCGGCGTGCGTCCAGCAGGTCCGCCTCGGCGGCGGCGAAGGCCCGGCGGCCGGTGTGGATCAGGCTGCGGTTGGACAGCGCGCGGGCGGCCCACTCCACCTCCCCGGCCTGCCGGAGGGCCGGCAGGACGCGGCGCAGCTCGTCGAGCGCGGCGTCGTCCCGGCCGAGCTCCTGCAGGATCGCGGCCGCCTGGACCCGCGCCCGGATCGCCTCCACCCCCTCCAGGTCCGGCAGCGCCGCCTCCATCTCGCGCAGCGCTCGGCCGGACTGCCCGCGCAGGACCAGCGCGGCGGCCAGGCTCATCCGCGCCTGGCCGACCGCAGACCGGGAGCCGGCCCGGCGGCCGGCCGCGACGGCGGCGCGGAGATGGGTGAGCGCGGCCTCGATCTCGCTGAGGTTCATCGCCGCGACGCCCAGGGCCCGCTCGACCTTGCTCACCACGTCCCACGCACCGCTGCGCCGGGCCGGTCCGAGGACCGACTCCCCCATCGCCCGCGCCTGCGTGGGCCGGAGCCGGGCCCACTGGAGCGCCTGGTCCGCCGCGGCCGCCAGGTCCGGCTCGAGGACGGGCGTGTGGTCCGTGGGGAGCTCACGGACGGGAGTCACACGACGACGGTCCGCCCCCGGCTTTCGGGAGTCAACGGGTCGGGGACCGCGGCCGGTCCGCCGGGCACCCACGGACCGCGACACTCACCGCACCCAGCGACCCATCGGATGGGGGACCCATGGACCCGGACGATCGCCAGGCGACGCCTGGCTCGGTGGAGAAGGGCAACCTCGTCGTCGCCTCCGAGCATGTCGGGTCCGTGCTCACTGCGCTGCACGAACTCGGCGTCTACTTCGCCCCCGTGGCGGACAGCGTGGACCTCGGCCTCACGCTCCTGGACGTCCCCGACGAGGTCCTGGCGGCGGAGAAGGTGGTCTCGCATCTCCGGGAGAAGGAGAGGCAGACCGACGCAGGAGGTCGGGCCGCGAAGGCCGCCGTGCAGCAGATCGAAGCCGCCGGCGCGACCGGCCTGGACGCTTTCCTGCGGGGGCTGCGCGCCGTCTTCGCCGGGCGCTACCAGGGGTGGACGCCCACGCTGGGCAAGAACCGGCTCCTCGGGAACGTGGAGGGCGGTGGTGGGCACATCTCGCACGCCGTGGCCGACCCCGCGGTGTCCGGCTGGAAGCCGGACCCGGAACTCCGCGGGACGGAGCCCGGTCTGGGCGTACGGGTCGGGGTGCTGGACACGTCGATCGGCCCTCAGTCCTGGCTCACCGGTGGCTGGGTCGGCCCGGCCGCGGACCGCCTGCAGCTGCAGCCCCCGTATCCGGCTCTGGCCGGGCACGGCACCTTCGTCACGGGGTTGGTGCTGCGCCAGGCACCCGGCTGCGTCGTCGAGTTCCGCCGGGTCCTGAGCGACCGCGACGGGACGGCCTCGTCGTGGGCGGTCGCCACGAAGATCGTGGAACTCGGTCGCGCCGGGGTGGACGTGCTCAACCTGTCGCTCGGCTGCTTCACCGAGGACGGCCAGCCGCCGCTGGTGCTCGCCACCGCGATCGACCGCCTGGACCCCGACATCGTCGTCGTGGCCGCCGCCGGCAACCACGGCAACGTCAACCACACTCGGATCGGCCCGCCTCCCGAGGACCATCCCGGCCCCCACCTGACCGTCGACGACGAACGCAGACCGAACTGGCCGGCGGCACTGGACGACGTCATCGCGGTCGGCGCCGCCCGGGACGACGGATCCCTCGCCCCGTTCACGCCGAGGGACGTCCCGTGGATGGACGTCGTGTCGAACGGAGTGGAGGTGTCGAGCACCTATCCGGAGAACGCCGTCGTGCCTCCGCCGGAGGGACAGCCGGACGCACGGTTCCAGGGCTTCGTCAGCTGGTCCGGCAGCTCCTTCGCCGCCGCGCTCGTCAGCGGGGCCATCGCCGCCCGGACGAAGCCGGGATCGGTGTCCGCGCGGCGCGCCTGGCAGCAGCTCCTCGAGGAGCATGCCCCCGCGACGGCCACGAAGGCGTCGGCGCCCGACCCGCCGTTCCTCCCACTCCTCGACGCTCCCGGTGGGCAGGTCGGGACGTAGACCGGGCCGATCCGGTAGGCGCCGTCAGAGACCCACCCGACCGGTGACCAGGACGACCGAACAGGTCCACCGGCGCAGCCTCTGCCGGTGGTCGGCCGGCGGTGATGGCGTGGGCAGTCCCCGCCCTCCCCCGCCATCGAGCGGGCGAGACCGGTGGCGGCCACGGCCCGGATCGGCCGCGCCACGGTGACGCGGCGGTGACGGCGGGTCCACACGATGTCTGTCACCAGGCACCACGCCACTGGGTGTGCGTCCCGCTCGCCCGTGAACACGGAGGTCCCTCAGTGACTCGGACATCGCAAGGCACGGAGGTCGGCGACCTGCCCGTCCCGCGCTCCGGAGAGGCGGAGGTGCCCCCGACCGCCTCGGAGCTGCCCCGCGTGCTGACCAACTTGCGGCACGGTGACCACGTCGCCGGGGACGACGTGAGCAGCGTCGATCCCACGAGCCGCGCCGAGGACAGCATCGAATGGGCGAGGGTCAAGCGGACCTCCACGCCGTTCCGGTACATGTTCGACGACCTGCAGGACATCTACCCCGAGGCGCACCTGCCGATCGAGCCCGCCGCGGCCGTCGTCGCGTCGCTGAAGGCGCTCGGCACGGCCATGGTCGAGCAGCCCGGGGACGCGGCCACCGCGGACTCGACCATCCCGCCGATCCTCACGTACTGGGGCCAGTTCGTCGACCACGACCTGACGGCCAACACCGACCGCAACGACGACGTCAGCATCACCGACCTGCCACTGGAACCGCTGCAGCCCGAGAAGGTGGAGCGCGACCTGCGCAACCTGCGCGAGCCCCGCCTCAACCTGGACTCGGTCTACGGCAACGGGCCTCAGTTCTCTGGGCAGCCCGACCAGGTCCCCTATGACGGGGACCGCCTGCGGATCGGCAGGACCACGGCCGCGCACCCGCCGGGCAACGTGGCCATCAAGGCCGACGACGCCCACGACCTGTACCGGGTCGCGCAGAAGGCGCAGATCGGTGACGGCCGCAACGACGAGAACCTCGTCATCGCCCAGCTGCACCTCAGCTTCCTGAAGTTCCACAACGCCGTCCTGGACTGGTTCGCCGCCAACCCGGACCACAAGGTCACCGGCGACGGGAGCTTCGCGCGGGCGCGGCAGCTGGTCGAGTGGCACTACCAGTGGATCACCGTCCACGACTTCCTCGAGCGGATCGCGGACAGCACCGTCGTGGACGACGTGCTCAACTCCGACGAGCACCTCTTCAAGGTGGACAAGGACACCCCGACCGACGAGGTGTTCATGCCGCTGGAGTTCTCGATCGCCGCCTACCGGTTCGGGCACAGCATGGTCCGCGGCGCGTACGACTGGAACGAGAACTTCGGCTTCCCGGGTGACCGGTCGCCCTCGTCGTCGTTCGCCCTGCTCTTCCGGTTCACCGGCAACGGCGGCTTCTTCGGCAACCCCACCCTGCCGGACAACTGGCCGGCGCAGTTCGAACGGCTCACCGGGTCAGCGGCGACGCCCCCCGGCGCGGTGGAGCCCACGCCGCCGCGATTCGCCCGCAAGATCGACACCCATCTCGCGCCGCCGCTGGCGGACCTGTCCAACGAGGGCAGCACCGAGACGGCCGACCGGATCAAGCGGATCCTCCGGCGGCTCGCCGTCCGCAACCTGCTCCGCGGATACCGCCTCGCGATCCCGACCGGCCAGGCGGTGGCCCGCTCGCTCGGCATCCCGCCGCTGACCAGGGCGCAGCTGCTCTCCGCGCAGGACGGCCAGGCACCGAGCCCGGTCGACGACGCCCTGGTCGACGGTGCGTTCCTCGAGTCCACGCCGCTGTGGTTCTACGTGCTCCGGGAGGCGGAGGTGATCGGCGACGGCGAACGCCTCGGCCCGGTCGGCAGCCGGATCGTGGCCGAGACGATCATCGGCCAGCTGCGCGCGGACCCGACGTCGTTCCTCAACCAGGGCTGGAACCCGACTCTGGGCGTCAGCACCGGCCCGGGCAGCGACGACGTCGTGGACTCCATCATCACGTTCCTCCGGTTCGCCGGCATGCACCCCTGATCGACCAGCGGTCGGACCGGCGCACCGCCGGGAGCAACCCATGCTCCCGGCGGTGCGCTGTCGCGCCGACTGCTCGTGCTGCTCCACAGGCTGACCGCGCCTACAGCGGCAGGGCGACCGAGGTGCCGACGCCGATCAGGGCGGCGCCCATGAGCCGCTGGCTCCACAGGACGACGGCCGGTCGGCGACACCAGCCGACCGCGGCCTGCGCGAGCCCGGTGAGGGCGGCGAACCAGACCATCGCCACCGCGACGTCGACGGAGCACAGCAGCATCGTGTACCCGAGGACGGGCTCACCGGCCGGGATGAACTGGGGCAGGACGGCCAGGTAGAAGACGCCGATCTTCGGGTTCAGCACGTCGCTGGCCAGCCCGGCGGCGAACGCCGCACCCGCTCCCCCGGACCGCCGGTGGGGCACCTCGCCACGGTCACCCGATGGCCGCCGTCCGGACGCCTGCGCGCGCAGGATCGCACCGCCCAGGACGACCAGGTACGCCGCACCGGCGATCCGCAGGCAGCCGTACACGCCCGGGGACCGCGAGACGACGGCGGCCAGGCCGACCGCGGCCGCGGCTCCCCACAACAGCGATCCGGCCGCGACTCCCAGGGCCGTCGCCGCCGCCAGCCTGGGGCCGCCACGCAGGCAGCTGCTCAGCACCAGCGCGTCATCGGGACCGGGGGTCACCGACAGGACCAGCGCCAACGCCGCGAACGCCCACAGCTGGTCCACGGGCCCTCACCGCCTGCATCGGGGCGTGGAGCACGTCGACTCCTCGAGGCACACGGCCACCGCACGACCGGCGACCCGGGACAGCTCCCGCGCGACGCGGTCTGCGTCCCCACCGGCCTCGCACCGGCGCACCCCGACGCAGAGCAGCCGTTTCACCGTGGCGACCCGGCGATCGAGGTCGTCCATGCGGTCGCGATAGCAGGTGGCGACGGGTGTGCCGGTCGGGCGTCGACCGGCCGGGGCCGCCGCCGCGCCGGTCAGCGGGAGGAGGAGCTCGACCGCCAGCTGGGGCAGGTACCCGTCCACGAACCGGTCGTGGGTGTCGGCCACCCGGTCGGTCTGGAAGGCGGACGCGCGCCGGCCGTCGGGGACGCACAGGTCGGTCCCGCGGCCCAGGCTCCGGTCCAGCCGGTAGGTGTTCTGCAGCTCGACGACCGCTCCGAGAGCCCGGACCCAGGCCGGGTACGCGCCACACGTCGTCGCCGGCCGGGTCAGGCGGCCGATCTCGGTGGACCGCAGCAGCCGTTCGACCCCCGGGCGGCCGACGTGCGCCCGCAGGAACGCATCGGACGCCTCGAGGCCGGCGTGCGCCTGCAGGACGGCCCGTCCACCGGGATGGTGCTGGAGCAGCCCGGTGACGTCGTGCACGCGCCCACCGATCGCCGTCCACCACCCGTGCCGGTCGTCGTTGTGCAGGGCCAGGTCGGCGACCGAGAGCTGCCGGCACCGGGCCGGCGCTGCTGGGCATGCCGGCCCCGCGGCGGGTGCGCGCGGCGGGACCGGCGGCCCGCCCCGGACGTCGGCCCGGCGCTCGGCCTGCGACTGCCTCAGCGCCGCGTCGACCTCGTCCCACGCGTGCTCGCGGGGGGAGCCGGCGAAGCCGCCGATCGTCACCGAACGGCCGACCGTGAACGCCACCGACAGGTAGCCGTACACCTTGCGGCGGTGCCGGCCCAGGAAGCCGTCGTCCCCCGCGTAGGCGGCGCGGACGGCCTCCCACGACGCGGTCAGGTCCGGTCGGCCGTGCGCCGCCACGTGGTCGGCGACGGACACCCGGTCGACCGCGTCGAGCAGGCTCCGCCAGTGCCGCGGGTAGCTCCGCCGGTGGAGCTCGATCTCGCGCCCCAGCTGGCTGGCGTGCGACGACCTGCCGAGGAACGAGTCCAGCAGGTTGACGACGGGCGAGGCGGTACCGCTCGGACCGAGGACACCGGGCCGCCACGGCACGGCGAACGGCGCGACGGTCTTGGCCCACACGACCGGGTCGACGTGCGTGGCGCTGTGCGGACGCGGGTCGATCGAGGACAACGACCTGCGGGTCGTCCTGAGGACGTCGGCGATGCCGTCCAGCGCTGCCCGCAACGCCTGCGGCTCGTCGGCCAGCACCGCGTCCTGGGCATCCGCGACCAGCGGGACGATCGGGGCGCAGCCGGCGAGGATCTCGAGCTGGCTCAGGTAGAAGACCTGCTCCTCCTGGTTGTCGACTGCCGGGACCAGCAGTCGGAGGTGGGGCAGCCGGAGAGGCGCAGCCGCACCGTCGCCCACGAGGCGCCAGTTGTGCACGATCAGGTCGAGGTAGGACAGGACCGGTTCCGGCGACCGCCCCAGCCGGTGTCGCACCTGTGCCCAGGGCCGGGCGACGCTGTCCGGCAGGTCGGTCCGCCCGTCCGGGGTGCCGTGCACCCAGGCGTGGCCGAGGACCCCCAGGACCGTGGCGGCTCGCTGCAGGTCCGCATCCGGCAGCGCGGCCGGACCGGCCGGGAGCACGGGCATCGCGTCGAGTGCGGCGCGCACCGCCAGGTCACGGTAGAGGGCCGGCAGCTGGGCGGTCAGCTCGTCCCAGGCCGCGTGGGGAGGAGCGAAGGACAGCCGTGGCGGCTGCAGCGGGACGAAGCCCCGGCTGGTCGACAGCGACCCCAGGTTGTCGTGCCCGAGTCGTGCGTTGGTCCGCTCCGCCTCGGCGATCACCTGCCGGGGCGTCGGGCCGCACAGCGGTGCCATCGCCGTCCCCTGTCCGGACCACGGGGTCCTGGAGTCCGCTGGGCCAGCAGGCGCACCTGCTGGGACCGTGGCCCGGGCGGACCGGTCGGTGGGGAGAGGCCGCGATCGGCTCGGTGATACGAGACCTGGCCGGGCCGGCGGCACTAGGCTGACCGGGCCGAGCACCGCCCGGTGGCCGAGGGGGTGACCGCTTGGACGGCGACGGGGACGACAGTCCGGTCGGGGAACTGGTCGCTGCCGCGCTGGCCGGTGACGTCCGGTGCTGGAACAGCCTCGTCCAGCGGTACACGCCCCTGCTGCTGTCCGTCGTCCGCCGGTTCCGGCTCGACGGCAGCGACGCCGAGGACGTCGTCCAGACGGTCTGGCTGAGGCTGGTCGAGCAGCTCGGCCGCATCCGCGAGGCCCAGGCGCTGCCCGGCTGGATCGTCACCACGGCCCGGCACGAGTGCCTGCACGTGCTCGACGGACGGCGTCGGGTCGCGCCCACGGACCTCGCCGACCAGGGCTGGCCGGACGGTGCCGGGGACCCGCCGGTCGACACCGACCTGCTGGCCGCCGAGCGGCACGAGGCACTGCTCGCGGCCCTGGCCGAGCTCCCCGAGCGGCAGCGGGCGCTGCTGCTGGTGCTGCTGCACGACCCCCCGCTGCCCTACGAGGAGGTCAGCCAGCGGCTCGGCATCCCGGTGGGGAGCATCGGCCCCACGCGCGCCCGTGCACTCGATCGCATCCGGTCCAACCCGACGATGCAGGCGCTGCTCCGGGCGTGAGCGATCCGCCCGGCCACCCGGCTACAGCCGGAACCACTCCGTGACCAGGGCCCCGGACGCCGTGTCGCAGCGCACCCGGACGAGGTCCCCGGGGGTGTGCTGGAGGGTGAAGCAGCCGAGCTCGTCGGCGTCCGTCCGCGCGAGCTCTCCCCCGCGCCCGACGAGGAGGATCAGCCCCGGCGTGGGCGGGACCAGCTGACCGACCAGGCCGCTCTCGGTCTGTTCCAGCTCGACCGACAGCTGCGCGGTGTGGAACTCGAGGATGCGGGGTGCCGTCGAGGTCCCCCGGACCAGGGTCGCCTCCGAGGTCGCAGCCTCCTCGGAGAGGACGGCGAGCTCCGCGTCGACGGTGCGCCACGAGAACGCGGCCTCCGCGGCAGCCGTCATGCCGGGGGTCGGTGTCCCGGCCTGCTGCACCGCCGCCCGCAGCTCGCCCAGCAACCGCTCGTCGTCGTCCCACGCTGCTGTCGTCATCGGGATCGCTCCTCCACCGGGCCGGCTGTCGTCCGCATCGTCCCCCTCCAGCTACCGCGGTGGCCAGGCGATGCCGCGGACCCACTTCCCGCTCGACGGACTCCGTGCACGGCGACCCGTCGCGCGCCCCACTGGGAGGAGGTGGCTGCGCGGCCGCAGATACCGGATCGGCGGGACTCCCTGTCCGCCGGGCGCTGCGCGCCCTCCCGGTGCTCCGGCCGCGGTACGGCTCGACCTCCCCGGTATCACCGGGGAGGTCGAGGACCTCCTGCCCACAGCACGCCCATGTCCCGCACCACGGTGCAGAACCGGCAGGAAAGACGGCGATGGACACCATGCACGACACGCTCGCCGAGGAGATCAACGTCGTCTTCTCCCAGGCCTGCATCGACCTCGCCCGCGCCCGGGTGCGGCACTCGGAGAAGGACACTGCGGAGAACCGGGCCGCCGTTGCACGCTGCCGCGCCGAGATCGACGAGGTGCTGGACTGGTACACCGCCTCCGGCGACCACCGGCCGTGACGAGCGCATCGCCGCGGAGCCCGTATCACGAGCTCCTCGAGGACCTCCTCCCTGGCACGACGCCGCTCCGGCGACGACCCGCGCGAACAGGAGATGGTCATGCCACCCACTCAGGAACTCCCGGCCGTCCGGACCCGGCCGTGGTCGCCGATGACACCGGACGGAGAGCCGGCCGGGCTGCGGTCGCGGGTCGACGACGTCCTGACGGGCATCTCGGCCGGGTGCGGGCGCTGCGGTCCGACCGCTCTGCGCCTCTCCCTGGCACTGGTGTTCGTGTGGTTCGGCGCCCTGAAGGTCACCGGTGACACGCCCGTCGAAGGGCTCATCGGCGCGACGCTGCCGTTCCTCAGCTCGGACGTCACCGTGCCCGTCCTCGGCCTGGTGGAGATCGGCCTCGGCCTCGCCGTGGCGGTCGGCAGGGCGCTCCCGGTCGTGCTCCTCGTCCTGGCGGGGCACCTCGCCGGGACGTTCCTGACCTTCGTGACCGCGCCCGGGCTCATGGTCACCGACGGCAACCCGCTGCTGCTGACCGCCGACGGCGAGTTCGTCCTGAAGAACCTGGTCCTGATCAGCGCGGCCCTCGTGCTCGTCGGGCGGGAGGCCCGCGGACCGCGGACCGTCGCCTGACCGACCGGCTCACGTCCCCGGAGGTGACGCTGTCGTGACGGGCTCCGGGCACGCTGGGTGTCGCGCACGGAGCAGTGGACGACAACGCCGTCCTCCGGGTTCGGCGACCGGCCGCGCTGCTGAGTGTCCCCGGGCGCCCGGCTCGTCCAGTCCAGGATCGGGGCTGACCGATGGCGTGGTTCACGGTCAGCGGCAGCCGCACCGGTGAGAGCGCGGTCCAGGACGTCGCCGCCGGTCTCCGCGACCGGGGTCTGCACGAGGGTCGACCCGTGTCCGCCGGCGAGCCGGGCGTCGTCCTCGTCGCCGGTGACCCCGCGCGCGCCGAGGACGTGGTGCACGCTGCCGCGTCCGGCGGCCGGGTCCTCGTCGCCCTGGGCGCCGGCGCCCGGGCCGATCCGTGGCGGCTGCTCGAGTGCGGTGCCGAGGACGTCGTCCCCCTTTCTTCCGAGGACGACGCCGACCACCTGCTCGCCCGGCTCGAGCGCTGGGCGGCCGTGGACGCGATCGTGGAGTCCGACGCGGTCCGGTCCGTGGCGCTGGGGTCCGCGCACCGCTGGAAGGCGGTGCTCCGCGAGGTCGTCGAGATGGCCCGGTTCACCACCTCCTCGATGCTGCTCACCGGCGAGACGGGGACCGGCAAGGAGGTGGTGGCCCGCCTGGTCCACGACCTCGACCCGCGCCCCCGGCGCCGTGAGCTCGTGCTCCTCGACTGCACCACCATCGTCCCGTCGCTGTCGGGCAGTGAGTTCTTCGGGCACGAGAAGGGGGCGTTCACCGGCGCCAGCGGCGCCCGGTCCGGTGCCTTCGGGATGGCCGACCACGGCACGCTGTTCCTCGACGAGGTCGGCGAGCTGCCCGCCGAGCTGCAGGCCGCGCTGCTGCGCGTCGTCCAGGAGGGCACCTACAAGCCGGTCGGCGGCAGCCAGTGGCAGCACACCTCCTTCCGTCTGCTGGCCGCGACGAACCGGGACCTGCGCGCCGAGTCCGACGCCGGGCGCTTCCGCCGCGACCTCTACTTCCGGCTGGCCGCCGTCACGGTCCGCCTCCCACCGCTGCGCGAGCGCCGGGAGGACGTCGTCCCGCTGTTCCACCACTTCCTGTCCCAGGCGCGACCGGGGCAGCAGCCGCTCGCGCTCGACCCCGCCGTGGTCGACCTGCTCCAGCGACGGCCCTACCCCGGGAACGTGCGCGACCTCAGCCAGCTGGCAGTGCGGGTGGGCACCCGGCACGTCGGTGACGGGCCGGTGAGCCCCGGGGACATCTCGCCCGACGACCGCCCTGGGCTTTCGGACGGCGCTGGGGCCCCCACGCAGGAAGCAGTGGCCGGTGGCCGAGACCCGGACACCTGGGACGAGCGACTGGAGCAGGCGATCCGGCTGTCGCTGCGAGCGGGCATCGGGATCAAGCAGCTGAAGTCGCTGGTGCCGGAGATCGCCACCGACATCGCGATGGCGGAGACCGACGGCCCGGCCGCCGCAGCCCGCATGCTCGGCATCAGCCGCCGCGCACTGGACTACCGGACGGCCGGGGGCGCGGCCGAGCCGGATCAGGCCGCGCGACCCGACGCGGCGTCCAACTCGTAGAAGAACTCCGCCAGTTCGTTGAAGTCGATGTCGGCGCCCCTCGCGCTGGCCGTCTTGACCTTCCCCTGACGGCCGGCGGGTACCTGGTGCTTCTTCAGGAACTCCTTCCGCAGCTGGTCCTCCAGCATCAACCCTGCTGCCGACGGCCCGGCGTGGCTCACCCACTGCCCGAAGGACTGCTCCTCGATGGGCTGTCGGTGGGCCAGCAGCCACCAGGTACCCAGGTCGTCCAGCCACTGCTTGCGGCCCCCCGGAGGGATCGACCCTCTGCGTTGTCCGGCAACCGGGATGTTGTCGTCCAGCGCCTTGTCGGTGGGCGCCAGGAGGTGAGCCGTGAGCCTGCTCGTCCCCGGTGCCGACGACGGCTCGTAGATGTAGGTCAGCAGGTAGACCGTGACGGCGGGGTGCCTCGTCTTCTTCTTCCGCCAGGTCTGGGTGAAGCCCTTCTTGTTCTTGTAGAGCTGTTCCAGACCGTCCCGGATGCCGTCCACGTCGTGCGGCTTGATCTCGACGTATCCCGGCCCCTTGTGCTTCGGGAAGGCGAGGGGGGAGATCGTCGGTGGCTCCAGCGGAGCGGTGACCGTCATCGCCGCCGGCTCCGTTCCGCCACCCGCCGGGCGAGCAGGTGACCGGGCTGCCGGGCGTCCGCTGCGACCGTGAGGTCCACCCCGGTCGCGGCCCGGTAGGCGTGGACGTAGCGCTGGATCTGGTTGCGCCACGTCCGCGCCCAGTTCCGGGCGCTGTCGGCGGTCACCGCGGTGCTGTTCCAGTTGCCCCAGCGGATCGTCAGGAGCAGCTGCTCACCCCGCACCGCGAGTTCGTGGAAGTGGGTCACGCTGGTCGGCGTCCATCCGGCGAGCGACTTCATCGTGTCGATGCGGTCCATCCACGGCTCCTCGTACGGGACCATCGGCTTGCCGCCCAGGAAGTCACGCACCTCGGGCTGGCTGGCCAGCCACTGCATGACGAGCATCTCCATGCGGGCCTGGGTGGGCAGGTCACCGAAGGAGTTGCTGGCGCCCTCGGCGAGGACCAGGTGCGTGTCGCGGAGCGCGTTGTACACCGGGAAGGCATCGGCGTTCACCGTCGTGTCGTCGTCCAGGGTGAAGAACACCAACGCCTCGTGCAGCAACGTGTGGAAGGACTCCAGGAACCGGCTGTTCGCCTCCACGAAGTAGCCGGGATCCGGGACCGCACGGCCCACCAGGACCAGTCCGTACTCGTACCGGTACTCGGCCGCGCGATGGCGCACGGTGAGCCGCGACGACTCGTCCTCCGCCCACGACCAGAGGAAGTGCCGCAGCGGCCGCAGCGGACTGAGGTCCAGACGAGCGAGCGGGTCCGGTCCGCTCGTCACGCGTCGGTTCTGGAACCGGGCGAGGATGTGGTTGAGCGTCTGGACCAGGCCGGCCTGCTCCTCCCAGTAGCTCCAGATCAGCTCGAGCGGGAACGGTTCGGCGAGCAGGTCGGGGTCGAGGTCCGAGCAGGGGTCGCCGCGCAGCGCATCGGGGAAGCGCTGCACGATGGTGTCCACGTAGGGCAGGAGCCCGTCCGCGGTCAGGTAGGCGCCGGCGACCCCACCCGGGTCGACGACCGGGCCGCGCACCTGCTCGAGGAACTCCCGGGTCGCCCGTACGAGCCGCTCGTAGGCATCGGCACCGAAGGGGCTGCCGGTCCTGGGACGGCAGACGATCGGGTCGACGAACGCCTTGTAGGCGGCGAAGGACCGGGCGGTCGTGGCCGTCAGCACCAGGGTTGACAGCACCTCGTCGGTGGTTGGGGTGGAGGCGGCGCGGTCCAGCCGGACCACCGTCGGCGGCACCGCCGGGGTGATCGGTGCCGGAGCGCTCGGGATGAACTGGAACCGCAGACTGGCCAGCACCGCATCGGCTCGAGCCGCCGAGGTCTCGGGGTCGCTGCCGGCCGCCTCGTGGACCCGGAACTCGTACATGCCCGCCGGCTTGCCCTCGAGGACGTCCAGGATGTCGACGTAGCGGTCCGGGCCCCTCCCCTTGAGGTTCCCGTGACCGATCTGCCTGCCGGCGTTGTCGTTGACCGTGTAGCGGAAGCCGCCGTCGCCCTCCAGGCCTCGCACCGAGACCTGGACCAGCGCGGACGTGACACTGCTGATTTCGATGGTGATGGGCATGGGAGTACCTCTCTCAGGACTGGTGGGCGGTCATGGGCGCGGGGACGGCGTCGGCAGCGCGTCTCGTTCGAGGACGTCGAGGCTGCCGCGCACCGCCCAGGCCGTGAGGACGTCGGAGAGCACCCGGCTCTCGTGGACCGGGTCGATCCGGCCCGTGGCCCTGGCCTGACCGAGGACGGCGAAGACGAGCGTGGGCGACTGCCGAGCCAGCACGCCGACGTCGTCCCCCCACGACGTGTGCAGTGCGATCAGCTGTTCCGGCCGCCGTTCCCCCACCGGCATCAGATCGGCGAGGCGGCGACCCCGCAGCGCCGCCGACCGGTGCGAGGCCATCAGCTCGGCCATCGCGGGCAGGCTCTCCTCCAGCCGGTCGATCTCCCGCCGGCGCTCCACCGGGAGGTCGCGCATCGGGTAGCAGGCACGCCACGCGTCGGCCAGCGCCGCCCACTGCGGATGCGGGTAGAGGGTGTCCCCGACACTGGCGCTCAGCAGGACCCGGACGTAGGGCATGGGGTGCGGGTCCTCGCCGGGGGGACGGAACACGAAGAAGCGCGGCAGGCTGACGACGGCCAGGAGGCCCAGCGTCGAGGCGATGCCGAGCTTGCCGACCGACCAGAAGTCGGCGACGCACTCCGAGACGGTGCGCTCCCAGCTGGCCCAGGGGGTGGCGCTCCGGTCCCGTCGGCCGCGCTCACGGATCTCCGCACGCAGCGACTCCACGAGCCCGAGCAGCGCCGCGCCCTGATGGCCGACCTCGTGGACGAGGGACGAGGCGATCCCGTGACCCACCATGCGCTCCCGCGGCACCCGCACGATGGCCACCGGATTCGGTCGGCCGCCGGGTAGTCGGGTACGGGCCCGCCGGATGGCAGCACCCGGCCCTCGCGTCAGGTAGCAGACGACCGGAGGCGGGTCGAACCAGCTCCCGGGCAGTTCCAGCGCCTCGGCAGCCAGGCGGTCGAGCCCCGACAACCACACCCCGGTCCCGCTCTCGCTGCGCTGGGTGATCACCTCGGCGAAGAGGTCGACCTGGGAGAGCACGTCGTTGAAGTGGATGCGGATCGCGACGAACCTGCGCTGCTGCTCGGCAGGGGGGACGTGCCGGCCCGGGCCGTGGAGCCAGCGGAGGAAGCCCTCCACCTCGTCGCGGAGGGTGGTCCGGCTCTCGTGGAGGAACCGTTCGATGCGCCGGTGCGCGCTGTAGGGCAGAGCGGCCGCGAGCACCATCGTCTCGGTGAGGACGAACGGCCGGTGCTGGCCCAGTCGGGTCAGCAGGGCGAGGGCCTCCTGGTCGATCAACCCCGTCGCCCACCGCGTGCCGTCCTCACCCACGACGTCCACTAGAACTCGAACCCGCTGAACTCGTCGGCTCCACCGTCGTCAGCGGGACCGGGCTCGGGACCGGGGTCGTCGTCCGCGGGACCGGGACCCCGGCCGGCGGCGTCCTCGGGCGGGGCACCGGCGCTCCGTGCGCCGGGCTCCCCGGCCCACCCCGCCCACGCGTCGCTGGGCTGCCACTGTCCCGGCGGCCACGGCGCCGGCGGCCACGGTGCGGGCAGCCACGGTGCGGGCTGCCACGGCGGTCGGGGCCGACGGCGCGGCTGATCGTCGTCCCCGGGTGCGGGACGACGTCGCGGTCGGCCGCCGTCGGACCCTGCGGGACGACGTCGCGGCTGACCGCGGTCCGATCCCGAGGGGCGGCGCCGTCCGGTGCCCGCCTGCGGTCCGGGACGCCCTGGTTGGCGTCGGTCACGGGACGACTGGGGACGTGGGCGCACGAGGCCAGGGGCGTGCTTGCGGGCCGCGGCGACGGCGGCCGCGCGGGCGACGGTCTTCGGCGGCACCTTCGGTGATGCCAGGCCGGCGGTGCGGCTGGTCGCCCTGCCGAACTGCACGAAGCGGTGGGCGGCTTCGAACTCGGCCTCGTCCTCGCTCATCATCTCGGCCTCCTCCACCTCCAGGAGCCCGCCGGCGAGCGAACCCAGCTTGCCGCCGAGCGCGGTGCCCACCCCGGGCAGCAGAGCGCTCCCGAGCGCCGCGCCCGCGACCGGGAGGACCGTCTTCGCGACGTTCTTCAGGACGCCGCCGACGGCCTTGCCGACGCCGGAGTTGAGGAACGTCCCGGCGCTCTTCATGAGCTTGCCGAGGAAGCGGTCGAGCTCGGCCTCGTTTCGGACGGCCAGCAGCTCGTTGGTGAGCTCGTACTCGAGCGCCTCCTCCTCGCCCTCCGTCTCGTACTCACCCTCCGTCTCGTACTCGGCCTCCTCCTCGTACTGCTCCGCCTCCCCCGCCAGCTCCCATTCCTGCAGCGGCGTCTCGCCGTTCTCGTACTCCGTCTCGTACGACCCGTACCTGGACATCTGGGCTCCTAGACGTTGTGCAGGACGATGGTGGAACCGCGCCGCACCCAGCGGCCGGTCGCGGCGCCGGGGCGGGGCCCGCCGCCGGAGCCGGGAGGCCGCAGGGCGCGGACCACCGGCGCGAGGCCGGGCAGCTGGTGCTGCGCGGCCACCGTGGCCGCATGGGCGGCGGCGGTCGTCGGGGGCACGGACGGCGGCGCGGCCTCGGCGATCTGGGCGGTCTCGTCGGCGAACCGGACGAAGGCCCGCGCGGCTTCGAGCTCGCGGTCCTCGGCGGACAGACCCTCGAGTTCCAGCCCCAGCTTGGCGCCGACCGAGGAGGCCAGCTGACCGCCGATCTGACCGCCGGTGCCCGGAGCGATGAAGTCGCCCACCGCACGCCCGATCTGGGGCAGCACCTGCTTGGCGGCACCCTTCAACAGGCCACCGACCGCCTTGCCGGCGTCCGAGCCGAGGAACGCCTTCCCGGCGCCGACGGCGGACGACAGCAGCTTGCCCAGGAAACGATCGAGTTCCTGCTCGCCGGCCAGTTCCAGGAACTCGCCGGCCAGCTCCATCTCCGTGGACTCGTACATCCCTCCCTCCGCCTCTCCCCACTCGTCCTCGCCGTCCATCTCGAAGAGCGCCCGGTCGATGTCGTGCATGACTCGTCCTCCCGCCAGTGGCTGTGCACTTCTCCATGCACGGAACGTGCCAGTCACGCGGTGGGCAGGACGGCCACGGGACGGAAGCGGCCTTCGTCGGGGTAGGGGTCAGGGAGAAGATCGCTTCGCACGGCCGGCAGCGGCGGTGTCGAGCAGGTGGCGGTACTTCGTCACCGTCCGCCGGGCGACGACGTGCCCGGCGACGCCCAACCGGGCCACGGCGTCGGCATCGCTGCGGGGCGGGTCCGGCGACGCGAGCATCCGGGCCAGGCAGTCGACGACCGCCACGGCCTTGCCGAAGAACGCGGCGAGCGGCAGGACGCCGCCGTCCGGCAGCGCGACGACGGCGCCCTGCACGGCGCGGCTCACCGTCGACGGGTGCACTCCCAGGGCGGCCGCGACGGCCGCGCGGGTCAACGGCCGGTGCGCGGCGCGGCCGTGCAGGACGAAGTCCCGCTGGGCGTGCACCACCGCAGTGGCCACCCTGCGCAGCGCACCGGCGCGTCGGTCGACGACGTCCAGCAGGGCCCGGGCGTCAGCGCACCGGTCGGCCAGCCACTCACCGCTGTCGCCTGCCAGCCGGAGCGCATCGAGCTCCGGATCGAGGCCCAGTCCGAGGTCGGCGCCGTCGAGCACGACCACCTCCAGGCCGTCTCCCCGGCGCCGGACGATGACGTCCGGAGGAGCCCCTACCGGGGCGGCCACTGCCCCGGTGGTCAGGACCGAGGGCCGCAGTCTCGCCCGCAGGAACGCCACCGCGTCGTCGACCGCCGAGGTGCTCACACCGAGGTCCCCGGCGATCTCGGCGTGGTCGCCCACGGCGACCCGGCCGAGGTGCCCGGCGACGATCGGGACGAGGAGAGCCGGTCCCCCGTTCGACGCGTGCCACCGGGCCTGGTCGAGGAGGCAGCTCCGGACGTCCGGAGCCGCGACTCCGGGCGGACCCGCGGCCCGCACCGCCCGGACCGCCTCCGCCCACTCGTCGGACGCCCGTGCGCCGGCCTCGACGGACGACGACGGTCCAGGCAGCAGGCCTCGCTCGTCCAACTGCGCCACCACGAGGTCGACCATCGGGGCGAGGGCCGGGCGGACCATCAGCCGCGCCTCCCGCCGCAGCTCCTCGATCTCGTCCTCGACCGCGACGGGTTCGTGTACCAGCGTCACCTGTCCCGCGCACCGCGGGCACCGGCCGAGCTGCAGGGTGCACGCACACCACCGGCATCGACGCGGTGTCCCCGCGACGAGCACCGGGTTCGCCGCCAGACGTGCGGCCACCAGGGAGTCGAGCTCAGCCTGGGTCAGGGTCAGGCTCGCCAACACCTGGACGGCCAGCGGGGACAGGAGCTGCCGGTGGGCGAACCCCTGTGCCATCTGGAGGCCCGGCGCGAGAGCGGCGGATGGTCCCACCACGACCGGAGTGTCCCGCCGCGACTCCGCGACGGACAACCCCGACCGCCACCATCCCGAGACCCGAGGGGGGCGCCGGCGTCGTGCTGCCGGGCCCCTGTACGGCGGGAGGCTCGATCAGTGGGGTGCGGCGCGTCCCGCCCACCGACCGCTGAGGCACACCTCGGACATCAACACCTCCATGTGCTCGGTCGGGGCGACTCCCAGTTCGTGGGCGACCAGGTCCCGGAAGCACCGGTACGCGCGTACCGCTTCGGCGAGGTTGCCCTCGGCGAGGTGCACCCGGACGAGCGCGCGGTGGGCGCTCTCCCGCAGCGGCTCGGCGCGCACCGCGGCACAGGCCGCCTGGACCGCTTCACCGTGGCGTCCTGCGCTCGCCAGCTTGTCCGCCAGCACCTCCAGGGCGTGCAGCCGCAACTGGCGGAGCCGCTCGCGTTCCAGCACCACCCAGTCGTCGTACCAACCGGGCAGCAGCTCGCCGGCGAGCGCCGACTCGGGTGCCGTCGCGCCATCGACGTCGGCGGTCGGGTCCAGGGTCCGCTGGGCCCACTCCGCGAACTCCCAGACGTCCACCCGTACGCCGGTGGCGAGCGCAAGAGCCCCGCCGGAGGCGTCCACCAGCCCGGGGGCGACCTTCTGCACGCGCCACAACGCCGACCTCAGGCTGCCGTGTGCGTGGTCCTCCGGCACCTCCGGCCACAGCTCACCCGCCACGGCCGCCCGGGTGGACCGGCCGCGCAGGCTCAGATGGGCGATCAGGCGCTGCGCGTGCCTCGGGAGGCCCTCGACGACCCGGTACGCGCCGCCACGACCGCGCTCGAGCGCGAAGCCATCGAGCAGTCCGACGCGGACTCCAGCGGAACCGTCCACGAGATGTCCCCCCGAGGGGCGCCCGACTGGTCGGCGACGAGACGCCGCAGGATGGGTCGCCAGTTCCGATACTGGCGAGTTCCGATCGCGGCGTCAATCACCTCCCGCACCGGCCGGACACGTCGGCTCCGACTCCACCCGCGCACGAGAGGCACCACGCCGGACAGCGACGACGGCGTCGGACCCGGGGTCAGTCCGTCGGGGTCCCGCGCCGGAGGTACTCGCCGAGCCAGTGACCGACCGCCTCCAGCACCTCGTCCGGCGTCGAGGCCACCGCGACCGTCCGCTCGCTCTCCGCGCCCGGGCCGACCGCCATCACGCGGGCCCGGAACTGGTCGGACCCCTCCTCGATCCACACGCGGAGGAGCAGTGCTGCGCTTCGGTCGTCGGCCACGGCCACCCTTCACTCCAGTCATCACGCAGCGTAGGGGCTGCGCAGGGGTCGACGTCCGTGTGCAGGGCATCGATCGTGGAGCTCATGGTCCCCGTGACAGTGCGTGAGCGCACTCCCTCGAACGGATGAGGGTCGACGTCGTCTGCCGGGTACGGGATCGGCTCGTCCGCGGTCAGGGCACGCGCACTGCGGACACCGTCGACCCCCACGGGACGGCGCCCGTGGGCACGGCCGCCACGGCCGAGGAGCAGCAGCGCGGTGGGATCCCCTGGACGAGCCGGGTCATCCGCGGAGTGGGGAGCACGCCCAGTTCGCTCTCCACCAGGCTCCGGAACAGCTCGTAGGCCCGGGCGGCCTCGGCCAGGTTCCCCTCGGCCAGGTGGACCCGCACGATGGTGCGGTGAGCGCTCTCCCGGAGCGGCTCGGCACGAACTGCTGCATAGGCGGCCTGGAGCGCCTCCCAGTGGCGGCCGTGGACGGCGAGCCTGGCTGCGGTCGCCTCCAGGGCGTGCAGCCGGAGCTGGTGCAACCGCTCACGTTCGACGAGCACCCAGTCGTCGTACCAGCCGGGGAGCAGGTCACCCCCGAGCGCGGCGGCCGGCACCGCGATCTCGGCGTCGTCTCCTGGCGGGGCGATCGCCCGCCGCGCCCAGGCGCTCAGCTCTCGCACGTCGACCCGCACGTCCTGGGACAGCCGGAGGACCTCGCCGCAGACCTCGATGACGCCCGGCGCAGCCTTGTGCAGTCGCCAGAGGGCCGACCGCAGGCTCCCGTGCGCACGGCACTCGGAGACGTCAGGCCACAGCCGGCCGGCTGTGGCCGTCCGGCCCGCTCTCCCGGACAGACACAGGTGTGCGACCAGCCGCTGCACGCCAGGTGGGAGGCCTCCGGTCGAACACCGGTCGACCCCCTGGACGTCGAGTCGGAAGCCGTCCAGCAGGGTGACCTGGGTGGGCGGTGCAGCATCCACGGAACTCGCCCTTCCCCTCTGGAAGGAGCAATGGCGGTGGGACGGCGACCGGGCGGACATCCCGGCCCGTGGCCGTCGGGGTCTCGGGACGACCGGCCGCGCTCGGTCGGCGGACGACCGACGTCCCGCGGAGGCCCGGCGATGCCCTGTACACCTGATCCGCCGGTGGTGCGTCAGCGTCTGTGCACGCAGGAGTTCGGCATGATCCCCCCAGACGTCGCGTGAGCTGCGAGAACACCAACCGTAGGCAGACCCGAGCCGCCGCGGAAGTACGCAGGAGTGCGTACCCGCGCCACGTCCTCCCAGGGCTCGACGACGCCCGTACGGAGCTCGGGTGTGCTGGGATCGGGACTCCCGGTGCCCTCAGCCGCGAACGCCTTCACCGCGGCGCAGCGGATGGTTACCGTGAGGTGGGTGGCGCGCGCTGTCACCTGTTCGACAGCCTGGTTGGAGCTCGTGGGGGACATCCTGACGAGCCCCGCCGGCACGCAGCCCTTCCCCCACGAGCGGGTGGCCGACCTCCTGCGCGAGTCCGTCCACGCCGCCTGCTGCTCGCGCCACGTCGTCGACCGGACGTGGGTCGACCACATCGCCGGCTGCTGGCCCGTCGCCCACCTGCCGGCAGCACCGCCGTCCGGACGCCACGTCGACGCGACGACGCACCCACTGCTGCGCTGGTACGCGACCACCCGCAGCTCAGCACCGCAGGTCCTCGGCCGGGTGCCCAGCGCCATCGCCCCGCCGCAGATGGTCGAGGAGTGGACGGCCTTCGCCCGTCCGTTCGGGATCACGCACCAGCTGGCCCTGCCGCTGGCGATGCGTGGTGGCATCGAGGCCTACGTCCTCAGCCGCCCCGACGACGACTACGCCGACGCCGACCTGGAGCTGGCCGGCCTGGTCCTCCCGGCGCTCGGTGCGCTCTTCCGCCAGCGGGCCGTGCTCGACGGCATCTCCGCGGCGCGGTACGACCCCGTGCGCAGCCTCGGCCTGACCGAGCGCGAGCTGGCCGTGCTCACGTTGCTCGGGGAAGGTCTCACTGCTGATGCGATGGCGCGCCGACTGCGGACCTCTCCCCGGACGGTGCACAAGCACCTCGAGCACCTCTACCGCAAGCTCGGCGTGCGCGACCGCCTCGTGGCGGTCCAGCGAGCTCGTGAGGCGGGCCTCCTGGCACCGCCTCCCGAGGGTGAGGAGCCACGTCACGGTCCCGCCCTCCAGGCGGTGAACAGTCTGCCGTCGTGCTCGAAGGTGAGGTCGGCCAGGTCCAGCGTGGGCGCGCCTCGGCGCGTGTCTCCGACGGCCAGGACGCCGACCTGACTGCCGTCCGGGAGAACGGCCCAGCCGATCCGGGCCTGGCTGCCGTCGACCGGGATCCTCGCCTCGTACACCCCGGCGGGTTCGGCGGCCACCGTGGCCGTGAACGGTGTGCTCGACGTGGGGGTCCGGAGTTCGCCGGAGATGGCGCCGTTCCCGAAGGCGCCCGTCAGGCTGGCCCCGCTCGGCGAGCTCAGCTGCAACCGGCCGTCGACGACGGAACCCGTCAACCAGGCCTCGAACTGCCGCCCGTCGCAGACGTAGGCCATGGCCCGGTCCGCGTCGATGACGATGGCCAGGCTGGCACCACCGTCCCGCGTCTCACCTCCGAAGACGCCCTGCGTCGCCGCTGCGGGTGGCGAGGGCGTGGCGGAGGTCGGGCCGGGCGACGGTGCCGGTGTGGGCGCCGGCACCTCCGACGCCGTCGGCGCAGCACCCGTGTCCTCGCCGCCCGGCTCGGCAGCCGCGCCCCGGAAGAGTCCCACGAAGGTGACAGCCAGCAGCAGCGCTGCCAGGACGACGACCGTCAGCTGCACCGCGGGCCCGTGCTCGCGGCGTCCGGCGGGCGACGTCGTCCCACCCTGCGCCTCGGGGACGAAGGGGATGCCGGCCAGGACGTCCCGGTACTCCTGGGCAGCCTCCTGCACGGGGAGCCCGCCGTACTCCAGCCGCGCCTGCAACCCGGCGAGCATCACCCCTGCCGCCTCAGCGGCGCCCACCCGCGCTCTCAGGTCACTCGTCTTCTCCAGGTGGGCCGACACGGCCGCCGTCATCGACACCACCAGCGCGGCGGAGCACAGCACCTGCCACACCGGCTGCGAGGCGTCGAGCGACAGCCCGTCCTGGACCCTCTCCGCGAAGGTGGGGCCGCCCAGGGCAGGGCCTGCCATCAGCGCGACGATGACGGCACTGCTGAGGATGCTCACGGTCGACAGCCGCCTGCTCACCGGGGCCTTCCTCCGGACGTAGGCCTCGATGCCGACCCGTCTGGCCCGGATGGTGTCGAGCAGTCCTGCTCGCGGGTCGGGTGTCTCCGTGGGTGCCACGGGTGGTCACCTGCCCTCGGTCACTCGTGGCCGGGGGTGGCCAGGCGTCACCGGCGCCACGGCCTGCGTCCCTCGTCGCAGCCGTCTCACAGGCCCAGGGCGCGCACCATCGCCGCGCGGGTGTCCGGACCGACGATGCCGTCGACGGCCACTCCCCGGGCGGACTGGAAGTCACGCGTGGCCTGCTCGGTCGCGGGTCCGAAGGCCTCGTCGACGGTGAGGGGCCTGCCCAGCGCCTGGACCAGCCGCCACTGCCAGGTGGCCACCGCCGCACCGCTGTCCCCCCGGCGCAGCAGCTGGGTGCCCGTTCCCGGTTCGGCGTGCACCACGTCGACGGCCACGCGGCTGGGTCCGGTGAGGATGAGGCTGCGCAGGCCGGTCCGGGCCGCCACACCGATCCCCCAGGTGAGCACGGCCTCGAAGTCCCCGGCATCCGCCACCTGGCGGAAGGCCGCGAAGCCGGTCAGGTCAGGCAGCGGACCGGTGAGGGTCGACGTCCCGTCGTCCCGGTGTGCCACGGCCGGACGGATGACGATCTCGACGACGGCGCGGCCGCGGAGCGGGACGGGATCGCCCGAGCCGTCCTGCAGCAGCTGGTCCACGTACTGGACCCGGACGCCCGGAGCGGGCCCCTCGAAGTCGAACACCAGACGGTCGAAGTCCTTGTTGCGGCCCGCCCGGACGCGGACGAGCCGGGCCTGGCCGATCGCCTCCTGCACGTCGATGACCGGGCCCGGCGTCAGGCTGGCCGACATCGCTTCCCCCACGAGTTGTGTCATGACCGGAGCCAACTCCAGGGACCGTCACAGGGCCGTCACCCCGAGGTCACCGTCGCCGCCACCGCCTCACCCACCGGTCCGCGGCAGGCCGGCGAGTACGGGCTCGGGATGCTGTCGGTGGGTGCGACCACGGAGATGGGCTTCGACGCGCTGGCCCTGCACCGGGACGGGGGTGGACCCTCGTGTCGGCACGAATGGTGGACCACCGTCATCACATCGGGAGCCGGGCGCAGTCGGGCAGCTCACCGGGGCTCGTGAACCGGCCGTCTCCCGACCTGTGCGGCACGTTCGACATGAGCTGAGAGGGGAGACCGATGGCGACCAACGGGCCTGATCCGGCCGAGTTCCTGGAGCGGGCGCAGCGGATGCTGCACGAGCTGTTCACCGATCTGCGGAGCAGTGACGACCCGTGGGGGGAGGTGACGCGTCGACTGGGCGAACGCCCCCAGACCCCGCAGGGTCACCGCGAGCCCAGCGCCGAGGAGCAGCGGGAGAACCTCACGTTCGCGCTGGCGACGCGGGCCGTCGAGGCACTCGAGGACCTCGCGCTCAACGTCGCGGCGATCCGCCAGCGCCTCGAGCGCGTGGACGCGCAGGCCTCCGACCGGCGGCCCGAGGGCGAGGGACGAGGCCCGGACGGAGCCGACACGGGGCACTGACTCCGGACCGCGGTGACATGGACGGCTCCTCTGCTGCCCGCAGGGCGCGGAGGTGCGGCGGGGAACGGGGTTGCGATTGCCTCAGACGGACGGCGGCGTCACGATCGTCTCGGGGAGGATCCCCGGCCCACTGATCCGGTCGGGTGGTGACGCGTGGCTCCGGACGAGGACCTCGCCTCCGGCGCGGTGCCGAGCAACTGGGCGGATGCCGACCGACTGCTCGACTCCCTGGGCCACGCGGTCATCGCCACGGACCTGGGCGGCTCCATCGTCCGGTGGAACGCCGCGGCCGAGCGGCTGTACGGCTGGACCGCCGAGGAGATCCTGGGCCGACACATCGCGGACGTGACCGTCTCCGAGGCCGGGAAGGAACACGGCGACGAGATCATGCGGGCGCTGCGCGAGGGCAGGCCGTGGTCCGGGAGCTTCAGCGTCGTCCGCAAGGACGGCTCGACCTTCTCCGCGCTCGTGACCGACGTCGGGGTGCGGACCGACGACGGTCGCCTGGCCGGCATCGTGGGGGTCTCCACGGACCTCGGCGATGCGCTCCGCCCACTGCTCGCCCGCTCGTCGGACGCGGTCCTGGTCACGTCGGGCAGCGGCACCGTCTCCTACGCCAGCCCCGCGTTCACCCGGTTGTTCGACTGGCCCGAGGAGAGGGTCCTCGGGATGCGCCTGTGGGACCTCGTGCACCCCGACGACCGGTCGGTCGTCATGCCACCGGCCGCCCGGGAGGGACGCCACGACTCCCCCGCTCTCGAGTGCCGCCTCCGCTGCTCGGACGACTCCTGGCGTTGGGTCGAGATGGTCGTCTCCGACCTGCTCGACGACCCCGCGGTCCGGGGCCGGATCTGCAACATCCGGGACGTCACCGAGCGACGGAGCGCGCAGGAGCGGCTGGCCGAGCTGAACGAGCAGCTGGAGACGGCCCTCACCTCGCGGGTCGTCATCGAGCAGGCCAAGGGCATGCTGGCCGAACGCCGCGGGATCTCCGTCGAGGAGGCGTTCCAGTCGCTCCGCAAGCACGCCCGGCACCACAACGCATCCCTGCAGGACGTGGCGACCGCGGTGGTCACGCTCGGTCTGTCCCCCTGAGCTCGAACTCACCCGGCGGGCTGGTCCGGCCCCGGCGGGGCAACTAGCCTTGTGTTCGGCCGCCCCGCGGCCCTCCGCTCCGGTCCCTGGCGGAACCCGGTCGCTCCGGTCCACGGCGACGCCACGCAGCACGTGCGAAGTGGATCGACCCATGCCGAGTCCCACCATCGTCCCGACCGCGGTCATCGACTCGCGGGTCCCCGCAGGAGTCGGCTCCCGCGCCGCTCCCTTCCCGGTCGCCCGGTCGATCGGCAGGAGGACCGGGGACCGTCGCTTCCACCTCGTCGACGGGGACGGCGCCTCGCTGTGCGAGGCGTTCACCCAGCAGCAGCTCGAACGGCTGGCCCTGAGCTGGGCCGAGGTCATGGCCGTCGCTCGATGCCGGGCGTGCGAGATGCTGGGCTCCCCGTCTGGACGACCCTGAACACCGGGGGCTGGAGTGCCCGGCCCCCTGGAGTGGCGGCCGGGGTCGACGGCCCCTGAGATGGACGGGTGCGCATCCCCCGTCGCTCTGCTCGCTCCGCACCCGCCGGGTCACCCGCGCCCGGGTCGCGGAGGGTACGCACCGACGACGGCGTGGACCTGCACGTCGAGGTCGACGGCACCTCGGACGCACCGCTGACCGTGCTGCTGACCCACGGCTTCACCGCGCGCCTGGGCGAGTGGGACGGCCAGCGGGCGGCGCTGCACGGACGGGCGCGGCTGGTCCTGTGGGACCACCGCGGCCACGGGCGGTCGGCCTGGGACCGCCGGCACAACGCGACGATCGACCGGACCGGCCGGGATCTCGGTGAGGTCCTGGACGCCACCACGCCGTCGGGCCCCGTCGTCCTGGCGGGGCACTCCCTGGGCGGCATGAGCGTGCTGGCGCTGGCCCGCCAGCGGCCGGAGCTGTTCGGCACCCGGGTCGTCGGCGCCTTCCTCCTCGCCACCTCCGCCGATGGGCTGGTCCCGGACGGCGTGGTCGGCCGGGCGTTCGAGCTGGCGCGGCGGCTCGGGCTGGTGGCTCTCTACCTCCGTTGGCTGCGGCTGATCGCCCCGCTCCTGGAGCGGTTCCGCCGGCGGGGCACCGCACTGGGCCGGTGGTACACCCGGCAGTACCTCTTCGGCCGTGACGACGCCGACCCGGCCACGGTGCGCTTGGTCCAGGACATGCTCGAGGAGACGCCGCTGCCGGTCACCACGGCCTTCTATGCGAGCATCCTCGACCACGACGAGACGGCGGCGCTCGAGGTGCTGAGGCGCGTGCCGGTCACGGTGGTGGTCGGCACCCACGACCGGCTCACCCCCGCCGTGCACAGCCGGCGGATCGCCGAGGTCCTCGGGTCCGGCGCCGAGCTGGTCGTCGTGCCCGGCGCGGGGCACAGCGTCAACCTCAGCCGACCCGAGGTCGTCGACAGCGCCTTCGAGACCCTGCTGGACCGGGTAGAGCAGCGGCTGCCGCGAGCCACGGGCTGAGCGGGGTCGACGGTCAGCGGTTCCGGTCCAGCCAGTCGACGAGCACCTCCGACACGTGGCCGGGCTGGTCGGTCATCAGCACGTGGTTTGCGTCCGGGACCACCACGAGCTCGGCGCCGGGGATGCGGCGGGCGATGATGCGGCCGTTCTCCGGCGGGACGAGCGCATCCAGCTCCCCGTGCACGACCAGCGTCGGTGCGGTGATGCCCGGCAGGCGGTCGTGGCCGTCCCACTGCGACGTCCCCATCACCTGCGCCAGGTTACCCCGGTTCGTGGCGGCGAGCGGCAACCGCACCGCCCAGTCCTCCTCGATGCGCTCGCGCGGCGTCCTCGGCGCGTAGTTGAACGGGATGGAGGCCTCCGCTGCCTCCTGGGGCGTCATCGGCCCGCGCTGCGTCAGCATCGCCATCGCCTGCGGGTTCAGAACGGCGTGCGGGATGCCCGGGTGGGTGGCGATCAGGCACAGCGAGCGCACCCGCTCCGGGGCGGTGTGCACGATCTCCTGCGCGATCAGGCCGCCCATCGAGATGCCGACGACGTGGGCGGTGTCCACGCCCGCCGCGTCCAGCACGGCCAGGCAGTCCGCCGCCATGGTCCCGACCGTGTACGGCGCCCCGGGGACGTCCCCGGTGCGGCCGGCACCCCGGTTGTCGACGCGGATGACCCGGTGGCCCTCGGCCAGCGCGGGCACCAGCCGGAACCACATCGCGGCCGGGTAGGCGAGCCCCATCACCAGCAGGACGGCGGGTGCGTCCTCCGGCCCGTCGGACTCCCATGCGATGCGGGCGGTGTCAGGACGCTCGATGACCGGCACGGGTCGCTCCCTCCGTCCTGACGGCCGATCCCCGGCGTCAGCCGTCGAGCAGCAGCGTCGCACGGGTGTGCCGCCTTCGCAGCGGTGATCAGCGACCACGGACGGCCGGCGGGTGGAAGATGCCGCGGATGGACGTGCTGAGCAGCCGCATCCTGCTGCGCCCGACGGACCCGGCCCGGTCACACGCGTTCTACGGCGACGTCCTCGGCCTGGCCGTCTCCCGGGAGTTCGGCCCGCCGGAGCACCGCGGCGTCGTCTACTTCCTCGGCAACGGCCTGCTCGAGGTCTCCGGTCGCGCCGAGCGGCCACCGGGCGGCCTCGCGCTCTGGCTCCAGGTGCGGGACGTCGCCCGGGAGCACGAGCGGCTGGCCGGCGCCGGGGTCACCGTGACCCGACCGCCCCGACGGGAGCCCTGGGGGCTGGTCGAGATGTGGATCGAGGACCCCGACGGCGTGCGGATCGCCGTGGTGCAGGTCCCCGAGGACCACCCGCTCCGCCGCGATCAGCGGTGATCCCGGCCGGGTTCCGATCACCGGCACGGCAGGAGCCCGCGCAGCGTCCGTTCCCGTCCTCCCCCGGCTCCGCGCCGACCGTGCCAGGATCGACGGCGAGCACACCGGGCTGCCGGGAGGTCACGATGACAGGCGTCCGCCCGCACGGCCCCGCCCCGACGGTGCTGGCCACCGTCGACGGCCAGGCCTACGGCTCCCTGCGCACGCCGGGCACCCCGCGCGCGGAGCGCTACGCCCTCGGCCGCAGCCTGCGCAAGCAGGTGCCCCGGTCGTCGCTGTCGGAGTGGAGCCCGCCGGACGACCGACGGGACGTGCTCGACCTGCTCGCGGAGTCGCACGAGGGCCGGATCAGCTGGCTGGTGCCGGTGCGGATCGGGCGGATGACCGCCTCGCCGTACGGGTTCCTGCGCGGCGCCGCCGTGGTGATGGCCGAGGACTTCGCCCGGTTGCCGGCCACCGGCATCACCCCGGTCATCTGCGGCGACGCCCACGTGGGCAACATCGGCTTCTACGGCTCCCCGGAGCAGGAGCTCGTGCTCGACCTCAACGACTTCGACGAGGCCCACCCGGGCAGCTGGGAGTGGGACCTGCGCCGCCTCGTCGCGAGCGTCTGGGTCGCCGGGCGGCAGAACTCCATGAGCGAGGACACCTGCGCCGACGCGGTGACCTCGTGCGTGGCCTCCTACCGCGAGCAGCTGTGGGAGCTGTCGGCTCAACCGCTGCTCTGGCGCTCGTTCCAGCGGCTCGACCTCGACCGGCTGCAGACGGCGGCGTCCGACGACGCGCTGCGCCAGGAGCTGGACCGGGCGGCGAGGAAGGCGCGGTCCCGGACGAGCGACCGGGCGCTCCCCCGCTTCACCGAGCAGCACCGGGGACGACGGCGCATCGTCGAGGAGCCGCCGCTGATCACCCGGGTGGGCGCCGCCGAGGCGGACGAGCTGGCCGAGGCCCTCGACGGCTACCTGGCGACGCTGGCCCCGCACTGGCGCCGGATCCTCGGCGGCTACACGATCATCGACATCGCCCACAAGGTGGTCGGCGTGGGCAGCGTGGGGCTGCGGGCCTACGTCGTCCTGTGCGAGGGGTCCGACCCCGAGGACGTGCTGTTCCTCCAGCTCAAGCAGGCCCGGCGTTCCGTCGTCGCCCCGTTCGTCCACGGCGACTCCGCCTGGCACGCCCACCAGGGCGAACGCGTGGTGGAGTACCAGCAGGCGCTGCAGACCGTGAGCGACCCGCTGCTCGGCTGGGCCACGGTGGGTGAGCGGCAGTACTACGTGCGCCAGTTCCGCAACATGAAGGGCAGCGTCGCGCTGGACGCCATCGACCCCCGGGCGCTGGCCGACTACGCGGGGATCTGCGGCCAGCTGCTGGCCAAGGGGCACGCGCGCACCAGCGGCGCCTCGATGATCGCCGGCTACCTGGGCAGGTCGGACAAGGTGGACCAGGCGCTCTGCGCCTTCGCCAGGGTGTACGCCGACCAGACCGAGCGGGACCACCAGCGCCTCGTCGACGCGGTGGCGCGGGGCGCCGTCCCGTGCGAACCCGGTGTGTGAGGGAGCCTGAGCTCAGGGCCGGACCTGGTGGCCCTTGCCGATGACCACGACCCCGTTGTCGGTGACGGTGTACCGCTCCCGGTCCCGGTCCAGGTCGACCCCGACCTTCGCGCCCTCGTGCACCACGACGTCCTTGTCCAGGATCGCGTTGCGCACGATGGCGTTCCGCCCGATCTGGACGCCGTGCATGAGCACCGAGGCGTCCACCTGCGCCCAGGAGTGCACGTGCGCGCCCGGGGACAGGACGGACCGGCTCACGGTGGCGCCCGACACGACCGAGCCGGGCGCCAGCAGGCACTCCATCGCGGTGCCCACGCGGCCGTGCGAGCCGTGCACGGTGCGGGCCGGGGGGAAGGTCTGGGGATCGGTGAAGATCGGCCAGTCCGGGTTGGCCAGGCTGAACTCGGGGTCGACGGAGATCAGGTCCATGTGCGCGTCGTAGAAGCTGTCCAGCGTCCCGACGTCGCGCCAGTACCCGCGCTCGGACTCACGCTGCCCCGGGACGTCGTTGTCCCGGAAGTCGTACACGGCCGCCTCGCCGCGTCCGACCAGCATCGGGACGATGCTGCCGCCCATGTCGTGCTTGCTGTCGGGGTCCTGGGCGTCCCGGGTCACCGCGTCGACGAGGACGCTGGTGGTGAACACGTAGTTGCCCATCGAGGCGAAGACCTCGTGCGGCGCGTCCGGCAGGCCCTGCGCGTCGGCCGGCTTCTCGCGGAACGCCGCGATCCTCCGACCGCCCGCGTCGACGTCGATCACCCCGAACTGGTCCGCCATGGCCAGCGGCTGGCGGATGGCCGCGACCGTCACCCCCGCGCCGGACTCGATGTGCTGGTCGAGCATCTGCTGCGGGTCCATCCGGTAGATGTTGTCCGCCCCGAACACCACGACGTACCCGGGCTGCTCGTCGTTGATGAGGTTCATGCTCTGGTGGACGGCGTCGGCGGACCCGGCGAACCACCGGGGGCCGAGCCGCTGCTGCGCGGGCACCGGCGCGACGTAGCCGCCCAGCAGCGTCGACAGCCGCCACGTCTTGCTGATGTGCCGGTCCAGCGAGTGGCTCTTGTACTGGGTCAGCACCACCAGCTTGCGGTGGCCGCCGTTGACCAGGTTGGACAGGACGAAGTCGATCATGCGGTACATGCCGCCGAACGGGACGGCCGGCTTGGCCCGGTCCTCGGTCAGCGGCATCAGCCGCTTGCCCTCGCCACCGGCCAGCACCATCGCGAGCACGTCAGTCGCCACGCGCGGGACCTCACCCTCCTGTGTGCGGCCGACCTCGGTGACCCGCCGGCCGGCGCTGCGCGGTCAGCCCGGGGTGGACTGCCGCGTCGACGGCCGGGCTGACCGGGCGGTCTCCACCTCCGCCCGGGTCGGCGGGTCGGCACCCGGACGCGAGCAGGTGATCGACGCGATCAGGCTGGCGTCGTCCAGGACGCTGATCAGGCTCGCCTCGTCGATGGCCGCGAGCGCGTCCCGCCGGGCGCCGCCGATGAGGTCGGCACGCCCCAGCCCGTCCAGCAGTCCCGCGGTGAAGGAGTCACCCGCACCGACGGTGTCGACGAGGTCGATCGGCGTGGCGGGGCGGTCCAGCTCCAGGCCGGCGGTGAGCGCGAGGACACCGTCGCCACCGCGGGTCACCACCACGAGCGGGGCGCCCAGGGCCAGCCAGTCCCTGGCCACGTCGACGTCCCGGCGGTCGGGGTGGAGCCAGCGCAGGTCCTCGTCGCTCACCTTGACCACGTCGGACAGGGACACCAGGTGCTCGATCCCGGGCCTGGCGTCCTCCGGCTGCCCCAGCAGGCCGGGGCGCACGTTGGGGTCGTAGGAGATGGTGACCCTGCCCCGCTCGCGCTCCCGTTCGAGCAGGTCCCGCACGTGGGCCGCGCCGGGCGCCAGGGCGGTGGCCAGCGAGCCGGTGTGCAGGCACCGCGTCTCGACCGGGAGGGGCGCCAGGTCACCGATGTCCCACTCGATGCGGAAGTCGTAGGCGGCGACCCCCGCGGCCAGGCTGGCCACGGCCAGGCTGGTCTTCGTGCCCGCGTCGGGCCCCCGGTCGACCCGGACGCCGCTCGCCGTCAGGTGCCCGGCGACCATCTCCCCGAGGGAGTCCCGCCCGAGGCTCGTGATCAGCGAGACCGGGTCACCGAGCCGGGCCAGACCCAGCGCGACGTTGGCCGGGCTCCCGCCCGGGTGCGCGACCAGCGTCCGGCTGCCGCGCTGCCCCACGAGGTCCACGAGCGCTTCCCCGACCACCACGAACATCCGCCTGCTCCTGTCGACGAGAAGGGTGTCGCCGGTACCCGGCGCCGGCGGGTGCGCCGGTCAGTGCGCCCCCTCGGCGACCAGCGGACCGCCGTGACGTGCGGACCGGAGGTCGAACAGGGCGTACGCCGCCACGACCGCGAGGCAGACCGCCGGCACCACGAAGCCGACGTTCGTGTCGGCCCGGTCCATCACCAGGCCCATGACCGGGGTCACCAGCGCGCCTCCCAGGATCGCCATGACCAGACCGGCGGCGCCGAACTTGGTGTCCGGACCCAGCCCCTGCAGCGCCACCCCGTAGATCGTCGGGAACATCAGCGACAGGCTCAGCGAGATGCCGACGACCGCGATGAGACCGAGCATGTTGGGCACGAACACGGCCACCAGGCAGAGCGCCACCCCCAGCCCCGCCATGGCCAGGAGCAGCTTCGTCGGCCGGAAGATCCCGAGCAGGTAGGTCATGAGGAAGCGGGCGACCAGGAAGAGGATCAGGCTCGCCTGCAGGTACCACCCCGAGTCGTCGGTGGAGACACCCGCGACGTCCTGGGCGTACTGGATGGTGAACGACCACGCGCAGACCTGGGCACCGACGTTGGCGAACTGCGCGAGCACCCCGAAGCGGTAGTGCCGGTTGTGCCAGAGGCGGCTCATCGCCCCGCCGGACGCCTGCTCCAACCCGAAGTGGGCGTGCTCGTCGGGTGTGTCGATCTTCCGGAAGGCGATGAGCAGCCAGATGAGGGCGAGCGCGGCGGCGATGCCGAGGTAGGGCCCGAGCACCAGGGACAGGTCCTGCTCCTGGGCACGTTCGAGCTCGGCCGCCGTCATGGAGGCCTTCTC
The DNA here is from genome assembly GCF_000306785.1 of Modestobacter italicus. Classification (NCBI taxonomy): domain Bacteria; kingdom Bacillati; phylum Actinomycetota; class Actinomycetes; order Geodermatophilales; family Geodermatophilaceae; genus Modestobacter; species Modestobacter italicus. The sequence goes on along the minus strand of NC_017955.1, from coordinate 2,439,122 downwards.
GGTCTCCGTCGTGATGTTGGGCAGGATGAGCACGGCGCCCAGCAGGACGCCGATGTTCGCCCCCACCGGGTTGAACGCCTGGGCGAGGTTCAGCCGCTGGGTGGCGCTGATCTCGGGCCCCATCGCGATCACGAAGGGGTTGGCCGAGGTCTCCAGGATGGACAGCCCCGCAGCGAGCACGAACAGCGCGACGAGGAAGAACCCGTAGACGAGCAGTTGGCTCGCCGGGATGAACAGCAGACCGCCGAGCGTGGCCAGCCCCAGGCCGGTGAGCACCCCGGTCTTGTACCCGAACCGCCGGTTGATCAGGGCTGCGGGGATGGCCAGCGCGAAGTAGGCCCCGTAGTAGGCGAACTGCACCAGCGCTGACTGGAAGTTCGACATGGTGAAGATGTGCCGGAACACGCCCACGAGGACGTCGGTGAGGTTCGCGGCCGATCCCCAGGCGGCGAAGCAGGCCACCAGCAGGACGAACGGGACGGCGAAGCCCGGGTAGACCAGCCCCGCCTTGGCCGGGCCTCCGACGTTCGGTTGCTCCTGGAGCTGGGACGGTCGGGCCATGCGGTCCACCCCTCACCGAGGCGGTCGGGACGCGACTTGTGACGTGCGTCACAGTCGGTACCGGGAGACTAGCCCCCGCCGGGCCCCGATCCACCCGACCCGCACCCCGGCGCGGGGATCCGGGGAGCCGCTACCTCTCGTCCATCAGCCGCAGGTCCGACGGTTCGCGGAGCAGGTCCTCGAGGATGCGGTTGCCCTCGGTGTTGTAAGGCTGCTGCATGTGCTCGTCCCACGCAGCCTGCGACCGGAACATCTCCAGCATGACCCAGTTGTCCGGGTCGTCCCGCGGCTGCACCAGGTGCATGAAGACGCACCCCGGCTCGGTGAGCGTCTGCCGACGCATGGACTGCAGCTGCGCCTCGGCCTCGGCGAGCCGGTCCTTGCGCGGCTTGATGGTGACGACGAGGAAGAGCCCGCTCTCCGGTTCGGTCATGGGCGCGTTCCTACACCCGCGCCGGGGCCTGCGGCGGGGTGCCGGACGTCGTCGGGTCCGGCCGGGACCGACGGCTGCCGGCCCGGGCCGCAGCCCCGCTCACGGCCCCGGATCAGCGGTACGGTTCCGTCTCGCACGTCCGACCGTCGGTCCGGAGGACACCATGCACCGGTACCTCGTGGTGGCGAACCAGTCGCTCGACAGCGACGAGCTCATGGGCCTCGTCCGTGAGCGCGTGGCCGCCGGCCCCGCCGAGTTCCGGCTCGTCGTGCCGGCGACGCCGGTGAAGGACCTCGTGTCGAACGCCATGCCGGTCCCGATGCCGGTCATGGGTGGCTCGCCCACCCTGCCGGGCCCGCCGAAGGAGGCGCGGCGGCTGGCCCAGGCCAAGCTGGACAGCGCCCTGGCGAAGCTGACCGCTGCGGGGGTGCGCGCCGACGGCGTGGTGGGCGACCCCGATCCGCTGCGGGCCGTCGGGGACGCCGTGGCCGCCGGCGAGTTCGACGAGATCATCGTGTCGACGCTCCCGGCGCGGGTGTCCCGCTGGCTGCACCAGGACCTGCCCGGTCGCCTGGAGCACGAGTTCCACCTGCCGGTCACCCACGTGCTCGCCCGGGACGTGTGAGCCCGAACCGGTCCACGACCTCGGCTCCTGCCTGAGCTCTGCGGATCCGCCGCGGCGTGCGCGACCTCACGGCGGCGACCGGAACACCCCTCGCGCCTCCGTCGCTGCCCTCGGTGTCACTGATCGACCACACGGAGAAGAGGTGCCAGCATGCTGTCCCGTCTGACCACCCACCTCGTCGAGGCCACCCGCCGGAACCTCGACGCGTACCTGCCGAGCAGCCCCCTCACCGGGCTCGGCCAGGCCAGCGAACTGGCCGCGCAGCACCCGGCCTTCGCCACCGAGCGTGCCGCCCGGGAGCGCGTCGGAGCCTGAGCCACCGGCCCGCCCACCGGGCCGAGCGCCAGCGCAGCCAGCTCCCCCGACGACGCCGTCGCGGGGAGCTGTTCCGTCTGTGGCTGCGGTCGGCAGCAGCCTTGTCGGCTCCCCGGCGCCGCGCCAGACTGCGGCATGGTCAGCGCTCCCGTGGTGGTCGGTTCCGGCCCGGTCAAGGTCCTCGCCCTGCACGGCTGGTTCGGCTCCGCCACGGGCTGGGGGTCGTTGCCCGAGCTCGTGCACGAGGACCGGTACAGCTACCTGTTCCTGGACTACCGGGGCTACGGCGCACGGCGCGGTGAGACCGGTGAGTTCTCCCTCGCCGAGATCTCCGCCGACGCCCTGGCTGCCGTCGACTCCCTCGGCTGGTCGAGCTTCGCCGTGCTCGGGCACTCGATGGGCGGCAGCGCGATGCAGCGGGTGCTGCTCGACGCCGGGGACCGGGTGACCGGGCTGATCGGGGTCAGCCCCGTGCCGTCCACCGGCGTCCCCTTCGACGAGCAGGCGGGGCAGCTCTTCGGCGGCGCCGCGGCCGACCGCGGCAAGCGGTACGCGATCATCGACCTCACCACCGGCAACCGGCTCAGCCGCACGTGGGTGGACCGGATGGTGCAGTTCTCCCTCGACCAGTCCGACGAGACCGCCTTCGGCGCCTACCTGGACGCCTGGGCGGGGACGGACTTCTCCGCCGAGGTGCAGGGCCACCCCGTCCCGGTGCGGGTGGTCGTGGGCGAGCACGACCCGGCCCTGGGCGCTGCGGTGATGGAGCAGACGTTCCTGGCGCAGTACCCGAACGCCTCGCTGGAGGTGCTGCACAACGCCGGGCACTACGCCATGTACGAGACACCGGTCGCGCTGCTGACGACCGTCGAGAGCTTCCTCGACCAGCTGTGACCGCCACCGGGGCCCGCGCGGCCGACACCCTCGCCGTGGTGGACCCGGCGACCTACGAGAGCGGCCCCCCGCTGGCGGCCCTGCGCCGGCTGCGCGCCGAGGGTCCCGTCGTCTGGGTCGACGAGCCCGCGCTGCACGGCTTCCCCGCCGGCCCCGGCTTCTGGCTGGTGCTGCGGCACGCGGAGGTCGAGCACGTGCTCCGCGACCCGGCCACCTTCTCCTCGTGGCTGGGCGCCACCCAGGTCCGCGACGCGGCCGACCTGGACTGGGTGCGCCGGATGATGCTCAACATGGACCCGCCGGACCACTCCCGGCTGCGCCGGCTGCTGTCCCGGTCCTTCACCCCCCGCGCGGTGGCCGCCCTGACCGCCGCGATCGAGACGACGGCGACCGGCCTGGTGGACCGGATGCTCGACGGGGACGCCGAGGGGCGGTGCGACTTCGCCAAGGACGTCGCCGCGGACCTGCCGCTGGTCACCCTCGCTGACGTCCTGGGCGTGCCCGCGGAGGACCGCTGGCTGATGTTCGACTGGTCGAACCGGGTGATCGGCTGGCAGGACCCGGACTACGCGTCGTCGGCCGCCTTCGACGGCGGCGGCGGCACCGCGCTGGCCCACCGGGCGGTCGCGCTGCGCCCGGTGCCGGACGCCGCCGGCCGGATGCCCGACCCGCGCACCCGCGCCGGGATGCCCGACCTCTACAGCTACGCGCGCCTGCTGGCCGAGGAGAAGCGCCGGGCGCCGGGGCGGGACGTCATGTCGGTGCTGCTGGCCCAGACCGACGAGGACGGCGGCCGGGTCAGCGACGCGGAGTTCGAGAACATGTTCTGGCTCTTCGCGGTCGCCGGCAACGAGACGCTGCGCAACGGCCTGCCCGGCGGGCTGATCGCCCTGCTCACCCATCCGGCGGAGCTGGCCGCGGTCCGGGCCGACCCCGACCTGCTGCCCGGCGCGGTGGAGGAGATGCTGCGCTGGTGGACACCGGTCATGGTGTTCCGCCGGACGGCGACCCGGGACGTCGACCTGGCCGGTGCCCCGGTGCGGGCCGGGGACAAGGTGGTCGTCTCCTTCACCTCGGCCAACCGGGACGAGCGGGTGTTCCGCGATCCGGACCGCTTCGACGTGCGGCGGGAACCGAACCCGCAGCTCTCCTTCGGGCACGGCCCGCACTTCTGCCTCGGCGCCCAGCTGGCCCGGGTGCAGATGCGGGCGCTGTTCGGCGCCCTGCTCCGCCGCACCGGCACCCTCGAGCTCGACGGCCCACCGGCCCTGCTCCGGTCGAACTTCCAGCGCGGGGTGAAGCGGCTGCCGCTGCGCTGGACCGCCGCGTGAGGGCCACCGCTCGGCCGCTTGTGACGCACGCCACTCACCTCGTAGGCTCCATCGGTAAGTGAGCGAGGCGTTCGATATCCGAGCGCGCCATCGAGCCGGGAGCCCCCATGGCAGCCAAGCCCTTCGCCTCCTCCGCTGACCTCGGCGTCAAGGAGCAGACCCTCGAGGTCCTCGCCGACGGCGTGTACGCGCTCACCGCGGAGGGCGACCCGAACCTCGGCGCCATCGAGGGCGAGGACTTCCTCGTCTGCTTCGAGGCGCTGGCCACCCCGGTCGCCGCCCGGCGCTGGCTCGCGAAGCTGCGCGAGCACACCGACAAGCCGGTCCGCTACCTGGTGCTCAGCCACTACCACGCCGTCCGCGTGCTCGGCGCCAGCGCCTTCGACGCCGACGTCATCGTGAGCTCGGAGCAGACCAGGCACCTCATCGCCGAGCGCGGTCAGCAGGACTGGGAGAGCGAGTACGGCCGCATGCCGCGGCTGTTCGAGGAGCCCGAGTCCATCCCCGGGCTGACCTGGCCCACGCTGACCTTCCGCGACAGGCTGACCATCTCACTCGGCGGGGACCGGGGTGAGCTGGTCCTGGAGTTCCTCGGCCGCGGGCACACCGAGGGCGACATCGTCGCGTGGCTGCCGAAGCAGGAGATCCTGTTCGCCGGCGACCTGGTGGAGTCCCAGGCGGCCCTCTACACCGGCGACGCGTTCCACTTCGACTGGGCCGCCGGCACCCTGGACCGGGTCAAGGCCCTCGGCGCCCAGCAGCTCATCGGCGGCCGCGGGAAGATCGCCCGCGGGCGCGCGGAGGTGGACGCCGCGGTCGAGCAGACCCGCGACTTCCTGCTCACCATGCAGCGCACGGTCGGCGAGGCCCACCGCTCCGGCGGCACGCTGAAGGACGCCTTCACCGCCACCCACGCGGCCCTGGCCCCGCAGTACGGCTCGTGGCCGATCTTCGAGCACTGCCTGCCCTTCGACGTCCAGCGCATCTGGGACGAGCTCGACGGCATCGAGCGCCCGGTGATCTGGACCGCGGAGCGGGACCGCCAGGTCTGGGACGAGCTGCAGGGCTGACCCGGCGATGACCAGCACCGAGAGCCCGCCGCCGGTCGTCGTCATCGGCTGCGGCCCGGTCGGGCAGACCACCGCCCTGCTGCTGGCCCGGTGGGGCCTGCGGGTCGTCGTCCTCGACGGCCGGCCCGAGCGGGACCTGGTCGGCAGCAGGGCGATCTGCCAGCAGCGCGACGTCCTCGACGTCTGGGACTCCGTCGGCGTCGGCGCCGAGATCGCCCGCCGCGGCGTCACCTGGACCACCGCCCGCACCTTCCACCGCGACCACGAGCTGTTCAGCTTCGAATTCACCGACCGCGGCCGGTCCCCCTTCCCGCCGTTCGTCAACGTCTCCCAGTGCCTGACCGAGGAGCTGCTGGACGACGCGATCGCGGCCCAGCCGCTGATCGAGGTCCGCTGGGGCCACCAGGTCACCGGCATCGACCAGGACGAGGCAGGTGTCTCCGTCACCTGCGCCGACGGGACGACGGTCGACGGCAGCTGCGCGGTGGCCTGCGCCGGCCCGCGGGCCGACGTCGTCCGCAGCGCGCTGGGCCTGACCTTCGCGGGGCAGACCTTCGGCGACCAGTTCCTCATCTGCGACATCCGCACCGACCTGCCTGGCTGGGAGACCGAACGGCGGTTCTACTTCGACCCGGGGTGGAACCCCGGCCGGCAGGTGCTCATCCACCCCTGCCCCGACTCCACGTTCCGGATCGACTGGCAGGTCCCGCCGGACTTCGACCTGGCCGCCGAGGAGACCTCCGGCGGGCTGGACCGGCGGATCCGGCAGGTCATCGGCGAGCGGCCCTACGCGATCGTGTGGAAGTCGGTCTACCGGTTCCACTCCCGGGTCGTGGACCGGATGCGGGTCGGCCGGGTGCTCGTCGCCGGGGACGCCGCCCACCTGGTCGCGCCGTTCGGTGCCCGCGGGCTGAACTCCGGGGTGCTGGACGCGGAGAACGCCGCCTGGAAGCTCGCCTTCGTGCTCCGCGGCTGGGCACCGGAGGCGCTGCTGGACAGCTACTCCGACGAGCGGCACGCCGCGGCCGTGGAGAACCTCGACGTCACCGGCGCCACCATGCGCTTCCTGGTCCCGGGCACGCCGGAGGAGGCGCGGCACCGCCGTGAGGTGCTGGAACGGGCGGCGACCGACCCGGCCGCCCGGGCGCAGGTCGACTCCGGCCGGCTGGCCGAGCCCTTCTGGTACGTCGACTCCCCGCTCACCACCCCGGACGAGCGGCGCCCCTTCCCCGGCCGGCCCGCGCGCGGCGACGTCCCGGTGCCCGCCCCCGGCGTGCTGGTCCCGGACGTGCCGGTCACCGTGCCCGGCCGGCCGGACGTCGTCCGGCTCCGCCAGCTCGCCCGGCAGGGCGTGACCGTCCTCGTCGGGGACGACGCCGCACCGCCCGCGCCCCTGCCCGGCGATCTGCCGCTGGCAGTCCACCGGATCAGCGACCTGGACCCGTCGCCGACCCTGCGCGAGGCGCTCGGCGCCCGCCCCGACGAGATCTGGGTGCTCCGCCCCGACGCGCACGTCGCCGCCGTGCTCACCCGCCCCACCGACGTCGCCGCCGCAGTGGCCCGACTGCTCGCCCGACCTGTCCCCGTCCCTGCCTGACCCCCCTCCCCAGGTTTCGGCGCCGAGACCCGGAGATCACGAGAGGAAGGAACTCCGATGGCGTTCTACCGGCAGGTGGGCAGCGTCCCGCCCAAGCGGCACACCCAGCACCGCCGTCCCGACGGCGGGCTGTACGCCGAGGAGCTGATGGGCGAGGAGGGCTTCACCTCCGACTCCGCGCTGCTCTACCACCGCGGCATCCCCTCCGCGCTGGTCGACGCCCGGCCCTGGGAGCTCCCCGACCAGACGCTCACGCCCAACGCGCCGCTGGTGCCGCGGCACCTCAAGCTGCACGACCTGTTCCCGGGCGAGGAGCACAAGGCCGTCGACGCGGTGACCGGCCGCCGGCTGGTGCTGGGCAACGCCGACGTCCGGATCTCCTACGCCGTCTCGTCCCTGACCAGCCCCTACTACCGCAACGCCACCGGCGACGAGTGCGTCTACGTCGAGCGCGGCAGCGCGACCGTCGAGACGGTCTTCGGTGCCCTGGACGTCGGCCGGGGCGACTACGTGGTCATCCCGCGGGCCACCACGCACCGCTGGGTGCCCACCGGTGGCGAGCCGCTGCGCACCTACGCGATCGAGGCCAACTCGCACATCGCGCCGCCGAAGCGGTACCTGTCCCGGTACGGGCAGTTCCTGGAGCACGCGCCCTACTGCGAGCGGGACCTGCGCGCCCCCGCCGAACCGCTGACCGCCGAGGGCACCGACGTGGAGGTCTACGTCAAGCACCGCGGCAGCGGCCCGGGCGGGCTCACCGGCACGGTCCACGTGACCCCGGAGCACCCCTTCGACGTCGTCGGCTGGGACGGCTGCCTCTACCCCTACGCCTTCAACGTCGCCGACTACGAGCCGATCACCGGCCGGGTCCACCAACCCCCGCCGGTGCACCAGGTCTTCGAGGGCAGCGGCTTCGTCATCTGCAACTTCGTGCCCCGCAAGGTCGACTACCACCCCCTCGCCGTGCCGGTGCCCTACTACCACTCCAACGTCGACTCCGACGAGATCATGTTCTACGTCGACGGCGACTACGAGGCCCGCAAGGGCTCCGGCATCGGCAAGGGCTCGATCTCCGTCCACCCCGGCGGGCACTCCCACGGCCCGCAGCCCGGCGCGGTGGAGCGGTCCCTGGGGGCGGAGTCCTTCGACGAGCTGGCCGTCATGGTCGACACCTTCCGGCCGCTCGACCTCGGCGAGGGCGGTGTCGCGGTCGACGACGGCAGGTACGCCTGGTCCTGGTCGGGCCGGGGACCGTCGGCATGAGCGCGCTGTTCGAGGGGTGGTTCGACGACGCCGCGCTGTTCCCACCCGGCGACGCGCCGATGGCGGCTGCGGTGCCCGCCCACCGGGAGCTGCGGTCGCGGCTGGGCGGGCTGGTCGGCCCCTTCGTCGTCCCGGCCGCCCGGCTGGCGGAGCTGGCCGGGCACCTGGCCGACGGGGCCCCGCTCGGGATCTCGGTGATCGCCGGCGCCGCGGAGCTGCCGGCGGCGGTCGACCGGGTGACCGCCGACCCGCGGCTGACCCTCGCCGCGGTGGAGGTGCCGGTCGTGGCCGACGCCGCGGCGGCCCGGCAGCTGACCGGCGTGCTGGCCGGGGTCCTCCCTGCCGGCGTCCCGGCGGCCGTGGAGCTGCCCCGGACCCGCGCCCGGGACGACGTCCTGGACGTGCTCGCGGCCGCCGGGCTCCGCGCCAAGCTCCGCACCGGGGGCCTGCGCGCCGAGCTGTTCCCGGACCCCGCCGAGCTGGCCGGGCCCTGTCGGCGTGCGTCCGCCGGGCGGTGCCCGTCAAGTGCACCGCCGGGCTGCACTCCGCCGTCCGGCACACCGACCCGGCCACCGGCTTCCGGCACCACGGCTTCCTCAACCTGCTCGCCGCCTGCGACGCGCTCGCCGCCGGGGAGCCCGCCGCGTCGGCCGAGCGGTGGCTGGCCGAGGACGACGGCGCCGCGCTGGCCACCGCCGTCCGGACCTGGTCCCCGGACCGCGGCGCGCGGGCGCGGGCCGTGTTCCGCTCCTTCGGCACCTGCAGCGTCCTCGAGCCGGTCGAGGACCTGGTCGCGCTCGGCCTGCTCCCCGCCCCGGATCGGACCCCCGCGTGAGCTGGCCGGACCTCCCCGCCGGTACCGGCTTCGGGCTGGCCAACCTGCCCTACGGCGTCTTCTCCACGCCCGGGACGGCACCCCGCACCGGGGTCGCGGTCGGCGACTCCGTGCTCGACCTGGCCGCAGCGACCGGGGACCCGGTGCACGCCACCGGGTCGCTCAACGCGTTCATGGCCCAGGGCCCGGAGGCCTGGGCCGCGCTCCGGCAGCGGCTCCGGGCGTGGCTCACCGACGAGGCGCACCGCAGCGCGGTCGAGCCGCACCTGCTCCCCCGCCGCGACGTCTCGCTGCACCTGCCCGTCGAGGTCGCCGACTACGTGGACTTCTACAGCTCCCGGCACCACGCGGAGAACCTCGGCCGGATGTTCCGGCCGGACTCGCCACCGCTGACGCCGAACTGGCAGCACCTGCCGATCGGGTACCACGGTCGCGCCGGCACGGTGGCCGTCTCCGGCACCCCCGTCGTCCGCCCGTGCGGCCAGCGCAAGGCCCCGGCCGACGAGGCGCCCACCCTCGGGCCGTCGCAGCGGCTGGACATCGAGGCCGAGGTCGGTTTCCTGGTCGGGGTCGGCTCGGTGCTCGGCGCCAGGGTCCCGCTGGCCGACTTCAGCCAGCACGTGTTCGGCGTGTGCCTGGTCAACGACTGGTCCGCCCGGGACCTGCAGGCCTGGGAGTACGTCCCCCTGGGCCCCTTCCTCGGCAAGTCGTTCCTCACCTCGGTCTCCCCCTGGGTGGTGCCGCTCGCCGCGCTGGAGCACGCCCGGGTCCCCCCGCCGGCCCGCGACGTCCCGCTGCTGCCCTACCTGGACGACGCCGACGCCGGGCCCTGGGGACTGGACATCGCCCTCGAGGTGCGGCTCAACGGCGAGCTGCTCAGCTGCCCGCCGTTCCGGGAGATGTACTGGACGGCGGCCCAGCAGCTGGCGCACCTGACGGTCAACGGGGCCTCGCTGCGCACCGGCGACCTGTTCGCCTCCGGCACCGTCTCCGGACCGGGCGAGGACCAGCGCGGCTCCCTCATCGAGCTGTCCTGGGGCGGTCGAGAACCGATCACCCTCGCCGACGGCAGCACCCGCACCTTCCTGGAGGACGGCGACGTCGTCACGCTCACCGCCAGCGCTCCCGGCCCGGACGGCAGCCGGATCGCCCTCGGCGAGGTGACCGGCCGCGTCCAGCCGGCCCGCTGGACGGCGACCGACCGGCAGGAGGGACGGCGGTGACGGAGGAGGCCGCGGGAGCTCCGCAGTCGCAGACGCTGGACCGCGGGGTCCGCGTCCTCGAGCACCTCGCGTCGGCGGGCGTGCCGCAGCCGGTGGCCGAGATCGGCAGGGCCCTGGGACTGCACCGCTCCATCACCTACCGCCTGCTGCGCACGCTGGAGGACCACCAGCTGGTCGAGCGGGACCCGCTGGGCCACTACGGCCTGGGCCTCGGCATCGCGGTGCTGTCCCGGGGCGTGCGCACCGACCTCAACGCCGCCGCCCTCCCGCGGCTGACCGGACTGGCGACCGAGCTCGGCATGACCGCCTTCCTCGTGGTGCGCGCCGGGGACGAGGCCGTGACGATCACCAGCATCGAGCCGCAGGACACCCCGGCGCACGTCACCTACCGGCCGGGCACCCGGCACCCGGTCGACCGCGGGGCACCCGGTCTGGCCCTGCTCATGCCCGGGCCCCCGACCGCGGAGGACCGCGCGGCCCTCCGCGAGGCCCGGCGGACCGGCTGGGCCAGCTCGCACGGCGAGGTCATCCCGGGGATCCGGTCGATCGCCGCGCCGGTGCTCGGCCCGGACGGCGGCGCCCGCGCCGCCCTCGCCGTGGTCTTCGTCGACCAGCACGCCGACGCCGACCACATCGGGCAGGCCGTGACCTCGGCTGCCGGGAAGGTCGCCGCCGCCCTGCGGTGACGGGCGCGGCCACTCCCGGGGGGCCGTGACCTCGGCCTCCGGAGCGGCTACCGTCGGACCATCGAGTGACCCAGGTCACAAGGAGGCCGCCGTGACGAGCACGACGTCGACACCACGCGACACCCGGTCCGGGACGCCACGGCCCGCGGCCGGGCCGCCGGTGCCCGCGGACGAGTCCGAGGCGCTGGCCTCGGTCGAGAACGCCGAACCGGTCGGCGTCCCGTCCTCGCGCGGCATGGCCCGGGCGGTCCTCTCCACCCTCGCCCAGCCGGGCCCCCTCGCCCGGGAGGCCGGCCGCCTCGGGTGGAACGCGGTCCGCATCCTGCGCGGCACCGACGAGATCGCGCCCTCCCCCCGGGACAAGCGCTTCGCCGATCCGGCGTGGTCGACCAACCCCGCCTACCGCCGGCTGGCCCAGTCCTACCTCGCGATGACCGGGTCGGTGAACGCCCTCGTCGAGGCCTACGAGGCCCGGGGTGCCGACTGGCGCGAGGTGGAGCAGGCCCGCTTCGTCATCACCGCGTTCACCAGCGCGCTCGCGCCGACCAACACCCTGCTCGGCAACCCGGCCGCCGTGAAGCGGGCCTTCGACACCGGCGGGCGCAGCGTCCTGCGCGGCATGGGCCACCTGCTCTCCGACCTGCGGCACAACGGCGGCCTGCCCACCCAGACCGACCGCAGCGCCTTCACCGTCGGCACCGACCTGGGCATCTCCCCGGGCGCGGTCGTGCACCGCGACGAGGTCATCGAGCTGATCCAGTACACGCCGAGCACGGCGCACGTCCGGCAGCGGCCGGTGGTGATCGTCCCGCCCCCGATCGGCCGCTTCTACTTCCTGGACCTGCGTCCCGGGCGCAGCCTCGTGGAGTACGCGGTGAGCCGCGGCCTGCAGGTGTTCATGATCAGCTGGCGCAACCCGACCGAGGAGCAGGCGGACTGGGGCCTGGACACCTACGCCCAGCGCGTCGTCGACGCGGTCGGGGTGGCGTCGGAGATCACCGGCTCGCCGGACGTCACGACCCTCGGGCTGTGCGCCGGTGGTCAGGTGATGACGACGGCGCTGAACCACATGGCCGCGACCGGCGACGACCGGGTGCACGCCGCCGGCTACGCGGTCACGCTGCTGGACTTCGCCAACCGGGCGCCGCTCGGCGCCTTCTCCGGCCCCCGGCTGCTGGAGCTCGCCCGCCGCAACTCGCGCCGGCGCGGGGTCATCAGCGCCCGCGAGATGGGCGCGGTGTTCAGCTGGATGCGCCCCGACGACCTGATCTTCAACTACCTGGTCAACCAGTGGCTGATGGGCGAGGACCCGCCGGCGTTCGACATCCTGGCCTGGAACGCCGACGGCACCAACCTGCCGGCCCGGCTGCACGAGCAGTTCCTGGAGATCTTCGGGACCAACGCGCTGGTCCGGGCCGGGGCGATGCGCGTGCTGGGCAGCCCGGTGCACCTGAGCCGGATCACCGTGCCCACCTTCGTGACCGGGGCCCTGACCGACCACCTCACCCCCTGGGACGGCTGCTACCGGACGACCCAGCTGCTGTCCGGGCCGAGCACCTTCGTGCTCAGCTACAGCGGCCACATCCAGAGCCTGGTCAACCCGCCGGGCAACCCGAAGGCCCACTACTGGACCGGCGGCGAGCCGGGTCCGGACCCCCACGCGTGGCGCGCGTCCGCCGAGCGGCACACCGGCAGCTGGTGGGAGCCCTGGGCGGAGTGGATGCTCGAGCGGTCCGGTGACGAGGTCCCCGCACCGGCGGCCCGGGGCAGCGCGGACCACCCGCCGCTGGAGCCGGCCCCCGGCTCCTACGTCCGCGACCGCCGGCCGGCCTGACCGGTCACGAGGCGGGCACCATCCGTCGCAGCTCCGCGAGCAGCACCCCGGGGTGCTGCAGCGGCAGGAAGTGCGTGCCCGGCAGCTCCCGCAGCCGCGCCCCCGGCAGGCTCCCTGCCGCGCGGCGGACGTCGGCGACGTCGACCAGCGAGTCGTAGCGGCCCGCCACGAAGGTGACCGGGCCGCGCACCCGCGAGATGTCCAGCGGTGCGTGCTCGGCGATCGCCAGCGCCAGGTGGCGGAACCAGCGCCAGTCGTGGCGGGAGAACTCCTGCAGCACCGCACGCAGCGCGCCCGGGTGCGCCATCTCGCTGGCCGGCCCCCGCAGCGCGCCGGGCGACAGCAGCTCCGGCCACGGCGGCAGGCTCGCCGCGATCGGCGGCAGCATCGGGCCGATCGCGAGCAGGAGGGCACTGCTCCACCGGCCGACCGGGGCACGCAGCCGGCGGGGCACCCCGTAGGGGGCGAACATCGAGGAGAAGGAGCCGCCCGGCACGCCGGCGACCGCCAGCACGCCGAGCACCCGCGCCGGGTCCTCCAGGGCCAGCTCGAAGGCCACGTTGACCCCCAGCGACCAGCCGATGACGGTCGCGGCCGGCACGTCGAAGGCGTCGAGCACCGCGCGGGCGTCGTCGGCGTGGTCCTCGACGCGGACCCGCGCCGGGTCGGCCGGGCGCGCCGACCCGGTCAGGCCGCGGTAGGACCAGCTGAGCACCCGGTAGCCGCTGGACCGGCCGACGAGCCCCGGCCAGGCCGCCTCCGGGGCGCCCAGCCCGTTGCACAGCAGCACCGGCGGCCCGGTGCCGTCGTTGCACCAGGCGCGCAGCGCGGTGCCGTCCGCACCGCGCACCGTCCGGGTGCTCAGGTGAACGCCTCCCGCAGCTGCTCCGACGCCGGCCGGGGCTCGTCCGCCGCCGTGGCCGGCGCCTCCGCCGCGACGCCCGCGGCACGGGCGTCCCGGACGTCGACGACCGCCGGGTCGACCCGCATCACCGCGTAGCCGGCCACTGCCCCGGCACCGAAGCCCGGCGCGAACACCCGGACCGGGGTGGTGATCACGCCGTCCCGGACGGCGTCGTGGATGGCCAGCGGGATGCTCGCCGACGACGCGTTCCCCGTCGTCTCGATGTTGAAGTAGAGCTGGTCGGCGCGCAGCCCGGCCCGCTCGGCGAGCTGCAGCACCATCGTCTTGTTCGCCTGGTGCGGGACGATCAGGTCGATGCTGTCCAGCAGCGAGCCGGCCGCGCCGTCGGGGGCGGGCAGCGCCCCGATCTCCTCGATCATCTGCGCGAGGTAGCGGCCGGCCAGCGCCTTCACCTGCGGGCCGAAGACGGTGATGTTGTTGTCGAACTCGGGGTTGGGCCAGATGATCGAGTTCACCTCGCTCGCCGGGCCGCTGGCGTAGGTCTGCAGGTAGTCGAAGTCGCCGCCCTGTCCCTCGCCGGCCACGCCCACGATCATCGCGGCCGCGCCGTCGGCGAACAGCATCCGCGACGGGCGGACGTTGCCGATCTTGTCCGAGAACTTCTCGGCGCACACGACCAGGACCGGCCGCTCCACCTCCTGCAGCAGCCGCGCCGCCTCGGCCAGCCCGTAGGGCATCCCGGCGCAGGCGGCGACCAGGTCGTAGGCGGCGTGGGTCTGGTGGATGCCGAGCTGCCCGCAGATGTAGGTGGCCAGCGACGGGATCAGCCGGGAGCTGGTGCAGGTGCACACCACCACGCCGCCGATCTCCTCCGGCCCGCGCCCGGCCTTCTCCAGCGCCGCCTCCGCCGCCTGCAGCGCCAGCTCCTCCAGGCTCAGCGAGGTGTACCGGCGCTCCTCCACCCCGGTCTTCTCCTGGATCTCCGCGGCGCTCATCGGGGACCAGTTGTAGGCGGAGTTGCGCACCACGTCGTCGTTGGTGCACACCTGGTCGCCGTGCACGGCGACCAGGCACTCCAGCCGCGGCAGCACGGTGAACGCGCGGCGCACGTCCACCGGCGGGAACGGCCGGACCGGTGGCCGCGACTCCCGCGGGGCCGGCGCCTGCCGGGGCACGGCGCCGGTGGCCAGGCGGCGCAGGAACTCCCGCACCTCCCGGTCCCGGGGGTGGAAGGCGACCACGTAGTCGTCGTCGGAGATCTGGTCGGCCCGGGCCAGCTCCACCGCCGACCGGTCCCACGGGTACTGGTTGTGCAGCACCATCGCCCAGCGGTGCAGCGCCTCGAGCTCGGGCACGTCCTCCCGGCAGTCGAGGACGTCGTCGTACTCGTAGACCGGGTAGTCCGGGTCGTAGTGCGGCAGCCGGAAGGTGAGATTGGCCGGCTCCGCGAGGAACTCCGCCACCGTCGGCTTGACGGCCGGCAGCGTCGTCGCGTGGTTCCTGCGGTTGCCGAAGACGTCGAACAGGACGCCGAAGACCTGGTCCTCGACCTCGCCGTCCCACCGGGCCGGCAGCGTCGGGTAGGCCTGCTCGACGGCGGCGACCTTGGTCTCGCCGTCCTCCCAGGGCTCCAGCACGGGCAGGAAGACGTCGGAGCGGGTCCGCGGCAGGTCCGCCCACCGGGTCGGCCGCTTGTCGTACATGGTGATCGAGAAGCGGTTGGCCCAGAACAGGTTGAGCGCGATGTCCCGCATCAGGGCGTACCGGTCGTCGTAGCCCCCGGTGCGGATCCGCTCCAGGATGTCGGTCCCGCTCGGCGCCTTGGTCTCGAAGTCGCGGCGGATGACGGTGTCGAGCTGGTCCAGCGACTCCATCGTCGAGAAGTCCAGCTGCGGCATGACGCTCGAGGGGAAGACCAACCGACCGTGTCGGTTCAGCACGAAGGCGTTCACGGGGTTCCTCTCTGACGGTGCTGTCGTCGCGCAGACCCGGGTCAGCCTGCGCGCTGCATCCCCCGCTCGACGGCCGCGATGAGCCGCGGGCGCAGCTCGGCGGCGGGGACGATGTCGTGGACCGAGCCCATCCGGCGGGCCCGTCCGATGTCGTGGACCGCCTCGAACTCCGCGGCCACCTCGCCCAGCTTCTCCGACCGGACGCTGCCGCGGAGGGTCGCCAGCTCGACCCGCAGGGAGGCCGCCCCGGTGCCGTCGGCGGCGGCGACCGCGGCCTCCAGCTCGCGCACCCGCGGATCGGCGGCGGTGCGCTTGTCGACCTCGCGGGTGAAGACGACGGCGGCGGCAGGAGCGCCGCCCAGGACCGAGGCGTAGGAGCCCTCGACGGCGAGGACCTCCATGCCCTCGTTGAGCACGCCGGAGAACACCACGAACGCACCGCCGTGGTACCGGGAGACGACGCAGAACACGATCGGGCCGTCGAAGTTCGTGATCGCCCGGCCGATCTCCGCGCCGTACTCCAGCTGCAGCGCGCGCAGCGACTCCGGTGACCCGTCGAAGCCGGAGAGGTTGGCCAGCACGACCAGCGGCCGGTTCCCGCTGGCCGCGTTGATCGCCCGCGCGGTCTTCTTCGACGACCGCGGGAAGAGCGTGCCCGCCGTCCACTGGTCCGGGCCGTCGGCCGGACGGCTGCCGCGGCGCGCGACCGGCCGGGACTCGATCCCGATCAGCGCGACCGGGTGCCCACCCAGGTGGGCGTCGACGACGACGGACGTGTCGGCGTCGGCCATGCCGGCCCACCGCTCCAGGACGGCGTGGTCCTGGTCGGTGACCGCGCGCATCAGCGTGCGGATGTCGAACGGCTTCTTCCGCTCGGGGTTCGCGGTCGCCGAGAAGATGTCCCCGACCGTGGTGAAGTCGCTGGCCGGGTGCTCGTGCGGGAACGACCGGACGTCCCGGTCCCGCGGGTCACCGGTCCCCGCCGGCCGGGCCCAGCGCTCCCCCGGTGCCACGTAGGTGTGCTCGTAGTGCTGGAAGAGCAGCTCGCAGGCGGCGGTGAGGTTCGGCGCCCAGTACTGGGCCTGCCCGTTGGGGCCCATCACCCGGTCGTAGCCGCCGATGCCGAAGTTGTCCTCCGCCGACACCCCACCGGAGTAGTCCAGGGAGTGCTTGCCGGTGAGCACCATCGCGCTGTCCGGGGTCATGACCAGGATGCCCTTGGTGTGCATGAGCATGGTGGCCTCGGCGTTCCAGTACGGCTGCGCGCCCACGTTGATCCCGGCGACGACGACGTTGACCTCCCCGCCGGCCTGGGTGAACGTGATGATGCGGCGCAGCGCCCGGGAGACCCAGTCCATGTTCTCGGTGCCGCTGTCCATCGAGATGCGCGCCCCGGAGGACAGCGCGAACCACTCCACCGGGATGCCGCGCTGCTCGGCGAGGTCGAGGGCGGCGACGACCCGCGCGCACTCCGGCTCGGCGACGGTGCCCAGCGCCTTGGTCGGGTCACCGAATAGCACGACCCGGGTCATCCCCTCCGGGTGGCGTTCGGTGGGCGTGCTGACGACGCCGGCGATGATGCCGGCCGTGTTGCGCCCGGCCGGCCGGTCGACGGGTGCCAGCCGGCCCTGCTCGTCGAGGTCGTGCTCCACGAACGTGCCCCCGGGACCAGCCAGCAGCGGGGCGAGCTCGTAGGGGTAGATCGCGCCGCGGGCGCGCGAGCTCAGCACCTTCTCGGCGTAGTCGTCCAGGGTGCGCAGCGGCTCGGTCGGCCGGTCGGTCACCTCCATCCGGACACCGGTGCCCGGCCGGTAGGAGAAGCGCAGCGCCACCTCGCGCGGCGGACCACCCGCCTCGTCCTGCAGCCGGGCCAGCAGCACGATCTGGTCGACGCCGGAACCGACCGTCAGCGGCGCGGCCATCCGGGCGAACGTGGCCACCTCCGACAGCGGCACCTCGATCGACGGCCACGCGTACAGGTGGATCCGGTTGTGCTCCAGCGGGCGGCGCGCGCGTCGCTGCGCCTGCCCGCGGCGGAGCCCGTCGAGGCAGGAGGTCAGCAGCCGCTCGATGGTCGGGAAGCCCACGATCTCCCCGGCCTCGTCGCGGAGCGGGGTCAGGTCCCGCACCTCGGCCATGGCGATGAGGCGCTCGTCGTTCGGGTTGTCCCGGGCGACGACGTGCAGGAGGTAGGTGTCCTCGGCCGAGGGCAGGCGGCGCCCGTCGAAGTCCTTGAGCCGCCACAGGTGGAGCCGCTGCGCGGTCAGCGGGTGCATCCCGCGGATGATGCGCTCCTCGGCCAGGCCGTCGGGGGTCGGCCGGAAGGTGACCGCGTCGACGTCGCCGTCCGGCGTGGTCACGGTGACCGTCACCCGGCGGAGCGCCGGCAGCGGCGCCAGCTCGGCGACCAGCTGCTGCAGCTGCGCGGCCATCTCGTCGGGGTCGGCCGGGCGGTCCGGCCAGGACAGGTAGAGGTCCACCAGCAGGGTGTGCGGGTCGGCCACGCCGTCGGCCAGCCGGCGCACCTCGGCCAGCGCGGCGGGGAGGTCGGGCATCCGCACCATCAGGGCGAGCAGGTGCAGCCGGGTGCCCTGCAGGTCGTAGTCGGCGGTGACCGCGGAGTTCCCGCCGAGCACCGACGGCCGGACGTCCTGCAGGCTGCGGCTGCGGTAGTAGCGGCGGGTGAGGACCTCCACGATCGGGTCCGGCCTGCTCGTCGGACGGTCGAAGCGCTGGGCCAGCAGCCGGACCAGCGGCTCGGGGCTGGCGACCAGGGCCTCGATCCGGGCCACGTCGTCGCTGGCACGGTCGTCGCCGGCACGGCCGTCGCTGGTGCTCCCGGGCGCGTCGGCGGCGTCGAGCTCGGCCAGCAGCCGCTCCGCCTGGTCGAGCACCTCCTGCCGGGCCTGCAGGACCACCGGCTCCTCGAAGTGGCGGTACCGCACGGCCCGGGCCAGGTCACCGGCCGACGGGTAGCGCAGCTGCGTCGCCCCGACCAGCCGGTCGAGCACCTCGGCCACCTCCGACCGCGCGGCGTCCGACGCCGGGAGGACGGTGGTCAGCCAGCGGTCCAGCAGGGCCAGCACGGCGGGCAGCTGGTCGCCGGTGCGCTGCTGGGCCAGGAAGACCCGGTACACCGCGTCCTCGAGGACCGGTCCCGGCTCCAGGTCGTCGCCGACGCCGTAGTGCGCGAGCGCCCGGCACAGCCGCACCCGGAAGCTGTCCGGCAGGCCCTCGCGGTCGACGTCGAGCGAGTGCAGGTAGGCGTGGAAGTACTCGCGCGGGCTGTGGACCTGCTGGTCGGCCTCCTCCTCCTCGCTGGCGGGGCGGTTGCGGGACAG
Source organism: Modestobacter italicus (assembly GCF_000306785.1). Lineage (NCBI taxonomy): Bacteria > Bacillati > Actinomycetota > Actinomycetes > Geodermatophilales > Geodermatophilaceae > Modestobacter > Modestobacter italicus. The sequence goes on along the minus strand of NC_017955.1, from coordinate 2,420,297 downwards.
CTCGCACAGGTCGGCGAAGGTGGTGAGCACCGCGAGCTCGGCCTGCAGCAGCTCCGGGTCGTCGCCCGGGAGCTCGGACCGTGCGCTGCGGTAGCCCGCCACCAGGTCACCGGCGTGGCCCGCGCCGATGTCGTACCCGGTGATCAGCGACCGGAGCGCCGCCAGCAGCGACAGCGCCCGCTCCCGGGGCTCGCCCGCGGCCGGGCCGGCGCCCGCGGGGAGCTCGACCCGCTCGCCGGACACCTCCTCGACGTCGCCGCCGGCCCGGTCGACGGTGAGCAGCGGCGCGCCGGCGTCGACCTGGGCGTTGGCGGCGGCGCGCACCTCCCGCACCCGGCCGGCGAACGGCGCCCGGACCGCCGTCTCCATCTTCATGCTCTCCAGGACCAGCAGCGTCTGACCGGCCTGGACCTCCTGCCCGGCGGTGGCCCGCACCGCCACGACCACCGCGGGTGCCGGCGCCCGCACCACCCCGCCGACGTCGGTCGCGACCCGGTGGGTGACGCCGTCGACCTCGACGAGGGAGGACCCGGTGCCCTCGACCGCGACGACCGCGAACCGGTCCTCCCCCACCGACAGCCGGCTCTCCAGCCCGCTCAGCCGGTCCACGTCGACGTCGGCGGACCGGCCGTCGAGCTCGACCCGGTAGCGGTCGTGCCCCACCCTCGCCACACCCAGCCGGTAGGCCTGGCCCCGGTACCCCAGCTCCACGACCCGGCCCACCTCGTGCGGGGCCCGTGGCCGCCCGCCCCGCGCGGAGGCCAGGAAGGCGCTCCGCTCCCGGGCCTCCTCCGCGTCCGCGACGTCGATGGCCACCCGGACCAGGGCCACCCAGGCGTTGCCGGCGGTCTCGGCGCGGCTGCCCGCCCCCGTGCGGTCCAGCCAGCCGGTGTCGGCGGTCCCGCTCGCCACCTCGGGCCGGTCCAGCAGGTCGAGCAGGAAGGACTTGGTGGTCGTGCCCCCGCGCAGCACGACGGTGGTCTCCCGCAGCGCGCACCTGAGCCGGGCGAGCGCCTCGGGCCGGTCGCGGCCCCAGGCGATGACCTTGGCGATCATCGAGTCGTAGAGCGGCGGGATGACGTCGCCGACGCCGATCCCGGTGTCCACGCGGACCCCCGGGCCGGTCGGCAGCCGCATGAGCACGACCTGGCCGGGAGCCGGGGCGAAGCCCTGCTCGGCGTCCTCCGCGTTCAGCCGGGCCTCGATCGCGTGGCCGGACCGGGGGGGTGGGTCGCCCTCGAGCCGGCCGCCGGCCGCCACGTGCAGCTGCAGCTTGACGATGTCCAGGCCGGTGGTCTCCTCGGTGACGGGGTGCTCCACCTGCAGCCGGGTGTTCACCTCCAGGAAGGTGAACAGCTCCTCCTCCGGCTGGTAGAGGAACTCGACGGTGCCCGCACCGACGTAGCCGGCCGCCTTCACCAGGGCGACGGAGGACTCGCGCAGCGACCGGTCCTGCTCCGGACTCAGCGCGGGCGAGCTGGACTCCTCCAGGACCTTTTGGTTGCGCCGCTGCACCGAGCAGTCGCGGACCCCGGGCGCCCACACCGCGCCGTGCTGGTCGGCGATGATCTGCACCTCGACGTGCCGGCCGCCCTCCACCAGCCGCTCCATGAAGACGGTCGGGTCGCCGAAGGTGCGCCCGGCCTCCGCCTGGGTGCGGGTGAGCGCCTCCTCCAGCTCGCCCTCGGACCGGACGACCCGGATGCCCCGGCCGCCGCCGCCGCTCCGGGACTTGACGATGAGCGGGTAGCCGATGGCCGCCGCGTGCCGCCGCCCGTCCTCGAGGCCGGCCACCGGACCGCCGCTCCACGGCGCGACCGGCACCCCGGCCTGCTCCGCGAGCACCTTGGCCTCGATCTTGGCGCCGAGCAGCCGCATGGCCTCGGGCGGCGGCCCGATGAAGACGACGCCGAGCGAGGCGCACAGCTCGGCGAACGCCGGGTCCTCGGCGACGAAGCCCCAGCCCACCCAGGCAGCGTCGGCGCGGCTGGCGCGCAGGGCCCGGGCGAGCTCGTCGTGGTCGAGGTAGGGGTTGCCGGCCCCGGTCTCGCGCAGCAGCACGCCCTCGTCGGCGGCGCGGACGAACGTCGCCCGGCGTTCGGACTCGGTGTGCAGGGCGATGACGCGGGTGCGCGTGCCGTGCTCGGCGTTGAGCTCGCGGACGGCACGGGTCAGGCGCATGGCCGGCTCGCCCCGGTTGATCACGGCGATGCGGTCGAACACCCGGCACCCCTCCCTCTCGGTGGTCCCCCGTCCGTCGTCGACCGGGGGGCGTGCGGCCGGGCCTACATGTCCAGGCCGCCGTTGACCCCCCACACCTGGCCGGTGATGTAGGACGAGGCGTCGGCGGCCAGGAAGTGCACGACCCGGGCGACCTCGTCGGGCTGCCCGAGCCGGCCGAGCGGGATCTTCGCCCGCAACCCGGCGAGCACCTTGTCCGGTACGGCGTCCAGCATCTCGGTGGCGGTGTAGCCCGGCGTCACGGCGTTGACGGTGATGCCGATCCCGTCGCCGGCGCCCGAGCGCTGCAGCTGCATGGCCGCTTCCCGGGCGAGGGTCTTGGTGAGCCCGAACAGCCCCGACTTGGCCGAGGCGTAGTTGACCTGCCCGATCCCACCGGTCTCGCCGATGACCGACGAGATCATCACGATCCGCCCGCTGCCGCGTTCCAGCATGTGCACCAACGCGGCCTGCGACAGGTAGAAGGCCCCGGACAGGTTGACGTCGATCACCCGGCGCCAGTCGTCGTCGCCCATCTTGGCCACCGTCCGGTCGACGGTGATCCCGGCGTTGTTGACCAGGATGTCCAGCCGGCCGTGCTGGTCGATCACCTCGGCGACGCACCGGCGGCAGTCGTCCGCCGAGCCGATGTCCCCGCGGTGCAGCGACACCTTGCTGTCCGGGAAGGTGGCGGTGGTGTCCTGGGCGAACTTCTCGGCCGCCTCCTGGTTCCCGCTGTAGCCGGCTGCGACCTCCGCGCCCTGCGCGGCGAGGCTGCGGCAGATGGCCGCGCCGATCCCCCGGGTGCCCCCGGTCACGAAGGCCACCCGACCGAGCAGCTTGTCGCCGGTCCTGGCCGTTCTCTCGTGCGTCTGTGTCACCGGGTCCTCCTCGGCAGAGGGGCGCGCACGCCTCTCCAGGACCGGAGCCGGTGTCGTTCCGGACGCCGCCTGCTCCGGCATCGGGTAGCGGAAGCATCCTGCGGGACCGCCCGGCCTGCAACCGAGACGGCGCCGGATGCGAAGGGCTCGGACCCGCGGTCCGCGTTCGGAGTCCCGGGTCGAGCGGCCGTGGCCGACCCCCTGGTGCGGCCTGGCACGGGGGTGTAGTGAGGAGATCTGGCCTTTCGACGAGGGAGCGCTCCGATGTCCGACAAGTCGCCCCACGACAACCACTCCCCGAAGAAGTCGGGCAAGGCCGTCAAGGCCAAGCGCAGCGAACGCAAGGACGAGCAGCGAGCCGCCACGGAGATGGACCGGCTGATGCACCCCCGGCGGGCCACGCGCTGACCGACCGGCGCAGGGCCGGGTTCACCGCCGGTCGTTGCGGCGTCGGATGGTGATGATCCCGGCGACCACCAGCAGCAACGGGAGGACCAGGCCCCACATCAGCCAGCCGTTCATGGCCCGCCTCTCTCGGTCGTGTCGGAGAACGACGCCCCGACGCGCCTGTTCGTGACCGTCAGGCTGCACCGGACCTCCGCGCGCGGCGTCACCCGCAGAGGACGAGGACCGGGTGGGATGCGGAGTCCCGCTGCCCGGCGGTCCGGTGGGGAGCCGGCTGTGCCGCCGGTCGGCTGCACGTCGCACGGGCCCCGGTCGACGAGCGACGGGAGCGGGGCGCCGCCCGCTCAGCTCGGCGCCGGCCGTCCGGAACGGCGCGGCGACGGGCCCGCTGCCCATCCGCGCGGGGTGAGGCACGGCGGTGCCGCACCGACGAGGGTGCGGGGAGCAGCACGAGCACCTGCTCCGACGCCGCTGCGGGAGGTCCGGTGACCGACGAGGCGAACGACCCCGTTGCTGAACGGGCACCGCCCAGTTCGCGGCTGGCCCTGCTGCTGGCAGCAGCGATGTTCGTCCTCGTCGTCGACACGTCGCTGATGAACGTCTCGATCTCCGCCGTGGTCGACGATCTCGACACCACGGTCAGCGGCGTCCAGTCCGCGATCGCGCTCGAGGCGCTCGTCTCCGCCGCCTTCATCCTGATCAACAGCAAGGTCGCCGACCTCATCGGCCGCAAGCGGGCCTACGTGCTGGGACTGCTGGCCTACGCGGTCGGGGCGGCGGCGATGACCGTCGCCCAGGGTCTGACGGCGATCATCGTCTTCTGGGCGGTCGTGGGCGGGCTGGGCGCGTCGTTGCTGCTGCCGGCCATGCAGTCCCTGATCCACGGCAACTTCGACGGCGCCGCCCGGAAGAAGGCGTATGCCCTGGTCGGGGCGGCTGCCGCGATCGCCGCCGCCGTCGGGCCACTGCTCGGAGGGTTCGTCACGACGTACCTGTCGTGGCGGGTCGGGTTCCTGCTCGAGGTCGTCATCATCGCGGTGGTGCTCGCCAACATCGGCCTGGTGCGCGACGTCGCCTACACGGGTCCCCGTCAGATCGACCTCGTCGGCGCGGCGCTGTCCGTCGTCGGCATGGGCGGCGTCGTCCTGGGGATCCTGGTCTGGCAGGAGGGCGGCGAGGCGGTCGGGGCGCTCATCGTGGTCGGCGTCGTCGGGCTCGCCGGACTGGCGTACTGGCTGGTGCACCGCAAGCGCCAGGGGAAGCCGACGCTGATCGACCCGGACCTGTTCGGCTTCCCGCACTTCCGGCTCGGGTTCGTCCAGCAGATGCTCCAGCAGGTCACCCTGGGCGGCGCGATGATCGTGCTCCCGATCTTCTTGCAGATGACCCTCGAGTACAACGCGATGCAGGCGGGGCTGTCCCTCGCCCCGCTGTCGTTGAGCATGTTCGCGGTGGCGGTGCTCGCGGGCCGGATGGTGGGCAAGCGGCGCGCCAGCACCGTCGTCGGTGCCGGGTTCACCCTCACCACGGTCGGACTCCTGCTGGTCATCCCGATCGTCCCCCGGGCGGACTTCGGCTGGTGGCTCATCGGCCCGCTGGTGCTGGCGGGGTCCGGGCTGGGCCTGCTGGTGTCCCAGCTGAACAACTACACGCTGGCACCCATCCAGGAGGAGCGGGTCAGCGAGGCCGCCGGGGTCAACTCGGCCGCCGGGTCGTTCGGGTTGTCGTTCGGGCTGGCGGTCGCGGGCGGCATCATGCTGGCCGCGCTCTCCCTGGGCTTCACCTCGAGGACCGAGGCGAGCACCGTGCTCTCCCCCGGCCAGCAGGAGCAGATCGCCGAGGTCCTGGAGACCGACGCCCAGGTGATGAGCGACACCCGGCTGGACGCGGCGCTCGACGGCCAACCGGACGACGTCCGAGCGGAGGTCCTCCGCATCAACAGCGAGGCGCGGGACGTCTCACTCCGGGTCGCGTTGCTCGTGCCCGTCCTCGCCGGCCTGATCGGGGTGCTCAACTCCTTCCGGATGAGCCGCCTGCCGGACATCACCCCGGCCGCCCCGCGCGAGGGGACGACGCTCGGCTGACCGGCCGGCGTCGCCCGCTCGGCGACCGAGGACGGGAGGACGGGCCGGGTCCAGCTCCGCCGGCTACGCCTAGCCGCCGTCGGCTGCGGCCAGCCACTCCTTGGCGCGGGGCAACTGGGCGACCGGGTAACCCCGGAGCTGCCCGGGCACGAGCACGGACAGCACGCGCAGCGCGGGACGGAGCCAGTCCTCGTCGCTGACCACCGCGACCCGCTCGTAGGCGGAGGGATGGCGGACGGCGAACTGCATCTCCTCGGTCAGCGTGTCCCCCTCGTACTCCCCCATCTCGGCGCCGAGCAGGTACAGCAGCCGGATCTTGCGGCCCGCGGCGATCTCGCCGCGCAGCACAGGTTCGACGGCGTGCTCGAAGTCGTCGTCCTCGACCTTCCCGATCGCCTCGAACCCGACCGTGCCCGCGGGCATGTCCCTCATCCGCCTGAGCATCCCGACCCCTTCCGCGCGCGGGGCTCGGCACCCGCGCAGTGACTCGGCCGGCGGCCCGCGCCGAGGCCGTGGACACCCATTCACCCGCGGCGAACCGGCCGCCTCCTCATCTCCCCGGGGTGACCTCTCCGTGCCGCCGTCCCCCGGGTCCAGCGCTGCCGCGGCAGGCAGTCGCCGCGCAGTCGGCACCCCACTGTGATCCAGGTCATACTCTGCACCGACACCAGGACGCCGGACCACCGCGCCGGCTGCGGCGGTCCGGCTCACCGATGCGCCAGGAGGAGTCTCGCGTGGCCAAGATGCGCTTCGGGCTGTTCATGCCCCCGTTCAACAGCCCGCCCACCCAGAACCCCACGACCTCGCTGCAGCGCGACGTGGAGACCATCCAGCTGCTCGACCGGCTCGGCTACGACGAGGTCTGGGTCGGTGAGCACCACTCGGCCGCGACCGAGATCATCGCCGATCCGCTGACCTTCATCGCCCACGTCGGAGCGCTCACCCAGCACATCAAGCTGGGCACGGGTGTGGTGTCCATCCCGTACCACAACCCCCTCTGGATCGCCGATCGCGCGATCCTCGTCGACCACCTCATCCGCGGCCGCCTCATGCTCGGCGTCGGCCCGGGGTCGCTGCCCACCGACGCCGCGATGATCGGGCTCGAGCCCGACCAGCTGCGACCGGCGCTGGCGGAGGACCTCGACGTGCTCCTGCGCCTGCTCACCAGCGACGACCCGGTGTCGGTGACGACCGACCGGTACGAGCTGGTCGAGGCCCGCTGCCAGCTGGCCCCCTACCAGGACCCCTGCTTCGAGGTCGCCGTCGCCGCCACCGCCTCACCCACCGGGCCGCGGCTGGCCGGGAAGTACGGGCTCGGGATGCTGTCGGTGGGTGCGACCACGGAGATGGGCTTCGACGCGCTGGCCCTGCACTGGGACGTGTGGGAGGCGGAGGGAGCCGCGTCCGGACGTCCCGCCGACAGGTCCCGCTGGCGGCTGATGGGCCCGATGCACATCGCCGAGACCCGGGAGCAGGCCGTCGAGGACATCCGGTACGGGTTCGACGCCTTCGTCGAGTACACCCAGAAGACCCTCGCCCTGCCGCCGGTCCGCATCCCTGGCGACACCTTCGAGGAACGCCTCGCCTGGATCGACCAGACCGGATGGGGCGTGGTCGGCACCCCCGACGACGCGATCCGCCAGCTCCAGCGGCTGGTCGACCAGTCCAACGGCGGGTTCGGCTGCTTCATCCTGCTCCAGCACGACTGGGCCAACTGGCAGGCCACCCAGCGCAGCTTCGAGCTGTTCGCCCGCCACGTCGTGCCGGCCTTCCAGCCCTCGCAGAAGCGGCTGCTCGCGTCCGAGGCGTGGGCGCGCAGCAAGCACAGCGAGCTCGACGCCAAGAACGGCGCCGCCATCCAGGCCGCGACCGACCGGTACGCGCAGGAGAAGGCAGATCAGGAGCCCGCGGGCGCTGGCCGGTCCTGACCCGGCGAGCCGCTCGTTCACCGGGCGGGAGGACGACCGGGCACCCGTCCGGTCGCGCTTGTGACGGCCGGGACCGGCGGTCACGGTGGCCCGCAGCCCGCTGACCGACGTCCCTGGACGGCACACTGTCCGCCCACGACGTCGTCCCGGGAGGCACGCCGCCATGACCGCAGACCGCCAGGAGCTGCTGCGCTCGCTCTACGCGGCGTTCAACGCACGCGACATCGACACGGTGGTCGCGGCGATGTCGCCGGACGTCGACTGGCCCAACGGGTGGCAGGGCGGCCGGGTCGTCGGCCACGAGGCCGTCCGCCGGAACTGGGAGCGCCAGTGGGCCGAGATCCGGCCCACCGTCCGACCGACCGCCTTCTCCGAGCGCGAGGACGGGAGCCTCGAGGTGACGGTGCACCAGGTGGTCCGGGATCCGAGCGGCGCCCTCCTCGACAGGACCGACGTCCGCCACGTCTACGCGTTCGACGGGGACCTCGTGGGCCGCATGGACGTCGAGACGTGACGACTCGGCGCCGGTCGTCCGCAGCACCCGCAGTCCCAGCCCGGCCGCCGCGTCGGACACGTGCCGGAGGAGGGCGGACTTGCCGATCCCGGCCTCACCACGGACCAGGACGGCGGCACCGCGACGCCGGACGCCGTGCAGCAGCTGGTCGAGCGCGTCGATCTCCGCGTCCCGGCCGACGAGGCCGCTCCCGCTGAGGTCCGCGCCCATCTGCGCCCACCACCGTCCGCTCCGGCGCGGACGGTGCGGAGGGCGATCCGCGACGCCCGAGGAGACCGCCGCAATGTAGTGGGCCGGGGGCGCACGCGGGAGGACGGGGCGCTCCCGGCGACCGAGGTCAGCGGGTGGGGCTCAGCGCCGCCCGTCGGCCGAGGTGACCTCGGCTGCCTGACCCGACCGGTGGCACTCGGCGCAGGTGCCGAAGATCTCCAGGGTGTGCCGGACGTCGACGAAGCCGTGCTCGCCGGCCACCCGGTCGGCCCACCGCTCGACCGTCGGACCCTCGACCTCCTCGGTGCGACCGCAGCCGCGGCACACCAGGTGGTGGTGGTGGGTCGTGCTGCACCGGCGGTAGATCGCCTCGCCGTTGTCGGTGCGGATGGAGTCGAGCTCGCCGTCGTCGACCAGCGCCTGCACGGCCCGGTACACCGTCGACAGCCCGATCGTGTCCCCCGACGCCCGGAGCTTCGCGTGCACCTCCTGGGCGCTGTGGAAGCCGTCGAGGCCGTCGAACACGGCGTTGACGGCAGCGCGCTGGCGGGTGTTGCGGATCATCTCGTGGTCGTCCCCTCGTCCACTGGGCAGCCTGCGTCGTCCTGGTCGACGGACACCGGACCTGCTCCCTGCACCGAGTGCGCCGCGTGGTCGAGCGCATCGCGGACGATGTGCCCGACGTGCGGGTCGACCAGCGCGTAGTGCACCTCGCGGTGCCGCCGCTCCCCCACCACCAGCCCCGCGCCCCGCAGCACGCGGAGGTGCTGGGAGACCAGCGGCTGGGGCGCCTCCAGGGCGTCGACCAGCTGGTGGACGCACCGGCTGCCGTGCTCGACCAGCAGCGCCACGATCGACAGCCGCATCGGCGCCGCCAGGGCGGCCAGCAGGGAGCTCGCCGCCTGCACCGTCCCCGGGGCGACCCGTGCGGACGGACGCTGCTCCGGGGTCGCTGCGGCGGTCACCACATCAGGATAGGGCCATGTGAGAACCGTTGTCGCCGCACCGGATCAGGCGGACAGCGCCGCGGCGACGTCGTCGATGTTCCCCTGCATCCAGGAGACGTAGTCCGCACCGTCGGGCAGCGTCTCGGTGACCGGCACGACGGCCACGCCGGCGGCCTCCGCCGCGGCCAGGACCTGCTCGGTCTCCGCGCCGGTGGTCTGCCCGTTGTAGACCAGCGCCCGCACCTGACCGGAGCCGAAGAGGTCGAGGGTCTCCCGCAGCACCGCCGGGGCGACGTCGCCGCCCTCCTCGATGGCCTCGGAGAACTCCTCCGGGGTCCGGTTCTCCGCGCCGAGCGCGTCGAGCAGGTAGCCGGGCACCGGCTCGGTGATCGCCACGCCCGCGCCCCGGGTGGACGGCAGGGCCTCCTGCTCCCGGGTGACCAGACCCTGCAGCTGCTCGGCGAAGTCCGCGCCGTTGGCCTCGTAGGTGGCGGCGTTGCCCGGGTCGATGTCGCTGAGCTGCGACACGATCTCGGCGGAGACCTTCCCGACCGTCTCCAGGTCGTACCAGACGTGCTCGTTGAGCTCTTCGCCCGCCGCCTCGGCCTCGGCCTCGCGCCCGGACAGCTCGACGGAGTCCACGACCGGGGCGTCGGAGTCGCCGGAGGAGACCAGCGTGTCGACGAAGTCGTCGTAGCCGCCGCCGTTCTCCACGACCAGGTCGGCCTCGGAGACCGCCAGCTGGGTGCGCGCGCTGGCCTCGTAGGAGTGCGGGTCGGCCGACGGGTCGCTGATGATCGAGGTCACCTGCACGTCGTCCCCACCGATCGCGGAGACGATCGACCCGTAGACGTTGGTCGAGGTGACGACGGAGACGCCGTCCTCCGCTGCGGCGTCCGCGTCCGATCCGCAGGCGGCGAGCAGCAGCAGCGACGAGGCAGCGAGGGCGGCTGCGCCGGTCCGGGCGATGCGCATGCAGGCACTCTCTTCTCTGGAACGGGAACGATTACCAATACCGTAACGCCTGCCCGGCCTCCGGACGCCGGCGGGTCGGCTCGGCTCCCCGGAGCCGCCGGAGTCCGGTGAGTTGGTCCGACGCCGTCGACGACGACGCCACGGCCCTGCACAGCGCGTTACTGTCCGGCCATGGCCACCCAGCGGGCGCTGCTGCTGATCGCCGACATCGGCGGCTACACCGAGTACATGCAGTACCACCGCAGCATGCTCGGGCACGCGGAGGCGGCCACCCGGCGCCTGCTCGACAAGATCGTCGGTGCCGCGCGCGGCTTCGACCTGATTGAGATCGAGGGGGACGCTGCCTTCCTCTCCCGCGACGCCTCCGGGATGGACGGCGCGGCGACGCTCTCCGCCGTCACCGGTGCCGCCGTCGCCATGCACCGGGCGTTCCACACGCAGCGCCGGCTCGTCGAGCTCAACCTGTGCCCCTGCCAGAGCTGCACGCAGACCAGCGCGCTGAAGCTGAAGTTCGTCGCCCACGTCGGGGACGTCGCCACCCAGACCATCCGGCGCCGCAAGAAGCTGGTCGGCGTGGACGTCATCTACGTCCACCGGCTGCTCAAGAACGCGGTCACGGTGCCGGAGTACCTGCTCGTCTCCGACGACCTCTTCCGCAACGGTGGCAGCGCCTCCACCGAGCTGGTGGTGCACGAGATCGGGCAGGACCTCGACGACATCGGCCACGTGCAGACCTTCTACGTCGACGTCGAGGACATGGCCGCACCGCTCGCGCCCGCCCCGGCACCGTCGATGCTCGTGCGGCTCGGCGCCACCTTCGACATGGTCGGCCGGGGCCTCCCGCACGTCCTCCCCCACCGGCGCGCCCGGCCGCTCGCCCAGACCGGCTGAGCCGTGCCCGACGGGACCTCGGCCACGCGTTCCCGCTGTTAGCGTGCGCGCCGTGGGCGGCTCCTACCGCGAGGCGTGGGCGTCGGTCACCGGCAACCGCAACCTCCGGCTCGCCCAGCTGTCGTCGCTGTCGGCCTGGACCGGCGAGTTCCTGTTCCTCTCCGCGGTCACGGTCTACGCCTTCGACCAGGACGGCGCGGCCGGCGTGGGCCTCGTCGGGTTCCTCCGGGTGCTGCCGGCGACGGTCGCGCTGCCCTGGCTCGGCGCGCTGGCCGACCGGGTCTCGCGCCGGCTCCTGCTCGTGGTCGCGTGCGCGCTCCGCGCGGTCACCGCGGCGGGGGCGGCGGTCGCCGCCGACCAGCCCGCCGCGGTGTACACGCTGCTGACCCTCTCGACGGTCTGCCATGCCGCCTACCGGCCGGTCCTCGCCGCCCTCTTCCCGACGCTGTGCACCACCCCCGACGAGCTCACCGGGGTGAACGCCGTCCGGGCGATCCTCGACGGGGCGGCCGCGCTGGTCGGCCCGCTCGCCGCGGCCGTCCTGCTCGCCGCCTACGACCCCGCCGTCGCGTTCGCCGCGGTGGCGCTGCTCGCCGGTGCCGCCGGCGTGCTGGCCGCCGGGCTGCGGTACGAGTCGCCCCGCCCGGCCGCGGGCGACGGGCCGACCGGCCGGCTCGGCGTGGTCGCCGACGTGGTCGAGGGCGTGCGCGAGCTCCGCCGGCGGCCCCGGGCGCTGGAGGTGATCGTGCTGGGCGGCGCCCAGTGCCTGGTCCGCGGCGCGCTCACCGTGCTGGCGGTGGTGGTGGCCGTGGAGGTCACCGACCTGGGGCGCCCCGGCGTCGGCATCCTGTGGGCGGCGTTCGGGGTCGGCGGGTTCGCGGCGGCGATGGCGTCGATCGGCGCCGCCGGGAGCGCTCGGCTGGGCACGCTGTTCGGTGCCGGGGTCGCGCTGTGGGGCGCCCCGGTCGTCCTGGTCGGGCTGCTCACCGGCAGCCCCGTGGCGGTCGGCGCGTTCGTGGTCATCGGCGCGGCCAACGCACTGGTCGACGTCACCGGTTTCACCCTGCTGCAGCGGCTCGTCCCCGACCGGACCCTGGCCCGCGTGCTGGCCCTGACCGAGGCGGTGTTCTCCCTGACGGTGGCGCTGGGCTCGCTGGCGGTCCCGTTCGTCCTCTCCACGCTGGGCGCCACCTGGACGCTGGTCGTCACCGGCGGCATCCTGCCGGTGGCGGTGCTGGCGCGGTGGGCGGGGCTCCGGGCGATCGACGCCGACATCGGGGTGCGCAAGGACCGGATCGTGCTGCTGCGCCGGGTCGGCATGTTCCGCCTGCTGCCCGTCCCGGCCATCGAGAGCCTGGCGCAGCGACTGGGCAGGCGGGACGTGCCGGCGCTGACCGACGTGTTCGCCAAGGGCGACCCCGGTGACGCGTTCTACGTCATCGAGTCCGGTCGCGTCGCCGTCCTCGACGACGCCCGGGAGATCCGCCGGATGGGCCCCGGCGAGGCCTTCGGGGAGATCGCCCTGCTCCGGTCGGTCCCCCGGACGGCCACCGTGCGCGCCGTCGAGGACACCGCGCTCGCCACCCTCAGCGGGCCCGACTTCCTCGCGGCGGTCACCGGCTCCTCCGCCCCCTCCTCGGCCGCCGAGGCGGTGGTCAGCGACTACCTCACCCACGACGAGCAGCGGCACGCCGACCCCTCGCGGCCCGACCCCGACGGGGCGCCGGGTCCGCACTGAGCCCCATCAGCTCCCGGTGCGCACGAACTCGTCGCCGTCGAGGCGCCAGCGCACGGTGAGGGGCACCGAGGGGCCGCTGGCGTGGTTGTCGCCCGGCCCGTACGCCGTCATCGCCGCGACGATCTCGCCGTCGGCGACCGACAGCCCCGCCCGGTCGTACACCGGTGGCAGCAGCACGTTCTCCGGCATGGTGCGCGGGCTGGGGAGGGTGCCCAGCGGGCGGCCGCTCGCGGAGAAGACCTGGACCTCCTGCACGATGCCGTTGGACGGCTGCGGCGAGCAGTCGAGCAGGACGACGGCGTCGGGGGCACCGTCGCCGTCCACGTCGCCGTCGGCGGTGGCGGTGACCCGGACGTCGTAGTGGTCGTAGTGCGGGGGCCGGCTGGCGTCGGCGGGGACCCGGGCGACCCCGTCGACCACGGCCGCGCGGAAGCCGTCGGGGACGATGCCGTCGCAGGTCACCAGGTAGGTCCGGTCCAGCCAGTCGGGCTCGGCGACCGCCGGGGTGGGCGTCCCCGCCGTCTGCGCCGTGCCGGCGCACCCGGTCAGCAGCAGGCAGGCCAGCACGGCGGCCGCGCGGTACCGCGACGTGGACATCGGCGACCACCGCGCTCTCTCCGGACCGGGCGGACCGGGCTCCGCCCCGACCCGAGGGTCCCACCGCCGCCGGGGCTCGCCGTGCGCGTCGTGGGCGGCCCGCCGGCCGTGCCCAGCGAGCCGGTGCGTTGTCCGACGAGGCGACTGCGGACGGTGAGCAGCCGCCGACGGCGAGGTCACCGGTGCGTCCGCGGGTCCTCGGTGGGGTCGCGGTACGCCGGCGGGCAGCCGCCGTCCTCGGCACCCGCGCGCAGCTCCCTCGCCGTCACCGCGCGCCCCGGCGGCGGGCTCCACGTCGCCGTCACGCTGCCGGCCCACGCGGGGTGAGCGGTCAGAGGTGCTCGGTGGCGGTGGCCGTCACCTCGGGGGCGGTCGCCGCCCAGCTGGCCAGCAGCGCGAGCGCGTCCGCCGACGGCGACCCGGGTTCGGCGGTGTAGATGGTCAGCCGCAGGTCGGCCTGGCCCTCGGTGGGCAGGGCGAGGGTGCAGTAGGTCAGCCCCAGCGACCCGACCACGGGGTGGTGGAACTGCTTGACGCCCGCGTGGTGGATCCGGACGTCGTGCGCGGCCCAGCGGGTGCGGAACTCCTCGCTGACCGTCGACAGCTCGCCGACGAGCTCGCGCAGCTGCGTGTCGTGCGGGCGCCGGCCGGCCTCGGTGCGGAGCAGCGCGACGGTGATCTTCGCCGCGCCCTCCCAGTCGGGGTAGTAGTCGCGCGCCCGCGGGTCGAGGAACTGGAACCGGGCGAAGTTGGCCGGGCGCCGGGGGCCGTCGAACATCGGTGAGTGCAGCGCCCGGCCCAGGCTGTTGGCCGCGACGATGTCCAGCCGGCCGTTGGCGACGAACGCGGCGGACCCGGTCATCGAGTCCAGCATCCACTGCACGCGCGGCGGGAGGCCGGCCCTGCCACGCCGCTGCGGCGTGCGGGAGGGCCTCGTGGCCGCGGCGCGGGCCAGGTCGAACAGGTAGGTCCGCTCGGCGTCGTCCAGCTGCAGCGCCCGGGCGACGGCCTGCAGGACGTCCTCGGAGACGCCGCCGATGTGCCCCTTCTCCAGCCGCGTGTACCAGTCGGTGCTCACGCCGGCGAGGACGGCGACCTCCTCGCGGCGCAGCCCGGGGACCCGCCGCCGCCCCCCGCCGGGCAGCAGACCGGCCTGCTCCGGGGTGATCCGGGCACGCCGGGTGGCGAGGAAGTCACGGATGTCGGAGCGGTTGTCCACGCCTCCGAACGTACGGCGGCACCTCCGCGGAGGGAGGTCGAGCTTCTACCCCCCACAGACGCGACCTCCCGCGCTCGCGTCGGCCGGGGTTGTCTCGGGTGGTCAGCGGCCCGGCCGTCTGACCCACCCCCACACCGAGCGAGGAGCACTCCCCCATGCGCGTCCACGCCTACGCCGCCCCCGCGGCCGGCCAGCCCCTGGCCCCCACCACCATCGAGCGCCGGGACGTCGGCCCGACCGACGTCCTCATCGAGGTCGAGTTCGCCGGCATCTGCCACTCCGACATCCACACCGTCAACGGCGACTGGGGCCCGCAGCCCTTCCCGGTCGTGCCCGGCCACGAGATCGTCGGCGTCGTCGCCGAGGTCGGTACGGACGTGACCACCCACCGGGTGGGCGACCGGGTCGGGGTCGGCTGCATGGTCGACTCCTGCGGGCACTGCACGAACTGCCGCAACGGCGACGAGCAGTACTGCCTGAACGGCATGGTCGGCACCTACGCGAGCACCGACCGGGACGGGACGACGACCCAGGGCGGCTACTCCACGCACGTGGTGGTCGACGCCGGCTTCGTCCTCCGGGTGCCCGAGGGCATCGAGCCGGCCGCCGCCGCGCCGCTGCTGTGCGCCGGCATCACGACCTATTCGCCGCTGCGCCGCTGGGGCGCCGGACCGGGCAAGCGCGTCGCCGTCGTCGGCCTCGGCGGGCTCGGGCACATGGCCGTGAAGCTGGCGCACGCCATGGGCGCCGAGGTCACCGTGCTGTCGCAGTCGCTGAAGAAGCAGGAGGACGGCCTGCGGCTGGGAGCCGACGCCTACTTCGCCACCAGCGACCCGGACACGTTCACCGCGCTGGCCGGCCGGTTCGACCTGGTCGTGAACACCGTCAGCGCACCGATCGACGTCGACGCGTACCTGTCGCTGCTGGCCGTGGACGGCGCGCTGGTCAACGTCGGCGCCCCGGCCGAGCCGCTGAGCCTCAACGTGATGTCGCTGATCGGTGGCCGCCGCAGCTACGCCGGCTCGATGATCGGCGGCATCGCCGAGACCCAGGAGATGCTCGACTTCTGCGCCGAGCACAGCCTGGGCGCCGAGGTCGAGGTGATCGCCGCCCAGCAGGTCAACGAGGCCTACGAGCGGGTGCTGGCCTCCGACGTCCGCTACCGGTTCGTGATCGACGCCGCGACCCTGCGGTGACCGCGGGGCAGCTGACCTCGCGGCCGGCGCCGGTGGCGCCCGCGCGGCTCCCGTTCGTCGTCTACGTGCTCGCGGTCGGCACGTTCCTCATGCTGACCACCGAGTTCGTCGTCGCCGGTCTGCTGCCCGAGATCGCCGGCGACCTCGGCGTGGGCGTCGGCCGGGCCGGTCTGCTCATCACGGTGTTCGCGGTCGGCATGATCGTCGGCGCGCCGGCGATGGCGCTGCTGACCCGGCGGGTGCCGCGCCGGGTGACGCTGATGGCCGCCCTCGCGGTCTTCGCGGCCGGCCACGTGGTGGTCGCGCTGGGCTCCAGCTTCCCGCTGCTGCTGGGTGCCCGGTTCGTCACGGCGTGGGCCACCGGGGCCTTCTGGGCGGTGGCGTCGGTCGTCGCGACCCGCGCCGCCGGCCCGGCGGCCAGCTCCCGGGCGCTGGGCCTGGTCGGCGCCGGCGGCATGCTCGCCAACGTCGTCGGGGTGCCGCTGGGCGCCTTCGCCGGTCAGCTGTCGGGCTGGCGCGGTCCGTTCTGGGCACTGGCCGCGCTGGCGCTGGCCGCCATCCCGCTCATCGCCCGGCACGTCCGGCGCGAGCAGGAGGACCAGCAGCCGGTGCCGCTGCGGACGGAGCTGGCCGCGGTGCGGTCCCGGCGGCTCTGGCTGGTGCTGGCCGCCTGCGCCACCACCACCGGCGGCGTGCTGTCGGTCTACTCCTACGTCTCCCCGCTGCTCACCGACCGCGCCGGCATCGCCGCGGGCCTGGTCCCGCTGGTGCTGGTCGGCTTCGGTGCCGGCTCCCTGGTCGGCACCGTCGTCGGCGGGCGGCTGGGTGACGCGCACCCGCACGCGACGACCGTCGTCGTGGCGGCGGTGACCACGCTGGTGCTGCTGGCCCTCTGCCTGCTGTCGGGCCGCGCGGTGCCCGCGGTCGCGCTCGTCGGACTGCTCGGGCTGGTCGGGCTCAGCGCCAACCCGGTGCTGTCCGCGCTGGCCGTCCGCTCGGCCGGCGTCGCCCCCACGCTGGGGGTGGCGATGTCGGTGTCGGCGTACAACCTCGGCACCGCGGTCGGCTCCGGGACCGCCGGGGCGACCCTCGGCACCGGCCTCGGTGCGGTCGGCCCCGTGGTCGTCGGCACCGCCGTCGCGGCGCTCACCCTGGTCCCGACGACCGCTCTCGCCCTCGCCGGGCGACGCCGTTCCCCGGGACCTGCGCTCAGTCCTGCGCGGGCGCCGGGGTGACCGCCGCGGCCCGCCGCCGCACCCAGCCGAGGGGCAGCAGCACCGCGGCGGTCAGCACGGCGGCGAGCACCAGCCACGGCAGCACCACGCCCACGACGACGACCACCGCACCGAGGGCCACGACCAGCGCCCGCCACCCGGTGGCCAGCCCGTCCAGGAAGCCGTCCGGCCCGCCGGCCGGCGCGACCCCGTACGGCTGCAGGTGCACGCTGAGCGTCGACAGCTCCACCTGATCGGCCAGCAGCGCCCGCTGGGACTGCAGCGACTCCAGCTCCTGCTGCCGTTCGGCGAGGGCCGACTCGGCCGCGAGCAGCGCCTCGGTGGTGGCCGCGCCGTCCATCAGCGCCTGGAGACGTGCGACCGAGGTCCGCAGCGCCGAGATCCGCGCGTCCACGTCGACCGCGGTCGCGGTCACGTCGGAGCGGGAGACCGACACGTCCACCACGTCGCCGAGGTCCGCCAGGTCCGCCAGGAGCCCGGTCAGCGCTGCCGCCGGCACCCGCACCACCAGGTCCGCGGCCGGGTCACCGCCGCCGTCGTCCTCGGCGTCCCCGGACCCGGCGCGCTCGGTGCGCTCGTCGACCCGGCCCCCGGCGGCCTGCACCAGCTCGCTGACCCGCTGGGCGCCGTCGGCCGGGTCGTCGACGGTGAGCGACGCGGTCGCCGTCGTCACCACCTGCCGGTCGGGATCGGCGTCGACGGGGTCGGCCGGACCCGTCTCGGGACCTGCCGCGGGCACCGGCTCGGTGGCGACCACACCACCGCTGTCGGCGCCGCTCGACCCGGAGTCCGACGGACCGGAGCAGCCGGCCAGCACCGCGACGGCCAGCACCGCGACCGCTGTCCCTCGGGAGCGCCTCACAGGCGGCACGCTAGGACCAGCGCCGAGCCGCTGA
This sequence comes from Modestobacter italicus, assembly GCF_000306785.1. NCBI lineage: Bacteria > Bacillati > Actinomycetota > Actinomycetes > Geodermatophilales > Geodermatophilaceae > Modestobacter > Modestobacter italicus. The sequence goes on along the minus strand of NC_017955.1, from coordinate 2,402,361 downwards.
CCAGCGTCGATGCGTGATCGTGACGAGGGACGGCCCGGCCGGGAGGCGCTCTGCTCCTTCGTCACGTCCTGCCACCGGCCGTGTACGGGCAGCGGGCCCGCGCGGCGGCGCGTGAGAGCGCTCTACCGGTCCGGCGGTAAAGGCGGTGACGAGACCGCCCGGTCTCGCTAGCGTCGCCGCCGCACCCGCCGCCGTCCGGGTCCGCCGGCCTGGGACTCCTGAGAGGCCACCATGGGCAGATCGTTCGCCTCACGCGTCAGCCACCCCCGCCTGAAGTGGGTGATCCTGGTGTTCTGGCTGGTGGTGGCCGCGCTGTCGGCCCCGCTGGCCGGCGGGCTCACCGACGAGCAGGAGAACGACATCGCGGCGTGGCTGCCGGCGGACGCGGAGTCGACCCAGGCGCTGCAGCTGCAGACCGAGCTCGGCGCCGACCCCGACCTGATCCCGGCGGTCGTGGTCTACGAGCGCACCGGGGGCCTCACCGCTGCCGACGACGCCGCCATCGCCGAGGACGTCCAGGCGTTCGGTGAGCTGCCGGAGCTCGACGGCACCGTGGTCGGCCCCGTCCCCTCCGAGGACGGCGAGGCCGTGCAGCTGGTCGTGCCGCTCAACGTGGGCGCCGACGGCTGGGAGCAGATCGCACCGGTCGTCGACGGGATCCGCGCCGAGGCGTCGGACGGCCCCGACGGCCTGTCCGCGTACGTGACAGGTCCGGCCGGCAGCGCCGCCGACTCCGCGGAGGCCTTCGCGGGCATCGACGGCACCCTGCTGTTCGCCGCCCTCGGCGTGGTCATCGTCATCCTGCTGTTCACCTACCGCAGCCCGGTGCTCTGGGTGCTGCCGATCTTCTCGGCGGTCATCGCCCTGTTCACCTCGCAGGCCGTCATCTACCTGTTGGCCCGCTACGCCGACCTGACGGTCAACGCGCAGAGCGCGAGCATCCTCACGGTGCTGGTCGTCGGGGCCGGCACCGACTACGCGCTGCTCCTGGTCGCCCGCTACCGGGAGGAGCTGCGGCTGCACACCGACCGGCACGAGGCCATGACCGAGGCCGTGCACCGGGCCGGACCGGCGGTGCTGGCCAGCGGCAGCACCGTCGTGCTCGGCATGCTGTGCCTGGTCTTCGCGGAGATGAACTCGACCGCCGGGCTGGGGCCGGTCGCCGCGATCGGCGTCGCGGTCACCCTGGTGGTGCTGATGACCCTGCTGCCGGCGCTGCTGGTGATCTGCGGTCGCTGGGTGTTCTGGCCGGTGCGCCCGACGTTCGGCAGTGCCGAGCCGAGCGCGACCGGCATCTGGGCCCGCATCGGCGCCCGGATCCGGCCCCGGCCGCGGAGCACGTGGATCGTCACCAGCGGGCTGCTGCTGGCCGCCTGCGCGGGGGTGTTCCTGCTCTCCCCCAACGGCCTGACCCAGGCGGAGAGCTTCCGGGGCACGCCGGAGTCGATCGAGGGGGACGCGGTGGCCGCCCAGCACTTCCCGGCCGTCGCGGGCAACGCCGTGAACGTGGTGACCTCCGCCGCCTCGGCGGACGAGGTGGCCGCTGCCGTGGCCTCGACCGAGGGCATCGCCCAGACCGGTCAGCCGCAGGTCGTCGGCGACCAGGCGCTGGTCGAGGCGGCGCTGGCCGACCCGTTCGACAGCCCGGCCGCCTACGCCACCATCGAGCGGCTGCGGACCAACCTGGACGACGCCGGGGACGGCCAGGCGCTCGTCGGCGGGAACACCGCGCTGAACCTCGACGTCCAGGACGCCTCCCAGCGGGACAACCGGGTGGTCATCCCGCTGATCATGCTGGTCGTCCTGGTGGTGCTGGGCCTGCTGCTGCGGGCCGTGGTCGCCCCGGTGATCCTGATCGCCACGGTGGTGCTGTCCTACGGCGCGGCGCTGGGGCTGAGCGCGCTGGTCTTCCAGGCGACGATCGGGGTCACCGACACCGACAGCTCGTTCCCGCTGTTCGTCTTCGTGTTCCTCGTCGCCCTCGGCATCGACTACAACATCTTCCTGATGACCCGGGTGCGGGAGGAGGCGGTCGACCACGGCACCCGGCGGGCCGCGCTGATCGGCCTGGCGGCCACCGGCGGTGTGATCACCTCCGCCGGTCTGGTGCTCGCGGCGACCTTCGCGGTGCTCGGCACGCTGCCGCTGACGTTCCTGACCCAGCTGGGCATCGCCGTCGCCCTGGGGGTGCTGCTGGACACGGTCGTCGTGCGCTCGGTGCTGGTCACCGCCCTCACCCTCGACGTCGGCCGGCACATGTGGTGGCCCAGCGCGCTCGCGCGGCGTCCCGACGAGCCCGGCGTGCCGGCAGAGGAGGCCGCGCCGGTCCCGAGCGGATCCGGGGCGGCGACCCGGCGCTGAGGCCGGCGGGCACCGGACGAACCAGGTTCCGGCGCCGGAACCGGGCCGGGTTTCGGCGCCGAAACCCGAGAGGTGGGTCATCGCGGTCGGGCTGTGCCGTGACGCACGGCGTGGGAACGGCCCTTCCGCCGACCGCCTCGTAGCCTGGGGACCCGGTCCGTCGGTCCTCGGGAGGACAGCTCCGCATGCCCTTCGCGTCGCACCGTCGTCGCTCCCCCGACGACGTCCCGCCCGGGCAGCAGTGGACCGACCGGACGCCCACCCGGCGCATGTCGCGACCGGTGGCCGGCGATCAGGGCCCACCGGACGGCGATCCGGTCGCAGCACCCCCCGCGCCGGGCTCCGGGGCCGGGCCGTCGTCCCCACCCGGGGGCGTGCCGAGGCGGCGGCTGTTCCGCCGGGTCCTCCGGCTGCTGGTCGTCGCCTTCCTCGTGCAGGCCGCGGTCCTGCTGTCGCTGCGCTGGGTCGACCCGCCGACGACGGCGTTCCAGCTGGCCAACAGCGACGGGGCGGTCCAGCAGTCGGTGCCCGTCGAGCACGTGTCCCGCAACTTCCTCGCCGCCGTCATCGCGCACGAGGACCAGCCCCTCCCCTACCGGGACGGCGCCTTCACCTGGGACGAGCTGGTCGGCCGCGCCGAGGCGCACCTGCGCGGCGAGGAGGACCCGTCCGGGTCGACCATCCCGCAGCAGGTGGCCAAGAACCTGTTCCTCAACCAGGGGATGAGCGCCTGGCGCAAGGCGGTCGAGGCCGGTCTGGCGGCGGAGCTGGCGCTGGTGGTCGACGACCGCCGGATGCTCGAGCTGTACGTCAACCACGCGCAGCTCGGTCCGCGGATCTACGGCATCTGCTCGGCCAGCTGGTACTGGTTCGACACCCCGCCGTCCACGCTGACGGTCGACCAGGCCGTCCAGCTGGTCGGGCTGCTGCCCTCCCCGGGGCACGTGCAGCGGGCACCCGGCGGCGGCCTGGACTTCGAGGTGGACGACGGCCTCGGCTGGCTGTCGCGCTCGCACGTCCTCAACGCGCAGGCCCGGGTGCCCCGGCACATCGCCGAGAAGGGCTTCCAACCGGTCGAGGACGCCGGGGTCGAGGGCCTCGCCGAGGGCCAACCGGACACCGACGACGACTGCTCGGAGATGCCGGAGGAGGTCGCCGGGCTGATCGCCGCCGAGGGCGGTCGCTGACCGCCCAGCGCCGTGCTCAGCGGCTGCGGTAGAGCCGCGTGGTCAGCGGCAGGAACACCGCGGCCAGCCCCGCCGCCACCGCGAGGGAGACGACGATCGCGCCGCCGTCGGGCTCGCCGGCCATCAGCGACCGCGACGCGGTGGCCAGGACGGAGATCGGGTTGACGTCGACGAAGGCCTCCAGCGGGCCCGGCAGCGTGGCGGGGTCGACGAAGACGTTGGACAGGAACGTCAGCGGGAAGATCGCCATGAACCCGGCGTTCATCACCGCGTTCGGCGACCGCAGGAGCAGGCCGAGGACGCAGAAGACCCAGGACAACCCGAACGAGAAGACGACGACCAGCGCCAGCGCCGCGACCGCCCCGAGGACGCCGCCGTCGGGCCGGAAGCCCAGGGCGACGCCGACGACGATGATCACCGTGCCGGCGATGACGTAGCGGACGCTGTCGCCGAGCAGCGAGCCCAGCAGCGGCGCCGGCCGCCAGATCGGCAGCGTGCGGAAGCGGTCGACGACGCCCTTCGTCAGGTCGGTGTTGAGGCTGACCCCGGAGTAGACGGTGGTGAACAGCACCGACATGACCAGCAGGCCCGGCAGCGTGTAGTCCAGGTAGGCGCTGGTCGAGCCCGCGATCGCACCGCCGAACAGGTAGGTGAACATGAGCAGGAACATCACCGGCGTGACGGTGACGTCCAGCAGCTGCTCGGGCACGTGCTTGACCTTCAGCATGCCCCGCCAGCCGAAGGTGAGCGCGGCCGACAGCGGGCCGGGCCGGGGCGGGCGCGGGGTGGAGGAGATCGCCCGGCGGACCGCTGCGGTGTCCGCGGTGCCCGGCGCGGTCGTCGTCGTCATGACAGGTGCTCCTGCAGGTCGTCGGAGGGCTGGGACGTCTCCTCGGCCGCGTGGCCGGTGAGGGCGAGGAAGACCTCGTCGAGGCTGGGCTGCTGCAGCGAGAAGTGCGCCAGTGGGAAGCCCGCGCGGGAGAGCTCGGCGACGGCGACCGCCGCCCGTCCGGCGTCCGCGCCGGTGGCGGACAGGGCCGTGGGTTCCGGTTCCAGCACCACCGGGCCCACCGTCCGTTCCAGCAGCTCGGCCGCCTCGGCACGGCGGGCGGGGTCGAGCAGCCGCACGGACAGCGATCCGGTGCCGACCGAGGCCTTGAGGTCGGCGGGGGTGCCCTCGGCGATGACCCGGCCCCGGTCGATCACGGCGATGCCGTCGGCGAGCTGGTCGGCCTCCTCGAGGTACTGGGTGCAGAGCAGGATCGTCGTCCCCTCGGCCACCAGCGCCCGGGCGATCTCCCAGACCTGGTTGCGGGAGCGCGGGTCCAGCCCGGTGGTCGGCTCGTCCAGGAACATCAACTGCGGGGTGACCACGATGCTCGCGGCGATGTCGAGCCGGCGGCGCATGCCGCCCGAGAAGTGCTTGACCAGCCTGCCGGCCGCCTCGGCGATGTCGAAGGCCTCGAGCAGCTCGTCGGCGCGGTCCTTGGCGGCGGCACGGGAGAAGCCGAGGAGCCGGCCGAGCAGCCGGAGGTTCTCCCGGCCGGTGAGCTCCTCGTCGACCGAGGCGAGCTGGCCGGTCAGGCTGACCAGCTCGCGGACCGTCGCCGCCTCGGACACGACGTCGTGCCCCAGCACGCGGGCGCTGCCGGCATCGGGCGGGATGAGCGTGGCCAGCATCCGGATGGTCGTGGTCTTGCCCGCGCCGTTGGGCCCGAGCACCCCGTAGACGGATCCGGCCGGGACGGCGAGGTCCACCCCGGCGACGGCGCGGGTCTCACCGAAGGACTTCTCCAGCCCGCTGGCCTCGATCGCGAGCGTCGTCTGTGCGGTCATCTGCCTGCCACCTCGGGTCCGGGGACGAGTGCGTCTGCAGCTGTGACCCGGCCGCGGCCGGGGACTCATCGGACGCCGGTGATGCTCCTCCCCCCGGACGACGTCGGACCAGCACCAACCAGCCCCTCTTCCGGCGCCACGTCCGGCAGACTCCGGGCTCCGGTGACCGCCCGGCGGCCGGAGCCGGGCCACCCGACCGCACGGAGGGGCCGTCATGAGGCGCACGACCGCAGAGGTACCGGCATGACCCGCGTCCTGGTGACCGGGGTGCGCGCCAAGACCGGCCGCCCGCTGGCCGAGCTGCTCGTCGCCCGGTCGGGCGTCGAGGTGCTCGGCGGCAGCAGCGACCCGGCCACGGTGAGCACCGACGGCGTCCGGCCCACGGCGTTCTCGTGGGACGACACCTCCGGCTGGCCGGCGGCGACCGAGGGCGTCGACGCCGTCTACGTCGTCCGACCGGACCGCCCCGACGCCCCGGAGCTGATCGGTGCGCTGCTCGACGGGCTGCCGGAGCGGACCCACGTCGTCCTGCTGTCCGAGCAGGCCACCGACGCCCTCGCCCCCGACGACTGGGCGGTGCGCGCCGAGCAGGCGGTGCGCCGCAGCGGCCGCAGCTGGACGATGGTGCGGCCGAGCTGGTTCATGCAGGTGTTCACCGACCCGCGGTACTACCTGGACCAGGTCGCCGGCCGCGGCGAGCTGCCGTTCTCCAGCGGTGGCGCGAGCGTGGCCTGGATCGACGCCCGGGACATCGCCGCCGTGGCCGAGCACGCGCTGCTCGACCCGGGGCAGGCCGGTCAGGTGCACGAGCTGTCCGGGCCGGCGGCCCTCTCGCTGCCGCGCACCGCGGAGCTGCTGTCCGCCGCGACCGGGCACCCCGTGGCGCACCGGGAGGTGCCGATCGAGGACGTGCTGGCCGGCAGCGACGGCTTCGCGCGGGCGCTCACCGAGCTGACCTTCCGGCGGGTGCACGCCGGCAGCTTCGCCGTGGTGACCGACACCGTGGAGCGGGTGACCGGACGGCCGCCCCGGACGCTGGAGGCCTTCCTCGCCCCCGACAGGCCGACCCTCCAAGCGCGCCGCCTGACCCGCGCTCGCGCCGGCGGGGCGATCAGCCGACCGGCTGCGTGTTGCGGCTGCTCCCGACCGCGTATGGGATGAGCCATGGCGTGGGCTCGAGAGCACGGGCGCGCGGGGCGGGCAGCGGCGTCGCGACGACGTCCGCCGGCGAGCGAGGCCGACTCGCCGCGGCAGATCTCCGCCGCGGGCTGGCGGCACGTCCTCCGCCGGGTGCTGAGGCACGTGGCCAGCGACCGGCTCATGGTGCAGAGCGCGGGCGTGGCGTTCTTCGCGATCCTGTCCATCGCCCCGGTGCTGGTGACGGCGATCTCGGTCTACGGCGCGGTCACCACCCCCGAGCAGGCGCTCCAGCAGCTGTCCCGGGTGACCGGGATGCTGCCCACCGAGCTCCGGCCGATGGTGGCCGAGCAGCTCACCACGATCACCACCGCCTCCGGCCAGGTGCACACCCTCAGCGGGCTCACCGGGCTGGTGGTCGCGCTCTACACGGCGACGACCGCCATGACCTACCTGATCGACGGGCTGACCCTCGCCTACCACGAGACGGAGAGCCGCGGGTTCCTGCGCCGCACCGGCCTGGCGCTGCTGTTCGTCCTCGGTGGCGCGGTGGTCCTGGGCGCCCTGGTCACCCTCGCCGGCACGCTGTCCCGTGCCCTGTCCGGGGCCTCCGACCCGGTCCGCGCGGTCGCGACCGTCCTCGTGTGGCTCGGTCTCGCCGGCGTCATGACCTCGATGCTCGCCCTGCTGTACCGGTGGGGCCCGGACCGGGAGCAGGCCCGCTGGCGGTGGATCACCGGCGGCTCGGCGGTCGCGACCGTGCTGTGGCTGGCCACCACGGCCGGCTTCTTCGCCTACGTCGAGCGGCTGGGCAGCTACTCCTCGACGTACGGCGGTCTGGCCGGGGTGGCGATCAGCATGTTCTGGCTGTGGGTCACCGTCTTCCTGGTCATCGTGGGCGCCGCGGTCAACGCCGAGGCCGAGCGCGAGACGACCCGCGACTCGACGGTCGGCCCCGAGCAGCCGCTGGGCGAGCGCGGCGCGGTCGTCGCGGACAGCGCGCCGCCCTACCCGGGCGAGGTCTGAGCCCGCCGGGGCTCAGAGACCGAGCCGGCCGGACGCCGGAGCCGCCCAGCGGCTGCTGGCGTCGTAGCCGCGCAGCGTGGTCACCGACGCCCACCGGCCCGTCCGGGCCAGCTCCCGCTCGCTGACCCCGGCCTTGTAGCCCTCGGTCGCGAACGACCGCCGCAGGCTGTGCGGGCTCAGCCCGTCGAGCGGGACACCGGCGTGCTCGGCGGCCCGGCGGAGGACCAGCCGGACCGAGGACCGGGCCATCCGGGTCCGGCCGATCCGCGGCTGCGCGCCCCGCCCGACGCTGCGGAACAGCGGTCCGGTCGCCCCCTGCAGCCCGGCCGCCTCGACCCACGCCTGCAGGGCGCGCACCGGGCAGGTCTGCGCGCGCGTCCCAGGTGCCAGCGCCAGCACCTCGCCGGCGCCCTCCTGGTCGGTCTTCGACCAGCGGACGGTGACGTCGAGGCCGCCGTGCCCGGCCGGGGCCAGGTCGCCCACGTCCAGCCCGCAGGCGTCCGAGGCCCGCAGCCCGAGCGCGAAGGAGGTGAGGATCAGCGCCCGGTCGCGGGTCCCGGCCACGCCGTCCGGGAGGTCCTCGACCAGCGCCCGGACCGTCTGGGTGTCGATCGCCCGGGCCTTCTTCGGCCGGCGACCGCCGCGGGCCGCCGTGCGGCGGATGCCCCGCAGCACCTCGCGGGTGCCGGGGTGCTCGGTCGGGCTGGGGAGCCCGGCCTCCCGGTGCGCGTGCCCGATGCCGGACAGCCGCCGGGCGACGGTCCGCGGGCTGGCCCCGGCGTCGCTGAGCGCCGCGAGGTAGGCCGCCACCGCGGCGTCGGCCGCGGGCAGCGGGTCGAAGCCGCGCTGCCGGGCCCACGCCGACCACGCGCGGAAGTCCGCCTCGTAGGCCTTGCGCGTCGACTCGGCCTTCGCGGCGGTGAGGTAGCGCCCCACCGACTCGACGTCCCCAGGCAGCACGAGACCCCCGTCCCCCGGCCGGACGACCACCTCGCGCGGGACCCGAACGGCTCGCGCGACGTCGGGCTGGAAGGACTCCATAACAGTTGATTATGGAGCGTGCGGCTGGCTCCGCGCCTGCTCATCCCGATCAATGACGTTCGTTCGTTCGTTGTCGGTATGCACGAACGCACGAACGAGCGGAGGATCCCCGGCATGACCGCTGGCACGGCGATGTGCGCCTTCCCGAGCTGCGACCGGCCGGTGGCACCGCCTCCGCCGACCGGCGGCCGGTCCTCGTACTGCACCCGCCCGGACCACAACCGCACGACCGCCTTCGCCGCGCGCCGGGCCGAGGCCGCCGTCCGCTCCCCGACCGCGGCGGCGACGGGCAACGCCCCGGGTCACCGGCCACCGGCCGCCGAGACCCTCACCGAGGCAGCCGACCGGTTCCGTCACACCCTGCTGGCGATCGAGGAGCAGGTGACCCGCGCCCGGGAGGTGCTGACCCGGGCCGCGGACGCCGAGCTGCTGGAGGTCGAGCGGGCGGCGATCCGCACCGACGCCCGCCGCGAGATCGCCGAGGCCGAGCAGCGGGCGTCCCTCGCCGACCGGGTCCGGGCGGTCGCCGAGACGGCGACCCGGGAGGCGCTCGAGGCGGCGGCGCGGGCCGACGCCGACGCGGCCGCGGCCCGGGCGGAGGCCGCCACCGCCCGGGAGCAGCTGACCGCGGCCCGGGACCAGGCCGAGGCCGCCCGGGAGACCGCCGACGCCGCGGAGCGCGCGGCGCAGGAGGCACGCGCGGCCGCGGACGCGGCCGGCGCGGCCGCCCGCGAGGCCGAGGCGGCGCGGCAGGAGGCCGAGCGGCGGCGGGCCGCGGCGGTGGCCGACGCCGGGTCCGCGCGCGGCGAGGCGGCCCGGGCGGAGGAGGCCCGCGACCGCGCGCTGGCCGACGCCGCCACCGCGCAGGAGCGGGCGGCGGCGGCCGAGGCGGCCCGGGACCGGGCGCTGGAGACCGAACGCGCGGCCCGCGCGGAGACCGAGGACGCCCGGGCCGAGGCGGCCCGGGCGGCCGGCCGGGCCGAGCAGGCCGAGGCGGCGGTCCGGTTGGAGACCACGGCCGCGGCGGGCCGGGTCCGGGCAGCGGTGGCCCGGACCGCGGAGGCCACCGAGCGGGCACGGCTGCAGGAGGCCCGCGCCGAACGGGCCGAGCGCCAGGCCGAGGAGAGCCGTCGCGACCGGCTGCGGGCCGAGGAGGCCCGCGACCGCGCTGTCGCCGAGGCGGCAGCGGCCCGGGCCGACCTGGCCGCGGCGGCCCGCGCACGGCCGCGCCGGGACGAGGGCGGAGCGGTCGCGGACCCGCCACCGGTGGAGCACGACCCAGCCGGCCCGCCGCCAGCGGCGACCGACGGGACCGACGCCTCCCCCGGCTGAGGCACCGCGGATCCTCCTGCGCGGAGGATGCCGGACGGCCCGGTGGAGCGGACGGTCGTCGGCTGTGCGTGCCGCTCTCGAGGCCCACCTCGGCTCCCGCGCGGTCAGCCGGGTCGTCTACGGCGCGATCATCGGCCTCAGCCTGGTGGTCGCGCTGGACTCCGACCCGCCGTCCGCGCTGGTCATGGCGGTCTGGTTGCTGCTGTCCGGCGTCACGGTGGCACTGGCCGAGATCTACAGCGACGTCGTGGGCACCGAGACGAGCCAGCGGCACCGGGTCACGCGCGCGCAGCTGGCGCACCTGGTCGGCCAGGCGGGGGCGGTCGCGTTCGGCGTGGGGTTCTCCGCCGTCTTCTTCCTGGCGGCCGCGGTGGGGTGGCTCGAGCTCGCGACGGCGTTCACCCTCGCCACGTGGGGAGGGCTGGGGCTGATCGGCTGGTACGGCTACTGGGCCGCCCGGCTGGCCGGGGCGCCGCGGCCCCGCGCGGTGCTGCAGGCCGTCCTGGTCGCCGCCGTGGGCGGTGCGCTCATCGGGGTGAAGGTCCTGCTCCACTGACGAGCGGCGCGGTGCTGCGAGTGGTGCTCCCCACCTTGACGACCCTCAGCCCGCTCGCGCCCCGCCGACGCCGGTGAGCCGGCCATGGCAGGTGCGGTGGGTGGCGTGCGCCGTCCTCCTCGCAGGGTGAGGCGGCGCCGCCGGGAGGGCCGTCATCCTGCACCGGCGGGACCCGCACGGCGCCGGGTGTCGGCGGGCAGAGAGGCGCAGTCGATGGACGCATCGCTCATCGTCGTCGTGGTGGTCGTGACCGCGCTGGTCTTCGACTTCACGAACGGCTTCCACGACACGGCCAACGCCATGGCCACCTCCATCGCGACCGGTGCGTTCCGGCCCCGGACCGCCGTGACGATCGCCGCCTGCCTGAACGTGGTCGGGGCCTTCCTCTCGGTCCAGGTGGCCAACACCATCTCCGGCGGGCTGGTCGACGAGACGCTCATCGACCCGGTGGTGGTCTTCGCCGGGCTGGTCGGGGCCATCCTGTGGAACCTGGTGACCTGGTACCTCGGGTTGCCGTCCAGCTCGTCGCACGCGCTGTTCGGCGGTCTGATCGGCGCGACCTGGGTGGCCGGCGGCGTCGGCGCGATCGACTTCGACGCGGTGCTCAACAAGATCGTGCTCCCCGCCGTGCTGTCGCCTGTGGTCGCCGCGCTGATCGCCGTCGTCGTCACCTACCTGGCCTTCCGGATCTCCGCGCGGGCCGACCCGGGCACCGTGGACCGCGGGTTCACGGTCGCCCAGCGCGTCTCGGCGTCGATGGTCGCGCTCGCGCACGGCACCAACGACGCGCAGAAGACCATGGGCGTGATCACCTTGACCCTGATCACCTCGGGCATGCTCGCGCCCGGCTCGGGACCACCTTCGTGGGTCGTCCTGGCCGCCGGGCTGGCGATCGGGCTGGGCACCTACATGGGCGGCTGGCGGATCATCCGGACCCTCGGCAACCGGGTCAGCGACATCCACCTGGTGCAGGGCTTCACCGCCGAGACGACCAGCACCGCGGTCATCCTGTCCTCGACCCACCTCGGGCTGCCGCTGTCCACCACGCAGGTGTGCACCGGCTCGATCCTCGGCGCGGGTGCCGGACGGCGGCTGGCCTCGGTGCACTGGGGGATGGCCGGGCGGATCGCGCTGGCCTGGACCTTCACCCTGCCGTCCGCGGCCGTCGTGGGCGCCGGCGCCTCCTGGCTGGCCGCGACCGGCACGGCCGGCGTGGCCGTCGTCGCGCTGACCGGCATCACCCTGGCCGCCGGCCTCTACGCCGCGTCGCGGCGCGACGCGGTCAGCGCCACCAACGTCAACGACCGGCCGCTGCCGGCGGCCGTCGACGTCCCCGCCTGACCGGGAGGAGCCGACCGTGCAGATCGACTGGGGCACGCTGGCCGCCATCGCGGTGGTCGCGGCCGCCGCCGCGGTCACCGTCGTCCTGCTCGTCTCGTTCGCCGTCCTCGGGCTGTCCGACCCGGCCGGGCGGACCACCGGCGAACGGAGCGGGGACGGGCGGCCGCGGTGGGCGGGCACGGCCCTCGCCGTGGTGTGCCTGTCCGCCACCGGTCTCGTCGTCGCCTACGGGCTGTACCTGATCATCGCGTGAGCCCTGCGGTCGGCGGGAGACGACGGCGCCGCGCGGCTCATCCTGCTCGGGCGAGGTGGCAGCCGTCGGGGCAGGCGAGAGTCGGAGGACCGGTCCGGGGACCGCAGCGGGGGCTGCGGGCCGGGCCGGCCACCGTCGTCCACCACCGAGAGGCGGTCCCGCCGTGCAGCGCTCCGATGCCCGACCCGTCCCCGAGGGCCTCCCGCAGCTGCGGGTGGGCGCCCACCTGGCACCGGAGGACGGCGCCTGCCTGATGGAGTACGTCTCCGTCCTCGCCGGGAAGCCGTTCAACGACCACCCCTCCTGCACCGACCCCACGCTCGCCACCGTCGCACGCCTGGTGAACGACGCCTCCACCGAGGCCGGCCGGCCGCTGCTGGCCGCCTTCGCGCCGAGCCTGGCGGAGACGGGGTCCTCCCCCGACGCCCGCCGGACCGCTGCCGTCGTCCGCGCCACCGTGGCCGCCACCCAGGCCGCCACGGACACGGCCCGGGTGCGCCGGCTGCGGCGCGGTGCCGAGCGGAGGTACGACCTGGTGACCAGCGCCGGGACGCTGGCCGGCCTGGCCCGCCGGCTGGACGCACTGCACCGGTACGGGGCGGGCCGCCGTCGGCTGGAGCTGTCGGTCCTGGCGCTGCGCGAACTGCCGCAGGAGCAGCGGGACCCGGCCCTCCGGCACGCCCTGGCCGCGGCGCTCGCCGCTGCGCTGCCGCCTGCCGTGGACCCGGTCCCGGAGGCGGCGCCTCGTCCCGGGGTGCCGCACAGCAGCTCCTCGACGTAGCCGCCGGGACGGTGCCGCGCGACCGGGCAGCCGGTCCCACCCGTCCCAGGAACACCCGTGACCGGTCAGCCGAGCGAGGAGGTCGTCGTGCACCCGGACCACCGCGCCGGCACCGGTCCGGCCATCCGGAGGGCGGCACTGGGCCCCGGCCCGCTCCGGCGGGGGTCGGACCGCCTCGAGTTCCTCGCCCTGGTCCTGCTCGTGTGCGGTCTCCTGGCGGCGGCCCTGGTCGGCGTCGCCGCCGCGAGGGCGGGTCACGCGCAGGCGCGGGACCAGGCGGCGGCGGCCGCGGCCGAGCGGCAGCAGGTGCCCGCCCGGCTCGTGGACGAGGTGGCGGCGCCGGTCGGCGAGTCGTGGGACGGCAGGTTCCGGGAGCAGTGGACCGCCGTGTGGGCCGGCCCGGACGGTACCGAGCACCAGGGCACCGTGACCCTGGCCGCCGGCGCGCGGGCGGGCTCGTCGGTGCCCATCTGGATCGGTCGGGACGGCACCCGCGAGCCACCTCCGCTGAGCGCGGACGACGTCACCGGCCGGGCGGTCGGCCAGGGCCTCGGGGTCTTCGTCGGGCTCTCCGCGCTCCTGTGGGCCGCTCATGCCGGGACAGGGGTGCTGATCGAGCGGAGCCGGTCCCGTCGCTGGGAGGCCGAGTGGGCCAGCGTCGAGCCGTCGTGGAGATGATCGACGTCCTGGTCGCCCCGCCGGGCGGCGGGGGACGAGCACGGTGCGTGCCGCCCGGCACGTGCCCCGTCGACAGAGGGAGGAGGACGGCGTGATGCACCTCCGGGGGCACACCCACCGCTACGAGCGGAGGGAGGGCAGCGACACCCACGGCACCGACGCCTACGTGGCGTCGTGCACGTGCGGTGGGTGGGAGCACCACCGGTCGGTCGACCCGGGCAACCCGCTGGACCGGGCCGAGGTGGAGGACGCCTGGTTCGAGCACGCCAACCCCGGCGTCCAGCTCTAGGTGACGTGGGTCACAACTGCCGCGCCGGAGCCCCTTTCCCCGGCCCGGCGTCCGTGGTCGACTGCCTCCCACCATCTCGGCGGCGTCAGCAGCGACGTGGAGGCAGCGATGTCCCTGGAGCAGGACGTGGCAGCGGCTCGGCAGGCGCTCGACGCCTTCGAGCAGGCCTGTGCACCGGTCGGCAGGCACTTCGGCGACACCGTGGACGCCCGGCGGCTGAGGAGTGACCTCACCCGGGTGCGCGAGGACCTGACCCTGCTGTGCGGCGCCCGGCCGTACACGGCACGGGAGCCCTTCGCGGGCGTCTACGGCGACGGGGACGACGAGGGCTGGGGCGGGACCGGCCGCACGGGGCGGTGACCGCCACCGCCCCACGCGGGACCGGGGCCGTCTCCCCGGGCGCGGGGAACGGGATGGCCGCGCCCCGCCGCGCGGCCATCGCGGCACGCACCCTGCGCACCGACCGCTGGTGGCTGCAGCCCCTGGTCACCGCCGTCGCGCTGCTGCTGTTCATCGTCTACGCCACGTTCCGGGCGTTCCAGGACGCGCACTACTTCGCCGAGCCCTACATCTCGCCGTTCTACTCGCCGTGCCTGACGACGGCGTGCGAGGGCGACACCTTCCCCGAGCTGTTCACCGGGCCGGCCTGGATCTCCCCGGCGCTCTACATCCTGGTCTTCCCGCTGGGGATCCGGCTGACCTGCTACTACTACCGGAAGGCCTACTACCGGTCGTTCTGGTTGTCGCCGCCGGCCTGCGCGGTCGCCGAGCCGCACCGCCGCTACACCGGGGAGACCCGGCTGCCGCTGCTCGGCCAGAACGTCCACCGGTACGCGCTCTACGCCGCGCTGGTCATCAACGTGATCCTGTTCTACGACGTCGTCCTGGCGTTCCGGGACGAGACCGGAGCCTGGGGCCACATGGGCCTGGGCACGGTTGTCCTGCTGGTCAACGCCGTCCTGCTGGCGCTCTACTCGCTGTCCTGCCACTCCTGCCGGCACATCGTCGGCGGCCGGATCAACTCCTTCTCCCGGCACCCGCTGCGCTACCGGGCCTGGACGTCGATCTCGAAGCTGAACGCCCGGCACATGCAGTTCGCCTGGGCGTCGCTGTTCACCGTCGCCTTCGCCGACTTCTACGTCCTCCTGCTGGCCACCGGCACGATCTCCGACCCGAGGTTCTTCTGATGGAGCTCGAGAGGCACGAGTACGACGTCGTCGTCGTCGGCGCGGGGGGTGCCGGCCTGCGGGCGGCCATCGCCGCCTCCGAGAACGGCGCGCGCACCGCCGTCGTCTGCAAGTCGCTGCTCGGCAAGGCGCACACGGTGATGGCCGAGGGCGGCATCGCCGCGGCCATGGGCAACACCTGGCCCGAGGACAACTGGCGGGTGCACTTCCGGGACACCATGCGCGGCGGGAAGATGCTCAACCACTGGCGGATGGCGCAGCTGCACGCGCAGGAGGCGCCGGACCGGGTCCTCGAGCTCGAGGACTGGGGTGCGCTGTTCGACCGGACGCCGGACGGCCTGATCAGCCAGCGCGACTTCGGCGGCCACCGGTACGCCCGCCTGGCCCACGTCGGCGACCGGACCGGGCTGGAGCTGCTGCGCACCCTGCAGCAGCGCACCGTCGCCCTCGGCATCGACGTGTACATGGAGTGCACGGTCACCCGGCTGCTCCGCGACGACGAGACGGTCACCGGCGCGTTCGGGTACTGGCGCGAGTCCGGTCGGTTCGTCGTCTGGCAGGCGCCCTCGGTCGTGCTGGCCACCGGCGGCATCGGCAAGGCCTACAAGGTCACCTCGAACTCCTGGGAGTACACCGGCGACGGGCACTCCCTGGCGCTGCAGGCCGGCGCCTCGCTGGTGAACATGGAGTTCGTCCAGTTCCACCCGACCGGCATGGTGTGGCCGCCGTCGGTGCGCGGGCTGCTGGTCACCGAGAGCGTCCGCGGCGACGGCGGGATCCTGAGGAACTCCGCCGGCAACCGGTTCATGTTCGACTACATCCCCGACTACTTCCGCAAGGAGACCGCGGAGTCCGAGGAGGAGGCCGACCGCTGGTACACCGACAAGACGAACAACCGGCGCCCGCCTGAGCTGCTCCCCCGCGACGAGGTCGCCCGCGCCATCAACAGCGAGGTGAAGGCCGGCCGCGGGACCGAGCACGGCGGGGTGTGGCTGGACATCGCCTCGCGACGACCGGCCGAGTACATCCGGAAGCGGTTGCCCTCGATGTACCACCAGTTCAAGGAGCTGGCCGACGTCGACATCACCCGCGAGGCGATGGAGATCGGGCCCACCTGCCACTACGTGATGGGCGGGGTCGAGGTCGACCCGGACACCCAGGAGTCCCGGCTGCCCGGCCTCTTCGCCGCCGGGGAGGTGGCCGGCGGCATGCACGGCTCCAACCGGCTCGGCGGCAACTCGCTGTCGGACCTGCTGGTGTTCGGCCGCCGTGCCGGGCTCGCCGCCGCCGAGCACGCGGCGAAGCTGGCCGGCGCCCGCGTCGAGGTCGCCGAGGCGGCGCTGGCCGATGCGGCCGCCGCGGCGCTCGCGCCGTTCGACCGGGACGGCGGGGAGAACCCCTACGCCGTGCAGCAGGACCTGCAGTCGACGATGCACGACCTGGTCGGCATCATCCGCACCCGCGCGGAGATGGCGCAGGCGCTGGAGCGGATCGCCGTCCTGAAGGGACGAGTCGCGAACCTGTCCGTCGAGGGGCACCGGCAGTACAACCCCGGCTGGCACCTGGCCCTGGACCTGCCGCACCTGCTGCTGGTCAGCGAGTGCATCGCCCGCGCTGCACTCGAGCGCGAGGAGAGCCGGGGCGGCCACACCCGCGACGACTTCCCCGCTGCGGACGACGCCTGGGCACACCTCAACCTCGTCCTGGACCTGCCGGCCGATGCCGACGCGGTGCGGGTGACCCGGCAACCGCTGCCGCAGATGCCCGGCGACCTCGCCGAGCTCCTCGAGTCCTGACGGGGGCACGCACATGGGCTACGACGCGACGTTCCGGGTGTGGCGCGGCGACGCGTCCGGCGGGGACCTGCAGACGTTCACCGTGGAGGTGAACGAGGGCGAGGTGGTGCTGGACATCGTCCACCGGCTGCAGGCGACCCAGGCCGGCGACCTCGCCGTCCGCTGGAACTGCAAGGCCGGCAAGTGCGGGTCCTGCAGCGCCGAGGTAAACGGGCGGCCCCGGCTGATGTGCCTGACCCGGATGAGCACCTTCGCCGAGGACGAGCCGGTCACCCTCACCCCGCTGCGGACCTTCCCGGTCATCCGCGACCTCGTCACCGACGTGTCCTACAACTACGAGAAGGCCGCGCAGATCCCGGCGCTGGTCCCCCGGCCGCGGGAGGCCGACGGCAGCCACCGCATGCAGCAGGTCGACGTCGAGCGCTCGCAGGAGTTCCGCAAGTGCATCGAGTGCTGGCTCTGCCAGGACACCTGCCACGTCATCCGGGACCACGAGGAGAACAAGCGGAGCTTCGCGGGGCCCGGTTTCCTCATCCGGCTGGCCGAGCTCGACATGCACCCGCTGGACGTCGCCGACCGGCGTGACGCCGCGCAGGAGGAGTTCGGCCTGGGCTTGTGCAACATCACCAAGTGCTGCAGCGAGGTGTGCCCCGAGGGCATCCACCTCACCGACAACGGGATCATCCCGCTGAAGGAGCGGGTGGCCGACCGCCGGTACGACCCGCTGACCTGGCTGGGGTCCAAGATCGGGCGACGGCCGCGGTCCTGAGCTCCCGTCCTCGACCCGCAGCGGTCAGGCGGCTGCCGGCGTGCGGCCGGGGGCCAGGTGGGCCAGCGCCTCGCGCAGCTGCACCCGCCCGCGGTGGATCCGGCTGCGCACCGTGCCCAGCTTGATGCCCAACGTCGCCGAGATCTCCTCGTAGGTCAGACCCTCGATGTCGCACAGCACCACCGCCACCCGGAACTCCGGGGACAACGCGTCCAACGCCGCCTGCACCTGCGGGTCCAGGTGGGTGTCGGCGTACACCTGCTCCGGCGAGGGCGCCGCCCCCGGCAACCGCTCGGTGTCCTCGGGCAGCGCGTCGAACCGGATCCGCTGCCGGCGCCGCACCATGTCCAGGAACAGGTTCGTGGTGATCCGGTGCAACCAGCCCTCGAACGTGCCCGGGGAGAAGTCCGCCAGCGAGCGGAACACCCGCACGAACGTCTCCTGGGTCAGGTCCTCGGCGTCCTGCTGGTTGCCCGAGAGCCGGTAGGCCAGCCGGTAAACCCGCGCCGAGTGGTCCCGCACCACCTGCTCCCAGGTCGGCGCGACCCACGCCTCGTCGACGGCGGGGGTGACGGCGGGGGCGGTGGGACGGGCGGCAGCGGGCATGGCAGAGGCCTCCAACACGAAGTCGGCAGGTCTCCCCCGCCCGGCGAGCTGCCGGACCGGA
This sequence comes from Modestobacter italicus, assembly GCF_000306785.1. Lineage (NCBI taxonomy): Bacteria > Bacillati > Actinomycetota > Actinomycetes > Geodermatophilales > Geodermatophilaceae > Modestobacter > Modestobacter italicus. Next base: position 2,384,124 of record NC_017955.1, on the reverse strand, counting down.
TGCGCCGGACCTGATGACAGGCCGTACTGACGACGCTCCGCGGAGGGGTACTCCCCTACGGCGACGATCATGCCCGACGATCGGTGCGTTGTCCAACGAGGTCCGCCGCGCCGTCCCCCGGTCCGGAGCCCTGTCCTCCCCGGCGGGCCGGGTGGACACTCGACGCTCCACGACGAGTGCGGCGGCACCTGGCCATCCGGTCAGGGCGCTGACCGAGGAGGTCGTCGATGTCCGCTGCACGCCGCCGGTCCCGGGTGCGCTGGCGCCGCACGACAGCCGCCGTCGCGCTCGCCGCCGCGGCGTGGGTGCTCGCGCTGGGGGTCACCGTGGCGGTCGACGACTTCCCGCGCGGCCTGCTCCTGCTGCTCTGCGCCGCCCTCGTCGCGGCCGGCGCGTGGGAGGGGGTCCTGCGCCGGGGCTGGGCGCGCCTGGCCGGCCTCGCCGTCGGCGGCGCCGCCCTGGCGGGCGGGGTCCTGGTGCTGGGCGACGAGGGCTACCGCCGCAGCCTGCTGCTGCTCGGCCTCGGCGCGCTGGTCTGGCACGCGGCCGCCCGGGCCGCCTTCCGGCCCGAGGTCGTCCTCCCCGCCGCGCCACGACCACGGCGACCGGTGCTCGTGGTGAACCCGCGGTCCGGCGGTGGCCGGGCGGGCCGAGCCGGGCTGGCCGCGGCCGCCCGGGAGCGGGGCATCGTCGTGGTCGAGCTGCGTCCTGGGGGCGATCTCGAGGCACTGGTCCGGGCGGCCGTCGACGCCGGCGCGGACGCTCTGGCCATGGCCGGCGGCGACGGGTCCCAGGCCGTGGTGGCCGCCCTCGCCGCCGAGGCCGACCTGCCCTACGCGTGCATCCCCGCCGGCACGCGCAACCACTTCGCCCTCGACCTCGGCGTGGACCGGGACGACGTGGTCGGCGCGCTCGACGCGTTCGTCGACGGCGGCGAGCGGCTGGTGGACCTGGCCGAGGTCAACGACCGGGTCTTCGTCAACAACGTCTCGCTGGGTGTCTACGCGGAGGCGGTGCAGCAGGAGGGCTACCGCGCCGCGAAGCTGCGGACGCTGCTGGACACGGTGGCGGCCTCGCAGGTCCCGGCGCGCGCCTCCCAGGACCTGCGCTGGACCACCCCGGGCGGTCGCACGCTGCGCGGCGCGGCGGTCCTGATGGTCGGCAACGACCAGTACCGGCTCGCCGGTGCCGCCGGCGCCGGCACCCGGCCGGCTGTCGACCAGGGCCTCCTCGGGGTGACCGTGCTCGACCCACCGGTCGGCGGGGCGCGGCGCCGGCGCCGGCCCTGGCGCCAGTGGGAGACCACCGACCTCCGGGTCGAGGCGACCCGTCCGGTGCCGGCGGGCATCGACGGGGAGGCCGCGCTGCTCACTCCTCCGCTGGTCTTCCGGACCCGGCCGGCAGCGTTGCGAGTGCGGATCGCGGCGCACCACCCCGCCGCCTCACCGTCGGCGATCGAGCCGGTCGGGGCGGTACCGGCGCTCCGTGCCCTGCTGCGCATCGCCGGCGGCGGCGATCCCCGGCAGGGGCGACCGCCGGTGCCCACCGCAGTCCGGCAGCCGGCCCGCTGACCCGGCGCGCGCGGACCCGTCGACGGCGTCGGCGGACAGCCGTAGCGTCGGGCTCCCACGGGGGTCAGGGAGTCGACGCCCGCTGGGAGTGCGCCATGACCGTGGACAGCAGGATGGCCAAGGCCTTCGGCCTCGAGGGCGAGAGCTGGCAGCGCCACGCCAACCCGTGGAGCGTGTACACCCGCATCCCGATCCCGGCCCTGCTCACCGGGGCGCTCTGGTCCCGCCACCGGCTCGGCTGGTGGTCGGCCGTGCCGGTGGGGCTGGTCTGCGCGTGGACCGTGGTCAACCCCCGGGCCTTCCCGCCGCCGCGCTCGCTGGACCACTGGGCGTCCCGGGGCGTGCTGGGCGAGACCGCGTGGGCGCGACGGGACGAGGTGCCCGTCCCGAGCAGGCACCGGGTGGCACCGAACGTGCTCGCCGGCCTCAGCGCCCTGGGCGTGCCCTTCATCGCGCGGGGGCTCCTCGTGCGGGACGGCTGGATGGTCCTGTTCGGGCTGGCGGTCGAGACGGCAGGCAAGACCTGGTTCATCGACCGGATGGCCCTCCTGTACGACGACGTCGCACCCGGCGGTCCTCAGGCGGCGTGGTCGGGCAGCACACCGGAGCGGTGACGCTGGCGGAGCAGGTAGTACGCCAGCCCGACCAGCGCGATCGCGCCGATGAAGACGAAGGCACCCCACTGCAGGTACCAGTGGTACGGCGCGGTGGCGTTGTAGACCTCGCGCCGGGGCCAGGCCAGGTTGAGCGCCATGCCGGCGCCCCACAGCACGGCCAGCACGTTGACCGGCAGCCCCCAGCGGCCCAGCGAGAAGTGCCGGGCGCCGTCCGGCTCGGGCTCCAGCGGCCAGCGACCGCGCAGCCGGCTGACCAGCATCGGCACCGTGACCAGCAGGTAGGCGAGGTAGATCATCACCACGGCGATGCTGGTGATGGTGGTGAAGATCTGCGGCTGGCGGATGTTCACCAGCAGGACGCTGATCGACAGCACGCCGATGAGGACGGCGGGGACCACCGGCGTCTTCCGCCGCGGGTCCACCCGGGCCAGCCGGGCCGCGAAGGGCAGGTTGTTGTCCCGGGCCATCGCGAACATCATCCGGATGGTGGCCGTGTGCACCGCCAGGCAGCAGACCGTGATGGCCACGACGATGCACACGAGGAACGCCTTGCCCAACCCGTTCCCGGCCGCCTGGAGCAGCACGTACTGCAGGCCGCCGGTGGCGGAGGAAAGCTGCGGGTCGTCGAGGTCGTCCACCGACATCAGGCCGAACAGCAGGATCAGCCCGCCCAGCACGAAGGACGCGGTCACCGCCCGGAGGACCGCCCGCGGCGCCGTGCGCCGGGCGTCGATCGTCTCCTCCCCCATCGAGCTGGCGGTGTCGAAGCCGTACATGACGTAGCCGGAGGCGAGCGCGGCGACCAGGAAGGCGCCGAGGTAGCCCAGCTGCTGGCCGTCGCCCCGGCCGGCGGTGTCGGTGAGCACCTCCTGCGGGCCGCGGGTGGCGTGCAGGGCGAGGATGACGATGATCAGCACGGCCGCGACCAGCTCGATGAAGACCCCGGTGCTGTTGATCCGGGCCATCAGCCGCACCCCGTAGGCGTTGACCAGGGTGGTGAACAGGATCAGCGCGCTGCCCAGCACGACCGCGTTGACCGCGACGTCGTAGGTGCCGGTGCCGTCCCCGACGACCTGGAAGCCCGACCACAGCTGCGGCAGGGTGATCTGGTAGGCCAGCACGGTCGCCGACAGCGTGACGATCGACGCGGTGAGCATCACCCAGCCGGCCATCCAGGCGGTGGTCCGGCTGCCCAGCCGCTTGGTCCAGTTGTAGAGCGACCCGGCGATCGGGTACCGCGCGGCCAGCTCGGCGAAGCACAGCGCCACCATCAGCTGGCCGGCGAACACCAGCGGCCACGACCAGACGTAGGCGGGGCCGCCCGCGCCGAAGCCGAAGTAGAACAGCTGGAAGGTGCCGGTCAGGATGGAGATGTAGCTGACCCCTGCAGCGAAGCTGGCGAACCTGCCGATCCGGCGGTCCAGCTCCTGCTTGTAGCCGAACTCGGCGAGGTGCTGGTCGCCGTCCTGCTCGATCGATGTGTCCACGGGCCGCCTGCGTCCGGAAGGAGGAGTCGGGTCACTCTGCCCCGCCCGCCCGGTCGCTGCCACTCGCGGGCTCCCGGAGGCCTCCCGACCGACACGTCCGGCCCCGCCATCGGGCCGACCGCACGTGGACGTGGAAAGGTCTGCGGTGCTCGACGCGGCAGCCGACCCGCGTCGGCAGCCCACGATCCCCGACCACAAGAGGCGGTTGGCCGCAGGTGTTCCCCTTGAGCCGGCGCCTGGCCGGCATGGCCGTGCACCTCTACACCGCGAGCGGTTCGGTGCTCGCGCTGCTCATCGTGCTGGCCGCGTTCGACGGGGACGCGATCACCGCGCTCTGGATCGGCCTGGCGGCGCTGGTCGTCGACGGCACCGACGGGATGCTCGCCCGCACCGCGCGGGTGAAGGAGACGATCCCCTGGTTCGACGGCGCCCGGCTCGACGACATCGTCGACTACCTGACCTACGTCTTCGCGCCGGTCGTCCTGCTCTGGACGACGGGTGCGCTGCCCGACGGCGCGCCGGGGTGGGTGCTGGCCGCGCTGCCGCTGCTCGCGTCGAGCTACCAGTTCTGCCGGGTGGACGCCAAGACCGACGACCACACGTTCCTGGGCTTCCCCAGCTACTGGAACGTGGTCGCCTTCTACGTCATCGTGCTCGACCTGGACCGCGTCACCGTCGCGACGATCCTGGTCGTCTGCTCGCTGCTGGTGTTCGTGCCCGTGCGCTACCTCTACCCGTCCCGCACGCAGGCGTTCCGCTCGCTCAGCCTGGTGCTCACCGCGGTGTGGATCGGCACCTACGCGCTGCTGCTGGTCGAGTACCCGTCGGTGAACCCGCTGGTGGTGGCGGTGTCCCTCGCCTACCTCGGCTACTACCTGGCGGTCAGCGGCTATCTCACGGTCGCGGCCAGGCGCCGCCAGACCCGGGCGGGCACCCCCCTGGACGCCAGCACGACCTGACCATCCAGGCCCCGCTCCGCGCGGGCCGCCGCCCCTGGACCCACCGTGCCACCGTCGTCCGGCCCCTTCCTGGCGGGCACCCTCCGGGTGTGCGATGGGCGGGCCGCGGCACGGGGGTCGGCGGCAGCAGCACGACCGCGCCTCCGACCCCAGGCGGTGAGCAGATGCCCCCTCCCGGCTCGTGGCTGGGCCTGGTGGGCCGGCGCGCCGAGTGCGAGGCGCTGCAGGAGCTGCTCGCGGCGGCCCGGTCCGGCCGCAGCCAGGTGCTGGTGCTGCGCGGCGAGCCGGGGATCGGGAAGACGGCCCTGCTGGACTTCCTGGTCGAGCGGGCGGCGGGGTTCCGGGTGACCCGGGCGGCCGGCGTGGAGTCGGAGATGGAGCTCCCCTTCGCCGGGCTGCACCAGCTCTGCGCCCCGCTGCTGGACCGGCTGGGCGCCCTGCCCGCCCCGCAGCAGCAGGCGCTCGGCACGGCGTTCGGTCTCCGGCCGGGGCCACCGCCGGACCGCTTCCTGGTCGGCCTGGCGGTGCTCACGCTGCTGTCGGAGGTGGCCGGCGACCGGCCCCTGGTCTGCGCGGTGGACGACGCCCAGTGGCTGGACCAGGCGTCGGCGCAGGCGCTGGGGTTCGTCGCCCGGCGGCTGGCCGCCGACCCCGTCGTGCTGGTGCTCGCCGCCCGGGACGGCGCGGCGGCCCCGCCGTTCCCCGGCCTGCCGAGCCGCACCCTGCCCGGGCTGCGGAGCGCGGACGCCGCGGTGCTGCTGGAGGCGGCGGTGACCGGCGCCCTCGACCCGCGGGTGCGGGACCGGATCGTGGCCGAGAGCCTGGGCAACCCGCTGGCCCTGCTCGAGCTGCCCCGGGGGCTCACGCCGGCGGAGCTGGCGTTCGGTGGCGACGGTGATGCAGCGGCCACGCTGCAGCACCGCCTGGAGCTGACCTTCCGGCACCGGCTGCAGGCGCTGCCGGCGCCGTCGCGGCAGCTGCTGCTGGTCGCCGCGGCCGAGCCGGTCGGCGACGTCCCGCTGCTCTGGCGCGCCGCCGGGCGGCTCGGCCTCGGGCCGGACGCGGTGTCCGCCGCCGAGGCCGCCGGGCTGGTCGAGCTGCGCGAGCGGGTCCGCTTCCGCCACCCGCTGGTCCGGTCCACGGTCTACCGCTCGGCCACCCCCGACGAGCGGCGGGTGGCCCACCGGGCGCTGGCCGAGGCCACCGACGCGCCCCTGGACCCCGACCGCCGCGCCTGGCACCGCGCGCACGCAGCCGTCGGCCCGGACGAGTCCGTCGCCGCCGAGCTCGAGCACTCGGCCGGCCGGGCCCTGTCCTCCGGCGGGCTGGCCGCGGCGGCCGCCCTGCTCGGCTGGTCGGCCGCGCTCACCCCGGACCCGGCGCAGCGGGTGCGGCGCTCGCTGGACGCGGCCGGCGCCTGCACCGCCGCCGGCGCGTTCGACGACGCCACCCGTGCCCTCGCCACGGCCCGGGTCGGGCCGCTCGGCGAGGCGGACCTGGCCCGGCTGGAGCTGCTCTGCGCGCAGCTGTCCTTCGCCCAGGACCGGGGCGGCGAGGCGCTGCCGCTGCTGCTGGCCGCCGCCCGGCGACTGGAGCCGGTCGACGCGGACCTGGCCCGGGCCACCTACCTGGACGCGCTGACCGCGGCGCTGTTCGCCGGCCGGCTGGCCTCCGGCCCGGGCGCCCGTCAGGTCGCGACGGCGGTGCGGGCGGCGCCGCCCGCGTCCGCGCCGGGCCGGGGCGACGCCCTGCTCGCGGGCCTCGCCGTGCTGTCCACCGACGGGTACGCCCCGGCGGTGCAGCCGTTGCGCCGGGCCGTCGCCGCCTTCGCCGGCGCGGACCTGACCATGGACGAGGCGCTCGGCTCCGCCTGGCTCGCCGCGGCCGCGGCCGCATCGCTGTGGGACGACGCCGAGTGGGACCTGCTGACCCGGCGGCACCTGCAGCTCGCCCGCGAGGCCGGTGCCCTCGCGGCCCTGCCGCTGGCCCTGGACACCCGCACGGTCGTGCACCTGTTCACCGGGGACCTGGCCGCGGCGGCGCAGCTGGTCCAGGAGTGCCGGTGGACCACCGAGGTCACCGGCAGCGGTCTGGTGCGCTACGGCGAGGTGGGCCTGCTCGCCGTCCGTGGCCGGGCGGACGAGGCGGAGCCGGTCATCCGCCGCTGCCTGGACGACGTCGTCGCCCGCGGCGAGGGCGTCGGGGTGGACCTGGCCCAGTGGGCCCGCGCCGTGCTGTGCAACGGCCTGGGCCGTTACGCCGAGGCGCTGCCCGCCGCCCAGGAGGCCGCCGCGGACCCGCTCGAGCTGGGGCCGCCGAAGTGGGCGCTGGCCGAGCTGGTGGAGGCCGGGGTGCGCAGCGGGGAGACCGCGGCCGCGGCCGCCGCCTCCGAGCAGCTCAGCGCGCTGGCGCAGGCCAGCGGCAGCGACTGGGCACTGGGCGTGGCGGCGAGCCGGGCGGCCCTGCTGCGCGAGGGGGCGGCGGCCGACGAGCTGCACCGCGAGGCGGTCGACCGCCTGGGCCGCACCGGGGTGCGGGTGGAGCTGGCCCGGGCCCAGCTGCTGCACGGCGAGTGGCTGCGGCGGGAGGGACGGCGGGTCGAGGCCCGCGCCCAGCTGCGGGCCGCGCACCGGGCGCTGTCGGAGATGGGCCTGGAGGCGTTCGCGGACCGCGCCCGGCACGAGCTGCTGGCCACCGGCGAGACCGTCCGCCGGCGCACGGCGCCGGCCCCGGCGACGCTCACCGCCCAGGAGGCGCACATCGCCAGGCTCGCGGCCCAGGGGCTGACCAACCCCGAGATCGGGGCGGCGCTGTTCGTGAGCCCCCGGACCGTCGAGTGGCACCTGCACAAGACCTTCACCAAGCTCGGGGTGCGCACCCGCCGGGAGCTGCGCGGGTCGCTGCCCGCGCTCCGCGCCGACGCCCCCTGAGGCGGCTCAGCGCAGCGGGGCGAACGCCGCCCGCAGCTCGCGGGCGAAGAGCTCTGGCTCCTCCCAGGCGGCGAAGTGCCCGCCCCGCTCGGCCTCGGAGAAGTAGCTCAGCGTCGGGTACGCCTTCTCCGCCCAGCTGCGCGGGGTCCGCCAGATCTCGCCGGGGAACGTGGTGAAGCCGACCGGGACCGGCACCTCCGCCGGCACCGCACCGGACGCGGCCGCCGCGGCGCGTGCGCCGTAGCTCTCCCAGTACGACCGGGCCGCCGAGGCCCCGGTGCCGGTGAGCCAGTACAGGGTGATGTTGTCCAGGACGTGGTCCCGGGTCAGGTTGCCGACCGGCTCCTCCTCGACGAAGGCGCGGGAGATCTTGAGGTAGGCGTCGGTGTCGTGGTCGAGCATCCAGGCGGCCAGGGCGACCGGGGAGTCCAGCAGCGCGTAGCCGATCGTCTGCGGCCGGGTGGACTGCTCGGTGAAGTAGCCGATGCCGGTCGTGCGGAACGTGGTGATCGCCTCGGCCGCCGCGCGTTCGGCGTCGGTGTCGGTCGGCTGCGGCGAGCCCAGCGCGCTGACCAGCAGGTTGGTGTGGATGCCGAGCAGGCCCTCGGGTGCCTGGCGGCCCATCGCGTCGGTGACGCCGGCCCCCACGTCCCCGCCCTGGGCGACGTAGCGGGTGTAGCCCAGGCGGCGCATCAGCTCCGCCCACGCCCGCCCGGTCCGGCCGACGTCCCAGCCGAGCTCGGTGGGCTCGCTGGAGAAGCCGTAGCCCGGCAGCGACGGGAGCACGAGGTGGAAGGCGTCCTCGGCGCGTCCGCCGTGGGCCGTCGGGTCGGTGAGCGGGCCGACGGAGTCCAGCATCTCGATGACCGAGCCCGGCCAGCCGTGGGTCATGACCAGCGGCAGGGCGTCCTCGTGCCGCGACCGGACGTGGACGACGTGCACGTCCACCCCGTCGATCTCGGTCAGGAACTGCGGCAGCGCGTTCAGCCGTGCCTGCACCCGGCCGAGGTCGTAGTCGTTCGCCCAGTAGCGCGCGAGCGCCTGCATCGTGGCCAGCTGGACCCCCTGGGAGCGGTCGGCCACCAGCTCGCGGGTCGGCCAGCGCGTCGCGGCGATGCGGCGGCGGAGCGCGGCGAGCTCCTCCTCGGGCACCTGGACCTGGAACGGCCGGACCGCGGTCGGGTCGGCCTCCCGGCGGGGCGTGGGCACGGTGCCGGTGCCGGTCGAGGTGGGTCGGGTGGGTGTGGACATCCTCATCCTCCTGGCGGTGTGAGCGGGACGGCCCCGGGACCGGGGTCAGCCGAACGTGAACACGTGGGCCCGTACGCCGGCCCCGGCGAAGGTGACGGTCAGCGTGCGGTCGCGGACCTCACCGTCCTGGCGGACCAGCTGGTACAGCCGGCCGCCGTCCAGGACGCCGTGGCCCTCGGCGTCGACGTCCACCCCGTGCGCGCCGCCGGGGACGTCGCCGTCCAGGAGCAGCTGGAAGGGGACCGGGTCCGGGCCGGCCGGGGAGAGCACGAGGTGGGCGTCGCGGGCGGAGAAGCGGAAGCTGATGCTGCCGCCGGGCTCGTCGAGCCGGACGTCCTCCGGCTCGGTCGTCCAGCGCCCGGTGAGGGACCAGTCGCCTCTGCGCAGCTCGCCCGGCGCGTGCGGCCCGCTGCCGCGCTCGGCGCCGAGGTAGGTCTCCGGTGTGCCCAGCTGGTCCCAGTCGGCGGCCGCCTCCACGCCCTCGCCCTCGACGGCGACCTCCGGGCGGTCGACGCCCAGCAGCTGCTGGAGCCGGCGCTCGACGTGCTCGTAGCGGCCCTCACCGACCTGGGAGTCGCGGACCACGCCGTCGGTGTCGACGAGGTAGAGCGCCGGCCACCAGTGGTTCTCGAAGGCCTGCCAGACCCGGTACCCGTTGTCGACGGCGACCGGGTGCTCGATCCCCCGCTCCTGCACCGCCCGGCGGACGAGGTCCAGGTCGTGCTCGAACGCGAACTCCGGCGTGTGCACGCCGATCACCACGAGCCCGTCGTCCCGGTAGGCCTGCGACCAGGCGCGGACCCACGGCTCGGTGCGCAGCCAGTTGATGCAGGTCAGCGTCCAGAAGTCGACCAGGACGACCTTCCCGCGCAGGCCGTCGGGGTCCAGCGGCCCGGAGTTGAGCCACGCGGTCGCCCCGTCGAGCGGGGGCAGGTGCCGGCGGCGGAACAGGGTGGTCACGGGCGCACCTCCACGGACGTGCTGCGGGTCCCCGCCACCAGCGGGGCAGGTCCCCGACCCTGGCGGTGACCGGCCCGCGATCGCGCCCGTGGAACTCCCTGGTCTCCCGGTGCCCGGGGTCAGGGCAGCAGGAGCAGCTTGCCGGTGGTGCGGCGGGCCTCCAGCTCCTCGTGGCCGCGGCGTGCCTCGGCGAGGGCGAGCCGGGTCCCGATCCGGACGTCGAGCCGGCCGGCGGCCACGGTCTCCAGCACCGCACCGGCCAGCGCGCGCAGCAGCTCCGGCGTGCGGGTGTAGGTGGCCAGTGTCGGCCGCTGCACGAACAGCGACCCGGCACCGGCCAGCCGGTGCAGCTCCAGCGGCGCGGGCTGCCCGCTCGCGGCGCCGTAGACGATCATCCGGCCGCCCGGTCGCAGCGCGGTCAGGCCCTCGTCGAACGTCGTCCGCCCGACGCCGTCGTAGACGACGGCCGCGCCCTCGCCGCCGGACAGCTCGCGGACCCGGCCGGCGAACCCCGTGTAGCCGACCACCACCTCGTCGGCCCCGGCGCCGCGGGCCAGCTCGGCCTTCGCCTCGGTGGAGGTCGTGGCGAGCACGTGGCCGCCGTGTGCCCGGACCAGCTGCGTGAGCAGCAGGCCGACCCCGCCGGCCGCGCTGTGCACCACCGCCCAGTCGCCCTCGGCGACGGGGTACGAATCGGTGACCAGGTACTGCGCGGTGCAGCCCTGCAGCATCGCGGCGGCGGCCACGTCGAGCTCCACACCGTCGGGCACCGGCACGAGCTTCGCCCGCGGCGCGGCCACCCGCTGCGCGTAGCTGCCGCGGACGTCCAGCCAGGCCACCCGCTCGCCGGTGCCGACGACGGTCCCCGCGCCCTCGACGCCGATCACCGCCGGCGGGTCGGCCGTGTAGGGCGGTCGCCCCTCGCGCTCGTAGACGTCCCGGAAGTTGACGCCCACGGCCGCCACGTCGACCAGCACCTCGCCGTCGCCGGGCTCGGGGTCGGGGACCTCGCGGAACGCGAGCACCTCCGGACCACCGGTGCGGTCGTAGACCACTGCCTGCACGTCGCCTCCCCGTCTCGCACCGTCGTCCGGGCAGCGTCTGCGCGCCGTCGCCCGTGGACCGAGCCTGGCACGGGGGCGACGCCGCCGCCCGTCAGTGCCCGCCCTGCCGGCCCAGGTCCGCCACCGGGGTCGCGCCGGGGCGGGTCCACTGCGGCACGGGCCGGGTGGTCGGACCCCACCGGCCGGCGCCGTCGGGGCCCGACCGCCAGTACCAGCAGATGGGCGCGCCGTGCCCGCCCACGGGCGCGCCGACCTCGGGTGCGGCCGGCCAGCCCTCCGGGTCGTCCTGCCACCCCTCGCGGCGGCCGTAGGGCGTCATGTCCAGCAGGCCGAGCGTCCCGTCGGCCGGCTCGTTGCCCCGGCCGGTGGTCTCGTAGGTGAGGAACACCCGATCGCCGTCGCGCAGGTAGCACTCGATGTGCCCCTCCACCGTGCCGATCGACTCCTCGGCGCCGCGCACGGAGAACCAGGGCTGGGTGTAGCCCATGAAGTCCCGGTAGGGCGCCACCTCCGCCCACCGGCCCGAGGTGAGGACGGCGAAGGAGACCCCGCGGGCCTGCAGGTACACGGTGTCCCGCAGGTGCCAGAGGTTGAAGGTGCAGCCCTCGCACTGCCCCTGGGGCGGCGCGCCGTCGAACCACATCGAGTGGTAGGCGACGAGCTCGTCCCGGCCGGCGAAGACCTCCCGGAACGGGACCGGGCCGTCGGCCCCGGTGACCTCCGCCGACCCGTCGACCTCCACCATCGGCAGCCGGCGGCGGGCCGCGGCGAGGGCGTCACCGGCGCGGGTGTGCGCCTTCTCCCGGACCAGCAGCTCGTCGCGGGCGGCCTGCCAGGTGGCGCGGTCGACGACGGGCGGCCGGCCGGTGGCAGGGGGGCTCGGGGTGGTCATGGCGTCCTCCGGGGGTCGGCGTCCTGCGACACCAGGACGGACCCGCGACCGGGCCGGAACTCATCGGCGGCCGCCTCTCACAGCTGCCGGGCGTCGGCCTCCACGGCCTCCAGCGCCTTGCGGGCGGTGATCAGGACCGGGTCCCACACCGGGGAGAAGGGCGGCGCGTAGGACAGGTCGAGGGAGAGGACCTCGTCGACGCCCATCTCGTTCCAGACGCAGATCGCCAGGGCGTCGATGCGCTTCGCGGACCCCTCCCGCCCGACGACCTGCGCGCCGAGCAACTGCCCGCTGCGCCGCTCGGCGATCATCTTGACCCGGATCGGGGCGGCGCCCGGGAAGTAGCCGGCCTTGGTGGTCGAGTCGACCGAGGCGGTGACGAACCGGTAGCCCGCCGCGGTGGCCTCCGCGCTGGACAGGCCGGTGCGGGCGACCTCCAGGTCGCAGACCTTGGTGATGGCGGTGCCGATGACGCCGGGGAAGGTCGCGTACCCGCCGCCGATGTTGATGCCGGCGACCCGGCCCTGCTTGTTGGCGTGGGTGCCCAGGGCCACCACCATCCGCTGGCCGGACAGCCGGTGCCGGGACTCCACGCAGTCCCCGGCGGCCCAGACGCCCGGCACCTGGGTGCGCATGCCGGCGTCCACGGCGACGCCGCCGGACGTGCCCAGCGGGATGCCGGCCTCCCGGGCCAGCCGCACGTCGGGCCGCACGCCCAGGCCGAGGACCACCAGGTCCGCCGGCAGCACCCGGCCGCTCGCCGTCCGCACGGCGCGGGCGCGTCCGTCGTCCCCGACGTCGATGGCCGACACCCCGTCGGAGAGCACCAGCTCGATCCCCTCCGCGCGCACGGCGTCGGCGACGAAGGCGCCGATGTCGGGGTCGAAGGTGCCGACCGGGGTGGCCGACCGGTCGACGACGGTGACGTCGAGACCGCGGACCCGGCACGCCTCGGCGATCTCCAGGCCGATGTAGCCCCCGCCCACCACGACGACCCGCTGCACGCCGCCCCCGTCGAGCTCCGCGCGCAGCGCGACGCCGTCGTCGAGCACCTGGACGCCGTAGACCCCGTCCGCGTCCATCCCCGGCACCGGCGGGCGCATCGGGACGCTGCCGGTCGCGTAGACCAGGTCGTCGTAGGGCTCGGTGCCCTCTCCCCCGCCGTCCAGCTCGCGCCAGGAGACGACCCGGCGGTCCAGGTCGATGCCCACCACCTCGGTGCGCATCCGGACGTCGATGCCCGCGGCGCGGTGCTGCTCCGGCGTCCGGGCGATCAGCGCGGCCTCGTCCTCCACCGTGCCGCTGATCCAGTACGGGATGCCGCAGGCCGAGTAGGACGTCGCCCGGCCGCGCTCGAACACCACCACGTCCAGGTCCGGCCGCCGCTTCTTGGCCTGCGACGCCGCACTGCCCCCTGCGGCGTCCCCGCCGATGACCACCACACGCCTGCCCACCGCCAGCACGCTAGGCCCCCCGGCGTCGCCCCGCGCAGGGACCGGGGCGGCAGGGGTTGTCACCGGACCGCCCCCGGACCACCCTGGCGCCATGACGGCTCCCGGCACCGGCTCCCCCTCGGTCGAAGAGGCCCCGCGGACGACCGGCAAGGTGGACAAGAAGGCCTACGAGCGGGAGATGGCCCGGCTGCAGGTCGAGCTGGTCAAGCAGCAGGAGTTCATCCGCGCCCGCGGGCTGCGGGTGGTGGTCGTCTTCGAGGGCCGCGACGCCGCCGGCAAGGGCGGGGCGATCCAGCGGATCACCGAGTCGCTGAACCCCCGGGCCGCGCGGGTGGTCGCGCTGCCGGCGCCCTCGGAGCGCGAGCGGGGGCAGTGGTACTTCCAGCGCTACGTGGCGCACCTGCCGACGAGCGGCGAGATGGTCCTGCTCGACCGCTCCTGGTACAACCGCGCCGGCGTCGAGCGGGTGATGGGCTTCTGCACCGACGAGGAGTACGCGGAGTTCCTGCGCGCGTGCCCGGAGTTCGAGCGGATGCTGGTGCGCAGTGGGATCACGCTGGTCAAGTACTGGTTCTCGGTCAGCGACACCGAGCAGGAGAAGCGCTTCCAGGCCCGCCTGCAGGACCCGACCAAGCGCTGGAAGCTCAGCCCGATGGACCTCGAGGCGCGCAACCGCTGGGTGGACTTCTCCCGGGCGAAGGACGCCATGTTCGCGGCCACCGACATCCCCGAGGCGCCGTGGTGGGTGGTCGAGGCCGACTCCAAGAAGCGCGCCCGGGTCAACGTCATCTCCCACCTGCTGGGTCAGGTGCCCTACGAGGACCTCACCCCGGAGGCACCCGATCTCCCGCCGCGGCCGCCCGTCGAGAGCGACTACGTCCGCCCGCCGAAGGAGTCCCAGCACGTCGTCCCCGACGTCGCCCCCTGACCTTCGCGGTCAGCCCGCGGCGGGGCCGGTCCCGCTGCCGAGCAGGCCGCGCTCGGCGAGGCGGCCGCGCAGGTCGTCCCGGATCTCGGCCACCGGGCGGTCGGCGTCGACCTCCATGAGCAGCCCGCGCTCGCGGTAGTGGTCGATGAGCGGTGCGGTGGCCTCCGCGTAGACGGTGAGCCGGTGCCGGACCACCTCCGGGGTGTCGTCGGCCCGGCCCTGGTCCGCCGCCCGCGCCAGGAGCCGGCTGACGAGCACCGGCTCCGGCGCGGTCAGGTACACGACCGCGTCGGCGCCGAGGTCCTCCTGCCGGCCGATCTCCTGGGCCCGCAGCGCCTGCGGCAGCGTGCGCGGGAACCCGTCGAGGAGGTACCCACCGGTGTTGCGGGCGGCGGCCACCACCACTGGCACGAGCAGGTCGAAGATCACGTCGTCGGGGACGAGCGCGCCGCGGCTGGTGTACCCGGCGAGGCGCCGGCCCAGGTCGGTGCCCCGGGCGATCTCGGCGCGCAGCAGGTCGCCGGAGGAGATGTGCGCGACCCCGGTCTCCTCGGTCAGCCACGCGCAGTGCGTGCCCTTCCCCGCCCCCGGCGGCGACAGCATGATCAACCTCATGGGCGCACTCCCCGGTGCCGGCACGGACGGGCGGACCTGCCGACCATAGTGAGCCACGCCACGGTCGGCATGCCCGGCCTGGTCTCACCCGCAACGGGTGAGCTCCGGTGGCCGGCGCCGGCGGACGCTGGCTGCACGGTCGTCCCGGTGCCGCCGACCTGGACGGCTGCGCGTCCCGCTGCGGCCGTCTGACCTGCCGGCCTCCCGCTGACGACGGTCAGCGGGCCCACGGCAGGGAGGAGACGTCATGTGTCGGTGGCTGGGGTACGTCGGCGCGCCGATCGAGCCGCGCGAGCTGCTCTACGACCCCGAGCGGTCGCTGATCGAGCAGAGCCGGCAGCACGCGCCGGGCATGCCGGTGCCCAACGGTGACGGCTTCGGGCTGGGCTGGTACGGCCGCCGTGAGGTGCCGGCCCTCTTCCACAGCGACGCCCCCGCGTGGGGCGACCGGAACCTGGCGACCCTGTCGGCCGAGGTCTGCACGCCGATGTTCCTCGCCCACGTGCGGGCGGCCACCGGCACCCCGGTGCAGGAGACGAACTGCCACCCGTTCGCCGCCGGCCGCTGGATGTTCGTGCACAACGGCTACGTCGCCGACCACGCCCGCCTCCGGCGGGACCTCGTGCTGGCCGTCCGCCCGGACCTGTTCGGCTCGATCCTCGGGACGACGGACTCGGAGGTGCTGTTCCTCCTGGCGATCACCTTCGGGCTGCTGGAGGACCCGCTGCCCGCGCTCGAGCGGATGGCCGGCTTCGTGGAGTCGGTCGCGGCCGCCTCCGGGGTGGCCGACCCGCTGCAGATGACCCTCGGCCTGACCGACGGCGCGCGCCTGCACGCCGTCCGCTACGCCAGCGGCGGTGAGCCGAACACGCTGTGGTCCAGCGCCGACGTGGAGACGCTGCGGCTGCTCTACCCGGAGCGGGAGCGGTTCGCGCACTTCTCCCCGGGGGCGCGGGTCGTCGTCTCCGAGCCCCTGGTCGCACTGCCCGGCGCCTGGCAGGAGGTGCCGGCCGGCTCGGCCTTGGTGGTGGCAGAGGACGGGGTCGAGCAGCTCCCGTTCGTGCCCCGTCCCCCCGGCTGAGCCGAGCCGGCCGGCTCCGCTCAGCCCAGCGAGCAGCTGTTCAGCAGCGCCGGGTCGGTCGCCCCGTTGCCGGGCGGCCTCGGCACGGTCGTGCTGGCCGGGGGCTGCTGACCGGTCTCCACCCAGCCGACGAGGGCGTCGAACGCCGTCCGGAAGCAGGGCAGCATCGGGCGCAGCTGCTGCGGGTCGAGGGCCATCAGGCTGTCGACGTGGTTGCCGCCCTCGATCCGGTAGTAGCGGTGCAGCCGGTCGCGGTGCCGCTCGGCGATCATCTGCGCGTAGACGTCGCTGTCGGTGCTGATCGGCAGCAGGGTGTCCAGCGTCCCGTGCAGCGTCAGCAGCGGCCGCTTGATCGCCCCGGTGAGGCTGATCCGGGCCAGGGCGTCGTGCACCGGGCGGTCCGGGTCGGCGAAGGCGCTGTCGTAGGCCGCGTCGCTCGGGCACGGCGCGACCAGCTCCGGCAGGGTCGCGCCGGCGCTCGCCCCCGGGCAGGTCGGGTCGTAGCCGGGGTCGAACTCCGCCCGGTAGACCTTCTGCGTCAGCCCCCAGTAGATGCTCTGGTGGTAGGGCCACAGCGCCTCGGACCCGCGGGCGAACCCGGCGGCGTACATGTCCTCGGCGTCGGCCAGGCCCAGGCTGTAGCGCACCGCCGTGGGCAGGTAGCTGAAGAGGTCCGGCCCGTCCGGGGTGAACAGCGTCCCCTCCCAGTCGACGCCGCCGTCGAAGAGGTCGGGCCGGTTCTCCAGCTGCCAGCGCACCAGGTAGCCGCCGTTGCTGATGCCGGCCATGTAGGTGCGGGTGGGCCGGTGGCCGAACCGCTCGCGGAGCGCGCCCTTCGCGGCCACCGCCAGCTGGGAGACCCGCTGGTGCCACTCGGCGACGGCGTCACCGGGCTGCTCCCCGTCGCGGTAGAAGTCGTTGCTGTTGTTGCCCTTGTCGGTGGCCGCGTAGGCGAAGCCCTGGGCCAGCACGAAGTCGGAGATCAGGAAGTCCGAGGAGTACTGCTTGCGCGTGCCCGGCGCGCCGGCCACCACCAGCCCGCCGTTCCAGTCGTCGGGGATGCGCAGCACGAACTGGCTGTCGTGGGACCAGCCGTGGGTGGTGTTGAACGTCGAGGTGTCCGGGAAGTACCCGTCGACCTGCAGCCCGGGGACGCCGGTCGGGTTCGTCGTGCCCGGCGCGTGCAGCGACACCCAGTCGGGCTGGTCGGTGTACCTGCCCGGCGCGGCGGTGAGCAGCCCGGCGGTGGTGAGGTCCGGCAGGCAGGCCGTCTCCGCGTGCTCGGCCCCGGGCACCCGCACGGTGTCCGACGCGGTGCAGGCCCGCGGCCCCGGCGCGGGCCCCCTCCCGCCGGGCCCGGCCTGCGCCGGTGCCGCCTGCAGCGCGACCGTCGCGGCGGTCAGGTGACGACCAACGTGGTGAGGGGCCTGCGCAACCGCATGGGGACTCCTTCGTCCGGGCAGCCTCGGGTCGGGTGCCCGCGGCGGTCGCCCACCGGCGGGCTCCTCCACCGTCGTCCGCGGCGCCCGGCGCGACAACGTGGCCCGGGCACCGGACGGCGGCGGGTCGTATGTGCCCCCGGCACAGCGACCTGTCCGGGCAGTACGGCTAGCCGCCCGTCCCCAGCCGGGGAACGAGCGCGCCGTCGCCGGCCCCGCCGGCCGCCAACTCGTGCACCACGCCGGCGCTGCCACCGCCCCGGCGCTCGGACTCCGCGGCGGCGAGCAGCAGGCCACCGGGCAGGAACTCGATCCCGGTCGCCGCACCGATCTCCGCGGTCGTGGTGAAGGAGTACCCCAGCGCCGTCAGCTCCGCGCCGTGGGCGTCGACGAAGGCAGGCTCGGCCTCCACCGCCGCGGTGTTCCGCAGCGAGGCGCGCGGGGCGGCGATGGCCTCGGCGAGGTCCAGGTGCCCGTCGACCCGGTTGAGCAGCGTCTGCAGCACCGTGGTGATGATCGTGCTGCCGCCCGGCGACCCCAGCGCCAGCACCGGCTCACCGTCGCGCAGCACGATCGTCGGCGACATGCTGCTGCGCGGACGCTTGCCAGGAGCCGGCAGGTTCGGCTCGGGGACGGTCGCGTCGCTCGGCGCGAAGGTGAAGTCGGTGAGCTCGTTGTTGAGCAGGAACCCGCGGCCGGGGACGGTGATCCCGCTGCCGCCGGTCTGCTCGATGGTCAACGTGTAGCTGGCGACGTTGCCGGCCGCGTCCGCGACGGTCAGGTGGGTCGTGTTCGGCCCCTCGGTCGCAGCGTCCGGGGTCGCGGCGTCCTCCGCGGGGCACGGGCCGTACTCGCCGTCCGGGTCACCGGCGGCGACCGGCGTGGCCAGGGCCCGGTCGGGGTCGATGGCACAGGCGCGCTCCGCGGCGAAGGCCGGGGACAGCAGCTCGGCCAGCGGCACCTGGACGTACGCCGGGTCACCGACGTAGGCGTTCCGGTCGGCGAACGCGAGCGCGCTGGCCGCCAGGTAGCGGTGCAGCGCCGGGACGGCGGGGAGGGTGCTCAGCGGGAACTGCTCCAGGATGCCGAGGGCCTCGCCCACGGTGGAGCCACCGCTGGAGGGCGGGGCCATCCCGTAGACCTCCAGGCCGCGGTAGTCCACCCTGGTCGGCTCGCGCAGCGGCGCGTCGTACCGCGCGAGGTCCTCCGCCGCCAGCAGACCCGGCCGCACCGGGTCGGCGCCCACGGCCATCGGCGGGTGCTGTGCGGTCCGCACCACGTCCGCGCCGATCTCACCGGTGTACAGCGCGCCGACGCCCTCCTCCGCCAGCAGGTCGTAGGTGCGCGCCAGGTCGGGGTTCCGGAACACCGAGCCGACCTCCGGGGGTGCGCCACCGGGCAGGAACAGCTCGGCGGAGGAGGCGAAGCGGGCCAACTTCTCCTGGTTGTCGGCGGTCTGCTGCTGGAACGTCCGGTCGACGACGAACCCCTCCGCGGCGAGCCGGGTCCCGCCCTCCAGCACCTCC
Organism: Modestobacter italicus; assembly: GCF_000306785.1. Classification (NCBI taxonomy): domain Bacteria; kingdom Bacillati; phylum Actinomycetota; class Actinomycetes; order Geodermatophilales; family Geodermatophilaceae; genus Modestobacter; species Modestobacter italicus. The sequence continues at coordinate 2,365,350 of NC_017955.1, read as the reverse complement.
GCCAGGGACAGGGTGCCGAACTCCGCCAGGGCACGCGCCCAGGTCAGCGGGGTGCCCGGGGTCCCGACGGACAGGCCGCTCTGGACCGCCTCCTGGAGGGGCAGGGGGTCCCCGGCTGCGTCGAGGAACGCGTCGGCGCCCATCGCCAGCGGTGCGGTCTCCCGGCCGTCGATCGTGGACACCGTGCGGCTGGCGGCGTCGTAGTACACGAAGAAGCCACCACCGCCGACCCCCGCGGAGTAGGGCTCGCTGACGCCGAGCGCGGCGGCTGCCGCCACCGCGGCGTCCGCGGCGTTGCCGCCCCGCGCCAGCACCTCCAGGCCGACCCGGGTGGCATCGGGGTCGACCGTCGCCACCGCGCCTCCCGTGCCGACGGCCAGCGGCTGCCGGTCGGCGACCGGGTCGGCGGCTGGCGGGGAGACGGCGGGTGGGGAGGCGGCTGCCGGGCTGCTGACCAGCAGGCCGGCCGCGAGACCGCCGAGGGCCAGGAGGGTGGACCGGCGACGCGGCATGGCTGCTCCTCGGGTGGTCAGCGGGTCAGCCCAGTGGACACCCTGGGAGTGAGCTGTGCCACCTCGGTGGAGGGGCTCAGCGCCCGTCGCGAGCAGTCCGACCTCAGCTGGCCGGGCGGATGTCCTCCACCCAGACGTCCCACCCCAGCCGCAGCAGCAGGGCGGTGACGACCACCAGGAAGGCGATCCGGACGAACCGGCTGCCCCGGGTGGTCGCCAGCCGTGCGCCGAGGTAGGCGCCGACCGTGTTCGCCGCACCGAGCAGGAGCCCCAGGCCCCAGAAGACGTAGCCGTGCGGGACGAAGAACACCAGCGCGCCGAGGTTGGTGGCGCAGTTGACGATCTTCGCCTTGGCGCTGGCCGCCAGGAAGTCGTAGCCCAGCAGCGAGACCATCGCGAACACGAGGAACGAGCCGGTGCCCGGTCCGAGGACGCCGTCGTAGAAGCCGATGACGGCACCGACCACCGCGGCGACGCCGTGGTGTCGGCGACCCGCGTGCCGCAGCGCCGTCACCTGCCCGATCGACGGACGCAGCAGGGTGAACGCACCGATGGCCACCAACGCCACCACGATCACCGGCTTGAACACCGAGGCCGGCAGGAGCGCCGCGATCGACGCGCCGAGGAAGCTCGTGACCAGCGCCAGGCCCGCCATCGGCAGGGCGGTCCGCAGGTCCGGGTGGACCCTCCGGTGGTACGTGACGGCGCTGGTGGTCGTCCCGAGGATCGACCCGAGCTTGTTGGTGGCCAGGGCCTCCACCGGGCTGAGCCCCGGCACGAGCAGCAGGGCCGGCAGCTGCACCAGACCCCCGCCGCCCACGACGGCGTCGACGAAGCCGGCGACCAGCCCGGCGAGCACGACCAGCAGCAGCGCCGTCGGGCTCAGCCCCTCGGGCAGGACGTCCAGGGACGTGGTCACCGCGGCACCCGCGCCCGCACGCCCGACTGCACCCCGACACCGTAGGAGGCGGCCACCGGCACCGCGCTGACACCTCCGGAGCCCTGTCGGCTCGGCAGCGCGGGAGGGCAGCGTCGTCCCTAGGGTGGGCCGCATGAGCTCGCCCCCGTGGTGGCAACGCGGCGTCGTCTACCAGGTCTACCCGCGGTCCTTCGCCGACGGGAACGGGGACGGCGTCGGCGACCTCCGCGGTCTGCGGGCGCGCCTGGACCACCTCAGCGACCTGCACGTGCAGGCGGTCTGGCTCTCCCCGGTCTTCACCTCCCCGATGGCCGACGCCGGCTACGACGTCGCGGACTTCTGCGACGTCGACCCGCTGTTCGGCACCCTCGCCGACCTGGACCAGGTGATCGCCGACTGCCACGCCCGGGACATCCGGGTGGTCCTCGACTGGGTGCCCAACCACACCTCCGACCAGCACCCGTGGTTCCGCGCCTCGCGGTCGAGCCGGGACGACCCGAGACGCGACTGGTACGTCTGGCGGGACGGCGCTCCGGACGGCGGCCCGCCCAACGACTGGCGGTCGGAGTTCGGCGCCGTCGGTCCGGCCTGGACCCGGGACGACCGGACGGGCCAGTGGTACCTGCACTCCTACACGCCGCAGCAGCCCGACCTGAACTGGGACGACCCGGAGGTCGAGGCCGCGATGCACGACGTCGTCCGGTTCTGGCTGGACCGCGGGGTCGACGGGCTGCGCATCGACGCGCTGCAGCGGCTGGGCAAGGACCCAGAGCTGGCGAGCAACGCGGGCTCCGAGCTGCGTCACGACCAGGACTGGCAGCCCGTCGCGCACGAGCGGCTGCGCGGGATCCGGCGGGTGGTCGACGAGTACCCGGACCGGATGATCGTCGGTGAGGTGTACCTGCTCGACCTGCGGCGAGTCGTCACCTACCTCAGCGGCGGCGACCAGCTCCACCTGGCCCACAACTTCGTCTTCCTGCACCTGCCCTGGGAGGCGGCCGCCTTCCGGTCGGTGATCGCACAGTTCCAGGCCCTCGCGGAGCCCGACACGTGGCCGGCGTGGTTCCTCGGCAACCACGACCACTCGCGGATCGCCACCCGGTACGACGACGGCGCCGGCGCGGGGCCGGTCCGGGCGCGCGCGGTCGCCCTGCTGCTGACCGCCCTGCGCGGCACGCCCTTCCTCTACCAGGGCGACGAGCTGGGCCTGCCGGACGCCGAGGTCCCGCCGGACCGGGTGGTCGACGTCGACGGCCGGGACCCCGAGCGCGCGCCCCTCCCCTGGCGGCCGCCCTCGGACGCCGGCGCCGGCGCCGGCTTCACGACCGGGACGCCGTGGCTGCCGCCGGTCCGGGACGCCGAGGAGCTGTGCGTGGAGCGCCAGGCCGCCGACCCCCGCTCGACGCTGTCCCTCGTCCGCCGGCTCGGCGCGCTGCGCGCCGGTTCGGAGACCCTGCAGAGCGGGGGCCAGCAGCTGCTGGACGCGGGCCCTGACGTCCTGGCGTGGCTGCGCACCCACGGGCCCGAGCGGCTGCTCGCGGCCGTCGACTTCGCCGCCGAGCCCCGCCCCCTGCGGGTGGACGGGCTCACCGACGACCTGTGCACCCTCCTGGTGTCGACGGACCCCGGGCGGGCCGCGCCCCCGGCGGCCGTGCCGCTGTCCTCGATCACCCTGCGGCCCGGTGAAGGCGTCCTGCTGCGCCTGCTCGGTCCGGCCGGGACGGCGGTCGCTGAGCACAACTGACCTCGGGGCGTGAACGGGGAGCAGGTCGCGCGGTCGTCGGGTGTCGGGTTCCGGTCCGAGCGGGGGCCCGTGCTGATCGGGGTGATGCTGTCCACCGCCGTGGTCGCCATCGACGCGACCGTGATCGCCACCGCCGTCCCGTCCGTGGTGGCCGACCTCGGCGGCTTCGCCGAGTTCCCCTGGCTGTTCTCGGTCTACCTGCTGGCCCAGGCGGTCACGGTGCCGGTCTACGGCAAGCTGGCCGACGTCTTCGGGCGCAAGCCGGTGATGCTGTTCGGCCTCGGGCTGTTCCTGCTCGGCTCGGTGCTCTGCGGCCTGGCCTGGGACATGGGCGCGCTGATCGCCTTCCGGGCGGTGCAGGGCCTGGGCGCCGGGGCGGTCCAGCCGATGTCGATGACGATCGTCGGCGACCTGTACTCGCTGGAGGAGCGGGCGAAGGTGCAGGGCTACATCGCCAGCGTCTGGGGCATCTCCTCCGTCGTCGGCCCCACGCTGGGCGGGGTCTTCTCCGAGTACGTCAGCTGGCGGTGGATCTTCTTCGTCAACGTCCCGCTGTGCCTCGTGGCGGCGGCGATGATCGGCCTGCGGTTCGCCGAGCGCGTCGACCGGCGCCGCCCGCAGATCGACTACGCCGGGGCCGGCGTGCTCACCGTCGCCCTCACGCTGCTGGTGCTCGGCCTGCTCGAGGGCGGCCAGGCCTGGGCGTGGGCGTCCCCGGCCGGTGTCGCCGTGCTGGGCGGCGGCGGCGTCCTGCTGGCGGTCTTCGTCGCGATCGAGCGCCGGGCGGCCGACCCGGTGGTCCCGCTGCGGCTGCTGCGGTCGCGGCTGCTGGTCGCGACCAGCCTGGTCTCCGCGTGCGTCGGCGCGGTCCTGCTCGGGCTCACCTCCTACGTGCCGACGTTCGTGCAGGACGTGCTGGGCACCGGCCCGCTGGTCGCCGGCTTCGCGCTGGCGGCGCTGACCCTGGGCTGGCCGCTGTCGGCCTCCCAGGCGGGCCGGCTGTACCTGCGGATCGGCATCCGCTCCACCGCGCTGGTCGGGGTCGTCGTCGTCCTGCTGGGTGCTGCGCTGCTGCTCCTGCTGGACGGGTCCTCCAGCGTGCTGCTGGTCGGCGGGACGACGTTCGTCATCGGCCTGGGCATGGGCTTCACCGCCGCGCCCACGCTGATCGCCGCGCAGTCGGCGGTCGCCTGGACCGAGCGCGGCGTGGTGACCGGGCTGAACATGTTCGCCCGCTCCGCCGGCAGCGCGGTCGGCATCGCCGTGTTCGGCGCGGTGGTCAACGCGACGCTGCGGGGGCAGGACGTGGGCAGCGACGGGGTGTCCCCGGCGGCGCTCACCACCGCGGTGCACCACGTCTTCCAGGGCACGGTGCTGCTGACCGTGGCGCTGCTCGCCGCCGTGCTCCTCATGCCGCGGGACCGGCGCCGCGCCCAGGCCCCAGCGGAGGAGCACTCCGACGAGGTCGCCGCGCGCTGAGCAGGTCCCTGCGGGCAGCTCGTGGCGGAGCCGCCGTCCTACGCTGGGGTGGTGACGACGCGCCGGACGGCTGAGCCGTCGCTCGAGTCCGGGGACCTGCTCGCCCTCGAGCGGCAGGTGTGCTTCGCCCTGTCGGTGGCCGCGCGCAACGTCGTCGCCGTCTACCGGCCGGTGCTGGAACCGCTCGGTCTCACCCACCCCCAGTACCTGGTGATGCTGGCCCTCTGGCAGCACGGCCCGTCGTCGGTCAAGGAGCTGTCGCAGCTCCTGCAGCTGGACCCGGGCACGCTCTCCCCGCTGCTCAAGCGGCTGGAGGCGGCCGGCCTGCTGCGCCGGGAGCGGGACCCGAGGGACCAGCGCAACCTCGCCGTGGCGCTGACCGACGCCGGCCGCGCCCTGCGCGACCGGGCGGAGCGCATCCCGGCCGGCATCGTCGAGCGGCTGGGGATGCCGGTCGAGGAGCTGGCGGCGCTGCAGTCGGCGCTGACCCGGGTCATCGCCGCCTCCCAGCAGGCACTGGCCGGTCCGGCGGACGACGCACCGGCCGGCCTGCCGGCGCGGGAGGCGTGACCTCGCCGACAGTTGGTGCCCCAACCGTTGGTACCCCATCCGTGCAGGCGCACCATGGGGGTGTGACCGCCCCCCGTCAGGAGCACACCGCCACCATGAGCCAGCCCACCGCGGAGCCCGGCACGCCGGCTGAGCCCGTCGTCCGCCCCGCGCCGCACCGCTGGCTCTGGTACGCCTTCGGCGGCCGGCTCCCGGCCCGGCACCGCAGCTGGGTGCTGTTCGACACCACGACCGACACCTGGTGGGCCCGGCACGTCGTGCGCAGCCTGGTCCAGATGGCCGTGCCGATCATCGCGGTGATGACGCTGGTCCCGGCGGACTGGGGGCTGCGGGCCGCCTGCGCCGGCGGCGGCGTGTTCCTGGCGATGATCTACTCGCTGGCCTACATGAACGAGACGGTGGAGCACCGGGTGGTCAAGGCCGGTTACCCCGCCGGCACGGCGCAGGCGATCCGCGACCGGGGCTCCTCCACCAAGCTGCAGGCGGAGACGGAGCGCAAGCGGGCCGCCGCAGCCAAGCGGGCCGCCCGCTACCGGGACCGCACCGGCCGCTGACCGCACGCACCGGCGGCCCGCCCCGGAGAAGGGCGGGCCGCCGGCTCGACGGCGTCAGCCGCCGCAGAGCGACGCTGGGATGCTCGTGGCGCAGGTGTTCCCGCGGATCGAGATGTCCCTGCCCACCGGGGGGAACTGGGCGTCCAGCGGCGGCGGCCAGCCGCGCAGCACGTCCAGCGTGTTGCCGGTGATGCCGTTCTTCCACACCCGCACCGCGGTGACCGGGCCCGGGTCGACGCCCAGCGGGTTGTTGAACGGCGGCAGCGTCAGCAGCGCGACCCCGGCGCTGGGGAACTGCAGGGTCGCCGGGTCCACGGCCGAGTTGTTGTCCCGGATCCGGTTGTCGTAGATGCCCACGTGGTCGGCGTTCACCACGGCCATGCCGGTCCCGGAGACCCGCAGCGCGGCCTGGACCTCACCGATGCCGGCGAGGCAGAACCGGTCGTTGCCCGAGGACTCGTTGGCCCGGATGGTCCAGTCGCCGCCCCGGACGTTGCGCGAGGCGTCCGGGATCTCGGTGGCCGCGTCGTCGAACACCAGGACGCCGACGCAGTTGCCGGACACGTAGTTGTGCCGCATCACGCCGACCCGCGATTCCCGGGCGAAGATGCCGATGTTGTACCCCTGGACGTCGTTGGCGACGATGTCGGCGTAGGCCTTCGCCGAGTCCGTGCTCCCGATGCCCGCCGTCCCGCTGTTCGGCTGGTCGGCGGTGCCGCGGTCGACGCCCTCCTCGATGTTGCGCAGGATCCGGCTGTGCGTCGAGTAGGCCGCGAGGATGCCGTACCGGTCGTGGCCGTACCCCTTCGTCTTCTCCACGCGGAAGCCGTCGGCGCCCCAGGCCGCGATCCCGTTGGCCGGGTGGTTCCAGGTCGACACCCCCGTCACCTCCACCGGGCCGGCGGGCTCGAGGAAGAACAGCCCGGAGACGTCGTCGGCGAAGGTGTCCGGGTCGCCCTCCGGGTCGGCGGTGTTCTGCGCCTCCCAGCACGGGGTCGCAGCCACCTCGGGCAGGTCCGCGGGCGTCGTCCAGTCCGGCCAGACGATCTTCGTGACGTCGCGGCCGGCGCCCTTGATCGTCAGGCCCTTCTGGTCGACGCAGACGGCCTCCTGGTAGGTGCCCGCCTGGATCTGGATCGTGTCGCCGGACTCCGCGGCGTCCACGACCTCCTGGATCGACTCCCCCGGGCTCACCACCCAGGTCTGGCCACCTCCCCCGCCGGCCCACGCGGCCGTGGCCGGCAGCGCGGTGAACAGCACGGCGGCGGACGTCGCCACCGCCAGCCGCCGCCCTCCCCTGCGGTGTCGCGTCGCTCTGGTCGTACTGGGCTGGTGCATTCGTCCTCCTCATCGAGGCGTGCTCGGAGACCGCCGGTGATGACGATGGGGAGGGTGTGACGGACCGGTCCAGTGACACGCCAGGGACGGCGCAGAGTCCATGCCGGGGTCGTGCGCCGACGTCCGACCTCGGTCGGGCGTGGATCCCGGTTGGTCGTTCCCGGGCCGGAACGTCCAGTTCCGCGGCCCGGGAGGCTCAGCCGGCCGCGCCCAGCCGGGCGACGAGGGCCGGGCCGACCTCGGCGGTCACCGTGCCGGCGGCGGCCCAGCCGAGCACGGTCAGCCAGGCCAGCGGGTCCAGCGGCGTGCAGCCGAAGAACTGGCTCAGCCCGGGGACCTGGACGACGGCGACCAGCACGGCGAGGGAGCCGGCGGCGGTCGCCAGCACGAGCGGGCTGCGGCGCCCGGACCACGCGGTCTGGCCCAGCTGGGTGCCGATGAGCGCGGCCAGGCCCATCGTGCTGGCCCGCCGGTACGGGCCGGTGAGCCGACCGGTCGCCCATGCCCCGGTCGCCCCGACGGTGGTCGCCGCCCCCCGCACCAGCACGCTGCGCCGGACGGCATCGGTGAACCCCCGCTGCGGGCCGGCCAGCAGGACCGGCGCCAGCGGGTGCCCGGCGAGCGGCCCCTCCGCCACCTCCGGGGTGACCGTCCGCGGCGTCGAGACGGCCACGGCGAGTGCCGGGAACATGTCGGTGAGCAGGTTGACCAGCAGCAGCTGCCGGGTCCCGAGCGGCGACCGGCCGCCGAGGACCGTCCCCAGCACCGTGAACGTGACCTCGCCGGCGTTGCCGCCCACCAGCACCGACACCGCCTCCCGGACCCGCGACCACATCGCCCGGCCCTCGGCGATGGCGTCGACCAGCCGGGTCAGGTCCTGGTCGGTCAGCACCAGGTCCGCGGCGGTGCGGGCGGCCGGGGACTCCGCGCCGGAGACCCCGACCCCGACGTCGGCCAGCCGGATCGCGGCGGCGTCGTTGACGCCGTCCCCCGTCATCGCCAGGGTGGCCCCGGCCCGGCGCAGGGCGGCGACCAGGGTGACCTTCTGCTCCGGGGAGAACCGCGCGAAGACGGCGGCGGTCCGCACCAGCTCGGCGCGCTCGGCCTCCGAGGCCCGGGCCAGCTGGGAACCGGTCACCACCCGGTCGGCGTCCGGGAGGCCGGCCTGCCCGGCGATCGCGGCGGCCGTCTCCGGGTGATCGCCGGTCGCGATGACCACCCGGACACCCGCGGCGCGCAGCTGCTCGACGGCCGCGACGGAGGACGCGCGCAGGGTGTCGGCGAGGCCGATCAGCCCGCGCAGGGTGAGGTCGTGCGCCGCGTCGTCGAGGTCCTCCGGCGCACCGTCCGCCGCACGGTCGGCGACCGCCAGGACCCGCAAGCCGTCGGACGCCAGCTCCTGCACCGCCTCCGGCGCGCCGTGGGGGTCGGCGCACCGGCGGAGGACCACCTCGGGGGCGCCCTTGACCACCAGACGGCCGTTCCGGACGACGGCGGAGAACCCGCGATCGGCGGCGAAGGGCAGGCCCGCCTGCGGGTCGCCGTCGGCAGCGAGCTCCCGCTCGGTCGCCGCGTCGACCACCGCCCGGTCGGTCTCGTGGGCCCGGTCGTCGCCGTCGGCGACCGCAGCGGCGGCCAGCCGGAGGACGTCGTCCTCCCCCGACTCCCCGAACGGGACGAGCCGGACCACGCTCAGCCGGTTCTCGGTCAGCGTCCCGGTCTTGTCGAAGCAGACCGTGTCCACCCGGCCGAGCGCCTCCAGCACCCGCGCGCTGCGCACCACCGCACCGCGCGCGGACAGCCGCCGGGCCGCCGCCTGCTGGGCCACGGTCGCCACCAGCGGCAGCCCCTCCGGCACCGCGGCCACCGCGATGGCCAGCCCGGAGCCGACGGCCTCGCGCAGCGGACGGCCCCACAGCACGCCGAGTGCGGTGACCACCGCGCCGCCGGCGAGGGTCAGCGGCAGCACCGCCCGGGTCAGCTCACCCAGCCGCGCCTGCACGCCGGCCGGCGGCGCCGCTCCACCCGCGGCACGTGAGGCACGGCCGGCCTGCGTCGCGGACCCGACCGCGACGACGACGGCCCGACCTCGGCCGGCGACGACCGTGGTGCCGTCGAAGAGCATGCAGGTGCGGTCCGCCACCTCGGCCCCGGGCGTGGCCCCCACCGACTTGCCCACCGCGAGCGACTCACCGGTCAGGTCGGACTCGTCCACCTCGAGGCCGGCCGCCTCCAGCAGCCGGGCGTCCGCGGCGAGCACGTCACCGGCCTCGACCTGGACCACGTCGCCGATCCGCAGCGCGGTCCCCGGCACGTCCTCCCGACCGCCGTCGGTCTCCCGGTGCACGGGCACGTCCTGCTCGAGCAGCAGCGACTCCAGCACCGTCTCGGCCCGCAGCCGCTGCAGGCCGCTGATGAGCGCGTTGCCGACCGTCACGCTGGCGACCAGCACGGCGTCCGTCGACTGCCCCAGCACCGCCGTCGCCGCCGCGCCGGTGGCGAGAACCGGGGTGAGCGGATCGGCGAGCTCGGCGGCGACCGTCCGGGCGAACCGGACCGGGACCCGGACCACCGGGAGCCCGGTCACCACCCGGACCGGGGCCGGCGCGGCCCGCCGCCGCGGCGGTCCGGAGGGCAGCTCCGACACCCGACGCAGGACGTCGTCGGGGTCGAGGGCGTGCCACGGCGTGTGCACCGACGGCGGAGGCGCCGGACGGCGGGCCACCCGGAACGCCGTCCCGGCGCCGTCGAGCATGCTCCAGAGGCACGCCGTCTTGCCGGGGGTGGTGGCCTTGCGCTGCCCACGGCGGGCGCTGCCGACGGCGGCCAGCAGGCCGCCGAGGACGTTGCCGGTGAGCGCGGTGCCGACCGAGCGCCGGCTGACCGCGCGCGCGGCGGTCGTCGCCGTGACGAGCCGGCAGGCCTCGGCCAGACCGGGCGGGGTGACCAGGTCCGCCCCCCACGCCGGGGACCGCCCGGCCAGGACCGGGGCCACGGCCACGTCACCGGCCAGCAGCGCCGGCCCGTCGGTGGCCGAGACGACGAGCACGCCGCAGCCGTCGGCCTGGAGGCGGCGCACGGTGTCCACGAGCGCCTCGTCCGCCGGTGGCACCTCGTCCGCCGCGCCGGCGATCTCCCGGCTCCCGACGTGGCGGGACAGGACGAGCCGGTGCCCGGCGTCCACGACCGCGCCGAGCAGGGCCTCCGCGTACGGGTCGAGCTCGGCGGCGACCGTGACCTCACCCAGCCGGCGCCGGCCCAGCAGCAGGGTGCGCACCGAGCCGCCGGGCGCGTCCGGCGACTCCCGCGGCGGCCCGAGGCGCGGGGCCGCGCCGTCGCTGGGGGGCGCACCGTCGCCGAGCAGCCGGGTGGCCGCGCTCCAGACCGCGGCGGCGTCCCAGCCCTCGGCCGACGCCCGGGCGTCGAGGACGGCCTGCGGCCCGGTGCACAGCGCCGCGCCGTCGACCACCACCGCGTCGACCCGGTCCAGCCGGCGGTACGCCGAGCCGTCCATCGGCAGCACGCCCCGGCGGCACATCAGGAGGTCGGTGACGGCGGCGAAGGACTCCCGGCCCAGGACCGCGGCCTTCGGCGTCAGCGCCTTGAGCAGGTCCGCGGACCGGCCGGGACGACGGGTCAGCGGGAGCAGTCCGACCGCACCGCCCAGGGCTGCGGGACCGAGCCGCGCGCGGTAGGCCTCGACCGGCCCCTGCGGCAGCCGGCCGGGGCGCTCGCCCGGCGGCTCGAGCGGGGTGGAGCTGTCCTCCTCCGGCTCGGCCCGGCAGAGCTCGGACTCGCGCCGCCGCCAGACCTGCCGCCGGGCGCGGACCTCCAGCGCCCGCTGGAGCGCGGCGGCCGCGTTGATCGCCGGGACCGAGGGGCTCTGCGTGCAGGCGTGCAGCAGCGCGCTGGACCCGGTGAAGACCAGATCCGTGCCGACCGCCCCGAGCCGGGCCTCCAGCGTGGCCTTCAGCCACTGCTGGGTGTCCAGGAACGCGATGACCAGCGTCGCGTGCCGGGTCAGCGGCGGGATCGGCAGCACCTTGCCGGCGAAGGCCACCCCGACCGCCGCGACGTCGACGGCGGCGTCGAGCAGCGCCGCCAGCAGCGGCTCCAGGTCCGCCGGGTGGTCCAGGCGCTGGGGGAACACCCGCGTGCCGCCACGGGACTGCTCGATCGCGGTGACGACGCCGACGACCTGGTCGACCGAGACCTGCCGTTCGTCGAACGCGACCAGCACCCGGCCGACGAGGTCGTTGACCGTCGCCCACTGGACGCCGTCCAGCCGCTCCAGGTGACGGCGCAGCGCCCGGCGGACCTCCGGCTGGTCCTCGGCGGGCGGCGCGGCGACCTCGACGTGCACGTGCCCGTGCTCGGCCCACACCCGCCGGGTGTGCCGGGCCGTCGGCGGTTCGAACATGCCCCGGGCGACGTCGGCGAGGTGCCGGACGTGGCCGTCGGGGATCGGGTCGGCCCCGGTGACGACGGTCCCGACGGCACGGGCCCTTTCGGGCGCGGCCTGCCGGGCGAGCGAGAGCGAGCCGCCCTCGACCGCCGCAGCACCGTCCGCGGCGGCCCGGGCGAGGTCCGTCGCCCGGCGGGCAGGCTCGCCGAGCAGCCCGGCGGTCAAGGCCACGGGCACGACGGCGACGCCCGCACCGGTGACGGCCAGGCGCGCCACGGTGCGGGCCGCGCTGCGCGCGACGCCCATCCGGCGGAGCGTGGCCATCGGCTCTCCCGCGACGACTGTGCTGCCGGACACTACGCCGCCCGGCGGCCCCGCCACACCCGTCCGCCCACGGGTGCGCGGCCGCGTCCCGGAGCGGTCAGATGACCGCGAGGGGGTCGAGCATCGAGCCGGTGGTGCCCTCGATCTTCAGCGGCAGCGCGATGAAGAGGAACTCGTGCACCCCGGCCCGGGAGATCTCCTCCAGGTAGATGGACTCGAACAGGTAGATGCCGTGCTCGATCAGCAGCAGCGTGTGCACCGGCTGCGGGTTGGCCGGGCTGCCGGGGTCGGGTGCCGGCTGCACCTCGAAGGTCTCGGTGTCGCTGCCGACGGCCACCACGCCCTGGTCCAGCAGCCACTGAGCAGCGCTGATGTCGGGGCCGGCCGTCACGTGCCGGGCCAGGCCCTCGGGGTCGGGCCACTGGCTGAGGTAGCCGGAGCGGATCAGCACGACGTCCCCGGCGCGCACCTCGATGCCCTGGGCCGCGGCCACCGCCTGCAGCTCCTCGGCGCCGACCGGCTCGTGCGCCGGCAGCGCCTCGATCCCGCGGTGGGCGGGCACGTCCAGCAGCACGCCGCGGGTGACGAAGTGCGGCAGCTTGGCGCCGTCGCCGCGCTTGGGCCCCCGGTCACCGAGGTGCTCGCGGGCGTTGCCGCCGCCGTACCAGTGGTCGTCCTCGCCGATCGTCATGTGCGCGAGCGCGTCGACGTGCGCGCCGCTGTGCGAGGTGCCGCTGACCACCTCGGCCATGTAGCCCAGGTTGACCTCGTTCCGCGGCCCCCACGGCTCCACGCCGTCACCGCGCAGGCCGTTCGGCGTCCGGGACATCGAGACCTGAAAGGGCGGGTGGGCGCCGAACAGCGGCATCCCGCTGTAGCGCGGGACCGACAGCGAGTAGGCGGTGCCGCGCGTCGGCAGCGCCAGGGCGGCCAGCAGGTCCTCGGGCCGCTGCCGGGCGGCCGGTCCGCGCTCCGGGTCCGCGGGCGCTGCGGTGGGTCCTGTCTCGGGGCTCATGCGGGCTCTCCTCGGTCGGTCAGCACGGTCGGACATCCAGGCCGGGCCACCTCGTGGTGGCCGGCGCCACAGCGGCACGCTACCCTCGATTATCGAGAGGACACACCGAGGGAGGCTCTCATGGCCAGGTCCGCGAAGTCGGCGATCATCACGTGCGCGCCCACCGGGGCGATCCACACCCCCACGATGTCCCCGGCGCTGCCGGTGACGCCGGAGGAGATCGCCGAGGCGGCCCTCGGCGCCGCCGCGGCCGGTGCGGCGATCGTCCACCTGCACGTGCGCGACCCGCAGGACGGCCACCCGGTGCAGGACCCGGGCCTGTTCAAGGAGGTCCTGGCGGTCGTCAAGGACCGCTCCGACGTGGTCATCAACCTGACCACCGGCGGCAGCCCGCACATGACCGTCGACGAGCGGATCGCCCCGGCCGTGCAGCTGGCCCCGGAGCTCGCCTCGCTGAACATGGGCTCGATGAACTTCGGGCTGTTCCCGATGCTCGACCGCTACCCCACCTTCAAGCACGAGTGGGAGCGGGAGCGGCTGGCCGACAAGGACGTCGTCTTCAAGAACACCTACGCCGACATCGAGCGGATCCTCAAGGTCTGCGGCGACCAGGGCACCCGCTTCGAGTTCGAGTGCTACGACACCGCCCACCTGTACAACCTGGCGAACATGCTCGACCGCGGCCTGGTGCGCCCGCCGCTGTTCGTGCAGACCGTCTTCGGCCTGCTCGGCGGCACCGGCGCGGACTTCGAGGACCTGGCGCACATGCACCGGACGGCGCACCGGCTGTTCGGCGAGGACTTCGAGTGGTCGGTGCTGGGCGCCGGCTCCGCGCAGATCCGGCTGGGGGCCATCGCGCTGTCCCTCGGCGGCAACGCCCGGGTCGGGCTGGAGGACTCGCTGTGGGACGGGCCGGGGAAGCTGGCCGAGTCCAACGCCGCCCAGGTCGAGCGGATCACCGCCATCGCCGGCCTGCTGCACCGGGAGATCGCCAGCCCGGCGGAGGCCCGCCGCCGTCTCGACCTGCGGGACTCCGGGTCCCGGTGACGGAGGCACGTGCGGTGCGCGAGGTCTCGGCCGGCGGCGACTTCGGCGGCGAGCTGCTCTCGGCGACGGTGAAGCGGCTGGTGCTCGACCGGATCGTCGGGGGCCACTACCGACCCGGTGAGCGGATCGTGGAGTTCAAGCTCGCCAAGGAGCTCGGGCTCAGCCAGTCCCCGGTGCGTGAGGCGCTGCGCGAGCTGGCCGCCGTCGGCATCGTCACGATCCACCCGCGCCGCGGGGCCCGGGTCCGGCTGCCCAGCGCCAAGGAGCTGGTCGACGTAAGCGTGGTGCGGTCCGAGGTCGACGCCCTCGCCGCCCGCCTGGCGGCCGGGCGGATCGCCGACGACACCCTGGACGCCCTCGAGGGGCTCGTCGCCGAGATGCTCGAGCGGCTGGAGGCCGAGGACTTCCCCGGCGTCACCGAGGCCGACGTCCGCTTCCACCAGCTGATCGCCGAGGCCTCGGAGAACCACGCCCTGCAGCGGGCCTTCGACCAGCTCGCGCCGTTCGCCCGCACCTTCATCACGCTGACCCTGCCCGGGGTCGACGTGCGCGGGATCGTGGCCGAGCACCGACCCATCCTCGACGCGCTGCGGGCCCGGGACGCCGAGCGCGCCGCGACCGCCGCGCGGGAGCACCAGCTGTCGGTCAGCGAACTGCTCCAGATGCACTTCCCCGCCGCCCTCGGCGACCCCGCCACCGGCCAGGACGGCGACACCGACGGCTGATCGTCGATTATCGAGAGGAACTTGACGCCCTCCGTGCACCGTCATAGATTTTCGATGATCGGTGAACCGGGTCACAGTCCTCCTGCGCGGCCGACGCCGCGCTCCCCGTCCACCAGCACTCCGACCCACCGGGAGACCACGACGTGACCGAGACGATGCAGGCCCTGGTGGTCCTGGAGCCCGACAAGCTCGAGATCCAGGAGAAGCCGGTCCCCGAGCCGGGCCCGCACGAGGTGCTCGCCCGGGTGCGGGCCACCTCCATCTGCGGCACCGACGCCCACCTGATCCACGGCCACTACCCCGGCTTCTGGCCGCCGGCCTTCCCGTTCACCCCCGGCCACGAGTGGGCCGGGGAGATCGTCGCCCTCGGGCCGGGCGCCGAGGCGTTCGGCTGGGCGGTCGGCGACCGGGTCGCCGGCACCAGCCACAACGCCTGCGGCGCCTGCCAGAAGTGCGTCGAGGGGCAGTACAACCTCTGCGAGAACTACGGCAAGCCCGGGCTGCACGCCCAGTACGGGCACAACGTGGCCGGCTGCGACGCCACCTACGCCGTGCACGACGTGAAGTGCATCTTCCGGCTCCCCGACGAGGTCTCCTTCGAGGAGGGCGCCGTGGTCGACCCGGCCAGCAT
This sequence comes from Modestobacter italicus, assembly GCF_000306785.1. Taxonomy (NCBI): domain Bacteria; kingdom Bacillati; phylum Actinomycetota; class Actinomycetes; order Geodermatophilales; family Geodermatophilaceae; genus Modestobacter; species Modestobacter italicus. The sequence continues at coordinate 2,350,087 of NC_017955.1, read as the reverse complement.
CGCCCTGCACGTCGCCCGCCGCGGCAACATCAAGCCCGGCGACACCGTGGTGGTCACCGGTGCCGGCGCGATCGGCCTGCTCGCCGGCGACGCGGCCACCATCTGCGGCGCCGCCCGGGTGGTCGTCGTGGGCCGCGGGCACCGGCTGCAGAAGGCCGCGGCCATGGGGTTCCAGACCGTCGACACCGCCGACGGCGACCCGGTCGTCGCGGTCCGCGAGCTGACCGGCGGGCTCGGTGCGGACGTCGTCCTGGAGTGCGCCGGGGTGCCGGAGACGCTGACCTGGGCGATGGCGATGCTGCGCCGCGGCGGCCGCTGCGCCATGGTCGGCATCCCGACCGAGGACGTCGCCCTCCGCCTGCAGCCGCTCGTCCTCGACGAGCTCGAGCTGGTCGGCTCGCGCGCCTCGGCCGGCGAGATGCGCCGGGTGATGCCGTTCGTCGCCAACGGCCGGATGCGCGTCGGCGAGCTGATCACGCACCACTTCCCGCTGTCGGAGTACGCCGAGGCGCTCGCCGTCTTCGACGACCGCTCCAGCGGCGCCATCAAGATCATCATCAATCCCTGACCGGTCGTCCCCGGAAGGACGGGCAACGATGCCGAAGTACCACCGGCCGACCAACCGCGCCGACGCGCTCACCGCGCTCGTCGAGGGGGGTCCGCGGGCCCGCGCCCTCGTGGGCGGCACCGACCTGCTGGTCGGCCTGCGGCACCACCACGACACCGCCGACGTGCTCGTCGACCTCAAGGGCGTGACCGACCTCCCCGAACCGGTCGTCGTCACCGACGACGCGGTGCTGATCGGCCCCACGTACACGATGGGCGAGCTGGTCACCCACCCCGTCGTCGGCGGGTGGTTCCCGGCGCTGGTCGAGGCCGCGCTCACCGTCGGCTCGGTGGCGATCCGCAACCGGGCCAGCCTGATCGGCAACTCGTGCAACGCCTCCCCGGCCGCGGACACCGCTCCCCCGCTGCTGGTGCACGGCGCCCGGGTGACGATCTCGTCCCTGGACGGCGACCGGACGGCGACGCTGGACGAGTTCTTCCTCGGCCCGCGCCGCACGCTGTGCGGACCCGGCGAGCTGGTGACCCGGCTCGAGCTGCCCCGGCCCGCCCCGGGGTCCGGTTCCGCCTTCCGCCGGCTCACCCGGCGGCGCGGGGTGGACCTGGCGACGGTCAGCGTCGCCGCCGGCGTCGGCCCGGACGGCGCGCTGGTGGCCGCGATGGGCGCGGTCGGCCCCCGGCCGCTGCGCTCCGAGGTCCCCGGTCCGGTGGACCTCACCGACCCGGCCGCCCTCGACCGGGCGCTGGACCAGCTGGTGGCGGTCGCCACCCCGATCTCCGACGTGCGGGGCAGCCGGGAGTACCGGCTGGCCACGCTCCGAGTACTGACCAAGCGTGCGGTCCTCGCTGCGGCGGACCGCCGGGACCCCAGGGAGATGGCGTCGTGACCAGCACCGCCCGCGTGCCCGACCACCTCGACGACGACGCGCTGCAGACGGTCACGCTGACCGTCAACGGCAGCCAGCGCACCGTCGCCGTCCCCACCCACCGCACCCTGCTCGACGGCCTCCGCGAGGAGGTCGGGCTGCCCGGCACCAAGAGCTGTTGCGCCGAGGGCGAGTGCGGGGCGTGCACGGTGCTGCTCGACGGCAAGGCGGTGAACTCCTGCCTGGTGCTGTGCGTCGAGGCCGAGGGGCACGAGGTCACCACCGTCGAGGGGCTCTCCGCCGACGGGCTGACCGACCTGCAGGAGGAGTTCCTCGCCGCCGGGGCCGTGCAGTGCGGCTTCTGCATCCCCGGCCAGGTGGTGTCCGCGGAGTACCTGCTGCGCACCAACCCCTCCCCCGACGAGACGCAGATCCGCGAGGCGCTGTCGGGCAACCTGTGCCGCTGCGCCGGCTACCAGCGCATCGTCCGCGCGGTGCAGGCCACGGCGGCCCGGCGGAGCGAGCGGTGACCACGGCCCCGGAACGCGCCATCGAGCAGCGCGACGCGCTCGGCGAGCCGTCGGACCCCTACCCGCAGGGCCAGGTCGGCCGGCCGGTGCTCCGCTACGGCGGCGGCGACCGGACGTCGGGCGCCCAGCGCTTCGTCGCCGACCTGCGCTTCCCCGGCTCGCTGCAGGTCGCGCTGGTGTCGGTGCCGGTCGGCTGCGCCGAGGTCCTCGGGGTCGACACCACGGCCGCCCGGGCGATCCCGGGTGTCGTCGACGTGCTGACCGCCGCCGACCTGCCCTCCCCGATGCCGCGCTTCGGCGTCTCGCACACCGACCGGCCGGTGCTCGCCGACGGCCGGGTCAACTACCACGGGGAGCCGGTCGCGGCCGTCGTCGCGGAGACCCTGGACGCGGCCCAGGCCGCGGCCCGCGCCGTGCAGGTCGACTACCGGGAGCTGCCCGGGGTCTACACCCTGGACGACGCCCTGGCCCCCGGCGCGCACCTGGTCCAGGAGCCCGCGCTCCGCCCGGGGCACGCCCTCGCCGAGACCAACGTGCTGGAGGACGCGCACTACGCCTGGGGCGACCTGGCGGCCGAGGAGGCGCGCACCGAGGTGGTGGTCGAGGAGACCTACACCTTCCCGATGGTCACGCACTTCCCGATCGAACCGGGCGGCACCGTCGCCGTCCCGACCGACGCCGGCGGCATCGACGTCTACTCCCCCGTCCAGCACCCCTACCTGCTGCAGCGGACGATCGCCTCGGTGCTGGGCATGCCGCTCAACCAGGTGCGGGTGTTCGCCCCGGACCCCGGCGGCGGTTTCGGCGGCAAGCAGAACCCCAAGCTCGAGCCGCTGCTGGCCTTCCTGGCGCTGCGCACCCGGCGGACCTGCCGGCTGGTGCTCTCCCTCGAGGAGACCTTCCAGAGCATGCGCCGGGCCGGCTGCCGGATCGCCGCCCGCACCGGCTTCACCGCCGACGGCGCGCTCACCTTCCACTCCGTCGAGGCCGACTTCCTCATCGGCGCCTACGCCGACGTCGCCCCCCGCGTGATGGGCAAGGGCAGCTACGTCGCGGCCGGGCCGTACCGCATCCCCGGGGTGCGGATCGACGCCCGCGCGGTGATGACCAACACCACGCCCAGCACGGCGTTCCGCGGCTTCGGCAGCCCGCAGGTCTCCTGGGCGCTGGAGTCGCAGCTGGACGCCGGCGCCCGGCGGCTCGGCCTGGACGGGCTGGAGATCCGCCGCCGCAACCTGGTGGGCAAGGGCGAGGCGTTCGTGCGCGGCGAGTCGGCCGCGGCGGCCGACGGTGAGTGGCACCAGAGCCTGGAGAAGGCCGCCGAGCTGATCGGCTGGGGCACGCCGCTGCCGCCGGGCCGGGGCCGGGGCATCGCCGTGGGCATCAAGCCCGGGGCCACCTCCGGGCTCTCGCAGAGCCTGGTCCGGCTGCTGGCCGACGGCAGCGCGATCGTCTACGCCGGCACCTCGGACATGGGCCAGGGCGCCCGCACGCTGTGGCAGCAGATCGTCGCCGACGAGCTGGGTGCGCCGCTGGAGCAGGTCAGCGTGGTCAGCGGGGACACCGGCACCGTGCCGTTCGACCTGCAGACCTCGGCCAGCCGCTCCACGGTGTTCATGGGCTCGGCGGTGCTCGAGGCCTGCAAGGACGTGCGCCAGCGGGTGCTCGCGCTCTACGCCGAGTCCACCGGCGTCGCGGAGGAGGAGCTGGGCGAGCGGCCCGGGGTGCTGGTCACCCCGGACGGCGAGCTCCCGCTGCCCGAGGCGGCGCGGGTGGCCCTCGGGTCGCTGCGCGGTGAGTTCATCGGCCAGGGCACCCGGCGGCTGCGCGGCAAGAGCAAGCACCCGCTGGGTGGCGACGCGGCCTTCTACGAGTTCAACGCCACCGCGATCGAGGTCGAGGTCGACCGGGAGACCGGCGAGCTGCTGCTCACCCGGCACGTGACGGTCAGCGACGTGGGCACCGAGCTCAACCCGCTGCAGGTCGTCTCCCAGGACGAGGGTGCGGCGATCATGGGCCTGGGGCACAGCCAGATGGAGCAGCTGCTGCTCGACGAGCACGGCCGGATCCGCAACCTGGGTGCGCTGGACTACCGGATCCCCACCTTCAAGGACGTCCCGCTGGAGCTGGTCAGCGCCGCCGTGGAGAACCACGACGGCCCGGGCCCGTACGGCTCGAAGGGGATCAGCGAGGGCGCCCTGCTGTGCACCGCCGGCGCGCTCGGCGCGGCGGTCGCCGACGCCGCCGGGGTGGTCATCCGCGAGCTGCCGCTGACCCCCGAGCGGGTGTGGGCGGCGATCCAGGCGGCCGAGGCCGCGCAGTAGGACGCCGGTCCGCCAGGACCCGGCGCCAGCACCACCCTCCCGTTCCCCGTCACGAAGGAGTGACCATGTCCCGCAAGCCCGTCGTCTGCCTCGCCGGCACCCTGGACACCAAGGGCACCGAGTACGAGTACGTCCGCGACGCCCTGCTCGCCCAGGACGTCGACGTCCTGGTGGTCGACTGCGGTGTCCTCGGCGAGCCGTACTTCCCGCCGGACATCCCCGCCGCCGAGGTGGCCGCGCGAGCCGGCGTGCAGCTCGCCGACTTCGCCGCCGGCGTGGAGGGCGGGGCCGGGGGCCGCAACGTGGCCATCACGAAGATGAGCGAGGGGCTGCGGCAGGTCCTCGCCGAGCTGTGCGAGCAGGGCCGGATCGACGCCGTCCTCGGGCTCGGCGGCACCGGCGGCACCGACCTGCTGGGCGGTGCGCTGCAGAACCTCGGCATCGGCGTGCCCAAGCTGATCGTCAGCACCATGGCCTCGAACAACACCCGGCCCTACGTCGGGCACTCGGACATGATGATGATGAACGCCGTCACCGACATCGCCGGGCTCAACCGGATCTCCAAGCAGGTGCTGAGCAACGCCGCGCACGCGGCCGCCGGCCTGGCGCGGGGCTACGAGACCACCAAGTCGCAGGCCGAGGCCAGCAAGCCGCTGATCGCGATCTCGATGTTCGGGGTCACCACGCCGGGCGTCATGCGCATCCGCGAGCAGCTGGAGGAGAACGGCTTCGAGGTCGTCACCTTCCACGCGGTCGGCGAGGGCGCGGGGATGGAGCACCTGATCGACACCGGTGCCATCGACGGGCTCATCGACTACACGCTGCCGGAGATCATCAACCACTGGAACAAGGGCATCTTCGACCCGGGCATCGACCGCATGGAGGCGGCGATCCGCACCGGCATCCCGCTGGTCGTGGCCCCCGGCGCGGCCGAGTGCTTCAACTTCGGTGCCCGCGACACCATCCCGGCGGAGTTCGACACCGACGAGCGCAACATCATCATCCACAACCCCAACATCACCTCGCTGCTGGCCACCCCGGACGAGATGCGCCGGCTGGGCGCCTACATCGCCGACCACGTCAACCGCGCTCCCGGCCCGAAGGCCGTCGCCCTGCCCCTCGGCGGGCTGGACAACTACTTCAAGGCCGGCAGCCAGTGGCACGGCGTCGACGTGTCGCCCCTGCTGGACACGCTGCGGGAGGCGCTCGACCCGGCCGTCGAGGTGGTCGAGATGGACGCCAACATCAACGACACCGCGTTCGCCGACGCCGTCTACCAGCTGTTCGTCAAGCAGTGGGAGCAGCGCAAGGAGGCCGGCATCCCGGTCGCCAGCGTGACGACCGCCGGCTGACGCACCCCCTTCCCACCCGTACGCCGGGACGCCACCGCCGCGGTGGCGTCCCGGCGCGTTCTCCCGACCCGGAGGTCCCGCATGACCCAGCGCCTGTTCCTGCTCCGCCACGGTGAGGTCACCTCGCACCGCGGTGACGTCCCGGTGACCGAGAAGGGGCTGCAGACGGCCGAGCAGGTGGGCCGCCGGCTCGCCGCCCGCGCCGACGGCCCGATCCGGGTGATCAGCGGCGAGACCCGCCGCACCCGGGACACCGCCGCCGCCGTCGCCCGGGGCGCCCGCGAGGCCGGCGCCGAGGTGCTCGAGGACGGCGTGGCCTTCGCGCTCCGCAACCCCGACCTGTACCTCGCCGGCGTCCGCGTCGACATGGTCAGCAGCGAGGCCGCCTTCGCCGCCCAGATCCCGGGGTTCACCGAGGCCGACGTCGCCAAGGTGTCCTTCTTCGCCGAGTGGCTCACCGCCCCCGACCGCGTCGGCTGGTGGGTGCGGCACCCCGAGCCGCCCGGTGACGACGCCACCGCCGTGGCCGACCGGATCCGCACGTTCGCCGCCAGCCTCGCCGACCGGGACGACGCCACGGCCTTCACCGTCGCGGTCACCCACTCCCCCGTGCTGCGCGCCTGCGCCGTCGAGGTGACCGGTGGCGACATCGGGGAGCCGCGGTGGCTCGCCGGACTGGAGGCGGAGGTCTCCGCCGACCGCTCGGTGCGGCTCCAGCTGCTGCCCGAGGCGCCCTGACGCAGATGTGACCCGGGTCGCTCCGGTGGTTGACAGGCGAGGGATCGAGAATCGATTATGTGAGGACCGGTCAGCGCCGACCAGACGGTCCTCGTCGCGCCGGGTCCGTGGCGCCGGGGACGGCCCGGCCGCCGAGGCTCCAGGGAGGTCCCTTCGTGCAGCGCGTGACGCCCCACGTCTTCACGTCCACCGAGATCCGTGGCTGCAACCCCAGCTACGTCGTGACGTCGGCAGGGGTGGTCGTCATCGACACGCCGCAGCTGCCGACCAAGGCCGTGGCGATGCGCCGCCAGGCCGAGGAGCACGGCCCGATCCGGTACGTGGTCAACACCGAGCACCACGTCGACCACATCTTCGGCAACTACTGGTTCAAGGGCGCCGGTGAGGTGGTCCACCACCGCGGCGTCGCGGACAACTTCATGGTGCCGACGCCCGACCTGGACCCGTTCGCCTACGCGCTCGAGGCCATCCCGACCGACGACCCCGACGCGGCCGGCATCGTGCCGGACCGGGACACCTACTACGAGGACCCGAACGCCGGCGACCTGGTGTTCACCGGGGACCTGGAGATGAAGGTCGGCGACACGACCTTCCACCTGATCCACACCCCGGGCCACACCCCCGGGCAGGTCGCCGTCTACGTGCCCGAGCAGCGGGTCGTCTTCACCGGCGACACCGTCTTCTCCGAGTGCCAGACCTGGCTGATGACCAGCGACATCGACCAGTGGATCGGCGCCCTGGACGTGATCAGCAGCCTGGACGTCGACACGGTCGTCCCCGGCCACGGCCCGGTCACGACCCCGGCCTACCTGGCCACCCAGCGGTCGGTGCTGCTGGCGTGGACCAGCGCGGTCGCCGACGCGGTGGCCCAGGGCTGGTCGCGCGAGGAGACCGTCGCGCGGGTCGACTTCCGCGACCGGTTCGGCCCGGTCGACGTCGGCCAGGGCTACATGATGGACCACATCCAGACGCTCAACGCGGCCTCGCTGTGGGACAAGTACACCGCCAAGCGCGCACCCGTCCGCTGACGCACCCACTCCCCCACGGCCCGGAGGTCCCGCACGTCATGACCAGCCCCAGCACCGAGGAACTGCAGCGCTTCACCCTCCGCGACCGGGTCGCCGTCGTCGCCGGCGGCTCCGGCGGCGTCGGCGTCCGCACCTGCGCCGCGCTGGCCGCCGTCGGCGCCAAGGTGGCCGTCATCGGCCGCTCCGAGGAGCGGCTCGCCGAGGCCCGCAAGGCGGTGGAGGACGCCGGCAGCGAGGCCCTGGTGATCCCCGGCGACATGGCCGACAAGGCCGCCGCGGACGACGCGGTGCAGCAGACGCTGGACGCGTTCGGGCGGGTCGACGTCCTGGTCAACGGCATCGGCGGCGGGGCGGGCACGGCGCTGTACCCCGCGGAGGAGTACCCGCAGGCGGAGTGGGACCGGATCCTCGACCTGAACCTGACGACCGCGCTGCTGGTCTCGCAGGCCGCTGCCCGGGCGATGATCTCCGGCGGCCGCGGCGGCTCGGTGCTCAACGTCAGCTCGGTGCGCGGGCAGCTGGGGATCGACGCCGGCTACTCCGCCTACGTCGCCGCCAAGGGCGCGATGGACGCGCTCACCCGGCAGCACGCCACCGAGTGGGCCAAGCACGGCATCCGGGTCAACGCCATCTCCCCCACCTTCGTCCGGACCCCGCAGGCGGCGTCGCTGCTCGCCCAGCCCGGGTTCTACGACAACCTGGTGAGCCGCATCCCGCTGCGCCGGATCGCCGACCCCGACGACCTGGTCGGCGCGCTGCTGTTCTTCTGCTCCGACGCGTCCTCGTTCGTCACGGGCCAGGTGCTCACGCTGGACGGCGGCCTGACGGCGACCCAGTGACCGCCGCGACCTGCGCGGTGGTGCGGGAGCCGGGCGGCCCGTTCCGGCTCGAGCAGGTCGAGCTGTCCGGGCCGCGGCCCGACGAGGTCCTCGTCGAGGTCGTGGCCTCGGGCATGTGCCACACCGACCTCCTGGTGCGCGACTCGCGCCCGGACTCGCTGCCCGCCGTGCTGGGCCACGAGGGCGCCGGCGTCGTGCGTGAGGTCGGCAGCGAGGTCCGCGGCCTGGCCGCCGGGGACAAGGTGGTGCTGAGCTTCCCGTCGTGCGGGGCCTGCGTCCGCTGCCGGACCGGGCGCTCGGCGTACTGCGACAGCATCGCCGCGCTGAAGTTCCGCTGTGCCCGGCCGGACGGGTCGGTCGCCACCACGGACGCGCAGGGCTCGCCGGTCGGTGACCACTTCTTCGGGCAGTCGTCGTTCGGCACCCTCGCGGTCGCCTACGCCCGCAGCGTCGTGAAGCTCCCGGACGACGTCGACCTGACCATCGCCGGTCCGCTCGCCTGCGGGGTGCAGACCGGCGCCGGCACCGTGCTGGACGTGCTGCGGGTGCCGCCGGGGTCGTCCATCGCCGTGTTCGGGGCCGGCTCGGTGGGGCTGTGCGCGGTCATGGCGGCGAAGCTGTGCGGCGCCACGACGATCGTCGCGGTCAACCGGCGGGCCTCGCGGCTGGCGCTGGCCGCCGAGTTCGGCGCGACCCACCTGGTCAGCCCGCTGGACGCCGACCCGGTCGAGGCTGTCCGGGAGGCCACCGGCGGCCGGGGCGTCGACTTCGCGTTCGAGACCACCGGCGTGCCGGCCGTGCTGACCCAGGCGGTGCGGTCGCTGGACTCACTGGGCACCTGCGCCTACGTCGGCACGGCTGCGCCCGGTGAGCTGGGCGGCATCCCGATGCTCGAGGCGATGACGAAGGGGCTGACCGTGCGCGGGGTGCTGCAGGGCGACAGCACACCGAGCCGGACGATCCCGCGGCTGTGGGACCTGCACCAGCGCGGCCTGCTCCCCTACGACCGGCTGATCACCCACTACCGGCTCGACGAGATCAACCAGGCCGCCGCGGACACCGAGACCGGCGACGTCGTCAAGCCCGTCGTGCTCATGCCGACGGCCTGAGCCCACCGTTTCGGCAGCGCGTACTGCGGCTCGTCCCCGGTACTGCTAACGACTCCTCGGAAGGCGCCCTGAAGGCGGCTTCAGGGACGCTTGGGCTGGTGCGATTGCGCCTGTCCGCCGCATGATCACGAGCATGGTCGGGCAGCAAGCCGGAGGTTCTGAGGCAGCATGAGCGAGGACTACCAGTACAACCACCGCGCCCCGGCCATCATCTGTGCCGTCATAGCCGGCGGTCTCTTTGCGTTCTTCATCGTCACGTCGATCCTCTGGCGGGACCAGGGGGCGAACATCGGAGGAGGCGTCGCCGTCCTGGTGGGCATCCCCTTCGCCCTGATGGCGCGTCACTTCTGGACTAAGCCACCCCATGGGCCGCACGGGTAGAAGGGCACCACCGGAGGTGATGCGGTGTCTCCTAGTGGGCCGCTCAGGGCGACGTGGGCGTCAATCTCCGGGCGACTTCACGATCGCGACCGACATGCCGATGAAGCCTGTGTGAGCAACCCTCAGAGTTCAGGTCTCCGCGGCGACTGCGTCGCCGTCCTGGGCATCGGGCTGCTCTCCACGGCCGTGGCTGTGCTGGCACTGACCACCGCACGCGGCGTCGTCCAGGAGAACGCCATCACCTACTCCACTGAGTTCATCAGTGGTTGGTGGTGGCTGGCGTTTTTGCTCGCTCCGCTTCCAGCAGCCCTCGTGCGCCGCCGAATCGCAACAGCCACTGTCGCGGCGGTAGCGCTTGTACTGCCCCAGTTCATCGCAGCTGCGGTCTGCGTAGCCCGATATCGGGCCTCGGGCTGGAGCGACGGCCTTGAGGGCCTTAGTTACCTCCACCCAGTGCTTCTCCTTCTCGCAACTGGGGCCGCCTGCGGCCTCACGGCGGCAGTCAGCCGCCGCACCTGAGCACGGCGCTTCGTTCCAACGCGAGCTCGCACGTGTCCCTAAGTGGGCCGCTACGGGACAGCCGGCAGGCTCGGCGCGAGGGCGGATTCAGAAATACTCCGTGCCGAGGCTGATTTACGGTGGTCGCGTCTGGCCGAATGTCACAGACGCGTTGTGTAGATAACTGACGGCCAGCTTCCGCGACGGCGCACGATCGCCTCCGCTAGCGTCCGCCCATGCCCGCCAGCAAGCCCCTCCAGCGCACCATCGCCGTCACGTTCACCGGTACAACAGAACAGGCAAATCGGCTGATAGCGATCGTCAACGAAGCCGCGAAGCTTATCGATCCGTCTAGGCAGATTGCTTGCGATGGGTTCTGGCCTCACGCTCTCGAGCCGGGCGTGGTGGCCCTTGCAGCCAAGGACCGTCCGAAGGCGGTTGAGGTGACCGGCCTGCAGTAGACGTCCCCCGTCCCGCCGGGAGTCCCATAGTGGGCGGCGGACTCAGGCGGTCGTCGCAACACCCTTTCGGCGTGAGGTGTTGTGGTGGTTTCGGAATGGCGGCGGGTTCTGGATGAGCGGCAGGAGCGGTTCTGGGAGCTGGTGACGGCGGGATCGTCCTCTTCGCAGGCCTGTGAGGCTGTCGGCGTGGATCGGCGGCAGGGATATCGGTGGCGACGCGACTCGAGCGGTCGACCGCCGGCGGCACCGCGGGTGGTGTCGGCGAGATATCTGTCGCTGGAGGAACGGCTGCAGATCGCCGACCTGCACCTGGACGGCGCGTCGATGCGCGCGATCGCTGCCCGGCTCGGCCGCGCCCCGTCGACGATCAGTCGCGAGCTGGGCCGCAACGGGCCCGTGCCGGCGGCCGGACGGGCGAGGCGGGCGAATTACGCGCCGTACGCGGCGCACAAACGCGCCGGGCTGCGGGCGCGACGGCCCAAGCCGTTCAAGCTGGAGGACGCACGGCTGGCCCTGGCGGTCCAGGCCAAGCTGTGCCTGAAGTGGAGCCCGGCCCAGATCAGCGCGCACCTGGCCGGCGAGCACGGCGACGAGGCGGCGATGCGGGTGAGCCACGAGACCATCTATCAGGCGCTGTTCGTGCAGGGCCGCGGCCAGCTGCGCACCGAGCTGCACCGGCATCTGCGCACCGGTCGGGCCTGGCGCCGGCCCCACGGGTTCTCTAGCCCGACCACGGCGAAGATCTCCGGCATGGTGTCGATCAGCGAACGGCCGGCTGAAGCCGCCGACCGGGCGGTGCCCGGCCACTGGGAGGGCGACCTGATCCTGGGCCAGCACTGCCGGTCGGGGATCGCCACCCTGGTCGAACGCCACGACTCGCTTCTGCCTGCTGGTGCACCTGCCCGACGGGCACGGCGCCCAGACCGTCCGCGACCGGTTGGTCGCAGCGATCACGACCCTGCCCGAGCAGCTGCGTCGCTCATTGACCTGGGACCAGGGCACCGAGCTGGCTCAACACCAGGCCATCACGCTGGCTACTGACATGGCGATCTACTTCTGCGATCCGCACTCGCCCTGGCAACGCGGCAGCAACGAGAACACCAACGGCCTGCTGCGCCAATATTTTCCGAAGGGCACCGACCTCTCCGTTCACAGCGCTGAGGACCTCGAGGCCGTCGCTGCTGAACTCAATGGCAGACCCCGCCAGACCCTCGGGTTCATCACCCCAGCGCAAGCCATGCAGCGGCTACTGTCCGACCCCGAAAAGCCAGTCGTTGCGACGACCGCTTGAAACCGCCGGCTGCTCAGGGACAGCAACGCCCGTTCCGCCCAGAGGGTGGCTTTGGGGACATAGCCAGGCCCGCCATGACTGCGGGCGCGCCTGACAGTTGGGCTTATTGCGACCCGCGACGACGAGCGACAGTGATAGATATCGAGAACGCGAGGATGGCAATCACGCCGAGAGTGATGTACCACCATTCGACCCCAACAATCAATCCGGCCACGACCAAGAGCACGCCTACGATCGACCCCAACAAACTCGCGGCCCGACCCATCTTCCCGCCGCCCCCCTTTCCCATGCTCGATCTACCGCCAACCTTTGAGGGCGTCACTGCTGTCTAGCCAACGCCTTCTTGAACAAGCGCCAAGACCAGAAGGCAATGAGAAACACAACCAGGCCAGCAGTCGAATAAATCGCCCGGTCAGCCAAAGGCAGGCCGGTGTCGATCCAAGGTCCTATCGTCACGGCGAGTCCCAGGCATGTGGCCAGCAGGGACGCGCGATATCGTGTCCTGACCGAGGGATAGTTGGGATCTTCTCTCACCAAGTCGCTCTTCATTTTGTCGAACCAAGCGAATGCCACCGCGACCTCATAGCCTCCCTCCTGTCCAGCGCATCTCAGCCTTGCAACGGTCTTCCGGCGACTCGCTGCCCGTGTGCGTCAGTCGCCCGGCGTCTCGCCTCGCCGGACGGCCTCGTGATCTTGGTGGTTCGTCGCGTTGACCGCAAGGTCGCTGGCGCTGCGACGCCTACGTAGCGGGTTGCTTCCGAGTGGGCCGCTCAGGGTCACACGGAGGTCGCAGCGGAACCCCGTCACCAGCCGTCCGGCGGCTCATCTCGCCGGACCAAGAGGACGTACAGCGAAAAGACCGCGACCCAACAGAGCGGCCACATCACGACGAGCCACTCTGGGGTCTGTGATGCACCGATCCTCAGCCAGCCGACTACCCCTAGAGCCAGCACGCAGGTCAGCCAGGCAAGGGACAGACCGCGCTGATCCCGCCTGCTCCGACGAGCGAACTTGAGCCCCGGCCTCATACGCGCAGCTTGCATGCCACAAGAGGCTGGACACCACGCCCGTGTCAGGTCAGCACCTCGAAAGAGGGCCGTCCCTGAGCGGGCCGCTCGGGGACACCGATGCCGGTCTCGCCCGGAAGGCGGCCTATGGGACGGGTCAGCGCAGGTCTTCCTCGTACGGCATCAGCGGCGATCCCTGCGGGCGTCAAGCCGGGCCATCGAGACCAGGGCCCGTCCGCTCTGTTCTGCTGCGAGTGGGGGCATCACACTCGGGCTATGACGACCTTCGTACTCGTGCACGGCGGTTTCGTCGGGGGCTGGTACTGGAGTGAGGTCGCCGACCGGCTGAGGAGGGCCGGACATCGCGTCGAGGTGATAGAGCAGCTGCCAAGCGCGGGGACCGATCCGGCAGCACTAGGCGATCTAGCAGCCGACGCTGAGGCGGTGAAGCAGACCGTGGACCGCGTCGGGGAACCCGTCGTCCTGGTGGGTCATTCCGGTGGCGGGATGGCGATCACCGAGCTCGCCGATCATCCCGCGGTCGCCCACAGCGTCTACCTCGCCGCGTTCTGGCCGCAGCGGGGGCAGTCGGCGATGGAATTGCTCGGGGCGGGGCCGCCGCCGACATGGATGTCACCGCACGACGACGGAACGCTCAGGACCACCGACGATCTGGCGCTGCTCCGGCAGACGCTGTGCGCCGACGTCGACGAGCAGCGCGCCTACGCCAACCTGCGTCGGCTCCTGCCTCAGTCGATCTCCAGCGCAACCGCCCCCAGCACCGCGCCTGACCGTGGCCACCCCACGACCTACATCATCTGCGAGAAGGACCAGGCCATTCCCCCCGCCGCTCAAGAGCAGATGGCCGCTGCCGCCGACCACAAACGCCGGCTCCCGTCATCGCACCAGGCCATGACATCGATGCCCGACGCGCTCGCCGACATACTCGGTCAGATTCACGTACAACCCTAAGGCTGACGCCAGACTGCCGCCCCCGACGTTCGCCAACGCCTAGACAGGGGATGACCCGCCTGGCTGTTGACGGGCTATCCCATAGTGGGCCGCTCAGGGCGACTCGCCGCGGCGTCTCATGGGGCGGCCTAGGAGACAGCTAGGCCCTAGGCGTTCCGTCGAAGGAAGGCATTTTCGAAGGGCCCTCCTCGAAGTACTCGCCGTTATCTTCGCGGTCGGCGACGCTGGCTGCCCGGACCTCACCTGTCCAGCCGTCTCCACTGAGGAGGTAACTGCCGTCCGCCCCGAGGTGAATTCGAAGGCCAACGAACGATGTCGGCAGATTGATGGTCTTCGTGTCGGAGAACAGCACGTCGATCCGAAAGGAGTGCTGGCCGCCTTTCACGCTGCGAAGCAGCAAGAGCCCATGCCCGACGTCGTAGCGCCAAACTTGGAAGGCTCGCTCACTGTGAAAGGGCACCTGGTCGCCGAGGGACTCTGCTGGGACCGACTGAGACATGACCGCATCGTGCCTTGAGCCGCGCGAGCCCTCGGATGTCGACCTGCTGGAGCGTTGGGCAAGGTGACCCAGAGTGGGCCGCTATGGGGCGAGTAGCCGTACGGCCTGCGCATCCGCCGCAGCGGGAGACCACGGGTCACCAAGGTCGTCGACCAAAGTCAGCTCGAACTCACTCCACCCGAGGACGTGCACGACGGCCAGGCGAGCTTCGGCCTCGACTCGCAGCGGGCTAGGCGCTTCGGTCGAGAACGGCCCGTTGGGAGTCTCGATCACCGCGACCCAGCGATCGGGCGCAACAGGGAAAACCCCGACGTCGACTCGTTGCACAGCCGCATAGTGCCTGCTGGGCCGCCGGCACCAAGTGCCCGGTAGAGGGCCGCTCTGGGGCACCGGGCGGCATCAGGGACAGCGACACATCAGGCTCAGGACCAAGGCGGTGCGGCTTGTTTGCCGTCAACAAGACCGGTGGTGGCCTCGACAGGGCTGCTCGGATCACGTCCATGGAAGGTCCTGGCGGTTCGCTGTTGATGTTGATCGGCGCTGTCAGTTCGATCGGCAGGAAGTCGCCGATGAAGACGTTGACCACGCCCTGCGCCTCATAGACATCGATCGCGACGTCTAGAGCGTCGGATGTGCGGGGAGTGACCCGCAGCCGCAGGTAGTCCAAATCGTGTTCGGGTGTCTCCCGGTACTGCCGGAGCCGTTCACGGCTCTCCTCCAGGTGACCCGCTCCAGGCGGAGAGGGTTGCCAAGACCTCCGTGATCAACGCCTTGATGCCCTCGACGTCCACCGGCCCAGTTGATGGGAGTGCTGATCGCGACTGCCGCCACTCCGAAACCACCACAACACCTCGCGCTCACAGGGGTGTTGCGACGACCGCCTGAACGCGCCGGCCGCTTGGGGACACCATGCCCAACCCCTCGAAGCCCTGGCCGCAAAGCCGGGGACTGCCCCTATTCCGAAGACTCGCGTCCGCCTGGAGGAAGCGGAGCTAGCAGGTCGTGGCGCATGTCCAGTCGAGCGTGCTGGGTTTACGCATGCGCAGCGACTCCGCGCCCGTATCCAAGGGGAGTCGCCGCGTACCAAGCAGCTTAGAATTTCGGTGCAGAGGTGGCCCTAGTTCCACCCATCCGCTACATCTCCAGCGTCCCCGCAGCGTTCCTCAAGCTCGGCGTCGCGAAGTAGTTCGAAGGCAGCAAAACCGTCCTCTTTGAGGTCACCGATGGTCTCCCAGTAGTCCGTACAAACCTGCGGGGTCGGCTTGGGTCCTTGGAACGCATCGATCACGGCAGCTGCGCCTGCACCCCCACCCAGCGCAGTGGCAACCACAGCCAGCCCAGCCAGGAACGTCTTCCAGAGAGGAGTCTTCGGTTCCGGTGGTGGTTGCTTGTTCTTCGGGCTCACTGCTTGCGCTCGGCGAGGAAGTCGAGTCCCTCCGCCGATTTCCACACGAGCCACGCCGGGAGTGCAGACAAGGTTGCGCGCAACTGCTCGTCCAACTCTTCAGCTTCTTCCACTGACCCTTGCGCGAGCAGGCGGTCGCGGATCGTCATAAGGCCATGGATATTTGATTTAGCAGCAGCCGTAGGTTCCGCCGGATGCTCCGGGCCATTAACCGTTGCTTCAAATTGCAACAGGGTCAGGATGTCTCGAGCTTGCGCCTTCAACAGGTAGTCACGTCTTGCGTCGCTCTTCAGGCTCTGGCGCTGCGCTTCCCTGCTCTGGCCAACGGACTGCGACAGCGTCAGGGCAGCGGCGATCGCGCCCACCGCTACTGACACGACCGAGACGACTGCCTGCGTCGACCACTCGTCCGCCGCTCCAACAGCGGCCAAAACGACGACAACGATCGCAACCCCGCCCGCGACAGACGCGAGCGCGACTACCCGTAGCACTCGGTCCGTCATGCTCTCAGCCTAGAGCGAGTCTGCCCACCTAACACAGCCGCGAAGCCACGGGTGTCCCCAAGGTGTCCGGAGGCTGGCGGCCGGGCCTGCGGCCGTTTCCCGATCCCGGGGGTTCACCCCGGCGCGCTTCATGACGGCAAGCCTGCCAGGGCCAAGCCCCCACGCCGGGCAGCTGAGGCCGCGCCCTAAGTCTGCGGTTGTACTCAAGCTGCCCCATAGTGGGCCGCTCGGAGACACCGGTGGCTCGCCCGGAGGGCGGCTCCGGGGACGGAGCGAGTGCACGCGGACGCGGGCGACGCCGCGAGCTCCTGTCAGCGAGGGCCTCACGTGAGGCGCGACTGCTGCCAGCCAGGGGATGCTGGCCAGGTGCTCACGACCACGCGCGTCCGCTCCCTGGCCCGGCTCGCGACTGAACCGCCGCGAGCCGCGTTGGACGTCGCCGCCCTCGCGGCGGTGTGGCCGATGCTCACGACAGCGCGCCGCGGTGACGGCCACGCCGTGCTGGTGCTGCCGGGATGGTTGACCGGCGATGCCGCCACGATGCCTCTCCGCACCGCTCTGCGAGCTCTCGGACATGACGTGTCCGCGTGGAGCCTCGGCAGGAACCGCGGTCCCACCGGGCGGGTCGTAGAGGAACTGCGCTCGCGCCTTGACCGGTTGCACCGGAGCTCGGGACGGCGAGTCAGCCTGGTCGGGTGGAGTCTCGGGGGGCTGTACGCCCAGGAGTTGGCCAGGGCCGCGCCGGCCAGCGTCCGCGGAATCGTCACGCTGGGCAGCCCAGTGACGCGGCAGGCCCCGTGGATGCGGAGCGCCTCGGGCATGGTGGACCGCGGCCCTCGCCTACCCCGCGGGGTCGACGCCTTGCCTCGGCCCTGGGCCGAGCGCGGCTCACTTCGCGTGCCTGCGACGTCGGTGTACAGCCGGTCGGACGGCATCGTGCCGTGGTCGTCATGCAGGTACGAGTCCCGGGCTCGTCGGGAGAACGTAGAGGTTCGTGGTAGTCACCTGGGCCTCGGTTACAACCCTGCCGTGCCGTGGTTGCTGGCCGACCGGCTCGGGATGGCTGAGGGGTCCTGGAGAGCCTTCAAGCCGCCAGCCCCTCTCCGCCCGTTCTTCCCCCAAAGTCGATGAACGAGGGGAGATGGGTCGGCGGGTCCCATGGTGGGCCGCTCGAGGACACCAGAGCTGCACAAGCCCTGCTGACCCGCCGTGCCTCGACCGATCGGCCAAGCCGCTCAAGCCTCCGCGCAGCCGGACCCAGAACATGACATGTGGGCAAGGCACCCAGCCTGCGGGCCGACGGGTTCCTCAACCCTTCGGAGGCCGAGGCGGTCTCGGGACGGGCGCGGCAGCCACCCGATCGAAGGGACCTAGGTCCGGCGGGTAGCCGGGTCCCGGGTGACCCGGCTGAGCACGGCGACTGCGACGACCAGGGCCAGCGCGGTCCGCTCGGAAACCGAGTCCCAGGCAGCCACCTCGAGGACCTCCGGAGGCACGGTCGTGACCACGACCAGCCCACCCCCGGCGAGGACCGCAGCCGCAGCCACGGCGGGCAGGTCCGCCACCCTCCGGACAGCAGCACCGGACGCCAGGCCCAGCGCACCCGTGCCGGCCCACAGTCCCGCCAGGCCGGCGCCGGGGGTCGCTCCCGCCCACGCGGACCCGAGCGCGACCCCGACCGCCCCCAGCGCCGACAGCGGCACCACCAGCAGCACCCGCGCCAGCAGTCGGCGGCGCACCGTCACCGGGACGGCCTCGGTGACCGCGGCGGTCGCGTCGTCGGCCGCAGCGGCGCACCCGCAGGCCACCACGACGACAGCGAGCGGTGGCAGCAACCCGTCCGCCGGTGCGGGGAGGACGGGGAGCAGCAGGCTCAGGCCGGCGGCCAGGCCGACCGTCGTCAGCACCGTCGCCCAGGGGACGGTGGGCAGGCCGGCCGCCAGCAGCAACGGCCAGCCCGGGCCGTGCCCACCGCTCACACCGGTCCCAGCCACTGCCTCGCGCCCTCGTGGAGGAGCAGCTGGGTCACGATCCCCGCGACCGCCATTGCCACCCCGCCGAGGAGGATGGCCCGCGATCGGCTGTCCTGACCACTGCGGACCAGAGCGAGCCCGGCGAGGGCGAGCGCGATCCCCCCGACGGCGACCAGGTGCGCGGCGTACAGCCCGAGGTCCCTGTCGATCGCGACGTAGCTGGTGGCGAAGTCCCCTGGCGGGTAGATCGCGCTCCACCGGCCTTCCTCGCCCGGGGAGACCGCGGGGCCCAGGTCGGTCGCGGACGCCGCCGTCCGGGAGACGGCGAAGAACGCGAACGGTGCGCTGACCCAGAGCGCCGGGACGACGAAGGGCAGGGCGTAGCCCAGGAAGCCGACGACCGCGCCGAGCGTCCTGGACCGGACCACACGCGCGAAGGCGACACCGGCGACGAAGACGCAGCCGACCGCCAGCGGCCCACCGAGCGCCTCGACCGGGGTGGGCGCGAGCGTCGCCGTCCACGGGCCGGCCCCGATCGGCACGCCGTCGGTCCGGAGCAGCAGGACGAACCGGACCCCGGTGACCACGGCGGCGAGGAGCGCCGGGACGGCGGCGGCACCGAGCAGGCCGGCCGTCCGCTCCCACCGGCGCGCGGACGTCGTCCCGAAGAGCTCCTCCGTCGTCGTGGGACGTTCCCGCAGGGCTGCCCAGTCGGCCACGACGGACGCGGCCAGGGCGAGCGGGCCGAGGGCCAGGTCCAACCGGAAGCTGGGGTCCTCCGGTGCCGTCGCCGGCTCGGCCGTGCCGTCGAGGAGGGGCTGCCACGACAGCAGGGCGGTGACCACGGCGCCGAGCCACAGGAGCGGGCTGCGGGACGTGTAGCGCATCTCGAGGCGTGCCAGCCCGGCCACGGTGCGGGGCTCGACGGCCGTCGGGCGCGCGGTCGCCCCCGTCGTCGTCACGACCCGACCCCGTCCCGTGCCGAGCCGCCGGTGAGCAGGAGGTACCCGTGCTCGGGTCCCGCGTCGACGAGGGCGGCGCCCGGCGGTGGGTCGCCGACGTTGCGGTAGCGACCCTCCGGCGTCCGCCAGGTGACGGCGGCTCCGACGGCGGGCTCGGCGGCGTCCCAGACCCGGCCGCCGGCGAGCGCGGCGAGCTCGGCGGTCGGCCCGTCGAACCGCACGCGGCCGCGGTCCAGGACGACGACCCGGGGGCACAGTGCGGTGACGTCCTCGGTGAGGTGGGTGGAGAGCAGCACGGTCGTCTCGGGGGCGAGGCCGCCCAGGATCTCCCGGAAGCGCAGCCGCTGCTCGGGGTCCAGGCCGACGGTGGGCTCGTCGAGCACCAGGAGCCGCGGCCGGCCGAGCAGCGCCTGGGCCAGTCCGAGGCGCCGGCGCATGCCACCGGAGAGCGCGCGGATGCGCTGGTGCGCGCGGTCGCCCAGGCCGACCACGTCGAGCACCCGCCGCACCTCCTCGTGGCGGGCCCGGCGGTCGGTCATCTCCTTGAGCACGGCGACGTAGTCGACGAACGCGAACGCGGTGAAGGTGCGGTAGGTCGAGGGGTCCTGCGGCAGGTAGCCCAGGCTCCGGCGGATCTCCAGCCGGCCGGCGGGGTCGCCGGGGTCCTGGCCGAACACCCGGACGGTGCCGGAGTCCTGGCCGAGGGCGGTGCTCACGATCCGCAGCAGGGTGGTCTTCCCTGCCCCGTTGGGCCCCAGCAGACCGGTGACCCCGGGCCCGATGTCCACGGAGACGTCAGCGAGGGCCACGGAGGAGCGGAACCGCTTCCCCACCTCCCGCAGCGAGATCGTGGTCATGCCGTCCTCCTGTCCTCGAACGACGCCCGGCGGATGACGGCGACGGCGAGGGCGAGCGCCGCGACCAGCCCGAACGCCAGCTGACCGGCGGGCCGGAACAGGGCCGACTGGTCGAGGAGCTCCGCCACGGCTGGCGCGGCGCGCGGCGGCCGGAGCGTCAGCCACGAGGCGCTGAGCCACGCCAGCCCGAGGACGGCAGCGACGCGGCGGGTGCTCCAGCGGGCCGACAGCAGCAAGGTCGTGGCGCAGAGCGCGGCGGTGGGGGCCAGCCAGACGGTGGCGAGCCGGGCGTCGACCGGCAACGCTGCCGCCAGCACCGCGATCACCGGGAGCGTCGCCGTCACCACCGCTCCGGTGCGGAGCAGGAGCAGGCGGAACCGTGAGTAGGGCGTGGTCACGGCGACCTCGCCCACCAGGTCGTCGCTGCCGGCGTACGCCAGCGCGACCCCGGCCAGCGGTACCAGCGGCGCGGTGACGACGAACAGCAACGTCCCGTACCCCGTGCCACCCAGCTGGGCGGCGACGAGCGCGGTGACGAGCAGCAGCGCGCCGGCAGACCACCAGGCCCGCCGCATGACGGGTGCGGCGGCGACCAGCCGGACGACGTCGGGCCGCAGCCACCGCCCGAGCGCGCGTTCCACCGCCCCGGCGGGCTCCTCGTCGACGGCCGCGGCCACGGCGGCCCAGCTGCGTTCGTGCACCTGGGCTGGAGTGCGGTCGGCTGCCGCGACCTGCCCACGGCAGTCGGCGCACGTCATCAGGTGGGTCTCCACCGAGCTGGCGCGAGCCTCGTGCAGCCGGCCGCCGAGGTAGTGGTCGATCAGGACGGGTTCCAGGTGCCAGGTCATGTCCACGCCTCCCGGGTGAGGGCCTCGTGCAGTTGGGTGCGTGCGCGCGACATCCGGGTGCGCACCGTGCCGGCCGGCAGGCCGAGCAGCCGCCCCGCCTCGCGGCTGGTCAGGCCGTCGAGCACGCAGGCCCGGACGACGGCGCGCAGCTCCGGGGAGAGCCCGTCGACGGCGGCCGCGAGGTCCCCGTGCTCCACGCCCAGCAGGACGACGTCCTCGGCCGACGGGGCCGGCGGTGCCACCAGCAGCCGGAGGGGCAGCGGACGACGCGGGCGAACGGCGCTCAGGAGGCGACGGATTCCGATGCCCCAGAGCCAGGCCGGCACGTCGCCGGTGCCGCGGTAGCCCTTCGGATCGCGCCAGACGGCGAGGAACGTGTCCTGCAGGACCTCCTCGACCACCTCCCGGTCACTGCACCGCCGGGCCAGCCGCGCCCGGAGCCAGGACGCGTGCCGGTCGTAGAGCTCCCGCAGCGCCCCGCGGTCACGATCAGCCACCGCCCGCAGCAGCTCGCCGTCCGAGCGCGGCTCCGGGGTGCTCATGCTCTCCCTGTAGCTCTGGGTGCCCCGAGGTGTTCGCGGCACTCCCCCGTCCGCGGACGACCCGCCTCAGGAGCGTGGGTCCGGCAGCCGATCGGGCTCTGCCGCCGCTGTCCACCGGTGAGCCGCTCCGGGACCCGGTGTCGCTGTCTGCGGAGAGTTGCGCGTCGCGTCGGGATCGTCGTTCACAGGCAGTAGGGGCATTCCGTGCCCCTGCTGGCGACCGTGCGGAGGCAGCGGAGCAGCGCATGCCGACCGGCGTCCGTCGGCACGAGTGCGTCAGCGCCGGCGAGCGCGACGTCGAGCCGTGCCTCACCGCCGCTGCTCACCAGGACGATCCGTACCCCGGGATCAGCCGCCCGGAGAGCGCGTGTCGCGGCGAGGGCATCCTCAGCCGGCATCGACCGGTCCAGGCACACGATGTGCGGACGCAGGCGGGCAGCGGCCTCGACGACCTGCGAGCCGAGTCCGCACTCGCCGACGACGCTGATGTCGGCTTCACCGGCGAGCATCTCGGTCAGCCTCACCCGGGCCAACGGATGATCGTCGACGACGAGGACGCGGATGTCCGTCGAGGCGTTGCGGGAGTTCCGCGGCCGGACCGAGATCTGTTGACGGTGCAGTCGGGCGCCGACCTCTCGGACAGCAGCGGTGGCCAGCGCGGTGAGCCGGAGTGACCGTCCCTCCTCACGCAGGATGTCCGCCCACGTGTCGGCCACGAGACCGGCGGCCACCCGGAAGTCGCTCAGCCCGTAGGCCTCCGACGCTTCGACGACCGCGTCCTCCAGGAGGGAGGCCATCTGCTCGGCATCACCGAGCACGCCGGCAGGGTCTCGGATGACGGCGGAGATCCGGCCGCGTTCCAGCCGCAATCGGCAGCCACCCACGCAGTCGACCGCGATGGCGTCCCCGTCACGCCAGCTGACGGCCACGAGGCCGCCGCAGTTGGGGCAGTCCGCCCAGCTGACCCGCTCGCTTGCGTCCATCGTCTCGTTCTCCTGTGTGCAGGCTGCCCGACGGCGAAGTGGACGAACGGTAGCCCCACGGTGGACTCCAGAACGCCGGCGCCGAGCGCAGACCTGTTCCTCGACGGGCCGCATGGAGACGGACGGGCCGTTGAGGTCGGCCGTGCCTCGTCCCTCCACGGCTCCTGAGCCGAGCTTTCGAGCCGGCTCAGGTCAACGGCTGACTCGATAGCGCAGGTGGAGCACCCGGTTGCCCTGCAGCACCACGTCGGGGTCCTCCAACAGGTGCTGCGCGTCGACCGACCCGAAGTAGCGCTTGCCGGACCCGAGCACGACCGGCACGACGTCCATGCGCACCTCGTCGACCAGGCCCGCGGCGAGCGCCTGGCCACCGACGTCGCCCGCGGCGACCTCGACCACACGGTCGCCCGCGAGCTCCTGCGCCCTGGCCACGGCCGCCTCCACGCCGGCGACGAAGTGGAACGGCGCCTCGGGGTCCCAGCCCTCGGGCGCCGGCCGGTGCGTCACGACGACCACGTGGTCGATCCCGCTCGGGGGCGTCCCGTCCCAGCCGTCCGTCATGTCGAAGACGTGTCGGCCGGTGACGGTCACCCCGATCGAGTCCCAGTACGGCCGGGTGTGGTCGTAGGACGTCTGGGAGACCTTCAGTGCGCCGCTCCCGTCCAGCGGGACGTCACCGCTGGTCAACCAGTCGAACAGCGGTCCGGGCTGGTCGTCCTCGTCCGCGACGAACCCGTCCACCGACACCGAGCCGTACATGACCACCTTGCCCACGGCGCTCTCCTCCCCTTCGGGTGCGCCGAAGTTAGCGTGCCGTGACGGCATCTGCGGCCGACGAGGTCCTGGTCGGAGCAACCTGCGCGATCCCGCGATGGGACGCTCGACAGGTGGACGAGGAGCGCGCCGCCTACCTGGACAGGGTGCTGATCGGCGGTCGCGAGCCTGCCCAGATCTCGGTGGTGGACTACGACGCGCGGTGGCCCACGCGCTTCCGTGAGATCGCTGAGCGCCTCCGCCGAGCCCTGACGGGGGACGTCGTGGGCGTCGAGCACATCGGGTCCACCTCGGTGCCCGGTCTGGCCGCGAAGCCGATCATCGACGTGCTGCTCACCGTCGCCGACGTGGACGACGAGGCGGCGTACGTACCCGCGCTGGAGTCGGCGGGCTTCCTGCTCCGGGTGCGCGAGCCGGGGCACCGGATGGTGCGGACGCCCACCCGCGACGTCCACGTGCACGTGTACGAGCCCGGCCGGCAGGAGGTGCGGGACTACCTCGACCTGCGGGACTGGCTGCGCGTGGACGCGGCGGACCGCGAGCTCTACGCCGCGACGAAACGGACGCTGGCCGAGCAGCAGTGGGACGACATGAACGACTACGCCGACGCCAAGACCGAGCTCGTCCACGACGTCCTGACCCGAGCCCGGGCCTGGCGTGCAGGTGCCATCGCACCGCGCGCGAGCCGCCAGCCACCGGGAACCGTCGATCCCCCCGATGGCGCTTCGACGGCGTAGCCCGACGAGTTCCGCCGTCCGTGGCCGGCAGCTGACCTTAGAGGGGCCGGGCCTGCGAGCATCCCGGGGATGACGACACCGATCGGCGCGGAGGCGCAGCGACCCAACCCCGCACTCGCACCGCTGGCCCCGTTGCTCGGCGAGTGGCGCACGACCGGGACCCACCCGATGGTCCCGGGCACGACCTTCCACGGCCGCACCTCGTTCGCGTGGCACGAGGGCGGCGCCTTCGTGCTGATGCGCTCGGAGATCGACGAGCCGGAGGTCCCCAGCGCCGTGGCGGTGATCGGCTCGGACGACGCCGCCGGAACCGTCACGATGGTCTACTTCGACGAGCGCGAGGTCTCCCGCCGGTACACCGTCGAGGTCGGCGACGGCGAGGTGTCGTGGCACCGCGACGAGGCGGGGTTCGCCCAGCGCATGGTGCTCACCGTCGCCGGCAACGGCACCCGGCTCGACGCCCGGGGCACCATGTCCCGCGACGGCGGCCCGTGGGAGGACGACCTGCAGCTGACCTACGAGCGCCTGGGCTCGTAGGTCAGCTGATCAGACCCGCTACTTCTCCGGGTCCGGCAGCAGCACGTCGCGGACCAGCGCCTCCAGCTCGGCGTCCGCGGCCAGGAACTGGCGCAGCGTCTTGCGGGTGGCGCCGAAGTCCTGGAACTCGGCCGGCGTCATGCCGTCGGTGTCGTAGGCCCGCCGGAACTCCGGGAACCGCGTGTACAGCGTCTCCAGGACGTCAGCGGCCACCGGCTCGTCGATCCGGGAGAGCGGCTCGATCCCGCTGGCGTTGAGCCGGACCTGCCACTCGAACGGCGGCGAGATGACCACGTCGCCGCCGACGAGCTGGCTCCAGTGCATGTGGTTGCGGAAGGCCGCCGACAGCAGCCGGGTCCGGAAGCCGCGCTCCCCGAACACCTGGTACGCCCGCTTGAACACCGCGACACCGGCCCACTCCAGGACGCCGGGGTCGACGGTCACGACGTCCCGCTTGGCCACCGCCTTCAGCCAGTCGTCGAGGCGGCCGACCATGATCGTGCAGACCGGGCCCATCGCGCTGACGTCGTGACCCTCGGCCTCCCGCCGCTGCAGCCCCCGCTCGATCGCCTCGGCCACCGCGACCGCCTGCGGGACGGTGAAGGAGACGGTCGCGTTGATGCTGACGCCGCGGTAGGTGGCCTCCTCCATCGCCCGGATGCCGGTCTCGGTGGCCGGGATCTTCACGATGACGTTGGGGGCGAGCGCGTCGAAGGCGACCGACTGCGCGACCAGCGCGTCGGCGTCGCGGTAGAGCCGCGGGTCGGTCTGCACCGACAGCCGGCCGTTGCGCCCGCGGTGCTCGGCGAACGCGTCGGCCAGCAGCGCGGCCGCCTCGACCGAGAGCTCCTGCACCATCGCCCAACCGATGTCGGACTCCGACGCGGTCGGGTGCTCCTCGGCGTACGCCCGGATCCGCTGCCGCCAGCGGGGCAGGTCACTGCGCAGGGCGGCCAGGGCGATGACCGGGTTGCAGGTGGCGCCCACCGCCCCCCAGCCGATCGCGGCCGACAGCTCGGCGGGGGTCGCCGAGTCGTTCCACAGCCGGGTCGGGGTCTCCCGGGCCATCCGCAGGAGGGGCGGGACGGAGGCCCCGGTCTCGTCCGTCGTGTGCAGGTCAGCCAGCTCGGTCATCGTTCCTCCTGGGGGTGCACGTGCCCGTCGGCACGGTGCGCTGTGCGCGCACCGTGCCGACGGGGATGGGTCAGCCGGTCAGTCGTTCGCCCACGGCGGCGGGTTGCCGGTGGCCTTCTCCGGCTCGTCGCGGCTCGGGTCCGGCGAGTCCGGGCCGAACAGACCGCCGAAGGTCTGGTCGACGTCGTCGATCGTCGAGATCAGCTTGAACGTCAGCTCCCCGCCGTCCGAGACGATCTGGACGACGTAGTTCGGCTGCACCGAGTTGCGGTTCTCGTCCAGGGTGACCGCACCGCGCGGGAACGTCGGTGCCAGCGCGCCGAGGGCCTGCTGGAACGCGGCCGGGTCGTCGAGCGTGCCGCCGGTCTGCTCCAGCGCCTCGAGGATCGCCTGCATGCCGTCGTAGTAGAGCGCGGTGAACAGGCTCTGCGCGTCGACGTCCGGGAACTCCCCGGCGAACCCGTCGAGGTACTCCTGCCAGGCCGCCTCGTCACTGCCCACCGGCACCGGCGAGGCACCGACGAGCCCGTCGAGCTGGTCACCCACGGTGAAGGACGTCGGGTCCATGACGACCGCGCCGCCGAGCAGGAAGTCGCCGGGCTTCTTGCCGATCTGGATGAACGCCTTCTCCGCCGCGATGGTGTTCGTCCCACCGGTCAGCAGCAGCACGCCGTCGACGTCGCGGGGCAGCTGCGCCACCGGGGACGACCAGTCGGTCTGCGTGAGCGGCACCCAGCTGCGCGCCGTCACCTCACCGCCGAGCGAGGTGAACTCGCTGACGAAGCCGGCCGCCTGGGTGTACGGGAAGGAGTAGTCCTCGCCGAGGATGGCGACCTTGCGCCAGCCCTTCTCCTTGTAGGCGTAGGTGCCCAGACCGGCCAGCCACTGCGCGCCGTCCCCACCGAAGCGGAAGAAGTTGGGTGCCTTCACCTGCAGCGTCGTGGACTGCGCACCGGAGGTGCCGTTGACGAACGTGACGTCGGGCTGGCTCTTGGCGTACTCCGCGACGGCGACGCCCTCGTCACCGGACAGCGGGCCGAGCAGGATCTGCACGCCCACCTGCTCGACGAGGCGGCGCGCCTCGGCCACGGCCTTGTCCGGCGTGGCGTCCGAGCAGCCGTAGCTCACCGCGACCGGGGTGTCCCCGACGGTCGCACCGGTCACCTGGTCCTGCGGGTCGGTGCCGTCGGCCTTGCCGCCGGCCTCCTTGATCAGGGCGTACTTGGCGCCGGACAGCGACTGCGCCTCGAACGTGGCGAACGGACCGCCGCAGGTGGTCAGCACACCGATCTTGATGGCGCCCTCGGGGGCGTCGGCCGGCGCGGCGGCGGTCTCCGACCCGGTGTCGGCCGCATCATTGCCGCCCCCGCTGCTCCCGCCGCATGCGACGAGGCCGAGCACCGCGACGGTCGTGACCGCCGCGAGCCTCCCCGCTCCGCTCAGCCGGCTCCTGGAGTTCCTCATTGACTCTCCTGCTCCCTGGCTGGGGAACGGCAGGAGCCGCTCCCATCAACTCAACCGATAATCGATTGACGATCAACGCGGATGGTAGAGATCACATTTTGCGGCCGTCAAGGGGTCGCGGGCAGGCCG
Organism: Modestobacter italicus; assembly: GCF_000306785.1. NCBI lineage: Bacteria > Bacillati > Actinomycetota > Actinomycetes > Geodermatophilales > Geodermatophilaceae > Modestobacter > Modestobacter italicus. The sequence goes on along the minus strand of NC_017955.1, from coordinate 2,322,780 downwards.
TTGCCGAAACGTCTCCGGAGGCCTGCCGACCCCTCCACGGAGCCCTGACCAGGGGCGGAACGCGCGCACGCCGAGGGACGGCGGGCCCAGGGGCCCGCCGTCGGTCGAACGGCGCAGGAGCGGTCGGGACGACCCGGGTCAGCGCGCCGTCGGCATGTCGAAGGAGGCGTCCCGCTCGAGCTCCGGCCACCGCTGGGTGACCACCTTCGCCCGCGTGTAGAACCGGACGCCGTCGGGCCCGTGCACGTGGTGCTCGCCGAACAGCGAGTTCTTCCAGCCGCCGAAGGAGTGGTAGGCCATCGGCACCGGCACCGGCACGTTGACCCCGATCATCCCAACCTTGACGCCGCGGGCGAACTTCCGCGCCGCGCCGCCGTGCGAGGTGAAGATGGCCGTGCCGTTGCCGTAGGGGTTGGCGTTGATGAGGTCGATGGCGTCGTCGACCGTGCCGGCGCGGAGCACCGCCAGCACCGGGCCGAAGATCTCCTCGCGGTAGACCTCCATGCCCGGGTCCACCTGGTCGACCAGCGTGGGTCCGACGAAGAAGCCCTTCTCGTGCCCGGGGACGACGAGGTCCCGGCCGTCGACGACGACCTTCGCCCCGCTCTCCTCCCCCGAGGTGATCAGGGAGACGATCCGGTCCCGGGAGGCCTGGGTGACCACCGGGCCCATGTCGCTGCCCGGCTCCCGGCCGGGCCCGACGCGGACCGCGCGGCTGCGCCGGTCCAAGACGTCGATGAGCTCGTCCCCCACCGAGCCGACGGCCACGGTCGCCGAGATGGCCATGCACCGCTCCCCCGCCGAGCCGTAGGCGGCGGCGGCCAGGTGGTCGGCGGCGAACTCGAGGTCGGCGTCGGGCAGCACGATGGCGTGGTTCTTCGCCCCGCCCAGGGCCTGCACGCGCTTGCCGGCCCGGGTGCCCCGCTCGTGCACGTACTGGGCGATCGGCGTGGACCCGACGAAGGAGACCGCGGCGACGTCGGGGTGGTCCAGCAGCCCGTCGACGGCGACCTTGTCCCCGTGCAGGACGTTGAAGACGCCGGCGGGCAGGCCGGCCTCGGCCCACATCTGCGCCAGCAGCACCGACGCCGACGGGTCCCGCTCGCTCGGCTTGAGCACGAAGGTGTTCCCGCAGGCGATCGCCACCGGGAACATCCACATCGGCACCATCGCCGGGAAGTTGAACGGCGTGATGCCGGCGACCACGCCCAGCGGCTGGCGGAAGCTGTAGCTGTCCACCCCGGTGGAGACCTGGTCGGAGTACTCGCCCTTGAGCAGCTGGGGGATGCCGCAGGCGAACTCGACGACCTCGAGGCCCCGCTGGACCTCACCGGCCGCGTCGGAGAGCACCTTGCCGTGCTCGTCGGTGATGGCGGCGGCGATCTCGTCCTTGCGCCGGTTCACGATCTCCCGGAAGGCGAACAGGATCCCGGTCCGCCGGGACAGCGAGGACTGCGACCACTCCTCGAACGCGGCCGCCGCGGCGGCCACCACCCGGTCCACGTCGGAGGACTCGGCGAGCAGGACCTCGGCCTGCTGCTCCCCGGTGGACGGGTCGAACACGGCGCCCGCGCGGGTCGAGTCCCCCCTCGTCTCCGCGCCGTCGATCCAGTGCTGGATGGTCCTCACGTGGTCTCCCTCGTCATCGGGGTGGGCCGGGCAGGGGTCTCTGCCCAGGTGGTGGGGCGGCCGGGTCAGGAGGTCCCGGTGGCCGGCTGCGCTGCGGAGTCCTGCTGCTCGGCGACGCCGGCCAGCGAGCCGGCCAGCCGTTCGCGCACCTGGTCGAAGTGGCGCTCGATCGCCGCCACGACCGCGTCGGCGTCCCGGCGGTGGATGCCCTCGAGGATCGGGTCGTGCAGACCGCAGGTCCACTGCGGGTCGGAGTTGGGTCCGACCAGGGTGATGTAGGTGCGCGACATCGGCTCCAGCGAGCGCCAGACGCGCAGCAGGGTGCTGTTGCCCGACAGGGACATGATCTTCTCGTGGAAGCTGGCGTCCACGATGGCCAGCGCGCGGCCGTCGGCGGCGTCGGCCACGCGGCGCATGTCTTCGCCGATCCGGGCGATCGCCGCGACGTCGTCGTCGGTCAGCCGGGCCACCGCCAGCCGCGCGCCCAGGACCTCGATCGCCGAGCGGACGACGTAGGCCTCGAGCAGCTCGGCGACGTCCAGCCGGCGCACCCGCGCCCCGCGGAACGGGGTGATCTCGACGATGCCCAGCGCCTCAAGGCCGCGCAGCGCCTCGCGGACGGGCGCCTGGCTGGTGCCGAGCTCCTTGGCCACGGCGGTCTCGACGATGCGCGAGTCGGGCGGGTACGACCCGTCGAGGATCGCCTCCAGCAGCCGCTCCTTGACCTGGTCGGCGAGCACGCTGCGGGTGAGGGCGTCGGGGCCGGACATGGCCACCTCCAGTTCTGGCGGGTCGAGGGGCGCACGTGCGCGCGCCCCCGCCCATGATCCCGGTGCCCCCGGGGTCACTCCGCCGGACACCGGGAGGTCCGCATCACCGTCTGGATCATCGATGATCGATGAGGAAGCTACGGTGACGCGGACCGCCCGTCAAGGAGCGGTGCGGACCTGCTTGAACCGCCGCATGTTCTCGGTGATCGCCACCTCGGTCGGCAGGCGCTCCATGCTGGAGGCGCCGAAGAAGCCGACCACCCCGCGGGTGCGCTCCAGGACGTACTGCGCGTCGTCCGGCTCGGCGATCGGCCCGCCGTGGCACAGCACGATGACGTCGGGGTTGATCGCCACCGCCGCGTCGTGCATCTCCTGGACCAGCGCCACGCAGTCGTCGAGCGTCCGCGCGGTCTGCGCCCCGATGCTGCCCTTCGTGGTCAGCCCCATGTGCGGGACCAGCACGTCGGCCCCGGCCCGGGTCATGGCCTCGGTGGAGGCGACGTCGAACACGTACGGCGCGGTGAGCAGCCCGCGCTCGGCGGCCAGGCCGATCATCTCGACCTCCTGCGCGTAGCTCATCCCGGTCTCCTCGAGGTTGGCCCGGAAGACCCCGTCGATGAGCCCGACCGTCGGGAAGTTCTGCACCCCGGCGAAGCCGGTGTCCTCGACCTGGCGCAGGAACCGGTCCATCAGCCGGAAGGGGTCGGTGCCGCAGACCCCGGCGAGCACCGGGGTCTCCCGGACCACCGGCAACACCTCCGCGGCCATGTCCAGCACGATCGCGTTGGCGTCGCCGTAGGGCATCAGTCCGGCGAGGGAGCCGCAGCCGGCCATCCGGTAGCGGCCGGAGTTGTAGATGATGATCAGGTCGGCGCCACCGGCCTCCGCGCACTTCGCGGACAGCCCGGTGCCCGCGCCGGCCCCGACGATCGTGCCGCCGGCCGCGCGGGTCTCCCGCAGCCGCTGCCGCGCCTGCTCACCGTTCATCGTGCGCCTCCCAGGAACTCGTCGAGCCGCGCCGCCATGGCCACGGCGAACGCGGGGTCGTTCACGTCCGTGTCGACCTCGTGCACCTCGACCGACGGCGCGAGCGTCTCGCGCAGCCCGGCCAGCAGCGCGGCGTCGGCCTCCGGGTCGGCGAACGGGCCACCCTCGCCGGAGATCGCCGAGACGCCCCGCAGCGGGACGAAGAGCGCGACCGGCCCGGTGGCCGCGCTGAGCTTGGCACCCACCCGGCGGCCGAGCTCGGCGCACTCCTCCAACGTGGTGCGCATCAGCGTGATGCTCGGGTTGTGCACGTAGAGCTGCCGGTCGGCGAACCGGTCGGGCACCGACGCGCGCGGGCCGAAGTTGACCATGTCCAGCGCACCGAGCGAGACGACCTGCGGCACGCCTGCCCGGCCGGCCGCCTCCAGCCGATGCGGCCCGGCCGACAGCACCCCGCCGACCAGGTCGTCGGCGAGCTCCGTCGTCGTCAGGTCCAGCACGCCGGTGACGAACCCGGACTCGACCAGGCTCTCCATGCTGCGCCCGCCGGTGCCGGTCGCGTGGAAGACGAGCACCTCGTAGCCGCGGCGCTCCAGCTCCTGCCGCGCGGTGGTGACCGCCGCGGTGGTGACGCCGAACATCGTCGCCGCGACGACCGGGCGGGACGAGTCCAGCTCGACCGGCGGCGCGCTGACCATGCCGGCCACCGCGGCCGCGGCGTTGGCGAGGATGCGCGCGGAGACCGAGTTGAGCCCGGCGACGTCGGTGACGGCCGGCATCATCGTCACGTCGCTGACGTCGACGTAGGCCGCGGTGTCGCCGGAGGCCATCGTGGAGACCACCAGCTTGGGCACCCCCACCGGCAGCGCCCGCATGGCCGCGGTCGCGATGGCGGTGTTGCCCGACCCGCCGGCGGCCAGCACCCCCTGGCAGCGGCCCTCGTCGAAGAGCCGGCGGACCACCAGCGGCGCGGCCGCGCACATGGCCGCCACGGCGGCCCCCCGGTCGGTCAGGTCGGCGAGGTCGAACCCGCCCGCGGCGGCCACCTCCTCCCGCGGCACGTCGGGCGAGGTGCGCGGCGGCCCCTGCGTGCCGACGTCCACCAGCAGGGTGGCGACGCCGGCCTGGTGCAGCCGTGCGCGCAGGAACGCGTACTCGTCGCCCTTGGTGTCCAGGGTGCCCACGAGGACGACGGTCGGAGGACTCACTTCAGCTCCTTGACGTGATCCAGGTCATGTGGTCACATGCCTAATCGATTATCGGTTCCCCCGCAAGGGCGCGAAGGGCTCGGTGCGTTGCATGGCCACACAGACGACAGCGGTGCGCCGCTCGGCACCCCGACCGCACCTCCCGGTGGCCGCGACCGCCGCGGTGGTGATCGGCGTCCTCGGACTCCTCGGGGTGCTGTGGCAGGCCTTCGAGAAGGGCCTGGGGAGCACGGGCAACGTCCCGACGTTCATCCTCATCACGCTCAACGGGCTCACCCTCGCCGGTCTGTACTTCATCAGCGCCAGCGGGCTGACGCTGATCTTCGGCCTGCTGCGGGTCACCAACCTGGCCCACGGCGCGCTGTTCCTGCTCGGCGGGTACGTGGCGCTGACCCTGGTGCAGGACGCCGGCATGTCCTGGTGGCTGGCCGCGGCGCTGGCGATGCTCGTCAGCGGCGGCGTCGGGCTGGTCATGCACCAGCTCTTCCTGCGCTGGAACCAGGGGCAGGACCTGCGCCAGGCGCTGATCACCATCGCGGTCTCGCTGATCCTGGCCGACCAGATGCTCGCCTACTTCGGGGCGACCCCGACGGCCATCGCGCCGCCGGAGTCCCTGGCCCAGCCGCTGCCCCTCGGTGTCTACGACCTCTCCTACCCGACCTTCCGCATCGCGATGCTGGTGGCCGCCCTGCTCGTGGGCGTGCTGTTCTGGCTGGTCTACACCCGCACCCGGGTGGGGATGGTGGTGCGCGCCGGCGTCGACGACACGCAGATGACCTCGGCGCTCGGGGTGAACGTCCAGCTGGTGTTCGCCGGCGCGTTCTTCGTCGGCTCCGCGCTGGCCGGCCTGGGCGGCGCCTTCGCCGGCACCGCGCTCTCGCTGGCGCCCGGCCAGGACCAGTCGTTCCTGGTCAGCGCCCTCGTCGTGGTCATCGTCGGCGGCATGGGCAGCCTCGGCGGCGCCGCCATCGGCGCCCTGCTGCTGGGCCTGGTCGACCAGTACGCCAGCGCGTACCTGCCGGCCGAGTACGCCAATCTCTCCGCCCTGCTCACCTTCGTGCTGCTCGCCGCGATCCTCGCGGTGCGGCCGACCGGACTCTTCGGGAAGGCGCGATGACCCGCGCGATGGACCGATGGCTGACCCTCGGCACCCGCGGCGTGCTCGCGGCCCTGCTCCTGCTGGTCGCCCTGGTACCGCTGCTGTTCTCCACCTTCGTCACCAGCCAGGTCGGCCTGACCTCGCTGTGGCTCGGGATCGTGGCGGTCAGCCTGACCTTCCTGTCCGGCTACGGCGGCATGGTGTCGCTGGCCCAGACGGCGCTGTTCGGCGTGGCCGGGCTGATCGCCGCCAAGCTCTCCGTCGAGGCGGGGTGGAACCCCTGGGCGGCCGCGCTGGCCGGGATCCTCGCCGCCACCGCCGTCGGCCTGCTCTTCGGCGCCGTGGCCAGCGGCAGCCAGGGCATCTACTTCCTGATCATCACCCTGGCGTTCGCCCAGGTGACGTACTTCTACTTCGCCGCAGTGCCCACCTTCGGGGCGCACGAGGGCATCAACGGCGTCCCGCCGCCGGACCTGATCGGCGACCCGGTGCAGGACCCGGCCCGGATGTACTACTTCCTGCTGGCCGTGTCGGTGCTGGTCTTCCTGGGCCTCCGGCACGTCTCCCGGACGGCGTTCGGGCTGGCGCTGCAGGGCGTCCGCGACGACCCGGTCCGGATGGCCGCGCTGGGCTACAACGTCCGGCTGCACCGCACGCTCGGCTTCACGCTCGCCGCACCGGTCGCCGGCGCCGCCGGGGTCCTCTCGGCGTGGTCGAACACCCGCATGTCGGCCGGCTCGATCTCGCTGGGCATAGCCATCCTGGTGCTCACCACCGCCGTCATCGGCGGGCTCAACCGGCTCGAGGGGGCCTGGGTCGGGGCGTTGCTCTACACGCTCTGCGACACCTACCTGCGCGGGTGGACCGACCGCTTCACCACCTGGCTGGGCGTGGTCTTCCTGGTCATCGTGCTGGTCTCCCCCGGCGGCGTGGTCGGCCTGCTCGGCAGCGCGGGCACCTGGATCCGCCGGCACCTGGCCGGTCCGCCGCCGGCGCCGACCGTCCCGAGCGCGCCCGCCGCCCCCGTCCCGGTGTCCTCGAGGAGCGCCCTGTGACCGACGCCGTCCACCCCGAGCCGGTGCTGCGCGTGCGGGGGGTGACCCGGCGCTTCGGCGGCGTGGTCGCCGTCCGCGACGTCGACCTGGACATCGCCCCCGGCGAGCGCCGGGCGGTGCTGGGCCCCAACGGCGCGGGCAAGTCCACGCTGTTCAACCTGATCGCCGGGGCGGACACCCCCACCTCGGGCAGCATCGAGCTGTTCGGCGCGGAGGCCACCCGGCTGGGTGCCCGGCAGCGCACCCGCGCCGGCCTGTCCCGGACGTTCCAGACCTCGCGGCTGCTCACCGGGCTCACCGTCGAGGACAACCTCTACCTGGCCGCCGTGGGCGTCGACGGCGGCCGGTTCCGGTTGCTGCGCAGCGCACGCGACCGGACGGCGCGGGAGCGCGCCCGCGCGACGGCGGCCAGCGTCGGCATGACCGACCGGCTGGACACCCTCGCCGGCGACCTGTCGCACGGGGAGCAGCGGCAGCTGGAGATCGGCCTGGCGCTGGTCGCCGAGCCGCGGATGCTGCTGCTGGACGAACCGGCGGCGGGGCTCTCCCGGTCCGAGCGGCAGCTGCTGACCGCGCTCCTGCTCTCCCTGGACCGGGACGTGACCCTGCTGCTGATCGAGCACGACATGGACGTGGCCCTGACCGTGGCCGAGCGGGTGACGATGATGCACGACGGGGTCGTGATCGTCGAGGGCACACCGGCCGAGATCCGGGCCGACCAGCGCGTCCACGACCTCTACCTGGGGAAGGCCCATGTCTGAGCAGGTGCTGGAGATCTCCGGCCTCGACGCCCACTACGGCAGCGCGCACGTGCTGCACGCGCTGTCGGCCTCCGTCGGGCAGCGCTCGACCGGCATCGTCGGCCGCAACGGCATGGGGAAGTCGACCCTGTGCAAGGCGATCATGGGCATCACGCCACCGCGCGCCCGCGGGTCGATCCGACTGGACGGCGAGGAGATCCTCGGCCGGCCGTCCTACGACATCTGCCGCCGGGGCATCGCCTACGTCCCGCAGGGCCGGCGGATCTTCCCCTCGCTGACCACCGACGAGCACCTGCGGATGCTCAGCCGCTCGCTCGTCGGCCGCGGGCAGTGGGACGTCGACGCCGTCTACGACCTGTACCCGCGGCTGGCCGAGCGGCGGAAGGTGAGCGCGGCGATGCTGTCCGGTGGCGAGCAGCAGATGCTCGCGATCGGCCGGGCGCTGCTGACCAACCCCAAGCTGCTGCTGATGGACGAGCCGTCGGAGGGGCTGGCGCCGACGATCGTGGAGCAGCTGACCGAGACCTGCCGGACGCTGGTCGCCGAGGGGCTCACCCTGCTGCTGGTCGAGCAGAACCTCGGCATGGCCACGGCGGTGGCCGACCGGCTGCTGGTGATGGTGCACGGCGAGGTCGCGCTGGAGACCACGTCGGCCGAGCTGCTCGCCGACCCCGACGCCCAGCGCCGCTACCTCGGGGTGGAGCCCTCCGTGGCGTGAGGGACCGCGACGGCGTCCCGGCGGAGGTGGGAGATGACCGAGGCGCCGAAGAACTCGATGTGGGCGCGCATCTCCCGGCCGAGGAAGTCGGGGTCGCGGAACTGCACGGCCTGCAGCACCGGCCGGTGCAGCTCCGCGATCGAGTGCAGGTCGGAGTGGCTCTTGAGCGCGCTGACCAGGCTGCGGGCCTCCACCCGCAGGGAGCGCCAGACGTCGAGCAGCACCTGGTTGCCGGCGGCCTCGACGATGACCTCGTGGAAGCGGGTGTCGTGGACCATCAGCGCGTGCAGGTCGCCGGCGTCGGCGGCCCGGCGCATGCCGGCCAGCTCCTCGGCCAGCAGCCCGAGCTGCTCGTCGGTGATCCGCGGCGCCGCCTCCCGGCCGGCGACCTCCTCCAGCGCCGCCCGCACCGGGTAGATCTGCACGAGCTCCTCGGTGCTCACCTCGCGCACCCGCGCGCCGCGGTGCGGCTGGCTCTCGACGAAGCGCATGGCCTCCAGGTCGCGCAGCGCCTCCCGGACCGGCGCCTGGCTCACGCCGAACTCCGCGGCCACCGCGCTCTCCACGATCCGCTCGCCCGGCCCGTACGTGCCGTCGAGGATCCGCTCGACGATGCGCTCCTTGATCTCCTCGCGGAGCAGGACGGGACGCTGCGGCGCCGATGCCATGCGGGCCCCTCTCATCGATCGCCGGCGCTGGGACGGCGCGCTCATCGATAGTGAGCCCTCCGGATCCGGACGCTGTCAAGCCGCTACCCCGCCCGGCCGGGGCCCGGCGAGCGTCCTGCGACCTGCGTCACCACAGAGGGTTGACGCGCGTCACACCCATCTGCTTGATTATCGATTGTTCGCCGCGCGGGCCGGCAACGGCCGCCGGTGACCGCGCCGGCACGGCACCAGACACCGACTCACGACGGAGTGGGCATGAGCGACGACAGCGTCGACGACACAGTCCTGGCGACCTTCCACGGGGACGACGACTTCCCGGTGCAGTGGGAGGAGGGCCAGCGCGAGCTCTTCTGGGTGCACGACGACCTGCACATCCCCAACCCGATCTCGCCCATGTACGCCGACATCGGCGGCTGGTGGCTCAAGTGCGACTACATGTTCCGGCGCTTCGGCACGCCGTTCGCCTCCGACTGGATCTCCAAGGTCGTCAACGGCTACGTGTACACCGCGGCCATCCCGGCGACCCCGGGGCTGTCGGCGGAGGCCTCGGAGTACGGCGCCCGGTACACCCCGCGGGTGCCGCTGGACGCCGGCGACCCGGCCGAGCTCGGCGCCTACATGGGCTGGACGCTGCCGTACTACGCCGAGCACTTCCTCGTCTGGTGGCGCGACCGGCTGCGCCCGGAGATGGAGCGCAACTTCGTCCGCTTCGACACCTACGAACACGACGCCGCCAGCCTGGTCGAGCTCGCGATCCTGCTCGAGGACGCGATCGACATGCACGACCGGCACTGGCAGATCCACTGGGTGCTCAACTTCGCCCAGTTCTCCTCCACCCTCGCGCTCAACGCCGCCGTCGCCGCCGCGAAGGGCGAGGGTGACCACTCCGCGCTGATGGGCCGGCTGCAGAGCTCGACGGAGAACCGCAACTGGGACTCCATCGAGGAGCTCTGGAAGATCAAGGAGCTGGTGGCGAAGGAGCAGGGCGAGGTCGCCCGGGCCTTCGAGAAGGCCACCGCCGGCGACGTGATCCGCGCCCTGGAGGGCACCGACGCCGGCCGAGCGTTCCTCGCCGAGCACATCGAGCCCTACCAGCAGACCTTCGGCTACAAGTCGATGTACGCCCACGAGTTCTCCTTCCGGACCTGGCGGGAGGACCCGGCGCCGATCGTCGAGGCGATCCGCGGCTACCTGGAGAGCGACTACGACTACCCCGCCGAGCTGCAGGCCGTCGCCGACGACCTGGCGAAGGCCAAGGCGGAGGTCTTCGAGGGCGTCGAGGAGGGCCCGGCGCGCGACGAGCTGGCCCGGGCGCTCGAGCTGAGCCTGCGGATGAACCCGCTGACCCCCGACCACCACTTCTACATCGACCAGGGCACCAACGCCCGGGTGCGGCTGGTGCTCGTGGCGATCGGCCGCAAGCTGGTCGAGGAGGGCCGGCTCGACGACGCCGAGGACGTCATGTACCTGAAGTACAACGAGCTGCGCCGGCTGATGGCCGGCAGCAACTCCTTCGACGCCCAGGAGCTCGTCGGCGACCGCCGGGACGCCCGCGAGGACGCCTACGAGGTGCGGCCGCGGGACTGGATCGGCACGGCCACCGAGTCCCAGGTCGGCTTCCCGTACTGGTCGCTGTGGGCGTTCCCGGAGAAGCTGAACCGGCCGGCGCCCTCGCACGACGCCGAGATCCCGGGCCTGCCCGCCTCGGCCGGCATCATCGAGGGCACCGCCCGCGTGGTGCTGTCGGCCGAGCAGTTCGGCGAGGTGCAGCGCGACGAGATCATCGTCTGCCGGATGACCAGCCCGTCCTGGGTCGTGCTGTTCACCAAGATCTCCGGCCTGGTCACCGACGCCGGCGGCATGGCCTCGCACCCCGCCGTCGTCTCCCGCGAGTTCGGCATCCCCGCCGTCGTCGGCACCTCCGACGCGACCCGCCGGATCAAGACCGGCGACCGCGTACGGGTCAACGGCTCCACCGGCCGCGTCGAGATCCTCAGCGACGTCCCGGCGCCGGCCCCGGTCGGTGCCCTCTGATGACCGCCACCCTCCCCACCCCGACCGAGGAGACCACCGTGCCGACGGATGCCCCGCTGGTGCTGCCGTTCGCCGACCCCCGCTGCCAGCAGGTGGAGCTCACCGGCGGCAAGGGCGCCAGCCTCGCCACCATGACCGCCGAGGGGCTGCCCGTCCCACCGGGGTTCGTCATCACCTCGGCGGCGTTCGAGGCCGCGGTCGACTCCGAGGCCCTGCGCGAGGCGATGCGGGCCAAGGACGTCGAGACCGCCCGGGCGCTCGTCGCGGCCGCACAGCCGCCGCGCGAGCTGATCGAGGCCGAGTACGCGAAGCTCACCGGGCTGGTCGCCGTCCGGTCCTCGGCGTGCGCCGAGGACTCGGCGGGTGCCAGCTACGCCGGCCAGCAGGAGACCTTCCTCAACACCGAGGGCCTCGAGGCGGTGCTGCACTACGTCGTCGAGTGCTGGCTGTCCTTCTTCACCGACCGCGCGGTGTTCTACCGGCAGGAGAAGGGCTCGCTGGAGGACGTCGCCATGGCCGTCGTCGTGCAGCAGATGGTGGACAGCCAGAAGTCCGGCGTCATGTTCACCGTCGACCCGGTGCACGGCCGCAAGGACCGGATGGTCGTCGAGGCGGCCCGCGGGCTCGGCGAGGCCGTCGTCTCCGGCGAGACCACCCCGGACAACTACACGCTCTCCCGCGCCGGTGACGTGAAGAGGTCCAAGATCGTCGACGCCGAGCGCGTGCTCAGCGACGCCGAGTGCGTCGCGCTGGCGCAGATGGGCTCCACGCTCGCCGGCCTGCACGGGCAGCCGCAGGACATCGAGTGGGCCTTCGACGCCGCCGGTGACCTGTACCTGCTGCAGTCCCGACCGATCACCACGATCTAGCCCGTTGAGGTTCGTCACCTACGAGCCGCCGGCCGGCCCCCCGCGCGTGGGCCGGCTGGACGGCGACACCGTCCTGGACGTCGGCTTCGACGGCGACATGGTCGCCTTCATCGAGGCCGGCGCCCCGACCGGCACCGAGCGGCCCGTGCCGGGCGCCCGGCTGCTCGCGCCGCTCGTCCCCCGCTCGTTCCGGGACTTCCTCGCCTTCGAGGGGCACCTGCTCAACGCCTACCGCAACCTGGGGCGGGAGGTCCCGGCCGAGTGGTACGAGGTGCCGGTCTTCTACCGCAGCATGGGGACGACGGTCACCGGCCCGGACACGGTGCTGCCGTGGCCCTCCTACAGCGCCCAGCTCGACCACGAGCTGGAGCTGGCCGTGGTGATCGGCCGGGCCGCCCGGGACGTGCCCGCCGAGGACTGGCTGGACGTCGTCTTCGGCTTCACGATCTGGAACGACATGTCCGCCCGCGACGTGCAGCGCCGCGAGCTGCCGGTCGGCATGGGCCCGGCCAAGGCCAAGGAGTGGGACGGGTCCAACGTGCTGGGCCCGTGCATCGTCACCCCCGACGAGGTCGACCTGGACACCCTCGAGCTCGAGGTCCGGGTCAACGGCGAGCGGTGGGGCGGTGACCGCGTCTCCGCCATGCACCACTCGTTCGGCGCGCTGGTCGCCTACGCGTCCCAGGACCAGACCCTGCTCCCCGGCGAGGTGCTCGGCTCGGGCACCGCCACCGGCGGGTCGGGGCTCGAGCTGGACCGCTGGATCCAGCCCGGGGACGTCATCGAGATGGAGGCCGGCCCGATCGGCGTCCTGCGCAACACAGTCGGCATACCCACTGCCCCACCCACGCAACGGAAGGACCACTGACATGGCGTTCGTCGTCGCAGCCACCTGGAAGGCCAAGCCCGGGGAGGCCGAGCGGGTCACCGAGGTGATCAGGAAGATGACCCCGCTGTCCCGCGCGGAGCCGGGCAACGTCTTCTACCAGGCCCAGGTCAACCCCGAGGACCCGGAGACGTTCTTCCTCTACGAGCAGTACACCGACGCGCAGGCCTACGAGGACCACAAGGCCACGCCGCACTTCCAGGAGAACGTGTTCGGTTACATCCTGGCGTACCTGGCCGAGCGCAGCGTGAAGACGTACGAAACGATCGATGCCTGAGGTCAGCACGGTCGACCCGTCGACCGGGCAGGTGCTGGCCACCTACCCGGCGGCGGACGTCGACGCCGTCCGCGCGGTGCTGGCCCCGGGGCAACCCCCCCAACCCGGCTGGGCGGCCCGCCCGGTCAACAAGCGCGACGAGCTGGTGAGCGCGGTCGGAGACCGGCTGCGGGAGGAGGCCGACGAGCTCGCCGCGCTGATGACGGCGGAGATGGGCAAGCCGATCGGCGAGGCCCGCGCCGAGGTGGCGAAGTCGGCCACCGCGTGCGAGTACTACGCCGAGCACGGGCCCGGCTTCCTCGCCCCGCAGCAGGTCGACACCGGCGCCGGTCAGCGCAGCTGGGTGGGTCATGAGCCGCTCGGCGTCGTCCTCGCCGTCATGCCGTGGAACTTCCCGTTCTGGCAGGTGCTGCGGTTCGCCGCGCCGACCCTGCTGGCCGGCAACACCGCCGTGCTCAAGCACTCCCCCAACGTCACCGGCTGCGCGCTGGCCATCGAGCGGGTGCTCCGCGACGCCGGCGTGCCCGAGGACGTGTTCCGCAGCATCGTCGTCGCCGAGGCCGAGGTGCCGGAGGTCAGCCGGGCGCTGATCGAGGACGACCGGGTCGCCGCGGTCAGCCTCACCGGCAGCGAGCGGGCCGGTGCGGCCGTCGCCGCGGCGGCCGGCCGGGCGGTGAAGAAGAGCCTGCTGGAGCTCGGCGGCTCCGACCCGTTCGTCGTGCTGGCCGACGCCGACGTGGAGCTCGCCGTGGCCGGCGCGGTGCGCAGCCGGTTCATCAACTCCGGCCAGAGCTGCCTGGCGGCCAAGCGCTTCGTGGTGCACCGGGACGTCGCCGAGGAGTTCACCGCCCGCTTCGCCGCGGCCGTGACCGCGCTGCGGGTCGGCGACCCGCGCGACGAGGCGACGGCGGTCGGCCCGCTGGCCCGCGCCGACCTGCGCGAGGGCCTGCTGCGGCAGGTGCGCACCTCGGTGGAGGCCGGCGCGACCGTGCTCACCGGCGGTGGCCCGCTGGAGGGCCCCGGCGCCTTCTTCGCACCGACCGTGCTGGCCGGCGTCACCCTGGACATGCCGGTGATGGCCGAGGAGACCTTCGGCCCGGTGGCGGCGGTGCTCGCGGTCGCCGACGACGACGAGGCGGTGCAGGCGGCGAACGCCACCCGGTACGGGCTGGGCGCCAGCGTGTGGAGCGCCGACCCCGAGCACGCGCTCGCGGTCGGCCGGCGGATCACCTCCGGCGCGCTGTTCGTCAACGCCGTGGTCGCCTCCGACCCGCGGCTGCCTTTCGGCGGGACCAAGCGCAGCGGCTACGGCCGTGAGCTGGGCGCGGCCGGGGCGCTGGAGTTCACCAACGCCCGGACCTACGTGGTGGGCGGCGGGGTGCCCACCGGACCGGCGACCGAGTGAGCCGCTGACCGCGGCGGCCGCCGGTCCAGGGCCACGGCCAGCGCGGGGAACAGCAGCACCGTCACCGCGCCGGCACCGACCAGGGCCGCGGCGTTCTCCGGCAGCATCGTGCCGCTGCGCAGACCGATCTCGGCCAGCGCCACCAGGACGGGCAGCGCCGTCGCGCCGACGAGTGCGACCTGGCCCCGCTGGCGCGCGGGGAGCACCCCGCGGTAGACCAGCAGGACCGGGCCGCCCCGGACGAGCAGCATCAGCACGAGGAACAGCAGCAGCCGCAGCGGGGCCTCCCCGATGGAGTGCAGGTCCAGGCCCATCCCCGAGTACACGAAGAACAGCGGGACGAAGAACCCGTAGCCGATGGCGTCGAGCTTCGACTCCAGCACCGGGTCGGCGTCCCCCACCCAACGCCGCAGCACCATGCCGGCGAGGAAGGCGCCGAGCACGGCGTCGAGGTGGAAGCGGTCGGTCACCGCGACCAGGGTGAGGAGCAGCAGGATCGTGCCGCGCAGGGTGATCTGTGCGGTCTCGCCCTGCCCCCTCCCGAGCACGCCGGCCAGCCGGCCGCCCCCGCTGACCCCGCGCCGCAGCCGGGCCAGGACGACGGCGAGCAGCCCCACCGCGGCCAGCGAGGCCAGTGCGGCGAGCCGGCCCTGGGTGCCCAGGAACACCGCGATCGCCAGCACCGGGAACAGCTCGCCGACCGCCCCCGTGGCCAGCAGGTGGCGGCCCAGCGGACCGCGCAGCAGCCCCTTGTCCCGCAGGACCGGGAGCAGGGTGCCCAGCGCCGTGGTGGTCAGCCCCAGGGACACCGGCAGGTACGCCTCGACGACCCCGGCGGCGTCCAGCGCGCCGACCACGCCGGCCGCCAGCAGCAGGGACACCCCCCAGGAGACCACCGCGCGCCGGCCGGCGTCCTCGCGCACCAGTCGCAGGTCGACCTCGTAGCCGGCGAGCAGGAACACGAAGCCCAGACCGACGTCGGCCAGCACCCGCACGTCGTGGGCTGCACCGATGGCCAGCACGTCCGGGCCGATGAGGATCCCGCCGGCCAGCAGCAGCACCACCTGGGGCACCGGGAGCCGCGGGAACAGGCCGACGACGAGGGCGGCGACCAGCGACACCCCGGCCACGGCGGCCAGGGTGTCGAGCGACACGACGTCGTCCACCCGGCCCTCCCGTCGGACTGAGGTGCTCGCGCGGCCGGCGCCGCTGGATTGTCGCGGCCGCTCCAGCCGGTGGGAAGGTGCTCCGCTGCGGGCGGACGGCTGCCACCCTGGGCGCTGTCCTGCAGCTGCGCACCGGCGCCCGGGAGGACCGATGACCACGTTCCTCACCGCACTCAGCGGCATCGCCTGGACCGTCGTCTACGTCGCGGCCATCCGCATCGGGTTCACGCAGCGGACGTACGCGCTGCCCGTGGCCGCCCTCGCGCTGAACCTCGCCTGGGAGTCGATCTACTCGGTCTGGGGGCTGGCCACCGAACCGGGCCTGCAGGCGTCGGTGAACCTGGCGTGGTTGCTGGCCGACCTCCTCATCGTGGCCACCTTCGTCCGGTACGGCCGCAGCGAGTTCCCGGGTCCCCTCCCCCGGAGCTGGTTCGTCGCGGGTTGTATCGGGCTCTTCGCCGCCGCCTACGCGGTGCAGTGGGCCTTCGTCGTCGAGTTCGGCTACGCGCAGGCCGCCCGGTACACCGCGTTCCTGCAGAACCTGCTGATGTCCGGGCTGTTCATCGCGATGTTCCTCGCGCGGCGGGGGCCACGGGGGCAGTCGATGACCATCGCGGTGGCGAAGTGCATCGGCACCGCCGCCCCCACGATCGTCTTCGGCATCGGCGAGCACTCGGCGTTCGTCCTGACGCTCGGTCTGCTCTGCCTCGTCCTCGACGTCGGTTACATCGGCCTCCTGGCGTGGTCGCGACGCCGTCCCGGTGCCCTGGTCACCGGCGCACGCCGTCCGTGACCGGGCCAGGCGCCGGTCAGCTCGCCGCGGCCCGGAGCAGGGCGCTGCCGGGGACGACGAGCCGGCGGACGTGCCGCTCGACGTCGTCCGGGCCGGGGTCGGGCGCACCGAAGTCGAGCGCGCCGATGGCGTAGAAGTCCGTGGTCGCGGTGACCGACTGCCAGCGCCAGGTCAGCTCGGCGGCGTCCAGATGCGGCAGCAGCGGGGCCAGGACGGCGCAGTACCGGCCGGCCATGGCGCGGATCGCGGCCGCGCCGTTGGCCTCCCACCGGGCCGGCGGCTGGTCGAAGATCCGGGTGAACACCCGGGCGGCGTACCGGCCCCGGCCCGCGCACCGGAGGGTCACGATCGGCCGCACCCAGCCGTCCACCAGCCCCTCGACGTCGGGGGCGTCGACCAGCGGCTGCAGGGACCGCTCCCGGTCGGCGACCACCTGGTCGACCACCCGGCGCTCCACCGCGGCGACGAGCGCTGCCTTGCCGCCGAAGTGGTAGCCGACCGCGGCGGCGTTGGCGACCCCGGCCAGCCGCAGCACGTCCCGCACCGAGGTGCCCGCCGGACCGTGCTGGGCCAGCAGCTCCTCCGCGGCGTCCAGCAGCCGGGAAGGGGTAGCGGTCTGCGTCACCGGACCTCCATGCTGGTGCCTGCCCTTGAGACGGGCGTATGAGACGAACGTCTGGAGTCAGCATGCCCCAGCGGACGACGCACCGGAGGCTCGGCGCGCTGCTGGCCGTGATGTGCGCAGCCCTGGCCCTGGTGATCGGCGCCGGCTCGTCGCTGGCGCTGGCCATGCCCGAGCTCGCCCGCTCGACCGGGGCCTCGCAGACCGAGCTGACCTGGGTGGTGAACGTCTACGCCCTGGTCTTCGCCGCGCTGCTGCTGCCGCTGGGCATCGCCGCGGACAAGTACGGCCGCCGCAGCGCGCTGCTGCTCGGGCTCGGCGTCTTCGCCGTGTGCAGCCTCGCCTCGGGGCTGGTCACCGACCCGACCCAGCTGATCGTGCTGCGGGCGCTGGCCGGGGCCGGGGCGGCGGCGGTCATGCCGGCGACCCTGTCGGTGCTGGTCGACGCCTACCCGCTGGAACGCCGGTCCTCGGCGATCGGGGTGTGGGCCGCGGTCTCCGGCGCGGGCGCGCTGCTCGGGCTGCTGATCGCCGGCGTGCTGCTGGAGTTCGCCTGGTGGGGCAGCGTCCAGATCGCCTTCGGGGTGCTGTCGGCCGTCGTCCTGGGGTTGTGCGTCGCGGTCGTCCCGCCGTCGGCGGACCCGCACCTGTCGCTGGACCCGGTCGGCGGCCTGCTGGCGCTGGTCGGCCTCGCCGGCGTGGTCTACGGGGTCATCGAGGGCCCCGAGCGCGGCTGGACCGACGGGCTCACCGTCACCGCGCTGGCCGGCGGGGTCGCGGTGCTGGTGGCGTTCGTGCTGGCCGAGCTGCGCAACCCGCACCCGATGCTGGACGTGCGGCTGTTCCGCTCCCCCGGGCTGTCGGCGGGCAGCGCCGTGGTCTTCCTGCAGTTCTTCGCCGCGTTCGGGCTGTTCTTCCTGGCCCCGCAGTGGCTGCAGTACGTGCACGGCCTCTCCCCGCTGCAGGCGGCGCTGTGGCTGGCACCGATGGCGCTGGGGATCGGCCCGACCGCCCAGGCCGCACCGGCGCTGCAGCGCCGCCTGGGCGCCCGGCCCGTCGCGGCGTGGGGCATGGCGCAGATGGCGGTGGGCCTCGCCCTGCTGGCCTGGCAGGCGGACGGCGGGGCGCCGCTGTGGCAGTTCGGGGTGGCGCTGTTCGTCTTCGGCATCGGCTTCGGGCTGGCGCTGACCCCGGGCACCACGCTCATCATCGACGGGCTCCCGGCCGACCGCCGCACCCTCGCCGCGGCGGTGAACGACGTGACCCGCGAGGTGGGCGGCGCGCTCGGTGGCGCGGTCGCGGCGAGCGTCCTGCTCACCGGCTACGGCGACCAGGTGCTCGGCGCGGTGTCCGGGCTGTCCGCCCCGGACGCCGTCCGGGCGGAGTCCGGCATCGCCCAGGCCCTCGGGGTGTCCGCCCGGCTGGGCCCCGAGGGCGCGGCCGTCGCCGCCGGCGCGCGGGACGCCTTCGCCACCGGCTACGCGACCGCGCTGCTCGTCGGCGCCGCCGTCCTGCTCACCGGCGCCGTGCTCTGCGCAGTGCTCAGCGCCCCGGCGGCCGCCGCCCGCCGCCGTGTCCTGGCGCGGCTGCGGACCGCGGCAGCAGGGCGCCCGGTCCAGGTGCCCTGGACCGTGCGCGTCGCGGTGACCGGCGTCCTGGCCCTCGGCGTCCTCGCCGGTGCGTGGCTGCTGCCGCAGGTGCTCCTCAGCCAGGACGACGACGGCGGCACCGCGACCGCCCTGGCGCAGGACCGGGCCGCCACGCGGACCAGCGACCCGGCGGACCTCCCGGCGCTGCCCGTCGAGGCCCCGGGGATGCTCTCCCGACTGCCCACCTCCCCGAGCCCCGAGGAGACGGTCCTGGCCGCGACCACCCCCGCCACCCCCCGCGACGAGGCCACCCCCCAGCGCCCGCCGACGGCGATCGCGCCCCCCGCGCCGCCCGCGCCCCCCGCGCCGACCACTGCAGCACCGAGCACGAGCGCCGCGCCGAGCACCAGCGCTGCCCCGAGCACCAGCGCCGCACCGAGCACCAGCACCGCGCCGAGCACGAGCGCAGCACCGACCACGAGCGCCGCCCCCAGCACCACCGCCGCGCCCACCACGAGCGCCGCTCCGACGACCAGCGCCGCTCCGACGACCAGCGCAGCCCCGAGCACCACCGCCGCACCCACCACGAGCGCCGCGCCGCCACCGCCGACGACCAGCGCGCCCCCGCCCAGCAGCAGCGCACCGCCCCCCGCGACGACGACCAGCGCTCCCCCACCGCCGCCCACGACGAGCGCACCCCCGACGACCAGCGCACCACCCACCACGACCAGCGCGCCGCCGCCCACCAGCAGCGAGCCCCCGCCGCCCAGCACCGAGCCCCCGCTGCCCAGCACCGAAGTCCCGGCGCCCAGCAGCGAGCCCCCGGCGACCACGACGCCGGCGAGCACGAGCCCGACCAGCGCGTCCCCGAGCTGAGGACGTGGCCGGGCTGCCGTCAGGAGGCGGCGCGTCCCGGCCGGCGGTCGGCCGGCTCCGCGCCCTGCGGCTCCCGGCCCATGAGCTCGGTGTAGGCGGCGGTGTGCAGCCGCAGCCCGAGGGCGGCCTCCTCGGCGTCCCGGGCGAGCAGGTCGTCGACGGCGGGCGCCTCGGCCGCGGCGTCGACGACCTCGGTCAGGTCGGCCAGCGTGGCCAGGTGCCGGTCGGCCCGGTCCAGGAGCTCCCGGGCGGCCGCCGTCGAGCCGACGAGCCGGCCCAGGGCGACGCGGAGCCGGCGCCCCTCGGCCTCCAGCCGGGGCAGCACGGTGGGCACGTCACCGAGGTGCGCGCCGGCCCGCTGCGCGAGGGCGACCCGCTCCCGGAGCAGCCGGTGGGCCCGGGACACCCGCAGCGCCCGGAGCGCGGCGGCCCGGTTCGGCGTGGCCCGCGGGCGGCACGCGCTGACCGCGAGCACGCCGTCGGTGACCAGGTCGGTGGCGGTGAGGACCAGCCGGCTGCGCAGCAGCCGGCGCAGCAGCAGCACCGCGGTGCCGACCAGGACCCCGGTGAGGAGGAGGCCGACGAGCGCGACGACGATCAGGAACTCGAGCATCCGGCGCTCCACGGGGTTCGGGGGTGGACCCCCGACTCTGCGCCCTCCCGGCGGCCGGATCAAGGTCGTCGGGGAGGACGGTGGACGCCGGGTGTCACATCCGGGACGGCGGCGGTGCTCTCTGGACATGGACCTGCAGCACGGACGGCCCGCGGCCGCGGCCGCGATGGAGCTGCCACGGCCCGGGTCGGTGACCGGACGTGCACCGGCGCGGGCGGGGAGGACGGTCGTGGCGGTGCGGGGTCGGGCGACGCAGGACGCCGTGCGGGCCGACCTGGCCGAGGTGTTCCGCCGCGACTACCAGCGGGTCGTCGGGGTGGCCGCCCGGGTGCTCGGCTCCCGGGACGAGGCCGAGGACGTCGCCCAGGAGGTCTTCCTGGCCTTCGGGCGGTCCGCCGTCCCGGCCGGTGAGGCGCCCGGCTGGCTGTCGGTCGCCGCGGCCCACACCGCGCTGAACCTCATCCGCTCGGGGCGCCGGCGCGCGTCCCGGGAGGAGACCGTCGCCGCGACCGCGGAGGTCGTCGCACCCGACGTCGCGGAGACCGTGCTGACCCGTGAGGACCGCAGCCGGGTGCGCGCCGCGCTCGCCGGGCTGCCCCGCACCCAGGCCGTGGCCCTCGTGCTGCGGCACAGCGGCCTGAGCTACGCCGAGGTGGCCGCGGCACTCGACCTGTCCCCCGGCAGCATCGGCACGACCGTCCGTCGTGCCGAGGCCGCCCTGCGCAAGGAGCTGATCCGTCATGCGTCATCCGACTGAGGGCGTGCTGCGCCGGCTGCTCGACGAGCCGGCCGGCGTCTCCGAGCCCGACCGGGCCCACGTCGCCGGCTGCCCGGTCTGCCTGGACGGCCTGGCCGCCGCCCGTCAGGACGCCGCCGTCGTCGACCGCGCCCTGCAGCCGGCCGGCCCGGCGACCGTCGACCTGCCCGCCGCCTGGCAGCGGCTGTCCGCCGCCCTCCCCGCGGCGACCCCCGACCGCTCCCCGGACCGGGCGCCCGCCCGCGCCCGGCGGGCCCGGGCGGTGCTCCGCCGTCCGGTCGTCGCCGCAGTGGCCTTCGCCGTGGTGCTGGCCGGCGCCGGCACCGCGGCCGCCAACGACTGGCTGCAGGTGTTCCGCACCGAGCAGGTGCAGCCGATCGGCCTGGACACCGCGGACCTGGTCGCCCTCCCCGACCTGAGCGCCTACGGCGACCTCGAGGTCACCGGCGGCGACGGCCCGCAGCAGGCCGCCGACGCGGCCGCCGCGGCGGCGCAGAGCGGGCTGGACGTCCCGGCGGTGGACACGCTGCCCCGCGGGGTCACCGGCGACCCCGAGTACCAGGTGGTCGGCGAGCTGAGCGCCACGTTCACCTTCGACGCCGACCGGGCCGCGCAGGCCACCGCCGCGAGCGGGGAGCCGGCGCCGCCGGCACCGGCCGGGCTCGACGGCAGCCAGGTCCGCCTGGTGGCCGGCCCCGGGGTCGCTGCGATCTGGGAGCAGTCCGCCGGGGTCCCGGCGCTCGTCGTGGGCCGGGCCGTGGCGCCGACCGCCTACAGCTCCGCCGGCGTCCCGTTCGAGACGATGCGGGACTACCTGCTCTCCCTGCCCGGGCTGCCGGACGACGTCGCGGCGCAGCTGCGCACCTTCGCCGCCGACGGGTCGACGCTGCCGCTGCCGGTGCCCGAGGACCGGGTCACCACCACCCCCGCCGAGGTCGACGGGGTGCCGGCCACCGTGCTGGAGACCCGGGACCAGGCGCTCGCCGCCGTGCTGTGGGTCTCCGACGGCGTGGTCACCGTCGTCGCCGGGTCGCTCGGACCGGACGAGGTGCTCGCGGTCGCCGAGGACCTCGGCTGACCGTGGCCACCGAACCCACGACCCTCGGCGAGGGCGACGTCCGCGCCGCAGCGGACCTGGTGGCCGGGCTGCCGCCGACGGCGGCGGTCTGGTGCACCGGGCTGCGCAAGCGGTACGGGCGGCACCAGGCCGTCGACGGGGTGTCCTTCCAGGTCGGCCGCGGCGAGGTGCTGGGGCTGCTCGGCCCGAACGGCGCCGGCAAGACGACCGTCATCAAGATGCTGCTGGGCCTGGTCCGCCCCGACGCCGGTGAGGTCATGCTGCTCGGGCGCCCGGCCGGTGACCCCCGCGCGCGGGTCCGGGTCGGCTACCTGCCCGAGCTGTTCCGCTACCAGCCGTGGCTGACCGCCACCGAGGTGCTGGCGCTGCACGTCCGGCTGGCCGGCCTCCGGGTGCCGGTGGCCGAGCAGCGGGAGTGCCTGGCGCTGGTGGGCCTGGCCGCGCACGCGGCCGAGCGCGCCGGTGACCGGGTGGGCGGGTTCTCCAAGGGCATGCAGCAGCGGCTGGGCCTCGCCGTCGCGCTCGTCGCCCGGCCGGAGTTCGTCGTCCTCGACGAGCCGACCAGCGCGCTGGACCCGCTGGGCCGGGTCGACGTCCGGGACCTGGTGCTCGCGCTCAAGGCCCGCGGGGTGGCGGTGCTGCTCAACTCGCACCTGATCGGGGAGGTCGAGCGGGTCTGCGACCGGGTGGTGATCCTGGACCGCGGCCGGGTCGCGGCCGCCGGCAGCCTCGCCGAGCTGCTCGGGCAGCGCGAGGTGCGGCTGGAGCTGACCGCGGTGCCGCCCGCGGCGCAGGACCGGCTGGCCGCCGCGGGGGTCGTCGACGCCGCCGGCGACTGGGTCACCGTCGCGCTGCCCGCCGACGACGACGGGACGGCGGTGCCCGACCTGGTCGCCGACCTGGTCGCGCTCGGCGTCCGGGTGCACGCGGTCGAGCCCGGGCGGATCAGCCTGGAGGAACGGCTGCTCGGCATCCTGCGCACCGGCGCCGAGGAGCCCCGGTGACCGCCCGGGTGGTGCTCACCATCGCCGGGCTCACGCTGCGGGAGGCCGCCCGGCGGCGGGTGCTGCGGGCGCTGGCGGTGCTCACCCTCGCCCTGCTCGGGCTCAGCGCCTGGGGGTTCTCCCGGCTCACCGCGACCAGCGACTTCGGCACGCTGACCAGCGGTGAGGCGCGGCTGGTCGCCTCCCAGCTGCTCAACCTGGTGATGTTCGGGCTCAGCCTGATCGCCGCGCTCGGCACGGCGTTCCTCGCCGGGCCGACGCTGTCCGGCGAGGTCGAGTCCGGCATCGCGCTGTCGGTGCTCGCCCGGCCGGTCCGCCGGTCGACGGTGCTGCTGGGCAAGTGGCTCGGGCTGGTCGCGTTCGGCGCCGGGTTCGTCGTGGTCGCCGGGCTGTCGCTGTGCCTCGTCGTCCGGCTGACCGTCGACTACTGGCCGCCGCAGCCGGCCGGCGCCCTGGCGCTGCTGGCCGCCCAGACGGTCGTGCTGCTCACGCTGGGGCTGCTGCTGTCCACCGTCATCTCGCCGATGGCCTCCGGCGTGGTCGCGGTGGGGCTGTTCGGGGCCACCTGGATCGCCGGCGTGGTCGGCGGCATCGGCGAGGCGCTGGGCAACGACGGGGTGGCCCGGGTGGGCACGATCTCCCGGGTGCTGCTGCCCACCGACGGGCTGTGGCGCGGGGCCATGCACGCCTTCCAGGACCCGTCGGTGCTGACCCAGCTGGGCCCGGCCTTCGACGGCTTCCCGTTCCTGAGCGAGGCCCCGCTCACCCCGGCCTACCTGGCCTGGGCCGCGCTGTGGACCGCCATGGTGTGGGGCCTGGCCGCGGTGGCCTTCCTCCGCCGCGACCTCTAGGGCGCGGCGGGGCGCGTGTGCGGCCGCCGGCGCGGGTAGCGCACCGGCATGAGCGGCAAGACGGCGGCGGACTACGCGGACGACTACACCGACCCGGAGCTGCGCGCCCGGCTCAAGGACGAGATCCGGGCCGGGGACCGGGGCGGCCGGCCCGGTCAGTGGAGCGCCCGGAAGAGCCAGCTGCTGACCCACGAGTACGAGGCGGCCGGCGGCGGTTACCGGCACGAGGGCGAGCGCACCGCGTCCCAGCAGCACCTCGCCGAGTGGACGAAGCAGGACTGGCACACCGCCGACGGCGGCACCGACGCCCGCGGCGACGGCGGCACGGAGCGCTACCTGCCCGACGCGGCCTGGCAGCTGCTGAGCGAGGAGGAGCAGCGGGCCACCGACCGCCAGAAGCGGCAGGGCGACACCCAGCACGTGCCCAACACCGCGGCGGCCCAGGAGGCGCGCCGCGCCGCCGAGCTGGTCGACGCCCCCGCGCCGGAGGCCCGCGAGAAGGTGCGGTCGATGCACGGGGAGGCGCAGCTCGACCGCGCCGAGCGGGCCGAGCGGGAGCTCGGGAAGGGGCGGAAGACCGTGCTGGCGGAGGTCGAGCGGCAGCGCGCGGCCGACGAGCAGGCCGACGGCTGAGGTCCTCGCCCGTCGTCCGGGAGGAGCAGGATGCCCAGATGACCAGTGACCGCTCCCCCGTCCGGCTCGAGCGCGACGGGGACGTCGCCGTGGTCGTGCTGGACCACCCGCCGCTCAACCTCTTCGACGAGGCGGTGTTCGCCGGGCTCGAGGACGTGGTGGCCCAGCTGGGTCGGCTGACCGGCCCGGGTGCGCCCGACCGGGCCCGCGCGGTGCTCGTCGAGGCCCGCGGGAAGGTGGTCTCCGGCGGGGTCGACGTCGCGCTGTTCGCCGACATCGCCGAGGGCGCGGACGCCGCCCAGCACGGCGCGGCGCTCTGGCGGCGGCTGCTGCGGATCACCCAGGCGGTCGAGGACCTGCCGGTCCCGACCGTGTTCGCCGCCCAGGGCCTCACCCTGACCGCGGCGTTCGAGCTCGCGCTGGCCTGCGACCTGCTGCTGGCCACCGAGCGGGCGTCCTTCGGCCTGGTGGAGCGGGTCGTCGGCCTCTCCCCCTCGATGGGCGGCCCGCAGCGGCTGGCCGAGCGCGCCGGCCCGGCGCGGGCCAAGGAGCTGGTCTACACCGGGAAGCGGTACCCGGCGGCCACCCTGGAGCGGTGGGACGTGGTCACCGAGGTGCTGCCCGAGGAGGGCTTCGCCGAGGCCGTCCGGAGCTACGTCCGCGACCTGGCCGCCGGCCCGACGCTGGCCCACGCGGTGACCAAGCGGCTGGTGACCACCGCCGTCCGGGACGGGGTGCGGGCCGCCGACGACCTCACCCCGGCGGTGTCCGGCGCGCTGTTCGCCACCGCCGACCTGCGCGGGGCGGTCGCGAGCTTCCTGCGGGACGGGCCGGGGAGGGCCACCTTCGACGGTCGCTGAGCGGTCAGCGCCGGTGCCAGCGCAGCGTGCCCACCGCCGTCGTGGCCAGCACGGCCAGCGAGAGGCCGGCGCTGCGCGGTGCGACGTCCCCGCCGCGGCGGGCCACCAGCACGGCGGCGGCGTCGAGCAGGGTGAGCAGCAGCGTCACCTCGGTGGTGCGGCGCGCCTGCGGCGTCGGGGTGGCCAGCAGCGCGGCGCCCATCGCGATGTTGCGGGCTGCGATCAGCCGGACCAGCAGCGGCAGCGCGCGGTCGGTCTGCGCCGCGGTGCCGTCGACCCCGAGGACGCCGGTGATCGCGCGGGGCGCGAACAGCGCCCCGGTGCCCAACCAGATCGACAGCGTCCCGATGCTCGTGCGGGTGTAGTCCCATTCGCCGGCCATGGCCGGTCACTGCCCGGCCGGGGCCGCGCTCAACCTGCCGCCGGCGGCGGTGAGGACCAGCACCAGGGCCAGGAACGGCAACGTCACCGCGCTGGCCACCAGGTCGCTGACGGTGGCGACGGTGAACGCCCCGACGCCGGGTGCGTCCAGCGGGCCGAGCACCCGGTGCAGGCCCAGGGCGGCGACCGAGGCCGGCACGGTCAGCAGCGCGGACACCGCCCCGCCGCAGACGACGCCGGCGAGCACCGCCGCCGGGGACGTGCGGACGGCGCGCCAGGCCAGACCCGTACCCCGGCGCAGCGCGCCGGCCGGCGCCGACCGCCCCGTCGCGGGCAGCTCGGCCAGCGCGCCGGTCACCCACAGCTGGGCGACCAGCGCGGTGGCGAACCCCAGCACGTCGACCGCGACGGCGGCCGCCACCCGCGGGTCGTCCCACACCAGCACCTGGCGCAGCACGTCGGGCACCGTGTTGACCAGGGTGGCCGCCAGCGAGGTCAGGAACGCCACCCGCGCGTGCCGGCGCAGCAGCTGCACCGCCGCACGCAGCACGCCGGGGACCGACCGCCCGGCGGCGCTCACGGCTTGGTCGCCACCAGGGCGGTCCAGCACCCCGCGAACCGGGTCTCCTGCCCGGTGACGGTGAGCCCGGCGGCGGAGCAGACGGCCGCGAGCCCGGCCGGGGTGGGCCGGTCGCCGTCGGTCGGGTGCCGGGAGACCGCGCGCAGCGGCCGGCTGTCCACGATCCGTGCGGTCATCTCGCAGGAGTACAGCCGCCCGCCGGGGCGCAGGACGCGCGCCGCCTCCCGGACGACGTCCCGCCAGGCCGGGGCGTGGTGCAGCACGTGGTAGCCGAACACCGCGTCGTAGGAGGCGTCCGCCGCGGTCAGCGCGGTCGCGTCACCGGCCTGCACCCCGACCCGGTCGCCGAGGTCGCGCACCGCCGTCGCGCAGGCCGCCACGCTCGCCGGGTGCAGCTCGACGCCCTCGACCCGGGCGGCGCCGAACAGCTCCACGGCGAGCCGGAGGCCGGTGCCGCGGCGGCCGGTGCCCAGCTCCAGGGCCTGGCCGCCGGCCACCGGGCCGCCCAGCCGGAGCAGCACCGGGGCCTCGAACCGCCGCTGCACCGCCGCGCGCGGGCGGGAGTCCACCCACAGCCGGTTGGCGTCGACGTAGGTCGGGGGCACGGTGGTCGGGCGCAGGGAGGGAGGGGGCACGACCGGGTGGTCCCCCCACCGGGGGCGGGCAAAACGGCCGCGCTGCCGGGCGGGTCCCGCGAGCGGCCGGCGGTCGCTACGGTCCGGCGGGTGGCCGGACCCTCGATCAGACTGGTCGTCCCCTACTTCGGGGCGCGGCCGTCGTACTTCCCGCTCGTCGTGCGCAGCATGGCGGCCAACCCCGACGTCGAGTGGCTGATGCTGACCGACGCGCCGGTGCCGGGGGCCTCGGCCAACCTGACCGTCCAGCGGTGGGAGCTGGCCGACCTGGTGGCGCGCTTCCAGCGGCACGTCGACGTCCCGCTGGCGGTCGAGGGCCCGTACAAGCTGTGCGACCTCCGGCCGGCGTTCGGCGAGGTCCTCGCCGACGAGCTGGCCGGCTGCGACTTCTGGGGGCACTGCGACCTCGACGTCGTGTTCGGCCGGATCCGCGACCACCTCCCACCCGAGGCCTTCTCCGCCGACAAGGTGCTCGTGCAGGGCAACTTCGCGCTCTACCGGAACACCCCCGCCGCCGCCGGCTGGTGGCGCCACGAGATCGACGGGGTCAGCCACCGCGACGTGCTGACCGACCCGGCGGCCCGGCACTTCGACGAGTGGGCGGGCATCTACCTCCTGCTGCGGGACCTGGGCGTGCCGATCTGGCAGGAGCAGACGATCTTCGACCTCTCCTTCGCGCGCTACCGGACCCGGGCGGAGCACCCGCCTGGGCGGGACCCCCGGCGCTACGCCTGGGAGGACGGTGAGGTCTGCGAGTACCGGCTCGAGCACGGGCAGGTCGTCCGGCGCACCGCGCTGCTGGTGCACCTGCAGAAGCGGGTGATGCGGGCGCCCTCGGCCGAGGTGCTCGCCGCGGACCGGTACTGGATCGACGCCAACGGCTTCGCCGTCCAGCGCGGGGTGTCGCCGTGGGCGGTCCGGGCCGCCCGGGTCCCGCGCGGCCCGGAGCTGGTCGGCCTCTACGTGCGCCGCGTGCAGCGGGCCGTCCGCCGCCGCGCGATGCGCCGGGCCCGCGAGCGGGCGCGGGGACGCGCGACGGCTCCTACCCTCGAGGGGTGACCGTCGCCCCGCACCTGAGCGTCCGCCTCGGCAACCGGTTCGCCCGCGAGCTCCCGGAGCTGACCGTCCCCTGGCAGGCCGACGAGGCCCCGGCGCCGCAGCTGCTGGTGCTCAACGAGCCGCTGGCCGGCGAGCTGGGCCTCGACCCGGCGCAGCTGCGCACCCCCGAGGGGGTCCGGCTGCTGCTGGGCAACGACGTCCCGGACGGCGCGACGCCGGTGGCCCAGGCCTACGCCGGGCACCAGTTCGGCGGGTTCGTCCCCCGCCTCGGCGACGGGCGCGCCCTGCTGCTCGGCGAGCTCGTCGACGCCGACGGCCGGCTCCGCGACCTGCACCTCAAGGGCTCCGGTCGCACCCCGTTCGCCCGCGGTGGCGACGGGCTGGCCGCGGTCGGGCCGATGCTGCGGGAGTACGTGGTCAGCGAGGCGATGCACGCCCTGGGCATCCCCACCACCCGCTCGCTCGCCGTGGTGGCGACCGGGCGCCCGGTGCGGCGGGAGACCCTGCTGCCCGGTGCGGTGCTCACCCGGGTCGCCAGCAGCCACCTGCGGGTCGGCAGCTTCCAGTACGCCCGGGCCACCGGGGACGTCGACCTGCTGCGCCGGCTGGCCGACCACGCCATCGCCCGGCACCACCCGGCCGCCGCCGATGCCGAGCGCCCGGCCCTGGCGCTGTTCGAGGCGGTGGTCACCGCCCAGGCCGAGCTGGTCGCCCGCTGGATGCTGGTCGGCTTCGTGCACGGCGTGATGAACACCGACAACATGACCATCTCCGGCGAGACCATCGACTTCGGCCCGTGCGCGTTCATGGAGGCCTACGACCCGGCGACGGTGTACAGCTCCATCGACACCGGCGGCCGCTACGCCTACGGCAACCAGCCGGTCGTGGCCGAGTGGGACCTCGCCCGGCTGGCCGAGGCGCTGCTGCCGCTGCTCGCCGACGAGCAGGAGCAGGCCGTCGAGCTCGCGGTGGCCGCCCTCGACGGGTTCCGCCCGCAGTACGGCGCGGCCTGGACGGCGGGCATGCGGGCCAAGCTCGGCCTGCCGGCGGGGCTGGACGACGGCGTCGTCGGCCCGCTGGTCGACGACCTGCTCACCCTGCTGCAGGCCGACCACGTCGACCTCACCTCGTTCTCCCGCGCCCTGGGCACGGCCGCCCGCGGCGACGCGGAGCCCGCGCGGCTGCTGTTCCTCGACCTCGCCGGCATCGACGGCTGGCTGGCCCGCTGGCGTGCCGTCGGCCCGGACGCCGAGGCGATGGACCGGGTCAACCCGGTCTACGTCCCGCGCAACCTGCTGGTCGAGGAGGCGCTCACCGCCGCGACGGCCGGCGACCTCGACCCGCTGCACCGGCTGCTGGACGCGGTGACCTCCCCGTACACCGAGCGCCCCGGCCTGGCCCGGTACGCCGCCCCCGCGCCGGGCGGCTCCGCCGCCTACCGGACCTTCTGCGGCACCTGAGGGTCAGCGACCCGTCAGCTCCGCCAGCTCGACGACCGCGGCCACGAGCGGGTCGCCGTCGGCCAGCACGGCGTCGTTGTGGTCCGCGCCGGGCACCTCGACCAGCCGGTGCAGCCGGCCGGCGGCGTCGGCGACCCGCCGGCTCTGCGCCGGGGGGACGATCGTGTCGCCGCTGCCGTAGACGACCGTCGTCGGCGCGGTCACCCCGGCGACCTGCTCCGCCACCGGGTACCGGTCCCGGAGCAGCGCCCGGACCGGCAGGAACGGGTAGTGCGCGCTGCCCACCGCCGCGAGGTCGACGAACGGCGAGCGGAGCACCAGGCCGGCCGGTGGGTGCTCGACGGCCAGCTCGGTGACCACGGCGCAGCCCAGGCTCTCGCCGAGGTAGAGCAGCCGGTCGGGGCGCACGCCGGCCTCGACCAGGGCGCTGCGGGCGGCGCGCACGTCGAGGGCGAGGCCCGCCTCGCTCGGGCTGCCCGGGTTGCCGCCGTAGCCGCGGTAGTCGAACAGCAGCACGCCCAGCCCGGCCGCCGACAGCGCCCGGGCCAGCGGTGCCCGCAGGGTGCGGGAGCCGCCGTTGCCGGGGGCGACCAGCACGGTCGCCGCGTCGGCGTGCGGGGCCGGCACCCACCAGGCACCCAGCCGGAGCCCGTCGTCGGTGGTCAGCCGGAGGTCGCGTGCGCCG
Source organism: Modestobacter italicus (assembly GCF_000306785.1). Classification (NCBI taxonomy): domain Bacteria; kingdom Bacillati; phylum Actinomycetota; class Actinomycetes; order Geodermatophilales; family Geodermatophilaceae; genus Modestobacter; species Modestobacter italicus. Next base: position 2,292,772 of record NC_017955.1, on the reverse strand, counting down.
GGCAGCGCGTCCGCGGCCGCCGGCACGGGACCGTCGTCCGGGAAGTAGACGAGGCGTCGCTGCACCGCCCAGAGCAGGCCCACGAGGACAGCCGACAGGACGAGGAGGACCACCGCCACCCGGGCCAGCTGCCGCACGGCCCCATCGTCCCGGGCGCGGGGCTCAGCCGCCGTGCGCCTGCGCCAGGAAGGGCAGCGCCGCCCGCGGCACCCCGCGGCCGTCGGGCCGCGGCCAGTGCACCCCGACCTCGTCGATGCCGGCCTCCGCCAGCCGGCCGACCGTGTCGGCGTACCGCTCGGCGCTCTCGAACGGCCAGGACGTCTCCAGCCCGAGCTGGGCGCTGCGCCGCAGCGCGGCCGGCTCCCGGCCCTCCTCGGCCAGCGCGTCGGTCAGCCGCGCGGACTGCTGGGCCACGGCGGCGAACCACTCCTCGGGTCCCACCTCCGCGCCGAAGGGGCCGTAGGTGACCCAGCGCTGGCCGTACCGGGCGGCCAGCCGGAGTGCCCGGGGCCCGGTGGCGGCGACGGTGAACGGCAGCCGGGGCTGCTGCACGCAGCCCGGGAGCTGGTGGGCGTCGACCGCGGTGTACCGCTCGCCGTGCACGGTCGTGACCGGCTCGCGGAGCAGCTGGTCCAGCAGGCCCAGCCACTCGGCGAAGCGGTCGGCGCGTTCCCGGCGGGACAGCGGCGGCTCCCCGAGCACCAGGGCGTCCGGGCCCTCGGTGCCCACGCCGACGCCCAGCTCCAGCCGGCCCCCGGTGAGCTGGTCGAGGGTCATCAGCTCCTTGGCGAAGGGGACCGGGTGCCGGAAGTTCGGCGAGGCGACCTGGGTGCCCAGCCGCACCCGGTCGGTCACCCCCGCCGCCGCGGCCAGCAGCGGGACGGCGCCGTACCAGGGCCGGTCGGCCAGCAGCGGCCAGGTGAGGTGGTCGTAGGTGGAGACCAGACGCACCCCGGCCTGCTCGGCCTCCTGCACCTCGGCGAGGAAGAGCGACACCGGGTGGCGGTCGGGCAGCACCAGCGCGGCCAGGGTGGGGGTCACCGGGCCATCCTGGCTCATGACCGAGGGGCCCCGGCCGTCGGGCGACGGTCGGGGCCCCTGGTCAGCAGGTCCTCCGGGAGGTCAGTCGGACAGGTCGAACACCGTGGTGCTGTCGTAGGTCTCCCCCGGGCGCAGCACGGTCGAGGGGAACTGCGGCTGGTTCGGGGAGTCCGGGAAGTGCTGGGTCTCCAGGGCCAGCCCGTCGCTCTGCCGGTACACCTGGCCGCCGGTCCCGACCAGCGTGCCGTCCAGGAAGTTGCCCGAGTAGAACTGGATGCCCGGCTCGGTGGTCTCGATCGACAGCGTCCGGCCGCTGTCCGGGTCGTGCAGCCGGGCCGCGGGCTCGAGCGCGTCCTCGCTGTCCGAGCCCTCCCGCGTCCCGTTGTCCACCCGGTCCAGCGCCCAGTTGTGGTCGTAGCCCTGGCCGTACAGCAGCTGCTGGTCGTCCTCCCGGATGCGCGCCCCGATCGCGGTCGGCTCGCGGAAGTCGAAGGGCGTGCCGGCGACCGGTGCGATCTCCCCGGTCGGGATCAGCTCCGCGTCGACCGGCGTGTAGCCGCTCGCGTTGAGCTGCAGCTCGTGGTCGTAGATGGTCCCCGACCCCTCGCCGGACAGGTTCCAGTAGGTGTGGTTGGTCAGGTTCACCACGGTCGGGGCGTCGGTCGTGGCCTCGTAGTGCACCGAGAGCCGCTCGTCGTCGTCGAGGGAGTAGGTGACGGTCGTGGTGAGCGTGCCGGGGAAGCCCTGGTCGCCGTCCGGGCTGACCAGCGTCAGCTCGAGGGCGGCCACGTCCTTGTCGCCGACCGGGGTGGCCGACCAGACCTTGGTGTCGAAGCCCGCCGTGCCGCCGTGCAGGGTGTTGTCGTTGTTGTTCTGCGGCAGCTGGTAGGTCTGGCCGTCCAGCTCGAACCTGCCGTTCGCGATCCGGTTGCCGTAGCGGCCGATGAGGGCGCCGAAGTAGGGGCCGGGGTTGTTGTTCTCGATGTAGCCGGCCAGGTCGGCGAACCCGAGGACGACGTTGTCCACCTCGCCGCGGGCGTCCGGGACCTCCAGCGACTGCACGATGCCGCCGTAGGTGAGCACCCGGACGGTCATGTCACCGTTGCTGAGCGTCCAGCGCTCCACCGCGGTCCCGTCGGGCGTGGTGCCGAAGGGCTCCACCGTCGTGCTCGCGTGGCCGCCGCCGGGGCCACCGCCCCAGTGGCCGTCGGTGGCCCCGGCGGGGGTGGCGGCGCTGCCGGCCAGCAGGCCGGCGCTGAGCGTGGCGACGAGCGGCCAGCGGCGCCGTCGTCTGCGGGGTGCGGCCGCGGCCGGCGGCAGGGCAGGGGGTGGTGCCAGACGTCCAGGCATGGGGGACTCCGTGTCCGTTGCGGTCCACCGGCGTCGTCGCGCGGTGGTCGGGGGCACGGCCGGTCCAGGGCGCCAGCAGGACCGGCAGGGTGTGCCCCCCGTGCAGTCCTAGAACGGACCCGACCGTAGGGAGGCCGTGAGAGCGGTGTCAATGGTGGTGCACAGCAACCGCACACGCTGCGCACAGAGGGCCAGCGGGACGTCACTCCAGGTGGCAGCCGAGCGCGGGTGATGGCGTCCGGGACCTGCGGTTAGGGTCGGGCGGTGATCCGGGCAGGCCGGGCCGAGCAGGAGCTGGCCGTGGAGGTGGTGCGCTCCACGCGCGCGCTGCTGTGCGTCGTCGACGGGGCGAACCGGCTGGTGCTGGTCAACCCGGCGATGGAGCAGTTCACCGGCCGGTCGGCCGACGAGCTCGTCGGCCGGCCCTTCTACGACGTCTACGTGGCGCCCGAGCACCGCGCGCTGGCCCTGGACGCGGTCGCCCGCTCCATGGCGACGGGCACCGCGTTCCCCCAGGAGGCCGACTGGCTGGCGGCGGGCGGGGTCCGCCGCCGGGTGTCGATGACCATCGACGTGCTGCACGACGACGCCGGCGCGCCGTGGGCGCTGGCCTGCCTGGGGCTCGACGTCACCGAGGAGCGCGAGCGCGAGGCGGCCCTGCGCCGGCGGGCGCACACCGACGTGCTCACCGGCCTGCCCAACCGCAGCGCCCTGTTCGACGCGCTCCACCAGCACCTCGACAGCGAGCGCGGCAGCGGCTGCGGGCTGCTGTTCTGCGACCTCGACGGGTTCAAGGCGGTCAACGACCGGCACGGGCACGCGGTGGGCGACCGGCTGCTGGCCGACGCGGCGGCCCGCCTGCAGTCGCTGGCCGGGCCGTCGGACCTGGTGGCCCGGCTGGGCGGTGACGAGTTCGTGGTCGTCTGCCCCGGCGGGGCGAGCGCGCGGCTGGGCATGCTCGCCGCGGAGGTCACCACCGCCTTCCGGCGCCCGTTCGCCAACCCGGCCGGCGAGCTCACCATCGGGGTGAGCATCGGCCACGCCGTGGGCGAGCCCGGGGAGGCACCGGACCGGCTGGTCGCCCGGGCCGACCACGCCATGTACGGCGCCAAGTCCCGGCGCCGGCGGCGCGACCCGCGCAGCCCCGGCTGACGCTCAGGCCCGGTGGGCGTCCAGCCAGGCGACCACGTCGTCGAACACCTGCTCCTGCTCGGGCTCGTTGTGCGGCTCGTGGAACAGCTCCGGGTAGACCGTGCGGGTGACGTCGGCCGAGCCGGCCGCGGCCGGGACCAGCTCGCTGCTCGCCGTCGGCACCAGCCGGTCGGCGCCGCCGTGGAGCACGAGCAGCGGCAGGGTCAGCGAGCTGAGCCGGGCCGGCATGGCCGTGGCCGCGGCCACCATCTCGGCGCCGGTGCGGGCGCGGACCTTCCCGGTGAAGGTGAGCGGGTCGGCGCGGTAGGCGGCCACCACCGCGGGGTCTCGGCTGATCGTCTCGGCGTCCAGCGTGAGCACGCCGAGGTGCGGCAGCAGCCGGGACAGCACCGGCGCCGCGACCCGGTGCGCCCGGGTGGCCGCGCCGGTGTCCAGCGCCGGGGCGGAGAGCACCGCGCCGCGGATCCGGTCGTCCGGGGTGCCGGTCAGGTACTGCAGGGCGATCAGCCCGCCGAGGCTGTGGCCGTAGACGAACAGCGGTGCGCCCGGGTGCCGCTCCGCCGCCAGCGTGACCAGCTCACCGACCCCCGCGACGGTGGCGGCCATGCTGCCGATGCCGCCGCGCACGCCGGGCGAGCGGCCGTGGCCGGGGTGGTCGACGGCGTAGCTGCTGTACCCGGCACGCTGCAGCCGCTCCGCGACGTGGCCGTAGCGCCCGCCGTGCTCGTGCAGCCCGTGCACCAGCACGACCACCCCGGCCGGGTCGTCGACAGTCCACCCGGCCCAGAACTGGCCCACGGGCAGCGTCCCCTCCGTCGTCGGCTCGCTCACCGCCCCAGTCTGCCGGTGACCTCCGGGACGGCGACCATCGACCGGTTGTGAGCAACGGCACCGACCGATCTGGTCGGGTCGCCGACCGGATCGGTCGGGAGCCGGGCTACCGTCGTCCTCGTGGCCCGCCCGTTCCGTCAGCAGATCGACGCGGGCATCCTCGACCGGGCGGCGGCCCTGTTCGCCCGGCACGGCTTCGAGCAGACCTCCGTGCAGGCGGTCGCCGACGCCGTCGGGCTGTCCAAGGCCGGCCTGCTGCACCACTTCCCCAGCAAGGACGCCCTGCACGAGGCCGTGCGCGCGCAGGTCGACACGCTGGGGGCCGGCGCGCTGGACCAGGTGCGCGACCTCCCGCCCGGCGCCGCGCGCGACCACCGGGCGATCGAGGTGCTCGTGGACACCGCGCTGGCGCACCCGGGCCTGGTCTCGTTCCTGCTCACGCCGGCGACCCAGGGGGTCGCGGTGGGCGAGGTGGACACCGACCCGGCGAGCTCCTGGGCCTTCGCCGCCTTCGACGTCGACCCGCGGACGGCGGAGCGGGAGCGCTGCGTCCGGGTCGCCGGCGCGCTGGTCGCCCTCGCCGTCCTCGCCCTCGGCGCCCGGCAGTCCGGCGAGGCCGCCGCCCTCCGGCCGCACATCATCGCCACCAGCTTCGACGCGCTCGGCCACCGGAGTCCCGGCGCTCCCCCGACCCGTTCCGACCAGGTGGAGGCCTGATCCATGGCTCTGTTGCTGTCCCGACTCGGGGCCTTCTCGGCCCGGCACCGCTGGGCCGTCGTGCTCGTCTGGCTGGCCGTGCTGGTCGGCGGCGGGGTCGGCGCGGCCACCCTGGCCGGCACCACCTCCAGCACCTTCTCCATCCCCGGTCAGGAGTCGACCACCGCGCTGCGGCTGATCGAGCAGGACTTCGGCGCCGGCGGTGACGGGGCCACCGCCCGGGTCGTCGTGCAGTCACCCGACGGCACGCCGCTGACGGGTGGGGAGAACGCGGCCGCCGTGCAGGGCCTGGTCACCGAGCTGGGCGGGCTGCCCGGCGTGGTGTCGGCGAGCGACCCGCTCGACCCGGCCGCCCCGGCGGTCAACGCCGACCAGACCACCGCCTACAGCACCGTCACCTACGACGCCCCGGTCGGCGGCGTCACCGTCGCCGAGCAGGACGCGCTGGTCGCCGCGGTCGACGACGTCCGCGGCAGCAGCGGGCTCACCGTCGAGATCGGCGGCGACGCGCTGAACGAGACCCCGTCGGTCGCCGGCGTCGGTGAGCTGGCCGGCGTCGTCGTCGCGCTGCTGGTGCTGGCCCTGACCTACGGCACGCTGGTCACCGCCGGCATGAACCTCCTGACCGCGGTCGTCGGGGTGGGCATCGGCGTCCTCGGGATCACCATCGCCACCGGCTTCCTGGACCTGTCCTCGACGACCTCCGCGCTGGCCGGGATGCTCGGCCTGGCCGTCGGCATCGACTACGGCCTGTTCATCGTCAGCCGGTTCCGGCAGGAGCTGCGCCGCGGCTCCGACGTGGGCACCGCGGTGTCGACCGCCGTCGGCACCGCCGGCTCGGCCGTGGTCACCGCGGGGCTGACCGTGGTCATCGCGCTGGTCGGGCTGGCCGTCGTCGGCATCCCGTTCCTGACCCAGATGGGCATCGCCGCGGCCGCGACCATCGTGGTGGCCGTGCTGGTCGCGCTCACGCTGGTGCCGGCCGTGCTCGGCCTGCTGGGCCGCCGCACCCTGCCCCGCAAGGAGCGCGCCGTTCGAGGCGTGACCCACCACGCGGCCGCCCGGCGCGGTTTCCTCGCCGGCTGGGTCACCACCGTCACCCGGCACCGGGTGCTCTCGCTGCTGCTGGCGGTCGTCGCCCTCGGCGCCGTCGCGGTGCCGTTCTTCTCGATGCGGACCACGCTGGTGCAGACCCAGCCCGAGGACAGCACCCAGGCCCGGGCCGAGCAGCTGCTCGCCGACGGCTTCGGCGAGGGCTTCAACGGCCCGCTCACCGTGCTGTTCCAGGGCGACGGCGCCGCCGAGGCCGCCACCGCGGCCAGCGGCCCGATCGCCGACCTCGCCGACGTGACCGCCGTCGCGCCGGCCATCCCCAACGCCGACGACAGCGCGGCACTGCTCACCGTCATCCCGGCGTCCGGGCCGACCAGCCAGGCCACCGAGCAGCTGGTGGCCGACCTGCGCGGCCAGCTGGCCGACCTCGACGGCGTGGACGCCTACGTCACCGGCTCCACCGCGGTCAGCGTCGACGTCTCCGAGTCCCTCGACGCGGCGCTGCCGGTGTACCTGGTGCTGGTCGTCGGGCTGGCGCTCGTGCTGCTGGTGCTGGTGTTCCGGTCGCTGCTGGTGCCGCTGGTCGGCGTGCTGGGCTTCCTGCTCACCATCGGCGCCTCGCTGGGGGCGACCGTCGCGGTGTTCCAGTGGGGCTGGCTGTCGGACCTGCTGGGCATCCCGAGCACCGGGCCGCTGATCAGCCTCACCCCGATCCTGGTGATCGGCATCCTGTTCGGGCTGGCGATGGACTACCAGATCTTCCTGGTCTCCCGGATGCACGAGGCGCACAGCCACGGCGCCTCGGCGATGGAGGCGATCCGCACCGGCTTCCGGCAGGCGGCCCCGGTCGTCGTCGCGGCGGCGCTGATCATGTTCGCCGTCTTCGCCGGGTTCTTCACCGGTGACGAGGCGACGATCAAGTCGATCGCGTTCGCCCTGGCCAGCGGCATCCTGTTCGACGCCTTCGTCGTCCGGATGGTGCTGGTGCCCGCCGCGCTCGCGCTGCTCGGCGAGCGGGCCTGGTGGCTGCCCCGCTGGCTGCGGTGGCTCCCCCGGCTCGACGTGGAGGGCGCCGCCCTGGAGCACGGGACCCCCGCCCGGACGACGGAGGACCCGGTCCCGGTCGGCTGACCCCGGCGCCCCGCGCGTGCGGGCGGCAGACTGCAGGCGTGACCTCGCCGCTGTCCGCCGGCTCCGCAGCGCGGGGCGTCGTCCGGCTGCTCAACACCTCGAACGGGCGGGCGCTCTGCCTGGCCGGCCAGGTCGACGAGGCCGTCGTCGCCGCCTTCGTGCAGCGCTACGGCCGCGAGCCGGCCCGGGTCGACCGGATCGAGGCCGGCTCGGTGACCTCGCTGTCCGAGCCGGCCCTCGACCTCGTGCTGGAGCACCTGGCCGCCGCCGAGCTCGCCGGCCGGCCCGTCATGGTGCTCCGCACACCGCTGGTCGAGCGGCTGCTGGCGACCGCCCGGGCGGCTCAGGCGCCGTGGGCGGGCGCCACGGCCCGGGCCTGACGCGAGGCCCGCACGACGCCCGCGGCGACGAGCGCCACGACGCCGAGCACCACGATCGCCGAGCCGAGCCCGCCGATCGCAGCGGAGAGCCCGAGCACCACCAGCGGGCAGACGAACTGGCCGAGGAAGACCGCGGCGGTCCACCAGCCGGTGCCCCGCCCGCGCTGCTCGAAGGTCAGCGACCCCAGCGCCCAGGTCAGCAGCGAGGGCAGCAGCAGGCCGTTGCCCAGACCGGTGACCACGGCGAACAGGACGATCACCGGGACGCTCGGCGCCAGACCCAGGCCGACCAACCCGATGCCGGACACCGCGAAGGCCAGCGGGACGGTGACCGCGGGCCCGCGGGCGGCGAGCCGGCTGAAGGAGGCGCCGCCGACCGCGGTGCCCAGCGAGGCGATCGCGCTCACCGCGCCGATGGCCCCGGTGGACTCCACGCCGACGTCGTCGAGCTTGAAGGAGAGCTCGACGATCAGCACGTAGAACACCAGGCCGCCGACCAGCGAGACCGCTACCGGGGCGGCCAGCCGGTGCCACGGCAGGGCCGGCAGGACGCCGGACGGCCGCTGCACCACCGGCTGCCAGATCAACCGCGCAGCGGCGACGGCCAGCGGCAGGCTGACCAGGTAGAGCCAGAACGGCGTCCGCCAGCTGTGCGAGCCGAGCGCCCCACCGAGGCCGAAGAACAGCGTCGCGGCGACCGTGGTGAACACGACCTGCAGGCCGAAGTAGCGCTCGCGCTGGGAGCCGTGGAAGTAGTCGGCGAGCAGCGTGGTGCAGCACGTCATGATCACGGCCTCGGTGAGGCCGACCAGCACCCGGCTGGCCACGATCAGCTGCAACGAGGGCAGCCACACCGGCGCGGTGCCGACGACGGCGTAGACGACCAGCGCGGCGACCAGCAGGCGCGTGCGGCCCACCCGGTCCAGCACCCGCCCGGCGAACGGCGCGGTCAGGCCGATGACCAGCGCCGGCGCGGTGAGCACGACCGGCGTCAGCGCCTCGACGCCGGCGGTGCCGGCGAAGGCGTCCTCGATGGCGGGGAGCACGGGTGCCAGCAGCACCGCCCCCAGCACCGCGAGGCAGCTGGCCAGCAGCAGCACCGCGGCCTGGGCGCGCCCGGCCGGGCGACCGGTCGCCGGGTCGACCGCGACCTCACCGGCCAGCGGCTCCTCGGCGAGCGGCTGGGGACTCACGACTTCCGACACGGGCGTCTCCGTTGACGAGGGCGCCGGTCCGGTGACCGGCATCACTGGAGCGGAAGTGTCAGCAGCAGGGGGGCGGAGCGGAAATCACTTCTCCTGAGGTGGGTCATCACCGAGGTCGATACCGGCCACCGCGGAGGTGCCCACCGCCAGCTCGGCCGCGCGCACGACGAGGTCGCGCAGCCAGCCGTGCTCCGGGTCGTCGTCGAACACCGGGTGCCACCACATCGCCTCGATCAGCGGGCCGACCTCGAACGGGCACGGCAGCGCCCGGACGCCGCTGTTCAGCGGGAGCAGGTCGATCAGCCGGCGCTGCAGCAGCGCGACCCGGTCGCTGCCGGCGATGAGCGCGGGCACGGTGAGGAAGTGCTCGTTCACCACCTGCACGTGGGGCTCGATGCCGAGCATCCGCATCTGCCGCGCCGCCGCGGTCGACGCCGTCTGCCCGTGGTAGGTCGCCACCCACGGCAGGGTCTCCAGGTGCTCGATGGTCAGGCCCTCGTCGACCAGCGGGTTGTCCGCGGAGAGCACGCAGACCCACTCGTCGCGGTAGAGGTCGCGGTGCGAGAGGTCGGTGATGAAGCCGCGCGGCAGCAGCATCACGTCGGCGGTCAGCAGCACCTGGTCGGCGCGCTCGACCATCGCCGGTGAGTGGGGGGTGAAGCGCAGCCGGGTGTGCGGCGCCTCCTCGGCCACCAGCTCGGCGATGGTGTCGCCGAGGATGGCGACCACGTAGTCGCTCACCAGCAGGGTGAACTCGCGGGTGGAGGAGCCGGGGTCGAACTCCGGCTGGGCGGTGAAGACCCGCTCCACCCCGGCCACCGCGATCCGGGCCAGCTCCTTGAGCTGGACCGCGAGCGGGGTCAGCCGGTACTCGTTGCCGACCCGGGTGAGCAGCTCGTCGCCGAAGTGCCGGCGCAGCCGGGCCAGGGACGCCGACAGCGCCGGCTGGGACAGCCCCATCTGCGCGGCGGCCCGGGTGACGCTGCGCTGCTGCAGCAGGGCGTCCAGGGAGACCAGCAGGTTCAGGTCCAGGCTGGCCAGGTTCACCGGCCCACCGTATCGACGACGGTGATGCCGGTCATCAGCCATTGCCTCTTCCCCCCTCGTCCGGAGTGGCCGACTGTGGTCCACGTCGCTTCGAGGAGGAACTGACGTGCCGCTGCAGGACGAGCTCGACCGCACCGACCCCGAGGGCGCCATCGCCGCCGCGGCGAAGCGCTGCTCCAACTGGGGCCGCTGGGGCGCCGACGACGTCCTCGGCACGCTGAACTTCCTCACCGAGGACAAGCGGGTCGAGGGCGCCCGGCTGGTCCGCCGCGGGGTGAGCTTCTCGCTGTCGCAGGCCTTCGACACCGACGGCCCGCAGAAGGGCTGGCGGCGGCGCACCAACCCGGTGCACACGATGACCGACACCGGCACCGACGCCGAGCGCGGCAACCAGGGCTTCCCGCACGGCATCGGCGGCGCTGATGACGTGATCGCGATGCCGCTGCAGTGCTCCACCCAGTGGGACGGCCTGGGCCACATCTTCGACCACGGCAACGCCTGGAACGGCCGCCGGGCCGGTGACGTCGTCACCAGCGAGGGCGACCTGGTCACCGGCATCCAGACCGCCGCCGCGCACATCACCGGCCGCGGCGTGCTGCTCGACGTCGGCCGGGCGATCGGCACCGACGGCGAGCTCCCCGACGGGTTCGCGATCACCGCCGAGCACCTCGAGGCGACCATCGCCGCGCAGGGCGGCTCGGCCCGGGTCGGCCGCGGCGACCTGCTGTGCGTGCGCACCGGCCGGCTGACCCGCGCCCGCCGCGACATCGCCGAGGGGCGCGGGTGGGGCGACTACGCCGGCGGGGCCTCCCCCGGGCTGTCGTTCACCACCGCCGACTGGCTGCACGGCAGCGAGATCGCCGGCATCGCCACCGACACCTGGGGCTTCGAGGTGCGGCCCAACGAGTTCGACGTCGCCTTCCAGCCGCTGCACCAGGTCGCCATCCCCAACATCGGCCTGTTCCTCGGCGAGATGTGGGACCTCGACGCCCTCGCCGCCGACTGCGCGGCCGACGGCGTCTGGGACTTCTTCCTCACCGCCGCCCCCCTGCCCGTGACCGGCGCCGTCGGCTCCCCGGTCAACCCGATCGCCGTCAAGTAGGAGTCGACATGCCCGCAGCGTCCTCAGTCCTGGTCGTCGGTGGTGGCCTGGCCGGCGCCGCCACCGCCATCCACCTCGCCGCCGGCGGCGTGGCCGTCGACCTGATCGAGATCAAGCCGGACGCCGCCGCGCTCGGCTCTGGCATCACCCTGCAGGGCAACGCCCTGCGGGAGTTGCGCAGCCTCGGCGTCTGGGAGCAGGCGCAGGCGGCCGGCTACCCGTTCGACGTCACCGGCATCCGGGCGCCCGACCCGAACGGGACCGTGGTCGCCGAGGTCCCGGACGCGAAGACCGGCGGCCCGGACCTGCCGGCAGCGATGGGCATGCCGCGGCCCGAGCTGGCCCGGATCCTGCTGGACCGGGCCACCGAGGTCGGTGTCAAGGTCCGGTTCGGCACGACGTTCACCGAGCTCACCCAGGACGACGACGGCGTCGACGTGACCTTCTCCGACGGCTCGACCGGGCGCTACGACGTCGTGGTCGGCGCCGACGGCATCCGGTCCTGGACCCGCCGGGCGCTGGGCATCAACCTGGAGACGCGCTCGGTCGGCATGGGCATCTGGCGCGCCTTCGGCCCCCGCCCGGCCAGCGTCACCCGCACCGACCTGTACTACGGCGGCCCGTCGTTCATCGCCGGCTACTGCCCCACCAGCGAGGACTCGCTCTACGCCTACATCGTCGAGCCGGCGCAGGACCGCAGCGGGCTGGGCCCCGACGAGCAGCTGGCCACCATGAAGCAGCTGTCGCAGGCCTACCACGGCCCGTGGGACGAGATCCGCGAGACGCTCACCGACCCGTCGCGGGTCAACTACACCTGGTTCGAGACCCACGTGCTCGAGGAGCCGTGGAACCGCGGCCGGGTCGTGCTGATCGGCGACGCCGCGCACACCTGCCCGCCGACCATCGCCCAGGGCGGGGCGATGGCCCTCGAGGACGCCGTCGTCCTGGCCGAGCTGCTGACCGAACGGCAGACGCTCGACCAGGAGCTGTGGAACGACTTCACCGCGCGCCGGTACCAGCGCGCGAAGACCGTCGTCGACGCGTCCAACCAGCTCGCCCAGTGGCAGATCGACCACGTCCAAGGCGACATCCCCGGCCTCATGAGGTCGATCGCCATGCTCACCAGCCAGCCCGCGTAGGAGACGAGGAACCACGATGACCCAGCAGCGCCTGATCACCCACCTGCGGCACGTCGACCTGGCCGTGCCCGACTTCGCCAAGCAGCTCGACTTCTACTCCGGCACCTGGGGCCTGAAGGCCGAGCACAGCGACTCGGGGCTGGCCTTCCTGGCCGCCGAGGGCTCGCCGGAGCAGTACGTCGTCCGGCTGCGCGAGGCGACCGACAAGCGGATCGACCTGATCTCCTTCGGTGCCGCCAACGCCGCCGACGTCGACACCCTCGCCGGGCAGCTGGCCGCCGACGGCGTGCAGCTGGTCGGCGAGCCGGACACCCTGCAGACCCCCGGCGGCGGCTACGGCTTCCGGTTCTTCGACAACGAGGGCCGCACCGTCGAGATCAGCTCCGACGTGGCCGTGCGCGAGCACCGGGCCATCGAGGAGGGCGAGTCGATCCCGGTCCGGCTCTCCCACGTCGTCATCAACTCGGCCGACCCCGAGGGCACCCGCGCCTTCTACGAGAAGCACCTGGCCTTCGCCCTGTCCGACACCCTGATGCACCCGCGGATGGGCGACATGATGTGGTTCATGCGGATCAACGCCTGGCACCACAGCATGGCGATCGCCCGCGGCCCGCACCCCTCGCTGCACCACGCGTCGTTCGAGCTGCGCGGCATCGACGAGTACATGCGCGGCACCGGGCGGCTGCTGCGGGCCGGCGTGGAGAAGATCTGGGGCCCGGGCCGCCACATGGCCGGCAACAACACCTTCAGCTACTTCCTGGACCCGCACGGCAACACCGTCGAGTACACGACCGAGCTCGACGTGCTGGACGAGGACACCTGGCACCCGCACGTCTACGACTTCAGCAACCCCGAGGTCTCCGACCAGTGGGGGACGGCGAACGCGATGAACGAGTTCGTCGCGCAGCGGTCCTTCAACGACCCGGACAAGGGCCTGTTCGTGGCCCCGCCGGTCTGATGCGGTTCGCCACCTACCGCCACGACGGGTCGACCCGGGCGGGCGTGGTCGACGGCGACGTCGTCCACGCTCTCCCGGCCGGGACGACGGTGCTGGACCTGGTGCGCGCGGGGTTGCCGGCCGCGGTCGAGGCGGGCACAGCAGCGCTCGCCGAGCCGGAGGTGCCGCTGGCCGACGTCACGCTGCTCCCCCCGCTGCAGGCGCCGACCGTGCGGGACTTCGTCGCCTTCGAGGAGCACGTCGAGGGCGTCCGGAAGGCGATCGACGGGGTCGCCGGGGTGCCACCGGAGTGGTACCAGGCGCCGACGTTCTACTTCACCAACCCGTACGCGCTCGTCGGCGCGCACGACGACGTCGCCGTCCCGCCGAACTCGCAGCGGTTCGACTTCGAGCTGGAGGTCGCGGTCGTCGTCGGGCGGGACGGCGCGTCGCTGAGCCCGGAGCAGGCCCGCGAGCACGTCTTCGGCTACACCGTGCTCAACGACTGGTCGGCGCGCGACCTGCAGGCCCGGGAGATGCGGGTCAGCCTCGGCCCGGCCAAGGGCAAGGACTCGGCCACCACGCTGGGGCCCTGGCTGGTGACCGCCGACGAGCTCGAGCCCTACCGGGACGACGAGGGGTTCCTGGCCCTGGACATGCGGGTGTCGGTCAACGGCACCGAGGTCGGCCAGGACCTGCTGTCGAACATGGGCTGGCCCTTCGAGGAGCTGATCAGCTACGCCTCGCGCGGCACCGAGGTGCGCGCCGGCGACGTGCTGGGCTCGGGGACCTCCGGCAACGGCGGCTGCCTGGCCGAGCTGTGGGGCACCCGCGGCGAGGCCGCTCCCCCGCCGCTGCAGCCGGGCGACGTCGTGGAGATGACCGTCGAGGGCATCGGCACGATCCGCAACCGCGTGGTCGCAGGTGTCGACCTGCCCCCGGTGGCGCCGGCCCGCGCCCGGCCGCGGACCCGCAAGCGCCCCGCCGCTTCCTGAACCACACCCCTGCGAGAGGAACCACCCGTGTTCGAGTACTTCCCCACCGGCCCCTACACCTGGAACCTCAGCGTCGTCGCGACGCTGAACTCCGGGGGGCTGATCGACGAGGTCGACCGCGCATGCCGGCCGATCAAGGAGGCGGCCAACGCCGGGGAGGACGCCGGGACGCCGGACTTCCTGCGGGCGTGGACCGCGCTCACCGACCAGCTGGTCGGCCAGGCCGAGGAGGCCGAGAAGGCCGGGCACGTCCGCACCGCCGGCCAGCTGTACTTCCGGGCCAGCAACTACCTGGCCCAGGCCGAGCGGATGCTGGCGCACTCCGACCCGAACCGGGTGCCGACCTACCGGCGGCTGCTGGAGCTGGCGCAGAAGGCGTTCGACCTGCACAGCCCGCGGGTCTCCCGGGTCGCCGTCCCCTACGAGGGGACCACGCTGCCGGCCTACTTCAGCCAGGCGCCGGCGACCGACGAGGGTCCGGCGCCGGTGGTCGTGCTGGTCAACGGGCTGGACTCCACCAAGGAGCACATGTACGCCTCCAACCACTGGGAGGAGCTCGCCGCCCGCGGCATCTCCTGCCTGATGCTGGACCAGCCCGGCACCGGCGAGGCGCTGCGGCTGCAGGGCCTGACCGCGCGGATCGACACCGAGGCCTGGGCCGGCGCGTGCGTGGACTGGCTGGAGACCCGCGAGGACGTCGACGCCTCTCGCATCGGGATCGTCGGCTGGTCGCTGGGCGGCTACTACGCGCCGCGCGCCGCCGCGTTCGAGAAGCGGTTCGCGCTGGTCGTGGCCTGGGGGGCCAACCACAACTGGGGCGCGGTGCAGCGCCGCCGCAAGGAGCGCGAGGGCGAGCGCCCGGTCCCGCACTACTGGAGCCACGTGCTGTGGGTGTGGGGTCACGAGGGCGACGAGAACGACCTCGACGGGTTCCTCGACTTCGCCGACGGGGTGCACCTGGACGGCGTGGTCGAGCAGATCACCGTGCCGTTCCTCATCGCGCACGGCGCCAACGACCGGCAGATCCCGCTGGAGTACGCGCACCGCTCCTACGACCAGGCGGTCAACAGCCCGAAGCGGCAGCTGCGGGTGTTCACCCCCGAGGAAGGCGCGACCGAGCACATCGGGCTGGACCACCTGCCCCACGTGAGCACGTTCATCGCCGACTGGGTGGCCGACACGTTCACCGAGCTGGCGAGGGGCTGACCGTGCGGATGCTCTTCGTCAACCTGCCGGTGCGCGACGTCGCGGCCGCGCGGTCGTTCTACGAGGCGCTCGGCTTCACCTTCCACCGGCTGGACTCCGACGAGGGGTCGGCGTCGATGGTCGTCGACGAGAGCATCGTCGTGCGCCTGCTCGCCCGCGACCGCTTCGCCGAGCTGGTCACCGGCGAGGTCGGTGACCCCGCGTCGGGTCCCACGGTGCTGCTGAGCCTCACGGCGGACACCCGCGAGGACGTGGACGACCTCGTGGCCCGGGCCCTCGGTTCCGGCGGCGGGCCCTGGCTGCCGCCGCGGGACACCGCCTCCGACCACACCGGCAGCTTCACCGACCCGGACGGTCACGTCTGGGAGATCCGGTGGATCGACCAGCTGCACGTCGTGAACTGACCGTCCTGCCAGCGTGACCGTGCCCTTCTGACCCTGCCCTCCTGACCCGCCGCCGGATCCCGCCGGCGGGTCAGGAGGGCGGTGGGCCTGTGGTCGCGACCAGGCCGGTGGGCGTGGTGACGGTCAGGGTGGCGTCCTCGGCCAGGTGGAAGGTCCAGTCCGGGGCCTGGTGCTTTCCCCGGTGGTCGGTGACGCAGAACCCGGCCAGGTTGCTGATCGAGGTGGGCCCGTCGGGGTACCGGATCCGGTGGTCGAGCTCCCCGGCGGCGACGAGGCGACGGCAGCCGGGGAACCGGCAGCGCCTGTCCCGGGCGCGGACGAACCGGTCGAGTGCCGCCCCGGGCCGGTACCCGTCGGTCGGGCCGGGCGCGCCCAGCCCCGGCCGACCGGTGAGGTCGTGCGCGCAGGCTGCCGGGTCGCGGCGGCAGGCGCTCCGCCCGCACTGCCCGGTGCGACGCAGCTCGGGCAGGTCGGTCAGCGACACCAGCGCACCGGTGAGCGCGTCGACCAGCGCGATCCGCGGCCGGTCGGCGAGCCCGCCACCGGCCGTCCGGGAGAGCAGCCCGGCCAGCGCCTGCCGGTCCGCCCGCGCCGCCGAGGCCAGCGCCTGCAGCGCGTCCCCGGCGGCGTCCACCCGACCCGCCGGGCCGGCCCGCCAGCCGACCTCGTCGGCGGCGTCCGCCCGCGCCGCCGTGCGCACCAGCCGCTCGGCGTGCGCCAGCGCCTGCCGTGCCTGGTACTGGGCCTGGGACGCGTCGTCCACCGCGCGATCGGCCGCCGCCCACCACCCGTCACCCACGCTCGCACCGCTGCTCGCCGGAGGCTCTAGGGGTCGGCTGTCCTCCCACGACGGCGGCGCCCAGGGTGACCCCGGCCGCGCGGACCCGCTCGGCCGACGGTCCTCGACCGGGTCCGGGTCGGTGATCAGGCCGCGCTCGAAGTCTGCCCACCAGCGCTGCTCCACTTCCCGGAGCGCCGCGTCCATGGCGACGAACAGGGCCACCTCGGCGGGGTCGGGAACGGGGTCGCCGTCGCAGAGGAGGACGGCGTCGGGGTCAGGGACGCCGTCGAGGCCAGAGGTGACGTCAGGGTCAGGGGTGCCGCCGGCGTCAGGGGTGCCGTCAGGAACGGGGACGGCGTCGGGGTCAGGGACGCCGCCGTAGTGAGAGATGCAGCCGAGGTCGTCGTGGTCGCCATCGGGGACGAAGTCGCGGACGGCGTCGGGGTCAGGGACGCCGCCAGGGTCGAGGACGACATCAGGGTCAGGGACGGGCTCAGGAGCGCCGCCGTGGTCACGGTGGACGTCCGCCGCCTCGGTGTCAGCGGGGACCGGGTCGGCGGTCGGGGTGCCGGCGAGCAGCCGCAGCAGTTGGCGTACCACCTCCGCCGGCACCACCTGCCCGTTGCACTCCCCCGGGGCGTCGCCGCCGAGCACGGTGCCCACCGCCGCGACCAGGGTCAGCGCGACCTGCACCGGGGGCCGGTCGCCCTCGCCCGGTCGGAGCACCAGGTCCATCAGGCAGTCGGCCATCTTCTGCCCGCGCGTCCGCGGCTCGGCGCCCGGCTCGTCCTGCACCGCGTCGGCGTAGGCACCCAGCGCGGCGTGCAGCGCCTGCCCCTCGGGGCCGGTCAGCAGCGCCGTCACCGCCGCCATCCCGTCCGCGCCGGCCCGCAGCTGCACGCCGCGGTTCTTCACCGCCTTCGCCAGCCGCTGCGCCGCGTCCCGCGCTCCCCGCCGGGCGATCACCCGCCGCGCCTTGTCGCGCAGCTGCGCCGGCGTGGTCAGCGTCCCGCCCGCGGCCCGGGCGGCCACCCAGTCCAGGACCTCCGCCTCGACCTCGGCCCGCAACGAGTCGTCGGCGATGTCGGCGACCAGGTCCAGCATCGGCCACATGTGCCCCACGTGCAGGCCGCCGGCCTCGAGCCCGGCCAGCACCCCCGGCAGCCGGGACACCAGCCGCAGCGAGCGCTCCAGCAGGTCCTCCGCCGACTGCTGCCCCAGCGCCAGCGCCACCTGCAGCTCCGAGGTGGCCCACTCGCTGACCGGCTGCAGCACCTCGGCCCGCGCCGCCCACCGCTCGGCGCTCATCGCCCCGGGCTCGCCCTGCCGGCGGTCCACCGACGCCGGCCGGGAGGCCGCGAACTCCGCCACCGCCCGAGCCCGTACCGCGGTCAACCGAGCGATCTCCCGGTCCGCGGCCTGCACCACCCCCAGCGGCCCGGCCGACACCGCCACCGCCGGGAGCACCGGCGATCCCGTCGACCGCTCGCGCACCGCAGGCGCACTGCGCTGCTGCACGGCGGTCGAGCTCGTCATGCGCTCGATCATACGTTCGAACGCCAGGTCACACAAGCCGAATCCCCAGGTCAACGCCGAGTGCCCAGCCGCCGTTCAGACCACGACCGCCAGCAGGACCGCGACGAACACCAGCCCCACCGCCCACCACAGCGGGTCGGTGGAGGACTCCGACGGCTCCTCGGCCGCCGCCGGGCCAGGAGCGCCCGCACGAACGGCGGGCGGCGGACCGACCGCCACGACCTCCGGCGGCAGGTCGCCCACCAGGTCCTCCTCCCAGAAGCGGAACAGCTCGACCTCGGCCAGGCCGCTGGGCAGGGACCAGTCGTCCCGATGGCGTCGACGGAGTCTCACGGGCTCCTCCTGTCCGTCGTCCCGCCCATCCCGGACGTGCCCGGGACGGTCAGGGGTCTCCTCAGGTGGGATCGGGGTCGTTGGCGCCGGCCCGGGCTCCCCCGGTCAGCCCGGCCTCCTGGGCGTAGGGCTCATGGCGCTTGCCGGCGTGCGCCTCGACCTGCAGCCGGTCCTTCAGGTGCGGGTAGTGCAGCTCGAACGCCGGGCGCTCGGAGCGGATTCGCGGGATCTCCAGGAAGTTGTGCCGCGGTGGCGGGGACGAGGTCGCCCACTCCAGCGAGTTGCCGTGGCCCCAGGGGTCGTCCCGCAGCGCCGGTGCGCCGTGCCGCCACGAGGTCACGGCGTTGTAGGTGAAGGGGATGACCGAGGCCCCGAGGACGAAGGACCCGATCGTGGAGACCGTGTGCATGGTGGTGAACCCGTCGGTGGCCAGGTAGTCGGCGTACCGCCGCGGCATGCCGTCGTTGCCCAGCCAGTGCTGGACGAGGAACGTGAGGTGGAAGCCGATGAAGGTCAGCCAGAAGTGCAGCTTCCCGAGCCGTTCGTCCATCATCCGGCCGCACAGCTTGGGGAACCAGAAGTAGAACCCGGCGAAGACCGAGAAGGTCACCGTGCCGAAGACGACGTAGTGGAAGTGCGCGACGACGAAGTAGCTGTCGTTGAGGTGCCAGTCCAGCGGCGGGCTGGCCAGCAGCACGCCGGTCAGGCCACCGAGCAGGAAGGTGATGAGGAAGCCCATCGAGAACAGCATCGGCGTCTCGAAGGTGATCCGACCGCGCCACATGGTGCCGATCCAGTTGAAGAACTTGATGCCGGTCGGGACGGCGATCAGGTACGTCATGAAGCTGAAGAACGGCAGCAGCACCGCGCCGGTGGCGAACATGTGGTGCGCCCACACCGCCGCGGACAGGGCGGCGATCGCGATCATCGCGAACACCATCCCCTTGTAGCCGAACAGCGGCTTGCGGCTGAACACCGGGATGACCTCGGAGATGATCCCGAAGAACGGCAACGCGATGATGTAGACCTCGGGATGGCCGAAGAACCAGAACAGGTGCTGCCACAGCATCGGCCCGCCGTTGGCCGCGGTGTAGACCTGCGCGCCCAGGTGCCGCTCGCTCAGCAGCGCCATCAGCGCCGCGGTCAGGATGGGGAACGCCAGCAGGACCAGGATGCTCGTGGTCAGGCAGCCCCAGGTGAACAGCGACATCCGGAACATGGTCATGCCCGGCGCCCGCAGGCAGACGATCGTGGTGATGAAGTTGACCGCGCCGAGGATGGTGCCCAGACCGCTGACGGCCAGTCCCGCGATCCACAGGTCACCGCCGGTGCCGGGGCTGTGCGCGCCGGTGGACAGCGGGACGTAGGCGTACCAGCCGAAGTCCGCGGCGCCCGCCGGGGTCGCGAACCCCGACAGGGCCAGCGAGGACCCGAAGAAGAACAGCCAGAACGAGAAGGCGTTCAGCCGCGGGAAGGCGACGTCCGGGGCCCCCAGCTGCAGCGGCATCACCAGGTTGCCGAAGGCGAAGAACATCGGCGTCGCGAAGAACAGCAGCATGATCGTGCCGTGCATGGTGACCAGCTGGTTGTACTGCTCGGGCGAGAGGAACTGCAGCTCCGGCCGGGCCAGCTCGGCGCGCATCAGCAGCGCCATCAGGCCACCGATGAAGAACCAGGCGAACGCCACCGCCGTGTACATCAGCCCGATGGTCTTGTGGTCGGTGGTCCGCAGCAGCGCGAGGAACCGCGAACCCCTCGCCGGTGGGGGGACGGAACCGGGCCGGCTGATGATCGGAGCGGGCGCGATCGTCATCGGGACTCCTGACCGCTGGCCGGCGCGCCGGCCCGGGGACTGGGTGCGACCAGCGTGCGACCCCGATGCCGCGGGCGCAATGCCCATGCGCACCACTCGAGGGGACCCGTGCGGTAGGACGGGGGCGTGCCCGAGAACTTCGACGAGGTCGCCCGCGCGCTGCACGACGACGGCGTCCGCCACGACGCCGACCAGCCGGACCGCCGGCTGCGGCGGCGCAACCTGGGGCCGGACGCCGCGGCGCTGCTCTCCGTCGTGTGCCGGGCCATGGGGGCTCGCTGGGTGGTCGAGGTCGGGACGTCGAACGGCTGCTCCACCCTCTGGCTGGCGCGCGCCGTGCACGACCAGGGCGGCACCGTGCTCAGCGTCGACGTCGACGGCGAGGCGCAGGGCGCGGCGGCGGCCACCCTCGACCGGGTCGGGCTCCGCGACCGGGTGCAGTTCCGCTGCGCCGACGGGGGTGCGGTCCTCCGCGGGCTGCCCGACGCCAGCCAGGACGTCGTCCTGCTGGACGCCGAGCGGTCGCTGTACCCGCGGTGGTGGCCGGACCCGGTCCGGGTCCTCCGGGTGGGCGGCCTGCTGGCCGTCGACAACGTGCTCTCGCACCCCGACGAGGTCGCCGACGTCCGCGACCGGATCGAGGCGGACCCGCAGCTGGAGTCCACCGTCGCCCGCACCGGGGCAGGTCTGCTCCTGGCCGTCCGGCGCGGGCCGGCAGGCTGACGACGCGGCTCATCCGACTCGGGCGATCCGCCGGCGCCCCGCCCGGCGCAGGGTGAGGGCATGCGACCCGCCCGGCTGATCGGCGTCCCGCTCCTGGTCTGCTGCGGCCTCCTCGCGGCCTGCTCCGACGACGACGGCAGCTCCGCCGGCGCGCCGTCCTCGAGCACGGCGGCGCCCGCGGTCTGCGGCTCGGTCGAGGACCTGCAGGCCTCGCTGGCGGCCTTCCCGGAGGTGCCGGTGACGGTCGAGGGGCTCGGCACCCTCCGGGAGGCCCTCGGTCAGGTCGCGTCCGAGGTGACCCAGGTGGTCGACGACGCGCGGTCGCAGTTCGAGACCCAGGCCGACGCCCTGACCGCGAGCCTGTCCGCCGTGCAGACGTCGGTCGAGTCCGCCGTCTCGGCACCGTCGGCGGCCTCGCTGGACGCCGTCGGCACCTCGGTCCGCGCCCTCGCCGACACCACCGCCGGTCTGGCCTCGGACGTGTCGTCGTCCTGCTGACCCCGACCGGACGTGCCGCCCTCCCCCGTCCGGGCGGGACGATGAGTGGCCGGGCGCGGAACGGGCACAGGGGGTGTGACGCCCACCGGACCACCGCAGGGAGCACATGAGCACCGACAGCTGGGCGCAGGACCCCCTCCCCGAGATCCGCGGGCCGGTCAGGACGACGTGGCAGTGGGAGATCTCCCGCCCGGCGGAGCTCACCGCTGCCCGGGTGCGGCTGCGGGCCGACCTCGCCGGTGGGGCGCTGCCCGAGGGAGCCGACCAGGACGACGTCGACCGGCTGCTGCTGGCCTTCGAGGAGCTGGCGTCCAACGGCGTCCGGCACAGCGGCGCCCCGGTCCGGGTCACGGTGACCGGGACGGCGACCGGCTGGCTGATCGACGTCAGCGACGCCCGGCCCGACCAGCCGCCCGTCCCGGCCGTCGACCGCGACCCCTCCCTCGGCGGGCTGGGCCTGCACCTCATCGCCCGGCTCTCCGCCCGGCACGGCTGGGCCGTGGTCGGCCGGCGCAAGCACGTCTGGGCCTGCCTGACCCTCGCCTGACCGGTCGGGTCCCGACCGGCTCAGCCCGGGCGTCCGCGGGCGCGCGGGCGCCGGGTCCGGCGAGCGCTGCCCCGGGCGACGGGCGGGCCGCCCTCGGTGCCGTGCCGGAAAGGGATCAGCAGCGCCGGCCAGCCGAGGGCGAGACCGGCGCCGAGCAGGCCGCCGGCCAGGGTGTCGGTGAGCCAGTGCGCCCGCAGGTACACCCGGGACAGCGCCATCACCACGGCGAACAGCACCGCGCGCACCTCCCAGCGCCAGCGCATCGGCCCCGGCGCGGCCACCACGAGCACCACCCCGACGGCGGTCACCGCACCGGCGATCGCGTGCCCCGACGGGAACGCGGCTCCCGAGGTCGCGATGAGGCCGTCCGGCGGCCGGGGACGGTCGACCCACGCCTTCACCGGGCCGATGAGCGCCTCGCTGCTGACCACCGCCAGGGCGAACGCCGTCAACCGGAGCCAGTGCCGCCGCCAGGCCAGCAGGACCAGCACGGCGATCCGCACCGGCCAGTTGACCCAGACGCTGCCCAACCAGGACATGCCGACCGCGACCACGGTGGTCGGGCGGTTCTCCACCGCGACCGCCCCCCGCCACACCGCGTCGTCCACGGCCTGCACGACCGGTGAGGTGACCGGCCAGACCACCAGGACGGTGACCAGGACGGCGCCGGCCAGCAGCGCACCGCTGACCACCAGGGCCCGCCGGGTGTCGACCAGCATCAGCGCGGGTGCCCGAGCAGCAGCCGGACCGCGCCGGCGACCGCGACCCCCAGGGCAGCGCCGCCGACGACGTCCAGCGGCAGGTGCGCGCCGACGTGCACGCGCGCCAGGCAGACCGCGACGACCAGCACGGTGCAGCCGATCCGGGCCGGGCGGCCCAGCCAGGGCCAGGCGACGACGAGCAGGCTGGTGACCACGGCGGCGTGCCCGGAGACGTAGCCGCGGCCCAGCGCCGCGGTCCCGCGGATGACGACGTCGGTGAGCAGACCGTCGGGCCGGCCGCGCGGCACCTCTCCCTTCACCACCTTGGCCAGCAGGTACACGCCGGCCCCGGCCAGCAGCAGCCCGGCCGCCAGCCGCCAGCGGCGGAACGCCGCCGCCACCGCGGCGGCGCAGGGCACGACGAGGACGTTGCCCAGCTGCATCACCGGCCAGACGAGCACGAACGGCAGGACCGTCGTCGCGTTCAGCGCCCGGAACACCGCCGTCTCGGCGGCGCTGACCGTGCCCGGGAGCACCGGCAGGGAGGCCAGCACCAGCAGCGCCGAGCCGCCGACGAGCAGCAGCACGTCCCGCGGCCGGCGGACGACCGCGGCGACCCGGCCGGTCCGCGCGGTGGTCGTCATGCCTGCTCGGGGACCAGGTCGGTGCGCGGCGCGGTGCCGGGCGCGCGCCGCCACGACTTGTTGCGCTGCCAGAAGACGTAGGTGAGCACCCCGAACGGGATGGGGAGGACGTAGGTCAGCACCCGGAAGACCAGCACCCCGGCGGCGACGGCCGGGCGGTCCCCACCGGCGGCGGCCAGCCCGCCGATCATCGCCACCTCGATCACCCCGAGACCACCGGGCGTGAACGGGACGGCGGTGAGCAGCCGCGCGAAGGCGAACACCGCCAGGGCCTCGGTCCAGGCGACCTGGTCGGCGCCGACCCCGCAGAACCGCAGCGCCAGCAGCAGCACCAGGAACAGCGACAGGTGGCTGACGACCGTGGCCAGGGTCAGCCAGTGCCAGCGGGCGTGCAGCAGCAGCACGGTCCGGTCGCGGAACTTGGTCAGCGCCAGGTCCCAGCCGTGCACCGGCGGCCGGTGCACCAGCCGCAGCAGCGCCGAGACCCAGCGGGCCAGCGCCACGCCCACCCGGGCCGCGCTCGCCCGGCTGCGCAGCACCAGCCACAGCCCGACCACCGCCGCGACGAGGCCGGTGACCCCGAGCAGCCCGGCCAGCACCCGGCCGGGCGTCGGCGGCGTGGTGAAGGCCACCAGCGCCAGCGCCACCACCGGCAGGCCCAGCTTGGCGAAGTTGTTCCACAGGCCCGAGGTCAGCAGCGACACCGACGTCCGGCTGCGCGAGAAGCCCCACGAGGTGTTCATCGCGTAGGTGAGCCCCATCGCCACGGCCGCACCCCCGACCAGCGTGTTCGCCACCGCGGTGGTCGTCTCGGTCGAGACCGTGGCCTGCCGCAGGGTCATCCCCGGCGTGGTGATGACCATCACGAACTGGTAGGTGGCCAGGTTCCACACCGTCGCCAGGAGCAGCAGGCCGATCTGGAGGGCGGTCATGTCCTGCACCGAGGCCCACACGTCGCTGAGGCTGGTGAACTGCGGGAGGAACCAGAAGACCATCGCCGCGACCAGCACGAGGGAGAACGCCGGGGCGAGCCAGCGCCGCCAGGCCGGTCGGCGGGGCCGCGCCGGGGGGCTCGCCTGCTCGAGTGTGGTCATGGCTGTCCGTCCCCTCTGCTGGGGTCGAGGTCGATCCGTCCGCCGCTGTCGGCGTGCACCTGGGTCTGGAGGTCCTCCCGGCTGACCACCCCGACGGCCTGGGAGGCGAGCGCCAGCGCCTCCCCGGGGCTGTCCCCGTCCAGCCGGAAGACGATGCTGAGGCAGCCGCCGCGGAACACGTAGTGCCGCTCTCCCGAGTAGGTCGGGCTGACCTGGCGGACCCGCTCCAGCCGGTGCATGTACTCCCGGTCGCTGGCGATCTCGGTGGCGCCGGCGGTGTCGCAGGACTCCTCGAGCCGGACCTCGATGGCCCGGGTGCCGTCCCGGTCGGAGTCCAGCCAGAACCGGGAGATGCCGTTGCGCACCTCCAGGTGCCGGAACTCCCAGCCGGAGGGCAGCGGCGAGAGGCACGGCGCCCAGGCCGCGGTCGGCACCGACTGGGCCATCAGGATGACGCCGTTGCCCGCACCACCGTCGCCGACCGGGCAGGCCGGTGGGCTGGTGATCGCGGCCGCCGGGTCCGCCGAGTCGCTGCCGCACCCGGTCAGGCAGCCGGCCGCCAGCAGGGCGAGCGCGGCGGCGGTCCCGGGCCGCTTCACAGCGGCGAGCGGAGCAGGTCGGAGGTCACACCGGCGCAGACCAGGGCCGCGAGCAGGGTCGCGAGGGTGAGCACGACCCGCCGCCAGCTCCAGCGCTGGATGCGCACCGAGGGCAGCTGGTACGGCAGCAGCGCCAGGAACGCGGTGTGCAGGTCGCGCCCCTGCTGGCGCAGCATCCGGCGGAGCTGGGAGGGCATGGTGAGCCCGCGGGTGGCCGCGAACGCCTCGGCGAGCTCCTCGTCGGTGAACTGCAGGCGGGCCCGCCGGTAGACCCGCTCGGCGTCGGTGCGCAGCCCCAGGACCAGCATCATGTTGGCCAGGTCGACCGCCTGCCGCCACGGGCTGGGGCGGACCTCCGCGAAGGCGGTGTCGATGACCACGAGCCTGCCGTCGCGGACCAGCAGGTTCGCCGGCTTGATGTCCCGGTGGGCGACGCCGATCTCCCACATCCGGCGGACGAGGGCGAGCCCCTGGTCGATGATCGCGTCGTCCACGTCGGCGTCGCCGACCTCCTGGGCGCCGGCCATGAACTCGGCGACCAGCAGGTACTCCCGCTCCGGGGTGATCTCCACGATGCCCAGCGGGCGCGGGGTGGGCAGCCCGGCATCGGTGAACAGGTGCATCACGTAGTCCTCGTACTGCACGAGCCGACGCACGCTGTGGAACGGCTGCTCGTCCTCCAACCGGCCGTAGAGCAGCGTGCGACCCAGCTTGTACCAGCGGTCGGAGTGCACGTGGGTCGCCGCGTACAGCTTCCCGAACACGCAGCTCTCGCCCTCCCCGGCGGCCTTGACGGTGATCCGCAGCGGTGTGGAGCCGCCGGAACCGGACAGGTTGAACGGCTCCACGGCGGTGGCCAGGAGCCCGAGCTGGTCCTCCAGGGCGCGGACGATCGCCTCACCGCGGGGTCCGGTGACGTCGAGGTGCGCCGGGCGACCGCGCCGGTAGCGCACCGGGTAGACGTCGTTGGGGGTGAGCAGCCGGAAGGCCGCCAGCGGCACGGCCACCCCGAGGATGACCCCGGCGGCGATGTCCGTCGGGTGGTCCTGGGCCAGGTAGAGGCGGG
Source organism: Modestobacter italicus (assembly GCF_000306785.1). Taxonomy (NCBI): domain Bacteria; kingdom Bacillati; phylum Actinomycetota; class Actinomycetes; order Geodermatophilales; family Geodermatophilaceae; genus Modestobacter; species Modestobacter italicus. Next base: position 2,266,747 of record NC_017955.1, on the reverse strand, counting down.
ACAGGGCGGTGACCGCCAGCACCACGCAGACGACCCACTTGCCGATGGTGCGGTACCGGCCGGCCGGGACCAGGGAGTAGACGGCGTTGAGCAGCAACGTGGCCAGCACGGTGACCGGCAGCGACGGCATCGAGAAGCCCGTCCACGGACCGATGATCTCGACCTCGAAGGGCCGCGGGCGCTGCAGGGTGCCGGCCATCTCGGCACCCACCTGCACCACGATGATCCCGACGGCGATCACCACGAACAGGTGCCGCCACCGCCGGACGGCGATCAGCACCGCGAGGTTGCCCAGCCACAGGACGTAGATCGCGGTGGCCGAGGCCAGCACGCCGGCGACCTCGGCCACCCGGGTCAGCGCCGGCGAGCGGATCCGCTCGAAGGCCTGCAGGACCCGGGTGTCGGCCACGTCGAACCGGCCGACGCTGTCGGTCGCCCAGACGACCACCCAGGCGACGACGACCAGCCCGGACATGGCCAGCCACCACTTGCCCGAGGCGTTGAGGTGCCGGGGCAGCGGCGGCGGTTCACCCGAGGGACGACGCCGGCGCCGGACGCGGTGGATCGCCGGCGGGGCCTGCCCCGTGGGAGACACCGCGGTCGGCACTGCCTGGGGCAGCGAGGTCACGTCGGCTGATGCTCCACCTCCCGGGCGGCGACGGACATCCCCCTGTGCGCCCCAGGTGCCGCTAGCGTGGCCCCGTGCCGCGCCGCCGCGGCCCCACGCCGACGGTGGTGACGCTCCGGCAGGGAAGGCGGGCACTGTGCCACCTCGCCGCGCGCCGTCCGTCGTCCTCCTCGTCGTGCTGCTGCTCCTCGCAGCGAGCGCGTGCTCCGGCTCCGCGGACGACGGGGAGCGCCCCGGGGACACGGTCCGGTTCGCCTCCTACGACTTCAGCGAGAACGAGATCCTCGCCGCGGTCTACGCGGAGTCCGCCCGGCAGGCGGGCCTGCCGGTGTCGCTGCACCCCGGCGCCGGCACCCGTGAGGTCGTCGAGCCGGCGCTGGAGCAGGGGGTCGTCGACGTGGTCGTCGACTACCTGGGCACCGCGGTGCGCTTCGTCGACCCCAGCGGCGCGGCCGGCACCAGCACCCCCGAGCAGCTGCACGCCACGCTCAGCGCGCTGCTCGCACCGCGCGGCGTCACCGTGCTCGCCGCGGCAGCGGCCGAGGACCAGAACGGCTTCGCGGTCAGCCGGGCGTTCGCCACCGAGCACGGCGTGAGCCGGCTGTCCGAGCTCGAGCCGCTGGCCCCCGGGCTGGCCTTCGGCGGTCCGCCGGAGTGTCCGGAGCGTCCGCTCTGCCTGCCCGGTCTGCGAGAGGTCTACGGCCTCCGGTTCGGCAGCGTCGTGAACATGCCGTCCCGGGCCGCCACGGTCGAGGCCCTGGTCGCCGGGTCGATCCAGGTCGGGCTGCTGGAGACCACGGACGCCCGGCTGGGCGGCGGCGGGGCGCCGGTGGTGCTGCTCGCCGACGACCGGGCGCTGCAGCCGCACGAGAACGTCGTCCCGCTGGTGCGCACCGCCGCGCTCGAGCGGTGGGGAGACCGGCTGGCCGACGCCCTGGACGCGGTGAGCGCCCGGCTGACCACCGCCGACCTCAGCGGCCTGAACCGGGCCGTGGAGGTCGAGGGCCTGACCCCGCGGGCCGCCGCGGCCCGCTGGTGGGACGGCAGCTGACCGCCGGGGTCAGCCGCGGTCGCCGAGCAGCCGGTGCAGAAGGCGACCCGGCTGGCGCAGCGACCAGCAGGCCAGCCGGACGCCCAACCGCAGCAGGTCGCCGTACTCCGCCGGCCGCGGGCCGGTCGCGGGCGCAGCCGGCGGCGGCGTCGGCGGCGGAGTCGGCCCGGCGGTGAGCAGGTCGACGGCGGAGCGGCCGCGCGGGGCGCGCAGCGAGTCGAACGACGGGATCGCCGGCGCGTCCGGCGACTCCTCCTCGACGTCCGGCGCGGGCGCCCCGGGCAGCACGCGCCGGATCGCGGCGATCGTCCCCGGACCCAGGCCGGGGACGGCGGCGAGCTCCTCCCGGCTGAGCCGCGCGAGCCGGTCGACGTCGGTGATCCCCGCCCGGGTCAGCACGGTGACCGCCCGCGCCGGCAGCCCGAGCTCGCGGAGGCTGCGTGCGGGCTCGTCCCCCGGCGACCCGATCGGCATGGCCCCAACCTAGCGGCCGGCGCGCCGGCCGGCGGCACGGCACCACCCCGGACGGGGTGCACCGGAGCCCCCGCTGACCGCGTGCGGCGTGCTTCGATGCGCGCACCGTCGTCCGCGGAGGAGGAGCCATGTCCGTCCACCGTCCCGGGGCGACGTGATGGACCTCGACGAGCTCCGCCCGCTCGGGCTCTTCGCCGGCACCGGCGAGGACCAGCTGGCCGCGCTGGTCGCGGCGGGCACCGAGGTGCACGCCGGGGCCGGTGACGTCGTCTTCGCCGAGAACCGGCCCGCCGAGCACTGGTGGGTGCTCCTCGACGGCCGCATCGACCTGCTGCGGCACGTCGGGCACGAGGAGACCCGGCTCGGGGTCATGGACGTGCCGGGCCGCTGGGCGGGCGGGTTCCGGGCGTGGGACGAGCACGGCGTCTACCTCGCGACCGGCCGGGCCGCGACCGGCGCGCGCGTCCTGCGGGTGCCGGCCGAGGACCTGCACCGGGTCTGGGCCGACCGTTTCCCGCTGGGCCTCCACCTGGTCGAGGGGGTGTCCCGGTCGGCTCGCAACTACGAGTCGATGGCCCGGCAGCGCGAGGCGCTCGCGGCGTTGGGCACGCTGGCGGCCGGGCTCGCCCACGAGCTCAACAACCCGGCCGCCGCCGCGTCCCGGGCCGTCGACGCCCTCGGCGAGGCGCACGAGCAGATGCTGGACTCCCTCCGGTCGCTGGCCGCCGCGCCGGTGACCGCCGCGCAGTTCGCCGCGCTCGACTCGTTGCGGCAGGAGCTGGCCCCGGTCCCGCCCGGCGACCCGCTCAGCGCTGCCGACCGCGAGGACGCCCTGTCGGACTGGCTGACCGGCCACGGCGTGCGGCGGGACTGGGTGCTGGCGCCCGCTCTGGCCGCTGCGGGTGCCGACGAGCTCTGGTGCGAGCGCGCCGCCGAGGTGCTGGGCAGCGCCCGGCTCGAGCCCGGCCTGGAGTGGGTGGTGAGCACCCTCGCCGCGACCGCGTTGCTGGCGGAGGTGAAGGAGTCCACCCGCCGGATCTCCGACCTGGTCGCCGCGGCCCGGTCCTACTCGCAGCTGGACCGGGCGTCGATGCAGCAGACCGACGTGGCCGAGGGGCTGGAGAGCACGCTGGTGGTGCTCGCCCACCGCATCCCCGCCGGCGTCACCGTCGTCCGGGAGCACAGCGCTGCGGTGCCCCGCATCCCGGCGCTGGCCGCCGAGCTGAACCAGGTGTGGACCAACCTCGTCGACAACGCGCTCCACGCCCTGGGCGGCTCCGGCACGCTGCGGGTCTCGAGCCGGGTGGACGGCGGCGACGTGGTCGTGGAGATCGCGGACACCGGGGCCGGGATGTCCCCGGAGACCGCGCGGCACGCCTTCGACCCGTTCTTCACCACCAAGGGCGTCGGCGAGGGCACCGGCCTGGGCCTGGACATCTCCCGCCGGATCGTCGACCGGCACCGCGGTGACATCGGCATCGAGCTCCGGCCGGGCGAGACCGTGCTGCGGGTCCGGCTGCCGGTGGACGGCGCCCGCTGAGCCGGAGCCTGCTCAGCCCCCGCCCGTGGGGGACGCCACCCGGACGGCGCCGGTGCCGGCCAGGGCGCCGAGCTCGTCGGCGACCATCCAGGTGTCGCTGATCCGGCCGTCGGTGAGGGTCAGCACGTCGATCACCCGGAGCTCGACGACCCCGCCGGTGGCCGGCACCGGCCCGGCGGAGGTGGACAGCGTGCCGGTGTGCCGCCCGCGCAACCGGAACGCCACGGCGACCTGGTCACCGGCCTCGACGACGTGGACGACCTCCCGCTCGACCCGGTCGAGGGCGGTCTGCAGCGCCCGGGCGCGGACGACGAGGCCCGCGGCGGGCACCGGGGCGCCGTTGACGGTCACCGGGTCGGTGTAGAGCTCCCGGAACGCGGCCGCGGCGGCTCCGTCGTCCGGGAGCGGGTCGCTCCACAGCCGGAGCAACCGGTCGACGTCGAAGGCCACCGCCCCATGCTGCTCCGACGCGCAGGTGACCACCAGGCCCGTCGGCGCGGGCGGCGGCATGGGAACCTGTGCGGGTGACGCCGACTGTGCGCCCGACCATCCAGCGAACGGCCAGCGCCCGCGCCTACCGCGGCCACTCCGTGCACGCCGCACCGGGCGTCCACGAGTACGCGGTGACCCTGGTGCGGGCGGCGCTCCCGGACGGGGGCCGGGTCCTCGAGGTCGGTGCCGGCTGCGGCGCGCTGGCGCTCCGGCTCGGCGACGCCGGGTTCGACGTCGTCCCGACCGACCTCTTCCCGCCGCACGACTGGATCCACCGGCTCGACCTGGACCACCCCGAGTGGACCGAGGACACCGAGGGCCCGTTCGACCTGGTCGTCTCGGTCGAGACCCTGGAGCACGTGGAGAACCCGCGGCAGGTGCTGCGGTCGGTCCGGGCACTGCTCCGCCCCGGCGGCAGGCTGGTGGTGAGCACCCCCAACGTCACCCACCCGCACTCGCTGCTGAAGACGGTGCTGCGCGGCGCCCCGGTCTTCTTCGGCCCGACGCACTACTACGAGCCCGGGCACATCACCCTGCTGCCGGACTGGATGCTCACCGAGCACGTCCGCCAGGCCGGGTTCGACCAGATCGAGGTCCGGCGGGCGGGGAGCATGGACTACACCGGCCTGCGGCAGCGGGTGCACCGGGTCGAGCTGGCGGTGCTCCGCGCGCTCGGGCTGCGCCAGCGGGCCGACGACGGCGAGGGCGTCTGCACCTTCGTCACCGCCGTGGCCGCCTGACCCTTGCCACCCCTGCTGCCCCGGCCTAGCGTCGGTGCGTCCCATCCGTACGGGGGCATCCCCTTCAGGAGCTGACCATGCTGAGCACCAGCAGGGTCGAGGCCAACATCCCCGCAGCCGACCTCGGCAGGGCGCGGGCGTTCTACGCGGACAAGCTGGGGCTGACCCCCACCCGCGAGCTGGGCGGCGTCAACCTCGTCTACCGCACCGACGGGGGCACGACCTTCAACGTCTACGAGACCGCCTACGCCGGTCAGGCCGGGCACACCATCGCGCAGTGGCACGTCGACGACATCGAGGCCGAGGTCCACGACCTCGAGGCCAAGGGCGTCGAGTTCGAGGTCTACGCGGACATGCCCGGGGTGCGGTGGGACGGCGCGATCGCCTCGATGGAGGGGCTCGGCCGGGCGGCCTGGTTCAAGGACAGCGAGGGCAACATCCTGTGCGTCGACCAGGAGGAGACCGCCGGCTGAGGCCAGGGGTCAGCCGGCGGGGGGCCAGGTCTTCGCGACCATGGTGAGGACGTCGTAGGTGGCCACCGGCCGCCCGTCGCCGTCGACCACCACGGCGTCCCAGCGCACCTCGCCGTGGTCGGCGCCGCCGCGCGGGCTGATCTGCTTGCAGGTGAGCGTCACCGTCAGCTCCGCGCCGGGCTTGACCGGGGTGAGGAACCGCAGGCTGTCCACCCCGTAGTTCGCCAGCACCGGGCCCGGCTCGGGGTCGACGAACAGCCCGGCGGCCCAGGAGACGATGAGGTAGCCGTGCGCGACCCGGCCGCCGAACAGCGGGTTGGCCGCGGCCGCCGCCTCGTCCGTGTGGGCGTAGAAGGTGTCGCCGGTGAACTCGGCGAAGTGCTCGATGTCGGCGAGGGTGACCGCCCGCGGCCCGGCGGTCACCGAGTCCCCGATCCGCAGCTCGGCCAGCGACCTGCGGAACGGGTGCACGCCGTCGTCCCGCCGCTGCGCGCCGGTCACCCAGCGGCCGCCGATCGCGGTCAGCGCGTCCGGCGAGCCCTGCACGGCGGTGCGCTGCATGGCGTGCAGCACGCCGCGGATCCCGCCGAGCTCCTCGCCGCCGCCGGCCCGGCCGGGGCCGCCGTGCACCAGCACCGGCAGCGGTGACCCGTGGCCGGTGCTCTCCGCGGCGTCGTCCCGGTCGAGCACCAGCACCCGGCCGTGCGCGTGCGCGGCGCCGAGCACGAACTCCCGCGCGACGGCCGGGTCGTGGCTGACCAGCGAGGCGACCAGGCTGCCCTGGCCGCGGGCGGCGAGCTCCACCGCCTGCGCCACGCCGTCGTAGGGCAGCACCGTGCTCACCGGCCCGAACGCCTCGACGTCGTGCGGCTCGGCGGCGGACAGGTCGTCGCAGCGCAGCAGCAGCGGCGGCAGGAACGCGCCGCGCTCGGCGTCGGCACCGACGACGTCGACGCGCGCCGGGTCCCCGGACACCAGCGCAGCCACCCCGCGCAGCGCGGCGACCGAGCGCAGCACCTCCTCGCGCTGGCCGAGGCTGGCCAGCGCGCCCATCGTGACGCCGTCCGCGCCGGGTGCGCCGACGACCACCTCGGCCAGCCGGGCGCGGGTGGCCTCGACCACGTCGTCCACCAGCTCGCGGGGCACCAGCGCGCGGCGGACGGCGGTGCACCGCTGCCCGGCCTTGATGGTCATCTCCTCGACGAGCTGGTCGACGAACAGGCCGAACTCGGGGGTGTCCGGGGTGGCGTCCGGGCCGAGCACCGAGCAGTTGAGCGAGTCGGCCTCGGCGTTGAACCGCACCGAGTTCGCCACCACGGCCGGGGTGCTGCGCAGCGTGCGGGCGGTCGACGCCGACCCGGTGAACGCGACGAGGTCCTGGCCGCCCAGGAGGTCGAGCACGCCCGCGGCGCTGCCGGCCAGCAGCTGCACGCTTCCCTCGGGCAGCAGCCCGCTCGCCACGATCGACCGGACGACGGCCTCGGTGACGTAGGCGGTCTGGCTGGCCGGCTTCACGACGGTGGGCACGCCGGCCAGGAAGGTGGGCGCGAGCTTCTCCAGGAAGCCCCAGACCGGGAAGTTGAAGGCGTTGACCTGCACCGCCACCCCGCGCAGCGAGGTGTAGAGGTGCTGGCCGACGAACGTGCCGCCCCGGCCCAGCGGCTCGACGCCGCCGTCGAGCACCACCGTGTCGTCGGGGAGCTCGCGGCGGGCCTTGCTGGCGTAGGAGAGCAGCGTGCCGAAGCCGCCGTCGACGTCCACGGCGCTGTCCCGGTCGGTGGCCCCGGTGCGCCGGGACAGGGCGTCGAAGGCGTCCTTCTCCGCCATCAGCCGCAGGCCGAGCTGCTTGAGCAGGCCGGCGCGCTGGTGGAAGGTCAGCTCGCGCAGCGCCGGGCCGCCGACGGAGCGGGCGTGGTCGAGCATCGCGGCGACGTCCAGCCCGGTGCTGGAGACCCGGACGACGGTCTCGCCGGTGACCGCGTCGGCGATCGGCACGCCCTCGTCCGGGGCGGTGTACCAGCGTCCGGCGACGTAGCTGGGCAGCATCGGTGCGCTCATCGGAGGGCCTCTCGCGGGGAGGGTCGGGCGGCCGTGCGCAGGCCGCGGAAGGTGGTGGTGACGAGGGCGTCGGCCAGCGCGTCGGCGTCCAGCCCGCGGCCGGGCCGGTACCACTCGGTGAGCGAGTTGACGGTGCCGAACAGCAGCCGGCTGGTGACGGCGGGGTCGACGTCCGGGCGGACGTCGCCCTGCTCCTCCGCCGCGCGCACCAGGTCGGTGACGACCCGGTCGAACTCGCGGCGCCGCCGCAGGGCGTCGGTCTCCACCGGCGAGTTGCCGCGCACCCGCAGCAGCAGGGTGACGAACGGCAGCTGGGTGGTGAGCACCCGCACCGACCCGCGGACGACGTGCTCGAGCCGGTCGATCGCCGGGCCGGTGGTCGCGCCGGGCTCGTCCAGGACGGCGAACAGCCCGTCCAGCGCCCGGTCCAGGGCCAGCCGCAGCAGCTCGACCTTGCTCGGCACGTGGTGGTAGATCGCGGACTTGGTGACGCCGAGCCGGGTGGCCAGCTCGTCCATGCTGGTCGCCTCGAAGCCGCGCTCGTTGAACACCGCGACGGCGACGTCGAGCAGCGAGTCCAGCGAGTGCCCGGGGCGCCCCCGGCGCGCCGGGACGGTCGTCACCGCACCCGCCGGTCCGTGAGCCGCTGGAGCTTGCCGACCGAGCGGGCCAGCGTCTCCGGGTCCACGACGCGGACCTCGACGGAGGTGCCGACGGTGTCCTTGACCGCCGTCTCCACCTCGCGCGCGGCGACGTCGCGGCGCTCGGCCGGGCAGTCCGGGCGCGCCTCCACGTGCACCGTCAGGTGGTCCATCCGGCCGCGGCTGGTCAGCTCGAGGGAGAAGTGCGGCGACAGCCCCGGGGTGCGCAGCACGACCTCCTCGATCTGGGTCGGGAACAGGTTCACCCCGCGCAGGATGATCATGTCGTCGGTGCGGCCGGTGACCTTCTCCATCCGGCGCATGCCCGGCCGCGCGGTGCCCGGCAGCAGCCGGGTGAGGTCGCGGGTGCGGTACCGGACGACCGGCATGGCCTCCTTGGTGAGCGAGGTGAACACCAGCTCGCCCTGCTCCCCCTCGGGCAGCACCTCGCCGGTGGCCGGGTCGATCACCTCGGGGAGGAAGTGGTCCTCCCAGACGTGCAGCCCGTCCTTGCTCTCTCCGCACTCCTGCGCGATCCCCGGGCCCATCACCTCGGACAGGCCGTAGATGTCGACCGCCTCGATGTCCAGGCGCTCCTCCATCTCGGTGCGCATCTGCTCGGTCCACGGCTCGGCGCCGAAGATGCCGATCTGCAGGCTGGAGGACCGCGGGTCGATGCCCTGCTTCTCGAACTCGTCGATGACGGTGAGCATGTAGCTGGGCGTCACCATGATCACCCGCGGCTGGAAGTCGGTGATCAGCTGCACCTGACGCGGGGTCATGCCCCCCGACACCGGGATGACCGTGCAGCCCAGCGCCTCCGCGCCGTAGTGCGCACCGAGCCCGCCGGTGAACAAGCCGTAGCCGTAGGCGTTGTGCAGCTTGTCCCCCGCCCGGCCGCCGGCCGCCCGGATGGAGCGGGCCATGACCGCGGCCCAGGTGGCGATGTCGCGCTCGGTGTAGCCGACGACGGTGGGCCGGCCGGTCGTCCCGGACGAGGCGTGCACCCGGCGGACCTGGTCCTGCGGCACGGCGAACATCCCGAACGGGTAGTTCTCGCGCAGGTCGGCCTTGGCCGTGGTCGGGAAGCGGGCCAGGTCGGCCAGCTCGCGGCAGTCGTCGGGGTGGACGCCGGCGGCGTCGAAGGCCGCCCGGTAGTGCGGCACGTTGTCGTAGGCGTGCCGCAGCGTCCACCGCAGGCGCTCCAGCTGCAGGGCCCGCAGCTCGTCGACGCCCATCCGCTCGGCCGGGTCGAGCAGCGCCGGGTCGGGGGCCGCGCCGAGCCGGCGGGTGGTCTCGCTGGTCGCACGGGTCATCGCGGGGTCCCCTCAGGACTGCGCGCCGCGCGGATCGGCACCGGCGCTTGTGGACTGCGTTGTCCCGCGTCACACTATTACTGAACGCCCGGTCGGTAAATGCCCGATCCGAGAGCTCCCGAGGAGATGCGATGTCCGCGCCCGCACTGGACCGCCCGACCGACAGCCGCGACGCCGGCACCGCAGCACTCCAGGCGCAGTTCGACGCCACGATCGCCGCCGACCACCGGATCGAGCCGCGCGACTGGATGCCGGAGGCCTACCGCAAGGGCCTGGTCCGGCAGATCGCGCAGCACGCCCACTCCGAGATCATCGGCATGCAGCCCGAGGGCGACTGGCTGCTCGCCGCGCCCAGCCTGCGGCGCAAGGCGATCCTGCTGGCCAAGGTCCAGGACGAGGCCGGGCACGGCATGTACCTCTACGCCGCGGCGGAGACCCTCGGCGCCGACCGGGCCGACCTCACCGACAAGCTCATCGAGCGCAAGCAGAAGTACAGCTCGATCTTCAACTACCCGACGCTCACCTACGCCGACGTCGGCGTCATCGGCTGGCTCGTCGACGGCGCGGCCATCTGCAACCAGGTGCCGCTGTGCCGGTCCAGCTACGGGCCCTACGCCCGGGCGATGATCCGGGTCTGCAAGGAGGAGTCCTTCCACCAGCGGCAGGGCTACGAGCTGCTGATGACGATGATGCGCGGCACCGAGGCGCAGCGGGCGATGGTGCAGGACGCCGTCGACCGCTGGTGGTGGCCGTCGCTGATGATGTTCGGCCCGCCGGACGACGACAGCCCCAACTCGGCGCAGTCGATGGCGTGGGGCGTCAAGCGGCACAGCAACGACGAGCTGCGCCAGCGGTTCGTCGACATGACCGTGCCGCAGGCCGAGGTGCTCGGCGTGACGCTGCCCGACCCGGAGCTCGCGCTGGACCCGGAGACCGGCCGGTACCGCTTCGGCGCGATCGACTGGACCGAGTTCAAGCAGGTCCTCGCCGGCAACGGCCCGTGCAACGACGAGCGGATCGCCCGCCGGCGCGCCGCCCGCGACGACAACGCCTGGGTGACCGAGGCGGCCAGCGTCTACGCGGAGAAGCACGCGTGAGCGACGTGACCGCGGAGGGCGGGCACGGCGCCGTCCCGACCGGGCCGGAGATCCCGGTCGAGCCGAAGGCGTCGACCGCCCGCCGGGACTGGCCGCTCTACGAGGTGTTCGTCCGCGGCAAGCGCGGGCTCAACCACGTGCACGTCGGCTCGCTGCACGCCCCGGACGACGAGATGGCGGTGCACGCCGCCCGCGACGTCTACACCCGTCGCAACGAGGGCGTGAGCATCTGGGTGGTGAGGGCGGCGGACATCACCGCGTCCAGCCCGGACGAGAAGGACCCGATGTTCGCCCCCAGCGGGGACAAGGTCTACCGGCACCCGACGTTCTACGAGATCCCGGACGACGTCCCCCACATGTGAGCGGCGAAAGGACCCCCTCTCCCCCCACCACCTCGTACCTCGGCGGCGGGCCCCTGAGAGGGGGCCGAGAAAGGCACATCGATGCATGAAGAGACCGTGTACGACGCGCTGGACCACGCCCACGGGGGCGAGGGGCAGTGGGCGTTCGGCACCGGGTTCGACGAGCCGCTGGCCGGGGTGGACACCACCGTGCCCGACGGCCTCGACCCGGCCGACCTGGGCGCCTACTGCCTGATGCTCGGCGACGACGCGCTGGTGCTCTGCCAGCGGCTCACCCAGTGGGTGACCGCCGCCCCCGAGCTGGAGGAGGAGGTGGCGCTGGCCAACTGCGGGCTGGACCTGCTCGGCCAGGCCCGGCTGCTGCTGGCCCGGGCCGGCTCGGTCGGCGTCCTCGGCCGCTCCCGCGCGCTGGCCACCGACTCGATCCCGGACGAGGACGCGCTCGCCTACTTCCGGGACTCCGACGAGTTCCGCAACTGCCTGCTCGTCGAGGCCCCCAACGGCGACTTCGGGCAGACCGTCGTCCGGCTGCTGGCCGCCTCGACCTGGCGGCTGGCCGTGTTCTCCCGGCTGCGGGGGTCCCGGGACCCGGTGCTCGCCGCGATCGCCGCCAAGGGCGTGCCCGAGCTGACCTACCACCGCGACCACGCCGCCCGCTGGGTGCTGCGGCTCGGCGACGGCACCGCGGAGTCGCACCGCCGCGCCCAGGCCGGGGTCGACGCCGTCTGGCCGCTGCTGGCCGACCTGTTCACCGCCACCGACGTCGAGACCCGGCTGACCGCGGCCGGCGTGGCGGTGGACCCGGCCGACGTCCGCGACGAGGTGCGCGACGTGCTCACCCTGGTGCTCGAGCGCGCGACGCTGACCGTCCCCCCGTGGCCCGCCGGGCAGCCCAGCCGCGGCCGCCTCGGTCAGCACGGCCCGGAGCTGACCGCGCTGCTCGCCGACCTGCAGGGCCTGGCCCGCGAGCACCCGGCCGCCACGTGGTGACGGCGGTGCTGGCCGACGCGCGGGCGGTCGCCGCGACGGTCACCGACCCCGAGCTGCCGATGCTCACCCTCGCCGACCTCGGGGTGCTGCGGGACGTCCGCGCCGAGGGCGGCACCGTCGTCGTGGAGATCACCCCGACCTACTCCGGCTGCCCGGCCATGGGCGTCATGCGCGCCGACCTGGTGCACGCCCTGCACCGGGCCGGGTTCGCCGACGTCGACGTCCGCACCGTGCTCTCCCCCGCGTGGAGCACCGACTGGATCAGCGACGAGGGCCGCCGCAAGCTCGCCGCCGGCGGCATCGCGCCACCCGGCCGCGCCCCGGTGCGCACCGCCGGTCCGGTGCCGCTGCAGCTGGGGCCCTCCCGGCGGACGGCGAGCTGCCCGCAGTGCGGGTCGACCGACACCGAGGAGGTCAGCGAGTTCAGCGCCACCGCGTGCAAGGCGATGCGCCGCTGCCGGGCCTGCCTCGAGCCGTTCGAGCACGTGAAGGAGATCTGATGACGTCGGTGCAGCGCCGGAGGCCGCAGTTCCACCCGCTCCGGGTGGCCGAGGTCGAGCGGCTCACCGACGACGCGGTCGCGGTGACCTTCGACGTCCCGGCCGAGCTGGCCGCCGACTACGCCTTCGCACCCGGTCAGGCGCTCACCCTGCGCCGGGTCGACGGTGACCGGGACGAGCGGCGCTCGTACTCGATCTGCGCGCCGGTCGGCGCCGCCCCGCGGGTCGGCGTCCGGGAGGTGCCCGGCGGCTTCTTCTCCTCCTACCTGGTCCACGAGGTGCGGCCCGGCGACGAGATCGACGTGCTGCCGCCGTCGGGCACCTTCACCGCCGACCTGTCCACCCCGGCCGACCACGTGTTCGTCGTCGCCGGCTCCGGGGTCACCCCGGTGCTCTCGCTCGCCGCCACCGTGCTCCGCGACGGCGAGTCGACCGTCACCGTCTTCTACGGCAACCGGCGGACCAACACGGTGATGTTCGCCGACGAGCTCGCCGACCTGAAGGACCGCTACGGCACCCGGCTGCAGCTGGTGCACGTGCTCTCCCGCGAGCCGCGGGACGCCGAGCTGACCAGCGGCCGGCTCGACGGCGAGCGGCTGCGCACCCTGGTCGGCGCGTTCGTCGACGTCCCCGAGGTCGACCACTGGTGGCTGTGCGGGCCGCACGGCATGGTCACCGACGCCCGCGCCCTGCTCACCGAGCTCGGCGTGCCGGTCGAGCGGGTGCACCAGGAGCTGTTCTACGTCGACGACCTGCCGCCGGAGCCGGTGCGCGGCGACGACCAGACGGTCGAGGGCCCCAGCTCGCAGGTGACGATCGTGCTCGACGGCCGCTCCACGACCCTGACGCTGCCCCGCGGCGTGCCGGTGCTCGACTCGGCGCAGCAGGTGCGCAGCGACCTGCCCTTCGCCTGCAAGGGCGGGGTGTGCGGCACCTGCCGGGCCCGGGTCACCGGCGGCGAGGTGGAGATGCGCCGCAACTACGCCCTGGACCCCGGCGAGGTGGCGCGCGGCTACGTGCTCACCTGCCAGACCCTGCCGCTGACCGACGAGGTCACGGTCGACTTCGACGCGTGATCCCCGTGCCCGTCGGTGCGACGGCGGAGCTGGTGGTGGTGGTGACCCCGGAGATGACCGTCCGGTTCGGCGAGCTCGGGCCGGTGCACCCGGTGTACGCGACCTACCGCATGGCCGAGCACTTCGAGGAGGCCGGGCGGAAGCTGCTGCTCCGCTCCCTCGAGCCCGGCGAGGCGGCCATCGGGCGGTCGCTGTCGGTCGAGCACCTCGCGCCCGCCTGGGTCGGTGACATGGTCCAGGTCACCGCAGAGTGCGTGGAGCTGCGCGGCAACCGGCTGACCTGCGCGTGCCGGGCCGTCGCGGCGGACGGCCGCGAGCTGGGGCACGGCAGCACCGTGCAGGTCGTCCTGCCGCAGCAGGCCCTCGACGACCGGCTCCGGCGGCCGTGACCGGCGACGGCGCCACGCGCCGGTCGGACGAGGTCGAGCGCGCCCACCTCAAGGACCCGCGCGACGCCTCGCACACGATGTCCCGCTACCCCGTGGACGACGAGTTCGCCGGGCTGCTGCGGCGGTTCTGGATCCCGGTGTGGTCGGTGCCGCCGGGGCTCGAGGCGCCGCAGAAGGTGCTGCAGTACCCGGTGGCCCTGGTCGTGGTGTCCGCGGAGTACGCCCGCTTCTACGGCGTGGTGCCCGGGCTGTCCACGACCACGCTGACCGGCGAGGGCTGGGCGGTGGGGCTGATGTGCGAGCCGGCCGCCGGCTCCCTGATCGCCGGCGGGTCGATGGCCGCGTACACCGACCGGTTCGTCGACGTCGCCGAGGTGCTGGGCGACGAGGGGAGGCGGATGGTCGCCCGGGTCCGCGGGGCGATGGCGGCCGACCCGCGCTCGCCGGCTGCGCACCGGGCCGCGATGGACGCCGTCGGGGACGCGCTGCACCGGTTCCTGCCGATCGACGCCGAGGGCGAGCAGGTCAACGAGCTCGTCGCGTTCGTCGAGCAGCGGCCGGACGTGACCCGGGTGGCCCAGCTGTGCGCGGAGACCGGGCTGTCCGAGCGGAGCCTGCAGCGGCTCGTGCACCGCCGGCTGGGGCTGACCCCCAAGTGGCTGGTCCAGCGGCGCCGGCTGCAGGAGGCGGCCGAGCGGCTGCGCTCTCGCGGCACCACCCTGGCCGAGGTCGCCGCCGCGCTGGGCTACGCCGACCAGCCGCACTTCAGCCGCGACTTCGCCCGGGTCACCGGGATGACCCCGGGCGAGTTCGCCGCGCTGCACGGCCGCTGAGCCCGCTACGGTTCGACGCCGCGGCGACCGCGCTCCTGCTCGACCGCGTGCTCGCCCTGCCCGCCGACCGGCGGCTCGGGCACCGGGCCGCGGTGGCCGCGGCGGTGCACGACCCGCGCGGCGAGCTGGGCCGGGTGCCGGTGCTCCAGGTGCACGCGCCGGAGGACGGCGGTGACCCGCGGCACCGCGCGCCCGCCGCGCCGGCGGACCGACGCCAGACCGTGCCCCGCGGCCCGCCGGAGCCCCTCCACCCGCGCGGCCGTCGGCCGGGCGGTGGCCACGACCCGGCCGAGCCGGGCCGCGACCCCGGAGGGCACCGGCTCTGCCGGCGGTGGGGGCGGGCGCCGGCGGCGGACCCGCTCGCGTTCCCACCGGGACGTGGTGCTGCGGGCGAGGACGGCGACGCCCACCGACAGCACCACGAAGCAGACGACGACCCACAGCAGCGTCCACATGCGGCTGCACCTCTCGCGACGGCCGCGACCGGTCCCGGCACCCGGAGTTCCGCCCGACGACGTGCCGAAGGTCCCGCCGTCCGGGTCGGCGGACAACCCGACACCCCCGCGCCGCAGCCGAACCGTTATCCGGCCCCGGCGAGCCCAGCGCGACGCGCGGGCAGGACGCCTCCCCCGGTCAGGACGGCCAGCGGCCGGCCGACCTCGACGAGGTAGGTGGAGACGATCCGCCCGGTCCCCGGGCCGAGGTCGCGGGCGTTGTGCGGGGTGCCCGGCGGGATGAGGAACCCCTCGCCGGCGCGCACCGTCCGGGTCGGCTGCCCCTCGATCGACAGCTCCACGGTGCCGCCGACCAGGTACCCCACCTCCTCCCCCGGATGGGTGTGCCAGCCGGACTCCATCCCCCGTGGGAGCTCGGTGAGCACCTGCACGATTTCCCGCCCGGGGACCGACGACGGACCGCGCTGGACCTCGGTGCGGGTGAGCCGTGCGGCGAGGTCGTCGCCGACCCGCATGACCGGGGCGGCGGACACGACGGTGGACGTGCGGAGGCTGTCGGCGACGGCCATGGCGGACTCCTCGGGGGTGCTGGTGCGGGTGCCCCCGTGCGTCCGCGGTGGCAGCCATGGTGACCCTCGGGCGACCCGCCGGGAAGCGGTCGGCGCACCGCTGATCCGTGGCTCACAGCTGCTTGACGGACGCCGCCGCGAGGACGACAGTTTGATATACGAACTGACGGCGCCGGGAGGACGCCGCAGGGATCGTGCAGCAGCAGGGACACCGCCATGACCAGCCTCCGCACCGCCCTCGCCCGCCGGCACCAGCTCCGCTCCCTCCGCCGTGACGGACGCGCACTCGAGCGGGCCGTCGCCGGCGCGCCGACCGTCGAGTCGGCCCACGAGCTCGCCGCACTGGCCGCCCGGCGCTGACCCGGGGGCCGCGGCGCGGCCGGCCTGCGCACCGCGCTCCCCGGGGGAGCAGGATGGGCATCCCCCGTCTGCTCAGCGAGGAGAGGCGATGTCGCAGCCCACGTCCACGTTCCAGCCCGCGAACCCCGAGAGCGTCTTCACCTACGGCGCGCCCCACCTGAAGTTCGGGGTGGGCGCCGCCGACGAGATCGGCTACGACCTCAGCCAGACCGGCGCTCAGCGGGTCCTGGTCGTCACCGACCCCGGGGTGGCCGCCACCGGCTCCCCGCAGCGGGTCGCCGACCAGATGACGACCTTCGGCATCGAGGCGCACGTCTTCGACGGTGCGCACGTCGAGCCGACCGACGAGAGCCTCCAGCACGCCGTCGACTGGGCCCGGGAGAACGGCCCCTGGGACGCGATCGTCGCCGTCGGCGGCGGGTCGAGCATCGACACCGCCAAGGCGGTGAACCTGATGACGACCAACCCCGGCGAGCTGATGGACTACGTCAACAAGCCGGTCGGCGGCGGCCGGGCGCCGGCGAACCCGCTGCACCCGCTGGTCGCCGTCCCCACCACGACCGGCACCGGCGCGGAGAGCACCACCATCTGCGTGCTCGACGTGCTGTCGCTGAAGGTGAAGACGGGCATCAGCCACGCCCGGCTGCGGCCGACGCTGGCGGTCATCGACCCCTCGCTCACCCGCACCCAGCCGGCCGGGGTGACCGCGGCGGCCGGGATGGACATCCTGTGCCACGCGCTGGAGAGCTACACCGCGCGGCCGTACACGACCTACGAGCACAAGCGGCCGGAGGAGCGGGTGCCCTACTGCGGGGCCAACCCGATCGCGGACATGTGGTCGGAGAAGGCGATGAGCCTGCTCGCCAGCTCCTTCCGCCGGGCCGTGCAGCACGGCGAGGACGACGAGGCGCGCGCGGAGATGGCGATGGCGGCCACCTTCGCCGGGATGGGCTTCGGGAACGCCGGCGTGCACATCCCGCACGCCAACGCCTACCCGATCGCCGGCCGGGTGAAGGACTTCTCCCCCAAGGACTACCCCGACGACCACCCGATGATCCCGCACGGCATGTCGGTGGCGCTCACCGCGCCGGAGGCCTTCCGGTTCACCTTCGACGCCAGCCCCGAGCGGCACCGCCGCGCCGCGCAGCTGCTCGACCCGCGCGCGGAGGAGCCGGGCGACGCCGCGGAGTTCCTGCCGGGGGTGCTGATCGCGCTGATGCGGGACATCGACATCCCCGGCGGGATCGGCGCGGTCGGCTACGACGAGGGCGACATCGGCGACCTGGTGCAGGGCACGCTCAAGCAGCAGCGGCTGCTGGCGACCGCACCCAAGGACGTCACCGAGGACGACCTCGAGGGCATCTTCCGCCGGTCGATCCGCCTGTGGTGACCCGGACGGCCGGGCCGGACGCCGCACTGGTCGAGGGCCTGCGCCGCGCCGGGGTCACCGACGTCGACGACTCGGGCCTGGCCCGGGCGCTGTACTCCACCGACGCCTCGCTCTACCGGGTGCTGCCGCGGGCCGTGGTGCGCCCCCGGCACCCCGACGAGATCGTCGCGACGCTGGCGGTCTGCCGGGAGCTCGGGGTGCCGCTGACCGCGCGCGGCGCCGGGACGTCGATCGCGGGTAACGCGGTCGGTCCCGGCGTCGTGTTCGACACCAGCCGGTACCTGTCCCGGGTGCACGCGATCGACCCGGAGGCGCGGACGGCGGTGGTCGACCCGGGCGTGGTCCAGGCGTCGCTGCAGGCCGCCGCCCGGCCGCACGGGCTGCGGTTCGGCCCGGACCCGAGCACGCACAACCGCTGCACGATCGGCGGGATGATCGGCAACAACGCCTGCGGCTCGCGGGCGCTGGGCTACGGCCGGACGTCGGACAACGTGGCCGCCCTCGACGTCGTCACCGGCGCCGGCACCCGGCTGCGGCTGAACGGCAGCGGTGCGCTGCCGGCGGAGCTGCGGGCGCTGGTCGACGCGCACCTGGCGGTGCTCCGCACCGAGCTGGGCCGCTTCGGCCGGCAGGTGTCGGGCTATGCGCTGGAGCACCTGCTGCCCGAGCGCGGCAGCGACCTGGCCCGGGCGCTGGTGGGCAGCGAGGGGACCCTGGCGCTGACCCTGGGCGCCACGGTGCGGCTGGTGCCCGAGCCGGCGGTGCGCGCGCTCGTCGTCCTCGGGTACCCCTCGATGCCGGACGCGGCCGACGCCACGCCGCCGCTGCTGGCCTACTCGCCGACCGCGGTCGAGGGGCTGGACTCGCGGATCGTCCAGCGGCTGCGGGACGTCCCCGCCGCCGTCGTCCCCGACCTGCCGCGGGGCCAGGGCTGGCTGATCGTCGAGCTCACCGGCGACGACGCGGGCGAGGTCGCCGACCGCGCCCGGCGGATGGCCGCGGCGTCCGGCGCGGTCGACACCCTGGTGGTCAGCGACCCGGCGGAGGCGGCGGCGATCTGGCGGATCCGGGAGGACGGCGCCGGGCTGGCCGGCCGGACCAGCGACGGGCGGCCGGCGCACGCCGGCTGGGAGGACGCCGCCGTCCCGGTCGAGCAGCTCGGCGACTACCTGCGCGACTTCGAGGCGCTGCTGGTCGAGCACGGCCTGCAGGGGCTGCCGTACGGGCACTTCGGCGACGGCTGCGTGCACGTCCGGATCGACTTCCCGTTCGGCGCGCAGCACGAGGACGGCGGCCGGCCGCGGTACCGGGCGTTCATCACCGACGCCGCCCGGCTGGTGGCCCGGCACGGCGGGTCGGTGTCCGGCGAGCACGGCGACGGCCGGGCGCGCGGCGAGCTGCTGCCGCACATGTACTCCCCGGAGGTCCTCGCGCTGTTCGCCCGGGTCAAGGGCGTGCTGGACCCCGACGACCTGCTCAACCCCGGCGTGCTGGTGCGCCCGGCGCCGTTCGACGCCGACGTCCGGGTCGCCGAGGTCGCGCCGCGCCGGCAGCACCTCGCGCTGGCCTACCGGCACGACGGCGGGGACCTCACCGCCGCGGTGCACCGGTGCACCGGCGTCGGGAAGTGCCGCGCCGACCTGACCGACGCCGGCGCGGTGATGTGCCCCTCGTACCTGGCCACCCGGGAGGAGAAGGACTCCACCCGCGGCCGCGCCCGGGTGCTGCAGGAGATGCTGGCGCCCGGCGGGCCGGTGCACGACTGGCGCTCGCCCGAGGTGCACGAGTCGCTGGACCTCTGCCTGTCCTGCAAGGGCTGCTCCCGGGACTGCCCGACCGGGGTGGACATGGCCGCCTACAAGTCCGAGGTGCTGCACCAGTCCTACCGGCGCCGGCTGCGGCCGCGGCCGCACTACGCGCTGGGCCAGCTGCCGCGCTGGTCGGACCTGGCGGCCCGGGCGCCCCGGCTGGTCAACGCGGTGCTCGGCTCCCGGCCCGGCGGCGCGCTGGCCAAGTGGGCCGCCGGCGTCGACCAGCGCCGCGACCTGCCCGCCTTCGCGCCGCGCACCTTCTCCGCCGGCTGGACCTCGCGCCCGGACGACGGCCGGCCGGCGGTCGCGCTGTGGGTGGACTCGTTCACCGACCACTTCGCCCCCGAGGCCGCCGCGGCGACGGTGCAGGTGCTGGAGTCCGCGGGCTACCGGGTCGTGCTGCCGCCCGACGACACCTGCTGCGCGCTGACCTGGATCACCACCGGCCAGCTGGACGCAGCGCGGCGGATCCTGCGGCGGACGCTGACCACGCTGGCCGGCTACGCCGACGCGGGCATGCCGATCATCGGGGTGGAGCCGTCGTGCACCGCCGTCCTGCGCGGGGAGGCCGCCGAGCTCGTCGCGGACCCGGTGGCCGAGCGGGTCGCCCGGGCCACCCGCACGCTGGCCGAGCTGCTGACCGGGACCCCGGGCTGGGAGCCGCCGTCGCTGGCCGGGGTGGAGGTGGTGGCGCAGCCGCACTGCCACCACCACTCGGTGCTGGGCTGGAGCACCGACGAGCGACTGCTGCGCCGGGCCGGGGCGACGCTGACCCGGGTGGGCGGCTGCTGCGGGCTGGCCGGCAACTGGGGCGTGGAGCGCGGGCACCACGACGTGTCGGTGGCGATCGCCGAGCACGCGCTGCTGCCCGCCGTCCGGTCGGCCGGCCCGGACGCCGTGGTCCTCGCCGACGGCTTCTCCTGCCGGACCCAGCTCGACCAGCTGGCCGGGCGGCCGGCGCTGCACCTGGCGCAACTGCTGGCCGCGCCACCGCGCAGCGGCTGACCGCTCCGGCGCGGGTGCCACCATGGCGGCGTGCTCCTCGCCGACGTCCTCGCCGTGTCCGCCGCGGTCAGCGCCACCCGCTCCCGGACGGCGAAGGCGCAGGCCATCGCCGACCTGGTCCGCCGGGCCGGGGACGCGGAGGTCGAGCCGGTCACCGCGTGGCTGTCCGGTGAGCTCCGGCAGGGCCGGCTCGGGCTGGGCTGGCGGACGCTGTCCCGGCTGACCGGCGAGCCGGCGGCGGAGCCCTCGCTGACCGTCGGCGCGCTCGACGCGGCACTCGACGAGCTGGCGACCACCTCCGGGGCGGGGTCCGCGGCCCGCCGGGACGCGTTGGTCGGCGCGGTGCTGGCGGCGGCGACCGAGTCGGAGCAGCAGTTCCTCGTCCGGCTGCTCACCGGGGAGCTGCGGCAGGGCGCGCTGGAGGGCGTGGTGCTGGACGCGGTCGCGCTGGCGGCGGACGTGCCGGCGGCCGCGGTACGCCGGGCGTTCATGCTCTCCGGCCGGCTGCCGGAGACCGCGGCCACCGCGCTGACTGGCGGGGTCGCGGCGCTGGACGCCGTGCAGCTGCAGGTCGGCCGTCCGGTGCGGCCGATGCTGGCCAGCCCGGGCTCGTCGCTGGACGCCGCGCTCACCGACCTGGGCAGCGAGGTCACCGTCGAGTTCAAGCTGGACGGCGCCCGCATCCAGGTGCACCGGGACGGCGACGTCGTCCGGGTGTGGACGCGGACGCTGCGCGAGGTGACCGACGGGGTGCCGGAGCTGGTGGACCGCATCCGCGCGCTGCCCTGCGAGACCGCCGTCCTGGACGGCGAGACGCTGGCGCTGGACGACGACGGCCGGCCGCGGCCGTTCCAGGACACGATGAGCCGGTTCGGCAGCGACTCCGCCGACGCGGGTGTGCTGCTGTCACCGTTCCTCTTCGACGTGCTGCACCTGGACGGCCGCGACCTGCTCGACGAGCCGCTGGCCGTGCGGCTGGACGCGCTGGCCGGGCTGCTGGCCGACGACGCGCACGCGGCGCTGCGGATGCCCGGCGTGCGGCGGCCCACCGCCGAGCAGGCGGCCGGCGTGCTGGACGACGCGCTCACCGCCGGCCACGAGGGCGTCGTGGTCAAGGCGCTGGACGCGCCGTACGCGGCCGGGCGGCGGGGCAAGGCGTGGCAGAAGGTCAAGCCGGTGCACACCCTGGACCTGGTCGTGCTCGGCGCGGAGTGGGGGTACGGCCGGCGGTCGGGGAAGCTGTCGAACATCCACCTGGGCGCCCGCGACCCCGACGGCGGCGAGCCGGTGATGGTCGGCAAGACCTTCAAGGGGATGACCGACGAGCTGCTGGACTGGCAGACCGCGACCTTCCCCGACCTGGCCGCCGAGCAGCCGCCGTGGGGTGTGCTGCTGCGGCCGGAGCTGGTCGTGGAGATCGCGCTGGACGGCGCGCAGCGCAGCCCGCGCTACCCCGGCGGCGTGGCGCTGCGGTTCGCCCGGGTGCTGCGCTACCGCCCGGACAAGACCGCGGCCGAGGCGGACACGATCGACGCGGTACGCGCCCTGCTCGCCGGCGGCTGACGGACGGCCGCTGAGTTCCGCCGGCCCGGCGGGTCTCCACCTCGACAGCGGCGGCAGCACCCGCGACCGCCGGGACAGGAGGAGCCGTGGGCCAGGTCGTGTCATCAGCGTCGATGTCGCTGGACGGGTACGTCGCCCTGCCGGACGACACCCCCGGCCCGCTCTTCGACTGGTACGACGCCGGGGAGGTCGAGGTGCGGACCGCCCGCGACGACCTGACCTTCCACCTGACGCCGGAGAGCGCCGCGCACTGGGCGGCGTGGACGGGGTCGCTGGGGGCGATCGTCGTCGGTCGCCGGCTGTTCGACCTCACCGACGGGTGGCAGGGCCGGCACCCGCTGGGCGTGCCGGTCGTCGTGGTCACCCACCGGCCGCCGCAGGGCTGGGCACACGCCGGACCCTCGACCGAGTTCCGCGACGACGTGGTCGCCGGCCTGGCCCGAGCCCAGGAGCTCGCCGGTGCCGCGGTCGTCGGGGTCGCGGCCGGCACGATCGCCAGCCAGTGCCTCGACCTCGGCCTGCTGGACGAGGTGGCCGTCGACCTCGTCCCCGTCGTCCTCGGTGCCGGCCGCCCGTACTTCACCGGCATCGCGCACGGACCGGCGCTGCTCGGCGAGCCGACCACGACGGTGCACGGCGACCGCGTCACGCACCTGGTCTTCCCGGTCC
This sequence comes from Modestobacter italicus, assembly GCF_000306785.1. Taxonomy (NCBI): domain Bacteria; kingdom Bacillati; phylum Actinomycetota; class Actinomycetes; order Geodermatophilales; family Geodermatophilaceae; genus Modestobacter; species Modestobacter italicus. The sequence goes on along the minus strand of NC_017955.1, from coordinate 2,244,265 downwards.
GGCGCTGAGGCGCTGGAGCACGGCGGCTGGACATCCCGACAGGTCGACATGTCGCCACGTCGCCAGCTCGACAGGTCGCCACGTGGACAGGTCGCCTCCTCGACAGGTCGCCACGACGACAGGTCGCCTCCTCGACTGGTCGCCACGACGACAGGTCGCCATGTCGTCAGAACGGTGGTGGGTCGTCCGCCGGGTCCGGGGGTGGGCCGCCGACCGGGACCGGGACGAGTTCGCCGGGCAGCCGGAGGCCCGGTGGTCTCGTGGTGCGGGTGACCCCGGAGGGAGTGGTGACGGACAGGACCCCGTCGTCGGTCATGGTGAACCGCCAGCCCGGTGCGTGGGTCTTCAGCCGGTGGTGCCGGCGGCACAGCGAGCACAGGTTCTCGCAGGCGGTCTGCCCACCCTCGGCGTGCGGGTGGACGTGGTCGGCCTCGGTCCACCGTGCCGGACGGCGGCAGCCGGGGTGCCGGCAGGTGCGGTCCCGGGCCTTGACGAACCGCTGCTGCGCCGGCGTCGGCCGGTACCGGTCCACCGGCGGCGGCCGGTCCAGCACCGCGCAGCCACAGCTGGTCCCGGTGCCGTGCTGCGGGCAGCCGCGGCGGACCAGCGCCTCCAGCTCACCCCGGGTCACCGTCGCCCGCAGCGCCCCGCTCTCCGGGTCGGTCAGCGAGATGCCCAGGCTGCCGCCGGTCGGTGCCTGCAACCCGCCCGGGCAGAGGGCGTCGAGCTGTTCCAGCAGCTCCCGCAGCTGCCCGGCGGTGATCGGCGCGCCGTCCACCGTCGCGGTGTCGGAGTCGGTCAGGGGCGTGAACGGTCGCAGGTCGCCGCCGGTCGGCCGGGTGCCCTCACCGGCCGACCGGGTGCTCAGCCCCGGCAGCGGGGCGATGACCCTGCAGGTGCGCGTCACCGCTCCCGGCTCGTGTCCCAGGGGCGGAGGATCAGGTCGGCCATGATCTGCGCCCGCAGCTGACCGATCGGCCGGGTGTCCCCGTCGGCCTTGGCCATCCGCGCGTAGCCGTCCACCGCGTCCCGGCACGCCGCCGCCACCGGCATCGGCAGGTCCGCCACCAGCTGACCCATCCCGTCCGCGGTTGCCCTGGCCTGCACGTCCATGCACTGCTCGGCCTTGCGCCGCCGCCGGTCCGCCGCCGCGGCGTCCACCGCGATCAACGCCGCCGCCGTCCGCTCCGCCAACCGCACCGGCGTCTCCCCCGCCAGCGCCCACTGCAGCGCCTGCGCCTCCACCTCACCGACCACGGCCGGGTCCACCCGGCCACCGGCAGCGGTCGACTGCCCACCGAGGGCCTTGACGATCGCGTTCGCCCGCGGCGGGTCGATCAACCCATCGGCCAACGCCGCCCACGTCGCCGGCAGCTCCCCCACCAACGCCAGCGACCGCTCCACCAGCTTCGTCGCCGCCTGCGGGGACAGCCCGGCCACCACGGCCAGCTCATCGGCGAAGAACTCCGACACCTGCACGGGCACCATCCCCGGCGTCCAGCCCTCCACCCGGTGCCCCGGCTGGTCCGCATCCCGGTCCTGGGTGGCCGGGCGGCGGCGGGCGAAGTCGGAGACCAACGCCGCCTCGTAGGCCGCCAGCTGCGACCGCAGGTCCCCCACCACCGCCAGCTCCCGCGCCAGCCCGGCATCGTCGAAGCCGCTCGGGTCGAGCACCTCCGACAACCGCGAGCGGCGCCGGCTCACCCCCGCCGGCGCCGGGCCCCAGCGGTCGGGGTCTACCGGGCGGGCAGGCGCCACCGTCACCGCCACCCCGAACCCGCCGGTCTCGAACACACGCTCAAGCTACGGGAGGGGTACGACAGTTCCGGGGGCCATCGCGGCACCGACCTGCAGTTACTCGACGACTCCTAGGCCCTCGCGGCGTCGTCCGGGGTGCGGCGCCGGCCGGCGGGGGTGGCGACCAGGAAGAGCGCGCCGATGCCGACGAGCAGCCAGAGGCTGACCAGCCGGTAGACCAGCACCGCCGGCACGGCCTGGCTCGCGGGCAGCCCGGCGGCGACCAGCGCGGAGGCGAGCGCCGTCTCCACCACGCCGATCCCACCCGGCGTGAGCCGGGCCGAGGAGGCGAGGGCGCCGGCGGCCCAGGCGAGCAGCAGCCCCTGCCAGGGCACCGGCGCGCCGACGGCGACCAGGGCGAGCGCGAGCGTGGCGACGTCCAGCACCCAGTTGGCGAGCGCGTAGAAGCCGGCGGCGCTCCCGGCGAGCGGGCTCAGCCGGAACGAGCCGAGCGAGCTGAGCAGCTCGTCGACCCGCAGGCCGACCCGGTCGCTGCGCAGCGCCGGCACCCACCGGCCGAGCACCGCGGCGGCCCGGCTGACCCAGCGCACGACCACCGCGCGGGTCCGCGCGTGCCGGAGCACCAGCACCAGCCCGGCGACCGGGACGACCCCGGCCACCGTGGCGAGGAACGCGCCGAGCGCCCCGACCAGCGACCCGGTCACCGCGGAGCCGACGGCGAGCACGACCGCCAGCGACGCGGTCGCCGCGATCCCGGAGACCGCCAGCGCCCAGCCCACCAGCCCGGTGCTGTTGCCCAGCGCGTGCAGCCGGCGGTAGGTGTACGCGGCGCTGGCCGCGGCACCGGCCACCGGCACCGTCGCCGAGATCGTGTTGCCCGCGTAGATCGTGCTCGTGGCGCTGCCCAGCGGCGCCGACCCACCGCCGGCGCGCAGCAGCCCGCGCTGCTGCTCCACCAGGCACTGCATCGACAGCAGCTGCACGACCGCCGCCAGGAGCACCCACTTCCAGGCGACCCCGACCAGCCCGTCCCACCACTCGGCGATCCGGTGCCGGAAGACGACGACCAGCACCACGGCCACCAGGACCAGCAGCCCGCGCAGCAGCAGCCCCATGGGCCGCCGCCGTCCGGCGGGCTCGACCACCGGGCCCTCGTCCGGGGCGGACAGCTGCCCGGCCGGCAGCGGCTGTCCTTCCTCCGGGCTCACCGCCCCATGGTCCCTGTCGACCGCGCGCACCTGGTCGGCCGGGGTCAGCCGGCCGCAACCCGGGGCACGACCTCGGTGCCCAGCAGCTCGATGCCGCGCAGCAGGTCGGCGTGCGCCAGCCGCGGGTTGGTCATCTGCAGCGAGATCCGGTCCACCCCGCCGAGCTGCCCCGAGATCCGCACCAGCTTCTCGGCCACGGTGTCCGGGTCGCCCATGAAGAACGCGCCGTCCGGGCCGCTCGTCGCGTCGAACTGCGCGCGGGACGGCGGGGAGAAGCCGCGCTCGCGGGAGACCTTGGTGAACATCTCGTGCCAGCCGGGGTAGATGGTGTCCGCGGCCGCCTGGGTGCTCTCCGCGACGAAGCCGAACACGTGCAGGCCGACCTGGAGCGTCTCCGGGGCGTGCCCCGCCTGCGCGCCGGCCCGGCGGTACAGGTCGATCAGCGGGCCGAACTGGCGCGGCTCCCCACCGATGATGGCGACCATCAGCGGCAGCCCGAGCAGGCCGGCGCGGACGAAGGACTCCGGCGTCCCGCCGACGCCCACCCAGATCGGCAGCGGGTCCTGCAGCGGCCGCGGGTAGATGCCCTGGCCGGTGAGCGCGGGGCGGTGGCGCCCGGACCACGTCACCTCCTCCGAGTCCCGGATCTGCAGCAGCAGGTCGAGCTTCTCGGAGAAGAGCGAGTCGTAGTCGGCCAGCGACAGGCCGAACAGCGGGAACGCCTCGGTGAACGACCCGCGGCCGACGACCAGGTCGACCCGGCCGCGGGAGATCAGGTCGAGGGTGGCGAACTCCTGGAACACCCGCACCGGGTCGGCGGCGCTGAGCACGTTGACCGCGCTGCCCAGCCGGATGCGCGAGGTGCGGGCGGCCGCGGCGGCCAGGATGACCGCCGGTGCCGAGTCGTAGTACTCCGGCCGGTGGTGCTCGCCGATGCCGAAGGAGTACAGGCCCACCTCGTCGGCGAGGGCGATCTCCTCGAGCAGGTGGGCCATCCGCTCCTCGGGCCCGACCACGTGACCCGACGCGGGATCGGTCACCGCCGAGACGAAGCTGTCGACGCCGAGGTGCATGGGGTCCTCCCGGAGAGCTGAGCGGCGCCGACGGACGGTTCCGTCAAACGCTCAACCACCAGTGAACCAGACCGCTCGTGGAGCAGGCGCTCACCGCAGGGTGGGCTCCGGGGGCAGCAGCAGCCGCAGCATGCCGGTGAGCGCGTCTGCCAGGTCACCCCCCGGCTCGGAGATCCAGTGCTCGTGCGCCGCCAGGGTCGCCGCCAGGACCGCGTGCCCGACCGCGAGCGGGAACATCGGGTCGGCCGCCCGCAGCGTCCGCGCGAAGTCCGCCGCCGCCGACCGCCAGGCCGCGAAGACGACGGAGGCGTGCGCCTGCAGCGCCGGCACCGTCAGGATCAGCTGCGCCCGCTGCCGCGCCCACTCCTCCTCCCCGGCCGGCACCCGCAGCGCCGTGGTCACCGACCGGGTCACCACCTCCCGGTAGGTCAGCCCCGGCGCGGGGTCGGCCAGGCACTCCCGCAGCCGGGCCAGCTCCGCCGGGGAGTCGGCGAACAGCACGTCGGCCTTGGTCGCGAAGTAGCGGAAGAAGGTGCGCCGGCTGATCCCGGCCGCCGCGGCGACGTCCTCGATGCTGGTCTGCTCGAAGCCGCCGGCGACGAACAACCGCTGGGCCACCGCGGCCAGCTCGTGCGCGGTCGTGGCGGGCCGGCCGGCCGCCACGCTCACCGGTGCCGTCCCCCGCCGTCCCCATCCCCCGATCCTGCCCGACCGCACCGGCACAGATCCGCCCGCCGGCCCCCTTCCGCTTCTGGCACGGAGTGCCATAACGTGCGACGCACGTCACACCACACCGCTGGGAGGGCTCATGGGCCGGGTCGAGGGCAAGGTCGCGTTCATCACCGGAGCGGCGCGCGGGCAGGGGCGCAGCCACGCCGTCCGGCTGGCACAGGAGGGCGCCGACATCATCGCCGTCGACGTCTGCCGGCAGGTCGAGACGGTGCCCTACCCGACCGCGACGTCCGAGGACCTGGCCGAGACGGTGCGCCAGGTCGAGGCCCTGGATCGGCGGATCATCGCCACCGAGGCCGACGTCCGGGACCTCGCGGCGCTGCAGGCGGCGGTCGACGACGGCGTCGCCCAGCTCGGCAGGCTCGACATCGTGCTGGCCAACGCCGGCATCTCCACCCCCGCCTCCACGCTGGAGATGGACGAGGAGACCTGGTCGACGATGATCGACGTCAACCTGACCGGGCAGTGGAAGACGATCAAGGCGGCCGTGCCGCACGTCGTCGCCGGGGGCCGGGGCGGCTCGGTGGTCATCACCAGCTCGCTCGCGGCGATCTACGCGAACCCCAACACCGCGCACTACTCCGCGGCCAAGGCCGGGCTCGTGATGTTCGCCAAGGTGCTGGCCAAGGAGCTGGCACCGCACAGCATCCGGGTCAACACGATCCACCCGACGACGGTGGCCACGGACATGATCCTCAACGAGCCGACCTACCGGCTGTTCCGGCCGGACCTGGAGAACCCGACGCGCGCGGACTTCGAGGAGGCCGCGCTGACGCTGAACAAGCTGCCGGTACCCGCGATCGAGGCCGTCGACATCTCGAACGCCGTGCTCTACCTCGTCTCCGACGAGGGCCGCTACGTCACCGGGACGACGCACGTCGTCGACGCCGGCGGCCAGCTCTGACCCGTCCGTCCACACCACTGCAGAGGAGAACGTCATGGGACTGCTCGACGGCAAGGTCGCACTGATCACCGGCGGTGCCCGGGGGCAGGGGCGTGCGCACGCGCTGACCTCAGCGCGCGAGGGCGCCGACGTGGTGCTGGTCGACATCGCCGACCAGCTGGAGACCGTGCCCTACGCGATGGCCACGGCCGACGACCTGGCCGAGACCGTGCCCCAGGTCGAGGCGCTGGACCGGCGGGCGCTGGCGGTGACGGCCGACGTCCGCGACCAGGGCCAGCTCGACGAGGCGGTCAGCCGCGGGATCGCCGAGTTCGGGAAGATCGACATCCTCATCGCCAACGCCGGGATCTGGACCCAGGGCCCGTTCTGGGAGCTGTCCGAGCAGTCCTGGGACGAGATGATCGGGGTCAACCTCACCGGCGTCTGGAAGTCGGCGAAGGCGGTGGCGCCGCACATGATCGAGCGGCAGAGCGGGTCCATCGTGATCACCTCCTCGGTCAACGGCCTCGAGCCCGGGGCGAACTACGCCCACTACGTCGCCGCCAAGCACGGCGTCATCGGCCTGATGAAGAACATCGCCCTCGAGCTGGCCCCCCACGGGGTGCGCTGCAACTCGATCAACCCCGGGGCGATCAAGACGCCGATGACCGACCACCAGGGCGCCTGGGACATGTTCGCCGGCCACGAGGGCGGCACGGAGGCCGACCTCATCGAGGGCGGCTACCACTTCCACGCGCTCAAGGGCATGACGTTCATGCCGCCGCAGGTCATCGCGGACACCGCGCTCTACCTCAACTCCGACCTGGCCGCCGCGGTGACCGGCGTGACCATCCCGGTCGACGCCGGTCACATGCTGCTGACCGGGTTCAACCAGGCACCGGTCCGGTGACCTCCGGCCCGGGCGCGAACTGCGCCCGGGCCGCCTGCACGCCGGCGGCGACCTCGTCCGGGGTCGCCGTCGCGCCGATCGCCGCCACCCACGCGTCGATCGAGGCGGCGTTGTAGCGCTGCACCTCCCGCGTCCCCTCCCAGGCGACCGGGTCGCCGACCGGCTCGCCGCGCAGGAACAGCGCCAGCCCGAGGACGGCGACGTCCCAGCCGGGGCCCACGTACAGCGCCCCCGCGCCGCTGCCGGCGAAGGCGACCGGCACCGAGTGCTCCAGGTGCAGCTCGGTGGCCGCGCCGTCCGGGGTCAACCGCAGCCGCACGATGCTCTGCGGACCACCCCAGCTGACCGTGAAGCCGTGCGGCGGGTCGCACTCCTGCACCTCGCCGCCGGCGTTCCCCTCGACCTGGAAGGCCCCACCCACCCGGAGGTCACCGCTCACCGGCGCGAACCACCGGGCCAGCCGGTCGGGCTCGGTGACGGCGGACCAGACGTCGGCGACCGCCGCGTCGTACCGGCGGCGGACGCCCACCGCGATCTCCTCGGCATCGCCGCTCCCCCGCCGCTGCACGTCCCGGTGAGCTGCCACCAGCTCGTCGATGAGGTCCCTCATGTCTCCTCCTCCGTGTCGGCCGCGGGCACGGTGCCCGTGGTCGCTGCTCCCGACCGGGCACGCGCGCCCCGGGCGAGCTCGGTGGCCAGCGCGTCCAGGCGCTGGTCCCAGAACCGGCGGAAGCCGGTGAGCCAGGCGTCGATCTCCTGGAGCCCGGCCGCGTCGACGGCGTAGAGCCGCCGGGCGCCGTCGGCCCGCACCCGGGCGAAGCCGTTCTCCCGCAGCACCTTGAGGTGCTGGGAGGCGGCGGGCTGGGAGATGCCGAACTCGGCGTGCACCACGGCCGCGACCTGCCCCGCGGGCTGCTCGCCCTCGGCGAGCAGCTCCAGGATGCGGCGCCGGACCGGGTCGCCGAGGACGTCGAACGCGTGCACCTGCTCACCATATAAGCTGAGACTTATATGCGCAACCCCGTGCCGCCCTCCACGTGGCCTGAGGGAGACTGGGGCGTGATCGAGGTGCCCGTGGCGCTGTCCACGACGAACTGGGCCGGCAACTACACCTACTGGGCGAGGACGCTGCACCGCCCGCAGTCGCTGGAGCAGCTGCAGGAGGTGGTCTCCGCCGGGGCGCGGGTGAAGGTGCTCGGCTCCCGCCACTCCTTCACCGGCATCGTCGACTCGGCCGAGCTGGTGTCGCTGGAGGCGATGACCTCCCCGGACTCCGTCGTCGTCGCCCCCGACCGGCGGACGGTGACCGTGGACGCCGGCCTCACCTACGGCGAGGTGGCTGCGGCGCTCCAGCCCCACGGTCTGGCACTGCACAACCTCGCCTCGCTCCCGCACATCTCGGTGGCCGGTGCCGTGGCCACCGCCACCCACGGGTCCGGCGTGGGCAACGGGAACCTGGCGACCGCGGTCGCGGCCCTGGAGCTGGTCACCTCCGCCGGCGAGGTGGTGCGCGCCGCCCGCGGGGACGCCGACTTCGACGGCATGGTCGTCGGCCTGGGCGCGCTGGGCGCGGTCACCCGGGTCACCCTCGACGTCGAGCCGGCGTTCGAGGTCCGGCAGCAGGTCTTCGACCACCTGCCGTGGACGGCGCTGTTCGAGCACTTCGACGAGGTCGTGTCCTGCGGCTACAGCGTCAGCCTCTTCACGCTGTTCGGCGGCGACGTGGACATGGTCTGGGTGAAGTCGCGGACCGACGCAGCGGCCCCGCCCGAGGGCGAGCTGTTCGGTGCGGTGGCCGCCGACGGCGAGCGGCACCCCATCCCCGGGATCGACCCGAGCCCGACCACGCCGCAGCTGGGCAGCGCCGGGCCGTGGTCGGACCGGCTGCCGCACTTCCGGATGGGCTTCACGCCCAGCAACGGCGACGAGATCCAGTCCGAGTACCTGCTCCCCCGGGCGCACGCCGTCCCGGCGCTGGAGGCGCTGCGCGCGCTCGCCGACCGGATCCGGCCGCTGCTGCAGACCTGCGAGATCCGCACCGTCGCCGCCGACCGGCTCTGGCTCAGCACGGCGCACGAGCAGGACTCGGTCGCCCTGCACTTCACCTGGGTGCAGGCGCAGTCCGCGGTCGAGGAGCTGCTCGTCGACCTGGAGGCCGCCCTGCTCCCCCTGGGGGCGCGCCCGCACTGGGGCAAGGTCTTCCTGGCCGACGCCGGCACGCTGGCCCCCCGGTACCCCCGGCACGCCGACTTCGCCGACCTGGTGCAGCGGCTGGACCCCCGGCGCGCCTTCGGCAACGCGTGGCTGGAGCGGCACGTCCTCGGCGGCTGACCGCCCTCAACCGGGCAGCAGGCCGCCCGGCTGACGACGACGGACGGCGTGGGCGGCGGCCTCGGCGCGGTTGCGGGCGCCCAGCTTGGCCAGGATGTGGCTCACGTGGTGCCCGGCGGTCTTCTCGCTGATCACCAGGGTCCGGGCGATGCCGGCGTTGGACAGCCCCCGGGCGACCAGCGCGAGCACCTCCTCCTCCCGCGCGGACAGCTCGCCGGCGTCCCGCCGGTGCGCCGGGTCGCCGCACTCCCGGAGCACCGCCGCCGCGGCGTCGGCCGCCCGGCTGGCGCCGAGGTCGCGGAAGGCGGCCAGCGCCGCGGCCGCCTCGTCCCGGGCGGTGTCCCGGTCGTCGGGGGCCACCGCCCGGGCCAGCGCCAGCCGGGCCGCCGCCGCGTCGAACGGCATCTGCAGCCCGGTGAACCCGCGCAGCGCGCGGCGGGCCGGCTCCGCCGCCTCCCGGGGCCGCCCGGCCGCGAGCTCGACGGCCGCGTCGGCCAGCCGGGCGCGGGCGTCGAGCAGCCGGATGCCGGTGTCCGCGCCCAGCGCGGCGAGCTCGGCGGCCGCGGTCCGGGCGCCCGGCAGGTCGGCGAGGGCGAGCCGGGCGTGCACCAGCGGCGAGAGCAGCCCGCCGGTCGCCACCGCGTCGTCCGGCGCGGCGCGGAGCCCGCGCTCGAGCAGCGCGGCCGCCGGGCGGGGCCGTCCCTCGGCCAGCCGCAGCAGCGCCAGCGCGCGCAGCGTCGCCGGGTGCTCCTCCCGGCCGGCGAGCAGCTCCCCCGCCTCGGCCAGCCGCCCCTGCTGGACCCGCAGCTCGGCCAGCGAGGCGACCGTGGGGGCGCCCACCTGCGGCAGGTGCGGCGTGCGCACGGCCAGCGCCTCCTGCAGCGCCTGCTCCGCGTCGGCCCACCGGCCGTGGGCGATGAGCAGCTCGGCGTGGACCGTGCGGCAGGCGCCGAACAGCGGCGTGATCGCCGACGCCCGCGCGAACGCCTCGACGTGCGCGCACCACTCGGCCGCCCGGGTCCACTCCCCGGCCGACGCGCACCCCACGACCAGGTTGCAGTAGGCCTCGCCGAGGGTGTGCACGTCCTGCGCCCGGCCGGCGGTCGCCGCCGCCATGGCCTCCTCGAGCAGCCGCAGCCCGGCCTCCCGGTGGCCGGCCCGGACCTCTGCCCGGCCCAGCAGGCTGATCGCCAGCACCTCGAGGTCGGCGTCCCCGGTCACCCGGGCCACCTCCAGCGCCCGGGACGCCGCCGCGGTCTGGTCCCGCACCGTCGCCGCCTGCCGGGCGCGCTCGACGGCCACCCAGCCGTGACCGGCGCACAGCGGCACGTCGGCCATGACCCGCTCGGCCCGGGCCAGCCAGCCGCGGGCCACCGACCCGTGGCCGCCGAGCAGGTGCTGGTGGGCCACCCACACGGCCGCCCGCGCGGCCTCGCCGCAGCGGCCGGCCTGCACGTGGTCGGCGAAGGCCCGCTCGCGCAGCGCGATCGCCTCGGGGACCCGGCCGAGGAACCACTGGGCCTGGGCGAGCCCGTCCCGGGCGTCGGCGTCCCCGTCCTCGCCGAGGGCAGCGGCGTACGCCGAGCGGGCGGACTCCCAGTCCGCCCGCTCGAGCGCCTGCCTGCCGGTCCGCAGCTGCGCGGCCCCCTCGGGCCCCTGCACCGGCCGAGCCTCCCACGGAGGGGCCGCGCTGAGGACCCCTGGCGCGGTCAGCTCCGGGTGCCGACGGCGAGCAGGTACTCGCTGTCGAACCGGGCCTGCTCCGGCGTGCCGTGGTCGAACTCGTCGCACACGGCGTCCAGCGCGGCGTCGAACTCCGCCTCGCGGCCGTCCTTCACCGCGTTGGCCCGGGCCGCGATCGTCGGACCGTAGTGGGCCTTGAAGTGCTCGGCGTAGCCGTGCACCTGCGGGAACGCGGTGATGTCCAGCGCCTCCCGGCGCATCGTCGTCCACTCGACCCGGCCGCCGAACAGCCCGCGCAGGTGCTCCTCGCTGCCCCACAGCGGCGGCGGCTGGGCGCCGGGCGGAGGCGGCGGCGCGAAGGGCTTCATCGCGCGGAACAGCGCACCGACCATGCCCTCGGGCGTCCAGCAGAGCAGGCCGATCGTGCCGCCGGGCCGGCAGACCCGGACCAGCTCGTCGGCCGCCTCCTGGTGGTGCGGGGCGAACATGACGCCGATCGCGGACATCACGACGTCGAAGGACGCCGCCTCGAACGGCAGGTGCTCGGCGTCGGCCTCGGTCCACTCCAGCTGCAGCCCGGCCGCCTCGGCCCGCCGGCGGCCCTCGGCCAGCAGCTGCGGGGTGAGGTCGCTGGCGGTGACCCGGGCGCCCCGGGCCGCCGCGGGCAGCGACGCGTTCCCGGTGCCGGCGGCGACGTCGAGCACCCGGTCGCCGGCGGAGACGGCGCAGGCCTCCACCAGCCGGGGACCGAGCGGGGTCAGGAAGGTCTCGACCATCCGGGGGTAGTCCCCGGAGGCCCACATGGCGCGGTGGCGTGCCTTGAGCTCGGTGTCGGTGGTGGTGGCGGTCATCGGTTCCTCCTGGTCAGCGGGGTCTCGCTGCCCACGAGCGTGGCCGCCACCGTTCCCGGTGGCATCGGGCGAACTCCCCATCTCCCGCCTCGGCGGGAGACGGGGAGACCGGCTCAGTTGCCGCTGGAGAAGGCGGCGTCGAAGGCGGCCGCGGGCGGGTCGAAGGCCAGCCGGCGGACGAACTCCAGCGCCTCGGGCGCCCCGACCAGCCGGTCCATGCCGGCGTCCTCCCACTCCACCGAGATCGGCCCGGTGTAGCCGATGGTGTTCAGCATCCGGAAGCACGCCTCCCACGGGACGTCGCCGTGGCCGGTGGAGACGAAGTCCCAGCCGCGCCGCGGGTCGGCCCACGGCAGGTGGGAGCCCATCCGGCCGTTGCGGCCGTTGCCCACCTGCTTCTTCGCGTCCTTGCAGTCCACGTGGTAGATCCGGTCCTTGAAGTCCCAGATGAAGGAGACCGGGTCCAGGTCCTGCCAGACGAAGTGCGACGGGTCCCAGTTCAGCCCGAACGCCTCGCGGTGCCCGATCGCCTCCATGGTGCGGACCGTCGTCCAGTAGTCGTAGGCGATCTCGCTCGGGTGCACCTCGTGCGCGAACTTGACCCCGACCTCGTCGAAGACGTCCAGGATCGGGTTCCAGCGGGCGGCGAAGTCGGCGTAGCCGTCCTCGATCATCGAGTCGGGCACCGGCGGGAACATCGCCACGGTCTTCCAGATCTTGCTCCCGGTGAACCCGACGACGACGTCGACGCCCAGCGCGCGGGCGGCCCGGGCGGTGGCCTTCATCTCCTCCGCGGCCCGCTGCCGCACGCCCTCGGGGTCGCCGTCGCCCCAGACCCGGGCGTTGACCATGCCGCGGTGCCGCTCGTCGATCGGGTCGTCGCAGACGGCCTGGCCGTTGAGGTGGTTGGAGATGGCGTACACCGACAGCCCGTGCCGCTCCAGGATCCCCAGCCGCTCCTTGACGTAGGACTCGTCCTCGGCGGCCCGGACGACGTCGAGGTGGTCGCCCCAGCAGGCGATCTCCAGGCCGTCGTAGCCCCAGCCCGAGGCCAGCCGGCACACCTCCTCGAAGGGCAGGTCGGCCCACTGGCCGGTGAACAGGGTGACGGGGCGGGGCATCAGCTCTCTCCTTCGATCGGGGTCCAGGTGGAGCGGTCGGCGGCGCTGCGCTCGACCGCGTCGAGCACGCGCTGCACCTGCAGGCCGTCGGCGAAGGACGGCGTCGGCTGCTCACCGGCCGCCAGCGCCGCCACCAGGTCCACGACCTGGTGGGTGAAGCCGTGCTCGTAGCCCAGCCCGTGGCCGGCCGGCCACCACGCCCCGACGTAGGGGTGCTCGGGCTCGGTGACCACGATCCGCCGGAACCCGGCGGTCTCGGCCGGGTCGGCGCCGTCGTAGAAGTGCAGGACGTTCATGTCCTCGAAGTCGAAGGCCAGGCTGCCGGCCGACCCGTTGACCTCGATCCGGATGGCGTTCTTGCGGCCCAGCGCAAACCGGGTCGCCTCGAAGGTGGCCAGCGCGCCCTCGGTGAACCGGCCGAGGAACACCGCGGCGTCGTCGACGGTGACCTCGCCCATGCCCTCCCCGGCGACCCCGCCCAGCGTGCCGGTGCTCGCCGGCAGCGGGCGCTTCTTCACGAAGGTCTCCAGGAGGGCGCTGACCCCGGTGAGCCGCTGGCCGGTGATGAACTGGGTGAGGTCGACGATGTGCGCGCCGATGTCGCCCAGCGCGCCCGAGCCGGCCTTGTCCTTCTGCAGCCGCCACGACATCGGCGCGGCCGGGTCGGCGATCCAGTCCTGCAGGTACTGCGCGCGGACGTGCCGGATGGTGCCCAGCCGCCCGTCGGCGACCAGCTTGCGGGCCAGGGTGACCGCCGGGACCCGCCGGTAGGTGAAGCCGACCATCGCCCGCACTCCGGACGCCGCGGCCCGCTCGGCGGCCGCGGCCATCGCCTCGGCCTCGGCGACGGAGTTGGCCAGCGGCTTCTCGCACAGCACGTGCTTGCCCGCCTCGAGCGCGGCGATCGCGATCTCGGCGTGGGTGTCACCCGGGGTGCAGATGTCGACCAGGTCGACGTCGGTGCGCTCCAGGACGCGGTGCCAGTCGGTCTCGGTGCCCGCCCAGCCCAGCCGGTCGGCCGCGGCCGACAGGGCAGCGGGGTCCCGGCCGGCCAGCACGGTCAGCTCGGGGGTGAGCGGGAGGTCGAAGAAGCGCGGCGCGGTCCGCCACGCGTGGGAGTGGGCCACGCCCATGAAGGCGTAACCGATCATGCCGACGCGCAACGGCGGCGGGGTGGGGGTCATCGCAGGCTCCAGGAGACGACCGGGGGCGCCGACGGTCGTCGGCGCCCCCGGAGGTGCGGTCAGGACTCGAACGCGCTGTCGATGTACTGGTCGACGTTGTCCTTGGTGACGACCGGTGCGTTGAGCACGATCTGCTTCGGGATCTCCACCTCGACGAGGTCGGACATCGCCTTGTCCTGGGCCAGCAGGCGGGCCATCTTGACCCCGTCGGCGGCCTGGGTCGACGGGTAGATGACCGTGGCCTTCAGCACCGAGTCGTCGGCCTGGATGCTGCGCATGGCGTTGGCCGAACCCGCGCCGCCGACCATGATGAACTCGTCCCGGCCGGCGTTGTTGATCGCGGCCAGCACGCCGACGCCCTGGTCGTCGTCGTGGTTCCAGATGGCGTCGATCTTCGGCGCGGCCTGCAGCAGGTTGGAGGCCGCCTCCTCGCCGGACTCGACGGTGAACTCCGCCGCCACCCGGTTGCTGACCTTCAGCCCGCAGTCACCGAGCGCGTCGGCGAAGCCCTGGCTGCGCTCCTGGGTGAGCGGCAGGGAGTCGATGCCGGCGATCTCGGCGACGACGGCGTTCGGGGTGTCCGACAGCTGCGAGCAGATGTACGTGCCCGCCGAGACGCCCATGCCGTAGTTGTCACCGAGCACCGTGGAGCGGGCGGCGAACGGGCTGTCGAACTGGCGGTCGACGTTGATCACCGGGATGCCGGCGTCCATCGCCTTCAGCGCGACCGGGGTCAGCGCCGCACCGTCGAAGGGCAGCAGCACGATGGCGTCGACCCCGTCGTTGATGAAGGTCTCCACCTGGCTGATCTGGGTGCTGACGTCGTTGGTGCCCTCGGCGACCTGCAGGTCGACGTCGTCGTACTCCTCGGCCGCGGCCTTGGCGGCGTTGGTGATGCCGGCCATCCAGCCGTGGTCGGCCGCCGGCGCGGAGAAGCCGATGGTGACGGTGTCGCCGGAGTCGTCGTTGGAGCTGGCGGCGTTGCTGCTGCCGCCGTCGCCGGAGGAGGAGCTCTCCTCCGGGGAGTTGCTGGTGCAGCCGGCCACCATCGCCGTCGCCCCGACCAGGCAGACGGTGGTGGACAGCAGGCGCCGGAACGGGCGCTGCCGCGTTGCAGTCATCGTTCTCTCCTCGTGTCGAGCCGACCTGGGCAGTCCAGGCGGTGGGGCGGTGCTGGTGCTGCCCAGGCGGTCCGGGGACCGACTGGGGGTCGTGCTGGCCGCGCCGGGGGCACGGCCAGGTCAGAGGGTGGGGTCGCCGGCGCCGGGGCGGTTCCCGGCCGGCCCGCCGGGGACGGACGACCCGCCGGACACGGTGCCGGAGGGACCGCCGGTGGCCAAGGGGGCCCCCACCTGCGGTGCCGTCACCGCCCGGCGCGGCGTCCAGGGACCGGGGCTTCCGCATCCGGAAGCCGCCCGTGGCCAGCCGCTGCTGGAGCAGGACGGCGGCGACGATGATGACGCCGCGGGCCACCGCCTGCGCCGAGCTGGACAGGTTGTTCAGCGTGAAGACGTTGCCGAGCGTGGTGAAGATCAGCACGCCGAGCACGGTGCCGACGATGGTGCCGCGACCGCCGACGAGCAGCGTGCCGCCGATGACCACCGCGGCGATGGCGTCCAGCTCGTAGAGGTTGCCGTGGGTCGAGCTGCCGGTCGTGGTGCGCGCCATGATCATCACCGCGGCGATGCCGCAGGTGAACCCGGAGAGCACGTAGAGCCAGACGGTGTGCCGCTGCACCCGGATGCCGGCCAGCCGGGCCGCCTCCGCGTTGCCGCCGACGGCGAAGGTGCGCCGGCCGAACGTCGTGCGGTTCAGCAGCACCCAGCCGGCCACGGCGACCAGCGCGAACACGATGACCAGCGTCGGGATGCCGAGCACGTCACCGGAGAAGAACCGGATGAAGTCCTGGTCCTGGACGATCTGGGTGCGCCGGTTGGAGATGATCTCGGCCAGCCCGCGGGCCGCGGCCAGCATCGCCAGGGTGGCGATGAAGGCGACCAGCTTGCCGTAGGCGATCACCACGCCGTTGACCAGGCCGGCGATCGACCCCACCAGCAGCGCGGTGACCACCATGACGATCCAGTGCGTGTCCTCGGCCATCTGCTGGGTGGCCAGGGTGCTGGCCCACACCGAGGACAACGCCACCAGCGCGCCGACCGACAGGTCGATGCCGCCGCCGATGATCACGAAGGTCATCCCGACGCTCACCACACCGATGACGGCGGCCAGCCGCAGGATGGTCAGCACGTTGTCGACGTCGGCGAACCGGTCGCCCGCCGACACGACGCCGGCGATGCAGAGCAGCACCAGCGCGACGATCAGCCCGAGGTTGCGGCCCAGCGGCCCGGCGAGCAGGCCGCCGCCACCGCCCCCGCCCCCGCCCGCCCGGGGCGCGTCGGCGCCGGTCGTCGCGCCGGTCGGCGTCGTCGTGGTCGAGTGGCTCACGCTGCGTCTCCTTGTCCGGCGGCGGCGCCGTGCGCCGTGCCCTGCATCACGAGGTCGAGCACCCGGTGCTCGTCGAGCTCGTCGGCCGCGGCGGCCGCCACGACCGCGCCGTCGGCCACCACCAGCACCCGGTCGGCCAGCCCCAGCACCTCCGGGATCTCGCTGGAGACCACGACCACGGCCACGCCGCGGTCGGCCAGCGCCCGCACGAGCGCGTAGATCTCCGACCGCGCGCCGACGTCGACGCCGCGGGTCGGTTCGTCCAGCAGCAGCACCTTGCAGTCGCGGAGCAGCCAGCGCGCCAGCACGACCTTCTGCTGGTTGCCGCCGGACAGCGTGCGGACCTCGCGCTCGACGTCGACCGGCCGCAGGTCCAGCGACTCGGCCTGGTCGCGGGCGGCCTGCTTCTCCGCGCCGCCGGACAGGAACCCGCCGCGGGCGAACCGGCCCAGCGTGGACAGCGTGATGTTGCGGTAGATCGGCTCGCCGAGCAGCAGCCCCTGGCTCTTGCGCTCCTCGGGGGCCAGCCCGACCCCGGCGGAGACCGCGGCGGCCACGTCGCCGCCCCGCAGCTTCCGGCCGGCCACCCGGACCGTGCCGCCGGTGGCCTTGCGGGCGCCGTAGACGGTCTCCAGGATCTCCGACCGCCCGGAGCCCACCAGCCCGGCGAGGCCGAGGACCTCCCCGGGCCGGACGGTGAACGACACCCCGGTGAACTCGCCGGCCAGGTCCAGGTCGGTGACCTCGAGCAGCGGCTCGGCCTGCGGGTCGACCGCCGCGCCGCGGGGCGGGAAGACGTACTCGATCGTCCGGCCGGTCATCAGCGTGATGACCTCCCGGGTCGGGGTGTCGCGGACGGGCAGGCCGGTGGCCACCGTCCGGCCGTCCTTGAGCACGGTGATCCGGTCGCCGACCTGCCGGATCTCCTCCAGCCGGTGCGAGATGTAGACCACGGCGACGCCGCTGGCGGTGAGGTCGCGGATGACCTGGAAGAGGTGGTCGACCTCCTCGCTGTCCAGGACCGCGGACGGCTCGTCCATGACGATCAGCCGGGCGTCCTGGGACAGCGCGCGGGCCATGCTGACCATCTGCTGCGAGGCGGCCGACAGCGAGCCGACCTCGGCGGTGGGCCGGATCTCCGGGTGGCCCAGCCGGGCGAGCAGCTCGGCGGCGGCCCGGTTGGCCTGCGCCGGCCGGGTGATGCCCAGCCGGGAGCGCTCCCGGCCGAGGAAGACGTTGTCGGCGACGGTGAGCCCGGAGACCAGGTCGAGCTCCTGGTAGATGGTGGCGATGCCGCGGCTCATCGCGGCCTGCGGGTCGCCGAGGGTGACCGGTGCGCCGTCCCAGAGGATCTGGCCCTCGTCGGGCTGGTGGGCGCCGGCCAGCACCTTGATCAGCGTGGACTTGCCGGCACCGTTCTGACCGAGCAGGCAGTGCACCTCACCGGCGCGCACCTCGAGGTCGACGCCGTCCAGCGCCCGGACGCCGGGGAACTGCTTGACGATGCCGTGCATCTCCAGCAGCGGCGCGGACGTCGCCGGTGCGGGGTGCGCCCCGGCGGGGGTGCCGAGCGTCATGCCACCAGCTCCAGACTTTTGCTCAACACTGAACACAAGTACGTGCAGGCCGGACACTATGGCCGCGGTCACACGCCGGTCAAGGAGCAGCGCCCGCGTTACCGAACCGCAACCCGCGGACGGGTGAGGGTCAGCGGGCGGGGCGGGGACCCACGGCGGCCTGGGCCGGCAGCCGGGAGGCGGAGCTGACCGAGTCCTCGTCGAGGTAGCCCTCGATCGCCATCAGGGCGGCGCCGAGCCGGCCGGACATCTCCGGGGCCTCGCTCACCGTGATCTCCAGCTTGCGGGCGGCCAGCGGCAGCGAGCGGCCGTAGACCGCCTCGCGGATCCCGGCCAGCAGCGGGGCGCCGGCCTGGGCGACGCCGCCGGTCATCACGATCCGGTGCGGGTTGAAGAAGTTGACCAGGCTGGCCAGCACGGTGCCGATGGTCCGGCCGGCGTCGCGGACCAGCTCCAGCGTGGGCCCGTCGCCCTGCGCGGCGAGCTGGACCAGCTCCCGCGTCGAGGTGACCGGCAGCCCCGCCGCCTGCGCGTCGCGGAGCAGGGCGCCGCCGCCGGCGATGGCCTCCAGGCAGTTCTCGTTGCCGCACCGGCAGAGGACCGACCGCCCCGGCGGCAGCGGGACGGAGATGTGCCCGATGTCCCCGGCGCTGCCCTGGGCGCCGCGGTAGACCTGGCCGTCGACGATGATCCCGCAGCCGATGCCGGTGCCCACCTTGATCACCAGCACGTCCTCGACCGACCCGGCGACGCCCATCTCGCCCAGCGCCATGACGTTGACGTCGTTGTCGGCGAAGACCGGGCAGCCGTACCGGCCGAACGCGTCCGGGATCGGGTGGTCGTGCCAGCCCGGCATGATCGGCGGGTGCACGGGCCGGCCGGTCGACACCTCGACCGGCCCCGGCACGCCGACGCCGATGGCGCACACGTCGGCGGGGGTGAGCCCGGCCTCGGCGAGCACCTGCTGGGCCAGCCGGTCGACCTCGGCGAGCACCGCCCGGGGGCCGTCGGCGATGTCGATCGGGTGACCCACCGTGGCGAGCACCTCCGCGGACAGGTCGGTGACCGCGACGTCGACGCTGGTGACCCCGAGGTCGACGGCGAGCACGCAGCCGGCGCGGCTGTTGAACCGCAGCAGCGTGGGCGGCCGCCCGCCGGTGCTCCAGCCCCGCCCGCCCTCCTCCAGCAGGTTGGCCGCGATCAGCTGGTCGACCCGCGCGCTCACCGTGTTCCGCGAGGCGCCGGTGAGCGCCACGAGCTCCGCCCGGCTGCGCGCGCGGCCGGTGCGCACGTGGTGCAGCAGTGCGCTGGCGGAGGCGGAGGGGTGGACCACGGGGTCATGGTGGCACGCGGAGCGGTGACGGGGTGTCCGCGCGGCACTCCGCCCGGGGACGGCCCGCGGGAAGATCCCGGGCCGCTGCCGCGCTTGCGTCGTGCGTGCACGCCGACCTGCGGAGGAACTGAGATGGGCTGGCTGCTGGACGCGTCCGTGCACGTGCTGGGCGCCGACATCCTGTGGCGGGAGATCATCGGCAACGCGATCGGGCTGGCCAGCGCCGTCCTCGGCATGGGTCGGCGGACCGCGGCCTGGCCGGTCGGGATGGTCGCCAACGTGCTGCTGTTCACGGTGTTCCTGGGCGGGGTCTTCGCCACCCCGCAGGACACCGACCTGTACGGCCAGGCCGGCCGGCAGGTGCTGTTCTTCGCGGTGAGCGCCTACGGCTGGTGGCGTTGGCAGCGCAACCGGCGCACCGGCGCCGGCGCCCCCGCCGTCGTCCCCCGCTGGGCGACCGGCCGGGAACGGCTGGGCCTGCTGCTGGCCGCGGCAGCCGGGCTGCTCGTGGCCTGGTGGGCGCTGGGCCGGCTGGGCAGCTACGGGCCGCTGGCCGACGCCTGGATCTTCGTCGGCAGCGTGCTGGCCACTTACGGCATGGCCCGCGGGTACCTGGAGTTCTGGCTGGTCTGGGTGGCGGTCGACGCCGTCGGCGTGCCGCTGCTGCTGCGGGCCGGCTACTACCCCTCGGCCCTGCTCTACGTCGTCTACGGCGCCTTCTGCGTGTGGGGCTTCGCCACCTGGCTGCGGCTGCGCCGGTCGGTCGTGCCGCCGGTCGACGACCCGGCGCTGGAGTCGATCGGCTGAGCGGAACAGCACGGGCGCCGCGGGTGCTGCCCTCCCCGTGACCGAACAGCCCACCCCACCGCCCTCCCCCGACTCCTCCGCGCTCGTCGTCGGCGCCAGCGGCATCACCGGCACCGCGCTCGTCGACCGGCTCTCCGCCGGCGGGTGGGACGTCGCCGGCCTGTCCCGGCGTCCCGTCCCCGGGTCGCCGGCCCGGCACGTCGCCGCCGACCTGCGCTCGGCCGGTTCGCTGGCCGACGCGCTGCGCGCGGAGCGGCCCACCCACGTCTTCTTCTGCGCGTGGTCGCGGCAGCAGACCGAGGCGGAGAACATCGTGGTCAACCGGGCGATGGTCGCCGACCTGCTGGCCGCCCTGGCACCGGGCCGCAGCGTCGCGCACGTCGCCCTGGTCACCGGCCTGAAGCACTACCTCGGCCCGTTCGAGGCCTACGGGCAGGGCGACCTCCCGGACACCCCGTTCCTCGAGGACGCCGAGCGGCTGCCGGTGCCGAACTTCTACTACGACCAGGAGGACGCGCTGTGGGCCGGCGCCGCCGAGCTGGGCGCCACCTGGAGCGTGCACCGGTCGCACACGGTCATCGGCCACGCCGTCGGGAACGCGATGAACATGGGGCTGACGCTGGCCGTGCAGGCCGCGATCTGCCGGGCCACCGGCCGCCCCTTCGTCTTCCCGGGCTCGGAGACCCAGTGGAACGGGCTGGTGGACATGACCGACGCCGGGCTGCTCGCCGAGCACATGGTCTGGGCGGCCACCACCCCGGCCGCGGCGGACCAGGCGTTCAACGTGGTCAACGGCGACGTCTTCCGCTGGCGCCGGATGTGGCCGCGGCTCGCCGCCGCCCTCGGGGTCGAGCATGAGGGCTTCTCCGGCGCCCCGCGCCCGCTCGAGCAGCAGATGGCCGGGGCCGAGCCGGTGTGGGCGCGGATCGTCGCCGAGCACGGCCTGGCCGAGCCGGACCTGTCCCGGGTCGCCTCCTGGTGGCACACCGACTCCGACCTCGGCCGCGACGTCGAGGTGCTGGCGGACATGTCGCGGAGCCGGCTGGCCGGGTTCACCCGCTACGTGCGCACCGAGGACGCCTTCCTGCGGCTGTTCGACCGCTACCGGGCGGACGGCGTCATCCCCGGCTGAGCCGTCCCCGCGCGCCGGGTCAGCGGGTCAACGGGCGGCGAGGACCTCGTCCAGGTGCGCCAGCGGGTCGGGCGGTCCGCCGTCGACGACGTCGTCGAGCCAGGTGCGGAACGCCGCCACCGCCCGGGCCACCGCCAGCCGGGTCCGCCAGTCGGGCGGCCCGGCCGCGGCCCGGCGGGCGAGGAGCTCCTCGGCGAGCTCCCGCTCCCGTCCGGCCAGGTGCAGGGAGGGGTTCGACCGCACCGCCGCCGACGTCCTCGCCACCTGGAAGAACACCGCCAGCCGCTCGCCCTGCGCGAGCACGTACTCCCCCAGCTCGCGCAGCGAGCGGGTGAGCACCTCGGCGTCGTCCAGGTCGGCGGGGGCGGCGGCGATCGCCGCGGACACCCGCTCGGCCATCCGCCGGGCCGGCTCGGCCAGCAGGTCCTCCTTGGTCGGGAAGTACCGGAAGAACGTGCGGGGTGCGATCTCCGCCGCGGCGCAGACGTCGGCGACCGTCACCGCCTCGTAGCCGCGCTCGGCGAACAGCTGCAGCGCCACGTCGACGGTGGCGGCCCGGCTGTCCGCCCGCTTCCGCTCCCGCAGCCCCTCGGTGCCGCCCCCTGCCCGCTCGGTCACGGACGACCTCCTCAACTGGTTGGCGTGAGCAACGACACACCGGGGAAGTCCTGCTCCTGGCCGTCCACTCCGCCGCTGGTGTGCGACCGTACGACTCGTGGCAGTTTGTGCCACTTTGTCGCACCGCCCGTGCCCCGTCCGGGTAGGCCCTGAGTCTCCACGGGAGTCCCCTTGTCCCAGACCACCCACCCCGCCGCCGGCACAGGGACGCCCCCTGCGGACGCCGGCTGGCAGCCCCGGCAGGTCGCCGCGGTCGCCATCGTCGCCGTCTGCGGTGTCATCGTCGCGCTCACCCAGACCCTCCTGGTGCCGGTGCTCCCGGAGATCCAGCAGTCGCTGGGCAGCTCCACCAGCGGCACCCAGTGGCTGCTCACGGTGACCCTGCTGGTCGCCGCGGTCGCCGTCCCCGTCTTCGGCCGGCTCGGCGACCTGTACGGCAAGCGGCTGATGCTGATGGTCGCGGCCGCCGCCCTGCTGGTCGGCTCGCTGGTCTGCGCCTTCAGCGACTCGCTGGGCTGGCTGATCGTCGGCCGGGCCGTCTCCGGTGCCTCCGCGGCCGCGATCCCGCTGGGCATCAGCCTGATCGGCTCGGTGCTGCCGGCCCGGCGCGCCGGCACCGGCATCGCGCTGGTCAGCGCCACGCTGGGCATCGGCGGCGCCCTGGGACTGCCGCTGGCCGCGCTGGTGGCCGAGCACGCCGACTACCACGCGCTGTTCTGGATCTGCGTGGCCGGCGGCGTCATCGCCCTGGTCGGCATCCGGCTCGCGGTGGTCGAGCCGCCGCGGGTGGCCACCGGCCGGCTCGACCTCGGCGGCACGGCCCTGCTCGCCGCCGCGCTCGTCGCGCTGCTCCTCCCGCTGGCCCAGGCCACCACGTGGGGCTGGGGCGACCCGCGGACCCTTGGCCTGCTCGCCGCAGCGGTGGTCCTGCTCGTCGTCTTCGTGCTCGTCGAGCGCCGGACGGCGTCGCCGCTGGTCGACCTGGTCACCAACGCCCGCCCGGCGCTGCTGCTGACCAACGTCGCGTCGATCTGCGTCGGCTTCGCGCTGTTCGCCAGCCTGATCGGCACCGCCGCCTAAGTGCAGGCACCGCCCGCCTCCGGGTACGGCTTCGGCTCGTCGGTGCTGGCCAGCGGGATGGCGATGGCCCCCAGCGGCATCGCCATGCTGCTGCTGTCCCCGGTCTCGGCGGCGCTGTCCCGGCGCTTCGGGCCCAAGACAGCACTGGCCCTCGGCGCGGCGGTCATCGCGCTCGGGTTCCTCTCCCGGATCGTGTTCACCGGCTCGTACCTGCAGATCGTGATCGGGACGACGATCGCCGGGGCCGGCACCGGGATCGCCTACGCCGCGATGCCCAGCCTGGTGCTGCGCGGCGCCCCGGCGTCGGAGCTGGCCGCGGCCAACGGCCTCAACGCGCTGGCCCGCAGCGTCGGCAGCTCGCTGGCCAGCGCGATCGGCGGCACCATCCTGGCCGCCTCGACGATCACCCTGGGCGCCTACGCGCTGCCGTCGCTGACCGCCTACCGGGTGCTGTTCGCCGCCTGCGCCGGGGCGGCGGTGGTCGGTGCGCTGGTCGCGCTGGTCATCCCGACCGGGCGGCACGCCGAGGAGCCTGCGGCCGGCTGACCCCGTGCCCGCGGCGGGCCGGCGCTTGACGCCCGGCCCGTCGGTGCGGTCAGGTCCTCGGCATGACCACCGGACCCCTCGCCGGGCTGCGCGTCGTCGAGCTGACCGGCCTGGGGCCCGCCCCGTTCGCCGCGATGCTGCTGGCCGACCTCGGCGCCGACGTGCTGCGCATCGACCGCCCGGGTGCCCGGCCGTTCACCGGCTCGACCGAGCACGACCTGCTCGCCCGCGGCCGCCGGTCGGTGGCGGTGGACCTCAAGCACCCCGACGGCCCCGCGCTCGTCCGCACCCTCGCCGAGCGGGCCGACGTGCTGCTCGAGGGCTTCCGCCCCGGGGTGACCGAGCGGCTGGGCATCGGGCCCGAGGAGTGCCTGGCCCGCAACCCGCGGCTGGTCTACGGCCGGATGACCGGCTGGGGCCAGGAGGGCCCGCTGTCGGCGACGGCCGGGCACGACCTCGGGTACATCGCGGTCACCGGCGCGCTGCACGCGATCGGACGGGCCGGCGGCCCGCCGCAGGTCCCGCTCAACCTGGTCGGCGACTTCGGCGGCGGCGCGATGTACCTGGTGGTGGGGGTCCTCGCCGCCCTGCTCGAGGCCCGGGTCAGCGGCCGGGGGCAGGTCGTGGACGCGGCCATCGTCGACGGCACCGCGCACCTGGCCACCATGGTCGTCGGCATGCTCGGCGGCGGGCTGTGGCGGGACGAGCGGGGCGTCAACCTGCTCGACTCCGGCGTCCCCTGGTACGACGTGCACGAGACCGCCGACGGCCGGCACCTCGCGGTGGCCGCCCTCGAACCGCAGTTCTACGCCGAGCTGGTCGACCGGCTGGGGATCGCCGACGTCGCCCCCGACCGGGCCGGCGCCGACCCCGCGGTGCTGCGCGGGCTGATCGGGGACGCGGTCCGCCGGCGCACCCGCGACGAGTGGGTCGAGGTGTTCGCCGGCAGCGACGCCTGCGTCGCCCCGGTGCTGTCGTTCGCCGAGGCCCGCGAGCACCCCCACCTGGCCGCCCGGCAGACCTACGTCGAGCACCACGGCGTCGTCCAGCCGGCACCGGCGCCCCGGTTCTCCCGGACGCCGGCCGCGCTGGACCGCCCGCCCGCCCGCGCCGGCGAGCACACCCGGGAGGCCCTGGCCGACTGGGGCGTCGAGGACGTCGACGCCCTGCTCGCCACAGGGACGGTGGCTACCGTCGGGGAGCACTGATCAACAACGCCACACCCCGATGACGCAGGGACCGCGATGACCCCCACTGCACGCTCCGGCCCGCCCCAGGACCGCCCGGCCGCACCGGCACCGCCGCCCCCGCCGGGCTGGCGCCGCTGGCTGATCCCGATCGGCGTGGTCATCACCGCGGTGCTGCTGCTCCTCCCGCGGATGGGGTCCGCGCCGGAGCAGGTCGACTACGGGCAGCTGTCGCAGCAGGTGGCCGCGAAGCACGTCGACACGCTCGCCCTGACCGCCGACGGCGCCATCACGGGCACCTACCGGTCGGACTACCGCAGCGGGGACGAGTTCACCTCGCACTACCCCACCGGCGTCCAGGGCGTCGACGAGACGTTCCTGACCCAGGTCAAGGACCCGGCGTTCGTGCCGCACTTCTCCGCGACCGGCGCCACCGGGTCGCTGCTGGGCACGCTGCTGTCCTTCCTGCCGATCCTGCTGTTCGTCGGCTACTTCGTCTACATCGGGCGGATGGCCCGCCGCGGTGCGCTCGGCGGCGGGCTCGGTGCGATGGGCGTGGGGAGGTCGCGGGCCAAGGTGGTCGACGCCGACCGCCCGACCACGACCTTCGCCGACGTGGCCGGCTACGAGGGGGTCAAGCGCGACGTCACCGAGGTCGTGGACTTCCTGCGGTCGAACGAGAAGTACGCCGCCGCCGGGGCGATCGCCCCGCGCGGGGTCCTGATGGCCGGCCCGCCCGGCACCGGCAAGACGCTGCTGGCCCGCGCGGTGGCCGGCGAGGCGTCGGTGCCGTTCTTCTCCATCACCGGCTCGGGCTTCGTGGAGCTCTACGTCGGGGTCGGTGCCTCCCGGGTGCGCGACCTGTTCGCGGAGGCCCGCAAGCGCGCCCCGTCGATCATCTTCATCGACGAGATCGACGCGATCGGTCAGCGCCGCGGGGCCGGGCTGTCGGTCAACGACGAGCGCGAGCAGACGCTCAACCAGCTGCTCGCCGAGATGGACGGCTTCGACCCGGCCACCGGGGTCGTGGTGATGGCCGCGACCAACCGGCCGGAGACGCTGGACCCGGCGCTGCTGCGCCCCGGGCGGTTCGACCGCCAGGTCGTGGTGCCGCTGCCCACCCAGCCCGAGCGCGCCGCCATCCTGGCCGTGCACGCCGCCGGCAAGCACCTGCGCCCGGACGTCGACCTGCAGGCGACCGCCCGGGCCACCCCCGGGTTCTCGGGGGCGGACCTGGCGAACCTGATGAACGAGGCGGCGATCGTCGCCGTGCGCGACGACCGCAGCGAGGTCACCGCCGCCGACCTCGCCCAGGCCCGCGACCGGATCCTGCTCGGCCAGCGGCAGGGGTCGAACTTCCTGCCCGAGTCCGAGAAGCGCAACGTGGCCGTGCACGAGTCCGGGCACGCCCTGGTCGCGGCGCTCTCCCCCGCGGCCGACCCGGTCGACCGGGTCACCATCCTGCCCAGCGGCATGGCGCTCGGGGTGACCGAGCAGGTGCCCGAGGAGGAGCGCCACCTCTACTCGGCCGAGCACCTGACCACCAGCCTCGCGGTGCGGCTGGGTGGCCGGGCCGCCGAGCTCGTCGTGTTCGGCCAGGGCTCCACCGGCGCCTCCAACGACCTGGCCGGCGCCACCGACCTGGCGACCCGGATGGTCCGCGAGTTCGGGCTGTCGGCGGCCCTCGGGCCGGTGGGCTACGGCAGCGACTCCCCGCAGTACCTCGGCGGCGGGCCGTCGGGGAACCGGGTCTACAGCGAGGAGACCCAGCGGGTGATCGACACCGAGGTGGCCCGGCTGCTGCGCGAGGCCGAGGAGCAGGCGGTCGCCCTGCTCAGCCGGCACCGCGGTGCGCTGGACGCCCTGACCCGGCAGCTGCTGGACCACGAGACGGTGACCGGGGACGTCGTCCGCGCGATCGCCCGGGCCGGCGAACCGGCCGTCGCAGGCCGGCCGGAGGCCTGAGGCCCCCGGCCGTCCCGAGCCCGCGCGCGGGTCAGCCGGCCGGGGTGCGGTCCCGCGGCTGGGGGGCCACCACGTTGGGCAGGTCGGCCGGCATGCTCGCGGTCAGCGTCTGCAGCGCGTCCCCGATCCGCCCGGTGAGCAGCCGGAGCGACTCGGTGGCCCGGTCCCGCTGGGCGTGCAGCTGGTCGATCTCCCGCCGGGCCGCCGCGACCACCTCCGCCGCCGCCGCCATCTCCTGCTCCCGCTGCCGGCGGGCCTTCTCCTCGGCCGCCGCGCGGCCGGCGGCGGCCTCCTCCTCCAGCCGGTAGCGCTCCTGCACCGCCTCGGCGGCCAGCTGCTCCCGCTCCTCGAGCGCCGCGGCCCGCAGCCCCTCGGCCTCGGCCCGGGCGGCCGCCAGCGCGTCCGCCGCCTCGGCCCGGGCCGCCGCGGCGCGGTCCCGCTCGGCGGCCGCGGCGTCCTCGGCCTCGCGCGCGTGCTGCATCATCGCCGCCGACCAGGTGCGGGCGGCGGTCACCAGCCCGTCGGCCTCGGCGGCACCGGCGGCCCGGATCTCCGCGGCCTCGTCGTCGGCGAGCTGGAGGACCTGCGCCATCCGCTCGGACACCTGACCGGCCGCACGGCTCGCCTCCGAGCGGGACAGCTCCTGCCGGGCCCGGTCGAGCTCGACCGACACGGCGGCGAAGCGGGCCGCCATCTCGTCGGCGGACCGGCGCGCCGCCCGCAGCTCCCGCTCGGCCCAGGTGACGTAGCTGTCGACCTGGGAGCGCTCGTAGCCGCGCACGGCACCGCGGAAGACGGGCAGGAACTCCAGCACGCTGTCCAGGTCGCCCTTGAGGTTGGGCCGGCGCGGTTCGGGGACCGCGGAGGGGAGGTCGGAGCCGGCACCCGGCTCGATGGTCGCGGTGTCGGTCGTCGGGCTCTCGGGGGTCTCGGGGGTCTCGGGTCCAGCGGTCTGGGGCATGGGTCCTCCGCATCCGGTCCTGCCGGTGGGCGCCGTCCGTGGCGTACCGCCATGGTGGGGTCGGGCGGGGGCCGGGCCAACCGTCCACCGGAGCGCCGTGAGCGAAACGTGACCTGCCGGAACCTGCGGGCTCAGCGCGGCGCCGGCCGGTACCCGGTGAGCCGCCGCCACAGCCAGCCCGAGGGCACCCGGCGGCCGGTGACCAGGTAGGCCGGGACCGCGTCGACCATCAGCGTCTTCTCCAGCGCGCGGCGGGAGATCGGGCGCCCGGCGAGCAGCAGCTCGTCGTCGGCGCGCAGTACGAGGTCGTCGGCCGGGGCCAGCACGCTCTGCCCGTCGCGCAGCAGCAGCACCGGCACGGCCGGTAGCCGCTCCTCCCGGTCGTCGGGGCTGCGCAGCAGGTCGCCCAGCACGAGCGAGCCCTCCGCCAGCCACGGGCCCAGGGACGGCGCCTCGGTCGCGTTGAGCCGCACCTTGAACAGCGCACCGAGCCGGTCGCCGCACTCCCCGCGCAGCTGGTCGATCAGGCCGGCGGCCCACGCGTCGTCCTGGCCGGCCAGCTCGCGGACGAAGCGCCACAGCAGCGGTGTGCTCAGCCGGGCGTACACCTCGTGCGCGATGACCTCGGTCGGCACCAGCAGCGCGTCGACGTCCATCGCGGCGAACAGCGCCGCGCTGGTCGGCTGGTTCTGCCGGGCGGCGACGAACAGGTCGGGGTTCACCCGGCGGGCCGCGGCCACCAGCGACAGGTTGGTCGTGTCGTTGTCGGTGCCGGCCACGAAGCCCACGGCGCCCGGGAGGTCCGAGGCGGCCATCACCGCCGGGTCGGACTCGTCGCCGACGACGAGGTGCAGCAGCGGGTCCGGCGGCGGGTCCTCCCCCGGCTGCGGCTCGATGACGGTGACCTCCAGCCCCTCGGCGCGCAGGTCGGCGGCGAAGTGCTGGCCGAACCGGCCGTACCCGGCGACCACCCACCGGCCCGGTGCCGGTGCCGAGCGGCGCGGGGGCAGCTCCGCCCCCGGCCCGCTCTCCAGCCAGGTCATCAGCTGGTAGGCGGCCGGGGAGTGCAGCGCCAGCCGCAGGTGGTCGCCGAACCGGTCGAAGGGGTTGATCACCGTCGGGGAGCCGAACGCGCTCATCCGCTCGGCCACCACGGCCGAGGTGGTGCGGGTGACCACGGTGAGCTCGGGCCGCAGCAGGGCCGCGGTCATCGTGACGGCGAGGTTCGCCTCGTCGTCGTCGGTGAGGGCGAGCACCGCCTCGCAGCACGGGTGGGTCAGCCCCGCCACCTGCAGGTCGTGCGGGTTGCGGGCGTCGCCGGCCAGGCCCGGCACGTCGGCGCGGAGGGTGTCCAACTCGAGGGCGTCGATCCGGGCGTCCTGCAGGTCGACGACGGTGAACCGGCGGCCCAGCTCGTCGAAGGAGCGGCCGAGCAGCTCACCGGTCTGCCCGTAGCCCACGATGAGCAGGAACGGCTCGCGGAGCCGGGAGACCTTGCGGCTGAAGTGCTGCAGCGCCAGGGCCGCCCGGAACGCCCGGTCCTGCAGCAGGGTCAGCAGCGCGCTGATCGCGTACGCCCAGCCGATGACCGACAGGTAGATCGTCCCCGTCACCCACAGCCGCTGCGCTGCGGTGAACGGGTACGGCAGCTCGCCGAAGCCGATCGTCGTGGCGGTGTAGCTCATCACGTAGAACGAGTCGAAGATGCTCATCCGGTAGGGCCGGCCGGCGTCGTCGACCCCGGTGATCAGGCTCAGCCCCAGCACGCTGACCGCGAAGATGAGGACCAGCGTGATCAGCGGCGCGCGCATCCGCCGCAGCACCAGGAAGATCGGCGCCGAGGCCTGCACCCCGGACACCACCCCGGCGGGCACCGGCCGCTTGCCCGGCAGGTGCCGCTCGCCCATGGCCGGCCGGCGCCCGTCGCCGGAGGTGCTGGTCACCGCCGCCCGCCCTCAGGAACGGCGGAACGAGCTGGTCTCGATGACCAGCAGCACCAGCGACACGACGTTGGCGACCAGCGCCCCGCCGGACAGCGACACGATGCTGGCGGTCGCCCCCGCGGTGAGCCCCGCGCTGGAGACGTGCGCGGCGAAGACCCAGAACACCGTGGCGGCGATGAGCTGCAGGTCGGCGACCAGGCTGGTGGCCAGGTGCACCGCGCCGATCTGGGTGCGGTCACCGAACTTGAGCACCGTGGCGATCAGGTTGACCACGACCGCGGCGAACAGCTCGTACTCGTTGTGCAGCTCCGGGTCGGCGATGTCGCCGATGAAGAACCCGAAGTTCAGCGTGGCGGCGAGGGTCACGAAGAAGCCGAAGACGACCTTCTCGAGGTTCACCCGGCACCCCGGAGCCCGCGGTTGATCACCGTCGGACCCTAACGCCGGTGGGCCGGGGCGCGCCGTGCGGGAGACGCGGCGCCCCGGTAGACACGGGGGGTGACCGAGGACGCCGGCGACACCCGGACCCCCCTGCCCGCCGACCGGCACCACCTCGACCAGCTGCGGGCGGCGACCGAGCGGGCGGCGGCCACCGCCGAGCCGCTGTCCTCCCCGCACGCCGGCGCCCCGGCGGCGCTGCTCGACCGGGCCGAGCAGGCGGTGGAGGCGGCCGGGCCCGACCTGCTGGCGCTCAGCGCCGACCTGCACGCCCACCCCGAGGAGGGCTACGCCGAGCACCGGTCGGTGCGGGCGGTGGCCGAGCTGCTGGCCCGGCACGGGATCGACGCCGAGGTCGGCGTGCACGGCCTGGACACCGCGCTGCGGGCGCGTGCCGGCAGCGGGAGCCCGACCGTGGCGGTGCTCGCCGAGTACGACGCGCTGCCGGGCATCGGGCACGGCTGCGGGCACAACGTCATCTGCTCGGCCGCGGTGGGCGCCTTCCTCGGCCTGGCCGCCGTGCTGGCCGACGGCAGCGTCCCGGGCACGGCGCTGCTGCTCGGCACCCCGGCCGAGGAGGGCGGCGGCGGCAAGGAGCTGATGGCCCGGGACGGCGCCTTCGACGGGGTGGACGCGGTGGTGATGCTGCACCCGTTCTCCTACGACGCCGCGGTGCAGCCCTTCCTCGGCCGCCGCCAGCTCCGGGTCACCTACACCGGCATCGCCGCGCACGCCTCCGCCCAGCCGTTCATGGGCCGCAACGCCCTGGACGCGGTGGTGGCGATGTACCAGGGCGTCGCGATGCTGCGCCAGCACGTGCCGGACAGCGACCGGGTGCACGGGGTGATCACCGACGGCGGGCAGCGGCCCAACGTCGTCCCGGAGACCGCGAGCGCGCTGTACTACGTGCGCTCGGCGACGCCGGAGACGCTGGCCGACCTCAGCCGCCGGGTGGAGGCGATCGCGGTGGCCGCGGCGGCGATGACCGGCTGCGGGTACGAGCTGCACTGGGACGAGCTGCCGGCCTACCTGCCGATCCGGGCCAACCTCGAGCTCGCCGCGCGCTGGACCCGGCACCAGGCCCGGCGCGGGCGCACCGCGCTGCCGCCGGGGGTCACGCCGGCGTCGCTGGCCGGGTCGACGGACCTGGGCAACGTGAGCGTCCGGGTGCCCTCGATCCACCCGATGATCGCCATCGCCGGGCCGGACACCTCGATGCACACCACCGGCTTCGCCGCCGCGGCCGCCTCCCCGGCCGGGGACCGGGCGGTGCTCGACGGCGCGGTCGGGCTCGCGCTGACCGCGCTGGACGTGCTGGCCGACCCCGCGGTGCTGGCCGCCGCCCGGGCGGAGTTCGAGGCGGCCGGCGGCGTGCTGGACCTCGGCGCCGTG
The DNA here is from genome assembly GCF_000306785.1 of Modestobacter italicus. Classification (NCBI taxonomy): domain Bacteria; kingdom Bacillati; phylum Actinomycetota; class Actinomycetes; order Geodermatophilales; family Geodermatophilaceae; genus Modestobacter; species Modestobacter italicus. Next base: position 2,213,107 of record NC_017955.1, on the reverse strand, counting down.
CTCGAGCACCCGTGATCAGCCGGCTGCTGCTGCTCGGCGCCGCCGGCGACCTGGCCGGCCGGTTCCTGCTCCCGTCGCTGGCCTGGCTGGAGGCGGCCGGTGCGCTGCCGGCGGACCTGCAGGTGGTGGCCGCCGGCGCGCAGGACGGCGACGACGCCGGCTTCCGCGCCTCGGTCGCCGCCCGCTGGGACACCGCGGCCCCCGACCTCCCGGCGGCGGCGCGGGCGGCGGCGCTGGCCCGGCTGCGGTACCGGCGGTTCGACGCCGACGACCCGGCCAGCGTGGCCGCGGCGGCCGGGGCCTTCACCGGGACCGGGCCGGTCGCGGCCTACCTGGCGCTGCCGCCGGCGCTGTTCCCGGCGACCCTGCGGGGGCTGGGGTCGGCCGGCCTGCCGCCGGGGAGCCGGGTCGCGGTGGAGAAGCCCTTCGGCGCCGACCTGGCCGGCGCCGTCGCGCTCAACGGCCTGCTCGCCGAGGTCAGCCGGGGGGACGAGCGGGCGGTGACCCGGGTCGACCACTTCCTGGCGATGCCGGCCGTCACCGGGCTGCTCGACCGGCGGGCGGCCGGCGAGCTGGGGCCGGCGGAGGACGGCCGGACCGTGGCCGGGGTGGAGGTCGTCTGGCAGGAGACGCTGGGGCTGGAGGGCCGGGCGGACTTCTACGACCGGACCGGCGCGGTGCGCGACGTGCTGCAGAACCACCTGCTGCAGGTCCTGGTCGCCCTGGCCCTCGAGCCGCCGGCGGCGGCGGCGGACCTACCCGCGGCGAGGTCGGCCGTGCTGCGGTCGCTGCGGCTGGCGTCCGCCGACCCCGCCGCCTGCACCCGCCGGGCCCGGTACACCGCGGGCACGCTGGCCGACGGCACCGCCGTGCCCGACTACGCCGACGAGGAGGGGGTCGCCCCGGCCCGGTGCACCGAGACCCACGCCGAGGTGGTGCTCGCCCTCGACGTCCCCCGCTGGGCCGGGACGAGGTTCGGGGTGCGCACCGGCAAGGCCGTGGGCACCGCCCGCAAGGGGGTGGCGGTGCGCTTCCGCGACGCCGACCGCGACCCGCTGTGGATCTCCCTGGAGCCCGCCGCCCAGGGCCCCGGCGCCGACGGGGCGCCCGGCGAGCTCGCCGCCTACCGCGCGGTGCTGACCGACGTGCTGACCGGCGGCTCGGCCACGTCGGTCGGGGCGGAGGAGGCCGAGCTGGCCTGGCGGGTGGTGGACCCGGCGCTAAAGGGGTGGGCGGCCGGCGCGGTGCCGCTGCTCGAGAACCGGGCCGGCTCGGCCGGCCCGCCGCCGCTGGACCCGGGCGCCCCGCGGGGCTGACGCAGCTGCCCGTAGAGCCGCGCCAGGTCGGGCAGCTGGTGGTGGGCGTTGAGCCCGCTGGGGTTGGGCGCGACCCAGGTCTCCGCGCCGCCGACCCGCTCCGGCTGCCGGCCCAGCACGGCCCGCGGGCGTCCGAAGGCCACCCGCCAGGCGGTGACGCCCAGGACGGCCAGCACCCGCGGCCGGAACCGGGCGACCAGCTCGGCGAGCTCGGCCGCGCCGGCCCGCAGCTCCTCCGCGGTCAGCTCGGCGGCGGTCCGGGTCGGCCGGGCGACGACGTTGGTGACCCCCAGCCCGAACTCCGGCAGCGTGGCGTCCTCGTCCGGGCGGAGCAGCCGCGGGGTGAGCCCGGCCCGGTGCAGCGCGGGCCAGAACCGGTTGCCCGGCCGGGCGAAGTGGTGGCCGCGCTCGGCCGAGAGCAGCGAGGGGTTGATGCCGCAGAAGAGCACGTCGAGGTCGGGGGCCACGACGTCGCGCAGCGGCTTCACGGGCTCGGCCACGGCACCCAGTGTCCCGGTCGGGGTGTGCGGCCGGCGCCGGCGGGGCAGTGGCCGGGCATGACGACAGTGGCGGTCACCGGCAGCAGCGGCAAGCTCGGCAGGGCGGTGGTCAGCGACCTGGTCGAGCACGGCTACGACGTCGTCGCGCTGGACCGGGCACCCAGCCCGCGCACCGACGTCGTCTCCTCCGTCGTCGACCTCACCGACTTCGGGCAGGCCGTCGAGGCGCTGAGCGGCATCGACGACCGGCACGACGGGGTGGACGCGCTGGTGCACCTGGCCGCCGTCCCGGCCCCCGGGCTGCTGCCCAACGCGGCGACGTTCGCCAACAACGCGACCGCGTCCTACAACGTCTACACCGCCGCGCTGCGGGCCGGCGTCCGGAAGGTCGTGTGGGCCTCCAGCGAGACCGTGCTCGGCCTGCCCTTCGACACCCCGCCGCCCTACGTGCCGGTCGACGAGGAGTACCCGCCGGCGCCGACCACCACGTACTCGCTGGTCAAGACGCTGGAGGAGGAGCTGGCGCGGCAGCTGTGCCGCTGGCACCCGGACCTGTCGATGACCGGGCTGCGGTTCAGCAACGTCATGTACCCCGAGGACTACGCCGCGTTCCCCGGCTACGACGCCGACCCGGCGGTGCGCCGGTGGAACCTGTGGGGCTACATCGACGCCCGGGACGGCGCGCAGGCGGTCCGGCTCGGGCTGGAGCACACCGCCCCGGGCGCGGACGTCTTCATCGTGGCCAACGCCGACACGGTGATGTCCCGGCCCAACGCCGAGCTGCTGGCCGCGGAGTTCCCGGGGGTGCCGCTGGCCCGCGAGGTCGGGCCGAACGAGACGCTGCTGTCGATCGACAAGGCGCGCCGGGTGCTCGGGTTCTCCCCGCAGCACTCGTGGCGCGACGAGGTCGGCGCCTAGGCCTGGTCCCGGCCGGGCACGCGCAGGCCGTACTGGGCGATCTTCCGGTAGAGCGTCGCCCGGGAGACGCCCAGCTCGGTGGCCGCCTGGGTCGCCGTGGTGCCCGGCCGGGTGAGGCAGCGCAGGATCTCGTCCCGCTCCAGCTGCTCGAGCCGGCTCAGCGACCGGGAGCCCGCGCTGAGCACCGCGGGCGGCAGGTGGTGGACGTCGACGACGTCGGTGCGGGCCACCGCCTCCCGGACGACGGCGCGCAGCTCCCGCACGTTCTCCGGCCAGGAGTGCGCGGCCAGCGCGCGCAGCGCCCGCGGGGTGAACGGCACGTCGCGGTGCCGGTGCTCGCGGGCGAAGGCCAGCGCCAGCGGCTCGACGTCCTCGGTGCGGTGCCGCAGCGCGGGCACCTCGACGACCGAGTCGACCAGCGCGGCCAGCGACGCCGGGACGGCGGCCAGCGACGGCGCGGTGAGCACCACCGGCCGCACCGGTCCGGCCGGCGCTGCGCCGAGCACCGCGGCCAGCTCGTCGGCGGCCCAGGCCGGGAGCACGTCGGCGCCGGAGACGACCACGCAGGTGTCGGGGCTGGTCAGCTCCGGTGCCCACAGCGCGAGCCAGGACTCGACGTCGGCGGCCTGCGGCGGGCGGGCGACCAGCACCCGCTCGCGCCGCCGTCCGCCGTGCCGGGCCAGGCTGGCCACCGCGGACTTGCCGGCCCCGGGCTCGCCCACGACCGCCAGCAGCCGACCGGCCGCCACCGCGTCGCGGGCCGCGGCCAGCGCGTCCGGCCACGCCCGGGAGTGGCACGGGTCGGCGCCGGGCAGCCGGTCGGCGAAGACGTGGAAGACCTCGCCGCGGGGCATCGGCCGTTCCGGGTGGCCGCCGGAGCGCACGTGCATGAGCGCGCTGGTGTTGCCCGCCGCCGACTGGGCCAGGGCCAGCAGCAGGTCGGAGGAGGCGTCGGACCAGGTGGTCATGTTGATGCTGCCGACCAGGTCCCCGGTGCGCGGGTCGAGCACCGGCACCGCGGCGCAGGTGTAGCGGCGCAGCGGCGCGACGAAGTGCTCCCCGGCCCGCACCAGCGACGGCACCCGGTCGGCCAGCGCCAGCCCGAGCCCGTTGGTGCCGGCGGTGCGCTCCCCGAAGTAGAACCCCGGCGCCAGGTGCACCCGGTCCAGCGAGGCGTCGATGGCCCGGTCACCGGACCAGCGGGCCAGCACCAGCCCCTCGGCGTCGGTGATCATCAGCCCGACCGGCTCGTCCGCGAGCGTGCCGTGCAGCCGGCCGAGCACCTCGGCGCCGCACTCGTAGAACAGCGAGTCGGTGCTCAGCGTCGGGCTGTAGACAGCCTCGACCGCCTCCGGTGAGACGCCGTACCGCTCGCTGCGCGCCCAGGACGCGCGCACGCGGGGGCGCGCCGCCGGCAGCGGCAGCCCGGCCGCCGGACGGGCCGCCGGGGTGGGCAGGGCAGGACGGTCGGCCACGGGACACCTCCTGACGCGCCGTTGCGTCGCGGCCGACTCTAGGCCCGGGCCGCGCTCCCCGACCATCGTCGGCGCCCTCCCCGCGGGTCCGGGGCCGGCGGGTGTCTCAAAGTGAGACACCCGGGACGGGGTCACCGCGGGCCCGCCGTCCTAGCGTCGGGTGTGACCCAGCTCGCAGCGGTGCGAGCCGGCCCCCCGAGGAGGTCCACTGTGTACAGCAAGGACGGCGAGGACTACTTCGTGGTCGACGCGCACATCGCGCTGTGGGACGCGCGACCGGAGAACCAGCGCAACGTGCACGGCAAGCAGTTCATCGACTGCTTCTACGACTACCACCGCAACCTCAGCCCCGAGGCCGAGGTGTGGCCCTACGAGGAGTACCTCTACCAGGGCGGCGAGCGGCTGATGCGGGACGTCTTCGCCGGCGGCATCGTCGACCACGCCATCTTCCAGCCGGCCGCCCTCGGCGAGTTCTACCACCGCGGCTTCGGGCAGACCGAGGAGGCCTGGGCGCTGACCCAGGCGCACCCGGACAAGCTCACCTACAACCACAACTTCGACCCGCGCAACGGCGAGGCGGGCCTGGACCAGCTGCGCGCCGACGCCGAGCGTTTCGGGCTCAAGGGCGTGAAGCTCTACACCGCCGAGTGGCACGGTGACTCCCGCGGCTACAAGCTCAGCGACCCGTGGACCTACAAGTACCTCGAGGTCTGCCGGGAGCTCGGCATCAAGAACATCCACGTGCACAAGGGCCCGACCATCCGGCCGCTGGACCGGGACGCCTTCGACGTGGCCGACGTCGACCACGCGGCGACCGACTTCACCGACCTGAACTTCGTCGTCGAGCACTGCGGGCTGCCCCGGCTGGAGGACTTCTGCTGGATCGCCACCCAGGAGCCCAACGTGCACGCCGGGCTCGCGGTGGCCATCCCGTTCATCCACACCCGGCCGCGCTACTTCGCCCAGATCATCGGCGAGCTCGTCTACTGGCTCGGCGAGGACCGGATCCAGTTCTCCAGCGACTACGCGCTGTGGACGCCGAAGTGGCTGGTCGAGCGGTTCGTGGACTTCCAGATCCCGGAGGACATGACCGAGTACGCGCCGCTGACCACCGCGGTGAAGAAGAAGGTGCTCGGGCTCAACGCGGCCAAGCTCTACGACATCCCGGTGCCGGAGCGGCTGCAGCTCCCCGACGCCGACGAGACGGCGACCGGCCCCCGCGAGCCGGGCAGCGCCGACCTGGCGATGGCCCGATGACGGCGATCCTCACCCCGCAGCTCACCGAGACCGACGTCCGGCGCGCGCTGGGCACCGTCGTCGACCCCGAGCTCGACGAGCCGATCACCGACCTCGGCTTCGTCCGATCGGTCGGGGTCTCCGCCGACGTGGTCGAGGTGCACCTGCGGCTGCCCACGTCGTTCTGCGCGCCGAACTTCGCCTGGCTGATGGTCTCCGACGCCCGGGACGCCGTCCGCGCGCTGCCCGGCGCCGGGCGGGTGGTCGTCGAGCTCGACGACCACCACGACTCCGACCTGATCAACGCCGGACTGGCGGCCGACGCCGGGTACCGCGGCACGTTCGGGCACGAGGCCGAGGACAGCCTCGACGAACTGCGGGCCACCTTCCAGCGCAAGGCGCACACCGCGGCCATGGAGCGGGCGCTCACCGCGTGGCTGCGGGCCCACCCCGACCGGCCGGAGACCGCCGCCGGCGACCTGCGGCTGGGCGACCTGGCCGACGACGCGACGACCGCGGCGCTGGTCGCCCGGCGGGCCGTCCTCGGACTGCCGGTGGACCCGGCGTCCCCGGTCCTGCTCGCCCCCGACGGCTCGCGGCCGGCGGCCGGCGCCGTCGCGCTCACCCTGCGGAAGGCCCGCTCGGTGCGCATCTCGGTCGACGGCAACGCGCACTTCTGCCGCGGCCTGCTGGGCACCCGCTACCCCGGCGCGGAGGCCGACCAGACCCCGCGCCCCTCCCCCGACCACCCGCTGCTCCCCCTGGAGGTCCTGCCGTGAAGGCCGTCCGCGTGCACGAGTACGGCAAGCCCCCGTCGATCGACGACGTCCCGGACCCGGAGCTGCAGGGCCCGCTCGACGTCCTGGTGCACGTCGACGCCGCCGGGGTGTGCCGGACCGACCTGCACATCATCGAGGGCCAGTGGGCCGAGGCCAGCGGCGTCGGGCTGCCCTACGTGATCGGCCACGAGAACGCCGGCACCGTCGTGGAGGTCGGCGACGCGGTGCGCAACGTGTCGGTCGGCGACAAGGTCATCCTGCACCCGCTGGTGACCTGCGGGCTGTGCCCGCCCTGCCGCCGCGGCGACGACGTGCACTGCGAGAACGGCGAGTTCCCCGGCATCAGCCGGGACGGCGGGATGGCCGAGCTGCTGCGCACCAACGCCCGGTCGGTGGTGAAGCTCGCCGAGGGGCTGCAGCCGGTGGACGTCGCGGCGCTGGCGGACGCCGGGCTCACCGCGCAGCACGCCGTCCGCAAGGCGGTGCCGCTGCTGCCGGCCACCGCCCGGGCGGTGGTGATCGGCGCGGGCGGCCTCGGGCACATCGGGCTGCAGTGCCTGCTGGCGATGACCCCGGCCGAGATCACCGTCGTCGACCGCTCGGCCGAGGCGCTGGCCAAGGCCGCCGAGCTCGGCGCGCACCGGACGGTCCAGGCCGGGGACGGCACGGTGGCGGAGGTGCTCGACGCGCTGGGCGGCACCGGCGCGGAGGTCGTCTTCGACTTCGTCGGCGAGCACGGCACCGAGGCCGAGGGCATCGCGATGACCCGGGACACCGGCTCGTACTACGTCATCGGCTACGGCGGCGCGGTGCAGGTGCCGACGCTGGAGATCATCAACCGGGAGATCAGCATCGTCGGCAACAAGGTCGGCTCCTACACCGACCTGCGCGAGCTGATGGCGCTGGCGGCCCGCGGCCTGGTCACGCTGTCGACGCGGACCTACCCGCTGACGTCGGCGCTGGAGGCGCTCGACGACCTCGACGGCGGCCGCCTCCCGGGCACCCGGGCGATCCTGGTCCCCTGACGGCGCGGGGCCGCGTTCACCCCGAGGCCACCCGGACCGGCGCGCCGGTCCGGGTGGCCTCGGTGACGGCCCAGGCCAGCCGGTGGGTGCGCAGCGCCTCCGCGACGTCCACCAGCCCCGGCGCGGCGGGCGCCCCGGTCAGCAGGTCGACGAAGGCGCGGTCGACGGTGTGGCGGGCGTCGACCGTGGGCTCGGTCCGCTCCTCGCCCCCCGGGGTGCGCACCCGCAGCTCGGTCTCGGTCAGCTGAACGGCCAGCCCGTCCGCCGCCACGTCCAGGCCGGCCGCGGTCAGCGAGGGCAGGACGCACGAGGTGCTCGCGGTGCCGACCGCCCCCGAGGCGAACCGCAGCACGGCGGCGGTCGCGTCGGGCACATCGCGCCCCTCCCGGCCCGACGGCGCCGCGCCGCCGACCACCTCGACCACCTCGCCGGCGAGCAGCCGCACCAGGTCCAGCACGTGGGTGGCCTGCTCGACGACCTGACCGCCGGAGCGGTCGGCGCGGCTCCACCACGCCGGGGGCGGCGTCGTCCCCCACCAGCGGACGTCGACCAGCCGCACCCGCGCGCCGGCCAGAGCCTGCCGGGCCGCGGCGACGGTGTCCAGGTGCCGCCAGTGGTAGCCGGTGGCGGTCGGCACCCCGGCGTCGGCGACGGCCGCCGCCACCCGCTCGGCGGTCGGCAGGTCGGCGGCCAGCGGCTTCTCCACGAAGAACGGCAGCCCCGCGCGCAGCACCGCCAGCTCCGGCTCGCCGTGCGCGAAGGGCGGCACGCACAGCCACACCGCGTCCGGTCGGCGGCCGAGCAGGGTGTCCAGGTCGGCCACCGCCGGCACGTCCAGCTCACCGGCCAGCGCCTCGCGGGGACCGGCCTCCGGGTCGCACACGCCGACCAGCTCGACGTCGTCGAAGCCGGCCAGGGTGCGGGCGTGCCGTGCACCCACGCCACCCGCGCCGACCAGCGCCACCCGCAGGCTCACCGCTGTCCACCTGCCGGCCACCCGGTGGCCGTCGCCTCGACCGTCGCCTCGCGCACGATGCTCCTCCCGGGGTCCTCGTCGGATGGACAGATCCTGCACCGTCGCCGATCCTGCTGCGAAGTCGGCCCGGATCGGTCACTGTGACCTGCACCACGGCCACGGGCAGCGGCGCGCAGCGCCGCACGAGGAGAGGACCTGCCATGCGTTCCACTGCCTCCACCTGGCAGGGCGGTCCCGCTCGGGCGGTCCCCGGCCCGCGCCGGCCCCGGCTGCGCATCCTGATGGACGCCGGCCCGTGGCTGCCGGTGCCACCCCGCGGGTACGGCGGCCTGGAGAACGTGGTCGCCACGCTCACCACCGAGCTGCGCCGGCGGGGCCACCAGGTCGTGCTCGGCACCGTGGGCGAGAGCCGGCTGCCCACCGACGGGCGGGTGCACGCCTTCGACCGGGCGCAGTTCGGCCGGCTGGCGCAGCCGTACGCCGACGCGGCCGGGGTGGCGGCCACGCACGCCCTCGCGGTGGTCGGGGAGGTCGCCCGGCAGGCGGCGCGCGGCACGCCGTTCGACCTGGTGCACAGCCACCTGCAGGTGCTCGGCCCGGCGCTGCTCGCCGCCCTGGGCCCGGGCGGCCCCCCGGCGCTGCACACCCTGCACTGGGACCTGCACCGCAACGAGGAGTTCTACGCCGCCTTCGACGGCGGCGGCCGGGTCTTCTTCGCCGGCGTCTCGGCGTCCCAGGTCGCCCGCGGGCCGGCGGCCCTGCAGCGGCAGACGCTCGGCGCGGTGCCGCTGGCGGTCCCCCTGCCGACGGAGCCGCCGCTGCCCCGGGCGGACCGGTCGCCGTACGTGCTGGTGCTCGCCCGGCTGTGCGCGGCCAAGGGCATCGACACCGCCATCAGCGCCTGCCGCGCCGCCGGGATCCCGCTGGTGCTCGCCGGCCCGGTCGGACCGCACGGGGACCGGGAGTCGCTCGAGGCGGCGCTCGCCGACCCGGCCGACCCCTCGCGCGAGCACCCCGACGTCCGGTGGTTCGCCGAGCACGTCGCCCCCGCGCTGGACGGCGACTCGGTGCGCTGGGTCGGTTCGGTGGCCGGGGCGGACAAGGAGGACCTGCTGCGCCGGGCCCGGGCGGTGCTCTGCCCGATCCGGTGGGCCGAGCCGGGGGGCACCGCGGTCTGCGAGGCGCTGGCCGCCGGGACGCCGGTGGTGGCCATGGCGCTGGGGTGCCTGCCCTCGCTGGTCGACCACGGGGTCACGGGCTTCCTGGCCGACGACGAGGCAGGGTTCACCGCGGCGCTGGCCCGGCTCGACGAGCTGGACCCGGAGACCTGCGCGGCCGAGGCCCGCCGCCGGTTCGCGCCGGCGGTCATGGCCGTCGGCTACGAGCGGCTCTACGCCGAGGTGCTGCGCCGGACGACGAGCGACGAGCGACGGCTGGCCCCGGCGGTGCCGGCCGGCTGAGCGGTCAGGGGGTCAGCCCGCCGGCGGCTGCACCCGGTCGACCCGGCGCTGCACCACCAGGGCGCGCTGCTGCCGGCGGCGGCGCTCGGCGACCGCCCGGCCGAGCCCGCGGGGGCGGCGCGGGTGGTGCGCCGCCTCGTCGGAGAGCTGCTGGGCGGCCAGCAGCACGGCGGACGGGCGGGCCGGGACGGCGGGGAGCGCGACCACCAGGAGGCGGTCGCCGCCACCGTCGGTCAGCGGCTCCGCCTCAAGGGGCAGGGCCGGACCGGCCGTCGTCGTCGGCACCGGCTCGGCGGTGCCGCTCACCACGGCGACGGGGACGCTCAGCACGGGCGGGTCTGCGAGGAGGTCACGGCTGCGGCAGCTCGCCGCCGGCGTCGGCGTCCGGGCCGGACGCGCCGACCGGACGGGCCACCAGCGGCGTGCGCTTGGGCACGTCGCGCGGGGTGGGCCGCCGGGGAGCCGACCCGGGCTCGCCGGGAGCCGCCGCCGGGGGGACGGGAGGACGTGCAGGGGTGGTGGCCATGGAGGACGCGCCGATCTCCCTCCGCCAGCGGAGGGGCTGAACGCCGAGCGGCGCCACGGACGACGCTACCCGGCCGAGTGCCCGTTCATCCCTCGACGGGCTGGTCCGGGTCGTGGGCCTCACCGAGTTCCGTCACAGCCACCACCAGGCTCGTCGGGTACAGCGCGATGGTCCCGCCCGGGTCGGCGACGGTGAGCCAGCCCGGCGGCCCGAACCGCACCACCCGGTCGACCAGCTCCACCACGGCCCCGGGCCGCTCGGGGTCGCGCAGCCGGACGGTGCCGGAGTAGAGGTGCCGGTCGTTGACGGTGGTGATGTCCATCGCGCCAGCCTCCTCCGGGCGACGTCGGCGTGCTGGTCCTCGGCTCAGGCCGACGAGGCGGCCTCCGGCGGGGGCTCCCCGGCCGGCGGCTCGGCGTCGGCGCCCGGTTCCTCCTCGACCAGCTCGTAGCCGTGCCCGTAGGTCTCCAGGACCGCCTGCACGGCGGCGACCACCGGGATGGACACCAGCGCGCCCATCGGCCCGAACAGGGCGGCGCCGGCGATGACCGCGCCGAAGGCCACGGCCGGGTGCACCGCGACGGTCATCGCGGTGATCCGCGGCGCCAGCAGGTAGTTCTCGACCTGCTGGTAGAGGGTGCCGAAGAGCACCACCCACAGGGCGTCGACGGGCTGGTCCGACAGCGCGATCAGCGCCGGCAGCGCGATCGCCAGGTAGGTGCCCACGGTGGGGATGAACTGGGACACGATCCCGGTCCAGATGGCCAGCGGCAGCCAGAAGGGGACGCCGATCGCCCACAGCAGCACCCCGGTCGCCGCGGCGTTGACCACCGCCAGCACCAGCCGGGACAGCAGGTAGCCGCCGGTCTTCTCCACCGCGATCTCCCACACCGTGGCGATGACCCGCTGGTGCTGCGGCGGGAACCAGGAGGAGACGACGGCCCGCATCCGCGGGCCCTCGGCCGACATGTAGAAGGCGAACAGCAGGAACGCCAGGACCTGGAACAGCAGGCCGACGAGCGAGGAGAGGATGCCGACCAGGCCGGGGGCGAGGTCCTGCACCAGCCCCTGGACCCGCTCGGAGGTCAGGTTCAGGGAGTCCACGACGTCCGCGGCCCGGACGTCGGTGTCGAAGGTCCGGTTGACCCACCGCACCACGTCGGTGACCGCGTCGGGCAGGACCGTCACCAGCTGGGCGAGCTGGTCGACCAGCAGCGCGCCGAAGACCGCCAGGAAGGCCACCGCGGCACCGACCAGGCCCAGCATCACCCCGCCGGTCGCCACCCCGCGCCGCAGGCCCCGGCGGACCAGCGCGTCCACGATCGGCTCGATGCCGACAGCGAACAGCCAGGCCAGGAAGAGCAGTCCGAGGAAGCCGCGGAGGTGGCCGAACAGCCACAGCCCGAGCTGGTACGCGGTGACCACGGCGAGCACCAGCAGCACGCCGCGCCGCAGCCACGGCGGTTCCTGCCGCGGCCAGCCCGCCGAGTCGGTGGGCGCCCGCTGCAGCACCTTGGGGACGACGGGGCTGGGCAGCGAGCGCGGGCGGCGCAGACCGGGCACCGTGCCACCGCCTCTCCCCGGCGCCCCCGCAGGGGGGCGGCCGGCTCAGCCGCGCAGTGCGCGCACCACCCGGCGCACGCCCAGCACCATTGCAGCACCGCCGAGCACCCACGGACCGCCCACGACCACCGGGTCGAGCACCTGGTGCCGCCGGTCGGAGCGTCCGCTGCGCGCCGCGCCGCCCGCGGTGAGCTCCGCCCGCACCCCGGTCTCGGTCACCGGGTCGTCCGGGTGCCCCGAGGCGAACGACCGCAGGTGGCTGCCCCAGGCGTCGACCCGGTCACCGGCGATCAGCAGCAGCCAGTGCGCGTTCCGGCCCTCGCTGAACCGCTCGTAGGCCAGCCGGCGGATCGCTCCGGAGAGCCCGTGCAGCGGCTGCGCGGTGCCGAACACCGGGGTGACGAAGGCGTGCTCGATCGAGCGCTCCCGGCCCTCCCCGCCGGGCTGCCGGTCGGGGAACTCCCAGTGGGCGCCGGTGTCGGCGGGGTACTGGAGCTTCGGGTACGAGGGCCGGTCGGTGGGGTCCAGGTCGGCGCCCCAGCCGGGGATCCGCGCCCGGAGCTCCTCCCGGCTCGGTGGCGGGGTGCGCTTGTCGCGGACGTAGGCGCTGGGGACGTCGGGGTGGGTCATGGCTGTCTCCCTCAGGACGCGCTGGGCAGGATCAGCGGCTTGATGCAGCCGTCCAGCTTGGCGGAGAACACGTGGTAGGCCTCGGCGATGTGCTCCAGCGGGAACCGGTGGGTGACCATCTCCCGCGGCGTGAGGTGGCCGTTGCGCACGTGCTCGAACATCCGCGGCCACTGCCGCTTCACCGGCGTCTGGTTCATCCGCAGGGTGAGGCCCTTGTTCATCGCGTCGCCGAACTTCACCGCGTTGGGGATCGGCCCGTAGGCGCCCACGACCGAGACGGTGCCGCCCTTGCGCACGCCGTCGATCGCCCAGTTCAGCGCGACCGGCGAGCCGCCCTGCAGCTTCAGCTTCGTGCCGGTGACGTGCATGAGCGCGTTGCCGTCGGCCTCGGCGCCGACGGCCTCGATGACGACGTCCGCGCCGAGGAAGTCGGTCTGCTTCTTCAGCTCCAGGACGACGTCGTCGAGCTCGTCGTAGTCGAGGGTCTCGGCGTGCGCCATGGTGCGGGCCTTCTCCAGCCGGTGCGGCAGGTGGTCGACGACGATGACCCTCCCGGCGCCCATCAGCCACGACGACTGCGCGGCGATCAGCCCGACCGGGCCGGCCCCGAGGACGACGACCGTGTCGCCCTCCGCGATCTCCCCGAGCTGCGCGCCGAAGTAGCCGGTGGCGGCGGCGTCGGTGAGCAGCACGGCGTCCTCGTCGTGCATCCAGTCCGGGATCTTCACCGGGCCGACGTCGGCGAAGGGCACCCGCACGTACTCGGCCTGCCCGCCGTCGTAGCCCCCGGTGGTGTGCGAGTAGCCGTAGATGCCGCCCACGGCGGTGGCGTTCGGGTTCACGTTGTGGCAGTTGGAGTAGAGCCCCCGGGCGCAGAACCAGCAGCTGCCGCAGAAGACGTTGAACGGCACCATCACCCTGTCACCGACGGCCAGGTTCTGCACCGAGGGCCCGACCTCGTCGACCACCCCGATGAACTCGTGGCCGAAGGTGTGCCCGATCCGGGTGTCCGGCATCATCCCGTGGTAGAGGTGCAGGTCAGAGCCGCAGATGGCGGCCAGCTGCACCTTCACGATCGCGTCGTTGGGGTGCTCGACCCGCGGCCTGTCCTTCTCCTCGACCCGCAGCTTGTACGGGCCGCGGTACGTCATCGCGCGCATGGGGACCTCCTGGGGCTCGCTCCGTCCGCTGGCCAGTTCCCCGGGTGCGGCTCGGGAAACCGCGGGTCAGGGCAGCTGCACGGTCGTGGTCACCCGCACCACCGAGGGCCACGGCGGCACCGAGCCGAAGCCGAAGGTGACCGGTGGCCGCACCGCGGTGAGCGCACCCAGCGGCTCGCCGTCCCAGCGGGCGTCGACGTCGACCAGGGCGTGCAGGTCCTGCACGCCGTACCACTCGGTGCGCCCGTTGCCGGCCGAGCCCTTCGTCCGCAGGCCGGTGACCCGGGCCGGCAGGTCCAGCAGGCCGACCCAGGCCGGGGTGCGGGCCAGCCGGGCCGGCACCGCGTGCAGCAGCCGGCCGAGCACCGGCCGCGGCCCGCTCCGGGTCTCCAGCCGCAGCGGCCCGGCCGCCACCGACCAGGTCCGGTCGTCGGGCCGGGCCACGGTCACCGGCACCACCTGCACCTCGTCGAAGCCGTACGTGGTCCCGACGAAGTCGGCGACCTCGCGGCTGGGCGCGAGCAGCACGCGGTGGCCGCCGGGCCGCTGCACCATCACGTCCGAGAACGGGCCGAGCGGCGACCGCGGCCAGTGCCCCAGCACCACGCGGGTGCCCGAGCGGGTGCCCAGCCCGAGGATCCAGCCGTCGAAGGTCAGCCGTGTGGTCACCGTCGACCTGTATCCGGGGGCCCGGGCGGTGAACCCGGACGGGGCGCTGTCACGGGTGGGGCGGAGGGGGTGCGCCGGGGCGTGGGCTGGGCGTGGCAGCCTTGATCACGGTCGTCGTGCTGGAGTACGAAGACAGCCTCGTCCTCGATCCCCCGGAAGGGGCCACGTGTTCGGCACCCCGGACCGGTCGCACCCCGTGCGCACCGACCCGACGGCCCACGGCCGCCGGCAGGGCCCTCGGGTGGCGCCCGCGGTGCGGGCCCGTGCCCGCGCGTTGGCCGGCCGCCTGATCACCCGGCGCATCCAGCGCAAGGGCATCGACCTGTCGGCGATGACCTTCATCCCGGAGCGCTCCAAGGTGCCGCTGCAGCGCACCGGCACCGACCCGGTGCCCAAACTGGCCCAGCTGCGCGCCACCGACCCGGTGCACCGGCTGAGGTTCCCCTTCGACTTCCGGGTGTACCTGGTCACCGGCCACGAGCAGGTGCGGGCCGTGCTCGCCGACCGGACCAACTACAGCAACGACATCCGGCACCTGCTGCCCGGCACCGGCCCGGGCACCGGGGAGGACGTCGGCGGCCTGGGCTTCACCGACCCGCCGGTGCACACCCGGCTGCGCAAGATCGTCACGCCGGAGTTCACGATGCGCCGGCTGGCCCGGCTCGAGCCGATGATCGAGCGGATCGTGGCCGAGCAGCTCGACGAGCTCGCCGCCGCCGGCCCGACCGCCGACCTCGCCCGGCTGCTGTCGTTCCCGGTGCCCTTCCAGACCATCTGCGCGCTGCTGGGCCTCGACCTCGACGACCGGCAGGCCTTCGCCCGGCTCGGGGTGCAGCGCTTCGACGCCACCGGCGGCGCGGCCGGGGCCTTCGGCGCGGTCTCCGAGCAGCGCGCGTTCCTCTTCGACGCGGTGGCCCGGCAGCGCAAGGAGCCCGGGCCCGGCCTGATCGGCCAGATCATCCGCGACGAGGGCGACCTGATCTCCGACCTCGACCTGGCCGGCCTCGCCGACGGCGTCTTCACCGGCGGCTACGAGACGACCGCCGGGATGATCTCGCTGTCGACGATGGTGCTGCTGCGCGACCCGGCGCACGCCGAGCTGGTGCGCAACGGCACCCGTGCCGACGTCGACCGCGTGGTCGAGGAGCTGCTCCGGTACCTCTCGGTGGTGCAGCTGGCCTTCCCCCGCTTCGTCAAGCACGACATGGAGCTCGCCGGGCAGCCGCTGCGCGCCGGTGACGTCGTCCTCGCCTCGCTCAGCGGGGCCAACCGGGACCCGGCCACCGCGGGCGCCGACCCGGACGCCTTCGACCCGGCCCGGGTGCCCACCAGCGGGCACCTGGCGTTCGGGCACGGCATCCACCGCTGCATCGGCGCCGAGCTGGCCCGGATGGAGCTGCGCATCGTGCTGCCCGCGCTGCTGCGCCGGTTCCCCGACCTGGCCCTGGCCGTCCCGGCCGAGCAGCTCGCCTTCCGGCCGCTGTCGTTCGTCTACGGCCTCGACGAGCTGCCGGTGAGGCTCAGGGCCGCCGACGCGGCGGCCTGACCCCGGCCGCCGAGCTGCAGCTCCCGGGTCAGCCGCCCGATCGCCGCGTCCAGCAACCCCCGGACCTCCTCCGGCGAGCGCCCGGCGGCGTCGTTCCACCGGGTCAGGTCCTGCACCTGGAGCATCCGGAGGGCGGGTCCGGGGCACCACCGGACGGGCCCGGGGTCGGTCGCCTGGTGCAGGGTGTGCCAGAGCAGGTCGAGGCTGCGCTGGGCCGGTTGCCCGCCGACGGCGGCCCGCCCGCCGGCGGCCACCACCACCGCGCCGACGAGGCAGGTCGCCCTCTGGACGCCGGGGTCCTGCCCGGCCCGGCGACGGGACGTGGCTGGAGCGCGGACCACGTGCCCTGCACCCAGCCCCGGGCCAGCAGGGCGCGGGCGGCGACCAGGACGTCGAGGACCCCGTGCAGCTCGGCCCGGGCCGCCGCCGCCCGGCCGGCGTCGGCGGCGGCCCGCCGGCGGTCCCGGGCGGCCCGCCGGTCGGGGCTGTCAAGGCGGACCGGCAGCACCGGGAGGGTGACGGTCATGACGGGTCCTCGTGGTCGCAGGGAGCTCCGTCCGCAACCGTAGGCCCGTGACCGGGCCTGCGGACGTCCCTCTGCCGCGTCAGTCCAGGCCCGGCAGGACCTTGTCCAGGGTGACCGGCAGCGACCTGACCCGGACGCCGGTGGCGTGGCGGACGGCGTTGACGACGGCCGCGGCGGTGCCGGTGATGCCGATCTCGCCGATGCCCTTGCTGCCCATCACGTTCACGTAGGGGTCGTGCTCGTCGAGCCAGTGCGCCTCGATCGAGCCGACGTCGGCGTTGACCGTGATGTGGTACTCGGCCAGGTCGTGGTTGGGGACCTGGCCGATCCGGGTGTCGAAGACGCTGTTCTCGTGCAGCGCCATGGACATGCCCATGGTCATCCCGCCGATCAGCTGCGACCGCGCCGTCCGCGGGTTGATGATCCGGCCGGCGGCGAAGACGCCGAGCAGCCGGGGCAGCCGGATCTCGCCGGTGTCGGCGTTGACCCGCACCTCGGCGAACTGGGCGCCGAACGCGTAGGCGGCGTGGTCCTCGTCGGTCGAGGCCTGGTCGACGTCCCCGGTGGCCTCGTCGCCGTCGTGCGGGTCGGTGCCGAACTTGCTGCGGAACTCCCGCGCGGCCACGGTGATCGCCGAGCCCCAGGTGTTGGTGCCCGACGAGCCGCCGGCCACCGAGGCGACCGGGTACCGGGTGTCGCCGATCCGGACCTCGACGTCGGCGACGTCCACGCCCAGCGCGTCGGCGGCGATCTGCGGCAGGACCGTCCAGGCGCCGGTGCCGAGGTCGGCGGCGCCGATCTCGACCGTGTAGCGACCGTTCGAGTGGCGCACGGCCGCCGTCGACGTCGCCTGCCGCATGGTCGGGTAGACCGACGACGCGACGCCGTACCCGACGTACCAGTCGCCCTCGCGGCGCCGGCCGGGCCCGCGGTCGGACCAGTCGAAGCGCTGCGCGCCCTCGCGCAGGCACTCCACGAGGTGCCGGCTCGACCACGGCTTCCCGGTCTCCGGGTCGACCTCGGGCTCGTTGACGATCCGCAGCTGCACCGGGTCCATGCCCAGCTCCTCGGCCAGCTCGTCGAGAGCCACCTCGGGGCCGAACATGCCGGGGCACTCGCCGGGCGCCCGCATCCAGGAGGGGATCGGCACGTCCAGCGCGGCCAGCCGGTGCGTCGTCCGCCGGTTGGGCGAGGCGTACATCATCCGGGTGGGCACCCCGGTCTGCTCCGCGAACTCCTTGATCCTCGAGGTCTGCTCGACGACGTCGATGGCGATCGCCTGCAGCCGGCCGGAGCGGTCGGCGGCCAGCTGCATCCGCTGGATCGTCGGGGTGCGGTACCCCACCAGGGAGAACATCTGCTGCCGGGTGAGCGCGTACTTCACCGGCCGGCCGGGCAGCGCCCGGGCGGCCATGGTGGCGAGCATGACGTTGGCGTGCGGGTTGCCCTTCGAGCCGAAGCCCCCGCCGACGTAGGGGCAGACGACCCGGACCTGCTCCTCCGCCAGGCCGAACACCTCGCTGACCGCGGCCCGGTCGGGGTGCACGCCCTGGGTGGAGTCCCAGAGGGTGAGCGGCACGTCGGCATCCGGCTCCCACAGCGCCGTGGTGGCGTGCGGCTCGATCGGGTTGTTGTGCAGCATCTGCGTCTCGTAGACGTGGTCGACCGTGACCGCGGCGGACCGCATCGCGGCGTCGACGTCGCCCTCGGCGGTGTCGGTCTCGAAGCCGGGGTTGACCTTCTCCGGCGCGTAGAGGTCGGTCCGGTCGGTGCGCAGCTCGCTGTCGTGCGGCTGCTCCGCGTAGGTCACGGTGATCGCGTCGGCGGCCTGCCGGGCCAGCTCGGACGTCTCGGCGACGACCATGCCGATCAGCTGGCCGCGGAACGCGACGTCCGGCGACTGCAGGACGGCGTACTCCTGGTCCTCGGTCGACGCGAGCCGCTCGGCGTTGAACGGTGTGAGGACGACCAGGACGCCGTCGAGCGCCTCGGCCGCGGCGGTGTCCATCGCCGTCACCCGGCCGCGGGCGATCGTCGCCTGGACGGGGTGGGCGAACGCCGGGTGCTCGACCGGGGTCTCGAAGGCGTAGGTCGCGGTGCCGCGGACCTTCTGCTCGCCGTCGCGGCGGACCAGCGCCTGGCCGATCGCGCGCGGCTCGAGGAGATCGGTCATGGCTGGGCCTCCGTGAGCTCGCGCAGGGTGGCGGCCACCGTGCGGGCGACCAGCGGGATCTTGAAGCCGTTGCCGCCGTCGGTGCCCGGCTGCGGCTGGGCGGCGGCGAGCTCGGCGTCCATCGCGGCGCGGACGGCGTCGGCGGTGAGCGGCCGGCCGCGGAGCAGCTCCTCGGCGCGGGTGGCCCGCCACGGCTTGTGGGCGACCCCGCCGAGGGCGATCCGGACGTCGTCCCCGCGGACCACGGCCGCGACGCTGACCAGCGCGAACGCGTACGAGGCCCGGTCGCGGACCTTGCGGTAGGCGCTCCGGGTGCCGGCCGGCAGCGGCGGCAGGTCGATGGCGGTGACCAGCTCGCCGTGCTCGAGGGTGGTGTCCCGGGACGGGTCGTCGCCGGGCAGCCGGTGCAGCTCGGTGAAGGGGATCGTGCGGGCGCCGGCCGGGCCGAGCACCTGCACCTGCGCGTCGAGCGCGGCCAGCGCCACCGCCATGTCGGAGGGGTGGGCGGCGATACAGGTCTCGGGCGCGGCCGGGTCGGGCAGGGCGGCGTCCACCCCGAGGACGGCGTGGTAGCGGGTGTAGCCGCCGACGGCGGAGCACCCCGAGCCGGGCTCGCGCTTGTTGCACGGCGTCGTGACGTCCTGGAAGTAGACGCAGCGGGTGCGCTGCAGCGGGTTGCCGCCGGTGGTGGCCATGTTGCGCAGCTGGCCGGTGGCGCCGGCGAGCAGCGCCTGGGCGAGCACCCGGTAGCGCTCGCGGACGCGGCGGTCGGCGGCGACCTCGCTGTTGGTCGAGGCGGCCCCCAGCCGCAGGCCGCCGTCGGGCAGGTCGGTGATCTCGCGCGAGGTGAGGGTGCGGACGTCGACGACCAGGTCGGGGGTCGCGATGCCGAGCTTGAGGTGGTCGACCAGGTTGGTGCCGCCGGCCAGGAAGACGGCGTTCGGCTCGGCCGCCACGTCCCGCACGGCCTCGGCGACGTCCCCGGGGTGCCCGTAGGCGAACGGCCTCACCGCGCGCCGCCGGCGTCCTGCACGGCCGGCGTGATGTTCGCGTACGCGCCGCAGCGGCACAGGTTGCCGCTCATCCGCTCGGACACCTCGGCGTCGGAGAGCTCGACGTCGCCGGTGAGGTCCTCGGTGACGTGGCTGGGCCAGCCGCGGTCGACCTCGGCCAGCACGCCCACCGCGGAGCAGACCTGGCCGGGCGTGCAGTAGCCGCACTGGAAGGCGTCCCGGTCGAGGAAGGCGCGCTGGACCGGGTGCAGCTCGCCGGCGGGGGCCAGGCCGTCGGCGGTGGTGACCTCCACGCCGTCATGGGCGACCGCCAGGGCCAGGCAGCTCAGCGAGCGCTCGCCGTCCAGCAGCACCGTGCAGGCCCCGCACTGGCCGTGGTCGCAGCCCTTCTTCGGGCTGGTGTTGCCCAGCCGCTCGCGCATCAGGTCGAGCAGCGTCGTGCGGGTGTCCACGGTCAGCCGGTGGGCCTCCCCGTCGACCCGCAGGGAGATCTCGGCGTCCATGGGCCACCGGGTTCCCGCGGGATCGGTGGTGCCAAACCCACCGTCGGCGCGCCCGGGTGACGTGACGGAGCCAACACGCAGGTGGACGGCGTGCGGCATACCGGTGGCCGAGCCGGGTACTGGCTGGCGGAGCAGGGCGGCGCACGTGGAAGAGTCGGCCCTCCCGACGACTGGACCCGCCCATGAGTGGCAATGCCACGCACCGTTTCCGCAACACCAGCATCCTGACCGTGCAGACGGCCGACGCCTCCCAGGTCGTCACCTCCGACGACCTCGACGACCAGCTGGTCGACACCTACCGCCGGGTCGGGCTGCGCCCGGGCCTGCTCGAGCGGCTGTGCGGCATCCGCGAGCGCCGGTGGTGGGCCGACGGCGTCACCTTCGTCGACGGCGCCGCGATGGCCGGCGCCAAGGCGATCAGCGAGAGCGGCGTCGACCCCACCGGCATCGGCGTCATGATCAACACCTCGGTGAGCCGGAAGTACCTCGAGCCCTCCACCGCCAGCGCCGTGCACGACGCCCTCGGCCTGCCCCGCTCGGCGCAGAACTTCGACGTCACCAACGCCTGCCTGGGCTTCATGAACGGCATGGAGCTCGCCGCGGCGATGATCGACTCCGGGCTGGTCGACCACGCGCTGATCGTCAACGGCGAGGACGCCCGGTCGGTCCAGGAGCGCACCATCGACCGGCTCAACCGCCCGGAGACGGTGGCCCGCGACGTGCTCTCCCAGTTCGCCACGCTCACCCTGGGCTGCGGCGCGGTCGCGATGGTGCTCGGCCGCACCGACCAGCACCCGGAGGGCCACCGGATGGTCGGCTCGGTCAGCCGGGCCGGCACCGAGCACCACGAGCTGTGCGTCGGTGACAACGACATGATGCGCACCGACCTCAAGGGCCTGCTCGACGCCGGGATCGGGCTCGGCGTGGACATGTGGACCGAGGCCGGCCAGGAGTTCGACTGGCACGGCGGCATGTCCCGCTACGTCATGCACCAGGTCTCGAAGGTGCACACCGCCGCGATGTGCGAGAAGTTCGGCATCGACGAGTCCCGGGTGCCCAAGACCTTCCCGACCCGGGGCAACCTGGGTCCGGCGTCGGTGCCGTTCACCCTGGCCACCGAGCAGGACGCGCTGGTCGACGGCGACCGGGTGCTGCTCATGGGCGTCGGCTCGGGCCTGAACACCGCCTGCCTCGAGATCGAATGGTGACCGCACCCCCCACCGTCCCGCCGGGCCTGCCCGGGCTCGACCCCGCCTGGTCGCGGCACCTGACCGTCGCCGACGCCACCGGCACCAAGCACGAGTGGCACCTGCTCGACAACGGGGTCCCCGAACCGGTCGGCACGCTGCTGTGCGTGCACGGCAACCCCACCTGGTCCTACCTGTGGCGCCGGCTGCTGGCCGCCGCACCCCCCGGCTGGCGGGTCATCGCCCCCGACCAGCTCGGCATGGGCTTCTCCGAACGGCTGACCGGCCCGCGCCCGCTGGCCCAGCGGATCGCCGACCTCGGCGACCTCACCGCGGCGCTCGGGGTCACCGGCCCGGTGGTCACCGTCGGGCACGACTGGGGCGGCGTCATCTCCCTGGGCTGGGCGCTGCAGCACCGCGACCAGCTGCGCGGCGTCGTGCTCGGCAACACCGCCGTCGCCATGCCCGAGGGCGACCTGGGCCCCGCCCTGATCCGGCTCGCGCACGCCCCGGGGGTGCGGGCCGCGGTCACCGTCGGCACCCCGGTCTTCGTCGGGGCGACCACGGCGCTGTCCCGGCCGCCGCTGCCCGCCGCCGTCCGCGACGCCTTCGCCGCGCCCTACGGCTCCCCGGCCCGACGGCGCTCGGTCGGCGACTTCGTGGCCGACATCCCCTTCTCCCCCGACCACCCG
Source organism: Modestobacter italicus (assembly GCF_000306785.1). Taxonomy (NCBI): domain Bacteria; kingdom Bacillati; phylum Actinomycetota; class Actinomycetes; order Geodermatophilales; family Geodermatophilaceae; genus Modestobacter; species Modestobacter italicus. Next base: position 2,191,234 of record NC_017955.1, on the reverse strand, counting down.
TCGCGGTCGGCGCAGGAGCAGGTCGCCGAGGGCATCCGCGACCTCGACGTCCCGGCGCTGCTGATGTGGGGGCCGCGCGACCCGGTGTTCGGCGAGCGCTACCTGGCCGACCTCCGGGAGCGGCTGCCGCAGGCCCAGCTGCACCGCTTCGAGGGCGCCTCGCACCTGATGCCCGAGGACGCGCCGCAGTACGCCGACGCGATCGCGCAGTGGGTCACCGACCTGGACGCCCCGGCCCAGCCGGCAGCTCCGGCGGAGCCGCCCACCGGGCACCTCTGGTCGGCGCTGACCGCCCGGGCCGACGACGACTCCCCCGCCGCCGTCGAGGTGGCGGGTGCCACGGTGAGCTGGGCGCAGCTGCACCGCCGGGTCGAGCGCCTGGCCGCCGGGCTGGCCGACGCCGGCGTCCGGCCCGGGCACCGGGTGGCGCTGCTCGTCGAGCCCTCGGCCGACCTCACCGCCTGCGTCTACGCCGTCTGGCGGGCCGGTGGCGTGATCGTCGTCGCGGACAAGGGCCTGGGGCTGGCCGGCATGCGCCGGGCGCTGCGCAGCGCCGGTGTCGACGCCGTCATCGGCAGCGCGCAGGGGCTGGCCGCTGCCCGGGTCATGCGGCTCCCCGGTCTGCGGATCACCACCGGCCGCGGGCTCGGTGCCCAGCACACGCTCGCCGGGCTGGAGGCCCGCGGCGCGACGGCGGCCGCGCCCCCGGTGGCCGCGGCCGACGCCGACTGCGCGGTGCTGTTCACCTCCGGGGCGACCGGGCCGGCCAAGGGCGTCGTCTACACCCACCGGCAGGCCCTCGCCCAGCTGGAGCTGGTGCGCAGCACCTACCGGCTGACCCCCGAGGACCGGCTGGTCGCCGCCTTCGCGCCGTTCGCGATCCTCGGGCCGGCGCTGGGCGTCGGCTCCGCGGTGCCCGACGTCGACGTGACCGCACCCGCGTCGCTCACCGCCGCCAAGCTGGCCGACGCCGCGGCCGCGGTCGGGGGCACGGTCGTGTTCGCCTCCCCGGCCGCGCTCCGCCGGGTGGCCGCCACCGCCACCGGGCTGACCGGGGAGCAGCGGACGGCGCTGGGCCGGGTGCGGCTGCTCATGTCGGCCGGCGCCCCGGTGCCGCTGCGGCTGCTGACCGAGCTGCGGGCGGTGCTGCCGGCCGCCGAGGCGCACACCCCGTACGGGATGACCGAGGCGCTGCCGGTCACCGACGTGACCGCCGAGGAGATCGCGGCCGCCGGGCCGGGCGACGGCGTCTGCGTCGGCCGGCCGCTGGCCGGGGTCGAGGTCCGGGTCAGCCCGCTGACCCCGCTCGGCGTCGCCGACGGCCCGCTGACCGCGGACCCGGGCACCACCGGCGAGGTGTGCGTGCGCGGCCCGCACGTCAAGGACCGCTACGACGCGCTGTGGATCACCGAGCGCGCCTCCTCCCGGGACGCCGGCTGGCACCGCACCGGCGACGTCGGCCACCTCGACGACGCCGGCCGGCTGTGGGTCGAGGGCCGGCTGCCGCACGTGGTCACCACCGCCGCGGGCGTGGTCACCCCGGTGGGCGTCGAGCAGCGGGTCGAGGCGCTGGACGCCGTGTCCGCCGCCGCCGTGGTCGGCGTCGGCCCGGCCGGGGCGCAGGTGGTCGTGGCGGTCGTCGTCCCGGCGACGGGCGGTCCGCGCCGGCTCGGGCTGGCCGGCCCGGAGCTGGCCGACGCGGTGCGCGCGGCCGCCGGCGCCGACGTCGCGGCGGTGCTGGTCACCCGGCGGCTGCCGGTGGACGTCCGGCATCAGTCCAAGGTCGACCGGCGGGCGGTGGCCGGGCAGGCGGCCCGGCTGCTGGCCGGCGCCCGCCGGTGAGGGTGCTGGTCACCGGCGCCAGCGGCATGCTGGGCCGGGCCACCGCGCGGGCGCTGGCCGAGCGCGGCGACGAGGTCACCGTGCTGCAGCGGCCACCCGCCGGGCTGGCCTGCCGCGAGGTGCTCGGCGACGTGGCCGACCCGGCGGTGGTCGGGGCCGCGGTCGCCGGGCAGGACGCCGTCCTGCACCTGGCCGCCAAGGTCGACGTGACCGGCCGCTGGGCCGAGTACGAGCGCGCGAACGTCACCGGCACCCGCACCGTGGTCGCCGCCTGCCAGCAGGCGGGGGTCCGCCGGCTGGTGCACGTCTCCTCCCCCTCGGTCGCGCACGGCGGGTCGGCGCTGGTCGGCGTGGGCGCCGGGCCCGCCGACCCGCAGCGGGCCCGCGGGCACTACGCGCGGTCCAAAGCGGTAGCCGAGACCGCGGCGCTGGCCGCCGACTCACCCGAGCTCGCGGTGCTGGTCGTCCGGCCGCACCTGGTCTGGGGCCCAGGTGACACCCAGCTCGTGGAGCGGGTGGTGGAGCGGGCCCGCGCCGGGCGGCTGCCGGTGATCGGCTCCGGGGCCGCGCTGATCGACACGACCTACGTGGACAACGCCGTCGACGCCCTGGTCGCCGCCGTCGACGTCCCGGCGCACGGCGAGGCGCTGGTGGTCTCCAACGGCGAGCCGCGGCCGGTGGCCGAGGTCATCGCCCGGCTGTGCCGGGCCGCCGGGGTCCCCGCGCCGCGCCGCCGGGTGCCCGTCGGTGTCGCCTGGGCGGCCGGGGCCGCGGTCGAGGCGGTCTGGGCCGCGACGCAGCGGCGGGACACCCCGCCGCTGACCCGCTTCCTCACCGGGCAGCTCTCGACCGCGCACTGGTTCGACCAGCGGCGCACCCGCGCGGTGCTGCGGTGGAGCCCCCGGGTCACGCTTGCCGAGGGCTTCGCCCGGCTGGCCGCGACGTACTGACCCTCAGCCGGTCCAGGGCGGGGCGACGCCCCAGCCCCAGCGCGGCACCGGCGCCGCCCGCACCACCGCGGCGCCGGGCTGGGAGTTGGTCTGCGCCAGCCGGGTGCCCCACTCGACGTAGCCGACGAACGCCGCCCGGAACTCCGGGTCGGCGGGCAGCCCGGCCTCGTCGAGGGAGTCCAGCAGCAGCGAGACCCAGCGACGGCGCTGCGGCTCGGTGATCGCCTTGCCCAGGTGGTGGCCGAGCATCGCCGGGTACCCGCCGCGCTCCCGGGTGTAGCGGTCCGGGCCGCCGAACACCTCGGCCAGCCACATCGCCACGTGCCGCGGGTGCTCGTCGTCCATGTGCGCGAACAGCGGGCCGACGAGGTCGTCGGCGAGGACGCGCCGGTAGAAGACCCGGGTCAGCCGTTCCAGCGCCGCCGTCCCGCCCGCCCAGTCGTGCAGCGTGGGCACCGCGCCGCCCGGGCCGCGCACCGCCGTGGCCTCGTAGTGCCGCATCTCCTCGATGTCGGGCACGTAGGGCCGGACGGCGGCGAGGAACTCGCCGAACAGGTCGCCGCCCCGGAAGCCCTCCAGGTGGTCCGCCGCCGAGGTCCAGGTGATCCGCAGCACCCAGCAGGCGGGTTCGTCGACGCTGCGGCTGAGCTCGTAGTCGACGCACTGCGGCGCCCGGGCCAGCACGCCCGCCGCCCGCGCGTAGTCGGTGGGGAACGCCGCCTGGCGCTCCTCGGGCACCCGGTACCGGATGTACTCGACGATCATGTCGGCTCCCGCCGTCGGTTCCCTGATTACAGCGTTACACGCTCGGGCGGTCAAGGTCCGCCGCCATGACGGACCATGGGGAGCGAACCGGCACCGGTGCCGGATCCGAACACCGCACCACCGAGCCGAGGAGGACGTGTGGACGACGTCCCCCGCCCGTCGGCCGACCGGCGGCCGGAGTTGCTGCGCACCGCGCTGCTGCTCACCGGCGACCGGGCCTCCGCCGAGGAGCTGGTCCAGCGTGCGCTCACCCGGGTCCGCGGCCGCTCCGGTGACCCGGGCTCCGCCGAGCTGGCCGCCCTGGTCCGGCTGGCCACCAGCCGGTGGGCGCGGCTCGGCCGCGCCGAGCAGGTGATCGAGGAGCTGCCCGACCCGTTCCGCCCGTCCGCCGCCCCGGATCCCGGGCCCGACCTGGCGCGGGCGCTGCGCGAGCTGCCCGCGCGCACCCGGGCCGTGGTGGTGCTGCGCTGGCACGGCCACCTGCCCGACGCCCGGATCGCCGAGCTGCTGCGCTGCCCGGTGCCCGAGGTGGCCGCCGAGGCCGCCCGCGGGCTGGCGCTGCTGGCCCCGGCGCTGCAGCCCAGCGCCTTCGAGCGGGCCGCCCCCGACGTCCCGGCGGAGCAGCGGCTGGCCGACCAGCTCGTCCGGCTCGCGCGCGCGCCCGGCTCGTGGCGGCTGGACGCGGACGCCGCCGTCGCCGACGTCCGGGCCCGCCGCGCCGGCGCCCGGCGGCGGCTGGCAGGTGCCGCGGTCGCCGTCCTGGCGGTGGTCGGCGTCGCCGTCCCGCTGGCCCGCTGGGCGCCCGACCCCGTGCCGACCACGGCGACCCCGTCGGCCACCCCCGTCGCCGCCCGGCCGACGCCGCCCGTGCCCGGCGTCCCGGTGCTGGCCGGGCCGACCCGGGGCTCGCTGGCCGGCGACCCGGTCTTCCTCGACGCGCTGCGCTCGGTCGGCTGGGGCGCGCAGGAGGCGCCGCCGCCGGCGGACCGCGAGGTGGTGTTCGCCGCCGACACCCCGCACGGCCGGGTCGCGCTGGTGGTCGGCACCGTCCTGGAGGACTTCCGCGGCGTGTGGCTGACCGGACCGGTCGGCGCGGCCGCCGCGGACCTGGTGCCGCACCTGCCCGTCCAGCTCGGCCGGGAACGGCCGCTGGCCCTGCTGCTCGGCGGCCCGGGCGACGCAGAGGCTCGTGGTCGTGGCCGCGCCCGGCGACGCGGTCGCGGTGTCCGACCGGCTGATGACCGGCCCGCGCGGCACGGTCGGCCGCACCTACACCCCGGTCGACGCCGCGGACGGGGTGGCCGTGGTGCCGGCCCGGACCACCACGGTCGGCTCCGCGGTCAGCGTCCGGGTCGAGCGGGGCGGCCGGGAGGTCTACCGCTCGGCCGCGGACTGGCTGGGCGGCGGCGCGGTGCAGCCCGCACCGGTGGCCGGGCTGGCCCTGCTCCGCCCGGGGACACCGCCGAGCGACGGGCACCTGGTGGACGCCGCGCTCCTCGACCTCGCCGTGCCGCTCGGGATCGAGCCGGCCGGGCTGCAGCCGGACCTGCTCTGGTCGGCCGAGGTGCCCCTGAGCCGCGGCACCGGACGGGTGGCGGTGCTGGTCGCGTACAGCCCCGGCGGGGCGCTGGTGGTGACCACCTGGGCCGGGGTGGACCGCGGCGCGGTCTCCTGCGGCGTGCAGACACCGCCCGGGGTCACCGACGTCGCCACCCTGACCGTCGCCCGGACCTGCGACGTCGCCCTCCCCGGCCTCGGCCAGACCGACGACGGCCGCTGGCTGGTGGTCACCGCTCCCCCGGCCGCCGCCTCGGCGCAGCTGCTGGGCGGCCGCGGTCAGGTGCTCGCGCCGCTCCCGCTGACCGCCGGCGGCACGGTGGTGCCGATGACCGACGGCGCCCGCTCGGTGCGCACCCTGGACGCGGCCGGCCGGCCGCTGGCCGAGACGCCGATCGCCCCGGTGCCCACCGCGCCGTTCGGCGACTTCGGGCCCGGCCCGGCCCGCTGAGGGCTCAGAAGGCCGGACCGGTGCGCCAGGGCATCTGCTGCAGGGTGAGCGTGTTGCCGTCCGGGTCCTCGAGCGCGGCGTACAGCACCCCACCGCCCACGTCGGTGACCTCCCCGACGTCGACCCCCCGGCCGACCAGCTCGGCCCGGGCCGCGGCGATGTCGGCCACGACCAGGTGCAGGCCGCGGACCGACCCGGGCGCCGCCTCGTAGGCGGCCAGGCCGGTGCCCAGGCCGATCGAGCAGGCCGAGCCCGGCGGGGTCAGCTGCACCACGCGCACCCCGTCGGCCGGGCGCACGTCGACGTCCACGACGAACCCCAGCTGCCCGGCGTAGAAGGCCACCGCCCGGTCGACGTCGGTGACCGGGACGGGTACCAGCTCCAGCTTCATCTCCACGGCGTGCTCCCCTGCATCGTGCGGCACCGCTCCGGCCGGGCCCGCGGGGTGCGAACACTAGGCTGCCGGCCGTGCCGGAGCCGGTGACCGACCAGCGCGGACCGCAGCGCGCCGGGGTGCCCGCCGCGGCCCAGGTGCTGGCGCTGCTGCAGGCGCTGGCCCGCCAGCCCGGCGCGGTGCCGGCCGCCGCCCTGGCCCGGGACCTCGGGCTCCCCCGGTCCACGACCTACGCGCTGCTCGCCGAGCTGGTCAACGCAAAATTCGTCGTCCACCTGCCCGAGGAGCGGCGCTACGGGCTGGGCGTGAGCGCCTTCGAGATCGGCAGCGCCTACTCCCGGCAGGAGCCGCTGGCCCGGCTGGCGCGCCCGGTGCTGGCCCGGCTGGTGGACGCGGTCGGCCACTCCGCGCACCTGGCCGTGCTGCACGGCCGGGAGGTGCTGTACGTCGTCGAGCAGCGCGCGCCGGGCCGCCCGCCGCTGGTCACCGACGTCGGGGTCCGGCTGCCCGCCCAGCTCACCGCCAGCGGCCGGGCGATGCTGGCCGACCTGCCGCCGGCCCAGGTCCGGGCGCTGTTCCCGGACGGGACGGCGTTCGTCGACCGGCACGGCTCCGGGCCGCGCCGGCTGTCCGAGCTGCGCCGGCTGCTGGCCGACGTCCGCCGGGCCGGGCACGCCGGCGAGGACGGCGAGGTCACCCCCGGCTTCGCGTCGGTGGCCGCCGCGGTGCACGACCACGCCGCCCGGCCGGCGGCCGCCGTCGCGGTCACCTTCCCGGCCGCGGACGTCGACGAGGGCGGCCGCGCCGAGCTGGCCCGCCGGGTGGGCCGGGCCGCCGCGGAGCTGACCCGGCGGATCAACGGCCACCCACCCGGCTGAAGTGTCCGGTATCCCGGACAGCAGTGGCCGTCCGGCTCTGGTGACCGGGTCCCCCGAGCGTGTGCGATGGGCGCATGGGCACCCCGCAGGTCGTCGTCGGCACCGGTCCGGTCTCCCCGGAGGACGTCGTCCGGGTGGCCCGGGACGGCTGGGGCGTCCGGCTGGCCGACGAGGCGCTGGCCGCGGTCGCCGCCAGCCGGGACGTCGTCGAGCGGCTGGCCGGGGACGACCGGCCGCACTATGGCGTCTCCACCGGCTTCGGCGCGCTGGCCACCCGGCACATCCCGGTCGCCCAGCGGGCGCAGCTGCAGCGCAGCCTGATCCGCTCGCACGCCGCCGGCTCCGGCCCGGAGGTCGAGCGCGAGGTGGTCCGCGCGCTGATGCTGCTGCGGCTGTCCACCCTGGCCACCGGCCGCACCGGCGTGCGGCCGGAGACCGCGTGCACCTACGCCGCGCTGCTGGACGCCGGCATCACCCCGGTCGTGCACGAGTACGGCTCGCTGGGCTGCTCCGGTGACCTGGCCCCGCTGTCGGCGGTCGCCCTGGCGGTGATGGGCGAGGGCACCGTGCGCGACGCGGCCCGGGTGCCGCGCCCGGCCGCCGACGCGCTCGCCGACGCCGGCGTCGTCCCGGTGCAGCTGGCCGAGAAGGAGGGACTGGCGCTGGTCAACGGCACCGACGGGATGCTCGGCATGCTGCTGCTGGCGCTGGCCGACCTGCGCCGGCTGCTGACCACCGCCGACGTCGCCGCCGCGATGAGCGTCGAGGCGCTGCTGGGCACCGACGCGGTGTTCGCCGCCGACCTGCAGGCGCTCCGGCCGCACCCGGGCCAGGCGGCCTCGGCGGCCAACCTGCGCGCGCTGCTGGCCGGCAGCGGGGTGATGGCCAGCCACCGCGGCCCGGAGTGCACCCGGGTGCAGGACGCCTACTCGCTGCGCTGCGCCCCGCAGGTGCACGGCGCCGCGCGGGACACCCTCGGCCACGCGGCCGCCGTCGCCGACCGCGAGCTCGCCGCCGCCGTCGACAACCCGGTGATCACCCTCGACGGCCGGGTGGAGTCCAACGGCAACTTCCACGGCGCCCCGGTCGGCTACGTGCTGGACTTCCTCGCCATCGCCGTCGCCGACGTGGCCGGCATGAGCGAGCGGCGCACCGACCGGTTCCTCGACGCCGCCCGCAGCCACGGCCTGCCGCCGTTCCTGGCGCACGACGCCGGCGTCGACTCCGGGCACATGATCGCCCAGTACACCGCCGCCGGGATCGTCAGCGAGCTCAAGCGGCTGGCGGTGCCGGCCAGCGTCGACTCGATCCCCTCCTCGGCGATGCAGGAGGACCACGTGTCGATGGGCTGGCACGCCGCCCGCAAGCTGCGCCGGGCGGTCGACGGGCTGACCCGGGTGCTCGCCATCGAGGTGCTCACCGCCGCCCGCGCGCTGGACCTGCGCGCGCCGCTCGCCCCGGCTGCGGCCACCGGCGCGGTGCGCGACCTGCTGCGGTCCGCCGGCGTCCCCGGCCCCGGACCCGACCGGCACCTGGCCCCGGAGATCGAGGCGGTGGTGGAGCTGGTCTCCACCGGCGCCGTGCTCACCGCCACCTCCCTGTCCCTCAGCTGAAGGAGCTCCTCATGGACGGCGCACGACCGGTCCGATCCCCCCGCGGGACGACGCTCACCGCCCGCAGCTGGCAGACCGAGGCGCCGCTGCGGATGCTGCAGAACAACCTCGACCCCGAGGTCGCCGAGCGCCCCGACGACCTGGTCGTCTACGGCGGCACCGGGCGGGCGGCGCGGGACTGGCGCAGCTTCGACGCGATGGTGCGCACGCTCACCGACCTGCGCGAGGACGAGACGATGCTCGTGCAGTCCGGGCGCCCGGTGGGCGTGCTGCGCACGCACGAGTGGGCGCCGCGGGTGCTGATCGCCAACTCCAACCTGGTCGGCGACTGGGCGACCTGGCCGGAGTTCCGCCGGCTGGAGCAGCTCGGGCTGACCATGTACGGCCAGATGACCGCCGGGTCGTGGATCTACATCGGCACCCAGGGCATCCTGCAGGGCACCTACGAGACCTTCGCCGCGGTCGCGGACAAGCGGTTCGGCGGCACGCTGGCCGGCACGCTGACGCTCACCGGTGGCTGCGGCGGCATGGGCGGCGCGCAGCCGCTCGCGGTCACCCTCAACGGCGGGGTGTGCCTGGTGGTCGACGTCGACGGGACGCGGCTGCGCCGCCGGGTCGAGCACCGGTACCTCGACGAGGTGGCCGACGACCTGGACGACGCCGTCCGCCGCTGCCTGGCCGCCAAGGCAGACCGGCGGGCGCTGTCGGTCGGGCTGGTCGGCAACGCGGCCACCGTGTTCCCCGAGCTGCTCCGCCGCAGGGTGGAGGTCGACGTCGTCACCGACCAGACGTCTGCGCACGACCCGCTGTCCTACCTGCCGGTCGGGGTCGATCCCGCCGACTGGCACGACTACGCGGCGGCCAAGCCGGAGGAGTTCACCGACCGGGCGCGGGAGTCGATGGCCCGGCACGTCGAGGCGATGGTCGGCTTCCTCGACGCCGGCGCCGAGGTGTTCGACTACGGCAACTCGATCCGCGACGAGGCCCGGCAGGGCGGGTACTCCCGCGCCTTCGCCTTCCCGGGGTTCGTGCCGGCCTACATCCGGCCGCTGTTCTGCGAGGGCAAGGGCCCGTTCCGCTGGGCGGCGCTGTCCGGCGACCCGGCCGACATCGCCGCCACCGACCGGGCGGTGCTCGAGCTGTTCCCGGACAACGACCGGCTGCAGCGCTGGATCCGGGCGGCGCAGGAGAAGGTCGCCTTCCAGGGACTGCCGGCGCGGATCTGCTGGCTCGGGCAGGGTGAGCGGGACGTCGCCGGGCTGCGGTTCAACGAGATGGTCGCCAGCGGCGAGCTCTCCGCGCCGGTGGTCATCGGTCGCGACCACCTGGACACCGGCTCGGTGGCCTCCCCGTACCGGGAGACCGAGGCGATGGCCGACGGCTCCGACGCGATCGCCGACTGGCCGCTGCTCAACGCGCTGGTGAACACCGCGTCGGGCGCCACCTGGGTGTCGATCCACCACGGTGGCGGGGTGGGCATCGGCCGGTCGCTGCACGCCGGGCAGGTGAGCGTCGCCGACGGGACGCCGCTGGCCGCGCAGAAGCTGGCCCGGGTGCTCAGCAACGACCCCGGCACCGGCGTGCTGCGGCACGTGGACGCCGGCTACGACCGCGCCGCCGAGGTCGCCGCCGAGCAGGGCATCCGGGTGCCGATGTCCGAGCTCCCGTGACCTTCACCGGGATGTGGGCGGAGCTGGCCGAGGTGGGGCGCGCGTCCACCGGCGGGTACCGGCGGTTCGCGTGGACCGGCACCGACGCCGTCCTGCGGGAATGGTTCACCGGGCAGGCTGCGGCCCGCGGGATGGACGTCGTCGGCGACCGGGCCGGGAACCTGTGGGCCTGGACGGCGGACCCGGACGCGCACGGGCCCGGGCTGGTGCTCGGCAGCCACCTGGACTCGGTGCCGGACGGCGGCGCGTTCGACGGCCCGCTCGGGGTGGTGTCCGCCTTCGCGGCGCTGGACCTGCTGCGCGCTGCTGGTCAGGCCCCGGCGCGCCCGCTGGGCATCGCGTGCTTCGGCGACGAGGAGGGCGCCCGCTTCGGCGTCGCGTGTGCGGGGTCCAAGCTGCTCACCGGGGCGCTGGACGCCGACCGGGCCCGCGCGCTGACCGACGCCGACGGCACGTCGATGGGCGAGGCGATGCGCGGCTCGCTGGACGTCGACGCCGTCGGCCGGGACGACGAGACGATCGCCCGGATCGGCACCTTCGTCGAGCTGCACGTCGAGCAGGGCCGGGCGCTGGTGGACACCGGCGCGGCGGTCGGGGTGGCCTCGTCGATCTGGTCGCACGGCCGCTGGCGGCTGGACCTGCGGGGCCGGGCCGACCACGCCGGCACCACCCGGATGGCCGACCGCGACGACCCGATGCTCGCCCTGGCCGCCGCCGTGCAGGAGGCGCGGGCGGCGGCCGAGCGGGCCGGCACGGTGGCCACCATCGGCAAGCTCGCCGTCGCCCCCAACGGGGTCAACGCGATCCCCTCGTCGGTGACCGCCTGGCTGGACGCCCGCGGCGACGAGGCCGACGTGCGGGCCGTGGTCGCCGAGGTCGGGGCCGCCGCCGGGTCACCCCGTCGAGGAGTCCTGGACCGGGCCGACCGTCTTCGACGCCGGGCTGCGGGACCGGCTGGCCGGCGCGCTCGGCACGGACGGCGTCCCGGCGCCGGTGCTGCCGACCGGCGCCGGCCACGACGCCGGCATCCTCGCCGCCGCCGGGGTGCCGACCGCGATGCTGTTCGTCCGCAACCCGACCGGGGTCTCGCACTCCCCCGCCGAACACGCCGAGGAGGCCGACTGCCTGGCCGGGGTCGCCGCGCTGGCGCGCGTGGTGCAGGAGCTGGCGTGAGCAGCTTCTGGTGCGCGTCCGCGTGGCTCGACGCACCGACCGACGGCGTGCGGGTGACGACGGCCGGGGGCGTCATCACCTCGGTCGAGGTCGCCGCCGCCCGGCCCGGGGACGAGCGGCTCGGCGGGCTGGTGCTCCCCGGTCTCGCCGACGCGCACTCGCACGCCTTCCACCGCGCGCTGCGCGGGCGCACCGGCGGGGAGGGCGGCAGCTTCTGGACCTGGCGGGAGCAGATGTACGCCGTCGCCGCCCGGCTGGACCCGGACTCGTACCTGGCGCTGGCCCGGGCCACCTACGCCGAGCTGGCGCTGGCCGGGGTGACCTGCGTCGGGGAGTTCTCCTACCTGCACCACCCGGCCGGCGGCGGGCGCTACGCCGACCCGAACGCGATGAGCGAGGCGCTGGTCCAGGCCGCGGCCGACGCCGGGGTGCGGCTCACCCTGCTCGACACCTGCTACCTCGCCGGCGGCCCGGACGGCGCCCCACTGCAGGGCGTGCAGCAGCGCTTCTCCGACGGGGACGCCGACGCCTGGGCCGCCCGGGTGGCCGCCCTGCCGGCGCGCGAGGGGCTGCGGATCGGCGCGGCGGTGCACTCGGCCCGCGCCGTCCCGGCCGACCAGCTGGCCACCGTGGCCGCCGCCGCGCAGGGCCGGCCGCTGCACGTGCACCTGTCCGAGCAGCCCGCGGAGAACGAGGCCGTGCTGGCCGCGACCAGCCGGACGCCGACCGCGCTGCTCGCCGAGCACGGCGTGCTGGGCCCGGACACCATCGCCGTGCACGCCGTCCACCTCACCGACGACGACGTCGCCACGCTGGCCGCCACGGGCACCGGGGTCTGCGCCTGCCCGAGCACGGAGGCCGACCTGGCCGACGGGATCGGCCCGTTCCGCCGGCTGGCCGACGCCGGGGTGCCGCTGTGCCTGGGCAGCGACCAGCACGTCCGCGGCGACCTGCTCGGGGAGGCGCAGGCGCTGGAGGCCGGGCAGCGGCTGGCCGGCGGTGAGCGCGGCTGCTTCCCGCCCGCGGCGCTGGTCACCGCGCTGACCTCGGCCGGTCACCGGGCGCTGGGCTGGCCGGACGCCGGGCGGATCGCCGTCGGGCAGCGGGCCGACCTGGTCGCCGTCCGGCGGGACTCGGTGCGCACCGCCGGCTGCGCGCCGGGCGAGCTGCCGCTGGTCGCCGCCGCCGCGGACGTGACCACCGTCGTCGTCGGCGGCCGGGTCGTGGTCGCCGAGGGCCGGCACGTGCTCGGCGACGTCGGCGCGCTGCTGGCCGCGGCGATCGGGGCGTTGCGGTGAGCACAGTGGTCACCGGGATCGGCGAGCTGGTCACCAACGACCCGGCGCTCGGGCCCGGGCCGCTGGGCACGCTGACCGACGCGGCGCTCGTCGTCGCCGACGGCGCCGTCGCCTGGGTGGGGCCGGCCGTGGCCGCACCGGACGCCGACCGGCGGGTCGACCTGGCCGGCCGCGCGGTGGTGCCCGGGTTCGTCGACAGCCACGCGCACCTTGTCTTCGCCGGCGACCGGGCCGCGGAGTTCTCGGCGCGGATGACCGGCGCCCGGTACGACGGCGGCGGCATCGCCTCCACCGTCGCGGCGACCCGGGCGGCGACCGACGCCCAGCTGCGGGCCCGGCTGCGGTCGCTGGTCGCGGAGATGCGCGCCCAGGGGACGACGACCGTCGAGGTCAAGAGCGGCTACGGGCTCACCGTCGCCGACGAGGCCCGCAGCCTGCGGCTGGCCGCGGAGGTCACCCCGGAGACGACGTTCCTCGGGGCGCACGTCGTCCCGCCGGGGGCCGACCGGGCCGGCTACCTGGCGCTGGTCACCGGCCCGATGCTCGCCGCCTGCACGCCGCACGCCCGGTGGGTCGACGTCTTCTGCGAGCCCGGGTCACCGCACGCCTTCGACGGCGACGAGGCCCGCGCGGTGCTGACCGCCGGCCGGGCCGCCGGGCTGGAGCTGCGGGTGCACGCCAACCAGCTCACCGCCGGGCCCGGCGTGCGGCTGGCGGTGGAGCTCGGCGCGGCCAGCGCCGACCACTGCACGCATTTGACCGCCGCCGACGTCGACGGGCTCGCCGGCGGGCGCACCGTGGCCACGCTGCTGCCCGGCGTCGAGTTCTCCACCCGGTCGCCCTACCCGGACGCCCGGCGGCTGCTGTCCGCCGGGGTGACCGTCGCGCTGGCCACCGACTGCAACCCGGGCAGCTGCTACACCTCGTCGATGGCGTTCTGCCTGGCCCTCGCCGTCCGGGAGATGGCGATGACCCCGGCCGAGGCGCTGTGGTCGGCGACCGCGGGCGGTGCGGCGGCCCTGCGGCGGACCGACGTCGGGCACCTGGGCGTCGGCGCCCGGGCCGACCTCGCCGTCGTCGACGCGCCGTCCTGGCTGCACCTGGCCTACCGCCCCGGCGTCCCGCTGGCGCGCACTCTGGAGCTGCCACAGGCATAGGAACCTTCACCCCCGGTTCCGGCCTCCCGACCGGGTGTATTGGTTCCTATGCCTGGGACGACAGCAGGGCGCGGAGCTCGTCGGCGTTGCGGACGGCGTGGCCGTAGCCGTCGTTGTTGAAGTAGACGTACACGTCCCGGCCGGACGCCGACCACTCGCGGACCCGGTCGGCCCACCAGCGCAGGTCGTCGGTCGGGTAGGAGCCGGCGTAGAGGTGGTCGCGGTCCGGGCCGTGCAGCCGCACGTAGACGAAGGGGGCCGTGGCCCGCAGCACGCACGGCAGGCCGGCGCCGCTCATCACGGTGTAGGCGGCGCCGTGCCGCTCGAGCAGGGCGTACACCGCCTCGGCGTGCCAGCTGGGGTGCCGGAACTCCACCGCCACCCGCATCCAGCCGGGCAGCAGGCCGAGGAACCAGTCCAGCCGGGCGTCGTCCCGGGCGTGCGCGGGGTGCAGCTGGACCAGCAGCACGGCGCGCCGGTCGCCGAGCTCGTGCCAGCAGGCGACCAGCCGGTCGACCCAGACCTCCGGGGCGTACAGCCGCTTGGCATGGGTCAGCCCCCGCGGCGCCTTGACCGACAGGCCGAAGCCCGGGGGCAGCCGGCGCCGCCAGCTCGCGAACGCCGCCGTCCGCGGCCAGCGGTAGAAGCTGGCGTTGAGCTCGACGGTGTCGAAGCGCCGCACGTAGTGCGCCAGCCGGTCCCGGGGCGGCGTGCCCGGGGGGTAGAGCACGCCGTCCCAGTGGTCGTAGCTCCAGCCGGAGGTCCCGACCGCGACCGTCACCCTCGGGTCAGAGCGGGTCGACCGAGTCGGCCTGCAGGCCCTTCTGGCCGGCGCTGGCGGTGTACTCGACCCGCTGGCCCTCGTCGAGGCTGCGGTAGCCGCCGCGGTCGGCGATCGCCGAGTAGTGCACGAACACGTCGTCGCCGCCGTCGTCGGGCTCGATGAACCCGAAGCCCTTCTCGGCGTTGAAGAAGCGCACGGTGCCCTGCCCGCCGCCGCCACCACCGCCGCCACCGCCGCGCGGGGCCCGGGGTGCCCGGTCCCGGTCGCGCGGGGCGCTCTGCCGGCGGTCGTCGCGGGCCGAAGACCGGCCCACCGCCGCCGCCCAGGGGCTGGACGTGGTCGGCCTGCATGCCGCGCTGGCCGGGGCTGGCGGAGTACTCGACCCGCTGGCCCTCGTCGAGGCTGCGGTACCCGCCGTCGTCGGCGATCGCGGAGAAGTGCACGAACACGTCGATGCCCCCCTAGTCGTTCTCGATGAGCAACGAAGCCCTTGGCGCCCTCGGAGACGCCCCCGGCGCCGTCGCAGCCGCCGCCCGGCGGGCGGGCCCGGCGGCGGTCGTCCCGGCGGGCCCGGTCGTCGCGGGCCGGCGCGCGCCCGCCACCGCCGCCCAGCGGCTGGACGGAGTCGGCCTGCAGCCCGCGGTCACCCGGGCTGGCGGTGAACTCGACCCGCTGCCCCTCGTCGAGGCTGCGGTAGCCCCCGTCGTCGGCGATCGCGGAGAAGTGCGCGAACACGTCCTGCCCGCCGTCGTCGGGCTCGATGAACCCGAACCCCTTCTCGGCGTTGAACCACTTGACCGTGCCCTGGGGCATCCTGCGACTCCTGCACATCTCGACGTCCTCGGCCCCGTGCCGGGGCCGATCGCCCCCATCCTCCCAGCCTCCCGCCGGTCCGTGCCGGGCGGCGGCGGATCACCCGCCGCGGTGCCCCGGGGCGCGGGCCGGGGGTGCCTCCTCGGAGGCCAGCAGCGGCAGCGTGCGCAGCGGCACCAGCTCCGACAGCGCGACCACGCTCGTCGACCGGACCACCGAGCCGGACCGGCCCAGCTGCAGCAGGGTCCGCTGCAGGTCGCCGTGCGACCGGGCCGCCACCCGGCACAGCACGTCGCCGGACCCGGTGGTCGCGTGCGCCTCCAGCACACCGGGCATCGCCGCCAGCTCCGCGGTCAGGTCCTCCAGCGCCCCCTGCGCGATCTCCAGCGTGACGAACGCCTGGACGCCGAAGCCGGCGGCGGCCAGGTCGACGTCCGGGCCGTAGCCGGTGACCACGCCGGTGTCCTCCAGCCGCTGCAGCCGGGCCTGCACGGTGCCGCGGGCCACGCCGAGCCGGCGGGACAGCTCCAGCGCCCCGGCCTTCGGGTGCTCGGTCAGCGCCCGGAGCAGCGCCAGGTCCAGGGTGTCCAGCCGCGCCCCGTCGGTCGTCATCGGGGCCTCCTGGGTGATCGCGGTCACAACTGGTCGATCTGCACAGTAATGGGGCGGGCCGACCGTGCGGGGTGTACCGGTTGCCCATCCCCTGCCCGGCTCGTTGCGCAGCAGGGAGCCGGTGCGGTGCGCTCTCCCCACCCCGACCCGAGGAGGCGCGCCGTGAGCATCGAGCAGACCCTCACCGACGACGAGAAGCTGGCCGAGCTGAGCCTGGAGCAGCTCCAGCAGCTGGTCGGACTCGTCGAGCACGACCCGTCGCGGGACCCCTTCCCGGTCAGCGGCTGGGACGCGCTGGTCTGGGTCGTCGGCAACGCCACCCAGGCCGCGCACTTCTTCCAGTCCGCCTACGGCATGCAGCTCGTCGCCTACTCCGGCCCGGAGACCGGCAACCGGGACCACCACGCCTACGTGCTCACCAGCGGCGCCGCGCGGTTCGTCGTCACCGGCGCCTACGACCCGGCCAGCCCGCTGGCCGACCACCACCGCCGGCACGGCGACGGCATCGCCGACATCGCGCTGAGCGTCCCGGACGTCGACGTCTGCATCGCGCACGCCCGGGCCGCCGGCGCGACCGTGCTCACCGAGCCGCACGACCTGACCGACGAGCACGGCACCGTGCGGCTGGCCGCGATCGCCACCTACGGCGACACCCGGCACACCCTGGTCGACCGGTCCCGGTACTCCGGCCCCTACCTGCCCGGCTTCGTCGCCCGGACGTCGTCCTTCGTGCCCCGCCCGGGTGCCCCCAAGCGGCTGTTCCAGGCCATCGACCACGTGGTGGGCAACGTCGAGCTCGGCGCGATGGACCGCTGGGTGGCCTTCTACCACCGGGTCATGGGGTTCACCGACATGGCCGAGTTCGTCGGCGAGGACATCGCCACCGACTACTCCGCGCTGATGAGCAAGGTGGTGTCCAACGGCAACCACCGGGTCAAGTTCCCGCTCAACGAGCCGGCCGTGGGCAAGAAGAAGTCGCAGATCGACGAGTACCTGGAGTACTACGGCGGCCCCGGCGCCCAGCACGTCGCGCTGGCCACCAACGACATCATCGGGACCGTCGACGCGCTGCGCGCCGAGGGCGTCGTCTTCCTCGCCACGCCGGACTCCTACTACTCCGACCCGGCGCTGCGGGCCCGGATCGGCGAGGTCCGGGTGCCGATCGAGGAGCTGCAGCAGCGCGGCATCCTCGTCGACCGGGACGAGGACGGCTACCTGCTGCAGATCTTCACCAAGCCCCTCGGCGACCGGCCGACGGTGTTCTTCGAGCTCATCGAGCGGCACGGCTCCCTGGGCTTCGGGATCGGCAACTTCAAGGCCCTGTTCCAGGCGATCGAGCGCGAGCAGGAGCTCCGCGGCAACTTCTGACGGCTGGCTGCCCGCTGACCCGGCTGGCAGGAAGACGCGGAGGACGCCGCTCCGGCCATGGACGCCGGGCGGCCGGACGGCCAGGCTCGGTGCATGACCGACCGGCTCGCCCGGCTGCTCCGGACGCAGGAGCAGCTCTGGGACCACTACCTGACCAGCTTCGGCACCTCCGGCCGCGGGGCCCGGGCCGCGCTGGGTGAACCGCCGCTGCGCTGGAGCGGCGGCCGGCTGCGCGGCCGGGTGCTGCCCGACCGCTGATCAGCTGCGCCGGTCCGCCAAGAAGCGGAACCGGTCGCGGGTGGCGGCCACCTCGGCGGGGTCGACGTCGGCCAGCACGATCGTCTCCACGCCCGAGGCGGTGGCCAGCAGCTCGCCCATCGGGCTGACGATCCGGCTGTCGCCGGCGTGCTCGGTGCCGTCGCCGGCGGTGCCCACCCGGTTGCCGCCGACCACGTACGCCTGGTTCTCGATGGCCCGGGCCTGCAGCAGCGTCGTCCAGTGGTGCCGGCGCGCGCTGGGCCAGTTCGCCGGCACCAGGAAGACGTCGGTGCCCGGGCCGGCCTGCCAGAACACGTCGGCGAAGCGCAGGTCGTAGCAGATGAACGGGGTGACCCGCAGATCGCCGACCTGCACCGTCACCGGCCCCTCACCGGAGCGGAAGCGGTCCCGCTCCGAGGCGAAGGGGTGCAGCTTGCGGTAGCGGTGGGCGGTGCCGTCGGGCCCGGCGAGGACGAAGGAGTTGTAGGGCAGCTCGCCGTCGGTGTCGATCTCCGGGCAGGTGCCGGCGACCCACACCCCGTGCTCCTCCGCCTGGGCGGCGAGGAACTGCGACGACGGTCCGCCCTCGGGCTCGCCGATGCCCGGGGTCATCGAGAACCCGGTGGAGAAGGTCTCGGTGAGCAGCACCAGCTCCGCGCCGGCGCCCACCGCCCGGGCCACCTGGGGGGCGAGCCGGTCGAAGTTGGCGTCCCGGTCCTCCCAGACGATGTCGTGCTGGACCGCGGCGATCCTCATCGCATCCTCCTCAACCGGGCCACGGCCTCGCCGAGGACCTCTTCCTGCTTGCAGAACGCGAACCGCACCAGGTGCCGGCCGAGCGCCGCGTGCTCCGGGGCGTAGAACACCTCGGTCGGGACGGCGACCACCCCCGCCCGCTCGGGCAGCGACCGGCAGAACGCCCACCCGTCGCCGTCGGGCTGCACCGGCCGGACGTCGACGGTCCCGAAGTAGGTGGCCTGCGGGCTGACCACCGGGAGCCCCGCCTCGGCCAGCCCGGTGACCAGCAGGTCGCGGTGCTGCTCCAGGTCGTGCGCGACGTGCCGGAAGTAGTCGTCGGGCAGCCGCAGCCCGGCCGCGATCGCCGGCTGGAAGGGGCCGCCGTTGACGTAGGTGAGGAACTGCTTGGCGGTGCGGACGGCGGCGACCAGCGGCGCCGGGCCGCAGACCCAGCCGATCTTCCAGCCGGTGGTGCTGAACGTCTTCCCGCCGCTGCTGACCACCAGCGTGCGCTCCCGCATCCCCGGCAGCGTGGCCGGCGAGACGTGCTCGGCGCCGCTGAAGACCAGGTGCTCGTAGACCTCGTCGGTGAGCACCAGCAGGTCGGCGTCCTGCGCGACCTCGGCCAGCAGCGCGAGCTCGGCGGCGGTGAGGACCTTGCCGGTGGGGTTGTGCGGGGTGTTGAGCAGCAGCAGCCGGGCCCGCGGGGTGACCGCCGCGCGCAGGTCGGCCTCGTCGAACGTCCAGGGCTCGCGGCTCACCTCGCCGGCGGCGACCACCGGCGGGCGGAGCCGCACCGGGCGGAGCACGCCGCCGGCCATGGCGACCGCGGCGGCGTAGCTGTCGTACATCGGCTCGAAGAGCACGACCTCGTCACCGGGCTCGAGCAGCGCGAGCAGCGCGGCGGTCAGCGCCTCGGTCGCCCCGGCGGTGACCAGCACCTCGTCGGCCGGGTCGTAGGTCAGCCCGCGGAAGCGCTGCTGGTGCTCGGCGACGGCGGTGCGCAGGTCGAGCTGGCCGGGGCCCGGCGGGTACTGGTCGTGCGCGGTCCCGATCGCCGCGCGGGCGACGTCGAGCACCTCGGGCGGACCGGGTTGGTCGGGGAAGCCCTGGCCCAGGTTGATCGAACCGGTGGCCACCGCCAGCGCGCTCATCTCGGCGAAGACCGTCGTCCCGAAGCCCTGCAGGCGGCTGGCCAGGTGCGGCGCGCGGGTCACGCCGCCCATCCTGCCGTGCTCACCGGGGCGGGGTCCTCAGCACCTCCGCGAGGGTCTGGGCGGGGTGACCGGTGAGGTCGGCGACGGCGGTGCTCACCGTCGCCATCTCGCCCGCGGCGATGGCGGTGTACGTGGAGACCCAGGCGTCCACCTGCCAGCGCGGCTCCCCGTACCCCGCGCGGGAGGCGTAGGCCTCCTCGAGGGTCTCCGCGGTGTAGCTCACCGGCCGCCCGCTGACCGCGGTGATCGTCTCGGCGACCTCGGCCAGGGTGAGCGCCGCCGGGCCGGTGAGGTCGTAGGTCGCCCCGGCGTGCGCGGCCGGGTCGCGGAGCACCGCCACGGCGACGTCGGCGACGTCGTCCTGGGCCACCGCGGCGACCCGGCCGTCCCCGGCCGGTCCGCGGATCACGCCGTCCTCGCCGGTGAGGAAGGGGAAGAAGTCGGCGTAGAGCGAGTCCCGCAGGAAGGTCGCCGGCAGCCCGCGGCTGCGGATGTGCTCCTCGGTGGCCCAGTGGTCGCGGGCCAGCGTGAAGGTCGCGTCCGGCGCGGCGCCGACGAAGGAGACGTAGACCAGGTGCTCGACCCCGGCGTCGGCTGCCGCGTCGACGAAGGTGCGGTGCTGGGCGAGCCGGTCGGGGTGCTCGGCCGCCGACACCATCAGCACGGTCGACAGCCCGGTGAGCGCCGCCCGCACCGCCGGCCCGTCGTCGTAGGACGCCGTCGCGACGCTGCAGCCGGGCAGCTGCGGCGCCCGGGCCGGATCGCGGACGACGAGGCGCTGCGGGACACCGGCCGCGGCGAGCCGACGGGCGATCCGGCCCCCGAGCCGCCCGGTCGACCCGGTGACGGCGAGGGCAGGGGGCGCGGAGGTCATGCACCGATCCTCGCCCATGGCGCGTCGCGCCGGTTGTGTTCCTGGCAGGCTCCCGGTGTGGTCTCCCCGACGTCGCACCGCAGCGCTCCCGCCGTCCTCACCGTGCTGGGCGAGCTGGTCGTCGACCTCATCCCCGACCGGTCGGCCGACGCGGGGCCGGAGGGCACCGCCCCGCGGTACGTCGCCCGGCCCGGCGGCAACGCGCTCAACGTCGCGGTGGCGGCCGGCCGGCTCGGTCAGCCGGTGCGGCTGATGGCGCGGTTCGGTCGCGGGCCGCTGGCGGGCAACCTGCGCCGGCACGCCGAGCTGTCCGGGGTCGACCTCTCCGGCGCGGTGGACTCCGGCGACCCGGTCAGCCTGGCCGTCGTCGGGCTGGCCGCGGACGGCTCCGCCGACTACGGGTTCCACGTCCTCGGCGCGGCCGACTGGCAGTGGACCGACGCCGAGCTCGCGGCCGGCTGGTCACCGGACTCCCGGGCGGTGCACGTCGGGTCGATCTCCAGCTGGACGGCGCCGGGCTGCGAGCCGATCGCGGCGCTGGTCGAGCGGCTGAGGGCCGGCGGCGACGCGCTGGTCAGCGTCGACCCCAACATCCGGCCGATGCTGGCCGAGGGGTTCGGCAACACCGCCGCCGACGTCCGCGCTCGGCTCGACCGGCTGGTCGCCGCCGCCGACGTGGTGAAGGTCAGCTCCGAGGACCTCGCCTGGCTGGAGCCGGGGACCACCGACCTCGACGACGCGGCCCGCCGCTGGGCCGAGCGGGGGCCGGCCGTGGTGCTGCTCACCGACGGCGGCGCGCCGCTGCGGGTGGTACCGTCCGGCGGCCAGGTGTGGAACGTGACCCCGCCGACCGTGCAGGTCGTGGACACCGTGGGCGCCGGCGACTCGCTGGCCGCCGGCTTCCTCTCCGGCCTGCTCCGCTCCGGCGTCACCGACCGCGCGGCGCTGGAGCAGCTCACCGACGACGCGCTCGACCCGATCGTGGCCGACGCCGCGCTGGTCGCCGCGCTGGCCTGCACCCGGGTCGGGGCCGACCCGCCCACCCGCGCCGAGCTGGACGCCGCCCGCGGCTGAGGTCGTCAGCCGGCCGCGGGCACCGGCGGCAGGTCGGCGAGCCAGCCGAGCACGACGCCGGCCAGCTCGTCGGGCACCTGCAGCTGCGGGGTGTGCCCGACGCCGGGCAGCTCGACGTAGCGCCAGCGGGGGTTGCGGGCGGCGACGTCCCGGGCGTTGGCCACCGGCACCAGCCGGTCCCGGTCGCCGTGCACCAGCAGCACCGGCACGCCGACGGCGGCCATCGCCTGCCGGTAGCGGCGCGGGTCGGCGAGCACCCGCAGCAGCGAGCGGGCCGCGGCCAGGAACGCCCGGTCCATGCCGAGGACGTCGCGCCGCTCCTCCAGCAGGGCGACCGAGCGGTCGACCAGCGGCGCGGGGACGGTGGCCGGGTCGACGCCGCAGAGCCGGAGCAGGTCGAGCACCTGGGTGCGCGCCCCGGCCCGCGTCCGCCGCGCCCGCAGGGCGTACTCCCCCAGCCCGGGCACCGCGTACGTGGCGAAGGTCAGCCCGACCAGCGGGTCGGGCCGCCGGAGCGGGCCGGGGACGGCGGGGTCGAGCAGCACCAGGGCGCGGACCAGGTGCGGCGCGGCGGCCGCGGTCAGGACCGAGATCATCCCGCCCATCGAGTTGCCCACCAGGACCACCGGGGTCCCGGCGACCTCGCGCAGGAAGCGGTCCAGCACCGCCACGTTGGCCTCGACGGTGGCCCGCCGGGTGCCGGGCTCGGTGCGGCCGAAGCCGGGCAGGTCCAGCGCCAGCACCCGGGCGTGCGGGGTGAGCAGCGGGGCGAACAGGTCCCAGTTCAGGTGCGAGCCGCCGAGCCCGTGCACCAGGACGACGGTCGGCCCGTCGGCGGCACCGCCGTGGTCGACGACGTGCACCGGCCCATCCAGGTCCACCGTCCGGCTGCTCCCGACCGGTCCCGTCATCGTCCAGCTCCCTCCGCCGCCCCCGCCGACCGGTGGGCTCGCGCGCCCAGTCTGCGGCGGCCGCTCAGCTGGTGAGCAGGCCGCCCTCGACCGGCAGGGTGGTGCCGGTGACGTAGCCGCCGGCGTCGCTGACCAGGAAGACCAGCGCCGCGGCCAGCTCCTCGGGATCGCCGGGCCGGTTCATCAGCACCCGGCCCATCTGCGACTCGAGGTAGCCCTCCGCGTAGGAGTCGGTCATCTCCGAGGCGAAGAACCCGGGGGCGAGGGCGTTGACCCGGATGCCCTTGCGGCCGGTCCACTGCTGGGCCAGGTCGCGGGTCAGGCCGATCAGCCCGGCCTTGCTGGCGGCGTAGGCGGCCTGCGGCAGCCCGGCCGTGGTCAGCCCCAGGATGCTGGAGATGTTGACGATGGAGCTGCCCGGCTGCATCACCCGGCCGCAGGCCTGGGCCATCCAGTAGCAGCCGTTGAGGTTGACGTCGATCACCGAGCGGAACTGCTCGGGCGTCTCCCGGGTGGCCGGGACGGCGGTGCCGACACCGGCGTTGTTCACCAGCACGTCGACCTTGCCGAACTCCGCCATGGCCGTGTCCACCAGCGCCTGGCAGTCCTCGGGCCGGGACACGTCCGTGCGGACGGTGACCGCGCGGCGGCCGGCCCGTTCGACGGCCTCCCGGGTGCCGGCCAGCCGGTCCTCGCGCCGGGCGGCGAGCACGACGTCGGCCCCGGCCTCGGCCAGGGTGCGGGCGAACACCGCCCCCAGCCCCGAGGACGCCCCGGTCACGATCGCCACGCGCCCGTCGAGGGAGAACATGTCCAGGATCCTGCGTTCGGCCACGGGCCAGCTCCTCCGCCGACGCGTCCGGCCCGCTGCCGGACGGCACCTGCGCACCGTATCCGGCCTGTGCGGTAGATCACTGCCCGAGCCGGGTAGGCGGGGGGCTGGTCCACGACGGGAGGGCTCGACGATGAGCAACCTGGCACAGCACCTGCTCGACACAGCGGAGCGGCACGGGGACCACCCCGCGCTGCGGATGGACGACGCGTCCCTGACCTACGCCGAGTTCCGCGACGCCGCCTCCCGGGTGGCCGCGGGGCTGCAGGCCCGCGGCGTCGAGCCCGGCGACCGGGTGGGCATGGTCCTGCCCAACGTGCTGTCGTTCCCGGTGGTGTTCTACGGGGCGCTGCTGGCCGGGGCGGTGGTGGTGCCGATGAACCCGCTGCTCAAGGCCCGGGAGATCGAGTACTACCTGACCGACTCCGGCGCCCGGCTGGTGGTGGCCGTCGAGCCCTCGGCGCAGCCGGCGGCCGAGGCGGCCGGCACCGTCGGCATCGAGGCGGTGACCGTCGGCGCCGCGCTGCCCGAGGAGCTGATGGGCCCGGCCGGCGAGGTCACCGCCCCGGTCGAGCGGGCCGACGGCGACACCGCGGTGATCCTGTACACCTCCGGCACCACCGGGAAGCCCAAGGGCGCGGAGCTGACCCACGCCGGGCTGACCAGCAACGCCCGCACCACCGAGGAGACCCTGCTCGAGGCCGGCCCGGACGACGTCATCATGGGCTGCCTGCCGCTGTTCCACGTCTTCGGGTTGACCTGCTCGCTCAACGCCGGGGTGATGGCGGGCTCCTGCCTGACGCTCATCCCCCGCTTCGACGGCAGCAAGGCGCTGTCGGTGGTCCAGCGCGACCGGGTGACCGTGTTCGAGGGCGTGCCGACGATGTTCTCCGCGATGCTGCACGCGCCCGACCGGGACGACCACGACGTGTCGAGCCTGCGGCTGTGCGTGTCCGGCGGGTCGGCCATGCCGGTGGAGGTGATGCGGTCGTTCGAGGAGACCTTCGGCTGCATCGTGCTGGAGGGCTACGGGCTCTCCGAGACCTCGCCGGTGGCCTCGTTCAACCACCCGCACGCCGAGCGCAAGCCGGGCACCATCGGCACGCCGATCCGCGGTGTGGAGCTGCGCCTGGTCGACGACGAGGGCAGGGACGTCGCCCCCGGGGAGGTCGGCGAGATCGCGATCCGCGGCGAGAACGTGATGAAGGGCTACTGGCAGCGCCCCGAGGACACCGCGCAGGCCATCCCCGACGGCTGGTTCCGCTCCGGTGACCTGGCCCGGGTCGACGAGGACGGCTACTACGCCATCGTCGACCGCAAGAAGGAGATGATCATCCGCGGCGGCTACAACGTCTACCCGCGGGAGATCGAGGAGGCGCTCTACGAGCACCCCGCGGTGGCCGAGGTCGCCTGCATCGGCATCGCCCACCCCGACCTCGGCGAGGAGGTCGCCGTGGCGGTCGCCCTGAAGCCGGGCGCCAGCGCCGACCCCGACGAGCTGCGCGAGTTCGTCAAGGCGCGGGTGGCGGCCTACAAGTACCCGCGGCACGTCTGGCTGGTCGACGCGCTGCCCAAGGGCCCGACCGGCAAGATCCTGCGCCGCGCGGTGGAGGTGCCCGCCGGGGTGGGCGCCCGGTGACGGACCCGCCGCTGTGGCGGCAGGCCTACGACGCCGCCGAGCGCCGGGTCACCCCGCACGCCGACCGGCTGGTCCGCACGCCGTCCTTCGCCGTCGGCGCCGCCGTGCTCCGGCGGGCCCAGGCGCTGGCGCGCAGCTCGGCCGAGGGCGTCACCGCCCGCGCCTGGCACCTGCTGAACCTGCCCGCCGGCAGCGACGTGAGCCGGCTGCGGACCCAGATCGGCGCGCTGGACCGGGAGGTCCGCCGGCTGACCGTGCAGCTGGAGCTCGAACGGCGCCGGCCCGCACCGCCCTCCCCCGCTGCCCCTGGTCCGGACGCCGAGGAGCCCCGTGCCGAGCGTGCCTGACCCCCAGGCGGTGCTGGACCGCGTCCGGCGCGACGTCGAGCGCAACGCCCTGCGGGCGCGCAACGGCATCCGGCTGGTCGCCGGGGACCGCCCGGGCGTCGGGCTGACCCCGAAGGACGTCGTCTGGCAGCGGGGCCGCACGCAGCTGTGGCACTACCGCAACGACGACGTCCGGCACTTCCCGCCGCTGCTGATCGTGTTCAGCCTGATCAGCCGCAGCTACATCCTGGACCTGACCCCGGGCAACAGCTTCGTGGAGCAGCTGCTGGCGGCGGGGTTCGACGTGTACCTGCTCGACTGGGGCGAGCCCGACGAGCGGGACGCGCACAACCAGCTCGAGGACTACGTCGACGACTACCTCCCGGCCGCCGTCGCCCGGCTGCTCGAGCGCTCCGGGACCGACGAGCTCACCGTGGTCGGCTACTGCTTCGGCGGGGACCTCGCGCTGCTGTACGCCGCGCACCACCCCGACGCCCCGGTGCGCAGTCTCACCGTCCTGGCCACCCCGGTCGACTTCCGGCACCTCGGCCCACTCGCCGACGTCTTCGCCTCCGGTGGGCTGGAGGTCGACGACGTGGTCGACAGCGCGGGCAACGTGCCCCCGCAGGTGGTCCGGCAGGGTTTCAAGGCGCTGACCCCCACCGCCGAGGTGACCCGGTACGTGACGCTGTGGGAGCGGCTCTGGAACGACGAGTACGTGGCCGCCTACCAGGCGATGACCGGTTGGTCGGACGACCACGTGCCCCTCCCCGGCGCCGCGGCCCGGCAGGCGGTGCAGATGCTGCTGCGGGACAACGGGATGCTCACCGACCGGCTCGTCGTGGGCGGGGACACCGTGCACCTGCGGGACGTGACACTGCCCTTCCTCACCGTCCGGGCCACCCGCGACCACATCGTGCCCACCGCCGCGACGGCCCCGCTCATCGACCTGGTCGGCTCGGCGGACAAGCACGAGCTGGCGCTGGACGCCGGGCACATGGGGCTGGTCGTCGGCCGGACGGCGGCCCGCACCACCGTGCCCACGATCATCGACTTCCTGCGCCGGCGCAGCGACGACGTCGGCCGGGCGCAGCGGTGACCGTCGTCCCGCTCTCGCCCGAGCACGGCGACGCCCTGGTGGCCTTCGCCCGCGACCTGCCCGAGGGCGACCGCACGTTCATCAAGGAGGACCTCGGCGACCCGGCCACCGTGCGCGGCTGGGCCACCGAGCCGTCCGGCGGCTGGCGCTGGGTGGCCGTCGCGGACGACGGCGCGGTGCGCGGCTACGTCGCGGTGCTGCCGCTGACCGGCTGGTCGGACCACGTCGGCGAGGTGCGCCTGGTGGTGGCGCCGGCGGCGCGAGGCACCGGCCTGGGCCGCGACCTGGCCCGGCACGCGCTGGTGCAGGCGGTCGGGGCGGGGCTGCGGAAGCTGGTCGTCGAGGTGGTGCCCGACCAGGGACCGGCGCTCGCGCTGTTCACCGGGCTGGGCTTCACCGGCGAGGCCCTGCTGCGCGACCAGATCCGCGGCCGGGACGGCGAGCTGCGCGACCTCATGGTGCTGGCCCACCACGTCGGCGACACCTGGTCGAGGATGACCGCGGTCGGGGTCGCCGATGCCCTCGACAGACCGACCGGCTGACCCGACGCGCCGTGCAGCGCGCGCATGTTTGCAGTTCCTGCACGTTTGGCCGACGATGAGCGCATGACGTCCGGGCTGCGCGAGCGCAAGAAGACCGCCACCCGGCTGGCGCTGCACGAGGCGGCGCTGCGGCTGGTGGCCGAGCGCGGGCTGGACCGGGTGTCGGTCGACGACATCGCCGCCCGGGCCGACGTCTCACCGCGCACGTTCTTCAACTACTTCGCCTCCAAGGACGACGCGGTCGTCGGCCTGGACCCGGCCTTCCCGGCGGAACAGGCGGCTGCGTTCACCGCGCGTCCGGCGGAGGAGTCCCCGGTCGAGGCGATGCGGGCGATCGCGCGGGCGGCGGCCACCCGGATGGCCGAGGACCCGCAGCTGTGGCCGCTGCGCCTGCAGGTCGTCGAGACCAACCCGACGCTGGTGGCCAAGCTCGCCGCGGCGTTCAGCGAGTCCGACCGGGCGCTGGCGACCGCCATCGCCGAGCGCACCGGCACCCGGGTGGACGCCGACGCCCTCCCGATGCTGCTGGCCGGCGTGGCGGGCGCGGCGATGCGCACCTCGCTGCACCGCTGGTCGGCCAGCGACTTCACCGCCTCCCTCCCAGGCCTCGTCGACGAGGCCTGGGACGCGGTCGCCGCCGGCCTGCCCGGCTGACGCACCCCCGGCTGACGCACCCCCGGCTCCGCGCACCCGCGGCGCCGTCGTACGACTGAGGAGCACCCCCCATGCAGGGCCCCACCGCCGACACCGGCGCACCCGTCATCGTGCTGACCCGGCGCCGGATCAACCTCATCTTCTCGGCGCTGCTCGCCGGGATGCTCATGGCGGCGCTGGACCAGACGATCGTCTCGACCGCCATGCCGACGATCGTCGGCGACCTCGGCGGCGTCTCGCACATGGCGTGGATGACCACCGCCTACCTGCTGGCGACCACCCTGGTCATGCCGGTCTACGGCAAGTTCGGCGACCTGTGGGGCCGCCGCAACCTGTTCCTGGTCGCGATCGGGCTGTTCACCCTGGCCAGCCTCGGAGCCGCGCTGGCGCCGTCCTTCGGGTGGCTGGTGGTCTGGCGCGGCGTGCAGGGCCTGGGCGGTGGCGGGCTGATGATCCTGTCCCAGGCGATCATCGCCGACATCGTCCCGGCCCGGGAGCGGGCGAAGTACATGGGCCCGATCGGTGCGCTGTTCGGGCTCTCCGCGGTGGCCGGTCCGCTGGTCGGCGGCTTCTTCACCGACTCCGCGGCGCTGGGCTGGCAGTGGTGCTTCTGGGTCAACGTGCCGGTCGGGCTGATCGCGTTCGGCATCGGCTGGACCACCCTCACCCTGCCGCGCAAGCGCAGCAGCACACCGCTGGACTACGCCGGCATCGTCGCGCTGTCGGCGACCACCACCTCGCTCGTCCTGTTCACCGACCTCGGCGGCAGCGACGGCTGGGGCGCGCCGCGGACGCTGCTGTTCGTCGCCGCGTTCGTCGTCTCGGTGGTGGCGTTCGTGCTGGTCGAGCGGCGCGCGGCCGAGCCGATCGTGCCGCTGTCGCTGTTCCGCAACCCGACCTTCGTCGTCGCCACGGCGCTGGGCATGGCGGTGGGCCTGGGCATGTTCGCAGCGATCGCGTTCATGCCGACCTACCTGCAGATGAGCTCCGGGCTGTCGGCGGCGAACTCCGGCCTGCTCATGCTGCCGATGACCGCCGGGATCATCCTCACCATCCAGGGCTCGGCCGGCTTCATCCAGCGGACCGGCCGGTACAAGGTGTTCACCGTCGCCGGGGTCGCGCTGATCCTGGCGGCGGTGCTGTGGCTGACCACGCTGGCCGGCGGCACCTCGCTGTGGACCGTCGGCGCGATGTTCTTCGTGCTCGGCGCGGGCCTGGGGCTGATCATGCAGAACGTCGTGCTGGCCGCCCAGAACGCGGTCCCGGCGGGGCAGATCGGGACCGCGACGTCGACGAACAACTACTTCCGCGAGGTCGGCGCCACCCTCGGCGTCGCGGTGTTCGGCACGCTGTTCACCAGCCGGCTGGCCGACAGCCTGACCTCGGCGCTGTCCGGCAACGCCGAGCAGGCGGTGCAGGCCGGCATCACCTCACCGGACACCCTGGTGCCCTCGGCCGTGCAGGCGGCCGGGGAGCCGCTGCGCACCGCGATCGTCGACGCCTACGCCGACGCCCTGGCACCGGTGTTCTGGTACCTGGTGCCGATCCTGGTGGTGGCGCTGCTGCTGGCGTTCGCGCTGCGCGAGGTCCCGCTGTCCGACGTGGCCGGCATGGTGGCCCGCGGCGAGGCGGTGGAGCGCGAGGAGGACCTGCCCGTCGTCCCGCCGGTCACCCTGGTCGCCGACCAGCCCGCCACCACGCTGGGGACGACGGACCGGGACGACGAGGCGTCGCTGCGGGCCTGACCTCAGCCGAGGTGGGCGACGAGGGCGTCGGCGACGGCGCGCATGCCGGCGGCGTTGGGGTGGTACGGCGCCACGCCGCCGGCCAGCAGGTCGCCGAACTCCCAGCCGGTGGCCCACGGGTCGGCGGAGCCGACGGCGTGGTCCCGGGAGAGCGCGGAGGCGGCCACCAGCTCGGCCCCGGTGTCCCGGGCCGCGGCCGCGGTCGCCTCCTCCAGCCGCCGGCCGATCCCGGCGCAGAGCACCCGGTGCTCCTCGCTCATCGGGAACGCCGGGGTGGCCTGCCCGGGCACCACGGTCAGGTAGTCGACCAGCACGACCCGGGCCTGCGGGGCCCGCTGCCGGACGGCGTCCACCAGCCCGGCCAGCCGGGCGGGCAGCGCGGCCAGCGCCGCGTCGACGGCCGACGGGTCGATCGGTGTCGCGAAGAACGCCCCGGCCGCCTCCGGCGCACCGGCCGGGTCGGCGCGGTAGGAGCAGCGCAGCAGGGTGAGCAGGTACTCGACGTCGTTGCCGCCGACGGTCAGCGTGACCAGGTCGGCGTCCGGCCCGAGCGCCTGCAGCTGGGGCGGCACGGTCCGGCCGGTCAGCAGCGCCTGCGGCCGGTCCAGCACGTCGGCGACGGCCGCGCCCCCGGAGGTGACGTCGACCAGGTCGTACCCCAGCCGCTCGGCGACGAGGGCCGGGTAGTTCCGACCCGACCGGCCGCAGCCGGCGTGCACGATCGGCTCGACCCCGGGGCCGGCAGCGAACGAGCTGCCCAGGGCGACGTAGCGGGTCACCGGGCGGCCCGCGCCGCCGCCATCAGCCGGTCGAGCTCGGCGGCGGGGACAGCCGACCCGAAGTCGGCGGCGAACCGGCGCATCGGCATCGACCCGATCATCTGCAGCATGCCCTCGTGCATCTCGGCGGCCCCGTCGGGCATGGCCGCCACGAAGCCCGCCAGCAGCTGCGGGCCGGCCACCGGGTGCGCGAACCACTCGGCGACCGAGGACTGCAGGGTCAGCTCCGGCACGAGGTCGTCACCGGCCAGCGTCACCGTGCGCTGGTCCAGGACGTCGGCGGCGCTGGCACCGATCTGCACCGAGTACTCCCCCGGCGCGACGACCCAGTCGTGCTCGCGGACGTCCCAGTAGGCGAAGGCCCGCCGGTCCAGCTCGAACGCCACCGTGGCCGACTCCCCGGCCGCCAGCGACACCTTGGTGAACGCCCGCAGCTCCCGGGCCGGGCGGCGGACCGGGCCGGCGGCGGTGGCGACGTAGACCTGGACGACGTGCCGGCCGGCGCGCTCCCCGGTGTTGGTCACCGTCACGGTGGCCGTCGCGCCGTCGGCGCCGCGGGTGCGGACCTGCAGGTCGGTGGTCGCGAACGAGGTGTAGCTCAGCCCGTGCCCGAACGGGTACCGCACCGGCTGCTCGGCGGTCTCGTAGTGCCGGTAGCCCACCATCACGCCCTCGCCGTAGCGGGCGTGCCCCTGCTCGCCGGGGAAGGTCAGGTAGCTGGGGGTGTCCTGCAGCCGGAGCGGGATGGTCTCGGCCAGCCGGCCCGACGGGTCGACCGCGCCGGTGAGCAGGTCGGCGAGCGCGCCGCCGCCGGCCTGGCCGAGCAGGAAGCCGGCCAGCACGGCGTCGACGTCGTCGTGCCAGCCCTCCAGCGAGACGACGCTGCCGGAGGAGAGGACGACGACGGTGCGCAGGCTGACCGCGGCCACCGCGCGGATGAGGTCGACCTGGCCGGCGGGCAGGTCCAGCGTCGTGCGGTCGAAGCCCTCGGACTCGTCGGCCTCGGCCAGCCCGGCGAACACCACGGTGACCTCGGCACCGCGGGCGGCGGCGACCGCCTCCTCGCGCAGCGCCGCCGCGTCCCCGGAGCCGTCGAGGGTGAAGCCCGGCGCGAAGGTCACCTCCACGGCGCCCTGCAGGGCGGTGAGCGCGTCGTCGACCCGGGTGGCGTTGACGTGCGAGCTGCCGCCGCCCTGGAAGCGCGGGGTGCGAGCGAACTCGCCCACCACCGTGATCCGGGTGCCGGCGGTCAGCGGCAGGGTGCCGCCGTCGTTCTTGAGCAGCACGGCGCAGCCGGCGGCGAGCTCCCGCGCCAGCGCGTGGTGGGCCTCGACGTCGAAGCCCGCGGTCGGCTCGGCGACGAGCCCGGCGAGGGCGGCCACCCGGCGGACGCTGCGGTCGACGACCGCCTCGTCGAGCACCCCGGCCCGGACCGCCTCGACGACCAGGGCGTTGCCGGCGCCGGAGTCACCGGGCATCTGCAGGTCCAGCCCCGCCTCGAGCGCGGCCACCCGGTCGTCGACCGCGCCCCAGTCGGAGACGACCGCGCCGCGGAAGCCCCACTCCTCGCGGAGCACCTCGGTCAGCAGCCACCGGTGCTGCGAGGCGTAGACGCCGTTGACCTTGTTGTAGGCGCACATGACCGTGGCCGGCCGCGACTCGGTGACCACCCGTTCGAAGGCGGGCAGGTAGACCTCCCGCAGCGTCCGCTCGTCGACGTCCGCGCTGACCTGCATGCGCTGGGTCTCCTGGTTGTTGGCCGCGAAGTGCTTCACCGACGCGCCGACGCCCTCGCCCTGCTGGCCGCGCACGTGGGCGGCGCCGAGCACCCCGGCCAGCAGCGGGTCCTCGGAGTAGTACTCGAAGTTCCGGCCGCACAGCGGCGACCGCTTGATGTTCACCCCGGGGCCCAGGACGACGGGGACGCCGATCGCCCGGGCCTCGACGCCGACCGCGGCGCCGATCCGCTCGGCCACCTCGGGGTCCCAGCTGGAGCCGACGGCGACCGCGGGCGGGAAGCAGGTGGCCGGGACGCTCTCCAGCAGCCCGATCTGGTCGAACTCGCCCTGCTGGCGGCGGACGCCGTGCGGCCCGTCGGTGAGCACGACCGACGACAGCCCGGCCTCGGCCACCGCGGGGGTCGACCAGAAGTCCTGGCCGGAGAGCAGCCGCACCTTCTGCTCGAGGGGCAGCGCGGTCGGGTCGGACGGGGTGGTCGCGGTCACCCCCCGATCCTGCCGACCGGCCTCCGGCGCCGTCCGGGGGCCTGCCATCCAGCGGGAGGCGGACCGGTCAGTGCAGTGCGGTGTCCGCCGGGCCGGTCGCCCAGCGGGTGAACCGGACGGTGAGACCGGACCGGGTGGGCGCGGCGCAGTACGGCCCGGCGAGCACGGTCGCCCCCGGCGGGAACGGCGCGAGCCGGACCAGGCGGGACGGCTCGTCGTCGACCCGGGCCCGCACGGTGACCGCGTCGCCGTCCCGGCTGGCCCGCACGGTGACCCGCCGGCCGGCCCAGTCCGGCACCGGTGCCACCGACCAGTCCGACCGGCCCAGGGTGACCACGGCGCCCAGCTGCGGGATCCCGTCGGAGAACTCGACGCCGCACTTCAGCCAGGTCTCCGCGTCGACCCGCAGCATCAGCCCGGCCTGGTCGAACTGCTGGTCGAAGCCCGCGTCGAAGGTGACCTCGACCGCGGCGTCGAGCGGGGCGAGCAGCGCGTGCGCGTCGTCGTGCACGAAGCCGTAGCTGGTGTGCCGCCAGGCGTCGCTGCCCTCGACGGCGGTGACCAGCAGGTCGGGCCCGTCCTCGACGGCCTCCGCCGGCGGCGTCGTCCAGCTGCCGGCGGACCAGGGCTGCACCACCGTGTCGGTCATCCCGGCACCGTAGGCCGCCCGGGTGGGTCCTCGCCGCGCCACCGGCGGCGGAGCAGCTGCGCCGCCGCCTTGGGTCGCCGGTCGCGGGTGAAGACCCCCTTGCGGTTGCCGTCGACCCGCCCGGTCCCCGGACCGGTGGCGAAGTCGGCGAAGGCCCACACGTGCTCACCCACGACCGCGTCGATGCGGTCGAAGACCCGGTGGGCCATCTCCAGCAGCTCGACCTGGTACTCCTCGCTCCACGGCATCGGCACCACCTGGTGCAGGCCGGCGACCGCGTCGGCGCCGTACTCGGTCACGATGATCGGCTTGCCCTCGGTCGCCCAGGCCTCCAGCTCGGCCTGCAGCGCGGCCTCGGCGGCGGCCAGGTCACCGGTGTGCCGGTACCAGCCGTAGTAGCGGTTGAGCATGACCACGTCGGCGTAGGCGTGCAGCCGGTCCCTGCCGTGCGGCGAGAACATCATGTTGGCGAACCCGACCGGCCGGCTGGGGTCCAGCTCCCGGGCGAGGGCGAACAGCGGCTCGAAGTGGGCGCAGGCCTCGTCGGTGTCGGACTCCGGCTCGTTGGCGATGCTCCACAGCACGACGCTGGGGTGGTTGCGGTCCCGCTCGACCAGCTCGCGGAGGGCCCGGGCGTGGGTCGCCTGACCGGCCTCCCCGATCGTGGCGGCGGAGAACGTGGGCTGCGCCGGCCGGCCGAGCGCGACCGCGGCCAGCCCCAGGTTCTGCCCGACCGCCGCGGTCTCGCTGATCACCACGATGCCGTGCCGGTCGGCGTGGTCGAGCACCTCCTCGGCGTGGGGGTAGTGCGCGGTGCGGAAGGAGTTGGCCCCGGTCCACGCCATCAGCGCGGCGTCGTGCACCAGGAAGACGTCGTCGTGGCCCTTCCCGCGGACCGGCAGGTCCTCGTGCTTGCCGAACCCGGTGAAGGAGAACGGCTCGCCGTTGATCAGGAACTGCGTGCCCCGCACCTCCACGGTGCGCACCCCGACCGGCAGCCGGTAGCTGTCGACGACGTCCGGGCCGTCGGTGAGCGCCAGCTCCAGCTCGTACAGGTGCCCCTCGCCCGGCCGCCAGGGGTGCACGTCGGCGACGGTGAGCACGCCCGTCGCGCCCTCGGCACGGGCCACCTCGGTGCCGTCGTCGTCGCGCAGCACCGCGCGGGTGCCCAGCCCCTCGGCGCCTCCCGCGCCGGTCCGGTACTCGACGGTGCCGGTCGTCCCGGTCAGGCCGGTGACCACCGTGACGTCGTCCAGGTGGGCGTGCGGGGTGCTGGACAGCCAGACCGAGCGGTGCAGGCCGGCGTAGTTGTAGAAGTCGTGGAAGTACACCTGCTTCCCGTCCTCGACGACGCCCGGCGGCACGGAGTCCCAGCTCAGCCGGTTGTCGACCACCACGGTCACCCGGACGGCCTCCCCCGGCCGGGCGTGCGCGGTGACGTCGGCCTCGAAGGGGGTGTAGCCGCCCTCGTGCCGGGCGACCTCCACGTCGCCCACCCAGACGACCGCCCGGTGCGTCGCCGCGTCGAAGCGGAGGACGACGCGCTGCCCGGCCCAGCCGCGGGGCACCCGCACGGTGGTCTGGTACCAGGCGTCGCCCACGTGGTCGCGCGCCTCGGCGTCGGCGAACACGTCGTCGTAGCTGGCCGGCACCGGCACCTCGCGGGCGTCGGCGAGGCGGCTCCGCCACCAGCCGGCACCCCGGCCCTCCCCGGCGGCGTCGAGCCGGAAGGCCCACAGCCCGTCGAGGCGCTTGGTCTCACGGGTCGGACCGTCCTGGGGGCGCAGCATGCAGGCAGTAGGGCACAGGCGGGGCGGGCGGGACAACCGGTTGCCATCACTTGCCGCGGGGCGGGCACACTGCGGCCGTGGACGGCGAACGGGCACGCGACGTCACCATCTACGACGTCGCGCGGGCGGCCGGGGTGGCGGCGTCGACGGTGTCCCGTACGTTCTCCCGGCCCGGCCGGGTGAACGCGGCCACCGCCGAGCGGGTGCGCCAGGTCGCCGACACCCTGGGCTACCGCACCAACCCGCTGGCCCGCGCGCTGTCGACCGCCCGCACGCACATGCTCGCGGTGCTGGTGTCCGACATCGGCAACCCGGTCTACGGCGAGATGGTCCGCGGCGTCCAGTCGGTGGCGACCCAGGCCGGGTACACGGTGCTGCTCGCCGACTCGCAGGAGTCCGACCGGACGGAGCGGGCGGCACTGGAGCGGGCGCTGCCCTCTGTCGACGGCATCGTGCTGGCCGGCTCACGGATGTCCGACGCCGCGATCCGGGTGATCGCCAAGCAGAAGCCGGTGGTGGTGCTGGGCCGGGCGGTGGTCGACGTGCCCAGCGTCGTCCCGGACAACGCCCGCGGTGCCCGCGAGGTCGCCGCGCACCTCGCCGGTCTCGGCCACTCCGCGCTCACCTACGTCGCCGGCCCGGCGGCGTCCTGGGCCGACGGCGTGCGCTGGCGTGCGCTGCTGGAGGCGGCCGAGGAGCTGCAGCTGCGGCTGCGCCGGACGGGCCCCTCCTCCCCCGACGTCGCCGGTGGGGTCCGCGCGGCCGCGGAGCTCCTGGCGCAGCCGACGTCGGCCGTCGTGGCCTACAACGACCAGCTGGCCATCGGCGTCGTCCGCGGGCTGCGCGGCCGCGGGGTCCGGGTGCCGGCCGACGTCAGCGTGGTCGGCTTCGACAACGTCGGGGCCGCCGAGCTGGTCACGCCGGGGCTCACCACGGTGGCCGCGCCGCTGCAGGCCGGCGGCGCTGCGGCGACCCGGGCACTGCTGGCCATGGTGCAGGGGGCGCCGGGGTCGACCGGCGCGCCGGTGGTGCTGCCGGTCCGGCTGGTGGTGCGCGGCTCGACGGCTCAGCGGAGCCGGAAGAGCACCTCGCCGGCGTCCCGGACGACGACGGTCTCCGCGTCCGCGGCCCAGGCCTCGACGTCGACCGACGCCGGGTCCAGGTAGTCCAGCGCCGCACCGCGGACGACGTCCTCGGGGATGCTGGTGGCCAGGGTGACCCGCACCCGGCAGCGCTCGCCGTGGACCGGGTCGTAGGTGCCCGCGCCGCGCAGGTGGGTGGAGTGCGCGAGCACGCCCCAGTGCAGGTGGCGATAGTCCTCCCACCGGGAGACGAACCAGTCGCGGCAGTGGTAGCCGATCTGCTCGATCTCGGGGTGCATCGCCGAGATCCGGGTGATGTGCGGGGCGTAGAGCACCACCTCGCCGCCGTCGGCGACCACCGGTTCGAGCTTGTAGAAGCCCTTGGCCGCGGTCCACATGTCGTCGTACTTCGCCGGGATGACCGCCAGCACCCGGCGCACCGGCGCGTCCAGGTACCGGACGTGCACCTCGGCCGACACCGCGGCGGCCGCGTCCCAGGCCGCGCGCGGCTCCCCGAGGGCGGCCGCGTGCAGCTGCCCGCTGCCCGAGCGCACCACGACGCACAGCGCGAGGGTCTCCGCGGGGATCAGCGCGGCCGCCTCGTCGATCAGCGCCCGCACCGGGGTGGTGCCGCGGGTGCCGATGATGCCGGCGCTGGTGATGAGCGCCCCCAGCCAGTGCGAGAGGTCGATGATCTCCTGGCCGGCGACCCCGGGGAAGAAGTACTTGTTGCCGCCCGAGAAGCCCACGACCTCGTGCGGGAAGACCGGGCCCACGACGAGCGCGACGTCGTGCTCGACGACGGCGCGGTTGAGCCGGACGTCGACGGCCTCCGCGAGCCGGCCCTCGGACAGCTCGGCCACCCGCTCGGCCGGGAGGACGCCGAGGGAGACGAACGTGCCCGGGTCGGCCCACTCGTGGTTCCGCACGGCCATGCCCGGATAGCGGACCGCCGGGTCGCCGCCCAGGTGCCGGGCCAGCTGTGAGTCGGTCATCGGCGCGTGGGTGCCCAGGGCGACGAGCGCGGTCAGCCGGCTCACCCGGCCGGCCAGCGCGCCGTGCACCGCGTCGAGCAGCAGCGGCAGCGGGCAGCTGCGGGTGGCGTCGGGGATCACCAGGCAGACGCTCCGGCCGTCCAGCGGCCGCGCCGCGAGCTGGTCTCGCACGAAGGCGGCGACCTCGTCGTCGGCGAGCAGCTCCGCCGGTCCGCCGAGGAAGGCGACGTGGTCCACGGTCCCGGGCACGCTCATGCGGCCACCCTCGACCGCGGTCGGCGTGCCCACAAGCGGCCCGGGCAACTCGTGGCAACCGATTGCCAGGCCGGGGTCAGCGCATCGAGCATCCGGCCATGGCAGAAGCGCTCGTCCTGCACCCCGACCGGCTGCTGCCGCCCGACCCGGGGGTCCGGGCGGTCACTCGTCGGCTCTACGACGCCGTCCGAGCGCTGCCGGTCCTCTCCCCGCACGGC
The DNA here is from genome assembly GCF_000306785.1 of Modestobacter italicus. Classification (NCBI taxonomy): domain Bacteria; kingdom Bacillati; phylum Actinomycetota; class Actinomycetes; order Geodermatophilales; family Geodermatophilaceae; genus Modestobacter; species Modestobacter italicus. The sequence goes on along the minus strand of NC_017955.1, from coordinate 2,154,007 downwards.
CACGTCGACCCGCGGGTCCTCCTCGACGACGCGCCGTTCCCGGACCCGACGGCGCTGCTGATCACCCCCGACCACTACCTCACCCGGCTGCTGCACGCGTCCGGGGTGCCGCTGGCCGACCTGGGGGTGGGGCGCGCCGGCCTGACCGAAGCGGAGTCCCGCGCCGCGTGGCGGCTGCTCTGCGAGCACTGGCCGGCGTTCCGCGGCACGGCCTCGCGGTCCTGGCTGGAGGCCGAACTCAGTGAGGTCTTCGACGTCCGGCTGCGCCCGTCCGCCCGGACGGCCGACGCGGTGTACGACACGATCGCCGCCCGACTCGCCGAGGACGCCTACCGGCCACGGGCACTGTTCGAGCGCTTCGGCATCGAGGTGCTCGCCACCACCGACGACCCGTGCGACGACCTCGCGCCGCACGCTGCCCTGGCCGCGGACCCCACGTTCCCCGGCAGGGTGCTGCCCACCTTCCGCCCCGACCGGTACCTGGAGGCGGGCAGCCCGGACTGGCCGGCGCTGGTCGCCCGGCTCGGGGAGGTGTCCGGCTGCGACACCGGCAGCTACCGGGGCTGGGTCGCCGCCATGGAGCAGCGCCGGGCGCACTTCCGGGCGCACGGCGCCACCTCGGCCGACCACAGCCACGCCGACGTCGGCACCGAGCCGCTGGAGCCGGGCGTCGTCGAGCGCAGCTACGCCCGGGCGCTGGCCGGTACCGCCTCGGCCGCCGAGTGCACCGCCCTGCGCCGGCACATGTTGCTGGAGATGGCGCGGATGTCGGTCGAGGACGGCCTGGTCATGACCCTGCACCCCGGGGTGCGCCGCAACCACCACCGGCCCACGCTGCACGCCTCCGGCCCGGACACCGGGCACGACATCCCGCTGCGCGGGGACTTCACCGACCCGCTCCGGCCGCTGCTGGAGCGGTACGGCACCCACCCCGGACTGCACCTGGTGCTGTTCACGCTCGACGAGAGCGTGTTCTCCCGGGAGATCGCCCCGCTGGCCGGCTTCTACCCGTCGGTGTTCGTCGGCGCGCCCTGGTGGTTCCTCGACGCGCCGGCCGCGGTCCGGCGGTTCCGCGGCGCGGTGACCGAGACGGCCGGCTTCCGCCGCACCTCGGGCTTCGTCGACGACACCCGGGCGTTCTGCTCGATCCCGGCCCGGCACGACATGTCCCGCCGGCTGGACGCCGGGTACCTCGCCGGGCTGGTGGCCGAGCACGTGCTGGACGAGGACGAGGCGGTGGAGACGCTCGTCGACCTCGTCGCCGTCCGCCCCCGCGAGGTGTTCCGGCTGTGAGCTCCCTGCGCCGCGGCACGGCCGCTCCGCCGGTGCGCATGGTCCACCTCGGCCTGGGCAGCTTCTCCCGCGCGCACCAGGCCTGGTACACCGACCGGGCCGGTGACGACTGGGGCATCGCCGCGTTCACCGGCCGCCGACCCGACCTCGCCCGGGCGCTCGCTGCGCAGGACGGGCTGTACACGCTGGTCACCCGGGGCGCCGGCGGCGACGAGTTCTCCGTCGTCCGGTCGCTGGTCCGGGCGCACGCGGCCGACGAGCAGGACGCCTGGCTGCGGTACCTGGGCTCCCCCGACGTCCGGGTGGTCACCGTGACGGTCACCGAGGCCGGCTACGGCACGGCGGCGGACGGCGCCCCGGCGCGGCTGCTGGCCGGGCTGCGCGCCCGGCGGGCCGCCGACGCCGGCCCGGTCACCCTCGTGCCGTGCGACAACCTGCCGGGCAACGGCGCAGTGCTCGGCGCCGCGCTGCAGCACCTGATGGCGGAGACCGACCCCGCGATGGCGGACTGGCTCCGGGAGCAGGTGTCTGTCGCGACGACGGTGGTCGACCGCATCACCCCCGCGCCCACCGACGACGACCGGCGGGCCGTGCTGGCCGGCACCGGCGTCGACGACCGCTGCCCGGTCGCCACCGAGCCGTTCAGCGAGTGGGTGCTGGCCGGCGCGTTCCCCGGTGGCCGGCCCGCGTGGGAGACCGCCGGCGCCGTCCTGACGGCGGACGTGACGCCGTTCGAGGACCGCAAGCTGTGGCTGCTGAACGGCGCCCACTCGCTGCTGGCCTACGCCGGCCCGCTGCGCGGGTGGACGACCGTCGCCGAGGCGGTGACCGACCCGGTCTGCGCCGGCTGGGTGCAGGAGTGGTGGGACACCTGCGCGCCGCACCTGGACCTGCCCGTGGACGACGTCGCCCGCTACCGGGCAGCGCTGCTGGCGCGGTTCGCCGACCCGCGCATCCGGCACTCCCTGGCGCAGATCGCCGCGGACGGCTCGCAGAAGCTCCCGGTGCGCCTGCTCCCGGTGCTCCGCCGGGATGCGGGCGAGCGGCCGGCTGCCGCTGCCCGCCGTCCGGCTCCTCGCGGCCTGGCTGGTGCACCTCGTGTTTGGAGGCAGCACCCCGGTGCGGGACGTGCGGGCCGACGAGCTGCGACCGCTCGCCGGCTCGGTCCCGCGCGTGCTCGCGGCGCTGGACCCGGCCCTCGCCGACGACCGCGACCTGGCCGCCGCGGTCGCTGACTGCGTCGCCGAGCTCAGCGGGCGACCACGGTCAGCGTGACGTCGGCGCAGCCGGGCGCGGACGCCGTGACGGTGATCGTGCCCGCACCGGTCGGCCGGACGACGGCGAGCGCACGGCCGTCGAAGGTGGTGTGCACGTCGTCGAGGTAGGACTCCTCGGTCGCCGGCGCCGCCGAACCGAACCCGGCGAGCACGCCGGGCCCGGCGACGGTCACGGTGACCTCGCGGTCGACGCCCAGCGCCACGGTGCCGGCGGCGTCGGTGAGCGCGAGGTCGACGTACGCCAGGTCGGTGTCGTCGGCCCGCACGGCGTCCCGGTCGACGGCCGCCGTCAGCCGCACCGGCCCGTCGGCGGACCGGAGCGAGCACCGGCCGGTCTCCGCGCCGCCGCTGCGGGCGACCGCGGTCAGCTCGCCGGGTGCCCAGGGCACCGTGAACTCCGCCCGGAACCGGTGCGCCTCACCCGCCTTCGCGGTGCCGAGCGAGCGCCCGTCGAGCAGCAGCTCGACCTCGTCGGCGTCGCTGTAGACCTCGACGGTCACCGGCGTGCCCTCGGCGCCGGCGAACGCCCAGCTGCCCACCGAGTCGCTCCACGCCCACGGCGTCGCGACCGTCTCCCGCCCGGACCGCTCCGGCCGGACGACGGCGAGGTACGGGTCGCTGCGCAGGCCGAAGACGACCTCCCGGTAGAAGGAGGCGGGCCGGCGGTGCCCGGTGACGTCGATGTCCCCGCACCAGGCGAGCAGCCACGGGTAGGGGGCCCCGAACGCGCCGGCCGACGGGTCCTCGGCGTCCGCGGTCCGGCCGATCCCGGCCTCACCCAGGTAGTCCCAGCCGGTCCAGGTGAAGTCGCCGATAACGTGCGGGTGGTCCTGCACGAGCCGCCACAGCCGGTCGATCTCGTTCGCGAAGGTCTCGCTGCCCACCACGACGCGGTTCGGGAACGTCTCCCGGTCGGCCTCGTAGCGGGCGTCCATGTAGTTGAGCCCGGCGACGTCCAGGACGGCGAAGGACTCCGCGGTCCGCCGGCCGACCAGCTCGGAGGCGGCCAGCTCGCGCATGAACCCGCCCATGTCCGCGAGCATCGTGTTGATGCCGCCCTCGGCCTGGGCCGCGGCCTCGCCGATGACCGCCAGCATGCCGTTCACCCCGTTGGTGACCAGCCGGGACGGGTCGAGCCGGCGCACCTCCTCGGCCAGCCGCCGCGACCACAGCGCGCCGTGCGGGGTCGCCACCTCGGGGATCTCGTTGCCGATCGAGTACATCACCACGCTGGGGTGGTTGACGTCCTTGGCGACCATGGCCGCCACGTCGCACTGCCACCACTCCGGGAAGTCGAGCGCGGCGTCGAGGTCGGACTTGCTCTCGGTCCACATGTCGGTGAGCTCGTCCATCACCAGGACGCCGAGCCGGTCGCAGGCCTCGAGCAGCGCCCGGCTCATCGGGTTGTGCGCGCTGCGCAGCGCGTTGATCCCGGCCGCCTGCAGCAGCTCCACCCGGCGCTCGTCGGCGCGGTCGATCGTCGCCGCACCCAGGACGCCGTTGTCGGAGTGCAGGCACGCGCCGCGCAGCAGCACCGGCTCGCCGTTGACGCGCAGGCCGCGCACCGGGTCGACGGCGAGGGTGCGGATCCCGAAGGTCACCGTCTCGGCGTCGCCGTCGGCCAGCGTCACCGTCGCCGTGTGCAGCGCGGGTGCCCCCGGTCCCCACAGCGCCGGGTCGCGGACGACGAGCCGCTGGCGCACCACCGCCGGCTCCCCCGGTCGCACGGTCACCGGTGTCCGGTCGGCGGCGACCACGGCGCCGTCCGGCCCGCGCAGCTCGGTGACCGCCTCGGCGGTGGCCAGCCGCGGCCGGTCGTTGACGACCGTGGTGAGCACCTCCACGACGGCGAGGTCCCGGTCGGCGTCCACGGTGGTCACCCGGACGCCGTCCGGGGCGATGTGCAGCAGCGGGCCGACGACCAGGTGCACCGGCCGGGTGATGCCGCTGCCGGCGTACCAGCGGGAGTCCTGACCGGCGCGGCACACGACCCGCACCTCGTTCTCCTCGCCGTACCGCAGGTGGTCGTCCAGCGGCACGGCGAAGCCGGTGTAGCCCGACGCCCAGTGCGCTGCGAGGCTGCCGTTCACGTAGACCATCGCCCGCCGGTAGACGGCCTCGAACTCCAGCACCCAGCGCTGGTCGGCGGCGTCGGCCGGGACGGCGAAGGCCTTCCGGTACTCGTACACGCCGCCGGGGAAGTACCCCGGGCCGGCGCCGTGCGCGGCGTCCCGGGGCTCGGCGAGCGTGGCGTCGTGCGGCAGTGTGACGTCCTGCCACGGTGCCGCGGCGCCGACCATCTCGGCGAAGGAGTTGGCGTGCCGGCGGGTCTGCCAGCCGGCGGTGAACGGGGTGCGGCGCATGGCTGTCCTGTCATCGGGGTCATGAGGGGCAGCACGCGACGGACGGCGTCCTGGCTGGAGCGCCCCATGCCTCCGCGGGACCGGCCTCAGGGTGGTCGGCCGTCTGCTCGACCACCGCCGCTCCCGCGTGCTGTCGATGCTGGGGAACCGGCGTCACCGGGGCAACGGGCCTCCCATTGACCGGCAGCCGGTCAGCCGGCCGTCCGGCGCTCGTGCAGCCGGAGGCGGGCGAGCAGGTCGGCGACCAGCAGCCGGCCGTCGACGTCGGTGCAGACGCGGCGGGTCGCGGGCCCGGTCCAGGTGCTGGACGCGTCGTCGAGCGCGGTGACCAGCACGGGCGGGCTGTCGCCCAGCGGCCACACCTCGCCGAGCTCGACGAAGTCCGGCAGCGGCAGCGAGGTGAACCGCTGCCACAGCCAGGCGCCGACCCGGCCGGCGCCGCCCAGGTCGTGCTCCAGCTCCGCGACGGAGGCCGCGCAGCGGCGGTAGGTCTCCAGCGGGAACTGCCGCACCGCGAGCTCCGCCCGGCCCAGCACCTCCGCGGCGGCCTGCGGGTCGGTGTCCCGGTTGTACTCGGGCGCGTCCGGGTCCCCCTTCACGGCGACCCAGACCAGGGTGAGCCGGGCCGCGACGTCCGGCGCCTGCCGGAGGGCCTGGGCCACGTTGGTCAGCGGTCCGGCGCAGACCAGGAACAGCGGCAGCGGGTCGTCCCGCCGCGCCTCGGCGACGACGGCGTCCGCCGCCGCGGACGCGGTGTCACCCCCGCCGACCGGGACGTCGCAGCCGGCGGCCACCAGCGGCCGGTGCGGCCCGTCGACCAGGTCGACCAGCTCCTGGGCGAGCCGGGCCCCGGCGGCCGCGGTGCCCGCCGGCGGTCCGAACACCGGGCTGTTCGCCGACCCGGTCACCGCGACCACGCGGTTGGCCCGGCTGAGCAGGTGGTGCGCGAGCGCGACGAGCCCGTCCGGGTCGCCGGCCCAGTCGTTGTCGACCACCACCCGGCAGCGCTCGGCGATCCGCAGGGTCACGCGGCGTCCCCGCCGGAGTAGCGGAACGACCGGACGACGAGCGCGCCGGTCGAGCACCACACACCGGCGAGGCGTCCGGTCATCCCGCCGGCCACCTCGGTGGACACGTACCGGCCGTCGAGCCGGCCGAGCTCGGTGAAGGCGCCGTCCCGGACCACGCCGGCGACCAGCTGGTCGGGGCCGAGCGCCGTGGAGGAGAAGTGCCCCTGGTCCGGCACCGCCCGCAGCTCCAGCGCGACCTCCCCGGCCGGGACCTCGAGCTGACCGAGCACCGACCGCAGCGGGCCGACCTGGGCCACCGCCCGGACGACGCCGTCGGCGACCTCCAGGTCCAGGTGGTGCCGGGCGTCCATCCGCACCGACAGCCCGCCGACCCCCGCGCCCGCGTCGACGACCGCCTGCACCCGGCAGTGCAGGTGCTCCTGGCGCCGTCCGGCGAACGCCAGGTCGTCGCTCGCCGGGTCGCCGTCCACGGCCGTGAGACGCCAGCCGCGCTCCTCCCGCTCCAGCACCTCGCCGGGGAAGCGGCGCGGCGACACCCAGGACACCGGCAGCTCATCGCCGGCCAGCTCGTCCAGGGACACCGCGCCGCCGGGCGGGGTCAGCCAGTCGCCGATCCGCGGCCAGCCGTCCTCCCAGATCACCTCGGCGGCGAAGGTCTCCCGGCCCAGCACGTGGAACTGCGGGCTGGCGCCGCGCGGCCGGACGCCGTGGAAGACGATCGCCCAGCTGCCGTCGGGCCGCTGCACCAGGTCGGCGTGGCCGGTGTTCTGCACCGGCGACTCGACGCCCCGGTGGGTGAGCAGCGGGTTGTGCGGGCACGGCTCGAACGGGCCCTGCGGCGAGCGGCTGCGCGCGATCGTCACGGCGTGCCCGCGCTCGGTGCCGCCCTCGGCGATGAGCAGGTACCACCAGCCGCCGATGCGGTAGAGGTGCGGACCCTCCGGGAAGCGGCCGCCGGTGCCCTGCCAGACGTGCTGCCGCTCGGTGAGCGCCCGGCCGGTCGCCGGGTCGACGGCCTGCTGGACGAGGCCGGCCGGACCGCCCGCGCCGAAGCCGGCGTAGGTGACCAGCAGCGTGCCGTCGTCGTCCCAGGCCAGGTCCGGGTCGATGCCGCGGACCTCGGGCATCCGCACCGGCTCGGACCACTCGCCCAGCGGGTCCTCGGCGGTGGCCAGGGTCTGCCAGCCGCCGTCGGCGAGGTTGGTGGTGACCATCCAGAACCGGCCGTCGTGGTGGCGCAGCGTCGGCGCGGTGATGCCGCCCGAGCCGGGCGCCGCCGACACGTCCAGCTGCGCGGGCCGGGCCAGCACGTGCCCGACCTGCTCCCAGGAGCGCAGGTCGGTCGACCGGAACAGCGGCACGCCGGGGGCGTACTCGAAGCTCGAGACGACCATCCAGTAGGTGTCGCCGACCCGGCAGACGCTGGGGTCCGGGTGGAACCCGGGGACGACGGGCGTCGGCGTCACGAGTGCGCGTCCGGGTCGAAGAACAGCGCCGGCTTCTCCACCGGCGCAGGGACGGTGATCTCGCGGGTGAACGAGTGCCGGCCCGAGCCGACCTCGACCGGCGCGCCGCCGTCGGGCAGCACGACCTCCGCCGTGGTGCTCGGCGGGACCACGACGTCCAGGGCGAAGTCCGACCCGTCGACGGTCCAGGACACCGACGCGGGACCGTACGGCGTGTCGTGCGTCGCCGCCGCCGCGGTGATCCCCGGCCCGGGACGCGGGGCGACCCGCAGCCGCCGGTAGCCCGGCGCGGCCGGCGCCAGCCCGGCGACGGTGCGGTGCAGCCAGTCGGCCACCGCACCCAGCGCGTAGTGGTTGAACGACGTCATCTCGCCGGGGTTGATGGTCCCGTCGGGGAGCATGGAGTCCCAGCGCTCCCAGATGGTGGTCGCGCCCATGGTCACCGGGTAGAGCCACGACGGGTTCTCCCGCTGCAGCAGCAGCTCGTAGGCGGTGGGCAGCTCACCGGCGGAGGTCAGCGCGTCGGTCACCAGCGGCGTGCCGAGGAAGCCCGTGGCGATGTGGAACCCGTCCTTGAGGACCTGTTCGGCCAGCAGCGCGCCGGCGTGCTCCCGCTGCTCCGGGGTCAGCAGGTCGAACTCGAGCGCCAGCGCGTACGCCGTCTGCGAGGGGAAGGTGACCCGGCCGGTGGGCGTCACGTACTCGGCGCGGAACCGCTGCGCCGCCCGCTCGGCCAGGTCGGCGAAGCGGGTGCCGTCCCGGCCGAGGACCTCCGCGGCCTCCGCCACCGTGCGCGCCGAGCGGGCCAGGTAGGCGGTCGCGACGCACTGCCAGGGCGTGCGCGCCGCTGCCGGGTTGTCCGGCGGGGCGGCGGTGTCCAGCCAGTCGCCGAAGGAGAACCCGCCCTCCGGGAAGTCCAGGTCGGCCCCGGCGCGGGCGGCGAAGACGTCGATCCAGGCGGTCATCGACGCCCACTGGTCGGCGAGCAACCCGGCGTCCCCGGTCCGCTGGTACAGCACCCACGGGACGACGACGGCCGCGTCGCCCCACCCGACGTCGGCCTGCAGCGGGAAGGGCAGCAGCGGCAGGAACGGCACGTACATCGGCACGATGCCGTCGTGGTCCTCCAGCTGCTCGACGGCGAGGTCGGCCAGCCAGGACCGCAGCATGCCGGTGGTGTCGTAGAGGAACGAGGCGGTGGGCGCGAAGACCTGCAGGTCACCGGTCCAGCCCAGCCGCTCGTCGCGCTGCGGGCAGTCGGTGGGCAGGTCGAGGAAGTTGCCGCGCATGCCCCAGACGACGTTCTCGTGCAGCCGCTCGACGTCGGGGTCCGAGCAGCTGAACGTGCCGGTGCGGCGCAGGTCGGTGTGCAGCACGACGGCCTCGAGCGCGTCGGCGGTGAGCTCGCCGGGCCAGCCGCTGACCTCCGCGTACCGGAAGCCGTGGGAGGTGAACCGCGGCTCCCAGGTCCGCGGCCCGTTCCCGTCCAGGACGACGACGTCGGTCGCCCGCGCCGCCTTCAGCGGCCGGGTGCCCAGCTCGCCGTGCTCCAGGACCTCGGCGTGCCGGACGGTGATCTCGGTGCCGGCCGGGGCGTCGGGCAGCGCGAACCGGATCCGGCCGACCAGGTTCTGCCCGAAGTCGACCAGCGTCGCGCCCGACGGCGAGGTGCTGATCTCCCGGACGGGCACGGTCCCGGTCCGGCGCACCGGCGGACCGGTCGGCGCGACGAGCGTCCCGACGTCCAGCGACCCGGTCTCGACCGGCGCCCAGTCGCCGTCGTCGAAGGCGGGTGCCGACCAGCCGGGCAGCTCGCGGCGGGAGTCGAACGTCTCGCCGTTGTAGAGCCCGGCCCGGGTCAGCGGGCTCGGCGCCGACCGCCAGGACCCGTCGGTCGTGACGACGGTGCGGCTGCCGTCGGGGTGCTCGACCTCGAGCTGCACGAACGCGCCGGTGCGGTCGCCGTACCAGTCGCGCTTGCCGGTGAACCCGAGGAAGCCGGTGAACCACCCGTCGGCGAGGTGCACGCCGATCGCGTTGGCGCCCTCGCGCAGCAGGCCGGTGACGTCGTGGGTCTGGTACCGCAGCCGGTGCCGGTAGCTGGTCCAGCCGGGTGCCAGCACCTGGTCGCCGACGACGGCGCCGTTCAGCTCGGCCTCGTAGACGCCCTGCGCGGTGGCGTACAGCCGGGCCCGGACGACGGGCCGGTCGAGCACGAACTCCCGGCGCAGCAGCGCGGCCGGCTCACCCTCGCCGACGGGAACCGGCCGGACCAGGGTCGCCGTCCAGTCGGCCGGCTCCAGCAGCCCGGCCTCGACGACGACGTCCTCGCTCCAGGCGGAGGGCTCGGCCGCCCCGGTGCCCCAGACCCGGACCCGGACGCTGCGCCGCTCCCGGCTGGTCAGCGGCGGTGCACCCCACGGCACCAGCACCGACTCGTCGCTCGCGACGCGGCCGGACGACCAGTCGTCGACCTCCAGCTCGTAGGCCGTCTGGTGCCAGTCGGGCAGCTCGGTGCTCGTGACCCAGGACAGCCGGGGCCGGATGTCGCCGATGCCCAGCGGCTCGCGGTGGTGCTCGACGGTGACCGGCGCGACCGTCACGTCGCTCATGCCAGCGCCCGGGTCAGGTACTCGACGGTGAGCCGGACGAGCCCGTCGACGTCGTCGTGACCGTCGAAGATGTGCTCAGCCCCCTCCACCGGCACGAGCGTCGAGGACACACCGGCGGCGGTCAGCGCGGCGTGCAGCTGCTCGCTCTGCGCGTACGGGACCAGCCAGTCGGCGGTGCCGTGCACCAGCAGGAACGGCGGCGCGTCCGGGGTCACGTGGGTGACCGGGCTGGCGTCGGCGCGCGCGGCGCCCTCCAGCCCGCGGGTCAGGTGGTCCTCGGGCGGCGTGGCCATCTCCGGGGGCAGCTTGGCGGCGATGGACGGCGGCAGCGCCACCCGCGGCATGGTCTCCAGGTCGGCCGGGCCGTACCAGTCGACGACGACGTCGACCGTGCTGAACTCGCCGAGCACGCCGTGGGTGCCCTCCAGGTCCGGCCGGTGCGCGGTCAGCCCGACCAGCGCGGCGATGTGCGCCCCGGCGCTCTCGCCGGCGACGCCGATCCGCCCGGTGGAGATGCCGAGCTCGCCGGCGTGGGCCCGCAGGTAGCGGACGGCGGCCTTCGCGTCGTGCAGCTGGGCGGGGAACGGTGCCTCGAGGGCGTGCCGGTAGTCGATGGTGGCGACGGCGAGCCCGGCCTCGAGCAGCGCGTCGAACACCTGGTTCGGCTTCAGCGTCTCGGGCAGGTACCGGCGGTCACCGAACATGAACCCGCCGCCGTGCACCCACACGACCAGCGGCGGCGGGGTGGCGCTGTCGGGCACCCACAGGTCCAGCTGCAGCGGCCGGTACCCGACCGCGACGGCGTAGGTGATGCCCGAGAAGTGCCGGACCCCGTCGTCGCGCAGGATCGGCTCGGTGGGGGCGAGGAAGCGGGCGGGGCCGGCCCACTCGGGGGCTTCGGTGCTCATCGGGCGCTCTCCGTCGTCGTGAGGGTGTGCCGGCCGGGGCCGGCGGTGGTGGTGGTGCCGTCGGGCAGGACGACGGTCGCCTCGGTCCCGGCGGGGACGCGGACGTCGAGCTCGAACCGGTCGCCGTCCAGCCGCCAGGAGGACTCGATCCGGCCGTACGGCGACTCGTGCGCGGCCGCCGCGGAGGTCAGCCCGCCGCCGGGACGCGGCTGCACGCGGAACCGCCGGTACGCCGGGTCGACGAGCTCGATCCCCGCCGTGTACCGGTGCAGGAAGGAGATGACGGCGCCCTTGGAGTAGTGGTTGAGCGACTCGTGCGGCACGCCCTCGGCCGAGACGCCGTCCCAGCGTTCCCACACCGTGGTGGCGCCGCGGTCGACCATGGTCAGCCACGACGGCTCGGAGTCCTGCAGCAGCAGCTCGTAGGCCACGTCGAGGTGCCCGGTGTCGGCGAGCACCGGCAGCAGGTGGGGGGTGGCCAGGAAGCCGGTGCCCAGGTGGGTGTCGGCCTTGCGGACCAGCTCGACCAGCCGCTCGGCGACGGCCGGCCGCAGCTCGTCCGGCACCAGGTCGAAGGCGAGCGCCCGGACGTGGGCGGCCTGGGTGTCCGGGGTGAGGCCGCCGTCGGCGGCCAGGTACTCGGCCTGCCACGCGGCGCGGGCGTGCGCGCTCAGCTCGGCGTACCGCGTCGCGTCGTCGTCCCGGCCGAGGACCGCCGCGATCCGGGCCATCAGCCCGGCGCTGTGCGCCAGGTACGCCGTGGCCACGTCGCCCTTGTCGGCGGCGACGAACGCGCCGAAGTCGCCGATGTCGACGCCCGGCTCCAGCCACTCGCCCCAGTGGAAGCCGGTGTCCCACAGGAACTGCTCGTGCGCCGCCGGCTCGGGACGGGCCGCGGCCCGGCTCGGGTGCCGCTGGTCGCGGGCGGTCCACTCGGCCCGGTCCAGCCAGCCGACCATGGCCGGCCACAGCTCGGCGAGGACGTCGCTGTCGCCGTAGGCCCGGTACAGCTCCCACGGCACGATCACCACCGCGTCGCCCCAGCCGGCCGAGCCGTTGAGGAAGGCGACCGGGCCCTCCCGGCCCTCCGAGCGGGCGCTCGGGCTGATGTTGGCGATCGTCCCGTCCGGCCACTGGTCGGCGGCGACGTCGCGCAGCCACTTGGTGGAGAACCCGGCGACGTCGTACAGGAACGCAGCGGTGGGCACGAACAGCTGCCAGTCGCCGGTCCAGCCCGCCCGCTCGCGGTGCGGGCAGTCGGTCGGGACGTCGCAGGCGTTGTCCCGCAGGCTCCACACCGCGGCCTCGTGCAGCCGGTCGAGCCGCTCGTCGCTGCAGGAGAACCAGCCGGTGCGGGTCAGGTCGGTGTGCACCACCACGCCGCGGACGTCGTCCGGGGTGAGCCGGCCCGGGTGGCCCTCGATCCGCACGTACCGGAAGCCGTGCGTGGTGTGCCGCGGCTCGAAGACGTCGCCGGGCACGCCCGCGGACACCACCCGGTCGACCTGCCCGGCGGGCAGCGGCTCGGGCAGGAACGGCACGGCCGGGCGGAGGTGGTCGGTGGTGACGTCGCCGTCCGGGCCGAGCCACTCGCCGTGGGTGAGGGTCAGCGCGGTGTTCGCCGGGCCCAGGTCGGTCAGCCGCACCCAGCCGTTGACGTTCTGCCCCAGGTCGACCAGCTGCGCGCCGCCGGCCAGCCGGGTGACCGAGACCGGCACGATCTCCTCGACCCGGCGCACCGGCGGCGCGGGCGAGTCGACCAGGCCGGCGTAGCCGTGGTGCACCACCGTCACCGGGGCCCAGGAGCCGTCGTCGAAGCCGGCGGTGTCCCAGCCGCGGGGCAGCCGGCGCAGGTCGACCCGCTGGCCGGCGATCAGGTCGGCGGCCACGACGTGGCCCTCGGTGCTGCGCCAGTCCGGGCCGGTGCCGACGGTCGTGACCGAGCCGTCGTCGTGGGTCAGCTGGAGCTGGCCGAGGAAGGCCAGCCGGTCGCCCCACTGGTCGGCGGCCCGGACGATGCCGATCTGGCCGCGGAACCACCCGTCGGACAGCACGACGGACACGGTGTTGCGGCCGGGCCGGAGGGACCCGGTCACGTCGTGGGTCTGCACCTGCAGCCGGACGTCGTACTGGGTGAACCCGGGCGTGAGCTCGGCGTCCCCGGCCTGCTCGCCGTTGACGGCCGCCTCGTACAGCCCCTGCGCGGTGGCGTGCAGCCGGGCGGCGACGACCGGCCGGTCGACGTCGAACTCGTACCGCAGCAGCGCGGCCGGCCGCTCCCCCGGCGCGCCCGCCGGCATGACGCCCGGCTCGATCCAGGCTGCCTGCCAGTCCTCGGCCCACAGCAGGCCCGTCTCGAACCAGCCCGGCTGGGACGGCGGGCTCTCGCCCAGGTCGGTGCGGACCCGGACCTGCCACTCCACCCGCTGACCCGACGCCAGCGGCGGGCCGGCGTAGGGCACCAGCAGGCTCCGGTCGCCCGCCACCCAGCCGGTGTCCCAGCCGTTGTCCGCGGTCAGCCGGTATGCCTGCTGGGCGCGGGCCCCCTCGGGCAGCCGCCAGGACAGCCGCGGCGCGGTCGTCCGGATGCCGATCGCGGCGTCCAGGTGCTCGACCCGAAGGCCGGACGGTGCGCTGCTCATAGAGCGGGCACTCGCTCCGCGTGGTGGCAGGCGGTGAGGTTGTCGTCGATGAGCCGCAGCGGCGGGCGCTGCTCGGCGCACACGTCGGTGGCCAGCGGGCAGCGCGGCACGAACGGGCAGCCGGTCGCCGAGGCCGCGGCGGCACCGGCGGTGCCCATGCCCAGCGCCTCCCGCGCCGCCCGGCGGGCGGCCTGCTCGGCCGGCCGCGGCACCGGGGCCGCCGAGGTCAGCGCCACCGTGTACGGGTGCCGGGGCGCCTGGCTGACCGCCTCCACCGGGCCGGTCTCCATGATCTGCCCGCGGTAGAGCACCACCGTGCGCTGGGAGAGGAACCGGACCACGCCGAGGTCGTGGGCGATGAACAGGAACGACAGGCCGCGCTGGTCGCGCAGGTCGGCGAGCAGGTTGAGCACCTGCGCCTGGGTGGACAGGTCCAGCGCCGACACCGGCTCGTCGAGGACGACGACCTTGGGGTCGCAGACCAGCGCCCGGGCGATCGCGATCCGCTGCCGCTGACCACCGGAGAACTGCGACGGGTACCGGTCGACGGCCTCGCCGGGCAGCCCGACGGACTCCAGGCCGCGGCGCGCCTTCTGCCACGCGGTGTCGCCCTTGGTGCCCATGAGCGCGAGTGGCTCGACCAGCGTCTGACCGATCGTCCGGGCCGGGTTGAGCGAGGAGTACGGGTCCTGGAACACCACGCGCAGGTCGGCCACCTGCCGGCTGCGCTGCTTGAGCGACATCCGGGTGATGTCCTGGCCGTGCACCCGGACCGTGCCCGAGGTCGGCGGCTGCAGCCCGAGGACCGCCTTGCCGATCGTGGACTTGCCCGACCCGGACTCGCCGACCAGCCCGACGGTCTCGCCGGGGGCGATGTCGAAGCTGACACCGTCGATGGCGGGCGCGGTGCGCCGGGCCTTGCGGCCGGAGCCGTACCGGACGACGAGGTCGCGGACCTGCAGCGCCGGCGTCGGGGACAGGGTGGCGGCGGCGGTCGCGCCGGCGGGGGCGGTCATCGGGACACTCCAGCGGTCGGGGCGGGTGCGACGGCGGCGTCGGCCGGCGTCCCGGCGCCGACGGGCTCGGCGTCCCAGGTCGCCTGGGCGGAGGCGAGCTCGTCGACGCGGATGCAGAGCACCGAGCCGGAGCCGTGCGCGGGCAGGGCCGGGAACGGCGCGGTGCACTTCTCCTGGGCGAACTGGCAGCGGCTGGCGAACCGGCAGCCGGTCGGCCACGAGCCGGGCGGCGGGACGGTGCCGGGGATCGACGCCAGCCGCAGCGGCACCGGCTCCCCCTCGGGCACGTGCGGGTTCGCACCCAGCAGGGCCATCGTGTACGGGTGCGAGGGGTCGTCCAGGACGGCCGCCGCGGTGCCGGACTCGACGACCGCGCCGGCGTACATGACCGCGACGTCGTCGCAGATGTCGGCGACCACGCCCAGGTCGTGGCTGACGATGACCACCGACAGCCCGGTGTCCCGGACCAGCGCCCGCAGCAGGCTGAGGATCTCCGCCTGCACCGTGACGTCGAGGGCGGTGGTCGGCTCGTCGGCGATGAGCAGCTCCGGCTGGCCGGTCAGCGCCAGCGCGATGCACACCCGCTGGGCCATGCCGCCGGACAGCTGGTGCGGGTAGCTCTTCAGGACCCGCTCGGCGTCGACGATGCCGACGTTGCGCAGCAGCTCGGCGGCGATCGTGCGGGCCTCCCCGCGGCCGACGCCGCGGAACCGGCGGATCGGGCCGACCAGCTGGTAGGCGATGGAGAACATCGGGTCCAGCGCGACCATCGGCTCCTGGGAGATCATCGCGATCTCCCGGCCGCGGACGGCGGTGAGCTCCTTCTCCGACAGCCCCACGAGCTCGCGGCCCTGCCAGCGGATCGACCCGCCGGAGACCGAGACGCCGTCGGGCAGCAGGCCCATCAGCGAGCGGGCGGTCATCGTCTTGCCGCAGCCGGACTCACCGACCAGGCCGAGCACCCTGCCGCGGCGCAGCGCGAAGGAGACGCCGGTGACCAGCTGCGGGCCGTCGTCGACGGCGACCGACAGGTCGCGCACCTCCAGGACGGCGCCGGGGTCGGCCGGAGCGGTGTCCGCGGGCGCGACCGGGGTGCGCTTCCTCCGCCGGGCGACCGGCCTCTCTGCCTTGGCCTTGCCGGCGATCGCGTCGGCCAGCTCGTTGGCCGCCACCACGGTGAGCGCCAGCACCAGCCCGCTCGGCACCAGCAGCCACGGCGCGTCGAACAGGTGCCCGGAGGCGTCCTGGATCATGAAGCCCCAGGAGGGGTCCGGCTCGCCGGGGCCGAAGCCCAGGAACGCCAGGCCCGCGACGATGAGCAGGCCGATGCCGAACAGCTGCGCGGCCTGGACGGCGACCACGGTGGCCATCGAGGGCAGCACGTGCAGCAGGTTCACCCGCAGCGAGCCGAGCCCGTTGACCCGGGCGGCGTCGACGTACAGCCGCTGGCGCACCGACTGGGCGACGCCGAGCATCACCCGGTAGACCGCGGCGGAGATCAGCACACCCAGGATCGCCATCACCGGGTAGAGCTTGTTGCCGATGACGCCGATCACCGCGAGCAGCAGGATGGTGGCGGGCAGCGCCATCAGCACCTCGGTCGACCGGCTGGTGATCCGCTCGACCTTCCGGCCGCGCTCGGCGGCGAGCAGCGCGAGCGGCAGGCCGATGCCGAACGCGACCAGCAGCATCAGCGCCGAGGACAGCAGCGGCAGCGAGCCGGCCGTGAAGATCCGGGACAGCAGGTCGCGGCCCAGCGGGTCGGTGCCGAACCAGTGGTCGGCCGACGGCAGGGCCAGCCGGTTGGCCGTGTCCTGCTCGGTGACCTCGTACGGCCGCCACAGCGGGGCGGTGAGCGAGGCGACGACGATGAACACCAGCCAGGCGGCGCCGAAGACCCCGCCGGGACGGCGCAGGAAGCCGGGGACACCGCGCCGGTGGGCGGGCGGGACGGGCTCGGTGGCGACCTCGTCGGCCGCGTCCAGTGGCAAGACGCTCATGCGGTACGCACCTTCGGGTCCAGCGCCGCGACCACCAGGTCGAGCAGCAGGTTGACGACGACGACCACGACGGTCGCGATGATCACGACCCCGATCAGCGCCGGGAAGTCGTGGGAGGCGGCGGACTGCTGGCCGGCCTGGCCGAGGCCGGGCAGGGCGAACAGGTTCTCGATGATCACCGAGCCGCCGAAGAGCGCGATGAACTGGATGCCGAGCACCGAGACCACCGGCACGCTGCTGAAGCGCAGGGCGTGCACGTAGCGGATCCGCCACTCCGGCGTCCCCATGGCCCGCAGCGTGCGGATGTGCTCCTGCCCGAGCGCCTCGCGCATCCCGGCCGCCGCGGTGCGGGCGATGATCGCCGCCCCGCCGACGGCCAGGGTGAGCACCGGCAGGACCAGGCTGGTGGCCCAGGCGGTCGGGTCGGTGGAGAACGGCACGTACCCGGTGGCCGGCAGCAGCTGGAGCTGGATGGCCAGCAGGTAGACGACGATGACGCCCACCCAGAACGCCGGCAGCGAGAGCGCGACGCCGGCCCCGGTGGTGATCAGCTTGCCCAGCCGGCCGCCGCGGACCGCGGCGGTGACGCCGAGCAGGACGCCGACCACGGCGGACAGCAGCGTGGCGAACAGCGCGATCGACGCGGTGACCGGGAGGCGGTCGGCGAGGTCGGCCCCGATCGAGCGGCCGTCGATCAGCGACGTCCCCAGGTCGAGCCGGAACAGCTGGCCCAGGTAGTCGAAGAACTGCACGTAGAGCGGCCGGGTCCAGCCCAGCGCCTCGTTCTGCGCCGCGATCTCGGCGGCGGTGGCACCTGGCCCCGCCTTGACCGCACCGGGGGTGCCGTTCCCCGCGTGGACCAGCAGGAAGGTGATGAGCACGGCGGCGAGCACGGTGCCGACCGCCAGGGCCAGCCGCTTCGCGACGTAGGCGAGCATCTCGGGGTTCCTCGTCTGATGGGGGTTCGAGGGGCCGGGTCCGGCCGGTGGCCGCGGGGGTCACCCCGCGGCCACCGGCCGGCACGGGTCAGCTGGCGGGCTTGATCGACGAGAGCACGAAGTAGTTGTTCGTGCCGGCGAACGAGGGCGCGGCCACCTCGTCGGCGTTGTAGCCGAAGTAGGTGAAGTCCTCGTAGGCCGGGGCGACCCAGGCGTTCGCGGTGAGCGCGGTGTTCAGGTCGGTCAGCGCCTGCTCCTGGGCGTCACCGGTGGCACCGAGCGCCCCACCGAGCGCAGCCTCGATCTCCGGCTCCTTGGCACCCTGCGTGTTCAGGAAGCCGCCGTAGAGGACACCGGCCACGAAGCCGGCCGGCTGCGCGCCCGGGGCGAACGGGTTGAACAGGACCGGGTCGGTCTGCACCGCGGCGAACAGCTGGTCGGTGGAGGTGGCGGTGACGAAGTCCATCGTGATCCCGACCTCGGCCAGCTGGGCCTGGACGGCGACCTGGTCCTCGGTCGGCTGGCCGAGCACCGTGACGCCGAACTCGAAGCCGTCCGGGAGGCCCGCCTCGGCCAGCAGCGCCTTGGCCTTCGCCGGGTCGTAGCCGTACTCCTCGTCGAGGGCCGGGTCGAATCCGGCGGCGTCCTCGGGGAAGAACTGGGCCGTGGCCCGGGAACCCTCGTGCAGGTCGCTCACCAGCTTCTCGCGGTCGATCGCGTAGCCGATGGCCTGCCGGGCCTTCTCGTTGCCGAAGGCCGGGTTCGTCGCCCCGGTCTTGTCGAGGAAGTAGAAGCCCACGATGGTGCCGCCCTGGCTCACCGTCTTCTGCCGCGACTCGACCAGGTCGATCGTGCCCGGGTCGAGGATGCCGGCGACGTCGGCCTGACCGGAGACGACCGCGTTGGCCCGGGCCTGCGGGTCGACGATCACCTTGAAGGTGATCGTGTCGTAGGCCCAGTCGTCGGCGTTGCGGGCGTCGTCGCTCTTCTCGAAGGTGTACGAGCTCGCCCGCGTCGTCTCGTCGGTGTCCAGCGTGTACGGGCCCGAGCCGTCCGGCGTGGTCTCCAGCGAGGTGGGGTCGGCGACGCCGTCGGGGCCGACGATGACGCCGGCGGTGTCGACCAGGTTGTTCTCCGGTGCCGCCTGCGGCTTGGCCCAGGTGATGACGACGGTCTTCGGGTCGGGCGCCGCGACGTCGGTGATCTCCGACGCCTGGCCGGGCGCGAGCGAGCCGTAGGCCTCCAGGTCCGGGTCGCTGCGGCGGTCCAGGTTGGCCTTGACGATCGCGGAGTCCAGCGGCTTCCCGTCGGTGAACGTGACGCCGTCGACGAGGGTCAGCGTGGTCTGGGTGTTGTCGGCGTTGTTGGTGAAGTCGCTGACCAGGCTCGGCGTCACGGTGCCGTCGGGAGCGGTCACGAACAGCGCGTCGTACAGACCGCTGAAGAACTCGAACTGCCCCTGCGCGTACAGCAGCGGGTCGTAGCCGTTGGGCGCCGCGTCCGCGTCGAGGGCGATGGTCACGGTGTCGCTCTCGCTGGCGCTGGCGCCGCCGCTGCTCCCACCGCAGGCGGCGAGGGAGGTGAGCGCACCGGCGGCGAGGACGGCCACACCGGTCCGCATCATCGACGGGCGGCGCACCACGAGGGGCTGGCGAGTCCTGAACGGCTTCATACCGGTCTGGCTCCTTCGCTTCGTTACGGAGGGGTCACATCGGCCGGGGACTCGGCCGCGCCGGAGGTCCCGGCGTTGGCGTCGACCATGCGGGCGGCCCTCCCGTGACGTCAGGCACAATGCCGATCAATGGAAGACAACTGTGGTGTGCGCCTCATCGACGATCACCCGGAGGACCGCCCGTGACCGAGGACGAGCCCGCTGTCCGGGTGCGCGGCCGCCGCCCGCCGCAGGGAGAGCCGGTGGTCGACCGGGCGCTCGCGCTGCTCGGCGCCTTCGACGCCGGCCACCCGTACCTGAGCCTCAGCGAGCTGAGCCGGCGCAGCGGCATCCCGGCCAGCTCCGCGCTGCGCCTCGCCGGGCGGCTGCTGGAGTGGGGCGCCCTGGAGCGCGGCGCCGACGCCCGGTTCTCCATCGGGCTGCGGCTGTGGGAGGTCGCCTCGCTGACCCCGCGCGGGCACGGCCTGCGCCAGGTGGCGCTGCCGTTCATGGGCGACCTGGAGGAGGTCACCCGCCAGCACGTGCTGCTCGCCGTCCGCGAGGGCGAGGAGGCGCTGCTGGTGGAGCGGCTGTCCTCGCACGGCGCCGTCGCCGCGCTGTACCGGCCCGGCGGCCGGATGCCGCTGCACTCCACCGGGGTCGGGCTGGTGCTGCTGGCCTTCGCCGACTCCGCGTTCCAGGAGCAGGTGCTCGCCCAGCCGCTGATCCACCAGCCGGAGAAGGTCCCGGTCTCCCCCGCCGCGCTGCGCCGCACGCTGGCCGAGATCCGCCGGGAGGGCCTGGCCACCTTCCGCCGCGGCGCCCCCGGGCCGATCGTCTCGGTGGCCGCGCCGGTGCACGACGCGCAGGGCGCGGTGGTCGCGGCGCTGTCTGTCGTCGTCCCGGCGGAGAACGCCGAGCCCCGGCTGCTCGGCCCGGCGGTGCGCACGGCCGCCCGGGGCATCTCCCGCGGGCTGGGTGCCCGCCGGGCGCCGGGGTCGGTGTAGTCGACTCCTCTGCCATTGGGCGGCAGCGGTGGTGATCACGGTGAGCGGCGTCACGCATGCTCGCGGCGAGCTGACACCGCTGTCGACCACCGAGGAGCGCCGTGCCGATCCACCCTGCCATCGCGTCGAACTTCCACCTGCTCGAGGGCCTGACCTCCTTCGAGGCGGCGATGGCCGACCCGGACCAGCGCGCCCGGCTGGACGAGTTCATGTCGATCACCGGCGCCCCGCTACCGCCGCAGGTGCGGACCCGGGACGAGACGGTCGACGGCCCGCACGGCCCGGTCCCGGTGCGCGTCTACCTGCCCGACGGCGACGACGCCGACCGGCCGGGCCTGGTGTGGCTGCACGGCGGCGCGTTCCTCGGCGGCGACCTGGATATGCCCGAGGCCGACTGGACCGCCCGGCAGATGGCCGACCGCGCCGGGGCCGTGGTGGTGAGCGTCGACTACCGGCTCTGCCACGGCGGTGTGCACCACCCGGTGCCGCACGACGACGTCGTGGCCGCGTTCCGCTGGACCCGGGACAACGCCGACGCGCTCGGCATCGACCCGGCCCGGCTCTCGATCGGCGGCGCCAGCGCCGGCGGCAACCTCGCCATCGGCGTGGCACTCAAGCTGCGCGACGCCGACGGGCGGCCGCCGGCGGCGCTGCTGCCCATCTACCCGGTGGCGCACGCGGTGCTGCCCCCCGCGTCGGCCTCGCTGGCCGCCAAGATGGCCGAGGTCCCGGCGCTGCTGCGGTTCCTGCCGAAGGACACCGACTTCTTCAACACCAACTACCTGGGCGGGCCGCTGTCGTCGGCCGACGGCTACGCGTTCGGCGCGCTCGCCGTCCTCGACGGTCTCTGCCCGACGCTGGTGATCAACGCCGAGTACGACGACCTGCGCAGCTCCGGGGAGGCGTTCGTCGCGCAGCTCGCGCTTGCCGGCGTCGACGTCCGCCAGGTCACCGCGGTCGGCATGCTGCACGGCTTCCTCAACACCCGCCCGGACATCGGGCCGGTCGACTCTGCCCTGACCCTCATGGCCGACGTCGTCGCGACCGCGCGCATCCCCGAGACCCTGGAGGTCCCCGCATGACCACCTTCCCCGACGGTTTCCTCTGGGGCACGGCCACCGCCGCGCACCAGGTCGAGGGCGGCAACGTCAACAACGACCACTGGGAGATGGAGCACGCCCCGCACTCCCCGTTCGTCGAGTCCAGCGGCGACGCCTGCGACTCCTGGCACCGCTGGGAGGAGGACCTCGACCTGGTGGCCGGGGCCGGGCTGGACACCTACCGGTTCAGCCTGGAGTGGAGCCGGATCGAGCCCGAGGAGAGCGAGGTCTCCCGCGCAGCACTGGACCACTACCGGCGCATCGTCGACGGCTGCCGGGACCGCGGGCTCACCCCGATCGCCACCCTGGTGCACTTCACGATGCCGCGCTGGCTGATGCACGACGGCGGCTGGACGGGCCCGAAGACCGGCGACCGGATCGCCCGGTTCACCGAGCTGGCGCTGCCCGCCGTCCGCGACGCGGCGTACGTCGCCACGCTCAACGAGCCGAACCTGATGGCCGTCCAGCCGGTCATCGGCGGGATGGCCCGCCGCGGCGAGGAGATCAAGGGTCTGCCGGTGCCCGACCAGGCGGTCTCGGAGGCGCTGATCGGCCTGCACGGCCGCAGCATGGAGGTGCTCCGCGGCGCCGGGTCACCCCCGGCCGGGATGACGATCGTCGGGCTGGAGTACATCGACGAGGGCGGCGGCGCGGAGCACCTGGAGTCCGCGCGCACCGCGATGATGGACCAGTTCCTGCACGCCGCGGCGGGCGACGACTTCATCGGGCTGCAGATCTACACCGCGCAGCGGTTCGGTGCCGACGGGCTCATCGCCCCGCCGGCGGACCAGCAGACGCTGGCGCACGGCATGGAGCGCCGTCCCGAGGCGCTGGGCGCGGCTGTCCGGCACGCCGCCTCGGTGCTGCCGGACACCCCGTTGCTGGTCACCGAGAACGGGATCGCCACCGCCGACGACTCCGACCGCATCCGGTTCACCACCGACGCGCTGCGGGGGCTGGCCGCGGCGATCGCCGACGGCGCGGACGTGCGCGGCTACGTGCACTGGAGCCTGCTGGACAACTTCGAGTGGATGCTCGGCTTCGCCCCCACCTTCGGGCTGGTTGCGGTGGACCGCGGGACGTTCGTCCGGACGCCGAAGCCGAGCCTGGCCTGGCTGGGCGAGATCGCGAAGCGCAACGGGCTGGAGTGAGCCGTCGGTAGCGTCAAGCAGCGTTGAAGTTCAGCGTCTTGATGTTGAAGGCGATGGCGTTGGGTGGGCGTAGGGACTGGGTCAGTGTGGTCCACGCCGGGTGGTCGGTCATCTGGGCCAGCTTCACGGTCAGCAGGTCGCGTAGGCCTTCGATGGACCAGCGGCTGCCGCCGATGTCGGTGCGGGCGTTGAGTTCGCGCATGACCCGCTCGAGGACACCGGAGCCGAGTTCGGGTCCGCCGAGGTGGGCCAGGCGGGCGCGGAGTTCGGGGCGCAGGCAGGTGAAGACCTGGTCGCGGGCGCCGGCGAGCAGCTCACCGGCGGCGTGGTGGCCCTCGGCGGTGACACTCGCGGTGAAGGCGTCGTAGGCGGCCAGCGCCTGGGCGTGGGTGAGGCGTTCACGGGCGACCCGGTGCAGAAGGTCGGTCAGCTCGGTGCGCCTGGTGTTGGCCCAGGCTGCTGGTGCCTTGTCGGCGTAGAGGGCCCAGCGCAGTGCGCGGGGCAGGTGCCACCAGCAGCGCTGGATCGGCACGTCGGGCCACAGCGTCTGGGCCAGCGTGGTGATCGCCAGTTCACCGTCGACGACGACCATCGCCGGCGGGCGCAGGTCGCGGAGCTGGTCGGCCATCGCCGACCACGGTTGGCCCACGGTCAGCCCGAGCAGGGTCGTGGTGGCCCGCCGCCGCCGGCGCGGCCCGCCCCTCCCGGTCACGCCCAGGGCGATGTTGCCGTTGACGCCCAACCGGCGCCGCCCCGCACGCATCCCGGTGCCATCGAAGATGACCACCTGGGCACCGGCGGGCGCTCCGGGCACGTCCGGGCGCCCGACGCCATCGAGCAGCGGCGCCAGATCGGCCACCGCGGCATGCGCCCGCCCGGCCGAGCCCGGCAGCCCGAAGGAGGCGGCGACCGCACCGGCCCGGGCGAAGGACATCTGCGTGGCCAGCTCGGCCAGTTCCACCATCAGCCGGTCGGTGCGCCTCTTGCCCGACAGATCCAGCAGCAGGAGCAGTGGGGCGAACACCCGCCGGCAGGACCGGCAGCCGACGTTGGCCAGCCGGATCTCCACCACCCCCGCGGCGGTGCTGAACTTCCGCAGCCGGGTGCGCTTGCCCTTGCGCTCGAAGTCGCTCATCACCCCACACCCCGGGCAGCCGAACGGCGCCGGCAGCTCCCGCACCGGCAGCCACTTCCGGCCACACACCCGATCGATGAGCCTGTCCTGCAGCTCCTCCAACGCCGCAGCCAGGGCTGCCGCCGGCAGTTCCTCGCGCATCGCCACCGCCCATGCCTCCAGCTGCGACCAGCTCAGCGACCCACCGAGCTCAGGCAGCTCCGCGGTCAGGGCGAGAGTAGTGACCGGCATGTGATGACTCCTCGGAACCGAGAGCCATCACCTCAAGTCAAGATCCGAGAACTTCAACGCTGCCCCGTGCTACCGAGCCGTCAGGCCCGCGGGTCGACGTGGACCTTCGGGCCACGGCCCGCGGGCCGCTCCCCGGCGAGCACGGCACCCACCTGCTCGAGGCCCACGGTCGCCGCCACGAGCGGCCGCGGGTCCACCGCGCCGCCGGCGTAGGCGGCGATCGTGGCGTCCAGGCCCGGGGACCCGGACAGGACGCCGACGGCGGTGACGTCCTTGAGCAGCAGGGTCCGGGTGTCGACGGTGCTCGGCGTGCCGGCGATGCCGATGCAGACCACCCGCCCGCCCGGCTCTACGAGGTCCACCGCCAGCGCCGGTGAGCCGGGCGCGGTCGAGGCGTCGACGACGGCGTCGAGGGGCAGCGCCGGCCGGGTCCGGGCGGCGTCGAAGCCGAGCCCGCGGGCGAAGTCCAGGGAGGCGTCGGTGACGCCCAGCAGGTGGACCTCGACCCCGGCCGCGCGCAGGAACATCGCCGTCAGCAGGCCGATCGTCCCGGGGCCGATGACCAGGGCCCGGTCACCGGCCCCGACCTCCGCGGCGTGCGCCGCCCGCCAGGCGTTGCCGCCCGGCTCGACCAGCGCGCCGAGGACCGGGTCGACGGTGTCCGGGAGCTCCTTCACCGACCAGGCGGGCACGGCGAGCCGTTCGGCGAGCGCACCGGCCCGGCCGCCGCGGATGCCCACCTCCTGCCGGTCCTCGCACACGTGCTGCCGCCCCCGGCGGCAGCGCCGGCAGGTGCGGTCGCCCAGCATCGTGTCGCCCGTGACCCGACGGCCCAGCCAGGCCGGGTCGACGCCGGCGCCGACCTCGCGGACCCGGCCGGACCACTCGTGCCCGGGCCGCAGCGGGTACGAGGAGTGGCCGGTCTGCAGGTAGGACAGCTCCCCGGTGAACAGCTCGACGTCGGTGCCGCAGACCCCGGCGCGCTCCACCTCGACGACGACCTCGCCGGGCGTCGCCTCCGGGACGGGCACCTCGCGCACGGAGCACTCCCCCGGACCGGTGAGGACGACGGCTCGCATGGTCCCGGACATGAGGGACAGGATGTCGGCCGTGGCCCTCCGCAGCACGCAGTGGTACTCCGGCGACGTCCGCAACGCCTACATCCACCGGGCGTGGATGCGCCGCGGCGCACCGGACGACGCGTTCGACCGGCCGCAGATCGCCATCGCGAACACCGCCTCGGACCTCGTGCCGTGCAACCGGCACCTGACCGAGGTGGCCGCCGCGGTGCGCGACGGCGTCCACGCCGCCGGCGGTACGCCGCTGGAGCTGCCGGTGATGGGCCTCGGTGAGACGCAGGTCCGGCCGACGGCGATGCTGTGGCGCAACCTCGCCGCGATGCAGATGGAGGAGGCGTTCCGCGCCAACCCGGTCGACGGGCTGGTGCTGCTCGGCGGCTGCGACAAGACGATCCCCTCGCTGCTCATGGCCGCCGCGTCGGTCGACCTCCCCGCTGTCGTCGTCCCCGGCGGCCCGATGCTGACCGGCACCTTCCGCGGGGTGCCCCTGGGCTGCGGCACCGACGTGTTCCGGCTGTCGGAGGAGGTGCGGGCCGGCACGCTCTCGGCGGAGGACTTCACCCGCTCGGAGTCGGCGATGATCCGCAGCCGCGGCCACTGCAACACGATGGGCACCGCCTCGACGATGGCGCTGGTGGCCGAGGCCCTGGGCACCGTCGTCCCGGGGCTGGCCGGCACCCCGGCCGCCGACAGCCGGTTGCTGGAGGCCGCGCACGGCACCGGCCGGCTCGTCGTCGAGATGGTGGCCGCCGACCGCCGCCCGTCGACCTTCCTGACCCGGGCCTCGTTCGCCAACGCGATCGTGGCGCTGGCCGCGATCGGCGGCTCCACCAACGCCGTCGTCCACCTGCTGGCGATCGCCGGGCGGCTGGGCATCGACCTCACCCTCGACGACTTCGACCGGATCGGGTCCGGGGTGCCGGTGCTGGTGGACCTGCTGCCGGCCGGCCGGTTCCTCATGGAGGACCTGCACCGCGCGGGCGGTCTGCTCGCGGTGCTCGGCGAGGTGCGCGACCTGCTCGACCCCTCGGCGCTGACCGTCACCGGCCGGCCGCTCGTCGACCACCTGGACGACGCCCCGGTCTGGGACCCCGAGGTCATCCGGCCGCGCCGGGCGCCGCTGGTCGACCACGGCGGCATCGCCGTCCTCCGGGGCAACCTCGCCCCGGGCGGCGCGGTGGTGAAGCCGGCCGCCGCGTCACCGCACCTGATGCGGCACCGCGGCCGGGCGGTCGTCTTCGACTCGATCGAGGACTTCCACGCCCGCATCGACGACCCGGACCTCGACGTCGACGCCGACTCGGTGCTGGTGCTGCGCGGCTGCGGGCCCAGGGGCTACCCGGGCATGCCCGAAGTGGCCAACATGCCGCTGCCGCGGAAGCTGCTCGAGCAGGGGGTGCGGGACATGGTGCGCGTCTGCGACGGCCGGATGTCCGGCACCGCCTACGGCACCGTCGTCCTGCACGTGGCCCCGGAGGCCGCGGCCGGCGGCCCGCTCGCCCTGGTCCGGACCGGGGACGTGATCAGCCTGGACGTCGCGGCGCGCCGGATCGACGTCGAGGTGGACGACGCCGAGCTGGCCGCCCGCACCCCGAGCGAGGCCACGACCGCCGCCTTCGCCCGGCCCGCGCGGGGCTGGGAGCGGCTCTACGTCGACCACGTGCTGCAGGCCGACACCGGCGCCGACCTGGACTTCCTCCGCGGCTCCAGCGGGTCGCAGGTCAGCCGCGAATCACACTGACTCAGAGACCGACCCGGGTGACGACGGAGGTGCCGAAGCGCTCGGCGGCGGCGCGCTTGTAGCCGGCGGGGAAGTCGACGGCGGCCGCCCGGTCGGCTGCCTGGGCCCGCACCTGGGCGGCACCGTTCCCGGCGAACGCCGCGACGCAGTCCTCGGGGGCCGCGTTGGCCGCCGCCACCAGACCCCCGGCCGCACCGGTCGTCCCGCACAGGCCGAGCAGGCTGGTCGCACCGGTGTACAGGTCGCCGGGGAAGACCTCCCGCTCGTGCAGCATCCGGGCGGCGTCGCCGGAGGAGTCCTTCAGCCCGCTCACCGGCAGCTCGGGCAGCAGGTCGACGGGGATGCCGGGCTGCGACGCGCCCGGGAAGTGGTAGGCCAGCAGCGGACCGGTCGCCGCCTTGGCGATCGCCTCGTAGTACGGCCGCGGGTCGGCGACCCCGGGCGGGGACAGCGCGAGGACGGCGTCGGCGCCGGCGGCGAAGGCGCGCTCGGTCAGCTCCGCGGCCTGCCGCCCGGTCGGTGCACCGGTGCCCGCGAGCACGGGCACGTCGGCGGGCAGGCCGGCACGGACGGCGGTGATGAGCTCGTCGCGCTCGTCCGGGGTGAGCGTGGCCGCCTCCCCCGTCGTCCCGGCGACGAGGACGCAGCGCACGCCGAGCCCGGCCAGCCGCGCCGCGAGGTCGGCGGTGACCGGCGCGTCCAGGGTGCCGTCGGGGCGGAAGAGGGTGACCAGGGCGACGCCGACGCCGGTGAACAGGGGCATGCAGGCATCCTGCCCCTCCCCGGCGGCTCCGCGCCCGAGGATCGTTGCCGCTGAATGGCACAGCCCTGGGTGCTGGTGACCCCGGTCACCGAAGCTCGGACCAGTCAACGCCGACCCTCACCCGGGAGCAGCCATGAGCTTCGAGTACCTGATCGACCCCGCGAAGGGTCCGCAGTGGCAGGGCGTGCTGCCCGGCAAGCCGCAGCCCTACGTCCTCCGCCGCGGCGAGGGCGAGCACGCCAAGCTCTTCGGCGACGTGTTCACCGTGCTCCTCTCCGGCGACGAGACCGAGAACCAGTTCGGCATCATCACCAGCAGCTCCCCCGCCGGCGACGTCATCCCGACGCACTCGCACAACGCGACCCACGAGACGTTCTACGTGCTCGAGGGCAAGGTCCGGCTGTTCTTCGAGGACGGCGAGGGCGCCAAGCAGTCCCAGCTGCTCACGCCCGGCGACTTCGGCTACGTGCCGGCCGGCTTCGCGCACGCCTACCAGATCGTGGAGGACGCCCGGATGATGGGCACCCTCTCCGGCGGGTTCGAGCGGTTCTTCCAGCACATGGGCACGCCCACGGACTCGACGAGCCCTGACCAGCCGCCGTTCATCCCCGACTTCCCGCGCATGCAGGCGGCCGCGCAGCAGCACAACATGCAGTTCATGCGCGACTTCGAGTGGCCCGAGCCCACCGCCTGACCCGCGCTTCCCGCCACCCGTCCCCCGGGTTCGGCGCCGAACCCCGTGCAGGGTTCGGCGCCGAACCCGTGTCCTGAGGAGGACCGTGCCCGCCCCCGCCCTGCCGCTGCCCCCGCCTGCCCACGCCGCGCCGCTGCCGCCCGCCCGGACCGGCGCCGGCGGTGTCCGGGTGCTCACCGGCGTGCCGTACGCGGCGCTGCCCGGCGCGCGGCCGCTGGAGCTGGACCTGTACCTCCCGGCGGACACAGGCCCCGCGCCGGTCGTGGTGTTCCTGCACGGCGGCGGCTGGCGGCTGGGCAGCCGGCACACCGCCGGGCCCGCCTACCGGGACGCCGACCCGACCCCGTTCGAGCGGGTCGCGCAGGCCGGCGTCGCGGTGGCGAGCGTGGACTACCGGCTCTCCGGCGAGGCGATCTGGCCCGCCCAGCTGCACGACGCCAAGGCCGCCGTCCGCTGGCTGC
This sequence comes from Modestobacter italicus, assembly GCF_000306785.1. Classification (NCBI taxonomy): domain Bacteria; kingdom Bacillati; phylum Actinomycetota; class Actinomycetes; order Geodermatophilales; family Geodermatophilaceae; genus Modestobacter; species Modestobacter italicus. The sequence continues at coordinate 2,125,448 of NC_017955.1, read as the reverse complement.
GCTCCCGCGCGGCGGAGCTGGGTCTGGACGCCGACCGGATCGCCTCGTGGGGCGAGTCGGCCGGCGGGCACCTGGCCGAGCTGCTCGGCCTCACCCCGGACGACGCGGCGCTGGAGGGCGAGGTCGGCGTGACCGGCCCGTCGAGCCGGGTGGCCGCCGTCGCCGCCTGGTACGCCCCCAGCGACCTCGTCGGCTTCACCACCGACCTCGGCACCGACCCGACCGACCGCGGGACGCGGGAGGCGCAGCTGCTCGGCGCACCCGCGGCGGAGGTGCCCGACCGGGCAGCGCAGGCCAGCCCGGTCACCCACGCCTCCCCCGCCGCACCCCCCTTCCTGCTGCTGCACGGCCGGGCCGACCGGTTCGTCCCGTGCGTGCAGAGCGAGCGGCTCGCCGAGCGGTTGCCCGACGCCGAGCTGCACACCTACGACGGCGCCGACCACATGTGGCTCGGCGCCCCCGACGCGGCCACCGACGCGCTGGCCCGCACCGTCGCCTTCATGCGGCGGCACCTGATCGATGGGGACCCGGCATGAGGATCGTGGGCATCCGCCGCGAGGGCGGCCCGGTGGAGGTGGCCGCGCTGTCCGCGGACGGCGGACAGGTCACCGTGCTGGCCGGGCTGGCGGACTTCTGGGCGGACGCCGCCGGGCACCTGGCCGGCGAGGCGACCGGCGAGACCGTGGCCGCCGGCGACGTGGAGTTCGTGCCGCCGGTGCTGCCCGGCGCCCGGGTGATCTGCATCGGGCTGAACTACCTCAAGCACGTCGCCGAGGGCTCCTACGCCGCCGAGGGCGTCCCGCCGTACCCGACGCTGTTCGCCCGGTGGACCCAGTCGCTGACCGTGGACGGCGCTCCGGTGCCGGTGCCGGCCAACGAGGACGGGCTGGACTGGGAGGGCGAGGTGATGGTCTACGTCGGGCAGACCCTCCTCGACGCCACTCCGGAGCAGGCGCTGGCCGCCGTCGTCGGCTACTCGACCTTCAACGACCTCACCTCGCGGCGGGCGCAGAAGCTCACCTCGCAGTGGATCCTCGGCAAGAACGGGGACGACTCCGGGCCCCTCGGCCCGCTCGTGCCGGCCGCCGAGGTCGGCGACCTGCGCGACGGACTGCGGGTGCGGACCCGGGTCAACGGGGAGACGGTGCAGGACGGCACGACCGACCAGATGGTCTACACCGTCGGCGACACCCTCGCGCTGATCTCGCAGACGTTCACCCTGCGCCCCGGTGACCTGCTGGCCACCGGCACGCCGTCCGGCGTCGGCTACTCCCGCACCCCGCCGTGGCTGCTGCAGCCCGGCGACGTCGTCGAGGTCGAGGTCGACCGGCTCGGCGTGCTCCGCAACACCGTGGTGCCCAATGAGGCGCGCCATGAGCGGTGAGTTCCGGCAGTACCTCTTCTCGCACGACCACCCCCGGCTGGCCGAGGTCCGCGGCATGGACCCCTACGCGTACCGGGAGCACGCCCGCACCCCCGGCACCTTCACCGGCGGGCTGGTCGAGGGCTGGACTTCGCTGTACCTGTCCGAGTTCCGCGGGGTCACCTCCGACGGCGTGCTGCGCGAGGACCTGTACCCGCTCACCCCGGCCGAGCCCGGCGAGGAGGCGCCGGTGGCCGAGATGGTCGCGGCGGCGGAGGACCTCCTGGCCGCGCTGACCCCGGAGGACCGCGCCCGCGCCTGCTTCCCGGTCGACGCGCCGGAGTGGCAGACCTGGGCCAACCCGGAGTTCATGCAGTTCGACACCGGGCTGCGGTTGGAACTGCAGCCGCAGGAGGTCCGGGACAAGGCGCTCGCCCTGGTCGGGGCGTCGCTGTCGCCGGAGGGCTCCCGGCTGGTCACCGCGATGATGCAGATCAACGGCTTCCTCGGTGAGGTCGTCGACCTCGAGTCGGTCCTCAACGAGTGGTCCTACAACATCGCTGTCTACGGCACCCCCGACGAGCGCGCCCCCTGGGGCTGGCAGCTGTTCGGACACCACGCTGCGGTCAACTGCCTGGTCGTCGAGGGCCGGATGAGCGTGTCCCCGGTCTTCCTCGGCGCCGAGCCCGACGAGATCGACGCCGGCCCCCGCGCCGGGCTGCGCGACGTCTTCGCCGACCGGATCACCCTGGGCACCGACCTGATGGCCGCCCTCACCGACGAGCAACGCGCCGAGGCCACCGTGTACGCGCAGATGGTGGACCCGGCCATGCCCGCCGGCCGGGTGCACCCCGGCGACGAGCGGCACCTGGCCGGCGCATTCCAGGACAACCGGGTCATCCCGCTGGAGGGCGTCCGGGTCGCCGACCTGCCAGAGGCCGCGCAGCGAACGGCGCTGGCCATTGCGGAGGCCTTCGTGCGGCCGCTGCCCGAGGGGCCCCGCCGGGCCCGGCTTCGGGAGGTCGCCGCGCACCTGGACGAGACCTGGTTCTGCTGGATCGGCGGCTGGCAGCCCGGCGACGTCTTCTACTACCGCGTCCAGTCCCCGGTGCTCATCGCCGAGCTGGACCACCACTGCGGCGTCTTCCTCGACTACGACACCCCGCAGCCCTTCCACGTGCACACCGTGCTGCGCACCCCGCACGGCAACGACTACGGCCGGGCCTGGGTCCGGCAGTGGCAGGCCGGCCGGACCTGATCCCGGACGGGCCCGTCTCGCCCTGCCGGTCAATGGCATCGGGCTACGGCGACGTGACGCCCGCCACCGATGCTGGACCGGCGTCGCCGGCCCGGACGCCCGACGCCTCCCCCTCTCAGCCCACTGGGCACCGCAGCTCAGGACAGGAGACCCGATGACCGCCGTGCCTGCCTCCGTGCCGGTGCTGATCGTCGGCGGTGGGCCCAGCGGCCTGGCCGCCGCGATCGAGCTCGGCCGCCGCGGCATCGACGTGCTCGTCGTCGAGCCGCGCACCACGCTCGACCCGCTGCGCCCGCGCGCCAAGACGACCAGCGTGCGCACCATGGAGCACCTGCGCCGCTGGGGGCTTGCCGACCGGCTGCGCACTGCGGCGCCGCTGCCGGTCGCGCACGCGCAGGACGTCGTCTTCTGCACCGGGCTGTTCGGCCACGAGATCACCCGGTTCCCGGAGGCCTTCGGGCTGACGACGTCGCCGCGCGAGCTGTACGCCGAGGCCGGCCAGCAGGCCCCGCAGCCGCTGGTCGAGCAGGTGCTCCGGGACGCCGTCGCCGAGTTGCCCACGGTCACCACCCTGGTCGGCTGGCGGGCGGTGCAGGTCACCGACGGCCCGGACGCCGCGCAGGCCGTGCTGGAGGGTCCGGACGGCGAACGGCACGAGGTGCTGGCCGACTGGCTGCTCGGCTCCGACGGCAGCTCCGGGGTGAGCCGGCGCGCCGTCGGTGCGCGCTACGAGGGTTCCTCGGGCAGCCTGCCGAACCTGAGCGTCACCTTCCGGTCCGCGGACCTGGAGACCCGGGAGCTGTGCGCGCTCGGCGTGCACTACTGGGTCATCGGCGCCGAGCGCGGCGGGCTGATGGGCCGGCTGGACCTCGACGGCACCTGGTGGGCGATCGTCCAGGGCGTCGACGCCACCGCCGGGGACGTCGACCCGGTGGCGCTGGTGCGCGCCCTGGCCGGTGCCGACATCGACGTCGACGTGCTGGCCACCGACCCGTGGTCGGCCCGGATGCTGCTCGTGGACCGGTACCGCGGCCAGCGGGTGCTGCTGGTCGGCGACGCCGCGCACCTGAACCCGCCATGGGGCGGGCACGGGTTCAACACCTGCGTCGGCGACGCGGTCAACCTGGGCTGGAAGCTCGCCGCCGTGCTGCGGGGCTGGGCCCCCGAGGCGCTGCTGGACAGCTACGAGGCGGAGCGGCGGCCGGTCGCCGAGCGCACCATCGCCGCCGCCGGCGCCCAGGAGGCGTTCCTCGCGCCGTCCTTCGCCGCCGGGGACCTGGACGACGACGGGCGGCGCGGCGTGGAGCTGCGATCCGCCGTCGCCGCCGCGCTGGTGGTCAAGGACCCGGAGTTCCACAGCCTCGGCCTGGTGCTGGGCTACGACTACCCGGACTCGCCGCTCGTCGTCCCGTCGGGCGGGCCGCGGCCGGAGCCGATGGTGACCACCTACACCCCCTCGGCGCACCCCGGGGCGCGGCTGCCGCACACCTGGCTGCCCGACGGCCGCTCGGTCTACGACCTGCTGGGCGAGGAGTTCACCGTGCTGCAGCTCGGCCCGGACGCCGACCCCCGGCCGCTGGCCGAGGCCGCGGCCCGCGCCGACGTACCGCTGCAGGTCGTCGACCTCAGCGCGCACCCCCGGCTGCGCGAGCTGTGCGGCGCCGACCTGGTGCTCGTCCGCCCCGACCAGCACGTGGCCTGGCGTGGTGAGCACGTCGAGGACGCCGAGGCGCTGCTCGCCCAGGTCACCGGCGCCGCCCTCGCCACCGCCGTCCCGAACTGACGGCCCCACCGCCGAGAGCGCGCCTTTGGCGGGAGGTCCTGCCACTCGGCGATCGGGCGGCCGTACTTCGCCTCGATGGACGGGAAGTAGCTGGCCGGGCCCTTGGGTGCGTCGGTCACGCGGCGGATGCTGCCATGCCCGGCTCCCATAACGTGGGGCACGTGACCTCGCCGTTCATCGCCCGCCCCGAGCTCCTCGACGCCGACCCGCTGACCGCGACCGGGCGGCCCGTCCGGTGGGGCGTGGTGGCCACCGGCGCCATCGCCGCCACGGTGACCGCCGACCTGGCGCTGCTGCCCGACGCGGTGCTGCACGCGGTCAGCTCCCGGCGGGCCGACCGGGCCGCGGAGTTCGCCGAGCGGTTCGGTTTCGCCACCTCGTACTCCGACACCGACGAGCGGCTGGGCTACCAGGCGCTGTTCGCCGACCCCGACGTCGAGGCGGTCTACGTCGCCACGCCGCACGCCCAGCACGCCGAGGTGGTGGCCGCGGCGCTGCGGGCCGGCAAGGCGGTGCTCTGCGAGAAGCCGCTGACCATCAACGCCCGGGAGACGCAGCAGCTCGTCGACCTGGCCCGCGAGCACGACGTGTTCCTGATGGAGGCGGTCTGGACCCGGTTCCTGCCCTCCTTCCAGCGCGCCCTGGAGATCGCCACGTCCGGGGAGATCGGCACCGTGCAGTGGGTCGGCGCCGAGATCGGCTTCCGCGCCCGGCAGGACCCGGCCAGCCGGCTGTGGGGCCGGGCCGACGGTGGCGGCGCCCTGCTCGACCTCGCCGTGTACCCGCTGCTGTGGGCCTGGGGCACCCTCGGGCTGCCCGAGGCAGTGACGGCGCTGGGCACGCTGAACGCCGAGGGCGTCGACGCGCAGAATGCGCTGACCTTGATCTACGCCTCCGGCGCGCAGGCCCAGATCACCACCTCGCTGCTGGCCCGGTCGCCGAACACCGTGATCGTCGCCGGCAGCGAGGGCTGGGTCCGGGCGCAGGGGCCGGACGCCGTCTACCGGCCGACCCGGCTGGACGTCGAGGTGAGCAAGGGCGAGGTGCGCACCGAGGAGTTCGAGCTGGTCGGCTCCGGCTACGTGCACGAGCTGCGCGAGGTCACCCGCTGCCTGCAGCAGGGGCTCACCGAGAGCCCGGTCATGCCGCTGGAGCACTCGCTGGCCACCATGCGGCTGCTCGACGGCGTCCGCGCGCAGCTCGGCGTCGTCTACCCCAACGACGAGCGCTGACCCTCAGCCGGCGTGCCCGGCGATGTTGACCACCGTTCCGTCGGGGGCGCGGACGAAGAACCGCACGCCCCACGCCTCGGTCGTCAGCGGGTGCACGATCTCGTACCCGAGCTGCTGGGCCTCGGCGTAGGCGGCGTCGACGTCGTCGGTCTGCACCGACATGGCCGAGTCCTCCGGCGCCGTCGCGTCCCGGGTGACCAGCTGGACGCTCGCCCCGGTGTCGGGTGAGGTGAACCGGGCGACCCAGCCCAGCGAGAACTCCTCGGTGCTCAGCCCGAGGAAGCCGGTGTAGAAGCCCTTCGCCTCCTCGACGTCGGGGACGCCGAGGTTGGTCAGGACGCGGATCGGGCGCATGCGGTCTCCCCGGGTGCGGCTCGTGCTCTGCTCACCACGGTGAGCAGAGCACGAGCCACCGGAGGACCACCAGCGGTGCGGTCGCGGGGTGGCTCAGTTGTCGCCGGGGCGTCCGCCGCCCATCGGCCCGCCACCCATGCCGCCCATGCCCGAGCCGGCCGCCGCCTCGCCCGCGGTGGCGGTGCCGGCGTCGGCGCCGTCGACGGTCACCGTGTAGGTCTCCCCCGCGGTGACGTCGGCGGAGGAGAACACGACCGCCTGCGCGTCCTTGGTCACCACGGTGGAGCCGACGACGGTGCCGTCGGCGGCGACGAGCTGCACGGTGTCGCCGGCCGCAGCCGTCGAGGTCAGGACGGCGGAGACCCAGCCCTGCGTCGAGGAGCTGTCCGGGGAGACGAGCATCCCGGAGCTGCCGGTGGCCAGCAGCGTCCCGCCGGAGACCACGAAGGTGCCGTTCACGTCGAGCGCGCCGTTGCCGGCGTCGGTCGGTCCGCTCACCGTGACGGTGCCGCCGGTCATCGTGGCCGACCCGTTGGAGTCCAGCCCGTCGCCCCCGGAGTCGACGGTCAGCGTGCCGCCGCTGATGGTCAGCAGCACGTCCTGCGCGCCCTCGCCGCCGCCCTGCATGGCGCCGGAGCTCGTCGTCCCGTCGGACACGTTGACGCCGTCGTCGGAGGCGGTGACGTCGACGTCCCCACCGGCGACGGTCACCGCCGCGCTCTCCAGGCCCTCGTAGGAGCCGGTGACGGTGAGGGTGCCGCCGGCGATGGTGAGGTCGGTGTCGGCGTGCACGCCGTCGTCGCCGCTGGCCAGGGTCAGCGTGCCGTCGGTGATGCGCACCGCGCCGTCGCTGCCCACGGCGTCGTCGGCGGCGTCCACGTCGACCGTGCCGCCACCGACCACCACGCTGACGTCGCCCTTCAGGCCCTTGGCGGAGGCGTCGTCGGCCACGGTCTGCGCGCTGCCGCCGCCCGCGGTGACGTCGAGCGTGCCACCGCCGACGAGCACGTCGGTGACCGCCTGGACGCCGTCGCCACCGGCGGTGACGGTGACCGTGCCGCCGGCCAGGTACACGTAGCCTGCCGCCGCGTCCTCGGCGTCGTCGGCCTTGAGCCCGTCGCCGCCGGCGGTGACGGTGAGGGTGCCGTCCCGGACGACGAGCAGGTCCTTGCCGCGGATGCCGTCGTCCACCGCGTCGACGGTGATCGTGCCGGACTGGACGACCAGGGCGTCCTTGCCGGCGATGCCGTCGTTCGCGTTGCCGGTGACGGTCAGCGCGCCGGTGCCGGTGATCGTCAGGTCGGCGGCGCTGTACAGCGCGGCGTTGGGCTCCTCGTCGGCGGCGGCGTACTGCGCGGCGTCGGCGAGGGAGTTGCTCGACCCGTCGGCCAGCACGACCACCGCAGACTCCGCGCGCATCACCGCGAGCGCCGCGGTGGTGCCGGAGGTGATGTCGGCGCCGTCCAGGACGAGGGTCACCGCGCCGTCGGTGTCGACGACGACCTGGCCGGCCAGCGTGCCGCTGAGCACGTAGTTCCCGGCCGCGCCGATGGTGACCGTGCCGTCGGCGAGGGTGACACCCGCGGCGTCGGTGGAGTCGGCGGACAGGTCGACCGCGACCGCGTCCGCGGCGTCGTAGGCCGCGGCGTCCGGGTCGTCGGTGGCGGCCGCGTTCGCCGCCAGCGCGTCGGTGACGGTGGTGCCGACACTGCTGGCGACGGCGTCGGAGACGACGGCCGAGCTGTCCGCGGCGGCCGTGCTGGTGCCGGTGCTGCCCGACGCCGAGCACCCGGCGAGGACGGCGGCGAGGGCGACGGCAGAGAGGCCGTGCCGGAGCTTGGTGAGCTTCATGAGGCGGTGCGCTCCTGGGTGGTGTCGGTGGGGTGGAGGTCGAAGTGCCGGCTCAGCACCGGGTGCCACCGGTTGGCCGGGAGGTGCTGGTGCAGGGCGGCCAGCCCGGTGCCGTACTTGGACACCCGGGAGGGGCGGTGGCCGTGCCGCCAGAGCCACCGGTCGGCGGCGGACGGGGTGGAGCTGGACTTGGTCTCGACGACCGCCGTGCCGGCGAGGTCCAGCACCGGCCCACCGGGCACGACCCAGGTCAGGTCGGTGTCGACGGTGAGCCGGCTGGCGGAGGCGGGGAGGAAGAGCGTGGTGCGCTGGTACCGGGTGCCGAGCACCGGCTGCAGCCGCCCGGCGACGGCGTCGATCCCGGACCGGCCGAGGACGTCGTCGACGAACCGGCGGCGCTCGGGGTCCAGGCCGGGGGCGGCGCTGTCCTCGTCCGGCGTCCGCTCCTTCACCGTGCTGCCGCGGCTGCCGCGGGTCTTGACCTCGAGGTAGGCCTGGCCGGTGTCGAGGTAGCTGCGGCGGCGCACCTTGAAGCGCCGCCGCCGGCCCCGGGCGGCGAGGTGGTAGCTGGTCAGCTCGGGGGTGTCGAAGTACAGCGACCCGTAGCCGGAGTCCCGCTGCCCGCCGATCTCCAGCACCCGTGCCGCGCCGCCGAGGCCGGCCAGGACCTCCTCGGCGGTGCCGTGCGGGACCAGGTACTTGCGGTCGACGCGGGTCTGCAGCGCCGCCCGCTCGACCAGCTCGGCCAACCCGATCGGCTTGAGGTCCGCGGCGGTGCGCAGCGCCGTCACCGGACCACCGCGCCGAAGCGCGGGTCAGCGGCCGGAACGGCGGGGGTCGGCCGGTCCGCGGCCTGGTAGCGGACGTCGACCAGCGTCGTGTCGTTGACCAGGTCGACCCGCTGCACCGTCACCTGGTGCACCCGGGCGCCGAGCACACCCTCGAGGTGGGCGGTCAGCGCGGTCTCGTCGGTGAACGCGCGGTCCAGGAGCATCCCGTGCTGGCGGTACCGGCGCAGCAGCCGCGGGTGGCCGGCGACGTAGAGCACCGCGACGACCAGCGCCATCAGCGCCAGCGGCAGGGCCGGTCCTGTGCCGAGCCCGCCGAGCAGGCCGAGCGCGAGCGCGGAGAAGTAGTAGGCCACCTCGTGCTGGTCGAGCTCCGTCGAGCGCAGCCGGATGATCGACAGCACCCCGAACAGGCCCAGCCCGAGCCCCGCGCCGACCGTGCTGCCGGCCAGCACCGTGGCGACGGCGAGCACGCCGACGTTCACCGCCAGGTAGGCGACGACGAGGTCGCGGCGGCGGTGGCGCGGGAAGTAGACCCCGAACGTCAGCAGGCTGATCGCGACGAGGTCGGCGGCGGGCAGGAGGAACGGTGACATCGGCTTCCCAACGGTGGCGGTGAGGTGGACCGGCGACGACCGGGCCGGAGCCGTGCGGTGTCGCGCAGGTGCCACGGAACCGTCCGGCGCTGTCCCGGCACCGGACGTCCGCTGTGCCGTTCCTGTGCGCGATGCCCCTCGGGACGTGTCGCGGGTGTAGGACACCGGGATGACCACCAACCGCTCCGCGCCCTCGGCGACCGTCATCCCGGTGCTGACGTACCCGGACGTGCGGGCGGCCGTCGCCTGGCTGACCGACGCGTTCGGGTTCCGCGAGCGGGTGCGGATCGGCGAGGGGCACCGCGCCCAGCTGGCCGTCGGCGCCGACGGCGCGGTGATCGTCGCCGAGGCGAGCGGGGACCGGCGGCCACCGGTGGCCGGGCAGGTGACCTCCGAGCTCAAGATCCGGGTGGCCGACGTGGACGCCGTCTGCGCCCGCGCCCGCGCTCGGGGAGCCCGCGTGCTGCAGGAGCCGGTGGACCGGGAGTACGGCGAGCGCGAGTGCACGCTGGAGGACCCCGCCGGGCACCGCTGGGAGCTGACGCGCACGGTGCGGGACGTCGACCCCGAGGAGTGGGGTGGCCAGACCGTCGGCGGCTGACTTCACGTCCCGACGTCCCGGGGGCTGCCGGCCGGTCAGGGAGGATGGGGAGGTGAGCGCCGAGACGATGTTGCTGCTGGTCCTCGGCGCGGTGGCGGTGATCGTGGCCGTCCGGTGGGTCGCCGACCGGACCGGGCTGCCGGCCGCGGCGCTGCTCACCCTGGCCGGCATCGGCTACGCGCTGCTGCCCGGCCCCAACGTGACCCTGGACCCGCACCTGGTGCTGACCCTGGTGCTCCCGCCGCTGCTCTACAGCGCGGCGCTGGACTCCTCGCTGACCGCGATCCGCCGGAACCTGCGCACCGTGGTGAGCCTGTCGGTGCTGCTCGTGCTGGTCACCGCCGTGCTCATCGGCGTCGGCTTCGACCTGTTCGTCACCGGCGCCACGCTGGCCGCCGGCATCGCGCTCGGTGCGGCGGTGGCGCCGCCGGACCCGGTGGCCGCGCTGTCGGTCGGCCGCAAGGTGGGGCTCCCCCCGAAGCTGATCACCCTCATCCAGGGCGAGGGGCTGCTCAACGACGCGACCGCGCTGACGCTGCTCACCGTGGCGGTCACCGCGGCGCAGGGCGAGGGGTTCTCCACGCCCGCGGCGATCGGCGAGTTCGTGGTCGCTGCCGCCGGCGGGGTGGCCGCCGGGCTGGCCGTCGCGTTCGGCGTCCGGCCGCTGCGGAGGCTGCGCCGCGACCCGCTGTCGTCGAACGCGATCTCGCTGGCCACCCCGTTCGTCGCCTACCTGCTCGGCGAGGCGCTGCACGTCTCCGGGGTGCTCGCCGTCGTCGTCGCGGGCCTGGTCATCGGGCACAACACCCCGTACTGGACGTCGGGTGCCAGCCGGCTGCAGACCGACGCCGTGTGGCGGCTGGTCGACTTCCTGCTCGAGGGCATCGTCTTCCTGCTGATCGGCCAGCAGCTGCCGACCGTCATCCGCGGGTTGGGCCAGTACGAGACCTCGACCATCCTGACCGCCGCGGGCATCACCGTGGGCTGCGTGCTGCTGGTCCGGCCGCTGTGGATGCTGCTCACCGAGTCCCTCCCCCGGTCGATGCACAGCCGGCTGGGCGGCCAGGACCTCGACGGCGCGCGGTTCAGCGACCGGCTCAGCGTCCGCGAGATCGTCGTCCTCAGCTGGGCCGGGACCCGCGGCGTGATCAGCCTGGCCGCGATCTTCACCCTGCCGCTGGTCACCGACAGCGGGGCGCCCTTCCCCGACCGCGACCTGCTGCTGTTCTGCGCGTTCCTCGCCGTGCTGGTGACCCTGGTCGGGCAGGGCCTGACCTTCGCGCCGCTGGTCCGGGCGCTGGGCTGCCGGGCCGACCAGGCCGACGAGGCCCGGCTGCGCAACCAGGCCCGGATCGCCGCCGCCGAGGCCGGGCTCGCCCGGCTGGAGACCATGCAGTCCGAGGAGCACGACGACGTCGACGACCGCGCCATCGCGACGCTGCGGGCCCAGCTGACCCACCGGCTGGACCGCTACCGGCACCGGCTGGACGTGCTCGAGACCGCGGAGGGCGGCGACATCCCGCTGTCACCGACCTACGAGGCGGCGCTCCGGCTGCGCCGGGCGGTCATCGCCGCCCAGCGCGAGGAGCTGCTGCGCTGGCGGGACGCCGCACGGCTGCCCGACGAGGGGCTGCGGATCCTCGAGCGGGAGCTCGACCACGAGGAGGGCCTGCTGCCCTCCCGAGGTCGCTGAGCCGCCGCGCCCGGACCCCTGGACAGCCCCGGCAGGGGGGCCCAGCATCATCGGTGACCCTCCGTCGACGCTCCGGGGAGTGGTGGTCGTGCAGGCTCGGACCGGTGAGTGGCTGGTGGTGCACGGGCGGGTCACCGACCAGCCCGAACGGGTGGGCGAGATCGTCGAGGTGCCGCACGGCGACGGCTCCCCGCCCTACGTCGTCCGCTGGCTGGGCGAGGACCACACCTGCGTGGTCTTCCCGGGGCCGGACGCCGGTGTGGTGGCCGAGCGGCCGCCGCACGCGCACGTCCCCGGCTGAGCCGGCTCAGGCCACCTGGGCGTGGGTGCCGAAGGTGCGTGCGTGGTAGGTCAGCGGCGCCGCCTCGGTGGTCGCCGCCCGGTGCACCTCGCCGAGCACGATCACGTGGTCCCCGCCCTCGACCAGCCGGCTCACCGTGCAGGCCAGCCAGCCGGGGCTGCCGGTCAGCCGCGGGGCGCCGGCGTCCGCCACCCAGTCGACACCGGTGAACTTGTCGCTGCCCTTGCGGGCGAACGCCAGCGCGAGCGCCGCCTGGTCACTGGCCAGCACGTTGACCCCGAAGACGCTGCCGTGGTCGAGCCGGGCCAGCAGCTCCGACCCGCGGTCCAGGCTGACCAGCACCATCGGCGGGCTCATCGACAGCGAGGCGAACGCGCTCACCGTCGTCCCGTGCGGGTGCCCGTCGGTGAGGGTGGTGACGACCGAGACCGGGGTGGCGACCCCGGCCATCACGGCGCGGAAGTCCTCGGCGAGCGGGGCGGTCACGCGGCACCGCCGAGCGGGGGCAGGCCGAGGTTGTCGCGCAGCGTCGTCCCCGGGTACTCCGTGCGGTAGACCCCGCGTTCCTGCAGCACCGGGACGACGGAGTCCACCACCGGGTCCAGGCCGCCGGGGGTGATGTGCGGGACCAGGATGAAGCCGTCGCTGGCGTCGGACTGCACCAGGTCGATCATCTGCTCGGCGACGGTGGTCGGGCTGCCGATGAACGACTGCCGGCTGCTGGTCTCGATCATCAGCTCGCGGATCGACAGGCCCTTGGCGTCGGCCTGCTCGCGCCAGGCCCTGGCGACCGCCAGCGGGTCGCGGTTCATCCGCACGCTGGCCCGGCCCCGGGCCACGGTGTGCTCGCCGACCAGCGGGTCGACCTCGGGCAGCGGGCCGTCGGGGTCGTAGCCGGAGAGGTCCCGGTTCCAGACCTCCTCGAGCTTGCGCAGCGCCGTCTGCCCGGACACCTGCTGCCGGCGCACCTCGGCGGCGAGCTCGGCGGCCTCCGCGTCGGTCTCACCGATCACGAAGGTGGCGGCCGGGAGGATCAGCAGGTCTGCCGGGGTCCGGCCGTACTTCGCCAGCCGGCCCTTGACGTCGGCGTAGAAGGCCTGGCCGGCCTCCTTGGTGCCGTGCCGGCTGAAGATCGCGTCGGCCGCCGAGGCGGCGAACTCGCGGCCCTCCTCGGAGTCGCCGGCCTGGAAGACGACCGGCCGGCCCTGCGGGCTGCGCGGGACGTCGAAGCGGCCGGAGATGTCGAAGTGCGCGTCGGTGTGCGCGAAGGTGCCCGCGGCCGGGTCGGCGAGGAACACCCCGCTGGCCGGGTCGGCGACGACCTCGTCCCCCCGCCAGCTGTCCAGCAGCTCCTGCACGGTGGCCAGGAAGGTGCGGGCCCGCTCGTAGCGCTGGTCCTGGGCCAGGAAGCCGCCGCGGCGGAAGTTCTCCCCGGTGAACGCGTCCCAGGAGGTGACGACGTTCCAGGCCGCCCGGCCGCCGGACAGGTGGTCCAGCGAGGCGAACTGGCGGGCCACCTCGTAGGGCTCGTTGAACGTCGAGTTGATCGTGCCGGCCAGGCCGAGGTGCTCGGTGACCGCGGCCAGCGCCGCGAGCACGGTGAAGGTGTCCGGGCGGCCGACGACGTCCAGGTCGTAGATCGCGCCGTTCTGCTCGCGCAGCCGCAGCCCCTCGGCGAGGAACAGGAAGTCGAACTTCCCGCGCTCGGCGGCCTGGGCGAAGCGGACGAACGAGGAGAACTCGATGTGGCTGCCGGCGGCCGGGTCGCTCCACACGGTGGTGTTGTTGACGCCGGGGAAGTGCGCGGCGAGGTGGACCTGCTTGGTCATGACGGCGTCCTCAGGCGGTGGCGTAGCGGTTGGCGGGGCGCGGGAGCCCGAGCAGGCCGCGCAGGGTGGACGCCTCGTAGGCCGTCCGGAACAGGCCGCGGCGCTGCAGCTCGGGCACCAGGCCGGTGGTGACCTGCCGCAGGTCGTGCGGCAGGGTCGCCGGCCGGAGCCGGAACCCGGTCAGCCCGGCCTGCGCCCACTCGGTGAGCTGGTCGGCCAGCCCGGCCGGGGTCCCGACGTAGACGGCGGCATCGCTGCGGTACCCGGCCCTGGCGCGCTCGTCGAGCCGGTCGCGGCGGGCGCGGGCGGTCGCGGCGTCGTCGTCCAGGAACACGACCAGGTCGCCGAACACGTGCACGGTCTCCGCGGCCCGGCCGGCGGCGTCCTGGGCGGTGCGCACCAGGCCCAGGATGCGGCCGGCGTCGGCGGCGTCCGTCGGGGTGACGAACCCCAGGTCGGTGCTGCCGGCCACGAACTCGTACGGCAGCTGCTGGTGCGCCAGCGCCGCCACCACCGGCTGGCCCTGCGGCGGCCGGGGCGTGATCGAGGGGCCCTTCACCGAGAAGAACCGGCCCTCGAAGTCGATGTAGTGCAGCTTCTCCCGGTCGACGAACCGGCCGGTGGCGACGTCGCGGACCTCCGCGTCGTCCTCCCAGCTGTCCCAGAGCCGGCGGAGCACCTCGACCCAGTCGGCGGCCTCGGCGAACAGGTCGTCGGTGCCGAGGACCGCGCGGCGGCCGATGTGGGCGGCCTCGGCCGGGCTGCTGCTGACCTTGACCCGGACGCCGGCGCGGCCGGTGCTCACGTAGTCGAGGGTGGCGATCGCCTTGGACAGGTGGAACGGCTCGGTGTGGGTGGCGATCGCGGTCGGCACCAGCCCGATCGCCGACGTCAGCGGCGCGACCCGGGCGGCGACCTGGACGGCGTCCAGCCGGCCGCGCACCTGGTCGGTGCGCTCGTCCGGGCCCTGGCGGTCGGTGGACTGCAGGGACAGGCCGTCCTCGATGGTGACCAGGTCGAGCAGGCCGCGCTCGGCCTCCTGCACCAGGTCGACCCAGTACCGGGGGGTGAGCAGCTCGGTCGGGCGGGCGTCGGGCTCGCGCCACGCGGCGGGGTGCCAGCCGGCGCCGTCGAGGGCGACGGCGAGGTGGAAGGGGGTGCTCATCGGGGGGCTCCGGGGGGATCAGGCCGCGACGGCGACGGCGGCGCGGCCGGTGACGGCCTGCCACAGCCGGCGGGCGAGGGCGTCGTTCTGGCGGAAGAAGGGGGCGTTGGTGCGGGGACGGGCGAAGGCGGCCACCTGGGCGCCGGAGGTCCAGAAGCCGACCGCGAACAGCCGGTCCTGCGGCAGCCCGGTCGCGCTGACCACCCGCTGCTCGGCGTCGACGTGCAGCCGGCCGGTGCCGGTGCCGTCCGGCACGGTCTTCTCCGCGGCGACCCCGCGGGTGACCAGCGAGCTGACCAGCCGGTCCGGGGTCGCTGAGACCGCCGGCGCGGGCAGCCGGGCCTCGACCATCGCCCGGGCGGTGACCACGGAGTCGACCGAGGAGGACCGCGCGGTGAACACCCCGGTGCCCTCGTCGAGGTCGAAGCGGGTGTCCGCGCCCAGGAACCGGACCACGCCGGCCTCCGACAGCGCGAGCAGCTCGGCCAGCCGCGGCGCCGGCGGTCCGCTGGCCAGGTAGCTGAACAGGTTCATCCACCAGCCGGCGACGTCCTCGGCCTCCGACCGCGGCGTCAGCCGCCCGGCGGCGACCAGCCCGGCGATCGTGCCGTGGCAGAACAGCAGGGCGGTGAAGACGGCGGCGTCGGTGCTGTGCGCCGGGTCCGCCGAGCGGGTCAGGTCGGCCCGCACCAGCCCGCGCACCGCCTCCTGCAGCTCGGCGGCGGTACCGAACCGGGCCCCGGCCAGCGGCC
The DNA here is from genome assembly GCF_000306785.1 of Modestobacter italicus. Taxonomy (NCBI): domain Bacteria; kingdom Bacillati; phylum Actinomycetota; class Actinomycetes; order Geodermatophilales; family Geodermatophilaceae; genus Modestobacter; species Modestobacter italicus. The sequence goes on along the minus strand of NC_017955.1, from coordinate 2,109,882 downwards.
GGTCCCGGGCCGCGAGGTCGAACCGGTCGGCCGGGTCGGGGACGGCGGCCGCGACCAGGGCGGTCAGGTCTCCCCCGGCCACGTACGCGTCGGCGAACTCGGCCCAGGGCAGCGCGGTGCGCTCGGGGTGGGCGCGGAACAGCTCGGTGTAGTGCGCCCAGCCGAGCTCGCGGGCGATCACCGGCGCCAGGTCGGCGCGCAGGTCGAGCTCCCGATCGGCGTCCAGCGCCTCGGGGGTGAAGAACCGCAGCGGCACCGGCGGCCCGGGCCAGACGTAGCCCAGCTTGGCCCGGTAGGGCACGCCGCGCCGGGACCCGACGTGCAGCACCGGCTCCTGGCCGGAGGGGAGGTAGCGCAGCCCGTCGCCCGCCGGCTCGAAGCGGCCGCCGCGTCCGCTGGTCAGCAGCACCATGAGGTCGATGAAGGCCAGCCCGGCGCCGCGGACGAGCACGTCCTCCCCCGGCGCGAGCCGGTCGAGGTCGAGGTCGGCGGTGTAGCCGGTCGGGAGGTAGCAGAGCCCCGCGCCGGCCGCGCGCTCGGCGACGGCGCGCTCGGCGGCGGTGGCGTGCGCGTCGAGGTGGCCCTGGGCGAGCACGGCCAGGTCGGCGGGGAGCACCCGACCGTCGGCGAGCTCCACGTCGACGCCCTCGGCGCGCACCCGGACGTCGACCACGGTGTCCTCGTGCAGGTGCACGTCGGCCCACGGGCGGGCCGCCGCGACCACCTCGGCCAGCACCCAGCCCAGGTAGGCGTTCACCAGCGGCCGGGACGGGAAGGACGTCGGCGTCACCGCCCGCGCTTCCTCACCCACCGGGTCGCCCTCGGGCAGGTGCCGGCCCACCGCCTCCACCCACTGCCACAGCGTGGTGCCCTCGCCCACCGGGCCGTCGACGGTCACCGACGCGTCGGGCAGCACCGTGACGTCGGCGGCCAGCGAGTTGGCCCAGAGCAGCGAGGGCTGGGCCGCGCGCCACACCCGGCCGCCGCCCGGCGGGTGCGGGTCGACGAGGTGCACCTGCAGGCGGCCGGGGCCGCTCAGCTCGGGCGCGCTGGCGACCAGCCGCTCGAGCAGGCCGATGGCGGTGGGGCCGGCGCCGACCACGGCGATCGACGGGCCGGCGGGGGTGTGCGGGGGTGCGGCGGGCATGCGGACTCCGGGGAGCGGAGGGTCAGGGACGCGGGGTTCCGACCGTGCGCTGACACTGCGCGCTCGCCGTGCGCAGGAGGTCGACGTGCCGGCGGCAGACCAGCGGGGTGCGGGGCACGTGCGTCTCCTTCCGGTGTCCGGGTGACTGGCGCAACCGCGTCCGGGGGGCGGGCTGTTCCCCTCCGGCGAGTGCAGAGGCTCACAATGTCTATCAAGTCGATCGTAATTGACGCGTCGCCGGGTGTGCCCCTATCGTCCCTGCCAGGTCCTGAGCGCCAGCGACAAGCCCCGGCTCGCTGGCCGGCAACCCTCCCTGCGACGGGGTGCCCCGGGTGACGACCTGGCCGTGCGCGTCCGCGCCCGGCAAGCAGAGGCCTCCCCTCCCGAGGGGACGAACGAGGAGCAGCACCCGTGGGACAGACCGGCATCCGTGCCGCCGCCACCGACCTGGTCGGCCGGCCGACCGTGGACCTGCTGCGCACCGACAGCGCGCTCTGTCGCTGACCCGCAGCCCTCCCGTCCCACCTCCGCGCGCCCTCGTCGGCGCGCGCCTCCGCACAGGAGCTCCTCCCGCATGTCCACGTCCCTGTCCCCGCACGCCCTCCAGGTGGTGCGCGTGCACCTCGACGACCCGCTGGCCGCGCCGCTGTTCGCCGACCTCGCCGTCGAGTACGACACCCGCTACGGCGACCTGTTCGGCGGCGCGTCCGAGGAGCTGACCCGCTACCCGGCCGCGGCGTTCCTGCCGCCGGACGGCGAGTTCCTGCTGCTGGTCGAGGACGGCGTCGCGGTCGCCGGCGGCGCGTTCATGCGGCACCCGTCGGGCGCCGCCGAGGTGAAGCGGATGTGGACCGCCGGGTCGCACCGCCGCCGCGGGCTGGCCCGCCGGGTGCTCGCGCTGCTCGAGCAGGGGGCCGCCGCGGCCGGTTACGCCCGGATGTACCTGACCACCGGACCGCGCCAGCCGGAAGCGCGCGACCTGTACCTCGCCGCCGGCTGGGCACCGCTGTTCGACCCGGCCGTCCCCCGCCCCACCGACACCGACGCGCTGCGCGCGCTGCCGGTCGAGCAGCGCCTCTACGCCTTCGAGAAGGACCTCCCGTGACCACGCTCGACACCCGGCCCGTCACCAGCTCGGGCACCCCCTACGACCAGCTGCGGGTGGTGCCGGCCCGGCACCCCGGCCGCTGGGTCGCGACCGCCGTCGTCGCCGTCCTGCTCGCGATGGTGGTCAACAGCCTGATCACGAACCCGCGGTGGGAGTGGGACGTCGTCGGCGCCTACCTCACCGAGGAGTCGATCGTCCGCGGCGTGCTCACCACGATCGAGCTGACCGCGATCACCGCGGTGCTCGGCTTCGCGCTGGGCACGGTGCTGGCGCTGATGCGGCTGAGCCGCTCGCCGCTGCTGCAGGCGGTGAGCTGGGGCTACACCTGGGTGTTCCGCTCGGTGCCGCTGATCCTCCAGCTGCTGCTCTGGTACAACCTCGCCTACCTCTACCAGCACCTGGACGTCGGCATCCCGTTCGGCCCGTCCTTCGCCAGCGTGCAGACCCTCTCGCTGATCGACAAGTTCGGCGCCGCGGTGCTCGGGCTGGGCCTGCACCAGGCCGCCTACTCGGCGGAGATCGTCCGGGCCGGCATCCTCTCGGTCGACCAGGGCCAGCACGAGGCGGCCGCGTCGCTGGGCATCCCGCGGCGCCGGCAGACCACCCGGATCGTGCTGCCGCAGGCGATGCGCACCATCGTGCCGACGGCGGTCAACGAGGTGATCGGCCTGTTCAAGGGCACCTCGATCGTCTACGTGCTGGCGCTGGGCGAGCTGTTCTACACGGTGAGCGTCATCTACGGCCGGACCCAGCGGGTGCTGCCGATGCTCGTCGTGGCCGCGATCTGGTACGTCGTGCTCACCACGGTGGTCACCGTCGTCCAGTACTACGTGGAACGGCACTACGCCCGGGGCGCGGTGCGCACGCTGCCGCCGACACCCCTGCAGCGGGTCCGCGCGGAGCTGACCGGCGTCCTGGCCCGCTTCGGCGCCGCGCGCGGAGCCACCCGATGACCGCCGTCGGGGTCGGTCCCGGCCGGGTCGAGGTGCACGGCGTGCACAAGTCCTACGCCGGCACCGAGGTGCTGCACGGCGTCGACCTGGTGGTCGAGCCGGGCACGGTGACCGTCGTCCTCGGCCCGTCGGGCTCGGGCAAGTCGACGCTGCTGCGCAGCATCAACCACCTGGAGAAGGTCGACCGCGGCTTCATCGCGCTGGACGGCGAGCTGGTGGGCTACCGCCGCAAGGGCGACAGGCTGCACGAGCTGCACGAGAAGGACGTGCTGCGGCAGCGCACCCGCTTCGGCTTCGTCTTCCAGTCGTTCAACCTGTTCCCGCACCTCACGGCGCTGGAGAACGTGGTCGAGGCGCCGGTGTCCGCCCAGGGCCGCGAGCGCCGCGAGGTGGAGGCCGAGGCCCGCGAGCTGCTGGCCCGGGTCGGGCTCGGCGACCGGGAGAAGGCCTACCCCCGGCAGCTGTCCGGCGGGCAGCAGCAGCGGGTCGCCATCGCCCGGGCGCTGGCCATGCGCCCCGCCGTCCTGCTGTTCGACGAGCCGACGTCGGCGCTGGACCCGGAGCTGGTCGGCGAGGTGCTCTCGGTGATCGAGGGCCTCGCGAGCACCGGCACCACGATGATCGTCGTCACCCACGAGATCGGCTTCGCCCGCCGGGTGGCCGACCAGGTCGTCTTCATGGACGACGGCCGGGTGGTCGAGCAGGGCCCGCCCGAGCAGGTGCTCGACGCCCCGCAGCACGACCGCACCCGCGCCTTCCTCGCGCGAGTCCTCTAGAAGCCCCACCCCCCACCGGTCTCGGACGGCGCACCTGCGCCGCCCGGCGATGGCGCGCGCCCGTGCGCCCCTCACAGGAGAAGGAACCCCATGACCGCACGTACCCGACGAGCCCCGCTCGTCGCCGTCCTGGCCGCTGTGTCCGCGCTGGCCCTCGGGGCGTGCACCAGCTCGACCGAGATCGAGAGCGCCGCGGCCGACGAGCCCGCCGGCGCCCTGGTGGTGGACACCGGCCCCGACCAGGACCGGGTGCACACCGAGCTGAACCAGGACGCCGTCGACCTGCTGCCGGCCGGCGCGTTCCCGGACGGGACGCTGCGGGTCTCGGTCACCCAGGGCGCCGTCCCGCTGGCCTTCTACGCCGACGACAACAGCACGGTGATCGGCAGCGAGACCGACATCGCCACGCTGGTCGCCGACGCCCTCGGGCTCGACCTGGAACTGGTCGTCAACGACTGGTCGAACTGGCCGCTGGCCACCCAGTCCGGCGAGGTCGACGCCACCATCTCCAACGTCACGGTGACCGAGGAGCGCAAGCAGCTGTTCGACTTCTCCTCCTACCGTGTCGACCAGCTCGGCTGGCTGGTCCAGGCCGGCAGCGACCTGGAGATCGACGAGGCGGCCGACATCGCCGGGCTCACCGTCGGGGTCTCCTCGGGCACCAACCAGGAGCAGATCCTGCTGGCCTGGGACCGAGAGAACACCGACGCCGGCCTCGAACCGGTGACGATCGACTACTACGAGTCCTACAACGACGCGGTCCTCGCCCTGCAGTCCGGGCGGCTGGACACCTACGTCGGCCCCAACGCGACCGCCGCCTACAGCGCGGCGACCAGCCCGGACGACGTCGCGGTCGCCGGCACGGTCAACGGCGGCTGGCCGGACACCGCGAACATCGCCGTCGCGACGGCCAAGGGCAACGGGCTGGCGGAGGCCTTCACCGCCGCGATCAACGGCGCCATCGCCGACGGCAGCTACGCCGAGGTCCTCGACCGCTGGGGCCTGGGCGCCGAGGCGGTCGACCAGTCACTGACCAACCCGCCCGGCCTCGGTTCCTGAGCCCCCCCAACCTGATCGAGAGGTACCCCCATGTCGCGCGCCCGCACCACCCTCGCCGTCCTGCCCGTGGCCGCCGCGCTGCTGCTGTCGGCGTGCAGCAGCTCCGCCGACATCGAGGCCGAGCAGCAGGCCGACACCGGTGCCGCCGGCGCCAGCCAGGCACTCGTCGTCGACACGAGCCCCGAGCAGGCCGACCGGGTCAGCACCGACGAGGACCCGGACGCCGCGGCGCTCGTCCCCGCCCCGATCGCCGCGGACGGCAAGCTGACCGTCGGCATCGTCGGCGCCGGCGACCCGCCGCTGGCCTTCCTCGCCGACGACAACAGCACCGTGGTCGGCAGCGAGGTCGACATCGCCTCGCTGGTCGCCGAGTCCCTGGGCCTGGAGCTCGACGTCCGCAACATCTCCTGGGAGCAGTGGCCGCTGTCGGTGCAGAGCGGTGACGTCGAGGCGGTGTTCAGCAACGTCGGCGTCAACGCCGAGCGGCTGCAGCTGTTCGACTTCGCCACCTACCGGCAGGGGATCATGGCGTTCACCGCCGCCCCGGACAGCGACCTGTCCATCGCCGAGGCGAAGGACGTCGCCGGCCTGACGCTCGCCGTCGGCTCGGGCACCAACCAGGAGCGGATCCTGCTCGACTGGAACAAGGCCAACGAGGCGGCCGGCCTGGAGCCCGCGACGCTGGACTACTACGCCAACGCCGCCGACGCGCTGCTGGCCATCAAGTCCGGCCGGGTCGACGCCTACCTGGGGCCGAACCCGAACGCGGTCTACCAGCAGAGCAAGGGCCAGGTGGCGGTCGTCGGCACGGTGAACGCCGGCTGGCCGAACACCACCTACGTCGCCGCCACCACGCTCAAGGGCAACGGGCTGGTCGACGCCGTCGAGGCCGGCCTGCAGCACGCATTCGACGACGGCAGCTACACCGAGACGCTCGAGCACTGGGGGCTCTCGGACGAGGCCGTCGACGCCCCGGTGGTCAACCCGCAGGTGGCGTCCTGACCGTCGGCGCTTGACCACGCACGTCCCGGCCCGTGCTGCCTCCCCTGGCGGCTCGGGCCGGGCGGCCGCCAGGCGTCGTGGGCCGTGACGAGTTGTCCACAGGGACTTATCTTCGCTGGTCAGACGCTTGCGCGACCGCTATCATCGAACACGTGTTCGACTACGTGTACGTCACCGAGCTGGGTCCCGGAGGGGTGTGCGAACCTCCCGAGGAGGGGGTCGAGGACGACGTCGTCCTGGACCAGGATGCCGTCCTCGACCCCGACGCAGCACCCGCCCCCACTGCGGGAGAGGGCTGGCCGGACGAGCTCTTCACCTCGCTGCGGGAGTCGCTGGGGGACGGCGGGCTGCTGCTCGACCTGCTGCGCGAGGAGCAGCGGGCGATCGGAGCGGCGGAGGCCATGCGCGCCCGCTGGCTCGTCGACTTCTGCCGGTCCCGCCCCTCCTCGAACGACCGCCCGGACGCCGAGATCGGCGCCGCAGCGGCTGCCACCCGCGCGGCTCGGCCGTCGATCATGGCCACCGTCAGCGAGTGGGCCGTCGACGAGGTCGCCACCGCCCTGTCCATCACCTCCCACAGGGCTCAGGCGTGGATGGTCCAGTCGCTGCAGCTGGTCGACCGGCTGCCCGCCACCCTCGACGCACTGGCCGCCGGGGAGCTCACCTGGGAGCACGCCGCCGCCCTGTGCCAGGTGGTCGCTCCCCTCGACGACGAGCACCGGGCCGAGGCGGAGGCGCTCGTGCTGGCCCGGCTCGGGCACAAGACCCCCACCCAGCTGCGCGCTGCCGCACACCGGGTGGTGCAACGACTCGACGGTCAGGCCATCAGCCGCCGGGTCGAGACCGCCCTGCGCGAGCGCGGCATCCAGCTGTACCCCACCGGCGACGGGCTGGGCACCCTGTCCCTGACCGACATGCCGCTGCCCGTGCTGCGCGCGGTGCAGGACGCGCTGCGGCAGTACGCCGACGCCGCGAAGGCACCCGGCGACCCCCGCACCCGGCAGCAGCGCATGGCCGACTGCCTCGTCGACCTGGTGCTGCGGCCCGGCGACCACGGGCTGGCCCCGGTGCAGGCGCAGCTGACCATCGTCGCCACGGTCCGCACGCTGCTCGGCGGTGACGACCCCGGTGAGATCGCCGGGGAGGTCGTACCTGCTGAGGCCGTCCGCGCCCTCGCCCGCGCGCTGGGTCTGCTGCCCACTCTGGCCGCAGGACCTGCCGAGGAAGCCGAGGCACCCGCCGACGCGGACGCCGCCGAGCCCGCCGAGCCGAGCGAGCCCACCGAGCCGAGCGAGGCAGCTCAGGCCCCAGAGGCCGTCGCGGCCGGGCTCACCGATCTGCTCGACGTCCGCACGCTCCGCGGCACCGCGTTGGCCCACCGGCCGCACGTCGCCGTGGTCGACGAGCTCACCGGCCAGCTGCTCGCGTTGACCGACGCCGCCGGGCTGCGCGCCGGCCAGGCGCTCGGTCCGCCGCCAGCCACCGACCGCTACACCCCCACCGACGCCCTGCGCCGGCACGTCCGGCTCCGCGATCGCCGCTGCCGGTTCCCCGGCTGCCGTCGTCCCGGGCGGGGCTGCGACCAGCACCACCTCACCCGCTGGCCGCTCGGCGACACCTCGGCGGAGAACCTCTGCTGCCTGTGCCGCCACCACCACCGGCTCGTGCACCAGGCGCCCGGCTGGCAGCTGCACGCTCTGGCCGACGGCGCCCTGCGGTTCACCACCCCCACCGGCCAGGTGCTCGTCACCCGACCGGCCGGCCTCACCGACGACGACCCGTCACCCGGACACGGCGACGGGCCGCCACCCGGGGTGGATCCCCCGGTCGACGACCCGCCGCCGTTCTGATGACTCCGCGGTCAGCCGACCGGCTTCTTCTCCCCCGCCTCGACCGCGACCGGCAGGTGGTTCCCCTCCGGCGGCAGCGGGCAGGTGGCGAACTCGGTGTAGGCGCACGGCAGGTTGGTGGCCCGGTTGAAGTCCAGGACCACGGTGCCGTCGGCCGCCGGGGCGTCGACCTTGAGCGACCGGTTGGCCGCGTAGGTGGTGACACCCGAGGTCTGGTCGGTGAAGAGCACGAACAGGCTGCCCTCGGTGGCACCGTTGAAGGCGGTCAGCGACAGCGCCTGCCCGTCGAGCTCGAACTCGATCCGCCCCGGGGCGTCGTAGACGTGCTGCAGGCCCTCGACGACCGCGCCCACGGTGGTCGGCCGCGGCTCGTCGAACGGGACGTAGGTGCCGGTGAGCTGCCAGCGCGGGTCGGGCTCGTAGGCCGGCGTGCCGGGGTAGGCGGCCAGCACCGGCGAGTCCGGGTGCCGCGGCCGGACGACGTCCGAGCCGCCGCGCCTGGCCACCTCGATCACCGCGTCCCCGGCGACCGGGCTCACCCCGCCGCGCTCGGGCAGCACGCCGAACGAGTGCTCACCGTGCACTGGCTGCCCGTCGACGAGGAGCGACTCGTCCTCGGCGAGCCGCACGACCACGCCGTCCGGGCCGGTCCACCACTCACCCGGCGCCCCGGGCACCCGCTGCGGCTCCGCGGTCAGCCAGTGCAGGCCGGTGATCGCGAGGAAGCCGTGCGGGTCGGCACGCACCGTCTCGTGGTGCTCGTGCCACGCCGCCCACTCCTGGGCGAACGTGTCGATGTCGAGGATCGTCATGGGTCAGGCCACCTCACTGAGCCGGCCGGTGGCGACGTCGAAGACGAAGCCCCGGACGCTGTCCTTGATCGGGATGTACGGGCTGTCCAGGATGCGCCTGCGGGAGGCACGGACGTCGTCCTCGAGGTCGGCGAACGCCTCCGAGTGCCACTCCGGCCGCTGCCCCACCTCGGCCTCGATGCCGGAGCGGAAGTCCTCGTCGCCGAAGGTCAGCATCCCGCAGTCGGTGTGGTGCACCAGCACGATCTCCGTGGTGCCCAGCAGCCGCTGGCTGATCGCCAGCGAGCGGATCTCGTCGGCGGTCACCACCCCGCCGGCGTTGCGGATCACGTGCGCGTCGCCCTCGGCGAGGCCGAGCGCGCGGTACACGTCCAGCCGGGCGTCCATGCAGGCCAGGACGGCGACGTGCCGCGCCGGCGGCAGCGGGAGCGGTCCGTCGAAGGTCTCGGCGTAGCGCGCGTTCGCCTCGAGCAGTTCGTCGGTCACGGTCATGCGGTCCTCTTCTCGGTGGGGTGGTGCGGATCAGGTGCGGGCCGCGCTGCGGGAGCGGAAGTCACCCCGCCCGGTGTCGCCCTTCCAGTCGGCGAAGGACTCACCGGTCAGCTCCTCCAGCAGCTCGATGTCCGGCAGCAGCGGGTCGAGGACCTCCCGCCGCACCTCCACCGGCAAGGTCGGCCGGGGCGCCCGGCCGGCGTGCAGCGCGGCGATCAGCGGCCGGCTGGCCTGCCGCCACACCTGCGGCGGGGCGAACGCGCCGAGCGCCGCTCCTGCGCGGGTGACCCGGGCGATCAGCCGGTACCGCGGAGTGTCGGCGACGAAGGGCTTGACGTTCTCCGGCGCCGCCGTGTGCGCCACCCCGGTCGCCACCCCGAGGAACTCGCCCACCCGGTCCAGCGTCTCCGCCGGGGTGTCCACCAGCTGCCGGTACCGGAGCACGAACACCTGCTCGGCAGGCACCAGGCGGCGCAGGTCGCGCAGCTGGGCGCCGTACGTGCCGAGCCCGCGGTAGTGCCAGAACGGCGCCCACCCCGCCGCGACCCGGCGCTCCTCGGCCCGCACCGCGGTCAGGAAGTCCGCCTCCGGCTCCAGCCCGTCGGCCCGCAGGTGCGCCCAGTTCGAGTACGCCCGGTCGACCGGGTCGCGGACCACCACGACCACCTTGACGTCCGGGACGTCGGCCACCAGCCGCCGCTGCGCCGCACGGTCGTAGAGGTAGAACGGCGTGCTCTCCCCGCGCACGGTGCCGGCAGGGGCGCCGGCGAACAGCGCGAGGTAGTCCGCGCGGCGCCAGACCCACTCCCGGGCGCTGTGCGCGTCGCCGGGGCCCCGCTGACCGCTGCGCGGCGGGGGCCGCCCGTCGGTCAGGTAGTACTTCGGCTCCTTCACCGGCGACAGGTACAGCCCCGGGTGGGTGGCCAGCGCGGCGTGCAGCGCGGTGGTCCCGGCCTTCGGCGCACCGGCGATGACGAACTGGGGCAGGCTCAACGGGGGTCCTCCGGCGGCGTCGGACGGGTGTGCAGACTGACCCGGTGCCCCTCCCCCAGCCGCCGCAGCCCGGTCCCTTCTGGTCCGAGGCGCAGGTGGTGCTCGAGCCGGAGGACCCGCGGCCGGGTTCCTGGGCCGGCGGGCCCTCCGCCCAGCTCGTCGACGGCGTCTTCTGGCTGGCCTACCGGCTGCGCCGTCCGGTCGGCGAGGGCCGCGGCTTCGCCAACGTGGTGGCCCGCTCCGACGACGGGGTCCGCTTCGAGCCGGTCGTCGCCGTGGGCAAGGACGCGTTCGGCGCGGAGTCGCTGGAGCGTCCCGCGCTGGTGCACACCCCCGACGGGCGCTGGCGGCTCTACGTCAGCTGCGCCACCCCGGGCACCAAGCACTGGCGGGTCGACCTGCTGGAGGCCGGCACGGTCGCCGGCCTGGCCACCGCCAGCCCGCGCACCGTCCTGCCCGGCAGCGCCGCGGCCGCGGTCAAGGACCCGGTGCTCCGGCACGACGGCGACCGCTGGCACCTGTGGGCGTCGGTGCACCCCCTCGACGACCCCGACGCCACCGACCGGATGACCACCGAGCACGCCACCAGCCCCGACGGTGTCGACTGGACCTGGCAGGGCACCGCGCTGGCCGGCACCCCGGGCAGCTGGGACGTCCGCGGCGTCCGGTTCGCCACCGTGGTGCTGGACGGCGACCGCAGCTGGGCGCTGTACGACGGCCGGGCCACGGCCGGGGAGAACTGGGAGGAGCGCACCGGTCTCGCGGTCCGGGACGGCGCGGGCTTCTTCACCGCCGACCCGGCCGGTCCGCTGCTGCAGAGCCCGCACCCGCCCGGCGGCCTGCGGTACGCCGACGTCGTCGCGCTGCCCGGCGGCGGTGCCCGCTGGTACTACGAGGCCACCCGCCCCGACGGCGCCCACGAGCTGCGCACGGTCCTGCTGCCGCACTGAGCTCCTCACCGCCGGGCCGGCGCGCACCCGGCGCCCCGGGCGGCGTCGCCGGGCAGCGGCCGCGGGTCGTCGACCGGCTGCCAGCGCCCGTCCACCGGCGCGTAGGCCACCCGCGGCCCCGCGGAGAGGAAGGCGTCCAGCGCGGCGAGCAGCCGGTCGACGTCGGCGAGCGTGCTGCCCACCCCGACGCTGGCCCGGAGCGCACCCTCGGGCACGCCCAGCCGGGCCAGCAGCGGGTGCGCGCAGAACCGCCCGTCGCGGACGCCGATGCCGTGCTCGGCGGACAGGTAGGCGGCCACCAGCCCCGGGTCGGCGCCGGCCACGGTGAACGAGACGACGCCGGTGGGGTCCGTGGAGTCGGCCCAGATCCGCAGCACCCGCACCCCGGGCAGCGCCCCGAGGCCGTCGACCAGCCGCTCGCGCAGCGCCCGCTCGTGCGCCGCGAGGTCCTCGGCGGCGAGGCCGGCCAGCGCGTCGCACGCCGCGGCCAGCGCGACGGCGCCGAGGACGTTGGGCGACCCGCCCTCGTGCCGGTGCGGTGCCGCGGCCCAGGAGGTCTCCTCCACCGACACCTGCTGCACCGCGCCCCCGCCGGCCAGGTACGCCGGCGCGGCGTCCAGCCAGTCCCGGCGGCCGACCAGCGCGCCCGAGCCGAACGGCGCGTAGGCCTTGTGCCCGGAGAAGGCGACGTAGTCCGCGCCGGAGCCGGCCAGCGAGAACCGGCGGTGCGGCACCAGCTGCGCCCCGTCGACGAGCACCCGGGCACCGGCCGCGTGCGCCAGCGCGACGACCTCGTCCAGCGGCAGCGACTCGCCGGTGACGTTGGAGGCACCGGTGACGGCGACCAGGGCGTACGGCGCCGCGGCGAGCGCGGCACCCAGGGCGCGCAGCGTCTCGACCACGCTGGCGGCGGTGGGCAGCACGGTCAGCGGGCCGCGGCGCTGCCACGGCAGCAGATCGGCGTGGTGCTCGCAGTCCAGGACCAGCACCGCCTCGCCGTCGGGCACGCACCCGGCGAGCAGGTTCAGCGCGTCGGTGGTGTGCCGGACGAGCACGCAGACGTCGTCGGTCCGGGCGCCGACGAAGCGCGCGACGGTCTCCCGGGCGTCCTCGTAGGCCGCCGTCGACACCTGCGAGAGGTACCCGGCGCCGCGGTGCACGCTGGCGTACAGCGGCAGCGCCTCGGCCACCCGGGCGGCGACGGACTCCAGCGCGCGGCTGCTGGCGGCGGAGTCCAGGTCGACGTAGCGGGTCGTGCCACCGGGCACCAGCGGCACCCGGGTGTCGGCGCCGACGACCGGCAGCAGCGGGACCTCGCCCGCGCACGCGGCGGCCGGGGCGGGCGGACAGAGCAGGGCAGCGGACATGGACGTGCTCCAGGGGGCCGGGGACCCGGGCACGGGTCCGCGCTTTGCGGCTGCGGGGCTGCAGCCGCCAGGTCGTCACCCGGGGCACCCCGTCGCGGAGGAGGGTTGCCGGCCAGCGAGCCGGGGCTTCGCGCTGGCGCTCATGACCTGCCGTGAGCCTGGCACGCAGGCCCTCATGCCGTCAAACCCGATCGACATGGTGTCATTTGAGCCGTGAGCACCATCGCCGTCGTCGGCAACCCCAAGCCCCGCTCGCGCACCCGGTCGGCCGCCGAGCTCGTCGTGGAGCGGCTGACCGGCGCCCCGCCGGACCGGGTCGTCGACGTCATCGACCTCGGCGCCGGCCTGCTCGGCTGGGGCGACCCGGCCGTCGCCGACGCGGTCACCGCGCTGCGCGAGGCCGAGGTCGCCGTCGTCGCCAGCCCGACCTACAAGGCCACCTACACCGGGCTGCTCAAGCTCTTCTTGGACCAGGTGGGCACCGGCGACCTGGCCGGGGTGGTCGCCGTCCCGCTGTTGCTCGGCGGCGGGCCCGGCCACGCGCTGGCACCGGACCTGCTGCTCAAGCCGGTGCTGGTCGAGCTGGGCGCCACCACCCCGACGCGGGGCCTGTACCTGCTCGACAAGGCCTGGGACTCCCCCGGCCCGCTCGACGAGTGGCTGGTCGCGGCCGGCCCGCAGGTGGCTGCGGCCCGCACAGCGCACCGACCCTAGGCTGGCCGGGTGATCCTCATCGTCGTGAAGTGGCCCGTCCGACCCGAGTTCGACGACCGGTGGCCCGAGCTCGTCCGCGAGTTCACCGAGGCCGTCCGGGCGGAGCCGGGCAACGTCTTCTTCGAGTGGTCCCGCAGTGTCGAGGAGCCGCACACCTGGGTGCTGGTGGAGGGCTTCGCCGACGCCGAGGCCGGCTCCGTGCACACCGCCTCCGAGCACTTCCGGAAGGCGATCGGCGAGATGCCGGACTGGGTCTCGGCGACCCCGTCGATCATGTACGTCGACTCCCCCGACCTCGCCGGCTGGGGCCCGATGGGCGAGGTCCAGCCCCGCGGCTGAGCCCCCGGGGCCGGGTGTGCGATCTTCCTCGGCATGGTGAACGTCCTGTCCATCCAGTCGCACGTGGCCTACGGGCACGCCGGCAACGCCTCGGCGGTCTTCCCGCTGCAGCGGCTGGGCGTCGAGGTGTGGCCGGTGCACACCGTGCAGTTCTCCAACCACACCGGCTACGGCGACTGGACCGGCCGGGTCTTCGACGGGCAGGCCGTCGAGGAGGTCGTCGCCGGGATCGAGGACCGCGGCGTGCTGGGCAGCTGCGACGCCGTCCTGTCCGGCTACCTGGGCTCGGCCGACATCGGCCACGCCGTCCTCGGCTCGGTCGCGAAGGTGCGCGCCGCCAACCCGGCCGCGGTGTGGTGCTGCGACCCGGTGATCGGCGACGTCGGCCGCGGGGTGTTCGTGCGGCCCGGCATCCCGGAGTTCCTGCGCGAGGTCGCCGTCCCCGCCGCGGACCTGGTGACGCCCAACCACTTCGAGCTGGACCTGCTCGCCGGGCAGCGCACCGGCTCCCTGGGCTCCGTGCAGGACGCCGTGGCCGCGGTGCAGGCGCTGGGCCCGCGGGTGGTGCTCACCACCTCGCTGGTCACCGACGACACCCCCGAGGACGCCGTCGACCTGCTCGCCTCCGAGGGCGGCCGGCACTTCCGGGTGCGGACCCCGCGGCTGGACGTGTCGGTCAACGGCGCCGGCGACGCGATCGCCGCGCTGTTCCTGGCGCACTGGCTGGCCACCCGCTCGGCCGGCGAGGCGCTCGGCCGGGCCGCCGCGTCGGTCTTCGGGCTGCTGCGGATGACGGCGGAGGCGGGGTCCCGCGAGATCCTGCTGGTCGCCGCCCAGGACGAGTACGTCACCCCCACCCGCACCTTCGACGTCACCGAGGTCTGACCATGAGCGACTTCCCCGCACTCGCCGAGCTCGCCGCCGAGGAGGCGGAGCTGCAGCTGACCCGGTTCACCAACGACGACGCGTGGGCCCTGGGCTCCGCGCTCGTCGCCCGCGGGCAGGCCGAGCAGCTGCCCATCGCCGTCGAGGTGTCCCGGAACTCCCACCAGCTCTTCCACGCCGCGCTGACCGGGGCGACCCCGGACAACGACCAGTGGATCGCCCGCAAGGCCCGCACGGTGCACCGGTTCGGGCACAGCTCGCTGGCCGTGGGCCAGCGCTTCCGGGAGATGGGGACGACGTTCGAGGAGGGGTCCGGGCTGGACCCGGAGCTGTACGCCGCGCACGGTGGCGGCTTCCCGCTGCTGGTCCGCGACGTCGGCCCGGTCGGCGTCGTCGTGGTGTCCGGGCTGCCGCAGGTGGAGGACCACCGGATGGTCGTCGCCGCCCTCCGCGACCTGGTCGCGCAGCAGGCCTGACCGTCCGGGCCCTCGCCGGGCCCGGACGGCAGGTCAGTGCTTGGTGGGGTGGGTCAGCTTCTCCATGCCGGAAGTGGTCTGCGCCGCCGCCTTCTTCTCGGCGCGCTTCTCCTTGATGCTCGACCCGGACTTCTTGGACGCGTTCTTGTCGACCATGACGACTCCCTCGTCCGGGGCTCCGAGGCCCCAGGGGCCGGACGCTACGCCGCGCCGGCCCGCAGCGGCGTAGCGTCGAGGTCACGGTCCGCACGCGCCCGTCCCGACGACCGTCGGCGACGGGGCCCTCTCCCCCCGCCGCGCCGTCGGCGGAGACAGGCCTCCGCCATGACCGCTCCCACGTACTCCCCCGGCACCGTTCCCGGCACCGCTCCCGCGCACGCCGTCGGCGCCGAGGAGCGGTGCCCCGCCTGCCCGCACCCGATGACCGCGCACGACCCGATCGGCGCCCGGTACTGCCTGGCCACCGCGGCCGCCGGCAGCGAGGGCCGCGGCTGCGTCTGCCGCGTCGGCTGAGCCCGGCGCCGGGGGGCAGACTGCCCAGGTGCCCCCCGACGAGCTGACCGCGGCCCGGCAGGACCTCACCGCCGACTGCGGTCGGTGCGTCGGGCTCTGCTGCGTCGTGCCGGCCTTCGCCGCCTCGGCCGACTTCGCGATCGACAAGCCCGCCGGCACCCCGTGCGTCAACCTGCTGCCGGACTCCCGGTGCGGGGTCCACGGCCAGCTCCGGGAACGCGGCTTCCCCGGCTGCGTGGTGTTCGACTGCCTCGGGGCCGGCCAGCGGGTCACCCAGGACGTCTTCGGCGGCGCCGACTGGCGCGACGACCCGGCGACGGCCTCGGCGATGTCCGCCGTCTTCCCGGTGATGCGGCAGCTGACCGAGCTGCTCTGGCACCTCCGCGAGGCGCGCACCCTCGTCGCCCCCGGCCCGCTGCGCGACGAGGTCGAGCAGCGGCTGGCCGCCGTCGAGGCGCTCGCCGCCGGCCGCGCCGACGAGCTGGCCGCGCTGGACGCCGGGGCCCACCGCCGCGAGGTGGGCGACCTGCTGGGCCGGGTGAGCGAGGCCGTCCGCCGGGACGTCCCCGGCCGGGCCCGTGACCGGCGCGGCGCCGACCTGGTCGGTGCCGCGCTGCGGGGCGCGGCCCTGCGCGGCGCCAGCCTGCGCGGGGCCTACCTGATCGGGGCGGACCTGCGCGGCGCCGACCTGCGCCGGGCCGACCTGCTCGGCGCCGACCTGCGGGCCGCCGACCTGCGCGGCGCGGACCTCACCGGCGCGCTCTTCCTCACCCAGCCGCAGCTCACCGCGGCCGTCGGCGATCCGTCGACGTCCCTCCCGGCCGCGCTCGAGCGGCCGGGGCACTGGGCTCCGGCCCCCGGCGCGCGGCGACGGTGATCTCGACCTAGCGTGTCCCGGTGCAGCTCTTCCGGACCAAGTCCCTCGAGGCCATCCAGTCCGACGTGGGCGGGGACGACGACACCGGCGGCGGGGACGTCGGCCACCTGCGCAAGCGGCTGACCGCCCGGCACCTGATCGGGTTCGGCATCGGCGTGGTGATCGGCACCGGCATCTTCACCCTGACCGGCATCCAGGCCCGGGACACCGCCGGCCCCGCCGTCGTCATCTCCTTCGCCATCGCCGGCGTGGTCGCCCTGCTGGCGGCGCTCTGCTACTCCGAGCTCGCCTCCAGCGTGCCGACGGCGGGCAGCGCCTACTCCTACGCCTACGCCACCGCCGGCGAGCTGCTGGCCTGGGTCATCGGCTGGGACCTGTTCCTGGAGTTCGCCTTCGGCGCCGCGGTGGTCGCCCGCGGCTGGTCGGCCTACATCGGCAACCTGCTGGACCTGCCGCCCTCGCTGTTCGGCGAGGACGCCACGGTCAACGTCGGTGCGGCGTTCATCGTCGTCGTGCTGACCGTGGTCGCCGTCCTGGGCATCAAGGAGTCGGCCCGGGTCACCAACGTGCTGGTGGTCGTCAAGGTCGCGATCTGCGTGTTCGTCGTCGTCGCCGGCATCTGGTTCGTCAAGGGCGCGAACCTCACCCCGTTCGTCCCGGCGGGCGAGCCGTCGGAGGGGGCCAGCGGGCTCACCCGGCCGCTCATCTCGGTGATCGCCGGGCTGGAGCCGGCCACCTTCGGCATCGGCGGGGTGCTCACCGCCGCCGCGGTCGTCTTCTTCGCCTACACCGGCTTCGAGGCGGTGGCGAACCTCTCGGAGGAGACCCGTAAGCCCTCCCGGGACATCCCGCTCGGGCTGCTCGGCACCCTCGGCGTGGCCACCGCGCTCTACATCGGCGTCGCGTTCGTCGTGGTCGGGATGGTCAAGTACACCGACATCGACGCCGGCGCCCCGATCGCAGACGCGTTCGACCAGGTCGGGCTGGGCTGGGCGTCGTCGCTGATCTCCATCGCCGCGGTCGCCGGCCTGACCTCGGTGATCCTCGTCGACCTGGTCACCGTCAGCCGGATCGGCTTCGCCATGGGCCGCGACGGCCTGCTCCCCCAGTCGATCGCCAAGGTCAGCCCGCGCACCGGCACCCCGGTGCGGATGACGCTGCTCTACGCGGCGCTCGTCCTGGTCACCGCCACCTTCGTCCCGCTGGAGAGCCTCGCCAACCTGGTCAGCATCGGCACCCTGTTCGCCTTCGTGCTGGTGTCGCTCGCCGTCCCGGTGCTGCGCCGCACCCGGCCGGACCTGCCGCGGGCGTTCAAGGTCCCGTTCTCCCCGGTCGTGCCGGTGCTGTCCGCCCTGGCCTGCCTGTACCTGATGCTGAACCTCGAGGTGGAGACCTGGCTGCGGTTCCTGGCCTGGATGGCCCTCGGCCTGCTGGTCTACGCCTTCTACGGCCACCGGCACTCCCGGCTGGGCAACGCCGACCGGGCGGAGGCCGCGGCCCGGGCCGACTGAGCCACCCGGCACGATCGGGGGCATGTCCTACCGCGCAGCCAGCACCCGCTACGACTCGATGCCCTACCGGCGCACCGGGCGCAGCGGTCTCGACCTCCCCGCCGTCAGCCTCGGCCTCTGGCACAACTTCGGCGACGACGTCCCCTTCGACCGCCAGCGCGAGGTCCTCCGCCGGGCCTTCGACCTGGGCGTGACGCACTTCGACCTGGCCAACAACTACGGCCCGCCCTACGGCTCGGCGGAGACCAACTTCGGCCGGCACCTGGCCGACGACTTCCGCGCCCACCGCGACGAGCTGGTGATCTCCTCGAAGGCCGGCTGGGACATGTGGCCCGGTCCCTACGGCCAGGGCGGGGGCGGGCGCAAGTACGTGCTGGCCAGCCTCGACCAGTCACTGCAGCGGATGGGGCTGGAGTACGTCGACGTCTTCTACAGCCACCGACCCGACCCGACCACGCCGCTCGAGGAGACGATGGGCGCGCTGCACACGGCGGTGCAGTCCGGCCGGGCGCTGTACGTGGGCATCTCGTCCTACTCCCCGGAGATGACGGCGGAGGCGGCGCGCATCCTCGCCGACCTGGGCACCCCGCTGCTGATCCACCAGCCGTCGTACTCGATGCTCAACCGCTGGATCGAGACCGAGGGCCTGCTGGACACCCTCGCCGAGGTCGGCGCCGGCTGCATCGCCTTCTCCCCGCTGGCCCAGGGGATGCTCACCGACAAGTACCTGGACGGGGTGCCGGAGGGCTCCCGCGCCACCCAGGGCAAGTCCCTGGACCAGGGCATGATCACCGAGGCCTACCTCACCCACGTGCGGGCGCTGGACGCGATCGCCCGGGACCGCGGGCAGAGCCTGGCCCAGCTCGCGCTCTCCTGGGCGCTGCGCGACCCGCGGGTCACCTCGGTGCTGGTGGGCGCCAGCAGCGTGCGGCAGCTGGAGCAGAACGTCGCCGCGACCGAGCGGCTGGACTTCACCGCCGACGAGCTGGCCGCCATCGACCAGCACGCGGTGGACGCCGGCATCGACCTGTGGAAGGGCGCCCGCGAGGGCACCCTCTGACCGCGACCGGAGGGGCCATGTCGGGCGACATGGCCCCTCCGGGAGTCACTCGGCGGCTGAGCCCGCCGTCGAGCCGGCCGTCTGCTCGCTGCTGGGTGCGCCGACCCACACCGTCTTGGCGTTCATGAAGGCCCGCATGCCGACCTCGGTGAGCTCGCGGCCGTAGCCGCTCTGCTTCACCCCGCCGAACGGCAGCTCCGGGTAGCTGGTGGTCATCCCGTTGATGAACGCCATCCCCGACTCGATGTCCCGGACGAACCGGGCGCGCTCGCCCTCGTCCTCGCTCCACAGGTTCGAGCCGAGCCCGTAGGGGTGGCTGTTGGCGATCTCGATCGCCTCCTCCAGGCTGTCGACGGTCCACAGCGCCGCCACCGGGCCGAACACCTCCTCGGCGTACAGCGACATCTCCGGCGTGATCCCGGTCAGCAGGGTCGGCTCGTAGAACCAGCCCGGCCGGTCGACCCGCTTCCCGCCGACGACGACGGTCGCGCCCTTGGCGACGGCGTCCTCGACGTAGTCGGCGACGTCCTGGACGCCGGACTCGGTGGCCAGCGGCCCGACCTGGGTGTCGGGGTCCATCGGGTCGCCCACCGTGAGCGCGCCGATCTTCTCGGCGAAGACCCGGGTGAACTCCTCGGCGACGTCGCGGTGCACGAAGAACCGCTTCGCGGAGATGCAGCTCTGCCCGTTGTTCTGGTTCCGCGAGGTCACCGCGACCCCGGCGGCGGCCTCGAGGTCGGCCGAGGGCATCACGATGAACGGGTCGCTGCCGCCGAGCTCCAGCACGGTGGGCTTGAGCGCGTCCCCGGCGATCGAAGCCACCGACTGCCCGGCCGGCGCGCTGCCGGTGAGCGTCGCGGCGACCACCCGGTCGTCGCGGAGCACCCGCTCGATGGTGCCGGAGCCGATGAGCAGGGTCTGGAAGACGTCGGCGGGGAAACCGGCCTTGCGGAACAGCTCCTCCATGTACAGCGCGGTCTGCGGCACGTTGCTGGCGTGCTTGAGCAGCCCGACGTTGCCCGCCATCAGCGCCGGCGCGGCGAACCGCATGGCCTGCCAGAGCGGGAAGTTCCACGGCATGACCGCCAGCACGACGCCCAGCGGCTGCCAGGTCACGTAGGCCTCGACCGCGTTGACCGCGTCGGCGTCCTTGCGCTCGGGCTCGAGGTAGGCCGGGCCGTGCTCGGCGTAGAAGCGCAGCGCCGTGACGCACTTGGTGGCCTCGGCCTTCGCCGCGACCAGCGTCTTGCCCATCTCGGTGGTCATCAGCTCGGCGACGGCGTCGACGTCGGCCTCCAGCGCGTCAGCGGCCGCCCGGAGCCAGCCGACCCGGTCCTCGACCGAGGTCAGCCGGTAGCTCGCGTAGGCGGTCGCGGCGCGGGCGATCTTCTCCTCGAGCGCCTCGTCGGACAGCGGCTCGTAGGTCTTCAGCGTCTCGCCGGTCGTGGGGTTGGTGGTGGCGATGGCCATGGGGGGTCTCCCGTCGTCGGACCGATCGCGGGTCGGGGCCGGACGGCGGCGCTCCCGGGGGCGCTCGGGCGGTCCGGCTCGGCTCGCCTGCCCTCCTCCCCTGCCCGCTGACCCGCTGGTGAAACGACCGGCCCGCGACGCCGGTTGTTCACCCGCAGCCCTGGTACCCGACGCTCAGCAGGGCCACAGTGCTCGCCATGGTCACGGAGACGTCGCTGTCCCGCCGGACGGTGCTCAAGGGCGGGGCCGCCGCTGCCGCCGCCCTGGCGCTCAGCTCGTTCACCCCCGAGCGCGTCCGGGCCGCCGTCGCCGAGACCGCCCGGTCCGGCGTCTTCGGCTTCGGCGTCGCCAGCGGCGACCCGACCGCCACCGAGGTGCTGCTGTGGACCCGGGTGACCCCGACCCCCGACGCGGTGCCCGGCAGCGGGGTCGGGCTCCCCACCGCGGTCGGCTGGGAGCTGGCCGCCGACGAGGGGTTCGCGCAGGTCGTGGCCTCGGGCACCACCACGACCGACGCCGGCCGCGATCACACGGTCAAGGTGGTGGTGAGCGGCCTGGACCCGTACACCCGCTGGTGGTACCGCTTCACCGCCGGCGGGGAGACCTCCCCGGTCGGCCGCACCCAGACCGCGCCGGACGAGCCGGGGATGACGCACGCGCTGCGGCTGGCGTTCGTCTCCTGCTCCAACTGGACCGGCGGGTACTTCACCGCCTACCGGGGCATCGCCGCGCGGGACGACCTGGACCTCGTCCTGCACCTGGGCGACTACCTGTACGAGTACGGCAACGGCGAGGACCGGTACGGCCCCGCGGCGCTGGCCGGGGTCCGCGACCACCAGCCGCCGGTCGAGGCGCTGAGCCTGGCCGACTACCGGGTGCGGCACGCGCTGTACAAGACCGACCCGGACCTGCAGGCCGCCCACCAGCGGCACCCGTGGACGGTGGTGTTCGACGACCACGAGACCGCCAATGACGCCTGGTCGGGTGGCGCGGAGGACCACGAGGACGCCGACGACCCCGACACGGCCGGCGTCCGCCCGGAGGGGGACTTCGCCGCCCGGCGGGCCGGCGCGCTGCAGGCCTACCGGGAGTGGATGCCGATCCGCGAGCCGGAGGGCTGGCAGCCGCAGCCGCACCAGGGGACGCAGTTCTTCCGCCGGTTCACCTTCGGCGACCTCGCCGAGCTGTCGGTGGTCGAGACCCGGCAGCACCGCAGCCAGCAGGTGCCCACGACGGTCGGCGGGGCGCTCAACCCGGCGCTGGCCGACCCGGCGCGGCACCTGGTCGAGCCGGAGCAGCGGGACTGGCTCACCCGGGGGCTCACCGGCGGCCGCACCAGCTGGCACCTCATCGGCAGCCAGACCCTCTTCGCCCGCGTGCTCGCCACCCCGGCGCCGGGGGTGCTCGCCGGCCAGGTCGCCAACAGCGACCCGTGGGACGGGTACCAGGCCGACCAGCAGGCCGTGCTCGCCGCCATGGCCGGCAGCACAGGTGCGGACCCGGTGGTGCTGACCGGCGACGTGCACTCCTCGTGGGCCAGCGAGCTGCCCACCGACCACGCGCGCTACCCGGTGGACCGGAACTCGGTCGGCGTGGAGTTCGTCTGCCCGTCGGTCACCAGCGACGGCCCCAAGGAGGCCCTGGGCGGCACCGCCGCGGCGGAGGCGGTCGCCGTCGCCGTCCCGGCCGCCAACCCCTGGGTCCGGTACCTGGACGGCATCGGCCACGGCTTCGTCGTCCTGGACGTGACCCCGGAGCGGGTGCAGGCCGACTGGTGGTTCATCCGCAGCGGCGGGGACAAGGGGCTTCTCCTCGACCCCCGGCTGGACCCGCAGGCGACCGTCGGACACGAGACCTCGCTGGTCACCCTGCGGGGCAGCCGGCAGGTCAGCGGCCCGGTGCCGCCGCTCGGTCCGCGGAGCGACTCCCCGCGCAGCGCCGCCCGCTGAGCCCTGCTCAGCCCCGCCGGGCGTCCAGCCGCTGCAGGAGCTCGTCGGCGGCCCGCTCGATCTCGGGGTGGTCGTTCTGGCTCGCCCGCTGCTTCGCGTGGACGAGCGCCGCGCGGTTGACGGACGAGAAGTCGCCGTAGGGGAAGCGGTAGCGCCCCTTGGTCCCCTCGCCCTTGTCGGGGTCGACCGCCAGGTGCCACGCGGCGTAGCCCTCCTGGCCCTCGCTGTCCCGCTCCTCGTTCTCCTCGGCGGCCGACGGTGCGGCCTCCGACCACTCCGTCGTGTCGTCGTACCGCCCCGCGTCGATGAGCTCCCGCGCGTGGGCGACACCGGCCTCGTTCACCTGGTAGCTGGGCATGCGGTCTCCCTACCCGCCTCACCAGGTCCGCCCACCCGGCCGCCGGAGTCCGACCGTAGGGGTCAGCGGCCGTGGCGCTCGACGAGCTCTGCGCCGATCCGAACCAGCTCGGCGCGCACCTCCTCCGGCGCGAGCACCTCGACCGCCCCGCCGAGGCCGGCCAGCTGCTCGGCGACCGACCGCACCGTGTGCGCGGCGACCCGCACCTCCCGCCGGCCGTCGTCCCGGACGGCGCCCGGCGTGCAGTGCCGGCCGAAGACGCCCTGCAGCACCGGGACCAGCCGGTCCGGTGCGAGCACCGTCGCCGCGACCGCGGAGCGCCGCCCCTCCAGCTCGGCCACCACCTCCTCCCAGACGGCCGCCAGCTGCAGGCCGGCCGGCCGGTCGGCGGGCTCGTCGGTGAGCTCCGCGGCCAGCACCCGGTCGACCCGGAAGGTGCGGCGGCCGGCCGGGGTGCCGGCGACCAGGTACCAGACGTCGTCCTTGTCGACCAGGCCCCACGGGTCGACGAGCCGGTCGGTGTGCGCGTGGCCACGGCCGCCGTAGCGCAGCCGGACCCGGCGCCGCCGGACGACGGCCCGCTGCAGCAGCTCGACCACCGGCGGCCGTTCCCGGCCGGCCGCACCCCACCCGGCCGGGTCCACCAGCACCGCCTCGGCGGCCGCCGGGGCCACGGCCCGGAACGGCCCCGGCAGCGCCCGCACCAGCTTGCGCAGCGCCGACCGGACCTCCGGCCCGCCGTCCGCCGCCGGGCCCAGGAGCAGGAACAGCGCGGCCGCCTCCGCCGCGGTCAGCCCGGTCAGGTCCGTGCGGGCTCCCCCCACCAGCGACCAGCCACCGCCCCGACCCGGCTGCGGGTAGACCGGGATGCCGGCCGCCGACAGCGCCTCCAGGTCGCGGCGGGCGGTGGCCACGGAGACCTCCACCTCGGTGGCGAGCTCCGCGGCGGTGACCCGGCCGCGGGCCTGCAGCACCAGCAGCTCCGCCACCAACCGGTCCGCCCGCATGCGGCCCAGGATGCCCGGCAAAGTGCTCAGGAGGTGAACACTTCCGCGGGGATCGTGGTCCGCACACCCCACCGGCGGCACCGCCGCCCGACGAGAGGACACCGCCGTGCTGCGAGAGCTGGCCACCGTCTCCTGCTACGCCACCGACCTGACCGCGGCCGAGCGCTGGTACACCGAGCTGCTGGGCATCGAGCCCTACTACCGGGTGCCCGGCTACGTCGAGTACCGGGTCGGCGAGAGCGAGGACGAGCTGGGCCTGATCGACGCCCGCTACCGCCCCGGCGGCCCCGCCGCCCCGGCCCCCACCGGTGCCGTCGTCTTCTGGGACGTCGACGACCTGCCGGCCGCGGTCGACCGGCTGGTCGCCCTCGGCGCGACCGTGCACGAGCCGCTGCGCGAGCACGGCGACGGCGAGGGGTTCGCCACGGCCTCGGTCGTCGACCCCTTCGGCAACGTCCTGGGCGTGATGAGCAACCCGCACCACCGCGCGCTGCGCGCCCGCCGGGCAGCCACCGCCGGCTGACCGGGCCGGCGGCGGGGGCTCAGCCGAAGAGCTCGCTGATCAACGACTTCTTCCTCGGCTTCTGCCCGTGCGAGCTGGAGCTGCTCCGCACCTGACCCAGCACCTCGCTGACGACGGCGCCCAACGAGGCCGCCGGCTGCTGCGGGTGCGCGGACGACGCCTGCGGGTGGGAGAACGGCTGCTGCTGCGAGGCCTGCCGCTGGGGCGGGGGCGTGGAGCCGTGCCAGGCGTCCTCCGCGTCGACCAGCCGCTCGAGCTCACCGCGGTCGAGGAAGATGCCACGGCAGTCCGCGCACTGGTCGACGTGGACGCCGTTGCGCTCGTAGGTGCGCATCGTCCCCTGACACTTCGGGCAGACCAGGTCCATCCCCGGCCAACGGGGCCGGGCGGCGGACGGTTCCCGCCGGCCCGGTCAGCCCGAGGTGCCGCGGCGGCGCCTCGGGGTGTGCTCCGGCGGCGCCAGCCGGAAGGCGAGTTCCTCCGTGGTCGGCGGCACCGGCCGTGGTCGGGGCGCGGTCGCCCGGACGCGCTCGGGCCGTCGCCGCGACGCCTCCTCACGGAGCTCGCGCGACCGGGACTGCGCCAGGTAGAGCGCTATGTCACCGGGTGTCGCCCGCGACCCGCGGGCGGCCACGTCGTGCCGCGCCTCCCACTCGCAGATGGCCTTCTCCTCCGCCGTCATCTCGTGGACGGCGCGGGCCGGGCGACCGCCTCGGCCCGCCGGGTCAGGGGTGGCGGAACTCGTCATGGCACTGTCCCTCCGGGAGCAGGTGTGCCGCTCCATGGTCACCCCGCAGGCCCCTGGACGGAAGTGCCGACGGGACGGGAACGCCGTGCCAGGGTGGTCGGCGTGAGCATCGAGCGCACCGTGCGGTTGTCGTTCTCGGCCGGGGCGCGGGCGTCGGGGACGCACACGAACCTGTCCGCCGTCCGCAGCGAGGGGCCGGTGCTCTGGGTCGCCGGTGACGAGACCGCGACGATCGAGCGGCTGGTCGCCGACGACCCCGAGCGGCCGGAGGTGTACGCCGACCAGGCCAGCACCCGGCTGGCCGACCTGGTGCGGCTGCCCGGGGAGGACGCCGACGAGGAGGCCGACGTCGAGGGGCTGGCCCGGCACGGCCCCTTCCTGTGGGCGGTCGGCTCGCACAGCCTGCGGCGCCGTCAGGTCAAGGCACGGCACAGCGGCGAGAAGGCGCTGCGGCGGCTGGCCCGGGTCACCGGTCAGGCCAACCGGCAGGTGCTGGTGCGGCTCCCGGTCGCCGAGGTCGACGGTCTGCCGACCCCCGTGCGCGAGGCCACCCTGGACGGCCGCACGCACCGGGCCGCGGTGTTCGGCACGCACGGCCGTGACCTGCGGGACCTCCTGGCCGACGACGAGCACCTGGCGCCGTTCCTGGCGATACCGGGGAAGGACAACGGCCTGGACGTCGAGGGGATCGCAGTGGCCGGCGACCGGGTGTTCCTGGGACTCCGGGGCCCGGTCCTGCGCGGCTGGGCCGTGGTGCTGGAGCTGCGCCCCGACGTCCACCCCGACGACCCGGCCCGGCTCGAGCTGGGCGCCCTCGAGGACGGCCGCCGGTACCGCAAGCACGTGCTGCGCCTGGCCGGTCTCGGCGTCCGGGATCTCTGCCCGCACGGCGAGGACCTGCTCGTGCTGGCCGGGCCCACGATGGACCTCGACGGCCCGGTGCACGTCTTCCGGTGGCACGGCGCGCTGACGGCCGACACCCCGCAGGTGGTGCGCGACGACCTGCTCAGCAGGGAAGTCGACCTGCCCTTCGGGGCGGGCGTCGACCACGCCGAGGGGATCGGGCTGCTCGACCCCGACCCGGCCGGCCCCCGGCTGCTGGTGGTCTACGACAGCCCGGCGCCGGAGCGGCTGCACGACCACGGGGTGGCTGCCGACGTCGTCCGGCTGCCGAGGACGATCAGGGACGCCGGCTCACAGCCCGGGACCTGAGGCGGCGATCGTGGCGCGGACCTCCGCGGCGGTGCGCGGCTCGACCGGCAGGTGCGCGAGCAGCGCCGGGACCTCCTCGGGCAGCAGACCCTCGGCGAGCAGCAGGTCCAGCAGCCGGTCGGCCTGGGCGGGCGGCACCGGCAGCAGGAGCCCCGAGCCGGCCAGCGCCGCCTCGGCGAGGAACAGCGCACCCGCCAGCTCGTCGGGCCGCCCGGGCTCGGCCGGCCGGGGCGGCGGTGGCGCGGCCGCCCGGGTCACCGCCTCGGCGGCCCGCACCAGCGACAGCGGCAGCCCCTCGGCCTCCACCTCGACCAGCGGCACGGCCCCGAGCGCGGCCAGCACCAGGTGCTCGGCGTCGATCCGCAGCGGCGCCTCCCACTCCCCGACCCGGACGACCTCGACCAGGTCGCTGCCGTCCTCCCCGAGCTCGTCGAGCAGCTCCGCCCACGCGGCCGCCCGGCTGTCCCGGGCGCGCTCGGCGGCCCGGACGCAGGTGTCCAGCACGAAGGGCTCGACCACCTCCCGGTCGAAGTGCTCGGCGACCAGCGAGCCGTCGGGGGTGACGGCGTTGAGCACGTCCTGGAAGGTCCCCGGGCGAGCGTCCCCCAGCTCCAGCCGGCCGTCCTCCTCCCCGCCGAGCGGCTGCCCGGTCGCGGCCCGCGCGCCGATGGTGAGGCCGGTGGGCACCACCCGGCCGCGCAGCCGGAGGTGGTGCGGCTGGTCGGAGAGGCCGACCGCCCAGGCGCAGGTCTCGGCGATCAGCTCGCCGGCGCGCTCCCGCAGCACCTCACGGGTGAGCAGGGCCATGGGGTCCGGGCCGAAGTCGCTGCCGAGCACCCCACCACGATCCCCCGCCGCGGCCGCGCCGTCCTGCCGGCCGGGCGAGGACTGCGTCACCCTGTGCTGCGGCTGTGCGGTTCCTCGGTGCTCACCCAGCGGGAGCCCAGCGACCGGCCTAGCGTGCACCCCACGCCGCAGCCGCACCGACCCCTTGAGAAGCCCATGCGCGTCGCCGTCCCCTCCCGATCCCTCCCCCGGAAGGCCGCGGTGACCGCCGCGCTCGCCGCGGCCCTGCTGGTCCCGGCGAGCACGGTCTCGGCCGCGCCGTCCCCGGGCACCGCGGCCGGGGCGCCCGACCGGGCCGGCTCCGGCACGCTGCCGCTGCGCGGGCTGGACCTCGACGCGCTGACCATCCCCGAGCTGCAGCAGCGGATGGACGCCGGCGAGCTGACGGCCGTCGCGCTCACCGAGGCCTACCTGGACCGGATCGAGGCGCTGAACGACGACCTGGGGGCCGTGCTGAGCGTCAACCCGGACGCCCTGGACGACGCCGCCGCCAGCGACCGGGCGCGGGGGCGGCACTCGGCGCGCAGCCCGCTCGAGGGCATCCCGGTGCTGCTCAAGGACAACGTGGACACCGAGCAGATGCCGACGACGGCGGGCTCCCGGGCCCTGCTGCACAGCGAGCCGGACGACGCCACGATCACCCGCCGGCTGCGCGAGGCCGGCGCCGTCGTCATCGGCAAGGCCAACCTCTCCGAGTGGGCCAACTTCCGCGGCTCGGCGTCGACCAGCGGGTGGAGCGGGGTCGGCGGGCAGACCGCGAGCCCCTACGTGCTGGACCGCAACCCGTGCGGTTCGTCGTCCGGGTCCGGTGCCGGGGTGGCCGCGTCGCTGGCGCAGGTCGCGATCGGCACCGAGACCGACGGCTCGATCGTCTGCCCGGCCGGGCAGAACGGGGTGGTCGGGCTCAAGCCGACGCTGGGGCTGGTCAGCCGGGACGGCATCGTGCCGATCTCCGCCGAGCAGGACACCGCCGGCCCGATGGCCCGGCACGCCGTCGACGCGGCGATCATGCTGGACGTCATCGCCGGCCGGGACGACGCCGACGCCGCGACCGCCGAGATCCCCGGTGAGCTCCCCGACTACGCCGACCTGGACCTCGACGCGCTGCAGGGCGCCCGGATCGGGGTCTGGACGCTGACCCCGGAGCAGGCCACCGCCGTCGACGACCAGACCGAGGCGGTCTTCGCGGCCGCGGTGAAGCAGGTGGAGGCGGCCGGGGCCACGGCGGTGCCGGTGCAGCTGGCCTACCAGGAGGAGATCGGCGCCGGGGAGACCCCGGCGCTGCTGGCCGAGTTCAAGCGCGACCTGAACGCCTACCTGGCGGCGACCCCTGGCGACCACCCCGCCGACCTGGCCGGGCTGATCGCGTTCAACGAGCAGGACCCGGTGGAGCTGGCCTACTTTGGCCAGGAGCTCTTCGAGCAGGCGCAGGCGGCGGCCGTGCCGGCCGACGACCCGGCCATCCAGGCGACCCGGGACCGGATCCGGCAGCTGGCCCGCGCCTCGATCGACGAGGTGCTGGCGCAGGGGGCCGGGCCCGAGGACGACCTGGACGCCGTCGTCGGGCTGACCAACACCCCGGC
The DNA here is from genome assembly GCF_000306785.1 of Modestobacter italicus. NCBI lineage: Bacteria > Bacillati > Actinomycetota > Actinomycetes > Geodermatophilales > Geodermatophilaceae > Modestobacter > Modestobacter italicus. Next base: position 2,081,302 of record NC_017955.1, on the reverse strand, counting down.
CTGGCAGACCCGGTACGAGTTCCTCGACGGCGAGGCCGACGCGTTCGTCTACAGCACCTCCGGTCCGGCGGCGGTGGCCGGCTACCCGAACGTGTCGGTGCCGGCCGGCTTCTCCGGTCCGCGCGAGACGCTGCCGGTGGGCGTGTCCTTCTTCGGCGGCCGCTGGTCGGACGCGCTGATGCTGGACATCGCCGCCGACTTCGAGGACCAGGCCGCGGCTCGTGAGGCACCGGGGTTCCTGCCCACCGTGGGCGCCGACCCGCAGCCGGAGAACCCCGAGCCGGGCACCTGATGGAGGACCCCCTCTCCGCCCGGAGAGGGGTCCTTCCTCAGCCGAGCAGGGCGGTGCGCAGCTCGTCGGCGTCCTGCCGGACCTGCTCCACCACACCGGCGACGTCCCGCTCGCGCAGGTGCCCGCCGCTGACCTCCTCGATGGGGAGCTCCTCGTGGTCGGGGTCGGTCAGCCGGCCGGCGAGCTCGAAGGCGCAGCGCAGCAGCGCACCCCCCGACGACGCGGGGTCGTCGACCTGGGCGAGCGGGAGCACCATCCCAACCGGGAAGGACCACTGCTCCAGCGCCACCGAGGTCAGCCGCAGCGCCGAGATGCCGTACCGCTGCACCTCGGCCGACCGCCGCCCGGCGAAGGACCGCTCGCGCTGCCACAGCCCGGCGTACCCGGTGGGGTCGTGGTGGTGCAGCAGCGCCACCCCCAGCTGGGCGAGCAGCCCGAGGCAGAGCGCGTCCTGCGGCCGCTCGGCGAAGCGCGGGGCGAGGGCGGAGGCGGCCAGCGCGACACCGGTGCTGACCTGCCAGAAGTCCTCGGGCAGCCGGGCCTCGTCGTCCAGGTCGGTCAGCGCGACCGTCGCCATGGTGCGGACGGTGCCGAAACCGACCACGGTGACCGCGAACTGCAGCGAGGTCACCCGGCCGCGCATGCCGTAGAACGCCGAGTTGGCCAGCTTGAGGACCCGGCCTGCCAGGGCGACGTCGGACGCCAGCACCTGGGACAGCTCCTTCGCGCTGACCTCCTCGGAGTTGGACAGCGAGACCAGGTGGGCGGCCACCGGCCGCTGGGCGGCCATGGTGTCGATGCTGGCCAGGACCCGCTCGAGGTCGAACAGGGGTGCCAGGGCCAGCGTGGGTGCCGGGGCGGCGAGGGTCACGTCGTCTCCAGGTCGTGGTGCGGGTGCGGGGTCACGGTCGGACCTCCGGAGCGTGCTGGGCGGCGAACCAGGCGGTGGCGTCGGCGCCGGACAGCGGGACGGCGAGGCTGAAGCCCTGCAGGAAGTCGGCGCCGAGCCCGGTGAGCTGCTCGGCCTGCGCCAGCGTCTCCACGCCCTCGGCGACGGTGCACAGGCCGAGGCTGCGGGCCAGCGCGATGACCGCCTCGGTGATCTCCGGGTGGCCGTCGGCCATCTCGGCGACGAACGAGCGGTCGACCTTGAGGCAGTCGACCGGCAGGTGCCGGAGGTAGGCCAGCGAGGAGTAGCCGGTGCCGAAGTCGTCGATGGAGATCTGCACGCCGAGGGCCCGCAGGTCCAGCAGCACCTGCCGGGCGGCGTCCGGGTCCTTCATCAGCGCCGACTCGGTCAGCTCGATCGACAGCCGGCAGGGCTGCAGCCCGTGCCGGCGCAGCGCGGAGGCGACGTGCCCGTGCAGCTCGGCGTCCAGCTGGAGCGCGGAGACGTTGACGTTGGCCCGCGCCGGGGCCGCTTCGCCCAGCTCCTGGTCCCAGGCGGCCAGCTGGCGGCAGGTCTCGTCCAGCACCAGCAGCCCGAGCCCGGAGACCAGCCCGCTCCGCTCGGCCAGCGGCACGAAGGTGGCCGGCGAGATGGCCCCGCGCCCGGGGTGCGCCCACCGGGCGAGGGACTCGACCGCCACCGCCGTGCCGTCCGCGGTGCTGAAGATGGGCTGGTAGGCGCAGGTGATCTCGCGCCGCTCGATCGCGTCGCGCAGCTCGGCGACCAGCCGCAGCTCGTCGTGCGCCTGCGCCCGGGCCTCGGAGTCCAGCACGGTGATCCGGCCCTTGCCCGCGGCCTTGGCCTGGTACATCGCGATGTCGCAGTCGCGGATGAGCTCCTCGGCCGCGGTGTGCTCGGCGGTCTGCACGGTGACGCCCACGCTCGCCGCCGGCCGGAGCTCGACCCCGCCCAGCGTCACCGGCAGGCGGAGCGCCGCGCCGATGCGCTCGGCCAGCGCGACCGCGCCCTGCTCGGTGAGGTCCTCGCAGACGACGACGAACTCGTCGCCGCCGAACCGGGCGACGAGGTCACCGGGGCGGACCGTGGCCTCCAGCCGGCGCGCCAGCTCCACCAGCAGCTGGTCACCGGCGGCGTGGCCGAGGGAGTCGTTGACCACCTTGAAGTTGTCCAGGTCCAGGAACACGCAGGCCAGCCGGCCGCCGCCGGGGCGGAAGCGGGCCGCCACGTGCTGGGCGAGCAGCGTGCGGTTGGGCAGCCCGGTGAGCGGGTCGTGCGCCGCCTGGTGGGCCAGCCGGGCCTCGAAGGCCAGCCGGTCGGTGATGTCCTCGATGGTGCCGACGAAGCCCGCGCCCACCCCGGGGGTGAACAGGTGGGAGAACCGGAGGACGGTGGTCCGCTCGGTGCCGTCGGCGCGGACGAGCCGGGCCTGGGTCTCGCCCTCGCCGTCGTCGGGGTCCCCGCCGAGGACACCGGCCGCCAGCTCCACCACGGCGTCCAGGTCGTCGGGGTGCACCGCGCCCATCCAGCCCGTGCCGAGCAGCTCCTCGGCCTGCAGCCCGACCAGCGCGCAGAAGGCGTCGTTCACGTGCGCCAGCCGCATGCCCTGCTCGGAGAGCAGCGTGGGCACCGGGGAACGCTCGGTGAGGGTGGAGAAGCGGCGCTCGTGGGCGTCGGCGGTCGCCCGCAGCGCCCGCTCGGTCGGGTTCGCCCGGGACGCCAGCCGGAGGGTCCACCGCCGTCCGCCGGGGACCGGTGTCGCCATGGCGGTGCACTCGACCAGCGCACCGGTGGCGCACCGCACCGGCAGGTCCATCCCGACCGCGCGCTCGCGGCGCAGCAGCAGCTTGAGCTGGGCGCCCTCCAGGGTCGGGAACAGCTGGGCCGCGGGCAGCCCGGCCAGGTCCTCCAGGGCGTAGCCGAGCAGGGTCCCCGCGCGGCCGTTGCTCCACTGCACGCGCGGCACGCCGGCGACCTGCTCGAGTACCAGGATCCCCATCGTGTCGCTGAGGGTGACGCCGTGGAACACCGCCGCCACGACCTCCGGAGGGACCAGGTGGACCTCTGCCACCGGTTGCCGTACCGCCACTCCGTGCCTCCGTCCCACGCCGGGCACGTCCGTGCGCCCTGCCCCCACCCTCGGCACCGGGCCGGTCGGGCTCCAGCCCCGCGGCCGAGGACCACCCCTTCGGGGCGGGTCCCGGGCGGCCCCGCGACACGCTGTGACCCCCGCCGCAGACCCGGAGTTACCCGGCGGTAGCCGATGTGGGATCTTCGAGGTCCGCACGTCGAGACGGCAGAGCTGCCGTCGGGAATGGGGCCCCATGCGCTTGCACCTGTCGCCGGAGGACGAGGCCTTCCGGGACGAGATGCGCACCTTCTTCACCACCCAGGTGCCGCAGTCCATCCGGGACGCGGTCGCCGCCCACCGGGAGCTGACCAAGGAGCAGTTCGTCGAGGCCCAGCGCGTGCTCAACGCCGCCGGGCTCGCCGTGCCGCACTGGCCGGTCGAGTGGGGCGGCCGGGACTGGACGCCGCTGCAGCGCCACATCTGGCGCGAGGAGATGCAGCTGGCCGCCGTCCCCGAGCCGCTGGCCTTCAACGCCAGCATGATCGGCCCGGTCATCGCCACCTTCGGCTCGCAGGAGCAGAAGGAGCGCTTCCTGCCGGCCACTGCGAACCTCGACATCTGGTGGTGCCAGGGCTTCTCCGAGCCCGACGCCGGCTCCGACCTGGCCTCGCTGCGCACCTCCGCCGTCCGGGACGGCGACGACTGGGTGGTCAACGGCCAGAAGACCTGGACGACGCTGGGCCAGTTCGCCGACTGGATCTTCTGCCTGGTGCGCACCGACCCGACCGCGGCGAAGAAGCAGCGCGGCATCTCGCTGCTGCTGTTCCCGATGGACTCCCCCGGCGTGACGCTGCGGCCGATCGAGCTGCTCGACGGTGGGTTCGAGGTCAACGAGGTCTTCTTCGAGGACGTCCGGGTGCCCGCGGAGAACCTGGTCGGCGAGGAGAACCACGGCTGGGACTACGCCAAGTTCCTGCTCGGCAACGAGCGGGTCGGCATCGCCCGGATCGGGTCCACCAAGCGGATGCTCACCGACGCCAAGGAGCACGCCCGCCGGATCACGGTCAACGGGGCCCCGCTGTCGGAGGACCCCTACCTGCGGGCCCGCATCGCCGAGGTCGAGAACGAGCTGCTCGCCCTGGAGCTCACCGCGCTGCGGGTGGTGGCCAACTCCGCCGGCGGCAAGCCGCACCCGGCGTCGTCGGTGCTGAAGCTGCGCGGCTCCGAGCTGCAGCAGGCCGCCACCGAGCTGCTGGTCGACATCGCCGGCCCGCTGTCGGTCGCCTCGTTCGCCGAGGAGGACTCCGACGTCCCCGAGTGGGCGCAGGTGGCCACCCCGTCCTACCTGAACTACCGGAAGGTCTCCATCTACGGGGGCTCGAACGAAGTGCAGCGCACCATCATCGCCGGCTCGATCCTGGGGTTGTGAGGTCACCGTGGAGTTCAGCTACGACGACGAGCAGAACGGTCTGCGCGAGGCGGTGAGCGGGCTGCTCGCCCGCGCGTACGCGGACAGCGAGCAGCGCCGGTCGGTGGTCGCCGGCGACCCCGGCTTCGACGAGAAGACCTGGAGCCGGCTGGCCGAGATGGGCGTCCTCGGGCTCCCGTTCGCCGAGTCCGACGGCGGCATGGGCGCCGGACCGGTCGAGGTGTCGATCGTCGCGGAGGAGATCGGCCGGGTGCTCGCGCCCGAGCCGTTCGTGGAGGCCGTCGTCCTCGCCGGTGGGCTGGTGTCGGACCTCGGCACCGACGCCCAGCGCGCCGAGGTGCTCGGGGCGCTCGCCGAGGGCTCGCTGGTGCCGGCGTTCGCGCACGCGGAGACCGGCACCCGGTGGGAGCCGTCGGCCCGCGCGGTCACCGCCACCCCCGACGGCGGCTCCTGGCGGCTGACCGGGGTGAAGGAGCCGGTGCCGAACGGCGCCCGCGCCGACGTCCTGGTGGTCAGCGCGGTCGTCGACGGCGGGACCCGGCTGTTCCTCGTGCAGGGCGACGCCGAGGGGCTCACCCGCTCGGGGCACCGCAACCACGACGGCACCCGCTCGGCCAAGGTGACCTTCGCCGGCACCCCGGCGGCCCCGCTCGGCGAGGGGACCGGCGACCAGACCGCCGCGATCGAGAAGGCGCTGGCCCGGGCCCGGGTGGCCTACGGCCACGAGGCGCTCGGCGCGATGGAGACGGCGCTGACCACGACCGCGGAGTACCTGCGGACCCGCAAGCAGTTCGGGGTCACGCTGAACAAGTTCCAGGCGCTGACCTTCCGGGCGGCCGACATGTACGTCTCGCTGGAGCTGGCCCGCAGCACCGTCATGTGGGCCACGCTCGTGGTCGACGCCGACGGCGACGTCGTCGCGGCCGCCGACCGGGTCCGGCTGCAGACCAGCCGGGCGTCGCGGCACATCGGCAAGGAGGCGATCCAGCTGCACGGCGGGATCGGCGTGACCGCCGAGTACTCGGTCGGCCACTACACCAGCCGGCTCACCGCGATCGACCACCTGCTCGGCGACGGCGACTGGGCGCTGGCCCGGCTCGCCGCCACCGTCGACCAGCACGAGACGGTCGACCCGCTCGGCTGACCGGAGGCGGGGCGGGGGCCGGTCAGCAGCCCCCGCCCCCACCGCCGTCCCCACCGCCGCAGCTCCCGCCACCGTCGCCACCCCAGCCGCCACCCCAGCCGCCACCCCAGCCCCCACCACCGCCGTCCCCGCCCCAGCCGGTGGCGCCGAGTGCTGTGCCGGGACGACGGACCCGCGGCGGGGTCACCGCTGCGAAGGCGTCCTGGTACCACGCCCGGTCGGCCAGCTGCCCGGGCCCGCCGAGGGCGACGGCGGCGAGCCCCGCCTGCGGGAGCGCGCGCCACTCGTCGAGCACCCGGCGGCCCGCCGCGGTGCGCAGGTGGGTGGGCCAGCCGACGGAGAGCCCGGCCAGCGGGTTGCGGCGGAGCAGCCCCGCGGCCACCAGCCGCTCGGCGACCGCGGTCAGCCGGGGGTCGGCCTGGGCACGGAACCGCAACGAGCCGATCGTGCGCCGCGGCAGCGACCCGGCGAGGTCGAGGACGGCCTGCTCGACCGGCCGGCCCGGCGCGCTGCCGACCGCGGAGAACCGGCCGGTGCCGTCGACCCGCAGCCGGCCCTGCTCCAGCAGGGCGACGACGGCGGTGTCGACCACCCGGGCCAGCCCGCCGACCAGCTGGGCGACGTCGTGGACGTCGCAGGTGGTGAGCAGGGGTGAGCGGGTTCCGGTCATCTCGTCCGTCCTCGGGTCGGCGGGCCTGGGTCCGCGGCCGCGTGCGCAGAAGGTCTCACCCCCACCCCCCGGAGCGACAGGGTGCTTGCAAGATTGCACGGCACCGGTCACCGTGGCGTCGTGGTCGACCGCGACACCCCCTCGGTCCGGGAACGCCGGCTGGCGCACGAGCTGCGGCAGCTGCGCACCGGCGCCCAGCTGCACGGCAAGGACGTCGCGGCCCGGCTGGGGTGGTCGGCGTCGAAGGTGAGCCGCATCGAGACCGGCCGGACCGGCATCGTCGAGGCCGACCTCGAGCGGCTGGTCAGCCTCTACCGGGTGCCCGACCAGCAGGCCGCCTACCTGCGCCGGCTCGCCCCCTCGGTCCGCCCGCGCGGCTGGTGGGACGCCTACGCCGAGACGCTCTCGGCCGGCTACGCCAACCTGATCCGGCTGGAGTCCGGCTCCCAGGCGCTGCGCTGCTACGGCGCGCTCGTGCCGCACGCGCTGCTGCAGACCCCCGACTACGCCCGGGAGGTCATCCTCGCCACCTGGGAGCGCCCGTCCACGGCCGAGGTCGAGCGGCGGGTGCAGGTGTGCCGCCGCCGGCAGGAGGTGCTGGACACCGAGCGGGCCGACGGCGGGCTGCGGCTGTCCGCCGTCGTGGACGAGTCGGTGCTGCGCCGGTGCGTCGTCCCCGGCGACCGGGCCCGGGACACCGCCGTCCGGCGCGGCCAGCTGGCGCGGCTGGTGGCGGTCGCCACCCGGCCCAACGTCACGCTGCAGGTGCTCCCCTTCGCCGCAGGCCTGCCGCCGGTGACCGCGGGCTCGTTCTCGGTGCTCGACTCCCCGGCCAGCGGGGCGCCGGACGTCGTCTACCTGGAGAACAAGACCCGGATCTCCTTCCTGGACACCGAGGCCGAGGTGCACCGCTACACCCGGGCGTTCGACATGGTCAGCGACATGGCGCTGGACCCGGCGGAGTCCCGGGCGCTCCTCGAGGAGGAGCTCGCCGCGCTGGGGGAACAACCGGGTGGCCCCCCGGGTTCCACCGGCCAGTAGTTGCACTCTCAACCAGTGCGGCTCAGACGAGAGGGAGCACGAGATGCAGTTCGGGATCTTCACCGTCGGCGACGTCACGCCCGACCCGACGACCGGTCGCACCCCGACCGAGGCCGAGCGGTTGAGGTCGCTGGTCACCATCGCGCTCAAGGCGGAGGAGGTCGGACTCGACGTCTTCGCGCAGGGCCAGCACCACAACCCGCCGTTCGTCGTCTCCTCCCCCACCACGACGCTGGGCTACATCGCCGCCAAGACCGAGAAGCTGGTCCTGTCGACGTCCACGACGCTGATCACCACCACCGACCCGGTGAAGATCGCCGAGGACTTCGCCACGCTGCAGCACGTGGCCGACGGCCGCGTCGACCTGATGATGGGCCGCGGCAACACCGGTCCGGTCTACCCGTGGTTCGGCAAGGACATCCGCGACGGCATCCCGCTGGCCGTGGAGAACTACCAGCTGCTGCGCCGGCTGTGGCGCGAGGACGTCGTGGACTGGTCCGGCCAGTTCCGCACCCCGCTGCAGGGCTTCACCTCGACGCCCCGCCCGCTGGACGGCGTCCCGCCGTTCGTCTGGCACGGCTCGATCCGCAGCCCGCAGATCGCCGAGCAGGCCGCGTACTACGGCGACGGCTTCTTCCACAACCACATCTTCTGGCCGGCCTCGCACACCCAGCAGATGGTCGAGTTCTACCGCCGCCGCTTCGAGCACTACGGCCACGGCAGCGCCGACCAGGCGATCGTCGGGCTGGGCGGCCAGGTGTTCATGCGGAAGAACTCCCAGGACGCCGTCCGTGAGTTCCGCCCGTACTTCGACAACGCCCCCGTCTACGGCCACGGCCCGTCGCTCGAGGAGTTCACCTCCCAGACGCCGCTGACCGTCGGCAGCCCGCAGCAGGTCATCGAGCGGACGCTGGGCTTCCGCGACTACGTCGGTGACTACCAGCGCCAGCTGTTCCTGATGGACCACGCCGGCCTGCCGCTGAAGACGGTGCTGGAGCAGCTGGACATCCTCGGTGAGGAGGTCGTGCCCGTGCTGCGCCGCGAGTTCGCCGCGCTCAAGCCGGCCCACGTGCCGGACGCCCCGACCCACGCCTCGCTGGTCGCCGCCGCCGGGGGCGCGCACGACACCACCGTGCACGCCGTCGACGACGTCACCGGCCAGACCGTCGAGGCGGCGGCGCTGTGACCACCCGGACGATGGCCGTGGTCAGCGCCGGGTTGAGCAACCCCAGCTCGACCCGGCTGCTGGCCGACCGGCTGGCCACCGCCGCGGTGGCGGCGCTGCGCGCCCGCGGGGACGACGCCACCGTCGAGGTCGTCGAGCTGCGGGACCACGCGCGGGGCCTGGTCGACGACCTGACGACCGGCTTCGCCGGCACCGAGCTGCAGGCCGCGATCGACACGGTCGTCGGCGCGGACGCGGTGATCGCCGTGACGCCGGTGTTCTCCGCCTCCTACAGCGGGCTGTTCAAGACGTTCTTCGACGTGCTGGACAAGGACGCGCTGATCGGCACCCCCGTGCTGCTCGGCGCCACCGCCGGGACGGCGCGGCACTCGCTGGCGGTGGAGTACGCGATGCGGCCGCTGTTCGCCTACCTGCGAGCGGTGCCGGTGCCCACCGGCGTCTTCGCGGCCAGCGAGGACTGGGCCGGCGGCGGCGACACCGCACTGGCCGACCGCGTCGAGCGGGCCGCCGGCGAGCTGGCCGACGTCCTCGCCGGTCGCGCCGGCCGGCCGGCCGCTCCCCGGCCGGCCGACCCGTTCGCCGACCCCACCACCTCCTTCGAGGAGCTGCTGAGGGGGCACTGACCCCATCGGGCAGGATCCGGGCATGCCCGCACCGCCGTGGTTCACCCAGGCCCTCGCCCAGGAACCGGAGCACCGGGACGTCGTCGTCGCCGGCGCCCGGGTCGCCCACCGGGTCTGGGGGCCGGTCGGCGCCCCGGGCGTCGTGCTGGTGCACGGCGGCGCCGCGCACTCCGGGTGGTGGGACCACGTCGCACCGCTGCTCACCGGGCACCGGGTGGTGGCGCTGGACCTCACCGGCCACGGCAGCAGCGACCGGCGGGACAGCTACGACCCGCACCTGTGGGCCCGCGAGGTGGTCGCCGTCGCCGCCGCGGCCGAGCTGGACCGGCCGGTCGTGGTCGGGCACAGCATGGGCGGCTGGGTCGCCGTCACCGTCGCCGCCGAGCACGCCGGCGACGTCTCCTCGGTGGTGGTCGTCGACTCGCCGCTCAACGACCAGCCCCCGGACGAGGAGCGGCTCCGCGAGCGCCGCCGCCCGCACCGGGTGTACCCCACCGCCGAGGAGGCGGTCGCCCGGTTCCGCACCCTCCCCCCGCAGGACGTCGTCCTGCCCTTCGTCCGCGACCACGTCGCCCGCGGGTCGCTGCGCGCGGTCGAGGGCGGCTGGTCCTGGGCGTTCGACCCGGACTTCTTCGGCGCCCGGCTGCGGCTGCGCGACCTGCTGCCCGGCGCGGGCGCGCCGCTGACCCTGCTGCGCTGCGAGCACGGGCTGGTGTCCGCGGCGATGGCCGAGGAGATGGCCGGGCTGGTCCGCGGCGGGATGCCCGTCGTCGAGCTGCCCGACGCCGGGCACCACCCGATGCTCGACCAGCCGCTGGCGCTGGTCGCCGCCCTGCGCACGCTGCTCGCGCTCCGGGCACCACGCCGGTGACCGGGCCGCACGGGCCGCACGGCATGGCCGACGCCGGGCGCGCGGAGGTCGGCGCGATGGTGCTCGGCGCCTGGGACGCCTTCCTGGACCAGGCGGCCGCGGTCGACCTGCAGCGGGCGACCCGGCTGCCCGGGTGGCGCGCGCAGGAGGTCTGCGTGCACCTGGGCGCCTGGCCCGACCGCGCGGCGCTGGCCGGCCTGGTCGCCGGTGCCCGGGCGGGGGGCACCGGGGAGCCCGGCGACCCCGACGCGTCCAACGCCCGGGTCACCGCCGCCCACCGGGACGCCGACCGGCCGGCCGTGCTCGCCGCGCTGCGGGCCGCACGGGAGGCGACCGAGCGCTACCTGGCCGACGAGCCGGTGGAGCTCGACACTGCACTGACGGTGTCCACCGTGGGCCGGCTGCCGATGCTCAGCGTGCTGCTCGGGCAGGCCTACGAGCTCGCCGTGCACGGGCTGGACCTGGTCTCCGCCGGCGCACCGGCCCCGCCGGCGCCGGTGCTGCAGTCGGGCATCGCGGCCCTCGCCGACGTCACCGGTGCGCTGGCCGCCGCCCAGGGCCTCACCGCCGGCGCCGCGCTCGCCACGCCGGACGGCGGCTGGGCCTTCGCCGCCGACCCGTCGGGCTGGACCGTGCGCCGGCTGGCCGCCGGGGAGGTGCCCGGCACGGCGGTGGAGGCGCCGGCCGACCTGCTGCTGGACGCCGCCTCCGGCCGGGTCAACCCGGTCGCGGCACTGGCCCGCCGCCGGCTGCGGGTGCACGAGCTGACCGGGCTGATGCAGCTCGCGCCGATCGTCCAGTCGGCGCCGGGCATCCCCGGCGGCCCCATCCTGCAGCTGGCCGCCCGGACGCTGGGCACCACCGGCGGGCTGCTGGGCCGGCTGCGCCGCGGCTGAGCCACCGGGCTCGGGGCATCAGAGACAGCGGTACAGCGCGCGCCAGAAGTCCGGGAGGAAGGTGTCCCCCGGGTAGGCGCCGCGCTGGGTCAGCAGCACGGCCACCAGGTCCCGCCCGGGGTCGACGTAGGCGGTGGTGCCGGTCCCGCCGTCCCAGCCCCAGCGGCCGGGCTGGTCCCACGGGTCGCCCGGCTCGACCTGGACGCCGACCTGCATGCCCCAGGACCGCCCCGGGCCGAGGAAGTCGGCGGCCTCGCGGCGTTGCGCGGCGGTCAGCGTGTCGGTGGTCATCGCCGCCACGGAGGCGGCGCCGAGCACCGGTCCGCCGCCGTCGGCCAGTGCGCAGAGGAAGGCGAGCACGTCCGGCGCGGTGGACACCAGCCCGCTGGCCAGCCCCTCGAACAGCGGCGGCCGGGCGGCCACCCCGTCGGCGGGGTCGAGCAGCTCCAGGCCGCCGTCGGCCGGGAGGTAGGCCGCTCCCAGCCGCCCGGGGTCGCAGGCCCAGAAGCCGGTCGAGCCGAGGCCGAGCGGGCCGGTGACCCGGGACTCCAGCAGCGCGTGCAGCGGCCGGCCGGACGCCCGGGCGAGCAGCACGGAGAGCGCGTCGGTGCTCAGGTGGTACAGCCAGCGGGTGCCGGGCTGGGCGACCAGCGGCAGCGCGCCGAGCCGGCGGGCGTACTCGTCGTGGTCCAGCTGCGGCGGGAGGGGGCCGGGGCCGATGCCCGCCTCGTCGACGGCCACGGCGATCGGCGAGGAGTCCCAGACCCCGCCGAAGCCGGGGGTGCTGCTGAGCAGGTGCCGCACGGTGATCGGGCGCTCGGCGGGCACGGTGTCGTCCAGCGCCGCGCCCGGGCTGCGCAGCACCCGCGGCTCGGCCAGCTCGGGCAGCCACCGGGCCACCGGGTCGTCGAGGCCCAGCACCCCGTCCTCGACGAGGGCCAGGGTCAGCGCGCCGGCGACGGGCTTGGACACCGACGCCAGCCGGAACAGCGAGTCCGGTCGCACCGGGTCGGTGCCGCCGAGGGTGAGGCAGCCGCCGGTGTGCACCTCGACCGCGCCGCGGAACCGCACCGCGGCGGCGAAGCCGGGCAGCCGGCCGTCCTGCACCCGCGCCTGCAGCATCGACCAGACGGTGACGAACCGGGACAGGTGCGGCATGCCAGCCTCCAGCGGCGACGGGGTCCGCAGTGCAGACCCCGGCGGCGCGGGGAACTCATCGGCCCCGGTCAGGACACCTTGATGGCCGAGACGTCGAACTCCACCTGGATGCGGTCGCTGACCAGCACGCCGCCGGTGTCCAGCACGGTGTTCCAGGTGAGGTCCCAGTCGCTGCGCTTGATCGCCAGCGCCCCCTCGAAGCCGACCCGGGTGTTGCCGAACGGGTCCAGCGCGGAGCCGGTGAGGGTGAAGTCGACCGAGACCGGCCGGGTCATGTCCTTGATGGTGAGGTCGCCGGTCACCCGGTACACGTCGTCGTCGACCTGCTCCACGCCGGTGGAGGTGAACAGCATCTGCGGGTACCGCTCGACGTCGAGGAAGTCCGGCGAGCGCAGGTGGCCGTCGCGGTCGGGCGTGCCGGTGTCGATGCTGGCGGTGTCGATCCGCAGCACCACGCTGCTGGCCGAGGGCTTCGCGGTGTCCAGGTGGGCGGTCCCGCTGAACTGGGTGAACGCCCCGCGGACGGTGGTCACCATCGCGTGCCGGGCGCGGATGCCGATGCGGGTGTGCGCCACGTCGACGGCGTAGTCGCCGGTCACGTCGGCCAGGGCGCTGGTGGCGGCGTCGAAGTCCGTCGTGGCGCCCTCGGGTGCGCGGTGTCTGCCCACGGGTCAGCGCTCCTCGTCTGGGTTGTCCACCAGGCAATCCTGCCCGATGCGGTCCCGCACGTCAGCGGGAGGTGCCCGCCGACCCGCGTGTCGGCGCCACCCGGACGCACCGGGGGCCCGGGTCCGCCAGGACCCGGGCCCCCGATGGAGGTGCGGTGGAGGTGCGGTGGAGCTGCGGCTCAGTACCAGCCGGTGGACTTCGAGTGCGACCACGCGCCGCACGGCGAGCCGTACCGCGAGTCGATGTAGATCAGCCCGGCGTCGATCTGCCGGTAGCCGTCCGAGGTCTTCGCGATCCCGGTGCTCTTCCAGGTCGAGTCGAGGAACTGCGGGATGCCGTAGGCGGTGCTGGAGGGGTTCTGCGCGTTGGGGTTCCAGCCGCTCTCCTTGCCCCACAGGCTCTCCAGGCAGGAGAACTCGCTGGCGTCCCCGCCGAGCTGGGCCAGCGCGTAGTCCTGGAAGGAACCGCGCGAGGCCGACCCCGAGCTGGCGGCGGCCGGCGCCCGGGTGGTGGCGGGAGCGGGCTTGGCGGCGGCGGCAGCGGCCTTCGCCTGCGCGGCGGCCTCGGCGTCGGCGGCGGCCTTGGCCTCGGCAGCGGCCTGGGCCTCGGCGGCGGCCTTCGCCTCCGCGGCGGCCTGGGCCTCGGCGGCGGCCTTCGCCTCGGCGGCGGCCTTGGCCTCGATCGCGGCCTGGTCGGCGGCGGCCTGGGACTGCGCGGCGGCGCTCTGCTGGGCCTCCCGCTCGCTGCGGCTGGCGGCCAGCTCACCCAGGCGCTCGCTGACGTCCTCGGTGGTGGACGTGGCGCCGGCGGCGGAGTCCTGCGCGCTCTCCTGCAGCTGGGCGGCGACGCTGATCGGCTCGTCGGCGCCGGCCACGGCGGCGGCGTCGGGCTGACCGGCGGCGAAGACGTTGACCATGACGCCGCCGGCGACGGCGACGGCGAGGAGGAACGCGGGGCGGCGCAGCCCGGCGGGGGCCGGCGGCGGCTCGCGCCCGTGGCGGCGAGCTCCGCGGTGGCCGGCTGGTCGGTGCCGACCTCGGTGAGCACCTCGGTGGGGGCAGACGTGTGCGGGGTGGGGCGACGGGACAGCAAGAAGGGGACTCCGGTGGTCTTCCGTGGCCGCCTACCGAGTTAGCTGACGGGTTCGGGCGGGAAGAAGCCCTACCCGACCCGGGCACGTGCCCAGGTCAGGATTCACCCCAGTGCTGCGGTGGGTCCCCGGCTCGCTGCGGTGAGCGACTCGGCGGCATCCGGCTCGGGCTCCCCGGCTGGGGACCTGACGTCCGACCGGACCCAGCCAACGTAGATGCCGTTACCCGCTCGTGACAATGCTGGGGCCCACATTTCGTAGTGATCTGTCCCGTCCGGCCACTACCAGTGGTGTGTGAGCGTGCTCAACGGGCAGGTGGGACAGGGGGGACGCGTGGGAATGTGAACGTGCCCACAGGCGCGCCACGGGCGGCACTCAGGGCAGCCGCCACACCGTCGTCCGCCGGGCCGGCCCGCCGTCGGCGTCGACGACGTCGTAGACCGCCTGCTCGACCAGGCCCTCACTGGGCACGTAGGCGCGCCCCGGGTCGCCGAGGAACACGCTCGCCCCACCCAGCCAGGCCGCGCCGAGGAACGGCAGCACCCGGCCGGTCATCTCGCGGTCGTAGCAGACGTCACCGGCCAGCACGACCTCGACGTCGGGGAGCTCGTCGGCCAGCACGTCCCCGACCACCTCGATGCCCGACACCCCGTTGAGCTCGGCGTTCAGCGCGACGGCGGTGTGCGAGTACGGGTCCACGTCGCTGGCCACCACCGCGCGGGCACCGGCCAGCAGCGCCGCCACCGCGACCAGCCCGCTGCCCGCCCCCAGGTCGAGCACCCGGCGGCCGGCGACGGTCCCGGGGTGGTCGAGCACGTAGCGGGCCAGCGCCTGCCCGCCGGGCCAGGCCGCGGCCCAGAACGGCGGGTCCAGCCCGGCGCCGCCGCCCTCGGTCTCCATCGCCTCCCACAGCCCGACGACGTCGTCGGCGACGTGCAGCTGCACCTCGGGGACGAGGGTCGGCCGGGCGACCCGGGTGTGCGCGCGCAGGAAGGCCGGGGGGACGGGCTGCACCTCAGTCCTTGCGGTCGCTGCGGACCACCGTGACCGGGCACGGCGCGTGGTGGGTGACCTGGTCGCTGACCGAGCCGAGCAGCAGGCCGGCGAAGCCGCCCCGCCCGCGGGCCCCGACGACCAGCACGTCGGCGCCGGCCGCCGCCTCGATCAGCGCGCGCACCGGCTGGGTGTGCACCACGTGGCAGGTGGCCCGGGCGGCCCGCTCGACGCCGAGCACCGCGGCGACGTCGGCCTCCAGGTCGGCCAGCACGGCCTTCTCGTAGTCGGTGACAGGCGGCACGTAGCCCGGCTCCCAGGTCGACGGCTGCGGGGCGGTGGCGATCCGCCACGCCCGCACCACGTGCAGCGGCCAGTCCGCCCGCTCGGCCAGCGCGGCGGCCCACTCCAGCGCCTCCTGCGCGCAGCCGGAGCCGTCGTGCCCGACCACCACACCGCCCTCGACCACCGCGCGCGTCGAGATCTCCGCGTCGTCGACCGGCTCGACCGCTGCCTCGTCGAGCTCCGCGGCGACCACCGCGTCCCGGGACTGCTCCGTCATCGCCGTCCTCCTGCCTCCGCCGCGCTCGCGCGCGGCCCCTCTGCCGGCCGGGGGGCCCGGTCCGGCCACAGCCTCCCCCACCGCCCCGAGGAACGGTCGGGCGCGTCGCCGCGTTCCGGCCGGGTCACTCCCGGACGACGTGGACGGCGGCCTCCTCGGCCGAGGCGCCGGCGCCGTCGATGCCCTCGTCCTCGGCGTACAGCTCGTCGTCGGTGTCGGAGAACCCGTCGCCCTCGTCGTCGGACAGCCGGCCGGCGCGCTCGTCGCCGACCTCGCCGTCGAGCAGCTCCCCGTCGGTGTCGGAGGCGTCACCGAGGCCGTCGCCGTCGTCGGCCGCACCCTCGGGCAGCTCGCGGGCGAGCCGGCCGTCGAGCCCCTCCCCCGCCTCCTCCTCCCGGTCGGTGGTGCCCCAGTCGTTGGACACCCAGGGCCGGTCGGCCGGCGAGTACCCGGCGGTGTCGTCGTCCACGTCGCCGGAGAGGGTGTCCGACACCGTCTCGAGGGTCTGCGGGTCGGTGCCGTCGTGCTCGCTGCGCATGGGGTTCCTCCGTCGTCCGGGGCGGTGTGCGGGAGGAGTCTGCGCCCCCGGCCCGCGCCGCCACCAGGGTCCTCGGATCGCGCCGCGGGCCGCTCTGCTCTTGACTGATCATGAGCCGGCACGCGCCGGCAGCAGAACGAGCGAGCGAGAGGAACGGCCGACATGGAGCACTTCACCATCGCCACCGTCGCCGAGGAGAGCGCCGACTTCCGTCGGGTGCTCTGGACCGGTGAGCACACCCAGCTGGTGATCATGACGATCCCGGTGGACGGCGAGATCGGCGAGGAGGTGCACGACGTCGACCAGATCCTGACCTTCGTCAGCGGCACCGGGAAGGCCAAGGTCGGCGGGCAGGAGAAGAACGTCGCGCAGGGCGACCTGGTCGTCGTCCCGGCGGGCAAGAAGCACAACTTCCTCAACACCGGCGTGAACCCGCTGGTGCTCTACACCGTCTACGGCCCGCCCGAGCACGCCGACAAGGCGGTGCACAAGACGAAGGAGGAGGCCGACGCCCTCGAGGAGGCCGGCAAGGACGAGCCGCCGACGGACTGACGCGCCGACCGCCTGAGAGGGTGTCGGGCGTGACGACGCAGCCCGGCATCCTCGCCCTCGGCACCCCTGAGCACTGCTACCTCGAGCTCGACCTGGAGCCCGGTCGCACCGCGGAGGACCTGGTCCGCGGGGTGGCCGGGCTCACCGGTCCGCTGTCGACGACGGGCGGGGTGAACGTCGTCGTCGGCTTCCGGCCCGAGCTCTGGGCCTCCGTCGCCCCGGACGACGCCCCCGCCGACGCCGCCGGGTTCACCGAGGACCTGATCGGCCCGGGGCGGTTCCGGATGCCGGCCACCCAGCACGACGCCTGGGTGTGGGTCGCCGGCGGCGACCGGACGGCGGTGTTCGACAACTCCCGCGCGGTGCTGGCCGCGCTGAAGGGCGTGGCCACCGTGGGCGCCGAGGTCACCGGGTGGCTGTACCGGCACCACCGCGACCTCACCGGGTTCATCGACGGCACCGAGAACCCCTCGCTGCTCACCGCCGCCGACGTGGCCGCCGTCCCGGCCGGGGAGCCGGGCGCGGGAGCGAGCGTCGTGCTCTACCAGCTCTGGCGGCACGACAGCGCGACCTGGGAGTCGCTCGGGATGGTCGGCCAGGAGATGAACATGGGCCGCACCAAGCCCGACAGCGTCGAGCTGCCCGAGGACGTCATGCTGCCCAGCGCGCACGTCGCCCGCACCACCGTCGAGGTCGACGGCGAGGAGAGGCAGATCTTCCGGCGCAACGTCGCCTACGGCGGCGTGACCGACCACGGGACGGCGTTCGTCGGCTTCGCCCGGGACCGCTGGCGGCTGCACGAGATGCTGCGCCGGATGGCCGGGGTGGCCGACGGGGTCCGCGACGGGCTGACCCACTACCTCACCCCGCTGACCGGCGCTTACTACACCTGCCCGTCGATCGACGCGCTCACCCGGTTCGCCCCGCCCGAGGAGGGTTGAGCCGTGGACCCGGCCGAGCGCGAGCCGGCCGAGCCGGAGGGCGGCGACCCGGCCTGCTGGCTGGACCAGGTCTGCCCCGCCTGCGGGCGGCTGTCCGAACGGCTGCCGTCCGGGCGGTGCGCCTCCTGCGGTGAGGCCCGGGACACGGACTGACCCATGTTCGACGGCGCCCCGGCGGGTAGGGGTGCAGCAGCCAACCACCTCCGGAGGAGCTCCCATGGCCCACCCCACCGTTGCCGCCCAGCTGGTCGAGATGCTGCGGGACGCCGGCGTCGAACGGATCTACGGGGTGGTGGGCGACAGCCTCAACCCGGTCGTGGACGCCGTCCGGCACACCGCCGGCATCGAGTGGGTGCACGTCAGCAACGAGGAGGGCGGCGCCTTCGCCGCCGCGGCCGAGGCGCAGGTGACCGGGAAGCTGGCCGTCTGCGCGGGGTCGTGCGGGCCGGGCAACACGCACCTGCTGCAGGGCCTGTTCGACGCGCACCGCAGCGGTGCGCCGGTGCTGGCCATCGCCTCGCACATCCAGTCCCAGGAGATCGGGATGGCGTTCTTCCAGGAGACGCACCCCGAGCGGATGTTCCAGGAGTGCTCGTACTGGTGCGAGGTGATGACGCCGAAGCAGATGCCGCACGCCCTGCGGGTGGCCGTCCAGACCGCCGTCGGCAAGCGCGGGGTGTCCGTCGTCGTGCTGCCCGGTGACCTGGCGGCCGAGGAGTCCGGCGGGCCCACGGTGCCGACCGCGATGGTGACCACGCCGTCGCCGGTGCGCCCGGCGGCCGGGCAGGTGCAGGCGCTGGCCGACGCGATCAACGCCGCGCGCACGGTGACGCTGTTCTGCGGGGCGGGCTGCGCGGGAGCGCACGACGAGGTGATGGAGCTGGCCGGGACGGTGCTCTCCCCCGTGGGCCACGCGCTCGGCGGCAAGGAGGTCATCCAGTACGACAACCCCTACGACGTCGGCATGAACGGCCTGCTCGGGTACGGCGCGGCGCACAAGGCCACCCACGAGGCCGACCTGCTGGTGCTGCTGGGCACCGACTTCCCGTACACCAACTTCCTGCCGCAGGCGCGGACGGCGCAGGTCGACGCGGACGCCTCGCACCTGGGCCGGCGCACCCCGCTGGAGGTGGCCGTGCACGGCGACGTCGGGGAGACGATCCGGGCGCTGCTGCCGCTGCTGGAGCGCAAGACCGACCGGACGTTCCTGGACGCGATGCTGCGCGACCACGCGCACGCGCTGGAGAAGGTCGTCGACGCCTACACCCGCAAGGTCGAGAAGATGCGGCCGATCCACCCGGAGTACGTGGCCGCGCAGCTCGACGAGCTCGCCGCCGACGACGCCGTGTTCACCGTGGACACCGGCATGTGCAACGTCTGGGCGGCGCGCTACCTGTCCCCCAACGGCCGGCGCCGGGTGATCGGCTCGTTCCGGCACGGCTCGATGGCCAACGCGCTGCCGCACGCGGTGGGCGCGCAGTTCGCCGACCGGGGCCGCCAGGTGGTGTCGATGAGCGGCGACGGCGGGTTGGCGATGCTGCTCGGGGAGCTGATCACCGTCCGGTTGCACCGGCTGCCGGTGAAGATCGTGCTGTTCAACAACGCGTCGCTGGGCATGGTGAAGCTGGAGATGATGGTCGACGGCATCCCCGACTTCGAGACCGACCACGAGCCCACCGACTTCGCCGCCATCGCCGCCGGCGTCGGGATCCCGTCCTACCGGGTGGAGGACCCGGCGCAGGTGCGGGAGACGCTGGTCCGCGGGCTCGCGGAGCCGGGGCCGGTGCTGATGGAGTTCGTCACCGACGCCAACGCGCTGTCCATCCCGCCGGCGATCACCGGGGAGCAGGTCCGCGGGTTCGCGACCACGGCGACGAAGATGGTGCTCGGCGGCGGGGTCGGGAAGATGGTCGACCTGGCCCGCGCCAACCTGCGGAACGTCCCCCGGCCCTGACCGGGGCGCTCAGGCCGCGGCGCTGCGCCGCCACTGGCTGCCGTACCACCCGGTCAGCAGGTCGCTGCGGACCTGCGCCGGGAGGGCGCCCCAGCGCAGCAGCGCGGCCCGGGCCGGCATCGCGCTGGCCGCGGCCAGCTGGCCGAGCTCGCGGACCCGTTCGGGCCGGGGGCCGGCGTGGCTGCGGTCGTGCAGCCCGGCAGCCAGGTGGGTCTCGTAGGCGGCGAGGATGTCGGCCTGGTGGGCCGAGTCGAACCACTGGGGGCTCCGCGGCGAGCTCGCACCGAGGTGATGACGGATCACGACCCGCTCATCGGCAGGACCCGGACCCGGCGTGACCACCCCCGCCCCTCGTCAGAGCCCGCCGGCCACCCGCAGCACGGCGCCGGTGCAGTAGGCGGCCTCCGGACCGAGCAGCCAGGCGATCGCCGGGGCGATCTCCTCCGGCTCGCCGGGCCGGCCCATCGGCACCCGGCCGGTGACCCGGTCCAGCCGCCCGGCGTCCCCGGCGCCGGCGTGGATGCCGGTGCGCACCAGCCCGGGCGCGACGGCGTTGACCCGGACCCCGTCGTCGGCCAGCTCCTTGGCCAGCCCGACGACGAGCGCGTCGACGCCGGCCTTGGCCGCCGCGTAGTGCACGTACTCGTGCGCCGAGCCCAGGGTCGCCGCGCTGGAGGACACCGCGACGATCGACCCGCCGGCACCGCCGCGCCGGCGGGACATCAGCTGCGCCGCGCGCCGGGCGCACAGCACGACGCCGAGCAGGTTGACGTCCAGCACCTGCCGGACGACGTCCACCGGGGTGTCGGCCAGGTCGCCCAGGTGCGCCGTGACGCCGGCGTTGGCCACCAGCCCGGTCACCACCCCCAGCTCCCCGGCCGCGGCGAAGAGCGCGTCGACCTCGTCGGGGTCGGTCACGTCGGCCCGGACGGCGACCGCCCGCACGCCGCGCGCCTCGGCGTCGGCCACCACGGCCGCGGCCTCGGCGGCGCCGGTGCGGTGGCCGACGACCACGTCGTGGCCGCGGTCGGCGAGGGCGCGGACGGTGGCGGCACCGATCCCCCGGCTGCCGCCGGTGACCAGGGTGAGAGGGGGCACGGGGTGATCCTGGGGCCGGGTCCCGCGGACTGTCACACCCGCCCGGCAGACTCTGCGTCGTGGCCCACCCCTCCGAAGCCGTCGTCCGGCGGCTGCACCCGCTGCTCGTCGAGGTGCGGGACGCACTGCTCCGCGGGCTGGCCGTCAGCCGGGCGATCCACGCCACCCACGACTGGCAGCCCACCGCCGACCGCCACCTCGACCACCAGCTGGTACGCCGGGAGGCGATGGAGCGGCTGCGGCCCTACGCCGAGCACGTCGACCACCCGTTCGGCACCCAGCTCGAGCTGCTCGAACCCGGCAACGACAACCTCGGCCTGCCGATGAGCGGCCTCATCCTGCGCACGCCCACCGAGGTGCTGCGGGTGTGGCACTCCGAGGACGGCGAGCTGCCGGCCGCCGACACCCACGGGCTGCGCGACTTCTACTCCCAGTCGCCCACCGCCCAGCTGCGGCTCCAGCTGGCCCTCGACGCCGTCCCGGGCGACCCGGCCCGCCGCGAGCACCTCGCCCTGCTGTGGGCCGACTCCCGGGCTCCCGGCCGCGACCCGGAGCTGGTCCGCTTCGACCTGGTCCGGCCGCGCGGCTCCAGCGGGCGGCGGGTCGACGTCGACTGGCACGTCGGCCTGCTCGACCGGCTGCGCAGCACCGCCGCCTGACCGCCCGGGGCCACCCCGCGCGCCGTCCGCGGGAGCCCGGTCAGCAGAATGGCCCGCGTGGTGCACAGAGGCAGGCAGGTAGACCCAGGGATCGCTCGCTCGTGGCTGCTGGTCAACGGCGCGCGACCGGAGCTGTTCGACGGCGCGCACGAGTCGCGGGCCGACCAGGTCGTGCTCGACATCGAGGACGCGGTGGACCCGGCGCGCAAGCCGGCCTCCCGCGCCGACGTGGTCGAGTACCTCAGCAGCGGCGACAAGCGCGCCTGGGTCCGGATCAACGACCGGTCGACCGAGTTCTGGTCCGACGACGTCGACGCCCTCAAGGGGCTGCCCGGGCTGGCCGGGGTCATGCTCGCCAAGACCGAGGCCGCCGAGCACGTCACCGAGACCGCCGACCGGCTCGGCGGCGCGACGCCGGTGCTCGCCCTGGTCGAGTCCGCGCTGGGCATCGAGGAGGCGGTGCGGATCGCGTCCGCGCGCGGCGCCTTCCGGCTCGCGTTCGGCAGCGGTGACTACCGCCGCGACACCGGCACCAGCGCCGACGACCTGGCGATGGCCTACCCGCGCTCGCGGCTGGTGATCGCCAGCCGGGTCGGCGGTCTGCCCGGCCCGATCGACGGCCCCACGGTGAGCGCCAGCCACCCGGTGCTGCGCGAGCAGTCGGCGCTGACGGTCTCCCTCGGCCTCACCGGCAAGCTCTGCCTGCAGCTGGACCAGCTGCCGGTCATCAACGAGGTCATCAGCCCGGCCCCCTCCGACGTGGCCTGGGCCCGGGACTTCCTGGCCGACTTCGACGCCCGCGGGCAGGTCATCCGGGACGGCAGCGACCTGCCGCGCCTCGGCCGGGCCCGCAAGATCGAGAAGCTGGCCACCGCCTTCGGCGTCGAGCCCAGCTAGCCGGCGGGGACCTGGCCGACCACCACGGTGCCGGCCAGGTCCTCGTCGGTGACCACCCGCGCGGTCAGCCCTGCCCGGGTCACCGCGGCCAGCGTCCCGGGCGCCTGCCCGCGGCTGGTCTCGATCAACAGCGCCCCACCGGGCGCGAGCCACTCCGGTGCGCCCGCGGCCACCCGGCGTTGCACGTCCAGCCCGTCGTCCCCGCCGTCCAGCGCGGCCCGGGCCTCGTGGTCGCGGGCCTCCGGCGGCATCAGCGCGATCGCCCCGGTCGGCACGTAGGGCGCGTTCGCGACCAGCACGTCGACCCGGCCGCGCAGCGCGGCGGGCAGCGCGTCGTACAGGTCCCCCTCGTGCACCGAGCCCGCGCCGTTGCGCCGGGCGCAGGCCACCGCCGCCGGGTCGACGTCGGCGGCGTGCAGGTCGACCGCGCCGACGGCGGCCGCGACGGCGACGCCCACCGCGCCGGTGCCGCAGCACAGGTCCAGCACGACCGACCCCGGCCGTGCCAGCGCCACCGCCTCGCGCACCAGCACCCGGGTGCGCTGCCGGGGCACGAACACCCCGGGCGCGACGGCGAACCGCAGACCGCAGAACTCCGCCCAGCCCAGCACCTGCTCCAGCGGCTCCCCGGCGACCCGGCGGGCGACCAGTGCCTCCAGGTCACCGCCCGCCTCGAGCATCAGCGCCGCCTCGTCCTCGGCGAACACGCAGCCGGCGGCCCGCAGCCGGGCGACGACGGCCGCGCTCACAGCTGCCGGTAGGCGGCGTCCGGGACGTCGGTGACGAACATGTGCCCCGGCGCGTGGGTGAGGGCGAAGGGCGGGCGGGAGGCCATCAGCGCCGCCTGGGGCGTGACCCCGCAGGCCCAGAACACCGGCACGTCACCCTCCGCGCACTCGACCGGGTCGCCGAAGTCGGGCCGGGCGAGGTCGGCGATGCCCAGGGCCGACGGCGACCCGACGTGCACCGGCGCGCCGTGCACCTGCGGCATCCGGGCGGTGACCTGCACCGCCGTCGCGACCAGCTCCGCGGGCACCGGTCGCATCGAGACGACGAGCGGCCCGGACAGCCGCCCGGCCGGCCGGCAGGCCCGGTTCGTGCGGTACATCGACACGTTCCGGCCCTGCTCGACGTTGCGCACCGGCACGCCGGCGTCCAGCAGTGCGTTCTCGAAGCTGAAGCTGCAGCCGATGAGGAAGGCGACCAGGTCGTCGGTCCACAGGTCGGTGACGTCGGTCGGCTCGTCGACCAGTTCCCCGTCCCGCCAGACCCGGTACCGCGGCAGGTCGGTGCGCAGGTCGGCGCCGGCCGCCAGCACGGTGCCGACCGACCCCGGGTCGGTGACGTCCAGCAGCGGCACCGGCTGCGGGTTCCGCTGGCCGAACAGCAGCATGTCCCAGGCCCAGTCCCGCGGGAGGACGACGAGGTTGGCCTGGGTGAAGCCCGGCGCCTCGCCGGAGCTGGGCACCGCGAGACCGGCCCGGTAGCGCGCCCGGGCGTCGGCGGGCGTGCGGCGGGCGACCGGGTCGGTGCCGGTGGCGGCAGCGGTGGTGGTCATCGGAGACCTCCTCGGGTGCGGGAGCTCGAATTGCCGGAGGGCCTGGCCGACCCTACGGTCGTTCACCACCAGGACACAGCGCAGTTCCCGGATCCGCTCACCGCAGGAACCCTGGAGCGCCCCATGTCGCACACCCCGGAGCAGCACGGCACCGACACCGCGACCGCACCGCCGGGTGGCCGGCTGGCCGCGAGCACCCGCTCCACCCTCCTCGGGGCGATGTTCCTGATGGCCACCTCGGCCATCGGACCGGGGTTCATCACCCAGACGACCGCGTTCACCGTCCAGCTGGGCGCCGCGTTCGCCTTCGCGATCCTCATCTCGATCCTCATCGACATCGCCCTGCAGCTGAACGTCTGGCGGGTCATCGGCGTCAGCGGTCGGCGGGCCCAGGAGCTGGGCAACCTCGTCGCCCCCGGCCTGGGCTGGGTGATGGCCGGGTTCCTGCTGATCGGCGGGCTGGTGTTCAACATCGGCAACGTGAGCGGGGCCGGCCTGGGCACCGACGCGATGTTCGGTCTGGACCCGAAGATCGGCGGCGCGATCTCGGCGCTGATCGCCATCGGGATCTTCCTGAGCAAGCGTGCCGGGGTGGCCGTCGACCGGATCGTCGTCGTCCTGGGCCTGGTGATGATCGCGCTGACCGCCTACGTCGCGGTGACGTCCGGCCCGCCGGTCGGGCAGGCGTTGCGGAACGTCGTCCTGCCCGAGGAGGTCGACTTCCTGGCGATCACCACGCTGGTCGGCGGCACGATCGGCGGGTACATCGTCTACGCCGGCGCGCACCGGCTGCTCGACTCCGGCGTCGCCGGGCCGGAGCACGTCCGGGACATCACCCGCGGCTCGGTCACCGGCATCCTCATCACCGCGGTCATGCGGATCCTCCTCTTCCTGGCGATCCTCGGCGTGGTGACCGGCGGCGCGGCACTCGACCCGGACAACCAGGCCGCCTCGGCCTTCGGCCAGGCCGCCGGCGAGGTGGGGCTCCGGGTGTTCGGCGTCGTGCTCTGGGCGGCAGCGATCACCAGCGTCATCGGTGCCTCGTACACGACCGTCTCCTTCGTCACCTCCCGGACCCGCACCAGCGACCGCACCCGCACGCTGCTGGTCGTCGGCTTCATCGCGGTGACCACGCTGGCCTTCCTGCTCATCGGCACCGCGCCGGCGACCCTGCTGGTCTTCGCCGGTGCCTTCAACGGCCTGCTGCTGCCGATCGGGATCGCCGTCCTGCTGTGGGTGGCCACCCGGCGCACCGACCTGCTGCGCGGCTACCGCTACCCCCGCTGGCTGCTGGGGATCGGCTGGGTCGCCTGGCTGGTGACGCTCTACCTGGCGGTGAACTCGGTCCGCCCGGTGATCGATCTCTTCTCGTGACGCAGGCTGCGCGGGTGGACCTCAACTCCGACCTCGGCGAGGGCTTCGGCCAGTGGACCCTCGGGGACGACGACGCGCTGCTCGGCGTGGTCACCAGCGCCAACGTGGCCTGCGGCTTCCACGCCGGCGACGCCCCGACCATGCGGCGGGTGTGCGCCCGGGCGGTCGCGTCCGGCGTGGCCATCGGCGCGCAGGTCGGCTACCGCGACCTGCCCGGCTTCGGTCGCCGGTTCATCGACGTCGAGCCGGAGGCGCTCACCGCGGACGTCGTCTACCAGCTCGGCGCGCTGGAGGGCTTCGCCCGGATCGCCGGCGACCGGGTGCGCTACGTCAAGCCGCACGGCGCCCTCTACAACGCGATCGTGCACCACGAGGAGCAGGCCGCCGCCGTGGTCGCGGCGGTCGTCGCCTACGACCGGACGCTGCCGGTGCTGGGGCTGCCGGGCTCGGCCTGGCTCCGGCTGGCCGCCGAGGCCGGGCTCACCGTGGTCCACGAGGCCTTCGCCGACCGGGCGTACACCCCCGAGGGCACGCTGGTCTCCCGCCGGCTGTCCGGCGCCGTGCTGCACGACCCCGCGGAGATCGCCGCGCGGTGCGTGGCGATGGCCGCCGGCGAGCCGATCCGGGACGTCGAGGGCGGCGAGCTGACCCTCCAGCCGGGCTCGATCTGCGTGCACGGCGACACCCCCGGCGCGGTGGAGATCGCCCGGCAGGTGCGGCAGGCGCTCACCGCCGCGGGGGTCGAGCTGGCCCCCTTCGCCGGCTGATGCGGCTCCTCCCCAGCGGCAGCGCCGCCCTGCTCGTCGAGCTGGACTCCCTCGACGACGTCCTCGCGCTCTACGCCGCCCTCGGCGACGCGCCCCCCGCCGGCGTCGTGGACGTCGTCCCGGCGGCCCGGACCGTGCTGCTGGTGACCGACCCGGCGCGCACCACCCTGGACGCGGTGGCCGCCGCGGTGCGGACGACGACCCCGCGACCGGGTGCGCAGCGGTCCGGGGACACCGTCGAGCTGCCGGTGCACTACGACGGCACCGACCTCGGCGACGCCGCCGAGCTGCTGGGGCTGACCCCGGACCAGCTGGTGGAGCGGCACACCGGCCGGGAGTGGACGGTCGCCTTCTGCGGCTTCGCGCCCGGCTTCGGCTACCTGACCCAGGACGGCGGCGGGTGGGACGTGCCGCGCCGGTCCACCCCGCGGACCCGGGTCCCGCCGGGGTCGGTGGCGCTGGCCGGGGAGTTCAGCGGGGTCTACCCGCGCGAGTCCCCCGGCGGCTGGCAGCTCATCGGCCGCACCGACGTCGCCGTGTTCGACCTGTCCCGGGACCCGGCCGCGCTGCTCCGCCCCGGCACCCGGGTGCGGTTCACGCCGGCATGAGGTCGCTCACCGTGCTGGCCACCGGGCCGCTCACCACCGTCCAGGACGAGGGCCGCCCGGGCCAGGGCGCGCTCGGCATCGGCCGGTCCGGCGCCTGCGACCGGGCCGCCGCGGCGCTGGCGAACCGGCTGGTCGGCAACCCCCCGGACGCAGCGGTGCTCGAGGTGACGTTCGGCGGGCTGGCCGTCCGCGCAGAGTCCGACCTGCTGGTGGTCAGCACCGGGGCCCGCTGCCCCGGTGCGCCGCACGCCGCGCCGGCGGTGCTCCGCCGCGGTGCGGAGCTGCGGCTCGGGGCCCCGGCAAGCGGGCTGCGCAGCTACCTCGCCGTCCGCGGCGGCATCTCCGTCCCGCCGGTGCTCGGCTCCCGCGCCACCGACGTCCTCTCCGGGCTGGGCCCGCCCGTCGTCGCGGCCGGCGACGTGCTGCCGGTCGGCGAGCCGACCGACCCGCCTCCCGGCGTCGACCTGGCCCCGGTCGCCGACCCACCCGGCGGCGAGGTGACCGTCGGCGTGCTGCCCGGCCCCCGCGCCGACTGGTTCGGTGCCGCCGGCTGGTCGGGGCTGGTCGGGCAGCCGTGGACGGTCAGCAGCGACAGCAACCGGGTCGGCCTGCGGCTGGACGGCGTGCCGCTCGACCGGTTGCGCACCGGCGAGCTGCCCAGCGAGGGCATGGTGCGCGGCGCGCTGCAGGTGCCGCCGGCCGGCACCCCGGTGCTCTTCCTCGCCGACCACCCGGTCACCGGCGGCTACCCGGTCATCGGCTACGTGGCCGACGCCGACGTCGACCGGTGCGCCCAGCTCCGCCCCGGCCAGGAGCTGCGCTTCCGCGCCCGCTGACCACCCGACCCGGTCAGCCCGCCCGCACCCCGACCGGGTCGACCTGGGGCAGCCTGCCGCTGACCAGCACCGCAACGGCGACCGCCACCTGGAGTGCGGCCAGCAGCAGCCCGCCCCACATGCCCAGCCCCGCGCCGGCGGAGGCCGGGTGGTGCGCGCCGGCCAGGTGCTCGGAGCGACCCGACGCGGCGCTGAGCAGCAGGAGGTGCAGGAAGAGCATGCCGCCGTACATGACCGCGGTCGCCCGCCAGACGCCCCGCGTCGGACGCCGCCACAGCGCCCGGACGCACGGCAGGCAGGCCACCGCCATGGCGGCGAACACCGCCCGCTCGGCCGGGCCGCCGTGGCCGGCGGAGGTGGCCGTCGCCACGTGCACCGCGACGCAGAGCGCGCGACGACGGCCGCCACCCTCACCCGGGGCCACGACCCGGGCGGCCCCGCCGGTGCTCACGTCCGGTCGACCGTCGGCGCGGTCTCGGCGGGGTCGGCCGCGGCCGGCGGGGGGACCCGGTGCCCGTCGAGGTGGTGCGGGTGCGGCGCGACCGGCTCCTCCTCGGTGCTGCCGACCTCGGCCAGCACCTCGGGCCGACGGGACCGCACCAGGAAGTACCAGCCCATCCCCAGCGCCAGCACGACGGCGAAGATCGGCAGCAGCAGGTTCAGCGGGTACTCGGGCACCGGGATGACGTTCTTGTAGAAGACGTAGAGCAGCGCAGCCACGACGACGACCGACAGCGCCGTCGACGCCGGGTTGCCCTCACCGCGGCGCCGCAGGAAGAACGGCAGCGCAACCGCCATGAGCAGGTAGCCCACCATGTACCCGAAGGTGCCCACCGTGCCCACGTAGGCGTACACGTCGAACGGTCCGCGGCCGCCGATCATCAGCACCACCGGCACCAGGGCGACGACCGGCGCGAGGACGCCGATCGCCACGTGCGGCGTCTTGTACGTGCGGTGCGCCCGGCCGAGGGCCGCGGGCAGCACGTCCTCCTCGCCCATCGTGTACAGCACCCGGGACGCCGCGTTGATGCTGGCGATCGTCACCGCGAAGAACGACGCGGCCACCCCCAGGTCGACGATCCAGACGATGCTGCTCAGCCCGTACCGCTCGGCCAGGTCGCTGACCGGCGCCGCGCTGCTGGTGAACGCCTCGACGCTGCCGAAGCCCAGCACCGAGGCGATGGAGGCGAAGACGTACAGCAGGCCGACCAGCACCGCGCTGCCGATCACGGCCCGGGGGATGCTCCGGTGCGGGTTCTTGGCCTCGGCTCCCAGGCTCGCCGCGCTCTCGAACCCGACGAAGCCCAGCACCGCCAGCACGATCCCGTAGGTCACGCCGTCGAAGCTGACGCCGGACAGGTCGAACAGCGACGGCGCCGAGCTGTCCCCGCCCTTGGCCACGACGACGACGAACACCAGCAGCACCGCGGCGACCGAGACGATCTCCAGGACCAGGCCCACCCGGGTGGAGATCCGGATGCCGATGACCGCGAAGGCCGCTGCGGCTACGGCGGCGAGCGCCGTCATGACGATGTAGGCGGTCTGCGACGTCATCCCCGGCAGCCCCACCCGGTCGAGCAGGCTGCCGAGGAAGGGGCCGATGAGCGTCGCGCCGAGCATGGCGATGCAGGTGTAGCCGATGACCAGGCTCCACCCGGTGGCGAACGCCCCGGTGGGCCCGAGGCCCCGGGCGACGTAGCTGTACAGCGAGCCCGAGGAGGCGAACCGCCGGGCGAACTGGGCGACGCACAGCCCGACCAGGACGACGACGACCGTCGCCGCCACGTAGGACAGCCAGGCCCCGGGCCCGGCGAACAGCACGATCAGCACCGGCCCGGTCGCCATGACCGCGCTCGGGGCGATGCCGGCGACCGACTGGGCCATCACCTCCAGCTGGCTCATCGACTCGTGCGCCAGCCCGGAGTCGGAGTGCACCGCCGGGCTGCCCTCCGCCGAGTGGCTCACTCGGCCACCTGCTCCCGCGCGCTCTGCCCGACCGTCTCGCCCGGGGCCGTGTCGTGGCAGGACGCGTCCGCGTCGCCCTCGGCGTGGCAGGCCGGCGTCGAGCGCGGCATGTCCAGCGCCGGGTTGCCGTCGAAGAAGCCGACCGGCTTGAGGTGGAAGCCGATCGTGCTCACCGGCATGACCGGCCAGTCCTCGGGACGCACGATGTGGTGCGCGCCGAAGGAGTACCAGACGACGACGTCGGTGTCCTCCAGCGACCGGTCGGCCTTGACGAACTCGGGGAGCCCGCCGGGCCGCTGGCTCTGGTTGGGGTAGTCACCGGCGGCGAACAGCTCGCCGGGGGTGTTCCGGGTGACCCACAGGTGCTTGTAGGCGAACTGCGCCCGGTCGTAGGCCTGGGAGCCCTCCTGCTGCATCGGCAGCACGTTGTCCCCCGGCATCAGCTTGTAGCCGACCGGCTGGCCGAGCTCGTTGACCGACGACGGGTTGACGACCTGCCAGGTGCGGGCGGCGAACGGGTCGATCAGCCGCTGGGCCTCGCTCTCCCGGGCCAGCAGGGTCTTCTGCGTGACCCAGGCGTTCCCGTACGGGTTGTCCTCGCCCGGGGGCAGCGGCACCGAGTCGACCTCGTAGACCGAGTTGCCCTCGCCGTCGACCTGCATGTCCAGCCGCACGTTGAAGAAGTGCTGGTGGTGCGGGCCGTACAGGCCGGGGGCCACCAGGTTGCCGAAGCGCGGCTGCTCGCCAGGGGCGACCGCCCCGGTGGAGATGACGCCGGTGAGCTTCACCTCGAACTGGATGGTGCCGTCGGTGTACAGGTACCAGAAGAAGCCGTACTCGTAGTTGCCGACGGTGGCGAAGCAGGAGACCACCAGCCGGCGGGAGCGGCGGACCTCCATCTTCTCGGTGCGGAAGTCGGTGTGCTTCCAGCCGACGCCGAAGTCCTCCTCGTGCATGCAGATGGCGTTGGGGATGGTGACCGGCTGGCCGTCCTGGTCGTTGGCGACGGCGTCGAAGTAGTGGATCTCCCCCAGGCAGTCGCAGCCCAGCTGCAGCGGGTTGAGCAGCAGGCCGACCCCGTACTCCCCCTCGTCGAACACGTTCTTGATCCGGTGGGTCGGTGCCGGGTCGGCGTAGGGGATGTACATCTCCGACAGCGAGGCGCGGTACAGCACCGGGCGCACCCGGCCGCGGTCCTCGTAGCCGACCTGGTGCAGCACGAGCCCCTCCCGCGGGCTGTACCCGACCTGGAGCCGCCACTTCTGCCAGCTCACCGCGTGCCCGTCGACGGTGAAGCTGGGCCCCTCGGGCTGGGTGATCTCGATCGGCCGGACGTCGTCGCGGACGGCGGTGTGCGCCGGCCGGTTGTCGTCGTCGACCATCAGCTCCGGCATGTAGTTGCCGGCCTTCGGCGGCAGCGGCACCACACCGTGGTCGCGGACGTCGACGACCTCCATGAGGTCGAGGTCGACCAGCACGATGAGCCCCTCGACCGGCCGGGCGTAGCCGTTGTCGTCCGCGCGGGACCGGACGAAGGTCAGCGGCCGGATCAGCCGGCGGCCCAACGGGTCCTCGATGTCGTAGCCGGCGGCCCAGGGGTCGATCATGGCCAGCGAGAAGTCGGTGACCCCCCGCTTGCGCATCGCCTCCTGCCAGCGGGGGTCGGCCCGGGTGATCTCCTCGGTGGCGAAGAACTCCTCGAGCATCACGCCGGGCTGCACGCCCTCGACGACCCGCCACGAGGTGACCACGCCGGAGGCCAGCGACACCACCGTCTCGATCGTCTGCTGGGCGTCCCGGTCGTAGAGGACGGCGAACGCGGACCGCTCCGGGGCCGCCGACTCCCCGCGCTGCCAGCCGAGGACCTCGGACTTCGTCGGCTCCTGCAGGGTCACCGAGACGAACCGGACCCGCGGGCCGAGGTCGCGCTGGTCGCGCAGGACGGCCGACGCGCGGCTGATCTCGTCGGCGCTCAGCGGCGCCAGCGGCGCGCTGCTCGTCGTCGTCTCGACGTCTGGGAACTGGACTGCCACGGGGGCCTCCTCGAGAGAGTGCCGAACCGGCGTGTCTCGGGCTCGGTGAGCGGGACCGTATACCGTGTACGAGCAGCCTCCAAGGTCTAGAAGTGATCGGCATCACACTGCTATGAAGGGCGATCCGGTGGTCCTGCGCCGCATCCACGCCAGTTCGCTCGCCGACCTCGCCTACGAACGGCTGACCGACGCGCTGCTCTCCGGCGACCTCGCCCCCGGCGACCGACTGGTGCAGGACGTCCTCGCCCTGCGGCTCGGGATCAGCCGGACACCGGTGCGGGAGGCCCTGCAGCGGATGGAGCGCGAGGGCACCATCCGCGCCGGCGAGGGGCGGGGCTACGTCGTCCCGGACCTGACCAGCACGGACATCGGCCACCTCTACGAGGTCCGCGAGGCCGTGGAGGGGCAGGCCGCGCGGCTGGTCGCCGCCCGGGCCGTCGCGTCCGTCGACGAGATCGAGGCCACGCTGCGCCGGCTGTCCGCCGGTGCCGGGTCGAGCGGGCCGGACGTCTTCCGGGCCAACCGGCTCGCCCACCGGGCGGTCGTCGAGGCGTCGGGGAACCCGTTCCTGCTCGAGCTGTTCGACGACCTCTGGGGCCGCAGCGTGACGATGCAGGCCTGGGGCGACTACTTCACCTCGGTGCACGCCGACATCGACCTGGTGACCGACCACGCCGACGTGCTGGCCGCGCTGCGCAGTGGCGACCCCGACCGGGCGGCAGCGGTGATGGTCGAGCACGTGCGGGGCGGCCTGTCGCGGCACCGGGACCACCCGCCGGACCCCGCCCTCGGCTGAGAACGCTGGGGAAGACTGCTCCGGTGACCGGCGACGGGGAGCTGCACGAGCTGGGCCGGACCTCCGGCGCCCACGGCGAGGTGGTGCTGCGCCGCCGCGGCGCGATCACCGAGCTGGTGGTCGACGGCGTCTTCGCCATGGACGACGTCGACACCTCCACCGAGCGGGCGCTGGCCACCGAGGCGCTGCGCCGCTGCCCCGGGGCGGGGCTGCGGGTGCTCTGCGGGTGCTCGTCGGCGGGCTCGGGCTGGGCTTGGACGCGGCGACCGTGCTCGCCGACCGCGGGTCGCCGCGGTCGACGTCGCCGAGCTGCAGCCGGCGCTGGTCCGCTGGGCCGCCTGCCCGGGCTGCCGCAGCTGCCCGCCGGGCGGCTGCGGCTGTGCGGCTGTACGTCGGGGACGTCGCGGACACCCTGCCGGCTCCCCGCTGGGACGCGGTGCTGCTGGACGTCGACAACGGCCCGGCGTTCCTGGTGCACGAGTCCAACGCCGGCCTCTACACCGGGGCCGGGCTGGCCGCGGCGCTGGCGGCGCTGCGGCCCGGTGGGGTGCTGGCGATCTGGTCCAGCGACCCCGCGCCGGAGCTGTGCGGCGGCTGGCCGCCCTGCCCGCGCCGCCGACGTCGAGCACCTGGGGCTGCCCGTGCAGCGCGACGGCCGACGCTTCGACTACGCGGTCGTGCTCGCGCGGTCCGCTCAGTCGCCGGCCGACGACCGCACGGGGTAGGCGGACCCGCCGCGCAGCCGGGCCCGGGCGGCGACGAGCAGCGGCACCATGACGATGCCGTCGCGGGCGAACCGGGCGCGCAGCTGGCGGCGGTGGACGACGACGCCGGCCAGGCCGATCGCCCAGAAGACGTACTGCACCGAGAACGCCGCCCGGAACGCGCCCAGCGAGTAGTCCGTCGAGCTGCCCGGGGTCATCGCGTCCAGCACGAAGCCGATCGCCAGCACGGTGCACAGCGAGGCGACGAAGCCACCGACGTTCACCACGCCGCTGGCGCTGCCGGAGCGCTCGACCGGGTTCTCGGTGCGCGCGTAGTCGAAGCCGATCATCGAGCCGGGGCCGTTGGTGCCGAGCACCAGGACCAGCACCACGAGCAGCCACAGCGGTGCCCGGCCCGGCCAGAGCAGCACCACCGTCCAGGTCGCGGCGGTGACGCCGAGGATGCCGAACACCAGGTTGGAGCGGCGCAGCGGCCAGCGTGCGACCAGCTGGCCCAGCAGCGGGCCGAAGCCCATCCCGACCAGCACCAGCAGGCTGAGCAGGGACGCCGCGGCGCCGGCGGAGAGGCCCTCCCCGATGGTGAGGAACGGGTAGCCCCACAGCAGGGCGAACACCGTGCCGGAGAACTGGGTGACCAGGTGGGTGGCCAGCCCGATCCGGGTGCCCGGCTCCCGCCAGGCGGCGAGCAGGTTGCGCCGGACCACCGCCATCCCGGACGGGGGGACGGTCACCGTGCCGGGCGGGGCGTCGCGCAGCGCCACCAGCACCAGCACCGCCACCAGCACGCCGACCGCGGCGGCGCCGACGAAGGTCGGCGTCCAGCCCGCGGAGTGCAGCAGCCGCACCAGCGGGTAGGCGGCCACGATCTGCCCGAACTGGCCGAGGATGCCGGTCAGCTGGGTGATCACCGGGACGGTGCGGCCGGGGAACCACAGCGGCACCAGCCGGAGCACGCTGATGAACGTCATCGCGTCGCCGGCGCCGACCAGCACCCGGGCGAGGACCGCGGTGGGCACGTCGGTGGCCAGCGCGAGCACGAGCTGACCGGCGGCCATGGTCAGCGCCCCGGCGATGATCACCCGGCGGGAGCCGAACCGGTCCAGGGCCACGCCGACCGGCACCTGCAACGCGGCGTAGACCCCCAGCTGCAGCACCAGGAACAGCGAGATCGCCGACGCGCCGGCGGAGAACCGCTCCTGCGCCTCGAGCCCGGCGACGCCCAGCGAGGCGCGGTGGAAGATGGCGACGGCGTAGGCGAGCAGACCGACCAGCCAGATCGCGTAGGCGCGCGAGGACGTCGTCCCGGTCGGTGGGGTCACGTGCAGGGACGACGCCGCCACGCCGTCCCGCCATTCCCGGCGGCGGCTGTGCGGTTGCTCACCCGTCCAGGACGGCCCAGCCGTGCGCCGCCAGCTCGACGGAGTCCCCGCGCACCGTGCCGGCGCCGGCGAGCACCGCCCCCGCGCCGGGCGCCGGCAGCCGCGCCGCGGTGTCGGCCAGGTTCAGCGCCACGACCAGCCGCTGGCCGTCGGCGGCCACCGCGTAGCTCAGCTGCCGGTTGTCCCGGTGCAGCGGCGTCGTCCGGGCGCGGTGCAGCCACCGGTGCCGGCGGCGCAGGCCGATCAGCTCCTCGTGCAGCCGGTAGGTGGGCCAGCCGTACGGCGCCAGGCCGGCCGGGGTGTCCGGGAACGCCGGCCGGACGGCGTCGTCCCCACCGGCCCGGTCCTCCTTGACCCCGGTGAAGGCCTGCTCGTCCCCGGCGTAGACCGACGGCGTGCCCCCGACGGTGAACAGCACGGCGAGCGCGTGCGGCAGGTGCCGGACGTCGGTGAGCCGGCTGGCGATCCGGGTGACGTCGTGGTTGCCGACGAACGTCAGCGGCACGAACGCGTCCAGGAACCCGTCGTGCCGGCCCAGCGCGTGCGCCAGCTCGTGCAGGTTGCCGTCGTTCAGCGAGCTCCAGACCGCCTTCCACAGCTCGTACTGGGTGACCGCGTCCATGCCGGAGTCGGCGACCACCCGGGCGTAGTCGCCGTGGATCACCTCGCCCACGACGTAGGCGTCGGGGTGCCGGGCCCGCACCCGGGGCAGCACGGTCGCCCAGAACGACGTCGGGACGGCGTAGGCGGCGTCCAGCCGCCAGCCGTCGGCGCCGCGGTCCAGCCAGCCGGTCATCACCCCGGTGACCCAGTCCGCGACCGCCGGGGCGGAGTGGTCCAGCGCCACCAGCTGTCCGTGGCCCTCGAAGGTGTCGTACTCCGGCTCGGCGTCCGGCCCGTGCGGCCAGCGCAGCCGGAACCAGTCCGCCGTCGGGGCCGCCGGGCCCTGCTCCAGGACGGCGCGGAAGGCCGGGTGCTCCCGGCCCACGTGGTTGAAGACGCCGTCCAGCAGCACCCGCAGGCCCCGGTCGTGCGCGGCGGCGACCAGGGCGTCGAAGTCCGCGTCGTCACCCAGCCGCGGGTCGATCCGCGCGTGGTCGACGGTGTCGTAGCCGTGGGTGCTCGAGGCGAACACCGGGCCCAGCGCGAGCCCGTTGGCGCCGAGCTCGACGGCGTAGTCCAGCCACGCGGTGAGCCGGTCCAGCCGGTGGGTCACCGTCCCGTCGGCCGGCGCCTGCCGCTCTGCGCCGACGAAGCCGAGCGGGTAGACGTGCCACCACACCGCGTCCTGCACCCAGTCCGGCATCGCCGTCCTCTCCCCTGGTGTCGCCCTGACGTCGTGCACGCTACGGAGGTCGCCACTGGACGGAAGACGGGCCCCGGGTGCGGGGCCTCCCGCAGCTACCGTCGGAGCGCGTGAGCACCTCGGGGACCCCTGCACCACCCGCGGCCCGCCCCGGCCTGGTGCCGGTGCTGGTCTACCTGGCGATGCTGGTCGCGGTCATCAGCAGCCTGGGCGCCCCGCTGATCCCGGCGATCGCCGCGGCCAACGACGTCTCGGTCACCAGCGCCCAGTGGGCGCTGACGGTCACCCTGGTCGTCGGCGCGGTCGCGACCCCGGTGGTCGGCCGGCTCGGCGACGGCCGGCACCGGCGCGCCGTGGTGCTGGTCGTGCTCTCCGTCGTGCTGCTGGGCAGCGTGCTCGCCGCGCTGCCGCTCGGCCTGGGCTGGCTGGTCGCCGGCCGAGGGCTGCAGGGCCTGGGGCTGGCCATCACCCCGCTGGCCATCGCGACCGCCCGCACCGCGCTGGCCGGCGAGCGGTCCCGGTCCACGGTCGCCGCGCTGTCAGTGACCGTCGCGGCCGGGGTCGGGCTGGGCTACCCGCTCACCGGCGCGATCGCCGAGTTCGGCGGGGTGCACACCGCGTTCTGGTTCGGCGCGGGCGCCAGCGCGCTGGCCATCGTCGCCGCGGCGCTGGTCTACCCGGCGTCGCCGCAGGTCCCGCCGCAGCGGCTGGACGTCGCGGGCGCGCTGCTGCTGGGCACCGGCCTGGCCTCCGGGCTGCTGGCGCTCGGCGAGGCGGAGACGTGGGGCTGGACCTCACCGGCGGTGCTCGGGCTCGCCGTCGTGGCGGTGGTGACCCTGGTCGCCTGGGCGGTGTGGCAGCTGCGGGCACCGGCGCCGCTGGTCGACCTGCGGCTGGCGCGCGGCCGCACCGCGGCCACCGCGCACGGCGCGGCGCTGCTGGTCGGGCTGGCCAACTACCTGCTGCTGTCCTCGGTGCCCCGGCTCGCCCAGACGCCGACGTCCACCGGTTACGGGTTCGGGACGTCGATCGTCGTCGCCGGGCTGGTCCTGCTGCCGTTCTCGGTCGCCAGCTTCCTGGCCAGCCGGCTCGCCCGGACCCTGGAGCGGGCCGTCGGGAGGCGCTGGGTGCTGCCCGCGGGGGCGGTGCTGCTCGGCACCGGCGAGGTGCTGTTCGCCTTCGTCCGCACCGACCTGTGGCAGGTGTTCGCCGCCATGGCCGTCGCCGGGCTCGGGGTGGGCACGGTGTTCGCCGCCCTGCCCGCGCTGATCGTCTCCGCCGTCCCGGCCGGCGAGACCGGCAGCGCGATGAGCCTCAACCAGGTGCTGCGCTACATCGGGTTCGCCGTCGGCAGCGCGCTGGGCGCCACCGTGCTGGAGGCCGCGACCGACCCCGGGGCGGAGTTCCCGGACAGCTCCGGCTACACCGCCATCGGGCTGGTCGGGCTGGGCGCCTGCGTCCTCCTCGCGGCGCTCACCGCCGCCCTGCCCGCCCCCGGGCGGGTGCCGGAGCCCGCCGGGCGGACCGCACCGGTCAGCCGTTGAGCAGCGCGGACATCTCCGGCAGGTCGAAGAACTCCGCGGTCGCCCGCGCGCTGGGGGAACCGGCGTCCGGGTCGGCGCCGGCGGCGAGGAGAGCGCGCACCGCGCCGGCCGACTGCTTGAAGACCGCCGCCGCCAGGGGGCTCTGCCCCCGGTCGTTGATCCGCGAGTGGTCCGCGCCGCGCTCCAGCAGCGCCGCGACGGTGTCCACGTGCCCGCGGTACGCGGCCAGGATGAGCAGGGTGTCGCCCTTGTCGTTGGTCAGGTTGGCCGGCACCCCGGCGTCCAGGTAGGCGGTCAGCTGCTCGGTGTCGCCCTCCCGCGCGAGGTCGAAGACCTTCGCGGCCAGCGCGATGACACCCGGGTCGATCGGTTCGCTCACGCTGCCGACCCTAGGTGGCCGGCAGCGGAGGCGGACCGGGGCCCTCAGCCCGCGGCGACCCGGTCGGTGAGGGCGAGCACGTGCCGCCACGCGTCGTCGCAGGCCTCGGCCCACTCACCGAAGGCGCGGTCGAAGAAGGAGTGCGGCGCCCCCTCGTAGACCACGTCGTCGACGTCGGCACCCGCGGCGCGCATGGTCGCGGCGAGGGCGCGCTGGTCCTCCACCGGCGTGGCCGCGTCCGCCCCGGCGATGATCATCACGACCGGCCGGCGGGCGGCGTCGGCCGCCTCGCCCACCATGCTGGGCTTGCCGTAGAAGCCGGCGCTGCCGGCCAGGTCGAGCTCGGCGGCGGACTGCCGCCAGGCGTGGCTGCCGCCGAAGCAGAACCCGACGGTGACGACCGGCAAGGTGGCCTCGGTCCGGCTGCGCAGGTACGCGATGCCCGCGGCGGTGTCGGCGTCCACCCCGGCCGGGGTGGTCTGCGGGATGTGGCTCTGCCAGTCGAAGTCCTCGCCGCGGGTACCGCCCTCCGCGACGCCGGCGGTGCGCCCGAAGTAGTCGACGGCGACCGCGGGGAGCCCCGCTTCGGCGAACCGCTCGGCCAGCGCCACGTAGTAGGGGTGCAGGCCGCGGATGTCGGGCAGGATCACCACGCCGGCGCGCGGCCGCGCGGCCGGGGCGGCGTAGGCGGCGGAGAACTCGGTGCCGTCGGCGGCGGTGAGGGTGAGCGTGCCGCGCTCGGCCACGTCCCCGGAGCGGGGCGGGGCGGGCGGGCGGCTGTCGTGGTCGTGGCACATGCCCGGAGTTCTACCTGCGGGCCGGGAGCCTCGCGCGGTCAGGCCTCGTCGACGTCGGCCAGCACGCCCGGATCGCCGCCGAAGATCGTGGCGGCCACCTGGCGCCGCGCCTCGGTGAGCCAGTGGAACTGCCGGTTGGCCTGGTCGATCAGCGAGTCGAGGAGGACCTTGTCGATCCGCGGGTCGACCTCCGCGGCGATCCGAAGGGTCTCGAAGCCGCTGCGCTTGCCGCGGACGGCGGAGGCCAGGAACTCGAACTCGACCAGCGAGCTGAGCGGCGAGCGGCTGAGCACGTGCCCGTTGAGCTTGAGCCGGCTGGCCTTCTCCGCGACCCACACGGCCACCTGCTTGTACTGCCGCACCGGCAGGTCCAGCGACCGCGCGGTGGCGGTCAGGTCGCTCTTCTCCTGGCGCAGCTCGTCGAGCAGCTGGCGCAGGCCGTCCTCGTGGGCGCTGCCCCGGTGCGCGCCGATCATCCGGGTGACGAGCTCGATGCCGCCGGCCGCCGACGCGATGTGGTCGTTGACGTAGACGGCGAGCAGGTCGGGATGGGCGACGGCGCCGGTGGGCGCCGGGGTCTCGGACACGGGTTCTCCTCGCAGCAGGTACCGGGTCGGCCTGCCCATCCTGCCGGGTGATCATCCCGGCGGCACCCGCGGCCGTCACCGGCGGTTGCGCCGGCTCCAGCTGCTCCACGAGTTGTCGCTGCTGAACGGGTTCGTCGCCTCGACGTCCCGCCGGGAGTCCCGGACGTCCCGCCACACGTCGGCGTGGTGGAGCACCCGGGAGCCGCGGCGGCGGACCGCGCGGTCCATCCGCCAGGCGGCCAGCAGCAGCGTGCCGAGAGCGGCGAGCACGACGAGCCAGAACCAGGTCACGCCGCATGGTGGCGCGCCGACACCCGGCACCACCAGACCGTCCGCATCTCATGTGTGAGATATGGTGCCCGCCGATGACGCTCACCGATGACACCACCGGCCAGTCGCTCCGCCAGATCGGCGCCCTGGTCCGCGACGCCCGCCGGCACCACGGCCTCACCCAGTCCCAGCTCGCCGACCGGCTGGGCACCAGCCAGAGCGCGATCGCCCGGATCGAGCAGGGCAACCAGAACCTGACGCTGGAGCTGCTCGGCCGGTTGTCGGCCGCGCTGGAGAGCGAGCTGATCACCGTCGGCCGGACCGGCCCCACCCACCTGCGGGTCACCGGCGGTACCCCGCTGCACGGCAGCGTGACGGTGAAGTCGTCGAAGAACGCCGCGGTGGCCCTGCTGTGCGCCTCGCTGCTCAACCGCGGCCGGACGACGCTGCGCAACGTCTCCCGGATCGTCGAGGTCGACCGGATCCTGGACGTGCTGACCTCGATCGGCGTCCAGGCGACCTGGGACGGCGCCGGCCGCGACCTGACGATCGTCGTCCCGGAGCGGCTGGACCTGTCCGCGATCGACGCCGACGCGGCCCGCCGGACCCGCAGCATCATCATGTTCCTCGGGCCGCTGCTGCACCGGGCCGAGGAGTTCCAGCTGCCCTACGCCGGCGGCTGCGACCTGGGCACGCGCACCGTGCAGCCGCACATGATCGCGCTGCGGCCCTTCGGCCTGGACGTCGAGGCGCACGCCGGCGAGTACCACGCCACCGTCACCCGCCGCCCGGGCAGCGACCGCACGATCGTGCTGACCGAGCGCGGCGACACCGTCACCGAGAACGCGCTGCTGGCCGCCGCCCGGCACGAGGGCACGACCACCATCCGCAACGCCAGCCCGAACTACATGGTCCAGGACCTCTGCCTCTACCTGGAGAAGCTCGGCGTGGGCATCACCGGCTTCGGGACGACGACGCTGGTGGTCACCGGCCGCCCGGTGCTGGACGCCGACGTCGACCACACCATCAGTGAGGACCCGGTGGAGGCGATGAGCCTGCTGACCGCCGGCATCGTCACCGGCTCGGAGCTCACCGTGCGGCGGGCGCCGATCGAGTTCCTGGAGATCGAGCTGGCCATCCTGGCCGAGATGGGGCTGCGGTTCGACCTCTCGCCGGAGTACGCCGCCGACAACGGCCGCACCCGGCTGGTCGACGTCACCATCCA
Organism: Modestobacter italicus; assembly: GCF_000306785.1. NCBI lineage: Bacteria > Bacillati > Actinomycetota > Actinomycetes > Geodermatophilales > Geodermatophilaceae > Modestobacter > Modestobacter italicus. Next base: position 2,040,912 of record NC_017955.1, on the reverse strand, counting down.
CCCCTCGCAGCTGCGGGCGCCCATCGACAAGGTGCACCCGATGCCCTTCCCGGGGCTCAACATCGACAACCTGCCCTTCTTCGCGGTCATCGCCGCCACCGCGACCGGCGAGACGGTGATCCACGACTGGGTCTACGACAACCGGGCGATCCACCTGTCCGACCTGACCCGGCTGGGCGCCGACGTCCGGCTGCTCGACCCGCACCGGGTGCTGGTCTCCGGGCCGACCCGCTGGTCGGGCGCGGAGATCGTCTGCCCGCCCGCGCTGCGCCCGGCGGTCTGCATCCTGCTGGCCATGCTGGCCGCCAAGGGCACGTCGGTGCTGCGCAACGTGGACATCATCGCCCGCGGCTACGAGCAGCTCTACGAACGCCTGGTCGAGATGGGCGCCCAGATCGAGGTCTTCACCGACTAGCGGAGGAGCCTCGTCAGCTGCGGAGCAGGACGGCGACGCCGACACAGGCGAGGGCCCACAGGCCGCTGGCCAGCGTGCCGATGATGAAGCGCTCCGAGGCGACCGGGGCCTTCAGCTCGTTGAACCGCCCGAGGCCCTTCACCGCGATCAGGACCGCGAGCCCCTCGGCGAACCCGGCGAGCACCGTCGCGGCGATGGCGGTGCGCTCCAGGACGCCGATCCAGGTGCCGCCGCGCAGCACCTCCGGGTCCGACGCCCGGCGGCGGGACGGCCCCCGGTCGGGGTCGGCGGCGCGGAGCACCGCGGTCGCGACCGGGCCCCCGCCGAGGGCCGCGGCGGCCACCGCGAGCAGCACCCCGACGGCCTGCACCTGCTCCCCCACCCGGCCGGTCCGCCAGGCCAGCGCGCCGGCGACGCCGAGCACCACCACCAGCAGCCCGGCGCTGAGCGCGCTGCGCCGGGTGTCGCTGCGCGGGGTCAGGCCGGCACCGGCGACGGCGAGCACGCCGAGCAGCACCAGCACGGCGATGGTCATCCGACCGCCCGCGCCAGCAGCCGGGCCGCGGCCGGGCGCAGGTCGCGCTCGACCTCCCACAGCCCGGCGGCCAGCCGCTGCCCGACCGCCTGCCGGGAGATGCCGAGCTCCGTGGCGGCCTCGGCCTGGGTGCGGCCGGCCTCGACCAGGCCGATCGCCTCCCAGGCCTGGTCGCTGCGCCGCTCGACCAGCGCGGCGAGGGCGGTGAGCACGGCCTGCGCGTCGGCGGCCGGCTCGACGGCCGCGCCCCGGACGGCGACCCGGACCGGGCGCCGCTTGGCCGCCTCGACCGCGCTGCGGGCCGCGATGAAGGCCGCCCCGGCGCCCGCGCGGGTGCTGCCGGGCAGCGGGGTCTGCACCGGCCCGGCGCCGATCCCGACGCTCCAGCCACCGTCGCGGACCAGCCGGCGGACCACGTCGACGACCACCGCGGGGTCGTCGAGCACGCCCTGGAACTCGTCACCGGCGGTGCGCTCGAACCGGAGCACGGTGGGCACCCCCGACAGCGCGCTCAGCACCCCGGGCACCCGGTCGGCGCTGCGCCTGCTCCCCCGCTGGTCCACGGTCAGCACGAACGGCATTCCGCAAGTCCAGCACCTTGCAGGGGCAAAAGCAAGCCTGCAGACTTGGCAAGCACCGGCGGGGTCAGGAGCCGGCGAGCTCGGGCGGGAAGCCGCCGGTGGCGACCGGGCCCCAGCGCTCGATGGTCACCCGCAGCAGCGACTTGCCCTGCCGCGCCATGGCGGCGCGGTACTCCGCCCAGTCCGGGTGCTCGCCGCTGATCGCGCGGTAGTAGTCGACCAGCGGCTCGAGGGCCTCGGGGAGGTCGAGCACCTCGGCCTGCCCGTCGACCTGCACCCAGGGCCCGTCGAAGTCGTCGGAGAGCACGCAGAGCGACACCTGCGGGTCGCGCCGCGCGTTGACCGCCTTGGCGCGCTGCGGGTAGGTGGAGACCACCACCCGGCCCTGCTCGTCGACGCCGCAGGAGACCGGGGACAGCTGCGCCGAGCCGTCGCTGCGGCGGGTGAGCAGCAGGGCCTTGTGCCGGGGACGGAGGAAGGCGAGCAGCTCGTCGCGCTCGACCCGGTCGGCGGTGGCGGTCCTTGGCATGGGGTGAACCTACGACCCGGGTCCGACAGCGGCCGGTCGGAGATCACGCCACGGTCGCGGTGGACCGGTGCGCTGGCCCGCTGTGTGTTGGGATCAACGCATGTCCGCCGACCGTTCCGCCGAGCCGCTCACGGCCGCCGACCGCCCGACGGCCGGGGCCTCTCCGACGGCCGACGCCCCGCCCGCCGCCCCCTCCCCGACGACCGGGGCCAGCGGCGCGACGTCCGTCGGCCCCGACGACACCCGCCCGACCGACGAGAGCGAGAACGTCGGCACCCGGGCACCCGTCCCGGGTCCCCAGCGCTCCCAGCGCATGGCGGCGGCCACCCGCAGCGTCGCGATCGCCTCGGCCCAGCTGATCCTGATCGTGATCGCCCTGGTGATCCTCGGCTACGTCTTCGGCAAGCTGTGGGTCGTCCTGCTCCCCGTCGTCCTCGGGCTGCTGTTCACCACCGTGCTGTGGCCGGCCACCCGGTTCCTCCGCAAGCACCACTGGCCCCCGGCGCTGGCGTCGGCGACGGTGCTGCTGGTCTTCCTCGCCGCGATCGGCGGCATCATCGCGGTGATCGCGCCGCAGGTCGTCGGCCAGGTCGAGGAGCTCGCCGACGGCGTGACCGGCGGCCTGCAGCAGGTCCAGGAGTACCTGGCCGGTCCGCCGTTCAACCTGGGCGACGAGCAGGTCGGCAACGCCGTCGACTCGGTGATCAACACTGTGCAGAGCAACGCCCAGAACATCGCCGGCTACGCGGTCACCACCGCGACCACGATCGGCAACGCGCTGGTCAACCTGGTCCTGGCGCTGGTGCTGGCCTTCTTCTTCCTCAAGGACGGCCCCAAGTGGACGCCGTGGCTGGCCGCCCAGACCGGGCCGCGGGCCGCGCCGCACGTGGCCGCGCTCTCCGGCAAGGCCTGGACGACGCTGTCGGAGTTCATCCGCCAGCAGGCGCTGGTCGGCTTCGTCGACGCGTTCTTCATCGGGCTCGGGCTGCTCGTCTTCGACGTGCCGCTGGTGCTGCCGCTGGCGGTGCTGACCTTCTTCGGCGCGTTCATCCCGATCATCGGTGCGTTCGTCGCCGGCGCGTTCGCCGTGCTCATCGCGCTGGTGAGCAACGGGGTCACGACGGCGATCTGGATCCTGGTCATCGTGCTGCTGGTGCAGCAGCTCGAGGGCAACGTCCTGCAGCCGATCATCCAGGGGCGCGGCCTGAACCTGCACGCGGCGGTGGTCATCCTCGCGGTGACCGCCGGCAGCAGCCTGGCCGGCATCATCGGCGCCTTCCTCTCGGTGCCGGTCGCGGCGCTGATCGCGGTGGCCTACCGGTACGGCCGCGACCAGCTCGACGGCCTCACGCCGGAGGTCGGCCCGGACGGCACCACCCACCAGCTCACCGGGGACTCCTCCGGCGCCCAGCTGGTGCGCCGGCCCGCGGAGGCCGAGCCGCCGGTGAACCCCGAGTCCGAGGACGCCACCCCGGCCGAGGTCGCGGCCGGCGGTCGCGGGCTGCTCGGGAATGCCCGGCGCCGGCTGCGGCTTCACCGGTGAGAAGACCCTGATCCCCTGGGAGGACCGAGCCGTGCCGCAGCGACCGGAGGATCTCGTCGAGGTGCTCCCCGACGCCGAGCCGCTCCTCGCCCGCGAGGCGGCGGTCTCGTCGCCCGAGGAGCGCGCCGGGCTGGTCCTCGTCCACGACCTGGCCGGTGAGTTCGACGCCGCCCACGCCGGCGCCCTGGCCGGCGCGCACCTGCTCGACGCCCTGCCGGCGACGCTGATCGCCCGGTTCGACGTCGACGCGCTGGTCGACTACCGCGGGCACCGCCCCCGGATGGTGTTCAGCGGCGACCGGTACGAGTCGGTGGTCGCCCCCGAGATCGGGCTGTGGGCGCTGGAGGACGACGGCGGCACCCCGTTCCTGCTGCTGCACGGCGCCGAGCCGGACTTCGCCTGGGAGCGGTTCATCGCCGCGGTCCAGCAGCTCGTCGACCGGCTGGGGGTGACCTCGGTGGTGGCCCTGCACGCGATCCCCATGCCGGTGCCGCACACCCGGCCGGTCACCGTCACCGCGCACGCCACGCGCCGCCAGCTCATCGAGTCCTACCCGGTCTACTGGGGCGAGATGCGCATCCCCGGCAGCGTGGGCGCGCTGCTCGAGCTGCGGCTCGGCGAGGCCGGGGTGGACGCCCTCGGAGTCGCCGCGCACGTGCCGCACTACCTGGCCCAGGCCACCTACCCGGCCGCCTCGCTCACCCTGCTGGAGCACCTGGAGACGCTGACCGGGCTGCACGTGCCGACCGAGACGTTGCGCGAGGCCGCCGAGGCCAACCGCACCGAGGTCGACGAGCAGATCGGCCGGTCCAGCGAGAACACCGCCGTCGTCGCCGCGCTGGAGGAGCAGTTCGACTCCTTCACCGCCGCCCGCGACGACACCGGCCTGCTCGGCTTCGGCGGGGAGATGCCCAGCGGCGAGGAGCTCGGGGCGCAGATCGAGCAGTTCCTGGCCGAGCAGGACGGCGACCGGCCCGAGTAACGCGCCCTCAGACGCTCTGCGGGTCGCCGACGTCCATCCGGCGGACCCCCGAGCCGTCGACGGTGTAGGTGTGCAGGACGAACGCGTGGCTGAGCAGGTCGCCGTCGGAGTCCCGGACGACCTGCTCGACCAGCACCTCGACCCGGCCGTCGGGCAGCTCCCGCACCCGGCGGGGCGTCACGGCCAGGTCGACCACCTCCCACTGGCCCAGCCAGTAGGCCCGGACGGCGTCGGCACCGACCACCCGGGTGCCGTGCATCGCGTCGGGCCAGTCCACGTCGGGGGCGAGCTGGGCCACGACGGCGTCGATGTCGCGGCTGGTGAAGGCCTCGTACAGGGCGGCGATCCGGTCCACGGCGGGACCGTACCGAGCCGGCGGACGGGTCGGTCAGCCGAGCAGCTCGCGCGCGACGGCGAGCGCGTGCGGGTCCACCGGCGGCCGTGCCGCGGCCCGCAGCCAGCCCGCGAGCGGGCCGGCGACCGCCGGGGACAGCGTGCGGATCCACTCCGCGGTCCGGGCCCGCGCCTCGGCCACGTGCTCCGAGCCGCCGTCGACGTGCACGGCGACCACCTCCGGGCGTGAGGCGAGCAGCCCGCGGACGGTCCAGCGGCCGCCGGTCGTGCGGGCGGCGAGCTCCTCCAGCCGGTCGGCGGCGGTGAGCAGCAGCTGCACGTCCGGGTCCACGGGCCCCAGTGTCGAGGCTGCCGGGGGCCCGGCGGGACTGCCGTCGTCCGCGCGCTGGGTGAGACGCTGGTCACCCTGTCCGGTCGAGCCGGGCGGGGAACGGAACAGTCGACCTCCGGAGGAGCGACCCATGCTGTCCGATCGATCACGTCCGGTCATCGAGGCCACCCTGCCCGTCGTCGGCGACAACATCGAGGAGATCGCCCGACGCTTCTACGCCCACCTGTTCGACGCCCACCCGGAGCTGCTGGACGGCACCTTCAACCGGGGCAACCAGGCCGAGGGCACCCAGCAGGTGGCGCTGGCCGGCTCCGTCGCGGTGTTCGCCAACGGGCTGCTGGAGAGCCCCGAGCAGGTCCCCGAGCACCTGCTGGCCCGGATCGCGCACAAGCACGCCTCGCTGGGGATCACCCCGGCCCAGTACGAGGTCGTGCACGAGCACCTCTTCTGGGCCATCGTCGACGTGCTGGGCGACGCGGTGACCCCGGCCGTGGCCGAGGCCTGGGACGAGGTCTACTGGCTGATGGCCTACGCGCTGATCAACATGGAGCGCGGGCTGTACAGCTCCCGCGGGGTCCGGCCGGAGACGGTCTGGCGGGAGTGGGAGGTCATCCAGAAGCTCGCCGAGACCGACGACGTCACCACCTTCCGGGTCCGGCGCACCGACGACCGGCTGGTGAAGACGTCGCTGCCGGGCCAGTACGTCACGGTGAAGGTGCAGCTGCCCGACGGCGTGCACCAGCCGCGGCAGTACAGCCTCACCCGCGCCGACGACGGCGAGCACCGGCAGTTCTCCGTCAAGCGGGTCCGCGGCGGCGACCGGCCCGACGGTGAGGTCTCCACCCTGCTGTGCGACCGGGTGCAGGTGGGTGACGTGCTGACCCTGTCGCTGCCCTTCGGCGACGTCGTGCTCGACGACTCCGGTCGCCCGGTGGTGTTCGCCAGCGCCGGGATCGGCATCACCCCGATGGCCGGCATGCTCTCGCACCTCACCGCGGCTCGCTCCCGGCTGCCGATCACCCTGCTGCACGCCGACGTGGACGAGGCGTCCTTCGCGCTCCGGGACCAGGTCTTCGGTGACGTCTCCCGGTTGCCGCACTCCACCATGCACGTCTGGTACGAGCGCGGGGCGCGCACCGGGCTGCCGGTCGACGGGGTGCACGCCGGGACGATGGACCTCGACGACGTCGCCCTGCCCGAGGGGGCGGCGTTCTACCTCTGCGGTCCGCTGCCGTTCATGCGCTCGGTGCGCAACGCCCTGCTGGAGCGGGGCGTGCCGGCCCGCGACATCCAGTACGAGGTCTTCGGCCCCGACCTGTGGCAGGCCGACCTGGCGACCGAGCCCGCGCCGGACGCGCACCGGGTGCCCGCCCGCTGACACCCCGGACAGCACTGCGGGCCGCGACCGGAGTCCGGTCGCGGCCCGCAGCGGGTGTCGCGGTGGGGCTTCAGCCCCGCTGGCTCACTGAGCCAGGACGACGTGCTCGTTCGGCACGCAGTGCGTCATGACCAGGCCGGTGACGTCACGCGGGCCGTTCTTGCCCAGGTTGGCCGCGCGCTGCAGCTCCGCCTCGGTGAGCGTCTGGGTCTGCAGCGGAGACAACCCCCGGACGTCGTCGGCGCTGATGCCCAGGCCCTCGCCGACCCGCTGGCCGAGCTCGTCCTCGACCATGAAGAGGTGCCACATCATCCGCTCCTGGATGGGCCGGTCGCACTGCGACAGGTTGCCGATCAGGTTGGCGACGAGGTCGTCTTTCTCCCACTGCTCCGACAGCAGGTACCGCTGGCCGGCCTGCGTGTAGTCGTCGGTGCGCGGGATCCGCTTGCGGGTGAGCCGGCCGGTGATCTCCGGGCCCTGCTCGTCGTGCGTCGGGTACTGCGCCTCACGCAGGCCGCCGGTGATCGAGGGCTCGTAATTCACGTGCGGGTTGGTGCCCTCGGCGCGGTCCACGCCGTAGGCCATCTGCCCGTCGCGCTGGTTGGTGGCCACCCGGGTCCGGGGGGCGTTCACCGGCAGCTGCAGGTAGTTCGGCCCCACCCGGTAGCGCTGGGTGTCGGAGTAGGAGAACGTCCGGCCGACCAGCATCTTGTCGTCGGAGAAGTCCAGGCCGTCGACCAGCACACCGGTGCCGAAGGCGATCTGCTCGCTCTCGGTGAAGAAGTCCACCGGCGTGCGGTTCAGGGTCAGCGTGCCGACCTTGCGCAGCGGGAACTCGTTCTCCGGCCACACCTTGGTGTCGTCCAGCGGGTCGAAGTCCAGCTCGGGGTGCTCGTGGTCGTCCATCAGCTGGACGTGCAGGTCCCAGCTGGGGAAGTCGCCGCGCTCGATGGCCTCGTAGAGGTCCTTGGTGTGCACGCCGAGCTCACGGCCCTGGGCGACCGCGGCGTCCGCGTCGGTCCAGGACTTCAGCCCCTGCTTGGGCAGCCAGTGGTACTTGACCAGCTGGGACTCGCCCTGGGCGTTGACCCACTTGTAGGTGTTCACGCCGAAGCCCTGCATGAACCGGTAGCTCGCCGGCAGGCCGCGGGGGCTGAGGACCAGCGTCATCATGTGCAGCGCCTCGGGCGTCTGCGACCAGAAGTCGAAGACCCGGTTGGCGACCTGGCGCTCGAAGGTCACCGGGTCGGGCTTCTGCGAGTGGATGAAGTCGGGGAACTTGATGGCGTCCCGGATGAAGAAGACACCCAGGTTGTTGCCGACGAGGTCCCAGTTGCCGTCCTCGGTGTAGAACTTCACCGCGAAGCCGCGCGGGTCGCGGGCGGCCTCGGAGGAGTCCCGGCCACCGGCGACGGTGGAGAAGCGCAGGGCGACCGGGGTCTCCTTGCCCTTCTCCTGGAACAGCTTGGCGCGGGTGTACTTCGCGACCGGCTCGTCGCCGACGGTGCCGTCGGCCACGAAGACACCGAAGGCGGTGGCGCCGCGGGCGTGCACGACGCGCTCGGGGATCCGCTCCCGGTCGAAGTGGCTGATCTTCTCGAGGAACTGGTAGTTCTCCAGCGTGGCGGGGCCACGGGCACCCACGGTGCGCTGGTTCTGGTTGTCGTAGACCGGGTGGCCCTGACGGTTGGTCAGGACCGGCCGGTCGGCCTCACTGGCCGCCGGTCCCTGCGATGCGACGTCGGTCATGCGCGAACTCCTCCTCGGATCGAACTGCTGGTACTGCCTGTTCCGTACCCGTGCTGCCTGCGCGCGACGGCCCCTGACCGCTGGCAGTCCGCGCAGAGCCCCCAGAAGACGACCTCCGCCTCGTCGACGGCGAACCCCGCCGCGTCCGAGGGGGCCAGGCACGGGGCCGCCCCCACGACGCAGTCGACGTCGGCGACCAGCCCGCACTCCCGGCAGACCAGGTGGTGGTGGTTGTCGCCGACCCGCAGCTCGTACAGCGCCGGCCCACCGGCCGGCTCGATGCGGCGGGCGAGCCCGCCACCGACCAGCGCCTTGAGCACGCCGTAGACCGCCTGCGGCGAGATCGACGGGTGCACGACGCGGGCGGCGGTGGCGATGGTCTCGGCGTCGACGTGGGGGTGCTCGGCGAGGACCCCCAGCACGGACAACCGGGGCCGCGTGACACGGAGCCCCGCCGTCCTCAGCTGCTCGTCCCAGGCCGTCTCCATCACCGACGACTCAACCCCGTTGTCTTGACTCAGTCAAATCAACAGCCGGTGACGTCCCAGCGTCTGGGACGCGAGCGCCGAGCGACCACCGAAGGCGGGAGCAGGTCAGGCGGGGAGGTCGGCGCGCCGGCGGGCGGCGACGTCGAAGAGGTCGCCGTGCTCCTCGACCCGGGCCAGGACGTCGTCGGTGCGGAACCGGACCTGCTCGGCGTCCCCGCCGTCGCGCAGCGCGTCGACCTCGGCCCACCGCAGCGGGGTCGAGACCGTGGCGAACGGGCGGGCGCGCAGCGAGTACGGGGCGACGGTCGTCTTCGCGGTGTTGTTCTGGCTCCAATCGACCAGCACCTTGCCCGGCCGCAGCGCCTTCTCCATCCGCCAGACGACCTTGTCGGGGGTCTCCCGGGAGAGCTGCTGCGCCAGCTGCTTGGCGTACCGGCTGGGGTGCTCCTTGTCGGCACAGCGGATCGGCGCGTAGACCTGCAGCCCCTTCGAGCCCGACGTCTTCACCACCGGGTCCAGCCCGTCGGCGACCAGCTGGTCGCGCAGCCGGTGCGCCACCCGGGCGCAGTCGACGACGTCGGTGCCCGGGCCGGGGTCCAGGTCGAGGACCAGCAGGTCCGGCAGCTGGGCCGTGCCCTCGTCGTCCACCTGCCACTGCGGCACGTGCACCTCCAGCGCGGCCAGGTTCGCCGACCAGACCAGGTCCGGGACGGCGGTCAGCAGCACCATGTCCAGCGTCTCCCGGCCCCGCGACGAGCCGGGCGTCGGGACGGTCACCGAGGCCACCCAGTCCGGGGCGTGCCGGGCGCTGTTCTTCTCGAAGAACGCCTGGCCGTCGACCCCGTTCGGCCACCGGGTGAAGGTGACCGGCCGGTGCGCGACGTGCGGCAGCAGCACCGGCGCGATCCGCACGTAGTAGTCGATGACCTGCGCCTTGGTGAACGACACCTCCGGGAACAGCACCTTGTCCAGGTTGGAGACCTCCAGCTGCCGGCCCTCGATGTGCACCCGCTGCCTCACGGCTCCACCACCACGTCGGCGGCTGCGACGTCGTCGCGCAGGCCGCGCCAGGCCGGGTGCCGCAGCCGGCCCTCCCGGGTCCACTCCCCGTACCGGACCTCGCCGACCAGCAGCGGCTCGACCCACCGCGCGTCACGGGTGACCTCGCGGGGCAGCGCGTCGGCGAACGGCGGGGTGGCCCGCGGGGTGAGCAGCGGCGCGAGGTCGGCGAGCGCCCTGGCCGTGAAGCCGGTGCCGACGTGGCCGGCGAACACCAGCCGCCCGGTGTCGTCGTGCACCCCGACCAGCAGCGAACCGATCCCGCCGGCCCGCCGGCCCTCGCCGGGCCGCCAGCCGCCGACGACCACCGACTGGGTGCGCAGGTTCTTCACCTTCCGCCAGTCCGGGCCCCGGCCGCCGGGCCGGTAGACCGAGTCCAGCCGCTTGGCGACGACGCCCTCCAGCCCGTTCTCCAGGCTCGCCGCCTGGACCTGCTCCCCGTTCCCGCGGAACCACGGCGTGGTGACCCACCGGTCGGAGGCCAGCCCCAGCGCGTCCAGCCGCTCGCGCCGCTCGGTGTACGGCAGCCCGAGCAGGTTCTCGCCGTCCAGTGCGAGCAGGTCGAACACCAGGTAGGTGACCGGTGCGGCCGCCGCCATCCTGGCCACCTCGGGCCCGGTGCGGTGCATCCGGCCCTGCAGCAGCCCGAAGTCCGGGCGACCGCGGCCGTCCAGCGCGACCACCTCGCCGTCGACCACCGCGTCGTGCCCGGACAGCACCTCGGGCAGCCGGTGCAGCTCGGGGTAGGTGGCGGTGACGTCGTTGCCGCTGCGGGCCCGCAGCCGCACCCGTCCGCCGCGCACGTGCGCGAGCGCCCGGACGCCGTCCCACTTGAACTCGTAGCCCCAGCGCGGGTCGTCGGCCCGGGGCAGCTCGCCGATGGCGGCGAGCATCGGGGTCAGGTCCTCCGGCACGCCGGCCGCGACCGGCGCGTCGACCACCGGGTCGGCGTCGAGCTTGCGCACGTTCCAGGTGCCGTCGGGCAGCCGGAACACCACGTAGCGGCCGCTCAGCCGCCGCCCGTCGAAGGACACGGTGACGTGGTCGTCGGCCCACTTCTCCGTCGCGTAGCGGCCGGCGTCCCAGATGCTCACCTGGCCGCCGCCGTACTCGCCGGCGGTGATGGTGCCGGCGAAGGAGGCGTACTCCAGCGGGTGGTCCTCGGTGGGGACGGCGAGCCGGTTCACCCCCGGCTCGGTCGGCGGGCCCTTGGGCACCGCCCAGCTCTTCAGCACGCCGTCGCGCTCGAGCCGCAGGTCCCAGTGCACCCGCTGCCCGGTGCGGCCGCGGGGTGTGTGGTGCTCCTGGACGACGAAGGTGTCGTCGTCGCCCACCGGCAGCGGCTGGTCCGCGGCCGGGACGGGCTCGGCGGTGCGCGCCGGGTCGCGCTTGGCCCGGTAGGTGGCCAGCGGGTCGGGAGGCGCCACGGGGTCAGGCGGTCTTGCGGGCCCGGGACGCGCGCTTGGCCGGCTTGGCCGGCTCGTCGTCGGCCTTCTCGGCTGCGGCCTTCTTCGGCGCGGCCTTCTTCGCCGGCGCCTTCTTCGCGGCGGTGGTGGACTTCCGCGCCGGCTTGCGCGCGGGGGTCTCCTCAGCCGGGGAGTCGTCGGAGCTGTCGTCGTCGCTGTCGTCGGAGCTGCTCGCCGCGGGCGCGTTGCCGCCGGCCCGCTCGACGCTGCGCCGCAGCGCGCTCATCAGGTCGACCACCGCGCCGCCGCCGTCGTCGGCCGCGTCCGGGGCCTGCTGCACCTCGCCACCGGACTGCTTGGCCTCCAGCAGCTGCTGCATCGCCTCGCGGTAGTCGTCGGTGAACGCGGAGGGGTCGAAGTCGCCCGCCATCGTCGAGATCAGCGACTCGGCCATGGCCAGCTCGGCCGGCTTGACCGGCACGTCCTCGTCGAGGAAGCCGAAGCCGGGCCGGCGGATCTCGTCGGGCCACCGCATGGTGTGCAGCACCAGGACGCCGTCGCGCACCCGCAGCGCGGCCAGCGACTCCCGCTGCCGGATGGCGATCTTGGTGATCGCGACCTGGCCGGCGTTCTCCAGCGCGGTGCGGAGCAGCACGTACGGGCGGGTGGCCACCCCGTCGGGCTCGAGGTAGTACGTCTTCTCGAAGTGGATCGGGTCGATCTGCTCCTGGTCGACGAACTGGAGCACCTCGATCTCGTGCGTGGTGCCCAGCGGCAGCTGGTCGAAGTCCTCGTCGGTGAGCACGACGAGCTGGCCGTCGGGCAGCTCGTAGCCCTTGGCGATGTCGTTGTACTCGACCTCTTCGCCGTCGACCGAGCAGACGCGCTTGTACTTCACCCGGCCACCGTCGGTGGCGTGCACCTGGTGGAACCGGATGTCGTGGTCCTCAGTCGCGGAGTAGAGCTTCACCGCGATGCTGACCAGCCCGAAGGAGACTGCGCCACGCCAGATCGACCGCACGCTCTACCTCCAGGCCCGGTGTCCTGCGACACACGTCTCGACAAGATCGCAGGATAGGCGCTCAGGGCGCGTCGTGGCAGCGCGAGATCAGCACTCTGCGTGGTCGTCCACCCGGACGGGTGACCGGGCGGCCCGTGCGGCGCCGGGCCGCCCGGGCACGCAGCGTGACCGGATCAGTCCTCGTCGCCCCCGCCGGCCATCGCCTTCTGCTGCAGGGCGTCGTAGGCGAACTGCCCCACGTCGGCCGCCGCCACCATGGTCATGGTCAGCGCGGCGAGCCGGGTCGCGCCCGGCACCGTGGCGTAGCCGAACACCAGCGCCGTCGCCGTCCACTGGGCCAGGCAGAACGGGCAGGTCACCAGCTCACCGATCGCGTGCTTGACGCCGCCGTGCACCCGGATCTCCTCGGCGACCTCCGCCTCCCCGGACTGGCCCCGGAAGGTGGTGAACGGCGCGCGCAGCGGGCTGGCCACCGGGTCCTTGGCGATGGTGCGGGCGATCCGGAACGTCGCGACGGTGAGCAGCACGGCGTCGCCCAGCGGGATCCGGGTCGGCAGCTCCTTGCCGGCGGCCCGCACGGCCGCCGCGCCCGCCGTGGTGAGCGTGAGGTAGGTGCCCATCGCACCGAGCAGCCCACCCAGGGGCCGGTCCTCGCCGTGCGAGTACTCCTCCTTCTGGGTGCGCGCCCAGCGTCGCACCGGTGCGCCGATGCGCGTGACCTCGTCTGCAATCGCCATGCCCGCCCGCTACCCCCGCGCGGCGGTGGCCATGCCGCCGGCGTGCGGGACCGGCGTCACGCATGGGGCCGGGGCTGGCGGGTAGGGCGGTCGCACGACGCCGGTCGCCCGACCGGCTCCCCCCGTCCACCGGACGGCGAGCGTGCGCGCACCGCGGCACGCAGAACGGAGGCACCACCATGACCGAGTCCGACCAGGCCGCCCGCGACTCCGCGCTGAACGACGCGGAGTTCCCCGACGACGAGCGCGGCCTCACCGGGACGACGGACGCCGACACCTCCGGCACCGACCCGGAGGGCCAGACCGCCCGGGACGTCTCCTACGAGGACGACGGCGTCCCGGACATCGCCGACGACGACCACCCGACCGAGGCCGGCGCCGAGGACCCCGAGTTCGCCCCGGTGCCCGGCGAGCGGGCCGGCGCCACCGCCGACTTCGGCACGACGGCGTTCGAGCAGGCCGAGGGCGAGTCGCTGTCGGGCCGGCTGGACCGCGAGGTGCCCGACACCGGGGTGGACACCGCCGACGACGTCCGCGCGGCGGAGAGCCACGAGCGCACCGTCCCGCAGCTGAGCCAGGACGGCGTCTCCGAGCAGGCCGACTCCTTCACCGACAGCGTCACCGACGACGTCACCGCCGCCGCCGACGACCCCACCGGCGGCGAGGGCCCCGAGGAGCGGGCCGTGCACCTCACCGACGGCTGACCCGGGCCGGGCACCGGAGTGGTGCCCCCCGTACGGCGCGACTAGGTTGAGCGCCACGGTTGAGCAGCCAGCCGTGGTCTGCCCAGGTGCTGGGCAGGCGTCCGGAACACCCCGCGTGTCCCGGGCCGCATCGGACCGGCTGGTGTACCGCAGTACATTGGCCGGGCGAAGCGTGCCCGTCGGGCATCGCCGCTGAGAGGAGCTGCAGTCCGTGACCTCATCCGACTCGCCCGCCGAGGGCTCGCGCGACGTGTCGGCCCCGGCTGACTCGAACGAAGCGCCCTTCGACGACGTCATCACGCTGTCGACGTCCACCGACGACGACGGCACGGTGACCGTGACGGTCGTCGGCGAGGTCGACACCTTCACCGCCCCGGTCCTGCGGGCGTCCCTGGACACCCAGCTCGAGCAGCAGCCGACCGCGCTGGTCATCGACCTGTGCGGCGTGCAGTTCCTCGGTTCGGCCGGCCTGGCCGTCCTGGTGGAGACCCAGAAGTCGGCGCGCTCCCGCGACGTCGGGCTGCGGCTGGTGGCCAACACCCGCGCCGTGACCCGCCCGCTGGAGGTCACCGGCCTCATCGACCTCTTCACGATCGCCGAGAAGGCGTAGCAGCACCGCTCCACGACCGACGACGGGCGCCCCTCCTCCGGGAGGGGCGCCCGTCGTCGTTCAGGCGCTGAGCAGGCTGCAGACGCCGGCCTCGAGAGTGCGCTGCGCCGTCCGGTCGTCCGGCGCCTGCGAGGCCTCGGCCAGCGCGTCGGCGATCGTCTCGCCGTGCTCGTAGCGGTCGACCACCCGCGGGTCGACGTAGCTGGCCTTGCAGACCGCCGGGGTGTTGCCCAGCTGCTCGGAGACCTTCACGTAGGCCTGCCGGACCACCTTGCCGCGCGCCGTCCGGCTCCGCGGCGGCGGCTCCTCGGCCAGCGTGGCGGCCATCATCACCGTCGCCGTCCAGGTGCGGAAGTCCTTGGCGGTGATCTCCGCGCCGCTGATCTCCTTGAGGTAGGCGTTGATCTCGTCGCTGGTGACGTCGTGCCAGCTGCCGTCCTCGAGCCGGTAGCCGAGCAGCTCCTCACCCTCGTCCGCCGGGCGCTTGAGCAGCTCACGGACGACCACTGCCGTCGGCTTGTCGATCAGCTCGAGCTCCCGCTCGATGCCGCCCTTGGCGGTGTAGTGGAAGAAGACCCGCTCGCCGCGCACCTCGACGTGGTCCCGGCGCAGCGTGGCCAGCCCGAAGGTGCCGTTGTCCTCGGCGTACTGCTCGCTGCCGACCCGGAACGCGCCCAGGTCCAGCAGCCGCACGCCGCAGGCGAGCACCCGGTTGCGGTTGAGCCCCCGGCTGTTCAGCGCGTCGAGCACGGCGTCGCGGACGTCGGGCAGCTGGTGGCTGATCTCCAGCACCCGCTCGTGCTTGGCGGCGTCGCGCTTGACCCGCCACTCGTCGTGGTAGCGGTACTGCCGCCGGCCGGCCGCGTCGGTGCCGACCGCCTGGATGTGCCCGTTGGGCCAGGGGCAGATCCACACGTCCTTCCAGGCCGGCGGGATGGCCAGGCTCTTGAGCCGGTCCAGCCGGTCGTCCTTGATCAGCACGCCGTCGGAGTCGAAGTAGGCGAACCCCCGCCCGGCCCGGCGTCGGGTCCAGCCGCGGGCGTGCACGTCACTACGGCGCAGTCTCACGCCGTTGGGATGGGCACGACCGGGTCGGCTCAAACCCGTCAGGGTGACCCGTCATCCGCAGGAGGAGGGACCCGCAGCGGTGCGGGGGCGGGGATCCCGGCCGGGCGGACTACCGTCAGGGGTCCCGGGCACCACCCGGTCCCTCCGCACGACCGGGCGCTCACGCGCCGGACGGACGTGCGGTGGGTGCGCTGAGATGGACAGCCACGCTCCCGCACGGGACGTGCGGACGACGAAGGAGCGGACGACGCATGGTCGACACGACGGACGCCGAGGCCCCCGCCGGCGAACGGCGCGCCGAGCGCCTGGAACTGAAGGTCCCGACCTCGCCGACGCAGCTCCCTGCGGTGCGGGCGATGGCCGGTGACCTCGCGATGCGGATGGACTTCGACCTCGACGCGGTCGAGGACCTCCGGCTGGCCGTCGACGAGGCCTGCGCCACGCTGGCCTCCGTCGCGCTGGACGGCTCCCCGCTGACCGTGGTGTTCGAGGCCAGCCGCGAGGGGCTGCGCATCGACGCGTGGGTGCCCACCTCGGCCGGCGTCGACGTGCCGCGCGACGGCTTCGGCTGGGCCGTGCTGCAGACGCTGGTGGACAGCGTCGAGGCCGGCCCGAGCGACCAGGCCACGGTCGCGGCGGGGAACGGCTCGGACACCCCGGTCGCCGGCATCGCCCTGGTCAAGAAGCTCCGCCGGTACAGCTCGGCCGACCTGCTCACCGAGCCCGGCGCAGACGTCTCGGTCGCCCGGTGACCCCGTCGGCTGCCACGGACTCGCCGGCCGCCGACGACGCCGCCGTGCACGCGTCCGGCAACCCCGTCCCGCGGTTCCCCGCCGACGAGCCCACCGCCCCCCTGACGGCGGTCACCGCCGACGACGCGGTGGCGCCGGAGAAGGTGGCGGACACCCCCGTCCCGGTCTCGGAGAACCGCAGCCGGGCCGAGCGGACCGCGCCGCTGTTCCTCGAGCTGTCCACCCTGGAGAAGGGCGACCCGCGCCGGGAGCGGCTGCGGGAGATCCTGGTCGAGGAGCACCTGCCGCTGGTCCGGCACTTCGCCCGCCGGTTCAGCAACCGTGGCGAGCCCTTCGACGACCTGCTGCAGGTCGGCACGCTCGGGCTGATCGCGGCGATCGACCGCTTCGACCCGACCCGCGGGGTGGAGTTCCTCTCCTTCGCCGTCCCCACGATCACCGGGGAGATCAAGCGGCACTTCCGCGACCAGGGCTGGTCGGTCCGGGTGCCGCGGCGGCTGCAGGAGCTGCACCTCTCGCTGAACGCGGCGGTCAGCGAGCTGTCCCAGAAGAACGGGCACGCCCCGACCCCGTCGGAGCTCGCCGAGCACCTGGGCATCCCGCGGGCGGAGGTCCTGGAGGGGCTGGCGGTGGCCAACGCCTACCGCAGCAGCTCGCTGGACGAGCGGCTGTCCGGCGAGGAGGACTCCCCCACCCTGGCCGCGACGCTGGGCGAGGAGGACGCCGCGCTCGAGGGCGTGGAGTACCGCGAGTCGCTGCAGCCGCTGCTGGCCACCATCCCGGCCCGGGAGCGCCGCATCCTCATCCTGCGGTTCTTCGGCAACATGACCCAGTCGCAGATCGCCGCGGACATCGGCATCTCGCAGATGCACGTCTCCCGGCTGCTCAGCCAGACCCTCGCGAAGCTCCGCGAAGGGCTGCTGAAGGACTAGGCGTCGAACGCCAGTGGCCCAGGACCGGCTCGGTCCTGGGCCACTGGCGTTCACTGCTGGTCGGGCTCCTGCGGGGCGCCGATCTGCGGCGGGGTGCTGCGGACCTCCTCGGTCGCCTGCGACAGCGACGGGCGGGGCGGGGCGGCGCTGGGCAGGCTCGGCTCCACGCCGATGCTGGACAGCGAGATCTTCGCCTCGGGCTGTTCGGCCGCCGGCGGCAGGTTCGAGTCGAACCAGCTGCTGGTGTCCAGCGACTGTGCCGGTGCCGCCGCGGCAGCCGCGGGCGCGCCGTTGCCGGCGGTCCCGTTCCCGCCGGCGGGCGCGTCGACGTCCAGCCAGGACCGCTGCTCGCCGTCCGAGCCGCCCAGCCGGGACAGCCCCTCCAGCGCCTTGCTGAACTCGCTGGGGACGATCCACATCTTGTTGGCGTCGCCCTGCGCGATCTTCGGCAGCGTCTGCAGGTACTGGTAGGCCAGCAGGCCCTGGTCGGGCTTGCCGTCGTGGATGGCCTGGAACACCGTCTCGATCGACTTGGCCTGGCCCTGCGCCTGCAGGAACAGCGCCGCCCGCTCACCCTCGGCGCGCAGGATCCGGCTCTGCCGCTCGGCCTCGGCCTCCAGGATCGCCGCCTGCTTCTTGCCCTCGGCCGACAGGATTGCGGAGGCCTTCTGCCCCTCGGCGGTGGTGATCGCCGACTGCCGCTGACCCTCGGCGGTGAGGATGACCGCGCGCTTGTCGCGGTCGGCGCGCATCTGCTTCTCCATCGAGTCCTGGATGGAGGGCGGCGGGTCGATCGCCTTGATCTCCACCCGGGCCACCCGCAGCCCCCACGGGCCGGTGGTGCCGTCGAGCACCTCGCGCAGCTGGGAGTTGATGCCGTCCCGGCCGGTCAGCGCGCCCTCGAGGTTCAGCCCGCCGACGACGTTGCGCAGCGTCGTGGTGGTCAGCTGCTCCATGCCGGTGATGTAGTTGGCGATCCCATAGACGGCCAGCCGCGGGTCGGTGACCTGGAAGTACACGACCGTGTCGATGCCCACCTGCAGGTTGTCGGCGGTGATCACCGGCTGCGGCGGGAACGAGATCACCTGCTCGCGCAGGTCGATGGTGGCGCGGACCCGGTCCACGAACGGGACGAGCAGGGCCAGGCCGGGTGAGAGCGTGCGGCTGTACCGGCCGAGCCGCTCGACGACCTTCGCCTGGGCCTGCGGGACGATCGTCACGCTCTTGGCGAGGACGACGACCACGAACAACGCGATCACGATGAGCGCGATCAGTGCGGGTTCCACGGTGCTCCGTTCCTGGGAGGTGGTGCGTGCAACGATCCTGCACCGTCCGAGACGTCGGGGGCGCCGGTTCGGTTCCCCGGCTCACCCCGACGCGTGGTCAGCAGTGGCCGACGTAGGCGATCGGCCCCTCGATCTGCACGATCCGCACCTCGTCACCGACCTCGAAGACCTCGTCGTCCAGCTGGGTCCGCGCCGTCCACACGTCGTGCCCCATCCGGATGAGCCCGGACTCGTTGTCCACCCGCTGGCTCACCACCGCCGTCCGGCCGACGTACACGGCGACGCCGTCGATCTGCTCGGGGGTGCGGTCGACCAGGTGCCGCTTGGCGACCGGCCGGACGACGACCAGCAGCGCCGCCGAGACGACGACGAACGCCAGCAGCTGGATCGGGACGCTGTCGGTCAGGAACGCCGCGCTCATGCCGCCCAGCGCACCCCCGGCGAACATCAGCAGCACCAGGTCCAGGCTGGCCATCTCGCCGGCGGCGAACAGGCCTGCGGCGATCAACCAGAGCAACCAGGCAGCCACGCTTCGCAGTCTGGCACGCGCCGGCCGACCGGCGGTGCCCTCGCGGGCGAGTGGCGCGGGGGTCGTAGCCTCGGCAGTCGTGCACGACATCGCCGCCGGCCGGGTCGCCGTCTGGGCCACCGCCTGGCTCTCCGGCCGGGCCTCCTACGACGCCGCCCTCGACGCCCTGCTGGGCGACACCGCCCACCGGGTGGTCGGGCTCCCCGGCACCGACGAGGCCGTCCCGCTCGGCTGGGCGCTGAGCGCGCTGCGCGGCCTCGGCGAGCGGCGGCTGCGGCTGGTGCTGCCGGTGCCCGGGGACACCCGCGGCATCCCGGCCCTCCCGGCGCTGGTGGCGGCGGCGCTCGAGTCCGGCCAGGCCGCGGTCGGTGAGCGGGTCGCGCTGGTGCCCGAGGACCTCGGCCCGGAGGCCGTCTCCTGGACGGCGGTCGACCTGGCGGCCGCCCCGCCGGTCCCGCCCGCGGTCGAGGGCAACCTGCGGGCGGTCTCCGGGGAGCTCGACCTCGCCGTCGGCGACGCGGCCCGCACCCTGGTGGCGCTGGACCTGGCCCGGTGGAACCCCGAGGTGCCCGCGCTGCTGGCCGGGCTGGCCCGGACCGTCCGCGCGCCGGGGCTGCCCGCCGACCACGAGCCGCTGGCGCTGTCGGTGCTGGGCCGGGCGCAGCGGCTGTCCCAGGTCCTCGACCTGGCGATGGCCGATGCCCCCGGCGCGGCCGTCACCCACGCCCAGGCGGCGGCCCGCGACGACGCGCTGCGCCCGCTCGCCGACGCCGTCCGGCACGCCACGGTCGCCGCCTACAACTGGGTCCCGCGCTAGGTCCGACCGCTCCTGGCGACCGCCTGGTCGGGCGAGTCCAGCCCGAACGCGGCGGCGGCCGCCGGTGACATCACGAAGAGCTCGAGCGGGAACCGGTCCGGACCCCGCACGTTCAGGTGCCAGCCCGAGTCGGTCGGCACCACCCCGGAGTTCGGGACGTCGTGGGCGTCCAGGCGGTCGGCCCAGGCCTGCAGCGCCCCGGTGTCCAGCACGGCCAGCGCCAGGTGGTCCAGGCCGGTGTGCCGCTCGTCGAACACCCCACGGGCCGCACCGCCGTGGTCGGTCAGCCCGAAGCCCAGCCGCGCCTCGCGGTGGACGACGAAGCACAGCCCCGGCATCCGGGTGGTGACCTCGAACCCCATCACCCGGGTCCAGAAGTCCACCGCCGCGTCCAGGTCGGCGACGCTGAGGCCGACGTGGCTGATCCCCGCCACGGGCGGGAGGTCAGGGCTGCTGGTGGGCTCGCTCATGGCCGCTCCTCGGGCACGGGCGAGCCGGGGTGGTCCGCCCCGGTCCGGCGATCCTCCTCGTCGCCGTCCTGGCGCACCAGCCCCCGGAGCTGCGTCGATCATCGGCGAACGGTCGGGCCCGACGGCGTGCCGGGCGACCGTTCGCCGATGGTCAACCGGCTGGAGGGGTCAGGGCCGCGCGGGGCGCTGGACGAAGCAGCAGCTCGCCGGGCAGTTGGTGCCCAGGCGCGGCTCGCCGCCGGCCCGCCGCTCCTCCAGCAGCTCGCGCAGCGTGGTGACGAACGCCGGGTGGGTGCCGGCCGTCCCGGCGCGGACGAAGGCCAGCCCGAGCTCGCCGGCGGTCTCCTCGGCCTCGTTGTCCAGGTCCCAGATGACCTCGAGGTGGTCGCTGATGAACCCGACCGGGAAGACGACGACCGCCTTCTCCCCCGCCTCGGCCAGCGCCCGGAGGTGGTCGTTGACGTCGGGCTCCAGCCACGGCACCGACGGCGGCCCGCTGCGGCTCTGCCAGACCAGGTCGAAGGGACGCCCCGGCGCGGCGGCGTCCACGGCGAGCTGCGCGGCGCGCATGAGCTCGGCCTCGTAGGCACCGCCCTGCGGCCCGGCGACGGCGGCCATCGCGTCCGGGATGCTGTGCGCGGTGGCGACCAGCCGCGCGGTGTCCCGCAGGTCGGCGGGCAGCGCGGCGATCGCGGTGGCCAGCGCCTCGGCGTTGGCCTGCACGAACCCGGGGGCGTCGAAGTAGTGCGGCAGCTTCTCCGCGGTGGGTCCGGCCGGCGCCGCGGGGTCCAGCTCCAGCGCGATGCGCGCCCGGGCGACGTCCTCGTGGTACTGCCGGCAGCCGGAGAACGAGGCGTACGCCGAGGTCGCGAGCACGTAGGCGTGCTCGACGCCGTCCTCGGCCATCTGCCGCCAGGCGTCCTCGACGTAGGGCGCCCAGTTGCGGTTGCCCCAGTACACCGGCATGGCGGTGCCGGCCGCGGCGAGCTCGGCCTCGAGGGCGGCGACCAGCGCCTTGTTCTGGTCGTTGATCGGGCTCACCCCACCGAAGTGGTGGTAGTGCTCGGCGACGGCCTCGAGCCGCTCCCGCGGGATGCCGCGGCCGCGGGTGACGTTCTCCAGGAACGGCATCACGTCGTCGTGGCCCTCGGGGCCGCCGAAGCCGAGCACCAGCAGCGCCTCCCGGCGGCCGGCCGGCGCCGGCGCCGCCGACGGCTCGACGCCGCCGTTGTTGCGGACGGCGAGCGAGGGGTCCTGGTCCGGCTGCTGGTCGGGAGGGGTGAGGGAGGCGCCCGCGGGCAGCAGGTGCCGGGGGCGCGCGAGGTCGGTCACCAGACCGTCATACCCCCACGGCGTGGAAGCCGCCGTCGACGTGCACGATCTCACCGGTCGTGGCGGGGAACCAGTCCGACAGCAGGGCGGCGACGGCCTTGCCGGCGGGCTCGGTGTCGGTGACCGACCAGCCCAGCGGGGCACGCCCCTCCCAGGCCTCCTCGAACTGGGAGCTGCCCGGGATCGACTTCATCGCCATGGTGCGCAGCGGGCCGGCGGCGACGAGGTTGACCCGCACGCCCTCCGGGCCGAGCTCGCGGGCCAGGTAGCGGGAGGTCGACTCCAGCGCCGCCTTGGCCGCGCCCATCCAGCCGTAGACCGGCCAGGCCACGGTGGCGTCGAAGGTGAGGCCGACCACCGAGGCGGTGTCGCCGAACAGCGGCCGGCAGGCCTGGGTGAGCGAGGCCAGCGACCAGGTGGACACCTGGAACGCGGTGGCCGCGTGCTCCCAGGCGACCTCGGTGAACCCGTCGCCCATCGCCTCCTGCGGGGCGAAGCCGATCGAGTGGACGACGCCGTCGAGACCGTCGACGTGCTCGCGCAGCCGGTCGGCCAGCGTCGACAGGTGCTCGGTGTTCGTCACGTCCAGCTCGACCACCGCCGCCTCCTGCGGCAGCCGCTTGGCGATCCGCTGGCACAGCGACAGGGCGCGGCCGAAGTTGGACAGCACGACGGTGGCGCCCTGCTCCTGCGCGATCCGCGCCACCGAGAACGCGATCGACTGCTCGGTCAGCACGCCCGCGACCAGGATCTTCTTGCCCTCGAGAATGCCCATCGTCAGTGCCCCATCCCCAGTCCGCCGTCGACCGGGACGACCGCCCCGGTGATGTACCCCGCCTGCTCGCCCGCCAGGAAACGGACGACGCCGGCGATCTCGTCTGCCTCGGCGAGGCGGCCCAGCGGCACCTGCGCGAGGATCTCCTGCTGCCGCTTCTCCGGCAGCTCCGCGGTCATGTCCGTGGACACGAACCCGGGCGCCACCACGTTGGCGGTGATGCCGCGGCTGCCCAGCTCCCGGGCGATCGAGCGGGCGAGCCCGACCAGCCCGGACTTGCTCGCCGCGTAGTTGACCTGGCCGGCCGAGCCCAGCAGCCCGACCACCGAGCTGATGAAGACCATCCGGCCGGACCGGGCGCGGACCATCTTCGGTGCCGCCCGCTTGGCGACCCGGTAGGCGGCGGTGAGGTTGGCGTCGATGACGTCGGTGAACGCGTCCTCGCCCATCCGCAGCAGCAGCCCGTCGCGGGTGATGCCGGCGTTGCTCACCAGCACCTCGACCGGGCCCTGGTGCTCCTCGACCTCGGTGAACGCCCGGTCGACGGCGGCGGCGTCGGTGACGTCGCACTCCACCCCGAACAGCCCCTCCGGGGCACCGCTGCCGCGGTGGGTCACCGCGACCGAGTCGCCGGCCTCCGCGAAGGAGCGGGCGATCGCCAGCCCGATCCCGCGGTTCCCGCCGGTCACCAGCACCGACCTGCCCACCGTGCCCACCCCATCGCCGCCGGCCTGTCCCGTCCGGGTGAACCTATCCGGTGGGCGCAGGTCACACCCGGGCGAGCCCGGCCCTCCGGCCCTTCTCCTGCTGCCCGCGGCTGGATACCGTCGGCGCTCCGAGGGGCGGGGAGGCCGGTGCGTGGACGCTCTGCTGCCCTTCTTCAGCGGCCGCCGGGCCGTGGTGGCCTGGCTGGTGGCCGCGTACCTGGTCACCTTCCTGGTGACCCGGTTCGTCACCCGGGCGATCCGGGCCGGCCGGGGGCCGTTCCACGACGCCAGCGTCGGCGGCGTGCACCTGCACCACGAGGTCTACGGGATATTCCTGCTGCTCGGGACGGGCACCGCCGAGTTCACCTACCGCCCCGCCGGGACGGGGCTGTACGTGCTCGCCGCGCTGTTCGGGGTCGGCGCCGCGCTGACCCTCGACGAGTTCGCGCTGTGGCTGCACCTGGACGACGTCTACTGGTCCACCGAGGGGCGCAGCTCCGTCGACGCCGTGCTGCTGGCGCTGGTGGTCGGCACGCTGCTGCTGCTGGGGGCCAACCCCTTCGACACCGACCGGGCAGGCGGTGAGGTCGCGGTGGCCGTCACCGTCCTGGTCGACGTGGCCCTCGCGCTGGTCAGCATCCTCAAGGGCCGGGTCGTGGCCGGGGTGGTGGGGGTGTTCGTGCCGGTGGTGGCGCTGGTCACCGCGCTGCGGCTGGCCCGGCCGACCTCGCCCTGGGCCCGCCGCCGGTACCCGGCCGGGTCCGAGCGGGCGCGCCGGTCCCGGGAGCGCTTCCCGGCCGGGCGCCGCACCCGGTGGGACGCACTGGTCGACCTCTTCGCCCCGGGCACCGACCCGGCGACCCCGCGCGGCACCGCGCGGGCCGCCGGCTGAGGGCGCCGGTAGCCTCCTGGACCGCACGCGGCCGGGTCGGGCGCAGCCGATCACGTCCGGGCCTCCACCCGCCGATGGAGACAGCGGGGCCGAGCGCCGGGCGGTGGGCACGACCCCTCGCCGAGCGCCGCCAGGACGGGGAGGGCAGTTGACCGACGTGATGTGGGGGAACCGACCCCCGCCCGCACTCGAGGGCGGGGCGTCCCTCGTCGGCCGGTGGACCCCGGGGTCCGCGGCCGAGCTGACCCGGTCCCGGCGCTCGCTGGCCACCGCGCTGGCCACCGAGCAGGCGGCCGGGACCGTCGCCGGAGGTGCGGTCGAGCGGCTGCTGCTGGTGTTCGAGGAGGTCGGCTCCAACGCGCTGCGGCACGGTGGCGGGCCGGTGGAGATCACGCTGACCCGGACCCCGACGCACTGGCTGCTGGAGGTGAGCGACGCCGCCCCCGACGTCGGGCCCGCCCCCGCCGTCGACCGGGACGCCGCGCTCGGGGGGCTCGGGCTGTACGTGGTGGCCCGGGTCTGCGGCGCGCACGGCTGGTTCAGCGACGGCGTCCGCAAGACCGTCTGGGCGCGGGTCGACCACACCCGCGCCGAGGCGCCGGCGGAGGTGGTCGACGCGCTGCCCAAGCCGCGGCTGGCGGCGACCAGGCGGCACCAGCCCTGCCGGTGACCGGCCGCCTCCACCTCCGGAGGAGAGACTGGGCGCGATGACCGACGAACCGGACCTGCGGCCGGCCCCGGCGGTGCGTCCGGCGCACTCCCGGCCGCTGCTGGTCCTGGCGGTCGCGGCAGGTGGCCTCCTGGGCACGCCGGTGCGGTACGCCGTCGGCCGGTGGCTGCCCACCCCGGCGGAGGGCTGGCCGACCGCGACCTTCCTGGTCAACGTCGCCGGCGCCTTCCTGCTCGGGCTGCTGCTGGAGGCCCTGGCCCGCCGGGGGCCCGACGTCGGCAGGCGGCGCGCGCTGCGGCTGTTCGCCGGCACCGGCTTCTGCGGTGCCCTGACCACCTACAGCACCCTGGCGGTCGAGGTCGACCTGCTGGCCGACGCCGACCGGTGGACGACGGCGCTCGGGTACGGGGTGGCCAGCGTGGTCGCCGGCCTGGCTGCCGCCGCGGCCGGCATCGCCGTCGCCGGGCGCACCCGGTGACCGCCCTGTGGGTGGCGTTGGCCGGCAGCGCCGGGGCGCTGGCCCGGTTCGGCCTGGACGGCGCCGTCCGGCACCGCTGGCCGACGACCTTCCCCTGGGCCACCCTGCTGGTCAACGGAACCGGGTCGCTGCTGCTCGGCGTCGTCGTCGGCCTGGTGCTCTTCCGCGGGGAGCCCGACGCGCTGCGCACCGTGGTCGGGACCGGCTTCTGCGGCGGCTACACCACCTTCAGCACCACCTCGGTCGAGACGGTCCGGCTGCTGCAGGCCGGCCGGCGCCGGCAGGCGGCCGGCAACGCCGTCGGCACCCTGCTGCTGACCGTGCTCGCCGGGGGCGCCGGGCTGGCGATCGCCCGGCTCGGCTGACCACCTGCTGCTGCGCCGGACGGGCAACACCCGCATGCTCGGGGCACCCCGCCCGACCCTGCTGAGGAGACCCATGCCCAAGACCGTCGTCGTCACCGGTGCCAGCGGGGGGATCGGCCGCGCCACCGCCGTCGCGTTCGCCCGCCGCGGCGACCGGGTGGCCCTGCTCGCCCGGGGCGAGCAGGGGCTGGCCGCCGCCGCGGAGGAGGTCCGCGCCGCGGGCGGCACCCCGCTGGTGGTGCCGGTGGACGTCGCCGACGCCGAGGCCGTGGACGCGGCGGCCGACCGGGTGGAGCGCGAGCTCGGCGAGATCGACGTCTGGGTCAACGTCGCCTTCACCGCGGTCTTCGCCCCGTTCCCCGAGATCACCCCGGCGGAGTACCGGCGGGTGACCGAGGTGACCTACCTGGGCTTCGTGCACGGCACCATGGCGGCGCTGGCCCGGATGCGGCCGCGGAACCGGGGCGTGGTCGTGCAGACCGGCTCGGCGCTGGGGCGGCGCGGCATCCCGCTGCAGAGCGCCTACTGCGGCGCCAAGCACGCGGTGAAGGGCTTCACCGAGGCGGTGCACACCGAGCTGCGCGCGGAGCGGAGCGGCGTCCGGATCACCCGGGTCGACCTGCCCGGGGTGAACACCCCGCAGTTCGACTGGGTGCTCAACAAGATGCCGAAGCGGCCGCAGCCGGTCGCGCCGATCTACGCCCCGGAGCTGATGGGCGCCTGCCTGGTGCACGCCAGCGAGCACCCGCGGCGGGCCTGGTGGATCGGGCTGCCGACCGTCTACACCGTGCTGGGCAGCGAGGTGTGGCCGCAGTTCATGGACTGGTACCTGGCCCGCACCGGCATCGACGGCCAGCTCACCGCGGCCGACGCCACCGCCGACGACCCGGTGAACCTGTGGGAGCCCGCGGACGGCCCCGACGGGCGGGACTTCGGCGCCGAGGGGCGGTTCGGTGACCAGCAGTGGACCTGGGACGCGCAGATCTGGGCCGGCCGGCACCACGGCGCGCTGGCCGCCCTCGGTGCCGGCGTGCTGGCCGGGTCGACCGCGCTGGTCCGGCGGCGCCGCCGCTGAGCCGGTCAGTCCGGCGGCGTCCGGCAGGTGGTCACCGCGAAGGTCTCCAGCTGCGTCCGGACGTCGTCGGCGGGGGTGAGCACGAGCGGCCGGGGCGCGGCGTCCCCCAGCGCGAGGACCAGCCCGATCAGCCCGGTCCGGTAGCTCTCGCCCAGCGCGTGGACGTCGCAGCGGGCCGGCACCATGTCGACCTGCAGCACCACGGGCTGCTCGACCAGGGTGGGCAGCGGGCCCACCGCGGTGATGTCGTAGACGGTGTTCGACCCGGTGCCGGTCACCCGGACCGGGTCGGACCCGGTGAGCCGGCGCAGCTCGATCGACACCCGCATGGCCGGCCCCCGACCGGTCGCGACCGGGCTCCGCCGCGACCACGGTGATGCCGGCCTGGTCGCGCAGCGCCTGCTCCGCGCAGTCCGCCTCGTGCAGCCGCTGCACCAGGCCGTCGTCGGCCAGCGGCACCTCCACCGTCCGCTGGGCCCCGGTCGCGTCGCGCAGCCGCAGCGCGGCGACCGGGGCGCCCGCCGGCACGGTGCAGTCGGCCGGGCCCATGGTCACCGGGAGGTCCAGCCCGGGTGCCGGGACGAGCACGGTGCCGGCGACGTCCGCGGGCCCGGTGGTGAGCCCCGGCGCGCGCAGCTCCAGGCCCTCGACGACCAGCCCGGCCTCCGCCGCGACCAGCCGGACCTCCAGCCGGCGGCGCTCGACGTCCCGGCGGAACTGCAGCAGCCGACCGGTCACCTCCGCCTGCGGCTCCGCCGCGACCGCGGCCGGCTCGGGCGCTGTCGGGGCGGCGGGCGCGGCCGGGCCGCAGGACACCGTCGGGAGGCAGCCGAGCACGAGGCAGGTCAGCACGCCGGCCACCCGCGACCGGGACCTGCGGACCGGCCCGGCGGGCATCGGGGCTCCCCTCGTCCTGGCGCTCCAGCGTGCGGGGCGGCAGCCGGGCGCACAAGGGGCGACCGGGTGCTCGGAACCGCCGAGAACGGCGGCCGCCCGGCCTAGGCTGCCGGGGAGGAACGCGACAGCGAGGCGGACCGACGATGAGCCAGCGACCCCGGTGCAGCGACCGGCCCGGCGGAGCCGTGGGACGGCGCCCGGGCGGGCGGCCGTGACCGACCTCGCGCTCTCCGCCGAGGTCCGGCTGGAGCGCCTGCTGGACCGGCTGCTGCGCTCGGCGGAGACCCTGCTGGCGGCCGGCGAGCTGGAGCTGGCCCGCTCCACCGCGGAGGAGGTCCGCGCCGTCGACCCGGACAACCCGCGCGCCGCGGCGGTGCTGCGCCGGGTGTCGGTGCGCCAGCTCGGCCCCTCCGGCGAGCGGGTGCTGATGACCCTGCTCTTCTCCGACCTGGTCGGCTCCACGATGCTGTCCGAGCAGGTGGAGCCCGAGCAGCTCCGCGACCTGTTCGCCTTCTACCGGGCGGCGGCCCGGGCGGCCGTCGACCGGTACAGCGGTTACGTCATGCAGTACACCGGCGACGGCATCCTGGCCGGGTTCGGGCACCCCACCACCCACGAGGACGACGCCCGCCGGGCGGTGCTCGCCGCGCTGGACCTCGTGGTGACGATGCGCGACGCCCGGCCCGAGCTGGACCGCCGCTTCGGGGTGGCCCCCGAGCTGCGGGTGGGCATCCACACCGGCCGGCTGGTGGTCACCGACCTGAGCGGGGACGACGGCGTCGCCGAGCGCGACTCGATCGTCGGGCTGGTGCCCAACCTGGCCGCCCGGGTCCAGCAGGCGGCCGACCCGGGCATGGTGGTGATCAGCGACGTCACCCAGCAGCTGGTCGACGCCGACTTCGTCATGCGCTCCCTGGGCGAGCGGCACCTGAAGGGGATCAGCCGGCCGGTGGAGGTCTTCGCCGTGGAGCGGCCCCGGTACGCCGCGGCCCGGTTCGAGGCCGAGCGCTACCGGCAGGCCGGCCTCGTCGGGCGGGACGGGCCGCGGGACCGGCTGCTCGCGGCGTGGGACGGGGTCCGGGAGACGACCGGCCCGGCCGCCACCGGCACCTTCCTCCTGGTCGGCGAGGCCGGCATCGGCAAGTCCCGGCTGGTGGCCGAGGTCCTCGACCGGGTGGAGGCCAGCGGCGGCCGGGTGCTCGGCGCGGCCTGCCTGCCCTACCACGCCAACGTCTCGCTCTGGCCGGTCACGCAGCTGCTCGAGCGCGAGGTCGGCCCGGTGGCCGACGACGCCGGGCGGCTGCCTGCCCTCGTGGCCCACCTCGACCAGCTGGGCGTGGACCCGGCCCGCGCGGTGCCCTTCCTCGGCCCCCTGCTCGGGATCCCGCCGACACCCGAGCACCCCGCACCCGCGCTGGACCCCACCGCGCTGCTCGACGAGACCCTGGACCGGCTCGTCGAGTGGGTCAGCGCCCGGACCGCCCGGCCGCCGTACCTGGTCGCCGTCGAGGACCTGCACTGGGCCGACCCCTCCACCCTGGAGCTGCTGGGCCGGCTGGTCGCCCGGCGGCTGCCCGGCGTGCTGCTGGTGACCACCGGCCGCGAGGACGCGGTGGTGCCCTGGCGGGACGCCGTGGAGGTGCTGCAGCTGCGCCGGCTGGACGAGGCCGCCGCGACCCGGCTGGTGGAGAACCTCACGGCCGGGCGGGGCCTGAGCGCGGACCAGCGGGCCTCGATCATCGCGCATGCCGAGGGCATCCCGCTCTTCGTCGAGGAGCTGACCCGGTCCAGCCTCGACGAGCACCGCACCGACCCGATGCCGCTGCGCCTGCAGGAGCTGTTCACCTGGCGGCTCAAGGCGCCGGGCATCGACCTCCGGGTGGTCCAGGTGGCCGCCACGGTGGGGCCGACCTTCGACGCGGCGACGGTCGCGGCGGTGGTCGAGGACCGCGACGTCGTCGCCGAGCAGCTCGGGCTGCTGGCCGAGCAGGGGATCGTCGAGCCGGCCGGCCCGGCGGTGGCCAGCTACCGCTTCCGGCACGCCCTGATGCGCGACGCCGCCTACGAGACCCAGGTGCTCGACGTGCGCCGGCAGACGCACGCCCGGGTCGCCGACGCCCTGTCCGCGGCCGGCGCCGAGCCGGCCCTGGTCGCCCAGCACCTGGACCTCGCCGGGGAGGCCGAGCGCGCCGCGGCGCTCTACCTCGTCGCCGGCCAGGCGCAGCATGCCCGCGGCGCCCACACCGAGGCCACGAAGTTGCTCTCCCGTGCCGTGGACCTGCTCGCGGACCTGCCCGCCTCGGAGAACCGCGATCTCAGCGAGCTCTCCGCCCGGCTGCTGCGGGGGCTCAGCGTCAGCTCCATGCACGGCTACGCCGCCCCGATGGTGCAGTCCGACCACCGGCGCGCCGAGGAGCTCGCCGCCCGGCTCGGCCGGCCCGAGGTGCTGCCGGCGCTCATCGCGCTGTGGGGCTACCGGCTCACCAGCGGCGACCTGTTCACGGCCCGGGGCGTGATCGAGCGGCTCAGCGCCATGGTGCAGGAGGCGCCGTTCTCCGGGTTCAGGCCGGAGGTGGCGTCCTGCGCCGGCTTCCTCGACCTGCACCAGGGCCGGCTGCTGTCCGCGCCGGCGCACCTGCACGCCGCGCTGGCCGGGTTCGCCGCCCGCCCACCGGACCTGACGGTCTCCCCGGTCTGGCCGCTGCCCAACGACCCGGTGGCGGGCTCGGCCATCGCGCTGGCGTGCGTCAGCGCCGCCCGGGGGGAGCTGGGTGAGGCGGCCCGCTGGGAGGCCGAGGCTCTCCGCCGGGCCCGGGCGCTCGCGCCGCCGCTCGGGCCCTCCAGCCTCGCGTTCGTCCAGGTGTACGCCGCCTGGATCCGGCGGTTCCTCGGCGACGACGACGGCGCGCGGCGGCTCGGCGCCGAGGTCGTCGCCCTCGGCCGGGAGCACGGCTCGACCTACTGGACGACGCTCGGGATGGTCTACCAGGGCGCGCCCGAGCCCGGCGGCGTCCCGGACCGCGCCTTCGTCGAGCAGGTCGTCGGCACGCTGCGGCTGATGGGGCAGGAGGCCTTCACCGCCTCGCACCTGATCTACCTGGCCCGGCTGGACGAGGCGGCCGGGGAGGTCGGGCGGGCCGCGCAGCACATCGCCGACGGGATCGCCGCGGTCCGCTCGGCCGGCGAGTTCCTGCACCTGCCCGGGCTGCTCCGGCTCAGGGCCGGGTACGCGCTGGCGCTGGGGGAACCGCCCGGGCAGCCGGTGGCCGACCTGCGCGAGGCGGTGCGGCTGGCGGTCGAGCAGGGCTCCCGGGTGACCCGGCTGCGGGCCGCCGTGGAGCTCGCCCGGGTCCCCGGTGCGGACCGCCCGGCCGACTGGCGCACGGTGCTGGCCGAGGCGCGGGCGGACCTGCCCTCCGCCTTCACCTCCGCCGAGACCGCCGAGGCCGACGCGCTGCTGGGGACCTGACTCAGCGCCGCCGGGGCAGCACCACCCGGGCCGTCGTGACGCCGTCGGCGGAGGTCAGGGTGAGCCGGCCGTGGTGCTTCTGCGCCACCACCGACAGCGAGGTCGCCAGCCCCAGCCCGGTGCCCTCGCCGACCGGCTTGGTGGTGAAGAACGGGTCGAAGACCCGGGCCAGCACCTCCGGCGGCACGGTCGGCCCGGTGTCGGCCACCTCGACCACCACCACGTCCTCCTCCCCGCGGGTGCGCACGGTGACCGTGCCGCCGGGCTCCACCGCGGCCAGCGCGTTGTCCAGCAGGTTCGTCCACACCAGCGCCAGGTCGGCGGCCCAGCCCTGGACCACCTGCGGGGCCGGGTCGAGGTCGCGGACCAGCCGCACCCCGGCGGGCACCTTGTGCCGGAGCAGCACCAGCGCCTGCTCCAGGCTGGCGTGCACGTCGACGTCGGTCATCGACTCGTCGGCGGAGTAGGCCAGCGGCCGCACCCCCGACACGATCCGGGACAGCTGGTCGGCGCCGGCGGAGACTTCGTCGAGGAGCGCGGCGACCTCCGCGGCGCGGGCGGTGCCGTGCACGGCCGGTCCCCGCTCCGCCGGGGGCAGCGCGTCCAGCGCCGTCCGGAGCGCGGCCGGGTCGATGCCCAGCCGCACCAGCCGCCCGGCGGCGTCCCAGCCGCGGTCCACCCCGGCGGCGGAGAGGACGCCGGCGAGCGCCTGCTCGGCGTCCGCGCGCAGCAGCGGGTCCTCCGGCGCCGGCACCCCGCCGACCAGCCGCCCCAGCGGGCCCCCGGCACCTCCGGTCTCCGCCAGCAGCGACCGCAGCCGGGAGGCACCGCGCTGCACCGCGCTCGCCGGGTTGTTCAGCTCGTGCAGCAGGCCGGCCGACAGCGCGCCGAGCGCGGCCATCCGCTCGTGCTGGCGCACCAGCCCCTCCTCCACGTCCAGCCGGCGGGTGGCGGCCAGCAGCAGCGCCCGGGCCGACTGCGGGTGGGTGAGCAGCCGGTCCAGCGCCTCGGCGCCGATCCGCTGGACCCGGGCGCGGGTGCGGGCGCGGGCGGTCGCGGACCGGGGTCGGCGGTGCGCGATGCCCAGCTCGCCGAGCAGGTCGCCGGCGGCGCACACGTTGAGCAGCACCCGCGCGCCCCCGACGTCCCGGCTCACCTCCAGCTCGCCGTCCAGGACGACGTACATCGCCTCCGGCGGGTCGCCCTCGGCCATCAGCACCTCCCCGGACGCCAGCTCCACGGTGCTGCTGGCCCCGACCAGGGCGTGCAGGTCGGCCTCGGGCAGCTCGGCGAACAGCCGGGAGCCCCGCAGCGCCGCGGTGACGTCGCGGTCCGGGGCCAGCGTCACCGGGTGCTCAACCGCTGGTGGGCGAAGCGGACCGCCATCGCCCCCTCCCCCACCGCCGAGGCGATCCGGGTGCCGGACCCGTGCCGGACGTCGCCGGCGGCGAAGACCCCGGGCACGGAGGTCTCCAGCGGCAGCGGCGGGACCTCCAGCGGCCAGTCCGGCGGCTTGGTGCCGGCGCCGGTCCACAGGTCGGTGCCGGTGAGCAGGAACCCGCGCTCGTCGCGCCGGACGACGCCGTCGAGCCAGCTGGTCCGCGGCGCCTGGCCGATGAAGACGAACAACGCGTCCGCCGGCGTCTCCCGCTCCTCGGTGCCGGAGCGGAGCCGCAGGCCCTCCAGCCGCCGGGTGCCGAGCGCGCCGGCCACCTCCGTCCGGTACTCGACGGTGATCTTCTCCGACGCGGCCAGCCGGTCGACCAGGTAGCGGGACATGGTGCTCTCCAGGTCCGCGCCGCGGATGAGCACGGTCACCGAGGCGGCGAACTGGGAGAGGAACAGCGCGGCCTGCCCGGCCGAGTTGCCGCCGCCCACCACGAACACCCGGTCGCCCTGGTGGTCCACGCCCTCGGCCCGGCCCGCGCCGTAGTAGACGCCGACCCCGGTGAGGCCGGCGGCCCCGGGGACGTCGAGCGTGCGGTAGTTGACGCCGGTGGCGACCAGCAGGGTCGAGGCGCTGACCTCGCTGCCGTCCTGCAGCGCGACCACCGTGTACGGGTCGGCCCGGCGCACCCCGACCACCTCCGCGGGCACCAGCAGCTCCGCGCCGAAGCGGATGGCCTGCTCGCGGGCCCGCATCGTCAGGTCCGCGCCGGACAGCCCCACCGGGAAGCCCAGGTAGTTCTCGATCCGGCTGGAGGTGCCGGCCTGCCCGCCGGGAGCGCTGCACTCCACCACCAGCGTCGACAGGCCCTCCGAGGCGCCGTAGACGGCGGCGGCCAGCCCGGCCGGCCCGGCGCCCACCACGACCAGGTCGTAGCCGGGCCGCTCGGCGCGGGCCCGCAGCCCGATCCGGGCCCCCACCTGCTGCAGGTCGGGCTGCACGAGCACCTCGCCGTCGTCGAGCACCAGTACCGGCAGCGCGCCGGCGTCGAGCTGGGCCACGTCGAGCAGCTCCCGGGCCTGGGCGTCGGTCTCCACGTCCAGCCAGTGGTAGGGCACCAGGTTCCGGGCCAGGAACTCGCGGACGGCGTGGCTGGCCTGCGACCACCGGTCGCCGATCACCCGCAGGTTCGCCACCGGGGGCGGCGGTCGCCAGGTCTGCAGCAGGTCGTCCAGCACCGGGTACAGCCGGTCCTCCGGGGGGTCCCACGGCTTGAGCAGGTAGTGCTGGACGTCGGCGTCGTTGATCGCCCGGATCGCGGCGTCGGTGTCGGCGTAGGCGGTGAGCAGCACCCGGCGGGCGTCCGGGTGCAGCTTGCGCGCGGCCGCGAGCAGCTCCACCCCGCTCATCCCGGGCATCCGCTGGTCGACCAGGAGCAGCGCCACCGGGTCCTCGCGCAGCCGCAGCCGGCGCAGCAGGTCCAGGCCCTGCTCCCCGGAGGACGCCGTGTAGACCTGGTAGCGCTCCGCGTAGCGGGCCCGCAGGTCCCGCTCCACGGCGGTCAGGACCGGTCCGTCGTCATCGACGGCGATCAGCGCCGGCTTGGTCATGGTGCCTCCTCCACGATCGGTGGGACTGCCGGGCGACGGGACGGCCGTCGACCGGGGACGGGGAACGGGCAGCCAGCTCCTCGGCGGCACCCAGCGCGGCCAGGCCGGCGTCCAGCGCGGCCCAGGGGCCGGCGGCCGCGCCGGCGGCCCGCTCCCGCGGCTCGTCGTCGGCGTCCAGGGCGGCGTGCACGGCGGCGGTCAGCCGGTCCAGCGCGGGGCGGAGCAGCGGATCGCCGACCAGGCCCAGGGCGGCCCGGGCGGCGTCCGCGGCCCCGGCCAGCCGGGCGGCCGCCCGGGGCACCCCCCGGGCCAGCACCAGGGCGGCGAGACCGTCCAGGCAGGTGACGACCCCCACGGCGTCACGCTGCTGCTGGTGCAGCTCCGCCGCCTCGGTGCACCGGTCGCGGGCGGTCACCAGGTCGCCGGCGAGCACCGCGTCGACCGCGAGCCGGTCGAGCACGGCGGCGACCAGCAGCGGGTCACCGGCGCGGCGGGCCGCCTCCAGCGCCTCCCGGTGGGTCCGGGCCGCGGCGGGGTCACCGGCGGCGGCCGCGGCGTCGGCTGCCGACCCCAAGGCGTAGGCCTGCGACCAGGCGTCGCCGGTGCGCCCGAGCGCCGCCACGGCCTCGGCGAGCAGGCCGGGCAGCGCGGGGTCGCCCGGTGCCCGGGTGCCGGCCAGGGCGACCAGGCCGTGCCCGAGCAGCCACGGGTCGGCCCGCTCCCGGGCCCCGGCGACGACGGCGGCCAGCAGCGGGGCCGCCCCGGCGGCCCGGCCGCGCAGCACCCGGGTCTGCCCGCAGGCCCAGGCCAGCCGCGCCCCGGCGTCCGGGTCGAGGGCCGCGACCGACGGCAGCCCGGCCGTCTCCTCGGCGATCTCCGCCAGCGGCACGACCAGGCCGCGCGACCACCACCAGCGGGCCAGCGGTGCGGCGGTCGCGACCACCAGGTCGGCGCGATCGTGCCGGACCGCCCAGCGCAGGGAGGTGAGCAGGTCGGCGGTCTCGGCCTCCAGCCGGGCCTGCCAGCGGGCGCGCTCGGGACCCAGCAGCCCGACGCCCGCCGCGGGCGCCACCGCGGCGAGGTGCTCGGCGAGCCGCTGCCGCGTCCGGGCCTCCTCGCCGCGCTCCCGCAGCTGCTCCTCGGCGAAGGCCCGCACCAGCGCCGGCGGGCGGAACCGCGGCTCGCCCTCGCCGGTGTCGGCGGCGGTCAGCATGCTGTGCGCGACCAGCGCCGACAGGCCCTCCAGCACGTCGAGGTCGCCGTCGACCGCGCCGATGTGCTCGGCGGTGTCCAGCGTGCAGCCGCCGGTGCACAGCGAGAGCCGGGCCAGCAGCGCCCGGTCGGCGTCGCCGAGCAGGTCGTGGCTCCAGGCGATCGTCGTCCGGAGGGTGCGCTGCCGGTCCGGGGCGTCGACGTCCGGGTCGCGCAGCTCCAGCGCCTGGTCCAGCGCGGCGGTCAGCCGGCGCACCAGCAGCGCGGGCGGCAGCGTCCGCACCCGGGCGGCGGCCAGCTCCACGGCGAGCGGCAGCCCCTCCAGCCGGCGGACGACCTCGGCCACCGCCGCGGCGTTCGCCGCCGTCACCGCGAACGCGGGGTCGGCGCGCTGGGCGCGGGCGGTGAACAGCTGCACGGCGGGCACCGCCGCCAGCACCTCCGGCCGGGTCTCCCCCGCAGCCGGGACGGCGAGCGGGCCGAGCGGCACGTCGTGCTCGCCGCGCAGCCCCAGCAGGCTGCGGCTGGTCACCAGCAGCTGGGTGCCGCCGCACCGGCTCAGCAGGTGCCAGAGGTCCGGGGCGGCGGCGAGCACCTGCTCGGCGTTGTCGACGACCAGCAGCGCCCGCCGGGCGGCCAGCCGCTCGACCACGAGCTCCAGCACCGGCCCCTCGGCCGGGACGCCGATCGCCGCCGCGACCAGGCTCGGGACGGCGGCCGGGTCCCGCGCCGCGGCCAGGTCCACCCACCAGACGTCGTCCCGCTCGCCGACCAGCTCCTCGGCCGCGGCCAGCGCCAGCCGCGTCTTGCCGGTGCCGCCGGGGCCGGTGAGCGTCACCAGCCGCACGGCCGGGTCGCGCAGCAGCCCGAGCACCACCGCCCGTTCGTCGGTGCGGTCGACCAGGGGGGCCACCGGGGTGGGCAGCCGGCCGGGTGCCGGCGCCGGCGGGGCGCGCCCGGCGCTGAACCGCTCCGACAGCAGGACGGCCAGGTCGTCGGAGACGAGCTCGCGCAGCTGCGCCGGGTCGTCGTAGGCGGTGGTGGACACCCCGCCCTCGGCCTGCACCCGGTCGATGAGCGCGCCGAGCCGGGGGTCGCGGGCCGGCGCGGACCGCCGCACATAGACCAGCCGGGGCATGCCGGCGGAGAGCTCGTACTCGTCCTCGAGGCCGGAGACCGCCATGCCGGGCGCCACCCACCCGTAGGACTCCCCGTAGACGCCCACGAAGACGTCGCTCTGCGCCAGGTAGGCGCGGTACAGCGCCCGCGGTGGGTGCGCGCGGGCGCCGAGCTCGAACAGCACGGGGATCAGCCGCAACCCGGTGACGGCGTCACGGACCGCCTGCCGCTCCTCGGCCAGCTCGACCAGGGTGGAGGAGATGAAGACCCGCAGCCGCTGGTCGGGCGTGGGGATCGACCGCGCGCCGTCGACAGCGCCGGGCGGCGGTCGCTCCACCGGCCCACCTCCCGGGGGAGCAGCGGCGTGGTCGCCGCCGAGCATGGCGCACCAGGGGGCAGCCGCGCCAGGGGCTCAGCCGGTGGGGAGCTGGACGCCGAAGCCGCGCACGGCCAGGCGGAGCAGCACCGGGCCGGGGCGGAGCAGGTCGGCGACCCGGGCGTCGCTGAGCCGGCTCAGCTCGCCCAGCCGGCGCCGGTACTCCCAGTCCCCGGCCAGCCGCGCCTGGTGCAGCACGGTGGTGTTGGCCCACACCTTCCGCCGGGACTCCCGCAGGAAGGTCCGGGTGGCGAGGTGGTTCACCGGCGTGAGCAGGCGGTCCAGCAGGGTGCGCGGGTCACCGGCCCGCTGCAGCTCGACGTCCTCGGTGGCCACGCGGGAGGCGAGGACGGCGTCGATCCGCTCGTGGTCGCGCCGGCGGCGGTCCAGCGCGCCGGGGTCGGCGAACTCCTCGGTGGGGATGACCCGGACCAGCGACTGCGGCAGGTCGAAGTTGATGTGCGCGTTGACCCCGAGCAGCACGTGCGCCTCGGGCCGCAGCGCGGGCGAGGCGCCGAACGCCCGCCGCCACGGGGCCGGGGCGGTGGCCGGGTCCCGGTGGTGGGCCTCCAGCGCGTCGAGGTAGAGGCCGGCGAAGTCCACGTCCCAGGTCTCCACCCAGGCCGGGTCCTCGAACAGCCCGTCGCCCAGCGCCGTGGCGACCGCCCGGGTGATCCGCAGGTAGGTGCCGAGGAAGAACCGGCCCGGGTCGCCGTCGGCCTCCAGCGGGGTGAGCAGCGCGACCATGCGCGCGATGAGGTCGTCCACGGTCTCGCCCACGCAGGCCCCCTCCGACCGGTGCTGGGGGGAAGAGTCCCGCGGCGGCCACGTCGCCGTCCAGCGCCGACCTTGTTCAGCCGGCCCTCCCGCGCCAGCGCAGCACCTCCAGGGCGGCGGCGACGGCCAGCACGTCGTCGGCCAGCGGCCGCGGGAGCAGCTCGTCGGCCCGGGCCAGCCGGCGGAGCACGGTGTTGCGGTGGGTGTAGAGCCGCTGCGCCGTCCGGGTGGCGTTGCCCAGCTCGCGCACGTAGGTCAGCACCATCAGCTGCGTCTCGGGGTCGGCGCCCAGCAGGCCGCCGAGGGTGTCGGCGAGGAACTCGTCGGCCCGGGTGGGCTGGCTGGTCAGCAGCGCGACGAGCTGCACGTCCTCGTGCCGGGCGACCTGCTGCGGCGAGGTGAGCCGGGCGAGCATCTGCTGGGTGGTCGCGGCGTCCAGGTGGCTGCGCCGGAAGCCGTCGACGTCGGTGCCCGGCCGGCCGATGGCCACCCGGACGTCGGGGGCGGTGGACAGCCCCGCGGCCACCGCGTCGACCTCGGGCGCCCGGCCGACCGGCAGCCACACCCACAGCGCGGTCGCGCCGGCCACCACGGTCAGCCGCCGCGCGGCGCCGCTGGCCCGCATGGTCGCCTCCGCGGCGGCCTCCAGCTGCTCGGACACCCCGGGCCCCGACCCGCCCCACACGATCACCGCGGTGTGCGGCCCGGTGAGCCCGTAGCCGAGCTGGGCCTCGGCCCGGGCCCGGCCCAGCGGCGCCCCCTCCAGCAGCAGCGAGACCGCGGCCCGCCGTTCCGCGTGCGCTCCGCGGGTCAGCTCGGCCCGCTCGGCGGACATCCGCGCCGAGACCGCGGCGACCGTGTCGTCGATGAAGGTGGTGATCGACAGCGCCGAGACGTCCAGCAGCTCGCGCAGCTCACCGGGGTCCTCGGTCAGCCGGAAGCAGATCTCCATCCACCGCCGCCAGGCCACCCCCTGCGCCGTGCGGTAGGCGTCCAGGCCGCTGTGGTCCAGCCCGCGCCGCACCAGGTCGCGGGAGGCCTCCAGCACCTCCGGCCCGAGGTCCACCGGCACCCGCTCACCGGGTCGCTGCACGTTGGCCGCCGCCCAGTGCAGCAGGTTGGCCAGGTTCGCCCGCCGGGTCGCCTCGGCCAGCACCGGGTCCTCGGCGACCGGGCGCATCCCTGCACCGCTCAGCGACGCCCGGTGCAGCTCGGCCACCCAGTCCGCCCGCGGGTCCAGGGCGATCTCGGCCCCGCGCCGGAACAGCTCGCGCACGGTCGCCGAGGGACTGGGCCAGTCGCGCGTCACCGGGTCATCGTGCACCACGACGGCCCCACCGAGGTGCACACCGTGCTGGCACGGGGTGGCGGGGGTCACGCACAGTGGGAGCCAGTCGTCCCTCAGGCTGGAGCACCCATGACCTCCTCGACCCCGGTCGAGCACCTCGACGTCCTCGTCGTCGGAGCCGGCATCTCCGGCATCGGCGCCGCGTACTACCTGCAGCGCGACCACCCGCAGCGCAGCTTCGCGCTGCTGGAGGCGCGCGCGGCCACCGGGGGCACGTGGGACCTGTTCCGCTACCCCGGCATCCGGTCGGACTCGGACCTGCACACCTTCGGCTACGAGTTCGCGCCGTGGCGGGACCCGCGGTCGATCGCCGGGGCCGACCGGATCCTGGACTACCTGCGCACGACCGCCGCCGAGCACGGCATCGACCGGCACGTCCGGTTCCACTCGAAGGTCGTCGCCGCCTCCTGGTCGTCGGCGGAGGCGCGCTGGACCGTCGAGGTCGAGCACACCGACACCGGCGAGCGGACGGCGCTCACCTGCAGCTGGCTGTTCTGCGCCGGTGGCTACTACCGCTACGACGAGGGCTTCACCCCGCACTTCGAGGGCCGCGAGCGCTTCGCCGGGCCGATCGTGCACCCGCAGCACTGGCCGGCGGACCTGGACACCACCGGCAAGCGGGTCGTGGTCATCGGCAGCGGCGCCACCGCGGTCACCCTGGTGCCCGCGCTGGCGGAGACCGCCGGGCACGTCACCATGCTGCAGCGGACGCCGAGCTACGTGCTGCCGGTGCCGGCCGAGGACAAGCTGGCCAACCGGCTGCGGAAGGTGCTCGGCGAGGAGCGCGCGTACCCGATCGTGCGGCGCAAGAACATCGCCAAGGGCCGGCTGGTCTGGCGGTTCTGCCAGAAGCACCCGGAGCGGGCCCGGGCGCTGATCCGCTGGGTCAACACCAAGCACCTGCCCGAGGGCTATCCGGTCGACGAGCACTTCAAGCCGCCGTACGGGCCCTGGGACCAGCGGCTGTGCGCCGTCCCGGACGGCGACCTGTTCCGCGCCATCCGGGAGGGGACGGCGGAGGTCGTCACCGACCGGATCGCCACCTTCACCGAGCAGGGCGTGCTGCTGGAGTCCGGCCGCGAGCTGGCCGCCGACGTCATCGTGACCGCCACCGGGCTGAACGTGCAGGCCTTCGGCGGCATCGGGCTGACCGTGGACGGCGCCGAGGTGCGGCTGCCCGAGACGGTCGCCTACAAGGGCGTGATGCTGTCCGGCGTGCCCAACCTCGCCTACGCGATCGGCTACACCAACAGCTCCTGGACGCTGAAGGTCGGGCTGCTCTGCGAGCACTTCTGCCGGCTGCTCACCCACATGGACGAGCACGGGTACGACGCCGTCCGGCCCGAGCTCGCCGACCCGGGCATGCCCACCCGCCCGCTGCTGGACTTCGGCGCGGGCTACGTCCGGCGCGCCGTCGACCAGCTGCCCCGGCAGGGGGACCGGGCGCCCTGGCTGACCTCGATGGACTACCGCACCGACGTCGGGCTGCTGCGGGCCGGCAACGTCGTCGACCCCGAGCTGCACTTCTCCCGCGCCGCCGTCCGGGCGGGGGTCGGCGCGTGACCGCCCCGACCCCCGACCCGGTGCTCG
The DNA here is from genome assembly GCF_000306785.1 of Modestobacter italicus. Taxonomy (NCBI): domain Bacteria; kingdom Bacillati; phylum Actinomycetota; class Actinomycetes; order Geodermatophilales; family Geodermatophilaceae; genus Modestobacter; species Modestobacter italicus. The sequence goes on along the minus strand of NC_017955.1, from coordinate 2,000,557 downwards.
CCGAGGACGCCGCCGGCGACCGGTTCGTCGACCTGCCGGCCGGGCCGCGGCTGTGCTTCCGCACCGAGGGGCCCGACGCCGGCGTGCCGCTGCTGCTGATCGCCGGGCTGGGCATCGACCTCACGTCCTGGCCGCAGCGGATGGTCGACGGCTTCGTCGGGCGCGGCTTCCGGGTGGTCCGGTTCGACAACCGGGACATCGGCCGGTCGACCCGGATCGCCACCCCGCCGCCGGGCCGGCTGCGCCAGCTGCTCGCCCGGCCGCGGCCGGACGCCTACGACCTCGCCGACATGGCCGCCGACACCGTCGGGCTGCTCGACTCCCTGGGGATCGACCGGGTGCACCTGGTCGGGATGTCGATGGGCGGGATGATCGCGCAGACCGTCGCCGCCCGGCACCCCGCCCGGGTCGCCAGCCTCACCTCGATCTTCTCCACCACCGGGGACCGGCGGGTCGGGCAGCCGGCCCGGTCCACCCTGGCCCGGCTGGCCCGGGGCCCGGCCCGGACGGTCGAGGAGTCGGTGGAGCGGCACCTCGGGATGCTCCGGCACATCGGCTCGCCGACCGCGCTGCCCGACGACGACCTCGAGCGCGCGTGGGCCGTCGGGCTCTGGGAGCGCAGCGGCGGCGTCGCCGCCCGGGCCGGGGTGCCGCGGCAGATCAGCGCCATCCAGGCCTCCGGCGACCGCACCGCCGAGCTGCGGCGGATCACCGCGCCGACCCTCGTCGTCCACGGCTCGACCGACCGGATGGTGCACCCGACCGGCGGCCGGGCCACCGCCGACGCCGTCCCCGGTGCCCGGCACGTGGAGATCCCCGAGCTGGGCCACCACCTGGCGCCGGGCGTCGTCGACCAGCTGGTCGAGCTCAGCACCGACCTCGCCCGCAGCGCGGGCGCCCCCCTCCCGGCAGGAGATGCCCGATGAGCAGCGTCACCGGCAAGGTCGCCGTCGTCACCGGCGCCGGGTCCGGCATCGGCCGGCAGCTGGCCCTCGAGCTGGCCCGGCGCGGTGCCCGGCTGGCGGTGTCCGACGTCGACGAGGCCGGCCTGGCCGCGACCGCCGACCGGGCCCGGGCGCTGGGCGCCGAGGTGCTTGCCGCGCGGCTGGACGTCGCCGACCGGGCCGCCGTGCTGGCCCACGCGGCCGCAGTGGCCGATCACTTCGGCGTCGTCCACCAGGTCTACAACAACGCCGGGGTCGCCGGCGGCGGCACGGTGCTCGACAGCGACTGGGAGGACTACGACCGGATCCTCGGCATCAACCTCTTCGGCGTCCTGCACGGCACGAAGGCCTTCCTCCCGTACCTGGTCGCCTCCGGCGACGGGCACGTGGTCAACATCTCCAGCCTGAACGGGATCATGGCGCAGGCGTCGATCAACGCCTACAGCGCCAGCAAGTTCGCCGTCCGCGGGTTCACCGAGGCGCTGCGCAGCGAGATGCTGCAGGCCGGGCACCCGGTGCAGGTCACCGTGGTGCACCCGGGCGGGGTGAAGACCAACATCGCGACGGCGGCGATCGAGCGGGACCGGGAGCGCGGCGTGCTCACCCCGGAGGACGAGCGGCGGGCGCGGCTCTACAACGACAAGCTGCTGCGGATGCCACCGGAGCAGGCGGCGCGGACCATCGTGGCCGGCGTGGAGGCCGGCCGGCCGCGCATCCTGGTCGGCAACGACGCCAAGGTCGTCGACCTGCTGGTCCGGCTGCTCCCCCGCGCCTACCCGCGGCTGGCCGTGGCGTTCCAGCGGCGGGCGCAGCGGGCCTGAGCCGCCGGGCCGGTCACAGGCCCTTGCCGCAGGTGGGCCAGGCCCCCTTGCCCTGGGCCGCGAGCACCTTCTCCGCGACGGCGATCTGCTCGGCCTTGCTGGCCAGGTCCGCGCGGGCGGCGTAGGCCGCACCGCCATAGGCGAGCCAGGTCGACTGGCCGAACTGCAGGCCGCCGTAGTAGCCGTTGCCGGTGTTGATGCTCCAGTTGCCGCCGGACTCGCAGGCGGCGACGGCGTCCCAGTCGTGCGCGGCGGGTGCAGGGGCCGGCGCGGGCGCGGGGGCCGGTGCGGGGCTGGGCGTCGGCTTCGCCGGGGTCGGCCGGGCCGCGCTCGTCGGCGCCGGGGCGCTGGACGAGGGCGCGGCCGGGGTCTCGGCCGCCGAGGCCTCCGCCGCAGCCTGCGCGGCAGCGGCCTGCGCGGCCGCCTCCTGCTGCGCGGCCTCGTCAGCGGCGGTGCGCTGCTCCTGCAGGCTCACCAGGGTGGTCCGCGCCCGGTCGAGCTCGGTCTGGACGGTGGCCTGCTCGGCGGCGGAGGCGTCGGCCTGCCGGCGGGCGTCGGCCTCGAGCTGCTCGGCCGCGGCGAGGTCGGCGGCGGCCCGGTCCTCGAGCTCGGCCGCCTCGGTGAGCGTGTCCCGCGCCGCCGCCGAGGCGTCGTCGGCCTGCTGCTGGACGACGGTGAGCCGGTCCACGACGTCGGCCCGCCCCTGACCGACGGCGTCGAGCGGCGCGGCCCGCTCGAGCAGCTGGTCCAGCCCGCCCGACGTGACCAGCGCCTGCAGCCCCGGGGAGGTGCTGCCGTCCTTGTAGCTGCTCCGGGCGAAGGCGGCGACGTCGGCGCGGGCGCCGGTCAGCTGCTGCTGCGCCTGCCGGGTCGCGGCCTGGGCGGCCTCGGCGGCCGCCTGGGCGCGCTGGTGCGCGGCGAGGTCCTGGTCGTACGCCGCCCGGGCCGCGGTGGCGGAGGCGTGCGCGGAGGTCACCGCCTGCTCGGCGGCACCGGCCCGGGCCAGCAGCTCGCCGACCTCGGTCGCGGCGGCGTCCGCTGCCTGCTGCGCCGCGCTGAGCTCACCGTCGGTGGGCGCCTGCGGCGCCGCTGACGCCGACCCGGGGGCCGTGCCGACCGCGAGGGCCACGGCGACCGCGAGGCCGGCGGTGCGGCCGGCCAGCCGGCGGCGCACGGCCGCACTCGTCCCTGCTCCCTGGTGCACTGGTCGCCCTCTCCCCCGTGTGCCCGGCCCCCCTGCGGGGTCCGCCGCACGTCCCGGCGCTGACCGGATCGGCACGAACGCCCGGTCGCTCGAGCGTCCGGCGCGCGGACCCCTCCCTCCGGGTGACCCGCCCCTGCACCGTAGGTGCCGGCCGGTGCGGTCGCCCCGGCCGGGGGTGTCAGCCGCGGCGGCGGGCCCGGACGGCCTCGGCCAGCTCGGCGAGCAGCAGCTCCGTCGTCCCGGGGTCGACGCAGGCGTCGGTGACGCTCAGGCCGTACTCCAGCCGCTCCGGGTGCCGGCGGTCCAGGTCCTGCCGGCCGGCGACGAGGTTGCTCTCCACCATGACGCCGCGGATGGCCTGCTCGCCGCCCGCGATCTGCCCGGCCAGGTCGGCGACGACGTCGGCCTGCCGCCGGTGGTCCTTCTGGCTGTTGCCGTGCGAGGCGTCGACGACGAGGACCTCGGGCAGCCCCCGGGCCGCCAGCCGCCGCTTGGTGTCGGCGACGTGCGCCGCGGAGTAGTTCGGGCCGTCCTTGTCCCCGCGCAGGATGACGTGGCCGGTGTCGTTGCCCGTCGTCGACAGCTGGGCGCTGACCCCGTGGTGGTCGACGCCGAGGAACTCGTGCGGCGCCCGGGCGGTGAGCACCGCCGAGATGGCGGCCTCGATGCTGCCCTCGGGGGAGTTCTTGAACCCGACGACGGAGGAGAAGCCGGAGACCCGCTCGCGGGCCGTCTGGTCGGTGACGTTGCGCGCGCCGACGCCGTTGTAGGTGACCAGCCCGTTGACGTACTGCGGGGTGAGCGCGTTCAGCGGCTCGGCGGCCACCGGGACGCCGAGGTCGGTGATCTGGCACATCAGCAGCCGGGTGGCGACCAGCCCGACGCTGATCCGGCTGGACCCGTCGAGGAAGGGGTCATAGGCGAAGCCCTTCCAGTCGACCTCGGTGCGCGGCTTCTCGGTGTAGGTCCGCATCACGAGCTCGAGGTCGGCGCCGTGCCGCTCCCGCATCCGGGCGATGAACCCGGCGTACTCCACGGCGGCGGCCGGGTCGTGGATCGAGCACGGGCCGGCGATGACGGCCAGCCGGTCGTCCCGCCCGGTGACGATGTCGCCGACCGCGCGCCGCCCGTCGCGGGTCGTCGCCGCGGACCGGGCCGACAGCGGGACGACGGTCGCCACCGCCGCCGGGGTGACCACGACGCTCGAGCCGGTGATCCGGGCGTTGACCAGGTCGGAGAGGTCGACGTCGTCGACCGGCTCGACGCCCAGCCGCTGCGCGACCCCGGGCAGCAGCGCCGCCAGCGTCGCGTCGATCTGCCCGTTCACCTGCGTCTGGACCTCCAGCAGCTGGTCGGCGATGCGCGCCGCGACGTCCAGGACCCGGTCAGCCGGAATGGGAGCCTCCTCCATCGTCACCACCGCCCCCGCCTGCGACGGGGACGCGGACCCGCCGGGTCCGCCTCGACGGGGCCGCAGCACTCGCGCGGTCCCCCGTCGTGGAGAGCCAACCACAGCCGGGCGGGCGACCCGTCGGTCAACCCGGGTCGGCAGCCGCCTGGACGACCGGCACCCCGAGCTGCACCAGCCGGGCCACCACCTCGTGCGAGGGCGGGGCGTCGGTGACGATGCCGGCGACGTCGGCCAGCGGCAGCACGGTGAACGGCGAGGCCGCGCCGATCTTCTCGCTGCTGGCCAGCACGTAGGTGTCGGCGGCCCGCCGGGCGAGGGCGCGCTTCATGGCCGCCTCGTCGGCGTCCCCGGTGGTCAGCCCGCTGTCCGGGTGGACGCCGGTGACGCCCAGCAGGAACAGGTCGGCGTTGACCCCCGCCGCGGCCTCGACGGCGGCAGCCCCGCAGGTGACGGCGGAGTGCTTGAACAGCCGGCCGCCCAGCACGTAGACCTCCACGCCGGGGTGGTCCACCAGCGCGGCGGCGACGGTGGGGCTGTGCGTGACGACCGTCGCGACCAGGTCGCGCGGCAGCGCCGCCACGACGGCGAGCGCGGTGGTGCCGCCGTCGAGCAGGACGGTGCTCCCCGGTGCGATCAGCTGCACGGCCGCCGCAGCCACCCGCGCCTTGCTGTCCACGGCGACCCCGCGCCGGGTCGCGTAGTCCGCGACCGCGGGCGAGGCGGGGACGGCCCCGCCGTAGACGCGCTGGCACAGCCCGGCGGCGGCCAGCTCCCGCAGGTCGCGGCGGACGCTGTCCTCGCTCAGCCCCAGCTCGGCGGCGACGTCCTTGGCGATGAGCCGGCCGTCGCGGTGCAACCGGGTGAGCAGCAGCTCCCTGCGCTCGGGGACGAGCACGTCGGTCTCCTCTGCACGGTCCTTCACGTTGATGCCGGTTTGAGCGTACTCTCCCCCGCCATGACCACCACCGTGCAGCAGTCATTGCTCATCCTCATCGCGGGCCCGTACCGGTCGGGCACGGGCGGCGACCCCGCTCTCATGGCCGCCAACCTGGCCCGTCTCGAGCAGGCGGCCTGGCCGCTGTTCCGCGCCGGGCACCTCCCGGTGATCGGCGAGTGGGTCGCCCTGCCGGTCCTGCGCAGCGCCGGGGCGGACGTCGGCGACCCGCTGGCGGAGCAGGTGCTGTACCCGGCGGCCGAGCGCCTGCTGGCCCGCTGCGACGCGGTCCTCCGGCTGCCGGGCGAGTCGACCGGCGCCGACCACGACGTCGCGATCGCGCGGCAGCGCGGCCTGCCGGTGTACTCCCGCGTCGAGGACGTCCCCGCCGTCGCGGTCGGGGACGCAGCGTGACCGCGCCGGCCGCTCTCCGGCCGCCGGTGCCCGGTGTGGACGTCCCCGACGCGCGGGGCCGGACCGGCCTCGACCGGGCCGGGCGGGACCTGACCGGCAACCCGGACGTCCGCGTCCGGGACGTCGAGCTGCTGGCGGCCGGGTGGCACGTGCTGCGGCGCACCACCCTGGAGGTCCGCCGCAGCGACGGGAGCTGGCAGACCCAGCAGCGGGAGACCTACGACCGCGGCAACGGCGCCACCGTGCTGCTCTACGACCCGGACCGGCGCACCGTGCTGCTCGCCCGGCAGTTCCGCTACCCCGTGTACGTCAACGGCCACCCCGACGGGCTGCTGCTGGAGACCGCCGCCGGGCTGCTGGACGACGACGACCCGGCCACCGCGATCCGCCGCGAGGCCGCGGAGGAGCTCGGGGTGGTGGTCGGCGAGCTGCAGGAGGTGTTCCAGGTCTGGATGAGCCCCGGCTCGGTGACCGAGCGCCTGCACTTCTTCGCCGCGCCGTACTCGCCGCGTACGCGGGCCGCCCAAGGCGGGGGGCTGGCGGAGGAGGGCGAGGACATCGAGGTGTGCGAGCTGGCCTTCGACGACGCGCTCGCCGGGACCACCGACGGGCGCGTCGTCGACGCCAAGACGGTCATGCTGCTGCAGTGGGCGGCGCTGTCCGGGCCCTTCGCCGCCGCCCGCCGGGACTGAGCCGCACCCGAGTCCGACAGATTTCGAATCGATACCGTCTCGTTCACGGAGAGCGAGGACGCGCCAGCCCGTGGTTGACGTCCGGGTGCGCGCCCGCTTGCGTGGGCGTACCGGGCGCTGACGAGAGGCGTCCCGACGCCGGGGAGTGCGCATGCCGATCTGGACGGTGGGGACCACGAAGGGCCAGGACGAGCGGGTCGAGGCCGACCTGCTGACGACGGAGGGCGGCGCGCTGCTCGCCCTGTCCGACGAGGGGCTGCTGCTGCGGGCCTGGGCGCCGGGCCAGTGGCGCACGGTCGGCCACGTCACCGGCCGGGACGCCCACCCCGCCGGCACCGCGCACACCTCCGCCCCGGTGGTGGTCGGGCTGCCCCGCCGCTGACCGGGCTCCACCCCGGGGCGGCCGAGGCCGCAGGATGGGCCCGTGTGCACCGTGGTGGTCCGCTGGTCCGCAGGAGACCCCGTGCGGGTCCTGGCGCTGCGGGACGAGCTGACCAGCCGCCCGTTCGACGACCCGGGGCGGTGGTGGCCGGAGTTCCCGGACGCCGTCGGCGGCCGCGACCGGGTGGCCGGCGGCACCTGGTGCGCCACCGACGTCCCGAGCGGGGCCACGGCACTGGTCCTCAACCGGCCCCAGGGGCGGGCGGCCGCGCCGGGTGCTCCCAGCCGCGGGGTCCTGCCGCTGCTCGCGGCCACGCACGGGGTGGACTGGCGGGCGCACGTGCGCGTCGACGGGATGGCCGCCTTCCTGCTCGTCCTGGCCACGCCCGAGCGGCTGGTCACCTGGGACGTCGACGGCGACGTGGTGCAGGAGGTGGCGCACGACCCCGGCACGGTCATGGTCACCTCGGGTGGCCCTGAGGACCGCAAGGCCGAGCGGCACCTCGCCGCGTTCCGGGCCGCCGACCACCCCGCCGGCTGGCGCGCCCTGCTGCAGGACGGGCCGCCGTCCGACGACCCCGGCGCCCTGGTCGTGCGGCACGAGCGGGACGGCCAGGTGTTCGCCACCGTCTTCGGCGAGCTGCTGGAGGCGGCACCCGGACGGCTCCGGCTCTCCTCCAGCCGCGAGCCGTGGACGGGTGGCCCGTGGACCGACGCCACGTTCGCCAGCGGCTGACCAGCCGGCGCGCGGTCACCGGGTGCCGAGGTCCGGGGACAGCTCGTCGACCCGGACCTCGTGGCCGACCACCCGCACCGCGAGCTCGTCGAGGGAGGAACCCTCGGCGTAGGCGTGCGCGCGGAGCAGGGCCAGCGCGTCCGGGCTGGACAGCCCCAGACCGGAGTTCACGAAGCCCATCGCCTGCCAGACCCGGGACCGCCGTCCCGCGGCCGGGGTGTCCAGCCAGGCCGGCCCGTCGGGCTGCTCCCCACCGCGCCCCCCGGCCAGCAGCGCCGCGGCGACCTCCGCGGCGACGACCCGGGCGTCGAGCAGGCTGACCCCGGCGACGGCGTGCGGGGGGACGAGGTAGAGGTCGAGCGCACCGATGGAACGCAGCCGGCCGCCCAGGGGCAGCGAGACGGTGCCGCGCACCGTGGTCCGCGCCAGCAGGGCGTCGTGGAAGGCGGGCCACCGGGACCGGAGGGTCGGCTCGTCGGCGACGACGGTCTCGCCGGAGGCGTGGGAGCTGAGGCAGGGGCCGTCGCCGAGGGTGAACTGCAGGCGCTCCGCCTCCCCCGAGACCGGGTCGCTGGCGCCGAGCGGGAGCCGCCGGCCGCCGGAGAAGAAGAGGCCGATCCCGGCGCCGTCGACCGGCAGCACCTGCGCGCACGCGTGCGCGAGCCGCTCGGGCAGCAGCTCCACGCCGGGCAGGTCGGCCCCGGCAGCGGTCAGGGCGTCGTGGAAGTCCACGATGAGGGTCACGGAGCTCCCACGGCAGAGGCCGGCGCGGACGCGCGGCAGCGGGCCGGTCGGGCTCTCCGGCACCTCCTCATTGTCCCGCACACCGGGCACGGAAACCCCGTTCCGTCGCACGCGCCTCGCGCGCCCCACGGACTCGCGCGCGGCGCACGGTCAACATCTGACGAAGCGGACCAGTTCGTCTCGTCCCTCGATGTGGTCGCGCGGACCGACGTCATTCCGTTACCGTCTGTCTCAACACGGACGCGCACCGTTGCCGGCGACGAGCTGGCCCCGCACCCCGCATCCCCGTGGACCGCCACCGAGAGGAACGACGTGTCCCTGCCCCAGCGCTCCCCCGCTCCGGCCCTCCCCCGCCAGGCCACCTACGGCCAGCGTCCCTACACCCGGCCTGCCGTGCCCGGCGCCGGCCCGATGGGCCAGCGCCCCGTGGGCCCGCGCCCGATGCCGGCCGGTCCGGTCGTGCAGCGGCCCGCGCCGCGCCCGGCCGTCTCCTTCCTGACCGTGGCCGAGGTCGCCGCGATCATGCGGGTGTCGAAGATGACCGTGTACCGCCTCGTGCACGGCGGCGAGATGGCCGCCGTCCGCGTCGGCCGCTCCTTCCGCGTCCCCGAGACGGCGGTCCGCGAGTACCTGGCCGACGCCCGCACCGACGTCGCCTGACGCGGGGCTCGACTCGCAGCACAGGCACAGCCAGAGGGCCCGCCGACCACGGGGTCGGCGGGCCCTCGGGCGTCCGCAGGCCGGTCGTGTCGAGAACCGCGGACCGGTTCCGTCCCCGGGGTGCAGCGACCACGATGGGTCGCCACACCGAGGAGGACCACGATGGCCAAGTACCTGCTGCTCAAGCACTACCGCGGCGCGCCGGCAGCCGTGAACGACGTGCGGATGGACCAGTGGACGCCGGAGGAGGTCTCGGCGCACGTCCAGTACATGCACGACTTCGCCGCGAAGCTCGAGGAGAGCGGTGAGTTCGTCGACGGCCAGGCGCTGTCCGACCAGGGCATGTGGGTCCGGTACGACGGCGAGGGCCGACCGCCGGTCACCGACGGGCCGTTCGCCGAGACCAAGGACCTGATCGCCGGCTGGATGGTGATCGACGTCGACAGCGAGCAGCGCGCCGTCGAGCTGGCCGGGGAGCTGTCGGCCGCCCCCGGCTCGGGCGGGCAGCCGATCCACGAGTGGCTCGAGGTGCGCCCCTTCCTGACCGAGGCGCCGATGATCACGGAGTGAGCGCCCCGGTGGACGCCGTCCTGCTCCGGAGCCTGACGCCGGGGGTGCTCGGGGTCCTCGTCCGCCGCGGAGCCGACTTCGCGGCGGCCGAGGACGCCGTGCAGGACGCGCTGGTCGAGGCGCTCCGCGTCTGGCCGGCCGACCCGCCCCGCGACCCGAAGGGCTGGCTGGTCACCGTCGCCTGGCGCCGGTTCCTGGACGCGACCCGGGCGGAGGTCGCCCGCCGCCGGCGGGAGGACGTCGTCCAGGTCGAGCCGGCGCCCGGCCCCGTCCCGGCGGTGGACGACACGCTCCAGCTGTACTTCCTCTGCGCGCACCCCTCGCTGACCCCGTCGTCCGCGGTCGCGCTCACGCTGCGCGCGGTCGGCGGGCTGACCACCCGCCAGATCGCCCGGGCCTACCTGGTGCCCGAGGCGACCATGGCGCAGCGGATCAGCCGGGCCAAGCGCACCGTCTCCGACGTGCGCTTCGACGCCCCCGGCGACGTCGCCACCGTGCTGCGCGTCCTCTACCTGGTCTTCAACGAGGGCTACTCCGGCGACGTCGACCTCGTCGCCGAGGCGATCCGGCTGACCCGGCAGCTGGCCACCGCGGTCGACCACCCCGAGGCGGGCGGGCTGCTGGCCCTCATGCTGCTCACCTCCGCCCGGCGGGCCGCCCGGACCGCGCCGGACGGCCGCCTGATGCCGCTGGCGCAGCAGGACCGCAGCCGGTGGGACACCGCAGCGATCGCCGAGGGCGTGGCGGTGCTGCAGGCCGCCCTGGCCAGGGACCGGCTGGGCGAGTTTCAGGCCCAGGCGGCGATCGCCGCCCTGCACGCCGACGCGCGGACCGCCGCGGAGACCGACTGGGTGCAGGTCGTCGAGTGGTACGACGAGCTGGTGCGGCTCACCGGCAGTCCCGTCGTCCGGCTCAACCGCGCGGTGGCGGTGGGCGAGGCCGACGGGCCCCGCGCCGGCCTGGCCGCGCTCGCGGAGCTGGACGCCGGGCTGCCGCGGTACACCGCCGTCGCGGCGTACCTGCACGAGCGCGACGGCGACCTGGCGACCGCGGCCCGGCTGTACGCCGAGGCCGCGCACCGGGCACCGGACCTCGCCGAGCGGGACCACCTGACCCGCCAGGCCGCCCGGCTCAACACCCACCGCGCCGGTGGCTGACCCCCGGACGACGGCCGAGGTGTTCCGCCGGTTCGGCGAGGTCGAGGCCGCGCGGTCGCCGCTGCAGGCACGGGTCGCGGTGGCGCTGAGCAGATCGGACGACGCGCTGCGGGCGCTGGCGGCGGTGCCGGCCCGCAGGCGGCAGCCGGCGGTGGTCCTCGCCGCGCTGCACGACCTCGCCCTGGCCGGGCACGCCCCGGCCCTCGCCGCCGCGTACGCCGCCGGGGACGGCGACGCCGCCGCGGACGCGGCGGTCGACACGCTGCGGCGGGTGCCCGCGGCGGTGGCCGCCCTGGCCGTCCGCCGGCGGACCCGGCCCGACGAGACCGGGCACGCCCCGGTGCTGGCCCCGGCCGTCGCGGAGGCGGCCCGCCGGGTGGGCGCGGACGCGGTCGGGCTGGTCTCCGTCGGTTGCGGAGCCGGGTTCGACCTGGACGCCGGCCGGGTGGGCGTCACCTACAGCGACGGGCGGACGCTGGGCGACGCCTTGTCCCCGGTGCAGCTGACCGCCACCCGCGTGGGGGACCGGCCCGCCCCGACCCGCGCGGTGCCCCCGGTCGTCGCCCGGGTCGGCATCGACCGCGAACCGCTCGACGTCAGCGACCCCGACGACGTCCGGTGGCTGCGCGCCTGCCTGGCGCCGGACCGGCCGGAGATGGCTGCCCGGCTCGACGCCGAGCTGGCCCTGGCCGCGGCGGACCCGCCGCTGCTGCTGCGCGGCGACGCCGTCGCGCTGCTGCCCGAGGCCGTCGCCGCGGTGCCCGCCGACGCGCTGCCGGTCGTCACCTCCACCTGGGCGCTCTCCCGCCTCCCGCCCGCGGGACGGCTGCGGCTGCTGCACCGGCTGCAGGAGGTGGCCGCCGACCGGCCGGTGGCCTGGGTGGCCGTCGAGGGGGTCGGGGTCGCGCCGGAGGTCCCCACGCTCGGGGACAGACCTGCCTCGGGCCACAGCACCATCGGCCTGGTGGTCCTCGACGGGTCGGCCGTGCGCGCCGAGGCCCTGGGCCGCTGCTGGTCGCGGGGCCGGCTGCTGTCCTGGCTGGCCGCCCCCTGACCTGGGCGTCGACGCCGGGCGGCACCCGACCGGCCGTGCCAGGCTCGGCGCATGGCGACGACGGTGTACCGGGGAGCAGCGCTGGCCGACGGGACCGGACCCGAGCTCGTCCGGGACGTCAGCGTCCAGGTCGAGGACGACCGGGTCCGCTGGATCGGCCCGGCCGACGACGAGCCGGACCCCGGGCCCGACGCCGAGGTGGTCGACTGCTCGGGCGCCGTGGTCGTCCCGGGCCTGGTCGACAGCCACAGCCACCTGACCATGCCGGGCGGGGCGCACTGGGTCGACCGCGGCTTCGACCCGCCCGTGCGGCTGGTCGCGGTGGCCGAGGACAACGCCCGGCTGCTGCGGTCCGCCGGGGTCCGGTGGGCCCGGGACGTCGGCTCCCCGACGGGCACCGACCCCGTCGACGGCCGGGTCCGAGGCCTGGCGCTCGGGGTGCGCGACCGGTGGGCGGGCCACCGCGAGTACCCCTACGTGCGGGCGGCCGGCACCTGGATCTCCCAGCGGGGGTCGCTGCCCGGCGGGCTGGCGGTGGAGGTGACCGACGGGGACGCGCTGCTCGCTGCGGCCCTGGCGCAGCTGGACGACGGCGCGGACCTGGTCAAGCTCTACCTCGACGGTCCGGACGCGGACACCTCGCCGTTCACCGTCGACGAGGTGCGCCGCGTCGTGGCGGCCGCGGCCGAGCGGGGCGCCCGGGTCGCCGCCCACTCCAGCTCCCTGCCGGGCGCCCGGGCGGGGGCCGAGGCGGGGGTGGCCTCGCTGGAGCACGGCTTCACCCTGGACGCCGACGTCGCCGGGCTGATGGCCGCCCACGGGGTGGCGCTGGTGTCGACGCTCAGCGTGCTGGAGTCGTGGCGGACCTTCTCCCGGACGACGACGCTCCCCCGGTTCGCCGGCGAGGAGAGCGAGGCGCAGATCGCCGAGCGGCGCGAGCGGGCGCACGAGAGCGTGCGGCTGGCGGCCAGGGCCGGTGTCCTGATCGCCTCCGGCACCGACTTCGGGGGTGGCTCGACCCGGGCCAACCAGCTCGCGTGGGAGGTGGAGTGCCTGGTGGAGGCCGCGCTGGAGCCCTGGCAGGCGCTCGCGGCCGCCACCCGCAACGGCGGGCAGCTGCTGGGCGAACCGGAGGCGGGCGTCCTCCGGGTGGGCGGCCCCGCCGACCTCGTGCTGGTGCACGGCGACCCGCTGTCCGACCCTGCGGCGCTCTGGCGGGTCTGGCAGGTCAGCTGAGCCCTCCCGGCGGGAGGCACGTGCCACGATGCCGTCCGTGCAGCCTCCCGGAGTGGACCAGGTACGCCAGCGGATCGCCTCCTCCTCGGCGGCGGAGGTGGTCGCCGCGAGCACCCGGGCGGCCCGCGACGCCGCCGACCTCGGCGCCTTCCTCTCGGTCGCCGACGCACCGGAGCCCGGCACCGGCCCGCTCGCCGGCGTCCCGCTCGCGGTCAAGGACAACCTGGACACCGTCGACCTGCCCACCACCGGCGGGACCCCGGCCCTCCGCGGCTCCCGGCCGGGCCGTGACCAGCACGCGGTGGCGCAGCTGCGCGCGGCCGGCGCTGCGGTGATCGGCAAGACCAACCTGCACGAGCTGGCGCTGGGCATCACCAGCAACAACGCCGCCTTCGGCCCGGTGCGCAACCCGCACGACCGCAGCCGCTCGGCCGGCGGCTCCTCGGGCGGGTCCGCCGTCGCCGTCGCGACCGGGGTCGTGCCCCTGGCGCTGGGCACCGACACCGGCGGGTCGCTGCGGGTGCCGGCAGCGCACTGCGGGGTGGTGGGCTGGCGCCCGACGGTCGGCCGCTGGGGCACCGGCCGCACGGTGCCCATCTCCCGCACCCGGGACACCGCCGGGGTGCTCGCGACCTCGGTGGCCGACGTGGCGCTCGTCGACGCGCTCGTCACCGGCGAGGCCGCTCCGGCGCCGCCGTCGGGCCGGCCGCTGCGGCTGGGGGTGCCGCGCGAGGGGTTCTACGACGACCTGCACCCCGAGGTCGCCGCCTGCACCGAGCGGGCGCTGGAGCAGCTGGCCGCCGCCGGCGTCGAGCTGGTCGAGGTGCGGGTCGCGGACGCCCACGCGCTGGACGCCGAGTGCGGCTTCCCGATCGTCTTCGCCGAGCTGGCCCAGGACCTGCCCGCCTACCTGGCGACGCTGCCCGGACCGGAGCGCGGGCTCACCCTGGCCGACGTGCTGGCCCAGGTGGCCTCACCCGACGTCCGCGGCGCGCTCGAGGCCGCGGCGAGCGGGACCTTCACCGCGGCGGTGCACGCGCAGGCGCTGGCCACCCGGGAGCGGCTGCGCGCCGCCTACGCCGCCGCCCTGCGGCCCGCCGGGGCCGACCCGCTGGACGCCCTCGTGTACCCGACGGTGCCGCTGCCCGCGCCGCCGCTGGGCGACGACGACACGACCGAGCTCAACGGCCGGCAGGTGCCGGTCTTCCTGACCACCATCCGCAACACCGGTCCCGGCTCGACCGCGGGGATGCCGGCCCTCTCCCTGCCCGCCGGGACGACCCGCGCCGGCCTGCCCGTCGGCCTCTCCCTCGAGGCCCTGCCGGGCGGGGACGTCGCCCTGCTGGCGACCGCCCGCCGGGTGGAGACCGCGCTGGGGCGCTGACCCGCCGGGCTGCGATCATCACCGGGTGATCACCGACGACCGGACCGACCGCGCCTGGACCCCCGCCGCCGACCGCTACACGGCGACGGACTACCGGCGGGCCGGCCGCAGCGGGCTGCTGCTGCCGCCGATCTCCCTCGGGCTGTGGCAGAACTTCGGCGCCGACCGGCCGCTGGCCACCCCGCGGGCGATCCTGCGGCGGGCCTTCGACCTCGGGGTCACCCACATCGACCTGGCCAACAACTACGGCCCGCCCTACGGCGCGGCCGAGACCACCTTCGGTGCGGTGCTCGCCAGCGACCTGCGCCCCTACCGGGACGAGCTGCTGATCTCCACCAAGGCCGGCTACGACATGTGGCCCGGCCCCTACGGCGACGGCGGCTCCCGCAAGTACCTGGTGGCCAGCCTGGACCAGTCGCTGCGCCGCACCGGCCTGGACTACGTCGACGTCTTCTACTCCCACCGCCGGGACCCCGACACCCCGCTGGAGGAGACGATGGGCGCGCTGGACGCCGTCGTCCGGGCCGGGAAGGCGCTGTACGTCGGCATCTCCAACTACTCCCCCGCCGACACCGCCCGCGCCGCCGAGCTGCTGGCCGAGCTCGGCACCCCGCTGACGATGCACCAGCCCCGCTACTCGATCTTCGACCGGCACGTGGAGGCCGGCGTCCTCGACGCCGCCGCCACCGCCGGGGCCGGGGTCGCCGTCTTCTCCCCGCTCGCCCAGGGCCGGCTCACCGACCGCTACCTGAACGGGGTCCCCGAGGGCTCGCGGGCCACCCGCAGCGCCTACCTGTCCACCGACGACGTCACCGAGGACCTGGTCGCCCGGGCCCGGGCGCTGGACGAGATCGCCGGCGCACGCGGGCAGACCCTGGCCCAGCTGGCGCTGCGCTGGGTGCTCCGCGACCCGCGGGTCACCACCGCGATCATCGGCGCCAGCTCGGTCGCCCAGCTGGAGGCCAACATGCAGGCGCTCAGCGGCCCCGACCTCACCGCCGAGGAGGTGGCCGCCGTCGAGCCGTGGGCCGCCCCCTCCGGCAGCACCCTCTGAGCTGGTCGTGCCCGTCCGCGGTCACCCCGTCGTCCGCCCGGGCAGTCACCGGCGCGCTGCCCGGCGCAGTCGTCGTCCCTGACGGGCCCTGAGGCCCGGCGCGCTCGCGGGCCGCTCCCGGGCCGGGTCCGGCGTAAGGTGCGGGGTGCACGTGCACGTGGAGCAGCCGGCGTGCGTTCCCGGGGCCTCAGGTCGGGGTCCCTGCCGCGGTCACCCCCCCCCGGTGCCAGACGACCGGAGTTGGGCCATGCCGAGAACACCCCGTCCGAGCAGCGTCAGAGTCGTCGAGGTCGCACGGTGACCCCCGACGGGCGGCGCCGGCAGCTGGACGCGGCCCGGGTGCGGGTCGAGCTCACGCTGCCGGAGCTGTGGGTCCGGTACGCGGCGCTGACCGGCACCGGGGACGTGCTCGACCTCGACGGCTTCCTGCACGGGCTGACGCAGCTGGAGCCCGGGCAGCAGGACGTGCTCGCCCAGGCCCTCAACGAGGCGTTGGAGGACGAGTACCGGGCGCACCTCATCCCGGTGACCCACCCCCCGCTCGCCGCCGCCCCCGCGTGGCCGTGATCGTCCCCGGGCCGGCCGGCGCGCCTCAGCCGGCGCGCTGACCTGCGGCCTGTCGTCGGCGCAGGCTCGTCAGCAGCACCTCCCCGACGAGCGCGGCGGTGCCACCGGCGACGAGCGGAGCGCTCGCATCGACCCGGTCGACCAGCAGCCCGCCGACGACCGCGCCGCCCTACCTGGCGCCCTACTTCGCGGCCAAGGCGGCCGAGGACTCCCTGGCGGTCAGCTACGCCGCCGAGCTGGCCCGCTTCGGGATCGAGACCACCATCGTGGTGCCCGGGTCGTTCACCACCGGGACCAACCACTCCGCCCACGCCGGTCACGCGGCCGACGAGGCGGTGGCGGCCGCCTACGAGGGCCGGTACGCGGGCCTCATGGAGCAGGTCGGGGCACGGCTGGCGGAGCTGTCCCCGCCCGACGCCGACCCGACGGAGGTCGCCCGGCAGATCGTGGCGGCGGTGGACGCGCCGCGGGGCAGCCGGCCCTACCGGGTGCACATCGACCCGGCCGGTGACGGCGCCGAGGAGGTCTACGACGTCGGCGACCGGGTGCGGCGGGAGTTCTACGACCGCATCGGCCTGGTGGACCTGCTCACCCCGCGCACCGGCTGACCACCAGGCCCACCCCGCTCCGGCGGGGTGGGCCTGTCGGTCGGGGCCCCTACGGTGCCGGCATGGGCATCACGCTGCGTTCGCTCGAGGACGCCGACCTCGACCAGCTCCACGCGTGGGAGAGCGATCCCCGGGCTGTCGCGATGGCCGCCTTCACCCGGGCCGATCCCGCCGACCGGTCGTCGTTCGACGCGCACTACGCGCGCAACCGGAACGACCCGGACGTGACCATGCGGGCCGTCGACGACGACCACGGCCTGGCCGGGATGATCGCCAGCTTCACCGTGGCCGGCGACCGGGAGCTCACCTACTGGGTCGACCCGGCGCGGTGGGGCCGTGGGGTCGCCTCGGCCGCGCTGGCTGCGTTCCTGCAGGTCGAGCCGCTGCGACCGCTGTTCGCGCGGGTCGCGGAGCACAACGTCGGCTCGGCCGCGGTGCTGGTCCGGGCCGGCTTCGTCCACGTCGACTCGGAGGTCTCCCATGCCGCCGGTCTGGGTCGTGACGTCGTCGAGCACGTCTACCGGCTCGACGCCTGACCCGGCCCCACCCGGCTCAGCCCAGCGCCAGGACCAGGCCGGCGGCGACGAGGAGGGCAGCGGTGAGCCCGTGCACGCCCAGCGCGGTGGAGAGCCTGCCGCCGTGGGTGAGCACGATGACGGCGTCCGCGACCGGCGTGAGGGCCACGGCGACCAGGAACCAGCCCAGCGCCTCGCGTCCGGCGGCCGCCCAGACCACCAGCAGGAGCACCCCGGAGGTGATGTCGCGGACGCCCTTGGCCGCGGTCATGGCGCCGAGCCGGTCGGGGGCGACACCGAAGCCGATCATCGCCGCCCGCGGCGCGAGCAGGAAGCGGGCGCCGAGGCCGATGATGCCGACGCAGGCGGCGACGGCGATGACGAGTGCGGTGGTCTGCACGGCAGGGCCCTCTCGAGGATTGGCTATCAACGTTATATAACGATGCTAGCCTCTGTCCATGTCCCCCCGACCCGCTCCCGACCTGGCCTCCCGGCGCGACCAGGTCGTCCGCACCGCCCGGGAGGTGGCGGAGGCCGACGGCTGGGCCGCCGTGACGATGCGCCGCCTCGCGACGGAGCTCGGCGTCACCCAGCCGGTGCTCTACTCGGCCTTCGCCGGCCGCCAGGCGCTCGTCGACGCGGTGGCGCTGCAGGGCTTCGACGACATCGCTGCGGCGCTCGAGGCCGTCGAGGTCTCCCCGCTGCCGCGGATGCGTGCCTACCTCGACTTCGCGGCCGCCCACCCCCGCGTCTACGAGGCGATGTTCTCGCTGCCCTCAGGGCTGCCCTTCGCGACCGACGACACCCCCGAACCGCTCCGGCGCGCCTTCGCGGCCGTCCACGACGCCTTCCCCGACGCGGACGGCACCCGGGCGGAGGTCGCCTGGTCGGTCCTGCACGGCCTGGCCACCCTCCAGGCGGGCGGTCGGCTGCGCGCCGGCGAGGCCCCGGCGCGGCTCGACCTGGCGCACCGCATGCTCACCGACGGGGGGACCCGGTGATCCGCACGCTGGTCGAGGTCCTGGCCGTCCTGGCGATCACCGCGAACGGCGTCGTCCACGGCACCGACGTCTTCAGCGCGATCGTCCTGCGTCCCGCCGTCGCCGCGGTCGACGACCGCACCCTCACCCAGCTGCTCGGCCACGTCCACCGGATCGCCGACCGCCGCTTCCCGGTGATCGGCGCCGTCGGCCTGGTCGCCGCCCTGGCGACGACCGTGCTCGCCACCGCGGACGGGCGCGGGGTCAGCGCCGCGGCCGGGGCGTTGGCGGTCCTCGCCCTGGTGGTGTGGCTGGTGGTCTACGCCCGGGTCAGCAAGCCGGTGAACGCCGTCCTGACCGCTGCGGCGCTCGCCGACCGGGTGCCGGACGACGCCCGCGCGCTGCAGGCCCGCTGGGACTCCGTGATCGCCGCCCGGGTGGCGCTGCAGGTCACCGCCCTCGTCGCCCTCTGCGTCGCACTCGCCGCGGCCTGACCCCCGCCCGGCCCCGCGGTGGCCGGGTCGGGGGTGGGCCGGGGATCAGGCGCCGAACTGCCAGCGGCCGGCGCGCAGGGCGGCGATCACGCCGCCGTCGATCAGCAGGTCGGTGCCGGTGATGAACCCGGCGTCGGGGCCCAGCAGGAAGGCGGCCGCGGTGGCCACCTCGTCGGCCGTGCCGACCCGGCCGGCCGCGGAGACCTCGATCATCTCCCGGTAGCCCTCGGCACCCGGGCCGGACATCTCGTCGCGGGCCAGCGGGGTGAGGATGATGCCCGGGCTCAGGCAGTTCACCCGGGCGCCGCGGTCGCCCCAGGTGACGGCGGCGGCCTGCACGCGCAGGTGGTTGGCCTGCTTGGCGATCGCGTAGGCCGCACCCGAGTTCGGCACCGCGTCGGGGGCCAGGGCCGGCAGCGCCAGCAGCTCCTCGACCGGGGTGAACGCGAGCGCGTGGGCGGTCTCGGGGTCCAGCGGCGCAGGCATGTGGCCGGCCATGCTGGAGATGTGCACGCTGGCGCCGCCGGGGGCGATCACCTTGCCGAACTCCTCCAGGACGACGGCGGTGCCGTAGAGGTCGACGGCCAGGACCGCCTCGGCCGGAGCCTGCACCGGGGAGACGCCGGCGGTGCTGATGACCTGGACGACGTCGCCGAGGCCGGCGGCGGCCTGGGCCAGAGCCCGCACCGACGCGGCGTCGGAGACGTCGACGCGCTGGGTGGTGACGGTGTGGCCGGCGTCCTCCAGCGCGGTCCTCGCGTCCTGCAGGTTGGTCTCGCTGAAGTCGGCGAGCAGCAGGTGCTTTCCGGCGCCGGTGCGGCGGGCGATGGCCTGCCCGATGCTCCCGGCGCCGATGACGACCTGGACGGCGGTGGTCGAGGGGGTGCTCATGGTCCTTCTCGCTCTCGATCTGGCAGGGGTGCGCACGGGGTGACGCTGACGGCGACGACGTCGAGACAACCCCGGCTCCCGCGGGCGTGGGAGGACCTGCTGTGCGGTGTACTGGCAGGGCACCCCACCCGGGTCCCGCCCGGCCTACCGTCGGATCCGTGGACGCGGACCAGCTGCGCGCCGAGGTGCGCGACCTCCTCCTCACCCGCCGCGGCCGGATCACCCCCGCGGAGGCGGGACTGCCGGTCTACGGCGGCCTGCGCCGGGTGTCCGGCCTGCGCCGCGAGGAGCTCGCCATGCTCGCCGGGCTGAGCGTCGAGTACTACTCCCGGTTGGAGCGCGGCAACCTCCGCGGCGTCTCCGACAGCGTCCTCGAGGCGCTGGCCCGGGCGCTCCGGCTGAGCGAGGCCGAGCGCGGCCACCTCTACGACCTGGCCCGGGCCGCCAACGCCTCCGCGGGTGGGCGGCGCGCTGCGGTGCCGCAGCAGGTCCGGCCCGGCGTGCAGCGCATCCTCGACGCGATGACCGCGCCGGCGCTGGTCAGCAACGCCCGGATGGACTACCTCGCGGCCAACCGGGCCGGCCGCGCGCTGTACGCGCCGCTGTTCGACTCCCCGGTCGGGGTCAACGCCGCCCGCTTCCTGCTGCTCGACCCGCGCGGCGCCGAGTTCTACCCCGACTGGGACTCCGCGGTCGACGACGTCGTCGCGCTGCTGCGCACCCAGAGCGCCCGGACGCCGTGGGACAAGGTCGTCACCGACCTCATCGGCGAGCTGTCCGCCCGCAGCGAGACCTTCCGCACCCGGTGGGCCCGCCACGACGTGCGCCTGCACCTGACCGGGACCAAGCGGCTGCGCCACCCCGTCGTGGGCGACCTCGACCTGCGGTTCGAGACGATGGAGCTGCCCGCCGACCCGGGCCTCGCGCTGCTGGTCTACACCGCCGAGCCCGCGTCGGCGACCGAGCAGGCACTGACCTTCCTCACCAGCTGGGCAGCGACCCAGGACCAGCCGGCACCCGACCGCGCGCGCTGACCCGCGGCACGGTCGACGGCCCGGGGTCGGGAGGATCAGCGGGAGAGCCGCTCCAGCCAGCGGTCCCAGACCTGCTCGGCGGCGCCGACGAGCGGGCCGGCGTCGCCGAGGCCGGCGGGCACGACCGGGGGCGGGTCCAGCCGGCGGATCCGCATCAGCCCGTCGTGGCACGCCCCGGCCAGGTCATCCGGGGCCGCGGCGAGCAGGTCAGCGGCGCCGCCGCCCAGCGTGACGACCTCCGGATCGAGGGCGTTGACCAGGCCGGCGATGCCGCGCCCGAGCGCAGCCGCCGTGGTGGCCACCGCAGCGCGGGCGGACCCGTCCCCGGCGGCGGCCCGGGCGACGACCTGCCGCGCGTACCCCGCCGGGTGCCCCGGGGCCGGTTCACCCAGCAGCCGGGCGAGCGCACCGCCGTCGACGGCGGTGCCCCAGCAGCCGTGGGCCCCGCAGGGGCAGCGCACCGCCGGGTCCCCCAGCGGCAGGTGCCCGAACTCCCCGGCCGTCCCGCGCGCCCCGCCGACGAGCCGGCCGCCGTCGACGAGCGCCCCGCCGAGCCCGGCGTCGACGAGCAGATGCAGCGAGGACCGGGCGCCGGCCGCCGCCCCCCGCCGCTGCTCAGCCACCGCGGCCAGCGTCGCGTCGTTGTCCGCCACGACCAGCGGCCCCTCCGGGTCGAGCACCGCCAGGTCGACGTCGGTCCAGCCCAGCCCGACCGCGTCGAGGTACCGCCCGTCCAGCACGACACCGGGCGCGGAGACGCCGAGGCCCAGGACCCGGTCGCCGAGTCGTGCCCGCAGCCGACCGACGGCGTCCCGGAGCGCGCCGAGCACCACCGGGGCGGGTGCCGCGCCGTGCTGGCCGGTCAGGGTGCCGATCGAGACGCCGCCGAGCTCGACGGCGTCCACCCGCCACGACGCGTGCGAGATCGCCGCCGCCAGCACGACCGGGCCCTCCGGGTGGGCGGTCAGCTGCCGGGTCGGGCGGCCCCGTCCGCCGGCCGGCGCGGGCGCCCCCTCGGCGAGCAGCCGTTCGGCGACCAGCCGGCCGACCACCTCGGTGGCCCCGCCCGAGCCGATGCCCAGCAGCCGGCTGGCGTCGGCGCGGCTCAGCCCCGGCTGCCGGTGGGCCGCGGCGAGCATGGCGACCGCGCGCTCGGGCAGCGCTCCCATCGGCTCCTCCTCTGCAAAAGCTCCACTCCGGAGTTTAATGAGTCCCGTGACCACGCCCACCGCGTCCGCCACGACCGCTCCCCCGCACGGAGGACGACGCGTCGCCGCGGCGCTCGCGGTCCTCACCGCGGCCACCTTCGCCGCCGTCACCGCCGAGACGCTGCCGGTGGGGCTGCTGTCGATGATCGCCCGCGACCTCGGCACGACCGAGTCCCGGGTCGGGCTGCTCGTCTCCGCCTACGCCGTCGTGGTCGCGGTGGCCTCCCTGCCGCTCACCGCCCTGCTCAGCCGCTGGCCCCGGCGGCGCGCGCTGACCGTGCTGCTGGGCGCCTACGCGGTGGGCAACGCCGTCTTCGCCGCCACTGACAGCTACGCCGTGGCCGTGGCCGCCCGCCTGCTCGCCGGGCTGGCGCACGCCGGGTTCTTCTCCGTCGCCATCGGCGCCGCGGTCAGCCTGGTCCCCCGGGACCGGGCCGGGCGGGTCACCGCCTGGGTCTTCGGCGGGGTGACGCTCGCCTTCACCCTCGGCGTGCCGGCCGGCACCGCACTGGGGACGGCGGTCGGCTGGCGCTGGGCGTTCGCCGGGATCGCCGCCGTCCTGCTGCTGCTGGCCGGCAGCGCAGCCGCACTGCTTCCGGCCTCGGCGCCACCGGCCGCGGCCGACCCGGCGCCGGTGCGCCAGGTGCTGCGCCGCCGCCCGGTGCTCCTGGTCGTCGCCATCAGCGTGGTGCTCACGCTCGGGCACTACACCGCGTTCACCTACGTGTCCCCCGTCCTGAGCGCGGCGGGCGTCGGCACGGGCTCGATCAGCCTGGTGCTGCTCGGCTACGGGGCCGCCGGCGCGCTCGGCCTGGCGCTCGCCGGTGCGCTGGCCGACCGGTTCCCGCGACCGGCGCTCGCCGGTGCGGTGCTGGTCGTCGTGCTCGCGCTCGGCGCGATCGGTGCGTCGGGCACGTCCGTCGTCGTGACGGTGGTGGCCACGGTGGTCTGGGGGGTGGCCTTCGGCGCCCAGCCGACGCTGTTGCAGACGGCTGCCCGCCGGGCGGCACCGGATGCCGGGGACGCCACCCCCGGGATCACCAACGCCACGACCAACATCGGCATCGCCGGAGGTGGGCTGCTCGGCGGCCGGGCCCTGCTCCTCGCCGACCCACCGGCGCTCGCCCTCACCGGCGCGGCGCTGGCCGCCCTCGCGCTCGTCCTGGTCCTGCTGTCGGCACGACCTGCCAGCGGCTGAGCCGGCCGATCGGTCGCGGGACGCAACCGACCGGCCCGGCGGAGCACCACCGGCGCTAGATTCGCCCCGCCCGGTCGTGGGGAGGTCCGATGGCCGTCGATCACCCGTTCCGCCAGCCGTCGTGACGCTCGAGGGCCGGGACGCCGAGCTCGAGGTCCTCACCGCGCTGGTGCGGGGGCTGCCCGAGCGCGGTCAGGCGCTCGTGCTCCTCGGGGAGGCCGGCGCCGGCAAGACCGCGCTGCTGGTCGCGGCCACCCGGACCGGGCCGGCGGAGCTCCTCGTGCTGGCGGCGAGCGGGGTGGAGTTCGAGGCGGACCTCCCCTACGCAGCGCTCAGCCAGCTGGTCCTCCCGCTGGTCGACGCGCTGGGCGCGCTCGGCAGACCCCACCGGCAGGCACTGCGGACGGCGCTCGGGCTCGAGGACGGCCCCTCCCCGACCGCGGGCGCCGTGGCCGGTGCGGCCCTGGCCCTGCTCACCGAGGCCAGCAGGTCCCGGCCGGTGCTGGTCACGGTCGACGACCTGCAGTGGGTGGACCGGCTGAGCGCGGCGGTCCTCGGCTTCGTCGCCCGCCGGGTGGGCCCGCTGCGGATCGGTCTGGTCGCCACGCTGCGCACCGGCACGTCCACCGCCTTCGAGCGCTCGGACCTCACCGAGCTCGAGATCCGGCCGCTCCCCCCGGACGCCGCCACCCGGGTCCTGGCCGCGCGCTTCCCCGGGCTCACCCGTGCCCAGACGGCGCGGTTCGTCCACGAGGCGCGGGGCAACGCCCTGGCGCTGCTCGAGCTGCCCACGGCGCCGTCCGGTGGGACCGGGGACGGCCCGACGTCGGGCTCGGTCAGCCGGCGGGTGCAGCACCTGTTCGCCTCCCGCGTCAGCGGCCTGCCCCCGCGCTCGCGGCAGGTGCTCCTCCTGACGGCCCTGTCGGGCACCGGGCACCTCCAGGTGCTGCACGCCGCCGCCGGGCCACCGGTGCTCGCCGACCTCGCCCCGGCCGAGCGCGCCGACCTGGTCTACGTCGACGACCGGGTGCGCCGGGTCGGCTTCTGCCACCCGCTGGCCGGGGCCGCGGTCGTCGCCCTGTCCACGGCCGAGGAGCGGCACGCCGCCCACCGGGCGCTGGCCGCGGCGGTGGACGGGGACGTGGTCCGCCGGGCCGTGCACCTGGCCGGGGCGAGCATCGAGCCGGACGAGGACGTCGCGACCGCACTCGACGAGGCAGCCGGGCTCCACCTGCGGCGCGGGGACCCGAACGGTGCCGTGGAGGCGCTGGTCCGCGCCGCGCAGCTCAGCCCCTCGCCGCGGGACCGCCGCCGGCGCCTCGCCGAGGCCGCCTACCTGGGTGCCGACGTGACCGGCGACCTCGACGGCGCCCTGGCGCTGCTGGAGCAGGCGCGCTCGGGGGCGGTCGAGCTGCCGCAGTCGTTGGCCGCCGCGCTCGCCGCGTCCTACGTGCTGCTCAACGGCGACTGCGACATCGACGCCGCGCACGGCTTGCTGGCCGGCGCGCTCGCGGCGGTCGGCGGCGACCTCGACGCGACCGACGGCGACCTGGCGGACGTCCTGCACAGCCTCCTGCTCGTGTGCTGGACCGGCGGGCGGGCGGAGCTGTGGCGCAGCTTCGACGCCGCGGTCGCCCGGCTGCGCCCCGGCGCCCCGCCACTGCTGGCGCTGTGCGCCGGCACGTTCGCCGACCCGGCGCACCGCGCCGCACCGCTGCTCTCCGCGCTCGCAGGGGCGATCAGGGAGCTCCACGACGAGCGGGACCCGGTGCTCATCACCCGGGTCGGGCTGGCGAGCGTCTACGTCGACCGGATCGAGGACTGCCGGCCCGCTCTCGACCGCGTCGTCGAGGACGGCCGCTCCGGCGGCGCCGTCGCCCTGGCCATGCACGCGCTGACGACGTTGAGCAACGACGACTGGCACCACGGTCGCTGGGACCGCGTGCTCGCGCAGACGTCCGAGGGCGTCCAGCTGGCGGAGCGGCACGGGTACCACCGCTACTCGTGGATCCTGGGCAGCTACCTGGCGGCCCTGGTGGGGACGGTCCGCGGGGACCTCGAGCGCAGCCGGGTCGCCGCCGACGAGCTGCACGACTGGGCGCAGACCCGGGGCGCGGGCGTCGCCGCCGTCTTCGCCGCACACCTGCGCTGCCTGGCGGCGCTGTCCACCGGCGACGTCGAGGAGGCCTACCAGCAGGCCTGCGCCGTCTCCCCCGCCGGCGACCTGCCGCCGCACGTGCCGCACGCGCTGTGGGTGGCGCTGGACCTGGTCGAGGCCGCCGAGCGCAGCGGTCACCACGCCGCGGCCCGGGCGCACGTCGACGCGCTCCTGGCCCTCGACGTCGCGGGGCTGTCCTCCCGGCTGGCCCTGGTGGTGGGCACGGCGGCCGGCGTGGTGGCGCCCGAGGCGGAGTACCGGGCACTGTTCGAGTCGGCCCTCGCCGGCGACGAGTCGCCCCGGTGGTGCTTCGACCACGCACGCTCGCGGCTGCTCTTCGGTGAGCGGCTGCAGCGGTCCCGGGCGTCGAAGCTGGCCCGGACCCACCTGTCCGCCGCCGCCGAGCTGTTCGCCGACCTCGGCGCCGTCCCGTGGCGGGAGCGCGCCGAGCGGGAGCTCCGCGCCACGGGCGAGCACCACGTCCGGCAGCACCGGGCCGACCCGGGCGCGCTCACGGCGCAGGAGCTGCAGATCGCGATGCTGGCCGCCGAGGGGAAGACCAACAAGGAGATCGGCCGGCTGCTCTACGTCTCGCCGAGGACCGTCGGGGCCCACCTGTACAGCCTGTTCCCGCGGCTCGGCATCACCTCGCGTGCCGCGCTCCGCGACGCCCTCACCGCGATGGGGCACGCCCCTGCGCCACCGCGGTGACGGCGGCCGCGGTCAGCCGGTGAGGGTCGCCAGCGGCTGCCCGATCTCGACGATGTAGGTCGACAGCATCCGACCCGTCCCGGGACCCAGGTCCCGCGCGTTGTGCGGCCTGCGCGGGGGGATGAGGAAGCCGTCGCCGGCGTGCAGGACCACCGTGTCGGCGTCCTGGACCCGCATCTCGACCGTCCCGGCGACGATGTACCCCACCTCCTCGCCGGGGTGGGTGTGCCAGCCGGACTCGACGCCGACCGGGATCTCGGTGAGGACCTGCACGATCTCCCGCCCGGGGATCGAGGAGGGCCCGCGCTGCACCTCGGTGCGCCGCAGCGTGGTGGCGAGCTCGTCGGTCGGGTGCACCGCGGCGGGCGCCGCGTCGGTGGCCATGGCCGTGCCTCCCGGGCCTCAGACGCCCGCGGCGGCCGGCGCTGCCGCGCCCTGGGAGAGGGCGCTCAGCGCCTGCACGATCACGTCGGCGACGACCTGGGGTCGGGCGATGAAGAGCACGTGCGAGCCCTCGGTCTCGGTGATGACGGCGCCGGCCCGCTGCGCCATCCGGCGGACGACGTCGGCGCCCGCGGCGGTGTCGCCGGTGGACACCACCGCCCAGGACGGCAGCGTCTTCCACGCCGGCGGGCCGTTCGGCTCGACGAAGCCCAGCGAGGAGACGGGGCGCTGGGTGGCGGCCATGTCCGCGGCCTGCTCCTCGGTGAGGTCCGCGGCGAAGACCTGGTGGAACCTCGCCGGGTCGATGGAGAACTCGGCCACCGTCTCCCCGCCCTGCCCGGTCGGGTACTGCCGCTCGACGAGCGCGGTGTCCAGCACGCTGTCGGTGGAGCCGGCCTCCACCTCGATGAGCTTCTCGCCCTCGTCCGGGGCGAACGCGGAGACGTACACCAGCCCGACGACGTTGCCCGCCCTCGCGGCGGCGTTGGTGATGATCGCCCCGCCGTAGGAGTGGCCGACGGCCAGCACCGGGCCGGGGAGCTGCGCCAGCGCGCTGGCCACGTAGGCGGAGTCCTCGGCGATGCCGCGCAGCGGGTTGGAGACCGCCACCGCATCGATCCCGGCAGCCCGCAGGAGGTCGATCACCCCCACCCACCCGGAGCTGTCGGCGAAGGCGCCGTGGACCAGCGCGACGGTGGGGGTGGTGGGGGCGACGACGTTCGCGTCGGTCATGACGGGCTCCTCGGGAGCGCTCGGGGACGGTCAGCCGGCCGGGACGGCGCGCCGGTCGGCGGTGGGCCGACGTGCACCGGGTCGCCCGGGTGTCCGTCGCAGGAGACGCTCCTCGCGCGCTCCGGACGGTGCATCGGTCATGTGACTGTCAGCGGTGGAAGGCGCGCAGCGCGGCCAGGGTCTCCGCGGGCCGTTCCTCGACCATGAAGTGACCGCTGTCGATCGCCTGACCGGTGACGTCGTCCGCCCAGTC
The DNA here is from genome assembly GCF_000306785.1 of Modestobacter italicus. Taxonomy (NCBI): domain Bacteria; kingdom Bacillati; phylum Actinomycetota; class Actinomycetes; order Geodermatophilales; family Geodermatophilaceae; genus Modestobacter; species Modestobacter italicus. The sequence goes on along the minus strand of NC_017955.1, from coordinate 1,973,368 downwards.
CCGCCACACCGCCAACGGGTCGTACCACGCGGCGAGCGCGCCGCGGCCGGCCCACAGCACCTGCAACGGGCTGGTGATCCGCCGGCCCGCCGCCCGGTCCTCGTCGTCGAGCTGCCGGTCGCAGGTCGCGCCGGCCCGGTAGTCCTCGCAGATCGCGTGCACGACGCCCGGGTCGCGGACGCACCGCGCGTAGTCGGCCACCGCCTCGGCGTCGAAGCCGCGGAGGATGCCGCCGAACTCGGCGTCGAAGAAGAAGTGCTCGGGGTCGTGGCCGATGATCGTCTCCGGGATCGGCTCCGCCAGCGCCAGGAAGGCCCAGTGCCAGTAGCCGAGGGCGAACCGGTCGTCGGCGCGCGACCACACCTCGCCCGTCGGGATCACGTCCATCACGGTGAGCCGGCGCACCGCGTCGGGTGAGTCCAGCGCCATCCGGTAGGCCGCACGGCCGCCCCGGTCGTGGCCGACGACGTCGAAGCTGTCGAACCCCAGCTGGCGCATCAGCGCCACGCCGTCGGCGGCCATCGCGCGCTTGCCGTACGACTCGTGCGACGGCACGGTCGGCGGCTTCGAGCTGTCGCCGTAGCCGCGCAGGTCCGGGGCGACCACGGTGGCGTCCTGCGCCAGGTCGGCCGCGATCCCGGCCCACATCAGGTGGGTCTCCGGGTAGCCGTGCAGCAGGAGCAGCGGCGGCCCGGAGCCGCCCACCCGCACCCGGAGGGACACCTCGCCCACCGTGACCTGCGAGAGCTCGTACCCGTCGAACCCGCCGCCGGTCACCGGCGGACCGCTCGCGGGAGGCTCCTCGGGTGTGCTGCGGGCATCGGGGCTCCCTCGTCCTGGCGGCAGCGATCGGTGCGATCGTGCCCCGCCGGCCGGGTCGCCGCATCGGTCAGATGACCGGCCCGATGTCGGAGGCCCGCAGCGGTTCAGGACTGCAGGGCCCTGACCACCCTCCGGACGCCGGCGTACACCAGCCAGGCTGCCGCGACCCACGGTCCGGCCACGATCACCGGGTCGAGCAGCTGGTGCTTGAGGTCCGTGCGGTGCTGCCCGACCCGCGACCGCAGTCCGTGGCGGGTGAACTCGGCCTTGACCCCGGTCTCGGTGATCGGGTTGTCCGGGCGCAGGGTCAGGAGCGACCGCAGGTGGTGCTCCCACGCGTCGACCCGGTCGGCGAACAGGAGCAGCAGCCAGTGCGCCGAGCGTCCCTCGCTGTAGCGGTAGGCGTGCCGGCGGATGGCCCCCGGGACGCCGGTCGGCGGCTGGGCGGTGCCGAAGACCGGGGTCAGCATCCCGTGCTCGGGCGAGCGCTCCCGCGGGTACCTCTCCGGTTGCCGCTCGGGGAACTCCCAGTGCGCACCGGTCAGGTCCTCCTGCAACTGCAGTTTCGGCACCGACGGGCGGTCCTTGGGGTCGAGGTCGACGCCCCAGCCCGGGATGCGCCTCCGCAGCTCCTCGGGCGACTCCGCGATCGGCGGCTTCTGCGGGGTGTAGGTCATCTCCGGGTCTCCCTGGTGCTCACGCCGCGGTCGGGACGACGAGGGGCTTGATGATGCCGTCGAGCTTGGCCGAGAACATGTGGTAGCCCTCGGCGATGTGCTCCAGCGGGACGCGGTGGGTGGCCAGCTCGCTGGGCCGGAGGTGGCCGTTGCGCACGTGCTCGAACAGCCGGGGCCACTGCCGCTTGACCGGGCACTGGTTGGTGTGGATCGTCAGCCCCTTGTTCATCGCGTCGCCGAACTTGACGGCGCTGAACAACGGGCCGTAGGCGCCCATCACCGAGATCGTCGCGCCCTTGCGGACCGAGTCGATCGCCCAGTTCAGCGCGACCGGCGAGCCGCCCTGCAGCTTGAGCTTGGCGGAGGTGACGTGCTGGAGGAAGTCGCCGTCGGCCTCGGCGCCCACGCACTCGATGGCCACGTCGGCGCCGAGGAAGTCGGTGGTCTTCTTCATCTCGAGCACGATGTCGGCGTACTCGGTGAAGTTGTACGTCTCGGCCTGGGCGAACGTGCGCGCCTTCTCCAGCCGGTGGTCCAGGTGGTCGATGACGATGACCCGGCCGGCCCCCATCAGCCAGGCCGACCGCGCCGCCACCAGCCCGACGGGCCCGGCGCCGAAGACGACGACGACGTCGCCCTGGACGATGTCGCCCAGCTGCGCCCCGAAGTAGCCGGTCGCCGTCATGTCGGTGAGCAGCACCGCGTCCTCGTCGGCCATCCAGTCCGGGATCTTGGCGGGGCCGACGTCGGCGAAGGGCACCCGCACGTACTCCGCCTGCCCGCCGTCGTAGCCGCCGGTGGTGTGCGAGTAGCCGTAGATGCCGCCCACCGCCGTGGCGTTGGGGTTGACGTTGTGGCAGTTGGAGTAGAGCCCCCGGGCGCAGTACCAGCAGGTGCCGCAGAAGATGTTGAACGGCACCATCACCCGGTCGCCGACGGCCAGGTTGCGCACCGAGGACCCGACCTCGTCGACCACCCCGATGAACTCGTGGCCGAAGGTGTGCCCGATCCGGGTGTCCGGCATCATCCCGTGGTAGAGGTGCAGGTCGGAGCCGCAGATCGCGGCCAGCTGCACCTTCACGATCGCGTCGTTGGGGTGCTCGATCGCCGGCCGTTCCTTCTCCTCGACCCTGACCTTGTAGGGCCCCCGGTACACCATCGCTCGCACGGGATCGCCTCCTGGGGCGCGGGCCCCGGGTGGCAGGAGTGCACCGCGGAGCGCCCGGCCGGCGGCTGCTCACCGGGCCTCTCACCCTGCACCGGCCGAGCTCCCGTGCACATCGGCAGATCTGCCGATCCTCGAGGTGCCCCCCGTCCGGGCCGCGGCGGGGCGCCCGCGCTCGCACATCGGCAGGTCTGCCGATGGTCCGCGCTGGCGGCGTCGGCCAGGTTGGGGGAACCGGACGGGGCAGGACGCGTCCGGCCCGCGCAGCCGTGTCGGGAGCACAGGCACCGGACGAGCCGGATGGAGGAGTCGTGAGCGAGTCAGAGCTGGAGGAGACCGGGACCGGGGAGGCCGCCGAGCGCATCGGTCAGGCGCCGACGACCACGGACGTCACCGACCCGGAACGGTCGTCCCGCAACACCGCTGCGGGGTCGGGTTCGGAACCGGGCGAGGGCCCCGTCCAGCCCGACGCCGACGAGGGCGTGGACCCCTCGGCGAGCATCGAGCCCCACAACGAGGGGCTGGTCTGACCGCGAGGGCGAGCCCCGGGCTCGACGTCCCGCTCACGCGCCTCCCGCAGCCGGCGCACGACCCGCCGGCCTCAGCCCAGGAGGAACCCCGATGCCCCTGACCCGCTTCGTGCACGCCGTGCGGAGCAGCCTCTGGCTGGTCCCCCTGCTGTGCGTCCTGGCCGGCGTGCTGGTCGTCCTGTGCACGCTCTGGCTCGACCGCCGCTCGGGCTACACCCTGGTACCGCTGAGCGTGACGGGGACGCCCAGCGACGCGCAGACGACCCTGTCGGTGTTCGCCACCGCGATGGCCTCGCTGACCAGCCTCGTGCTGACCGTGACGCTGGTGGTGGTGCAGCTGGCGATGGGGCAGTTCTCCCCGCGGATCGTGGGCGCGCTGCTCTCCGACCGGTTCAGCCAGCTGGCGATCGGCCTGTTCGGGGCGACGTTCGTCGTCGCCGTGCTCACCCTCCGGGAGATCCGGGGCTCGGACACCGGCACCGTCCCCGGCGTCTCGATGCTGCTGAGCCACCTGCTGATGGCCGCCAGCCTGGTGACGCTGGTCCTCTTCGTGCACCACTCCGGGCAGACCATGCGAGCCAGCGGTCTGATCGACCTGGTCGGCGACCGGACCCGCGACCTCATCACGTCGTCCTCCTCCGCATCGCCCGGACCGGCGACCGGCCCGGACGCCGACGGGAACGTGGTCCCCGCGCGCGAGCCGGGGAACATCGTCCGGGTCGACCGTGCCGGGCTGGTCGCCGCCGCGCGCCGCGCCGACTGCGTCCTCGAACTGGTCCCCGTCGTCGGCGACTTCGTGCCCGGTGGGGCGCCGCTGTTCCGCGTGCACCCCGGGCCCGGGCAGGCGCAGGACGTCGCCGGCCCGGTGTCGCTGTTGCGGGCCGAGGACATCGCGCGGCTGGTCCTCGTGGGGCCCGAGCGCGTGCACGCGGAGGACCCCTCCTACGGCCTGCGGAAGCTGGTCGACATCGCGGAACGGTCCATCGCCCAGCCGTTCGACGACCCGACGACGACCCTGCAGTCGCTGCACCGGCTGCACGACCTGCTCCGCCAGCTCGCCGTGCGCCCCCTGCCCCCGGGCGAGCACCGGGACCCCGACGGCGTGGTGCGGCTGGTCGAGCGGACGCTGTCCTGGGAGGGCTACGTGCGGCTCGCCTTCGACGAGATCCGGCTGGCCGGCACGACCTCGCCGCAGGTGACCCGCCGGCTGTGCGCGGCCCTGCACGACCTCAAGGGCGTCGCCCCGCCCGACCGGCAGGCGCCGCTCGACCGCCAGCTCCGGCTGCTGACCGCCGCCGTCCACCGGGCGTACGACGACGAGGAGGACGTCACCGCCGCACTGACGCCCGATGCCGAGGGCATCGGGTCCGGAGCCGACGTCACCACCGCCGTGCGGCTGGGCACGAGCGCAGGGGTCCGGCTCGGCGCGCGCGTCCCGGGGTGACGGGCCGGCGCACCGGCCCCGGCCCGGCGCACCCGCGAGATCGGTCGGGCTGCCGATGGGCCGGTACCTCGACGTCGGCACGATGAGGAGGGTCAACGCGCGGATCCGGGAGGCGCGATGGAGGACGGCGACGAGGCGCTGGTGCGCCTGCAGGAGGAGCTGGTCGACGTCGGCACGACGACGGCGGGCCTGGACCAGCGCGCCGAGGCGGTCCTCGAGGCGCTGGGCCGGGTCCTGCCCTTCGACTCGGGGTGGCTCGCGGTCCGCGACCCCGAGCGGCGCCGGCACGTCCCGCTGGCCACCACGGGTCCGGCCGGGCCGCTGCGCCGCTACTTCGCCTCCCCGGGGGCGGACGCCGAGGTCGAGCACCTCGGGCTCGACCGGGCCCGGTGCCCGGTGCTGGCCAGTGAGCTGCCGGTGCCCCTCCCCGAGGTCCGCGCCTGGGGCGAGCACCTGCTGCCGGCCGGGTTCCGCGGCGGCGTCGCCGCCCCGCTGTTCGCCTCGACCGGCCGGCACGTGGGGTTCCTGAGCCTCCTCACCGAGGACCCCACGCGGCCCAGCCCGGCCGACCGGCGGGTCCTCGCCGCCGTCACCGGGGTCATCGCCGACGACCTGGACCGGACGCGGGAGATCGCCACGATCGCCGGGCTCGTCGGGACCGCCACGGCGGGCGTGGTGCTCACCCGCGGCGGGGACACCGTCCCCCTGCCCGGGCTGCCGGACGACCGCCTGCTGGCCGCCGGCTCACCGGTCCTGGCGGTGGCCGGCCACGAGCTGTCCGCCGGTGGCCGCTCCACCGCCTTCCTCGCGCCGGTGGCCGACCCGGACGGAGGAGGGCTGGCCCGGGTCACCGCACTGGACTGCGCCCTGCCCGAGCTCGACCACCTGTCGGCCGCCGTGCTGCTGTCCGCCCCCGGGGACCTGCGCGGTCTCACCCCGCTCGACCTCCGGCTGCTGGGGCACCTGGCGGCGGGCACCACGGAGGTCGCCGCGCTCGCCGCGGCCCTCGGACTCGAGCGGCACACCACGACCGAGGCCCTCCGCCGGGCCGAGGTCGCCCTCGACGCCCCCGGTGTCACCGCCGCCGCCACGCGGGCGCTGCGCACCGGGCTGCGCATCCCCCCGGCGCTGAGCTGCCCGGCACGGACCGGGCGCCGGTAGCGCCCGGGCGCCTACCCCTGCTGCCCCAGGTTGGTGACGAGGTTGACGGCCACCGCGATGACCACGGTCCCGAACAGGAAGGACAGCAGCGCGTGCCCGAGGGCGACCTTGCGGATCGAGGTGTCCACGAGCTGGGTGTCCGGCACCGCGAAGCTCATCCCGACGGTGAACGCGACGTAGGCGAAGTCGCTGTAGGCGGGCGGTTCCTCCTGGCCGAAGTCGATCCCACCGTCGCCCCCCGAGTAGTACCGGCGGGCGTACTTGAGGGCGAACACCGTGTTGACCAGCGCCCACGACAGGATCACCACCAGGACGCCGAGCACCACGGTGGCGACGCCGACGGCGTCCTGCGCGCTGGACCGGACGAGCGCCTCGGCGACGGCGGCCAGGCTGACCACCGCCGCGCCCAGCACGGCTGCATCCGTGACGTGGGTCCGCCCCTCCTCCTCGGCCAGCCGCTTGGTCGCCTCCCAGTCGCGCGGCCAGCTGATCCGCCACACCCAGGTCAGCAGGCCGCCGGCCGCGACCGTCCAGCCGACGAGCACCGAGACCTCGGGGACACCGGCGACGACGGGCACCCCGGCCGCGAGGACGCCGCCGACCAGGCAGACGAGCAGGCGGCGCCACGACAGGATCGTCGGGCGCCGGCCCGCCTCCACCGCCGTCCCGGCCGGGGCCACGCTCACCCGGGAGCCCCGCAGCGCCACGGCGCCGGGCCGGCCCGGCGCCGTCGGTGCCTCACGTGCCGGGACGGAACACGGCACGCACGCACCCGTCCTCCTTCTCCTTGAACATCCGGTAGCCCTTGGGCCCGTCGTCGAGCGGCATGACGTGGGTGGCGAGGTGCTCGGTGCGCACCTCGTCCCGGCTCATCAGGTCGAGGATCTCCGGGACGTAGCGGTGCCCGTGCTGCTGGGCGCCGCGCAGGGTGAGCGCCTTGTTCATCACCGCCCCCATCGGGAACTTGTCGATCAGGCCGCCGAACACCCCGAGGGCGAACACCGTGCCGCCCTTGCGGCAGGCGTAGATGGCCTCCCGGAGGGCGGTCGGCCGGTCCGACTGCAGCCGCAGCTGCTGCTTGACCTGGTCGTAGAGGTACTGCGGGCCGGAGCTGTGCGCCTCCATGCCCACCGCCTCGATGCACACGTCCGGTCCGCGCCCGCCGGACATCTCCCGCAGCTCGGCGGGGACGTCCACCTCCTCGTAGTCCAGGGTCTCCGCCCCGATGTGCTGCCGCACCTGCTGCAGCCGGTTGTCGTACCGGTCGATGACGACGACCCGCTCGGCGCCCATGAGCATCGCCTTGCGCGCGGCCATCTGCCCGACACCGCCGGCGCCCCACACCGCGACGACGTCACCGGCCTTCACCTCCGCCTGGTGCGCCCCGGTCCAGCCGGTGGGAGCCGCGTCGGAGGCGAACAGCGCACGCTCGTCGGAGACGCCGTCGGGGATGGTGAACGCCCCCTGGTCGGCGTAGGGCACGCGCATGTAGGGGGCGTGGCTGCCGGCGTAGCCGCCCAGCGCGTGGGAGTACCCGTAGCAACCGCCGATCCCCTGACCCCACAGCGCCTCGGTGATCCCCGGGTTGGGGTTGCCGTTGTCGCACAGGGAGTACAGCTCGTTCTTGCAGTACCAGCACTGCCCGCAGCTGGTGAAGGAGACCACCACGACCCGGTCGCCCACCCGGTGCTTCGTGACGTTCTTGCCGACCTCGGCCACCCTGCCCATGAACTCGTGGCCGAGCACGTCACCGGCGCGCATCGCGGGGATGTAGCCGCCGAGCAGGTGCAGGTCCGAGCCGCAGGTCACCGACAGGCCGACCTCGAGGATGATGTCGTGGTCGTTGAGGATCTTCGGCTCCGGGACGTCCTCCACCCCGACCTCGTTGACGCCCCGCCAGGTCACCGCCTTCACAGCACTCCCCCCTCGGGCGCCCGCTTCGTGGCCGCCTCCAGCGCCGCGCCGGCCGGCGTGGCGTTCCGCTTGCCGTGCGGGGCCGGGTCGACCGCCAGCACCTCGCCCACCTCGATCAGCTGCTTGGCCTCGCGCAGCGCGGACCGCAGGTCGGCCTGCGGATCGCTGCCGGTCAGCCGCGCCGGGGCGGATGCGCTCCCCGAGGAGCGCTGGACCAGCCGCGCGGCCAGCTCGGTGCCCTTGCCGCCCGGCGCCGGACGGACCCGTGTCTCGATGCGGTCGCCGTACGCGGCCAGCGGCGCCGGCAGCGAGCGGGGGTCGATCTCCGTCGGCTCGCGGTAGACGCTCACCACCAGCCAGCCGGACGCCGGGGCCTTCACCGGACCTGCGCCGTTCCCGTGCTCGAAGACCGAGCGGACCTGGCGGACGACCGTGCCGCCCGCCCGGGCGGCCAGCGAGGCCACGCTCCCCAGCGCGCTGGTCACGAGCCACCGCCCACGCCGGCGGTCTGCGGGGTGCGGGCGAACTCCTGCACGATCCGCGCGCAGAAGGCCGGCAGGTCCTCGGGTGACCGGCTGGTGGTGATGTTGCCGTCGGTGACGACCTCCTCGTCGACCACCTCCGCCCCGGCGTTGCGCAGGTCGGTGCGCACGCTCGGCCACGACGTCAGCCGGCGGCCGCGGGCGACGTCGGCCTCGACGAAGTTCCAGGGGCCGTGGCAGATCGACGCGACCGGTTTCCCCGACTGCACGAAGTCCCGGACGAACGCCACGGCGGCCGGCTCCATCCGCAGCTTGTCCGGGTTGACCGTGCCGCCGGGCAGGAGCAGCGCGTCGTAGTCGTCGACCGATGCCGCCCCGACGAGCCGGTCCACCCCGAAGGTGCCGGCGTCCTCGAGGTCGTGGTCGCGGGCCTGGATCTCCCCGCTCGTGATCGACACGACATCGGTGCGGGCGCCGGCGTCGTCCAGCGCCCGGCGCGGCTGCTCCAGCTCCACCCGCTCCACGCCGTCGGCCGCGAGGATCGCGACCCGCCGTCCGTTCAGTTCGCCGGCCATGTCAGCTCCCCGCCATCGCCGGGTGGAGGACGACCTTGGTCCAGCCCTCGTCCCGCTTGTCGAAGTGCTCGTAGGCCTCCGGCGCCCGCTCGAGGGGCAGCTCGTGGCTCACGATGAACGACGGCTCGGCCTTGCCCGCGGCGATGAGGTCGCGCAGCTGCCGGTTGTACTTCTTGACCGGGGCCTGGCCGCTGCCGATGTGCTGGCCCTTGAACCAGAACATGCCGTAGTCGAAGGCGAGCTTGCCCTGCTTCGCCAGCTCGTCGCTGGCCCCGGGGTCCTGGGGCACGAAGACGCCGACGTTGCCGATCTTCCCGGTGAAGCGCACCGAGGCGACCAGCCGGTTCATCGTCAGGTTGGCCTGCTCCTGCCCGTCGGGCTCGTGCGCCTGGTAGCCGACGCACTCGCAGCCGTTGTCCGCGCCGAGCCCCATCGTCTGGTCGAGGACGGCCTGCACCGGGTCGACCTTCGAGTCGTCGATCGCGATCGCGCCGATCGACTCGGCCAGCCGCAGCCGGTCGGGGTGCCGGTCGACGACCATCACCTTGCTGGCCCCGCGGATGGTCGCCGACAGCGCGGCCATCAGCCCCACCGGACCGGCGCCGTAGATGACCGTCTGGTCGCCCGGCTTGACGCCGGCCAGCTCGGTGGCGTGGTAGCCGGTCGGGAAGATGTCGGCGAGCATCACGTAGTCGGTCTGGCGCTGCTCGGCGTCCTCACCCAGCCGCAGGCAGTTGAAGTCACCCCAGGGCACGCGCAGCAGCTCGGCCTGGCCCCCGCCGTACGGACCCATGTCGGCGAAGCCGTACGCGGCGCCGGCCCACTCCTTCTTCGGCTGCGCGGTCAGGCAGTAGTTCGTGAGCTGCTGCTCGCAGTTCTTGCAGTGCCCGCAGGCGATGTTGAACGGCAGGACGACGTACTCCCCCACCTGCACCTTGTCGACCCCGTCCCCGACCTCGATCACCTGGCCCAGGTTCTCGTGCCCGAACCAGCGGCCGGGCTCGAAGTCGGTCCGGCCCTCGTACATGTGCAGGTCCGAGCCGCAGATGTTCGCCGAGGTGATCCGCACCAGCACGTCGGTCGGCCGCTCGATCCGTGCGTCCGGTACGTCCTTGACGCTGACCTGGCGCGGCCCCTCGTACACGACTGCCTTCATGCTGCCTCCCTGGTCACGGGTCTGCCCCACGGCCCGTGCTCGGGCTGGGAGCCTGATTGCACCCGCGGGGCGCGGACGCCGGTATCGGCAGACATGCCGATACGACGTGGGCGGACGGTGCAGGCAGGTGCCGGGACCAGCCCTCGTCGTGGGAACAGGACCGTCAGGTGCGCGGCGCCAGCTCGTAGACGGGTCCCAGGTCGGTCGCGCCGGTGTCAGGCACCTCGTGCAGCACCTTCGGCTCGGTGTGCAGCAGCCGGTGCACGGCGGACCGGGTGCGCTCCAGGTCCAGGCCGGTGCGGCGGGCGAGGTCCTGCAGGTGCGGCGCGGCGGCGTCGTCCTCCAGCTCGGCCACGGCCCGGTACACCGTGGCGTCGTCCCCGCTGAGGTCCTCCACCCGCATGACGTCCTCCTCACGTCCGGGCACCACCGGTGCGCGGCACCGGGGGCCGATGGTCCTCCGGCGGACGTGCCGCCGACATCGGCAGGTCTCCGGATGGACGCCGTCGCGCCGGCTGCGGCAGCGTCGGACCGGACCGGCGCACAGAAGGAGGGGACCGTGCAGTACGACGAGTTCATCACCTCGGTCGGGGCCCGCGGGGTGCCCCGCGAGGAGGCCGACACGCTCACCCACGCCACGCTGCGGGTGCTGGCCGAGCGGCTCACCGGTGGGGAGGCCCACGACCTCAGGGCGCAGCTGCCCGGAGAGCTGCAGGCCGACCTCATCCCGCCGACGCCGGAGGCGGAACCCTTCGGCCCGGCGGAGTTCGCGCAGCGGGTCGCCCGCCAGGCGAAGACCGAGGAGGCCGACGCCCGGCAGGGCATGGTCGCCGTCCTGGCCACGACGCAGGACGCCGTCGAGCCGGGCGAGTTCGACGACGTGCTCGCCCAGCTGGGCCGGGAGTACGCGGAGCTGATCGGGTCCGCACGGTAGCCGGAGCGGGCGGCCGGGGGCGTGCCATCGGCGCGGTCGATGCCGACCAGCGGGACCGCGTGATGGTCGGGGAGCCCGAGCTGCCCGAGCCTGGTACCGGACACCGGGAGGGGGTTCGGTGGGTGCACACGTGACGTGGGAGACCTGTCCCGGCTGCGGGCGGCCGGCCGCCCTCGGCTGGCTCGACGGTGATCCCGTCCAGTTCGACTGCCCCCGGGGCTGCCGGCTGCCCCCGGACCTCATCTCCGCGATGTTCGGACGACGGCGTCCCGTGCGCCGGTCCGTGCGGTAGGTCCCGCACCCGGCCGCGCGGCGGTCGTCAGGGGTGACCGCGGTCCCGGAGGAGCGGCAGCACCACGTCGTCCACCACGTCGGCGACGAGGGCCTCGTCGATGTGCGCGCCGTGCAGCAGCCACCGCTGGACGAGGATCGCCGCGCCGGCCTCGCCGGCGACGGACGACGCGGCATCCGGGCAGATCTCGCCGCGCCGCACCGCCCGGTCGAAGACCTGCCGGAAGGCGTCGCCCCACTGGGCCACCGGTCCGGCGTGGTAGGCCGCCGCCAGCACCGGGTCGTCGTGCACCGCGCTGAGCAGGGCCCGGTTGGCGCGCCCGGCCGGACCGTTGAAGTGGGCGGCGGCCGAGCCGAGCAGCGCGACCAGGTCGGTCCGCAGTGAACCGGTGTCCGCCAGGTCCAGGGTGCCCTCGATGGACCCCTCGGTGTAGCTCACCAGCAGGTCGGTCTTGCTGGACCACCGCCGGTAGATGGCGGCCTTGCCCACGCCTGCGGCGAGGGCCACCTCGTCCATGGTGAAGCCGCTGTGGCCCAGCCGGGCGAGCACGTCGACGACGGCCGCGGTGATCGCCTGGTCCTTGGCGCGGTCCAGCGGGCGGCGGCCGGGCCCGCCCGCCCGGCCGCGCACGGGTGACGCCATGACCCGACTGTAGGTCCGGGGGTCGGACACGGAACCCGCCAGTTCCGTTCCGGTTGCCTACCGTCCGCCGTGCCCCACGCCTGCCGGACACCTCCCCCGGGCGCCACCGGACGTCGATGAGGACGGATGAGGACGCTGCCGAGGACCTGCCCCTGCCACCGGGTCGGGCTGCCGTGGAGCTGAGGCAGCTCGAGTACTTCCTGGCCGTCGTCGAGGAGGGGTCGTTCACCGCCGCGGCGGCCCGCCTGTACATGGTCCAGTCGAGCCTCTCGGCGTCGCTGCTGTCCCTGGAGCGCGAGCTCGGCACCGAGCTCTTCATCCGCGGCCGCCGGGGCACCGACCTGACCGACGCCGGACGGGCCCTCCTCGAACCCGCGCGCGCCGCCCTCGCCGACACCGGACGTGCCCGCGACGCCGTCGCCGAGGTCCGGGGCCTGCTGCGCGGCTCGGTCCGCATCGCCGCCATGGCCGTCCCCCGCGTCGTCGACGTCGTGGAGACCATCCGCCGGTTCCAGTCGGAGCACCCGGGCGTCGACGTGCACGTCCTCCCCGTCGGCGCGGCGGGGGTGGTGGACCTCGTGGCCGACGGCCAGGTGGACTTCGCCATCGGGCCACGGACGCCGCGCATCGGGCCCGCTCTCCGCTTCACCCCGCTGGTCAGCACCCCGCTGACGCTCGTGTGCCCCGCCGGCCACCGGCTCGCCGGGGTGCGGGAGCTGACCCCGGCGGACGTCCTGGCGGAACCGGTCATCGACCTGGCCCGCGGCTGGTGGACGCGGGCCCTGTTCGACACCTGGCTGCAGGAGGAGCAGCAGCGCCGGGTCCGCCTCGAGATCAACGACTGGCTGTCGTTGCTGAGCATGGTCCAGCGCGGCATGGGCGTCTCCTACGGGCCCGACGCCTGCATCGACCGCGACGTGTTCCGCGGGGTGGCGACGGCCAGGCTCGCCGGCGCCCCGCAGTGGGAGCTCGGGGTGATCACCCGGGACGACACCCTCCGCGGCGCCGCGGGTCGCGCCTTCCTCGCCGCCTACCTCGACCAGTGCCGGCCGGTCACGAGCGTGCGCTGAGCAACCCCGCAGCACCCCGCCGCAGCCGCGCCGGACCGTCCCAGTCGCGCCACCGGCGCCAGTCGCGCTCGTCGGTGCTCGGTGGGTCGAGGAGGTACCCCTGCCCGGCATCGACCCCGAGGCCCAGCACGACCGCCAGCTCCGCGGGCCGCTCGATCCCCTCGGCCACGACGACGCCGCGCACCTCACGGGCGAACGCCACGACGGCCCCCGCGAGGGCCTGCCGGGCCGGGTCGCCGTCGATGCCGCTGATCAGGCTGCTGTCGAGCTTGATGACGTCCGGGGCGAGCCGGAGGATGTGCCGGAACGTCGCGTAGCCGGCGCCGGCGTCGTCCACCGCGAGGCGCAGCCCGCTGTCCCGCAGCGGCTGCAGGACAGCGGCGAGCCCGTCGTAGTCCTCCACGGCGGAGTGCTCGGTGAGCTCCACGACGATCCGGGCGAGCGGGACGGGTGCCTCCCGCAGCACGTCGGGGAGACCGGGCCACAGCAGCGTCTCCGGGGAGAGGTTCACGGCCACGTACGCGTCCTCGGGCAGCGCCGTGGCCGCCCGCAGGGCGCGCCGGACGGCGTGCACCTCCAGGTCGATCCCCAGCCCGGCCCGCGCCGCGTCGGCGAACCAGTCCTGGGTGGTGCGCTCGTCGTCGGGCACGGTGAACCGGGCCAGCGCCTCGGCCCCGAGCAGGCGTCCGTCGACCAGCGAGACGATCGGCTGGAACGCCGTCCGCACCGCGTCGCCGGCGAGCACCTGGAGCACCGCGGCGGACGTCGCGGTGGTCTCGGGAGGTGGGCCGTCCCAGTCCCGGTGGGACGCGCCGAGCAGCCCGCTGAACCGCCCCAGGCCGTCGACCTGCGGCACAGCCGTGCTGCGCAGCCACACCGGCGTCCCGTCCCGGGTGACGCAGCGGAACGGACGGCGCCGCCAGCCGGAGCCGCTGGCCAGCAGGTCGGCCAGCAGCGCGTGCTCGTCGGGGTGCGCGACGTCGAAGAGCGAGAGCGCCCCCCGCTCCTGCGGGGCGTACCCGAGCAGCTCCAGGCACTGCGGGCTGGCGTGCGTGAACCGGCCGGTCGCGTCGCACTCCCAGACGACCTCCTCGCCGACCTCGTCGCGCGCGGTCGAGCGCCCGCCCGGAGCGGCACCGGACCGGGCGGACCGGCCGATCGCCCACGCCGCGGCGCCGATCGCGATCAGCGCCGCGTCGCGAGCCGCCGCCACGTGCCCGCCCACGAGGCCCAGGTGGTCCCCGGCGTAGACCAGCGAGCACGCGGCACCGACCGCGAGGCCCAGGACACCGCCACGGGTGAGGTGCTGGTCGCGCACGGGGCCCTCCGATCCGCACGGTGCTCCCCCGGTCGGGAGCACCCGCCCCGTTTGTCGACGCAACACGCCCGCGGGTTGATCGCACGTTCCCGGTGGTCGCCATCGACGGAGGCGATGGGTCAGTGGGTGGGCCTCACCCCATGACCCGCACCGCCCCCGGAGGACGACGCGGGGCGGTGACGAGGACCCCCGGGTCGTCGACCGACCGGACCAGGTGGTCGACCAGGCGCCGGACGGCGGGCCGGGCCGGCGGGCGCCAGACGACCTCCAGGTCGAGGACCAGCGGCGGGTCGAGCGGCAGCACGACGATGCCGCCGACGTCCATCTGCTCGGCGACCCCGAGGATCCCCGGCGCGATTCCTCCCCCGGCTGCCACCGCCCGCAGCATCGCCTCGGGGCTGTTGATCAGGTCCGGCTCGATGACGACCTGCCCCTGCTGCGCCCCGCCCGGCAGCAGGTGGTCCACGGTGCGCTGCCACACACCGGCGAAGGGGGACCACGGGAACATCACCGTGGACTCGCTCCCGAGCTCGGCGACCGGGACGTCGGGGCGGGCGGCGAGCCGGTGCCCCGCGGGCAGGACGATCCCCAGCAGCACCGAGCCGAGGACGAGACCGTCGAGGTCCCGGTGCTCCGGCGGCCGGTTCCAGACGACCGCGGCATCGGCGCGCCCCTGCCGGACGGCCTCGACGGCGTCGTCCCCGGGGCTGGACGTGACCGTGACCGCGGCGCCGGGGACGGCGGAGCCGATGTGCCGGAGCGGGCCGTCGAGCACCCGCTCCGCCATGGTGCAGACCCGCAGCGTCACGGTCTCGCGGTGGCCCGGCCCCGCCGACTGCACGTCCCGGCGTGCCCGGTCGACCTCGGCCAGGATGACCCGGGCCCGGTCGGCCAGGACGAGCCCGGCCGCCGTCAGCTCGGCGCC
Source organism: Modestobacter italicus (assembly GCF_000306785.1). Taxonomy (NCBI): domain Bacteria; kingdom Bacillati; phylum Actinomycetota; class Actinomycetes; order Geodermatophilales; family Geodermatophilaceae; genus Modestobacter; species Modestobacter italicus. The sequence continues at coordinate 1,958,261 of NC_017955.1, read as the reverse complement.
GCGCGGGGTGCGCTCGAACAGCGTCACCCGCAGGTCCCGCTCCAGCGCACGGATCTGCTGGGAGAGCGAGGGGGCCGCGATGTGCAACCGGCGCGCGGCAGCGGAGAACCGCCGCTCCTCGGCGACGGCGACGAAGTACCTGAGCTGGCGCAGCTCCACGAGGCAGGCTACCGCCGGTGGCGGGGACCAGGCTGCCGGGCACGTGAGGCCGGGACTCACAGGTCAGTGGTTTTCGGTCACGGGTCCCGCGAGCGGACGGTGGGCGTCAGACGGTATGACTGTCCTGTCGGTGCCTCCCACGGCCGGTCGAGCAGCCGGTTCGGGCGTGGCCGGGCCGGCCCGCTCCCGCGGTGACCTGGGAGGGCAGTGATGCGCCCGCACCGCGACGGTGAGCTGATGCTCGCTGAGGCCGCCGCCTCGGCAGGGAGCACGTTCGAGCGCGGGCGGGCCATGCTCGAGGTCCTCCGCCGGGTGGTCCCGTTCGACGGGGCCTTCCTCGCGTTCACCGATCCGCCGGCCCACCGCTACCACCTCATGGTGACCGCCGACCTGGACGCAACGACCGTGGAGTTCCTCGCCGGCCCGCAGGTGGCGCGGGACATCGAGATCACCGGCACCGACCGGGCCCGTCCACCGCTGGGCCCGTCGGACCTGCCCTACCCGGCCGAGGACCTCCCGACCTGGGCCGAGTGCCTCATCCCGGCCGGCCTGCGGGAGGGGCTGGGCGTCGCCCTGTTCGCACCCGGGGGGCGGCACGTCGGCCATCTCGCGGTGCTGACCGGGAGCCGGCAGCCACCGTCCCCGGCCCTCCGCCGCCGGGTCGCGCGGGTCGCGCCGGTGTTCGCGCACGGCATCGACCCGATGCGCTCGCTGCTCACCGCGACCCACCTGGTCCGAGGGGCCACGGCCGGGGTGGTGCTCTGCGCGGACGGCGGCTGCCAGCCCCTGCCGGGCCTGGCGACGGACGAGCTGCTCACCACCGGGTCACCCGTGCTCGCCGCCGCCCGGGAACGGATCTGCGACGGGGAGGTCTGCGCGTCGTTCCTGTGGCCGGTGGGTGGTCCGCACGCACCCGACGGGCACGTGCGGGTCACCGTCCTGTCCGCGCCGGAGGACTCGCCGCCGGGGCTGACCGCCGTGGCCCTGCTGTCGCCGGCGACCCACCTGCGCGGGCTGACCCCGCGGGAGCTGGAGGTGCTGGGCCTCCTGGTCGAGGGGTGCTCCAACGTCGAGATCGCCCGCTCGCTCGTGGTGGCCCCGCGGACCGTGGCAGCCCACCTCGAGCACGTCCTCGGCAAGCTCGAGGCCCCGACCAGGACCCTCGCGGCGGTCCGCGCCGAACGGGAGGGCCTGTACGTCCCCGCCCAGGTCCGCCGCCGGGTGGCCGTCGCCGGACGGCGGCCGCGTGAGGCGTCGGCGTGACGACCGGCTCGTGTCCGGCGGTCAGGTGCGGGTACCCCGCTCGTGCTGAGCAGTCAGCACCGGACGACAGGAGGACGACATGCCCACCAGACGCCGGCTGAAGGGCCGCAGGATCGCCGTCCTGGCGGCCGACGGGTTCGAGAAGGTCGAGCTCGTCGTCCCGGTGCGCGCCCTGGAGGCGGCCGGTGCCCGGGTCGATGTCGTGTCCCTGCGGCGGGGACGGATCCGCGGGGTGAACCTGCACATGCCCGCCAGCCGAGTCCGCGTGGACGCGACGGTCGACGACGCCGATCCCGGCGACTACGACGGCCTGCTGCTCCCCGGCGGGTTCATCAACCCCGACCTGCTCCGGCAGTCGGCCCCGGCCCGGGCGTTCGTCAGCGCGTTCGCCGCCCGTGGGAAGCCGATCGCCACCCTCTGCCACGGGCCGTGGGTGCTCGCCTCGGCGGGGCTCGTGGACGGGCGGACCCTCACCTCCTGGCCCGGGATCCGCGACGACCTGGTCAACGCCGGTGCCACCTGGCTGGACCAGGAGCTCGTCCGGGACGGGAACCTGACCACGAGCCGAGGGCCCCAGGACATGGCCGCCTTCGTGCCCGGGATGCTCGACACCTTCGCCGGGACGTCGCCGGAGCCAGTGACGGCGGCACCCACCCGCGCCTCCGACGGGCAGCGTGACGCACCCGTCGGCTGGGCGATCGCCGCGCTGCGGTGGTCGCCGAAGCCGTCGGCCGCCGCCCTGGTGGGCATCGGCCTGACCGCTGCCGTTCAGCGCGCCCTGCGTGCCCCGGCCCCGCGGAGCCGGAGGACGCGTCGTGGCGGGCTGGGACTCCTCCGGTAGTCGCTGCTCGCACGGCTCGCCCACCGGTCTGTTGACATCCTGGCTAATGGTGATAGCTTTGAGCTAACGCAGTAAGCCATTGCTGCCGACGGATGCCTGGAGGCAGCCATGACCGAGTTCCTGACCATCGACGGCGGGACCCTCGCCTACGACCTCACCGGCGCGGCCGGCCCGCTCGTGGTGCTGGCGCACGGCATGGGCGACAGCCGGCAGGCCTACCGCTTCCTCACCCCCGTCCTGGTCGACGCCGGCTACCGCGTCGCCGCGGTCGACCTGCGCGGCTGCGGGGAGTCCAGCGCCGAGTGGCCGTCCTACTCGCGCACCGACATCGCCGGTGACCTGCTCGCCCTGGTGCGCCACCTGGGCGGCCCGGCCGTGCTGGTCGGTCACTCCATCGCGGGCGGGGCGGTCACCATCGCCGCGGCGACCGCCCCGGAGCTGGTCACCGCGGTGGTGGAGATCGCGCCGTTCACCCGCAAGCAGTCGCTGCGCATCGGCGACCTGCGGGTGGCCTCCTTCCGCCGCGGCATGCGCCACCTGCTCGGCATGAACCTGCTCGGCAGCAGCACGCAGTGGGCGAAGTACCTCGACGTCGCCTACCCCGGGACCAAGCCGGCCGACTGGGACACCCGGCTGGCCCAGGTCACCACGATGCTCGCCGAGCCGGGCCGGATGAAGGCCCTGCAGGCGATGGGCAGGACCACTCCGGTCGACGCCGGGGAGCAGCTGGGCAACGTCCGCTGCCCGGTGCTGGTGCTGCAGGGCAGCGCCGACCCCGACTGGGCCGCGCCGCGCGCCGAGGGTGAGGCCATCGTCGCCGACCTGCCCGCCGGGCTGGGCCGCCTGGAGATGATCGACGGTGCCGGCCACTACCCGCACGTCCAGTTCCCCGCCGCGGTGGCCGCCGCGGTGCTGACCTTCCTGGCCGGCGTCCGTGCCTAGGGCCGGCCTGGGCACGGCCGCGGTCGTCGCGGCCGGCGCGGACCTCGCCGACGAGGTCGGCTTCCCCGCCCTCACCATGGGCCAGCTGGCCGAGCGGGTCGGGGTGCGGACGCCCTCGCTGTACAAGCACGTCGCCAGCCAGGACGACCTCAACCGCCGGATCGCGGCCCTCGCGATGGACGAGGCCGGCGCGGCGATCGGCGCGGCCGTCCAGGGCCGCGCCGGGCGCGACGCCCTGCAGGCCGCAGCCCGTGCGCTGCGCGACTTCGTCGTGGCCCACCCCGGCCGGTACGCCGCCACCATCGGCCTCGAGCCCACCGGCCCGGACGACCCGATCGCCCTGGCCGCGGCACGGTCGATGGAGCCCTTCGCCGCCGTGCTGCGCGGCTACGCCATCGACCCGGCCGACATGACCCACGCCCTGCGCGCGCTGCGCAGCGCCTTCCACGGCTTCGCCACCATCGAGGCCGGCGGCGGCTTCCAGTGGTCCACCGGCACCGAGGAGAGCTTCGAGTGGCTGGTCGACCTCGTCGACCGCGGCCTGCGCACCCGGGAGGAAACACCGGACGGGGTCGCGGTGTTCACCGGTCGTGCTGGACAAGAAGGAGGCACACGTGACCACTGAGACCGCGATCCTCGCCGGCGGCTGCTTCTGGGGCGCCCAGGAGCTGCTGCGCAAGCGCCCGGGGGTCCTCGCCACCCGGGTCGGCTACTCCGGCGGCGACACACCCAACGCCACGTACCGCAACCACGGTGACCACGCCGAGGCGGTCGAGATCGTCTTCGACCCCGAGGTGATCTCCTACCGGGAACTGCTGGAGTTCTTCTTCCAGATCCACGACCCGTCGACGAAGGACCGGCAGGGCAACGACCTGGGCCGCAGCTACCGCTCGGCGATCTACTTCACCAGCGACGAGCAGCGGCTCGTCGCGCTCGACACGATCGCCGACGTCGACGCCTCGGGCATCTGGCCGGGCAACGTCGTCACCGAGGTGGCACCGGCCGGCCCGTTCTGGGAGGCCGAGGAGGAGCACCAGGACTACCTGCAGAAGATCCCCTTCGGCTACACCTGCCACTACGTGCGACCCGACTGGGTGCTCCCGCGGCGCGAGGCGCAGACCACCCGGTGACCTGACGGCCCGATCGGCGCCCCGGACGAACCAGCCGGGGCGCCCGTCGGTGCGACGACGTGGAGGGGGACGTCCCTGCGGGGGCGTCCCCCTCGTCGTCTCCCCGATCCGGCCCCGGACGTGACCGGTGGGACACCTGGGGAGCGTGGGGCGCGGCGCCACCACCGGCGCTCCTGCCGTGCGCACGATGGGGCATGCCCGCCCGCCCGGACGCCGTCGCCGCCCTGCCGGCCGCTCCGGGCGTGTACCGCTTCCGGGACGCCGGCGGCCGGGTGCTGTACGTCGGGCGGGCCGTCGCGCTGCGCCGCCGGGTCAGCTCCTACTGGGGCGACCTGCGGGACCGCCGCCACCTGCGGCGGATGGTGCAGCGGGTCGCCCGGATCGAGGCGCTGGTCTGCGACTCCGCGCACGAGGCGGCCTGGGCCGAGCGCAACCTGCTGGAGCGGTCGCTGCCCCCGTGGAACCGGATCGTCGGCGGCCTGGAGGTGCCCGTCAGCATCCGCCTGGACGCCTCGCCGGAGGCGCCACGGCTGGGCCTGGGCTCCCCGCACCGGACGGCACCGGGTGTCCGCTGCTTCGGGCCCTACCTCGGCGCCGGCAAGGTGCGGCTGGCCCTGTCCGGGCTGGAACGGCTGTACCCGATCGGCCACGCCGGCCCGACCCGCACCGCCGGCGAGCGCGAGCTGGCGCGGGCGCGCGGCGGGCACGGCACCCCCGTCGCACAGCTGGCCGGTGCCGTGGCGTCCGTGCTGGACCGCGAGCCGGCGGCGGTCGCCGCCGCGCTGGCGGCGCTGACCGCCCGGCGCGACGCCGCGGCCGGGGCGCAGGCATACGAGGCCGCCGCCCGGCTCCAGCAGGAGATCGAGGCGGTCGAGTGGGTGGTCGCGCCGCAGCGGGTCACCGCGCCCGGCGGGGAGGGCGACCAGGACGTCACCGCCTGGGGCGACGACGTCCTGGTCCGGCTGCGGATCCGGGACGGCCGGCTGCACGCCTGGGAGCAGGAGACCTGCTCCCGGTCGGCGCCCGGCACCCGGGCGCCCGAGGGGTGGGTGCCCTTCCTGCGCCGCAACGCCGACCTGGCCGCCCGGCTGGCGGCGCTGCCCGTCAGCTGACCCCCGACGCCGCGCGCCAGCTGGCCAGCAGCTGGACGGCGTCGTGCGCGGGCGACCCCGGTCGCGGCGTGAAGACCGTGAGCGTGTGGTCCGCCGCTGCGTCGACGAGCAGGTTCTCGTAGGGCAGGGCCAGCTCGCCGACGACGGGATGGGCGAACACCTTGACGCCGGCGTTGTGCGCCCGGACGTCGTTCCTCGCCCAGCGGGTGCGGAAGGCGGCGCTGCGGGTGGACAGCTGCCCGATCAGCTCCAGCATCGCCCGGTCGTCGGGGTGGCGGCCGGCCTCGATGCGCAGCAGCGCGACGGTGTCGTCGGCGATCCGTTCCCAGTGCGGGAACAGCTGGCGGGCCCGGAACTCGTCCAGGAAGAGGAAGCGGGCGCTGTTGGCCGGGCCCTCCAGGTCGAACACCGGCGCGTAGAGCGCCCGGCCGAGGGCGTTGGCGGCCAGCACGTCCAGCCGGGCGTTCTGCACGACGGCCGGCAGGGTCGCCAGGGCGTCGAGCAGCACCTGGACGCCCTCGCTGACGGTCCCGGCGACCGGACGCCGACGGCGCTTGCGCATCTCGGGGGTGAGCTCGGCCAGCAGCCGGTCCAGGTGCGTGCGCTCGTCCTCGCCCAGCCGGAGGGCCAGCGCGACGCCGTCCACCACGCCGGCCGAGGGCCCGGCTGCCTGGCCGCGCTCGAGCCGCACGTAGTACTCGACGCTGATCCCGGCGAGCATGGCGACCTCCTCCCGGCGCAGGCCGGCGACCCGGCGCCGGGACGCGACGACGGCCAGCCCGGCCTCCTGCGGGGAGACCCGTGCCCGCCGGGTGACGAGGAAGGCCCGGAGGGCTGCGCGGGCGGCGTCCGTGTCGGCCATGCACCCGAGGCTAGGGCCGCCTGCCGGCCGGAGAGAGTCACTGCCGGTACCCCCTCTCGACAGGGGCTGCCTGCTCCCGCCGGCCCGGGGCAGGGTCGGGGTGACCACCGACCGACCCCCACAGCAGGAGCTGACATGCGCAACGCACACCTGGGCGCCCTGGAGGTGTCCCGGATCGGCCTCGGCGCGATGACCATGGCCGGCACCTACACCTCCGGCGGCGGGCTGGACGACGCCGAGTCGATCGCGACCATCCACCGCGCCCTCGAGCTCGGCGTCACCCACATCGACACCGCCGAGGTCTACGGCCCGTACCACTCCGAGGAGCTCGTCGGGCGGGCTCTCGCCGGCCGGCGGGACTCCGTCGTCGTCGCCACCAAGTTCGGCCTGGTCTCGCACGCCGACGGCCGGGTGGGCACCCCGGACAGCAGCCCGGCCAACATCGCCGCCGCCGTCGAGGGCTCACTGCGCCGGCTGGGCACCGACCACATCGACCTGTACTACCAGCACCGGGTCGACCCGGGCACCCCGATCGAGGACACGGTGGGCGCCCTGGCCGAGCTCGTCGCCGCCGGCAAGGTGCGGCACATCGGGCTGTCCGAGGCCGCCCCGGCGACCATCCGCCGGGCGCACGCGGTGCACCCGGTCACCGCCCTGCAGACCGAGTACTCGCTGTGGGCCCGTCAGCCCGAGGTCGAGCTGCTCCCCCTGCTCCGCGAGCTGGGCATCGGGTTCGTGCCCTACTCCCCGCTCGGGCACGGCTTCCTCACCGGCGCGCTCCGCTCCCCCGCCGACATCCCGGACGACGACTGGCGGAAGACCAACCCGCGCTTCGTGGGCGAGGCGTTCGCGGCCAACCTGCGGCTGGTCGAGGAGGTGCGGGCGGTCGGGGCGGAGGTCGGGGCCACGCCGGCCCAGGTCGCGCTGGCCTGGCTGCTGGCCCAGGGCGGGGACATCGCCCCGATCCCCGGCACCCGGCGGGTGGCCCGGGTCGAGGAGAACACCGCCGCCGACGACGTCGTCCTCACCGCCGACCAGCTCGCCCGCCTCGACGCCCTGACCCCCGCGACCGGGGCCCGGCACGACGACGCCAACATGGCCACCATCGACCGCTGACACCCGTCGTCGACCTGCCCGACCCGTCAGGACCCCGGGTCCAGGTGAGCAAGTGCGTCGACGAGCCGCCGGTCCACGTCGGCGGGCCAGGGGAAGGCGGCGGTGACCGCCCGCTGGTGGGCGAGGCCGTGCAGGCCGACCCACAGGGCGATGGCATCGGCAGCTGCGTCGTCGCTGGTCGAGCGGCCCGCGGCGACGCAGGCCCGCAGTGCGCTCGACAGGACGGCGAGGGCGTCCTGTCCCAGGTCGGTGACCTGGGCGGGGGTCACGCTGGCCCGCTCCAGCGCCTCGCCGGCGTTCCACAGGCCACCGAACATCACCCGGTAGCGCTGCGGCCGGCCGGCGGCGAAGTCCGAGTACGCCGCGCAGACCGCCCGCAGGTGCGCGACCGGGTCCGGTGACGGGGGCGGGTCGACGGCGTGCAGCGCCTCCCCCAGCTCGGCGAACGCCTCCTGCACGACGGCCAGCAGGACCTGCTGCCGGTCGGCGAAGTGGGCGTAGATGGCAGGCGCGGTGATCCCCGCCCGCCGGGCGACGGCCCGCAGGGTGACCGACTGCTCGGTGCCGGTCTCGTCCAGCAGCTCGGCGGCCGCCGCGACGATCTCGGCGCGCAGCCGGCCGCCCTGCCCTCGGCGGTTCTGCTCCCGCGCGCCGGGCCCGCCGGGATCGGTGGTCGCGCTCACCGGACGCAGGCTACGACCTGCCGCCCGGGTCACGGCACCAGCACCACCTTGCCGACGATGGTGCGCGACTCGGCCAGCTCGACCGCGGCCCGGATCTCGGTCAGCGGAATCCGGGCGGCGATCTGCGGGCGCAGCACCCCGTCGGCGAGCAGGGTGAGCACCGCGGTGAGGTCCTGGCGCAGCCGGGCGCGGAACCGGCGCGGGCGGAGCAGGTGCCCACCCCAGACGTCGAAGAAGCCGGCCCGTCGTCCGTTGGGCACCAGGTCCAGCCAGGCCAGCCGGGCGAGCAGGGCCACGAACGCCGGGATCATCGGTCCGGAGTCCTTGAGCATGGCGTAGCTGACCAGCGTCCCGCCGGTGGCCAGCAGGGACCACGAGCGGGTGATGCTCGGACCCCCGATGTGGTCGAAGACCGCGTCCACCCCCTCGGGGGCGAGCTCGCGCACCCGCGCGGCCAGGTCCGGGTCGCCGTAGTCGACCGGCAGCGCACCGAGCTCGCGCAGCGCCGCGTGGTGCCGGGGGGACGCCGTCCCGATGACCCGCACCCCGGCGTGCACCGCGAGCTGGACCAGGGTGGTGCCCACCCCACCGTTGGCGCCGTGCACCAGGATCGTCTGGCCGGCGCGCACCTGCGCCCGGCGGTGCAGCATCTGGTGGGCGGTGAGCCCGCTGACGACGAGGGTCTCCACCTCTCCGGCTTCCAGGTCGGCCGGGACAGGGACCACGTCGACGGCCTCGAGCAGGGCGTGGGTGGCCCAGCCACGGGTCTTGGTCATCGCCGCGACCCGCTGGCCGACCAGTGCGGCACCGGCCCCCGGTCCTGCCCCCGTCACCGTGCCGACCAGGTCGTAGCCCGGCACGAACGGGAACTTCGGCTGGCCGGGGTAGCGGCCCAGGCGCATGGCGTGCTCGGCGTAGGAGATGCCGCTGGCCTCCACCGCCACCACGACCTGCCCGCGCGACGGCGCCGGCAGCGTGCGCTGGCGCAGCTGGAACCCCTCGGGCCCGACGATGCCGGGGAGCACGACCTCGGTGATCGTGGTCCCCGTGGCCGGGACGGCCGCTGTCATGGCGCTGCGGGTCATGGTGGCTCCTGGGTGCGGGTGGGCCTCGATATGGCTTTACACCCGTAAAGCTAAAGCATGGCTAAACGGTTGTAAATAGAAGAGGCCGCTCCAGGTGGGCCTCGACGTGACGATGCGGCGGCTGCACCATGAGGCGCGCGTCCGTCGACGTCGGCGGACGCCTCCCGGTGGAGTCGGAGCGCCGGGCTCGGTGCACGCCGCACGAAGGGGACGTGGATGGCGCAGGCGATGCAGGTCGAGACGTCGATGGCCGAGGTGATGGCCGAGCTGGCCGCACTCGACGACCCCGCCGTCCGTGAGGTGAACGCCCGTCACGGTGACGACCACGGCGTGAACCTCGGCAGGCTGCGCGAGCTCGCCAAGCGCCTCAAGACCCAGCAGGACCTCGCCCGGCAGCTGTGGGCGACCGGCGACAGCGCCGCCCGCCTGCTCGCACTGCTGGTCTGCCGCCCGAAGGCGTTCTCCCGGGACGAGCTGGACACCATGCTGCACGAGGCCCGCACGCCGAAGGTGCAGGACTGGCTGGTCAACTACGTGGTGAAGAAGAACGGCCACGCCGAGGAGCTGCGGGTGGCCTGGTCCGCCGACCCCGACCCGGCGGTCGCCAGCGCCGGGTGGGCGCTGACCACCGAACGGGTGGCGAAGCGGCCCGACGGGCTCGACCTCCCCGGCCTCCTCGACGTCATCGAGACGCAGCTGGCCGACGCCCCGGACCGCCTGCAGTGGGCGATGAACCACTGCCTCGCGCAGATCGGCATCGAGCACCCCGAGCAGCGCGCCCGGGCCATCGACATCGGCGAGCGGCTGCACGTGCTCGAGGACTACCCGACGCCCCCCGGCTGCACGTCGCCCTTCGCACCGGTGTGGATCGCCGAGATGGTGCGCCGCCAGCAACCGGCGTGACGACCCGCGCTGCCTACGCGTCTCCGCGAGCCGCCGGGAAGGCCGCCGGGTCCCCGCCACTCCGCGGTGACGCCGGCTGCCGCCCGCGGCCACGGGCACCCGGCGGCGGGCGGCCTGGTCATGATCGGCGTCGACGAGTTCACCGGCTGAGCCCCCGCGGCGGAGCCGTCGGCCACCGGGGCGCCGTGCACCCAGGTGGCCGACGGCGCGGCGGGTCGTCGTCGGATCAGGCGGGCGCCTGTCCGTACTCGGCGTCCGTGACGTGCTCGGCCCACTCGGTCTCCGGGCCGTCCTGCCCCTCGGCGAGGCCGTCCCAGATGGCCAGGTGCGTCATGAACTGCTGCGGGGCGGCGCCGTGCCAGTGCCACTCCCCCGGCGGGCACCACACGGTGTCGCCCGGGCGGATCGTCACGACCCCGCCGTCCCGGGTGCCGGTCAGGCCGACCCCCTCGGTGACGTGCAGCGTCTGGCCGTTGGCGTGCCGGTGCCACGCGGTGCGGGCCCCGGGGGCGAAGTGCACGGCGTTGACCTTGCCCCGGGACTCGGTACCCGGCGCGATGACGTCGAAGTGGACGACGCCGGTGAACCACTCGGCCGGTCCCGCGACCGACGGCTGCCTGGTGAGGATCTCCATGTCAGTGCCTTCCTGTCAGGGACGGACGAGGACCTTGAGCGCGGTGCGCTCGTCCATGGCGGTGTAGCCGGCCGGGGTGTCGTCCAGGGCCACGGTGCGGTCGAACACCCGGCCCGGCTCGATGCGCCCCTCGAGCACGTCGGGCAGCAGCTCCTCGATGTGCGCGCGTTGCGCGCCCGGGCCGCCGGCCAGGCGGACGTTGCGGCCGAAGAGGCTGCCGAAGCCGATCGGCGCCTCCTCGTACTGCGGGACGCCGACCCGGCTGATGACGCCGCCGGCGCGCACGGTCCCGACGGCCTGGTCATAGGCCGGCCGGTGCCCGACGCACTCCAGGACGGCGTGCGTGCCGCGGCCGCCGGTGAGCTCCAGCACCCTCGCGATGCCCTCATCGGCCCGCTCGGCGACGACGTCGGTGGCGCCGAACTCGCGCCCCAGGTCGGTGCGCGCCCGGTGGCGGCCCATGAGGATGATCTGCTCGGCGCCCAGCCGCTTGGCGGACAGCACCGCCAGCAGCCCCACCGCGCCGTCCCCGATGACCGTCACGGAGCTCCCGGCCGAGACCTGGCCCATGACGGCCGCGTGATACCCGGTGATGAGGACGTCGGACAGCGTCAGCAGCGAGGGCAGCAGGGCGGAGTCCTCGCCGACCGGCGCCACCACGAGCGTGCCGTCGGCCTGCGGCACCCGCACGGCCTCGGCCTGCGCGGTGGAGAAGAAGCCGCCGTGCAGGCAGGAGGTGGTCAGTCCCTCCCGGCAGAACTCGCAGGTGCCGTCGAAGTACGCGAACGGGGCGATGACCAGGTCACCGGGCTTCACCTTCACGACGTCCGAGCCGACCTCCTCGACGACGCCGACGAACTCGTGGCCCATCGGCGTCCCCTGCTCCGAGGCGGGCATGGAGTGGTAGGGGTGGAGGTCGCTGCCGCAGACGCAGGCCCGCACCACCCGGACGACCGCGTCGGTGGGGAGCTCGATCGCCGGGTCGGGCAGCTGCTCCACCCGGACGTCGCCGGCGCCGTACATGACTGTTGCTCGCACGATCTCGTGCCTTCCTGTGGGTCTCTCGCGTGGGGGTGGTCAGGCTTCGGGGATCTCGAGGCCGAAGGTCTCGCGGGTGATGTCGGCCGGATCCGGGCCGCCGCGGACCCCGGTGTCCAGCGCGTCGATCGCGGCGAGCTGGTCGCCGGTCAGCTGGAAGTCGAGGACATCGAGGTTCTCGGCGATGCGCGACGGGGTGACCGACTTCGGGATCACCTGGCGGCCCTGCTGGACGTGCCAGCGGAGCATCACCTGCGCGAGCGTCCTGCCGTGGGCCGCGGCGATCGCCCCGATGGTGGGGTCGGCCAGGGTGCTGCCGTGCGAGCCGTCGCGGTAGAAGGTGATGCCGCCGATCGGCGACCACGCCTGGGACAGGATCCCGTGCTCGGCGTCGGCCGCCAGCAGCTCGGGCTGCCGGAAGTAGGGGTGCACCTCGATCTGGTTCACCGCCGGGACGACCGAGGTCTCGGCCAGCAGCCGGGTCAGGTGGTCGGGCATGAAGTTGCTGACGCCGATCGCGCGCACCCGGCCGTCGGCCAGCAGCTGCTCCAGCGCCCGGTAGGCGTCCAGGGTCAGCTCGAACTCCGTCGGCAGCGGCTGGTGCAGGATCAGCAGGTCGATCTGGTCGATGCCCAGCTTGCCGGCGCTCTTGTCGAAGGCGTGCAGCGTGGTGTCGTAGCCGTAGTCGGTGACCCAGACCTTCGTCTCGACGAACACCTCGGACCGGTCGAGGCCGGAGCGCCGGACGGCCTCGCCGACCTCGCGCTCGTTGCCGTAGGCGGCTGCGGTGTCGATGTGCCGGTAGCCGACCTCGAGCGCGGTCTGCACGGCCGCGACGGTCTCGTCGGGCGGTGTCTGGAAGACCCCGAAGCCGACCGCGGGGATCTCGACGCCGTTGTTCAGGGTGAAGGCGGAGCTGCTCATGGACTCCATGCTCGGCGCCGTTCCGGCCGGCTGGCAGTGGCTGTCGAACAGGGCACTGCCAGTACCTCCCTCGGCGCTCACGCGCTCACCCGGGCGTCCGGCCGGTCGACGGCGGCACCGTTCCGCCGGTGGACGCCTCTGGTCGGCTGCGCGTCCGCGCCAGGAGTGACGGTCGTCCCGGGTACTGGCAGTGCCTCCCACCAGCACCGGCGGCTGCCTACCGTGGATCCGTGAGCAGCACCGACCTGAGCGCGGAGATCCGCGACTTCCTGAGCACCCGACGGGCGCGGATCACCCCGGAGCAGGCCGGGCTGCCGGCCTACGGCGGCAACCGCCGGGTCAAGGGCCTGCGCCGCGAGGAGGTGGCGCTGCTCGCCGGCGTCTCGGTGGACTACTACGTCCGGATGGAGCGCGGCAGCCTTGCCGGCGCCTCGGAGAGCGTGCTCAACTCCCTGGCCGGGGCGCTGCGGCTGGACGAGGCCGAACGCACCCACCTCTTCTCCCTCGCCCGGGCGAGCGGCCACTCCACCACCCCCCGGAAGCGGCCCGCGACCACCGTCCGGCCCGCCGTCCAGCACGTGCTCGACGCCATGACCGACGCACCGGCGTGGGTGCGCAACGGCCGGCACGACATCGTGGCGATGAACCAGTTGGCGCGGGCGCTGTACTCACCGGTGCTCGCCGACCCCCGCCGTCCGGCCAACACCACCCGGTTCGTCTACCTGGACCCCGCCGCGCGGGACTTCTTCGTCGACTACGACCGGATCGCCAACGACGCCGCGGCGATGCTCCGGCTGGAGGCCGGCCGGAACCCGCACGACAAGGCGCTGATCGAGCTGGTCGGCAAGCTGTCCACCCGCTCGGAGCTGTTCCGCCAGCGCTGGGCGTCCCACGACGTGACGTTCCACCGCAGCGGGCAGAAGCGGCTGCGCCACCCCGAGGTCGGGCAGCTGGACCTGGACTTCGAGGGCATGGAGCTCAGCTCGTCACCGGGCCTGCAGCTCAACGTCTACTCGGCTCCTCCGGGCACGCCCACCGCCGACGCACTGAGGCTGCTCGCCTCCTGGGCGGCCTCGCAGGACGACCTGGCCACCGAGGCCGTCAGCACGTCCAGCAGCTGACCGGCTCCCGGTCGGCTGGTGCGGCCCGTGGCTACAGGGGGTCGAGCAGCCGCTGCAGGAACTGCCGGGTGCGGGCCTCGCGCGGCTCCACGAGCACCTCGGACGGCGGGCCCTGCTCCACCACCACGCCGCCGTCGAGGAACAGCACCTGGTCGGCCACCTGGCGGGCGAACCGCATCTCGTGGGTGACCACGACCATCGTCCAGCCGTCGGCGGCCAGCGACTGCATCACCCGCAGCACCTCGCCGACCAGCTCGGGGTCGAGGGCGCTGGTCGGCTCGTCGAACAGCACCACCTGCGGCCGGGTGGCCAGTGCGCGGGCGATGCCGACGCGCTGCTGCTGCCCGCCGGACAGCTGCACCGGGTAGGAATCGGCCTTGTCCGCGAGGCCCACGCGGGCCAGCAGCTCCCGGGCCTCCTCCTGCGCCTGAGCGCGCGGCCGGCCCTGGGCGAACACCGGCCCGGAGGTCACGTTGTCCAGCACGGTGAGGTGCGGGAAGAGGTTGTGCGACTGGAACACCATGCCGCTCTGCCCGCGCAGCCGGGACACCGCGCGGGTGTCGGGCCGGGTCGACCAGTCCAGCTCGACATCGCCGACCCGCACCGTGCCGGACTCCGGCGTCTCCAGCCCGTTGAGGCTGCGCAGCACCGTCGTCTTGCCCGAGCCCGACGGCCCGATGAGGCAGGTGACCGACCCGGCCGGCACCGCGACGTCGATGCCGCGCAGCACCCGGTTCTCCCCGAAGGACTTGACCAGCCCGCGGGCCTCCAGCAGCGGGGCGGTCATGCGGCCACGTACCGGGACAGCCGGGTCTCCAGGCGGGTCTGCCCGAAGGAGAGCACGAGGCACACCATCCAGTAGTAGACGGCGGCGACGCCGTAGAGGGTGAAGAACTCGAAGCTCTGTCCGGCGATCACCTGGGCCTCGCGCAGCAGCTCCGTGACCAGGACGACCGAGACGAGCGAGGTGTCCTTGACCAGCGAGATGAGGGTGTTGCTCAACGGCGGGACAGCGATGCGGGACGCCTGCGGCAGGACCACCCGGCGCAGCGTCGTGACCCGGCCCATCCCGACGGTCATCGCCGCCTCCCACTGCCCGCGCGGCACCGCGAGGATCGCCCCCCGGATGGCCTCGGAGGCGTAGCCCCCGACGTTGAGCGACAGCGCGATGATCGCGCTGGGCCACGGGTCGAGGGTGACGCCGAACGAGGGCAGCCCGTAGAAGACGATGAACAGCTGGAGCAGCAGCGGCGTGCCGCGGATGACCGAGACGTAGAACCGGGCGAGCCCCGACACCAGCCGGTTGCCCGACAGGCGCATCAGCGCGACCAGCAGGGCGATGGCCAGCCCCAGCGCGAAGCTCACCGCGGTCAGCGGCAGCGTGCCCCGCAGCAGCCCCTGGAAGAGCGGGCCGAGGCTGCTGCGGACGAGGTCCCAGTCGATCGCGTTCACTCCCCGCTGACGTCCTCGCCGAAGTACTTCTCCGAGATCTCGGCCAGCGTGCCGTCGGCACGCAGCGTCTCCAGGGCGCCGTCCACCTGGGTCTGCAGGTCGGCGCTGTCCTTGCGGAAGGCGAACGCCGACTCGCTCGGGTCGTCGATCTCGGCGGCGATCTTCACGTCCTGGTCACCGGTCGACTTCTGGTACTCCAGGAAGGCCAGGCTGTCGTTGATCGTGACGTCGACGCGCGACTGCTTGAGCAGGGTGATGGCCTGGGTGAAGCCCTCGACGGCCTCGATCTGCGCGCCGGCGTCGGTGGCGACCTGCGCGAAGTTGCTGGTGGTCGACTGCGCGCTGCGCTTGCCCGCGACGTCGGCCAGCGAGGTGATGCTCGTGTCGTCGGCCCGCGTGATGACGACGCCGTTCGAGACGGTGTACGGCGTGGAGAACAGGTACTTCGCCTGGCGCTCGGGGTTGACGCCGATCTGGTTGGCGATGACGTCGTACCGGTCGGCCTCGAGGCCGGCGAAGATCGCGTCGAACTGCGTCTCGCTGAACTCCACGTCCATGCCCAGCTCGTCGCCGACGGCCTGGGCCACCTCGACGTCGTAGCCGGTGAGCTCGTTGCTGTCCGGGTCGTGGAAGGAGAACGGCGCGTAGGTGCCCTCGGTCGCGACGCGCAGCACGTCGTCCGAGCCGCCGGCGCTGCCGCCCGCGTCGTCGGAGTCGCCGCCGCAGGAGGTCAGCAGCAGGGCGGCGGTGAGGGCAACGGTCACGGACAGGCGCGTGCGCACGGTGGGCTCCGGGTTCATCGGTTCAGGTCTTCGGGGTCCGGCAGGAGTTCCCGCCGCCTGGGGAACCGGTCTGGCACGCACGAGCATTCCGCCGGGTGTCCGGACGCACAACACGACCGCCCGGACCCCACCGTCCCGGGTCCGGTCGCTGCGGCTGTCGGTCGCCTACGACCTCGTCACGCGGACGGCCGGGACGCGGCATGCGCGTCGGCGACGTCCCACACGACGTCGATCAGGGCGTCGGGGGCCTCGATCTGGGGCAGGTGCCCCGCACCGGGCAGCAGGACGAACGTCGCGCCGGGCACCGCGGCGGCGTAGGCCCGACCGAAGTCGGGATCGCCGATGCGGTCGGCCTCGCCCCAGACGACGGCGACGGGTGCCGTGACGGTGCCGAGCCGGGCGGCCAGGGTCGGGTCGGTCATCGAGACACCGCCGTACACCTGGAGAGCGACGCGGTTCCCGGCCAGGGCCGCGCGGACCTCCGGGGGCAGCGCGGCCGGGTCGACGCCGTAGCGGGCGGGGTCGGCGTAGGACCGCTGGGCGACCTCGGCCGGGGTGAGGGCGAAGAAGTCGGCGACCGGGTGGCCGGGGACCTCGATGCCCACGGCGTCGACCAGCACGTAGCTGCTGACCCGCGCCGACCCGAGCACCGCCATCTCCGCGGCGACCCAGCCGCCGATGGAGTTGCCGACGACCGTGACGTCCCGCAGGTCCAGGGCGTCGAGCAGGGCGACGTAGACGGCCGCCAGGCCGCGGATGCTGTCCAGCTCGGCCAGCCGGGGAGTACCCGCGAAGCCCGGGTGGACCGGGGTGAGCACGCGTGCCGGCCGCGCCCCGGCGAGCCGCTCCGCCCACGGCGTCACGGTCAACGGGCCGCCCCCGCCGTGCAGCAGCAGGACGGGGTGGCCCGCACCCTGCTCGGAGAGCGAGACGTCCACGGTCGTGTCGCCTGCGGCGAGGGCGACGGTGAGGCGGTGGGTGCTGGTCATGCGGGCTCCTCGATCGGTACGGGGCTGACGGCGTCCTCGCTGGGGCCGCGGTCGTGATAATACAAGGAACCTTGTACAAGGTCCCTTGCCCAGTGGCATAGGCTGCTGGCATGGGCATCTCGCTGCAGGACGTCGGCCTGGCCGTGAAGCGCCTGCAGTGGCGCCACCACCGCGAGGCCAACAGGCGCCTGGCCGCCCTCGGGCTCTCGCTCGTCCAGTGGGACGTGCTCCGCCACCTGCACGCGAACCCGGACGCCTCCGTGCACGAACTCGCCGTGCTGACCTTCCAGACCGACCAGTCCATGGGCGAGCTGGCCAGGCGGATGGTCGAGCGGGACCTGCTGGAACGCGTCGCCGGCCCCGGTCGCAAGGTCCAGCACCGGCTCACCGCCACCGGCGACCGCGTCCGCACCGAAGGGGCCGCGATCGTCGACGGCGTGCTCGAGGAGTCGCTCGGCGGGCTCTCCGAGACGGAGCTGGCGACGCTGCACTCGTTGCTGGTCCGTGCTGCGGAAGGGAGCACCGCGGCCGAGCAGTCCTGAGAACTGCCGCGCAGAAACCGCCTGGACGGGCCGGCGAGGAGGTGGATCCCAGCGGCCGCCGATGTGGCGCGGGGCGCCGGACGACGAGACGCTGCTCGACCTCGCGGAGCCGACCGCCGTGGAGCTGGCGTCGAGCGCCTGGGAGCACCCCGTCGGCCCGGACGGGTACGTGTTCGAGCTCGGCGGGAAGGTCTTCCTGCTCACCACGGCCGCAGCCACTTTCCCGTGCGCGTCGGCCGGCCACGGCCGCCGTCCGGCCCCGGACCGACGCCTTCCGGCCGCCCCGAGCCCCAGCTGCGTTGGTTCCTGCGAGACTGGCCCAGCTCACCTCCTGGCCAGGGGCCGACTCGGAGTCCCGTGGCGCTCGACCAGTGGGTGGTCGACGAACCGGCACGAACGGAGCCCGACGAGGAGAGGTCATGGCGACGTCCGGCCGATCGGAGGACCTGAAGGGCGCAGAGTTCGTCAAAGCCGACCTGCGGGGGGCCCGATTCGTCGGGTGCGACCTGTCGGCTGCTGTCATGCGCGGGGTCACGGTGGACAGCGCAGACATCGACGCGCCCTGGCTCACCGGCGGCGATGGCGTGCTGATCGTCAACGGCGTGGACGTCGCGCCCTTCGTCGAGGCCGAACTGAACCGTCGCTTCCCCGGACGCGGCCAGCGGCGGGCCGAGGACCCGGGCGACCTGCGTGCGGCATGGGCCGCGCTCGAGAGCACGTGGGCCGCCACGCTGGAGCGCGTCGGCGCGATGCCACCCGGCACGGTCGACGTCTCCGTCGACGGTGAGTGGTCGTTCTCGCAGACGCTGCGTCACCTGGTCCTGGCCACCGATGCCTGGCTGGGCCGGGCGGTGCTGGGCATCGACGAGCCGTTCAGCCCGATCGGCCAGACGAGCGGCGGTGAGGACGGGCTCGACACGTCGATGTTCACTCCGGGCACCCCTCCGTACGAGGAGGTCGTGGACGTCCGGGCCACTCGTCTGGCGATGGTGCGGGACTTCCTCGCGACCGTCACCCCCGGCGACCTGGCGGCGCAGCATGCGAATCCGTGGAGCCCGGCGTACCCGGAGACCACCCTCAGCTGCGTGCACGTGATCCTCGAGGAGGAGTGGGAGCACCACCGCTACGCCGTGCGCGACCTCGACCTGATCGAGGCCAGGGCGAGCGGATGACCCGCCCGCTCGGTCAGGTCACCTGCGGGTGGCCACGGGAGCGCCGCCCCCACTGCCGTCCCGGCCGGCGTCCCTCACCCGGCCTCGGTGGACCGTCGCTCCGCCGTGTCCGCCGCCTCGTCATCGGCGCGGTCGAAGGAGTACATGACGAACGTCGCCGTGCTGGTGAAGGCGGCGACGAGCGCGATCAGCAGCGACGGGACGAATGCCGACGGACGCGGCAGCCACCCGCCGGCGGCCCACGGCAGGGCGACCAGCAGGAGGACCAGGACGGTCGTCGCGATCTCGTTCACGGTGACGGACGGCGACATGTGCGTCGCCCCCTTGGCCGTGATCCGGCGGGAGGTGTCGACGGTCGCCGCGACGAGCGCCGTGCCCAGCAGTGCGAAGGACGCCGCCGCCCACCGGGGCCCCACTCCAGCGACCACGAGCGGCACGAACAGCGGGAGGCTGTAGGCCGCGAAGACCCACCGGGCGCCGGACCGCATGTAGCGGTCTGCGGCCGCGCCGGTCCCGCGCTCGTGGTGCCGCGAGGAGTCGAGGTAGAAGAACACCCCGAGGGTGAACGTGCCCAGCAGGGTCGCGGAGATCCCGGCCAGGCTGAGCAGGAAGGCATCCGACACGTCTCCCACCTCATCGACCCCTTCCGCGGCAGCGACGGCAACCGGTGCATCGACGGCGGTGAGCCCCGTGTTGGACCCAGCCGCACGAGATCGGTCCCGGGCGATCAGGTCAGGACGGCGGTGGCCTCGATCTCGACGAGGAGGTCGGGCGTCCACAGGGCCTGGACGCCGATGACGGTGATGGGTGGCAACGGGGAGGTGAAGCCGTCGGACTCCTGAGCGCGCGAGGTCCCCGCCAGCAGCTCGCTCGCCATCCCAGGCGTCCAGCCGACGACGTAGAAGGTCAGTCGTGCGACGTCCCGGACGTCGCCTCCTGCGCCTCTGACCCCCGTGGCGACGTTCTGCAGCGCGGAGTGGACCTGACCCGTGAGGTCTGCCGAGGTCGGTTCGCCCGCAGGGGTCACTGCCGCCTGCCCGGCGAGCAGGAGGAGGAGCGAACCCGCCGCCAGGGCGACGGGCGCGTACTCGGTCTGCTGGAGCAGGCCGTCGGGGTGGTTGAGGTGCACGGTCATCTGGGCGTCCTTCGTCGTCGTGGCGCCACCATCGCAGCGCAGACGGCACCTTCGCGTCGGTGGAAGCCACGTAGCCGTTTGCCGTGGTGACCGTGGGACGGCCGGCTCGCCGCGCCGTCCGGATCCCGGGCACGTGGAGAGCTGGCTGGTCATCGCGGTGCGCACGGGCGCAGACCGCCTAGGCTGACGGCCACGAGCACGGGCGGACCCGGACGAGGAGCGGACCTGGCAGACCTCGTGGGCCGGCACGCGGAGCGCGCGGCAGCCGACCAGCTCCTCGCCAGCGCCCGCGCCGGTCGCAGCGGAGCGCTCGTGGTCCGCGGCGAGGCGGGCATCGGGAAGACGGCGCTGCTGGAGCACGTCCGTCGGACCGCCCTGTCGTCGGACTTCCGGGTGCGGCGCTCGGTCGGGGTGGAGTCGGAGACGCAGTTCGCGTTCTCGGGCCTGCACCAGCTGTGCGCGCCGCTGCTGGACCACCTGGATGCGCTGCCGGCCCCGCAGCAGGCCGCCCTCGGCGTCGCGTTCGGGCTGCGTGGCGGTCCTGCACCGGACCGGTTCCTGGTCGGGCTGGCAGCTCTCAACGTGCTCGCGGAGGTCGCCGAGGAGGCCCCGCTGCTGTGCCTTGTCGACGACGGGCAGTGGCTGGACCAGGCGTCCGCGCAGGTCCTGGCGTTCGTGGCGCGGCGGGTGGCGGCCGAACGGGTGGCGCTGGTGTTCGCCCTGCGCGACCCCACGGGGAGCGACGTCGACCCGTTCGCCGGGTTGCCCGAGCTGCGCCTGGACGGGCTCACCGAGGCGGACGCGCGGACGCTGCTGGCCGCGGAGGTGCCCACTCCGCTGGACGACGACGTCTGCGATCGGATCGTCGCCGAGGCACGCGGCAATCCCCTGGCACTGCTGGAACTGCCCCGAGGCGCGCAGCCTTCGCAGCTGGCCGGCGGGTTCGAGCTACCGGACGTGCTGAGCGTCCCGCGGCGCATCGAGGACGTCTACCAGCGCCGCTCGGGCAGCCTGCCGGTGGAGACGCAGCTGCTGCTCCTGGTCGCTGCGGCGGAGCCGACCGGCGACCCGGCGCTGCTGTGGCGCGCCGCCGATCACCTGGGGGTCGACCGCGAGACGGCCGCACCCGCGGAGGCCGCCGGTCTGGTGGAGATCGGCACCCGGGTGCGGTTCCGTCATCCCCTGGTGCGCTCGGCGGTCTACCGGGCGGCCACCCCGCCGGACCGCCGTCGCGCGCACGGTGCGCTGGCCGCCGCGACCGATCCGCAGGTCGATCCCGACCGCCGCGCCTGGCACCGCGCGCAGGCCCTCTCGGGCACCGACGAGGAGGTCGCCGCCGAGCTGGAGCTCTCGGCCGACCGGGCCCGCGCCCGCGGCGGGTCGGCCGCTGCAGGCGCGTTCCTGCAGCGGGCGGCCGAGCTGACCCCCGAGCCCGCCCGCCGTGCCGGGCGGGCGCTGGAGGCTGCGCAGGTCAAGCACCAGGCCGGCGCGTCCGAGGCCGCCCTCGAGCTGCTGACCGTGGCTGCGGCCGGACCGCTGGACGCCCGGCAACGCGCCCGCCTGCAGCTGCTGCGCGCCCGGGTCGACTTCCAGCTGACGCGTGCCGACGGCGTGTCCGGGATGCTGCTGGACGCCGCCGCGGCTCTCGCGCCGCTGGACGCCGCGCTGGCCCGGGAGACGTACCTGCACGCGCTCGACGCGGCGCTGGTGATCGGCGGCTCGGGCCGCAGCCGCAGCGTGCTCGATGTCGCAACGGCCGCTCGCGCCGCACCCGCACCGCCGGGACCGGCAGGGACGGTGGACCTCCTGCTCGACGGGCTGGTCGCGACGTACACCCGGGGGTACGGGTCGGGCGTGCCCGGACTCCGCCGGGCGCTGGAGGCATTCCGGAGCCAGGAGACCGCAGGGCCCGGCCGGTACGGGGACGACAGCTGGCTCTGGCTGGCCAGCCGCACCGCAGTGGGGCTCTACGACGACGAGCTGGCCCTCGTGCTGGTCGACCGCCACGTCCGGCTCACCCGCGAGGCGGGCGCGCTGTCCGCGCTGCCTGCCGCACTCACCGCCCTGTCCGTCACCCTGCTGCTCGCCGGCGAGCTCACCCACGCCGCCGAGCTGGCAGCCGAGAGCACCGCGATCACCCGGGTGACCGGAGCGCGCCCCCTGCGCAACGCCCAGCTCGTCCTGGCCGCGTGGTGCGGCCGTGGAGCCGAGACCCGGCAGCTGCACGCGTCCACCGTCCAGGCGGCCGGCGGATCCGCGGACGGCGCCGAGGTCACGATCGCGCAGTACGCGCTGGCGGTGCTCCACAACGGCCTGGGCGACCACCCGGCGGCTGAGGAGGCCGCGGCACTGGCGTCCGCCTCCTCCGAGCTGGCGAACAGCAACCTGGCCCTCCCCGAGCTGGTCGAGGCGGCCGTCCGCTCCGGCCGGCCGGAGCGCGCGGCCGCTGCAGTGGAGCAGCTCGGCACGCGGGCCCGCGCCAGCGGCACCCCGTGGGCGCTCGGGCTGGAAGCGCGGTCGCGCGCCATGATCAGCGCAGGGCCGGTCGCCGAGGAGCACTACCGCGAGGCCATCGAGCAGCTCCGGGGCTGCCGGATCGCCACCCACCTCGCCCGCACGCACCTCGTCTACGGCGAGTGGCTGCGCCGGGAGGGCCGTCGCCAGGACGCCCGTGACCAGCTGCGGACCGCTCACGCGATGCTCTCGGAGATGGGCGCGGAGGCCTTCGCCGCCCGCGCCGCCCGCGAGCTGCGCGCCACCGGCGAGCACCCGCGCACCCGGACCGCTCGGCCGACCGATGCGCTCACCGCCCAGGAGCTCCACATCGCGCGGCTGGTGGCCACCGGCGCCACGTCCCGGGAGGTCGGTGCGCAGTTGTTCCTGAGCCCGCGCACCATCGAGGCCCACCTGCGCAACATCTTCCGGAAGGCGGGCATCACCTCCCGCCGGCAGCTCAGGGAGCTGCAGCTCCCCTGACCGGACAGGCCGGTGCCGCCCAACGGTCCGTCCAGCGCGTCGATCTCATCGGATGCGCGCCCGTACGGCGAGCGCCGTCGGGGTCTCGCCCGCGTTGAGCTCGAGGACCTGCCGGCGGATCCGGGGTTCGTGCAGGAGCTCGGCCAGGGTGGCGGCGACGTCCTCGCGCGGGATCTCGTCGTGCGGCTGGGCGGGGCCGAGGGCGACCCGTCCGGTACCGGGGCGGTCGACGAGCATCGAGGGCCGGAGGACCAGCCAGTCGAGGTCACTCAGGCTGACCGCGACATCGGTGAGCTTCTTCACCGCGAAGTAGTGCTCGTGGTCGTCGTCGAGGTGCAGCTCGCGGCCGGCTTCGGGCAGCACGGAGACCAGCACGAACCGGGTCACGCCGGCGCGACCGGCGGCCTCGAGCGTCCGCACCACACCCTCGCCGTCGACGGCATCCGTGACCGCCCGGCTCCCGCCGTTCGAGCCTGCGCTGTACACCACCGCGTCGAACCCGCTGAGCAGAGGCACCAGTTGATCGGCGGTCATGACCCCGATGTCACCGACGCGCGCCTCGATGTGCCGCGACGCGAGGGCGGCGCGCTGGTCGTCCCGGCGAACGAGTCCCGAGACGACGTCTCCACGGCCGGTCAGCTCCTCTGCCAGCAGTCCGCCGACCGCGCCGCTGATCCCGATGACGAACACCTTCACGGTGCTCCTCCTCGTTGCCGGGGATGCGCGGGGGCGCCCGCGTCGATGGGGTGAGCAGTCCGGGATCACTCCCCGAACCAGGTGGCCGCGGCCATCCCGACGGGGATGGAGCAGAAGCCTCCGTAGAACGCGAGGGCCCACCTGAGCGATCTCACGGACGCTGCGCAGCGGACCGCGCGACGGCCGACCACGGTCGGGATCTCGCTGCCGGACACCGCCCGTGGCCGCGCCTCGCACTCCACGGGCTGTTCCACTCGGCTGGTCGTGTTCATGCCCATCAGGCTCGCGTCGACGGCGGCACGTTCGCGTCGGTAGGAAACCCGTAGGTCCGCTGCTGGTCGCTACGGATGCCTCACGCAGGTGCCCCAGCACCGGGGGGATCCGACTCCCGTCCCGGACCCTCGTCCGGTACGGGACGAACCCGGCTGAGCCTCCACTGGGACACGGTCGGGTCGTTCGCGGACCCCGTCACGTCGACGTGGTCGGGCGGCGGCCGCCCGAGCGGACGGATGGCGGTCTGCCTCACCGTCCTCGCCTCGGTCGCACGGGGACGACGCCGCGCGAGCTGGCCCTCGGGCAGTCGGCGGACCCACCGCCCGGGATCCTGGGAGTCCGCGGCGAGCTGCCGGGCCGCCGTGACCGACGCCGACTCGGGGCCGGGTGCGCTCACCTGGTGGCGGTCGAGACGCTGATGGCCGCGGCGGCGCTGGAGGCGGCGATCCCCGCCGCGGTCCGTGCCACTCCAGTGTCGACCGCCGCGGCGCCCCACTGGCCGCGTTCCAGCTCCTGCGCCCGCGTTGCCGTGTGGTGCAGGGTCCCGGCGCTCTGCACCGAGGCGCCGTCGTCGTCCATCAGCAGCAGCACCAGGTCGTCGACGAGCAGCAGGTCCTGCCCGCTCGGACCGGTCACCGGCGTGGCTCCCAGCGGAAGAACCTCGCGGCGAGCGCGACCGAGACGACGACCCAGCCGAAGGTCGGGAGCAGCAGCAGCAGCGAGTCGGCCACGGGAACGCCGCCGTTCCAGGCGTCGATCACCAGCTCGGTGGCCGAGCCGCCGGGCAGCAGCCGCTTCAGCCAGGAGAGGCTCTCCGTCCCGGCGATGCCGATCCAGCTCGCCGTGGGCTGACCGTGACCTCGTGGACACCTGAGGTCGGTACCGTTCCGCCTGGCGGGCAGCTGCACGGCCGTGCTCCCGACGCCGGGACGCACCGCTCGAGCCGACGACCCCACCGCGTCGCCCGGCTGCCTGCACGACCCGCACCGCCCCCTGACCCAGCACCTCGACCGCTCCCTGGAGGAGGCCCGATGCCCCATCGTCCCTGCCGTCCCGCTCCTCCGGCCCGGCGGCCCGCGCCCGCGCGGACCCCGAGGTGACGGCGGTCGTCTGGAGCAGCTTCTCCGGCCGGTACTCGGACAGCCCGCGCGCGATCTTCGAGGCGCTGCAGGACAGGGGCGAGGAGTTCTCCCACACCTGGCTGGTCCGCGAGGACCGGCGCGGCGACTTCCCGGCGGGCGTGGCGACCGCGGTGTACGGCAGCCCGGCGGGCCGGGCGGCCCTCGAGGCGGCCGACGTCGTCGTGGCCAACAACGGCATCTCGCTGGACTGGGACAAGTCACCGGGGACGACGTACCTGCAGACCTGGCACGGCACGCCCCTGAAGCGGATGCACCGCGACGTCAGCGCCCCGACCGGCGGCCTGCTGACCGCGCTGGACCGGGACGTCGCCCGCTGGGACCACCTGCTGTCCCCGAACGCGGCCAGCACGCCCCGGCTGCGCAGCGCCTTCGGCTACACCGGGCCGGTGCACGAGACGGGCTACCCGCGCAACGACGTGCTCAGCGCCCCCGACCGCGACCGGGTCCGCGCGGCGGTCCGGGCGCGGCTCGGGATCGCCGACGGGGAGACGGCCGTGCTGTACACCCCGACCTGGCGGGACGACCTGGTGATGACCGAGGGCCGGCCCGACCACGCCTTCCCGGCGGACTTCGACGACCTCGTCGGTGGTCTGCCGGCCGACCACGTGCTGCTGCTCCGGCTGCACACGATGGTCGCCGACCGGTTGGCGCTGCCCAGCGGTCGGGTGGTCGACGTCTCCGACGAGCCCGACGTCGGCGTGCTCTACCTCGCCGCCGACGTCCTGCTCACCGACTACAGCTCCACCATGTTCGACTTCGCGGTGACCGGGCGCCCCGTCCTGCACTTCACCTACGACATCGAGCACTACCGCGACGACCTGCGGGGCTTCTACGTCGACCTGGCCTCGATCGCGCCCGGCCCGCTGCTGAGCACCGGCGCGGAGGTCCTGGCCGCCCTGGCCGACCTCGCCCGGGGACACGGGCAGGACCCCGTTCGTTACCAGCGGTTCCAGCAGACGTTCTGCTCGCTGGAGGACGGCCACGCCACCGACCGGGTCGTCGCCCGCTTCTTCCCGCCGGCCACCGCCGGCGGGCCCACCCCTGCACCGCAGATCCACCGAGGAGTTGAGCATGCGCACAACTGAGCCGATCAGGACCGCCGCCCGTGACCGTCAGACGTGCGCCGTCGAACTCACCCCCCGGGCGCACCCGGCACCGCAGGTGGTGATCCTGGCCGCCGGGATGGGCACCCGGCTGGGCCGGTCGCTGCCCAAGCCGCTGACCCAGCTGATGGACGGCCGCAGCATCATGCAGCAGCAGCTGGACGGCGTCCGCGAGGTCTTCGGCCCGGCCACCCGGGTCACCGCGGTGGTCGGCTACCGCAGCAAGCGGATCATGCGTGCGCAGCCGGACCTGCTGTTCGCCTTCAACCCGGAGTTCGAGCGCACCAACACCTCCAAGAGCCTGTGGCGGGCGCTGCGCACCTCCCCGCCCGGTGGCGTGCTCTGGCTCAACGGCGACGTCGTGTTCGACGCGGCCGTGCTGGACCAGACGCTCGAGCTGGTGGCCGCCGACCAGAGCTTCGTCTGCGTCGACACCTCCACCGTGGCCGAGGAGGAGGTGAAGTACACCCTCGACGAGGAGGGGTACGTCGCCGAGCTGTCCAAGACCGTCGTCGGCGGGCTCGGCGAGGCCGTGGGCATCAACTACGTGTCCGCGGCCGACAAGCCGGTGCTGGTCGAGCACCTCGCCGCCTGCGCGGACAGCGACTACTTCGAGCGGGCCATGGAGACCGCGATCCAGCAGGCCGGCGTGCGCTTCCGCCCGCTGGACATCTCCCGGTTCTCCGCCGTGGAGGTGGACTTCGAGAGCGACCTCGCGCGCGCCAACACCTGGCTGAGCTCGCGCTCGGTGCTCGAGCCGATGGACGCCGAGTTCGGCTGAGCCGGACGCCGGGTGCCGTGCTGACGCGGCACCCGGCCCCCGGGGTCAGCGCAGCTGCGGGGCGACCTCGGCGGCCACCAGGTCCAGGTGGTCGAGGTCGGCCAGGTCGAGCACCTGCAGGTACACCCGGCTGGCGCCGGCCTCCGCGTAGCGGCCCAGGGTGTCCACCGCCTGCGCCGGCGTGCCGGCGACGCCGTTGCGGCGCAGCTCGTCGACGTCCCGGCCGATCGCCGCGGCCCGGCGCCGGAGCTCGGCGTCGTCCCGCCCCACGCACAGCACCAGCGCCGAGCTGAACACCAGCCCGGCCGGGTCGCGGCCGACCTCCCCGCAGGCCTCGCGCACCCCGGCGAACAGCCGTGCGTTGTCCTCCGCGGAGGCGAAGGGCACGTTGAACTCCGCGGCGTACCGGGCGGCCAACCGGGGCGTGCGCCGCCGGCCGCTGCCGCCGACCAGCACCGGGACGCCGCCGGGCTGCACCGGCTTGGGCAGCGCCGGTGAGCCGCTGAGCTGGTAGTGCGTGCCGGCGAAGTCGAACGTCTCCCCCACCGGGGTGCGCCACAGCCCGGTGATCACCGCCAGCTGCTCCTCGTAGCGGTCGAAACGCTCGCCGAGCTCGGGGAACGGGATGCCGTAGGCGCTGTGCTCCTCGGCGAACCAGCCGGAGCCGATGCCGAGCTCGACCCGGCCGCCGCTCATCTGGTCG
Organism: Modestobacter italicus; assembly: GCF_000306785.1. NCBI lineage: Bacteria > Bacillati > Actinomycetota > Actinomycetes > Geodermatophilales > Geodermatophilaceae > Modestobacter > Modestobacter italicus. Next base: position 1,930,702 of record NC_017955.1, on the reverse strand, counting down.
ACCTGCGCCACCGTGATGGCCAGCGGTCCGGGCAGCCGGAAGGTGGCCGCGGTCATCAGCGTGCCGAGCCGGATGCGGCTGGTCTCCCGGGCGAGCCCGGCCAGCGTCACCCAGGCGTCGGTCGGGCCGGGCAGCCCGTCCCCGCCCATGGTCAGGTAGTGGTCGGAGCGGAAGAAGGCGTCGAAGCCGGTCTCCTCGGTGCGCCGGGCGACCGCGAGCAGGTCGTCGTAGGTGGCGCCCATCTGGGGCTCGGTGAAGATCCGTAGCTGCACCGCCCGAACCTAGCCAGCGACCGGCCCCGCCGCCGCGGGGGATTCCGGCTTGGGGGTGTGCCCGGGAGGCGATGCGGGCAGGATGATCGCGACGCGATCAACCGGAGGTGCTGGAGTGTTCCGCAGGAAGAGCCGGAAAGAAGTCATCGGCGCCGAGTTGCAGGAGGGCTTCGCCCACATCGGCGCAGCGGTCTCCGAGGCGCGCAAGGCGACGGCGGAGCAGTGGGGTCCGCAGGTCGCCGCCGCCGCCAAGGCCGCGCAGCAGACGTACGCCGCCGACGTCGCCCCGCGGGTGGAGGCGGCGGTCGCCGCGATCGCACCGCAGCTCGACGCCGCACGGGAGGTCCTGGTGCCGCGCCTGGACGCCGCGCGCGACACCCTGGTCCCGCGGATCGAGGCGGCCCAGAAGAGCCTCGCGCCGCGGATCGAGGCCGCGCAGAAGGCCTACGGGTCCGACGTCGCCCCCCGGTTGGAGGCGGCCACCAAGGCCGCCCGCGCCAACCTGGAGACCGCCGTCGCCGCGGCCGCCCCGCGGATCGAGGCGGCCCGGGAGGCCGCCGGCCCGGCACTGGACGCCGCCCGGGCCAACCTCGCCGCCCAGGTGGCGGCGACCGCCCCGCGGATCACCGCGGCCCGCGAGGCCGCCGGTCCCCGGATCAGCGCGGCCCGCGATGCGGCCGGCCCGGCGCTGGACAGCGCGCGGGCCAACCTCGCCGCCCAGGTCGAGGCCGCCCGCGCCCAGCTCGACTCCCGCAGCGCGGACCTCGCCGCGACCGCGGCGACGCTGGGCGCGGCCACCGCCAAGCAGACCGACAAGGTCCGCAAGGACGCCGCCGCCGCGGCGGAGGCCGCGCGGGTGCAGGCTGCCGTCCGGGTCGCCGCCCTCAAGGCCGCCGCCGACGCGACCACCAGCGCGGCGGGTAAGAAGGCGGAGAAGCTCAGCAAGAAGGCCGACAAGCTGGCCGTGAAGGCAGCCAAGCGGCGCGCGGAGATGGAGAAGGCGACCGCCAAGGCCCGCAAGCAGGCCGCCAAGCGCACCGCGACGGCCCTGACCTCGGTCAAGCGCAGCGTGGGCATCGAGAAGCAGCCCCCGCGCCGCTGGCCGTGGGTGGTGGCCGCGCTGGCCGCGGTCGCCGCCGGCGTCGTCGTCCTGATCCGCCGCAACGCCCCCGAGGACCAGTGGATGCCCGCGCCGACCGGCGACGGCCCCGTGCCCAGCTACCGAGAGGACCCCGTGCCCAGTTCCCCGAGCACCCCCGCAGGCGGATCCGAGAGCCCCGAGGCCCAGGGCAAGACGGTGTCCACGTCGACGACCGCTCCCTCGGACTCCGGTCCGGTCGAGGGCGGCATCGGCGCGCTCGAGGCCGAGCCGGCCTCCGGCCCCGGCGAGCCCAGCAACCAGGACCGCCCGACCACCGCGACCGGCACCACCAACGACCCGGACAGCCCGGTCGCCACGGCCGCGCCGGACAGCTTCACCGAGGCCCCCGGCAGCGCCGGCAACTCGGCGCCCAGCCGGGGCACCCGCCCCGACGAGGACTCCGCGGGCTGACACCTGCACGACCCGACACGGGGGCTCCGCCGATCCGGCGGGGCCCCCGTGTCGCGTCCGCGGCCCGGGCCCGGTGATCGCCGGGAGTACCGTGCTGGGCATGAGCCTGGGCATGGAGGAGGTACCCGCGGAGACCCCGACGGCGTCCTCCAGGATCGAGCCGGCCGGTCGCAAGATGCTGCGCCTGGAGGTCCGCAACAGCCAGACACCCATCGAGCGCAAGCCCGAGTGGATCAAGACGAAGCTGAAGACGGGGCCGGAGTACACCGAGCTCAAGTCGCTGGTGAAGCGCGAGGGGCTGCACACGGTCTGCGAGGAGGCCGGCTGCCCCAACATCTACGAGTGCTGGGAGGACCGCGAGGCCACCTTCCTCATCGGCGGTGACCAGTGCACCCGGCGGTGTGACTTCTGCCAGATCGACACCGGCAAGCCCGCCGACTTCGACGCCGACGAGCCGCGCCGGGTCGCCGAGAGCGTGGTCTCGATGGGCCTGCGCTACGCCACCATCACCGGGGTCGCCCGCGACGACCTGCCCGACGGCGGCGCCTGGCTGTACGCCGAGACGGTCCGGCAGATCCACCAGCAGATCCCCGGCTGCGGTGTCGAGCTGCTCATCCCCGACTTCAACGCCGAGCCCGACCAGCTGGCCGAGGTCTTCTCCTCCCGCCCCGAGGTGCTGGCGCACAACGTCGAGACCGTGCCGCGGATCTTCAAGCGGATCCGCCCCGGCTTCCGGTTCGAGCGCTCGCTGTCGGTGATCACCGCCGCCCGCGAGGCCGGCCTGGTGACCAAGTCCAACCTGATCCTGGGCATGGGCGAGGAGCCGCACGAGGTCGTGGAGGCCATGCAGGCGCTGCACGACGCCGGCTGCGACCTGCTCACGATCACCCAGTACCTGCGGCCCAGCGTCCGGCACCACCCGGTGGTCCGGTGGGTCAAGCCCGACGAGTTCGTCGGCTTCCAGGCGCAGGCCGAGGAGATGGGCTTCGCCGGCGTGCTGGCGGGCCCGCTGGTGCGCAGCTCCTACCGCGCCGGCCGGCTCTACCAGCAGGCCGCCGAGCGCCGCGGGCTGGCGATCACCACCGCCTGAGCCCGGCCCCGGTGCAGGGACCCGCACCGCGCGGAGCGTGGTGTGGGGGGCAGCGGGGTCCTTCTTCTATCCTGGGTGGCATGGCACGCAGCAGGTCCACCGACACCTCCGCTCCCTCCGGCAAGGCCGGGCGGGGCCCGGCCAGCGGGCCGCCCGGACGCGGGAGCAAGGGCGCGACGGCGGTGGGTGCCGGCGCGACGGCCGCGAAGACCGGCCGCACCCGCAAGGCCAAGGTCGGCAAGGACGGCCAGCCGAAGGTGTCGCGGCTGACCAAGATGAAGAACCAGGCCGGCATGATCGGCCAGGCGTACAAGATGACCTACCGGAACGACCCCAAGCTGCCCTGGGTGATGCTCATCGCCTTCGTGGTGGTGGCCGCGGTCGTCGAGCTCATCGGCATCCTGCTCAGCTCGCCGTTCCTCTTCCTGCCCATCGCCATCCTGCTGGGCCTGCTGGCCGCGCTGATCGTCTTCGGCCGCCGGGCGCAGAGCACCGCGTACCGGCAGGTCGAGGGCCAGCCCGGGGCGGCCAGCTGGGTGCTGGAGGGCATGCGCGGCGACTGGCGGGTCACCTCGGGCGCTGCGGGCAACCGTGAGCTGGACGCCGTCCACCGGGTGCTCGGCCGGCCCGGCATCGTGCTGGTCGGCGAGGGCAACCCGCAGCGGGTGCGGAGCCTGGTCGCCCAGGAGAAGCGGCGGATCGCCAAGGTCGTCGGCGACACCCCGATCTACGACGTCACGGTCGGCGACGGCGAGGGGCAGGTCCCGCTCAAGAAGCTGAGCGCGCACGTGATGAAGCTCCCGCGCAACCTCTCCGGCGCCGAGGTCAACTCCCTCGGCAAGCGGATGGCCGCCCTCGGCGGCGCCCGGATGCCGGTGCCCGGCGGTCCGCTGCCCGGCGGCAAGCAGATGTCGGTCAGCCAGCGCCAGGTCCGCCGGCGGTAGCCGATCGGCCCCTGCCGGGGGCCGATCAGGCCACGTCCCGGCGGCGCATCAGCACCAGCCCGCCCGCGGCGAACAGCACCAGCCAGCCGAGCAGGAACGCGGCGGCCGTCCCGCCGGACAGGACGGTCTGCACACCCGGCGCGCGGTCGCCCCCCGCACCGTCCAGCGCTCCGACGAGCGACCCCGCGGCCGTGCCGGGCAGGTGGTCGGTGACCACCGCGAGCCCGCCGACCAGGTCGGCCACCCCGCGCAGCAGGTTCTCCACCACCAGCGCCCACACCAGGCCCAGCCCCACGGCGAGCGCCGGGCTGCGGGTCAGCACCCCGATCAGGACGCCGGCGGCGCACCACATGCCCAGCACCAGGACGCCGGCACCCGCGCCCTGCGCGAGCGCGCCGATCGAGGGCAGGTCCACCGGCTGGTCCTCCACCGCGGCCAGCACGCTGGCCACCCCGAGGTCGAGGGCGAAGGTGGCCAGCACGAGCCCGACCACTGTCAGCGCCAGGACGACGAGGGTGCCGCCGAACGCGGTGCCCCGACCGGGTCCCTGGGTGAGCACCGTCTTCCAGCTGCCCCAGCCGAACCCGCTGCCGGTCGCCAGCGCACCCAGGATGAGCACGATCGCCCCGCCGAACAGCGGGGTCCCCTGCACCGCGGCCGCCGGCACCGCGTCCGGCAGCAGCCCGGCCAGCAGCTCGGCGCGGGGCACCCGGTCGGCGGGCCCGGAGGCGTCGCCGGTGCGGTAGGCGATGTAGTTGAAGACGTAGACGAAGGCCAGGTCCAGGGCGAACCAGACGCCGATCAGCACCCAGGTCGCCGGCCAGCGGCGCAGCCGGAGCAGCTCGGCGCGGGTGCTCGCCAGCAGCCCGCTCACCGCGCGCTCCCGGCGGGCTGCGTCATCGGCGCCCCGGTCATCGCCAGGAACACCTCCTCCAGCGACCTCTCCACGGTCCTCGCCTCCAGCACGTCCACACCGGCCCCCACCAGCTCCCGGGTCAGCTGCGGGATCAGCTCGGGCCCGGCGTGCACCCGCAGCGCGTCGTCCCCGCCGCCGTGCACCACCTCGACGGCGTCGTCCCCGCTGACCCGCATCGCGACGGCGAGGGCGAGGTCGAGCGGCCGGGCGCGCAGCAGGACCGCCGTCGCCCCGCGGAGCTCGGCGACGGTGCCCTCGGCCAGCAACCGGCCCCCGGCGATGACGCCCACCCGGTCGCAGACCTCCTGCACCTCGGCGAGGAGGTGGCTGGACAGCACGACCGTCTGGCCGCCGGCGGCGACGTCGACCAGCAGCGCGCGCATGTCGGCCATCCCGGCCGGGTCCAGGCCGTTGGTCGGCTCGTCGAGCACCAGCAGGTCGGGGTCGCCGAGCAGCGCCGCGGCGACGCCCAGGCGCTGCTTCATGCCGAGGGAGTAGCGGCTGTACCGGTCGCCGCCGCGGCTGCGCAGGTCCACCCGGTCCAGGACGGCGTCGACGCCCCGGTCGTCCAGCCGCTGGTAACGGGCCATCACCCGCAGGTTGTCCCGGCCCGACAGGTAGGGGTAGAAGCCGGGGCCCTCGACCAGGGCACCCACCCGGGCGACGACCGGGGGGCTCCCCGGTGCGTCGCCCAGCACGACCGCCCGGCCGCTGGTGGGCCGGACCAGGCCCAGGACCATCCGGAGGGTGGTCGTCTTCCCCGCGCCGTTGGGACCGAGGAAGCCGTACACCTCTCCCCGCCGCACGGTCAGGCTGACGGAGTCGACCGCCAGCCGGTCGCCGTAGCGCTTGCTGAGTGCGTCGGTGCGCACGATGGTGTCGGTCATGCCGGCCAGCCTCGGGGCCGCCGGCCGTCGCCCGCATCCGCCGTCGGGCGGCTCCCGGCCTACGCAGGACTGCGTAGGCCGATGACGTCGGGACGACGACGCCGGCCGGGGTCCTGCGGTCCTATCGTCGCCCGGTGACCGTCCCCGCCGCCCCGGTCCGGCGCCGGCTGCCCGGCGACTGGTGGTGGGACGTCGGTCCCGCCGCGGTGCTGCTCCTGCTGTGCTGGGTGGGCACCGGCGCGGCCGCCCGCAACCAGGGGCTGCCCCAACCGGGGGTCTCGGCCTACGCCCTGGCCGGTGTCGCCGCGGTCTCGCTGCTGCTCCGCCGCCGGTTCCCGCTGGTCACGCTGGCCGTGTGCGGCGCGGCGATCAGCGCCTACCTGCTGCTGGGGAACCCCTTCGGACCGGTCCTGTTCACCGGGCCGGTCGCGGCGTACGCGGTGGCGACCCGGGTGCCGTGGCGCACGGCAGCGGTCGCCGGCGCGGTGTTCGTGCTGGTCACCGCCCTCCCCCACGCGCTGGACAGCGACGCCGGCGGCTGGGTGCCGCGGCTGGCCTGGGTGGTCGGCTGGGCCGCCGTGGTCGCCGCGCCCCCCGCGATCGGCGCCGCGCTGCTGGCCCGCCGCAGCGCGGAGGCGGGAGTGCGCGCCGAGCAGGCCCGGCGGGCGGTCTCCGAGGAGCGGCTGGCGATCGCCCGCGAGGTGCACGACGGCGTCGGGCACGGGCTCGCGGTCATCGCGCTGCAGTCCGGGGTGGCGCTGCACGTGCTGGACCGGGACCCGGCCCGGGCCCGCGAGCTGCTCACCGCCATCCAGGCCACCAGCCGGGAGTCGCTGGACGGGCTGCGCGCCGAGCTGCTTCGCTTCCGCGACCCCGCCGCCCCGGCCGGGTCACCCGCGCTGCGGCCCACCCCCGGGCTGGCCGACCTGCCGGCCCTGCTCGACCGGATGCGCGCCGGCGGGCTGGTGCTGCACGCCCGGCTCGACGACTGCCCCGGCGTACCCGCCGAGGTCGGCGCCGCCGCCCACCGGATCGTGCAGGAGGCGCTGACCAACGTGCTCCGGCACGCCGGCGGCACCCCGGCCTGGGTGACCGTGCGGTGCACCGAGGGCCACCTGCTCGTCGAGGTGCGCGACCACGGTCCCGGGCCGGCCGGCGGCGCCCCCGCCGGGCTGGGCATCCCCGGGATGCGGGAACGCGCCGCCGCGGTCGGCGGCCGGCTGGAGACCGGGGTGGAGGACGGCTTCGTGGTGCGGGCCGAGCTGCCGATCCGGGAGCGCACCCCGTGATCCGGGTGGCCGTGGTCGACGACCAGCCGCTGGTCCGGATGGGCCTGCGGGCGCTGCTGGAGACCGAGGAGGACACCGAGCTGGTCGGGGAGGCGGCCGACGGCCGGGCCGGGCTCGCCCTGGTGCGGGCCACGCTGCCCGACGTCGTCCTGATGGACGTGCGGATGCCCGAGCTGGACGGCCTGGAGGCGCTCCGCCTGATCGCCGCGGACCCGGCGCTGGCCGGCGTCCGGGTCATCGTGCTGACCACCTTCGAGCTCGACGAGTACGTCTTCGCCGCGCTCACCGCCGGGGCGAGCGGCTTCGTGCTCAAGGACGGCGAACCGGCCGAGCTGCTCCGCGCCGTCCGGGTGGTCGCCGAGGGCGGGTCGCTGCTCTCCCCCACCGTGACCCGCCGGGTGATCGAGCACTTCGCCGCCGGTCCGGCCCGCCGCACCGCCCCGCGCGCCGGGGTGGCCGACCTGACCGAGCGCGAGCGGGAGGTCGTCGCCTGGGTGGCCACCGGCCGCTCCAACGACGAGATCGCGGCGGCGCTGGTGGTGAGCCCGGCGACGGTCCGCACGCACGTCAGCCGGGCGATGCTCAAGCTGCGCGCCCGGGACCGCGCCCAGCTGGTGGTCTTCGCGATCGAGTCCGGCCTGCAGGTCGACTAACGGTCGAGGACGACGGCCGTGTCGGTGAGCCGGTCGTGCAGCCCGCGGCCGTCGGAGTCGACGACCAGTGCTGGGAGCAGCAGCACCAGCAGGCCGGTGCGGACGACGGCACGCCACAGCGCCAGCCGCTGCTCCGGGTGGGGGTGGGCCAGCCGGAGGCCGAGCAGCCGCATGCCCGGCGTCTGGCCGGCGAGCACCAGGAAGACCACCGTCATCACACCGAAGGTCAGCAGGCTCCACAGCCGGGGCGCCTCGGGGGCGGTGAAGACCGCCGCGACCAGACCCGAGACCACCGCGTCGATCAGGTACTGCCCGACCCGGCGGCCGAACGGGGCCAGCGACCCCGGCCCGGTGGCGGGCAGCCCCAGTGCGGCGCCGCGGGCGCGTCCCTGAGAGGGTGAGACGTCGTCCCTGGTCACCCCGCCAGCCTATGTCGTCCCCCGCGGCAGCCGGCCCGGTTCCCGGGGGTGACGACCGTCGCCCCCGGACGACACGCCGAGGGCGGTGTTACCGCGACGAAACACCGGAGACACCCCGGAGCAACCCCCCGCTCGTAACTTCCTCTCGAGCTGGCCGTCCATTCCCGGAGGATCGATGTTCAACAGTCCCGACGAGGTCACCGCGTACATCCGCGACAACGACGTGAAGTTCGTCGACGTCCGGTTCTGCGACCTCCCCGGCGTCATGCAGCACTTCACCATCCCGGCGGATACCTTCGGCCCGGACACCTTCGCCGACGGCCTGGGCTTCGACGGTTCGTCGATCCGCGGCTTCCAGGCGATCAACGAGTCCGACATGCTGCTGCTGCCCGACGCGAGCAGCGCGTACCTGGACCCGTTCCGCATCCACAAGACGCTGAACATCAACTTCTTCATCCACGACCCGATCACGCGTGAGGCCTACAGCCGCGACCCGCGCAACGTGGCGAAGAAGGCCGAGGCCTACCTCGCGAGCTCCGGCATCGCCGACACCGCGTACTTCGGCCCCGAGGCCGAGTTCTACGTGTTCGACTCGGTGCGGCACAACACCTCGATCAACGAGGGCTACTACCACATCGACGCGGTCGAGGGTTCCTGGAACTCCGGCTCGCTGACCGGCGAGAACGGCGGCCCGAACCTCGGGTACAAGACCCGGCCCAAGGGCGGGTACTTCCCGGTCGAGCCCTACGACCACCAGAGCGACCTGCGCTCGACGATGATGGTGAACCTGGCCAGCGCCGGGCTCGAGCTGGAGCGCGGCCACCACGAGGTGGGCACCGGCGGCCAGGCCGAGATCAACTACAAGTTCGACACGCTGCTGCGGTCGGCCGACAGCCTGATGCTGTTCAAGTACATCATCAAGAACACCGCCTGGGCGCACGGCAAGAGCGCGACGTTCATGCCGAAGCCGCTCTACGGCGACAACGGCTCGGGCATGCACTGCCACCAGAGCCTGTGGAAGGACGGCGAGCCGCTCTTCCACGCGGAGACCGGGTACGCCGGCCTGTCCGACACCGCGCGGCACTACATCGGCGGGCTGCTCACCCACGCGCCGTCGCTGCTGGCCTTCACCAACCCGACGGTCAACAGCTACCACCGCCTGGTGCCCGGCTACGAGGCCCCGATCAACCTGGTCTACTCGGCCCGCAACCGCTCGGCCTGCTGCCGCATCCCGATCTCCGGCGACAACCCCAAGGCCAAGCGCATCGAGTTCCGCGTGCCCGACCCGTCGGCCAACCCCTACCTCGCCTTCTCGGCGATGATGATGGCCGGCCTCGACGGCATCAAGAACAAGATCGAGCCGCCGGCCCCGGTCGACAAGGACCTCTACGAGCTGCCGCCCGAGGAGGCCCTCGGCATCGAGAAGGTGCCGGCGTCGCTGGACGCCGTCCTCGACCGGCTCGAGGTCGACCACGACTACCTGCTCGACGGTGGCGTGTTCACCCCGGACCTGATCGAGACCTGGATCGAGTACAAGCGGGCCAACGAGATCGACCCGATCCGGCTGCGCCCGCACCCGCACGAGTTCGCGATGTACTACGACATCTGATCGCAGTCGGCGGGCTGACCTGCGGTCGTGCCGCAGGTCAGCCCGCTCGGTCCGCAACGGGTCCGCACGTGCCGTCGCCACAGCAGCGACGGCAGGTGCGGACTCGTCGCTGTCTGGCCACAATGCCGCCCAGCCAGGACGCCAGGTGATGGCGTGCTGCAGCCATGACGGCCACTCACGAGTCGACGGACTCAGTCATCGTCGTCGTCGTCCTCGACCAGCTCACCTTCCCATGCCTCACGACCCTCGTGGACAGCGAAGGCGGCGATGACGAAGCCGGCGACGGGGTCGAGCCAGGTCCAGCCGACCAGCGCGTACAGCCCGAGGCCGATCAGGGTCGAGATGCTCAGCAGGACGCAGATCCGCGTCTCGGCAGCGTCCGCCAGGATCAGCGGGTCACCCCCCAGCGCCATGCCGACGCGCTTCTTCGCGCGAGCGAGCAACGGCATGATCACGATCGAAGCGATCAGCAGGATGATGCCGACGGTCGAGGAGTCCGGCTCTTCTCCGCCGATCAGGCTGCGGACGCCTTCGACGATCACGTAGGCGGCCAGGACGAAGAACGTGAGGGCGACCGCCTTCAGCGTGCGCCGCTCCTTGGCCTCGTCCGCCTCGCCGTTGCGCAGGCGGGCGGCCAACCGCAGTCCGACCAGGACCGAGGCTGCCGACTCGATCCCCGAGTCGAGGCCGAAGCCGATCAGCGACACCAGGCCGGCGAGGATGCCGACCGTGATGGCGATGGCACCTTCGGCGATGTTGTAGACGACGGTGAACTGCGCCAGCCGGAGCCCGCGCTTGGTGAGCCGCTCGGTCGCTGCGGCATCAGGGGCGAGGGACCGCTCGCTCATGCGTCCTGACCCCCCGCACGGCTGGCCGCACCGTAGGTCGGGCAGAGGTCGACGGCGTCCCCGGTGACCGTGAGCAGCCGCTCAGCCACTGCGAGGAGCTCGAGGAGCTCCTCGCGGTGGCTGAGCGTGAACAGAGACGCGCGACCGACGGGCCGCGACTCCACCAGCCCACAGTCCCGGAGGCAGGCCAGGTGCTTGGAGATTGTCGACTGGGCCAGCCCGAGGTGCGTCGTCAGGTCGACGACCCGGTGCTCTCCCAGTGTGAGATGCCGGAGGATCGCCAGGCGAGTGGGGTCCGAGAGGCTGTGGAAGAGCGAGGACGCCGAAGAGAGACCCGACGCCTCGGACAGAGGGTCTCTCGGTGGCACGGTCAGTTGAATCGCCATACGGCGATGATAGCGCCCGCGGGCGTGCCGCCGTCCTCCCCATCACGTCTCGACCAACGGCTCAGCGCACCTCGAAGTCCGTCGCCGCAGTCGTGGCGGTGAACTCGTCGAGTCGCACCGTGACGGTCAGCGTCCAGGTCCCCCTCGTGGGGATGGACATCCCCTCGCTGACCGAGTGCCCGGGACCAGCAGGCTGCAGGTCCACCGGCAGCGGGCCGATCTCCTGCGCCGCAGAGGTCAGCGACACCCGGAGGTCCTGGGCCTGGCTGAGTCGTCCCGCCTCATCGAAGAGGTAGAGGTCCAGGGTGTTGACGCCGGTCGTCGCCGGGGCGATGGCCAGCTGGACCTGTCCGAGCCCTGCCGAGCCGCCGGCGTCCTGCAGCGGGAGCGTGACGCTGACGGGCTGCGCGGCCGATGCCTTGGCGGGTGGCGTTCCGACGAGGACGGCGGACAGCGCCAGGACGACCGCCACCAGCGCCGCCTCGATGAGGACGGACCGGCGCAGGGCGCGCTGCTGCGCGGCGGACGGCGGGAGTCGGTCATCCGGTGCGGCAGGCGCCCGGTCGGAGCCGGCCGGCGGCCGCACCCCGACGGTCGCAGCTGCCAGCGCGAGCTCCTTGGTGAGGGAGGGCACCGGGCCGTGGTGACGGAGCACCCAGGCACGCGACGAGGCCGCCACTGCGAGCAGGACGAGGACCAGCGCGACCTTCCCGATCAGGACCCAGCCGTAGGCCGTGCTCACCAACGCAGACGGCGCCCCGACCTCGCGAACGGACTGGAGGACGCCTGTGGCGATGAGCGCCACCACAGCGGCCATGGCGACCCGGGAGAACCTCGTCACGGCCGTCGCCTGAGCCAGGTACGGGACGTCTGAACGGAGGGCGCCGGCGAGGAGTCCGACGAGCCCGCCCGCCCAGACCGCCATCGCGGCGACGTGCACCGACGCGACCGTGACAGCCAGCCAGGGAACCGGCCCGGCCGCGGGGTGCCCGACGGCGGCGAAGGTGACCACCATCCCCACGGCTACGAGCGCTCCGACAGCGACGACGCCGCGGCGAGGCGACCGCCCTCCGCGCCAGGCCGACGTCACCAGCACGGCCATGAGGGCGGCGAGTGCCGTCCGTACCTGCACCACCCGGCCGAAGGTCGATGACGCGGTCGCCGAGAGCAGATCCGGGTCCGCGACCGACCCCAGCCCTCTGCCGGCCGCGTACGCCCCCTGGAGCGCGAAGGTGCTCAGCCCGGCGCCGACAACGCCGAGCAGCCCGATGACGGTGAGCCGGCGCATGGCCGGATCGCTCCAACCGCCCTGCCAGCCGACGGAGAGGAACACCGGGATGCCGATGCCGAGCGCCACGCCTGCGAAACCCAGCCACCGAGCCGCGACGAGAGCGATGGCCACGGACCGACCGCCCTGCCCCGCGACGTCGACATCGGTCGCCGGCACCAACTCTCCTTGGCCGACGACGAAGGCGTAGGCGCCTGCGATGGGGTGCGAGTCGGCGGACAGCACGCGGTAGGTCACCACGTAGCTCGCCTCGGGGAGGTCGGCCGCGAGAGGGATCCGGACCTCCGCGCCGGTCACCGAGGGCGTTCCGGTGTCCACGCGTGCTCCATCGGCGCCCAGCACGCGGGCGTAGCCCGCGTCGAGGGACACCTCCTCCGTGAAGGCGAGCGTGACCTCGTTCGGAGCCTCGGTCAGACGCGCACCGTCGCCGGGCGTCGTCGTGGCCAGCGCCGCATGCGCGGACGCGGGCGGGGCCGTGGCGACGTCCAGGAGGACGGCCATGACGGCCATGAAGCCCAGGGCGAGGACGGTGGTGACCACCCGCCTCATGCGCGCGACCTCCCGGCCAGCAGCGGACGCCAGCTGCCCGGAGAGCGGCCCTGCCACGCCAGCACGCTGACCGCTGCGACGCCTGCCAGCACCAGCAGGTGGCCGGCGGCACGTTCGACGTGCACCATCCCGGCAGTCAGGTCGGACACGGTGAGGACGGTCAGCAGCAGCGTGAACGCAGCCAAGAAGGGGAGAGCTCCGGCCGCGAGCCGAGGCGCGGCCGCCACTGCGAGGAACGACACGGCCACGGCCAGACCCCACGCACCCGTCTCGTGAGCCACGTGCGTCGGCGCGCTCATGACCCCGGTGCCGGTGGTCAACGACGGCACTGCCAGCGCGGCCTGGCCGACCCCCACGGCCAGCAACGTCAGTCGCAGGGCGAGATCGCCGAGCCGAACCCGGACCTGGCGGGCCGCCGCGGGGCCGGGGTCCGGCAGGGCCGTCAGGACGGCGAACGTGACGTCGGGGATCGCCTCGGCGACCGTCAGCCGGGTCCGGCGCGTGACCTGCTGCGCCTGCTCCTGCCAGTGCCGGCAGCCCGGGCAGGCCGCGAGGTGACGCACCATCACGGTCTCCGCCAGTCCCGACGCCTCTCCGTCCAGCTGCGCGGAGATGGCCTCGCGGACGGGCCAGCAAGCGTCGTCGCGCCGATCGTCCATGGGGAACTCCCGGGTTCGTCCTACGTCGCGGTCGGTGAGGCGGTCGATCAGGAGCCGGCGGACCGTCGGCGTCGCAGCCACAGGGTCACGCCTGCGAGCGCCGCGATCACCAGGATCGCACCGATCACGAGGCCGGTGGACGACGACTCGTCATCCGTGGAGGCGGCCGGTTGGGGATCCGCGGTCGTCGAGTCGCCCGGAGTCGCGGCGGGAGTCGAGCTGGGGACGGCGGATGCGGGAGCGTCGGGCGTCGCCGGAGCGGCGGGCGTCGCCGGGGCGGCTGCCGGCGCCACGGTGATCGCGGGGGCCGGGTTCTCCGGATCGGGATTGCTCGACGTGGGCAGTTCGATCCAGGCGTTCTCGGAGCCGTCGGAGTACCTGACGAGCGTCTTGAAGGGCAGCTCAGCGCCGGTGTCTGCCGGGAGCTGGGTGATCGTGATGCCGAACTCGGCGTCGACACCGGTGGCGATCGCCGGGCCGGCGACCTCATAACCGTCCGCGGTGGGTGAGAGGACCCACCCGTCCGGCCCGGAGGTCAGCGACACCGACGACGGGGCGAGGCCCGCCGGCAGTTGCGTCTTGACCCCGGTGATGCCGGCGGTCGACGACTCCGCCTCGACCGTGAAGGCGACGGCAACAGGCCCGGCCCCGGCCTGGGCCGCCTCGGCAACAGCCTCGACGTGGGCGCTGGCCGCGGTGGCCGTCAGCAGGAGGGTCGCGGCTGCGGTGAGGGGGATGACCGTCGATCGGCGCACGGTGCGAGGGTGGAAGCGCATCATGGACTCTCAGTCGTCAGCGGCAGCCAGCTGGTTCCGGGTCTACGACACTTCTTCGTAGGCAGCGCAGTCGCTGCCCCGCTGGCCACGGGTCACGGCCGTGGCCAGGGTCAGCCCGACCGTGGGACGTACATGATGACGGCGACGCCGACGAGGCAGATCAGGGCACCGATCACGTCGGCCCGGTCGGGGCGGTATCCATCCGCGGCCATGCCCCAGGCCAGGGAACCAGCGACGAACACCCCGCCATAGGCAGCGAGGATGCGACCGAACTCGGCATCCGGCTGCAGTGTGGCGACGAACCCGTAGACGCCCAGGGCGATGACGCCCATGCCGATCCAGAGCCAGCCGCGGTGTTCGCGCACCCCCTGCCAGACGAGCCATGCGCCACCGATCTCGAAGAGTGCGGCGACGACGAACAGGCCGATGGACCGCGCGACGAGCATGGAGATCCGTTCTCTGCGGTGAGGGGTGGTCCGGTCAGTGGAGGACGAGGAGGTCGACCAACTGCTGCCCCTCGGGCGGCGCCGTGACCTCGAGTCGCAGACCGGAGGCATCCAGCTGCAGCCGGAAGGTGAGGAAGGGGCAGCACCGCTGCTCCTCCCGGACCAGCGCCAGGGTCTCCTCCGCCGCCTCGCTGGGGAGGTCGACGGCGTAGCCGCCGGCGACAGCGCCGCGCGGCGAGGTCGCGAGCAACCGACGCCACGCATCGGTGCGGGCTTCGTGCGCGGACCCGGTGAGCGAGCAGGCCAGCGCCGGTTGCGGGGCCGAGGCCGCGGCGTCGCTGCCGGAACCGGTCGGGTCACCGAGGAAGGAACACCCGCTGTCACACGCGGAGCTCCGGGCAGGGAGCGCGTCGAGGTGCGCGAGCGCAGCACCCAGGTGACGTTCGAAGCACGCCAGCTCCCGACGCCGGGCTGAGGCGTGAGCCAGCCGAGCGGCCAACCGAGGACGCAACTGGGCGCGGACGTCCCGGCAGGCGCCGCCCTCCCACACCGACAGCACCTCTCGGATCTCGGCCAACGGGAGACCGAGGTGCTTGGCGGTGCCGATGAAGGCCAGACGGTCGACAGCTGCCGGGCCGTAGGACCGGTACCCCGCCGCTGTCCGGGCAGCCGGGAGCAGCCCCTCCTGCTCGTAGAAGCGCAGCGTCGTGGCCGGCACACCGCTGAGCGCGGCCAACTGCGAGACGCGCATCCCCTCCATGGCCCGGGACCGTAGACCTTCGACACGACTCGAAGGTCAAGGCAGCGACGGGCCCGGCGACCGTCAGCCGGGCGGGTAGAGCAGGTCCTCGCGCGGCTCGGCGTGCGCGGCCTGGTGCGCGGCCAGCAGCGAGCGCAGCCCGCGGACCGCCGCCACGGTCCGCTCCCCGTCGGCCGCTTGGAGGGCCAGCACGGCGAGTTCATCGCCGTTGCGCAGGAGCAGGGTCGCCCAGGAGGACGTGGTCTCGAAGCGGACGGCCTTGACCCGGGCCCAGGGCAGGTCCTCCCCGGTCGCGATGTTGCGCACCCGGACACCGTGCTCGTCGGCGTCGACCCGGGGGCGGCCCAGGATCAGCACCGCACCGGCGGCGATGAGACCCAGCCCGAAGATCGCCACCTGGTCCACCGGCCCGAAGGCGACGACTCCGACGGACGACGACGGCAGCCGGAGGGCGACCACGGTCGTGGCGGCCAGCAGACCGAGTGCTGCCGCGGCGACGAGCACCCGCAGGCGCCTCGGCACCGCAGACACCGTCACCGACCTCGGGACGTCGGATGTCTTGTCGGCCTGCATCGCTCTCCAGTCGTGTCGTCCCGAGCTCGGGAAGGGGAACGGCGTCAACGGCGGCGGTGACCGCTCGCCCCCGACCTCGTGGTTGACGCCGAGCAACCGACCCGTGCCCTGTAGCGTTTCCTACGACAGACGATAGTAGGCGAGGCGCACCGTCTCCTCAGCCCTGCCGCCGATCCACCGAGGAGCCAGATGAGCGCGAACCTGAAGATCTCAGCCGCTCTGGTCGCCGTGTTCGTGGTCGGGCTCGCGGTCTTCGGCGTCGTACGCAGCCAGGGCGGGGACGACGGGCCTGCTGCGGCGGAGGCCGCCGTCGTCCGGGAGGACAGCCACCGCCTGTCCACCGCGGAGGACGGACGGGTCACCCTGGTCGAGTTCCTGGACTTCGAGTGCGAGAGCTGCCTGGCCGCCTACCCCTTCGTCGAAGAGCTCCGCCGGGTCTACGACGGACGGGTCACCTTCGTCGCGCGGTACTTCCCGATGCCCGGGCACCGGAACGCCGAGAACGCCGCCGTCGCCGTCGAGGCCGCCGCCGAGCAGGGCCGGTTCGAGGACATGTACGACCGGATGTACGAGACGCAGTCCGAGTGGGGCGAGAGCCAGGACTCGCAGGCGGCGGTCTTCCGCGGTCTCGCGGAGGAGCTGGGCCTGGACATGGCCGCGTTCGACGCCGCCGTGGACGACCCGGACACGCTGGAGCGGGTGCTCCGCGACCGCGAGGACGGCATCGCGCTCGGCGTGGAGGGCACGCCGACGTTCTTCCTCAACGGCGAGAAGCTGACGGTCGACACGACCGACGAGTTCATCGAGCAGCTCGATGCAGCCCTCGCTGGCTGAGCGCGCCCGCGACCCGGCGGCCGCGACCGGACCGGAACTCCCGGACCGGACCACGCATTCGGGTGGCCTGTCCGATCGCGGCCTCGCCTGGCTGTTGCTCATCGGCGGTCTCGTGGGCCTGGCGGCGTCGTTCGTGCTGGCCGTGGAGAAGTATGCACTGCTCGCCGACCCCACCTACGTGCCGACCTGCAGCCTCAATCCCGTGCTCAGTTGCGGGTCGGTGATGGCGAGCGCCCAGGCGGAGGCCTTCGGCTTCCCGAACCCGCTGCTGGGCGTCGCCGGCTTCCCCGTCGTCGCCGGCGTGGGGGCCGCGCTGCTGGCCGGCGCTCGTGCGGCACCGTGGTTCTGGGGTGGCCTCCAGGTCGGCGTCACCGCCGGCGCCGTGTTCGTGCACTGGCTGATCGTCAACAGCCTGTACAGCATCGGCGCTCTCTGCCCCTACTGCATGGCCGTCTGGGCAGTGACCATCCCGATCTGCTGGTACGTCACGCTGCACAACCTCGACCGGGTGGCGGCGCGACTGCCCCGACGCCTCGCCGTCGCAGTGGCAGCGGCGAAGCGGTTCCACGGCGTGGTCCTCACCGCCTGGTTCCTGCTCATCGCCGTCGCCGTGCTCGAGGAGTTCTGGCTGTACTGGAGCACCTTCCTTGGCTGAGCTGGACACCGGCCGCCGATCGGGGACACGAGAACGGACGGAGGCATCATGAGCGGCCTCGGGCAGACCTTCGCCGACATCGTCAGCGACGGCTCGCTCCTCCTGGCAGCCGCCGTGGCAGCGCTCGCAGGCCTGCTCAGCTTCGCCTCGCCGTGCGTGCTGCCGCTCGTGCCGGGCTACCTCGCCTACGTCGCCGGTCTGACCGGCGCCGCCGGCGGCCAGCATGCACAGGAGAACGAGCCCACCGCCACCAGCAGTGCGGTCGCGACAGCCGTCAGGAGGCAGTCCGCCGAGCGCCGGCGCGTGGTCGTCGGCGCACTGCTGTTCGTCCTGGGCTTCACGGCCGTCTTCGTGTCCTTCGGAGCGCTCTTCGGCGGGCTCGGCCGCCTGCTGCTCGAGTGGGCTCCGCTGCTCACCCGGGTCATGGGCGTGATCACCATCGTGATGGGCCTGGCGTTCCTCGGTGCCCTGCCCTGGCTGCAGCGTGAGCGCCGGATCACGCGACGGCCACCGGCCGGCCTCGCCGGCGCCCCCGTGCTCGGCGTCGTGTTCGGACTGGGCTGGACCCCCTGCCTCGGGCCGACCCTCTCCGCCGTGAACAGCCTGGCCTACACCGAGGCATCTGCCGGACGCGGCGCCGCGCTCGGCCTCGCCTACTGCATCGGGCTGGGTGTTCCGTTCCTGCTCGTGGCCCTGGGAGCCCGCCGAGCACTCTCCCTGTCCGCCTTCGCCCGGCGTCATGCCCGCACGGTGATGCGCATCGGCGGCCTGCTGCTGGTGGCGCTCGGGCTGCTGCTGGTCACCGGCGCATGGGAGGGGATCATGGTGTGGCTGCGGTCCTGGCTGGCGGCGACCGGGCTCGGTACGACATCGATCTGAGCACTGCCCAGGACTGAGGGCGCACGTCTCCGACTGCCGGGCAGGCGCGGCCACGACGACGACCTAGACTACTAACGTGCTCAGGCGGACGCTCACCCACAGGATCGCCACGACACTGGTGTGCGCCGGGATGGCCGTGCCACTCGTGGCGTGCGGTGGGGGTGACACCCAGGCGCACGACGAGCACCCCGCCTCGGTGTCCTCCTCCGCGGACGACGGCCCGTACGCCGGCCGGGAGCTCGCCGAACCGAAGGCCCGACCGGCGTTCACGCTGACCGACCAGACGGGCAGTGCGTTCGACTTCGCGGCGAGGACCGCCGGCCAGCCGACCCTGCTGTTCTTCGGGTACGCCAACTGCCCCGACGTCTGCCCCACGACCATGGCGGACGTCGCGATCGCACTGCGCTCCACCCCCGCCGACGTCGCCGCCCGCACCCAGGTCGTGTTCGTGACCACCGATCCCGCTCGGGACACCGCGGACTTCCTCGGCGAGTACCTGGCCCGGTTCGACGAAGGGCTGCCCAACCGCTTCATCGGCCTGACCGGCACACAGACCGAGGTCGAAGCGGCCCAGACAGCGGCCGGCGTGCCGCTGGCAGAGAACGACGGGACGATGCACGCCACGAGCCTCTACCTGTTCGGCAACGACGACCTGGCGCGCGTCGTCTTCTCCGCGGGCGACACCTCCGGTGAGATCGCACAGGACCTCGAGGCCATCGCGGCAGCATGACGGTTCAGTATCGCCTGAATACAGCGCCTTGTGTACCATCTCCGCCGTGATGCCCGTCCTGCACGCCGAGGTCCTCGCGCGCTTCGGCCACGCCCTGTCCGACCCGACGCGCACCCGCCTCCTGCTGGCGCTGCGCGACGGACCTGGATACCCCTCCGAGCTGGCCGAACTGCTCGACGTGACGCGGCAGAACCTCTCCAACCACCTGGCCTGCCTGCGCGGGTGTGGACTCGTGGTGGCGGTACCTGAGGGACGACGGTCCCGGTACGAGCTCGCCGATCCCCGCCTGGCGCACGCGCTGGGCGACCTGCTGGGCGTCGTCCTCGCCGTCGACCCCACCGCCTGCCCTGCCGTCGAGGACGAGGACTGCTGCTGATGGCCGCCGAACCGCTCCGGCTGTCCACCAGCCGCCCGACGACCGCTCCTCGTGACGATCGCAGGGCAGTCCTCGCCCGCCGCATCCGGTGGTTCGTGGCCGCCACGATCACCTACAACGTCATCGAGGCCGTCGTCGCGCTCACCGCCGGGACGAAGGCGTCGTCCTCCGCGCTGATCGGCTTCGGCCTGGACTCCGTCATCGAGGTGTCGTCCGCTGCGGCTGTGGCGTGGCAGTTCGCCGGCCGCGATCCCGAGGCGCGTGAGCGGATCGCGCTGAAGGTGATCGGCGGGTCGTTCTTCGCCCTGGCCCTGTTCGTGACCGTGGACGCGGTCCGGTCGCTGCTGGGGTCGGGAGAGGCGGAGCACTCCTCGGTCGGGCTCGTCCTGGCGGCGGTGAGCCTGGCCGTCATGCCGGGCCTGTCCTACGCACAGCGTCGAGCGGGCCGAGAGCTCGGGTCGGCCTCGGCGGTGGCGGACTCCAAGCAGACCCTGCTGTGCACCTACCTGTCCGCCGTCCTGCTCGTCGGTCTGGCGTTGAACAGCCTCTTCGGCTGGTCGTGGGCCGACCCCATCGCCGCCCTCGTGATCGCTGCCGTCGCCGTGAAGGAGGGCCGCGAGGCCTGGGCGGGGGACGACTGCTGCTCCCCCGCTTCCGCTCTGCGGCTGGCTGCCGACGACACGGATGCGTGCGGTTGCGCGCCCGGCTGCACGTGCTGCGGCTCGTCCGAGCCCGCCTCATGACCCACCAGACGACAGGAGTTCCTCGGTGAGCGGCGGACACGACCACGGCGCGGGGGCGGCTGCTGGCAGCCCCGACCACCGCCGGCGGCTGGCGATCGTCCTGGCCATCACGACCACCGTGCTGGTGGTCGAGGTCGTCGGCGCCATCGTGTCGGGCAGCCTGGCGCTGCTCGCCGATGCCGGGCACATGCTCACCGACGCGGCCGGACTGACCATCGCGCTGATCGCCGCCAATCTGGCGCTGCGCCCCGCGACGCCGAAGCGCACGTGGGGCTACCGCCGAGCCGAGGTGCTGGGCGCCACCCTCCAAGCGGCGGTGCTGCTCGGCGTCGGGCTGTACGTCTTCATCGAGGGGATCCGTCGGCTGTTCGAGCCTCCGGAGGTCGGCTCGACAGCCATGATCGTGTTCGGCGTCATCGGCCTCGTCGGCAATGCGGTGTCGATCGCGGTGCTCACCAGGGGCCGCGGGAGCAACGTCAACATGCGGGCGGCGTTCCTGGAGGTGGTCAACGACGCCCTGGGCTCGGTCGCGGTGCTGCTGGCTGCGCTGATCATCGCCCTCACCGGGTGGCTGCAGGCGGACGCGGTGGTGTCCCTGCTGATTGCGCTCCTGATCGTGCCCCGCACGCTGAAACTGCTCCGCGAGACGGTGTCGGTGCTGTTGGAGAGCACTCCCCCGGGGCTGGACCTGGACGAGGTGCGGGAGCACCTGCTCGGCCAGCCCCACGTGCTGGACGTCCACGACCTGCACGCCTCCCAGATCACCAGCGAGCTGCCGGTGCTCACCGCACACGTCGTGGTCGACGAGGCATGCTTCCAGGACGGGCACGCTCCCCGCGTCCTCGACCAGCTGCAGTCCTGCCTGGCCGACCACTTCCCGGTCAGTGTGGAGCACTCCACGATCCAGCTCGAGCCCCGGACGCACGCCGGGCACGAGCACCCCGCCCACCAGTGAGCAGCAGGCGACCGATCACCCGGCGGTGACGGTCATCGTCCCGATCTGGCCCAGCGCGACGTGGAAGGAGCACTCGTACTGGTAGTCGCCGGGTCGCTCGGCGGTGAAGTCGAAGGTCTCGCTGTCGCCGGGTGCCAGGATCGGGATCTGCTCGGCGATGTCCACCGGCCCCTTGCCAGGAGTGAACCGGATGTTGTGCGTCAGCTGCTCCGCGTTGCTGGTGAGCGTCAACCGCACCTGACCCGGCGCGACGGTGAAGCTGTCCGGGACGAAGACGTAATCGTCGCCGACGAGGACCGTCAGCTGCTGGACGCCGTCCGGGCCCATGGTCACCGTCCCCGGGGCGGCCTCGTCGTCGGCTGCCTCGCCTCCGCCGTCGGGATCGTCGCCGCAGGCAGCAAGAGCGACCGCGGCCAACCCGGCCAGCCCGCCGGCCAGCACCGTCCGCCGGGTGATCTGCGCGTGCACCGGGGCAGCGTACCCACCGCTACTGACGGACTTCGTATCGACCTGGGCGCCGCTGGCTGACCGTCAGATGTTGCAGAGGTCGCTGAGTGCCGCCGCCAGCATGGGCAGACCGGCGATCAGCCCGGGGGTGAGCAGGACTCCCCACAGACCCCCGGCGAGCATCCGGTGCCGCCACGGGTCCATCGGCGCCGCCGGCTGGAGCAGGCGCCCGACACGGAGGACAGCCCCCTCCTGCGCCATGGCCATGGCCGTTGCCGGTGCGCGCATCTCGACCAGGCTGACGATTGCCGAGGCGACGCTGACCCGGTCGACGCGGGCGGCTGCCGCGTCGTCGGCGAGCAGTTCGATCAGCTGGCGGGTCTGCATCGACGCGGCTCGGAACAGCCGCAGGCGCGGGAACGCCCGCACCAGCGCCTGCGACAACGTCACGGCCAGGCTGTGGCGCGCCCTCAGGTGCGCCGCCTCGTGTGCGAGCACTCCCTGCAACTCGTCATCGGACAAGGCAGCCAGGGCGCCCGTCGTCACCACGATGCACGACGTGCGCCCGGGAACGCAGAAGGCCGCCGGGGCCGAGGCGTCCATGACCAGTACGCCCAGCTGGGGATGCGGCTCGGTCACCATGTCGATCGACCGGCGCAGCTCCCGGCGGCGCCGCCACCCTGAGACGAGCTCCCGGGCGACGCAGCACAGCACCCACAGCGGTACGAGGCCGGCGAGCACGGTCCCGACCAGGGCACCGGGGAGGAACTCGGCCGAGCCGTAGGCGGTGGCGATGCTCGCTGCGCAGGCATGGAAGACCGCGCCGAGGTCGCCGGCGAGTGTGGTGACCGGGATCAACAGGGTCACACCGGCCAGCACGAACGCCGCGACGGCGCTGACGGTCAGCGCCTGCCAGGCGAGGATGGCCAACCGAGGTGCCTGCGTCGTCCATCCTGCCCTCGCCAGTCGCGGCCCTGCGACGAGGATCGCGACGCCGGTGACGGTGAGCGCGAGCCCGGCGGTCACGCCCGGCCGCCCGGCGCCGACCGTCGCTCGTTGCGAGCGGCGTCCACGGCAGTGCGGAGTTGCGCGACGGCGTCGGGCTGCAGGTCTGCGACGAAGTGCATGAGCACCTCCTGCTGGTCCCCGGACTCGGCGAGGACGTCCTGCAGCAGGGCTGCGGCGTGCTCGGCGCGGGTGCGGACCGGGCGGTACAGCCAGGCCCGACCGGACATCTCGCGGGTCAGCTGCCCCTTCCTGTGCAGGTTGTCCATCACCGTCATGACGGTCGTGTAGGCGAGGTTCCGCGAGGAGTTCAGCGCCCCGAGCACGTCCCGCACCGTCGCCGGCTCACCGCGACGCCACAGCTCCGCCATGATCGCCGCCTCCAGCTCACCGAACGGGCGCACGCTCCCACCTCTCCTGGCCGTCTCTCCGAGACGCCCCTACCGACGGCGAGGTGCTCGCCGTCCAGCTCCACCCGGTCCCGTCCGACAGCCTAGGAGCACGGGCCATCACCGGCCGCGGACGCCGGACGAGCGGGCGGGCCGTGTCCGACCGGCTCATCCGGAGCAGGCTCCACCCAGGGAGATGCCGCGGGCCGCCAGCCACGGTGCCGGGTCGGTGCGGTTCACGTACAACCCGCCGGTGTGCACCTCGACGTGGACGTGCGGGCCGGTGGACTGGCCGCGGTTCCCGACCTCGGCGATCTGCTCACCGGCGGCGACGCGCTGACCGGCGGAGACGAACGCCTGGTTGATGTGGCCGTAGAGGCTGATGGTCCCGTCCGCGTGCTGGATGTAGACCGCCAGCCCGAAGCCGTTCGCCGGGCCGGCCTGCAGGACCACACCGGCGTCGGGTGCGTAGATGGGTGTGCCGATGGGAGCTGCGATGTCGACGCCGTTGTGGTTGGTCCCCCAACGGCTGCCGAAGCACGAGGTGACGCGTCCGGCTGCCAGCGACTCGGTGCCGGCTGCCGAGGCAGCGGCCACGGCCTGCTGCCGCTTCTGGACCATGGCGTCGGCGTCGGCGTTGCCGCGGACGGTCAGGAGCTGCACCTGCGCGGCTCGGAGCTGCGCCTCCAACGCGACCTTCTCGGTCTCAGTGGAGTCGTACGCGACCTGCGCCTGGGCGAGTTGCGCCTGCGCGTCGACCGCGGCCCGGTCGGCCGCCTGGGCGGCGACGTCGCGGGCGGCGAGCGCGTCGCGGGCGGCCTGGTCCGCGCGCTGCACCTGCGCCTCGGCGTTCCGCAGGGCCTCGAGTCGCTGGGCCTGGTCGTCTCCGACGAGGTGGAGCATGGCCGCGCGCTCGAGGAGGTCCTCGGGACTGCGAGCTCCCAGGAGGGTCACCGCGCCACCCAGAGCGTCGGCACCCATGTAGCTCTCCCGTCCCAGCTCGGCGACGTCGTCCCGGGTCGCGACGGTGGCCGCCTGGGCGGTGGCCAGCTCAGCTGCGGTGCCGGCGGCTGCGGTCTGCGCCGCCGTCAGCTCCTCCGCAGCCACGCGCGACGCCTCGCCGGCCGCCTCGGCCGTGACGGTCAGGCGCTGCAGCTCCAGTTCGGCAGCGGCGAGCAGCCCCTCGACGCGAGCGACTTCTGCGCCCGCCGCATCGACGGTCGACTGGGCGGCAGCCGGCCCGGCGCCGTTGTCACCGGGGGCCGCGGAGGCGGGGGCCGACGCGAGTGTCAGGTGCAGGGTCAAGGCCGCGCCGACAGCGACGGGAGCCCAGCGGGCGAGGGTTCGGCGAGGCCTGGGTGGGGAGGTGGTCCGGTGGTGCAGGGTCGCCAAGGCGACGGTTCTCCGTTCTTCCTGACTGCCTACCGGGTTAGCTGACGGGTTCGGACGGGAAGCTGCCCTACCTGCGTGTGCAGGATTCACCCCGAGGGACGTGGGTCCCCGGTCCGCCTCGGCGATGCCTCAGCGGTTCGGCGTGCCCACCGGGGGTCCTCTGCGCGAGGAGCGGGGCCCTGGTGAACCGGGTAGAGACGCTACTACGAAGCCGCATAGTTTGTCACGGTCCGGTAACGAAGCCCGTCAGGAGACGCCGCCGTAGGAGTGCAGCCCGGTGGACACCAGGTTCACGAACAGCAGGTTGAACACGAGGGTGGCCAGGGCGACCAGGTTGGTCCACGCGGCCGGACGACCACGCCATCCGGAGGTGTTCCGGGCGTGCAGGTACGCGGCGTACAACGCCCAGGAGATGAACGCCCAGGTCTCCTTGGGGTCCCAGCCCCAGAAGCGCCCCCAGGCGCTCTCGGCCCAGATGGCGCCGGCGATCACGGCGAAGGTCCAGATCGGGAAGCCGAACACCGCCGTCCGGTGGGCCACCCGGTCCAGGGCCGCTGCGCTGGGGAGCCTGTCGGCCAAGCCGGTCGGATCGGCGCCGGAGATGGCTGAGCGCTCCCGGTGGGCGGCGACCAGGTAGAGGGCGCTGGCGACCCCGCTCACGATGAAGACGCCGAAGGAGACGATCGCGGCGGACACGTGCACCGCCAGCCAGTTCGAGCGCAGCGCGGCGACGAGCGGCCCCGACTCGGCGTACAGGTAGAGGCCGATCAGGACCAGCGCGATGACCGTCGGCCCGAGGACGAAGACGCCGATCCGCCGCAGACCCGGCACCCGGATCACCAGGACCAGGTAGACGAGCACCCCGACCAGCACCGCTGCGGTGGCGAACTCGTACATGTTGCCCCACGGGACCCGCCCCGCAGCCGCGCTGCGCGCGAGGAGGACCCCTGTCTGAGCCAGCGCCCCGACGCCGGTCAGGAGGACTCCCAGCTGGCCCCACCGGGCGCTCGGGGTCTTCTCGGTGGGCGTGTCGTCCGGCGGGAGGCTCGTCGCACCCGGGGCGCCGGCATGGACTGCGGCCCTCTGCGGTGGGTTGCGGGTGGCTGACCGACCGAACGCCAGTTCGGCGCAGAACCCGATGGCCGCGGCGCCGTACACGGCGATCGCCACGCCGAACAACGTGTCGGACAGCTCGGCGAACGTCTCAGGAGTCATGCGGACCTTCCTCGTCGGTGACGTGCTCGGGATGGGTGGGAGCCCGCCGGGGTCGACGGTGGTGGAGGAGCGCGGCGAGGAGCGCAGCACCGGCCAGCCCGGAGAGGCCCCACTCGGGCAGGGCACCCAACCGGGTCGCCACCGTGGTCTGGGTGCGCTGGGCCACCGCCCCGACGAAGACGTGGGGCTCGAACAACTCGGACCGGTCGATGACCGTCCCGTCCGGCGCGACGACTGCGGAGATGCCGCTGGTCGCCGCCACGATGACCGTGCGCCCGTGCTCGATGGCCCGCAGCCGGCTCATGGCCAGCTGCTGCTCGCTCTCCGCGGTGTACCCGAAGGTGGCGTTGTTGGTCTGGACGACGAGGACGGAGGCTCCGCCGTCCACGACCTCGGACACCAGTGCGTCGTAGGCGACCTCGAAGCAGATGACGTCCCCGAGGCGCACTCCCCCGGCATCGAGGACGCCGGACTCCGTGCCGGGCAGGAAGTCGCGGCGCAGCAGGTCGACCTGGTCGCTGAACAGCCGGAAGAAGGAACGGGCGGGCATGTACTCGCCGAAGGGCACCGGGTGCCGCTTGGCGTAGCGCTCACCCGGGCCGGTGACCGGGTCCCAGACGATGCCCGCGTTGGTCAGGTAGCGCCCCGGCCCGTCCAGGACCGCACCGATGAGGATCGGTGCGCCGATCGCCCGGGCGGCACGGTCGATGGCCGCTGACGCGTCCGGGTTCTGGTACGGGTCGATGTCCGACGAGTTCTCCGGCCAGATGACGACATCCGGTTGGGGGCTCTCACCGCGACTGACCCGGTCCGCCAGCAGCAGGGTCTGCCGCACGTGGTTGTCCAGGACGGCCCTCCGCTGGGCGTTGAAGTCCAGCCCGGAACGGGGGACGTCGCCCTGGACCACAGCGATGGTGCTCAGCTCCCCACCAGCGGACAGCTGGTCCCCGGGCAACGGCAGCCATGCCAGCCCGCCGAACGCAGGGACAGCGACCACGCCAGCGAGCGCGAGGAGACCTCGCCGCCTCACCTGGCGTCGTGCGACCCGCCGGCTGTGGTGGACCGCCCCCATGACCGGCACCGCGAGCAGCGTCCCGGTGAACGCCACGGCGAAGGTGACCAGCGGGACCCCGCCGTACGCGGCGAAGGAGGCATACGGGCCGTCGGCCTGGCTGAACCCCAGGCGCCCCCACGGGAAGCCTCCGAACGGCACGCGCGAGCGCAGGGCCTCCTGCGCCACCCACAGCGCGGCTGACCACGCCGGGGCAGCGGGGAGCCGGCTCAGCACCGCGGTTCCCGCTCCCATGGCCGCGTAGAAGGCCGCCTGCGCCAACGACAGTGCGAGCCAGGGCAGGTCGCCGACGAACACCCCGGTCCAGGTGAGCAGCGGCAGGAAGAACGCCGAGCCCATCACCATGCCGAGGGCGGCGCCGGCGCGCGCTGAGCGGCCCTGGCACGCGAGCAGCAACACCAGCGGCCCGACAGCAGCCAGCGGCCAGAACCCGAAGGGCGGGAAGGCCAGCCAGAGGGCCAGTCCTCCGGCGACGGCGAGTGGGACGGCGGCCGCCGGCCGGCTCAGCAGTCGACGGGCTGCGCCGCCGGGGCGCGTGCGGGCGGGCGCGACGACCGCGCGACCGACCGTGGGCAGGGAGGACGTCATCGGCGTCAGCGCACGGTCCGGCGCTGACCCTCGGCCAACCTCGCGAGCTCGGCGTTGTACGCCGCGAGATCGACCTCGGCCCGCCGGTCCCCCGCTCGCGCGCGACGCTCGTCCGAGCGCACCCACTGCTGGAAGACGATCGCCACGGCGATGATCGTGGGCAGCTCACCGAAGCCCCAGACGATGTTGCCCGCGGCCAGTTGATCGGTCATGACGTCGACACCCCAGTCGGCGGGGGCGTGGCGGAATGCCTGGACCAACGGGGTGCTGGCCATCATCACCGCGACGGCGAAGAAGGCGTGCAGAGGACCTGGCACGACCAGCTCGAGCAGGCGCATCGGTGCGGAGACCCGGTGCGGCCAGGGGTCCAGGCCGAAGGCCCCGCCGAACGCGAGCAGGCCCGTGAACAGGAAGAACGTCAGCATCAGCAGGCTGCCCGCCCAGTGGCGCATGAGCAGGTCGAACGCGGGGGTGAAGTAGAACCCGTAGAGGCTGCCGACGAAGAGGGTGGTCGAGACGACCGGGTGGGCCAGCACCGCGGCGGTCCGGCTGCGCATGACCAGGACCAGCAGCCTCCGCCAGACGGCTCCCCGTCCTCGGCGTGGGAGCGTCCGGATCGCCAGGCTGACCGGCGCACCGAGCATGATCAGCATCGACGACAGGACGGCGAGGACCATCTTCTGCAGCATGTGGATGGAGAAGAGCATCATCCCGTAGCCCATGACCTGGGTGGCCGTGACCAGCAGGACGCTCACGATGCCGAGGGTGAAGGCGACCGTCCGGTGGCGTGGCCATCGCACACCCCGGCGACCGAGCGCCCGGACTCCGCGCAGATAGGCGACCAGGGCGACCAGGGCCAGCGCAGGGAAGAATGAGGTGACGTCGACCTGCGGCGTGAACAGCGTCAGCAGGGTCGGTGGGTCCACGGGCATCCGCATGCCGCCCATGTCCGGGTCCACCAGGCGCCCCCCACTCCGTCCGGAGGGCTCGGCCGCCTCTCCACCCGCCTTGTCCTAAAACGCATAGTAGGCGACGTGCCGGGTGATCGGGTTCGACGGTGCGGACCGAGCCCTCGAGGGTCCGGGCCGGACCATGTCCCGCCGAGGCCACGGCGCCGGGTCAGACGTCCACGCCGCGTTCGGCGAGCCAGTTCCGCGGGTCCACCCGCCGGCCGTCGAGCCCGCCCTCGAACACCTCGAAGTGCAGATGGGGACCCGTCGACTGCCCGCGACTGCCCACCAGTGCGATGGTGTCACCGGCAGCCACGTAATCACCCTCCTCGACGAGGATCTTCTCCATGTGCCCGTAGACGGTCACGTCCCCGTTGTCGTGGAGGATGTAGACCGCGAGCCCGAAGCCACTGGCCGAGCCGGCCCGGAGCACCACCCCATCGGCTGCGGCGTACTCGGGTGTCAGCATCGGAGCAGCGATGTCCAGGCCGTAGTGGGTCGTCCCCCAGCGGGCGCCGTAGGAGCTCGTCAGGCGACCGTTCAGCGGCAGGACCGCCTTCGGGCGAGCCGCCTCCTCCCGGGCTGCGCGACTGGCGGCCAGCTGGCCCAGCCGCGCAGCGACCTCGACGTCGTTGATCTGCGGCCGGGCATCGGGTTCAGCCAGGACGTCGACGACAGGGCCGTCGTACGGGGCGACTGCGGGCTGTTCGTGAGCGTGGGCCACCGCCGAGGTCAACCCGTAGCCACCCTCCCAGAGGCCTGCGACGAGGCCGCCCATCGTCAGGGCGACCAGCAGCAGCGCCCCTCGACGGTGCGCCGGAGGACCGAGACGTGGACGTCGCACCCGCGCTGCGCCGCCGCGCGCCTGCCGCTCCATCCACCCTCCCCGACTCGTCACTGTCAGCGGTGTCGAGGTTACGAGAAGTCAGCCTGTCGCCTAAGGAGGTTAGTAGCCGGCGTGTCCGCCGTTGCCCGGAGGAGAAGCCCGGTCAGCCCGGTGGGTCCTCGGCGTCGCCGGTCACCTGCTCGGCCTGGTGGACGTGATCGGCGACCTTGGCGAGTTCCGACTCGACCGTCTCCTGGGCCACCGTGCGAATGCCCTTGCGCTGGCGTCGGCGCTGGAACAGGCCACCGGTCAGCGGCTCGTGCGTGAGCGTGACGGCGACGTCCGTGCTCCCGTCCGGTGCATCCGCCAACTCGACGGTCGTCACCCACACCTCAGGAGTCAGTTCCAGACGCGTGGCCACCCGGTGCTCGGGCTCCCACTCGACCACGCGCCCGCGGGGAGCCCCGCCAGGTGGTCGCTGACCGTCGAGGCGTCCAGGGACGCAGACGAACTCGGTGCCGCGCTTCGTCGAGGCGCCGTCCACCACGTACGACACATCGCAGACGGCGCAGTACGGCCGCAGGACCGCGAGCGCCCGCCAGACGCGTGCACGCGAGAAGGGCACCCGACGCTCCCCCCGGGCGACCGTCAGCCAGCCCGGGGTCCCGTCGGTCTGCGCCCGTGGACCCGCCGGGCCGCGGCCGGGCCTGCGACTGTCCGGCACGGTCATCCGGGCACCCTCTCGGCCAGCAGCTGATCCAGCCCCGTGCGCAGGTCTTCCTCGGACACGGTGGCGATGTAGACCGCCGCGACCCGGTTCGATCGGTCGAGCAGGATCGTGGTCGGGACGACGTTGGCCGGGAAGCCGCGGAAGGCCAGAGCAACCTCCCCCCGTGGGTCGAACATCGACGGGTAGTCGACGCCGACGGAGTCCATGAAGGCCTGTGCGAGTTGCCGCTGGTCCTTGACGTCGACGCCCAGGAACTGGACGCCCTCGTCCCCGACGTCGGCGTAGACGGTCTGGAACTCGGGCATCTCCAGCCGGCAGGGCGCGCACCACGACCCCCAGAAGTTGAGGACGACGATGTCACCTGCCAGCGCGGTCGACTCGAACGTCGACTCGTCGAGGAGTTCGCCGGAGAAGGCGGGGGCCGTCTGGCGTTCGCCCTCCGGGATGACCTGACCGAGCGGCGTGCTGCCGGCGAAGTCGAACTCGCCGTCAGCCACCGCGGTCCCCGGGTCGTTCGAGCAGCCGGTCAGGCCGCTCAGGCCCAGCAGACCGAACACCACCAGGGCACGCCTGCGCGTGAGGTCGATGCTCACCCGTCTGACCTCCGACGGGGGCTCAGCAGCACGCGACGCCTGCGTCGTCGCCGTCCGAACGGTGGCCAGACCGTCACATGCCCTCCCTTGCCCGGTGCGCCGACCGCATCACCGGCCTCGCGAGAGACACCACTACGAATGAGCTTAGGAGGAACTGGCTCATCGCGAGAGCTCGGGGCTCGCTTCAGTCGCAGCGCGTCCCGGCAACTCGGGCGACTCGACCCCCTCACGCGAGCGACCTCTGCCGGCTGCCGAGCTTCGACCGCTGCTCGGCGCCATGGTCCGATCCGACCGGCAGGGACGGCCACCCCTGCCCGGTCGGTCACCGCACCGAGGATGGCCGTCCTCGACACGGAGTCGGAGCTGCTCGTTCAGCAGCAACCGCTGCTGCAGTCGCAGTCGGTGCAGTCGGGATCGCAGTCGCAGGTCAGCTCGAGCATGAACAGTCACCCCCCTCCCCGTCGGGTGGGCACCACGTGCCGGGGGTCGGGTCGGGGCACTCGGCCTGGGGCAGCGCAGCGGCCATGGCGGCCATCTCCGCGCGCAAGGCGGTGAGCTGGGCGATCTGGGCGTCGACGTCGTCCAGTCGCCTGCGGAGCAGCTCCCCCGCCGGCTCGCACGGGCACTGCCCGGTGTCCCGGACGGCGAGGAGGTGGCCGATGTCCACCAGCCGCAGCCCCAGCCGCTGCGCGCCCTGGATGAACTGCAGCCG
This sequence comes from Modestobacter italicus, assembly GCF_000306785.1. NCBI lineage: Bacteria > Bacillati > Actinomycetota > Actinomycetes > Geodermatophilales > Geodermatophilaceae > Modestobacter > Modestobacter italicus. The sequence goes on along the minus strand of NC_017955.1, from coordinate 1,899,695 downwards.
GTCGACAGCCCCAGGTTCGTAGTCCCGGTAGCCCCCGGCCGTGCGCCGTGGCGCGGGCAGCAGCCCGATGCGCTCGTAGTAGCGGACCGTGTCCGTCGGTACGCCGGCAGCCCGGGCCAGCTCCGCGATCCGCAGTCCTCGCTCGGCCGTCGTGGTCATGACGACCACCCTGCACCTTGGACCCGGGTCCAAGGTCAAGCGTCAGCCTGGCAGGTCAGGAGCAGCAGGCGTCGGCGCCCTCGGGGGTGAGCGCAGCGATCGTGGCGAGGGTCTTGACCGGACCGGCGAGCGCCTCGCAGCACAGGGCGTAGACGTTGCTGCGGCCCCGGGGGGTGATGGTCACCAGCCCCTGCTCGCGGAGCGGCGCCAGGTGGTGGCTGACCAGCGTCTGGCTCATGCCGGCGGCTTCGGTGAGCTCGCGCACGGTGCGCGGCCCCTCGGCCAGCAGCAGGACCAGGTGCAGCCGGTTGGGGTCCGACAACGCCTTCAGTTGCGGGGCGAGCAGCCGAGCGCGGTCAGCGGGTGAGGTCAGCTCGTCGACGTCGAGCAGTCGCACGTCCAGGTCCTGGCGCATGCGGACATCATGCCATGCATTCGTTGCTGTCAACAGCGTTCGTTGTTAACGTGCGTCGACGTTGGACGATGCACCGACGAGCGAGGACGTGAGGACGACATGAGCGCGTACACGACGAACGACCTGCCTGTCGTGGTGATCGGCGCCGGCCCGGTGGGGCTGGCGGCCGCGGCCCACCTGCTCGAGCGCGGGCTGGAGCCGCTGGTGCTGGAGGCCGGCGACCAGCCGGGCGCCGCCGTGCGCGCGTGGGGTCACGTGCGCCTGTTCTCGCCGTGGGAGTACGACGTCGATGCGGCTGCCGCACGCCTCCTCGCGCCGACCGGCTGGACCTCCCCCGACCCCACGCAGCTGCCGACGGGAGCCGAGCTGGTCGAGCAGTACCTCGCTCCGCTGGCCGCCACTCCGCAACTGGCCGATCGCATCCGCACCGGCACCCGGGTGGTCGCGGTGTCGCGCGTCGGGGTGGACAAGACCCGTTCCGTGGGCCGGGAGGGGCGGGCCTACCTGGTGCGCACGGTCACCGACGGTCGCGTCACCGACCTGACCGCGGCGGCGGTCATCGACGCCTCGGGCACGTGGGAGCAGCCCAACCCGCTGGGCGCAGCGGGGCTACCGGCCGTCGGCGAGGAGCAGGCCGCCGGGTGGCTGGTCGGCCCGCTGCCCGACGTGCTCGGTCGCGACCGTGCCCGGTTCGCCGGGAAGCACACCCTGGTGGTCGGCATGGGCCACTCCGCTGCCAACACCCTCCTGGCGCTGGTCGAGCTCCAGCGAGCCGAACCGGGCACGCAAGTCACCTGGGCCATCCGCGGCCGCTCCCCCGCTCGCCTCTACGGTGGCGGCGACTCCGACGGGCTGCCCGCCCGGGGGCTGCTCGGCTCCTCGCTCAAGGCCGCCGTCCGGTCCGGCGCAGTCACCCTGCTCCGCGAGGTGACGATCACCGGGCTCACTCCCCCGGCCGACGGCGCCGGACAGCTGCACGTGGTCGGCGCCGGCCGGGACGGCGTCGCGGTCGACCTGCACGTGGACGCTGTGGCCGCGGCGACCGGGTTCCGCCCCGACCTGGGCATGCTCCGAGAGCTCCGGCTCGACCTGGACCCCGGCGTCGAGGCCCCGGCCCGGCTGGCGCCGCTGATCGACCCCAACTTCCACTCCTGCGGCACCGTCCCGCCGCACGGCCACCGCGACCTGGCCCACCCCGACGAGGGCTTCTACCTGGTCGGCATGAAGTCCTACGGTCGCGCCCCGACGTTCCTGCTGGCCACCGGCTACGAGCAGGTCCGCTCGATCGCCGCAGCACTGGCCGGGGACACCGAGGCCGCCGACTCCGTGCAGCTGCACCTGCCGAGCACGGGGGTCTGCAGCACCGACCTGGGTGCCCGGGAAGCCGCGGAGACCTCCGGCGTCGGTTTCTCCACCGGCAGCGAGCACGGGTACTCGGCGGAAGAGCCTGAGGCGGCCAGCTGCTGCGGCTCGGCACCGCAGCCGGTGACCATCGGGGCTCCCGCGTCGAACTGTTGACCGGCCGACCGACTGACGCGCCGGCCACGACCAGCGCTCCCGGGGCGGACGGAGTCCAGCGTCCGCCCCGCCGCGTGCTGGCGACCCTGTGCGTCACCGAGGTCGTCAGCTGGGGTGCTCTCTACTACGCCTTTCCGGTCGCGCTCGCCTCGATCACAGCCGACACCGGCTGGTCGGCGTCGGCGACCACGGCGGCGTTCTCCGGCGGGCTGGTGGTCTCGGCGCTGGCCGGGATCCCGGTCGGGCGGTGGCTGGACCGGGCGGGCCCCCGGCGGGTGATGACCGCCGGCTCACTGCTCGCCGCGCCCTCGGCTGCGGCGATCGGGCTGGCGCCGAGCCTGGCGTGGTTCGTCGTCGCCTGGCTGGTCGCCGGGGTGGCCATGGCCGCGGTCTTCTACCAGGCCGGATTCGCCGCGCTCACGCGCTGGTACGGGCCCGCCCGGGTCCGGGCGCTCACCACGCTGACCCTGGTGGCGGGGCTGGCGAGCACGATCTTCGCCCCGCTGACCAGCCTGCTGCTCGACCACCTGAGCTGGCGGGCCACCTACCTGGTGCTGGCCGGCGTCCTGGCCGTGGTGACGGTCCCGCTGCACGCCTTCGCCCTGACGCCTGCGTGGACCCCGGCGCCGGAGCGCCAGCACCGCGATGGCGTCCCGGCCTCGGTGCGGTCGATCGTGTCCAGCCCCGGGTTCCTGCTGCTGTCCGGGGCGCTCACGCTCACCGCCTTCGGCATGTACGCCGCCAGCCTCACGCTCATCCCGCTGCTCACCGGGCGCGGCATGTCTGCATCCCTCGCCGCCACCACCCTGGGACTGCTCGGAGCCGGCCAGCTGCTCGGCCGGATCGGCTACGCCCCGCTGACCGCCCACACCACCCCGACGGCCCGGACAGTGACGATCGTGGTCGCGTCCGCGCTGTCCATCGGCCTGCTCGCCGCCGTTCCCGGACCGGCCGTCCTGCTGGTTGTGCTGGCCGTCTTCGCCGGCGCGGTACGTGGCACGAGCACGCTGCTGCAGGCGACCGTCGTCGCCGACCGGTGGGGCAGCGTCCGGTACGGGACCTTGTCCGGCTGGTTCGCTGCTCCCATCACTGGAGCGGCCGCGCTCGCCCCGTGGGCGGGCACCGCGCTGGCCGAGGCCGTCGGCAGCTACCCGGCGACGTTCGCTGGGCTCGCCGCGCTCGTCACCACTGCCGCAGTACTTGCAGCGTTCAGCTTCCGCTCGTAGAGGACGCGGGAGCGCAACCACAGGCATGCCTGGCTCGGTTCCAGCTGCTTGGCCAGAAGGCCGCGATCCGACAACATGGCCAGCCACCGCTTTCAGAGAACAGACAGCGCCACCGGCGTCGGGAGAGACACGACCATGGACGTCGCCCTTGTGTACTTCGATGAGTGCCCGAACTGGCGGACCGTCGACGCTCGCCTCCGCGATGCGCTGGCCCTGGCTGGGCGAAGTGCCGTCACCGTGCGATACCAGGAGATCGAGACACTGGAGCAAGCCGAGGCCGAGCAGTTTCGGGGCTCCCCGACGGTGTTGGTCGACGGTCGAGATCCGTTCCTGGACCGTGATCGCCCGATCGGCCTGTCCTGCCGGGTCTACTGGACCCCTGACGGATCAGCCGGGGCACCGAGCACCGAGCAGTTGACGGAGGTCCTGCGATGAGACTCATCAGCGGCCGCCGATCCGCGTCCACGTCTCACACATGTGGTTGCTGCGGGCGGGAGCTCCCGGAGACCGCTCTTCACGAACTCGGCGGCACTCCGGGTGTGTACATCTGCCGCCGATGCGGGTTGTGGGCGGCGACTCGGATCGGCCGGCACTAGCGGCGGCTGGGCGTCCCAGTCTCTTTATCCGGCGTGCCTGAGTCGCCGACGAGCTCGTCGGCCAGCACCTTCACCCGTGTGGCGATGTCGTCGCGGACCAGCCGCATCCGGTCCATGCCCTGGATGCCACGCGCTGACGGTTCGTCGGTGTCCCAGGTCTGGAAGCGGGTGCCCTCGACCGGGTCCACCTCGGCCTCCAAGCCGAGGACCACGACGACGTCCACCGCACGCACCAGCTGCTCGGTGATCTGCTTGGGCCGCTCGCCGGAGATGTTGATGCCGAGCTCGGCGAGGGACTGGGCGGACTGCTCGTTGACCGCGTCGCTGGGTGCGGTGCCGGCGGAGTGGACGTCGACGGCGTTCCCGACCAGATCACGCATCAGCCCGGCGGCCATCTGGGACTTGCCGGCGTTGTGCACGCAGACGAACAGGACGCTGGGCGTGCCCGTCACGAGGTGGTGCTGACGCCGGGCGCCTGCAGCTCGGCGAGCAGCCCGCGGATGCGGCCCTCGATCTCGTCGCGGATGGGGCGGACGGAGTCCACGCCCTTGCCGGCCGGGTCCTCGAGCGCCCAGTCCAGGTACCGCTTGCCGGGGAAGATCGGGCAGGCGTCGCCGCAGCCCATGGTGATGACGACGTCGGAGGCCTCGACCGCGTCGGTGGTGAGCACCTTCGGCCGCTGGTCGGAGATGTCGATGCCGACCTCGGCCATCGCCGCGACCGCGGCCGGGTTGACCTGGTCGCCGGGGATCGAGCCGGCGGAGCGGACCTCGACGGCGTCGCCGGCCAGGTGCCGGAGCCAGCCGGCGGCCATCTGGGAGCGGCCGGCGTTGTGCACGCAGACGAACAGCACGCTGGGGCGGTCACTCACGGGGTCTTCTCCTTGATCAGGGGGTCGGTTCGGCTGGGAACCGACGGTAGGGCGTCGATGCTGGGCGGTCGGTGTTCGCGGCTCCAGGCCTGGGCGGCCATCTGGACCGCGTCCCAGGGTGAACCCAGCGGTGGGGTGTAGGCCAGGTCGAGGTCGGCGATGCCCTCGACGGTCATGGCATGGAACAGCGCCGTGGCGAAGACGTCGGCCCGCTTGGCGATCTCGCTGCCCAGCCGGCCGACCAGTTGCGCTCCGAGCAGGCGGCCGGTGTCGGCGTCGGCGGTGACCCGGATCGTGATCGGCTGGGCGCCGGGGTAGTACGCCTTGTGGTCGTTGGGGCTGGTCTGGGTGGTGACCGGCCGGAACCCGGCGGCGACCGCCTCGTGCTCGAGCAGGCCGGTGCGGGCCGCGACGAGGTCGAAGACCTTGACCACCTGGGTGCCCACACTGCCGGCGAAGCGGGCGTGCCCGCCGACGGCGTTGGCGCCGGCGACCCGCCCCTGCTTGTGCGCGGTGGTGCCCAGCGGCAGGTAGGTGAGGCCCATCAGCCGGTGGTGGGTGATGACGCAGTCCCCCGCGGCCCACACGTGGGGCAGTCCGGTCGCCATCGTCTCGTCGACGACGACCGCCCCGCCGGCGCCGGTGGTCGCCCCTGCCCCGACCAGCAGCGCCACGTCGGGGCGGACCCCGGCGACGATGACGACCACGTCGAAGGACCGGCTCAGTCCGCCACCGGTTGCCGCGATCTGGCCGTCTGCGGTGCGGGCCAGGGCGGTGACGGACGTGCCGGTGAGCACCTCGACGCCGTGTGCCTCCATCTCAGCCCGGACCAGGGAGCCGAGCTCGGCATCCACAGTGGCCAGGACCTCTGCCGGGCGCTGGGCGATGGTGGTGGCGACACCGCGGGCCACCAGCGCCTCGGACATCTCCACCCCGATGTAGCCGGCACCCACGATCAGCGCCGAACCGACGGAGCGGCCAGTCAGGCTGGCCATCAGGGCGTGGGTGTCGTCGATGGTGTGCAGCAGGTGCACGCCCTCGGCCGGGCCGAGACCGTCGGGACCACCGACGCCGGCGATGGCCGGGACCGCTGGGTGCGCTCCGGTGCCCACGACCAGCTCGTCGTAGGCCAACAGCTCCTCGGTGCCATCAGGATCGGTCACCGCCACCCGCTGGCCTGCGACGTCGATCGCCGTGGCCCGGGTGTTGACCCGCAGGGTCAGCCCGGCCGCCTCGAGGTCGGCGTAGGTGCGATGGGCGAGCGACTGCCAGGGCGCCACTTCGCCGGAGACGTAGTACGGGATGCCGCAGATCGAGTAGTTGGGGTAGGCGTCAGCCACCACGACGGTGACCTCAGCGGTCGGGTCGAGCTCGCGGGCGCGCAGACCGGCGGAGATGCCGGCGTCGCTGCCGCCGATGATGACCAGGCTCCGACTCATGCGCCGAGCTCGGAGAGGAGCCCCCGCACACGGGTCTCGATGTCCGAGGCGATCGCGTCGACGGCAGCGGGGTCCTGGCCGGCGGGGTCGGTGACGCTCCAGTCCAGGTACCGCTTACCGGGGTAGACCGGGCAGGCGTCGCCGCAGCCCATCGTTATGACCACGTCGGCAGCCTGGACGACGTCGTCGGTCAATGGCTTGGGGAAGGCGTCCGTCACCTTCATGCCGCGGGCGGCCAGCACCTCGAGGACGACCGGGTCGACCTCGTCGGCGGGCATGGACCCGGCGGAGCGCACGTGGACGCGCCCCTCAGAGAAGTGCTCGACCATGGCCGCGGCCATCTGAGAGCGCCCGGCGTTCTGCACGCAGATGAACAGCACCTCGGGGGCTTCCTTGACCAGCGCTCCCTTGGCCTGCGCCAGGGCGGTGAGCCGCTCGGTGGCGAACCGGCAGGTCAGCACGGGCAGGTGGGCCTTGACCTTGGCGGTACGACCGAGTGCCGTGTAGGACTCGAAGACCATCCGCTCGACGGTCTCCGGGCTCACCATCCCGGTGAATCGGGCCGACAGGTCCTCGACGTGGCGCCGGAGCACCAGATCGGGGTCCAGCAGCCCCGGGAAGCCAGCGGTGCGCTCGGTCTGGGTCATCGTGATGCTCCCTTGTCGATGCGGGCCGGAACGGTCGGGTCACCGGGGAACCAGCGCCGGGCGGCCCAGAGCGAGACGTAGACGAGCGCGACGAGGACCGGGACCTCGATCAGCGGGCCCACCACGCCGGCCAGCGCCTGGCCCGAGGTGACCCCGAAGGTGCCGATCGCGACGGCGATGGCCAGCTCGAAGTTGTTGCCTGCGGCGGTGAACGCCAGGGTCGCGGTCTTGGCGTAGCCCAGCCGCAGCCGCATGCCCAGCAGGAACGACCCGCCGAACATCAGGGCGAAGTAGGCCAGCAGCGGCAGCGCGATGCGGACGACGTCCCAGGGCTGCGAGGTGATCGCGTCGCCCTGCAGCGCGAAGAGCATGACGATGGTGAAGAGCAGGCCGTACAGCGCGACGGGGCCGATCTTCGGCAGGAAGCTGCCCTCGTACCAGTCGCGGCCCTTGGTGCGCTCCCCGATCGTGCGGGTGAGGAAGCCGGCGAGCAGCGGGATGCCCAGGAACACCAGCACCGACAGCACGATGGCCCAGACGCTGAACTCCGCCGAGGTCGTCGACAACCCGAGCCAGCCGGGCAGCACCTGCAGGTAGAACCAGCCGAGCGCGGCGAAGGCGAGGATCTGGAAGACCGAGTTGATCGCCACCAGGACAGCGGCCGCCTCCCGATCGCCGCAGGACAGGTCGTTCCAGATGAGCACCATGGCGATGCAGCGCGCGAGCCCGACGATGATCAGGCCGGTGCGGTACTCCGCCTGGTCAGGCAGCAGCAGCCAGGCGAGGGCGAACATCAGCGCCGGGCCGACCAGCCAGTTCAGTACCAGCGAGGCGATCAGCAGCTTCCGGTCACCGGTCACCCGGTCCAGCTCGGAGTACCGGACCTTCGCGAGCACCGGGTACATCATCAGCAGCAGCCCGACGGCGATCGGCAAGCTGACGTCGCCGATCTTGACTGCGTCCAGCGCGTCGTCCAGGCCGGGGACGAGCCGGCCCAGCAGCAGTCCGGCGGCCATGGCGGCGACGATCCAGACCGGCAGGAACCGGTCCAGCGTGGACAGCCGAGCAAGGACCGGGGTGTCCAGGTCCGTGTTCGATCGGGGGCTCTCGGCGACGGTGTCGCTCATCAGCAGGTGGCGCCCTTCGGGTCAAGCAATCGACGTCGGTCGATGTCACCCTGTCTGAGGTATCGACACAAGTCAATGAACGCCGCATGATGACCCGGTGAGCACCGAGTCGTTGGCCTATCCGTCGTCGGTGGACGGCGCCTGCTGCGCCCCGCTCGTCCGCCAGGCCCTCACCGCGGACGAGGCGACCGACCTCGCTCGCACGCTGAAGGCGATCGCGGACCCAGCTCGGCTCAGGCTCCTCTCGCTGGTCGCAGCCCACGAGAACGGCGAAGCGTGCGTCTGCGATCTCACCGAACCACTCGGCCTCTCCCAGCCGACGGTGTCCCACCACCTCAAGGTGCTCGTCGACGCGGGGCTGTTGAGTCGTGACAAGCGGGGCGTCTGGGCGTACTTCGCTCTCGTACCCGGGGCGCTCGACTCATTGGCGGCCGTGCTCAGCACCGCCGGCGGTGCGACGGGGAGCAGCGCGACGTTGTCGTCCTCATGCTGAGGCGCAACGTCGGCAGGACGGTGAAGTTCGGACGTAGGCAGGGCCGTCGCGTACACCCCGGTCCGGCATCCTCGGCCGCTGAGACGACCAGCATCCTGGCGCGGGCCGCACAGGCCGTCAGTCCCCATCCAGTCCCCGAGACGCTCAACTGGCGCCGTCCACAACCACTGTTGCTCAAGCGTGGAACCGCAGGTCAACCGCCGGAGCCGCGGTTGGCCAACCATGACAGGAGGCCAGGGGCGAGTTCGCGATGTACTACGACATCTGATCGCCAGGGCCTCACCCAGCCCTGAGCTACACGTGACACCGCCCCCGCCAGGAGTTCCTGGCGGGGGCGGTCTCATGTCCGGGCCGGTGTGGGCCCGGCCTTACTCACGGCCGGAATCGCACCGGCAGGTCCTGGGTCGTTTCGGCGGTGCAGTCGACGGGGGCCGGCAGGTTTTCGGCGATGACGGCCGCGGAGACGCCGCAGACGTTGGCGGCGACACCGATCGGGACCTGGACGGCGACCTCGTTGTTGGTCAGGACGTCCGTGATGTTCACGTTGACCAGCCCGCCGGCGAAGATGGGTGGCTGGGCACTCGCCGGGGCGGACAGGGCGACGCCTCCGATGCCGAGGGCGGCGACGCTGGCCAGGGTGGCGGCGGTTCGACGGATCTGCATCTCGTGTCTCCTTCGTCAGGCCCGCGGGGGGCTGTACGTATGACACGCCCCCACCCCCGCGGCATGACGCGGATCACACAGCGAGCTCGCGCCTGGCCATGAACCCCGGCACCTCGTCCGCCGGCGTCCGGGCCACCGGGATGGCCGGCGCCGCGGCGACCGGCGGGTCGACCGGAGCCGGCCGGCCGAAGAACCAGCCCTGCCCGAGGTCGACGCCCAGGTCCCGGAGGACCACCGCCTCGGCCGCGGTCTCGACGCCCTCCGCGACCACGGTCGCCCCGCCGCCGTGGCCGAACTCGACGAGGGAGCCGACCAGCCTGGTCAGCACCGGGTCGGTGTCGACCCCGGAGACGATGCTGCGGTCCATCTTCAGCACGTCCGGCGCGGTCACCACGATGTGCCGCAGCGAGGAGAACCCGGCGCCGACGTCGTCGATGGCCAGCCGCATCCCGCGGGCGCGGAACGGGGCCAGCGCCGCGGCCAGGGCGTCGTAGTCCTCCACCTGGTCGTGCTCGGACAGCTCGAGCAGCACCCGCTCCAGCGGCAGCCGCTCCATCAGCGCGGCGAACTCGGGCAGCAGCAGCGTGGCCGGTGAGATGTTCATGGCCACGTAGCCCTCGACCGCGGTCAGGTGCTCGGCCGCCCGGTCCAGCGCGACCAGCTCGAGCTCGTGCCCGAGGCCCACGCTGTGCGCCTCGGCGAAGCAGACGTCCGGCGCCTTGCCCCACGCCGCCGGGAACCGGCTCAGCGCCTCGGACCCGACGCGGACCCCGGTCGCCAGGTCGACGATGGGCTGCAGGACGACGAGCGGGCCGCCCCCGGCGAGGACCGGTTCGAGGCGGCCCAGCAGCTCCCGACGGCGCTCCTGCTCGCGCACGCCGGGTTCGATGATCACCGCGGCGGCGGACGCCAGCACGGTCATCAGCGACTTGTCCCGCTTGGTGAGCCCCTTGTCCGTGGTGAGCCCGGCGGCGCAGAAGGTGCCGTAGAGCTCGCCGTCGCTGAGCACGACGGGGACCGACACGTAGCTGCGGATCCTCGGCAGCCGGGCGGCGGGCAGCGCCATCGCCTTCGGGTGCTGCCGGACGTCGGGGATCACCGCGGGCAGGTCGCCGTCCAGGATGGCCTGGCAGAAGGAGGTCTCCTGGCGCTGCTGGTTGCCCTCCTGGAACAGGAACGGCACGGAGGACTCGACGACCTCCAGGTGCTGCGTCGTGCCGTCCAGCCGGCTCAGGAACGCCACCGACAGCTGCAGCGACTCCTTCGCCGTCCGCAGCAGCTCGGCGACCTGCTGGTCGGCGTCCGAACGTCGTCTCTTCACGTGCCCTCCGTCGTCCTCGGTCCTGTCCCATCGACCGGTCGGGGCAGCAGCTGGAGCACCTCACCCGAAGGGGTGCCGCACGGAGGACGCACGGCGTACCGGTGCATGACGCGGGCCGGGCGCCGCCGGCCGCGGCGGATCCCCTGGTCGGACCGCGGGCCGGCCGCGTCATCCCGGGCACCCGGCGGCGTCTTCAGGGGTGCACGACGAGAGACCAGCCGTCACGGCCCCCGGAATCCCCGGCCCGCGGTGGCGGAGGGCGGCCCCTGACCCCGGTCGCCCCTCGGCTGCCACGTGCCCCCTGACCAGCTCGGGGGCACGTGGCCCCGAGCCCGTCGGCTGCCTCAGCCGTCGGTGCGGAATCCCCGCTGCACCATGTCGTAGCTGGACAGCACCTCGAGCAGGAAGTCCGAGGCCGCAGCGGCCACCGCGGGCACCTCGTCGGCCGGGGTGTCCTGCAGGACCTCGATCAGAACGTCGTGGTGCACCTGCACCAGCTGCAGCAGGCCCAGCCCGGCCTCCAGCCCGGCCCGCCCGATCTCGTACGCGGCGTGCAGGGCCCCCTCCTCGTGCCGGGCCAGGTAGCGCAGGAACGCGGCCCGGTAGTTGCGCCGGACCCCCTCGTCGGTCACCGTCGCCCGGCCGGGGACCCGGCCACCCGGTCGCCGAGCAGGGCCAGGCCCTCCTCCAGGTCGAGGGCGGTCTCCAGCACCCCGGTGCGCAGCCCCAGCCGGACCATGGCGATGGCGACGTCCGGCTGGATGCCGACGACGACCGTCGCCGCCCCCCGCAACCGCGCCATGTCACCGATGTCGCGCAGCGTGCTGGTGGCGAAGGAGTCGAGCACGTCGAGGGCTGCGACGTCGATGACCACCCCGCGGGCCCGGTCCCGCCCGATCATGGTGATCAGGTCCTCCTGGAACCGGAGCAGCTGGGAGTCGTCGAGAGCCGTGTGGATCGAGGCGATGAGGAAGGCACCCTGCCGGAGGATGGAGAAGAGCCGGGGCCCTGCGGTCATGGCCCGGCCGCCTCGCTGTCCCGGGTGACGATGTAGCCCAGCAGCCGCTCCGCCTCCTCGAGACCTCCCTGCAGGTCGCCGATGGTGTCCATCCTGCTCAGGTCCACGCCGATCATGACCAGCGTCTGGGCGATCTCCGGCGAGAGCCCGGTGATGATCACGCTGGCCCCCATGAGCCGGGACGCGTCGACCGTCTGCACCAGGTGGTTGGCCACGGCCTCGTCGACGTCGGGCACCCCGGTGATGTCGATGACCACCACCTTCGCCCGGTGCGCCCGGATCCCGGTGAGCAGCTGCTCGGTCAGCTGCCGGGCCCGCTCCCGGTCGAGCACCCCGATGATCGGCAGGATCAGCAGCCGCTCGCGCACCCGGAGCACCGGCGTCGACAGCTCCCGGATGGAGTCCTGCTGCTGCCGGATGACCCGTTCCCGCTCGTCGACGAAGCTGCCCGCGACGGTGTTGGCGATCCGGTTGGCGGCCGGCTCGTAGGCGTCGAGCACCCGGTTGAGCAGCGGCAGGTCCCGTTGGTACTTCTCGAACAGCGACCGGGCGAGCACGTCGCGCAGCAGCAGCACGATGCCGACGACCTCGTCGGTCTCGACCCCCCGGGGGATGATCCGCTCGGACAGGTCGCGCGCGTAGTGCTGGAGCGCCTCGACGCTGCCGGTCTCCAGCACCTCGACGTAGTTGTCGTAGACCGAGGTCGTCTCCGCGGCCACCTCCTGGTTGGTCATGGCCTGGAGCAGGTGCGCCTGGTGGATCCGGGCGACCCACTCCTGGCGCAGCCGGTTCCGGTGCTCGCGCAGGTGCGCGACGAGCTGGGGCAGGAGGCTCTCCTCGTCCGGTGACGCACCCCCGACCTGCCCGCCGGCGATCCGGTCGTCCTCGGTGCTCATACGTCCTCCCGCCACTTGGTCATCGTCACCGTCGTGCCGCGCCCCGCCTCGGAGGCCACGGCGAACTCGTCCATCAGCCGGCGGGCACCGGGCAGCCCGAGACCCAGCCCGCGGTAGGTGCTGTAGCCGTCGCGCAGCGCCTGCTGCACGTCGGGGATGCCGGGGCCGGAATCCCGCGCGGTGATCCTTATCCCCCGGCGCGGGGAGTCCAGCAGTTCCACCAGCACCTCGCCGGCGTCGGCGAAGCGCACGATGTTGCGCACGATCTCGGAGACCGCCGTCGCGATCTCGGTGAGGTCGGTGGCCGGGAACCCGAGCCGGGCGGCCAGCTCGCGCGCTGCCTGCCGCGCCGCCACCACGTCGGCATCCACCCGGACGGCGACCCGGATCTCGTCGTCCCGGCTCCGCCCCCGACCCATCAGCGGCTCGCTGAGCCGGGCGCACAGCTCGCACTCCAGGAGGTGGCGGGCCGCGTCCACCTCGCGCTGCCGCCGACGATCACCGCTGGAGAGGGCGAGCAGCACCGGGCGGCACCGTTCGGTCGGCGGCTCGACCCGGTCCGCGGCGAGCAGGTACTCGACACGCAAACGGGCCCGGGTGCGGTTGAGCTGCGCGGCCACCGCACCAGCGGTGGACCCCAGCTCGGCGGCGAGCGAGTGGGTGTCCTGGCCGGAGACCTCGTGCGCCAGGAGGGTGGCGCGCTCTCGCTCGGACAACCGGGTGAGCGCCTCGGCCATCGCCGTACGGTCCTCCTGCGCGAGCACGTCCTCGTCCGGCAGCTGCGGTGGGTGCAGGTCGACGACCCGGTGCTGGTTCCGCCGCTGCCGGTCCTGGTCGCGCCACATGGTGGCGACCACGTTCCGGGCGGTGACGATCGCGTACGGCTCGACCATGCCCGGCTCGATCCGCGGGACGGCCGCGAGCACCCGGGCCAGGGTCTCCTGCACCAGGTCGTCGGCGGTCGACCGGTCCGGCACCCGGGCGCCGACGACCCGCCGGACGATCGGGATCAGCGCCGCGACGTCGAGGGAGCCGTGGCGCTCCGAGGAGGTGCCAGCGGGCTCGGGGGCCGGCATGGGGGCACGCTACAACCGGCATGGGCCTCACCCGCCCTTGGTCTGCACGGCTCCGGTCCCGGGTCAGCCAGCGGCGGGCCGGCCAGGCACCAGCAGACCAGCACGCAGGAGCTCAGCCGTCTGCCGGCGCGCGGTCGCGCGCTCGCGGAGGACCCCCGCGTACGCCGCATTGGCCGTGCGGCTCGCCCGCCGGTCCAGCACGGCCGCGGTCTCCATCAGCACGGCGACCCGGCGGAGGTGGTCCATGTGCGCGCGGCGCCCGGCGAGCACGCCGTCCTCCGGGCAGCCGCCCCGGTCGTGGAACACGTCGTCGATCACGAACGCCACCTCTCGTCGGGCAGGCCGATCGCCTGCACCGGTGACGACGCACCCGGACCCTGCGCATGACGCGGGACCGGGTCACATGACCCGGTCCCGCGGCGCGCTCACAGGACGAAGAGCATCTCCTGGTAGGTGGGCAGCGGCCACAGGTCGTCGGCGACGACGCCCTCGAGCGCGTCCGCGGCTGCCCGGACCGCGGCCATCGCCGGGAGCAGCGCGTCCTGGGCGTGCCTCGCCTCCTCCAGCGCCGACGTCCCGGCGTCCCCGGCCAGGGCGGTGCGCAGCGCGGACAGCGCGGTGCGCAGCTCCGCCAGCGGCACGCTGACCTCGGCCAGCACCGACAGGTCCGGGTCCACCCCGGCCGCCTTGAGCGCAGCGAGGTTCTGCGCCACCTCGGTCTGGTGCCGCACCGCCGCCGGCAGCACCGACGTCGTCCCGATCTCGAGGGTCAGCCGGGCCTCCACGCCGACGCTCAGCGCGTAGTGCTCCAGGCCGATCTCGTAGCGGCTGTGCATCTCCCGGTGGCTGAACACCTCGTAGGTGCTGAACAGCTCCATCGCCGACTCGCTGATCAGCTCGGGCAGCGCGTCCAAGGTGGTACGCAGGTCAGGCAGCCCGCGGGCGGCGGCCTCGACCTGCCAGTCCTCGGAGTAGCCGTCCCCGTTGAACACGACGGCGCCGTGGTCGGTGATGATCTCCTCGAGCAGCTTCTGCACCGCGGCGTTGAACTCCGTGCCCGCCGCCACCGCCGTCTCCAGCTCCGTGGCGATGTGGTCCAGCGCCTCGGCCATGATCGTGTTGAGCGTGACCATCGGCCCGGCCACCGACTGCATGGACCCGGGCGCGCGGAACTCGAACCGGTTGCCGGTGAACGCGAACGGGCTGGTCCGGTTGCGGTCACCGGGGTCGGTCGGCAGCACGGGGAGGGTGTCGACGCCGATCATCAGCGTCCCCTTCTCCTTCGACGACGTCGCCCCGCCCTTGGCGACCTGGTCGAAGACGTCGGCCAGCTGGTCACCCAGGAAGATCGAGATGATCGCCGGAGGCGCCTCGTTGGCGCCGAGCCGGTGGTCGTTGCTGGCCGAGGCGACCGAGGCCCGCAGCAGCCCGCCGTACCTGTGCACCGCACGGATGACCGCCGCGCAGAACACCAGGAACTGGGCGTTCTCGTGCGGGGTGTCGCCCGGGAGCAGCAGGTTGCCCTCGGTGGCGTTGCCGAGGGAGAAGTTGACGTGCTTGCCCGACCCGTTGATGCCCTCGAACGGCTTCTCGTGGAAAAGGCACTCCATGCCGTGCTTCTGGGCGATCCGCTTGAACGTCGTCATCAGCAGCTGCTGGTGGTCGGCGGCCACGTTGGCGCGCTCGAACATCGGGGCGATCTCGAACTGACCCGGCGCGACCTCGTTGTGCCGGGTCTTGGCGGGGATGCCGAGCTTGAACAGCTCCCGCTCGGTGTCGAGCATGTAGCCCAGCACGCGCTCGGGGATGGCCCCGAAGTAGTGGTCGTCGAACTCCTGGCCCTTGGGCGGCTTCGCGCCGAACAGCGTCCGGCCGGCGTTGAGCAGGTCCGGCCGGCCGAGGAAGAAGTGCCGGTCGACCAGGAAGTACTCCTGCTCGGCGCCGCAGTAGGAGACGACCGCGTCGGGGGTGGCGTGCCCGAACAGCCGCAGCACCCGCTCGGCGTGCCGGGCCATCGACTGCTGGGAGCGCAGCAGCGGCGTCTTGTGGTCCAGCGCGTCACCGTTCATCGAGACGAAGACGGTGGGGATGCACAGGGTGTTTCCGTTCGGGCTCTCCAGCACGTACGCCGGGCTGGTGACGTCCCAGCCGGTGTAGCCGCGCGCCTCGAAGGTGTTGCGCAACCCCCCGCTCGGGAAGCTGGACGCGTCCGGCTCGCCCTGGGTGAGGGTCTTGCCGGCGAACTCGGCCAGCGCCGACCCGTCGCCGGCCGGCTCCAGGAAGCTGTCGTGCTTCTCCGCGGTCAGCCCGGTCAGCGGGTAGAAGACGTGGGCGTAGTGCGTGGCGCCCTTCTCCATGGCCCAGTCCTTCATCGCCGAGGCGACCGCATCGGCGACGAGCGGGTCCAGCGGTGCCGCGTGGTCGATGGTCGCGATGACGGACCGGTAGACCGACTTCGGCAACCGCTTCTGCATCACGGCCTTGCTGAAGACGTTCGCGCCGAAGACCTCCCCGGGCGTCTCCCCCGCGGTGAAGCTGACGGCCGGCGGGACGTAGGCCTCGACGTCCTTGATGGCCTGCAGACGGACGGCGTTCCCGCTCACGGCGGCTCCCTCGGACGGCGGTGCGTGCCGGGGACCGGACGGCACCCGCCGCCCGAAGCTAGGGAGGCCGCGCACCGGTCGTGTTTCCGGACCGTGAACACTGCGTCCTGCGCCCGGGGGCACCGCCTCAGGCGGCGTCGTCCTGCGGCAGCTCGAGGTCGAGGGCGAGCATCGCCTCGTTGGTGTGCAGGCTGAGCAGCCAGGGCCCGGCGACCTCCCCGACCGGCACGCCCGTCTGCTCCGCGACGGTGCGCAGCTGTGCGGCCAGCAGCCGCCGGGCGGCCTGGTAGACCTGGGCGCCGGAGACCGCCACCTGGAGCTCGTCGAGCCACAGCCGGCCGTCCGGCAGCACCCGCACGTCGGGTCGGGCGCCCCAGCCGAGGTCGGCGGCGGCGCTGCCCACCAGTGAGATCGCCGCGCGCAGCTCCGTCACCTGGCGGCTGCGCCGGCTGCTTCCCTCGTGTGCCTCGATCGCCATCTGGTCCTCCTCCGCGCCGTGCCCGGGTCGTCCGTGCGGCACAGCGTGGCGGGCCGGCGGCGGCAGCAGGCGCAGGCAGCGGGTCGGGTGTGCTGCCGGTGGCCTGGCGGGACGGGTGGGGCCAACCGTCGCCCGCCCGACCCGCCCCCGCCCGGTCACCGCAACAGCACGTCCGGCACCGTCAGGGGCGGCGGCTCAGCTCCCGCACCGGCTGGGTGCTCCCGGAGCGGGCCCGCTGCGCGGGGATGAACGGCCGGGTCGCGACCGGTGCGGCGACCGGGAGCGGCGCGGCCGGGGTGGGCACCGGGTCGGGTCGCAGCCAGACCGGCTCGTAGCCCGTCCGGCGCTGGAAGTAGCGGGTGCCGGCGGTGGTCAGCAGCATCGACCCCCGCACGGTCAGCATGCTGACCTCCTGCGCGATCAGCTCGGTGACCACGTGGGTGTGCAGCGGGTAGCGGAGGGTCTGGCCGTCGGGCACGGTCTGCAGCGTGCGCAGCCCGGCCCAGCTGCCGTCGACCACGACCTCGCACACGGCCACCGGGTCCCCGGCGGCGTCGTGGCTGACGGCGAACAGCGGCACCACGCCGGGCAGCGCCCGCGGGCCGGTCAGCAGCGCCAGCGGCCCACCGCGGCGCCGGCCGATGTGCTCCGCGCTGCGCTCCACCTCCGCCAGGGACAGGTCGGTGGTGCAGGTCACCCCGTCGGCCGTGGCGCGGTTGAGGTTGGTGCGCAGCGCCTGCCGCGGGCGTCCGCGCAGGTACTCGGCGCGGGACGCCGGCAGCCGGAGGAGCCCCACCGGGACCCGGTCGACCGGCAGCCGGCGACCGGCGCCGAACCACCCGCGCAGCTCCTCCCCCGCCGGCGTGGCGGAGAAGGTGGCGGTCTCCCGCGGCACCGACCGCAGCAGCTCCAGCAGAGCGGCCGGTCCCGTGCGGGACGCCGCGGCGCGCCAGGTCGACGCCCGGTCCGGGGCGTGCCGGACGGCGGCCAGGTAGCCGGCTGCGGTCTCGATCGCGGGGTCGCAGGCCCAGTCCGACGAGGAGCGGGACGGCGCGGCGGAGGGGGGCATGTGCGTCCTCGGGAGCTGGGGCGGGCGGGTGGGCGGGGCCCGGCCCGCGCGGACGCTGCAGGCGCTTCAGGCCCGCGCGTCCTCCGGTGCTGGAGACCGCGGGCAGTAAAGCAGCGGAACCGTTCCGCTCTGTGACGACACGCACAGGTGGGACGGCTGTGCCCGCCGGCCACCGCTGGACACGGAAACGGCCCCCGACCTGCGAGGTCGGGGGCCGTCCGGGGACCGGTGCGGCGTCAGCGCGGGCGCGCCGCGCCCTCCGCCCGGGTGCTGGGGCGCCGGGGCGCGGCGTTGCGGGCGGCCAGCGGCGTGGCGACGTCCTCCAACGACTTGCCCTCGGCGCTGACGCCCAGGAACGCCGCCACCAGACCGCCGACGGCCATGACGCCGGCGCCGAGCAGGTAGCCGTAGAACAGCGGCCCGCGGCTCTCGCCCTCACCGATCAGCGCGCCGTAGATGACCGGGCCCAGCGCGCCGAAGCACTGCGCGAGGGCGAAGAAGACCGCGATCGCCTTGGCCCGGACCTCCTGCGGGAAGATCTCGCTGACCGTCAGGTAGGCCGAGCTGGCACCGGCGGAGGCGAAGTAGAAGATGATGCACCAGGCGATCGTCTGGGTCAGGGCGTTGAGCACGTCGGCCTGGAACAGGAAGGCTGTGATCGCCAGCAGCACGCCGGACAGGATGTAGGTGCCGGCGATCATCTTCTTGCGGCCGACCGTGTCGAACAGGTGCCCCAGGGTCAGCGGCCCGGCCAGGTTGCCGACCGCGAACGCGATGAGGAACAGCGGCGCCTGGCTGGAGTCGACGTCGTAGAAGTTGCCCAGCACCAGCGTGTAGGTGAAGAAGATCGCGTTGTACAGGAACGACTGCGTGATCATCAGCGTCGCGCCGTAGACAGCCCGGCTCGGGTACTCCCGGAACAGCACGCGGGCCAGCGCGAAGTAGCCGATGTTCTCGGCCGGCTTGAGCCCGATCGCCCGGTCGTCGTCGACCCGGGGCAGCTGCCGGCCGCCCTGCTCGACCTCGTGCTCGATGAGGGTGATCGTCTCCTCGGCCTCTGCCTCGTGGCCGTGCATGACCTGCCAGCGCGGGCTCTCCGGCAGGTGGCGGCGGACGAAGATGATGACCAGGCCGAGCACCGGGCCGAGCAGGAACGCGATCCGCCAGCTCCAGCCCGGGTCCAGCTGGTTGAGGAAGATGTAGGTGCCGAGCGTGCCGATGATCGCGCCGGCCCAGTACGTGCCGTTGACGGCGATGTCGACCCGGCCGCGGTACTTGGCCGGGATCAGCTCGTCGATCGCGGAGTTGATCGCGGCGTACTCCCCGCCGATGCCCATGCCGCTGATGAAGCGGGTCAGGTAGAGGAAGCCGATCCAGAAGGCGCTGTTGCCCAGCGTGAAGGCGGTGAGCCCGCTGCCGATCAGGTAGACGGCGAGGGTGATCACGAACAGCTTCTTGCGGCCCAGCTTGTCCGACAGCCGGCCGAAGAACAGCGCGCCGACCATCTCGCCGAGCAGGTACACCGTGGCGATCAGCCCGGCCGCCGTGGAGGACAGCGCGAGGGTGTCGTCCTCGGTCAGCGTGTCGACGACCGCGCTGGCGACGGTGATCTCCAGACCGTCGAGGATTCAGGCCACACCGAGGGCGATGACCATGCGGGTGTGGAACGGAGACCAGGGCAGCCGGTCGATCCGTGCCGGGATGAGGCTGCGGATGCTGCCGGGCGCCTGTGCCGCGGGAGCAGTCGTCATGGGGGTCCTCCTGTACGAGCGGGACCAGCGACTACCCGGCTGAAAGCACTTGACGCATGCAACCACATGTTCGTCCCGGCTCAACCCGGGCGCCGGACTGCCGATGAGGATCAGGAACGGTCACGTCCGCGCTGGCGGGTCGGGCCGGTGAGGGAGGACACGGATGAGGCGGCGCAGCAGCAGCCAGGCAGCGGAGACCCTGACGCCCGCACAGATGCCCCGCGACGTCGAGGCCGTCGAGGCGGTCATCGACCAGCTCGACCGGGGCATCGCCAACGAGTCGCACGGCCACCTGGTCATCAGCGAGACGCTCGTCCGCGAGCTCCAGCTCGGCTACTGCGCGGTCTGGCTGCCCGGCACGGACGGCTCCTTCCGCCTGCACGGCCAGTACGGCCCGTTGGCCGGCGCGGTCGCCGCGGGTGCCGGTGGGCAGGTGACCCGGATGACGTCGGCCGACGGGTACGGGGGCGAGGCCATCCGCAACCGGAAGGCGGTCGTGCTCGACCTGGGCAGCGACGCCCGCGCCTGCCTGCGGTGGACCGGCGCGCTGGCGGCGGGTGCGACCAGCGGCTGCGTCCTGCCGTTGGTCGAGGACGGCCGGGTGACCGCGGTCTACGAGTACTTCACCGCCGGCGAGCTGCCGTTCTTCGGCGCCCGGAAGGGCAAGTGGGACTCCCTCGGCCGGCTGCTCAGCCACGCCCGCCGGGCCGCGGTGCAGCGCACCCAGCTGCAGGAGACGCTGGACGACCGGGTGGCGGTGACCACGGTGGTGGCCGGCGTCGGTGCGGCCGGCACCCAGCAGACCGCCCTGCGGACGGCGCTGGACACGGTGCGCGAGGCGTTCGGCTGGGCCTACGGCTCCTACTGGGCGCTGGACGAGGCGGCCGGGGTGCTGCGGTTCCAGCAGGAGTCCGGCTCGGCCGGGGAGGAGTTCCGCACGGTCACCCTGGCCGCGTCCTTCGCCGAGGGCGTGGGCCTGTCCGGGCGGGCGTGGCGGGCCCGAGACCTGTTCTTCGTCCGCGACATCGGGGAGATGACCGACTGCGTGCGCGCCCCCGCCGCCCAGCGCGCGGGGGTCCGGTCCGGCGTCTGCTTCCCGCTCGTCGTCGGCGGGAAGGTGATCGGCACGATGGACTTCTTCGTCACCGAGACCATCGAGCTGTCCGAGTCCCGGGCCTCGGCGCTGCGCAACGTGCAGCAGCTGGTGTCCCAGCGGCTGGACGTGCTGCGCCGCACCGAGGAGTCGGCGGCCAACGCCCGGGAGCTGCTGGACACCGTGTCCCGGCTGCGGGAGGCCGCCGGGGACGCCGGCCGGGTCGCGGAGTCCGCGGTCGTGCAGGCCACGACGATGACCGGTGAGGTCGAGGCACTGGACGAGGCGTCGGCGGCGGTCGGGGAGGTCATCCGGATCATCTCCGGCATCGCCGACCAGACCAACCTGCTGGCCCTCAACGCCACCATCGAGGCCGCCCGCGCCGGCGAGCTGGGCAAGGGCTTCGCGGTGGTCGCCAGCGAGGTCAAGGACCTGGCGCGGGAGACGGCGAAGGCCACCCAGCGGGTGTCGGACCAGATCGCCGGCATCCAGGCCAGCAGCAAGGCGGTGGCCTCCGGCATCCACACCACCGGGGAGATCATCGGCCAGCTGGACGCCGTCCAGGCACGGATGGGCGAGGTGCTGGAGGAGCAGGCCCGGATGGCCTCCGCGTTCGAGCGCGCCTGACGGGGCGCCGCCCCGCCGGAACGGGAGGGGCGGCGTCCGGTCGTGCGCCACGGGATGGCGCACGAGGTCACCCGGCCGGGGACGTTCCGGAGGCCCCGTTCCGGGGCATGATCGCGGTCATGCAGCTTCCCAGGCCCCGGGGCCCGCTCAGCGCCGGACTGTGCACCGACCTCGCCGCCGGCGACTCGATCTCCCCCGGCACGGTCGCCGCGGCCGAGGCGCTCCTCGCCGCCACCACCGACCCGCTGACCGACGACGACCTGCAGCTGAGCCTGGCGATCTGCTACGAGCTGCACTACCGGGGCTTCGACGGCGTCGCGGACAGCTGGGAGTGGGACCCCGAGCTGCTGCGGCTGCGCGCCCTGCTGGAGCAGCGGCACACCGCCGCGCTCCGGGCCCTGGTCGGCGACGTCGAGGCCACCGACGCCCCGGTCGACCAGCAGCTGGCCGCCCTCATCGCCGCCGACGACGGCCCGTCGCTGTCCCGCCACCTGGCCCGGAACGGCACGCTCGAGCAGTGGCGGGAGTACCTGGCGCTGCGGTCGGTCTACCACCTCAAGGAGGGCGACCCGCACACCTGGGCGATCCCGCGGCTGGGCGGCCGGGCCAAGGCCGCGATGGTCGAGATCCAGGCCGACGAGTACGGCGGCGGCTCCCCCGAGCGCATGCACAGCCAGCTGTTCGCCGGGATGATGCGCGACCTGGGGCTGGACACCGGCTACGGCGCGCTGTGGGACGACGCACCGGCGGTCGCCTTCACCTCGGTCAACACGATGTCGCTGTTCGGTCTGCACCGGTCGCTGCGCGGCGCCTGCCTCGGGCACCTGGCCGCGGTCGAGATGACCTCCTCCGAGCCCAGCCGCCGCTACTCCTCGGGGCTGCGCCGGCTCGGGTTCGGCGACACCACCACCGTCTTCTACGACGAGCACGTCGAGGCCGACGCCGTCCACGAGCAGATCGCCTCGGTGGACATGTGCGGGTCCCTGGTCGCCGAGAGCCCGGCGCTGCTGTCCGACGTCCTGTTCGGCGCGGCCTGCTCGCTGGCCCTCGACGGGCTGACCGCCGTCCACCTGCTCGGCGCCTGGGAGGCCGGCCGGTCCGGCCTCCGCACCGCGGACGAGGAGCCGGTCGCCGCCTGACGAGGAGCCCCCGTGCCGCACCGGTCCGCGAGGACGCGGCAGCGCGCACGGGAGCACCCGGTCAGCGGAGCCCGAACACCGACAGCGTGCCGTCGTCCTCGTTGCGGGTCAGGAAGAGCCCGCGCGACTCGATGGCCAGCAGCCCCTCCGGGGCGTCCCCGGTGGGCAGCACCTGCAGCAGCCGCGGTGCGGTGTCCCGCGCCAGGTCGTAGACGAGCACGGCGTCACCTCGCTCGGAGCCGATGAACGCGTAGTCGGTGCCGTGCACGCGGGCGACCTCGGCCCCCTCGAACTCCGCACCCTTGTCGTCGCTGCGCCCGTCGGGGTAGCGCCCCGCCGCCGCCAGCGCCTGCTCGGCGGACCCACCGCTGGTCCAGCGGACCTCGCCGGCGGTGCTGAAGACGGTCCAGCCCCGGCCACCGCTCGGCTCGGCGGCCAGGTCGCCCTCGTCGGCGGTGAGCAGGTCGCCGGAGGCGGTCCACTGCACGGCGTCCGGCTCGCGCGGCGCGGTCAGCTCGTCGTCGAAGGTCACCGTGCCGTCGTCGGCGGTGTCCGCGTCGGACCGGGTGACGGTCCCCGCCGAGAAGGAGCCGACCACGCGCTGCTCCCGGAGGTCGACCAGCGCGACGGCGTTGTTCTCCTGGAGCGTCACGGCCGCGACGTCCCGCCGGTCCACGTCGACGAACTCCGGTTCCGGGTCCGCTGCGTACGCGGCTCCGGGGAGCCCGGTGAGCTCCACCCGGTCGGCCGTCCAGTCCGCCACCGCACCGCGCAGGTCCAGGACCGACAGGAACCCGGCGGGCAGCTGCGGCAGCCCGCCCTCGACCCCACCGACGAGCAGCTCGTCCCGCTGGTCCTCCACGGCCACGGCGGCGTACCGACCGCTGGGGCCGATGTCGACGGAGTCGGGCTGGCCGCCCAGGTCGATGGTCCGGACGACGGTCCGCCGGGCCAGGTCGACCACCGCCAGGTGCCCCGAGGGCCTGGTCAGGTCGGTCGTGCTGTCGACGGCGACCAGTGCGTAGCGGCCGCTGGGCGTGACCGCCACGGACGTCGGCGAGCCGCCGACGTCCACGGTGCCCACCTGGCGCGGCGCGGACGGGGTGGCGAGGTCGACCAGGCCGACGCGGCCGAGCTGGGAGTCGGTGTAGACCACGGTCCGACCGTCCGGCGTGGCGGAGAGGATCTCGGCGACCTCACCGTCGACCGCGACGGTGGCCAGCGGCTGGAAGGTCCGCGACGGCGCGGCCGAGGCCGGTCCGGCGGCGGCGACCAGGGCGAGCGCGCCCAGGGACAGGACGGCGGTGACGGGGCGGAGCGGACGACGGGGCACGGGTCACCTCGGGGGTCGGGGACGGGGTCCCCGACACCCTCCGACCGCCGGGCCAGCAGCAGGTGGCCGGGCGGCCAACGCGGCATGACCTGCGGCGGGCGGGTGGGGTCAGCCCGGGCGCCGCGCAGGCGCCTCGTCGAAGAGCTGGGCGGCGGGCCGGGGGCGGGAGGGGGCACTGCCGGCGTGGAAGCCGGCGCGCTTGTGGGTCCCGTCGCAGAACGGCTTGATGCCGGACTTCCCGCACCGGCAGAGCGCGACCGTCTTCCGGCCGGGGTCGATCTCCTGGCCCTCGGTGTCGACCAGCCGGAAGTCACCGCGGACGATCAGCGGGCCGTCCCGGTAGGGCGTGATGGTGGCGGTCGGCTCGTCGGCCGGCGGCAGTTCACGCGCCACCGCGTCGGTCACGTCGTCGGCGGGGAGGTCCGGGGTCACGTTCCCATCCTCCCCCGCCGCGGCCGGTCAGCTCCGGCGGGCCGCCTGCACCGCGGCCGCGGTGGCGGTCTCGCGGTCGGCGGTGAGCCCGGTGACGACGCCGTCGACGTCGGCGGCCGGGCGGTTCTGCGACAGCTTCCACTTGGCCTCGACCCGGCTGATCCGCACCTCGACGCCGACGATGGCCCGCAGCTGCCCGGCGACGAACCGGGCCGGCGCGTCGGTGACCGCCCACGGCTCGGCCCGGCCCGCCTCGTGCGCCGCGGTGAGCCGGGTGACGTGGTCGGCCAGCCAGTCGGCGTCCTCGTGCAGCACCAGCTCGCCGTGCACGTGCGCCAGCACGTAGTCCCAGGTCGGCACCACCCGGCCGTGCTCGGCCTTGCTGGCGTACCAGGACGGCGACACGTAGGCGTCCGGCCCGCGGACGATGACCAGCACCTCCCCCACGGTGTCCCGCCACTGGGTGTTCGTGCGCGCGAGGTGCCCGGTCAGGGCGTTCGCCTGCGGGTCGTGCAGCATCGGCAGCGTGGTGGCGGTGAGCCCTGCCGGCGTGCTGCTGACCAGGTCGACGGCTCCCGGCGCGGCCAGCAGCTGGGCCAGGGCGTCGTCGGGGGCGGCGAAGTGCGCGGGGACGTACACGGGTCAGTCCTCCTCGGTCCGGCCGTAGAACACCCGCTCGACGACCGTGCGGGCGTGCCGGGTGATCCGCCGGTAGTCGTCGAGGAACTGGCCGGGGTCGGTGTCCGGGCCGTAGCCGCAGGCCCGGGCGACGCCGTTCAGCTCGAGGCCCTGCCGGGGCAGCTGGTCACCGGGGCGGCCGCGGACCAGGAAGACGGCGTTGCGCGCCCGGCTGGCCAGCTCCCAGGCCGACCGCAGCGCGGTGACCTGCTCGCCGTCGAGCAGCCCGGCGGTCCCGAGCGCCTCCAGCGCCTCGATCGTGGGGGTGACCTGCAGGTCCGGGTGCCCGGCGGCGTGCTGCAGCTGCAGCAGCTGGACGGTCCACTCGACGTCGGCCAGCCCCCCGCGGCCGAGCTTGGTGTGGGTGGCCGGGTCGGCACCGCGCGGCAGCCGCTCGCTGTCGACCCGCGCCTTGATCCGGCGGATCTCGGCGACCTGGTCGGTGGTCAGCCCGGCAGCCGGGTAGCGGAGCGGGTCGACCAGGGCGAGGAAGTCCCGGCCCAGCTGCTCGTCCCCGGCCACCGGCTCGGCGCGCAGCAGCGCCTGCACCTCCCAGGTGGAGACCCAGCGCTGGTAGTACTCGGCGAAGGCCGACAGACTGCGGGACAGCGCGCCCTGCCGACCCTCCGGGCGCAGGTCGGCGTCGACCTCGAAGGCCGGGTCCGGGGCCGGCTCGCCGAGCAGCCGGCGCAGCGTGTGGGCGACGGCGTTGGCCACCGGCGCCGCGCGGGACTCGTCGGCGCCCGCCCGCGCCCGGTGCACGAAGAGCACGTCGGCGTCCGAGCCGTAGCCCATCTCGGCCCCGCCCAGCCGGCCCATCCCGATCACCGCCAGGTCGACCGGGACGTCGGCCGCGGCCACCCCCGCGTCGGCGGCCCAGCTGCGCACCGCGGCGTCCAGCCCGGCCCGCAGGGTGGCCACCGCGACGTCGTGCAGCGCCCGGCCGACCTGGCGGACGTCGAGCCGGCCGAGCAGGTCGGCGCAGGCGATCCGCAGCAGCTCCTGGCGGCGCAGCGAGCGGAGCACCTGGACGCCGGCCGGGGCGTCCCCGGCGCGGGCCACCGCCTGCCGCCAGGCCGAGGTCAGCGCGTCCACGCCCCGCGGCTCGAGCTGCGCGTCGTCGGCCAGGATGCGCATCGCCTCGGGCGTGCGGGTCAGCAACCCGGCGACGTACTGGCTGGAGCCCAGCAGCACGGCCAGCCGCTCGGCGGCCTGCCCCTCGTCGCGCAGCAGCCGCAGGAACCACTGGTCCTTGCCGAGGGCCTCGCTGACCCGGCGGTAGGCCAGCAGCCCGGCGTCCGGGTCGGCGCACCCGGCGAAGGTCTGCAGCAGCACCGGCAGCAGGTAGCGCTGCATCGACGCCGAGCGGCTCAGCCCGCCGGTGAGTGCGGTCATGTGCCGCAGCGCGCCGTCCGGGTCGGCGAACCCTAGCGCCCGCAGCCACTGCCCGGCCGCCTTGGGCCCCAGCGCCAGCTGCTCGCCGGGGACCTTGGCCACAGAGGACAGCAGCGGCCGGTAGAAGAGCTTCTCGTGCAGCCGGCGTACCACCCGGGTGTGCAGGGCCAGCTCGGCGCGCAGCACGGCGACCGAGTCACCGCGGTCGTCGGGCTTGTAGCCCAGCGACCGGGCCAGCCAACGCAGCTGGTCCTCGGCGACCGGCAGCAGGTGGGTGCGCCGCAGCCGCAGCAGCTGCAGCCGGTGCTCCACGGTGCGCAGGAAGCGGTAGGAGGCGACCAGCGTCGCGGCGTCGTCCCGGCTGATGTAGCCACCGGCCCCCAGGGCGATCAGCGCCGGGATGGTGCCGCCGGCCCGCAGCGAGACGTCGGCGCGGCCGTGCACGAGCTGCAGCAGCTGGACGCTGAACTCGACG
Source organism: Modestobacter italicus (assembly GCF_000306785.1). Taxonomy (NCBI): domain Bacteria; kingdom Bacillati; phylum Actinomycetota; class Actinomycetes; order Geodermatophilales; family Geodermatophilaceae; genus Modestobacter; species Modestobacter italicus. The sequence goes on along the minus strand of NC_017955.1, from coordinate 1,873,157 downwards.
TCCCGCAGCCCGCCGCGGCCCAGCTTCAGCTCCCGGTCGACCTGGGCGGCGGGGATGTTGGCCTCCACCCGCCGGCGCATGGCCTGGACCTCGCCGACGAAGCCGGTCCGGTCGCCGGCCTTCCACACCATCGGCCACAGCGCGTCGACGTACTCCCGGCCCAGGGCCGGGTCCCCGGCCACCGGGCGCATCTTGAGCAGCGCCTGGAACTCCCAGGTGCTCGCCCACTTCTCGTAGTAGGCGCGCATCCCGGACAGGCTGCGCACCAGCACGCCGGCCTTGCCCTCGGGGCGCAGCGCGGCGTCGACCTCCCAGGCGGCCTGCCCGCAGATCCGCATCAGCGAGCCGGCGACCCGGGTGGCGCTGGCCAGCGCGGCCGCGTCGTCGTCCCCCGCGTCCACCGGCTCGGCGACGAAGACGACGTCGACGTCGCTGACGTAGTTGAGCTCCCGGCCGCCGGTCTTGCCCAGCGCGACGACCGCCAGCCGGCAGGCCGCGGCGTCGGCGGGCTGCTCGGCGACGGCGAGCGCCAGGCCCGCGGTCAGCACCGCGCCGGCGATGTCGGCCAGCTCGGCGGCCACCTCGTCGGCGGGCAGCCCGTCACCGAGGTCGCGGCCGGCCACCGACAGCACCGCCCGCAGGTAGGCGTGCTTGAGCTCGCGGACCCGCGCCGGGTCGGGGTCCGGTGCGGCGGTGCCCAGCCGCACGCCCCAGGGCGGGTCGTCGGGGTCCGCGCCGACGGCGAAGAGCATCTGCTGCTCCAGCTCGTGCGGGCTGGGCCGGCCCGCGCCGCGCTCGTCGGTGTCCAGCACCACCCAGTCGGCGGGGTGGGCGGCCAGGTGGTCGGCGAGGCCGGCGGACGCCCCGAGGACGGCGAGCAGCCGGGAGCGCAGCGCGCCCGAGCCGCGCAGCCGGGCCAGCAGGCCGGCGGCCAGCTCGCGGGCGGGGTCGGTGGCGTCCAGCGCCTCGACCAGCCGGGCCAGCGAGCGGAGCGCGAGGTCCGGGTCGCCGGTGCGGGCCAGCGCGGACACCACCGGCCCGGCCTCGGGGTCGGCCGGCTCGTTGCGCTCGAGGTCCCAGAGACCGAGCGTGGGGTCGGCCAGCAGCCGGGCGGCCCGGGCGCCGTCCTCGAAGCCGAAGCGGACCAGCCGGACGACGGCCCGGCGCGGGACCTCGTCGTCGGTGGCCGGGCCGGGCGCAATCGCCATCGGGCGCCGCGGGTCGCGTCGCTCCGCCGGCCGGCCCGGCCCGCACCAGCTCGGCGAACCGGCCGGCGAACGGAGCCCAGACCTCGGCCAGGTCGGGCTGGACGGCAGCCGCCCGGGCGCAGATGGTGTCGACGTCCAGGCCGCTGGCGGCCACCCCGACGGCGTCGGACTCGGCCCACTGCCGGATCAGCGGCTCGTCGGGCTCGATGTGGAACTGCAGCCCGTAGACGTGCTCGCCGACCCGGTAGGCCTGGTTCTGGTAGCGCGGGTTGCTGGCCAGCAGCGTCGCGCCGGGCGGGAGCCGGTCGATCTCGTCGTGGTGCCACTCGAGCACGTCGGGCGAGAGCGGCAGCGGGCCGAACAGCGGGTCGGCGTCCGCGGCGTCCCGCTTGGCCACCAGGGTGGCGCCGACCTCCGGGCCGTCCGCGCCGACCCGGGTGCCGCCGCCGGCGACCTGGGCCAGCAGCTGGGCGCCCAGGCAGACCGCCAGCGTCGGGACGTCGGCGGCCACCGCCTGGGCCAGCAGGTGCCGCACCCCGACCAGCTCCGGGGCGACGTCCTCGGGGTCGGTCGAGGACTGCGGACCGCCCAGCACGAGCAGCCCGTCGACACCGGTCAGGTCCGCCGGCAGCGGCTCACCGCTGGACACCCGCCGCTCGTCGAGCTCCAGCCCGGCGTCGGTCAGCCACTCGCCGAGACGGGTGGGCGGGTCGGTGTCGGACGGGACGACGACGAGCAGACGGGCCACGCGAACCACCCTATCCGCGCGCCGGCCCCTGGCTTTCGGTACCGAGAGCCAGGGGGCTACAGGCCCGGGAGGTAGCGCTTGAGCTCGAACGGGGTCACGTTCTGCCGGTAGGAGTTGAACTCCTCCCACTTGTTGCGCAGGAAGAAGTCGAACACGTGCTCGCCGAGGGTCTCGGCGACCAGCTCGCTGCCCTGCATCGCGGTCAGCGCCTCGCCCAGCGACACCGGCAGGTCCTGGTAGCCGGCGGCCCGCCGCTCGGTGTCGGTGAGCGACCAGACGTCGTCCTCGGCCTCCGGCGGGAGCTCGTAGCCCTTCTCGATGCCGCGCAGCCCAGCGGAGAGCAGCACCGCGAAGGTGAGGTAGGGGTTGCACGCCGAGTCCGGCGAGCGGACCTCGACCCGCGCGGAGTTGCCCTTGTTCGGCTTGTACGAGGGCAGCCGGACCAGCGCCGAGCGGTTGGCCCGGCCCCAGGTCGCCGCGGTCGGCGCCTCCGTGCCGGCCAGCAGCCGCCGGTAGGAGTTGACGGTCTGGTTGGTGACCGCGGTGACCTCGCGGGCGTGGGTGAGCAGGCCGGCGATGAACTGCTTGCCGGTCGTGGACAGCCGCATCGGGTCCGCGGGGTCGTGGAAGGCGTTGCGGTCGCCCTCGAACAGCGACAGGTGGGTGTGCATCGCCGAGCCGGCCAGCTCGGTGAACGGCTTGGGCATGAACGTGGCGTGCACGCCCTGGGCGAGCGCGACCTCCCGGACGACGTGCCGCAGCGTCATGATGTTGTCCGCCATCGACAGGGCGTCGGCGTAGCGCAGGTCGATCTCCTGCTGGCCGGGCGCGACCTCGTGGTGGCTGAACTCCACCGAGATGCCCATCGCCTCGAGCGCGAAGACCGCCTCCCGGCGGAAGTCGTGGGCCACGTTGTGCGTGGACAGGTCGAAGTAGCCCCCGGTGTCCGCCGGCTCGGGCGGGCTGCCGTCGCTGGGCAGGTCCTTGAGCAGGAAGAACTCGATCTCGGGGTGGGTGTAGAAGGTGAAGCCCATGTCGGCGGCCTTGGCCAGCGCGCGGCGCAGCACGTGCCGCGGGTCGGCCCAGGCCGGCGAGCCGTCGGGCAGCGTGATGTCGCAGAACATCCGCGCGGTGTCGCTGGCCTGCCCGCGCGAGGCCGGCATGACCTGGAAGGTGCCGGGGTCGGGCTTGGCGAGCATGTCGGACTCGTAGACGCGGGCGAAGCCCTCGATCGCCGAGCCGTCGAAGCCGATGCCCTCCGCGAAGGCGGCCTCGATCTCGGCCGGGGCCACCGCGACGGCCTTCAGGTAGCCCGAGACGTCGGTGAACCACAGCCGCACGAAGCGGATGTCGCGCTCCTCCAGGGTGCGCAGGACGAACTCCTGCTGGCGGTCCATGCTGGCCATCGTCGTCTCCGGGCGTGTCGGCGGTGTTACGCCCCCCACCCTGCCTGGTGCAGGTGGACGGCAGGTGGATCGGGGGCGTGTCGCCGACGTCGTGCACTCCCCTGCCCCTGGCAGACGACCGCCGCTCGACACCCTGCTGGGGACCTATGATGTGCGAGCCATCACGAGGGCGGCGCAACGGGCGCTACCTGCCCGTCCGGCTGTCCGCCCCGCTGGCGGAGGGCGAGATGGACGTCGTGCTGGTGGTCCTCGCGGTCGTGGTCCTGGCGCTGCTCGCGCTCGTCGGCGCGAGCGTCCGGGTGATCAGCCAGTTCGAGCGGGGCATCGTCCTGCGGTTCGGCAGGGTCCGGGGCGAACCCCGTGGGCCGGGCCTGACGCTGATCGCCCCGGTCGCCGACCGGCTGCACAAGGTGAGCATGCAGATCGTCACCATGCCGGTCCCCGCCCAGGAGGGCATCACCCGGGACAACGTCACGGTCAAGGTGGACGCCGTCGTGTACTTCCGGGTGTTCGACCCGATGCGGGTGGTCGTCGACGTGCAGAACTACGAGGCCGCGATCGCGCAGGTGGCCCAGGCCTCGCTGCGGTCGATCATCGGCAAGAGCGACCTCGACGACCTGCTCTCCAACCGCGAGCGGCTCAACCAGGGGCTGGAGCTCATGATCGACAACCCGGCCCTCGACTGGGGCGTGCACATCGACCGGGTGGACATCAAGGACGTCGCCCTGCCCGAGTCGATGAAGCGGTCGATGTCCCGGCAGGCCGAGGCCGAGCGGGAGAGGCGCTCGCGGGTGATCACCGCGGAGGGCGAGCTGCAGGCGTCGGAGAAGCTGGCGCAGGCCGCCGCGGTGATGACGGCGCAGCCGGCCGCCCTGCAGCTGCGCCTGCTGCAGACGGTGGTCGAGGTGGCCGCGGAGAAGAACTCGACGCTGGTGCTGCCCTTCCCGGTCGAGCTCCTCCGCTTCCTCGAGCGGTCCACTCCGGCGGAGGCCCCGGCACACCGTGCCGGGAGCGTCCCGCAGCCGGGTACCGGCTTCCTGGACGCGCAGGCCGGCACGACGGTGGCCACCGGACGCTGACCCTCTCGGACGCCGTCCCGGCCGTGCCCGTCAGGCGCGGGGACGGGCCGCCGGTGCCGGGTCAGGCGGCGGGGGTGGCCAGCGCGGACCCTGCCTGCCAGTCGGCCCAGCTGGCGTTCCAGTCGCCGAAGCCGTCCCACACCTGCAGCGCCGGGCCGGCGCCGGCGACCTCGACCACGTCGCCGCGGCCGAAGTTCTCGTAGAACCAGCCGGCGTCGGCGGTGGAGACGTTCAGGCAGCCGTGCGAGACGTTGCGCCGGCCCTGGTCGCGGACCGACCAGGGCGCCGCGTGCACGAAGATGCCCGAGTTGGACAGCCGGGAGGCGTACTCGACGTCGGTGCGGTAGCCGCCCGGGGCGTCGATCTGGACGCCGTAGGTGGACGAGTCCATCGTGTAGTGCCGCGACTGCCCCATCACCACGTAGGTGCCGGTGGGGGTCTGGTTGGCCCGGTTGCCCAGCGACGTGGGCATCGTCCGCACCAGCTGGTCGTCGACGTAGAGCCGCAGCTGCAGCTCCGCGGCGTCGACCACGGCGACCTTCTCCGGCCCGACGTCGAACTCGACGTGCTCGCTCTGCTGGCCGTGCACGCCGTCGCCGACGTCCAGGCCGTAGACGTCGACGTCCACCGCGACGTGGGTGTGCGCCGGCCAGTACTGCTCGGGCCGGTAGTGCACGGTCCGGTCCGACAGCCACGACCACGAGCCGGTGACCGCCGGCGTGCTGGTGACCCGCAACTGCCGCTCGACGGCCGCCCGGTCGGTCACGTCCTCGTCGAAGGTCACCGAGATCGGCTGGCCGACCCCCACCGAGCCGCCCTCGGGGTACACCGTGGGCAGGGTGAGCGTGCGCGGGCGCACGGTGCTGATCGTGCCGGTCGCCTGCGCGGGCGTGCCGGCGCCGACGGCGGAGGCCGTGACGGTGTAGCTGGTGTCGTAGCCGAGGTCGGCCGCGGCGGTCCACGTCGTGCCGTCGGCGTCGAGGCCGCCGGGCAGGACGACGCCGTCCTCGTCGGTGACCGTGACCGCGGTGAGCTCCCCGTGGCCGGCGTTGACGCGCAGCGGGGTCACCGGGTCGACGTCCACGGCGCCCAGCGGCGGGTCGGTGCTGATCACCACCGGCTCGGCCGGGGCCGGCGCCGGCTGCGCGCTCGTCGTCCCCGCCGGTGCGGCCTGCACGGGGTCGGCCGCAGCGGCGCGGCAGCCGGGCAGGGCGAGCACCAGCAGCGCCGTGAGGACGGCGGTGGCGCGGGATCCGGACAAGACGCTCCCCGGGAGCTGAGGCGGACGACATCGACCGTATCGGCAGGTCCGGCGCCCGCTGTGACGGTCGCCACCGTCCCGCCGGGTGCCCTGGATGGCCGCGCCGAGCGACGGACGACCAGACTGGAGGGGTGACTGCACCGGTACAGCTGCGCGTCGCGCTCGCCCAGGTCGACACCCGGGTCGGCGACCTGGCAGGCAACGCGGACCTCGTCGTCGAGTGGACCCGGAGGGCCGCCGGGGAGGACGCCTCCCTCGTCGTCTTCCCGGAGATGACGCTCACCGGCTACCCGGCCGAGGACCTCGTGCTGCGGGAGTCCTTCGCCCGGGCCAGCGAGGTCGCGCTGGTCGACCTCGCGGCGCGGCTGGCCGCCGAGGGTCTCGGGGAGACCGCGGTGGTCGTCGGCTACCTCGCGCACACCGAGGGCAGCGGGCCGGCCCCGGTGGACCGCGCGCCCACCGACGCCGACGACACCCCCGGCGACGCCAACCCGCGCCGGGGCGCACCGCGCAACGCCGCCGCGCTGCTGCACGGCGGCGAGGTGGTGGCCCGCTACTACAAGCGCCACCTGCCCAACTACGGCGTCTTCGACGAGGCCCGCTACTTCGTGCCCGGCACCGAGCTGCCGATCGTCCGGCTGCACGGCGTCGACATTGCGCTGACCATCTGCGAGGACCTGTGGGTCGAGGGCGGCCCGTGCGGGTGCGCCGGCGAGGCCGGGGTGGACCTGGTCGTCTCCCCCAACGCCTCCCCCTACGAGCGCGCCAAGGACGACAGCCGGCTCCCGCTGGTGCGCCGCCGGGCGGCCGAGGCGCACGCGCCGGTCGTCTACTGCAACCAGGTGGGCGGCCAGGACGAGCTGGTCTTCGACGGCGACTCGCTCGTGGTCGGCGCCGACGGGGAGCTGCTGGCCCGGGCACCGCAGTTCGTGGAGCACCTGCTCACCGTCGACCTGGCGCTGGACGTCGCCGCGGTCACCGACCGGCGGGAGGGCCGGATCGGCCCGATGACCGTGACCCGCCACCTGGTCTCCGACGCCCCGGTCGCGCCGTTCGAGCCCCGGCCGGGCACCGTCGCCGAGCCGCTGAGCGACCTCGAGGAGGTCTGGCGGGCGCTGGTGCTGGGCCTGCGGGACTTCATCGACAAGAACGGCATGCCCTCGGTCGTGCTCGGCATGTCCGGCGGCATCGACTCCGCGCTGGTGGCCGCGCTCGCCGTCGACGCGCTCGGCCCGGACCGGGTGGTCGGCGTCGGGCTGCCGTCGCGGTGGTCCAGCGAGCACTCGCTGTCCGACGCGGCGGACTCCGCGCAGCGGCTGGGCATGCACTACTCCGTCGTCCCGATCGCGCCGATGGTCGAGGCGTACGAGAAGTCGGTGGAGCTGTCCGGGGTGGCCGCCGAGAACCTGCAGGCCCGGGTGCGCGGCACGCTGCTGATGGGGCTGTCCAACCAGCACGGGCACCTGCTGCTGGCCACCAGCAACAAGAGCGAGGTCGCGGTCGGCTACTCGACCCTCTACGGCGACGCGGCCGGCGGGTTCGCCCCGATCAAGGACGTGCTCAAGACGCTGGTCTGGGACCTGGCCCGCTGGCGCAACGGGTACGCCCGCGACCGCGGCGAGGTGGAGCCGATCCCGCAGAACTCGATCGACAAGCCGCCGTCGGCGGAGCTGGCGCCCGGGCAGCAGGACAGCGACTCGCTGCCCTGCTACGAGGAGCTGGACGCGGTCATCACCGACTACGTCGACCGCGACCTCGGGATGGCCGAGCTGCTCGAGCGCGGTCACGACCCGGAGGTCGTGGCCCGGGTGCTCCGGCTGGTCGACATCGCCGAGTTCAAGCGCCGCCAGTCCGCGCCCGGCACCAAGATCTCGCTGAAGGCGTTCGGCCGGGACCGGCGGCTGCCGGTCACCAACCGCTGGCGGGAGAGCCTGCCCAGCGTCCGCGAAGGAGCAGCGCAGTGACCGAGTCGGTGCTCTACGGCGGGAGTTCCACCGCCCGGGTGCGGGTGCACCACCTGCAGCAGGCCAAGGAGCGCGGCGAGCGGTGGGCGATGCTCACCGCCTACGACACCTACGCCGCAGCCGTGTTCGAGGAGGCCGGCATCCCGGTGATGCTGGTGGGCGACTCGGCCGGCAACGTCGTCCTCGGCCACACCTCGACGGTGCCGGTGACGGTCGAGGACATGCTGCTGCTGACCAAGGCGGTCACCCGGTCGACCTCGCGGTCGCTGATCGTCGCCGACCTGCCCTTCGGCAGCTACGAGTCCGGCCCGCAGCAGGCCTTCGACACCGCGGTGCGGATGATGAAGGAGGGCGGCGCGCAGGCGGTCAAGCTCGAGGGCGGGGTGCGGGTCGCGCCGCAGATCGAGCTGCTCGTGTCCTCCGGCATCCCGGTGATGGCGCACATCGGCTTCACCCCGCAGAGCGAGCACGCGCTGGGCGGGTTCCGGGTGCAGGGCCGCGGGGCCGGCGCCGAGCAGCTGCTGGCCGACGCCCACGCCGCCCAGGACGCCGGCGCCTTCGCCGTGGTGCTGGAGATGGTGCCCGCCGGGATCGCCGGTCAGGTGACGAAGGAGCTGGCCATCCCGACGATCGGCATCGGCGCCGGCGCCGACTGCGACGCCCAGGTGCTGGTCTGGCCGGACATGGCCGGGCTCAACGGCGGCCGGGTGCCGAAGTTCGTGAAGAAGTACGCCGACCTCCGAGGCGAGCTGCTGCGCGCGGCCCAGGAGTACGCCACCGAGGTCCGCGACGGCTCATTCCCAGGCAGAGAACACAGCTTCGACTGAGCACGTCGCGACCGTGAGGTCGCTGTCCGTACCCGGTGCGGCGGCCGGAGGCTGCCCGCCGGGAACGGACGAAGCGGCTCAGCGCTGGTCGGGACGGCTCCTGGCCGCGGGGCGGCGCGTCAGGGTCGCCATGTCACACGTCGGTGATGCGGATGCCGGCGTGGGCCTTGTAGCGGCGGTTGACCGAGACGAGGTTGATGGTGAGCGCCTCGACCTGCCGCGCGTTGCGCAGCCGCCCGGCGTAGACCCCGCGCATGCCCGGCAGGCGCCCGGCCAGCGCCTGCACCAGGTCGGTGGCCTCGCGGGTGTCGCCGACGACCATGACGTCGCCGTCCAGGGTCGGCTGGGAGAGGTCCTCCAGCGTCACCGCGGACAGGTGGTGGAACCCGCCGACGACGGAGCTGTCCGGCAGCAGCACGGCCGCCTGCTGGCAGACGCTGCCCTCGGGGACGTCGAGCACGTAGGCCCCCAGCTCGTCCCAGCCCATCGGCACCACGCAGTCGACGACGACCTTGCCGGCCAGCGGCGTGGCCAGCTCGGCCAGGGTCTCGGCGTGCCCGGCGTAGGGGACGGCGATGATCACCACGTCGGCCGCGCCGGCGACGTCGACGTTGGACCCGCCGCGCACCGACACCTCGACCCCACCCGCGGCCGCCGCGGCCCGGCCGGCCACCTCCTGGGCGACCTCCTCCGCGCGCTGAGCGTCCCGGGAACCGAGCAGGACCCGCTGGCCGGCCGCGGCCAGCCGGACCGCCAGCCCGCGGCCCTGCGGTCCGGTGCCCCCGAGCACGCCGACGACGAGGTCCTCCACCGCACGTCCGTCCGTCACGAGCCCTCCCGTCCCCGCGGGCGGCCCGGCCGGTCGCCCCTGCCGAGGATCATGCCCCGGCGGGCCCGGTGCGGCTGACCCGGTCGGTTCAGCGGTCGCCCTCGTTCCAGGCGCGGTCCTCGGCGTCGGCCTGCTCGTTGCGCTCGGCGACCTTGTCCAGCGCGTGCTCGGCCTCCGACCGGGTGGCGAAGGGGCCGAGCCGGTGGCGCTCGGCGCAGCCGTCCCTGGTCTCGACGGTGTGGTGCTTCAGACAGAAGAAGAAGGGGCCCTCGTCCAACGTCGTCTCCTCTCGGGAACTGCTCCGGCCTGCAGCCTCCCACCCCGCTCCGGGTGGGTGCCCGGCCGCCCGGGCCGGGAACGATCCGGACGAGTTCCGGAAACAAGAGTGCTCGATGGGGTTCTGCACAGGGTGCGCGTAGGGCATCCTGCTGCCATGTCGGGGGACACACGGCTGAGACCACGGCTGGGAACGCGGCACCGGAGAACCGTCCGCGACGTCCTCGACGTGCGCCGGGACGGGGCCCCGGAACTCCCGGACGTCGGCTCGGAGAACCGGCTGGCCGCCTTCTGCCTGGCCGGACTGCTGGGCGTCGGGGCGGTGCTGGGGTTGCTGAACCTCGTCATCGACGGGGCCGTGCGTGCCGGGCCCACCCGGCCGGTGTACGTGGCCGCCATGGTCCTGCTGCTGACCCTGGGGCTGGTCGTCCTGGTGCGTCGGCGGGTCACCGCAGCCGCCACGGCAGCCATCGTCGTCACCGGTGACCTCGTCTACGTCGTCCTGGCCGAGTCGGTCACGGACCCGTTGCGCTACGCCTCACCGCTGATGCTGCTGCTGTGCTGCGTCGCGGCCGCCTGGTTCCTCGGACCGAGGATGCTCGCCCTGCACATGGTCCTGGTGGTGGGCGCCTGCGGGGCCGCCCTGAGCCGGAGCTTCCCCGACACCGCGGGCCTGGTCCTGCAGGTGACGGTCGCCGCCGCCGTCCTGGACCTGATGACCCTGGTCGTCTTCCTGCTCCGCCGCCGGGTGCAGCGGCTGCTGGTGCACACCGTGGCGCTGTCCTCCACCGACCCGCTCACCGGGCTGGCGAACCGCCGCTCCCTGGTCGAGTCCGCGCCGCGGATCTGGAAGCAGGCTCGACGCGACGGCCAGCGGGTGGCCGCGCTGGTGCTCGACCTGGACCACTTCAAGCGGCTCAACGACGCCTTCGGCCACGCCGCGGGTGACGACGTGCTCCGCTGCGTCTCGGCCGCGTTGTCGGCGACCGTCCGCCCGGCCGACGTGCTGGCCCGCACCGGCGGCGAGGAGCTGGTCGTGCTGGGGCTGGTCGCCGACCACAGCGAGGCGCGGCACCTGGCCGAGCGGTTGCGGTCGGCCGTGGCGGCCAGCGGCTCGGAGGAGCACCGCCGGGTCACCGTCTCCATCGGGGTGGCGCTCACCCGCCCCGGCGACGGCGAGGACCCCGCGGACGGCCTGTGGCGGCTCATCGACCGGGCCGACGCGGCGATGTACCAGGCGAAGCAGGACGGCCGGGACCAGGTGGCGCTGGCGACCGCGGCCGTCGTCCCGGCGCCGCGGGTCCCCGGCGAGCCCGCGCCGCGGGCGGCCAGCGGGCGGCCCTGACCGCTCGGCGGTGCGCCGGTCGTCCGGGTCTGGTCTCCTACCCGCATGCCCGCTCCCGTCGACCGGACCCTCCCGGATCCCACCCGCACCGTGCCCCTGCCCCTGCGTGCGCAGGCCGACGTCCGGGACCGCTGGCTGACCCAGCGCCTGCTCGACGTGCTGCCCGGGCTGATGGACCGCGCCGGCATCGACCTGTGGATCGTGCTGGGCCGCGAGTACAACGAGGACCCGGTGCTGGCCACGATGCTGCCGGCGACCTGGCTGTCGGCCCGGCGGCGCACCGTCCTGCTCTTCCACCGCAGCGACGACGGCGTCACCGCCGCGGCCGTCTCCCGCTACCCGGTCGGCCAGTTCCTCCCCGCCTGGGAGCCCGACGAGACGCCCGGGACGACCGCCGAGCAGTCGCAGTGGGCCGCGTTGCGCCGGTTCGTCGACCAGGCCGCGCCGCGCACCATCGGGGTCGACTCCTCCCCGGTGTTCGCGCACGCCGACGGTCTGTCGCACACCGAGCACGGGCTGCTGGTGCAGGCGCTGGGCCCGCACGCGGACAAGCTGGTGTCGGCCGAGCAGCTCGCCGTCGGCTGGCTGGAGACCCGGCTGCCCGAGGAGATCGCGGCGATGCACGCGATGAACCGCCTCGTGCACCAGGTGATCGACGAGGCCTACTCCCCCGCGGTCATCACCGTCGGGGAGACCACCGCCCTGGACGTCGCCTGGTGGATCCGGCAGCGGTTCGCCGACCTCGGCGTCGACGGCTGGTTCCAGCCGACCGTCGACCTGCAGCGCGCCGGGTCCCTGCTGGCCGACGAGCGCGGCACCCCCGTGCCGAGCGTCCCGTTCGACGCGGTCATCGAGCCCGGCGACCTGGTCCACTGCGACGTCGGGCTGTCGACCCTGGGCCTGATGACCGACACCCAGCGCAACGGGTACGTGCTGCGCCCGGGGGAGACTGGGGCCCCGGCCGGCCTGGTGGCCGCGATGGCCGCCGGCAACCGGATGCAGGACCTCACCACCGCCGCCCTGCAGCCGGGGTGCACCGGGGACGAGGTGCTGGCCGCCGCCCGGGCCGCGGCCGCGGCCGAGGGCCTGGACGGCGACATCTACTCCCACCCGGTGGGCGTGCACGGCCACGGCGCCGGGCCGGCGATCGGCATGTGGGACCAGCAGGACGGCGTGCCGGGCGCGGGCTCGGCGCCGGTGCGCACCGACACGGTGTGGGCGCTGGAGCTGTGCGTGCGGGTGCCGGTGCCCGAGTGGGGCGGTCAGCTGGTGCGGATGGGGCTCGAGCAGGGCATCGCACTCACCGGGCGCGGTGTGGAGTACCTCGACCAGCGGCAGACCGGGTTCATCCTGATCCCGTCGTCCTGAGCGGCTGCGCGCCGAGCTCGTCGCGGTCGGCGAGCTCGGCGCGCAGCCGGCGCACCTCGTCGGCCAGCTCGCGCACCTCGACCAGCAGGGCGGCGTCGTCCGCGTCGTCCTGCGCCTGGGCGGCCTCGGCGACCCGGCCGACGAACCAGGACGCGACGGCGGCGGTGACGACGCCGAGCAGGGCGATGCCGCTGACCATGAGCAGCACCGCGACCAGCCGGCCGTCGCCGGTGACCGGGTACTCGTCGCCGTAGCCGACGGTGGTGATGGTCGTCAGCGCCCACCAGACGGCGTCGCCGTAGCTGGTGATCGAGGCGCCCGGCGCGCCGCGCTCGGCGTCGTAGACGGCCAGCGAGGCCATGAAGACGACGAGGGACGCGGTCAGCGTGACGTAGGCGGCGACCCGGCCGTGCAGGCTGGTGGTCAGCCGCCGGTCGAGCACCCGGGCGACCCGGACCAGGCTGAGGACCCGCAGCGGGCGCAGCAGCGGCAGCAGCACGGCCAGGCCGTCGACCCAGTTCTGCCGCACGAACCGCCACCGGTGGTCGGCCAGCGCCAGGCGCAGCACGTAGTCGCCCAGGAACACCGGCCAGGCCACCACGGTGACCACCCGCAGGGTGACCAGCAGCGGGTGCGGCAGGTCGGGGCGCAGCACGCCCCAGGCGTAGGACGCCACGAACAGCAGTGCCAGCAGGACCAGCGGCCACTGGCTGAGCTCCTCGTACCGTCGGCGCAGGGCGTCCTTGCTCACCGCGTCAGTCTGGCCGGGTCACGTCCGGCGGGCCGCAGCGGTCTCCTTGTCGTTGGCCTTCCGGACGGCCTCGACGAGCTCGTCCTTGGTCATCGACGAGCGGCCGTGCACGTCCAGCCGCCGGGCGAGGTCCATCAGGTGCTCCTTGGTGGCGTTCGCGTCCACCCCGCCGTACGTCTCGCGGTCGGTGTCGGCGCCGCCCTCGGCCTGCGGGTCGCTCGGGCCCTTGTGGTCCTTCGGCTCCCAGTGGTCGCCGACCTTCTCGTGGGTGTGCTTGACCGCCGCCCACGCCACCTGGTTGGCCCGCTGCTCGTCGCCGTAGGACTCGGCTGCCGAGTCGTGCGCCTTCGCGAACGTGCGCTGCGCCTTCTCGTCGGAGCGCTGCAGGGTGCTCGGGATCTCGTCGGTCCGCGCGTCGCCGCTCTTCGTCGTCTTGGGCACGGGAACTCCTCCGCTCAGGGCAGGTCGGCGGTCTCCGCCGACTGCCGGTGGGCCCCCTGCGCGTCGTCGGGGTCGGCGTGCACGGTGCGCTCCTCGGACTCGGCGAGGATCACCGCGGCCTGCACCTTGGGGTCGAGCCCGCCGTTCGTGGGGGCGGAATCGCCCTCCACGGCCTGCTCCTCGGGGAGCAGGTGTGCGCGGGTCTCGACGTTCTCCTCGCTGACGTTGGCGATCGCCTCGGGGGACGGGTCCTTCATGCTGGGCATGCCCTGCCCTTACCCCGCTCCCCCGAGACGACTCACGCTCAAAAGCGCTGCTGCTCGGTGCCCAGGCCGAGGGCCTGGGCGACCTCCTGCACGTTGGTGAACTCGGTGCCGGCCGGCAGCCGGCGCAGCTGGGCGAGCACGGCGTCGGAGGCGTTGCCCTCCTGGGCCTTACCGACCAGCGTCTCCCGGTCGGCCGGCCACACCTCCTTGCCCAGGGCCTCGGCGAGGGCGGCGCGGCGCTCGACGTCCGCCGGGTCGGTGCCCGGGGAGGTGGCGGGCTGGTGGGGGTCGGTCATGGGTGGTGCTCCGTTCTGTCAGGCGGCCGGGTGGGGCCCGCCGGTGGTCAGCTGGGGGTGGAGTCGTCGGTGTAGCGGAGGACGGCGGCGACCGGTATGTCGCCGGGCATCGCCGACCGGGGCACGACGACGACGCCGGCGTTGCTGCCGACGGCGGCCCGCAGCAGGGCGCGCTCGACCGGTACCCGGGCCGCGTCGGTGACCCCGAGCGCCGCCATGTCCTCGGTGCTCACGCCGATCTCGAGCGGGGAGGTGCCGACGAGCAGCTGCTCGTCGTCCTGCTCCTCGGCCAGCACCAGCGTCTCGACCTGCGCCTTGCGCAGCGCCTCCACGACCAGCGCCGTGCCGGTGACCGCCAGGCCGTGCGCCGAGGCGGCGCTGACCTGCTCGACCACCTGCGCCTGCTCGGCGGCGTCGTTCTCGGCGACGAGCTCCTCGACCCGCTGGTCGATGACCGACCGGTCGGCGCCCTCGGCCCGGCCGCCCTCGTCCATGTCGACCAGCACGGCCTTGATCCTCGGCGTGGCCCGGTCGGCGACGATCTGCCGCGCCCGGACGTCACCGGCGAGCAGCACGAACCGGGCGCCGGAGAACTGCACCAGGGCGTCGACCTCGTCGATCACCTGCTGCATGTTGTGGATCCACACGTTCTCGGCCGTGTGCTGGTAGCGGTGGTGCGCCCAGCCACCGACCTGCACCTTCCGCATCAGGTGCCGCTCGCCCTCGACGGACTTCTGCTCGGCGGGCAGGCCCGGTGCGATCGCGACGGTGATGTCCGCGCCCACCCGGTCGGCGACGATGACGACGTGCGGGATGCGGCCGGGCAGCGCGCGGAGCACGCTCACCAGGTCCGGCATCGGCGACCACTCGGCGGTCTCGGTCCGCGGTGCGTCGGCCAGCGGCGCGTCGAACAGCACCGTCCCGTCGGGCCCCGCGACGACGGCCCGGCCGCGGTAGGTGCCGGCCTCACCGCCCTCGTTGCCCTCGAGCAGCCGGCCGCGCACCGCCGCCACGACGGGCTCGGGCGCGCCCTGCTCGGCGAGCCGGTCGGCGAGGGCACGGACCCGCAGGTCGAGCTCGGTGTCGGCGTTCTCGGTGATGTGCGTGACGTCGGCACACACGGTGGCGAACGGGCCGGGGTGGTCGGTCACAGACCCCAGGAAGGTCACGTCCATGGGACGGGGGGCTCCTTCGGTGCGTGCGGCAGGGGCCGGTGCTGGGCCCCGCGTGGTTCCTCGGTCCGGCTACCCACCGACCCCCGGCTCACACCCGGTGTGTCAGCGCCGACCGACCGGGTAGGCGGACCCGGACCTGTTCCCACGACCGAGGAGGAGCCGGGATGTCCGAGCGCACCGATCTCCCGCTGCCCGACTACGACCACCTGCCCGTGGGGAGCCTGACCTCACGCATCCGCACGCTGGACGCCGACGGTCTCCAGACGGTGCTGGCCTACGAGAAGTCCCACGCCAACCGGGTGCAGGTGGTCTCCGCGATGACCCACCGGCTCGACGACCTGAAGGCCGGCGCCCAGCCCTCGGGCGGCGACCCGGCGGCTGCCCAGCCCGAGCACGCCCCGGCTGCGGCCGGCGGTCCGGAGGTCTCCGAGGCGACGTCCGGTCCGCCGGTGAACCCGCCCTCGCACGGCGACCCGACCAACCCGGCCCAGCCGCGCTCCGGCAGCTGAGCCCCCGGGATCAGCCGCGGTCCGGCGTCCCCACCTCCGGGGACGCCGGGCCGCCGAGCAGCCGCACCACGATCCGCCGGTCGCCCGGCCACGCCTCGAGCAGCACCTCTCGGGGCACCCGCCGCGCGGCGTAGCGCAGCGCCAGCGCGACGACGACGACGTCGTCCAGCGGCCCGATCACCGGGAGGAACTCCGGGATCAGGTCGATCGGCGAGAGCACCCACAGCCCGGCGACGACCAGCACCACCCGCACCCCGCGGGGCACCGCCGGGTGCCGGCGCAACCGGCGCACCGTGGTGACGCAGGCGGGCAGGAACCTGGCCAGCTCCTTGGCGGTGCCCTCCGGGAGCCGGCGGGCGAGCACCACGAGCAGCACCCAGCTGAGCACCAGGGCGGCCGCGCCGACACCCAGCGCGGTCAGCCAGCGGGTGAGGTCCACCCACCCATCGTCGCAGCCGGCCGGCCCGCGCCCCAAAGGGTGAATGGCGCACAACCGACTACACCGGCCGTCACCGACGGCCGATGAAGCCCCATGCCAGAGACGCAGCGAGCGCTGCTGCTCCCCGGAGCCCCGGGGTGGGCGCTCGCCGTGCCCGCGGTCGCGCTCTGCGCCGCACCGAGCGGCCTGACGGCCTGGACGACCTCGGGCACGCCGCCCACGGGTGCCGGTCTCCTCCTCGTCGCGGCCGTCCAGCTCGCGCTCACCGCGGTGCTCTGCTGGCGGGTGCGCCGGGTGCGGCACGAGCGCGCGCTGTGGACCCGGCTGGCCGTGGCCGGCCTGATCGGCGCGGTGGCGGTGGCGGCCAGCGGCGTCCTCCTGCTGCTGCCGGTGCCCGCGGCCGTGGTGCCGCTGCCGGTGACGTGGGCACCGCTGCTCGCCTTCCCGTTCGCCTACGGCGGCCTGGTCCGCTGGAACCGCTACAGCACCAGCCTGGCCGACCCCAACGACGTGCTCAACGGCTCGGCCGCCGTGCTGGCCGTGGTCGCCCTGCTCAACGTGGTGGTCGACCGGAGCGGCTCCGAGCTGGCCGGGCTGCCCTGGTGGCGGCTGCAGCCGCTGCTCGCCCAGGACGCCACGCTGTTCGTCATCGCCGGCACCGCCTTCTCGATGGTGTTCCTCGGCGCGATGGGGCGCGACCCGCGCACCTGGCTCGTCGTCGGGGCGTTCACCGTCCAGCTGGCCGGCGCGGCGTCCACCACCCTCGCCGGCGGGGACCCGGTCGTCTGGGCCGGGGCGGCGGGAGCAGTGAGCGCCGCGTGCCTGGGCCTGGCCGCGGTGTGGTCACCCCCGCACTCCACGCCCCAGCCGGCCGACCCCACCGCGTCCACGGTCGGCGCCTTCGTCGTCATCATCGCCTCCACCTCGATCCTGGTGACCGGTGCGGTGAGCGACTCGGCCACCGGGCTGGCGACCTGGTGCGCGGCGGTCGCCGCCACCGGCTCCAGCGTGCGGCTGCTGGTCAACGTCCGGGAGCTGGCCCAGCTCGCGGTGAGCCGTCGCGAGGCGCTCACCGACGAGCTGACCGGCCTGGCCAACCGCCGCGCGGTGCTGCGCCGCGTGGAGGAGCTCTGCGACGACCACGAGCCCGTCGTGGTGGCCCTGCTCGACCTGGACAAGTTCAAGGAGGTCAACGACGGCCTCGGCCACTCCGCCGGCGACGACCTGCTGCGGCTGGTCGCCGCGCGGCTGGTGCCGGTGCTCGCCCCGGTCGACGTGCTGGGCCGGCTGGGCGGCGACGAGTTCGCCGTGGTCGCCCGGGTCCCCGCCGGCAGCTCCCCCGCCGACCACGCCGTCCGCCTCGGCTCGGCCGTCGGCCAGCAGCTCACCGAGCCGTTCCAGGTGGGCGGGTTGTCCCTGCACGTGTCGGTCAGCGTCGGGCTGACCCACGCGGACGGCGCGGCCGGCGGCGCCGGCGACGGCCAGGCGATGCGCGCGCTGCTGCTCCGCCAGGCCGACGCCGCGATGTACGACGCCAAGCGGTCAGGGACCCGGGTCGTCGTCTACGACGGCAGCCGGCACGTCGACAGCAGCGGCCACCTGGCCCTGGTCGAGGAGATGCGGCACGGCCTGGCGACCGGCCAGTTCGTGCTGCACCACCAGCCGCAGGTGGACATCGCGACCGGCCGGACGCTCGGCGTCGAGGCCCTGGTCCGCTGGGTCCACCCCAGCCGCGGCCTGCTCACCCCCGCCGACTTCCTGCTGCAGGCCGAGGTGCACGGCCTGATGGGGCTGCTCACCGACACGGTGCTCCGCCAGGCCGTCGCCCAGGCCGCCGCCTGGCGCGCGGCCGGGCTGGACCTGCGGGTGTCGGTGAACCTGTCGGCGAGCAACCTGCTCGACACCGAGCTGCCGCAGCGGGTCGCGGACCTGCTCCGCGCCGCCGGCGTCCCGCCGTCGGCCATCGTGCTGGAGGTGACCGAGAGCGTGCTGCTCAGCGACCCCGAGCGCAGCCTCGCCGTGGTCGCGGCGCTGGCCGCCCTGGGCACCACCGTCAGCATCGACGACTTCGGCACCGGCTACGCCTCGCTGACCTACCTGCGCGAGCTGCCCGTCGCCGAGCTGAAGCTGGACCGCTCCTTCACCGCGGACCTGCTCACCGACGCCCGGGCGGCGGCCATCATCGCCAGCACCATCGGCCTGGCCCACCAGCTGGGCCTGCGGGTGGTCGCCGAGGGCGTGGAGGACCGCGCCACGCTGCGCGACCTGCGGCAGCTCGGCTGCGACGAGAGCCAGGGCTACCTGCACTCCCGTCCGCTGCCGGCGGCCGAGCTGGAGGCCTGGCTGGCCACCCAGCGGGTCGACGCGCGGCCGGCCCTGCTCGGCTGAGGTCAGCGCCGGGCGGCCGGCTCGACCACCGAGGCGCCCGACGGCGTGCCGTCGTCGGCGCGCTCGTGCGGCGCGAGCGCCGGGTCGCGGTCCTCCCCGACCGTCGGCTCGTCCTTGAGCCGACCGCGCCGGTGGTCCCAGACGTCGCGGGCGATGACCTGGATGATGCTGGCCACCGGGATGGCCAGCAGCGCACCGAGCACGCCGACCAGCTCGACGCCGACCAGGATCGCGACGATGACCGTCAGCGGGTTGACCTTGACGGTGCGGGCGAAGACCAGCGGCTGCAGCAGGTGGTTCTCCAGCTGCTGGTACAGCAGGAAGAAGACCAGCACGGCGATGCCGGCCGGGACCGAGTGCAGGAACCCGGCCAGCACCGCGACGACCCCGCCGATGGTGGCGCCGACGAGCGGGATGAGGTCGGCGATGCCGACGAAGAGCGCGATCAGCCCGGCGAACGGGACGCCGGCGATCAGCAGCACCACGTAGGTCAGCACCCCGCAGACGACGCTGATCAGCAGGTTCCCCGACAGGTAGCCGGTGACGGACCTGGCGCAGTCGGTGGCCACCCGGCGGATCCGGGTGCTGGTGGCCGGGGCGAACAGGGCCAGCGTGCCGTCGACGATCTTCGGGCCCTCCAGCACCATGAGGTAGGCCAGCACGATCACGGTGACCAGGCCGGTGACCCCGGTAGCGATGCCGCCCAGCACGCCGGCGGCCGGCGTGGTCAGACCGCTGGCGAAGTCGCTGATCCTCTGCTGGTTGTCCTGCACCCACTGCAGGGCGTTGGTCCGCTCCAGCAGGTCCCCGACCGGGCCGCGGCCGTTGCGGGCGTCGTCGACCAGGCCGGGCAGCTGGCCGGCCACCTTGGTGCCCTCCTGCGCCAGCGGGACGGCGAAGGCGGTGATCAGCGCGGCGAAGAGGACGAACGCGACCAGGACGACCAGCAGCGTGGCCAGCGACCTGCGCTTGCCGCGGAAGACCGTGCGCTGCACCCACCCGACGACCGGGGCGAGCGCGACGGCGAAGAACGCACCGACCACGCACCAGGTGAGGACCTGGCGGGTCTCCAGGACGACGTACAGCAGCAGCGCCGTCGTCAGCAGGAGGCCGATGGTGGCCAGGATGGTGCGGGTGGGCACCGGGGGCTGGACCCGGGGCGCGGGGAGGGAGCTCACCAGCCCGTTGTTCCCGCGCGGGTTTACGCGGTGAACGCAACCATCTCCCGTCGCGCGCCGGCCGTGACGGTCCGGCGCACGGGAGGGGTGCGTGGCCCTGCGGGGGCTGCTGTGACCGGCGGGACGAGGTTTCCGCGACACGGCGACCCGGCGCGCTCGGCCGGGTTGGACGTCCTGCCTACCGTCCGTCCATGCCCGAGAACCGACTCCCCCCGGTCCCGAACGCCACCGCGCGGCTGCACCAGCTCAAGCTCATCGCCGCCGCCCGGGTCAGCGCCGCCCGCACCACGTCGCGGCAGCAGGTCACCGACATCGTCCGCGTCACCGTGGACAACGAGGTCGACACCAGCACCTTCAAGGCCATCGTCGCCGACGTCGCACCCGACTCCCTCCGCTGACCCCCTGCCCAGGTCGGGCAGCGTCCGCTCAGGCGGGCGCGATCTCGACCCGTGAGTCCGAGAACGTCGGGGCGTTGCCCAGGTCGGCGAAGGCCACCGGGTTGACCGCGTTGACCGTCGACCGGCCCGGGGCGTTCTTGAGCCACGCGCCCATCGGGGAGAGGACGACCCCGGGAGCGATGTCGGAGCTGACCTCCGCGCGAGCGGTGTACCGGCCCCGGTCGTTGAACACCTGCACGTACTGACCGGTGGTGATCCCCCGCGGCTCGGCGTCCCGGGGGTGGACGACGACGGTCTGCTCGCCCTGCACCCGCCGCTGCCGGGGCTGGTCGCCTGCGCTGGAGTTGAGGAAGGCGTGCGACTTGGGCGAGATGAGGCTGAGCGGGTAGCCCGAGTCCGTGGTCTCCCGCGGCGGGACGTAGTGCGGCAGCGGGTCCACCACGCCTCCGGGCTGGAAGCCCTCGTAGCCCTGCCGGAACAGCGGCACCACGAAGTTCCCGGCGGCCTCGGCGACCGAGGACCAGAACTCCGTCTTGCCCGACGGTGTCGGGAAACCACCCTCGGCGTGCGGAGCGAACTCGTCCGGGCCGGGGAGGTTCAGCCGCGCCCAGCCGGACTCCCGCAGCGAGTCGAGAGTGATCCCCTGCATCGCCGGCGCCGACCAGTCGAACGCCTCGGCGAGCATGTCCTCGTCGGACCGGGTGAAGCAGGGGTCGGAGAGGCCCATGCGCGCGGCGAGGCGGCGGAAGAGCTCGGTGTTGGACACCGCCTCGCCCAGCGGTGCGATGGCCGGGGTGTTGAGCGAGACGTAGAAGTGGCCCCAGCTGAACATGATGTCGTGCTGCTCGAGCTGGGTGGTCGCGGGCAGGACGATGTCGGCGTAGCGCGCGGTGTCGGTCAGGAAGTGGTCGCTGACCACGGTGAACAGGTCGTCCCGGGACAGCCCGGCGACCAGCTCGTCCTGGTCGGGGCACACGACCAGCGGGTTGGAGTTGTAGACCATCAGCGCGTTGATCGGCGGGTCGAGCTGCATGCCGCCCGTCAGCGCCTGCCCCAGCTGGTACTGGTTGACCACCCGGGTGCCCGGGGTGGCCAGCTCGGGGTGCATCAGCGCACCCCAGTTCACCGGGAAGGCCCACAACGGCAGCTGCAGCAGGCCGCCACCGACCTTCCGCCAGGCGCCCACCAGGGCCGGCAGGCAGGCGATCGACCGGACGGTCTGCCCGCCCCCGGCGTGCCGCTCGATGGCCACCCCGATCCGGATCATCGACGGCTCGGAGGTGGCGTACTCGCGGGCGAGCGTGCGGATGTCCTCGGCAGGGATCCCGGTCTCGCCCTCGGCCCACTCCGGCGTGTGCTGCTGCACCCGCTCGACCAGCTCGGCGTAGCCGACCGTGTGGTCGCGGACGTAGGCCTCGTCCGTCAGGCCCTCGGTGATGATCACGTGCATCATGGCCAGCGCGAGCGCGCCGTCGGTGCCGGGCCGGATGGGGATGTGCCAGTCGGCCCGCTTGGCCGTCCGGTGCCGCATCGGGTCGATCACCACGACCTTCGCGCCGCGCCGCTGGGCCTCGGCGACGAACGGCCACAGGTGCAGGTTCGTCGAGACCATGTTGCAGGCCCAGATGATGATGTAGCGGGAGTGCACCAGGCTCTCCGGGTCGACGCCCGCGGTGGCACCGATGGTCATCGTGTACGCCGTGCACGCACCCGAGTCGCAGTACGTGCGCTCGGCGATCGTCGCCCCGAGGGCGTTGAAGAACGGGTCGCCGACGTTGAGCCCGTTGAGGATCCCCTGGGTGCCCAGGTAGCTCACCGGCATGACCGACTCGGCGCCGTGCTCGGCGATGGTCGCCCGGAACCGGCCGGCGATCTCGTCCAGCGCCTCGTCCCAGGTGATCCGCTGGAACTCACCGCTGCCCTTGGGCCCGGTGCGGCGCATCGGGTGCAGCAGCCGGTCGGCGCTGTAGACCTTGTCCTGGTAGTCGTTCACCTTGACGCACAGGCCGCCCTGGGTGAACGGGTGCGCGGGGTCGCCGCGGACCCCGACGGCCCGGCCGTCCTCGACCGTCACCAGCATCGCGCAGGTGTCCGGGCAGTCGTGGGCGCACGCAGCCCGGACCGTCGAGGTGGACACGTCGGTCACGGAGATGTCGTCCAGCGCCGTCATCGCCCCAGCCTCCAACCGGAGGGGCCCGCGCGGTTGGCCCTGGGCGACCGACGTCTTGTCCCTGGGGGACATCCGGTCGCAGTCGTTGACCCACGGGGACCATCGGCCTTCTACTCTGCCCACGGTCCTGCGCGAGACGAGGTGTGCCATGGGTCAGCCCGCCACGACCGACCGGCTGGACGTCTGGCAGGACATCATCCGGGAGAACTTCGTGGC
The DNA here is from genome assembly GCF_000306785.1 of Modestobacter italicus. NCBI lineage: Bacteria > Bacillati > Actinomycetota > Actinomycetes > Geodermatophilales > Geodermatophilaceae > Modestobacter > Modestobacter italicus. The sequence goes on along the minus strand of NC_017955.1, from coordinate 1,850,619 downwards.
CCTCGACATCGTGGCCGACCGGCGGGCCTCGTTCCGCGGGCGGGTCCGGTCCACCGAGCTCGGCCACCTGCACGTCGCGTCGGTGCGGTCGGGCCCGCAGAGCTGCACCCGCACCCCCCAGCTGGCCAGAGCGGACGACGCCGAGTACCTGCAGGTCGGCCTGCTCACCCGCGGCGCCGCGGTGGTCCAGCAGGACGACCGGGAGGCGGTGCTCACCCCGGGCGACTTCGCCGTCTACGAGACCGACCGCGCCTTCTGCTGGCGGTTGCAGCAGGACTGGGAGCTGCTCGTCCTCACCTGGCCGCGCGACTGCGTCCCGCTCGGCGGACCGGCGTCCCGGGCACTGACCGCACGCCGCCTGCGCGGCGGCGACGGGCTGGGCGCCATCGTCGGACGGATGCTGCGCGACCTCGTGGTCTCGCCCCCCGCGCTGAGCGTCGAGGGGGAGGTCCGCCTCGGCGCCGAGGTGCTGGACCTCGTGACCACCGTGGCCCAGGAGGAGGTGCGCCCGTCCGCTCCGCCGCGATCTGCGGACGACCTGCTGCGACGGATCGACGACCACATCCTGCAGCGGCTCGGCGACCCCGACCTGACCCCCACCGGCATCGCCGCCGCGCACTTCATCTCCACCCGGCACCTGCACCGGCTGTTCGCCCTGCGGCAGAGCACCGTGTCCCGGCACGTCCAGCACCTGCGCCTGGAACGTGCCCGGCTGGAGCTCCGGCACCCCACCTGCCGGGACAGGTCGATCACGGACATCGCGTGGCGGTGGGGGTTCGCGGACCTCGCCACGTTCAGCCGGGCGTTCCGCGCCGCGTACGGCACGACACCGAGCCGCTACCGGACGGCGGACCGGCACCCTGCAGCCGCCCCCTCGCGCAGCCGCTGACCGGCCGGTGACCGAGGCGCGGTCACGTGCCGGCTGGCCCACCGCCGACGAGTCGGTCGACGAGCCAGGCATCCCGACCGGCCAGCGCGGCCCGCGCCATGCCGGTCGGGTGGCCGGTGAAGCCGTGCGGCGACTCCGGGTAGACGCGGACGTCGACCGGGACCCCGGCCGCGGACAGCCGGGCCGCCATGACCAGGTTGTCCTCGAGCAGCACGTCCCGGGCCCCGACCACGAGCAGGGCGGGCGGCAGGCCCCGCAGGTCGCCGAAGACGGGTGACACGTCGGGCAGGGTGCGGTCGGCCAGGTGGCCGACGTAGGCCTGCAGGAACCACTCGTCGGCGATCAGCCGGCCCGCGGGGGTCGTGCCGCTGAGGTCGTAGGTGCCGAACTGCAGGACGGCGCCGGCGAACGACCCGGCCAGCCCCCTGTCCCGGAGCCGGAGCAGCGTGGTCACGGCCAACGTGGCGCCGGCCGAGCTGCCGCCGATCGCCAGCCGGGTCGTGCCGAACCGGACGGCGGCCTGCTCGACCAGCCAGAGCGCGGCGGCCTCGCAGTCGTCGGGGGCCGCCGGCCACGGGTCCTCGGGCGCGAGCCGGTGCTCGACCCCGACCACGGCGATCCCGAGCGACTCGGCGAGGGCTGCGTTGCGGGTGTCCCCCGCCGCTGAGGGCCCGAGGGAGAACCCCCCGCCGGGGACGTCGAGGTACACCCCGCACGCCTCCGTGCCCGTCGGCAGGGAGATCCGCAGCCGGGGTCCGCCGACGAGCTGCTCGACCGTGGTGCCCGGGGTGGGTGGCGGAGGACCCTGCTGGGCGCGGACCGCCCGGAGCTCGTCCAGGGAATCCGGCCCCCGCCGCTCCCCCCGCGCCGCGTAGAACGCCCGGCTCTCCGGCACGTGCGCGTCCAGCCCCGGCGGGACCAACCCGCTCAGCCCGACGTCCACACGCCCTCCTCGTCCGCTCCCGGGATCACCGCGTCAGCCGCCGGGGAGCGGGTAGGGGTGCGGCATGACCAGCACACCGTCCTACTTCGACACCTCCGGCTGGGACCCCGCGACGGTCGTCTCCGGGGGCTCCCGCATGGTGCCGGTCGAGACGCCCAGCGGCACCTCCCGGGTCTGGACGAAGCGGGTCGGCACCAACCCGGACCTCAAGGTGCTGCTGCTGCACGGCGGCCCGGGCGCCACCGACGAGCTGTACGAGTGCTTCGACACCTGGTTCCCCGGGGCCGGCGTCGAGTACTACTACTACGACCAGCTGGGCTCGTTCCGCAGCGACCGCCCCGACGACCCGTCGCTGTGGACGCTCGAGCGGTTCGTCGACGAGGTCGAGCAGGTGCGGCAGGCGCTCGGCCTGGACAGCAGCAACTTCGTGCTCCTCGGGCAGTCCTGGGGCGGCATGCTGGCGATGGAGTACGCCGTCCACCACCAGCAGCACCTCAAGGGCCTGGTCATCTCCAACATGATGAGCAGCGCGCGGCAGTACAACGACTACGCCGAGCGCGTGCTGATGCCGGCGATGGACCCCGACGTCCTGGCGGAGATCAAGCGGTTCGAGGCCGAGGGCCGGACGGACGACCCGCGGTACGAGGCCCTGCTGATGGAGCACCACTACGTGCTGCACGTGTGCCGGATGCCGCAGGACGAGTGGCCCGACCCGGTCATCCGGTCGCTGGCGCACATCAACCCCGACATCTACGTGCCGATGCAAGGCCCGAGCGAGCTGGGCCTGTCCGGGACGTTGGAGAGCTGGGACCGCTCGGCCGACCTGGCGGGCATCGACGTCCCGGCGCTGGTGATCGGCGCGACGCACGACACGATGGACCCCGAGCACATGCGGTGGATGGCCGACCAGCTGCCGCGGGGCCGGTACCTGCACTGCCCGGACGGCAGCCACCTGGCGCAGTTCGACGACCCGCAGCACTACTTCCCCGGGCTGCTGGACTTCCTGCGCTCGCTGTGACCGGGGGGCGACGGACGAGTCGGCCTGTACGCCGGGTTCTGTCCCCGGGTGCCTCACGGCCTCCCGATGAGCGGCCATCCATCTAGGCCTGCCGTTGCCGGCAGGCTCGAGCGGTCCACCCGCAGGCTCGGGCGGGCAGCCCTCGAACGCCTGCGCAGGACGGCGGCGAGCCGCCGTCCCTCTCGACCTTGCTCCGGGTGGGGTTTACCGAGCCACACCGGTCACCCGGTGTGCGGTGGTCTCTTACACCGCCGTTTCACCCTTACCAGTGCACGCACTGGCGGTCTGTTCTCTGTGGCACTGTCCCGCGGGTCACCCCGGGTCGCTGTTGGCGACCACCCTGCCCTGTGGAGCCCGGACGTTCCTCGGCGGCGGGGTCTCCCCCGCCGACGCGACCGCCCAGCCGACTCGTCCGTCGTGGTGGCAGCGTAGCGCTCAGCCCCAGAACAGCCGGAACCCGACTCGGCGCCGGTCGTCCTCGGTCAGCGTCGACATGTCGATGACCTGCCGCGCCTGCTCCTCGACCGGCACCTCGGACAGCAGCTCGAGGTACCGGCGGTGCTCGCTCAGCGAGCGCACGGCCGCGTCGACCTGCGACGCGACGTCCACCTCGTGCGGCGGGTCGGACATGTCCTGCACCGCGATGTAGGTGACGCCCGTCCACCGCGGCTCGGTGAGGTCCGTGAAGATCCACTCGTTCGCCGCATCGGCCACGGCGTCGACCACGCACTGGCCGAGGGCGCGGTGGTCGGCGGAGTTCACGTACGCTGGCGACACCCCCGGCGGTGTCCACGTCGCGCCGAAGTACCCGGTGACGACGAGCTCCGGGCGGTGCCGCCGGATCGCCGCGGCGAGGTCGCGCCGCAGGTCCGGGCCCGCGACGAGGACGCCGTCCCGGTGGTCGAGGAAGTCGACCTCGGTCACGCCGACGACGGCGGCCGACCGCCGTTCCTCCTCCTCGCGCAGCGGTCCGGCGACGTCCGGCGGCACCCCCTCCATCCCCGCCTCGCCGCGGGTGGCCAGGACGTAGTGCACGTCCTTGCCGGCCGCCGTCCACACCGCCACCGCCGCCGCGATGCCGTACTCGATGTCGTCGGGGTGCGCGGCGACGACGAGGGCGCGCTGCCAGTCGTCGGGGAACGGGGAGGAGGCCATGGCGGGGAGTCTGCCGGGACTCAGCGCGCCGCGGCAGCCTCCTGCGGCTGGTCCGCCGACGGTCCGGCCTGGTGACCGGTGCTGGGGGCGCCGGCGCGCACCAGCCAGAACACCAGCAGCCCGCCCACGATCGCCGCCGCGGCGCAGACCAGGAACACGTCGCGCAGCCCGCCGGCGTAGGCGCTGCCCAGCAGGTCGGCGAGGCCGGCCCGCTGCTCGGCGGGTGCCGAGCCGATGAGCTGGCCGGCCTGGCCGGCGGTCAGCGCCGACGCGGTGCCCGCCGGGTCCGGCGAGCCGCCGTCCCGCAGCACGGCGGTCGCCTGGGCGGTGAAGACGCTGCCCAGCACCGCCACGCCGAGGGCGAAGCCGAGCTGGCGGGCGGTGTTGACCGCACCGGAGGCCATGCCGCTGCGCTCCCGCGGGACCGTCGCCAGCGCGGCGGAGGCCAGCGTCGGGTTGGCCACCCCGACCCCGACGCCGAGGACGGCGAGCCCGGGCACGAGCACCGTCCAGGAGGAGTCGGCGTCGACCAGCGCCAGCAGCAGCGAGCCGACGCCGATGACCATCAGCCCGCCGCCGACCACCCACCGCGGCGCCATCGTCTGCAGGAACCGGCCGGCGAGGGCGGCGACGACGAAGCTGCAGGCGGACAGCGGGATGAAGACCAGCCCGCCCTGCAGCGGCGAGAGCCCGAGCACCGACTGCAGCCACAGCGAGGTGTAGAGGCTGGCGGAGAACGCCGCCGCGTTCAGCAGCAGCGCGCCGAGCATGATCCCGGTGAAGGAGCGGTTGGCGAACAGCGAGACGTCGAGCATCGGGGCCCGCCGGCGGCGCTCCACCAGCACCCACACCGCCAGGACGACCAGGCCGGCGACCAGCGACCCCCAGGCGACCGGCGCGCCCCAGCCGTCCACGGCGGCGCGGACCAGGCCGAAGACCACCCCGCCGGCGCCGAGGGTGAACAGCGCGATGCCCGGCACGTCGGGCCGGGGGGCGCCCGGCTGGCGGGCCTCCTGCACGGCGACCAGCGTCACGACGACGGCGAGGACGCTGATCGGCAGGTTGACGAAGAAGATCCACCGCCAGGAGAGCTCGGTGAGCGCACCGCCCAGGATCGGGCCCAGCGCAGCGGCGGCACCGACCACGGCGCCCCAGATCCCGAAGGCGGTGCCGCGGTCACGCCCCTCGTAGCTGGTGTTGATCAGCGCGATGGTGGTGGCCAGCATCGCCGCGCCGCCGATCCCCTGCACTGCCCGCGCCACGATGAGCAGCTCGGCGTTCGGGGCCAGCCCGCAGGCGAGCGAGGCGACCGCGAACAGCAGCAACCCGGCGAGGTAGAGCTTGCGGCGGCCGTACAGGTCGGCGAGCGACCCGGCGCCCAGCACCAGCGCGGACAGCGCCAGCGCGTAGACGTCGACCACCCACTGCAGCTGGTCGAACGACGTGCCCAGGTCCAGCGCCATGTCGGGCAGGGCGACGTTCACGATCGTGACGTCGATGAGGAGCATGAACGTGCCGGTGCAGATCGCGACCAGCGGCAACCACTTGCGCATGCGCCCACTGTGCAACGACCCAGCGACAGGAGTGACGCCAGGACGGCCCTGGTGACGGGATCCTCCACCGGAGGGCACCATGGTGCAGGATGCTGACCGTGCTCGACGCCGTGGACCGCCAGATCGTGCACGCCATGCAGGTCGACGGCCGGGCACCGTTCAGCCGGGTGGCGACCGTGCTGGGGGTCTCCGAGCAGACCGTGGCCCGCCGCTGGCGGCGGCTGCGCGCCGACGGCGTCGTCCGGGTGCTGGGGCTCACCACGCCGGAGGCGACCGAGCCCAGCTGGCACATCCGGATGCGGGTGCAGCCGGCCGCGGCCGGGGCCGTCGCCGACGCCCTGGCCCGGCGGCCCGACGTCTCCTGGGTGAGCCTGACCGCGGGTGGCGCGGAGATCACCTGCTCGACCCGGCCGCGCACCCCCCGCCAGCGCGACGCGCTCCTGCTCGACCGGTTGCCGCGCACCGTGCAGGTCATCGACCTGGCCGCCTTCTCGGTGCTGCACGCCTACGTCGGCGGCGTCTACGAGTGGACCGGCTTCGAGGACCCGCTCACCGACGAGCAGATCGCCGCGCTCAGCCACGACTCCGCGCGGGTCGGCGCCACCCCGGTGGCCCTGGACCCGGAGGACGACCTGCTCTTCGCCGCGCTCGCCACCGACGGCCGGCTGAGCTACGCCGAGCTCGCCGGCGTGACCGGCTGGTCGGAGAGCCGGGTGGCGCGGCGGGTCGAGGCCCTCCGCTCGGCCGGGGCGCTGTACTTCGACCTGGAGATCGCCTCCGAGCTGCTCGGGCACCCGGTCAGCGCGCTGCTCTGGCTCGGCGTCGCACCGGCCGACATCGCGCACGTGGGCGAGTCGCTGGCCCGGGAGCCGGAGACCGCCTTCACCGCGGTGGTGACCGGCCCGGCCAACCTGATGGTGGCGGTGACCTGCCGGGACACCGCGCACCTGTACCGGTTCCTCACCGACCGGGTGGGTGCCCTGCCGGTGCGCAGCCTGGAGACCTCCACCGTGCTGCGCCGGGTCAAGCAGGCCGGCAGCCTGATGGACGGCCCGCGGCTCACCGACCCCGAGCCGCCGCCGGTCCGCGGCCGCTAGGGCTACCGCCCGCGGGCGACCCGCAGCGCGGCCTGCAGCATGGGCAGCTGGAACGGGATCCGCGCGGCGGCGACGGCGAGCTTCCCGGGCTCGTGGCGGAAGACCCGGAGGGTCTGGGCGTGCGCGGGCAGCACCCCGAGCAGCACCGCCACCGCGGCCCAGCCCCCGATCCGGCGGGTGGCCGGGACGGCGACCAGCGCGGCGGTGGCCAGCTCGGCCACGCCGCTGCCGGTGACCCAGGGGCGGGCGCGGCCGAGCTCCGGCGGGATCATCCAGTCGTAGGCCTGCGGGCGGACCAGGTGGAAGACCCCCGTCCCGGTCATCCCCGCCGCGATGGCCAGCGCTCGCACGTCCCTCGGCACGGTCACACCGTAGGCTCGGCGGTCGTGTCCGCTGTCGACCTCCTCATCGCCGCCGGGGTGGCGCTCCTCGCCGGCGGGATCAACTCGATCGCCGGCGGCGGGTCGCTGATCCTCTTCCCCGTCCTGGTCGGGCTGGGCCTGGGCACGGTGGCGGCGAACGTCACCAACTCCGTCGCCCAGTGGCCCGGCTACGTCGGCGGGGTGCTCGGCTTCCGCAGCGAGTACGCCGGCCAGCGCGCGCGGCTCGTCCGGTTCTCCGTCGTCGCGGTGCTCGGCGGCACCCTCGGGTCGGTCCTGCTGCTCACCACCCCCAGCGAGGCGTTCGACACCGTCGTCCCGGTGCTGGTGTTCCTGGCCAGCGTCCTGCTGGCCTTCCAGCCGCTGATCACCAAGCGGCTCAAGCGGCGGGAGGACGGCGGCCGGACCGGCGACCCGGCCTGGCTGTACGTGGCGCTCTTCCTGGCCACCGTCTACGGCGGCTACTTCGGCGGCGCGCTGGGCGTGATCCTGGTCGGCGTCCTGGGGCTGGGCCTGGGGCGGCTGAAGCTGGCCAACGCGATGAAGAGCGCGATCTCGCTGGTCACCGCCTCGGTGACGGTGGTCGTCTTCGGCATCTGGGGCCCGGTGGAGTGGGCCTACGTCGCCGTCTGCGCGCCCGCGGCGCTGCTCGGTGGCTTCCTCGGCGCGAAGGTCGCCACCCGGATCCCCAGCACGCCGCTGCGGGTGCTGATCGTCGTCTTCGGCATCGCGGTGTCGGTCTACCTGTTCCTCCGCGGCTGACCGGCCGGGAGACGTGCCCGACCTGCTCGCCCTGCTGCTGGCCGCCGTCCTGCTGGCGGCGACCCTGGCCGCGGCGGCCGCCGACTCGCCCCGGCTGCCGCCGGCCGCCGTCGCCGTCCCCGGTGCGCTGCTGCTGGTCCTGCTCGGGGCGGTGAGCTGGCAGGACACGGCGGACACCGTCCGAGAGGTGGCGCCGACCGTCGCGTTCCTGGTCGTGGTGCTGCTGCTGGCCGAGCTCGCCGACCGGGAGGGGCTGTTCACCTGGTCCGCAGCGCTGACCGCCCGGCAGGCGGGCAGCTCGGCGACCCGGTTGCTCACCCGGGTGACGGTGCTGGCCGCGGTGGTCACCGCGGTGCTCAGCCTGGACGCCACGGTCGTGCTGCTGACCCCGGTGGTGGTCGCGACGGCGCTGCGGATGCGGGTGCCGGTGCGGCCGCACGGCTACGCGGTCGGGCACCTGGCCAACTCGGCGTCGCTGCTGCTGCCGGTGTCCAACCTGACCAACCTGCTCGCCGTGGCGGCCACCGGGTTGTCGTTCGTGCACTTCGCCGGGCTGATGGTGCTGCCCCAGCTGGCCACCGTGGCGCTGGAGTACCTGGTGCTGCGCTGGCTCTTCCGCCGGGACCTGCGCGGGGTGGTCGACGTCCCGGTGCACGAGGTCCCGGGCACGCCCGTGCTGGCCCTGGTCGTGGTGGGCGCCACCGTGCTGGGCTTCGGCGTCGCCTCGCTGGTGGGCGTGGCGCCGGTCTGGCCGGCCGCCGCCGGGGTGCTGGTGCTCGGCGTCCGGCAGCTGGCCACCCGCCGGACGACGCTGCGCGAGCAGCTGGTCGCGGCGAACCTGCCGTTCGGGCTGTTCGTCGTCGGCCTCGCGGTGCTGGTGCTGGTGCTGCAGCTGCACGGCCTGGAGACGCTGCTGCACGCCGTGCTCCCCGACGGCAGCGGGCTGCTCGCCCTCCTCGCGGTCGCCGGCATCTCGGCGCTGCTGGCCAACCTGGTGAACAACCTGCCGGCCACGCTGGCGCTGGTCCCGGTGGCCGCGGCCGGCGGCGTGCCGACCGTGCTGGCCATGCTGATCGGGGTCAACCTCGGGCCGAACCTGACCTACGCCGGGTCGCTGGCCAACCTGCTGTGGCGGCGGGTGCTCGGCGAGCACGCCCCCGGCACCGCCCGCTTCAGCGCCGTCGGCCTGGCGACCGTCCCGCTGACCGTGATCGCCGCGACCACCGCGCTGTGGGCCGCGCTGCTGGTCTAGTCACTCCCCGCCGCGGCCGGGCTCACCGATCGCGATCATCGCCTCCACGGCGCGGCGGGCCCGGGCGGCGGTCTGCGGGTCGACGTCCACCGCTCCCTCGCCGGTGCGCAGCGTGGCCAGCAGCTTCGCCGGCGTGATCATCTTCATGTAGCGGCAGGAGGCGCGGGCGTTCATCGGGATGAACTCGGTGCCGCTGTTGAGCGAGCGGAGCTGGTGCAGGATGCCGATCTCGGTGGCGACCAGCACCTGCGGCGCCCGGGTCGCCGCCGCGGCCTCGACCATCCCGCCGGTGGAGAGCACCCGGGTGCGGTCGGCGGGCAGGTCGCCGTGGCTGACCAGGTCCAGCACCGAGGTGGTGCACCCGCACTCCGGGTGGACCAGGATCTCCGCACCGGGGTGGTCGGCGACCTGTGCCCGGACGTCGGCTGGGCTGATCCCGGCGTGCACGTGGCACTCCCCCGCCCAGATGGAGATGTTCTGCCGCCCGGTGACCCGCTTGACGTGCGCGCCGAGGAACTGGTCGGGGCAGAACAGGATCTCGCGGTCGGCGGGGATCGACCGGATCACGTCGGCGGCGTTGGACGAGGTGCAGCAGATGTCGGTCTCCGCCTTCACCGCGGCGGTGGTGTTGACGTAGCTGACGACCACCGCGCCCGGGTGCTCGGCCTTCCACTCGCGCAGCTGCTCGGCGGTGATGCTGTCGGCCAGGGAGCACCCGGCCGCGTGGTCGGGCAGCAGCACGGTCTTGTCCGGCGACAGGATCTTCGCGGTCTCGGCCATGAAGTGGACGCCGCAGAAGACGATCTCCCGGGCGTCGGTCTCGGCCGCGACCCGGGACAGGTAGAGGGAGTCGCCGGTGAAGTGGGCGACGTCCTGGATCTCGGGGACCTGGTAGTTGTGCGCCAGGACGACGGCGCCGCGCTCGTCGGCCAGCCGGCGGACCTCGGCGGCCCAGGCGTCGTACTCCAGGTCGGACATGGTGCGGTCGCCGGCAGCGGTGGTGGCGGTCACGGGCTCTCCTCAGGAGGGCGGTCGGTACTGGGAGAACGGCTGGGGACGCCGACGGCTTCCCGGAGCCTCAGCCCAGGTGCGAGGTGTCGTTGACCAGCCGGACGCTGGTGCGGCCGTCGGAGGACCAGGTGACCGTCGACAGCGACGCGGCCTCCAGGAACACCCGGTGCACGATGCCGTCGCCGGCGCCGAGCCCGGCAGCCAGCAGCAGCTTGATCGGCGTGACGTGGCTGACCACGAGCACCGTCTTCCCGGCGTGCCGGTCCAGCACCCGGGCCCGGGCCCGGGCGACCCGGGTGGAGACGTCGGCGATCGACTCGCCCCCGGGCGGCCGGACGTCGAGCGCCCCGGACCAGCGGCGGAAGGCCAGCGGGCTCTTCTCCTGCGCCTCGGCGGCGGTCAGGCCCTCCCAGGAGCCGAAGTCCAGCTCCCTCAGGTCGCGGTCGACCTCGACCGGGACACCGAGCACCGCGGCGGCGGCCTCGGCGGTCTGCCGGGTGCGCTGCAGCGGCGAGGCGACGATGACGTCGATGCCCCGGCCGGCCAGGTGCTGGGCGGCGGCCGCGGCGTCGGCCCGGCCGAGCTCGGACAGCGGCAGGTCGCTGCTGCCGCTGAACCGGCGCTCCGGGGTGTGCTCGGTGCGCCCGTGCCGCAGCAGGAACGTCGTGGTGACGACGACCGGCGCCGGCTCGGTGGCCGGCTGCGTCTCGTCCTCGAGGACGACGGGCTCCGCGGCGAGGTCCCGGCGGACCGGCTTGCCGTCCATGGCGCTGTTGGCGAGGGCGTCCGCGGCGCCGTTCTGCGCCCGCGGCACCCAGGTGTAGCGGACCGCGCCCAGCTGCCGGGCGATGTCCCGGGCCTGGACGGCCAGCTTCTTCATGTCCGGGTGCTTGATCTGCCAGCGACCCGACATCTGCTCCACGACGAGCTTGGAGTCCATCCGCACCTCGACGCTCGCCGTCGGGTCGAGGTCGAGGGCCGCCTGCAGACCGGCGACCAGCCCGCCGTACTCGGCGACGTTGTTGGTGGCCCGGCCGACGGACTCGGCCCGCTCGGCGAGCAGCCGCCCGGTCTCGGCGTCGCGCACCAGCGCGCCGTAGCCGGCCGGACCCGGGTTGCCCCGCGACCCGCCGTCCGCCTCGACGATCAGCCGCCTGCCCGCAGACGCCCCGCTCACAGCCCGGACTCGGCGTTGCGGACCAGGATCCGGCCGCAGTTCTCGCAGCGCAGCACGGTGTGCGGGTCGGCGTTGCGGTAGGTGGCCAGCTCGGTGCCGTAGAACTCGATCCGGCAGCCCTCGCAGCGGCCGGCGCGCAGGTGCGCGGCACCGGTGCTGCCGGTCTGCTGGGCGACCCGGTCGTAGAGCTTGAGCAGGTCGGCCGGGACGGTGCCGGCGATCTCGGCGCGGGTGGCCTGGTGCCGGGAGGTGGCGTCGGCGATGTCGGCGAGCGCGGCGTCCCGCTGCTGCTCGGCGCGCTCCTGGTCGGCCTGCGCCCCGGCGAGCCCGCCCTGCGCCGTGGCCAGCGCGGCGTCGGCGGTCTCCCGGCGCTCCATCAGCTCGAGCACCTGGTCCTCCAGGTCGCCCTGGCGGCGGTTGAGGGACTCCAGCTCGTGCTGCAGCCCGGTGATCTCCTTGGGCGTCGCGCCGCCGGAGTCGATCCGGGACTGGTCCCGGGCCGCGCGCTGGCGCACGGTGTCGACGTCGCCCTCCAGCCGCTTCTGCTCGCGGTCGAGGTCGCGCACCTCGGTCTCGGCCCGGACGACGTCGTCGGACAGGGTCCGCTGCGCCTCCTGGGCCGCGTCGACGGCGGCGAGCTCGGGGAGGGTGCGCGCGCGGTGGGCGAGTTGCGCGAGGGCGACGTCCTCCGCGGCGAGGGCCAGCAGCTTCTGCTGGTCGAAGTGGTCAGCCTGCACGCGGCCAACCTACCCGCGCGCCGAGCTGCCCCGGGGACGCCACCGGGCCCGGCCCGCGGGTGGGCGGGCCGGGCCCGGTGGTCAGTGCCGTGCCGAGGGCGTGGACCCCGGCGGCGGGCCGCTCAGCGGCTCGTCCGACAGGGGGTCGGGCAGGTCCCGGAACGTGGGGTCCTCCCGCTCGGCGGTGTAGTCGGCCTCCGCCGTCCTGTCGACGCCGTCGGCCACCTTCATCGCCCGGAGCACCGCGGTGACCACGACCGCCACCACGAGGTTGACCAGCAGCGCGATCAGCCCGGCGTAGACGGTCACCTTCGTGTCGAGGCCGAAGTTGCTCAGCGCGTAGGACGACCCCCCGAAGTGGGCCCGGGCGACGGTGCCGTCGGGGTTGAGCTTCGGGATGTCGTAGACCATCGCCAGCGCGACGGCCATGCCCGCGACTCAGCCCGCGATCAGCCCCCCGCGGTGCAGCCACCGGGTGTAGAGGCCCAGCGCGACCGACGGCATCGTCTGCAGGATGATCACGCCGCCGATCAGCTGCAGGTCGATGGAGAACTGCGGGTTCAGGAACAGGATGGCCGCGACCGCACCCAGCTTGACCACCAGCGAGGCGAGCTTGGCGACCTGGGCCTCCTGCCGCGGGGTGGCGTCCTTCTTCAGGAACTCCTTGTAGATGTTGCGGGTGAACAGGTTCGCCGCGGCGATCGACATGATGGCCGCCGGGACCAGCGCGCCGACGCCGATGGCGGCGAACGCGATGCCGGCGAACCAGCTCGGGAACATCTCCTGGAACAGCACCGGGACGATGGTGTTGCCGTCGGTGCCGATCGGCGTGACGCCGGCCGCGATGGCCATGAAGCCCAGCAGGGCGATCAGGCCCAGGGCCAGGCTGTAGATCGGCAGCAGGCTCATGTTGCGCTTGAGCACGTCCCGGTTGCTGGCGGCCAGCACCCCGGTGATCGAGTGCGGGTACAGGAACAGCGCCAGTGCGGACCCCAGGGCGAGCGTGGCGTACCCGAGCTGCCCGGTGGCCGGCAGGATCACGCCCGAGCCCGCGGAGAACTTCTCCTCCGCCGCACCGAAGATCGCGTCCCAGCCGCCGAGCTTGGACGGGATCACGATGACCGCGACGATGATCGTCAGGTAGATCAGCGCGTCCTTGACGAACGCGATCAACGCCGGCGCCCGCAGGCCGGAGTTGTAGGTGTAGATCGCCAGGATGATGAAGGCGACGATCAGCGGGAGCTCGCCCTCGACCCCCATCGCCTTGAGGATCGCCTCGATGCCGACCAGCTGCAGGGCGATGTAGGGCATCGTCGCGACGATCCCGGTGATGGCGACCAGCAGCGCCATCGTCGGGGAGTCGAACCGGGACCGGACGAAGTCGGCGGGCGTCACGAAGCCGCGCACGTGGCTGACCGACCACAGCCGGATGACGACCAGGAACACGAGCGGGTAGATCACGACGGTGTACGGGACGGCGAAGAAGCCGGCCGCGCCCGCACCGAACATCAGCGCCGGGACGGCGACGAAGGTGTACGCCGTGTAGAGGTCGCCGCCGAGCAGGAACCAGGTGACCCAGGTGCCGAAGCTGCGGCCGCCCAGGCCCCACTCGTCCAGGTGCATGAGGTTCTCGGCCCGCCGCCACCGGGACGCGGCGAAGCCGAGCACGGTGACCAGCAGGAAGACGGCGATGACGATCGTCAGCTCCACGACGTTCACGGTCGACTCCCCCCGTCGCGGCCGGACTCGTCACGGGCGATGGCGTCCCGGGCAGCCTGCTGCTCGCCGGGGCTGCGGCGTGTCATGCGGTAGACGATCGAGGTGGTGAGCACCCCGAGGACGACGAACGCCAGCTGGAGCCAGTAGAAGGTGGGCCAGCCGAACAGCGTCGGCTCGACCTTGTTGTACAGCGGCACGAGCAGCGGCACGACGATCGGCACGACCAGCAGCCAGTTCCACGGGCTGCGGTCGCTGCGTCGCGGCGCCACCCCTGCTGGTGGTGCGTCTGCGCTGGACACGGTCTCCTCCTCCCCGGAGGAGACCTCCGGGCTCAGTCGGCCGAGTGCTCGGCCGAGTGCAGTCGCTTGCTCTCGGTGCCGGTGGCGCCGGGACCCCCGACCCGCCAGGTCCACGGGTCGGTGGGCCGGGCGGAGACCTGCACGTGGACCCGTGCACCGAGATCGCGGTGCAGCAGGTCGGCGGCGCAGGACAACCAGGGGAACTCGGACGCGAAGTGTGCCACGTCACAGAAGGCCGGTCCGGCCACCTCGGTGGCCTCGGACACGGCGTGGTGCTTGAGGTCGCTGGTGACGAACACGTCGGCGCCCGCGGCGGTCGCCGCCCCGAGCATCGAGGCGCCGCTGCCACCGCAGACGGCCACGGTGCGCACGATCCGCTCGAGGTCACCGGCGATCCGCACGCCACCAGGGGTGCCGGGCAGCGTCGTGGCCACCCGCTCGGCGAATTCTCGCAGGGTCACCGGACGGGCCAGGTCACCCACCCGGCCGAGGCCGGCGCGGCTGGCGGTCGCGGAGTTCTCGAAGAAGGCGTAGCCCGGCTCGTCGTAGGGGTGCAGGTCGAGCAGGGCGCCGAGCACCTCGGCCCGGCGGGCCCGGGGCACCACCATCTCCAGCCGGATCTCCGGGACCCGCTCGACCTGCCCGTGCCGGCCGATGGCCGGGTGCGTCCCGACGCCGGGGATGAAGGTGCCGGTGCCGGTGGTCTGCCACACGCAGCGGGTGTAGTCGCCGATGACGCCCGCGCCGGCGGCGGAGAGCGCGTCGACCAGCTGGTCGCTGACGCCCACCGGGACGAACACCACGAGGGTGTCGGTCTCCGGCGCGGCCAGGGACTCCAGTGGCCGGACCTCGTCGAGGCCGAGGACGGCGGCGAGCGCGTCGTTGACGCCGTGGTCGGGCGCCCGGTCGGCGTTGGTGTGCGCGACGAAGAGGGCGACGCCGGCGCGGATCAGCCGGTGCACCAGCCGGCCCTTGGGGTCGTCGGCGGGCACGCCGTGCACCGGGGTGAGCAGCAGCGGGTGGTGGGTGACCAGCAGGTCGACGCCGGCCTCGATCGCCTCGTCGACCACCGCGGCGGTGGGGTCGACGGCGAACATGACCGAGCGGACCGGCTCGGCGGGGTCGCCGCAGACCAGGCCGACGGCGTCCCAGTCCTCCGCGAGGGCCGGGTCGTAGCGGGCGTCGAGCGCCGCGAGGACCTCGCCCAGCGCGAGCCCGGGGAGGGGCAGCTCCCGCACGGTCGCGTCCTCGTGCATGGGGAGAGCCACGAGTTCGGACTGTAGGTCAGCTCTCCGGGACCGGCCTGTTGTGCGCGACTGAACTGCCGGCGAGCCGGTCAGCAGGTGTCCGGCGGCCTCCGGGACGACGGTGCTCATGCTCCGGTCTTCGTGCGTGACCGCGTGGCCGGATGTGTGGTCACCTGCTCGCTGCGTCGGGTCCGGGGTCAGCTCGGCGGCGGAGCTCACGAGGCGCAGGTCGTTCCGGTCATGGCCTCCCGGTGCCCGCGCGGAGCGCCGGGCTAACCGAGCGTGACATCACGGTCCGGGGGCCGTGCCGGTCGAGGCCGAGGGCCTTCTCGTGCTCGCGGAGCGCCCGCAGACCCGGTGTCGGCTGGTCGACGGACCGCCAGCCGTGCCGTTCGTAGAAGGGCGCGTTCCACGGGACGTCGGCGTACGTGATCAGTGTCACCCGGTCGGCACCGTGCTCCTGGGCCGCCTGCACGGTGGCTGCCAGCAGCGCGGCACCCGTCCCCCGCCGGCTCCAGGCCGGGTCCACCGACAGCTGCTCCAGGTGGACCGCCCCGTCGACCAGCTCGAGGACGGCGAAGCCCCGGACCGGCCGCCCGGCGACCAGGACCCGCCAGGAACGCCCCCGCTCCGCCGCGGACGGCGGGGGCGGGAGGTCGGTGATGCCCAGCGGCACGAACAGCTCGTCGGCAGCCCGCTCGACCGCGGCCAACTCGGTCAGGTCTGCCGCATCCGCGGTTCGGACCTTGATGCCCCGTTCCAGCACGAGGAGACGTTGACACAGACGACCCGGCAGACGCGCTCGCTCCCCACGACGCATGACCGGGATCGCACTCCACTCATCGCTGCCCGGACCGGGCGGGCTGCCGATCGCCGGCCCGGCGGTCAGCACCGCGACACGGCGGCTCCACAGCCGTCGCCCGACTACGGACCTCGCGCGGCGACACGTGCCCACCAGCCATCAGAACGGCGGCGGGTCGTTGTCGGGCGGTGGCTCAGGTTTCGGTGCTGGTGGTGGTCGCATGCCCGGTGGTCGGGTGGTGCGGGTGACGCCCGACGGGGTGGTCACGGTGAGCACCCCGTCGTCGGTCATCGCGAACCGCCAGCCCGGTGCGAAGGTCTTCAGGCGGTGGTGGGAGCGGCACAGGCAGCAGAGGTTGGCGCAGTCGGTGGCGCCGCCGCAGGCGGCGGGGATCACGTGGTCGAGGTCGGCCCAGCCGACGCGTTGGCCGCAGTTGGGGAACCGGCAGCGCCGGTCCCGGGTGGTGACGAAGGCTCGCTGGCGATCGGTGGGTTCGTAGGCCTCGGTCTCCGGCGGCGGGCCGGTCACGGAGCAGTTGCAAGCCGTGTCCGGTTCGGCGATCGCGTCACCGTCGCTGACCGGAGCCGCGGTGCTGGTCGTGTCCTCGGCGGGGTGCTGCGGGCAGCCCCGGCGGGCCAGCCGGGTGAGTTCGGCGGGGGTGAGGGTGGCCAGCAGCTCCCCGTCCCGGCCGGTGATGGCGAAGCTGAGGGTCCCGCCCTCAGGCGTCGTGAGGCCGAGCGAGCCGATCCGGGCCAGCAGCTCGCGGACGTGGGCGGCGGTGATCGGCAGCCCGTTCACCTCACCCGGCGCGTTGCTCCTCCCGGCCAACCCGTCGAGGTCGGCGGTGATGGTGAAGTTCGCGCTCACCGGCGGCAGAGCGTTGTCGCCCGGGCGGCGGATGAGCATTGACAGCACGTGCGCCCGCAGCGCCCCGATTCGCCGCGGGTCGCCGTCGGCTTTGAGCATCTTGGCGAGCTGGTCGACGATGTCGTAGCACTCGATGGCCTCCTCGGCCGGCAGGTCGGCGGCCAGCGTCGCCCGCCCGTCGCTCGCGGAGGGGTACAGGTGCACGTCGGCGGTCTTCTCCGCCTCCTTCCGGCGCTCCTCGGTGGCGGCGGCGTCCAGCTGCACCATCAGCTCGGTGGCCCGGGCCTTGAGCCGGGTCACCGCCAGGTCGGTGGCCTCGGGCAGCAGCGCCGCCTCCACCTGACCAGCCACCTCGGCACTGGTGTGCTGCAGCACCTCGGCCAGCTGCGCGGCCCGCCGCTCGTCCAGCTCCCCGGCCGCCAGCGCGGCGAAGGTCTGCGGCAGCTTCGTCAGCCAGGTGTGCGCCCGGGCATACCGGTGCGCCGCCGTGCCGCGGCCCACGTTCAGCACCGCCGACAGCTCCGCGGTGAAGAACTCACTCGTCCCGCCGTAGCCCTCATCCACCGCCCAACCAGGCCGGCGGGCACCCGGCGTCCCGGGCGCAGGGTCGTCGGTGGCTGGGCGGGCCGCGGCCATGGACATGATCAGCTCGGCCTCGTAGGCGGCGATCCGGGCC
Source organism: Modestobacter italicus (assembly GCF_000306785.1). NCBI lineage: Bacteria > Bacillati > Actinomycetota > Actinomycetes > Geodermatophilales > Geodermatophilaceae > Modestobacter > Modestobacter italicus. The sequence goes on along the minus strand of NC_017955.1, from coordinate 1,833,035 downwards.
TGCTGCTGCGCCCGCTGCAGCTCGACAGCCCGCTCCTCATCCGACAGCCACGATGCCGGCGGCCGGGGCCGGGTGACCGGGTGCTCCCACACCAGGTCCACCAGCACCTGCACCCCGGCCCCCGTCATGCACCCAACCTACGGACGGGGTACGACAGTTTCCGGTGCCATCGACGACCTGACCTGCGGATCTCGTCGAACGGGCGTTCGTCAGTCCATCAGCGGGTCGGCGTCCTCGTCGGCGGTGAACGCCGCCCACAACGCGGCGTAGGCGCCACCGGCGGCCAGCAGCTCGGCGTGCGGCCCGACCTCGACCACCCGGCCGTGCGCCAGCACCGCGACCCGGTCGGCCCGCGCCGCGGTGGTCAGCCGGTGCGCCACCACGAGCGTCGTCCGGCGGCGGGCCACGGCGTCGGCCGCGCGGGTGACGGCGGCCTCGGTGGCCAGGTCCAGCGACGCCGTCGCCTCGTCGAACAGCAGGATGTCGGGGTCGACCAGCTCGGCGCGGGCCAGCGCGAGCAGCTGCCGTTGCCCAGCCGAGAGCGCCCGCCCCCGCTCCCCCACCCGGGTCCGGTAACCGAGCGGCAGCCCGGCGACCATGTCGTGCGCACCGACTGCCCGCGCCGCCGCCTCGACCTCGGCGTCGGTGGCCTCGGGCCGGCCGTAGGCGATGGCGTCGCGCACCGTGCCGGCGAACAGGTACGCCTCCTGCGGCACGACCCCCAGCCGGTGCCGGTACTGCAGCAGGTCGACCGAGCGCAGGTCGGCGCCGTCGACGCAGACCGCCCCGGACGTCGGGTCGTAGAACCGCGCCACCAGCTTGACCACCGTCGACTTCCCGGCCCCTGTCTCCCCCACCAGCGCGACCGTCTCCCCGGGCGCGACGGTGAGTGAGACGTCACGCAGCGCCGGGGTCGGGGCACCGTGGTAGGCGAAGGTCACGTCCGCCAGCCGGACCTCGCCGCGCAGCCGGCCCACCGGCCGGGGGTCGGCGGCGGCTGGGGTCGACTCCGGCGTCCGGAGCAGGTCGCGGAGCCGGCGCAGCCCGACCGAGGCCTGCTGGTAGCTGTCGAACACCTGCGACAGCTGCTGCACCGGGGAGAAGAAGGTGTCCACGTACAGCACGAAGGCGATCAGCACGCCGGCGGTGATCGAGCCCGAGGTGAGCCGCGAAGCCCCGACGGCGAGCACCGCGGCCGCGGCGACCTCGGACAGGAACTCGACGAACGGGAAGTAGATCGAGATGTAGCGCTGCGCCCGCAGCCGGACGTCGCGGTACCGGCGGGCGTACCCCTGGAAGACGGCGGTCGAGTGCTCGGTGCGGTTGAACGCCTGGGTCACCCGCACCCCGGCGACGTCCTCCTGCAGCCGGGCGTTGACCGCGCTGACGCGCTCCCGCGCCTCGGTGTAGGCCGGCACCGAGCGGGAGCGGAACCAGACCGTGGCCACGGCGAGCACCGGCAGGGTCGCCACCAGGACCAGGGCCAGCTCGCCGTCGAACAGGAAGAGCGCGACCAGCACCCCGACCAGCGTGAGCACGCTGACCACCGCCGTCGTCAGCCCGGTCTGCAGGAACGCCGACAGCGCGTCGACGTCCGTCGTCATCCGGGTCATGATCCGGCCGCCGAGCTCGCGCTCGTAGTAGTCCAGCCCCAGCCGCTGCAGCTGGGCGAAGGTCTTCACCCGCAGCGTGTAGAGCAGCCGCTCCCCCGTGCGGCCGGTCAGCCAGGACGACGCGCGGGCCACCGCGAAGTCGGCCAGGACGACGGCCAGCGCGATGCCGGCGATGCCGAGCAGGTAGGACAGCGAGCGCTGGGCGATGCCGTCGTCGACGCCCTGGCGCACCAGGGCGGGGATGGCCAGCTGCGCCGCGGTGTCCGCCGCCACCAGGACCAGCGCTGCGCCCAGCGGCCAGCGGAAGGGCCGGATCAGCCGCCACAGCGTGAAGGCCCGGTCGGCGGCGCGGGCCCGCTCGGCGGGCACGTCGGGCTCCTCGTCCGCCGGGGGCAGCCGGTCGACCAGCGCCCGCAGCGCCGCCGTCGGCGCCGCCGCCGCCATCACCGCACCCCGCCCGCAGATGGAGGCGGCAGCGGCCCGGGAGGGGCCGGCGTCCTCCGCCTCGTCGGGCTCGGCCTCCGGCCAGGCCGCCGGCGTGGTGCCGCTGGCCGGCGGCTCCTCCTCCACCGGCGGCAGCTCGGCGTCGGCACCGGACAGCAGCAGCCGGTACAGCGGCGAGCGCGCCTCCAGCTCCGCCGCGGTGCCGACGTCGACCACCTGGCCGGCGTCCAGGACGGCGACCCGGTCGGCCAGCGCCAGCGTCGACCGGCGGTGCGCCACCAGCAGCGTCGTCCGGCCGACCACCTCCGAGCGCAGGGCCTCGTGGATCCGCGCCTCCACGGCCGCGTCGACGGCGGATGTGGCGTCGTCGAGGACCAGGACCCGCGGGTCGACCAGCAGCGCGCGGGCCAGCGCCACCCGCTGCCGCTGCCCGCCGGACAGGGTCAGCCCCTGCTCGCCGACCACGGTGTCGTACCCGTCGGGCAGCTCGCTGATGAAGCCGTCGGCCTGGGCGGCCCGGGCCGCGGCGCGCACCTCGTCGTCCGAGGCGTCGGGACGGCCGAAGGCGATGTTGGACCGGACGGTGTCGGAGAACAGGAAGCTGTCCTCGAAGACGACGCCCAGCGCCGCGCGCAGCTGGTGGGTGTCCAGGTCGCGGACGTCGCTGCCGCCGATCCGCACCGCCCCGGCGGAGACGTCGTAGAAGCGGGGCAGCAGGTTGACCACGCTGGACTTGCCGGACCCCGCGGTGCCGATCAGCGCCAGGGTCTCCCCCGGCTCGACCCGCAGCGAGACCCCGCTGAGCACCGGCCGGTCGACGTCGTGGGCGAAGGTGACGTCGTCCAGCTCGACGGTCAGCGGTCCCTCGGGGAGCGCCCCGGTGCCCGACACCAGCGCCGGGCGCGCGTCGATGACCTCGAGCACCCGCTCGACGCCGGCCCGGGCCTGCTGCCCGATGGTGAGCACGGCGGCCAGCTGGCGCACCGGCGACACCAGCACGGCCAGGTAGGTCGCGAAGGCCAGGAACGTGCCGAGGGTGATCGACCCGCGCAGCGCGAGCCAGCCGCCGAGCGCGAGCACCCCGACCTGGCCCAGGGCCGGGATCGCCTGCAGCAGCGGGTTGTACCGGGAGGTGTATCGGACCACCCGCATCCGGGCGCCGAACAGCCGCCGGGCGCCCTCGTCGACCCGGTCCAGCTCGCGGTCCTCCTGGCCGAAGCCCTTGACCACGCGGACACCGGTGACCGCCGCCTCGACGTCGCCGGCGACCGCCCCCGCCTGCTGCTGCGCCGCCCAGTTGGCCGGGAACAGGTCCCGCCGGGACCGCAGGCCCAGCCACCACAGCGCCGGGCCGACCGCCAGCGCGACCACGGTGAGCAGCGGCGACAGCCAGGCCATCACCCCGAGCGAGACGACGAACAGCAGCGCGTTGCCGGTCAGGTTGGGCAGGAACGCCAGCAGCCCCTGCACCAGGGTCACGTCGCTGATCGCCCGGCTGACCGTCTGCCCGGTCTGCAGCCTGTCCTGCCCCGGCCCGTCGAGCCGGGAGAGCGCGGCGGCCAGGTCGTTGCGCAGGTCGAACTGGACGTCGAGGGACAGCCGGCCGGCCAGGTACCGACGGACGAACCCGGCGGCGAAGCGCAGCGCGCCGGCCAGCACGAGCGCGACGACGAACGGCGTGACGTCGGCCGCCCGGCCCGCCCCCGAGGCGTCGACCACCCGGTCGACGACCGCCCGGGTCAGCAGCGGCGCGACCGCGGCGATCACCGAGCCGGCGAGCGCGGCGGCGAACGCGCCGAACAGGTCCCCGCGGTGGCGCAGGCAGTAGCCGACCAGCCGCTTGAACCACCCGCCCTCCGGAGGCGGGGCCGCGGGGCGACCGCGGGTGCCGACAGGCTGCTGCTGGGTGGCCGTCACGAGGTGCCCGCCGTCCCGCGGGGGACGACGGGGAGGCGCGGCACGCCGTCCAGTGTGCGACGCCCGGCCCGGCCGTGCCGCCGACGGGGTGGAAAGCTCCGGCCGTGGCGGATCGGGGGTTGCGGGCACCGGCCTGGCTGGAGGAGCTGGTCCGCACCAGCCGTCCCGAGGTGCCCTGGCGGGACGTCGTCCGGTTCGCGGTCGTCATCCCGGCCCCGCTCGCCGCCGCGCTGGCCGTCGGCGGCCTCGGCGGCTCCGCCCTGGGCGCGGGCGTCTTCGCCACGATGGGGTCGCTGGCCGCGACGCTGGCGCCGCAGTCCGGCCCGCTGCGCGCCCGGATGCGCCGGGTGGCCGCGGCGTCGCTGCTCGGCGGGCTCGGCCTCGTCGTCGGCCACGGGCTGACCGGCGGCGGGTGGCTGCCGGTCGTGCTGATCGCGGTCGTGTCCGCGGTGTCGGCGCTGATGAGCTCGATCAGCGCGGCGTACTCGCTGGGGGCGCTGCAGCTGCTGGTCTACACCGCGATCTCCTCCGGGCTGACCACCCCGCTGCCGGCCAGCGCCGAGGTCGGCGCCTTCCTCGCCGGCGCGGCCTGGGGTGCCCTCGCCGTCCTCGTCCAGTCCCGCGCCGAACCGCTGGACCCCGACCGGGCCTCGGTCGCCGCCGTGTTCACGAAGGTGGCCGACCTGCTGGAGGCCATCGGGACCGACCGCACCGAGGACGCCCGCCGGGCGCTCGCCACCGCGCTCAACGAGGGCTACGACCGGGTGATCCACACCCGCAGCCGCTCGGCCGGGCGCAGCCGGGAGCTGGCCGAGCTGGCCGGGGTGCTCAACTCCGCGGCGCCGCTGGTGGAGGCCGCCGTGGCCAGCGCCCGCGGCGGGGTGGCGGCCGACTCGCGGGACGTCGGCGCGGCCCGAGCGCTGGCGACCGCGGTCACCCAGCGCAGCCCGGTGCTCGGCGAGCGGCCGGCCCGGGTGGAGGAGGGGCCCGCGCCGCGGCGGGCGGTGCGGCACGGGATCCGGCTGGTCTGGAACGTCGTCGGCGACCCGGAGGAGCGGGCGCAGGCGGCGGTCGAGCGGACCGAGCTGGACTGGCGGCTGCGGCTGCACGACCTGCAGGACAGGACCGTGGGCAACGCCGACTCCCGCGCGTTCGTCGTCCGGCTGACGCTGTGCATGACCGTCGCCGAGGTGGCCCGCCAGCTGCTGCCCATCGAGCGGCCCTACTGGGTGCTGCTGACCGTGGCGATCGTGCTCAAGCCCGACTACGGGTCGGTGTTCACCCGGGCGGTGCAGCGGGGCGCGGGCACGCTGCTCGGCGTCCTGATCGGCTCGCTGCTGCTCACCTTCCTGTCCCGGGACGCCTGGGTGCTGCTCCCCCTGGCCGTCGCCGCCGGCGCGCTGCCGTGGGCGCGCAACGGCAACTTCGGGTTGTTCTCGGTCTTCCAGACCCCGCTGATCATCCTGCTGCTCGACCTGGCCACCCCCAGCGGTGCGCAGCTGGTCGGCGCCCGGCTGGTGGACACGCTGATCGGCTGCGGGATCGTGCTCGTGTTCGGCTACCTGCTCTGGCCGCAGACCTGGCGCGCACCGCTGGACGACGCCCTGCGCGGGGCGGCGCTGGCGCTGGACCGGTTCATCGAGGCGGCGTTCACCGAGGGCCCGGTGGAGACCCGCCGCGCCCGGCGGGCCAGCTACCGGGCGCTGACCGAGCTGCAGACGCAGCTGCAGCGGCGGCTGGCCGAGCCGCCGCCGATCAGCACCCGGGCGGCGGCGTGGTGGCCGGTGATCGTGCAGCTGGAGCGGACGTCGGACGCCGTCACCGAGGCGGTCATCGCGATGCGCTCGGGCGAGCCGGTGCCCGAGCCGGGGCAGGTCGCCGTCCTCCGCAAGGCCGTCCGGCAGCTGGAGGAGGACCTGCGCGAGCACCGGGTGCCCGACGACGCCGAGATCGACGCCGAGGGGGTGCTGGCGCCGGTCGCCCGGGAGGTCGACGCCGCCCGCCGGCTGGTGCGGGAGACCACCCCCGGACGCCGGGTCGGCGTCCGCGGCGCCGACGACTGAGCCGGGAAAACCGCTGGCCAGGCCGGCGGTCGGACGCCTACCGTTCCTCCTCGCCCGGGGTCAGCAGCCGGACGGCATCGCCGTCGCAGGTCCTGCGTCTCGGCTCCGGGCGTGCCGTTGGTGGCAGGCGTCTCAGGAACGCTCCGGGTTCGAGTCCCGAAGCCGTCCGGCGCACGGTCGTCGCGGCGTCGGTGACCTGTGGCTCGGAGCGCGCACCGCGCACCGTGCCCCTCACCGCCGCCTGACCCTGCGCCGGCCGGTCCCGCCTGGGCGGCAGCCGGTCGAGGAGGACGAGAGGAGGTGGGGCGTGCGCATCGTCGCCACGGAGTGGGAGCGGGTCCTGGTCTACCGGGACGGCCGCTTCGTCGAGGTGCTCGAGCCGGGCCGGCACCGGCGGGCCCGGCGGCGGCAGCGGTTCGTCCGCGTCGCCGTCCGCCCGCGGCTGCTCGTCGTCCCGGGCCAGGAGGTGCTCACCGCCGACGGGCTGACCGTGCGGGTGAGCCTGCTCGCGACCTGCCGGACGGTCGACCCGCGGCGCTGGCACGAGGCGGTCGAGGACGCGGACGGCTTCGTCTACGCAGCGTTGCAGGTGGCGCTGCGCGAGGCGGTCGCCGGGCGCACGCTCGACGAGCTGCTCACCGACCGGCAGTCGCTCCCGGCCGCGTTGCGCGAGCCGGTGGCGGTGCGGGCGGCGGGCGTCGGGGTCGCCGTCGAGGACGTCGCCGTACGGGACGTGATGGTGCCGGCGGAGCTGCGGCGGGCCGCTGCCGCGGTGGCCTCGGCGCGGGCGCAGGGCCAGGCGGCCCTGGAACGGGCGCGGTCAGAGGTGGCGGCCACCCGGGCGCTGGCGAACGCGGCGCGGATGGTCGTCGAGCAGCCGGGGCTGCTGCAGCTGCGGACGCTGCAGGCGGTCGAGGCCGGCGGCGCGACGGTCGTGCTGACCACCGGTCCGACCGCCGACCTCGGCATCCGCCCGGCCGGCTGAGCGCCGACGGGTCGCCTTCCACGGAGGGCGGCCCGCCGGTGCGCGGTCACTCGCGGACGTCCGCGGGTCCGCCGGACATCGGCAGGCCCGCGGCGAGCCAGGCCTCGACGCCGCCGGCCAGGTCCGTCGCGCGGTGCAGCCCGACCGCCCGCAGGGACGCGGCCGCCAGGCTGGAGCTGTAGCCGTGCCGGCACACCACGACCACCTCGAGGTCGGGACCGGTCGCCTCCGGGATGCGCCACGGCGAGGTGGGGTCCAGCCGCCACTCGAGCACGGTCCGGTCGATGACCAGCGCGCCCGGGAACTCCCCCTGGGCGCGCCGGTGCAACTCGGTGCGGGTGTCCACCACGAGCGCGCCGCGGGCCACCGCGGCCCGGAGCCCGGCGGGATCTAGCCGGGTCACGCCGGTCCTGCTGGCGGCCAGCACGTCGTCGATGCCCACCGCCGCAGCGTGCCCGACGGGGGGTGCGGAGGTCGCCGCACCCCCCGTCGTCAGTCGCTCAGTACCACTTGCGCGACTGCCAGAAGGACCAGGCCTTGCACGGGGTGCCGTAGCGCTTCTGGATGTAGATCAGACCCGCGTCGATCTGCCGGTACGGGTCCGAGGTCTTGGCGATCCCGGTCCCGGCCCAGGTGGAGTTGAGGAACTGCGCGATGCCGTAGGCGGTGCTCGAGGGGTTCTGCGCCTTGGGGTTCCAGCCGCTCTCGCGCTGCCAGAGCTGGTTCAGGCAGGCGGACTGGGTGGTGTTCCCGCCGAGCTTGCCCAGCGCGTACGCCTGGTAGGCCTGCACGCCGGGCGCCGCCTGCGCCGCCGACTGACCGGCGAAGGCGAGGCCGACGCAGAGCGCCAGGACGACGGCGACCCGGTGCAGCGCGTGCCGGCCGGGGCCCCGGGACGGCGACGTCGCGTCGGCTGCCGGGCGGTCGAGCTGGGATGGGGCGTGGGACATGGTGGTGCTCCTCGTCGGTGAGGTGCGGCGCCGTCCTCGGGACGGCAGCCGGCATCGACCTGCGCGGTCGACTGGGACACGGGCGCCGGGGCCAGGCCGGGGCTGGACCTGGTGCAGCCACCCGTGGTGGGGGTACGGCCGACCCGGGCGTGCGGCACCGGCGGGCGGCAGGTCCCTGCCGTCCGGTGCGGTGACGCCCGGGAGCGGGCGACGTGCAGCGCCGTCCCGGCCAGCTGCGGGGACGGACGTGCGACGCCCGGCTGCGGAGTCGCCCGCCTACGCGGCGAGGACCCGCGGGGGCACGTCTGGAGTGGTTCTCCGTTCTCCCATGGCCGCCTACCAGGTCAGCTGACGGGTTCGGGCGGGGAGAGCCCTACCCACCCCCGAGCGGAGCTCGGCGGCGGGATTCACCCCACAGTGCGGTGGGTCCCCGGCTCGCAGGTGCGATTCGGCGGCATCCGGCGCGGGCTCCCCGGATGAGGAGAGAGGACCCGGCCGGACGCCGAAAAGTTAAGGAACTGGGCGGTTCCGCACAAATCGGGAGCACAGAATCGGAGAGAGTTGCTGGTCGCCACGCGGGTCGGCTGGTAACCCGGGCGTGTCGCCGGCGCGCCACCGGACCTGGTCGCCGGACGGGTCAGACGCGCCCGGGATCTGGGCCCCGTCTTGACGGCGTGTCGCGCGTCGGCCCACTCTGGACGAGACCCGCTCCGGTGGGTCCTCCGCGCCAGCCGTCACCGGCGACTGGCCACTCCTCGACCGCCCACCGAGCAGGAGCGGACCGCCGCGATGACCACGTGCGCCCTGAGGCCCTCCCCGCCCACGTCCCCGGACGGCAGGGCGGCGTCATGGCGGTGACCTCCCCCGCGCCACCTCGGCTGGACGAGGCCTGGGTGAGCCGCGAGGTGCACCGGGCCCGCGCCCTGCTCATCATGGCGGCGGTGCACGGACAGCTGGTCCGGTACGGCGAGCTGAGCCCGTTCGGCCACCTGCACTGGTACGACCGGCACGTCCTCGGCGGGGTCTTCGACCTCTGCCAGCTCAACGGCGAGCCCGACCTCACCGCGATCCTCGCGCCCGCCGGCCAGCCGTCGGAGGACGCGGTGGAGGCCGAGCGGGTCTTCGCCTACTGGCGCGAGGCCCGGCCGGTGCGACGGTCGCAGCGCCGGGGCGGTGCTCCGGTCTGACGCATCGGGCGGCGGCGCGGGTGACCCGGCGTCTCCCGGGTACCCGACGTCCATGAGCACCGGGATGCACGCCCGACGCAGGCACGAGCCCACCCTCCCGGCGGCACGGCGGTGAGCCCGGGCCGCGGCAAGCAGATGGCCGGCCCCCGCGGCCTGGCCGCCGAGGACGAGCAGGGAGCCGGCGACCACAGGCCGACCGAGCTGACCGTCGCCGTCACCGGTCCGACCGGCACGTTCGGGTCCGGGCTGGTGCCGCTGCTGCAGGCCGACGACCGGGTCACCCGGGTCGTCGGGATCGCGCGGCGCCCCTTCGACCCGGCCGAGCGGGGCTGGACGAAGATGGACTACCGGCGGGGCGACGTCCGCGACCCGGACTCGCTGCGGGAGGCCTTCGACGGCGTCGACGTCGTGGTCCACCTGGCGTTCCTGATCACCGGCACCGCCGGCCGTGAGGCCACCCGCGCGATCAACGTCGAGGGCACGCTCAACGTCTTCCGCGCGGCCGCTGCCGCGGGCGCCTCCCGCTTCGTGCACGCCTCGTCCGTCGCCGCCTACGGCTTCCACCGGGACAACCCGGTGGGCATGACCGAGGACTGGCCGGTGCGCCCGGCGGCGCGGCTGTTCTACGCGCAGGAGAAGGCCGAGCTCGAGCAGCGGCTCGCGGAGGAGGCGTCGGCCCACCCCGACCTGGCGCTGTTCCTGCTGCGGCCGTCGCTGGTGGTCGGGCCGCACTCGCTGGGCGGCAAGGACCTGCTGCCCGGCCGGCTCGCCCCGCTGGGCCGGTTGCTGGCGGACGCGGCCAACCGGCGGCTGCCGGTCCCGCTCCCGGTCGTGGTGGCCGACCTGCCGCTGCAGGCGGTACACGAGGACGACGTCGGCCAGGCCCTGATGCGCTGCGTGCTCGGCTCCGGGCCGCCGGGGGCCTACAACATCGCCGGTGACGGGGTGCTGAGCACGGCCGACGTGGCCCGGGAGTACGGCGCCATCCCGCTGCCGGTGCCGGGTGGACCGGCCCGGCTGACCGCACGGGCGGTCTCCCGGCTGCCGTTCCTGCCCGCCGCCGCCGAGTGGGTGGAGGCCGCGAGCCACCCGGCGATCATGGACACCACCAAGGCCAAGGAGCAGCTGGGGTGGCGCCCGCGCTACTCCGGGCGGGAGGCGCTGCGCTCGATGCTCGACCGCACCGGCTGAGCCTCGGCAGGTGCGACCGGCCGCATGGGTCGGTGAGGTGTTCCCGCTGCTCCGCCCGGGGTAGGGCCAGCGCCTTGCCGTCCGGACCGGGCGGCAGCCTGCGACGAGGAGGTCGGCATGGCCGGGAAGAGCAGCAAGGGCAGCGACACGGCGAAGAAGGCGAACGCAAAGGCGGAGAAGGAGGGGAAGAAGAACCCCCGGAAGAGCTCGGCCGCCCAGAGCGAGCTCGGCAAGAAGGGCGGGAAGAAGGGCGGCAAGAAGAAGAGCAAGTCCTGACCGGCGGCGGGCGGGTCGGCGCACGTCAGGCAACGGCCGGTCCGTTCCCGACCAGGCCTGCGGCTCGCCCGCCTCGTCCGGCTCGAGCAGGAGCTCGTCAGTGCCGTGGGCATGCGTGGGCCGCGCTTCGCCGCGCAGCGATGAGATCCGGTCATTCCACGCGTCCCAGCTGGCGACCACCCCACGCTCCGCCTGACGGGACCACCGCGATGACTGACACCGACGACGCCAGTGGGCCGCGCGCCCCGCAGCCCCACCCGATGCTCCGCGCGCTCGACGTGCTGGAGGGGACGTGGCGGCTCGAGGGCCACGACCTCGACGGCAGCTCGCCGTTCACCGGCACGGTGACCCGGCGCTGGCTCCCCGGCGGCCACTTCCTCGTGCAGACGATGCAGATGGACGGCGACGAGCAGGAGGGAGCCGAGTACATCGGCTACGACCACGCCCAGCAGACGCTGCGCTCGATGTTCTTCAGCAACGAGGGGCCGGGCCCCTTCTGCTCCTTCGCGCTGGAGTACGTCTGGCAGATCGAGGGCGACGAGCTCACCATCTGGCACGGCGAGAAGGGCTCCCCGGCACGGTTCACCGGCACCATCGACCGGGACGCCGGCACCATCGACGGGCAGTGGGAGTGGCCCGGCGGCGGCTACCGGGCCCTGTCGACACGCATCTGACGGGGCCTGCCGGGGTCGTGGGCGCGGAGGGTGTCGAACCCCCGACCACTCGCTTGTAAGGCGAGCGCTCTACCGCTGAGCTACGCGCCCGTGCGACCGGGGCGACGGGCCCCGGCCACCGGAGACTAGGCGGCCGCGAGCTGGCGGACCGCGTCCTTCCAGCCGGTCTGCTCCCGGGCGTCACCGGGCTGGTTGACCTCGGCGAAGGCGACCTTCCCCTCGGCGTCGACGAGGAAGGTCCCGCGCACGGCCATGCCGGCCTTGTCGTTGAACACGCCGTAGGCCTGGGCGGTGGCGCCGTGCGGCCAGAAGTCCGACAGCAGCGAGAACTCGAAGCCCTCCTGCGCCTTGAACGCCTTCAGGCTGAACACCGGGTCGGTGGAGATCGCGACCACCTGCACGCCGGCCTCGGTGTAGGTGGCCAGCTCGTCGCGCAGCTGGCACAGCTCACCGGTGCAGATGCCGGAGAAGGCGAACGGGTAGAAGACCACCAGGACCGGGGCCCCACGCAGCTCGGCGAGGGAGACGACCTGTCGGTCCTGGTCGGGGAGGCTGAACTCGGGCGCGGTGTCGCCGACGGAGATGCTCATGCGCCGATGGTGCCGCACCTGCCCGCAGCAGGTCCCGCCGCCCCCGCGGGGTCCCCGTTCAGCGGCGGGAGCGGGCGGCCTTCGGGGTGACGAGCCGGATGCCGGACCAGTCCTTGGCCGCGGAGATGCTCGACGTCTGCTGCAGCCCCGCGGTGGGCGCGGCCTCGGTGACGTCACCGGGCTCGACGTGACCGGGGCGCCCGGACTTGGGCACCAGCAGCCAGACGACGCCGTCCTCGGCCAGCGAGGCGATGGAGTCGACGAGGGCGTCGATCAGGTCGCCGTCCTCCTCGCGCCACCAGAGCAGGACGACGTCGGCCACCTCGTCGGAGTCCTCATCGACCATGTCGCCGCCGGCCAGCTCGACGACGGAGTCGCGCAGGTCCTCGTCGGCGTCCTCGTCCCAGCCGAGCTCCTGCACGACCATCCCCGGCTTGATCCCCAGCCGGGCAGCCATGCTGGTGCTCCCCGAGTCGACGCTCATCCCTGCTCGTCCTCCGTGTGCTCGACGACCCGGTGCGTGCCGGGTGCTGTGGTGTGCGGTGTCCGGTGCCCCGTCGCGGTGTGCTGCGGGGCGGTGTTCTGGGAGGGATCGTGCCCTGTCCCGGGCCGTCGTGCCTGGCCGGGACCCCTCATCGGCCCACACCGACCCCCTCCGCACCGGTGCTGAGAGGCCGCCGGGTCGTCGTCCCCCCACCCGGGGGTGCGCCGCTCCGGGGCCACCGTTGGAGCGGAGCGTAGGGCATCACCGGGCAGGCGCAAGGCCCGAAGACGGGTCTCCGGCCGCGCCGTCGTCCCGTCGACGGGCCCTCCAGCGGGGCACACGTGACGCCGACCGCTCCGACAGGAGACGATGGGGGCATGAGCGCACCGCAGCAGTCGGACGGAGACCCCGCCCGCATCGCAGGAACCCCTCGCGCGGTCATCACCGACGGGCGGTCCAGCCAACTCCCGGACACCGACCCCGACGAGACGCAGGAGTGGCTGGACTCGCTGGACGCGGTCGTCGACCACGCCGGCCGTGGTCGCGCGCGCTACCTGATGCTCCGCATGATCGAGCGCAGTCGTGAGCAGCAGGTCGGCGTCCCCGCCCTGCGCAGCACCGACTACATCAACACCATCCCGCCGGAGCGGGAGCCGTGGTTCCCCGGCGACGAGGACGTCGAGCGGCGGATCCGCGCCTACATCCGCTGGAACGCCGCGATCATGGTCCACCGCGCGCAGCGGCCGGGGATCGGCGTCGGCGGCCACATCTCCTCCTACGCGTCGTCCGCGTCGCTCTACGAGGTGGGCTTCAACCACTTCTTCAAGGGCAAGGACCACCCCAGCGGTGGCGACCAGATCTACTTCCAGGGCCACGCCTCCCCCGGCGTCTACGCCCGCGCCTACCTCGAGGGCCGGCTCGACGAGAACCAGCTCGACGGGTTCCGCCAGGAGGTCAGCCACCCCGGGGGCGGGCTGTCCTCCTACCCGCACCCGCGGCTGATGCCGGACTTCTGGGAGTTCCCCACCGTCTCGATGGGACTCGGCCCGATGAACGCGATCTACCAGGCGCGGTTCAACCGCTACCTGCACGACCGCGGCATCGCCGACACCTCCGACCAGCACGTGTGGGCGTTCCTCGGCGACGGCGAGACCGACGAGCCCGAGTCGCTCGGCCCGATCGGCCTGGCCGCGCGGGAGGAGCTGGACAACCTCACCTTCGTCATCAACTGCAACCTGCAGCGCCTCGACGGGCCGGTCCGCGGCAACGGCAAGATCATCCAGGAGCTGGAGTCGGTCTTCCGCGGCGCGGGCTGGAACGTCATCAAGGTGGTCTGGGGCCGCGGCTGGGACAAGCTGCTGGCCGCCGACCGCGACGGCGCGCTGGTCAACCTGATGAACACCACGCCGGACGGCGACTACCAGACCTACAAGGCCGAGGACGGCGCCTACGTCCGCGAGCACTTCTTCGGCCGGGACCCGCGCACCCGCAAGCTGGTCGAGGGCCTCAGCGACAAGGAGGTCTGGGACCTGCAGCGCGGCGGGCACGACTACCGCAAGGTCTACGCCGCCTACAAGGCCGCGATGGAGCACAAGGGCCAGCCGACGGTCATCCTGGCCAAGACCATCAAGGGCTGGACGCTGGGCAGCCACTTCGAGGGCCGCAACTCCACCCACCAGATGAAGAAGCTGACGGCGGAGGACCTCGCCAACTTCCGTGACCGGCTCTACCTGCCGATCCCGGACGAGCAGCTGGACAAGACCCTGCCGCCCTATTACAAGCCGGCCGAGGACTCCGACGAGATGCAGTACATGCTCGAGCGGCGTCGTCAGCTCGGTGGGGCGGTACCCCGGCGCCGGCACACCGCGGCCCCGCTCAAGGCACCCGACGACAAGGCCTTCGAGGTCGTCCGCCGGGGCTCGGGCAAGCAGGAGGTCGCCACCACGATGGCGTTCGTCCGGCTGCTCAAGGAGCTCATCAAGGACCCCGAGCTCGGCCCCCGCTTCGTCCCGGTCATCCCCGACGAGGCCCGCACCTTCGGGCTGGACTCGCTGTTCCCGACGAAGAAGATCTACAACCCGCACGGCCAGAACTACACGTCGGTCGACCGCGAGCTGATGCTGGCCTACAAGGAGTCCACGACCGGGCAGATCCTGCACGAGGGGATCAACGAGGCCGGCTCCTCGGCGTCGTTCATCGCCGCCGGCACGTCGTACGCGACGCACGGCGAGGCCATGATCCCGATCTACATCTTCTACTCGATGTTCGGGTTCCAGCGCACCGGCGACGAGTTCTGGGGCGCCGGCGACCAGATGACCCGCGGCTTCCTGCTCGGCGCCACCGCCGGGCGGACCACCCTCAACGGCGAGGGCCTGCAGCACGAGGACGGGCACTCGCTGCTGCTGGCGGAGACCAACCCGGCCGTCGTCTCCTACGACCCGGCGTTCTCCTACGAGCTCGGGCACATCGTCAAGGACGCGCTGCGCCGCATGTACGGCGAGGACCCGGGCGCTCCGCTGGGCGGGCACCGCGACCCGAACGTCATGTACTACCTGACGGTCTACAACGAGCCCTACGCCCAGCCGGCCGAGCCCGAGGGCCTCGACGTCACCGGTCTGCTCGCCGGCATGTACCGGTACGCCGAGGGCCCCCAGGTCGGCGAGGGCAAGAAGGCGCAGGTGCTCGCGTCCGGTGTCGCGGTGCCGTGGGCGCTGCGGGCCCAGCAGCTGCTGTCCGACGACTGGGGGGTGTCGGCCGACGTCTGGTCGGTCACCTCGTGGAACGAGCTGCGCCGCGAGGCGGTCGCCGCCGACGAGTGGAACCTGCTCAACCCGGCCGAAGAGCCCAAGGTCCCCTACGTCACCCAGCAGCTGGCCGACGCCCCCGGCCCGGTCGTCGCGGTGTCGGACTGGATGAAGGCGGTGCCGGACCTGCTGGCGCCGTTCGTCCCGGGCGGCATGGTCTCCCTGGGCACCGACGGGTTCGGCTTGTCCGACACCCGCCCGGCGCTGCGGCGGCACTTCCGGGTGGACGCCGAGTCGATCGTCGTCCGCACGCTGGCCGCGCTGGCCACCCGCGGCGAGATCGAGCGGGACGTCGTCCGGCAGGCCGTCGAGAAGTACCAGATCGGCGATGTGCAGGCGGCTCCGGAGGACACCACCACCACCCCGGAGCAGCAGCCCGAGGCCTGACGCCCGCGCGGCACTTCGATCAGGTCACCTGATCACCGACCGTCCCCCCGCACCGACGTTGGCGCGGGGGGACGGTCATTGGTGCGGTAGGACGACACCCTGTGGACGCCGAGGCTCCCCCGCACGGCGCTATGGACGAGATGGTCCCCAGCTCCAACTGTCGTCCACAGGTTGCGCGCCGCTCTTCCGCGCACCCCGCTGTCGTGGCGACGGTGGGGTGGTGGAGCCCTCGCTGCGCAACGCCATGACCCGCTTCGGCGGCGTCTTCGCCACCGCTGATGCGCTGGCCGCAGGCGTCGGCAAGAAGGAGATCGGACCCCTGGTGCGCTCGGGGGCGTGGCACCGCATCCGGTACGGGGTCTACACGACCGGGGAGGTCTGGCGCTCGCACGAGCGTGAAGGGCGCATCCACCGACTCGAGTGCGCAGCCGTCCTGCGCCGGCTCGAGCGGGACTCGGTGGTCGTCAGCCACGGTTCAGCGGCGCGCCTGCACGAGCTCGTCCTCCCCGCACCCTGACCCCCGAGGTCCGACTGACCGATCCTGAGCAGTTCCGTGTCGGACGTGACTACCGGATCAGCGCTGCGACGATCGCACCTCCTGATGCCGTACACCGAGAAGGACTGCCGCTCACCACCGTCAGCCGCACGCTGGCCGATGTCGGACGCGAGTGGGAACTCCTCGACGCCGTCGTGGCGCTGGACGACGCGCTCGCCGACGACCGGACGACGCTGCGAGAGCTGACGGCCGCCACGCTGGCCCAGACGCACTGGGTGGGCTGCGGTGCCGCCGCCCGCGCCATCTCCCTGGCTCGGCTGGGTGCCCACTCCCCGCACGAGACACGGACGCGGCTGGCACTGATCGAGGCGGGGCTGCCCGAGCCCTTGCTCCAGCAGGCGGTCTTCCTCGGTTCCCGACTGGTCGCCGTGCTCGACATGTACTGGCCCGACCACGGCGTCTTCGCTGAGTGCGACGGCATGGTTAAGTACACCGACCCGTGGCGGGGTCGCTCGCCAGCGGACGCGCTCCGGGAGGAGAAGCGCCGGCAGGACGACCTGCTCGACCTCGACCTGCGGGGAGTCCGCATCACCCCCGACGACGTCCGCCTGCGCCTCCACGAGAAGGTCGAGCGACTGCGCAGCCTGTTCGACCGTGGCCCCACTTCGCCCCCGCGCTACCGGACGGAGCTGTTCAACGACGGCCTCCGGATCACCCCGAGAGCTGCCGCCGGCTGATCCAGCCTCCCGACTTCCCGTCCTCCCGCAGCAATGGCCGTCCTCCCGCACCCGCGTTGGTGCGGGAGGACGGGCAGTGATCAGGTGACCTGATCACTGCCCGCGCACCAGCCCGCGTCAGGCGAGGGCCTGCAGGGCCATCTGGGCGTACATGGCCACGCCGTTCGGCAGCGCGTCCTCGTCGAAGCGGACGAGGTTGGAGTGGTTGCCCGGCGCGGTGCCCGGGTCCAGCTCCGGCGGGCAGGCGCCGAGGAACGCCATCGCGCCGGGCACCCGCTCGAGTACGTAGGAGAAGTCCTCGGCGCCCATCAGCGGCACCGGCATGACCGCGCTGTTCTCCGGGCCGAGCAGCGCGGCGGCCGTCGCGGTCACCTGGGCGGCGACGTCGGCGTCGTTCACGGTCACCGGGTAGCCCTCGACGTGCACGAACTCCGCCGTCATGTCGTGCGCGAGCGCCACGTGCTCACCGACCCGCTGCACCGAGGCCAGGACGTCGGCCCGCCGCTCCGCGGAGAGGGTGCGGATCGTGCCGTGCACCAGCGCGGTCTCCGGGATGACGTTGTCGGTCCGGCCGGCCTCCAGGTGCCCCACGGTGACCACGGCCGGGTCGAAGACGTCGACGCGGCGGGTGACCATCGACTGCAGCGCCAGGATGATCTCGGCGGCCACCGGCACCGGGTTGGCGGACAGGTGCGGGGTCGAGGCGTGCCCACCCCGGCCGTGCACGGTGACCGTCCACTGGTCCGCCGAGGCCATCATCGGGCCGGGCCGGACGTTGATCGTCCCGCTGCGCCACATCGTGGAGACGTGCAGCGCGAACGCGCCGCTGACCGGCGCCTCCGGGACGACGTCGAGCAGCCCCTCGTCCAGCATGAACCGGGCACCGTGGTGGCCCTCCTCCCCCGGCTGCACCATGAACGCTACCTGGCCGGCGAGGGCGTCGCGGCGCTCGCTGAGCAGCCGGGCGGCGCCGAGCAGCATCGCGACGTGGGTGTCGTGCCCACAGGCGTGCATCACGCCGGGCACCTCGGAGGCGAAGTCCAGGCCGGTGTCCTCCTGCACCGGCAGGGCGTCCATGTCGCCGCGGAGCAGGTAGGTCGGGCCGGGGCGGGCGCCGCGGAGCACGCCGACCACCGAGCTGATGCTGGTGCCGGTGCTCACCTCGATCGGCAGGTCGGCGAGGGCCTCGAGCACGATCGCCTGCGTCTTCGGCAGCTGCAGGCCGATCTCGGGCTGCCGGTGCAGGCGACGGCGGAGGTCGACGGTGCGGGCGGCGTCGGCGCGGGCGGCGGCGAGCAGGTCAGCGGCTGCGGTGGTGTCTGCGGGCATGCCGCCCAGTCTGTAGCAACGCTCAGGATCCGGGGAGGCCGAGCCGCTAGTCTCCGGCCATGGTGGCGAGCTGGCCCGAGGCCCGGACGGCGTTCACCGACGCCGCGGGGTGGTTCGTGCGCACGGTCGCGCTGGTGGACGACCGGTGGGCCGAGCCCGGCCTGGGCGAGTGGGACGTCCGCGCCCTGGTCGGCCACACCAGCCGGGCGCTGCTGACCGTCGAGAGCTACCTCGCCCGTCCGGCCGCCACCGTCGAGGTCGGCTCTGCCGCCGGCTACTTCTCCGCCGTCCGCGGGGCCGGCGACCCCGCCGCCGTGGCGGCGCGCGGGCGGGACGCCGGGGCGGCCCTCGGACCCGAGCCGGACGCGGCGGTGGCCGAGCTCGCCGAGCGGGTGCTGGCGCTGGTCGGCACCCGGGACGGCAGCGAGCTGCTCACCACGATCGCCGGCGGCATGCGGCTGGTGGACTACCTGCCGACCCGGACGTTCGAGCTGGTGGTGCACACGCTGGACCTGGCCCGGGCGCTGGCGGCCCCGCTGGACGTCCCCGCCCGCCCGGCGGCGCAGGCCCTCGCGCTGGTCGCCGACCTCGCGGTCACCAGCGGGCGGGCCGGTGACCTGCTGCTGCTCGCCACCGGCCGCCCCGGACCCGCCTCGGGCTTCTCCGTCCTCTGACCCGGCTCAGCGCGCCCAGGCCGGCCGCGCGGCGTCCAGCTGCCACACGCAGACGGAGGCCCCGGGGGCGACCGGCCCCTCGCCGACCGCGGTGGTGACGTCGCCGTCCCGGACGACGACCCGCAGCCCGGGTGGGACGTCCGGCCCCGCCGCCCCGGTCCACAGCCGGGCGTCGGCGCGGCCGAGGTCCACCCAGCCGGCCGGCCGGAGCAGGACGTCGTGCGCGGGCTGGCCGGCGGGGTCGGCCGACCGCAGGTAGGTCTGCAGGACGTGCGCTCCCCCGGCCCCGGCCACCTCGTCGTGCTCGAGGCCGCGGCCGGCCCGCAGCACCGCGACGTCACCCGGCCCGAGCACCGCCTCCCGCCCCCAGGCGTGCCGCAGCGAGCCGGACAGCACGACCGCCACGACGTCCACGGCGGCGTGCGCGTGCCGCCCGTACCCGGCGCCCGGCCCGAGCCGGTCGTCGGCCAGCCGCAACAACGGCCCCAGCGACCCGTCGTCCGGGGCGAGCAGCACGTGCGAGTCGAGCATCGTCAGATCTCCCTCGGGCGGAGTGCGGCACGGTGCCCGGGCAGGGCACCGACGAGCAGCGCGACGAGCAGCGTCCACCCCAGGCCCAGGGCCCAACCGCCCAGCACGTCGGACAGGTAGTGCACGCCCAGCCAGATCCGGGTGAGCCCGACCAGCAGCACGAGGGCCGCGCCGACGGCGAGCCAGGCCCGCCGGGCGGGCGGCTCGAGCAGCGGCCAGGCCAGGACCAGCAGGATCGTCACCAGCGCGGCGATCCCCGAGGCGTGGCCGCTGGGGTAGCCGAAGGACGCGTAGCCGGCCCCGCCGTCGGCGAACTGCGGTCGCAGCCGGCCCACGGCGTCCTTGAGCAGGGTGGTCAGCGGGCTGATCCCGGCGGCGGCGACGAAGACCCAGGCCGCGGTCCACCCGGCGCGGCGCAGCACCAGCCAGGCCAGGACGGGCAGCAGCACGACCGCGCGGCTGGCCGACAGCCCGGGCGCGGTGGCGACCTGCAGCACCAGCTCCAGCCACCGGGACCGGCCGTCGCCGGCGTAGAGCGCGTCGGACACCGCGCGGTCGGCGTCCAGCAGCGGGTCGAGGCCGGCGAGCACCGCCCAGGCCAGCAGCGCGACCACGACCGCGGACCCGCCCACCGCCAGCCAGGCCGGGACGACGGAGGCCACACGGCTGCGGGTCTGACCCGGAAGGGCGGTCTGCACCGCTCCACGATCCCCGACGGCGCGCGCCGTGACACGCTGGCCTCGTGCAGGCAGCAGCGCGCGGGGCCACCCAGCCGTCGGAGGCGACGCTGCGCCGGCTCGAGCGGGCCTCCGGCGCCCTGGCCACCCAGGCCGTGGCGCGGATGGACGAGGAGCTCTCCTGGTTCCGCGCCATGCCGGCCGCGCAGCGCTCCTGGGTCACCATCGTCGCCCAGGCCGGCATCGCCTCGCTGGTCGAGTGGTGCCGCAACCCGGGGCGCCCGCCCCGGCTGACCGGCGAGGTGTTCGGCGCCGCGCCGCGCGAGCTCATGCACGCCGTCCCGCTCCGGCGCTCGGTCGACCTCATCAAGGTCACCGTCGAGGTGGTCGAGGACCGGGTCGAGCAGGTCGCCGAGCCCGGGGACGTCGACCGGCTGCGGCTGACCGTGCTGCAGTTCAGCCGGGAGATCGCCTTCGCCGTCGCGCACGTCTACGCCAGCTACGCCGAGAACCGCGGCGCGTGGGACGCCCGGCTGGAGGCGCTCGTCGTCGACGCGCTGGTGCGCGGCGACCGCGCCGAGGAGCTGCCCGGCCGGGCCGCCGCGCTGGGCTGGGCGGAGACCGAGCCGGTGGTGGTCGTCGTCGGGTCGGCGCCTCCGGGCGAGCACGACTCGAGCACCGTCGTCCGCCGGGCCGCCCGCTCGATGGGCTGCGAGGTGCTGGTCGGGGTGCACGCCGACGAGCTGGTCGTCGTCCTCGGCGGCGGGCCGGACCTCACCGCGGCCACCTCCCGGGTCTGCCGGGAGTTCGGCGCCGGCCCGGTCGTCGTCGGCCCGCGGGTCGACTCGCTGGCGCACGCCGGGGAGTCGGCCTCCGCCGCGCTGGCCGGCCTGCACGCCGCCGCCGCCTGGCCGGACGCGCCGCGCCCGGTGTCCGCCGACGATCTGCTGCCCGAGCGCGCCCTGGACGGCGACCCGCTGGCCCGCGCCGCGCTGGCCGAGCAGGTGGCCGCGCCGCTGCAGTCCGCGGGCCCGGAGCTGCTGGAGACGGTGCGCACCGTGCTGGGCAACGGCGGCAACCTGGAGGCCACCGCGCGGGCGCTGTTCGTGCACACCAACACCGTCCGGTACCGGCTCAAGCGGGCGGCGGAGTTGACCGGGTGCTCGGCCACCGACCCCCGCGGGGCGTGGACCCTGCAGCTCGCGCTGGCCCTCGGTCAGCTGGAGGGCCAGCGCTCGCTCTGGCACTGACGCAGCACCCCGCTGTTGTGGTCTCCGCCACCGACACGCGGTCCCAGCTCGACTTGCCGGGCTCCCTTTTGGAGGGATCCTCCAAGAACACCCCCGTGTTGTTCGTGGGTGACGGCATCCCGCGCAGGCCCCTCCGCCTGGCACGGTGAGCAGGTGCTTGCCGTTCTCGCCCCCGGACAGGGTGCCCAGAAGCCCGGGATGCTGACCGAGTGGCTCGACCTCCCCGGCGCCGAGTCGTTCTTCCGCTGGGCCGGTGCGATCGCCGACGCCGACCTGCTGGAGCTCGGCACGACGGGGACTTCAGAAGCTATCGTCGACACGGCGGTCACCCAGCCGCTCGTGGTGGCGATGAGCCTGTTCATCGCCCGCGAGCTCGGCGGGATGCCCGGTCCGGTGGTGCACACGCCCCAGGCCGGCCGCGACGTCGTCATCACCGGGCACAGCGTCGGCGAGCTCACCGCCGCCGCGCTGGCCGGCGTGCTGTCGGTCGAGGCGGCGATCGCGCTGACCGCCGTCCGCGGCCGGGCGATGGCCCGGGCCTGCTCCCAGACGCCGACCGGCATGTCCGCCGTCATCGGCGGCGACCCCGACGAGGTGCTCGCCGTCATCGAGCGGCACGGTCTCGTCCCGGCCAACCGCAACGGCGGCGGGCAGGTCGTGGCCGCCGGCGCCCTGGAGGCGCTGGACGCCCTCAAGGCCGACCCGCCGGCCAAGGCGCGGATCGTCCCGCTGTCGGTCGCCGGCGCCTTCCACACCGCCTACATGTCCTCGGCCCGCGAGGAGCTCGAGGGCCTGGTCGGCGGCCTGCGCCCGGCCGACCCCAGCCGGCTGCTGCTGTCCAACGCCGACGGTGCCGCCGTCGTCGACGGCGCGGAGGTCGTGTCCCGGCTGGTCAGCCAGGTCACCAGCCCGGTGCGCTTCGACGCCTGCCTGGCCACCCTGCGCGACCTCGGCGTCACCGCCGTCCTGGAGCTCCCCCCGGCCGGCGCGCTCGCCGGGCTGGCGAAGCGGGAGTGGAAGGGCACCGGCATCGAGGTGCTGGCGCTCAGCGGCCCGGCCGACCTCGACCGGGCGCGCGAGCTGATCGCCGCCGAGCGGGGCCGCGCGGAGGGCGAGCACGCCCCCGACTGGCGGGTCGTCGTCTCCCCGGTCCGCGGCACGGTCAGCCCCGCCGAGGTGCCCGAGGGCACCCACCTGCCCGCCGGCTCACCGCTCGGCTGCGTCCGCAGCCGCCGCGAGGAGGTCAAGGTCTCGGCCGGCTACGACGGCGTCCTCGCCGAGTGGCTGGTCCAGGACGGCGACCTCGTCGACGCCGGCGACCCCATCGCCCGTCTCTACCCGGAGGTCTCGTGACCAGCATCAAGACGCGGCCGGGCTCGCCCGGCGCGCAGATCCTCGGCCTCGGGGCCTACCGGCCGCGCCGGCGGGTGACCAACGACGAGCTGGCCCAGACGATGGACACCAACGACGAGTGGATCCAGACCCGGGTCGGCATCGCCGAGCGCCGCTGGGCGTCGGAGGACGAGACCCTGGTCGAGATGGCCTGCGCCGCCGGCGGCAAGGCGCTGGCGGCGAGCGGGCTGGCCCCCGACGAGGTCGACCTGGTGATCCTGGCCAGCGCGAGCCTGCGCGCGCCCATCCCCGGCATCGGGCCGCAGGTCGCGCACCGGCTGGGCATCCCCCGCCCCGGTGCCTTCGACCTCAACGCCGGGTGCGCCGGGTTCTGCTACGCCCTCGGCATGGCCTCGGACGCCATCCGCACCGGCGACGCGCGGAACGTGCTCGTGGTCGGGGTCGAGCGGCTGACCGACGTCACCGACATGACCGACCGGACCACCGCGGTGATCTTCGCCGACGGTGCCGGCGCGGCCGTCCTCGGGCCCGCCGACGAGCCGGGCATCGGCCCGGTGGCGTGGGGCAGCGACGGCGACCAGTACACCGCCATCGAGATCGCCGCCGGGCGCTCGACGATGACCATGGCCGGCCAGGCGGTCTACCGCTGGGCGACGACCAAGCTCACCGAGACGCTCACCGAGGCGATGGACAAGGCCGGCGTCACCGCCGCCGACATCGACGTCTTCGCCCCGCACCAGGCCAACCTGCGGATCATCGAGTCGATGGTCAAGAAGCTCGGCTTCGGCGAGGACACCGTCGTCGCCCGCGACATCGTGCAGTCCGGCAACACCTCGGCCGCCTCCGTGCCGCTGGCGCTCACCGCGCTGCTGGAGTCCGGCCAGGCCAAGTCCGGCGACCTGGCCCTGGTGCTCGGCTACGGCGCGGGGCTCACCTTCGCCGGCCAGGTGCTGCGGCTGCCATGACCCGCCTGCCCTGACCCCCACAGCTGCCGGGACACCAGTCCCGGACGACGGCGGCGGACCGCTCCCCGGTCCGGCGTCACCAACTCCGTAGAGAGGACCCCGCGTGCCCAGCACCGCAGACATCCAGGCCGGCCTCGGCGAGATCCTGGAGGAGGTGGCCGGCGTGACCCCCGCCGACGCCACCCCCGAGAAGTCCTTCACCGACGACCTCGACGTCGACTCGCTGTCGATGGTCGAGATCGCCACCGCCGTCGAGGACAAGTTCGGCGTCGCCATCCCCGACGACGAGCTGGCCAACATCAAGACGGTCGGCGACGCGATCAGCTTCATCGAGAAGAACCAGGGCTGATCCAGCCCTCCCCCGCACCATCCCGGCCGTCCGGCCAGCCAGTCCCAGAGGAGAGACCATGAGCACGCCCACCGACGTCGTCGTCACCGGGCTCGGTGCCACCACGCCCCTCGGTGGTGACGTCGCCACCACCTGGGAGTCGCTGCTGGCCGGCCGGTCCGGGGTCAGCCGGATCACCGACGACTGGGCCAAGGACTTCCCCGCCCAGCTCGTCGCCCGGCTCACCGACGAGCCCGCCGACCAGCTCGACCGGGTCCGCGTCCGCCGGCTGGACCGCAGCCAGCAGGTCGCGGTCGTGGCCGCCGAGGAGGCCTGGAAGGACGCCGACGGCGCCGGGTCGGGCATCGACCCGCTGCGGCTCGCCGTCGTCTTCGGCACCGGCATCGGTGGCGCACTGACCCTGCTCGGCCAGGACGACGTCCTGGAGACCAAGGGTCCCAAGCGCGTCTCCCCCTTCACCATCCCGATGCTCATGCCCAACGGGCCGGCCGCCGCCGTCGGTCTGGCCATCGGCGCCCGCGCCGGGGTGCACGCCCCGGTGAGCGCCTGCGCCTCCGGCGCCGAGGCGATCCGGTGGGGGCTGGACCTGCTCCGCTTCAACCGGGCCGACATGGTCGTCGTCGGCGGCACCGAGGCCTGCGTGCACCCGCTGCCGATGGCCGGCTTCGCCGCGATGCGCGCCATGAGCACCCGCAACGACGAGCCCGAGCGCGCCTCGCGGCCGTTCGACAAGGGCCGGGACGGCTTCATCCTCGGCGAGGGCGCTGCCGCCCTGGTGCTCGAGCGCGCCGACGCGGCCGCCGCCCGGGGCGCCACCGTCTACGCCCGGCTGGCCGGCGCCGGCGCGACCTCCGACGGTTACGACCTGGTCGCGCCGCACCCGGAGGGCGAGGGGGCGGCCCGGGCCATCGGCGCCGCGATCCGCGACGCCGGGCTGACCCCGGCCGACATCGGGCACGTCAACGCGCACGCCACGTCGACGCCGCTGGGTGACCTCGCCGAGGCCACCGCCATCCGGGACGCGATCGGCGAGCACCCGCTGGTCACCGCCACCAAGAGCCAGACCGGCCACCTGCTCGGCGCGGCCGGCGCGCTGGAGTCGGTGTTCACCATCCTCGCGCTGCGCGACCAGGTCGTGCCGGCGACGGCCAACCTGGAGGACCCGGACGACGGGGCCGCCATCCAGGCGCTGGACATCGTCCGCCGCGAGGCGCGCAAGGCCACCTTCTCCGCCGCGCTGAACGACTCGTTCGGCTTCGGCGGCCACAACATGGCCCTGGTGTTCACGACGGCATGAGCGCCGCTGCTCCTGACACCCGGATCGTCCCCTGAGGAGCTGCTCATGACCGCTGTCACCGCCGCACCACCGCCCGCCGCGACGATCGACCCGCGGGACCCCGAGGACCGGCTCACCCGGTTCTTCGACGCCGGGTCGATGCAGACCCTCGCCCCCCGGGACACCTCCGGGGTCCTGGCGGCGCGCGGCACGGTGGCCGGTTCGCCGGCGATCGCCTACTGCACCGATGCCACGATCATGGGCGGGGCGATGGGCGTCGACGGCTGCCGGCACATCGTCGACGCGATCGACGCCGCGCTGCGGGAGCGGGTGCCGGTCGTCGGCATCTGGCACTCCGGCGGGGCCCGGCTGGCCGAGGGCGTCACGGCGCTGCACGCGGTCGGCGAGGTGTTCGCCGCGATGGTGCGGGCGTCGGGCCGGGTGCCGCAGGTCTCCGTGGTGCTCGGTGCGGCCGCGGGCGGCGCGGCCTACGGCCCGGCGCTCACCGACCTGGTGATCATGGGCCCGGCCGGGCGGGTCTTCGTGACCGGCCCGGACGTCGTCCGCTCGGTCACCGGCGAGGTCGTCGACCAGGAGCAGCTCGGCGGCCCGGACACCCACGGCCGGCGCTCCGGTGTCGTGCACGTGGTCACCGACACCGAGACCGAGGCGCTGGAGACGGCCCGGACGGCGGTCGACCTGCTCGCCGCGCAGGGCAGCTTCGCCCCGGCGGAGGACGGGGCCGCCGTCGACCTGATGGCGCTGCTCCCCGAGCAGCGCAACCGCGCCTACGACGTGAAGCCGGTGGTCGCCGCGCTGCTCGACGGGCCGGGCCTGGAGCTGCACCCGCGGTTCGCGCCGAACATCATCACCACGCTGGGCCGGCTGGCCGGCCGCACCGTCGGGGTGATCGCCAACAACCCGCTCCGGCTCGGTGGCTGCCTGGACTCCGCGTCGGCGGAGAAGGCGGCCCGGTTCGTGCGGATGTGCGATGCGTTCGGCGTGCCGCTGGTCGTGCTGGTCGACGTCCCCGGCTACCTGCCCGGCGTCGGCCAGGAGTGGGACGGCGTGGTGCGCCGCGGGGCGAAGCTGCTGCACGCCTTCGCCGAGGCGGTCGTGCCGCGGGTGACCCTGGTGACCCGCAAGTCCTACGGCGGCGCCTACATCGCGATGAACGCCCGCTCGCTGGGCGCCACCGCGGTGTTCGCCTGGCCGGGCGCCGAGGTGGCCGTGATGGGCGCGAAGGCCGCGGTCGGGATCCTGCACCGCAAGAAGCTCGCCGCGGCCCAGCCCGGGGAGCGGGAGGCGCTGCACGCGCAGCTCGCCGCCGAGCACGAGCGGATCGCCGGTGGGGTCAACCGGGCGCGGGAGATCGGCGTCGTGGACGACGTGGTCGCCCCGGCGGAGACCAAGCGCCGGCTGGTGGCCGCCCTGGCCGAGGCGCCCTCCGGCCGCGGGGCCCACGGCAACATCCCGCTCTGAGCACGGACGACGACGGCCCGGCACCCCTGTGGGTGCCGGGCCGTTCGTCGTCTTCGGGGTCCGCGCCCCTTCGACCGTTCCCCGGCCCCGCTGCAGGGGCCCGCGCCGAGCTCGCGAGGCGTGGGGGGCAGCGGGGTCCTTGTTCAGACGACCTGGTGCAGCCAGGTGACCTGGGTGCCGTCGCCGGCGTGGCGGTAGGCCTCGAGGTCGGCGTCCCAGGCGGCGCCGAGGAGGTCGTCGACGCCGTGCCGGAAGGCCTCGACGGAGTTCGCCGTGGCGGCGAGGTGGCGCAGCTGCTGCTCGTTGACGATCAGGTCGCCGTTGGCGCTGATCGAGGAGCGGTGCACGCCGTAGCCGGGCACGTAGGACATGCGCTCGCCGTCGTTGCCGTGGCTGGCCTCCTCGGTGACCTCGAAGCGCAGCATCGGCCACTGCTTGAGGGCAGCGACGAGCTTGGCCCCGGTACCGGGTGCACCCGTCCAGGCGACCTCGGCACGGTAGGACCCGTGAGTCACGGGCTGCTCACCCCATGCCAAGGAGACCGGCGTGCCGACCACGCGCTCGAGCGCCCATTCGACATGCTGGCAGAGAGCCTTCGGGCACGCGTGCACGAAGACGACACCCTGGGCTGACCGTCGCTGCACGGTGCACCTCCATCGACTCGACTGACTCCGTCTTCCCCAACGGACCTGTCTCGCGATGAACTGCAGTCGTACCCCGGCGGCTCTCAGAGCGACCGGGGACAGTTTGCCGGATCGTGACCTTCGTGCGCCAGTGCTGAGTGGTGACGATGAGACGCCCGGGGCCGGAGAGGTCCACCGTGGCGATCATCAGGGCAGGTCAGCGCGATCTTGCCGGCGACACGTGGACAGAACTGACCGGGATCGTCCACCGGTCGCGCGGGCGGGGGCTCCCCACCAGGGCGGCTGCCCGCAACGCTAGCGTGACGCCCTGGGGCGGTAGCTCAGCCGGTCAGAGCATGGGACTCATAATCCCTGGGTCGTGGGTTCGAGCCCCACCCGCCCCACCGGTCGGACCTGGTGCCACCGACCCCGGCGCGGTCCTCACCACCGCCGTTCCACCCGGGGCCGGGTGACCGCGCGGCGATCGTGGTGCGGCACGTGGTCCTCCGTCCAGGGTGATCCGCGGCCGCGGTCGGGTCCCTACCGTCCCCGGTTGCGGTGACCGGACGGAGCGGAGGAACCCCTGACGTGGTCTTCTTCGGGCTGAACGGGTGGGTGCTCGCCGTGCTCCTGGCCGGCGTCATGCTGGGCGCGACGGTCGCAGGGCTGCTCGCCGGACGGGCGATGAGCGCGCGCTCGGAGGGTTTCCGCGAGCCGTTCGGTGTCCTGCAGGCAGCCCTCATCGGCTTCATGGGGCTGGTGCTCGCGTTCGGCCTCAGTCTGGCCGTCGGGCGTTACGAGTCCAGGCGGGCGCACGTCGTCGACGAGGCGAACGCCATCGGGACGACGTACCTCCGGGCGCAGACCCTGATGGAGCCGGAGCGGACGGAGTCGCTGCGCCTGCTCCGGGCCTACACCGAGACGAGCATCGTCATCGGTGAGACGGTCCCGGGCGGCCCGGCCCAGGACCGCGCCGTCGCCGAGAGCGAGCGGCAGCAACGGATCCTGTGGTCACTCGCCGGACGCGCTCTGGACCGGGCGCCCGAGGCGAGCGCCCCGCGCCTCTACGTCGAGACCCTCAACGAGACGATCGACGCCCAGTCCACGCGCGTCTACGGCCTCACCAACCGGGTCCCCACCGCAGTGCTGGTGGTGGAGATCGTGCTGGCCGCCGTCGCACTCGCCGTCCTCGCCCTGCACGTCGCCACGCTGGGCCGCGGCGTGCTCGCGGTGCTGCTCGCGGCCCTGCTGGTGGTCCTGCTCCTGCAGGTCACGTTCGACCTCGACCGCCCGACCCGCGGCCTGATCGAGGTGCCGACGACGCCGCTCGTCGACGTCGCCTCCTCCATGTCCGCACCGCCGGCGGCCGAGGCACCCTCCGGTCCCTGAGGTCCACCGACCGCCCCGTCACCGCCGGGTCCTCGGCACGTGACACGCCGCCCGTTTCGGCCGCTCGTGAGGGTCCGGGTCAGGAGCCCTTCTCGCCGGTCGTCCTCGCGGGCTTCCGCGCGGTCGACCACTTCAGCTCGATCTCCAGTTCCACGGTGTCCCCGTCGACCTCGACCTCGGCCTCGAACCGGATGTCGTCCGGGACCCCCAGCTCCACCGTGCTCTCCGCCAGGCGGAAGTGCACGGTCCCCGCGCCGCTCAACTCCTTCCCGAGGTCGGCCATCCACTGCGCCAGCTCGGAACGGGTGATCCCGCTCTTGTGCTCGACCTTGACATCGGACATCCGCTTCTCCGTCCAGACCTGCTCGACGACCGGACACGGGTCCGCCTCCGCCACGCCGCCGCGACCGGCAGGCGCAGCGGCCACGGAGCCGTCCGCCGGTGAACGCGACGAGCGTCCCGCCGGCGCGGACGGCCCACCTCATGCGCGAGTGATGACGTGCGGCCGCGCGGACGGACACCGCGACCCGCCGGGCGTCAGCCGACGTCGTCCAGGCGCGACCGGACCCGTGCCCAGAGCGCCTCGTAGGCAGCCGTCGCGGAGCTGGCCGGCGCGAACACCGGGACCGGTGCACGCTCCTCGGCCATCTGCTCGACCACCACCCGGCTCGGGATCGCCTCGGGCACGACGGACGCGTGGTCCTGGGGCAGCCGTTCGGCGAACTCGCGGTGGGCCTTCTTGCGGCTGTCGACCATCGACAGGAAGCCCATCACCTGCGGCTTCCGCCCCGGCATCGTGTCGACGAAGTCGATGAGCTGGTCGTAGGTGCGCACCGAGAGCCTGGCGGGGACCAGCGGGACGAGCAGCACGTCGCAGGCGTGGACGACGTTCTCCGACACCAGGGACACGCTCGGCGGGCAGTCCAGGACGACCAGGTCGTAGTCCTTCGCCAGGGGCGCGAGCAGGCGGCGGACCCGGTCGGTGGGGCGCTTCGTGGAGTCCAGGTCCAGGTCGAGGTTGCGGTAGCTGAAGTCGGCCGGCATCAGGTCCAGCCGGTCGAAGTCGGTCCCCTTGATCCCGTCGTCCACCGAGCGCTTGCCCGTGAGCAGGGCGTGACCGCCGCCCTTCACCTTGGGCTTGACCCGGAACACGTACGTGGCCGAGCCCTGCGGGTCGAGGTCCCAGAGCAGGGTCCGCAGACCGTCGCGGGCCGCGAACCAGGCGAGGTTGACCGCGGCCGACGTCTTGCCGACGCCTCCCTTGATGTTGTAGGCGGCCAGGACCTTCACCGCGCCGACCTCGTGGAGAACCGCTCGAACACGGTGGCGAACCGCGCCCGGGCCGTGTCCTGGTCCTCCTGCAGCCGGGCGGCGATCTCCCCCATCGCGAAGACGGTCCGGACGGGGGCGCCGTCACCGGACACCAGGTCGGTGCCGAGGGCGTACAGCGCCTCGCGCTGGGCCTCGCTGTCCTGGAACGTCCCGAGCACGTCCTGCACGGCCTTCAACTCCTTCACGGCGACGCGGGCGTCGGCCGGGTCCGTCGGTGGGGGGAGGACCTCCAGCAGGTAGCGCAGCTCCTTGACCCGCTTGCGCAGGTCGTGCAGGTCCTCGGCGGGCGATGCGTCCGTGATTCGCGAGCCGTGGCGGAGCACCCGCCGATGGGCGCGATCGAGCCGTTCCACGAGCACCTCGGCCGCGACCGCCCCGGCGCGGGGCTGCCCGTCCCAGGTCGCCAGCTCCAGCAGTGCCGCCCGCCACCGGGAGCGGAACTCCTCGAACCGCGGCGACCGGAGGCCGGCCACGAGCCGGAGGCGCTCGTCCGCGCGGAGTGCGGTCAGGTGGCGCACCAGCGGTGCCACGTCCTCGCACCGCCCGCCGGCCAGCCCCGCGGTCAGGGACGGGAGCTGCTGGAGGAGGACGTCGAGGTCGCGCGACGGCGTGGTGAGGTCGCCGAGCAGCTTCAACTCCGGTGTCGCCCACGCGACCAGGGCGGGCGGCAGGACGTCGCCGAGCAGCTTGACCGCCGAGCGGCTGCGCCGCACCGCGACCCGGAGGTCGTGCAGGAACTCGGTGTCGACGTCGTCGACCGTGCCGTCCACCGCGGCCTCCAGCTCGCCGAGGAACGACAGCAGCACCCTGGCCACCGCCACGGGAGCGGGGAGCCCGGGCTCCAGCACGGCCCTCGGGGGCGGTGCGGGATCGACCGCCGCGGCGCGCAACGCCGCCGGGTAGCGCGACGGGGTGTCGGGGACCAGCCCCGCCCGCTGCGCGATCCGGGCGGCGCACTCCCCCGCCGCGTCGTACCCCCGCAGGGGGACCAACCACAGCCCTCCGGGCAGCTCGCCGCGGCCGGCGGCGAGGGTGGCCGGACGGTCGTGGACCAGCCGCACCACGGTCTTGCCCTCGGCGTCCAGCAGCCTGCCGGTGGCGGAGGTCCCCGATGCCTCGACCACCGGGAGGAGGGCGCGCACCCCGAGGACCGGCTCGAGGTGCGGGCGCAGGTCGTCGGGGAGGTCGGCCGACAGACGCGGCCAGCCGCGGGCGTCGGGCCCGGCCGGGACGGTCGCACCGTCGGGCAGCCCGAGCTCCAGCGTCCACGCGCCGCCGTCCGGGCCCTCGACGGCGGTCAGCGACATCCCGCGGTGGAACAGCCGCAGGTCGATGCTGTCCAGCCACATCCGGCGGGTGGCGACCGGGCGGTCCACGGCCACCGTGAACTCGGCCGCCAACGCCACGAGGGCAGCCTGGACCGGGCCGACCCAGAGCTGGCCGCCCACGCCACTCATCGGCGTTCCTCCGTCCACCGACCTCGGTCGGGTGTCGCGCAGTCTGTCGGTCGCGCCCGGGCACCGGGGTGAGGCGCGCCCGTCAGCCGTCATCCCACCGGACCGGAGACGCCCGGCTCCTCATCCGGAGCGTGCGAGATCGGGCGGGCGGTCCGCGGCAGCAGCACGAGGGCGAGGAGGGCCGCGGCGGCGTAGCAGCCGGCCTGGAGCTCCATCAGCGGGAGCGTGCCGACGACGTCCTGGAGCACGCCGCCGGCCAGGATGCCGACCGCCTGGCCGAGGGCCTGCCCGAGACCCAGCGCCGCGAAGACGCTGCCGAGTTGCCCGCCGGGGGCTGCCCGCTGCAGCAGGCTGGTCAGGCCGGCACCCATGAGGACGGCGGGCGCGCCGATCACGCCGAAGAGGACGGCGTACAGCGGCAGGGCGTGGGTGAGGAACGAGACGTTCCAGGTGACCGCCGTGACCGCGGCGAAGGCGAGGACGCCGACGAGGGTGAGCCGCAGGACGTCGAGCCGCGCGCCCAGCACGCCCAGCGCCGCACCGGCGGCGATCGCACCGACCGCCTGCACGCCGCGCAGCACACCGACGTCGGCCTCGTCGCCGCCGAGGACGTCGGTCACGAAGAAGACGAACAGCACCAGGAAGAGCCCCTGGGCGACGGCGGCGAGGACGACGATCGCGATCGGGACACCGGTGGCCGGGTCGCGCAGCGCGCGCAGCACACCGCCGCCCCGCCGCGCCGTGACGTCGCCGGCGCCCTCCGTGCGTCGCGCCGCCCGCTGCCCCGGCAGGGACGCGACGAAGGCGGCGGCCACCAGGTAGGTCGCGATGTCGGCGGCAGCGACACCCCCGAGACCGGCGAACGCCAGCAGCACGCCGCCGAGCGGACCGCCGACGATGCGGCCCAGGTCGTTGTTGAGACCGACGAGGGCGTTGGCGGACACGATCCGCTCCGGGCCCACGAGCGTCGGCAGCACGGCGTTCTTGGCCGGTTCGAAGACCGTCGCGAACGTCGCCTGGGCGACGATGACGCCGTAGACCACCGGCAGGTCGGACCGGTCGTGCACCGCGAGCAGCGGCAGCAGCGACCCGGCCTGGGCCAGCAGCGCCGCGACCATGACCCCCCGGCCCGGGAGGCGGTCGACCAGCCGGCCCACCAGCGGTGCGAGCAGGACCGGGGGTGCGAGCTCGAGCAGGAAGGCGATCGAGGTGCCGAACGCGGAGCCGGTGAGCTGCAGCACCACCAGCGGGAGCGCGATGAACATCAGCCAGTCGCCGGCGTCGGAGACGACGCCCGCGATCCACAGCCGGCGGAAGGCGGGCACGGCCATCGCCGACCCGCCCCGCAGGCGGTCGGTCCCCTTCGCGGTCTCCGTGCCGGCCCCGGCGCTCACGACCGCGAGCCGAAGGGGAGCCGGGGGAACGCCGTGATCGCCAGGTGGACGTGCTCTGCGTCGGCCGGGGCGTCGGTGCGGGTGGGCTGGAGGTAGGGCCGCACGATCTCGTCGATGCGCCGGACCACGTCGGCGAGCTCGTCGGGTGCCAGCGCGAGGCCGTAGGTCGCGTGCGCGTCGACCTCGAGCCAGCGCTCCGGGACGTCGTCGCGGCCGCGCAGGTACTCGCGCGCCAGGTGGTGGTCCAGCTCCACCGAGGCCGCGAGCATCCGGGCGACACCTGCCTCCCCGTCCGGGTCGTCGGCGCCCACGGAGAACCCGGTGAGGGTGGTCCGCCACGGGCGGGACCGGCCGTCACCCGACTCGTCGGGCTCGACCAGGCCGTGCGCGGCGAGCACGCGCAGGTGGTAACTGCAGTTCGACGGGGTGTCCCCGACGGCACGCGCGCACTGGGAGGCGGTGGCCGGGCCGGCCGACATGAGGTAGCCGAGCACGTCCAGCCGCACCGGGTGCGCCAGCGCGTCGAGCACGGCGGGATCGGTCAGCCTGGGGCGGTTCTCCGGCACGATGACCCCCTGATCTGAAACGGCCTTTCAGATCATGACCCCGCCTGGCCCGATCTGCAAGACGCTTTCAGGTCCGGGCCCCGGACGGCGATCCGGTCCGGCCGCCGCGCGCGGTCGCGGCCTGTGCCAGGGTCACGCCGTGGCTCGCGTGCTGAAGGTGTCCGGACCGCTCGACTTCGCCGCGGTCCGGGAGGAGGCCGGGGTCCCCGACGAGTTCCCGGCGGCCGTGCTGGCCGAGGCCGACCAGGTGGCCGCCGATCCGCCGCTGCCCGAGCACGACGCGACCGACCTGCCGCTGGTGACCATCGACCCGCCCGGCGCCCGTGACCTCGACCAGGCCGTGCACCTGACCCGCACCGCCGGGGGCTACCGGGTGTCCTACGCGATCGCCGACGTCGGGGCCTTCGTCGCCCTGGGCGGCGCGCTCGACGCCGAGGCCCGCCGCCGCGGCCAGACCGTCTACTGCCCCGACGGCCGGACGCCGCTGCACCCGCCGCAGCTGTCCGAGGGCGCAGCCAGCCTGCTGCCCGGCCAGCTCCGCCCGGCCGCGCTGTGGACGATCGACCTGGACGCCGACGCGGAGGTCACCGCCGTCGACCTGCGCCGCGCCCGGGTCCGCAGCCGCGCCCAGCTGGACTACGCGTCGGTGGGCCAGCAGGTGCCGCCGGAGCTGGAGCTGCTGCCCGAGATCGGCCGGCTGCTGGAGGCGCGCGCCCGGGAGCGCGGCGCGATCGAGCTCGGCACGCCGTCCCAGGAGGTCGAGCCCGGCCCGGACGGCGGCTGGACGGTCGTGTTCCGCGGCCAGTCCGACGTCGAGGGCTGGAACGCGCAGATCTCGCTGCTCACCGGGCGGTGCGCGGCCCGGCTGATGCTCGACGGCGGGGTCGGGGTGCTGCGCACGCTGCCGCCGGCCGACCCGGGCGCGGTCGAGGCGCTCCGCCGTCTGGCGCCCGGGCTCGGCGTCGACTGGCCGGCCGGCGCCGGGCCCGGTGAGGTCATCGCCGGCCTGGACCCGGCACAGCCCCGGCACGCCACCTTCCTGGACGCCGCCGCCTCCCTGCTGCGCGGCGCGGCCTACACCGCCTTCGCCGGCCCGACGCCCGCCCAGCCCGGGCACGGCGGCGTCGGCGCCCCCTACGCGCACGTGACCGCGCCGCTGCGCCGGCTGGTCGACCGGTTCGGCACCGAGGTCTGCCTGGCGCTGGCCGCGGGCCAGCGGCCTGGAGCCGACCTGCTCGCCGCACTGCCGGAGCTGCCCGGGCTGATGGCCGCCTCCGACCGGCGCACGCACGAGGTCGACCGTGCCGTCATCGACCTGGTCGAGGCCACCCTGCTGGCCGACCGGACCGGTGAGGTCTTCGACGCCGTCGTGCTCGACGCGGAGGACAGGCGGTCCACCGTGGTGCTCACCGACCTGGCCGTGCAGGCCCGCTGCGACGGCCGGCTGACCCCGGGCGAGCGGGTCCGGGTCCGGCTGACCACGGCCGACCCGGCCACCCGCACCGTCCGGTTCGCCGCCGCCGGGGGCTGACCGACCGCGGCTCGCCCTCACCGCTGGACGACGCCGGTGCAACCGTGGTTGCATCGCCCCGTGCCGACGACGGAGGCCTCCCCGGGCGAGTGGGTGCTGCTGTCCTACCGGCTGCCCCGCGAGCCCTCGGGTCCGCGGACGACGCTGTGGCGGCGGCTGAGGCGCCTGGGCGTCGCCCAGCTCTCCGACGGGCTGGTGGCCCTGCCCGCCGACGCCCGCACCCGCGAGCAGCTGGAGTGGCTCGCCGATGACGTCCTGGCCTCGGCGGGCACCGCCGACCTCTGGCTGGCCCGCCCGGCGACCCTCGCCCAGGAGCGGGAGCTGGCGGCCGGGATGGCGGCCACCCGGGCGGAGGAGTACCGCGAGCTGACCGGCGCCTGCCGGCTGGCGATGACGGCGGACCGGCAGCAGCGCACCCGGGCGCTGCGCCGGTTGCGCGGCGACTGGCGGGCCATCGACCGCCGCGACTTCTTCCCCCCGCCGGAGCGCGAGCTCGCCGCGGCCGCCCTCCGCGAGCTGGCCGCGGCCGCTGCCGCCGACGAGGCGCCGGTCGCCGGGGGAACGCCGTGAGGTGGGCGACCCGGGCCGGGGTGCACATCGACCGCGCCGCCTGCGCCTGGCTCATCCGGCGGGCGGTCGACCCGGACGCGGAGTTCGTGTTCGTCGGCGACCTGGCCGAGGTGCCGGCCGACGCCACGCCCTTCGACATGCGCGGGGTCGACCTCGGGCACCACGGGGGCGACTGCACCTTCGAGACCATCCTGCGCCGGCACCAGCTCACCGACCCGGTCCTGTGGAAGATCGCCGAGATCGTGCACGAGGCCGACCTCGACGACGCGCGCTTCGACGCACCCGAGGCCCCCGGCCTGGACGTCGTCCTGCGCGGGCTGTCGATGACCGGCAGCGACGAGCGCACCCTCGCCGTCTCCGGCCCGGTCTTCGACGCGCTCTACGAGTTCCACCGCCGCCGCCTGCTGCTCGGCCGCGAACCGGCATGACCCGACCCCCTGGAGGCCCGTCATGAGCACCCCCGGCTCCCCCGTCACCGTGCACGTCGTCCGCGGCCGGACGCGCGCCCTCTGCCAGGTCGTCGGCGGCCTCGTCCTCGGCCTCGGGCTGGCCGCGGCGGTCGGGCTGGACCCGGGGCTGCTGTTCGCCGGCTACACCGCCTGCCTCGGCACCCTGCTGCTGTGCCTGGGGCTGCTGCTGCCCGAGGAGCCCCAGGACCCCGCGCTGCGACCGTCGAGGAACCCGTGACCGACCAGCCGCCGGTGCAGACCACGGTGCCGTTCGGCGCCGCGGTGCGCACCTGGTTCGGCATCTCGCTGCAGACCTTCGGCGGCCCGGCCGGCCAGATCGCGGTCATGCAGCGCGCCCTGGTCGACGAGCGGCGCTGGATCGGCCAGCGCCGGTTCCTGCACGCGCTGAACTACTGCACCCTGCTGCCCGGCCCGGAGGCGCAGCAGCTGGCCACCTACGTCGGGTGGCTGCTGCACGGCACCGCCGGCGGGCTCGTCGCGGGCGGCCTGTTCGTGCTCCCCGGCGTGGTCGCGCTGCTGGCGCTGTCCGCCGTCTACGTCGCCTTCGGCACCACCACGGCGATCACCGCGGTCTTCACCGGTCTGGCCGCGGCGGTGCTGGCGATCGTCGTCCAGGCGGTGATCCGGGTGGCCGGGCGCGCGCTGGCCAGCCGGGCGCTCGTCGTCCTGGCGGTGGCCTCGTTCCTCGCCCTGGCGGTGTTCGGCGTCCCGTTCCCGGTGGTCGTCGCTCTCGCCGGGGTCGCCGGCTGGGCACTCGGCCGGTGGCGACCGGCCGCGCTGCCCCAGAAGGTGGCCGCCGACGGCGCGGACGCCGGTCCGCCGCCGGTGATCTCCGACGACGTGCTGCACCACGAGGCCCCCACCGCGCGCCGCACCGTGCGGGTGCTGCTCGTCGGGCTGGTCGCCTGGGGCCTGCCGATCGCGGCCGTCGGCGTGCTGACCGGTGCGCACAGCGTGTTCACCGAGCAGGCGCTCTTCTTCTCCGGCGCCGCGGTGGTCACCTTCGGCGGCGCCTACGCCGTGCTCGCCTACGTCGCGCAGCAGGCCGTGGCCGTCTACGGCTGGCTGTCCCCCGGCGAGATGGTCCGCGGCCTGGCGCTGGCCGAGACGACGCCCGGGCCGCTGGTCATGGTGGTCCAGTTCGTCGCCTTCCTCGGCGCCTACCGGGCACCCGGCGACCTGGACCCCTGGGTTGCCGCGGTGCTGGCCTCGCTGCTGGTCACCTGGGTGACCTTCGTGCCGAGCTTCCTGTTCGTGCTGCTCGGCGCCCCGTACATGGAGCAGCTGCGCGGCAACCGGTCGCTGTCGGCGGCGCTCACCGGGATCACCGCCGCCGTGGTCGGCGTCATCGCGAACCTGGGCGTGTACTTCGCGGTGCACACGCTGTTCTCCGGCGTCGTCGAGGTCGACCGCGGTCCGCTGTCGCTCGAGCTGCCCGACCTGACCACCCTGCGGCCGGTGCCGCTCGTCATCGCCGCGGTCGCCGCGGTGCTGCTCTTCCGGCTGCGGTGGTCGGTGCTGCGGACGCTCGGCGTCGCCGCGCTGCTCGGCCTGGTCGCCGGCCTCGTGGGGCTGCCGGTCGGCTGACCGGCCCGCCTCACGACACCGCGGCGCGCACCAGCTCGGCGACCCTGGCCTCCACCTCGGGCGTCCACCGGGTGAGGGCGAACGACACCGCCCACATGTCGCCGTCGTCGAGGTGTGCCGGGTCCTGGAACTCCATCGTCGTGTAGCGCTGGCCGAACTTGCCGGCGTTCTTCACCGCGACGACGACCTTGCCCTCGGCGTTGGTGTAGGCCGGCATGCCGTACCAGGTCTTGGGCAGCAGGTCCGGGGCGGCGGCGCTGACGGTCACGTGCACGCGCTCGGCGAGGGCGCGGTCCTCCGGGGTCATCTTCGCGATGGCGTCCAGGAGCGCCTGCAGCCCGTCGGCCTTCTTGGCGCCGCCCTTCTCCGCCCGGAGCTCCTCCGCGCGCGCCTTCATCGCGGCCCGCTCGTCGGCGCTGAAGCCTCCTGCCCCGGTCGTGCTGGTCTGTGCGGTCATCCTCGGCACCCCTCTCGCATCCGTGGGCTCCGCCCTCACGTGGAGCCGGTCGAGGAGAGGCTAGGACCGGCGATCGCGCCGGAGCTTCTCGATTCCTGACGGATCGGCTACGGGGCGACACCTCCCGTCCCTCCGCGCGTTGACGGCTCGCGGCCCCGTGACCAGTCCGTTACCACATCGCCCCGGCGCGGCGACGGCGCAGGACCTGCCACGACCGCGCCCTCGCGTTGTCGTGGATGTACAGCGGGCCCTACGGTCTGGGCGTCCGGTCGGTCGTCACCTCCCCTCCCGGGGACCCTGACCGGATGCCGCCGAGTCCCGTCCGCCACCGCGGCGGGAGCCGGGGACCCACCGAACCCGGGGTGAGTCCCGCCCGTCGAGCCTGAGCTCGAGGGGCGGGTAGGGCGTCTCCCCGCCCGAACCCGTCAGCTGACCCGGTAGGCGGCCACGGGAGAACGGAGAGCCCACCACATGGTGCGCTCACGGGCCTGTCCAGTGCCCGCGAGCACCCGTCGCGCACGACACCGCGACGCCTCGCCGCGCACCTGAGCCGGCGCAGCCACCGCACCCGTCCCGGGGTCTCCCCGCGTCGAGCCGGACCGCCCGGACCTGACCAGGTCCGCGGGCTCTCCGGTGGGTGCCGCACGCCCGGCTGCTGAACCGGCCGTCCACCCGGACACCTGACCGACGCACCCGCCAC
This sequence comes from Modestobacter italicus, assembly GCF_000306785.1. Taxonomy (NCBI): domain Bacteria; kingdom Bacillati; phylum Actinomycetota; class Actinomycetes; order Geodermatophilales; family Geodermatophilaceae; genus Modestobacter; species Modestobacter italicus. The sequence goes on along the minus strand of NC_017955.1, from coordinate 1,794,275 downwards.
ACCGAGGTCGTACCGATGACGGACGGCCCGTGGCCCTCCCCGAGGAGTTGCTCCCCATGCACGTGGACCGCCAGCACACCGTCCTGCCGCACGACCGTGACCTGCGCACCGGCCTCCGCCCCCGGGTGCTCCGCGGAGCGGCCGTCTGCGCGTTCTCCCTCGCGTTCGGCCTCGCGGGCCAGTCGGTCGCCCAGGCCGACGACCCCTGGGACCGTTCGGGCGGTCAGAGCCAGGGGAACTGGGGCGACCGGGGTGCCGCTCCCGCACCGGCTCCCGCCCCCGCGCCGGCTGCTGCGCCCGCGCCCGCGCCGGCGGCAGCTCCGGCCGGCGACCTGACCGGCAAGCCGACCGGCACCTCGACCGCGTACAGCGCCTGGGCGCCCCACGTCCGCCCGGTGGTCGCTGAGGTCGTCGCCGGGTTCGGGGTCTCCACCGTCTACACCCGACCCGGTCACTCCCCGACCCAGCAGCTCGCCGCCGACTTCATGGTCTACAGCGACGGGGCCAAGGGCAACGCCGTCGCCCAGTACGTGATCGACAACGCCGCCCGCATGAAGGTCGACTACGTCATCTACAAGCAGCGGATCTTCATGATCGGCGGCTCCGGCTGGAAGGCCATGGAGGACCGCGGATCGCCCACCGCCAACCACATGGACCACGTCCACGTCAGCTTCAACCCCTGATCCACGGGTGACCGGCGCCGGAGGCGATCCCGGGATCGCCTCCGGCGCCGCGCTCGCGACGCGCGCCAGCGAGGATGACGGCGTGGCCATCGACTTCTCCGCGTCCTACCCCGCCCCGCCGGACGCCGTCCTCGCCCTGCTCACCGACGAGGCCTTCCTCCGCGACCGGGCCGCGGCGCTCGGCGGGCAGGCCGAGGAGGTGACCGTGACCGGGCAGGTCAGCACCGTCCGCCTCGCCGCGCCCACCGCCGGCATCCCCACGGTCTTCGCCCGGTTCGTCGGCTCGTCGGTCGCCGTCGTCGAGCGCACCACCTGGACGCCGGACGGCGCCGGGCACCGCGGCGCGCTGGACGTGCGGGCCGAGGTCTTCGGCCGGACGGTCCAGGTCACCGGCGAGCGGCTGCTGACCCCGGCCGCCGACGGCACCCGCTCGACCGTCACCGGGACGGCGCGCGTCGACGCACCGCTGATCGGGCGGCAGGCCGAGGGCGCGGTCAGCGAGCTCGTCGCGGTGGTGCTGCGCCGGGAGGACGAGCTGCTCCGCCGCCGGCTGGGCTGACCGTCGGCACCGGCTGCGACGATCACGGCATGGTCGCCTTCTTCGTCCCCCGGGCCAGCGACGACGAGCAGGCCGAACGGCTCTACGACGCCCTGGCCGAGTTCGCCGGCTGCGAGCCGGCCGCCCCCGCCGACCGGGTGCGGGCCATCGACTTCACCCACGACGGCGCCCAGTGGCGGGCGGAGGTCGGCGAGGAGCTGCGCGGCCGCCGGACGACCTAGCAGCTGCGCCGCGGCGAGCTGCTCGAGCACACCGTGGAGCTGACCTCCACCTCCCGGGTGCTGGCCATCTACCCCGGCACCCCGTTCACCGTGGTCACCGACGCCCAGCCGATCACCGGCGCCACCTCGGAGTGGGCCAACCCGTTCACCGCCGAGCCGGACGCCGTCACGCCCTTCGACCGGAGGTGACCCCTCGGCCGGCCCCCTCACACCCGTCACACGCAAGGCCACGGCACGTGAGGAACCGGCTACGCACCGGGCGGAACGCGGGAGTACCGGATCTCAAGCGTTCCACCCCGTTGACGCGGCGGAACGACACGCCTGTGATCAGTGCATGGCCACGCTCCTGGTCGACGACGTCGTCCCCTTCGAAGACTGGCCGTCCGCCGCCCGCGCCTCACTGGCCTTCCTGCACCGCACCGTCGGGCTCGACGTCTGGGTGGTGACCGAGGTCCGCGAGCCGCTGCAGGTGGTGCTGCACTCCCACCCCTCGGAGGTCCTGCCGCCGGGGAGCTCCATCTCCTGGGACCGCAGCTTCTGCCACTCCATGGTCAGCGGGGAGGGTCCACGGGTCGCCACCGTCGCCGCCGCGACCCCGGCCTACCGGGACCTGGAGACCGGGCTGCCGCACAAGGTCGCCGCCTACATCGGCGTCCCGTTGGTCACCCGCGAGGGGACCCTGTTCGGCACGCTGTGCGGCCTGTCGGTGCGCGCCCAGCCGCGCACCCTGGTCCGCTTCCTCCCGGTGGTGGAGATGACCGCCCGGATGCTCAGCACCATGCTTCCCGCGGACGCGGCGGCTCAGCGGGACGCGACCAGCCCGGCGTCGGCGATCCGCGTGCGGGCGACGTAGTACAGCGTCGTCCCCGCGGGGAGGGGGGTGTCCCAGGCCGGGCTGACCTGGAGGCCCCCGGCCGTGCGGACGGCGAGCGCGGTGGCCCCGAACGTGCGCCCGAGGTGCTGCTGGCACTCCCCGAACGTGCCGAACCCGTGCCCGGCGGGCAGCCGGACCGAGTAGGTGTTGCCGCCGCCCCCGGTGCTCATCAGGTCGCTGTAGACCTCGGTGATGCCCGGGTCGAGCGCCTCCTCGGTGATCAGGGAGGGCATGTGCCACTGCACGCAGGCGATCCCCGGGTTCACGTAGCGCAGGTTGTCCCGCCGGCCCAGGTCGCGCAGCGCCGCCACCGTGTGCACGCCCGGGTTGGCGTGCTCGACGGCGACGGCGATCGCCAGGGTCTCGTTGTCGTCCCGACCGTCGACCACCACCGTCCGGGCCCGGCCGACGCACGCCCGGTCCATGACGTCGGCGTGGGCGAGGTCGCCGCGGACGAAGGAGACGACCGGGTCCTCGGGCACCGGGTTCTCCGGGACGTCGTCCCAGGCGCACAGCGCGATGGGGGTGGCGTTCTCCGCGTGCAGCTCGGTCAGCATCCGCTCGGTCCGCCCCGGCACGTACCCCAGGACGACGACGTGGTCGGTCAGTCGCAGTGCACCCACACCCCTCCGGCGACGCCCGCGGGCCGACTGGAGGTAGTCGGCGAGCCGGGTGAACAGCAGTGTCAGCGTCACGATCCCGCCGACGATCACGTAGGTGCCCACCACGTGGCCCGCGGCCGACACCGGGAAGAAGTCCCCGTAGCCCACCGTCGCGGCGGTGACCACGAAGTACCACCAGTAGTTGGCCGGCTCGGCGATCGGGCTGCCGGTCGGCTCCACCAGCGCCATCGCCAGCCAGCTGGTCAGGAAGACGAGCACGATGACCACCAACGGCAGCCGCCAGCCGTGCAGCCGGCTGCCCACCAGGCGGGCCAGCCGGGAGAGGATGAAGAACACGGGCCTCCTGCCGGGACGGACGCCCGGGCAACCTACCGCCCGGTGGCGGGGACCGGGCATGCTGAGACCGCCGCAGGCCCTGTGCTTGCGCGCGGCCGGGCCAGGGAAGGACCACTCCCGTGATCGATCGACAGGCAGAGGCACGAGTGGTCGGCGGGCGGTACGAGATCGCCGGCGAGCTCGGCCGCGGTGGCATGGGCGTCGTGTGGCTCGCCAACGACCGCGTGCTGCAGCGCGAGGTCGCGCTCAAGGAGGTCAGCTACCCGGTCTACCTCGACGACGCCGAGCGGGCGGTCCTGCGCGAGCGGACGTTCCGCGAGGCCCGCGCCGCCGCACGGCTGGAGGACCCGCACGTCGTCGCCATCCACGACGTCGTGGAGGAGGACGGCCGCCCCTGGCTGGTGATGGAGCACGTCCGGTCGCGCAGCCTGCAGCGCGTCCTGGAGGAGGACGGGCCGCTCTCCCCCGCCGCGGTCGCCCGGATCGGCCTCGACGTGCTGTCCGCCATCGAGGTCGCGCACGCCGCCGGCGTCCTGCACCGCGACGTCAAGCCCGGCAACGTGCTGGTCGACGACGCGGGCCACGCCTGCCTCACCGACTTCGGCATCGCCACCACCACCGAGGACTCCGCCCTCACCACCGACGGCGCGGTGCTCGGCTCCCCCGCCTACATGGCCCCCGAGCGCGCCCACGGCGAGGCGCCCACCCCCGCGGTCGACCTGTGGTCGCTGGGCGCGACGCTGTACGCCGCCGTCGAGGGGCGCAGCCCGTTCGACCGGGACACCCCGATGGCCACCCTGCTGGCCGTGGTCGGCGAGGAGCCCGCACCGATGATCGCGGCCGGACCGCTGGAACCGGTGCTGCGCGGGCTGCTGACCAAGGACCCCGCCGCCCGGACGACGGCGGCCGGGGCCCGCGAGCAGCTGGCCGCGGTGGCCGCCGGGCCGCAGGACCCGGCACCCGGCCGCCCCCGCCCGCGGCTGGGCATCCGCAGCCCCGCCGGCGGGGACGTCGTCCGCTTCGACCTCGCCGACCTGCTCTCGCTGGCGTCGTCGTCCAAGGCCGTGCTCAGCACCGCCGTCCGGGACGCCCGCGATCAGGTGAAGGAGGCCAGCGAGCGCCGGCACGAGCCCCCGCTGCCCCGGCGGGAGCGGCGGGCGGCGGCCAAGCAGCGCCGGTTCCGCTTCAAGCGCCGCTGGGTCGTCGTCCCGATGGTGCTGCTGGTGCTGGTCGTCGTCCTGGTGGTGGCCACGATCGCCCTGCTGGTGACCGGCGTGATCACCCTGTACTGACCCGCCGGGTGCGGCAGGCTGGACCCGTGACGACACCGACGGACGACGAGCCGCAGCCCCGCGACATCGCGCTCGAGCAGGCCACCCCCGAGCAGGTCGAGGAGCTCGAGGCGGCCAGCGACGACGGCGGGACGGACTGACCGGGGTCAGCGGGTCCGCAGCCGCCGGACCACGGCCTGGACCAGCGCCATCACGCCGGCCCCGGCCACGAACGCCAGCGCGACGGGCGCGTCCGGCCGCGCGCGCTGGCTCGCCGGCGGCGGGAGCTCGCTGCGGCGGCGGTCCACGGCGGCGGCGAAGTCCTTGACCGTGGGGTGCTCCATGAGCAGCTCCGCCGACAGCTCCCGGCCCGGCACGCCCAGCTCCTCGGCGAGGGCCGCCAGCAGCGCCTCGGCGGCCAGCGAGTCACCGCCGAGCTCGAAGAAGTCGTCGTCCATGCCGACGGTGTCCAGCTCGAGCACCCGCGCGACCAGGCCGGAGACCACGCGCTCCCAGTCCGACCGCGGGGTGGTCGCCGACAGGGCCAGCCCGGGCGCCGGCGGCAGCGCGGCGCGGTCCAGCTTGCCCCGCTCGGTGCGCGGCAGCGCGGGCAGCAGGACGACCTCCTGCGGGATCATGAAGGTGGGCAGCGCCTCCCCCACCACCCGCCGGACGGTGGCCGCGTCGAGCCGCGGCGTCGCCGGCACCACGTAGGCGACCAGGTGCACCCGGCCGGTCGTGGGCGCCGCGACCCCCACGACCACCGCCTCGGTGATGTCGGGGTGCGCGAAGAGGACCGCGTCGATCTCCCCGGGCTCGACCAGGTGCCCGCGGACCTTGACGCTGTGGTCGGTCCGGCCGAGCAGGCGCATGCACCCGTCCTCGGCGATCGTCGCGGTGTCGCTGGTCAGGTACGACCGGACGCCGTCGACCCCGTCGGTGTAGACCGCGTCGGTGAGCTCCCGCTCGCCCCAGTAGCCGCGGGACAGCCACCTCGAGGAGACGACGAGCCGGCCGGTGCCCTGGTCGTGCAGCGCACCGTCGGCGCCCTGGACCTGCAGCCGGAGCCCGGCGACGGGCCAGCCGACCGGGGTCGCCCCGCTGGGGGCGGGGTCCTCCGGGCGGAGGATGAACTCGGCGATGAGCCCGGTCTCGGTGGAGCCGTAGCGGTTGCGGATCTCGCACGCCGGGCCGACGACCGAGCGGATCGCCGCGAGCTCGCTGCCGTGCACGGTCTCCCCGGCCATGGTGACCATGGCCAGGGTGTCCAGCGTCCGGCCGGGCGGCAGCGTGGAGACCAGGCCGCGCAGGATGGCGGGGCTGGCCAGGAAGACGGTGGCGCCCACCTCGTCCAGCCAGCCGGGGAGCTCGGTGATCGACCGGGTGCGCGGGTCGAACAGCCGCTGGGTGGCGCCGACGACCAGCCCGGCGAGCGCGCCGCGCAGACCGGCGTCGAAGCCGAGCGGCAGCAGGTTGGCCACCACGTCGCCGGCCGCGTAGCAGCCGGTGGCGACGGAGTTGGTCCACGCGTCGTGCAGCAGCCCCCGGGAGTCGGAGAACACGCCCTTGGGGCGTCCGGTGGACCCGGACGTGAAGACGACCGCCACCGGGTCGGCCGGCCCGGTGGGGGCCGAGCGCAGCGACGCGGCGGCCTGCTCCGGGCAGGGGTGCGCCGGCGGGACGGCGTCCTCGGGCACCAGCACGGTCGGGCAGACCTCGGTGGCCACCTCGGCGCCCTCGGCGTCGGCGACGCAGACCTCGGCGCCGGCGGCCTCGACGTAGTGGCGCAGCCGGGCGACCGGCGTCGTCGGGTCGAGCACCAGGACCGGCTGGCCGGCCGCGATCACACCCACCACGGCGACGACGGCGGCGACCCCGGGTCGCCGCAGGACGGCGACCGGTGCGCCGGGCTCGGCGGCCCCGGCCACCGCGGCCCGGACGACCTCCGCCGCGTCGAGCAGCTCGCCGTAGCGGAGCACCCGCCGGGCGTCGGCCAGCGCCACGACCTCCGGCTGCGCGAGGGCGACGTCGACCAGCCGGTCGATCAGCCGCCCGTCGGCATCGCTCTCCGCGAGCGGGGCCAGGCCGCTGGCAGTTGTCCGGTACGCCACGTCACCTCCCGTGCCCTGGTTCCCGCCCGACATGCGCTCGCCGGTGTACACGTTCGGGTACATGTTGAGCGCAACAACTTACCCGCCACCGGTCATCCGGCGACACCGGCGGCTCACACGACCGGGTGGCGGTTGACGCCGTGCGGTCGACGGGTAGCGGCCCGGCATGGAGAGCCGGGACCTGTTGCTGACCGCCTTCGACAACGTCGAGGAGTCCGTCCGAGGAGCCCTCGACGGGGTCGACCCTGCACTGCTCACCGTACGACTGGACCCGGACGCGAACACCATCGCCTGGCTCGTCTGGCACCTGACCCGGGTCCAGGACGACCACGTCGCCGAGGTGGCCGGGGTCGAGCAGGCCTACACCGACGCCGGCTGGGCCGACCGGTTCGCGCTGCCCTTCCCGCCCAGCGCGCACGGGTACGGCTTCTCCAGCGCGGACGTCGGCCGGACCGACATCACCGACCCGCAGCTGCTCGTGGACTACCACGCCGACGTGCACCGGCGGACCGCGGAGTTCCTCCGGACCCTGTCGGCGGCGGACCTCGACCGGGTGGTGGACGAGCGGTGGGACCCGCCGGTTACCCTCGGCGTCCGGCTGCTCAGCGTGATCGGCGACGACCTGCAGCACGCTGGGCAGGCCGCCCTGCTCCGGGGCCTGCTCGAGCGGCGCTGAGCACACGGCGCGGCAGGTGACCCGCAGGTAGCTTCGGGGTCGTGAGCAACGCTGCTACCGCGGACTTCTACGCCCTCGAGGACCTGCTGGAGCCCGCGGAGATCGAGGTGCGCGACCGCGTCCGCGACTTCTGCGAGCGCGAGGTCACCCCGATCATCAACGACTACTGGGAGCGGGCCGAGTTCCCGGCGGAGCTCATCCCGAAGATGGCCGAGCTCGGCATCGCCGGGGGCACCGTGGAGGGCTACGGCTCCCCCGGCATGAGCGCCGTGGCCGCCGGTCTGGTCGCCGCCGAGTGGGCGCGGGCCGACGGCAGCCTGGGCACCTTCTACGGGGTGCACAGCTTCCTGGCGATGCAGTCGATCGCGCTGCTCGGTGACGAGGAGCAGCGCCAGCGCTGGCTGCCGGAGATGGCCCGGATGGAGAAGATCGGCGCGTTCGGCCTCACCGAGCCCGAGCACGGGTCGGACGCCGTCGCGCTGTCCACCTCCGCCCGGCGGGACGGCGACGAGTACGTGCTCAACGGCGCGAAGAAGTGGATCGGCAACGGCACCATCGCCGACCTGGTGCTCATCTGGGCCCGCGGCGAGGACGGCAACGTCGGCGGCTACGTCGTCCCGAAGGGGTCGATCGGCTGGACGGCGACCCGGATGACCGGCAAGACGGCGCTGCGCGCGGTGTGGCAGGCCGAGATCACGCTCGAGGACGTCCGGGTCCCGGCGGAGAACAAGCTGGCCAACTGCCACTCGTTCAAGGACGTCTCGGTCGTGCTGGACCGCACCCGGTACACCGTCGCCTGGCGCGCGCTGGGCATCGCCGAGGCGGCCTACGACCTGGCGCTGCAGCACACCCTGCAGCGCGAGCAGTTCGGCCAGCCGATCGCCGGCTACCAGCTGGTGCAGGAGAAGCTGGCCCGGATGCTGGCCGAGATCACCAGCATGCGGCTGCTGTCCTGGCGGCTGTCGAAGCTGGCCGACGAGGGCCGGATGACCGCGGCGATGGCCTCGATGGCCAAGATGAACAACTGCAAGAAGGCCCGGGCCATCGTCGCCGACGCCCGCGACCTCTTCGGTGGCGACGGCATCCTGCTCGAGCACCACATCGCCCGGCACCACGCCGACATCGAGGCCATCTACACCTTCGAGGGCACCGACCACGTGCAGGCGCTCATCGTCGGCCGGGAGATCACCGGCATCTCGGCGATCACCGGCCGCCGGTCGGCCCGGCCCGTTGAGAAGGCGGCCGGGGAGCCCCCGCAGTCGATCTAGGGCCCCGCGGCGTCCGGAGGTGGGCCGGGGCGTGCGGCAGGGCGATGGCCGCGGCGGCCGGGATGCTGTGCACGCCCAGCCGCTCCCGCACGTGCTCCATGTGCTTGCGCACCGTGCCGACGGAGATGAACAGCTGCGTAGCGATCTCGGCGTACGGCAACCCGCCGGCCGCCAGGGCCAGCACCTCCCACTCCCGTGGCGTCAGCTTCGGGACGCCAGCGCGTCGGCGCTCGGCGTCCAGCCATACCTCCTGCAGGTGCGGCCGCAGCAGCATCGCGACTTGCCGGTCCCGCTCGGTGAACGGCGGACCGGCGGTCCGCATGAAGTTCACCCGACGGGCCTCGCCGGGGGCCGCCGGAAGGGAGACGATCATGCCCCAACGCACGGGTTGCACGAGCTCGGCGAGCGGGCCGGCCCGCCAGTCCCGGTCGGTGGCGTAGAAGTCCCCGGTGTGGATCACGCTGCGCGTGTTCCCGGTGAGCTGCGGCCACGAGCACCAGGAGCCCCACCACACTCGCCAGAACGGGTCGTCCGGCGGGCTCGGGTCGGGGCGCTCTAGGCCGAGGTGGACGCCCCCCGGCTCGACGCCTTGCATGAGCAGGGTGTGCCGGGCCCGCGGCGCGTGGTGCTGGTAGCTCACCTCGTGGTCGCAGGGCACCAGCTCCTGCAGACCCTCCAGCAGCGCCCACGGCATCGCCGGGCCGGGGTCGTCCTGCCGCGAGTCCTCCAGCACCTGGACCAGGTCCTTGACGTCTGCGGCGTACAGCTCGCTGGTTGTCACGGCACCTCCCCGGTGCAGGAGCTTCCTCGTCGACGGTAGGGCGGCGGCGGGAGCGGCGGAACACCCCTGAGCCGGGGAGCCGCCGTCCCGTCAGCCCGGCACCCGCGGCCGGGGCACCCGCAGGTGTGCCGGGGCGTGCGGCATCGCCCTGGCCGCCGCGGCGGGGATGCTGTGCACGCCGAGCCGCTCGCGGACGTGCTCCATGTGCTTGCGCACGGTGCCCACGGAAATGAACAGCCGCTCGGCGACGCGGGCGTAAGGCATCCCGGCCGCGGCCAGCGCCAGCACCTCCCATTCCCGTGCGGTGAGCTGCGGGACGCCGGCCCGGCGCCGCTCGGCGTCCAGCCAGATCTCCTGCAGGTGGGGGCGCAGCAGCATCGCGATCTGCCGTTCCCGCTCGGTGAAGTCCGGACCTGACCCTCGCAAGAAGGCGACTCGTCTGGCCTCCCCAGGTGCGGCGGGCAGTGACACCAGCATCGCGCGCCGGATCTGGGGCAGCGTCTCGCTGATCGGATCGGCCAACCAGTCCTGCTCGGTCGGGTAGAAGTCCCGCGTGCAGATGACGCTGCGCAGGTCCCCGGTCCGCTGTGGCCACGAGGTCGGCCCCTGCCACCAGTACTGCCAGAACGGGTCGTCGGGCCCGTCCCCCTCGTCCGGCGCGGGCCCGGCGTGCACCCCGTCGAGCCCGGCCGTCTGGATGCAGAGCGTGCGGCGGGCCTGGTGGTCGTGGTGCTGGTAGGTGACGTCCGAGTCGCACGGGACGACCCGCAGCAGTCCGTCCAGCAGCGCCCAGGGCATCGCCTCGCCGGCAGCGTCCTCGCGCGCCTCGTCGAGCACCCGCACCAGGGCCTCGACGTCCGCCGCGTACAGCTCGCTGGTCGACACCACCCCTCCTCCGACCGACGGGGTCGACGGTAGGCCGGAGCGACGCCCGCCGGAATACGCCTGAGTGCGTATACCGCGCGGCCGGCGAGGTGCGGAATCTGGTGCTGCCCCGGTCAGCTCGGACCGGGAGCCCCCAGCGGGCCGCACCCGCGGCCGGGAAGGACCTCCGATGTCCGCGATCACCCACGTCCCGGGAGCCGGCTGGGCCGGCGCCCACCGCGCCATGGCGCTCGTCGTGGCGATGCTCCTGGTGGCGGTCGCCGTCGCCCTGACCGTCGTCCTGTTGAGCCGCGACACGACGTCCGCCGTGCCGGGCTTCCCCGACCTGCCCGCCTACGAGGACACCTGCGCGAGCGCGACGGTCGGCACCGCCTGCTGAGCGCCCGGGTCAGCCGGCGTGGCGGAGGGCCGGGGCGGTGCGCTGCCGGCACTCCGCGCAGGCGGAGCGCCCCGCGCCCACCCGGTCCCAGCTCTGGGTGCCCCAGATCTGCACGATCGCCCCGCAAACGGCCAGCTCGACCTCGCCGTCGAGCTCGTCGGCCGGGCGGTGCGCCTCGACCGCGTGCCACGACGTGGCCTGGTCGGCCGGCTGGGCCCACGACCGGCGATCGGGACGGGAGAAACCGACGGCGTACGCGCTCACGCCCCAGGTGTGCCCCGGGTCACATGATCTCAACCATCCTGCCCGCCGGAGCAGGTCAGCCGTCGGCGGGCCCGGCCTCGTCGACGAACCCGGCCAGCGCCGCCAGCAGCGCCCCGACCCGGTCGGCACCCAGCGACCGGGCCAGCGCCGCCTCCTGCGCCGAGACCAGCCCCTCCCACCGCGCCAGCCGGGTGCGGCCGAGCGCCGAGGCGTGCACGACCACCCGGCGCCGGTCGTCGGGATCGGGCAGCCGGTAGGCGAGGGCCGAGTCCACCAGCCCGTCGACCACCCGGGTGGCCGTGGGCGCGGGCAGGTGCAGCGCGCCCGCCAGCTGGCCCATCGTCCGCCCCGGCGCCGCGGCCAGCAGGCGCAGCACGCGGTAGCCCTCCAGCGTGCCGCCGTCCTCGGCGAGCGCCGCGGCCACCGCCCGGGAGACCCGCCGCGAGGTGGCAGTGAGCAGTTCGACCAGGTCCGGCCGCACCGAGGCGGCGGTGTCCACCTCCGGCCCCGGCATGCGGCTGACCATACTCAACACCGTGCGCGGCGAGCCGGCTCTGCTGCGGGACCCGTGGGACGTCCTGGTCTCCGGTCCCGCGCCCGACGCCGTCCGGATCGGGCTGGCCGTGCCGCTGTCCGGGCCGCTCGCGATGACCGCCCCCTCGGCCCTGGACCTCGCCGCACTGGCCGCCGAGGAGTGCACCGAGGCCGGCGGGGTCGGCGGCCGGCGGGTCGAACTGGTCGCCGTCGACGCCGGACGCGCGCCCGAGGTCGCCGCCGCCGAGGCGGTCGGCCTGCGGGAGGCCGGCGTCTTCGACAGCCTGGTCGGCTTCCACACCAGCGACGTGCACCGGACCCTCGCCCGGGCCTGGGCCGGCCGGGGCACCTACGTTTTCACCCCGCCGCACGAGGGTGGCCGCAGCCTGCCTGGCGTGCGGCGCACCGGGCACGGCCCGCACACCCAGCACGCCGCGGCGCTGTCCTGGCTGGTCACCCACCGGCGGGCGACCCGCTGGGTGCTGCTGGGCACCGACTACGTCTGGCCGCGCGCGGTGCACCGGGCCGCGCGGGCGACCCTGACCAGCCTCGGTGCGCAGGTCGTCGGCGAGGCGCTGGTGCCCTTCGGCCCCGGTGACCCCGGGCCGCTGCTCGACCTCGTCGTCCGCGGCCGGGCCGACGCCGTCCTGCTCAGCCTGGTCGGCCGGGACCTGGCGCTGTTCCACCGGGAGTTCGCCCGGGCCGGCCTGGACCGCCGGGTGGTGCGGCTGTCCGGCGCGCTGGAGGAGAACGGCCTCTACGCCCTGGGTGGAGATGCCACCGGCGAGCTCTACGCCACGATGCCGTCCTTCGCAGCCTCGCCGGCCTCGGCCGACGAACGCCAGCTGGCGTTGCAGGAGCGGCATGCCCGGCGGGCGGGTGTGGACGCTCCGGTGGTCTGCGCCTACGCCCGGGGTCTCTACGACGGCGTCCGGCTGGCCGGCGCGCTACTCGCCGGCCACGGCCGCAGCGGGCCGACCGGCACTCCCCCGCCCCGGCTGGCCCGGGCCGAGGGGCTCACGTTCACCGAGCTGGCGGCCGGCTGACCGGACAGCGGCAGAACAGTTTCCGATCGGAAACACTTTGGTCCTACTCTCCTCCCGTCCGGCCGAGGGCCGGCTTGGAAGAGGAGTCGTCGTGACCGATCCACGCACCACCCACCCTGCACCGGCGGCCACCGCCGGAGAAGGCGCTCCCGGCGTGGAGGCCTTCGGGTACCACCAGGAGCTCAAGCGCTCGCTGAGCTTCACCGACCTGCTGGTCTACGGCCTGGTCTTCATGGTCCCGATCGCGCCGTTCGGCATCTTCGGCAGCGTCTTCCAGGCCTCGGGCGGGATGATCGCGCTGGCCTACGCCGTCGGCGGGCTGGCCATGGCGTTCACCGCGGCCTCCTACTCGCAGATGTCCCGGGCCTTCCCGATGGCCGGCTCGGTGTACACCTACGCCGGTCGCGGCATCGCCCAGCCGGTCGGGTTCCTGGCCGGCTGGATGATCCTGCTGGACTACGTGCTGGTCCCCGGCCTGCTCTACCTGATCGCCGCGGTCGCCATGAACGCGATCGTCAGCGGCATCCCGGTGTGGGTGTGGCTGGTCGGCTTCGTCGTCCTCAACACCGTCGTCAACTACCTCGGCATCGAGTTCACCGCGCGGGTCAACCGGATCATGCTGATCGGCGAGCTGATCGTGCTGGCGGTGTTCCTGCTCATCGGCGTAATCGCGCTGGCCCGCGGCGAGGGCAACGGCCTCGGCGCGCTGACCCCGATCTACAACAGCGACACGTTCTCCCTCAGCCTGGTGTTCGGCGCCGTCTCGATCGCGGTGCTGAGCTTCCTCGGGTTCGACGGCATCTCGACCCTCGCCGAGGAGAACCGCGACTCCGCGCGCTCGATCGGCAAGTCGATGATCGCCGCGCTGGCGCTGGCCGGGACGTTGTTCATCGTGCAGACCTGGATCGCGGCGCTGCTCGTGCCGAACCCGGACACCCTCATCTCCGAGGGCGACGCCGGCGGCACCGCGTTCTACGACGCCGCCGAGGCGGCCAGCGGGCACTGGCTGTACGTGGTGACCGCGGTGGCCACCGCGATCGCCTGGGGCTTCGCCAACTCGCTCGTCGCCCAGGCCGCCACCTCCCGGCTGCTGTTCGCGATGGCCCGCGACCGGCAGCTGCCGTCGTTCCTGGCGAAGGTGCACCCGACCCGGCGGGTGCCGGTCAACGCCACGCTGCTGGTGGCCGCGGTCAGCCTGGTGCTGGGCATCTACATGAGCCAGCGCGACGACGGCATCACCCTGCTGTCCACGCTGGTCAACTTCGGTGCGCTGTCGGCGTTCCTGGTGCTGCACGTGGCCGTCGTCGTGCACTTCGTGGTGCGGCAGAAGAGCCGGGACTGGTGGCGGCACCTCGCCGTCCCGGTGATCGGGTTCGCGATCCTCTTCTACGTCGTCATCAACGCGAAGGTCGCGGCGCAGATGCTCGGCTTCGTGTGGCTGGGCATCGGCGTCGTCGTGCTGGTCTTCCTGCTGGCCACCGGCCGCAGGCCGGTGCTGGCGGAGGAGGGGAAGTGACCGCCCAGCTGGAGGTCGTCTCCCTCGACCCGGCGCCCGACCAGCTCCGCTACGTCTTCGGCGGCGGCGAGCCGCTGCTGTGGGTCCGCCCCGGCACGGTGGTCGAGCTGACCACCGAGGACTGCTTCGGCGGCCGGGTGCGCTCGGTCGACGACCTGCCCAGCCGGGTCTGCGAGTTCCCCTACCTCAACCCGGTCACCGGGCCGGTGCACGTCGAGGGCGCCGAGCCCGGCGACACCCTGGCGGTGCACGTCGTCGACATCGCCCCGGCCCGGGACTGGGCGGTCTCCACGACGTTCCCGCACTTCGGGGCGCTGACCGCCACGCACGAGACGGCGATGCTGCACGACCCCCTCGAGGAGGTCGTCTGGGTTTACGAGGTCGACCGGGAACGGGGCACCTGCCTGTTCCGGCCGCGCCGCGGCGGGCCGGAGGTGGAGCTGCCGCTGGACCCGATGCACGGCACGCTCGGCGTCGCCCCGGCCGCCGGCCAGGTGTTCATGTCGATCACCCCGGCCGCGCACGGCGGCAACATGGACACCCCCGAGCTGCGCGCGGGCACCACCGTCTACCTCGGCGTCAACGTGCCCGGCGCGCAGCTGTCCCTGGGCGACGGGCACTGCCGGCAGGGCGAGGGCGAGGTGTGCGGCACCGCGGTCGAGGCGGCCATGCGCACGGTCGTCGTCGTCGAGCTCATCAAGGGCGGCGCGCCGGCGTGGCCGCGGCTGGAGAGCGACGAGTTCCTGATGTCCACCGGCTCGGTGCGCCCGCTGGAGGACGCCTACCGGGTCAGCCAGCGCGACCTGGTCGGCTGGGCGGCCGAGCTGACCGGCTGGGACACCCTCGACGCCTACCAGCTGGTCAGCCAGGCCGGGCTCGCGCCGGCCGGCAACGTGGTGGACACCAACTACACGATGGTGGCCAAGCTGGCGAAGCGGTACCTGCCCGGCGCGGCCGCCTTCGACGGCGTCCACGCCCGGCTCCGGGACACCGCCGCCGCCTACCTCGCCCAGCGCTGACCGACGGCCCGGGCCCGCCACGGCGGGCCCGGGCCGCCGGGCTGATCCCGGCGCCCGGCTCAGTGGTGGTGCGCGTGGACGACGGCGTGCCCGCGGCCACGGCTCATCAGCCAGCGGTTGACCGGGACGGTGAGCACGAAGGCCACCGCGAGCGACCCGGCCAGCGACAGCCAGAACAGCGCGCTGCTGAGCCCGGCCTCCATCGCGCCGGGCACCGACAGCATCACGGCGTTGTCGATGACCTCCATGACGGTGATCGAGACGGTGTCGGCGGCGAGGGCCACGCCCAGGGCCTGCCGGAACGGCAGCCCGGCGCGCAGGACCGCGCGCATGGTGAGCGCGTAGCCGAAGACGAAGGCCAGCGCGACGGCCAGGGCCACGGTGCCGGCGTCGGGCAGGCCCAGCGCCGTCCCGATGACCATCCCGAGGACCTCACCGATGGCGCAGCCGGTGAGGCAGTGCAGCGTGGCCTGCCGGGCCGCCGCCCAGCTGACCGAGGTCAGTTCCCTGGTGTGTTCCATGCCGCCTTGATACCCCCCGGGGGTATGTGACGCAAGGGGCTGCCGCGGCGGGTGGCCACGCGAGTCGGCCGAGCATGGCGAGATCCGCCAGGTTCTCGGCGATTCTCTGGTGACCTGGTTCACAGCCGACGCACCGAGGACTGCCGATGCTCTGTCCATGGCATCCCGGCTCGCAACGGTGCGGACCCCGGCGGAGCACTCCCTCGCGTCGGGGCAGGCCCCGGCCGACTGGTGGCGGACCGCCGTGGTCTACCAGGTCTACCTGCGCTCCTTCGCCGACAGCAACGGTGACGGGATCGGCGACCTCGCCGGTCTCCGCTCCCGGCTGCCCTACCTGTCCTGGCTCGGGGTCGACGCGCTGTGGATCAACCCGCACTACCCCTCGGGCGGCGCGGACGGCGGCTACGACATCGTCGACTACCGGGCGGTGGACCCCGACTACGGCGACGTGGCCGACCTCGAGGCCGTCGTCGCCGACGCCCGGCAGCTCGGCCTGCGGGTGATCCTCGACGTCGTCCCGAACCACACCTCCGACCGGCACCCCTGGTTCCAGACGGCGCTCGCCGACCCGGACTCCGCGGAGGCCGCCCGCTACCACTTCGCGCCGCCCTCGGACGAGCCGCCGAACAACTGGCAGTCGCTCTTCGGCGGGCCGGCCTGGTCCCGCACGCCGGACGGCCGCTGGTACCTGCACCTGTTCGCGCCCGAGCAGCCCGACCTGAACTGGCGGGACCCGGCTGTGGCCGCCGACTTCGACCGCACCCTGCGGTTCTGGCTGGACCGCGGCGTGAGCGGCTTCCGGGTCGACGTCGCCTACGGGTTGTTCAAGGACGCCGAGCTGCGGGACAACCCGGGCAGCTACTCCCCCACCCTGTTCGGGCACGGGCCGGAGCAGGCGATGACCTGGAACCAGCCCGAGGTGCACGACGTGTGGCGGCGCTGGCGGTCGATCTGCGACGAGTACCCGGACACGATGCTGGTCGGTGAGGTCTGCCTGGCCGACCTGGAGCAGGTGGCGCTGTACTCGCGGCCCGACGAGATGCACCAGTCCTTCTCCTTCCGGCTGCTCAAGTCGCGGTGGTCCGTGGAGGCCTTCGCCGACGGCGTGCAGACCGCGCTCGACGCCTTCGGCCGGGTCGGCGCCCCGGTCTCCTGGGTGCTGGGCAACCACGACAAGGACCGGCAGGTGAGCCGGTTCGGCGGCGGCGCCCTGGGCACCTCCCGGGCCCGCGCGGCCGCGCTGATGATGCTGGCGCTGCCGGGCTCGCCGTACCTGTACGCCGGCGACGAGCTAGGGCTGCCGCAGGCCGTCGTCCCGGACGAGGCGAAGCTCGACCCGATCTTCTGGCGCAGCGGCGGCGCGCGGGCCGGCCGGGACGGCTGCCGGGTGCCGATGCCGTGGAACGACTCGGCCGGCGTCGGCTTCTCCCCCGACGGCGCGGCGCAGCCGTGGCTGCCGATCCCGGCGGAGTGGGAGGGGTTCGCCGTCTCCCGGCAGACCCGGGACGGCGGCTCGATGCTGACCCTCTACCGGCGGGCGCTCGCGCTGCGCGCGGCCCACCCGGCGCTCGGTTCCGGCGACGCGACCGTCGAGACGCAGGGTGACGTGCTGACCGTGCGCAGCACCGGGGACGACGAGACAGTGCGCTGCGTGGTGAACATGGGCACCGGGACCGTGCTGGTGCCCAACCCGGGCTCGGTGCTGCTGGCCTCCTCCACGCACGTCAAGGCCTCGGCCGCCACCGTGGCGCTGCCGCCGGACACCGCCGTCTGGCTCGTCGAGGACTGACCCTCAGCGCGCCACGGGGAACACCAGGTGGGTGACCCGGTCGCCCTGCACGCAGGTCACCGGGTCCCCGAGCGGCACGTCGTCCTGGGCGAGCTCGCCGAAGAACGGCCGGCCCCGGCCCATGACGACCGGGACCAGGTCGACGGCGACCTCGTCGAGCAGCCCCAGCTCCAGGCACTGCCGGGCGATGGTCCCGGCCGTGACCGCGACGACCCGGTCGCCGGCGATCTCCCGTGCCCGCGCGACGGCCGACCCGACGCCGTCGGTGACGAAGGAGAAGGGCGCGTCCGGGTGGGCGTCGACCCACTCGGTGGGGACGGAGTGGGTCACCACCACGACCGGCACGTCCATGGTGTGCCGCCCGCCCCACCCGTCGGTGAAGTCGAACAACGTCCGGCCGCACACGAGCGCACCGAGGTCGGAGGTCCACCGGCGCCAGTACTCGGCGCTGGCCTGGCCGAGGTGCAGGGTGATGCCCGGTGACGCGGTCGGGATCTCCACGTCCCCGTTCTGCAGCCAGTCGAACAACCGCCCGATGCTGTTGTCGTCCTTGGCGATGTAGCCGTCCAGCGACATCGACGCCGACGCGATGACCTTGCTCATCGGATCCTCCCTCGGTCCCGACCCCGTGCAGGGCCTCGCCAGGAGGACGGGCCCGGTCGCGGGAAGTCGTCGGTCCGGGCGTGACCGGTACGCCTTCAGTCGACCGGTCCTGCTGCCGATGTGGCGGGTGACCGTGTCGACACCGCCACGGACGACGAGGATGGGGTCATGGACTACTTGCGCCGGCTGCAGTACGAGCGGCCCTGGCTGTACTGGGTGCTGTTCGCGGTGGCCCTCTGGCTGGCCTTCCGCCTGGTGCTCCTCGTGGCGGCGCTGCTGCTCGGGCCGTTCGGGCTGCCGGGCTGGGTGCCGCTGGTCGTCGTCGTGGGTGTGCTCGTGCTGATCGCCCGCCGCCAGCAGCGGACGTACTAGCGCGTCGCGGCCCGATGAGTCCGGGTCCTGGCGGCCGTCCTCACCGGTAGCGTGCGCTGTCCGCGACGAGAGGACCTCCACCGTGACCGACCTGCAGTCCTGGGTGGCACCGACGTTCGACGGCCTGGCCGACCTGCTCGGGTCCGCGCCCGACCAGACCTGGGACGCGCCGTCGCTGTGCGCGGGGTGGCAGGTCCGGCACGTGGTCGCCCACGTGACGATGCCGGCCCGGCTGACCCCGGAGCAGTTCGGCGCGGAGATGGCGGCGGCCCGCGGGGACTTCGGCGTCCTGTCCGACACCGTGGCCGCCCGCGACGGGTCGCTGACGGTCGCCGACCACCTGGCCGCGCTGCGCTCCCCCGTGCTGCACGCCTGGCAGCCGCCCGGTGGTGGCGCGGTCGGCGCGCTCACCCACGCCGTCATCCACTCCCTCGACGTCACCGTCGCGCTCGACCGGCCGCCGGTCGCGCCGGCGGAAGCGGTCACCGCGGTGCTCGACCAGCTCACCGGGGCCCGCGGCGCCTGGTTCGGCATCGACCTGACCGGCGTCCGGCTCGAGGCCGCCGACGGTGGCTGGAGCTGGGGCGAGGGGGACGTCGTCCGTGCCGACCGCGGTCAGCTCGTCGCCCTCCTCAGCGGCCGCACCCTGCCCGACGGCCGGGACCTGCCCCGCGGCTGACCTCCCCGCCGGTCGTCGTCCGTCCGGCACGTCCGCGCGTGCTCCGGGGCCTGGTTCGTACCCCGGGAGCGTCCTACGCTCGTCCTGCCGGACCCCGGATCGAGGCGGTCATGACCAGGACCTCAGCCGCACTGGGCAGCCTCGGCTGGCTGCTGCTCGCACCCGGGACCGTCTGCGGCCTGGTGCCCCTGCTGATCACCGGCTGGGACCGGCCCGGTGACCAGGCGGCGTGGCTCGACGTCCTCGGCTGGTCGCTCGTCCTGCCCGGTGCCGCGGTGCTCGGCCACGCCTTCGTCGCCTTCGCCTGGCACGGGCGCGGGACGCCCGCCCCGTCGGCGCCGACCGAGCAGCTGGTCGTCGAGGGTGCTTACCGCTTCGTGCGGAACCCCATGTACCTCGCGGTCTTCGCGCTCCTCCTGGGGCAGGCGCTCCTCTTCGCCAGCGGAGGCCTGCTCGTCTACCTGGTCGTCGTCGGCATCACGACGGACGTCTTCGTCCGCGGCTACGAGGAGCCCACGCTGCGGGAGACCTTCGGCCCGGCGTACGAGGAGTTCTCCGCCGAGGTGCCGCGCTGGATGCCGCGCCGAACCCCCTGGCGAGGAGCCTCCCGGGTCACACCGCGCGGAGCCGCTGGGCGGCGTCGTGGTGGACCAGCTGGTGCAGCCGAGCACGGGTGACGTCGTCCCGGGGCGTGTAGACCATCATCCGCGCACCGCCGGGCAGCTCACCGGTGCTGAACCGCTGCAGCTGCAGGTGCAGGTCGCCGACCGGGCTGCGGAAGTCCTTGGCCGGAAGACCGCGGTCCACGACGTCGTGGCGCCGCCACAGCACCTCGAACTCCGGCGAGGCCTCGCGCAGCCGCCGCACCAGCTCGGTCCACAGCGGGTCGTCGAGGTGGTCGGCCAGGCCGGCCCGCATGGTGCCGACCATGTGCGCAGCAGCCTCGGGTCGGCGGCCGATGCAGATGTCGCGCCAGTGCGGATGGGTGAAGAACAACCAGAGCTGGTTGCGCTCCCCCGGGTCGAGCGAGTCGAGGTCGCCGGCCAGTGCGTTGAAGGCCCGGTTGTAGGCGAGCATCTCGTAGCGGGGCGAGAGCACCACCGCCGGGAACGGATCGAGCTGGTCGAGGATCAGCTGACCGGCCTCGCCCACGCCGCTGCACGGCGATGCCGGGGCGACGACCGTGACGCCGGCCAGCTGGAAGAGGTGCCACCGCTCCTGGGAGTCCATCCGCAGGGTGCGGGCGATGGCCTCGAGCACCTGCACCGAGGCGTTGATGTCGCGGCCCTGCTCGAGCCAGGTGTACCAGGTGACCCCGACCCCGGCGAGCAGCGCGACCTCCTCCCGGCGCAGGCCCGGCGTGCGGCGACGGCCACCGCTGGGCAGCCCCACGTCGTCCGGGGTCAGCCGCTCCCGGCGGGTGCGCAGGAAGTCGGCGAGCTCGGTGCGCCGGGAGGTGGTCACGCCTCATGGTGACCGCTGCCGCGCCCGTCATCCAGGGTGTGCGGGTACCAGGATCACCAGGCTCTCACCACCAGCATCCGGCACGCCGCACGCTGCCTCCCATGAGCTCCGATCTCTCCTCCCCCGCGGTCGCCGCCGCACCAGCGGCCGAGCACCGCCGGATGCACCCGATCGCCCTCCTCGCGACGCTGGCCGCGGCCGTCGTCCCGGTCATGTCGGTGTTCAGCGTCAACGTCGCGCTGCGCCAGATCGGCACCGAGCTGGGCGCCTCGGCGGGCACGCTGCAGCTGGTGGTGGCCGCCTACGGCGTCGTCTACGCCGCGCTGGTCGTCATCGGGGGCCGGCTCGGCGACTCGTTCGGCCGCAAGCGGATGCTGCTGGTCGGCCTGGGCATGTTCGCCGTCACCAGCCTGCTGTGCGCGGTGGCCCAGACGCCCGGCCAGCTGGTCGCCGCCCGGTTCCTGCAGGGCCTGTCGGCCGCCGCGCTCTCCCCGCAGGTGCTGGCGAGCATCCACGCCAACTCCGAGGGGCACCACCGCACCCGGGCGCTGGGGTGGTTCGCCGCCACCGCCGGGCTGTCCACCTCGCTGGCGTTCCTGGTCGGCGGCAGCCTGGCCGGATCCGACCTCGGCTGGCGCTCGGTGTTCTGGATCAACACCCCGGTCGCGCTGCTGGTGATGATCGGCGTCGTCCGCTACCTGCCGGAGACCAAGGCACCCGCACGGACGTCGCTGGACTGGGTCGGGGCCGTGCTGCTGGGCGCCACCATGACGCTGCTGATCTTCCCGCTGACCGAGGGCCGCGCCACCGGCTGGCCGCTGTGGACCTGGGTCTGCCTGGTCGCCGCGCCGGTGGCCCTGGCCGCGCTCGTCTGGTGGCAGGTGCGGCTGCAGCGCCGCGGCGGGCTGCCCCTGCTGCCGCCGGAGCTGTTCGCCTTCCGCACGGTGCGGATCGGCCTGCTGGTCGCGGCGCCGGTGTTCGTCACGTTCGGCGGCTTCATGTTCGTGTACGCGTTCATGGCCGGCAGCCACGGGCTCTCGCCGCTGCGCATCGGGTTGAGCCTGCTGCCGATGTCGCTGGGCTTCCTCGGCGCCTCGCTCGCCACCGGGCGGCTGATGGCCCGGTTCGGGGTGGGCGTGCTCGCCGCCGGTGGCGCGCTGACCGCCGGCGGCCTCGTCTGGGTCGGGCTGGTCGTCGACGGGTTCGCCGCGACGGAGGTCTACTCGGCGTGGCGCGTGGCGGCCCCGATGGTGGTGGTCGGCGTCGGCATGGCCCTGCTCTGGTCGCCGCTGATGGGCGTGATCCTCAGCCAGGTGCACGGCCACCTGGCCGGCCTCGGCGGTGGGCTGCTGCTGACCGTGATGCAGGCGAGCCTGGGCTTCGGCTCGGCGGTGGTGGGCTCGGTCTACTTCGGGCTGCGCGCCGACCACGCCTTCCAGTGGACGGCGTTCGTCCTGGCCGCGGTGATGGTCGTGGTCCTCCCGCTCACCCAGCTGCTGCGGCCCCGCACCTGAGCAGGGCGGCTCGGGTCACGGGGCGTGCCAGCCCGCCGTGCCCCGAGCCGCCCGGGAGATCCCGACGAGGACGACGGCCACCGGGACGCACGCCACGGCCAGGGCGGTCGCCGGTCCGGGGCCGAACACCAGCAGCGTGCCCACCACGGCGCCGCCGAGCATCGCGACCACAGCGGCGAGACGCCGCAGTGCGGTGCGGTAGTCCTTCGTGCGGACGTCGGCGGCGATGCCGGTGAGCGTCATGGTCAGCACCGTCGTCGTCAGGTCCGGGACCGCCAGCGCGCGCACCGCCGCGTTCTGCAGCCCGAGGGCGATCGCGGCGCACCCCACGACGACGTCCACCCGCACCGCGCCGTACGGCTGGTCGCCGAGGGCCAGGACGACCGTGCCGGCGACCAGGAGGACCAGCTCCGCGGCGACCGCGTCGCGCAGCAGCACGCCGCGGTGCTGCCGGTGGCGGGTGACCAGCAGGCCGCCGACCGCGGCGCCGGCGAGGAAGCCCACCAGCGCGACCACCGACGCCTGGAGGGAGAAGCCCGGCGCACCACCGAGGGCGAAGCCGATGAACACCACGTTGCCGGTCATGTTGGCCACGAAGACCCGGCCCAGCGCCAGGATGCTGACCGCGTCCACCAGACCGGTGAAGACGGTGAGCACCAGCAGCAGCGCCGGGAGGGGCCCGTGCCGCGGGTGGCTCAGGTAGTCGGCGTACCACCGCCGTCGGACTCGGTCCTGGACGTCGGGCACGGCTGGCTCCTACGGGTCGTGTCCATCAGTGCCGTCCCGCGGGGAGTCGAGCCCCTCAGGTGGACTGCTCGCCCAGCGCGCGGGCGGCCTCGGCGATGTCGCTCGCGGTGAGGGTCGAGACGTCGGCCCGGTCCAGGGCGTCGACGCTGCGGCCCTCGCCGCGGGTCAGCCGCAGCGCCTGGCGGTTGAGCGCCTGCTCGAACAGGGTGCGGACGAAGCGCGCGTTGCCCGACTCCTGGTCCGACGTCAGCCCTCGGAGGGTGCGGCGGAGCGTCACCTCGGCGCCGGGCTCCAGCACGTACTCGTGCTGGGCCACGACGCCGGAGAAGATGGCCTCGAGCTCGTCGGTCGAGTAGTCGGGGAACCTGATCTCGCGGGCGAACCGCGAGCGGAGGCCCGGGTTGGAGGCCAGGAACGCCTCCATCAGCCGGGGGTAGCCGGCCACGATCACCACGAGGCGGTGGCGGTGGTCCTCCATGCGCTTGAGCAGGACCTCGATCGCCTCGGGCCCGAAGTCCAGCCGGCCGTCGCCCTCCGGGGACAGCGAGTAGGCCTCGTCGATGAACAGGACGCCGTCGAGCGCCCGGCGGACCACGCGGTCGGTCTTGATCGCGGTCGCACCGACGTACTGCCCGACCAGGGCCGCCCGGTCGACCTCCACCAGGTGGCCCTTCTGCAGCAGGCCGACCGCCCGGTACATCTCGGCCAGCAGCCGCGCCACCGTGGTCTTGCCCGTGCCCGGGTTCCCGAGGAACACCAGGTGCTGGGACGTCGCCGCCTCGGGCAGGCCGTGCGCCTTGCGGCGGGCCTGCACCTGCAGGAAGGCGACGAGCGCCTGGACCTGCTCCTTCACCACCTCCAGCCCGATGAGCCCGTCGAGCTCCGCCTCGATCACCGGGAGCGGCCGGGCCGGCCCGGGGCGGCCGCCGAAGAGGTCGCTCATCAGGTCGTCGACGCCGCGCAGACCGGGCCGGGGCAGCTGGTCGCCCAGCCGACCGACGGTCTCGCGGAGGTCGTCCAGCGGCCTGCGGTTGGACGCCATGCCAGGAGCGTAGGCGCGGCGGGGACGACGGGCTCGTCATGTGGACGTGCCGAGCGCCCTCTCGACCGGATCGAGAAGGCGCTCGGCGCGGAGGGGTCCCGGCGGCTACTGGACCGCGCGGCGGCGGGTCATCGCCGCGCCGGCGACCAGGGCGACCGCCACCCAGACGACCAGGACGGTGACCGCGTGCGCCTGGTCGTCGGCCTGCGCCAGGTCGAGCACCGCGTTGCCCGGGTCGACGTCGTCGGCCAGCGCCGGCTGGAACGTCTGCAGCAGCGGCAGGACGCCGAGGTTGAGCAGGTAGACGCCGGTCAGCGCGCCCGGGGTGTTGCCGAGCGCCGCGCCGACCCCGGCGCCGATGAGCGCGAACACCGCACCGGCGATGCCCACCACGAGCAGCGCCCGCCCGACGCCGTCGAACGGCACCGACGGCCCGAACAGCGCCAGCACCCCGGTCGCCAGCGCCGCGGCGACCGCCGCCACGACGGCCCCGACCGCGGCCACCGCCAGGGCCTTGGCCACCAGGACGCGGGACCGGCGGGGCTCGAGCAGGTAGGTGGTCTGCACGCTGCCGTGGGTCCACTCACCAGCCGTGGACAGCACCCCGAGCGCGAGCAGGACCAGCACCGACAGCATGCCGGTCACCACCACGGGGCCGGTCGGTGAGCTGAGCGGCCCGGCGGAGGAGGCGACCGCCACCGACATCGCGGCGGGGGCGAGCAGCGCCGCGGCGGCGACCAGCGCGACGCCGGACCGGGTGGACAGCGACTTGCGGACCTCCAACCCGACCTGGGCGGGCAGCGAGGCGCTCGACCGGCGGGCGACGACGGGACGGGAGGTGGGGAGGACGGCGGTGGTCATGGGGATCTCCGAGGGTGGGGGTGGGGAGGAGCTCAGGCGGCGGTGAGGGAGAAGAAGACGTCCTCCAGGCCGCGCTGCAGCGGCCGGAGGTCGGTGAGCGCGTGACCGCCGGCGGCCGCGACGGCCCCGACGTCGGCCGGCGAGGCACCGGAGACGACCAGCGCACCGTCGGCTCCGTGCGCCACCGCGAAGCCCGCGGCGGAAAGCGCGCCGGCGAGGGCGCCGGCGTCCGCGGCGCGGACGGAGACGCCGTCGGTGCCCAGCAGCGAGGCCACCGGCCCGTCGGCCACGATCCGGCCGCCGCCGATGACCAGCAGCCGGTCGACGGTGTGCTCGACCTCGCCGAGCAGGTGGCTGGACAGCAGCACCGTGCCGCCCCGGGCGGCGTGGTCGCGCAGCAGGGAGCGCATCCAGCGGATGCCCTCCGGGTCCAGCCCGTTGGCCGGCTCGTCGAACACCAGCACCGGCGGGTCGGCCAGCAGTGCGGCGGCGATGCCCAGCCGCTGCCGCATGCCGAGGGAGTAGCCCTTGATCCGCCGGTGCCCGGCCGACGTCAGGTCGACCAGCTCGAGGACCTCGTCGACCCGGGCGGCGGGCACACCGAGCGCGTCCGCGATCAGCCGCAGGTGGGTGCGGCCGGTCCGGCCGGGGTGGACGGCGGCGGCGTCCAGCAGCGTGCCCATCACGGCGCCCGGGTTGGGCAGGGCCGCGTAGGGCCGCCCGTCCACCAGGGCCGAGCCGGACGTGGGCGGCACCAGACCGGCGAGCATGCGCATCGTCGTCGTCTTCCCGGCGCCGTTGGGCCCGAGGAACCCGGTCACCGTGCCGGGCTCGAGGGCGAACGAGACGTCGTCGACGACGGTGCGCCCGCCGTACTGCTTGGTCAGTCCGCTGACTGTGATCATGAGGTCCTCCGCGGCTCGACCGGCCTCTCCGGTCGCTGGGGAGACCCTGTCGCGGAGGGGGCGGCGGCCGCGTCGCCCGGAGGACCAGACATCCGGTCGCACATCGGTGGGCGGCTGTCATCCGAAGGTCGATCGGTGTCGAGCCGATCGGCCGACCCGGGTGGCGCCGCGGCCGACATACGCTCCGCGCATGGGGCTCCGGGCGCGCATCTGGCCGGGTCTCCGCACGCGCGGGGTGGTGCTCGAGGTCGCCATCGCGGTGCTGAGCACGGGAGCGGTCAGCGCGGGCGCCGCGACGGGCGACCGCGGGCCGGTGTCGGTGGCCGTGTTCGCCGCGCTGACCGCCGTCACCTTCCTCCTGCTGCTCACGTTGCGCCGTCGGGCCCCGTTCCTGCCGTTCCTGCTCAGCGCCGTCCTGTCGGTGCTCTCCCCGGCGATCAACGGCGCCCTGACGCCGCTGTCCTACGCGGTGGGCCGGTACGACGGGCGCTGGCCGGTCCGGTGCGTCGCGGCGGTGGCCGGGACGGTCGTGGTCGCCCAGCCGTGGGCCGGCGGCGAGGCCGGTGAGCAGGTCAGCCGGTGGCTCGGCGGCGCGGTGCTGGTGCTGCTGCCCGGCGCGGTCGGGGTGTACGTGCGCACCCGCGCCCTGCTGCTGGCTGCGCTGCGCGACCGTGCCGAGAAGGCGGAGGCCGAGCGCGAGCTGCTGGCCCGCGACGCCGTCCTCACCGAGCGGACCCGCATCGCCCGGGAGATGCACGACGCCGTCGGCCACCGGGTGAGCCTCATGGTCCTGCAGGCCGGTGCCATCGAGATGGCCGCAGCCGACCAGGACCGCGTCCAGCAGCTGGCCGGGCAGGTGCAGACGGCCGGCCGGCAGGCGCTCGACGAGCTGCGCCAGATGGTCGGCGTCCTGCGCGCCGAGGACGGCGACGAGGCCGCGCCGCTGGGCCCGCAGCCGGGGGTGGCCGACCTGCCGACGCTGGTCGCCCAGTCCCGGGACGCCGGGATGGTGGTGGAGCTGACCGGCCCGCCCGAGGGTGCCGCCGCCGTCGACCCGGTCGCCGACCGGGCGGCGTACCGGATCGTCCAGGAGTCGCTGACGAACGCCGGCAAGCACGCCCCCGGTGCGGCGGTGCGGGTGTGCGTCGAGCGGCGGCAGGGCGAGCTGGTCGTCCGCGTCACCAACGGTCCCCCGCCCGCGCCGGCGGACGGCGCGCCGAGCGGCGGCTACGGATTGGTGGGGTTGGGTGAGCGGGTGCGCACCCTGGGCGGCCGGCTGACCACCGGCCCACGACTGGACGGCGGGTTCGAGGTCGAGGCGGTGCTGCCGACGTGAGCGCGATCCGGGTGCTGCTGGTCGACGACGAGGAGCTCGTGCGGTTCGGCCTGCGGACGGTGCTCGAGTCCGTCGGCGGGTTCGAGGTCGTCGGCGAGGCGGGGGACGGCGCGGCAGGGGTCGCGGCCGCCCGCGAGCTGCGCCCGGACGTCGTGCTGACCGACATCCGGATGCCGGGGATGGACGGGCTGGCCGCGACGCGCGCGATCCTCGCGCTGCCCGACCCGCCGCAGGTCGCCGTCCTGACGACCTTCCACGTCGACGAGTACGTGTACGCGGCCCTGGCGGCGGGCGCCGCCGGCTTCCTGCTCAAGGACACCCCGCCGCGGGAGATCGCCTCGGCGGTGCGGGCGGTCGCCGACGGCACGGCCACCCTCTCCCCCGCCGTCACCGCCACGCTGATCGACTCCTACGTCGACCGTCGAGCCGCCCCGCGCCGGGCTGCGGCGCTGCAGCGGGTGGCGACCCTGTCCGACCGCGAGCAGGAGGTGCTGCGGCTGCTCGGCACGGGTGAGTCGAACGCCGACCTCGCCCGGCGGCTGATCGTGAGCGAGGCGACGGTGAAGACCTACGTCTCCCGGCTGCTCACCAAGCTCGACCTGACCAACCGCACCCAGGCGGCGATCCTCGCCCACGAGGCGGGTCTGCTGGAGGGCTGAACGGTGCTTGTCGGTCCGGACGGGGCCGAGCACAGTGGAGCCGTGACGATGCCGACGACCCGCTACGCGCGGAGCGGCGGCGTCAACATCGCCTACCAGGTGGTCGGCACGGGGCCGTTCGACCTCCTCTGGGTGCCCGGCTGGGTCTCCAACCTCGAGATGAGCTGGGAGGTCCCGGAGTACGCGCGGTTCCTCACCCGGCTGGCCTCGTTCTCCCGGCTGATCCTGTTCGACAAGCGCGGCACGGGGCTCTCCGACGCGGTCCCGATCGAGAACCTGCCGGACCTCGACCAGCGGATGGACGACGTCCGGGCGGTCCTGGAGGCGGCCGGCTCGACGACCGCGGCGATCCTCGGCGCCTCCGAGGGCGGCAACCTCAGCATCCTGTTCGCCGCCACCTACCCCGAGCGCGTCCGCGCCCTGGTCCTGGCGGCGACCTTCGTCAAGCGCGTCTGGAGCCCCGACTACCCCTGGGCGCCGACGCCGGAGGAGCGCGAGCAGGAGCGCGTGATGCTGGAGCGGGAGTGGTCCGGTGACATGGGGCTGGCCGACCTCGCGCCCGGTGCGGTCGGTGACCCGGCGTTGATGCGCCGGATCGCGACGTTCTTCCGCCGCAGAGCGAGCCCCGGCGCCGCGGTGGCGCTCAACCGGATGAACACCGAGATCGACACGCGCTCGCTGCTGCCGGCGCTCACCGCGCCGACGTTGGTGCTCTGCCGGCGGGACGACCACGGGGTGAGCGCCGAGGAGTCGCGCTGGATCGCCGACCAGATCCCGCACGCCCGGTACGTCGAGCTGCCGGGCGACGACCACCTGCCCTGGCTGGGCGACGTGGACGGGCTGCTCGACGAGGTCGAGGTCTTCCTGACCGGGGTCCGCCGCGGGCCGGACCCGGACCGCAGGCTCGCCACCGTGCTGTTCACCGACATCGTCGGCTCCACGGAGAAGGCGGCTGAGCTCGGCGACCGGGCCTGGCACGAGCTGCTGGAGAAGCACAACGCCGTGGTCCGGCGGGAGCTGGACCGCTTCGGGGGCCTGGAGGTCGACACGGCAGGAGACGGCTTCTTCGCGACGTTCGACGGTCCGGCACGGGCGGTGCGCTGCGCCTGCGCGGTCGCCGAGGCGGTGCGCGCACTGGGGCTCGCCACGCGCGCCGGGGTGCACACCGGCGAGGTCGAGCTGGTCGACGGCACGGTGCGCGGCATCGCCGTCCACATCGGCGCGCGCATCGCGGCCGAGGCCGGCCCCGGGGAGGTGCTCACGTCCAGCACGGTGAAGGACCTGGTGGCGGGCTCCGGGCTCCGGTTCCGGGAGCGGGGTGCCGCGCAGCTGAAGGGCGTCCCCGGTACGTGGCAGAATTACCTCGTGGAGCCGTGACGGAGCCCGCGCACCGGAGGGGTGACGTGGCTGCCCGGCCGGGCCAGCATGGACCGGCATGGACGACGACGCTGTCGACCCCGCCTCCGAGTACGTCCTCGGCTCGACCGATCCGGAGATGGCCCGGCTGGCCGCCATCTCCCGGGTGTACGGCCCGCTGACCGGCGCCTGGCTGGACGCCGCCGGGGTGCGGCCCGGGATGCGGGTGGCCGACCTGGGGTGCGGCCCCGGCGACGTCGCACTTGCTGCCGCGCGGCGGGTCGGGCCGACCGGCTCGGTGGTGGGGGTGGACGACGCCGTCCGACCGCTCGAGCGGGCCCGCCGCCGGGCGGCGGACGAGCAGCTGGCGACGGTCACCTTCGAGCAGGGCGACGTGCTCAACTGGGCGCCGGCCGAGCCGCTGGACGCCATCGTCGGCCGGTTCATCCTGATGCACCTGCCCGACCCGGTCGCCGCGGTCGTTCGAGCCGCGGAGCTGGTGCGGCCGGGCGGGATCGTCGCCTTCGCCGACGTCGCGCTGACCACCCGCGGCGCGCTGCCGGAGCTGCCCCTGCTGACGGCGTACCTCGGGTGGCTCCTCGAGACGTTGCGGCGGGCCGGCCGGCCGGTCGACATGGCCCTGCGGCTGGCCGCGGTCTTCGCCGCGGCTGGGCTGCCCGACCCGGTGCTCACCTCCGCCGCCCCGGCCGAGCGGGGCGGCGACGCCGTCGGCTGGTCGATCGTCGCCGGCGACCTCACGAGCCTGCTGCCGGTGATCGAGCGGACCGGCGTCGCGACGGCAGCCGAGATCGGGCCCGACACCTTCGAGCAGCGGTTGCGGGCGCAGGCGGCCGCGCAGGACGCGGTGCTGCTGAACCCGCTCGTCGTCGGCGCCTCCGCGCGCGTGCGCCGATGAGTTCTCTGCAGCTCCGCAGTCGTAGCGCTGAGAACCGCCCATCGACGTCCAGGGGAACGAGGGAGCATGGCCACACCAGTGCAGGGTGAGGAAGCGACACGCGGGATGCCGACCCCGACCATCACGCCGGTCCTCGTGGCGCACCTGGTCGCCGAGGGCGAGCTGATGCCGGTCTACGTGCACGTCATCGACCACCCGGACGGGCGGGTGCTCGTCGACACCGGCATGACCGAGCTGCACCCGGCGGGGGCGGACCTGGACCCGCGGCTGGTCCCGCTGAGCGAGCAGGCCGACTTCGACCTGGCTGGCATCGACCTCGTCGTCAACACGCACCTGCACTTCGACCACTGCGGCGGCAACCACCTGTTCGCCGGCAAGCCCGTCTACGTGCAGCGCCGCGAGCTCGACGACGCGCGCAGCCTGGAGGACTACACGATCCGCGCGTGGGTCGAGGCGCCTGGCGTGCAGTACGTGCCGGTCGACGGCGAGCACGAGCTGCTGCCGGGGGTCCGGCTGGTCCCGGCGCCCGGCCACACGGCGGGCTCGCAGGTGGTCGTCGTCGAGACAGGCGGGCGGCCCGCCGTCATCGGCGGTGACATGGCGGTCTGGTTCGGCGAGCTCGACGAGCCGCGCGACGAGGGCCAGCGGCTGGTGCGCGCGATGGAGCCCGAGCTGGTCTGGCTGTCGCACACCGACGAGCCATGGCGGCCGCCGGCCTGAGCCCAGCGTCCGGGGGGTACTGGTGGTCACTGTCGTGGCCCGGGAGGGCGCGCCTAACGTCGAGCGCATGGAGATGATCACGCTCAACAACGGCGTCCAGCTGCCGCCGATCGGCTTCGGGGTCTTCCAGAGCTCGCCCGAGGAGACGACGGCGGCGGTGCGTACCGCGCTCGAGGTCGGCTACCGGCACATCGACACCGCGGCCGCCTACGGCAACGAGCGGCAGGTGGGCGAGGGCATCCGCGCCTCCGGCGTCGACCGGCACGAGATCGTGGTGGAGACCAAGATCTGGGTCTCGGACTACGGGTACGACCAGACGCTGCACGCCTTCGAGAAGGCCACCCGCAAGCTCGGGTTCGACACGATCGACGTGCTGATCCTCCACCAGCCGGCGCCGGACCGGTTCGAGAAGACCATCGCGGCCTACCAGGCGCTCGAGCAGCTGCACCGGGACGGGAGGGTGCGGGCCATCGGGGTCAGCAACTTCATGCCGCACCACCTCGCGACCCTGCTCGACCGCACCGAGATCGTCCCGGCGCTGAACCAGATCGAGCTGCACCCGTACTTCCAGCAGCGCGACGTGCAGGCCGCGGACGCCGAGCACGGCATCCACGACCAGTCCTGGTCGCCGATCGGCGGCATCACCTTCTACCCGGGCTTCGGGGACGAACGGCGGAGCGTCCTGGACGACGAGACCATCGGCACCGTCGCCGCGGCGCACGACCGGACGCCGGCCCAGGTGATGCTGCGCTGGCACGTCCAGCACGGCCGCAACGCCATCCCGAAGTCGACGAACCCGGCGCGCATCGCCGAGAACCTCGCGGTGTTCGACTTCGAGCTGACGCCGGACGAGATGGCCAGGATCGACGCCCTGGACACCGGCCGCCGCGGCGGCCCGGACCCCGACGGTGCCGACACCTCGCGGTTCGAGCGGGTCATCCCGGAGGACTGACCGCGATGGACCTCACGGCGCAGATCCGCGACTTCCTGACCACCCGCCGCGCCCGGCTCACGCCCGCCGACGTCGGGCTGCCCGACTACGGCGGATGACGGCAGGTCGCGGGTCTGCGCCGCGAGGAGGTGGCGTCGCTGGCCAGCGTGGCGCCGGTGTCGTGGAGCGTCGTCCGGCGCGGCTGGTACGACAGCGTGTGCCAGGGGTAGGAAGAGCGTGGAGCAAGAGGCGCTCCGCTGGTAGGCGCACGGATGTGGGACGAGATGACCACGAGCACCGGCGACCAGGACGTCGTCGACATCCTCACCACCGACCACCACGAGGTCATGGACCTGATCGGCCAGATCCCCGGGGCTGATCCTGGGCAGCGCCGGGACCTGGCCGACACCGTGATCGCCGAGCTGATGCGGCACTCGGTGGCCGAGGAGATGTACGTGTACCCGGCCATGAAGGACCACTTGCCGGACGGCGAGAGCAGGGTCCAGCACGACGTCGAGGAGCACCAGGAGCTCGTCGAGATGATGAAGGAACTGGAGGACGTCGACTCGGCGGACCCGAAGTTCCTGCAGACCCTCGGCCGCCTGGAGACGGTGCTGCGCGACCACGTCTCCGACGAGGAGCGCGACCAGTTCCCGTTGCTGCGCGCTCACCTGAGCCGGGAGCAACTGGTGGAAATCGGCGGCAAGGTCGAGGCCGCGAAGAAGGCCGCCCCGACTCGCCCACACCCGTCAGCCCCGCACAGCGAGCTGTTCCACAAGACGCTCGGACCGGGGGTCGGCCTCGTCGACCGGCTGCGCGACAAGCTGACAGGCCGGCCGAACAAGGCCTGACCGGCGCGCCGGCTGGCGCGCGTCTCGCGTCGATCGGCCGAGGGCGCGAGCCGACTTGGACAGAGAAGAGGCTCTGACTGGCGTACCCGCCGGTCAGAGCCTCTGTGTGGCTCCCTCGATAGGACTTGAACCTATAACCCTGCGATTAACAGTCGCATGCTCTGCCAATTGAGCTACGAGGGAACGACGGGTGGTGGCCCGTTCGCTCATCCAGATTACCTCACCCACGGCGGGCCATGCAGGTGGGGGGCACTCGGCGGGTCGGATGTCGGACAGCCCGGTAGCGTGATCATTCCCCGAACCCAGGAGGTCCCTCGTGGCCAAGCTGTCCTTCATCGCCGGCTTCGGCGCCGGCTACGTCCTCGGCGCGAAGGCCGGTCGCGAGCGCTACGAGCAGATCCGCCGCGCCTACCACCACGCCAAGGACGACCCGCGCCTGCAGAGCGCCGCCGGCATGGCCCAGGCCCGCGCCGACGCCGCCGTCAGCTCCGTCAAGAACCGCATCGGGAACGAGACCGGCAGCCGCTGACCCCCGACCCCACCTGCTCAGCGGGTGGGGTCGTCAGCCGCGACTGCGGCGGCCAGCCGCTCCCGCGCAAGGTCGCGGGCGACCGGGTCGTCACGGTCCGCGTCGTCGTCGAACACCACGGTCCACTCCCGGGCCGCCTGACCGGGCACCCGCCGCGCCACCAGCAGCACCGCACCACCACTCGGCAGCGGGTGCCGCTGGCTGGTGACCACCGTCTGGTCCACCCGCTTCTTCAGCACCGCCGGGAGCTCCCCCGCCTCGCGCAGCACGTGCCGCTGCGGCGCCAGCCGCGCCTGGACGCCCGGCTCGACCTCCGTCAGCGGCGTCACGACGAACGTGCCGCCGCTTCCGGCGGCGTTCCAGCGGGCGCTGCCGATCTCGTGCCACGGCAGCACCGGCACCTCGGCGGCGGCGCTCAGGTCCAGCCCGGCCGGGACGACGCGCAGCCCGCGCGACGTCGCCACGGTCCAGCCGCCG
This sequence comes from Modestobacter italicus, assembly GCF_000306785.1. NCBI lineage: Bacteria > Bacillati > Actinomycetota > Actinomycetes > Geodermatophilales > Geodermatophilaceae > Modestobacter > Modestobacter italicus. The sequence goes on along the minus strand of NC_017955.1, from coordinate 1,760,957 downwards.
TCGACCCGCTCGCCCCAGGCGAGCACCCGCTCGTCGGCGTCCGCAGAGACCACCGCGCGCACCGCCTCCGGTGGCCGGGCGAACCGGGCGCGGACCCGCTCGACGAGGCTCACAGCCCGCCGGCCGCCCGCGCCCGCAGCGACCGGGCCAGCTGCTCCAGGTCGATGAGCTTCTTGAACGCCCGCATGTACTCGTCCTGCGCCTCGACCGGGTTGGTGCGCTGCAGCTTGCCCTTCACCGCCACCACCTCGCGGTCGGTGGCCATCAGCTGCAGCCGGGCCATCAGCGCGTTGACGTAACCGGGGTCGTTCTCCCCGACGCTGTGCATCGGCTCGACCGCCAGCGCGGTCAGCATCCCCTTCGCAGAGTCCCGGTCGACGTGCGCCGAGACCTCCTCCAGCCAGGCCGGCCCGGACGTCGTCGCCCCGGCCGCTCCCCCGGCGCCGGCGACCCCGGCCGCCACTGCCGCGTAGTCCGGGTCGGTGTACGCACTCGGCGCCACGGCGTCGAAGTCAGGTCCGGCGATCTCCGGGCACTGGAGCGCTGCCTTGACCGCCTCCCGTTCGACCTCACGGGCTGCGTCCTCCGGGGAGCGCTGCGCGGCGCGCGGGCGGGACCGCGGGCGCTGCTCGCCGCCGCTGTCGCCGGCCAGCTGGCGCACCCGGGCGACGACGTCCGTCTCGTCGGGCAGGCCGAGCAGGCCGGCCAGCCGGCGGGCGTAGGCGGGGCGGAGCGCGTGGTCCTTGATCTGGGCCAGCAGCGGCGCCGTCTTGTCCAGCGCGGCGACCCGGCCCTCGACGGTGTCCAGGTCGTAGCCGTCCAGCGTCGTCCGCAGCACGAACTCGATCAGCGGCGTCCGGCGGGCGATGAGGTCGCGGACGGCGGCGTCGCCGTGCGCCTGGCGCAGCTCGCAGGGGTCGCGCCCCTCCTGCTCGACCGCGACGAAGGTCTGCGCGACGAAGCGCTGGTCCTCCTTGAAGGACTTCATCGCCGCCGCCTGCCCGGCCGCGTCGCCGTCGAAGGTGTAGATCACCTCACCGCGGAACTCGTCCTGGTCCATCAGCAGCCGGCGCAGCACGTTGATGTGCTCGGCGCCGAACGCGGTGCCGCAGGAGGCGACCGCGGTGGTCACGCCGGCCACGTGGCAGGCCATCACGTCGGTGTAGCCCTCGACGACGACCGCCTGGTGGCTGCGGGCGATGTCCCGCTTGGCCCGCTCCACGCCGTAGAGGACGGTGCTCTTCTTGTACAGCGGCGTCTCAGGGGTGTTCAGGTACTTGGGGCCCTGGTCGTCGTCCATGAGCTTGCGCGCCCCGAACCCGATGACGTCGCCGGTGAGGTCGCGGATCGGCCACAGCAGCCGGCGGTGGAACCGGTCGATGAGGGTGCCCCGGGAGGACTCCTTGGCCAGCCCGCCGGTGACCAGCTCCTCCTGGGTGTAGCCCAATCCGCGCAGGTGCCGGGTCAGGGTGTCCCAGCCGCCGGGGGCGTAGCCGCAGCCGAAGTCCAGCGCCACCTGCCGGTCAAAGCCGCGCTCGGCGAGGAACGTCCGCGCCGGCGCGGCCTCCGGGGTCATCAGCTGGGCGGCGTAGAAGTCCGCGGCGGCGGTGTTGGCCGCGACCAGCCGAGCCCGCTGCCCGGCCTGCGCCCGGTTCGGGCCGGCGGTGGCGCGACCGCCGTCGTCCTCGTACTGCAGCTGCACGCCGGTGCGACCGGCGAGCAGCTCGACCGCCTCGGTGAAGGACAGGTGGTCGATCTTCTGGATGAAGGCGATGACGTCGCCGCCTTCCCCACAACCGAAGCAGTTGCCGGTGAGCAGGTCGTCCTCGAGCGTGAAGGCGTGGGTCCCTGGCACCTCCGCGCAGAAGACCTCTTCGACCCGGTCGCTCCACTCCACCGACTGCACGACCCAGTCGAGGTCGCCGCCGACCGTCCCACGTGCAGGGACGTCCATCCGGCCTCCGCCTGCGGCTGCGCCGGCAGCGACGAGCTCGCGGGCTGCTGGCAACGAGTGCGACAGCCGGTCGCCGGGCTGGAGGTCCTTGGTCAGCTTCTCGCGGCGGTGCTGCCGGAGGGCCCCGGACGGCACGAACCAGCGGTGCTCGTCGGTCGCGTGGACGACCTTGGTCCGGCCGTTGCGGGTGAGCGTCATGCGCATCAGCCGCTGCACGCCGTAGCTCTTGAACGGAGCCTCGACCCAGCCGCCGTCCCCGTTGAGGACGCGCACCGTCTTACCGGCCAGCTCCCGGATCGGGATGGTCCCGTCTTCGGTGAGCACGCCGGTCTCACCCGCGAGGCAGTGGAACAGGTTTCGCGACGGGGTGACGTTGAAGGACGGCGACTTCTCGTCGTGGAACGGGCACAGCCCCTTGAGGCTGCCGCCGCCGGCGCGCTTGAGCTGCAGGTGCTCGCCGATGATCTCGTCGATCTTGGCCCGCTCGCGGACCGTCGCGATGTCCGCGGCGCGGATCCGCCCCCGGCCGGCCATCAGACGGCCGCCGCGGCCGCGGCCCAGCGCCGGCCGAGGACGAGCTCGACCCACAGCAGGAAGACCGCGTGGTCCAGTGACAGGTCCGGGCTCGCGGTGAGCGTCGGCCGTGGGCTCCAGGACCCGGTCGTGCCGCTCCCCGCCAGCTGCCGGCCGCCGACGGCGTACCGGTGCGTGCCCTTCCAGCGCGACGCCGACGTCACGTCCACCGCGACGCCGTCCAGCTCCACCGCCCAGGTGCCGTTCCAGTAGGACGTCTGCCGCGCCCGCAGCCGGACGGCGTCCTCGGGGTCGACGGCCCACCGGCCGGTCAGCTCACGGCCGGCCTTACCGAAGGCCCACGACCGCTCCCCCACCTCGGCCGTGGCCGCCTCCTTCCAGTTCGAGGCGTGCAACGTCGCGACGACGGCACCGTCGGAGAGCACCGGCACGGCGCCCTTCCCGGTGCCGTGCGACCCGCTCTTGCCCAGCTCCAGCACGATGTCCTTCCTCAGCCTCAGCCGATGCCCGGGGCGCCGGCGACGCTCTCGCCGGTCACGCGGTAGAGCAGGTAGGCAGCCGTCTCCCGCAGGATGTAGCGGAACTGCGTGGTGCGCGTCTGCACCGCGGGGCCCTGCCGGGTGGGCGAGCTGCGGGCGTCCATGCCGGCGTCCTCGGCCATCCGCTCGGCGCGCATCGCGTGCCAGGGGTCGGTGACCAGGACGGCGGTGTCCCAGCCGCGGTCGTCGAACTGCGTGCCCACCGCCCGCATGCTCTCCAGGGTGTCCGCGCCCTCCTGGACCGCCAGCAGCGCGTCGTCCGGGACCCCGGCGTCGGCCAGGTACTCCCGGCCCGCCTCGGCCTCGGAGAACTGGTCGCCGGTGGCCTTGCCCCCGACGGTGACGATCACCGGCGCGACACCCTCCTCGTACAGCTCCAGCGCGTGCTCGAGCCGGGCCTCGAAGATCGACGACGGGACGCCGTTGTACTGCGCCGACCCGAGCACCACGATCGCGTCGGAGCCGGGCCGGGAGTCCTGCCGCGCCGTCCACCAGATGGCCAGGGCCGTGGCGCCGGTCATGAGCAGGACCGCGGCCACCGCTGCCCCGATCACCCGGCCGACCAGCCGCCCCGCCCCCACTGCCACGCGTCATGGGTACCACGCGGTGCCGACGCCGGTGCGACGCCTGGGGACGGCGAGCCGTCAGCCCCCCGCGCTGGTGCCACAGACCTTGGTGCCGCCCTCCGGGACGACGGTGAGCTCGGTCGTCGTGCTGGTCCCGCCGTCGTCCCAGCGGACCTGGACGTAGCGCACCGGCCCGTCGTCAATGCGCTCGCCGCGGGAGCCGGTGACGGTCGGGGTGCCGGGCTGCAGGTAGTCCCCGGCGAGCTGCTCAGGGGTGATCCGGAGTCGCTCGGAGTCGCAGACCAGCCCGTAGGCGGTCTCGGTGTCACCGGCGGCCAGCGACTTGGTGAACACCTCGGCCACCTCCTCGGCCTGCTCGGCGGCGGTGCCCTTGAACAGCACCATGCCGCCGACCATGAGGACGGCGATGAGCACCGTGGCGCTGAGCAGCGCGATCAGCGTGCCGTTGCGGTTCCGCGGGGTGCCGGTGTGCAGCGGCATCGGGTCGTCGTCGTAGAGGAACGGGCCCTGCGTCATCCGCCACCTACCAGCATCTCCGCACCCGCAGGGGGTCGCGGGTCGTCGCGGTCGGCCAGCCAGCCCTCGGGCAGCGCGACCGGTCGCGGTGGGCTGGTCCGCCCGCGCGGGGCGCCCAGCACGGCCTCCGGGTAGGGCTGGTCGGGGACGCCGTCCAGCAGCTCGGCGAGCTCGTCCAGGCCGGACACCATGGCCAGCGCCCGCCGCACGTCCGAGCCCACGGAGAAGCCCTTGAGGTACCAGGCGACGTGCTTGCGGAAGTCGGTGCAGCCGTGGACCTCGCCCTGGTCGGCGGCCAGCAGGGTGGCGTGCCGGTGCATGATCGCGGCGACCTCGCGGAAGCTGGGCAGCGTGCGGCGGGCGGACCCGGCGAAGGCGGCGGCGAGGTCGCCGAACAGCCACGGCCGGCCCAGGCAGCCCCGGCCGACGACGACGCCCGCGCAGCCGGTCTCGGCCACCATCCGCAGCGCGTCGTCGGCCTCCCACAGGTCGCCGTTGCCGAGGACCGGGATGTCGACGGTCTCGACCAACCGCGCGATGGGCGCCCAGTCGGCGGTACCGCTGTAGAGCTGGTCGGCGGTGCGGCCGTGCAGCGTGATGGCGGCGGCGCCCTCGTCCTGGGCGATCCGGCCGGCGTCGAGGTAGGTGACGTGCTCGGCGTCGATGCCGATCCGGGTCTTCACCGTCACCGGGACGTCGCGGGCGGCGCCGACCGCCGCGCGGACGATGTCCCGGAACAGCACCCGGCGCCACGGCAGCGCGGAGCCACCGCCCTTGCGGGTCACTTTGGGCACCGGGCAGCCGAAGTTGAGGTCGATGTGCGCCGGGCGGGTGCCGGCGACCTGCTCGTCGACCAGCATCTCCACCGCGCGCCCGACCGTGGCCGGGTCGACGCCGTAGAGCTGCACGCTGAACGCGTCGGCCTCGCCGGGGGCGGCCTGCACCATCTGCAGGGTTTTGGCGTTGCGCTCGACCAGCGCCCGGGTGGTGATCATCTCGCAGACGTACAGGCCGGCGCCGAACTCCCGGCACAGCGTGCGGAACGCCGGGTTCGTGATGCCGGCCATCGGCGCGAGGACGACGGCCGGGTCGACGGTCAGCCCGCCGAGCTGCAGCGGCGGCAGCGCCGTCGCGCGCTCGAGGGTGCTGGTCACGAGCCCAGCGTAGGCGGCCCGGCTGTGCGACCGGGCTCACGCCGCCGAGCCGCGGCCGTCCTCACCCGGCTGGGGCCGGATGGGGCGACGTCCGGCCGGTGCGCACGCGGCTGGACCCCGTCGGATGCGGGTCGACCCGGCAGCGGGCGGGACGCACCGGGCCTTCGGGAGTCACCACGCTCCGACCCTGCACTGGTCCCTACGACGCACACCGTCGTCCGGACGGTCGACCTCGGCGCCAACCTCGTCGACGGCACGGTTCGGATCCTGGACACCGCCGCGCTGTTGAGGACGTCGACGACGCTCGTGCTCTGCTCACCGTGGTGAGCAGCGCACAAGCGGCCGGGGTGGCTCAGCAGCCGGGGAGGCGGGCGGCGAGGTAGGAGACGACCTGGCCCAGCCCGATGCGCTCCTGCGACATCGAGTCCCGCTCCCGCACGGTGACCGCGTCGTCGGTGAGGGTGTCGAAGTCGACGGTCAGGCAGAACGGCGTGCCGACCTCGTCCTGCCGGCGGTAGCGGCGGCCGATCGCACCGGCGTCGTCGAAGTCGACGTTCCAGTTCTTCCGCAGCTCCGCGGCCAGGTCGCGGGCCTTGGGCGAGAGGTCGGCGTTGCGGGACAGCGGCAGGACGGCGGCCTTCACCGGCGCCAGCCGCGGGTCCAGCTTGAGCACCGTGCGGGTGTCGACGCCGCCCTTGGCGTTGGGGGCCTCGTCCTCGGTGTAGGCCTCGACCAGGAACGCCATCAGCGAGCGGGTCAGCCCGGCCGCGGGCTCGATGACGTACGGCGTCCACCGCTCGTTGGTGGCCTGGTCGAAGTAGGACAGGTCGGTGCCGGAGTGCTCCGAGTGGGTCTTCAGGTCGAAGTCGGTGCGGTTGGCGATGCCCTCGAGCTCGCCCCATTCCGAGCCCTGGAAGCCGAACCGGTACTCGATGTCGACGGTGCGCGTCGAGTAGTGGGAGAGCTTCTCCTTCGGGTGCTCGAAGTGCCGCAGGTTCGAGGGGTCGATGCCCAGGTCGGTGTACCAGCGGGTGCGCTCGTCGATCCAGTACTGGTGCCACTCCTCGTCCGTGCCGGGCTGGACGAAGAACTCCATCTCCATCTGCTCGAACTCACGCGTCCGGAAGATGAAGTTGCCGGGGGTGATCTCGTTGCGGAAGGACTTGCCGATCTGGCCGATGCCGAACGGGGGCTTCTTCCGGGAGGCGCCCATCACGTTGGCGAAGCTGACGAAGATGCCCTGGGCGGTCTCCGGGCGCAGGTAGTGCAGCCCGGACTCGTCCTCGACCGGGCCGAGGTAGGTCTTCAGCATCATGTTGAAGTCCCGCGGCTCGGTCCAGGAACCGGTGACCCCGCAGTTGGGGCAGGTGATGTCGGCCAGGCCGTTGGCCGGCGCCCGGCCCTTCTTCTCCTCGTAGGCCTCCTCGAGGTGGTCGGCGCGGAACCGCTTGTGGCAGTTCTGGCACTCGGTCAGCGGGTCGGTGAAGACCCCGACGTGGCCCGAGGCGACCCACACCTGCCGCGGCAGGATGACCGAGGAGTCCAGGCCGACGACGTCGTCCCGGCTCTGCACGACCGTGCGCCACCACTGCTTCTTGATGTTCTCCTTGAGCTCGACGCCCAGCGGGCCGTAGTCCCAGGCCGATCGGGTGCCGCCGTAGATCTCACCGGACGGGAAGACGAACCCCCGGCGCTTGCAGAGGTTGACCACCTTGTCCAGGCGGGCCGGGTCGGCGGTGCGGGTGGGGGCGGGGGTCTCGCTGGGCACGGAGGCTCCATCCGGCTGGCGGTCGGTGGGTGACCCCTTGACGTTAGTCGCCGGGTCGGCCGGGCTCTGCAGCGTCCTCACCCGGCCCGCGGTCCGCGGCCAGCCGGCGGCCGGCGGCGACGACCGCCAGCGCCAGCAGCGGCAGGCCGAAGACGGCGAGGAAGCCGCGGCCGGACTCGTGCCCGCTCACCAGCAGGGCCAGCATGGTGACGGCGGCGAGCGCACCGGCGCCGAGCGTGCCCCAGACGAGCACGTCGACGTCGGCGGGGCGGGCCGGCGCCGGGTCGCTGTGGTGCAGGTCGGTCATCGCGACCTCCGGGGCTCGGGCGCGGGGTGTCCAGGATGGCCCGCGGGCCGCCCGACCGGGCGCAGCCGGGCCACCGGTCTCGCGGGGCGTCACGCTCCGCAGGGGCGGGGTGCGGTCAGTCGGTGAGGAAGGTGCCGGGCTCGTCGAGGGCGTACGCCCACACCGGCCCTCCGGCCAGCTTCACCTCGTACGCCGACAGCGCCCGGCGGTAGGCCCCGACGCCGTCCCAGCGGGTGCACAGCGCGAAGAGCTCCGGGTCGTCGGCGGCTCGGCCGAGCTCGCCGTCCCGGAAGCCCGGTCGCGCCCGCAGCGCCGCGAGCAGCTCGCCGGTGGCGGCGGTCAGCGCCGGGACGTCGGCGGCCGGGACGCGCAGCCGGGTGACGGCGAACATCAGGCGCTGCCGAACCGGCGCTGCCGGCTGGCGTACTCCTCGCAGGCCTGCCACAGCTGCCGGCGGTCGAAGTCCGGCCAGAGAGTGTCCAGGAAGACCAGCTCGGCGTAGGCGGACTGCCAGAGCAGGAAGTTGCTGGTCCGGTTCTCCCCGGAGCTGCGCACGAACAGGTCGACGTCGGGCATGTCCGGCTCGTCGAGGAACCGGGCGACGGTCTCCTCGTCGACCTTGTCGGGCTTGAGCCGCCCGGCGGCCACCTCGCGGGCGATCGCCGCGGCCGCGTCGGCGATCTCGGCCCGGCCGCCGTAGTTCACGCACATGGTGAGGGTGAGGACGTCGTTGTCCTTCGTGAGCTCCTCGGCGACCTCGAGCTCCTTGATCACGCTGCGCCAGAGCCTCGGACGGCGGCCGGCCCAGCGCACCCGCACCCCGAGCTCGTGCATCTCGTCGCGGCGGCGGCGGATGACGTCGCGGTTGAAGCCCATCAGGAAGCGGACCTCCTCGGGGCTGCGCCGCCAGTTCTCGGTGGAGAACGCGTAGGCGCTGATCGCCCCGATGCCCAGCTCGATCGCGCCCTCGACGCAGTCGAACAGCGACGCCTCGCCCGCCTCGTGCCCGGCGGTGCGCGGCAGCCCGCGCTGCTTCGCCCAGCGGCCGTTGCCGTCCATCACGATCGCGACGTGGTGCGGCACCTTGTCGGCCGGGATCGGCGGCGGGGTGGCCCCCGACGGGTGCGGGTTCGGCGCCTTGACCTCGCGCCTCATGCGCGGTCCACCAGCGGCAGCGACCGCAGCCCGCGCTCCAGGTGCCACTGCAGCAGGGCCGCGACCAGGCCGCTGCCCTCCCGGCGGTTGATCGCCAGGCTGGCCTCGGCGTGCGCCCAGTCGCCGGACAACAGCGCCTCCATGAGCTCGATGGTGACCGGGCTCGGCATCGCCGAGCCGGTGGGCCGGCAGGACGGGCACACCGTGCCCCCGGCCGGGACGGAGAAGTGCCGGTGCGGGCCGGCCTCGCCGCAGCGCGCGCAGTCGCCGAGCGCCGGTTCCCAGCCGGCCACCGACATCGCCCGCAGCAGGAACGCGTCGAGCACCAGCGGCGCCGGCTTCTGCCCCTCGGCCAGCGTGCGGAGCGCGCCGATGACCAGCAGGAACATCCGCAGCGACGGTTCCTTCTCCTCCGCCGTCAGCCGGTCGGCGGTCTCCAGCACGGCGGTGCCGGCGGTGTAGGCGCGGTAGTCGCCGACCACGGCGGGCCCGTAGGCGCGGATCGACTCGGCCTGGCTGACGATGTCCAGGTTCCGCCCGGTGTAGAGCTGCAGGTCGACGTGGCTGAACGGCTCGAGCCGCGCCCCGAACTTGCTCTTGGTCCGGCGCACGCCCTTGGCCACCGCGCGCACCTTGCCGGTGCGCCGGGTCAGCACGGTGACGATCCGGTCGGCCTCACCGAGCTTCTGGGTGCGCAGGACGACGCCCTCGTCCCGGTACAGCGCCTGCGGTGTCGTGCTCATCGCGTCAGTACCCGAGCCGGTTGAGCTTCTTCGGGTCGTCCTGCCACTCGCCCAGCACCGTGACGTGCAGGTCCAGGTGCACCCGGCCGCCCAGCAGCGTCTCCATGCCCACCCGGGCCTCGCTGCCGATCGCCTTGATCGTCGAGCCGCCCTTGCCCAGCAGCATCGGCTTCTGGCTGGCGCGCTCGACGTGCAGCAGCGCGTGCACCTCGGTGAACACGGCCTCGGCGTCGCGTGGGTCGGGCTTGCGGACGATCTCCTCGATGCTGACGGCGAGGGAGTGCGGGACCTCCTGGCGGACCTTCTCCAGCGCGGCCTCGCGGACCAGCTCGGCGAGCTGCCGCTCGACGTCCTCGTCGGTGGTCCGCTCCTCCGGGTACAGCGGCGGCCCCTCGGGCAGCAGCCCGATCAGCAGGTCCTCCAGCAGGCCGACCTGGTCACCGGAGACCGCGCTGACCGGCACGACCTCCCGGGCCTCGACCAGCTGGCTGGCCGCCACCAGCTGCTCGGTGATCGCCTTCTTGCTCGCCGTGTCGGTCTTGGTGACCACCACGACGATCGGCGTGGAGACCGACTTGAGCTGGCGGGCGATGAACGCGTCGCCGGAGCCGACCGGCTGGTCGGCGGGGATGCAGAAGACGATGACGTCGACGTCGGCCAGCGTGTCGCGGACGACGTCGTTGAGCCGCTGCCCCAGCAGGCTCTTGGGCTTGTGCAGCCCGGGGGTGTCGACCAGCACCAGCTGGCCGGCCGGGCGGTGCACCACCCCGCGGATGGCGTGCCGGGTGGTCTGGGGGCGGTTGCTGACGATGCCGACCTTTTCCCCCACCAGGGCGTTCGTCAGCGTGGTCTTGCCGGCGTTGGGCCGGCCGACCAGGCAGGCGAAGCCGCTGCGGTACGGCGGCGGATCGGAGGGGGTCACGCCGTCCAGTCTCCCACCCGGTACCGACGACCCGGACCTCCTCGTCGCACCTGGCCCCCGCGAGGGTCTGGTGCCACCCTTGTGCATGACCACCACCCAGGACATGCCGCAGGTCCACGACTGCACCGTGGACTCCTGCTCCTACAACGCCGACCACGGCTGCCACGCCGGGGCGATCACCATCGGCGGGGACCACGCCCACTGCGGCACATTCGTCGAGATCTCCTTCCGCGCCGGGCTCGAGCGCACCGGCGTGGTGGGTGCCTGCCACCGCTCGGAGTGCGTGCACAACGACGCCCTCGAGTGCACCGCGGCCTCCGTGCAGGTCGGCTCGGCCGCCGACGCGGCCGACTGCCTCACCTACCGCCCCCGCTGAACCAGGGCGTCACTCAGGACGCGAGCAGCTCCAGCAGCCGCGGGTCGGGCACCTGCTCCACGGAGAGGGTGCCGGTGCGGAGGGCGGAGTCGGCCGTGCCGAGCGCGGCGACCGGGTCGTCGTCGTCCACCAGCACCGCGCTGCCGGCCGCCGCGACCGGGCGCAGCGCGGCGAGCACCCGCCGCCGGTCCGGGGCACGGAGCCCGGCGGTGAGCCGGTCGACCAGCACCACGGGTGCGGCCTGCGCCAGGGCCGCCTCGACGGCGCCCAGCCGGGCCGGCACGTCGTCGCCCGCCTCGGCGCGCACCGTGAGCACGGTGAGCGCGCCATGGCCGTCCGCGCAGCGGGCGCTGCCCGGGTCGAGGGCGGCGAGCACGGCGGCACGCTCCGCCGGCGGTCCCAGCAGCACGGTCACCCCGCCGACCGGCAGTCGCAGTCCCATGAGGCGAGGCTAACCTTCCTCCCGGAGCGCTGTCGACCGGGCCGGAGCCGCTCTGGGACGATGACGGCATGGCTGCCCGGTCCCGACGCGAGAACGGCGAGCCCCTGGTGGTCCGGGCGGCGATCGACCGGGAGCGGCACATCACCCAGGTGACCAGTTACGGCTACCTCGCCCGGCGCGGCCCCAAGCGGCACGTCACGGTCACCCCGCGCCCGCTGCGGTACTGGCAGTACGACCCGGCACGGCCCTGGGTGCTGGGCGTGACCGTGCTCGCGGTCGTGGTCTGGCTGGCCTTCCTGGGCTGGCGCGACGGCGGGGCCGCGGCCGCCGGCGAGGCGCCGCTGGCGATCGGGCTGGCGGTCGTCGTCCTGCTCGGCGCGACCGGCCGGTTCACCATCGGCGACCACGCCGTCTCCACCGACATCGCCGGGCTGCGGCAGGTGTCGTCCTTCGGCGTGGTCCCGCTCGTCCTGGTCTCCGAGGTGGTCGAGGGGCGCGCCCCGGAGGGCTGGCCGACGCCGAAGGCGCGCGGCGGCTGGTGGCCCGGGCGGCGCCGGGTCAGCGTGCGGCACCTGGACGACGACGGGCTCACCGACAAGGCGTTCACCGTGTGGGTGCGCGACCCGGCCGCGGTGGCCGACGCGCTCGGCCGGCCGCTGCCCCGCTAGTCCTCGCCCAGCCCCGGGGTCAGCAGCCGGGCGCGGGTGGCCCGGCGGACGGCGTCCAGCCGGGACGTCGACCCGAGCTTGTTGTTGATGTTGGACAGGTGCCGCTTCACCGTCCCCTCGCTGATCTGCAGCTCGGTCGCGATCGCCTGGTTGGACCGGGCCCGGGAGACCAGGGTGAGCACCTCGAGCTCGCGGGCGGACAGCACCGAGGCGCCCGAGGCCGCCAGCCCGGCGAGCCCGCCGCGGGAGACCGACAGGGTCACCATGTCCGACGCCGCCTCGGTGCTGGCCCGGATCGCCGCGACCAGCTCGTGGTGCCCGATCGTCTTGATCAGGTAGGCGGAGGCGCCGCGCAGCAGCAGCTGGCGGGCCAGCGTCGTGTTCTCGTGCATGGTCAGCACGACGATCCGGGTGGAGGGCGAGGCGCTGCGGATCTCCACCAGCGAGGTGAGCACCGACTGCCCGGGCATCTCCACGTCGAGCAGCACGACGTCCGGCCGGTGCTGGCGGGTCAGCCGGACGGCCTCCTCGCCGTCGCCTCCCTCGGCGACCACCTCGATGCCCTCGTGCACGGCCAGCAGCGCGCCGAGGCTCTCCCGGAACAGCCGGTGGTCGTCGACCAGGACCACCCGCAGCGGCGGCAGCGCGCCGGTCACGACGCCAGCGGCACGGTCAGCGCCAGCCGGACCCCACCGGGCCCGGCCTGCAGCAGCACGTTCCCGCCCAGGCCCTCGGCGCGTTCCTGCATCGACGCGAGGCCGACGGTGCGGCTGCGGTCGACCGCGGCCGGGTCGAACCCCGCGCCGTCGTCGGCCACCGTCGCCCGCAGCCGCCCCTCGGTCACCTCGACGTCCACGTCGAGCCGGGTGGCGCCGGCGGCGTGCAGCAGCGAGTTGCGGACCGCTTCCCGGATGATCAGGTAGCTCTCCTCCTTCACGTGGGCGGGCAGCGCGTGGTCCTCGGCGGCGGTGAGGGTGACCTCGCGACCGGACGGGACGGCGAAGTCCAGGTACTCCTGCAGCGCCTGGCCCAGGCTGCGCGACCCGACGACGTCGCGCAGCCGGGTGGCCATCCCGCGCACCTCATTGAGGGTGTCCAGCAGCACCTGGCGGGTGCTGCGCAGCCGGCCGACGTCCGGGGTCCGGCCGCTGGCGATCAGGTGCAGGGCCAGGTCGACGCCCTGCATCGCTGCGCCGATGCCGTGGCTGGTGGAGTCGTGCAGGTCGCGGGCCACCCGCCGGCGCTCGTCCCGGTTGGCGTCGGAGAGCCGGGCCAGCAGGACGTCGACGTAGGACACCGCGGCCGGCAGCACGAGGGTGTCGATGACCTCGTGCAGCACCACGGCGACCTGCTCGGCGGGCAGGTCCGGGTGGGCGGCGGCCAGCGGCGACAGCGCCGTGCGGAACAGCAGCCCGGCCGCGCGCAGCGACTCGGCCGGGTGCACCCCGGTGCGGGCCCGGGTCGCCCCGACGTCCGGGCCGGCCGGGGCGGACGGCATCGGCCCCCCGCGCAGGCGGGCGTGCGCGACGCGCAGCACGGCGGCGGCCCGGCCGCCGAGCTCGGTGCGGACGGCGTCGTCGGCGGCGAGCCGGGGGGCGACCTCGGCCACCCGGGCGACGAACGAGGCGACGACGGCGGCGTCGACCGCCGCGTCCCGGTCGTCGCTGGTCATCCCGGCAGGCCCGTCAGCATCGCCGGCCCCTCCCGGGACCCGCCGCGAGCCCGCGAGGGGTGGGGAGGAGGGGGTCCTTCTGCATGGGCGCACCATAAGGGAACGAGCTCGTCCCCCGCGCCCGAGCGAGCCCGTTCCGTCAGGCGGTGGTGCGGAGGACGCCGTCGGGGCCGGCGAGCAGCACCGGCGCCGCGGGCGTCAGGTCGTGCACCGCGGCCAGCCCGGCCGGCTCCACCTCATCGGCGCTGGTCACCACGGCCGCGGCCTCCAGGCCCTGCACCCCGCTGGACACCGCGGCCGCGACCGCGGCCTGCAGCGCCGACAGCTGCAGCGAGGCGAGCGAGACCGTCGCCGCCAGGTAGGTGCGGCCGTCGGTGTCGCGCACCGCGGCGCCCTCGGCGGCACCGGTCCGGCCGCGCGCCGAGCGGGCCAGGGTGATCAGCTTGGCGTCCTCGGGGTCCAGCTCTGCGGCGGTCACCAGAGGAGTCTCCCGTCCGTCGGTCCGGCCCTCCCGCAGGGGCCCGCCGCGAGCGTGTGAGCGGTGGGGGGCGGGAGGGTCCTTCCTCAGCCTTCCACGGCGACGTGCTCACGCTCCCGGGCGGGCTGGTCGGCGGCGACCTCGTCGTCGGTGCGCGGCTCGGCCACCCGGCAGACCAGGATCGTGTCGATCTGGTTGCGCCGGCCGCCGGTGCTCTCGGCGACCAGCCGGAGCCCGCCGACCACGGCCTCGGAGCCCTCGATCGGCACCACGCCCAGCTCGCGGGCGAGCAGCCCGCCGACGGTCTCGACGCCGTCGTCCTCGGGCAGCTCGACCTTGAACAGGTCGGCGAGGTCCTCGACAGGCAGCCGGGCGGTGATCCGCACCGAGCCGTCGGGCAGCTCCTCGACCGGGGGGCGCTGCACGGCGTCGTGCTCGTCGGCGATCTCGCCGACGATCTCCTCGAGGATGTCCTCGATGGTGACCAGCCCGGCGAAGCCGCCGTACTCGTCGACGACGACGGCCATGTGGGTGCGCGAGGCCTGCATCTCGCGGAGCAGCTCGTCGACCGGCTTGGACTCCGGCACGAACGAGGCCGGGCGCATCAGCTCCTCGATCCGCGGCTCGCTGGCCCGGGAGTCCGAGGAGCCCTGCGAGCGGCGCACCAGGTCCTTGAGGAAGACGACGCCGATGATGTCGTCGACGTTCTCGCCGATCACCGGCAGCCGGCTGAAGCCGCTGCGCAGGCACAGCGCGAGCGCCTGCCGCAGGGTCTTGCCGCGCTCGATCCAGACCACGTCGGGCCGCGGCACCATGACCTCGCGGGCGATCGTGTCCCCGAGCTCGAAGACGCCGTGGATCATGTTCCGCTCGCCGGCCTCGACGACGCCGCGCTCCTCGGCCATGTCGACCAGCTCGCGCAGCTCGACCTCGCTGCTGAACGGGCCGTCGCGGTAGCCGCGCCCGGGGGTGATCGCGTTGCCGACCAGGATGAGCAGCGTCGCGATCGGCCCGAGCACCCGGCCCAGCAGCCGGATCAGCGGCGCCGCCGCCATGGCGACCGAGTAGGCGTGCTGGCGGCCCAGGGTGCGCGGGCCGACACCGATGAGCACGTAGCTGACCACGGTCATGACCGCGATCGCGGTGAGCGCGGCGACGGACAGCCCGTCGACGAGCCGGTAGACGACCAGCGCGACCAGCACGGTCGCCGCGGTCTCGCAGGCGATCCGGAGCAGCAGCAGCAACGCGACGTGCCGCGCGCGCTCCTCCATGACGACGGCCAGCGCCCCGGCGCGCTTGGCCCCGTCGCGGCGGAGCTCGTCGACGCGCGCCTTGCTCAGCCGCTGCAGCGCGGCGTCGAGCATGGCGAAGACACCGGCGACGAGCACCAGGGCGACGGCGATCACCAGCAGGACGATCGCGGTCGCGCTCATCGCGTCCCCGGCTCCACGGGTTCGCCGGTCACCGGTTCCCTCGGCACGGAGCGGAAGCCCTCGAGCAGCTGGGACTGCAGGCCGAACATCTCCTTCTCCTCGTCGGGCTCCATGTGGTCGTAGCCGAGCAGGTGGAGCACGCCGTGGGTGGCGAGCAGGAGGAGCTCGTCGGCCATCGAGTGGCCGGCGGCGCGGGCCTGGCGGACCGCGACGGCCGGGCAGAGCACCACGTCGCCGAGCAGCGCCGGACCGGGGTCCGGGTCGTCGGGGCGGGCGGTGTCCAGCTCGTCCATCGGGAAGGCCAGCACGTCGGTCGGGCCCTTCTCGCCCATCCACCGCTCGTGCAGGCTGGCCATGTAGTCGACGTCCACGCAGAGCACGGAGAGCTCGGCCAGCGGGCTGACGTCCAGGGAGTCCAGCACGTACCGGCAGACGCCGGCCAGCGCCTGCTCGTCGACGGCGATCTCGGACTCGTTGGCGACCTCGACGGGCACGCCGCTCAGCTCCCCTGCTGCCGGGTGGACCGGGCGGGCCGGCTGGCCCGCGCCGGGCCGGTGGCGGCCGGCTGCCGGGTGGCGTCGAAGCGCTCGTAGGCGTCGACGATGTCCCCGACCAGCCGGTGCCGGACCACGTCGGTGCTGGTCAGCGTGCTGAAGTGCACGTCGTCGATGCCGTCGAGGATCTCCCGGACGATCCGCAGACCGCTCTGCGCGCCACCGGGCAGGTCGACCTGGGTGACGTCGCCGGTGACGACCATCTTCGAGCCGAAGCCGAGCCGGGTGAGGAACATCTTCATCTGCTCGGCGGTGGTGTTCTGCGCCTCGTCGAGGATGACGAACGCGTCGTTGAGCGTGCGGCCGCGCATGTAGGCCAGCGGGGCGACCTCGATGGTGCCCGCCGCCATCAGCCGCGGGATCGACTCGGGGTCGACCATGTCGTGCAGCGCGTCGTAGAGCGGGCGCAGGTACGGATCGATCTTGTCCGACAGCGAGCCGGGCAGGAAGCCCAGCCGCTCGCCGGCCTCGACCGCCGGCCGGGTCAGGATGATCCGGTTGACCTGCTTGGTCTGCAGCGCCTGCACGGCCTTGGCCATCGCGAGGTAGGTCTTGCCGGTGCCCGCCGGGCCGATGCCGAACACGACGCTGTTCTTGTCGATGGCGTCGACGTAGCGCTTCTGGTTCAGCGTCTTGGGCCGGATGGTGCGGCCCCGGCGGCTGATGATGTCCAGACTGAGGACGTCGGCCGGGCGCTCGGAGCCGCCGGCCTTCAGCATCGCCACGACACGGCGCACCGAGTCCGGGCGCAGCGCCTGACCGGTGGCGAGCAGCGCGATCAGCTCGTCGAAGACCCGGACGGCGAAGGCGTTGTCGGCCGGCTGCCCGGTGATCGCGATCTCGTTGCCGCGGACGTGCACGTCGGCGGCGAGCTCGCTCTCGACCAGACGGAGCAGCTCGTCGGACTGGCCCAGGAGGGCGACCATCGAGACGCTGTCCGGGACGGTGAGGGAGGTGCGGACAGCGGGCGGCGCGTCCGGGGTGCCGGCTCCCGCGGCGCGCGCGGAGAGCTCACGCTGCGTGGCCGCGCCGGGGGCGGCGGGGGCGGCGTCTGGTGCGGTGTCGGGCAAGTACGCTCGACCCTGCCTTCCTGCGACGGGGCTGTGACCCGAGCCAGTCTACGCGCGCCCGGCCGCCCGCGGCCCGGCTCGACGCAGCGTGACGTTCAGCCCGGCGGCCAGCCCAGCCCGCGCCCGCCCAGCACGTGCAGGTGGACGTGGTGCACCGTCTGCCCGGCCTGCGGCCCGGTGTTCGCCACCAGCCGGTAGCCCGGTTCCGCGCCGCCGTCGGCGACCAGCCCCTCCTGCAGCGCGACGGCGTGCGCGGCGGCGACCAGCTCGCCGGTGAGCCCGGGGTCGGCGGCGGTCAGCGCGCCGAGCGTGGCGTGGTGCTCGCGCGGGACCACCAGCACGTGCGTGGGCGCCTGCGGGTTGATGTCGCGGAAGGCGAGCGTGCGGTCGGTCTCCCGGACGACGTCCGGCGCGATCTCCCCCGCGACCATGCGGCAGAACAGGCAGTCGCTCGGCGGCTCGCTCATGCCGTCGACCCTAGGCGGTGCCGGTCAACGAGACGAGACAGTACGTCTGGTCGTGCGCAACCCGGTTGGTTCGACTTCACCGCCGTGATCACCGCGCCGAGGACTGCACCGGACGCGTCGACACCGCCGGCGGAGTCCCGAGCAGAGGACCGACATGCGCATCGCCGCGTTCCGCCAGAAGGCCCCCGACCACACCGCCGAGCTCGCCGAGGCCCGCTCCGACGTCACCGCCGTCACCCGTGTGCTGACCGCCCTCGACCGGGCCACCGACGCCGCGTCGGTCGCCCGCGCCGCCCTGGACACCGTGCGGGAGGCCTTCGGCTGGGCCTACGGCTCGTACTGGACCATCGCGCCGGAGGACGGCCGGCTGCACTTCGCCGTCGAGTCCGGCGACGCCGGGCAGGAGTTCCGGCAGGTCACCCTGGCCGCCTCCTTCGCGCAGGGGGTGGGGCTGTCCGGGCGCGCCTGGCGGGCCCGCGACCTGGTGTTCGTGCCCGACCTCGGCGAGCTCACCGACTGCGTCCGCGCACCCGCGGCGCAGCGGGCCGGGGTCCGCAGCGGCATCTGCTTCCCGGTGGTCCGCGACGGCGCCGTCGTCGGCACCATGGACTTCTTCGCCACCGAGACGCTGAGCCCCTCGGCCGAGCGGCTCGCCGCCCTCCGCGCCGTCGGGCTGCTGGTCTCCCAGGCCTTCGCCCGGGTCGCCGGGGCCCAGGACCAGGACCGCGCCTCCGGCGACCTCGCCGCGGTCAACAGCCTGCTCCGCGACCTGGCGCAGGCGCGGACGGTCGACGAGGCGATCAGGACCGCGCTGGAGACCATCCGCCGGGAGTTCGACTGGCACTACGGCTCCTGGTGGGCCCTCGACGACGCCTCGGCCACCCTGCGGCTGTCCCAGGCGTCCGGTGACCTCGGTGCGGAGTTCGCGTCGATCAGCCGCGGCGCGGGCTTCGCCCGGGGCGTCGGCGTCGCCGGGCGCACCTGGGCCGCCGGGGACCTGGTGTTCGTCGAGGACCTCGGCCAGGTGCACGACTGCGTGCGGGCGCCGGCCGCCCGCGCGGCCGGGGTGCGGTCCGGGGTCTGCCTGCCCATCACGGTCGACGGCCGGGTGGTCGGCACGATGGACTTCTTCGCCACCCGCACGCTGGTGCTCGCCGCCAGCCGCCGCGACGCGCTGCACAACACCGCCTTCCTGATCAGCCAGACCATGCAGCGGATCGCGGCCACCGAGCGGATCGCCGTGGCCGGGCGGGAGATGGTCGCCTCCATCGACGAGGTGGCGCGCAACGTCGCCGAGGCCACCCGGGTCGCCGGTGAGGGCCAGCAGGTCGCCGGCCGGGCCGGCGGGTACGCCGCTGGGCTCGGCCGCTCCAGCGCGGAGATCGACAAGGTGGTCAAGGTGATCACCGGCATCGCCGAGCAGACCAACCTGCTCGCGCTCAACGCCACGATCGAGGCGGCCCGCGCCGGCGAGGCGGGAAAGGGCTTCGCCGTCGTCGCCGGCGAGGTCAAGGAGCTGGCCCGGGAGACCGCCCGGGCCACCGACGAGGTCAGCAGCCGGGTGGCGGCGATCCAGGGCGACGTCCAGGACGTCGTCGGGGCGCTGGCCTCCATCCGGGACATCGTGGAGCGGATCAACGAGACCCAGCACATGATCGGCGGCGTGCTCACCGAGCAGGCTGCGGTCACCCGCAGCATCGTCGAGGTGGCCTGACCACCCGCCCGGCGACCGGTCAGGCCGGCCGGGTGGCCGAGATGCCGCCGTCCACGGACAACGTGGTGCCGTGCACCATCGCCGCGTCGTCGGAGACCAGGTAGAGCACGCCGCGGGCCACGTCGTCGGGCCGGACGACGACGCCGGCCGGGGTCGCCGCCGCCATCGCGTCCAGCACGGCGCCGGCGGCCTCGTTGCCCGGGGTCAGGGTCACGCCGGGGGCCACGGTGTTGACCCGCACGCCGCGCGGCCCGTACTCCGCCGCCCAGCTGCGGGTCAGCTGCTCGTCGGCGGCCTTGGTCGCGGTGTACATCGCGCCGAACGGGCTGCCCACCCGCGCCATCCACGAGCCGACGGTCACGATCGCCCCGGAGCCGCGGGCGGCCATGGCTGGGGCGATCGCGGCGACGAGGACGTGCGGGGCCCGGACGTTCACCGCCAGCAGCGCGTCCAGGTCGGCGTCGGCGAGGTCCTCGGTGGCGCCGACCGGGTAGATGCCGGCGTTGTTGACCAGGACGTCGACGCGGCCGCCCAGCGCCTCGGTCGCCGCGGCGGCGAAGGCGCGCAGCTGGGCGTGGCTGCCGCCGAGGTCGGCCGGGACGGACGTCGCCCGGCCACCGGCGGCGGTGATCCCGGCGACCACCGCGGCGGCCCGGTCGGCGTCCCGGCCGCTCACGACGACGTGCGCCCCCTCGGCGGCGAGGACGCGGGCGGTGGCGGCGCCGATGCCGCTGGTCGAGCCGGTGACGATCGCGGTGCGCCCGGCCAGCCGGCCGGACAGGGTGCTGGGAGAGGTCATGGACACAGGAGGCACCCCGCCGACCGGCCGGGGCCAGGCCCGGCTCAGCCTGGGCACGGCAGGACCAGGCAGGACCCCGCGTCGTGCTCCTACCGTGGGCGGGTGCCCCGAGACCGCGCCGCCCTCGGTACGTTCCTGCGCTCCCGGCGCGACGGCCTGACCCCGGCGCAGGCCGGGATGGCGGCGTTCCCCGGTCCGCGGCGGGTGCCGGGGCTGCGCAAGGAGGAGCTCGCCGTGCTGGCCGGGCTCAGCCCGGACTACTACTCCCGGCTCGAGCAGGGCCGGCAGGCCAACGTGTCCGACGAGGTGCTGGACGCGCTCGCCGGCGCGCTGCGGCTGGACGACGTCGAGCACGCCCACCTGCGCGACCTGGCCGCCCCCACCCGCCGCCGGGTCGCGGCCGCGGGGCTGCCGCAGCAGGCCGACCCGGGGCTGCTGCGGCTGATGGCCACGCTGGACCACGTGCCGGTGCTGCTGCTCGGCCAGCGGGGCGACGTGCTGGCCAGCAACGCGCTGCTGTCCGCCGTGCTCGGCAGCCCGTTCGGCCCGGGCAGCTCGCTGCTGCGCTGGCTCTTCCTGGACCCCGGCGCCCGGGAGCGGGTCGTCAACTGGGCCGACTTCGCCGCCGCCTCGGTCGGCGCGCTCCGCCGGGACGCCGCCCGGCACCCCGACGACCGCCGGCTCCGGGCCCTGATCGACGAGCTGCGCGCCGCCGACGCCGACGTCGACCGGTGGTGGGCCGACCACGGGGTCCGCGACTACGCCTCGGTGCCCAAGCGCATCCAGCACCCGGTCGCCGGGCCGCTGTCCTTCGACATCGAGGTCGTCGCCGCGCCGCACGACCCCGACCAGCGGCTGGTCGTCTACACCGCGCCGCCCGGCTCGCCGACCGCGCGGACGCTGCCGCTGCTGGCCAGCTGGGACGTACCGGCCCCCACCCGCTGATGGCGTCGCGTCAGCGCGGCGCTGAGGTGACCGCGGGGCCGAGTGGGCAGTACTGGTCGTCCGCGCCGGCGCGTACGCGCGGTCCAGCGACCACGACTGCTCACTCGGCGACCCTCACCGCCAGCGGGTGCGGGCGGCCAGTGCGGCCAGCGCCGCGGCGCCGGCGGTCGACGTGCGGAGCACCTCGGCGCCCAGCCGGACCGACTGGGCGCCGGCGGCGCGGAAGGCCACGACCTCGCCGTCGGTGAGCCCGCCCTCGGGTCCGACGATGACGGCGATCGTGCCGGTGGCCGGGATGTCGACCGCGGCGAACGGCTGGCGGGCCTGCTCGTGCAGCACCAGCGCCAGGTCGACGTCGGCGAGCATCCCGATCACCTGGCGGGTGCTCATCGGCTCGGTCACCTCGGGCACCCGCGGACGGCGGGCCTGCTTGCTCGCCGCGCGGGCGGCGGAGCGCCACTTGGCCAGCCCCTTGTCCACCCGGTCCTCGCGCCACCGGGTCACGCAGCGGGCCGCGGTCCACGGCACCACCCGGTCGACGCCGAGCTCGGTGGCCAGGTCGACGGCCAGCGGCCCGCGGTCGCCCTTGGGCAGCGCCTGGACCAGCACGAACTCCGGCGACGGCGGCGGGACGTCGTGCCGGGCCAGCACGTGGACCTGCAGCGTCGCGTGCTCGGCGCCGAGCACCGAGCCCTCGACCACCAGGCCGCGGCCGTCGGCGACCCGCACCCGCTCACCGACGGTCAGCCGCAGCACGTCGACGGCGTGCCGGCCCTCGGCGCCGTCGACAGTGAGGACGTCACCGGCCGGCACCTCGTCGAGCAGGAACAGCGGCGCACCGTCGGCCTGCAGCGTGCCGGCCGGGGTCTCGCTCATCGGCCGTTGAACGCGTCGCGCACCCGGGAGAACAGCCCGCCGGTGTTGGCGCCGGTGCCCTCGGTGAGGTCCTCGCCGCGCAGCGCGGCCAGCTCGCGGAGCAGCTCGGACTGGCGGTCGTCGAGCCGGGTCGGTGTCGTGACGTCGAGGTGGACGAGCAGGTTGCCCCGCCCGGTCCCGCGCAGCCGCGGCGCGCCATGGGCACGGAGGGTGAGCACGTTGCCCGACTGGGTGCCCGGCTTGATGGTGAGGTCCTCGTGGCCCTCGAGCGTCTCCAGCTTCAGCGTGGTGCCCAGCGCGGCGGCGGTCATCGGCAGCGTGACCCGGCAGTGCAGGTCCTCGCCGTCGCGGGTGAAGACGTCGTGCGGGCGCTCGTGGACCTCGACGTACAGGTCGCCGGCCGGGCCGCCGCCGGGGCCGACCTCGCCGTAGCCGGCCAGCCGGATCCGCATGCCGTCCTCGACCCCGGCCGGGATCTTGACCGGGATGGTGCGGCGGGACCGGACCCGGCCGTCACCGGCGCACTGCGGGCAGGGGTTCGGGATGACCTGGCCGGTGGCCTGGCAGGTCGGGCAGGGCCGGCTGGCGATGACCTGGCCGAGGAACGAGCGCTGCACGCTCTGCACCTCGCCGCGGCCGTTGCAGGTCGAGCAGGTGGTCGGGTGGGTGCCGGGCGCGGTGCCGGCCCCGGTGCAGACGTCGCACAGCACCGCGGTGTCCACGGTGATCTCGGTCGTCGTCCCGAAGACCGTCTCATCGAGGTCGAGGTCGACCCGGATGAGCGCGTCCTCGCCCTCGCGGGTGCGGCTGCGCGGCCCGCGGGCCCCGCCGGCACCCCCGAAGAAGGCGTCCATGATGTCGCCGAGACCGCCGAAGCCCGCGCCGGCGCCGAACGGGCTGCCGGCACCGCCGCGCCCGGTCTCGTACGGGTCGCCGCCGAGGTCGATGATCCGGCGCTTCTCCGGGTCGGTCAGCGCCTCGTAGGCACGGCTGACCTGCTGGAACTGCTCTTTCGCCCCCTCGTCGGGGTTGACGTCGGGGTGCAGGTCGCGCGCCATCTTGCGGTAGGCGCGCTTGATGTCGGCGTCACTGGCCCCGGGCTGCAGGCCCAGCACGCCGTAGTAGTCGGTTGCCATCGAGCGTTCTCGTCCTCAGCTCTCGGCCAGCAACTGGCCGACGTAGCGCGCCACGGCTCGTACCGCGGCGATGTTGCCTGCGTAGTCCATCCGGGTGGGGCCGACGACGCCGAGGCCGCCGAGGGCCTGGTCCCCCGACCCGTACCCCACGGAGACGAACGAGGCACCGGTGAGCGCCTCGTGCTCGTTCTCCTCGCCGATGCTCACGGTCACCGTGCTCGGTCCCACCTCGGCCATCAACCGCAGGACCACGACCTGTTCTTCCAACGCCTCGAGCAACGGCCGGACGGTCTGCGGGAAGTCCAGCGCGCTGCCGCGGGCGAGGTTCGCCGTCCCGCCGATGACCAGCCGGTCCTCCGAGGGCTCGACCAGGGTCTCCAGCAGGGTGGCGCTGACCCCGGCGACCAGCGCGCGCAGGTGCGGCGGCGCGTTGTCGACCAGGTCGCCGACGGTGTCGCTGGCCTCGCCGAGCTTCGCGCCGGCGAAGGCGGCGTTGAGCAGCGAGCGCAGCTCGGCCACGGTCTCCGCGTCGGTCTCGACCGGGACCTCGACGACCCGCTGCTCGACCCGGCCGGTGTCGGTGATCAGCACCATCAGCAGCCGGTGCGGCGCCAGCGGCACCAGCTCCAGGTGCCGGACGGCGCTGCGCGACAGCGTCGGGTACTGGACGACGGCGACCTGGCGGGTCAGCTGCGCGAGCAGCCGGACGCTGCGGCCCAGCACGTCGTGCAGGTCGACCGCGCCGTCGAGGAAGCGCTCGATGGCCTTGCGCTCGGCGACCGACAGCGGCTTGACCGCCGACAGCCGGTCGACGAAGAAGCGGTAGCCCTTGTCGGTGGGCACCCGGCCGGCGCTGGTGTGCGGCTGGGTGATGTACCCCTCCTCCTCCAGCACCGCCATGTCGTTGCGGATCGTGGCCGGAGAGACCCCCAGGTCGTAGCGGGCCGCCAGCGCCTTGCTCCCCACCGGGTCGTTGGTGGAGACGTAGTCCTGGACGATCGCCCGCAGCACCCGCAGGCGCCGGTCGTCGTGCGCCACGGCTGACACCTCCCGTACCGGTTCGACGAGCCCGTTCCTGGCACTCAGGTGGACCGAGTGCCAGCATACGACCGGCGGCTCCGGCCGTCCTCCGGCTCGCGGGACGGGGCGCGCGGATGGGATCGATCCCGGGCTCCCCGCCGTCGCAGGCCGTCGAGGAATGACACTAGGGTGGTTCGAGTCGACGGGCCCCGGGCAGCCGGGGGCCGGTGAGCCGGGAGGACCAGCCCTGATCTTCAAGGCGGTGCGGGACGGCCGGCCGTACCCCGACCACGGCTTCTCCACCCGCGACTGGGCGATGATCCCGCCCCGGCAGATCCGGCTGGACACCCTCACCACCACCAAGCGCGAGCTGGCCCTGGACGCGCTGCTGGCCGACGACTCGACCTTCTACGGCGACCTCTTCCCGCACGCGGTGCAGTGGCACGGCGAGACCTACCTCGAGGACGGCGTGCACCGGGCGCTGCGGGCCGCGCTGCAGCAGCGCAACGTCATCCACGTGCGGGTGCTCGACCTCGACGCGCTCATGCCGGACGGCGCCGGCACCGCCCAGGCCCCGCACAACGCCGGCTTACACACTCGACCGACGCGGTCGTGAGGAGTGGGGCCCGGAGGGTCCCGCGACCGAGCGACGAAGCGGCTCATCGCGAGTCGGGGACGACTCCTGGCCGCGGTGCGATCCGGAGGATCGCGATGTCACAGCCAGCCCTTGTCCTGGGCCACCCGTGCTGCCTCGACCCGGGTGCGCGCCCCGGTCTTGCCGATCGCCGAGGACAGGTAGTTCCGCACCGTCCCCTCCGACAGGAACAGCCGGCCGGCGATGTCGGCGACGGTGGCCCCGTCCGCCGCCGCCCGCAGCACGTCGGCCTCGCGCGCCGACAGCGGCGTCGCGCCCAGCGCCAGCGCCGCCGCGGCCAGGTCCCGGTCGATCACCCGCTCGCCGGCCACCACCGCCCGGATGGCCCGGGCCAGCTCGGCCACCGGGGAGTCCTTGACCAGGAAGCCCGCCGCGCCCACCTCCATCGCCCGGCGGAGGAACCCCGGCCGGCCGAAGGTGGTCAGCACGACGGCCCGGACGCCGGGCAGCTCGGCGGCGAGCTCGCGGGCCGCCTCCAGCCCGTCCTTACCGGGCATCTCGATGTCCAGCAGCGCGACGTCCGGCCGGTGCTCGCGGGCGGCGGCCAGCACCAGGTCGCCCCGGCCCACCTCGGCCACCACCTCGATGTCGTCCTCGAGGTCCAGCAGCGCCCGCAGCGCCCCGCGCACCAGCGTCTGGTCCTCGGCCAGGAGCACCCGGATGGTCACGCGGTCACCGCCGCGGGCAGCAGCGGCACCTCGGCGCGCACCCGGTAGCCGCCGCCGTCCACGGGCCCGGCCGCCAGCTCCCCGCCCAGGGCGGCCACCCGCTCCCGCAGCCCGGCGAGCCCCGCCCCGGAGCCGCCCAGCACGGTGAGCCGCTCCCCGGTGCCGGCTCCGTCGTCGGTGACGGTGAGCACCGCCCGGACGCCGTCCTCGGTGAGCTCGACGGTCACCCGGGCGGCGCCGCTGTGCCGCAGCACGTTCGTCGTCGCCTCCCGCACCACCCAGCCCAGCGCGGCGTCGACCCCGCCGGGGAGCACCGGCACCACGTCGGGCAGCCGGACGGCGACCCCGGCCCCGGTGAGCGCGGCGCGGGCCTCGGCGAGCGCCTGCGCGCAGCTGACCTGCCGGTACCCGCTCACCGCGTCCCGCACCTCGGCCAGCGCCCGGCGGGCGGCCTCCTCCACGTCGGCCATCTCCTGCCGCGCCCGCGGCGGGTCGACCTCGGCCAGCCGGCGGGCCAGCTCGCTCTTCAGCGCGATCAGCGACAGCGAGTGGCCCAGCAGGTCGTGCAGGTCGCGGGCGAAGCGCATCCGCTCCTCCGCGACCGCGCTGCGGGCGAGCTCCTCGCGGGCCTCCTGCAGCTCCCGGTTGACCGTCATCAGGTAGCCGGTGCCGCTGATGCCGAAGGCGGTGAGCAGGCAGATGGGCGGCAGGAACAGCAGGCCGGAGTCCTCGTCGGCGAGGATGACGACCAGGCAGAGCAGGGCCGCGGCGACCACCGCGGGCCACACCCACCGCCACGGCAGGGCGGCGGCGGCCGCGGCGGAGACGTAGATCATCAGGCCCGACCAGTCGGCGCCGAAGCCGACGGCGAGGGCGGCGGCGAGCCCGACCATCACCACGAAGTCCGCCCGCAGCGCCCGCGGCCGGCCCAGCTGCCCGATCGCCCGCAGGTAGACCAGGGTGAAGGCGAGCAGCCCGACCGCACCCACCCACCGGGCCGCCGCCGGCCGGTCGGTGGTGACCAGGTCGCTGATCGGGAAGTACTGGAACAGCAGCCACGGCAGCGCCCAGATCGCCTGCCCCCACCAGCTCGACCGGTCCACCTGCCGGACGCTAGCGCCCTTCGGCCCCGCTGCATGGAGCCCGCCGCGAGCCTGCGACTGGTGGGGGGCGGTGGGGTCCTCCATCAGCCGGCGACCGCGTGCAGCGGGCGCCGCCGGGCGACCCCCACCGCGGCGGCGGAGAAGACGGCGGCGAAGGCCACCAGCACCAGCACCGCCTGCGCCGAGGGCGCGCTGCCCCCGACGACGTCCCGGCCCAGCTGCGCGTACCAGTACGAGGGCATCGCGTGCGCCAGCGCGACCAGCCCGCCGGGCAGGATCTCGACCGGCCACCAGAGGCCGCCGAGCGCCGCCAGCGCCGTCCCGAGGATGCCGATGGCCGCGCCCGCCGCCTGGGAGTCCAGCGCCACGCCGAGCCCGATGCCGAGCGCCACGAAGACGACCGAGCCAGCCCACAGGACGCCGACGAGGGCCAGCCAGCTGCCCAGCGGCAGCTCGACGCCGTTGACGAACCGGCCGACCAGGGCGACGACCACCAGGCTGGGCAGCACGAGCAGGGCGCCCACGACCACGTCGACGGCGAGGGCGGTGCCCGGCGGGACCGGGAGGACGCGCAGCTGGCGCAGCCAACCGGTGGAGCGGTCGAAGGCCAGCCGGATGGTCGCGCCCAGGGCCGCGCCGATGGCCCCGTAGGCCATCATCGAGACCATGTAGAGCTGCCCGTAGTCGGCCTGGCCGCCGTCGGCGGTGGCCTGGGCGCCGAAGACCTGGGTGAACAGGATCGTGAACAGCGCCGGCAGCACGATGGTGAAGAAGACGTACTGCCGGTTGCGGCCCACCCGGCGGAGCTGGAACAGCAGCAGGTCGGTCATCGGTGGGCTCCGTCCGGTGCGGTGGTGAGGTGCAGGAACGCCTGCTCGAGGGTGGCGCCGCGGACCTCGAGCCCGGGCAGGGCGTCCCGGTCGGCGAGCAGGGCGCGCAGCGTGGCCTCGGCGTCGGAGGTGGCCAGCTCGACGAGCTCACCGACCCCGGCCACGGAGGTCACGCCGGGCAGGTCGGCGAGCCCGTCCCGCGGACCGGGACAGCGGAAGCGCACGGTGCGCCCGGCGATCCGCGACTTGACCGCCGCGGCCGACCCGTCGGCGAGCACCCGCCCGCCATCGATCACCACGACCCGGTCGGCGACCGCGTCGGCCTCGTCGAGGTGGTGGGTGGCGAAGACGACGGTGTGGCCCCGGTCGGCCAGCCCGCGCATCGTCGTCCAGAACGCCTGGCGTCCCTCGACGTCCATGGCCGGGGTGGGCTCGTCGAGCACGAGCAGCGGCGGCGCCCCGGCCAGGGCGAGGGCGAGCAGCACCCGCTGCCGTTGACCGCCGGAGAGGGCGTCGACCTCGCGGCCCAGCAGCCCCTCGATGCCGGCGGTGGCCAGCAGGTCCGCCAGCGGCCAGGGGTCGGCGTAGCGGCCGCGGACCAGGGTCAGCACCTCCCCGACCCGGCTCTCGCCGGGCAGGCCGCCGTGCTGCAGCATCGCCCCGACCCCGCCGGCGCGGACGGCGTCGGCCGGTGCCCGCCCCAGCAGCCGCACCTGACCGGCGGCGGGCCGGAACAGCCCGAGCGCGGCGTTGACGACGGAGGACTTCCCGGCGCCGTTGGAGCCGAGCAGGGCGACGGTCTGACCGGCCGGGATGCGCAGGTCGAGGGCGTCGACGGCGAGGGTGCCGCCGTAGCGGACGGTCAGTCCCGCGACGTCGAGGGCGGGGGTGTCGGGCATGCGGCCACCCTGCCGAGCCGGGCCTGCCGGGCGGTAGTGCGGGACGTCGTCCACAGCACCTGACGGATGTCAGACGGGCGGCCCCTGCCCGCCTACCCTCGCGGTGTGGACGTCACCGAGGCCCCCGTGGACCCCGCGCTCGAGGTGCTGGAGCGGGTGTTCGGCTACGACGCCTTCCGCGGCCCGCAGCGCGAGGTGGTCGACCACGTCGTCGCCGGCGGGGACGCCCTGGTGCTGATGCCCACCGGTGGTGGCAAGTCGCTGTGCTACCAGGTACCGGCGCTGCTGCGCGAGGGCGTGGGGGTCGTCGTCTCCCCGCTGATCGCGCTGATGCAGGACCAGGTCGACGCGCTGCGGAACCTGGGCGTGCGGGCCGGGTTCCTCAACTCCAGCCAGGCCCGCGAGGAGCGCCGGGCGGTCGAGGAGGCGTTCCTGGCCGGGGAGCTGGACCTGCTCTACGTCGCTCCGGAGTCGCTGGGCGGGGGCTCCTCGCCCACCGCGCGGCTGCTGGAGCGCGGCCGGATCGCGCTGTTCGCCATCGACGAGGCGCACTGCGTCGCGCAGTGGGGGCACGACTTCCGGCCCGACTACCTGGCGCTGTCGATGCTGCACGAGCGCTGGCCCGACGTGCCGCGGATCGCGCTGACCGCGACCGCCACCCGGGCGACGCACACCGAGATCAGCACCCGGCTGCAGCTCGACGACGCCCTGCACGTGGTCGCCGGCTTCGACCGGCCGAACATCCAGTACCGGATCGCGCCGAAGGACTCCCCGCAGAAGCAGCTGCTGGACCTGCTCCGCACCGAGCACCCCGGCGACGCCGGCATCGTGTACTGCCTGTCCCGGGCCTCGGTGGAGAAGACGGCGGAGTTCCTGGTCGGCCAGGGCATCCCCGCGCTGCCGTACCACGCGGGGCTGGACCAGCAGGTCCGCGCGCGGAACCAGGCCCGGTTCCTGCGCGAGGACGGCCTGGTGATGGTGGCGACCATCGCGTTCGGCATGGGCATCGACAAGCCCGACGTCCGCTTCGTCGCCCACCTGGACCTGCCGAAGTCGGTGGAGGGCTACTACCAGGAGACCGGCCGGGCCGGCCGCGACGGCCAGCCCGCCACCGCGTGGCTGGCCTACGGGCTCGCCGACGTCGTCCAGCAGCGCAAGATGATCCAGACCTCGGACGGCGACGCCGCGCACCGCCGGGTGCTGTCGGCGCAGCTCGACGCGATGCTGGCGCTGTGCGAGACCGTCGACTGCCGGCGGGTACGGCTGCTGGCCCACTTCGGGCAGGAGAGCTCGCCCTGCGGCAACTGCGACACCTGCCTGACCCCGCCGGAGTCCTGGGACGCGACCATCCCGGCGCAGAAGCTGCTGTCGACGGTGCTGCGGCTGCAGCGGGAGCGCGGGCAGTCCTTCGGGGCCGGCCAGTCGATCGACATCCTGCTGGGCAGGCGCACCGAGAAGGTCGCCCAGCACTCCCACGACGAGCTGACCGTCTTCGGCATCGGCACCGACCTGACCGAGGGGCAGTGGCGCGGCGTCGCCCGGCAGCTGCTGGCCCAGGGGCTGCTCGCGGTGCAGGGCGAGTACGCCACGCTGGCGCTCAGCGAGGCCAGCGGCCCGGTGCTGCGCCGGGAGCAGACGGTGCTGATGCGCCGCGACCCCGACCGCCCGGCGCGCTCCGGCCGGTCGGCGCGCAAGGACCGGGCGACCGCCGCACCCGAGCTGCCCGCCGCGGCCGCCGGTGCCTTCGAGCGGCTGCGGGCCTGGCGTGCCGCGACCGCCAAGGAGCAGGGCGTCCCGGCCTACGTGGTCTTCCACGACGCGACGTTGCGGCAGATCGCCACCGAGGAGCCGGCCACCCTGGCGGCCCTGGGCACCGTCAGCGGCGTCGGCGCGGCCAAGCTGGAGCGCTACGGCGAGTCACTGCTGGCGGCCCTGCACGCCTGAGCGCTAGTCCGTGAGGTCGCGGACGACGGCGTCGGCGAGCAGCCGGCCGCGGTCGGTGAGGACGGCGAGCCCGGCCTCGTGCGGACCGGCCTCCAGCAGCCCCCGCACGACGGACTCCGCGGCCCGCGCCCGCCCCGCCGCCGACAGCGCGGTCAGCGGCAGCCCGTCGCGCAGCCGCAGGCCGAGCATCACCCGCTCGAGCGCCCGGTCGTCGGCGCTCAGCAGCTCGGTGTCGGCGGCCGGGTGCAGCCCGGCGGCGAGCCGGTCGGCGTAGGCGGCGGGGTGCTTGACGTTCCACCAGCGCAGCCCGCCGACGTGCGAGTGCGCGCCCGGCCCGATGCCCCACCAGTTGGCGTTGGCCCAGTACAGCTCGTTGTGCCGGCAGCGGGCGGCCCGGTCGCGGGCCCAGTTGGACACCTCGTACCAGCCCAGCCCGGCGCTCCCGAACGCCCGGTCGGCCATCTCGTAGCGGTCGGCCAGCACGTCGTCGTCCGGCATCGGGAGCTCGCCGCGGGCAACCCGGCGGGCCAGCCGGGTGCCCTGCTCGACGATCAGCGCGTAGGCGCTGACGTGGTCGACCGGGGCTGCCAGCACGGCGTCCAGCGAGGCCTGCCAGTCGGCGTCGGTCTCCCCCGGGGCGCCGTAGATCAGGTCCAGGTTGACGTGCTCGAAGCCGGCGGCGCGGGCCTCGGCGGCGGCCTGCACCGCGCGGCCGGGGGTGTGCCGGCGGTCCAGCACGGCGAGCACGTGCTCGGCGGCGGACTGCATGCCCAGGCTGATCCGGGTGAACCCGCCGGCCCGCAGCACGGCCAGCGACTCCGGGGTCACCGACTCCGGGTTGGCCTCCGTGGTCACCTCGACGTCGGGCGCGACCGGGAACAGCTCGCGGACGGCGTCCAGCACGGCCACCAGGTCGTGCGCCGGGAGCAGGGTCGGGGTCCCGCCGCCGACGAACACCGTCTGCACCGCCGGCCGGTCCGGTCCGAGCACCTCGGCGGCCAGCCGCAGCTCGGCGATCGCGGTGCCGGCGTACTCGCTGCGGTTGGCGCCCGGGCCCAGCTCGTCGGAGGTGTAGGTGTTGAAGTCGCAGTAGCCGCAGCGGGTGGCGCAGAACGGCACGTGCACGTACAGGCCGAAGGGCGTCGTCCGCAGACCGTCCCGGGCTGCCGCCGGCAGCATCGAGGGGTCGGCCGGGAGCGCAGGGGTCTGGCCGAGGAGTGGCAGGGTCTGGGGCGTCGTGGCTGTCATCGCTGCTCCCAGTGTGACCGCCCCCGGCAACCGACCGGCACCATGTCGGGGTGACCTCCGCGACCACCGGTGACCGCGTCCTGCACGTCGAGGTGTCGGCGGGGGTGGCCCGGCTGACCCTGGACTCCCCCGCGAACCGCAACGCGCTGTCCCGGGCGATGCGCGCGCAGCTCCGGCAGGCGCTGACCGACGCCTTCGCCGACGACGACGTCCGGGTGGTGGTGCTCGACCACACCGGGCGGGTCTTCTGCTCCGGCATGGACCTCTCCGAGGCCACCGGCGGGGGCGCCGCCGACCAGGGGGTCAACGAGCTGCCCGAACTGCTGCAGCTGGTGTGGTCGGCGCCGAAGCCGGTGCTCGCCGCGGTGCGCGGGCCGGCCCGCGCCGGCGGCGTCGGCCTGGCCGCCGCGTGCGACGTCGTGGTGGCCGGCGCGAGCGCCACGTTCGCCTTCACCGAGGTCCGGATCGGCGTCGTCCCGGCCGTCATCTCGGCGGTCTGCCGGCCGCGGATGCTGCCGCACGTCGTGCACCGGCTGATGCTCACCGGCGAGGTCTTCGACGCCGGCACCGCGGCGGCCGGCGGGCTGGTCGACCTGGCCGTCGCCGACGACGAGGTCGACGCCACCGTCACCGCCCAGGTGACCGCGCTAGCGGCCGGGGCGCCGGCCGCCCTGGCCGAGACCAAGCGGCTGCTGCGCTCGGGCACCGACCTGGGCGGCCAGTTCCCCGCGCTGCTCGACCTGTCGGCCCGGTTCTTCGCCAGCGAGGAGGGCCAGGAGGGCATCGCGGCGTTCCGCGAGAAGCGCCCGGCCCGCTGGGTCCCGACGGGGACCTGACGACGCTCGTGCTCTGCTGCCTCCCAGGCAGCAGAGCACGAGCACCGCCGGGGTACTTGTCGGTCTCCGGTACCGGCGGTCATCCTCGGGCCCATGAGCGAGGTCGAGCAGGACCCGCGGGCCCGGTTCCGGGAGCTGCCCGATCCGGTGCGGCCGGAGGACCTGGTGGAGACCCGGCCCGCCGATCCGCCGCTGGTCGTCGAGACGCCGGCGGACGGTGAGCGGCGGCAGCTGGCCGCCGGCGGTGGACCGGTCTAGGGGTCAGCGCAGCCGGCGGGTGTTGTCCGGCAGCCGGACGGTGATGCCGCGCGCGTCGAGCCACTCGGCCAGCGGGACGGCGACCCGGCGGGTGGTCCCCCACGCCTGCCGGGCCTCGCTCAGCGTGAACGGCGAGGGCAGCCCGGCCAGCCGGGCACGCGCCACCTCGGCCACCCCGGGCGCCAGGTAGACGCCGTCGGCGATCCGCACCAGCTGCTCCGCGCGCACCGCGGCGGCCAGCTCGCGCGTCCCGAGCCCGGCGGCGACGAGGTCACCCGCCTCCGGCGCGGCGAACGGCTCGGCGGCGAGGCGGGCCCGGATCCCGTCCACGGCGCGCTGCACCGCCGCCGGCAGCCCGGGGTCGGCGGCGACCACCCGCCCCTCGCGCAGCTCCAGCGGCGCCCGGACGACGGCGGGCACCAGCTCGACGTCGGGCAGCTCCAGCGCCGAGCGCAGCACCGCCAGCGGCGGACCGGGCTCGAGCGGACGCAGCTGCCGGTAGCGGGCCACCACCTGCGGCACCCGGGCCGCCAGCTCGTCGGCGAGACCCGGGGCGACGAGCCAGGGCCCGACCGTCGTCGTCCCGGCGGGCACCGGCCAGCCCATGGCCACGAAGTCGGCGCGCCGGACGAACCGGCGCCGGGCCAGGTCGGCGGCCGCGCCCTCGGCGCCGGCGGGCTGCTCGGCGAGCTCGGCGGCCCGCGACCGGGCCGCCCCCCGCCGGCGCAGCTCCGGCGGGTCGACGTCCCGCACGTCCGCGCCCAGCACCCGGCGCACGCCCGGGTCGCGCAGCAGCAGCCGGTCGCCGACCCGCAGCGGCAGCTCGTGCGCCAGCCGGAGCCGCACCGCCGTCCCGTCCAGCGGCCGCACCCGGGCCGCCACCGTCGCCGAGCCGATGTGCACCACCGCCTCGGCGGGCAGCGTCCCCTCGACCGGCGCGACGAGGGTGACGTCGAGGTCGGCGGTGCGGCGGAACGCGTCCGGGGTCAGCAGCGCGTCGCCGCGGGAGATCTCCTCGACCGCGACGCCGCGCAGGTTCAGCGCCACCCGGGCGGTGGCCACCGCCGTCTCCACCGGCGCCCCGAGCGACTGCAGCCCGCGGACGGTCACGGTCCGGCCGCCCAGGTCCAGCCGGTCCCCCGCCGTCAGGGTGCCGGCGGCGAGGGTGCCGGTGACCACGGTCCCGGCGCCGCGGATCGTGAACGCCCTGTCGACCCACAGCCGCACCGGCGCGGCCGGGTCGGGTGCCGGCAGCCCGGCCAGCACCCGCTCCAGTGCCGCGGTCAGCTCGGGCAGCCCGGCGCCCGTCCGGGCGCTCACCGCGACGGCGGGCAGCCGCCCCAGCGAGGTGCCGGCCAGCCGCTCCCGGGCGTCGGCGAGCACCGGGGCAGGGTCGGCGAGGTCGGCCTTGGTCACGGCGAGCAGCCCGGCCCGGACGCCGAGGGCGTCGAGCACGGCGACGTGCTCGGCGGTCTGCGCCGACCAGCCGTCGTCGGCCGCGACGACGACCAGCGCGGTCGGCACCGAGCCGACGCCGGCCAGCATGTTGCCGATGAACCGCTCGTGACCGGGGACGTCGACGACGGCGACCCGTCGGCCCGAGGGCAGCGTCGTCCAGGCGAACCCGAGGTCGATGGTGAGGCCGCGGCGGCGCTCCTCCTCCCACCGGTCGGGCTCCATCCCGGTGAGCGCCCGCACCAGCGCGGACTTGCCGTGGTCGACGTGCCCCGCCGTCGCGATCACGTCCACCGGCGGGCCACCTCCTCGACGGCGCGCACCAGGTCGGCGTCGTCGGCGGGCGCGAGGCTGCGCAGGTCGAGCAGCGTCCGGTCGTCGTCGACGTACCCGACCACCGGCCGGGCCCCCAGCCGCAGCGGCTCGGCGAAGCGGACGTCGAGCGCCACGGCGACGCTGGGCAGCTCGAACTCCGGCGCCCCACCGCCACCGACCCGCGCGGTCGAGTCGACCACCGTGGCCGGGACGCCAGCCGCCTGCAGGGCGGCCGCGACCTGCCCGGCCCGGGCCCGCAGCTCCGCCGGGTCGGCGTCGAGCATCCGCCGGACCGGGGGCAGCGGCCCGCGCAGCGTCGCCTCGAGCGCGGCCAGGGTCGTCTTGTCCACCCGCAGCGCCCGGTACAGCGGGTGCCGCCGGAGCCGCTGGACCAGGTCGGCCCGGCCCAGCACGATCCCGGCCTGCGGCCCGCCGAGCAGCTTGTCCCCGCTGCACAGCGCCAGGTCCGCGCCGGCGGCCAGGGTGGTCTGCAGGTCCGGCTCGTCGGGCAGCAGCGGGTGCGGGCGGAGCAGGCCGCTGCCCACGTCGGCGACCAGCGGCACCCCCGTCCCGGCCAGCGCCGGAGCGAGCTCGGCGACCTCGGCGGCCCGGGTGAAGCCGCGGACGACGAAGTTCGAGGGGTGCACCTTGAGCACCGCGCCGGTGTCCGGGCCGAGGGCGTCGGTGTAGTCGGCGACGGAGACCCGGTTCGTCGTCCCCACCTCGCGCAGCCGCGCGCCGGTGCTGGCGAGCAGGTCGGGGATCCGGAACCCGTCGCCGATCTCGACCAGCTCGCCGCGCGCGATGACCAGCTCCCCGCCCAGCGCGGTGGCCACCAGCGCCAGCGCGGCGGCGCAGTTGTTGACCACCAGGGCCGCCCCGGCCGCCGGAACGGCGTCCAGCAGCGCGGTCAGCGCACCCTCGCCGCGGAGGCCGCGGCGTCCGGTGCCCAGGTCCAGCTCCACGTCGGTGGTGCCGCTGGCGGCGACCACCGCGTCCACGGCGGCGGCCGACAGCGGCGCCCGGCCCAGGTTGGTGTGCACCAGCACGCCGGTGGCGTTGAGCACCGGGCGCAGGCTGCTCGCCGTGCCGGGCAGCGCGGCCAGCACCGCCGGCACCACGTCGGCGGCGGCCAGCCCGCCGTCCCGGACCCGCTGCTGGGCGGCCTGCACGGCGGTCTTCACCAGGTCGCGGCCCAGCCGTGCCACCGCCGCGGCCACCGGCGGCTCGGCCAGCACGGCGTCGGTGCGCGGAACCGAGCGGCGGGGGTCTCCGGTCATGACCGGGCCAGCGTAGGTCGCCGGTGCGGAGCCGACCCCAGGGGCGGGCCCCGCACCGGCCGGAGCGGAGGCGGACGGGAATCGAACCCGCCTGACCGAGGTGCTCGGTCACGTCGGCTTTAGAGGCCGCGGGGGCCACCAGACACCCTGACGCCTCCGCCGCCGAGCCTAGGGCCGGCCCCCGGCGGCCGCTGCGCGGGCGGCTTAGATTCGGTGCGTGACCGCCCTCGCCTCCCCCGTCCGGCTCACCCAGTTCGCCCACGGCGGCGGGTGCGCCTGCAAGATCCCGCCCGGTGAGCTGGAGGCCGTCGTGGCCGGCCTGACCCACACCGGACCGACCGACCCGGCGGCCGAGCTCGTCGTCGGGCTGGACGACGGGGACGACGCGGCCGTGGTGCGGCTGGCCGGCGGTCAGGGGCTGGTGCTCACCACCGACTTCTTCACCCCCGTGGTCGACGACGCGTACACGTTCGGCCGGATCGCCGCGGCGAACGCGCTGTCCGACGTCTACGCCATGGGCGGCACCCCGGTCGTGGCGGTGAACCTGCTCGGCTGGCCGCGCGACGTGCTGCCGATGGAGCTGGCCGCCGAGGT
The DNA here is from genome assembly GCF_000306785.1 of Modestobacter italicus. Classification (NCBI taxonomy): domain Bacteria; kingdom Bacillati; phylum Actinomycetota; class Actinomycetes; order Geodermatophilales; family Geodermatophilaceae; genus Modestobacter; species Modestobacter italicus. The sequence goes on along the minus strand of NC_017955.1, from coordinate 1,725,043 downwards.
GCTCCGCGGCGGGCTCGAGGTGGCCCAGTCCGCCGGCTGCCACGTCGGCGGTGGGCACTCCATCGACTCCCCGGAGCCCACCTACGGGATGGCCGTCACCGGGCTGGTCGACCCCGAGCGGCTGATCCGCAACGACGCGGCGACCGCCGGGACCCCGATCTCGCTGACCAAGGCGCTCGGCGTCGGCACGCTGAACAACCGGATGAAGGCCACCGGCGAGGTGTCGGCCGAGGCCGTGGACTCGATGAGCCGGCTGAACGCGGCCGCCTCGGTCGCCGCCGTCGCCGCGGGCGTGGGGGCCGGGACCGACGTCACCGGGTTCGGCCTGCTCGGGCACCTGTACAAGATGGCCCGGGCCAGCGGGGTGACCGCGGTCGTCGAGGCCGCTGCGGTGCCCTACCTGGCGGGCGCCCGGCAGTCGGTCACCGACGGCTACGTGTCCGGTGGCACCCGGCGGAACCTGGCCTGGGTCACGCCGTTCACCGACCTGTCCGCGGTCGACGAGGTCGAGGCGCTGCTGCTGGCCGACGCGCAGACCTCCGGCGGGCTGCTGCTCGGCGGGGAGGTGCCCGGCGCGCCGGTGATCGGTGAGTTCGTCGCCGAGCAGGAGTTCGCCGTCGTCGTCCGGTGAGGGTGACCGGCGTCGCACCCGGCCGCCGGCTCCGTTAGCTTGCAGGGGTGCTCGCCGCCTTCGTCTCCGCGCCCGCCCCGAAGGACCCGCTCTCCGCCCTGGAGGTGGGCGACCGGCCCGGGCCCGAGGTGCCCGATGGCTGGACGACGGTGCAGGTCAAGGCCGTCTCGCTGAACCACCACGACCTGTTCAGCCTGCAGGGGATCGGGCTGCCGGCCGAGCGGATGCCGATGGTGCTGGGCACCGACGCCGCCGGGCTGGACGAGGACGGCAACGAGGTCGTGGTGCACGGCGTCGTCTCCACCCCGGGCTGGACCGGTGACGAGACGCTGGACCCGAAGCGCTCGCTGTTCTCCGAGCTGCACCAGGGCACGATGGCCGAGCAGGTCGCCGTCCCCCGCCGGAACCTGCTGCCCAAGCCGGCCGAGCTCTCCTTCGCCGAGGCCGCCTGCCTGCCCACCGCGTGGCTGACCGCCTACCGGATGCTCTTCGTCCGGTCCGGGCTGCGGCCCGGGTCGACGATCCTGGTGCAGGGCGCCAGCGGCGGGGTGGCGACCGCGCTGATCCGGCTCGGCAGCGTGGCGGGCTACCGGGTCTGGGTGACCGGCCGCAGCGAGGAGAAGCGCACCGCGGCGCTCGCGCTCGGCGCCGACCAGGTCTTCGAGACCGGTGCCCGGCTGCCCGAGCGGGTCGACGGCGTCATGGAGACCGTCGGTGAGGCCACCTGGAGCCACAGCATCAAGTCGCTGAAGCCCGGCGGCGTCGTCGTCACCTGCGGCGCGACGACCGGCTTCAACCCCGGCGCGGAGCTCAACCGGGTCTTCTTCACCCAGCTGTCGGTGATCGGTTCGACGATGGGCACCCGCGAGGAGCTCGACGACCTCATCCGGATGTGCCGGATCACCGGCGTCCGCCCGCAGATCGACGTCGAGGTGCCGCTGGCCGAAGCCCGGGAGGGCTTCGAGCGGATGCTCGAGGGCCGCACGGCCGGGAAGATCGTGTTCACGCTCTGACGCGGGAGGTGCCGAGGTGATCGCCAGGACCTGGCGGGGGTGGGTGCGCAGCGCCGACACGGCCGACTACGTCCGCTACGTCGAGGAGACGGGCATGGCGCACTACCGCCGCACGCCCGGCAACCTCGCCGCGCACCTGCTGACCCACGACCTGCCCGACGGCCGCACCGAGGTGCTGACCTTCAGCCTCTGGACGTCGGAGGACGCCGTGCGCGCCTTCGCCGGGGACGACGTCACGGCCGCCGTCTACTACCCCGAGGACGACCGCTGGCTCGTCGACCGGGAGTCCACCGTCACCCACTACGAGGTGCACGACCCGGCCTGAGCTCAGGCCGGGGTGGCCAGCCGCTCGATCCTCGCGGCGATCTTCGGCTGGTCCTTGACCGGCAGGAAGTGCAGCGCGGGGGCGAGCTCGGGCAGCCGGGACCGCTCGGTCATGGCGATCCGGAACGCCGTCTCGACGGTGATCCCGTGGTCGGGGCGGGAGACGACGTCGACGTCGTCGCCGGCACCGACGTCGCCGGTCTCCAGCACCCGCAGGTAGGCACCGGTGGCGCCGTGCGCGGCGAACCGCTTGACCAGGTCCGGGACGCCCCAGAACCGGGCGAAGTTGGCGCACGGGGTGCGCCAGGCGGTGACCTCCAGCAGCGCCGACCCGACCAGCCAGCGCTCGCCGAGGACGGCGGTGCGCAGGTCCAGGCCGCTGGTGCGGAGGTTCTCCCCGAACCGGCCCGGCGGCAGCTCCCGGTCCAGCTCGGCGGCCCACCAGTCGGCGTCCTCCTGGGCGTAGGCGTAGACCGCCTGGCCCTCACCGCCGTGGTGCTTCTTGTTGACCTGGACGTCGCCGTCGAGGCCGAGCGGCTCGACCGCGACCCGGCCGGTGACCGGCAACTTGCGAATGCCCGACCGGTTCGGCCGCTTGTCCGGCAGCGGAAGCAGGTCGCTGCCGGAGACGCAGACCGCCTCGAGCCGGCCCCTCACTTCTTCGCGGCAGTCGACTCGTTGGTGGAGAGCGCGGCGACGAACGCCTCCTGGGGGACCTCGACGCGGCCGACCATCTTCATCCGCTTCTTGCCCTCCTTCTGCTTCTCCAGCAGCTTCCGCTTGCGGGTGATGTCACCGCCGTAGCACTTGGCGAGCACGTCCTTGCGGATGGCGCGGACCGTCTCCCGGGCGATCACCCGGGAGCCGACGGCGGCCTGGATCGGCACCTCGAACTGCTGGCGCGGGATGAGCTCGCGGAGCTTGCCGGCCATCAGGACGCCGTAGCTGTAGGCCTTGTCGGTGTGCACGATCGCCGAGAAGGCGTCGACCGCCTCGCCCTGCAGCAGGATGTCGACCTTCACCAGCTTGGACTCCTGCTCGCCGGCCTCGGCGTAGTCCAGGCTCGCGTAGCCGCGGGTGCGGGACTTCAGCGCGTCGAAGAAGTCGAAGATGATCTCGCCCAGCGGCAGCGTGTACCGCAGCTCGACCCGGGTCTCGGACAGGTAGTCCATGCCGGTCAGCGAGCCGCGGCGGCTCTGGCAGAGCTCCATGATCGCGCCGGTGTAGTCGCTGGGGGCGATGATCGTGGCGTTGACGATCGGCTCGAAGACCTTGTCGATCTTCCCGGCCGGCCAGTCGCTGGGGTTGGTGACGACGACCTCGGACCGGTCCTCCATCACCACCCGGTACACGACGTTGGGCGCGGTGGAGATGAGGCTGAGCCCGCTCTCCCGCTCCAGCCGCTCCCGGACGATCTCCAGGTGCAGCAGGCCGAGGAAGCCGACGCGGAAGCCGAACCCCAGCGCGGCGGAGGTCTCCGGCTCGTAGACCAGCGCGGCGTCGTTGAGCAGCAGCTTGTCCAGCGACTCGCGCAGCAGCTGGTACTCGCTGCCGTCGATCGGGTAGAGGCCGGAGTAGACCATCGGCTTGGGGTCGCTGTAGCCGCCGATCGGCTCGGTGGCCGCGCGGTGCTGCAGGGTGACGGTGTCGCCGACGCGGGACTGGCGGACGTCCTTCACGCCGGTGATGAAGTAGCCGACCTCGCCGACCCCGAGCCCCTCGACCGGCTTGGGCTCCGGGGAGATGACGCCGATCTCCAGCAGCTCGTGGACCGCGCCGGTGGACATCATCTTGATCCGCTCGCGGCCGCTGATCCGGCCGTCGACCACGCGGACGTAGGTGATGACCCCGCGGTAGATGTCGTAGACCGAGTCGAAGATCATCGCCCGGGCGGGGCCGTCGGCGTCGCCGACCGGCGCCGGGATCTTGGCCACGATGGTGTCGAGCAGGTCGGCGACGCCCTCGCCGGTCTTGCCGCTGACCCGCAGCACGTCGCCGGGGTCGCAGCCGATGATGTTGGCGATCTCCGCGGCGTACTTCTCCGGCTGCGCGGCCGGCAGGTCGATCTTGTTGAGCACCGGGATGATCGTGAGGTCGTTCTCGATCGCCAGGTAGAGGTTGGCCAGCGTCTGCGCCTCGATGCCCTGCGCGGCGTCGACCAGCAGCACCGCGCCCTCGCAGGCGGCCAGCGACCGGGACACCTCGTAGGTGAAGTCGACGTGGCCGGGGGTGTCGATCATGTCCAGGACGAACTCGTCGTCGCCGACCGTCCACGGCAGGCGCACGTTCTGCGCCTTGATGGTGATGCCGCGCTCGCGCTCGATGTCCATCCGGTCGAGGTACTGGGCACGCATCTGGCGGCCCTCGACGATCCCGGTCACCTCGAGCATCCGGTCGGCCAGCGTCGACTTGCCGTGGTCGATGTGGGCGATGATGCAGAAGTTCCGGATCCGGGCGGGATCGGTGGATGCAGGTGTCGTCACAGTGCCGCCATCGTCCCACGCCGCGGGCCCGCGTCCAGCGATCGGCCGGGACGCGGCGCCGCTGCCCGGGTCCGCCCAGCGCGCGGTTGGGCCGTCGGCGCGGTGCTGGTATCTTGTGAGACCGGTCCGCAGGCGCCTCGCTGTGCCGTGGACGCACTGTCAGACATCCTCCTCCGAACACTCGAGGCTCACGCGTGGCGAACATCAAGTCCCAGATCAAGCGGATCAAGACCAACGAGATCGCGCGCCAGCGCAACGTCGCGGTCAAGTCCGCCCTGAAGACGTCGGTCCGGCGTTTCCGCACGGCCGCCGACGCCGGGGACAAGGAGGCGGCCACGACCGCGCTCCAGGTCGCCAGCAAGGCGCTGGACAAGGCCGCCAGCAAGGGCGTCATCCACAAGAACCAGGCGGCGAACCGCAAGTCGGCGCTGGCCAAGAAGGTCGCCGGCCTCTGAGGCCGAGCCCCCGCTCGTCGACGAGCCCCTCTCCCGTCCCGGGAGGGGGGCTCGTCGCTGTCCCGGCCCCCGCGTGTTCCAGGAGGACCCGTGCCGACTCCCGACCGCCGCTTCCTGGTGCTGCACGGCTGGCAGAACCGGCGCCCGGTCGGGCACTGGCAGTGGCAGCTGACCGAGGCGCTGCGTGCCGATGGGGAGACCGCGCTCTACCCGCAGTTCCCCGCACCCGACCAGCCGTCGCTGGCCTCGTGGACCGAGCTGCTGCGGGCCGAGCTGGCCCAGCTCGGCGGCGGTGAGCGGGTCGTGGTCGCGCACTCGCTCGGGTGCTGGCTGTGGCTCGCGGTGGCCGGCAGCCTGACCCCGGAGGAGCGCGTCGACCGGGTGCTGCTGGTCGCCCCGCCGTCGGCGGAGGTGCTGACCGGGTACCCCGAGGTCGCGGAGTTCGCCCTCGTGCCGCAGGACCGGCACGCGCTGGCCCGGGCGGCGGGCAGCACCCGGCTGGCCGCGGCCGACGACGACCCGTACTGCCCCGGCGGCGCGGCCGCCGCCTTCGCCGCGCTCGGGCTGGACACCGACGTGCTGCCCGGCGCCGCCCACCTCGACCTGGACGCCGGCTACGGGCGGTGGCCCGCTGTGGAGGCCTGGTGCCGGGACCCGGCGACCCGGCTGACGCCGCGGAGCTGAGCCGGCCCGGTCAGCGACCCGAGCGGAGCCGTTCCCCGCGACCGGCCGCGCCGGCGGCGCGGATCGCCACGATCCGGCGGACGGCCCGTTCCAGCGCGTAGTCCGCGCTGGCGGCGGCGCCCTTGACGTCGGCGTTGAGCTCGGCGGCCACCCCGATCGCCTGCTGCAGGGCGTCGATGGTCCAGCCGCGCGCCTGGCTCTGCGCCTTCTTGACCTTCCACGGCGGCAGCTTGAGCTGGCGGGCGAGGTCGCCGGTGTTGGTGGTGTTGAGCGAGGCGACCCGGGCCGCGGTGCGCACCCCGTCGGCGAGCGCATCGGCGATGAGCACGTGCGCGACCCCGCGGTCCAGCGCCCAGCGCAGCATCTCGATCGACCCGGCCGAGTCCCCGACCAGCACCCGCTCGGCGACGGTGAAGCCGGTGACCTCGGCCTGCCCGCGGTGGAACCGGGCGACCGCGTCGGCGTCGACGACCCCGCCGAAGTCCGAGACCAGCTGACTCGCCGCCGCGGAGAGGTTGCGCAGGTCGTTGCCGACCGCCTCGAGCAGCGCGGTGGCCGCATCCGGGGTGATCCGGCCGCCGGCGTGCCGGACCTCGTTGCGCACGAAGGCGATCCGCTCCCCCGCCGAGCTGATCTTGGGGCAGTCGTCGACCGCCGCCCCGGCCGCCCGGAACGCCTTGAGCAGCGCCTCGTTGCGCTTGCCGCCGTTGTGCACGACGACCAGCGTGAGCTCCGGGTCGGGGTCCTTGGTGTAGCTGATGAGCTGGTCGGCCAGGGCGCCGGCGGCCTCGTGCACCCCGGTGACGACGACCAGCCGGTGGCCGCCGAACAGCGAGGGTGCGAGCACCTCGGCCAGGTCACCGATCGGGAGGCCGGCCGCGGCCAGCTCGTGCTCCTCGCTGTCGGCGTGCTGCTCGCGCACCGCGGCCCGGACCGCGGACACGGCGCGGGCCCGGAGCAGCTCCTCCTCGCCGGCCACGATGCGCAGCCGCGACGTCGGTGCGGGCGGTGCTGCTGCGCTGGGTGCCACGGGGCCATGCTGCCACGCGGTGCCGACGGGACCGGGCCGCCGCGGGACCGGCCGGCGTTCCCGCGGGAACGCCGGGCGCACCGGCCGCGGTCGCCCGCTGGACCACGTCCGGACCCCGGACCGCGACGCCCCACTCCCCGGCCCGGCCGACCACCGCGACGTCGCCGTCCCGGTCGGTGCGGTAGGTGCGCATGCCGTCGGCGGCCAGCAGGTCCAGCAACCGGTCGGCGGGGTGGCCGTAGCTGTTGTCCGCACCGACCGACACCAGCGCGACCACCGCCCCGCTGGCGGCGAGGAAACCCGGGTCGGCGTCGGCACTGCCGTGGTGCGGCACCTTCAGCACGTCGGCCGACAGGTCGGTGCCGGCGGTCACCAGGCGCGCCTCCGCCTCGGCTCCCAGGTCTCCGGTGAGCAGCACCCGCAGGCCGCGCACGGTCACCCGCGCCACCATGCTCAGGTCGTTCGGCTCCGCACCGGCGACCGCCCGGGCCGGGTCGGGGGCCAGCACCTCGACCGCGGCCGCGCCCACGGTCCGCCGCTCCCCGGGGGCCAGCACGACGTGCCGGGCACCGGCGGCCGCGACCACCCGCTCGAGCGCCGGCACCCGCTCGTCGGTCGGGGTCAGCGCGCCGGTCGCCACCTCGTCGACCTGCCGGCCGGCCAGCGCCCCGGCCAGCCCGGCGACGTGGTCGGCGTCCAGGTGCGAGAGCAGCACCAGCGGCAACCGCTGCACCCCGAGCCGGTCCAGGCAGCCGGCGACGAGGGCGCCGTCCGGTCCGGCGTCGACGAGCACCGCCTCCCCCGGCCCGGTCGGCACCACCAGCGCGTCTCCCTGCCCCACGTCGCAGGCGACGACCACGGTGTCCGCCAGCGGCCAGCCCCGGTTCACCTGGCGCAGCGGCCAGCCCAGCAGCAGCGCGCCGACCAGCGCGGCCAGCGCCACCCACCGCAGCCGCGGCCAGCGCAGCAGGGCCCACGCGGCGCCGCCGATCAGCGCGGCGAGCAGCACGGCCCCCGGGGCACCGCCAGCCCAGCCGGTGGCGCCGTCGGGCACCGCGGCGGCCTGCTCGGCGACGAGCACCAGCCAGCGCACCGGCCAGCCGGCGAGCCAGCTGAGCGCGTCCGCACCCGCGGGGAGGACCGGCGACACCAGCGCCGCCAGCAGGCCGAGCACGGTCGCCGGTGCCACCGCCGGCGCGGCCAGCAGGTTGGCCGGCAGCGAGACGACGCTCACCACCCCGGACAGTGCCGCGACCAGGGGTGCGGTGACCAGCCCGGCGGCGGCGCTGACCGCCACGGCGTCGGCGACCGGGCGCGGGAACCGGTGCCCGCGCAGCGCCCGCGACCAGGACGGCGCCAGCAGCACGATGCCGGCGGTGGCGGCCACGGACAGCGCGAAGCCGGCGTCGGTGGCCAGCGCCGGCTCCACCAGGAGCAGCAGCACCACCGAGGCGGCCAGCGCCGGCACCGCCGCCCGGGGGCGTCCCGAGGCCAGCGCGAGCAGCGCGACCCCGCCCATCACCGCGGCGCGCAGCACGCTGGCACCCGGCCGGGCGAGCACCACGAACCCGACGACGGCGAGCACACCGACGGCGGCCTGGACCCGCCGGTCGGCCCCGCGCGCCCGCAGCGGCCACAGCACCAGGGCGACGACGATCGCGACGTTGGCCCCGGAGACCGCGGTCAGGTGGGACAGCCCGGCCCGCCGGAACTCGGCGGTCAACGCCGGGTCCATGCCGCTGGTGTCGCCGACGACCAGCCCGGGCAGCAGCCCCGCCGGGCGTCCCGGCAGGGTGCGCTCGGCCGACCGGGCGAGGCCGGCCCGCAGGGCACCCGCGGCGGTCTGCACCGCGCCGGGGCCGGCGAGGCGGCTCGGCGCCGACCGCGCCGACAGGACGGCCAGCACGTCGTCCCCCGGCTCGGCCGCGCGGACGGCGACCCGCAGCCGCACCGACTGGCCGGGCAGCAGCCCGGTCCACTGGTCCGCCGGCCCGAAGACGAGCACCGGGTCGCCGCCGGTCCGGTGGCCGTCGACCTCGGTGGCGGTGGCCGGGACCAGCACCCGGGGCTCCCCTGCCCCGGTGAGCGGCCGGGGGTCGTCGTCCAGCTCGACGACGACCGGCACGACCGCCGCCCGGGCCGCGAGCCCCGGCAGCGGTGAGGCGGTGCGCGCCTCGGCCCGGACGGCGGCGACCGCGCCGACCACGGTGAGCGCCGCCAGGCAGCCGACGGCCACGGCACCGGCAGGTCCGGACCGGCCCCGGGCCGTCCGGAGCAGGAGGAGACCTGCCGCCACGGCGGCGCCGGCCGCGACGGCGAGCGACGGCCCGGCCGGCAGCCCGCGCGCCGCGAGCGTGCCTGCCCACACCGTCCCCGCCGGGGGCACCAGCCGCAGGTCGACCCAGGACCACCGCTCCCGGCTCCGGACCCGCCGCACCGGGGGCCCGGACCGCGGGGCGGTCACCTCAGACCCGCACCCGGTCGGTGAGGTCGGCGAGGACCGCCGGCCCGATGCCGCTGACGTCGTCCAGCTGGTCGACGCTGGTGAAGGGACCGTTGGTGCTGCGGTGGTCGACGATCCGCTGGGCGAGGACGGGGCCGATGCCGGGCAGGGCGTCCAGGTCGGCCGCCGTGGCGGAGTTGAGGTCCAGCCGCGCGCCGACGGTGGCCGCGCCGGGCACGGTGGCGCCCGGTGCTCCCCCGGCCGGGGCTGCGGCTCCGGGGACCCCGACCGCGATCTGCTGGCCGTCACCCAGCACGGCCGCCGCGTTGACCGCCGCCGGGTCGGCCCCGGGCAGCAGCCCACCGGCAGCGGCCAGGGCGTCGGCCACCCGCGCCCCCGCCGGCAGTGTCACCAGCCCGGGAGAGCCGACCTGCCCGACCACGGAGACGACGACGGCGGCCTGCGTCCCGGAGGGCTCCGGGGTGTCCGACGCCGGTGCCGGGGCGGTCGTCGGCGCCGCCGTCGCCGTCGCCGTCGCCGCTGCCGTCGAGGCGGCCGGGACCTGGTCCACCACCGGCCGGTCGAGCCACGTCCAGCCGAGGACGGCGAGCGCGGCGAGGACGGCGGCGGCCCACAGCGCCCACGCGCCCGGCCGGCCGGGGTCCAGCCGGGCGGTCCGACCGGGAGCGCGGTGCCGGCCCAGCGAGGCCGGCAGCGCGACGTCGGGCTCGTCGGCGTCATCCGGGTCGTCGTCCGGGTCGTCGTCCGGGTCGTCGTCCGGCTCCTCGTCGGCCGGCGGCGGCCCGCCGGTCAGGTCGTCGTCGGGCACCCAGCCCCGGGTCCGCTCGCCCTCCGCCAGCAGCGCACGCAACCTCGCACGGATCACGTCACCGTCGTCACGACTGCGGGCCCGGTTCAGCACCCGGCGGACGTTAGGAGCGCCGCGGGCCGGTCGGCCAGGCTCCCGGCGGGGTTGTGGACGACGGCACCGGCTGTGGACGACCGGCAGCCGCCGCGGTGGGTCCGGGGTCAGGGTGACGGCATGGCCGCCCCTCCCGCCTCAGTCCTCGCCGGGTCCGCGTCCGGCGTCGTCGGGCGGCGGCGGGGCCGGCTCCGCCCGGGGCGTGGGGTCGATGACCACCCCGACCGCGCCCGGCCCGACGTGCGCACCCACGGCAGCGCCGAGCTCGCTGACGTGCAGCTCCCGCAGCCCGGGCAGCCGGGCGGTGAGCTGCTCGGCGAGCCGCTGCGCGCGGTCCGCGGCGGCGAGGTGGTGCACCGCCGCGGAGACCGGCCGGTCACCGGCCACGTCGACGGCCCGCTGCACGAGCCGGTTCAGCGCCCGACCCGACGTCCGCACCCGCTCGAGCGGCACCACCTGGCCGTCGACGACGTGCAGCACCGGCTTCACGGCCAGGGCGCTGCCCAGCAGGGCCGCGGCCGCGCCGATCCGGCCGCCCCGGCGCAGGTGCTCAAGGGTGTCGACGACGAAGAACGTGCGGGTGGCGGCCGCGGTGTCCCGGGCGGCGTCGGCGGCCTCCTCCGCGGTGCTCCCGGCGGTTGCGGCGCGAGCGGCGGCGAGCACCGCGAAGCCGGTCCCCATCGCCGCCGAGCGGGAGTCCAGCACCGTGACCAGGTGCTCCCCCACCTGGCCGGCCGCCACGCGGGCGGCGTCCCAGGTGCCGGAGAGCTCCTTGGACAGGTGCACCGAGACGATCCGGGTGGCGCCGCGGTCGAGCAGCCGGCGGTAGACGGCGACGAAGTCACCGGGCGTCGGCCGGGAGGTCGAGACGTGCCCGCCCCGGGTGCCCAGCGACCGCGCCACCTCCGCCGAGCTGACCTCGCTGCCCTCCCGCCCGGACCGGCCGGCGAGGACGACGTAGAGCGGCACGACCTCGATGCGGTAGCGGTCCACCACGTCCGCCGGGAGGTAGGCGGTGGAGTCGGTGACGACCGCGACGGCCGGGTGCGCCGGGTCAGCCGGCGGCATCGGCGTCCTCGACCGGGGCCGGCGGCGCCTCCTCCGGCGTGGCACCGGACCGGGGTGCGTCGGGCACGTCGGTGGCCGACGGTCCCGGGAACGAGCCGCGGTCGCTCGCCGGGCGGCGGCCGCCCTCCAGCTGCCCGGCGGCGGGCACGTACAGGTTGTGCCGCATCAGCCGCCACCCGGAGGCCTGGAACGCCAGCTCGCTCCAGTGGCAGTTCCCCAGCGGCCCGAAGATCCGCTTGTGCTCCAGCCCGAGCCCGAGCAGCGCCTCGACCAGCCGGCCGGCCGTGCCACCGTGGGTCACCAGCACCGCCGTGGCCGCCCTCGGCAGGTCCGCGACGGCGGCCAGCGCCCGCGCGGCCACCTCGGCCTGCGCCTCGCCGCCGCGTCCGGGCACCGGGCGCCCGGCCAGCCAGTCCTCGTACTGCCCGGGGTGGCGCTCGGCGACCTCGTCGCGGGTCAGGCCCTCCCAGCTGCCCAGGCCGTGCTCCCGCAGCCGCTCGTCGACGTGCACCGGCACACCGAGCAGCGGCGCCAGCGCGCCGGCGGTGTCGACCGCCCGCTGCAGGTCGCTGGAGACCAGCACGACGTCCTGGTCGTGCAGCACGGCGGCCAGGTGCGGGGCGGTCCGCGCCGCCTGCGCCCGGCCCTCGTCGTCCAGCGGCGGGTCGAGCTGCCCCTGGAAGCGCCCGTGGGCGTTCCACTCGGTGCGCCCGTGCCGCCACACGAGGAGCCGGCGGACCGGCGGGGCCAGGGGGCCCGCGGTCACCGGTCGGTCTCGCCCGGTCCCGCGTCCACCGCGGCGTCGGCGGTGCGGTCGTCGTCGGACGCGTCGTCGGAGCTCGGGGCGGGAGCGGAGGCGGCGGGCGGTGCGTCCCGGTCGGTGAACGGGATGACCGGGCAGTCCTTCCACAACCGCTCGAGGGCGTAGTAGGCGCGCTCCTCGGTGTGCTGGACGTGCACCACGACGTCGACGAAGTCCAGCAGCACCCAGCGCCCCTCGGCGACGCCCTCGCGGCGCACCGGCTTGACGCCGTGCTCGCGGAGGCTCTCCTCGACGGCGTCGACGATGGACTGGACCTGGCGCTCGTTCGGCGCCGAGGTCAGCACGAAGGCGTCGGTGATCGCCAGTCGGTCGCTGACGTCGAGGATCGAGACGTCGGTGGCGAGCTTGTCGGCTGCGGCCTGCGCTGCGATCAGCGCGGTCTCACGTGCCTCGGCCGAGGCGGTCATCGGGGGATCTCCTGCAGGTCGGGGGACGTGGTGTCCCCGGGGGCTGGGTCGTCGGGCAGCGACGGCCGGGTCGGGGCGGGGGTCGCGGAGTCCTCGGCGGCGGAGGCGCCGGTGGCGCGGGGGGCGCCGAGCAACCGGAGGCCGGTGCCGGGGAGCACCTCACCGGGGCGGGACGGCCCGCCGCGGTAGAGCCCGCGCTTCTCGATGTACTGCACCACGCCGTCGGGGACCAGGTACCAGACGGGCATCCCGCGGCGGACCCGGTCCCGGCAGTCGGTGGAGCTGATCGCCAGCGCCGGCACCTCGACGAGGCTGACCGCACCGGGCGGGAGGTCGCCGTCGGCGAGCTGGTAGCCCGGCCGGGTGACGCCGACGAAGTGGGCGAGCTGGAACAGCTTGTCGGTCTCCCGCCAGCTCACGATCTGGGCGAGCGCGTCGGCGCCGGTGATGAAGAACAGCTCGGCGTCGGGGTGCTGCCGCTGGAGGTCGGTGAGCGTGTCGATGGTGTACGTCGGGCCGCCGCGGTCGACGTCGACCCGGCTCACCGAGAACCGCGGGTTGGAGGCGGTCGCGATCACGGTCATCAGGTAGCGGTCCTCGGCCGGGCTCACCCCGCGGTCGGACTTCTGCCACGGTGCGCCGGTCGGGACGAACACCACCTCGTCGAGCCCGAACAGCCCGGCGACCTCGCTCGCCGCCACCAGGTGACCGTGGTGGACGGGGTCGAACGTGCCACCCATCACCCCGAGCCGACGTCCTGCCACCGGTCGAGCCTAGCCCGGTTGCCGCTGGAGCCGGTCGGCGGACCGATCGGCTCCAGCGGGCCGGGCACCCGGGGCAGGGTGCCGGGCGGCCGCAGCGGCGTCCGTCCGGCGACCGGCTCCCCCGTGCAGCCGGTCGCCGGCAGCACCCCGCGGGCCGACCCGGGGCCGGCGCCGCGGGTCGGTGCGCTGCCGTCCCGCCCGGGACAACGGGACGATGCCGTCCCGGTCACGGGTCCGCCGGGAGGATCTACGGTGGCATCGATCCCATCGGCGTGTCGCCCTGGGCACGCCGGTCGTTGCCGGGGTCAGAGGGTGGTGACGAAGTCCGCGAGCTGGGCGGCGGTGCGCACCTCGACCATCGGGATGACCTCGCGGTAGCGGTCGGCGGCGGAGTCGCCGCTCCCCCACAGCCGTCGCGGCTCGGGGTTGAGCCAGTGCGCCGACCGCGACCGCCGGACCAGGTCGGCCAGGGTGGGCAGGCCGGGCTGGCGGTAGTTGGTGCGCCCGTCGCCGAGCACCAGCAGCGACGTCTTCGGTCCGACGGCCCCGGGCCACCGCTCCGCGAAGACCTCTAGGGCGTTGCCGTAGTCGCTGTGCCCGTCGAAGCCGACGACGTCGGCCTCCCGGCCGATCCGGGCGATCGCGTCGACGACGTCGGCGCCCGGGGTGAAGAACCGGGTGACCTCGTCGGTCGAGTCGACGAACGCGAACGCCCGCACGCCGCTGAAGTGCTCCCGCAACGCCTGGGCGAGCATCAGCGTGAAGTGGCTGAACCCGGCGACCGAGCCGCTGACGTCGCACAGCACGACCAGCTCCGGCTTGTGCACCACCCGGGGCCGGTGGTGGGTCACCAGCGGCATGCCACCGGTGGCCAGCGAGGCCCGCACGGTCCGCCGGAAGTCCAGCCGCCCCTCCCGGCCCAGCCGCCGGCGGGCGGAGAGCTTGGCCGCCAGCCGGCGGGCCAGCGGCGCGACGGTCCGGCGCAGCTCGGCGAGGTCGGACTGCTGGGCGCGGAGGAAGTCGACCTGGTCGGCCAGCGGCCGGACGGCGTTGCGGGCGACCTTGTCCCGCCCCTTCTCCGCGGCGGTCCGGCGGCGCACCTCGGCCTCGACCGCGGTCCGGAACGCGGCGATCCGCTCCCTCGCGGTCTGCCGGGCCACCTGCTCGGCCAGCCCACCGCGGTCGGCGTCGCCGAGCAGCCCGGCCAGCAGCTGGGCGACCAGGGTGTCCGGCGACAGCGCCCGCAGCACGCGGTAGCTGAAGAACGACTGCCCCGACGGCGAGGGCGCCCCGGCGCCCAGCTGGTCCACGGCGAGCCGGGCGAACCGGCGCAGCGCCTCCGGGTCGCCCTCGGTGAGCAGCCGCAGCAGCTCGGCGCGCATCGCCTCGGTCAGCGCGCCCGGGTCGCCCACCGGCAGCGGGCCGTCCGCGGCGTCGCCGTCCTCGGCCTGGTCGTCGGACGCCTCGTCGCCCTCGGGCAGCGGCCGGTCGGTCAGCGGCCACCACAGGTCGAACAGCACGTCGAAGGCCGGCCGCTGCGCGGCCCGCCGGAGCAGCACCGCGGCCAGGCCGTGCCGCAGCTGCTCCCGGTCGAGCAGGTCGACGACGGTGAGCACCTCGGCGGCGTCCACCGCCTGGCTGATCCCGACCGGGACCCCGGCCTCGCGGACCGCGCGGACGAAGCCGTCCAGGTGCCCGGCGAGCCCCCCGGGCTCCACCGCGGTGGGCGGTACCGGCGCGGACATCAGTTCAGCCGGAGCTCGGCGGCGGCCCGCACCTGGTCGCTGGCGTGCTTGAGCACGACGCCGAGCGTCGAGCGCATCGCCGACTCGTCCAGCGTGTCCAGCCCGAGCGCCAGCAGCGTCTGCGCCCAGTCCAGCGTCTCGGAGATCGACGGCGCCTTCTTCAGCTCCAGCGCCCGCAGCGCCCGCACGGTCCGCACCAGCTGGTCGGCCAGCGCCGGCGCGAGCTCGGGCACCCGGGACAGCACGATCTCCCGCTCCCGCTCCGCACTCGGGTAGTCCAGCGCCAGGTACAGGCAGCGCCGCTTGAGCGCCTCGGACAGCTCGCGGGTGGCGTTGGAGGTCAGCACCACCATCGGCCGGCGGACGGCGGTGATCGTGCCCAGCTCCGGGATGGTCACCTGGAAGTCGCTGAGCACCTCCAGCAGCAGCCCCTCGACCTCGACGTCGGCCTTGTCGGTCTCGTCGATGAGCAGCACGGTCGGCTCGGTGCGCCGGATGGCGGTCAGCAGCGGCCGGGCGAGCAGGAACTCCTCACCGAAGACGTCGTCGTGGACGGTGTCCCAGTCCGCGCCCCCGGAACCGGCCGCGGAGATCCGCAGCAGCTGCTTCTTGTAGTTCCACTCGTACAGCGCCCGGGCCTCGTCCAGCCCCTCGTAGCACTGCAGCCGGATCAGCTCCGCGCCGGTGGCCGTGGCCATCGCCTTGGCCAGCTCGGTCTTGCCCACCCCGGCCGGGCCCTCGACGAGCAGCGGCTTGCCCAGCCGGTCGGCGAGGAAGACCGTCGTCGCGATCTGGTGGTCGGGCAGGTACCCCGCGGCCGACAGCCGCGTCGTCACGTCCGCCACGTCGGCGAACTGGGCGGCGTGGGTGGGCGTGCGGGACATGCGGCTCCTTCGGGGGACGGCGGCCGGCGTCAGCGGGTGTGGCCGCTGCCGGTGACGACGTAGGTGGTGGAGGTGAGCTCCGGCAGCCCGAGCGGCCCCCGGGCGTGCAGCTTCTGGGTGGAGATGCCGATCTCGGCACCGAAGCCGAACTCGCCGCCGTCGGTGAACCGGGTGGAGGCGTTGACCAGCACGGCGGCGGCGTCGACCCCGGCGGTGAAGTCGGCGATCGCGCGGGCGGAGTCGGCGACGATGGCCTCGGAGTGCCCGCTGCCCCACCGGCTGATGTGGTCCAGCGCGCCGGGGAGGTCGTCGACCACCCGCACCGCCATGTCCAGCGACAGGTACTCGGTCGCCCAGTCCTCGTCCGTCGCCGGCAGCACCCCGTCGTGGGCGGCGCGGGCGGCGTCGTCGCCGTGCAACGTCACGCCGGCCTCGGCGAGCGCGGTGAGCAGCCGCGGCAGGAACGCGACGTCGCGGTGCACGAGCAGCGTCTCGGCGGAGTTGCAGACGCTCACCCGGTGGGTCTTGGAGTTCAGGACGATCGCCTCGGCCATCGCCGGGTCGGCCGAGGCGTCGACGTAGACGTGGCAGTTGCCGACGCCGGTCTCGATCACCGGCACCCGCGACTCGGTGACCACCCGCTGGATCAGCGAGGCGCCGCCGCGCGGGATGACCACGTCGACCAGGCCGCGGGCGTTCAGCAGCTCCCCCACCGACGCCCGGTCGGCCGGCAGCAGCGCGACCGACCCGGCCGGCAGCCCGGCCTTCTCCGCGGCCTCGGTGAGGACGGCGACCAGGGCGGTGTTCGTGCGGTGCGCGGAGGCCGACCCGCGCAGCAGCGCCGCGTTGCCGCTCTTGAGGCACAGCCCCGCCGCGTCCACGGTCACGTTCGGCCGGGCCTCGTAGACGATGCCCACGACGCCCAGCGGCACCCGGACCTGGCGCAGCTGCAGGCCGTTGGCCAGCGTCGACCCGCGGACGACGTCGCCCACCGGGTCGGGCAGGGCGACCAGCTGGCGCAGCGCGTCGGCGACCCCGGACACCCGCGCCGGGGTCAGCCGCAGCCGGTCGAGCACCGACTCCGGCGTCCCGTCGGCGGCAGCCGCCTCGACGTCGGCGGCGTTGGCGGCCAGCACCTCGTCGGCTCGTTCGAGCAGCGCCTCCGCCATCGCCACGAGCGCGGCGTCCTTGGTCTCGGTGGGCAGGGTGCGCAGCACGCGGGCGGCCTCGCGGGCGCGCGCGGCGGCGGCCCCGATCAGCGGGAAGTCGTCGGCGGACACGCCCCGAGGTTACGCGGGCGCCGGCCTAGGCATAGGTACCAATACCGGCGTCCTGGCGCCGGGAACGCAGGTATTGGTACCTATGCCTGGTGGCGGGCGAGGCGGTGGCGCAGCCGGTTGCGGACGGCGGGCCACTCCGCGTCGGTGATCGAGAAGACGACGGTGTCCCGCAGCGAGCCGTCGGGCTGGCGTCGGTGGTTGCGCAGCACGCCGTCCTGCTTGGCGCCGAGCGCGGCGATCGCCGTGCGCGACTGGGTGTTGTGCCAGTGGGTGCGGAACTCGACCGCCAGGCAGCCGAGCACCTCGAAGGCGTGCCCGAGCAGCAGCAGCTTGCTCTCGGTGTTGACCCCGCTGCGCTGGGCCGAGGCCGCCGTCCAGGTGTAGCCGATCTCCAGCCGCGGGGTCTCGACGTCGACGTTGCAGTAGGTGGTCGCCCCGACCACGGCGCCGGTGTCGTTGCGGCGCACGGTGAACGGCAGCATCGCGCCGGCGTCCTGCAGGGCGAGCCGCGCGTCGACGTCGGCGGCCATGCCCTCGCGGGTGGGCACGGAGGTGTACCAGAGCTCCCAGAGCCGGCCGTCGGCGGCGGCGGTGGCCAGGGCGCTCACGTGCTCGCGGCGCAGCGGCTCCAGCGTGACGACGTCCCCGGCCAGCGTGACCGGCTCGAACGCCATCAGGCGCGCAGGGCGCGGAGCACCCGCTTGCGGGTCTCGCCGGTCAGCCGGTCGACGAACAGCTTGCCGTCCAGGTGGTCGACCTCGTGCTGCAGGCAGCGCGCCAGCAGCCCGCTGCCCTCGATCCGCAGCGGCTCGCCGTGGACGTCGAGGCCCTCGGCGGCGCAGTGCATCGCCCGCACGGTCGGCGCGTAGAGGCCGGGGATGGACAGGCAGCCCTCGTCGTCGTCCTGGGTCTCCTCGGAGCGCTCGGTGATCACCGGGTTCACCAGGTGCCCGATGACGCCGTCGACGTTGTAGGAGAAGACCCGCAGGCCGACCCCGATCTGCGTCGCGGCGAGCCCGGCCCGGCCGGGGTGGTCGACGGTCTCCTCGAGGTCGCGCACCAGGGCGGCCAGGTCCTTGCCGAACTCCCGGACCGGGTCGGCCGGGGTGCGCAGGACGGGGTCACCGAGTTCGCGGATCGGACGAACAGTCACGGGTCCAGTCTCTCAGCCCGCGAAACGGCGGCTGACCAGCACCATCTCGTCGCGGTGCACGACCTCGCGCCGGTGCTCGGGGTCCAGGTCCGCGGTCTTGCGGCCGAGCAGGGCCGGCAGCTCCCGGGCGTCGTAGGCGACCAGGCCGCGGGCGACGACCACGCCGTCCGGGCCGACCAGCTCCACCGGGTCGTCGGCGAGGAAGTCCCCGGTCGAGCCGGTGACGCCGGCGGCCAGCAGCGAGGCGTGCCGCTCGCGCACCGCACGGACCGCGCCCTCGTCGAGCAGCACCCGGCCGCGCGGGCGGCTGGCGTAGCGCAGCCAGAACTGCCGGGCGGAGGGACGGCGTCCGCGGGCGGCGAACAGCGTGCCCACCCGCTCGCCGGCCAGCGCGGCCGCCGCCTGCGGGGTGGAGGCGACGACCACGGGCACCCCGGCGCCGGACGCGATCAGCGCCGCCTCGACCTTGGTGGCCATGCCGCCGGTGCCGACGCCGTTGCGGCTGGCCGAGCCGAGCGCGACCGCGGCGAGGTCCTCGGGGCCGCGGACGGTGTCGATCAGCTGCGCCGGGCCGGTGCGCGGGTCGCCGTCGTAGACGCCGTCGACGTCGGAGAGCAGGACCAGGGCGTCGGCCACGGCCACGTGGGCCACCAGCGCGGCCAGCCGGTCGTTGTCGCCGAACCGGATCTCCTCGGTGGCGACCGTGTCGTTCTCGTTGACGATCGGCAGCACGCCCAGCGCCAGCAGCCGCTCGATGGTCTGCGAGGCGTTGCGGTAGTGGCTGCGCCGGGTCAGGTCGTCGGCGGTCAGCAGCACCTGCCCGACGGTGACCCCGTGCGCGGCGAAGGCGTCGGCGTAGGTCTGCACCAGCCGCAGCTGCCCGACGCTGGCCGCGGCCTGCGCGGTGGCGAGGTCCCGGGGCCGGCCGGTCAGCGACAGCGGCGCCAGGCCGGCGGCGATCGCACCGGAGCTGACCAGCACGACCTGCCGGCCGGCGGCCCGCAGCGCGCCGAGGACGTCGACCAGCGCGCGCAGCCGGTCGACGTCCAGCCCGCCGGGCAGCGTCGTCAGCGACGAGGAGCCCACCTTGACCACCACCCGGGGGCGGCGGCGACGTCTGCCCGCGTGCTCACCGGTCGGCGTCGTCCTCGAGCAGCCGGGTGTCGATCCAGCCGTCCTCGTCGGCCAGCTCGTGCGGCAGCCGGCGGGCCTTCTTGGCCGCCAGCCGGTCCTCGGCGCGGGGCCGGGTGTTGGTCTCCAGCCGCACGTCGGTGCCGCGGCCGCCCAGGCCCGCGGTCTCCTCGACGGTGAGCGTGCCGGCCGGCAGCGTCGGCTCCCAGTCGAAGGTGACGTCGCCGACGGTGATCGCGTCGCCGGGGACGGCGCCGGCCTTGGCCAGCCCCTCCTCCACGCCGAGCCGGTTGAGCCGGTCGGCGAGGTAGCCGACGGCCTCGTCGTTGGAGAAGTCGGTCTGCCGGATCCAGCGCTCGGGCCGCTTGCCGCGGACCAGCCAGCCGTCGGTGCGCGGGTCGGGCTCGACGGTGAAGCCGCCGTCGTCGACGGCGCGCGGGGTCAGGGTGATCCGCACCGGCTCGACCTCGGGCAGCGAGGCCCGGTACTGCTCGACCTCGCGGGCCAGCGCGAAGCCCAGGGCGTCGAGGCCCTCGTGGGTGGCGACGCTGATCGGGAAGACCTGCAGGCCGCGCTGCTCCAGCGTGGTGCGGACCAGGTCGACCAGCTCGCGGGCGTCCGGGACGTCGATCTTGTTCAGCACGGCGATCTTCAGCCGGCCGACCAGGTCGAGCTCGTCGCCGCCGTACTCGCGCAGCTCGTGCTCGAGCGCGTCGATGTCGCTCTCCGGGTCGCGCCCGGGCTCCATGGTGGCCATGTCGACCACGTGCACCAGGACGGCGCAGCGCTCGACGTGCCGGAGGAACTGCAGGCCCAGTCCCTTGCCGGTGGAGGCGCCGGGGATGAGCCCGGGGACGTCGGCCATCGTGTAGGTGACGTCGCCGGCGCGGACCACGCCCAGCTGCGGCACCAGGGTGGTGAAGGGGTAGTCGGCGATCTTCGGCCGGGCCGCGGACATCGCCGCGACCAGCGAGGACTTGCCGGCCGACGGGTACCCGACCAGGCCGACGTCGGCGATGCTCTTGAGCTCCAGGACGACGTCGACGGCCTCGCCGGGCTCGCCCAGCAGCGCGAAGCCGGGGGCCTTGCGCCGGGAGTTGGCCAGCGCGGCGTTGCCGAGCCCGCCCTTGCCGCCGTGCGCGATGACCACCCGGGTGCCGGCGCCCATCAGGTCGGCGACCTGCTCGCCGTCGATGGTGACCACGGTGCCCGGCGGGACCCGGAGCACGCGGTCCTCACCGCGCCCGCCGTTCTTGTAGTCGCCGGCGGCCTGCTTGCCGTTGGCGGCCTTCTGGTGCGGCGAGTGGTGGAAGTCCAGCAGCGTGTGGACGTTCGGGTCGACCTCGAGGACGACGTCCCCGCCGTCCCCGCCGTTGCCCCCGTCGGGGCCGCCGAGCGGCTTGAACTTCTCGCGGTGGACGGAACTGACCCCGTGGGCCCCGTTCCCTGCGGCCACGTGGACCGTCACACGGTCGACGAAAGCGGCCATGGTCGCCGCCTCTCTGCACTACGGCCGGACTGGGTGAATGGAAACGGGGTGGCGGCGCCAGATCGGCGCCGCCACCCCGTGAGAACTGCTGGTGGTGCTACGCGGAGACGGTCTCGCGCGCCGGGACGGCGGCGATGGTGACCTCGCGGCGCCCACGGCGGAACCCGAAGGTCACCGCACCCGGGACCAGCGCGAACAGCGTGTCGTCCTTGCCGCGGCCGACACCCAGGCCGGGGTGGAAGTGGGTGCCGCGCTGGCGGACGATGATCTCGCCGGCCTTGACGACCTGGCCACCGAAGCGCTTCACGCCGAGGCGCTGGGCGTTCGAGTCGCGGCCGTTGCGGGACGACGATGCGCCCTTCTTGTGTGCCATGTCGTCGTCAGCCCTTCGTGATGTCGCGGACCACGACGCTGGTCAGGGGCTGACGGTGCCCCTGCCGCTTGTGGTAGCCCGTCTTGTTCTTGAACTTGTGGATGTGGATCTTCGGGCCCTTGCCGTGCTCGACGATCTCGCCGGTCACGGTCACGCCCGCGAGCGCCTGCGCATCGGTCGTGACGGTGTCGCCGTCGACCAGCAGGATGGCAGGGAGGGTGACGGTGTCACCGGCCACCCCGCTCAAGCGGTTGACGGTGAACGTGTCACCGACACCCACCTTGTGCTGCGTTCCACCGGCCTTGACGACTGCGTACACCACTGACTCCTCGATCGGTTCTCTTCAGGTCCAGCACTGTGTCCTGCGCGCACCGGGCGGGCCGAGTGCTGGACGGGCTGCCGGCCGACGGATCCACCTTGAGGCGGCCTGTCGTCCCGCGGCAACCCGACCAGCGTACCCGAGCCGGGGACGCCGGGTCGAACGTGGGCGGGACCCCTCAGGTAGGGGGGCCGGCAGGGCGGGACGCCGCCCGGCGGCGGCGCGGTCGGGCCACCGGCGGGGCGTCCTCGGCCACCGGCTCGGCGACCGCCTGCGGCGCGACCACCACCGCCGGCGGGGCCTCGGCCACCGGCTCCGCCGTGGTCTCCTCGACCGGGGCGGCGGCAGGGCTCTCCGGGGCGCCGGTGAGCGCCGCGGCGAGCACCGTGTCGGGCGTCGGCTCCTCCGCGACCACCGGCGACTCGACGTCCGTCACCTCGACGTCCGGCACCTCGACCGGCTCCGCCGCGACGACCTCGTCGGCGGTCTCCTCGACGGGAGCCTCCTCGGCAGGAGCCTCGTCGACAGGGGCCTCCGCGACGGGAGCCTGGTCGGTGTCCTCGGTGTCGCCCGCCGCGGCGAGCACGGCGGCGTCCTCGGCCGCGCGGGCCTCACCGGACTGGCCGCGACCGCGGCGTCCCGGCTGCGCCGGCCACCGCGGCCCTCGCCGGTGCCCTGCTCGGCGGGCTCGGCCGCCTCGGCGTCCACCGGCTGCTCGGCCGGGGTCTCGACGGTCTCCGCGACCTCGTGGCGCGGCTGGTCGCCGCGCCCACCGGAGTCCTTGGCCGGGCCCTGGTCGCGGTTGCGGCCGCCGCCGGGGTGCCCGCCGTTCCCGTTGCCGCCGGAGCGCTTCTTGTCCTCGACCGGGTCCAGGTGCACCAGCACGCCGCGACCGCGGCAGTGCTCGCAGGGCTCGGAGAAGACCTCGAGCAGGCCCTGGCCGACCCGCTTGCGGGTCATCTGCACCAGGCCCAGCGAGGTGACCTCGGCGACCTGGTGCTTGGTCCGGTCCCGGCCCAGACACTCGGTGAGCCGCCGCAGCACGAGGTCGCGGTTGCTCTCCAGGACCATGTCGATGAAGTCGATGACGATGATCCCGCCGATGTCGCGCAGCCGGAGCTGGCGGACGATCTCCTCGGCGGCCTCGATGTTGTTGCGGGTGACGGTCTGCTCGAGGTTGCCCCCGGAGCCGACGAACTTGCCGGTGTTGACGTCGACGACGGTCATCGCCTCGGTGCGGTCGATCACCAGCGAGCCACCGGAGGGCAGCCAGACCTTGCGGTCCAGGGCCTTCATCAGCTGCTCGTCGATCCGCAGGTCGCGGAAGACGTCGCCGGTGCCGGCGTAGCGCTGCAGCCGCTCGGACAGCTCCGGGGAGACGTGCGCGACGTAGGCCTCAACGGTGTCCCAGGCGTCGTCGCCCTGGACGACGAGCCGCTTGAAGTCCTCGTTGAAGACGTCGCGGATCACCCGGATCGCCAGGTCGGGCTCGCCGTAGAGCAGCGTGGGAGCGTTGCTGGTGGAGGCGGCCTTGGTCTGGATGACCTCCCACTGCGCCTGCAGCCGGGCCACGTCGCGGGTGAGCTCCTCCTCCGAGGCGCCCTCCGCGGCGGTCCGGATGATCACACCGGCGTCGTCCGGGACGATCTTCTTGAGGATGTCCTTGAGCCGGGTGCGCTCCTTGTCCGGGAGCTTGCGGCTGATGCCGGTCATCGAGCCGCCGGGCACGTAGACCAGGAAGCGGCCGGGCAGGTTGACCTGCTGGGTGAGCCGGGCGCCCTTGTGCCCGATCGGGTCCTTGGTCACCTGGACCAGGACCTTGTCCCCGCTCTTCAGCGCGGTCTCGATCGAGCGCTGCTTGCCGGACAGGCCGGCGGCGTCCCAGTTGACCTCACCGGCGTAGAGGACGGCGTTGCGGCCCTTGCCGATGTCGACGAAGGCGGCCTCCATGCTGGGCAGCACGTTCTGCACCCGGCCGAGGTAGACGTTGCCGGCGAACGAGGTCGCCTGCGTCTGGGTCACGTAGTGCTCGACCAGCACGTCGTCCTCGAGGACGGCGATCTGGGTGCGCTCGCCCTGCTGGCGGATGACCATGGCGCGGTCGACGGCCTCGCGGCGGGCCAGGAACTCCGACTCGGACAGGATCGGGGCGCGGCGGCGGCCACCGTCCCGGCCCTCGCGGCGCCGCTGGCGCTTGGCCTCCAGCCGGGTGGACCCGGCGACCCCGCGGACGTCGTCGTCGCTGGAGGTCCGGCCGTTGCGGCCGGCGCGCTCCGGGCGGTCGTCGTCGTCGGTGGTCTCGTCCGCGGCGCTCTCGCCGCTGCTGCCGCGGCGGCGGCGACGCCGGCGGCGGCGGGTGCTGGAGCCCTGACCGGCCTCGGCGCCCTCGTCGTCGCTGTCCTCGTCGCTGTCGGCGTCGGAGCCGTCCTCGGACTCCTCGTCGGTGTCCGCGGTGCCGGCGACCGGCGCCTCGGTGTCCTCGTCGGTGTCGTCCCCGGCGTCGCCGGAGTCCTCGCTGCGGCCCCGGCCGCGGCCGCGGCGCCCGCGGCGGCGGCGGCGGCTGCCGGAGCTGCCGCCGTCCTCGTCGTCGCGGTCGTCGGTGTCGTCGGCGTCGGTGAGGTCGCGGTCGTCGACCTCGGCCACATCGGCGACGTCGGCCACGTCGGCGTCCTCGACCGGCTCGGCCACGGCCTCCTCGGCGGGACGGCGGCGGCTGCGGCCGCGGCCGCGCGGCCGGGCCGGCTCGGTCTCGCGGTCGTCGACCTCGGCGGTGGCCTCGGCGGGCTCCTCCGGCTCGGCCGGGGACTCCGCGGGGCGACGGCTGCGCCGGCGCGGCGGGGGCGCGGCGTCGGGCTCGGGGGCCACGAAGGTGATGAACGCGGGGGCCGGCGGGGCGACCGGGGCCGGAGCCGGCTCCACCGGGTCCGGGTCGGCCGACAGCGACGGCCGGGTGGCCCGGCGGCGGGGCCGGGCGGTGACGGTGGTCGGCTCCGGGGAGCTGAACTGGGCGCCGAAGCGGGGCAGCCCCGGCTCCGACTCGGGCGCCGGGGTGCGGTCGTCGACCGGGTTGCGCTCCGGCACGAGCGGGCCCCCGGCAGCGAGGAGCGCGGCGGCGGCCTCGGCGGCGCCGTCGGTCTCCTCCTCGTCGTCCTCGGGCAGCACGGCGCCGGTGGGTTCGGCGGGCGGGTCGGCGGGGGTCTGCTCGAGCCCGCCGGTCTCGGGTGCGGGCGACTGCTCGGGAGCCGGGGCCCCGTCGGTCGCGGGGGTGTCGTCGTCGGTGCGGTCGGCCACTGAGGGCTCGCCTCCTGTGCGTCCCCGGGCGCCGGTCGTCTCCGACAGGCGGCCGCGCAGGGACGCGGGTCAGGCGGGTCGGGCGGGCCGCGAGGTGCGACGGCGCCCTTCTCGCGAAGTCTGGGTCCGCGCCCCGGCCGGTGCGGCTGGGGCCCGGTGGTGCAGCGTGCGGAACGCGGGTGGTGCGGGGCGGGCAAGATCGGGGTGGTACGGCGCGTCACGGCTGGCAGACGTGTCGCGGACGACGCCCGGCGTCCGGCTCCGCCGGTTCAGACCTGCGCGCGCTCCTCCTGGCAGCAGGAGCGCACCGCACGATCGGGTCCCAGCGGATCGGCGACCTCACCGCTGTCGTCGAGCCGGCCCTGCGCCTCACGCACGGCCCGGATGGGCAACGGCGGGCGCAGGTCGGCGACGGCAGCCAGAGCGGCCATCACGTCATCCGGTCGGACGGTCGGCGTGAGCTGCCGTACGACCACGTGCAGTATGGCACAACCTGCCTCCACGGCCACCGCCGCGCGGACGACGGCGGCCCGCGCATCGACGTCCCGGGTGCCGTTCTTGGTGCGCTTGGTGACCATCACCGCCTCGCGTGAAAGCAGCTCCCGGACGGCGGCCGACAGCTCGTCGGCGTCCACCCCGGGCAGGTCGATCCGCCAGCGGGTGGCGTCCAGCCGGTCGGCCAGCGACCCGCTGCCCTCGACCGCCTCGACGCACTCCAGGACGTCGATCCCCGGCGGCAGCGAGGCGTCCAGCGCGGCGCGCACCTGCTCGGGGTCGCGCCGGGCGGACAGCCCGATCTCGAAGTACTCCGCCTCCGAGGCCGCGCCGGTCGGCGCCGCCCCCATGTAGGAGATCTTCGGGTGCGGGCTGAAACCGGCGGAGAAGGCCATCGGCACCTGGGCCCGGCGCAGCGCGCGCTCCAGGGCCCGGGCCAGGTCGCGGTGCGAGGCGAACCGCAGCGGGCCGCGCTTGGTGTAGCGCAGCCGCAGCTTCTGCACGGTCGGCGGCGGCGGGGGCCCGTCGGGCTGCCGGGCCATCAGCGGACCACGATGAGCGGGAGAAGGCTCCGGCCGGTGGGGCCGATCTGGATCTCGGTGCCCATGGTCGGGCAGACGCCGCAGTCGTAGCAGCCGGTCCACCGGCAGTCCCCGACCTCGTCCTCGGAGATCGCGTCCTGCCAGTCCTCCCAGAGCCATTCCTTGTCCAGCCCGGAGTCCAGGTGGTCCCAGGGCAGCACCTCGTGCTCGGTCCGCTCCCGGGTGGTGTACCAGTCCAGGTCCAGCCCGAAGGCGCCGAGCTCCTCGGTCGCGGCGGTCCGCCACCGGTCGTAGGAGAAGTGCTCGCTCCAGCCGTCGAAGTGGCCGCCGTCGCGCCACACCCGCTCGATGACCTTCCCGACGCGGCGGTCGCCGCGGGAGAGCAGGCCCTCGATCACGCCGGGCTTGCCGTCGTGGTAGCGCAGCCCGATGGAGCGGCCGATCCGCCGGTCGCTGTTGATCGCCTCGCGCAGGATCCGCAGCCGGTGGTCGATCGTCTCGGCGCTGGCCTGCGCGGCCCACTGGAACGGGGTGTGCGGCTTGGGCACGAAGCCACCGATGGAGACGGTGCAGCGGATGTCCTTGGTGCCGCTGGCCTCCCGGCCGGCCCGGATGACCTCGACCGCCAGCTCGGCGATCTCCAGCACGTCCGCGTCGGTCTCGGTGGGCAGACCGCACATGAAGTAGAGCTTCACCTGCCGCCAGCCGTTGGCGTAGGCGGTGGTGACCGTGCGGACCAGGTCCTCCTTGGACACGGTCTTGTTGATCACCCGCCGGATGCGCTCGCTGCCGCCCTCGGGGGCGAAGGTCAGCCCGGAGCGGCGGCCGTTGCGGGACAGCTCGTTGGCCAGCGTGACGTTGAAGGCGTCGACCCGGGTGCTGGGCAGGCTCAGCCCGGTGTTCGTGCCCTCGTACCGGTCGGCCAGCTCCTTGGCCAGCTGGCCGATCTCGGAGTGGTCGGCGCTGGACAGCGACAGCAGCCCGACCTCTTCGTAGCCGGTCGCCTTGAGGCCGGCGTCGACCATGGAGCCGATGCCGGTGATGGTCCGCTCGCGCACCGGGCGGGTGATCATCCCGGCCTGGCAGAACCGGCAGCCGCGGGTGCAGCCGCGGAAGATCTCCACGCTCATCCGCTCGTGCACGCTCTCCGCGAGCGGTACCAGCGGCTGCTTGGGGTAGGGCCACTCGTCCAGGTCCATCACCGTGCGCTTGCCGACCCGCGCCGGGACGTCGTCCCGGGTGCGCAGCACCTCGGCGATCGTCCCGTCGGCGGCGTAGCTGACGGCGTAGAAGCGCGGGACGTAGACGCCGTCGACCCGGGCCAGCCGGGCGAGCAGCTCGACCCGCCCGCCGGGGCGGCCCTCGGCCTTCCACGCGGCGACGACGTCGGTGATGTCACCGACGACCTGCTCGCCGTCACCGAGGACGGCGCAGTCGACGAAGTCGGCGACC
Source organism: Modestobacter italicus (assembly GCF_000306785.1). Lineage (NCBI taxonomy): Bacteria > Bacillati > Actinomycetota > Actinomycetes > Geodermatophilales > Geodermatophilaceae > Modestobacter > Modestobacter italicus. The sequence goes on along the minus strand of NC_017955.1, from coordinate 1,697,842 downwards.
GGCTCGGGGTTGAACGCGGCGTGCCCACCGGCCACCACGACCGGGTGGGTCTCGTCGCGGTCGACCGCGTGCAGCGGGACGCCGGCGAGGTCGAGGGCCTCGAGCAGGTTGGTGTAGCCGAGCTCGGTGGCGAAGCTGACGCCCAGCAGGTCGAACGCGCGCACCGGGCGGTGCGCGTCGACGGTGAACTGGCCGACACCGTGCTCACGCATCAGCCCGGCGAGGTCGGGCCAGACGGCGTAGGTGCGCTCGGCCAGGGCGTCCGGGCGCTCGTTGAGCACCTCGTAGAGGATCATGAGGCCCTGGTTGGGCAGGCCCACCTCGTAGGCGTCGGGGTACATCAGCGCCCAGTGCACGGGGACGTCGTCCCACGGCTTCACCTGGGCGTTGAGCTCACCGCCCACGTACTGGATGGGCTTCTGCACCTGGGCGAGCAACGGCTCGAGCTGGGGGTAGAGCGAGTCCACAGTCATGACCGGTCCAGGGTAGACGGCGGGACCCCGGTGCAGGGCCCCGCCGTCGGACTAGCCGAGGCCGGGGAAGAAGAGCGCGATCTCGCGGGCGGCGGACTCGGGCGAGTCCGAGCCGTGCACGATGTTGTTCTGCACCTCGAGGGCGAAGTCGCCGCGGATGGTGCCGGGGGCGGCCTTCACCGGGTCGGTGGCGCCGGCCAGCGCGCGGAACGCCTCGATGGCGCGCGGGCCCTCGACGACCAGGGCGAGCAGCGGGCCGCTGGTGATGAACTCGACCAGCGAGCCGAAGAACGGGCGCTCGCGGTGCTCGCCGTAGTGCTCCTCGGCGACCTCGACGGTCAGGGTGCGCAGCTCGGCGGCGACCAGGCGGAGGCCCTTGGCCTCGAGCCGGGCGACGACCTGGCCGACGAGGCCGCGGGCGACGCCGTCGGGCTTGACCAGGACGAGGGAGCGTTCAGCGGTGGGTGCAGACACGGCGGGGAGCGTACGGGACCCCCGTCGTCAACATGAGTTGACAGGAGGACGGCGTCAACCTACGTTGACGGCATGGCATCCCCCACCGACGTCACCACCGCCGCCGCGGCCGACGACCCGGACACCGGGCTGCGCGCCATCCGGGCGCTGCGCGACCTGGCCGACCGGCTCGAGGTGCTCCAGGTGTCCAACGCCCGGGGCCGCGGCTGGTCCTGGCAGCAGATCGCCGACGCGCTCGGCGTGAGCAAGCAGGCCGTCCACAAGAAGCACGCCACCTCGAGAAGGGACCGCTGACGTGTTCGAGCGCTTCACCGACGAGGCACGCCGCGCCGTCGTCCTCGCCCAGGAGGAGGCCCGGGAGCTCCGGGCCGAGCGGGTCGACCCGGTCCACCTGCTGCTGGCGCTGACCCGCGACCCCAGCCGGGGCGGGACGGCGCTGCGGGCGGCCGGGGTCGACCACGACCGGCTCGCGCCCGTGGCGGCCGCGGTCGGCGACCCGCTGGACCCCGCCGCCCTCGCCGCCCTCGGGGTCGACCTGGCCCAGGTGCGCGCCTCGGCCGAGGCGGTCTTCGGCGCCGGCGCCCTCGACCGGGGCCGCCGGCCGACCGGCGGGCACCTCCCCTTCGCCGACGGCAGCAAGCGGGCGCTGCAGGAGTCGCTGCGGGCGGCCCTGCGGCGCAAGGAGCGCCGACTGGACAGCGGGCACGTGCTGCTCGGCGTCCTGGCGGTGGGCGACCCGACGGTCACCCGGGTCCTCGCCCAACTGGGCACCGACGCCGGCTCGCTGCAGGAACGGGCCGGCGGGGAGCCCGAGGTGGCCTAGCGGTGGGACAGGTCCAGCCGCGCCATGTGCCGCCACAGCTCCTGGTCGCGGTCGCTGAGGCCGTTCCAGCAGTCGTAGCTGCTGCGCTGGTGCAGCTCGCGGGCGTGCCGCTCGACCAGGTCGTCGTGGAGCTGGTAGCGGACCCGGTGGGCGTACTCGGCGATCGTGTAGCCGATCGACCCGACCTTCTCGTCGGCCGCGACGGCGCCGCCGGCCCTCCTGGCGGGCTCGTGCTTCCGCGCGCAGCAACGGCTGTGGTCGGCCATGGTGCTCCCCCTGCCTCCGGTGACTGCCTGCCACAGGCGAGTCACACAACGTGTGGGGCTCAGGGTGCACCGAGGCCGCCCCCGCCGCGCCCCCCGTGCGGGTGAACCTGGGGCTCAGCCGGCGGGCGGCGCCGGCGGCGGGCCGAACGGGCTGCCCAGCAGGTCCTTACGGACCTGCAGCAGGTAGGCCCAGATCAGCACGAAGACCCCGCCGACCAGCCACATCGCCGAGCCGAGGAAGCCGGTGAGCAGCAGCGGCACCTGCAGCACGGTGCCGACCACCAGCCCCTGCGGGCGGCGCTGCACACCGCTGGCCAGGATGAGCAGCACGGCCAGCACGATGAGCACGGTCAGCCGGAAGCCGGTCAGCCCGTCGCCGCTCTGCGCGATGCCGCGCGGCACGAACAGCACGGCGATCCCCTCCAGCAGCAGGATCGCCGCCGCCGCGCCGCCCAGCGCCCGCCCGGCCCGGACCGGGTCCGGTGCCGTCACGAGCGGGTGCCGGACAGCAGGGTCCGGGCCTCCCCCGCGGTGATCACGCTGCCGGTGACCAGCACGCCGGACCCGCCCAGGGCGTCGTCCGGGCCGGCCTCGGCCAGCTCGATGGCCGCCTCGACGGCGTCGGAGAGCCGCGGGTGGACGCTGACCCGGTCGGCACCGAAGACGTCGACCGCCAGGGCGCCGAGCTCGTCGGCCGGGATCGACCGCGGCGAGCTGTTCTGGGTGACCACCAGCTCGGCGCACAGCCCCTCGAGCTCGGCGAGCATCCCGCTGACGTCCTTGCCCTGCACGCAGGCCACGACGCCGACGAGCCGGGTGAAGTCGAAGGACTCGCGCACCGCCGCCACCGTCACGGCCATGCCGGCCGGGTTGTGCGCGGCGTCGACGAGCACCGCCGGCGAGCTGCGCACCCGCTCCAGCCGCCCCGGCGAGCGCACGGCGGCGAAGGACTCCCGGACGACGTCCTGCGCGACCGGCCCGGTGGCCGACCCCGCCCCCAGGAACGCCTCCACCGCGGCCAGCGCCACCGCCGCGTTCTGCGCCTGGTGGGCGCCGAACAACGGCAGGAACACCTCGTCGTACTCCCCGCCCAGCCCCTGCAGCCGGACCTGCTGGCCGCCGACGGCGACCCGGCGCTCCAGCACGCCGAACTCGGTGCCCTCGCGGGCCACCGTCGCGTCGACCTCGATGGCCCGGCGCACCAGCGCCTCCAGCGCGCCGGGCGGCTGGTGGGCGAGCACCGCGACGACGTCGACGCCGGGCAGGCCCTCCTCGGTCGGCGGCGCGGGCTTGATGATCCCGGACTTCTCGGTGGCGATGCTGGCGACGTCGGGGCCGAGGTACTCGGCGTGGTCCAGCGACACCGGGGTGACCACGGCGACCCGGGCGTCGGCGACGTTGGTCGCGTCCCAGGTGCCGCCCATGCCGACCTCGATGACCGCGACGTCGACCGGGGCCTCGGCGAAGGCGGCGTAGGCCATCGTCACCATCACCTCGAAGAACGACATCGGCACGTCGCTGCCGGCGTCGACCAGCTGCACGTAGGGCGCGACGTCGTCGAAGACCTCGACGAACCGGTCGGCCGGCAGCGGCTCGCCGTCGAGCACGATCCGCTCGCGCAGCTCCTCCAGGTGCGGGCTGGTGAAGCGGCCGACGCGCAGGCCGAAGCCGCGCAGCAGCTCGTCGATCATCCGCGCCGTCGTCGTCTTGCCGTTGGTGCCGGTCACCTGGACGACGGGGAACGCGCGCTGCGGCGAGCCGAGCAGGTCGACGAGCGCGGAGATGCGGGTCAGGGACGGTTCCAGCCGGTTCTCCGGCCACCGCGACAGGAGCGCCTGCTCGACCCTGGCCAGGTCACGGGAAAGGGAGGTGCTCACCGCTCCTAGGATGCCAGTCATGGCAGCCGACACCTCAGCCCTGGAGAGCACGGCCCCGGGAGTCGGGGCCGTCGTACCCGAGAAGCCCACCCTCGACGGCCTCGAGGACAAGTGGGTCACCCGCTGGGCCGAGGGCGACACCTACGCCTTCGACCGGGCCGCCGCGCTCGCCGCCCCGCGCTCGGAGACCTACGCGATCGACACCCCGCCGCCCACGGCGAGCGGGTCGCTGCACGTCGGCCACGTGTTCAGCTACACCCACACCGACATCGTCGCCCGCTACCAGCGGATGCGCGGCAAGCACGTCTTCTACCCGATGGGCTGGGACGACAACGGCCTGCCGACCGAGCGCCGGGTGCAGAACTTCTACGGCGTCCGCTGCGACCCCTCGCTCCCCTACGACGAGGGCTTCCAGCCCCCGGAGAAGCCGGGCAAGGACCAGCTGCCGATCTCCCGGCGCAACTTCGTCGAGCTGTGCGAGCGGCTGACCGCCGTCGACGAGGCGGAGTTCGAGAAGCTCTGGCGCCGGGTCGGCCTCTCGGTCGACTGGTCGGGGGTCTACCGGACGATCTCGGAGACCTCCCGCGCCACCGCGCAGCGGATGTTCCTGCACAACCTGGCCCGCGGCGAGGCCTACGCCCAGGAGGCGCCGACCCTCTGGGACGTCACCTTCCGCACGGCGGTCGCCCAGGCCGAGCTGGAGGACCGGGAGCGCCCCGGGGCCTACCACCGGATCGCCTTCGCCGGCCCCGAGGGCCCGGTGTTCATCGAGACCACCCGGCCGGAGCTGCTGCCGGCCTGCGTCGCCCTGGTCGCGCACCCCGACGACGAGCGGTACCAGCCGCTGTTCGGGAAGACCGTCCGGACGCCGCTGTTCGGCGTCGAGGTCCCCGTGGTCGCGCACCGGCTGGCCGAGCCGGACAAGGGCTCGGGCATCGCGATGATCTGCACCTTCGGCGACCTCAACGACGTCACCTGGTGGCGGGAGCTGCAGCTGCCGACCCGCGCCGTCATCGGCTGGGACGGCCGCTTCGTCGCCGAGCCGCCGGCCGACGTGCCCGCCGACGTCTACGCCGAGCTGGCCGGCAAGACCTCCTTCAGCGCGCAGGCCCGCATCGTGGAGCTGCTGCGCGAGTCCGGCGACCTGGTCGGCGACCCCAAGCCGATCACCCACCCGGTGAAGTTCTTCGAGAAGGGCGAGCGCCCGCTGGAGATCGTCACCACCCGGCAGTGGTACATCCGCAACGGCGGCCGGGACGCCGACCTGCGCGCGGCGCTCGTCGAGCGCGGCCGGGAGATCCAGTGGGTGCCCGAGCACATGCGGCACCGCTACGAGAACTGGGTCGAGGGCCTCAACGGCGACTGGCTGGTCAGCCGCCAGCGGTTCTTCGGCGTCCCCTTCCCGGTCTGGTACCGCCTGGACGCCGAGGGCGAGCCGGACTACTCCGCGCCGCTGCTGGCGCCGGAGTCGGCGCTGCCGGTCGACCCGTCCTCCGACGTCCCGGAGGGCTTCGAGGAGTCCCAGCGCGGCGTGCCCGGCGGGTTCATCGCCGACCCCGACGTCATGGACACCTGGGCCACCTCCTCGCTGTCGCCGCAGGTGGCCTCGGGCTGGGACACCGACCCCGAGCTGTTCGCGCACGTCTTCCCGATGGACCAGCGGCCCCAGGCGCACGACATCATCCGGACCTGGCTGTTCTCCACCGTCGTCCGGGCGCACTTCGAGCACGGCACCGTGCCCTGGACCCACGCCACCATCTCCGGCTTCGTGGTCGACCCCGACCGCAAGAAGATGAGCAAGTCCAAGGGCAACGCGACCACGCCGATCGACGTGCTGGAGCGCTACGGCACCGACGCGGTGCGCTGGCGGGCGGCCGGCGCCCGACCGGGGGCGGACTCCCCCTTCGACGAGGCGCAGATGAAGGTCGGCCGCCGGCTGGCCATCAAGCTGCTCAACGTCGGCAAGTTCGTGCTGGGCCTGGGCGCCTCGGCCGCGCTGACGGCCGACGCGGTCACCGAGCCGATCGACGCCGGGCTGCTCAGCTCCCTGGCGGCCGTCGTCGACGAGGCGACCGCCGCGATGGACGCCTACAACTACACCCGGGCCCTCGAGGTCACCGAGGCGTTCTTCTGGTCGTTCTGCGACGACTACGTGGAGCTGGTGAAGACCCGCGCCTACGCCTCCGACGACGGGGCCCGCTCGGCCCAGGCGACGCTGGCGCTGGCGCTGTCGGTGCAGCTGCGGCTGCTCGCGCCGGTGCTGCCGTTCGTCACCGAGGAGGTCTGGTCGTGGTGGCAGAGCGGCTCGGTGCACCGGGCGCTGTGGCCGACCGCGACCGAGCTGCCGACCGGTGGTGACCGGGCGGTGCCCGCGGTGGCCGCCGAGGCGCTGGCCGCGGTCCGCAAGGCCAAGTCCGAGGCCAAGCAGTCGATGCGGGCCGACGTCGCCTCGGCCGTGGTGACCGCCCCGGAGGCGCAGGTGGCGCTGGTCGAGGCCGCCCGCCGCGACCTCACCGCGGCCGGCCGGATCGAGTCGCTCACCGTGGTCGCCGGCGACGGCCCGCTGACCGTCGACGTCGTCCTCGCCGAGACCCCCGACGCCTGACCGTCGGACCCCAGCGGCCCAGAACCCCACCGGTTCTGGGCCGCTGAGGTCCACAACTCCAGCCGTCCACAGGGGGCCAGCGGCGGAGGCCGCCGATCCGGCAGCCTGCCGTCGTGCACGCCCTCCCTCCTCTGCTGCCCGCCGGTGTCGGCCGTCGGGACGACCTGGCCCTGGCGACCAGCTCGACCAGCGTCAACCGGTGGCTCAGCTCCGGTGCGCTCGTGCTGGTGCACCCCGGCGTGGTGGCCCTGCCCGACCGGATCGACGACTGGCAGGTGCGGGCCAGCGCAGCCACCCTCTGGACGCGAGCGCCGCTCAGCCACCTGTCCGCGCTCACCGCCGCCGGCCTCCTGACGGCGGCACCGCCTGGTCCGGTGCACGTGACCGTGCCGGCCGACCGGTGGCCGCGCGGGGCAGCCGGCGTCGTCGCCCACCGCACCACCCGGCCGATCGGGCGCACGGAGGGGACCTCCACCCCGCGGCTGCCCGTGGCCCGGAGCCTGGTGGACGCCTGGGGCTGGGCCCACGCCCCGCGGACGAACCCCCGTGCCGGTGCCGAGCGACCGCTGGTCCGGCAGCTGGTGATCGACGCCGTTCGCCGGCGTGACGTCTCCGTGCCGCAGGTGCGGGAGCAGTCGGACGGGCAGCCGGTGCACGCGGGCCGGGCCGCGTTGGGTGCCCTGCTCGACCTGGTCGAGGCAGGCTGCCAGAGCGAACTGGAGATCTTCGGGGTCACCCACGTGCTGCACATCCCCGGCATCCCCGCGCCCGTGCAGCAGCACCGCGTGTTCCTGCCCGACGGCCGGTACGTCGACCTCGACGCCGCCTACGTCGGCGCGAGGGTCGGCGTCGAGCTGGACGGGCACCGGTACCACAGCAGCCGGGAGGACCGGGAGCGGGACATGCGCAAGGACACCGCGCTGGCCACGCTCGGGTGGATCTCGCTGCGCTACAGCTACCGCCGGCTGACCGGTGAGCCGTCAGCGTGCCGACGCGAGATCGAGGCCGTGGTCCGCGGTCGTCTGGACCGCCGAACGCCAGTGGCCCGGAACCTCGAGGGTTCCGGGCCACTGGCGTACGAAGGTCAGCCGATCACGCCGACTTCTCGCGGGGGGCGCGGGCGGGCTTGCGCGGGACGATCGTCGGGTTCACGTGCTGCAGGACGACGTCCTGGGTGATGACCACGGTGGCGACGTCCTCGCGGCTGGGGATGTCGTACATGACCGACTGCAGGACCTCCTCCATGATCGCCCGGAGCCCGCGGGCACCGGTGCCGCGCAGGATGGCCTGGTCGGCGATCGACTCCAGCGCGTCGTCGGTGAACTCGAGCTCCACCCCGTCGAGCTCGAACAGCCGGCGGTACTGGCGCACCAGGGCGTTCTTCGGCTCGGTGAGGATGTTGATCAGTGCCTCGCGGTCCAGCTTCTGCACGCTGGTGATCACCGGCAGCCGGCCGATGAACTCGGGGATCATCCCGAACTTCAGCAGGTCCTCGGGCATGACCTGGGCGAAGGCGTTGGCCTCCTCGATCTCGGCCTTGCCGCGGACCTCGGCGCCGAAGCCGATGCCCTGCTTGCCGGTGCGGGCCTCGATCACCTGGTCCAGGCCGGCGAAGGCGCCACCCACGATGAACAGCACGTTGGTGGTGTCGATCTGGATGAACTCCTGGTGCGGGTGCTTGCGACCGCCCTGCGGCGGCACCGAGGCCGTCGTCCCCTCGAGGATCTTCAGCAGCGCCTGCTGCACGCCCTCGCCGGAGACGTCCCGGGTGATCGACGGGTTCTCGCTCTTGCGGGCGATCTTGTCGACCTCGTCGATGTAGATGATCCCGGTCTCGGCGCGCTTGACGTCGTAGTCCGCGGCCTGGATCAGCTTCAGCAGGATGTTCTCGACGTCCTCACCGACGTACCCGGCCTCGGTCAGCGCGGTGGCGTCGGCGATGGCGAAGGGCACGTTCAGCATCCGGGCGAGGGTCTGGGCCAGGTGCGTCTTGCCGCACCCGGTCGGGCCCATCAGCAGGATGTTGGACTTGGCGAGCTCGACACCCTCGTCCCGGCTGCCGCGCTCACCGCCGGCCTGGATCCGCTTGTAGTGGTTGTAGACCGCGACCGCGAGGGTGCGCTTGGCCTGGTCCTGGCCGATGACGTACTGCTCGAGGAAGTCGTGGATCTCCTTGGGCTTCGGCAGCTCGTCGAACTTGAGGTCCGACGACTCCGAGAGCTCCTCCTCGATGATCTCGTTGCAGAGGTCGATGCACTCATCGCAGATGTACACCCCAGGGCCCGCGATGAGCTTCTTGACCTGCTTCTGGCTCTTGCCGCAGAACGAGCACTTGAGCAGGTCGCCGCTCTCACCGATACGTGCCACCTGGCTGACCTCCACCTCGAGTGGGACGGCTGAGCCGTTGCCCCTGGTACGTGCCTTGTCGTTGCCCTCGTCGACGCCCTCGGACCCGGCGTCCCCTGCGTCCCTGCGGTCTGACCGGGGAGTCGGGCGTCCTCCGAACCTACCCGGCCGGACCGACGTTCCCGGGAACTGACGCACCCGGTTCGCCCGGCTCGCAACACCTGCCTCGCACCTCCCCCGTGACCCGGCGGAGGCTCGCGCCGACCGCCGGACGGGTTGGGAGAACGGTACGGGCCGGGGGCCCGGAATGCGCCCCCGGCCGCACCGTCACTGCATCAGGCAGCCGGGAGCGCGTTGAGCTTCCGGCTGGCGATGACCTGGTCGACGATCCCGTAGTCCTTGGCCTCCTGGGCCGTGAGGATCTTGTCCCGGTCGATGTCCTTGCGGACCTGCTCCTGGGTCTGGCCGGTGTGCCGGGCCAGGATGGCCTCCATCAGCGTGCGCACCCGCTCGATCTCCCGGGCGTGGATCTCCAGGTCGGTGACCTGGCCACCCGCCTCACCGGAGGGCTGGTGGATGAGCACCCGGGAGTAGGGCAGCGCGAGCCGCTTGCCCGGGGTCCCGGCCGCGAGCAGGACGGCGGCCGCGGAGGCGGCCTGGCCCATGCAGACGGTCTGGATGTCGGGACGGACGAACATCATCGTGTCGTAGATCGCCGTGAGCGCGGTGAACGAGCCACCGGGCGAGTTGATGTACATGGTGATGTCGCGGTCGGGGTCGTTGGACTCCAGCGTGATGAGCTGCGCCATCACGTCGTTGGCCGACGCGTCGTCGACCTGCACCCCGAGGAAGATGATGCGCTCCTCGAAGAGCTTGTTGTACGGGTTGGACTCCTTCATGCCGTAGCTCGTGCGCTCCACGAAGGAGGGCAGGATGTAGCGGCTGGAGGGCATCTGGAAGTCGCTCATGGTCACTTCTCCGGTCCGTCGGTGACCGGGTTGTCGGTCTCGGTCATGGTGTCGGCGCGGGTCACGACGTGGTCGACGAAGCCGTACTCGAGGGCCTCCTGCGCGGTGAACCAGCGGTCGCGGTCGGAGTCCTCGTTGATCCGCTCCGCGGTCTGCCCGGTGTGCAGCGCCTGGAGGCGGTTGAGCTCCTGCTTGGTGCTGCGGAACAGCTCGGCCTGGATCGCGATGTCGGAGGCGGTGCCGCCGACGCCGGCCGAGGGCTGGTGCATCAGGATCCGCGTGTGCGGCAGCGAGTACCGCTTGCCCTTGGTGCCCGCGGTGAGCAGGAACTGGCCCATCGAGGCGGCCAGGCCCATCGCGTAGGTGGCGACGTCGCAGTCGATGAACTGCATCGTGTCGTAGATCGCCATGCCCGCGGTGACCGAGCCACCGGGCGAGTTGATGTACAGGTGGATGTCGCGCTTGGGGTCCTCGGCGGACAGCAGCAGCATCTGCGCGGCCAGCTGGTTGGCGATCACGTCGTCGACCTGGCTGCCGAGGAAGATGATCCGCTCACGCAGGAGCCGCTCGTAGACCGAGTCGTTGAGGTTCATCATCGAGCCGCCGCCGCGCATCATCGGCGCGCCGGGGGTGATCAGTGGGGTGCTCACGGGTGCGGTGACCTCCGTAGGACTGCGGTGCAGTCGGTCTCGTGGAACGGGTTGGCCGGTGGTCGGGGGGTGTGTGCCGACGCCGCGGACGGCCTCTGGCTGCTGGTCGTCAGTGCGGCCTCGGGGATCGCTTCGTCGTCACGTCGACCCTAACGCGCACCCCCGACGGCTTCCTCCCGGTCGGGGCCGGTGTTCGCCGTGGGCGCAGCGGCGCGGACCCCGGGGACGACAGCGCCGCCCGCACCCCAGCAGGGGTACGGGCGGCGCGGTGGTGCCTCGGGGCCGTCAGGCCTTGGCGGTGCTGCCCTCGGCGTCGTCGACGGCGGCCTCGGCGTCGGTCACGACGGTGTCGGTGGCACCACCCTCGGCCTCGTTGTCGGCGTCGTCGTCGGCGACGTCACCGCCGGCGACCTCCTCCGGGACGTCGTCGCCGGCCGCGGCGACGGTGCGCGGGCGCAGCGCCTCCAGGTCGACGACGTTGCCCGACGCGTCGGTGATCGTGGTCTCGTCGAGCAGCTGCGCGAGGGCCTTGGTGCGGCGGACGTCGGCGACGAAGTCGGCGATGTTGTTGCCCTGCTGCAGCTGCTGCGCGTACTGCTCGGGGCTGACCCGGTTGCGCTGGGCCTGCGCCATGATCTGCGCGGAGAGGTCCTCGTTGTCGACGGTCACCTCACGGGCGTCGGCGATCGAGTCGAGGATGAACTGGGTCTTGACCGCCTTCTCGACGTTCTCCCGCAGCTCGGCGTCGTAGGCCTCGCGGCCGCCCTCGATCCCGGCGGCGGTGAAGTAGGCGTCCCAGTCCATGCCGGCCTGCTGGAGCTCGCGCTCCATGGCCTGACCGCGCCAGGCGAGCTCCTGCTCGACCATGTTCTCCGGCACCGGCACCTCGATGACCTCGATGAGGTGCTCGACCAGCTTGTCGCGGGCCTCGGCGCCCTGCTGCAGCACCTTGGTGCGGGACAGCCGGGTGCGGACGTCCTCGCGCAGCTCGGCCAGCGTGTCGAACTCGCTGGCGATGGAGGCGAACTCGTCGTCCAGCTCGGGGAGCTCCTTGGCCTTGACCGAGCGCACGGTGACGGTGACGTCGGCCAGCTCGCCGGCGTCGTCACCGGACAGCAGCGCGGTCTGGAAGGTGGCGCTCTCGTCGGCGGACAGACCGGTGACGGCCTCGTCGAGGCCGGCCATCAGGCCGCCCGAGCCGACCTCGTAGGACATGCCGGTGGTGCTGCCGTCCTCGAGGACCTCGCCGTTGAGCGTGGCCTCCAGGTCGATGGAGACGTAGTCGCCCTCGGCGGCGGCGCGCTCGACCCCGGTCAGGGTGGCGAAGCGCTCGCGCATGACCGACACCTGCGCGTCGATCTCCTCGTCGGTGACCTCGACGTCGTCGACGGTGACCGCGAGGGAGTCCAGCGGGGGCAGCTCGAGGGTGGGGGCGACGTCGACCTCGGCGGTGAAGGCGAGGGCCTCGCCGTCGTCGATCCGGGTCACCTCGACCTCGGGCTGGCTGATCACCCGGACCTGGTTCTCCCGGATCGCCTCGGAGTAGACCTCGGGGACGGCGTGCTGGACGACCTGCTCGAGGACGACGGGGCGGCCGATGCGCTGGTCGAGGACGCGGTTGGGGACCTTGCCGGGGCGGAAGCCGGGGACGCGGACCTGCTTGCCCAGCTCCTTGTAGACCTCACCGAAGGCGTGGTCCAGGTCGCTCCACGGCACCTCGATCGCGAGCCGGACCCGGGTCGGGCCCAGGTTCTCGATGGTGCTCTTCACTGTGCAGCGCTCCTCTGGAAGGGGGACGGACGACGGGCGCGACGCACACGGCATCGCAGCTCGCCACGAGTCTAGAGATGTCGGTCGTGTGTCGGGGTGGCGGGATTTGAACCCACGGCCCCCCGCTCCCAAAGCGGGTGCGCTACCAAGCTGCGCCACACCCCGTGGCCGCTGCGAGTCTAGGGGGCGGGCGGCGTCCCCGTGCCGCGACGTCGGCCGTCGACCGCGGCCACGGCCCGGCGCACCGCGTCGACGGACGCCTCGACGTCGGCCGCGTCGGTCGACCAGTTGCTCACCGAGACCCGGAGCACGGCCCGGCCGGCCCACCGGGAGCCCGACATCCACACCGTCCCGTCGGAGATCACCGCAGCGGTGACCGCCGCGGTGCGCTCGTCGCTGCCGAAGCTGACGCAGACCTGGGTGTAGACGACGTCGTTGAGGACCGCCGCGCCGTCCAGGCCGGCCAGGCCCCGGGCCAGCGCCTGCGCGTGCTCGACCAGCCGGTCGACGAGCGCGGCCACGCCCGCCTGACCCAGCGACCGCAGCGCCGCCCAGACCGGCACGCCCCGGGCCCGCCGGGACATCTCCACCGTCACGTCGACCGGGTCGGTGACGTCGCTGCTCAGCAGGTAGCTGGTCCGGACGCCCAGCGCGGCGCGCATCAGCGCCGGGTCGCGCACGACGGCGACGCCGCAGTCGTAGGGCACGTTGAGCGTCTTGTGCGCGTCGGTGGCCCACGAGTCGGCCCGGTCCAGCCCGCCGACGAGGTGCGCCAGCGCGGGTGAGGCCGCGGCCCACAGGCCGAACGCCCCGTCGACGTGCACCCAGGCGCCGTGCCGGTGCGCGAGGTCGGCGGCGTCCCCGAGCGGGTCGAACGCACCCGAGTGCAGGTTGCCCGCCTGCAGGCAGACGATCGTGGGGGTGCCGGCGGGCGCGCCGTCGAGGGCGCGGGCCAGGGCGTCGGTCCGCAGCCGCCCCTGGTCGTCGACGGCGACCTGCTCCGGCCGGCCCAGCCCCAGGTAGCGCAGCGCCAGGTCCACCGAGACGTGGCTGTCCGCACCGACGAGCACCCGGACCCGCGGGCCGCCGGCCAGCCCCTCCTCCTCCACGGCCCACCCGGCGCCGGTCAGCACCGCGTGCCGGCCGGCGGCCAGGCACGACGTGTTCGCCGTCGTCGCACCGGTGGAGAAGCCGACCGCGCTGCCGGCCGGCAGGCCGAGCAGGTGCACCAGCCACTCCCCCGCGGCCTCCTCGACGCCGGCGACGCCTGGGGTGGCCGCGCGCATGCCGGTGTTCTGGTCCCAGCTGCTGACCAGCCAGTCCGCGCCCAGCGACGCCGGGAGCACCCCGCCCATGACCCAGCCGAAGAACCGGCCGGAGTTGATCGCCATCAGCCCCGGCTCGGCGAGGGCGGCGAGCTCGTCGACGACCTGGGCCGCGCCGGCCGGCGGCTGGCTCAGCAGCTCGAGGGCGCGGGCCCGGACCTCGTCCGCGGTCGCGGCCGGGGGCACCCGCCGGTCGGGCAGCTCGTGCAGCCAGGACCGGGCGTGCTCGGCCGCGGCCCGCAGCGCCTCGTCGTACGCGTCGGCCGCGGCACCCATGGGGCGCAGCCTGGCACGGGCCGCTCCGGCGTGGAGGGGTTGCGCCCGCGGCGTCGACCGGTGCCGGCGGCAGCGGGAGGCGACCGGTTAGGCTGCCCGGGAGCAGGACGCGTGCGTCCCTCCGCGGGTGTAGCTCAATGGTAGAGCCCCAGCCTTCCAAGCTGGCCATGCCGGTTCGATCCCGGTCACCCGCTCCACGCACTGACCAGCAGATTTGCTCGTCTGTGCAGCTCAGCGCGGCGTTGGGGCCGCTCCCGTGCCTTATGGGTGCTGACCCCTGCTGCCCCCTGACGACCGGCTTTGGCCGGTGCTTAAGGCACGCGAAAGGCACGCCGAAGGCACGGCCCGGCCGCGGATGACCTCGACATCGTGCAGCTTCCGGGCACGGGCCGCCGGCCCAACAGCGACGACGGGTACGGGCGGCCAGGTGTCATCTCGTGGCTGGCCTGTGCCCGCATCGGGAGCGACCGGCGCACCGCGGTCGCGGCCTGGCCGTCCCGTGTCGTTCACCCGCCGTGGCGGACATCAAGCGGGGGCAGCGAGTCCACCACCGTGATCGTCTCCAAGGAAACCCTGACGATGCGTGCTAGCAGGTCAACGATGTAGCGCGCATCGCCCACTTCGCGGGACCAGTCGTTGGGGTCGTTCACGATGCCCGACGCCTTGTCGGTCTTCACCCAGTAACGGTCAATGATCCACTCGATGGCCGAGCGGCTGCCCAGCGTGTACCGGTACGCCTCTTCCGGGATGCCGCGCAGGGTGATCCGGTCGTTGAACTGGATCACCGACCGGTCGTGTCGCAGCCCCGCAGCCTTCTGCTCCGCGGTCGGCTTGCCGAAGGTCATCTTCTTGTCTCCGACGGCGAAGAACCTGTAGTCCGCCTCGCCACCGGGACCGGAGAGGTCAAGCCCCTCCAGCGGGTGCGGCTCGACGGTCTCGTAGCCCAGGTGCAGCGCGGCCAGCTGCTTACCTGCGTCGGCGAAGGCACGGAAGTCCTTGGCGAACGGGACGCGCGGCAGCATCTTCTTCAGGTCCGCGGCGTAGGTCTCCCGGTACTCCGGCGAGTGCAGCAGTCCGTAGACGTAGTGAAAGATGTCGTCCTTGCTGATCGACTCCCCGGGGTAGGCCGCGGTGAACGTGGCCAGCGCCTCATCGGTGATGTTGTCGATCCGCCGGTAACCGTCGATCACCTCTCCATCGTTTACGTCGAACATCCCCGTGTCGTCGACCTTCTCGTACCGCCAGCGCGCGAAGAACTGCATGGTGTCGACGACGTGCTGGTTCGGCTCAAGGTCAACCATGAGCGGTGTGAACGGAGCATGAGAAGAGACACCGGTCACCACAACACCGAAGTTCGCTGCGGTGGACGTAGGAAAGGTTCGCGGGACGATCCCAGGTCGATGCGCCCACCGAATGTCCGGATAGCGAAACGTTCGCTCGAAAGGGCGGTACAGCGCGGTCACCGGTTTGCCGGAGTCGAACAGGATTGATTCCCTGCGCTGCAGACGGGCCGACAAGGATGACGACCATTTGATGAGGCGAAGGTCATTCGTCGGTTCTCCGGCCAACGCCTTAGCGTAGGTATCCGCCGCAACCTGCATGTGTTGCGACAGCCGTTGCTGGCTCGAGTTGTAGACCCAAGCATCTCGATTGCTCTGCAGACCAGGGCCGTAGGTTCCAAATATCGAGGCCTCGGCCGCTGAGGAGAACGGTAGGAACGCACCGAAGTCGTCGGCGCGCTGGCTCAACCAGTCCCCGTGGTCGTTCGGCACGATTGCAAGGTGCGACAAGCCCGCGAAAGTCCGCGCTTCCGCGACCCGCGCCAGCTTCGCCTCGCGAGTCAGGTAGTCGCCGACGTCGGTGTACTGAACAGTGGCTGGGCCAGTGGTTCTGGACTTCTTGACCAGCACAGTGATGGCCACCGTGGCTCGACTCCCTCCGCCGAAGACCTTTCCACCCTCGCGACGGGACTGCTCCCCAGCGGTGCGCTGATTGCCGCGCAGGTTGAACACGTAAATAGCGGAGAACTCCTCGGCGAGCGTCTTGCGCATCCCATCCGCGGTGTTCGAGTCGAGAAAACCGCCGTTGGTTACAAAAGCCACGATGCCGCGATCCTGGATGCGGAGGGTGGCCCACTTGATGGCGCGGATGTACGAGTCGTACAGCGAGTTCTTGTTAGTGGCCGTCGACCGGGCGGCGTAGGTGTCGCGGATGGCGGCATCCAGGGTCGGGTACTTTTCGTTGGCGTTGTCGTCGTTGGCGCTGTCCTGACCCGACGAGTAGGGCGGGTTCCCGACGATGACCTGAATGGGAAGCCGCTTCTGCCGCTCCAGCCGCTCGTTGTTCTCCGGCATGACGTCGATGTCTTGCTGATCGTCGTCTTCCCACGACTGAAAGCTGTCGGTGAGGACCAGGCCGGGGAACGGAGTCGGGGTCCCCTCCAACTCCTCGTACGTCGTCTCGATGTTGGCCGCCGCGATGTAGTAGGCGAGCAGCAGGATCTCGTTGGCGTGCAGCTCGTTGGCGTACTTGCGGGCCAGGTCGTGCGGCTCAATCAGCCCGCTCTGCAGCAGCCGGACCAGGAAGGTGCCGGTGCCGGTGAACGGGTCGAGCACGTGCACGCCCTCGTCGGTCAGCCCCTCGCCGAACTCCGCGCGCAGCACCTCGTCGGCCGAGCGCAGGATGAAGTCGACGATCTCCACCGGGGTGTAGACGATGCCAAGTTTCGCGACCGTCTTCGGGAACGCGGTGGCGAAGAACTTGTCGTAGAGCTCAACCAGCACCCGCTGCTTGCCAGTCGCGTTGTCCACCCCGGCCACCCGCTTGCGTACGGTGTCGTAGAAACCCTCGAGCGTCTCGTTCTCCGCGCCCACAGCGTGCGCATCGAGCACCGCCAGCATGTTCTCCATCGTCCGAGCCACCGGGTTGCCGGCCAGGAAGCTGGAGTGGGCGAACAGCGCCTCGAACACCGGCCGGGTGATGAGGTGCTGGGCCAGCATGTCGATCGCGGCGTCCTCGGTGATCGAATCGTTCAGGTTCCCGCGCAGGCCCGCGACGAAGTGCTCGAACTCGTCGGCCGCCGGCCCAGGCGTGGCGAGCAGCCCCTTGATCCGGGTGACGTGCGCAGCGGCGATATCGGCGATGTCCTTCGCCCAGGTCTCCCAATACCTGCGCTCGCCGACCTTGGCGACGATCCGCGCGTACATCGCGTCGCGGAACTCGTCGGCCGGGAACTCCATGAGCAGCTGCTCGGTGGACTTCTGGGTCGGCTGGTCTGGATCGGGGACTGTCACGCCGTCGCCGTCCGTGGGATCGGTAATCGTGACGATCTCGATCTTGTCCGGCTTGTGCTTGTTCAGCTCGATCTGGTTCACCATCGCGTGGAACCGGTCGTCGTGGCTGCGCAGCGCCTGCAGCACCTGCCAGACGACCTTGTATCGCTCGTTGTCCCGCAGCGCCTCCTCCGGGGCGATGCCGCTGGGCACCACCACCGGCAGCACGATGTAGCCGAGCTCCTTGCCCGGCGCCTTACGCATTACCCGGCCGACCGACTGCACGACGTCGACCTGCGAGCCCCGCGGCGTCAGGAAAAGGACCGCATCCAGCGCCGGTACGTCCACGCCCTCGGACAGGCACCGGGCGTTGGTGAGCACCCGGCACACCCCGGTGGTGTGCGACTCCTTCAGCCAGGCCAGATGGGCGTTGCGCTCGTGTACGCCCATCGTGCCGTCCACGTGGGCGGCCTGGACGCGCAGCCTCGGCCGATCCTCTGGGGCATCGATCTGCGCCCGGTCAGCCAGGTCCGGGAACGCCGCGGCCGCCGCCTTGGACGCCTTGATGTGCTGTGCGAAGGCCACGGCGGTCCGCATTGGCACTTTATCGGCCGGCGCCTCACCATCGGTAGCCACCGGCCCGAAGTGCTTCGCCAGGCCGTTCCAGCAGCCGATCAGCTTCGCCGCCTGGTCGAGCTGAATCTCGCCGGAGTTGGCCATGGCCTGTTGGAAGTTCTCCGCGACGTACTTCTCGTCGACAGCCAGTACCAGCACCTTGTAGTCGGTGAGCAGGTCGGCCTCCACCGCCTGGCCGAAGCCAAGCCGGTGCAGCTCCGGGCCGAAGACGCCTTCGTCGCCCATGTCGGCGAGGACCGCGTCGGCGTCGGTCGCCTTGCGCCTGACCTCCTCGCCGAACACGCGCGGGGTCGCGGTCATGTACAGCCGCTTGGCTGCCTTCAGGGCGTCGGCGTCGTGGATGCGGACGAACGCCGACTCGTCCTTGTCCGCAAGGGTGACGCCGGTGGTGCGGTGCGCCTCGTCGCAGACGACCAGGTCGAAGGCGGGCAGGCCGAGCTCCTGTGCCCGGGTGACCACGTCGATCGACTGGTAGGTCGAGAACACCACCCGCATGCGCCCGTCGCCGTTCGCGCTCGCCTCGAACCGGCTCAGCAGTGTCTGCGGGTCGGTCGAGGCAGGCTCAGTCAGGTCGATCGGCAGCTGGTCGGCGTCGTCGGACGGCGCTCGGCGCCCCACTCGGACGTCGGAACAGACCGCGAGCGCACGGATGTCGACCTCCGCATTGGCCATCCACTCCCGCAGGCTCTGGCTAAGCAGCTGAATGCTCGGCACCAGGAACAGCACCGTCCCGCCGGCGCCGACCAGCTCCTCCGCGATCCGCAGGCTGGTGAAGGTCTTCCCGGTGCCGCACGCCATCACCAGCTGGCCCCGGTCGCGCTCGGCGAGCCCGGCGCGGACGTCGTCCAGCGCCTCCTGCTGGTGCGGGCGCAGCGCCTTCTTGCCCGTCGGAACGACAATCTCCGGCGTCGTCCAGGAGAACTGGTCCCAGTCGATGGCGGCGTCGGCGAGGTACCCGATGTCGACGCGCTGGGCCACTCCCCCGGCCAGCGTCTCCTCGGCGTTGACCGACCACCCGGCCGCGGTATCGAACACAATCCGCCTGGTGAACTGCGAGGAGGCCGAGGCGGAGACGAACGAGTCGATGTCGGCCTTGGCGACCGTGCGACCCGGTGCGTAGAACTTGCACTGGATCGCGGTGAGCCCGCCGTCGTCGGCGTTCGCCGCAACCAGGTCGATGCCGGTGTCCGGCCGGCCGGCGCGCTCGGGCCAGTCCGACCACAGCCAGACGTCGGAGAACCGCGACTTCCACTCGGGGTCGGAGGTCAGGTAGGCCCTGATGAGCCGCTCGAACTTGCTGCCCTTGTCCCGCTCGTCCAGCGATTCGCTGCGCAGCCGGTCCAAGACAGTGTGGATGGTCCCCGTCACGCTTCGCATCTTGCCCGACAGAGCGTCGAGACTGGGTTGCCCCGCCCGGACGCCCCTCGGAGGGCCCAAGATCGACTGGCCCCCCGCCCACCGGCGTTGGCCTACGGTCGACGACCACCTCGTCCAACCCGTCATGTGAGGCGCTGCAACACGTGGTGCTGGGCTACTTGACGTGTCTACCGCGATCGGCCGGCGCTCGATGACGGCCTACGGCCGCGACTTGATCAGAGGGGCTGCCGGCTCGAACTCCCGACCCCGACACTGCCAGGCCGTGATGATCGCGTTCGTGGCGGTTCGCCGCCGTCCGGTGGGCGCCTGGCTTGGAACTCTGGACTCCTACAAACGTCTGCGTCCGACGACGAACTGCGCCAGCTGCAACCAGAACGGCAACCACGCCGGCGCCGGAGATCGCGACGTCGAGCGGCAGCCCGGTGCGGTCGACGAGCAGGTGGTACTTGATGCCGCGTTGACCCGGTCAGTTCACGCCCCTGTTCGCCCGGACGCTGACACTGTCGAGGCTGGCCCGTCACCTCGCCGGTCGCCGGGCAGTGGTCAACACGCACCAGCCCCGCACCCCTGTTGCCAGGTGCGGGGCTGGTGCGTCTTGGGGCGTGCGCGGGCCAGCGTGCTTCAGAGGGCGGGCAGGGCAGCGGCTGCCGCAGCGAGCTTGGCGGCGACGTCGTCGAGCGAGGACTCCTTGGTGCTGAGACCGGCGTGCGAGGCGAGCATGGGGCTGATGTCCAAGAGCTGCTCGTAGGTGACCCCGTGCGTGACCGGGATGACGCGCTTGCTGTTCAGGAGCACGGCCAGTTCCTTCTCGGCGATGCCCTCCTTCTCGATGCTCTTGAGAAGCGCAGGCGTCACCAACACGATTCCGATGCGGGAGTTGCGGAGCCCCTTGTCAATTTCGCGGATCATCAGGGATCCGAGGGGGAGGTCTTCCTCGCTGAACCACACCGTCGCACCGTTGGTCTTCAGGAGGCCATGAAGCTCGGCGGCGCTGCCCTGCCGGTCGTCCCAGGCGTGGCACAGGAAGAGGTCACGACGGTCCGGGTTGACCCGGGCCTGCTCCACCGCCTTCTCGGCGTAGGGCTCGACCGTTCGCCACTCTGTGGGGGTGTACGAGACCATCCGGCCTGCCCTGGTCCGACGCGAGCCCCCACCAGACGACACGCCGGACGAGCTGCCGTAGGACGGATACGCCGAGTAGGACGGCCGAGAGTAGGTGGAGTAGGACGAGCGGTAAGACCTCCCACCCCTACACGCTGGGCAGTTCGCCGCCCCACTCGCGGTGCGGTGCCCTTCACGCGGAGCCGTGCATTGAGCCATATGGGTGTTCTCCTTCGCCCGGGTGACCCCCGGCATGGTGGAGAGCGACACATGTTGCTAGCGTTCGGCGATCTACCCCACGTAGACGCACCCCGGTTCGCGGCCCCCGGCCATACGGACCGGGGTGTGACGTATCTCCGGGGTGAATCTTGACATGCCATGTGGACAACTCCGGGGGCCTGACCGGCGTGTCCCGTCCGCCGAACGGTGAATTCGCAGGTCAGCGGCTCGCAATCTGATACCCCAAAAGAAGACAAGCGCACCCGCATGGGTGGTCGGGAGCCCGCTGCCTCCTCGGCCTCCACGCCGACCTACATCACGGATGTAGGGCCGCTGGGAACGTGCCTGGTCGCTACCTGACTGTACCTAGGCCGGGTGGCGGCCGCGGAGGCCCGCCACGGCCAACACGGGTCGGAACGGTGCGCCTTCACATGTAATAGGCATAACTGCCGATAACCGGAGCCTCCGGCTCAACAAAACGAAGAACGTTCCCCACTTGAGCGCTAGTGCGGAGAGTGATCGGATCACGCGCGTCTAGTTGGGTGCGGTTCCAGTTCATCTTGGTCAGAGCAAGAATCTCCTCGCCGATGACCTCGAGCGGACGTTCCGAGTCGGCGACTCGGAGGCCTAATGGCGCTGGGATGAAAGGACCCGGATACGCGCCATAGAAGGGGACTGTTCCCACACTGTAGAGAACCCCGTGGTCCCTGCTCAACTCTAGAAGTGTTCCTCGAAGTGGTGGGTTGTTAGCTCCGGCGCGGAAGAGGCGGGTGCTTTCACTTCGACTAACCCACACCAAGTCCAAGGTATCAAGATACACCTGGTCGGCAATGGCACGGAATCCCTCGGTTTCAGCGCGGTCGAAGCTGCTGGTCTTATGTAGCACGCACCGGGCAGGCAAGGTCTTATGTTCCCTCCTGAACGCCTGCAGCGCCGACTGAAGAAGATCAGAGGCGTCTTCAGAGCGCAGGTGGGGTTGCAGATCGTCCTTGCCCAGGGCTGCGACCCCACCGCGGACGACTACGCCATCTCCACGCTGGTTGAAGACCTGAGCGACTGCGGTCTCCAGGTTGTCTCCCGAAGTATTCCGGAAGAAGCCGACCCCAACGAAACACGTACTCAAATCAGCCGACTGCCGCCTCAGTCGCCATGGCACACCGCCCGCCTTATAATAGAGCGCTGTATGAAGGTTCCAGGCGCGCGTGGCTTCGTCTTGGACACTCCGCCCACCGTGCGCAGCCTTCGCGCCTGTGATCGGCGACTTGGAAGCGTCGCCCCACGTAGTCCGCTTGATCACCTGAATCGGCCGTCCGAAAGTCATGGCACGCGCCTTGAGGAGATCGCGAAAGTTCACCTCGCCTGATTGCCGGACCTGCCCCTCGGGCGGCTCCGGCAAGTCAGGGCGACAGCATATTATAACGTTGCACCAATTATCCTCCACCAGCGCATGGATCTGCTCGAGATACAGTTCAACCGCTTGACTCGCTGCGTCCGCTGGAGTCAGGTCCTGCAGTCGCTCCAGGTCGCGCAATCGGATGTGATTAACGGCTCGATCCTGGAAGGAAAGCGTGCTATAGAACGCCGCACCTTCGGAGAAGCCTGGGAACGAGGGAAACAAGTTCAGCATTCGTTCTGCTTTGCCGGATGGCGCGTCGATCGAAGTTCGACATCGATCCAGCCACGCAAGCAGTCCCGCCGTGTCACTTGGCAGCCCTACGACGCCTACTCGGATCTCCTGCGGCGCGCCGGCGGTGAGTCTGTCTGCAGGTCCATAGGCGGCAATACCGAAACGAGGATCTATGTGCCGGGCTCCGGCCCCAAATTCCAGCTCAGGCTCAGCAAGAACGCGGAGCCTCATCACAACAGCGTCCAGTCGCCGTCGTCCGTTGCTCCACTTCCGTCTGCGGCCTCCCAGACTGGTTCGACGTCGGCTTCCTCAGACACCTCGGCACTTGAACGCGGCCGGCCCCTCCAGCCGCTGTCGTCGATACCGAACTCCGCTTCGAACTCGCGGAGGTCACCAAAGGTGAGGGTGCGCTCGGGGTCCCCGATTCGCCGCTTGTCCCCTCTTATGTAGGAGGCCCACATCCGAACGCTGCCTTCAACCGCAGCGGCTTTCTCGAGCCTGCGGATACCGGCCAGATTGTCGGCTGCGTACAGAGAGTCGCGGCGTCCATCGCTTGTGAAGACGTATGTCGGATCGAGCTGCGCGTACCAGGTGTCACCATCATGGACGTAGCCAAGCCGCAGCGCTGAATGTCTGTAGTACGCCACGCGAGACGGGTCCTTCTTATTGGGGTAGCCCTTGAACACGACCCTCTCGCGGGCCTTACCTGGCAGTGTCCTGGGGCGTAGGTCGCGCGTCGCCTTGAAGTAGATGAGCTTCTTCTTGCCGTGCCAGGCCAGCTCGTGATGTAGGTCATCCAACAGCGATCGCGTCAACAACTGCGCACACAAGCGCTGAACTTGGCTGTCCTCATTACCCAGCCACTCCTCCGCTGGCCGACTTTCAGCCGCGCCTGACAGAAACGGCTCCCATCCCGGCTCGGCAAAGTCGCCGAATGAATACGATTGCCCACCGTGCACTATCCAGTCAGAGCGCCTTACTCCCGACTTTCGTAGGGCGGGCCCCAACTGGTCCAGACGTGTCTCGTTAAGCGGCACACTGAAGATCCGTGCTGGTGTGGCTTCGAGAGGTAGCAAGTTGCTGATGATCGTCTCGCCGCGAGGCGCTAAGCCTAGATAGATGCCGCTTCCGGCCGGCGCAGCCAAGCGAGCGATGGCTTCGGCCGCTTCGGAGTTGTAAGCCTGAGCGCCCTTGTCGAAGACAACCCGTCGGCTCTTCTGGCGTGCCGGATCATCGAACCAGGCGTTGATGTGTACCCACCACGCCTCCTGGCTGCGCGGATGGGAGCAAATCAGGATTACTGGAGCATTGCCGCCGAGCCAGTACTCCAGGTCACGGGCATCCACGATGTAGTGGAAGGACCCATCAGTCTCTCCGGGGAACGGCTGATCGCTGGCCTTGCTCTGAACCATCACGACCAGATTGCGCACCTCGCCGGTTGCCCGGTCGCGCAGTTCGATCTCGCCGTCGATCCCCGCGTCTGTCTGGCGCTGATGCCAGACATGACCCATCTCCGCCGTCCGCAGGGCGATGAGTGCGATGCCGGCCTCACCGATCACATGCGAGCTGCTGATCCGCTTGCCCCCGCTCGCGCGCCGCATAGGGCAGTTGTACAGGTGCGGACTGACAGGCCCGCATACAGACGCGAACGCCGGCAAGGCGATGGCTGGGACGGCAGCCGCGGACTCGATCATGCCGACGCCGCTCGGCAGTTGAGGTCTGGGATGCCGGTGAATGCCTTGGTCACGTCGCACCGTCATCGGCGGAGCACCACCGCGGTGGTCGCCCTGGGCATGCAGCTGCCTCCGGAACGCGATAGTCGGCCCACCCAGGAGCCGATGTCGACCACGGCTGCTGACTCGAGCGCCCCGTCTGACAACCCCAGCGCGGGGCCACCGTCGTCCTCCCGTGGACACCTGCTCCGGGCCTCAGCACGTCCTTCAGGCTCCGCCGGCTCTACAAGATCAAGTCCGTCACACGTCTTGCATTCCGGCCGAGCAGGCAGCCCCCGCCGGCGCTCGGTTGGACAGGGGCCGACGGCGTTGTCCGGTGTTGGCCTGAGGGGTTCGTGATCGATCCATTCGTCGTTGCGCCCCAGGGATCAGCGTCGCGGACCCCATCTACGCGAGCGACGCGGCTCCCTCCCGGAGTTCCGCGGCACCGAGCTACTGGAGAAGTGCGGCAGCCGTAGCGGAGTCCGCCTTCCTACGGTCCGCGACCGTGATGACCCTGCACAAGCTGACTGCCGGGGACGGCTACACGTACCTAACGCGGCAGGTGGCAGCGTTCGACGCGACGGAGCGGGGGCACGCCGGGCTGGGTGACTACTACTCCCAGCGCGGCGAGTGTCCCGGTAGGTGGACCGGCAACGGCCCGGCCGGGCTCGGCCGAGTGAGCGCCGGGCAGCCCGTCACCGAAGAGCAGATGAAGGCGCTGTTCGGGGAGGGGCGGCATCCCGACGCCGCTCGGCTCGAGAAACAGGCCCTGACCCGGGGACAGACGCCGCAGGAGGCGCGGGCGGCGGGAGACCTGGGGCGGGCCTTCTACGTCTTCAGTCCTCAAGCCGACGGCTTCCGAGCCCGCTGCGCGGACGAGTTCGCCGCCTTCAACACTGCCCGCGGACAGCCGGCGACCGCCCCGATCCCAGACGGCGACCGCGCGCGAATCCGCAGCGACCTCGCCCGGGCCATGTTCGCCGAAACCAATGGCCGCTCGCCGCGCGATGCCCGCGAGCTGTCGGGGTTCCTCGCCCGGGTCTCACGGCCGGCAACGACGGCGGTGGCCGGCTACGACCTCACCTTCTCCCCCGTCAAGTCGGTCTCGGCGTTGTGGGCGCTGGCACCGCGGGAGGTGGCCAAACAGGTCGAGGCCGCCCACGCCGCCGCAGTCGCCGACACCTTTGCCTGGTTGGAAGCCAACGCGTCCTTCACCCGGCTGGGCACCGACGGGGTGCGGCAGGTGGAGACCACCGGGTTAATTGCCGCGGTGTTCACCCACCGCGACTCCCGCGCGGGCGATCCCGATCTGCACAGCCACGTGGCGGTGAGCAACAAGGTGCAGACCCGCGATGGGCACTGGCGGGCGCTGGACGGGCGAGTGCTGCACAAGGCCGCCGTCGCCGCCTCCGAGCGCTACGACACCCGACTGGAGGCCCACCTGGTCACTCGCCTGGGTGTCCGGTTCACCGATCGCCCCGGTTCCACCCCGGGACGGCGGACGGTGCGCGAGATCGCCGGCATGGAGGAGGGACTCCTGACGGCGTGGTCGTCGCGGCGTCGGGACATCGACGCCCGTCGAGCTGTGTTGGCCGGCGACTTCCAGCGCGACCACGGCCGGCCGCCCACAGCGGTGGAGGCGATCGCGCTGGCGCAGCAGGCCACGCTGGAGACCCGCGGCCCCAAGCACGAGCCGCGCTCCCTCGCCGAGCAGCGGGCCACCTGGCGGCGGGAGGCGGTCGCCGTCCTCGGCGGGCCCGACCGGATCACCCGGATGCTCGGTCGCGTACTGGGCGCGCGCGGGTCCCCGCGCCCGGGGCTCACCGAGACCTGGGTCCGGTCGGCCGCCGTCCGGGTGCTGGACACCGTCTCGGAGGCGCGGGCCACCTGGCAGATCTGGCACGTGCGCGCCGAGGCCGAGCGGGTGGTGCGGGCCGCCGCCCTGGCACCGGACGTCGTGGACGTCGCGGTCACCCGGGTCACCGAGGGGGTGCTCTCCCCCGCTCTGTCCGTTCCGCTTGGTGAGTCGGATCCGGTGGTCGAGCCAGCGGAGCTGCGCCGCTCGGACGGGGCCAGCGTCTACACCGTCGCCGGTGCCCGGCTCTACACCAGCCAGGCGGTGCTGGACGCCGAGGCGCTGCTCCTGGGAGCCGCCGGCTGCAGCGACGGACGGCGTGCCGATCCGGCCACGGTGGAGCTGGCGCTGCTTGAAGCCACCGCCAACGGCGCCGAGCTCAATCCCGGCCAGGCGCAGCTGGTGCGCGAGCTGGCCGTCAGCGGCGCCCGGGTGCAACTGGCCCTCGCCCCGGCCGGAGCGGGCAAGACGACCGCGCTGGCGACCCTGGCTCGCGCCTGGACCGCCGGCGGTGGCACGGTGCTCGGCCTGGCGCCGTCGGCCGTGGCCACCGCCGGGCTGCGCGACTCCCTGAGATCTCCGTGTGACACGCTTGCCAAGCTCATCTGGTGCCTCGACGCCGGGCAGGCACCCGACTGGATGGCCGGCATCGGGCCGACCACGCTGGTGGTCGTCGACGAGGCCGGCATGGCCGGCACCCGCGAGCTGGCACGCGCCGTCGCGCACATCCTGGGGCGCGGCGGATCGGTGCGGCTGGTCGGCGACCACCAACAGCTGACCTCGGTCGCCGCCGGAGGCGTGCTGGCCGAGATCGCCGCCACCCACGGCGCGGTCACCCTGACCCAGTTGGTGCGCTTCACCGACCCGGCCGAGGCCGCGGCCACCGTCGCCGTCCGGGACGGCGACACCCTCGGGCTGGGCTTCTACCTCGACTCCGGCCGGGTGCACGTCGGGGACCTGGCCGCCTGCGCTGAGCAGGCCTACGCCGCCTGGGCCGCCGACTCCGCCCGCGGCATGGACGCACTGCTGCTGGCCGCCACCCGGGACCTGGTCACACAGCTGAATCAGCGGGCGCGGGCCGACCGCCTGGCAGGCGCCACCTCCTCCCCGGGTGCAGAGGTCGAGCTGGCCGACGGCACCCGCGCCGGGCCTGGAGACCCGGTCATCACCCGCGCCAACAACCGGCGACTACCGATCACCGCCACCGAGTGGGTGAAGAACGGTGATCGCTTCACCGTCCGCGCCATCGGCCGGGACGGCGCCCTCGACGTCGTCCACACCGGCACCGGGCGGCGGACCACCCTGCCGGCGGGCTACGTCGCCGAGCACGTGCAGCTCGGGTACGCGACCACGGTGCACGGCGCCCAGGGCGCCACCGCCGACGTCTGCCACACCGTGTTCACGGGCGGCGAGTCCCGGCAGCTGCTCTACGTCGCGCTCTCCCGCGGGCGCGCCGCCAACCACCTGTACCTGGCCACCGTCGGCGACGGCGACCCGCACAGCATCGTCACCCCCGCCGCCGTGTCACCGCCCACCGCCACCGACCTGCTGGCCGGCATGCTGGCCCGCGACGGCGCCCAGACCTCCGCGGCCGGCGCCCGCCGGGCGCTGGCCGACCCAGCCGAGCAACTGCACTCCGTTGCCACCCGGTACGCCGACGCGCTACGCGTCGCCGCCGATCACCGCCTGGGTGCAGCGACCGCAGAAGAACTGGAGAACGCCGCCGAGCGTCTGCACCCAGGGCTGACCAGCGCGCCGGCGTGGCCGGCGCTGCGCGGACACCTGGCGCTGCTCGCACTCACCGGCGCCGACTCTGTCGCCGCCCTGAAGACGACGGTCGAAGCGCGCGAACTGGAGACGGCGAACGATCCCGCTGCCGTCCTCGACGACCGGCTGGCCGCTCTCGGTTCGGCCGGCCCGCTGCCGTGGCTGCCCGGCATGCCGGCCGCCCTGGCCGACGATCCGCAGTGGGGTCCCTACCTCGCCGCCCGCGCGAACCACGTCGCGGCCCGCGCGGCACGGGTTGCCTCCGCCGCCACCGAGATGACCGCGGCCACCGCACCGACCTGGGCTCAGCGCCTGCTTGACCCGGACCATGAGGCACTGCGGGCCGACCTCGCCGTCTGGCGCGCAGCACTCGCCGTTCCCGACAGCGACCGGCGCCCCACCGGACCGCGCCGGCGGCCGGCTGCGGAACGCCGATCCCAGGCGCAACTGGACGAGGCGGTGACCGCCACCGGTCCCGTCCGGGACAGCTCGGTGTGGGCGACGCTGGCCGACGGCATCGACCCCCGCATCCGACGCGACGGGCACTGGCCGGTCCTTGGCGACCGACTGGCCGCCGCCGACCGCGCCGGTCTCGATGCCGCCGGCATGCTCGTCGCCGTCGCCACACAGCGCCCCCTGCCCGATGACCTGCCCGCTGCGGCCCTGTGGTGGCGGCTGTCGCCCCACGTCGCTCCAGCCACCGTTCTTGCGGCCCCGGGCGCGACTGGACCGCGCCCGGACTGGTGCGCCACCCTGCTGAGCCGGCTCCCCGATGAGCAGGCTCCGCGTGTGCTGGCCGACCCCGCGTGGCCGGCGCTGGTCGCCGCGGTCACCACCGGCATCCGCACCGGCTGGCCCTCCGCCGACCTGCTCACCGCCGCCTTCGCCGGGCTGCCCCCCGCGGTGGCCGGCGACGCGACTGGGTTGGCCGAGGCGCTGGCCTTCCGGATCGCTGCCCTCACCGACCCAGCCCCCGTGCACCATCCCGAACCGCTGCAGGCCGATCTGCAGCCACCCGACGACGCGCATCTGCTGCCGCCCGCGCCCGCCCCCACGACCGCCACCGACCCGGCGGAGGTAGCACCGGGCTACGAGGACGCGCCGTTCGACCCCGACTACGACACCCCTCCCCCGGCGTCGCCGCCGCGATATCGCACGCACGGCCCGTTCACCCTCACCGGCGGGGTCGAGGCCACCGACGACGCGGACTACTTGCTCGAGCAGCACTTCTGGGCCACCGCCGTCGTCGGCCGCGATCGGCTCATCGAGCTAAACACTCAGGCCGCCGCCTTCTTCACCGACCACTACTCCGACGCCTGGGTCGCGAGCTACCTGCGCGATCGGTTGGGCACCGACCTCACCGCCGATCCTCCCTTCACCCCCGGCCACGCTCCCGCCGGCTGGACGACGCTCGTGGATCACCTGCGTGGCCTCGGCGCCACCGATACCGAAATGGTCGCCGCGGGCCTCGCCCAGCGCGCCCGCACCGGCGCGCTGATCGACCGGTTCCGCGACCGGCTCACCTTTCCCATCCACGACGCCGACGGGGTGATCGTCGGCTTCATCGCCCGCCGCAACCCCACCGCAGCCGACGACGAACGCGCCGGACCCAAGTACCTCAACAGCCCGGGCACCGACCTGTACCGCAAGGGCGAGCACCTGTTCGGCCTCCACGAGGCCCGGTCCGGGCTCGTCGCCGGAGCCACCCCGGCTCTCGTCGAGGGACCGCTGGATGCCATCGCCCTCACCCTGGCCGGCGCCGGCCAGACCGTCGGCGTTGCGACCCTCGGCACCGCCCTCACCGACCAGCAAGCAGACCTCCTCGGCCGCTACATCGGCACCAACGGTTCCGGCATCCTCGTGGCCACCGACAACGACCTGGCCGGTCAGCAGGCCGCCGAGCGCATCTACTGGCAGCTCACCAGCCGTGGGGACGCCCCGCGCCGCCTCGCCCTACCCGACGGGCTCGATCCCGCCGACCTTCTCCACCGCGACGGCGCCACGGGTCTGCGGACAGCCATCGACTCCTCACGCAGCCTCGCCGACACCCTTCTCGACGCCCGCGTGACGCTGGCTTCGCGAGACAGGAGCGACTCGGACATCCATGCGGCACTGCGCGAGGCCGGTGCGATTATCGTTGCCCTGCCACCCAGCCGGTGGCTGGCGTACATCGATCGGGTCACCGAAGCACTTGGCGTGCCACCCGGCACCGTCCACAGGGCAGTGCTCGACGCCGACTCGAACTCCTCAGCGCCTCGCACGAGCACGGCTGGTCCGCGACGGACGCCCCGCTCAATGCCTCCAACCGAGGATTCTCTTCGGGCGACTCATCCGGGGCAGGCCACGCAAAGGACCTCGCCTCACCTGCATCCTTCTCGGTGAGGCTTCCTGTCCGGTGACGGCGGACGAGGTCTAAGGCCTGTACCTGAGGGCGGCCTTGGGACATCCGGTCAGTCTGTCCCGCGCCGGGCTTCGTGGAGGCACTCAGCCCCGACGTGATCTTGCCGGACCACGTTAGCTCTTCGTCGCAGACTGCTGTCTCATGACGGGGAAACTCAGATTCTCCTGAGGGCTGGGCAACACCAAGGGACACGCCACCTGTCGCGGTTCTGATCGACGCCAAGGGCCAGCGGTTGTTCGGCACGCCGCTCAGACCCGCGTCGGTCGACCCCGGCCTCAGCCGGGACACTGCGGTCGGCGCGGACGACCTGCACCCACCGCAGTAGCAGAAGTGCGCTTGGTGATGCGGTCCCGATGCTGGCCACCGAAGCGGGGGCTCCCGTGCTTCAAGGCGCTGTCCGGTGTCCCTCAACGGCCTACTTGGGGACGTCGCCAGGGCCCAGAGGGCGGCCCACGCGAGTAGCGTCACGTGAGTCGTCGGATGGCTCGGCGTCCATGGCCCGCCACGCAGGTGGCGTCTCATGCACGACCCTCAGATCGAGGGCCGCGGCCGAGGCCACCCACCTTCGGTATAAGTAGACCGGAGGCCGTCGTGGCCACTGACCAGACCTCCTTGGCGATTCGCGCCGTCCAGGCGCTGGAACGCCTCAGCTCGCTGTCCCTGCGCCAGGTGTCGATGGACGACCTGCTGCAGACCATCGCGGACCTAACCAAGACCGTGATGCCGGGCAACCCCGAGGCGTCGGTGACGCTGCTGGTCAAGAAGCACCCGACCACGGTGGCCTCCACCGGCCAACTGGCCACCGACCTGGACGAGGCGCAGTACGAGCGCGGTCACGGCCCGTGCCTGCATGCAGCCCGCACCGGTGTGCTGGCCGAGATCGCCGACATGCGCACCGACAGCCGCTGGCCGGACTACACGCCCCGGGCCGCCGAGCGCGGTGCCCTGAGCTCCCTGTCAGTGCCGCTGGCCATCGACGAGGACGCGCAGCTCACCGGCGCTATCAACATTTACGCCCGCGAGCCGAACGCCTTTGACGAGGCCAGTCGCACGGCGGCCACCCGCTTCGGCCCCTACGCCGCAGTCGCCGCCGGCGACCTGCACGCCTACCAGGGCGCCCGGGACAGGGCCGACAACCTGCAAGCAGCCCTAGTGACCCGGGGTGTGATCGACCAGGCCAAGGGCATCCTGATGGACCGCCACAAGCTGACCGCAGACCAGGCGTTCCAGGTCCTGGCCCAGATGTCGATGAGGGCAAACAGGAAGCTGCACGCGGTCGCCGACGAGCTGGTGCACACCGGAGTCCTGCCCTCGGGGACGTGGTTGCCTGCGGGCCGCTGACGTCGTCCACCACCCACCGAGTCGCCCGGATCCGGAGGCACCCGGAGACTGATGAGTAGTCGCAACGGCCTCTGCGGGAGCCGTCGCGGTCAGGCCCTGCCGCTCCAGAAACAGGGGGCGGCGGGGCTGCCCTCCCAACGTCCCTGAAGCCGCCGTCACGGACAGGTCGGAGGCCCCGTTCCCCGTCACCGCATAGGGATGGGCTACCGGGACGGTGGGATCTGCCGCGGCCCGTGAAACACTCGGATTCCCATTCTGTCGCGATCGACGGCGTGGGCACGACTGAGCAGACGCTCGGCCTCGCCCGGCACCTTTGCTCCCCGGTCGCGCCGGTCGGTTCGGTGCCGTTGCGCCACTGGCTCGGTCCCGGAGGCGCGGTGCAGCGCGTCGGTCAGTCCGGTCGAGAGGTCAGCGGCCCGACCGACGACATTCCGCAGTCGGTTGAGGTCGGCGCCGCTGGCCCGCACGTGTCTTCCGGCGATCACCGCCTGGATGCGGTCCTCGGGCATGGCCTCCATGCGTGGCAGGTCGCGGGCGTTCGCGAACAGCTGACCAGTGCGGGACCACCGCTCGACCGCCATGGTGAGCCGGTCGGCGAGGACCGGCATGTGCCCCGCGACCTGCTGGACCGCAGCTGCCACGTCCGCGGACGTCTGCTGGCCGTGCTGCTCCCCTATGTCGGCGGGCGAGCCGACCTCGGTGCGCAGGGCGCGGACGAGCGCCTGCGACGACGAGACGACGCCTCTGCGGTCGCCGGGCTCTCTTTGGCGTCCGTCGTGGAAGACCATGCTGGCGCGACCGGCAAGTTGCCAGGCGAGCCCGGCGACCAGCAGCGGTCCGGCGTCCCTTCCGGTCATGCCCGCCGCGACCGCGGCGTAGCGACTGGTGAGCTCGGCGGCGGCGACGGCGGCACGGAAGTCCCGCAGTGTCAGGTCGTCGGCTCGCTGTGCACGGTCGAGCGCAGCCAGGAGACCAGCGACGGCGTCCAGGACGGTCACCTCCGCCTCTCCGGAGGGCGGCCCTGGCAGCGGGACCAGGCGGTCGAGCCCCACGGAAGCCGCGGCGGTGGGCGGATCGGCCTGCGCGTCATGCTCGATGGTGGCGGCTGAATGGCGGACGACGTCCAGCTCCGGAGCGGCCGCCTCCGGCAGCAGCCGGCGACCGAGCCGTGCGCAGTGGTCGGCGACCTCGGCTACCTCGACCGTTGCCGCCCAGCGGTGGGAGCGGCCCATGACGGACCTGTCGCGGCCGATGAGGTCGGCGGCGGCGCCAGCGAGGTCAGTGAGCGGCCCGCCGCTGTGCGGCCACAGCCGGCCGGCGGTGGCGACAGCGGCTGCGAGTGCGGTGGCGTTGCGCTGCCGATAGCTGTCGCCGAGGGTGAGCCCGTCTTCGGCCACCCCGGACAGCGCCCGGCCCAGGTGGGCCAGTGCTCCGCTGACGTCCTCGATGGTCGCCGCTGCGGGGCGGATACTTGCTCGGTCGCTGAGGTCGCCGAGCAGCTGCCGCAGGGTAGTGGCCACCCTTCAGCCCAGCCGTCGCAGGGCGTGGCGGGCGGCGCGCGCGGCGTCGAGGACAGGTGTGCTGGCGAAGGTGCGCTCGTCGAGGAGGCCAAGGGCGCCCATCGCTGCGCGGATGCTGGCGGCGGGGTCGCCGTCGATCAGTGGGACCGGTTGGGTGCGTCCGCCGGCGAGCTCGAGGAGTTCTGCGGCGTAGAGGCATTCCAGGGCGATGTCGGCAGGTACCTGCTCCCGGTCGGCGCCGACGGCGTCGAGCAGGGAGGCGGCGTAGCCGAGCGGGTCGCTGACCGTGTCGACGGTCATGAGGCACGTCCTTTCTCACGGGTTGGTCCTGTCGAGGCTTGCGTCGCGGCGGTCGGCGGCGGGGGCGTCGCGGGACATCTGTGGAGGACCGACCGGGCTGTGCGCGTTGGAGGAGCGGTGCTCGTTGGCGCCGCGCGCGGGAAGGGCGGCGGCGCAGTCGTCGAGCAGCCGCCAGTGCAGCTCGCGGGCGGGGTGCCGGGCGGGCAGCGGAGTGGCTGCGGCCAGCGCGGGCAGCCAGGCGGCCACGTCGTAGCCGGCCGTCGCGGCGCGGGCGAGCGCGGCGGCCAGCGGCAGCCAGTCCGGGCCGTCAACGAGGCGGGCGTCGATGCGGGCCACGAGCTGCCGCCAGGCCGGGTCGGTGGCCGCGTCGTCGCCGTCCTCGGGTTCGCTCTCCAGGTCAGCGGCGATCTCCAGGATGCGCGTGGCGATCGCCCTGCGGCCCTCGGCGGTCCCGGCGTCACACCAGGCAGCCAGCAGGTCAGGGGTGTGCCGGACCATCCAGGCGCGGCTGATCCGCACGCCGGCGAGCAGCGACACCCAGTCGCCGCGGTCGGACGGTACGGCGCTGGGCATCACTGGCCTTCTGCCGCTTGGGGGCGGTGGCCGGTCGGGGTGACACTCAGGTCGCGGTCGAACAGCGCGTGCCGCGCTGTGGTCGCCTGCGGGCTGGTGTACTCGGCGGCCCAGGAGCGGGCCGGCCAGTCGGTGTGCCGGCCGGGTGGACAGCCGATGCCGAGCCGCTCGGCCAGGCGGGCGTGGAAGGCGGGCAGCGCGTAGCGGTGCCACTCCTCCAGCGCGTGCGGAGCCGCCGCGTCGCCAGCGGTCGCGCGCAGGCACGCCAGGACCGCGAGTTCGTGCACGAGGTGCGGATGGGCGGGCCAGCAGGAGGGGATGGCCTGCGCGGTCTGCCAAGCGTAGCTGCGGTTGAGCCAGGCGGCGACGTCGTCCAGCCACGGCCACAGCCGGGTGCGCACGTGAGCCGAGCAGGTCGCCGGCTCCCAGGGCCGGTCCAGCAGCCGCAGGCCGGCGGGTTCGAGGCCCGCCTCCTCGGCCTGCCGGAGCTGCTCGAAGGCCCGGCGGATCTCCCGCGGCGGCGGCGGGAAAGGCACGGCCACGTGGGAGGCGGTCATCGAAGGCCCCGCTCGACCGGGGTGAGACCCGCGCGGGCGGCCGCGGCGTGCGCGCGACCGGTGCGCTCGACCATGCTGGCGGTGTGCCCGCGGGCGGCGGCGACGCGGTCGCGGGCCGAGGCCTGCGCGGCCAGCAGCTTCGCGCCGCGGCGACCGGTGAGGCAGCGGGTGAGCCCGGCGATCAGCGGTGGGGCGTTCTCCGCGACCACGATGGCCCGGCCGGGCGGCAGCTGGCGGATCTCGTCCGGGCGTAGCACGGGCACGGTCTCGCCGTGGGTAGATCGGGACCATCCGGTGCCCCGGTAGCTGTAGGAGGTGCGCCGGACCCGGGTGCTGCCCAGCAGCTCGGAGAGTTCGCGGTAAAAGCCGCCGTCCTTGCCGCCACCGAAGGCGACGAGCACGTTGGTGAGCCCGAACAGGGCGCGGGCCTCGTCCTCGCCGTAGATCAGCACCAGCTGCCGCCACGCCTGCGCGGCGTAGAGGAAGCTGACCCCGAGGGCCCGGTCGTTGGCCATCCGGGTGCGCAGAGTGGGCAGCGGCGCGGTGGACGGCAGCTCGTCCAGGCAGGCCAGCAACGGCGGGCACAGCCGTCCGGTCGGCGCGTCGCCGGCCAGCTGCAGGGCGGTGTCGAGGACGTGCTCGGCCAGGGCGGTCATCAGCGGGGCCGCCGAGGCGTAGGGATCCTCGCGGCCGAGCAGGTAGACGGTGCCGCCGGCGGCGATCAGCGCGGCAATGTCGGTGGCCGGCCGGCCGGGCGCAGGAGTGCACCGGCGGCGGATGTCGGTCTGAAAGAACAGGGTCAGCGCCTGCTGCACCGTGGTGGCGGTGTTCCCAGCGGTACGCGGGTCGCCGTGCAGAGCACCGTGCAGCAGCCCGTCCCAGAACGGCGCGGCGTGCGGATGGGCGCGCAGCACGTCGGCCGGCTGGGTCGCCGCCTGCGGGTGGGCGGCCCACTCCAGGACGTCCTCGATGGTGCGGCCGGTCAGCGCGGCGGCGTGCAGGTAGCCCTGGAGCACCTTGGCCGCTTCGAAGGCGTAGAAGCGGGCCGCAGAGTCGGTGGTGCCGCCGGTGACCGCGCCGGGAACGGTGCCGGCGGTGAAGGCCTTGGCGCGGCGCTCGGCCGTCATGGGATCCACGCAGCCGGCGACGGGGTCCCACACCAGCTCCGGCAGTCCAGGAACCGCTCCGAAAGGGTCGAGCACGGCGACCGGGCGGTCGCCGGCGGCGCGGGCGTCGAGGGTGAGCAGCAGGTCCTCGGCCTTGGTCAGAGTGACCAGCGCCGCGCCGGGCGCGTCGAGCAGCGCAGGGGCGAGCAGGTCGAGGGTCTTGCCGGACCCCTGCGGGCCGTAGACGCCGGTCGTGCGGTCGAAGGGCACCCACAGTTGCCCGGCGGCGGGGACTGCGGCGTGGCCCAGCCGCCATGCCACGTCCGTGTGCACGACCCGGCGAGGCCTGCGCCGGCGAGCCGAGGTCAGGTCGGGACGGACGACGGGTCCGGCCCGGCGCAGCCGACCGCTGCCGAGCACGTCGGCGACCTGGCTGCGGGTGGCCATTCCCGACCGCCCGGTCAGCCATCGGTGAACGGCCCAGGCGGCTCCCCCGCTGGCGGTTAGGAAGAGTGCGAGGCACCCGGCGATGGCGGTGTACACAGCCACCGGCGGTGGTAGCGCCGCCGTCTGCGCAACGTCCAGCCCGGCGGTGGGCTCGGCGGTGAGCAGGCCGCCGACTGAGGCGACCAGGGCGGCCGACCCCTGCGGCCACACCCAGCCGCCGCCGGCCAGGAGTGCCGCGGCTGCGCGGCCGGCGGGCAGCAGGAGCGCCCCGGCCGTGAACCACACCAGGGCGGCGGCGAGCGGGATCTCCCAGCTGGCGGGGCCGACGTCGGGCTGCGACCGGCCGACGTTCATCGCCGACCGCCTGCGTTCGCGTGGTGCATGGCTTCTCCTTCGTTGAAGTCCAGGCGGCTCATCCGGCATCGAGGGCGCGCAGGTCGACGCCGCGGTCGGCCAGCCACGGGACCGGGTCGACCGGCGCGCCGTCCTGGCGGACCTCGAAGTGCAGGTGGACACCGGTGCTGTTGCCGGTCGAGCCCTGGAAGCCGACCAGCGTTCCGGCGGCTACGTGCTGGCCTGCGGTGACCGTGTACGCGGAGAGGTGCCCGTAGCGGGTGGTCACCCCGTTGCCGTGGCCGAGATCTACGAGGTTGCCGTAGCCGGCCAGGCTCAGGCTGCCGTCGCGGTCGCAGTAGTCGCTGGTGCACTCGGCTCGAAGCACGGTGCCGTCGGCGGCGGCGTAGACGGGCGTGTTGCGGGGGCCGGCGATGTCCACGCCTGCGTGCAGCGTTCCCCCGCGGGACCCGTAGCCGGAGGTGACCGTGCCGGCGGTGGGCCGGATCCACGCCCCGGCGGCCACCGGCAACCCCGGGCAGACGGCGGGCGCTGCGCCGGCGGGGGCGGCTGCGGCCTGGGCGGTCGGCCAGAGCATGGCGGTCAGCTCCTGGGCGAGCGGCGCCCAGCGGGCGTAGGCGCCGCCGGCGGCGGAGACCTGCACGGCCTGGGCCGCCTGCGTGAGCGCGATGGTCTGCCAGTTGGGCACCTCGACCAGCCGGGCGTAGAAGGCCTCGGCGGCGTAGACGGGGTCCATCAGCTCGGCGACGGTGCCCCAGCCGGCGAGCCAGCGCTGCTGGAAGGTGTTGACGCTGTCGTGGTCGGAGCCGCGCCCGTCGTGCGGGTACTGCAGGCTGGTAGCGGTCACCGCGGCCTGCTCGCCGGTGAGTTCGAGGCTGCTGCCGTCGTTGGCCAGCATCCGGATGCGGGACTCCTGGTAGGCCGTGGCCAGCGCCACCGTGGCTGCGTACGCATCGAGCCCCCGCGCGGCGGCGACGTCGGCGATGGTCTGCGCGTGGCCCATCTGGACGGCGTCCAGCTCGATGCCGGCGACGGTGGCGCCGGTGCCGCCGATCGAGCAGCCCGACGATGCAGTCGGCGTCGACGCCTCGTGAGCACCGATGACCGCGAGGGGGATCAGCAGCACCGTGAGCCCTGCGAACACCGGGAGGGCGCAAGGAGCGGCGGCCCGCCACAGCCACGCCCGCGCGTACGAGTGCGCCACGCGCGCCGCCGTCCCGCTCACGTCGGGCCTCCGGCGGCGAGTGCCTCGTTGGTGTAGGTCAGCCGCACCTCCGGCCCGGTGAGGACGGTCTGCACCTTGAACGCCCGGTCCCCGACCAGCCACAGCGCCCGGCCCTTGCCGGCGACCGCCCAGCCGGTGACCAGCCGCTGGGCGGTCGGCGCCAGGCCGAGCAGGCTGCCCAGCTCGTCGCCGACGGCCTGGTCCTGGCCGTGCAGCACCTTGACGTCGCACAGGTGCAGCAGGTCGCGGGCGATGGCGACCGCCTGGGACGTGGCGTCGCCGGCGGTGAGCATGTCCGACGGCTTGTGGGCCAGCAGGATCTGCACGTCGGCGTCGCGGCGGGACAGCCGCAGGTTGGCGTCCAGGCTCTTCATCGCCTCGGCGCCCAGGCGCATCTGCCGCCACGTCTCGTCGCGGACGACGATGCGCAGGTCACCCGGGTCGGCGATCTCTCGCATCGCCTGGCCCCATGAGTTGAGGCACGTCAGCGCGATGCCGACGGCCTGGTCACCGAGCGGCTCGAGGCGGGACAGCGAGAGCGACTGGATCGGGGCGCGCCAGTCGACGTCGATCGACGTGTGGTCGTCGAACAGCCCGGCCAGGGAGCCCTTGACCAGGGAGCCGAGCGCGTCGCGCAGGGTTCGGGTGGCGTCGAGGAAGTGCCGCCGGTCGGCGTAGCGGCAGCCGCGGACCAGCTCCGGCGGAGGCTCGTCCAAGGTCTGCCAGAGCTGCGGGATGGTGGGCTCGGTCAGCCGGGTGGTTCCGCTGCGGTACCCCGTGAGCATGCGCAGCGCCTCACCGACGGCGGTCTCCTCCACCGGGCCGAACGGCACCGACTGGGAGGCGACCAGTCCACGGAGCAGCACGAGCCACCGGGCGAAGACGAGCGCCTCGCGGCGGCGGACCTCGGACGTGTCGAGCCGCTCCCAACCGTGCCCGAGGGGGCCGAAGGCCAGCGGGTTCACCCGGGCGGGAAGGCCGTGGCCGATGACGAACGGCTCGACGCCGAGCGCACGGCACAACGGCTCGTACTCGTCCTTGGTGTCGCCAAGGATCAGGGTGCGATAGCCATAGGCGAGCATGCGCAGCGCGAAGGCCTTGACCGTGGCTGACTTGCCGCGGCCGGGCTTGCCGAAGACGACGACATTCGGATTGGTGACCGGGATGTCGTCGTCGGTGACCCAGCCGACGGGGTCGCAGTAGAACGCTCCGCCCGACAGCAGGTCGAGTCCCATCTGCGCGCCGGTGGGTGGCAGACCGGAGGTGGCGATCAGCGGCCACACCACCGGCGTCTGCTCCGAGGTCATTCGCCACACCGACAGCGGGGCGAGCGCCGCTGCCCGACCCCGGCCGCGCCCGCGGATTCCGCGGCGGGGCACCAGCTGGGTGAACGGGCTCCGGTCGCGCGGTGCTGCATTCGCCGGAGGCTGCGGAGGCAGCCGGTGGCCGAAGTCGTCGAGCAGGACGGCGACGTCCCGACCCCGGCGGGTCCCGCGGCCGCTCACCGTCGGCTCCGGCGGTCGGGCAGCCCGACGCCGAGGGGTACCGCGGCGGCGGCGAAGCCGGAGTCCTGCGCCAGGTCCAGCCGCAGCGGTACGTAGCCGGCAGCGCGGATGGACGCATCCAGTCGCCGGCCGTGCTCGGCCACCGGCCACGTCGCGGGGACCGTGACGCAGGCGGCGACGGCGGGGCGGACCAGGGCTCGCCCGGCCGCGAGCTTCTCGTCCGCCGCGCCGATCCGCTCGGTGTCGCGCCGTTGCCGGGCCCGCTGCCGGAAGCCCATCCGGGCGCGCAGCTCGTTGCCGGTGGTGGCACTCATCTCCTCCCGGCCGACCAGGCGGGTGGCCCGGTCCAGCGGCATCGGGGCCAGGAAGACGGTCAGGCAACGCCGCTCCCCCGCCACCGTCGGCACCAGCACCGGGGCCAGCGCGCCGAGCACCGCTCCCGAGTCGGGAAACAGGACGGTGTCGGTCACCGACGCCCACGCGTCGTGCGCGTAGTGCCGTACCTCGGCCCGGGCCTGGCTGGGGCCGGCGGCAGCCATCGGCACCCCGGTCGTCAGCTGGGCGCCGTCGGCGGCGGCCAGGTCGGCGGCGATGAGCTGGCCGCGCTCACCCGGGGCGAAGCCGGTGCGGACCGCGGCGGCGAGGGCAGCGGAGTCCAGCCAGGTGACCGCGGTGCAGCCGACCGCTCCGCGGAGCGCCGCCTCCACCTCGGCCATCACCCCGTGCAGGACCCGGGCGCGGCCGTCCACACCCCCACCGGACTCCCGCGCGGCCCGGCTCATCCGCGCCTCGCCGACGACGACGGTGACGAAGGCCTCGGTGCGCACCGCGGCCGGGGTGAGGGTCGCCCCGAGCAGCGCGTTGATCCGGGTGGCCAGGGGTGCGGCGTCCGCGCGGGTGTGGGCTCGTTCCCAGGCCGCACGCTCGGTGCCGTCGTCGGGCACGGTACGCACCTGCAGGGCCAGGACGTCGACCAGCTCGGTACGGGCAGCGAGTTCGCACAGCTCGGCCAGGCCGGCGCCCATCCGGTTGCGCTCGTCGGGTTCGGCCAGGCCGATCCCGGGATGATCGATCGACGCCACGGCCGCCCACGTCCGGGCCGCGCAGTTCTGCACGATCACCGGGCGGCTGAACAGCTGACCGAAGGGCGGCCCGTCGTGGGTGCGGATGCCGGCCAGGACGCCCGGCAGATCCGCCTCGGCCGGGTTCTCGGCCGTGCCTGACGCGGCCCGGGAGCCGAACACCGTCCATCCCATGAGTGCTCCCATCGTGTGCAGGAGGAGATCGACCAGCCAGCGGCCGGCCGAGCGCCCCC
Organism: Modestobacter italicus; assembly: GCF_000306785.1. Lineage (NCBI taxonomy): Bacteria > Bacillati > Actinomycetota > Actinomycetes > Geodermatophilales > Geodermatophilaceae > Modestobacter > Modestobacter italicus. The sequence goes on along the minus strand of NC_017955.1, from coordinate 1,657,776 downwards.
GGACCGGCACGAGCAGCACCGCGGCCAGCAGCGCCCACACCGGCAGCCACAGGACGAACAAGCTCCAGGCCTGGGCGTTGAGGGCGAGCAGCGCCGGGACCCCGGCGAGGGTGACCAGGGCCAGTTGGGCGCCGGTCATCCCGAGGAACCAGCCCGAGACGTCCTTGGCGTAGTCGCCGTATCGGGCGGCGCTCACCGCGCACCGCCGTCGCCGAGTCCGTCGTCGGTTCGCGTGATCCGCGGATCGGTCTCGTCGGGTTGGCCGAGTTCGTTGCCGTCGACATGCTGCGCCGGCCAGGCCATGGCGACAGGGCCGTTGCCTCCGTCGGTCCCGTGCAGACCGGACGTCGAGCCGCCGAGCGAGCGGGAGCCGTCTGCCCGGCCGGGCGGCCGCCCGAGCCGGGACGGCCGTCCGGCCCCCGCGCCCCCACGACCGCCTGCATGCGTCCCGTTCGGTACCGGCTGCCCGTAGTAGGGCGCAGAGTGGCCGACGCCGGCGCCGGAGAGCACGTCGGCGGCCGAGGCAGCTACGCCGGCCGCCAGCCGGCCGGCGGTGGAGGTACCGGCCGTCAGTGCCCGGAGCGCTCCGGCGAAGCGGCCGCTGGTCGCCGCGTCCGCCGTCGACTCGCCCTGGGCGCGGTCACCGGCCAGCTGCGCCGCGGCTCCCGAGGCGGCCACGCCGCCCGAGGCTGCGGCCACTGCGGCGCCGGCGGCCCGGCCACGTCCGCCGCCGAGGTTGCTCAGTGCACCCACGGCCCCGCCCGAGGCGGCCAAAGAGGAGCGCAGCGCGGCCCCACTCGAGGTGCCTGGATCGACGAAGGCCAGCAGCCGGAACAGCGCCAGCGGACAGATCGCGCCGAGCAGGATCAGCAGGCAGCCGACCACCGCCATGCCGATCGCGGCCTCGGTGCTGGTCTCCTCGGCCCCGGTGACGATCCCCTCGGTGATGGTCACTCCCACGCCCAGCACGAGCACGGCGACCGGGGCGACCAGCAGCGCGGCCAGGAACCAGCGCAGGCTGCGCCAGAACCAGGTGCTCGAGGACTGCGCCAGCAGGCCGCCGGCCGAGATCGCCGAGGTCGCGGCCAGCACGATCAGCGCTGCCTCGCGCACCAGCATCACCAGCAGGTAGCCGACGCTGGCGGGCACCAGCAGGAAGATCGAACTGACCCCGAGCACGGTGGCGACCGTGCCGTCGACCAGGTCGCGGCTCACGCTGATCGACGGGTCGAACGCGGCCATCGTGTCGATGCCCAGCAGGCTGTGCAGCAGGGCGGTGGTCAGTCCGGAGACGCCGGTGACCAGCAGCGCCGACACGCCGACGTAGCCGGCCCACACCAGCCCGAACTCCACCAGCCCGATCAACAGCCGGCCCAGGGTCTGCCCGTCCCGGCGCACCGCCGCGGCCCCGAGCTGCACGAGCGCCATCAGCGCCGCGACGGTGGCGCCGATCCCGAAGGTCACCGGATAGATCCCGGCCAGCGGGCCATCGGCGGACAGGTCCGGGGTGGCGAGTGCGTCGATCACCGAGAACGCCAGGCCGAGCAGCCACAACCCGGCCTCCCAGAGCGACAGCATGGCGCTGGTCCACACGTCGGCGGCCACCGCGCCGGCTGCCTCGCCGATGACACAGAACGGGTTGATCGGCAGGCACGGCAGCGAGGCATGGTCCGCCGCCGGAGCTGCGGGGAACGCCACGACCGTCGAGTCAGCCGAGGCCGGAGCCGCCGTCGCCAGCCAGCCCACCACCGCAAGCATCAGGACGACAACCAGCATCAGCGGACGCGGCGATCGGCCGCCTCGATCGAGCTGTGGCCTAGCCATGACGCAGGTCCCGCCAGCCGGCGTCGATCGCCGCGTCGGTACCCGGCCAGACCGACGGAGCCGGCGCAGGCTCCGCACCTGCTCCGATCACCCACCGGTCCCCGGCCCAGGCCATCCGCTGGCAGTCGGCGATCGCGATCCGCGACGTCTCCTCCACCGTGACGGTGAACTCGAAGTTCACGCAGACCACCGCGAAGTCCTCGCCGACCGTGCCCTTGATCAGTCCCATGACCGGGCGGACCACGAAGGCCAGCTCCGGTGACCCGGCACCGGACAGCCCCGCCGCTGACAACAGGCTGGCCATGCCATGCGCCCCGGACCAGGTCTGCGGGGTGGGGCCACCTCTCGCGGCCCACTCGGCGATCATCTGCCGCACGCCGTCCATCGAGCCGGTCTGCATCGCGGTCACGTCGATCGCCGCTAGCTGCGCCAGCGCGCCTTCCGGCGTGCGCGGAAAGCCGGTGGGCACTTCGGCCGGGCCGACGGCGGTGGCCGAGGGCACCTCGAGAACGCCCGCGGCCCGGTTCGACAGCGGGCCGGGCAGCGCGGCGTCCGGGTCGGCGGTCGGCATCGGCGCGGCGGCAAGCGCGTCCTGCTGCGACATGCCCGTAGCCGGAGCGGCCGCCTGTGGCGCGGTGTCCGCGCCGTCCCGCTGGTCCCCGGGCAGTGCCCCGACGACCGCAAGCACCAGTCCGGTCAGCACCGCCAGCGCCACGAGCGCGCTGACCACGATCAGTACGAGGAGACGGGCCGGTCCCCACGTCGACGTCTCCCCCACCGGGCGTTCTGCACGGCGGCGCATCAGGTGCACCCGCTGCCGGTGATCGAGTCGAGGATCGTCAAGATCACCGTGTAGGTGATGGCCACCATCACCACGACCGCGACGCCCATAGCGCCGTACCGGGACGCGTGTGGATGAGAGAAGATCCGCCCGACCAGGATCGATCCGAGAGACGCGACCGCGCCGATGCCGATCAGCGCCAGCACGCCCCACTTCATCCAGGCGGTGACGTCGTCGGCGAAGCCCTGCATCCCCGGCGGTGCCGCGGGGCAGACCGCCGCGGCGATCTCCGGAGCTGCGGTCGCCGGTCCGCTGCTCAGCACCACCAGCCCGGCGAGGACGACCAGGACGGTCGACGCCGCCCGCACCGCCGCAGTTCCTTGCCTGACCGTCATCGGGTCGCCCCGGCCCGCACTGCCCGGCGCCGGTGCCGAGGTGGCGCCGGCGGGGCCACGAGCGCGGCCAGCGCCCGGCCGGCGGCGGCCACCGGTTTCGGTAGCCGGTCCCCGGTCAGCCCGGTGGTCTGCAGGCGCCGGCAGAACGGCACCGGGACCACCTGGCCCTTCGACCGCGCCTCACCGAGCCGCGGACCGCAGTTGGCCTCGACCAGCCGTGGCCACCGCGCGGGGCCCACCGCCGCGACTTCCGCCTCCCCGCTGACGGCTGCCAGGACCTGCTCGGTCTGCCGGATAGCTGGGATCGTGACCCGGGTGACGACCACCAGAGAGCAGTCGACGAGCGACCTCGGCGAGTCGAGCAGCGCAGAGGTCGTCGACCAACCTGGGTCCACCACCACCGTGGTGTCCGCGTCAGCTTCCGGGAGCGGTGGGAGCGCTCCGTCGGCGGGGCCCCGAGCGAGCCGGATGACGTCGAGTCGACCGCGGCGACCGCACCGCCACCCGGCGCCGTCGGTGCCCAGTTCGATGGTCGGGGCCGCCGCCAGCCCCGACCGGGCCGGCTCGGAGTAGTCGACCAGCTGCACCCGCCGGTTCTCCGCCAGCCCCTCAGCCAGCGCCAACGCAACGGTGGAAGCACCGGCCCCGGCGTGACCGGCCACAACCAGGATGACACGGCCGCCGACGCCCGCTCGCGTCCACGGGACGCGCGAGTGATCCGGTTGGCCGGCACGGCGGCGGACCGCGGCCCCGAAAGCCTGGTCTTCCTGCGCGAGAACGTCGTCGGTGACGTCGTCGAAGAGCCCCGCGCGGATCGCCACGACGGCCGCGCGCATGGCGCGCACGGTCATTGACCGTGCCTCGTGAGGATCCGTGGAGCTGGAGGGCGACGTCGCCGCCGACGGCGCACCACGGCTCATCTGGCCGCGCCTCGACTCCTGACTCGGGGCTGTGGTCTGCATGCACCGACCGTGTGGCCGGGGCCTCTAGTAGTCCTCCAGTCGGCTACTGCACAGCGGTTCTCGACCGATATCGGGTGTGTGCCGGCGCGGCCAGCGATGACTAAGGGCGCGCATCGGCGGGGGTTACTGGAGGATCACCGGAGGACGGATGCGGCGCCCCGAGGGATGCTGCGCGCTGTTCCGATACCGCTCAAGAACCGCGCTGATGCATCGACCGGTCCTGGCGAGAGCGTCGAGGCGCGGATTTCGTCCTCGAGTCATCCCCCGGCGTCATCGGTCTGCCGTGGAGCGCCGACGGCACGCCGCGGCACCTGGTGCTTGTCGAGCACGCGGCGGACCGCGGTCGGGGAACGGTCGATCAGGTCGGCGATCTGCCGCAGCGAACGGCCGGCGGCGTACTGGGCCAGGACGAACGCCTCCAGCTGCGCCTGCAGCCTCTGGCTGGGCACGGTGCCGGTGCGGGCGGTTCCGGCGAACGCGGGCAGCGGGCGCAGCTGTGGCCGCGGCGGATAGGGCATCGCTGGATCAGGGCCGGGCCGGCCAGGCGATCAGCGCTCCCAGCCGGACGTGGGCGTATTCCCCTTGACCGGCCGGAGCGCAGTGATCGTGGATGCCGGCAAGGTACGCCAGCGCGGCGCGCACCAGGCCAAGTTCGAGTGCGACGCTCCCCGGTCGTGGGGTACGTGCGGCGGCCTCATGACGCGCGGTCGAGGAACTGCCGGCGGGCGCGGTTGATGGTCTCCGCCGTGCTCATGGGCAGGTCCATCTCGTCCTCACCGTCGTGGACAGCCACGATGCGCCCGACGTAGGTCTCGGCCTCGGCACGGTGACCCTGGTGAAAGGCCACCCACATCGCGTCGAGCAGGGCCTGCTCATCGTCGGGCGCGACGAGCAGGGCGGTGGCGGAGGCGGTGCCTGCGGCGGCCAGGTCGCCACCGGGGAGGGCTGTGGAGACAACCTGGTGGGCGACGTCGCAGACGGCTGCGGTGAGCGTCAGGTCCAAGCCGTCCAACCACTCATAACCGGCCGGACGCTGCGCGAACGGCGGGCCGGACACCAGCCGCAGAGCGGCCAGCAAGTCGGGCAGGCCGCCGTCGCCGCGCACCGCGGCCCGGGCGCGCAGCTGGCGGAACAGGTCGGCGTCGATGAGCACGCCGGTCAGCATGTAGCGGCCGCGGTGACCGGAGCTGAGGTGCTTTTGCCCGGTGGTGGGGTCGGTGCCCAGCCATGCGCGAGCGCCGGCGGCGACCCGGTGCACGTAGGCGCGGGCGCTCACGGGGTCGGTCCTGCCGCCGCGGGCCGGCTGCAGCGCGGTGGCGGCCTCGTCAGCGGTGGCTCCGTGCGGGCGGGTGGCGAGGTAGGCGACCGTCTCCTCGTAGCGGCGCCGCAACCCGGACCTGGCGACGGCCGCCTCATCACCGTGCGCATGCAGTGCGACCGGTCCGAGCAGGGTCAGCCGCGGCCGGGCGCAGTCCGGCGACCACCAGTCGGCCAGATCGCGGTCGAGTTGGTTGAGGTCGTCCTCGATCTCGCTGCGCACGTCGGCCGGCACTGCAAACCCCGGCACGTCGGAAGCACCGCTGGTCGTCCACGATGTCCGCGCCCCCGTCGGACTGCCGGTCGGTGTGGGTGGCGTCGAGTCGCGGACCGCCTCGGTAGTGGAGCCCCGTCGGAGCAGTGGCGGCTGGGCGGAGGTCGGTGGCGCAGCGGTGTCCGGACCGGTCAGGTCGCCGTGGAGCGCGCCGGCGGCGTCGGTGTGCACCTGCCAGGGGCGGTCGCCGTCGGCGACGGGGATCGGGGCGTCCTCGGAGTCGCGCTCGAAGGCCAGCAGCGTGGCGATGTCACGGGCCTGCTGGGCGGTCAGCACTGGCGCCGGCAGCCGCAGCCCGAGCGCCGGGACGAGCAGCGACCCGTCGTCGGTCAGCGTGAGCAGCCACGCGTCGCTGACCTGCTCCGGCTCGGCGCCGAGCACGAGTGCGACCGCGGCGCGCCGCTCCCGCGTTCGCAGAGCAGCGGCGGCCTCGGCCAGTTCGCCGACCTGATCCGGCGGATGTGGGACGAGGACGACCTGCGGCATCCAGCCGTCCCCGGCTCCGGCCCGCAGCCGCCCGTCCAGCACGTCGTCACTGTCGGACTCGGCGGCTTCCGCCAGGCCGAGGTGCAGGCCGGGGTCGGTTGCGCCGTCGACCGGGTGGACCCGCCCGGGGGCGAGGTCGACCAGTTCGTCACCAAAGCCGGCGGGCGTGACGGTGAGCAGGTCCGACCAGCCGTTGACGGCCAGTTCGGCGGCCAGGTGCCGGACGAAGTTCTCGCGGCGGTCGGGCGGTCCGGTCACGTGCACCGCCCCGAGACGTTCCAGGTCCAGCAGCCAGCGGCCTGCGGTGTCGGTGTCGGTGTCGGTGCCGATGGTGACCAGAGTCGGGTACGGCGCCAAGCGGGTGCGGGCCACCTGGGGGTCGACACCGGTGTCCTGGTCGAGCCGCGCCGACCACCGGAGACCGGTGTCGTCGGCGATCCACGGTGCCGGCGGAGGTCGGTCGGCCGGAGCGTGCAGCCGCAGCTCGAGCTGGCCGCCGTGGAGTCGGGCGGCGACGACGTCGGGGAGTCGCGCGTCCGGATCGGCGGACACCTGGACGGCGAGGCCGCGCAGCGCCAGGTCGAGCGCGGCGTAGTCGGCCGTGCCCTTGTCGGCCGCCGATGCCAGGACCGTCTGTATGGCCGACTGGGTCGTCGGAAGGGGGGCCAGCCTCCGGCCGGGACGCCGGCGGCGCAGGCGCTGGCGGCGATGCGCCAGCCACGCCGCGCCCACGCCCGCAGCGAGCATTGCCCCGCTGCCGGCGAGAACGGACGCCATCTCCGCCGGGAACTGGTCGGCGTCGGCATCGAGGCTGTCGGTGTCGGCTGCCGACTGCTCCGGGTCCTCGGGTGGACTCTCCGCTGCCGGCGAGGCGTCCGGGGTCGGCGATGGCTCGGCCGGCACGGGGAGCTCGTCCTCGTCCAACGGAGGTGGCGGCGGCGCTTCCTCGGCTGGTGGTCCGGGAGCGGCTGGCGGACCGGCGTCGGCGGCTGCCGGGTCGGCCGGGGGGAGGTCGAGGACCTGCCCGGGGCGGATCAGGTCGGGGTCGCTGAATCCGCCGCCCCCGGGCAGCGGTTCGCCGGCGTTGAGGTCGAATATCGGCTGCCAACTGTCCAGGCCGTGCTGCGCAGCGATGTCTGCGAGGGTGTCACCGGGGCGCACCGTCACCTCCCCGGCGATTGATCCGGCCTCGGCGAGGGTGGCGTCGGGCGGGAGGACCAGGATCCAGCCGGGGCGGACGAGCGCCGGATCGGTCAGGACAGCGCCGTCGGGCTGGGGTCGGCCGCGGTTGAGCTCGAGGATCTCCTCGAACCGCGTCCAGTCCCCAAGGGAACGGGCGGCGATACGGCCGAGGGTGTCGCGCGGCTGCACCGTGTACGTGGGGCCGTTCGCGGCAGGCTCGGCTGGCTCGGTATCCGGTACGGAAGAAGGAATCGGTGGCGGTTCGTCGGTCGGCTGCTCAGCGACCACGGGTGGTCCGGCGAGCGCCGGGGCGGCGAGCAGAGGCGCGCCCCCGACGCCGACGACGGCGGCAACGAGTAGGCCGGCCAGCTGCTGGGATGCCGCCAAGCCGGGCAGCCGCAGGGGTGGGAGACCGCGCAACTGGGCGGCGAGCTCGACGGCCACCGACAGGGCGAACACCGCCCACGCGGCCCAGCCGATCACCACGAGCAGGCCCAGGAAGAGACCACCGTTGTCCGGCCCACTCAACGCGTCCGTGACCTGCTCCCATGAGGAAAGCGCTGTCGGCAGGTAGGCCGCGCCAAGCTCCCAGAGCGCGAACGGGACGCCAGCGACCGCAGCAACGAGGACGAGCAATGCGAGCAGTCGGCGCAGCACATCGAGCGCCCGCGGCGTAGTGGTCATGGCTCCGCTCCTACGTCCTGGTCGCTGATGAGGTCGGCGGTCCCGGAGCCCTCCACGGTCATGGTCTGAATGCCGATGAGGCCGAGGAAGCTGGTCGGCTCGGTGATCGTCGTGGTCACCGTCAGGGAGTCGCCGTCCACAACCGTCACCGCGCCGTGCACGCCATTGCGGTCGAGGTAGTCCCGCGCGGCGGCGACCGCGGCGGCCGGATCGACCCGGACATCTCCCGCGAGAGCGGCGGAGACGTCGAGGGCTTGGCCGCCGGCGCGGGCGGCTTCGTCGGCGATGGCGTCGGCGCGCTGGGTGGCGGCCACCTTGGCGCCACCGTCGACGGCCAGGCCGATGATCAACAGCAGGCCGGGGACAAGGACGGCGAGGAAGACGCCAAGCGCCCCGCGCTCGGCGTCTTGGCCTCGGAGGCGCTGTCGGGGGTTCATCGTTCGCGGTAGGCGTCGACGGGGCTGGTGAAGATCGCATCCACGGTCACCGAACCGGGCAGACCGGGTGCCAGAAGGTCGGCCATGTCGACGACACACGTGATCGACACAGTGACGTCGCCCGACTGGCCGGGCGGTGCTTGGAAGCCGGCGGTGTCGACATCGATCGTGGTGCGCTCGCACCCCAGGTCTTGAGCGGTCAGAGAGCGCTTCGCCTGCGCGGTGGCCGAGGCCGTCGCCGTGGCGGGATCGCCGGACAGGGAGGCTTCCCGGGCGGCCGCGCGAGCAGCCTCGGCGACGGCGCCCTCGGCGACCTGGGTCCGTCCGGCGACGACGGCGAAAGACAGCAGCAGGAGCAGCGCCGGGGCCAGCAGCGCCAACTCGACCGACACCGCCCCCCGCTCCCCGACCCGGCCGTTCATGGCGTCGGCCGTTCCACGGGGCCGACGGCGCTCTGGGTGACCGCCCAGCCGGAAAGGCCGGGGAAGAGACTGAGCGAAGTGCCGGTCACGGTCACCTCGATGCTGGTCGGTGAGGCGGCCACGGTCACGTCCCGGCCGGTGAGCAGGTCGGAGGCGGTCTGGTCGAGGAAGTCCTCGGCCGCCGTCCCGGCGCGGGCGGTCGAGGCAGGCTGTACCCGGCCCTCCCGGGCGCCTTCCTGCGCAGCGCCGAGAGCGATTGAGCGGGCGTGGAACCACAAGGCCACCTGGATCAGCGTCATGACCAGCAAGAGCACAACGGGGAACGTGACCGCCAGCTCCACCGACGCCGCGCCGCGCTCCCCGGACAGCCGTCGACCCGCCACGCCGCTGGCCCGGCGGCCAGAGACATGGCCGAGCCGGGACCACGGTGTGAGGCCGCGTGGGCTGGCGGAGCGGACCACGGACTGGCTACTGGATCGAGCTCGAGCGGGAGGTGACCGCGTTGGCGATAACCGCGACCAGCGCGACGGCGATGCCGATCAGCGCCACCGTGATGATCACCTGCTCCACCGACAGCGAGCCGCGTTCCGGCTCGTCGCGCAGGTCGTGAAGCCGCTTGCGCAGCGCCGCGCCGAGGGCGGTCAAGGTGGTGAGCAGCGGCATCATCGGACTCTCCTTCTCAGGGGCATGGCAGTCAGGTGGCCATCAGTCGGGCCAGAGCGGGATAGAGGAACAGCAACAGGAAGGCGATCGACAGCAACGCAACCGGGGCGGTGAGCTTCTCGCTGGCGGTGTTGGCCGCGGCCTCCTCCTCGGCCAGCAGCTGCACCCGCAGGGACTGGGCGCGAGCCCGCAGCGTCGGGGCGATCGACGCACCCTCGACGGCTGCGACCGCGGCGATGTCGGCGACGTCGGCCAGCTCACCGACCCCGGTGTCGGCGGCCAGCCGGCGCAGCCCGTCCCACGGCGGCTCCCCGGCCAGCCGGGCGGCGACCAGCGCGTCGGTGATCCGGGCGAATACCCACCCGTTGCCGAGTGCGGCGGCTCGTTCCAGGGCGATGGTGGGGCCCTCGCTGGCGTCACGGCGCAGGCTGACCAGGTCCAGATACGAGCACAGCGCCCGGCGCATCTGTGAGCGCGCCTCAGCGGCCTGATCACGCACGACGAGATCGACGACGAAGAAGAGGACCAGGGCCAGCGCCAGCGATCCGGCCACTGGGATCACTACTGGCAGGCGGACGCCGGCCAGCCCGAGCACGGCGGTGAGCAGCGGCACGAAGGCCGCGCCGAACGCTGCCAGGCCCACCTTGCGCGCGGCGTAGCCCTCCGGCGTCCAGCCGATCAACGCCAGAGCCTGTCCCGGCGCTCGCCGACCCGCCGCCGGCAACCGGGCGGCGGCCCAGATACCGGCGCGGCCGGCCGCCCGCGCCCACCAGTCACTCGCCGCCGGAACCGGCTTGGCCAGCGTGGGTGCGGCGCGCCCATCCAGGCGGACCAGCGCGTCGGCCAACCGCGGCTGTTCGACCACCAGGGCGGCGCGCAGCAGCAGAAACACGCCGAGCCCGACGACCGCACCGAAGCCGATCAGCAACGCCTGGGGGCCGCTCATCGGACCGGCACCTCCTCCGGGTCGAGTTCGGTCCGTCGGCTGCCATCGCGATCGACCAGGAAGCGGGTCGAGGGCACGGCTACGGTGAGCCGGCGCATCCACAGCAGGCAGCCGACGATCAGCGCGCAGATGGCCGCCAGCACCAGCTGACCCATCCCGGTGCCGTAGGGCGCCAGGTAGTCGCCGTTCAGGGCCGCCAGCCCGGCCGCCGCAACGGTGATCAGCAACAGCCAGCGGGCATTCGCGCGAGGTTTGGCGCGGTCGGCCTCGACCTTGCGGCGCATGGTGACCTCTTCGCTGAGGCTGCCCGCCAGCTCGGTCAGCACTCGCGCCAGTCCCGGCCCACGCAGCTCCGCACCCAGCAGCAGGGCGCCGACGACCAGGTCCCCAGCGGCGTCGTCGAGATCGTCGGCGAAGGCGAGCAGCGCCCGGTCCGTCGGCCAGCGCGCCTGCAGCCGCGCCGTCAGGGTGACCACCTCCACCTGAATCGGCTCGGGTGCGGTACGGGCCGAGCGCATCAGCGTCTGCTCCAGCCCACCGCCCGCAGCCAGGATGTCGGAGGTGCGGCGCACCCACTCCTGCAGCGCCTCGAGCCGCTCCACCGCGGCGTTGCCGGCGGAGAACTGCGCCAGCAGCCAGGGCACCCCGACGACCGCCAGCCCGACCAGCACCCCGCCGACCGGCCAGCCCGAAACCATCCACGCCGCGGCCGCCGCCACGCCACCGACCACCCACAGCCTTCGCTGACGCCGCGCCGCCGGGCGGTCCACCGGGGCCGTCGGACGCGGCCTGCCACGCTTGGGCCGAGCCGGCGGCTTCGGGCTGGTGAGCGCGTGGGTAAACAGCAGCAGGCCGGCGACCAAGAACGCTCCGCACACGCCGGCCAGCAGCCCCACGCCGTTCACCGTGGCCCTCCGACCGTGCTGGCCCACGGTCCCTGGCCGACTCGCAGCCAGTCGGGATCGAAGCCAACCCGCACGTAGTCCGCCAAGTCCACCGGATCATGCTCGGGCACCGCTCGCCCGTCGGGTCCCGGAGCGAAAACCTCGGTGACCGCCGGGCGTCCGCCCTCGCCGATGCCGTTGCACTCGACGACCTGGCTGACGAACCGCTGCCGCTCACCGCCGATCCACCGCTCGTCCACAGTGGTGATGTGCACGACCAGGTCGATCGCCGACGCACATGACCGGTACGCGTGCTCCGGGGTGACCGCAGCGCGGCCGCGCATGCACAGATTGGCCAGCCGCTCGAACGCGTGGTGTGCCGAGCGGGCGTGCAGTGTGCAGCACGAACCGCCCTCGCCGGCCTCCATCACCTCGATCAGCGGCCAAGCCTCCTCGCCACGGACCTCTCCCAGCCACACCCGGCTGACGTTCATCACCAACGCCTGCTCCACCAGCTCCGTCAGCGTCACCTCGCCGAGGCGGCGGCCGTCCGGGCCGCGCTCCCCGGAGCCCTCCCGGGCCTCGAACGGCACCACCCGCGGATGCCGATCGGGCAGCTCGTGCAGCAGCAGCTCGAAGTGCTTCTCGATCGTGGCCAGGTTCTCGCTCACCGGCAGCTCGTTTGCCAACGCTCGCAGCAGCAGCGTCTTGCCCGCACCCTGCGCGCCGGTGACCACGATGTTCTTCCGGGCTCGCACTGCTGCCCGTAGGAACTCCGCCAGCGGCCGCTCGATCGCCCGCAGCTCCACCATGTCGTCGAGGTCGACGTCGCGGATCCGGTGCCGCCGGATCACCAACTGCGGACGCGGCACGGTCTCGATCACCGCCGCCAGTCGAGACCCGTCCGGCAGCCGCATGGTCAGCAGCGGACTGGCCGTGGTCAGCGTCCGCTCCGAGCGGCCCAGCCGGGCGGCGATGTGCTGTAGCTGACGCACCAGGTCCTCGTCCGAGTCCGCAATCGGATCGACCCGGACGTCGCGGCCGTCGGAATAGCCGACCCACACGTTGTCGTGCCCGTGCGCCTCGATGTTCTCCACCAGCGGGTCGTCCAAGTAGGGCTGCAGCCGACCCAGCCCGAATTGGGCTGCGAAGACCGCCTCGGCGATCGCCTGTTCGTCTTCCGGGGTGGGCACCGCTTGGCCGGCGCGCATCCGTTCGCGCACCAGCTCGTCGATGCCGTCCTGGACAAGAGTGCGGGCCAGCTCCTGCTGCGCCACCGTGCTGAGTGCCGGGCTGCGCTTGAGCTCTTCGGCCAGCGCCGCCGCTGTCGACTCGTGCAGCCGGCGGACAAGCGTCCAGTCCACCGAGATCGGTGATCCGTCGGGTCCTCGAGGCACGGCCACGGCGCGGAGGAGGTGGGTGGTGGGGTCAGCGGACACGGCTGCCCCCGATCGTGGTCGCCGGCGCAGGCACGGGCGCCGGCGGTGGCGGTGGCGCCAACCGGGTTTCGTGCGCCGCGGCGAACTCCACCAAGCGGGTTGCGACCGTCCGCGCAGCCCGCAGCAGCGCTGACTGGGTGAACAGCCGACCGGCCGGCGCACCATCACTGAGCACCGACCCCGCCTTGGCATCGCGCGGCAGCGAACCGATGACCTGAACACCTAGCGCCTCGCCGATCTCCCGCTCGCCGTACGGCTCACCCGGCCCGACTACCAGCATGGCCACCATGCCGACGTGGCCGTCTTCTCCGCGGAGCTCGGCGATCGCCTGCGTCGCCGCGTGCATGGCACGCAGGGTCGAGCCGGTGACCAGGACCACGGCGGCAGCCCGCCGGACGACGGCGACCGGGAAGTGCTCGGCGCGCAACCGACCGCAGTCGGCGATCACGTCGATAGCGCCGTCCTCCACCGACGCCAACGAGGCAGCCAGTCGGTCCCAGTTCACATGTCGGGCGCCGGCAGGGTCGGCCAAGCCGGGCAGGAGTCGCGCCCGCCTCTCGGGGTCGAGCCACAGCAGCTGGCTGTCGAGATGTCGGGCCAAACCGCCACGCCGCGCCGCGAGCTCCAGGTCGGCCAGCCCGCCGGCGGACAACTCCCCTCGGCCGTATCCCGTCAGCACGTCCCCGCCGGCGGGGTCCAATTCGGCAAGGACCACCGGCCGCGGCCAGGACAGCGCCAGCGCCAGGCCGCTGGTGGTCACCCCGGGCGCGCCCTTGGCCGAGCACAGCGCGATCAACACGGCAGCCGCCTACTCGCCGGCGACCACGACGATGGCGACCAGGCCTGCAGCGGCGCGAGCGGCGACGTCCGGCCCGTCGGCCGCGGCAACGAGCACGTCGACCACTCGGAGACCGTCTGTTCCCGGCGGACCTGTCTGCACCACGGTCGCGTCCACCACGCCTGGAGCGCCTCCCTCGGCCGCAACTGGAGCGCTGCCTGCGGCCACGGGCACCAGGAGGACGTCATCGCCGGGCCGCAGGGCGGTTGTCGGCAGCTGCACCGTCGACACCCCGACGCCGACCAGTTGCTGGCCAGTGGCCGGGAGGCGCTGATCGGTCAGCGCGTCGCGGGTGAGCAGCGAACCCGGCGTCAGGGTGGTCGCCGCCACCATGCCGATCACTTGGTCGCGGTCACCGTACGGAATGGGATGCAACGCCGGATCCGGTGAAATTCTCGCTTCCACCAGGTCGGCAGCGGTGATCGCCTGGCCCCAGGGCACCTCCCGGGCGAGTGCGATCACCGGAGACGTCTGACCCAACGACGTCGCCAGGTAGGTTGCCCCCAGCGCTCCGAGGACCACCATGGTCACCGCGAGCGCCAGCAGGGCCGGACGGCGCCGGCGACGCGGCGGCGGCAACACCGGCGCCCGCGGCAGCCCGTTGCCCGCTGGGGAGGGAGGCGCCGCGCCGGTCGTCGGCGGCTGAGTGCGAGTCATCGACTGCCCCCGTCCTGGTTGAGGACGTGCAGTTCACCGACGAACAACTCTGACGACGAGGACAGTTCCAGCGTCTCTGTTCCCGACAGCCCCCCGCCGGACCAGGTGACCGTCCACGTACTCGTTGCGGTGATCGGCCACGAGCCCCCGCCGGGCACGTGCCGGCTCGACGCCTGCGCATAGACATGGCCGCAGTCCGGAGACTTTCCCTCCGCCCCCGGCGAGTACGGCGTCCCGGCGCCACAGGTCACCATCGTGCCATCCCCCATGTCCCAGACGATGCGGCTGACCTCGCCTACCGCAGCGACCGTGACGCCACCGGCCGAGACGGACTGCCGCGTCGGCCCGAGGAACTCCTCGCCGCGCTCGGTCCACATCCATACAGGCAGGCCGACCAAGCCACTGGTGGAACCCGGGGGCGGCGCCAGCCGGATCTCCGGTGCTCGCATCACGAGCGACGCGATTGCCTGCTTCGCCAGCGCGCGCGGGTCCACGGGCGGCCCCGCAGGCGGGGCGGAGTTGTTTGTGACGAAGATCAGCATTGTGGTCAGTCCGGACCTGTCGGGTCGCGGGCACACCTGCACGTACATCACTCCGTCGGCCGGAGAACGTCCGTCCCACACCGCACTGGTCGGCGCCGGCTGCGGCTGGGCCACGGAGTAGGTGCACGGGCTCGGGCTCGGGCTCGGCACAGAGTCGCCTCCGCCGGTGTTCCGACCCCCACCAAGGTTGTCACCGCCGACTATGGAGTCCGCGTCCGCATCCTGACCGGGAGAAGTCGCTTCGACCAGGCAGATGCCGGTCTGCGCATCCTGCTTGGCGCACGCGACGGGTGCTGCCATAGCCCTGCCCAACCCGCCAGGGGCCGCGAGCATCACGGCCGCCAGCAGGACCACGCCGCCCGCCCTCAGCATGGCCGGTCCGTCAGCGGGTCCAGCTGGTTGACCAGCCACGGGGATCCAGGTTCGGCCTCGTAGCGCGTCACGGTGATGTCCCAGCCGTACCGCAGGGGAGTCCCCGGTGGCACGACCTCGCCGGTCTCCACCTTCACCACCCGCGTGCTCTGACTGTCGTAGCAGCCCGTGATCCTCACGGTCGGCCCTTCGGGAGCCGCCAGATCGACGTCGGTGACCTCCAACTCGACTGCAGTGTCGCCTTCCTGACGGAGACCGATCGTTGCGTAATCCCGCACCGCCGTGACGGCGAGCAGAGCGGCGGGGTCGCCTGACAACCGCCGGATCTGCGGCTCCCAGTCCCTGGCGCCTGGGTCCTTCTTGGCCGCGTCGGTCACGCGCAGCATCTCGTTGACGACCATGGTCGCGGTCTCTGCCGCCTCCTCCTCGGGAGTCGGCGCGCTGCTCGTCACAGGGACGGACGGAGTCCGCGACGACGAAGACGTGACCGCGCTCGGTGAGGAGTCCGGACTGGCGTCGCCGTCCGCGCAGCCGGAGAGGGCCAGCAACACCAGGGGTATGCCGGCCGTCCACCGCCGCCTGGTCATCGCGACTGCCCTCGCCGGGGCAGCAGGCCACATTGCAGCGCGAGCATGACCCGAGAGCGGTTGCGCTGCGAGCCTCAAGGGCACGCTGGCCGATGTCGCGTTCGACTCGGTCGTGCGGGCCATGGGCACCTCCCGGGCGGTGGGTGGGGGAAATTACCACCAAGATCGCCCTTCAGAGCAAGCCTTTCCCCCCGTAATTCTCCTGTTCAGCCGCCGAAAGACGCCAAGGCCGCGTGGTTGCTACGGGAACGGCGGACGGCCGCCTCCACGCGGGCGACGTCCATGCCGAGGACTTCGGCGACGGCGGCGATCACCTTGGCGGAGTCATCCACACCGGGGCGACCGTCCTCCAGGCGCACGTACGTCATGACGGACAGACCCGGAGCAGTCACCTGGTTCGTGGCGAAGCCGGCAGCTAGGCGGAGGGCCGCCAAGGGCGGGTCCCCTGCATCGACGTCGAGCAGGTACAACGGGTCGACGCCCAGCGCGGATGCCAGCCGCGGCACGAAGCGGGGTCGCGGACGCTCGAGACCCGTCTCCCACACCCGGACACGCGCCGGGCCGGAGAGCCCCAACTTCGTGGCCAACTCTTCTCTCGTCAGCCCCACGGCCTCACGGGCAGCCTGCAAGCGGTCGCCTCGAAGCAGTGGCCGCGCCATGGCAGCTCTCCCCCACATGACCCGTTTGGTGGACACCCGCCCGTGGCGCTGAACCCTAGCGCCCGCGTGGCTGCCTCGGACTCCCAACGCTCGTGCTGCGCGGCGCGCAGCGACGTCATCCCGCAGCCCGGGAAGCTCCCTCCGCCCATGGGCCCTGGAGACCAACTGGAGGATGGCGTGCTGGGCGATGCCGACGGCCACGACACTGCTGCCAGCACCGCTTGTGTTGTCACGGCCTATCGATCGATCCCGATGCCCAGACGGGAGAGAAACCGGAACATCGCGCGCCAGGCTTCATGCATGAAATCCGCAACCGATGACCAAGCACGGCGTCCTCGATGGCTCTCCGGTTCCATCCCGGCCTTCGACACCGACCGCCCCGTTCGCGGACGCCCTGTTCGCCCGCAGGTCGGTACCTGATGTCCGTGACGACGTCGGAACGAGTGGCGCCAACCGAACGGAACGACCCCCTGCTGACAGTCGTCGAGGCGGGGGACTACCTGGGCACCGGAGAACGCTTCATCCGCCGGCTGATCGCTCAACGGCGAATCACCTACGTCAAGCTCGGCAAGTACGTCAGGCTCCAGCGCTCAACGCTCGACGCATTCATCGAGGCCGGACGTGTCACGAGTGAGGAGTAGGCGACCCCCGGCATGCAGGCAACGACCGTTGTAGCGCGACTAGGGGAAGCGGAAGACCGCGGCGTTACTCATCCCCGCTAGGCCACATGTACGCCGTCCCTTTGTCCTCCGTCAGCGACGACATGACACGAGGTCTGCGGCGATACGACCGAGCTCATGCGAAGCCAAGTACTGACGCTCCCAGCTTCCTTGATCAGTCGATCACTGCACATCGACCTGAGGAAGTCAAGACCTCCGCTGAAGCAGTGGAGTGCAAGAGCTGATCGACGCCGAGGCGCCGACACCTCCCCGCGGTCACGCGACGCTCCCCTCGGCTGTAAGACACGGAGAGGTCGTCATGAGTCGAAGAGGCTGGGGCACGGTCCGCAAGCTTTCCTCTGGCCGCTACCAAGCCCGCTATCCGGATGGCTCGGGGACCCAAGTCTCGGCGCCGTCCACATTCGCCACCAAAGCTGAGGCCGATAGGTGGCTCGCAAGAGCGCAGACCGAGATGGACTCGGGCCGATGGGCCAACCCGAAGGCGGGCAAGGAGACGCTCAAGGGCTACGCCGAGCGGTGGGTCGAGACTCGCCTAGTCCGGGGCCGGCCGCTGGCCCCTCGCACCGCGGAGCTCTACCGGGCACAGCTCAAGAACCACATCATCCCGGCTTTGGGAGCGACACAACTTCGCCAACTGGAGACGTCGGCCGTCCGGGCCTGGTACGGCAAGCTCAGCGGTCCGGGAGGGCCAGGCCAGGTCACGGCGGCCAAGTGCTACCGACTGCTGCGTGCCATCTGCACCACGGCCGTGGACGACAACCTCATCGGCCGGAACCCATGCGCCATCCGCGGGGCGGGGCAGGAACGGTCCAGCGAGCGACCGATGTTCAGCCTTGCTCAAGTCCAGGCGCTAGTCGATGCCGTCGAGGATCGGTGGCGAGCGCTCATCCTCCTGGCCGCCTGGACGGGCCTCCGCATCGGTGAGCTTTCAGCACTGCGCCGAGAGCATCTCGACCTAAAGGCGGGAACCGTAAGCGTGAAGAGCGCCGTCGTCGATGTGATCGGACAGGGGCGTTCCTACGGTCCGCCGAAGTCGGTCGCTGGTCGCCGAGCTGTGGCGATCCCGCCGCACATCATCGGCGACCTCGAGCACCACCTCGCGATGTACGCCCAGGCCGGTGCCCAGGGACTGGTCTTCGTGGGGCCGAAGGGCGGGCCCATCCGGCGCAACAACTTTTCCTCACGGGTGTGGGCACCAGCTGCGGAGGCAGCCGGGCTCCCGGCCGGCTCTCACCTGCACGACCTGCGGGGTTGGGGCGCCACCATCGCCGCGCGGCATGGAGCCACCACCAGGGAGTTGATGCACCGGCTCGGGCACGCCTCGCCCGCCGCAGCGTTGCGCTATCAGCGCGCAGAGCAAGAGCGAGATGCCGCTCTCGCCGCCTCCATGAGCGCGGCACTGAGGCAATCGGAAGGCATGGCCCCGTCGTAACCGGCGTTGATCAGCGGAGACACCGCTCGGCAGAACCACCCTTCCCGAGCTGACCGTGCGGGTCGGATTCGCGTCACCTGCTCCACCGCGGTGTGGCAGGAACCGTTCACAGTGTCCCGCGAAGTTGCCTTACACCCACGGAGTGCGCCAAGAACCTCCGCGTCAGGCGACGCTGGCCGCCGCGATAGCCAGCACGAATCGCGGCCGAGGTAGTTGTGGTCCTGCTGGTGCAGTACCAGCTCCACGATCCGCCCGTCCCGGGGATGCCAGACCTGTCCGGGGACTGGAGACGTCGACTGTGCAAAGGCTCAGGTGCCCGGTCAGCTCGACGACGCGGTGCTCGCCGAGGCTCAGGTGGCGCAGTATCGCCAGGCGCGTCGGGTCAGACAAGCTGTGGAACAGGAAGGCCGCTGGCGACGGACCATGAGTTTCGACCTGAGGGAGCGTCGAGGGCAACACCCTCCGAAGTGGAGTAGCGCAGTTGGGATTCTCTGGACTGCGACGACGATCACAACTGCACCCGTAGGTCCCCGCGCACGAGCGCCCGGTCGCGAACAGTCACGCGGTGTCCGCGGTCGCCGATCGCCGCACTGCGACGTTGTATGACAGCGGTTCGGTCGACACGCGCTTGCTGGCGTCCCGCTGACCGCCAGGCGCAGGTTCGCGCACTTGCCGGTTCTTCCCGGTGGCTTCGCTGGCCGGGACAGTGGCAACTATGGGTCCCCGGCCAGGTTCCCTGTGACGGTCACGATCGCGGGCTTGGCTTCTCCTCGGGACTCGACCGGGCGGGCTGGTCGTCGAGGGCCTGGTCGTGGTTTTGGGCGGCCGGTGAGGTCCCGCCTGCCCGCTCCAGCGCCGTGAAGGCGGCCGCGAGGCCCGCTGTCCTGGGAGCAAGCGAACGATCAGGCTGATGAGACCGAGAAGCGCGTCGCTCGCCGATCGTGATGGATGGCGGCCGTGGACGGCAAGACGGCCGACGGGCAGATCAAGGTCCCACCAGTCGGTCGGCGCCGCCGCAAAGCGAGCGACCGAGCCCAAGATGACAGGAGTCGACTCGTGGCCCACCCGATGTAGCAGACCCAACCTGCGTCGGAGTGGGTGCGACCTGGGTCGTGGCCGGGTCGTGGCCGGGTCGTGCCTGAGGTCGCAGCCGCAAGCGCGCCGCGGGCCGGAAGCCCCCCCACCTCCGGGGGGAATCGGCGCGCCACGCCCGGTGCAGCGGTCGACAGCGCTCGGCGGGCGGGGGCACAGTCCCGCCATGCAGCCAGTACAGGAGACCGGTGGGCCCGGTGACGAGGTCGTGGTGCTGGACGGGCTCACCAAGCGCTACGGGAGCCGCACCGTCGTCGACGACCTGTCCCTCACCGTCCGTCGCGGGGAGGTGTACGGCTTCCTCGGCCCCAACGGCGCCGGCAAGACGACGACCCTGCGGGCCCTGCTCGGGCTGATCCGGCCGACCAGCCGTAATAACTTCGTATAGCATACATTATACGAAGTTATACGAGGTCGAACGCGCCGAGCAGCGGAGCGGCGACGTTGACGACCAGGTTCTCGATCGCCAGCACCCAGACCAGCCCCAGCCCGATCGGCAGCGCGGTGCTGCGCAGCGCCCGTCCCCAGCAGCATCCCCAGCGCGCCCCACGTGGCGGCGATGAGCAGCCCGCCGCCGAACCCGCGCAGCAGCTGCCCGGCCCCGGGCCAGTCGACGGTCGCCGAGGCGCCGGCCGCGATCCGCCCAGCTCGACCAGGGCGGTGAGCAGGAAGCTCAGCAGCACGGTCGCGGCCAGCACCACCAGCAGCGCCAGCAGCTGACCGGCGAGGACCGTCAGCCGGCGGGGCCCTGGGCGAGCAGCGTCTTGAGCGTGCCCCAGCCGTACTCGCTGCCGGCCAGCAGCGCGCCGAGGGTGAGCAGCAGGGCCCCGCCGAACAGCGGCAGCCCGGACATCGTATAACTTCGTATAATGTATGCTATACGAAGTTATTACGCGGCTCCTCCTACGAGGGGCAGCCCGCCCGAGGCGCTGCTGGCGAGCACGCTGCCCGACCGGCTGGTGGAGAACACGCTGTCCGGGCTGCCGCTGTTCGGCGGGGCCCTGCTGCTCACCCTCGGCGCGCTGCTGGCCGGCAGCGAGTACGGCTGGGGCACGCTCAAGACGCTGCTCGCCCAGGGCCCCCGCCGGCTGACGGTCCTCGCCGGTCAGCTGCTGGCGCTGCTGGTGGTGCTGGCCGCGACCGTGCTGCTGAGCTTCCTGCTCACCGCCCTGGTGAGCTGGGCGATCGCGGCCGGCGCCTCGGCGACCGTCGACTGGCCCGGGGCCGGGCAGCTGCTGCGCGGGTTCGGCGGCGGGCTGCTCATCGCCGCCACGTGGGGCGCGCTGGGGATGCTGCTGGGGACGGCGCTGCGCAGCACCGCGCTGCCGATCGGGCTGGGGCTGGTCTGGGTGCTGGCGATCGAGAACCTGGTCGTCAACGTCGCCGCTCCGCTGCTCGGCGCGTTCGACGCGGCGCAGGCCGCGCTGCCCGGGGTCAACGCCGGGTCGCTGGTGGCCGCGCTGGCCGGGGACCACGCGGAGCTGCGCACCCCGGGTGTCGCGGCGATCGTCGACGGCGGTCAGGCGGCGTGGGTGCTGGCCGGCTTCCTCGTCGTCTTCACCGCGCTGACCGGTCTGCTCCTCACCCGCCGCGACGTCACGTAGCGGGAGGGGTGACGTAGCGGGGAGGACCCTCCCCGCTACGCCGCCGGCGAGTGGTCGCGGTTGAGCAGGATGGCCAGCTGGGTGCGGGTGCGGACGTCGAGGCGGCGCATCACCGCGGTCAGGTCGCTCCGGGCCATCACCGGGAGCCTGTCTTGTCACACGCCCTCGAGCGCTGTTCGCGGTTGACATATCTAGGCCAGGCAGTGCCAGTCGCGGCGGGGTACTGCGCCAGGCTCGTCCGCCGCCCATGAACACGAGCTGACTAGTTACGACGACCATGGCGCTGACCGTCAGGTTCCAGCCGTCCGGAGTCGCCGGTGCAGTTGGGAAGGGCGGGCGCAGCCAGAGGGCCGAAATGACAGCGAGCTCGAGCGGCAGATCGCCGGTTGGGCCGCAGGGGTGAGGTTGGCGCGAGAGGGACCGTAACGGGTGAGGAGCTCAAGCGTGCTGAGTTGGCCCTCTCCCGGGCGCCCTCCCACACCGCCCGACGGAGTCAGAGGCAACGCCTGTGTCGAAGGGCCGCTGGCGAACCCCGCGTTGGCGACGTGGTGAGGTAAGGCTAGCTTCATATGCCTCGACCTAGGGAGCCCCCGTGTTCGCCAACTACCTGATCGGTCTGCGTGAGGGCCTTGAGGCCGCGCTGGTGGTGAGCATCCTCGTGGCCTATCTGGTCAAGGCCGGGCGCCGAGATCGACTCGCTCCCGTGTGGACCGGCGTTCTCGCGGCCGTGCTGTTGAGCTTGGCATTCGGCGCCCTGCTGACCTTCACCTCCAGCGTTCTCAGCTTCCAGGCGCAGGAGGCCTTCGGCGGCATCCTCTCGATCGTCGCCGTCGGCTTCGTCACCTGGATGGTGTTCTGGATGCGGCGCACCGCCCGGTCGCTGTCCGCGGAACTGCATGGCCGGATGCAGGCCGCGCTGGCAATGGGCACAGGGTCGTTGGTTGTGACCGCATTCCTCGCGGTCGGCCGCGAGGGCCTGGAGACGGCCCTTTTCATTTGGTCGACGGTCCAGGCCACCGGCCAGAACACCCAGCCTGTGATCGGCGCAGCGCTCGGTCTGCTCACCGCCCTGCTGCTGGGCTACCTGTTCTACAAGGGCGCGCTGCGGATCAACCTCGCCACGTTCTTCCGCTGGACCGGGTCCCTGCTCGTCGTCGTTGCGGCCGGCGTGCTGTCCTATGGCGTGTACGACTTGCAGGAAGCTGGCCTCCTGCCGGGACAGAACACCCTGGCGTTCGACGTCTCCACCACGGTGCCGCCGGACAGCTGGTACGGCACCCTGCTCCGGGGCACCCTCAACTTCACCCCGACCACCAGCTGGCTGCAGGCGATCGCTTGGTCGATCTACATCGTGCCGGTCCTCATCCTCTTCCTCCGCCCGCAGCGGACCGCGGCAGCACCTCCCGTGACGCCGTCCAGTGCTGCCTCGCCCGCCCGCTGACCCGGCCGCGACTGCTCCAGCTGATCGGCGGTCCGATGATCTAACGGCCGCCGCGGGAACAATTCGCCGCCCGCACGGGTGACTGACATCGCGGACAGCGGCCCAAGGCGGCGCTCTCGGCGAGCCAGATTGCGGAGAACATCAACGCCGTCGCGACGGCCACCACATCCACGACCCGCGCGATGACCGAGGCGCAGAGCGCCATCGACGAGGTCGCCCGCATGGCGACCTCACTCCACAGTTCGGTCGCAAAGTTCCGCTATTGAGTGACCGCCGGGTTGCCACGCGCGGGCCCGCATCACGTAAGGCGCTGAGGGCGCGCCGTCAGTCGTGCGCATGCAAGGGCTTGCCTGCGAGAGCCAAGGCGGCTTCACCGATGGCGTCGTTCTGCGTGGGGTGGGCGTGCACGAGGCGGGCGACGTCGTCGGGATAGGCCTCCCAGTTGACCATCATCTGGCCCTCGCCGATGAGCTCGCCGACCCGAGCGCCGAGCATGTGGACACCGACGATGGGGCCGTCCGTCTCCCGCACCAATTTGATGAAGCCGGCGGTCTGCAGCATCTGACTCTTCGCGTTGCCGGCCAGGTTGTACTCGGTGATCTCGACGCGGTCGGCGCCGTACTGCTCCCGGGCCTGCGCCTCGGTGAGTCCCACCGATCCGATCTGGGGCTCGCAGTAGGTGACGCGTAGGATGCCGGACTCGATGATCGGTGCCGGATTCTGGCCGGCGATCTGTTCGGCGACAAAGATGCCGTGCTGGAAGCCGCGGTGCGCCAACTGCAGGCCGGGCACGATGTCGCCGATGGCGTACACGTTGTCGACGCCGGTGTGCAGCCGCTCGTCGGTGAGGACGAAGCCGCGGTCCATCGGGATGCCGTTCTCCGCGTAGCCCAGGTCGGCGGTGGCCGGCCCGCGACCGATGGCCACCAGCAGCAGATCCGCCTCGAGGGTCTTCCCGTCCTGGGTGGTGACCACAACGCCCTTGTCGGACTGGGTCGCGCCAGCGAACATCGTGCTGGTGTGGAAGGCGATCTTCCGCTTGCGGAACGCGCGTTCCAGGCCCTTGGACAGGGCCTCGTCCTCACTGGGCACCAGGCGGGGCAAGCCCTCGACGATGGTCACGTCGGCGCCCAGCGACTTCCAGACCGAGGCGAACTCGACGCCAATCACGCCGCCGCCGAGGACGATCACGCTGGCGGGCACGCGGTCCAGTTCGAGCGCCTGCTCAGAGGTGATGATGCGCCCGCCGATCTCCAGGCCCGGCAGCGACCTCGGATAGGACCCGGAGGCCAGCACGACGTTGGCCCCCCGGTACTGAGTGCCGTCGACCTCGACGGTGTCCGGGGCGACGAGCCGTCCCCAGCCGCCGATCAGGTCGACCTTGCGAGACGACACGAGGCCCTGCAGCCCCTTGTGCAGGCGGCCGACGACGGAGTCCTTGAACGCATGCACGGCGGCCATGTCGATGCTGCCGAAGGTGCTGAGCACGCCGAACGTGCCGCTCTCCCGGATGGTGTCGGCCACCTCCGCCGAGTGCAGCAACGCCTTGGTCGGGATGCATCCGCGGTGAAGGCAGGTGCCGCCCAGCTTGTCGCCCTCGATCAGGGCGACCGTCATGCCGAGCTGCGCGCCGCGCAACGCTGCAGCATATCCGGCGCTACCTCCGCCGAGGACGACGAGGTCGTAGTCCACAGTTCCCCTCCAGTGCACGTCGATGAGCAGTCTTCCCGGCCGTCGAGGTCGACGAGGCCTAGAGGCCGAACGCGCCGCCCTCGACGAGGATGGCAATGCCCAGGCCGATGAGGACGATCGGGAACAGGATGTGCTCCCAGCGCTCCAGCACCTCGGCGATCGGCTTGCGCGTGGCGACGAAGCGCGCCGCGGCGACCAACACGGCCACCAGGGCGAGGAACACGATCGAGTAGGCGATGATGCCTGCCGTGCCGACGGTGGCGAAGACCGGCACGTACACGCCGATGTTGTCTCCCCCGTTGGCGAAGGTGACCGCGGCGATGGTGAGCACGCTGAGCGACTTGCCGCTGACCTTGCCCTCGTCGTCATCGTCGTCGTCATCGCTGCGCCAGACCCGCCAGGCCGCGAGCAGGCCGAGGACCAGCGGGATGAGCCCGAAGTACGGAATCGCCTCCTCGGGCAGGAAGCTGCGCGCGCCCAGGGCAACGAGCACCGCCGCGGCCAGGATGGCGCCGAAACCGATGTATTGGCCGGCGAGGATCTTGGTGGTGGTGCCCCGCTGGCCGGCGCCCCGCGCGTAGAACAGCGACAGCACGATGATGTCGTCGATGTTGGTGACCATGAACAGGCCGATGGCCTGCAGGGTCCAGGTGAGGATCTCCATGACTGCCTTCTGGTCGAGTACCGGCATCGGACGGCCGGCTGAGCGCTGGGTGTCATCCCGTCTACGCCACAATGCCCTAGCATCGTTTCTTGGCGATGCTAGCACCTCCAGACGCTATTGGGCGCGGACGACTGCCGATCGTGTGTGTGCCCTGCGACATCCTCGCTAGAGCCGTGACCGGGATGGCTACTTGCAGTTGAGGTGGGCGGCGGCGAGTGGGCCAGGCTGTCGCTCTGCTGGACATGCACCGTCGCTGCTGCTATTCATCGATCGTAGACGATGCCGATGAGCCCAGGCGATGGAGTGATCCGCATGCTCATGAACCGCGTGGAGACGATCCTGGTGAACAGCGGCGCCCGGCGGGCGCTGCAGCGGTGGTACGAGACCCCGGCACTCCTCCGGCTGGGCGGGCAGCTGGCACCCGAGGCGCGAGCACTCGAGCTGGGCTGCGGCGCGGGCTACGGCACCGAGCTCATCCTCGAGCGGTTCGGTGCCGACCGCGTTGACGCAGTCGACCTCGATCCCGAGATGGTCGACCGGGCGCGGCGCCGGCTGGCCCGGCACAGCAAGCGAGTCCGGCTCGCCACCGGGGATGTCACCGACTTGCGACGCACGCTCGACGCAGCCGACGGCAGCTACGACGCGGTGTTCGACTTCGGGATCCTGCACCACGTCGAGGACTGGCAGGCGGCAGTCCGCGACGTCGCGCGAGTGCTGCGCCTTGGAGGCCGCTTCTACTTCGACGAGGTCACCGCCGACGCGCTGGCCACCCGCGGGTACCGATGGCTCTTCGACCACCCCACGCAGAACCGATTTACCGCTGCCGAGTTCGTCGCCGAGCTCGAGCGGCAGGGCCTTGCCGTCGGCCGACGATGGCGGACCCGGATACGTGGCCACTATGTCCTCGGCGTGGCCGACCGGGTCGCCTGAGGCGGCAATGATGCGTCCCCCGCTCTCCCCGCGACGCACCGCAGCCAGGAACACGTCGGCGGACCCGCACGTCCTGCCCGCGCTGCTGGACGCAAGGCGCACCTACCGCGCGGGGCCGGCTGCGGTCGCCGAGCGCCAGCGCGCGCGGCTGGCCGATCTGATCGCGTTCACACGCACGCGGTCGCCCTTCTACCGGCAGCTGTACGCCGGGCTGCCGGAACGCATCGAGGACCCGTCGTTGCTGCCGGTGACGACCAAGCGCGAACTGATGGCGCGGTTCGACGAGATCGTCACCGATCATCGGGTAACTCGTCAGGCGGTGGAGGCGTTCGTTGCCGACAGCACGCTGATCGGGCAGCCCTTTCTGAACGCCAACACCGTGGCGACTACCTCGGGCACCACGGGGATCCGCGGGATGTTCCTCATCGATCAGCAGGCCTTGGTGGTGGCAACCGCGATGGCCGGCCGCATGCTGGCGAGCTGGCTGCGGCCACGGGACGTGTTCCGCATCGTCGCCGGCCGCGGCCGCACGGCGATGGTGAGCGCAACCGGCGGGCACTTCGCCTCGGTCGCCGCAGCGGCCCGGCTGCGCAACACCCGTCGCGGCGCCCGGACGGTGCGGCTGTTTTCCGTGCAGACCCCTCTGACCCAGCTCGTCGCGGAGCTCAACTCCTTCCGCCCGGCCCTGCTCGCGCCCTACGCCAGCACCGCCGTTCTGCTGGCCAGCGAACAGCAGGCCGGGCGGCTGCACATCAATCCTGTGTTGGTGACCCTCTCCGCCGAGGGGCTCGCCCCCGACGAACGGCGGAGGATCGCCGACGCGTTCGGAGCGACCGTGGGCAACTCGTATGCCGCAACCGAATGCCCCTTCCTCAGCTTCAGCTGTCGACAGGGTTGGCTGCACGTCAACAGCGACTGGGCCATCCTCGAGCCGGTCGACGCCGATCACCGGCCGGTTCCGCCCGGGCGGCAGTCCCACACGGTGCTACTGACCAACCTGGCCAACCGGGTGCAGCCGATCCTGCGCTACGACCTCGGCGACAGCGTGCTTACCCGATCTGATCCCTGCGCGTGCGGCAATCCGCTGCCGGCGATCCAGGTACAGGGCCGCGCGGCCGACGTCCTCACCCTTCCGGATGCGCACGGCTCACCGGTGACCATCACGCCGCTGACCCTGTCCGCCCTGCTCGACCGGATCCCCGGCGTCGAGCTGGCCCAGATCGCGCAGACCGCTCCGACCGCGCTCAGCGTGCGTCTCCGGCCGGCAGCCGGCGCCGACCGCGAACAGGTATGGCGCAGCCTCGCAACGGAGATCGACAGACTGCTGCGCGCGCACGGACTCGACGTCGCCCTGCACCTCGACGGGGCGCCACCGCAGCCGACGGGCGGCGGCAAGTACCGGCTGGTCCAGCCGCTGCGGTCGACCGAGGTCACTGAGAGCTGAGGCGGCGGGCGCACGTTGCCGCGATCCGCGCGCGCGACCTATCATCGTCCCGTGACGATGAGAGTGCAGGTCCAGGAGTCGGTCGAGACCGGCCCCGCGGTCAACGAGGCGCGGGCTCTGTCGCCGGCCGCCTCGCTGTTCCACAGCCTCTCCGATCCGGCTCGGCTGGCGATCCTGCGCCACCTCGCCGCAGGCGAACACCGGGTCGTGGACCTCACGGCACACTTGGGCCTGGCCCAGTCGACCGTGTCCGCGCACCTCGCCTGCCTCCGCGACTGCGGATTGGTGACGTCCCGGCCGCAGGGCCGCGCGTCGATGTTCTCCCTGGCGACCGAACCGAACCTGATGGAGCTCCTCGGGGCAGCCGAGCGGCTCCTGGCCGAGACCGGCGACGCCGTCGACCTGTGTCCCACTTACGGCTCCACCGCCCGGCGCCGGCCTCGGGCGGAGTGACCGTGCTGCCCGCCGGCGCGCTGATCCGGACCGGAACGGACCGGCCGATCCCCGCGGCGACACACCACGGCGACGCCTCCGTGAGCGCGGGGTAGGAGCGGCTCGTGCCGACTCCCCCCTCGCTGCCTGCCGAGATGCTGCTTCGGTACACCGACCTGCCCGAGGGCCGCGTCCGCACGCGGGTGCTCGGCCATCGGCGCCCGAACGTCCCGCCGGTCGTGGTCGTGCAGGGCATGGCTGTCTCCGACTACCTGCTGCCGGCCTGTGCCGCCCTCGGCGAGTGGACCGAGGTGCACCTGCTCGATCTGCCCGGATACGCCGGCAGCGGCGAGCCGACGCACCACCTCGATGTCCGGGGCTACGGAGGAACGGTCGCGCACTGGCTGGAGGCTGCAGAACTCGACCGCGCCGTGGTCGTGGGCCACTCGAGCGGCACCCAGGTGGCGGCGTGGACCGGCGTGCTGTGCCCCCAGCGAGTCGCCGCCGTCGGCCTGGCGAGCCCGACCATCGACCCGATGGCGCGGTCCCTCCCGAGGTTGCTGTTCCGCTGGCGCCTGGACGCCCGTGCGCCGTCACCGGGTCTGGAGGCCAACCACATCCCGGAGTGGAAGCGTGCGGGGCCGGGCGGGATCGGTCACCTGCTCAGGGTGCACCTCGCCGATCATCTGGAGGATCAGGTCGGGCGCCTGCCCATGCCGATGCTCGCCATCCGGGCGGCGGACGACCGGCTCAGCCGCGAGAGCTGGGTGCGCGACCTCGCCCGGCGAGCACCGGACGGCGACCACGTGAGCGTTACCGGCGCGCACGCCTTCGTCTGGCTCGATCCCTCCGCGTGGTCCGAGCCGCTGCGTCGGCTCGCCGACCGAGCCGGCTCCGCGCTCCCATGATCGCGAGCGCCCAACGGGACAGCGCCGGCCTCCCCCCTGCCGGGCACGGGGGTCGAAAGTGAGGGACCTGCCGGCGGAGAAAGCCGTCGCGTCCTTCGACTCGGCCAGCGCGCTGCTCACCGCCCTGGCACGAGCACTCCAGGGACAGGACTTCCCGCACCTGGGCCAGTCCCGGCTCAAGGTTCCCCTCGTCCGCGCCGGCGCCCTCCTTCCCCTCCCCCTGCGCCGTCGGGTGTACGCGAAGGCGAGCGGCCGGGAGGGCGTTCCCCCAGAGCATCTGGGCCGGATCGACCTCGAGCGGGTCGCCGCCTGGATCACCGACCACTACCCCGCCCGGCGCTATCCGGGGGTGCTGCTCGGCTCCTCCAACGGCGCGCTGTCCCATCTCGCCGCCGCCGCCGGCGTGCCCTGGCTACCGCAGACCTTGCTGGTGCCGGTGCGACGTCCCGGGGTGGACCCCCGGGACGTCGGCTCCGCGCTCGAGTTCGGGGCCCGGCACGCGCCGGCGCTGCTGGATCGCAATCCGACCATCGAGTTGCACCACATGCACGACCCGAACCAGGACGCGCTCAGCGCCTCCCAGATGGCGTACTTCCGCATCAAGTGGCACACGCTGCCCCGGGCGTACGAGCGCCTCCTCGGCGAACGGCTCGAGCCCGGCGCGCCCATCATCGTCGTGCGCGACCGGTCATCGTGGCCTGTGACGCGCCTGGGACCGCGGCACGTGTTCCAGTACGGGGCGCACGGCGGCATGACCGCCGCGGACTATGCGGCCGAACCCGGCGCCCCGCCCACCGACGACGTCGCTGCGGAGGCCGAATGGGGGTTCGCCGACGCGCTCGGAGACGACGCCCACACCCGGGCGATCCGCACCGGGCACCCCGTGGTCGACGTGCGCTACGACCACCCGCAGGCCCCCGCGGCCGGAGTCGCTGACACCTTCCGCGCCTGGCTGCAGCAGCGCGGCGAGCCCGCGCAGCGGCTGCTGGTGAGTTCCTTCATCGTCCACGACCCCTGGCGGACGATCACCACCGCGTCGGTACCGTTCTGGACGTTCTTCCCGGTGCGCCGGGCGGCGCAGGACCT
Organism: Modestobacter italicus; assembly: GCF_000306785.1. Taxonomy (NCBI): domain Bacteria; kingdom Bacillati; phylum Actinomycetota; class Actinomycetes; order Geodermatophilales; family Geodermatophilaceae; genus Modestobacter; species Modestobacter italicus. The sequence continues at coordinate 1,628,020 of NC_017955.1, read as the reverse complement.
CGCGAACTACCTCGACCGCGCACCCTACGACGACGTCGACATCCTCCTGTTCAGCAACGGCGTCCCGTCCCGCGGCCAGGTCGATGCCCCATCGTGGGAACTCCTCGCCCAGCGCGCACGGCGACGCGGACGCCTGCTCGGCGTGGACGCCGACGCCTTCCCAGCAGACTTCGCCGCCTTCGCCCGCTACGGCCCCGCCCTCCGATCACTGCCCCCGGCCACCGTCCCGTGGTCGCCGATGAGCGTGGCCGACGTGCTGGCCGGCCTCGACGCCGCCCCTCGGATCTCGCTGACACGTCCGGATCGGAGCCCCCCTTCCGACCCGCAGGCGTGAGAATCCTCCACTGCGCCCGGGCCGGACTGATCGCTGCTCCATGTCGTCTCGACCGACCACGCCTGAAAGGGATCACCCCATGACCGATGGCGCCCGGGAAGTACAGCGACGCATAGCCCAGGAACTCGGTGTGCTGGCCGACTTCGACCCAGCCCAGGAGGCGGACCGCCGCAGCCAGTTCCTGGCAGACCTGCTGGCCGCCAGCGGCCTCCGCACGCTGGTGCTCGGCATCAGCGGCGGCGTGGACTCCGCGACGGTGGGCATGCTCTGCCGCCTCGCGGTGCGACGTCGCCCCCCGGGGGCTGCCGCACTGGTGGCGGTGCGCCTGCCCTACGGACGACAGCACGACGAGGCCGACTGCGGAGAGGTCCTCGACGCCATCGAGCCCGACCACCTGTTCACCGTCGACATCCGCCCGGCCAGCGATGCCGCCCTGGCCGGGCTGACCGCGGCGGGGCTCCGCTTCCCCTCCGCCGACAGAGCGGACCACGCGCTGGGCAACATCAAGGCGCGCCAGCGGATGGTCGCCCAGTACGGCATCGCCGCCGCGCTCGACGGACTGGTGATCGGCACTGACCACGCCGCCGAAGCCGTCACCGGCTTCTTCACCAAGTTCGGCGACGGAGGAGTCGACGCCAACCCGCTCGCCGGACTGACCAAGCGCCGGGTGCGAAGTCTCGCCCAACACCTGGGCGTGCCCGAACGCATCGTCACCAAGACCCCGACCGCGGACCTGGAGTCCCTGCGCCCACAGCTGCCCGACGAGGAAGTCCTCGGCCTCCGCTACGAGGAGATCGACGACTTCCTGGAGGGCCGTCCCGTCCGCCCCGAGACCGAAGCGGCGATCATCCACCACTACACCGCGACGGCGCACAAGCGCACCGGGCCGATCACGCCGCCGCGCTGACGCGGCGGATCAGCAGCGCGTCACACATCTCCCCGGCCGGAGGGGGAAGACGCATCCCTCGGAGGCGAGGCCTCAGCGGCGTCTGAGCGGTCGGACCGCTTCTGCGCCGCGTCGCCCCGCCAGGCCGTCACGGCGAGCAACAGTGCGCCGGTGACGATCGCGGTGTCGGCGAGGTTGAACGTCGGCCACCAGCCGGTGTGCAGGTAGTCGGTGACCACGCCGTCCGCGGCGCGGTCGGCGAGGTTGGCCACCGCGCCGCCCAGGACGAGGGCCAGCGCGGCGAGCTGGGCTCGGCCGCCGTGCCGTGCCGCGCGCCAGGCGAACGCCGCCACCGCCGCGGTGATCGTGGCGGTGACGGCGATGACCAGCCAGGCCGGGGCCTCGGCGCCGACGGAGAACGCCACACCCGGGTTGTAGCCCAGCCGCAGGTCTACCGGCCCGAGCTCCACCCCGGTCGCCGACAGGTCCTGCTGCGCCCAGGCCTTCGCGGCGAGATCCACCGCCGCAACTGCTGCCGCGGCCGCCGCCACCCACAGTCGCCGACGGGCCGGCCGGACCCGCCCGGGACCGGAGCCCCCGGCCCCCGTCACCGGACGGCGCCGGTCAACTCGACCGGCGCCGGCGCCGGCGCGGCGGACACCGAGGCCAGCGGCTTGGTCCGGCCGGCGCGCACGCCGTTGGCGATGACGAAGACCTCGGCGACCTCGTGCACGAGCACGACGGCGGCCAGGCCGAGGACGCCGAACAGCGCCAGCGGCATCAGACCGATCACGATCGCCAGGGACAGCGCGACGTTCTGCAGCATGATCCGGCGGGCCCGGCGGGCGTGGCCGAAGGCCTGCGGAAGGTGCCGCAGGTCCTCGCCCATGAGCGCGACGTCGGCGGTCTCGATGGCCACGTCGGTGCCCATCGCGCCCATCGCGATGCCCAAGTCGGCGGTGGCGAGCGCCGGGGCGTCGTTGACGCCGTCACCGACCATCGCGGTGCGCCGCTGACCACGCAGCTCGGCCACCAGGCGCGCCTTGTCCTCCGGGCGCAGCTCCGCGTGCACCTGCTCGATGCCCGCCTCCCGGGCCAGGGCGGTGGCGGTGGCGGAGTTGTCGCCGGTCAGCATGGCCACGGTGTAGCCGTCGCGGCGCAGCTGAGCGACCACCTCCGCCGCCTCCGGGCGCAGCTCGTCGCGCACCGCGACCGCGCCGACGAGCTGCCCGTCGACCTCGATCAGCACCGCGGTCGCGCCGGCGTGCTGCATCCGCTGCACGTCGCCGGCGAGCACGCCGGCCTTGATCCAGCCGGGACGGCCCAGCCGCGCCGGGCGGCCGCCTACCCGTCCGACCAGCCCGGCCCCGACGACGGCCTCCACGTCGTCGGCCGGTGTGACGCCGGGAACCGCGGCCAGGATCGCCCGGGCGAGGGGGTGCTCGCTGCGGGCCTCGAGCGCCGCGGCGACGTCCAGCACTTGCTCGCGAGTGGTCCCCGGGACGGTGGCGACCTCCACCACGGCCGGCCGGTTGCGGGTCAGCGTGCCGGTCTTGTCCAGCGCGACACCGCGGATCGCGCCGAGTGCCTCCAGGGCGGCGCCGCCCTTGACCAGTACGCCCAGGCGGCTCGCGGCGCCGACTGCGGCGACGACGGTGACCGGCACGGAGATGGCCAGCGCGCAGGGAGAGGCTGCGACGAGCACGACGAGGGCACGCTCGATCCAGACGAGGGGGTCACCGAACAGGCTGCCGATCGCGGCGATGACCGCGGCAGCGATCATCACGCCGGGCACCAGCGGCTTGGCGATCCGGTCGGCGAGGCGCTGGGCCTCGCCCTTGCGGGACTGCTCGGCCTCCACGATCCGCACGATGCGGGCGAGCGAGTTGTCCTCGGCGGTCGTGGTGACCCGCACCTCGAGCACGCCGGTGCCGTTGATCGATCCGGCGAAGACCTCGTCGCCCGGCCCGGCCTCCACCGGCACCGATTCGCCGGTGATCGCCGAGACATCCAGGGCGGTGCGCCCGCTGCCGATGACGCCGTCGGTGGCGATCCGCTCGCCGGGCTTGACCACCATGACGTCGCCGACGCGCAGCTCGGCGGGGGCCACGACCTGCTCGACACCACTGCGACGCACAGTCGCCTGCTCCGGCACCAGCGAGAGCAGCGCCCGTAGCCCGCGGCGGGTCTTGGCCAGCGAGTACTCCTCCAGGCCCTCGCTGATCGAGTACAGGAAGGCCAGCATCGCGGCCTCGCCGACCTCGCCGAGCAGCACCGCCCCGACGGCGGCGATCGTCATCAGCGTGCCGACGCCGATCTTGCCCTTCGCCAGCCGGCGCAGCGTGGACGGGACAAAGGTCCAGGCGCCGACCGCCAGCGCGGCCACCTCGAGGCCGAGCTGCAGGCCGGGACGGTCGGCGCCCCCGGCAATCAGGCCGGCGACGAGCAGCACCCCGGCGACGGCAGCTGCCTGCAGTTCGCGCACCTGCCACAGCCGTTCGGCCTCGTGCTCCTCGGCCTCCTTGCCGGCAGGGGTGGTCTCGTCGTCGCTGCAGCCACAGGCGTCGCTCATCGGGTGCTCTCCTCGTCGTGGGTGGTCTCGGCTGTGGTGACGGGTCGGAGCTCCGGTCGGGTGCCGCCGAAGCCGGCGCAGAGAACGACCGCGTTGCCGGTGACGGCCAGCAGCCTCTCCGCGGCGCCGCGCAGGTTCAACAGCTCAGGGTCGGTCAGGAAGTACACCGCAGCGCGGCCCCGGGAGCGGAAGTCGACTAAGCCGCAGTCCCGCAGGCAGGCCAGGTGCGCCGACACCGTGGGCTGCGCCAGGCCGAGCTCCGCGACAAGATCGACCACCCGGGCGTCGCCCTCAGCGAGGCGCCGCAGCAACGCGAGGCGGGCGCAGTCACCCAGGCCGTGGAACAACGCGTCCGCCGGCGCCAGGGCCGCTGGCGAGGCGGCTCCCGTCGGCACGTCGGTGATCGTCACACGGCGATGATAACGCGTACGGTCGGTAGCATTATGGAGGTGACGCCACCCGCCGTCGTCTGCAGGCGCCCCCGAAACGGCCGCCCTGCCCCTATCAACCTGCTCGGCCGTGCAACCCAGAGGCGGACGAGCTCGGCGCTCCGGGGCCGGCAACGCCACCGGGTGGAACGATTGCCCATGCTGGATAACAGTCCAGGAGCATCCGCGGTCTCCTGCTGGCTCAGCTCCCCTCGGTCCCGCTCCTGCCGTTCGCACTCGTCCTGGCGGACAGATGGCGCCATCCCCGCGGGCGCAACCTTTCATCAGCCGGCGCGGAACGTCTCTTGTTTGTACTTCGGATGGTGCGTGACTCCCCAGGCACCGGGCCCTCAAGTGAAAGCTGACACCAACCCCCGCGTTTACGACGATGCTTAATAGCACCTTGACCGGCGGGCTTCCCGACAGCCCGCGTGGGAAGGGCCGCAACGATGATTCGTGTGCTGGTCGTTGACGACCACCAGACAGTGCGCGCCGCCGTTCTGCAGTTGCTCGCGTCAACTGACGGGTTGTCTGTGGTGGGTGAGGCTCGCGACGGGCGCCAGGCCCTGGAACTCGCCGAACTTGTCGCCCCCGACGTCGTGCTCATGGATCTCACGATGCCGAACATGTCCGGGATCGAGGCCACCCGTCGGCTCACCGGTGAACATCCAGAGGCGCGCGTCTTGATCTTCAGCGCCGCGGTGGGTCGCGACGTGGTGCGGGCTGCGCGAGAGGCAGGTGCGGTGGGTTTTCTTCCCAAGGGGAGTCGAGAGGCAAAGCTCATTCGAGCGATCCGCGAGGTCGGCGCGGGTCGGTCAGCCTGGCCGACCTGGGTGAAGCACGTCCGGTAGGCGGGTCGAATGCGCGAGCAGCAGGCGGCCCGCCGGCTGGAGCCCTTCGGGGCTGCCGGTGCCGGTGCCGGCTCAAGAGCGATGTCAGCCGACGTGGACCGGTGCGCTCAGGTCCGTAGACGCCCATGTCAGGTGTCAGGGCGCGCTCAGCGGAGTGCCGCCCCGAGCGGTGAGCATGTCGGTCATCGTCCCGACCTCTGCGGTCTGGGTCTCAGCGATGGTCCGAGCCAGGTTCGCAAGAGCGGATTGCGAGGCGTTGGCGGCCGCGTCCTCGGCCATGTCCTTGGCGCCCTGGTGGTGGCGGATCATGAGCCGGAGGAACTGGACGTCGAACGCCGACCCGCTCAACCCACGCAGCTCAGCGACCTCGTCCTCCGTCGCCATGCCCGGCATGAGGCTGCCGGTCACTCCAGAACCGGCCTCCATGGATGACATGTCATCGCCGGCAGCGCCGTCCATCCAGGCCATGGACTGACCGCCGGAGATGCTCAGTTCCCAGAGCGTCAGCCAGCCCTGCATCCGGCCAACTTGGTTTGTCTGGGTTGAGGAGATGTCTAAGGCCAGTTGCCGCACCTCCGGGTCCTGGCTACGTTCGGCGGCCAGGTTGGCCATCTCCACGCCCTGGAGATGGTGGGCGGACATGTCGCGGGCGAAGCCTGCGTCCACGGAATCGGTCGACGGCTGGTCGTCTGCTCCAATGCCCAACACGACAGCCAGCCCCCCACCAATCACCAGCAGCCCCAGCGCGACGACCGCTACCAGGCCGACCGTCAACCAGCGCCATCCCGCGGGCCGCACCGATGGGCTTCCTGGCGGCTGGCCGGCGCTCCTCACCGCGGGCCCCGGAGGGAGTCGGTGTAGTGGCTGGTCACGGCGCCCACTCACCCACCGGCGCGGCTGGCATCGCCGGCCACGAGCGGCGTGCTGATGAACGCGGGGTTCTCGCAGGTCGCTCCGGGTTCGGGGGTGATCTCCGGGTTGAGAGTGAGGAAGTCGGCGGCCCGCTGGAGCCGCGGGTCGGTGGCCGCCTCCGCGGTCAACTGGTTGTTCCACGACTGCAGGCTGATCTGGGCCCCGAGCCCCGGGCGAGGGGACAGCATCCGCCCCGACGTGCCGTCGACGAGCTCGCTCAGCGTGGCAATGTCGTCCTCGCTCACCCGCCCGGGGTCGTAGGTGATCCACACCGCGCCGTGCTCGAGTGAGTGGACGGCGTTCTCGTTGCGGATGTCGACGGAGTAGACGGTTCCGGTGCAGTCGGCCCACTCGCCGTCATGGTCCCCTCCCACCGGGGGCGACTCCGGGTAGTCGACCGGGGTTGCCACGTGCCCCTGACCGTTGGGGTAGTCGTAGGCCTGCATCCCGGCGATCTGCTCCGCCGAGGTGACCTTGTCGGCGTCAGCCCGGTTCACCGTGACAACGGCGTACCCGATGACAGCGACCGCGAAGACCACCACGGCGAGCGCGGCGGCAATGAGCCCCCAGGGCCGAGGGGGCCGGGCGACGACGTGCCCCGGCGGCCGGGTCCGCCGACCCCCCGCGCCGCTCGCGCGCCCAGCCGGCCGCGGTCCCGCCTTGGCCGCCGAGGCCCGGCTCGACCCGGCAGAGACCCCGCCTTCCTTGTCGCTCATGCGGTCGTTGGCCACAGGTCTCCTCGGACGTGGGTGCGAAACAGGCCGACCGTTCTACTAAGACCCATAGTGTAAATCGGCCTTGTGCGCCTGCCGGACCCCGGCAGTGGGCGGCCTGCGGCGGAATCAGCAGCAGCCTCATCCTGCGCGGACGACCGCTGCAGTCAGGGCGGAGCACGAGGACCGCACTGCCCGCCTACTACTAGGGCGCCTCGTAGCCTGTCGGACGGCGGCCGCACCGGCCTTCGATCGACCACGCCGCTTGTTCCTGTCCACCAACGACCCGGGGGCCGGCAAGGAGCAGACCGGCTGGAGGAGCCACCGTGAGCACGCACACGAGCGTCCGGCCGTGTCCACCGGGACCGGTTCGCGGCCCGGCCAGAGGAGCAACGTTGTGACCGACCTGCGAACAAGCCCGGCAGCGACCCCAGCCTTGCCGCCTCGGGACTCCCTGCCGCACCGATCCGGACGGTGGCTGCTGCGTCGCTGGCGGTGGCTGACGAGCATGCGGACGGCGGTGGTGCTGCTGTTCCTGCTGGCCCTGGCGGCTGTGCCCGGCTCACTGTTCCCGCAGCGGTCGCTCAGTCCGAGTTCGGTGGCCCAGTTCTTCCGGGACAACCCCACGCTGGCCCCGGTTCTCGACCAGCTGGGCATGTTCGAGGTCTTTGCCAGCCCCTGGTTCGCAGCGGTCTACCTCCTGCTGTTCATCTCGCTGATCGGGTGCCTGGTGCCGCGCTGTAGGGAGCACCTGCGGGCCGCGCGGGCCGAGCCCCCACCCGTGCCGCGCCATCTGCACCGGCTCCCGGTCAACAGCACCGACCAGGTGTCGCTACCCCCCGGCACCATGGCCGACCGAGTCGAGGCGGACCTGCGATCGGCGCGCTTCCGCGTGGCCCGTCGCAGTACCGACGCCGGAGTGGAGATCTCGGCCGAACGCGGCCGGATCAAGGAGACCGGCAACCTCGTCTTCCATGCCTCCCTCCTGGCGCTCCTGGTTGCGCTGGCCGGCGGAAAGATGTGGGGATACGAAGGCAGCATCCTGGTCACTGAGGGCGACGGTTTCTGCAATTCCTTCCAGCAGTACGACCAGTACACCGCCGGGCCACTGGTCGACCAAGGCACCCTGACACCACTGTGCTTCGACCTGGTGGACTTCCGTGCCACCTATGAACTGAACGGCACTCCGGCCTCCTTCACCGCCGACATCGGCGTGCAGGCCGAACCAGGAGCGCCTCAGACGCAGACGACGATCGGGGTCAACGACCCGTTCCGCTCCGACGGTGACCGGCTGTACGTCACCGGGCACGGCTTCACCCCACTGTTCACGGTGACGATGCCGGACGGTCAGGTCTTCGCTGAGATCTCAGCGCCGTTCCTGCCCCGAGACAGCGCCACCTTCGCCAGTGAGGGCGTGGTGAAGCTCCCCGACGTCGGCGACGGCCCCGGTGACGACTTCGCCCTCGAGGGCTTCTTCGCACCCACCGGCGTGGTCCAAGGCGGCGTTCTGACCTCGGTCGACGCGCGACCGCTCAACCCACAGGTGGCCATCATCGGCTACCGCGGCTACCTGGGCTTGGACAGCGGCCGGCCGCAGCCGGTCTTCAGCCTGGACCAGAGACAGATCGACGTGGGTGCGCTCAACGCGGTCGGCGAGGCCAACCTGGGTATCGGGCAGAGCGCGACACTCGAGGACGGCACCGTCGTGCGTTTCGACGGGTTCCAGGAGTTCGCGGCCTTGCAGGTCTCCTACGATCCGGGGCAGGTCGCCGTCCTCATCAGCTCGATCACCATGCTGCTGGGGCTTCTGGCCACACTGATGGTGCGGGGAACGCATCTTCGCCCGGATCACCGGCACGTCCGTGCCGGGCTCCGGCGAGGAACGGTCCACGACGGTGTCGCTGGCGGGACTCGCCAGGGGCGGGAGTGGCGACGTGCACGAACGACTCCACGGACTCTCCGCCGGCCTGCTCGATGAAGGCCAGCCGAGGCAAGACAGCGATGATCGACCCGCCAGGCGGTCCAGGACGTACCGGGCTCACGTCGGCGGGCCGATCGACCAGGAGTCGAGAAACCGGCTTCGAGTGACGCTCCCCCGCTCGACACGTGATGACCGCTCTGCCGGGGGTCGCGACCGTTCCTGAAGGGGCGTCGCGGGAGAGGGTGACCGATGGGGAGCTGTACGAGGGTCCGTGCGCACGCTCGTCGGTTACCGGCACATTCGTTCGGTCCGGCTTCGTAGGCTGAGTCGTGCCCCGTCCCCCACTGCACTGCACCGGGCCAGCCCTGGCCGCCCGGATGAGTCCGGCGCGGCCGCACCGGACTTGGCTCCGCCGTTCAACCGCCGCAGTCATCGCCGCAGTCACCCTGAGTGGGTGTGGGGCCGGCTCGGCGACCTCGTCCGGGGACGCCGACACCGCTCGAGTGGCCGTCCCCGCCGGCGTGGCCGACTGCGAGGTCTTCACTGCCGACGGTGCCACGGGTAGCGGCGGGGCGGGTCTGCCGGCACTGCGCCTGCCCTGCCTCGTGGGCGGCCAGGACGTGACGCTGCAGGACCTCGGCGGCCGACCGGTCCTGCTGAACCTGTGGGCGAGCTGGTGTGCTCCCTGCCGCGAGGAGATGCCGCTGTTGCAGGCGGCGTACGAGCGCTACGGCGACCGGGTCGGGTTCCTGGGGGTCAACACGCAGGACACCCGCCCGGCCGCGGTCTCACTGCTGACCGACCTCGGGGTGACCTACGCGCAGGTCATCGACGAGGACAAGGCACTGCTGACTGACCTGGCTGCTCCCGGACTGCCGGTCACGCTCGCCGTGGCCGCCGACGGCCGCATCATTGACCGGCAGATCGGGGCGGTGTCTGCTGCTCGGCTCGAGGAACTCACGTCCCGGCTGGTAGCCGATGCCGCCGCGCCATGACCGGACGGAGGTGACGGCCTCGACGACTGCCGGGCCGCGGAACGTGCCGGTGACGGCTCGCCGTGGGCGTGATCGGTGGCTGCCCGGCTGGCCGCGCTTGCTCTCCGGGCTGGCGGCCGGCGGTCTGCTGGCGGGGAGCATGCCACCGCGCTCGGCGTGGTACCTCGCACCGGTCGGCGTTGCCGCCCTCACCTGGGCGTTGCTCGGCCTCCGGTGGCAGCAGCGGCTGATCTTGGGCGCAGTGGCCGGCGTGGGCTTCTTCGCGCCGACCCTGTCCTGGCTCACCAGCTTCCACCCTGCCGGCTTCGCCGCCGTCCTCGTGCTCGAGGTCGCGCTGTTCGCCGCGGCGATGTTGCTGGTCGATCCCGGACGGGGGCGTTGGTGGACGGTTCCGGTGGCGCTGGTCGCACTGGAGGCCGTGCGCGCCCGATTCCCCTTCGGAGGGTTTCCCCTGCCGGGGATCGCCCTGGGACAGCTCGACAGCCCCTTCGTCACGGCTGCCCCCCTCGGGGGCTCCCTCCTCGTCGTCGGGCTGACCGCTGCTGCCGGAGCGGCGGTGACCGGGCTGGCCGCGGCCCACCGGCGGATCCGCGCAGTCCTGCTGGTCGCGGCAGTGGCAGCAGTCAGCGCCGGCGGTGTCGCCCTCGCCCAGCCGAGCGGCGGACCGGCCAGCCAGCTGCGGACCGCCGTGGTGCAGGGCGGCGGCCCGCGCGGGATCCCCGCCGTCGAGGCCGACGAGCAGGAGGTGACCGAGCGGCTGTTCGACGTCAGCGAGGACCTGCCGGCCGGCCTGGACCTCGTCCTGTGGCCGGAGAGCAGCATCGGGGTGACCGGAGCAGTGGCCGAGACCGGCGAGGCCGACCGGGTCGCGGCGCTCGCTCGGCGCACCCGCGCCACCGTCGTCGCCGGGGTCACCGAGTCCGGGGAGACGAGCTTCCGGAATGCCGCGGTGGCGTGGGGACCGGACGGCCGCATCGTGGACCGCTACGAGAAGGTCCACCGGGTGCCGTTCGGGGAGTACATCCCGGCCCGTGGCCTCTTCGAACGGGTCTCCGACATGACGGCGCTCGTCCCCCGGGACGCCGTTCCCGGTCGCGACCCGGGGCTGCTGGAGACGCCCGCGGGGCGGCTGGGTGTGGTCATCTCCTACGAGGTCTTCTTCTCCGACCGGGCCCGTGCCGCCGTCACCGCCGGCGGCCAGGTTCTGCTGGTACCGACCAACGCTGCCTCGTACATCACCGAGGAGGTGCCAGCGACCGAGGTGGCGGCCGCCCGGATGCGGGCCCAGGAGCTGGACCGCGCCGTCATGCAGGCCGCGCCCACCGGCTACACCGCGATCGTGCTGCCTGACGGCACCATCGCCGGGCAGGGCTTGCTCAGCACGCCCGAGCTCCTCACAGCCACGGTTCCTCTCCGCACCGGTCTTACCCCCTACGCCCGAACCGGCGACCTCCCGGTTCTGCTTGCTGTCGCGCTAACCCTCATCGCTGGGCCGGCCATCCGCGTCCTGCAGGGGAGACACCGGGCGGCCAACGGTGAGCATGGACGTGGAGCGGGCACCCTCGGATGAATCCGACTCTCCCGGTGACCGGCGCTGCACCGTCCTGCGGCATGCGTCGGTCACGCTGGGGACGCGCCACCATCGCAGGCTTGCGGGCGGACTCCCGACCGCACAGGCTCCTCTGCCACATGCGCGCGTACCACGGTCGTAGCTGTCGACGGCGCCTCAGGGCGTGCGGACCCGTCGCATGCGACCGAGGAAACCGTGGGGGTCCATCACGACAGGCCCGGGGGGCTGGATGTCATCGGCAGCGGAACTCGCGGTAGCGAGCATGATCTGTCGGCGAGAGCCGGCGAAGGTCGACCGTTCAGGGATTCGGAAGCCGCCGCCTGCACAGACCTGTGCCGGGCTGCCGGCCTGACATCGTCAACCCTCGCTGCTCACCGAGCAGACATCAGCAAGGAGTAGGCATCGTGGGACAAGCGGCGGCGCTCGCTCGGTTGGGTCGTGCACTGGCCGACCCGACCCGGGTCCAGTTGCTGATGGCTCTCCGCGATGCACCGGGCTACCCGGCCGAGTTGGCCGAGCGGCTGGAGATCACTCGGCAGAATCTTTCCAACCACCTGGCGGTGCTGCGCAGCAGCGGTCTGGTCATTGTCGCGCCCGAGGGCCGCCGGTCGCGTTACCGACTAGCAGTCCCCGCGGCGGCCGACGTCCTGGCAGCGTTGCTGGACACCCTGCTCAACGTGGAAGCCAGTCGGGGATCGTCGCCCAGCAGCCGTTCGGACCCGTGACCTTCAGGCGGGGACGCCCGGGCGTCCCCGCCGGTGCCCGCTCGGCAAAGATCAAAAGCCCGCCGGTTGCTCGATGTGCTCCTCCGGCTCCAACTGGATGGTCGGGTGGGTGACGCCGTACTCCTCCATGAGGATGTGGCGCGTCTGGTCGAGGACGCCGTGCCAGTCGACGTCGGCATCGTTCACCACGATGTGCACGGTCGCAGCCTCCATGCCGCTGGTCAGCGTCCAGATGTGCAGGTCGTGGACCTCCTTGACCCCGGGCACGCCGGCCAGTTCCCTGGTCGCGGCGTCAACGTCTACGCCGGGTGGGGCGACCTCCATCAGGATGCGCAGGGCCTGGCGCATCAGCTGCCACGTGCGCGGCAGGATGAACAGCCCGATCAGCACCGCAACGATCGCGTCGATGTAGCGGAACCCGGTCACGGTGATCACGATCGCGCTGATGATCACGCCGATGGAGCCGAGCATATCGGAGAACACCTCGAGGTAGGCGCCCTTGAGGTTGAGGCTCTCCTTCGACCCGGCCATGAGCAGCCGGAAGGAGATGATGTTGACGATCAGGCCGACACTGGCGACGACGAGCATCGGGACCCCGAGGACCTCCGGGGGGTCCATGAAGCGCTGCACCGCCTCGTAGAGGACGTAGAACGCGACGCCGAAGAGCAGCAGTCCGTTGATGACGGCGGCCAGCACCTCCAGCCGGTAGGTGCCATAGGTCCGCCCGCCGGTAGCCGGGCGCTTGGCCAGCTGGATCGCCGCCAGCGCCAGTCCGAGGCCGAGGACGTCGGTGCCCATGTGCGCCGCGTCGCTGATCAGCGCCAGCGAGCCGCTGACGATGCCGCCGACGACCTCCACCAGTGCGTAGGTGGCGGTCAGCCCGAAGGCGATCGCGAGCGGCTTCTGGTGCTCCGCTCCCGCGCTGCCGATCCGCGGCCCGTGGGCATGCCCGTCGCCGCTGCCGTGATCGTGCCCGTCGTCGTGGGCGTGATCTGCGGCGTCGTCCTCGCGGCTCATCGTGCGCCTTCCTCGGTGGGGACGGTGCCCAGCGGGATGGCGTGGGCGTGGTGGGTGAGGGCCAGGTCCAGCAGCATCCGGACGTGGGCATCGGCCAGCCGGTAGAAGGCCCGTCGTCCACTGCGGCGCACCGCCACAACCCGGTGCGCGCGCAGCAGGCGAAGAGCGTGCGACACCCCGGACTCGCTCTGCCCGCAGGCCACCGCGAGATCGCAGACGCACATCTCGCCGTGGAGCAACACCATCAGCAGTCGCAGCCGGCTGGCGTCGGCGAGCAGCCCGAAGGTGGCTCCCAACTGCTCGACCGCCTCGGGGTCGGGCAGTTCGGCCCGAACGGCCTCGACCCGGTCGGTGTCGTGTTCATGGACGTGACTGCTGCCGCCCGGATGGAGACCTTCCCGCGCGGCGGCTGCATCTGAACGACTGCTCATATGTCGAGGGTAGCGGTGGATCGGGCGGAGTCACCAGCCAGAGGCTGCGAACAACCAAGGCATCCCCGGCCCGAACGGTCGTCCGGGGATCCAGCGGGCTGGACCCTCCGTTCGTCCGCCGGGCGCACCGGCCGGCGACGCGGCATGGTCCGGGAGTGGAAAGTGGACCTCTGCAACAAGCCGGCTTCCTGGTGCTGTTCCCGGTGCTGGCCACGGTCGCCGGCGCCGTACTGGCGGTCCTGCGCCCGCCCGGCCCGCGGGCAACCAGTGCCATCCAGCACTTCGCCGCCGGCGTGGTGCTCGCTGCTGTCGCCGGCGAGGTGCTTCCCGATCTGCGCGAGCGTGGCGGCTACGGCATCACTGTCCTGGGCTTCGCCGCCGGGGTGGCACTGCTGCTGCTCGTGCAGCGCTTCGAGCCCGCGGCCGAGCCGGAACCCGGCGAAGGCGACCGCGCGGCGTTCCCCATCGGCCTCGTCGTCGTCGTCGGCATCGACCTGCTCGTGGACGGTCTGCTCGTCGGGGTCGGCGTGACGCTCGGACAAGGCGCTGGACTGGTCCTCACTGTCGCTCTCACCCTGGAGGTCCTCTTCCTCGGGCTGGCCGTCACCTCTCAGCTCACTCGGGCCGGGGTGAGTCCAGGGCGCGCGGCGGCGACCACGTCAGCCCTCTCCCTGGGGGTGGCGGTCGGCGCGGTGGCCGGAGCCGTACTGCTCGACGGGGCATCGGACCAGGCGCAGGCGTTGGTCCTGGCGTTCGCGGCCGCGGCGCTCCTGTGGCTGGTCGTCGAGGAACTGCTGGTGGAAGCGCACGAGGGCAGCAGGGAGACCGCACTGCTCACGACGATGTTCTTCGTGGGCTTCATCGCCCTCTACGGCCTGGAGACCCTCACCTGACACAACACATTCCAATGTTCGTTGTTGCGTTGTAGGGTTCTGGCAACGGCGCTCCCCGTGCGCCCACCGAGGAGAGCCGACCTGTGAGTGCTGAGCAGTGCGAGCTGTTGTGTCTGGACCTGCAGCACGCCGAAGAGGTGCGCGCGGGCCTGCCGGAACTGGACGTGGCGCAACTGCGCGCCGCACGCTTCAAGGCGCTGGGGGATCCGGTGCGGCTGCGGATCGCCGCCGCCCTGCAGACGGGTGAGGAACTCTGCGGCTGCGACCTGGCCTGGATCTGCGGCTGCAGCCAGAACCTGGTGTCCCACCACGTGCGCGTTCTTCGCTCGGCCGGGTTGGCCGCCTCCCGCCGGGACGGCAAGCTGGTCATGTACCGCCTCACCGACACCGGCCACCGGCTGCTCACCGCCGCCGACATCGACGCCGCGGCGACCACGAGCTCCTCCGGCGACATCCTTCCTGACGGCAGCCGCCACGGCGGCACCGTCGACCTGCAGGAGGCCTGACATGTCCGATCTGTGCTGCGGTGGAGACGACGACCGCCGCCCGGCGGCCCGACCGGCGGCCCGACCGGCGGAGAAGCCGGGCCGGATCACCACCACGATCCCGATCGAGCTGACGCCGACGTCCGCTGTCGCCGGCGGAGCGGTCGCGGCGGACGGTTGCGGCGACGACTGCGCTTGCTGCACGCCCGCCGCCGCCACCCCGCGGACGCCGTCCGCCGTCGGTGATGGCTGCGGCGATCCCACCTGCTCGACCCCGGCCCCGGCGGGGGACGGTGAGGAGGAGCCGACCGCGTTGTGGCGGTCGCGGTCCGCGCAGCTGGCCGCGCTGGCGGGGGTGCTGTGGCTGGCCTCGCAGCTGCTCGACTGGCTGACCGCGGGCGGCGTCGCCTCGACGGTCTCCACGGTGCTGGCCGGCGGCGCGGTGCTGGCCGGCGGTGCGACGTTCGTACCGGGCACGCTACGGGCGCTGCGGCGCGGCAAGATCGGCGTCGGCACGCTGATGACCGTCGCCATGGTGGGCGCGATCGCGCTCGGGGCGGTCGGCGAGGCCGCGATGCTGGCCTTCCTGTTCTCCCTGGCCGAGGCGCTGGAGGACTACGCCGTGGCCCGCACCCGGCGCGGGCTGCGGGCGCTGCTGGACCTGGTGCCCGCACGAGCGACGGTGCTGCGCGGTGGGGCCGAGGTGGAGATCGACCCCGCGGAGCTGGTTCTCGGCGACGTGCTGGTGGTCAAGCCCGGTGAGCGGCTGGCCACCGACGGGCGGGTGCAGGCAGGGCTCTCCTCGCTGGACACCTCGGCGGTGACCGGGGAGTCGGTGCCGGTGGAGGTCGGCCCGGGGAACGAGGTGTTCGCCGCATCGGTGAACGGTGGCGGCGCACTGGAGGTCGTGGTCACCGCCCGGGTGGCGGAGAACTCCCTGGCCCGGGTCGTGCACATCGTCGAGGAGGCCCAGGAGCGCAAGGGCGCCGCCCAGCGGCTGGCCGCCCGCATCGCCCGCCCATTGGTCCCCGCGGTGTTCATCGCCGCCGCGCTGATCGCCGTCCTCGGCAGCATCCTGGGCGACGCGCAGCTGTGGATCGAGCGGGCGCTGGTCGTGCTGGTGGCCGCCTCGCCGTGCGCGTTCGCGATCGCGGTGCCGGTCACCGTGGTCGCCGCGATCGGTGCCGGCACCCGCGCCGGTGTGCTGATCAAGGGCGGGGCGGCGCTGGAGTCCCTCGGCGGGGTGCGCGTCCTGGCGCTGGACAAGACCGGCACGCTGACCCGCAACCGGCCCGCCGTGGTCGCCATCGAAGCCGCCCCCGGAGGCGACGAGGGCCGGGTGCTCGCCGTGGCCGCCGCACTCGAGGCGCGCAGCGAGCACCCGCTGGCCGGCGCTGTGCTGGCGGCCTGGCCGGCCGACCAGCCGCCGGTCGAACCCGCCGCCGACACCCAGGCCCTGGTCGGCCATGGTGTCACCGGCCTGGTCGCCGGGCAGCCTGCCCGGCTGGGCAAGCCCGGCTTCATCCATGCCGGCCCGCTGGCCGCGGTCGTGACCGCCCACCAGGAGGCCGGCGCCACCGTGGTGCTCGTCGAGGCCGGCGGGCAGCTGCTGGGCGCGCTGGCAATCCGCGACGAGCTGCGACCGGAGGCCGCCGAGGCCGTCGCCGCGCTGCACCGCATGGGCATCAGCACGAGCATGCTGACCGGCGACAACCCGCGCACCGCCGCCCACCTGGCCACCGCCGCAGGCATCGACCAGGTGCACGCCGAGCTGCGCCCGGAGGACAAAGCCACTCTCATCGAGCAGCTGAGCCGCCGCGGCAAGGTCGCGATGGTCGGCGACGGCATCAACGACGCCCCGGCTCTGGCCACCGCCGACGTCGGCATCGCGATGGGCGCGATGGGCACCGACGTGGCCATCGAGACCGCCGACGTCGCGCTGATGGGCGAGGACCTGCGCCAACTCCCCCGCACCCTCGCCCACGCCCGTCGTGCCCGGCGGATCATGCTGCAGAGTCTGCTGCTGTCCGGGGCGATCCTGGTCGTGCTCATCCCGCTGGCCGCCTTCGGCGTCCTCGGCCTGGGCACCGTCATCGTCACCCACGAACTGGCCGAGGTCCTCGTCATCGCCAACGGCGTCCGCGCCGGCCGACTACGCGTTCCTCAGCAGACGACCGCGCCCACCCCGCCGCTGCACGACACCCAGCGTGAGTATGCCGCCGCCCTCCCAGGCGGCAGCAGCGACCGCTGACCCGCGCACCGGCCATGCCGGGGCCGGTTCGCTCGGGTTGTCTCGTACACGCGATGGCCCGCCGCCCGGCCAGACCTCTCGTCGCGGGCAGATTGACCGACGTGCTCGGACATGCCCGCGGCGACTGGGCAGCCGTCGACCGTCGTACCGGCAGGCCACCGGCTCCTGAGTCAGTCTGGAGCGGGAGGAACGCGCAGCCCGACTGGGGCGACGTCCACGAGCCGGTGGAATGCGTCCTCGGACGGCAGGCTGCCCGCTGCACTGAGGGCGTGCAGGCAGAAGCGCGTCGGCTGGTCCGGCACGACGTCGTCCCGGAGCTGGCCCACGTCGGCGGCCTGGGTCAGCACGTCCCGGAACGGGTCGACCAGTTGCCGCTGCGCGCGGGTCACGTGCTCACCCCGATGCAGCAGGGCGCCAGTTCCGCATTTCCATGACGCTCACGGTGGTAGGCGATGAGCGCGTAGCCCACGACGACGACTGCCAGCCGCTGCTGGGCATCGCCGGGCTGGTTTCGGAGGGTGCGTGTGCGGCTGGCAGCGGCACCGACGGCGGCGGCCAGGAGCAGCAGAACCCCGCCGAGATGGAGCACGGCTCAGATGCCGACGGTGTCGGCCAGCAGTCCCTTTCCATTGCCCTTGGACGTGAATTGGGTCTCCCCTGAAGCCCAGATCCAATGGCCCGTACCCGCCCCGTACGCCATTTGTGTTGAATGTCGTTTGCGGCGCCAACCAGCGGGCTCGCACCTTTCCCCATCGTGGAATGGCTCGCTCAAGGAAGTCCCACGGGCTGCCGTTCGTACTACTGCGGGTAGTAGCAGTAGTGACGAACAGCGACTCGAGGAGAGACATGTACCGGTGGGCCGGACGCCGCCGCACGACGCACGAGGTCACTCATGTGACCGCGACGAACGAGCGTGACATCAGCGCCGAGCATCCCGCAGAGGTTCCGTCCTCTCTTGGCGCCACCCGCCGTTACTGCAGCGGCAGGAACGGCGCTGCAGTAACGGCCGTTGCCGCACTGATTGCTGTCTTCGTGGGCGTCCTCCCTGGCCAGGCGCTCGCCGCGCCGACCAACCCGAGCGACGGCGACATCGCGTCAGCTCAGACCGCTCAGCAGGCGGCAGCCGATGAGGTGGGCCGGATCGCCGCCCTCGTCGCCTCCGCTGAGTCCGATCTGCAGCGCGTCACCGCACAGGCCGAAGCGGCCAATGACGCATACCTGATCGCACAGGGGCAACTGGAAGAGGCCCAGCAGGCGGCCGCTGGAACAGCAGCGGCACTGCAGGCTGCCAACGACGCGGTCAGCGTGGCCCAGGCGGACGTGGCCACGCTCGGGCGCGAGAACTACATGCGCGGTGGATCCATCCGCGGCGTGGCCGCCTTGCTCAGCGCCGAAGGACCCTCGCAACTCATGGAGCAGGCGGCCACACTCGGGCTGTTGGGCGACCAGCGGGCCGCCGTTCTCGACCAGCTGGATGTCCCGCCCCGGGTTCAGTGGAGGCTCGGAACTGACGCGGCGACGGTAGTCGCCGCGGTGTTGTGCCGGTAGAAGTCGTCTTCGTGCTCGGCCGGCGGGACCAGCCCGATCTCACCGTGCAGCCGTCGGTGGTTGAACCAGTCGATGTACTCGGCGACGGCGATCTCGAGGTCGTCGATGCCCTTCCAGGGCCCGCGGTTGCGGACCAGCTCGGCCTTGAAGAGGGAGTTGAACGCCTCGGCCAGGGCGTTGTCGTAGGAGTCGCCGGTGGAGCCGACGGAGGCGACCGCGCCGGCCTCGGCGAGGCGCTGGGTGTAGCGCACGGCGACGTACTGGACGCCCTTGTCCGAGTGGTGGACCAGCCCGGTCACGTCGTGGCCGGCGCGCCGGCGGGTCCAGATGCCCATCTCCAGGGCGTCCAGGGCGAGGTCGGTGCGCAGCGAGCGGGACAGCTGCCAGCCGACCACCCGGCGGGAGAACACGTCGATGACGAAGGCGGCGTAGACCCAGCCGGAGAAGGTCCGGCAGTAGGTGATGTCGGCGACCCACAGCTGGTCCGGGCCGGTCGCGGTGAACGCCCGTTCCACCAGGTCCGGGCGGGTGTCCGGGGCCGCGCCGGGCACGGTGGTGCGCGGGCCTTTCGCCCGCGTGATGCCGCGCAGGCCGGCGGCGCGCATCAGCCGTTCGACGGTGCAGCGGGCCACCGGGTGGCCCTGCCGGCGCACTTCGGCATGCACCTTGCGGGCGCCATAGACCCCGTAGTTGTCGGCATGCACCTGCTCGATGACCTCGGTGGTTGCTGCGTCGGTGACCGATCGCGCCGACGGCGGGCGGGTGCGGTGTGCGTAGTAGGTGCTCGGGGCGATCTTCGCGCCGGCCTCGGTGAGGACCGCGCAGATCGGCTCGACCCCGTGTTCGAGCTTGTGCTGATCGATGTAGGCGACGATCAGCGGGAGGGGCGGTCGAGCTCCGCCGCGAAGAAAGCCGACGCGCTCTTCAAGATCGCATTCGCTCGACGAAGCTCGCGGACCTCACGCTCGAGCTCGGCCAGCCGGGTGGCGTCATCGGTCGTGGTGCCCGGTCGGTGGCCCTCGTCGATCTCGGCCTGGATCACCCAGTTGCGCAGCGTCTCGGCGTTGATGCCCAACTGCGCGCCGATCCGCTTCAACGCCCCGGTCCGGGTCGCCGGGTCACGCCGCGCCTCGACCGCCAGCCGGGTCGCCCGCTCACGCAGCTCGTCGGGGTACTTCCTCGGTGCCGCCATGACTCTCATCCTCACGTGGATTGAGAGCCTCCATCAGACCCGGGGCGGGATAGGAGATCGCCCAGACACGGCAGGCCGACGCGGACTCCCAGGCCCGGGCGGCAGTCGCCGACAGGGACGAGGCTGCCCAGGAGACCGCTCGGGCCAAGGCCACCGCAGACGCGCAGGTGGGCACGTTCCAGGCTGCGGTGCAGTCGGTGAGCGCACAGAGGGCCAGGTACGAGAAGCAGTTGCAGGACGCCCAGGTGAACCTGCTGTCCCTGCAGGGGCAGCGGAACGCCTATCAGGCGTGGGAGAACCAGCAGGCTCAGCAGCAGGCAGCGGAGGCGGCACAGGCGGCTGCGTCCGCCAAGGCAACAGCTCAGGCGGCCGCACGAGCTCGCGCGGCGGCCGAGCAGCCCGCCTCGGCCACGCCGATCGACGGCACGTCCAGTCAGGTGACGTCGGCGAAGCCGGCGACGCGCAGCGGCGGTGGCGGTGTTGCGCCGACAAGCGGTCGGTTCACCACCTGCTTCGAGGTGCGCTGGGGCACCATGCACAACGCCGTCGACATCGCGGCTCCGATGGGCACTCCCATCTACGCCCCCGCGTCAGGCCGGGTCGTGCGCGCCGGAACGGCTACCGGCTACGGATTGGCCGTGTACATCCAGCACGACGACGGATCCGTCACGGTGTACGGACACATCAACGACTACTTCGTCAGCGTGGGCCAGCGCGTGTCAGCCGGTGAGGTCATCGCCGAGGTCGGCAACCGCGGCCAGTCCACCGGGCCGCATCTGCACTTCCAGGTCAACACCAACGGCATGTACGCCGGCGCCACCGACCCGATCCCGTGGCTGGCTGCCCGAGGCGTGGACATGGGCGGTCGCTGCTGATCACCAGCCCGTCCCCGCCGATCCGCGCTGACCGGCTCCCTGACCTCACACACCGCTGACTCCGGCGCCTGACCGCCGCCGCACTTCGGGCCCCCGGCGTGCACTGGGCACGTCCTGGGGGCTGTTCGGCCACTACTGGGTTCTGGTCAAGCTGCTGCTGCCGCTCGTCGCCACGGCCGTCCTCCTGCCGAAGACCCCGACGATCGCCTCGCAGGCGGACGCCGCGGGGACAGCCGGCGACCCGCGCGCGCTGCCCGACACGCTGGCCCACTCCATCGGCGGTCTGCTGATCCTGCTCGTGCTCACCGTCCTGTCGGTGTACAAGCCGCGAGGTCTGAACCGGTACGGGTGGCGGAGACAGCAGAGCCTGCGGATCAGTGAGCGGGAGGAGCGTGCGGCGGTGGCCTCCTAGTCAGACCGGTGGCGTGGGCCCGCGCACTCGACTCATCCGGGCAGGACGACGGCGAGCCACAGACCCGACCCCACGCCGAGCAGCACGGAGGCGATGGCCGCCACGTGCAACGTGGCGACAGGAGCCGTGCGAACTGCACCCCCGACCGTCACAGTCGTAGCACTGCCGTCCGTGCCTCCGCCGGCCGGCGCCTCCCGGGCCACCGCCGCCGGCGCTATCCAGCGCAGGTAGTAGAAGAGGCTGGCGACGGTGTTGACAGCGGCCAGCACGACCAGCCAGGCGAGCCCGCCGTCCCAGGTGGCGGTGAAGACCGCCAGCTTGCCGACGAAGACCGCCGTGGGCGGGGTTCCGACGAGGCCGAGCAGGCACACGACGAGGCTGACGACGACCCACCGGTTCCGGCCGGCGGCCGCAGCCCAGTCGGAAATCGACCGGGCCTCGGGAAAGGCCGCCACGGCCGCGAACGCGCCGAGGTTGGTGATCGCGTAGCCGGTGAGGTAGATGGCCAGCGCCGGAGTGGCCAGGTCGGTGCGACCGGCGACGGCGACCACCATGAACAGGTAGCCGACCTGGCTCACGGTGGAGTACGCCAGCAGTCGGGAAACGTCGGTCTGGTTGAAGGCAGCCAGGTTGCCCAGGGTCATGCTCAGCGCGGCGATCACCGCCACCAGCAGTGGCACGTCCAGCGAGACCCCGGCGAACGGCTCGGCGAGCAGCCGGAATGCTGCCGCGACGGCGCCGATCTTCGGGATGGTGGTGATGTAGGCGGCCATCGCCGGGGTGGTTCCCGCCGTGACGTCTGGCACCCAGAAGTGCACCGGGACGGCGCCTGCCTTGAAGCCGACGCCGGCGAGGACGCCGATGACGCCCATCGCCAGCAGCGCGGCCGGGGCCCCCGGGAGCAGCGTGGCGAGATCCGGGTAACCGGTGGTGCCGGTGGCCAGCACGAGGGACGTGACCCCGACCATCATCAGCACGCCGACGAAGGCCCCCATGAGGTAGTACTTCAGCGTGGCCTCGGTGCCCGACGCGTCCTTGGCGAACCCGGCGAGGGCGTAGAGCGGGATGCTCGCCAGTAGGTAGGCGGCGACCAGGAGCAGCAGGTCGCCACTGGCCGCGAGCGCGATGGTGCCCAGCGCGCCGAGGAGCATGAGGACGTAGGCCTCGGTCTCCCGAGGGTGTCCCGCGAGCGAGGACGACGCCAGGACGACGGCCACCGCGGCCGACAGCGCGACGACGATCCGGACGATCCCGGTGGTGCCGTCGATGACCCAGGTCTCCTCGAACACCCGCCGGGGCGGGTCGCCGAGAACTGCGGCCGCGGCGGCCGCGCTCGCCAGGCAGGCGGCGATGACCACGGCCCGGACCCGCCGCTGCCGGTGCTGCGGGGTCCACAGGCCCAGCAGCAGGCCGCCGACCGCGCCCAGGAGCAGCAGCAGCTCGGGAAGGAGCGTCAGCGCCTCCTCCCCCGCGCCGGTCATGCCGCCCATCGGGGCGTTCATCGGGACACCAGTTGCGCCACCGCCGCGGCGGCCGGCTCGATGACGTCCAGGAGCGCCCGCGGGAACAGCCCCAGCAGTACTGCGAGCACGAGGAGCGGGACGACGGCCGCGAGTTCGGTCCGGTGCATGTCGCGCATGCCGGTGGTCGTGTGGGGCCGCACCGCGGTCGCCGTCGCGCCGTCCTCCGTCGGCCGGGAGGACAGCGCCACATCCCCGGCATCGTCGTCCGGACTGCAGTCCTCCCCGACCGGCGGGACGGCGGTGGGGCCGGTGAGCAGGCGCTGCAGCGCCACGAGGAACAGCCCGGCGGTGACCAGGATGCCCGTCACGGCCAGGACGGTGGCAACCGGCGCCGCCTGCAGTGCCCCGGTGAAGATCTGGAACTCGGCGATGAAGCTGGCGAATCCCGGCAGGCCCAGGGAGCCGAAGGCAGCCACCGCGAGCAAGGCTGCGAACACCGGCGCCGGCCGGGCGAGCCCGCCCCAGCGGTCGAAGGCGTAGGTCCGCCCGCGGGACCACAGCACCCCGCTGAGCAGGAAAAGTGCGCCGGTCAGCAGGCCGTGGCTGACCATCTGGTAGAGCGCGCCGACCGTGGCGATGGTCCGGGCCTCCTCGTCCGCCTGCCCGACCAGGCCTGCGGCCCCGAGCCCGAGGAGGACGTAGCCCATGTGGTTGACCGAGGTGTAGGCGATCATGCGTTTCACGTCGGTCTGCGCGAGGGCGACGAAGGCTCCCCACAGGACGCTGATGACCCCGACCACCACCACGACCATGGCCCACCGCTGCCAGGCGTCGGGCAGGATCGGCATCGCGATGCGGACGAAGCCGTAGGTGCCGAGCTTCAGCAGGATCCCGGCCAGGATGGCCGAACCTGCGGCCGGTGCGTCGGTGTGCGCGTCGGGCAGCCAGGTGTGGAACGGGAACAGCGGTGTCTTGACCGCCAGGCCGAGCCCGATCGCGAGCAGCACGAGGCCGCCGGCCAGCGGGGAGTCGGTCAGCGGCGGGTTCCGCGCGAGCGCGACCATGTCGAAGGTCCGCTCTTCGCTGCCGAGGAAGAGCCCGATGAAGCCGATCAGCAGCGCGAGGGATCCGACGAAGGTGTAGAGGAAGAACTTCAGGGCGCTGCGCCGAGGGTTGCCGTGCCCCCAGCCGGCGATGACGAAGTACATCCCGACGATGGTCAGGTCGAAGAAGACGAAGAACAGGATGAGGTCCAGCGCCGCGAACGTGCCCAGGCAGGCCGTCTGCAGGAAGAGGAACAGCGCGGCCTGCGTGCGCGGCCGGTCCGGCTCGCGCAGCGACCAGACGGCACAGGCCAGGAACAGCACACCCGTCAACGCCAGCAGCGGGAGAGACAGCCCGTCGACGCCGATGTGGTACCCGGCGTCCACCGTCGGGATCCACTGGAGGTCCACGTCGTAGGCGAGGTTCCCGACCACACCGGTGGCACCCTGCCCCGGGTCGTACCGCCACCACATCCAGGCCACCAGAGCCAGGTCGGCGGCCGAGGCCGCGATCCACACCCCGATGGCCGCGCGGCCGGCCAGCGCCGGAACCGCCAGCAGCAGGACGGCAGCAGCGAGCGGGAGCAGGACGACGACGGTGAGCAGCACGGTCACCTCACGATCAGGAGGAAGGCGAGCAGCACGCCGAGGCCGGCGACCGCCTGGACGTAGTACTGGTGCAGCAGCCCGGTCTGCGGACGGCGGGCGGCCGCACCTGCCCGCCGGAAGGCGCGGGCGGTGCTGCGGACGGCGCCGTCGATCACGCCGGTGTCGGCCCGCGCGGAGGCGGCAGCGGCCCGGGTGACCGCCCGTGCGACGCCCCGCACCGCGCCGTCGATGACGCGGTCGTCCAGGGCAGCGGCAACCCGGGCCACCGCCAGCGCCGGCGCCGGGGACAGCAGTCGCCGCAGCCCGACCCAGGTCCCGAGCGGGCCCCCTTCGAGAGCCCGGACCACACCGGGCCGCGCCCGGACCACGACGACCGAGACCACGAACGCGGCCACCGCGAGGACCCCACCCAGCAGGAGGCCGCCCGGGTCCACCGGTTGCGCCTCGACGCCGAGCACGTTCTCCAGCGCACCGGCCACCGCGGGCACGGCCAGCGCCCCGAGCCCGGCGGCCGCGATCGCGAACACGACAGCGGTGGCGGTGGCCGGCACCGGGACGCGTCGGGTGCCGGGCTCCTCGTCGTCCAGCGGCTCGTCGCCCGTGGGCGCGGCGAGGACAATCGCGATGATCTTGGCGGCGTACACCGCCGAGAGCACCGCGGCGGCGAGGCCAACCGTGCGCAGCGCTCCGCTGTCGGCCCCGGCGAGGATGCCCTCCTTGGTCGCCCACAGGGACAGCGGGGGAATCCCGGCCAGCGCCAGCGCAGCCACGGCGGCCGCGGCGCCGATCCCCGGATAGCGCCGCGCCGCGCCACGCAGCCCGGGCAGCTGCTTGGTGCCCAGCGCCGTCAGCCACGACCCGGCGGCGACGAAGAGACCGGCCTTGACCGCGGCGTGGGCGACCAGCTGTCCCGTCCCACCTGCGGTCGCACCGATCCCGGCCGCGAGGACGACGAACCCGATCTGGGCGGCGGTGCTGGCGGCGAGGAGCTGCTTGAGGTCCCGCTGCGCCACGGCGACCGCGCCGAGCACGAGCGCGGTGAGCGCGCCCACCCAGGCGGCGGAGGTGGCCGCCCAGTCAGTGGCCGCGAGCAGGGGTTGCGTGCGCAGGAGCAGATATCCGCCGGCCGCGACCATGGTCGCCGAATGGAGCAGGGCACTCACCGGACTCGGCCCGGACATGGCGCCGGAGATCCACGCGGAGAAGGGCAGCTGCGCGGACTTGCCCAGCGCCGCGACCAGCACGCCGGCTGCGGCCAGGTCGAGCCAACCGCCATCAGCGGTTGCAAGGTCGTCCAGGACCAGTCCGCCCGTCCCCGCGAGCACGGCACCGGCCGCGACGTAGAGCCCGAGGTCGCCGGCGCGCGTGGTGAGGAACGCCCGGGTCCCGTCGTTCAGCTTGCCCGGGTCCTGCCACCGGTACCCGATCAGCGCGTACGAGGTCGCGCCCATCACCTCCCACGCCAGCAGCAGCGCCGGGAACGTGGTCGCGGTGACCGTGGCCAGCATCGCCGCGATGAAGAGCAGGAAGTAGCCGAAGAAGCGGGCACGCGCCGCCTCCGGTGACAGGTCGACGACGGCGAACACGGTCGTCAACAGCGCCACGGCCGCGACCAGGACCACGAGGACTGCGGACAGCCCGTCGACGGCCAGCCCGAGCTCGCCGCCCCGCACGATCCCCAGGAACGGCGCCGACAGCGTGGGGCGGGCCCCGGCGACCACCACCGACAGCGCGAGTGCACCGACGGTGGCGAGCACGGCGGCCGGCCCGGCGACGCGATCGGCGCGCCGGCCCGTCACCAGCAAGAGGACTCCGAGCGCGGCCGGCAGGAGGACCAGGGCGCCAAGCGCCGTCGCTCCCAGGAACCCGCTCATCCGCGCAGATCCGTGGCCATGTCGACCATGTCGACCTGCCGCGCCCGGTAGATGGCCACCGTCACGGCGAAGCCCATCGCCATCTCCACCGCCATGACGACCAGGGCCACGACGACGAGCATCTGCGCGTCCGGCAGCTCCGGGGCCAGGAAGTACCAGGCCGCTCCCCCGGCCAGCAGGACGCCGTTGAGGACCAGCTCGAGGCCCATCATCACCATCACGATCGACTGCTGGGACAGCGCCCCGAACAGCCCGACTCCGATCAGGCCGGCGGCGACGGTGAGCACGATCTGCAGCACCAGTTCGGCGGTCACCGCGGCAGCCCGCCAGGAATCGGGTCGTCCGGCCGCTTCGCGGCGAGGTCCGCGCCGAAGCGGTCGTAGCGCCCGCGCGCGGTGGCGAGCACCGTGCCGGCGAGGATGGTCGCGAACAGCCCGAGGCCGATCACCAGCATGACCAGCATGTGGCTGCCCATGATCGCCTCGCCGAGCTGACGGGTGCTGTCCTCCGGCCGCTCGGTACGCCCGATCGGCCAGTCCACCGTCCAGATCCCCACGACCAGGACGACGAAGGCGCTGGCACCGACGGCGGCCGAGCCGCGGGCGTTGTGCACCATCGTCATCGGCATCAGGCCGGCCGGGTTCATCATGAACATGATCATGAAGACGGCCATGATGGCCATCTCGATCGTCATCATCAGCGCCGTCACCACGGCGAGGTAGACCAGGTCGAAGGCCAGCAGGATGCCGGCGACGGCGAGGAACGAGGCAAGCAGGGCGAAGGTGGCCCGGGCCATGGAGTCGACCACGAAGACCGCGATCCCCGCGGCCACCGACAGCACCCCCAGCGCGACCACGGCCGCGACGGTCCAGCCCGACAGTTCGGTCAGCACGTCGGTCCTCCTCCCGATCAGACGGTGTAGAAGCCGGACAGCAGCAGCACCGCCACCACCAGGGCCTGCACCAGCGTCACCGGGACCAGCACCGTCCAGGCCACCTCGACCACCCGATCGGGACGCAGCACCGGCAACCGGCGGCCCGCCCAGACCAGGGCGACGACGACGGCGACCGTCTTCAGCAGCTGCCACACCGGGTCGGGCAGCCACGGCCCGGACCCGCCGCGGAGGAACAGCGCCACCGCCATGGCCGCCGTGGCGCCGAGAAAGATCGCCCGGCCTGCCTCCACGAGCATCCGGTCGACGCCGGAGAGCTCCGAGGTGACGCCGCCGGCGATGTCGGCTCCGGTCGGTGCACCGAACGGCCCCCAGAACGCGAAGGCCGCGGCGCTGGCGAGGAACACCACGAACGCGACCGGCATGGACACGACGAACCACAGGCCGGCCTGCGCCGACAGGATGTCCGCCGTCCGCAGGGAGCCCGCCCCCACCCCCACCGCGATCAGGGAGAACATCAGCGGCAGCTCGTACGCCAGGCCCTGCGCGAGGAACCGGTAGCCCCCGGTCAGCGCGTGGACCGCATTCGGGCCCCAGCCGACCAGCCAGACGGCCGCCCACAACAGCGCCTCCATGGCGTTGAACCACACGAGGTCCGCACTGCTCGACCACAGCGTCCGGCCACCGATCGGGACGACCGCCAGAGACAGGACCGCCAGCACCGGCACAGCAGCAATGCCCAACCGCCACAACAGCGGGTCCGGCGCGAGCGTCGTCCGCCGCTGCTCGGTCAGAAGACGGACGCTGGAGCGCACCGGATCGAGAACCGCCGGCACTCCCCCGCCCGTGAGCACGAGCCGGTCCACCGCCGCCACCAGCCACCCCAGCCCGAGAGCCGCGCCGGTGACGAACAGGGCCGACGGCACCACCCCCCAGGCCGCCGCCGCGGTGTCCGTCTCAGGCACGGGCTTCTTCCGGCTCCGTGCGGGCTGCCGACCGGTCGAGTGCGACGCTGGCGACGATCAGCCGCGCGGTCCCCAGCTCGGTGCCCTCCAGCACCGCGGCGACCTCGTCCAGCGACGTCGGCGACGTCGGCGACGTCGGCGCTTCCACGTCGCCGCCCGAGGCCACGTCGCACCATCTGCGTACGCGGTCGAGGGCGTCGCCGCCCGCTGCGCGACCGAGTGCGGAGTGCAGCTGTCCCGCGCCGCGGACGCTCCAGGCCAGCGCCCGCGAGCGACGCACGCGCCGGGCCACGCGCTCGGCCCGGCGCCGGGCCGTCGCGAGCTCGCTCCGGTCCGTGGAGGCGAGACCATCCCGGGCGCACCGGGCATCGCGTGCGGCGGTCGGCCACCCGGCGACGACGAGCAGCGAGGCGAGCTGACCGAGCGCCGCCCGTTGCGGATGCACCTCCCCCGGAGGGAAGCCCCTGCCGTCACTCGCGTCCACCCAGGACAGACGCGCACCGGTCAGGACGTCGCCCTGGAGGTCAGCCCGCAGGAGGAGGCCTGTGGGCCATCCCGGAAGGACGGGTCCGATCGACACCCGAAGGACGTCCAGTGCCAGCCCGTCCCGATCCGGTGCAGTCTGCGCCATCGGCAGTCCGGCGACGTCGCCGCCGTGATGCATGTGATGACCCGCAGACCCCCCACCACCCATGGCGGCGTGCTCCATGCCCTCGCGACCCGAGTGGTCCATGCCCACGTGACCAGAGTGCTCCATCCCCGCCATGCCAACGTGGTCCATGCCCTCGTCACCCGAGTGGTCCATGCCCGCCATGCCGGCGGGGTCCATGGCCTCGTGGTCCGGGTGTTCCATGCCCTCGTGACCGGAGTCGTCCATGCCTCCCGCCGGGTGAGCGGCACCGCCGCGAGCCGGAAGAACGCCATCGACATGCTCTTCGGGCGCCGCGGCGCCGAGCGCGCGAACCGTCTCCTCCAGCCGGTGGTGCAGGTCGGTGGCGGCGCGAAGGTCGACCCGGCGCCGGGGCTGAGCAACCTGGGACCACAGGACGTCGATGGCCGCGGCCAGCTCGGGACCCGGCGTGCCGAGCACCAGGAGAACGTCGGTGTCGGCCGGCGACATCGCCTGCGGCCATCCCCGGCGGTCGAGCTCTGCCTCCACCGCCCACCTGAGCCCGACGGTGCCCGGCGCATCGACGATGAGGACGCGGGGTCGGGCCAGGGCCCACGCCTGGAGTCGGCGACTCAGGTCCATCGCAGGGCGCCTTCCCGCCAGACGTAGACCACGCCGACGAGCAGGACGGCCAGGAAGCCGAACATCTCGACGACGGCCCCGACACCCATGTCGGCGAGCACCACGGCCCACGGGTACATGAAGATCATCTCCATGTCGAAGGCCAGGAAGAGAATGGTGATCGCGTACCAGCGCGCGTGGTAGCGGGAGGCCGCATGCTGCTGCGGCAGCATGCCCGACTCGAAGGGCATGACGTCGGTCGCGAGGCGGGCGACGGACATCAAGGACGACGCACCGTAGAGAGTGGCCACGAGGGCGCCGACCAGACCGAACAGGGACAGGACGGCGAGCACGGCCACTCCTCTTCTCGTGACGACCGGTCTACTCCCGGCTGAACAGCATGTCTTGTCCGCACACCCGCACGGACGTGCCTCACGCTAGGACCTGAGGCCGCCACTCACCGCCCCGAGGCCGGGACGGAAGCCGTCAGCCCTCGGCGCTCGTGCCTACCAGCGCACCGGGGACGCGGGTGCCGTCCGGACGGTGACCGGCACCCGCTCCTCCGTCGGTCCGGTTCGAGGCGAGGGCCTTGAACCGGCGCAGCCGCAGGCTGTTGGAGACGACGAACACCGACGAGAACGCCATCGCAGCTCCGGCCAGCAAGGGGTTGAGCAGCCCGGCTGCGGCGAGCGGCAGCGCCGCGACGTTGTAGGCGAAGGCCCAGAAGAGGTTGCCCTTGATCGTGCTCAGGGTCTTCCGGGACAGCCGGATGGCGTCGGCCGCGGCCCGCAGGTCGCCACGGACCAGCGTCAGGTCACTCGCTTCGATCGCCGCGTCGGTTCCGGTGCCCATGGCGAGACCGAGGTCGGCCTGGGCGAGCGCGGCGGCGTCGTTCACGCCGTCACCAACCATCGCGACGACCTTGCCCTCACCCTGGAGCCGCTTGACCACGTCGACCTTGTCCTGCGGCAGCACCTCGGCGATGACCTCGGTGATGCCCACCTGAGCGGCCACCGACCGGGCCACGGTCTCGTTGTCGCCGGTCAGCAGCACCGGCGTGAGACCGAGGTCGCGCAGCTGGCGGATGGCCTCGGCCGACGTCTCCTTGATCACGTCGGCCACGACGAGGACGCCGCGCGCCGCGCCGTCCCAGCCGGCCACGACGGCCGTCCTGCCCTCCGCCTCTGCGGCGGCCTTGGCTCGCTCGATGTCGGCGGGCAACTGCTGCGACCACTCGGCGAACAGCCGGGACCGGCCGACGATCACGGCGTGACCGTCGACGATCCCCTGGACGCCGAGGCCTTCGACGTTCGTGAAGCCCTCCACCGCGGGGAGGGCGCCGGTGCGCTCGGTGGCCCCCTTGGCGATCGCCTGCGCGATGGGGTGCTCCGAGGCGTCCTCGAGCGCACCGGCCAGCCGCAGCATCCGGTCGGCGTCCTCACCGGACGCTGGGACGACGTCGAGCAGGGTCATCCGGCCGGTGGTCACGGTGCCGGTCTTGTCCAGGACGACGGTGTCGACCTTGCGGGTGGACTCCAGGACCTCCGGGCCCTTGATGATGATGCCGAGCTGCGCGCCGCGGCCGGTGCCGACCATCAGCGCGGTCGGGGTGGCCAACCCCAGGGCGCACGGGCAGGCGATGATCAGGACGGCGACCGTGGCGGTGAACGCGGCCGTGATTCCCGCGCCGGTGCCGAGCCAGAAGCCGAGGGTGGCGACGGCCAGGGCGATGACGACGGGCACGAAGATGCCCGACACCCTGTCGGCGAGCCGCTGGACCTCGGCCTTGCCGTTCTGGGCCTCCTCCACCAGCCGCGCCATCTGCGCCAGCTGGGTGTCGGAGCCGATGCGGGTCGCCCGCACCACGATGCGGCCGCCGGCGTTCACGGTGGCGCCGACCACGCTGTCCCCGGGCCCGACCTCCACCGGGACCGACTCGCCGGTGAGCATCGAGGCGTCGACGGCCGAGGAGCCCTCGGTGATCACGCCGTCGGTGGCGATCTTCTCCCCCGGGCGGGCGACGAACAGGTCACCGACGGCCAGCCGGTCGACGCCGATCCGCTCCTCGCGCCCGCCGCGCAGGACGGAGACCTCCTTGGCACCCAGTTCCAGCAGCGCCCGCAGCGCCGCCCCGGCGCGCCGCTTGGAGCGTGCCTCGAAGTACCGGCCGGCGAGGATCGCCGTGGTGACCCCGGCGGCGACCTCGAGATAGATGTTCGCCGCGCCGTCGGTCGCGCTGATCGTCAGCTCGAACGGGTGCGTCATGCCCGGCAGGCCGGCCGTGCCGAAGAAGAGGGCATACAGCGACCACCCGAAGGCGGCCAGGGTGCCCATCGAGATGAGCGTGTCCATGGTGGAGGCGCCGTGACGCAGGTTCGTCCACGCGGCCCGGTGGAAGGGAAAGGCCCCCCAGACCACCACGGGGGCCGCAAGCGTCAGTGACAGCCACTGCCAGTAGGTGAACTGCAGCGCCGGGATCATCGCCATCGCGATGACCGGCACCGTCAGCGCGGTGGAGACCAGGAGGCGCTGGCGCAGCAGGGCGACGGGATCCCGTCCGTCGGGCTCCTCGCCTTCCGCACCGGTCGTCTCCGGGCGCGGCGGCTCGGGCAGCCGGGCGGTGTAACCGGCCTTCTCCACAGCCGCCACCAGGTCATCGGGCGTGACGCCGTCGGCGAAGGTCACCCTGGCCTTCTCGGTGGCGTAGTTGACCGTGGCGGTGACGCCGTCGAGCTTGTTGAGCCGCTTCTCGATCCGCATGGCGCACGAGGCGCAGGTCATGCCGCCGATCGCGAGCTCGACCTGGTCCCCGCCGGCCGGGGCCGGCGATGTCGTGCTGTTCGTCGCGGAGCTCACTGGTTCTCCCTGTCAGAAATTGCTGTGGTGCGTCGGCGGGGACACCCGGTCAGCTGCCGGTGCCGCCGTTCATGTCCATGCCGTCGTGGCCGGCGTCCGACGCCGGTGCCGGCGACTCGGTCTGGCCTGCCGTCGGCCCGACGGGGCCCACGGCGCTGCCGATACCGAACGCCGCGGCGAAGGCGACAGCGAGGCCGACCACATAGGCCCCGACCTTGGCAGCAGTGCTGTTCACGTCTGCTCCTCTGGGCTCGCGGTGCCAGGACGGCGGTCCGGGTGTCCCGGACCGCCGGTCCGTCACTTGCAGCCGCACCCGCAGCCAGACGAAGTCGCCGACGCGGGTTGCTCGACCGGCGCCGCGACCTCGTAGCCGGCCTCCTCGACAGCGGCCCGCACGGCGGCGTCGTCGATGTCGGCATCGCCGGTGACGGTGAGGCCGCCGCTGGCCAGGTCGACGTCGACGCCCGTGACGCCGGGCACCGAGGTCACCTCCTCGGTCACGGAGTTGACGCAGTGCCCGCAGGTCATGCCGACGACGGTGTAGGTGGTGGTGCTCATCACGGTGTTCCTCTCAGATCTTGTCGTTCTTGCGCTTGTCTCGTAGTCCGGACCGGTTGGGTCCCGCTGGTCCTCGACGACGCAGTGGCTCAAGAGCGGACGAGACGGGCGATGGCCTCGGAGGCCTCGCGCAGCTTCTGCTCAGCCTCCGACCCACCCGCTGCGGCCGCCTCGACCACACAGTGGCTCATGTGCTCGTCGAGCAGACCCAGAGCGACGGACTGCAGCGCCTTCGTCATGGCCGAGACCTGGGTGAGGATGTCGATGCAGTACTTCTCGTCCTCCACCATCCGCTGCAGACCGCGGGCCTGGCCCTCGATGCGACGAAGCCGCTTGAGGTAGTCGTCCTTGCGATGGATGTAGCCGTGCGGACTTGCTGCCTCTGTGGTGCTCATGTCACCCCCTCACATCCCCGACCATGGACCAATACCGGGTAGGGGTATCGGATGCCGCCACGTTACGACAGCTCATCGGCGGTTGCAACTCCCCCGCGCTCGCCGGCTTGGTGGTAGCTGGCGGGGCCGACGGCCGTGCTGACGGTTGTCCCGTCAACACGGAGGGACCGTTATCCGTGCGGGTGTGCGGGTAGGCGACCGATGCCGGCGCCTTCCGGTGGTGTCTGCCGCCCGCGTCGGCGTGGAGAGGAGCGACCGTCATGAGCGTTGCCGGCCGGATGCTGGAGGCCTACCCGAAGGATCTCGGCGGGGTCGACCGCCAGAAGCTGCAGGAATGCATCGAAGCGTGCGTCGAGTGCGCCCAGGCCTGCACGGCCTGCGCCGACGCCTGTCTCAGTGAGGAGATGGTGGCCGAGCTGGCGACATGCATCCGTACCAACCTCGACTGCGCCGATGTCTGCGACGCGACGGCCCGGGTGTTGTCCCGGCACACCGGTTACGACGCCAACCTCACACGCGCGGTGTTGGAGGCATGCGCCGCCGCCTGCAAGACCTGCGGCGACGAATGCACTCAGCATGCGGAGATGCACGAACACTGCCGGGTGTGCGCCGAGTCGTGCCGGCGCTGCGAAGCGGCCTGCCGGGAGCTGCTCAGCTCCCTCGGCTGAGGAGGCCGCGTGACTCGCCCTGCATGCCGCTCGGCGCGTCACGCGGTACCCGTCTGCCGGTCACCGCGTGCTCAGTTCTCGAGCAGGACGTCGAAGCTGCCGCCACTGTCCATGGACTCGAGAAGGGCATCTGTCGTGACGACGACGACTCGGGTTCCGGCATCCGTGACACTGACGTCGACCGCCTGCGGCGCCGAGTCCAGCTGTGGCCCCTCCTGCCAGTTCATGCCGCTGTCCGCGCTCATCCAGACCTGACCGGCCGGGTCGACGCCCGCGACAGTCGCCCCGTCCGGGGCCCAGTCCACCACTTGAAGGAGCGGTGCGCCGTCGACTTCGGACCACGAACTGCCGGCGTCGGAGGACCGCAGCAGTCCCTGCTGCGTGGTAGCCAGAGCTTGCTGACCGTCTGGGGACGCGGCCAGCGCGGCGGGCTCGAACGGGATCGCCACCTCCGCCCATTCCTCGCCGCTCGTGCTCCGCCAGAGTGCACCGTCGTAGGCGAGGACACCTGCCTGGCTCACGGTGAGTGCGTGGAAGTCGGACTCCCCCTGACGGGAGACCGGCCGCCAGGTCCTGCCACCGTCGGTCGTCTCGATCAGCCCAGCCGGCTCGGGGAGGTCCACGCCGGAGCCAGGATGTCCGGACGCGAGGTACTTGCCAGGGCCGGCGACGGCGAAGCCCATGAGGTCGATGACCGGGCCCACCCGGGTCGACTTCCCGTCCTCCTCCACTTGGAAGAGGCCGTCATGCGTCGCCAGGAGAAGCGTCCCGTCACCGGGGTCGATCCCGACGCCGTGGATGTGCGCGGACGGCAGCGCTCCGGCCGGCGCCCCGCTCGCCGCCCCTGCAGGGGTACCGGGGTCCGCGGAACTACATCCGGCGAGCACTCCGGCAGCGGCCAGGCAGGCGAGCACCCGCGAGCGGTGGCGCATCGGTGAGCGGCTGTCAGGCACAGGTGTGAACTCCCAGTCAGTGGCAGGCCGCCGCGACCGACGCCAAATCATCAATTCGTCGCACGGCGGACATGGCGAACAGCGATGCGTGCCCGTGGCATCGACCCCCGAGGGTCGATGCCGAGCAGGGCGGCTGGGTGGCGCTGCAGACTGCGCCTACAACGCCACCCAGCCCAGTTCTCAGCCGCCGAGTTCGGTCAGCATCGTCTGCATCTCGTCGATCTCGGCGCTCTGCGACTCGACGATCTGCTCGGCGAGCGCGATGGCGTCGGCGTTCTGACCATCAGCGATCTCGGTCTTCGCCATGTCGACCGCGCCACGGTGGTGCTCGGTCATCATCTCCAGCCACATGCGGTCGAACTCCGCGCCGGTGGCCGCCTCGAGGCCCGACATGTCCATGTTCATGCCGCCCATGCCGCCGTCCATGTCCATGCCCCCGGACTCATCGGCGGAGGTCGGCTGACCCCAGTCCTCGAGCCAGCCGGTCATCGTCTGGATCTCGGGATCCTGGGCGGCCTCGATCCGGTCGGCCAGGTCCAGCACGCGCGGGTCCTGGGCGCGACCATCGGCCATCTGGGCCATCTCGAGCGCCCCTTCGTGGTGGACGATCATTCCCTGGGCGAAGGTCACGTCGGCGTCGTTGAACTCCGCCGACTGGCTGGCCGAGCTTGCGGCGCTCTGACTGGCCGAGCTTGCGGCGTTCGTGTCACTCGTGTCCGAACCGCCGGAGCAGCCGGTCAGGACGACGGCGCCGGCGATGAGTCCGCCAGCGAGGCGGACGAGTCGAGCGTTGGTGCTGGTCACTGCATGTCTCCTGTCAGGAAAGGGTTCTTGGGCGTGCCGTCTGACCCCATCCAGCGCAGGAGCTGATGGGGTCCGGAGCGGTCGGCCTAGATCCGCAGGAGACAAAGAGCGGACAGGTCAGGTGGTCGAGGGAGCCTGGACCACCCGCTGAACAGGCTGCGAAGGGAGGCGATGCCCCGAAGAACCGGAGCCGCCACGATCCCGATGAGGCTCGCGGCGGCGAGCAGGACCAGCCCGCTGTACATGATCGCCAGACACAGCGACCCGAGGTGTGCTGCCACGCCGTGGCTCGGGCCCGGCTGGCCGGCCATGACCGTCGTCCCGAGCTGGGAGTCGGCCTGCTGGAGCCGAACGTCCGCGGCCATCGATCCGGAGAGCGACCCGGCGTCGAGGGGATCCTCGGTGCCGTGCTGAGCGACCGCCACCTCGGCGTGCCGGAGGCCCGCATCCGCAGCGATGTACTGGGCTCCGTGCATGGAGAAGATGGCCGCCAACAGCACCAGGACCCACAGTCGTCGTATCGGCATGGCCACCACCCCCTCTCGAGACTTCACCGTACTACGCCAGGTAGTACGAGTCCCCCGAGCAGTGGGAGCATCGGCGGGAGCACATCCCGACGGCAGGCCCCCGACTCGAGTGGTCGCTGGCTCACTCCCAGGGAGTGACTCGACGTGGGAGCGACCGTCGCTGCCGTAGGCTCCCGCAGCCAGCGGCGAGAGCAACCTGGGCAGGCGACGCCGCCCCATGTGGAGCACGAAGAACAGGTCGGGGTCCGGAAGACGAGAGGAGGGGTGGTGCCACATCTCGGCAAGCTCGAGTCCGCCGTGATGGACGTCCTGTGGTCCTCCGCCAGCTCGCTGACCGTGCGTGACGTGCTCGAACGGATGCCTGCGCAGCGCAACCTGGCGTACACGACCGTCATGACGGTGCTCAGCAACCTCCACCGCAAGGCGATGGTCGATCGAGAGCCCGCCGGCAAGGCCTACAGCTACCGCCCGGCGCTGACTCGCCAGGGAGCGGCGGCCGCGGCACTTCGCGAGGTCCTCGACGCGTCGGGCGACCCTCGGTCGGTGCTGCTGCACTTCGCCGAGACCGCCACTGAAGAGGAGTCCACGGTCCTGCGTGATGCCCTCGCCCGGCGCCCCCCGAAGCCATGACCGGAGCCATGGCCCTTCTCCTCGGCATCGCGGTCGTGGGGCTGTTCGGGCACCGTCCCCTGCTGTGGCTCGCTGACCGGCGGCTCGACCCCACGATCCTGCTGACCGGATGGCTTCTCTCCACGGTGGGGCTGATCGTGTCGACGGTCGCCACCATCAGCCTGTTCGCCCTGCCCGCCGACGAACACCCGGCATCAGGGATCTTCCGTCTGGCGGGCGGATGCTGGACGGCCCTCTCCTCAGGTTCTCTCCCGGGGTGGCGGGAAGGCCTCGCCTCCCTCGGCGTCATCGGCGCGGCGACGATCCTCCTGCGGATCGGCTGGGCGGTCACCGCCCGTCGTCGGCGTAGCCGGAAGACGGCTCCACACGTGGAACAGCTCCGCCTGCTGGCTGCCGGCGCGCCGTCGGGCGACCCACTGTGGGTGCGCGACGACCGGCCACTTGCCATGTCTATCGGCGGGCGTCCCGGCGTCATCGTCATGAGCGACTCCCTTCGCCACCACCTGACGCCCGGGGCGCTGGCAGCCACGCTGGAACACGAGCGGGCACATCTGCGCGGACGACACCACCTGCTCGTCGCGATCGTGGAGACCCTCGCTGCCGCGCTTCCGTTGAGCCCGTTGCTGCGCGCCGCACCAGCCGCCCTGGAAGACCTCATCGAACTCGCCGCCGACGCTCAGGCCGCGCGCCGCTGCGGGCCGGCCGCGGTTCAGGAGGCACTGTCTCGTCTCACCGGACAACCCACGCCTGCGGTCGGGCTGGCCATGGCCAGCCGTCTCACCCAGGCCAGGCTGAGGCGGCTGTCGACCGGGAGCGTCGGCGCGACGCGCGCGATGCGTGTTGCCGGGTGCACAGCGGTCGGGGTCGCCGCGCTGTCGCTCCCCGCCGCCGCAGGTTGGCTGGCGCTCAATGTGGTCGGCTGCGTGGTCGCCTGACCAGTGCGCTTCTCCTATGATGCGTAGTAGGCCCGCGGGACCGGTGCGGCGCCGCAGCGATCGCCCTCAACTCATCCCGATGAACATGCACCGCCAGGGCCAAGCGGAGGACATCCATGACGAGCACCTCAGGGTCCGCGCCGTGACAGTGTCCGCACGTCCCCGGAGCGGCCTCCCGGCTCAGTGGCCCCCCAGACGCATCGCTGCCGCTGCGCTCGCGGCCATGGTCTTCGCGCTGGCCGTCGGCGTGCCGACCGGGCTCGTTCCCACACCGCTCTACACCCGGATGACAGCCGTTCTCTGGTGGAACTACGTGGTGTGGGGCGTGACCGCCGCGCTCGGCGGACTGGTCGTCGCCACCTACGTCCGTCGGCCGCACGACCGGGCGCCCCGCAATGGTGCAGCGGCAGCCTCGGGCGGCGGGCTGCTCACCGCCTTCGCCGTCGGCTGCCCGGTCTGCAACAAGTTGGTGGTCGCGACGTTGGGGGTGTCCGGCGCGATGACCCTTTGGGCCCCGCTGCAGCCGGTCCTCGCCGTCCTGTCGATCATCACACTGGGATGGGCACTTCGACGACGACTGCGGAACGAGTACGCCTGTTCGGCGAGCGCCGACGGGTGGAAGCGCGAGCCGACGCCCGACGGCTCGGCGACCCACCCCGTTCCGGCCGATGGATCCTCCGAGGTCCCGACGAGGTGGACGCTCGTGGCCACCCCTGCTCCGCCCCGCCCGACAGAGACGCCGCCATCCTCGACTCGGTGCTGACCCCACTCGCTGCTCAGATCGGGGGCCATCCGAGTCGGGCGTAGAAGGCGAGCATCCGGCTCATCAGCACGGTCCAGCCGCCGGTCATCATGGCGACGCCCATCCCGACCAGCAGGATCCCCCCGGCGACCTCGATCCGCCGGGAGTGGCGCCGCAGCCAGCCGAGCCGGCCGCCGCCGCGGGCCATTCCCCTGGCCAGCAGCAGGAACGGCAGTCCGAGCCCGAGCGAGTAGGCGAGGAGCAGCAAGGCCCCGCGCCCGACGGTGGCCGTACCGGCGGCCGTCGTCAGGATGGAGGCCAGAACCGGGCCGACGCAGGGCGTCCAGCCGAAGGCGAAGGCAGCCCCCAGCGGCAGGGCACCCCCGGGTCCGGGCTGCCACCGGCGAAGGTCGGTGCGGAACTCTCGGTGCAGGAACGGCAGCCGTAGCGGGCCAGCCGTCGCCAAGCCCATCAGCACGACGAAGGCGCCACCGACGAGGTTGATCGCCTGCAGGTTCCGCACCAGCAGGAAGCCCAGCGCCGAGGACGTGGCGCCCAGGGTGGTGAACACCGCCGCGAAGCCGATCAGGAACAGCAGCGATCCCACGAGCACCCGCCGCCGCGCGGGGGCGGCCAGCGGCCCGCCGCCCACCGTCGCCGGACCCGGATTCCCGGACAGCCCGGAGACGTAGGAGATGAAGCCGGGGAGGAGGGGAAGCGTGCACGGGGAGGTGAACGACACGACGCCGGCGACCAGCGCCAGCGACATCAGGGCGAAGAGCTCCATCCCACCTCCCCCACATCCGGCGTGTGCCGTGACGCCGGCAGCCGGATCCCGCTCCGGCTCACCTACTAAGTACGGTAGGGGATGCGGCCCGTCCCCCGTCCCCTGCCTCGGCCGTCAGAGAGCTGGATCGTGCCTGAGCCCCGAGCGCCCCTCATCTTGCGAAGTGGCGATCCGTCGTCCGGCGGGTCGCCGTCCGCCGTCGCGCATCTGGCCGGGCTGTCGGTCACGGTGCAGCGGACACCGGTGCTCCGCGACCTGACGATGACCGTGACGCCCGGCGAAGCCGTGGGTCTGGTCGGGGCCAACGGCTCGGGCAAGAGCACCCTCCTGCGGATCCTGGCCACGCTGCTTCCCCCGCTCGGGGGTGCGGGCTGGGTCCTCGGCGCCCGGCTCGGTACCCGCGACGTCGAGGGAATCCGCCCCGGCATCGCGCTGGTCGGCCACACCCCGGCGCTCTACCCCCGCCTCACCCTTGGCGAGAACCTGGCCTTCTACTGCCGGCTCACCGGCCGCGACGTCGATGCCGCCGAGGCAGCGCTGGCAATTGTGGGACTGGGCCGCGCGGCCGACCGCACCGCGGACCGCTGCTCGCACGGGATGCTCCGCCGGGCAGAGCTGGCGAGGGTCCTGATCACCTCCCCCCACCTGCTCCTCCTCGACGAGGCCCATGCCGGCCTGGACCGCGCGTCCGCCGGGCTCGTGGAGGTCGTCGTCGACGCGGTACGGGCCCGTGGCGGTGGCGCGGTCGTCGTATCGCACGAACGGGACCGGCTTGCCGGGACCGTGGACCGGATCGTCGAGATCGAGAACGGGACGCTGCGTGCCACCGATCGGTCCGCAGCCGCCGTGAACGAGGTGCGCCGGTGATCTCTCCACGAACCGAGGCGCCGCATCCCCTCCAGCAGGCCCTCGAGCTGGCCCGGAAGGACCTGCGGCTGGAGGCGCGTGCCGGCGAGGCGCTGCTGGTGACTGCCCCCTTCGGGGCGGTCGCGCTGCTGCTGGTTCCCCTGGCCGTCGGCACCGATGTGCCGATGCTGCGTTCGGTCGGGTCCGGCATGTACTGGGTCGTCGTCCTGCTCTTCGGCGTGCTGATCACGCTCCGGCAGAGCGCCGTGGATGCGCCGCCGCAGGTCGAGCTGCTCCGGCTCACCGGCATCCATCCGGCCGTCCAACTGCTCGGGCGTGCGGGGGCCAACGCCGTCCTCCTGCTCGCCTTCGAGCTGGCCGTGTTGCCGGTGGCGGTCATCGTCTACGACCCGCCGCTGGACAACTGGCCGTGGCTGGTGCCGGTCCTGCCGCTGGTCGCCATCGGCCTCGCGGTCCTCGGCACCCTGGCCGGCGCCCTGACCCAGGGCCTGGCCGGCCGCACGACGCTGGGCCCGCTCCTCGTCGTCCCGCTCGCTCTTCCGCTCCTGCTCGCGGCCACCCAGACCGCCGAGGCCACGCGTTACGGCAGGCCCCCCTGGAACTGGCTCGCGCTGCTGACACTGGTCGACCTCGTCGCCGCCCTTGCCGTCGTCCTGTCCGCCCGATCCCTCGAGGAGGGCTCGTGAGATCGCTCTCGCGACACCTGACCCCGGTGGCCGTCCTGGCCATGGCCGCCGGTCTGGCCGCGGCGCTCACCGCGCCACCGGACCAGTTGCAGGGCGACCTGCAGCGGCTGATGTACGTGCACGTCCCCGCCGCATGGCTGGCCTACCTCAGCTTCGCGATCACCTTCGGCGCGAGCGTCGGCTGGCTGTGGAAGCGGACGGCTCGGCTGGACCGGTTGGCGGCGGCCAGCGCGGAGGTCGGCGTCTTCTTCACCGGCCTCACCATCGTGCTGGGATCGGTGTGGGGGAAGCCGGTGTGGGGCGTGTGGTGGACCTGGGACCCCCGCCTGGTGACGACGGCGCTGATGTTCTTCGTCTACCTGGGTTACCTGGCGCTGCGCCGGGCCACGCTCGACCCCACCGTGCGAGCCCGACGCGCCGCCGTCTTCGGCGTCCTGGCCTTCGCGCAGGTACCCGTCGTCCACATGTCGGTGATCTGGTGGCGCGCGCTGCACCAGCCGCCCACGGTGCTCAAGCCCGGTGACCCGAGCATCGACCACTGGATGCTCGCCGTCCTGATGCTCAACGTCCTCGCGTTCACGGCGGTCTACGCCGTCCTGCTCCGGTCCCGCATCCGGCTGGCAGCCGACGAGGAGGGTCTCGCGGCCGCCCAGGATGCCGCCACGGCCGACCTGGCCGGGGCCGCCGTGATGGCTCCCGACTACGGAAGGAAGGCTGGGCCTGGTGTCTGAGTGGGCGTGGGTGGCTCTCGGCTTCAGCATCACCTACGGAGCCATGGGCGGGTATCTGCTGACGTTGCGCCACCGCGCCGCAGCCGTCCGCCGCAGCCTCGGGAAGCTGCAGTGAGGCGCTACCGGCTCGCCGCGCTGGCCGTGCTCGGCGTGGCCGTCGTCCTCCTCGGCGTCCTGTTCGTCGGCAACATCAACGGCAACCTCGTGTACTTCCTGACGCCAGATGAGGCGCTGGCGCAGAAGGCGGACTTCGCCGACGACCGCCGCCTTCAGATCGGTGGCCTGGTCCAGGAGGACAGCGTCGAGTCGGCCCCCGACGGTCTTCGCTTCGTCGTGGTCTCGGGCACCGAACCCGGAGCCGCGGCGGTGCCGGTGGCGTACGAGGGTTCCCCCGCCCAGCTCTTCCGGCCGGGGATCGGGGTCGTCCTGGAAGGATCGTGGAACGGCGGCACCTTCGATGCCGACACCATGATCGTCAAGCACGACGAGAACTACCGGGCACCGGACGCCGACCCGGCACCTGCCGCCGAGAACGCCCCATGACCCCGATCCTCGCGGCCGCCGGCTGGACCGGGGCGGCTCTCGGTGCAGCGTCGTCGCTGGTGCTGGCCGTTCTCGGGCTGCGCGCCCAGCGACGTCCGGAGTCCGTCGACCGCGGTCATCTGAAGGCGGCCGTGCAGTGCCTGGTGGGTGGCGCCGTGCTGGCCATGGCGGCGCTGGAGGTCGCGCTGCTGACCGACGACTTCGGCATCACCTACGTCGCCGAGAACCACTCCCGCGCCACGAACGTGCTGTACAGCATCACCGGGGCCTGGTCGGCGCTGGAGGGCAGCATCGTCCTCTGGGCCCTGATCCTGGCGGGCTACACCGCCGTCGTACTCCGGCAGGTCCGCAGCACCGACGACCGGCTCGGAACGGGTGCGCTGGCCGTCATGGGCCTGGTCGGGGTCTTCTTCTTCGGCCTCGTGGCGACCGTCGCCAACCCCTTCCGCCAGGAGACCGTCCCCCCGGTCGACGGCGCCGGCGGCAACCCGCTGCTGCAGGACCACGTGATGGTGGCCTTCCACCCGCCGATGCTCTACCTCGGCTACGTGGGCTTCACGGTGCCCTTCGCGTTCGCGATGTCGGCGCTGCTGCTCAAGCAGGGAGGCGTCGACTGGCTGCGCCGCACCCGGCGGGCCAACCTCGTCGCCTGGACCTCGCTCACGGCGGGGCTGGTCCTCGGCGCGTGGTGGTCCTACGAGGTGTTGGGCTGGGGCGGCTACTGGGCCTGGGACCCGGTGGAGAACGCGGCACTCATCCCCTGGCTCGTCGCGACGGCCTTCATCCACTCCGCGGTCGTCCAGGTCAAGCGCGGCATGCTGCAGGCCTGGAACTTCGTCTTGGTGCTGGCCACCTTCTCCTTGACCATCCTGGGCACCTTCCTCACCCGCTCCTCGGTGGTCGTCTCCGTGCACAGCTTCTCGCAGTCGCCGATCGGCCCGGCACTGCTGGGCTTCTTCGTGCTGGTGCTGGTCGTGGGATTCACGCTGTTCGCCCTGCGCGGCGAGCGGATCGCCTCGATGTCCCGCCCGGAGTCCCTGCTCAGCCGCGAGGGTGCGTTCCTGGTGAACAACCTCCTCCTGAGCCTGTTCGCCTTCGTGGTGCTGCTGGGCACGGTGTACCCGATCCTGGTCGAGGCGATCACCGGCAGCCAGGTCTCGGTCGGCCGGCCCTTCTTCGACCGGATGGCCGTGCCGCTGTCCTTTGCCCTCCTGCTGGCCATGGGGGCGGGCCCGTTCATGCCCTATCGCAGGGCCACCGGGGCGCTCCTGTGGAACCGGCTGCGGATCCCGTTGCTCGCCGGCAGCGCCGCGGGCGCGGCCGTGGTGGTGGCCGGCGTCCGTTCCGCCGGCGTGGTCGCCGTGGTGCTCCTCGCGGTCACCATCGCCGCGGCCACCGTCCGGCAGTTCGTCGTCACCGTGCCCAGCGCCACGCCGCGAGCGGCGCTCAACCTGCTCCGCGGTCAGCGCGCCTACTGGGGCGGCCAGCTGGCCCACCTCGGCGTGTCAGTGGTCGCCGTGGCCATCGCCGTCTCCGGTGGCCTGGCGACCCGGGCCTCGGCGAACCTCGAGCAGGGGAAGCCACTCGAATTCGGTGGCTACTCGGTCACCTTCGAGAAGACGGAGGAGCACCGCGAGGCCGATCGGCTGATCACCGACGCGCACCTGGTCTTCCGCACCGGTGACCGGGTCGACTTCGTCGCCACCCCACGGCTGACCGCGTTCGACAACCAGCCGCAGGCGATCGGCGCACCGTCGGTGTGGACCCGGCCCGGCGGCGACATCTACGTGGCGCTGTCGAACCTGGAATCGCAGTCGGTGGCGGTCAACCTGTACGAGTACCCGCTCATGTCCTGGTTGTGGGCCGGTGGCGTGCTCATGGCCGCCGGTGGGGTGTGGGCGCTGGGGGGACGTCGTCGCCGTCCCGCAGCGACGACGCCGCCCCCGGTGAGCGACCCGGTGGAGGGGGTCGGACGTGCCTGACCGGGTCCGGCGGGTGGGCGTGCTGGGCGCGATCATCGTGCTCCTCGGCGTGGCCGTGGCCGGCCTGGTGTTCGGGACCGGCCGGCCCACCGACCGGGCGTACGAGCTCGAGCAGCGACTGC
This sequence comes from Modestobacter italicus, assembly GCF_000306785.1. Taxonomy (NCBI): domain Bacteria; kingdom Bacillati; phylum Actinomycetota; class Actinomycetes; order Geodermatophilales; family Geodermatophilaceae; genus Modestobacter; species Modestobacter italicus. The sequence goes on along the minus strand of NC_017955.1, from coordinate 1,584,146 downwards.
GCTGCCCGGTCTGCAAGTCGGTGTCCATCGCCGAGTCCATGTCGGACACGGCCGTGGCCATGCGCGCCACCGTCAGCGAGCAGATCGAGGCCGGGCGCTCCGACCAGGAGATCGTCGCGTATTTCACCGAGCGCTACGGCGACTGGATCCTCCTCGACCCGCCGGCGGGCGGTGACACGCTGCCGCTGTGGTTGATCCCGCTGGGGGTCGCGGCGGTCGCGGTCGTGCTGGTCCTCACCCGCCGACGACCCGCCGACGAGCAGGGGCAGCTGAGCGACGCCGACCGGGAGCGGGTCGCCGAGGCAGTTGCCGGCATGCGCGCCACCGCCGACGAGGAGGACCGGCTGTGACGGTCGACCGGTTGCGCCTGGAACAGGAGCGGGACCAGGCGTTGCGCGATCTCCTCGACCTGGAGCGGCAGGTCGGCGACGGTGAGCTTCCCGCCGACGTCGCCGACGGCTTGCGGCAGACGTACGAGCGGACGGCGGCCACGGCACTCGCCGTGCTGGCCGCACCGACGCCCGACGGGGAGGGCGCCACCTCGGTGACCGACCGGTCGTCCGGGCGGGGGCGGTGGGCGGCGTACGGCCTCGCCGTCGCCGTCGCGCTGTTCGCCGCGGTCGTGCTGCTCCCGGTCTATCTCGGCGAGCGGCCGACCGGCGGGACTGTGACCGGTAACGAGGCCCTGGGCTCGGTCGCGCCCGGCACGGGTCAGGACGCCGCCCCGCGGGACCTGTCCACCGTCACCAACGAGGAGATGGAGGACGTCGTCGCGCAGAATCCCGACGTGCTCGACATGCGCCTGGCGCTGGCTCATCGCTACCTCGACGACGGCGACTACCTCGCCGCCGCCCGCCATTACCTGGTCGCGTTGGATCGCGAGCCCCGCAACGTCGAGGCGCAGTCACACTACGGATGGCTGCTGATGCAGGCCGGGGAGCCGGATCAGGCCATCGAGTACGTCGACCGGGCACTCGCGCAGGACCCGCGGGCGGTGGAGGCGCTCTGGTTCAAGGCCAACATCGCGCTCTACGGCCTGTCCGATCCCGCCGGCGCGCTCACCGTGCTCGAGCAGCTCCAGCAGCGGACCGACATCGAGCCGGGGACCCGGAGTCAGGTGGAGACCCTGATCGCCGAGGCCCGCGCCCAGGGCGGCAACGGATGACCCCGCCCCCGCTCCTCCACCGCCGAGGTTCCTGGCGGACGGTGCGGCTCGTGGCCCTGGCCGTCGTCGCTCTGGTGATCGGTGTGGCGGCCGTACTGGGCAGCCGCATCCAGCAGGACCCGACCCTGGTGGACAGCCCGCTGATCGGCCGGGCCGCCCCGGATCTCACCCTGCCCGACCTCGAGGGGTCGGGTGCCGTGTCCCTGTCCGACCTGCGCGGTCAGGTCGTCGTCGTCAACTTCTGGGCCTCCTGGTGCGTGCCCTGCCGCAACGAGCACCCGGTCCTCGTCGCCGCCAACGACGCCTACAAGGACGCCGGGGTCACCTTCGTCGGAGTCGACTTCCAGGACCGGCAGGAATCCGCCGTGGCGTTCCTCGACGAGCTGGGCCGCGGTGAGGGATATCGGTACGTCACGGACCCCGGCTCTCGGGCGGCCCTCGAGTTCGGCGTCTACGGGGTGCCGGAGACGTTCTTCATCGACCGCACCGGAACGATCGTCGCCAAGATCACCGGCGAGTCGGACAGCGGGCTGCTGGCCGAGGTGCTGGATGCGATTCTCGCCGGCCGCGAGCCCCGCTCGCGGACAGGGGGCACGGTCCAACCGGGCCCCGGGCAGGACCCGATCGGGTGAGCGCCGGTCAGCGGGCGAGCAGTGCGGGTTGGCTCATCTCGCTCTCGGCCGGCGCGTGGACGGGCGCAGGCGTCCGGGACAACCCCACGGCCAGCCCGAAGGTGATCGCGAACACGAGGAGCTCGACCGCCGCGATGCGCCGGAAGGCGCCGGCCTGCCCGGACGCGAGCGCCGGAAGGGTCCGGCGGCGGTGCCACCACCCCACGCCGACGAGGGCCGCGAAGCCGGCGATCTTGAGCAGGACGACCCTGCCGTATGCCGTCTGCAGCCACTGACCGGGATCCTCCAGGTCCGCCGCGGCCGTCAGGAGCCCGCTGCCGCCGACGACCAGGACCAGGAGCGGCGCTGCGCGGCTGTAGCGGCGCACCGCGGTGACGAGGTCCCGAGAGGACAGCCGGGTAAGCAGCAGGGCCGCCAACGTTCCGGACCACACCAGTGCGGCGAGGACGTGGAGCACCATGCCGGTGGCCGCGATGGCGACCGGCACGCCCGTGCCGTCGGCTTCCGCGTACTCCGCGACCGCGGGCGGCACGACGGCCAGCAGGGCGAGAACGAGGAGCACGCGCGCTCCGGCGGTGGTCAGCACCACGCGGCTGCCGACGGCCACGACCGCTGCCAGGGCGGCGGTGGCGGCCTGGGCCGCACCGAACGGAGTGTCCCGGACGAAGGCCACCAGCGCGAGGAACGAGACCTGCGAGAGGTCGGTGTTGAGGAACTCCACCAGGAGGCCCGGCAGCAGGAGAACCGCGGACGCGCCCCACGCCACCGCCGGCCAGGTCGCCCGGAGCAGCCAGCGGTAGCCCGCCGGGGCGAGGACCCCTCGCTCGGTCAGCAGGACGGCCGCGGCCACCAGGCAACCCACCGTCGCCGCGGCGGCCAGGTCCCCTGCCAACCGAGCGGCCGGCAGCAGCCACGGCACCCACTCGTCGAGGGCCGCGAGTCCGCTGCCGGGAACCCGCGCAATCGACCCGACGGCGACCACCACGGCGACGCACACCGAGCCGGCGAGCAGGACCACGACCCAGGAGAGCGGTCCGTGCCGCTGCGCCTTCGTGGCCGCTTCCCTCGTTCCGCTCGGCACCATGCCGGCATCGTCCTCGACGGCGCGTCCGGACGACCCGACCGGGGTGGCCCCCCGGGCCGCATCGGCAGGCCGCGCGCCCGCCGGTTCGCTCACAGGCGGGTCCAGGTCCGGCCGCCGTCCGTGCTGGCCGACGTCACGGCGACGTCGCCGTCCAGAGCAGCGGTGTACATCGTCGTCCCGTCCCCGGAGAAGGTCACCGCCGTGGTGCCCGTCGGCACGGACAGCGGTTCCCACGACTGCCCGCCGTCGGTGCTGAGCGCACTGTCGGACATCCCGACGACGACGAGCCGGTCGATGTCCGTGGGGTCCCAGGCGGCGGCCATCGCGCCCTCCGGCCCACCCAGCGGTGACCAGCTCCGACCGCCGTCGGAGCTGGCGAGCAGCCCGCTGGACATGTCGGGGGCCAGCAGGCGCTGCGGATCGGCCGGGTCGACGAGGATCGTGCCCATGAAGCTGCGGCCCGCCTCGGCGTCGCGGGTCTCCCAGGTGGCGCCGCCGTCCTCGCTGACCCGGAAGCCGGCCTGCGGGGAGCCGAGGTAGACCGTGTCGCCGACGGATCCGAGGGCGTGCGCGTCCGGAACGGCGCTGGCTCCTGTGAGCTGGGTGAACGACGTGCCGCCGTCGGTGGACCGGAACAGTCCGGGATGGCCGCCGGCCAGCAGTGCGTCGGTGGTCTGGGCCCAGCCCATGGCGTCGGCGTTGTCGAGTGAGGAGATCTGCTGCCACCGCCGGCCGCCGTCGCGGGACACGGCCACGGCGGCGTGACCGCCGACGTAGAGGGCGTCGCCGACCGCGGTCAGGGTGTGCAGGTCGCCGCCCACGACAGGCGCGGCCGCCGCCTGACCCGGGGCGTCGTCCCCGCGGACGGCGAAGAAGGTGACGGCTGCCGCGACCGCCAGGGCGGCGGCCGCGGCCACCGCCCAGCGAAGCTGCGCGCGACGCCGCGCGGCGCGCCGGGCCGCGGCGGCCCGCTCCTCGGCGGCCGCCCGCTGGCGCTCGACGCGGGATGGGCGCCCGCCTGTCGTCCGGGAAGGGCGAGCGGTCGTGGGCATGGGGTGTTCCTCTCGAATCGGGTGGGGTGTTCCTCGAATCGGGTGGGGTGTCACGATCGACTGCTCGGGACGGATCAGGGTCTGCGGGCCGTCAGACGCAGCACCAGGCCCGCCCGGGAGCGGCTCAGCTCCTCGATCACCAGGCCGGCCCGCCGCACGGCGTCCTCGGGCTCGCGCAGGAGATGATCGGCGGCCAGGCGCAGGAAGAGGGGTTCGAGCAGCCGCTGCACCCCACGCACCACCGGCGACGGACTGGCCACGTGATCGAGCAGCACCAGTCGGCCGCCCGGGCGCAGCACGCGCGCCATCTCGGCCACCGCGGTCACGTCGTCCGGGATGCTGCACAGGGTCAGGGTCGCCAGCACGGTGTCGAACGTGGCGTCGGCGAACGGCAAGCGCTGCGCATCCCCGACCCGCAGGTCGGCTGTCCGGCCGAGGCGCCGGGCGCGTTCCTCGGCCCGCGCCAGCATGGCCGGGCTGAGCTCGATCCCGCTGAGCGCGATCCCCTCGGGCAAGCAGCGCAGGTTGCGGCCGGTGCCGACCCCGACCTCGAGGACGTCGCCGTGCGCGTGCCGGCAGGCCCACTCCCGCCCTCCGGCGAAGAGCAGCCGTTCGGCGACGGCGATGACGCGGTCGTAGTACGGCGCCTGCTCCTCATAGAGGTCACGCACCCGCGCGGTCTCGTCCATGGACCCTGCTCCCCCCGGCGACGGCATCATGGCTCCGTGACTGCGGTCAGCTGGGGCGAGCCGGCCGACCTCCCGGAGGCGGTCACGCCGGGGTCCTGGCCGGCCAGCGGCAGCGTGACCCCGAGGACGGCCCCGCCCCCACAGGCGTTGGCGGCCTCGACGGCACCACCGTGCGCCTGGACGAGCGCCGCCACGACCGCCAGCCCAACACCCGAGCCGTTGGCCCCCGCACCGCTGCCGCGGAAGTACCGGTCGAAGACCCGGGACAGCTCGCCGTCCGGGATCCCGGGGCCGTCGTCCCGGACGGTCAGTCGCACCCGGTCGGCGACGACGTCGGTGGTGACCGTCACGCGACCACCCGCCGGGACGAACTTCATCGCGTTCGTCAGCAGGTTGGTGACCACCTGCGCCAACCTGGTCGGGTCGCCGCACACCGGGGCGGGGACCAGCCGCGGATCGAGGGTCAGTCCCGCGTCGGTGAGGCGCGGCCCGAGGCCGGTCACGACCGACCGGACGACGTCGGCGACGTCCACGGGCACCCGCTCCAGGGAGAACGACACCGCCTCCGCGGTGGTCAGCGTCTCGAGATCCGCGACGAGGCGGCCCAGGCGCAGCGTCTCCTCGTGCAGGGAGGTGACGAGCGCGGGGGTCAGGTTCAGGACGCCGTCCTGGACGGCTTCCAGCTGGCTGCGCAGGATCGCCAGCGGCGTCCGCAGCTCGTGGGCGACGTCCGCGGCGAAGGACTGCCGGAGCACCTCCTGCCGTTGGGCGGACTCGGCGAGCTCGTTGAAGGCCTGGCCTAGTTGGGCCACCTCGTCCCGCCCGGTAACGGCGGCGCGGCGGTCGCGGTTGCCGGCGTGCAGATCTCGGGCGGCGGCGGTCAGCTCCGCCACCGGCCGGGTGACCCGGCGGGCGAACACCAGCCCGAGCGCGGAGGCCACCACGGCGACCACCAGGCCCCCGGCCAGCAGCAGCCGGTTGACGCCGGCGCGGAACTGCTGGTCGGCCACCGGGACGCTGCCCTCGGGCAGGCTCACCTCCAGGGTGGCGCGCTGCCGGCCGTCCACCGTGACCGGCACGGAGACCGGTTCGGTCAGTGGTCCCGACTCCGTCATGGCGCGGTGCATCTCGGCCATCTCGGATCCGCTCCGGTCCGTGGACCAGATCGTCCGGCCACCGACGTCGGTGAGCACGACGTCGGCGCCGGCCATCGCGAGGGCCGGCGCGAGCTCGTCCATACGCGCGCCGTCCCAGCGCCGGGCGCTCTCGTAGACACCGGTCACGGCACCGGCGATCTGCTGCACGCGCGCGGAGCGCTGCTGCTCCAGGTAGCTGTCGAACCGGTTGCTGAAGGCGACGTTGACGAAGAGCGCCGAGAGCAGCGCGGTACCCACGCCGATGACGGCGAACCCGAACCCGAGGCGACGCCCCAACGACCTAGTCATCGGCGGACGGACCGAACTTGTAGCCGATGCCCGGCACGGTGAGGACGAAGACCGGCGTGCGCGGGTCGTCCCGCAGCTTGCGCCGCAGGTTCTTCACGTGCGCGTCGACCGTTCGCTCGTACCCCTCGTAGCCGTGGCCCTGCACCCGGCTGACCAGCTCGTAGCGGCTCCACGCCCGGCCGGGACGGGACACCAGCGTCGCCAGCAGGTCGAACTCGGTGCGGGTGAGGGCCACCGGCACGCCGTCCAGCGACACCTCGCGGCGCTCGCCGTCCACGGCCAGTCGGCCGTTGCCGTAGGTGGGATTCCGGCCTGCGGTGCTTCCGCCGGCACGGCGCAGCACCGCCTCGACCCGCGCCATCAGCTCGCGCGGGCTGAACGGCTTGGTCACGTAGTCGTCGGCCCCCAGCCGCAGGCCCGCCACGCGGTCCCCCTCGCCGGCCCGGGCGGTCAGCATGATCACGGGGACGTCGCTGGACCGGCGGAGCAGGCGGAGCAGGTCCTCACCGGGGATGTCGGGCAGACCGAGGTCCAGCACGAGCAGATCCGGGGCCAAGCGTTCCGCCATGTCCAGGGCCTCCAGCCCGGTCTGCGCGAGGAGGACGCTGTGCCCATCACGCTTCAGATACGCACCCACGAGCTCACGGATCTTGGCCTCGTCGTCCACCACCAGAACCGTCACCATGCGTCCGTGCTCATCTCGGTCGCCTCGCGGACGGCGGGGCGACAGCGCTGCCCTGCTCAGGGGTTCCCAGGGTCGTCCTCCCCGGCCATGCCCCCCATGCCGGACATGTCTCCCATGCCGTCCATCATCGACCGCATCTGCTCCCGGAGAGTCGGGTCGGACATCATCTCGGACATGAAGGTCTTCGCCTGCTCGAGGAATGCGGGGTCCTCCATCATCGACCCCATGTCCGACCCGCTCATGCCACCGCCGGAGTCGTCGCCGGCGTAGGCGAGTGTCGGGACGCCCACGACGGTCGCGCCGGCCACCACTCCGGCGGCGACGGCCATGATCGTTCGCTTGCGCACAGTCGTTCTCCTTCGTCTCAGCCCCTCGGAGGACTCTCCGGGTGTCGAACCGACGGTGCCCGCACCGGATGAAGTTCCTGTGCGATGCCGACGCAGAACCGGTGCGATCCGCGGGGGCCGGCCGGTCGCGGCTCAGTGCCGAGGCGAGCCGGCCAGGTCCTTCCGGCCGGACAGCTCGCGCGCGTTCAGTCCCGCGGTTGGTCGTTCCGCTCGGCCAGCTGCCGGCGCGCGCGTTCCATGGCCAGCTCCTCGCGCAACGCCGCCACCTCCGCGCCCTCGTCGCCGGAGGTCGTCACTGCCGAGCTGCCTGCCTCCGGAACGGCGCCGGCGCCCGGCCTGCGCATCTGCCACATCATGAGGCCCATGGACAGCGGGCAGATCAGCGTGAGGAGCAGCGGCAGGGCCGCGGTGCCAGACACCGGTGCAAGCAGCCACAGGAGCAGGCCCACGGCGATCAGCGCGCCGACGACCTTGCCGTTCAGACAGCACCGCAACGACCGGAGCATCACGCCTCCCGTACGAGGATTTCCTAGGGGTCCGTCGACGTCCACTCTGCATGCCAGCGGTGAAGAACGTGTGAAGGCGGCTGCCCCACCTTCCACGACGGACCTTCGGGGCGTGTCCCGCAGGACCAGCCGCCGCCCGTTCTCCGTGACGGTCGTGGCAATCGGCCCGGCGACCGCGGCCTGTGCCGGGGCCGAGCCGGGCACCTCGACCGCCCGATCCGACACTGCTGCAGCGGCGGACGCCGCGACGGTCACATCTCTGCCGCCGGCGGCGTTCGCCACCATTCTCGCCGATGACGACGTGCTGGTCATCAACGTGCACGTGCCGGACGAGGGCTCGATCCCGGGCACGGACGCCGCCATCCCCTTCGACGAGGTCCGTGGCCGATCCACGGATCTGCCGCAGGACCTGGGCACCCCCGTGGCGGTGTACTGCAAGAGCGGTCGCATGAGCGCGCAGGCGGTCGACGCCCTGCGGGACCTCGGCTACACCGACGTCGTCGAGCTGCGCGGTGGGATGGACGCCCGGGCGGCCGACGGCCGGGAGCTGCTCCTGGCCGCCGGCTGAGCCCATGCTCGCGTCAACCGATCAGCGGGGCGACGACCGACGCCACCAGCACCAGCCCGCTGACCACCATGGTGATGACCCGGCCGTTCGCCGTCTTCCGCGGGATACCGCGGAGCGGGAACAGCACCTGGCGGCCGAGTGTGTAGGCCGAGAGCCCGGCGAGGAAGAGCAGGCCGTCGACGGCCGGGGTCAGCAGGAGCACGGCGAGCAGGGTCAGGGTGGCGACGGTGCCCGCCATGGCCGACTCGAACAGCTGCACCGGGATCCGGCGTACGCCGACCCCCCGGTCGGAGGACCAGATTCCCCACCGCGACACGGTCGGCAGTCCGACGCAGCAGCCGCCGAAGAAGCAGCCCAGCCGGCCGATGGTCATCCCGAGCAGGAGACCCGGTGCGGCGACGTCGAGCATGGCACGCACCGGGATGCCCGCCACCCATCCGGCCAGCACGAGGACGGAGATGGCGGCGATGACGAATCCCTGCACCGACATCCCGGCGGTCAAGGCGCTGGTCTTCTCGCCACGGTGGGTCAGCAGGTAGTACACCTTCGCCCCCACCAGCCCGACGAGACCCGCCAGCAGGGACACGAGCAGGATCCGGCCGACGGGGAGGTCCCGCTGCACGCCCAGGACCCACTGCAGGAACAAGGCGGCCAGGAAGCCGAGGCCCACGAGAGCGGGCCAGGCTCCGATCCGGACACCGGGAGCGCGGACGTTCACCACCGGCAGGAATGCGCTCGTCCCGGTCGCCGACCCGCGCGGCATCGGGATCGGGGGCCGCTGCTGCCTCGGTGAGCCGTCAGGGGCCATGGGTAGGACGGGGGTGGCCGTGACCTCCCACGTCCCCGGCGGAACACCGCGAACCCGGGTGGTGAGCGCGATCCGGCCGCTCCTGGGTAGGACCCGTTCGAGGGTGCGAACGGTCTCGAACGTGTCGCGCGGACCCGCCGGCTCGTCCCCCGTGACGCGGCGGCCCGTGAACCGGATGCTGACCGGATACGGGTCCCCGGTGGGTGCGGCGTCGAACCAGTACGTCAGCCCCAGCCCCTGGGGCTCCATGCCCTCGAGCTGGGAGCAGTTCCAGGACATCACCTGCGTGGGACGGTCGGGCATGTCCCCGGCCAGGAACGGCGCACGCGCCGGAGCGAGGGACGGCGCCGTCGCGACGGCCGTCCCACCGCCCGATGCCGGCTCTCCGGCGGGAGCGATGACCGGCGGCACGTCTGGGGCCGGCGCAGCGGGCGCCTTGGCGACCGGTGCGGCAGCGGACCGGGGGGCGACCGGCCGCCCGGTGCCCGGCTGCACCCGGGGGACGCCGTCGCCGTCCGAGGCGGAGAGAAGACCCGGGACGGCGGCTCCAGTGTCGGCGGCCGGAACGCCTTCAGCGGAGACGCAACGTCTGCGGCCGCCCGAGTTCCGGCATCTCCGCCCGTCACCGGCCCGGGTGCGGCCTGCCTCCCGGGTGCCGGCCGTCCGGCCCCGGCCGCCGCGGCACCCTTCCCCGACGGCACCCCCCTCCGGGGTGGGGTGCCCTTCTTGTTGCGCGACGACTTCCCCGACATCCGGTGTCACCTCGTGATCGGCAGGAACGGCTGAAGGGACCGTTCCCGCAGCCGGGATCCCTTCTTACTATGGGACATAGTACGAGACGCCATAGTTGTTCTCGTGCAACGCGCCCGCATGGCCAGCGCCCGACGGCGCACCTACCGGGGAGCACCCGACCGCCTCCGTAGGCTGGCCAGGGTCACGAGATCGACCGGTAGGCGACGACATCAGTTCTGGGAGGCCGGATGACATCGTCCAGGGGCACGGCCGCCGCGCTGGTGACCGTGCTGGCGCTGAGCGGCTGCGGCGCCGCGCCCTCGGCGGACGACGCCGAGCCGACCGCGGCCGCCGTTCCTGGCGATGTGGCGACCTGCGAGCCCTTCGCCGCCGACGGTCAGAGGGTCCGTACTGGCGACACGCTGCCCGTCCTGACGTTGCCGTGCCTGGTGCCCGGTGAGGACGTCGCACTCGACGACCTCGGCGACCGGCCGGTCCTGGTCAACCTGTGGGCCAGCTGGTGCGCGCCCTGCCGGGAGGAGATGCCCCTGTTGCAGAAGGCGTACGAACGCGACGGCGATCGCATCGGTCTTCTCGGTGTCAACACGGAGGACACGCCCTCGGCCGCGGCCGCGGTCCTCGCCGATCTGGACGTGACCTACGCGCATGTCGTCGACCGGGACAAGGAGCTCCTGACCGATCTGGCCGCTCCAGGCCTGCCGGTGACCCTGGCCGTCGCGGCCGACGGGAGGATTCTCGACCGGCAGATCGGTCAGGCTTCGGCCGAGCGCTTCGACGAGATGGTCTCCCTGCTCGTGGCCGACTCCGCCTCGACTCCGCCGTGACCGCCGCCGGCGGTCCGTCGGCGCCCGTCGTGGAGCCGAGTGTCTCTGTCCCGGAGAACCGGCGCCGTGCGAAGGCAGGGTGGCTGCCGAGCTGGACGCGGCTGCTCGCGGGCATCGCGGCCGGTGTCCTCCTGGCCGGCAGCATGCCGCCCCGGACGGCCTGGTACCTCGCGCCTCTCGGCGCTGCCGTCCTCACCTGGTCGCTGCTGGGTCTGGCCTGGCGGCAGCGGCTGGTCCTGGGGGCCATGACCGGGCTGGCCTTCTTCCTGCCGACGCTGAGCTGGCTGACCGGTTTCCACCCGGCGGGGTTTGCCGCCCTGCTCGTGCTGGAGGTGGTGCTGTTCGCCGTGGCGATGCTGCTGGTGGACGCCCGTCCCGCGCGGTGGTGGACAGTCCCGGCCGCGCTCGTGGCCCTGGAGGCGGTGCGCGCCCGGTTCCCGTTCGGCGGCTTCCCCATCCCCGGGATCGCGCTGGGGCAGCTCGACGGGCCGTTCGTCGTCGCCGCCCCTCTGGGCGGCTCGCTGCTCGTCGTCGGCCTGGCCACCGGTGCAGGAGCGGCGGCGACCGCCGTGCTCGCCGCCGGCCGGCGGGTTCGCACTCTCCTCACCGTCGCCGCCTTCGTCGCGGCGAGCGCGGTGGGGGTCCTCTTGGCCGGTCCGGACGGCGCCTCGGCGGGCTCGCTACGGGCGGCCCTGGTCCAGGGCGGTGGCCCGCGCGGCATCCCCGCCGTGGTCAGTGACGCCAACGCCGTCACGGAGCGGCAGTTCCTGCTCAGCGAGGACCTGCCACCTGGGCTCGACCTGGTGCTGTGGCCCGAGAGCAGCCTCGGTGTCACCGGCCCGGTGGCCGACACGCCGGAGGCCGCGCGCGTTGCTCAGCTGGCACGGAGCACCGGAGCCACGGTCGTCGCCGGCCTGAGCGAGTCCTTTGACGAGCGCTTCCGCAACGCGGCGGTGGCCTGGGATCCGGCCGGGCGCATCGTCGACCGCTACGAGAAGGTCCACCGCGTGCCCTTCGGGGAGTACATCCCGGCCCGGGCGCTGCTCGAGAGTCTGTCGGACATGACGGCGCTGGTGCCGCGGGACGCGACCCCGGGCCGCGGCCCGGGGTTGCTGCGCACCGCCGCCGGTCCACTGGGCGTGGTCATCTCCTACGAGGTCTTCTTCTCCGACCGCATCCGTGCCGCCGTCGAGGCCGGCGGTCAGATCTTGCTCGTGCCGACGAACGCCGCCTCGTACACGACCGAGGAGGTTCCTGCGACCGAGGTCGCCGCCGCACGGATGCGCGCCCTCGAGTTCGACCGTGCCGTCCTGCAGGCCGCGCCGACCGGGTACACGGCGATCGTGCGGCCCGACGGACTCGTCGTCGAGCAGACCGGGCTCAGCACTGCGGAGGTGCTCACCGCGACCGTGCCGCTGCGCACCGGCATGACCGTGTACTCCCGCACCGGCGACGGGCCCGTGCTGGCGGTCGCGGCGCTGTCCCTCCTCGCCTCCCCGTTGGCGCGGGTCGCCACTGCTCTGCGTTGCCGTCGGCTGCGGCGTGTCACGGTGGGGACGTGATCCGCAGATGCTCCGACGCCTCGGTGGACGGGCAGCGCGGCGCAACGGTTGGGCCGTCGGGTCACCGCCCGCAGGTTCGCGATGACGCAAGAACCCCGTTTGTCCCGGCGGCTGCGGCTGCGCCTCGGTGCCTTCGTCCTCGCCCTTCTCGCCGGCGCAGCAGTGACCCTGTCGGTCGACCTGCCGACCGTCGCAGAGGTGCGTTCCTGGCTGGACGAGGGAGGTGCTGCGCGCTGGCTGGTGGCTGTCGTGGGCGTCTCCCTCGCCTTGCAGACGCCCGTCTCGCGATCGGCGATCTCCGTGCTGCTGGGTGCCGTCGTCGGTTTCCCCGCAGGGTTGGCGGTGGCCCTGAGCGGCGGGCTGCTCGGTGGACTGGCCGGCTTCGCCCTGAGCCGCTGGCTCGGCCGGGAAGCCGTGGCCCGCCTGGCCGGTGCTCGGCTGGCCGCGCTCGACCGCCGGGTGGGCGCACGGGGGTTCGCCTCCGTCCTTGCCGCGCGCATGGCGCCCGTGGCGCCGTTCATGGTCGTCAGCTACGCGGCCGGCCTCAGCAGCGTCCGGCTGCTGCCCTACCTGCTCGGAACCGCGCTGGGGCTGGTGCCGTGGTCGGTCCTGTACGTCGGCATCGGCACCTCCGTGACGAGCACCGGCTTCTGGACGTCACTGGCCGGCGTCGCGCCACTCGCCGTCCTGGCGTCCTGCGCGCTGCTGGCGGCCTGGCTCTGGTGGCGGCGGCACTGGCCGCATGCCACGCCGCACATGGGCTGGAGATCCACCGCGACGAGGCGGGCCGGTCTCGGTGATGACCTGTCCACTCTCCCGCCGGAGCGACCCGACAACTGATCGAAGCAAACCCGCAGCCCTCCGCGGAATCAGGCGGTCGCTACCAGCGGGGGCCGCGAGTGAGGGACGGAGCGGCCACTGGTGGCCACCGGGCGGTACGCCGACACCCAGCCAGGAGGCAGTTCAACCCCAGGCGCGGCCGCTCTCAACAGCCAGACTGAGCCTGCCGGCGGCGCCTGATGGGCCCACGGTGACCGGCTGCGTGGTCCCGCCCGCAGCGCCGCCACCACGTCACCGTTGCTCGTCATGACACCGATGAGGCGATGAGAAGCCTCCCCAGCGGACCGTCGACCGGACCGAACACCCGGTGATGCTCGGCCTTGAGCCCGGCCGGCGGCAGCAGCGCGGCGACGTCCTCATCCTCCTCGTACAGCCGGTGCCCCTCCGCGACGAAGTCGCGTCGGGCGACTGCAGGCATGTGTCGCTCGAGGTGGTACCCGAGCGCGACGTGACCGCCGGGCCGCAGGAGATGCCTGATTGCCTCGAGTGCCTTGACCGGGTCTGACCAGAAGTAGAGGACGTGGACGGCGACGACGAGGTCGATCGGGCGGTACGCGTTCAGCGCCACCGCGTCGCCCTGTACGAGGCGAAGCCGCCCGGCCTCGATCGCCGCGCGGTTTCGGCCGGCTGCCTGACCGGCCAGAGCCGGCGACGGGTCCGCACCGAGGACGAGTGCGTCGGGGAACGCAGACAGGAGCGCGGCCAGGCCCACTCCGGGGCCGAAGCCGAGCTCGGCGACAACACGGGCCGGCGGCACCAAGGACGCCACCTCGTCGACGAGTCGCCGGTTGAAGGCCGCGTTGTTGCGTGCCATGAAGCGCCCGGCCAGGCGTCCGAGCAGCCCGGAGGGCGAGCCGAATTGCCGTCCGACCACTCCCATCACACCTCCCCCGGCGAGGGACGGAGCGACAATAGCCATGTACAGGGTGGAGCACTTCGGAACACGGTCACTCGCCAGTCACGGGTCAGCAGCCGAGGCTGATGCCGCGCGCGGCGAGCCAGGGAGCGGGGTCGACCCGGTTCTGGTACAGCCCGCCGGTGTGCGTCTCGATGTGCAGGTGCGGGCCGGTTACTTGGCCCTTGTTGCCCACCTCGGCGATCTGCTGGCCGGCGGTGACCGTCTGGCCGGCGGTCACGAAGTACTGGTTGATGTGGCCGTACACGGTGATGGTGCCGTCGGGGTGCTGGAGATAGACGGCCAGCCCGAACCCGTTGGCCGGGCCGGCCTGCAAGACGACCCCGCTCTCCGGGGCGAAGATGGGGGTGCCGATGGGAGCGGCGATGTCGATGCCGTTGTGGTTGGTACCCCAGCGGCTGCCGTAGCAGGAGGTGACCCGGCCGTTCACCAGCGCGCCCGCGCCGGCGCTGGCCTGGGCGAGCCGGGTGCGCTGCTGCTGTTCCCAGGTGGCGTTCGGATCGGTAGCGCCTCGGGCGGCGAGCAGCCGGGTCTCGGCGTCCTTGAGCTGCTGCTCCAGACCGGCCTTCTCCGCGGCGGCTGCGTCGTAGGCCTGCTGGGATGCCGCGAGCTGGGCCTGGGCGGCCGCGTCGGCGTCGGCCGCTGCCCGTACGGCCGCGTCTCGCTCGGCGACCGCGTCCCGTGCCGCCCGGTCCGCGTCCTCCTGCCGCTGCCGGACGGCCTCGGATGCCTCCAGGCGCGCGGCACGGTCCTCGCCCAACAGGTCCATGGTGGCGGCGCGCTGCAGCACCTCCTCCGGACCGGCAGCGTCGAGCAGCACGACAGTTTCTCCCAGGGGCGCGGATCCCATGAACGCCTCCCGTCCGAGAGTGGCGACGTCGTCCTGGGCCTGCGAGGCGGCGGCCTGCGCGGCCTCGAGCTCGGCGGTGGCCGCCGCCGCGGCCGACTCCGCCGCCGCGAGCTCGGCCTGCGCGGCTCGGGACGCGTCCGCGGTGGCCTCGGCCTCGACCGTCGCTCGCTGCAACTCCTCCTCGGTCGTCGCCAGGCGCTGGTTGATCCGCTCGATCTCCGCAGTGAGAGCGTCACGGCCGGGCTGGTCCTGGCCGGCGACGTTCGGCGCCGCGAGCGCTGACGGTGCCCCGCCACCGACGAGGAGCCCCGCGATGGCCACGGTGGGGATCATGAGATGACGCCATTGCCGGCCCCAGCCACGGTCGAGCCGGGCGTGTGCCGAGCGACGGACGAGAGGCGTGCGGGAGGCGCGGTTGTGCAGGGTCGCCAAGACGGCGGCTCTCCGTTCTTCCTGACCGCCTACCGAGTTAGCTGACGGGTTCGGGCTGGAAGACGCCCTACCTGGAGCGCACGCAGGTGCGCCGCCAGGATTCACCCCAGGGGATCGATGGGTCCCCGGTCCACCCGGCCAGTGGCACGGATGGTTCGGCGGGGTCCGTCCGAGGTCCTCTGACTGAGGAACGCGGCTCGGCCGGGCCGGACGGAACGGTAGTACGAAGCGTCTTAGTTGTCACGGTCGGGTAACGACTCGTCCCACACCTGCGCGCCCGAGCTCCTTGAGCGACCCCGGGCGATAGGCGGGCCGCCAGCAGGGCACTGAAGCCCGGAACACCGGCTTCGACGTCCCTCCCAGGCGACCGTCGGCATCACCTGAAGTGCACATGGATGGATCTGACGGCCGTGCCGGCGGAGCTGGAGACTGTGACCGAGAAGCGGTCCTCCAGGGGACGACTGGCGCCAGTCAAGGTCGCTCCGATGAGCCTCCGTCACCTGGGACACCACGGCTCACGACGACCGGATCGCGGGGGTCGCCGTGCGCGACACGCTGCTGGTCGACCTGGCGCTGCGCGGCCGCATCTCGGGATCGCCGCGAGGGCGTCGAGGTCGGCCTCGCAGGCTTCGATGTCCCTCGCACCGACCGAGACTGCGGATCATCGCTCACATCGCCGCATCGGCCGCGACTCACTTCCCCCGCTGCAGCGGCGCCACCGGGTCGCCGAGGCACCCTCGGCTGGCCGTTGTCCTCAGGACCGCACCGTCCCGATCTCACTGCGCTGGCCGCAACTGGTGACTGCAGGCACAGCTTCTCGGGGCAGACCGCCACCGCTGGTGATCGCCCGTGATCCCGCAGCGGACGGAACGGAGGGATTCCGTTTGGGAATTCGACGCCAGTCAACCGTGGGGCCGGGAACGACAGCTGGACGCTCGCCTACGTTCCGACCATCAGCCGACGATGCGGCGCGCGAACCGATACCCGGCCTGATCAACAGTCGTGACTGCAACAGGCTGCCCGAACGTCCGGGCGTGCACCATCTGGCCATTGCCGATGTAGAGACCGACGTGGCTGATCGGGTCATAGAAGAACACCAGGTCCCCCGGCTGCAGTTCTCCGCGGGAGACTTCCCGGCCCACGGTCGCCTGCGTTCGGCTGGCGCGCGGCAGTGACACTCCCGCAGCCGCATATGCAAACGACGTCAGGCCGGAACAGTCGAAACCGTCCGGGCCGGACGCTCCCCAGACATAGGGGTCGCCGACCTGAGCGAGGGCCATCTCGATGGCGGTGGCGCTCGCGCTACCCGGCACGACGGGCAGCGCCGCGACCTTCGGGGCGGCCAGCGTTGGACCGGCGATCTCCGTCGTGACGGCGGTCTGCTCCGCCGCGGTGAGCCGGCCGAAGTCGGATTCGTACTGCCCGATCCGCTCCTGCACCTCAGCCTGCTGCGCCTGCAGCTCAGCGAGCGCGGCCTCGGCCGCCGCGGCCGCCGCGGCCGCCTCTGCCTCGGCCGCCGCGGCCGCATCCTGGAGGAGGGCGACCTCGGCGATGATCGCGTTCGTGCGGTCGGCGATCACATCGAGCGTTGCGATCTGCTGGACGAGCTCGGTCGCGGAGTTGCTGCTGAGAAAGGCGGCCACCCGCGACCGGTTTTCGGCGATGTAGCCGCTCTGAGCAATGGCGCGCAACTGTGGCTCGTAGGCGTCGAGCATGCGCTGGGCGTCGGCCGCCTCAGCGGCGGCAACGCGCGCCGCCTCCTGCTGGCCCGCGACGATGACCTCTGCCTCGTCGATCTGCGCGTCGACCAAAGTGAGCTCCTGGGCGGCCTGCCGCACCTGCTGCATGGCCTCTGCGGCGGTCCCGGGCTCGGCGGAGGCGACCGACGGCGACAGCATGCCCCCGGCAATGAGGAGCGCCCCGACGGCGAGGACCGCACGGGGCCGGCGGGTGATCGTGCGCCATACCTGCACCGGTGACCTCCGTGAGCTGCGCCGGGCCCGGGGAAGGGACCATTTCCGTGCGCGTCGCAACCGGACGGTAGGGAACCGATGTCGACAAACGAGGGAGGGCGCGCTCGTCAGACTGCACCGTCATCTCACGTGCTCCCCACACGCCGCAGGAATACACATTGGCCCGTTGGGTCCCACCGCGAGCTAGGAAGCGGTTGACTGACAGTGGCCACATGCACTGGCGTACACCTTCACGGGGAGCGCACCCTCGTGCGCCATCTCGGCGTTGACTGCGTTGCCTGTAGATAGGCGCTGCGTGGCCGGTAGCTCTGCCAACCAGAGGTCGGGAGAGCGCCCCGATTCCCGACCAATCCCGGGTGGCCAGCGCCGCCCGCGTACTGCTCCCTACTGATCTCATCGCCGGCGCGCTGACGGTCGATGAAGTCATCCCCGTGAGCTCGGTCTGACGCGCCATGGCGCCCGCGGCCGTTCCCGAGCGCGTGACTGGTCGACAGCGATGAGATGACCACCCGCCGGGCGTCTTCATCGGGACGGAAGGTGCTTGTCTCAGCCACCCAGGAGCGTCTCACGGGCTGTAAGACGGGGAAAGGAGCTGGAGCGGTTTCCACCAGAAGCGAGTGTGTCCCGCGCCGCATCGGATGGAGGCCCTCATTTATGGGAAGCATGAGAGTCGTGGCGGCACCGACGAAGTACCCCGACGAGCTGCGTGAACGGGGGACCCGGATGGCGGTGGAGGCCCGGCGTGATCCGGCCACCCGGCCGGGGGCGCTGGCACGGGTGGCCGGGCATCTGGGGGTCAGTCCCGCGACCCTGCGCAACGGGTCACCCAGACCGAGATCAACGGCGGCTGGCCACGGCGGACGTCACGTTGCCGTCGAGAACCTGCCGGGAGACCGACCACGCGTCGCTCATGCTCCGGGTCAGCGGTTCGACGCCGGGAACCAGCCAGGACTCGTCGAACGCGGCGGCCAGGTCAGCGGCGCTACCGATCTCTGTCGGCGACGCCGCTCCGACTGCCAGTGGAAGCGGATTGACGCCGGCGAGGCGGACGTGCACGAACTCGATGGGCGTCACCGGAAGGACGCCGGCGAGCAGTGCCGCGCCCAGCAGGGGCGACACCAGGCGGGACACCAACCCGAGGTGGACGAGGGACGCGACCACGGCAGGCTCCACCTGCGGGCTCCCCGGGCCGGCGGCGAGGATGGCGTGGACCTCGTCGATGCGGCGGCGCAGTGGCTGCCGATCGGCACGCAGCGCGGCCCATGAGGTCCAGTCCGGCCCCGGGCGCCCGGCCACCTGGAAGAACGGGCCGAGCGCGGCCGCCGCGGCGAACGCGCGGTCCCCACTTCGTTGAGCGTTGGCGGGTGCGGTCACGTCGTCAGCATGCCGCCCTGATGACCGGGCGGGAGCCGGCTCACGGAGATCATCCAGCCGTTGGTCGTTGAGAAGCACCGTCGGCGTCCGGTCACCTTCTCCCCCTTTCGAGTCCTTCCCTCAAGGATGTCCCGCGACTGCCGTTCCTACTACTGCGAGTAGTAGGGGTGGGGACGAACAACGACTTGAGGAGAGACATGTACCGGTGGGTCGGACGCCGCCGTACGACGCACCCGGTCATCTGTGCGACCGCGGCGAACGAGCGTGCTACCAGCGCCGATCACCCCGCAGAGCTTCCCTCCCCTCTCGGCGCCAACCGCCGTTACTGCAGCGGCAGGAACGTCGCTGCAGTAACGGCCCTTGCCGCACTGATTGCTGTCTTCGTGAGCGTCTTCCCTGGCCAGGCGCTCGCCGCGCCGACCAACCCGAGCGACGGCGACATCACGTCAGCTCAGACCGCACAGCAGGCGGCAGCCGATGAGGTGGGCCGGATCGCCGCCCTCGTCGCCTCCGCCGAGTCCGATCTGCAGCGCGTCACCGCACAGGCCGAAGCGGCCAATGACGCATATCTGATCGCACAGGGACAGTTGGAAGAGGCTCAGCAGGCGGCCACTGAAACGGCAGCGGCGCTGCAGGCTGCCAACGACGCTGTCAGCGTGGCTCAGGCGGACGTGGCCACGCTTGGGCGAGAAAACTACATGCGCGGTGGATCCATCAGCGGCGTGGCCGCCCTGCTCAGCGCTGAAGGGCCTTCGGATTTGATGGAGCAGGCGGCCACACTCGGACTGTTGGGCGACCAGCGAGCCGCCGTTCTCGACCAACTGGAGATTGCCCGGACACGGCAGGCCCAAGCGGACGCCCAGGCCCAGGCCGCGGTCGCCGACAAGGACGAGGCTGCCCAGGAGAGCGCTGAGGCCAAGGCCACCGCAGACGCGCAGGTGGGCACGTTCCAGGCTGCGGTGCAGTCAGTGAGCGCACAGAAGGCCACGTACGAGAAGCAGTTGCAGGACGCCCAGGTGAACCTGCTGTCGCTGCAGGGGCAGCGGAACGCCTATCAGGCGTGGAAGGACCAGCAGGCTCAGCAGCAGGCAGCGGAAGCGGCACAGGCCGCTGCGTCCGCCAAGGCAGCAGCTCAGGCGGCCGCACGAGCTCGCGCGGCGGCCGAGCAGCCCGCCCCGGCCAAGCCAATCGACGGCACGTCCAGTCAGGTGACGTCGGTGAAGCCGGCGACGCGCAGCGGCGGTGTTGCGCCGACAAGCGGTCGGTTCACCACCTGCTTCGAGGTGCGCTGGGGCACCATGCACAACGCCGTCGACATCGCGGCTCCCATGGGCACTCCCATCTACGCCCCCGCGTCAGGCCGTGTCGTGCGCGCCGGAACGGCTACCGGCTACGGGTTGGCCGTGTACATCCAGCACGACGACGGTTCCGTCACGGTGTATGGACACATCAACGACTACTTCGTCAGCGTGGGCCAGCGCGTGTCAGCCGGTGAGGTCATCGCCGAGGTCGGCAACCGCGGCCAGTCCACCGGGCCGCATCTGCACTTCCAGGTCAACACCGACGGCATGTACGCCGGCGCCACCGACCCGATCCCGTGGCTGGCTGCGCGGGGTGTGGACATGGGCGGTCGCTGCTGACGACCAGCCCCGAGCCCGCCGATCCGCCGCCGACCGGGTCGCGAGCCTCACGCGCCTATGACGGCGACACATGACCGCCGCCGCGCTCCCGCTCCTGGCCCGGGGCCTGACTGGAGCACCGGCAACCGAACCCTGAGCGAGGGGTCCGACCGGCGATTCGACTCTGAGCCACGACGATCGCCCCGAAACGAGGGTCGACCGACGTGACGCTCGACATCGACCTCATACACGCCCGTAGCGCCCCAGCCGAACGCCGTCCTGCGGTAACCAATCCGCGCAAATCAGCATCGCAGACCGCGCGTCGCACCGACACGTTCACCCGAGTATCGGCCGCCGCTCCAGCCAGCACGGACGAGGTGCCGCGAGAGCAGCCAGCCCTGCGCGGCGCCTCGCCCTACGCACTTGACAGAACGACTTCCCGTGTCAGTCGTCCGACGGCTTGGCTTACCGCCGCACGAAGGCCTTCCTGCATCTGTGGGACGCGATCCACCCTTGCGCCACACGACCCAGCCGCAGCATGCTTCCCGCAAGTTTAGCGATCAGGTTAGGCCACCGAAGCGGATGCAGAGGGTTTAGGAGAAAAGGCCATGGCGAAAGTCCGCACAGGGCACGCAACGTCGCTGGATGGGTTCATTGCTGGGCCGAACGACGGTCCCGAAGCACCTATGGGGAAGGGCGGCGAGCGGCTCTTGGCGTGGTACATGGGCGGCGACACCGAATACCGGCTGCCCGGCACGGAGATGGTGTTCAAGGTCGCGCCACAGACCGCCGAGTACCTTCGGGAGACGAGTGCGACAACAGGTGCGTTGGTGACGGGACGGAGAACATTCGACCTCACCCGTGGGTGGGGTGGCGGACATCCTTTGGGCGTACCGGTCTTTGTTCTTACCCATTCGGTTCCGCAAGAGTGGGTGGACAAAGAATCGTCCTTTACGTTCGTTACGGATGGTCTCGAGAGCGCTGTAGCGCAAGCGAAGGCTGCCGCGGGTGACAAGGACGTTGGCGTGATCGGTGCGTCTCTGGTGCAACAGTGCATCAGATCGGGACTTCTTGACGAGATACACCTCGATCTGGTGCCTGTCCTGCTCGGGGATGGCGTCCGGTTGTTCGACCAGAGCGCCGAGCCGGTTGAGCTGGAAAGCACCCGGGTGATCGAGGGTGCAGGTATCACGCATCTCACGTTCCGCGTCGTGAAGTGATGGCGGGCGGGACGGCACACGACAATCTGGAACAGGCGAATCCTGGAGGCGTCCCAAACGACAACCAGCAGCGCGGCCGTGCGGCGCCATCGGAGCACGGTCGCATACCAGGCCCCGAGCACCGTCGTCGACGTCTCCCCCGGCGTGACAGCCGGTCCCGGCACTCGGTCACGGAACGCTCGGGTGCCGTGGACGACGATCACGAAGAGCGACTGCTGGTGGAGGGGTCGGGCTCGGCGGTGAGCCGCGGGCAGGACATGTGCGGGATGTTCGTCATAGGCCGAGGACCAAGCGCAGCGCGGCGTCGACCCGGCGCAATTCATCGAAGCTGAGGTTCCCGGCCGACTCCCCCAGGCGCTGCGGATCCACGGCACTCGTCTGCTCGGCCAGCACCCGTGTCAGGTGGCCCGCGATGGAAACCTCAGGACGGAAGGTGGCTGCGCGTGCCGAGGTGGACGTCGGCGCGACCAGCCAGGTTGACAGCGGCAGCAGGTCGGACTGGACGACGACGGCATAGCGGACGCCGGCCTGCTCATGGCCCCGGGCGCCGCGGGGAGAGCGCAGGCGGTAGACCTCACCACGCACGCAGCGTCTCCATGTCCCGAAGGACCTGAGCGGCCTCAGCACGGTCGGCGTCATCGGCGGCCAGCGCAGCGGCCTCCGCACGCAGCCTGTCCCGCGCGGCCGTCTTGGCGGCCTCGATCAGAGCTGCTCGAACGGCGGTGGAGACAGAGGTTCCGTCCTGCGTCAGAACCGCCAACGCCCGCCGGGCGTCTTCATCGGGACGGAAGGTGATCGTCTCAGCCACCCCTTCACTGTCTCACGGCATGTAAGACGTGGGAAGAAGTAAGCCATGCCGGTTCGATCCCGGTCACCCGCTCCGCCCACTGAACAGGTCGTATGCCGGTCTGCTCAGCGCGGCCTTGCCGCCGCTCTCGCGCCTTGACAGGTCTGACCCTGCTGACCGCAGACCACCGGCTTTGGCCGCTGCTCGAGGCACGGTTGAGGCACGACGATCAGGCCTGTTGCGAAATACCGGGGTCACCGCCCGGCGCCCTCCCGGGGGGAAGACAGCAAGGTGGCAACACTCCCGGACGCGACTGGAGATGTTCGTCGAGAGGCCGACGACGGGGCCCCTCTCCCGATTGCCTGCGAGCGCACGGCACCCCGGGGCCGCGGTGCGATACGGAGGCAACCGTGACCTCGCTCTCCAGCGAGGAGCTGGTGGACCGCTGGATCCGACGATCTTCGCCCGGCGTCCATGTCCGGGCTCGCGCCGAAGTCCTGCCCCAAGTCGCCGCGATCAAAGCCGAGCCGGCCTCGCGGGAATTCGGCGGAAGGGCGACCGATGACTGCCATCCTCACGGTGACCACCGTGCAACCCGCATCCCCTCCCTCAGACGGCCAGGCAGTGCTCCGCTGCTCCAGGCGTCCGTGTCCGTCCACCGGCACCGTCCCGGAGTTGACCGAGGCGGTTAACGTCTCGAACGAGGTCTAGCGGGAGGGCCCACGTCTGCTGGCGGTCAGGGACCACGAACAGGGCCAGGTCCCGAAACCACGCGAAGGAACCGCACGAACCAGCCGGTCTACTGGAGCCTTCTTGTCGGTGTGGCCGTGGTGACCGCAGTGGCGCGACTCGTGGTCAGCCGTCCCCTCCTCCCGCGCCGGGCGGTACCGCTGACGCGCCCGGAGCTCGCGGTCGCCGTCGTCAGCTTGGTCACGCTCGTGTTTCACTGCGCGGCGATGTTCTTCACGCCCTGGACCGACACCCTCCCCGGCGGCGAGTTCCTCGGAGAACCGATCCGCCAGCTGGGGACCGTCAGCCACTGGACCTACTGGCTCCCGGCCGGGGCGCTGCTCCTTGCCGTAAGGAGGCTGTGGTGGCCGGCCCCGGTCGTGCTCGCGGTCGCTCTGGCCGGCGTCGGCATCACCATGTTCTGGCCGTACATGCTGGTCACCCACCTGGCTTGGCTCGCTGCCGCGGGGCTGGCATGGGTCTTCATCGCCGGCGCCTTGATAGGAGGTGGCTCGGGGGCCCACCCGGCGTCCCGGCCGGCGCCGGCGAGGGTCGGCTGAAGCAGGCGCTGCCCATGGCTGGCGCCTCCGCTGATCTGCGCCCACCCCGGACCACTTCCGGGAGTGGAATGTTCAACCTCGCCCAGTCAGATGCCGGCCACGGCGGAAAGGACAGCGGGGGCGCGGTTCTCGAGCTCGATGTCACTCGTCCGCTTCCCCGGTCCTCGGTAGCCGCTGCGTTCCCGGGATCCAGCATCAACGACCTGCCAGCCCGTCGAGGTGTGGCGCTCGACGCGGAAGGTGAGCCTCTCGTCTGTCAACGGCGGCCCAAAGCTGACCCCCTACGGTGTGTGGTGAACAGATGCGGCCCGCATGACGCCGGGGTGAGGACGTCGTCGTGCAACAGACAATGCAGTGGCATGATAGTGGCATGAGTAGAACACGGCTCAGCACCACCGTCGACGACGATCTCCTCCAGGCCGCTCGACGGTTGAGATCCGGTGACACCGACGCCGCCATGATCGATGAGGCGCTGCGCGCGCTGGTGGCGCGCCACCGTTCGGCCGAAGTCGATGCGAGCTACGCCGCCTACGACGAGCACCCCCTCGACGAACCGGACGAGTGGGGTGACTTGGCGTCGTTCCGCGAAGCCGCCGGACGGTCGTGACGACGCTTCCCGCACGCGGTGAGGTCTGGTGGTGCGAGATGGCCGAGATCGGGCGCCGCCCGGTCGTCGTCCTCTCCCGCGACACAGTGATCCCCCGGCACCGGCGCGCACTCGTCGCACCATGCACCACCACGATCCGCGGCCTGGTCAGCGAAGTCGGCCTCGAGCCCGGCGAGGACCCGGTACCCCGCCGCTGCGTGGTCAACATGGACTCGGTCGAGAGCGTCTCTGTCGCGATCCTCGTTGAGCGGCTCGGACGATTGGCCGACACCCGCATGCGCCAGATCTGCGGAGCCCTCGCCGTCGCGGTCGACTGCGCGGAATGACGCCGTCTCGGCGAAAGAAGAGCCGCTCCTTGCGGTGACCCCTGCTCGCTCAGGCACGTGGAAGGCACGGGGTCCACCTGACGTAACGCTGACCAGCGGCGATGGCGCATGCAGTCCCCAGCCTTCCAAGCTGGCCATGCCGGTTCGATCCCGGTCACCCGCTCCACCGGGGCCTCCCGGGCGTGCCGCCGCACCGCTCGTGCCGTCCCTCGCGGACCATGCGGATCTCCCGCAGGCCGCCGTCGACCTGCGTCGCCCCGTCGGGGACGAAGCCGCGCCTGCGGTAGAACGCCTGGGCGCGGGGGTTCGGGTCGGCCACCCAGAGCGCCACCGGGTCGGCCGGGTCGACGACCGCGTCGAGCAGGGCCCGCCCGGCACCGGTGCCGTGTTCCTCCGCGAGCACGTAGAGCACGAACAGCTGCCTCGCCCACGCCGCGCCGGCGTCGAGCGGCGGTCCCGACATGGCGATCCCGACCAGCTCGCCGTCCCGCTCGGCGACCGCGACGCGGTTCTCCCGCCAGCGCTCGTCGGTCAGGGCAGCGGTCCAGAACCGCTCCCGGGCAGGGAGCAGGTCCGGGTCGTCGAGCACCGCGTCGGGCAGCTGCCCCCGGTAGGTCTCCTGCCAGCACCGCACGTTCACCCGTGCCATCCGTGCGGCGTCGTCGGCCAGGGCCCGGCGGACGGCCCACGACGGGTCGGCCGCGGGCACCCGGGCCGCTGCGGGACCGGTCCGGCTCACCCGCCTGCGCCGGCGAGCGCGATACCGTGGCGCGCGGTCACCGACCGGATCGCCTCCGCCACGTCCTCGATCGGCCGGTCCACCGGGACCGAGCCGGCGAAGTCGGCGAAGAACCGCCCGGCGCCGTCGCCGGAGGTGATCGCCAGGAGCCGGGCGGACCCGCCGACCACTGCGAAGGTCATCGCCGTCCCGGCCGGGACGACGAGCAGCCCGCCGGGTTCGACGTCGTGGGACGCACCGTCGACGACGGCGGTGATCCTGCCCTTGAGCAGGAACAGGACGCCGCTCCACGGCGAGACGTGCGGGGGCGCCATCGGCCCGGCAGGCGCGACCACCTCGAACACCTCGAAGGACCCACCGGCATCGCGGACGACGGCCTTCGCGATGTGGTCCCCGTCGATCATGCGGTGGTGCCGGCCCTCGCCGGCCCGGACGTGGAGAGTGCTCACGGCTCCTCCTCTGGCTGGGTGCGACCGACCCTCCGCCGGCGGTGCGGCGGGGGTGCAGGTGGTGCGCTACTCGACCCCGAGGACGTCCGCCAGCGCGGTGCGCGTCGAGACGCCGAGCCTGCGACCGGCGCGGTAGAGGTGCCCCTCGACGGTGCGCACCGACACGGTCAGCCGCTCGGCGATGTCCCTGTTGGACAGCCCGCGGGCGGCCAGCGCCGCGATCTCGCGCTCGCGGGAGGTCAGGGGCAGCGGCCGGGCCGCGACCGAAAGAGCCGGGGTCCGGGCACCGGACCGGCGGGCCAGCTCCTCGGCGCGGGCCGCCGCGGACAGCGCCGACCCGGGCCGCGCCCGCCGGCGGTGCACGTCGGCGGCCTGGGCCGCCGCGTCGCCGGCGGCGACGAGGTCGCCGAGCCGGGCCCATGCCCGAGCGGCCTCGAGCAGCGCCTCGCCGTCCTGGTCTGCCCAGGCCCGGGCATGGGCGCAGGCCGCGGCGGCCCGGGGACCGACCTCAGCGAGGTCCGCCAGCCGGGGCAGCGCAGCGGTGGCGTCCCCGAACTGGACCGCGGTCTGCCAGGCCAGCACCTCGTACGCGAGGGCGCCCGTCTCGCGGGCGAGTGCGGCCGCGGCGGCGGCGCGGCCGAGGGCCTCGGTCGTCGCTCCCTCGGCGGCTGCCCCCCACGCCAGCGCGAGGAGGTCGTCGGGCTCGTACAGGCGGTAGGCCGGGTGCTGTCCGGCGACGATGCCGGCCAGCAGCGGAGCGGCCGACGCGGGCTGTCCGGCCTGCGCCGCGGCCGTCGCCAGCAACGTGCGGCAGCGGAACCCGAACTCGTGCCCCGAGCCCGCCAGCCCGGCCCACGCCTCACGCAGCAGGGGCAGGGCGGCGCGGACCCGGCCCCCGGCGAGGGCGGCGTGCCCGGCGACGACCAGCCCCATCAGCCTGGCCGGGCCCGGCAGGTCCGCCGACGCTGCCTGCAGCCGCCGGGCCTGCTCGTCAGCCCGGTGCGGTGACCCGGCGAGGCGGTGCCCGAGCACGTGGGAGTCCGCGAGCCCGAACCCCGGGATGACGGTGGGCACCCGGTCGGCGGTGAGCCCACCCAGGGACGCGGCCTCGTCGAGCAGGCCGGTGTCCCCCGTGACCGCGGCCACCGCTGACACCGCGGAGGCGACCAGGACGCGGGCCAGGTCGTCGGGCAGCTCGTCGTGCAGCAGTGCCCGGCCGCGGGCGAGCACGGGCCGGATCCCGCCGCACGCGGCGGTCAGGGCGAGGGACATCGCGGTGACGTGGACCGGGGCCGCTCCGGTGGCCTCGGCCGCGGCCAGCGCCTGGCGGGCCTCGTCGGGCCGGCCCATCGTCCACAGCAGGTTGCCGGTGCGGTGCAGGTGGGCGAGCGCGCGGGTCGCGGCATCCGGTGCGCTCGCTCCGAGGTGGCCGAGGATCGTCTCGGCCTCCTCGCCGCGGCTGAGCCAGGACAGCACGGACGCGTGCACCAGACGGGCGGCGGGGTCGCCGGGGACGGCGGCGGCACGGGCCAGCCGCTCGGCCAGCGGCAGGTCGTAGACCCGGATCGCCGCCCCCGCGGCCGCCAGGAAGAGCGCGGGGTCCGGGGGCAGGTCGGAGTCGAGGGTGAGCACCGCCCGGGGGATCGGGTCCGGCGCCGCGTCCAGGGTCCGGGCGACCTGGCCGCGGAGGCGGCGGGCGCGGAGCGTGCCCATGGCGGCGCGGCGGACCTCGCCGTACAGCGGGTGGGCCAGCCGCGCGACGAGCCCGTCGGTGCGCACGAGGCCCCGGTCCTCGGCCTGCTCGAGGTCCGCGGGTGAGGTCAGCGCCCGCAGCGTCGGGACCGACACCGGCTCGGCCAGCGCCACCACGTCCACGACGTCCTGCACCCCGGGCGCGAGACCGCCGATCTGGCGCTCGAGGAGGTCGACCAGCTCGGGTGAGATCGCCGGCTCGCTGGTCCACCGCCAGATCCCGGACGCCGGGGTGAACCGGCCCGCCGACACCTCCCCGGCCAGCAGGTGCCGCAGGAACAGCGGGCTGCCCTGGGTGAGGGTCCACAACCGGCGCGCGGCGGCCGACTCGACCGGACCCCCGAGCACCCGGGCCACCAGGCCGCTGGTCTGCGCTGCGTCCAGCGGCGCGAGGTCCAGGCGCGGGAGGTGGTCGTCCTTCCACAGCTGCGTCACCGTGTCCGGAGCCGGCTCCCCGGTCCGGAGGGTGACCAGCACCGGTGCCAGCCGCCGCAGCACCACCCGGTGCAGCACGATCGCGGAGTGCACGTCGAGCAGGTGGGCGTCGTCGACGGCCAGCACGAGCGGCTGCTGCCGGGCGAGCGCGTCCAGCGCCCGGCCGATGGTCCCGGCCGCGTCTCCGGCCGGGACGTCGAGCAGCCCGGCGAAGGCACCGAGCGGGAACGGCCGGCTGGCCGTGCTGCCGTGGGCCCAGACCACGGTCGCCGCACGGTGCCCGGCGACCGCCAGCGCCTCGCGGGCCAGCCGGGTCTTGCCGACCCCGGCCGGGCCCGCCACGACGATCCCCACCTCGCCGGACCGGATCGCCGCGGCGACCCTCCGCAGCTCCTCGTCCCGGCCGGTGAGCGGCCACGGCCGCTGCATGGCCTCAGGCTAGCGAGCCCGGATCGAGTACGGCACTACTCGCCGCCCGCCCCCCGGGGCGCGCGAGGGTCCGGTGCATGAGCACGAGCACCGCTCTGGTCACCGGCGCCGGCCGCGGCATCGGCCGCGCCGTCGCCGTCCGCCTGGCGCACTCGGGGTGGCGGGTCTACGGCGGCGTCCGCACCGACGTCGCTGCCGAGCAGCTGGCCGCGGAGTCCGACCTGATCACACCGGTCGAGCTCGACGTCACCGTCCCCGAGCACCTGACCGCGCTCGACCGCGTGCTCCCCGAGCGGCTCGACGCGCTGGTCAACAACGCCGGTGTCGCCGTGGGGGGCCCGGTCGAGACGCTGTCCCGGGCCGACATGCGCACCCAGTTCGAGGTGAACCTGATCGGGCCGCTCGCGGTGACCAGGGCCGTGCTGCCCCGGCTGCGCCGAGCCCGGGGCCGGGTGGTGTTCATCTCCTCGATCAACGGCCGGGTGTCGTTCCCGTTCACCGGGATCTACAACGCCTCCAAGTACGCGACCGAGGCGGTGGCCGACTGCCTGCGGGTCGAGCTGCGACCCTTCGGCGTCCAGGTCGGCCTGGTCGAGCCGGGCGTGATCGACACCGATCCCTGGCACGAGATGGACGAGCTCATCGACGGTCTCGAGGCCGGTCTCGAGCCCGAGCACCGGGAGCTCTACGCGCCGCAGTTCGCCGGTGAGCGCCGGTTGATCGGGAGGATCCGCACGAACGCCAAGCCGCCCGAGCGGGTCGCCGCCGCCGTGGAGCGCCAGCTGACCCGGCGCCGGGTGCGGCCGCGGACCCTGGTGGGCGCGGACGCCCGGCTGGTCCTCGGGATGAAGGTGCTGCTGCCGGCCCGCGGCCTCGACGCGGTCTGGGCGCGGAGCACGAGCGCCCCGGTCCGCGGCGCACGACCACGGGTGCTGAGCTGACCGCCAGGAGGGCGACCACGGCGTCGCAGCACAGCCTCAGCCGCGGCGGCGGTGGTGCAGGTGGACGACGCCGCCGGCGAACCGGCGCTCGCTCACCAGCTCGAGGTCCAGCCGGACGCCGTCGGGCAGCGCGCGGGTGCCGCCGCCCACGACCACCGGGTGCACGAGGTGGTGCACCTCGTCGACCAGCCCGGCGCGGAACACGGACTCCGCCAGACCTGCGCCGCCGACGCCGAGGTCGCTCTCCGAGGACTCCTTCAGCTGCTGCACCGCCGCCGGGTCGAAGGCGCGTTCCAGACGGGTGCGCGGCGTGCCGACCGCCTCCAGCGTGGTCGAGTAGACGACCTTGTCCGCGGCCCGCCAGATCTCGGCGTACTCGTTCTCGACGGCCGGGTGCTCGGGGCCGCCGAGGGTCTGCCAGACCGCCATCACCTCGTACGTCCGGCGGCCGTAGAGGTACGTGCCGACCGACCGCTCGAGGTCGTTCACGAAGGCGTGCACCTCCGGGTCGGGTTCGGCCCAGTCGAACGTCCCGTCCGCGTCGGCGATGTAGCCGTCGAGCGAGCAGATCGTGGTGTAGACCAGCCGGCCCATCAGCCCTGCTCGATCACGGAGAAGACGTTGCCGGCCGGGTCGGTGAACCAGGCGATCAGCGGGCCGCCGGCGCGCATCACGCCGTTCTCGTCGGTCGGTGGCTCGTCGTAGTGCAGGAACTGCACGCCCCGGGAGGTCAGCTCGGCCACCGCGGCGTCGACGTCGGGCACCGGGAAGTTGAGCACCGTGTAGGTGGCCGGGGTGTGCCCGGGCCCCTTGGCGTAGACGAGCACGTCCCGCCCCCCGGCGAGGTGCAGGTGCATGATCCCGCCCATCTCCGGCTCCGCGCTGGTGCGCAGCCCGAGCACGTCGGTGTAGAAGGCGCGCGCCGCGTCCAGGTCGTCGACGGAGAAGCCGCTGAACGCGGCGCTGTCGCGGAGCAGTGAGGTGCTGGTCTCGGTCATGCCCTCCAGACCGCCGCGACCGGCCGAACTCATCGCGCCGTAGGGGCCGGGTTCCGCGGCAGGTCGAACAGGTCGAACAGCCGGGTGTCGAGGAAGGCGGTCATCCGGGTGACGCGGCCGTCGGCGCCGAACTCCAGCGCGGTGACCGACCACGGCTCGAACTGCCCGTCGGGCCCGCTCGGGCGCCACTGGGCGTACGCCGGGTTGCCGTTGAGCTCCAGGGGCACGACGTGCGACCCGCGGCAGTCGGCGCCGGGCCCGATGAGCCAGGTCCCGATGTCGGCGGAGCTGCGCAGCCACATCGCGTAGGGCGGCATGTCCATCACCGCGTCCTCGTGCAGCAGCGCGACCAGCGCCTCGATGTCGTAGCGGCCGAAGGCGTCCAGGTAGCGGTCCAGCAGCTCGGCCTGGTCGGCGGCGACCTCGGGCCGGGCCGGCTGCTCGGCGGCCTGCTGCGCGGCGAGGGTGGCCCGGGCGCGCTGCAGCGCGCTGTTGACCGCGGCCACCGACGTCTCCAGCAGCCCGGCGACCTCGTCGGCCTTCCAGCGGAGCACGTCGCGGAGGATCAGCACCGCCCGCTGCCGGGGTGGGAGGAACTGCAGCGCGGCCACGAAGGCCAGCCGCACCGACTCCTTCTGCACCGCGAGGTCGGCCGGGTCGCCGCCCACCGGCAGCACCTGCCGGTCCAGCGCCGGCTCGACCCAGGCGCCGTCGGGCAGCACGCCGTCGAGCGATGCCTCGACCGGGGCGGAGGCCTCCTCGGACATGTCGACCGGGAGCGCCCGCCGCTTGCGCCCGTCGAGGGCGTCCAGGCAGACGTTGGTGGCGATCCGGTACATCCAGGAGCGCAGCGCGCCGGCGCCCTGCAGCCGGTCCAGCGACCGCCAGGCGCGGACCATCGTCTCCTGCACCGCGTCCTCGGCGTCGAAGGACGAGCCGAGCATGCGGTAGCAGTAGCCGGTCAGCTCCCGGCGGTGCTCGGCCAGCCGCGGCTCCAGCTCGCTGGCCGGCACCGCTCCGGGTCGTTCGGCGATCAGACCGGTCATGGCAGGACCTCCTCGTCGACGTCCCCGCCGATAGTGCCGGAGGCCACCGACAGAACCAAGGGAGCCGGCTACTGGTAGGTGACCAGCTGCGGGGTGGGCAGCACCTGCTCGATCGTCTGCTCGGGGGTGAGCATCGGGGAGTCCTCGTCGACGAAGTTCTTCCAGCCCCAGCTCAGCGTCGGCGGGGCGTCCTGGTGCAGCACCCGCCAGGTGTCCTGCTTGGCCGCCTGCCCGCCCTGCCCGTCGGCGTGCACCATGATCGCCAGCTCGTCCCGGGAGGTGTCCAGCCGCTCGCGGTCGATGATCATCCGCACCTGGAACTGGTGCAGCACCAGCAGCTTCTGCGGCAGTGCCTTCTCCCGGGTGAGGTCGGCCAGCCAGGTGACCACGGTGTTGACCTCGTCGATGCCGACCTGGCCGATCTGGGCCAGGTGCACCTGCCCGGGCTCCAGCCGCCACTCCGGGTCCAGCGCGAGGCCGACGTGGGGCAGCTCCAGCAGCGACTGGTACTCCTTCGCCTGGGTCAGGAAGTCGGTCCGCCCCGGCTGCAGGTCCAGCACCACGTAGAGACCGGCCGCGCCGGCCGCCTCCACCCAGGGCCGCAGCGTCTCCACGTCACCCTCGGCCGAGTAGTTGCCGTCCGCGCCGGGGAACTCCGACGCCACGGTCGCGATGATCTCGAAGGTCGGGACGACGGTCGCCCCGACCAGCGCGCGGTAGGGCTCGGCGGTCTGCTCGGCCCGCTCGATCGCGGCCGGCAGGTCCTGCTCCCCCAGCACGCCGAGCGCGCCGCTGCCCGGGATGCCGTAGAGCGCGACCAGCATGTGCTGCGGGAACAGCAGCTGGCCGCCCCCGGGCAGCTGGGTGCCGGTGGCCGCGGTGTCCAGCTTCCAGTCGATGCCCGGGGCGCCGGCCAGGTCGGCGCCGAGCACCACGACCGTCGGCTGCTGGGCCAACCGCTCGACCACCGCCTCCGAGCTCCGCGGGTCGGTGCCGGTCAGCAGCACCTCGGCGCCGGCGGCGCGGGCGGTGGCGATGCCGGCGAGGGCGTCCCCGCCGCCGCCGGCCAGGACCACGACGTCCTCGAGGGGCTCGGGCCGGTCGACCGCCGGCAGCTCGCCGGCGGGCTCCGCGGCCCCGGTCAGGGCGGCCGCCCCCTCGGCGCTCAGCGCGGGCAGCGCGTCGGGCGCCAGCGCCGCCACCGCGGCGGCCCGGTCGGCCTCGGCGACGGGCTGGTCGGCGTCGAGGTCCAGCCCGGTCGCCTCCGCCACGGCGTCGGCCTGCGCGGGGACGGTCACCACCTCGACCCCGTCGTCGGGCAGCGCGGCCGCCGCGTCGTCCCCGACCGCCAGGACCGTCCGCACCCCGAGCCGGTCGAGCTCGGGGGCCAGCGCGTCCGCCGACCCGTCGGCACCGAGCAGCAGCGGCACGCCCAGCCCGACGGCGGACACCGCCCCGAGCAGCTGCGCCGACGGGTCGTCGCGGCCGGCCACCACGGCGACCGGCGCGCCGGCGAACAGCGCCCGGCTGGTCGACACCGCCGCCGCGACCGGGTCGGTGTCGGCGACGAGCGTGCGGGGCGCCTCCGGGGCCGCCGTCACCGGCTGGTCGCCGGCGGCGTCGGCCGGCGCGCTCCCGGCCGGGTCGTCGTCGGCGGAACTGCTGGTGCACCCGGCGAGCACGACCAGGGTGACGACGGCGGACGCAACGGTCCCGAGACGGCGCATGCGCTTCCTCCCACGTCCCGCACCGTCCGGGGCAGGGGTCCCGGGGAGCCGGGCGTGGACACGTCGGCAGACCGCCGACCCTAGGGCGCACCCCGGGGCCCCGGCACCCCGACCGGGTGCCCGGGCCTGGACACCGGACCTGTACGCCGGGAGCATCCCCGGGGACATGGACGGCCGGCGGGACGACGAGCGGGACGGCGCGGGGTCGGGACAACCCGACGCGGCAGCGGCCAGCCAGCGGGCTGGGACCGGCCGCCGCCCGGCAGCAGGCTGGTCGACGTGACCACCTCCACCGCCGAGCTGCCCCTCCCGGCCGCCTCCGCCCCGACCGCGCCCGGGCACCGCCGCTGGTGGCGGCAGCTCGGCGTCGACACCGCCTACGTGCTGGTCGGCTTCCCGCTCTCGATCGCCGCGTTCGTCCTCGTCGTCACCGGCCTCGCGGTCGGGATCGGCACGCTGGTGATCTGGGTGGGCCTGCCGCTGCTGGCGCTCACGCTGCTGGTCGCCCGCGGGCTCGCCGCGGTCGAGCGGGTGCGGCTGCCGGGCGTGCTGCAGCGCGCGGTGCCCTCCCCGGTCTACCGGGCTGCCGCCCCCGGGGCGTCCCTGGTGCGCCGGCTGGTCGAGCCGCTGCGCGACTCGCAGTGCTGGCTGGACGTGGTGCACGCGCTGCTGCGGATGGCGGTGTCGATCCCCGCCTTCGTCGTGGTCGTCACCTGGTGGGCGATCGCGCTGGGCGGCCTGAGCTCGGTGGCGTGGGAGTGGTCGATCCCCTACGGCGGCGACCGGGAGAACTCCACGCTCCCCGAGGCCCTGAACCTGGACGACACCGCCACCAACCGGGTGCTGGTGTACACCGCGATCGGCCTGCTGGCCGCGCTCCTGCTGCCCGCCGTCGTCCGGGCGTCCGCCCTGCTGGAGGCGCAGTTCGCCCGGGCGCTGCTCACCCTGCGGGCCGGTACCCAGGCGCAGATCGGCCGGCTGTCCGAGGGACGGGACGCCGCGGTCGCCGCCGAGGCGGTGGCGCTGCGCCGGCTGGAGCGGGACATCCACGACGGCCCGCAGCAGCGGCTGGTGCGGCTGAGCATGGACCTGCACCGCGCCCAGCGAATGATCGACAGCGATCCCGACGGCGCCCGCAGCACGCTCGCCGAGGCGGCCACGATGACCCGCGAGACGCTGGAAGAGCTGCGGGCGCTGTCCCGCGGCATCGCCCCGCCGGTGCTCGCCGACCGCGGGCTGGCCGCCGCGCTGGCCGCCGTCGCCGCGCGCTCCCCCGTCCCGGTCGAGCTGTCCGTCGAGCTGCCCGAGGGCCAGCGGCTGGAGCCGGCGGTGGAGAACAGCGCCTACTTCCTGGTCAGCGAGGCGCTGGCCAACGTCGCCAAGCACAGCGACGCCACCATCGCGCGGGTGTCCGTCGTCCGGGAGGACGGCCGGCTCCGGGTGGAGGTCGAGGACGACGGGCAGGGCGGCGCCGTGCTGGCCCCCGGCCACGGCCTGGCCGGGCTCGCCGACCGGTTGTTCGCCGTCGACGGCGTGCTCGTCGTCGACAGCCCCCGCGGAGGGCCCACCCGGCTGATCGGAGAGCTCCCGTGCGCGTAGTGCTGGCCGAGGACTCCGTGCTGCTGCGCGAGGGGCTGATCCGGCTGCTCGGCGAGGCCGGCACCGAGGTGGTGGCCGCCGTCGCCGACGGGCCGAGCCTGGTCCGCGCGGTGGTCGAGCACCGCCCGGACGTCGCGGTCGTCGACGTCCGGATGCCGCCGACGCACACCGACGAGGGGCTGCGCGCGGCGGTCGAGGCGCGCCGCGCCGTCCCGGAGACCGCCGTGCTGGTGCTGTCCCAGTACGTGGAGGTCGCCTACGCCGACGAGCTGCTCGCCGACGGCGCCGGCGGCGTCGGTTACCTGCTCAAGGACCGCGTCGCCCAGGTCGACCAGTTCCTCACCGCGCTGGACGACGTCGTGGCCGGGGGCACCGTGCTCGACCCGCAGGTGGTCGCCTAGCTGTTCGCCCGCCGCCGCCGCGACGACCCGGTGCGGTCGCTGTCGCCGCGCGAGCGGGAGGTGCTCGGGCTGATCGCCGAGGGCTCCTCCAACACCGCGATCGCCCGGCAGCTGGTGGTCACCCCGGGCGCGGTGGAGAAGCACACCCAGCACATCTTCGCCAAGCTCGGCCTCTCCCCCGACGAGGACCAGCACCGCCGGGTGCTGGCGACCCTGGCCTACCTGCGCAGCTGACCCACGGGGGTTGCACAGGCCAACGAGACGGACGACGGTGGTGACCGTGCGTCGTCCGCTGCTCTGCGTCCTGGTCGGTCTGGCCCTGCTCACCGGCTGCTCGTCCGGCGGCGACGACGCCGACGCAGCGTCCGGCACGACCACGACAGCGACGGCGACCACGACCGCGAGCGCGCCGGCCAGCACCTCCCCTGCAGCCACCGGCAGCGCGCCGGCCGGCTGCCCGGCCACCGGCGACGCGCTGACCGGCACCGCGCACGCACCCACCCTGGACGTCGACGGCGACGGCAGGCCCGACACGGAGTGGATCGCCACCCAGCCGGCGGCCGACGGCTCGACCCGGTTCGGCGTGCAGACCGCCTCCGGCGACGCGATCGCGGCCGACTTCCCGTCGGCCAGCCCGGTCGCCCGCTCGCTGCTGGTCGCCGACGTCACCGGTCACGGGGAGTTGGTCGCGCTGGTCAGCGACGGGCGGCAGGTGGCGCTCTACGCGATCAGCGACTGCTCGATCGTGCCGGTGCAGAACGCCCAGGGCGAGCAGTACGCCTTCGACCTGGGCTTCACCGGCTACGGCACCGGCGTGGGCTGCGCGGACGTCGGCGGCGACGGCGTCCGCGACCTGGTCGGCCTGCAGGCCGACGGCACGTCGATCACCAGCACCGCGGTCGAGCTCGACGGGCCGCGCGCGACCAACGGGCCGAGCACGACCACGACCGGCGCCACCGCCGCGCAGCTCGACCTGGCCCACCAGGTGACCTGCGGCGACCTCACCCTCGCCGCCGACGGGGTGACCTCGGGCCCGTGACGACGTCGGGCTGACGACCCCCGGGGGGTGCAGCCAGCCCGACCCCGTCCGGCCTGCCAGCGGCAACGACAGGACGACCGGCGGTCGAGAGCCTCGACGCAGTGCCGCCGCAGCCGCGGCGCCCGAGCTCGAGAGGTCCCGCCGTGAGCGCTCCCGTGATGACCGCACTGCCCGAGACACCGCCCCGACCGCGGGACGGGGCGGTGGTCTCCATCGCCCGCTGGAGCGCCACCCACCGCTGGACCGTCATCGCCCTGTGGCTCGTCGGCGTGCTGCTGGCCGTCCTCGTCGGCAGCCTCACCGGCACCCGGACGCTGACCGGGGCGGAGAGCGGCAGCGGCGAGTCCGGCCGCGCCGACGTCGTCCTGGACGGCGCCGGCTTCCCCGACCCGCCGGTCGAGCAGGTGCTGGTGCAGACCCGCGACGGGTCCCCCATCGGGCCGGAGGGCACGTCCGCGGCGAACGCCGTCGCCGCCGCCGTCCGCAGCCTCGACGAGGTCGCCTCCGTCGGGGACCCGGTGCCCTCGGCGGACGGGACGTCGCTGCTGGTGCCGGTCACCCTGCAGGTCGGCGACCGCACCGGCGCCGCCGCCGACGACGCCGCGGCCGACGCCGTCGGCCCGGTGCTCGACGCGGTCGCCGGGGTGCAGGCCGACCACCCGGACGTGCTGGTCGCCGAGTCCGGTGGCAGCTCGATCGACACGGTCGTCGGGAACCAGCTCGACGAGGACTTCCGGCGGGCCGAGCTGCTCACCCTGCCGGTGACGCTGGTCGTGCTGCTGGTCGCCTTCGGCGCGCTGCTGGCCGCCGGCGTGCCGGTGCTGCTGGGCATCACCGCCGTCGGCGGCGCCCTCGGGCTGGTCTCGCTGGTGTCCCAGCTGCGCCCGGTCGACGAGAGCACCTCCAGCGTCGTCCTGCTCATCGGCATGGCCGTCGGGGTCGACTACGCGCTGTTCTACGTCCGCCGGGCCCGGGAGGAGCGCCGCCACGGCGCTTCCACCGAGCGGGCGGTCGAGCTGGCCGCGGCCACCTCCGGGCGCGCGGTGCTCACCTCCGGCATCGCCGTCGCGGTGGCCATGGCCGGCATGTCCCTGGCCGGCAACGCCGTCTTCACCTCGTTCGCGACCGGCACCATCCTCGTCGTCGCGGTCTCCGTGCTCGGGTCGCTCACCGTGCTGCCGGCCACGCTGGCCCTGCTCGGCCGGGGCATCGAGCGGCCGCGGCTGCCGCTGCTGGGCCGGCTGGTCGGCCGCACCGACGACAGCCGGGTGTGGGGTGCCGTCGTCCGCCGGGTCGTCGCCCGGCCCGGCCTCTCCCTGGCGCTGGGCACCGGCGTGCTGCTCGCGGTCGCCGCACCCGCGGTCGGCATGCACACCGCGATGCCGGGCCTGGAGTCGCTGAGCCGGGACAGCGAGGTGCTGCGCACCTACGACGCCATCGCCGCGGCCTACCCGCAGGAGGGCAGCACCGACCAGGTGGTGCTGTGGCGCACCGACGGCGGGCCGCTCGACGTCCCCGCCGTCCGCGCCGCCGCCGCCGCGCTGACCAGCCGACTGCCCGACCCGGCGGCCACCGACGGCGTGGAGGTCAACCCCGCCGGGACCGTGGCCCGGTTGGCGATCGGCGGCACGGCCGACGCCGGCAGCGCCGACGCCGTCGCGGCCCTGGCCGAGCTGCGGGAGGACCTCGTCCCGGCCACCGTCGGGACGCTCCCCGGGGTCACCGCCGCCGTCACCGGGGACACCGCGGGCAGCCTCGACTTCGGCGACACCATGTCCCAGCGGCTGCCGCTCGTCATCGGCTTCGTGCTGGCGCTCACCATCATCGTGCTCACGGTCGCGTTCCGGTCGCTGGCGGTGGCGCTGATCGCCGCCGCGCTCACCCTGCTCTCGGTGGGCGCCGCCTACGGCGTGCTGGTGCTGGTGTTCCAGTCGACCTGGGCCGAGGGGCTGCTCGGGTTCACCTCGACCGGCGCGATCGTGTCCTGGCTGCCGCTGTTCCTGTTCGTGGTGCTGTTCGGGCTGTCGATGGACTACCACGTGTTCGTCGTCTCCCGGGTGCGCGAGGCGGTCCGGGCCGGCATCCCGATGCAGCTGGCGATCACCCGCGGGGTCAGCCGGTCGGCCGGGGTGGTCACCAGCGCCGCGGTCGTGATGGTCGCGGTGTTCAGCATCTTCGCGACGCTGTCGCTGCTGCAGTTCAAGCAGCTGGGCGTCGGGCTGGCGGTGGCGGTGCTGATCGACGCCACCCTGGTCCGCGGGGTGCTGCTGCCGGCCACGATGGCGCTGCTGGGCGACCGCACCTGGTGGCTGCCGCGCTGGCTGCACCGGCTGCCGGCCGGCAGCCACTGAGGTCGGCGGGACTGGTCGGCGGGACTGGTCGGTGGAACGGGGTTGGGGATCGTCGTCCCGGACCGGTAGACAGCCACCGTGACCGATCTCGCCGACCAGCTCCGTCCGATCACCGCCGAGGAGTGGCCGCGGTTCTCAGCCACGATGTCGACCACGTTCGGTGAGGCGGCGGACGGGCCCTACCAGCAGACGCCGTCGCCGATCGCCGAGCTCGACCGGTCGCTCGCCCTGTTCGACGGGGACCGGGTGGCGGCCACCGCCGGCATCTACAGCCTGGACATGGCCGTCCCCGGGGCCACCGTGCCGACCGCCGGGGTCACCTGGATCACCGTCGCACCCACCCACCGCCGGCAGGGGGTGCTGACGGCGATCATGCGGCGCCAGCTCACCGAGGTGCAGGCCGCGGAGCGTGAGCCCGTGGCGGCGCTGTGGGCCGCCGAGGCCGGCATCTACGGCCGGTTCGGCTACGCCCCGGCGAGCTGGCGGGGCGGCTGGACCGGGGACGCCGGGCGGCTGCGGCTCCGGCCGGACGTCGACTGCGGCACCGGGCGGGTCTCCCTGGTCGACGTCGGGGTGTTCCGCCCGGCCGCCGTCCGGCTGTACGACCAGCTCCGCCGGCACGTGCCCGGCAACCTCGCCCGCGACGACCGCTGGTGGGACCGGGTGCTGCTGGACCGGCCCGAGACCCACCGCGGCGGCACCGCCCGCCAGCACGTGCTGCACACCGAGGCCGACGGCACGGTCACCGGCTACGCGACGTACCAGGTCCGGGGCAGCTGGAGCGACGAGGGCGAGCCGACCGGCACGCTCACCGTCACCGAGGTGCGCGCCGCCGCACCGGCCGCCTACGCCGCCCTCTGGCGGTTCCTGCTCGGCATCGACCTGGTCCGCACGGTCCAGGCGCCCTCGCTGTCGGACGACGACCCGCTGCGGCACCTGCTCGCCGACCCGCGGGCCTGGCACGCCCGCCCGGTCGACGCGCTGTGGGTGCGGCTGGTCGACGTCGGCCGGGCGCTGTCCGCCCGCCGCTACCCGGCCCGGATCGACCTGGTGTTCGAGGTGCGCGACCGGTTCTGCGACTGGAACGACGGGCGCTGGCACGTCTGGGGCCACCCGGCGGGGGCGTTCTGCGACCGCACCGACCGCGACCCGGACCTGGTGCTCGACATCGAGGCGCTCAGCGCCGCCTACCTGGGCGGGGTCTCGCTGGCCTCGCTGCAGGCGGCCGGGCGGGTGACCGAGGTCAGCCCGGGCGCCGTGGTGGCGGCCTCCACGGCGTTCCGCTGGCCGGTCGCCCCCTGGTGCCCGGACACGTTCTAGAAGGACCCCCTTGCCCCCCACCACTCGCCAGCTCGCGGTGGGGCCCTGCAAGGGGGCCGTTCCATCCCGTTACGAGGGTGAGGTGCCGTCCCACTCCGAGAGGGGGGCGCAGTGCCAGCGCCAGGAGGTCACCGGCTCGCGGCCGGGCAGCTCGCCGCGGCCGGTGGCCCACAGCAGGGCCGCCCACGGGTCGGGGTCCGGTGGCACCCAGGGGAACAGCCGGGTGACCGTCGCGTCGGCCAGCGCCGGGGGCGGCGCCCAGTCCAGGCCCCGGCCGTCGGCGACGTCCCAGCCGTGCAGCAGCAGCTCCGCGCAGCCCATGCCCGCGAAGCCGGACGGGTCGGCCAGGCCCCAGCTGTGCGCGCCGCGCTCGGCCGGGTCCGCGGCGTCGACCACCCGGGCCAGCACCTCGGTGGCCGCGTGCAGCTGCTGGCGCATCTCGGCCAGCTCCGCGTCGTGCCGGCGGACCAGCTCGAAGGCGCTCACCTCGACCGGCCCGGCCACCAGGTCCTGGGCGTACCAGGTCAGGCAGGAGGTGACGTGGTGGGCGACGCCGGTGACGTCGGTGGCCAGCAGCGGCACCGCCGCCGAGCCGTCGGGCACCCGGGCCAGCAGCTCCTGGACGGCCGCGCCGGCCGCCCGCAGCTCGTCGCCGGTCACCGCGGCGACCTCATGGGGTGTCGGTGGGCAGCCCGCCGGCCGGACGGTGCCGGTCGCGCTCGTACTCGCTCACCAGCCCAATGCGGCGGACGTGCCGCTCCTCGCCGCTGAACGGCTCGCGCAGGAAGGTCAGCACCAGCTCGGTGGCCTCCTCGACGCTGTGCTGGCGGCCGCCGACCGACACCACGTTCGCGTCGTTGTGCTGGCGGGCGAGCTTGGCGGTGTCGGTGTTCCAGACCAGCGCGGCCCGCACGCCGGGCACCTTGTTCGCGGCGATCTGCTCGCCGTTGCCCGAGCCGCCGATGACGACGCCCAGGGTGCCCGGCTCGGTCACCACCCCCTCCCCCACCGCGAAGCAGAACGGCGGGTAGTCGTCCTCCGCGTCGTAGCTGTACGCACCGCAGTCGACGGGCTCGAAGCCCTGGTCGGCGAGCACCTGCAGGAGGTGGGACTTCAGTTCCAGGCCGGCGTGGTCGGTACCGAGGAAGACGCGCATGCCCCGATCCTCGCAGGCCGCTCCGACGCCCGGCGACTGGCAGGCTGACCCGGTGGCGGTGCTGGGGGTCGACGGCTGGCGGGGCGCCTGGGTGGGCGCGCTGCTGGAGGGCCGCGGTGTCCGGCTGCTGGCGCTGGCCGACGTCGCGACCGTGCTCGCCGTCCCCGACGTCGACGTGGTGGCGATCGACATGCCCATCGGGTTGTCCGAGGACGGCGTCCGGGCCTGCGACGTCGGGGCCCGGCAGCTGCTCGAGGCGACCGGCGCGGCGAGCTCGGTGTTCCCGTCCCCGGTGCGCGCCGTGCTGGACGCCCGCGACCACGCGCACGCCCGCGAGCTCAGCCGGGCGGCGACCGGTGGGGTCCGGGCGCCGTCCGCGCAGACCTTCGTGCTCGTCGCGGCGATCCGGGCGCTCGACGACGGGCTCGGGACGCCACCCACCGACCGGGTCGTCGAGGTGCACCCAGAGCTGACGTTCCGCTGCGGCCTGGGCGGCGTCACCGACCGCACGGGCACCGCCCGCGGCACCGTGCAGCGGCTGGCCGCGCTCCGCGCGGTGATGGACGTCGAGGACGCGCTGGCCGACGCCCCGGTCGGGGTGCCGGTGGTCGACGCGCTGGACGCCTGCGCCGCCGCCTGGCCGGGCCGGCGGCTGGCCGAGGGCCGGGCCGGGTGCGTCGGCGACGGGACGACGGACACCCGCGGCCGGCCGATGCGGATCTGCTGGTGACCGCCGGCTGGGTCGAGGTCGGCGACCGGGTGTTCGTCCGCCGCCACCGGGAGCTCGACCTCAACTGCGGGCTGGTGGTGGGGATGAGCGGCTGCCTGGTCGTCGACACCCGCTCGCACCTGGGCGAGGGCCGCGCGCTCGCCGAGGCGGTGCGCGCGGTGACCCCGCATCCGTGGGCGGTGGTCAACACCCACGCCCACTACGACCACTGCTTCGGCAACGCGGCGTTCCGCCCGGCCGACGTCTGGGCG
The DNA here is from genome assembly GCF_000306785.1 of Modestobacter italicus. Lineage (NCBI taxonomy): Bacteria > Bacillati > Actinomycetota > Actinomycetes > Geodermatophilales > Geodermatophilaceae > Modestobacter > Modestobacter italicus. Next base: position 1,542,430 of record NC_017955.1, on the reverse strand, counting down.
CACCGCCGCTGCGTGGCCGAACTGGCCGGCACCGCCGAGCAGCAGCGGGCCCACGCCGTCCGGGACCTGCTCGCGGCCGGTGACCCGGCGGCGCAGCTCGTCGCCATGGCGCCGGTCGACCTGCCCGACCACCTGGTCGACGACGCAGCGGTGCTGGACGTCGGCGGCCGCGCCGTGCAGCTGCGGCACCACGGCCGCGGGCACACCGGGGCCGACCTGGTGGTCGCCGTCGACGACGTCGTCTTCGCCGGCGACCTGGTCGAGGAGGGCGCGCCGCCGGCGATGGACGACGCCTTCCCGCTGGAGTGGGCGGCCACGCTCACCCGGCTGCTGGCGGAGGTGCGCGGCCCCGTCGTCCCCGGGCACGGCGCGGTGGTGGACGCGGCGTTCGTCGCCGCCCAGCGCGACGAGCTCGCTCAGCTGGCCCGCTGGCTGACCCGGCAGGGCACCGCGCCGGTGTTCGACGAGCTGACCCGCTCGGTCGCCCTGGCCCGGGTCAGGGTCCCACCCTGAGCGTGCCAAGGGTGGGGGGACCCGGGTCCTTCATCAGGTGAGCCGGCGGAGGACCGGCAGCGGCAGGACGCGGAGCAGCGCGGAGACCGGGCGCCACGGCCACTCCGGCACGTAGGCCCGCACCGGCTCGCGCTCGACCGCGGCGGTCAGCGCCGCGACACCGGTCGCCAGGTCGACGGTGAACGGGCCGCGGCGGCCGGTGTTGATGTCGGTGGCGATGAAGCCGGGCAGCACGGTGGTCACCGCGATCGGGGTGCCGAGCACGTCGGCGCGGATGCTCTCGGCCAGCGAGTTGAGCGCGGCCTTGCTCGCCCCGTACGCCGAGCGGCTGCCCGCCATGCCGCGCACCGAGGCCACCGAGGAGATCACCACCAGGTGGCCGGCGCCCTGCGCGCGGAACAGCTCCATCGCCGCCTCGCAGGTGGCGTGGGTGCCCAGCACGTTGGTGGCCAGCACGGCGCGGTTGCGGGCAGCGTGCCCGGTGCCGATCGAGGCGCTCTCGCCGATCCCGGCGTTGGCGATGAACCGGTCGACGCCGCCGAGCTCGCCGGCCAGCCGCGGGACGACCTCGGCGACGGCGTCGGGGTCGTCGACGTCCAGCTCCCCGACCACCACCCGGCGGCCGGGGTGGCGGGCGAGCAGCTCCTCGCGCAGCTCGGTCAGCCGGTCCAGCCGCCGGGCCACCAGCACCAGGTCGCGGCCCCGGGCGGCGAACGCGCGGGCCATGCCGGCACCGAGCCCCGCGCTGGCGCCGGTGAGGAAGATCCGCTGGCGGAGGGGGTGCGGCACCGCGACAGCATGCCGCACGCTCTCGCGCGAACGAGTACGCGTACTCGTCCGCGCGAGAGCGCGAGGGGTCTAGCGGGTGCTGGTGAGCTCCAGGGCGTCGGCGGGGACCGAGGACATGTCCGGGCCGGCGGTGCGGGTGCGCTTGAGCTCCCAGAAGTCCGGCAGGTTGGCCAGCAGCACGGCGCCGTCGAAGGCCTTGCCGGCGTCCTCGCCCGTGGGCACCTTGCTGATGACCGGGCCGAAGAACGCGACGCCGTCGATGTGCATGACCGGCGTGCCGACGTCGTCGCCGACCGGGTCCATGCCCTCGTGGTGGCTCTTCTCCAGCGCCTCGTCGTACTCGGTCGAGCTCGCGGCCTCGGCCAGCTCCGCGGGCAGCCCGACCCGCTCGAGTGCGGGGGCGATGACGTCCTCGATCTCGAGCCCGTCGTGGTGCCGCAGCGTGCCCATCGCCGTGTAGAGGTCGCCGAGCACGTCGTCGCCGTGCTGCTGGGCAGCCGCGACAGCGACCCGCACCGGGCCGATGGCCTTGGCCATCATCTCGCGGTACTCCTCCGGCAGGTCCCGCCCGCGGTTGAGCACCGCCAGCGACATGACGTGCCAGTGCAGGTCGATGTCGCGCACCTTGGCGGCCTCCAGCACCCAGCGGCTGGTGAGCCAGGCCCACGGGCACAGCGGGTCGAACCAGAAGTCGACGCGGGCCTTCGTCGGCGCGCTCTGCACTGCCTCGGTCATGGGTGCTCCTCAGGGTCTCGGGTCGTGCGTCCGGGTCGTGCCCGGGTCGTCTGCGCCCAGCAAGTCCGGTCGCCGTCCGGTTGTTCCCGGACGCCCGACGGGGCACACCGGAGGAGAGCGTCGTCCGGGCATGGGAGGCTCCGGTACGTGGCAGTCCCCAACCTGACCCGTGACGACGCCGCGGCCCGCGCCGCGCTGCTGGCCGTCTCCAGCTACGACCTCTTCCTGGACGTGACCGACGGCCAGGGCCATCCCGGCGAGGAGACGTTCCGCTCGCTCACGACGATCACCTTCTCCGCGCGCACCCCCGGCGCCGAGACCTTCGTCGACCTGGTCGCCGAACGCGTCCGCTCCGCCACCCTCAACGGCGTCGAGCTGGACGTGAGCGGCTACACCGAGGAGGGCGGCCTGGTCCTCCCGGGGCTGGCCGAGGAGAACGAGCTGGTGGTGGACGCCGACTGCCGCTACTCCCGCACGGGTGAGGGTCTGCACCGGTTCGTCGACCCGGAGGACGAGCAGGTCTACCTGTACACGCACTTCGAGCCGGCCGAGGCCAAGCGCATGTTCGCCTGCTTCGACCAGCCCGACCTCAAGGCGACCTTCACCGTGCACGTCACCGCGCCGTTCGACTGGCAGGTCGTGAGCAACACCGGCGACCGGACCATCGAGGCCGGTGAGGCCGGCTCCCAGCTGGTGCACTTCACCCCGACCAAGCGGATCTCGACCTACCTGGTCGCGCTGGTGGCCGGCCCCTACGCCCGGGTCACCGACCTGCACGACGGCATCCCGCTGGGCATCTACTGCCGGGCGTCGTTGGCCCAGCACCTCGACCCGGACGAGATCTTCGCCGTCACCAAGGCCGGGTTCGACTTCTACCACCGGGTCTTCGACTACCCGTACCCGTTCGACAAGTACGACCAGCTCTTCGTGCCCGAGTTCAACGCCGGGGCGATGGAGAACGCCGGCGCGGTCACCTTCCTGGAGGACTACGTCTTCCGGTCCAAGACCAGCCGGGCGCGCTACGAGCGGCGGGCCGAGACGATCCTGCACGAGCTGGCGCACATGTGGTTCGGCGACCTGGTGACCATGCGCTGGTGGGACGACCTGTGGCTCAACGAGTCCTTCGCCACCTACATCTCCACGCTGTGCCAGTCCGAGGCGACCGAGTACACGACCGCCTGGACGACGTTCGCCAACACCGAGAAGTCCTGGGCCTACGCGCAGGACCAGCTGCCCTCGACCCACCCGATCGCGGCCGACATGGTCGACGTCGCGGCGGTCGAGGTGAACTTCGACGGGATCACCTACGCCAAGGGCGCCTCGGTGCTCAAGCAGCTGGTGGCCTACGTCGGGCGCGACGAGTTCCTCGCCGGGGTGCGCCGGTACTTCCGCAAGCACGAGTACGGCAACACCACCCTCGACGACCTGCTCAGCGAGCTGTCCGAGGCCTCCGGCCGGGACCTGTCCGACTGGTCGGCGCAGTGGCTGCAGACCAGCCAGGTCAACACACTGCGCCCGGTGTACCAGCTGGACTCCGACGGCCGGTACAGCTCCTTCGCCATCGAGCAGACCGCCGTCCCGGCGCACCCGGTGCTGCGCCGGCACCGGCTGGCGGTCGGCCTCTACAGCTCCGGGCCCGACGGGCTGACCCGCTCGCACCGCGTCGAGCTGGACGTCGACGGGGCGCGCACCGAGGTCGAGGAGCTCATCGGCCACCCGGCCGCCGACCTGGTCCTGGTCAACGACGACGACCTCACCTACGCCAAGCTCCGCCTCGACGAGCGGTCGCTGGCCACGCTGCGCAGCCAGATCGGCGCGATCCCGGAGTCGCTGCCGCGGGCGCTGTGCTGGTCGGCGGCGTGGGACATGACCCGCGACGGCGAGCTGCCGGCCCGCGAGTGGGTGCAGCTGGTGCTGGCCGGCGTCGACGCCGAGTCCGAGATCAGCGTCGTCCAGTCGCTGCTGGCCCGGGTGCAGTCGGCGCTGTCGGCCTACGCCGACCCGGCCTGGGCGCCGACCGGCTGGGAGCTGCTGGGCGACAAGGCGCTGGCCGCGCTGCACAGCGCCGAGCCGGGCAGCGACGCGCAGCTGCAGTGGTCGCGCACGCTGGCCGCCGCGGCCCGCAGCGACGAGCACGTCGCCGAGCTCCGCGGGCTGCTCGACGGGTCGCGGCAGCTCGAGGGGCTGGCCGTCGACGCCGATGCCCGCTGGGCGTTCCTGCACGGGCTGGTCGCCGTGGGTGCGGCCGGCGACGCGGAGATCGACGCCGAGTCCCAGCGCGACGCAACGGCGACCGGCGCGCGCCGGGCCGCGACCGCCCGCGCGCTGCGCCCGACGGCCGGGTCCAAGGCGGAGACCTGGGAGCGGGCGTTCACCGACGAGTCGATCCCGAACGCCGTGCACGAGGCGATGGTCGCCGGCTTCTGGCACCCGGCCCAGCAGGAGCTCACTGCGCCCTACGTGGAGCGGTACTTCGCCGACATCCGCGGCCTGTGGGACCGCCGGCCCGGTGAGATCGCCAAGAACGCCGTCGAGTACCTGTTCCCGAAGGTCATCGAGGAGCGGACGCTGGCCGAGGCCGACGCGTTCCTGGCCGGCGAGGACGTGCCGGCCCCGCTGCGCCGGCTGGTGAGCGAGGGCCGCGACGGCGTCGCCCGCGCGCTCTGGGCCCGCAAGCGGGACGCCGCCGCGTAGCCGGACGCCTGAACGCCCACGGCCCGGAACTCATCGAGTTCCGGGCCGTGGGCGTTCGGCCCCCTCGCAGGGGCGGGGCGAGGGGGTCCTTTCAGTGACCGCGGCGGGAGGGGTGGCCGGCGGCGTCGGACATCTGGCGCAGCCCGTTGACGATCGCGCCGACGAGGTCACCCGACCCCAGGCGGTTGGTCATCGACAGCACCGCCAGCGCGCAGGCCCGGTCCGGCAGCCGGCGGGCGGCGGCCGTGCCGGTGACGATCTCGAGCACCCGCTGCCCGGGCGAGATCGCCACGAGCACGCTGTTCGAGGTGTCGCCGCCGGAGCGGGAGTGCAGGTCCTCCGCGGTCGACCGGGTGTCGGTGCCCAACTCGCCGATGTAGAGGGTGAAGCGCAGCCCGGTCTCCTTCGAGGACATGGTCAGCGCCTCGTCGAGGCGGGACAGGTCCTGGTAGGAGAACGGCGTGGTACCGCCGGACTCGTCGACCACCGAGCCGCTGGTGTCCGCGGTCGAGGTGCCACGGGTGTCCGCGGGCTGGTGGTCGCGGGTGGCGAGCTGCTGGGACATCGGGCCGGGACCTCCGGAGGGCGACGGGGCGGCGGAGAAGGCGGTGCTCACGGCGCGGTCACCAGGTCCCGCGGGCGCCGCCGGCGGCGGTGCGGCGGTGGGAGTCGGGCTCCTGCGGTGCGTGCGGGTGCTCGCCGATCGCCAGCGCGGCGGCGGTGGCACCCAGGCTCGGAGCGGCGTGGCCGTCGGCGTGCGCGTCCTCCGCGTGGCCACCGACGACACCGGAGGCGTCGGGGTGCGGCTCCCACCAGATCGGCTGCGCCGTCCACGGCTGGCCGGGGCGGTACTTGGTCTTCTCCTTGCCGCGCCCCGGCAGGAGCGTGAACACCGCGAGCAGCAGGAAGACCGCCAGCGGGATGACGCCGTAGATGAGCACGGTCTCGGTCACGGGCATGGCCGCAATCTACCGGGACGCCCCGACCCCGGCCTGGCAGGTCACCACATCGCGGGGTGGCGGTGCGCCCACGGCCGGGCCTGCTCCAGCTGGGCGGAGAGGGAGATCAACGTCGCCTCGTCGGCGGGGCGGCCCACCAGCATGGTGCCGATGGGCAGCCCGGACGCCGTCCACCACAGCGGCACGCTCACCGCGGGCTGACCGGTCACGTTGTAGACGGCCGGGAAGGCGGCGTAGCGCGTCTGCCGCGCGAAGTCCTCGGCGCCGTCCGCACCGAACCAGCCCACCGGCCGCGGCGGCATCGTGCAGATCGGCGACAGCAGGACGTCGTAGCGGCTGGTCGCCGCGATGAACCGGCGGGAGAACAGCCGCAGCGCGAACATCGCCTCCATCGCGTCCCTGGCCGACAGGGCCAGGCCCCGCTCGCGCAGGTACCGGGTGAGCGGGCGCAGGTGCGGCACCGCCGCGTCGGGCACCGGCAGGGTGGTCGCCGACAGCCCCCAGACCACCTCGAAGGACGGGAAGATCTCGGCGGCCGGCGGACCGGACGGCAGGTCCTCGACCTCGTGGCCGAGCTCGGCCAGCAACGCCGACGCGTCCTCGAAGGCGGCCCGCACCTCCGGGTCAAGTTCCGCCCCGGGCATGCCGGAGTCCAGGTACCGGCCGATCCGCAGCCGGCCCGGCGCCCGGTCGGCGTAGCCGAGGAAGGTCTCCCCGGCCGGCGGCGGCGCCGCCCAGAACGGGTCCCCGGGCACCGGGCCGGCCATGGCGTCCAGCATCGCCGCGGCGTCCCGCACCGTCCGGGCCAGCGGGCCCTGCACGCCCAGCGAGGTGACCTCGGAGTTGTACGGCCCGTTGCTCACCCGGCCGCGGCTGGGCTTGATGCCGAACAGGCCGTTGATGCCGGCCGGGATGCGGATCGAGCCGCCGCCGTCCGACCCCTGCGCGAACGGCAGCAGGCCGGCGGCGACCGCGGCGGCCGCGCCCCCGCTGGAGCCGCCGGCCAGCAGCGAGGTGTCCCAGGGGCAGCGGGCGGGCCCGGCGAGGTCGTTGTCGGTGTAGCAGGGGAAGCCGAACTCCGGGGTGTTGGTCTTGCCCACGCTGATGGTGCCGGCGGCCGCGAGAGCGGTGACGACGGCGTCGTCGACGTCGGGCACGAACTCGGCGAGCACCCGCGAGCCCATCGTCGTCCGGACCCCGGCGGTGTTGTTGAGGTCCTTGATCGCGGTCGGCACGCCGTGCAGCGGCGGCAGCTCCGCGCCGTCGACGACGGCCTGGTCGGCGCGGGCGGCGGCGGCGCGTGCCCGGTCGGGGGTGACGGTGAGGAAGGCGCCGATCCCCGGGTCGAGGGCGTCGATCCTGGCCAGGGCGTGCTCGACCAGCTCGGTCGGGCTCACCTCCCGCGCGCGGACGGCGGCGGCCTGCTCCAGCGCGGTCAGGTCGTGCAGCTGCGTACCCGTCGACGAGGTCACGGGCGGACGCTAGCGGGGGCTGCGCCACGATGGGCACGTGGACCTCTCCCGCGCCGCCGCCGCCGCCCTGGACGACGCCGACCCGCTCGCCGCCTTCCGCGCCCGGTTCACCGGCGTCGACGACGGGCTCTACCTGGACGGCAACTCCCTCGGCCGGCTGCCCGTGGAGACGCCCGCGGCCGTCGCCCGGGTCGTGAAGCAGGAGTGGGGCCGCGGCCTGGTCGGGTCCTGGAGCAGCTGGGTCGAGCAGGCCCGCCGGATCGGCGACCTGCTGGCCGACGGTGTCCTCGGCGCCCGGCCCGGGGAGGTGCTGGTGTCGGACACGACCAGCGTCGACCTCTACAAGCTGCTGGTCGCCGGCGCCGACGCGCGCCCGGGGCGCGACGTGCTGGTCTGCTGCGCCGACGACTTCCCGACCGACCGGTACATCGTCGCCGGGGTGGCCGCCTCCCGGGGGATGACCGTCCGCGAGGTCGACGCGCACATCGACACCGGGCTGGACCTCGACGTGCTGGCCGCCGCGCTGGACGAGCGGGTCGCCGTCGTCGTCCTGTCCCAGGTGGCCTACCGGTCCGGCGCGCTGGTCGACATCGCCGAGGTCACCGCGCTGGCCCGGGACTCCGGTGCTCTCGTCCTGTGGGACCTGAGCCACGCGGCGGGGGCGGTGCCGGCCGAGCTGACCACCGCCGGCGCGGACCTCGCGGTCGGCTGCACCTACAAGTACCTCAACGGCGGCCCGGGCGCCCCGGCGTTCCTCTACGTCCGCTCGGAGCTGCAGGAGCAGCTGCGCCAGCCGATCTGGGGCTGGTTCGGCGCCCGCGACCAGTTCGCCATGGGGCCGTCCTACGACCCGGCGGACGGCGTCGACCGGTTCGGCGTCGGCACCCCGCCGGTGCTGGCCATGGCCGCGGTGGAGGTCGGTGCCCGGATCACCGCGGAGGCGGGCATCGAGCGGCTGGCCGCCAAGGGCCGCGCCCTCACCGAGCTGGTCGTCGCGCTCGCCGACGCGTGGCTGACCGGGTACGGCGTCACCGTCGCCTCGCCGCGGGAGGCCCCCCGCCGGGGCTCGCACGTCAGCCTGGCGCACCCGCAGGCGTGGCAGCTGACGCAGGCGCTCGTCGACCGGGGCGTCGTCCCGGACTTCCGGACGCCGGACCGGCTGCGGCTGGGCCCGGCCCCGCTCTACACCCGGTTCGTCGACGTCTGGGACGCCATGGACCGGCTGCGCACGGTGCTCGCCGAGGGCGCGCACACGAGCTACCCGACCGAGCGGGCCCGGGTCACCTAGACGCCGGGGTCGGGGACGCCGATCGGGTTGTGCGCCGGCCAGTCGCCGGCGGCCAGGACGGCGCGGCGCACCGGTGCGAGCAGCTCGGCCAGCCGCTCGCAGCCGGCCTCGCCGAGCGCCGCCCACGGGCCCCGGGCCAGCCGGTCGGTGTCCGCCTCGACCGCGGCCCGCAGCTCCCGCCCGTCGGCGGTCAGCTCCCCGTCGGCGAGCCAGCCGCGGGCGGCCAGCACGACCCCGGCGTCGGTCCACTCGTCGGCCGACCAGCCGCGGGCGCGCTGCAGCCAGTCGGCGGACGTCGTCCCGGCCGCGGCGCTGAGCACGAGGGCGGGCAGGCCGAGCAGCCCGTGCTGCAGCAGCGTGGCCAGGTGCCCGTCACCGCGGTGCTCGCGCAGCGTCGTCAGCGACTGCCACAGCGCCAGGTGCGGCTCCGGCGGGAGGGGCAGCGCGGAGTTCGCCGCCGCGAGCGGGCGGCCCGGGACGTCGACCGCCTCCGCCGCCCGCCGGGCGAGGGTGGCGGCCTCGACGGCGTCGGTCGAGCCGGCCCAGCCGGGCAGCGCGCGCTGCACGGCGGCGTCGACCCCGGCCAGCCGGGCGTCCAGCGCGGCCGCGGGCGACGTCGTGGACCAGACCTCCGGCACCCGCCGGGCCACGAAGGCCGGCGCGAAGGAGGCGAAGGTCGCGGCCACGACCTCCGGGCCGACGGCGCCCAGCGGCGCGGCCCGGCCGGCGAAGTAGCCGGCCCAGAAGGTGCGCAGCCCGGCGGCGGTGAAGGCGGTGCGGGCCTCGTCGGCGAAGTAGGTCAGCGCGTGGAACGGCTCACCCAGCGCCCAGAGGCGCCGCGCGACCGGCATCCGGGGTCCCGCCGCGAGCGGCGGGGTGGTGGTGGGCACCGGTCCGCTACGCGCTGACCGAGTCGGGCATGCCCAGCCACTCCCGCCAGCGCGGGTCGACCGTCCGGTGCCCCAGCAGCCGCCAGGCCGCGCCGCTGGGGGCGCGCGGGGGGTGCGGCAGCGACCACCCCATCTCCGCCAGCGACCGGTCGGCCTTGGTGTGGTTGCAGCGCCGGCAGGCGGCGACGACGTTGTCCCAGCTGTGCGTGCCCCCGCGGCTGCGCGGCACGACGTGGTCGATGCTGGTCGCCGACCCCCCGCAGTAGACGCAGGTCGACCCGTCGCGGGTGAACACGGCGCGGCGGGACAGCGGCACCTGCACCGGGTACGGCACCCGCACGTAGCGGGTCAGCCGCACCACGATCGGCACCGCCAGGGTGATCCGCTCGGCGTGCACCTCGTCGTCGGTGACGTCGACGGTCTCGGCCTTGGCGGCCAGGACCAGCACGACCGCGCGGCGGCTGGAGACCACGCACAACGGCTCGTAGGTGGCGTTGAGCAGGAGCGTCGCACCGGTCATGGACGGAGCCGGGGCGGGCGCGAGCGGAACGGGAGAGCGGTCGTGGCGGGCGCCGGGGTGCCCCGGCGCGGACGACGACCCGAGTGCTGTGACCGACACGGGACACCTCCGAGTGCCCCGGGCCACCGACGGCTTCGACAGCCCACGGGCAGGTCCATCCTGCACTGTCCTCCTGTGGTATGGGATGCGGGGCCGTCGGTGGGCCCGGCTACGGTCGGCGGGTGCGCTACCCCGATGCCCCCCGCCTCGACCTGGTCGAGGACCTGCACGGCCACCTCGTCGCCGATCCCTACCGCTGGCTGGAGGACGACGACGACCCGCGCACCGCCGCGTGGGCCGCCGCCCAGGACGAGCTGGCCGGCGGCCTGCTGGCCGGGCTGCCCGCCCGCGCGGCCTTCGCCGACCGGCTCGGCGAGCTGGTGCACGCCGGCGCGGTCGGCATCCCCGTGTGGCGGCGGGGTCGGGCCTTCTCCACCCGGCGCGACCCCGGTCAGGAGCACGCCGTCCTGCGGGTCACCGAGCCCGACGGGAGCGTCCGGGTGCTGGTCGACCCGACCGCGCTCGACCCGGCCGGCACCACCACGCTCGACGCCTGGTCGCCGAGCTGGGAGGGCGACCGGCTGGCCTACCAGCTCTCGGTGGGCGGCGACGAGGAGTCCCAGCTCTTCGTGCTCGACGTCGGCACCGGCGAGGTGCTGGAGGGCCCGGTCGACCGCTGCCGGTACTCCCCCGTCGCCTGGCTGCCCGGCGGCGAGGAGCTCTTCTACGTCCGCCGGCTGGCCCCCGAGCTGGTCCCCGCCGGCGAGGAGCAGTACCACCGGCGGGTGTGGCGGCACCGGGTGGGCAGCGACCCGGGGTCCGATGTCCTCGTCCACGGCGAAGGCGCCGACCCGGCCACCTACTTCGGCGTGCGCACCAGCGCCGACGGCCGCTGGCTGGTCGTCTCCGCCTCGATCGGCACCGCCCCCCGCGACGACGTCTGGCTGGCCGACCTCGCCGGTGACGGGGCGCTGCGCGAGCTGCAGGTCGGCGTCGACGCGCAGACCACCGCCTGGGTCGCCCGCGACGGCCGGCTGTGGCTGCACACCGACCGCGACGCGCCGCGCAACCGGCTGGTCGTCGCCGACCCGGCCGACCCGGCCAGCTGGGCGCCGGAGGCGTGGCAGGAGGTCATCGGCCAGCAGGACGACGGCGTGCTGACCGACGCCGCCCTGGTCGACGGCCCGGACGGCGGGCTGCGGGTGCTCGCCGTGCACGCCATGGACGCGACCGACCGGCTGTCGCTGTGGGCCGCGGACGGTTCCGGCCGGCTCGCCGACGTGACCGCGCTGCGCCCGGGCAGCGTCTCCGGGGTGAGCAGCCCGCCGGAGGGCGGCACCACCGCCTGGGTCGGGTACACCGACTACGCCACCCCGCCGTCGGTGCTGCGCTGGGACGCCGCCGACCCGGACGCGCTCGGCGCGTACGAGCAGGCCCCCGTCGCCGGCGCGGTGCCGGACGTGCAGGTGCGGGAGGTGCACGCGACCTCGGCCGACGGCACGCCGGTGCACGTGTTCGTGCTCTCGGGTACCGGCACACCGGACACCCCCCGGCCGACCGTGCTCTACGGCTACGGCGGCTTCAACGTGTCGCTGACCCCGGCCTACAGCGCGCAGGCGCTGGCCTGGGTCGCCGCGGGCGGCGTCTGGGCGGTGGCCAACCTGCGCGGCGGCTCCGAGCACGGCGAGGAGTGGCACCGGGCGGGCATGCGGGAGCGCAAGCAGAACGTCTTCGACGACTTCACCGCCGCCGCCGAGCACCTCATCGGCGAGGGGTGGACCACGCCGGCGCAGCTGGCGGTGATGGGCGGCTCCAACGGCGGGCTGCTGGTGGGCGCGATGACCACCCAGCACCCGGACCTGGTCGCCGCGGTCGTGTGCAGCGCACCGCTGCTGGACATGGTCCGGTACGAGCTGTTCGGGCTGGGCCGCACCTGGAACGACGAGTACGGCACCGCCGCGGACCCGGTGGAGCTTGGCTGGCTGCTGGGGTACTCCCCGTACCACCGGGTGGTCGAGGGCACCGCCTACCCCGCGGTGCTGTTCACGACCTTCGAGTCCGACACCCGGGTGCACCCGCTGCACGCCCGCAAGCTCGCCGCGGCGCTCCAGCACGCGACCACCGCGGAGGCGCCGGTCGTGCTGCGCCGGGAGCTGTCGGTGGGTCACGGCGCCCGCGCGGTGAGCCGCACGGTGGGCCTGGCCGCCGACCAGCTGGCCTTCGTGGCGGCCTTCACCGGGCTGTCCCCGGCGGCGCCGTCGCCGTCCGCGGCAGCGCGCTGACCGGCGGGTTCTCCGACGAACACGCACCACCGGAACGGGAACGACCCGTACCCGCCGGACGGCGGCAGGTGGTCGACCCCGTCACACGAACCTGCAACACTCACCGCCATGGAGCGCGCACGATCGGTGACAGCGATGGAGGACTGCGGCGCTGATCCGGGCCAGCTGTGCCCGCTGCCGGGTCGCGGTGGAGGCCTCCGCTGAGCCGCTCCGGCCGCGGGCGGGGGGACGCGGCCAGCCGCCCGGCGACCTACCGGCAGGTCTTCGCCGTGCCCGAGTTCCGGCCGCTGTTCGGCTCCTACCTGCTGTCCACGATCGGCGACGAGCTGGCCCGGGTGGCGCTCACCGTGCTGGTCTACCAGCGCACCGACTCGGCGCTGCTGTCGGCGGTCACCTTCGCCATCACCTACCTGCCCTGGCTGCTCGGCGGTCCGGTGCTGGCCGCGCTGGCCGACCGCTTCCCCCGCCACCGGGTGCTCATCAGCAGCGACGTGGCCCGGGCGGTGCTGGTCGCGCTGATGGCCGTGCCGCACACCCCGCTGGCCCTGCTGCTGGCCCTGCTGCTGGCGGTGTCGCTGTGCTCACCGCCGTTCGAGGCGGCCCGCTCGGCGCTGATGGCCGACGTGCTGCACGGCGACCGGTACGCCGTCGGCACCTCGCTGACCGGCGTCACCGCGCAGGTGTCGCAGCTGGTCGGGTACCTGCTCGGCGGTGCCCTGCTGGTCGCGGCCTCCCCCGCGGTCGCCCTGCTCGTGGACGCGGCGACCTTCGCCGTCTCCGCCGCCTGGCTGGCCCTCGGCCTGCAGCGCCGGCCCGCGCCGGCGCAGGACACCCCCGACGAGGCGGCCCGGTCGATCTGGCAGGACACCCGCAGCGGGGTGCACCTGGTCGCCTCGATCCCCCGGCTGCGCGCGATCGTCGGGCTGCTGTGGGTCAGCGCCTTCTTCGTCAACGCGCCGGAGGGGGTCGCCACCCCGCTCGCGCTGCAGCTGGACGGGACCACCGCGGCCACCGGGCTGCTGCTGGCCGCCAACCCGGCCGGGACGGCGATCGGCGGGCTCGTGCTCGGCCGGCTGTGCCCGCCGCAGCTGCGCGACCGGCTGCTCACCCCGCTGCTCGCGCTGTCGCTCGGCGGGGTGCTGCTGGCCGGGCTGGTGCCGCTGGTGCTGGACCGCGGGCTGGCGGCCTACAGCCTGGTCGTCGCGCTGTTCTTCGTCGCCGGCGTCGGCGGCGCGTGCAACATCCCGCTCAACGTCGCCTTCGTGCAGGCCGTCCCCAGCGCCTACCGCGGCCGGGCGTTCGGGGTCGCGGTGGCCGGCCTGTCCGGCGCGCAGGGGCTGGGCATCGTGCTGGCCGGGGCGGGCGCGGAGCTGCTCCGGCCGACGACCGTGGTGGCGCTGGCCGGCGGCGTCGGGCTGGTGGCCGTCATCGGCCCGCTGCTGGCGCTGCGCCGCTCGCCGCCGCCGGACGTCGCCGGAGACATGGCCCACGTGGCCTCGGCCCCCACCGCTGAGGGACGATCGACGTCATGAGCGAGACGAGCCGGTCGCTGCCCTCGGCGCGCACCTTCTACGCCGAGGTCGGCGGCGCCGAGACCTTCCGCGCCCTCGTCGCGCACTTCTACGCCGCCGTGCGGGAGGACCCCGTCCTGCGCCCGATGTACCCCGCCGACGACTGGGAGGGCGCGGAGACCCGGCTGCGGATGTTCCTGGAGCAGTACTGGGGCGGGCCGACCACCTACTCGGAGAACCGCGGCCACCCGCGGCTGCGGATGCGGCACGCGCCCTTCGCCGTCGACGCGACCGCCCGGGACGCCTGGCTCACCCACATGCGCGCCGCGGTCGACTCCCTCGAGCTGCCCGCCGAGCAGGACGCCACGTTGTGGGGTTACCTGGAGATGGCCGCGCACAGCATGCAGAACCGCTGAGCGACCCGACCCCCGCACGCCCCGCACCACCTGGAGCACCCGCTGACCCAGCACCTGCCCTTCCTGTCCACCGCTGATCCCGACTGGTGGCGGACCGCCGTCTTCTACCAGGTGTACGTGCGCAGCTTCGCCGACGAGACCGGTGACGGCGTCGGTGACCTGGCGGGCATCCGCTCGCGGCTGCCGTACCTGGCCGAGCTCGGCGTCGACGCGTTGTGGATCACGCCGTTCTACCCCTCCCCGATGGCCGACCACGGCTACGACGTCGCCGACCCGCGGGACGTGGAGCCGGTGTTCGGCGACCTGCCCGGCTTCGACGCCCTGCTCGCCGACGCCCACGCCCACGGCATCCGGGTGACCATCGACCTGGTCCCGAACCACAGCTCGCACGACCACGAGTGGTTCCAGGAGGCGCTGGCGGCACCGCCCGGCTCGCCGGCCCGGGCCCGCTACCTGTTCCGCGACGGCCGCGGCCCGGACGGCGCCGAGCCGCCGAACAACTGGCCGTCGGTCTTCGGCGGGCCGGCCTGGACCCGGGTGCCCGACGGCCAGTGGTACCTGCACCTGTTCGCCCCCGAGCAGCCCGACCTGGACTTCATCGACCCCGAGGTCGTCGAGGACCTCGAGGCGACCATGCGGTTCTGGCTGGACCGCGGTGTCGACGGCTTCCGGATCGACGTCGCGCACGGCATGGCCAAGCCCGCCGGGCTGCCGGACATGCTGCCGATGGAGGACACCGGCCTGCTCGCCGACCACGGCCCCGGGGACCACCGGTTCGACCAGGACGGCGTCCACCTGGTGCACCGCCGGGTCCGCACCGTGCTCGACGGCTACCCGGGCACCATGGCCGTCGGTGAGGTGTGGGTGGCCGACGACGACCGGCTGGCCGAGTACCTGCGGCCCGACGAGCTGCACCTGGCGTTCAACTTCAAGCTGCTGACCTCCGGCTGGGAGCCCACCGAGCTGCGGACGGCGATCGACCACTCGCTGGCGACCGTGGCCGGCACCCCGGCGCCGGCCTGCTGGGTGCTGTCCAACCACGACCGGCCCCGGCACGTCACCCGCTACGGCGGCGGCGAGCAGGGCACCCGCCGGGCCCGGGCGGCGGCGCTGCTGCAGCTGGCGCTGCCCGGCGCGGCCTACGTCTACAACGGCGACGAGCTCGGCATGCCCGACGTCGACCTCCCCGACGAGGTGCTGCAGGACCCGATCTGGGAGCGCTCCGGGCGCACCGAGCGCGGTCGCGACGCCTGCCGGGTGCCGATGCCGTGGTCCGGCGACCAGCCGCCGTACGGCTTCTCCAGCACCGCCGGCACCTGGTTGCCGATGCCCGCGGGCTGGGGCCCGCTGACGGTCGAGGCCGAGGCCGGCAGCCCCGACTCGGTGCTGTCGCTGTACCGCGCGGCGCTGGCGTTGCGGCGCAGCTCCCCCGCCGTCCGCGGCGACGCACTCGAGTGGCTGCCCGCACCGGAGGGGGTGCTGGCCTTCCGCCGTCCGGGTGGGCTGGTGTGCCTGGTCAACCTCTCGGCCGGCCCGGTGCCGCTGCCCGAGGGGCAGGTGCTGCTGGCCAGCGAGCCGGTCGACGGCGGGCAGCTGCCCGTCGACGCCGCCGTCTGGCTCGGCGCCTGAGCCACCCCGCCGCCGCGCCCCCGGGACCCGCCGTCCCGGGAGGCGCGCGGCCCGCCCCCGGGTAGCATGCGTGTGGTCACGCAGCGTCGCCGTCACCGCTGGGACCACCCTCCACCGACCTGCGTCGACGACCCTCCCAGGGAGCCCGCCCGCTCATGTCGCTGCTCCAGGTCCAGGGCCTGACGAAGTCCTTCGGCGCCCGTCGCGTGCTGCGCGACGTCTCCTTCAGCGTCGGTGAGGGCGAGATCGTCGGGCTCGTCGGGACCAACGGGGCGGGCAAGTCCACCCTCGGCGACATCCTCGCCGGCATCACCGCCGCCGACTCCGGCGTCATGACGCTGCAGGGCGTCCCCTACGCGCCGCTGTCGGCGGACGACGCCCGTCACCTCGGGGTCGGCGTGGTGGAGCAGCTGGTCCGCATCGACCCGGAGCTCACCATCGCCCAGGCGGTCTTCCGCGGGACCCCGCAGGCCGGGCGGCCGCCGGCGGAGCTGCGCCGGCAGGCGCAGGTGCTGCTGTCCACGGTCACCCTGGACGTCGACCCGGACACCCTGGTGGGCGAGCTGCCGCACTTCGTGCACGGGCTGGTGGAGATCGCCCGGGTGCTCGCCGAGGACACCCGGCTGGTGGTGCTCGACGAGGTGTCGGCGGCGCTGCTGCCGATGGAGGTCACCGGCCTGCACGCCGTCGCCGGCCGGCTCAGCCGCCAGGGCCGGGGCGTGCTCTACATCAGCCACCGGCTGCCGGAGATGCTCGAGGTCGTCGACCGGGTGCTGGTGCTCCGCGACGGCCGGATCGCGCTGGACAGCCCGGCGGGGGCCCTGGACCCGGTCCGGCTGGCCGCGGAGACCGTGGGCGAGCCGGTGCCCGCGACCCGGGTGACGGCGGTCGTGCCGAGGCCCGAGCGCGAGCCGGTCCCGGGGCCCGCCGGGCCGCAGCCGCTGCCCGCGGAGGAGGTCGCCCTGCACGTGCGGAACCTGCGGGTGCCCGGCGCGGTGGACGGCGTGGACCTGCTGCTGCGCCGCGGTGAGGTGATCGGGCTGACCGGTCGCCGCTCCTCCGGCGTCCGGGAGATCGCCGGCGCGCTGACCGGCGAGTTCCCGGCGATCACCGACGAGCTGCTGCTGCACGGCGAGCCCCGCGAGCTGGACCCCGGCGCGAACGGCCACGCGCTGCGGCTGCCCGCCTACCGCCCGGACGAGGACGCGTACGGGGTCGACCCCGGCGAGACCATCGCCCGGACGCTCACCCAGGAGGAGTGGGGCGCGCTCACCGACCTGCGCTCGGAGATCGCCACCCTGCGCGGCGTCATCCGGACCGTGCACAAGATGGACGTGAAGACCCTGAGCATCCGCACCCGGGTGGGCGCGCTGTCCGGCGGGGACCAGCACAAGCTGGCCCTGGCCCGCTGGATGGCCGCCTCGGCGCACGACGTCCTCGTGCTGCACGAGCCCACCCGCGGGCTGGACGTCCGGGCCCGCCGGCAGGTGCGCGAGCTGCTGGACGACGCCACCGGGAACGGCGCCTCGGTGGTCGTGGTCTCGGTCGACCCCGACGAGCTGGCCGAGTGCTGCGACCGCGTCGGGATCGTCTCCGGCGGCCGGGTCACCCGCTGGATCGACACCGGCGGGCCGGCCGACGGCACGCTGCGCGACCGGATCATCGCCGCCTCGACCGCGGCCTGAGCCGGCGCCCTCCCCGTCCCCCCGCCTGGGGTGAGCGCCGGCGCAGCGGGCGCCTCAGACGGTGACGTGGCCCGCGACCGCCCGCAGCTTGTGCCGGGCCAGGGCCAGGTTGGCGCCCACGCGGTTGAGCACGAGGTAGATGAACAGGCCGGCGTTGCCCTCGCCGGTCAGCACGTTGATCAGGTGGTACTGGCCCTGCAGCGTGATCAGGACGTCCTCGATCTCGTCCTTCAGCTCCAGGTCGGAGATGGTGCGCAGCTTGGCGCGGACCACGTTGGAGTTGCCGGCGGCCGCGACGTTCAGGTCGAAGCCGGGGCTGCCGCCGGAGGCGAGGGCCATGCCGCTGTCGATGTCGACGATCGCGGCGCCGGTGGCGCCCTCGATGGCGAGCAGGTCCGCGATGACGTTGTCGAGCTGTGCCACGGGTGGGGCTCCTGTCGTTGTCGCTGGGGGACGCAGCGGTTCGCTGCGCTCCGGGTCGGGATGGGACCCGGGTCGACCGGACGGACCGGACGGGTGGACGGGCACGGGGTCCCGGGGCGGCGGCGGTGCCGCCTCGGCGTGCGCCGCGTGGTGCGGAGCCGTCTCGTCGAGGGCGGGCGCGGCAGCGGGCAGGGGGCCGTCGTCGGGCACCCGGTCCGGGTCCCGCTGGGCCTCCGCCGCAGGGTGCTGCGGCAACGGGCGCGACCACGACCACAGCGACGCCCACCACCCGGTTGCCATGCCGTTGTTCCGCCTTCGCCGAGGGGCTCAGGACCCCAGACAACACGGCTCGACCGGGCCGGGCAAACCGGCGGACGTATCTGCAGGTGAGCGCGCCGACACTCACCGCGAGCGGCTGGGCGGCGTTCGCGGGGGACGCGTCACCGGCCGGCGCCTCCGCAGCGCTGCGCCCGGCCGGTCGCCTGCGGGCCCGACTCGGGTACCTTCCGCCGGGAACGCGCGGGCCCCCACCCGCTGCCAGCAGAGGAGACGCCGTGAAGACCCGCGACCTCGCCTACATCGCCCTGTTCGCCGCGATCATCGCGGTGCTGGGCACGTTGCCCGCCATCAACGTCGGTCCGGTGCCGATCACGGCGCAGACGCTCGGCGTGATGCTCGCCGGCAGCGTGCTCGGTGCCCGCCGCGGCTTCCTCGCCGTCCTGCTGTTCCTCGTCCTGGTGGCGGTGGGACTGCCGCTGCTGGCCAGCGGGACCGGTGGCCTGGCGCCCTTCGCCGGGGCCACGGCGGGGTACCTGTTCAGCTGGCCGTTCGCCGCCGCCGTCATCGGCTGGCTGACCGAGCGGACCTGGCGGCGCTACAACGTCGCCGTCGGCACGCTGATCAACGTGCTCGGCGGCATCGTGGTGATCTACGCGGTCGGCGTCCCGGTCCTCAAGGCCGTCGCCGGCCTCCCCTGGGACACCGCGCTCTGGTCCGGTGCCGCCGTGTTCGTGCCCGGAGACCTGGTCAAAGCGTTCGTCGCGGCGGCCATCGCCGACGTCGTGCGGCGCAGCTACCCGGTGATCGAGCGTCCCCGACGGGCCGTCGGCGTCAGGTGAGGTTCCGCCGCCCCGGCACCGTCGCGGCGGGCGCCGACGTGGCCGACCCCGGCCGGGGCGTCGAGCTGCGCGGGGTCGGGCACCGGTACGGCGACCGGGTGGTGCTGGCCGGCATCGACCTGACGCTGACCGAGCCGCGGGTGGGGGTCATCGGCGCGAACGGGTCGGGCAAGAGCACCTTCGCCCGGCTGCTCAACGGGCTCGTGGTGCCCGAGGAGGGGCAGGTGCTGGTCGACGGGCTGGACACCCGCACCCAGGTGCGCGCGGTGCGCCGGCGGGTCGGCTTCGTCTTCCAGGACCCCGACGCCCAGATCGTGCACCCCACGGTCGCCGAGGACGTCGGCTACGGGCTGGAGAACCAGGGCGTGCCGGCCGGGGAGCGCGCCGCCCGGGTCGCCGAGGTGCTCGCCCGCTACGGCCTGGCCGGGCACGCCGACCACCCCGCGCACCTGCTCTCCGGCGGGCAGAAGCAGCTGCTGGCCATCGCCGGCGTGCTCGTGATGCGCCCGGCCCGGATCGTGTTCGACGAGCCGACGACGCTGCTGGACCTGGTCAACGCCCGCCGGGTCGGGGAGCTGATCGCGGGGCTCGAGCAGCAGGTGGTCGTCGTGACCCACCAGCTGGACCTGCTCGACGGCTTCGACCGGGTACTGGTGGTCGACGGCGGCCGGGTGGTCGAGGACGCCGCGCCCGCCCCGGCGGTCGCCGCCTACCGCAGTCTCATGGCCACCCGGTGACCCTCGCGCTGTACGTCCGGCGGGACAGCGTCGTCCACCGGCTGCCGGCCGGGGCCAAGCTGCTGGGCCTGGGGGTCCTGGCCGTGACGCTGTTCTGGCTGCCGACGCTGACCGCCGCCGGCGCCGCGCTGGCCGGGGTGCTGGTCGTCGGGTCGGTCGTGGCCCGGCTGCCGGTCGCCGTCCTGGCCCGGCAGGCACGGGCGGTGCGGTGGTGGCTGCTGGCGCTGCTCGTCGTGCACGCGGTGACCACCGAGCTGCTCACCGGCGTGCACGTCGCGCTCCGGCTGCTCACGCTGGTGCTGGCCGCGGCAGTGGTGACCGCGACGACCCGGGTGAGCGAGATGGTCGCCGTGATCGAGCGGTTGTGCGCGCCGCTGCAGCTGGTCGGGGTCCGGCCGGCGCGGGTGGGCCTGGCGGTGACCCTGGCGCTGCGCTTCATCCCGGTGCTCACCGAGCGCGCCGACCGGATCCGGGCCGCGCAGGCCGCCCGCGGCGGCTCGGCCCGGGGAGTGCGCGCGCTGCGGACCACCGTCGCCCCGCTGCTGGTCCAGGCGCTGCAGATGGCCCACGACGTCAGCGAGGCGCTCGACGCCCGGGGTGCCGACGTCGAGCCACCACCGCGCGTGGCGTGGCGGCGGTCGTGACCGGCCGGGTGCGGGAGATCTGGACGGCGCCGGCGGCCGCGGCGCCGATGGTGCGGTCGGCGTCGGTCCGGGCGCTGGCCGGGGTCGGGCTGGAGGGTGACCGCTACGCGGACGGGGGCGGCACGTGGGCCGGCTACCCGCTGCAGGAGAAGCAGCTGACGCTGATCGACGCCGACGAGGTGGCGGCGGTGGCGCGCGAGGTCGGTGTCCCGCTGACCCCGGGCGCGACCCGGCGGAACCTGGTCACCGCCGGCATCGCGCTGCCCTCGCTGGTCGGCCGGTACTTCGCGGTCGGTGAGGTGCTGGCGTTCGGCACCAAGCGCTGCCCGCCGTGCCGGCACCTGGAGCAGCTGACCGGCTGGAAGCTGGTGAAGGCCCTGGCGGCCCGCGGCGGGGTCAACGCCGCGGTGCTCGTCGGCGGGACGGTGGCCGAGGGCGACGTCGTCCGGCTGGTGCCGGACGAGGAGGCCGCCGACCGCGGCGCCCCGGTCGGCGCCGACCGCCCGGTCCCCCGCATCGTCGCTCTCCCCGACTGACCTCCCCGCGCTTGCCCGCGCGAATGCGCGCTGGTTTCGGCGCGGAAACCTGGTGGGGGTCCGGCGCCGAACCCGGCCGGGGGTCAGTCGTCGAGGTACTTGGTGAGGAAGACCTTCTCCGCCGGGGTGAGGCGGCGGGGGCGGTTGAGCGCGAAGTCGACCGGGACCAGCAGGGTGCTGCCGGTGACCGCCAGCTGGCCGTGGTCGAACAGCTCGTAATGGCAGGTGAAGGCCGCGGCCCGGATGCCGGAGACCCAGATCTCCACCTTGAGCGGCTCGGCGTCGTAGACCACCGACCGCTTGTAGGTGACCTCGTGCGAGGCGACGACGATGCCGCGGCGCAGGCCGGTCTTCTCGTCGTGGGTGGGCTGGTCGAAGAACAGGTCCACCCGCGCCATCTCGAAGTAGCCGAGGAAGGCCACGTTGTTGATGTGCTGGTAGGCGTCCATGTCCGACCAGCGCATCGGGACGGCGACGGTGTGCCTCACGGCGGCCACCCTGCCCTACGGGCCGCTCCGGGGCTGCACGCGGCCCTACCCTCGCCGGCATGGACGGAGGGTGGGAGCCGACCGCGCCGGGGGTGCTGACCCTGCCGTCGGGGCGCCGGGTGCGCGGGCGCGGACGAGGGGCGCCGCTGCCGGCGGGCCCGGTGCCCGACCTCGGGGTCTACCTGCTGGGCCGGCGGCCGGAGCCGGTGCCGTGGGAGGAGCGCTGGGTGCGCTGGCCTGACTTCCGGCTGCCGGCCGACCCGGCGCAGCTGCGCGCAGCCCTGCTCGAGGTGTGGGGACGCTCGGCGGTGGAGCGGGTCGAGCTGGCCTGCCACGGTGGCACCGGCCGGACCGGGACGGCGCTGGCCTGCCTGGCCGTGCTGGACGGGGTGCCGCCGGCGGAGGCGGTCGGGTTCGTCCGCGCGCACTACCGCCCGCGCGCGGTGGAGACCCCGGGCCAGCGCCGCTTCGTCGCCCGCTTCACCCCGCGCTGAGACACCGACGGCCGGCCGGAGCAAAGGGCTCCGACCGGCCGACGGTGAGGCCGTGGAACGGCCCCGCTGCAGGGGCCCGCGCCGAGGTACGAGGCGTGGGGGGCAGCGGGGTCCTTCTAGTCCCGGCTGAGCTTCCGGTACGTGGCGCGGTGCGGGCGGGTGGCGTCGATGCCGAGCCGCTCGACCTTGTTCTTCTCGTAGTCGGCGAAGTTGCCCTCGAACCAGAACCACTTCGACTCACCCTCGTAGGCGAGGATGTGCGTCGCCACCCGGTCCAGGAACCACCGGTCGTGGCTGACGACCACGGCGCAGCCGGGGAACTCCAGCAGGGCGCTCTCCAGGCTGGTGAGGGTCTCGACGTCCAGGTCGTTGGTCGGCTCGTCGAGCAGCAGCAGGTTGCCGCCCTGCTTGAGGGTCAGCGCCAGGTTCAGCCGGTTGCGCTCACCGCCGGAGAGGACGCCGGCCTTCTTCTGCTGGTCCGGGCCTTTGAACCCGAACGCGGAGACGTAGGCGCGCGAGGGCATCTCGACGTTGCCGACCTTGATGTGGTCCAGCCCGTCGGAGACGACCTCCCACAGGCTCTTCGCCGGGTCGATGCCGCTGCGGTTCTGCTCGACGTAGCTGATCTTGACCGTCTCGCCGACCTTGACCTCGCCGTCGTCGGGCTTGTCCTGGTCGACGAGCATCTTGAACAGCGTCGTCTTGCCGGCGCCGTTCGGACCGACCACGCCGACGATGCCGTTGCGCGGCAGGGTGAACGACAGGTCGTCGATGAGCACGCGGTCACCGAAGCCCTTGGTCAGGTGCTTGGTCTCGATGACGATGCTGCCCAGCCGCGGGCCCGGCGGGATCTGGATCTCCTCGAAGTCCAGCTTGCGGAACTTGTCCGCCTCCGCGGCCATCTCCTCGTAGCGGGCCAGCCGGGCCTTGCTCTTGGCCTGGCGGGCCTTGGCGCCCGAGCGCACCCACTCCAGCTCCTCGCGCAGCCGCTTGGCGCGCTTGGCGTCCTTGGCGCCCTCGACCTTGAGTCGGGTCGCCTTGGTCTCCAGGTAGGTGGAGTAGTTGCCCTCGTAGGGGTACGCGCGGCCGCGGTCGAGCTCCAGGATCCACTCGGCGACGTTGTCCAGGAAGTACCGGTCGTGGGTGACGGCGATGACGGTGCCGGCGTACTTCTCCAGGTGCTGCTCCAGCCACGCGACGCTCTCCGCGTCGAGGTGGTTGGTGGGCTCGTCGAGCAGCAGCAGGTCCGGCGCCTCGAGCAGCAGCTTGCACAGCGCCACGCGGCGCCGCTCACCACCGGACAGCACCCGGACGTCGGCGTCGCCGGGCGGGCAGCGCAGCGCGTCCATGGCCTGCTCGATGCGGGCGTCGAGCTCCCAGCCGTCGGCGTTCTCGATGACCTCCATGAGCTCGCCCTGCTCGCTCAGCAGCTTGTCGAAGTCGGCGTCGGGCTCACCCATCGCCGCGCTGACCTCCTCGAAGCGGTTCAGCGCCGCGCGGAGGTCGGCGACGGCCTCCTCGACGTTGCCGCGCACGTCGAGGTCCTCGTTGAGCGGCGGCTCCTGCTGGAGCATGCCGACGGTGGCGTCGGGGGCGAGCACGGTGTCGCCGTTGGAGGCGGTCTCCAGACCGGCCATGATCTTGAGGACCGTGGACTTGCCGGCGCCGTTCGGGCCGACCACGCCGATCTTGGCGCCGGGCAGGAACGCCAGGGTGACGTCGTCGAGGATCACCTTGTCGCCGTGCGCCTTGCGCGCACGGACCATCGAGTAGATGTACTGGGCCACTGGGGGTTCGAGCCTTCCGTCAGGTCGCGAGTGGGGGCGGGGCGGGGCGGCCGCGCCGCGACTCCGGCCCCGCCCCCTGCGTTCTCGACTCCGATCCTCCCAGCCGGGGAGGCTCACGCCGGCGTCGGCACCGCCTCGCGGTCGCCGCTGACGTCGGAGTCCGTCAGGTGCAACGTCCGCTCCCCCTCGATGTAGTCCGTCGACCGGTCCGCGTAGGGGTCCTCGGCGGGCGGTGCGTCCTCCGGCGGCGCCAGGTCGGGGACGGCACCGGCACGGGCGGGCCGCGTGAACTCCGACCAGCCGCGGGCCAGGTTCAGCCCCACGGCGACGGCCTTGATCCGGTTGGCGCTGCGCCGCCCGGAGTCGCTGTCCCAGGACTCGGTGAGCAGGTTGCCGACCACCACGACCGGGTCGCCCTTGCTGATGCTGCGGACGACGTTGCCGCCCAGCTCACCCCAGCAGGCGACGTCGACGAAGAGGCTGGCGCCGTCGACGAAGCCCTTGGTCTCGTCGTCCCAGCGGCGGGACGACGACGCGATGCGGAAGTTGGTGACCGACCCGTTGGCGGTCCGGGTGTGGCGCGGCACGTCGACGACGTTGCCGACGACGTGGAGGGGTGTCTCGTTCACGGTGCTCCTCTGGCGGTGGGACCCGGCCAGCTGCCGGGGTGCGACCACCGTCCAGCGCCGGGCCTCCGCCGGACAGGCCTGCGCCGCGGTTGTGGAGCGACGCCCCGGCTGTGGACGACGGCGCCCCGTCCCCCGTCGTCTCCGCTACGGCCGTGCGAGGCGCTGTGGTGCGATGATCGGCACCGCGAGCGCCCGTAGCTCAGTGGACAGAGCAGGTGCCTTCTAAGCACTTGGTCGCAGGTTCGATCCCTGCCGGGCGCACTACCCGGCGCTGACCAGCAAGGACTCCGTGAAGCTTGTACACAGAGCTCTGGCACAGCGCTCAGTCAGCAGACAACTTGCGGCGATGCAGGAGACCTGGGAGTCGCTGATCCGCGACTTCGTGCGGCATCTCAAGGGCACCAACCGCGCGCTCAACACCCAGACGATCTACCGTCGCGCGGCGGTCGGGCTCGTCAACCACCTCGAGCAGGAACGCTCGCTGCCGGCGCCGCGGCAACTGACCCGGCGGCAGGTGGAGGGCTACATCGGTCACCTGGTCGAGACGCGGTCGGCATCGACGGCGAACGTCACGTACCGCGCCCTACAACAGTTCATGAAGTGGCTGTTGGACGAGGAGGAGATCGACCGCTCCCCCATGGAGCGGATGAAGCCGCCGATCGTCCCGGAGAAGCCGGTGCCCGTGCTCAGCGAGGCGCAACTGCGGGCATTGCTGGCCGGCGCGAAGGGCAACTCCTTCGTCGACCGGCGGGACACCGCGATCATGCGGCTGCTGCTGGACACCGGTGGCCGGCTGTCCGAGGTGTCCGGTCTTGCCGTGGCCGACGTCGACTTCGACAGCGACGTCGTCCACGTCCTCGGCAAGGGACGGCGTCCGCGCGCGCTCCCGTTCGGACAGCAGACCGGTCTGGCGCTCGGCCGCTACCTTCGTGTCCGGGCCCGGGAGCCGCAGGCCCACAGAGCCGACTTGTGGCTGGCGGAGAAGAACCGCGGACCGCTGTCGTCGGGCGGAGTGGGCCAGATGCTCGGCCGGCGGGGCGACGCAGTTGGGGTCTCCGGGCTTCACGCGCACCAGTTCCGGCACACAGCCGCCCACGAGTGGCTGTCCGCTAACGGAGGCGAGACCGACCTCATGCGGCTGATGGGCTGGAAGTCACCGCAGATGCTGCGCCGCTACGGCGCATCCATGGCCGACGAGCGCGCCCGTGAGGCACACCGCCGCCTTGGCCTGGGTGATCGCTTGTGAGGGTGATGCTCAGATCTCGCCGCTACTGGGATCCACGAGCCGCTAACTGAGGTCACTGGAGGCTGACCGGACCCCGGATGGGTCGGCGCGACGGGCGCCACGGGCGTGGGCGGAGGCGAGGGCCAGCCGGGTGAAGTACGCCTCCCGCGCATGCTGTGCCCGACGGGCTCGCTCGCGAGGATCGAGCACACCCTCAGGGTCGACCTCGCGCTCGAAGCGGGAGAGGAACGCGGCGCGCGCAGGGGCCGTGTGCGCTGCCGGATCTGCAATGGTGGCGTGCAGGTGGTGGGCCGCCATCCGCGCCCGCATCACCCGCTGACTGGCCGACGAGCCGTGTCCTGCCATGAGACCCCCTCGCCGCCGACCACATCCCTGACCCCACCGCCCGAGCCGGACAAGCAGGCGCTCTCGGAACAGGCGATACGCGAGCGGGATCGGTGACAGCGACTGGCTCCCCGTCGACACCCATGACCTGCGTCAGGCGATGGGAGTGACCCCTGCCATGGGGGCATGACCCGTTCTCATCAGGCGCGTCACCGGCCCTGGGAGGCGGCGACCATCACCACCGTCAGGCGCCGACGGCCGGACGTCGTCACGTCCGGACGCCCCTCACAGCGAGTGGCTGACGTGTCCTGTCACCCGTCGTGGGTGAGGCGCGAGCGCCACCGAATGAGCACAGTTGGTACCGGAACGAGCAAGTCGATCAGGACGTGAAGGCCCTCAGACCTCGGGGCGGCAGGCGCCATCGGCTTCGGGCGGACATCGCCCCGAGGAGAGGCACGGTGGACGTGCGCATGCCTGCGGGGAAGTTCCGCCGTCCGCGGCTCCCCCGGTCGGTCATCGACCGGACCTGGCTGTTCCTCCGCCCGCCGGCGGTGCCGTCGGAAGCGCTGGACGAGTGGCCGCCCGAGGCCCCGGTGACGGTCGTGTGCGCCACGGCCGGCGCTGGCAAGACGACGTTGTTGTCGGGCTGGGCCCGGATCCGCGAACAGCAGGGCGACGCGGTCGCGTGGGTGTCACTGGACCGCACGGACGCCGACCGGCCACTGTTCTGGCAGGCGCTGCTCGCGGCCGTGCGGGAGGCAGCTCTTCGAACAGCCGACCGGAGCACCGCGGACGGGACGGACCATCTCGATGAGTCCCCAGCGGCCCATCACACCCCCTTGGCGGAGCTCGATCGGCTCGTCCAGCGCTCGACAGCACCCCTGTGGTTGTTCCTCGACGACCTCCAGGAGGTCTCTTCACCCGGCGTGCTTGCCGACCTGGACACCCTGCTGCGGACCATGCCCGAAGGCCTGCACCTGGTTCTGGCCAGTCGCCGTGACCCCGTACTGGCTCTGCACCGGCTCAGGCTCGCCGGCACGCTGCGGGAGATCCATGCGAGCGATCTCGCCCTGGACCGGAGCGAGGTGCGCCAGCTGCTCGTCCACCACAGCGTCGTGCTCGACGACGAATCGCTGAGCCTCCTCGTGGACCGGACCGAAGGGTGGGCGGCGGGCGTACGCCTGGCCGCACTGGCCCTGGCCGACGCCACTGACACCGGTGCGGCGGTGCGCCGTTTCGCGGGAGACGACCGAGCCGTCGCGGACTACCTCGCTGCAGAGGTCCTCCGGCGGCTGGACGTGCGGGAGCGTCACCTGCTCCGACTCTGTGCCCTCCCCCATCAGCTGACTGCCGAGCTCGCGGTGGAGATCACCGGCGATCCCGCGGCGGCTGACGTGCTCGAGGAGCTGTCCCGGGCCAACGTGCTCGTGGCGCCTGCCCAGGCCGGCGGCTGGTTCCGGATCCACACCCTGCTTCGGGGCTACCTGCTGGCGCAGCTGCAGCGGACGGACCTCCCGGCGGTCCGGACGGCCCACGCCCGCGTCGCCCGGTGGTTCGCCGTTGGCGGTCACCTCTCGTGGGCGGTCGAGCATGCCGTCCAGTCCGAGGACGACGCCTTGGCCGTCGAACTGGTGACCACTCACGGGCCGAGCTTGTTGGCCGAGGGACGGGCTCGCGCGCTGCACACGATGATCGGCACGAGCACGGAGGCGGTGCGAGCCGATGCGTCCGTGCGACGCCTGGACGCCCTGGCCGTGCTCGAGTCCGATGAGTTCACCCGAGAGCCGCTGCCGACCTCGCGTGCCAACTCCCATGACGACCTGGCGACGCCCGACGCGGTCGCCTCGGCGGCGGAGGGGTGTCTCGAGGCGTTGCTGGCCCTGCACCGGGTGCGGTACGACCTCCACCTCTCGCCGACGGTCCTGGACGCCACCGCTCCACTGCTCGACGACCGGGAGGACGACCTCGGTCTGCTGCTCGGGCTGGGGCGCGGCAGGGTCCTGCTCCTGGCCGGCCGCTTCGATGAGGCTGATGTCGAGCTCACCAGGTCCAGCTCACTGGCCCAGGCTCACGGGAACCCGGACGCGCTGCTGCGCGTGAGCGCCCATCGCACTGCCGTGGCAGCGGCGCGCTGTCGGTTCCGCGACGTCGCGGAGCTGGCCGAGGAGACCGTCCGGATCGGGGCCGAGACGGACGGGGAGCACCACCACGAGGTGGCTGCCGCCCTGCTCCTCGCCGCCCACGCGGCCCGGCAGCAGCTCGAGCCGACGACCGCACGACAGCTCACCGACCGCGCCGGTACGACAGCCGACGGAAGGGCGGGTCCGGAGGTCCTGGTGTCCCTGCGAGCGCTGCGGGCGATCCTGGATGTCGAGGCCGGCCTCGACCCGCTGGTGGGGTGCCGTCTCCTGCGGAAGGAGGTCGCCGTCGCAGCCGAGAAGTCCCTCTCCCCTCTCGTGGTCGCCCACCTGGCATTCCTCGAACACCGCTGCGCGTGGCTGGCCGGCCGCCTGGACTGGGCCCGCGAGGCGCTGGGCCGGTTGACGGCCCTGGACTGTCCGCCCGGCGAGATGGCGACCCTGGCCGCCTCCGAGCACCTCGCTCGGGGGCGCTTCGAGGCCGCTCGCAACCGCATCGGGCCGGTCCTCGACCAGACCACGCCCTGCCTGTTCCCGACGACGCTGCAGCAGGCCTGGCTGATCGAGGCCCTGATCACCGAGAGCGCTGGCCAGCACGCCCGCCGCCACGAAGCGCTCCGGTCCGCATTGGACCTGGCCGAGGAGACCGGTGCACTGCGCTCCTTCCTGGACGTCGCCGGGGTCGTCGACCTGTTGGACGACGAAGCCGGCCGGTTCGGCCGCTCGGAAGAGCTCGTCCAGCGCATCCGAGCGGCCGCCGGGCAGCGGACAGACCACTCGGTCGTGCCCCTGACGCCTCGCGAGCTGGCGCTGCTCGTCGAACTGCCGGCACAGATGACCTTGAGTGAGATCGCTGCGCGCCATCAGGTCTCGCTCAACACCGTCAAGACGCAAGCGCGATCGATCTACCAGAAGCTGGAGGCGTCGGGCAGGCGGGACGCGGTCGCCAAGGCGCGGCACCGAGGGCTGCTCTGATCGCCGATCAGTCAGGCAGTTGCCGGAGTTCCACGATGGTGAGCCCGAGAGCCTGGAAGCGGTCCAGCAGACCGTGCAGGTGAGCGCTGTCCCGGACCGAGCCGAACATCGCCGTTCCCCCCGTGGGGCTCGGCCGGGTGGTCAGCTCAGGAAACGCGTCGCACACCATCTCCGACACACGGCCGGGCAGCAAGAACTCGTAGCGCATGCCGGTGGCCCGCTCACCGGAGGCGCGAATCACTCCTGCCATCAGTGCATCCCCACCGTCGGTTCTCTTGTCGGCCCGGTGCCGTCCCCGCGGGCCGTGTGCTCAAGGCTTGTCGAGCTCCGTCGTCGGAGGATCACCCGGCGCGGATGACCAGACGCCCTGCTCACCTCAGCGGGGCACGGCTGGCCGCATCGCCGCCAGCACTCAGTCGATCCCCTGCCTGGGCACCTCGTGGACCGAGAGCGCCTCGGCCGGCGCCTTCCGCACGGATGGGCCGACCGACGGCCGTGCATCGTCCGTGGCCGTGACGTCCGGCGGGTCGTCGGGGGCGTTGCTGGTGACCAGGTGTGCCAGCCAGCGGGTGTTCGGATCGATGTCCACCAGAAGCGCCTT
Organism: Modestobacter italicus; assembly: GCF_000306785.1. Taxonomy (NCBI): domain Bacteria; kingdom Bacillati; phylum Actinomycetota; class Actinomycetes; order Geodermatophilales; family Geodermatophilaceae; genus Modestobacter; species Modestobacter italicus. The sequence goes on along the minus strand of NC_017955.1, from coordinate 1,512,868 downwards.
GGCCAGCAGCGTCAGGGGGATGGCGAGGATGGCGCCCACCGGCCCGATCACGGCCGTCCAGAACACCAGGGAGAGAAAGGTCAGGGGAAGTGAGAGGTTCACCGCGTCGCCGACGAACTTCGGCTGGATCACCGACTGGATGACGAAGTTGACTCCGCTGTAGACGACGATCACGACCAGCATCAGCCGTGGTCCGCCCTCGAGCAGGGCAAGCAGGGCCGGCGGCGCCAGGCCGATGATGAAGCCGATGTTGGGGATGTAGTTGGTGACGTAGGAGAGCAGGCCCCACAGCAGCGGCAGCGGGACGCCCAGGAGCCACAGCGCCGCCGTGTCGATCACGGCCACGACGAGACCGAACACGGTGCTGACGTTGAGGTAGCTGCGCGTGCCCTCCGCGAAGCTGACGAGGGCTGTGACGATCGCCGGGCGGGTGGTGGAGACCGCGCGTAACCGGCCCGGGAAGCCGGCCGCGTCGACGCCCATGAAGAGCAACAAGAACAGCAGGAACAGCACGCTGGACAGTGCCCCCGCCAGGCCTGCGACCAGCTTCTCGAGAAGGGACGCGAGCGCGCCGAGGTCGATCCGGTCGAGCGCGGTGGCGATCTGCTCCTCTCCGATCCCCCACCGGGACAGCGTGGAGTTCAGCTGGCCGAGCAGTTCCGCGAAGCGGTCCGCATAGGTCGGCAGCAGCGTGGCCAGCCGGGTCACGGCGAGGGCCAGCGACAGAGCGAGCGCCAGGACGAAGCCGATGACCGCCAACGTGGTGACGGTGACCGCCAGCCACCTGGGCCAACCCCGCCGCTGCAGCCGCCTGAGGGTCGGGTGCACGGAGATGGTGAGCACGAGTGCCAAGAAGACCGGCCCCAGCAGGTCGGCGAAGGCCCTGATGCCGGCGATCGTCACGACGGCTCCTGCGCTGCCGAGCAGTACCACGACGCCGCGCGGCAGCCCCGGTGCGAACGCAGTCGGCCGCGCTTTGGACGCCACGCCGTGCAGCCTGCGTCCGCTCGAGCGAGGTGTGCGTCATCCACAACGGATGAGAGAAGCGGCGGCACGAGCGACTGTCCGGGGCCCCCGCAGCAGGCAATCCGACCGCGTCGGTGTTCCGCGCCATCCGGCGGTGTCCACCGGTGGACCGGACTCGTCAGCGTCGCCTCATCCGGCTCCGTCGCCCCGTCCGTGCTCGATCCACTGTTGCGAGTCCTGGTAGGCGCGGCGTACGGCCTCTCCCAGCCACTCCCAGCCCCGGTAGACCCCGTGCGTGCCGAGCTGCGCTGCCAGTCCGACGTCCTCGAGCTGGCGGACCGCCCGGTCGCTGCTCACGACGAGCACGAGGCGCGAGCCGACGGCACTCAACTCCCCCGCGTAGCCACGCAGGACGTCGATGATGGACAGCGCGAACTGATCGACACCGCGGAACCGGAGCACGACGACCGCGGGCGCACTGCTGTCGTCCACTCGCGGGAGCTGGGCGCGGAACACCGGCGCGCTCGCGAAGAAGAGGCTGCCGTACGGCTGCAGCACGGTCACCGTCCCCGCGGGCAGGGTGCGAGGGGCGTCGCACTCGCGCATCCGGCCATCCGGTGACGGCACGAGCCGCCGGACGGTCAGCCGGTTCGACTGCTGGGCGACGAACGCCACGATGGCCAGGCCCACGCCGACGAGCACCGCGTACTGCAGCGGAACGAGCAAGGTCAGCACCAGCGTGACGCCCATCAGCGCAGCCTGCACAGGCCCGGTCCGCCACACCGACAGCACCGCCGCCGGTTTGATCGTCCCGACGGCGACCACGATGAGCAGCGCCGCCAAGGCGGGCATGGCGACCAGGCCGACGACGTCGGCGAACAGCAGCACGGTCACCGCCATCACCCCCGCGGCCACCACCAGCGCCAGCCGACTGTGGGCACCACTGGCGACCAGCAGCGCCGACGCCGACATCGACCCGCCGACGGGCATGCCCTGGAACAGACCGGCAGCGAGGTTCCCGGCGCCCTGACCGACGAAGTCCCGGTTCGGATCGCCCCGGGCCCCATCAGGATTCGGGATGCCTGCAGAGATCGCAGCGCCTTGCACGAGCCCGACGAAGGCCAGTGACACGGCCGCCAAGGAGAGCGACGCAGTGTCGCTGAGGTCCGGCAGGACCGGGCCGGGGAGCGAGTTCGGGATGTCGGCGAGGTCGGACACGAGCGGGACGTCGTGCCCCCAGCGGTCGAGACCCGCGGCCAGCAAGGAGCCCAGCACGATGGCGACGACGAGCCCCAGGGAGCGCAACGGTGTCCGTTGCAGCAGCACGATCGCCGCCGTCGTCACCACGCCCACCGTCAGCACCCAGACGTCGACCCCCCACGGGTGCAGCACCAGGTCGAGGGCGCGCAGGACCCGGTTGCCGGCATCGGACTCGAAGCCGGTGAAGTTGGCCAGCTGGCCCAGCAGGATGTTGAGCCCGACAGCGGTGACGAACCCGGTCATGACCGCCGTGGGGACGAAGCGCAGCAGCGTGCCGGCCCGCAGGACGCCGGCCAGGATCATCACGAAGCCGGTGAGCACGGCCAGGGTGAACAGCGCCCTGGCCGGATCCTGGTAGGACGCGAGGTCGACGTCCGCGACGACGAGTGCCATGGCCCCCGTTGCCTGCACGGCCATGAACGTCGTGCCGGTCAGGAAGGCCGCGCCGACCATCCCGTACAGGTACCCGTAGAGGCCGGCCAACGGGTTGACGCCGGCGAGCAGTCCGCTGGCCAACCCGTCCGGCACGCTCTCCACGCCCAGGACCATCCCGGATACGGCGTCCTTGCCCAGGCCGCGACGGTCCACCCGCAGTCCCCGCGTTCGTAGACCGGCGCCGTGGCGCCGCAGTCGAGAGAGGCGGCTCGGCCCTCGCCCGGGGGGACGGTCAGGCTCTGCCATGACCGCCGACGTCCGGTGCTCGCCGGGCGCGCGGCAGCTCCGCCCCTGCCCAGGTCACGCGGCGAACACCGTGCGCAGGGCGTCCACCTGATCTGTCGACAGATTGGTGCGCAGCAGCGGCGGGTGCTGCTCCGCAGAGGCATCGTGGGCCTCGTCCTGCCCGGCGTCAGAGGCCATGACGACGAGCGCAGAGCTACCGGGAGTGACCTGCTGCCGGACGTCCTGGATGACGTCGTCGTCGATGCCCACGTCGGTCAGCGCGCCGCCGACCGTCCCCGTAGCCGCGCCGAGGGCGGCCCCGAGCAGGGGCACGACGAGGATCAGCCCGAACGGCGTCCCCCAGGACATGCCCCCCAGCGCCCCGGCTCCGGTGAGGTCCCGGAGCTGACGGGTCTTCGGCTTCTCCCCACCCGGGTCCCATGAGACCGTCGCCGCGTCGCAGACCTCGTCCAGCTCCTGTCCAGCACGGTGCTGCAGGGTGGGGATGGCGTCCTCCGCAGCAGCGGGTGAGTCGAACTCCCAGACCATGAGAGTGCCCGTGGCGTCCTCCTGCGATGTCGGGACCGGTCGAACATGGGCCTGCACGTCGGACCCTGGGCGATACGCCGCCCTCACGTCGTTCCGATCCGTCGAAGCCTGACTGCGCACCGCTCCCTTGCCGTCACTCGCGGCGGGTGAGCGTCAGGGCGGACGGCATCTGCTCACCGGCAGACCGGGCCGGCTGCGCAGACGACGTCGCGGACGCGCGCTCGAGCGTGCGCCGGAGCGATGGCGGCCCGGCGGCGCGTTCACCCGCTGCGGGGGAAGCCCTCCGTGAGCTCCATCAGTCGGCAGGTGCGGGCAGGTCCTGTGTTCCACCGACCACGAGAGAGAGGCGCACAGGGACGCCGGCCAGGCCTGCCTCCGACAGTTCCGCGCGAAGCGAATCGGGGTCCGGCGTCGGCGCAGGACCGACGGCGGCGATCTGCAGGCGACCCTGTACGTACGCGACGCCCGCCACGTCCCATCCCTCGGCTGCTGCCCACCGTTCGGCGACGGGACGGGCCGCGATGGTCATGCGCTGCTCGGTGATGACGTGGTAGCTGCCCACGCCCAGAGGGATCGCGACGAGCACCACGAGCCCAGCGACGACCACGAGCGTGCGGGCGCTCAACCGTCCGACGTCCCGGCCTGCGTCAAGCGCGACCGCGCGAACCCGGCAGGCCAGCAGCAGCCCGGTCGCCGTCGCGATGATCGCCGTGACGTTGGTGCCGAAGAGCAGGAGGGCGCCCAGCGACTGGCCGGGCTCGCCGGATTCCAGCGTCAGCCCGACGACCGCGAGAGGTGGCACGAGCGAGATGGCGATCGCCACGCCAGGCAAGGCGTCCGAGACATCCGACCGCACGAGAGCGAAGGCGCCCACGCCGCCGGTGGCCAGCGCGCTGATGAGGTCGATGAGCTTGGGGCTGACCCTGCCGGCCACCTGGTCGTTGGTCTCTGCGACGACCGGACCGTCGACGGCGAGCCCGAGGAGACATCCGACCGCCACCACGGCGAGCGCACCGGCGAGCACGAACCCCACGCTGGTCATCAACTGGCGACGATCCGACAGCACGACGGCAAGCGCCGTCCCGAGGATCGGCGTCATCAGCGGCGCGACGATCATCGCGCCGATGACCGTCGCCACCGAATCGGCGACGACCCCAGCCGCCGCGATCACCGCGGCGAGCAGCAGGAGCACCCAGAACGCCGACCTCGCCCTGGCCTCGCGCAGGAAGAGCCGTTCGGTCATCCGGTCGATGTCGGCGCCGACGACCCGCGGCGCGGAGACCGGCGGCACAGCAGACACGGGCGGCCCAGTCCCGGCCGTGTCGCCGGTCGGCTCATCGGTCACGGCCCCAGCCTGCCGTCGGCGGGCGGGAGGCGCCGCGTCCGTTGCGGGTGACTCCGCGGCACCGCAGCCGCGACCGGCTCGGCGCTCTACGGGCCGACGTCGTGCGGTGATCCGTCGGGCCTCCCCCCGTCCCCGCCGAGGTGGTGCTGCTGCACCGCCGTGTCGATGTCGGGGGAGATGGCGATGGTGGCGCCGACGCTGTCGGCAGCGCGGCGGAGCACGTCGCGGATCTGGCCGACGGGGTGAGCGACCGCCAGGGTGACGTGCACACGGGCGAGGTCGTGGGCGAGTTGGGTGAGCATCTCGGTGCCGCTCACATCGATGAAGGGTGCGGTCTGGGCGTCGAGGACGGCGACGCGCGTGCTCGCGGTGCACATGTCGCGGACTGTGTCGCGGATGTGGTCGGCGTTGGCGAAGAACAGGCCGGCCTCCACCCGTACGACCAGCACTGCGGGATCGGTCGCCAGGTGGGGGTGGCGGTCCAGGTCCAGCCACGCACCGCGATCGGAGCCGCGGGCCAGCCGGGCGATGTGTGGTCGGGAGGACCGGTAGAGCAGCAGGACCAGGGACACGGCGATGCCGAGGAACAGCCCCGGCAGGGTGTCGAAGACGAGCACACCCAGCAATGCGGCAACAGCGGCGAGGAAGTCGGCGCGGGCCGCCCAGCCGTAGATGCCGCCCAGGTGCGGGGTCCACACCCGGTAGAGGCGGCGCAGCGCCGGGATGTCGACCAGTTCGACCACCGCCGCGATGACGACCGCAGCCAGGGTCGCCTCGGGCAGTTGCTCGAACAACCCGGTCAGGAAGAGCAGCGTGACCACTGTCAGGGCAGCCACGGTCAGGCCCGACAGCTGGCTCTTGGCACCGGCGCCCCCGTTGACCGCGGTCTTGGACAGGCTGCCGTTGACCACCATGCCCGAGGCGAGGCCGGCGCCGAGGTTGGCCGCGCCCAGGCCGAGCAGCTCCCGGTTCGGGTCGACGTCGTAGCCGGCTCTGGCGGCATAGGTCTTCGCCGCTGCGAGGCCCTCTGCATATCCGACGAGCAGCACGCCGACGGCGGAGCCGACCAGGGTCAGGTAGTCGGTCGCCCCGGCGTCGGGCAGGCCGAGGCTCGGCAGGCCCGAGTCGATGTGACCCACGATGGCCACGCCACGGTCGTCGAGGTCGAGCAGAGCGACGGCGGCGATGCCCAGCAGCACCACGACCAGCGAGCCGGGGACCAGCGGCAGCCAGCGGCGCAGCAGGAGCACCAGCAGCAGGCTGACCGCGCCCACGACAGCCGTCGGGACGACGGTGTCACCGAGGTGGACGATCACCGAGCCCAGCTGCCGGAAGAAGTCGCCTTCCCCCTTCGGTACGCCGAACAGTTTCGGCAGCTGCCCGACCACGATGGTCAGCGCCAGCCCGACGATGAAGCCCTTGAGGACCGGCTCGGAGATGAACGACGCGAGGAAGCCCATCCGGGCCAGGCCGGCGCCGATGCCCATCAGGCCGGTGACCACCGCCAGCACGGCGGTCAGCGCGATGTACCGGTCGCTGCCGCCGTCGGCCAGGTCACCGACGATCCCCGCCGACAGCGCCGCTGTCGCCGACATCGACGCCACGACCAGGTGCCGGGAGGACCCGAGCAGCGCGTACAGCAGCAGCGCCGGCACCGCGGCGTACAGCCCGACGACCGGCGGGACCCCGGCGATGGTCGCGTAGGCCAGCGACTCGGGCACCAGCACCGCCCACACCGTCAGGCCCGCCACCAGATCAGCGCGGAGCCAGCCGATCCGGTAGCCCCGTAGCGAAGCGAAGACCAGCGGGTTGCGCCGTCGGGCGGGGCCGGAGGACGGAACCGCCTCGATGCGGTCGTGCGAGTTCACAGCAGGCCGCCCAGTCCCGTGCCGATCAGGATGACGTCGATGATCGGTATCGGGGAGATCGCCACCCCGACCGCCAGAGGCAGCACCTCACCGACGACGTCACCCATGTCCCACCCACTGACGGTCGCGACCCGGGCCCCGGGAGGTGTCGCCGGGGTCCGATCTCACGGCAGGACGATCGCGAACCCGGGGTCGGGTGCCTCCAGCACGCCGGTCAGCCGGTCGAGGGTGTCGGCGGCGCCGTCGACGGCCAGATCCCCGGCCTCGGTGAGGTCGCCGGGAGCAGCTCCACCGAGGAGCGCCAGCAGAGCCGCGCGGGTGGTCCTGACTCTGGCGTCGGCCGCGTCACGCGCGGGTCCAGGGCCGTGGACGAGGACGCCGTTGGCCAGGGTGCTGCGGTAGTGGTCGCCGGTGTCGGTGAACTCCCAGTCGATGCTCAGCCGCTCGTCCCACGCGCGTGGCCCGTCCACCCGGATGGCGACGCTGTCGAACAGCTGGGGCAGGGTCAGAGCGGCCATGACGTCGGCGGAAGCCGTCTCGGTCGGCGTGACTGCACTCGCCCCGCGGAGCTCGGTGGCGCCGGTGAGGAAGAAGTTGCGCCAGGTGCCGTTCTCGGCACCGAACCCGAGCTGCTCGAGCGCAGCAGCCTCCAGCTCCCGGGCCTCGGTGTGGGCGGGATCGGCGAACACGAGATGGCTGGTGACCTCCGCAGCCCAGCGGAAGTCACCGGCGTCGTAGGCCTGGTGCGCGTTGGCCAGCAGCCGCTCCGGTCCGCCGGCCAGCTCCACGTAGCGCCGCCCGGCCGCCTCGGGAGGATGCGGCCACAGGTGCGCGGGGTTTCCGTCGAACCAGCCCATGTACCGCTGGTAGATGGCCTTCACGTTGTGGCTGATCGAGCCGTAGTAGCCGCGGGCGTTCCATGCCCTCTCCAGCGCCGGGGGGAGCTCCAGCGTCTCGGCGATCTCGGCGCCGGTGAGTCCGCGGTTGATCAGTCGCAGCGTCTGATCGTGCTGGTAGGCGTACAGGTCGCGCTGCACCGAGAGCAACTCGACGACTCGGTCCCGCCCCCACGTCGGCCAGTGGTGGGAGGCGAACTCGACTTCGGTGCGGTCACCGAACAGGTCGATGGCCTCGGTCAGGTAGCCGGCCCAGATCCGGGGATCACGGACGACTGCGCCGCGCAGGGTGAGCAGGTTGTGCAGCGTGTGCGTGGCGTTCTCGGCCATGCACAGCGCCCCGGTGTCGGGGAACAGAAAGTTCATCTCCGCAGGAGCCTCGGTCCCCGGCGTGACCTGGAAGACCAGCCGAACGCCGTCGAGCACCTCCTCCTGCCCGGTGTGGGTCACCTCACGCGTCGGAGGGATCAGGGTGACGGTGCCCGTTGAGGTCGTCATGCCCAGGCCGGCACCCAGCTGGCCCTCCATCCCGACCGGAAGGGCTGCGCCGTACATGTAGCCGGCGCGCCGGGCCATCGCCGTCCCCGCGTAGACGTTCTCGTCCACGGCGTGCTCCAGGAAGCCCTCGGGCGCGAGGATTGGGACCCGCCCGCTGGCAACGTCGTCCTCAGAGACCACGCCACGTACCCCGCCGAAGTGGTCGACGTGGCAGTGCGTGTAGATCACCGCGGTGACCGGCCGGTCCCCGCGTACGGATCGGTAGAGGGCCAGCGCAGCGGCCGCACACTCGCTGGAGATGAGCGGGTCGATGACGATCACGCCGTCCTGTCCTTCGACCAACGTCATGTTCGAGAGGTCCAGGCCGCGCACCTGGTAGGTGCCCGGAACGACTTCGTAGAGACCCTGCAACGCCACCAACTGGGCCTGCCGCCAGAGGCTGGGGTTCGCCGACGGCGGCCGCGGCCCGTTCAGCACTGGCTGCCATGCGTCGGCGTCCCAGACGACCCGCCCGTCGGCGGCGTGCACCTGGCCCGGGACGAGCGCGGTGACGAACCCGCGGCGGGCGTCGGCGAGGTCGGTCGGGTCGTCGAAGCGCAGCGCGGACTCGGTTGCCGCTGCGGCAGCGGTGATCGAGTCGGCCACGGGGCGCGGCTTGGTGTCCGTCATCGTTCCTCGCTTCCGGTCGGGGGACGTGGGCGGCGGTTCGGCGCCGGCCTGAGTCGCGGTGCTGAGGACGTTGACGACTCTCGGCACCATCGACGTCATCCGGTCGGGGTGAACGGCGTAGGTAGGGCACCCCGCGGGCTCGTGCACCGGTCGCCGAGCTCGACGAGCTGCTGCCCTTTCTCGCCCTCGCGTCACCGACTCGAACTCGACGATGTTCCTCAGGCAGTACCGGCTACCGGAGCCCCCGCTACGGCATCCGCGGTCGACCCGGTCATCCGCTGGGGGTGATGCCCGCCTGACGGCCGCGACCTGAGGCTCGGTTCCCAGCCGAGCGGAGGGCGAACATCGTGACGGAGAAGACCACCGGCCGGGGTGCACAGGCCGCTGGTGGAACGCAGAGGCTTCGCGCCCTCATAGGGGCGACGGCCCAGCGATGACCGGGGTCGGGGTGCTCGCCGTCGGGCTGCTGCTGTGCTTCGCCGGGCTGGCGTCCATCCACCTGGCGGTACTGGCGTCTGGGTTCGCGTTGGGCTGGCTGCTGGCCGAGTCGCTCGGCGGATCGCTCGGCGTGATCAGCATCGTCGCCCTGTGCGCGGCCGTGGTGGCGTGGGTGCTGGCGACCCTGGTGTTCCGGGCGGCGCTGCTGGTGGTCGGCGGCGTTGCCGGCGGGGTGATCGGCGCAAAGCTGTTCGGCCTGCTCGAGGGCGACGACGGGAACGTGCTGCTCGCTGTGCTCTTCACCCTCGCCGTCGCCGTGCTGGCCGGGCTCGCCGCCCAGCACCTGCACGACACCGCGCTCGTGTGGATCTGCGCCTTCGGTGGTGCCGGGCTGGCGCTCAGCGGTGCCGCACGGGCATGGCCTGACGGCCTGGAGTTCCTGCGCACCCCGGACACCACCGCGGAGACCGTGATCGCTGCGGCCGCGTGGCTCGCCCTCGGGGCCGTCGGGTGGTCGGTCCAGCGCCGGTGGGCGAGCCGCCGCGACCAGAGCCGCAGCGCGTGAGGGGGAAGCCATGACCCGTCGGCAGCTGAGCGTGTGCGCACTGGCAGTCGCGGCGGCGGTGAGCGCCGGCTGCTCCGACTCCACTCCCGACTCCGCGGCTCAGTCGTCCGCCGCCTCCACATCAGCAGCCACGAGCTCGGCCACTGCGGGGTCCTCGGCCGCGAGTGCCTCCCCCGTGTGCGCGGCAGTCGACAAGCTGCGGACGTCCGTGGACGAGCTGACGCAGGTCCAGGTGACGCAGGACGGCCTGAGCGCCCTCCGAACCGAGTTGTCCGCCGTTGGCACGGCCGTTGGTCAGCTGGTCGACGCGGGGGGCGACCAGATCCAGCCGGAGGTCGAGGGACTGCAGACCGACCTCACCGCGATCGGCGATGCCCTCGACACCGCCACGGCGGATCCCTCGGTCGCCGCGCTGCGGACCGTCGGCTCGACCATCACCACCCTCGTCGACGACGTCGGCGGTCTGCCCGAGGAACTGGACGGCTCATGCTGAGACTTGCCGTCACTGGCCCCGGGCGATGATGCGCAGCCGATGTCCGACGTTCGAGCGGTCGGCACGTCACCACGGTCCATGCCAGGACGCAGTCCTGGGAGCTCCGCCTGCAGGACCGTACGTGTCTGCGACGCAGCCCGGAGCGAGCTGGATGATCGCGAGCCGGCGGGACCGGTCGGAACGTGACCTTGGCCGATGGAGCTGAGGCACCGATCGGAAGTGGCGACGTCCGCCTCCTGGCGGGATGACGCTCTGTGTGTCGAGATCGGCCCGTCGGCCTTCTTCCCGGACAAGGGTCAGTCGTCCCGGACGGCGAAGAGGGTGTGCGCCGCGTGCACCGTGCAGCGCCAGTGCCTGGAGTTCGCGCTCACCCATGAGGAACGGTTCGGCGTCTGGGGTGGGCTCTCTGAACGAGAACGCCGCCGCGCCGTCCCCGGCAGGTGAGGCCCGCCTACGGCCGCTGCCTCAACGGCCCCGAGCAACCCAGCGGCGACCCGGCCTGCCGACGCCCCGTGACGGCCTTCAACGTCCAGCGCACGCCCCCGCCATCGCCCGGACAACGGACGAGATCACGACCGACACACCTCTTGCATCTGCGGTAATAGACGGGCTCCGTCACCGAGGCGGGGTGCTCGCGGGCGTCACCGGCGAGGCTCGACCTTTTGCTGCCCGCCGTGTTCTGTCGTGGCCTTCGTAGTGAGTGCCCGCCGGTGACGTTCGCCGAGGTCCGGGCGGCTGACGCTTGATAGGAGCATGGGCTCACGGCGGCCCGCAGATGCATGCGCTGCGCCCGGGCACCGGCGGTTCGCCAGCTCGCTGGACCGGGATGGAGACGCATGCTCGCCGGGATCGACACCCACAAAGACACCCTCGCCGTCGCGGTCATCGATGACACCGGCCGCCCGGCGGTGGTCACTGAGCTGGCCAACACCGAGGCCGGCTTCGACGCTCTGGAACTGCTGCTGGAGGAGCACACGGTGACCCGGGTGGGCATCGAGGGCTCGGGCAACTACGGCCGCGGTGCCGCGGTCCGCCTCGTGCTCACCGGCGGGCTGGAGGTGGTGGAAGTACCACCGAGCCTGACCAGCCGGGAACGCTCGGGCCGGCCCGGGCAGGGCAAAACCGACCCGGTCGATGCGGTCGCCATCGCCCGGATCACCGCCCGCGAGGCCGGGCTGCCGGCGGTCCGGTTGGCCATCGGCGTGGCCGCGGACCTGCGGGCGCTGGCGGACTACCGCGCCCAGCTGGTGGCCGAGCGCACCGCGCTGGCCAACCGCACCCACTCCGAGCTGCACGGCCTGCTGCCCGGCTACCAGGCCACCATCCCCCGGCTGACCGCCCCGACGTTCCTCACCGCCGCGCAAGACCTGCTCGACGGCGACACCAGCGTGCGGGCGCAGCTGACCCGCCGCCGGCTGATCCGCCTGGCCCAGCTCACCGCCGAGATCCGGGACCTCACCGGGCTGATCACCACCGCGATCGCCGAGGTCGAGACCGGGCTGACCGACCTCTACGGCGTCGGCCCGGTGGGCGCGGCCACCATCCTCGGCGAGGTCGCCGACATCCGCCGCTACCGCTCCCGGCACGCCTTCGCCGCCGCCAACGGCACCGCCCCCATCCCGGCCTCCTCCGGGCGCACCACCCGGCACCGGCTCAACCGCTCAGGCAACCGAACCTTGAACCGGGTGCTCTACACGATCGCGATCACCCAGATCCGCGCCGACACCGAGGGCCGGGCCTACTACCTGCGCAAACGCGCCGAAGGGAAGACCAGCCGGGAAGCCCTGCGCTGCCTCAAACGACGACTCTCCGACGTCGTCTACAAGACCCTGCAGGACGACCTCGCGGCTCACCCGCTACCGGAGCTGGCCGGCGCCGCCGCACCGGGACGGTGAGTGCGGCAGCGGCAAACGGGACGCGTCTCTACGGCCGAAGCCAGCTGCGCGACAGGCTTGCAGTCCCGAACCTGATCTTCGCTACGGCCAGTCCACCGCACCCACCGCCGAACCGGACGCTACGCCCGACCAGCGTTGACACATAGGAGCTCACTGATGGGATGGGGCTACCGCGGTCGGTCTCTCCGGGGGCAGGCTGCGGGCCAAGGACACCGGGATCGCGGCGGTCTGACTCCCACATTTGCTGACGCCCTCGGGCTGTCTGGAAGGTGACCCGTCGGCTGCTCCGGCCCCGGTGTCTGCGGCACGACCGGTCGGGCGGGGTGACTTCAGAGGAGCTTGTGCGACCAGGCCCACTCAGTGTCCTGTCCGCCGTCCCGGCCGTGCGTGCCGCACCTCTCATCCGCCCTGCAGCAGAAGAGGAACGGCGATGTCCAGGTTGGCAGAACGCCACGTCCGCGACCACCTCGAGCGCCCCGAATGGCCCCCCGGTGCGGTGATCGGCGGAGTCGACACCCACAAGCACATCCACGTCGCCGCGGTCTGTGACCCCCTCGGCCGGGTCCTGGCCAGCGACACCTTCCCCACCACCACCGCCGGGTTCAAGGCGCTGCTGCGGTTCCTTCGCGCCCACGGGCAGCTTGCCGCCGTCGGCATCGAGGGCACCGGCTGCTGGGGCGGTGGCCTGGCCCGCTGGCTGGCCACCCGCGACGTGCACGTCGTCGAGGTCGACCGGCCCAACCGCCAAGCCCGCCGCCGACGCGGCAAGTCCGACACCATCGACGCCGAGGAAGCCGCCCGCGCCGTCGTGGCCGGCCGGGCCCGCACGGTGCCCAAGACCGGCACCGGACCGGTGGAGATGGCCCGCCAACTCCGGGTGGCCCGCCGCTCGGCGATCAAACAGCGCACCCAGGCCCTGCTGCAGCTCCAGGCCCTGGCCGACACTGCTCCCGACGACCTGCGCGACACCGTCAAGAAGCTGCGCTACGCCCAGCTGATCGCCACCGCCGCCCGCTTCCGCCCCGGCGAGCTCACCACCCCCAGCGCGGCCGCCAAGTACGCCATGAGCGCCCTGGCACGCCGCATCCAGCACCTCGACGCCGAGATCGAGGGCCTGGACGCCCACCTCAAGACGATCCTGACCGCCGCCCACCCCGCGCTGCTGGCCGCCCACGGAGTCGGCCCCGACACCGCCGGCGCCCTCCTGGTCGCCGCCGGGGACAACCCCGAACGACTGGTCACCGAACAGGCCTTCGCCGCCCTCTGCGGCGCCTCCCCCGTGCAGGCCTCCTCCGGCAACACCCACCGCCACCGACTCAACCGCGGCGGTGACCGCCAGGCCAACAGCGCCCTCTGGCGCATCGTCCTGGTCCGGATGAAGACCCACCCACCGACCCGGGACTACGTCACCCGCCGCACTGCCGAAGGCATGGCGAAACGCGACATCATGCGCTGCCTCAAGCGCTACGTCGCCCGCGAGATCTACCACCACATCAACCCGACGCCACCCGCAGTCGCTCACCTGCGACTGGTCTCGCCGATACCGGTGACCACCGGAGAAGCCGCCCTCAGCACCGCTTGACACAAGAGGAGCGTCACCCGGCGAGGTCGAATTCGTGGTGACGGGTTGATGCACGTGCGTGCGGACCCTGACGTGCATGGGCAGCAGAGGGAGTGACAGCTACCGAGCCCGTCAGCGGGAGCGCGAGCGCCGACGTCGTCAGGAGCCACAACGCGCCGATGCCCGGCAAGAAGGAACAGCGGCCCCCGAGCCGGCGACGACGACACCCCGCGACGGTGCGCGGCGGGCAGCCGCCGCGGCGTGCGGCTGGTGCAACGGCCCCATCACGCCGCGGACGCGCGGTCCGATCCCGAAATGGTGCTCAGCGACCTGCCGAAAGCGGGCGTGGGAGCAGACGCGCGCCGCCCAGTCCGGGCGAGCAGCCATCGAGATCGTCGAGCGGGCAGTCGTCGTGACCGTCCCGGCCCCCGCCGTCCGGACACCTCGTCACGCTGGATGGGGTGACACCCTGCGCGAGCTCAGCCGGCAGCTGGACCGTGGCGCCGTGTACGACCGCGACCTCCCGGTGGTGGCCGGCGCACTCCGCGAGGTCCTTGCGTCGTTCGAGCGCCGCTCCCGGCGGGGGTGACACTCCTCGGGACCTCGCCACAGTCGGGGCGACACCGGGGTGACAGAGCCTGAGCCGCCTGCTCCCGAGCGCGACCAGCGGTCGCGAACGCCCTCCGGGAGACCTCATGGTCGAAGCTTTGGAGTGCGCACGAGGCCGCGGCGCATCGCGTCCTGAAGGACCGGCCCGTGCGTCGTCATTCGAGCAGCCTCATCCGCTTGCCGGATGTAGGCGGGCACGTCGCCGAGCACCGGGATGACAGCCTCGGCCACGAAGTCGCTGCCGACGATCTGACAACGGATGGAAGCCCGGAAGATGTCGCCGCCGAGCCGCCTTCGCTCGGGGGCGTCCGCGTGAGGGCCCGCGTCCATCGCCGCCTGAACAGCCGTCAGCAGCTCGGTGTAGCTGTCCTGGCGGCGGTCGAGCAGCCACTGCTGGTGGGCCCATCGACGGGACTGCCAGCCGGTGAGCAAGGCGATGGTGCCGCCGATGATCGCCCCGAGGACGACGCCTCCAACTCCGATGACGGCCGGCCAGACGCTCATGCCGGGAGGTCCGGCTCAGGCTGCAGACGCTCCGCGCGTACCGGATCGCCGGCGTCCCACCGAGCCTCGAGCATCCTGCCGACCACCTCGCGACTGTCTCCGGGGAACGGCGTGAGGACGGTGGTCGATTTCCGCGAAGCGACGGTCCCCATCGAGCTGCCGATGATGTAGACGTCGTCGTTCTCAGCCTTGAGGTAGCGGTCGTGGGCATCCCCGGTGACTCGCACCTCCAGGTGGCGCTCGGCTGGCTGCAGATACCCGAGCAGGGCACGGATGCCGGCCATGTCCTTCTGACTGATCTTGTCGCTGATCAACAGCCGCTGGAGTGTGGTGTCCTCCGCGACGTGCAGTAGCTGCTCCCGGCGGATGTAGGGGTCGATGAGCAGCCCGGCTCCGGCCGCAGCCAGCTCGGACATCAGGGCTGCGTAGGCGAGTGGGTTCTTGGCATCCAGGACCACAGTCGTCGCCCCAGCGACGTCGGCCGTCTTGGCGTCGGCGTCCCGGAGCAGTGCCGTGCCCAGCGGCTGCGTGAACAGCTCACCGGAGTAGCCGGTGACCCACCGGAGGCGCAAGAGCTGGTCGGTGACCAGCCCACGGCTGAACCCGTACATAGCAGCCGACACGCTCAGGCCGACGTAGTTGTAGAGCCCCGGCGGGATCGCAGGCTCACGCAGCCAAGTCTCGACCTCGTCGGCGCTCGGACCGTAGCCCTGCCCGTTGCATGCCTTGA
Source organism: Modestobacter italicus (assembly GCF_000306785.1). Taxonomy (NCBI): domain Bacteria; kingdom Bacillati; phylum Actinomycetota; class Actinomycetes; order Geodermatophilales; family Geodermatophilaceae; genus Modestobacter; species Modestobacter italicus. Next base: position 1,497,362 of record NC_017955.1, on the reverse strand, counting down.
TGAAGGCCAGGGCGCGGTGCTGGTCCTCGGTCAGGATGTCCACAGGTGGAGTCTGCCCGGCGCCGGGAGCCGGCCTTCCGCAGCTACCTCCCGGCTGAGCACGCCCAGTCTGCTGAGAATGCTCGCGCTGTGGGACTGGAGCCTCGAGCCCTATCCGAAGCTGTCCTGGCGCGTGCGCTGGTATCGCATTCCCCGAGCGCGCTGAGGTAAGTCACCGACCCCATGACCTGACAACGGCGTTGTGCCGTTGCAGCTCGCTGGCGCGGCTTGCAGGCACGGCGGCGTTGATCGACGTCCAGGTATCAGTCGCCCACTTGGCCGCTCCGATGATGGTCCAGCGACCAGATAACTGTGACCTCTACGCTCGTCACTGAGGTGCAAGAACGCAGGTCAGCACAGCGTTCAGGCCAGAACAGCTTCTAAGCACTTGGTCGCAGGTTCGATCCCTGCCGGGCGCGCACACCGGCCCGTCAGGGCAGCTGGTCGATCCAGGTGAGCACGTCGTCGGCGATGACCTCCCACCCCGGCTCGCGGACCAGGTAGTGGGCGTGGCCGTCGTAGATGCGCGACCTGCCGCCCAGTCGGCGTCCGATCGCCCGGGCCACCCGTGGCGGCGTCAGCGCGTCGTCGGAGCCGCCGATCGACAGGACCGGGCACCGGACGTCCCGCCTCCGGACGTGCACGCCGAGGACGCCGATCTCCAGGCCCTGTCGCCCGGGGCCCGGCGCCATGCGCGCGTAGGTCGCCGCCTGCTCGTCCGGTGGGAGGCGGTTCAGGTCCATCCGCCGCATCGCCGGCCCGGACGGCAGCAGCGGCCGGTGCCGCAGCATCTGTGCCAGGTACGGGAGCATCACCCGCGTGGTCGTGGCGCTGAGCGTGCCGCGCGGCGGGAGGCCGGCGAGGACGACGCAGCCCGCGACATCGGCCACGCTCGCCGCCTTCGCGGCCAGCAGACCGCCCACGCTGTGGCCGACGAGCACCGGCCGGTCGAGGGTGTCCACCACCGCGAGGACGTCCCGGAGGTGCTGGGCGAACGGCACCGTCCCGATCGTCCGGGTGGTGCCCGAGCCGTGATAGCCGGTGAGGTCCAGCGCGAGGCCGTCGTGACCACGGTCGGCGAACCGGGGGAGGTACCTCTCCCACACCCACGCGCCACCCCACCAGCCGTGCACGAACAGCACTGCCCGGCCGGACCCGTCAGACGGCTCCCGTACCCCGGTGAGGTCGCCCCAGCGCATCTGCACGGGCGACAGTGTCCTCCCGGGCACCCGCTGACGGGTGCTGATCCGCGGGCGGGCCAGGTCTATCGCTCGGGCGCCGCCGGTGCCTCGAAGAGCAGGTCGGCCGCGCGGGCGAGGACCTCGGCGCGGGTGCGGTCGCCGTGCCCGGCGGCGAGGAAGTGCTCGCCGATCGCCAGGCAGAAGGCGAGCAGGCTGCGCGCCTCGACCTCGTCGGGGTCGGTGCAGGACGCGCCGATCAGCTCGCGCAGCAGCCCCATCCGCCGGTCGTCGACCCGCCGCAGCCGCTCGGCGACCGCCGGGTCGCGTCGCGCCCACGCCCGCACGGCGAGGTCGATCGGCAGCAGCCGTTCACCGGAGAAGGTCAGCGCGCCGGCCCGGCGGATCCTGGCCGCGGCGTCCCCGCCGGCCCGCTCGACCCGCTCGAGCACCTCGTCGGTGCTCTCCCGCTCCCAGGTGTCGAGCATCGCCTCGAGCAGCGCGTCCCGGTCGGCGAACGCCCCGTAGAACCCGCCCTTGGTGACGCCGAGGGCCTTGGCCAGCACCTCGACCCGGACGGCGTCCGGACCCCCGGCCGCCAGGGCGAGGAGCCCCTGCTCGACCCACTGCTCGCGGGAGGTCCGGATCGGGGGCACCAGCGGTCACCTCATCTGTATACGGCACCGTACAAAGGCGCTAGCCTTCTTGCATACGGCACCGTACATGGAGCAGGAGGCAGGACCATGACCCGCATCCCCACGCCGCACGGTCAGGTGACCCGGGACGTCCCCGACGCCGTCCGCGCGCTGAGCTCGCTGACCCGCATCGACTACGCCGACCGGTTCACGCTGAGCACTGAGGTGCTCGCCACCCCCGAGCAGTGGGCCCGGGCGATGTTCGGCGACGTCCCCAGCGCGGCCGAGCAGCTCATCTGGCGCGGTGTCCTCGGCCTCCGGCTCAGCCACGGGCGGTCACCGGCCACGGTCGGCGGCTGGCGGATCGGCGGGGGCGGCAGCGACTGGATCCGGCTGGAGACCGCGTCCCGGTCACTCACCGCCGACATGCTGATGCAGACCGGCGGCGGAGCGGTGGCGTGGACGACCTGCCTGCGGTTCGACCGGCTGCCCGGCCGCGCCGTCTGGGCACCCGCGTCCGCCGTGCACCGGCGGCTCGTGCCCGGGGTGCTCCGCGCCGCCGCCGCCCGGCTCGCCGCCAGGCCGAGCGGGGGCCCGGGCCTAGCTGCCGTCGCGCCGCTCGGCCGACCGGCGGTGGACCAGCCACGCCGCGGCGACCGCCAGCAGGCAGGCGGCCACGACCGCCGACCAGGCCCAGGTCGTCAGGAACCCCTCCAGGCCGGCGAACGGCCCCTGCCACTCCTGCACGGCTCCCCCGATCTGTCCACGGACTGAGCCCTCCCATCGGCGCGGGGACCGGCCCGCCGGAGAGCCCGGGGCACCGCGGTCATCCGTAAGGGGCGGAGCAGCCGTGCAGCGACGTCGCAGCGTGCGCACAGGTCGCTCATCGCCCACGGGTCTTCCCTGGGGTCGTGAGCGAGACAGAGCAGGCCCCGGTCCCCCCGACGCACCGCCGGCGCACCCGCACGGTGGCGATCAGCACCCTCGGCGCGCTGGGCATCGCCGCCGGTGGCTTCTACGGCGTGCACGCGGCGAGCGGCGGCACCACGACCGCCGTCCGGTCGCTCGCCGCCCCGGCGACCGACCCGACCGTCGTCCTCGGCGGCCGCGGTGGGTACGGCTGGGACCCCCGGACGCTCGGGGGCGGCACGTCGACGCCCGGGACGACGGGCAGCGCGGCGGACTCCGTCGCGGCGGCCGGTCAGGCGACCGCGGCCCAGCTGGTCGGCGTCGTCGACATCACCACGGTGCTCGGCTACGAGGGCGGCGAGGCGGCCGGCACGGGCATGGTGCTCACCGCCGACGGCGAGGTGCTGACCAACAACCACGTGGTCGAGGGCGCCACCAGCATCACCGTCACGGTGCTGAGCACCGGCCAGAGCTACCCCGCGACCGTCGTCGGCACCGACCCGACCGACGACGTCGCCGTCCTGCAGCTCGCCGGCGCCTCCGGGCTGGACGCCGTGGCCGTCGACGACGACGGGGTCGCCGTCGGGGATGCGGTGACCGCGGTCGGCAACGCCGGGGACGAGGCCGGCACGGCGGCCGCCGCCGGCACGGTCACCGCGCTGGACCAGTCGATCACCGCCACCGACGAGAGCGGGCAGGACGCCGAGCAGCTCACCGGGCTGATCGGGATCGCGGCCGACGTGGAGGCCGGCGACTCCGGCGGCCCGCTGTACGACGCCGAGGGCGAGGTGGCCGGCATGGACACCGCCGCCTCGAGCACCGGCGGCCAGGCGTACGCCATCCCGATCGCGACGGCGCTGTCCATCGCCGACCAGATCACCAGCGGCGTCGACGACGCCACCGTGCACCAGGGGTACCCGGCGTTCCTGGGCATCTCGGTGCAGGCCACCGGGGCCGGCGGCGCGACGGTCGCCGGGGTCGTCGACGGCGGGCCGGCCGACCAGGCGGGCCTGGCGGCCGGCTCCGTCGTCACCGCGATCGACGGGGTGCCGATCACCTCGGCCGACGACGTGAGCAGCGTGCTGGCCGGCCACGCCCCCGGCGACCCGGTGAGCGTCACCTGGACCGACGGCTCCGGCCAGCCCCGGACGGCGACCGTCACCCTGGCCACCGGCCCGGCCGACTGAGCAGCAGCCCGGCCGCGCGGGAACGTAACCGGGCCGACCCCGGGCCGAGACCGGACGACGTCAGGGTGCGGGCATGAGCACCATCGACGGCGTCCTGGACCACGTGGGCACCGAGGAACCCGACATCGACGCCCGGGTGGCCTTCCTGGTCGGTGTGGTCGGCCACCGGGTGCTCCGCTGGGGCAGCCACGTGGTCACCGGCCGCCGGATCGTCATGCTCGCCGACCCGGCCGGCACGAAGCTCGAGCTGATGGAGGTCGACGAGCGGCGCGGCGAGCTCGACCACGTCGCCTACCGGGTGGCCGACGTGGACCGGGCGCACTCGGCACTGCTGGCGGCCGGCTGCACCGAGCTGCGGCCGCCCTTCGACCTCGCCGCCGCCAGGGCGCGCAGCTCGCTGCTCCGGGAACCGGCCGGGCACCGGCTGCAGCTCATCGCCTACGCCCCCGACTCCCCCGACCTGACCTGAGGAGCCCGGCGTGACCCTCGACGAGTTCACCGCGCTGCTCGGCCCGGACCGGGTCGTCCCCGGCGGTCCGGCCGCCAGCGCCTGGCTGCGCGACTTCTCCTGGTACTCCCCCGTGCTGGAGAACGCGCTGGCCGACACGACCGTGGACGCCGTGCTGCGGCCGCGCTCCGTCGACGAGCTGCGCGGCTGCGTGGCGACCGCCGCGGAGCTGCGGGTGCCGGTCACCCTGCGCGGTGCCGGCACCGGCAACTACGGCCAGTCGCTGCCGCTGCAGCGCGGGGTGGTCGTCGACGTCCGGGACGTCGCCGGCGTGCTGGACGTCGCGTCCGGCCGGATCAGCGTGCTGCCCGGCACGGTGCTCAAGGACGCCGAGGAGGCCGCCCGGCTCACCGGCCAGGAGCTGGCGATCATGCCGAGCACCTACCGGATCTCCACCGCCGCCGGCTTCGTCTCCGGTGGCTCCGGCGGGATCGGCGGCGCGGCGCACGGCGACCTGTGGGACGGCAACGTGCTCGCGGTCGAGCTGCTCACCGTCGAGGAGCGGCCCCGCACGGTGCGGCTGGAGGGCGACGACGTCCGGCCGGTGCTGCACACCTACGGCACGATCGGCGTGCTGACCCGGGTCGAGCTGCGGCTGGTGCCGGCGCGCGACTACACGCCGGTCGTGGTCGCCTTCCGCGACCTCCCCACGCTGGCCGGCTTCGCCCACGACCTGGTCGCAGGCGATGTGCACGTGCGGCTGTGCTCGGTGCACGAGGCGGCCGGTGCGGCGATGCTCACCCCCATCACGTCGCTGTTCTCCCCCGGCGAGGACGTCGCCCTGGTGTGGGTGGACAGCACCCGGGTCGAGGACCTGCGCGAGCTGGTGGGCGCGGCCGGTGGGCGCACCGTCGACTGGGCCGCCAAGCCGCACATCAGCCAGTTCCCGTTCAGCCACACCATCCTGTGGGCGCGCAAGGCCGAGCCGGCGTCGTCCTGGCTGCAGTGCGAGTACGCCAGCGACCGGGCCGGCTTCCTCGACCAGGTCGCAGCGCTGCGCGACCGGTACCCCGGGGTGTTCCTGCAGCACGTCGAGTTCGCCACCTCCGCCGGCCGCACCCGGCCGCTGGGCATCACCCCGCTGGTCGGGTTGCCCGACCACGAGGTGGCGCTGGAGGAGCTCATCGGCTTCTGCCGGAGCCTGGGCATGACCGTGCTGAACCCGCACAGCTACGTGGTCGAGGAGGGCGGCTTCGTCGGCGACACCGGCCAGGTGGTCGCGCTGAAGACCTCCTGCGACCCGTACGGGCTGCTCAACCCGGGCAAGCTCGGCGACAGCTTCTTCACCTCCCGCGGGCTCACCCCGCCGAGCGCACGGGCGGCTGCCGCGCGGCGCTGAGCGTCCGGTCCCACCCGGCCAGCAGCGCGGTCAGCGCGGTGTCGGTCCCGCCCGCACCGAGCACGGCGAGCCCCACGGGCAGCCCGTCCACCAGTGCCGCCGGCGCCACGGCGACCGGCAGCCCGCCGACCCCGGCCAGGCAGGTGAGCCGCAGGGTCGCGGCCCGGTACTCCGCCTTGCGGGCCGGGTCTGCGGTGATCGGCGGCGCCGTCGAGCTGGCCGCCGGCATCAGCACGGCCACCCCGGCCGGGAGCCGCCCGGCCAGCGCCGCCCGCCCCTCGGCCACCGCGGCACGGCCGGCCGCCAGCTGGTCGGGCGTCACCGCCGCGCCGTCGGCGAACCGCTGCGCGATGCCCGGCCCGAGCACGCCGGGGTGCGCGGTGATCCAGTCGCCGTGCGCGGCCCAGGCCTCCGCGCCCTGCACGGCGCGGAACGCGGTGAACCAGCGCTCGCGCTCCTCGGAGGTGGCCAGCGCGGCGCGGCTCAGCGGCAGCCCGGACGCCGCGGCCAGCTCGTCCGCCGCAGCGGCCAGCGCTGCGGCGACCGGCGGGTCGGCCAGGGCGAGCAGGTCCTCGGCCAGCACCAGCGAGGTCACCGGTGCCGCGGCCGGCAGCAGCACGCCGGCCACCCGGTGCAGCAGGCCCGCGCCCCGGGTCAGCCAGCCCAGGGTGTCGAAGGAGGGCGCCAGCGGCAGCACACCGTCCAGCGGGACGGCGCCGTGCGTCGGCCGCAGCCCGTGCAGCCCGCAGTAGGACGCCGGCACCCGGATCGAGCCCGCGGTGTCGGTGCCCACGCCGACGTCCGCGGTCCCGCGGGCCACCGCGCTGGCCGGGCCGTTGGTCGAGCCGCCGACCACCAGCCCGGCGCCCCACGGGTTGGCCGGGCTGCCGGAGTGCACGTTGGTGCCGGACAGGCTGTAGGCCAGCTCGTCGGTGCGGGCGATGCCGCGCACGTGCGCCCCGGCGGCCAGCAGCGCGGCCAGCACCGGGGCGGAGGCCGCCGCGGGCGCCGACTCGGCCAGCTTCACCGGGTTGCCGGCGCCGATCGGGTGCCCGGCCACGCCGACCAGGTCCTTGACCGCGAGGCCGACGCCGTCCAGCGGCCCGCTGCCGGTGGCCGCGACCAGCGGCGAGCCGGTCACCCGCCAGGTGGCGGGGTCCTCGCGGGCGAGGGTGTCGCGGGTCGACGGCGGGGGCGTGGAGCTGACGTGCGCGACCCGCACCTGCCAGCCGACCGGCCCCTTCTCCCACACCTGGGTCTGCAGCCCCCGCGTGCCGTCCGGGCGCAGGGTCTCGGCCAGCGCCGTCGCCACCCCGGGCGCGTGCACCACCACGTGCAGCGCGGTCATCACCCGGGCCGGCGCCCCGCCCCGGCCGCGGCGGTAGCCGCTGATCGCCTCGTGCGAGACGAGCACCCCTGAGGCGTCGGCCCGCAGCGTCTCCTCCCCCGGCGCGAACAGCGCGTCGAGCTCGTCGAGGTCGTCGGCGGCCAGCGCCGACTCGTACCGGGCGACCGCCGCGCGCACCTCCTGCTCGACGACGGCGCGCTGCGGGACGGTCTCGACCACCGGGTCAGACCCCGGTGAGGACGGCGCCCAGCACGGCGGCGTCCGCGTCGTCCAGGAACGCCTCCGGGCCGGTGAGGATCAGGTCAGCGAAGCCGCCGTCGTTCTCCATCACCGTGATCGTGTACAGCCGCTCGGTCGGCGAGGAGTTGACGATGTGGTGCACCGAGGTGGCCGGCAGCACGATGACGTTGCCGGCCACCAGGTCCGCGACGTGCTCGTCGCTGTGCGCCCGCGCCGTCCCCTGCAGGACCACGAAGGTCTCCGTCGACTCCTCGTGCGAGTTGTCCGGCTGGGAGCCACCCGGCTCCCAGATCTCCAGGACGACGGTGGTGCTGGACCCGTCGGCGGGGCCGGACAGCACGGCGAGCCGCACGGTGCGGTTCTCGCCGATGTAGTGCGGGGTGATCTCCGCCAGCGACTTGACGACGGGTGCAGCGGCCATGGGGGGCTCCTTGCGGGTGGGTCGGAGGGTCAGGCAGGGAGGCCGGCGAGCAGCTCGGCCGAGGTGGTGGTGAAGCCGAAGCACTGGCGCACGTTGTAGACCGTCGCCTCGGTGCAGAACTCCGGGGAGGTGGTGCCGCACAGGTCCTCGACCAGCACGACGTCGTAGCCGAGGCAGGCGGCGTCGACGAGCGTGGCCAGCACGCACTGGTCGACGTTGACCCCGGCGAACAGCAGGGTGTCGACCCGCAGGTTGCGCAGCACCGAGTCCAGCGGGGTGTCCCAGAAGCCGCTCATCCGGTACTTGGCCACGTGCAGGTCGCCCGGGTCGACGGTGAGCCCGTCGACCACCGCGGCCGACCAGGAGCCCAGCTCCAGCACGTGCGAGCCGTTGGGCAGCGGGTCGCCGATGCCGGTGCTCGCGCCGTCGGGGTCGTAGACGTGCCGGACACCGGGCGGCAGGTTCGCCCGGTCGGGCCGGTTGCCCCAGTTCAGCCAGACCACCGGGACCCCCGAGCCGCGCAGCCGGGGCAGCGCCCGCTCCAGGGCCGCAGCCGGCGCGGCGGCAGCCGAGACGTCGACGCCGCTCGAGGCGAGCCACCCGTCGGGAGCGCAGAAGTCGTTCTGCATGTCGACCACGACGACCGCGGTGCGGGCGAGGTCCACGGTCAGCCGCTGCGGCAGCGCGGCGAGCTCCACCGGGCGTGCCGGCTGCGGCGGCCGGCGCAGGTCGACCGCGTCGGGGCCCAGACCCCAGCTGTTGCGTCCGGTCAATGCGTGATCATCCCGCCGGTCACGTTGAGCGCGTCGCCGGTGAGGTAGTCCGAGTCCTCGCAGGCGAGGAACAGCGCCGCGCGGGCGACGTCCCGGGGTTCGCCGAGCCGGCCGAGCGGGGAGAGCGCGGACCAGGCCGCGACGTCGTCCTCGGTGCGGGTGCCGGCACCCATCTCGGTGAGCACGAACCCCGGGCACAGGCAGTTGACGGTGATGCCCAGCGGGCCGAGCTCCGCGGCGGCGGCCCGGGTCAGCGCGATGACGGCGGCCTTGGACGCCGCGTAGTGCGCCTGGCCCCCGCCACCGGCCTTGCCGCCCATGCTCGCCATGTTGACGATCTTGCGGACGCCCCGGCCCGGGTCGGCGGTCATCGCCCGGACGGCGACCTGCGTGGTCACCAGCATCGCCCGGGTGTTCACCGCGAACACCTCGTCCCACTCGGCCGGGTCGATCTCCAGCAGCGGGGTGAGCCGCAGGATCCCGGCGTTGTTGACCAGCACGTCCACGCCGCCCAGCTCGGCGATCGCCTTCCCGGTGACCTCCCGGGTGGCCGCCACGTCGGCGAGGTCGACGGCGTACCCCCGGCCGCCCACCTCGGCGGCCACCGCACCGACCTCGTCGGCCAGCCGGTCCAGGAGTGCCAGCCGGGCGCCCTCGGCGGCGAAGGTGCGGGCGATCTCGGCCCCGATGCCGCGGGCGGCTCCGGTGACCACCACCCGGCGGCCGGTGAGCCGCCCGGTCATCGCGGCGCGGGGTCGAACCGGGCGACCTCGGCGAAGGCCTCACCGAGGTAGGCGACCATCGCCTTGGTCCGCTCCTCGCCGCGGGCCGCGGTGGCCTGGCTCGCGTCGCCGATCACCCCGGCCGGGCCGAACTCGTCCGACGTCCAGCCGAAGGAGACGGTGCCGCCGAAGCGGACGTGCTTGTACTCGTCGAGGTGCTCGGGCACCCAGCGCTCGGCCTGGGACATGTCGACCAGCTCGGGACGCAGGTGGAGCATCAGCGAGGTCTCCTCCAGCCCGCCGTGGACGCCCATGCCCAGCTCGTCGGCCGGGCTCTCGCCACCGTGGTCGGCCGGCAGCGCGGGGTGCATGGTGAAGGTGCGCAGCCCGGTCTCCAGCCGGATGTCCCGGGCGGCGACCTGGAGCAGCGCGGAGTTCCCGCCGTGCCCGTTGAGGAAGGCCAGCCGGCGGGCCGGGGTCTTCGCCACGCAGCGGGCGATGTCGAACAGCACCGCGGTCAGCGTCGCCGCGGACAGCCAGAAGGTGCCCGAGGACCAGGCGTGCTCGTTGGACTTGGTGTAGGCCAGCGGCGGCAGCAGCCACAGGTCCAGCTCGTCGCCGAACTGCTCGACGGCCAGCTCGGCCAGGGTCTGCGCGGTGATCAGGTCGGTGGCCACCGGCAGGTGCGGGCCGTGCTGCTCCAGCGCGCCGGTCGGCAGCACGATGACGCTGTCCGGCCCGAGGGCTGCGGTGAGGGCGGGGGCGGTGAGCTCGGTGAGCAGTCGGGCGGTCACCCGGCGGACGCTAGGTGCCGGTCGTTGCGCTCCGGTGACGGCCGCGTTCCAGGCGTCACCTGCGCGGAACACGGGGCTGCCAGGGTCCCCGGCGTGCTGAACGTACGAGGTGCCCTGGCCGTGTCCACCGGCGCCGGGGAGGAGCTGGCCGGCGCCGACGTCGGCTGCGGGGACGACGGCCGGGTCGCCGTCCTGGGGTCCGGGGCGGCGGGTGAGGTGCTGGACGCGACCGGCTGCGTCGTGACGCCGGGCCTGGTCAACGCCCACCACCACCTGCTGCAGACCGCGTTCCGCACGCTGCCCGGCACCCGCGGCGTCCCGATGGCGCAGTGGCTGCCGACCATGGCCGCGGCCTACGCCGCGGTCGGGGTGGACGACGAGCTGGCGTACGCCGCCGCGTCCGCGGGGCTGGCCGAGGCGCTGCTCTGCGGCGTGACCACCGTCGCCGACCACCACCTCACCTGGCCGCCGCTCGCCGACGACGGCGTGGGCATCGCCACGGCCACCGCCACCGCCGCCCGCGAGCTGGGCGCACGGGTGGCGTTCGTCCGCGGCAGCGCCCGCGACGACGCGGAGACCGCGGCCACCTCGGCGGCGGCGATCGCGCAGGCGCTGGTGCCGCACGGCGGGGTGACCGAGGACGGCGTGCTGCAGGTGGCCGTCGGCCCGGCCGGGGTGCACAGCGACTCCCCCGACACCTTCCGGCTGCTCGGTGAGGTCGCGGCGGCCCACGGGCTCCGCCGGCGCACCCAGGCCAACGAGCAGGTCGACGTGGTCGTCGCCGCCGAGCGCTACGGCCGTCGTCCGCTGGAGCTGCTCGAGGAGTGGGGCTGGCTGGCTCCCGACGTCACCCTCGCGCACCTGTGCGGGGTGACCGGCGCGGAGGTCGCCCGGCTGGCGGCCGCCGGGGTCACCGCCACCCACGCCCCGGGCTGCGACCTGCCGATGGGCTGGGGCGTCGCGCCGATGGCCGCGCTGGCCGACGCCGGGGTGCCGGTCGGGCTGGGCACCAGCGGCGGCGGCTTCAACGACGCCGGGCACCTGCTGGCCGACGCCCGGCTGGCCCTGCAGGTGGCGCCGCTGGTGGGCCGGCCGGTGAGCGCCCGGGAGGTGCTGGGCTGGGCGACCCGCGGCTCGGCCGACGGGCTGGGGCGGACCGACCTGGGCCGGCTCGAGGTGGGCGCCCGGGCGGACCTGGTCTGCTGGGACGTCACCGGGGTCGCCGACGCCGGCCTCGCCGACCCGGTCGCCGGGCTGCTGTGGGCCGCGCCCGGCCGCCGGCCCCGGCACGTGGTCGTGGCCGGGCGGGTCGTCGTCCGGGACGGCGTGCTGCAGACCGTCCCGGAGGCGGCGGTGGTCAGCCGGCTGCGCGACCTGCTGGCGCGCCGCCGGGCCCGCTGACCCGGCCGGCGCTCACCACCCCGCGGGGGGCTCGAACCGGAGCACCCCGGCCTCCTCGAGCAGGGCCGCGACCCGCAGCGGGGTGCGGTCGTCGAGGTACCGGCCGAGCAGCTGCGCCCCGATCGGCAGCCCCGACCGGGCGCCCCGACCGACCGGGGCGACGGTGGCCGGGCCCATGCCGATGCCGGTGAGCCGGCTCCACGCCCAGACCGTGTCCGCAGCCGGCAGCACCCGCCCGTCGAGCTCCAGCGTCCGCCGGGACGCCGGCACGTCGGACAGCGCGGGCGCGGCGCACGGCACGGCCGGGCAGAGGACGACGTCGACCCGGTCGAAGACCCGGTCCCAGCGGGTCACCGTCGCCCACTGGTCCTCCCGGTCGTCGAGCGCGTCCCGCAGCGTCTGCACGGACCGGCGGGCCGCCAGCACGTCGGGCTCGTCCCCGGCCCGGGCCGCCAGCTCCCGGCTGGCCTGCCACGCCGCCTCGTCCAGCCCGTGCACGACCTCCCCGGCCTGCAGCCGGGTGAACAGGTCCAGCGCCGCCTGACCGGCGACCGGGGCGTCGGTCAGCTCCTCGACCCGGCAGCCGGCGTCGGCGAGCCGGTCGGCGAAGCCGGTCAGCGCGGCGCGGGTCTCCGCGTCGACCGGCGCCGCAGGGTCGTCGAGCCACACCGCCACCCGCACCTGGTCCAGTGCGTCGACCGACGGCGGCGGCAGCTCCAGCCGCCAGGCCCGTGTGGCCGGACCCTCCACCCCGACCAGGACGTCGAGGAACAGCTCCAGGTCGCGCGCCGAGCGCACCATCGGCCCGACCGAGGAGACCGCGGGCTCCAGCAGCCCGCCCTGCGGCCACGGCATGTGCCCCAGCTTGGAGACGATGCCGTTGCTGGGCCGGTGGCCGAAGAGCCCGCACCAGGCGCTGGGCACCCGCAGGGACCCGGCGAGGTCGCTGCCGAAGTCCGCCACCGACAACCCCGCCGCGACCGCGGCACCGGCACCGCTGGAGGAGCCACCCGGGGTGCGGTCGAGGTCGTGCGGGTTGCGCGCGGTGCCCAGCTCGGTCGACGCCTGGTGGTCGTCGAGGTACACCGGCACGCTGGTCTTGCCCAGCACCACCGCGCCGGCCGCCCGCACCCGGCGCACCAGCGGTGCGTCGACGGTGGCCGGCCGGGCGTCGGACAGCCGGCCGTGGGAGGTCCGCAGGCCCGCCGCGTCGAAGCTGTCCTTGATCGTCACCGGCAGGCCGGCCAGGGCCGGCAGCTGCTCGCCGCGGGCCCGACGGCGATCGACCTCCGCCGCGGCCCGCCGGGCCGCCGGCACGTCCGCGTCGACGACCGCGCCCAGCGCGCTGCCCGGGCCGGTGAGCAGCCGGACGTGCTCCTCGAGCAGCTCCTCCGCCGAGACCGATCCCTCCGCCAGCTCGGCCAGCAGGCCGGTCCCGTCCCGCCCGGCGAGCGACCGGGGTGCGACGGCCCGGCCGTCGTCGACGACGTGGCGCACGATCGGGCCCCTTCCCCAGGACGTCGGCCGACCGGCACGACCGGACGGACCCTGGCACCCGCCCCCGGTCGGGGCAACCGTCGCCGGACCAGGACACACGATGTTCACGAGCGCCGGACCGCCGTGACACCGGACTCGGCCACCGTCGCGGCCATGACCACCACGCAGCGGGCACCCGGCCCGCTCCAGCCCGGCGAGGCACTCGACCCCCGGGCGCGGTACCTGCCGACGACACCGGAGACCGCCTCCTGGGGCTGGCTGCCCGGCGCCGAGGACCGGCCGGTGCTGACCATCGACCCCGGGGACACCGTCGTCGTCGACACCGTCAGCCACGAGGGCGTGCTCGAGGACCAGGGCCGCGACCCGGTGGCCTTCTTCGGCGGGCACGGGGTGGCCGCCGCCGACGTGCTCGGCGACGCGGTGGCCATCGCGGCGTCGGGGCTGCGGCCGGCGGGCAGCGAGGGCGGCCCGCACGTGGTGACCGGGCCGATCGCCGTCCGGGGTGCCGAGCCGGGCGACGTGGTGACCGTGGAGGTGCTCGACCTGCAGCTGCGCGCCGGGTACGGCGTCATCTCCAACCGGCACGGCAAGGGCGCGCTCCCCGGCGAGCTGCCCGTGGTCCCCGGCACGGTCAGCGTCTTCGCGACGGTGGACGGCGACGAGGGCGTGATCGGGGTGCCCGGACGCCCCGGCCGCTCGCTCCGGTTCCCGCTGCGCCCCTTCCTCGGGTTGGTGGGGGTGGCCACCCCGGGCCGGCTGCACTCGACCCCGCCCGGCCGGCACGGCGGCAACCTCGACGTCTCGGTGCTCGGCGTGGGCAGCCGGCTGCACCTGCGCGTGCAGGTGCCTGGCGCCGGGGTGCACGTGGGCGACCCGCACTACGCGATGGGCGACGGCGAGGTGGCGCTCACCGCCTTCGAGGCACCGCTGCGGGCGACCCTGCGGATCACCTCCACCCGGGCTGCCGACCTGCGTCCCGGCATCGCCGAGCTGCTGCCGCTCGGCGAGACACCGCAGCTGTGGGTGCCGATCGGCCTCGACGAGGACCTCGGCGAGGCGATGCGGGACTGCGTGCGCCGGGCGCTGGGCCTGATGCAGCACGGCTTCGACGTCGACCGGGCGACGTCGCTGGCCTACCTGTCCGCCGCCGTGGACTTCTCGGTGTCCCAGGTCGTCGACGTCGTCGCCGGGGTGCACGCCGCCATCCGCAAGGCGGACCTCCGCGAGGTGACCGGTGACCGACCGGCCGCCCTGTTCGGCGGCTGAGCCGGCGTGGCAGACGTCATCGTGGTCGGCGGCGGGCACAACGGGCTGGTGTGCGCCGCCTACCTGGCCCGTGCCGGGCTGGACGTCGTGGTGCTCGAGGCACGCGGCACCACCGGCGGATGCGCGTCCACCGTCGACGCGCTGGACGGCGCCCGGGTCAACGTGTGCAACTGCGACCACACCATGGTCCGCACCACGGCCATCGCCGACGAGCTCGACCTCGCCGCCCACGGGCTGAGCTACCTCGACGTCGACCCGCAGGCCCTGCACGTCTCCTGGGACTCCCCCGGCGCCGCACCGTTCGTCCAGTTCCGGGACGTCGACCGGACCATCGACGCCCTCGCCGTCACCCACCCGACCCAGGTCGACGGCTACCGCCGCTACCTCGCCGACGCCCTCCCGGTGGCCCGGCTGCTGGTGGAGCTGACCTCGGCCCCGCCCACCCCGGGCGCGGTGCTGCGCCGGCTGGCCGACCGGCGGGCCACCGCGCTGCCCCGGCTGCTGGACTGGTCCCGGCGCAGCGTGGGCGCCGTGCTGCAGCGGTACCTGACCGACGAGTCGCTCGTCGCCGGTGCCTTCACCACCGGCCCGGCCGTGTGGGGCGTGACCGCCGGCACCCCGGGCACCGGGCTGGGGGCCACCGGCCTCGCGATGCGGCACCTGGTCGGGATCGGTCGCCCGGTCGGGGGGTCGGGCGCCCTGCCCGCGGCGGTGCACGCGGCCCTGGTCGCGGCCGGCGGCCGGGTGCGCACCGGGGCCCGGGTCGCCGAGGTGCTCGTCGAGGGCCCCGGCGTGCGCGGCGTGCGGCTGAGCACCGGGGAGGTGGTCGAGGCGCCCGCGGTGGTCTGCGCCGTCGACCCGCGGCAGGCCCTGGTCGACTGGCTCGGCTCCCCGCCGTCCGGCGCCGCCGCGATGACCGCCCGGTGGGCGGCGCGCCCGACGCCGGACGGCTACGAGTCGAAGATCGACGCGGTGGTCTCCCGGCTGCCCCGGCTGCCGCAGGTCGACGACGCGCTGCTGGCCGCCACCGGGCCGTTCGACCAGCACGTGCCCACCACCACGATCGCTCCCCCGCTGACCGAGATCGCCGCTGCGCACGCCCTGCTGCCGGAGGGGCGCGTCGCGCCACGGCCCATGCTGCTGGTCAACACGCCCTCGGTGCTGGACCCGACGATGGCGGTCGGCGACGACCACGTGTTCAGCCTCGAGGTGCTGTGGACGCCGTACTCGCTGCCCGGCGGCTGGGCCTCCTCGACCGAACCGCAGCGCTGGCTGACGGCCTACGCCGCCCAGGTCGAGCCGGGCTTCCTCGACGGGGTCCGGCGCTGGCGGGTGGTGACCCCGGAGGACTACGAGCGCGACTTCGGCATGACCCGCGGCTACGCCCCCTCCTTCGCCGGCGGCCCGCTGGCCGCACTGCTGGGCCGGGACCGCGAGCTCACCCGCTACGAGACGCCGGTGCGCGGGCTGTTCCTCACCGGCGCCGGCACGTTCCCCGGCGCCGGTGTGTGGGGCGCGTCGGGCCGCAACGCCGCGTCGGTGGTGCTGCGCCGGCACGGCGCCCGCGCCGCGGCGTGAGTGGAGTGCCACGGGCGCGTTCTCCGCGCCGTGGCACTCCACTCAGGCGGGGACGGCGGCCGGCAGCTTGCCCGGGTTGAGCAGTCCGGCCGGGTCGAAGCGGGCGGCGGCCCGGCGGACGTCGTCCAGCGGCTCCGCGAGCTCCCAGGTGTGCGGGTCGCTGACGTGCACGCCGAGGCCGCGCAGCGCGTCCATCGCCTCGTACAGCGCCTGCTCGGTGGTGTACCGGGTGAGCAGCAGCCCGACGAACCCCGGACCGTCCGGGCCGCCGAGCCCGTCCAGGTGCACCAGCGCCCCCGGCAGCAGCGCCCGCACCTCCGCCGCCCGCTCAACCAGCGCCGGCCCCCCGACCTGGAGGTGCGCCAGCCCTGGCCGGACCTTCTGCACCCGGTGGGTCGCGTGGTTGAACGACAGCGAGGTCAGCAGCGCCGGGCCGCCCGCGCGGACCTCCTCCACCCGGCCGCCGGCCGCACGCACCACCTGCCGGGCCGCGGCCAGCACCCCGGTGTCCACGATCGCCCGCAGGCTGCACCGGTCCCTCGGGATCGCCGGGTCCACCGGCAGGGCCGCCACGATGCCCGGCTCGTCGACCGAGACCAGCCGTGGCGCGGGGTCCAGGGACATCAGCGCCAGCCCGGCCGCGACGGCGTCGGCCTCGGCGGGGAAAGAGGCGAACAGCGCCGTCCAGTCCCGCCGCGGGCGCAGCCGGACGGTGGCCGAGGCGATCACGCCGGTCGTGCCGTAGGCGTGCAGCAGCGGCGCGGTGTCCGCCCCCGCCAGGTGGACCAGCTCCTCGGCGCCGGTGCACGGGACGACGTCCAGCCCGGTGACGAAGCCGCTCCACAGCCAGCCGTTCTCGATCGAGCCGGTGCCCCCGGCGCCGCCGGCGAGGAAGCCGCCGAGCGTGCTGCCCACGGTCGAGGGGAACATCGCCAGCTCCTGCCCGGTGCGCCGGGCGGCCGCCTCGAGGGTGACGAAGGGCGTCCCGGCCTCGGCCGTGATCCAGCCCGCGCCGACGTCGACCACCCGCCGGGACCGGGTCAGGTCGACGACCAGCCCGTCGCGCAGCGGGATCGCCTGCCCGTAGTTCCCGGTGCCCTTGCCGCGCGGGGTCACCGGCACCCCGGCCGCGTGCGCCAGCGCCACGGTCCGGGCCAGCCCGGCCGGGTCCGCGGGGAAGGCGACGGCGTCGGCCAGCCCGGCGGGGAGCTTCGCGGCCAGCACCGGGGACATCGACGCCCAGTCGGTGGACGCGGTGCGCCGGACCCGGGGGTCGGTGGAGACCGCGTCGTCGCCCAGTGCCTGCCGGAGCCGTGCCACGAGATCGCGCATCCGGACACCGTGGCGTGCCGGCATTTCCCCGGGATGAGCAGCGCGAGACGACTCGTCACCGCCGCGTAATGGCGGCGACACCCCCGCCGGGCAGCCTCGCCGGTGCCCGAGGTCGCGCGGATGGCGCGAGCGACCCGGGGAGGGAAGGACACCCCGATGACGATCACCGAGACCGAGCAGACGGCGACCCGCGAGACCACCCACCACGGCCCCGACCACCTGGTGCTCTCCGAGCACCCGGTCTTCCGCCGCTTCTGGTACGCGGCCTGCTTCAGCGACGCGGTCACGGACGGTCCGGTGCAGCGCACCGTGCTCGGCCGGGAGCTGGTCGTCTGGCGACCGGTGCCGGGCGGGCCGGTCAGCGTCGCCTGGAACCGCTGCGCGCACCGCGACGCCCCGCTGTCGATGGGCTGGGTGAAGGACTGCCACCTGGTCTGCCCGTACCACGGCTGGGAGTGGGACGCGCAGGGTCACACCCAGCGGATCCCGCAGTTCCCGACCGCGCCGCACCCGACGAAGAGCGGGCTCACCATGGTCCGCGCCCAGGAGCGCTACGGGATGGTGTGGGTGTGCCTGGCCGGTGAGGACGAGGGCGGTCCGTTGGCCGACCTGCCCGAGGTCCCGGAGTGGGGCGCGCCCGGCTGGCGGACCGTGCCGGAGAAGCAGTGGGACTTCGACTGCACGGCGATGCACCTGGTGGAGAACAACGTCGACCCCGGGCACGTGGCGTTCGTGCACAAGAACACCTTCGGCAACCCGGACAACGCCGAGCTGACCGAGGCCGAGCTCGAGCGGACGCCCTACGGCTTCGTCACCCGCAGCGAGGTGCCGGTGGAGGCCCGCCCCGGCGAGACCGGCTCGACCGTGCGCTCGACGGTCAGCCAGGTGCACCTGCCGTTCTTCATGGCCCTGCACATCACCTACCCGGACGGGCTGGGCCACGTGATGCTCAAGGCGATCACCCCGGTCGACGACGAGCGCTGCACGATCATCCAGACGGTGCTGCGCACCGACCGCGAGGAGGACCGCCCGGCCGCCGACATCGTCGCCTTCGACGACGTCGTGGAGCAGGAGGACGCCGACCTGCTCAACCGGCTGCCCGCGGCCTTCCCGCTGGCCCCGCGGCTCAACGCGCATGCCAAGGCCGACCGCAACAGCCTGCTGCTGCGGCGGATGTACACCGAGCTGGTCACCGGCCGCTGGTCGCCCGGCTGACGTCCCGCCCGTGACGCGCGGCCCGGTGACCTGACCGTCACCGGGCCGCAACGTGGTCCCGGCATCGTCCGGTCGTGACCCGACTTCTCGTGCGCAACGCCGTCCTGCTGACCCTGGACCCCGATCGCCCCGACCCGTTCCCGGGCTGGTTCACCGTCGGGGACGACGGCCGGCTGACCGCCGTGGAACCCGGCGAGCCCCCGGCCGGCGTCGCCGCCGACGAGACGCTCGACGCCGGTGGCGCGCTGGTCGGACCCGGCTTCGTCTCCGCGCACAGCCACCTGTTCACCTCCGGCTCGCGCGGGCTGGGCATGGACCAGACGCTGTACGGCTGGATCGAGGCGATGACCCGCTACACCGCGGCCGCCGACACCGACGACATCTACTGGATGACCCGGCACGGGGCCCAGGACTTCCTGCGCAACGGCATCACCACCGCCTTCGACTTCAGCGACGCCGGGCTGCGCTTCGAGAAGGAGTCCGCCGGCGTCGCCCGGTTCGACTCCGCGCTGCCGGACACCGGGTTCCAGCACGCGCAGCTGCGGGCCAAGGTCGACGCCGGGCTCCGGCACGTGCACAGCGTGATGCTCGGCCAGGGCGACGTGGACACCGACGCCGCCCTGGCCCAGCTCGACGACGTGGTGGCCCTGGCCGCCACCGCCGACCCCGACCTGCACCTGCGGCTGGCCATCAGCGGCACGGTGCAGTGGGCGTCGTCCCGGGACGCGGCGACGCTGGAGGTCGCCGCGATGCGCCGGCACGGCCTGCTCAACCAGCCGCACTTCCTGGAGAACCCGAACGAGGTGGAGCTGCAGCAGTCGAAGTTCGCCTGGTACGCCGAGGCCGGCGCGCTGGGCCCGGACCTGGTGTTCGGGCACTTCATCCAGACCACCGACGAGATCCTGCAGGCCGCCGCGGCCGCCGGCTGCGGGATGAGCTGGCAGCCGATGAGCAACGGCCGGCTGGCCTCCGGGGTCGCGCAGATCCCCCGGATCCGCGAGCTGGGCATGCGGGTGGGCATGGGGCTGGACGACCAGTCGTGCACCGACGTCAGCGATCCGTGGAACAACATGCGCACCGCGCTGGCCCTGCTCCGGGCCACCCACCACGACCCGGCCGCGATGCCGGTCCGCGACGTCCTCGCGCTGCACACCCGCGGCTCGGCCGAGGTGCTCGGCATCGACGACTCCGTGGGCACGCTGCGGGTCGGGCGCTACGCCGACTTCCTGGTCGTCGACCCCCGCCGTCCCGACACCGGGCCGGTGTGGGACGCCTACGGCACCTACGTGCTGGCCTGCTCACTGCGCAACCTGCACGCGGTGTACGTGGGTGGCCGGCAGGTCGCCGAGGGCGCCACGCTGTGCGACCCGGCGTCGACCGAGGTGGAGGCCCAGGTGCACGAGCGGATGGCCCGGCTGCGCGCCGAGGTCGACAGCCGCTGAGCGCCGCCGTCCCGGGGCCTGCCCGCCGGCGGCGCGCCCCGGGACGCGGACCTCGCGCTCGATCCCGATGAAGCACGCGTGCTTCATCGCGCGAAAGTGCGCGTGCTTCATCGCGCGAAAGTGCGCGCGTGCTCGGCCCCGGGACGGCACTGCGCCGGCAGTCCCCGCGGGGACTGCCGGCGCAGCGGGTGGGCCGGGCCTCGGGTCAGTTGAGGCCGATGGCCGTGTCGATGAACTCGTTGGTCACCAGGTCGTCCGGGGTGATCCCCGACTTGGGCGCGGTGCCCTGCTCGGTGAAGATCGGCGTGGTCTGGTCGATCAGCGTCTGCACGCGGGCGGTGTCGAAGTTGCCGTGCGTGCCGTCGTTCCCGTTGCCGACCAGACCGAGGTCGGCCTGGGTCTGCACCGAGTAGTCGGCGACGCCCTGCGAGTACACCCAGCCGGTGTCGTACTCCTCGACCAGCTCCAGGATGACGTCGTTGACCCGCGACGGGTCCTCGAGGTAGTCCAGGTCGGCCTGCTGCATGAGCGGCACCAGCGCCTCCAGGCAGCCGGACATGCCCTCCAGGTCATCGGTGCGCACCGAGATCGACGACTGGTAGGGCTGGAACCCGGCGTCGTAGACCAGCTGGTAGTCCACGTCCTTGCCCCAGGCGTCGACCTCGTTCTTGTAGATGTAGGGCTCGGCCGAGGCGAAGCCCTGCTGGGCAGCCTCGCCACCGGCGGCGACGAAGCCGCTCGGGGTGCCGTCGTAGGAGCCGTCGACCTGGTCGGCCTTCAACACCCCGGAGCCGGTCAGGTAGGCCATGTACGCCGAGCCGTCGAAGTAGCGGACGGTGGCGTCGGTCGTGCCCAGGTCGGCGATGCTGGTGACGTCGGGGTAGGTCTCCGGGTCCCACATGATCATCGTGGGTGACTTCTCCAGCGGTGCGAGGACCGCCGTCGTCGGCTGCGTGTCCGACAGCTGGATCGCCTCGTCGGTGGCGATGTAGCCCAGGGTGATCGAGTCGTCGGCGTACATCTGCGAGGTGACCGTCTGGAAGCCGATCGCCGGCCCGCCGGCGCGGATCTCCAGCTTCACACCGGTGCTGTCGCCGGCGCTGTCGATCAGCGTGCCGCTGACGACCTTGTTGTCCGAGTCGATCTCGTAGTCGTCGCCCAGCGACTCGTAGAGCCCGCCGTGCTCGGCCTCGGGGTTCCAGTCGGTCTGGACGACGACGGTGTCCGGGCAGCCGGCGGCCGCCAGGTCGGTGCTGCCGACGTCGCCGGAGGGGGCGGCCGACGCGGCGTCGTCGTCCCCGCCACCGCAGGCGGCGAGGGAGAGGGCCAGCATGGTCGCCGCAGCGACGCCTGCCGTGGTCCGGGTGATGCGCATCGTGCTCCTAGGGGCTGGGAGGGCGGCGCCTCAGGCTCGGGGCGCCGTCACCGGGCCGGCGACGGTGCGCGGCACGGGGCTGGTGCGGGCTGGTGCGGCAGCGCCGGGGAGGGCGCGGCGACGGCTGCCGGCTGGGACCGGTCACCCGTCGGTGTACGACCGTGGTCACCCTCTGCGGCGACTGTTTCGGCTGCGTGTGTCGGCGGTGAACGGCGCTCGCGGTGCATCACGACTTGGCCACAGCGGCCGGCTCACACCATCGCCGCACGTTCGGGCGCCGTCCGGCGGCCCACGTGCGAGGCCGGCAGCCGGTCGCGCCCGGCACCGAAGAGGTGCGCGCGCAGCGTGGCGCCCTCGTAGGCCTCCTTGGCCAGGCCCCGCGCACGCATCACCGGCAGCACCAGGTCGATGAGGTCGTCGTAGGTGCCCGGGGTGACGTAGGGCTGGACGAGGAAGCCGTCGGCGCCGGTGCGCTGGACGAACGCCTCGGCCTGGTCGACGACGTGCTCGGGCTCGCCGACGAACACGGTGCCGTTGACCCCGTTGCGCCGGTGGTCCTCCAGCACCTGGCGGACCGTGGCGACCGGCGCCCCGTTCGCCCCGGTGAAGCGGTCGACGCTGCTCTGCCCCTGCTGCGTGCGCCCGGTCAGCGGGCCGTCGAGGTCCATCGCGAGCAGGTCCAGGCCGGTGAAGAAGGCGTAGGCCGCTGCGGCGTTCTCCAGCGTGGACAGGTCCAGCATCCGCTGCCGTTCGGCCTGCGCCGCGGCCTCGGTGGGCGCGGTCACGAACATGGCGCCCACCAGGAACTTGATCGCGTCCGGCTCGCGGCCGTACCCGACGGCGCGGCGGCGGATGTCGGCGATGTTGGCGGCCACGTGGTCGGGGTCGCCCCCGGCCAGGAAGACCGACTCCGCGTAGGTGGCCGCGAAGTCACGGCCGCGGCCGGAGGTGCCGGCCTGGAACAGCAGCGGCGTGCGCTGCGGCGAGGGCGGCACGGTGAGCAGGCCGTGCGCCCGGAAGTACGGACCCTCGTGGTCGATCTCGTGCACCTTGGCCGGGTCGGCGTGGACGCCGCCCGCCTTGTCCAGCCGGAGGGCGTCGTCCTCCCAGGAGGTCTCCCACAGCTTCAGCGCCAGCTGCACGGAGTCCTCGGCCATGGCGTAGCGCTCGTCGTGCGGCATCATCTGCTCGCCGAACAGCCGGGCCGAGGACGCCTGCGCGGCACCGGTGACGATGTTCCACCCGATCCGGCCGCGGGTCAGGTGGTCCAGCGTGGCGAAGCGCCGGGCGAGCACCTGCGGCTTGTCCACCGTGGTGGACGCGGTGACGACCACGCCCAGCCGGCTGGTCGCCGCCGCGATGGCCGAGACCAGGACCACCGGGTCGGCCGCGGGGAAGTTGATCGCGTCGGCGACCGCCAGGTCGATGACCCGGTCGTGGAGCGTGGGGTAGCCGTAGCTGTCGGCCAGGAAGAGGAAGTCCAGCCCGGCGTCCTCGAACCTCCGGGCCAGCCCCGTCCAGTGCTCGATCGTGAGGTACGCCGCGGAGGTGTCGTCGGGGTGCCGCCAGCTGCCGCCGGTGACCCCACCGGGGCCCATCCGCTGGAAGATCCCGAGGGTCAGCGGTCGGGTCATGCGGCGTCGCGGCTCTGGTCGTACCAGCGGCCGACGGCGAGCTTGCCGAGCCAGCCGAAGAGCGCGAAGACGGCGATGCCGAGGGCGGCGGCCACGATGATCGTGAGGAACAGCTCGGCGCCCTGCAGCCGCGAGCTGAAGTTGTTCAGCAGCACGCCCAGGCCCGGGTTGCCCTTGCGGAAGAAGAGGTCACCGACGATCGCGCCGACCACCGAGAGCCCGGCGGAGATGCGGAACCCGGCGAAGATGGCCGGCATGGCGGCCGGCAGCTGCAGCTTGAGCAGCCGGGTGAGCCGGCCGGCGCCGTGCAGGTCGAACAGCTCGTGCATGCCCCGGTCGACCGACTGCAGGCCGAACAGCGTGTTCGACACGACCGGGAACAGCGCGATCATCACGCAGACGATCACCCGCGAGCTGAAGCCGTAGTCGAACCAGAACCCGATGAGCGGCACGAGGGCGAGGATCGGGACGCACTGCAGCGCGACGGCGTAGGGGAACAGCGAGCGCTCGACCGTCCGGCTCTGGCTCATCGCGATCGCCCAGGCCATGCCGATCACGATCGCGATGACCAGGCCGACGAAGGTGACCGTGATGGTGCGGCCGAGGGCCTCGCCGATCTTCTCCATCGTCGGCCCGTCGAGCAGGGCGTCGGTGATGATCGTGTGCGGCGCCGGCATCAGGAACCGCCGGGCGGGGTCCAGCACCAGGTAGGTGATCGCGTACCAGATGCCCAGCAGCACCACGAAGACGCCGATCGGCAGCAGCGCGTCGGTCAGCCGCTTGCGTCCGCGCCGCCGGCGGACCAGCGGGGCGGTGCCCGCACCGCTCGCGGCCACCGGGGCCGGTGTCTCCGCGGTGGTCGTCACGGCGGTGGTCGCCACGGCGGGCTCCTCCGAGTCGGGCGCGGAGCTGGCCGCGCGGTTGTCCAGGGTGGTCACGAGTGACCCGCCCGCAGGGCGTGCGAGACCTGACCGGCCAGCGCGGCGAACTCGGGGGTGAAGCGCAGCTCCGGGGTGCGGTCGGCGCCGAACGGGACCTCGAAGGTGTCGACGATGTGACCGGGCCGGCCGCTCATGACCATCACCCGGGTCGACATGTAGACGGCCTCGCTCACCGAGTGGGTGATGAACAGCGCGCCGAAGCCCTTGGCATGGAAGAGCCGGATCAGCTCGTCGTTGAGGCGCTCGCGGGTGATCTCGTCCAGCGCGCCGAACGGCTCGTCGAAGAGGAACAGGTCCGGGTCGAGGGTGAGCGAGCGGGCCAGCGAGGCGCGCATCTTCATGCCGCCCGACAGCGCCCGCGGCAGCTTCTTCTCGTGGCCGGCCAGGCCCACCAGGTCGATGGCGTCCCGGGAGGCCTGGTTCGTCGCGGTCTTGCTCATGCCGTGCAGCTCGGCCAGCAGCTGCACGTTCTTCAGCACCGAGCGCCAGGGCAGCAGGGTGGCGTCCTGGAAGACGTAGCCGATCCGGGCCGCCTCGATCTCGACCTCCCCGCCGGTGGCCGGGGACAGGCCCGAGGCGATCCGCAGCAGGGTGCTCTTCCCGCAGCCGGACGGGCCGACGACGGTGACGAACTCACCGCGGCGGATGTCCAGGTCCACCCCCTCGAGGGCGACCGTCCCGTCCGGGAAGGCCTTGGCGACGTCGCGGAAGTGCAGGACCCGCGCGCGGGTGGCGGTGGCCGGGACGGTGGGCGCGAGCGTGCTCATCGGCAGCTCCCTGGCTCAGGGACCGAACACGTGGCCGGTCGGTGGTGCGGACGGCACCCACCCTCTGCGGCCTCTGTTTCCGGCGCGTGTGCCGTCGGTGAACGCCGCGCGCCGTCCGTCACGAGTTGGCCACAGCGGACGGGACCGGACCGTTGACCGCCCGCGTCACCCGGCTGGAGGCGACGACCCGGCCCCGCGAGAGGACCGTCCGGGCGGTGCCGGCCCCGGCCACCGCGGCGTCCAGGCTCTCCGCCTCGATCGCCACGAACTCGGCCACCGAGCCGACGGCGACCGCCGGCACCGGCAGCCCCATGCAGGCCCGCGCCCCGGCGCTGACCGCCGTCCACGCCTCGCGGGTGGACAGGTGGCCGGAGGTGACCAGCAGCGAGGCGGCCTCGCAGGCGTCGGCCCGGCCCATCGGGTTGAACGGGTCGCGCAGGTTGTCCCCGCCGGCGCCGAGGGTCGCCCCGGCGTCGAGCAGCGCCCGGACGGCGGTCAGCCCCCGGGGCCGGGCCACCTCGACGTCCCGGCCCTGCAGGTAGAGGTTGGTCTGCGGCAGCGCGACCACGCCGACCCCGGCGCGGGCGACCTCGGCCGCCGTCGCGCGGGCGACCTCCAGCGGGTGCACGCCCAGGCTCACGCAGTGGCTCGCGGTCGCCCCCTGGGCGAAGCCGGTGGACAGCACCCGCCGGGCCAGCGCCAGCAACCCCTGCGCGGTGGGGTCCAGCGTCTCGTCGGTGTGCAGGTCCAGCGGCAGCCCGTGCCGGACGGCGGCGTCGAAGGACAGCTGCAGCCCCGCGTCGCGGTCGTCCCACATGTGCGGCGCACCGCCCACCAGGTCCACGCCCAGCTCGACCGCCTCCTCCAGCAGGCGCGCGTTGCCGACGGCCTCCGCCGGCGACCACGGCGAGGAGGCCAGGGCGACCACCTGCACGTCGACCAGTCCGGCCAGCGCGTCGCGCACCTCCAGCAGCGCGCGGACGTGCCGGGTGCCCGAGTGCGCACCGACGTCGGCGTGGGTCCGGATCGCCGTCGTCCCGTTCGCCAGGTACTCGTGCGCCGCCCGGGTGGCCCGCTCGACCAGGTCCTCGTGGGTGAACCCGGCGGCGATCTCCCGGATCGCGACCACCGCCCCGGCCAGGTCGCCGGTGCGGTTGGGCGCCCGGTGGCTGGTCAGCGCCTTGTCCAGGTGGGCGTGCGGCTCGGCGGGCGCCGGGAGCAGCAGGTGCCCGGTGAGGTCGAGGACGTCGTCGCCGGGCTCGACGGCCAGCGCGGGGGCGACCGCCGCGACGGTGTCCCCGTCGAGGCGGACGTCGACGCGCCGGCCGTCCAGGTCGGTGACCGACTGGAGCAGCAGGGTCATGAGAGTGCCTTCCCGATCGTGGCCAGTGCGTCGGCCGTGGACAGTTCGCGACCCGGTGGCGCGACGGCGGACAGGTCGACGCCGCGCACCCCGGGGACGGACAGGCAGGCCTCGGCGAGCGCGACCGCGGCGGAGACCCCGGCCCGGTGCGGGTCCCGGGCCGACTCGATCGAGGCGAGGTAGCCCGCCGGCAGCACCAGGCCCGGGAAGCGCCGCAGCTCGGCCGCCGAGGCCGGGTCCAGGGCGACGGCCACGCAGACCACGAACGGCACGTCGGCCCCGGCGGCGACCGCGGCGGCGACGAAGTCGGCGACCGCGTCCGGACCCCCGCAGTGGTTGACCACGCAGACCTGCGCACCGGCCCGCACCTTCTCCGCCAGCCGCTCCGGCCGCTGGGCCACCGGTGGTCCGGCCGGCGCCTCGGCGACCGAGACCAGCAGCCCGGCCGTGGCGGCCCGGGCGGCCAGTTCGGTGGAGTCCAGGTCGAAGACGGGACGGGCGTCGGGCCGGTCGCCGAGCGAGGTGTGGTCGCCGGTCACGCAGTGCACGGCCGCGGCACCGGTGTCGGCCAGCGCCGCGAGCTCGCCCTCCAGCGCCACCCGGTTCCGGTCCCGGCAGGTGAGCCCCGCCCAGGCCGGCACCCCCCGCGCCTGCACGAGCGCGGCCCGGTACGCCGGCGGGAACTGCACGCGGGCGCCGCCGGAGTCCCCGAGCAGCACGGCGTCGACGCTGCCGGCCAGGACGTCGGCACCGCGCACCAGCGACTCGCGGGACAGCGGCGCGGCCGGCAGGTCGGCGACCACCACCGGCCGCTGCCGCATGAGGGCCAGCAACGGCGCCTCGGGCGCCGGCGGGTGGACGTCGTCCCCGGCCCACCGCACGGTCGGCCGGCCGAGGAACACGCACGGGCCGGGCGCCGCCTCGCACCCGCCGTCGACGCCGACCCCGCCGCACGGGCCGTGCGTCATCGACTTCGGGCAGGACGGCGCGGTCACCGCCGCAGGGTCGCCGAGGCGTGTTCCCGGCCGGTTTCGCCGACATTCCGACCCGCCGCACCCCGCCGTCCAGGTCCCGGCGCCGACCCCGGCGCAGGTTTCGGCGCCGAACCCCGGTCAGGTCTCGGCGCCGAAACCGGCCCGGGGGCTCTCGGTACAGAGAGCCCCGGGCTTCCTGTACCGAGAGCCCGAGGGGGTCAGAGGTCGAGGACGAGGCGGGGGCCGGCGGCGCGGGAGACGCAGATCATCATCGCGGTGTCGTCGGCCTGCTCGGCGGGGGTGAGCACGGAGTCCCGGTGCTCCACCTCGCCCTCCAGCACCGGGGTCTCGCACGTCCCGCAGGTGCCCACCCGGCAGGAGGAGAGCACCACGACGCCGGCCTCGGCGACGGCGTCCAGCACGCTCACCCCGGGCTCCACGACGACCGTCTCCCCGGACAGCGCCAGCTCGACCTCGAACGGGTCCGGCCAGACCGGCTCACCGAACTCCTTGGCCTCGAACCGCTCGGTGTGCAGCGCCTGCCCCGACCGGCCGGCGGCCTCCACCGCGTCGATCAGCCGGGTCGGACCGCACACGTAGACGGCGGTGTCCGCGCCCGCCTCGGCCAGCAGCGCGACGGCGTCCAGCCGGCCACCCTCGTCCGCGGCGTGCAGCCGGACCCGGTCCGGGTGGGCGCCGGCCAGCTCGTCGGCGAACGCCATCGTGCGGCGCGAGCGGCCGGCGTAGTCCAGCGTCCAGTCGGCGCCCGCGGCATCGGCGGCGACGACCATCGCGCGCAGCGGGGTGATCCCGATGCCGCCGGCGATGAAGCGGTACCGGGTGCCCGGGGTGACCTCGAAGGCGAAGTGGTTGCGCGGCCCGCGGACCCGCAGCCGCTGCCCGACCGCCACCTCGTCGTGCAGCGCGACCGAGCCACCCCGGCCGCTCTCCTCACGGAGCACCGCGATCCGCCAGCGGGACCGGTCGGCGGTGTCGCCGCACAACGAGTACTGCCGTTCCAGCCCCGGGCGCAGCAGCACGTCGACGTGCGAGCCCGGCGTCCAGACGGGCAGGTCGCGGTCGTTGTGGGCGACCAGGTCCAGCGCGACGACGCCGTCGGCGAGGTCGGTCCGGGCGGCGACGACGAGGTCGCGTTCGACGTCGGAGAAGAAGCTCACCGGCCGGATTCTGCACACCGGTCGGCACCGCGACGCCGATGACCCGAAGAGGTCACACGGTCGTAACCGCCGCGCGTTTCCATCGACCGCGTGACCCTCTCCGTCTCACCGCCCACCTCCTCCGCCGTCGCCGACCTGGAGGCCGAGCTGGTCGAGCTGCTCGGCGCGCGCAACGTCAGCACGGAGCCCCGGGCCCGGGAACGCGCCTCGGTCGACGGCGCGCGGATGAGCCCCATCATCAGCGAGCTGCTGCCGCTCGGGCTGGCCGACCTGGTCGCCTTCCCGACCTCGGCGGAGCAGATCGGCCAGGCCGTCGCCGCCGCCGTCCGGCACGGCGTCCCGGTCACCCCGCGCGGCAAGGGCACCGGCAACTACGGGCAGGGCATCCCGATGGCCGGCGGCCTGGTGCTCGACCTGTCCCGGGCGCGGGCGGTGGTGGAGGTCGGCGACGGCTTCGTCACCGCGGAGGCGGGCACGCCGATGGTGACCCTGGAGCGGGCCGCGCACGCCACGGGCCAGCAGCTGTGGATGTACCCCTCGACCGCGCAGTCGTCGGTGGGCGGGTTCCTGGCCGGCGGGTCCGGCGGCACCGGCAGCATCGTGCACGGCACGAACGACGCCGGCTTCGTCGCGGCGCTGGACGTCGTGCACGGCACCGGCTCCCCCGAGCTCGTGCACGTCGAGGGTGACGAGGCGCAGCTGTTCGTGCACAACTACGGCACCGCGGGGGTCATCGCCCGCGCGACGGTGCGACTCGAGCCGCTGCAGGACTGGCGCGGCCTGTACGCCAGCTTCCCGGACTTCCGCAGCGCCCAGGCGGTGCTGCGCGACCTCGCCGCGCTGGAGCCGCGCCCCCGGCTGGTCTCGGCGGACACCCCGGAGATCACCGCCACCCTGCCGGCCGACCCCGCGCTGCCCGAGGGTCGGGCGAGCGTCCGGGTGATCGCCGACGAGCGCACCGTGCGCCGGGCCACCGAGATCGTCGAGGCAGGTGGCGGCCGGGTCGAGGACGTGCGCGAGGGCGCCCAGACGGCGTTGACGCTGAGCATGCTCAGCTACAACCACCCCATCGAGTGGCTGCAGAAGAGCGCCCCGGGCGTCTACTTCCACCTCGAGGTCTCCGGCGCCGCGCTGATCGACCGGATCGACGAGGTGCACGCCGTGTACGAGGGCGGGATGCTGCACCAGGAGATCGGGCACAGCGGCCCGATCGGCATGCTCGCCGGTGTGTACCGCAGCCCGGAGCAGGTGCTCGACGGCATCCGGGCCCTCAACGAGCTCGGCGTCGGCGTGCACAACCCGCACCAGTGGAACGTCGACTTCCAGCTCGCCCGGACGGTGGAGACGGCGCGGCGCACCGACCCGCAGGGCCTGCTCAACCCCGGCAAGCTCAACCCCGACTACGCCGGCCCGACCAAAGGCGCCGTCTCGTGAGCGCGGCGGTGGAGCTGTTCGACCTGCACGCCGACGGCACACCGCCCGCCGACCCGCTGACCCTGGCCCGCGAGTGGCTGCCCGCCGACGACGAGCCGGACCGCCCGCAGGTGACCCTCGGGACGCTGGGGACCGACGGCTGCCCGGACGCCCGCACCGTGCTGCTGACCGCGTTCGACGAGACCGGGTTCGCCTTCCACACCTCCGCGGCCAGCCGGAAGGTGGCCGAGCTGGCCGCCCTCCCCCGGGCCAGCATGGTGGTGCTCTGGCCCGGGTTCACCCGCCAGCTGGTGCTGCGCGGGGAGGTGGTGCCCGATGCCGCGGAGTCGGTCGCCGCGGCGTGGGCCGCCCGCTCGGACCACCTGCGCCGGCTGGCCTGGTGCAACACCGACGAGCTGGCCGCGCTGAACCGCGACGAACGCCTCCGCCGGTGGGCGGCCGCTCCGGTGGGGCCGCTCCGGACGCAGGCACCCAGCTGGGTCGGCTACCGGCTGCAGCCGGTGGAGCTGACCTTCTGGGCCGGCGGCGTCGACTCCGCGAGCCGCCGGCTGCAGTACCCTCGGACCGCCGACGGGTGGCGCTGGCGGCACCTCGCCGGCTGACGGCGGTGTGGCGGCCAGGGACCCCGGGTAGCGGACCCCAACGGCCGAGCCAAGGCCCGGCGAGCAGCGTGACTGCGACCGACGCCAGGAGCAGCAGTGCCCGAGAGCCCGCCCACGTACCACCCCGGCCAGATCGTCCCGGCGAGCGGCATCTACCGCTGCGACGACGCGTGCAGCCACAGCTACGAGTCCACCGACGTGAAGGGCCACCGGTTCCCGCCCCTGCCGCACGGGTGCGGCGGCACGGGGTGGGTGCTGGAGCGGGCGGCCGGCCACCGCTGAGGGCTCGGTAGCGTCAAGCAGCGTTGAAGTTCAGCGTCTTGATGTTGAAGGCGATGGCGTTGGGTGGGCGTAGGGACTGGGTCAGTGTGGTCCACGCCGGGTGGTCGGTCATCTGGGCCAGCTTCACGGTCAGCAGGTCGCGTAGGCCTTCGATGGACCAGCGGCTGCCGCCGATGTCGGTGCGGGCGTTGAGTTCGCGCATGACCCGCTCGAGGACACCGGAGCCGAGTTCGGGTCCGCCGAGGTGGGCCAGGCGGGCGCGGAGTTCGGGGCGCAGGCAGGTGAAGACCTGGTCGCGGGCGCCGGCGAGCAGCTCACCGGCGGCGTGGTGGCCCTCGGCGGTGACACTCGCGGTGAAGGCGTCGTAGGCGGCCAGCGCCTGGGCGTGGGTGAGGCGTTCACGGGCGACCCGGTGCAGAAGGTCGGTCAGCTCGGTGCGCCTGGTGTTGGCCCAGGCTGCTGGTGCCTTGTCGGCGTAGAGGGCCCAGCGCAGTGCGCGGGGCAGGTGCCACCAGCAGCGCTGGATCGGCACGTCGGGCCACAGCGTCTGGGCCAGCGTGGTGATCGCCAGTTCACCGTCGACGACGACCATCGCCGGCGGGCGCAGGTCGCGGAGCTGGTCGGCCATCGCCGACCACGGTTGGCCCACGGTCAGCCCGAGCAGGGTCGTGGTGGCCCGCCGCCGCCGGCGCGGCCCGCCCCTCCCGGTCACGCCCAGGGCGATGTTGCCGTTGACGCCCAACCGGCGCCGCCCCGCACGCATCCCGGTGCCATCGAAGATGACCACCTGGGCACCGGCGGGCGCTCCGGGCACGTCCGGGCGCCCGACGCCATCGAGCAGCGGCGCCAGATCGGCCACCGCGGCATGCGCCCGCCCGGCCGAGCCCGGCAGCCCGAAGGAGGCGGCGACCGCACCGGCCCGGGCGAAGGACATCTGCGTGGCCAGCTCGGCCAGTTCCACCATCAGCCGGTCGGTGCGCCTCTTGCCCGACAGATCCAGCAGCAGGAGCAGTGGGGCGAACACCCGCCGGCAGGACCGGCAGCCGACGTTGGCCAGCCGGATCTCCACCACCCCCGCGGCGGTGCTGAACTTCCGCAGCCGGGTGCGCTTGCCCTTGCGCTCGAAGTCGCTCATCACCCCACACCCCGGGCAGCCGAACGGCGCCGGCAGCTCCCGCACCGGCAGCCACTTCCGGCCACACACCCGATCGATGAGCCTGTCCTGCAGCTCCTCCAACGCCGCAGCCAGGGCTGCCGCCGGCAGTTCCTCGCGCATCGCCACCGCCCATGCCTCCAGCTGCGACCAGCTCAGCGACCCACCGAGCTCAGGCAGCTCCGCGGTCAGGGCGAGAGTAGTGACCGGCATGTGATGACTCCTCGGAACCGAGAGCCATCACCTCAAGTCAAGATCCGAGAACTTCAACGCTGCCCCGTGCTACCGAGGGCTCAGCCAGCGGCGCGCTCCCCCGGCGGCACCCAGCCGATGGCCGGGGCGACGTGCCGGACGACGGTCTCCAGCAGCCGGGCGTTGTACTCCACGCCGAGCATGTTGGGCACGGTCAGCAGCAGTGTGTCGGCGTCCCGGACGGCGGCGTCCTTGGCCAGGTCCTCGGCCAGCTGGTCGGGCTCACCGACGTAGCTCTTGCCGAACCGGGCGCGCACCCCCTCCAGGAGGCCGACCTGGTCGCCGCTGCCGCGCTCGGAGCCGAAGTACTGCCGGTCCAGGTCGCTGGTGATCGGCATGACGCTGCGGCTGACCGAGACCCGCGGCTCGTGCTCCCAGCCGGTCTCGGCCCAGGCCGCGCGGTAGAGCGCGATCTGCTCGGCCTGCAGCTCGTCGAAGGGCACCCCGGTGTCCTCGCTCAGCAGCGTGGAGCTCATCAGGTTCATCCCCTGCTGCGCGGTCCACACCGCGGTGCTGCGGGTGCCCGATCCCCACCAGATGCGCTCCCGCAGGCCCGGGGACTGCGGCTGGACCGCGAGCCGGCCGGACGCCCCGCCGGTCATCCGCGGGTCGGCGTCGACCACGGTGGCGCCGCTGATCGCGGCCAGGAACAGGCCGGTCTTCTCCCGGGCCAGCCCGGCGTCGTCGCCGTCCGCCGGCGGGACGTAGCCGAACGCCTCCGAGCCGCGCAGCGCGGTCTCCGGTGACCCGCGGCTGACCCCGAGCTGCAGGCGCCCGGCGCTCAGCAGGTCGGCGGACGCGGCCTCCTCGGCCATGTACAGCGGGTTCTCGTAGCGCATGTCGATCACGCCGGTGCCCAGCTCGATCCGGGAGGTCCGCATCGCCATCGCGGTCAGCAGCGGGAACGGCGAGGCCAGCTGCCGGGCGAAGTGGTGCACCCGCACGTAGGCGCCGTCCAGGCCGAGCTCCTCGGCGGCCTCTGCCAGCTCGACGCTCTGCACCAGCGCGTCCCGCCCGGTCCGCACCTGCGAGCCCGGGATGGGCTGCCAGTGCCCGAAGGACAGGAAACCGATCCGCTTGTCCACCGCACTCACCTCTCGTCGTGTTCGCGGGCTGGAGCACCGGCGGGGCCCGCGGTGTTCCCGGACGGCCGGCGGGATGGGATCGGCCGGTGCGCGCGTTGCCCGCTGTGTCCACCGGCACACCGACCCGAGGAGCACCACATGCGCGCCACCGTCGACGGCACCGTCATCGCCGAGGCCCCGGAGTCCGAGCTCGTCCGGATCGAGGGCAACTGGTACTTCCCGCCGTCCGCGGTCGCGCCGGGCGCGCTCAGCGAGAGCCCGACGCCCTACACCTGCCCGTGGAAGGGCCCGGCCCAGTACTGGGACGTCGTCACCCCGAAGGGCACCACGAAGGACGGCGCCTGGAGCTACCCCGACCTCATGCCCTCGGCGGTGGACCGCGTGGGCACCGACTTCGCCGGCTACGTGGCGTTCTCCCCGGGCGTGACCGTCAGCGAGGGCTGACCGCGCCCGACCCGCACGGTCCCCGCGGCGGGCGTACGGTCGGTGCTCGGTCGAAGCTCCGGCCGCACGCACGCCCGCGGAGGCGTCCGCGACCCGGAGCCCACGGGTCGCCCACCCCCGCGCTGCACCGTGGGGAGCCCCCCGTGCTCGCTCTGACCGAGATCCCCTGCCCGCTCGACGAACCGGCCTCGCTGACCGTCTCCGTCCAGTGGTCCTGCGCCACCGTGGTCCTCTCCGGTGAGCTCGACCGCGACCGCGCCCACCACCTCGTCGATGCGCTCGCCGGGCTGGCCGGCACCGACCAGCCGTGCTGGGTGGTCGACGCCACCGCCGTGACCTGGTGCGACGCCGGCGGCCTGCGGGCGCTGGCCGCGGCGCACGCCCTGGCCGTGGCGCACGGTCGCGAGCTGCGGCTGGTGCGGGCCAGCCGGTGCGTCGACCGGCTGCTGCGGCTCAGCGGGCTCGACCGGCAGCTCGCCGGCTGACCGCGACACGCCGGTGCCGCGGTGCGCGGAGGGCGGGTCTGGCGTGTCGCGACCGGTTCCGAATACGGTCGGTTCCGGAGCTGAACGAGGCTCCCGCACGACCGTCCGCGCGGCCAGCACCGCCGCCGGACGCGCCGCCCCCTGCCACCGGGAGAACCGTGGTCACCTCGTCCCCCTCGACCGGGCCGTCCCCGGTCGACCCGTCGTCCCTCGCCGTCTCGGTCGACCTGCCCCACGCCCGGGTGCGGGTGGCCGGCGAGCTGGACCGGGACTCCGCCCACCACCTGCTCGAGGCCGTGGAGATCCTCGCCACGCGTGCCGACCGGAGCTGGCAGCTGGATGCGGCCGACGTCACGTTCTGCGACGCCGGTGGGCTCCGCGCGCTGACCGGTGCGCACGCGATCGCCGCCGCGCACGGGCGCAGCCTGCGGCTGGTGCGCCGCAGCCGCCCGGTCGCGCGGCTGGTCTCCCTCATCGGGGAGGACGAGGTCTTCCCGCCCGCTGCGCCGTCCCGGCGCCGTGCGGCGCGCATCCGGTGTGGCACGACGAGCACCCCGTGACCGGAGTGGTTTCTCCTCACCGTGAGTGACGGCACGAACACTTGACTGCGGCCCGGGTTCCCGGGCTGACGGCGCGGGATGGGCCACCCTGTCCCGGTGACCCTCTCCGCCCCCGAGTCGTCCGGCGCCTCCGGGCCCACCGGCGCTGCCGGGCAGCGGCTGCGTGCAGCCGACGTGCTGCTCGCCGACCGCGGTCAGCTCTTCCGCGCCCTGTTCCTCGCCGCGCCGATCGCCAAGGCCGTCGTCTCCCCCGACGGGCACCTGCTGGTCGCGAACCGGGCCATGTGCGAGCTCACCGGGCGCACCTCCGGTGCCCTGGTCGGCCGGCACCTCGACCTGCTCACCCACCCGGACGACGTGCCGGTGGGCGACCGCGCGACCGAGCACGTGCCCGGCACCCCGCTGCTCGACCCGCAGCTCGAGGTCGTCGGTGAGCGCCGGCTGCGGCGGGCCGACGGCGAGAGCATCTGGGTGCACCAGTCCCAGGAGCTGGTCCACCGCAGCAACGGCGAGCCGCAGTTCGTGGTGGTCGCGATGGTCGACGTCACCGACCGCCGGCGCGTGGAGGAGGACCTGGTCCGCCGCGCGTACACCGACGCCCTGACTGGGCTGCCCAACCGCCGCGCGCTGACCGAGCGGCTGCAGCGCGCCCTCGCCGTCTCCCGCCGCCGCGGCACCTCGGTCGGCCTGCTGCACCTGGACCTGGACCGGTTCACCGCCGTCAACGACTCCCTCGGCCACGAGGGCGGTGACCAGCTGCTGTGCCAGGTCGCCGACCGGCTGCGCTGGAGCACCCGGGTCGAGGACACCGCGGTCCGCTTCGGGGCCGACGAGTTCCTCGTGCTGGCCGAGGAGGTCGAGGACGTCGAGGCGCTGCGCACGCTCGCCGACCGGCTGCTCTCCGTCCTGGACGAGCCGTTCCACGTGCTCGACCGGGAGATCACCCTGTCGGCCAGCGTCGGCATGACGCTCGGCTCGGACCTCGCCCCGGAGGCGCTGCTGCGCCAGGCGCACAGCGCCCTCGCCCGGGCCAAGGCCAGCGGTGGCCGCGGCCGCGTCGAGGTGCACGACGACGCCGTCGGCGAGGGCTACGTCGACCAGCTGCAGCTGGAGACCGACCTGCGGCACGCGCTGGAGGCCGGTGAGCTGCGGTTGTTCTACCAACCGATCGTGGCGCTGTCCGACGAGCACCTGCTCGGCTACGAGGCCCTCATCCGCTGGCAGCACCCCACCCGCGGGCTGCTGCCGCCCGGCGCGTTCCTCTCCGCCGCCGAGGACAACCGGCTCACCTCCCGGCTGGGCGCCTGGGTGCTGCACCAGGCCTGCTGGGACGCCGCCGGCTGGGACGCCGACCTGCGCGTGCACGTCAACATCTCCGCCCGGCACCTGGCCGAGCCCGGTTTCAGCGAGCTCGTCGCCGACGCCCTGGCCGAGTCCGGGCTGGCCCCGGAGCGGCTGGAGCTGGAGATCACCGAGTCGACGGCGCTCTTCGCCGCCGACGCCACGCTGCACGCCGTGGACACGGTCACCGAGACCGGCGTGACGCTGGCGCTGGACGACTTCGGCACCGGCTACTCGGCCATCACCGCGCTGCACCGGCTGCCCATCCACACGCTGAAGATCGACCGCTCCTTCGTCGCCGACGTGGTCGCCGAACCGGCCACCGCCGCCCTGGTCCAGGGCCTGCTCCAGCTGGGGCAGGGCATGGGCCTGCAGGTCATCGCCGAGGGCATCGAGGACGGCGAGCAGGCCCGCTGGCTGCGCGAGCACGGCTGCTCGATGGCCCAGGGCTACGCCTTCGGCCGCCCGGCTCCGCTGCCCGCACGCGAGCTCGAGGAGCTGCCCGACCTCGACACCGACCGGCCGGCCGCGGTGGCCGGGACCGCCGACGTGGCCCCGGTGCCGGTCAGCGAGCTGCACGACCCGACCGAGGACGAGTGGGGCCCCGAGGCCGACACCGGCCCGAGCCTGCGCTCGGCCGCCGTCCCCCAGCTGGACGCCTTCGTCCTGCCGGCCACGACCGTGCTCCCCGCATCGCCGGCGGACACCGGCGAGCTGCCCGAGGTCGAGGACGTCGAGATCGAGGACGTCGAGGTCGTCGAGGCCGAGCCGGCCGAGGACGCGCCGGCTGAGGCCAGCGAGGCCGAGACCGTCGAGCGGGCAGCGGAGCCCGCGCCGGAGCCCGGTTTCGACCCCGGGGTCTTCCGGCCGTCCCGCGCCTTCCTCGAGCTGCGCGAGCTGCTGCGGGCCAACGGCGCCGCCGACATCGCCGGCGTGCCCGAGCCGCGGGAGCCCGTCGCGTTCGGCGACCTGCGGTCGCTGACCGACGATCCGACCGACTTCTCCGGGCTGCGGCCGTGGCTGGAGTCCTTCCAGCAGCGGCTCGGCCCGCGCACCGGCGACGTGCCGCAGGTCGGCGACCGGACCTGAACGCGGCTCGAGCCGGCCGGCGAGGACGCCGGTCGGCTCGAGCACCCGCCGCACGGGCGGGAGGGGTCCCTCTGCCGGGTCCGCGCGGAGCGCGGGGCAGAGGTCCTCGCGTTACTTGGTCTCGACGGTGATCGTCGAGGTGCCGATGACCAGGCCGCCGGCGAGGGCGTCGGTCTTGAAGGTGGAGTTCAGCAGCCCGGCGGCCTCGTCGGAGAGCTTGACGGTGGTGCCGTCGAGCACGGCGGAGCCGTCGGCGCCCATCGTCGGCGCGGACAGCGTGCTGCCGTCGAGGTTGAACAGCGGCGCGTTGGGGGCGGCCAGCTCACCGTTGACGGTCACGTCGCCGAAGAGCCGGGCGGGCTTGCCCGGGTCGATGGCGAAGTTGCTCAGCTCGACGGTGGTCCCACCGGCGGCCAGGGTCAGGCCGCTGCCGTCGTGGAAGATGACCCCCTGGACCCACGGGCGGTAGCCGGACTCGCGGTCGTACAGGGTCACGGTGCCGCCGGTGATCGGGAAGTCGACGACGCCGGTCGTGCCGTCGAGGGTGGCGGTGCCGGTGACGCCCGGGGTCAGGCCCAGCGTGCCGAGCGCGCTGACGAAGCCCGAGTCGAGGGTGACGGCGGTGTCGCCGCCCGGGATGGCGCGGACGACCGCGGCGGGCTTGGGCACCGAGACCGAGCTGCTGGTCGAGTCGGCGGCCTGGGCGGTGTCGACGTCGTTGGTCCCGCAGGCGGACAGCCCGATGACGGCGCTGAGCGCGGCGGCGGCGACGAAGCCCTTGCGAGTGGCGCTCTTGCGGTTCATGTCTGACTCCAAGTCGTGAGCGAGTGACGCAACGACAGGAGTTCGGGGTCAGCACCCGGACCGGATGGGTCCCCAGGTCACGAATCGATCACGGACGAGAAGGTGGTGTCCAACCGTTCGAGCTGCGGCCGCTTGGCCGCCCGCCCGTCGCCCGAGGACCGGCCGCGCAGCCGGCGACCGACCCACGGCACCACGAAGCCGCGCACCCAGGCCAGCTCCTGCGCCAGCACCTCGCGGGCCGGCCGCGGCGGGCCTTTCTCCAGCGGCGTCCGCCAGTCGGTGCCGTCCCCGGCCACCGGCACCCCGAGCGCGGCCGCCGCGGCCAGCGCCGTCCGCCGGTGCCCCTCGGCGGTGAGGTGGATCCGGTCGCCCGGGTCCCACAGCCGGGCGTCCTGGAGCCAGGCCGCTCCCCACTGGTCCAGCACCACGGCGCCCTGCCGCGCGGCGATCGACCAGAGATGGGCGTTGAAGACCGCGACCCGGCCTCGGGTGCGCCGGATGATCGGGGTCTGCCGGGGGTCGACGCCGGTCGCCAGCAGCACGTCGGCACCGGCCCGCCGGAACGAGACGACCGCCGCCTCCAGGTCCGCGGCGAGCCGGTCCGGGTCGGCGCCCGGGCGGAGCAGGTCGTTGCCGCCGGCCACCAGGCTCACCAGGTCCGGCCCCGCGGCCAGCGCCACCGGCACCTGCTCGGCGAGCACCTGCGCCAGCAGCCGGCCGCGGATCGCCAGGTTGGCGTACTCGACGGCCCCGGACGGCGCGGCGGCGGCGAGGTGCCCGGCCAGCCGGTCCGCCCAGCCCCGGTAGGCGTCCGGGCCGGCGGGGTCCGGGTCGCTCAACCCCTCGGTGAACGAGTCCCCCAGCGCGATGTAGCGCTGCCACGTCCGACGGTCGCTGCCCGGCTGCACGTCCCCTACTGCACCACGCCCCCGTGCCCGCACCGACCGGGGGTCCCGGCCCGCTCGTGCTCTGCTGCCTGGCAGGCAGCAGAGCACGAGCGTCCCCCCGGGTCCCGTGGCGGAACGCACATCCCCCGGTCACGCGCCCGACACGAGGGACGGCGAGGATCGGCGGTCATGCGCACCGACGTGGCCTGCTCCCTCACCGTCTCCTCCC
This sequence comes from Modestobacter italicus, assembly GCF_000306785.1. NCBI lineage: Bacteria > Bacillati > Actinomycetota > Actinomycetes > Geodermatophilales > Geodermatophilaceae > Modestobacter > Modestobacter italicus. The sequence goes on along the minus strand of NC_017955.1, from coordinate 1,458,659 downwards.
CCGTGCCGGCGACCGCGCTGCTGCAGGTCGCCGTCGCCGCCCCGGCCGGCGAGCAGCTGACCGTGCTGACCGACGGACGGCCGGTGCCCACCGAGGAGATCGCCGTCCCCGGCGCCCGCGTGCACCGGCTGGAGCTCGGCGCCGGCGAGTCGACCATCGCCTACACCGCGCACGTCGAGTCCGGCGGCAGCCCCCGCGAGGTGACCCCGGCGGAGTGGGCCGAGTACCTGCGCCCCAGCCGCTACTGCCCCTCGGACCAGCTCGAGGGGTACGCGGGCACCGAGTTCGACCGGACGACCCCGCGGGCCCGGCTGGTCGCCGACGTCGCCGCCTGGGTGGGCCGGCGGCTGGTCTACACCTCGGGCTCCAGCCGGCCGGTGGACACCGCCGTCGACACCCTGCTGCTGGGCCAGGGGGTCTGCCGCGACTACGCGCACCTGACCATCACGCTGCTCCGCGCACTGGAGGTGCCCGCCCGGCTGGTCGCCGTCTACGCCCCCGGGCTCTCCCCGATGGACTTCCACGCGGTCGTGGAGGCCGACGTGGACGGCGTGTGGCAGACCGTGGACGCCACCCGGCTGGCACCGACGTCGTCCCTGGTCCGGATCTGCTCCGGCCGGGACGCCGCCGACACCGCGTTCCTCTCGCTCTTCGGCGGCCGGGCCACGCTGGGCGCGATGACCGTCACCGCCACGGTCGACGGCGACCTCCCCGCCCCGGACGACGAGCCGTTCCCGCTGCCCTGAAAGCCCGCCCCTCGTCAGCTCCCGGTCGGGGTGACCCCGAACATGAGCACCCGCCGGTCGATGTCGTAGTGGACCGTCGCGGTGTTCGTCAGCAGGTCCTGGAGGTTGTCGGCGTCGTCAGGGTCCAGCGTGAGCACCTCTTCCCACGCTCCCTGGTCGAGGACGAGCTGCAGGGTGTAGGTGCCCGGCTTGCCTGCTTCCCCGGCCGTCCAGCTGAACTGGTAGTGGGTCAGCTGGCGCACCTTGACGCTGTTGTCGGTGACGGGCTGCGGTACCTCCGGCATGGCTGCTCCTCCGCTCGTGGCCACCAGGGCGTGACCTGGGTCACATCCTGCACCAGGTCGGTACCCAGGCCCAGCCTGCGCTCCGAGGTCAGCCAGGCAGCCCGAGCTCGGTCAGCCGGCGCTCGAGGAAGGCGCGCTCGGCACCGTTGCCGGCCAGCTCGACCGCCGCGGCGTAGGCCTGCTCAGCATCGGCCCGCCGGTCCAGCCGGCGCAGCAGGTCGGCCCGGACAGCGTGCACCAGGTGCCCGGGCAGGCTGAGCTGCTCGACCAGCGCCAGCCCGGCCGCGGGCCCCGCCACCTCCGCGACCGCCACGGCCCGGTGCAGCGCCACCACCGGGGTGGGGGTCAGCGCGAGCAGCAGGTCGTAGAGCGCGACGACCTGCCGCCAGTCGGTGTCGGCAGCGGTCGGGGCGTCGCTGTGCACCGCGTTGACCGCCGCCTGCACCTGGTAGGGCCCGGGCTCGCCGCGGCGCAGGCACTCCCGGACCAGCGCCTGCCCCTCGGCCACCAGCGCCCGGTCCCAGCGTCGGCGGTCCTGGTCGGCCAGCAGCACCAGCTCGCCGTCGGCGGTGGTCCGGGCCGGCCGGCGGGACTCGGTGAGCAGCATCAGCGCCAGCAGGCCGGTCACCTCCGGCTCGTCGGGGAGCAGCTCGTGCAGCAGCCGGCCGAGCCGGATCCCCTCGGCGCAGAGGTCGGCGCGGCCCAGCGCCTCCCCGGCGCTGGCGGTGTGGCCCTCGGTGAACACGAGGTAGACCACCGCCAGCACCGGACCGAGCCGTGCGGGCAGCTCGTCGGCGCCGGGCACCCGGTACGGGATGCGGGCGTCGCGGATCTTCGCCTTCGCCCGCACCAGCCGCTGGGCCATGGTCGGTTCGGGCACCAGGAAGGCGCGGGCGATCTCGGCGGTGCTGAGCCCGCCGATCAGCCGCAGCGTGAGCGCCACCTGGGCCGGCGGCGCGAGCGCCGGGTGGCAGCAGGTGAACACCAGCCGCAGCCGGTCGTCGGACACCGCGCCGACGTCCACCGGCTCGTCGCGGGCGTGCAGCAGCGCGGCCTGGGCGTGCCGGTCGTCGCGGGAGGCCTCCCGCCGGAGCCGGTCGACGGCGCGGTGGCGGGCCGTGGTGATGATCCAGCCGGCCGGGCTGGGCGGGACGCCGTCCTCCGGCCAACGCTGCACCGCCGTGGTGAACGCATCGGCGACCGCCTCCTCGGCGACGTCGACGTCCCCGAAGACCCGCACCAGGACGGCGACCGCGCGGGCGTACTGCTCGCGGAACACCTGCTCGACCGCCTGCTCGACCGGCACGCCCGGGGTCACTCCCCGCCCTGGAAGGGGCGCACCTCGATCGGCAGCCGGGTGGCCCGGGCCAGCTCCGTACCCCAGCGGAGCGCCACGTCCAGGTCCGGCGCCTCGATGATCGTGAAGCCGCCCAGGTGCTCCTTGCCCTCGGCGTAGGGCCCGTCGGTGGTGAGTACCTCGCCGTCGGCGACCCGGACGACGGTGGCCGTCTTCGGGGCGTGCAGGCCGCCGGCGAACACCCACACGCCGGCCTCGCGCATCTGCCGGTCGACCTCGCCGACGTCGGCCATGATCCGGTCGAGGTCCGGCGGCAGCGTGCCGTCACCGGTGGGCTCGACGACGCTGAGCAGGTACTGGGTCATGGGGTGCTCCTCCCTGGCGGAACCGGCCCGTCGCCGGCTCTCACCCTCTGTACGAACGGCACCGCCCCGGATCGACAGCCCCGCTCACTCGGGAACGGCCGGTTGCGGCGCGTGCGGCGGCCGCAGGTCGTCGGGCACCAGCTCGACCAGCTCGTCGGGCAGCAGCGGCAGGTCGAGCAGGGAGAGCTTCACCCGGCTGCGGTCGGCGGCGCGGGAGTCGGTGATCCGGACGAGCAGCCCGGCGTCCGGGCGGGTGGTCACCTCCACCACGTCCCCGACCGCGCACTCGCCGGACCAGACGCCGTCGATCTCCATGGCCGGCCGGCCGCCGGTGATCTCCAGCGACAGCGGCTCGGCCGGCCCCACCATGACCGTGCGGCTGATCCCGCTCATCGGCGCCGACGGGGTGACCAGCACGCCCTCCGCGCCCGGGCTCATCACCGGTCCGCCGGCGGCGTAGTTGTAGGCCGTGGAGCCCATCGGGCTGGACACGATGAGGCTGTCGCAGCGGTACCGGCCGTACCGCCGTCCGGACACCGACAGCACGCCCTCCACCTGACCCTGGCCCGGCACCCGGGCGAGGACGACGTCGTTGAACGCGACCGCCTCCCAGCCCGGCCCGCGGACGACCAGGCAGCTGCGCGGCTCGATCGTCGAGCGCCCCTCGGCCATCGCGGTCAGCGCGCCGTCCAGCTCGCGCGCCTCCACCTCGGTGAGGAAGCCCAGCCGGCCGAAGTTGACCCCCAGCACCGGCACCGGCTTGGCCGCCACCAGCCGCATCGCCCCGAGCAGCGTGCCGTCGCCGCCGAGCGCGATCAGCCCGTCGACGCTGCCGGCGAGCTCCTCGACGTCGACCGGGGTCACGCCGCGCAGCCCGAGCCGCTCGACGTCGGCGGCCGCGGCGACCAGCTCGACCTCGTGGGTCGAGGTCCAGGCGGCCACCTGACCCACCGCCCCGCCGCAGTTGCGGACCGGGTGCAGCACCAGCCCGATCCGGCTGCCGTCGTGCACCGGTCAGCCCCGCCAGGTCTCGAGCAGGCGCAGCCACACCTCGCTGATCGTGGGATAGGAGGGGACGGCGTGCCAGAGCCGGCTGATCGGCACCTCGCCGACCACCGCGATCGTCGCCGAGTGGAGCAGCTCGGCCACGCCCGGGCCGATGAAGGTGACCCCGAGCAGCACCTCCCGGTCGGTGTCGACGACGGCGATCGCCGTCCCGGTGTAGCCGTCGGCGTAGACGCCCGCGCCCGCGACGCCGCCGATCGCGTACTCGACCACCCGGTGCGGCAGTCCCTGCTCCTCCGCCTGCGCGGCCGTCAGCCCCACCGCCGCCACCTGCGGGTCGGTGAAGACGACGCTGGGGGTGGCCCGGCGGTCGGCGGTGGCCACGGACGGCGACCAGTCGCCGAGGTCCACCTGCTCGCCGCGGGCGCGGGTCACGATGGCGTGGCCGGCCTGCCGGGCCTGGTACTTGCCCATGTGGGTGAGCAGCGCGCGGCCGTTGACGTCGCCGACGCCGTAGAGCCACGGCACACCCGCCACCTGCAGCGTCTCGTCGACCTCCAGGTACCCGCCCGGCTCGAGCCCGACGGTCTCCAGGCCGATGGCGTCGGAGTTCGCCGTCCGGCCGGTCGCGACGAGCACCTCGTCGCCGCGGACCTCCTCGTCGCCGCAGCCGAGCACCACCTCGCCGCCCTCCCGCCGGGCGGAGTCGACCCGGGTGCCGAGCCGCAGGTCGACGCCGAGCGCGCGCAGCGAGGCGGCGACCGCGTCGCCGGCGGCGGGCTCGAGGTCGGGCAGCACCCGCTCGCCGTGCTGGAGCAGCGTCACCGAGGCGCCCAGCTGCTGCCAGGCGGTGGCCATCTCGCAGCCGACGTAGCCGCCGCCGAGCACCAGCAGCCGGCCCGGCGCCTCCTTGGCGCTGGTCGCCTCCCGCGGCGTCCAGGGCTGGATGTCGGCGAGCCCGTCGACCGGGGGGACGGCGGCCCGGGAGCCGGTGCAGACCGCGACCGCGTGCCGGGCGACCAGCACGAGCTCGGTGCCGTCGGGCTGGGCGACCACGACCCGCTTCTCCCCCGCCAGCCGCCCGTGCCCCCGGACCAGCGCGATGCCGGCCCCGTCGACCCAGCTCACCTGGCCGGCGTCGTCCCAGTGGCTGGTGAAGTCGTCGCGGCGGGCCAGCGTGGCGGCGACGTCCTGCTCGCCGGTGACCGCCTCCGCCGCACCGCGCACGGCGCGCGCCGCGGCGATGGCCTCGCTGCCCCGCAGCAGCGTCTTGCTGGGCATGCACGCCCAGTAGGAGCACTCCCCGCCGACGAGCTCGCTCTCCACGAGGACGGCGGTGAGGCCACCCCGCACGGCGATGTCGGCGACGTTCTCCCCGGTCGAACCGGCGCCCAGGACGATGACGTCGTACGTCTGCTCCGCGTCTGTCACCCGGCCATCCTGTCTGTTGTGCTCCACTGACCGCCATGCCGGTCGATCCCGCGGAGTACTCAGCCGCCCTGCGCCAGTACGCCGCCGGCGTCGTGCTGCTGACCGTGCGCGACGACATCGACGACGTCGGGACGACGGTGACCTCGGTGATGAGCGTGTCCGCCGACCCGCCGCTGGTGGCGATCGGGCTGGCCGCCGACGGCTACCCGGCCGAGGTGCTGCAGTCCGTCGGGTCCGGCGTGCTCAACGTGCTGGCCGCCGACCAGGCGATCCTGGCCAGCCGGTTCTCCTCCGCGGGGCGGCCCTCGGCCCGGCACCTGCTGGAGTCGGTGCCCTGGCAGCGGGCGCCGGTCAGCGACGCGATCGCCCTCGACGGGGCGCTCGCCGCGCTGGACTGCCGGGTCGCCTCGGTGGTCGAGGCGGGCAGCCACGTGCTGGTGCTGTTGTCGGTCGAGGCGCTGCCGGTGCTCGCCGCCGAGGGCGACCCGCTGCTGCGGCTGCGCGGCCGCTGGACCGACGGCGCCGGCCACCCCCTCCGCCGTCCCTGACGCCGAAGGCGCGCCTCTGGCGGTCGTCCTAGCCGCCAAGAGCGCGCCTTCGGTGGTGGAACGCAGGGCGGGGAACGCGGGCGTCACGTGCCGGGGTTAGCGTCAGGACCGATGCCCGCCATGCCCGCTCCGTCCGAGTCCGCCCTGCGCCGCGCCCTGGTCCGCGCCGATCGCGGGGTGACCCTGGACGCCACCGAGGCCGAGACGCTGCTGCACGCCCGCGGGCTGGCCGAGGGCGAGCCGCTGGACCGGCTGCTGACCGCCGCCTCCCGGGTCCGCGACGCCGGGCTGGCCTCGGCCGGGCGCCCCGGGGTGGTCACCTACAGCCGCAAGGTGTTCATCCCGCTCACCCACCTGTGCCGCGACCGCTGCCACTACTGCACGTTCGTGACCACGCCCGGGCAGCTGCGCGCCGAGGGCAAGGCACCGTTCCTGTCGCCGGACGAGGTGCTGGAGATCGCCCGCCAGGGCGCCGCGCTGGGCTGCAAGGAGGCGCTGTTCACCCTCGGCGACCGCCCGGAGGAGCGCTGGCCGGTCGCCGCCGAGTGGCTCGAGGCGCACGGCTTCGACTCCACGCTGGGCTACCTCCGGGCGATGTCGATCCGGGTGCTGGAGGAGACCGGGCTGCTCCCGCACCTCAACCCCGGCGTGCTCAGCTGGGAGGAGATCCAGCGGCTCAAGCCAGTCGCCGCCTCGATGGGCATGATGCTGGAGACGACCGCGACCCGGCTGTGGTCCGAGCGCGGCGGCCCGCACTTCGGCAGCCCCGACAAGGAGCCCGCCGTCCGGCTGCGGGTGCTCGAGGACGCCGGCCGCTCCGCCGTCCCGTTCACCACCGGGGTGCTGCTGGGCATCGGCGAGGACTATGCCGAGCGGGTCGACGCGATCCTGCAGATCCGGGCCTCCGCGCGCCGGCACCAGCACGTGCAAGAGGTCATCGTGCAGAACTTCCGGGCCAAGCCGCGCACCGCGATGGCCGCCCACGACGACCTCGGCCTGCAGGAGTACGTCGCCGCCGTCGCGGTCAGCCGGCTGGTGCTCGGACCCGCCGCCCGGGTGCAGGCACCGCCGAACCTCTCCGACTCCACCGAGCTCGGCCTGCTGCTGCGCGCCGGGGTCGACGACTGGGGCGGGGTCTCGCCCCTGACGCCGGACCACGTCAACCCCGAGCGGCCCTGGCCCCACACCGACAAGCTCGCCGCGCTCACCGCCGAGGCCGGCTTCACGCTGCGCGAGCGGCTGGTCGCCCAGCCGGGCTACGTCCTGCAGCCCGAGCCGTGGCTGGACCCGCGGGTGCGCCCGCACGTCGTCGCCCTCGCCGGCCCCGACGGCCTGGCGGTCGAGGGCCGGCTGCCGGTCGGGCTGCCGTGGCAGGAGCCGGACGAGGCCTGGACGTCGAGCGGCCGGGTCGACCTGCACGTCGAGGTGGACACGGTCGGGCGCACCGGCGACCGGCGCAGCGACTTCGACGCCGTGTACGGCGACTGGGCGGAGCTGCGCGAGGCGACCACGTCCGCCCGGGACGGGCACTCCACCGCGATCGCGGCCGGCGACCCCGAGGTGCACGCCGCGCTGCGGCACGCCGAGACCGACCCCGCCGGGCTGAGCGACGCCGAGTACCTGGCGCTGCTGGGCGCCGACGACACCGACCTGGAGGCGCTCGCGGCGCTGGCCGACGCGGTCCGCCGGGACGTCAACGGCGACGACGTCACCTACGTGGTCAACCGGAACATCAACTTCACCAACGTCTGCTACACCGGCTGCCGGTTCTGCGCGTTCGCCCAGCGGCGCACCGACGCCGACGCGTTCACCCTGTCGATGCGGCAGGTCGGCGACCGGGTCGACGAGGCGTGGGCCGGCGGCGCGACCGAGATCTGCATGCAGGGCGGCATCCACCCCGACCTGCCCGGCACGGCGTACCTCGACCTGGCCCGGGAGGTGAAGTCCCGCCGTCCCGACATCCACCTGCACGCCTTCTCCCCCATGGAGGTGGTGAACGGGTCGGCGCGCACCGGGCTGAGCTACCGCGACTTCCTCACCGCGGCCAAGGAGGCCGGGGTGGACAGCCTGCCCGGCACGGCGGCGGAGATCCTGGACGACGACGTCCGGTGGGTGCTGACCAAGGGCAAGCTGCCCGCCGCGGCCTGGCTGGAGATCGTCAAGACGGCGCACCAGGTCGGGCTGCCGACCACCTCCACGATGATGTACGGGCACGTCGACACCCCCGCGCACTGGGTGGCCCACCTGCGCACGCTGGCCGCCCTGCAGGACGAGACGGGTGGCTTCCGGGAGTTCGTGCTGCTGCCCTTCGTGCACCACAACGCCCCGATCTACCTGGCCGGGGTCGCCCGTCCGGGGCCGACGAACCGGGAGAACCGGGCGGTGCACGCCGTCGCGCGGCTGCTGCTGCACGGCCGGATCGACAACGTGCAGACCTCCTGGGTCAAGCTCGGCGACACCGGCACGCAGGCGATGCTGAACGGCGGCGCCAACGACCTGGGCGGCACGCTGATGGAGGAGACCATCAGCCGGATGGCCGGGTCGGGCAACGGGTCGCTGAAGACGATCGCCGAGCTGGAGGCGATGGCCGCCGCCATCGGCCGCCCGGCCCGGCAGCGGACGACGGAGTACGGGACGCCCAGCGCCGAGCGGATGGCCACCGCCCGCACCGACGCCGGCCGGGCCGCGCTCACCCTCAAGCTCGTCTGAGGCCCGCGCTCAGGCTCCCAGCACCGCCGCGAGCTGACGGGTGTCGACGTACTGCTGGAACCTGACCACCTTGCCCTCCCGCAGGTCGCAGACGTGCAGCGCCTGGGCATCCAGGGGCCGACCGGTCGCGAGGGCCCTCGTCGCGCGGTACCGGCACTGCACGACCACGGTGTCGCCGTCGGTGAGGAACCGGTCGAGGTCGATGCGGAAGCCCTCGTAGGCCCGGCCGAGCGGCACGAAGACCTCGTCGACGACCTCCTGCGGTCCGCGCAGCGGCCGGCCCGGGTACCACGGGTGCCCCTCGGCCTCGTTCCACTCGACCCGGTCGTCCATCAGGGCGATCACGGCAGGCACGTCCCCACGGCCGAAGGCCTCGTAGGCGCCCCGCATCACGGTGACGTTGTCGGTGGCTGCTCGCGTCATGGACGCCTCCTGGCCCCGTGTGGGGACTCGACGGTAGGACCCGGTGAGGGTCCGTCGACGGCCTCCGTCGATGAACAGCTGGACGATCGCCGGACCACCGGCAGTCCTGACGCTCGGTGACCGGTCGCATCGCCTCGCTGGCCTGCCAGCGCCGAGCGGATGGCCACCGCCCGTCCCGACGCGGCCGGCGGGCGCACACCCGCTCGATCACCTCGGCCTGACGAGCACGCGCCCGGTCGGGCCGCCTGCCCGCTGCGCGTCCCGCGCCCTGCCGGTGTTCCCGCGCGGACTCCTCGGACGCATCGATACAGTGCCGCAATGTGAGGTGCGCCACTGCACCTCCGCTGACGCAACAGGCAGGTCTGCATGCTCTACGCCGCGTACGAAGTGCACCGTCGCTTGACCTCACCGGCGGTGGCGGTCTCCGCGAGGACCGCCCGGGTGCTGAGCGCGCTGCCCGCGCCGCTCGCCGCGCCCGGCGTCCGGCACCTCCGGGCTGCCTGCGACATCGTCGCCCATGCCCGGCCGACGCACGACCGGCCGGCGTTCGGCATCGACTCCGTGCCGGTCGGCGGCCGACCGGCCGAGGTGTCCGAGCACCCGGAGACGAGCACACCCTTCGCCACGCTGCTGCACTTCCGGAAGCCGTCGGTCACCGGGCAGCCCCGGGTGCTCGTCGTCGGGCCCATGTCCGGGCACTTCACGACGCTGATCCGGCCGGCCATCCGCACCCTGCTGTCCGACCACGACGTGTACGTCCTGGACTGGCACAACGCCCGGGACGTCCCTGTCGAGGACGGCCGCTTCGGGCTGGACGAGTACATCGAGCACGTCATGGACGCGCTCCGCCACCTCGGCCCCGGCTGCCACGTCGTCGCCGTCTGCCAGCCCGCCGTCCCGGTGCTCGCGGCCGTCGCACTGCTGGCCGCCGCCGGCGACGAGGCCCAGCCGCGCAGCCTGACCCTGATGGCCGGACCGGTCGACACCCGGGTCAACCCGAACCGGCTCAACACGATGGCCGCGACCAGGCCGCTGACGTCCTTCGAACGCCGGTTCATCGACAGGGTGCCCGCCCGGTACCCCGGCGCCGGGCGCCGGGTCTACCCCGGCGTCGTCCAGCTGACCGCGTTCATGTCGATGAACCCCAAGCGGCACCTGAGCGCCCACGCCCGTCTCTACCGGGACCTGGTCGCCGGTGAGACCGCGCGAGCCGCCAGCACCCGCGCCTTCTACGACGAGTACGGCGCCGTGATGGACGTCCCGGCCGAGTTCTACCTCGAGACGGTCGGCCGCATCTTCCAGGACAACGACCTCGCCACCGGCACCTTCACCTGGCGCGGCACCCCGGTCGATCCCGGGGCCATCTCCGGCACGGACCTGCTCACCGTCGAGGGCGCCGACGACGACATCTGCTCCCCCGGGCAGACCCAGGCCGCGCACGCCCTCTGCACCGGCATCCCGGCCGACCGCAGGCACCACCACCTGCAGCCGGGGGTGGGCCACTACGGCGTGTTCAGCGGTTCCCGCTGGGACGCCGAGGTCCACCCCGTGGTCCGCGACTTCATCGCCGGGGCCGACGAGGCCCGGCCGATGGCCTCGCCGGCCTGACCGCCCGATGCCCGACGGAGGGCGCACCGGGGAGCCGGGAGCGGCCGGGACCGCGCCGGTGACCGCGGTGGACCCGGGCGGCCCCCGCGCCGCCGAGCAGGCCTGGCGGCGGTTGCGGCCGCAGCTGGCCGCCGACGCGGAGGCCGCGCTGGGGGCGGCCGAGGCCGACGCCTTCCTGACCCGGGTCGAGGTCGCGCTGGTCGACGTGCACGCCCCCCTCGTCGCGCTCTACGGCCAGCGGGCCGACCCCGAGGAGCTGCTGGACCGCGCCCTGCGGCTGGTCCTCGCGGCCGCCGCCGAGCGGCCGGCGGAGCTGCGGGTGCTGGACCGGCGCCGGGAGATCGACCCGCACTGGTTCCAGCGCGAGCGCATGCAGGGCTACGTCTGCTACGTCGACCGGTTCTGCGGCACGCTCGGCCAGCTGCCCGCCCGGCTGGACCACCTCGCCGAGCTGGGCACCACCTACCTGCACCTGATGCCGCTGCTGCGGCCGCGCGAGGGCGAGAACGACGGGGGCTACGCGGTCGCCGACTACCGCGAGGTCGACCCCCGGCTGGGCACGATGGCCGAGCTCGAGGCGGTCGCCGCGGCGCTGCGCCGGCACGACATGAGCCTGTGCATCGACCTGGTGCTCAACCACACCGCCGCGGAGCACCCGTGGGCGCGGGGCTGGCTGGCCGGCGACCCGGCCTACGCCGACTTCTACACCGCCTTCCCCGACCGCCGGCTGCCCGACGCGTACGAGGCGACCATCCCGGAGGTCTTCCCCGACCGGGCGCCCGGCTCGTTCAGCTGGGTGCCCGAGGCGTGCGGCGGCGCCGGCGGCTGGGTGTGGACGACGTTCTGGAGCTACCAGTGGGACCTCGACTACGCCAACCCCGAGGTCACCCTGGCGATGCTCGGTGAGATCACCTGGCTGGCCAACCGCGGCGTCGAGGTGTTCCGGATGGACGCCATCCCGTTCATGTGGAAGCGGCTGGGCACCAACTGCCAGAACCAGCCCGAGGTCCACGACCTGGTGCAGCTGCTGCACGCGCTGACCCGGGTCGCGGCACCGGCGGTGGTGTTCAAGGCCGAGGCGATCGTCGCGCCGGAGGACCTGGTGCCCTACCTGGGGGCGCACACCCGGGAGCGGCCGGAGTGCGAGCTGGCCTACCACAACCAGCTGATGGTGCTGCTGTGGAGCAGCGTGGCCGCGCAGGACGCCCGGCTGGCGATCGCCGCGCTGCGCCGGATGCGGCCGATCCCCACCGGCGCGAGCTGGGTGACCTACGTGCGCGGGCACGACGACATCGGCTGGGCGGTCAGCGACACCGACGCCGCGGCCATCGGCGCCGACGGTGACGCGCACCGGCGCTTCCTCAACGACTTCTTCTCCGGCCGCTTCCCGCACTCCCCGGCGAGGGGGGCGCTGTTCCAGGAGAACCCGCTCACCGGCGACGCCCGGATCTCGGGGACGGCGGCCTCGCTGTGCGGCATCGAGTCGGCCCTGGAGAAGGACGACGCCGCGGCCCTGGACCGGGGGGTGCGCCGGCTGCTGCTGATGTACTCGGTCGCCTTCTCCTTCGGCGGCATCCCGCTGCTCTACATGGGCGACGAGATCGGCATGCGCAACGACACCGGCTACCTGGCCGACCCCGAGCGCGCCCCGGACAACCGGTGGATGCACCGCCCGCCGATGGACTGGACCGCGGTCGGACGCCGGCACGACCCGGCGACGCTGGAGGGCCGGGTGTTCGCCGGGCTGCGCGAGATGGGCGAGGTGCGGCGCGCACTGCCGGCCCTGCGCGGCGGGGCCGAGCCGAGCGTGCTGACCGCGGGCAGCGACCGGGTGCTCGTCTGGCGGCGCCGGCACCCGCGCAGCGGCTCCTTCGTGGGCCTGGCCAACTTCGCCTCGATGCCGGCGGTCGTCGACGCCGACACGGTCACCGGTTTCGGCACCTACGCGCCGGTGCTCAGCAGCGACGGGCCGCTGGAGGTGCGGGGCCGCGGGCTCGTCGTCCCCGGGCTGGGGTTCGCCTGGTACGCCGAGCCCTGACGGACCGGCCGGTGGCGGCGGTGTGGGCCGCCGCCACCGGCCGTCGCGCTCAGCGGCTCCCGCCGCCGACCATCGGGTCGTCGCCGTCGCGGCGCACCGTCTGCTCGACGCCCTCGGTGGAGGACGGCGCGGTGTAGCCCTCGGCGTCGTGCTCCTCGATCAGCACGCCGTCGCGCACCGAGTCCGGCGGGGGCTGGTCGACGACGGTCACCGGCTGGCTCGCGGCCGGCTGCGGCGGCGGGACCGTCGCGGTCGCTTTTGGGGGCTCGCCCTCCGAGCCGCTCCGCGACGCCGCCACCGCGGCACCGGCGGCTGCGGCGACCGCGGCGGCACCGGCGACGACGGTCGTCGCCGACACCCCGGCCTTGCCGCTGTCGCCCCGCGACATCGCGGCGTCCTCGACACCGGGCGTGCCGGCGCTGACGCCGTGCTGGACGGTGCCGCGCCACGCCCCGCTCTCGTAGCCGGCGTCCTCGATGAACTCCTTGAACCGGGCCAGGTCGGACTTGGCCTGGCGCCCGACGATGCCGAGCGCGTCCCCGGCCTTCTCCACCACGCCCTCGGGCTCGTACTCCAGGGTCAGGTGGACCACCGTGGCGGCGGGCCCGGCCGGGGTGAACCGGACGGCGCCGGCGTTCGTCGCTCCCCCGGTGGCGGCCCAGGCGACCTTCTGGTCGGGGACCTGCTCGAGGACGGCGGCGTCCCACTCGCGCCGGACGCCGGCGATCTCGGCCACCCAGTGCAGCCGCTGGTCGCCGAGCTGCCGGACCTCCCTGACCCCGCCCATGAAGTGCGGGAACTCCTCGAACTGGGTCCACTGGTTGTAGGCGGTGCTGACCGGTACGTCGACCTGGATCGACTCCTCGACCTTGGTGGTCACGCTGTTCCTCCTTCGTCGCAGGACACTCGCTGCCCTGCGACCTACCCCACCTGCCCCGGCTGAAGCGCGGAGGTCAGCCGGCCTGCGGCGGCCGGCACCACAGCGCCTCGACGTCGCCGTCCAGCGCGAGGGCGCCGGCCCCGTGCGGCACGAGGAGGGTCTGGCCGGCGCCGACGGTCGCCGTCCACCCGTCGTCCGCCGCCCGGAGCCGACCCTGCCCCCGGGTGACCACCACGACCCCGAAGGAGGCGGCCAGGGGGTCTCCCCCCAGCACCCGGTCCACCCGGAAGAACTCCGCGGCGCGCTCGGGCAGCACGGGGCCCGGGCCGCGACGGCGGACGACGAGTGAGTCGATGCGCTCGGGCGACCAGCCGCTGAGGTCGGCGGCCTGCAGCGCCAGGTCGAACCCGAGCCCGAGGTGCCCGTCGCGCTCACCGTCGAGCGCGAAGCCCCGCCACTCCAGCAGGATGGACAGGTCCTCGGGCTCCTGGACCTCCACGAGGAGGACACCGGCCCCGATGGCGTGCGGGAGGCCGGCCGGCACCAGGACGGCGTCGCCCGGGGCCACCTCGACGCGGTGCATCGCGGCCAGCAGCACCTCGACGTCCTGCTCCGCCACGAGCCGGCGCACCTCCGCGGGCGCCAGGTCCCGGCGCAGCCCGAGGTGCACCTCCCCGCCGCGCAGGACGACCCACGCCTCGGTCTTGCCGTGCGCACGCTGCAGGTGCTCGGCGGCGAACGCGCCGTCCGGGTGGAGGTGGACCGGGAGCCGTTGCCCCGCGTCGAGCAGCTTGGTCAGCAGCATGGTGTCGGCCCCGAACCGGGCCACGTGCGCCGCCCCGAGCCAGCCGACCGGGTCGGCGGCGACCACGTCACGGAGCAGGCGGCCGTCGGGCAGCCGGGTCAACCCGAGCTCGTGCTCGCCGAACAGCGTCGTGCTGGACCCCACCCAGTCCTCGGGCAGGTTCCCGCCCACCCACGGCGTGCCCCGGAACTCGGCGATGCGCGCACCCCCGGCGTAGAAGCGGTCGGCGGGCTGGTTGGGGTCCAGGGTGAGCGGGACGAGCGGCATGCGGCGCCTCGGGTGCTGGTCGGGTGCGTGCGGACGGTGGGCGCGGGCCCGCGGTCAGGATGCCCTGCGGGTCCGCACCGCCGGCACGTCGGCTCCGGACGGCGGCGCGACCGCACGCGACACAGGACGGGACCTGCGTCACTCCCGCTCCTGAGCAGGGCTAATGTTGCCGCGCGCTGTACCGGCTACAGCGGCGTCCCGAGCCCGTGGACCCGCCGAGCCGCGCCCCCACCCCCGAGTGCGAGTCCAACGGAGGAACCACCATGCTGTCCCCCTTCCGGGCCCGGAAGACGTCCGCGGCCCTGGTCCTGCTCAGCGCGGTCGCGCTCAGCGCGTGCAGCAACGGCGACAACGCCGGTGGCAGTGGCGGCGGAGGTGGCGACGGCGAGGTGGACAAGGTCGGGCTGATGCTCCAGGACATCTCCAACCCGTTCTTCGCCTCGATGCAGAAGAGCATGGAGGACGCGGCGAAGGAGCAGGGCTTCGACCTGAACGTCCAGGACGGGCGGCAGGACCTCGGCACCCAGAACGACCAGATCGACACCTTCATCCAGCAGGGGATGGACCTGATCCTGCTCAACGCCGTCGACAGCAGCGGCATCGCCTCGGCCGTCGCCCGCGCCCAGGCCGCGGGCATCACCGTGGTGGCCGTCGACGTGGACGCCGAGGGCGCCGACGCCGCCGTCACCACCGACAACGTCGAGGCCGGCCGGCAGTCCTGCCAGGCCCTGGTCGACGCGCTGGGCGGCACCGGCAACATCCTCGTCGTCGAGGGCACCCCGACCACGGCACCGCAGGACCGGGTGAAGGGCTGCGAGGAGGTGCTCGCGGCCAACACCGGCGTCAAGGTGGTGGCCCGGCAGGCCGGCAAGAACGACCGCGCCAGCGGGCTCTCGCTGACCACCGACATGCTCACCGCCAACCAGGACGTGAAGGGCATCTTCGCCATCAACGACCCGGAGGCCCTGGGCGCCGACCTCGCCGTCCAGCAGGCCGGCCGCACCGGCGTGACGATCGTCGGCGTCGACGGCTCCCCCGAGGCGGTCACCGCCCTCGAGGACCCGTCCTCCAACTTCGCGGCGAGCGCGGCGCAGGACCCGGGCGGCATGGCCCTGAAGGCGCTGGAGGTCGGCCAGGGCATCGTCGCCGGCGACGAGCCGGCCGAGCGCGTGACCCTGCTGGCGCCCTCCCTCGTCACCAAGGACAACGTGGCCGACTACCAGGGCTGGTGACCCGGTCCGGCTGGCAGGAGGAACTCGTGAACGAGACCGCGACTCCGCTGCTCGAGGTGGCGGGCATCAGCAAGCGCTTCGGCGCGACGCTCGCCCTGTCCGACGTCAGCTTCGACGTCCGGGCGGGTGAGGTGCACGCCCTCATGGGCGAGAACGGCGCCGGCAAGTCGACGCTGATGAAGATCATCTCGGGCAACTACCAGCCGGACACCGGCACCATCCGGATCTCCGGGACCCCTGCCGTCATGGCGTCGCCGCGCGACGCCATGACGGCAGGCGTCGCGATCATCCACCAGGAGCTCAACACCATCCCGGACATGACGGTGGCCGAGAACCTGGCCACCGGCAACGAGCCGGCGCGCTTCGGCGTCCTCGACCGCCGGACGATGGTCGCCCAGGCCCGGGAGAAGCTCGCCCGGGTCGGCGCCCACATCGACCCCACCCGGCCGATCGGCCGGCTCAGCGTCGGCATGCAGCAGATGGTCGAGATCGCCCGCGCCGTCGCGGAGAACGCGAAGGTGCTGGTGCTCGACGAGCCGACGGCGTCGCTGTCGCGGACCGAGTCCGAGCAGCTGTTCGCGCTCATCCGGTCGATGCGCGACAGGGGCATGGGGCTGATCTACATCAGCCACCGCATGGAGGAGGTCTGGGAGCTCGCCGACCGGGTGACCGTCTTCCGCGACGGCAAGCTCATCGGCACCCGGGACATGCGCGCCGACGGCCCGGACCGGACCACCCCCGGTGACATCGTGCGGATGATGGTCGGCCGCGAGATCAGCGACCTCTACGTCCGCACCCCGCACCCGGCCGGGGAGGTCCGCCTCGACGTCCGCGACCTGACCGGTCCCGGCGGGATCGGTCCGGTCTCCTTCGACGTCCGCGGCGGCCAGGTGGTCGGGATGGTCGGCCTCATCGGCGCCGGCCGCACCGAGGTCGCCCGGCTCATCTACGGCGCGGACCGCTCCACCGGCGGCACCGTCTCGCTGGACGGCACCCCGTTGGAGGTGCGCAACCCGATCGAGGGGCTGCGCGCCGGGGTCGGCCTGCTCCCGGAGAGCCGCAAGGACCAGGCGCTGTTCCTGGACCTGTCGGTCAAGGACAACATCTCCATGTCCACGCTCAAGGAGCACAGCACCATGGGCGTGCTCCGCGGCGGACCGCTGGTGCGGGCCGTGCGCGGGGTCATGGAACAGCTCAAGGTGCGGTCCAACGCGCTCGGGCTGGAGTCGCGGGCGCTGTCCGGCGGGAACCAGCAGAAGCTGGTGCTGGGTCGGTTGCTGCTGCAGCGGCCCAAGCTGCTCATCCTCGACGAGCCCACCCGCGGCGTGGACATCGGCGCGAAGAGCGAGATCTACCGCCTGATCAACGAGATCGCCGGGACCGGCGCCGCCGTCCTGGTCATCTCCTCCGACCTGCCCGAGGCGCTCGGCATCAGCGACCAGCTGCTGGTGATGCGCGCCGGCCAGATCGTGGCCTCCCTCGACGCCCGCGGGGCGAGCGAGGAGACCGTCATGCAACACGCCACCGGCGTCTACGCAGACGACGCCGCCCCGACCGAGACCGCTGGGACCGCCCGATGAGCACGAGCACCACCACGCCCGCCGACCCCACCGTCCAGCCGCCGGAGAAGCGCGGCTTCCCCGTCGCCTACTGGTGGGACCGGGTCGGCATCTTCCTGGTCCTGCTGCTGCTGATCGCGCTGATGTCGGCGATCGCGCCGAACTTCCTGTCGGTCGACAACGCGGTCAACGTCGCCCGCTCGGTGTCGATCAACGCGATCCTCGCCGCGGGGATGACCGTGGTCATCCTGACCGCGGGCATCGACCTGTCGGTCGGCTCGATCCTCGCCGTGGCCGGGGTGGGCGGCGTCCTGCTGGCCACCAACGGGGTGCCGACGCCGCTGGCGCTGCTGGGCGGCATCGCGATCGGCGCGCTCTGCGGCGCGGTCAACGGCGCGCTCATCGCCTGGCTGGCACTGCCGGCCTTCATCGTGACGCTGGGCTCGCTGACCTACCTGCGCGGCCTGGCGTACTCGATGCTCGACGGCCAGCCGCTGGTGGCCACCGACCTAGGTTTCCGCGGCATCGGCAACGGCAGCATCGCCGGCATCCCGCAGCCGGTGGTCGTGATGCTGGTGGTCTACGTGGTGTTCTGGTTCCTGCTGGAGCGGACCCGGTTCGGCCGGCACGTGTACGCCGTCGGCGGCAACATCGAGGCGGCCCGGCTGGCCGGCATCAACGTCAAGCGGGTCCTGCTGTCGACCTACATGCTCTCCGGGGCAGCCGCCGGGGTCGCCGGGCTGATCTTCTCCGCACGGGTCCTGTCGGCCCAGCCGACGGCCGGCAACGGCTACGAGCTGGACGCGATCGCCGCCGTGGTGCTGGGCGGCACCTCGCTCGCCGGTGGCCGCGGCCGGATCTTCGGCACGCTGGTGGGTGCGGTGATCATCGGGGTGCTCTCCAACGGCCTCGTGCTGCTGGACGTCCCGTTCTTCTACCAGCTGATGATCAAGGGCGCCGTGATCATCATCGCCATCGCGCTGGACAGCCTGAAGCGGTTCGCCCGGTCGACCAGTTGACCTGGCCCCCGCCCACGACGCCCCCGCCCGGCCCGACCGTGCGGGGGCGTCGTGCGTCCGTGCCCCTGGCGTCGTCCAGCGGTGGTGCGGATCATGTCGGGGGACACCCGACCCCGAGCCCCGGAGGACCGCACGTGGCCGCCTCGCAGCAGGACCTCCCCGACGACTGGCACCGCCCGCTGCGGCACGTCCGGGCCGACGAGCTGTCGGCCGACACCGGCCAGACCGCGGGCATGACCCGCCGGGAGGCGGTGTCCGCGCAGACCGTCGGCGCCCAGCGGCTGTGGATGGGCCAGACGCACGTGGCCCCGCACACCGGCTCCGGCGACCACCACCACGGTGACTCCGAGACCGCCATCCACGTGCTGCGCGGGCACCCGGAGTTCGTCTTCGCCGAGGGTGGGGTGGAGGTCCGGCTGGCCACCGGGCCCGGTGACTACGTCTTCGTGCCGCCGTTCACCCCGCACCGCGAGGAGAACCCGCACGACGACGAGGCGGTGGTGGTGATCGCCCGCAGCAGCCAGGAGGCGATCGTGGTCAACCTCCCGGGCCTGCTCCCCGAGGGCCACGGCGCCGACGACTGACCAGCAGCGGACGTCGGACCCCGGCGCTAGCGTGACCGGCGTGACAGAGCCCGTCCGCCCGCCGTCCGAACTCGACCAGCTCGCCGACCGCTTCGTCGAGGACTACGCCGCCTCGCAGCCGACGGTGGCCACCTACATCGGTGTGCCCGGGCACGACGACCGCTGGCCCGACCTCACGCCCGACGGGCACGGCGCGCACGCCCAGCTGCTGACGGCGGCGATCGGCATGGCCGGGCGGATCGAGCCGGTCGACCGCCGGGACGACGTCGCGCGCAGCGCCCTGCTGGAGCGGCTGGGCGCCGAGCTGGCCCGCTACCAGGCCGGCTGGGCCCAGGCCGACCTGAACACCGTCGACAGCCCGCTGCAGGCCTTCCGCTCGTCGTTCGACCTGATGCCGACCGCGACCGAGCAGGACTGGGCCACCGTCGCCCGCCGGCTGACCGCCCTCCCGGCGGCGCTGGACGGCTACGCGGTCGGCCTGGAGTCCGCGGCCGGCCACGGCCGCACCGCCGCCGCCCGCCAGGTGCGGCTCGGCGCGCAGATCGCCCGCCGCTGGGCCGGCACCCCTGAGCGGCCCGGCTTCTTCGCCCGGTTCGCGGCCGGCGCACCCGCCGGGTCCGCCGGCCTGACCCGCGACCTCGAGCGGGCCGCGCAGCAGACCTCCGGCGCCCTGCTCGGCTTCGCCGACCGCATCGAGGGCAGCCTGCTGCCCACCGCGCCGGAGGCGGACGGGGTCGGCCGGGAGCGCTACGCCCTCGAGTCGCGCTACCACGCCGGGATCGACCTGGACCTCGAGGAGACCTACGCCTGGGGCTGGGAGGAGCTGGCCCGGATCGTCGCGGAGAAGGAGGCCGTCGCCGAGTCCATCGCCCCCGGGCAGGGCGTCGCCGGCGCCGTGGCCGCGCTGGACGCCGACCCGGCCCGCCAGGTCCGCGGCCGGGAGGCGCTGCAGACCTGGCTGCAGGAGACCGCCGACCGGGCGATCGCCGCCCTGGACGGCGTCCACTTCGACATCCCCGGGCCGGTCCGGCGGATCGAGGGCCGGCTGACCCCGACGTCCGGGGAGGGCGTGTACTACACGGCCCCCAGCGAGGACTTCAGCCGGCCCGGCCGGATGTGGTGGTCGCTGCCCGACGGCGTCACCGACATGACCACCTGGCGGGAGACCACGACGGTCTTCCACGAGGGCGTCCCCGGCCACCACCTGCAGATCGCCGAGACGGTGCACAACGCCGCGCTGCTCAACCGCTGGCAGCGGCTGCTGTGCGCCTGCTCCGGGCACGCCGAGGGCTGGGCGCTGTACTCCGAGCGGCTGATGGCCGAGCTCGGGTTCCTCGACGACCCGGGCGACCGGCTGGGCATGCTCGACGCCCAGGAGCTGCGCGCGGCCCGGGTGGTGCTGGACATCGGCGTGCACCTGGACCTGCCGATCCCCGCCGGGCGGGCCACCGGCGACCGGTGGACCTACGACGTCGCGTTGGCCTTCCTGCGCGCCCACGTCGACATGGAGGACGCGATGCGCGTCGACGAGCTGCACCGCTACCTGGGCTGGCCGGGCCAGGCGCCGGTCTACAAGGTGGGTGAGCGGGTCTTCCTCACCTGCCGGGAGCAGGCCCAGCTGCGCGGCGGGGCGGACTTCGACCTCAAGGCCTGGCACCGCGCCGTCCTCGACCTCGGCCCGCTGGGCCTCGCCCCGCTCGCCGCGGAGCTCGCCCGGATGTGACGAGCCTGCCGTCCGGCGGTCGTGCAGAACTGCCGGACGGCGCCGGCCGGGCCGTGTCCGCCGTGTTCCGGAGCCGTCCGGGAGGCGGGTCCGGGCCACGTCGAAGTGGACGAACCGACCCGTCACCGTCGGCAGAACCTGACGCCTCTACCGGCGCGTCGAGCCTCCTCGCCAGCACTCCTGAGGTGTCTGCGGCGGGTGTGACTGCTGGGACGGGGCGTAACGCCGACGACATTTGACCCGCCTGGACGACAGCCGTGTAATTCACCCAGCAGGTCACCGACGGTGACCCACGGCAGTCGTCGAGTGACGATCGCCGAACCGAGACGCAGGGGGACGCATCGTGAGCATCGCCGACGTGACGTGGATGGACGACTACCGGGCCGCCGCCGTGGAGGCCACCCCGGTCAGCTACGGGGCCGACGTGCTGGGCCTGGCGACGGTGTTCGACGCCGGCTTCCCCGGCATGGACGCCGAGGAGCAGGGCTGGCAAGAGCAGGCGCTCTGCGCCGAGACCGACCCCGAGGCGTTCTTCCCCGAGAAGGGCGGCTCGACCCGCGAGGCCAAGAAGATCTGCACCGGCTGCCAGGTCCGGTCCGAGTGCCTGGAGTACGCGCTGGCCAACGACGAGCGCTTCGGCATCTGGGGCGGCCTGTCCGAGCGCGAGCGTCGCCGGCTCCGTCGCCGCGCCAGCTGAACCGGCTGGTCACCCACGGGTGGCCGGCCCGGCTGGCAGGGGTAGGAAGGGCTCGTGCGAGCCATCTCCTACAGCCAGCCCGGTGGTCCCGACGTCCTGCAGCTCGGTGACCGCCCCACCCCCGACCCCGGTCCCGGTGAGGTCCGGGTGCGCCTGGCCTTCTCCGGCGTGAACCCCACCGACTGGAAGTCCCGCAGCAAGACCGAGCCCGGACCCGGCGGGCAGGTGCCCGACCAGGACGGCTCGGGCACCATCGACGCCGTCGGCGAGGGCGTCGACCCGGTGCTGGTCGGCGAGCGGGTGTGGATCTGGGAGGCCGCCTGGCAGCGGCCGCACGGCACGGCGGCCGAGTACACCGTCGTCCCGGCCCGCCAGACGGTGCTGCTGGGCCCGGACGCGTCGTTCGAGCTCGGCGCCAGCCTGGGCATCCCGTTCCTGACCGCGCACCGCTGCCTGACCGTCGCCGAGCACCTCCCCGACCGGATCGGCCCCGGCACCCTCACCGGCCGCACCGTGCTGGTCCAGGGCGGGGCGGGCGCCGTCGGCAACGCCGCGATCCAGCTCGCCCGCTGGGCCGACGCCACCGTCATCACGACCGTCAGCGGGCCGGACAAGGCCCAGCTCGCCGCCCGGGCCGGCGCCGACCACGTGGTCAACTACAAGGCCCAGGACGTCGTCGCCGAGGTCACGAAGATCGCCCCGCACGGCGTCGACGCGATCGTCGAGGTCTCCGCCGCCGCCAACGCCGCGGTCGACGCGCAGGTCGTCGGCCGGTACGGCTCGATCGCCATGTACGCCGACGACGGCGGCGCCGAGGTGACCATCCCGGTGCGCGCCCAGATGGCCCCGAACGCGCGCTGGCAGTTCGTGCTCGTCTACACCGAGCCGCGGCGGGCCAAGGAGCTCGGCGTCGAGGACGTCAACGCGGCGGTGCTGGACGGCGCCGTCCGCGTCGGTGAGGACGCCGGGCTGCCGCTGCACGTCTACCCGCTGGCCGAGACCGCCGCCGCCCACCAGGCCGTGCAGGACGGCGCCGTGGGCAAGGTCCTCGTCGACGTCACCGCCTGACGCAGTGGAGTCCCAGCGCATCACTTCCCGAGCGCTGGGACTCCGCTCGGCTCGGCCCGGCTCGCCCGGGGCAGCAGGACAGCGCGCAGCAGCAGCAGCCAGACCAGGGCGAACAGGGTGCTGGCGAGGACGTCGGTGGGCCAGTGCATCCCGCGGTAGAGCCGGCTGAGCAGCACGAACAGCGGCAGCGCCACCGCCAGCGACCAGCACAGGACCCGCAGCCGGAGGCCGGGCCGGGTGCGGCTCACACCCAGCGCCAGGCCGACCCACAGCGCGACGCTGGCCGCCGTGTGCCCGGAGGGGAAGCTCGAGGTCGGTGGCGCGACGTCCAACTGCGGGATCGGCGGGCGGACCCGGTCCAGCAGGGCTGCCGCCAGCAGGAAGAGCAGCGTCTCGCCGATCACGGCCAGCGCCAGGAAGAGCGGCAGCCGGGCGCCGTGCCGCCGCAGGGCCAGCACCAGGCACCCGGCGGCGGTGAGCGCGACGACGGTCGAGGTCGCGCCGAGCACCGTGCCCCAGCTCGACACGGTGTCCCAGGTGGGCGTGCGCCGGGCGAGGACGGCGTTCTCGAAGTCGAGCTCCTCCCGTTCCACCGGCCCGTCGTCGAGCACCCGGGTGATCATCAGCCCGAGCCCCAGCAGCAGCGCCTCGACCAGCAGGAAGGCGCCGACCACCGCGGCGACCAGGGTGCGCACCCCGCCGCCGACGCGGGCGCCGGCGAGCACCCCGGTGTCTGACCGGGACCCGGCACCGCTCATGGCTGCCTCCCTGCCTCCGGCACGCACCGCGCCCCACGGCGGGTGCGTGCCGGACACCATGGCAGCCCGGGGCCCCGGAGCGGGGCTCCGGCGTCCCCGTGCGGCTCAGCCGAGACCGAGCGAGCGGGCGATGAGCATGCGCTGCACCTCGCTGGTGCCCTCGCCGATCTCCAGGATCTTCGCGTCGCGGTAGAACCGGCCGACCGGGAACTCGTTCATGAACCCGTAGCCGCCGTGCACCTGCGCGGCGTAGCGGGCGTTCTCCATCGCCATCTCCGAGCTGTACAGCTTGGCGATCGACGCCTCGCGCTTGAACGGCTCGCCGCGCAGCATCTTCTCCGCGGCCCGGTAGTAGGCCAGCCGCGCGGTGGAGGCCCGCACCTCCATGTCGGCGATCATGAACTGCACCGCCTGGTTCTTGCCGATGGTCTGCCCGAACGCCTCCCGCTCGCCGGCGTACTTCAGCGACTCGTCCACGCACCCCTGGGCCAGCCCGACGGCCAGCGCGGAGATGGCGATCCGCCCCTCGTCCAGGATCGACAGGAACTGCGCGTAGCCGCGGCCCCGCTCCCCCACCAGGTTCGCCTCGGGCACCCGGACGTCGGTGAAGCTCAGCTCCCGGGTGTCGGAGGCGTTCCAGCCGACCTTGGAGTAGCGCTTGCCGACGGCGAAGCCCTCGGTGCCCGACGGGACGGCGATCGCGGAGATCTCCTTCCCGCCGTCGGCCTTGGTGCCGGTGACCGCGGTGACGATGACCAGCTCGGTCAGCTCGGTGCCGGAGTTGGTGATGAAGGACTTGGACCCGTTGACGACCCAGTGCCCGTCCTCCAGGCGCGCGGTGGTGCGGGTGGCGCCGGCGTCGGACCCGCCCCCGGCCTCGGTGAGCCCGAAGGCCCCGAGCGCCTCCCCGGCGCACAGCCGGGGCAGCCACTGCTGCTTCTGCTCCTCGGTGCCGAACCGGAAGATCGGCATGGCGCCGAGCGAGACGCCGGCCTCCAGGGTGATCGCCACCGAGCTGTCCACCCGGGCCAGCTCCTCCAGCGCCACGCAGAGGGTGAAGTAGTCCCCGCCCGAGCCGCCGTACTCCTCCGGGAAGGGCAGGCCGAAGAGCCCGAGCTCGCCCATCTGCCGCACGATGTCGGTCGGGAACTCGTCGCGCTCGTAGAACCCGCCGATCTGCGGGGCCACGACCTCGAGGGCGAACTCGCGGACGACCTTCCGCAGCGCCTCGGTCTCCTCGTCGAGCCGGTAGTCCAGCACGTCTACTCCTCCTCGCCCGGCGCCGGTGGGGTCACCACGGCCACCCGCTCGTCCAGCCGGACCTGGTGGCCGGCCGTCACCGGGAGCTCGGTGACCGTCCCCGTGACCGGGGCGGTCAGCACGTGCTCCATCTTCATCGCCTCGACGACGAGCAGCGGGGTCCCCGCCGCGACTTCGTCACCGAGGGACACCCGCACCACGGTCACCGTCCCCGGCATGGGGGCGGTCACCGTGCCGTCGGTCCCGGCCGCGGCGTCCGGGGGCGCCAGCCGCTCGTGCTCGCGCAGCGCCGCGACGTGGCCGTCGACGGCGATCCACACGGTGCCCGCGGCGTGCACCGCGGTGACGTGGGTGGTCACGTCGTCCAGGGTCACCGCGAGCACGTCGTCGTCCCGGCGGACCCGGGCGGCCATCGGCGGGCCGTCCGCGACCTGCACCTCGGCCGCCGCGGCCCGGCCGCGCACCCGCACGGTCACCGGCTGGCCGCCGGTGGCCTGCAGCCAGCGGACCGTCCAGGCCGGCTCGCCGAGCCGCCAGCCGGAGGTGTCGTCCCACGGGTCGGCGGCCCGGGCCGGCTCGGACTCCAGCAGCAGGGCGAGCGCGGCGGCCGCGTACACGTGCGGCGGGGGCGGGTCGGCGCGGGTCAGCGCCTCGCCGCGCCGCTCGATCAGCCCGGTGTCCAGCCGGCCGGCGACCACGTCGGGGTCGTTCAGCAGGTCGCGCAGGAACGTGGTGTTGGTGGCCACCCCGAGGACGGCGGTACCGCCCAGCGCCGTGACCAGCCGGGCCCGCGCGGTCTCCCGGTCCGGCCCCCAGGCGATCACCTTCGCGAGCATCGGGTCGTAGTCGGTGCCCACGACCCCGCCGACCCGCAGCGAGCTGTCCACCCGGATCCCGGGGCCGGCCGGCTCGAGCAGGCCCACGACGTCCCCGGCCTGCGGCAGGAACCCGCGGACCGGGTCCTCGGCGTAGACCCGGGCCTCGATGGCGTGCCCGTCCAGGACGACGTCGCTCTGCGCGATCGGCAGCCGCTCCCCCGCCGCGACCCGGACCTGCAGCTCCACCAGGTCCAGCCCGGTGACGCACTCGGTGACCGGGTGCTCGACCTGCAGCCGGGTGTTCATCTCCAGGAAGAAGAAGTCGTCCGGGGAGTCGGCGTCGACGATGAACTCGACCGTGCCCGCGCCGGTGTAGCCGACCGCGCGGGCCGCCTCCACCGCCGCGCCGCCCATCCGGGCCCGCATGCCGGTGGTCAGCAGCGGGGAGGGCGCCTCCTCGATCACCTTCTGGTGGCGGCGCTGCAGGCTGCACTCGCGCTCCCCGAGGTGGACCACGGTGCCGTGCGCGTCGCCGAAGACCTGCACCTCGATGTGCCGGGAGTTGCCCAGGTACCGCTCGACCAGCAGCGTGTCGTCGCCGAAGGAGCCCCGGGCCTCGCGGCGGGCGCCGGCGATCTGCTCGGTCAGCTCGTCGGGGCCGCGCACCACCCGCATGCCCTTGCCGCCACCGCCCGCGCTGGGCTTGAGCAGCACCGGGAAGCCGACCTCGATCGCGGCGAGCGCGACGGCGTCGTCGTCCATGCCGGGCTCGGTCCGCCCCGGGACGACCGGCACGCCGGCCGCCGCCACGGTCTGCTTGGCCCGGATCTTGTCGCCCATCGCCTCGATCGCGTCGACCGGCGGACCGATGAACACGATGCCGGCGGCCGCGCAGGCCCGGGCGAAGTCGACGTTCTCGGAGAGGAACCCGTACCCGGGGTGCACCGCCTGGGCGCCGGTGCGCCGGGCGGCGTCCAGCACCCGGTCGATCGACAGGTAGCTCTGCGCGGCCGGCGCCGGGCCGATCGGCACGGCGACGTCGGCGAGGCGGGTGTGCAGCGCGCCGATGTCGGCGTCGCTGTGCACCGCCACGGAGCGGATGCCCATCCGCCGCAGGGTCCGGATGACCCGGACGGCGATCTCGCCGCGGTTGGCGACCAGGACGGTCTCGAACACCGTCAGCACCCCCCGCGGGCGCGGAGGGCGCGCTCAGGCTGCTTTCGCGACCTTGACCAGCCGGCGCTTCTTGACCGTGTAGCCGGCCGGGAGGGTGCCCTCCGCGAGCGCGCGGAGCGGGCACCGGTCGCACCGGGGCTTGTCGACGCAGCACTTCTTCTTGGGCAACTTGGCCGACTTCCCCACGGGGTGAGGTTAGCCATGCCTTGCCTCCCCGTCGAGGCGTCGGGCGTGTCGCCCGCTACCGTGCGGGGGACGTCGTCCCACCGCACCGAGGAGCACCCATGGCCGCCGACGCCTTCGTCGAGAAGCTGAACGAGCAGATCGGCCACGAGTTCGCCGCGCACCACCAGTACATCGCCATCGCGGTGTACTTCGACGAGCTGACCATGCCGCAGATGGCGCAGCTCTTCTTCGACCAGGCGGTCGAGGAGCGCAACCACGCGATGATGATGGTGCGCTACCTGCTCGACGCCGACGCGCCCGTGGCCATCCCCGGCGTCGTCGGCCCGGTCACCACGTTCGAGGACGTGGTGACCCCCGTGTCGCTGGCCCTCGAGCAGGAGAAGCGGGTCACCCAGCAGATCAACGAGCTGATCGGCATCGCGCGGCGGGAGAACGACTACTCCTCCGACCAGTTCATGCAGTGGTTCATCAAGGAGCAGGTCGAGGAGGTCAGCAAGATGAGCGACCTGCTGGCCGTCGTCCGCCGGTCCGCCCACGACGTCGAGCAGATCGAGGACTACGTGAAGCGGGAGACCCTGCCCGAGGGCGTCGACCCCACCGCCCCGCGCATCGCCGGCGTCTGACCGTCCCCGGGGTCCGCCAGGAGCACGCTCTCGGCGGCACCCGGGGGCGCGGTCACATGCGGAAGACGCCATAGCCGACCTCCTCCAGGGGGGCGTTGGCGCACGCGGAGAGCGCGAGCCCGAGCACGGTCCGGGTCTGGGCCGGGTCGATGACCCCGTCGTCCCAGAGCCGGGCCGTGGCGTGGAACGGGTGGCCCTGCTCCTCGTACCGGTCGCGGATCGGCGCCTTGAACGCCTCCTCGTCCTCGGCCGACCAGTCCTGGCCGCGGGCCTCGAAGCCGTCGCGGCGGACCGTGGCCAGCACGCTCGCCGCCTGCTCGCCGCCCATCACCGAGATGCGCGAGTTGGGCCAGGTGAACAGGAACCGGGGCGAGTACGCCCGGCCGCACATCGAGTAGTTGCCGGCGCCGAACGAGCCGCCGATGACGACGGTCAGCTTGGGCACCCGGGCGGTGGCGACGGCGGTGACCATCTTGGCGCCGTGCTTGGCGATGCCGCCGGCCTCGTAGTCGCGGCCGACCATGAAGCCGGAGATGTTCTGCAGGAACAGCAGCGGGATCCTGCGCCGGTCGCACAGCTCGATGAAGTGCGCGCCCTTGAGCGCGGACTCGCTGAACAGCACGCCGTTGTTGGCGATGATCCCCACCGGGTGGCCGTGCAGCCGGGCGAAGCCGGTGACCAGCGTCTGCCCGTACAGCGACTTGAACTCGGCGAACCGGCTGCCGTCGACCAGCCGGGCGATGACCTCGCGGACGTCGTAGGGCGTGCGGGTGTCGACCGGGACGACGTCGTACAGGCTCTCCGCCGGGTACCGCGGCTCCTCGACCGGCTCGACGTCCCACGGGCGGTGCTCGCGCGGGCCGAGGGTGCCGACGATCTGCCGGACGATCTGCAGCGCGTGCGCGTCGTCCTCGGCCAGGTGGTCGGTCACCCCGCTGACCCGGGAGTGCAGCTCGCCGCCGCCGAGGTCCTCGGCGGTGACCTCCTCGCCCGTAGCGGCCTTCACCAGGGGTGGGCCGCCCAGGAAGATGGTGCCCTGGCCGCGGACGATGACCGCCTCGTCGCTCATCGCCGGCACGTAGGCCCCGCCGGCGGTGCACGAGCCGAGGACGGCGGCGATCTGCGCGACCCCGGCCTTGGACAGGTTGGCCTGGTTGAAGAAGATCCGGCCGAAGTGGTCGCGGTCGGGGAAGACCTCGTCCTGCAGCGGCAGGAAGGCGCCGCCGGAGTCGACCAGGTAGACGCAGGGCAGCTTGTTCTGCAGCGCCACCTCCTGCGCGCGCAGGTGCTTCTTGACCGTCACCGGGTAGTAGGTGCCGCCCTTGACGGTGGCGTCGTTGGCGACGACGACGACCTCCCGCCCGGACACCCGGCCGATGCCGGTGATGATCCCGGCGGCCGGCGCGTCGCCGTCGTAGAGGCCGTGCGCGGCCAGCGGCGAGAGCTCGAGGAACGGGCTGCCCGGGTCGAGCAGGGCGTCGACCCGCTCCCGGGGCAGCAGCTTGCCGCGGGCGACGTGCCGCTCGCGGGCCCGTTCCCCGCCACCGAGCGCGACCCGGGCCAGCTCGTCGGCCAGCCCGGCGGCCAGCGCGGCGTGGTGCGCGGCATTGCGCGCGGCCGCCGCCGGGTCTGCCGGCGGGGCACTGGAGAGCACCGGTGCGTCCACGGGCTGAGGTTAACCACGGTTCACTCTGTTGGTCCAGCGTGAACCGCGGTTAACCTCTTCGCGTGACCTCCCAGCAGGACAGCGCGCTGCACAGCGACGCGGCGAACCCGTCGCGGCGGGAGCAGATCCTGCGCGCGGCGGCCCAGCTGTTCGCCGAGCGCGGGTCCCGCGCGGTGGGGGTGGACGACGTCGGCGCGGCCGTCGGCGTCACCGGCCCGGCGATCTACCGGCACTTCGCGAGCAAGGACGCGATGCTCGCCGAGATGCTGCTGCGGATCAGCGAGCGGCTGCTGGCCGGCGGCACCGAGCGGATCGCGGCGGCCGGCGACTCCCCCGGAGCGCAGCTGCGCGCGCTGGTCGACTTCCACGTCGACTTCGCCCTGGACAACCCCGCGCTGATCACCGTGCAGGACCGGGACCTGGGGGCGCTGAGCGACCCCGACGCCCGGCGGGTGCGCCAGCTGCAGCGGAGCTACGTCGAGGAGTGGGTCGCCGTCCTCGCCCGGGTGCACCCCGACGCCCCGACGGCCGCCTGCCGGGCGCGGGCGCACGCGGTCTTCGGCCTGATCAACTCCACGCCGCACAGCGCGGGGCGGCTGGCCCGCCCGGCGATGGCCGCGCTGCTCGCCGACATGGCGGTGGCGGCGGCGACCGCCTAGTCCGAGCCGCCGACGTCCGGGAGGGACAGCCCGGAGCTGGCCAGCCCGTCCAGCGCCGAGGCGGTGCCGGCGGGGCCGGTCCAGGAGGTCTCGACGATGGTCACGGTGGTGTCCTGCTGGGCGCTGGCGTACTCCGCCCGGGACAGCTTCTCCGGGCCGCCGTCGTAGCGCACGCCCTCGCGGAGCAGGTCGTTGACGTTGCCGCTGCCGTCGGTGTCGGCCAGCGAGCGCAGCGCCTGCGCGTTGGCGACGTCGGGCATGGTCACCCGGGACAGCGAGACGACGGCGGGCTGGCCACCGGCGTCGGCCGACCACAGCGACCTGGTCAGGCCGGCGCAGTCGGAGCTGGCGAAGAACGCGGCGACGGCGTCGTAGGCGTGGCCCCGGCAGGTGTCGTCGACCTCGACCGCGCGCAGCGTGAAGGTGGTGCCGTTGACCACCTCGGTCGCCCCGACGGCGGGGCCGGCCGGGGCGGTCGTCGGGGCGGCGGCGCTGGTGGTCGCGGCCGGCTCGTCGGCGCGGGAGTCCTGCCCGCCGCTGCCCAGCGCCCAGAAGCCGACGCCGGCCACGACGAGCAGCAGCACGACCGCCGCGGCCACGACCGCGAGCGTGCGGCGCCGGTCCGGCGTCCCGGTGTCGGCGGCGGAGCTGCCGCCGGTCGGCGGGGGCCCGCCCACCAGGGGCCGGGGCCGCAGCTCCGGGGGCAGCTCGCGCGGCGGCCGGGACGGCGTGACGGCGACGGTCCCGCCGTCGCCGAACAGCCCGCCGATGCCCCCGGTGTCCTCGGCCGCCGGGCGCGGCTCGACCACGCCCGGCCCACCGGCCACCGCGGTCGCGGGCTCGCCGGTCAGCGCCAGGGTGTCCCCGGAGCGGGTCGGGCGCAGCTCCACCGGCACGGTGGGCTGGTACGTCGGCGCCGCGGGTCGGGCGGCCGGGGCGGGCGCCGGCGCGGCGGCGGCCGGCGCTGCCGGCTCGGGTGCGGCCCGCTCGGCCTCCTCCTGCGCCTGGACAGCCGCCGCCGCGACGCGTGCCGCGGCGGCCGGGTCGACCAGCGGGCCGGGCGGGACCACCCGCTGGACCCCGGCACCGGTCAGCGGTGCGGCGGCGACCCGGCTCGGGGAGGCGTTGAGCGCGGCCGGGGTCAGCAGGTCCGGACGGCGGAGCACGTAGGGCGAGTACGGGAAGCCCTCGCCGTTGAGCTCCTCGACGGTCGGGGTGCGGCCGGCGACGCCGAGGGCCTCGACCGCGGCGCGCACGTCGGCCGTCGTCCAGAGCCGGGGGTTGTCGGTGCCCGCGTAGCGGGCGGCCCGGGCCACGCCCAGCAGCAGCGAGCGCGGGTCGACCAGCGCGATCTGGTCGCCCTCGCCCAGGTCGCCGTCGGCGGGGACCAGGCCGGTGACCGGGCCGGTGAGCACGGTGAGCCGGGCGATCCGGCCGGGCTCCAGGCCGGCCTTGCGCAGCGTCACGGCCGCGTGCATGCCGGCGCTCATCAGGCCCTCGAGCGGGGTGGAACCGCCGCCGTCGAGCTGCAGGACGTCGCCGGGCCCGTCGTCGGGGCCGATCGTCCAGGCGCCGTCGGCGCGGGCGGTGACGACGCCGGAGTTCCGCTGCACCTCGACCACCCGGACCACGGCGACGCCCTCGGGCACGAAGAGCACCGCGTCGGCCTGGCGGCGCTCCATCGGCCCCTCGACCACCGGCAGCGAGGCCACGACGGCGCCGCGCACGCCGCTGCCGGTGTCCCAGCCGGCCAGCTCGGCGAAGAACGCACGCTCGGCCGCCGTCTGCAACGGCGTCGGCGTGAGGATCAGCACAGGCTCTCCAGGGAGGGACGGGCGGCGGGGGTGGGCGAGGGCCCGGCGGCGGTCGGCGCGGCGACGGCGCGGCAGCGGACCGGCCCGACGTTACGTCATCGGCCCGCCCGTTCCGGGCTCCCCGGGGGGACGCGCCGCCGTCCCCGGCCCGCTCGGGCGTGTCGGCTGCCCGGCCGCTGCGGCATGCCGGACCGGGATCGGCCGGATCGGCGCCGCTGGGCGGCTGCGGTGGCCGGACCTGCGTAGGGTCGCGCACGTGGCGGACAGTGCAACGAACAACCTGGTCTGGATCGACTGCGAGATGACCGGGCTCGACCTGGTCGGCGACAAGCTCATCGAGGTGGCCGTGGTGGTCACCGACTCCCAGCTCAACGTCCTGGACCCGGGGCTCGACGTGATCATCCACGCCGACGACGACGCGCTGGCCGGCATGGTCGACGTGGTCACCGAGATGCACGCCAAGTCGGGCCTGACCGAGGAGGTCCGCGCCTCGACGGTCACCCTCGCCGAGGCCGAGCAGCAGGTGCTGGCCTACGTGAAGCGGTTCGTCCCCGAGCGGCGCACCGCCCCGCTGTGCGGCAACTCGATCGGCACCGACCGGGGCTTCCTGGCCCGGGACATGCCGCTGCTCGACGACCACCTGCACTACCGGATGATCGACGTCTCCTCGATCAAGGAGCTGGCCCGGCGCTGGTTCCCGCGGGTCTACTTCGCCCAGCCGCCCAAGGGCCTGGCCCACCGCGCGCTGGCCGACATCCTGGAGTCGATCCGCGAGCTGGCCTACTACCGGCAGACGCTGTTCGTCCCGGCACCCGGCCCGGACAGCGCCGCCGCGCAGGCCGCCTCCGGTGCCGTGGTGACGGCCTTCGCCCCGCTGCTCGCGGCCGGCGCGGCCGACGCGGCACCGGCCGAGACCCCGGCCTCCGCAGAGGGCTGAGGCCCTCCGGTATCGTGGGCGCGTCCACCGGGCCGGCTCTCGCCAGCCGCCCGGTGTGCATGGTGGGTGTAGCTCAGCTGGTAGAGCGCCAGGTTGTGATCCTGGATGTCGCGGGTTCAAGTCCCGTCACTCACCCCGACGAGGCCCTGGTCGGTTCCCCGACCAGGGCCTCTGCCGTGTCCGGGCCCGGGTCCGGCGGTCAGCCCAGCCAGTCGACCCGGCCACCGTGCGGCGCGGTGTGCGCCAGCGGCCGGCCGTCCAGCGACAGCACGAAGTACGGTCCCCACCCGCCGGGGTGCGGCTCGCCCGTGCCGGGCACCATGCCGGCCCCCTCCTGCGCCACCCAGCGCACCGGCAGGCCGCGCACGGTCTCCACGAACGCCGCCCGGCGGGACGCCTCGACGTAGGGCAGCACCGCGGTGTGCAGCACGACCGGCGTCGCGCCGGCGGGCACCAGGGCCAGGGCGTCGGGCAGCCGGTCGAGCAGGTCCCCGGTCAGCAGCTGCGGCGGCTCCTGCGCGGCGATCGCGGCGGCGGCGTCGAGCCGCTGCAACCGCTCGGCCTCGACCGGTCCGGGCCAGACCAGCGCCCGCAGCCAGGCGAGGTCGTCGGGGTCGGTGACGTCGAGCGGGGCGAGGTCGACCCCGATCCGGGCGACGACCTCGGGAACGGCGGCCGGCACCGGCACCGCGCCGCTCGTCGTGCACCGCAGCAGCACCGGGCCGGGCGGGCCGACCGGGCGGCCGTCGTAGCGGTAGCCGTACCGGTCGGGGTAGAGGCACAGCCCCGCCGACGCCCCCACCTCGACCAGCGCCAGCGGCCCGTCGATCGCGGCGAGCGCCGGGAGCAGCGCGGCGCAGCGCGCCGGCTCGTTGGTCTGCGTGGCGCGGTCGAGCACCGTGGCGCGCAGCCGCTCGGCGTCGGCGGCGACCCGGTCGTGCAGCTCGGCACCGTCGGCGGGGACGCCGCCGAGGAACCGCAGCGCGGCGAGGAGCAGCGTCGGGTGCCGCTTGCCCGCCGGGAGGTCGGCCAGGAAGGCCAGCACGTCCCGGTCCCCGGCCACGGCCGCCGCCAGCGCCGAGTACCGCGGCGACTCCCCGGCGGACTCCCCGGCGAAGGCCCGGTAGCCCGCCGCCAGCCGCTCCTGGCCCGCGTCGTCGGTCACGCCGCCATCGTGCCCGGCGTGTGCGGCACGCCGGCGCGGGCACTCCCGGCCGGTGCCGTTCGACTCCGTCCTCGTCGTCCGCCGTACCTCCGACCAGCTGTGGGAGGTCGTCGAGCCGCTGGTCTACCGCGGCCGGCGGGACACCTTCGTCGTCCCGGACGGCTTCCTGACCGACTTCGCGTCCGTGCCCCGCGTGGTGGTGTGGCTCATCCCCCGGTTCGGCCGCTACACGCCGGCCGCGGTCCTGCACGACTGGCTGGTCACCACCGGCCTGACCACCGGGGTCGTCTCCTCGCGGGACGCCGACGG
The DNA here is from genome assembly GCF_000306785.1 of Modestobacter italicus. Lineage (NCBI taxonomy): Bacteria > Bacillati > Actinomycetota > Actinomycetes > Geodermatophilales > Geodermatophilaceae > Modestobacter > Modestobacter italicus. Next base: position 1,425,000 of record NC_017955.1, on the reverse strand, counting down.
CCTGTTCCGCCGGGTGCTCCGCGAGCTGGGCGTGCCGCCGGTGCGCCGCTGGCTGATGTGGTGCGGCGTCCGCTGGGGCGCGCTGGCCTCCCCGCTGCGGCGGCCGGGCTGGTGGCCGGACGCGCCCCGGGTGCTGGCGCTGTCGGTGCTGGCCGCGCCGCTCGTCGTCCCGCCGGCCGTGGTCACCGCCGGGGCGCTGGCGGTCTACGCGGTGGTGGAGACCGCCGTGACCGCGGTCGTCCCCGGCGCCGACCGACGCGGCGACCGGGGCATGCGGCTGTAGGCCCGGGCGGTCAGCTCAGCGCGCTGCCGGCCTTCCAGTCCTCCCACGGGACGGCCCAGTCGTAGATGTCGCCGTCGGCCGGGCCCAGCGTGTCGCCGACGGACCCGACGACCTCGACCACGTCTCCCGGGACCGAGAAGTCGTAGAACCACTGCGCCCGCTCGTCGGTGAGGTTGATGCAGCCGTGCGAGACGTTGGCCGAGCCCTGGGAGGCCACCGACCACGGTGCGCCGTGCACGAACTCGCCGTTGTTGGAGATCCGGGTGGCGTACCGGACGCCCTCGGCGCGGTAGCCGCCCGGTGCGTCGACGGCCAGGCCGAAGGTCGAGGAGTCCATCGTGATGGTGTCGAACTTCTCCAGGACGACGTGGGCGCCATTGTGCGTCGGGTTGGCGTCGCTGCCGGCGCTCATCGGATAGGTCTGCACGACCTTGTCACCGTCGTAGACCGTGAGCGTGTGCGTGCCGGCGTCGGCCACCGAGACGTGCTTCGCACCGACGGAGAAGGAGACCGTGCGGTCCTTCTCGCCCCAGACGCCGTCACCGAAGTCGACGCCGTACAGCTGCGCGTCGAGGGTGACCTCGGTGTCGGCCGGCCAGTACGTCGACGGGCGGAAGTGCACCTCGCTGTCGCTGACCCAGTTCCACACGCCGTCGGTGGGCGTGGAGCTGGTGACCCGCAGGTGGCTCTCGACGGCGGCCTCGTCGGCCACCGGCTCGTCGAAGTAGACCCGGATGGGCATCCCGACGCCGACCGTGGTGCCGTCGAGCGGGCCGATGCCCGGGGTGGACAGCGTCGCGGGGGTCACCGTGGTGAACGTGGAGGTCGACGTCGTCTCGTCGTCGTCGGCGTTGGCAGCGGTCGCCGTCACGGTGTAGCTGGTGCCGTAGCCCAGCGGCTGCTCCGGCGTCCACAGCGTCTTGGCCGGGTCCTCGGGAGCGGGGCCGACACTGCCGGGGACCGCGGCGCCCGCGCCGTCGGTGACCGTGACGTCGCCGAGGTCGCCGCCGGTGACGCCCACCTCGAGCGGGGTGGTCGGGGACACGTCGACGGCGCCGTCGGCCAGGCTCAGCGAGAGCTGGGCCGGCGTGGCGGACGACTCCGGTGCGCCGGTGCCCTCCGCGGCCCCGGACGACGACGAGCCCTGGCAGCCCGCCAGCAGCGCCAGCGACGCGGCCATGAACACTGCGGCGATCCCTCTCGCCTGCTGCCGACCCACGACGACCTGCCCCTCTGGCGGCGCGCGCCCGGGCCGGGACCGTCCCGGGGGCGACGTGCACGTCCCAGTGTCCACTCATCGGCAGACCTGGTGGTTGTCGGGCGGGAGGATCTGCCTCCGGCCCCCCGGACGGCGACGCCCGGTCGGCGTGTACAGTTCTCCACTGTTGCCCGGCCGCGCCGGACGACACGCGCCATTAGCTCAATTGGCAGAGCAGCTGACTCTTAATCAGCGGGTTCGGGGTTCGAGTCCCTGATGGCGCACCACGCACGACACCGGGCCTGACCTGCGGTTCCCCTCCGCAGGCCGGGCCCTCGTGCTGTTCCGGACGGTCCGCTGCCCGGGAGGAGCGCGCACAGACCGCGGCAGCAGGACCGAGGTCCGCCGATGAGTGTGATCTGCGCGACGGTCTCGTGCCGGGAGGCGGTCAGAGCACCTGGACCAGGCGGCCACCGTCCGCGCGGAGCGCGGCGCCGTTGGTGGCCGAGGCGAGCGGGCTGGCGAGGTACGTGACCAGGCTCGCCAGCTCGGCGGGCTCGAGGAAGCGCTGCACGAGCGAGCTGGTGTTGCCGGCGGCGATGGCGGCCTTCACGTCCTCCTCCGGCAGCTGCTGCAGCTCCGCCACGTGGCGGACGGCGCCCGCGACACCGTCGCTGTACGTCGGGCCCCCGAGGACCGTGTTGACCGTGACCTCGGTGCCCCGCGTGAGCTTGGCGAGGCCGTTGCTGAGTGCGAGCACCGCGGCCTTGCTCACCCCGTAGTGCAGCATGTCCGCCGGGACGTCGACCCCGGACTCGCTGCTCACCATGACGACGCGTCCCCACCCCCGCTCGAGCATGCCCGGCAGCAGCTGCCGGGACAGCCGCACGGCGCTCATCAGGTTGACGTCGAGGACGCTGCGCCAGTCCTCGTCCGTGATCGCCGCGAAGGGCTTGACCTCGAAGACCCCGACGTTGTTCACCAGGACGTCGACGTCGCCGACGGCCTCGAGCAGGCGGCCGACCTGGCCGTCGTCCGCGACGTCGCCGGCGACCCCCGACACCTCGACGCCGTGCCGCTCCTCCTGCAGGCGGCGCACGGCGGCTCGGACGCCGTCGGGCGTGCGGCCGTGGAGGACGACAGCAGCACCCTCGGCCGCGAGCGACCGGGCCACGGCGTAGCCGATCCCCCGCGTCGAGCCGCTGATGAACGCCCGCTTGCCCCGCACCTGCAGGTCCATGTCCGCCCCACTCCCCACCGTCTGACTTGCCTGAGCAAGTGACGGTACAGGTGACTTGCTCGAGCAACTGACATAGCGTGCGGGCATGCGCCGCCTCCGCCGTCCGGGACGATGAGCGAGCACCCCGACCCAGCCGGGTTCGAGGCCGACGAGCTGCTCACCTGGTCCGGCCTGGCCACGGTGCTGGAGTGGCTGCCGCCCCTGCTGGACGCCCAGCTGCAGCGCGACACCGGCCTGACGCACTTCGAGTACGGCCTGCTCTACGCGCTCTCCTCCGCCCCCGACCGGACCCTGCGCCTGAGCGTGCTGGCGGGCTACACGAGCAGCTCGCTGACCAGGCTGTCGCGCGCCGTGACCCGCCTGGAGCGACGGGAGTGGGCCCGCCGGACGACCGACCCGACGGACGGGCGCTACACGCTGGCGACCCTCACCGACCTCGGGCAGGTCACGGTCGACCGGGCCACCCCGGGGCACGTCGCGACCGTCCGGCACCTGGTCCTCACGCCCCTGACCGCAGCCCAACGCCGGCAGCTCCGCGACATCACCCAGCGGATCCTCGGCGCGGCCGGCCCCGGGCAGCCCTGGCGAGCGCCCACGGAGGAGCCCCCGCCCGACCCGGACGACCGCCGCTGAGCCCGACGACCCGGACCGCCGGGCGTGGCTCGACCCCCGGGTGGCCTCGGCACAGGGGCACGGCGCAGGCTGGAGCGGTGGCGAACATGGTCGGCCTCCGGCCGCGACGACCGGGTACGGACGACGACGGCGGAGGCGCGCAGGACCGGCTGACCGGCCCGCTGCACGCCGTCGACGGCGTGGCCGGTCGGGCCGCCGCCGAGCAGCACACCGACGTCCAGGCGCTCTGCGGCGAGTGGGTGCAGGTCGTCCCGGTGGAGGACGTGCCGGACGACGCCGGCCTCTGCCCCGCCTGCCAGTACGGGGACTGAGCGAGGGAGGCGGCCCGGTGGCCGTCGTCTCGACCACCGGGCCTGGGACGGTCGCGCGCCGGCACGTGACCACTCCCTGCTCGCGTCCTGCCCGCCACGGCCGTGTCCGAACCGGCCGGGGCAGGGTTCAGGCCGTTCCGGAGCCGTCGAGGTCGAACGCGCCGGTGAGCACCAGCTCCTCGGCGACCAGCCGCACCTTCCGGTTGCGGCGCATCGAGACCTGCACGAGCGCCTGGAACGCCTGGTCGGCGGTCAGCTTGTAGCGCTCCATGAGGATCCCCTTGGCCTGGTCGATCACCGCCCGGGACTGCAGGGCGGCCTCCAGGTTGCCGGCCAGGTCGCGGGCGCTCTCGTAGGCGTGCATGTTCGACAGCGCCACGGCGGCGTAGGGCGCGAACCGCTGCGCCGCCGCCCGCGCGTGCTCGTCGAAGGCGTACGGCTCGCGGGCGTAGGTGTTCAGCGCCCCGGCGACGCCCTCGGCGACGGGCAGCGGCACCGACAGCGAGCTGCCCGACCCGTGCTCCCACGCCGACCGGGCGTAGTCCGGCCAGCGCTGGTCGGTGCGTGCGTCCGGGATCTCGGTCAGCTCCCCTGTGGCGGCCGCGTGCAGGCACGGCCCGTACCCGCGGCCGTACTGGCTCTCGTCCAGCTCCGTGGCGAGCCGGCCGGTGGAGACGGCGGTGCTCGCCCGGTCGTTCTCCAGCAGGGAGATCGAGCACTCGGGCTCCCCCGGCAGCACCTGCTTGGCCAGCTGGACGACGGTCTCCAGCACCGACTGCATCGAGTGCTCGCGCAGCGGCAGGGTGCCGAGCCGCTCCAGCGCCTCGGCGGCGCGGTCAGGGGTACGGGCGTGGCCCTCAGCGGTGGACATCGACGTCTCCGGTCTTCGCGCACCGAGGTGGCAGCCTCGGCAGGACTCCACGGTGGAGCCCGGCTGGCGCGCCGCTGTCTGACGCCGACCCCCCCGGACACCGGGGACGACCGCTCCTCCAACCTACCCGTGCCCCGCCCCGCCGGGCACGAGCGCGCCCGCCGCCGGGCTCGGCCCCGCTCTGCTGACTATGCTCCTCGGGCACAGCGCGTCACACAGCCGGCGTGCGGCACACAGGTCCTCGGACCTGCCTCACCGGACCCTCGGGACCACCAGGGTCCGGCACCCGCCGGCACGAGCTGTCCGGTGCCTGACGACGCCGGAGTCATGACGTGAGCCGCCCCACCCCCGAGCCTGACGAGCTGGCGCAGCTGGCCTTCGACGAGCTCGGCCAGATGTCCTTCGCCGACCACTCGCTGACCTCGGTGCTGCAGAAGGTCACCGACCTCGCCGCCCGGGTGCTGCCGGGCGAGGCGGTCACCTCAGTCACCATCCTCTCCGACGGCCGGCCCGCGACCGTCGCCTCGAGCGGCCCGCTGGCCCTGGAGCTGGACCACGCCCAGTACCGGCGCGGCAGCGGGCCGTGCCTGGAGGCCGCCCGCAGCGGCTCGGTCACCGAGGTGCTGGACACCAGCACGGAGGAGCGCTGGGGCACCTTCACCCGGCTGGCCGCCGAGCGCGGCTGCCGGGCGATCCTGTCCTTCCCGCTGCCGCCTCAAGAGCTCATCACCGGCGGGCTCAACGTCTACGCCCGCACCGCGCAGCCGATCGACCCCGGCACCCGCGACACGGCGGCCCGCTTCGCCGCCTACGCCGTGGTGCCGGTGTCGAACATGTACCTGTACGAGACCGCGGTCGAGCGGGCCGGGCACCTGGCCGCCGCGCTGGACTCCCGGGCGCTCATCGACCAGGCCAAGGGCATCCTGATGGAGCGCTTCAAGCTGAGCGCGGACCAGGCGTTCTCCGCCCTGGCGAAGGTCTCCATGGAGAGCAACACCAAGGTCCGCGACGTCGCCGCCCGGTTCGTCGAGACCGGGGAGCTCCCCCGCGGATGACCGGGGCGCCCCCGGAGCGGCAGGATCGGGGCATGGCGCAGCGCAGCGGGTCCGGACTGGTCACCGAGACGCGGGGGCACGTCCGGCTGCTCACCCTGGACCGGCCGGAACGGCGCAACGCGCTGTCCAGCGCGCTGCAGGCCGACCTGGTGGCGGAGCTGCTCGACTGCGCCGCGGACGGCGAGGTCCGGGCCGTCGTGCTCACCGGGAACGGCCCGGCCTTCTGCGCGGGGTTCGACCTCAAGGAGATCCGCGAGCTCGACGAGCGCGGGGAGTCCTTCCGGCCGCCGATGGACCGCCCGGGGCGCAGCCTCTTCGAGGTGCTCAGCGAGACCTACGTGCCGGTGGTCGCCGCGCTCACCGGGCACGCCGTGGCCGGGGGCTTCGAGCTGGCGCTGGCCTGCGACATCCGGATCGCCGCCCCCGGCATCCGGCTGGGCCTGCCGGAGGCGACGATCGGCATGGGCGCCAACTACGGCTCGGTGGTGCTGTCCAAGCGCATCCCGACCGGCATCGCGCTGGAGATGCTGTTCACCGGCGACCCGGTGAGCAGCGAGGAGGCCGCCCGCTGGGGGCTGGTCAACCGCGTCGTCCCGGCCGAGGAGGTGCTGCCCGAGGCGCTCCGGCTGGCCGAGCGGATCGCGGCGAACGCCCCGCTGTCGGTGCGCCGGATGAAGGAGACCGCGGTCAAGGGGCTCGACCTGCCGCTGGCCACCGCACTGCGGCTCGACGTCGGGCCGAACCCCTACCTCAGCGAGGACCGCAAGGAGGGCATCGCCGCCCGGCTGGAGAAGCGGGCTCCCCGCTGGTCGGGCCGGTGAGGGAGAGTGGGGAGGTGAGCGCGACCCCCGAGTCCCCCGCCGATGCCGGCGTCCGGCTGGCCCAGGAGCACCTGCGGCTGGTCGAGGCCGGTCACCCCGACGACGCCGCGGCGCTGCTGGACGGGCTGACCGACGCCCGCGAGCTGGTCTTCGCCGGCGCCGGGTTCACCACGCTGGCCCGCCGCACCGGCCGCACCCTGCCCACGGCGATGCGCGCCCAGGCGAGCACCCGGCAGATCCGGCTCGGTCAGCTGCGGGACGCCCACCGGGGGGACGTCGAGGGGCTGCGCACCTGGCTGCGCGAGGCGGCCGAGGAGCTGGTCACGGTGACCCAGCTGGCGGAGGCGGCGCGGCTGCGGCTGGGTCCGCCGTCGTCCTACGGAGCGCCCGGGGCAGGGTGACCGCGACCGGCAGCACCGCCGCCAGCAGGACGGCGACGAGCACGTAGGTGACCGGCAGGCCCAGCTGCGCGGCGACCGCGCCCACGGCGAGCGCGCCGACCGCGGTGCCGGTGTCGAAGCAGGCGTTCCACACGGCGCTCACCGTCGCCGTCCGGCCCTCCCCTGCCCGGGCCAGGGCGAGGACCAGGGTGAGGTTCTGCACCGCTCCGTAGCCGGCGCCCAGGGCCGCCGAGCCGGCCAGCACCGCCGCGCCGCCGCCGTCGGTGCGCAGCCCCAGCGCGACGAGCAGCAGGCCGGCGACCCCGAGGGCCAGCGCCCCCGGCAGCAGCACCCGGGCACCGGACCGGTCGGCGAGCACGCCGGCGCCCCAGCGGCACACCGCGGTGCCCAGCCCGAAGGCCAGCAGCGCCGCGGCGGCCAGCACGCCGTCCGGGCGCTCGATCGGCAGGAACGTCACCAGACCCCCGCCGGCGAGGGTGACCACGAGCAGGAGCAGCGAGGGCAGCGCGGCCGCCCGGACGGCGGCGCGGGAGCTCCCGGCCCGCTCCGGCTCCGCCGGCCGGCCGATCGCCCGCACCAGCCCCGGGACGAACACCACGGCCAGCACCGGCGCCGCGGCCAGCCCGGCCACGACCGGGAAGTGCCCGGCCAGGGTCAGCGCCGTCCCACCCGGGACGGCGGCCAGCGTGGGCAGCGAGATGGCCAGGCCGTAGATGCCGATCGACTCCCCGCGCCGCGCCGCGGGCACGGCCTGCGCGGCGAGCGTCGAGCCGAGCACGGTGAGCACCGCGAAGCCGATCCCGCGGGCCACCGAGACGACGGCGAACCAGCGGACGTCGTCGGCGAGCAGGTACAGCGGCGAGGGCGCCCCCATCGCGACCAGCCCGACCACCAGCACCGGCCCGGCGCCCAGCCGGGCGACCAGCGCGGGGACCGCCGCCTGGGCGAGCACCGTCGCGACGAGGAAGACCGTCGTCACCGAGCCGGCCGCGGTGAGCCCGGAACCGAGCCCGGCGGCGTGGGCGGGCAGCGCCGACAGCAGCAGCGAGTAGCTGAGGAAGCCGAGCACGTTGAGCCCGACCAACGACCGGATCGCGGGCAGCCGCCAGAGCGAGGTGCGTCGCTGCACCACCGTCACGGGCCCTGGTCCTCCAACCGCCCGGTGGTGACCCCTACGGTCAGCGCATGGACTCTCCGCCCAGCATCCCGGCGACCACCTCCATCGTCGTCATGGGGGTCTCCGGCTCCGGCAAGACCAGCGCCGCCCGCGAGCTCACCCGGCAGCTGGGCTGGGAGTACATCGAGGGTGACGACCTGCACCCGGAGGCCAACGTCGCCAAGATGGCGGCCGGGCACCCGCTCGACGACGAGGACCGCTGGCCGTGGCTGCGGCGGATCGCCGAGGTGATCGGTGAGCACGAGGCCGCCGGCACCTCGCTGGTGCTCACCTGCTCCGCGCTCAAGCGCAGCTACCGCGACCTGCTCCGCGACGGCCACCCCTCGGTCTGGTTCGCCCACATGCAGGTCTCCCAGCAGGTGCTCGCCGACCGGCTGGCGCAGCGCACGGGCCACTACATGCCGCCGTCCCTGCTGGACAGCCAGCTGGCCACCCTGGAGCCGCTGGCCGAGGACGAGCCCGGCGACGTCATCGCCGGCGACGGCCCGCTCGACCAGAGCATCGCCGAACTGCTCACCGACCTCCGCAGGGAGCGGGCACTGGACGGACTCAGCCAGGGCTGACACGCCCGATCCGACGCGACCCCTGGGGATCGTGAGGAGTGGGGCCCGGAGGGTCCCGCGACCGAGCGACGAAGCGGCTCAGCGGCCGTCGGGGACGGCCGCTGGCCGCGGTGCGGCCCGAAGGGTCGCCATCAACGCATGTGCGGGTAGCGGTGGTCGGTCGCGGGGGCGAAGGTCTCCTTGATCGACCGGGTGCTGGTCCAGCGCTGCAGGTTCTGCGGCGCGCCGGCCTTGTCGTTGGTGCCCGACGCGCGGCCGCCACCGAAGGGCTGCTGGCCGACGACCGCCCCGGTCGGCTTGTCGTTGACGTAGAAGTTGCCGGCGGCGTGCCGCAGGAACCGCTGCGCGTGCGCGATCGCCGTCCGGTCCTGCGCGATGACCGAGCCGGTGAGGGCGTAGGGCGCCACCGACTCCATCTGCGCCAGCACGGTGTCGTAGTCGGCGTCGTCGTAGACGTGCACGGCGAGGACCGGGCCGAAGTACTCGGTGGTGAACACCTCGTGCTCGGGGTCGGTGCCCTCGATGACCGTCGGCCGGACGAACCACCCCTCGCTGTCGTCGGCCGTGCCACCGGCGACGACGGTCAGCGCGTCGTCGCCCCGCGCGGCGTCCAGCACCTTCGACAGCTTCGCGAAGGAGCGGCCGTCGATGACCGCGCCCATGAAGTTCGAGAAGTCGGTGACGTCGCCCATCGGCAGCGCCTCGGTGGTGGCGATCAGCTCGTCGCGGACCTTCGCCCACAGGCTGCGGGGGACGTAGGCGCGGGAGGCCGCGGAGCACTTCTGCCCCTGGTACTCGAACGCGCCGCGGATCATCGCGGTGCGCAGCACGTCTGGGTCCGCCGAGGGGTGGGCGACGATGAAGTCCTTGCCGCCTGTCTCGCCGACGATCCGGGGGTACCCGCGGTAGGAGGCGATGTTCTCCCCCACCGTGCGCCACAGGTGCTGGAAGACCGGGGTCGAGCCGGTGAAGTGGATGCCGGCCAGGTCGCGGTCGGCGAGGACGACGTCGGAGACCGCGATCCCGTCACCGGGCAGCATGTTGATCACGCCCGGCGGGAGCCCGGCCGCCTCCAGCAGCCGCATGGTGAGGTGCGCGGCCAGCTGCTGGGTCGGCGCCGGCTTCCAGACCACGGTGTTGCCCATCAGCGCCGGCGCGGTCGGCAGGTTGCCGGCGATGGCGGTGAAGTTGAACGGCGTGACCGCGTACACGAAGCCCTCGAGCGGGCGGTGGTCCACCCGGTTCCACACCCCCGGGCTGGACGCCGGCTGCTCGGCCATGATGCCCCGGGCGAAGTGCACGTTGTAGCGCCAGAAGTCGATCAGCTCGCAGGCGGCGTCGATCTCGGCCTGGTAGGCGGTCTTGCTCTGGCCGAGCACGGTCGCGGCGTTGAGCGTCTGCCGCCACGGACCGGCCAGCAGGTCGGCGGCCTTGAGGAACACCGCGGCCCGGTCGTCGAAGGACAGCTCCGACCAGCCCGGGGCGGCCTGCTTGGCGCAACGGACGGCGTCCTCGGCGTCGGCGGCGGTGGCCGCGGCCGACGTCCCGAGCACCTGGGTGTGCCGGTGCGGGGCGACGACGTCGAACGCCGCGCCGCGAGCCATCCGCTGCTCCCCGCCGATGGTGGCGGTCAGCTCCAGCGGGTCGGCGGCGAGCTCGGTGAGCCGCTGCTGCAGCTCCGCTCGCTCCGGCGAGCCGGGGGCGTAGTCCTTCACGGTCTCGTTGCGCGGCGCGGGGACCTGGGTGACGGCGTCCATGGGGGTGCTCCTCAGCGGTGGACGGATCGCCAAGAGCACGCTCTTGGCGGAAGAGGCGGGTTCAGGAACGGGTGGCGAGGGAGCGGAGGAAGAACTGCAGGTTGGCGGGGCGCTCGGCCAGCCGGCGCATGAAGTAGCCGTACCAGTCGGCGCCGTAGGGCACGTACGCGCGCACGGTGTGCCCGGCGGCGGCCAGCCGGACCTGCTCGTCGGGACGGATGCCGTAGAGCAGCTGGAACTCGTAGCTGTCGGGGGTGCGGCCGGTCTCGGCGACCAGGGCGAGCAGCCGCTCGATCATGGCCGGGTCGTGCGTGCCGGCCATCGGGTGGCCGCCGCCGCGGACGAGCACCTCCAGGCAGCGCGCGTAGGCGGCGTCGACGTCGGCCTTGTCCTGGAACGCCACGCCCGCCGGCTCGCGGTAGGCGCCCTTGACCAGCCGCACCCGCGACCCGGGGACGGCGAGGGTCCGGGCGTCGTCCTCGGTGCGGTGCAGCATCGCCTGCAGCACCGCGCCGGTCCCCGGGTGGTCGCGGCGCAGCTCGGCCAGGACGGCGAGGGTCGAGTCGACCGTCGCGGAGTCCTCCATGTCGAGGGTGACCGTGGTGCCCATCGCGGTGGCCGCCTCGACGACCGGGCGCACCAGCTGCAGCGCCACGTCGTGGCCGCCGATCGGCAGCGCCTGGCCGAACGCCGACAGCTTCACCGACACCTCGGCCCGCCGGCCCAGCTGCAGCGGCGCGAGGCCGTCGAGCAGCGCCAGGTAGGCGTCCCTGGACCGCGTGGCCGCGGCGCGGTCGGGCACGTCCTCGCCGAGGTGGTCCAGGGTCACGGCGATGCCGTCGGCGGCCAGCGCGCGGACGACGTCCAGCGCCTCGGGCAGCGTCTCCCCCGCGACGAAGCGGTCGACGACCCGGCGGGTGACCGGCGTGCCGGTGACCACGCGGCGGAGGGCGGGACGGCGGGAGGCGGCGAGCAGGGCCTTCTGGGTGAGCACGACGACCTCCGGCTGGACGGTGACCTGACCAGAACGCTAGGGACGGCGACCGCCGCCGCGCCAGCGACAGATGTCCGGACTCGCCGGGTTCTCCTCGTACGATCGTCTGAACGGCGAGGGGAGCACCCGGTGCGCGACGACCTGCAGGACCTGGTGGACGAGGTCTCCCGCGTGCTCGGCGCCCCGGCGACGCTGGAGGACCGCGAGTTCACCCTGCTGGCCTTCTGCGCCCACGACGGCACCGGCCCGGCCACCCCGGGCGCGACCATGGACGCCGTCCGCGCGCGGTCCATCCTCGGCCGCAGTTCCACCCCCGACGTGCGGGCCTGGTTCGAGAGCCACGGCATCACCGCAGCGACCGGCCCGGTGCGGGTGCCGGCCGACCCCGACGCCGGCATCCTCACCCGGCTCTGCGTCCCGGTCCGGGCCGACGGCCGCCTGCACGGCTGGCTGTGGCTGCTCGACGAGGGCCGCACCGACGTCGGCGACCCCAGCGCCCCGGGGCTGCCCGAGGCCGTGCTCCTCGCCGCGGAGGCGGGGCGGCTGCTGGCCGAGGGGCGCCCCGGCGCCGACGACCTGTCCGCCGCGCTGCGCGCCGTGCTGACCGGCCCCGCTCCGCAGCGTGCGGCCCGGTCGCTGGCCGACGCGCTCGGCCCGGCCAGCGCGGTGACCCTGGTGGCACTGCTCCCCGCGGCTCCCGGGCTGCCGGTCGGCTGGGCCCCGCCGGGTGCCGGCGCGGTCTCCGCGGTGCTCGCCGGTGGCGCGGAGGTGGCGGTGCTGCTGCCGCTGCCCGGGGACGGCGACCCCCCCCCGGCCGGTGCGCTCAGCGGCGCCGCCCTCGGCGGGCTGCCGCCGGGCAGCACCGCCGGGGTGGCCGCCGCCCGGACCGGCTGCGGGGACCTGCCCGCGCAGTGGCACGAGGCGCGCACCGCGGCCCGGGTGGCGTCCGTCGACCCGCGGTTCGCCCCGGCGGCGTCCTGGTCGGAGCTCGGTGCCTGGCGGCAGGTCGCCGCGGTCGGCGACCCGGACCCGTCGCTGGCGAGGCTGCTGGCCGACCCGGTGCTCACCCGGACGGCGGGGACCTGGCTGGACTGCGCCGGCAGCCCGCAGCGGGCCGCCACCGAGCTGTGCATCCACCGCCAGACGCTGTACTACCGGCTCGGCCGGATCGAGGAGCTCACCGGTCTCGACCTCGCCGACGGCGCCGACCGGCTGCTGCTGCACCTGGGGGTCCGTGCGGCGCGGCTCACGTCCGCGACCCGCCGGAGCGAGGACGCCACCACCGACCGTGACCTAAGCTCATGACCACGACAGCACGCGCGTCATCCCCGTCGGGGTACCGCGACACGGATGACGGGACCGGGGTGACCGAAGACGACGTCCTGCGCCGCCTGCGCACGGAGACCGCGGCCGAGCACCGGGCTGTCGAGGACTCGCTGGACCTGCTCTCCCCCGCCCTGACGCGCGACCGGCTCGTCGACGTCCTCACCCGGATGCACGGCTTCTGGCGGGCCGCGGAGGCCGGGCTCGACGACTGGGCCGCCGCCGAGCCGGCCGACGCCGACGGCGTCGGCTGGGCGCACCGTCACCGGTCCCACCTGTTCGCCGACGACCTGACCGCGCTCGGTGCCGGGCCCACCGAGGACGTCCCGGCCCTGCCGGACGTGCCCGGCACCGACGCCGCGCTCGGCCGCCTCTACGTGCTGGAGGGCTCCTCGCTCGGCGGGGTGTTCATCGACCGGCACCTGGCCACCCTCCCCCAGCTGGCCGCCGCCGGGCGGCTGACCAGCTTCTCCCCCTACGGTGAGCAGACCGGCGCCATGTGGCACGCCTTCCGCACGGTGACCCGCGCCCGGGTCGCCGGGGGTGGGGACGCCGACCAGCTGGTCGGAGCCGCCCGGGAGACCTTCAGCGCGCTCGCCTCCTGGTGCGGCGCGCCGTCCTCCGTCGAACAGCGGCGGTCAGCCCCAGCGGGGAGCAGTGCCCAGTCATGACCGACCAACTGCAGACCAGCACCTGGCTGGCGCCCGGCGAGCCGGTCGACCTCACCAACTGCGAGCGGGAGCCGATCCACGTCCCGGGCAGCATCCAGCCGCGGGGCGTGCTGCTCGCCGTCAGCGAGCCGGACATGGTCGTCCGCCAGGTCTCCCGCAACCTGGCCGACGTCGTCGGCACGGCCTGGGACGACGCCCTGGGCCGGCCGCTGGCCGAGGTGGTCGGCACCGTGCCCGCGCAGGCGATCGCCCGGTCGGCCAGCGCGTTCGGCGACCTGCGCGAGCGCAACCCGGTCGAGCTGATCCTCGACTGCGCCGGCAGCCCGTGCCCGGTCGACGCGATCCTGCACCGGGTGAGCCACGCGCCGGAGGGCACCCGCACCGCCGCCGGTCTGCCGGCGGCCAGCACCCTCGTCGTCGAGCTCGAGCCGGCCTTCGGCCCGCGGCCGTTCTCCTTCCCGAACACCTACCAGGCGGTGCGCGGGACGATCGCCGAGCTGAACCGGGCCAGCTCGCTGCAGGAGCTCTACGACATCACCGCCGAGGCGGTCCGCGCGCTCACCGGGTTCGACCGGGTGATGGTCTACCGCTACGACGCCGACTACAACGGCGAGGTCGTCGCCGAGGCCAAGCTGCCCGAGCTGAACTCCTTCCTCGGGCTGCACTACCCGGCCTCGGACATCCCGGCGCAGGCCCGGGCGCTGTACGAGAAGAACTGGGTCCGGCTGATCTCCGACGTGCGCTACACGCCCTCGCCGCTGGAGCCGGTCGACCTGCCCGCCACCGGGCAGCCGCTGGACCTGACCTACTCGACGCTGCGCAGCGTCTCCCCGATCCACTGCGAGTACCTGCAGAACATGGGCGTGGGCGCCTCGATGTCGATCTCGCTGCTGCGCGACGACAAGCTCTGGGGCCTCATCGCCTGCCACCACTACTCCGGTCCGCACGCCCCGCCCTACGCCACCCGGGCGGCCGCGGAGTTCCTCGGCTCGACCCTGTCGCTGCGCCTGGTCGACCGGACCGAGGACGAGGAGCACCGCCGCGCGCTGCGGGTCCGCTCCACCATGGCCTGGCTGACCGCGGCCGCGCTGGACGAGGACCGACCGCTGGCCGAGACCGTGCTCGGCCGGCCGGGGCTGCTCGACGTGGTGCCGGCGGACTCCGTGGTGGTCAGCCTGCAGGGCTCGACCGGCAGCGCCGGGGTGCCGCTGTCGGCGGAGGTCAGCAACGTGCTGGCCGCCTGGGCCGGCCAGCACGGCGGTGACGTGGTGGGCACCGACCGGCTGCCGCTGGTCGCCCCCACCCTCGGCGTCCCCGGGGAGGTCGCCTGCGGCGTGCTGGCACTGCCGCTGCCGGAGGGCCAGTACGTCATCTGGACCCGCGTGGAGAAGGTGCACGCGGTCGACTGGGGCGGCGACCCGCACAACAAGGCGATCGCCGAGCGCGAGGGCGACACCATCCGGCTCTCCCCCCGCAAGTCCTTCGACCGCTGGCGGGAGACCGTCCGCAACCGGGCCGAGCCCTGGACCCCGGCCGAGCTCACCGAGGCCGGCGAGCTGCGCACCCACCTGCTGGAGGCGCTGTACGCCCGGACCCGCCGGGTCGCCCGGACGGCGCTCACCCTGCAGCGCAGCCTGCTGTCGGAGCCACCGGACCCCGACCACCTGGACTTCGCCGTGCGCTACGTGCCGGCGGCCCGGGACTCCCAGGTCGGCGGCGACTGGTACGACGTCTTCCAGCAGCCCGACGGCGCGACCGTGCTGGTGATCGGGGACGTCGTCGGTCACGACACCGAAGCGGCGGCCTGCATGGGGCAGCTGCGCGGGCTGCTGCGCGGCATCGCCTACGACAGCGACGACAGCCCGGCCGGGGTGCTCACCCGGCTGGACCGGGCCGTCGCCGGCCTGCAGCTGACGACGATGGCCTCGGTGCTCGTCGCCCGGCTGGAGCAGACCGACGAGGAGCGGGCGGCCGGGCTCACCCGGCTCCGCTGGTCCAACGCCGGGCACCTGCCGCCGGTGATCGCCGGCCCGGACGGCACCATCTCGGTGCTCGACGACGCCCGGCCCGACCTGCTGCTCGGGGTCGACGCCGGCTCAGCGCGGCAGGACCACGTGCTCACGATCCCGCGCGGGTCGACGGTGCTGCTCTACACCGACGGGCTCGTCGAGCGCCGGGACCAGCTCTTCGACGACGGGATCGCGCAGCTGCGCACCGAGTTCGGCGCGCTGTGGCAGGAGCCGGTCGACGGGCTGGTCGACCAGCTCCTCGCCCGGTTGGTGCCCGGTGGCGCCGACGACGACGTCGCCCTGGTCGCGGTGCGGCTGGACCCGGAGGAGCCCGGCAGCTGACCGCGGGCTCAGCGGTCGGTGAACTCCGGGTCCAGCCCGTCACCGGCCTGCCCGTCGCCGCCGGTGGCCGCCGGCAGCGGCGCGTCGTCCCCGGCCGCCGCGGCCATCTCGGGGCCGTCCTCGACCGCCGGCTCGCCGGACCCGTCGGCCGACCTCTGGAGCTGCGTGAGCAGCTCGCGCTCGTCCTCGGCCAGCGGACGGGTGTCGGGGTGGCCCGGCTCGCCCTCGTCGTTGCCGGTGGCCATCGCGGTGTCGGGGAGTTCGCTGCTCTCGCTCATGCCCCTGTCCTACCTGCGAGGAGCTGCGCGCAACCGTCAGGCCGCGGCGTCGGTGCCGACCAGCGTGCGCAGCAGCTCGCGGGCCGCCCGGGGGCCGGCGCGGTTGGCACCGATGGTGCTCGCCGAGGGGCCGTAGCCGACCAGGTGCAGCCGGGGCTCGGCGACCACCCGGGTGCCGTCCATCGCGATCCCCCCGCCGGGGCCGCGGACGTGCAGCGGCGCGAGGTGGTCCAGCGCGGCCCGGAAGCCGGTCGCCCACAGGACGACGTCGGCGCGGACCGACCGCCCGTCGTCCCAGGCGACCCCGTCGGCGGTGAGCCGGTCGAAGACCGGCAGCCGGGCCAGGACGCCGCGCGCCCGGGCGGCGAGGACGGCGTCGGTCTCCACGAGCCCGGTCACGCCCACCACGCTGCCCGGCGGCAGGCCGGCGCGCACCCGCTGGTCGACCAGGGCGACCGCGGCCCGGCCGGCGTCCTCCCCGAAGCCACTCGCGCGCCACAGCGGCGGCCGGCGGGTCACCCAGGTGGTGGTGGTGACCTCGCTGATCTCGATCAGCTGCTGCACCGCCGAGGTCCCGCCGCCGACGACGACCACGTGCCGGCCGCGGAACTCCTCGGCACCGCGGTAGTCGGCCGCGTGCAGCTGGCGGCCGGTGAACAGCTCGCGGCCCGGGTAGGCCGGCCAGAACGGGCGGGTCCAGGTGCCGGTGGCGTTCAGCAGGCCGCGCGCCGTCCACTCCCCCTCGCTGGTGTCCAACCGGAAGCCGTCGTCGGTGGCGTGCACCGCACGGACGGCGACCGGGCGGCGCACCGGCAGGTCGAAGCGCCGCTCGTAGTCGGCGAAGTACCCGGCGACGACCTCGCTGGCGGGATCGGTGGGGTCGGCGTCGGGCAAGGGCAGTCCGGGCAGCGGGTGGACCCGGTGCGCCCTGTCCAGCCGCAGCGAGGGCCAGCGGTGCTGCCAGGCCCCGCCGGGGGCGGCGTTCCCGTCGAGCACCACGAAGTCCGCCCCGGCCCGGCGCAGCGCGTACGCCGCCGACAACCCGGCCTGCCCGGCCCCGATCACGACGACGTCTGCGTGCACGGCCCCTGCAACACCGCGTCGTCCCGCACCATGCCCCCGGCCCCCTCCAGAGGCTCGCCCCGAGCCTGCGAGGGGTGAGGAGGAGGGGGTCCTTCCTCAGGTGGCGACCGCGGAGACCAGGCGGGGGCGCAGCGCCCCGGAGCCGAGCAGCCGGCCGACGCGGCCGGACTGCTCCTCGGCCTCGGCCCAGGCGGGGTCGTCGCCGTGCCGGCGCTGCACCTCGGCGTCGACGGCGTCCGCCCGGGCCTTCCACTCCGGCGGGCTGTCGGCGAGGTCGGCCTCGGCGGTGCCGGTGACCCGGAAGCCGGCCTCGCCCAGCAGCCGGCTCACCTCGTCGGAGGTGGGGAAGCTGTTGCCCTCCGGCAGCGGCGGCGGGAGCGGCTCGTCGGCGACGAAGACCAGCAGGCCCAGCCGGCCGCCGTCGACCAGGACCCGGCGCAGCTCGGCGACCAGGGCTGCCTTCTCCTCGGTGGTGCACAGCACGCCGAGGCACCACGCTGCGTCGAACGCGTCGTCGGCGAAGGGCAGCGCCTGGCTCAGCGCGACCACCGACGGCAGCCCGAACAGCGTCCGGCCGGCGTGCACCGCCGGGGCCATCGGCTCCGCGCAGACCGGCCGCACCCCGCGCTCGGCGGCCAGCCAGCCGGCCGGGCCGCCGACCCCGGCGCCGGAGTCGAGCACCCTGTCCCCGGGCCGGACGGCGAGGGCGTCGGCCAGCCAGCGCAGCGCCCCCTCGCTCCCGCTGCCCCGGCAGCCGGCCGGGACGGCGTGCTCGGGCCCCAGCGCGAGCACCGCCTCCTCGGTCCAGCCGGCGACGGTGCCGAACTCGGACTCCATCGCCTCGCTCGCCAGCTCGCTCACGCGACGCCCTCCCGGATCCTCGTGGCCACCTCGGCCTTGACCGCTGCCGCCGTCTCCTCGCCGTGCGCCGAGGCGAGCCCCGACAGGTTCACCCCGACCACCCCCGGCACCGCGAGCAGCGCCCGCGCCTCGGCGACCGCCGCCTCGATGCCGGCGGCGACCGTGTCCGGGGCGGTGAGCACGCGCTCGACCTGGTCGTCGTCCAGGTGCAGGCCGGGGAACCGCTGCAGCACCCGGGCGGACCGCTCGTCGGTGTAGACGGCGACCGCCGCGACGAACGGCAGCGTCGCCCCGGCGGCCCGCGCCGCGGCGAGGAACTCGGTGAGCCGGGCCGCGCTGCCGACGTGGTTGAGCACGCAGAGCTGGGCCCCGGCGCGCTGCTTCTGCGCGACCCGGGCCGGCCGCTGCGGCACCGGCGGCGCGTCCGGCGACTCCGCCACCGCCGCAGACAGCCCCAGGGCGGTCGCCAGCGCCGTCAGCCGGGTGCCGTCGAGGTCGAAGACCGACGTCACCTCCGGGCGCGCGCCGGCCCGCCGGCCGTCGCCGGTCACGCAGAGCACCCCGTCGACCCCGACGGCGGCCAGCCCGGCGAGCTCCTGCTCGAGCACCAGCCGGTTGCGGTCGCGGCAGGCCAGCGTCGTCCACGGCCGGCCCCCGGCGGCGAGCACCTCCTGCGCCATCAGGGTGGGCGGCAGGTCGGGCCGGCCCTGGTGCTCACCGACGAGCAGGCCGTCGCTGACCGGCGCCAGGGTGCCCACCACCGACCGCACCGACGCCGGGTCGAAGGGCGCCACGGTGAGGTCGGCGAGCACGACGGGCCGGGTGCGGGCTCGGTCCAGCAACCCGCCCGGCCGGGGTGCGGGCGCCGGCAGGGTGGGGCCGGTCCAGCGGGGCAGCGGCGGGGCCAGGAAGACGCAGGCGTGCTCGGCGACCTCGCACCGGCCGTCGTCCCGGACGCCGCCGCAGGGCCCGAACACCATCCGCTTCGGGCAGCCCTCCCGGGGCCCCGCCGGGGCTGTCAGGTCGTCCGCGAGCGGGCTCACCCCCTGTCGCTGTCCCGCCACCGGAGGCCCGAAACGCGCCGCGCCGCTGTGACCTGGGTGACCCATGTGTCCCACGCGCCTCAGTGGGCACAGGGAGTGGTGTCGAAGCAACCGACAGGAACAGGGGCTCCGTGGTGCAGCAGAGCCAGGACCAGCAGGTGTACCGGCACGTCGGCTACGTGATGAACGACCGTGAGGACGTCGCCACCCTGGTGGGGCCGTTCCTGCAGAGCGCGCTCGCCGCGGGGGAACCGGTGGTGCTCGCCTGCCCCGATGCGATGGCCACCGCCCTGGCCGCCGTGCTGGGCAGCGACCGGCAGGTCCACGTCGTCCCGGCCGAGCCGCAGGAGGACCGCCCGCCAGCCGCGCTCGCCGCGATGGCCGACCTCATCGACCGCGACCTGCCCGGTGACGGTCGCCGCCTGCACCTGGTCACCGGCCCCGGCCGCCAGGACGACGCCTCGGCGTGGCTGCAGACCGAGGCGCTGCTCAACCACGTGCTGGCCGCGCGGCCGGTCGACCACCTCTGCCTGATGGCCGGCGGCGAGACCGCGGACACCGCCGCGGCCGCCCGGGCGACCCACCCCTGGCTGCTCACCGCCGAGGGCCTGGTGCCCAGCCCCGGCTACCGGGCCCCCGCCGACCTGCTCCGGGACCTGCAGCGGGCCGGGCTGCCCGACCCGCTCGAGGCCACCGAGCCCACCCTGGCCATGGTCGACCTCGACGACATGCGGGTGCTGCGCCGGGCGCTGAACCGGGTGCTGGCCGAGAGCGCGCTGTCCGCCGACGCCGCGCAGGACTTCGTGCTGGCCATCGACGAGGTCACCGCCAACGCCGCCGAGCACGGGATCCCGCCGGTCGACGTGCGGCTGTGGTGCACGCCGGAGCGGCTGCTGTGCGCCATCACCGACCACGGCGCGTGCTTCGACGACCCGCTGGTCGGCTACGGCCCGGCCCACGGGGACATGGCCGTCGGCGGGATGGGGCTGTGGCTGGCCCGCCGCTCGGTCGACAGCCTGACCGCGTCGCCGGCCGACGACTCCGGCGACGGCTGCACCGTCCGCCTCGTCGTCAACGCCTGAACGGTCCCGCTAGGGCACCAGGCCGGCGGCCTCGATGAGCCGGGCCTGCTCGCGGCACCACGGGGACCAGTCGTCGTGCTGCTGGGCCTCCTGCCGGTCGCGGAATGTGGCCCAGTCCAGCAGCTCCCACGCCCCGACCTCGGTCGGGTCGGGCTGGGGGGTGCCGGTGAACCGCCCCAGGTACACCGGGCAGATCTCGTTCTCCACCACGCCGCGGAACTCCGCCCGGTACCGGTAGGAGGGCACCGCGGGCCGCAGGTCGGCCACGCCGAGCCCCAGTTCGTAGTCGGCCCGCCGGGCGATCGCCGCGGCGTCGCCCTCCCCCGGCGCGGGGTGCCCGCACACCGTGTTGGTCCACATGCCCGGGAAGGTCGCCTTCGTCTCCGCCCGACGGGTGACCAGCAGCCGGCCCTCGTCGTCGAACAGGTAGGCGGAGAAGGCCCGGTGCAGCGGTGTCTCGCCGTGGTGGACCAGCGGCTTCGGCATCGCGCCGATCGCCGTCCCGTGCTCGTCGACCAGGACGATCAGCTCTGCCGTCGGGGATGCCACCACGCCCTCCATCGTCCCCGACGCGTGCGGGGCGTGCGCGGACGGCCCCGGACGCCGGGTGCGCGGGCCCCGTGCACCGGGCAGGGTGGGTGCATGGACAGCTTCTCCCGCGGCGGCCTCGTCTTCGACGTCCGTGACTCCGGGCCGGCCGACGGCGTGCCCGTCGTCCTGCTGCACGGCTTCCCGCAGGACTCCTCGGCGTTCGACCGGCTGAGCCCGGTGCTGCACTCGGCCGGGCTGCGCACGCTCGCCCCCGACCAGCGCGGCTACTCCCCCCGCGCCCGGCCGGAGGGCCGGTCGGCCTACGCCCTGCGGGAGGTGGTGGACGACGTGCTGGCGCTGCTCGACGCCGCCGGGCTGCCGAGCGCGCACGTCGTCGGGCATGACTGGGGCGGCATCGTGGCGTGGGCGCTGGCCGGCTGGCACCCGTGGCGGGTGCGCACCCTGACCGCGCTGTCGGTGCCGCACCCGGCCGCGATGAGCCAGGCCCTGGTGCACAGCGACCAGGCGCTGCGCTCGTCCTACGTCGGCCTGCTCCAGCTGCCGGCGGTCCCCGAGGCCGTGCTGCTGGCGGGCAACGGCGCGGCGCTGCGGCGGGTGCTGCGCTCGGGCGGTCTGCCGCCGGACCTCGTCGACTCCTACGTCGCCCGGATGCAGCAGCCGGGTGCGCTGACCGCCGCGCTGAACTGGTACCGGGCGCTGCCCTACGGGGCCCGGACGCCGCTGGGCAGAGTGCGGGTGCCGACGCTGCACGTGTGGGGTGCCGCCGACGCCTTCCTGGGCCGGGCCGCCACCGAGGCGACCGCCGGCTTCGTCGACGCGCCCTACACCCTGGAGGTGCTCGAGGACGTCAACCACTGGATCCCCGAGCTGGCCGCCGAGCGCACCGGGGAGCTGGTCACCGCGCACGTCCGCACCTCCTCCTGACGTCGGTGGGCGGCCCTACGGTGTCGGGGTGGCCGTGGAGCTGACCCGAGCGGACGTGCTCGGCTTCCGCGTGCGCGCCCAGCAGCTGGACCGGACGGCGGGCACGCTCGCCGACACCGCCGTCCTCGACCTCGGCGTGCAGGACACCGGCGCCGACGCCGGCCGCTGGGCGCTGGCGGTCCGCGGCGTCGACGACCCGGACCCCGCGGACCTGGCGCTGGTGTGGACCCTCCGCGGCGCCCCGCACCTGTACCGCCGGGCCGACCTCCCCGGGGTGGCCGCGGCGACGGCGCCGTTCTCCGACGCCGACGCGGCGAAGCGGGTGTTCGACGCCGCGGCGCCGCTCAAGGCCGCCGGCATCCCCGTCCTGACCGCGCTGGACACGGTCGCGGCGGCGATGCGGGAGGTGGTCACCGCCCCGACGGTCAAGGGCGAGATGTCCCGGCAGCTCACCGCGATGGTGGACCCGCCCTACCTCCGGTACTGCCGGCCGTGCGCGGCCACGCACGTGTACGAGCAGCCGTTCCGGCTCGCCGCGCTGCGCGCCGGGCTGGAGCTGCAGCCGGACACCTCTCCCCCGGTGCTCCGGCCGATCCCCGGCTTCCGGCCGGCCGCGTCGGTGCCCGAGCACCTGGACGTCGTCCGGGGCTACCTGCGGCTGCACGGGCCCGCCACCCGCCAGCAGGTCGCCGGCTACCTGGACGCGGCGGTCAAGGACGTGACGGCGCACTGGCCCGAGGACGCCGTCGAGGTCACCGTGGCCGGCGAGCGGCGGTGGGCGCTGGCCGCCGACCTCGACCGGCTGCAGGCCGGCCCGGCCCGCAGCACCCGGCTGCTCGGCCCGTTCGACCCCTACCTGCAGACCCGGGACCGCGCGCTGCTGGTGCCCGACGGGGTGCGTGCCAAGGACCTCTGGCGCACCCTCGGCCGCCCCGGCGCGGTGCTGGTCGACGGTGAGGTCGCCGGCACGTGGCGGCCCCGCAAGCGCGGTGACCAGCTGACCGTGCTGGTCGAGCCGTGGTCCGAGGTCCCGCGTGCCGCGCTGGAGGAGCAGGCCGGCCGGCTGGCCGCCGTCCGCGGGAGCCGGCTGGCCGGGGTGGAGGTCAGCGGTTGAGCGGTGTGCGTGTCCGGGTAGCGGGTGACCATGGCTGAGCTGACCAGCGGACTCCTCCCGGGCATGACCGTGGCCGTCACCGGCGCCAGCGGCAACGTGGGCACGGCCCTGCTGCGCGCCCTCGCCGACGCGGGCGTGGGCGAGGTGCGCGGGCTGGCCCGGCGCCGTCCGCCGGAGACCGAGCCGTACGCCGGGGTCCGCTGGACGACCGCCGACCTCGGCTCCCCGGACAGCGAGCCGGTGCTCGCCGAGTTCCTCGCCGGCGCCGACGCGGTCGTCCATCTGGCCTGGGCGCTCATCCCCGACCGGCAGCCCGACCTGCTGCACGCGGTGAACATCGAGGGCACCCGGCGGGTGCTCGCCGCGGCCGGCGCGGCCGGGGTGCCGCACGTCGTGCACATGTCCTCGATCGGCACCTACGCCGCCGGGCCGCAGGTGCACCCGGTCGGCGAGGACTGGCCCGCCACCGGTGTGCCCAGCTCGCAGTACAGCCGGCAGAAGGTCGAGTGCGAGCAGATGGTCGCCGCCTTCGCCGCGGAGCACCCGACGACGACCGTCTCGGTCACCCGGCCCACCCTGGTGCTGCAGCCCGACGCGGCCAGCGAGATCGGCCGGTACTTCCTCGGGCCGCTGCTGTTCCCCGCGGCCCGGGCGGTGCCGGGGGCGGTGGCCAAGCTGCTGCCGCTGCCGCTGCCGAGCTCGCTGCACCTGGGCTTCGTGCACAGCGACGACGTCGCCGACGGGATCGCCCGCATCCTCGACCGGCAGGCGCCGGGCGCGTTCAACTTCTCCGCGCCCCCGAACTTCGACGCCGACGGGATCGCGCACGCGCTCGGGGTCCGCCGGGTGCCGGTGCCCGCGGTCGTGCTGCGCACCGGGATGCAGGCCGCCTTCCTGGCCCACGTGCTGCAGATCGAGCCCGGCTGGCTGGACCTCGGCATCGGGGTGCCGCCGCTGGACACCACCCGCGCGCGCTCTCTGCTCGGCTGGCGGGCCACGCACAACGGCGGCGACCTGCTGCGGGAGTTCGTCGCGGCGCTGGGCAGCGGCGCGGGCCACACGGGCCCGCTGCTCCACCCCGGCACCGGCCCCGAGCACACCCCCGCCTGAGGAAGGACCCCCTCGCCCCCCACCACTCGCGAGCTCGCGGCGGGCCCCTGCGAGGGGGCCGTCAGGGCTTGGGCATGCCGGCGGCGCGGAGCAGCGCGCCGCCGATGATGACCTTCTGCACCTCGCTCGTCCCCTCGTAGAGGCGGTACAGCCGGGCGTCGCGGTAGAAGCGCTCGACCGGGGTTGTCCGCAGGTAGCCCAGCCCGCCGTGCACCTGGACGGCGCGGTCGGTGGCCCGGCCGACCATCTCGCTGCAGAAGAGCTTGGCCGAGGACGGACCCACCGAGGTGTCCTCGCCCGAGTCGTAGCGGGCGGCGACGTCGAGGACCATGCTGCGGGCGGCGAGCAGCTCGGCGTGGGTCTCGGCGATCATCGCCTGCACCAGCTGGAACCGGCCGATGGGGGCGCCGCCCTGCTTGGCGGTGGCTGCGTAGGCGACGGACTCGTCGAGCACCCGCTGGGCCATCCCGACGCAGAGCGCGGCGATGTGCAGCCGGCCGCGGGAGAGCACGGTGAGCGCCTTGGCGTAGCCGCGGCCCTCCTCGCCGATGAGGGCGTCGGCGGGCACCCGGACGTCGTCGAAGAAGACCTCGGCGGTCCAGGCGCCGGACTGGCCCATCTTCTTGTCGTGCGGCCCGACCGTCACCCCGGGGGCGGTCGCGTCGACGACGAAGCTGGAGATGCCGCGGCCGCCCTTCTCCTGCGGGTCGCTGCGGGCGAAGACGACGAACAGGTCGGCGATCGGCGCGTTGGTGATGTAGCGCTTGCCGCCGGTGATCACCCACCCGTCGCCGTCCCGCCGGGCGGTGGTGCGCAGGCCCGCCGGGTCCGAGCCCGCCTCGGCCTCGGTGAGCGCGAACGAGCCGATCAGCTCGCCGGCGGCCAGCCGCGGCAGGTAGGCCTTCTTCTGCTCCTCGCTGCCGAACCGGGCGATGACCTGACCGGCGATGCCGTTGTTGGTGCCGAACAGCGACCGGAACGCCGGCGTCGTGTAGCCGAACTCGAAGGCCAGCTGCACGTCCTCGCTCATCGAGACGCCGAGCCCGCCGTGCTCCTCGGGCAGGGCGTAGCCGAACAGCCCCATCTCCGCGGCCGCGCTGCGCAGCTCATCGGGGATGCGGTCGTCGAGGTCGATCTCCTCCTCGCGGGGCACCACGACCTCGCGGACCAGCCGGCGAACGGCGTCCTTGACCTCGGCGAAGACATCAGCGTCCATGCCGGACATGCTGGACCCCCGGCCGCATCGATCGCGACCGGGGGTCCGGGGTCCTTCGTCAGGCGAGGGCGTCGAGCTTGGCCATGTCGTCGGCGGACAGGGTCAGCCTGGCGGCGCCCAGGTTCTCCGTCAGGTGCTCGACGGACTTGGTGCCCGGGATGGGCAGGATGACCGGCGACTTCTGCAGCAGCCAGGCCAGCGCCACCTGGGACGGTGTGGCGTCGAGCTCCTGCGCCACCGCCGCGACCGGGCTGTCGGGCTTGGCCAGGTCGCCGGTGGCGATCGGGAACCACGGGATGAAGGCGATGCCCTGCGCCTCGGCGTACTCGAGCACGTCCTGGCTCTGCCGGTTGGTCAGGTTGTAGAGGTTCTGCACGCTGACGATCTCCGTGATCGCCTGGGCGGCCCGGAGCTCCTCGACGGAGACCTCAGAGACGCCGATGTGCCGGACCTTGCCCTGCTCCTTCAGCTCGGCGAAGGCACCGAGCTGGTCGGCCAGCGGGACCTCGGAGTCGATGCGGTGCAGCTGGATGAGGTCGATCCGGTCGACCTTCAGGTTGCGCAGCGACAGCTCGACCTGCTGCTTGAGGTAGGCCGGGCGGCCCACCGGCGGCCACTCGCCCGGGCCGGTGCGGGTGAGGCCGGCCTTGGTGGCGATGACCAGCCCGTCGGGGTACGGGAAGGCGGCCTCGGCGATGATCTGCTCGCTGACCTGCGGGCCGTAGGAGTCCGCGGTGTCGATGAAGTCGACGCCCTGCTCGAGCGCGGCCTTGACGACGGCGAGGGCACCGGCCCGGTCGGCCGGCTCGCCCCAGACACCGGGACCGGTCAGCTGCATGGCGCCGTAGCCGAGGCGGTGGACGGTGAGGTCGCCGCCGAGGTCGAAGGTGAGCTGCGTGGTGGACGTGGTCATGCGGGTCCTCCTGGTGTCGTCGTCGCCCCGGGTCTGTGCCACCGGGGTCCCGTTGCGCACAAGGAGGTGCGGACGCCGGGGCTTCCCGCATCGGCCCGATGTGACCGGCGGCACAGCGCGGTGCGCCGACGGGCGTGGTGCAGGGTGGGCGCGGTTGGACGGGTCTGCCGCGGGACATCCCCTGGGGCGTCGGCCCGGTCGGGAGCAGGCACAGGCGGGGCCGCCGGCGGTCACCGCGGGAGAGGACAGACGTGGGTGAGCTGGTGGTCGTCCGGCACGGGCAGACCGAGTGGAGCACGAGTGGGCAGCACACCGGGCTCACCGACCTGCCGTTGCTCCCCGGCGGGGAGGACGACGCCCGCCGGCTGCGCCCGGTGCTGGCGGAGCGGCACATCACGCACGCCTTCGTCAGCCCGCTGACCCGGGCCCGGCGCACCGCGGAGCTCGCCGGGCTGTTCGACGACGGCATCGAGACGGCGGTCGACCCGGACCTGGTCGAGGTCGACTACGGCCGCTGGGAGGGCCGGACGACCCCGGAGATCCGCGCCGAGCTGGGCCACCCGTGGTCGCTGTGGGCGGACGGCACCGAGCCCGGCGAGACCCCCGGGGAGAGCCTGGACCAGGTGGCCGAGCGGGTCGACCGGGTGCTGGAGCGGGCCCGCCCGCTGCTGGCCGACGGTGACGTCGCCCTCGTCGCGCACGGGCACGTGCTGCGCATCCTCACCGCCCGCTACCTCGGCTTCGGCCCGGAGAAGGGCGCGCTGTTCCCGCTGGCCACGGGGCGCTACGGCGTCCTCGGCGCCGAGCACGACTGGCCCGCGCTCACCGGCTGGAACACCGGCTGCCCCTGACCGGGGCGGGCTACGCCTCGCGCGCGACGCCGCGGTCGGGTGCGGACATGTCCCCCGTCGCGGGCACGCCCTCGGCGAGCCCGTAGCGCAGGTACACCGTGCCCCTCCCCCCGGCCGCGGGCGGTTCGAGGAGGGTGAGGTTGGTCGGCACCGCGCCGCCGGCGAAGACCTTCTTGCCGACGCCGAGCACGATCGGGTGCACCCAGAGGTCGAGGCGGTCGAACAGCCTCTCCCGCAGCAGGGTCTGCACCAGGTCCAGGCTCCCGACGACGCTCACGTGCTGGTGCCGGTCCCGGACCTCACGTACCGCCGCAGGCAGGTCCGGGCCGAGCTGGCTGGACCCGGCCCACGACAGGTCGGGCGTGCCGCGGGAGGCCACGTACTTCGGGATGCGGTTGAAGAGGGCGGCGAACGCGTCGTCCTCGCCGCCCTCCTGGTGCGGCCAGAAGGCGGCGAAGATGTCGTAGGTCCGCCGGCCGAGCAGCAGGGCGTCGGTGCCCTCGTACGCGGCACCGACCTGCGCGCCGGCGACCTCGTCGAGCAGGGGCGCCTGCCAGCCGCCGAACGGGAACCCCTCGGGGTCCTCCTGGGGCCCACCGGGCGCCTGCCCGACGAGGTCGAGGGTGGCGAAGAGCTCGATGTGCACGAGTCCCATGTCCTGCTCCCGGGGTGTCGGTCGTGTCCGTCGGGAGGAGGACCGGCGGGGGCCGGCGAACTCATCGCCGGGGCACCACCGTCAGGCGAGGACGAGCTCCGGCTCGGACTCCGGCTCGGGGCGCACCGGCCGGCCGAACAGCCAGCCCTGGCCCAGGTCGGCGCCGATGGCCCGCGCCTGGTCCGCCGTCTGCTCGCTCTCGATCCCCTCGGCGACGACCAGGCCGCCCTGCACGTGGGTGAGCTCGGTCAGCGCCCGGGCGATCGCGTTGGGGCCCGGCTCGTGCAGCCGGGCGACCAGCGTCTTGCTCAGCTTCAGCACGTCGGGCCGGACGACCGACACCAGCGCCAGGCTCGACCAGCCGACGTGCACGTCGTCCAGCGCGATCCGCCAGCCCAGCGACCGGTGGTGCTCCAGCACCGACAGCAGGTGCTCCCGGTCGGTGACCGCGTGCGAGGCGACCACCTCGAAGACCAGCTGCCGCGGGTCGATGCCGCTGTCGTGCACCACCGCCTCGGTGCTGGCCAGGCAGACCGACGGCCGGTGGACGGCGGCCGGGTTGGAGTTGACGTACAGGTCGGCGCCGCCCAGCCAGCCGGCGGCGCCGGTGATCGCGGCCTCCCGGGCCAGCCGGTCCAGCCGGCGCAGCCAGCCGGCCCGCTCGGCGAGGAAGAACAGGTCCCCGCCACCGACCTCGCGGCCGTCGACGCGGCCGCGCAGCAGCGCCTCGTGCCCCACCATCCCGCCGCTGGTCAGCGACATGATCGGCTGGTACACCGGCCACAGCACGGCGTCGGTGAGCAGCGACATCTCGACCGTGACCCCCCGGCGGGCGAGCTCCACCGCCAGCGTCGGCGCGGTGAGCAGCCGGGTGGCGAGGGCGACGCCGTCCGACGGCGGGTCGGTGGTCACCCGCACGGCCTCGGTCTCGGCGGTGGTGAGCTCGCGCGCCAGCCGCTGCAGCAGCCGGTCGATCCGCCGGCCGCCCTCGTCGTCGACGATGTCCAGCAGCCCGGGGGCGGTGCCGATCCGCAGGCCCATCGCCCCGGCGACCCGGGAGATGCTGGGCAGCACGTGGCTGAGCGTGGAGGCCAGCAGCAGCCGGCGGGCACGCTGGGGGGTCTCCCAGGAGGGACGCACGACGTCGACAGGACCGGTCACGGCAGCAGGATGACCGACCACCGGGCCGCCGCCCGGCAGGCGCGCGGGCGGGACCGTACCGTGCTGTTCCCACTGGCCGGGACCTGGGCTGAGACGCGAAGATCAACACAGCTACTGTTCAGCTGTGCCCAACCAGAACGGCTCCGACGGTGGACGACCGGGTCGCGGAGGCCGCCCGCGCGACCCGTCGCGCGACGGCGCCATCCGGGGGGCGATCCTGCAGGTGCTGGCCGAGTCCGGCTACGCGGGCCTGACCATGGACGCGGTGGCCGCCGCGGCCGGCGTGGGCAAGGCGACGATCTACCGGCGCTGGCGCACCAAGTCCGACCTGGTCGCCGACGCCGTCGCCGAGCTGAGCTCGATGTCGATCGACACCCCGGACACCGGGTCGCTCGAGGGCGACCTGCGGGTGCTGCTGCGCTGGCTGGTCGCCGCGGTCAACGGTCCGCTCGGCGCGGCCACCTTGTCGCTGCTGTCGGCCCTGCCGCACGAGCCGGGGCTGCGCGAGGCCTTCCACAGCGGCCCGATGGGCGTGTGGAGCACGACGTTCCGGGAGGTCTGGGAGCGGGCCGAGGCCCGCGGTGAGGTGCACGAGCCGATCGCCGGGACGGCGGTGTCCGCGACCGCGAGCGCGCCCATCCTGCAGCGCTGGCTGTTCAGCGCCGAGCCGGTGCCCGAGGCCTTCGCCGACGAGCTGCTCGCCGACGTCGTCATGCCGCTGATCACCGCGCGCAACGCCGCCTGAGGGTCAGCCCGCCTCGACCGCCGACCGGAAGCCGCGCAGCCGCAGGCTGTTGGCGACCACCAGCACCGAGGACGCCGCCATCGCCAGCCCGGCCAGGACCGGGTTGAGGAAGCCGAGCGCGGCCAGCGGCACCAGGGCGACGTTGTAGGCGAACGCCCAGAACAGGTTGCCGCGGATCACCGCGAGCGTCCGCCGGGACAGCCGGACCGCGTCGACCGCGGCGTCGAGGTCGGCCCGCACGAGGGTCAGGTCGCTGGCCTCGATCGCCACGTCGGTGCCCGAGCCCATGGCCAGCCCGAGGTCGGCCTGGGCCAGCGCCGGCGCGTCGTTCACGCCGTCCCCGACCATGGCGACGACCCGGCCCTCCGCCTGCAGCCGGCGGACGACGTCGACCTTGCCCGCCGGCAGCACCCCGGCCACCACCTCGTCGCCGTCCAGCCCGACGGCCCGGGCGACCGCCGCGGCCGCGCCGGCGTTGTCCCCGGTGACCAGCACCGGCGACAGGCCGAGCGCACGCAGCCGCCGGATCGCCGCGGCGCTGCTCGGCTTCACGGTGTCGGCGACCACGAGCACGCCGCGCACCTCGCCGTCCCAGGCCACCCGCACGGCGGTGCGGCCCGCGGCCTCGGCCGCCTCGGCGACGTCGGCCAGCGCGACGGGGAGCTCCTCCCGGCCGCCGACCACCACCTGACGGCCCTCGACCGTGCCGCTGACGCCGATGCCCGCCTGGCTGGCGAACACCTCGACCGGCGGCAGCGGCCCGCTCGCGGCGGCGACGATCGCGCGGGCGATCGGGTGCTCGGACCCGGCCTCGACGGCGGCGGCCAGCCGGAGCGTGTCCGGGTGCCCGGCGACGTCGACCAGGCTCATCTGCCCGGTGGTCACCGTGCCGGTCTTGTCCAGCAGCACGGTGTCGACCCGGCGGGTGCTCTCCAGCACCTCCGGGCCCTTGATCAGCACGCCGAGCTGGGCACCGCGGCCGGTGCCGACCAGCAGCGCCGTGGGCGTGGCCAGGCCGAGCGCGCAGGGGCAGGCGATGACCAGGACGGCGACGGCCGCGGTCAACGCCGCCGTCACGTCGCCGGTGGTGAGCAGCCAGCCGAGCAGCGTGCCCAGGGCGATCACCAGGACGACCGGCACGAAGACCGCCGACACCCGGTCGGCCAGCCGCTGGACCGGCGCCTTGCCGCTCTGCGCGGCGGTGACCAGGCGGCCGAGCTGGGCCAGCGTGGTGGCGTCGCCGACCCGGGTCGCCTCGACCACGAGCCGGCCGCCCACGTTGACGGTGGCGCCGGTGACCCGGTCGCCGGCGGTGACCTCCACCGGGACGCTCTCGCCGGTCAGCATCGACAGGTCGACGGCGCTGGTGCCGCTGACCACGACGCCGTCGGTGGCCACCTTCTCCCCCGGCCGGACGACGAAGCGGTCGCCGACGACGAGCTGGTCGATCGGCACCCGGTGCTCGGTGCCGTCGCGGAGCACCGCGGCGTCCCGGGCACCCAGCTCCAGCAGCGCGGTGAGCGCGGCTCCGGAGCGCCGCTTGGCCCGCGCCTCGGCGTACCGGCCGGCGAGCAGGAAGACGGTGACGGCGGAGGCCACCTCGAGGTACAGCTCGTCCCCGCCGGTGCCCCGCTCGGGCAGCAGCTGGAAGGCCATCGTCATGCCGGTCGTGCCGGCGTCGCCGAGGAACAGCGCCCACACCGACCACAGGTAGGCGGCGGTGATCCCGATCGAGACCAGGGTGTCCATGGTGCTGGCGCCGTGCCGGGCGTTGAGCACGGCGGCGCGGTGGAAGGGCCAGGCGCCCCACACCGCGACCGGGCTGGCCAGCGTCAGCGCCAGCCACTGCCAGTCGTCGAACTGCAGCGCGGGCACCATCGACAGCAGCAGCACCGGCAGTGCGAGCGCCGCGCTGACCAGCAGCCGCTGCCGCAGCCCGGCCTCCGGGTCGGCGGCGACCGGGTCCTCCTCGGCCGCCGTCGGGGCCGGGAGGGCGGCGGAGTAGCCCGCGGCCGCGACGGTCTCCAGCAGCCGGTCGGTGCCGACCCGGGCCGGGTCGAACCGGACGGTGGCCGCCTCGGTCGCGTAGTTGACACTGGCCCGCACGCCGTCGAGCTTGTTGAGCTTGCGCTCGATGCGGTTCGCGCAGCTGGCGCAGGTCATCCCGGTGATGTCGAGCCGGACCTCGTCCGGGAGCGGGGCCTCCGGACGGGCCTGGGCAGGCCCGGCGGTCACGCGGGCTGCGCGGTGTAGCTGCCGGCCTCGGCGACGGCGGCCTGCACCTGCTCGGCGGTCACCTCGCCGACCACGTGCAGCCGGCCGGTGGCCAGGTCGACGTCGACCTCGCTGACGCCGGGGAGCTCGGTGACCTCCTCGGTCACGGAGGCGACGCAGTGCTGGCAGGTCATGCCGCTGACGGTGAAGTCCAGGGTGGACACGGGGGTGCTCCTCTTCGGGTGTGCGGTCAGGACCGGACGAGCCGGGCGATGGCGGCCGAGGCCTCGGCGATCTTCGCCTCGGCGGCCGCGCCGTCGTCGTCGGCGCTGCTGGTCACCGCGTCCCGGACGCAGTGCCCGAGGTGGTCGTCGAGCAGGCCGAGGGCGACCGCCTGCAGGGCCTTGGTCGCCGCGGACACCTGGGTCAGGACGTCGATGCAGTACGTGTCCTGCTCGACCATCCGGGCGATGCCCCGGACCTGGCCCTCGACGCGCTTGAGCCGCGCGAGGACCTGCTCCTTGTTGTCGGCGTAACCGGTCATGCAGCCGAGGGTACCCCCTGGGGGTACCCGTCACCAGCCGCGGGTTCCCGGCTCCCCCTTGAACGGGCCGACGACCTCGGCGGTGATCCAGCCGCCGTAGAAGTCCCCGGCCTGGGCGCGCACCGGTTCACCGTCGACGGTCGCCCGCTCGACCCGGCTGGGGTAGAAGGCCAGCGCGCCGCGCAGCTGCTCGTAGCCGGCCGTGGGCCGCTCGTAGGACCACGCGACCGCGGAGTGCCGGACGCCGTCGACGACGGCGTCCCAGTACGTCGCCGTCCCCTTGAACTCGCACCACGACGAGCCGGCGGCGCGCTCCAGGACACCGGGGGTGACGTCGTCGCGGGGCACGTAGAAGACCGGAGGGTGGCTGGTCTCGCAGACCCGGACGGCGCGGTCGGTGCTGGCGACGACGCGGCCGCCGAGGAACACCTCGACCCGCCGTCCGGTCACCTCGGCCGAGGGCGGGCGCGGGTAGTCCCAGACGGACTCCTGACCGGGGCCGACGGGGTCGGGTTGTGGGGGGCGCACCCCCCGAGTGTGCGCCCCTCGGCGCGACCGGGGGTCAGCGCCGGACGCGGCGGACGATCTTCCGGGTGACGACGAAGGTGACGGTCAGGCCGACGACGCCCATGACGGCCATGCCGGGCGGGCTCTGCAGGAACGCCTGCGCCTTCTCCTTGGCCTGGTCCCTCAGGCGCTGGGGGCTGGCTCGGAACGCCAGCTCGTCCAAGGTGGCCGCCAGCGACTCACGGGCGGCGTCGATCTCGTTCTGGATCTGCTCAGGGCTGCGCGGCACGCGCGACAGCCTGCCAGATCGCGTGGCGAGCGGCCCGGTCAGCGGTCCGCGAGCACCCGATGGGGTGGTCGGCCGGGCGACCGGGCAGGCTCAGCGACACCGTCGCCGGCTCCCCCGGGGCACCACCCACTCGACCACCTCGACCTCTCCCGGTCGCAGTGCGGCCCACGCCCGGGCCGCCTCCCGGAGGTCCGCGGCGGCGGCCGCGAGCCGGTCGGGCGGGTGGCCGGCGCCCGCCGTCTCGGCGGGCAGCACCTCGGCGCCGCGGGCCAGCCGCGCGACGACGTCCGCCAGCGCCTCCGCCTGCTGGATCCGGGCCGCCCGCTCCCGCTTGAGCGCGGCGGACCGCTCGGCCGCGTGCGGCGGCTGCCGGCCGGACACGTGCCGCATGCTGTGCCAGACCACGCCGTCGGCGACGCAGCCCCAGATGCCGTCGGGCACCTGCAGCCGGCTCTCGACCAGCGCGTGCACCAGGTCGTGCGGCAGGTCGGCGCCACCGCCGGCCCCGCGCATCTCGAACACCACGCCGTCGTCCCGCTCGACCGTCGTCTCGACGGGACGGCGGTCGGCCAGCCGCCGGAAGGTCAGGCGCACGCCTCGAGGGTCCGGGGACGGTCAACCGGTTTCCGGCGCGCGCCTCCTAGACTCCCGGCCACGCGGGAGTGGTGTAACGGCAGCCACGCCAGACTTAGGATCTGGTGCCTTCGGGCGTAGGGGTTCGACTCCCCTCTCCCGCACGCGGGGTCTTGCCCGCCGCCGGGGTCCCGGAGGAACCTGCCTCGGCATGGGCGTCTACAGCCGCCACCTGCGGCCGCGGCTGCACGACCGGCTCCTCGACGACGCGGCCGTCCACGACGTGCGGGCACGGGTCTGCGCGGGGCTGGCCGGGGACGTGCTGGAGATCGGCTTCGGCTCCGGGTTGAACCTCGGCCACCTGCCGCCGGAGGTCACCGGGGTGTGGGCCGTCGAGCCCTCGGCCACCGCGCTGCGGCTGTCCGCTCCCCGCCGGGAGGCCTCGCCGGTGCCCGTGCACCTCGCCGGCGACGACGCCCAGGCGCTGCCCTTCCCCGACCACCGGTTCGACACGGCCCTGTGCACCTGGGTGCTGTGCAGCGTCCCCGACCGCCGTCGGGCGCTCGCCGAGGTGGCCCGCGTGCTGCGGCCCGGCGGGGCGCTGCACCTGGTCGAGCACGGCCTGGCACCGGACCCCCGGGTCGTCCGGTGGCAGCGGCGGGCCAACCCGCTCAGCCGCGCGCTGTCCGGGTGCGAGCTGGACGTCGACGTCGCCGGGCTGCTCGCCGTCTCCCCGCTGACCGTGGCGGAGCTGACCAGCTGGTACCTGCCCGGGGCGCCGCGGTCGACCGGCTTCCTCACCGCGGGCCGGGCGACCGCCTGAGCTCAGCCCAGGACGACGCGCAGGTCCAGCTGGACCGACGGCGCCCCGGGGTCGTCGGCGTCCACGACCGCCAGCAGCTGCACCGACCCGTCGCCGACCCGGCGCATCGCCAGGCCCTCGACCTTCTGCACCCGGCCGTCGACCTCCGGCACCGGGGCGACGGCCACCACCTGCGCGTCGTCGACGAGCACCAGGGCGGTGGCCACCACCGGCCCGTCGTCGACGGCGTTCGGGGTGTCCTCGGCGGCGGCGCTGAGCAGCAGCCGGCCGTCGGGCAGCGCGACGGCGTCGGTGACGGCCAGCCCGACGCCGCCGACCTCGCCGAGGTCGTACGTCCGCGGGTCGGCGACGGCCACCGCGTCCGGCTGCGCCCGGCCGAGGAGGACCTCGACCAGCGCGGCGACGGGCACGTCGACGCTCGCTGAGGGCACCCCGGCGGCGAGGTTGCCGCGCTGGAACCAGCGCAGCGTCGTCCCGGTGCGGGCGGCCCCCTCGAGGTTGAGCTGGTCGAGCGGGAGGCCCAGCCGGTCGGCGACGCGCGCGTAGAGCGGGCCGAGGTCGGCGACGGAGACGACCGGCCGGCCGTCGGCCAGCTCGACGAGCACCCCGCGCATCCGCCGCCCGGTGGAGCCGGACCCCAGCAGCAGGACCGCCGGCCGCCCGTCGACGTCGGTCGGGCAGGCGACCTCGAGGTCGGGCTTGAGGCGCTTGGTCCCGGCCGCCTCGGTGAACCGGTCGTGGCCCTCCACGGGCGGCAGCAGCCGCAGCGGGTCGATCCGGCCGGCGCGCTGCCAGGCGGCCGCGGTCGAGTCGTCCTGCGCGACCAGCCAGCCCCCGCCGAGCGGGGCGACGGCCGACGCCGCGGTCACCGGCGTCCCGTCGTCGAACCGCAGCACCCGGACGTCGTCCACGGAGACCTGCACGCGGTCCACTGTGCCCGGCCGGACGCCCGGTCGCGCGTCGGGTCAGTCCAGGTCGTCGTCCGCCCAGCCCTGCATCGCCTCGGCGCGGAACTGGGCCATGAACTGGTCGCGGGTGATCCCGCGGCGCTCCGCCTCGCGCTCGCAGAGCATCGCGATCACCAGCGAGGCGTGCCGGACGACGTCGGCGCGGGTGTCCTGGTCGAGGCCGGCGAACACCGTGGTCCAGGCCCGCCAGTCGCCGTCACCGGCCGCCTCGGCCATCTCCAGCACCAGCCCGAACCGGCGCAGCGCCTCCAGGTCAGCCACCGGCGGCCGCCGTCCCGCCGAGCACCTCGGCGACCACGGGCAGCAGTGCGGTGAACGCCTGGCCGCGGTGGCTGACCGCGTCCTTCTCCGCGGGCTCCATCTCGGCCGCGGTGCGCGCCGACCCGGCGGGCAGGAACACCGGGTCGTAGCCGAAGCCGTGGCTGCCCCGGCTCTCCCGCAGCACGGCGCCGCGCCACTCGGCCCGCAGCACGTGCTCGACCCCCTCCGGCGTCACCAGCGCCGCGGCGCAGACGAACCCGCCGCCGCGGCGCTCGTCCGGGACGTCGCGGAGCTGTCCCAGCAGCAGGGCGGTGTTCGCGTCGTCGTCCCCGTGCCGGCCCGACCAGCGCGCCGAGAAGATGCCGGGCATGCCGTTGAGCGCGTCGACGGTGAGGCCGGAGTCGTCGGCGACGGCCGGCAGGCCGGTGTACCGCACCGCCTCCCGGGCCTTGAGCAGCGCGTTCTCCTCGAAGGTCGCGCCGGTCTCGGGTGCCTCGGGGTACTCGGGCACGTCGCGCGGGCCGATCACCTCCACGCCGGGGACGGCGCTGGCCAGCAGCCGCTGGAGCTCGGCCACCTTGCCGGCGTTGCGGGTGGCCAGCAGCAGCCGGGTCATGCCGACAGCGCCTGCTGCTGCAGCCGGGTCAGCGCGGTGCAGCCGGTGACGGCGAGGTCCAGCAGCTGGTCGAGGGTCGCCCGGTCGAAGACGGCGCCCTCCGCCGTGCCCTGCACCTCGACGAAGTCGCCGGCCCCGGTGCAGACGACGTTCATGTCGGTGCCGGCCTTGACGTCCTCCTCGTAGGCGAGGTCCAGCCGGGGCTCGCCGTCGACGACCCCGACGCTGACCGCGGCGACCGACTGGGCGATCGCGGTGGGCCGGGCCAGCTTGCCGCGGGCGTCGAGCCAGCCCACCGCGTCGGCCAGCGCGACGTAGGCGCCGGTGATGGCCGCGGTGCGGGTGCCGCCGTCGGCCTGCAGCACGTCGCAGTCCAGCGCGATGCTGTTCTCGCCCAGCGCGGCCAGGTCGATGGAGGCGCGCAGCGACCGGCCGATCAGCCGGCTGATCTCGTGGGTGCGGCCGCCGATCTTCCCCTTGACCGACTCGCGGTCGCTGCGGGTGTGGGTGGCCCGGGGCAGCATCGAGTACTCGGCGGTGACCCAGCCCAGCCCCGAGCCCCGCCGCCAGCGCGGCACGCCCTCGGTGACGCTGGCCGCGCACAGCACGCGGGTGCGGCCGAACTCGACGAGCACCGAGCCCTCGGCGTGGTCGAGCCAGTTGCGGGTGATGGTCACCGGGCGGAGCTGGTCGGCCGCGCGGCCGTCGGGGCGGGTCACGGGTGCCGACAGTAGTGCGGCTCTGCGAGGCTCCTGCCATGCGTTCGGAGCTGCGTGCGGTCCGCACCGGAGGAGTCCCCTCGATCGTCGACCTGACCGACGAGTGCGCGGAGTTCGTCCGCAGCGAGGGCGACGGCCTGTTCCAGGTGTTCGTGCCGCACGCCACGGCCGGCATCGCGGTCATCGAGACCGGCGCGGGCAGCGACGACGACCTGCTCGCCCAGCTCGACGTGCTGCTGCCCCGCGACGGCCGTTGGCGGCACCGGCACGGGGCGGCCGGGCACGGGCGGGACCATGTGCTGCCGGCCTTCGTGCCGCCGCACGCCAGCGTGCCGGTGCTGGAGGGGCGGCTGACCCTGGGCGCCTGGCAGCGGATCTGCTTCGTCGACACCAACGTCGACAACCCGTCCCGGCACGTGCGGTTCACCTTCCTGCGCGGGTGATCCCGCCCGGGTTGGGCACCGCCGCCGGGGTGTAGGACCATGCGGTCATGACCGAGACCGACAGCGGCATCAACACGGCGCCCGTCCGCCTCGCCCCCGGTGACCCGGCCCCGCCGTTCACCCTGCCCGACGCCGACGGCAGGCCGGTGTCGCTGGCCGACCACCGGGGCCGGCGGGTCGTCGTCTACTGCTACCCGGCGGCGCTGACGCCCGGCTGCACCACGCAGGCGATCGACTTCACCGCCGCCGCCGGCGACCTGGCCGAGGCCGGGCTGGACATCATCGGCATCTCCCCCGACGCCCCCGAGAAGCTGCACAGGTTCCGGGAGCAGGAGCAGCTGTCGATCACCCTGGTCTCCGACGAGGACAAGCAGGTGCTCACGGCCTACGGCGCCTACGGCCCGAAGAAGCTGTACGGCAAGGAGGTGGTCGGGGTGATCCGCTCGACCTTCGTCATCGACGGCGAGGGCCGGGTGGAGAAGGCCGCCTACAACGTCAAGGCCACCGGGCACGTCGCCAAGCTCCGCCGGGACCTCGGCCTCTAGGAGGGCCGGCCCTGGGACCGGCAGGGCCTGGCAGCGGCTCGCCCGATCGGGCAGGGTCGTGGCATGAGTGATCAGATCGGCGTCACCGGACTCGCGGTCATGGGCGCCAACCTCGCCCGCAACCTCGCCCGGCACGGCCACCAGGTGGTGCTGCACAACCGCAGCAGGGGGCGCACCGACGCCCTCGTCGAGCAGCACGGCAGCGAGGGCGACTTCGTGCCGACCGGGACGGTGGAGGAGTTCGTCGCCGCGCTGCAGCGGCCGCGCAAGATCATCATCATGGTGCAGGCCGGTGCCGCGACCGACGCGGTCATCGACGAGATCGCCCCGCTCCTGGAGGAGGGCGACGTGCTGATGGACGGCGGCAACGCGCGCTTCACCGACACCATCCGGCGCACCGACGCGCTCACCGCCCAGGGCCTGCACTTCGTCGGCACCGGGATCAGCGGCGGTGAGGAGGGCGCGCTGAACGGGCCGAGCATCATGCCGGGCGGGTCGAAGGAGGCGTACAAACTGGTCGGCCCGCTGCTGGAGTCGATCGCCGCGGTCGTCGACGGCGAGCCGTGCTGCACCCACGTCGGGGCCAGCGGGGCCGGGCACTTCGTGAAGATGGTGCACAACGGCATCGAGTACGCCGACATGCAGCTGATCGCCGAGGCCTACGACCTGCTGCGGCAGGGGCTGGAGCTCACCCCCGCCGAGATCGGCGACGTCTTCGCCAGCTGGAACGAGGGCGACCTGGACAGCTACCTCATCGAGATCACCGCCCAGGTGCTCCGGCACACCGACGCCGAGACCGGCCGGCCGTTCGTCGACGTCGTGGTCGACGAGGCCGAGCAGAAGGGCACCGGCCGCTGGACCGTGCAGTCCGCGCTGGACCTGGGCGTGCCGGTGAGCGGCATCGCCGAGGCGGTCTTCGCCCGCGCGCTGTCCGGCCACCGCGAGCAGCGGAGCGCGGCGCAGGCGGTGCTGCCGGGGCCGGGCCGGGAGTGGGACGAGCAGGTGGAGGACCGCGAGGCGTTCATCGAGTCGGTGCGCCAGGCGCTCTACGCCTCCAAGGTCGTGGCCTACGCGCAGGGGTTCGACCAGATCACCCAGGGCGCCGACCAGTACGGCTGGGACATCGACCGGGCCGCGCTGGCCCGGATCTGGCGCGGCGGCTGCATCATCCGGGCGAAGTTCCTCGACCGGATCGCCCAGGTCTTCACCGACGAGCCCGACGTGACGACGCTGCTGACCAACGACTACTTCCGCGGCGCGGTGAGCGAGGGCCAGGAGGGGTGGCGCCAGGTGGTCGCCGGCGCGGCCCGGCACGGCGTCCCGGCGCCCGGCTTCGCCAGCGCGCTGGCCTACTACGACGGGCTGCGGGCCGAGCGGCTCCCGGCCGCGCTGATCCAGGGGCTGCGCGACCTCTTCGGGGCGCACACCTACCGGCGCACCGACAAGGACGGCGCGTTCCACACCATGTGGGGCGAGGACGGCCGGGAGATCAGCGCCTGACGGGACGCGACCTGCTCCCACCTCCCCCTCCGGGAGACGACCGGAGGGGGAGGTGGAGAGGGCGGCGGCTGACCCGGCGGTCAGGACGCCGGTGCGCCGCCGCTCTCCGCGACCTGCTCGCCCCGCAACCGGATCCGGGCCGAGCTCCGGCCGGCGAGCGGGGCGGCTCGACCGGCGGCGGCCAGGCCCGCCTCCGGGACGCTGTCGTAGATCGCCTCGTACTCGCCGGCGCGGACGAGGAACGTCTCGTGCCAGATCCCGGTCCGGCCGCGGGGATCGCGCTTGAACCACTCCACCCAGGTCGGCCGGTGCAGGTCGCCGGGGTCGCGGGCGAAGGCCTCCAGCTGCTCGAAGCTCCGCCAGTACTGGACGATCACCGGGAACCCCATCCGGTACCCGAGCAGCCCCTTCTCGGGGTGCGCCATCAGCTCGGCGAGCATCGCCTGCATCCCGCGCCGCCGACCGCCGAGGTCGCGGACGCTGGCCAGCAGGTGCCGCGGCTTGTTCAACCGGGCCCCGATCAGGAAGACGACGAAGTCCCCGTCGATCTCGGCGCCGTAGCGCCCGGTGCGGATCTCGGCCATGCAGCCTCCTCGGTGTGGCCCCCGCCGCCGCCCATGGTGGCCCCGTCGGCGCTGCGGCGACAGCCCCGCTCATGCGCGCCATGTGCCGGGCCGGGGCTGGCACTCCGGGCCGCACGGGTAGCCCGGGTCCCAGGGGAAGGTGCCGTCGCGGTGCTGCCAGGCGAGCTGGTACGCGGGCACCGAGTGCTCGTCGGGTCGCCGATAATGCCGGTTGGCCACGAACAGCACCTCCCCGGGGTCGGGCAGCTCCTCCACGACGAGCCCGTCGGGCCGGTCGGGGAAGGTGAGCAGCTCTCCGGGCACCAGGTCGCGGCCACCGGCGACGAGCGCCGCCACACGCTGCAGGATCGCGTGGGTGTTGCCATGCCCCAGCCCGACCACCACCAGCTCGGGGTGCCCGAGCCCGAACAGGCCCACGGTGTAGCCGAACGGCGGCCCGCCTTCGTCGTCGCACGGGTCGTCGCACTCGGCGCAGCCGCCGGGGACGACGTACTGCACCGCCCACTGGTGGGCGCGGATGAGCTGGGCGAGGTGGGTGTCCTCCTGGTCGAGCCAGGCCGTCGTCTGCGGGTCCGTCATGACCGGGACGCTGCCGGGCGGCACCGACACGACCGGGGTGGCGGGACGTGCCTGTGGATGGGGCCTCGACCTGGGGACGAGGGTCGGCACCCGGGCACCGGCCGTGCTAGGTGCTCAGCCTGCGTCCTCCGCCGCCCGCGCCCGGGCGCGCCGCTTGCCCTCGTGCATCGCCTGGACGCGGGCGATCGGGATGGTGTGCCCCTCGGCCACCAGGTCCGC
The DNA here is from genome assembly GCF_000306785.1 of Modestobacter italicus. NCBI lineage: Bacteria > Bacillati > Actinomycetota > Actinomycetes > Geodermatophilales > Geodermatophilaceae > Modestobacter > Modestobacter italicus. The sequence goes on along the minus strand of NC_017955.1, from coordinate 1,384,379 downwards.
GGGCAGCTCCTGCGGCTCGGGCAGCGCCGCCGCCCACGGATCGGCGTCGCCGAACCGCCCGGCCGCCGTCCGCACCGTGACGTCACCGGGGCGGACGTCGGCGAGGTCCGCCCAGCTCACCGGCGCGGACACCGGCAGGCCCGGCCGCACCCGCGGGCTGTACGCGGCGGCGATCGTGCCCCGCCCCGAGCGGGTCGAGTCGACGAACACCCGCTCCCCCCGCTCGGCGACGACGTAGACCGTGGTGGCGAGGTCGGGGTCCAGCCGTTCGGTGCGCGCGGCCAGGGCGCGGGTGGCCGCCGCGACGTCCTCCGCCGACGAGCCGTGCACCGGGACGACGACGTGCACCCCGGTCGACCCGCTGGTCTTCACCGCGGCCGTCAGCCCGGCGTCCGCCAGCGCCTGCCGGCACAGCAGGGCGGTGCGGACGACGACGTCGAAGTCGGCGCCGTCGGGTGGGTCGAGGTCGAGCACCAGACCGGTGGGCTGCTCCTCCCCCACCCGGCTGAACGGCACATGGAACTCCACGGCCCGCTGGTTGGCCAGCCACAGGAGTGTGCGCCGGTCGTCGGCCAGCACCTGGTGCACCTCGCGCCGGGCCCGGTCGGACCAGGTGGCGACGGTCCGCACCCAGTCCGGGGCGCCCTTGGGCACGTCGCGCTGGATGAACGGCGCCGCCCCCGGCCGCACGCGCTTCACCGTCAGCGGCCGGTCGGCCAGCAGCGGCACCAGCCGGTCGGCGAAGGCGTCCACGTGGTCGACCAGCTCGCGCTTGGTGACCTCCAGCCCGTCACCCAGCGGCGAGTCCAGGCTGGTCAGCCGGACGCCGTCCCGTTCCTCGTCAGCGGCCACCCGACCACCGTGCCGTGCAGCGGTGCTCGGAGCAACCTGCAGCCACGTGCCTCGGCCCTCTCGCAGGGGCCCGCCGCGAGCGTGCGAGCGGTGGGGGGCGAGAGGGTCCTTCGTCAGATGTCGTGGACCATCGCGTGCTGGGCGAGCTCGGCGTCGGCGAAGACCTCGCGGGCCGCCGCCAGCTGGGCCCCGGCGTCGACCCAGGCGGGCACGTGGGTGACCAGCAGCCGCCCCACGCCGGCCTTCGCGGCCAGCTCCCCGGCCTGCCGGCCGGTGAGGTGCAGCCCCGGCGGGAGGTCCGGACCCTCCGGGTAGGCGGCCTCGGCGAGCAGCACGTCGGCGCCACGGGCCAGTTCCACCACCGCGTCGCTGGGGCCGGTGTCGCCGGTGTAGACCAGCGACCGCCCGCCGACGGTCAGCCGGACGGCGTAGCACTCGACGGGGTGCGCGGTGCGTGCGGTCGTCACCGCGAACGGGCCGAGCGTCCAGCTGCCCGGGCCGATCGGGGTCACGTCGAACACGTCGTCGATGGGGGCGCCTGCGGGGTCGTAGGCGGTCGCCAGCCGGCGGTCGGCGCCGACCGGGGCGTACAGCGGCACCGCCCGGCCGTCGGAGCGCCCGGAGTAGCGGTGCCAGACGATGAAGGGGGCGGCGTCCAAGCAGTGGTCGGCGTGCAGGTGGCTGAGGTAGACCGCGTCGACGTCGGCCGGGTCCATCAGCCCCTGCAGGGCGCCGAAGGCGCCGTTGCCCAGGTCGAGCACGAGGCAGAACTCCCCGTGCTGCACCAGGTAGCACGACGCGGGCGAGCTCGGCCCGGGCGCGCTGCCCGCGCAGCCGATGACGGTCAGCCTCACGCCGCGGCCCCGGTCCGGGTGACCACGTCGACCTCGGGGCCCAGGAAGCGGCGGCCGAGCCGGGCGAACGGCTCGGGGTCGCCGGTGGCCAGGAAGCGGTGCACCGGCGGGGGCCCGTCGGGGTCGCGCAGCAGGTCGGTGCGGGTGAGCACGCGGTACACGTCCTTCGCCGTCTCCTCCGCGCTGGACACCAGGGTCACCTCCTCGCCCAGCACCAGCGACAGCACGCCGGTGAGCAGCGGGTAGTGCGTGCAGCCGAGCACGACCGTGTCGACCCCGGCGGCCAGCAGCGGGTCGAGGTAGGACTGCGCGAGCCCGACCAGCTGGCGGCCGCTGGTGACCCCGCGCTCGACGAAGTCCACGAAGCTGGGGCAGGCGGCGCTGGTGACGGTGATCTGCGGGGCGGCGGCGAAGGCGTCCTCGTAGGCGCCGCTGGTGATCGTCGCCTGGGTGCCGATCACCCCGACCCGGCCGTTGCGGGTGGCGGCGGTGGCCCGGCGCACGGCGGGCAGCACGACCTCGACCACCGGGACGTCGTAGCGCTCCCGGGCGTCCCGCAGGCAGGCGGCGCTGGCCGAGTTGCAGGCGACGACGAGCATCTTGACGCCGGCGGCGACCAGGTCGTCCATCACCGCCAGGGAGTGCCGGCGGACCTCGGCGATCGGCAGCGGGCCGTAGGGGCCGTGGGCGGTGTCACCGACGTAGCGGACCTGCTCGGTCGGCAGCTGGTCGAGGACGGCGCGGGCCACCGTCAACCCGCCGACGCCGGAGTCGAAGATCCCGATGGGCGCATCGGCCCCAGCTGCAGTCGTCATCTCGCCGGTCAGGCTAACCGGCGGTACCGACACCCCGGAGCAGCGCCGCGTCCGGCAGCAGCAGGCCCGTGCCGGTCCACCGGGCGCCGGTGAGGTCGCCGACGACGACGTCCGCCGTCGTCCGGAGTGCTCCCCGCCCGATCCCGACGACGCGGCAGCCGGCGGCCTGACCGGCGGCGATGCCGCTGACGCTGTCCTCCAGGACCAGCACGTCGGCCGGGTCGAGCCCCAGCCGCTGGCAGCCGGTGGCGTAGCCCTCCGGGTCCGGCTTGCCCGCGGTGACGTCCTCGGCGGTGACCAGGATCTCCGGCAGGGGGACGCCGGCGGCCCGCAGCCGGCCGGTGGCCAGCTCGCGGACGCCGGAGGTGACGACGGCCCAGGGGACGCCGGTCAGCTGCGGCACGAGGTCCAGCACCCCGGGGACGGCGGTGGTGCCGTCGACGTCCTCGAGCTCGTAGCGGGTGATCTTCTCGGTCGACGCGTCGACGTCGCCCGGTGGGACGAACAGCGCGACGGTGTCCGCGGCCCGGCGTCCCGGCACCGCGGCGAGGACCTCGGCCGGGTCGAGGTCGTGGTCGACGGCCCACCGACTCCATGAGGAGACGACGCTGACCTCGGAGTCGACCAGCACGCCGTCGTTGTCGAAGAGCAGCCCGCGGGCGGGCAGCAGGGTGTCCGCCATCAGGCCCAGAGCTGGCCTTCCAGCGCGGACGAGGCCTCCTCCAGCGTGCCGGCGTAGGCGCCGGTGGACAGGTACTTCCACCCGCCGTCGCAGACGATGAAGACGATGTCGGCCTTGCGACCGGCCGCCACCTCCTTGTCCGCGATGCCCAGCGCCGCGTGCAGGATCGCCCCGGTCGAGATGCCGGCGAAGATGCCCTCGCGCTCCACCAGCTGGCGGGTGCGGTGGATGGCGTCGTCCGGGCCGACCGAGAAGCGGGAGTCCAGCAGCTCGGCGTCGTACAGCTCGGGGATGAAGCCCTCGTCGATGTTGCGCAGCCCGTAGACCAGCTCGCCGTAGCGCGGCTCGGCGGCGATCACCTGGACACCGGGCTTGTGCTCGCGCAGGTAGCGCGAGACGCCCATCAGCGTGCCGGTGGTGCCCAGCCCGGCCACGAAGTGGGTGATGGAGGGCATGTCCGCGAGGATCTCCGGACCGGTCCCGGTGTAGTGCGCGTCGGCGTTGGCCGGGTTGCCGTACTGGTACAGCATCACCCAGTCTTCGTGCTCGGCGGCGAGCCCCTTGGCGACGGCGACGGCCTGGTTGCTCCCGCCGGCCGCCGGCGAGCTGATGATCTGCGCGCCGTACATCTCCAGCAGCTGGCGCCGCTCGATCGAGGTGTTCTCCGGCATCACGCAGATCAGCCGGTAGCCGCGCTGGCGGGCGACCATGGCCAGCGAGATGCCGGTGTTGCCGCTCGTCGGCTCCAGGATCGTGCTGCCCGGCTGGAGCCGCCCCTCCTTCTCGGCCGCCTCGATCATCGCGATCGCGGCCCGGTCCTTGATCGACCCGGTGGGGTTGTGGTCCTCGAGCTTGGCCCACAGCCGGACGTCCGGGGTGGGTGACAGCGACGGCAGCCCGACGAGCGGGGTGCCGCCGAGCGAGTCGACGAGCGAGGCGAAGCGGGCCATGACGGTCTCCTGGAGGTGCTGCGGTACCGGGCGGGGAGGCTCCGGTCAGCAGCCGCCGGCGACGGCCGGGAGGATGGTGACCGAGTCGCCGTCCTTGACTGCGGTGTCCAGCGCACCGGTGAACCGCACGTCCTCGTCGTTGACGTAGACGTTGACGAAGCGGTGCAGCTTGCCCTCCTCGGTCACGAGGCGGTTCTTGATGCCGGGGTGCTGGCTGTCGATGTCGTCGACCAGGGCGCCCAGGGTCGCGCCGCTGCCCTCGACGGTCTTGTTGCCGCCGGTGTGGGTGCGCAGGATGGTCGGGATGCGGACCTCGATGGCCATTGCTGGGGAACTCCTCGAACCGGGGTGACAGGGGAACCGCGTGCGGGCACGCGGGCAGTACGACTGATCGGGGCAACGCCAGGCCGCAGCAAGCTGTTCCGGCCTCGGCCCCGGCCCCCTTGCATGGCCCCGCCCCGAGCCTGCGAGGGGTGGGGGGCAAGGGGGTCCTTCGTCAGTCGTAGACGACGGTGGTCGGCGAGTGGCCGAACAGGTAGGACTCGACGACCTCGACGTCCTCCTCGGTCACCTCGCCCTCGACGATCCGGAAGCTGCGGAACTCCACGGTGTCCCCGGCCAGGCCGGTCTGCGCGCCGTGCTCGCGGGTGGAGACCAGCACGTAGTGCGCCTCGGGCTCGGAGGCGTAGCTGATGTCGGTGCGGGAGGGGCGGGCCTCGGTCGCGGTGTGCGAGTGGTAGACGACCACCGGCACCTCGTCGCGGGCGTCCATGTCCCGGTAGAGCCGTAGCAGGTCGGCACTGTCGAACTCGTAGAACGTGGGCGACCGGGCGGCGTTGAGCATCGGGATGAAGCGCTCCGGGCGGTCGCTGCCCTCGGGGCCGGCGACGACGCCGCAGGCCTCGTCCGGGTGGTCTTCCCGGGCGTGGGCCACGATGGCGTCGTAGGTCGCGCGGTCGATGCGCAGCACGCGGTCAGTCTAGGCGCCGCCCCGGACGCCGGTCCGCCTCCCCCTCGGGTGCACCGCCCGGCGGACGGCGATGGGAACGGACTGTGTCGATCGGGTGTCCTACCGATAACGTCGCGGACCGTGGTGATCGAGGTGCTCATGATCGTCGGCGTGGTGGCGCTGCCACTGCCGGCGCTCGTCCTCGGCTCACGGCGGCTGCTGAGCCGCACCGGCCGGGCCAGCACCGACCAGCGCACCGACCGGGTGGAGCTGGTGCTGCTGGTCACCGGCCGGCTGATCGGCCTGGTGCTGCTGTTCCTGCTCTCCGCCGTCACCCTGGTGTCCTGCATCGGCGGGCTGGTCAAGGGTCTGTCGGTGCCCAGCCTGGTCTACGTGTTCTTCGTCGCCGACCTGCTGGTGGCCACCCTGGTGTTCCTCACCGTCGGCCGCCTCCGCCCGCCACCAGCGCGTCGACGAGCGACCCCTGCACGGCGGTGAGCCAGTAGTAGACCGCCAGCTGGGAGCCCTCCTCCTCGGTCGGGTCCTCCGGCGGCTCGGTGTCCGCGGTCACCCCGAGGCGGGTGCCCAGCGCCAGGCGCAGGTCGTTGGTGGTGCGCAGCCAGGCCCGGGCCTGGTCGTCGTCCAGCCGGACCTCGCCGCCCTCCGGGGGCAGCGTGGCCCGGACGATCGCCAGGTCGTCGGCCTTGCCGCTGCGCAGCGCCGCCTCGGTCAGGTCCCGGTAGTCGGCGGCGAGCTCCGGGTCGCTGGCGTGCCCGGGCGGCAGCAGCCGCTCCACCACCGGGTCGCCCCCGGAGTCCGCCGGGTCGGCGGCCAGCAGCTGCTCCAGCTGGTCGAGCAGCAGCCCGACGATGCTGGCCTCGGCGTCGACGAGCCGGGCGACGACCACGTCGCCGCGACGGCGGAAGGGCTTCATGCGTCCCGCTGGTAGGAGGCCCAGAGGCCGTAGGCGTGCAGCCGGCTGGTGTCGTGCTCCATCCGCTCGCGCGGGCCGGAGCTGACGATCGCCTTGCCCTCGTGGTGCACCTGCAGCATCAGCTCGGTCGCCTTCGCCTCGTCGTAGCCGAACAGCTCCTGCAGCACGAAGGTCACGTAGGTCATCAGGTTGACGGGGTCGTCCCAGACGACGGTCACCCACGGCCGGTCGAGGTCGTGGTCCTCGTCCGGGGTCGTGTCGGGCGTCCGTTCGGGCGCGAGCGGTCCGGCCACGTGATCACTCTAGGACGGCCCCCCGGGCGGTGCAGTCGGCGGCCACCTATCGTGCTGGTCCATGCCGAGCCCGACCCCGCTGAGCCCCGCGCTGCTCACCGACCGCTACGAGCTGACGATGCTGGCTGCGGCGCTGGCCGACGGCACCGCCGACCGCGACTGCGTGTTCGAGGTGTTCGCCCGCCGGCTCCCGCACGGGCGCCGCTACGGCGTGCTGGCCGGCACCGGCCGGTTCCTGGAGGCGCTGGCCGACTTCCGGTTCGGCGACGCCGAGTTGGCGGCGCTGCGGGCGCAGGGCATCGACGACCCCCGGCTGCTGGAGCACCTGGCCGGATTCCGGTTCACCGGTGACGTCGACGGCTACGCCGAGGGCGACCTCTACTTCCCCGGCTCCCCGGTGCTCACCGTGCGGGCCCCGTTCGGGCAGGCCGTGCTGCTGGAGACGCTGGTCCTGTCGGTCCTCAACCACGACAGCGCGATCGCCGCCGCCGGCGCCCGGATGGTCGGCGCCGCCTGCGGCCGGCCGTGCATCGAGATGGGCTCCCGCCGCACCCACGAGGAGGCCGCCGTCGCCGCCGCCCGGGCCGCGGCGCTGGTCGGCTTCTCGGCGACCTCCAACCTGGCCGCGGGTGCCCGCTATGGCATCCCCACGACCGGCACCAGCGCGCACGCGTTCACCCTGCTGCACGACGAGGAGGCCGCCGCCTTCCGCGCCCAGCTGGACACCCTCGGCGTGGGGACGACCCTGCTGGTCGACACCTACGACACCGAGCAGGGCATCCGGACGGCGGTGGAGGTGGCCGGCCCCGAGCTCGGCGCCGTCCGGCTGGACTCCGGTGACCTCGCCATCCAGGCTACCTCGGCCCGGGAGCTGCTGGACTCCCTCGGGGCGACGAAGACCAGGGTGATCGTGACCAGCGACCTCGACGAGTACGCGATCGCCGCGCTCGCCGCCGCCCCCGTCGACGGCTACGGCGTGGGCACGTCCCTGGTCACCGGGTCGGGGGCACCGACCGTGGGCATGGTCTACAAGCTGGTGGAGCGGGACGGCGTGCCGGTGGCGAAGAACTCCGAGGGGAAGCGCTCGGTGGGCGGCCGCAAGCACGCCGTGCGCCGGCACGACGCCGCCGGGACGGCGACCGCCGAGGTGGTCAGCCCCGCGCCGGTCACCGCCGGGGAGCACGACCGGCAGCTGGTCGTCCCGCTGGTGCGCGGTGGGCAGCTGGTGGAGCCCCGCACCCCGGCGCAGGCGCTCACCGCCGCCCGGGAGCTGCACGAGCGGGTGCGCGGGACGCTGCCGCAGGAGGCCTGGTCGCTGTCCCGCGGCGAACCCGCCATCGACACGGTCACCGCCTGACGGAGGATGGGGTCATGACCCGGGCGCTGGTGATCGTGGACGTGCAGAACGACTTCTGCGAGGGCGGCAGCCTCGCCGTCGCCGGCGGGACCGCCGTCGCGCGGGCGATCAGCGCGCACGTCGGTGCCTCCGGGTACGCGCATGTGGTCGCCACCCGGGACCACCACGTCGACCCGGGCGGGCACTTCGCGGAGCAGCCGGACTTCCTCGAGACGTGGCCCGCGCACTGCGTCGTCGGCACCTCCGGGGTCGAGCTGCACGCCGACCTGGACCGCCGTCCGATCGAGGCGGTGTTCGACAAGGGCGAGTACGCCGCGGCCTACTCCGGCTTCGAGGGCTCGTTCGACGGGCAGGGCCTGGCGGACTGGCTGCGGGCCCGGGAGGTCGACGCGGTGGACGTCGTGGGCATCGCCACCGACCACTGCGTCCGGGCCACCGCCCTGGACGCGGTCGGCGCCGGCTTCTCGACCCGGGTGCTGCTGCACCTGACGGCCGGGGTGGCGCAGGCCTCCACCGACGCGGCCCTCGACCAGCTCCGCTCCGCCGGCGTGGAACTCGACGGCGAGGTCGCGCAGGCCGGCTAGGGGGCCGCATCGAGGACGTCGTCGCGGGTGAAGCCGAGCACCTGCAGGACGGCGTCGAGGTAGGGCTGGTTGAGCGCCGCGTGCGCCTGCTCGCGGACGAACGGCTTGGCGTTGAAGGCGATGCCCAGCCCGGCGGCGTTGAGCATGTCCAGGTCGTTGGCGCCGTCCCCGACCGCGACCGTCTGCTCCAGCGGGATGCTGTGCTCGGCGGCGAAGCGGGCCAGCGCGCGGGCCTTGCCGGCCCGGTCGACGACCTCGCCGACCAGCCCGCCGGTGAGCCGGCCGTCGGCGACCTCGAGGGTGTTGGCGGCGGCGAAGTCCAGCCCGAGGGCCGCGGCCAGCGGGTCGGTGATCTGGGTGAAGCCCCCGCTGACGATGCCGCAGCGGAACCCGAGCCGCTGCAGCGTGCGGATCAGGGTGCGCGCGCCCGGGGTGAGCACCAGGTGCTCGCGGACCTCGTCGAGCACGCTCACCGGCAGCCCGGCGAGCACGGCCACCCGAGCCCGCAGCGACTGCTCGAAGTCCAGCTCGCCGTTCATCGCGGCGGCGGTGATCCGGGCGACCTCCGCGGCCCGGCCGGCCCGGGCGGCGAGCTCGTCGATGACCTCCCCGCGGACGAGCGTGGAGTCGACGTCCAGCACGATCAGCCGCTTGCTGCGCCGGGCGAACCCGGCCTGCTCGACCGCGACGTCGGTGCCGGTCTTCGCGGCAACGGTGGCCAGCGCGGTGCGCAGCTCGGTCGATCCGGCCCCGGACACGGTGAGCTCGAAGCTGGTGACCGGGTAGTCCGACAGCCGGCGGATCGCGTCGATGTTGCCGCCCACCCCGGCGATGGCCTGGGCGGCGCCGGCGACCGCGGCGGGGGGCACGGGTGCGCCCAGCACGATCACCTGGTGCCGCACCGTGCGCCCGGCGCCCGGCCCGACCTCGGCCGCCGCCTCCGCGGTGGGCACGACGGTCACGTGCATCCCGGTGCGCCCGGCGACGTCGGCGGCGACCGGTCCCAGCCGGTCGGCGAGGGTCCCGTCACCGGCGGGTGCGGTGCCCCGCACCACGACCCCGAGCACCAGCTGGCCGTGCACGATCACCTGCTCGACGTCGACCACCTCCACCGGCTCACCGGCCGCGGCCTCCAGGGCGGCGAAGAGCGTGGCGGTGACCCCGGGGCGGTCGGCCCCGGTGACGGTCAGCAGGGCACCGGCCGGCGCGGGGGTCCCGGTCGGGTCGATCGGCGCGGGGTGGGCAGCGTCGGTCACGACGCCATCGTGCCGGACCGCCGTCCGCCGTCCGCACCAGCCCCAGGCACGCGGACGCCCCGCCGACCGGTGGCCGACGGGGCGTCCGTGGTGACGTGCTGGTTGCGAGTTACGTCGGGTCGGGGTCGTTCGCCCCGGCCCGGCCACCGCCGGTCAGCCCAGCCTCCTGGGCGTAGGGCTCGTGGCGCTTGCCTGCGTGCGCCTCGACCTGCAGCCGGTCCTTCAGGTGCGGGTAGTGCAGCTCGAACGCCGGGCGTTCGGAGCGGATCCGCGGGATCTCCAGGAAGTTGTGCCGCGGCGGCGGCGACGAGGTCGCCCACTCCAGGGAGTTGCCGTGGCCCCAGGGGTCGTCGCGCAGGGCGAGCTTCCCGTGCTTCCAGGACTTGACCACATTGTAGACGAACGGGATCACCGAGGCGCCCAGCACGAACGACCCGATGGTCGAGATCGTGTGCATCGTGGTGAACCCGTCGGTGGCCAGGTAGTCGGCGTACCGGCGCGGCATGCCCATGTTCCCCAGCCAGTGCTGGATGAGGAACGTGGCGTGGAAGCCGATGAAGGTCAGCCAGAAGTGCAGCTTGCCGACCCGCTCGTCCATCATCCGGCCGCAGAGCTTCGGGAACCAGAAGTACAGCCCCGAGTAGGCGGCGAAGACCACGGTGCCGAAGACGACGTAGTGGAAGTGCGCGACCACGAAGTAGCTGTCATTGACCTGCCAGTCCAGCGGCGGGGAGGCCAGCAGCACACCGGTCAGCCCACCGAGCAGGAAGGTGATGAGGAAGCCGATCGCGAACAGCATCGGCGTCTCGAACGTCAGCTGGCCGCGCCACATGGTGCCGATCCAGTTGAAGAACTTGATGCCGGTCGGGACGGCGATCAGGTACGTCAGGAATGCGAAGAACGGCAGCAGCACCGCGCCGGTGGCGAACATGTGGTGCGCCCAGACCGCCAGCGACAGGGCGGTGATCGCGATGAGCGCGAAGACCATGCCCTTGTAGCCGAACAGCGGCTTGCGGCTGAACACCGGGATGACCTCGGAGATGATCCCGAAGAACGGCAGGGCGATGATGTAGACCTCGGGATGGCCGAAGAACCAGAACAGGTGCTGCCACAGCATCGGCCCGCCGTTGGCTGCGGTGAAGACCTGCGCCCCCAGGTGCCGGTCGGCCAGGAGGGCCATCAGCGCCGCGGTGAGGATCGGGAAGGCGAGCAGCACCAGGATGCTGGTGACCAGCGTCGCCCAGGTGAAGATCGACATCCGGAACATCGTCATGCCGGGCGCGCGGAGGCAGACGATCGTCGCGATGAAGTTGACGCCACCGAGGATGGTGCCCAGCCCGCTGACCGCCAGACCGGCGATCCACAGGTCGCCGCCGGCGCCGGGGCTGTGCGCGCCGGTGGACAGCGGGGTGTAGGCGTACCAGCCGAAGTCCGCCGCACCACCGGGGGTCAGGAAGCCGGAGACCGCGATCGCCGAGCCGAAGAAGAACAGCCAGAACGAGAAGGCGTTCAACCGCGGGAAGGCGACGTCCGGCGAGCCGATCTGCAGGGGCATGATCAGGTTCGAGAACGCGAAGAACATCGGCGTCGCGAAGAACAGCAGCATGATCGTGCCGTGCATGGTGACCAGCTGGTTGTACTGCTCGGGCGAGAGGAACTGCAGCTCCGGGCGGGCCAGCTCACCACGCATCAGCAGCGCCATGAAGCCACCGACGAAGAACCAGATGAAGGCCACCGTGGTGTACATGAGGCCGATGGTCTTGTGGTCGGTGGTGCGCAGCAGACCGAGGAGCCGCGACCCCTTCTCGGCTTCGTGTGCCGGGCTCGGCCGGCTCACGATCGGGGCGGGTGCGATCGTCACGCCCGGAGCTTAGACCGTGCCCAGCCGCCTCACGCGGCGGGAGAGGCAGCCGGTGCGCCGCCTGCGGGGGCGGACGGGCTCGGCAGTGCTGACCGCCACACCGGCAGCGCCGCGGCGGCCTCGCGCGGGCGGGTGGAACTGCAGGTGAGAGGCCCGTCGTGCGTCACCCGATCGGGTGCAGTGCATGAAACCTGTTGGTCTCGGAAGTTTGGCGACGATCATGACGGGGCACAGTTGATCTTGCGCTGGACGGCCCAGCGCACGACGGCAGCTGCCGTCATGCGTAGGAGGCTCACGTGGACGTTCTCTGGAACATCATCGTCCTGATCATCATCGGTGCGATCGCAGGCTTCATCGCCCGGGCGGTCATCCCCGGCAAGCAGGACCTCGGCATCGGCCTCACCATCGCGCTCGGCATCGTCGGGTCCGTGGTGGGCAACCTGCTCGGCAGCCTCATCTTCGAGGGGAACTTCGAGCTGGGCACCTCCGGCATCATCGGGTCGATCATCGGCGCGATCATCGTGCTCGGGATCTACGTGGCGGCCACCAACAAGCGGCGCGTCACCCGCTGACCCACCGCCCGCGACCCGCGGGCAGCACTCCCCCACGAGGGCCCGGCCGCTGCGGCCGGGCCCTCGTGGCGTCCCGACCTCAGGTGGCGGGGTCTTGCTGCCAGCTGCCGACGTCGACGGCCACGGTCACCCCGACCTGCGGGGGCAGGGCGGCGATCCGCGCGGCGAGCTCCTCCTCCGCGAGGTGCCGCGCGTGCGGCCCCATCCCGACCAGCGTGCGCACCGCGGCGTGGTCGAGCACGAGGCGTTCCCGGTGCGGGGTCGTCCCGACCGGTCGCAGGTGCGGACCCAGGCTCGCCGCGAGCCGGTCGGCCTTCGCCGGGTCGACGGTGAGCAGCCCGAGCGGACCGACCAGCTCGGTCAGGTGGTCGGCGGCCGGGGTGACGACGACGAGCCGCCCGCCGGGCCGCAGCACCCGGGCGGTCTCGGCGCCGTTGCGCGGGGCGAAGACCACCAGCACCCGGTCCACCGCGGCGTCCCGCACCGGCCAGCGGGCCCAGCTGTCCGCGACCACGGCCATCGCGCGGGGGTGCGCCCGGGCCGCCCGCCGCGCCGCGTAGCGGGAGGCGTCGAGCACCACCCCGACCGCGTCCGGTGTCCGGTCCAGCACGCCGGCCAGGTGGGCGCCGGTGCCGCCACCGGCGTCCAGCAGCGTGCCCGGCGGGCCGCCGGCCAGGACGGCGTCGGCCAGCGCGGCGGTGATGCCGGCGTAGTGCCCGGCCGCCAGGAAACCTGCGCGGTCGGCGACCATGGCCGCGGAGTCACCGTCGTGCGGGGACCCGTTAGGCGGCAGCAGGGTCACGTGGCCCTGCCGCGCCCGGTCGAACCCGTGCCCCGCCGCGCACCGCAGCCCGGCCGCGTCGGCGTGGAGCGCCGCGCCGCAGACCGGGCAGGCGAGCACCGCGACCGCCGCCTCCGGGAGGGGTGGCGCGCTCACCGGCGAGGAGGTCGCACCGGCAGCCGGTGCAGCGTCACGTCGGAGAGCGAGCCGGCGGCCACGGTGGCCGTCAGGTAGGTGCCGGTGGGCTGCCGCCGGCGGTCGGTGGGCGACCCGGGGTTGAGCAGCCGCAACCCAATCGCCGTGGTCGTGTCCCAGGGGATGTGGCTGTGCCCGAACACCAGGACGTCGACGTCGGGGAAGCGTGCCGCGCACCGCGCCTCGCGTCCCTGGGCCGACCCGGTCTCGTGCACGACCGCGAACCGCACGCCCTCCAGGTCGACCCGGGCGACCTCGGGCAGCCGCTCCCGCAGCGCGCCGTGGTCGTTGTTGCCGTGCACCCCGACCAGCCGGCGGGCCCGCCGCTCGAGCTCGTCGAGCAGCGCGACGTCGACCCAGTCGCCGGCGTGCATCACGACGTCGCAGGCCTCGATCCGCTCCCAGAGCTGAACCGGCAGGTCCCGTGCCCGCGCGGGCACGTGGGTGTCTGAGATGAACACCACGGAAACCGGCACGACGACATCGTCCCAGGCCGATACCTTCACCCCTTGGCCGACGACCCGGCCGACCGGAACGAACGAACGAGGACCCATTGAGCGACGCCGCCCCCACCACCCGGGCCGGGGAACCCACCGCATCGACCGAGCCCTACCCGAAGCGCTGGCTGGCACTGGCGGTCATCGCGGTGACCGTGCTGATGGTCATCCTGGACGCGACCATCGTGAACATCGCCCTGCCGGCCGTGTCGACGGACCTGGACATCTCCGCCGCCACCCAGCAGTGGATCGTCACCGCCTACACGCTGACCTTCGGCGGCTTCCTGCTGCTGGGCGGGCGCATCGCTGACTTCTGGGGCCGCAAGCGCACCTACCTGGTCGGGGCCGTCGGCTTCGCCGTGGCCTCCGCGCTCGGCGGCCTGGCGCAGAACGAGGCGATGCTCTTCGGCGCCCGCGCGCTGCAGGGTGTCTTCGGCGCCCTGCTGGCGCCGGCCTCGCTGGCGCTGCTGACCGTGCTCTTCACCGACGCCAAGGAGCGGGCCAATGCCTTCGCCGTCTACGGCGCGATCGCCGGTGGTGGCTCCGCCGTCGGCCTGCTGCTCGGTGGCGTGCTGACCGAGTACGCCGACTGGCGCTGGTGCTTCTGGGTGAACGTGCCGGTGGCGATCGTCGCCGTCGCGGCGGCCATCCCGATCGTGCCGGAGAGCAAGGCCCCCGGGGACGCGAAGTACGACATCCCGGGTGCGGTGCTGGTCACCCTGGGCCTGGCGTCGCTGGTCTACGGCTTCACCAAGGTGGCGCAGGCCTCACAGGAGGACCCGCAGGCCAACGCCTGGGCCAACGGCCCGGCGCTGGCGTTCATCATCGGCGGCCTGCTGCTGGTGGCCGCGTTCGTCGTGGTGGAGCTGCGGGTCCGCAACCCGCTGCTGCCGATGCGGCTGGTCCTCGACCGCAACCGCGGCGGTGCGTACCTGACCTCCACCCTGGTGGGAGCCGGGCTGATCGGGGCCTTCTTCTTCCTCAGCCTCTACTTCCAGCAGGTGCTGGGCTACAAGCCGGTCGAGGCCGGGTTCGCCTCGCTGCCGACCACCCTCGGCGTGCTCGTCTCCGCCGGCGCCGCCAGCGCCCTGGTGCCCAGGCTCGGTCCGCGGCCGCTGATGGTGGTCGGTGCGCTGCTGGCCGCCGCCGGGCTGTTCCTGATGTCCTTCCTCGGCGTCGACACCTCGTTCTGGGCGCTGGCCTTCCCCGGCCAGCTGATCCTCGGCCTGGGTCTGGGCTTCACGTTCGTGCCGCTGTCCAACCTCGCGCTGATCGGCGCCGGCGAGCGCGACGCCGGCGCAGCCAGCGCGATGCTGAACGCCACCCAGCAGGTGGGCGCCTCGATCGGCACCGCGCTGCTGGCCACCATCTCGGTGGGGGCCATCACCGACGCGATCACCTCGCAGGTGGCCGCCGGCGCCGACCCGAACGACCCCGCGGTCGGCCTGGCCGCGCAGGTCGAGGGCTACACCACCGCCTTCACCTGGGCCGCCGCCCTGCTGGTGGTCGGCGCGGTCGTCGCGGGCCTGCTGATCAAGGCGTCCAAGGAGGACCTGCCCGCCGACGCCGCCGTTGTCCACGCCGGCTGAACGTGCGCCCCTCTCTTCCTGCCAGGGGCGCACCGGGGCGATCCCCGACCTGACGGCCGGTGAGGCCCCCTCCCGCGGCCCGCGAGGGTGGTGAGGACGGAGTCCTTCCTCAGACCTGGACGCCGCGCTCGCGGAGCCACGGGAGCGGGTCGACCTTCTGCCCGTCGATCCCGCCCAGGCGCACCTCGACGTGCAGGTGGGGGCCGGTGGACTGCCCCTCGTTGCCCAGCAGGGCGATCGGGTCGCCCGCCCGGACGACCTGCCCCTCCGCAACGAGGATCTCCTGCATGTGGCCGTAGACGGTCACGTCGCCGTTCTCGTGCTGGACGTACACGGCCAGGCCGAAGCCGCTGGCCGCACCGGCGCGGACCACGACGCCGTCCATGACCGCGTACTCGGGCGTGCCGAGCGGGGCGGCGAAGTCGATCCCGGCGTGCAGCGTGCCCCACCGGTAGCCGAACCCACTGGAGAGCCGCGCGCCCTGCACGGGCAGCACCGCCTTGGGACGGGCCGCCTCCGCGGCGGCGGCCACCGCGGCCGCGTCGGCGTCGGCCTGGACCCGGGCAGCGGCGGCCTCGGCGTCCTCGCGCTCGGCCCGGCTGGCCACCATCTGCTGCAGCCGCGCGGTGGCGTCCTGCGCGCTGGCGGCGGGCTGCTCGGCCTGCACCATGCCGAGCTCCTCGGCGACGCTGACCGGCTCGTCGGCCTGGGCGACGGCTGGGGAGGAGTCGGTCGCGACCGCCGTGCCGGCGATGCCGGCCGCGCCGATCATCGCCGCGGCCAGGTAGAGCGCCGGGCGGCGGGTGCGGGTCGAGGGCTTGCGGTGCCGCGGCCCGTAACCGGCGGCGAGCGCGGCGGCCACGGCGTCGGCGCTGTAGGCCGGGCGGGCGGGGACGGCATCCTCGGCGAGGAGCCGGGGCGCCTCGGCGGAGGGCAGCGGCCAGACGTCCGGGAGGGCGGGGCCGTCACCCCCGACCGGCAGCGGCCAGGAGTCGAGCGCGGGCGCCTGGACCGGCACCTCGGGGGCTCGGGGCGACACGGCGGTGGTGGAGCCACCTGCCGTACCGGTGCGGATGCTGCGCACCGATCCGTCGTCGTCGAGCCGGGCGAGATGTTGCGGGTCCATGCACCTGTCTTCCGTCGGGCGGTCTGGCTCGGGCGGGGCCCATGTAAACACGCCGTGACCGGTTCGTGATCTGCGCGGACAGGGATGCACATGGGGTCAAGTGGGCGAGGTCACAACACTTCCTGCCAAACGAGCACCCTGCGTGACGGCACAGTTCCTGGCAGGTCGTGACTGCAACGCGCCGTGACGGGTAGGAGCGAGGAACGTCACGCCTAGGAGTTCGGCCTGCTGACCGACGCCGCGGCCGTCTCGAGCCCCCGAGAACGAGGAGCACCACCATGCGCGCAGTGACCTGGCACGGCCGCGACGACGTCCGTGTCGACACCGTCCCGGACCCCACCATCACCGACCCCACCGACGTGATCGTCGAGATCACCTCCACCGGCATCTGCGGCTCGGACCTCCACCTGATCGAGGTCATGGCGCCGTTCATGACCGTCGGCGACGTCATGGGCCACGAGCCGATGGGGATCGTGCGCGAGGTCGGCCCCGGCGTCACCGAGCTGCGGGCCGGCGACCGCGTCGTCGTGCCGTTCAACATCTCCTGCGGCACCTGCTGGATGTGCAACCAGGGGCTGCAGAGCCAGTGCGAGACGACGCAGAACCGCGAGCAGGGCTTCGGCGCCTCGCTGTTCGGCTACACGAAGCTGTACGGGCAGGTGCCCGGCGGGCAGGCCCAGTACCTGCGGGTGCCCTTCGGCAACACGCTGCCGATCAAGGTGCCCGAGGGCCCGGCCGACGACCGGTTCGTCTACCTCTCCGACGTCCTGCCCACCGCCTGGCAGGCGGTGCAGTACGCGAACGTGAAGCCGGGCAGCACGGTGTTGGTGCTGGGTCTGGGCCCGATCGGCGACATGGCCACCCGGATCGCCAAGCACCTCGGCGCCGCGCAGGTGCTCGCCTCCGACACCGTGCCCGAGCGGCTCGCCCGGGCCCGCGCCAACGGCATCGACGTCCTGGACTCGACCACCCAGGCCGACGTCGTCGCCTGGGTGCGGGACAAGACCGACGGCCGCGGTCCGGACGCCGTCATCGACGCGGTCGGCATGGAGGCGCACGGCTCCCCCGGCGCGAAGCTGGCCCAGAAGGCCACCGCGATCGTCCCGGACGCGGTGATGGAGAAGGTCATGCAGGTCGTCGGCGTGGACCGGATGGCGGCCCTCAACACCGCGATCGAGGCCGTCCGGCGCGGCGGCACCATCTCGCTGTCCGGCGTCTACGGCGGCGCGACCGACCCGATGCCGCTGATGCGGATGTTCGACAAGCAGATCGAGCTGCGCATGGGCCAGGCCAACGTGTGGCGCTGGGTGCCGGACATCCTGCCGCTGCTCACCGACGCCGACCCGCTGGGCGTGGACACCTTCGCCACGCACCACGTCCCGCTGGAGCAGGCGCCGCAGGCCTACGAGACCTTCCGGCAGAAGCAGGACGGCGCGGTGAAGGTGCTGCTGCAGCCCTGACCGACCTCGCGTCGCGGGCCGTGCCGGAGAGGCGCGGCCCGCGACGTGACGAGGTTCATGCCCGTCGGGTGCAAGGATCAGAGGCCCGCTCCTCTTGGCTGTGGTGGACGCCGACGTCCGCGTCCACCCCCTGCCCCACCTCGAGGAGCTCTGCCTTGCCCCGCGCCCTGCTCGCGCTCGCCATCGGTGCCTTCGGCATCGGCACCACCGAGTTCGTGGTGATGGGCATGCTGCCCCAGATCGCCGACGGGCTGGACGTCTCGGTCTCCGCCGTCGGGCTGCTGATCTCCGCCTACGCCATCGGGGTCGTCATCGGCGCCCCCACGCTGACCGCCCTCGGCGTGCGGTTCACCCCGCGGCAGACGCTGGTCGCGCTGATGGTGCTGTTCACCCTCGGCAACCTGCTGTCGGCCCTGGCGCCCAGCTACGGCTGGCTCGTCGCCGCCCGGGTGTTCGCCGCCCTCGCGCACGGGTCGTTCTTCGGGGTGGGCGCGGTCGCGGCCCGCCGCCTGGTGCCCCGGGAGAAGGCCACCCAGGCCATCTCGCTGATGATCACCGGGCTGACGCTGGCCAACGTCGTCGGTGTCCCGCTGGGCACCTTCCTCGCCCAGCAGCTCAGCTGGCGGCTGGTCTTCGCCGCGGTGGCCGCGATCGGCCTGGTCACCATCGCCGGCCTGCTGGCCTGGATGCCGACGGTCGCCGGCGAGCCGACCGACCTGCGCAGCGAGCTGGGCGCCTTCCGCCGGCGCGGGGTGTGGCTGGTGCTCGGCACGACGATGATCGGCTTCGCGGCGCTCTTCTCCGTCTACAGCTACGTCAGCCCGATCCTCACCGAGCTGGGCGGCATCCCCGAGGGCTGGGTCACCCCGGTGCTGGGCCTCTTCGGCGCCGGCACGACGGTCGGCACGCTGGTCGGCGGCCGGCTGGGTGACCGCTGGGGCATGTCGTTCGTGGCCGTCGGGCTGCTCGGCACCGCCGGCGCGCTCGCCGTCCTGGCGCTGGTGGCGCGCACCCCGGTCGCCGCGGTCACCGTGCTGGTCTTCTTCGGCATGCTCGCCTTCGCCCTCGGCCCGGTCGTGCAGAACCGGGTGATCGAGGCGGCCCGCGTGCCCGGCGGCAGCCTCGTGTCGGCCGCCAACCAGGCGGCCTTCAACGTGGCCAACGCGCTGGGGGCCGCGCTGGGCGCCGCCGCGCTGTCGGCGGGGCTCGGCTACACCGCGCCGATCTGGGTGGGCGCCGCGCTGGCCCTGGTCGGCACCGGGATCGCGGTGCTCACCATCCGGTCCGAGCGCCGCGAGCGCACCGCGCTGGCCTTCGCCGCCCGGGCCGACGTCGACAGGTGGCAGCGCGCCCTGGCGCCCGTCGCCGACGCCACACCCGCCGCCGTCCGCTGACCGTTTGACCGCCCCCGGGGGCGGGGGTAAGCCGTGGTCATGACGACGACGGCGGAGAAGTCCGGCCAGTTCACCCTCGGCGACCGCACGGTGCACCGCATCGGCTACGGCGCCATGCAGCTCGCCGGCCCCCACGTGATGGGCCCCCCGGCCGACCGGGACGGCGCCGTGGCGGTGCTGCGCCGCGCGGTCGAGCTGGGCGTGGACCACATCGACACCAGCGACTACTACGGCCCGCACGTGACCAACGAGATCATCCGCGAGGCCCTGCACCCTTACCCCGAGCAGCTGACCATCGTCACCAAGATCGGTGCCCGCCGGACGCCGGAGGGCGAGTGGCCGGAGGCGCTGGGCGCCGACGAGCTGCGGCAGGCCGTGCACGACAACCTCGACCACCTCGGCGTCGAGGCGCTGGACGTGGTCAACCTGCGGATGCCCGGGTTCGCCGAGCCGGTGCAGCGCTCGCTGGCCGAGCCGATGGAGACCCTGGCCGCGCTGCAGCAGGAGGGCCTGGTCCGGCACATCGGCGTCAGCAACGTGACCCCGCAGATGCTGGCCGAGGCGCAGGGCATCGCCCCGGTGGTCTGCGTGCAGAACCACTACAACCTGGTGCACCGGGCCGACGACCCGCTGGTCGACGCGCTGGCCCGGGAGGGCATCGCGTACGTGCCGTTCTTCCCGCTCGGCGGGTTCAGCCCGCTGCAGTCCGCAGCGCTGGAGTCGGTGGCCCGGACGCTGGAGACCACCCCGATGGAGGTCGCGCTGGCCTGGCTGCTGGCCCGCTCCCCCAACATCCTGCTGATCCCGGGCACCAAGTCGATCGGGCACCTGGAGTCCAACCTCGAGTCGGCCGCGCGGGTCCTCGGCCCGGTGGAGCTGGCCGAGCTCGACCGCATCGGCGGCGACGGCACCCTCGACCCCGACCTGTAGCCCCTCCCGGGGCTTTCGGTACCGAAAGCCCCGAGCTTCCGGTACCGAGAGCCCGGTTTCGGCGCCGAAACCCGTGCGGGGTTCGGCGCCGAAACGGGCACGGGGGTCAGCGGACGGTGCGGATGCGGGCGACCGACAGCGCGCCGAGGACGCTGACGACGCCGGCCAGCGCGAACAGGACGTCGTAGCCCCCGAGCTCGGCGATCACCAGGCTGGCCAGCAGCGGGGCGAGCGCCTGCGGGACCACCACCGCCACGTTCATCACCCCGAGGTCGCCGGCGACGGTGCGGGCGTCGGGCAGCACCTGGGTGACCAGCGCCTGGTCGACCGAGGTGTAGGCGCCGTAGCCCGCGCCCAGCAGCAGCCCGGCGACCAGCGCGCTCGGCCAGCTCGGCACGGCCACCAGCACCGCGCAGGCGAGCGCCTGCAGCACCGCGGCGCCGGCGACGAACACCCGCCGGCGCCCGGTGCGGTCCGACAGCAGGCCGCCGCCCCAGGTAGCCGCCACGGTGGCCAGCAGGTACACGACGGTGAGCACCAGCAGCGAGCCCTCGGGGTCGGCGACCCGCAGCCCGTCGGTGAGGAAGTACAGCAGGTACGTCGTCCCCAGGGCGTTGCCCAGGTTGACCAGCAGCCGCCCGCCGAAGGCCCAGGCGTAGTCGGGGTGCCGGCTGGGCGCGGCCCAGGTGGCCCGGACGGCGGCGGCCAGCGACTGCGGGCGCGCGACCGCCGGGGTGTCCCGGGCCCGCAGCAGCCACGGCAGCGCGGCGAGCAGCAGCAGCACGGCCAGCGCCGGGTAGCCGGCGTCCTCCCCCAGCCCGGTGACCAGGACCAGGCCGACGACGATGCCGAGCGCCTGCGGGCCGTAGACGGCGGCCGAGACGGCCCCGCGCTGCTCGGCCGGCACCTGGTCGGCGATGGTGGCGGTCAGCCCGGCCATCGCGGCGTACATCCCCAGCTGCGCCACCAGCCAGCCGCCGGCGACCCCGGCCACGCCGTCGGCGGCACCGGTCAGCAGCAGCCCGCCGACGTAGACCACCACCCCGGCCGCGACCCAGACCCGGCGCCGGCCGAACGGTGAGCGGGTGCGGTCGCACAGCGCCCCGAACACCGGCAGCGCGACCAGCGCGGCGATCCCGGCCAGCCCGTTGACCAGCCCGAAGTCGCGGACCTTGTGCGCCGGGTCCAGGTCGGCCAGCTGCAGCGGCAGGAGCAGCTGGACCGGGGCGAGCTGGGCCGCCCACAGCCCGAGCCAGACGAGTCCGAACCGGGCGGTCCAGGCCGCTCCGACCGACGGCGCGAGCGGCGCCGCGACCGGCCTCACCGGGCGAGCTCGGAGTGCTCGGCGACGAACAGGCCGACGGCGGCGTCCAGCACGGCCTGGGTGGCGGCGGTGTCCCGGTCGACCAGCCAGGTGGTCGTGGCCCCGTCGACCAGGGCGACCAGCAGGCGGGCGAGCTCGGGCACCGGCCGGCGCCAGGTCGCCCCGGTGGCCGCGGCCGCCTGCTCCAGCAGCCGGGTCGCCGCGGCGGTGTAGGCGCGGTACTGCTGCCGGGCCAGCGGCCGCAGCGCGGGGTCGCGGAGCGAGTGCAGCGCCAGCTCGAGCATCAGCTGCTCGGCGCCCGGCTCCCGCTCGAGGTGCTGCAGGTAGCCCGCGGCGGCCGCGCGCAGGCAGTCGGCCAGGCCGGCGCCCTCGGGCACCTCGGCGGCGGCCGCGGCCGACAGCTCGTGGCCGACCACCCGGTGCACCAGCTCGCGCAGCAGCTCGTCGCGGGAGGCGAAGGCGTAGTGGAAGCTGGCCAGCGACATCCCCGCCTCGGCGACGATCGCCCGGGTGGTGCCGGCGGCCAGCCCGTCGCGGGACATCACCCGCAGGGCGGCCTCGACCAGCGCGGCGCGGCGGGCGTCCGCCGGGAGCCGGGGCACGTCAGCGGCCGCCGGTCCGCGCCCGGGCCGGGCCGAGCACCCGGTCCAGGTGCGCGTTGCCGAACACGCCGGCGGGGTCCAGGCGGTCGCGCAGGGCGGTGAACTCACCGAAGCGCGGGTACCGGTCGGCCAGCGCGGCGGCGTCCAGGCCGTGCACCTTGCCCCAGTGCGGGCGACCGCCGACCGCGCCCGCGATCGCCTCGAAGGCCGCGAAGTACGCGCCCGGCTCGGTGCGCGCGGGCACGTGCACCGCGACGTAGGCGGTGTCCCGCTCGGAGGCGGTGGACAGCGGGACGTCATCGGCGGCGGACAGCCGCACCTCGACCGGGAACGGGACGCGCCAGTCGCTGCGGTCGACCACCCGGCGCAGCTCGCCGAGCACCTCGGCGGCCGCGGCCCGCGGGACGCCGTACTCCATCTCGCGGAACCGGACCCGGCGGCGGGAGACGAACACCCGGTGCGCGGCGTCGGTGTGCGTGCGGGGCGAGAGCGCGCGGGCGGAGACCCGGGCGAGCGGGCGCACCAGCGGCGGGGCGAGCCGACCGGCCCCGACGACCGCGGCCAGGCCGCCGTTGGCCACCACCTCGTCGTCCCAGACCGCCCGCCAGCCCGGCAGCGGGTCCAGCTCGGTGAGCGGCACCCGGGTGTTCCGCTTGGTCAGGCAGCGGTCGGTGTGCGGGAACCAGTAGAACTCGACGTGGTCGGTCGAGCTCAGGAAGGCGTCCACGTCGGCGAGCAGGCCGGTCAGCGACGCCGGCCCCTCCTCGGCGCGCAGCGCGAAGGCCGGCACCGCCTGCAGGGTGACCTCGCTGAGCACGCCGAGGGCACCGAGACCCACCCGGGCGGCGGAGAAGACGTCGGCGTGCTCGGTGGGCGAGCACCGCAGCACCGCACCGTCGGCGAGCACCAGCTCGCACGCCCGGACCTGGCTGGCCAGGCCGCCGAACGCGGCGCCGGTGCCGTGGGTGCCGGTGGACAGCGCGCCGGCGACCGTCTGCCGGTCGATGTCGCCGAGGTTGGTCAGCGCCCACCCCCGGGCCGCCAGTTCCGCGGTCAGCCGGTGCAGCGGCATCCCGGCCTGCACGGTGACCAGCCCGGAGTCGGTCACCCCGACCAGCCCGGCGTGCCGGTCGAGCACGAGCTGGACGTCCTCGGGCCGGCCGATGGCGCTGAAGGAGTGCCCGCTGCCGATCGGCCGTACGCGCCGCCCGGCCGCAGCGGCCGCGCGCACGGCCGCGGCGATCTCCGCGGTGCCCCGCGGGTGGACCGCGGTGAACCCGGCCGCCACCTGGTTGCCCGCCCAGTTGCGCCAGCGCTGCTCCTGCGGCACGGGTCCTCCTCCGGTCGTCGTCGCGCGGCAGCGTGCCGCCCGGGGGCACCCCGGTCAAGCGACTGGGACGCTTGACCCACTCGCCGTCCGACCAGGATGCTGCCGCACCATGACCCTCCCGCCCGGCAGCGACGCACCGACGGAACGGGCCCGGCTGGACGCCGCCACGGCCCACCTCGACCCGCCGCTGGCCGTGCTGGACCTCGACGCGCTCGACGCCAACGCCGACGACCTGGTCCGCCGCGCCGCGGGGCGCCCGGTCCGGGTGGCCAGCAAGTCGGTGCGCAGCCGGTCCGTGCTGCGCCGGGTGCTGGCCCGGCCGGGGTTCGCCGGCGTGCTCGGCTACAGCCTGGCCGAGGCGTTGTGGCTGGCCGGCGGCGACGACCCGGTCAGCACCGACGTGGTGGTCGGCTACCCGAGCGTCGACCGGGCAGCCCTGCGCCGGCTGGCCGCCGACGAGCAGGCCGCCGCCCGGGTGACGCTGATGGTCGACTCCCCCGACCAGGTCGACGTGCTGGACGCCGTCGCTCCTCCCGGCTCCCGGCCACCGGTGCGGGTCTGCCTGGACCTGGACGCCTCGTGGCGGCTGGGCCCGGCGCACGTCGGCGTCCGCCGCTCGCCGGTGCACACCGCCGGGCAGGCAGCGGAACTGGCCCGCGCGCTGGTCGCCCGGCCGGGGGTCGTGCTGGTCGGGGTGATGGCCTACGAGGCGCAGATCGCCGGCCTCGGCGACGCCCCGCCGGGGCGTCCGCTGCGCGGCCTCGCCGTCCGGGGGATGCAGCGGGCCTCGGGCCGGGAGCTGGCCGAGCGGCGGGCCGCGGCGGTGGCCGCCGTCCGGGAGGTGGCGGCGCTCGAGTTCGTCAACGGCGGCGGCACCGGCAGCCTGGAGCGGACGGCGACCGACCCCTCCGTGACCGAGCTGGCGGCCGGCTCCGGCCTCTACTCCCCCACGCTGTTCGACGCCTACCGCGCGTTCCGGGGCCGGCCGGCGGCCCTGTTCGCACTGCCGGTCACCCGGCGCCCCGCCCCGGGGACGGTCACCGTGGCCGGCGGCGGCTGGATCGCCTCGGGGCCGCCGGGGGCCGACCGGGTGCCGACGCCGACGTACCCGGCCGGGCTGCGGCTGGTCCCGACCGAGGGGGCCGGCGAGGTGCAGACGCCGCTGCGCGGGCGGGCGGCGGCGGGGCTGCGGACCGGTGACCGGGTGTGGTTCCGGCACGCCAAGGCCGGCGAGCTGTGCGAGCGGGTCGACGTGTTGCACGCCGTCCGGGGCGACGCGGTCACTGACGCGCTGCCCACCTACCGGGGCGAGGGTCACACGTACGGGTGACAGTCGCGACGGAGCGTCAGGAGATCTGTTGCTGATCGTCACTCGCTGCTAGCTTTCGGCACCGTCCTCCTCCGACGCCGCAGGTGGTCGCACGGCCCGAGCACCCGGGCGCCCCCGACCGAGAGAGAGACCATGCCTGTCGAGAAGAGCACCGCTCCGCTGGCCGACGTGGTGATCTGCACCTACACCGACGCCCGCTGGGACCTGCTGGAGCGGGCCGTCGCCTCCGTCCAGACCCAGTCGGTGGCGCCCGGGAAGATCCTCCTCTGCGTCGACCACAACGACGAGCTGCTCGAGCGCTGTCTGGCCACCTGGGGTCCGGGCACCGACCAGCCGGGGCCGCCGATCGAGGTCTTCCCGAACCGGTTCGCCGGGCGGCTGGGCTCCGCCCGCAACACCGCGGTCGAGCGGGTCACCGCCGAGGTGGTCGCCTTCCTCGACGACGACGCCGAGGCCGACCCGACCTGGCTGGAGACCCTCCTGTCGGTCTACGCCGAGGACGGCGCCGTCGCGGTCGGTGGCGCCCCGCTGCCCAACCACCAGATCGCCCGGCCGGGCTGGTTCCCGCACGAGTTCGACTGGGTGTTCGGCTGCCACTACGTCGGGCTGCCCGAGGTGCGCGAGCCGGTGCGGCACCTGATCGGCGCCAGCATGTCGGTGCGGACCGACGCGCTGCGCGCGGTCGGCGGCTTCCACTCCGACAAGCACGACGACATGGACCTCTCGCACCGGATCGCCGCGGCGCACGGGGCGGCGGCGGTCGTCTACGAGCCCAAGGCGCGCATCTACCACTTCGTCCACCCCGAGCGGCTGACCTGGGACTACTTCTGGCGGCGCTGCTACACCATCAACCGGGGCAAGGTCCGCGCCTTCTCCGACATGGGGGCGGCCGGCAACATCCGAGCGGAGCTGGAGTTCGCCCGCGCGATGGTCGGCAGCGTGGCCCGCAAGCTGCTGCGGGCGGCACGCGGCGACCGGGACGCCGGCCTGCAGGCGGCGGCGATCGTCGGCGGCCTGGCCGCGGCCGGGGTCGGGCACCTGCGCGGCCGGGTCGACCTGCGCACGGGCCGGCTCCCGGTCTCGCTGACCGTCGGCCTCGAACCGCGGTGACCCCCGCCGGAACGCACCTCGTCATCGGCTCGGGTGCCTCGGCGGCGATGGTGGCCTGGACGCTCGCCTGCCGCGGGGACCAGCAGGTGACCGTGCTCGACCTGGGCAGCCGGCTGGACGCACCCCGCACGGCCGCGCTCGCGCGGATGGCCGGCCGGGACGAGGCGTCCTGGCACCCGGTCGACCTGCAGCTGGTCACCGCCCGCACTGCCGGGGGCGGCCGCGCGGTGCCGCAGAAGCGGGTCTACGGGTCCGACCACCCGTTCCGGGACCTCGGCCAGGTGACCGGCATCCGCGGCGCACGGCCGGACACCAACACCGACGTCGTCTCCTCGGCCTACGGCGGGTTCACCAACCTGTGGGGTGCCCAGGCGATGCCCTTCTCGCCGGGTACGTTCCGCGACTGGCCGGTGTCCTGGGCGGAGATGGAGCCGCACTACCGGGCGGCCCTTCAGCAGGTGCCGCTGGCCGCCGAGGTCGACGACCTCGCCGGGTCGTTCCCGCTGCTGGCCCCCCGCAGCGGGCTGCCGCCGCTGGGCGCGCGCACCGAGGCGGTGCTGCAGCGCTACGCCGAGCACCGGACGGCGTTGCGGCGCCGCGGCGTGACCGTCGGCCGGGCCCGGCTGGCGTTCCGCGCGAACGACTGCACCCGGTGCGGGCTGTGCATGACCGGCTGCCCGCACGGGCTGGTCTACAGCGCCGCGCAGACCATGGACCGGGTCCGCCGACTGCCCAACGTCCGGTACGTCGGCGGGGTGCTGGTGGAGGAGGTCGGGCAGGACGACCGGGGTGCCGTGGCGCGGTTCCGCGAGCTGGCCACCGGCGAGCGCCACGAGCTGCACGCCGACCGGGTGTTCGTCGCCGCCGGGGCGATGGGCACGACCCGGCTGGTGCTCGGCTCGCTGCCCCAGCCGCCGGCGAGCGTGCGGATGGCCGAGTCGTTGCAGTTCGTGGTGCCGTTCCTCTCCCGCCGCGGCGTGGCCGACCCCCGCCGTCCGGACGCCCGGGACTTCACGCTCAACCAGTTCAACGTGCTGCTGTCCTTCGACGAGGACGACGTCGACACCGCGCACCTGCACGGCTACCCGTACAACCCGGCCTTCCTCGACGCGCTGCCCGGCCTGCTGCGCTCCCCGGCGCTGTCCGGGCTGACCACCGAGGTGCTGCGGCGGCTGACCGTCGGCTTCGGCTACCTGCCCTCCTGGGCGTCACCGGGGATCCGGGTGACCGCCCGGCGGGGTGCCGGCGGCCTGCCCGAGCTGGACCTCGTCCCGGAGGACACCGGGCGGCCGGCGATGCTCGGCCCGGTGCTGCGCCGGCTGGCCCGGATCGCACCGGCGTTGGACCTGTGGCCGCTGCTGACCCACGTCGCGGTCAGCGGTGCCGGCAAGAGCTACCACTTCGGCAGCACCTTCCCGCACCAGCAGCCGGGCGCGCGGGGCGGCACCGACCGGTGGGGCCGGCTGCCGGAGTGGGACCGGGTGCACCTCGTCGACGGCTCGGTCCTGCCGACCCTGGCCTCCACGACGTTCACGCTCACCGTGATGGCGAACGCGACCCGGATCGCCACCGAGGTCCTCGACGGCCGGGCGGCCGCGGCGTCCCCGTCCGCGGTGGAGTCCGCCCGCTGACGTGCCAGGCATAGGTACCTATGCATGCGTTCTGGGTGCCGAAACGCACGTATAGGTACCTGTGCCTGGTCAGCGGGCGCGCTGGACGCGGCCCTCGTCGAACACCGGCTCGGGCGCCTCGTAGACCCGCCCGTCGGACCCGAAGACCAGGAACCGGTCGAAGGTGCGGGCGAACCAGCGGTCGTGGGTGACGGTGATGACCGTGCCGTCGAACGCGTCGAGCGCCGCCTCCAGGGACTCGGCGCTGAGCACGTCCAGGTTGTCCGTCGGCTCGTCGAGCAGCAGCAGCGTGGCGCCCGAGAGCTCGAGCAGCAGCACCTGGAAGCGGGCCTGCTGACCGCCGGACAGCGACCGGAACAGCTGGTCGCCCTGCGCCGCCAGCCCGTAGCGGCGCAGCGTGGCCATCGCACGGCCGCGGTCCACGCCGGGCCGCCCCGGCTCGCCGTGCCAGAGCAGGTCGACGAGCGTGCGCTCCAGCCACTCCGGGTGCGCGTGGGTCTGGGCGAAGAACCCGGGGATCACGCGCGCCCCCAGCCGCCAGCCACCGGTGTGCGCGACGTCCTGGCCGGCCAGCAGCCGCAGGAAGTGCGACTTGCCCGCGCCGTTGGACCCCAGCACCGCGACCCGGTCGCCGTACTCGACCTCCAGGTCGAAGGGGCGCATCAGGCCGGCCAGCTCCAGCTGCTCGGCGACGACCACCCGCACGCCGGTGCGCCCGCCGCGCAGCCGCATGGTCACCGACTGGTCCGGCGGCCGCTCCGGTGGCGGACCGGCGGCCTCGTACCTGGCCAGCCGGGTCTGCATGGCGTGGTACCGCGCGGCCATGTCGGGTGAGTTCTTGGCCTGCTGCTGCAGCGTGCGGACCAGCTCGACGAGCCGGTCGTGCTCCTCGTCCCAGCGCTTGCGCAGCTCGGCCATCCGCTCGTGCCGGGCGGTGCGCGCCGCCGGGTACCCGGCCCAGCCGCCGCCGTGCACCCACGCCGTCCCACCCTCGACGGTGACCACCCGGTCGGCGACCCGGGCCAGCAGCTCGCGGTCGTGGCTGACGAACAGCACGGTCTTGCGGGTCTCCAGCAGCCGCTCCTCCAGCCACCGCTTGCCCGGCACGTCGAGGTAGTTGTCCGGCTCGTCGAGCAGCAGCACCTGGTCCGGGCCGCGGAGCAGGCACTCCAGCGCCAGCCGCTTCTGCTCCCCGCCGGACAGCGTGGTCAGCTCGCGGTACTTGCAGCCGTCGTAGGGGACGCCGAGCGCCGCGACGGTGACGGTGTCCCAGGTGACCTCGACGTCGTAGCCGCCGACGTCGCCCCAGTGGCCCAGCGCGTTCGCGTAGGCCATCTGCGCGGGTTCGTCGTCGACCTCCATCATCGCCAGCTCGGCGGCCTCCACGGCGTCCCAGGCCTCCCGGACGGCGGGCGGGGCGAGGTCGACCAGGAAGCGCTGCACGGTCGTGTCGTCGCGCACCGAGCCGATGAACTGCCGCATGATGCCGAGCCCGCCGACCAGCGCGACCGACCCGGCCTCGGGCACGAGGTCGCCGGAGATGATCCGCAGCAGCGTGGTCTTGCCGGCGCCGTTCTCGCCGACCAGCGCGGCGCAGGCGCCCTCCCCCACCCGGAAGCTGACGTCGTCGAGCAGCACCCGCCCGTCCGGCAGCGTGAGCCGGACCCCGGTGACGTCGACGTAGCCCATGCCGCCAGTCTCCCGGACCGGGCAACCGCCTTCCCGGGCGGCCGACCGTCCAGGCCCACTGAGCAGTTCTGGTCGCCGGGGACGGCGCGTCGGGGTGTGTCGGCGACCGGAACTGCCCACTCGGCGGAGGCGGGGGTCAGCCGCTGTAGGCGTTGCGCCCGTCGGCGGTGCTGGCGACGGCGTCCCGCACCAGCTGGTCCAGCGCCACGGTGTCGA
Organism: Modestobacter italicus; assembly: GCF_000306785.1. NCBI lineage: Bacteria > Bacillati > Actinomycetota > Actinomycetes > Geodermatophilales > Geodermatophilaceae > Modestobacter > Modestobacter italicus. The sequence goes on along the minus strand of NC_017955.1, from coordinate 1,355,216 downwards.
CCCGGTCCAGCGAGGTGAACCGGATGCAGCTCTTCCCGCAGGACACCTTGCCCAGCGCCGCGGCCCGGGACTCGGCGAGGTACTCCCCGTCGACCACGGCGCAGACGTACAGCGAGAGGTGCCGCTTCTGCGCCGCCAGGGCGAGGAGCGGCCACGTCGTGGTCTCCTTCGCCGACCTGGGCCGGTACGGCATCATCCCGTAGCCCAGCATCTGCCCCGACCCGACCGGCACCAGCTGGCGGTCGATCCCCGGCGCCGCGGCCTGCACCAGCGCGTCGACCCGGCGGAGCTCACCGGCCCGGTCACCGGCGGCTGCGAACCACTCGTCCACGTCCATGCCCAGGCCCTCCCGTCAGAGGACGGTGCCCAGCAGCACCGCACCGGCGGCCAGCAGCATCGCGGCCACGATGATCCCGGCGACCAGCCGCTGGCGCCGTCGTCCGTCCGGGCCCAGGTTGCCCATGCCCATCATGGGGAGCACGGTACGGCGTCAGCCGACGCTGACGGACCCGCTCCGGCTGCGCCGGAACCGACCGGCGGTCACCGGTTCGTACCGGGTCGGCCCGGCCGCCGGGGTGGGCAGCCGCTCGACCACCGTGCCCGGGTCGGCCTCGGCGCGGAAGGCCAGGTCCAGCAGCTCCTCGCCCGGCAGCTCCACCGGTGGCGGGAGCACCCGGTGCGGGGTGGAGCGCCACCGGTCGCCGGTCCACCGGGCGAGCAGGTCGCCGGCGTTGACCGTCAGGGCACCCGGCACGAACGGCGCGTCGACCCAGCACCCGTCCAGCGCGCGCACCTGCAGACCGCCGGAGCCCGGCTCGCGGTCCACCAGCGCCAGCGTGCCGGCATCGGTGTGCGGGCCGGCCCGCAGCTGCCCGGGCAGCACCGTGCCCACCTCCTGCCGGGCGGGGAACCGGTCGAGCTCGACGGTCCAGGTGTCCCCGGTGCAGCGGGACACGAAGAAGTCGTCGGCCAGGTCCAGCGCGAGGGCCGCCACCCGCAGCAGGTCCTCGGCCACCCCGGCGCAGGCGGCGGAGAACGCGGTCGCGGCGGGACGCAGCCCGGGCACCTCGGCCGGCCAGCTGTTCGGGGCGTACCACTCCTCCTCCACCGTCCCGGTCACCGCCGGTGGCGGCTGGTCGGCGCCGAAGGTGAAGGACTCCCGCAGGTCCGGCGGGCGCTCCGGGCCGTCCGGGCAGGCCGCCGGCACCCCGGCGGGACCCAGCCCCGGCCCCCGGGGACCCTTGAGAGCCGGGCCTTCCGCGCCGGGGGCAGCGCGAACAGCCGCCGGGCCTCCGCCCGCACCTGGTCGGCCAGGCAGGCGTCCACCCGGTGGCCGGTGAGGAGCAGGAAACCGGCCTCGCACAGCGCGCGGTCCACGTCGGTGGCCACCTGCCGCCGCCCGGCCGGGCCACCCGAGTACCAGGGGGCCAGGTCGACCAGCGGGACGGCGGACATCGGCTTCCTCTCCGGAGGGCGGGTCCCCGAACCTAGGGAGTGCTCGTTGCCACCGGATGACGGCGCGGTGACAGTGCTGCAGGGTGGGGAGGTGTCCGTCCCCGCGACGATCCGGCTGGTCCCGTTCGAGCCCGAGCACCTGCCGCGGGTGCTCCCCTGGTTCGACCACCCCGAGGTGCGACGCCGGCTGGGCGGGCGCTCCTGGCCGGCGCGCGAGCTGGCCCTGCGCAACGCCGCGCACGGTGAGGAGTTCCGCGGTCGCCGGGTGCTGCGCTCGCACACCTTCCTGGCCCTGGACGGCGAGGGCGCCCCGGTCGCGCAGGTCGGCGGGGACGTCTACGACCGCTGGACGCTGTGGGACCCGGCCACCGAGCGGGTGACCTGGACGGACGAGCGCCGCACCACGGGCGCCGCGTACGTCGTCGACCCGCAGCGGTGGGGCCGCGGCTTCGGCCGGGCCACGCTGCGCGCCTTCGTCGGCGCGCCCGAGCTGGCCGACGTCGAGCAGTTCGTGCTGGGCATCGAGCCGGACAACGCAGCCAGCCTCGGGGCGGCCCGGGCCGCCGGCTTCACGCCGCTCACGACCGAGCCGGACGCCGAGGACATGCTCTACCTGCACCTGCTGCGTTGATCCTGTCGCACCCGGCTGCCACGGTGGGGCCGTGCAGGAGCTGTCGATGCTGCGGATGGCCGCCCAGCGGCTGGTCGGGCCCCGGCCGGCGAGCCCGGCCGACGCGGTCCGCTGGCTGACCGCCGTCCAGGCGCAGGACCTGCCCGGGGCGCTCATGTCGGTGGCCCTGCGCACCGACGGCGGCACCCGGGCCGCCGTCACCGCCGCGCTCGACGCCGGCGAGGTCGTCCGCTCCTGGCCGATGCGCGGCACGCTGCACCTCACCGCCGCCGAGGACCTGCCCTGGATGCTGGAACTGCTCGGCCCCAGGGTGCTGGCCGGGGCGGCCGGCCGACGGGCCACCGTGGGGCTGACCGACGACGACGTCGCGCGGGCCGGGGAGGTCGCGCTGGCCGCACTGAGCGGCGGCCGCCGGCTGGGCCGCGCCGAGCTGGTCGCCGCGCTCGCGGCGGGCGGGGTGCCCACCGAGGGCCAGCGCGGCTACCACCTGCTGTGGTGGCTCGCCCAGTCCGGGCTGACCTGCCTCGGTCCGACCGCCGGCGGCGACCAGCAGTTCGTCCTGCTCGACGAGTGGGTGCCGGCCCCGCGCCGGCTGGAGCGCGACGAGGCGCTGGGCGAGCTCGCGCTGCGGTTCTTCGCCTCGCACGGCCCGGCCACCGTCAAGGACCTGGTCCGCTGGGCCGGGGTGCTGGTCCGCGACGTCAAGGCCGGCCTCGCGGTCGCCGGCGACCGGCTCACCCGGGTCGACGTCGACGGCACCGAGCACTGGATGGACCCGGCCACCCCCGACCGGCTGGCCGCCGCCCGGGCCGAGGCCGAGGACGTGCTGCTGCTGCCCGGCTTCGACGAGCTGGTGCTCGGCTACCTCGACCGCAGCTGCACCGTGCCGGCCGGGTTCGCCGACCGGATCGTGCCCGGCGGCAACGGCATGTTCCGGGCCACCGCGGTGTCCGCGGGCACCGCGGTCGGCGTCTGGCGGGCCGGCCGGGGCAGGGCGCGCGCGCTCGAGCTGGAGCCCTTCGCCGAGCTCTCCGCCGAGGTGCGCAGCCGGATCGAGGAGCGCTACGCCGCACTGCCCTGAGGTTGCGCGGGGCAACGGCGGGGAGGGGGTCCGGCCATGGAGTACACGCGTCTGGGCAGCACCGGCCTGCAGGTCTCGCGCATCTGCCTGGGGATGATGAGCTTCGGCGACCCCGAGCGGGGCGGCCACCCGTGGAGCCTCCCCGAGGAGCAGAGCCGCGTGGTCATCGAGAAGGCGCTGGCCGCCGGGATCACCTTCTTCGACACCGCGAACGTCTACTCGGCCGGCTCCAGCGAGGAGATCACCGGCCGTGCCCTGAAGGACTTCGCCGACCGCGAGGACGTCGTCCTGGCCACCAAGGTGCACGGCCGGATGCGGCCGGGCCCGAACGGCGCCGGGCTGTTCCGCAAGGCCGTCCTGGCCGAGCTGGACGCCAGCCTGCGGCGGCTGGGCACCGACTACGTCGACCTCTACCAGGTCCACCGCTGGGACCCGCACACCCCGATCGAGGAGACGCTCGAGGCGCTGGACGCGTGCGTCCGCTCGGGCAAGGTCCGCTACCTGGGCGCCTCCAGCATGTGGGCCTGGCAGTTCAGCAAGGCGCTGCACCGGGCCGGCGAGCACGGCTGGCACCGGTTCGTCTCCATGCAGGACCACTACAACCTGCTCCACCGGGAGGAGGAGCGGGAGATGCTGCCGCTGTGCGCCGACGAGGGCATCGGCGTCATCCCGTGGAGCCCGCTCGCCCGCGGCCGGCTGACCCGCGACTGGGACGACAGCACCGCCCGGTCGGCGACCGACGAGTTCGGCAGCAGGCTCTACGCCGACGGCGACCGGGCGATCGTCGACCGGGTGGCCGAGGTCGCCGCGGCGCGCGGGGTGCCGCGCGCGCAGGTGGCGCTCGCCTGGCTGCTGAGCAAGCCGGTCGTCACCGCGCCGATCGTCGGGGTGACCGAGGACCGGCAGCTCGACGACGCGGTGGCCGCCGTCGACCTGCACCTGAGCGCCGAGGGGATCGCGCGGCTGGAGGAGCCCTACACGCCGCATGCGGTGGTCGGCTTCTCCTGAGCGGAAGAGGTGGGTGACCCATCTCGCCCGCCGGCAGTGACCTCCGTCGACGACGCGGCACCGGTCGGGAGGAGACGATGGCAGCCGTGCCCGGCCTCCTCGCCCCGCTGCGCTGGGCGGCGCCGCACGTCCTCGGCCCGCGGCTGCCCGCGCCGGCGGCGCTGTGGGCCGCCCACGGACGGCGGGCGCTGTCCGCGTCGGTCTGCGTCACCGCACCGCTGGCCCTGTTCGTGCTGCTCGACCGCGCCGACCTGGGTGCGGCCGCGGCGCTGGGCGGCTTCACCGCCGTCTACGGTCACGCGCTCCCCTACCGGCGGCGGTCGGTGGTCTCCGCCGGCGTCGGCGCCGCGCTGGTCGCGTCGGTCGCCGTCGGTGGGCTCGCCGGGCCGCACCCGTTCCTGCTCGCCGCCGTCCTCGGCCTGCTCGGCGCGGCCGCGACGGCGGCCACCGCGGTGTGGCAGGTCGGCCCGCCCGGCCCGCTGATGGCCGTGCTGGTCGGCGGCAGCGCCAGCGCGCTGGGCTCCTCCCCCGACCTGGTCGGGCAGCACGTCGCGGCCGCCGCCGGGTCGGCGGCGTTCGCCTGGCTGGTGGTCATGGCGGCGTGGGCGTGGGACCCCGCCGGTCCCGAGCGGCGCGCGGTCGCCGCCGCGGAGGGTGCGGTCGCCGGGGCCGAGCGGAGCGGGCTGCGGGACACCCGCCCGGACGGCGTCGCCCGGGCCGTCCGGCTCGCCCACCAGGCGGTGGCCGGTGGCAGCCGGCGGCGCCCGTCGCTGCGGCCGCGGCTGGAGGAGGTCGAGACCCGCTTCCTGCGGGCGCTCCCCACCACCGCCCCGCCCGCGCGGGCCGACCACCGCACGGCACCGGCCCCGGGCCGGGGGCACACCCCGCTGTGGCTGCCCACCGCCGTCCGCATCGGCGCGGGTGCCTGGGCAGCGGGGTCGCTGGCCGCCGCGCTCGGCCTGCACAGCCCGTACTGGGCCGCGACCGCCGCCGTCGCCGTGCTGCTGGGCACCGACGCCCGGCACACCCGGGCCCGCGCCCTGCACCGGGTGACCGGCACCCTGCTGGGGACGGCGGGGACCGCGCTGCTGTTCTGGCTGGACCTCCCCGTCGGGGTCACCGTCGCCCTCATCGGGGTCCTGCTCGTCGGCGTCGAGCTGCTGGTGGTCAGCCAGTACGTGCTGGCCGTCTCGCTGATCACGCCGGTCTCGCTGTCGCTGGTGCACCTCGGCGCGGGCAGCCCGCCCGGTGCGGACCTGATCGCCGTCCGGCTGGGGGAGACGCTCGTCGGCATCGTGGTCGGGCTCGCCGCCGGCCTGCTGCTCCTGCCGCACCCCGGCAGCCGCCGGCTGCCCGCGGCGGTCGAGGCCACCGTGGCGCGGGCGCTGGCCGCGGTCGCGGCAGCACCCGGCGGCCCGGCGGACGCGGCCCTGCGGGACAGCCTGGTCGCCCAGCACGAGGTGGCCACGGCGACCCGCGCGGAGCTGTTCGCGGCGCCGGGTGCGGACCTGCAGCTGCGCCGCTCCCGGCAGGTGGCCGACCTGGGGTGGGCGCTGCTGGGGGCCCGCGCCCGGGACGAGGACGTGCTCGCCGCCTGGGTGGCCGCCCGGATCAGCCAGGACCTCGCGCCCCGCTGAGCTCAGCCGGGCAGCCCGACCAGCCGGGCGGAGAGCTCCCACAGCTCGCGGGCCCGGACGGCGTCCCGGGCCGAGGGCAGGGTCAGCGTGGGTGACCGGTTGGCGTGCAGCCGGCCGTTGCGCCAGCCGTCGTCCGCCGTCGCCAGCCAGACGAGGGTGTCCGCACCCTGCGCGGGGGTGCGCAGCACCGCGACCAGCGGCGTCCGGAACACCAGCCCGGTGGCCCCGCCCGCCGCGCGCCCGAAGCCGGTGGCGACCGCGCCGGGGTCGAAGCAGGTGGCGGTCACCCCGGGCGCCCACCGGCGGGCGAGCTCCGCGGTGAACAGGACGTTGCACCACTTGGCCCGGGCGTAGGCACGGGTCGCCACGTACGGGCCGCGCGGGTCGGCGAGCCCGGCGAGGTGCCCGCGGCGGACCTGCCCGGCCCAGTGCACGAACGACGACGTGGTCACCACCCGCCCCCGGGCGGCCCGCAGCGGCTCCTCGAGCAGCCGGGTGAGCAGGTAGGGCGCCAGGTGGTCGACCTGGAAGGTCTGCTCGTACCCGTCGACGGTCACCGCGCGCCGCGCGAACGACGCCCCGGCGTTGCCGGCCAGCACGTCGATCGACCGGAACCGGTCGCGCAGGTCGGCGGCCAGCCGTCGGACGTCGTCCAGCCGGGCGAAGTCGGCGGTCAGCGCGACCGAGCCGGGCAGCTCCGCGGCGACGGCGGCGGTCTTCTCCATCGAGCGGCCGACCACGACCACCTGCGCCCCGCCGCGGTGCAGCCGCCGGGCCGCCGCTGCCCCGATGCCGTCGCTGGCACCGGTGACGACGACGACCGGCGCGCGGCCCGGCGTCAGCTGGTCGGCTCGACGAGGACGATCGGGATCTTCCGATCGGTCTTCTGCTGGTAGTCGGCGTAGTCGCGGTAGGCGGCGACGGCGCGCTCCCACCACTGGTCGTACTCCGCGCCCTCGACCTCGCGGGCCACGCCGTCGCGGACCCGGTCGCCGTCCTGCACGGTGACCTGGTCGGGGTGGGCCTTGAGGTTGAAGTACCAGGTCGGGTGCTTCGGGGCGCCGCCCTGCGAGGCGACCATGGCGTAGACGCCGTCGTGCTCGACCCTCATCAGCGGGTTCTTGCGGACCTTGCCGCTCTTCGCGCCGCGGGTGGTGAAGACGACGACCGGCTCGGGCCGGCCGGGCAGCGTGTTGCCCTCCCGGCCGCCGGTGCGCTCGTACAGCTCCACCTGGTCGCGGACCCACTTCTCCGGACTGGGCTCGTACTCACCTTCCAGGGGCATGCGCCGACCCTAGGACGCCGACCGCCGGGCCGCCGTCCGGGTGCGCCGCCGCCCGCGGACCGGCAGAGTGCTCCGAGCGGTCCGGGCGGAGGTCCCGGCGCGGAGGGGAGCGATGACCGAGAGCCCGCGCGTGGTCGTGCGTGGCGAGGCCGTCGCCGAGGTGCTCCCCGACGCCGCCGACCTCGTGGTGACCATCGAGGTCCGGGACCGGCGCCGGGACCGGGCGCTGGCCACCCTCGCCGGCCGCCAGCAGGAGCTCACCGCGCTGCTGGACGCCCACCCGGAGGGCCTGGGCAGCGTCGCCACCGATGCGGTGTCGGTGTTCGACGAGGCCCCCGACGGCGCCCGCGGCGGCTCGGTGGTCACCGCGACCACCCGGGTGCAGGTCGACGACGTCGCCGCCGCCGGCCGGCTGGCCGTCGCGGTGGCCGGGCTCGCGGACACCTCGCTGCACGGGCCGCACTGGCGGGTCTCCCGCGGGCACCCCGTCCACGACCAGGTGCGCGCCGACGCGGTCGCCGACGCCCTCGCCCGGGCGCGCGGCTACGCCGCCGCGCTCGGCGCCGGCCTCACCGGGCTGGTCGAGCTCCGCGACGCCGGCACCGGCGGCGGTGGCCGGCTCGCCAAGGCGTCCCTCGCGATGCCGGCGCCGCAGCTGGAGCTGCAGCCGGGCCCCGTCGAGGTGCACGGCTCGGTCGAGATGACCTTCACGATGTCCCCACCCGACCAGGAGGTCTACGCACGATGAGGTTCCGGGAGAGCGGCCGGTTGGACACCTCCGGCGTGCAGGACCGCCGCGGCGCGGGCGGCGGGCGGGGGCTGGCCGTCGGCGGCGGCGGGCTCGGGCTGGTGGGGCTGGTCGTCGTCGTCCTGTTCCAGGTCCTCGGCGGGGGCGGCGGCGGTGGCGGCGCGGCCGCGACCAGCGTGCTTCAGGGGCTCGGCTCGGGGCAGACCGCCGACAACGGCGCGCTCGAGCAGTCCTGCGACGAGGTCGCCGACGCCAACACCTCCGTCGACTGCGCCGTCGCCGCCGACATCGACTCGATCCAGGACTACTGGGGGCAGACCCTCGGCGGCAGCTACCGGCCGGCCGACACGGTCTTCTTCTCCGGCTCGGTGCAGACCGGCTGCGGCGGCGCGACGAGCGGGTCCGGGCCGTTCTACTGCCCGGCCGACCAGCTGGTCTACATCGACCTGTCGTTCTTCGACGACCTGCAGACCCGCTTCGGCGCCGAGGGCGGGGCCTTCGTCAACGCGTACGTGATCGCCCACGAGTACGGCCACCACGTGCAGAACCTGCTCGGCACCAACCAGCAGGTCGACCCGCGCGAGTCCGGGCCGACCAGCGGCAGCGTGCGGCTGGAGCTGCAGGCCGACTGCTACGCCGGCACCTGGGCCAACCACGCCGAGACGGTGCCCGACGAGACCGGTCAGCCGCTCATCGTCGACATCACCGACGACGACATCTCGCGGGCGCTGGACACCGCCGGGCGGATCGGCGACGACTTCATCCAGGAGAACCTGGGCAGCGGGACCGTCGACGAGGGCTCCTTCACGCACGGCTCGTCGGAGCAGCGGCAGCGCTGGTTCAGCACCGGGTACAGCACCGGCGACCCGAACCAGTGCGACACCTTCGGCACCGACGACCTGGGCTGACCGGGACGGAAGAAAGGCCGGTCGTCCCCGGTTCGCAGCGACCATGACGACCCTCGGACTCATCGGTGCCGGACACATCGGCACAGCCCTCGCCCAGGCAGCCCTCGACGCCGGCCACGACGTCGTGCTCAGCAACTCCCGCGGTCCGGAGACCCTCGCCGACCTGGTCAGCGCGCTCGAGCAGCGGCCGGGGCGCCGGGGTCAGGTCCGCGCGGACACCGCCGCCGGTGCGGCGGCCGCCGCCGACCTCGCCGTCGTCACGATCCCGCTGTCGGCGGTGCCCGCCGTCCCGGTGGAGCCGCTGGCCGGCAAGGTCGTGATCGACACGAACAACTACTACCCGCAGCGCGACGGGCAGATCGCCGAGCTGGACGACGAGACGACGACCACGGCCGAGCTGCTGCAGGCCCACCTGCCCACCTCCCGGGTGGTCAAGGCGTTCAACCACATCGGCGCCGCGGACATCACCGCCGACGGCTCCCCCGCCGGCACCCCGCACCGCCGGGCCCTGGTCGTGGCCGGCGACGACGCGGCGGCCAAGCAGCAGGTGTCCGCCTTCATCGACGCGATCGGCTTCGACGTCGTCGACCTCGGGCCGCTGGCCGAGGGCTGGCGGATCCAGCGGGACACCCCCGGCTACGGCCCCCGGCTGGACGCCGAGGGCCTGCGCGCCGCCACCGCCGCCGCCGTCCGCTACCGCGACATGTGACCGCCGGGCCTCGCCGCCGGCTCAGCCGGCGGCGAGGCCCTGCTCGGCCGCCTCGACCTCGGCGTTCCACGCCCGCTTGCCGGCCTGCCAGCCGTCCTCGTCGTCCCCGCGGCGCCAGTACCCGGAGATCGAGGTGAACGCCGGGTCCAGGCCCCGCTCGGCGCGCAGGTGCAGCCGGAGGTCCTTCACCAGGCCGGCCTCGCCGTGCACGAACACGTGCCCGGTGCCGGCCGGCAGCTGCACGGCCCTGACCGCGGAGGCCAGCGCCTCCCCCGGCACGCCGTCGCCGCGGTGCACCCAGACCACCGAGACGCCCTCGCCCAGGACGAGGTCGGTCTGCTGCTCGGTCGGGTCGGCCACCTCCACGAACACCAGGGCCGGTGCACCGGCCGGCAGCCGGGTCAGCGCCGCACCGATCGCCGGCAGCGCGCTCTCGTCGCCGACCAGCAGGTGCCAGTCCGCGTCCGGGCTCGGCGCGTAGCCGCCGCCGGGACCGAAGAACTGGATGCGGTCACCCGGTGCGGCCGACGCCGCCCACGGCCCGGCGAGCCCCTGGTCCCCGTGGTGCACGAAGTCGATGGTGAGCTCGCCGGCGGTCGGGTCCCAGGAGCGCACCGTGTAGGTGCGCGTGACCGGCCACTGCTCGGCCGGGAGCTCGGCGCGCAGCTCCTCCACGTCGAACGGCGCGGTGTAGGGGGCGCCCGGCGGCGGGAACAGGAGCTTGACGTAGTGGTCGGTGAACTCACCCGCCGGGAAGCCGGCCAGGCCCTCGCCGCCGAGGACGACGCGGATCATGTGCGGCGTCACCCGCGAGGTGCGCAGCACCTCCCCGACGCGCGCCACGCGGGGGCGCCGGGCGCCCCCGCCCCTGGTCGGTCCGCTCACGGGTCCTCCTCGTCGTAGGCAAGGCTTGCCTTGGTCGAGGCTACCCGGCCCGGCCGGCGGACCCGGCCGGACGGTGGTGATCCAGAAAAGTGATCTAGCCGGTTTACGTCGTAGTCGCCCGCGGGTACCTGGTCGATCAACGGAACGGCGTCCCACCGAGGCCAGGTGGGATCCCCCGAGTGTCACGACTGGGCACCGCGAGGCGCCCGTACGCCGTCCCGCGTCCCGGCACCACCTGAACCGGCACTCATCCGCCGGCGACGGCGTGTGCCCTCGAGCGGGCGTGGTCGGCCAGGGCACGGACGCCCAGAGCACCAGCACTGACCAGGTACAGCCCACGCACGACGAGGAGGAACGATGACCCACTCCATCGACACCCCGACGCAGTCACCGCAGAGCGGAGCGACTCCCGTGTCCGGCAGCCCCAGCACCAGCGACGTCGCCAAGGACCAGGCCGGCAACGTCGCCTCGACCGCCGCCCAGGCCGGCAGCCAGGTCGCCTCGACCGCCGCCGACCAGGCCAAGCAGGTCACGCAGGAGACCAAGCGGCAGGCCCAGGACCTGATCGCGCAGGGCCGCTCGCAGCTGCAGGACCAGGCCCGCAACGGCCAGCAGCGGGCCGGCGAGGGCCTGTCCGGCATCGCCCAGCAGCTGCGCACCATGGTCGAGGGCGGTGGCGAGACGCCGTCCGGCCCCGCCGCCGACCTGGTCCGCCAGGCCGGGGACAAGATCGAGGAGCTCGCGAGCTGGGTCCAGAACCGCGAGCCCGGTGAGCTCGTCGACGAGGTCCGCGCCTTCGCCCGCCGCAAGCCCGGCGTCTTCCTGCTCGGTGCCGCCGTCGCCGGCGTGCTCGCCGGCCGGCTGACCACCGGCGTGGTCGCCGCGCACAAGGACGCCGCCCCCTCCGGCAGCGGCAACCAGCAGCTCACCGGCACGGGCTCGCCCTACGCCACCCAGAGCTACGCGACCGACACGAACTACATCGCCGACACCCCGGCGACCGGGTACGCCAGCACCGGCTACGAGGCCGGCACCACCGGCTACGCCACCACCGGCACCGCCGGCTCGGTCCCGCCGCCGCCGTACGGCACCCCGGAGGGCACCACGCTCCCGTCCACCACGGCCGGCTGGGACGACCCGGCGACCCGCACCCCCGGGTCGGGCCAGCTGTGAGCACTCCCTACCAGAGCGGCGGACTGCCGCAGCAGGACCTCGGCTACGGCGAGAGCGGCGCGTCGTCGTACACCCCGCCCGCAGCCGACGGCTACGACTACGGCAACACCGCGCAGCCGATGACCGAGGAGGGGCACCCGGACGTCGAGGGCACCTCGGTCGGCCAGCTGATCGGCGACGTCACCCGTGACCTGTCGACCCTGATGCGCCAGGAGCTGGAGCTGGCCAAGGCCGAGCTCCGCGCCGACGCCAACAAGGCGACGGGCGAGGTCAAGGCGCAGGCCTCGAAGGCCGGGAAGGGCGCCGGCATGCTCGCCGGCGCCGGCTACGGCGGCCACATGCTCGCGCTCTTCCTCAGCCTGGCGCTGATGTGGGCCCTGGGCAGCGCGATGCCCCTCGGCTGGGCCGCGCTCATCGTCGCCGTCGTCTGGGGCGTCATCGCCGCGATCCTGTTCGTGACGGGTCGCAAGCAGCTCAAGACGATCGACTTCTCGGGGCTGAAGAACATCAACCCCAAGCCGGAGCAGACCGTGGAGACCCTCCAGCAGGTCCCCGGCGCCCTCAAGCCCCACTGACCCGGAACGGAGACCGACATGACCAGCAGTGACCCGGACGTGATCCGCCGCCAGATCGAGGACACCCGCGCCAACCTCAGCTACGAGGTCGACGCGCTGAACGAGAAGGTCAACCCGACCCGCGTGGTGGACCGCCGCGTCGGCCGGGCCAAGAGCAGCGTCGCCGGCCTGAAGGACAGGGTGTTCGGCGCCGCCCACGACAAGGGAGCGCAGATGGGCAACACGACCTCGAACGTGACCGGCTCCGCCCAGCACGCCGCCTCCTCCGCGGCCGGCAGCGTGCAGAACGCCGCCTCCTCCGCGGTGGGTGCCGTGCAGTCCGCTCCCGACACCCTCCAGCGCCAGGCGCAGGGCAACCCGCTGGCCGCGGGCCTCATCGCCTTCGGCGTCGGCTGGCTCGTCTCCTCGCTGCTGCCCACCAGCGAGAAGGAGAAGCAGCTCGCCTCGCAGGCGGAGACCGCGGTCAAGGAGCACTCGCAGCCGCTGGTCGACCAGGCCAAGAACGTCGCGCAGGAGATCGGCGACAACCTGAAGCCGGCCGCCCAGGACGCCGTCCAGTCGGTCAAGGAGACCGCGCAGGACGGTGTGCAGACGGTCAAGGCCGAGGGCCAGTCCGCCGCCTCGGACGTCCAGGGCACCGCCCAGGACGCCAAGCAGACGGTCCAGGGGCACGCGCAGTCCTGATCCGCTGACACGTACGACGGCCCCCGGTGCAGCTGCACCGGGGGCCGTCGTACGTCCGGGGTCAGACGAAGGCGCTCAGACCGGTGATCGAGCGGCCGACGATGAGCGTGTTCATCTGCCGGGTGCCCTCGTAGGAGTAGAGCGCCTCGGCGTCGGCGAAGAACCGGATCACGTCGTTCTCCAGCACGATGCCGTTGCCGCCGAACAGCTCGCGGGCCCACGCGACGGTCTCCCGCCCGCGGGCGGTCACGTAGCTCTTGGCCAGCGCCGCCTGGTCGTCGCGCAGCGCGTCGACCTCCTGCAGCTGGGAGACCCGCACCGTCATGCCGAGGCTGGCGGTGACGTTGCCCAGCATCCGGGCCAGCAGGTCCTGGATCAGCTGGAAGCTGCCGATCGGCTTGCCGAACTGCTCGCGCTCCTTGGCGTAGGCCAGCGCGACCTCGTAGGCGCCGAGCTGGCAGCCGACGCCGCTCCAGGCGACCCCTCCGCGGGTCACCTTGAGGACCTTGTTGACGTCCTTGAAGGTGTTGCCGTCCTCGAGCTTGTTCTCCGCGGGGATCCGGCAGTCGGTGAACGTCAGGTCGGCGTTCTGCACGGTGCGCAGCGAGAACTTGTCCTCGATCTTCGTGGCGACGAAGCCGGGCGTGCCCTTCTCCACGACGAAGGTCTTGACCTGGTCGTCGTCCACGTCGCGGGCGAAGACCACCACGACGTCGGCGAAGGTGCCGTTGCCGATCCAGCGCTTGGCGCCGTCGAGCACCCAGGAGTCGCCGTCCCGGCGTGCGGTGGTGCGCATCCCGCGGGCGACGTCGGAACCGCCCTCGGGCTCGGTCAGCCCGAAGGCGCCGATGGTCTGCATCCGCATCATCGACGGGATCCAGCGCTGCCGCTGCTCCTTGGAGCCGAGGACCATGATGGAGCCCATCGCCAGGCCCTGGTGCACACCGATGAAGGTGGCCATCGACGGGTCGACCCGGGAGAGCTCGAGGGCCTGGAAGCCGGTGAACAGGCGGGACGCGCGGGGGCGGCCGTCCCAGTCGTAGGCGCGGCCGACGATGTCGGCCTCGGCGAACTTCGGGATGAGGTCGTGCGGGAACTCGGCGGCCGCCCAGGCGGCGTTGACGCGGGGCTTGACCTCCGACTCAAGGAACTCCCGGAGGGCCACCAGTTCCTTCTGCTCGTCGTCGGGGAGCAACGACTGGAAACCGAAGAAGTCGGCGGGCAGGAGCAGATCGGTCATGGCAGCGGTGCCTTCTCTCTCGTCGACGTCGACGTGCTGCCCCGATGCTCCGCCCGATCCGCCGGGTCAGCCACCGAGAGTGGTGCTGGTCACCCCGGCAGTCGCACGCGGCGGACGATCCGTTCGGCCGGGCCGCTGAGGAACAGCAGGAACAGCGCGAAGAAGTTGACCGACCGGAACACGGTGCCCACCACCAGGGCGAGCCCCAGCAGCCCGGTGAGGACGGCGGACGGCGCCACGTGGACGTCCGCGGCCGGGACGCCGTGCCGGCGCAGCGGCGCCCGCCGGCGGAGGAGCGCCACCAGCACCGTGGTCGCGGCGGAGCTCGCCAGGATCGTGCCGATGTACAGGCCCACCGACAGCCGGTCGGTGCCGAACTCGGCGATCACCTCAGTGGCGAAGGGCAGCAGCACGATGGTGAACGCCCAGCACAGGTTCACCCGGAGGAAGGCGTCGTCGTACGCGCCGACGAGCTCGACGATCCGGTGGTGGGCCAGCCACAGCCGGGCGATCACCACGAAGCTCAGCGCGAAGGCACCGAACTGCCCGACCTCGTCGGCCAGGACGGCGCCGAGGTCCTCGTCGCGGCCCGCGGCCAGCACCTCGATCAGCGGCAGCACCAGCAGGGTGATCGCGATGGCGACCACGGCGTCGAGGAAGGTGACCAGGCGGTCGAGGCCGCGCTCGCTGCGCACCCGCGCAGGCTAGGCGGTCCCGCCGCCCGGTGCGGCCGGGCTGAGCCGTACCCGCTGCTCACCGCCGGAGCTCGACGGCGATCGAGGGCCGCGGTGGGGTGTCACCGCGGTGGTGCGCGGTGACCCGGAGCCCGTGCGGAGCCGCGAGTGCGGCGACGCGCGCGACGCGGTCCTCGGCCTGCCCGGGCCGGAGCGGCTGGTCGACGAGCAGGAAGCGGCCACCCTCGGTGAGCACCTGCCGGACGACGCCGTACCCGTCCGCCGGCGGGCGCCAGAACGCCCCGACGTGCACGGCGACGACCAGGTCGGCCCAGCCGACGTCCAGCCCGGCGTCCAGCAGCTCCGCGGTGCGCACGGCCACGGTCCCCCGGGCGACCGCGGCGGCGTTCCGCCGTGCCGCCGCGGCCGTCATGGTGGCGGAGCGGTCCAGCCCTAGGACCTGGCCGGTGGTCAGCCGGTCGGCGAGCAGCGAGAGCAGCACGCCGTGCCCGCAGCCGACCTCCAGCACGCGGTCACCCGGCCGCGGGGCGGCCAGCTCGGCCGCCCACGCCAGCCGGGGAGAGACCCCGGCGGCCACCTAGTTCAGCGGGCGGGTGCCCTCGGGGAGCGTGCCCCCGGCGACCATCTCGGTCACCGCGTCCTGCAGCGCGGTCAGCGCGACCCGCTGGGTGAACGGCCCGGTGGACACCCGGGCGACGCCGAGCTCCTGCAGCTCGCGGGCCGGCAACGACGCACCGGGGACGCTGATCAGGGTCAGCCTGCCGCGGCCCAGGCCCTCGACGACGGCGGCGATCTCCTCGCGGTCGACCAGCCGCGGCACGAAGACCACCGGGGCCCCGGCCTCGAGGAACGCCTGCCCCCGCCGGACGGCCTCGGCGACCAGCTCGCCGCGGTCGGCGTCGGGTGCGGCCTTCACGAAGGCGTCGGTGCGCGCGTTGAGCACGAAGTCGATGCCGGCGTCCCGGCCGGCGCGCACCACGGCCTCGACCGCGGCGACGGCCTCGTCCAGCGGCTTCATCTGGTCCTCCAGGTTGCCGCCGACGACGCCCACCTCGATCGCCCGCCGGACGGTCTCCCCCGCGTCGCCGTAGCCGGCCTCGAGGTCCATGCTCACCGGGACGTCGACCGCCGCCACGATCCGGCCGACCATGTCCAGGTGCAGCTCCAGCGGGATGTTCTCGCCGTCCTCGTAGCCGAACGTCGCCGCGATCGAGTGGCTCGCCGTGGCCAGCGCCCGCACCCCCGGCGTGCCGGCGACCACGGTGGCGGAGACGACGTCCCAGACGTTGGTCAGGGTGAGGATCTCCGGCGCGGTGTGCAGGTCGAGCAGGGTCCGGGCGCGGGTCGCGAGGTCAGCCATGCCGGTCAACGTAGCCACCCGTCGACAGGTCGACACGTCGACCGGGCCGACCGTGCGCGGCGGTGAGGGTAGGGCCGCACGGCGGGTCGTGCGCGCCGCCGTCCACACCGGACGGCGTCGTCCCCAGCTGCCCCCCGGGCCTCGGTGCGCCGCCCGGTCCACGGCACGCTGACCGGGTGACCCCGAGGAGCGCCCCGACCGTGGACGACGTGCTGCGCCTGCTGATGGCCGGTGCCCGACTGGCCGCCCAGCCCGGCGTGACCGGGCAGGAGCTGGACCGGGTGGTCGACCGGCTGCTGCTCCGCGACCCGGCGGTCGACTCGCACGGGCACGCCCAGGAGGTGCTGCTCGAGCTGCTCCCGGTCCTCTGGGAGGGCGGCTGGCAACCGGCGGACCTCACCCACGTGGTGCGGCGGAAGGTCAGCGCCCGGGCGGGCCGGCTCGTCGGCGCGGTGATCACCGGACAGGCCGCCGCAGCCGACGCGGCCGGGCGGGCGCCCCGCGCCTGGACGGCGCAGCTGGCCGAGCTGGACGGCCCGGCGCGCACCGTGGCCGGCTGGTGGCGGGCGGAGCAGATCGCCCCGGCCGCGGCCTGGCGGGACGTGCTGCGGGTGGTCGGGCTGCTGCGCGGCCTCCCCCGGCTGGAGCAGCTGCTGCCCCCGCCCTCGGGCTGGTCGGCGGCGGTGCTCGCCGACAGCGGCTGGGAGGAGGCCGTCGACGCCCGAGCGCTCAGCCGCATCCGAGGGCTGCTGGCGAAGGCCGAGTCGACCGAGTTCGAGGCCGAGGCCGAGTCGCTGACGGCCAAGGCGCAGGAGCTGATGGCCCGGCACGCGATCGACACCGCGATGCTCGGCCGGCGCGCGGGTGCACCGGCGGGCGCGGGGCAGGTCCAGGCCCGCCGGCTGCACCTCGACGACCCGCACGCGGAGGCGAAGGCGGCGATCGTCCAGGCGGCCGGGTCGGCGAACGGGGTGCGGGTGGTGCTCCTGCCGGCGTTCGGCATCGCCACGCTGGTCGGGATGCCCGGCGACCTGGACGTGGTGGACCTGCTGGTCACCTCGCTGCTGCTGCAGTCCGGTCGGGCACTGGCCGACGCGGTGCCGCTGGCCGGGCCGCGCGGCCGGTCGACGGCCTACCGGCGCGGCTTCCTCTACTCCTACGCGCAGCGGATCGAGGAGCGGCTGACCGCGGCGCGGGACTCCGCGCGGCGGGAGGCCACCGCCACCTACGGCAGCGACCTGGCCCCGGTGCTGGCCGGCCGCCAGGCGGCGGTGGACCGGGCGGTGGAGGAGCTGTTCCCCTCGGTGCGCCGCCGCAGCGGCCGCACCGTGGACCCGGCCGGCTGGCACGCCGGCCGGCGAGCAGCCGACGCCGCCGACCTCGGCACCTCACGCAGCGCCCCGCTCAGCAGCGGGTGACGGCCCCCGTGCAGGGTCCCGCC
Source organism: Modestobacter italicus (assembly GCF_000306785.1). Taxonomy (NCBI): domain Bacteria; kingdom Bacillati; phylum Actinomycetota; class Actinomycetes; order Geodermatophilales; family Geodermatophilaceae; genus Modestobacter; species Modestobacter italicus. The sequence continues at coordinate 1,337,701 of NC_017955.1, read as the reverse complement.
GCGAGCCTGCGAGTGGCGGGGGGCACGGGGGGTCCTTCGTCTACAGCAGGACGTCGAAGGTCGTCCCGAGGTCGCGGATGAGCATCCCGTGGGAGGTCAGGTCGGCGGCCGTGGTCAGCCAACCGGCCACGAACAACAACGCGTCGGCGGAGGTGTCGTCCAGCGACGCGGTCGTCGCCACGGTCCCCGCCTGAGCCACTGCACTGCACGCCAAGGTCAACATGACCGGCCCCTTTCGTCTGTGCAGGGGTCGGCACGCGGGAGCGGCCGCTGGAGCTCCACGTCGCCGGGGAGCTCCCGGCCTCACCCCTCCGGGTCAGCCGAGCCCGTCGAGGAGCATCCGGAGCAGCGCCTCGTAGCTGGCGGCCGGGTCCGCGGTCCGGCCGAGGTGGGCCAGCTCCAGGGAGACGGCGCCGTGCACGGAGCTCCAGATCAGCTGCGCGGTGCCCACCGGGTCACCGGGTCGCAGCACGCCGCGGTCCACGGCGTAGCCCACCCGGTCGACCAGCGCCTGGAACGCCGCACCGGCGCGGTCCACCAGCTCCTCGGTCGGGACCGCCGCCGCCCAGCCGGCCCCGAACATCGCGGCGTAGTGCTGGGGGTGGTCCAGCGCGAACCTGCGGTAGTTCCGGCCGCACGTGAGCAACCGCTCGACCGGGTCGGCGTCGTCGGCCGCGGCCGTGGCGGCCCGCAGCCCCTCGAAGCCGCGGGCGAGCACCGCGGCGACCAGCCCGTCCTTGCTGCCGAACCGGTTGTAGACGCCCATCGGGGCCACCGCGGCCTCGGCGGCGACCGCCCGCACGGTCAGGCCGCCGAGCCCGTCGCGCACCAGCACCCGCTCAGCGGCGTCGACCAGGGCCTGCTCGACCGCCCGGCTCGGCGTCCGGCCACCGCCGGCGCTGACATCTGTCACGACCTCATCCTGCCTCGTTGACCGCAGTAGAACAACGTTCTACGGTCATGGCACAACGTTCTACACCAGGAGGTCGTCGTGACCACTCCCCCCGCCCCGCCCGCCACCCGCCGGTGGTGGGTGCTGCTCGTGCTCTGCCTGTCCGTGCTGCTCGTCAGCGTGGACAACACGATCGTCAACGTCGCGCTCCCGACCATCGGCCGCGAGCTCGCGGCGACCACCAGCGACCTGCAGTGGGTGGTCGACGGCTACACCCTCGCCTTCGCCGCCCTGCTCCTGCTCGGCGGCGCCCTCGGCGACCGCTACGGCCGCCGCCGGCTGCTGGAGACCGGCCTGGTGCTCTTCGCCGCGACCTCCGCGCTGGCGGCGCTGGCCGACAGCACCGGCGAGCTGATCGCCGCCCGGGTGGCCATGGGCGTCGCCGCCGCTGCCGTCTACCCGGCCACCCTCGCGCTGCTGGTGACCACGTTCACCGACCGGCGCGAGCGCGCCACCGCCATCGGCGTGTGGTCGGCGGTCACCGGGCTGTCGGTCGCCATCGGGCCGGTCACCGGTGGGTTCCTGCTCGAGCACTTCTCCTGGGGCTCGGTCTTCCTGGTCAACCTGCCGCTGGCCGCCGTCGCCGTCGCCGCCGGCCGGCTGCTGCTCACCGAGTCCGCCGACCCCCGACCGCGCCGGTTCGACCTGGTCGGCGCCGGCCTGTCCGTCGCCGCGATCGGCCTGCTCGTCGTCACCACCATCGAGGCGCCGGGCAACGGCTGGGGCTCCGCGGCCACCGTCGCCGGCTACCTGGGCGCCGCGGTGGCGCTGGCGGGCTTCGTCGGCTGGGAGCTGCGCCGCCCCGAGCCGATGCTCGACGTCCGGCTGTTCACCGACCCGCGGGTCTCGGTCGGCAGCGGGGCGATCGCGCTGGCGTTCTTCAGCCTCTTCGGCTTCATCTTCCTGATCACCCAGTACTTCCAGGCCGTCCGCGGCTACGACACCCTCACCGCGGGCCTCGCCACCCTGCCGTTCGCGGTGGTCATCGGGGCGGTGAGCCCGCTGGCGATCCTGGCCATGCGGGCGCTGGGCACCAAGCTCGTGGTCGCCGCCGGGCTGCTGACCATGGCCGCCGGGTTCGCCGTGGCCGCCGGCAGCTCGCTGGAGTCGGACTACTGGGGCCGCATCGTCACCGCGATGGTGCTGATGGCCGCCGGGCTGGGGCTGGTGACCAGCCCGGCCACCGAGGCGGTCATGGGCGCGCTGCGCAGCGAGCAGGCCGGTGCCGGCTCGGCGGTCAACGACACCGTCCGGGAGGTGGGCGGCACGCTCGGGGTCGCGGTCGTGGGCTCGGTGATGAGCACGGTCTACGGGCCCTCGGTGGTCGACGCGCTCACCGGCGCCGGCGCTCCGGCCCCGGTGGCCGAGGGAGCGGCGGACTCGGTGTTCGCCGGCCTCGCGGTGGCCGGCCAGCTGCCCGACGGCGCGGCCGTGGCCGTGCAGCAGGCCTTCCTCGACGGTGTCTCCGCCGGCTCCTGGGTGGCCGCCGCGGCGAGCGCGGCCGGGGCGGTCGTCGCGCTGGCGTTCCTCCCCGCCCAGCACCGCGTCCCCGACCCCGACCCCGACCCCGCGCGTGGACCTGCCCCGGCGCCCGCGGCAGTGATCAGGTGACCTGATCGAAGGGCGTCCTCCCGCAGCAACGCTGGTGCGGGAGGACGGCCGGTGAGTACGTCAGGCGCGGGGGTCGGTGCCCGTCACCGAGTCCAGCAGGTCGTCGGTGCCGCGCAGCATCGTCCGCCCGCGGAAGAAGGCCGGCGCCACCCGGGCGTAGACGACCATCAGCAGCACCCCGAGCAGCAGGGCGCCGACGCCGATGACGAACACCCCGCCCACGCCGTGGAACACCGTCTCGCCGTACTCCGGGTCGGCGTACTCGACGCAGGCGAGCACGAAGACGGCGAGCATGAACAGCCCGCCCAGCAGCGGGAGCAGGAAGCGCATCAGCACGTCCCGCGGGCCGTGCAGCGACCGGCGGAACTCCCAGGCGCAGGCGAACCCGGTCAGCCCGTAGTAGAAGGCGATCAGCATCCCGGTCGCCGTGATCGAGTCGACCAGCACGTTCTCGCTCACCAGGGTGAGGCCGACGTAGAAGGCGATGGAGACCGCGCCCATCCAGACCGTGGAGACCGTCGGCGTCAGGTACCGCGGGTGGATCCGGGCGAAGGACCGCGGCAGCGCGCCGTAGGCGGCCATCGACAGCGAGCCCCGGGCGGTGGGCAGGATCGTGGTCTGGGTGCAGGCCGCCGACGAGGTGAGCACCGAGACGATCAGCAGCGCCTCGAACACGCGCCCGAAGACGTCGTCACCGAAGACCGTCGTCCCCAGGGCGTTGAACACGTCCTCGGCGTTGGCCTCGTTGCCCAGCCCGATCCCCTCGGTGCCGACCCCGGCGAAGGCGACCGTCGCGATCGACACGACCGTGTAGATGCCGACCAGCAGGACGGTGGAGATGATCGCCGCCCGCCCCGGCGAGCGGGTGGGGTCGGCGGTCTCCTCGTTCACCGCGACCGCGGAGTCCCAGCCCCAGTAGATGAAGATCGCCAGCAGCACGGCCTCGGTGAGCGAGGCCCAGCTGAGGCCCGAGGGCCACAGCCAGGACAGCGACGGCGTGAGGGCGCCCGCGGGTGCGGTGCCGGCGTAGACCTTGACCAGCGCGTAGGTGGCGAACGCCACCAGGACGACGACCTCCACGGCCAGCAGCACGTTCTGCACCCGCGCGGTCGGCTCGATGCCCCGGTAGCAGATCCAGGTCATCAGCGCGATCCAGCCGACCCCGGCGACCGTCGTCCAGAGCGTGCTCTCGGCGAGGGAGTCCAGCCCGACCAGCCGGTACCCGTAGGAGCCGGCGACCTGGGCCAGGTTGGCCATCACGATGACGTCGGCGGCGATGATCCCCCAGCCGCCCATCCAGCCGGTGCGCGGACCGAAGGCGCGGGCCGCCCAGGTGAAGGTCGTCCCGCAGTCGGGCTCGCGCTTGTTCAGCTCCGAGTAGGCGACGGCGATCAGCCACATCGGCACGAAGGCCAGCAGCATGATCGCCGGCGCCTTGACCCCGACGGCGATGACGACGAACCCCAGGGTGGCGGCCAGCGCGTAGGCCGGCGCGGTGGAGGAGACGCCGAGCACGATCGAGGAGGCCAGCCCGAGGGCCCCGCTCTTCAGCCCCTTGTCGACGGCGGCGCCCTCGACCCGGGGAGGTGCCGCCGGCGCGGAGGAGGACCCCGTCATGCCGGGACGGTGCGCGCAGTCATGACACGCTTTATCGCACATCCCGCGTGCGCGCGGCGGGCCCGGGTCAGACGTGCGGCTGGCCGGTCGACGCGCTGGTCCCGCCGTCGACCGGCACGACCGCCCCGGTGACGTAGCCCGCGGCCTCGCTGGCCAGGAAGAGCACCACCGGCGCGACGTCCTCGGGCTCCCCCGGCCGGCCCAGCGCGATGCGGTTGACGAACGGCGCCAGGGACGCCTCGTCCCGGCCCATCCCCTCGGTGAGCTCGGTGAGGGTGAACGCCGGCGCCACCGCGTTCAGCCGCACCCCGCGGGCGCCCCAGTCCAGGGCGAGGGACCGGACGAAGTTGCTGATCGCGGCCTTCGTCGCGTTGTAGGCGGCCTGCCCCCAGTCGCCGCGCTCCCCGGAGACCGAGGACACCGCCACCAGGTTGCCCCCTGAGGTGGCCAGGTGCGGCAGCGTGGCCTTCGCCAGGTGGAAGAAGCCGTCGACGTTGGTGGCCCGCAGCCGCTCCCAGGCGTCGTCGGCCAGCTCGGTGAGCGGGCCGGACTCGTAGCCGGCCGCGTTGCTCACCACGACGTCGAGCCGGCCGAAGCGCTCGACCACGTCGGCCACCAGCCGGGTGACCTGCGCACCGTCGGAGACGTCCGCGGGCAGCGCCGCGGTGCGCTCGGCGGGGTGCCCGGCCAGCGCCTGCTCCAGCCGGTCGGGACGGCGGCCGCTGACCGCCACCGTCGCGCCCGCGTCGAGGAAGGCCCGGGTGATGGCGAGGCCGATGCCGCTGCCACCCCCGGTGACCAGGACGACGGAGCCGGTGAAGTCGAACGAGGAGGAGGCCATGGGCGTTCCTTCCCCCACCGGGAACAGGTCGACACCCGAGATGGTTGCGTGCACCGAGCAATGACCTCAGGCGTCCCCACGCCGGCGCGACGGTGCGCCTCTGACCTGCACACCTCGCCCAGGAGCCCCCGTGTCCCACCCCGCTCCACCCTCCGCCTCGGCCCTCCCCGGGACCGCCGACGCCAAGGCCACCGCCGCCGCCCAGGACGAGCGCGACCACAGCCGGCGCTGGTGGACCCTCGCCGCGCTCGGCCTCGCCCAGCTGATGGTCGTGCTGGACGCGACCATCGTGAACATCGCGCTGCCCAGCGCGCAGGCCGACCTCGGCTTCGACGACGCCGACCGGCAGTGGGTCGTCACCGCCTACGCGCTGGCCTTCGGCGGGCTGCTGCTGCTCGGCGGCCGGCTGGCCGACATGTTCGGCCGCCGCCGCACGCTGCTCGTCGGCCTGATCGGCTTCGCCCTGGCCTCCGCCCTCGGCGGCGCGGCCACCGGGTTCGGCACGCTGGTCGCCGCCCGCGCCGTCCAGGGCGTGTTCGGCGCGGTGCTCGCCCCCTCCGCGCTGTCGCTGCTGACCATCACGTTCAGCGACCCCAAGGAGCGCGGCAAGGCCTTCGGCATCTTCGGCGCCATCGCCGGCGCCGGTGCGGCCATCGGCCTGCTGCTGGGCGGCGTGCTCACCGAGTACGCCAGCTGGCGCTGGTGCCTCTACGTCAACATCCCGATCGCGCTGATCGCCGGTGCCGGCGCCGTGGTGTTCGTCCGCAAGGTCGCCCCGGCCGACGGCGTCCACCTGGACATCCCCGGCGTGGTCACCGCGGTGCTCGGCCTCGGGGGGCTGGTCTACGCCTTCGCCCGCGCCGAGACCGACGGCTGGGGCGACCCGGTCACGGTGGCGCTGATCGTCGTCTCGGTGCTGCTGCTGGTCGCCTTCGTCCTGCTGCAGGCCAAGGTCGCCCACCCGCTGCTGCCGCTGCGGGTGGTCCTGGACCGGCGCCGCGGTGGCGCCTACGTGGCCATCACGCTGGCCGCGATCGGCATGTTCGCCGTCTTCCTGTTCCTCACCTACTACCTGCAGCAGACCAAGGGCTTCAGCCCGCTGAAGAGCGGCGTCGCGTTCCTGCCGTTCGTGGCAGGCATCCTGACCAGCTCGACGGTCGTCGTCCCGCGGCTGCTGCCCAAGATCGGCCCGCGGTTCATCATCGCCACCGGCCAGCTGTTCGGCACGGCCGGGCTGCTCTACCTGTGGCGGCTCGAGGCCACCAGCGGCTACCTGGGACACGTGCTCCCGGCGCTGTTCGTGATGGGCCTGGGCATGGGCCTGATCTTCGCCTCGTGCTTCAACACCGCGACCTCGGGCACCCGGCCCGCGGACGCCGGTGTCGCCTCCGCGCTGGTCAACACCGGCCAGCAGGTCGGCGGGGCGCTGGGCACGGCGCTGCTGAACACCATCGCCGCCACGGTCACCGCCTCCTACGTGACCTCCCACCAGCAGTCGGCGTCGGTGCTCGCGGACGCCGCGGTCGCCGGTGAGACCCGGGCCTTCCTGGTCTCGGCCGGGGTCTTCGCCCTGGGCGCGGTGGTCAGCCTGGTGGTGCTCCCCAGCGGCCCGAACCCGGTGCCGCAGCGCGGTGCGCAGGTGCCCGCCGCCGGTCACTGACCCGCGTACGACGGCGCCGTCCCCGAGCCCGGGGACGGCGCCGTCGTGCTTCCGCACACCCCCGGGGAGCCGGTGTGCGGGAAACGGAACGCAGAAACAGCCTGGCCGTCACCGGGCGTCCTCACCCGGGTCGTGGACTGCGGGGACGCACCCACCGCCACGGAGGACCCCATGCCGGACCTGTTCAGCCCCTTCACCCTCAAGGGCGTCACCCTCCGCAACCGCATCGGCATGAGCCCGATGACGATGTACCGCTCCCGCGACGGGCAACTCGACGACTTCCACCTCATGTACCTGGGCGCCCGCGCCGCCGGCGGGTTCGGCCTGGTGTTCCCCGAGCAGGTGGCGATCGCGCCCGAGGGGCGCACCGGCGTGCACTGCGCCGGCATCTGGGACGACGACCAGGTCGAGGGCCACGCCCGGGTCACCTCGATGATCAAGCAGATGGGCGGCGTCGCCGGCATCCAGCTCGGCCACACCGGCCGCAACGGCAGCGAGCTGAGGCCCTGGGAGGGCGGCACCCAGCTCCCGCCGGACCACCCCGACGGCTGGCAGGTCGTCGGCCCCTCGCCGATCCCCTACGGCGCGCCGAAGCGCCCCCACCCGGTGCACGCGCTGACCGTCGAGGAGATCCGGCAGGTGCACCGGCAGTACGCCGACGCCGCCCGCCGCGCGGCCGACGCCGGGTACGAGTGGCTGGAGATGCACTTCGCGCACGGCTACCTGGGCGCCAGCTTCTTCTCGCCGCTGGCCAACCAGCGCGACGACGAGTACGGCGGCAGCCTGGAGAACCGGGCCCGCTTCCACCTGGAGGCGCTGGACGCCGTCCGCGCGGTGTGGCCGGAGCACCTGCCGCTGACCATGCGGCTGGGCTCGGACGACTTCCACCCGCTGGGGACCCAGTTCGAGGACTCGGTCGTCGCGATCGGCTGGATGGCCGAGCACGGGCTGGACCTCGCCGACGTCAGCTTCGGCGGGAACACCGACGACATGGTCGACCCGTTCTGGAACGACGCCAGCGCCTGGGTCGCCAAGGCCGGCCGGGTCAAGCGCGACATCGGCATCCCGGTGGCCACCAGCTGGAACCTGGGCGTGCCGCAGAACGCCGACGCCGCCGTGCGCAGCGGGGACGTCGACGTCGTCCTCCTCGGTCGCCCGGCGCTGGCCAACCCGCACTGGCCGGTCTGGGCGGCCCGGGAGCTCGGTCAGGAGAGCCCGTTCGACCTGGTGCCCGAGGACTGGGGCTGGTGGCTGAAGAACTTCCGCGGTCACGCGCCGAGCATCGGCTGGCCCGAGGTCGCCGGCAGCGGGTCCGACGACGTGGCCGACGACGTGGCCGCCTTCGAGGCCGACCTGGCCGCGGACACCCCCGTCGGCGACGACGTCCCGGTGCCGGCCGGCGCCCTGCGTCGCTAGGTCCGCTGCGCCGGGTCGCCGGGGTGCGGCGGCCCGGCGCACCACCGGCACCACGGGACACAGCTCGACGTGATCTGCGTCGTGGCGCTTGCCCCGGACCCGTCGTCCGTGACACAACAGACGTCGGGGTTCAGCACCGAGCCCGGTGAGCCCCGGACCGCCGGGGCAGCGACGTGGGGTGGGTGGACGCGTGGAGCCGACGTCTGTCGGCGACGTGCCGGAGGCGGACCAGCAGACGACCCAGCTGCGGGCGCAGCTGGCGATCGACGCGGCCGGGATCGGGACCTTCGACTGGGACCTCACCACCGGCCGGCTGAGCTGGGACGCCCGGCTGGTCGAGATGTTCGGCTACGACGCGGCGACGTTCGAGCAGACCATCGAGGCGTTCAACACCCGGCTGCACCCCGACGACCTGCCCCGGGTGACCGAGGCGCTCAAGCACGTGATCGCCACCCGGGGCGAGCTGGAGACCGACTACCGGATCCTGCTGCCCGACGGGGACACCCGGTGGGTCAGCGCCCGGGGCAGGGGCCTCGGCACCGCCCCCGGGCCGGCGACGCGGGTGATCGGCGTGGCCTACGACGTCACCGCCGAGGTGGCGAGCGAGGCCCGGGTCAGCCGCGTGCTGGAGGCGATGCCGGCCGGCTTCTACTCCCTGGACGCCGGGTGGCGCTTCGCCCACGTCAACGCCCAGGCCGAGAAGCTGCTCGGGCGCACCCGCGACGAGCTGCTCGGCCAGGTCATCTGGGACGCCTTCCCCGCGACGGTCAACGGCGTGTTCGAGGAGAGCTACCGCCAGGCCGTGGCGACCGGGCAGCCGGTCGCCTTCGACGCGCACTACCCCGAGCCGCTCAACGGCTGGTACGAGCTGCGCGCCTGGCCCACCCCCGACGGGCTGTCGGTCTACTTCCTCGAGGTCACCGAGCGCCGGCACGCCGAGGCGCAGGCCGAGCGGGCCACCCGCCGGCTCACCCTGCTCGCCCAGGTCAGCGCCGAGCTGGCCGGCACCCTGGACGTCGAGGCCGCCGCCGCCCGGCTGCCCCGGATCGTCGTCCCGGCCCTCGCCGACTACTGCGTGCTCACCGTCATCGACGACGACGGGCACCCGCGCGACGTGGGCACCTGGCACGTCGACCCGGCGCAGCGCTCGGTGCTGGACCGCTACGCCGAGGTGCGGCTGGACGCCATGCCGCTGACCTCACCGGTGGGCATGGCGCTGCACTCGAACGAGGCGGTGACCTTCGCCGGGGACGACGTGCTGGAGCTGCTGCCGCCGGGGCGGGCGCGCGACCTGCTGACCCTGCTCGCCCCCCGGACCGAGGTCGCCCTGCCGCTGCGGGCCCGCGGGCGCACCCTCGGGCTGCTCACCCTGTTCTACGCCGACGGGCACCAGCCCACCGACGCCGACGTGACCGTCGCCCAGGACGTCGCCGACCGGGCCGGGCTCGCGCTGGACAACGCCCGGCTGTTCGGCCAGCAGCAGCAGATGGCCGAGGCGCTGCAGCGCAGCCTGCTCACCGAGCCCCCGGAGCCCGACCACGCCGAGATCGTCGTCCGGTACCTGCCCGCCGCCGAGGCGGCCCGGGTCGGCGGCGACTGGTACGACGCGTTCCTGCAGCCCAACGGGGCCACGACGCTGGTCATCGGCGACGTCGTCGGGCACGACACCGCCGCCGCCGCCGCGATGGGGCAGGTCCGCAGCCTGCTGCGCGGCATCGCCGCCTACAGCGACGCCGGCCCGGCCGAGGTGCTCCGCGGGCTGGACTCGGCAATGGCCGTGCTGCAGATCGACACGCTGGCCACCGCGGCGGTGGCCCGGCTGGAGCAGGACGACGACGAGCGGCGGCGCGGGGTCACCCGGATGGTGTGGGCCAACGCCGGGCACCTGCCGCCGCTGGCGCTGCACCCCGACGGCAGCGTCGTCGTGCTGGCCGACTGGAAGGCCGACCTGCTGCTCGGCGTCGACTCGACCGTCCACCGGACGGAGTCGGTGGTGACGCTGGACCGCGGCTCCACGGTGCTGCTCTACACCGACGGGCTGATCGAGCGCCGGGACGCCGACCTCGACACCGGCCTGCACCGGCTGCGCACGCACCTGGCGGCGCTGGCCGACCTGCCGCTGCAGCAGCTGTGCGACGAGCTCATCGCCCGGCTCGTCGACGGCAAGCCCGAGGACGACGTGGCCCTGGTCGCCGTCCGGCTGCACCCCCAGGACCGGCCGCGGCCGGCCGAGGCCGGACCGAACCGGGTGCCCGACGTCGTCCCGGAGGACCCGACCCTTGGCTGAGGTGACGACGACGAGGGTCCCCGCTCCCCTCGCGACTCCCGCCGACGGGATGCAGGTGGCCTACCGTGGGAGGACGGCGGACGCTCCCAGCGACGACCGAGAGGAGGGCCTGATGCCCCCCGCCCGCCCCCGGGTACCGTCCGGGCCCCCGCACGTCTACCAGCACGACCTGGCCCTCTACGAGTCGCCGGAGCAGCTGGTCGCGGTCGCGGCCCCCTTCCTGCGGGCCGGGCTGGCAGCCGGCGAGGCCGCGGTCATCGCGATCGAGGACTCCTGCGCCCGGTCGCTGCTCGACGCCATCGGTGGCGAGGACGGCGTGGTCGTCGTGGAGCGCAACGGCGTGTACGGCACCCGCACCCCCGCGGCGATCACCGCCTTCCGCAAGCTGGCGCAGGAGCGCGTCCAGGCCGGGCACCCGCGGGTCCGGGTGGTCGGGGACACCGACTTCGGCCCGACCGCCCGGGAGTGGCTGGAGTGGCAGCGCTACGAGGCGGTGATCAACCGGGCCCTGCACCCCCAGCCGCTGTGGGGGCTGTGCGTCTACGACGTCCGCCGGCTGCCCGACCAGGTGGTCGAGGCAGGGCTGCACACCCACCCGCACCTGGTCGGCGAGCAGGGCCGCCGGCCCAACCCCGACTACGTCGAACCCGCCGACTACCTGCGTTCGCTCCCGGTGCCGGTCGAGCCGCTGGAGGCGACCGAGCCGCTGCTGCAGGTGGACGACGTCTCGGACTTCATCGGGCTGCGGCACGCGGTCGGTGAGCGGCTGACCGGCCTGGGCGGGGACCCCGACCGGGTCGAGGACCTGCACCTGGCGATCGACGAGATGAGCTCCAACGCGGTGCGGCACGGTGGCCCGCCGGTGCAGCTGCGGCTGTGGGCGTCCGCCGACCGGGTCGTCTGCCGGATCAGCGACCGCGGCCCCGGCATGGACGACCCGTTCGCCGGTTACGGCCCGGCCCACGGCACCGACCTCTCCCGCGGCGGCATGGGGCTGTGGCTGGCCCGGCAGCTGTGCGACAACGTCGACGTCATCGACGCAGGCGAGGGCCTCACCGTCCGCCTGTCGACCGCCCTGCACTGACCCCACCACCAGGAGCGCGCCTGTGGCGCTGTGGGCGGGCGCTCCGGCGGGGGTCGGTGGCGCGTGACAGGGTCCGGTGGCACCTGACTCCCCCGAGAGGAACACCCGTGGCCCTGCCCGCCGGACTGCTCGACCTGCTGCGCCAGCCCAGCCCCTGCTTCGTGGCCACCGTGATGCCCGACGGCTCCCCGCAGATGACCCAGACCTGGGTCGACACCGACGGCACGCACATCCTGGTCAACACCGTCGCCGGGTTCCAGAAGGTGCGGAACATGGAGCGCGATGCCCGGGTGGCGCTCAACGTGGCCGACCCGACCGACGTGTCGCGCTACTTCGCGGTGCGCGGGCGGGTCGTCGGCATCACCACCGAGGGCGCCGCCGAGCACATCGACCAGCTGGCCCACAAGTACCTGGGCGGGCCCTACCCCTGGTTCGGTGGCCGCGACCAGCAGCGGCTGCTGGTGACCATCGAGGCGGAGAAGGTCAGCTCTCCGCAGGGCTGAGGCGGTGGGTGGCGCGCGCTCCCGTCACGCGCTGTCACAGCCGCCTTCACCCCGTCCCCCACCCCGGTTCACCCCTCCGGGTGAGTTCCGGGCCCGGCGCTCAGCTCCGCCCGATCGGTTGCCGACAACTCTTCTGAAGCCGCGACACCGGGTCACCAGGACCCGGACAGCCGACGGCCTGTCCTCCAGGAGAAGCACCGTGGTCACCCTGTTCCAGTCGCTCTACACGCTGTCCCTCGTCGCCGGCGAGCGCGTCTCCGGACGCGTGACCTCCCTCAAGGAGGAGCGCGGCGCCAGCGCCGTCGAGTACGCCCTGCTCGTCGGCCTGATCGCCGCCGCCGTCGTCGCCGCCGTGGCGCTGTTCGGCCCGAAGCTCAACACCCTGTTCGACAGCGTCAACGTCAACGGCACCAAGACCACCCCCTGACGTGACCGCAGCGCCTGCGTGAGGCGCACCTGCGAGGCCGCGGCCGGCTCCCCTCCGGGGGGCCGGCCGCTGCGCTGTCCCGAGCGGCCGACGCCCCCGGGACCGCCTGCCGTCGGGGTCGGGACGACGGGAGCCGCCCGTGACACCCGTGACCTCCGGGACGCCCGGGGCAGGTGGGACAGCTGCCCTGCGTCCCGACCCGATGACCGGCCCCTGACCTGCGGTCCAGCTCAAGAAGTCGCCGCCGACGCCGAGGATCCCTCCGAGCGTCGGGAGGAGGACGAGATGTCGGTGACGACCTGCGAGCCGCGGCGTACCCGCTGCGCCCGTCCGGCGATCCTCCCGTGACCGTGCTCCTCTGCGTCGCCGTCGCGCTGCTCGGTGCGGTGGCCGGCCGCGCCGCCCACCAGCTGGCCGGGAGCGCCCTCACCCGACCGCCGGGACCTGCACCCGTCGACGGCGACGGCGGAGCTGCCGCCGTCACCACCTCGCCCCGGACGGCCGTCGGTGCCGGCGCAGTGCTCGCCGCAGCCGTGGGTGCCGTGGCGGCGACCGCCGTCGTGCTGCGCTTCGGTGCGTCGGCCGACCTGCCGGCCTGGCTGTGGTTCGTGGCCGTCGGTCTCCTGCTGGGCGTGGTGGACCTCCGGGAGCACCGGCTGCCCAACCGCGTCCTGCTGCCCGGCACCGCGGTGGCCGTCGTGCTGCTGACCGGCGCCGCGCTCGCCACCGACCGGTGGGACGACCTGGGCCGGGGGCTGCTCGCCGGCCTGGCCTCCTTCGGCCTGCTGCTGGTGATGGCGCTGATCAGCCCGTCCGGCCTCGGCATGGGCGACGTCAAGCTGGTCGCGCTCACCGGGCTGTACCTGGGCTGGCTCGGGTGGCCCGTCGTCCTCGTCGGGGTGTTCCTCGGCTTCCTCGCCCAGGGGCTCCTCGGTCTCGGCCTGCTCGCCGCCCGCCGGGCCGGCCTGCGGACCGACCTGCCCTTCGGTCCGGCCCTGCTCGCCGGGGCCCTGGCGGCGGCGCTGCTCACCGGACCGTGGGCGGTGTCGACGTGGTGAGCACCGGGGTCCTGTCACGCGCTGTCACACCCGTCCCCCACCCCGGTTCACCCCTCGGGGTGAACCCCGGCGCCCATCGCTCAGCCCTCCTGGACCCGGTGCCGACCACCTTCGTGAAGCCGCGACCCCGGGTCACCACGACACGGTCGGCCGACGGCCCGTCCCCCAGGAGAAGCACCGTGGTCACCCTGTTCCAGTCGCTCTACACGCTGTCCCTCGTCGCCGGCGAGCGCGTCTCCGGACGCGTGACCTCCCTCAAGGAGGAGCGCGGCGCCAGCGCCGTCGAGTACGCCCTGCTCGTCGGCCTGATCGCGGCCGCCGTCGTCGCCGCCGTGGCGCTGTTCGGCCCGAAGCTCAACACCCTGTTCGACAGCGTCAACGTCAACGGCACCAAGCCCGCCACCACCCCGGCCGCCGGCTGATCACGGCGCACCCGCGCCCGGCACACCCGGCGCGGTGGCCGGCTCCTCCGGGAGCCGGCCGCCGCGCCCGCCCCACTCCCGCTCCCTGCCACCCGAGAGGAACCGACGTGCGCGCCACCTCTGCTGCTCGCCCCGCCGGCCGGAGCCGCTTCGGTGCCCGGCTGCTCGGCGAGCGCGGTGCCGCAGCGGTCGAGTTCGCCCTGGTCGTGCCGCTGCTCGTCCTGCTGTTCCTCGGCATCGTCGAGTTCAGCCAGGCGCTGCAGGTGCACGCCCGGCTGAGCGCCGCTGCCCGCGAGGGCGCCCGGGTCATGGCGCTCACCAGCGACCCCGCGCAGGCGCGGACCGCCGTGCACGCGGCCGTGGACACCCTCGACTTCCCCGACTCGCAGATCTCCATCAGCCCGAGCGCCTGCCCGTCGACCGACCCCACGGCCACCGTCACCGTAACGGTCACCTACACCCAGCCCTTCGCCGCCGGCCTGGTCGGCAAGAACGGCGTGGAGCTCACCGGCAAGGCGGTCATGCGATGCGGCGGCTGACCGGCGCGCTCGCCGGCCGGCTGCGCCGGGACCGCGGCGCCGTCGCCGTCTTCGTCGCCCTGGGCATGACCGTGCTGCTGGGCTTCGCGGCCGTCGCCATCGACACCTCCGCCTCCCGCCGGGACCAGCAGGTGCTGCGCAACGCCGCCGACGCCGCGGCCCTGGCCGTCGCCCTGGACTGCGCCCGCGCGGTGCCCGTCAACCCTGATGCCGTTCCCGCCAAGGTCTGCCCGGCCACCGCCGCGACCGCGTCGTCGGCCACCGCCACCCAGATGGTGAGCGACAACGCCGGCACCGGCACCGGCACCAGCGTGACCACCACCCTGTCCGGCCGGAAGGTCTCCGTCACCGTCAGCGCCGAGGCCTCGCGCCCCATCCCGATCGGGCCGGGCACCGTCTCGGTCACCTCGACGGCCGAGTGGACGCCGGCGACGGTCGGGTACGCGGCGAGCTACCCGCTCGCCATCTCCTACTGCCGCTACCTCCAGCTCCCCGCCGCGGCGCCGGCCCACCTCGCGGCCGAGCCGAACGGGCTGTGGTTGCTGCCGGCCCGCCAGGAGATCACCCCGACGGCCTGGAGCGCGAACGACAGCTGCAACGGTCCGAACGGGAGCGGCTCCCTGGTGCTGCCGAGCAGCGCGATGACCCCCACGGACGCCGGTGCCCAGTGCGGCAGCAGCTCCGCCCAGGACAGGAACGTGACCGGCCAGAGCTTCCAGCCGGTCGCGTTCACCGCCCGCACCTGCGTCGCCAGCAGCCAGTACGGCGACGTGACCAGCTGGCCCTGGGGCGGCTACCAGATCGTCGTCCCGGTGTACGACCGCGTCGCCGGCGACCAGTACCACGTCTGGGACTACCTCGGCTTCCGCGTCATGGGCACGACCGCCGACGGCGGGCTCTGGGGCTTCTCCACCGGCAAGGCCCGCACCCAGGCCACCGCCGTCCCCTCCTCCGTGCGGCTGACGACCTGACCGTGGACCTCTTCCCGCCCGTGCTCCGCTCCCCCTCCCCGCACCCCCAAGGATGATCATGATGCAGCGCCGCCTCCTCGCCGCCGTCGCGGCGTTCCTCGTCGCCGTCGTCGGCGCCGTGGTCCTGGTGACCTACGCGCAGTCCGCCGACGCGCGGGCCCAGGCCGGCGAACGGCTGGTCCCGGTCCTGGTGGTCGGCAGCACCGTGCCGGCCGGCACCGACGCCTCCGCCGTCGCCGGCTCGGTCAGCACGCAGGAGGTGCCGGCCCGGCTGGCCGCACCGGGCAGCCTGTCCGACCTGAACTCCGTCGCCGGCTTCGTCACCACCGCGGACCTGCTGCCCGGTGAGCAGCTGCTCGCCGACCGGTTCGCCGACCCCGACTCGCTGCTGGCGGCCGGCACGGTCGCCGCGCCCGCCGGGACGCAGGAGGTCAGCCTGACCCTGCAGCCGCAGCAGGCGGTCGACGGTGCGCTGAAGGCCGGCGACCGGGTCGGCGTCCTGGTGCTCGGCAAGGACGCCGCGGGCAACGCCGCGTCGCAGAGCATCGACGGCGTGCTGGTCACCCGCTCGTCCGGCTCGGCCGGGTCCGCCGACCCGAGCGCGCAGGTCACCGTCACCCTCGCCCTCGACGGCCCGCAGAGCGCCGCCGTCATCGCCGGGATGCAGCAGGGCACCATCTGGCTCTCCCTGCAGGAGATGGCCCGCCCCGGAACGACCTCCTCCTCCACCGCCGCCACCCCGTCCGCAGGAGCCCAGTCATGAGCAACGTCCTGACCATCGGCCTCGGTGCCGAGCTCGCCCAGCTGTTCGCCGCTGCCAGCACGACCGCCGCCCACCTCGGTGTCGAGGCCCTCGACGCCGAGGGGGGCCTGGCCGCCCGCCTCGCAGAGGCCGGGCACCCGCAGGTGCTCGTGCTCGGCGCCGACGTCCCGGTGCAGCGCGCGCTGCACCTGGCCACCCAGCTCGACGTCTCCGGCTACGGCACCAGCGTCGTCGTCGTCGCCCCGTCCGACCCCGACCTGTGGGTCGCGGCCATGCGGTCCGGGGTCCGCGACGTGCTCGGCCCCGACGCCGGCCCGGACGACGTGGCGGCCGTGCTGCGCCGCTGCGAGGACCTGGCCCGCGCCCGGGCGCAGGCCACCGCGGCCGAGGTGAGCTCCGACCACCGCGTCATCGTGGTGGCCTCGGCCAAGGGCGGGGTCGGCAAGACCACCGTCTCCACCAACCTGGCGGTCGGGCTGGCCCGGTCCGGCACCGGGTCGACGGTCATCGTCGACCTGGACCTGCAGTTCGGCGACGTGGCGAGCGCGCTGGCCCTGGTGCCGGAGTACACGCTGCCCGACACCGTGCACGGCGCGGCCAGCAACGACCCGCTGGTGCTCAAGACCTTCCTGACCCGGCACCCGAGCGGCCTGTACGTCGTGGCCGGCAGCGACTCCCCCGCCGCCGGCGACGCGGTGACCTCCGAGCAGGTCGCCCAGCTGGTGCAGACCCTCAGCCAGGAGTTCCAGTACGTCGTGCTGGACACCGCGCCGGGCCTGTCCGACCACACGCTGACCGTGCTGGAGAAGGCCACCGACCTGGTCCTGCTCAGCGGCGCCGACGTGCCGGGGGTGCGCGGGCTGCGCAAGGAGATCGACGTGCTCACCGAGCTCGACCTCCTGCCGGCCCGACGGCACCTGCTGCTCAACATGTGGGAGACCGACGCCGCGCTGTCGATGAAGGACATCGAGACCACCATCGGCTCCCCGCTGGACATCGTGCTGCCGCGCAGCTCCGCGGTGCCGATGTCGACGAACACCGGCGTCCCGCTGCTGCAGGCCGGTGGCCGCGACCCGGTGGCCAAGGGCCTGCAGACGCTGCTGGGCCGCTTCCTGCCCCAGGCCGCGCCGGCGCGCACCGGCCTGTTCGGCCGGCTCAAGGCCGGTGCCCGGTGACCCTGACCGACCGCATCGCGACCGCGCGGGGGGAGAACCTGCTCGGCCCCGAGCCGGTGCACGTGGCCCGCACGGCCGCCGCGGCGGCGTCCCCGGCCAAGAGCCTCGCCGACCGGGTCGCCACCACCGTCGAGCCCGGGCACGAGGCCCCCGCGGCGGGTGGGCAGGGCGACGCCCTGGCCCGGCTGAAGAACCGCGCCAGCCGGGCGCTGTTCGACCGGCTCGGGAACAAGCTCAACGACCCCGACCTGCCCGAGGAGCACCTGCACTCGCTGGTGCGCACCGAGCTGCAGCGGGTGCTGGCCAACGAGCAGACCGCCCTGTCGGGCGAGGACCGCCGACGGCTGATGAGCGAGATCACCGACGAGGTGCTCGGCTACGGACCGCTCCAGCCGCTGCTGGAGGACACCGAGGTCACCGAGATCATGGTCAACGGCCCGGACCGGGTCTACGTCGAGCGGCGCGGCCGGATCACCCTGACCGCGACCACGTTCGCCGACGAGGCGCACCTGCGCCGGGTCATCGAGCGGATCGTCTCGCGGGTGGGCCGGCGCATCGACGAGTCCTCGCCGCTGGTCGACGCGCGGCTCGCCGACGGCTCCCGCGTCAACGCCATCATCCCGCCGCTGGCCTTCAGCGGCTCCTCGCTGACCATCCGCAAGTTCTCCCGCACCCCGCTGCAGGTCGCCGACCTGATCTCCTTCGGCACGCTCAGCCCGGAGATGGCCGAGCTGCTGCGGGCCTGCGTCGAGGCGCGGCTGAACATCATCGTCGCCGGCGGCACCGGCACCGGGAAGACCACGCTGCTCAACGTGCTGAGCTCGTTCATCCCGGAGACCGAGCGGATCATCACCATCGAGGACGCCGTCGAGCTGCAGCTGCAGCAGGAGCACGTCGTCCGGCTGGAGTCCCGCCCGGCCAACATCGAGGGCAAGGGCGCGATCGGCATCCGCGAGCTGGTGCGCAACTCGCTGCGGATGCGACCCGACCGCATCGTGGTCGGTGAGGTCCGCGGCGGCGAGAGCCTGGACATGCTGCAGGCGATGAACACCGGCCACGACGGCTCGCTGTCCACCGTGCACGCCAACACCCCGCGCGACGCGATCGCGCGGCTGGAGACGCTGGTGCTCATGGCCGGCATGGACCTGCCGCTGCGCGCGGTGCGCGAGCAGGTCACCTCGGCCGTCGACGTGATCGTGCAGATCTCCCGGCTGCGGGACGGCACCCGCCGGATCACCCACGTGACCGAGGTGCAGGGCATGGAGGGCGACACCGTCACGCTGCAGGACGCCTTCCTCTTCGACTACACCGGCGGGACCGACCTCAACGGCCGGATCATCGGCAAGGCCGTGCCCACCGGCGTGCGGCCGCGCTTCACCCAGCGCTTCGAGGAGCTGGGCATCGCCGTGTCGCCGCGGGTCTTCGGCGCCCCCGTCCACCGCACCACCTCGCCGGGGCGGATCTGATGCCCGGCGTCGTGGGCGCCGGCGGGGCGCTCGTCGTGCTGGCGCTGGCCGTCGCCGTCTTCCTGCTGGCCGGGCCGCGGCGCGCCACCGTGCCGCTGTCCCGGCTGGCCCCCGGGCAGCAGGCCGTGTCCACCAGCGGGTTGTCCTCGGCGGCCGTGGGGACCACCGCGCAGGTCGACCGGCTGCTGCGGCACACCGGGCGCACCGAGCGCTTCGAGGTCGTGCTCGAGCGCGCCGGCATCCGCAGCCGGCCGTCGGAGATCGTCGTCATCACCGGCGGCGCGGCGCTGGGTCTCGCGGCGCTGGGCCTGCTGGCCGGTGGCCCGCTGCTCGCCCTCCTCGGTGCGGCGCTCGCCCCGGTCGGTGCCCGGCTGATGATCAGCCGGGCCACCCGGCGCCGCCAGGCGGCGTTCCTCGAGCAGCTGGACGACGCCCTGCAGCTCATGGCGGGCAGCCTGCGGGCCGGGCACAGCGTGCTGCGGGCCCTGGACACCGTCAGCCACGACACCGTGGCCCCGATCTCGGAGGAGTTCTCCCGCGCGGTCAACGAGACGCGCGTCGGGCGTGACCTCGGCGCCGCCCTGGAGGAGATCGTCGACCGCACCCAGAGCGACGACTTCGCCTGGGTCGTGCAGGCCATCGCCATCCACCGCGAGGTGGGCGGCAACCTCGCCGAGGTCCTCGACCGGGTCAGCAGCACGATCCGGGAGCGCGGCCAGCTGCGCCGGCAGGCCCGGGCGCTGTCCGCGGAGGGCCGCATCTCCGGCATCGTGCTGCTGGCGCTGCCCTTCGTCATCTCCGGCGTGCTGCTGCTCGTCTCGCCGCAGTACGTCGGCCGGCTCTTCAGCTCCTCCGGCGGCATCACCGCCGTCGTCATCGCCGGCGTCCTGATGGTCGTCGGCGCCGTCTGGATCCGGCAGACCGTGAAGGTGGAGTTCTGATGAGCCCGCTCCTCGTACCGGCCGTGCTGGCGGTCGTGCTGCCGCTCGGCTGGGCCCTGTGGGGCGTGCTGGGCCGGTCGAACCGCTCGCTCGCGATCGCGCGGCGCAACCTCACCCGGGGCCTCGCGACCACCGCGCTGCCCGAGGTCGGGTCGCTCGAGTCGCGCGGCACCGGCTCCGGGGCGCTGCTGCGCACACTGACGCCCGAGACGGCGGCCCGCCGGATGCGCCGGCTGCTGGACGTCGCCGGCTGGCCCCCCGGCTGGACGATGATGCGCCTGCTGTGGAGCAAGATCGCCCTCGGTCTGGGTGTCCTCCTCGTCGCCGGCCTGTGGTTCTCCGCCTCCCCCGGCCCGGTCCGGGCGCTGCTCCTGGTCGCCCTCCCGATCGGCGCCTACCACCTGCCCGAGCTCGTGCTGTCCAGGATGGGCAAGGACCGGCAGGAGCAGATCGCCCGGCAGCTGCCCGACGTCCTGGACCAGATGGTCATCTGCGTGGCCGCCGGGCTGGGCTTCGAGGCCGCGCTGTCCCGGGCCGCGGCGAACGGCAAGGGCGCGCTGGCCGCCGAGCTGACCCGCACCGTGCAGGACATCGCCGTCGGCCGGCCCCGGCGTGAGGCCTACGAGGCCCTCGTCCGGCGGGCGCACGTGCCCGACGTCCAGCGCTTCGTCGGTGCGGTCAACCAGGCCGACGCCTACGGGGTCTCGATCTCCGACGTGCTGAAGGTCCAGGCCGAGGAGATGCGCGTCAAGCGCCGCCAGCGGGCGGAGGAGGCGGCGATGAAGGTGCCGGTCAAGGTCACCTTCCCGCTGATGGTCTGCATCCTGCCGGCCCTGCTGATCATCGTCGTCGGCCCGGCCGTCATGGGCCTGTCGGCGTCCCTGGGCTGAGCCCCCGCGCCTGACGCTCGACACGAGGCCCCGTCCACCCGCCCGGGTGGACGGGGCCTCGTGCGTCGCGCCGCCGCCGAGCCGGTCACCCCACCTCCCCGGCCCCGGCGCCCAGACCTGTTGCCGGTTTCGGCGCCGAACCCTGGTGCGGTTTCGGCGCCGAACCCTGGACCGTTCGATGCGGTGTGCCGCGGCCGGGTCGGAGCCGGTGGGTCGGGCGTCACCGGTCCCCGGCTGCAGCCGGTGGTGGGCACAGCCGCACGCGCCGGCACCCTTCCCGTGGCCGGAGCTGCGACGTCGGCCGGATGAGCAGCGCCGGCACCCGCGGGCACCGGCGGCTCACCGTGGTGAGCCGCTCCGACGGGCTGGGCGACCAGGGCGGTCGGGGCCGGTGCAGCGCGCACGTGCCGACCGCCCTGCGGCGCAGGACAGGCGGTCTCCCCCACCCGGTCGTCACTGCGCAGGTCGAGGCGAACGGGCCGCAGGTGCAGCGCTCCCGGCGGTGGCGGTCGACGCACACGCGAACGCCCCGTCCGGAGCGGTGGCTCCGGACGGGGCGTTCGGGAGGTGACGCCGGTCGATCAGTCCCGGCGGTGCCGCGGCCGGAGGGCCAGCGCGGTCCCGGCCACGGCGGCGATGAGGACGGCGATGGCCACCGCCGACTGGGCGGGGCTCCCCGGTGCTGCGTCGGTGAGGGTGGCCGCCTCCTGCAGGGCGACGCCCGTGGTGGCCGACAGGTAGGCGCCCTGCAGGGCGGCCGACGGCCCGCCGAACGCCGGGAGCACCGTGGCCAGCGACCCGGTGGCCGACGGCGAGCGCACCTCGGTGCCGCCGACCCAGCCGGCGGTCACCTGCACCGTGGTGGTCACGGCCAGGGCGCTCACGTCGGCGGCCGTCACCGTCTGCGGCACGACGACGCGGCAGGCCGCCGTCCGCCCCTTCGGCAGGGTGCCCGGCGAGCAGGTCGTCCCGACCGCCGTGGTGGTGCCCGGCAGCACCACGGTCGGGTTGGTGACGTCGACGTCGCCGGCGTTGGCGATCACGTAGGTCCAGACGACCTTGTCGCCCACGTCGACGCCGCGGGTGCGGCGGGTGTCGGTCATCGCCCCAAGCACCGTCACCTGGAGCGCCGGTGCGCCCACGATGAGCACCGCTCTGCCGGTGTTGTTGGTGTAGTCAGGGTCCTGGGTGTCGGCGGTGGCCGTCACAGTCACGTTCTTCCGGCCGGGTTCGGTGGTCTTGGCCACCGCAGCCGTGCCCTTCAGGTCCACGTAACCGCCGGGCGCCAGCGAGGCGATCGTGCACCCCGACAGGGTGCAGCCGGCGGGCAGGCTCGTCGGCGCGACGCCGTTCGGGAGGCCGTCCCTGAGCGAGAGCTGGATGTTGACCGCCGTGGACGGGCCCCCGTTGCTGATCCGCACCGTGAACGGGAACGAGCTGCCGAGCGGGATGTTGCCGGTCGGGAGGCTGAGCACCGTCCGGACGTCGGCCAGGCTCGTGACGGGGGTCGTCAGGCTGGCGGTGTTGTTCGAGCGGTCCGGGTCCGGGGTCGTCGCGCTCACGGTCAGCTTGTTGACCAGGGCCTCGGTACGGCTGGGGTCGGACCGGAACACGAGGGTCACGGGCGTGCTGGCCCCCGCCGCGAGGGTGGGGAGGGAGCACCGCACGGACCCGGTGCTGCCGGTGGGGACCGAGCACGTACCACCGGGCACCGACGCACGGGGGGCGGAGGTGCCGGCCGGCATCGGGTCGTTCAGCTCGAGGTCACGGGCCATCGAGGGCCCGCGGTTGGTCAGCACGGCCGTGTAGGTGGTGTCCGTCCCGGCCACCGCGGGCGACGGGGCGGCGGTGAGCGACACCACGACGTCGGCCGAGGCCGTCACGTTCGAGGTGACCGACGCCGTGTTGTTGCCCTGGTCCAGGTCACGGCTCCCGGTGCTGCCCGTCACGGTCAGGACCAGCGCTCCCGCGCCCGGCGGGGTGTCCGACGCGACGGTCGCGGTCAGCGTCACCGTGCGCGAGGCGTTCCTGGCCAACGTGCCGACGGCGCAGGTCAGCACGCCCGCCGTCACGGTGCACGCGGTGCCGTCGGACGTCGTCCCGGACACGTTGGTCAGGGCAGCCGGCAGCTGGCTGGTCAGCTTGGTCCCGTAGGCGTAGTCCTCGCCGGCGACGGTGCTCGGGCCGCCCTTGTTCGTCAGCGTGGCCGTGTACGTCACCGTCAACCCGGCGACGACCGCGTCACCGCCGGTCCGCGCGAGGGTCACGGCCAGGTCGGCGATCGGGCTCAGGACGATGTTCGCCGTGTTGGTGGTCGACGTCTTGACCGTGTTCGTCAGCGGGTCGGTGAACCGGACGGTGGACTCTGAGGTCGACGTGCGGGGAGCGGACAAGGAGTCGACCCGCACCTGGTAGGTCACGGTGCCCACCTCCTCGTTGGCCAGGTTCCCGCCGGCGGTGGACGTCGCGCCGTTGCCGGCCCGGACGACGACCTGGCGCGTCGACGGGTCGTACTCGCCGACGTCGTCCCCGCTGCCGTCGGTGGGGGCGGTGGTGCCCACGCCGTTGTTCAGCCGGATCGAGCCCGGCACGAACGAGGTGCCGGGCGGGATGGAGCTGGTGACCGTCGTCCCCATGGCCGGGCTGCCGCCGCCGCTGTTGGCCTTGACGGTGACGGTGATCAGGTCGCCGACCTGGGCGTACGGCTCACCGGTCGGTGAGGTGAGGGTCTGGTTGCCGACCACGCAGGCATTGGTCCCGAAGGAGATGTCGTCGAGGAAGTTGCCGATGCTGAGGTTGTTTCCCTGGGTGCTGATCGCCCCGAAGGAAAAGCGGGTCGAGGTCTGGCCGTCCGGGACGGTGTAGAAGCCGGAGTACCGGCCCCAGGCGCTGGTGCCGTCGCTCATCCGCGCCTGCTCCACGAGCGCGCCACCCGCCGGGCCGATGCTGACGGCCATCGTGTCCGTGCCGATGCGGCCGCGGTGCGCCAGGCTCCAGCGCATCACCGTGCCGGGGATGGTGGGCAGGTCCTGGTACAGCGCGGACGGCAGGTTCGCGTTCAGCTCGGCGAACTGCGCACCCACCGCCGCGCTCACGCCGGAGAAGTTGTTGTGCCAGATCTCGATGACGCCGTCCGATGCCGTCGTGCTCCAGCCGGGCACCGCGGACTGCGCCAGGAACCGGAAGTCGTTGACCGGGACCGTCGGCTCCTCGAAGCCGCCGTTGACCAGGCCGATGGAGTTGGCGCACGACGCCGGGGTCTGCGCGGCGCCGGCGGAGGGAGCGTCGGCGACCACGACCCCGCCGGCCAGGGCGACCAGGGCGGCGACCAGCAGGGCCGGCCACCACGTCCGGGCCGGACGGCGCAGCGCGATCGTGACCACCAGGGAACTCCTCCTCGGGACCCGCCGGCACCTCGCAGGCGGTCGGGCGCGGGGACAGGCCGGTAGGCAGGACGCCGCCCGGTGTCGCTGACCCCGCGTCTGGGTGATCGGCCGGACGCACCGGTCAGTTGAGCCGGGTCCGAAGCCGGAGCGACCTGCACCTGCTCGATCTCACCCGCCGGGGTGAGGGCCGGATCGCCGTCCCGGCTCAACTCCGGCTCGGCCGGGCCGAACTGGGGGACGACACCCGTCCACCGCAGCGAGGTCCCGTGAGCACGAACCTGCTCGTCCCCGACGCCCGCGGCCCGGCCCGGCCGGGCGCTCTCCCCCGTCGCTCCGGCCGGCTCCGGGTCGGCGCCGCCGTGCTGCCGTTCCTCCTCGTCGGGCTGGTGCGCAGCGGGCTCTTCCGGGAGGGGGACACGTTCTGGGCCGTGCCCACGGGCGCGCAGGTGGTCGCCGCCCGGTCCGTCTCGCTGCCGGACGCCTTCTCCTGGACCATCCCCGGGCAGCTGTGGCACCCGAACTCGTGGCTCTACGACGTGCTGCTGCACCTGGCCGACGCGTCTGCGGGCCGGGCCGGGCTGGCCGTCGCCGCGTTCCTCGGGGTGCTCGTCACCGGCTGGGGCGTGGCCGTCGCCGGGAGCACCCTGCGCGCCGGCGCGGGCGCGACGCTGGTGGTCGGCCTGCTCGGCTCGCTCGTGCTCGCGCCGTGGCTGAGCGCCCGACCGCAGGTGGTGAGCTACGGCCTGCTGCTGGTCACGCTGACGCTGACCGTGCGGCTGGTGGACCGGCGTGGCCGTCGGCTCGTCGTCGGCGCCCTCGGCCTGTTCGGCCTCTCCGCCCTCTGGGTCAACCTGCACCTCGCCGCGCTGAGCGGGGTGATTGCGGCGACGGCCGGTCTCGTCGTCCTCCTCGTCGTCCGCCGGCAGGAGTGGCGCCGGCTGCTGCCGCCGTCGGTCCTCGCCGTGGGCGCCACGGCGCTCGGCTGCGCCTGCTCCCCGCTCGGCGGGTCGGTGCTCACCTCGGCGCTGGCCACCCGTGACGCCTCGACCGAGTTCGTCGCCGAGTGGGCACCGCTGTGGCGCGCCACCGCGCTCTGCCAGCTGACCTGGGGGGTCGCCGCGCTGGGTCTGGCGCTGACGCTGCTGGCCTGGCGGCGCGCGCCGCAGAGCACGGCCCTGGCGGTGTGGTCCGGCGGCGTGGCCGTGCTCCTGGTCCTCGGCGTGGGCGCTGCCCGCTTCTCGGCCATGGCCCTCGTGCTCGCCCTGCCCGCCGCCGCCGTGTGGGCCGCCGGCACCGACTGGTCCGCGCACCCCCGGCTCGGCACGGTGCGGTTCCTCGCCCGCGGGGTCGCCGCGGCGCTGGCTGCGATCTACCTGGCGCTGGCGGTCGTCCACCTGCCCGACGCGGGTGAGCCCTCCGGTGCCATCGCCTCACGCGCCACCGTCGAGGCCGTCCCCGCCGGCTGCCGGGTGCTCAACGAGTACGACGACGGGGGCTGGATCACCTACCTCCGCGGCGACGACGGGGTGCTGGTGGCCCAGGACGGCCGCAACGACGCCTACGGGGCGGACGTCCTCGTCCGGGTGCAGGGGCTCATCGACGGCGCCCCCGGCACCTTCACCTACCTGGCGCAGCACGACGTCGGGTGCCTGCTGCTCGCGCCGGACCGCCCGGTCGTCGCGCAGGCCCGCGCCGCGGGCTGGACCCAGCTGGCCGCCGACCACGACCGGGTCCTGCTGGTCGCGCCGGGCAGCTAGCCGCAGGCCGGCAGCGACTCGACCGCGGCCACGATCGTGGCCGCGTCGGCCGCCGCCAGGACGACGGTGACGTGCGCGACGTCGCCCTGCCGGAACAGCGGTGCTGCACCGAGCCACTCCGCGGGCACCGCCCAGCCCGCCGGGTGCTCGACGCCCGAGGCCGCCGGGTCACCCGCGGTGACGGTGCCCACCGTGAGCCCGGCCGCGGTCAGGTGCGCCGCGACCTGGTTGGCGACGGCCGGGTCACCCGTGCCGTTGACGACGTCCACGACGTCCGGAGAGCCGACGGCCGGGCACGCCTCGGGCGTGGCCGTCGGGGTCGGAGCCGGCTCGGCGCTTGGTGTGGGAGCCGGCTCCGGGGCCGGTGTCGGCGTCGCTGCTGGGGGCTCCTCCGCGCTGGACGTCGGCGGAGTACCCGGCTCCGTGCTCGGCGCCGCCGACGTCGGGGCGGCGGACGGCGTCGGCTCGGCCGAGGACGTCGGCTCGGCGGACGCCGTCGGCTCGGTCGAGGACGTCGGCTCGGCGGACGCCGTCGGCTCGGCGGACGCCGTCGGAGACGTCGCGTCGGCGGACGGCGCAGGTTCGGTCGAGGAGGTCGGCTCGGTCGTCGGCGTCGGCTCCGTCGTCGGCTCCGTCGTCGGCTCCGCGCTCGGCTCCGTGCTGGGTGCCGGCTCGGTCGTCGGCGTCGGCTCCGTCGTCGGCTCCGTCGTCGGCTCCGCGCTCGGCTCGGTGCCGGGTGCCGCCTCGGACGTCGGGGTCGCGGCGACCTCAGGGCCGGGCGTCGGCTCGCTGCTCGGCACGGCTCCGGCGGCAGGGTCCGGTGCCGCAGCGGGCTCGGGCGACGGCGCGACCGGCGCCTCCGCCATCACGACCACCGGCGGGGCGGGCGGCACCTCGACCGGCACCGGCGCCGGCTCCAGCGCCGGGGGCACGGCCGGGTCCACCGGCGGGACGGTCGGCGGGCCCGTGGGCTCCGGCGTCGGGACCCGCGGCGGCGGCGTCCCGGCGTAGGTCGCGGCGAGCCGGAGCACCGAGGCGACGTACTCGCCGGAGTGGTTGTAGGCGAACACCGCGCGGGCCTGGCCGGCGACGCCGGACAGGTCACCGCCGGCGGCGCAGAGGTACCGCGCCGCCGCGGCCGCGGCGTCGTGCAGGTCGAACGGGTCCTTGCGGCCGTCGCCGTCGCCGTCGCTGCCGTAGCGCGCCCAGGTCCCCGGGATGAACTGCATCGGGCCGACGGCGCGGTCGTGCACCGCGTCGCGGTCGAACCGGCCGTCGTCGGTGTCCAGGACCAGCGCCGTCCCCGCGCCGGTGAGCGCGATGCCCACCACCGGCGGGGTCGAGAGCCCGTCGGTGTGCAGGACGGCGCCGGCGAACCGGCCGTGGTTGGACTCGACCCGGCCGATCGCGGCCAGCAACGTCCAGTCCAGCCCGCAGGCGACGCCGTCGGCGGCGCGCGTGTAGGCCTCCAGCGCGGTGGTCGGGATGCTTCTGGCCGCCAGGGCCGACGCCGCCGCCGTCGACCGGGGCAGGTCGGGCAGCACCGCGGGGGCAGCCGCCAGCGAGGGAGCCGGGGCAGACAGGCGCCGGTGCGGTCCCCGGCGGCGGCGGGACGGCGGCCTCCTTGCGCGCCGCAGGAGGGGGCGTCCGGGGTGGGGGCGGGACCTCCGGCCAGGCGACCTCGACCAGCGGCCCCGGCGGCGGGGAGGCGGGGGCCCCAGCGTTCGCCGGGCCGGCGGCCGCGGTCGGCAGGAGCGCCAGCAGCGCGGCGACCGGACCCGCGGTCAGTCCGGCGACCAGTGCGCGTCGGCGGCGACGCCCGGGGCCCACGCTCATGCCGGCACTGCGTTCTGCTCTGCGCACTCGCGCATCAGCGCTCCCCGTGGCCACGACGCTTGCGGACGACGCCGGCCGGCGCTGGTCGCTCGCCTGCCACCGCGTACCCGCCCGACCGTAGGCCCGGCCCCCGTGGTGCGCCATGGGATGCCGCGCGCCCCGTGTCCGCAGGGCAGCGGCCTACCGTGGCGGCATGGCCCCCGAGCACCCCGCTGTCGACGAGGGCGGCGCCCCGGTCGGCCGGCGGGTGGTGCTCGGCCTGCTGGGGCTCGGTGCGCTCGGCATCGTGGGCGGCGCCCGGCTGCAGGACGCGCTGAGCGCGGCGCTGGCACCCATCCAGACCCGCGACCCGACGGGCCTGAGCAGCCTGCTCCCCCTGGGCAACACCTTCCGGTACTACTCGGTGACCGGCGCCGTCGACGAGCAGGACGCCGGGGAGTACCGGCTCTCCGTGTCCGGGCTGGTGGGCACACCGGGCCGGCACACGCTCGCCGACCTGCAGGCGATGCCGCAGACCCAGCTGGTCCGCGACTTCCAGTGCGTCACCGGCTGGCGGGTGCCGGACGTGCCGTGGGCAGGGGTGCGGCTCGGGCACCTGCTCGACCTCGCCGCACCCGACCCGACGGCGACCGCCGTGCGGTTGACCTCCTTCGACGGCACGTACACCGAGAGCCTGAGCCTCGAGCAGGCCCGCCGGCCGGACGTGCTGGTCGCGCTGCGGATGCTGGACGCCCCGGTGACCCACGACCACGGTGGCCCGGTGCGGCTCTACGTCGCACCGATGTACGGCTACAAGAGCCTCAAGTGGCTGTCCGGCATCGAGCTCACCGAGGAGGTCGTCCCCGGCTACTGGGAGGAACGGGGCTACTCCGTCGACGGCTGGGTCGGCTCCTCCAACGGACGCGACGATGACCCGACCGGCTGAGACCCGGGCGGTCGAGCCGGAGCTGCCCCGCTTCGGCCGGCCGGCGCGGTGGGTGCACGGCGGGGTCGGCGTCCTGATGCTGGTCTGCCTGCTCACCGCGGCCGTGCTCTACAACAGCTCGCTGCAGGTCCTCGTCGGGCACCGCCGGGTGGTCGAGCTGGTGCACGTCTGGTGCGGCTTCGCGCTCCCGGTGCCGCTGCTCCTCGGCCTGGCCTCGGCCGGCTACCGGGCGGAGCTGCGCCGGCTCAACCGGTTCACCCCCGCCGACTGGCGGTGGCTGCGCTCCCGCACCCGCCGGGACGGGCGGATCCCGGTCGGCAAGTTCAACGCCGGGCAGAAGCTGAACGGGTCGCTGAGCACCGGCGCGATCGGCGTCCTGCTGCTCACCGGCGTCGTGATGCTGTCCACCGACCTCGCCCCGCTGTCCTGGCGCACCGGCGCGACGCTGGTGCACGACTGGACGGCGCTGGCCGTCGGCCTGCTGGTGCTCGGGCACACCTCGTTCGCGCTGCGCGATCCGGTCGCGCTGCGCAGCCTGCGCACCGGCACGGTGCACCGCGACTGGGCCCGCCGCGAGCACCCGGTCTGGGCGGCGGAGGTCGAGCGCGCCCGGGACGACGAGGACGCCTAGCGTCCCGGGCATGACCTGGCCGGTGGACCGCGGTGTGTTCGAGCTCGGCGACCTGGCGGTGGAACGCGGCGGCACGATCACCGACGCCCGGCTGTCCTGGCAGGCCCACGGCACGCTCAACGAGGCCCGGGACAACCTGGTCGTCTACCCGTGCAGCTACGGCGCGACCGCCGACGACCTCGCCTGGCTGATCGGCCCGGACGGCGTGCTGGACCCCGGGCGCTGGTTCGTCGTCGTCCCGGACATGTTCTCCAACGGCCGGTCCAGCAGCGCCTCGGCCCAGCCGGACTGGCCCGCGGTGGTCACCGCCGC
The DNA here is from genome assembly GCF_000306785.1 of Modestobacter italicus. Taxonomy (NCBI): domain Bacteria; kingdom Bacillati; phylum Actinomycetota; class Actinomycetes; order Geodermatophilales; family Geodermatophilaceae; genus Modestobacter; species Modestobacter italicus. The sequence goes on along the minus strand of NC_017955.1, from coordinate 1,308,231 downwards.
GGACAACGTGCGCGCCCAGCACCGGCTGGTCACCGAGCACTTCGGCGTGAGCACGGTGGCTGCGGTGTACGGCTTCTCGATGGGCGGCATCCAGGCCTACCACTGGGCCGCGCTGCACCCCGACCTGGTGCAGCGGGCGATCGTGGTGTGCGGCAGCGCGCGCACCGCCGACCACAACAAGGTCTTCCTCTCCGGTCTGCTGCGCATCCTGGAGGCCGCGCCCGAGCACCTCGGCGGGGGCCGGTTCTCCGCCGAGCCGACGGCGGCGCTGCGCGCGTTCGGGCACGTCTACGCCGGGTGGGGGCTCAGCCAGGACTTCTACCGGGCCGGGCTCTACCGCACCGTGCTCGGTGCACCGGACCTGGAGACGTACCTGGTCCGCGACTGGGAGACCGGCTTCCCGCTCCCGGCAGCCGACCTGTACGCCCAGGCGCAGACCTGGGTGCACGCCGACATCAGCGCGGCCGAGCACGACGGCGACCTCCCCCGGGCGCTGGAGGCCATCCGGGCCCGGGTGCTGCTGCTGCCGGGCGAGACCGACCTGTACTTCCGGGTCGCCGACAACGCCGCGGAGCTCCCGCACCTGGCCGACGCCGAGCTGCGGCCGATCCCGAGCATCTGGGGGCACCGGGCCGGCGCGCCGCACCCCGACGCGAACGCCGACGACCACGCCTTCCTGCGGGCCGCCGTCCGGGAGTGGCTGGACCGTTGAGCCGGCGTCCGCCACCCCGCCGTCCGTGCGTTTGACGCCGCGCCGTCCCCGGGCAGGACCGGCCCATGGCTGAACTCACCGGCAAGCGGATCGCGGTGCTCGCCGCCAAGGGCGTCGAGCAGGTCGAGCTGGAGGAGCCGCGCAAGGCCGTCGAGGCCGCGGGCGCGACGACGCACCTGCTGTCGGTCCCCGACGGCGTCGAGGACGGCGCGGTCCAGGCGGTCGAGGGTGACATCCACCCGTCGACGACGTTCCCGGTCGACGCGCTGGTCAGCGACGTCTCCCCCGACGACTACGACGGGCTGCTGCTCCCCGGTGGCGCGGTCAACCCCGACACCCTGCGGCAGGACGACGACGCGCTGGCCTTCGTGAAGGCGTTCATGGACGCCGGCAAGCCGGTCGCCGCGATCTGCCACGCCCCGTGGACCCTGCTGGAGGCCGGCACGCTGTCCGGCCGCACCCTGACCTCCTACCCGAGCATCCGCGGCGACCTGCGCCGTGGCGGCGCCACCGTGGTCGACCAGGAGGTGTGCGTCGACGGGAACCTGGTCACCAGCCGCGACCCCGGCGACATCCCGGCCTTCAACGAGGCCGCCGTCCGGCTCTTCGCCGGCGGCTGAGCCGCCGGGTCAGCGTTCGCGCTGGTACCCGAAGAAGCCGCGCTTGCGGATCAGGCCGCTCACCGCCGGCGGGACCATCGACTCCCAGGACTCGTCCTCGGTGGGGATCCGCTTGAGCACGTCCCGGCTGAGGATCGGCAGGTAGTCCGGCTTGTAGTTGTCCAGGCCCACGAAGCTGCCGCGCCGGGCCAGGTAGTCGTAGAGCGGCTGCAGCTCCTCGGCGACGCGGACGGTGTCGACGGTGACCACCTCGCCGTCCCGGAGCATCGGGTAGACGTACAGCCGCAGGTCGTTCTTCAGCAGCCGGCCGAAGCCCTCCAGGATGCCGCCGGGCAGCGGGGCGTAGGACGGCTCGTCGAACAGGTCGATGAGGCTGGGGACGCCCATGACCATGCCGATCCGCCCGTCGGTGCGCCAGCTCAGGTAGGCGGCCAGCCGGTGGTAGGCGGCGAAGTCCGAGATCAGCACGGTCATCCCGCACGCAGCCAGCAGGTCGGCGCGAGCGAGGAAGTCCCGCCGGTCGACGGCGTCGCCGCCGGCGCGCAGGTTGGCCATGGTCAGCTCGGTCAGCACCAGGACGTCCCGCCCGGCGACCTCCGGGTCCTCGGCGAACTTCTCCCCGGCCGCCTCGAGCATGTCGATGTTGACCACCGTGGGCGGGCGGAAGCTGCCGCGCTCGACCAGGATCGCCCGCTTCCGCAGCACCTCGCTGGGCTGCAGCACCTGCCGGTCGGGACCGAACATGGCCGCGCCGCTGAGCCCCAGCTGGACCAGCTTCAGCGCGATCAGCCGGTTGTCCACCGCGCGGAACTCGATGCCGCGCAGCTCGATCATGTCGATCTCGATCCGCCCGGTGGTGAGCCGGTCGAGGAGGCTCTCCACCAGCCGCTCGGGCTCGTGGTGCTGGAAGAACGCGGCGTGCAGCAGGTTGACCCCCACCACGCCCAGCGCCTCCTGCTGCAGCGCTGCCTCGTCGTCGAGCATCCGGACGTGCACGATCACCTGGCTGGCCTCGTCCCGGGGCGAGGCCTGGAACTTCACGCCCATCCAGCCGTGGCACTCGTTCCCGCCCCGGTAGCTGCGCGCCACCACGGTGTCGGCGAAGGCGAAGAACGCCGTCTCGTCCCCGCGCGCCTCGCTGAGCCGGTCCAGGTTCAGCTCGAACTCGTGGTCGAGCATCGCCTGCAGCCGGCCCTTGGAGACGTAGCGGTCGGACTTGCCGTACACCGCGTCGCTGACCGCCATGTCGTAGGCGGACATCGACTTGGCGACCGTACCGGCCGCGCCGCCCGCCCGGAAGAACCACCGGGCGACCTCCTGGCCGGCCCCGATCTCCGCGATCGTCCCGTACCAGCGGGGGTCGAGGTTGATCTGCAGCGCCTTCTGCAGGGTGTCCGCACCGGCGTCCATGGAGGGCTCCCGTCCTGGTGGCGTCGCGAGGTGCCGGGAGCGTAACGGCCGCGGATGACCGCCCGGTGTCGGCGCGGCGACGTCCGCGAGCCGCCGTCCCGCGGCCCGTCAGGCCGAGCGGCGCCGGCCAGCACCGCTCCCCTGCCCGGACGCCGCCGGCACCCGCCCCGGTGCCACCGGCCGCCGACCGAGGACTCCCCGCGGGACCAGCCGCTCCCGGTCCGCCCGCTCGATGAGCAGCGCGCGCAGCACCCGGGCGCCGTCCCGCCAGGTGTTCAGGTTGCTGGTGCCGTGGATCCGCGGGTGCTCGAAGCTGGGCACCTCGGTGATCCGCGCGCCGGCCAGCGCCATCCGGGTGTTGATGATCGTCTCGATCTCGAAGCCGTCACCCCACTGCTTGCCGCCGCCGACCTCGAACCGGGGGTCGAGCGCGAGGTGGTCGAGGCAGTCCCGCCAGAAGGCGTTGTAGCCGTAGCAGAGATCGGTGTACCCGGTCCCGAACAGGGCGTTGGCCAGCCGGTTCAGCCAGCGGTTGCCCCACCGCCGGAGCGGGGTGATGTCGCTGGACCCACCGCCCTCGGCGAACCGGGTGCCCTTGGCGAAGTCGGCGCCGGCGACCAGCGCGTCGACGAACCGGGTGATCTCCCCCGGGTCGGCGGAGCCGTCGGCGTCCAGCATGACGACCACGTCACCGGTGGCGGCGGCGAATCCGCAGGCCATCGCGTTGCCCTTGCCCATCCGGTTCTGCAGCACGACCTGGACGTCGGACCGCAGCGAGCGGGCGACCGAGACGGTGTCGTCGACGCTCCGACCGTCCACGACGATCACCTCGTGCACGTCCAGCGGCAGCCGGGCGAAGACGTGCGGCAGGTTCTTCGCCTCGTTGTAGGTCGGGATGATCACGCTCACCCGCGGCTGCCGCCCGGTGAGGTCCTGCTCGAGCGTCACCGTCGTGCCGGTCGCCGGCGGCGGCACCGGCCGGTCGGTCGGCGGGGCGGTGCGCGACGGGTCGTCCACGGTGCTCGGCACGTCGGCGTACCGGGCTTCTTCGGCGTTGGTCAGATCGACTGGGGACCGGGACATGGCTGGCCTTCCTTCGCCCGGAGCGCGGACCGGTCAGTCGCCGGTCGCGCGGGAGCGGTGGGAGTGGAGGAGACGAGAGGTGGGGTGCGGCGCGCGCCGAGCCGGTCGGGGACGGGCAGGCGGGCGCTGTCGGGCCGCGCAGGAGCAGCGGCGGACACGCTGTTCTCGGGACGACGGATCTCGGCCGGGCGGGTGCGGACGCACCGGGCCCAGGGGCCGGGTCAGTCCGGCGCGACCGCCGGGTCCTCGGCGGTGCCGACGACGGCGAGGCTGCGGCCGGTGGCCGGGCGCAGCTGACCGCCGAGCTCGTCGCTGTCGCTCGCGGTCAGCACCACCACGGGCAGGTCGATGCCGGTGCTCTTGTCGGCTCCACCGTCGGACGCGCGGACGCTCCCGCAGGAGGTCGACCCGGTGGTGGGCGTCGGCAGCGCCGGTGGCGGCGGCGGGGGCGCCTGCGGCAGCGGCGCCGGGATGGGCTTCGGGGCGTCGACCGGTGGGGCGAGGTCACCCTGCGGCGCGGGAGCGCCCGCTCCGGCGGGATGGTGCCCGGTGCCCTGGCCCCGGGTCTCGTGCGTCCGGACGGCGTGCTGCTCGGCCGGCGCCTGCCGCAGCTGGGTGACCGGCTCGCCGACGAGCACGCCCGGGACCCCGTGCTCGGCGGGCGCCGCGGCGGGCGGGGCGCTGCAGGGGGCGGCGGCGGTCGGAGCGGGAGCAGGCGCGGGGCAGCTGCTCGGCTCGTCGCTCGCCGGCGGCCCGGCCGGTGCAGTGCACGCGGTGGTGGACGGGACCTCGGTGTTCGTCGCGGCGGCTGGCTCGGCGGCCGGCTCGGCGGCCGCGGTGGTCGCCGCTGCTGGGCAGCTGACCGGGGTGCCGGCGGCGGTGGTGGTGGTCGCCGTCCCCGCGGTGGCGGCGGTGGTCGTCGTGGTGGTGACCGCGGCGCTCGCGCAGCTCGGGACAGGGTCGGCGGCCGACGGGACGACGACGGGCGGGGTCGGGGACGTCACGGCCGGGAGGGGGACCGTCGGGGTCGCCGTGGTGGGGGCGCCGACGACCGGAACGGTGGGCACGACCGGGATGGCGGTCCCGGGGACCGGAGCTGAGCCGGTCGTGGCGGGCGGCGGCGAGGAAGGGCTCCCGACGCTGGTTCCCGGCGCGGTCACGGGCTGGCCGCTGCCGCCCGTCGGGTCGACCGGCGCCGGGCTCACCGGAGCCGGCACGGTGAGCACGGGCACCGTGGGCAGCGGCACGGTCGGCACCGGCACGGTCGGCACCGGCACGGTCGGCGCAGGCGTGCTGCCCGGGGCCGGGTCGGCGGGCGGGTCGGTGGTCTCGCCGGGACCGGGATCGGTGGTGTCCTCCGACCCGGCGTCCGGGGCCGGCGTCTCGACCGGGTCAGTGACCGGGAGCTCCGGCTCGTCGGCGTCGGGCGGGGTGGGTGCCGGGTCGTCCGCCACGGCCGGCGGGGCGTCCTCCTCGTCCGGTGCGGGCGACGGCGCGGGTGGGGCCTCCGGGACCTGTGCACCCGGGGTCTCGACCGCCGCCGAGCCGGTGCCGGTGGTCGCCTCGTCGGCCTGTGCGGTGCCGACCCCGGCGAGCCACAGACCGGCCAGGAGCGCGCCGAGCAGGAGGAGGCGGCGGACCCAGGACGTCGTCCGCCGGGTCGTGCGGCCGGGGTGGGACGGGCAGCGCGCAGCAGCGGCAGACCGCTGCTCGGCGGTGCTCTCCACCACGCCCTCCGCACCCCGCCGAGGCTCCGACGGTGACCCAAGGTCATCGACTGCCACCGCACGGGGGACCCCCGATGCGCTGAACGGCAGACTCTGATCGGCGGAGAGTCACAGGTCAACAGCGCGACGGTCGGAGAGTGACCGGCGCGCGGGTCGCGCTACGTGCTGTGAACGGACGGGTCGCGTGCGTGAGCGAACCGGGGTGGGAGAGGCTGCCGACGGTCAGGTCCGGCCGGCGCGCCGCTCGGCGTGGTTGCGGCCCTTGACGGTGCCCCGGTACTCGTAGAGCACCTCGCCCCGCGGGCCGTACATCTCCTCGGGGCCGGTCATGCTCATCGTCGTCCAGTCCGGCTCCTCCAGGCCGCGCTCGGCGGTCGACAGGCGGACCACCTCCTGCCGCAGCGCGGCGATGGCTCGTTCCCGGTGGGAGAAGGGCAACGTGACCGTCGCGCGGTAGGTGTACATGCCCGGATGGTCGGGACGCCGGCCCCCTCACTGGACGGCGAGCGGCGCCGTCTCCCTCGAAGGGGTGGGTCCGCAGGCGCGCGGGGCCCGTCTTGACGCTCCGTCACCTCATCCGTGCGGCCGATCGTGACGAACCTGCTGACCAGCGGCCCTTCCGTCACACGATCGGGTGAAACGAGACTGGGACGGCCGTCACTGTGGGTAGATGACGTCCGCGGCAGTCCGCCGCGGCAGCCGAGAAGAGGACGTCATGACGCACAGCGCCGGCCACACCGGGCCCCAGGGCACCACCCAGAACAACAACGTCGGGAACGGCCTGGCCATCGCGGGCCTCGTCTGCGGCCTCGTCGGGCTGCTCTTCCTGCCGATCGTCCTCGGACCGCTCGCGATCATCTTCGGTGGCATCGGGCTCTCCCGGGCCAACCGCGGGGCCGGCCACAAGGGCATGTCCATCGCGGCGATCGTCCTCGGCATCGCCGACCTCGTCGTCATGGTGCTCTACGCGGTGGCGATCACCAACTGACCGCCCGACCGGTTCCGGCACCGTGAGCGCCGAGGTCGTCAGGGCCGCGGACCCGGTCCCCCAGCAGCGCCGGTCCTTGATCGAGCGGACCGTGCTCGACGAGCAGATCCGCACCGCCCGGCAGACGGCGCCGCAGTCCTGGGGCGTGCGCAGCTGGCTCGGGCCGCTGGTCAGCCTGGCGGCGCTGATCGTCGGCTCCGGCTTCCTCGCGGGCGCACTGCCCGACCGGGGCACCGGCCGCACGATCGGCGTCGCCGCGCTGTCCATCGGCCTCGAGCTGGTGCTGCTGGCGGTGCTCGTCGCCTTCGCCCGGCCGCTGGTCGCGCGGGGCGGCGGCTGGTCGCGGACCCTCGGCCTGGACCGGGTGCGCCGGTCGGACTGGTTGCCGTGGATCACCGGCGTCGGGTTCGCCTACCTCGGCCGCACGGTGGTCAGCGTGGTGGCCCTGGCGCTCACCGGCGGCACGGCGCTGGCGGAGGCGAGCAACCTCACCGGCGGCGACGGCAGCATCGTCTCGATCGTCGTGCTGGTCGTGGTGGCCGTCGTCCTGGCGCCGATCGCCGAGGAGCTGATGTTCCGCGGCCTGCTGCTGCGCAGCTTCATGCACCGGATGGGCTTCTGGCCGGCCGCCGGGTTGTCGACGCTGCTCTTCGGCGCCTTCCACGTCTACGAGGTCGACACCGTCGCCGGTGCCATCACGCTGGCCTGCTCGGTCGGCGTCCTGGGCCTGGTCAACTGCCACCTGGTCCGGATCACCGGGCGGCTGACGCCCGGGATCATGGTTCACGCGACCTACAACGCACTGGCCGTGGCCGTGCTCCTGCTGCTCGGGTGAACGGGACGCAGAAGACCGGGGTGGGCCTCACCGCCGGCGCGACCGGCTGGCTGGCCTTCCTGGTCCTCGACGCAGGCGACCTCGCGTCCCGCGGCGTCGTGCTGGCGGTCCTGGTGGTCGGCCTCCTCGCCCTGACGACGGCGGTGGTGCTCACGGTCCAGCTGGGCCGGCGCGCCGCCTGACGAGGGGATCGCGCGGCCGACCCGGGGGTCGGCCGCGCACCCGGCTCAGCGGTTGGTGCGGCCCAGGTCCACCGGCAGCTGGATGCCGGTCACGTGCCGGGCCTCGTTCGAGGCGAGCCAGGCCACGGCGGCGGCGATGTCGTCGGCCTGGCTGACCGGGTCCGGGAGCTGGCCCATGTAGAGCGTGCTCAGCGTCGGGCTGGCGTCCTGGATCATCGGGAACAGCTCCGGCACGGTCAGGCCGGTCTGCACGCCGTGCGGGTGCACGGTGTTCACCCGGATCCGGTACTCGGCCAGCTCGTTGGCCAGCGTCTTGGCCAGCCCGGTGACCCCGTGCTTGGCGGCCACGTAGCCGGCCAGGTAGGGCAGGCCGCGCAGCCCGGCGACCGAGCTGGTGAACACGATCGCGCCGCCGGTGCCCTGCTCGATCATGATCGGGATGGCCGCCTTGGCGGTGTGGAAGGGCCCGTTCAGGTTGGTGTCGATCTGCTCGGCCCAGTGCGCCGCGTCGATCTCCCAGGCCCGGGCAGCGGTCGTCGTCCCGGCGTTGGCGATGACGACGTCCAGCCGGCCCAGCTCGGCCACCCCGGCGTCCAGCGCCGTCTTGAGGGCGTCGTAGTCGCGGATGTCGGTCTGCGAGGCGACGATCCGGCGGTCCAGCGCCTCGACCAGGCGGACGGTCTCGGCGAGGTCCTCCGGCGTCGAGCCCGCGTACTGGGTCTCCGGCACCTGGGCGGCGATGTCGACGGCGATGATGTCCGCCCCCTCCGCCGCCAGGCGGACGGCCTCGGCCCGCCCCTGGCCGCGGGCGGCACCGGTGATGAAGGCGACCTTGCCCTCGAACCGGCGGGCGATCGGGTCGTGCGGGACGGGCGCTTCGGGGACCGGGGTGGTCATCGGGTTCTCCTCCAGGGTCGGTGCGGCGGCTGCCTGCCCGACTCTGTCACCCTCGTGGCAGTTTGTGCCACGAGGGTGCGGTCAGACCTCGACGTCGCTGCCCATCGTCACCGTGGAGTCCGGCGGCAGGCCGAAGTAGGCGGCCGGGTTGGCCGCGGTGTGCGCGAGCCCGACGAACAGCGCCTTGCGCCAGGGCGCCATGCCGGGTGCCGGCGTCCGGCGGATCGACCCGCGGGACAGGAAGTAGGAGGCGTCGTCCAGGTCGGCGTTCGGCGGCTCGATCATCCCGGCGGCGTGCGCCTGGCGGAGCGCCGCCGGCAGGTCCGGCGGGTCGGCGAACCCCAGCGTCACCGAGAGGTGCTGGATGCCGTCGTCCTCGTAGCCGAGGTCGTCGACGGCGAGCCTGTCCTCCAGCGGCACGTGCGGCACGTTGGCCGCACCCATCGACACGATGACCACCGTCTCGTGCAGCACGTGGTTGTGCTGGGCGTTGGCCCGCAGCGCGAGCGGCACGGTCTCCTTGCTGGGGTGCGGGAACACCGCGACGCCGCGAACCCGGGGCTTGCCGTGGTGCCGGACCTCCTCGACGAAGTCGGCGAGCGACCCCTCCATGGTGCGGCGGTTCGCGCTGACGATCTCCCGGCCGCGCCGCCAGGTGGTCATCACGGTGAAGACCAGGACGGCGATGAGCAGCGGCAGCCACCCGCCGTGCAGCACCTTGGACAGGTTGCCGGCGAGGAAGACCAGCTCCACCCCGCCGAACGCGACCGCGGCGAGGGCGAGCTTCCACGGCTGCCAGTGCCACAGCACCCGGGCGACGATGAGCAGCAGCAGCGTGTCGACGACCAGCGCGCCGGTGACCGAGACGCCGTAGGCGGTGGCGAGCCGCTCGGAGGACCGGAAGCTGAGCATCAGCACGAGCACCCCGACGAACAGGATCGCGTTGACGCCGGGCAGGTAGATCTGGCCGCTCTCCTCCTCCGAGGTCTGCCGCACCGTCAGCGGCGGCAGCAGCCCGAGCTGCATCGCCTGCCGGGACAGCGAGAAGGCACCGGAGATGACGGCCTGGCTGGCGATCACCGTCGCCGCGGTGGCGAGCACGACCATGGGGATGCGCGCCCAGTGCGGGAACAGCAGGAAGAACGGGTTGGTGGCGGCACCGGGGTGGTGCAGGATCAGCGCCGCCTGGCCCAGGTAGTTGAGCACCAGAGCCGGGAAGACGAGGAAGAACCAGGCCTTGAGGATCGGCTGGCGGCCGAAGTGCCCCATGTCGGCGTAGAGCGCCTCGGCCCCGGTGATCACCAGGACGACGGCGCCGAAGGCGACGAACGCGATCCCCGGGTGGTCGATGACGAAGAGCAGGGCGTAGGTCGGCGAGAGCCCCTTGAGCACCTCCGGGTGCGGGAGCACCTCGCTCAGCCCGCCCACCGCCAGGGCGGCGAGCCACAGCGCGGTGACCGGCCCGAACAGCCGGCCGACCCGGCCGGTGCCGAACCGCTGGGCGGCGAAGAGCAGGGTGAGGATGACGGCCGCGATGGGCAGGACGACGTGGCTCAGGCTCGGCGCCGCGACCTCGAGCCCCTCGACCGCCGACAGCACGCTGATGGCCGGGGTGATGACCGAGTCGCCGTAGAACAGCGAGACCCCCACGACGCCGATGAGCAGCAGCCACTTCGTCGGTCGACCGCGGTCGCCGTAGAGCCGGCGGGCGAGCGCGGCCAGGGCCATGACGCCGCCCTCGCCGTCGTTGTCGGCGCGCATCACGACGCCGACGTACTTGATCGACACGATCAGCGTGATCGACCAGAACATCAGCGAGATGACGCCGTAGACGTCACCCGGCGTGGGCTGCACGGCGCCGTCGTCGATGGAGAAGACGGTCTGCAGGGCGTAGAGCGGGCTGGTGCCGATGTCGCCGAACACGATGCCGAGCGCGGCGAGGACCAGTCCCCGCCCGGCGTGCGCCGACCGCGACCGGTGCGGGGGCTGCGCGTCCTCCGCGGCCTCCGGGGTGGCGACGGACTCGGTCACGAGTCACTCATTGGTTGCACGACGAACCAGTGTCGTCCCACCGGCTGTGCCGCGCTCCGCGGGATCACCCCGGCGGGTCAGCCGGCGGGCGACCCGGCCTCAGGAGACCGGGATCAGCGGGTGGATCGCGGGGGCCGCGGCGAGCGCGTCCCCGGCGGCGCCCAGCGCCGCCTGCACGTGCTCGGTCTGGAGGTGGGCGTCGAGGTCGCCCTGCGCGCGCCAGCGCTCCTGCGTGACGAAGGTGCCGGGCGTGGCAGCGGACTCGAACAGCTCGTAGCCGAGGCAGCCCTCCTCGGCCAGCGTGGGGGCGACCAGGGCGGTGAGCGCCTGGCGCACCAGGTCCTCCTGACCGTCCTTGGCGACGAGCACCGCGACCACCGACAACTCGGACACAGCGAGCTCCTCACGTTGGGTTGCGCACCACCAGCCGGCGGAGCGTATGCCCTACGTGGCCATCCGGCCGGGTCGATCAGATGAGGAGCGGTGGTCCGATGAGGATCTCGGTGCCGTCGGGGCGCCAGGTGTGCCATCGCCCGCCGGGATCTCGTTCGATCCGGAACCCGTGGTGGACCTTGGTGTGGTGGCGTTCGCAGAGCAGCCCGGAGTTGTCCAGGCTGGTCTCCCCGCCGTTGATCCAGTGGATGAGGTGGTGGACGTCGCACCAGTGCGTCGGGGCGTCGCATCCGGCGAACACGCAGTGCCGGTCCCGCTGCTCCACCGCCTTCCGTAGACCAGGAGTGACCACGCGGTGGTCTCGGCCGAGGTCGAGGAGCTCCCCGTCGGGGGTCATGACGATGCGGGAGATGCTGCCGTCGCAGGCCAGCCAGCGGGCCCGCGCGGCCGAGATCTGCGACCCGAACCCGGTGCGGGCCGCACCGGGGCCGGTGGCGGGGTCGACGAAGTCGTCCATGTCCAGGCCGAGCACCACGTGCGGCTTCTGGGTCCGCAGCGTCGGCAGGTTCCCGGCGGCCAACTGGTTGTCGACCAGCTGCACCAGGGCATCGGCCTGCTGCTGGGCCCGGGTCCGGTCATCGCCCTTGGGGCGGGAGGCCTGCACGATCGACTCGATCCCGGCCAGCACCTTCTCGATCCCGACCGCATCCAGGTCGAACCGACCCGTCCCGCTGCCATCAGCGTGCCGAGTGACAGTGAACCGCCGTCCCTCGGTGGGGTCGGGCTCGGCCCCGTCGGGGTCCAGGGCCTCCCGGTAGTGGTGCACCACCTGCTGCAACCGCGCGTGGGACTCACTGTGCGCGACAACGACCAGCGCCTGGTCGATGACGCCCAGGTCCACGCCCTGCGCGTCGGCGGCGGCCCGCGCCGCGTCGTCCGCGATCGGCGCGATCGCCGCCACCTGAGACGCGGTCACCGTGCCCTCGGCAAACGCCGCCGCGGTGGCCGGCAGATGCTCCAAGGCCCGACCTGAGCGCACCATCCGGCCGGCTTCGCCGGGGGTGAGATGGCCGTGCCCGCGCAGCCAGGACTGCGCGGTCTTCTTGCCGTCATGCTCAGCCGCGCCGGTGGCGTCAGCGTGCCGGACGGTGCGGGTCAGCTCCGCGGCGACCCGATTGGCCAGTTGCAGCAGCGCCGCCGTGCGCGCCAGGACCGCACCCGGCGGCAGAGAGAAAAGGTCCTCAGCAGCGAGGGCGTCGAGCGCGGACTGCAATTCGCCCACCGGACACCTCCCGCCATGTCTTCGAACACCTGTACGAAGTCTAGCGGAAAAATGACCGCCTCACGACCTGAATCCCCAGGTCAGGCGCCTGTCCACAAGTCCGCAGACGCCCGTGACAGGGCACCCAGAACGGGGCCGGACCACCCAAAGCGCGCCTTTGGCGGCCTCCGAAAACGCGCCTTTGGCGGCCAGGGGGCAGGGGGCGCGGTGGTCAGGCGGTGAAGCGGTCGGGGCGGAAGTCGTCGAGCAGCGGGCTGGGGGCACCGGTGACGATCTCCTCGGCGAGCAGCTCGCCGGCGATGAGACCGAGGGTGGCGCCGCTGTGCGTGAAGGCGACGTGCAGGCCGTCGACCCCGGGCACGGCACCGAGCACCGGGTACCCGTCGCCGGGGATGGGCTTCCGGCCCACGCCGCACGACTCGGCGCTCAGCACGGGGTGGCCGGCGAGCACTGCCGACGCCTCCCGCAGCAGGCCCTCGACCGTCGAGTCGCGGACCTCGAAGGTGCCGTCGTCGCGGGCGACCACCTCCTCCTCCGCCCAGCCGGCGTCGAGCACCAGGCCGCCGCCGGGCGCCGGTCGGACCGCGACCCGCGGGGTGTTGAGAACCGCGCGCAGCCGGTGGTCGACCGGCGGCGTGCGGACCAGCAGCGCGTTCGTCGTCCCGTCCGGGACGTCGACGCCGAGCTCGGCGAGGCCGGCGGGGACGGCGGCGCCGGTGGCGAGCAGGACGGCATCGGCTCCGTGCACCGATCCGTCGCCGGTGCGGACGCCGGTCACCCGGCCGCCGGAGACGACCGGCGCGCAGCGGCCGGCGTCGGTGCGCAGCTCTCCCCCGGCGTCGACCAGGTCGTGCACCAGCTCGTCGACCAGCGACGGCAGGTCGACCCAGCCCTCGCCGGGGTTGAGCAGGGCGCCCTCGGCCGGGATGGCGGCCGGAGCGACCCCGGGCACCCGACGGGCGACGTCCTCGGGCAGGAGCCACTCGGCCGGGTAGCCGGTGGTGCGCTGGTGCTCGAACGACTCCCGCACGCCGTCGCCCCAGCGCAGCCCGCCGTCGAAGCGCACGGAGGCGTCCGCAAGCGCCCGGTACCGCTCGAGCCCGAGCGCCCGCAGCCGGTGGTAGGCGGGCGGGTGGGCGCCGGCGGAGTTCAGCCAGGACAGCGACCGCCCGGACGCACCGCTCGCCAGCCGGCCGTCGGTGACCAGCGTGACGCCAGCTCCACGTGCCGCCAGCTGCGCCGCGGCCGACGTCCCGAGCACTCCCCCGCCGATCACCACCACCGACACCACGGCTCCAGGTTGCCACCCCGTCCGGGCCCGGACAGGGCGACCTCAGGCGTCGGTGGAGAAGGCGACGTCCCGCTGCGGGCGCACGGCCGCGAGCCGGGCCTCGAGCACCTGGGTCACCGCGGTCCACGCGTCGCTCCCCAGCACCAGCCGGAGCGGCGCCGGGCTCTGGTCGACGCTGGCGATCATCGCTGCGGCCATCCGCGCCGGGTCGCCGACCACCCCCGGAGGTCCGCCGTCGCGGAAGGCGCGCACCGCCGCGGCGGGTGAGCCGTCGTAGGCGTCCAGCGGCTCGGCGAAGCGCAGCCCGCCGTGGCCGAAGTCGGTGCGCGCCCCGCCCGGCTCGACGATGGTGACCCCGATGCCGAACGGTGCGACCTCGGCGGCGAGCGCCTCGCAGAAGCCCTCGACACCCCACTTGGTGGCGTTGTAGAGCGACGAGCCGGGCCAGGCCACCTGCCCCGCCGACGACGAGAGCTGGAGGACGCGGCCGCCACCGGCAGACCGCAGGTGCGGCAGCGCGGCGCGGATCAGCTGGATCGAGCCGAGCAGGTTGGTGTCGAGCTGGTGGGTCACCTGCTCGTCGGTCAGCTCCTCCGCCGCGCCGAACACCGCGTAGCCGGCGTTGCTGACCACCACGTCCAGCCGGCCGAACCGGGCCTGCGCGGCGTCGACGACCTCGCGGATCCGGTCGGTCTCGGTGAGGTCGAGGGGGTGGACGGAGAAGGCGTCGCCGTACGTCTCGACGAGGTCGGCGACCGCGTCGGGCCGCCGCACGGTGCCGGCGACGCGGTCGCCGCCGGCCAGGAGCTGCTCGGCGAGCTCCCGGCCGAAGCCGCTGCTCACCCCCGTGATGAGCCAGGTCAGTGTCATGCCCCGACCCTCCGCGAGCCGCAGCACCCGAGCCAGGTCCCTGCCGAGAGGGGTGCCGGCAGGGCCACCCGGTCCGGGGCCGCGCCGACCTATGGTCGAGCGGTGGCGGAGAACCTGATCGGTGAGTACCTGCGCGCCCGCCGCGAGCAGGTGCGCCCTGAGGACGTCGGGATCACGGCGACCGGCTCCCGCCGGGTCGCCGGACTGCGCCGCGACGAGCTGGCGATGCTGGCGGGCATCAGCTCCGAGTACTACACCCGGCTGGAGCAGGGCCGCGACCGGCACCCGTCGGCGCAGGTGCTCGACGCGGTCGCCCGCGCGCTCGGCCTGGACGCCGCCTCGACGGCGCACCTGCACGACCTCGCGGACCCCGCGCCCCGGCGGCGGCGCACGCAGCGCCGCACCGAGGTGCTCCGCCCGAGCATCGCGCAGCTACTGGGGGCGTGGGAACGGACGCCCGCCTTCGTGCAGGGTCGCCACCTCGACGTGCTCGCCGCCAACCCGCTGGCCGTGTCGCTGTCCCCGCTGTTCACCCCGGGCACCAACCTGCTCCGCGCCGTCCTGCTCGACCCCGGCGCCCACCACGTCGGGCCGGAGCAGGAGGCGACGGCCGCCGAGCTGGTCGCCGTCCTCCGTCGCGCCGCGGGCCCGGACGTCCACGACCCGCGGCTGACCGAGCTGGTCGGCGAGCTGTCGGTCCGCAGCGAGCTGTTCCGGCGGCTGTGGGCGCGGCACGACGTGCGCCGCCACCCCGGCGGCGGCACCTACCGGCTGCGGCACCCGCAGGTCGGCGACCTGGAGCTGCGCTACGACAAGTTCACCGTCGCGGACGCCGAGGACCAGGTGTTGGTCGTCTACCAGGCCGAACCCGGCTCCCGGTCGGCCGAGGCCCTCTCCCTGCTCTCGTCGCTGTCGGCCTCCGCCGCCGGCGGTCAGGTCGAGGTGACCTCGGCCAGCCCCACCGTCCGGATCAGGTCGAACCGGGACGCGTCCTCCGTGCCGGGCTCCGCGGTGTAGGCGACGATGCGCAGGTCGGTGCCGATAGCGGTGAGGACGTCGCAGTCCAGCGTCACCTCGCCGACGAGCGGGTGCACGAAGGTCTTCGACTGGAACCGGTGCTCGACGACGGTGCCCTCGGCCCACAGCTGCGCGAACCGGTCGGACGCCCGGAGCTCGGCCAGCAGCGTCCGCAGCGACGGGTCGTCGGGGTAGCGGATGAGCGCCGTCCGCAGGTCGGACACGAGCGCGCGTTCGTGCCTCTCGTGCTCGTCGGGGTCCCAGACGACCTGCGGTGCGGTGCCGGCGAACTGGGCGAGGACCAGGTTGAAGCCGGGGCGCATCGGCCCGAGCAACGCCACCCACGCGGCGTTGGCGGTCAGCAGCGTCCAGTGTGCGGTCCAGACGCCGACCGCGACGTCCGGCAGCCGGGCCAGCAGCCGCTGCACGCTGGCGGGGATGTGCGTCGGGACGGCGCTGGGCAGCGGGGCGGGCAGGCCGGCGGCGAGGTGCAGCTGGTCGCGTTCGAGGTCCGACAGCTGCAGCACCCGGGCCAGCGAGGCGACGACCTGCGCCGAGGGCCGCTCCGCGCGCCCCTGCTCGAGCCGGACGAGGTAGTCGACCGACACCCCGGCCAGCAGGGCGACCTCCTCGCGGCGGAGGCCGCTGGTGCGCCGGTTGCCGGCGGGGAAGCCGACCGCCGCCGGCTGCAGACGCTCCCGCCAGGCGCGCAGCAGTGCGGCGAAGTCCCCTCGATCGACCATGCGCCCATCGTCGTCCACCGGGACCCGGTCTGGGTGGTACTGCTGGTCATACGGTCGAACGGGCCCACCGGGTACCGCCCGGACGGGGTGAGAGTCGTGGCCATGACGACGACATTGATCACCGGTGGCAACAAGAGCCTGGGCTACGAGACGGCCCGCCGGCTGAGGGACGGCGGGCACCGGGTGGTCATCGGCGCCCGCGACGCCGAGCGCGGGCAGCGGGCGGCCGAGGAGCTGGGCGTGGAGTGGGTGGAGATCGACGTGACCTCCGACGAGTCGGTGGCCGCGGCGGCGAAGGAGGTGCGCGAGCGCTTCGGCGGCCTGGACGTGCTGGTCAACAACGCCGGCATCTCGGGGCCCTTCGCCGCGATCGACGAGTTCGACGGACCGGCCGTGCTGGCCGTCCTGGACACCAACACGGTGGGCGTCGTCCGGACGACGCACGCCTTCCTCCCGCTGCTGCGCGAGTCGGCGGCGCCGGTGGTCGTGAACGTGACCAGCGGGCTGGGCTCGTTCACCGTCCGGTCCGACGAGACGCGCATCGAGCACTCGCTGCCGACGCTCGGCTACTCGGCCAGCAAGGCGGCGGTCAACATGCTCACCTCCGTGTACGCGCAGTTCCTCCCGGAGCTGCGGGTGAACACCGTGGACCCGGGCTACACCGCGACGGACTTCAACGGCCACTCCGGTCCGCAGACGGTCACCGAGGGCACCGACGCGATCGTGGCGATGGCGTCCATCGGCGCGGACGGACCGACCGGCACCTTCACCGACCGGCACGGCGCCGTCGGCTGGTGAGGGAGGCTGCCCACCGGCGGCGTCCGCGAGGGGTCCCGGTGGGCGGTCTGGCCAGCGAGCTGCTGCACTGGCCAGACCTGGCCAGGCGCCCAGGCTCGGGCGACCAACGTGCCGCTGACTGTCCGCTCATCCGGAACCGAGTGCCAGTCCGCGGCGCGAACCACCGGCGGGCGGCCCGATCGGGAGTAGGTTGACGGTGTTGGACGCGTCGCACAACCGGCGCACGTTCGCGGGGCCTCATCGCGGGGCCTTCGCCGAGGCCGCCACCCCGGTGCACACCACCGGAGCCGACCCATGCCCAGCAGCAGACCTCGCAGCGCCCAGGCCGGGCGGGCCCTCGACGAGCTCGGCCGGATGTCCCTGCGCCAGCACTCGATGGAGTCCGTGCTGCAGGCCGTCGCCGACCTGAGCAAGCAGGTCATGCCCGGCACCCCGGAGACGTCGATCTTCGTGCAGGACAGCCACCGCAGGATCACCGTCGCCTCCACCGGCCAGCTCGCCGTGGCCCTGGACGAGGAGCAGTACTCCGACGACCACGGCCCGTGCCTGCACGCCGCGAGCACCGGGGAGCTGACCGAGGTCCCCGACACCCGCGTCGAGGGGAGGTGGACCGACTACATGCGGCGGGCCGTCGAGCACGGCAACCTCAGCTCGCTGTCGGTGCCGCTGGTCATCGACGACGACGTCTCAGGGGCGTTGAACATCTACGCCCGCCAGGCGCACGCCTTCGACGACGACGCCCGGGAGGCCGCCACCATGTTCGCGCCCTACGCGGCGGTGGCCCTCGGCAACATGCACGACTACCAGGCCGCTCGGGACCTGGCCCGCAACCTGGAGGTCGCCCTGGAGTCCCGGGCGGTGATCGACCAGGCCAAGGGCATCCTCATGGAGCGGCACCGGCTGACCGCCGACCAGGCCTTCCAGCTGCTGGTCCAGGTGTCGAGCCGGACCAACGCGAAGCTGCGCGGCATCGCCGAGGAGCTGGTCCGCACCGGCGAGCTGCCGGCGTCCGGCCCTCGCTGACCGACCCGGGGCTCAGCCCTCGGTCACGGGTTGCTCGGCGGCACCGCGGTAGACCGCGGCCTGCCGGCGCGACGTCTGCGCGCTGTCGCGGTCACCGGCCGCTGCCGCCCGGTCGGAGGCGGCCGCAGCCCGGTCCGCGGACGCGGCCGCGCGGTCGTCCGCGGCGCCGGCCAGGAACTGGTCGGCGTGCTGGAGGTCCACGCGCAGCCCGGAGCGCTGGATGCCGGCGGCGAGGACGTCGGCGAACTGCACGTCGAGCAGCCGCAGGACCTCGCGGAGCAGGGCCAGGAGGGGCTCGTCGGCACCCGAGTCGATCGCCTCCTGGACGGCCTCGGCCGCCTGCTGCAGGTGCACGTGCTGACGGGCCTCCTCGACGTCGGAGGCGTTGAGCTGCCGGGTGATCTCCCGGATCCGCTGGTAGGCCAGCTCCTCCCGCCGGCGCGCGTCGGTCACCAGCGCGTCGGCCGCCTCGTCGCGGCCACGAGCGACGTCGTCCCGGTCAGCGGCCCGCCGGTCGGCGTCCTGGGCGCGGTCGTCCCGCTCCTCCGCGGCGACCCACCTCTCCCGGGACCGGATCTCGTGCTCCCACGGGGTCTCCGCACCGGCCGCGCCGCCGGGTCCGTCGCCTGCTGCTGACTCGTCCACGTTCCCCTCCGTTGGACCCGGAGCCGGTCGACGTCCTGCTCCTCGGCACCGCTGCCGCTGCACCAGGATGCCCAGGGCCGGGCCGACCCGCCGGTCGAGGACCACGGCCCGCTGGGACCAGCACGTCGAAGGGTGCGGGGAACGAGTCAGGCCGCCCTCCCGAGGAGGACGGCCTGATCATCGGGGTGGAGCTGAGGGGACTCGAACCCCTGACCCCCACACTGCCAGTGTGGTGCGCTACCAGCTGCGCCACAGCCCCTTGCCGACCCGGTCTGGTGTGTCCGAGCCGTTGACAACCATACAGACCCCCACGGCGGCGCCCGGCGAGGGGTCCCCTCCCGGGCGCCGCGTGTCGGGAGCCGCTCAGCCCGCCGTGCCGAACTCCCTGTCCAGCGCCAGGTTGAGCGCCAGGACGTCGACCCAGGGCGCGCCGATGACGCCGAGGTCGCGGCCGTGCGTCGCCCCGCCGACCAGCGCCGTCACCTGCTCGGCAGGCACCCCGCGGTCGGCCGCCACCCGGGCGACCTGGAGCGCCGCGTAGGCCGGCGAGATGCCCGGGTCGAGACCGGACGCCGACGCGGTCACCGCGTCGGCCGGAACGTCGGCGGCCGGGACGCCGTTGAACGACGCCACCGCGGCCCGGCGCTCGGCGACCAGGTCGACCAGCTCCGCCGAGTTCGGCCCCAGGTTGGAGCCCCCCGACGCGGCGCCGTCGTAGCCCGACGCCGAGGGCCGCGACTGGAAGTACTGCGGCAGCGGGTCGCCGGCCGCGTCGACGAACGCCTGGCCGACCAGCGACGACCCGACGACGGCACCGTCGACGCGCACCAGCGACCCGTCGGCACGGCCGGGCGCCACCAGCTGGGCGAACCCGGTGACCAGCAGCGGGTACACCAGCCCCAGCACCACGGTGGCCAGCAGCAGGGCACGGACGGCGGCCACCAGCTGGCGGCCCGAACGGAGGGTGGACATCACGCGATCCCGGGGATCAGAGAGACGAGCAGGTCGATGAGCTTGATCCCAGCGAACGGCAGCAGCACGCCGCCGACGCCGTAGACCAGCAGGTTGCGGCGCAGCATCGCCGACGCCGACGAGGGCCGGTAGCGCACGCCGCGCAGCGCCAGCGGCACCAGCGCCACGATGATCAGCGCGTTGAACACGACGGCCGAGAGGATCGCCGACTCCGGCGAGTGCAGCCGCATCACGTTGAGCGTGTCCAGCCCCGGGAAGACCCCGGCGAACATGGCCGGCAGGATCGCGAAGTACTTCGCCAGGTCGTTGGCGATGGAGAACGTGGTCAGCGACCCGCGGGTGATCAGCAGCTGCTTGCCGATCTCGACGATCTCGATCAGCTTCGTCGGGTCGGAGTCGAGGTCGACCATGTTGCCGGCCTCCTTGGCCGCCGACGTCCCGGTGTTCATCGCGACGCCGACGTCGGCCTGGGCGAGCGCCGGGGCGTCGTTGGTGCCGTCCCCGGTCATCGCGACCAGCCGGCCGCCCTCCTGCTCGCGGACGATCAGCGCAAGCTTGTCCTCCGGCGTCGCCTCGGCCAGCACGTCGTCGATCCCGGCCTCCGCCGCGATCGCCCGCGCGGTCCGCTCGTTGTCGCCGGTGATCATCACCGTCCGGATCCCCATCCGGCGCAGCTCCTCGAACCGCTCGCGCATGCCGGCCTTGACGACGTCCTTGAGGTGGATGACCCCCAGCACCCGGGCCCGCTCCCCCACCGACTCGGCGAGCAGCAGCGGCGTCCCGCCGGCGGCCGAGATGTCGTCGACGACCGACCCCACCTCCGGCGGCACCGGACCGTCCAGCGAGCGCACCCAGGTGAGCACCGCACCGGCGGCGCCCTTGCGCAGCTGCCGGCCGTCGGGCAGGTCCACCCCGCTCATCCGGGTCTGCGCGGTGAACGGCACGAACACCGCGTCGGCCACGGACCGCTCGCGCAACCCGTACGCCGTCTTCGCCAGGACGACGATGCTGCGGCCCTCCGGCGTCTCGTCGGCCAGCGAGGCGAGCTGCGCGGCGTCGGCCACCTCGCCCTCCGGGACCCCGCCGACGGCGAGGAACTCCGACGCCTGCCGGTTGCCCAGCGTGATGGTGCCGGTCTTGTCCAGCAGCAGGGTGTTCACGTCGCCGGCCGCCTCGACCGCGCGGCCGCTCATCGCCAGCACGTTGCGCTGCACCAGCCGGTCCATGCCGGCGATGCCGATCGCGGACAGCAGCGCCCCGATGGTGGTCGGGATCAGGCAGACGACCAGCGCGATGAGCACGGTGATCGACTGCGGTGCCCCCGAGTAGACGGCCAGCGGCTGCAGCGTCACGACGGCCAGCAGGAACACGATGGTCAGCGAGCTGAGCAGGATGTTGAGCGCGATCTCGTTCGGCGTCCGCTGCCGGGAGGCGCCCTCGACCAGCGCGATCATCCGGTCGACGAACGTCTCCCCCGGCTTGCTGGTGATCTCCACGACGATCCGGTCGGACAGCACCGTCGTCCCGCCGGTGACCGCGGACCGGTCCCCGCCGGACTCCCGGATCACCGGCGCGGACTCCCCGGTGATCGCCGACTCGTCGACGCTGGCGATGCCCTCGACGACGTCGCCGTCGCCCGGCACCACCTGGCCGGCCACGACGACGACCCGGTCACCGGGGCGCAGGTCGGCGGCAGCCCGTTCGGACCCGTCGAGCAGGACCGCGACGGTGGTCTGCCGGGCCTGGCGCAGCGTGTCGGCCTGCGCCTTGCCGCGTCCCTCGGCGACGGCCTCGGCGACGTTGGCGAACAGCACCGTGAGCCACAGCCAGCCGGTGATCAGCCAGCCGAACACCGACGGGTCGAGCACGGCCAGCACGGTGGAGAACACCGAGCCGACCCAGACGACGAAGACGACCGGCTGGCGCACCAGGCCCCGCGGGTCGAGCTTGCGCACCGCGCCGGCCAGGGCCGGGCCCCAGTCGACGGTGGCGCGCTGGGGTGCGCGGGGTGCGCGTACCTCGGGAGGACGACGATCGAGCGCCGCGGTCATGACAGTCCTTCTGCGAGGGGTCCGAGGGACAGGACGGGGAAGTAGGTGAGCCCGACGACCACCAGGACGACGGCCGCCAGCAGCCCGACGAACAGCGGGCGGTGGGTGGGCAGCGTCCCGGCGGTGACCGGGGTGCGGCCCTGGGCGGCGAGCCGGCCGGCCAGCGCGAGCACGAACACGATGGGCAGGAACCGGCCGAACGCCATCGCCAGCCCGAGCGCGACGTTGTAGAAGGGCGTGTCAGCGCTCAGCCCGGCGAACGCCGAGCCGTTGTTGTTGGCCGCCGAGGTGAAGGCGTACAGCACCTCGGAGAGGCCGTGCGGGCCGTCGTTCAGCATCGAGCTGCGCCCGGCGTCGACCGACATCGCCACCGCAGTGCCGACGAGCACGATCGCCGGGGTGGCCAGCACGTACAGCGAGGCGAGGGTCATCTCGCGGCGGCCGAGCTTCTTGCCCAGGTACTCCGGCGTGCGGCCGACCATCAGCCCCGCGACGAAGACGGCGATGACGGCGAGCACGAGCATCCCGTACAGGCCCGAGCCGACCCCGCCGGGCGCGACCTCGCCCAGCATCATGTCGAACATCGTCAGCAGCCCACCGGCGGGCGTGTAGCTGTCGTGCAGCGAGTTGACCGCCCCGGTCGAGGTCAGCGTGGTCGCCGTCCCGAACAGCGCCGACAGCGGGCCGCCGAAGCGGACCTCCTGCCCCTCGGTCGCGGCGCCGGCCAGCTGCAGCGCGGCTCCCCCGGCCCGGGCCTGCGCCCAGCTGGTCAGCGCCAGCGAGGCGGAGGCCAGTGTGGCCATCACGCCGAGGATCGCGTACCCCTGCCGCCGGTCCCCGACCAGCCGGCCGAAGGTGCGCGGCAGCGAGAACGGGACGGCGAGCATCAGGAAGACCTCGAACAGCGAGATCCAGGCGCTCGGCCCCTCGAACGGGTGCGCGGAGTTGGCGTTGAAGAAGCCGCCGCCGTTGGTGCCCAGCTGCTTGATCGCCTCCTGGGAGGCGACCGGCCCGCCGGGCAGGAACTGGGTCGCGCCGGACAGCGTCGTCGCCTCGGTGCCCGAGCCCAGGTTCTGCACCACCCCGCCCAGCACCAGGACGACGGCCGCCAGCACCGACAGCGGCAGCAGGATGCGGGTCACCGCGCGGGTGATGTCGACCCAGGCGTTGCCCAGCCGGTCGGTGCGGGTCCGGGCGAACCCGCGCACGAGGGCGACCGCCACCGCCAGGCCGACCGCGGCGGAGAGGAAGTTCTGCACCGCCAGCCCGGCCATCTGCACCAGGTGGCCCATCGTCGACTCGCCCGCGTAGCCCTGCCAGTTCGTGTTGGTCACGAAGCTGACCGCGGTGTTCCACGACGAGCCCTGCTCGACCGCGGGCATGCCGTTGCCCAGCGGCAGCCACTGCTGCACCCGCTGGAGCAGGTACAGGAACAGCACCGAGACCAGCGAGAACGCCAGCACGCTGCGCAGGTAGGTGGGCCAACGCTGCTCGGCGTCGGCGTCGACCCCCACCGCCCGGTACACCAGCCGCTCGACCCGCCAGTGCCCCCCGCTGTTCCGCCGAGAGCGCGCCTTCGGCGGAAGAGGGGGGTCCGTGCTGAACGCCCGGGCCATCGCGTCGCCCAGCGGGCGGTGCACCAGGGCCAGCGCCAGCACCAGCAGGCCGACCTGCAGCCAGCCGGCTGCCGCGGCGCTCATCAGAACCGCTCCGGGAACAGCAGCGACGCCAGCAGGTAGAGCACCAGCGCCACGGCGACCGCGAGCCCGACCCACATCACAGCCGCTCCACCCCGCGCACGGCGAGGGCCAGCAGTCCGAAGACCACCAGCGTCAGGAGCACGTAGACCACGTCGGTCACGTCAGGAGCACCTTCATCCGGTCCGGGCGGACGACCTGTCGTCGTCCACGTCCGGGCGGCGACGCTAGGCGCGGGCCGGGTGCCGGCAGCCGCTCTTGACGGGTTCCTGACGGCCGCTGCCGCGTAGCTTGACGGCGTCCTGACGCCACCGTCCCTGGGGCGGCCGTCCCGGGAGGGCACCGTGCTGACGACGCTGCTCGACACCGTCGGCAGCTGGCCTGCCGCGGCGGTGCTGGCCGTCGGCGGGCTGGTGCTGTTCCTGGAGACCGGCGTCGTGGTCGGCGTCCTGCTGCCCGGCACGACGACGCTGGTGCTGCTCGGCCTCTGGTCCAGCGCCGCGGGCACCGCCGCGGGGCTGCCGATCGCGGTGGCCGCGCCGGCGAGCGCCGCGGGCGCCCTGCTCGGCTGGTCCCGCGGGCACCGCCGACGGGCCCTCCCCCCGACCGGGCACGGCCGGCTGCGGGCCCGGGTCGACCCGGTCGTCGTGGTGGCCCGCCGGTGGCTGTCCGCCCGGGGGTCGCTGGGCGCGGGGCTGCTCGTGGTGGCGGCGCACTGGGTGGCGGTCACCCGCACCCTCACCCCGCGGGTGGCCGGCGGCGCGGGGGTGCCGCTGCGGCTGGCCGGCCCGGCGATCGTGCTCAGCGCCACCGGCTGGGCGACCACCTTCGTGCTGCTCGCCCGCGCGCTGGGTGCGCAGGTGGCCGGCGGCGTCGGCTGGGCGACCGCCGTCGTCCTCGGCGTCCTGGTCGTCGCGCTGGCGGTGCGCTCCTGGCTGCACCACCGTTCTCCCGCCTGAGGGGCCGCGCCGGCCGGCACGACCCCTCAGGCGTCCCGCGGCGTCAGGCGGACGGCGGCGGGGTCATCTGGGCGACCCGGACGGAGTTGCCGAACGGGTCGCGGAGGCCGAAGTCGATGCCGTAGGGCTGCACGACCGGCTCCTCGGGCAGGTCGACACCGCGCTCCCTGAGCTCGGCGTGGGTCTTGTGCGCGTCGTCCGTCCGGAGGAAGAGGTGCCCGCCGCCGGCGCCCTTGGTGACCACGTCGCGCACCTGCTCGGCGACGTCCGCGCTGATCGAGGGCGGGGCCGGCAGCTCCAGCAGCACCGCGTGGTCGGGGTCGCCGGGCAGCGCGACGGTGAGGAAGCGCATCGGGCCGAACTGCTGGTCGACCTTGACCTCGAAGCCGAGCTTCCCGACGTAGAAGTCGAGCGCGGCGTCCTGGTCGAGCACGTACATGGAGGTGATGGTGATGGCGTTCAACATGGCCGGAACGCTAGGGCGGGGGCGCCGCGCCGGGCTTCTCCGAAACTGCGCCGTTCGAGCCCGGTCGCAGCCACCGCATGCCGAAGCAGCTGGGCACCGGGGCCAGCGGGCCGCGCCGGCGGTAGACGCTCGGCGGCTCCCCCACGACCTCGGCGAACACCCGGCTGAAGGTGCCGAGGCTGCTGAAGCCGACGGCCATGCAGATGTCGGTGACGGTCTGGTCGGTGGTGCGGAGCAGGAACATCGCCCGCTCGACCCGCCGCCGCTGCAGGTAGCGGTTGGGCGTCTCGCCGAACGTCGTCTTGAAGGTGCGGATGAAGTGCGCCTCGGAGACGAGCGCGATCCGGGCCAGCGCCGGGACGTCGAGCGGCTCGGCGTAGCTGCGGTCCATCGCGTCCCGGGCCCGGAGCATCCGCCGGTTGGAGTCCTCGCTCGCCCGGCTCACGGCGCCATCATCCCGGCAGCGGACCCCTCCCTGAGCACGCTCGGACGGGGTGTCTTGACGCGATCCTGACGTCCGGCCGCCCCACGGACCGGCCGCACGGGACGATCATGGGCGGCATGGCCCGCGGCTCGTTGCGCATCTACCTGGGCGCCGCCCCCGGCGTCGGGAAGACCTTCGCCGTCCTCGGCGAGGCCCACCGCCGGCTGGCCCGCGGTCAGGACGTCGTCGTCGGGCTGGTCGAGACGCACGGCCGGCGCCGCACCCTCGAGCAGCTCGAAGGACTGGAGGTCCTCCCCCGGCTCGAGGTCACCCACCGCGGCGTCACGCTGACCGAGCTGGACGTCGACGCGGTGCTCGCCAGGCACCCGGACCTGGTCGTCATCGACGAGCTGGCGCACACCAACGCCCCGGGCTCCCGCCACGCCAAGCGCTGGCAGGACGTCGAGGAGCTGCTCGCCGCCGGGATCAGCGTGCTGACCACCGTCAACGTCCAGCACCTGGCCAGCCTGACCGACGTCGTGGAGCAGATCACCGGCATCGCGCAGCAGGAGACCGTGCCCGACGAGGTGGTCCGTCGCGCCGACCAGGTCGAGCTGGTGGACATGTCGCCGGAGGCGCTGCGCCGCCGGATGGCGCACGGCAACGTCTACCCCGCCGAGCGGGTGGACTCGGCGATGGGCAACTTCTTCCGGGTCGGCAACCTCACCGCGCTGCGCGAGCTGGCCCTGCTGTGGCTGGCCGACCGGGTGGACGAGGGGCTGCGCCGCTACCGCTCCGAGCACGACATCGACCACGTCTGGGAGACCCGCGAGCGCGTCGTCGTCGCGCTCACCGGCGGGCCGGAGGGCGAGACCCTGGTGCGCCGCGCCGCCCGGGTGGCCCGCCGTAACGGCAACGGCGTGCTGATGGCGGTGCACGTGCTGCACTCCGACGGCCTGGCCGGCGCCTCGCCGGAGGCGCTCCGCGCCCAGCGCGCACTCGTGGAGAGCCTGGGCGGCAGCTACCACCAGGTCGTCGGGGACGACGTCGCGACCGCCCTGCTGCAGTTCGCCCGGGGCGCCGACGCCACCCAGCTGGTCATCGGCACCAGCCGGCGCTCCCGCTGGGCGCGCGCGGTGCGCGGCGGCATCGGCGGGGAGGTGATCGCGCGGTCCGGGGAGATCGACGTCCACATCGTCACGCACGCGGCCGCCGGGTCACCGGGCTGGCGGCTGCCGGTGCTCACCACCGCGGTCACCTGGCGGCGGCGCTGGGCGGGTCTGGCCCTGGCGCTTGGAGGCGTGCCGCTGGTGACCGTGCTGTGCCTGACCGCCGGCTCGGTGCTCTCGCTGGCCAGCGTGCTGCTGGTCTTCCTGCTGCTGGTGGTGGCGGTGGCCCTCGTCGGCGGGCTGGGCCCGGCGGTGGTCGCGGCGGTCGTCGGCGGGCTGGCGGAGAACTGGTTCTTCACCCAGCCCACCGGGCGGCTGACCGTCAACCAGGTCGACGACGTGGTGGCGCTGCTGGGCTACCTGGTGGTCGGGGTGGCCGTGGCCACGGTCGTCGACCGGTCCGCCCGCCGGGCCGTCGCCGCGGCCCGCTCGGCGGCAGAGACCGAGATGCTGGCGTCGCTGTCCCGCTCCGTCCTGGCCGGGGACCGCGCGCTGCCCAGCATGCTGGAGCAGATCCGGGAGGCGTTCGGGCTGGACGAGGTCACGATGGTCGAGCGCACCGCGGACGGCGAGCGCACCGTGGGCAGCTGCGGGCAGGCGCACGGCCGGACCGGTGACGACGTGCCGATCACCGACACCATCGCGCTGCGGCTGTGCGGCCGCCCGCTCGACGCCGGCGACCGCCGGGTGCTGGTCGCCTTCGCCGAGCAGGCCGCCGTCGCACTCCAGCAGGGCCGGCTCACCGCGCAGGCGGCCGAGGCCGACCGGCTCGCCGCCGGCAACAGCATGCGCACCGCCCTGCTGGCCGCGGTCAGCCACGACCTGCGCACCCCGCTGGCCGGCATCAAGGCCGCCTCCTCGGCGCTGCGCTCCACCGACCTCGCCCTCACCGACGACGACCGCACCGAGCTGGTCGCCACCGTGGACGAGTCCGCCGACCGGCTGACCGGCCTGGTCGACAACCTGCTGGACATGAGCCGGCTGCAGTCCGGCGCGGTCGCCCCCACGCTGGACCCCACCGACCTGGTCGCCGTGCTGGGCACCGCGCTCACCTGGCTCGACGGGCCGCAGCGGGCGCGGGTCGTCGTCCACTCCCCCGACGGCCTGCCCGCCGCGCTGGCCGACCCCGGCCTGCTCGAGCGGGTCGTGGCCAACCTGGTCGGCAACGCCACCCAGCACGCGCCGTCCGGCGTGGTCGACGTCCGGGCGGGTGTCGCCGCCGGCCGGGTCGAGCTGCGGGTGGCCGACCGCGGCCCGGGGGTGCCCGAGGCCGACCGGGAGCGGGTGTTCGCCCCCTTCCAGCGGCTCGGCGACGCCCCCGGCGGGCAGGGCGTCGGGCTGGGGCTGGCCGTGGCCCGCGGGCTGACCGAGGCGATGGGCGGCACGCTCACCGCCGAGGACACCCCCGGCGGCGGGCTGACCATGGTGCTCTCGCTGGCGCCGGCGGAGCTGCCCGCCCGGCGCGACGCGGTGGGGGCCGCATGAGCCGGGTGCTGGTCGTCGACGACGACCCGCAGCTGCTGCGGGCGCTGCGGATCAGCCTGCGCGCCGCCGGGCACGAGGTGGTCACCGCGCCGGACGGCACCACCGCCCTGCGCGAGGCCGCGTCGTCGCACCCCGACGTCGTCGTCCTGGACCTGGGCCTGCCCGACCTGGACGGCACCGAGGTCCTCGCCGGGCTGCGCCCCTGGTTCACCGGCCCGGTGCTGGTGCTCTCCGCCCGGGCCGACAGCCAGGACAAGGTGGCCGCGCTGGACGCCGGCGCCGACGACTACGTGACCAAGCCCTTCGACATGGCTGAGCTGCTCGCCCGGCTGCGCGCCGCGGTCCGCCGGGGCAGCGCCGAACCTGGGCAGGCCGTCGTCGTCACCGACTCCTTCACCGTGGACCTGGCGGCCAAGCAGGTGACCGTCGACGGCGTCGCCGTCCGGCTGACCCCGACCGAGTGGGGGCTGCTCTCGGAGCTGGTCCGCCACCCGGGCCGGCTGGTCGGCCAGCGGCAGCTGCTGCAGGCGGTGTGGGGGCCGTCCTACGAGCGCGAGACCAACTACCTGCGGGTCTACCTGGCCCAGCTGCGCCGCAAGCTCGAGCCGGACCCCGCGCACCCGCGCCACCTGCACACCGAACCCGGCATGGGCTACCGCTTCACCCCGTGATCGCCGCGTCCCGCGGCCCCCTTGCAGGGGCCCGCCGCGAGCGTGCGAGCGGTGGGGGGCAAGGGGGTCCTTCTAGACGTCGACGCCGCGGGCGCGGAGCCAGGCGACCGGGTCGACGCGCTTGCCGTCCATGCCGCCCTTGTGCACCTCGAAGTGCAGGTGCGGGCCGGTGGACTGGCCGCGGCTGCCCACCAGAGCGATCGTGTCGCCGGCCTCCACGACGTCGCCCGCCTCGACCAGGATCTTCTCCATGTGGCCGTAGACGGTGACGTCGCCGCTCACGCCCAGGATGTAGACGGCGTAGCCGAAGCCGGTTGCGGTGCCGGCACGCAGCACGACCCCGTCCTCGGCGGCGTACTCGGGGGTCATCTTCGGGGCGGCCAGATCGAGGCCCCAGTGCATGGTGCCCCAGCGCATGCAGTAGCAGGTGGTCATCCGGGCGCCGTCGATCGGCATCACGGCCTTGGGGCGGGCCGCTTCGGCGGCGGCCTCGGCCGCTGCCTCGGCGGCCTCGGCCTCGGCGGCACGCTGGGCGCGGCTGGCGGCCACCTCGTCGAGCCGGGCCTGCGCCTCGACCTCGGTGATCGCCTCCTGCGGGCTCATCTCCGGCTCGAGCATGCCCTCGGCGTCCGAGCCGAGCAGCACGGTGACCGAGAGCGGCTCCTCGGCGTCGGCCGTCGGGAGCGCCTGGGTGCCGACCACGGCGGCGGCCAGGCCACCGACGACCAGTGCCGCGAGCAGGGCGGCCGGACGGCGCCGGGCGACGGCGCTGCGGCGGGGCCGGGGGGCGGTGGGGGTCTCCGGGCCGGTGGCCGGGGAGGACAGCGGCTCGACCTGGGCTCCGCGGCTGCGGACGGTCGTGCCGGTGTGCCTCGAGCCCACGGTGCCTGCCCTTCGCTACCCGTCCGACGCCCGGGTGGGCCGGATCGGGTCTGCGACATCCAAACATCGAATGACAGACTTGTAATTCGTCGCCCGGCGTGTTCCCCCGAACACGCCGTGCAACCGTCACCGGGGTGGTCGATCCGCCCCCGGGACGTCGACCTGTCGACTCGTCGACAGCTCGACGGGTCAGCCGGCGGCGACCAGGGCCAGGTCGTGGGCGATGTCGGCGCCGGTGTTCCCGGCGTCGAAGGCGACGTCGGCCTCGCCGTCGGTGCCGTAGAGCAGCAGCAGCGACGAGTGGGTCTGCCCCATGTCCTCGGCCAGCGGCACCCCGGCGGCCAGCTGCGCCTGGTCGACCTGGGCCTGGTCGCCGGTGAGCCCGGTGAACTGGGTGGCCAGGTCGGCGTCGAACTGGTCGAGGTAGGCGCCCAGCACGGCGGGGGTGTCCCGAGCCGGGTCGGTGGTCACGAACACCACCGAGGTCTCCGCCGCGACGGCCGGGTCGACCTTGCGCAGCGCCAGCGCGACGTCGGCCATCGTCGTGGGGCAGACGTCGGGGCAGTTCGTGTAGCCGAAGAACAGCAGCGTCGGCCCCGTGCCGGTGCGGTCGGCGAAGTCGAACGGGGCGCCGGCGCTGTCGGTGAGGGTGAACTCCGGCTTCTGGTACGGGTCGGCCAGGTGCAGGCCGGCGTAGCCGCTGTCGTCGCCACCCTCCACCGTCGCCGGTGCCGAGGCGCCCCCGTGGTCGTGCCCCTCGGCCGTGGCGTCGGCGTCACCGCCGCAGCCGGCCAGCAGCAGACCGGCGGCGAGGCCGAGGGCGGCCAGCGCGGGCCGGGTCGCAGAGCTCACGAGGACACGGTACGTCGGCGCGCGGCCAGCCCGAGGCCGAGACCGGCCAGCCCCGCGAGCAGCCCCAGGACGGCGAGCACCAGGGCGACCGTGGCGGTCGTGCTGCCACCGTCGTCCGCGGGCTGGGTGGCGGAGGCCTCGGTCACGGCCCCACCGGTGGCGGCACCGTGCGCGTCGGTGCCGGCCGCGGCGGCGGTGAGCGACAGCACCGGCGCCGGGCGCTCCGGCTCGGGCTGACCGTCGACGGTCGGCTCGATCCAGGCGGCCTCGCTGCCGTCGCTGTAGGTCTGCACGACGTTGAACGTCAGCTGGTCGACGTCCGGGAACGGGCCGCCGGACAGCGCGAACTCCTGGAACTGCCCCGGCGCGATGCCGGTGCCGGGGTCGGCCTGGTAGTCCACCACCGAGACCGCCGAGTCGATGGTGTCGCCGTCGTCGGAGGTGACCGGCGGGTCGAGCGCGACGGTGGTGAGCGTGACCGTCCAGCCCGGCACCGGCTGGGCGCGCACCGAGGTCAGCGGCGTCTCGGTGGGCAGCTGGATGCGCAGGCCCACGGTGCTCGCGGCGTCGCTCTCGTTGGGCACGCTGAAGGTCACCTTGCCGTACCCGCCGGCGGCGGCGTTCGCCGAGGAGACCGTCACGTGGGCCGAGGCGATGCCGGTGCCGGCGAACAGCAGGGCGCCGGCGGTCACGAGCACCACGGGCAGCCGGCGGAGGGGGCGGAGCAGGGACAACGGTTCTCCTCGTTCTCAGGGGTGGGTCAGCGGACCGCGAGGACGGTGCTGGCGGTGACGGCGGTGAACTCGCCCAGCCGGACGGTCACGGTGAGGGTCCAGCTGCCGGCCGAGGGCAGGTCGGGGTACCCGACGTAGTGGCCGGGGCCAGCGGCGGCGAGCTCGACGTCCAGCGGGCCGATCTGCTGCGCCACCTCGGTGAGCGAGACCGCGATCTGCTGCGGCTGGGCGAGCCGGCCCTCGGCGTCGTAGAGGTACACGTGCACGGTGGTCGGCCCCGGGGTGACCGGGTCCACCGACACCTGCACGCTGCCGTTCCCGGCGCTGCCGGCGGCGGACTGCAGCGGCAGGGTGACCTCCACCGGCTCGGCCATCGACGCCGTGGCCGGCACCTGGCTGACCAGCACCGCCGACAGCGCGAGGACGACGACGGCGCCGACGCACTCCAGCAGCACCGAGCGGCGCAGCACCCCGAGCGTGGCCGGCGGGGGCTCCGCCTCCTCGGTCGCGGAGAACGCCTGGGCGACCACCCGGTGACCGGGACGGCGGCTGCGGCCCGCCCGCTGCTGCACCCAGTCCCGGCTGACCAGCGCGGCGACCAGGACCAGCAGCACCACCGCGAGCTTGGCCAGCAGCACCCAGCCGTAGCTGGTGGACACCAGCCCGGAGAACGAGCCGACCTCGCGGACCGACTGCAGCACCCCGGTGACGACGAGCGCGCCGATGTAGCCCCCGGCCAGCGTGGACCAGCGGGGCAGCGCGGCGTCCAGCTCCCGGGTCGGCGTGCTCCCGCGCAGCAGGCCGGTGAACAGCACGACCAGGCCGCCCAGCCAGCCGCACATCGCGGCCACGTGGACGGCGGAGACGGCGACGGCCAGCCCCGGCAGCGAGCCGGCGACCGGGTGCCCGACCGCGGCGACCGCCACCACCAGCCCGGCGGCCAGCAGCCCGGCGACGGCCAGCGCCGGGCCGCCGGGGCGCCGGTCGCGCCGCCAGCTCCCGGCCAGCACGGCCGCCAGCAGCACCGCCAGCGCGATCCGGGCGAGCAGCGTCCGGCCGTAGCCGGAGTCGAGGGTGGTGCCGACCAGCTGCCCGTCGAGCAGCGACCCGAGGCCGGCCGCCGCGGCGTAGGGGCCCTGCGCCAGCAGCGAGAGCGCGGCGCCGACGACGACCGCGGCCAGCCCACCCAGCGTCACCCGGCGCGACCGCCCTGACGCCCACCCGCCCGCCCAGACGGTGGCCAGCGCCAGCGGGACGCCGAGGCCCAGCGCCAGCCCGGCGTACCCGAGCCAGCGGGCCAGCGGCAGCAGCACCGCCACCCCCGGGTCGATCTCCTCCCCGCTGCCCACCGACCCGGCCGCCGGCAGCTCCCCGGTCCCGACGACGAAGGAGAAGGCGCCCGAGACCGGGTGGGAGTCCGCCGACACGACCCGGTAGGTGACGACGTAGCCGGCGTCGGGCAGGTCCGCGCGCAGCGGCACGGTGACGACGTCGTCGCGGACCTCGGCCGTGCCGGCGTCGACCCGCTCCCCCTGCCCGTCCAGCACGCGCGCGTACCCGGCGCCGAGGGAGACGTGCTCGTCGAACTCGATCGTCACCTGCGCGGGCGCGGTGCCCAGCCGCTCGCCGTCGGCGGGGCTGCTCGTCACCACCATCGCGTGCGCGGACGCCGGCGGGGCGGTGACGACGTCGAGCAGCAGTCCGGCGCCGAGCAGCGCGGACAGCAGCAGGGCGGCGGCGAGCAACCGCCGTCCGCCGGCGGCTGCCCGGGTGGTCGGACGGTGCACGTGGGGACAGTCGTCGCCCGGGCCCGTCCAGTTCCCGGAGGCGGGGACAACCCGGTGAACGGAGGATGAACGGGAGGGGACCTATGCTCCCCGAGGTCGCCATGCCCCGCGGGGAGACGGCCACCCCGTCGCCGTCACCCCCGGAGCACTGCGTGGCCTTCCGCCTGACCCCCAAGGACTCGAGCTTCTACGACATGTTCACCGTCTCGGCGGAGAACCTCGTCGAGGCCACCGACGTGCTGAGCACGTTCGTGCACGAGCACACCCGCCGCGAGGAGCTCGGCCGCACCCTGCGCGACCTGGAGCACAAGGGCGACCAGGCGACCCACGCGAT
The DNA here is from genome assembly GCF_000306785.1 of Modestobacter italicus. Taxonomy (NCBI): domain Bacteria; kingdom Bacillati; phylum Actinomycetota; class Actinomycetes; order Geodermatophilales; family Geodermatophilaceae; genus Modestobacter; species Modestobacter italicus. The sequence continues at coordinate 1,275,201 of NC_017955.1, read as the reverse complement.
CTTCCGCCAGGTGAACTCCAGCTTCGTCACGCCGTTCGACCGCGAGGACATCTACAACCTGGCCAGCGACCTCGACGACGTCATGGACTGCATCGAGGCCGCCGCGGACCTCGTGGTGCTCACCAAGCTGGGGACGCTGCCGGCGGAGATGGGCCAGCAGGTCGCCCTGCTGCAGCGCTGCGCCCACGTGACGGCGGAGTCGATGCCGCGGCTGCGGTCGATGAAGGACCTCGCCGACTACTGGATCGAGGTCAACCGGCTGGAGAACGAGGCGGACAAGCTCTACCGCCGGCTGCTCTCCCGGCTGTACTCCGGTGAGTTCGACGCGTTGGAGATCCTCAAGCTCAAGGAGGTCGCCGACCAGCTCGAGGAGGCCGCCGACGCCTTCGAGCACGTCGCCAACGTCGTCGAGACGATCGCCGTCAAGGAGTCCTGAGCCCGGATGGACGCGGCCTTCCTGGCGCTGATCGCCATCGTCGTCGTCGCCCTGGCGTTCGACTACACCAACGGCTTCCACGACGCGGCGAACGCCATCGCCGTGGCGGTGTCGACGAAGGCGCTGACCCCGCGGGCCGCGCTGGCGCTGGCCGCGGTGGCCAACCTGGTCGGGGCGCTGATCTCCACCAGCGTGGCCAAGACGGTCGGCGCGGGGATCATCGACGCGCCGACCGGCAGCCAGGGCCTGCAGCTGGTGTTCGCCGCGCTGGTCGGCGCCATCGTGTGGAACCTGATCACCTGGTACTTCGGGCTGCCGTCGTCGTCCTCGCACGCGCTGATCGGCGGGCTGGTCGGCGCCGCGCTGGCCGCCGCGCACTCGGTGCGGTGGATGGGGATCCTGGACAAGGTCGTCATCCCGATGGTGCTCGCGCCGCTGATCGGGTTCGGCCTCGGCTACCTGTTCATGCTCGCGGTGCTGTGGACCTTCCGCGGGGCCAACGCGCACAAGGCGCACCGCGGCTTCCGTTACGCCCAGATCGCCAGCTCCGCGGCGATGGCGCTGGGCCACGGCATGCAGGACGCGCAGAAGACCATGGGCATCATCACGCTGGCCCTGGTCACCGCCGGCGAGATCGACAGCTTCGACGTCCCGCTGTGGGTGGTCCTGGCCGCCGCGCTGGCGATCAGCGCCGGCACCTACGCCGGCGGTTTCCGGATCATGCGCACGCTGGGCCGGCGGATCATCCAGCTGACCCCGGCCGGCGGGTTCTCCGCGCAGACCGTCGCCTCCGGCGTGATGATCGCCACCGCCACCGTCTTCGCCGTCCCGGTCTCCACAACGCACATCACCACCACCTCGATCATGGGCGTCGGCGCCACCCGGCGGCTGTCGGCGGTCCGCTGGGGTGTGGCGGGCAACATCGTCGTCGCCTGGGTGGTGACCCTCCCCGCCGCCGGCGCGGTCGCCGCGCTCGCCTACTTCGTCACGCACGCGATCGTGGGCTAGGAAGGTCCTGTGACCTCGTCCCCCGCCCCCGAGGGGACGACGCCCGACCCGGTCGAGCCGGTGGGGCCGGTCGCCGCCGACCCGGTCCGGCTGGGCACCGCACCCGGCCGGTGGGTGCTGCTGGCCACCGTGCTGGCCTCGGGCATGGCGTTCCTGGACGCCAGCGCGGTCAACGTGGCGCTGCCGGCGATCGGCGAGGAGCTCGGCGCCGGGCTGGCCGGGCTGCAGTGGACCCTCAGCGGCTACACCCTGGCGCTGGCCTCGCTGATCCTGCTCGGCGGCGCGCTGGGCGACCGGTACGGACGACGTCGGGTCTTCCTGGTCGGCGTGGTGTGGTTCGCGGTCACCTCGCTGGGCTGCGGCCTGGCCCAGACCACCGGGCAGCTGGTCGCGATGCGGGTGCTGCAGGGCGTCGGCGGTGCGCTGCTCACCCCGGGCAGCCTCGCGATCATCCAGTCCTCCTTCCCGCACGTCGACCGGCCGCGGGCCATCGGGCTGTGGTCCGCGCTCGGCGGGGTCGCCGGGCTGGTCGGGCCCTTCCTCGGCGGGTTCCTGGTCGACGCGGCGAGCTGGCGGTGGGTGTTCCTGGTCAACGCACCGCTGGCGGTCGTGGTGGTGCTGGTCGCCGTCCGGCACGTGCCGGAGAGCCGCGACCCCGAGCGCACCGGGCGGTTCGACACCCTCGGGGCGGTGTGGGGGGCGCTGGCCCTGGCCGGGGTCACCTACGCGCTGATCGCCGCCGGCGACGGGCCGGGCCGGCCGCAGGTGTGGGTCGCCGCGGGGATCGGCGTGCTGGCCGGGGTGGCGTTCGTGCGCCGCGAGCAGCGGGTGAAGGAGCCCATGCTGCCGCCCGCGGTGTTCAGCGACCGGGAGTTCACCGGTGCCAATCTCGCCACCTTCCTGGTCTACGGGGCGCTGGGCGGCTGGGGGTTCTTCCTCGTCGTCGAGCTGCAGACCGTGCTCGGCTACAGCGCCACCGAGGCGGGGGCGGCGATGATCCCGTCGACGGTGGTGCTCACCCTGCTGTCCTCCCGCGCCGGTGCGCTGGCGCAGCGCACCGGCGCCCGGCTGCCGATGACGGTCGGCCCGCTGATCACGGCGGCCGGTCTGCTGTGGCTGTCCCGGGTCGGGCCGGGCAGCTCGTTCCTGCGCGACGTGCTGCCCCCGTCGCTGGTCAGCGGGATCGGGCTCGCCCTGCTGGTGGCCCCGCTGACCGCGACCGTGCTCGACGCCGCACCGGACCACCTGGCCGGCGTCGCCAGCGGGGTCAACAACGCGGTGGCCCGGGCCGCGCAGCTGCTGGCGGTGGCCGCGCTGCCGGTCGCGGTGGGTCTCTCCGGGGACGACTACGCCGACCCGGCCACCTTCAGCAGCGGCTTCCGGACGGCGATGGTGGTCTGCGCCGCGCTGCTCGCGGTGGGCGGCGCGGTCGCCTGGGTGACGATCCGGACCGACACGCTCAAGGCGTGACCGAGGCCTCCCGACCCGGCACTCGACAAAACCCACCGGGATGGTAGGAATGTCCTCGTGCCGACGTCCGCTGCCCTCCCCGGCGACCTGCTGGTGAGCCGGCTGCACGTCGACCTGCTCCGGGTCAGCACCGCCGCCTGTCCCGGCCGCTGAGCCCCGCGCCGTCCGGCGCCCCCTGCTCACTGCGGTCCGCCGCGCCCTGACGCGCGCCCGCTCCCCTCCCCACCCCGGAGCACTCTCGTGAAGACCATCGTCCTGCTCGCGCTCGTCGGCCTGGGCGCGCAACTCGTGGACGGCAGCCTGGGCATGGCCTACGGCGTCACCTCCACCACGCTGCTGCTGGCCATCGGCACCAACCCGGCCGCCGCCTCGGCCACCGTCCACCTCGCCGAGATCGGCACGACGCTGGCCTCGGGCTTCTCGCACTGGCGGTTCGGCAACGTCGACTGGAAGGTCGTCGGGAAGATCGGCGTGCCCGGCGCGATCGGCTCCTTCGCCGGCGCCACGGTGCTGTCCAACCTCTCCACCGAGGTCGCCGCCCCGGTCATGGCGCTGATCCTGCTGGCGCTGGGCCTGTACCTGCTCGTCCGGTTCACCCTCCGCGGCATCGACCGGCGCAACCTCGGCAAGCCGGTCCGCAAGCGCTTCCTCGCCCCGCTGGGCCTGCTCGCCGGGTTCGTCGACGCCACCGGCGGCGGCGGCTGGGGGCCGGTCGGCACCCCGGCGCTGCTCGCCAGCGGCCGGATGGAGCCGCGCAAGGTCATCGGCTCGATCGACACCTCGGAGTTCCTGGTCGCGATCGCCGCCAGCCTCGGCTTCCTGTTCGCCATCGGCGACCAGGGCATCGACGCCGGCTGGGTCGCCGCGCTGCTCATCGGTGGCCTGGTGGCCGCACCGCTCGCCGCCTGGCTGGTCCGGCACGTGCCGCCGCGGCTGCTGGGCTCGCTGGTCGGCGGGATCATCGTGCTGACCAACACCCGTACGCTGCTCAAGAGCGACTGGGTCGACGCCCCGGACGCCACCCGCTACGCCGTCTACGCGGTCATCTACCTGGTCTGGGCCGCCGCGGTGGCCTGGTCCTTCCGCGAGTACCGCAAGGACGGCGCCCGCGAGACCGCCGACGCCCTGGCCGCCGAGGCCGCCCGGCTGGCCGAGCAGGACCGGGTCGCCGACCCGGACGAGGTCGGGTCGGAGTCGATCCGGTCCGGCCGACCCAGCGCTCCCCCGGCGTAGCCGGGACGCCCGCCCGGGGGCCCGCCGTCAGGCGCCCCTCGGGCGGGCGCGGACGTGCATCCGCTCCCCCTGCGGGCCGAACAGCACGAGCACCTCGGCCGGGACGTCGCCGGTGTTGCCGAACCAGTGCGGGACGTGGGTGTCGAACTCGACCACCTCGCCCGGCAGCAGGACGAGGTCGTGCTCGCCCAGCAGGAGCCGCAGCCGGCCGGAGAGCACGTACATCCACTCGTAGCCCTCGTGCGACTGCTGCTCGGGCTCGGCCCGCAGCCCCGGCGGGATCAGCGCCCGGTAGGCCTGCACCCCGCCGGGCCGGCGGGTCAGCGGCCACATGGTCATCCCGCCGCGCTCGATCGGCTTCGGGTGCAGCCGCGGATCGGCTGACGAGGGTGCCCCGACCAGCTCGTCCAGCGGCACCTGGTGGACTCGGGCGAGCGGCAGCAGCAGCTCCAGGGTGGGCCGGCGCTGCCCGGACTCCAGCCGGGACAGCGTGCTCACCGAGATGCCGGTGGCCGCGGAGAGCTCCGCCAGGGTCGCGTCCCGCTGCTGCCGCAGCGCGCGCAGCCGGGCACTGACCCCCTCGAGCACGCCGTCCAGGTCGTCGTCCATGCGCCCAGTTTGCCGGTCCGGCAACGGAGTTTGTCAAGACCGAGCTACCGGGCGCACTGTCGACGTACGGCGGACACCCCGCCGGACGAGCCGAGGAGCAGCCGTGGAGCAGCAGTACGACGTCGTGGTGATCGGCGGGGGCGCCGCCGGTCTCAGTGGAGCACTGGCGCTGTCCCGCGCCCGCCGGTCGGTGCTGGTGGTCGACAGCGGGACGCCGCGCAACGCACCCGCCGCGCACGCGCACAACTACCTGGCCCGCGAGGGCGTGCCTCCCCTGGAGCTGCTCGCCGCCGGCCGGGCCGAGGTCGCCGGCTACGGCGGGCACGTCGAGCCCGGCGAGGCCGTCTCCGCGCACCCGGAGGCCGGCGGGTTCGTCGTCGACCTGGCCGACGGCCGCTCGGTGCGGGCGCGCCGGCTGCTGGTGACCACCGGCCTGGTCGACGAGCTCCCGCCGGTGCCCGGGGTGCGCGAGCTGTGGGGCGGTGACGTCGTGCACTGCCCGTACTGCCACGGCTGGGAGGTGCGCGACCAGGCGATCGGCGTGCTGGCCACCAACCCGTTCGGCGTCCACCAGGCGCTGATGTGGCGGCAGTGGAGCGCCGACGTCACCCTCTTCCTGCACACCGCGCCGGAGCCCGCCGACGAGGAGTGGGAGCAGCTCGCCGCCCGCGGGATCAGCGTGGTGACCGGCGAGGTCGCCGAGCTGGAGACCGACGGCGACCGGCTGTCCGGGGTGCGGCTGGTCGACGGCACGCGGATCGCCCGGGACGCGGTCGTCGTCGCGCCGCGGTTCACCGCCCGGTCCGCCGTCCTGGCCTCGCTCGGCCTGGCACCCGTGACGCAGGAGGTGAACGGGCACGTCATGGGCAGCGCCGTCCCGAGCGGTCCGTCCGGGGCGACCGCGGTGCCCGGCGTGTGGGTGGCCGGCAACGTGACCGACCTGCGCGCCCAGGTGATCACCTCGGCCGCGGCCGGGCTGGAGGCCGCGGCGGCGCTCAACGGTGATCTGATCGGCGAGGACACCCGCCGTGCCCTGGCTGCCCGCCGGGTGTTCTCGGCGGGCAGCGAGCGCGAGCTGAGCGACCTGGTGCTGGCCGACCGGCGCCACGGGATCTGAGGAGGAACGGTGCAGGACCACCAGCACGAGCACACGCCGGCGTCGACCGGCCACGACCACGCCTCCTGGGAGGAGCGCTACCGCGACGCCCCGGCGCTGTGGAGCGGGCGGGTCAACCCCCCGCTGGTCACCGAGGTCACCGGCCTCACGCCCGGCCGCGCGCTGGACGTCGGCTGCGGCGAGGGCGGCGACGCCCTGTGGCTGGTCGGCCAGGGCTGGCAGGTCACCGGCCTGGACTGGTCGGAGGTCGCACTGGCCCGGGCCGCGGAGCACGCGGCCGCGGCCGGGGTCACCGACCGGGTGACCTGGGTCCGCGGGGACACCGACAGCTGGCAGCCGCCGGTCGCGGCGTTCGACCTGGTCACCGCCCACTTCCTGCACCCGACGGCCGAGCAGCGGCACGCGCTGGTGCCGCGCCTGGCTGCCGCGGTCGTGCCCGGCGGGACGCTGCTGTGGGTGGGCCACCCCCACGACGAGGAGCGCGCCGCGCTGTGGGGCGCCGACCGCTTCGCCACCGCCGCCGAGGTGGCGGCCGACCTGGACCCCGGCGACTGGGAGGTGCTGGTGGCGCTCCAGCGGCCGCGGCCGGGCGCGGACGGCGGCCACCACCACGCCGACGAGGTGGTCCGGGCCCGCCGGCGCGGCTGATCAGCGGCCGGCGAGCAGCCCGGCCTCCAACTCCGGCGGCAGGCCGGGCAGCTCGCGCCCGGCCGGCGGCTGCGGCCGGTCGGCGGTCCGCATCCAGGCCCAGGTGTCGGCCACCGAGTCCCGCACCGGCCGGGAGGGCAGGCCGAGCTCCCGGGCGCGGGTGGTGTCGACCTGCCAGGCGGTGCGGGCCGTCTCCGGCGCCAGCCACATCGGCAGGTGCACCCACTCCTCGACGCCGGCGGCCAGCAGGTCGGCGTCGGGGACGGGCACCCACTCCGCGTCGCTGCCGGTCACCTCGCGGCAGGTGTCCAGCAGCCCGCCGAACGTCGTCATCCCGACCGGTCCGGTGGTGTTGACCGCGCCGGACACCCCGCGCTCGGCCATCTCGACCAGCCAGCCGGCCAGGTCCCGGGCGTCGACCAGGGCGATCGGCTGGTCGGTGCTCGCCGGGACGACGACCCGGCCCCCGGCGGCGATCCGGTCCAGCCACCAACCCAGCCGGTACAGCGGGTCGTGCGGGCCGACGATCAGCCCGGCGCGGGCGGTGAGGAAGCGGTCGCCCAGCGCCGCGCCCAGCACCCGCTCGGCGTGCGCCTTGTTCGGGCCGTACTCGTCGTCCGGGGTGTCCCAGGTGGGCTCGTCGCGCTCCTCGCCGATCGGCCCGGGCGGCCAGCTGCGGTAGGCGTTGAGGCTGCTGACGAACGCGTACCCGGCGACGTCGGCCAGCGCGGTCGCGGCGTTCCCGGCAGCGGCGCGGGTCTGGCAGGAGGTGTCGACGACGAGCTCGGGTGCCCAGCCGTCGAGCGCCGCGGGCAGCGCGGCCGGGTCGTCGCGGTCACCGTGCAGGGCGCGGACCCCGTCCGGCGGGGCGCCGGAGACCCCGCGGGTGAAGGTGGCGACCTCGTGCCCCCGCTCGAGCGCGGCGGTGACGACGTGCCGGCCGAGGAAGTGCGTGCCGCCGAGGACGAGGAGTCGCATGGGCCGACCTCAGCGCAGCCGCCCGCCGCCGTCCACCCGGTTCGCTCCCGGCGTACCACGTGACGTGCTGGAACGGCCCTCCTGCAGGGTCCCGCCCCGAGCCTGCGAGGGGTGGGGGGCAGGAGGGTCCTTCATCCCGCGCGCACGCCGCGGAGGGGGACGACCTCGGGGCGCGGGCGGGAGCCGGCGGCGGCGAGCACCCGCTGCGGGCTGCCGGAGTCCTCCCGGAGCCCGGCCAGCCGCAGCGCGCGCACGCCGGTCAGCGCATCGGCCTCCGGCGGGACCACGACCAGGTCGAGGCGCCGGTCGCCGTCCACGGTGAGCGAGACCAGCTGCGGGTCCATGCTGCGGAAGGCGCCGGTGCGCACGGTCCGCCCGGAGACGGTGACCTTGCGCTGCACCGGGTGCTCCCAGGCCTCGACCGGGTAGGTGAACCGCTCGACCCGGACGTCGAGCATGGCCAGGGCGGCGATCAGCTCGGGGAGCTCGGCACCCAGGTCCCGGCTGCGCGGCCACCAGGCCCCGTCGACGGCGGCGTCACCGGCCGCCCCCTCACGGCGCAGCCGCACCCGCACGTCGATCCCGTTCCGGAAACCCGCTGCCCGCTGGACCGTCATCGACCGTCCGACCACCTCTCGCACTCATCCCCCAGGTGGCGTCCGGCCTCCCCGAGCCGCGCACACCTCTCGCGACCGGAAGGTACGACCGGCACCGCGACACCCCGGCACGCCACGAGGGACGCCGGAGCGGGTGTCCGACAGGACCGGCCTGTCATCACCGGAGGTGATCAGCCGACGACTCTCGCCACAGCAGCACCACCCGGCTCGGCAGCTCCGGCCCGCGCGCCGCCGTCCGACACCCCGGAGACGACGAACGCCGCCGTCCCCGAGGGGACGACGGCGTTCCCGTCAGCGGTCGATCGTCACGGCTTGGGCTTGCGGTTCTTGGCCCGGCCGCGGACGGTCTGGTCCAGCTCGACCTTGCGCACCCGGACGAAGCCGGGGGTGACCTCGACGCACTCGTCCTCGGCGCAGAACTCCAGCGCCTGCTCCAGGTTGAGGATCCGCGGCGGGATGAGCCGCTCCAGCTCCTCGGAGGTGGACTTGCGCATGTTGGTGAGCTTCTTCTCCTTGGTGATGTTCACGTCCATGTCGTCCGGACGGGAGTTCTCACCGACGATCATGCCCTCGTAGACCTCGGTGCCCGGCTCGACCATCATCTGGCCGCGCTCCTGCAGCGAGAACATCGAGTACGTGGTCGCCACGCCGGAGCGGTCGGCCACCAGCGAGCCGGTCGGGCGGGCGCGCATGTCACCCAGCCACGGCTCGTAGCCCTCGAGGTTGTGGTTCAGCACGCCGGTGCCGCGGGTCTCGGTGAGGAACTCGGTGCGGAACCCGATCAGGCCGCGGGACGGGACGATGTACTCCATCCGCGCCCAGCCGGTGTCGTGGTGCACCAGGTTCTCGATCCGCCCGCGCCGGGTGGCCAGCGCCTGGGTCAGCGTGCCGACGTACTCCCCCGGGGTGTCGATGGTGACCCGCTCGACCGGCTCGTGCAGCTTGCCGTCGATCTCCTTGGTGACCACCGTCGGGCGGCCGACGGTGAGCTCGAACTCCTCGCGGCGGAGCTGCTCGACGAGGATGGCCAGCGCCAGCTCGCCACGGCCCTGCATCTCCCAGGTGTCGGGGCGCTCGGTGGGCAGCATGCGCACCGAGACGTTGCCGACGAGCTCCTGGTCGAGCCGGTTCTTGATCAGCCGGGCGGTGAGCTTCTTGCCCGACTTGCCCGAGATCGGGCTGGTGTTGATGCCGATGGTGATCGAGATCGACGGCTCGTCGACGGTGATCGCCGGCAGCGGGCGCGGGTCGTTCGGGTCGGCGAGGGTGTCGCCGATCATGATGTCCTCGATGCCGGCGATGGCGATCAGGTCGCCGGGGCCGGCGCTGTCGGCCGGGGTGCGGGTGAGGCCCTCGGTGACCAGCAGCTCGGTGATCTTCGTCCGGGTGATCGTGCCGTCGGCCTTGCACCAGGCGACCTGCTGGCCGCGCTTCATCTCACCGGAGTGGATGCGCAGCAGCGCGAGGCGACCGAGGAACGGCGAGGCGTCGAGGTTGGTGACCTGCGCGCGCAGCGGCTCCTCGGCGTCGTACTCCGGCGCCGGGACGGTGTCCAGCAGCGTCTTGACCAGCGGGCCGAGGTCCGGGCTGTCCGGGACGGTGCCGTTCTCCGGCTTGTTCAGCGACGCCTGGCCGGTGCGGCCGTTGCAGTAGACGATCGGGAACTCGAGGGTCTCCGCGGGCAGGCCGGCGTCCTCGAGCAGCTCGAGGAAGAGCTCGTAGGTCTCGTCGACGACCTCCTCGATGCGCGCGTCGTGCCGGTCGGTCTTGTTGACCGCGAGGATGACCGGCATCCCCTTGGCCAGCGCCTTGCGCAGCACGAAGCGGGTCTGCGGCAGCGGGCCCTCGGAGGCGTCGACGAGCAGGACGACGCCGTCGACCATGCTCAGCGCGCGCTCCACCTCGCCGCCGAAGTCGGCGTGGCCGGGGGTGTCGACGATGTTGACGATGACCGGGTTGCCGTCGTCGTCGTGCAGGTGGATCGCGGTGTTCTTGGCGAGGATGGTGATCCCGCGCTCGCGCTCCAGGTCCATGGAGTCCATGACCCGGTCCTGCGTGGAGTCGTTGTCGGTTCCCTCGCCCTTGGCGCGGCCCAGGGCACCGGCCTGCCGGAGCAGGGCGTCGACGAGAGTCGTCTTGCCGTGGTCGACGTGGGCGATGATCGCCACGTTGCGCAGGTCGTTGCGGGTGGGCATGCGGAGAGGCACCTCAGGAGATCGCGTGGGGGTCTGCGCGCTGCGGCGCGCGACACTGGGTCAACGACCGCGCGGGCCGAGACCTTCCCACCCAGGGTACGGGACGGCGGCCCGTCCCCAGCCCGGTTGTGACCGGTCCCCCACTCAACCCACGGACGCCGGCCGGTCGGCGACCGCCCAGGCGAGCGCCGAGGCGGCCGCGGTGACCACCCCGACGGCGAGCCAGGCGGGCCAGCCGACGCCGAGGGCCAGCACGTGCGCCCCCACGAACGCGGCGACGTAGGCCACGCCCAGCCCGGCGGCCACGGCCGCGCCGCGACGGTGGTACCAGAGCCAGCCGGCCGCGAGCCCGCCCGCGGCGAAGACGACGCCGCCCAGCGCCCGGACCCCGGTGCCCTGCGCGATGCCGAAGCCGGCGGCCAGCCCGACGGCGACGGCCGCCGCCGACGGGAAGCGGGTCTGCACGCGGGCCAGGGTGGAGGTCGACATGCTGCCAGTGTCCTACTGCTGCGCGGCGGTGACGGCGGCGGTCAGGCCGGACGGCGAGAGGTCGGTGAGCTTCTCGCCGTCGACCAGGACCGTCGGGGTGCCGGTGACGCCGTCCTTGCTGGCCTGGTCCTCGGCGCCCTTCACCCACTCCCCGTAGACCAGGTCGCGGACGTCGACCGCGACGCTCGCGTCGGTGGCGCCAGCCTGCTGGGCGTAGCCGACCAGCTGGTCGTCGGTCAGCCCGCTGCCGCCCTCGGCCGGCTGGTCGGCGAAGAGCAGGTCGTGGAAGCGCTGGTAGGCATCGGTGCCGGCGGTGTCGGCGACGACCGCGGCGGCGTTGAGCGCGCGGGTCGAGTAGTCGTCGTTGGCGTCGGTGTCCAGGAACGCCATGCCGTGGTAGCGGACCTGGGCGGTGCCCGCGGTCACCAGGTCGTCGATCGTGCTGCCGGTGGAGTCCTCGAGCGCCTTGCAGTTCGGGCACTGGAAGTCCTCGTAGAGGTCCACGGTGACCGGGGCGTCGGCCTGGCCGACGGTGAACACGTAGCCGTTGCCGCTGGTGTTCGCCGGTGCGGCCGCGTCGGCCGAGGTCGACGTCCGGTGCGTCTGCACGACGACCACGGCCACCAGGACGGCGACCAGCACGACCGCCGCGACCACCGAGCCGACCACGGTGCGCCGACGACGCGCCGCAGCGGCCGCGGCAGCCGCCTCGGCGGCCCGCTTGGCGGCGATGCGCTGCCGGGCCGCCTCGCGCTTGGACTCACCGGACACCGGCCAGCTCCTCTTCTCTCTGACCACCGAGGGCCAGCCGGGACGCCGGCCAGCGGGCCAGCGCCAGCGAGACGAACAGCAGCCCGACGTCGCGGGCCACCTCGCCGGGGTACGCCGTCTGCCCGGCGGCCACCTGCCCGCCGCCACCGAAGCAGCCGCAGTCGATCTGCAGCCCGCGCGCCCAGGCCGAGCCGACCGCGGCGAGGAAGACGGCCATCAGCGCCGCGTAGGCCAGCGCGGCGGCCCGCACGCGCACCCCGACCAGCAGGGCGAGCCCGACGGCGATCTCCACGACCGGCAGACCGAAGGCGACCGGGCCGACCAGCGCCTCGGGCAGCAGCCGGTAGGCCCGGACGGCGCGCTCGGCGGCGGCCGGGTCGGGCATCTTCAGCGCCCCGGCGACCACGAGGACCACGCCGAGCAGCAGCCGCGCGGCGGTCGCGGCCCAGGGCCGGGAGGTGCTCACGCCGACACAGTCGTCCGGCGGGCTGGCACGGTTCCCGGGCATGACCTGGGAACTGGCTGGGAACTGCCCCGGTGTGGTCGTCCGCCCGCTGCCCCGGTCGCCGGGCGGTACCGTTCCGGGCTCCTGCACTGCCGAGGGTGGAGGCCGATGACCCAGCCCGACGACCGGCCGCCCTGGGTGGCCGACGGGGCGTGGCGCGCGCGGGTGACCGACGCGCTTGGCTCGATCAGCGAGGCGGTCTACGTCCTCGACCCCGGCGACCGGTTCACCTGGCTCAACGCCGCCGCCGAGCGGCTCCTCGAGCGGCCGGCGACCGAACTGGTGGGCCGGGTGATCTGGGCGGAGTTCTCCGACCTGCCGGGGAGCGCGCTGCAGCGGTCGCTCGAGGCGGCGCGGTCCACCCGGGAGACCCAGCACCTGGAGTTCTTCTACGACTTCCTCGACCGGTGGTTCGAGGTCCGCAGCTACCCGGTGCTCGACGACCTCGTCGTCTTCTTCCGCGACGTGCACGAGCGGCGCACCCTGGACGAGGAGCGGGCCGCGGAGTCCTCGCTGATCCGCGCGGTGCTCAACGCGCTGCCCTCCCGCACCGCCATCCTCGACGGCGACGGCACCATCCTCACCACCAACGCGGCCTGGGCGGCCGGCACCGCGGCCGCCGGACGGCCGGTGGCCAGCCGGGCCGGCGCGAACTACCTCGACGCCTGCCGGGTCGCCGCCGCCAACGGCGACCCGTACTTCCGGGCCGCCGTGGAGGGGCTGGAGCAGGTGCTCGCCCGGCAGGCGCCGTCGTACTCGCTGGACTACGCCGCCACCCCGGCCGGCGACCGGGCCCGGGAGACGACCTGGTGGCACCTGCAGGTGTTCCCGGTCGACGACGGGCCGCGCGTCGTGGTCACCCACACCGACATCACCGACCGGGTCACCGCCGAGCAGCGGGCGGCCTGGCAGGCCCGGCACGACCACCTCACCGCCCTGCCCAACCGCGCGGCCCTGGACGAGGCGATCGCCGGCGCGCTGGCCGACGACGAGGGCGGCCGGGTGACCGTGCTCTACATGGACGTCGACGGCTTCAAGCAGGTCAACGACTCCCTGGGGCACGCCGCGGGTGACCTGCTGCTGCGCGAGCTCGCCGCCCGGCTGTCGCACCGCACCCGGCCCACCGACGTGGTCGGCCGGCTCGGCGGGGACGAGTTCGTCGTCGTCGCCCGGGACTGCGACGCCTCCGGCGGCGAGGCGCTGGCCCGCCGGTTCCGGTCGGTCTTCGACGACCCGTTCGAGGTGGCCGGCACCCGGCTGCCGCTGACGGTCAGCATCGGCATCGCCACCTCCGACCCCGCGCCCACCCGCCCCGACGAGCTGCTCCGCGACGCCGACGCGGCGATGTACGCGGCGAAGGCCAAGGGGCGCAACCAGCACCTGGTCTTCACCCCGGCCCTGCGCACGACGCTGCAGGACCGGTGGCAGATCACCAGCCGGTTGCGCGACGCCGCCGCGCTGGACCAGCTGGTGGTGCACTGGCAGCCGGTGGTGCACCTGGCCACCGGCGACGTCCGGGGGTGCGAGGCGCTGCTGCGGTGGCAGCACCCGCAGCGGGGGCTGGTCGGGCCCGAGGACTTCATCCCGATCGCCGAGGAGGACGGGCTGATCGTGCCGGTCACCCGGTGGCTGCTGGAGACCACGCTCACCCAGGCGGTGACGTGGGCCGAGGCGGGCCTGGACCTGGTCGTCGCGGTGAACGTCAGCGCGGTGCACCTGTCGACCGGCACGCTCGTCGACGACGTCCTGGGGGCGGTCGCGCGCACCGGCGTCCCGCCCCGGCGGCTGGTGCTGGAGCTGACCGAGACCGCGCTCGCCCGGGACTCCGACCGCGCCGCGGAGCAGTTCGCGGCGCTCCGCTCGCAGGGGGTGCGGCTGGCGATCGACGACTTCGGCAGCGGCTACAGCTCGCTGTCGTCGGTGGCCTCGCTGCCGGCCGACGTGCTGAAGGTCGACCGCACCCTGGTGGCCGGGCCGCTGCCGGCGCGCTCGGCCACGCCGGACGCCGTGCTCGCCGCGGTCACCGCGCTCGGGAGGGCCCTGGACATGCGGGTGCTCGCCGAGGGCATCGAGACGCCGGAGCAGCTGGCCCGGGTGCGCGCCGTGGGCTGCGAGTACGGGCAGGGGCACCACCTCGCCCCACCGCTGCCGGCCGACCGCTTCGCCGCCCTGCTCGCCGAGGGCCGGCGGCAGACCGGCCACCAGCGGCTCCCCCCGCGCTGACGCAGCAGAGCCCCCGCCCTGATCGGGCGGGGGCTCTGCTGGGGCGGAGCGGGGGTGACTAGGCGGCGCGGAGCACGGCCTCGATCTCGAGCTCGACGGAGATCTTGTCGCCGACGACGACGCCGCCGCCGTCCATCGGCATGTCGATGTCCACGCCGAACTCCTTGCGGGAGATGTCGGTCTTGCCGGAGAAGCCGGCGCGCGTGCCGCCGTAGGCGTCCGGACCGAAGCCGTTGAGCTCCAGGGCCAGGGTGACGGGCTTGGTGATGCCCTTGATCGTCAGGTTGCCCTCGACGACCCAGTCCTCGCCGTGGGTGCGCACGGCGGTCGAGCGGAACTCCATGACGGTGTGGTTGCCGACGTCGAAGAAGTCAGCGGACTTGATGTGCGCGTCCCGCTGCTCCTGCCGGGTGTCGATCGAGTCCATGTCGATGGTGGCGTGCACGGTCGACTGCGCCGGGTCGGCGGCGGTGACGATCTCGCCGGAGAACTCGCGGAAGTAGCCGCGGACCTTGCTGACCATCATGTGCCGGACCGAGAAGCCCACGGTCGAGTGCGAGGCGTCGATGTCCCACGTGCCGACGACGTAGCCGGGGATCTGGGTGGTGGTGCTGGTCATGGTGACCCTCCATCTGGTTGAGCGTTTGACTGCTTCGCTGGGCCGTAGCGTAGTTGAAGGCTTGAGTATTCCGCTAGTACCCTCGCCGACATGAGCAGTGACGCGTGTCCCGGACCCCTGGGTGGCGCCGCCCCGCGGTCCTCGTCGGGAGCGCACGACGGGCCGACCCGGTGGCTGGACGCCGAGGAGCAGCGCGCCTGGCGCGCTGCCATGTACAGCTGGATGCTCCTGGACGACCGGCTGGACCGCGAGCTGACCCGGGAGACCGGCATCTCGCACGCCTACTACGAGATCCTGGTCCAGCTGTCGGAGACCGAGGGTCGCTCGCTGCGGATGAGCGAGCTCGCCGACCGGTGCCTGTCCTCCCGCAGCCGGCTCTCGCACGCGGTGTCCCGGCTGGAGGAACGCGGCTGGGTGCGTCGCCAGGTCTGCGCCGAGGACGGCCGCGGCCAGCTCGCCGTCCTCACCGACGAGGGCTTCGCCGCGCTCGAGGCGGCCGCGCCGGTGCACGTGCAGAGCGTCCGCACCCACCTGTTCGACCAGCTGAGCCCGGCGCAGGTCACGGCGATGCGGGACATCGGCGAGACCCTGCTGCAGCACCTCGCCGACGCCGGCTGACCCCCCGCCCGCCCCGGGGCGGAGGGCCGGGTTGGGTCAGGCGGCGACGTCCGCGTCGTCGGTCAGGAACAGGTCGCGGGTGAGCACCCCGGTGTCCGGGTTGTCGGTGAACAGCCCGTCGACGCCGGCCTCCCAGAAGCGCAGCTGCTCGGTGATCGCGTCGCCGTAGTCGGCCGGGTCGGTCCCGCGCTGCAGCGCCGGCGGGAGGAAGGTGTTCTCGTTGCGGAACGTGTAGGGGTGCACGAGCAGCCCGACCGCGTGCGCGTCCGGCACGAAGGACGTCGGCTCCCCCAGCGTCCCGTCGGGGGCGGTGGGGATCACCTGGGTCTTGTCCGGGCCGACGCCGTCGGCGTAGCCGGCCACCCAGGCCAGCCCGGCCGCGGTGGACAGGTCGGCGTAGGTGCGCGGATCACCGGCGGCGACCAGGTCGGCCGGCGCACCGGTGGCGCCGAGCAGCTGGACCAGCGGCAGCTGGACCCCGGCGGCGTCCAGCACCCGCAGGTTCGTCGTCTCGAACGACTGCAGGAACACCGGGTCGCCGCGGCGGGTCAGGCCGGCCTCCCGCAGGTCGGTCAGCAGCGCCCCCTCGAGCGGCAGGCCCACGGAGGCGAAGTAGGTGGGGTGCTTGGTCTCGATGTAGGCCCCGACCTCCCGGTCCAGCTCCTCGCTGAGCTGCGCCCGGAGCTCCAGGTACTCGTCGACCGTGGGGACCTTGAACAACCCGTCGTAGAGGGTGTTCTCCTGCCTGATCTCGGGCAGCCGCTCGACCGCGCGCAGCGTCTCCAGCTCGGCGAGCGTGAAGTCCTCGGTGAACCAGCCGGTCAGCTCGACGCCGTCCACGGTCTTGGTGGTCCGCCGGTCGGCGAACTCCGGGTGGTCGGCGACGTCGGTCGTCCCGGAGATCTCGTTCTCGTGCCGGCACACCAGCTCGCCGTCGGAGGTGCTCACCACGTCGCACTCGATGTAGTCCGCGCCCATCCGCGCGGCCAGCGCGTAGGAGGCAAGGGTGTGCTCGGGGCGGTAGCCGGAGGCCCCCCGGTGGCCGATCACCAGCAGCCGCTCCTCGTCCTGCCCACCGGACCCGGTGGACGCCGAGGCGGTCGCGACCAGCGACCCCGGCACGAGCAGCGACAGCAGCAGGACCAGGACGGTGGCGGCCGCGCGCGGCCGGAGGACGGTGTGCACGGTTCCCCCACGGGCCCGGACGACGACCCTCGCCGTCGGCCCGAGCAGATCTCAACCCCCCGAGGCGGCCCCGAGGACGGCCGGCGTCCGAACACCTGGTGAACGCCGACCCGTCCTCGCGGGTCGGTGACCCTGCGCAGTCGGCTGAGCAACAGCTGGGCGCGGGCTGTGCATCCGCGGCGTCCACCCCCGCGCCCAGGGCGGCCGCCGTCTGCGCGCCGTCGAGTGGCAGCTCAGCGTGGTCGCCGGGTCCTCTCGACCACGCCCAGCTGCCACTCGACGCCCCTGTGGACGACGGCGGCGGCACCGGCGCCGGATCCGCCAGGGTGTCGCGGTGCCCCCGGTCCGTCGTCCCGAGCAGCTCTGCGGCCGGGTGTTCCGCGGCAGCACCGCCGTCCGCCGGGGCTGGCTGACCGCGAACCAGCTGCGCGGCCCCGGCTGGGAGCGGCTGTTCCCCGACGTCTACGCCGATTCGCGCCTCGAGGTCACGCACGCGCTGCGCACCCGCGCCGCGGCCCGGCTGCTGCTGCCGCACGCGGTGGTCTCCGGGGGCAGCGCGGCCGTGCTCTGGGGGCTCGACGACCTGGCCGGCCCGGCCGACGACGTGGAGGTGACCGTCGCCCCCGGGACCCCGCGAGGTGCGGCGCCCGGACTGGTGGTGCGTCGACGGGCACTGCCCGATCGCTGCGTCCGGCCCGTCGACGGCGTGCGGGCCACCGCACCCGGGACGACGGCGGTCGAGCTGGCCGCCCGGCTCCCCCTCGACGACGGCGTCGTCCTTCTGGACCGCTTCGTGGCGGCCAAGCTGAGCACGCTGACCACGCTGCGGATGGAGGCGGCCGAGCTCACCGGGCGCGGCTGCCGCCGCGCGCGACAGGCCGCCGCCCTCGCCGACGGGCTGGCCGCGTCACCCCAGGAGACCCGGCTGCGGCTGCTGCTGCACCGATCGGCCCTGCCGCGCCCGGTGGCCCAGCACCGGGTCCGGCGGGACGGGCGGTTCGTCGCCCGGCTGGACTTCGCCTGGCCGGAGCGGCGGGTGGCGCTCGAGTACGAGGGCGCCTGGCACACCACGCGCATCCCGGAGGACCGCCGGCGGATCGAGGCGCTGCAGGCAGCCGGCTGGCGGGTGCTCTTCGTGACCGCCGCCGACCTGCGCGCGCCGGCCGGACTGCTCGCCCGGATCGCCGCCGCGCTCGCCGGGTGACAGCTCAGCGTGGTCGCCGGGCGCCGGGCACCACGCTGAGCTGCCACTCGGCGGAGGTCAGACGCCGCGCCAGACCGGGGCGCGCTTCTCGGCGAAGGCCCGGGCACCCTCGAGGGCGTCGGCGGAGGCGAAGACGCGGTCGGCGAGCTCCTGCTGCGCGTCGAGGGCCGCGCGGTCGGTCCAGCCGACCGACCCGGCGACGAGCTGCTTGCTGGCCCGCACCGCCAGCGGCCCGTTCACGGTGATCCGGGCGGCCAGCTCCCGGGCGCCGGCCAGCGCGCCGCCGGGCTCGGTGAGCACGTTGACCAGGCCGAACCGGTGCGCCTCCTCGGCCGGCAGCGGGTCGCCGGTGAGCGCCATCTCCATCGCGCGCTGGTAGGGCAGCGCCTTGGCCAGCCGTAGCACCCCGCCGCCGGCGGCGAACAGGCCGCGCTTGACCTCCGGGATGCCGAACCGGGCGTCCCGGGCGGCGACGACCAGGTCGGCGGACAGCGCCAGCTCGCAGCCGCCGGCCAGCGCCCAGCCCTCGACGGCGGCGATCAGCGGCTTGGCCGGCGGCGCCTCGGTGAGCCCGGCGAACCCGCGGCCCTCGATCCGCGGCCGCTCGCCGCGGGCGAAGGCCTTGAGGTCCATCCCGGCGCAGAACGTGCCCCCGGCGCCGGTGAGCACCAGGACGGCGACGTCGTCGCGCGCGTCGAACTCGTCCAGCGCGGCGGCCAGCGCCTCGGTGGTCGCCAGGTCGACGGCGTTCTTCGCCTCCGGCCGGTTGAGGGTCAGCACCCCGACCCCGTCGGCCACCTCGGTCAGCACCGGTCCTGTCATCGCCCGTCCTCTCCTCGTGTGGAGTGCCAGGGCATCACCTTCCGCGCCCTGGCACTCCGCTCAGCCCTGCCAGACCTCGGCGACCCGGGCGGTCACGGCGGCCGCCTGGGCCCGGCCGGCCCGGGCGGAGGGCTCGCGCGCCGCCGGGTCCAGCACGTTCTTCCCGATCGCGGACAGGCTGGCCTGGTCCGGGCTGACCACCGCCACCCGGCTGACCAGCCCGGTCACCTGCGCGTCGACGCTGGTCAGCGGGCCGACCCCGCGCGGCAGCGGCGCGATCACCACGATCCGGTCGTAGGCGGCGGCCAGGTCGGCGTTGGCCGGGGACCGCATCCCGCCGTCCATGTAGCGGCGCCCGGCGATGGTGACCGGTGGGTACACGCCGGGGACGGCGCAGCTGGCACCGACCGCGGCCACCAGCTCCACGCCGGACTCCCGGGTGAAGGTGGTGAACTCCCCGCTCTCGGCGTCGACCGCGGTGACCACCAGCGGCCGGTCCGGCCACCCCGGGTCCGGCAGCCGGGAGGCGATCGCGTCCCGGCGCTCGGCCTCGGTCGGCGTGCGCCCGCTGTCGGCGGCGGAGCGGGCGACCGCGCCGACCCGGCGGCGGAAGGCGGCGTCGTCGCGGCGGGCCAGCAGCATCGCCACGCCGTACCGGGCGAGGGTGCTGCGGCCGAGCCGGGCCACCCGCTCGGCGCCGGCCGGCTCGACCTGCCGCTCGTAGAGCGCGGGCAGGTCCACCCCGCTGCGCAGCTGGGCGCCGACGACCGAGCCGGCCGAGGTGCCGACCACCAGGTCGGCGGTGCCCAGGTCGACCCCGGCCTCGGCCAGCCCGGCCAGGACGCCGATCTCCCAGGCGATGCCGGTGATGCCGCCGCCACCCAGGACCAGGGCCGTGCGCTGCTCGCTCATCGCGCCATCCTGACGCACGGGGTCGGTGTCGACGCAGGGGGTGACGTGGGCCACTCTGAGGGCCGACGACGACGCCGGATCGAGGGGCACCGATGACCGCGACAGAGCAGACGACGGCACCGACGAGCTGGCCGCCCGGGCTCCCCCGCTCGCTGCACTACCCGCCGGTGCCGGTCGGCTCGGTGCTGCGGGCCGCGGTGCGCCGCTGGGGCGACCGGACGGCGTTCGTGCACCACGACGTGGAGCTGTCCTTCACCGAGCTGGGCCGCCGCGCGCACGCGGTCGCCGCCGGGCTCGCCGAGCGGGGCGTCGGCCGGGGCGACGTCGTCGCGGTGCACCTGCCCAACTGCCTGCAGTACCCGGCGGTCTACTACGGCGTCCTGCTGGCCGGCGCGGTCTTCTCCCCCACCAACCCGCTGCTGCCACCGGCCGGGCTGGCGCACCAGCTCGCCGACACCGGCGCCCGCGCGCTGGTCACCTGGGAGCCGGTGCTGCCGGTGGTGCGGGCCGCGCTGGAGGGCACCGGCGTGCGGACCGTCGTCGTCACCGGGCCGCAGCAGGTGCCCGACCCGCAGGCGCCGGTGGAGCTGGCCGGCCTCCCCGGCGAGGTGTCCCTGGGCGACCTGCTGCTCGCCGACCCGGCCGACGCGCACCGCGACGCCGCGCTCGACCCGGTCACCGACCTGGCGCACCTGGCCTACACCGGCGGCACCACCGGGGTGAGCAAGGGCGTCGAGCTGCCGCACCGGGCGGTGGTCACCAACGTGCTGCAGTCGGCGTGCTTCAGCAGCGGCTCGGTGCCGGCGCTCGACGCCGAGGGCGACGTGACGCTGGACCAGGTGGGCAGCGAGGCGGAGCACCCGACCCGGCTGGGCACCGCGCGGCTGATCAACCTGACCCCGTGGTTCCACGCCATGGGCGTCATCGGCTACCTCAACGGCCAGGTCATGGCCGGCTCCACCGTCGTCGTGCACGACCGCTTCGACCCGGTGCGCTACGTCGAGGACGCCGTCCGGTACCGGGTGACCGGCATCGGCGGCGCCCCGCCGGTGTTCGTCGCGCTGCTGCAGGTGCCCGGCATCGCCGACGCCGACCTGTCCAGCGTGCGCAGCTTCTCCAGCGGCGCGGCCCCGCTGCCGGTGCCGCTGATCGAGCGGATGCGGGCGCTGGTGCCCGGCGTGGTGATCGCCGAGGGGTACGGCCTGACCGAGGTGACGATGCAGGCCACCGGCAACCCCTCGCACACCAGCGGCCTGCGCAAGGCCGGCACGGTCGGCGTCCCGCTGCCGGACACCGAGATCAGCATCCGGCCGCTCGGCGGCGGCGACCCGCTGCCGGTGGGCGAGCGCGGCGAGGTGTGCATCCGCGGCCCGCAGGTGATGCGCGGCTACGCCGGCCGGCCGGACGCGACCGCGGAGGCGATCGACGCCGACGGCTGGTTCCACAGCGGCGACGTCGGGGTGCTGGACGCCGACGGCTTCCTGTCGATCGTCGACCGGACCAAGGACATGCTGCTCTACAAGGGCTACAACGTGTTCCCCCGCGAGCTGGAGGAGCTGCTGTTCGCCCTGCCGGGCGTCGCTGCCGCCGCGGTCGTCGGCCGCCCCGACCCGGAGGCCGGCGAGCTGCCGGTGGCCTACGTCGTGCGCCGGGGTGACGACGCCGGTGCCGCGCTGACCGCGGACAGCGTGCTGGCCGCGATCAACGACCAGGTGACCCCGTACAAGCGGCTGCGCGACGTCGTCTTCGTCGACGCGCTGCCGGTGTCCCCGGCCGGCAAGGTGCTCAAGCGCGAGCTCAGCGCCCGCGAGCGAGCCGGGCGGGCCACCACCAGTTGACCCGGCCCAACGCCGCCACCAGCGCGGGGGTGAGCACCCCGCGCACCACGGTGGCGTCCAGCAGGATGCCGATGGCCAGGGTGGTGGCGAAGATCTTCACGTCGACCACCGGCACCGTCGACAGCGCGACGAAGGCGAGGAAGAGGATCAGCGCCGCCGAGGTGACCAGCCGGCCGGTGTACGCCACGCCGTGCACGGTGGCCGCGTCGGTGCCCATCCCCGCGTCGTGGCCCTCGCGGATCCGGCTGAGGATGAACACCTCGTAGTCCATCGACAGCCCGAACAGGAACGAGAAGGCCGCGACCGGCACCCAGAAGGTGATCGTGCCGGTCGCCGTCGCGCCGAACAGCGCCTCGGTCAGGTGCCCCTGCTGCCAGATCCACACCGTGATGCCGTAGGCGGCGGCGATCGAGAGGACGTTGAGCAGCAGCGCCTTGACCGGCAGCCAGACCGAGTGCAGTGCCCGGGCCAGCAGCGCGAAGGTGATCAGGCAGACCAGCGGCAGCACCCACCAGGCGTTGCCGTAGATCGCCCGCACCGAGTCGGCGTCCCCGGCCGCGGTGCCGCCCACCCGGGCGCCGTCCAGGCCGGCGGCGGCGTCGCGGACGGCGGTCAGCGCGTCCCGGCCGGCGGTGGACGACGGGTCGTCGGCGAGCACGACGTCGACCAGGCCGGTGCCGCCGGTCTCCCAGGTCTCCCCCGCCGGCGCCAGCACGCCGGCGACGCCGTCGACCTCGGAGAGCTCCTGCACCGCACCCTCCCGGTCGGCGGTGAGCACCTCGACCGGGCGGGCCACCCCGGCGGGCAGCCCGTCGGCGGTGAGCTGCCGGAACGCGGCCGCGGCCGGGGTCGACCCGGTGGCGGTGGCCGACACCTCCGGGCTGCCCAGCCGGATGCCGAGCACCGGCAGGGCGAGCACCAGCAGCACGACGGTGGCCAGCAGCGCGGAGACCCAGCGGTGCCGGACGACGGTCGACCCGATCCGGTGCCAGGTGCGGCTCTCCGCGCTCGGCGGCCGGCGCCGCGGCCACTCCAGCCGGCGGCCGGCCGAGAACAGCACCACCGGCAGCAGGGTGAGCGCGACCAGCACGCTGACCAGCGGGATGAGCAGCCCGCCGAACCCGACCGTGCGCAGGAACGGCAGCGGCAGCACCACCAGCGACAGCAGCGAGACGGCGACCGTGACGCCGCTGAACACCACCGCGCGGCCGGCCGTGGTCATCGCCGTCCGGACGGCGGTGCGGTCGTCGGCGCCCGCGGCGCGCTCCTCCCGCCAGCGCATCACCACCAGCAGCGAGTAGTCGATCGCCACGCCCAGCCCGATCAGCCCGACCAGGTACTGCACGATGAAGCTGACGTCGGTGAGCGCGGTGAGCCCGAGCACCAGCAGGAACGTGGTGGTGATCGCGACGGCGGCGACCAGCAGCGGCACCAGCGCGAGCAGCGAGCCGAACACCAGCACCAGGACGATCACCGCCCCGCCGGCGCCGAAGGCGATCTCGACGATGATCGGCCGCTCGTCGCCGCCGCCCTCGGCGAGCACCGTCGTCCCGGTGACCACCGGGGCCACCCCGGCCACGGTGACGCCGGACAGCGCGCCCTCCAGCTGGGGCAGCGCGGCGGCGTAGGGCGCCGGGCCCTCGACCGCCGGCGGCCAGACCAGTGCCACGGCGCTGCGGTCCTCGCCCGCGCCGAGCGCCTCGGTACCCGGCGTCCCGTCGAACGGCGTGGCCACCCGCCAGCCCGGCTGGCGGAGCCGGTCGAACGCGGCGGTCAGCTCCGGCCGGGCCCCCTCGACGGTGCTGCCCTCGGGCAGGGCGACGGTGACCAGCAGCGGGTCGTTGGCCCCGCCGTTGCCGAACTGGCCGGTGATCGCCTCGTTCGCCTCGTAGGCGGGCTGCCCCGGGGTGGAGAAGTCGAAGCCGAGCCGGTCGATCGTCGTCGGGGCGAGCGCCCCGCCGGTGAGCGCCACGGCCAGCCAGGCCAGCACCACCAGGCGTCGGTGCGCGAGCACCCAGTCGGTCAGCCGGCCCATCGTCTCCCCCTCGCGAGCGAGCATCAGGAGACTGATGCTCGTGGAACAACCTACGGTGTCCCTTCGTGGAGCGACCAGCGGGTGGATGCGACCCCGAGCCGGCGGTGCCCGGCTGGGTCGCGGCCGGACCCGAGGGCATCCCCGCCTACACGCTGGCCCGGGCCGGTGCGGCGATGAACGCCGCCTTCGCCCGCCGGCTGGCCGCCGTCGGGCTGCGGCCGCACACCTTCTCCGTGCTGGTGCACCTCGCCCGCGAACCCGCGCTGACCTCGGCCGAACTGGCCCGGCGGCTGGCGATGACGCCGCAGAGCATGAGCAGCCTGCTGCACGGCCTGGCCGACGCCGGGTGGGTCGAGCGGCCGTCCGGCGCGCGGCGCGGTCAGCGCATCGACGTCCGGCTGACCCCGGCCGGACGGCAGGCGCTGGCCGCCGCCGGTCCGGTGCTCGCCGAGCTCGGCCGCCCCGAGGCGATGGGGCTCACCGCGGAGGAGGCCGGCACGCTGCACGCCCTGCTCGAGCGCGTGCTGGCCGCCGTGGACACCACCGACCGACCGAGGAGGACGCCGTGACCGAGATCGCCGAGGCCTTCTACCTGCCGCTGGGCGAAGGCAGGTTCGCCCCGACCCGGGCCACCGAGAGCCCGTGGGACGCGCAGTCCCAGCACGGCGGCCCGCCGTCGGCGCTGCTGGCGCACCTGGCCGGCGCCACCGCGGAGCCCGGCCAGCGGGCCGCCCGGGTGTCGGTGGACTTCCTCGGCGCCATCCCGCGCCGGGAGCTGACCGTGGAGGTCCAGGTGCTCCGGCCGGGACGGCGGATCTCGCTCACCGAGGCGCGGATGACCGTAGACGGGCGCGCCGTCGCCGTGGCCCGGGTCTGGTACCTGGCCACCGGCCCCACCCCGCCGGCCCGCACGCCCGCCGTCCTCCCGCCGCCGCTGCCCGACCGGGACTCGGTGTTCCTGCCGCACCTGGCCGACTGGGGTTACGGGCGGGCGCTGGACTGGCGGTACACCGCCGGCACCGCCGACTCCCCCGGGCCGGCGGCGGTGTGGACCCGGGTGCGCCTCCCGCTGGTGGCCGGCCAGCCGATCACCCCGCTGGCGCGGACGCTGGTCGCCGCCGACGCGGCCAACGGGCTGTCGGCCGAGCTGCCGCTGGACCGCTGGCTGTCCATCCCGCCGGGGATGGCGACCACGCTGCTGCGCGAACCGGTCGGCGAGTGGGTGCACCTGGACTGCCGCACGCAGCTGGCCGAGGACGGGCTGGGGCTGTGCTCCGGGGTGCTGTCCGACCCCGGCGGCACCCTCGGCGAGGTGGCCCAGCCGCTGCTGGTCCGCGCGCGGTGACCGCACCCGGGGCCCGGCGCTCGCTAGTGTCGCGCCGGTGACGGGAGCGGGGCCGGGATGCTGAGCGACGACCACAGCGGGGTGCACCTCGCCCACTCCGAGGAGTCCCCCGCCCGCCAGGTCTGGCGGCGGGTGGTCATCGCCTCGGTCGTGCTGGTGCTGACCGTGCTGATCGTCTACCTCGACCGGGACGGGTACCGGGACAACAACGGCGGCGAGATCAGCGTCCTGGACGCCACCTACTACGCCACCGTCACGCTCTCCACGACCGGCTACGGCGACATCACCCCGGTCACCCCGGGCGCCCGGCTGGTCAACATCCTCGTGATCACGCCCATGCGGATCGCGTTCCTGCTCATCCTCATCGGCACCACCCTCGAGGCGCTCACCGCGCGCTCGCGGGAGGAGTTCCGGGTCCGACGCTGGAGGTCTCGCGTGCGCCAGCACGTCGTCGTGTGCGGTTACGGCACCAAGGGCCGCAGCGCCATCCGGGCACTGCTGAGCACCGGCACCGACGCCGCGCACATCGTGGTGGTCGATCCCGATCCCCGGGCGATCGAGGAGGCGACCTCCGCCGGGCTCACCGGCGTGCTCGGCGACGCCGGCCGGATGGAGGTGCTGCGCCGGACGTCGGTGGAGAAGGCCCGCGCCGTCGTCGTGGCCGCCAACCGCGACGACGCCGCGGTGCTCATCGTGCTCACCGTGCGGCAGCTGAACCCCAGCGTGCCGATCACCGCCAGCGTCCGCGAGGAGGAGAACGCCAGCCTGCTCCGCCAGTCCGGCGCCGACTCGGTGATCACCACCTCGGCCACCTCCGGGCGGCTGCTGGGGCTCTCCCCCGACCAGCCCGGCGTCGTCCACGTCGTGGAGGACCTGCTGACCGCCGGCCGGGGCCTGGACCTGCAGCAGCGCACGGTCACCCCCTCGGAGGTCGGCCTGGGTGCCCGGCAGCTGCGCGACGTCGTGCTGTCGGTCGAGCGCGGCGGCCGCCACCTGCGCTTCGACGACCCGCTGATCGGCACCCTGCAGAGCGGCGACGTGCTCGTCGTCGTCAAGGCCCACCGGGCGCCCGAGCTGAACTGAGTCCGCGGGTCCCCCGGTTTGCCCTGGCCGGGCGGCCCACCGAGACTCGGCCGGTGCAGAAGTCCGACGTCCCCTCCCCCGCGCCGCCCGACTCCGAGGACACCGCCCTGCGCCGGGCGGTGAGCGGGAAGCTGCTCTACGTCTTCGTGCTGGGCGACGTGCTGGGGGCCGGCATCTACGCCCTGGTCGGCGAGATCGCCGGCGAGGTGGGCGGCGCGATCTGGGTCCCCATGCTGGCCGCGCTGCTGCTGGCGCTGCTGACCGCCGCCTCCTACGCCGAGCTGGTCACCAAGTACCCGCGGGCGGGCGGGTCGGCGGTGTTCGCCGAGCGCGCCTTCGGCCGGCCGGTGGTGTCCTTCCTGGTCGGCTTCTGCATGCTCGCCGCCGGCGTCACCAGCGCGGCCGGGCTGGCCCTGGCGTTCGCCGGCGACTACCTGTCGGTCTTCCTCGACGTGCCCGCCGTCCCGGCGGCCCTGGTCTTCCTGCTGGTGGTGGCCCTGGTCAACGCCCGCGGGATCAAGGAGTCGGTGCGGGCCAACGTGGTGATGACCGTGATCGAGGTGTCCGGGCTGCTGCTGGTCGTGGTGCTCGGCGCGATCGTGCTCGGCCGGGGCGACGGCGACGTCAGCCGGGTCGTGGAGTTCCCGGACGGGGTGTCGGCCGGGTCGGCGGTGCTGGCCGCCGCGGTGCTCGCCTACTACTCCTTCGTCGGGTTCGAGACCTCGGCCAACATCGCCGAGGAGGTGCGCGACGTGCGCCGGGTCTACCCGCGGGCGCTGTTCGGGGCGCTGCTGACGGCCGGCGTGGTCTACGTGCTGGTCGGGCTGGTCGCCTCGATCGTCCTGCCGGCCGGCGAGCTGTCCTCCTCCACCGGCCCGCTGCTCACCGTCGTGCAGGCCACCGGCATCGCCGTCCCGGACCGGCTGTTCAGCGCCATCGCCCTGATCGCCGTCGCCAACGGCGCGCTGCTGACCATGATCATGGCCAGCCGGATGGTGTTCGGCCTGGCCGGGCAGCGGCTGCTGCCCCCGGCGCTGGGCGCGGTGCTGCCGGGCCGGCGCACGCCCTGGGTGGCGATCGTGCTGACCACCGCCGTCGCCATGGCGCTCACCCTGGTCGGGGACCTCGGCGAGCTGGCCAACATCGTCGTCCTGCTGCTCCTGCTGGTCTTCCTGAGCACGAACGTGTCGGTGCTCGTGCTGCGCCGGGACCGGGTCGAGGCCGAGCACTTCACCGCACCGGTCGTGCTGCCGGTGCTGGCCATCGCCTCCTGCCTGCTGCTGCTGTGGCAGCAGGACGGCACCACCTGGCTGCGCGCCGGGCTGATGCTGCTGGTCGGCGTCGCGCTGTACCTGCTGGCCCAGGCGCCGTGGTGGCGGGGCTCCGAGGAGCGCGCCGAGGTGGCGTCAACGAGCGCTCCGTGACGATTGGGTGAACTACCCGCCGGAGCACCGGCGGCGGGGTGAGGATGCAGGGACGGCGAGAGGAGCTGACCCGCAGATGACCGTGTCCCAACCCAGCGCCGTGGAGATCGGGCTGATGTCCGGCCGGGCCGGCTACGTCCTCCGGGCCAACGACCGGGGCGCGTTCACCGTGGCCTCACCGACCCTCTACCCGCACATGTGGAGCTGGGACGCCGG
Organism: Modestobacter italicus; assembly: GCF_000306785.1. NCBI lineage: Bacteria > Bacillati > Actinomycetota > Actinomycetes > Geodermatophilales > Geodermatophilaceae > Modestobacter > Modestobacter italicus. Next base: position 1,247,601 of record NC_017955.1, on the reverse strand, counting down.
CTTCGTGGCGCTCGGCATCGCCACGGTGTCGGTGCCGCGGGCGCTCGCCGAGCTGCGCAGCCTGCTGTCGGGCCAGTGGGCGACCGGGATGATCCCGCACATCCTGTTCCACCAGCCCAGCGACTACTTCCCCGGACCCGACCGCTGGCGCACCCAGGTCGCCGCCGCCCGCCCGGCCGGGGTGCTCACCTCGGGCATCTGCCAGCCGCCGATCCACGTCATCGCGCTCTCCCGGATCCTGCACGACGCCCGCCGCCGGGGCGGGGCGGACCAGGAGCTGGCCGAGGACTTCGTGCGGGAGACCTTCGACCAGTGGCTGGCCTGGCACTCCTACCTGGCGACCGCCCGCGACCCGTACTCCTACGGCCTGGTCGAGATCCACCACGGCTGGGAGTCCGGCATGGACGACTCACCGCGCTGGGACGCCCCGTACGCCAACGTGCACCCGCAGCCGGACATGCCGCCGTTCGTCCGCGCCGACCTGGCGCACGTCACCGACCCCTCGCAGCGGCCCACCGACGCCGAGTACGCCCGCTACCTCTGGCTGCTCGAGCAGAAGGTGCGCTCCCGCTACGACGACGCCGTCTACCGCTCGACCGGGGACTTCGTCGTCGGCGACGTGCTGGTGTCGGCGCTGCTGGCCGCGGCCAGCGACCTGCTCGCCGACATGGGCGAGGAGCTGGGCATCGGCCAGGGCGCGGCCGGCGGGGTGGAGCAGTCGCGGGCCATCGCCCGCCGGTTCCGCACCGGGGTGCTGCGCTCGGTCGACCCGGCCACCGGGCTGGCCCGCGACCTCGACCTGCGCACCGGCGGGTGGCTGGACGTGGAGAGCGCGGCCGGCTTCGCCCCGCTGCTGTGCGGTGGGGACGACGCCCTGACCCGGCGGCAGCGCGACCTGCTGCTGGGCCCCCGCTGGTGCGGGCACTCGCGGCTGCGCTGGCCGGTGGTGCCCTCGGTGTCGCCGGCCTCGCCGGCGTTCCGCGGGGAGAAGTACTGGCGCGGCCCGCAGTGGCCGGTGCTCAACTGGCTGATGGCCTGGGCGCTGAACCGGTCCGGTGAGCAGGAGGCGGCCAACCAGCTGCGGCTGGCCGGGTTGTCCCAGCTCGTCGACTGCGACTTCGCCGAGTACTACCAGCCGATGACCGGCGAGACGCTGGGCAGCCGCGACCAGTCCTGGACGGCGGCGATCGCGCTGGACTTCCTGGCCGCCCGGCGCCCGGCGCAGCGCCGCCCGGTGCGCTGGCTGACCAGCGAGCTGCCGCGGATCACCCCGGCGCAGCGGGCAGCCAACGCCGCGGGCCTGCACCCGGGCCACGTCGCCGGGCACCGGCCGCCGCACACCCGGGGCCCCGCGACGGCGCCGGACGGCCACCTGCCCTGACCGGCCCCGGGCTCAGCCGGCCGGACCCCGCTGCTCGGCGGGGGTGACCGCCTCCTCGCCCGCCCGGGGCGCGGGCACCAGGTCGGCGACTCGGGCCAGGTGCGCGCTGCCCTCGATGTCGACGTCGGGCACCACCCGCTCCAGCCACCGGGGCATCCACCAGGCGCGGGCGCCGAGCAGCGACATCACCGCCGGCACCAGCACCATCCGGATCACGCTGGCGTCGATGAGCACCGCGGCGGCCATCCCGACGGCCAGCATCTTCACCGTCGGGTCGGGGTCGAGCACGAAGCTGCTGAAGACCACGACCATGACCGCGGCCGCGGTGGTGATCACCCGGGCCGTGCCGCCGATGCCGATGGCGACGCTGCGGTGCGCGTCCCGGGTCGCCGACCACGCCTCGTGCACCCGGGACAGCAGGAAGACCTCGTAGTCCATCGACAGCCCGAACACGATGGCGAACATCAGCATCGGCACGAACGCGGGGATGGGCAGGTCCTCCTCGATCCCGATCCACGACGAACCCCAGCCCCACTGGAAGACGGCGACCACGACGCCGTAGGCCGCGCCCACCGACAGCAGGTTGAGCACCGCGGCCTTGGTGGCGATCACCACCGACCGGAAGGCCACCGTGAGCAGCACGAACGACAACGCGACGACGGTGAGGATCAGCCACGGCATCCGGGCGGCGATCTTGTCGGTGAAGTCGACGTACCCGGCCGTCGTCCCCACCACGAAGGTGTCCGCCGGGACCCCCGGCAGCACGTCGGACCGCAACCGCTGCACCAGCTCGGTGGTCGCCTGGTCCTGCGGTGACGTCGTCGGGACGACGGTCAGGACGGCGGTGTCCCCGGCCTGGTCCACGTTCGGCGCACCGACCGAGGCCACCCCCGGGGTCTGCCCGAGCGTGGTCGCGGTGTTCGTCAGCAGCGTCGTCGCGTCGTCCGGCGAGGTCCCGTCGGGCACCACGACGACGACGGAGAGCGGACCGTTGATGCCCGGTCCGAAGCCCTCGGCGAGCAGGTCGTAGGCCCGCCGGTCGGTCTCCGTGGTCGGGTCGGTGCCGGCGTCGACCTGGCCGAGCTGCAGGGAGAGGACCGGGATCGCCAGCACCACCAGCACCGCGGTCGACAGCAGCGCCCAGGGCAGCGGCCGGTCGCTCACCCGGCGGCCCCAGCGGGCGAAGGCGCTGCGCTCGTGGGCCTCGTCGCTGCGCGCGGCGAGGTCGGCGAGCCGGGCGGCGGTGGTCGCCGGGTCGTCGTCGGCGGCGACCGCGGCCTGCCGGGCCCGCCGGTCGCGGCGGGCCAGCACCCGGGGTCCGGCCAGGCCCAGCAGCGCGGGCACCAGGGTGAGCGCGGCCAGCATCGCGACGGCCACCACGACCGCCGCCGCCAGCCCCATCGCGCCGACGAACGGCACCCCGGCGACGTAGAGCCCGAGGATGGCGACGACCACCGTGCTGCCGGCGATCACGATCGCCGCCCCGGAGGTCGCGTTGGCCCGGCCGGCCGAGGTGACCACGTCGGCGCCGTGGTCGAGCTGGTCTCGGTGCCGGGCGACCAGGAACAGCCCGTAGTCGACCGCGACGCCCAGGCCCAGCAGGGTGGCCACGGTCGGCGCGGTGTCCGGGAAGGTCCACAGCGCCGCCAGCAGCCCGACGAGCGACAGGCCGGCGAGCACGCTGGCCACCGCGGACACCAGCGGCAGCAGGGCGGCCACGACCGAGCCGAACATGACCAGCAGCAGCACCAGGGCGATGCCCAGGCCGATGGCCTCGGAGTCCCGGTCGTCGGTGACGTGGCCGATCTTCCCCGCGCCGCCGCCGTACTCGACCTCGAGCCCGGCGGCGCGGGCGGGCGCGACGGCGTCGTCCAGCTGGTCGAGGTAGGCCTCGTCCAGCGAGCCGGGGACGACGCTCCAGGACACCGGGCCGTAGGCCACGGTGCCGTCGGCGGAGACCAGCGGCGAGCTCGGGACGGCGAAGGGGTCGGTCGCCGTGAGGACGTCGGGCAGGGCGCCGACCGCGGTCATCGCGCCGGAGACGGCGGCCTGCTGGTCGGCGACCGCCCCGTCCCCGGAGGCGGCGAAGACGATCTGCCCGGCGTAGCCGCCCGCCTGGGGGAACTGCTCCTCCAGCACCGCCAGGCCCTCGGCGGACTCGCTGCCGGGCACCGAGTAGTCGTTGGCGAACTCCCCCGCCCAGGCCCGCGAGGCGAGCACCACCGCGGCCAGCACCAGCACCCACACCGCCAGCACCGCCCAGTGCCGGTGGGCGCACCACCGGCCCAGCCGGTCCAGCGCCGCGTTCACCGCGGGCTCCGCGGGCCGTGCGGGCACAGGAACGACAGGGACATGGTCGGCCGTCCGTCCGGATCGGGCCGTCCGGCCCGCGGACCGCGGACCGGCCCCCGTGGCGACCTGTCCGGCGAACGCTAGGGAGGCGCCCCGCCGGTGTCCAGGGGGTCCGGTGCGCCGACACCCCTGGTGGCCCGGGCCCCGCGCTCGTACGCTCGCCGCCGTGTGGGCCGCGACTGCCCGACGACCGGGCCGGTGGGCGTGAGCACGCCTGTGCTCGTCGCGGTCGACGACCACCCGGACCTGCTCCGGGACGTCGAGCGGGAGCTGCGCAACCGGTACGCGGCGGACTACCGCATCTGCTGCCTGAGCTCGGCGGACGACGCCCTCGCCACGCTCGACCGGCTGGCCGCGGCCGGCGACGAGGTCGCCCTGGTGCTCGCCGGCGAGGAGCTCGACGGCCGGCCCGGCACCGCGCTGCTGGCGCAGGTGCCTCGCACGTTCCCGCAGGCCGAGCGGGTGCTGCTGGTGGCGTGGGGCCGGGTCGGGGACCCCGCCAGCGGCGACGCGATCTTCGAGGCGATCTCCCGCGGGCGGATGGACCACTACGTCGTCCGGCCGGGCGGACCGCCGGACGAGTACTTCCACCAGGCGGTGACCAGCTTCCTGCTGCGCTGGGCCGAGTCGGGGCACCGCACGCCGCACGCCGTCCACGTGGTCGGGGAGAGCTGGTCGGGCCGGGCCTACGAGCTGCGTGCGGTGCTCGAGCGGTGCGCCCTCCCGCACCGTTTCCTGCTCGCCGACTCCGCCGAGGGCCGCGCGCTGCTCGGCGGGGCGCGCCTGCGGTTCCCGCTGATGGTCATGCCGAACGGCCACGTGCTCGAGGACCCCAGCGACATCGACATCGCGCGGGCCTCGGGAACCGCGGTCGCCCCCGACCGCGACGAGTACGACCTCGTCGTCGTCGGCGGCGGACCGGCCGGGCTGTCGGCGTCGGTCTACGGCGCGTCCGAGGGGCTGCGCACCCTGATGATCGACTCCGGTGGCATCGGCGGGCAGGCCACGACGAGCTCCTCGATCCGCAACTACCTGGGCTTCCCCCGGGGCGTCAGCGGCGGTGAGCTGGCCCGGCGTGCCTACGAGCAGGCCTGGGTGTTCGGCACGCGCTTCGCCCTCATGCAGCAGGTGACCTCGCTGGCGCGGGAGCCGGACGGCGTCGTGGTCTCCCTGGCCACCGGCGGGGTCGTGGTCGCCGGTGCCGTGGTGCTGGCCACGGGGGCGAGCTACCGCCGGCTCGACGTCCCCTCCCTCGAGGCGCTGCGCGGGTCCGGGGTCGTGTACGGCGCCGCCGCCTCGGAGGCACCGCTGGTGGCCGACGAGGACGTCTACGTGGTCGGCGGCGCGAACTCCGCCGGCCAGGCGGTGCTGCACCTGGCCCGGTACGCCCGGCGGGCCACGCTCGTCGTCCGGGGCACGAGCCTGGAGGCGGGGATGTCGCACTACCTCGTGCAGCAGATCCGGGCGACCCCCAACGTCGCGGTGCGCACCGGCACGGAGGTCGTCGGCGGCGGGGGTGACTGCCGGCTCGACCACCTGGTGCTGCGCTCCCGGACCACCGGCGAGGAGGAGACGGTGGCCGCGGCCGCGCTGTTCCTCATGATCGGCGCGCAGCCGCACACCGAGTGGCTGCCCCCGACGGTGGAGCGCGACCCGGACGGCTTCGTCCTCACCGGCGCCGACCTGAGCGCGCGGGGCCTGGACGCGCTGGGCCGGCCCCCGCTGGCGCTCGAGACCAGCCTGGCCGGGGTGCTCGCGGTCGGCGACGTCCGGCACGGGTCGGTGAAGCGGGTCGCGTCCGCCGTCGGCGAGGGCTCCATCGCGATCCGGCTCGTCCACCGGCTGCTCGCCGCCTGAACGACCGTGCGGCCGCACCGGCAGGATGGGCCCATGGCGCTCCCGCTCCCCCCGTTGCCCACGACCGTCGTCGGCAGCCTGCCCCAGCCGGACTGGCTGATCGACCGCGACCGGCTCGGGCACCAGTTCCCGCCGCGGGTGCGGGCCCGCGAGCTCTGGCGGATCCCGCCGGAGCACCTGCAGGAGGCCCAGGACGACGCCACCCTGGCCGCCGTCCGGGCGCAGGAGCTGGCCGGGCTGGACATCGTCGGCGACGGCGAGATCCGCCGGGAGTCCTACTCCAACCACTTCGCCACCCGGCTGGAGGGCCTGGACCTCGACTCCCCCGGCACCGTGCGCAACCGCTCCGGGATGGACATCCCCGTGCCGCGGGTGACCGGGGAGATCCGCCGTCCGGAGCCGGTGCAGGTCGAGGACGTGCGGTTCCTGCGGGCGCACACCGACCGGGCGGTCAAGATGACCGTCCCCGGGCCGTTCACGATGACCCAGCAGGCGCAGGACGACCACTACGGCGACGACCGCCTCCTGGCGCTGGCCTACGCCGACGTCGTCCGGGCCGAGATCGCCGACCTGTTCGCCGCCGGCGCGGACATCGTGCAGCTGGACGAGCCGTGGCTGCAGGCCCGGCCGGAGGTGGCCCGGCGCTACGGCGTGGAGGTCCTCACCCGGGCCCTCGCCGACGCCCCCGGACCGGTGCACGTGCACGTCTGCTTCGGCTACGCGGCGATGGTCGCCGAGCGGCCGGAGGGCTACTCGGTGCTGCCGGAGCTGGCCGACGTCCCGGCCGCGGCAATCTCGGTGGAGACGGCGCAGTCTCACCTGGACCCGGCCACGCTGCGGCCGCTGCGCGGGACGGGCGTCGCGCTCGGCGTGCTGGACCTGTCGACGCCGGAGGTGGAGACGCCCGAGGTCGTCGCCGACCGGGTGCGGCGGGCGCTGGACCACGTCGACGTCGACCGGCTGGTGCTGTCCAGCGACTGCGGGCTGAAGTACCTGCCGCGGGCGTCGGCGGCGGGCAAGATGCGCTCCCTCGCCCAGGCCGCGGCGATCGTGCGCGCCGAGCTCTGACCGGCGGGAATGCCGCTGCCGCTGCCGGCCTTGCGCCCGACATGACGACGATCGGACTCATCGGCAGCGGGAACATCGGCAGCACCGTGGCACGGCTGGCGGTCGCCGCCGGCTACGACGTGGTGGTCAGCAACAGCCGTGGCCCGGAGACCCTCGCCGACCTCGTGGCCGAGCTCGGCCCGCGGGCCCGGGCGGCCACCGCCTTCGACGCCGCCGAGGCCGGCGACCTCGTGGTGGTCACCGTGCCGCTGAAGAACTACCGGGAGGTGCCGGTCGAGCCGCTGCGCGGCAAGGTCGTGATCGACACCAACAACTACTACCCCGACCGCGACGGGCGGATCGCCGAGCTCGACGACGAGTCGACCACCACCAGCGAGCTCCTGCAGGCGCACCTGCCGGAGTCGCACGTGGTCAAGACGTTCAACAGCATCTACGTCGACCAGCTCGGCACCCTGCACCGCCCGGCAGGCGACCCCGAGCGCTCGGCCCTCCCGATCGCCGGCGACGACGCGGCGGCCAAGGCGACGGTCGCGGAGTTCCTCGACGCCATCGGCTACGACTCCCACGACGTCGGCCCGCTCGCGGAGGGCTGGCGCTTCCAGCGCGACACCGCCGCCTACGTGATGATCTACGCGGCTCCCGGCCCTGACGCCCCCAACGGCCCCGGCCGCCCGGTGGGCCGCCAGGCGCTGACGGAGGCGCTGGCCGAGGCGGTCCGCTACCGCGACATGTGAGGAAGGCACGTAGGGCCCGGACCGGGCCCTACGTGCCGGTCCGGGCCTCGATCCGGCCGGCGGCGACCGCGGCCGCGAACGCGGCGTGGTCGCGCTCGTTCTGGTCGGCGTAGGCCGTGGCGAACTGCGCGACGGCCCGGTCGAACGCCGGCCCCTTGCCCAGGTAGGCGGCGATCGCGATGCGATCCCCCCACCGGGCGTGGGCTCGGCCGAGGGTGGCGCCGCAGATGCGGGCGTACAGGGTCGCCCCGGCCACCCGCATGCTGTCGACGTCGGCACTGCCCTTCCAGTCGTGGAACTGGCGCACGTAGTAGTCGCGGGTCACCCCGTCCAGGCCGGTGATCCGCTGCCAGCCGAGGAAGATGTCGGTCGCCGCCTGCATCAGCCGCTGACCGACGACCACCCGCTGCCCGTGGTTGCGGTACGCGCTGGGTCCGAGGCCGCGCTCCAGCACCGACGGCGCGGCCTCCTTGACCTGCAGGAAGAGCGGGTCGTCGTCGTCCCGGCCGACCAGCAGCAGGATGTAGCAGCGGGTGCCGACGCTGCCGACGCCGACGACCTTCCGGGCCGCGTGCACGTAGCGGTACTCCTCCAGCGGGTGGTGCTGGTGGCTGAGCGTGCGCCGGTAGGACGCCAGCAGCTTCTTGATCGCCGGAGCGGGGTCCTCCCAGGCGGTGCCGGGCCGGGCCAGGTCCTCGATCGGGACGATGATCGGCGGGTCCGCGACGATCCGCAGCTCGCCGTCGACCAGGCCGGTGCGGCGGGCCAGCACGCGGGTGCTGTCGCGGGACCGCGCCTTGGCGACCATGTCCTCCTGGGCGCGGGCGTCGCGCCGTCCGACGCGTCGGACGGCGACCTCCCGGCGGACCAGCTCCAGCAGCTCGCCGGCCTCGAGGTGCTCGTACCAGGCCTGCAGGCCGCTCATCCCGGCGGCGCGGCGCATCCGGTCCCGGTACTCGCGGACGCCGGCCACGACGATCGCGTGCCGGTCCTCGGGGCTGAACCCGCGCTCCCGGCCCAGCACCTCGAAGCTGGCCGCGAGCCGTTTGACGTCCCACTCCCACGGCCCGGGCAGGGTCTCGTCGAAGTCGTTGATGTCGAACAGCATCCGTCGTTCCGGCGAGCCGAACAGGCCGAAGTTCGACAGGTGCGCGTCCCCGCACAGCTGCACGGTGACGCCGGACCGCGGGGTGCCGACCAGGTCGGCGGACATGACGGCCGCCGCGCCCCGGAAGAAGGTGAAGGGCGACTCGAGCATCCGGCCGTACCGGATCGGCAGGAGCTCGGGCACCCGCGTCCGGGCCTGCTGCTCGAGCAGCGCGACCGGGTCCGGGCGGTCCGGCGCCGGCTCCCACCGGCCGTGCCCGGACCTCGGCGCGTCCCGGCGGGCCGCCTGGCCGCGCGCGAGCCGCTCCTCGACGGTCAGCCGCCTCCGCCGCCAGGCCGACGCGAACACCGCGTCGCCCGGCGGCGCACCGTCGCCGTCCGGAGCGGGGTGCGGGCGCACACGGACGGTCGTCACTGTCGGCTCCTGCCCCTCGGCAGCCGGCGAAGCGCCGGTCGGGCTCCATCGTCGGGAGCCGGGGTGGCACCGGGCACACCCGGACCGGGTGAAGGTCACCGACCGAGGAACGCACGCAGGGCCCGGTCTCCAGACCGGGCCCTGCGTGGTGGAACGGGGGGATTGATGTGTGGTGGAGGCGGCGGGAATCGAACCCGCGTCCTGCGACGCATCACCAGGGCTTCTCCGAGCGCAGTCCGCTCTGTCTCTGCTCGACCCCACCGATCCCGCGAACAAGTCGGTGTGACGGGCCCAGCCGCTGTTTGGTGTCCCGCACGCACCCGCGACCGGTGCGTGCAGTGAGTCATCTAGCTGATGCCAGGAACCGGGTCGATGACGAACCCGGGCTGACAGACTCGCCTAGCTGCTGTTAGGCAGCGAGAGCGAAGTCGCGCTGACTGGAGTCGGCGCTTGTGTTTTTTGCAACGCGTGGTTAACGAGCTCATCGTTGCCTTCCTCGGCTCGCTTCCCCTGGTCACCCGACCGCAGTCGAGACCAATCGCCCCCCTGTTGAGTTGTGCAGACAGCTTAACTGCTCGTGCCCTCGTGATGTTCCACCGACGGCCCCGCTGCAGGGTCCCGACGCGAGCTTGCGAGCGTCGGGGGGGGGGGGGGTCCTTCGTCAGATCCAGTCGCGCCGCTTGAACACCAGGTACAGCACGACGCTGACCATCAGCATCAGCACCAGCGCGAGCGGGTACCCCAGCCGCCAGTCGAGCTCGGGCATGTGGGTGAAGTTCATCCCGTAGACGGTGCCCACCAGGGTCGGGGCGAACAGGATCGCGGCCCACGCGGAGATCTTCTTGACCTCCTCGCCCTGCGCCAGCGACGTCTCGGTCAGCTCGCGGATCTCCTCGTTCTGCCGCTGCGCGACCAGCGTGGCGTTCACGGTGAGGATGTCGCGCAGCTGCAGCCGGAAGCCCTCCACCCGCTCGGTCACCGACGTCACGTGGTCGGCGACGTCCCGCAGGTAGCTGCGCAGCTCCTCGTCGACGCCGTACTTCTCGAACCCGGCGGTGATCGCGGCCAGGATGCCGGTCAGCGGCTGGGCGGCCCGCTGGAAGTCCACGACCTCCTGGGACAGCTCGTAGATGCGCCGGGAGACCTGCGGGTCACCGCGGAAGACCTCGACCTCGATCTCGTCGATGTCGTTCTCCAGGCCGGCGACGACCGGCGCGTACCCGTCGACGACGGCGTCCAGGATCGCGTAGAGCACCGCCTCGCTCCCCCGCGCCAGCAGCTCCGGGTCGCTCTCCAGCCGGCGGCGCACCCGGGACAGGTCCGGCGACTCGCTGTGCCGGACGGTGATCACGAAGTCCCGGCCGAGGAACAGGTGCAGCTCGCCGAAGTCGACCTCCTCGGCGGCGTCCAGGTAGCGGGCGGCCTTGAGGACGACGAAGAGCGTGTCGCCGTAGCGTTCGAACTTCGGCCGCTGGTGCGCCTTGATGGCGTCCTCGACCGCCAGCTCGGGCAGGTCGTACTGCTCGGCAAGCTCACCGAGCGCAGCGGGGTCCGGGCGGTAGAGGCCCAGCCACACCATCCGGTCCTCGTAGCCCTCGGTCAGCCACTCATGGCTCTCGGCGGGTGACCCGGGTGTGGCGATCCGCCGGCCGCCGGCGTAGACCGCGTTGTCCACCATCCGCGCGGGGCGGTCCACCGGGGTCAGCTGCGCAGCCGACCCGTCGGACGACCTCGGGACGGCGGCCGGGCGCGGCCGGCGGGTGAGGGTGGAGAGGGCGGCACGGGGCGTGCTGAGACGGCGGTCGGACACGACGGGACTCCCGGAGGACGCGGGGACGGGGACGCAGGAGAGGTCCCCGCACGCAGCACCGCCGCGGGTCGGGCGTCGACCGGGCGCGTCAGCAGGAGGGGACCTCGGGACTGTGACTGGGGGGCTCGGCACGCATCTGCCCGGTCACCTCCCGACGTCCCTGGATGCCCCGGCGGAGCGCCGCGGGTCCGTCGACCATCGTGACACGCCCGGCGAGGGGTGGGCACCCCCACCCGGGTGAACAGCCGGTGTCCGCGGCTCAGCCGCCCGGGTTGCCCAGCACCAGGTCGACCATCACCGGCAGGAGGACCACGATGAGCAGCGCTCCCAGGACGTCGAAGGAGAACCCGCTGCGGATCATCTTGGTGATCGGGACGACGCCCGAGCCGTAGACGATCGCGTTCTGCGGGGTGGAGACCGGCAGCATGAAGCCGAACGACGCCGCGAAGGTGGCCGCCAACGCCGGGACGAACGGGTTGACCCCCGCCGCGACCGCGACCGGGATGATGATCGGCACCACCACGGCGGCCGACGCGGTGTTGCTCGTCGTCTCCGAGATGAGGATCGCCAGCAGCACCGCGAAGACCGTGATCGCGAACGTGCTCGTGAGTCCGAGCAGGTCGGCCGACCCCTCGCCGATGGTCAGCGCCAGGCCGGTGTCGTCGAGCAGTGACCCGAAGACGATCCCGGTGCCGAACAGCAGCACGGTGCCCCAGTCGATCCTGGCCGCGTCGCTCCAGACCAGGGTGAACTCGCGCGCCTTCCAGTTCGTCGGCAGGACGAAGAGCAACGAGGCGCCGAGGACGGCCACGATGCCCTCGTTCAGCCGCTCGCTGACCGTGTCGTAGAGGCTCGAGTCCGTCCCGGCGACCAGCGCGATGATCCCCGGGAAGACCCAGAAGAAGACCGTCAGCCCGAAGGCGATCAGGGTGTTCCGCTCGGCGACGGAGAAGCGGCCGAGCTCGGCCCGCTCGGCGCGGACGTACTCGTTGACGCCCTCGATCCGCCGGATCTCCGGGCGGTTGAGCAGCAGCAGCACGAAGGCCAGCGCGCAGAACATCAGCAGGCAGATCGGCAGGGCCATCAGCATCCAGTCGAGGAAGCTGATCCGCTCCCCGGTGGCCTCCTCGATCAGCCCCCGGCCGATCAGGTTCGGGGGTGTGCCGACCGGGGTGAGCAGACCGCCCACGCTGGCGCCGTAGGCGAGCATCAGCATCAGGGCCACGCCCACGCGCAGCCGCAGCGGGTCGAAGTCCTGCTCGACCAGCCCCTTGCTCTGCAGCAGCTTCGCGATCACCGACAGGATGCCGATCGCCGTCGGCAGCAGCATCGCCACCGTCGCGGTGTTCGACACGAAGGCCGACAGCAGGGCGGTGATCGCACCGAACGCGATGACCACCCGGTAGGTGGACGTCCCGACCCAGCGCAGCGACAGCACGAACATCGCGAACCGCCGGGCCAGACCGTGCCGGAGCATCGCCTGGGCGAGGATGAACGCGCCGATGAAGGTGAACACCGTCGTCGAGCCGAAGGGCGCCACCGCCTCGTCGGCCGGGACGACGCCCAGGACGACGATCGCCCCGATGCCGATGAGCCCACCGATCGGGATCGGCACCGGCTCGGTGATCCACAGGACGATGACGCCGAGCAGCACCGCGGCGAGCAGGTGCTGCTGACGGGGCAGGTCCAGCGGCAGCAGCGCCACGACCACGGTGACCGCGGGTGCGAGGAACAGGCCGACCGTCCGGCGCCCCTTCTCGAACCGCTCCTCGGCCGGGCTGAGGGTCTGCTCCCCCAGGCTGCGATAGGTCGCCGAGCCGATGAAGGCCGCGTCGACGTCCGTCCGCGCCGGCTGCTGGGGACCGCGCTCGGTGGTGGTCATCGCCCCTCCAGGGGTGGAACGTGACCCAGACCATAGGGAGGGACGCCGTCGGCGTCGACCTCCTCCGGCGCGTCTGCCCGACCGGGCTCAGCGGGCGGCGAAGACCCCGGCCGGGTAGGCGCCGTTGGCGACCAGCCGGGCGGCGAGCCGGCCGCCGAGGTCGGCCACCCGCTCGGTGCGCTCGGCCCCCAGGTGCACGAAGGGCGCGGCGGACAGCTCGTCGGTCTCCTGCTCGACCGCCGCGCGCAGCGCGACGCCGTCCGCGGTGAGCCCGCCGTCGGCGACCAGGCCGCGGTCGGTCAGCCCGGCGACCGCCGCCGCCCACTCCTCGTCCGACCAGCCGCGGGTGGTCCGGGCGGACTGCTCGGTGAAGCCGCGGCCGGTGAGCGTGTGGGTGACCAGCGCCTCCAGGCCGCTGAGCCCGTGCCGCACGAGGGTGAGCACGTGCCCGTCGCCGCGGTGCTCGCGCAGCAGGGTGACCCCGTGCCACACCTGCAGCAGCGGGTCCTCCGGCCACGGCTGGTCGGCGTGCCCGGCGTAGAGCGGCCGCCCCTCGGGGGTGAGCACGGTGCACGCCTCGCGCAGCAGCTGGGCGAGCTCGGCGACGTCCTCGGCCGGCGGGTCGGCGAGCAGCCGCGTCAGCGAGGCCCGCGCCGCCGCGGCCCGGGCGGCGAGCACCTGCTCCGGGGACGCGAGCGTCCAGGCCCGCGGCACGTGCCGGGCCACGATCGCCGGCGCGAAGTTGCCGAAGGTCGCCGTCACCACGCCGGGGCCGACCGCGCCCATGGCCGCCGCGCGGCCGGCGAAGTAGACCATCCGGCCCGGCCGGATGCCGAGCGCCGTCAGGTGCTCGTCGGTCTCGGGGGCGAAGTACACGTGCGAGTGCAGCGGCTCCAGCCGGCGGTGGGTTCGGGCCACGACCCGCAGGGAAGGAGAGAGCTGATCGGCGCTGACCATGGGCAGACCGTAGCCGGGAGGTGAACTGTGCCAGAACTTGACGCAGTAAGAACTTGTACTCAGTTCAGCTTTCGGTCTACGGTGAGTGCGTGATGGGGAGAGCGAAGGCAGCGAGTTCGCCACGCTGCGCCGTGAACGCCGTCATGGGGCTGCGAGAGCGCAAGAAGCTCGCCGCCTGGCGCACCATCCGCTCCACCGCGCTGCGCCTGATCAGCGAGCGCGGCTTCGACGCCGTCAGTGTCGAGGACATCGCCGCCGAGGCCGGTGTCTCCCGCACCACCTTCTTCAGCTACTTCCCCAGCAAGGAGGCCGTCGCCTTCGACCTCGACCCCGAGGAGCTCGCGCAGTGGCGCGCGCTCCTGGAGGACGACTCGAACGACGCTCCGCTGTGGGAGGCGCTGACCGACCTCTTCGTCGACATGGCGAAGCTGCTGCCCGAGTGGCTGCCCGTGCAGAAGCGGGTGATCGAGCAGGCTCCCTGGCTGATCCACACGGCCAGGGGCACCTGCGACAGCTTCGCGCCCGACCTGAAGGCCTGGATCGCCCGCCGTCTCCCCGACGGCGACGACCTGAGGACCACGTTGGTCTTCAACACCGCCATGGCCGCGTTCACCACCGCGGTCGAGGCATGGGATCCCGACGACACCTTCGACCAGCTCGTGGACTCGGTCCGGGACTGCCTGCGCTGGGCCGGCGCAGGACTCGCCCAGCCCATCAGCTGACCCGCTCCACCCCCGACCGGCGCTGACCGCCGGCCTCCCCGCACCACCGATCGACGACCGCGCACCGCCGCCGGCCGTCCGTGCCCGCACGCCTCCCTCCCCTTCTCCACTGCGCTGCGCGCAGGAAGGACAGCTCTGCCATGCCCGCAGACAGCCTCACCACCCCGCCGGGGACGACGTCGTCCGGGACCACCCCGGCGCTCGACACCGCACCCGACCCCCGCCGCTGGCTGGCCCTGGCGGTCATCGCCGTCGCCCAGCTGATGATCGTGCTCGACGTCTCCGTGGTGAACATCGCCCTGCCCGACGCCGGGAACGACCTGGGGATCAGCGCCGCCAACATCCAGTGGGTGGTGACCGCCTACACCCTCGCGTTCGGTGGCCTGCTGCTGCTCGGCGGCCGGATCGCCGACTTCATCGGCCGCAAGCGTGCCTTCCTGATCGGCCTGGCCGGCTTCGCCGGTGCCTCCGCGCTCGGTGGCATCGCCCCGAACCAGGAGCTGCTGTTCGCCGCCCGCGGTCTGCAGGGCGCGTTCGCCGCGCTGCTGGCGCCGGCCGCCCTGTCGCTGCTCGCGGTGACCTTCACCGACGCCAAGGAGCGGGCCCGGGCCTTCGGCGTCTTCGGCGCGATCTCCGGTGGTGGCGCCGCGATCGGCCTGATCCTCGGCGGCGTGCTCACCGAGTACGCCTCGTGGCGCTGGACGCTGGGCATCAACGTGCCGATCGCCGCGGTCACCATGGCGTTCGCCGTCGTGCTGGTGACGGAGAGCCGGGCCACCGGTGACCGGCGCTACGACGTCCCCGGCGTGCTGCTGTCCGCTCTGGGACTGGTCAGCCTGGTCTACGGGTTCAGCAAGGCCGCCGAGGAGGGCGTGGGCTGGTCGGACCCGGTCACCCTGGGGCTGCTCGCCGCCGCGGCCGTGCTGCTCGTGTCGTTCGTGCTCTACGAGCGCCGCGCCAGCCACCCGCTGCTGCCGCTGCGCGTCGTCCTGGACCGCAACCGGGGTGGCTCGTACCTGGTCTTCCTGCTGGTCGGGGCCGGGATCTTCGCGATCTTCCTGTTCCTGACCTTCTACTTCCAGCAGACCCTGGGTTACAGCCCGCTGGAGTCGGGCTTCGCGTTCCTGCCCTTCAGCGGCGGCATCATCATCGGCGCCGGGATCGTCTCCCAGCTGCTCCCCCGGGTCGGGCCGCGTCCGCTGATCGTCGCCGGTCTCGGGCTGGCCGTGCTCGGCATGCTCTGGCTGACCCAGATCGAGTCGACCAGCGCCTACGTCACCGAGGTGCTGCCCGCCGAGATCGCGATCAGCTTCGGCCTGGCGGCGGTCTTCGTCCCGGCGTCCAGCACCGCGCTGGTCGGCGTGGCCGAGCACGACGCCGGCATCGCCTCCGCGGTGCTGAACACCTCGCAGCAGGTCGGCGGCTCGCTGGGCCTGGCGCTGCTGAGCACCTTCTACGCCTCGGCGGTCACCGGTCACCTGGCCGACAACCCCGGTGAGGCGCCCGGCGAGGCGTTCGTGCAGGGGTACCACGTCGCCTTCCTCTGGGGCGCGGTGTTCCTCGCCGTCGCCCTGGTGATCGCCGCCGTGTCCATCTCGGCGAAGAAGGACGACCTGCCGGCCGAGCCCGCGATGGCCGGCTAGCCACCGGCCCGTACGCCGAGAGCGCGCTCCCGGTGGCCCCCACGGTCACCGGGAGCGCGCTCTCGGCGTCAGGTCAGCGGGGCGAGGTGCTCCGACCAGGAGACCTGGGTGCGGTGGGTGGCGAAGCCCAGGCTCTCGTAGAGGCCCAGCGCGCCGGTGACGTTCTCGCTGTCCACCTCGAGCCCGGCGGTCTGGCAGTCGGCGGCCGCCGCGGTGTGCAGCGCCTCGATGATCACGGCCTTGGACAGCCCGCGCCCCCGGGCCGCCGGGACGACGCCGATCTGCCCGAAGTAGCTCTCCCGGGAGCCGGTCGCCGCCGCGGTCGCCTCGGAGACGTAGGACAGCGCGTACCCCACGACCGCACCGCCGGAGACGGCCAGCACCGACAGGTCGGGCCGGAACGACGGCTGGCCGGTGAACATGACCTCCCACGAAGCGACGTCCCGCTCGCTGGAGCCGTAGTGCTCGGTGAACGCGGCGTTGTGCGCGCGGCGCACCTCGTCGTCCCGGTCCCAGCTGAACGGCACCAGCTCCACCCCCTCGGGGCGGCGGCGCGGCGGCAGGTCGGTGAGCGGGCGTTCCATGTGGAAGAACCAGCGGACCGGCTGCAGCCCCGCCCGGCGGACCAGCGCCTCCAGCGTGGGCATCGTCGTGTAGACCGTCGCCGTCAGCCGGGCCGGGGCCTCGGGGTGCCGCTGGGCGTGCAGCTCCCGGCCGCGCTCGAGCTGCCAGGCGAGCAGCGCGCGGCCGATGCCCCGCCCGCGCCAGCCGGGGTGGACCCGGCCCTCCAGGTGCACGCCGTAGGCGTCCCGGAAGGTGGGCGGTGCGATCGCGCTGGCCCAGCCGACGAGCTCGTCGCCGGCGCAGACCACCCGGGTGTCGCGCTCGAGGTCGACCAGGTCGTTGACGAACCAGGCGGTGAGGTCCTCGGGGCTGGCGAGGTCACCGGTCTGGTCGAGCGGCTCCGCGGCGGCCTCCAGGGCGACGATCGCGACGACGTCGTCCGGGCGCATGGGGCGGGCGGTCAGGCCTTCGGGCAGGCGATGCCAGCTGGACTCCACGGGCCCGACCGTAGGCGAACGGGGTCCGCCCGGTGGTCACCGGCCGCCGCCGTGCGGTCGCCGCCGCGCGGGAGCAGGCAGGTGCCGCGACCCGGCTCGACGTCGTGCGGCACCGGAGCGGGAGCATCGGAGCGGCACGGGGGCCCAGGAGAGGGACCGCCATGCCCCGCTACATGTTCATCGTCGACTACGCGCCCCAGGGAGCCAAGGCGCTGCTGCAGGTGGGCGGCTCCGACCGGCGGACGACCATGGAGAAGACCGCGTCCAGCGTCGGCGGGAGGCTGGTGAGCTTCGACTTCGCCCTCGGCGTGGACGACGCCTACGTCGTGGTCGAGCTCCCCGACGAGCGTGCGGCCGCAGCGGTGTCCCTCACCGTCACCGGAGCCGGTGCTGCTCGCGTGCACACGGCCCAGCTGCTCAGCCCGGAGGACCTGGACGCGGCGACCCAGGTGCGGCCGGCGTACACCGCGCCGGGGAGCGCCAGCTGAGGCCCACCGGCCGGCGGGCTAGCGCAGGCCGTCGGCCGGAGGCGGCTGGTCGATGCCGAACAACCGCGCGCCGTTCTCCCACAGGACGGCGCGCAGCCAGTCCTCCCCCAGGTCGAGCCGGTGCAGCGCGGCGAGCTGGTGGGCGTAGGGGTACGGGATGGTCGGGAAGTCGCTGCCGAGCACGACCTTGTCCCGCAGCGCGGCGAGCCGGGGCAGCAGCGCGCGGTCGAAGGGCATCAGCCGCTCGGTGAAGTCGGTGGCGAACATGGTGGTGTCCAGGTGCACCCGCTCGTACGTCTCCGCGAGCTCGAGGAACGCGGCGTACTCCGGCATGCCGAGGTGGGCGATCACCAGCTGCAGCCGCGGGAACCGCTCGAGCAGGCCGGCCATCGGCGCCGGGCCGGTGTGCTCCCCGCGCAGCGGACCGGAGCCGCAGTGGATGACCACCGGCGTCCCGGTCTGCTCCAGCCGCTCCCACACCGGCAGCAGCAGCTCGTCGCGCGGGTCGAAGTCCCCGACCTGCACGTGCACCTTGAACACCCGCGCCCCGGCGTCCAGCGCCGCGGCGACGTAGACCGGCGCCTCGGGCTCGGGGTAGAAGGTGGCCGAGTGCAGCACCTGCGGGTGCGCCCGGGCGAAGGCCGCGGCCTGGTCGTTGAGCCAGGCGCCCATGCCGGCCTTGTGCGGGTACGGCAGGGTCGGGAACGCGCGGACCCCGAGCCCGGCCAGGACGGCGAGCCGCTCGTCGACCGGCAGCGCGTAGCTGACCGGCCAGGGCGCGCCGTAGTGCGCCTCGGCGTCGGCGAAGTACTGCCAGACCTTGGCCTGCACCCGCTCGGGCAGGAAGTGCACGTGCACGTCGACCAGGCCGGGCAGCCCCAGCTCCTGCCAGTACCGCGGGACGTCGGCGTCGTCGACCGGGGGACGGAGGCTCACCCGGTGAACGTAGCGCCGGCGGCGGGGACGGTCCGCGCGGCCCCGAGCTCACCGGTGCCGGGCGACGGCGGCGCAGGTGGCCATCTCGTAGACCGCGCGCACCTGCTCGAACAGCTCGGGCGCGCCGGACGGCGTGATCTGGCCGTTGACGGACACCGTCACCGTCCGACGACCGTCCCCGGTGGCGGCGGCGAACTGGGTGTACCCGGCGGTGTTGCCGGTGTGGCCGTAGACCGTGCCGCAGCGGGTCTCGTAGCGGAACAACCCGAGGCCGGCCGAGTTGCGGCCCGGGCCGGGCGGCTCGGACGATCCTGGCCGGAAGTCGAACTGCTCGTGCCGGGTCCGCCGATCCGTGAAGGCGCCCCGGACGTCCTCGCCGATGAACCGGGCGAGGTCGGCGGGGGTCGAGACGACACCACCGGAGGCCCACGCCCAGCCCGCGGCGATGGCCGCGCTCACGTCCTCCGGCGGCTGCTCGGAGACGTCGTAGCCGTGGACGTACGGGGCCGGCAGGTCGGCCCCCACCGGGAGGCTCGTGGCGGTCAGGCCGGCGGGCCGGAGCACCTGGCTCTCCAGCACGTCGGCGTAGGACCGGCCGGTGGCCGCCTCGATCATCAGCCCGGCCACGACGTTGTCGGAGTTGGAGTAGCGGTACTCGGTGCCCGGGGGGAAGAGCAGGGCCGGCTCGTCGACGTAGGAGAGGAGCCGCCGGGGCGGCGGCGGGTCCAGCAGCGACCCGAGCAGTGCGGCCACGAACGCGTCGCCCCGGCTGAAGTCCGGGATGCCGCTGGTGTGCCCGAGCAACTGGCGGAGGGTCACCGGCCACCACTCGTGCGGCAAGTCGGGCCGCCGGCCGCCGACGGTCTCGTCGAGGGACAGGTCGCCCCGCGACACCAGGCTCAACGCGGTCGCTGCGTTGAACGCCTTCGCCACGCTGGCGACCCGCATGGCGTCCCCGGCAGCGGGAGGGCGCCCGGTCGCGAGGTCGGCGGCCCCGGCGGTCAGCACGTCGAGGTGCCCCGCGCGGCCCAGCGTCACGATGGCCCCGGGTGGGCCGCCCGGTTGCTGCACCAGGTCGGTGAGCGCGCTCTGCAGGCCGGCGACGTCCGGCGGACGCGGGGCGTCCGCGAGGGCCGGCAGCGGCCCACCGAGCAGGGACACCGCGGTGACCAGCGGTGTCACGAGGAACAGGGCCCGCCGCGTCCTGCGCATGGGCGCAGCCTGTACCGCGGACGTGCACCCGTGGCCGGACCGCGGTCCGGTGCGGCTCCCCGGCCGGGCGCCGCGCCGCGCCGCGTCACCGTGCCGGGGCGCCGCTCAGCTCAGGGTGACGACGACCTTGCCGCGGACGTGCCCCTCGGCGACCAGCCGCTGCGCGTCCGCGACCTGGTCCAGCGGGAACGCCTTGGCGATCGCGACCCGCAGCTGGCCGGCGTCGGCCATCCGGCCGAGCTCCTCGAGGTCGTGCTGGTCGGGCCGGACGAACACGTACCGGCCGCCCAGGTCGCGCACCACCGGGTCGACGATGCTGGCGATCCGGGCCGGGTCGCGCACCTGGTCGGGGGCGTCGCCGAGCGCCGGCCCGCCGATCAGGTCCAGCACGGCGTCGACCGGCTCGGACAGCTGCTCGCTGATCGGGCCGGCGTTGTAGTCGAGCACCTCGGCGGCGCCGGCGTCGCGCAGGAAGCCGTGGTTGCGCGGGCTGGCAGTGCCGATGACGTGCGCACCCAGCGCAGCGGCGATCTGGACGGCGAAGAAGCCGACCCCGCCGGCCGCGCGGTGCACCAGCACCCGGTCGCCCTCGCCGACGTCGAGGGCCTCGGTGAGCGCCTGGTAGGCGGTCAGCCCGGCCAGCGGCAGCGCCCCGGCCTCGGAGAACCCCAGCGACTCGGGCTTGTGCGCGATGCAGCGCTGCGGGGCCGGGACCAGCTCGGCCGCTGTCCCCCACTGGACGTCGTCCCGGCGGAGGTAGCCGAAGACCTCGTCACCGGGGGCGAAGTCGACCACCGCGGGGCCGACCTGCTCGACGACCCCGGCGAGGTCCCAGCCGGGGACGATCGGGAAGTGGTGCGGGAAGGCGCCGGCGAGGTGCCCCTCGCGGATGCCGATGTCGACCGGGTTGACCCCGGCGGCCCGCACCCGGACCAGCACGGCGTCCGGTCCGACCGGCGGCTCGGGCAGGTCCTCGCGCAGCTGCAGCACCTCGGGGCCGCCGAAGCGGTCGTAGGCGACGCCCCTCACCGGCGGCCCTTGACGTAGCGGCCGAAGGCCCGCTCCATCTCCCGGCGCGAGTCGCGCTCGGCGAGGTCCTGCCGCTTGTCGTAGGTCTTCTTGCCCTTGGCGAGCGCGAGCGTGGCCTTGACCTTGCCGTCCTTGAAGTACAGGTCGAGCGGGACCAGGGTCAGCCCGCCCTCCTTCGTCTTCCCGATCAGCTTCTCGATCTCGCTGCGGTGCATGAGGATCTTCCGCTTGCGCCGCGGGGTGTGGTTGTTCCACGTGCCCTCGGTGTACTCCGGGATGTGCACGTGCTGCAGCCACACCTCGCCGTCGTCGACGGTGGCGAACCCGTCGACGAGCGAGGCCCGACCGGCACGCAGGCTCTTCACCTCGGTGCCGGTGAGCACCAGGCCCACCTCGTAGGTGTCCAGGATCGAGTAGTCGTGCCGCGCCTTCTTGTTCTGGGCGATGAACTTGCGCCCCTGTTCCCGCGGCATGACCTCAGATTACCCAGGGGCCGCAACCGATCATGGCGGCTGACCCCGGTCGGGTCAGCCGCCATGACGAGGACGGGCTGCGCTACAGGCGGACGTAGAGCCGCAGCGTGACGTAGGCGGCGACGGCGGCCAGCCCGACGCCGGCGGCGGCGATGACCGGGCTGATCGCGGCGATCGCCGACCAGTCGACCGGCGGGATGATCCCCGCCTTGATCGGCCCGGCGAGCGTCTTGTCGACGAACAGGATCTTGGTGAGCACCAGCCCACCGATCGCGAGCAGCGCACCGATCAGCCCGGCCAGCGCGGCCTCGAGGATGAACGGCAGCTGGGTGTACCAGCGCGAGGCACCGACCAACCGCATGATGTTGGTCTCGTTGCGTCTGTTGAAGGCCGCGAGCTGGATCGTGTTGGAGATCAGCAGCAGCGCGGCCAGGGCCTGGACGACGGCCACCGCGATGGTCGCGTTCCGCGCGCCGTTGAGCAGGCTGAACAGCCGGTCGAGGAAGTCACCCTCGTCGCGCACCTCGTCGACGCCGTTCTGCCCGTTCGGGAACTGCTCGGCGATCACCGGGTAGCGCTGCGGGTTCACCAGCTCCACCCGGAAGCTCTCCGGCAGCGCGTCCTCCGGGGTGTTGGCGATCAGCGCCGGCTGCTCCTGGAACTGCTGGGTGAAGCGGGCGTACGCGTCGGCCTTGGACTCGTAGATGTAGTCCTTGACCTCCGGCGAGGAGTCCAGCTGCGCGGCGATCGCGTCCCGCTGCGGATCGGTGATGCCGTCGGCGAGGTAGATCGAGACCTGGATCTTGTCGTAGTAGATCTCGCGCATGTCGCCGATCATGTTGGCGATCAGCAGGCCGGTGCCCATGAGGCCCAGCGAGATCCCGGTGGTCAGGATCATCGCGACCGTCATGGTCAGGTTCCGGCGCAGCCCGGCGGCCACCTCGGAGAGGACGAAGTTGACGCGCATCAGTTCCCTGTCGTGTGTTTCAGCGGTCCGGCGGGCGTCTCAGCGGCCGAGGCCGTAGACGCCGCGGCTCTGGTCGCGGCTGAGGATGCCGTCGTTCAGCTCGATCACGCGGCGCCGCATCGAGTCGACGATGTGGTAGTCGTGCGTGGCCATCACGACGGTGGTGCCGGTGCGGTTGATCCGCTCCAGCAGCAGCATGATGTCCTGGCTCGTCTCCGGGTCCAGGTTGCCGGTGGGCTCGTCGGCCAGCAGCACCAGCGGCCGGTTGACGAAGGCGCGGGCGATCGCCACGCGCTGCTGCTCGCCACCGGAGAGCTCGCCGGGCAGCCGGCCCTCCTTGCCGTCGAGGCCGACCATCTCCAGCACCTCGGGGACGACGCGCTTGATGGTCCGCTGCGGCTTGTTGATCACCTCGAGGGCGAAGGCCACGTTCTCGGCCACCGTCTTGTTGCGCAGCAGCCGGAAGTCCTGGAAGACGCAGCCCATGGTGCGGCGGAGCTTGGGCACCTGCCACTTGCTCATCGTGTTCAGGTTCTTGTCGTTGACCTTGATGACGCCCTTGGTGGGGCTGTCCTCCTTCAGCAGCAACCGGAGGAAGGTCGACTTGCCCGAACCCGAGGAGCCGATGAGGAAGACGAACTCCCCCTTGTCGATCTGCATCGAGACGTCATCCAACGCCGGCCGGGGGCTGGTGGGATAGATCTTGGTGACGTGTTGCAATTCGATCACGAGGGACGACGGTACCTGGGCCGACCCGCATCCTGGTCCGTCTGACCGGCGCGCCACGCCACGATCGCGCGCGGTATAAGGACCTCGCTGCCCCCCACGACTCGCAAGCTCGCCGCGGGCCCCTGCACCGAGGCCGGCTGTGGCGTGTCTCTCTGGCCTCAGTTGAGCTCGGCGTTCTCCTGCTGGCGGCGCCAGCGGATGCCGGCCTCGATGAAGGCGTCGATGTCGCCGTCCAGGACGTTCGAGGGGTTGCCGCTCTCGGTCTCGGTCCGCAGGTCCTTGACCATCTGGTACGGGTGCAGGACGTAGGAGCGCATCTGGTTGCCCCAGCTGCTCCCCTCCCCCTTGAGCGCGTCCATCTCGGCCCGCTGCTCGGCCTGCCGGACGACGAGCAGCCGGGCCTGCAGCACCCGGAGCGCGGCGGCCCGGTTCTGGATCTGCGACTTCTCGTTCTGGCAGGAGACGACGATGCCGGTCGGGATGTGGGTCATCCGGACGGCGGAGTCGGTGGTGTTCACGCTCTGCCCACCGGGACCGGAGGAGCGGAAGACGTCGACCCGGATCTCGTTCTCCGGGATGTCGACGTGGTCGGTCTGCTCGACGACGGGCAGCACCTCGACCCCGGCGAAGGAGGTCTGCCGGCGGCCCTGGTTGTCGAAGGGCGAGATCCGCACCAGCCGGTGGGTGCCCTGCTCGACGGAGAGGGTGCCGTAGGCGTAGGGCTGCTTGACGGCGAAGGTGGCCGACTTGATCCCGGCCTCCTCGGCGTAGGAGACGTCGTAGACCTCGGTCGGGTACTTGTGCCGCTCGGCCCAGCGCAGGTACATCCGCATGAGCATCTCGGCGAAGTCGGCGGCGTCGACGCCCCCGGCCTCCGAGCGGATGGTCACCAGCGCCTCGCGGGCGTCGTACTCACCGGAGAGCAGCGTGCGGACCTCCAGCTCGTCGAGCACGGTGCGGATGCTCTGCAGCTCGCGCTCGGTCTCGGCGGTGGTGGCCTCGTCGCCCTCCTCCGCGGCCATCTCGTGCAGCAGCCCGACGTCGTCGAGCCGGCTGCGCAGCTCCTCCACCCGGCGCAGGTCGCCCTGCAGGTAGGAGAGCCGGGAGGTGAGCGCCTGGGCGGCCTCGACGTCGTTCCAGAGGTCGGGCGCGGCGGCCTTCTGCTCGAGTTCGGCGACCTCGCGGCGCAGGTCGTCGACCCGCATCACGGCCTCGATGGACTTCAGGGTCGTGTCGAGCTCGTCCAGGACGACGGAGAAGTCAGCAGCCACAGCAGTCCAGGGTAGTGCGCCCGGCGGCGGGGTACCTCACCGCAGCATGAGCACGTCATCGCCGGACGACCGGCCCGGACCGGACGACCTCACCGAGTACGAGCGTGAGGACTTCCCCGGCGGCATCCCCGCCTCCGCCCGCACCCTGCCCGAGGGCGGTGCCGCCGCCGCCCGCAGTGCGCTGACCCTGCGGCTGGTGCTGGCCGCCTTCGGGCTGGTCCTGTGCACCGTGCTCGGGGTGCTGGCGCTGGGCGCCGACGTCCCGGTGGTCATCCCGGTCGCGTTGTTCGTGCTGGCGGCGGTCGCCCTGGTGGACCTGGTCGTGGTGGCCCGGCGGAAGCTGCGCGGCGAGCCGGGGTGACTCACTCGTAGAGCACGTACTCCGGCTGCGGGACGAGCGCGAGGACCTCCTGCGGGGTCATCAGCGGCCCGGAGCGGGTGTCCTCCTCGTAGAACAGCTTGAACCCGGCGTGTACGAACGGTGGGGTGCCGGCCATCACCCGCTGGTAGGTGCCGATCTTGTCCGCCGCCGCGCCGATGCCGTCGACGCTCTTCACCACGGCCACCCCGGGCCGGTCGACCAGGGCCTCCTGGCCGGAGACGATGTCGGCGTGCAGCTGGTGGTAGAGCATCACCTTCTGCGGCAGGTCGCCGGCGGTGACCAGCCCGTCGAGGTAGGCCGAGACCCCGTCGAGCTCGGCGCCGGTGGTGGAGCCGAAGACGTCGCCGGGCACCTCGCCGGGCTCGATCGCCCACTCCGGGTCCAGCGCCACGCCGACGTCGGGCTCGGTCAGCCACTTCTCGTAGTACTGGACGGCGGGCAGGAAGTCCCCGCTGCCCGGCTGGATGCCCAGCAGCAGGATGCCGCCGGCCGCGCGGGCGGCGTCCAGGTACTGCTGCACGGTGGCGTCGTCGGCGGCGACAGAGTAGTCGCCGTTGGGCCCGGGCACCGACTGCACGACGGTGGCGATGAGCTCGACGATCGGCAGCACCGGGCGGTCGGTGCCGTAGGCGGCGGACTGCTGGCGCAGCTGCTCGGTGGCCGCGGCGAGGTCGCCGGTCATCGGGCCCAGCGCGGGTGAGCTGGGGGCGCCGGAGAAGCCGACCAGCCGGTGGCCGGGGAAGACCTGGGTGCCGCCGCCGGGCAGCTCCTGCTGCGTCGGGGTGGGCGGCGCGGTCGTCGTCTCCGCCGCCGTGGCGGTCGGCTCGGACGACGGGGCGCTGCTCGCCGGCGCGGCCACGGACTCCGCACCGCAGCCCGTGACCAGCAGGACGGCGGCGGTCACGGACAGCAGGGCGGGACGTCGGGGGCGCACGACCGATGACCCTCGTCGCACCGGCCGTGCAGGGCAAACCGAGGGACCGGTCAGCCGATCCGCAGCCGTACCGGGCGTCGTCCGGTGAGCCGGCGTCCCTCGAGGTAGCTGAGCAGGTCGGCGGCGGGCATCGGCCGGGCGATGTGGTGGCCCTGGGCGAAGGTGCAGCCGAGCTCCCGGACCAGGGTCAGCTGGTCGGCGGTCTCGACCCCCTCGGCCAGGCTGCGCATCCCGCAGGCGGTGGCGAGGCCCACGACCGCGGCGATCGCGGCGGCGGACTCGCTGCGCCGCGTCTCGGTGCCGGCGACCAGGCTGCGGTCGAGCTTGAGGATCCCGGCGGGGATCGACACCAGCTGGCTGAGCGAGGAGAACCCGCTGCCGAAGTCGTCGATGGAGACCTCGACCCCGGTGACCCGCAGCTGGGCGAACTGGGCCGCGGCCCGCACCGGGTCCTCCGCGACGCTGGTCTCGGTGAGCTCGAGGACCAGCCGCTCGGGCGCCAGGCCGCTGGCGGCCAGGGCGTCGTGCACGTCGGCGACCAGCGTGCCGGTGCCGAAGTGGGCGGCGCTGATGTTGACCGCGGTCACCATCGGGACGCCGGCCCGCTCCCAGGCCGCGGTCTGCCGGGTGGCCTCCTGCAGCACCCACCGGGTGAGCGGGACGACGAGGCCGTTCTGCTCCGCGACGGGGATGAAGTCACCCGGCATGACCAGCCCCCGCTCGGGGTGCTGCCAGCGGACCAGCGCCTCGGCGCCGGACACCTCGCCGCTGAGCAGGTGCTGGATCGGCTGGTAGTGCAGCACCAGCTGGCCGGTCTCGATGGCCTCGCGCAGCTCGCCGGCGACGAGCACCTTCTGCTCGACGGCCCAGCGCAGGTCCGGGTGGAACACCCGGACGCGGTTGCGGCCGGCCCCCTTGGCCGCGTACATGGCCAGGTCGGCGTCCCGGACCAGGTCGGTGGAGCGGGTCACGTCGTCGTCGGCGGCCGCGGTGGCGACGCCGATGCTGACCGTCAGCGGGATGCGGCGGGCGCCGAGGACGAAGGGCTCGTCGAAGGTCCGCTGGAAGCGCTCGGCCAGCCGGAGAGCGCCGTCGACGTCGCAGTTGCGGCACAGCACGACGAACTCGTCGCCGCCCAGCCGGCCGACGGTGTCCGCGTCCCGGGTGCAGCTGCTCAGCCGGGACGCCAGCTCGCGCAGCAGCGCGTCCCCGACGTCGTGGCCGAGGGTGTCGTTGACGTCCTTGAAGCCGTCGGCGTCCAGGAACAGCACGCTCATCGCGCCGCGGTCGCGGCGGCGCAGCTCGGCGTCGATCAGCTCGTGCAGGTGCACCCGGTTGGGCAGGTCGGTGAGGTGGTCGTGCCGGGCCTGCCAGGCGGAGGCCTGCTCCGCCTCGACGCGGGAGGTGACGTCGGTGTGGGTGACGACGACCCGGCCCGACCGGTCGGCCCGGGAGGCCTGGAGGTGGAACCAGCGCAGCCCGAGGTCGGTGTCCAGCGCGTAGTCGACGGCGACCGCCTCCCGCCGCCCCTGCGCGAGCTCCCGGAGCGCGGCGACGCGCTCGTGGTTGGTCGGCCCGGCGGAGAGGCTGAGGACCACCGAGTAGTAGTTGGCGCCGACGCCGACCCGGAGCCGGTCGTCGCCGAGCAGGTCGGCGGCGGCGGCCCAGGCCGAGTTGACCAGCAGCATCGTGCCGTCGGCGTCGATGAGCACCGTGGGCGAGGGCAGCGCGTCCAGGACCCCGGCGACGAGGTCGGCGTTCTCCCGGTCCCCGCCGTCCCGGTGGCTGACGTCGAGGGGGAGCTGCGGTCCGGCCGCCGTCCGTGACACGCGTGCCCTCCTCGTGACGCTGACCTCGGGGCACCGTTCGCGCCCCGTCCCGGGGAGCCCCGGTGGGCACGCTCGGCGTGTGAACGAGCCGCCACCGAGGGTAGGGCACCGCTCATGAGCGAATCGACGACGATCGAGCTCGGCGGCGAGGCGTACCTGGTGCAGCGGGAGGGGGACGCGCTGCGGCTGGGCCGGCAGGTCGGTGGGGACACCGTCTGGCTGGACGACATCGAGGTGGGCCAGCTGCCCGGCCCGGCCCGCGAGGCGCTGGAGCGCGGCGACCACACCGACCAGACGCTGCAGACCAGCCTGCTCGCCGTGGTCCAGGCCGAGGCCGACCGCGGCGCCTGAGCTCGGGGCCTGCTGCGCGGCGGCCGTCGAGGGAGGACCCTGGGGGGCCGAGGACCGACGACGTTCCTCATGCCGGGAGGCCGTGCGATGAGCGTGCTGTACCGCTGCGACGAGTGTGCCGAGGTGGCCGACTCCCCCTCGGCCGTGGGCTGGGTCGAGGTGCGCGAGCTGGGCGGCCGCCCGCTGCTGCCACCCGAGCCGCACCACCTGTGCCGGCTGTGCTGGGCGCGGACCACCGCCGCCGTGCACGCGAGCCGGGTGGAGGTGCTGGAGTTCCCGCAGCTCAGCGAGCACGCGCAGAACCGCGACACGGTGCAGTGAGGCGCCGACGACCCTGCCGGCTCACTCGTTGAACGGTGTGGCGCCGCCGGCGGCCCAGGTCAGCACGATCATCGCGATGAAGATGGCGAGCGTGCACGCGACACCCAGGACCGGGGTCAGCCAGGGATGCCGGGCGAAGCGGCCCAGCGGCTCGGTGACGTCGGCCTGGCGGTTGCTCGACCGCTGAGCCGCGAAGGCATCGACCGGCGGGTCCGCCGCCTGCCTCGGGCTGGGGACGAACGCGGTGCCGGTGGTGTCGCGGGCGGGCGTAGGAGTGCTCATCACGTGCCTCCTGGGAGGCGGCCCGGGACCGGGGCCCGTGCTCGGCTCCGGCCCGGACGCTACTCGCGAGCGCCGCCCGTGGCGGCCCTCCGGACGCGGCTCCCGGGCCGTCAGCCGCCGAAGAGCTGCCCGCCGCCGGCACCCCAGGTGAGCAGCAGCATCGCGGTGAACATGACCACGATGGCGACCACCACGGTGACCGGGGTCAGCCAGCCGTGCGACTGGAACAGCCCGGTGTCCTCGCCGCCCTCCTCCCCCGCGGAGCCGGACGACGAGGAGGACCGATCGGGGACGTTGCGGGCTGTGCTCACGGGGGCCTCCTCGGGAGGACGGCGGGGCCTGGGCTCGGCCCCCGCGCCCCTCCTACCCGGACACGGCCCGCTCAGTCGGCCGCCGCGTCCCTCACGGGCCTGTCCGAGACCTCCGACCACGACCCCGACGGTGGTCTCGGCGAGGGGGCTGTGCGCAGCGCCTGCTCGGTGTCCCGGGACGACCACCCGGGGAACCGGGCATCAGAGGGTCCCCCTCAGAACGTGAACTCCTCCCAGGTCGGCTCCTCCGGACGGTGCGGGAGGAGCCTGATCAGGGTGCTCGGTGCCGTGTTGAACGCGAGGACCCCGAACCTGGCCCGCTGGGTGCAGCCGTTGAGGTCGTCGTAGCACTGGTCGAACCCCTCCGGTCGGATCAACAGCTCGTTGTTGACGCCCAGGTCGCCCCACGTCAGCCCCTGGCCTCCCTGGAACTGCTCCCCGAAGAAGGCTCCGACGGGGTTGGCGTTCAGCAGGTTGATGTCCCAGAGGTTCCTCGTCTGGTCGATCTCCAGCCGGTACCACCCGGACTTGCGGAAGCTGGAGAACGGGCCGCACCCCGTGGCCCTGTTGTCCCAGACGAGCGAGACCCACGCCGTGACCCCCGAGGCGTTGCTGAAGAACAGGGCCATCTCATGCTCCCCGACTCGCCGGTGGCTGGGGGCCGCGTGCGCGGGGACGCATGCGCGCCTCGATGTCGGCCACCTCCTCGGCCGTCAGGCCCTGCTGGGAGCCGCGCTGCACACGCTCGGCAGCGCCCTCCTCGTCAGGGGTGCCATCCGGCGGCACGGGTTCGATGCTGGTCATCTCGACCTCCGGGGAGAGGGCCGTCTCCCAGGAGCTCCGGGAGACGTTTCGCCCGTCACACCCACAGTGCCCGGCGGACCGTCACCGCCGTGTCACGGAGACGGTCCCTGCCTCCCACGGGCGTGCCGGCGCTGGTCAGCGACCGCCCACTGCGGCCGCGGCGTCGACGATGCCCTCGCCATAGAGGCCGTTGACGTCGGTCGTGCCCTGGCAGACGGCGTTGTACGCCACCGGGTCCCGGCCCTCGTCGGAGTAGTCCTCGACCCCGCCGGCCGGGCAGGGGTGGTCCTCCGCGGACCAGGCCAGCACCCGGGCCACGACCGCCGGGTCGAGGGCCCGCCCGCCGTGCCCGGTCGGCCGGCCGAACGCCTCGACGACCAGGGCGGCGACCCCGGCGACGTGCGGTGCCGCCATCGACGTCCCCTGCAGGTAGGTGTAGAAGCCGCAGACCCCCGCCGCGTCGCAGTACCGCACCGACATGTCGTCGACCGGCTGGCCGTTCGGGTCGGCCAGCCCCTCGGCGATCGCCGCCTGCAGCGGGTAGGACGACAGGATCAGGTTGCCGGCCGTCATGTACGCCGGGGTCCCGACGAGGTCGCGGTACCAGCCGCCCGGGGCGGCGATGTCGATGTCACCCAGCCCGTAGTTGGAGTAGTCGGCCTTGGTGGTCGACGGCCCGACCGCGGACACCGAGATCACGTTCGGCGCCTCGGTGGGCAGGGTCAGGCAGGTGTTCGCGACCACCCGCGGGCGGGCGGCGTCCGGCGGGTAGTCCGGGCTGGTCTCGTCGGTGCGGGTGGGTGCGGCCAGGTCGGTGGCCGCGTTGCCGGCCGAGCTGACCAGGGTGACGCCCCGGCTGCTCGCGTAGCCCAGCGCGCCGCCGAGCAGATCGCGGACGAGGCGCTGCTCGGCGAGCTCCTCGTCGGTGACGGTGCCCTCCAGGTACTCGTCCCGGGAGGTGCAGTTGTAGAGCCACGGGTCGGTGTAGAAGCTCATGTTCACCACGTCGAGCCGGATCTCGGCCGAGTACACCAGCGCCGCGACGGTCTCGTAGAGGAAGAAGTAGCCGGAGTCCTGACCGGCCCGCACGTTGACCAGGGTGGCGTCGGGGGCCACCCCGCCGATGCCGAAGCCGTTGTCGTCGGCGGCGACGATGCCCGCGACGTGCGTGCCGTGCCCGTTCTCGTCCACGTCCGCCGGGTCGACGCAGCTCGGCACCTCGCACGGGCCGTCGATGTCGGGCATGTCGGTGGTGAAGTTCCGCGACCGTGCGGCGTCGAAGTTCCGCGCCAGGTCCGGGTGGCTGGCGTCGATCCCGGAGTCCATGATCCCGACGTCGACGCCCTTGCCGGTGGCCCGGCGCTGCGCCGCGTCCGGGGTCGCGCCGATCATCTCCATGTCCCACTGAAGGTCTGCGAGGGGTTCCTCGCCGGGGCCGTGCCCCGCCGGGCCACCGCCGTGGCCCGGTCCGCCGCCGCCCGGGCGGCCCGCCGGCCGCTCGTCGGCGAACCGGTGCGGCATGCCGGGGTCACTGGTGCCGACGGCGTGGTTGCGCGCCGCGCCCGCGATCTCGCCGCGGGCCCGGACGTCGTCCAGGAACCGGGTGTTGCTCGACGTCACCAGGGCGACGCCGACCTCCTCGGTCACGTCGGTGACCGAGCCACCGGCGGCCTGGACGGCGGCGGTCGCGGCCTCCGGGCTGCCGGTGAAGGCGACGACGTACTCCGCGGCCGGCCCCTGCTCGGCGGCCGGCGCCGCGGTCGCGGCGGGGGCGGTGGCGACGACCGTCGTCACCGCGGCGGCGAGGACCACGAGGGTCCGCGATGGGCTGGTGCGTCCTGCACGGCGAGACCACATGGCGCTTCCCGTTCCCCGGGCACGCCCGGTGGGGTGCGGGCGGCCTGGGTCACGGCCGCGGTCAGGACAGTGAAGCGAGCTGTGCGAGGCCTGTGAAGACCCCACCGGCGCGTCGCCGGGTCGTGCGGCGCCCGAGGACGTTCCGCGCAGCCGACTCCGGGAGCACAGTGACGGCATGACCTGGGCCACCCGCGCCGCAGCCGCCGGACTCTCCGCCCTGGCCGGGGTCGCGGCCCGGGACCTGCTGCAGCGCGAGCACACCCTGCTGCGCAACTTCCCGGTGCTCGGCCACGCCCGCTACCTGCTGGAGGCCGTCGGGCCGGAGCTGCGGCAGTACCTGGTGGCCGGCAACAACGAGGAGCGGCCGTTCACCCGCGACCAGCGCCGCTGGGTGTACGCCTCGGCGAAGAAGCAGAACAACTACTTCGGCTTCGGCACCGACAACGACCTCGAGTACACCGCCGGCTACCCGGTGATCAACCACCGCACCTTCGGCCGGGCGGTGCCCACCACGCACGCGCTGGCCGGGCAGGAGACCCCGCTGCCCAGCGCGAAGGTCCTCGGCGGGCCCAGGGGCCGGGCGCGGGCGTTCCGCCCGGAGTCGGTGGTCAACATCTCGGCGATGAGCTTCGGCTCGCTGTCCGGCCGGGCGGTCGAGTCGCTCAACCGCGGGGCCGCGCTGGCCGGCTGCCTACAGAACACCGGCGAGGGCGGGCTGTCGGTCCACCACCGGCACGGCGGGGAGCTGGTGTTCCAGATCGGGACGGCGTACTTCGGCTGCCGCGACGAGCACGGCCGGTTCGACCTGGCCCGGCTCAAGGACCTGGTCGCCTCCGCCCCGGTCCGGGCGCTGGAGGTGAAGCTGAGCCAGGGCGCCAAGCCGGGGCTGGGCGGCGTGCTGCCGGCGGCCAAGGTGTCCGCGGAGATCGCCGCGGCCCGCGGCGTGCCCGAGGGGGTGGACT
The DNA here is from genome assembly GCF_000306785.1 of Modestobacter italicus. Classification (NCBI taxonomy): domain Bacteria; kingdom Bacillati; phylum Actinomycetota; class Actinomycetes; order Geodermatophilales; family Geodermatophilaceae; genus Modestobacter; species Modestobacter italicus. Next base: position 1,215,474 of record NC_017955.1, on the reverse strand, counting down.
GCATCAGCCCGTCCCGGCACGCGGAGTTCTCCGACGCGGACAGCCTGCTGGACTGGGTGGAGCTGCTGGCCACCGAGACCGGGCTGCCGGTCGGCATCAAGGCCGCAGTGGGTGACATGGACTTCTGGCGCGACCTCACCGGGCTGATGGCGACCACCGACCGCGGCGTGGACTTCGTGACCGTCGACGGCGGCGAGGGCGGCACCGGCGCGGCACCGCTGATCTTCACCGACTCGGTGTCGCTGCCCTTCCAGCTCGGGTTCGCCCGGGTCTACTCCACCTTCGCGCGGGCCGGGCTGGCCGAGCAGGTGACCTTCATCGGCGGCGGCAAGCTCGGGCTGCCGGACAACGCGATCGTCGCCTTCGCGCTGGGCTGCGACCTGGTCAACGTCGCCCGCGAGGCGATGCTGGCGATCGGCTGCATCCAGGCGCAGAAGTGCCACACCGACACCTGCCCGACCGGGGTGGCGACGCAGAACCCGTGGCTGGCGCACGGCTTGGACCCGGCGCTGAAGTCGGTGCGGGCGGCCACCTACATCACCACGCTGCGCCGCGACCTGCGCAAGGTCTCCGAGGCGTGCGGGGTGGAGCACCCGGGGCTGATCGACAGCTCCGCGGTGGAGATCCTCACCGGGCGGACGGCGTCCCGTCCGCTCGCCGAGGTCTACGAGTACGAGCCCGGCTGGGGGCTGCCGCCGGCGGCCGACCGGGCGGAGATCGTCCGGCTGATGACCGACGCACCGCAGGGCGGCAGCGCGCCCCCCTCCCCCACCGCGGTCGGCTGAGGTGGTCGTGCACGCCGTCGAGCACGGTGCGGGCCGGCCGGTGCTGGTGCTGCACGGCGCCGGGGTCGACCACCGGGAGGCCGAGGCCTGCTTCGAGCCGGCCCTCTCCCGCCCCGGGCTGCGGCGGGTCTACCCGGACCTGCCGGGCATGGGCGCGACGGCCGCCCCCGAGGCGATGCGCAGTGCCGACGACGTCCTGGACGCGTTGCTCACCTTCGCCGACGAGGTGACCGGCGGGGACCCGTTCCTGCTCGTCGGGCACTCGGCGGGCGCGTACTACGCGCAGGCGCTGGCCGCGCGGCGCCCGGCGCAGGTCGCCGGCCTGGCGCTGGTCTGCCCGTTGCTGCCGGGCGGGCGTGACCTCCCGGCGCACCGCGTCGTCGCCGGGCCGGGCGACCTCGGGGACGACGAGTTCCGCAGCTACTTCGTGGTGCAGACCCCGGCGATGCTGGAGCGGTACGAGCGGTATGTGGCCCCGGCGGCCGCGCTCGTCGACTGGACGGCGATGGAGCGGATCGGCGCGCGGTGGGAGCTGACCGCCGAGGGCCCGCCGTTCGAGGGGCCGACGCTGGTCGTGGCCGGGCGGCTGGACTCGACCGTCGGTTACGCGGCCGCGGTCGACCTGCTCGACGTCCACCCGCACACGACGCTGTCGGTGGTCGACGACGCGGGCCACGCCCTCCCCCACGAGCAGCCCGAACTCCTGCGCGCCCTGCTCGGCGAGTGGCTGGGACGCATCGAGCGGGCGACTGGGAGCAGGTGACCTGCCTACCCCGTCGTCGCCTTGTACGTCTTGTCGCCCGTGGCGTCCAGGACGGACGCCGCCTGACGGTCCACCATGCCGGTGAACAACTGCTGGCTGGCGCCGAAGACCACCGCCCAGGCGAGCACCTGCGGCGTGCTGTCCAGCGCGGTCAGGCCGGGGACGAAGCCACCGCGCATGAGCAACAGCCCCAGGACAGCGGTCAACGCGCCGGTCGGCAGCTTGAGGACGTTGAGGACCACCGGGACGGTGAAGGGCGTCGAGGTCCCCTGGATCCGACGCAGGGCGATCGCCCCCGTGACCCCGGCGGCCACGATCCCGATGATCTCGATCAGCGGCACGTCCCACTTGCTCACCGTGCTCTGCACCGTGGCATCGATGTCCGCCCCCGAGCTGCCTTCACCGTCGGGCAGGACACTCTGCCCCGTCGGGCAGATGAGCATCGGTGGCTCCGTCGGCGTCGGTTGGGGCTCGAAGCACAGGGCGAGCAGTTGCGGGCGGAGGATCCCCAGGAGCGCGACGAGGCCGGCGATGGTGAACAGCAGGACGCTGGCCCACGAGATGATCGCGCCGAAGCTCCGGACCCGCTGCTGCTCCCGCGCGGCGGCCGAGCTCGCCGCCCGCATCGCGGCGATGATGCTCTCCCGGTCCCGCGGGTGCAGAGCTCCGTGGCCGTTGCCGTCGTCCAGGTCCCTGCGGGCGATGTCCTCGATCCGCACGCGGCGCGGGTCGTCGACCGGCAGGTGTCGCCGCACGTGCGCGTCCATGCTGGGCAGCTCGCCCCGGAGGTACCTCTCGGGGGCGCGGCGCAGCAGGTCGGTCTCCGCGGCGTGGATGTTGCTGGTGGCGCGGGCCAGGCGCGCCGAGGTGTGCAGCCTCGGGCGACCACCGCTCGCCGCCTTCTGCACGGCCGCGACGTGGCTCCTGATGGCGTCGGCGAGGCGCGTGTCCGCGTCCGAGTCCGTCTCACCGCGCGGCTCTTGCAGGTTGTCCATCCAGTCCGACAGGGCCTGGATCTCGGCTGCCCGGGCAAGTGCCTCCTCGCGCCAGGCGCGCGCGGGCAGAGTCGATGCCAGGGAGTCCAGTTCGGCCGTGGCAGCCGGAGGGGTCCTCTTCCAGGGCCACCTGATGCGCATCCGTGTCGCCTCCTGGCGCTCCTGGCCCCGCCTCCAGGGGCAGCGCACCTCTGAGTCGTGGCCGGTCGACACCGAAGCTATGGGTGGTGCGTCACCGCTCCATCACGCCTCGTCCGGGCGAGCACAGACACCTTCGCAGCGGCTGAGAGCCAGGCTCGAGCGCCTGGCAGTTGGCTGTGAATGGCATAACGACACGCGATCACCACTGGTGGGTGACCTGGATCACACGCCATCCTCGCCGCCGAGGCGACTTCCGGGGAGGCCAGCGATGGACGAGTCCGAGCAGCACGCGGGACCGCAGGCACAGCCACCGTCCCACCGGCGCCGGAGGTGGATCACCTCCGGCGCACTCGTCGGCACCGGACTGCTGGCCGGGGTGATCGTGGCCGGCACGCTGGCCGCCAACGCGGCCGGAGGCGGCTCCCCGTTGCCGGCCGAGCCGGCGGCAGCCACGTCCACGGAGGCCTCGCCCGCCGATCCCGACTCCGACCTCCCCGGCCACGGCTGGCGGGACTGGTGGCACGGCGACGACGCCGGGGTCTCCGACGACACCGCGGCGAAGGTGGAGGACGCGGTGCTGGCCCAGTACCCCGACGCGACGATCTGGTGGATCCGGTCGGACCCCGACGGCGGCTACGACGCCTACCTGGACACCGCCGACGGCACGGACCTCGCCGTCCACCTGGACGACGCCTTCGCGATCACCGGCACCGAGGAGCTCCCCGACGCCCACGGACACGACGGCGACGGTCACGGCTGGGCGGGTCAGGGCCGGGCGGGTCACGGCTGGGCCGGTCACAGCTGGGACGGCGCGTGCGGGAACGACTCCCAGGCCTCGGTCCCCGACGACGCGGCAGCCGAGGTCAGGGACGCCGTCCTGGTCGCGTACCCCGACGCCAGCATCTGGTGGGTCCGGTCGGACGATGACGGCGGCTACCACGCCTACCTCGACACCGCCGACGGCACGGACCTCGCCGTCCACCTCGACGCCGCGTACGCCATCACCGGCACCGACGAACTCCCGGACGCGCACGACAGGTGGGGCCACGGTCGGGACGCCGTCTCCGACGAGACTGCTGCGCAGGTGGAGGGGGCCGTCCTGGCGCAGTACCCAGGGGCCACGGTCCCGTGGATCTGGGCGGACACCGACGACGGCGGCTACCACGCGCTCGTGCTGACCGCCGAGGACGACGGGGTCGTCGTGCACCTGGACGACGCGTTCGCGATCACCGAGACCGAGAGCGTGCCAGGCTGCTGAGCGACGTCGTGCGCAGGGCCTGAGGATCGGTTCCCGAGCAGCTCGACCTCACTCGCAGATCTTCCTCACCCCCCACCCTCAGCCGTCAAACACCTCCTCGGTCAGTACGTCCAGCGACCGCCGCGCCTGCCTCGAACTCCGGACGCGGCCAGCGACCGTCTCCGGTGACGATGCGGTGACGCGGGACCGTCACCCTGGCCTCCACGAGCGACACGGGCCAGGACGGGACACGGGTCACCTGGGGAGCCGGACATGGCTGACGAGCACCTGATCGGTGTCGACGTGGCCGGGGATGCGGGTCGTCGATCGGATCGGGACACCGGACCTTCGATGCTGTCGACATGCCACCGCCACGCCCTGTCGTTCGGGCGTGCGAGAGGTCTGTCGATGACGGGGTGCCCACATCCGGGCGCCACCGTCATGTCGTCGGCCCGCGCTGGTGTGGCGCACCCCGTCTCTCGTGAGGTGGGCCTGAGGCGGCCGACCGACGATGACACCTGACGGTCCAGTCAGGACGCCGGCAACGCCGTCGCCATCCAGCCGAACACCGCTGACTCCGAGGACCGCGTTCGAGGCGTCCTGTGGCAGCCGCCTGCTCCAGGGCGACATCGGGCTCGGCGGAGGTCCCCAGGCTGGCGCCATGGGTCTGCTCGAGTCGTTCGTCCCTGAGCGAGGCGAACAGCGACGACATCGGACCGGCCGTGTTCCCGCTGTTCGGCGACGACCCGTCGGGACAGCGGCCGCCGGCCTGGACACCAGGCGGTGCCCGTCATCGTCCTCGCCGAGATGCGGGGGCCAGCTGCTGCACCAGGTGGTCCGGGGAGGCACGTGGCACGCGGTCGCTCAGCAGCACGGCTCCGACGCGCGACGCCTGAGGCCATCACGTTGCTGTCGTGGTCAGAAAGTCACGTCGTAGACGTACCAGGACTGGCGGAGGGACCTCTGTCCATTCACACAACAGACTTCAGATTGTCTGGGGGACCTGGCCATGGAGCGGTCGAAGCAGCGAACTCGTCTGGTCCGCGCCGGCCTGATGGCCGCACTGCTCGCGGCAGGCTGCGCGTCAGGGCCCGACTCGACTTCTGCTGACGCAGGCTCGCCGACCGGGAGCCCGTCGTCCGCTGAGCCGGGCACCGGGTCTGGCCAGCCGTCGGGCGAGCCGGGTACCCCGCCGGGGGACACTGAGCCGGGACAGCCACCTCCAGGCGTGCCTCCTGCCCCAGCTCCGGAGCCGGCCCCCGCGCCAGCTCCCAAGCCGGCCCCTGCACCGGCTCCCACGCCAGCCCCGGGACCCGCCCCCGCACCGAAGCCCGCACCGGCTCCCCAGCCGGCCCCCGGACCCGGACCGGCACCGGCACCTACACCGGCGCCAAAGCCGGCACCCAAGCCCGCACCGGCTCCCAAGCCCGCACCGGCTCCCAAGCCGGCACCCGCCCCCGCACCGGCACCGGCACCCAAGCCCCCTTTGGGGCCCGCCCCCGCACCCAAGCCCGCACCGGCACCGGCACCGGCACCGGCACCCAAGCCCGCACCCGCACCCGCACCCGCACCCGCACCCGCACCGAAGCCCGCACCGGCCCCAGCCCCGGCCCCGGCCCCGGCCCCCAAGCCGAACCCCAACCCGCCGCCCGGGACCGTCACCTACGACCTCCCCGGAGTGGGAGGTGACCTCGCGGACGAGGGGTCGTGGAGGCTGGGCTTCCGGGACGAGTGCGAGACCGCCGGCCACGACGCCGACTGCATCACCCTGTCCGTTGTGATCCTCGGCTACGTCGACGGGGAACTGGTCGAGATCCCAAACCCGGGCCCCGACTACGCCGAGCTCGTCGACGACCAGGGCGAGCCGCTCTACAGCGCGTGCAGCATCACCGACATCGACCCCGAACCCGGGACTGAGGTGACCGTGCCGGCCGACGTCACCATCGAGGTCGTCTGCGAGCCGTTCGAAACGGAGGATGCCGGGTGACTCAGTGGACCGGCACCGGGCACCGGGACCCTCCCGCGGCAGTCACCGCAGGCGAGGTCACCGGCACGGACCCTTGTCCACGTGGCCGGCCGGCTCCGGCCGGACCCCGCCTGGCGGCCAGCGCCGACCGGGTCTCCGACCCGGCCGTCCCCGCGCCGCGCGACGGGTCGGGAGCCGCGGGCACAGTCGACCGCTCCGCGCCGCCGACCGACGTGTTGCCGCCGGTCGTGGAGGGGGAGCCCCGACGCCAGCAGGACGGGCCCGAGTCGTCGGACCAGCAGGATCGGAGCGCCGCGGCGCCGTTCGAGGCGGCCGAGGCCGTTCCCAAGGCGCTGCAGGTCGTCGGGTCGATCGTCGCCCCGACGACCCTGTTGACCGCGCTCTTCATCTACTTCGGGCTGATGTACGCCATCGGCTACTACCGGTACTTCGGGGTGAACTACACCGTCCTCGAACTGCCGACGCAGGGCCTGCTCATCCTGAGTGCGAGCACCGCGGTCATGCCGCTGGCCACCCTGGCAGCAGTGATGCTCGTGTCGCTGTGGATCTACCGCCTGCCGCTCGAGCGGTCGTCCGACAGGGTCCGCCGCTGGCTGTCCTTCACGCTCCTGCCCGTCGTCGCCGCGGCAGGCGCCGCGCTGCTGGCTCTGGTGGCCGCCGAGACGCTGCTCCGCCTGCAGGTGTTCCCGTCCTCGTTCCCGGAGGGCCGCGGGATCAGCCTGTCAGCGGGAGTGGTGCTGCTGGCCTGGGCCGCCCGCCTGCGGGCCACCCTGGCACCGACCGGAACAGCCGAGCGGGAACGCGCAACCGCTGCTACGGCGTCACGGCGCAGCGTCTCTGCGCTGGCCCGGCGGGCCCTCCTGGCGGCAACACGGCCGGCGGAGCCAGACCACCGGCCCGGCCACGTCGCCCTGACCGTCGCGAAGTGGGTCTGCCTGTCCGTCCTCTTCGGTGTCGGACTGTTCTGGGCCGTCGGGAGCTACGCGCTCCGGCTGGGGCCGCAGGACGCGCACGGGTTCTGGGCCAATCTGCGGTGCGCGCCCGACGTCGTCCTCTACAGCGAGAAGAGCCTCAACCTGTCCACCGCCGGCCTGACGGAGGAGCCGGCAACCAGTCCCGAGGGTGCGTACGGATTCCGGTACCAAGGGCTGAAGCTCGTCCCGCAGGCGGGGGACCAGTACCTGCTCGTCCCCGCGGACTGGGCACCCGCAGCCCGTCCGGCCATCGTGCTGCCGCGGTCCGACACCCTGCGGTTGGAGTTCATCCCGGTCGCGACGACCGGGCCCGGCGCCTGTTGAGCTGAGCGCGTCGCGGGCTCCGCCCACGCGGAGCTCGGTTGCTGTCCGATCCAGCGGCGGTCGGGTCAGCCGTCGACGTAGCGGTCGCGCTCGACCACGAACGCACCGGTGGCGGTGTTGGCGTCGATGAAGTCCGGCAGCAGCGGCACCCGCACGGTCACCGTCACGCACACCAGGAACTCCTCCCCCGGCGTCAACGCAGGCTGGTAACCGCCCGCCGCGCCGCAGCCCGCGCCGGCCGGGGCGTAGGCGAGCACCACGTCGGTCGCCTCCACCGACTGGTCCTCCACCGCGATCGCGACCGCCGCCTCGGCCCGCGCCTGGCCGGTGACCGGGTCCGGCGCGGTGCCCAGCGCCCGGCCGGCCTCCCGCGCCGCCTCGGTCGCGGCGAACACCCCGCGCTGCACCGAGGAGAACCCGGCCACCAGGTAGACCAGCGGCAGGAACACCACCAGCGCGATGAAGACGAACTCCACGATCGCCGACCCGCCCTCGCCGGCCAGCCGGGCCCGCCACCGGCTCACGGCGCCTCCTCCACCGCACGCCCGGTGGCCTGCAGCGGCAGCAGCTCCCCCAGCGCGGCGAAGATGCTCGGCACCGCACCGGTGCACCGGACGACGACCAGGGTCAGCCCGCTGCCGTCGACCTCCTGCACCGACGTGCAGCTCAGGCCGGCCGCCGTGCCGGCGGAGGTCGCCTGCCCGACCACCTCCAGCGTCCGGCCGGCGCCGGCCGCGGTCGGCACGTCGGCGTCCGCCGCGTAGCGAGCACCCTCCTGGGCGCTGGCCACGACGACGTTGCGCAGGTGCACGTAGACCGCGATCTGCAGCACCGCGAGCAACAGCGCCACGATCAGGGCGCCGACCAGCACGAAGTCGACGACCGCACTGCCCCGCTCGGAGACGCTCTCCCCCGGCCCCTGTGCAGGGGCCCGCCGCGAGCTCGCGAGTGGTGGGGGGCAGAGGGGTCCTTCCTCAGCCGGCACTCGTGACGGACTCCAGCGCCCGGGAGACCGCGTCCACGATCGCCGTCCGGAACGGCACCAGGATGGCCAGCACCAGGGCCGCCGTCATCACCGTGACCATCACCCAGCCCGGGACGTCGCCCCGCTCGGGGTCGTCCTCCCGCAGCCGGGCGGTCAGGGCCGCAAGTGCAGCCAGCAGGTACGCGTACGCGCGCATCGAACGTCCTCCTCTGTGGGTCACCGGCGTCACTGCGCCAGCGAGACGATGCTGATCAGCCCCGGGAACAGGGCGAACAGGACGGTGACCGGCAGCACCAGGAAGACGACCGGCACCATCATCTGGATCTCCTTGCGGCCACCGGCCTCCAGCAGCTGCCGCTTCCCGGCCTCCCGGACGTCGGCGGCCTGGGCCCGGAGCACCTCGGCCAGCGGGGTGCCGCGCTCGATGGCGACGACCAGGCCGTCGACGAAGCGGGCCAGTGCGTCCAGCGAGGTGCGGTCGGCCAGCTGCTGCAGCGCCTCGACCAGCGGCACGCCGGCCCGGGCGCGACCGAGGGTGGCGTTGAGCTCCCGGGCCAGCTCGCCGCCGGACAGCCGGGTCACCCGGGCGATCGCCGCGGTCGGGCTCTCCCCCGCGGTCACCGCCAGGGCGAGCAGCTCGGCGACGACCGGGAACTCCGCGAGCAGCAGCTCCTCGCGGCGCTGGACCTGCTGGGTGAGCCACCAGTCGCGACCCAGCACGCCACCGACCAGGCCCCCGACGCAGAGCAGGACGACGGAGAGCACGTTCACCGACCCGGCCACGGCCGAACCCACCGCGGCGACCACGGCGGCACCGAGCAGCCCGAGCCCGCCCCACACCACCTGCTCGACCCGGAGGTCCTCGACCGTGGTGTCCGAACCGAGGGCGTCCAGCCGGCGGCGGACGGCGACGCGGCCGCCGAGCAGCCGGTCGACGTGCCGGGCGCCGTCGACCAGCACCGGGCCGAAGACCCGCCGCGCAGCGGTGAGCATGCCCGGCTGGGTCGCCGTGCCGAGCAGCCGGGACGGCGCCGGGCTGTCGTGCACGTACGGCGCCAGCCGGTCGACCAGCCGCACCTGCCGGAACGGCGGGGAGAAGGCCACGACGAGCAGCACGCCGGTGGCCGCGGCCAGCCCCAGCAGCATCCCGGTCAGTCCGGCGCTCATGTCTGCAGCACCCGGACGTCCTCGGGGAGCCGGCCGATCCGCAGCATCAGCCGGTAGGCGACCAGGCAGACCACGCCGCCGCCGGCCAGCAACGCCGTCCCGACCGGGCTGTCGTAGGCGCTCAACGTCTGCTGCTGGGTGGCCAGCAGGAGCAGCACGACCCACGGCGCCCCGACGGCGAGCCGGGCGGCCTGCACCACCCAGCCCTGCCGGGTCTCCAGCTCGGCCCGGGCGCGGGCGTCCTCGCGGAGGAAGGCGGCCAGCGTGCGGAGCACCCGCCCCAGGTCGCTGCCGCCGACCTCGCGGGCGACCCGCAGCGTCTCGACGATCCGGTCGCCCACCGGGTCGGCGAGGTCGTCCTTGAGCCGGTCGAGCGCGTCGCTGAACCGGCCGCTGCTCCGGTGGTCGGCGGCGAACCGCCCGAACGCCGGGCGGAGCACGTCAGGGCCGCGGACGGCGAGCGCGGCCAGCGCCTCGGGCAGGGACAGGCCGGCGCGCACCGCGGACGCCAGGTTGTCCACGACCTCGGGCCACACCTCGCGGAGGTCGGCCCGGCGCTTGGCGGCGAGCCGGCGCACCAGCAGGTACGGGACGGCGGCGCCGAACACCCCGAAGACCAGGCTGATGGTGACCGTCCGGGTGGTGAGCAGCACGAGCACCGTCGCGACCAGGCCCAGGACCACCTGCAGGGCGAGCAGCTGGGCGGAGTTGATGCCGGTCAGGCCGGCGGCGGCGAGCAGCTGCTGACGCCGGCCGGGTCGGCCGCCGCCGGACCGGCGCACCGGTGCCCGGGAGCCGCTGCGCCAGATCAGCAGCAGCCCGATGCCGAGCCCGAGCCCGAGCAGTCCGCCGGAGGAGGTCACGACCGGTCCCCCAGCAGCGCGGCCAGGTCGAAGCCGTGCGCGGCGAAGCGGTCGGCGTGGGGCGGGCAGCCGTCGGCGCGCACCAGCCGGCCGTCGCGGGTGGTGAAGACGTCGGCGGTCTCGACCACGCTGCCCTCGGTGCGGCCAGACAGGGCCACGACCTCCCGCAGCCGGCGCTGCCCGTTGGGGTCGGTGCCCACGTGCACGACGAGGTCGACGCTGGAGGCGACGGTGGGGACGACGAAGGCGTGGCCGATGTTCTCGCCGGCCAGCAGCGGCAGGGTGCACATCTTGACCACGGCCTCGCGGGCGCTGTTGGCGTGCAGCGTGCACATGCCGGGCAACCCGCTGTTCAGGGCGATGAGCAGGTCCAGGCACTCCTCCTGCCGGACCTCGCCCACCACCAGCCGGGAGGGCCGCATCCGCAGCGCCTCCTTGACCAGCCGGCGCAGCGGGATCTCGCCCGCGCCCTCCAGGTTGGGCTGCCGGGTCTGCATGGCGACCACGTCGGGCAGCGGCACCCGCAGCTCGAAGACCTCCTCGCAGGTGACCACCCGCTCCCGGGCGGGGATGGCCGCGCACAGGCAGTTGAGCATCGTCGTCTTGCCGGCCTGCGTCCCGCCGGAGACCAGGACGTTGAGCCCCGCAGCGACGGCGGCCTCGAGGAAGCGGGCCGCCTGGGAGGTCAGCGTCCCGAGCGCCACGAGCTCGTCGAGGCTGTGCGCCTGCAGCACGAACTTCCGGATGTTGACCGCCATGTGCCGGCGGGTGACGTCGGGGATGACGACGTGCAGCCGGGACCCGTCGGGGAGCATCGCGTCGACGAACGGTGTGCTCATGTCGATGCGGCGACCCGACGTCCGCAGCATCCGCTCGACCAGGTCGGCCAGCTGCCCGGCACCCAGGATCGTGGTGGTCAGCTCGCTGCGGCCGCGGCGGGCGACGAAGACCCGACCCGGCTCGTTGACCCAGATCTCCTCGACCTCCGGGTCGTCCAGCCAGCGCTGCAGCGGCCCGTAGCCGGCGACTCGGTCCAGCACGTCCCGGGCCACGCCGTCCGGGTCGCCGATCGGCGGCAGCGCCGAGGACAGCGACCGCTCCGAGTAGTCGGCGACCACGTCGCGGACGAGCAGGCGCACCGGGCCCGGGTCGGTGAACGGGTCCAGTCCCCGCCGGCGGATCAGCTCCCGCACCTCGCCGTCGACGAGGTCGACGACAGAGCTCACAGCCGGCACGACACCCCCGTTGAACAGCCACCAGGTCATTTTGAGTGCGGTGACTGTAAGCGGACGAAACCGTCTCGCGTCGAGGTCCTGTGGACAGACTGTGACCTCGTCACGGGCAGGTTCACCCGACCGGGTGAACCCGTGCCACCGGGTCGGCCACGCGACGGGTGCGCTCCGTGCTCCCCTCGAGCCCTCAGCCGGTCGCCGGGGACCGGCCGGGCAGACCGTCGTCGATCAGCTTCTCCCAGCCGGCGAGGAAGTGGTCGTCGAGCCCCTCGTTGCCGTCGAGCGCGCCGGAGACGACGGCTCCGGTCCGGAGCATCATCAGCTGGTCGGCCGTGGCCGCCGGGCTCCTGTGCCCCAGCCGGAGGAGCAGACCCTCCAGCTCGGCCGTGACCCAGCGCCGGATCTCGCGTGCGTGCAGCCGTGCGGGATGGCTGCCGGTGAACTCCGCGGAGGCGTTGATGAACGGGCACCCGCGGCTCATGGCAGCGAAGTCGTCGGCCGTGAGCGCCGTGGCCAGCTCCGTCAGCACCCGACGGGGGTCGTCGGGGTGGCGCGCGATCAACCCGCCGACCTGGTCGCGGTCGTACTGGGCACGGCGCTCCAGGTAGGCCGAGATGAGGTCGTCCTTGGACGGGAAGTGGCGGTACAGGGTGACCCGGGTGACCGCCGCCTCCTCGACCACGCGGTGGATGCCGACCGCGTGGATCCCCTCGTTGTAGAAGAGCCTGTCCGCGGTGCTGAGGATGCGCTCCCGCGCCTGCGACGGCCGCTGGGGCCGCGACGGAGCAGGTGCACCGGACGTCGGGTGGGTCATGCGTTCTCAGGACTCCTCGGGACCGGTGCCGACACCTCTTGCTCGGCTGCCACCGCACCCCTACGGTACCGCCCCAGGTGGGTAGATCGATCGGTACACCTGACCGTCCCACCCCTGGATCACCCCTCGTTCGTCAATCCACGTCTGAGCCCGGAGGGCCTGCCATGAGCGCCACCCCCGTCCTGTTCATCCACGGGCTCTGGCTGCACGCCCGGTCGTGGGACGACTGGATCGACCTGTTCGAGGCCGCCGGGTACGCCGCGACGGCGCCGGGCTGGCCCGGCGACCCGGACACGGTGGAGAAGGCGCGGGAGGTGCCCGAGGCGATCGCGGACCACGGGATCGACGACGTCGTCGCGCACTACGCCGAGATCATCCGAGCGCTCCCGACCAAGCCCGTCCTGATCGGCCACTCCTTCGGCGGGCTGATCGCCCAGCGGCTGCTCGGCGAGGACCTGGCCGCCGCGGCGGTGGCCATCGACGCCGCCCAGATCAAGGGCGTGCTGCCGCTGCCGCTGTCGGCGCTGCGGGCCACGCTCCCGGTGTTCAGGAACCCGGCGAACCGGCACCGCGCGGTCTCCCTCACCGCCGAGCAGTTCCGCTACGCCTTCGGCAACGCTGTGTCGGTCGAGGAGTCCGACGCACTGTTCGAGCGCTGGGCCATCCCGGCGCCGGGCAAGCCGCTGTTCGAGGCCGCCGCAGCGAACGTCAACCCGCACTCCCCGGCCAAGGTGGACACGGACAACTCCGGCCGGGGCCCGCTGCTGCTGGTCATGGGCGGCCGCGACCACACCGTCCCCGAGGCGGTCACCCGCGCGACGCTGAAGCAGTACCGGCACAGCGAGGCGACCACCGACGTCCTCGAGTTCGAGGACCGCGCGCACTCGCTGACCATCGACCACGGCTGGCGTGACGTCGCCGACGCGTCCCTGTCCTGGCTCAAGGCCCAGGGGTTCTGACCGTGGACCTGGGCCTGGCCGGGCAGGTCGCCGTCGTGACCGGGGCCAGCCGGGGCATCGGGCTGGCCATCACCCGTGCGCTGGTCGACGAGGGCGTGCGCGTCGTGGCGGGCGCGCTCAAGGGCAGCCCGGAGCTCGACGAGCTCGCCGCGACCGGCGCCGTCCGGCCGGTGCTGGTCGACCTGATGGCCCCGGACGGGCCGGACCGCCTGGTCGAGGAGGCCGTGGACCTGCACGGCGGGATCGACGTGCTGGTCAACAACGTCGGCGCCGTGAAGGCACGGCTGGACGGCTTCCTGGCCCTCACCGACGAGGACTGGAGCTGGGGGCTCACGATCAACTTCCTGGCAGCCGCCCGCACGATGCGCGCCGCGATCCCCGCCATGCTCGACCGGCCGGGCGCGAACATCGTCACGATCAGCTCGGTCAACGCCTTCCTGCCCGACCCGGGCGTCATCGACTACAGCGCGGCCAAGGGCGCGTTGACCAACCTGTGCAAGTCGCTGTCCCAGGAGTTCGGCCCGCGGCTGCGGGTGAACACCATCAGCCCCGGGCCCGTGCAGACCGACCTGTGGCTCGGCGGGAGCGGGGTCGCGGCCACGGTGGGCAGGGCGAACGGCCTCGAACCCGACGAGGTGGTCCGCCAGCAGGCTGCCCAGGCATCGACCGGCCGGTTCACCGCCCCCCGGGAGATCGCCGACCTCGTGCTGCTGCTCGCCAGCGACCGGGCCGGCAACGTCACCGGCAGCGACGTCCGCATCGACGGAGGACTCGTCAAGACCCTCTGAGCCGGCGCCCGGGGAATGGCCCTCAGCGCACCAGAGCGTCCTCCCGGGCGCGGTCCTCGACCGGGACCGCGCCCAGCTCGCCGCCTCGCCTGGCGCACCGGTCTCCCCCGTGCCTGACCACCGCACCACCGACGGCGGACCACCGCAACGCGCCATCGGCGGCGCACCCAACCACCAAGAGCGCGCCTTCGGTGGCGGAACGGACCAACGACAGCGCGTCTTTGGCGGCGACGAACCGCAGGGTCACATGAGGGCGGCCTGGGCGGCGAGCTCCCGGGAGGCCCGGCGCGTCGGGGTGGCCACCCGCAGCGCAGCGGCGAGCTGGACCGGCGTGACCATGCCCTGCGCGACGGCCAGGTCGCCGAGGCGGGTCCACGCGGCGTCGCTGGTGGCCTGCAGGTCGATGAGCTCGCGCAGCTGTGCCCGGGTGAGCAGCCCCTGGGCGACCAGGACCTGGCCGATGCGCCGGCTGCCGACCACGGGCTGGACCCGGGAGAGCACCGACGGCACGGTCGCGGCGAGCCGCATCGAGCCGACGTGCAGCATCGGCGCCAGGCAGACGGCCGCGGTCAGGCCCGCCCAGAAGTAGAGGGTCACGAAGTCGTGGTCCTCGAGCAGCCCGGCGGTGATGGAGCCCAGCGCGACCGCGGCCCAGATGAGGTGCGGGCGGAACGTCCGCCAGGTGTCACCGGTGGCGGCGCTGCCCTTGGCCGTGACCACGTAGACCAGCGGGCGCCCGGCGAGCTGAGCGGCCGCGGCGGCGACGTAGACCGGGGCGGTCAGCATGTCCAGCGCGAAGCCGGTCAGGCCCCACGAGCGCCGCTCGTGCTCGACCAGGTTGTAGCGGCGCATGCTGAAGGTGAAGAGCAGGCCGAGGGCCAGGTTGGCCCCGAACAGCACGCCCCACTGCAGCAGCGGCAGGTGGGTGATCGAGACGCAGCCCACCAGGTACAGCACGGTCAGCGCGATGCCGCCCACCCAGGCGATCGACGTCGTCGGGTAGTGCGCCTGCAGCGCCAGGAACGACAGCCGCTGCGCCGGGGTCCGCATCTGCCCGAACACCCGCGGCGAGTGCTGGCGGGCGATCTGCCAGATCCCGTACGCCCAGCGCTTCTGCTGGCTGAAGAAGTCCGAGTACGTCGCCGGGCCCTCGCCGACGGCGACGATGTCGGGGGTGTAGACGCCCTTCCAGTTCCCGCCGGTGACCTCGTTGACCGTGGTGTAGACGACCATCGACGTCAGGTGGTCCTCGATGATGCAGTCCTGGTAGCCGCCGATCTGCGCGAGCGCGGCCGGCCGGTACAGGTGGTTGGTGCCGATCAGCAGCGGCGCCTCGTGGCCGTTGCCGCCCCGCTGGATGATCCCGTGGAACAGGTAGGCCAGCTCGGCCGAACCCCGCGCGACGAAGGACTCGTCCAGGTTGCCGTACACCTGCGGTGCGACGACGAAGGCGACGTCCTCGTCGGAGAAGTAGCCCAGCGTCCGCTCGAGGAAGTTCGGGAACGGCACGTGGTCGGGGTCCATCTGGGCGACGACGTCGTAGTCCTGCTCGTGCACCGAGCGCCAGCTGTTGTGGTTGCCGTGCTTGGTCTTCGCCCGGAACGGCCCCTCGGGCTGGTTCCACTCGGGCCGGCCCTTGCGGCTGAAGTGCTTGACCCCGATCTCCGCGCACCGTCGCCGGACCTCCGGGTCGTCGCCCTCGTCGAGCAGCCACACGTCCAGCGGCCCGTCGTGGCGGATGCGCGTCATGGCGCGCAGCGTGGCCATGACCAGCTCCACCGGCTCCTTGCCGGGCACGATCGTGGTGAGGACGGCGACCCGCCGCCCGGGGCGCGGCCGCATCGGGATCGGGTCCCGCGCGGCGCCGGCGTGGTAGGCCACGGTCCAGGTCCGGACCCCGGCGATGAGCTGCAGCAGGACCATCAGGACCAGGCCCGCCACCGACAGCGCGTCCGTCAGCGCGTTCCCGGCCAGCTGCGGCAGGTTGCCGGGCAGCAGCAGGTACACCGCGAGCGCCAGGGAGACGACGACGTGCGCCGCGCCGACCCCCAGCACCCGACGGCGCTGGCCCGGGGTGAGCGCGTCGCGGTACTGCACGGTCGCTCCTGGGGCCTGCAGCGCACCCGTGATCTCGGTGGCGGTCCGGCCGTACCGGCGCCCGCTCTCGCGGCGCTCGACGAACACCCGCGGTCGCGGTGTCGTGTGCTCTGTGGTCATGGTCCCGGTGCCTGTTCCGTCAGAGGGGTGACTCGGCGCCGCCTGCGGCCGTCGTCACCTGGTCTCTTCGGCATCGCCGACCCGGATCTGGTGGGCCGCCGGGCCGGCGTCCCCCCGGACGGGTGACGACCGGCGCCCCACCGAAGGCGGTGGGGGTGTCACATCCGGGGGGCGGGCGGCGTCTTCATGCCAGGACACCCACCCGAGGAGGAGTCATGGCCAGCAGCACGAGGATCCCCAAGGCCGAGCTGACCGGCGTCTACGGCGCGATCGTGACGCGGATGTCGCGCCGGATGTTCGGCGAGGTCGCCGAGCCGGTCGAGGTCGCCTGGCACAACCGCAGGATCGTCGACTTCGGCTTCACCGTGGGCCGCAAGTCGCAGAAGTGGGACCGCTGCGACGCCGACCTGAAGTCCTACGCCCACATGGCGGTGGCCGGGCTGGTCGGCTGCAGCTGGTGCCTGGACCTGGGCTACTTCCTGGCGGCCAACGAGGGGCTGGACCTGGTCAAGGCCCGGGAGGTGCCGCGCTGGCGGGAGTCGGACGTGTTCACCCCGCGCGAGCGGGACGTGCTGGAGTACGCCGAGGCGATGACCACCACCCCGCCGACGGTCACCGACGAGCTGTCCGCCCGGCTGCTCGCCCGGCTGGGCGCGCCGGCGATGGTGGAGCTGACCGCCGCCATCGCGCTGGCCAACTTCTACACCCGCAACAACACCGCGCTGGGCATCGAGTCGCAGGGCTTCGCCGCGGCCTGCGACCTGCAGCCGCTGGCCGAGCCCTCGGCGCGCTGACCGACGCGACGACGGGCCGCCTCCCGGAGGGGAGCGGCCCGTCGGTGCGGGAGGTCAGGCGCGGGTGGCGCCGCCGCCGTCGACCTCGCGCTGGATGTCCTCGCGGCGGATCTGCTGGGTGACGTCGGCGGCCTGCGCGCCCGCGACGTGGCCGTTGCCGTGCGACAGCCCCGGGGCCAGCTTCTCGGCCCGGGCCTTCAGCTGCTCGGCGGCCGAGCGCTCCTCCTGGGCGTGCTGGGACCGCTCGCCGGCCTCGCGCTCGGCCTCGGCGGCGCGCAGCTCCACCTCCGCCCGCTCCCGGCGGGCCCGGGCGGCCTGCTCGTCGGCGAGCGCCTGCTCCTGCTCCGCCCGCGCGCCGCGGAGCTCGGCCTCGCGCAGGTGCTCGCGGGCCTGCTCGCGCTTGCGCGCCTCGCTCGCCTTACTGCGCTTGGACGCCGCGAGGGCGAGGAGCGCCAGCACGATCAGCACGGCGATGACGATGACCACGATCAGCCAGGTGTCCACGGTGGTCTCCCTCGGGTCTAGGAGCCCGAGGGATGCCCCGGATTGATCATCCGGAAACGCCGGGTCTCGTCAACCACGGGTTGACGATCCTGGGATCGTCAACCTAGCGTTGACGGCATGAGCAGCCCGGTGCAGATGCCGCCCACCGTCCGCCTCGACGACCTGATCACCGCCATCCAGAAGGTCCACGACGAGCCGCTGGACCAGCTGACCGACGCCGTCCTCGCCGCCGACGCCCTCGGCGAGGTCGCCGACCACCTGATCGGCCACTTCGTCGACCAGGCCCGCCGCTCCGGCGCCTCCTGGACCGACATCGGCCGCAGCATGGGGGTGACCAAGCAGGCCGCCCAGAAGCGGTTCGTGCCCAAGGACCCGCCGCTGGACCCTGAGCAGGGCTTCACCCGGTTCACCGCCCGGGCCCGGCACGCGGTGGCCGCGGCCCAGGAGGAGGCGCGCACGGCCGGCAACGCCGAGGTCACCAGCGCCCACCTGGTGCTCGGGCTGCTCCGAGACCCCGAGTCGCTGGCCGGCAGGGCGCTCGCCGCCCAGGGCCTGTCCCCCGACGCCGTCCGGCAGGCGGTGACCGCCACGCTGCCGGCCGCCGCCGATGACGTCCCCGCGCTCATCCCGTTCGACGGCAGCGCCAAGAAGGCGCTGGAGCTCACCTTCCGCGAGGCGCTCCGGCTGGGCCACAAGTACATCGGCACCGAGCACCTGCTGCTCGCCCTCCTGGAGCGGGAGGACGGCGACGGCGTGCTCACCGGCCTCGGCCTGGACAGGGCGCGGACCGAGGAGAGCATCGCCGCCGCCCTCGGCTGACCCCGCCGACTCCCCGCTGCTGGGCGGCCGGCAGACCTCGCGCCGGTCAGCCCCGCGCCGTCACGGTGAGCCGCACCCGGGCCCGCGGACCGAGGACCGGCCGCGCGGTCGCGGGCAGCGGCACCTCGGTGCACCACACGCCGGTGGTCCCGTCGGCGTCGCCGATCGGCGGGCCGGCGGGCTCCCAGTCCCGGATCGCGCCCGGGATCTGCGAGTTCCAGGTCGCCCACGCCCGCGGGCACGGCAGCCCCGGCTCGATGTCGACCACCAGGGTGTCCTCGACGTCGGCGGTCTGCTCGAGGTGGTCGCCGAACCGGCAGCAGCCGTGCTCCTCGCGCAGCGAGATCAGCCGGAGCCGGAGGGCGTGCCGGAGCCGGGCCGGCCGGGGCGCCGGCGCCTGGTCGGAGAGCAGGAAGGTGGTGAGCAGCGGGACCGGGTTGCTGTCGTCGTCGGTGCCGGGGTCGGGCCACTCGAGCTGGACCGGACACTGGTGCGCCGTCGTCTGCTCGTGGACGACGACCGGCAGCCCGCGGATCGCCAGCTGGGTCTCCAGCTGCCACACGACGTCGTCCCCGGGGTCGGGCCGGGTCAGCCCCCGCAGCTCGACGGTCACCTGCAGGTCGCCGAACAGGAACCGGCGCAGGTTCTGGTACCCCTCCTCGGAGTTGACCAGCCCGTACCGACCGCTGTGGCTGCGGTGCACGAAGGCGCGGTGCGCGCCGGGCACGTAGGCGTGGTCGATCTGCACCAGCCCGTCGCTGCGCGCCCCCACCGCCCGCGACGCCAGGCCGCCGGCGGCGCCGTAGTCGGCCGGGTCGGTGCCGACCAGGCAGAACACCCGGTCGAGCGGGAACCCGTCGGCGGGCATGGCCGCCGGGTCCCAGCCCTCGGGTGGGCCGCCGTCCCGCCGGTCCGCGGGGGTCAGGTAGTCCCACATCCGGTCCGGGCCGAAGACGGCCGCGCCGCCGAGGTCGAAGAAGTCGCGCAGCTCCTCGGCCAGGCCGAAGCCGACCGCGAACTCGATGCCCCCGTGCGGGGTGCCGTAGGTGAACAGCCGGTCCACGACGTCCGCGGCGCCGTCGGGCCGGCCGGTCGCCTCCGGCACCACCCGCTGGATCATCGAGCGGCAGATCAGCCCGCCCATCGAGTGCGCGACCAGGTGCACCCGCGGCGCGCCGGTCTTGGCCCGCACCAGCTGCACCAGGGCGTACAGGTCCTCCGCCGCCCGCTCCAGGGTGAACGCCTCCGGCCGCTGCCCGAAGGTGGAGGCCGCCCGGTCGTAGAAGCGGTGCACCCAGATCGTCCGCGGCGGCACCGACCCGTCGTCCTGCGCCTCGAGGAAGGCGCGCTGGCCGCCCTGCACGAGCGGCCGGTAGGTCCCGCCGCCGTCGTCGTCGAGCATCAGCCGCAGCAGCGGGCTCTCGAACTGGTGGAACTGCGGCTGCGCGTCGCCGCCCACCCGGACGTGCACCGAGCCCTCGTTGAACCCGTAGAACGGGTCGTCCACCGCCCGGTCGATCCCGCGGGTGTCCCCGGCGAAACCACGCACGTAGATGATCGGCAGCCGCATCGCTGCGTCCCCTCGTCGGCCCGTGCCGACCATCAGCCCACCGCCGGGGCCGGGCGTCAACGGCCCGCGGCGCGGCGGCGGACGACGGCCGCGCCGGGCTACCGCTGGAGGACGGCGTCGATCAGGTGCGGCCCGGGCTCGGCGAGCGCGGCGCGGAACTGCGCGGCCAGCTCCTCGGCGGTGGTGGCCCGGGTGGCGGGCACGCCCATGCCGGTGGCCAGCGCGACGAAGTCCAGCGCCGGCCCGCCCAGGTCCAGCAGCCGCCCGGCCCGCTCTCCCCCGCTCGCGGCGCCGACGTTCTCCAGCTCGGCGGCGAGGATGGCGTAGGCGCCGTTGTCGCAGACGACGGTGGTGACGTCGAGCTGCTCGCGGGCCTGGGTCCACAGCGCCTGGATCGTGTACATCGCGCTGCCGTCGGCCTGTAGCGCGATCACCGGGCGGCTGGGGTCGGCCACCGCGGCGCCGGTCGCCACCGGCAGCCCCTGGCCGATGGCGCCGCCGGTCAGCGTCAGCCAGTCGTGCCCGGGTGCCCCGACGGTGGCCCCGGGCAGGAAGTACCCGCTGGTCACCGCCTCGTCGACGACGACCGCCCGCTCGGGGAGCAGCGCGCCGACCACCTCGGCGAACGCCCGGAGGTCCAGCCGGCCGGTGGGCAGCTCCGGGCGCCGGACCTCGGCGACCTGCGGCGTCGCGTCGGCGGCGACCCGGTCGGCGAGCGCCTGCAGCGCCGCGACGACCTCCTCCGCGGGCGTGGCCAGCACGTGCACGGTGCAGCCCTCGGGCACCAGCCGCCCGTCCGTGCCGGGGTAGCCGAAGAACGCCACCGGCTCCACCGCGCCGGCCAGCACCAGGTGCTCGACGCCGTCCAGCTGCTTGCGAGCCCCGTCCGGCGGGTACGGCAGCTTGAGCACGTCGGGCAGACCGGCGCCGCGCTGCATCCGGGCCGGGAAGGTCTCGGCCAGCAGCCGGGTGCCGGTGCCCGCGGCGACCTTCGCCGCCGCCCGCAGCCCCGCCTCCTGCAGCGCCGTCCCGCCGAGGAAGAGCACCGTCGAGGGGCCGAGCACGTCGGCCAGGCCCTCGATGCCGTCGTCCGGGACCCGGGGTGCGGGCCGCGCGTGCCGGACCGGACCGACGGCCGCCCCCTCGCTCCAGGACACATCGGCCGGCAGCACCAGGGTGGCCACCTGGCCGGGCCACCCGCGGGCGGCGGCGATCGCGTCGGTGGTGTCGGCGCCGACGTCGCCGGTGGTCAGCGACCGGCGCACCCAGCCCGACACCGTGCCGGCGACCGCGTCGATGTCGGACTCCAGCGGCGCGTCCAGCCGCTTGTGGCCCAGCGCGTGGTCGCCGACCACGTTGACCAGCGGGACCCGGGCCCGGCGCGCGTTGTGCAGGTTCGCCAGCCCGTTGCCCAGCCCCGGGCCCAGGTGCAGCAGGGTGGCCGCCGGCCGGCCGGTCATCCGGGCGTACCCGTCGGCCGCGCCGGTGGCGACCCCCTCGAACAGGGTGAGCACCGCCCGCATCTCCGGCACGTCGTCCAGTGCGGCGACGAAGTGCATCTCCGAGGTGCCGGGGTTGGCGAAGCACACCTCCACCCCACCGGCCACGAGGGTGCGGATGACTGCCTGCGCGCCGTTCACGTCGCCTCCCGGTGCCGGCCGCACGCCCGTGAGCGGCCTCGCTGGCAGCCTCGCACGGGCTCCGGCGGCTGGCAGGATCAGGCCATGGCCACGACCGGGACCACCTCTGTGAAGCCGCACCCCGTCTGGTCCGCGCTGGTCGGGCTGACCTCGCTCGGGGTCCTGCTGCAGGCGCTGTGGGCTGGGCTGTTCCTCCGCCCCGGCACCGACGGCGGCACCTGGTACTCGGTGCACCAGCACGGCGCCGAGGCGACGGTGACCCTGGCGGCGGTCGCCACCGTCGCCGCCGTCGTGTGGCTGCGGCACCGCCGCGACCTGCTGGTCGGGACGGCGCTGCTGCTGGTCCTGCTGGTGGTCGAGTACGCCCTCGGCCGCGCGGGTGGCGGCAGCGTGGCGGTGCACGTGCCGCTGGCCATGCTGCTGATGGGCCTGGCGGTCTGGCTGCCGATGGCCGCCCGGCGCCGCTGAGGCCCGCCGCGGTGGAGGCGCTCGTCCCGGCCGTGCGCGCCGCGCTGCGCGCGGCCGCCGACCCCGAGCGAGCCCGCGGCATGCAGGCCTACCTCAAGACGACGGAGCCCTGCCTCGGCGTGCGGCTGACCGAGGTGCGCCGGTTGACCCGCGCAGCGGCGACGGCCGACCCGCCGGCGACCGCAGCGGACGTCGGCCAGGCGGCGGGCGCGCTCTGGCGGGGCGCGGCGCACCGGGAGGAGCGGTACGCCGCGATCGCGCTCACCGGGCTGCCGGTGGCCCGCGGCGCGCTGGAGCTGCTGCCGCTGCACGAGGAGATGATCACCACCGGCGCGTGGTGGGACCTGGTCGACGGCGTCCAGCCCCGGGTCCGCGACCTGCTGCTCGCCTCCCCCGCCCACCTCGCGCCGGTGCTGCGCGGCTGGGCGCGGTCGCCGGACCGGTGGCTCCGGCGCAGCGCGGTGATCGCCCAGCTCGGTGCCAAGGACCGCATCGACCGGGCGCTGCTGACCGAGGTGGTCGAGGTCAACGCCGCCGACCCGGAGTTCTTCATCCGGAAGGCGATCGGCTGGGCGCTGCGCGACCTCGCCAAGACCGACCCTGCCTGGGTGCGCGGCTTCCTCGCCGGGCACGAGCTGAGCCCGCTGTCCCGGCGGGAGGCCGCCAAGCACCTGTAGCGAGCCCGGCTCGGGCCGAGTGGGCAGTCGTGGTCGGTGCGCGCGGCGTGTCCGCGCGCGTCGACGACCTCAACTGCTCACTCGGCGCCGGCGCGCCCTCGTCAGAAGGTGAGCACGAGCCGGCCGCGGACGCCGCCGGCCTCGAGCCGGCGGTGCGCCTCGGCGCCGTCGGCCGCCGGGAACGTCTGGGCCACCCGCAGCGTCAGCTCGCCCGCCTCGACCTGGGCGCGGAGCCGGTCGAGCGCCGCGCCCTCCTGCGCGTACTCGCGCACCAGCACCGGGAACACCCGCAGGTCGCGCTGCCCGTCGCCGCGGTAGCCGCGGACGGTGGTGACCGCACCGCCGTCCTTGACCGCCGGCAGCACGGCGGCGTCCTGCACCGACCCGTCGGCCAGCCCGTCGACGCCGTCGGGGAACTGCTCCCGGATCCGCGCCGCGACGTCGTCCCCGCGCCGGACGACGACGTCGGCACCCAGCTCGCGGACCAGGTCCTCGTCGGCCTCCGCGGCGTCGGCCACGACGGTGAGCCCCTCGGTCTTCGCCAGCTGGACGACGTAGCCGCCGAACGCCCCGGCGGCGCCGGTGACCGCGAGGACCTGCCCCGGCCGCAGCGCCATCTTGTCCAGGGCGAGCCGGGCGGTGAGGCCGTTCATCGGCAGCGTCGAGGCGGCGACGTCGCTCGCGCCGGCCGGCACCCGGGCGATCGAGCCGACCGGCAGCACGATGTCCTCGCGGTAGCCGCCGTGCGCCCCGGAGGGGACGACGATGCCCATCACGTGCGCCCCCACCTCCAGGTCGGTCTGCACGCCCTCGCCGATCTCGGCGAGCACCCCGGCGACGTCCATGCCCGGGACGAAGGGCGGCTCCTTGACCGGGTCCCGGCCGGCGTAGGTGCCGTTGCGCGAATAGGTGTCGGTCGGGTTCACCGTCGCTGCCGTCACCCGCACCCGCACCTGCCCCGGGCCGAGCGGCTCGGCCGGGACGTCGACCAGGTGCAGGGCCTCGGGCCCGCCGAACTCCGTCACTCCGACTGCTCTCATGACCTGCCGCTACCCCCGCCGCGCCGCCGGGCACACCCGGCCCCGGCGTGCGCGGGGCCACACCCCGCGTGCACCACTCACAGCCGGCGCGTAGCCGGGGCAGGGAGACCCACCAGCCGCGGACCCGACGGTCGTGCCATGCCCTCGCACGACCCGAGCACCACCGCGCCGCCCGGCGGCCCCGACCTCCGCACGCCGGTCGTCGACGTCGTCGTCCCCGTCCACGACGAGGAGACCGACCTCGAGCCCTGCCTGCGCCGGCTGCACGCCCACCTGTCCGGCCAGCTCCCCTACCCGTTCCGGATCACCGTCGCCGAGAACGCCAGCACCGACGGCACCGTCGCGGTCGCCCGGCGGGTCGCCGCCGAGCTGCCCGGCATCGAGGTGCTGGTGCTGCCCGAGGCCGGCCGCGGCCGGGCGCTGCGCACCGCGTGGCTGGCCTCGCCCGCGCCGGTGCTGGTCTACATGGACGTCGACCTGTCCACCGACCTCGCCGCCCTGCTGCCGCTGGTCGCCCCGCTGATCAGCGGCCACTCCGACCTGGCCGTCGGCACCCGGCTCGCGCCGTCCTCCCGGGTGGTGCGCGGCGCGAAGCGCGAGGTCATCTCCCGGGGCTACAACCTGCTGCTGCGCGGGGCGCTGGCCACCCGGCTCTCGGACGCCCAGTGCGGCTTCAAGGCGATCCGCGCCGACGTCGCCGCCCGGCTGCTGCCGCTGGTCGAGGACACCGGCTGGTTCTTCGACACCGAGCTGCTGGTGCTCGCCGAGCGCAGCGGGCTGCGGGTGCACGAGGTCCCGGTCGACTGGGTGGACGACCCGGACAGCCGGGTGGACATCGTGGCGACGGCGAAGGCCGACCTGGCCGGGATCGCCCGGATGCTGCGCGCACTGGCCACCGGCCGGCTGCCGGTCGCCGAGCTCCGCGCCTCCCTCGGCCGCGGGCCGCTGGCCGACCCGGTGCCCGGCGTCCCGGCCGGGCTGGTCGGGCAGCTGGTCCGGTTCGCCACCATCGGAGTGCTGTCCACGCTGGCCTACCTGGTGCTGTTCGTCGCGCTGCGCGGGGTCGTCGCCGCACAGCCGGCCAACCTGGTCGCGCTGCTGGTGACCGCGGTCGCGAACACCGCGGCCAACCGGCGGATCACCTTCGGCATCCGCGGCGGCCCCGGCGCCGGCCGCGCCCAGCTGCAGGGCCTGGTCGTGTTCGGCCTCGGCCTGGCGCTGACCAGCGGCAGCCTCGCCGTCCTGCACGCCACCGGCACGCCGGCCCGCAGCACCGAGGTCGTCGTCCTGGTCGCCGCCAACGCGCTGGCCACCCTGCTCCGCTTCGTCCTCCTGCGCGGCTGGGTGTTCCGCACCGCGCGCCGCACCAGCCCGCCCCTGACCGACCCCGCTGCCCCCGACCCCGCCGTCCCGGCGATGGAGACCGTCCGATGAGCACCGTCCTCGACTCCCCCGGCCAGCCCCCGGCGCACGCACCGGAGCCGCCGCCCACCGTGCCGACCTCGCGCGCCCGCCGCTTCGTGCGCGGCCGGGACGACGACCCGGGCTGGGTGCGCCCGTCGCTGCTCGCACTGCTGGCCGCCACCGGGCTGCTGTACCTGTGGGACCTGGCCGCCTCCGGCTGGGCCAACGCCTTCTACGCCGCGGCCGTGCAGGCCGGGTCGCAGAGCTGGGAGGCCTTCTTCTACGGCTCCTCGGACGCGGCGAACTCGATCACCGTCGACAAGCCCCCGGCGTCGCTGTGGGTCATGGAGATCGCCGTCCGGCTGTTCGGGCTGAACTCCTGGTCGCTGCTGGTGCCGCAGGCGCTGATGGGCGTGGCCACCGTCGGCGTCGTGTACCTCTCGGTGCGCCGGGTGGCCGGTCCCGGTGCCGGCCTGCTGGCCGGAGCGGCGATGGCGCTGACCCCGGTCGCGGTGCTGATGTTCCGCTTCGACAACCCCGACGCGCTGCTCGTGCTGCTGATGAGCCTGGCCGGCTACGCCACCGTGCGGGCGGTGGAGCGGGCGAGCCTGCGGTGGATGCTCGGCGTCGGCGTGCTGATCGGCGTCGCGTTCCTGACCAAGACGCTGCAGGCGGTGCTCGTCGTCCCCGGGTTCGCGCTGGTCTACCTGGTCGCCGCGCCCACCACGCTGGGCCGGCGCGTGCTGCACGTGCTCGCCGCGGGGGGTGCGCTGCTGGTCTCGGCCGGCTGGTGGGTGGCGGTCGTCGAGCTGGTGCCGGCGTCCTGGCGGCCCTACGTCGGCGGCTCGCAGACCAACTCGGTGTGGGAGCTCATCTGGGGCTACAACGGCCTGGGCCGGCTCACCGGCGACGAGACCGGCAGCGTCGGCGGTGGCGGCGGGAACGGCGGCGGGAACTGGGGCTCGACCGGCCTGACCCGGCTGTTCGGCGCGGAGATCGGCGGTCAGGTCGCCTGGCTGCTGCCGGCCGCGCTGGTGCTGCTGGTCGCCGGGCTGGTCACGCTCGGCCGGGCGCCGCGCACCGACCTGCGCCGCGCGGCGCTGCTGACCTGGGGCAGCTGGCTGCTGGTCACCGGGCTGACCTTCAGCTTCATGGCCGGCATCTTCCACGCGTACTACACGGTGGCTCTGGCGCCGGCGATCGCGGCCCTGGTCGGCATCGGTGGCGGGCTGCTCTGGCAGCGCCGCGGCCGGGCGTGGGCCCGGGTCGTGCTGGCGCTGACCCTGGCCGGCACCGCGCTGTGGTCGTTCGTGCTGCTGGACCGGTCTGCGGACTTCCTGCCCTGGCTGCGCTGGCTCGTCCTCGGCGCCGGCCTGGTCGCCGGGCTCGGGCTGCTGGTCGTCGACCGGGTCGGCCGGGCGCTCACCGCGACGCTGCTCGCCGTGGGCGTCCTCGCCGCCCTCGGCGGGCCGGCCGCCTACGCGGTGCAGACGGCGGGGACGGCGCACACCGGCTCCATCCCCTCCGCCGGGCCGACGGTCAGCGTCGGCACCGGCTTCGGCGGCGGGCGCGGCGGGCCCGGTGGCGGGACCCCGCCCGCGGGCGGCTTCGGCGGCCGGGCCGGCGGAGCCCCCGGCCAGCTGGGCACGCCGCCGGGCGGGGCGACGGCTGGCGGGGCGATCGGCCGACCCATCGGCGGCGGTGGTGCCGGCGGGCTGCTCAACGCGACCGACCCGAGCGACGAGGTGGTCGCGACGCTCGAGGAGCACGCCGACTCCTACACCTGGGTGGCCGCGGCGGTCGGTTCCAACACCGCCGCGGGCTACCAGCTGGCGACCGGCGACCCGGTGATGGCCCTCGGTGGCTTCAACGGCAGCGACCCCTCCCCCACGCTCGCGCAGTTCCAGGAGCTCGTCGCCGACGGCGCGGTCCACTGGTTCATCGGCGGCGGCCTCGGGATGAGCAGCGACGGCGGCAGCAGCGCGTCGGCCGAGATCGCCGCCTGGGTGCAGCAGAACTACACCGCGCAGACCGTCGACGGCGTCACGCTGTACGACCTGAGCGGCGGCGCCGGCTGAGGTCCGCGGGCAGTCGAGCTCTGCCCCCAGGTGGGGGCAGAGCTCAACTGTCCGGTCAGCTGGTCGGTGGGGCCGGGGACCAGAGGGCGAAGAGCCGGCCGAGCGTCCGGTCCGGCGAGCGGTAGACCAGCGGCTTCCCCCGCCGGAGCGCCACCGTGACGACGTCCTCGTGCCCGTCGCGCTGCACGGCCACCGCCCGGACCTGGTCCCAGCCGACCCGGGTGGCCCCGGCCACGCCGGCGGCGTGCTGGGCGGACGAGCCGAACACCGGCGGCCGGCGCGCGGCCCGCCGCCGTGCCGCGCCGACCGCGGCCGCCGCGACGGCGCCCAGGCAGGCGGCGAGCAGCACCCACGGCAGCCAGGTCACGCCGGGCAGCAGGAAGCCGACCCCCACCGCGGCGGCGAACAGCCCGCCGACCGCGACGGTCCAGGCCAGGAACGCGCGCAGCCGCCGCCGGGTGTCGGCCGCCGTCGGGACGGTCACCGGCGCCGTGCACCACCCGTCGTCGTAGGCGGTCAGCAGCCACCAGCGGTCCGCGTCGTCCCGCACCGAGACCCATCCCCGACTGCTCACCACCCGAGCCTGCACGACGACCGGGCGCACAGCACCGGCGGTTACCGTCGCGGAGGTGCGGTCCCGCGGCGTCCTCCTCGGCACGGTGGCGGTCGCCGTCCTGACCCTGGCCGGCTGCACCGGCGGCGGCTCGACCGGGACCTCCGCGACCACCCCCGCCAGCGGGTCGGCCGAACCGCCGGCGGCGGAAGCTGCCGCCGCCGCGGAGGCGGCCGCCGACCCGGCGCTGGCCACCTCCCCCGCCGACGCGGCCCTGGCGGTGGCGCTGCGTGCCGGCGACCTGCCGGCCGGCTGGTCGGTGCAGGCCAACCCGCTGTCGGAGGGCGCCGCGCTGGCCGACAACCCCAGCCTCGCCGGCATCTGCGGCGCCACCGCCAGCTCCGAGGTGCACCGGACGACGAAGCACCCGGTGGTCGGGCTGGACGGCACCGGCACCCCGCAGGTCTCGGCGGAGGCGATCGCCTACGACTCGGCCACGGCCGCGGCCACCGCCGTCCAGGAGCTGGTGCAGGCCTTCGGCGGCTGCCCGGCCGACGAGTACACCTTCGAGCCGGGCCCGCCCGCCGACGGCCTGGCCGAGGACAGCGTCGTGCTGCAGTACCGGCTCGCCGACGGGGGCAGGCAGGTCGTCGTCGCGCAGGCCCGCGGGGCGGTGCTGTCGGTGCTCATCGGTGAGGACCCGGCGACCACCGCGGCGGCGGCCCGGTCGATCGCCGTCCGGATGGCGGCCCTGCCTGCCGCGGCCGTCGGCGGCTGACCCGCACACTGGCGCGGTGAGCCAGGACGACCTGTACCGCGGTGACCCGCCGCCCGCGTACGCCCCGCCGCCGGGGTGGGCGCCGCCGGCGTACGGCCCACCGCCCGGCTACGGCCCGCCACCGGGCTACGGCTGGCGGCCGCCGACCAACCAGCTCGCCGTCGTCGCGCTGGCGCTCACCTTTGTCTTCCCGCCGGCCGGGCTGGTCTGCGGCATCGTCGCCCGCCGGCAGCTGCGCCGGACCGGCGAGGGCGGCGACGGCCTGACCCTCGCCGCGATCATCATCGGCGGCATCTCGACCACGCTGATCGTCGTCGGGCTGCTGCTGTGGATCTCCGTGCTCGCCTCGATCGGCAACGGCACCTTCAGCCCGTAGGCCTCACTCCCCGGGCGGGGTGAAGGCCGAGGTCCGGGACATCCCCGCGGCCCGGCCCTTGCCGGCGACGACCAGCGCCATCTTGCGGCTGGCCTCGTCGATCATCTCGTCGCCGAGCATCGCCGAGCCCTTCCGGCCGCCGGCGTCCGAGGTCGCCCAGGCGTAGGCGTCCAGGATCAGCTCGGCGTGGTCGTAGTCCTCCTGCGCCGGCGAGTAGACCTCGTTGGCGGCCGCGATCTGGTCCGGGTGCAGCACCCACTTGCCGTCGAAGCCGAGCATCGCCGACCGCCGGGCGGCCGCGGTGAACGCGGGCACGTCGCGCACCTGCAGGAACGGCCCGTCGATGGCCTGCACCCCGTTGGCCCGCGCGGCCACCAGGATCTGCACCAGGACGGAGTGCAGCGGGTCGCCGGGGTAGTCCGGGTGCAGCCCGCCGACCACGAGCGACCGCATGCCGATGCTGGCCATGAAGTCGGCCGGGCCGAAGACGAGCGTCTCGACCCGCGGGCTGGCGGCGGCGATGCCGTGCACGTCGGCCAGGCCCTGCGCGGTCTCGATCTGCGCCTCGATGCCGATCCGGCCGACCTCCAGGCCGGAGGCCTTCTCCACCTGGGTGAGCAGCAGGTCCAGCGCCTGCACCTGCGCGGCGCCGGCGACCTTGGGCAGCACGAGGCAGTCCAGCTCGGCGCCCGCCCCGCCGACGACCTCGATCACGTCGGTGTGGGTCCACTCCGTCGTCCAGTCGTTGACCCGGACCGCGCGGACCTTCTCCCCCCAGCCGCCCTCGTTCAGCGCCGCGACGACGTTCTTGCGCGCGGCGGGCTTGGCCAGCGGCGCGCAGGCGTCCTCCAGGTCCAGGAACACCTGGTCGGCGGGCAGCCCCTTCGCCTTCTCCAGGAACCGGGGGTTGCTGCCCGGGACGGCGAGGTTGGAACGACGGGATCGGAGCTCGGCCACGGTGCCTCCGCTGTCGACGACGCTGGTCGCCGGAGGGTAGCCAGCCGGCGCGCCCGGCTACAGCGGCTCGGCCTCCGGGGCGGGGCGCCCGGCCCGGACGACGAGGGCCACCCCGATGACGACGGCGACCATGCCGGGCAGCGCCAGCAGCGGCGGCGCCTGCTGCAGCAGCACCAGGGCGACGACCAGCGCCCCGGGCACCTCCAGCAGGACGGCCAGCCCCACGACCGTCGGGCCGACCGAGGAGAGCACCAGGTTCAGCAGCGTGTGGCCGAGCAGCTGCGCGCAGAAGGTGATCGCCGCGATCAGCCACCAGTCCCGGGCGCTGAACCCGGTCAGCGGCACGTCGGCCACCAGCGCCGCGACGGCCAGCGCGACCGCGCACGTCGTGTAGCAGGCGACCGCGTAGACCGAGGTGCTCAGGTGCTCCCGGGCGCGCGCGCCGGCGAGCATGTAGCCACCGGCGCAGATCGCGCCGAGCAGCGCGAGCCCGTCACCGGCCAGCGCCTCCCAGGAGACGGTGACGTCGACCCCGGCGATCAGCGCGGCGCCGAGCACGGCCAGCGCCAGCCCCCACCACACCTGCACGGGCAGCTGCACCCCGGCGGCGCGGGCGGCCAGCGACGTCCAGATCGGCGTCGTCGTCACCAGGGCCGTGGAGGCGGCGACCGTCGTCATCGACAGGCTGGGCAGCCAGGTGGCGAAGTGCGCGGCGAGGAACAGCCCGGCGACGACCGAGCTGCCCAGCTGGCGGGGTCGCAGGGCGCGCACGGTCGACCGCTCGCCGACGAGCAGCACCGGCAACAGCACCGCCGCGCCGGCCGCGTTGCGCCAGAACGCGATGGCCAGGAAGGAGGCGGCGACCATCGTGGTGAGCGGACCGGAGAAGGAGACGCCGACGACCGCCACGGCCATCAGCCCGACGTCCCGGCCGCCGGGCCGGTGGATCGCCCAGGCCGGTCCCGACCCACGGCCCTGCTGCAGGGGCCCGCCACGAGCCTGCGAGTGGTGGGGAGCAGCGGGGTCCTTCACAGTCATCGGGGCACGCGGACCGTGCCGGTGGCGATCGGGCGGACCGCACCGGCCACGCTGACCGCCACGACGGCGCCGTCGGCGACGGTGACCCTGCCGGCCAGCTCCGAGGGCCGGCCGACCGCCGCGCCCTGGGCGAGCCGGTAGTCGGTGACGCCCTCGCCGGCCAGGCCCTCGGCGGCCAGCCAGATCCCGGTGCCCAGCGCCGCGGAGCCGGTGGCCGGGTCCTCCGCGAAGTCCAGCCCGGCGGCGAACACCCGGACGGTGCCGGAGCTCGTGCCGGCGTCCCGCTCGAGCACCGAGACGCCGCCCTGCACGCCGGGCAGCAGCGCGGCCAGCGCCGCCGGGTCCGCCTCGGCCTTCCCGGCCGCCCCGGGGCGCACCTCCAGCTGGGCGAAGTCGATGCCGCAGCCGACCAGGTGCGCGGGCCGGCCGGTCAGGTCGTCGGCCCCCAGCCCCACGGCGGCGGCCAGCTCCGCGGCGTCCGGGCCGGGTCGCAGCGACACTGTCCCGCCGGAGAGCCGGGCACCGTCGTCGTCCACCTCGACCGCGACCACCCCGGCGCCGCACTCCTGCCGGACCACGCCGGCGGGCAGCCGGCCGAGCCGGACCAGGGTGTGCGCGGTGCCCACGCTGGGGTGCCCGGCGAAGGGCAGCTCGGTGCGCGGGGTGAAGATCCGCACCCGGTAGGAGGCGTCCCCGGTGGTGGGCGCGCTGACGAACGTGGACTCGGAGAAGCCGAACTCGGCGGCCAGCGCCTGGCACTGCCCGGTGGTCAGGTCACCGGCGTCCAGCACCACCGCGAGCTGGTTGCCGGAGAACGGCCGGGGCGCGAAGACGTCCACGATCTCGTAGCTGAGCTGGTCGGTTCCCGGGGCCACCACGACGGCGACGGTAGCCTCAGCCCCCGTGGCGACGGTGACGAGGGCGTACGTGAGTCGGGTGGCCGGCTTGACCGTCTTCGACCCCAACGGGGACCGGGTCGGCAAGGTGCGCGACGTGCTGGTCGCGCTGCGGGTAGACACCGCACCGCCGCGGGCGCTCGGCCTGATCGTCGAGGTGGTCGCGCGGCGCCGGATCTTCGTCCCGATGGGCCGGGTGACCGGCGTGGACGCCAACTCGGTGATGCTGTCGTCGGGCACGCTGAACCTCAAGCGCTTCGAGCAGCGGGTCGGCGAGACCCTGGTGCTCGGCGAACTGCTGGACCGGTCGGTGACGATCAACGAGTCCGGCCGCGCCGCCACCGTGGTCGACGCCGCCATCGAGCAGACCCGCACCGGGGACTGGGTGCTCTCCCGGCTGGCCGTCTCCGAGCCCGGCCGGCTCGGCCGCCGCGGCCAGCTCCGCCAGCTGGCCTGGGACGAGGTCAGCGGGCTGGCGCTGCCGCAGACCGGGCAGAGCGCCGAGACGCTGATCGCCACCTACCGCGAGCTGAACGCCGCCGACGTGGCCCACGCGCTGCAGGAGCTGCCGATCAAGCGGCGGCACGAGGTCGCGGAGGCGATGGGCGACGAGCGGCTCGCCGACGTGCTCGGCGAGCTCCCCGAGGCCGAGCAGATCGTCATCCTGGGCACCCTCGAGGAGGGGCGGGCCGCCGACGTCCTGGAGGAGATGGACCCCGACGACGCCGCGGACCTGCTGGCCGAGCTGTCCAACGTCGACCGCGACCGGCTGCTGGAGCTGATGGAGCCCGACGAGGCCGAGCCGGTCCGCCAGCTGCTCAAGTACTCCGAGGACACCGCCGGCGGGATCATGACCAGCGAGCCGGTGATCCTCAGCCACGACGCGACGATCGCCGAGGCGCTGGCCCGGGTCCGCGCCCCGGAGATCACCCCCGCGCTGGCCAGCCAGGTCTACGTCTGCCGGCCGCCCTCGGCCACGCCGACCGGGCGCTACCTGGGGCTGGCGCACATCCAGCGGCTGCTCCGCGAGCCACCGTCGACCCTGGTCAGCGGTGCGCTGGACGACCTGGAGCCGCTCCGGCCGGAGGCCCCGCTGGCCGAGGTGACCCGTTACTTCGCCACCTACAACCTGGTGGCCGCCCCGGTCGTCGACGCGCAGGGCCGGCTCGTCGGGGCGGTCAGCGTGGACGACGTGCTGGACCACCTGCTGCCCGAGGACTGGCGCGAGCGGGCCCGACGTGGCTGACGAGCGCCGACCCGAGCAGCGGCTCGACCAGCCCCGGGGCAGCCGCGGGCTGGGCGACTTCCTGCGGCTGGACCCCGACGCGGTCGGCCGGTTCGCCGAGGGGATCGCCCGGTTCCTGGGCACCGGCCGGTTCCTCGCCGTCCAGACGATCATCGTGATCGTCTGGATCGTGCTCAACGTCGCCGCGGTGAACCTGCGGTGGGACCCCTACCCGTTCATCCTGCTGAACCTGGCGTTCTCCACCCAGGCCGCCTACGCCGCGCCGCTGATCCTGCTGGCGCAGAACCGGCAGGCCGACCGGGACCGGGTGCAGGCCGAGGAGGACCGCAGCCGGGCCGCGCAGACCCGGGCGGACACCGAGTACCTGGCCCGAGAGCTCGCCTCGCTGCGGGTGGCCGTCGGCGAGCTGGCCACCCGCGACTTCATCCGCGGCGAGCTGAACCGGCTGCTGCCCGACGACGGCGCGGACGACGGCGGCGAGCGCAAGAAGAAGAAGAAGCGCCGCGAGCAGGGCGACCCGGTCGGCACCAGCCGCGCCGAGTGACAGCTGAGCGTGGCCCAGCCGGTCCCGCCGCCACGCTCAGCTGCCACTCGGCGGGGCAGCGCGGCGCTCAGCCGGTGAGGACGTGCACCAGCGCGCCCGCGGCGCCGGCCAGCAGCAGGACGACGATGAACGGTGCCCGCAGCGCCAGGGCCAGCGCCGCCACCGCCAGCCCGACCAGCCGGCCGTCGGCCACCAGCGCGCCGTCCGACGTCGCCGCCTGCACCGCGACCAGCGCGGCCAGCAGCGCCGCGGGCACGAAGTCGACCACCCGGACCACCGCCGGGTGCTGCACCCAGGCCGCCGGCACCGACAGCCCGGCGTACTTCAGCAGGTAGCAGCCGGCCGCGCCGACCAGCACGACCGTCCACAGCATCCCGGCGCTCACGGGGCCACCTCCCGGGTGCGCGGCCGCCCGGCGAGCACCACCGCGACGACGGCGAGCACGACCTGGACACCGGCCGGGACGAACGGCGTCAGCGCCAGCGCCACGACCGCCCCACCGAGGGCGACCCGGCGCTGCACCGCCGCCTCGGGGGCACCCTGCCGCAGCCGCGGCCACAGCAGCGCCAGGAACGCCGCCGGGACGACGGAGTCCAGCGCGGCCTGCGCCGTGGCCCCCAGCGCGCCGGCACCGAGCGCGCCGACCAGCGTGGTGGCGTTCCAGCCCAGGTAGATGGTGGCGCCGGTGACCCAGAAGGCGAGCCGGCCGAGCTCGCGGTCGGGCGCGGCGACCGCCATCGCCGTCGTCTCGTCGATCACCCAGTGCGCGGCACCGGCCCGGCGCAGCCGCCCCTGCGGGGTCAGCATCGGCGCGAGCCGGACGCCGTAGACGGTGTTGCGGGTGCCCAGCAGCAGCGCGCTGCCGATCGCGGCGAGCGCTCCCCCGCCGGCGCCGAGCACCCCGACCAGCGCGAACTGGGAGGCGCCGGTGAACATCAGCAGCGACATCGCCAGCGCCTGCCACGGGTCCAGCCCGGCGCCCACCGCGGCCGCGCCGAAGGCGACCCCGTACAGCCCGACGGCCACGCCGAGCCCGACGGCGTCCCGGAGCGTGGCGGAGCGGGCGGACCGGGGCACCCCCGGGACCCTAGTGATCCGCCGTCCCCGACCTCGCGCGCCGGGGGCCCGGGCAGTTCCGGGCGTCACACCCCGGGCCGGGCAGGCACCCCGCCCAGCCGCCGTACAGTGGCAGGACGCCCGCGCGCTGGTCACGAGCAGGTGCGCGCAGGCTCCCCGTCGAAGGAGACACATCCGCCCATGACCGACACGTTGACCGGTTCGCCGGCCCTCGACGCCGTGAACGCGGCGCTGGCGACCGTCCAGGACCCGGAGATCAACCGTCCGCTGCCCGAGCTGGGCATGGTCAAGGACGTGCAGATCGGCGTCGGCGGTGACCCGGGTGCCGTGCGCATCGAGGTCTACCTGACCGTCGCCGGCTGCCCCATGCGCGAGACGATCACCAACCGCGTCACCCAGGCCGTGGGCGCGGTCCCCGGCGTCACCAGCGTCCAGGTCGGCCTGGACGTGATGAGCGACGAGCAGCGCACCGAGCTGCGCAAGACCGTCCGCGGCACGGACGCCGCCGAGCCGGTCATCCCGTTCGCCCAGCCCGGCTCGCTGACCCGCGTCTACGCGGTGGCCTCCGGCAAGGGCGGCGTCGGCAAGTCCAGCGTCACGGTGAACCTGGCCGCCGCGCTGGCGAAGAAGGGCCTGTCGGTCGGTGTCGTGGACGCCGACATCTACGGCCACTCGGTGCCCCGCATGCTCGGCGTCGACGAGAAGCCGACCCAGGTCGAGAACATGATCATGCCGCCGCAGTCCTACGGCGTGAAGGTCATCTCGATCGGCATGTTCACCCCCGGCAACACCCCGGTCGTCTGGCGCGGGCCGATGCTGCACCGCGCGCTGCAGCAGTTCCTCGCCGACGTGTGGTGGGGCGACCTCGACGTCCTGCTGATGGACCTCCCCCCGGGCACCGGGGACGTCGCGATCTCGGTGGCCCAGCTGGTGCCCAACGCCGAGATCCTGGTGGTCACCACCCCGCAGCTGGCCGCCGCCGAGGTGGCCGAGCGGGCCGGTGCCATCGCCACCCAGACCCACCAGCAGGTGGTCGGGGTCGTGGAGAACATGTCCTGGCTGGAGCTCCCCGACGGCCAGCGCATGGAGGTCTTCGGCTCCGGTGGCGGCCAGGCCGTCTCCGACGCGCTGACCAAGACCCTCGGCGCCCGGGTGCCGCTGCTCGGTCAGATCCCGCTGGACACCCGGCTGCGCGAGGCCGGCGACGCCGGTGCGCCGATCGTGCTGGCCGAGCCCGAGGCGCCGGCCGCCCAGGCGCTGGCCGCGATCGCGGACTCCCTCGCCGTCCGCCAGCGCGGGCTGTCCGGCATGTCGCTGGGGCTCACCCCGGTCCGCCGGTAGTCCCCCGGAACGAACAGCGGCCGGTCACCCCTCCCGGGGTGACCGGCCGCTGTCGTCGGGCGGCCTCGGTGCAGGGGCCCGCGCCGAGCGTCAGCGAGGGTGGGGGGCACCGAGGTCCTTCGTCAGGTGGCGTCGGCGTCGAACGGCGGGGGTGTCGCGGAGTCCCGGGCCCGGGTCCGCTCCGAGGGGCGGACCCGCCCCGCGGCGGTGGCCGCCGTCGCGCCGGTGGTGCCGGATGCGCTGCCGCGGCGGACCGGGGCGTCGTCGTCGGCCAGCAGCTGCTGCCGGATGAACGTCTTGGGGTGGTACTGCCGCAGGTCCACGTCGCGCAGGTGGTCGAAGTCGTCACCCAGCGAGTCGTGCAGCTGCCCGCGCACGCCGGTGATCGCCTCGCGCACCTTCTTCAGCCCGGCGGCGGCGTCCTTGGCCAGGGTGGGCAGCCGCTCGGGGCCGAAGATGAACAGCGCGGCCAGCGCGAGGACGACGATCTCGCCCCAGCCGATCGAGTCGAACACCGTTCCTCCCCTCAGCCGTGCCACCGCGGTCGCCTCCAGCGTAGGTGGGCCGGCTGTGCCCCTGGTGAGCGGCAACCCACCGCTCGAGGTCCGGCTACGCGGTGGCGAGGGTGGCCTGGACCTCCTGCGAGCTGCCGTTGCGGACGAGCTCCAGGGTGATGGTGTCGCCCGGGTCGTGGGCGTCGACGGCGACCACGAGCTCCTCGGAGCTGGCGACCGGTGCACCGTCGACGGCGATGACGACGTCCTGCTCCTGCACGCCGGCGTCGGCGGCCGGGCTGTCGGGCTCGACGTTGAGCACCAGCGCGCCGTCCCGGGTGCCGTCGGTGACGGTGCGGGCGTTGACGCCCAGCGAGGCGTGCACGGCGGTACCGGTCGAGATGAGCTGCTCGGCGATGTCGCGCACCGTGTCGATCGGGATCGCGAAGCCGAGCCCGATCGAGCCGCCGGTCGTGCTGGAGCCGCCCACCGAGGCGATCGCGGTGTTGATGCCGATCACCGCGCCGGTGCCGTCGACCAGCGCGCCGCCGGAGTTGCCCGGGTTGATCGGGGCGTCGGTCTGCACCGCGCTGATCACCGCGTTGGTGTCGCTGCCCTCGCCGGACAGCCGCACCGGCCGGTCCAGCGCGCTGACGATGCCGCTGGTGACCGTGCCGGCCAGGCCGAGCGGCGAGCCGATGGCCACCACCGGGTCGCCGACCACCAGGTCCTCGGACTCCCCCAGGGTCGCCTCGGCCAGCCCTGGCTTGTCGACCTTGAGCACGGCGATGTCGCTGGCCGGGTCGCGGCCGACGATCTCGGCCGCGGAGCCGCTGCCGTCGCTGAACACCGCGCGGATCGAGGCGTCCTCGGCGTCCGCGGCGCCGGAGATCACGTGGTTGTTGGTGACGATGTAGCCGCCCTCGGCGTCCACCACGACCCCGGAGCCGGTGGCGCCCGCGTTGGTCAGCGTGACCTCGATCGAGACCACCGCGGGGTTGACCCGGCCGGCGATGTCGGCGACCGACCCGGGCTCGCGGCTGACCCCCGGCGACACCGAGGACAGCTGGGTGCCGGGCGCGAGCAGCGGCTGCTCGTCGGCGGTCCGCCCCAGCCACCAGGCGGTGGTGCCGCCGATGACGCCCACCAGCAGCAGGCTCAGCAGCGCCAGGACCGTCAGCCGGACGGAGACGTCCCGCAGCCGGAGCCGCTTGCGACCCTGCGCGTCGACGACGACCGGGCCGTCGTCGGTCTGCGGCTCCGCCGGGTACTCGGCGGGTGCCCCGAGGCCGGCCGGGGCGTACGGGTCCCGCCACGGGTCGGCGGTCGCATCCGGCTTCCAGAACGGGGCGCTCGCGGTGCGGCGGGCGGTGCGCCGGCCGCCGGGGGGCTCACCGAGCCCGCGGGCGCCGTCGCGCGGGGCGAAGGCACGCAGCACGGCCTCCGGGGGCGGCGGGGGCAGCGGCCGCGGCGGCGGGCTGGGCCGGTCAGCGCCGAAGGAGCCGGCGACGTCCCGGGGACGGCCGAAGGCCGCCTGCTGCGCGGGGGGCGTGGGCGGGGGTGCGGGCAGGCTGGGCTGCAGCCGCCCCTCGGTCGGCGCGAACGCCCCGGTGGTGCCGGCGGGGCGCGCGAAGGCCGCCGGGTCGTCGACCGTCGGCGGGCGGTCGTCGGTCGGCTCGGCCGGCGGGGCGGTCGAGGACGGCTCGGTGCCGGGGGTCTCGCTCAGGGGGTCCCGCCGGGGGCCAGCGGGGTGGTCGCACCCACGGTGAGGGTGCGGACGACGGGCGGCACGATGTCGGTGCGCTCGGCGGAGTCGGTGCTGCGGACGGCACCGGCCACCGCGCCACCGGTGGGGCCGTCGTCGCCCGGGACGTCGGCACCGGGCAGCGTGACGGCGAGGACGGCGACACCGAGGCCGATGCCGGCCAGCGCGCCGGTCATGCCCCGGCGCAGCCAGCGGCCCCCGGTGTCATCCGGACGCTGCGGCTCGGTCGGCGCCAGCGGGATCGCCCAGGACCCGCCGGTGCCGCTCAGGGTCAGCCCGTCGCTGCCGGCGCTGAGGCCGCCCAGCCCACCGCCGCTGCCCGGGACGTCGGCGGTGAACGGGATGGCCTTCAGCCGGGACAGCAGGTCACCGGGGACGGCGACGTCGTCGTCGCGCTGCAGCGCGGCCTTGGCCTCGCGCTGCGCGGCGACCGCCATCCGGCACTGCGCGCAGCCGCCGAGGTGCTTGGCGGCCCGCCCCGCAGCGCCGCCGGAGAGCTCGCCGTCGACGAGCGCGGCGATCGCCTCCTGGGCGAGGTGGCTCTCCGGGATGCTCATGAGGTCGCGCCCGCCTCGGTCAGCGGCACGCGGCCGGGGGCGAGGTGGGCCAGCGCCTCGCGCAGCTGCACCCGCCCGCGGTGGATCCGGCTGCGCACCGTGCCCAGCTTGATCCCCAGCGTCGCCGAGATCTCCTCGTACGTCAGCCCCTCGATGTCGCACAGCACCACCGCCACCCGGAACTCCGGGGACAACGCGTCCAACGCCGCCTGCACCTGCGGGTCCAGGTGGGTGTCGGCGTACACCTGCTCCGGCGAGGGCGCCGCCCCCGGCAACCGCTCGGTGTCCTCCGGCAGCGCGTCGAACCGGATCCGCTGCCGACGCCGCACCATGTCCAGGAACAGGTTCGTGGTGATCCGGTGCAACCAGCCCTCGAACGTCCCCGGGGAGAAGTCCGCCAGCGAGCGGAACACCCGCACGAACGTCTCCTGGGTCAGGTCCTCGGCGTCCTGCTGGTTGCCCGACAACCGGTAGGCCAGCCGGTACACCCGCGCGGAGTGGTCCCGCACGACCTGCTCCCAGGTCGGCGCCACCCACCCCTCGACCGCGGCGGCCGGCTCGGGACCGGCGGGTGCGGTCGCACGGGGTCCGGTCACCACCTCAGGATCGCAGACGGCCGCCGGGGACGACACCTCCCCGTCGGGGGTGGTCCGCTGGGCAGGACGCTGGCTGGTGGTACGCGACAGACGCACGGTCGTTCCAACGGGTGGGGACGGGGGCGGTGTTCCCGCCGGCGGTGGACCCACAGGCAGTTCCCAGGCGGGGACGCGGGCCGGGGCCCCCGCTCGGGCGTCCCTCTCCCCGCCGCCACTACCCTCGCCCGGTGACCAGCGCCGCCGGACCGCCCCCGACAGGGTCCCCGACCGGCGCAGCCGCCTACGCCGACAGCTTCGCGGCCGAGACCCCCGAGCAGCTGGCGGCCCGGCACCGCGCCCTGGCCTCGGCCACCGCCTTCGGCACGCCCCCACCGGTGGAGCCGGCGGTCGGCGCGACGCTGGCCGTGCTGGCGGCGAGCGGCAGCGCCCGCTCGGTGGTGTCCATCGGCAGCGGTGGAGGCGTGGCCGGGCTGTGGCTGCTGCAGGGGATGCGCAGCGACGGCGTCCTCACCGCCCTGGACGGCGACCCGGCGGAGCTGCGGGCCGCGCGGCGGGCGTTCGGCGAGGCCGGCATCCCCTCCGGCCGGACCCGGCTGATCTTCGGCACGCCGGGCGAGGTGCTGCCGCGGCTGTCCCCCACCGCCTACGACGTGGTCTTCTGCGACGGCCCGCCGCTGGAGTACTCCGCTCAGCTGGCCGGGCTGCTGGACCTGATCCGCCCCGGCGGCTCGCTGGTCTGCCACGGGCTGCTGGCCGACGGCGGGATCGCCGACCGGTCGGCCCGGGACCCGCAGAGCGTGGCCTGGCGGGAGATCGCCCGCACCGTCCGGGAGGACGAGACGCTCACCTGCGCGGTGCTGCCGATCGGTGCGGGCCTGCTGGTCGCCACCAAGCGCGCCTGAGCGCGGAGCTGTTCGCCGGTCCAGCACGGGTCGAGCCGCGCTGCACGGGGTCGCGCCGCGTGCGCACGCGGCTCGTCGCCGCCCCGTCCGGCTCGACCCGGTTGCGCTGACCCACGTCAGCGGAAGGGGAACTCCGCGTCGGGGTCCCAGGGGCCACCCCGGTAGTGCCAGAGGCCGAGCCCGCGGGCGGTGACCTCCTCCGCGACGAAGGCCGCGGACAGGTCGGCGTGCAGGGCGCGGGCGACGGCCGGCTCGACCTTGTTCTGCACGGTGACGTGCGGCCGCGACCACTGCCGGTCCTGCGGGGTCAGCCGGTCGGCGAACACCGCGGCCACCGACGCGCGCAGCTCCGTCAGCTCCGGGGCGGCCAGGTCCAGCGCCACCCCGCGGCCGAGGAAGCGCACGCCGGTGACGGCCACCGGGAACGGGGGCCGGTCGGCCGCCGTCCGCAGGGCGTCCCGGACCTCGGCCAGCAGCTCGCCGGGCAGCGCGTGGAACAGCGTCACGTGCGCGGCGAGTCGAAACACCCCTTCACCCCCACCCCTCGCACGCTCGGGGCGGGCCCCTGGAAGGGGCCGCTCGGGGAAGTGCGCCGCCCGCAACCGGTCGAACCGCTCCTGCGCGGCCTGGTCCAGCAGCAGCGTGACGATGAGGGGCGAGGTGCTGCCCGCCATCAGATGGCGCGGGCGCCCTTGCCGAGGACCGTCACACCGCCGGCGCTGACCTGGTACCGCTCCCGGTCGCGCTCCAGGTCGACGCCGATGTGCGCACCCGGCGGGACGACGACGTTCTTGTCCAGGATCGCCCGGCGCACGATGGCGCCCTCACCGATGTGGACGCCGTCCATCAGGACGCTGCCCTCGACCCGGGAGCCGCGCTCCAGGCGCACGTTCGGCGAGACCACCGAGCCGTGCACCGAGCCGCCGTCGATGATCACCCCGGCGCTGACCATCGACTCCTCGGCCCGGCCGCCGAGCACGAACTTCGCCGGCGGCAGCATGGGCGGCAGGGTGTAGATGGGCCAGCGGTCGTTGTAGAGGTTGAAGATCGGGCTGACCGAGACCAGGTCCATGTGCGCGTCGTAGTAGGCGTCCAGGGTCCCGACGTCGCGCCAGTAGCCGTGGTCGCGCTCGGTCTCGCCGGGCACCTGGTTGTTGCTGAAGTCGTAGACGTAGGCGTCGCCGGCCCCGGCCATCATCGGCATGATCGAGCCGCCCATGTCGTGCACGGAGTTGTCGTCGGCGGCGTCGACCCGCAGCGCCTCGAGCAGCGCGTCGGTGGTGAAGACGTAGTTGCCCATCGAGGCGAACGTCTCGTCGGGGTTGTCCGGCAGACCCGGCGGGTCCTCGGGCTTCTCCAGGAACTGCAGGACCTTGCCGCTGGCGTCGGAGTCGATGACGCCGAAGGCCGTCGCCTCCTTGCGGGGCACCCGCAGGCCGGCGACGGTGACCCCGGCCCCGGTGGCCAGGTGCTGCTCGATCATCTGCGCCGGGTCCATCCGGTACACGTGGTCGGCACCGAAGACGACGACGATCTCGGGCCGGTCGTCGTAGATCAGGTTCAGGCTCTGGTAGATCGCGTCGGCGCTGCCGGTGTACCAGCGCGGGCCGAGGCGCTGCTGCGCCGGCACCGGGGTGATGTAGCTGCCCAGCAGGGTCGACATCCGCCACACCGTGGTGATGTGCCGGTCCAGCGAGTGGCTCTTGTACTGGGTCAGCACCGCGATCCGGCGGATGTCGGCGTTGACCAGGTTGGAGAGCACGAAGTCGATGAGCCGGTAGTTGCCCCCGAACGGGACGGCGGGCTTCGCCCGGTCCTGGCTGAGGGGGGCGAGCCGCTTCCCCTCTCCACCTGCCAACACGATGCCGAGAACTCGGGGGCCGCCACGCATGGGGGCAACGTATCGGCTGCCGTGCCCGTTCGCCCCATCTGCGTCCCCGTTCACCACCTAGGGTGAGCCTGTGCGCGTCGGAGTGATCACCAGGGAATGGCCGCCGGACGTCTACGGAGGGGCCGGGGTGCACGTCGAGCACCTCGTGGCCGCGCTGCGCGGGCTGGAACGGGGACCGGACGTCGAGGTCCACGCGTTCGGTGGCCCGCGCCCCGACGCGACCGGCTACGGCACGCCCGCCGGGCTGCAGGCGGCCAACGGCGCGCTGCAGGCGGTCGGGGTGGACGTGGAGATCGCCGCGGCGCTGGGCGGCGTCGACCTGGCGCACTCGCACACCTGGTACGCCAACCACGCCGGCCAGCTCGCGAAGCTCGTGCACGGCGTCCCGCACGTGGTCACCGCGCACTCGCTGGAGCCGCGCCGGCCGTGGAAGGCCGACCAGCTCGGCGGCGGCTACCGGCTGTCGTCGTGGATCGAGCGGACCGCCTACCTGCACGCCGACGCGGTGATCGCGGTCAGCCGCGGCATGCGGGCCGACGTGCTGGAGGTCTACCCCGACCTCGACCCGGACAAGGTGCTCGTGGTGGGCAACGGCGTCGACGCCGAGGCCTACCGCCCGGTCGAGGCACCCGACGTCGTCCGCGGGCTGGGGGTCGACCCGGACCGCCCCTACGCCCTGTTCGTCGGCCGGATCACCCGGCAGAAGGGCCTGATGCACCTGCTGGCCGCGGCCGAGCAGCTGCCGGCCGAGGCCGGCCTGGTGCTGTGCGCCGGCGCTGCGGACACCCCGGCGGAGCGCGCGCAGGTCGCCGATGCGGTGGCCGAGCTGCAGACCCGCCGGTCGGGGGTGGTGTGGATCGAGCAGATGCT
This sequence comes from Modestobacter italicus, assembly GCF_000306785.1. Classification (NCBI taxonomy): domain Bacteria; kingdom Bacillati; phylum Actinomycetota; class Actinomycetes; order Geodermatophilales; family Geodermatophilaceae; genus Modestobacter; species Modestobacter italicus. The sequence goes on along the minus strand of NC_017955.1, from coordinate 1,172,368 downwards.
GCCCCGGGAGCAGCTCGTCCCGCTGATCACCGGCGCCACGGTCTTCGTCGTCCCGTCGGTCTACGAGCCGCTCGGCATCGTGAACCTGGAGGCGGCGGCCTGCGGCACGGCCGTGGTGGCCAGCGACGTGGGCGGCATCCCCGAGGTCGTCGACGACGGCCGGACCGGGCTGCTGGTGCACTACGACGCGGACCAGCCGGCCGAGTTCGCCGCCGGTCTGGCCGCCCGGATGGCCGAGCTGCTGGCCGACCCGGCCCGGGCGGCCGCCATGGGCGTGGCCGGGCGCGAGCGGGTGCTCGCCGAGTTCGGCTGGCCGGCGATCGCCCAGGCCACCGTGCAGGTCTACGAGCAGGTCCTCGCCGCCCGCTCGTGACGCCCGGCCCCGCTGCCCCCACCCCGAGCCTGCGAGGGGTGGGGGCAGCGGGGTCCTTCCTCAGACGGCGGCGGTGCCGATCAGGCCCTTGCGGGTGACCAGGGCGGCCAGCTCCTCCTCGGCCATCCCGTCGGTGCCCTCGGGTCGGCGGGGCAGCACCATGTAGCGCGACTCCGCGCTGGCGTCCCAGACCGACACCGAGGTGCCGGCGGGGAGCTCGAGGCCGAACTCGGCGAGGACTCCGCGGGGGTCCCGCACCACCCGGGAGCGGTAGGCCTCGCTCTTGTACCAGCTGGGCGAGGGCCCGAGCAGCGCGATCGGGTAGCACGAGCACAGCGTGCAGACGACGACGTTGTGCTCCACCGCGGTGTTGGCGACGACCTTGAGCCGCTGCTCCTGCAGCCCGCCGGCCATCGACAGCCCGACCTCGCGGATGGCGCTGTTCGCGTCGGCCAGCAGCCGCTCGGCGAAGCCCGGGTCCACCCACGCCCGGGCGACGATCCGCGCACCGTTCGCCGGGGTGCCACCGGCCAGGAACTCGTCGATCCGGGTGTCGATCTCCCCGGCGTCGAGCAGGCCGCGGGACTCCAGCAGCTGCTCGACGTGCCGGACCTGCGCGGAGATGACCGAACTGCCGTGGTCGCCGCTCATGGCGCCTCCTCGATCGGGGTCAGGTAGTCCTGCCACAGCTCGACGGTGACCGTGTGGTCACCGGCGCCGAACAGGTCGGCGGCGGCGAACCGCACGTGCCAGACCGGCTGCGGCTCCGCCGGGACACCGCGGGCGCGGTCGTCGGCCAGCGGGTGCCGGCCGGCCTGCTCGACCAGCACGCCGACCGCGCCCCGGGCGTACCGCGGCAGCCGGGTGTGGCCGGCGGGGTCGGTGGTCCGGGTGCGCACCCGGACGCCGGGGGCGAAGCGGTCAGTGCTCATCGGGGAGCTCGAGCTCCTCCGCCGCGACCACGCCCTTCTCGGCCAGCAGCGTGGTGATCGCGGCGAACCAGCGCTCGTAGTAGGAGGCCGCCAGGTACTGCTGCACCGGCAGCCGCTCCTGGGCGTCCCGGAACTCGTCGAGGTTGTAGACGCCCCGCTTGATCAGCGCGCCGTTGAGCGCGAAGACGTGCGCCTCCCAGTCGGAGTGGAACGGCGGCTCGTCGGGCTCCTCGACGACCGCCGGGAAGCCGGCCATCCCGCCGACGTCGTTGACCCGGCTCATCGTCAGGGCCAGATCGAGGCGACGATGATCGCCGAGACGGCCAGCGTCGAGGCGGCGGTCACCAGGCTGGCCGGGTGGAAGGGCACCTGCATGAGCGTGTGGCCGAGCTTGCCCGGGGTGAGCAGGTCCAGCACCACGAACGCGACGACCTGCAGGCCCACGCCGACCACCCCGAAGGCGACGGTGTAGCTCAGCGCCGTCCCGAAGCCGCTGGTGGCGTTGGTCCAGATGCTCGTGAAGGCGATCGCCCCCTGCCCGAGGAACCCGGCCGCGAGGGCGATCGCGGCGTTGACCGACCGTTCCTCGTAGATGTGCCGGGCGAGGTGCCCGGGGGTGAGCAGGTCGAGCGCGAACGCGCCCGCCATGAGGAGCAGGATGCCGACGCCGGTGTAGGCGACGGCGTATCCGATGCTGGCCAGCACAGAGGACCTCCGGGGTCGGGACGGCGGAGCGGTGCGAGCCTAGGGGTCGGCTGTGCCCCGCTGCGTCAGGCCTGCGGGCGGCGGGCAGCGCGGCCCCCGGCCCGACAGCCCCGGCTGGGGACGGACGTGCGCGGCCCGCCACGCCGTCCGGGTGGAACAGCGCAGGTCCGGGCGGCGCTGCACACCTCGTGACGGACGCCCTGACCCTCTTCGACGACGTCGTCCCGGCCGAGACCCCGGTGGTGAACCGGCTGCTGCAGGTGCGCACCGTCTACGCCGAACCCGCCGCCGCTGCCTCGCCCCGCGGCCGGCAGGTGCTCGCCCGCTTCCCCGACGCCGAACTGGTCGAGGTCCCCTCGCACTGGCAGATCCCCGACCTGCACGGCAACGAGGGCAACGTCGAGCGCTGGGTGCGGGTCAAGACCGAGACGCTGGTGCTCGGCGTCAAGAAGTCGGTGTCGGTGCGGCCCAACGGGCGCTCGGCGGACTTCATCGCCCCCTCCACCGCCAACGGCTGCGCGATGGCCTGCGCCTACTGCTACGTGCCGCGGCGCAAGGGCTACGCCAACCCGATCACCGTCTTCACCAACATCGACCAGATCACCCGGGCCGTGCAGCGGCACGTCGCCCGGCAGGGCGTGAAGCCCGAGCCCAACGAGTGCGACCCGTTCGACTGGGTCTACGACCTCGGCGAGAACAGCGACTGCTCGGTCGACGCGCTGGTCAGCGACAACATCGCCGACCTGGTCGCCACCTTCCGGACGCTGCCGACGGCGAAGGCGTCCTTCGCCACCAAGTACGTCAACCGGCAGCTGCTCGAGCTGGACCCGCAGGGCCGGACCCGGGTGCGGTTCTCCCTCATGCCCGACGCCGACGCCAAGCTGCTCGACGTGCGCACCAGCCGGGTCGACGAGCGGATCGCCGCGATCGACGACTTCGTGGCGGCCGGCTACGAGGTGCACCTCAACTTCTCCCCCGTCGTGCTGCGCGAGGGCTGGGAGGCCGACTGGACGGCGCTGCTCCAGCAGCTCGACGACGAGCTCTCCGACGCCGCGAAGGCCCAGGCGGCCACCGAGGTGATCATGCTGACCCACAACGAGCAGCTGCACGAGGTCAACCTGGGCTGGCACCCGCAGGCCGAGGAGGTGCTCTGGCGCCCGGAGCTGCAGCAGCCCAAGGTCAGCCAGAACGGCATGCTCAACGTCCGCTACCGCAACGACGTCAAGCGCGCCGGGGTCGACCGCATCCAGCAGCTCATCGCCCAGCACGCCCCCTGGCTGCGCGTCCGGTACGCCTTCTGATGCAGCTCTCGTTGCTCGACCGCGCGCGGACACGGGCCGGTGAGCCCGACGCCGCGGCGCTCACCGGTGCGGTGGCGCGCGCCGAGGCGGCCGAGCGGCTCGGCTACCGCCGGTTCTGGGTCGCCGAGCACCATGGCGTGCCCGGCATCGCCGGGTCCGCGCCGGCCGTGCTGCTCGCCGCGGTCGCCGGGCGGACGACGACGATCCGGCTCGGCTCCGCCGGGGTGATGCTGCCGCACCACCAGCCGCTGGTGGTCGCCGAGCAGTTCGCCACCGTGAGCGCCTTCGCCCCCGACCGGGTCGACCTGGGGCTGGGCCGCTCCCCCGGCTTCACCCCGCCGGTGCGCCGGGCGCTGCGCGAGACCGAGCGGGACTTCGCCGCCGACCTCGCCGAGCTGCGCGGCCACCTCACCGGGACGGCGGACATCACCCTGCACCCGCAGCCCGCCGGCGCCGTCCCGCTGTTCGTGCTGGCCACCGGCCGCGGGCTGCAGGTCGCCGCCGAGCTGGGCCTGCCGGTCGTGGTCGGCGGTCCGCTGCTCGGCGTGGCCGGCGACCCCGAGCCGGGGCTGGCCGCGCTGGCCGGGTACCGCCGGGCGTTCCGGCCCTCGGCGCAGCAGCCCGAGCCGCGGGTGGCGATCAGCCTCGACGTGCTGGTCGCCGACACCGCCGCCGAGGCCGCCGACCTCCTGCTGCCGGAGGCCTGGGCGATGGCGCAGGCCCGCACGACCGGCGCCTTCCCCGCGCTCGAGCCGGTGGCCGCGGTCCGGTCGCGCGACCGGACGCCGCGGCAGCAGCAGTACCTCGAGCAGACCGCGGCCGGGGCGGTCGCCGGAACCGCGGCGCAGGTGGGGAGCCGGCTGGACCAGCTGCTCGAGCGCACCGGGGCGGCCGAGCTGGTCGCCTCCAGCAGCACGTTCGACCGGGCGGCGCTGGCCGCCTCGGACGCCGCTGTGGCGCAGTTGTTCGGCCTGCCTGCAGGGGCCCGCGCGAGCCTGCGAGCGATGGGGGGCAGGTAGGTCCTTCGCATCGTTCAGTCGGGCAGTGCTGCGGCGATGGCGTCGCCGTCCGGGCCGTAGACCACCGGCACCGACCCGAGGTGCTCGACGCGGGCCGGGGCCGCCGTGTCCCGCAGCAGCACGGCACGCACCCGGTCCGGCCGGGCCCGGGCGAACTCCCCGTACAGCGCGGGGTCGTGCTCAGAGGTGTCGCCGACCAGCGTCCAGCGCACGCCGGGCAGGTCGTCGGCCAGCCGCTGCAGCGAGGCCCGCTTGTGCGCCTGCCCGTCGCGGAACCAGCGGGTCGGGGTCGGGCCCCAGTCGGTGAGCAGCAGCGCGCCGGGCGGGAAGTCGTGCGCCTCCAGGAACCGGGCCAGGGGGCCAGCCAGGTTCCACGGCCCGTTGCTCAGGTAGACCACCGGCACGTGCGGCGCCCCGGAGGTCAGCTCGCGCAGCAGCCGGGCCATCCCCGGCACCGGCTCCCGCCGGGTCATCGGCAGCACGAAGGTGCGCCAGGCGGCCCGCAGCGGCGTGGCGATCCCGGTGACCAGCACGGTGTCGTCGATGTCGCACACCACGCCGCGCGCGGCGTCCGGCGAGGCCAGGTGGACCACCGCCGCGGAGCTGCGCTCCCCCGCGGTCAGCCGCACCGGCAGCGCACCGACGTCGGGCAGCTCCAGGGTCAGCGTCGCGTCGATCAGCCCGTCGTCGTCGCTGCGCACCACCGAGCGGGTGCCGGCGACCTCGACGACCACCTCCGCGGCCGCGCTCTCCAGGGTCAGGAACCGCTGCCAGCCGGGCACCGCCCGCCGGTCCTCCGGGTGGGCCGCGGCCGGGGCGAGCAGCACCCGGCCGAGCACCCGCACCCGGCCTCCGCTGCCGTAGCCGGGATGGGCGAGCACGGTCGGCGTCCAGCCGGCCCGACGGGCCGCCCTGGAGAGCAGCTCGCGGGTGGCGGCGTCGGCGCGGCGGGCCAGGGCGGGCAGCGAGGGCATCCCGGCAGCCTGCCAGGGGCCGGACACGCCTGCGGATGCGGTTCCCCCGGGGCGGCCGCTGTGCCACGGTGCAGCGTCCGTCCACTCCCGAGGAGGCCCTGGTGCCGGCCGTCGAGCTGCACGCGGTGAGCAAGAGCTACACCCGGCGGGGCAGGCCGCCGCAGAAGGCGCTGGACGACCTGCACCTGGTCGTCGGGTCCGGCGGCGTGCACGGCTTCCTCGGCCCCAACGGCTCGGGCAAGACGACGACGATCCGCGTGCTGCTCGGGCTGGTCCGGGCCGACGCCGGCGAGGTGCGGCTGCTGGACCGGCCGGTGCCCGCGGGGCTCCCCGAGGTGATCGGCGGCGTCGGCGCGCTGGTCGAGACGCCGCTGTTCTTCCCCGGCTTCTCCGGCCGGCGCAACCTGCGGCTGCTGGCCGAGACGGCCGGCCTGCCCCGCGGCCGGGTCGACGAGGTGCTCGACGTCGTCGCGCTGCGCGACCGCGCCGACGACCGGTTCGGCGGCTACTCCCTCGGCATGAAGCAGCGGCTGGGCATCGCCGCCGCCCTGCTCAAGCGCCCGGCGCTGCTCGTCCTCGACGAGCCGAGCAACGGGCTGGACCCGGCCGGGATCAAGGACGTGCGCGAGCTCATCCGGCGGCTGGGCTCCGACGGCTCGACGACGGTGCTGCTCAGCTCGCACCTGCTGGCCGAGATCGAGCAGGTCGCCGACTCGGTGTCGATCATGGCGCGCGGGCGGTGCATCGCCTCCGGCCCGGTCCGCGAGGTGCTCGCCGGCCGCTCCTCCGGTGACGTGCGGCTGCGGGTGCCCGACCGCGCCGCCGCGGCCGCGGTGCTCACCGCGGCCGGGTACCGGGTCCGCCCCGCCGACGACGCGCTGCTGGTCTCCGCGGTGCGCGCCCCCGGCGAGGTCACCCGGCTGCTCGCCGAGCACGGCCACTACCTCGAGGAGCTGACGCCGGTGGCCGCGGACCTGGAGAGCGCGTTCCTGGCGTTGACGGCGGAACCCGCGTGAGCGCCGTGCTCACCCCGCCGCCGGCCGCGCCGGCCGGGCCGTTCAGCGGGCTGCTGCGCGCCGAGGCCCACCGCTTCCTGGCCCGCCGGTCCATCCGGGTGCTGCTGCTGCTCGCGCTGGCCGGCTGGGTGACAGCCCTGGTCGTCTCGCTGGTGGCCTTCGAGACCCCGACCCCGGAGCGGCTGGCCGAGGCCCGGGCCACCCAGCAGGAGCAGATCGAGCTGGCCGACCAGGGCCGGGAGCAGTGCCTGGCCGACCCGCTCCGCCCGGCCGACGTCGCCCCCGACGACTGGTGCGGCCCACCGGCGACCGCGGACCAGCTGCCGCTGTCGCTGTTCCTCGAGCCGGAGCCGTTCTCGCTGTCCGCGGACGGCACCACCGGCGCGGTGTCGGTGGCCGCGCTCGCCGCGGCGCTGGCCTTCCTCGTCGGCGGCACCTTCGTGGGCGCCGAGTGGTCCACCCGGTCGATGGTGGCGCTGCTGTTCTGGGAGACCCGCCGTCCGCGGGTGATGGCCGCCAAGCTGCTGGTCACCGCGGTCGCCGCGGCCGTGCTCGGGCTGCTGGCGCAGGCGCTGTGGCTCGGCCTGGCGACGCTGCTGCAGGCGGTGGTCGGCGACGGGGTGACCCCGCCGGCGGGCTTCTGGTCCGAGCTGCTCGGGACGCAGGGCCGCGGCGTGCTGCTCACGGTGGTCGGCGGGCTGCTCGGGTTCGGGCTGACCAACCTGCTGCGCAACACCGGCGCGGCGACCGGTGTCGCGTTCGTCTACGTCGCGATCGTGGAGAACGCCGTCCGGGCCCTCCGGCCGGCCTGGCAGCCGTGGCTGCTGACGAACAACGCCGCGGCGCTGGTGCTCCCCGACGGTCTGACGCTGTACCTCGGCGACCGCGTCGACGCCCAGGGCGCCTACCAGCCGGTCGAGTACCTGCTGGGCAGCGGCCAGGCGGCGGTCTTCCTGACCCTGGTCACCGCGGCGGTCGTCGGCGTGGGCGTCGTCCTGTTCAGCCGCCGCGACCTGCACTGACGGTCGTGCGCTGGTCGTCGTGCCCGGGAGGGGGGACGACGACCAGCGCACCCCGGATCAGGCGCGGACGCCGCGCCGGCGGGAGAGCCCGACGCCCAGGCCGATCATGCCGACGCCGAGCAGCAGGTGCAGCCAGTTGTCCGCGCTGTTCAGCGGGACGAAGTTGGCCTGGCTGCCCATGTCCACGACCAGCCCGTACACCCAGAGCACGAGGTAGACGACGCCGCCGACGACCAGGTACGCCCGGGCGCCGACCCAGCTGCGCGACAGCGCGAGCCCGGCCACCCCGAAGAGCAGGTGCACGACGTTGTGCAGCACCGACACCTGGAAGATGCCCAGCAGCATGGCCATCGAGTGGTGGCCGGCGGCGCTCATGTCGCCGTAATGGGTCGTGATGCCGGGCACGAAGCCGAGCACGCCGACGAGGAGGAAGACCGCCCCGACGACGCGGGCGGCCAGCCGGAGCAGGTCGGTGGTGCCGGACGGTGCCCGGCCGGTGGCGGAGTGGGTCGACACGAGGCCCTCCAGGGGTCAGCAGCTGCTGCGCGGGGGCTCACCCGCCGCAGGAGGCCGGTGCGGCCTCGTCCCCTCCTTCGTCGGAGGGTGGGCGCCCGGTTCGGTCCCCCACCCGGACGAGGGAGGCCGGTGACCCCGCCGGCCGGCTGGCTACCGTGGGCGGCGTGGCCCGGGTCGTCGTCGTCGGTGCGGGTCTCGGCGGGCTGGCGGCTGCGGCCCGGCTGGCCGCCGGCGGTCACGCGGTGACCGTGGTCGAGGCGGCGCCGCAGGTCGGCGGCAAGCTCGGCTGGTACGCCCGCGACGGGCACGGCTTCGACACCGGGCCGAGCCTGGTCACCCTCCCCCAGGTCCTGGCGGACCTCTTCGCCGCGACCGGGGCGCCGCTGGCCGACGTGCTGGACCTGCAGCGGCTCGACCCGGCCGTCGCCTACCGGTTCGCCGACGGGACGACGACCGCGGTGCCCGGCCGGCTCGACGGGATCGCCGCCCGGCTGGACGACGACCTCGGCGCCGGGCGCGGCGCCCAGTGGTCGGCGCTGCTGACCCGCGCCGAGGCGATGTGGCGGGCGACCGAGCAGCCGTTCCTCCGCTCGCCGCTGGCCGGCGCGGCGACGCTGGCCCGGATGGCCCGGCGGACCGCCGACCTGCGCACCATCGCGCCCGGGCGGACGCTGCGCGGCGTCGGCCGCGGGTACCTCACCGACCCGCGGCTGCGGATGCTGCTGGACCGCTACGCCACCTACTCCGGCTCGGACCCCCGGTGGGCGCCCGCCGCGCTGCTGACCGTGCCGTGGGTTGAGCAGGCCTTCGGCTCCTGGTACGTCCGCGGCGGGCTGCGCCGGCTGCCGGAGGCGGTCGCCGAGCGGGCGGTGGAACGCGGCGCCGTCGTCCGCACCGGCGCCGCGGTGGCCGAGGTGCTGGTGGACGGCGGGCGCGCGGCCGGGGTGCGGCTGGCCGACGGCGAGCGGCTGCCGGCCGACGTCGTCGTCTGCAACGCCGACGCCGCCGCCCTGTACGGCCGGCTGCTCCCCCGCCGGGCGCCGGTGCGCCGGGCCCGGGCGGCGCTGCGCCGGGTCGAGCCCTCGTTCTCCGGGTTCGTCCTGCTGCTCGCGCTCGACGGCCGGACGCCGGGTCTGGCGCACCACACCGTGCTGTTCCCGGAGCGCTACGACGCCGAGTTCGACGCGCTGTTCGGCCGGCGCGGGCCGAAGCGGCCGGTCGAGGACCCGACGGTCTACGTCAGCGCCCCCGACGACCCGGCGACCCGGCCCGACGCGGCCAGCGAGTCGTGGTTCGTGCTGGTCAACGCACCCCGCCACGAGCCCGGCAGCGGCGTCGACTGGGACGCCCCGGGGCTCGCCGACGGCTACGCCGACCGGGTGCTGGCGGTCCTGGCCGAGCGGGGGCTGGACGTCCGGCACCGGGTCCGCTGGCGGGTGGTGCGCACCCCCGCCGACCTGGAGCGGGAGACCGGCAGCCCCGGGGGCTCCATCTACGGCACCTCGAGCAACGGCGCCCGGGCGGCGTTCCTGCGGCCGGCGAACGCCTCGCCGCTGCCCGGGCTCTACCTGGTGGGCGGCTCGGCCCACCCCGGTGGCGGGCTGCCGCTGGTGCTGCTGTCCGCCGAGATCGTCGCCGGCCTGGTCGGGCCGGCGTGACGGAGGACCCCGCCGCGTCCGTGCGGCGGGGTCCTCCCTCGGGGTCCTCCTTCAGGCGTCGCGGCGCCGGAACACCAGGGTCGCGGCCAGGAGCAGGGCGGCGATCTCGGCGGCGAACACCGCGAACCCGGTCCACGGGGCCAGGGCCACCCCGGTGAAGGGCTGCACCATCGCGACCGAGCCGCCTGCGTTGCCGGGCAGCAGCTTGGCCACCCACTCGCCCCAGGTGCCGGGCAGCGCGTAGGCCAGCTGGCCGACCACCAGGACCAGGCCCATGCCGATCGTCAGCGCCGCGCCGGTGTTCCGGACGAGCAGCCCGGTGGCGACGGCGAACAGGCCCAGCCCGGCGAGGAACAGCCCGTTGCCGAGCAGCGCCCGCAGCACGCCGTCGTCGGACAGCGCCAGCCCCACGCCCGCCCGGTCGAGGAACCAGTTGCCGCCCAGGTACCCGGCGACCGCGGTGACCAGGCCGGCGACGAACAGCACGCCGCTCACCACGAGCGCCTTGGCCGCCACGATCGCGCCGCGCCGCGGGACGGCGGTGATGCTGGCCCGCATCATCCCGGTGCCGTACTCGCTGGTGACCACCAGCGTGCCCAGCGCCAGCGCGGTGAGCTGGGAGAAGATCAGGCCCCAGGTGAGGAACGAGCCCGCCGCCTCCCCGGCCTCCCCGGAGGCGATCGCGTCGGCCGCGGCCCAGCAGACCAGCGTGGTCAGCCCGGCGCCGAGCAGGAACAGCAGCGCCAGCGACCAGCGGGTCGACCGGACGCTCCACAGCTTGACCCACTCGGCGTGCAGCGTGTCGGCGAACCGGGGGTGCTGGCGCGCGCCGGGGACGTGCCGGTTCGGGTCGAGGGCGACGGTGTCGATCATCGGGTGGCCTGCGCTTCCTGGGGAGCGGGGTGGGTGGAGTACTCCACGCTGTCGGCGGTGAGGGTCATGAAGGCGTCCTCCAGCGAGGACTGCACCAGGGTCAGCTCGTGCAGCAGGAGCCCCGCCCCGCCGACCAGCTCGCCGATGCGGGCGGCGTCCAGCCCCTGCACCCGGAGCTCGGCGCCCTGCCGGTCGACCTCCAGGCCGCGCCCGCGCAGCAGCGCCTCGACGTCGCCGGGACGGGGGCTGCGCACGCGCACGTAGGAGGCGGCGTGGTCGGCGATGAACGCGGCCATCGAGCAGTCGGCGAGCATCCGGCCGCGCCCGACCACGAGCAGGTGGTCGGCGGTGAGCGCCATCTCCGACATCAGGTGGCTGGAGACCAGCACCGTCCGGCCCTGGCCGGCCAGCTCCCGGGCGAGGGTGCGCACCCAGCGGATGCCCTCGGGGTCCAGGCCGTTGACCGGCTCGTCGAGGACGACGACCGGCGGCTCGCCGAGCAGCGCCACCGCGATGCCCAGTCGCTGGCCCATGCCCAGGGAGAACCGGCCGACCCGCTGGTCGGCGACGGCGTCCAGGCCGACGAGGTCGAGCACCTCGTCGATCCGGGTGCGCGGGATGCCGTTGCTCGCGGCCAGCCAGCGCAGGTGGTTGCGGGCGGTGCGGCCGGGGTGCAGCGCCCGGGCCTCGAGCAGCGCGCCGACCTCGCGGAGCGGCGCCGGCGAGTCGGCGTAGGAGTGGCCGTTCACGGTGACGCTGCCGGCGGTCGGCCGGTCCAGGCCGAGCACCATGCGCATCGTCGTCGACTTGCCGGCACCGTTCGGGCCGAGGAAGCCGGTGACCCGGCCGGGCTCGACGGTGAAGCTCAGGTCGTCGACCGCCACCTTGGGGCCGAAGGTCTTGGTGAGCCCGCGGGCGACGATCATCGGGCGCTCCGGGCGGGCCGGGGAGGTGTGGTGTCCATGACGACGAGCCTGTCGACGCGCCGGGGCCGAGACCATCGGGGAGCGCCCTGACCCGACCCTGAACCGTCCCCGAGCCCCGACCCCGAGGAGCCGGGTCAGCCGGTCGGGGTGCCCCGGCGGAGGGCGAGCGCCAGGACGGCCGGGACGTCGAGGTCCTGCCCGGTGGCGAGCGCGTCCTCGACAGCGGGATCACCCAGCGCGGCGCGTGCCTGCGCCTCGGCCCGCGACCGCAGCGCCGGGTCGGGGAGGTAGTAGCCGTAGACCTCCGAGCCGACCCGCTCGCGCAGCCCGTGCGCCGCGCCCAGCAGCACCGCCGCCCGGTCGTGCGCACCGGCCGCCCCCTCCACCACGGCCAGGCTCTCCACGAAGAACGCCAGGTTGGCCAGGTCGCCGGTCTGCTCGGAGAGCTCGATGCCCTCCACGAGGTGCTCCCGCGCGGCCGCCGGCCGCCCCTCGGCGAGCTCGGCCTGCACCAGCCCGAAGAGCGCGACGTAGGTCGCCAGCCGGTCACCGCGGCGGCGGGCGGAGGCCAGCCCCCGCTCGATGTGCGGGACGGCGCCGCGCGGGTCGCCGGAGACCTGCCGGACCGTGCCCAGCCACACGTGGGTCAGCGCCGCGACCCAGTCGGCCGCCGGTCCGGCCTGCTCGGCGACGGCCAGCGCCGCGGCGAAGAACGGCTCGGCCCGGTCCGGGGCGCCGCTGCCGAGCGCGGCCAGGCCCTGGCCGGCGAAGGCGTAGGCCTGGCCCTCGACGTCCCCGCTGGCCACCGCCAGGTCCGCGGCCTCGGCCCACCGCGCCCCGCTGTGCGGCAGGTCGCCCTGGGCGAAGGCCATCGACGCGGCGGTGAGCACGGTCCGCACCCGCACCTCGGCCGGCTGGTCCTGCTCGAGCGCGGCCTCGGCCAGCCGGCGGCCCTGCCGGAGACGGCCGCGGAGCCACCAGAACAGCCACAGCGCCCACGCCATCCGGCCGGCCCGGGCGCCGTCGCCGGCCTGCAGCCACCACTCCACGGCGGCGGCCAGGTTGGCCGCGTCCCGCTCCGCCCGGTCCAGCCAGCCCACCTGCTCGGCGCCCTGGTAGCCGGGTGCCGCCTGCTCGGCGAGGTCGAGGTAGAAGGCCGCGTGCGCGGTCCGCGCCCGGCGGGCCTCCTGCTCGTCGAGCAGCGACCGGGCGAACTGCAGGACCGGTTCGAGCATCCCGTAGCGGCGCGCCCCGCCCTCCCCGGACACCTCGACCAGCGAGTGCTCGACCAGCCGCTCCAGCGACCCGAGGGGGTCGGCGAGGTCGGCGGCGACCGCCTCGACGGCCTCCAGCGTGCAGCCGCCGGTGAACACCGCCAGCCGCTGCAGCAGCAGCCGGTCGGCCGGGTCGAGCAGCCGGTGGCTCCAGTCCAGCGTGGCGCGCATGGTGCGCTGCCGCGGCGGGAGGTCCGCGGCGCCGTCCCGGCTCATCGCGTCGTCCAGCCGCTCCAGCAGGGCGGCGGCGTCCAGCACCCGGGCGCGGGCGGCGGCGAGCTCCAGGGCCAGCGGGATCCCGGCCAGCCGGCGGCACAGCGCCGCCACCGCGGCCGCGCCTCCCGGACCGCTGCCGAACTCGGGCGACACCGCCCGCGCCCGGTCCAGCAGCAGCGCACCGGCCGGGGCCGAGGCGACCTGGGTGAGGTCCCGGGGCGCCGTCGGCGGCAGCGCCAGCGGGTGGACGACGTGCTCCCACTCGCCGCGGAGCCGCAGCGCCGCCCGGCTGGTCGCCAGCACCCCCAGCCGGGGGCACTGCTCCAGCAGCCGGGCCACGACCGGCACCGCGCCGGGCAGGTGCTCGAGGTTGTCCAGGACCAGCAGCAGGTGGGCGCCGCGCAGCTGGTCGACCACCCGGCCGTCCAGGTCGCCGTCCTCCACCGTGGGCAGGCCGGTGACCCGCCCGATCGCCGGGAGCACCAGCGCGGGGTCGTCCACGGCGGCCAGCGCGACGAACGCGACGCCGTCGGCGAACCGGGTCGCGGTGCGCTCCGCGACGGCCAGGGCGAGCCTGGTCTTGCCCACGCCCCCGGTGCCGGTGAGGGTCACCAGCCGGGCGTCGGACCGGACCAGCGCCGCCGCGACGGCGGCCACGTCGTCGTCCCGGCCCAGCAGCGCGGTCACCGGCGCGGGGAGCCCCCGCAGGACGGCGGTCCGGTCGCCGGGGCCGGGCGTCCCGGCCGGACCGGGGCCGGCTCCGGCGGACAGCAGCGCCGCCCGCTCGGCCGCCGAGCTGTCCAGCGCCCCGGCGAGGGACCGGACGGTGTGCGGGTACGGGCGGCGGCGGACGCCGCGCTCCAGCGCGCTGACCCCGTGCACGGTCAGGCCCGCCCGGGCGGCGAGCTCCTCCTGGGTGAGCCCCCGGGCCTCGCGCAGGCGTCGGAGCAGCGCGGCGAACGACTCCGGCGGAGCGGAGCCGGCGCGGGGGTCCGGCGGCGACACGCCGGGAGCCTACGACCCGGACAGGACCCGTACAGGGCTGCTGTGCGTGCAGTGATCGTGGTGCGCTGCGGCGCGACCGGCCAGGCTCGTGCCCGGCGACGCACGACGGGGTGCTCCCCTCGACGGCCGGTCGCCACCGGTGCACCGCGACCCCCCTGCCCCCGGGCCCGCGGCCGCTCGTCCAACAGCGAGCGGGCGACCGCCCGGCGCGGCCCGCAGCGAGCTCAGCTGCGGGCCGCGCCCAGGCCGAGCACGGCGGCCAGGCCGAGGGCGCTGCGCGGGGCGTACGGGCTCCGCCACAGCCCGCCGTGCGCCGCTGCGGAGGCCTCGTCCTGCCAGGGGTGCGGGTGCGCGGGACCCCCGCCGGTGTTGAGGTCGTGCACCAGCAGCGCCGCCATCAGCACGTTGGACGTCGCCGGTTCGAACACCTCGACCCCGAAGCGGTGCGCGCCGGCGTAGGCCGCGGCCAGGGCCCGGTTCTTCACGACCGACCGGGTGCGGGTGGGCGGCGCGACGTTCATCGACACCGTGCTGCCCGCGGCCCGGGCGACCGAGGCGCGCCACCGCTGCAGCCGCTTGGCCAGCGCGTAGTTGGGGCCCTGCTGCGGCACCAGGCTGTCGTTGACCCCCGGGTCGGAGCCCGGCAGGTAGTTGCGCCGCAGCAGCCGCCCGGCCGACAGGGTGCGCAGCGGCCGGCCCAGCAGCTTCCCGACCGCCGAACGCCGGGCGTAGGCGGCGACGGAGGCCTCGACCGCCTCGGCCGGGACGGCGAACACGTCGGTCGGGGTGGCCAGGAAGGCCAGCGCCAGCTCGGGGCGCGCCCCGGCCAGCCGGAGGGTGAGCGCGTCGACGGCGACGGAGACCCGGACGTTGGTGGCGCCGTCGGCGTAGACGTAGTCCCCGAGCACGAGGTCCCCCGGCTGCTCGACGAGCCAGTCGGCCACGGCCGGCACCTCGGCGATCAGGTCGGCGCCGGCGTGCTCGGCGGTCTCCCCGGCGCCGCCGACCGGCACCAGCAGCGTGCCGGCGCCGCGCCGGCCGGTGTCCAGCACCCGCTGCCACAGCGCCGGCCGGGGCAGGTCGACCGCGGCCACCCGGGCACCCCAGCGCAGCAGGGCGGTGAGCGGGCCCATCTCCGCGCCCGCGCCCAGCACGGCGACCGTGCGGCCGGGCAGCGCGAGCCACTCCGGGTGGTCGGCCACGGTGCGCACCGCGTCGGCGCAGCTGGGTTCGACGACGCCCGCGTCGACCCAGGCGGTCAGCCGGCGGTCCAGCGCATCGCCGCGCAGCCGCTGGCCGGCGAAGGGCAGCGACAGCTCGCGCTCGGGCTCGGCCTCCCCGTGGACCTCGACGGTGGCCAGCTCCCGGCCGGCCGGTGCGGTGCCCAGGGCGGCGAGGTCGGTCTCGCCGTCCGGTCCGGCCACCCGCATCCGGCGGTGCAGTGAGTCCAGCCCCGCGGTCGCGACCTGCAGCGCCGCCTCCCGGCTGACCAGCCCGGCTTCGACGGTCCGCCGGACGTGCGTCAGGTACCCGGCCCGCCAGTTCGTCTCGTGCTCGGCGGCGAGGGCGCCCGCGGGGTCGACCGGGCGCAGCGCGTCGGCGACCACCGCCCGGCCGAGCGTGGCGGTGCTGCGCCGGCCGTCGGCCCCCGCGGGGAAGACGACGCCACGGAGGTCCTGCTCTGCTGGGCCGGTCACCCCGCCGATCCTGCCCGACCGACCGCAGGACGGCGCCCGCTGGCGCCGTCCCGCCGTCGCCGGTCTGCTACTCGGTGCCGAGCTTGCCGTCGGCCAGGTCGCGGCCCTTGTCGATCTGCGCGTCGTGCGTGCCGCCGGTCTTCTGGTCGGCCAGCTGCTCGCCCTTGTCGAGGACCTTGTCGCTGGTCTGCTCGTTGCTCATCGCGTCCTTGGCCTTGTCCATGAGTCCCATGGCGTTCCTCCTCGCACCGGTCGCATCGGGGTGACGCGGCTCTCCGGGGACCCTGCCCACGACGCGCCGCGCCCAACCGGACGCCGGGGTGCTCAGTCGGTGACGACCGGCTCCGGCAGCTCGGCCGGCGCCCCGGCCTCCACCCAGCGCAGCAGCGTGCGGGCGGCGAAGCCGGTGCCGCCGCGCACCAGCTCGGCGTCGTCGCTGCCCGACCGCGCCGGGCCGGCGATGTCCAGGTGCGCCCAGGGCAGGCCGCCGGTGAAGGCCTGCAGGAACAGCGCGGCGGTGGTCGACCCGGGGTTGCCCGGGGCGTTGTTGGCGTCGGCGACCGCGGAGTCCAGCTGCGCCCGCAGGTGCCCGACGTGCTCCTCGGCCAGCGGCATCCGCCAGAACGGCTCCCCGGCGTGCCCGGCCGCGGTGAGCAGCGCGTCGGCCAGGCCGTCGGTGCTCGCGTACAGCCCGGCGGTGCGCGCCCCCAGCGCCGTCCGGACGGCGCCGGTGAGCGTGGCGACGTCGACCAGCACCGTCGCGCCCAGGGCCAGCCGGGCGTGCGCGAGGCCGTCGGCGAGCACCAGCCGGCCCTCGGCGTCGGTGTTCAGCACCTCCGTCGTCCGCCCGTCGACGTGCCGGACGACGTCGGCCGGCCGGTAGCTGCTGCCCGAGACGGTGTTCTCCGCCAGCAGCGCCACCGCGGTGACCGGCGTGGGCAGCCCGAGCCGTGCGGCCGCGTCGACGACGGCCAGCACCGCGGCGGCGCCGGCCATGTCGGTCTTCATGTCCCGCATGCCGGCGTTGGGCTTGATCGAGATGCCGCCGGTGTCGAAGGTGACGCCCTTGCCGACCAGCACCGGGTGGCCGCTGCCGCCGGCCGGCCGGTACGTCGCGACCACCACCCGCGGCGGGGAGGCCGATCCGCCCCCGACGGCGAGCACCCCGCCGAACCCGCCGAAGGCCAGCTCGGCGGGGCCGAGCACGGTGACGGTGACGCCGGGCAGCCCGCGCAGCCGCCCGAGGGCCTGCTCGGTGAGCCAGCCGGGGTCCGCGGTGCCCGGCGGGGTGTTGACCAGGTCGCGGGCCCAGGCGACCGACCCGGCGGTCACCTGCCCGGCCTCCCCGGCGCGGGCCACGGCGGGGTCCCCGGCGTCGGCGCAGACGACCGTCACCGCGGCGAGCCGGACCGGGTGCGGGCCGGAGGTCTCCCGGAAGCGGTAGCCGGCCAGCAGGGCGGTCTCGACGGCGGCGCGCACCTCGTCGGCGCCGGCCGGTGCGGCCCCGGTGTCCAGCGGCAGGACCAGCCGTCGCGCACCGTGCTCGGCCAGGGTCTGGCTGCGGCGGACGGCGACCGAGACGTAGGAGCGCAGCTCCGGCACGGTGGCGTCGCCGACCCCGACGGCGACCACGGTGCGCGGCCGGCGGCCGGGCACCGGCACGTTGGTGATCCCGCCGGGCTTGCCGCCGTTGCCGGTGTCGGCGAGGGCGCCGGCGAGGAAGCCCGGGTCGACCGGGGGCTCCGCGGCCGCGGTGAGCCACGCCGGCAGCGCCCCCTTCGCCCCGACCGGCACGGCCAGGACGTCGTCCTCCCCCAGCTCCGGCAGCGCGGCGACGACCTCGACCCGGGGGAACGGCGCGGCCCCGGTCGCCGGCAGGGTGCCGGCGGCCGGGGCCGTGACGTCGTCCGCGGGGCTGCCGGGCGGCAGGCTCGCGGCGGTGCTCAGCTGGTTGCGCCCTTCAGCGCCTCGGAGAGGGCCGTCGCCTCGTCGGGGGACAGCTCGACGACCAGCCGGCCGCCACCCTCCAGCGGAACGCGCATGACCAGGCCGCGACCCTCCTTGGTGACCTCGAGGGGACCTTCACCCGTGCGCGGCTTCATGGCCGCCATGCGTGCCTCCTTCACCGGCCACCCACGCACCTGCTGGCCGTGGTGTGGCGACTGTTCCTGCCTCAGGACTGCGTCCATGATCCCGTATCCGGGGCCAACGACCAACCGGGACCCCTCAGCCCGGCTCCGTGTCCCCTGCGCGGAAGCACGTCGCGACGTGGTCGTCGACCATCCCGGTGGCCTGCATGAGCGCGTAGGCGGTGGTCGGCCCGACGAACGCGAAGCCCCGCCGCTTGAGCTCCCGGGCCATCGCCACCGACTCCGGGCTGGTCGCGGGGACGTCGGCGAGGGTCTGCGGCCGGGGCCGCTGCGCGGTCGGTGCGAAGGACCACAGCAGGGCCGACAGCCCCTCCGGGAGCTCCCGCGCGGCCCGGGCGTTGCGGACGGCGGCGGTCACCTTGGCCCGGTTGCGGACGATGCCCGCGTCGGCCACCAGCCGCTCGACGTCGTCCTCGCCGAACCCGGCGACCGCCTCGATCCGGAAGCCGGCGAACGCCGCCCGGAAGGCCGGTCGCTTGCGCAGGATGGTGATCCAGGACAGCCCGGACTGGAACGCCTCCAGGGTGACCCGTTCGAACAGGGCATCGTCGCCGTGCAGCGGCCGGCCCCACTCCTCGTCGTGGTACGCCACGTACTCCGGTGCACTCGTCGCCCAGCCACAGCGCTCCACGGCCCCGAAGCTAGCGTCTCCCCGTGCACATCCTGATCACCGGCGGCGCCGGCTTCATCGGCTCGCACGTCGTCGCCGCCGCCCGCGCGGCCGGGCACGAGGTGCGGGTGCTCGACGCCCTGCTGCCCGCCGTGCACCCCGGCTACCCCGACGGCGTGCCCGGCCTGGACGGCGTGGAGCTGGTGACCGGGGACGTGCGCGACGCCGGCACGGTCGACCGGGCGCTCGCCGGGGTCGACGCGGTGTGCCACCAGGCGGCGATGGTCGGGCTGGGCGTCGACGTGCAGGACATGCCCGCCTACGCCGGCATCAACGACCTCGGCACGGCGGTGCTGCTGGCCGCGATGGCCCGGGCGGACGTCGGCCGGCTGGTGCTGGCCAGCTCGATGGTGGTCTACGGCGAGGGCCGCTACGAGTGCCCGGAGCACGGGGTCGTCCCGGCCGCGCCGCGCCGCCGGGACGACCTGGACGCCGGCCGCTTCGAGCCGCCCTGCCCGGTGTGCGGCCGGCAGCTGAGCTGGGGCGAGGTCGGCGAGGGCACCCCCGCCGACCCGCGCAACACCTACGCCGCGACCAAGCTGGCCCAGGAGCACCTGGCCGCCGCCTGGGCCCGCTCGACCGGCGGCGGCGCGATCGCGCTGAGGTACCACAACGTCTACGGCCCGCACATGCCCCGCGACACCCCCTACGCCGGGGTCGCGTCCATCTTCCGCAGCGCGCTGGAGTCCGGCCGGGCACCGCGGGTGTTCGAGGACGGTGGCCAGCAGCGGGACTTCGTGCACGTCACCGACGTCGCGCAGGCCAACCTGGCGTCGCTGGCGGCTCCCCCGCCCGAGGCCGCGCTCCGGGCCTACAACGTCGCCTCCGGCGTGCCGCACACGGTCGGCGACATGGCCGGCGCGCTGGCCGAGGCGTTCGGCGGCCCGGCACCCGAGGTCACCGGCGAGTACCGGATCGGCGACGTCCGGCACGTGGTCGCCTCCCCGGCGCGCGCCGAGGCGGAGCTGGGCTTCCGGGCGCAGGTGACCTTCGCCGACGGCATGCGGGAGTTCGCCACCGCGCCCCTCCGCCCGGCCCCCTGACCCTCAGGGGACGGCGGCGTCCACGTCGCCCAGCTCGGACGACGTCGTCCGGGCCGGGCTGCGGCGGGTGGCCAGCACGCAGCCGGCCAGCACCAGCGGCAGCCCGACCGCCAGCCCGAGGGTGAACGGCTCGTCGAGCAGCAGCACGCCCAGCAGGACGGCGACCGCCGGGTTGACGAAGGTGATCACCAGCGCCCGCTGCGGGCCCACCTCGCGGATGAGGGCGAAGAACAGCGCCAGGGCCAGCGCGGTGCTGACCACCCCGAGCGCAACCACCGAGAGCCAGGCGTCGGCCGGGGCGTCGGCCGCCGCGCCGAGCTGCGGCACCGCGAACGGCGCGTAGACCACGGCGGTGACCACGAGCGCGAAGGCGCTGGCGGTCACCCCGGGGACGTCGGGGAGCTTGCGGCTGATCACCATCGGCGCGGTGGCGTAGCCGATGACGACCAGCACCACCGCCCCGATCGCGGTCCACTGCCCCCCGCCGATGTCCAGCCCGAGCAGCAGCGCGATGCCGACGACCCCGAGCAGCATGCCGGCGATGCGCACCCGGGACAGCCGGTCGTCCTCGCCGGCCAGCCGCGCGGTGAGCGCCGCGACGAACGGCACCCCGGCCACCAGCAGCCCGGTGAGCGAGGAGGAGAGGTCCTGCTCGGCCCAGGAGAGCAGCAGCCAGGGGGCGGTCATCTCCAGCACGGTGAACACCAGCAGCGCCCGCCAGTGCTGCCGGAGCGCGGCGCCCAGGTGGCCGCGGGCCAGCGTCCACGGCAGCAGCAGCACGGCGCCGATCACGCAGCGCAGGAAGACCAGGACCACCGGGGTGAAGTCGTCGACGGCGACCTTGATGAGCAGGTAGGGCACGCCCCAGATCACCGCCATCGCCACGAACAGCACCCACCCGCGGCGGCTCACCGGCGTCCTCCCGTCGTCACCGGGACATCATGGCCGCCGGGTCCGACGCTCCTCCCCCGGGCTTTCCGCACCGGAAGCCCGGAGCTCTCGGTACAGGAAGCCCTGGGCTTTCTGTACCGAAAGCCCGCCGGGTCACCACTCCGTGCGGACGACGACCTCGATGCCGATCGCCAGGACCGCCGACAGCAGCAGCCACACCCGGCGCTGGCGCGGCGGGAGGAACGCGGTGGCGGCGAGCACCCACACGTAGAACGGCAGCCAGATCCGCTCGGTCTCCCCGCGCACCAGGCCCGAGACGTCGCTGGCCAGCATGCCGGCGAGCGCGGCCAGCGGCAGCAGCGCGAGCCGGGTGCGGCGCAGCGAGGCGAGCCCGGCGACGGCGGCCGGGCCCAGCGCCAGCGCGGCCGCGGCCAGGTTGGCGACCAGGAAGAACCCCAGCGGCCGGTCGGCGTACGAAGGCCCCGAGCGCACCCGGGCACCCGCGGCGGAGAAGCCGTCGACCCACCAGTAGCCGCCGACGGCGAACGCCGCCACCACGACCAGGACGCCGACCGCGCCCACCCCCAGCACCCGGACGACGCCGCCCCAGCCGAGCCGGCCGCGGTGCACCCCGACGACGGCGAGCACGACCAGGCCCAGCGCGGTCAGCCCGAAGGACAGGAACAGCGCCAGGCCGAGCAGCAGCCCCCCGGCCAGCGCCCGGACGTCGGACCCGCGGCCCGGTGCCCGCGCCGCGGCCGCCGCCAGCAGCGCGACCCCCCAGGCGGCGACCCCGGCGAACAGCGCGTCGGCGCTGGTCGCCACCCACAGCGCCACCGGCGCGAACACCAGGAACGGTGCGCACCGGCGGGCCGGGCCCTCCCCCGCCACGGCGCGCACCCCGACCAGCACGGCCGGCACCGCCAGCGCGCCGCCGGCGATGCACATCGCCGCCGCCCAGCCCAGCCCGGTCAGGCCGACCCGGTCCAGCAGCACGAAGGCCAGCAGCGCCCCGGGCGGGTGGCCGGCGACGTGGGTGGTCCAGGGGTCGGCGGAGTCGGCCGGCACCGAGTCGACGAACCCGGAGAGGAAGGCGCTGATCGACCCGACCCGGGGCACGTCGTGCGGGTACTCGTAGACGACGTCCAGCGGGGCGGTCAGCCGGTCGGGCCCCGAGGTCTGGGCCAGCGCCACCGCCCAGCCGGCCGCCGCCAGCGCCGAACCGGGCAGCAAAGCGCGCCACGGCAGCCGGGCGGCGAGCGCCGGGCCGAGGAGGACCCCGGCCAGCGCGACCACGACGGGCAACCACACCCGCGCGGACCACACCACGTCGAACTGGCCGCGCAGCACCCAGCCGCCGAGCAGGTGCAGCACCGTCCCGTCGAGCGTCAGCCGGCGCCCGATCCGGCCCACGACCAGCACGAACGCCGCCACGACCAGCACCGCGAGCAGCGGCAGCCACCCGCGGGAGCGGCGGTCCGGAGCCGCCTGCGCGGGCGGGTCGGACAGCACGGCGCTCACGGGGAGCGAGCGTAGGTGGGCGCCGCGCAGCCGGCCATCGAGGCCCGGCGGGAGGCCCGCGGAGATGGTTGCCAGGCACAAGAGGGGCCCGACCGGCCACCATCCAGGGGCGACGGCACACCGGTGCCGACCGATCAGGAGGACCTCGCGTGGCTGGTGGACTGGTGGCCCTGCTGGACGACGTGGCGGTGCTGGCCCGTGCGGCCGCCGCCTCGATCGACGACATCGGAGCCGCGGCCGGGCGCGCGAGCGTCAAGGCCGCGGGTGTCGTCGTCGACGACACGGCGGTCACGCCGCAGTACGTGCACGGGCTCAACGCCGACCGCGAGCTGCCGATCATCCGGCGGATCGCGCTGGGCTCGCTGCGCAACAAGCTGCTGATCATCCTGCCGGCGATCCTGCTGCTCAGCGAGTTCCTGCCCTGGCTGCTGACGCCGATCCTCATGCTCGGCGGCGCCTACCTCTGCTACGAGGGCGCGGAGAAGATCTGGCACCGGGTGAAGCACCACGAGGACACCCACGCCGCGGTCGAGGAGGCGCTGCCGGACGAGAAGACCATCGTCACCGGAGCCGTGCGCACCGACTTCATCCTGTCCGCGGAGATCATGGTCATCTCGCTGAACGAGGTGGTCGACCAGGGCTTCTGGTCGCGGGCGGTCATCCTGGCCATCGTGGCGGTGGGGATCACCGTGCTGGTCTACGGCGTCGTCGGCCTGATCGTGAAGATGGACGACGTCGGACTGCACCTGTCCCAGCGGTCCAACGGCGGCATCGCCACGCTGGGCCGGGGGCTGGTCAAGGGCATGCCGAAGCTGCTCACCGCGCTCACCGTGATCGGCACCGCCGCGATGCTGTGGGTCGGCGGCCACATCCTGCTGGTGGGCACCGACGACCTGGGCTGGCACGGGCTGTACGACGTCGTGCACCACCTGGAGGAGGCGGCGCACGACGCCACCGGCGCGCTCGGCGGGGTCGTCGGCTGGCTGGTCAACACGTTCGCCAGCGCGCTGCTCGGCCTGGTCGTCGGCGCGCTGATCGTGGCGGTCATGACCGTGGTGCACCGGCGAGGGGCCGGGAAGGGCGCGCCGGCGCACTGACCGCCCGCGAGGGGCTCACCGCCGTCTGACACATCCGGCAGCCGCCCTGCCGACGAAGTCCGGGCGATGACCACCGACCACGGCTACCGTCCGTCCGTGCCGGACGTCGTCTTCCCCTGCCTCGACGAGGCCGGGGCGCTCCCCCAGGTCCTCCCCCGACTGCCCGCGGGCTACCGCGCGATCGTCGCCGACAACGGCTCCACCGACGGGTCCGCCCAGATCGCGCTCGACCTCGGCGCCACCGTGGTGACCGTCCCGCAGCGCGGGTTCGGGGCTGCGGCGCACGCCGGGCTGGAGGCCGCCACCGCCGACGTCGTCTGCTTCTGCGACGCCGACGCCTCGATGGACCCCGCCCAGCTGCCCCGCGTCGCCGGCCCGGTGCTCGCCGGGGAGGCCGACCTGGTGCTCGGCCGCCGCCGGCCCACGCGCCGCAGCGCCTGGCCGGTGCACGCCCGGGTGGCCAACACCGCGCTCGGGCTGATGCTGCGCCGCCGCACCGGCCGGTCGCTGCACGACCTGGGCCCGATGCGCGCCGGCCGCCGGGAGGCGCTGCTCGCCCTCGGCATCACCGACCGCCGCTTCGGCTACCCGCTGGAGATGGTCACCCGCGCCGCCGACGCCGGCTGGCGGATCGTCGAGGTGGACGTCGACTACGCCCCGCGCGCCGAGGGGACGAAGTCGAAGGTGACCGGCACGGTGCTCGGCACCCTCCGCACCATCCGGGACATGCGCGAGGTGCTGGCGCGATGACCCAGCTGCTGGTCATCACCAAGGCGCCGGTGCCGGGCCGGAGCAAGACCCGGCTGACCCCGCCGTGCACGCCCGAGCAGGCCGCGCAGATCGCGGCGGCCGCGGTCGGCGACACCCTGGACACCGTCCGCGGCACCCCGGTGCAGCGCCGGGTGGTCGCGCTGGACGGCGCCCCCGGCGAGCTGGACCTGTCCGGCTGCGTCGTCGTCCCGCAGGTCGAGGGCGACCTGGGCACCCGGCTGGCGCACGCCTTCGCCGACGCCATGGCCGGCCCGGACGGCGACCTGCCCACGCTGCTCATCGGGATGGACACCCCGCAGGTCACCCCGGGGCTGCTCGCCGCGGCCCTGGACCGGCTGGTCACCGCAGGACCGGGGACGGCGGTGCTCGGCACCGCCCCGGACGGCGGCTGGTGGGCGCTGGGCCTGCACGCCGCGGCTGCGGCCCTGGTGCTGCCCGCCGTCCCGATGTCGCGCGAGGACACCGCGGTGCGCACCCGGGCCGCGCTCGAGCAGGCCGGGCTGACCGTGCTCGACCTCCCGGAGCTCACCGACATCGACCACTTCCCGGACGCCGTCTCGGTGGCCGCCGAGTGCCCCGAGGGCAGCCGCACCCGCCGGGTCGTCGCCGACGTGCTGGCGACCCGGACGTGACCTCCGCGCTGGACCGGGTGCTCGGCGCCCGGCTGCCCGCACCCCCGGAGCAGCTGCGCCGCGGCCCGTTCCGGCGCGGCGCGTTCCCCAGCCCGCTGCACTCCGAGCGGCGCGCGGCCCGCACCGGCGCCTTCCTGGGTGCCGCCTTCGCGGTCTGCTTCCTCACCGGGCTGATCAGCCACTGGGTGCAGCAGCCGCCGGGCTGGTTCAGCTGGCCGGCGTCGCCGTCCTGGCTGTACCGGGTCACCCAGGGGCTGCACGTGGCCACCGGGCTGGCCTCGATCCCGCTGCTGCTGGTGAAGCTGTGGACGGTCTACCCGAAGCTCTTCGAGTGGCCGCCGGCCGGGTCGCCGGCCCGCGCGGTCAGCCGGCTGTCGGTGCTGGTGCTGGTCGGCGCGAGCACCATGCAGCTGCTGACCGGCCTGATCAACATCGCCGAGTGGTACCCGTTCGGCTTCTTCTTCACCACGACGCACTACTGGACCGGCTGGCTGGCGATCGGCGCGGTCGCGGTGCACGTGGGCGCCAAGGCCCCGGAGATCCGCCGCGGGCTGGCCCGGCGCGGGTCACCGGGCGCCGCGGCCGGGCTCACCGGGGAGCAGGCCGCCGAGCGCGCGGCCGTGGACGACGCCGCCGAGAGCGGCGGCGTCCCCCGGCGGGCGTTCGTGCTCGCCGCCGGGCTGGGCGTCGGCGCGGTCACCCTGACCACCGTCGGGCAGACGCTCTCGCCGCTGGCGCAGGTGTCGGTGCTCAGCCCGCGCATCCCCGGCGTCGGCCCGCAGGGGCTGCCCGTGCGGCAGACCGCCGCGAGGGCCGGCACCACGGACGTCGGCCCGGACTACCGGCTGGTGGTCGAGGGGCCGCGCCGGCTCGAGCTGTCGCTGGCCGACCTGCAGGGGTTCCCGCAGCGCACCGAGCGGCTGCCGATCACCTGCGTGGAGGGGTGGAGCTCGAACGCCACCTGGTCCGGCGTCCGGCTCGGCGACCTGCTGGAGGCGGCCGGGCTGCCGCGGGACTCCGAGGTGACCGTCGAGTCGCTGCAGACCGGTGGGCTGTACCGGGTGTCCACGGTGTCGGCACCGCACGCCCGCAGCCCGCGCACGCTCCTCGCGCTGCGGCTCGACGGTGCGGAGCTCGCGCCCGACCACGGCTACCCGGTGCGGCTGATCGCCCCCAACCGGCCGGGCGTCATGCAGACCAAGTGGGTCACCCGGGTGGCCCCGGGCCGCGGCGGGATCGGCGCGTGAGCCTCGCCGACGAGGCCGGCCGGGCCACCGACGACCGGGCCGCCGGGCTCGACGACCCCTACGCCTCGGACCCGCGCCGGCCGGCGACGAGCGCGCTGACGCCCTGGTGGCGCTGGCTGTTCCTGCTGCCCGGGCTGGCCGCGGTGGTCTACGGGGCGCACGGGCTGCTCACCGCGGGCGGCCGGGTCCCGCTGGCCTCCTGGCTGACCTGGTTCGTCGGCAGCGCGCTGCTGCACGACCTGGTGCTCGCGCCGGTCTGGATCGGGCTGGGCTGGCTGTCGACCCGCCTGCTGCCGCGCGCGGCCCGCCCCCCGGTGGTGGTGGCCGCCGCGGTCACCGGGGTGCTGACCCTGGTGGCACTGCCGTTCGTGCTCGGCTTCGGCGCCGACCCGGCCAACGACTCGTTCCTGCCCCGCGACTACGGCCGGGACCTGCTGCTGGTCGCGCTGGCCGTGTGGGTGGTCGCCGCGGTCTGGGCCGTCGTCGCCGTCCGGCGGTCCCGGGTTCCCTGACCGCCGGCCCGGGTAGCCCGCTGCCCGTGAGCGCACCGCAGACGGTCCCGGGCAGCCGCCGGCGGCTGGTGGTCTCCGGGCTGCTGCTCGGCGCGGGGGCGATGGGCGCGGTCGACGAGATCGTGTTCCACCAGCTGCTGCACTGGCACCACTTCTACGACCGGGCCTCGGGCACCGCCGGCCTGGTGTCCGACGGACTGCTGCACGCGGCCACCTGGTCGGCCACCGTCGCCGGGCTGGCCCTGCTCGCCGACCTCCGCCGGCGGCAGGCGTTCGACGCCCTGGCCTGGTGGGGCGCGGTGCTGCTGGGC
Organism: Modestobacter italicus; assembly: GCF_000306785.1. NCBI lineage: Bacteria > Bacillati > Actinomycetota > Actinomycetes > Geodermatophilales > Geodermatophilaceae > Modestobacter > Modestobacter italicus. Next base: position 1,146,016 of record NC_017955.1, on the reverse strand, counting down.
GCCGGGGGCTTCCAGACCTGGGACGGCGTGGTCGACCACAAGCTGCTGCGGGTCCACCAGGTGCGCTACGGCGTCGACCTGACCGGCTACGACCTGCTCTGGACCGGCGGGGGCGTGCTCCTCGCGCTGGTCGGGGCGCTGCTGCTGCGGCGCGCCCGCGCGCGGCCCGCCCGGTGACCTGGCTGCTCGCGGCGGCGGCCGCGGCGCTGTACGTCGCCGCGGTCGCGCGCGACCGGCGGTCCTGGCCGGTCGGCCGGACGGCGAGCTGGCTGCTCGGCTGCGGCTGCGTCGTCGCCGCCCTGACTGGCCCGCCGGCGGCGGCGCACACGGACCTGCACGCCCACATGGCCGGTCACCTGCTGCTGGGCATGGTCGCGCCGCTCGCCCTGGCCCTCGCCCGGCCGGTGACGCTGCTGCTGCGCGTGCTGCCGGTCGGCGCCGCCCGGCGGGTGAGCCGGCTGCTGCGCTCCGCGCCGGCCCGGCTCCTCACCGACCCCTTCGTCGCCACCGGCCTCAACGTCGCGGGCACCTGGGTGCTCTACCGGAGCGGGCTGCTGATGGCGGCGATGCACTCCCCGGTCCTGCACCTGCTGGTGTCGGCGCACGTGCTGCTCACCGGGTGGCTGGCGACCACCGCCGTCCTGGCAGTGGAGCCCATCGCGCACCGGCGCGGGGTGGTGGCCCGCGCCGTCGCCCTCGCCGCCGGGATGGCCGCGCACGACGTGCTGGCGAAGTCCCTCTACGCCGCTCCCCCCGCCGGCTTCACCGAGGCTGAGGCCGGGGCGCAGCTGATGTACAACGGCGGCACGGTGGTGCACCTGGCGGTGGCGGCGCTGCTGTGGCGGCAGTGGTACGTCTCGCGGGAGGCGGTGCGGGCCGCGACCGTGCCGGCCTGACCGGCTCAGCCCCGGTGGTCGCGGGCGAACCGGGCGAACCGGCGCAGCGAGAAGCGCACCCCGGCCGACATCAGCGGCCGGACCAGCGGCCAGCCGGCCCGGCCGAGCGCCCCGAGCGGCAGGTCCAGCCCCTCGGTCCAGACGAACGTCGAGCCGCCACCGGCGCGCGGCCGCACCTCGAAGGTGCCGGTGCCGCGGACCACCCGGCCGGTGTGCCGGACGTCGACGCGGCGCGGGTGCTCCCACGCGGTGATGAGCATGGTGTCCAGCACGCCGACCCGCCGGAGGCCGGGCAGCTTGACCCCGGTCACCGCGGACAGCCGGCCACCGACGCCCTGCCCGTCGCCGTCCACCGCCCGGACGTCGGTCAGCGCCATCCACTCGCCCTGCCGGTCCCAGTCCACCAGCGCCGCCCAGACCTGCTCGGGCGGTGCGTCCACGTCGACCTGCTCGATCAGCTCAGGCACCGGTCCGGTCCTCCTCGTCGACGGCGGGCACGGGGACGCCCTCCGGGTCGGTGTCCTCGGCGTCGGACCGCGCCGGGTCGGGTGGGACGGCGGCGGCCGGCCGGTCGGTGCCCGCCCGGAGCCGGGCGATCTCGGCGTCCCGCTCGTCGAGGACCTGCGCCAGCTGGTCGACCAGCCAGTCGACCTCGCTCATCCGGTACCCGCGGAGGGCCACCGAGATGCGCAACGCCCGGACGTCGTCCCCGACCACCGGCCGGTCGTCGGGCAGCTCCACCGGCGAGCGGCCCACCTCGGCGGGTGGCTGGGTCTCCCCCCGGCCGAGCAGCAGCGACGCACCGAGGAAGAGCAGCCCGCCGACCACCAGCAGACCGAGGACGAAGACGACGCCGGCCACGGTCAGTCGTCGACGGTCAGCGGGTCGGGCACCGCGTCGCCGGGCGGCGGCTCGTCGGCGTGCTGCGCCCGGGCGGCGTCCGCGGCCTGGATGAGCGCGACCGCCTCGGCGACGTCGTCGGTGACGTGCAGCAGCTCCAGGTCGGCCTCGCTGACCGTGCCCTGGGCCAGCATCGAGGTGCGGATCCAGTCGACCAGCCCCGACCAGTAGGCGGAGCCGAACAGGATGACCGGGAACCGGGTGACCTTGCGGGTCTGGACCAGGGTCAGGGCCTCGAACAGCTCGTCGAGGGTGCCGAAGCCGCCGGGCAGGATCACGAACGCCTGTGCGTACTTGACGAACATGGTCTTCCGCACGAAGAAGTAGCGGAACAGGATGCCGACGTCGACCCACTCGTTGAGCTCCTGCTCGAACGGCAGCTCGATGCCCAGCCCGACCGACATGCCGCCGGCGTCGCAGGCGCCCTTGTTCGCCGCCTCCATCGCGCCGGGGCCACCGCCGGTGATCACCGCGTAGCCGGCCTCGGCGAGCGCGGCGCCGAGCTGGACGCCGACCTCGTAGTACTCCGAGCCCCGGGGGGTACGGGCACTGCCGAACACGCTCACCGCGCGCGGCAGCTCGGCGAGCAGGCCGAAGCCCTCCACGAACTCGGACTGGATCCGCAGCACGCGCCACGGGTCGGTGTGCACCCAGTCACTCCCACTGCGCCGGTCGAGCAGCCGCTGGTCGGTCGTCGTCCCCTCCGCGGCGGGGTCCGTCCCGCCACCGCGGGTGGTGATCCCCCCGCGGTGCCGGATCGGCCGGCGGCGGTGACCGTCGTCGCTCGTCATGCGTCACTCCCGCTGAGGTAGGCGATCAGGGCGTCCTCGGCCGGCTGCAGCCGGTCGGTGCGGACGTGCTCGTCGACGGTGTGGGCCAGGTTGGGGTCGCCCGGTCCGTAGTTGAGGGCCGGGATGCCGAAGGCGGCGAACCGGGCGACGTCGGTCCAGCCCAGCTTGGCCCGCGGCGGCTGCCCGACCGCGGCGACGAAGTCCGCCGCCGCCGGCTCGGACAACCCGGGCAGCGCACCCCCGGAGGAGTCGGTGAGCTCCAGGGTGACCCCGGCGGCCAGCGCGTCGGCGAAGACCTCGCGGACGTGCGCCAGCGCCTGGTCCTCGTCCCGGTCGGGCGCGAAGCGGAAGTTGACGGTGATCCGGCACTCGTCGGGGACGACGTTGCCGGCGACCCCACCCTCGATCCGCACCGCGTTGAGCCCCTCCCGGTAGGTGAGGCCGTCGATCTCCACCTCCCGGGCGGCGTACCCGGCGAGGGTGGCCAGCACGCCCGCCGCGCCGTGCACGGCGTTGACGCCCAGCCAGGAGCGGGCGCTGTGCGCGCGCCTGCCCGGCACGGTGAGCACCACCCGCAGGGTGCCCTGGCAGCCGCCCTCGATGACCCCGTCGGTGGGCTCGAGCAGGACGGCCAGGTCGCCGTACAGCCAGCCGCGGCGCTCCCGGGCGACCCGCCCCAGCCCGTTGCGGACCGCCTCGACCTCCTCGTTGTCGTAGAAGACGAAGGTGAGGTCGCGGGCCGGCTCGGCACCGGGGACGCCGAAGCGCGCCGCCAGCCGGAGCATCACCGCGTCACCGGCCTTCATGTCGCTGGTGCCGCAGCCGTAGAGCCGCTCCTGGCCGTCGACGCTGTCCAGCCGGCTGGGCAGGTTGCCGGCGACGGGCACCGTGTCCAGGTGCCCGGCGAGCACGATCCGGGTGTCCCGGTCCAGGTTCGTCCGGGCCAGCACGGCGTCGCCGACCCGCTCGACCTCGAGGCCGCCGAGCCCGCGCAGCGCCGTCTCGACGGCGTCGGCCAGCGACCGCTCGTCCCCGGACACCGAGGGGACGTCGACGAGCCGGCGGGTGAGGGTGAGGACGTCGGCGGTCAGGTCGAGCTCGGGCAACGGGTCGCTCACGCGGCCGAGTCTAGGAGGACCGGGTCGTCCCTCCCCGGGCCGCCACGGCCCCTGGGTACCGTGCACGCCGTGACGAGCGCAGAGCAGACCACCGGTGCCAACGGCGTCGGGCTGGCCACCCTGACCGCCGACGGGACCGTGCTGGACACCTGGTACCCCACCCCCGCGCTGAGCAGCGCCGACCAGGGCGAGACCGGTACCCAGCAGATCGGCGTCCTGGAGCTGGAGGGGCTGCTCGGCCCCGACTACTCCGGCCTGGTCCGCAGCGACGAGGCCCGCGGGGTGCAGGTCATCGCCGTCTCCACGACGATCGCCGACCTCTCCGCCCCGCCGGTCGACGCGTACGACGTCTACCTGCGGCTGCACCTGCTGTCCGCCCGGCTCGTCCGGCCGCGCAGCATCGACCTGACCGGCGTCTTCGGCCTGCTCGCCAACGTCGCCTGGACCAGCGCCGGCCCGGTGCTGGCCACCGAGCTGGACGCCGTCCGCGCCCGGACCCGGGTCGCCGCCGGCGGGCACCTCACCGTCTTCGGCGTGGACAAGTTCCCGCGGATGGTCGACTACGTCGTCCCCGCCGGGGTCCGCATCGCCGACGCCGACCGGGTCCGGCTGGGCGCGCACCTGGCCGAGGGCACCACCGTCATGCACGAGGGCTTCGTCAACTACAACGCCGGGACGCTGGGCCCGTCGATGGTCGAGGGCCGGATCAGCGCCGGGGTCGTCGTCGACGCCGACTCCGACATCGGCGGCGGCGCCTCGATCATGGGCACGCTGTCCGGCGGCGGCAAGCAGGTCATCTCGATCGGCAAGGGCTGCCTGCTGGGCGCCAACGCCGGCATCGGCATCTCCCTCGGCGACGGCTGCGTCGTGGAGGCCGGCTGCTACGTCACCGCCGGGTCCAAGGTGGTCCTGCCCGACGGGTCCTCGGTCAAGGCCGGCGAGCTCTCCGGCCGCGACGGGCTGCTCTTCCGCCGCAACTCGGTCAGCGGCGCCCTGGAGGCCCTGCCCCGCAACGGCGACTGGGGCTCCCTCAACGCCGCCCTCCACGCGAACTGAGCCACGCGTGTGCTTTTGCGCGCGAAAGCACACGCGGTTTCGCGCGCGAAAGCACGTCAGAGGTCGTCGGGGCCGGGGGTCTCGGGGGTGTTGGACGGGGCCAGGGCCGGGTGGGTGAGGTGCTCCAGCAGCGCGACGGCGAACTCCTGCGGGCGCTCGACGTGCGGTGAGTGCCCCACCCCGGGCAGCAGCACCTCGCGGTAGCTCCCGCCGCTGGCGGCGTAGCGGTCGAGGACCGAGCGGGTCTGGGTGACCATCGGCTGGGCCGGGAACACGGCGTCCCCCGGCCAGCCCGGGACCGCACCGAGCGACCCGAGGTGCGCCAGGTCGAAGACCGAGGCGTCGGACACGATCGCGTCGGCGTCGCCGCGGACCCACAGCACCGGCGGCCGCACCGGCAGCTCGGTGATCGCCGACAGGTCCAGCACCGTCGGCGCCATGGTGTTCAGGACGCCGCGCTCCCCCGGCGCCGTCCCGGGCCAGTCCGACGTCGCCACCGCATCGCCCGGGTAGTGGTCGGCGCCGGTGCGGGTGGTGAGCATCGAGCCGACGAAGACGTCCTCCAGCTGCGGGTCCAGCGGCAGCGAGCCCGGCGCCACGTAGAACGCGCGCAGCACCGACCGCGGGCTGGACGGCGAGTCGGCCGAGGTGTCCCCTGCGGCCAGCGCGGCGACGAAGTCCGGGTTGGCGGCGCCGGCACCGGAACCGGTGCCGTCGGGGTGCACCCGCTGCCCGTCGTGGCCGACCGTGCCGCCGAAGCCGTAGGGCGACACCGGCGCCACCAGCGCGACGGAGGCGACCCGGGCCGGGTCGTCGAGCAGCCGCTGGAGGACGACGCCCGCGCCCATGCTCCAGCCGACCAGGTGCACGCGGTCCAGGCCGAGCGCGTCGACGAGGGCGCCGAGGTCGTCGGCCCAGTCCCGCACCCCGCGCCGGGCGTCGACCGGCAGCGGGTCGGTGCCGCCGAAGCCGCGCAGGTCGACCGCGAGCGGTCGCCAGCTCGGGTCGAGGGTGAGCAGCTGCGGCTGCCAGAACGCCGCCGAGCTGACGTTGCCGTGCACGAAGAGCAGCGCGTCGCCGCCACCGGAGGGGTCGACCCCCTCGGCGTGCAGCACCTGCTGGGTCAGCCGGGCGGTGGGCACCGCGGTCGCGGCGATCCCCGGGAGCAGCAGGTCAGTGGGCATGGGCGGGCTCCCCGTGGTCGTGCCGGGACCGCTCCCGGCGTCCGGGGCAGGGTAGTGCGGGCCGCCGCGCGGGGACAGCGAGTCCCCGGCCGCCCGCGCTCCCCCACCTACCATCGACCACGATGGCGAGCACCCCGGTCGTGAGCCGCCGGCCACCGGTCCGGCCCGCCCGGCCACCGGCGCGCCGGCGCCGCCGGGGTCCGGGCCGGTCGCTGGTGCCGTTCGCCGTGCTCGCGGTGCTGATCGCGGTCGTGGGGCTGACCTGGCAGCACCGCACGGACGACGAGGCGCCGGCGCGCGCGGCCGGCTGCTCGGTCCCCGGCTCCGACCTGGCGCTGACCACCGAGCAGAGCGCCAACGCCGCGACCATCGCAGCCGTGGCCCGCTCCCGCGGGCTGCCGCCGCGGGCCACGGTGATCGCGCTGGCCACCGCCCAGCAGGAGTCCCGGCTGCGCAACCTCGACTACGGCGACCGCGACTCCCTCGGGCTGTTCCAGCAGCGGCCCTCGCAGGGCTGGGGGTCCCCGGAGCAGGTCCAGGACCCGGTGTACGCGGCGGGGAAGTTCTTCGACCACCTCGTCGAGGTGCCCGGCTGGGAGACCGGCGACCTGACGACCGTCGCAGACGCCGTGCAGCGCAGCGCGTTCCCGCTCGCCTACCGGCAGTGGACCGGGATGGCGGAGAGCCTGGCCCCGGTGCTCCTGTCGGACCAGCCCGGCCAGTTCTCCTGCAGCTTCACCCCGGCTGCCGGCGTCGCCCCGGTGGCCGAGCGGGCTCCCGCGATCACCGACGCGGTGCGCCGGGAGGCCGGCACGCCGACCCTGGAGGACGGCGTGGTCTCGGTGGCCGGCGCGGGCTGGCCGGAGGCGAGCTGGGCGGTGGCGCACGCCGAGCGGTTCCAGCTCACCGCCGTGGTGATGGACGGCTGGCGGTGGACGCCGGGCTCGGGCTGGGAGACCACCCCGAGCGCCTTCGCCCTGCCCCTCCAGCTTCACCTCGACTGAGCTCACTCCGCACCGACCAGGACGACGACCAGCAGCGCCGCGGCGGCCAGCGACGCCACCGCCCGCACCGTGTTCCACGCCGTCCACTGGCGCAGGTAGTCCGTCCACTGGGCGACCGCCGTCCCGTCGGCCCGGGCCAGCGCGTCGTTGAGCGGCACGTTCGCCAGCACGGTCACCCCGACGACGCCGACCAGGTACACCCCCACCCCGACCAGCACCGCCGGCCGGCGACCGCCGGCGAGTTCCCAGCCGCCGACGACCAGGCACAGCAGCGCCGTCCCGAACAGCAGCGTCATGAACACCGGCCGCACCGCGGTGCGGTTCACCGACTGCATGGCGGCGATGCCAGTCGCCCCGGGCAGCGCCTTGAGGGCCGGCATCACCATCAGGCTGAAGACGGCGAAGGCCCCGGCCACGAGGGCCGCACCGAGCCCGGTCGCCAGCAGGACGACGCCGCGGACGCTCACGCCCAGCACCCCGACGCCGCGCTGCGCCGCACCGCGGTCGCCAGGTCGGTGGGCGGGCGCCCGAGCACCTGCTGCACGCCGTCCGTCGTCCGGGAGTTGCGCCCGTCGAGCACCTCGGTGAACAGGTGGGCCAGCAGGTCCAGGACGTCGTCCGGCACCCCGTCGGCGGCCAGCGCCGCCCGGAACGCGGCCGGCGGCACCTGCTGGAAGGTGACCGCCCGACCCATCGCCGCGGCGCACTCCCGCACCGCCTCGGCGAAGCCGAGCGCACGCGGCCCGGTCAGCTCGTACGTCCGGCCCGCGTGGCCCTCCTCCAGCAGGGCCGCGACCGCCGCGTCGGCCACGTCGTCGGCGTCCAGGAACGGCTCGACGACGTCGCCGACCGGCAGGGCCAGCTCCCCGGCCTGCAGCGAGGGGGCGAACTGGCCCTCGGTGAAGTTCTGCACGAACCAGCTGCACCGCAGCACCGTCAGCTCTACCCCGGCGCTGTCGGCGACGGCCCGCACCGCGCGCTCGGCGGCCTGCGCGCCCGGCTCACCGCGGCCGGAGAGCAGCACGACCCGCCGCACCCCGGCGGCCGCCGCGCTCTCCGTGAAGGCCGCCAGGGTGTCCGCGGCCCCCGGCACGGCCAGGTCCGGCGCGTAGGTTAGGTACAGCCGGGTCGCCCCGGCCAGCGCCGGCGCCCAGGTGCTCGGCTCCTCCCAGTCCAGCATGCAGGCGCTGTGCCGTGAGGCCACCCGCACCTGCGCCCCCCGCGCCGCCAGTCGCTCCACCACGCGGCGACCGGTCGTACCGGTGCCGCCCGTCACCAACGTCAGCTCTCGTGTCATGGACCCAGTCCAGCGGTCCGCGTCGAGACGGGCCATCGTCGAGACGCCCGAGGACATGCGCGAGCGTCTAGGTTCGGCATCGTGGACGCCGTGGCCGCACTGCTGAACGGCCCGCGGGCCAGCGGCGCCTTCCTGCTGCGCTCGGTGCTCCGCGCCCCCTGGTCGATGCGGATCGCCGACGAGGCGCCGCTGACGGTGCTGGCCGTGCTCCGCGGGACGGCGTGGGTGCTCATCGGCGGGCGGGCCGAGCGGCTGGGCACCGGCGCCGTCGCCCTGCTGCGCGGACCGGAGCCCTACACGGTGGCCGACGACCCGGCGACGGCCCCGCAGGTGGCGATCGGGCCGGGCCAGGTGTGCACCCCGCTGGGCGCCGCGGTGATGGCCGGCCTCGGCACCCGCGCCTGGGGCAACGACGCCGACGGGGAGACCACCCTGCTGACCGGCACCTACACCGTGCCCGGCGCCGTCGGCGAGCGGCTGGTCCGGGCGCTGCCAGCGCTGGTCGTCGTCCCGCCCGACGAGGCCACCGCCGCGGTCACCGGGCTGCTGGCCGCGGAGATGGCCCGGGACGCCCCCGGCCAGGAGGCGGTGCTGGACCGGCTGCTCGACGTCGCCCTGGTCAGCGCGCTGCGGGCCTGGGCCGCCCAGCCCGGCACCGGTGCACCGGGCTGGTACCTGGCGCACGGCGACCCGGTGGTGGGTCCCGCGCTCCGCCTGGTGCACGACCGCCCGGCCGAACCGTGGACGGTCGGCTCGCTGGCGTCCGCGGTCGGGGTCTCCCGGGCCACGCTGGCCCGGCGCTTCACCGACCTCGTGGGCGAGCCCCCGATGAGCTACCTCACCGGCTGGCGGATCGCGCTGGCCGCCGACCTGCTCGCCGACCCCGCGCTCACCGTCGCCGGCATCGCCCGGCGGGTCGGGTACGCCACCCCGTTCGCGCTCAGCACGGCGTTCAAGCGGGTCACCGGGGTCAGCCCGGCCGGCCACCGCGCCGCGGCGAGCTCTTAACGGCCCCCCTGCAGGGGCCCGCCGTGAGCCTGCGAACGGCGGGGGGCAGGGGGGTCCTTCATCAGCCGCTCCACGGCGGCGTCGATCCGCTCGTCGGTCGCGGTGAGCGCCATCCGCACGTGCCGGCTCCCGGCGGGCCCGTAGAAGCTGCCCGGCGCGGCCACGATCCCCCGGCCGGCGAGCCAGTCGATCGTCGTCCAGCAGTCCTCGTCGCGGCTGACCCAGAGGTAGAGCCCGGCCTCGGAGTGGTCGACCCGAGCACCCGACGCCCGCACCGCGGCGGCCAGCCTGTCCCGGCGGCGGCGGTAGCGCTCCCGCTGGACGGCGACGTGCGCGTCGTCGGCCAGCGCGGCGGCCATCGCCGCCTGCACCGGGGTGGGCACCAGCAGGCCGAGGTGCCGGCGGACCTCCCACGCCCGGCGGACCAGCGCCGGGTCGCCGGAGAGCAGGCCCGCGCGGTAGCCGGCCGCCGTCGACTGCTTCGACAGCGAGTGCACGGCCAGCAGGCCGGTGTGGTCGGCGCCGGCGACGTCGGGGTGCAGCACCGAGCGCGGGACGACGTCCCAGCCCAGCTCGATGTAGCACTCGTCGGCCACGACCGGCACCCCGTGCGCCCGTCCCCAGGCGACCCACGCCCGCAGCTCGTCGTCGGTGAGCACCCGGCCGTGCGGGTTGCCCGGCGAGTTGAGCCAGACCAGGACGGCGTCGCCCGGGTGGGCCGGCGGGGTGTCGGTGCGCAGCACCTGCAGGCCTGCGACGACCGCGCCCACCTCGTAGGTCGGGTAGGCGACCTCCGGGAGGACCACCGTGCCGGACCCCTGCAGCCCGAGGAGCGTGGGCAGCAGCGCCACCAGCTCCTTGGAGCCGACCGTCGGGATCACCGACGGGTCGGCGCCGAACGGGTCGGCCAGCTGCACCCCGAGCCGCCGGGAGAGCCAGCCGGCCGCCGCCCGCCGGACGTCGGCGGTGCCCAGCGCCGTCGGGTAGCCCGGGGCGTCGCCGGCCGCGGCCAGCGCATCACCCAGCAGCGGCGGGGTGGGGTCGACCGGCGTGCCGATCGAGAGGTCGACGACGCCGTCGGGGTGCTCGGCGGCGCGGGCACGCGCCGGGGCCAGTGCGTCCCAGGGGAAGTCCGGCAGCCGGACCGTGCTCACTCGCCCTGGGGGGGCAGGGCCGCCACGAGCGGGTGGTCCTTGTTGATCTTGCCGGTCTTGGCGGCGCCGCCGGGGCTGCCCAGGTCGGAGAAGAACTCCACGTTGGCGTTGTAGAAGTCCTTCCACTTGTCCGGGACGTCGTCCTCGTAGTAGATGGCCTCCACCGGGCAGACCGGCTCGCAGGCGCCGCAGTCCACGCACTCGTCGGGGTGGATGTAGAGCATCCGGTCGCCCTCGTAGATGCAGTCCACCGGACACTCGTCGATGCACGCCTTGTCGAGGACGTCGACGCAGGCCTGGGTGATGACGTAGGTCACGGGTTCCTCCGGGGCGAGTTCCCTGGCTGACCAGGGGCGTGTTCGATCACCGCAAGTATCACCCGTGGGCTCCTCGGTCGGCGCGACGGGTGGGCGGGACACGACCGACCGGGGGCCGGTGGCTGCCAGCGGTGGGCGGAGCCGGAGGATCACCGCATGGGACAACGCCGCTCACCGCTGGGCGTGGAGGACCTCGAGCGGGTGGCCGCGCGCGGCTGGCGGGCCCTCGAGGAGGGCTCGCTGGGCGGGTGGCTGCTGCGCGCCGGTGGCGGGTTCACCGGGCGGGCCAACTCCGCGCTGGTGGTCGGCGACCCGGGGGTGCCGCTGCCGGCCGCGGTCGACGCCGTCGCCCGCTGGTACGACGAGCGCGGGCTGCGGCCGGCCGCCCAGCTGCCGGGCGTGCGGTCCCGCGCCGCCGACGCGGCGTTCGCCGCGGCCGGCTGGGAGCGGGACGAGGACACCCTGGTCCTGACCGCGCCGGTCGGCGGGCCGCAGGAGGTCGACGTCCCGGTGGAGCTGGCGGCGTCCCCCGACGAGGCCTGGCTGACCGGCTACCGGTACCACGGGGACGCGCTGCCGCCGGTCGCCGTCGCCGTGCTCACCAGCGCCGAGGACGCCGTGTTCGCCTCGGTGCGGCTGGCGCCGGCGCCCGCGCCGCTGGCCGCGGTGGCCCGCGGCGTCCTCACCGACGGCTGGCTGGGGGTCACCGCGCTCACCGTCGCCGAGGAGCACCGCCGGCAGGGGCTGGCCACCGCGGTGATGGCCGCGCTGCAGGGCTGGGCCGCCGGTCGCGGTGCGCACTCCGTCTACCTGCAGGTGGTCGGGACCAACACCGCAGCGCGGGCGCTCTACCGGCGGACGGGCTTCATCGAGCACCACCGCTACCACTACCGGCGCCGGGTGGGCTGACCGGAGCGCTCAGCACCCGGCCGACCGCGAACGCCGCGGCGAGGACGCCGAGCAGCAGGAAGGCCAGGACCAGCGTCGAGGTGAGGGTGTCCCCGCCGGGCAGCAGCAGGTCGCCCTCGGGACGGCGCATGGTCGCGCCGAGGGCGATCACCAGCCAGACGGCCGCGGGCAGCACGGCGACCAGCCGCGACCCGGACAGCCGCCAGGCCGCCGTGACCAGCAGCAGGTTCCCGACCACCGCGGCGGGCAGCGAGACCGGCACCGGGACGCCGCCGAGGCGCCACGGCAGCCAGAGGACCTCGACCACGGCCAGCCAGGCCGCGACCACGACGGCGGCGACCGCCCAGCCGAGCAGGTGCAGCGCCCTCATCCGGGCAGGCCGGCGAACAGGTCGTCCTCCCAGCCCTGCTCCCCCGGTCCGGCCGGGCCGCGGGCGCCGCGGACCAGGCGGTAGTACTCGGTGCCCAGCACCTCCTGACCGAGGTTGTTGGACAGCGCGAAGAACGGGCCGTCGACCATGATCTGGGTCGGGTGGGCGCGCATCGCCGCGTCCTTCCGGGCTGCGTGGGCCCGCCCGTCGACCACGGTGGTCACCACGTCGTCGGAGACCATGAACGGCACCTCGTCGAGGTCGCCGAGCCCCTCGAAGGGCGAGGCCTCGCCGAGCGCGGCCATCGCGTCGATCCCGGCCTGGACGACCGACCGCGGCATGGCGTTCCAGTAGACCTTCGCGACCTCCCAGGCCTCGCCGAGGTCCGGGCGGTACGCGGGGTCGGCGGCCGCCTCGACCGCGGCCATGGCGACGCGGTGTGCCTGGATGTGGTCGGGGTGGCCGTAGCCGCCGACCTCGTCGTAGGTGACCAGCACCTGCGGGCGGACCTCCCGGACGACGGCCACCGCGTGCGCGACCGCCTCGGCGAGGTCGGCTCGCCAGAAGGCGCGGGGCTTGTCGTTGGCCGGGGTGTCCATCATCCCGGAGTCCCGGTAGCGGCCCGCGCCGCCGAGGAACCGATAGTCGGTGACCCCCAGGGCGGCCATCGCCGCGGCGAGCTCGCTGATCCGGTAGCCGCCGAGCTGGTCGGCCTGGGCGGCCTCGAGCTGCGCCAGCTCGGGGACCAGGACCTCACCCTCCTCACCCAGCGTGCAGGTGAGCAGGGTGACCGCGGCACCCTCGGCGACGTAGCGGGCCATGGTCGCCCCGTTGTTGATCGTCTCGTCGTCCGGGTGGGCGTGCACGAGAAGGAGCCGGCGGTTCACATTGCGATCCTGCCGGATCGCACCGCGGCCAGTTGCCGTGCCCCCGGTCCGGTGAGCCGCTTCGTCGATCGTCGGCGGAGACCCTCCGGGCCTCTCACCGACGCTCGACAGTCCTCCGGACGCCCGTGGTCACCCGCGCCCGTCGGCCTCCGCACTCCTACAACACACTTTGGACCTCGGCGTAGTGGCAGGCGTTGAGGTGCCCGGCACCCCGGTCGGCGAGGGCCGGGTCCTCGGTCAGGCACTTCTCCCGCTGCCCGTCGGTGAGCACGTTGGCGAACTTCTGGCAGCGGGTGCGGAACCGGCAGCCCGAGGGCGGGTTCGCCGGGCTGGGCACGTCGCCGGAGATGATGATCCGCTGCCGGGCGCGCTCGCGGCGCGGGTCGGGCAGCGGGATCGCCGACAGCAGCGCCTGCGTGTACGGGTGCGCCGGCCGCTCGAACAGCTCGTCGCGCTCGGCGATCTCCACGATCCGGCCGAGGTACATGACCGCGACCCGGTCGGAGATGTGCCGGACGACGGACAGGTCGTGGGCGATGAACAGGTAGCTCAGGCCCAGGGAGTTCTTCAGGTCCTCCAGCAGGTTGATCACACCGGCCTGGATGGACACGTCCAGCGCGGACACCGGCTCGTCGAGCACCAGCACCTTCGGCTGCAGGGCCAGCGCGCGGGCGATGCCGATCCGCTGGCGCTGGCCGCCGGAGAACTCGGCGGGGTACCGGTTGGTGTGCTCGGGGTTGAGCCCGACGGTCTCGACCAGCTCCCGCACCCGGCTGCGCAGCTCCTCGTTGCTCTTCGTCAGGCCGTGGATGATCAGCGGCTCGGCGACGATGTCGAAGACCGGCAGGCGGGGGTTGAGCGAGGCGTACGGGTCCTGGAACACCAGCTGGATGTCCCGGCGCAGCGGGCGCATCTGCTTGCGGTTGAGCCCGACGATCTCCCGGCCCTGGAAGACCACGGACCCGCCGGTGGCCGGCTGCAGGTTGAGGATGGCCCGGCCGGTGGTCGACTTGCCGCAGCCGGACTCCCCGACCAGACCGAGGACCTCACCCGGGTAGAGGTCGAGGTCGACGCCGTCGACGGCCTGGACCGCCCCGACGGTGCGCTTGATCAGCCCGCCGCCCTTGATCGGGAAGTGCTTCTGCAGGCCGCGCACGCTGAGGATCGGCTCCCCGCGACCCGCCGCCCCGCTGCCGGTGCGCTCCGTGGTGGGGGCGCTCATGCCCGGTCTCCGTCCGTCGTGCCGCGGTGGCTGCTGATGACGCTGCCGGTGTCGGGGACGTCGGCAGCCGGTTCGGTCTGGTCCGGCGGCGGGGCGTCGCCGGCGGTGGTCTCGCCGCCGGCCTCGCCGAGGGCGAGGTCGGTGGGGATGGCGTCCCCGGCCAGGACGGCGTCTGTCGCCGTCTCGCTGAACACCTCGGCGGCGTGGCCGTGCGCCCGCTCCACCTGCTCGGTGCGGATGCAGGCCGCCTCGTGCCCGGCCCCGACCTGGAACAGCGGCGGCTCGGCCGCGTCGCACTCGGCGATGTGCAGCGGGCAGCGCGGCGCGAACGGGCACCCGGGCGGCATGTTCACCAGCGAGGGCGGCGAACCGAGGATCGGGGTCAGCCGCTCCCGGGTGGGGGCGTCCAGCCGGGGCAGCGAGCCGAGCAGGCCGAGCGTGTAGGGCATCCGCGGCTCGTAGTAGATGTCCTCGACGCTGCCGATCTCGACCGGCCGGCCGGCGTACATGACCAGGACCCGGTCGGCGATGCCGGCGACGACGCCGAGGTCGTGGGTGATCATGACCATCGCCGCGCCGGTCTCCTGCAGCGCCGTCTGCAGCACCTCGAGGATCTGCGCCTGCACGGTCACGTCCAGCGCGGTGGTCGGCTCGTCGGCGATGATCACCTCGGGCTGGTTGGCCATCGCGATGGCGATGACCACGCGCTGGCGCATGCCGCCGGAGAACTCGTGCGGGTAGGAGTTCACCCGGTCGCCGGCGTTCGGGATGCCGACCAGCTCGAGCAGCTCGACCGCTCGGGTCTCGGCGGCCTTCGACGACAGCGACTTGTCGTGGATCCGCAGCGTCTCCTCGATCTGCGCCCCGACCTTGTAGACCGGGTCCAGCGAGGTCATCGGGTCCTGGAAGATCATCGAGACGCCCTTGCCGCGGATCCGCGACATGCTGCGGTCGCCCTGCCCGAGCAGCTCCTGGCCGCGGTACTTGACCGAGCCGGTGACCCGGGCGGAACCCGGCAGCAGGCCCATGACGGCCAGCGAGGTGACCGACTTGCCCGAGCCGGACTCGCCGACGATGCCGAGCACCTCACCGGAGCGCAGCGTGTAGTCGACACCGCGGACGGCGTGGACCAGGCCGTCGTCGGTGGGGAACCGGACGTTGAGGTCGGTGACCTGCAGCAGCGGTGCGGCCGCGTCGAAGCCGGGCAGGCTCTGGGTGCGACCGCGGCTGATCGTCCCGGTGGAGGAGACGGCGGTCGCGCCGGTGGTCCCGGGGGTGGACATGGAACTCCTTCTCAGGCCCGCACGCGGCGGTTGCTCGGGTCGAAGGCATCCCGGATCCCGTCGCCGATCAGGTTGATCGACAGCACGATGATCAGCAGGAGGATGCCGGGGAAGTAGAAGAGCCACGGGCGGGTCGACGCGGCCTGCACGCCGTCGGAGACCAACCGGCCCAGCGACGTGGCGTTCGGGTCGTTGACACCGAAGCCCAGGTAGGTCAGCGACGCCTCGAGGATGATCGCGGTCGCCGCGGCCAGCGTCGTCCAGACGATGAGCGAGCCGAGCGCGTTCGGGATCAGGTGCTTGAAGATGATCCGGCCGTTGGAGGCACCGAGGGAGTGCGCCGCCTCGACGTACTCCTTCTCGCGCAGCGAGAGGAACTGGCTGCGCACGATGCGCGCCAGGTCCAGCCAGCCGAACAGGCCCAGGATGATGCCGACCCCGAGCGGGGTGCGGGAGCCGGGGAAGTTGCTGGCGACCACGATCAGCACGACCAGCAGCGGCACGGTGAGGACCAGGTCGACCACGCGCATCAGGACGGAGTCGACCCACTTGCCGAAGTAGCCGGCCAGGGCTCCGACGAGCAGGCCCAGCGGCAGGGCGATGACGACGAACAGCAGCACGATGAACAGCGACCGCTGGACGCCGGACATCAGGCCGGCCAGCAGGTCGCGGCCGATCGCGTCGCTGCCCAGCAGGTAGCCCTGCGTGCCGGGCGGGACGGACTGCGCGCTGGAGTTCAGGTCGGAGTAGGACTTCCCGTCGAGCAGCGGGCCGATGAAGCCGAAGACCAGCAGCAGGCCGAAGACGACCAGCCCGGTCATCCCGACCTTGTTGTGCAGGAAGCGGCGGACGATCTGCTGCCGCTGGCTGCGGGCCTTGACGGTGAACTCGCGCTCGACCTCACCGCTGCCCTGCGGGGCACCGGGAACGGCCGGCTGCACGCCGCCGGCGGTGGTGCTGGCGTGGGTGGTGGCCATGGTGGTCTCTCTCTCTGAGGGGGTCGGCCGCTCAGGCCAGCCGGATCCGTGGGTCGAGGACCGCGTAGAGGATGTCGGCCACGAGGTTGAACAGGACGACGAAGACCGCGCTGACCAGCAGCCAGCCGAGCACGACGTTGATGTCGTTCTGCCCGATGCCGTCCTGGATCAGGTACTCCCCCATGCCGTGCCAGACGAACACCTGCTCGGTGATGATGGCGCCGCCGAAGAGGGTGCCGATGCCGAGGGCCACCACCGTGGTCAGCGGGATCAGCGCGTTGCGCAGCCCGTGCTTGAGCACGGTGCGCCGGTAGGTGAGGCCCTTGGCCCGCGCCAGGCGCATGTAGTCCGAGCCGAGGACGTCGAGCATCGACGCGCGCTGGAACCGGCTCCACGCGGCGAAGGTCAGCAGCGCCAGGCTGAGCGTGGGCAGCACGAGGTGCCCGAGCCGGTCCTGCCAGAGCTCCCAGCCGCTGGCGTACAGCGACAGGCCCGGTGTCTCCTCGCCGAGGGTGTAGACCACCTGACTGCCGACCAGGTCGTTGATCCCGCCGGCCACGAACTCCTTCAGCAGCGCGGCGAACCAGAAGGTCGGCAGCGCGATGAGGATGTAGGCGATGAAGGTGAACGTGTAGTCCGAGGGCTTGTACTGCCGGACCGCGCCGATGACGCCGACGATGATCGCCAGGATGACGGCGATGACGACCGCGCCGATGATCATCCGGCCGGTCACCATCAGCCGCGGCCCGAGCTGCTCGGCCACCGGGGTGCCGTTGACGGTCTGCCCGAAGTCCCCGGTGAGCACCCCGGAGAGCCAGTTCCAGTACCGCACGAAGAAGTTGTCGTTCAGCCCCAGCTGCTCGCGCAGGTTGTCGAAGAACTCCGGCGGCGGTGGGGGGTTGCGGTTGTAGTACTTGCTGAGCGGATCGAAGCTGGTGGCGCAGAGCGTGAACACCAGGAACGAGCTCACCAGCAACACGAGGACCGACGCCAGGATGCGCCGGATCGTGAAGAAGAACATGTGGTGACCTTACGCCGACAGCGGAAGTCGTCCGGGCGGAACGACCAGTGCAGCGAACACTCTGGACCAGCTCCCCGCAGCTCCTGCGGAGCCCCCCTGCGGAGGCGCGGGGACGGCCGCACCGACGCGCACACGGCGGTCATCGGCGCGACACAGCGGTGTCACATCGGGCCCGGACAGACCACGGCCCCCGGGGGGTGCCCGGGGGCCGTGGCTGCCGGCGGGCCGGCACCGCCGGAGCGGTGCGGGGCCGGGCTACAGGTGGTTCCCCGCCGTGCCGGGCAGGTGCGCGGCACGGCGGGTGGTGCGGTGCTTCGGGCGGTTCAGCGCCGTCGGGGAGCCCGACGGGTCACTGCACCGTCCAGGTGGACGCGTTCCACAGCGGGCCGGCCTGCGTCGGGTTGTCCTCGACGCCGCCGGTGGTGCTGGTGTAGGCGATGTAGGTCGGCTTCTGGTACAGCGGCAGGGTCGCCATCTGCTCCCAGAGGGCCGAGTCGATCTCGTTGCCGGTCGCCGCGACGGCCGACTCGTCGGTCTCGGTCAGCCACCGGCCGAGCAGGGTGTCGATCTCCGGCGACCCGACCCGCGAGTAGTTCTGCTGGACGGCACCGCCGGCGCCCTCGGGCGACTGGTAGATCGGCGGGGTCGAGGAGATGAACGGGCTGCCGACCCAGGCGAACAGGGCGACCTGGAAGCCACCGGCGACGAGGCTGGTGGGCTTGTCCGGGCCGGCGAAGATGTCCGGGTTGGCGTTGAAGACGCCCTCGATGCCGGCGGCCTTCAGCTGCGGGATCATGACGTTGATCGTCTGCTCGCGCAGCGGGTTGTTGGCCGTGGTGTCGATCTTGAACGACAGCCGCTGGGCGCCCTTGGCGTAGATGCCGTCGGAACCCAGGGTGTAGCCGGCCTGCTCGAGCAGCGCCTTGGCACCCGCGACGTCCACCGACTTGTACTGGTCGGGGGCGTTGTCCTGGTACTGCGACTGGTTGTTGAGCCAGATGCGGTTGTTCAGGACCTGCGCGTCGGAGGAGAACTGGCCGACGGTCTGGTCGACGATCTCCTGCCGGTCCAGCGCCATCGCGAAGGCCTGGCGCACCCGCACGTCGCTCAGCTGCGGGTCGGTGGTGTTGAAGTCCAGGTGCTCGAACGTGATGCCGAAGTTCACGTCGCTCTCGACGTTCGGCGCCAGGTCGTCGACCTGACCGACGAGGTCCAGCTGGGGCTGCGGGTAGATGACGTTCAGCTCGCCGCTCTTGAGCGCCTGGACCTGGGCCGTCGGGTCGTTGCCGACACCCTGGATGACCAGCTGCTCGAGCTTCGGCTTGTCACCCCAGTAGTTCTCGTTCGGGGTGAGGACGACGATCTGCTGACCGTTGTTGATGTTGGACTTCTTCAGCTGCCACGGGCCGCCGGAGATGTCCTGGGGCAGACCGTCGGCGATCGGCCAGCCGGTGCTGATGTAGGCACAGTTGGCCTCGGGGCTGCCCTGGTCCATCACGTGGGCGGGGAAGACCGGGCTGTTCGAGCCCGAGAAGAGGGCCTTCCAGTCCGCGAACGGGGAGAGCGTGACCGTCACGGTCTTGCCCTCGTCCGAGCCCTCGACCGAGGTGATCTTGTCGTAGCCGGTGGTGCTCAGCAGCGTCTCGCAACCGCCCGCGGCGGGGTCGGAGGACTTCTGGATGTTCCAGCTGTACTCGAAGTCGTCGGCCGTGATCGGCTCGCCGTCGCTCCAGTTGGCGTCCGGGTTGATCTTGTACGTGACCGTCTGCACGTCGCCGTTGACCTCGGAGGTCGGCTCCTCGGTCAGCAGCTGGTCGTCGTACTTCAGCGAGAAGTCCGGCTGGACGAGGTACGCCTGCGGGAGCAGCTGCGCCTCGATGTTCGCCACGGACGTCGCGTTGCCGGCCGAGATCAGCGGCATCAGGTTCTCGGGCCAGTCGGTCGCCTCGCCGTAGACCACGCGGCCGGAACCGGAACCGCCGTCGTCCCCGCCGCCGCTGTCGCTACCGCCACCGCACGCCGACAGGGCCATCGCACCGGTGACCCCGGTGGCGATGAGCACTGCGCTGCGCTTGCTCAACTTCACGTTCGATTGCCTCCTCGACCCGCACGAGCGGGGGGAACGTCCATGTCCGACCACCCCCGGGATCGGGGGGCGGCCTGGCTGCTGCCTGACCACACCCTGGCAGGCGACCGTCGGGAGACCGTCCTGCAGGGCGCGACGGACCGACATTAGGCAGGCACCGGAGACCCGTCGAGGACCGTCACCATTTTGTGACCCCACCTCAGGAATGCCGCCACACGGCCGGAACATTGCCGCAACAAGGGCCCTTCCGCCGAAGAGTTTCCGGTCCAGCGGCAGCCGCCCGGGAAGAGGTGATCACGCTGTCACCCTCACAGGCGACATCGCGTGTGCCCCGCCCTCACGCTGGGCACAACTCCTCTGACATCCACGGACCACAGGAGGCCCCGCATGAGCGCCATGGACAAGCTGCAGAACAAGGCCCAGGAGCTCGCCGGACAGGGCAAGGAGGCCGCCGGCAAGGCGACCGACGACAAGGACCTGCAGGCCGAGGGCCACAAGGACCAGGCCGCCGGGAACGCCAAGCAGGCCGGCGAGAAGGTCAAGGACATCTTCAAGTGACCTGCGGTCACTGACCTGCACCACCGAGAGCGCCGTCCCCGGTCCGCCGGGGGCGGCGCTCTCGCTTGTGCCTCCCCGGGTGGGGGCGCACGATGAGCTCGATGATGAGCCTCGCTAAGAAGAACGCCCGGATCCGTGGCTGACGTCCCCGCCACCGTGGAGGCCGCCGTCGAGGCCGCCCTCGCCGCCGGTGCGCGCTACGCCGACGCCCGGCTGGTCGACCGGCGGTACGAGTCGATGACCGCGCGGGACGGCGACGTGCGCGCGCTCACCCAGACCACGTCGGCCGGGCTCGGCGTCCGCGCCCTCGTCGGCTCGTCCTGGGGCTTCGCCGCACTGGGCGACCCGGCCGGCGACGACGACGCCCGCCGCACCGGCGCCCGCGCCACCGCGATCGCCGAGGCGTCGGCCGCCGTCCCCGGGCCGCCGGTCGACCTCGTCGGCGTGCCCGCCGTGCAGGGCGGCTGGGCCAGCGAGTGCCTCGAGGACCCGTTCGCCGTCCCGCTGGCGGAGAAGGGCGACCTGCTCACCGGCGTCACCGCGACGATGCGCGCCGCCGGGGTGGCCGTCGCCGAGGCCTCCTCCCAGGCGTGGGACACCCGCACCGCGTTCGTGTCCAGCGAGGGCGCCCGCATCGGCCAGCACGTGCGCGAGTGCGGCGCCGGCATGCACTGCCTCACCGTCGGCGACGGGGAGACGCAGCGCCGCTCCTACCCCGCCTTCCGTGGCCAGTTCGGCACCCGCGGCTGGGAGCTGGTGCGGTCGCTGGACCTGCCCGGCCACGCCGAGCGGATCGCCGCCGAGTGCCAGGAGCTGCTCACCGCGCCGCAGTGCCCCTCCGGGGACACCACGCTGCTGCTCGGTGGAGAGCAGATGTCGCTGCAGATCCACGAGTCGGTGGGGCACGCGATCGAGCTGGACCGGATCCTCGGCTGGGAGGCCGCCTTCGCCGGCACCTCCTGGCTGGACCTGCAGCAGCTGGGCTCGCTGCGCTTCGGCTCCGAGCTGATGAACATCACCATCGACCCGACGATCCCCGGGGCGCTGGGCTCCTTCGGCTTCGACGACGAGGGGACGCCGGCCACCGCCCGGGACGCCGTCCGCAACGGGATCTGGGTGGGCGTCCTCGCCGGCCGGGACTCCGCCGCTGTCGCCGGCCTGGACTACGCCGGCTCGGTCCGCGCCGACGGGTTCGCCCGGCTGCCCATGGTGCGGATGACCAACGTCGGCCTGGAGCCCGGTCCGCACACGCTGGAGGAGATGATCGCGGCGACCGACGACGGCGTGCTGATGGAGCACAACCGGTCCTGGTCGATCGACGACCGCCGGCTGAACTTCCAGTTCGGCTGCGAGATCGGCTGGGAGGTCAAGCGCGGCCGGCGCGGCCGGATGCTGAAGAACCCCTCCTACACCGGCATCGGCCCGCGCTTCTGGTCCTCCCTGGACATGCTCGGCGGCCGCGCCCCCGGGGAGTGGCGCGCGTGGGGCACCCCGAACTGCGGCAAGGGGCAGCCCGGCCAGGTCGGGCACACCGGCCACGGCGCGGCGCCGGCCCGGTTCTCCGGCGTCCGGGTGGGGGTGCGCGGGTGACCGCCCTCGACACCCTGGTCGCCGCCGTCCTCGACGAGGTGCGCCGGCAGGCCGGCGCGGACGCCGCCGCGGTGGTGCGGGCCGAGTCCACCGCGCTGGCGCTGACCCGGTTCGCCGCGTCGGCCGTGCACCAGAACGTCGCCGACGAGCGGACCACGCTGCACCTGCAGCTCACCGTGGACGGCGGCCGGACGGCGACCGCGTCGACCACCCGGACCGCCTCGGCGGCCGACCTGGTGACCGCCACCCTGGCCGCCGCCCGGCTGCGCCCGCGGGACGCCGACTGGCCGGGGCTCGGCGGCCCGGCCCCGCTGGTGTCGGCCGGCAACCCGGACGAGGCCACCGCGCAGGCCACCCCCGCCGAGCGGGCCGCCGCCGTGGCCGCGTTCGTCGAGGCCGCCGGCGGGCTGAGCACCGCCGGCTACGTGCAGACGTCGGCGAGCACCGCCGTGCTGGCCGACACCGCCGGTCAGCACGTCCGCGGCGCGGCCACCTCGGCGGCCTGCGACGGCATCGCCCGGCTGGGCGGCGCCGACGGCGTGGCCCGCTCGGCGTCCCGCCGGTTCGCCGACCTGGACCCCGCGGCGCTCGGCGCGCGGGCCGCGGCCAAGGCCCGGGCCGGGGTGGACGCCGTCCCGGTCGAGCCCGGCCGCTACGCCGTCGTGCTGGAGCCGGCCGCGGTCGGTGACCTCGTCGCCGGCCTGGCGTCGGGCCAGTTCAACGGCAAGGCCGTGGTGGACGGCACCTCGGGGCTGCGGCTGGGCGAGCAGCAGTTCGACCGGGCGGTCTCGCTGGTCGACGACGCGGCCGGCCCGGACGCGACTGGCCTCCCCTTCGACACCGAGGGCACCCCCGCCCGGCGCACCGAGCTGGTGCGCGACGGCGTCCCGGTCGGGCTGACCACCGACCGGCGGGTGGCCGCGGCGCTCGGGGGCTCCTCGACCGGGCACGCCTCGGACGTCTCGGCGACCACCGGTCCGGTCGCCGGCGACCCCGCGCTGGCCGCCGGCGACGGCGGCTCGGTCGACGACCTGGTGACCGGCCTGGAGCGCGGGCTGCTGATCAGCGATCTCTGGTACACCCGCGTCGTCGACCCCAAGCGGTCGGTGTGGACCGGGCTGACCCGCAACGGGGTGTGGCTCGTCGAGGACGGCCGGGTCGTCGCGCCGGTGAGCACGCTGCGGTTCACCCAGTCCTACCTGGAGGCGCTCGCCCCCGGCGCGGTGACCGTCGGTTCGGTCGTCGACCCGCAACCCGCCCGGCTGACGATGACCTACGCGGGCACCAACCGCCTCGCCGTCCCAGCCCTCCGCCTGTCGTCCTGGAACATCACCGGCAACACCACCGGCTGACCCCTCCCCCGCGCTTTCGCGCGCTCACGCACGCGCGCTTTCGCGCGACGGCGTACACGCGCTTTCGCGCGATCAGGTACGCGTACCGGTCAGCCGAGGACGCCGGCGTCGACGAGCGCGGCCCGGATCCTGTCGACGACGGCGTCCAGGTCTCGCAGGTCGATCGAGCTCAGCCGGATGACGCGCCAGCCCGCGGCGACCAGGCGTGCGTACCGCGCGTCGTCCTTGGCGATCTGCAGGTCGTCGAAGTGGTACTCACCCTCGTACTCGACGACCAACCTCGCCTCGGGCCACGCGAGGTCCACCTGCGCCAGGACGAGGCCCTCGTGGACGACCTCGTACTGCGGGACGGGATGCGGCAGGCCGGCGAAGTGACATGCCAACCGGACGCGCGACTCCGGCGGGCTCATCGCCCGGTGGTCGACGAGCGGCAGCAGAGCGCTCGCCCGCCTGCTGCCCCACTGGCCGCGCCGGCGGAGGAACTCGGTGGCCAGCCCGGATCCGGTGAGTCCGTCCTCGTTCTCCCGCCCGTCTCGCAACATGCCGTCGAGCAGTGCGACCGCGGCCGCGGTGGGCTCGAGCGTCGCGATGTCCCACGCCGTGCGAGCAGCCGTGGTGAGGAGCACTCCGTCGTCCGCGGTCCAGGTCTCCCGCAGGTGGACGTCGGTCCGGTGGACCTGCACCCCTCGGGGACCGGTCCACCGGCACTCCTGCGGGACGACGACGAGAACGGGGTCGGCGGACGAGCTGAAGGGTGCCCCGAACCAGGCCGCTGCCGAACGTCCGCCCAGAGCCGCCCCGGCGGGCATCAGCAGAGCAGCCGCTCGGGCCTTCAGCCGGTGGTCGTGCCGGAGTCCCGGATCCGCGTACACGTTGCGCAGCACCCGGCGGTACAGCCCTGACTCCAGTTGCCGTCTGGTCAGCGCCCCCTCAGCCAGTGCATGGGAACCCAGGAAGAGGCCGCCGAGGAAGCGGCGATGCGGCGTCACGGACGGCAGCGTCGCCCATCCGGCCACACCGGTGCGGCCGTCGTCCACAGCCCCGTGCTTGGTCGCGCGAAAGAGCGCGGACGTAGTCGCGCGAAAGCGCGCGGACGTAGTCGCGCGAAAGCGCGGGGAGGGGTCAGGGGTGGGTGAGGAGGGTGCGGACGGCGGGGAGGAGGGGGCGGTCGGCGGCGATCCAGGCCAGGTCCTCGAGCTCGTCGGCGGCCAGCCAGCGCAGCTCGGTGTGCTCGTGCGCCACCAGCTCCCCCGCCACGATCCGGCCGGCCCACACCCGCAGGGTCGAGGCGCCCGGGGGCCCGCCGGCGACGACGCCGTCCAGCGGCACCTCGCCGAGGAAGCCCTGCGGCTGCACGCGGACGCCGAGCTCCTCGGTGCACTCCCGGACCAGCGCGGTGAGGTCGGACTCCCCCCGCTCGACCTTGCCGCCGGGGAACTCCCACAGCCCGGCGAGCGGACCGGACCCGCGCTGGGCGACGAGCACCCGGCGCCGGTCGTCGACCAGCGCCGCGCCGACCACCTGGGTCACCTCCAGGGCCCGGCGGGCGGCCGCGGCGGCGAACGCGTCCAGGTGCGCCTGCATGGCCCGCTCCACCCGGCGCCGGAGCAGCCGGTCGGCGGGCCCGAGACCGGTGTCGACGTCGAGCTGCTCCTCCACGCGCGTGCCGTCGCCAGTCGCGGAGAAGTGCCGGGTGTGCACCAGCGTCCGCCAGCCGCTGCCGGGCGCCGCCCGGTAGACGTCCCGCCACGGCCGCTCGGAGACGACCTCCTCCAGCGGGTGCCCCCAGGGGCGGCCGAGGGACCTCGCGACGTCGAACGCCACGGTGAGCGGGGCCTCCACCAACGTGGTGAACCTCAACTGGAACACGGGTCCAGCCTGGCAGACACGGCAGGATGGCCTCCGTGCGCATCTCAGCCCGGGTCGACTACGCGGTACGGGCGGCCGTCGAGCTGGCCGCCGTCGCCCCCGAGTCCCTCACCTCCGACCGGATCGCGCAGGCGCAGGGGATCCCGGCCCGCTTCCTGCAGGCGATCCTCGGCGACCTGCAGCACGCCCGGCTGGTCACCAGCCAGCGCGGCCGGGAGGGCGGGTACCGGCTGGCGCTCCCCGCCTCGGAGGTGTCCATCGCCCGGGTCATGCGGGTCGAGCAGGGCTTCCTCGCCGAGGTGCACGGCCAGCGACCCGAGGACGTCGAGTACCCGGGCGCCGCCGCGCCGCTGGCGCACGTGTGGGTCGCCGCCCGCGAGGCCTACCGGCGGGTGCTGGAGAACGTCACGCTCGCCGACGTCGTGGCCGGCACGATGCCGCCGCAGGTCGCGGAGATGATCGAGCTGGAGAGCGCCTGGCGGTCGTTCAGCACCGCCGAGCAGGACTGAGCCCGAGCCGGCGGTCCCGGGTGTGGGACCATCGAGTCGTGACTGACTGCGGCGCTCTCCTCGTGGCGCGCCTGCACGTCGACCTGGCGCGCGTCTCCAGCGCCGCGTGTCGCGCCCCGCGCTGACCCCGGCACCGCTCGCGCAGCCTCCCAGAGCTGCTCCCCCGCACCCGGCCGCGTCGCGCACGCTCGGCGTGCCGGCGCAGATGGAGATCCCCTGACGTGTCCACCCCCACCCGCACCAGCAACCGGCCGCAGCGCGGCCAGGGACAGTGGGCGCTCGGCTACCGCGAGCCGCTGAACCCGAACGAGCGGATGAAGAAGGACTCCGACGGGCTCGACGTGCGCCAGCGGATCCTGGACATCTACGCGCACACCGGCTTCGACGGCATCGACCCCGGCGACCTGCGCGGGCGGATGCGCTGGATGGGCCTCTACACCCAGCGGGCGCAGGGCATCCCCGGCGGCAAGACCGCCGTGCTGGAGCCCGAGGAGCTCGAGGACTCGTACTTCATGCTCCGGGTCCGCATCGACGGCGGGCAGCTGAGCACCGAGCAGCTGAAGGTCATCGGCGGCATCAGCACCGAGTTCGGCCGGGACGTCGCCGACGTCACCGACCGGCAGAACGTGCAGCTGCACTGGATCCGGATCGAGGACGTGCCCGAGATCTGGCGCCGGCTGGAGGCGGTCGGCCTGTCCACCACCGAGGCCTGCGGCGACGTCCCCCGCGTCATGCTCAACTGCCCGCTGGCCGGGGTGCTCGAGGACGAGGTCATCGACGCGACCGGGGTCCTGCGGGAGACGGTGGACAAGTACCTCGGCGACCCGGCGTTCAGCAACCTCCCGCGCAAGTGGAAGACGTCGATGAGCGGCTGCGTCGACCGCTGCACCGAGCCGGAGATCGACGACGTCTCCTTCAACGGGGTGGTCAACGAGGCCGGCGAGGCCGGCTACGACCTGTGGGTCGGCGGCGGCCTGTCGACCAACCCGATGTTCGCCCAGCGGATCGGTGTGTTCGTCCGCCCCGACCAGGTGTCGGACGTGTGGGCGGCGTGCACGTCGATCTTCCGCGACTACGGCTACCGGCGGTCGCGGAACCACGCCCGGATCAAGTTCCTGATGGCCGACTGGGGCCCGGAGAAGTTCCGCCAGGTGCTGCAGGACGAGTACCTGCACGAGCAGCTCCCCGACGGCCCGGCCGCCGCCCCGCCGAAGCACGAGGAGCGCGACCACGTCGGCGTCAGCAGGCAGAAGGACGGCGGGAACGCGCTGGGCTTCGCACTGCGCACCGGCCGGCTCAGCGGCACGCTGCTCACCCGCATCGCCGACCTGGCCGAGGAGTTCGGCACGCAGGGCGGCCGGATCCGGACGACGACGCAGCAGAAGCTGGTGGTCCTCGACGTCCCGGACGAGCGGGTCGAGGAGCTGGTGGACGCACTGGCCGAGCACGACCTGCTGGTGCGCCCCAGCGCCTTCCGCCGGGGCACGATGGCCTGCACCGGCCTGGAGTTCTGCAAGCTGGCGATCGTCGAGACCAAGCAGCACGCCCAGGACCTGTACGCCGAGCTGGAGAAGCGGCTGCCGGACTTCGACGAGCCGATCGGCATCAACGTCAACGGCTGCCCGAACAGCTGCGCCCGCTTCCAGACCGCGGACATCGGCTTCAAGGGCATGATCGTCCGCAACGCCGAGGGCGAGAGCGTCGAGGGCTTCCAGGTGCACCTGGGCGGCCACCTGGGCGTCGAGGCCTCCTTCGGCCGCAAGTTCCGCGGTCACAAGATCACCAAGGACGAGACGGCGGACTACTGCGAGCGGGTGCTCCGCGGCTACCAGGAGCGCCGCGAGCCCGGTGAGCGGTTCGCCCAGTACGTCGCGCGGGCCGAGGAGGCGTGGCTGCTGTGAGCGAGGCGCCGTCCGCGGGAAGGCGCCGCCAGCTCCCGGTGTTCCACTGCCCGTACTGCGGCGAGGAGGACCTCGTCCCCGAGGGCGAGGGCTGGCACTGCGGTGCCTGCCTGCGCACCTTCGTCGTCCAGCTGACCGGAACAGGGGTGGAACGAGCGTGACCGCTGCCGTCGTCCGACCGACGCCCGAGCTCGCCGCGGAGGCCGATGCGCGCTTCGGCGGCATCGCCGACCCGGTCGAGCAGGCGCTGGCCGTGCTGACCTGGGCCGGGGACACCTTCGGCGAGGCGTTCGCGATCACCTCGAGCATGGCCGACGGGCTGCTCGCGCACCTGGCCGGCCGAGCCGTCCCCGGCGTCAACGTCGTGTTCCTGGACACCGGCTACCACTTCGCCGAGACGATCGGCACCCGCGACTGGATCACCAGCGCCCTGCCGATCACGCTGCACAACATCCTGCCGGCGCGCACCGTCGCCGAGCAGGACGCCGAGCACGGGCCGGCGCTGCACGAGCGCGACCCCGACCTGTGCTGCGCGCTGCGCAAGGTGCAGCCGCTGGCCGCGGCGCTGGCCGGCTACAGCGCGTGGGGTTCCGGCGTCCGCCGCGACGAGGCGGCCAGCCGGGCCGGCACGTTGCTGGTCGACTGGGACGCCAAGCGCGGCATGGTGAAGGTCAACCCGCTCGCCGCCTGGACCCAGGACGACGTCGACGCCTACATAGCCGAGCACCAGGTGCCGGTCAACCCGCTGCAGGAGATCGGCTACGCCTCCATCGGCTGCGAGCCCTGCACCCGCCCGGTCGCCCCCGGCGAGGACCCGCGCGCCGGCCGCTGGGCCGGCAAGAACAAGGTGGAGTGCGGGCTGCACACCTGACGAAGGACCTCGTCCCACCCCACGACGCGCTCCGCACGCCGCGGGCCCCTGGGACGAGGCCGCTCCAGCGGGCATGATCGACGCATGCCGCGTCCTCCGCGCCTGTCCCCCGACGACGTCGCCGCTGCACTGCGCGACCTCCCGCTGTGGTCCGGCGGTGCCGACGGGATCGAACGCACCCTCGAGCTGCCCAGCTTCCGGGCCGCGGTCGAGGCGATCAGCGTGATCGCCGACGCCGCCGAGCTCATGGACCACCACCCGGACATGGACCTGCGGTGGAGGAAGGTGCGGGTCGCCACCGTCTCGCACTCCGAGGGCGGGCTGACCGAGCTCGATCTCGACCTCGCCCGGCGGGTGGACGCCCTCTACCCCGCCTCCTGACCCTGCGTCACGGCGCGCGCCGACGTCCGGCGGGCGGTCCGGTGACCCACCTGGCGCACCGCGCCTCCCGCGGCGCGCCGCGAGTAGCTTCCGCCGGGTGACCACCACCACCGCCGGGCACGCCGCCGTCGACGGCTACGCCCGGGCCTGGCTGGAGCCGGACCCGGCGGCCCGCCGGGCGCTGCTGGAGCAGTGCTGGGCGGTGGACGGCGTCTACTGCGACCCGCTGGGGCAGGTGACCGGACGGGACGGGCTGGCCGACCACATCGGCGGGTTCCAGGCGGAGCAGCCGGGCGCCCGCCTCGAGGTGGTCAGCGGCGTCGACGAGCACGACGGCTGGCTGCGGTTCGGCTGGCAGCTGCGGGCGCCGGACGGCTCGGTGGCGCTGGAGGGCACGGACTTCGGGGAACTGGACGGCGACGGAGTGCTGCGCCGGATCATCGGCTTCTTCGGCCCCCTCCCCCCGGGTGGGTCGACGAGCTGACCCCGACGCCGCCTCCACGGACGGAGGACGGCATGGCTGCGATCGTGGTGCTCGGTGGTGGCGTGTGCGGTCTCGCGACCTCCCTGGTCCTGGCCCGGGACGGGCACGAGGTGACGGTGCTCGAGCGGGACGACGCACCGGTCCCGGACTCCACCGACGACGCGTGGGAGGACTGGCGGCGGCCCGGGGTGGCGCAGTTCCACCAGGCGCACTACCTGCAACCCCGGTGGGCCCGGCTGCTCGACGCGGAGCTGCCCGACGTCCGGGACGCCCTGCTGGCCACCGGGGCCCTGCGGTTCGACCCGCTCCGCAGCGCGCCGCCGACCGCCGGCGTCCAGGAGCGGCGCCCGGACGACGACCGGTTCACCACCGTGACCGCCCGCCGGACGACGCTCGAGCAGGTGGTCGCCCGGGTGGCCGCCGACGAGCCGCGGCTGCAGGTGCAGCGCGGGACCGCGGTCGACGGCCTGGTCACCCGCCGGGTCGACGGTGCCGCGCTCGTGACCGCCGTGCGCACGACCGGGGGCCGGGAGGTGCCCGCGGACCTCGTCGTCGACGCGACCGGCCGCCGGTCCCCGCTGCCGGACTGGCTGCACGACGCCGGGGACCGGCCGCCGTACGAGGAGGTCACGGACTCCGGGTTCGGCTACTACACCCGCTTCTTCCGCTCCCGGGACGGCGGGCTGCCCCAGGTCCGGGCGAGCATGCAGACCCATGTCGGGACGTTCTCCCTGCTCACGCTGCCGGCCGACCGCGGCACCTGGTCGGTCACGGTGGTCGTCGACTCCCACGACCGGCCGCTGAAGGAGCTGCGGCACGAGGACGTGTGGACGGCGGTGGTGGCCGCCTGCCCGCGGCACGCCCACTGGCTGGACGGCGAGCCGATCACCCGCGTGCTGCCGATGTCCGGCGTGCTCGACCGGTACACCCGGGCGGTGGTCGACGGCGTCCCGGTCGTCACCGGGCTGGTCGCCGTGGCCGACTCCTGGGCCTGCACCAACCCCTCGCTCGGGCGCGGCATCACCATGGGGCTGCTGCAGGCGGCGTGCCTGCGGGACGCCCTCCGGGACGGCGCGGACGACGACCCGACGGCCTTCGCCGCACGCTGGGACGACCGCGTGGAGGAGGCGGTGACCCCCTGGTACCGGGCGACCCTGGCGGTCGACCGGGCGCGGCTGGCCGAGATGCGGGCGCTGCGGGAGGGCCGGGTGCCCGACCCCCCGCAGGGACGCGCCGCGCTCGGACCGGCGCTGGGCCGGGCGGCCGCGTACGACCCGGAGCTGTTCCGCGCGATGCTGGAGATCATCGGCTGCCTCGCGCTCCCGGCAGAGGTGTTCTCCCGGCCGGGCCTGGCCGAGCGCGTGGCCCGGGTCGCCGGCGAGCAGCCCCCGGCACCCGCGCCCGGACCGGACCGCGAGGAGCTGCTCCGTCTCGTCGCCGGGGCGCCGGTGGGCTGACCGACCGTCAGGGTCGGCGACCGTCGCGTGGCGCTGCCCCCCGGCGGCGTCGGGGGCCGAGGTGTCGGCCGTCCGCGGAGGTCCCCGTACCCCGGGTTCCGCACCAGGACCCAGACCGGCGGGCAGACTCGCCGGGTGCGCCCCGTGCAGATCGTCCTCGACGCCCAGGACACCCAGCGGCTGGCGACCTTCTGGGCCGCCGCGCTCGCCGACCGCGGCTACCGCCTCCCGACCCCGCCCGACGGTGCGCCGGACTGGCCGACCTGGCTGCGCGCCCAGGGCGTGCCCGAGGAGCAGTGGGGCGCGGGCTTCGCACTGGACAACGACGACCCGGCCCAGCCCCGGCTGTACCTGCAGCGCGTCCCCGAGGGGAAGACCACCAAGAACCGGGTGCACCTGGACCTGCTGGCCGGGGGCGGGGCCGGCGTCCCGCTCCCCGAGCAGGAGCAGCGGGTGGACGCCGCGGTCGAGCGGCTGGTCGCGGCCGGCGCGGTCCTGGTCGAGCGGCGGACCGAGCTCGGCGTGCACTGGGCGGTCCTGCTCGACCCGGAGGGCAACGAGTTCTGCGCCTGATCAGGCGTCCGGGTCGCGCAGCCCGACCGCGTCGTGCCGCCAGAAGGTCTCGGCGTAGACGTGCGTGCCGGTCATCCACGGCTCGTACGCCGGCAGCAGCGCCGCCTGGAACGCCGGCTCGGGGATCCGCAGCGACGGCCGCCGGAAGCCGTGGTCGGCCCCGGCGACGAAGCCCAGCCGCCGGTAGAACGCCGGGTCCCCCTCCAGGAAGACGACGGGCACGCCCCGCGCGGCCATCTCCTGCAGGCCGGCGCGCACCAGGGCCGAGCCGGTCCCCCGCCGCTGGGAGCCGGGCAGCACCGCCAGCGGGCTCAGCGTGTACACCGGCACCAGCCGGCGCGGGGCGTCGAGCAGCCCCGGGACGAGGAGCACGTGCCCCAGCACCGCGCCGGCGTCCTCGGCGACCAGGCCGACCGCCCGGTCGTCGGCCCGCAGGTCGTCGACGAGGCCGGCGACCACCTCGCCGTGGTCGCCGAACGCCACCCGGTGCAGCTCGCGGACGGCGGCGGCATCGGTCGGCAGCTCGGGGCGCAGCAGGACCACGGCGCCAGCCTGCCGACGGCACCGCCGGCCGGCCACCGGTTTCCTCAGTCGGTGACGGGCAGGACCAGCAGGCGGAGCAGCCGGTCGGCCTCGGCGTCCGGGTCCGCGGTGAGGCCGGTGTGCACCGGACCGGGCTGGACGACGGTGCTCCGCGGGGCGGTCAGCCAGCGGAACCGCGAGCCGAGCGCCTCCCGCCCGGCCGCGCCGGCGACCACCGCCGCCGAGCAGACGTCGGCGGCGGCCTGCAGCGCCCCGGTGATGGCCACCGGGTCGGCGGTCGGGTCCAGCACGCGGAGCCGGTCGGCGTCCAGGTGCACCCGCGAGCCCAGGTAGTCGCGCTGCCGGCAGTAGACCAGCACGCCGGCGTTGAGGAACTCCCCGCGCTCGACCCGGGGCACCACCCGGAGCACCGCGTACTCGAAGGTGTCCTTGCGTGTCACAGCCCTCACCGCTGGGTGACCCCCTCCGGCGGCGGCGGACCCAACCACGACGGCCGGTTCTGCCCCCGCGGCGCGCTGCGGCGTCCGGCCCCGCCGGCGGCGGCCGCGGCGACCACGCCGGGCAGCCAGGAGTCGCGCGCGGCGAGCCGGGCCAGCAGCTGGGCGACGTACCGCTCACGGACGTCGTCCGGCGGGTCGTCGGGCGCGGGCCCCTCCAGCCAGGCGCCGGGCACCTGGGCCAGCACCTCGGTCAGCAGCCGCCGGGTGACCAGCGGACCGAGGGCCGCGTCGGCGGCGCGCACGTCGGGGTCGCACTCGACGAGCGCGTGCTGCGACGCGTCGTAGGGACGGGGAACAGCGGCGGCCGCACCCGGCCAGTTGTGGTGGAACGTCAGCGCGGCGCCGTGGTCGATCAGCTGCAGCCGGCCGTGCCAGAACAGCATGTTCGGGTTGCGCCAGGAGCGGTCGACGTTGCCGGTGAGCGCGTCGAACCACAGCACCCGGCCGGCCAGCTCCGGGCCGACCCGCGCCGCACCGGCCTCGAAGTCCAGCGCGCCGGGCAGGTAGTCCATGCCCAGGTTCACCCCCGCGGAGTTGCGCAGCAGCTCCTGGACCTCCTGGTCCGGCTCGCCGACCGCGAGCTCGGGGGCGACGTCGACGGTGACCAGCGCGGGCACCGGCAGCGCCAGCCGGCGGGCCAGCTCGCCGCAGACCACCTCGGCGGCCAGCACCTTCACGCCCTGCCCGGCGGCCCGCCACTTGACCACGTAGGTGCCGAGGTCGTCGGCCTCCATGAGCCCCGGCAGCGAGCCACCCTCGCGCAGCGGGGTGACGTAGCGGGTGGCGGTGACGGCGGGCAGCACAGTGCCCAGACCCTATGCGGTCCGCTGCGGCTGGAGCTGCACCTCCACCGGGCAGACGTGCGGCGGCGTGCCGACCACCCAGGCGACGGCGTCCGCGACGTCCGCGGGCTGCAGCAGCTGGTCCGGGCGGACCCCGGGGGCGCGCAGCCCCGCGCCGGCCGCGACCAGGCCGGGCGAGAGCAGCGTGACGGCGACGTCCCGGTCGCGGACGTCGAGGAAGACCGACCGGGCGAAGCCGGCCAGCCCGTGCTTGCTGGCGACGTAGGCCGGGTTGCCGGGGAAGGCGGTGTGCGCGGCCGCCGAGCCCAGGAGCACCAGCGAGGAGGGCGCCCCGGCCAGCAGCGCCGGCAGCACCCCGCGGGTCACCCGCATCGCCGCGGTCAGGTTGACCGCGACCAGCTCGTCCCAGACGCCGGGGTCACCGGTGTCCGCGGGCGCCCAGTCGAACAGGCCGGCGGCGTAGACCACCACCGACAGCCGCTCGGGCAGCTCCGCGAGGGCGGCGTCCACCTCCGCCGGTGCGCGCAGGTCGACGACGCGGGAGCGGTCGGGCAGCCGCCGGACGTCCCGCCCCCAGCCCAGGCAGTCGTGCCCGGCCGCGGTCAGCGCCCGGACCACCGCCGCCCCGATGTCGCTGCTCGCACCGACCACCAACGCCGTCCCCACCCGGCGGGGCCTACCCAGCCGCACGCACACTGACCCGGTGGGACTCCTCCGCCGCGCGACCCTCGACCAGTACGCCGGGACACCCTTCACCTACCCCGAGGTCGGCGGCACCCGGGAGCCCCAGCTGCCACCCGGCTACGACCACGTCGAGCGCGCGCACGTGATCGGCTCCGGCCGGACGTCCTTCGAGCGGGCCGGCGCGGCGGTGTTCCGCTGGGCGGGGCAGCGCGGCGCGGGGCTGCGGATCCAGGCCAGCGGCCCGGCGAGCACCCCGGGCACCGTCGTCCTGATGACGGCCGGGCTGCGGCGGGCCGGCCTGGACATCCCCTGCCGGGTGGTCTGGGTCGTCGACGAGCCGGACCGGCGGGGCTTCGGCTACGGCACGCTGCCCGGCCACCCGGAGAGCGGCGAGGAGTCCTTCGTCGTCTCGCTGCGGCCGGACGGCGAGGTCGTCTACGAGCTGCGGGCGTTCTCCCGGCTGGCGATGCCGTTCCCCCGGCTGGCCGCGCCGGTCGGCCACCGGGTGCAGACCCTGGCCCTGGACCGCTACGTCGCCGCGATGCGCCGGGCCGCCGGGCGCTGATCAGGAGGAGGCGGCCTCGGCGCGCTCCTGCTCGATCATGTCCTTGCTGCGCACCAGCCGGAGCAGCGTGACCACCAGCAGCCCGCCGGCCATGTTGAGCAGCGTCGTGTACCAGAACCAGGCCAGCCAGTCGCCGTAGCCGAACGGCGCACCCGCCTGCAGCGCGGCGAAGA
This sequence comes from Modestobacter italicus, assembly GCF_000306785.1. Classification (NCBI taxonomy): domain Bacteria; kingdom Bacillati; phylum Actinomycetota; class Actinomycetes; order Geodermatophilales; family Geodermatophilaceae; genus Modestobacter; species Modestobacter italicus. The sequence goes on along the minus strand of NC_017955.1, from coordinate 1,111,723 downwards.
TGACCAGCGAGTCCAGGATCGAGTGGAACAGCTGCAGGCCGGCCAGCACGAGGGCACCGCCGAAGGCCGCGACGATCTTCGCCGGGTCCGACGTCGTGCCGTGCTGCATCCGGGTCATGACCGTGATCGCGATGCCGGCCAGGAACGCCAGCGACGCGGACTGCAGGTCCAGCGGTGCGTTCACGAACGTCGTCGCGCTCTCGACCGCGGTCGCCCGCAGGTCCGGGAGGGCGTGGACGACCACCCACATCAGCAGCCAGCCGCCGACCAGGTTGCCGGCCAGCGTGCCCACCCACAGCTTGCCCAGCTGGGGCGCGCTGGCCCGGCCGGCGACGACCGCGGTGACCGGCACCAGGAAGCCCTCGGTGAACAGCTCGCTGCGGGCCAGCAGCAGCGCCACGAAGCCGACCCCGAACGCGAGCCCGGCGAGCAGGTGGCTGCCGGTCTCGGCGTACACCGCCAACAGCAGGACGACGCCGATCCCGATCTCCAGCCCGCCGGCCAGACCGGTGGTCAGCACCTCCCGCCAGGTGCGGTGCAGCCGCTGGGCGCCCTCGCTGACGATCAGGTCGAAGGCCTCCTGGAGCTGGTCCTCCGTCTGCCCCTCGCTGTCCCCGAGCTCCTCGCGTGCGGTCTCCCGCCCCTGTGCCATGCGCACTGCCTACCCCACCCCGCCCGACGGCAACGCGGACCGGGCAGCGGGACGGCGCTCCGTTTCCCCGTGATCGACACCCGGGTAGGAGGCACTGCCGTCCACCTCCGAGCACAGGAGCCCGCAATGCCCCCCGCGCGCAAGCCCGACCAGTCCGCACCGGAGACCGTCAGCGCCACCGGCGTCGGCTACGAGGGGCCGGAGGACGGACGCGACCCGCGCGCCCAGGCCGGGGACTTCCTGACCTCCCCGATGGGCGTCCGGCTGCCGGACACCGACCACTCCCTCAAGGCCGGCCGCCGCGGCCCGACCCTGCTGGAGGACTTTCACCTCCGCGAGAAGATCAACGCCTTCGACCACGAGCGGATCCCGGAGCGCGTGGTGCACGCCCGCGGTGCCGCCGCGCACGGCGTCTTCACCGCCTACGGGACCGCCGGGACGATCACCCGGGCCGCCGTGCTGGCGGAGAAGGACCTCGAGACGCCGGTGTTCGTCCGGTTCTCCACGGTGCTGGGCTCGCGCGGCTCCGCCGACACCGCCCGGGACACCCGCGGGTTCGCGGTGAAGTTCTACTCGAAGGAGGGGAATTGGGACCTGGTCGGCAACAACATGCCGGTCTTCTTCATCCAGGACGCGATCAAGTTCCCGGACATCATCCACGCCGGGAAGCCCAACCCGAGCCGGGAGATCCCGCAGGCGCAGTCGGCGCACGACTCGTTCTGGGACTTCGTCACCCTGCACACCGAGGCCACCCACCACACGATCTGGAACATGAGCGACCGGGGCATCCCGCGCTCCTACCGGATGATGGAGGGCTTCGGCGTGCACACCTTCCGGCTGGTGAACGAGGCGCGGGAGACCGTGCTCGTGCAGTTCAAGTGGACGCCGAAGCTGGGCGTGCACTCCCTCACCTGGGAGGAGGCGCAGCTCGCCGCCGGCGCCGACCCGGACTTCCACCGCCGCGACCTGGCCGACGCCATCGAGGCCGGCGCGTTCCCGGAGTGGGAGCTCGGCGTGCAGGTGTTCCCCGACAATGACGAGCAGATGTACGAGGGCATCGACCTGCTCGACCCGACGAAGATCGTCCCCGAGGAGATGGTCCCGGTCCAGCCGATCGGGAAGCTGGTGCTCACCGCCAACCCGACGAACTACTTCGCCGAGACCGAGCAGGTCGCGTTCAACACCGGCCACGTCGTCCCGGGCATCGAGTTCACCAACGACCCGCTGCTGCAGGGCCGCAACTTCTCCTACCTGGACACCCAGCTCACCCGCCTCGGCGGGCCGAACTGGCGGCAGATCCCGGTCAACCGGCCGCACGCGCCGGTGAACGACAACCTGCGCGACGGGTTCATGCAGCAGGGCATCCCCACCGGCGACGCCCCGTACCTGCCCAACACCGTCGACGACGGCGAGCCGAAGCCGGCCGACTGGGAGCACGGCGGTTACGTGACCGTGCCGCGGCACGTCGAGGGCGACGTCGTCCGGGAGACGCAGTCCTCGTTCGAGGACCACTTCTCCCAGGCGGCGATGTTCTACGCGAGCCTCTCCGAGCCGGAGAAGGTGCACACCACCGAGGCCTACACGTTCGAGCTCGGCAAGGTCTACGAGAAGGAGATCAAGGTCCGGGCGCTCGGCGTCCTGGCCAAGATCGACACCGAGCTGTGCGCGAGGGTCGCCGCCGGCCTGGGGCTGCCCGCCCCGGAGCCGGACCTGGTCGAGCACCTCGAGGCCTCCCCCGCGCTCTCGCAGGTGACGGGGCAGACCCACCCGGTCGACGGCCGCCAGGTCGCGGTCATCGCCGGGCCGGACGCCGACCTGGCCGGCATCGCCGCGTTCCGCGAGGCGATCGAGGCGGCTGGGGCGCAGGTCAAGGTGCTGGCACCCGCCGGCGGCGAGCTCGGCAGCGGGAAGACCCAGCAGGTCGTCGAGCGCACCTACGTCACGGCCCGGTCGATCGAGTTCGACGCGGTCGTGGTCGCCGACGGCGCACCGAAGGAGAAGGACATCAAGGCCGTCGTGCTGCTGCACGAGGCATTCCGGCAGCTGAAGGCCTTCGGCACCTGGGGCGACGGCGCCGAGGTGCTCACCGCCGCCGGCATCGACACCACCGGCCCGGGGGTGCTCAGCGCGGACAGCGGCGCAGCGCTCGCGGCAGACGTGATCGCGGCCCTGTCCCTGCACCGGGTCTGGGACCGTGCGGCGCTCGTGACCTCGAGCGCGGTGCCGCCGGTCGGCTGAGCGACGACCCGACGGGCCCGGTGCGCAGCTGCGCACCGGGCCCGTCGTGCGTCATGCCGCGGGCTGCGCGACCGCGGTGGCCGGGTCGCCGTCGGCGGCGGCGGCGAGCGCCGGCACGACCTCGTCGATGAGGTAGGGCAGCGACAGCGGGCTGCCGAAGCCGAGCGCGGCGGACACGGCGCTGGAGTAGCCGCCCAGCAGCACCGTCCGGCCCTGGGTGACGACGTCGAGGCCGGAGAACAGGCTGTCCGCGGCGGCGTCGGCCTCGTCGTACCCGTTCACCGCGAGCACGTCGGCCTCCAGCAGGTCCAGCCGCTCCTGGCTCACGTCGGTGCTGGTGTCCGGCACGGCGAAGCCCAGGTCGCTGAAGAACTGGGTGCGCAGGTCGTCGCGGCCGAGCAGGTAGTGGCCCGAGCCGACCCCGGTCAGGTCGACCGCGATGCTGGTCCCGGCGAAGGAGGGGTTCTCGCTGGTCGCCTCGTCGAACCGGCCCTCGACGTCGTCGACGAGCTGCTGCGCCTCGTCGTCCTTGCCCAGCGCCTGGCCGGTGAGCAGGGTCTGCTCCTGCCACGGGGTGGCGCCGTCGGCGTACTCGTCGGTCTGCGCGAGCGTCGGCGCGATGCCGGACAGCTGGTCGTAGACCGCCTGGTCCATGAAGGAGTAGACGCCGATGATCAGGTCGGGGTCGAGCGCGGCGACGGCCTCGACGTCGATCTCCTCCCCGCCCACGGTCGGGAGCTCCGCGCCGTCGAGCTGCTCCTGGGCCCAGGGGCGCGAGGGGGCGTCGTAGTCGCCCAGGAGCTCGCGGACGCCGACCGGGGTGACCCCGAGGGCCAGCACGAAGTCCTCGTCGTTGAAGCCGACGGTGACCACGCGCTGCGGCTCGGCCTCGATCTCGGTGGTGCCGAACTTGTTCTCGATGCTCACCGGGAACGCGCCGTCGGTCGCGGCGGTGGCGCTGGCCTCCGCCTCCTCCTCGTCCCCGCCGCAGGCGGTCAGGCCGGCGACGGCGGAGAGCACGCCGGCGAGGGCGAGGGCACGGACGGGACGGCGGGGCACGGCGACTCCTCATGATCAGGACAGGTGACCTGAGGTTAGCCTGCCCTAAGGAGTCGCCGTGCACGGGGCCGTCAGCGCTTGGGCAGCTCCAGCGCCGAGGGGCCGAACCGCTCCACCCGCACCGCGGCCGCCGGGATGCCCAGCCCGACCAGCAGCTGGCTCGCCGCCTCGGCGAAACCGGCCGAGCCGCAGACGAACGCGGTCTGGCCCTCCTCCCACAGCGGCAGGAGGTCCATCGCGGTGAGCCGGGCCGCCGGCCGGATGCCGTGCGCCTCGCGGGTGGTGACGACCAGCGCGCCGGCCTCGGCGAGCTCGTCGGCGTAGGGCAGCTCGGCGAGCGTGCGCGCCGACACCGCGACCCGCAGCAGGTCCAGCCGGCCCAGGTCGCGGGCGTGCCGGACCATCGCCACCAGCGGGACGACGCCGGTGCCGCCGCCGACCAGCAGCGCCGGGGTGGTGCCGTCCCAGACGAACCAGCCGCCGATCGGCCCGCGCACCTCCAGCTCGTCGCCGGGCTCGACGACGTCGGTGAGGTACGGCGAGACCTCGCCGTCGTCCAGCCGCTCGACGAACAGCTCGACCAGGGGGTCACCCGGCGCGGAGGCCACCGAGTAGGACCGCTGCGCGGTGTACCCGTCCTCGGCGGTCAGCCGGACGACGTAGTGCTGCCCGGGCAGGTGGTCGACCCGGTCGTGGACGTCGAGCCGCAGCTCCACCGAACGGGCCACCGGACGGCGGACGCCGGAGACCGTCGCGGTGCGCCAGCCACCCGCCGGCGCGACCGCCCCGCTGGGCGGCCCACCCCCGGCGCCCAGGGGCGTCGGCGCCGGCCCGTCCTCAGTCACCTTGATACCGCTGCTGCTTCCACGGGTCGCCGCGGTCGTGGTAGCCGTTCTGCTCCCAGAAGCCCTGCTGGTCGCGCTTCAGCACGGTGATCCGGCTGATCCACTTGGCGCTCTTCCAGAAGTACAGGTGCGGCACCAGCATCCGCACCGGCCCGCCGTGCTCGGCGGTCAGCGGCTTGCCGTCGAACTCCCACACGATCCAGGCCTTGCCGCCGGTGACGTCCTCGATCGGCAGGTTGGTCGTGTAGCCGGTCTTCGACGTGGCCATCACGAAGCGGCCCTCGGCGGTGGGCTGGGCGACGTCGAGCAGCGAGTCGACGCTGATGCCGCCGAACACGGTGTCGAACTTCGACCAGGTGGTCACGCAGTGGATGTCGCCGCGGTACTCCGCACCGGGCAGCGCGTGCGCCTCGTCCCAGCTCCAGGTGGTCGGGTTGGCCACCTCGCCGTCGACGGTGATGCTCCAGGTCTCCGGGGTGATCCGGGGCGTCGGCTCGGCGGTGAGCACCGGCCAGTCACCCCCGACGTCGTACTGGCCGGGTGGCAGCCGCGGATCGCTGGCGGTTCGGCGGCGTCCGAGGAAGCCGCGGGTGGGTCCAGGCACGTCTCTGGTCCGTTCTGCAGGGCCCCTCGGGGGGCGCTCGGTCCGGTCACCGGCGATCTTCGCGCACGCCCGGCGCCCTTGTCTGCAGCGGCCCGGGGAACACCGCGCCGCCCCGCCTCGTTCCCCCGGACGAGGAACCCGCAGGTGAGGGTGGCCTTACATGAGGTGTGTCACGACCGGTTCACCTGGGTGTCATGTGTGCAGTGGGCTTACCGTGGCGCTGTGGCGACAGTGACGACGCAGCAGGCTCCACGCACGACCCGGAAGCCCGGGAAGTTCAGCAACTCGGTGGTCAAGAAGGCCGTCATGGCGGTCACCGGGATCATCATGATCCTCTACTTGATCGCGCACATGATCGGCAACCTGCACGCGTTCCAGGGCGCCGATGAGTTCAACGGGTACTCGCACTGGATCCGCACGATCGGTGAGCCGGCCGTGCCGGAGCAGACGACGCTGTGGATCATCCGGCTCGTCCTGCTGGTCTCGGTGGTGGCGCACTTCTGGGCGGCCATCTCGCTGTGGCGCCAGGCCCGGCGGGCCCGGCCGGTGCCCTACGTGACCAAGAAGCGCGTGCAGCAGAGCTTCGCGTCGCGCACGGTGCGCTGGGGCGGCCTGATCCTGGCGCTGTTCATCATCTGGCACATCCTCGACCTCACCTTCGGTGTGGTGAACCCGGCCGGCACCGGTACGACGCCCTACGACCGGTTGATCGCCAGCTTCTCGAACATCCCGATCACGCTGTTCTACGTGGTCTCGATGATCCTGCTCGGCCTGCACCTGCGGCACGGCATCTTCGCCGCCACCCAGACGCTGGGGCAGACCAACAAGCGCCGCGAGCGCGCGGTCAACGGCATCGCCTACGTGGTGTCCGGGCTGATCACCGTCGGCTTCATCCTCGTGCCGCTGTCCATCGCCTTCGGCCTCATCGACTGACGGAGTCACAGCCATGACACTCGAGCTCTTCACCGTCGGCGAGCCGATCGCCGACACCAAGGCCCCCACCGACGTCCCCGTCCCGCAGATGTGGGAGGAGCGGAAGTTCCGCGCCCGGCTGGTCAACCCGGCCAACCGGCGCCGGCTGTCGGTGATCGTCGTCGGCACCGGCCTGGCCGGTGGATCCGCCGCCGCCACGCTGGCCGAGGCCGGCTACCGGGTCAAGAACTTCTGGTTCCAGGACAGCCCCCGGCGCGCCCACAGCGTCGCGGCGCAGGGCGGGATCAACGCGGCCAAGAACTACCGCAACGACGGCGACAGCGTGCACCGGCTGTTCTACGACACGGTCAAGGGCGGCGACTTCCGCTCCCGGGAGACCAACTCCTACCGGCTGGCCGAGGTCAGCGCGGCGATCATCGACCAGGCGGTCGCCCAGGGCGTGCCGTTCGCCCGCGAGTACGGCGGCCTGCTGGACAACCGCTCCTTCGGTGGCGCGCAGGTCTCCCGGACCTTCTACGCCCGGGGCCAGACGGGCCAGCAGCTCCTCTACGGCGCCTACCAGGCGCTCGAGCGGCAGATCGGCCTCGGCAACGTCGAGACCCACGGCCGCACCGAGATGCTGGACCTGGTCGTCGTCGACGGCCGGGCGCGCGGCATCGTCGTCCGGGACCTGATCACCGGACAGATCAGCACCCACCTGGCCGACGCCGTCGTGCTGGCCTCGGGCGGGTACAGCAACGTCTTCTACCTCTCCACCAACGCCAAGGGCTCCAACGTCACGGCGGCGTGGCGGGCGCACAAGCGGGGCGCGCTGTTCGCCAACCCCTGCTACACGCAGATCCACCCGACCTGCATCCCGGTCAGCGGCGACTACCAGTCGAAGCTGACGCTGATGAGCGAGTCGCTGCGCAACGACGGCCGCGTCTGGGTGCCCAAGGAGCGCGGCGACGACCGCGACCCGCGGCAGATCCCCGAGGAGGAGCGCGACTACTTCCTCGAGCGCAAGTACCCGGCGTTCGGCAACCTGGTGCCCCGCGACATCGCCTCGCGCCAGGCGAAGAACGTCTGCGACGAGGGCCGCGGGGTGGGCCCGAACGGGCTGGGCGTCTACCTCGACTTCACCGACGCCATCGAGCGGCTGGGCCGCAGTGCCATCGAGGCCAAGTACGGCAACCTCTTCGACATGTACAACCGGATCACCGGTGAGGACGCCTACGAGACCGGGATGCGGATCTACCCGGCGGTCCACTACACGATGGGCGGGCTGTGGGTCGACTACGACCTGGAGTCCAACATCCCGGGCCTGTTCGTGATCGGTGAGGCCAACTTCTCCGACCAGGGCGCCAACCGGCTCGGGGCCAGCGCGCTGATGCAGGGCCTGGCCGACGGCTACTTCGTGCTGCCGAACACGCTGGCCAACTACCTCGCCGACGGGCCGTTCCCGAAGGTGGCGGCCGACCACCCGGCCGTGGTGGAGGCGGAGACGGCGGTCCGGACGCAGACCGAGAAGCTGCTGTCGATCAACGGCACCCGCACCGTCGCCTCGTTCCACCGCGAGCTGGGCCGGCTGATGTGGGACCTGTGCGGCATGGAGCGCTCCGAGGAGGGCCTGCGCAAGGCGCTGGACCGCATCCCGGAGATCAAGCAGGAGTTCTGGACCAACGTGAAGGTGTCCGGCGAGCAGGGCGTGTTCAACCAGAACCTGGAGCACGCCGGCCGGGTCGCCGACTTCATCGAGCTCGCCGAGCTGATGTGCGTCGACGCGCTGCACCGCAACGAGAGCTGCGGTGGGCACTTCCGGGCCGAGAGCCAGACCCCCGAGGGTGAGGCCCTGCGCGACGACGAGAACTTCGCCTACGTCGCCGCCTGGGAGTACACCCCGGACGGGACCCCGCCGGTGCTGCACCGCGAGGCCCTCGAGTACGAGTACATCCACCTCGCACAGCGGAGCTACAAGTGAACTTGACCCTCAAGATCTGGCGGCAGGTCAGCCCCGTCAAGAAGGGCAAGATGGTGAGCTACCACGTCACCGACGTCTCGCCCGACATGTCCTTCCTCGAGATGCTCGACGTGCTCAACGAGAAGCTCATCCTGGACGGCGACGACCCGATCGCCTTCGACCACGACTGCCGTGAGGGCATCTGCGGTTCCTGCGGCCTGATGATCGACGGCGTCGCGCACGGTCCGGAGCAGGCGACGGTGTGCCAGCTGCACATGCGGTCGTTCAAGGACGGCGACGTCATCGACATCGAGCCGTGGCGCTCCGGTGGCTTCCCGGTGGTCAAGGACCTCGTCGTCGACCGGTCGGCCTTCGACCGGATCATCTCCGCCGGTGGCTTCATCAGCGCCCCGACCGGCACGGCGCCGGAGGCGCACGCCACCCCGGTGCCGAAGAAGGACTCCGACGCCGCGTTCGACGCCGCCACCTGCATCGGCTGCGGCGCCTGCGTCGCCGCCTGCCCGAACGGCTCGGCGATGCTGTTCACCGCCGCGAAGGTCTCCCACCTCGGGCTGCTGCCGCAGGGCCAGCCGGAGCGGGACGCCCGGGTGCTGCGGATGGTGGGCCAGCAGGACGCCGAGGACTTCGGCGGCTGCACCAACATCGGCGAGTGCTCCGCGGTGTGCCCGAAGGGCATCTCGATGGAGACCATCTCCCGGCTGAACCACGACCTGCTCGGCGCACTCCGGGCAGGAGCGGTCCCGGCCAGCTGAACGAGGACCCCGTCGAACGGGCCGGCACCCCACTGGGGGTGCCGGCCCGTTCGTCGTCCGGCCCCGTCCGGAGGCTCGTCCCGAGCTCGCGAGGGACGAGAGGGACGGGGTCCTTCAACTGATGCCGAGCCGGTCGGTGAGGAACAGGAAGGTGACGGCGAAGTCGTTGCCGGCCACCTCGCTGCGCAGCCGGTCCCAGTCCAGCTGCTCCCGGACGGCGCGGACGTGCGGGAGCAGCCGGCCGAAGTCGCAGTAGTGCTCGGTCATCGACCGCAGCTTGCTGGACAGCAGGTCGGTGGCCGGCAGCACCGGCAGCCGGATGCCCAGCAGGTCCATGTCCGTGGACCGCTCGATCAGCGCCGGCCCGACCGGCTCGCCGACGACCCGGTGCAGCACGTCGACCTCGGCACCGTCGCAGCCGACCTTGAACAGCCAGTCCTCCGGCGGCCGGGTCACCGCGAACCCGGCCTCCTCCAGCACGTGCACCGCCCGCTCGGTGTCCTCCTCGGCGACGACGAAGTCGACGTCGTTCTCCGACTCGGGCGCGCCGTGCGCCCACAGCGCGTAGCCACCGGCCAGGGCGAAGGGCACCCCGCCGGCCTTCAGCGCGGACGCGGTGCGCTTGAGCGCCCCGCGCAGGGCGTCGCGGTCGGCGGGCACGCAGCACTCTCCACGGTCAGGGGTCGGATCGAGTTGAGGCACTACCCGGGCGGGTAGCGGTCACGCGTGCGCCTCGCGACCTTCAACATCCTGCACGGACGCTCCCTGACCGACGACCGGGTGGACGTCGACCGGTTCGCCGCCGCCGTGGCGACGCTGGACGCCGACGTCCTGGCGCTGCAGGAGGTCGACCGGGAGCAACCGCGCTCGCACCACGCCGACCTCACCGCGGTGGCCGCCGAGGCGATGGGCGCCGGGGCCCACCGGTTCGTCGCGGCGATCGCGGGCACGCCGGGGGCCACCTGGATGGCCGCGACCGGGCGCGAGCAGCCGGGGACGGCGGAGTACGGCATCGCGCTGCTGTCCCGGTACCCGGTGCGCTCCTGGCAGGTGGTCCGGCTGCCCGCCATCCCCTTCCGCTTCCCGATGTGGCTGCCCGGTCCGCGCAAGGTGATCGTGGTCGACGAGGAGCCGCGGGCCGCCGTGATCGCGGTGGTCGAGACCCCGCACGGCCAGCTGACCGTGGTCAACACCCACCTGTCGTTCGTGCCGGGGTGGAACCGGCGGCAGCTGCGCCGGCTGCGCCGAGACCTGGACGCGTTCCCCGGCCCGCTGGTGCTGATGGGCGACCTGAACATGACCCCGCCGACGCCGACCGCGATCACCGGCTGGGAGCCGCTGGCCGGCGGCCTGACCTTCCCGCTCGACGAGCCGGACCGGCAGCTGGACCACGTGCTGCTGCGCGGGTCGTTCGCCTCGGTCACCGCGGTGTCCGCGCCGGCGCTGCCGCTGTCGGACCACCGCGCGCTCACCGTCGACCTGGGCTGAGCGAGGACCATGGGACCCGTGCCCGCCCCCACGCTCGTCTTCGACGGCGACTGCGCCTTCTGCACCCGCTCGGCCGACCTCGCCCGTCGCGTGCTGCCCGCCGACGTCCAGGTCGTCCCCTGGCAGTGGACCGACCTGGCCGCCGCCGGGGTCACCGAGGAACGTGCCCGGTCCGAGGTGCTGTGGATCGGCCCGGACGGCGCGGTGGCCGGCGGTGCGCCGGCGGTGGCCCTGGCGCTCCGGGCAGCCGGCGCGCCGTGGTCGCTGGCCGGCGTGCTGCTCTCGCTGCCGCCGCTGCGCTGGGTGGCTCCTTTCGTCTACCGGCTGGTCGCGGCCAACCGGCACCGGCTGCCCGGTGGCACCGCGGCCTGCCGGATGCCCCCGCCGGCGGCCTGATCAGGCGGCGTCGTCCTCCCGGCGGGTGACCAGCTCGAGCAGCCGCGGCGCGAGCGCGTCGGCCACCAGCGCGTAGCCGGCCGAGGAGGGATGGAACCGGTCGGCGGAGAACAGCGACGGGTCGCCGGCGAACCGGGCGGTGAGCTCCGGCGGGACCGGGACGACGACTCCCCCGGCGGCCTCCGCGGCGGCGGTCTGCCGGGCCCGCGACTGGTCGCAGATGCCGGCCACCACGGCGCGGAACGCCGGCGGGACCCAGGCCACCGAGGAGAGGTCCGGCGTCGGGACGACGAGCACCTCGGTGCCGCGGGCGCGCAGCTCGCGCACCGCTGCACCGAGTGCGGCCGCGGCCCGGGCCGGCGGCACCTGGCGGGTCAGGTCGTTCGCACCGACGACCAGCAGCGCCAGGTCCGCGTCGACGGCGGCGGCCCGCTGGAGCTGCGCGGCGAGGTCGAGGGAGGTGGCGCCGGGCACCGCGACGACGTGCAGCTCGACGGTGGAGCCGGCCTCGGTCAGCGCGCGGGTCAGCCGGGCGCCGAGGGTGTCCTGCGGGCCGGTGGCACCGGTGCCGAAGGCGAGCGAGTCACCGAGGACGAGGAAGCGCATGCCTGGTGCAACCGCCCCCGCCCCGGGCCTCATCCCGGCTCCGTCAGCCGCCCTGGGCGAAGAGGGCAGCGGCCTGGGCGTCGTCCACGAACGGGTACTTGACCTTGAACTGGGCGAGCGCGTCCGGCACCGAGAGCACGTGCGTCTCCCGCCTCCCCGTCGCGTCGACGGTCTGCACGGTGACCATGTCGCCGTTGATGGGCACCCAGTGGGTCTCGGCGTAGTCGGTGAACACGTTCATGCCGCCATCCTGACCGCCGGCCCGATGAGTTCGGCCGGCCGGGGCGGTCTCCACCGCGACCACCACCTCGGGAGGACGTCATGACCAGCAGCACCCGCACCCACCTCACCGCCGTGCACACCGTGGCCGTGCCGGTCACCGACCAGGACCGGGCGCTGGCCTTCTACGCCGGCGTCCTGGGCTGCGAGGTGCGGCTCGACGGCTCCTACGGTCCCGGCGCCCGGTGGCTGGAGGTCGCGCCGCCCGGTGCCTCGACCACGCTCGCGCTGGTCCGCCGGGAGGACGGGACGTCCGGCATGGACACCGGCATCCGGCTGGCGACGACGGACGCCGCGGCCGACCACGCCGCCCTGCGCGCCGCCGGGGCCGACGTCGACGCCGAGCTGATCGACATGGGGCCGCAGGTCCCGCCGATGTTCACCTTCCGCGACCCGGACGGGAACACGCTGGTCGTCGTGCAGACGCCGTAGCGTCCGCGCCGTGGCCACCTGGGACGACGTCGCACGGCTCGCCCTCGCCCTGCCGGAGGCGACCGAGGGCCCCACGCACGGCGGCAACCGCAGCTGGCGGGTGCGGGACAAGCAGTTCGCCTGGCAGCGGCCGCTGCGGCCCCGGGACCTCGCCGAGCTGGGGGACGCCGCACCGGCCGGCCCGGTGCTGGGCGCGTACGTCCCGGACGTCGGGGCGCGCACGGCGCTGATCGCCGACTCGCCCGCGATCTACTTCACCACCGCGCACTTCGCCGGCCCCCCCTCGGTGCTCGTCCGGCTCGCCGAGATCGACGCCGCCGAGCTCGCGGAGCTGCTGGACGAGGCGTGGGCGTGCCGGGCGCCCCGGCGGCTGGTCGCCGAGCGCCGCGGGGCCGGCTGAGCTCAGCCGGCCTCCGCGGCCGTGGCCACCGCCGCCAGGTGCCGCTGCTTGTCCGCCTCGGGCAGGAAGCTGGCCCGGAAGCTGTGCTCCGCCAGCGACCGCCGCTCCGCGGCACCCAGGCCGAGCGCCCGGCTGACCGCGACGGTGTTGTCGTGCAGGTAGCCGCCGAAGTAGGCCGGGTCGTCGGAGTTGACGGTGACCAGCAGGCCGTCGTCCAGCATCGCGCGCAGCGGGTGCGCCGCCAGGTCGGGCACCGCCCGCAGGGCGACGTTGGACAGCGGGCACACCGTCAGCGGGACCTGCTCCTCGCGCAGCCGGGCCACCAGCGCGGGGTCCTCGATGCTGCGGATCCCGTGGTCGACCCGTTCGACGCCCAGGGCGTCCAGCGCGCCGAGCACGTAGCCGGGCGGCCCCTCCTCCCCCGCGTGCGCGACCCGGTGCAGGCCCTCGTCGGCGGCGAGTGCGTAGGCGCGCCGGAACAGCTCGGGCGGGAAGCCCACCTCGGCGCTGTCCAGCCCCACCCCGATGACCAGGTCGTGCCACGGGCGCAGCCGGGGAACCAGGGCCTCGGCCTCCGCCGGGTCGCGGTCGCGCAGGAAGCAGGCGATCAGCCGGGCGCTGAGCCCGTGCCGCTCCTCCGCCGTCCGGAATGCCTCGGCCAGGCCGTCGAGGACGACCTCCAGCGGCACGCCGCGGCTGGTGTGCGCCTGCGGGTCGACGAACACCTCCGCGTGCCGCACCCCCTGCGCCGCGGCCCGGGTCAGGTAGGCCTCGGCCAGGTCGGTGAAGTCCTGCGGCTGCTGCAGCACCTCGCTGAGCTCGTAGTAGAGGTCCAGGAAGGACGGCAGGTCGCTGAAGGAGTACGCCCGGCGCAGCGACGCCAGGTCCGGGTGGGGCAGCCGGACCCGGTTGCGCCGGGCCAGCTCGACCGCCAGCTCCGGCTCGAGGGTCCCCTCGATGTGCAGGTGCAGTTCCGCGGTGGGCAGCGCCGCGGGGACGGGCGAGGACATGGGCGGACGGTAGCCGCCCCGGTCAGCCACCCGCGGGCCGGCGGTGCACGTCCCGGACGGCGAGCACCAGCGCGGCCACGGCGAACACGACGCTCACCGTGAGGCCGGACGCGTAGGCGCGCCCGTAGTCGGCCTGCCGCCCCGCACCGCCGGCCGCCGCGCCGGAGACCGAGGCGTAGAAGACCGCGGTGATGACCGCGGCGCCCACGGCGTTGCCGAAGCGCTGCGCGGTCTGCAGCACCCCACCGGCGGTCGACCCGCCGCGGACGTCGACCTCGGCCAGGGACAGCGCCTGGTTGGGTGTGATCACCGAGCCGCCGCCCAGGCCGGCGACCAGCAGCGCCGGGGCCATCGCCACCGCCACCGTCCCGGGTTCGACGTCGCCGGCCAGCGCCAGCGCCAGCACCGCGGCCGCCGCCACGCCGACCAGGAACAGGCCGAGCGCGACGACGAGGACCCGCTGCCCGAGCCGGGCCACCAGCCGGCCGCCGACCGGCGCGGACAGGGCCGCACCGACCGCGTAGGACGACGCGGTCAGCCCCGACTGCAGCGGGCTGTAGCCGAGGCCCTCCTGGAGGAAGAGCGCCAGGACCAGCGGGGTGCCGGTGTAGGCGCAGAAGAAGAGCACGGCCAGCACGGTGCCGTCGGTGAAGGACCGGATCCGGAACAGCGCCAGGTCCACCAGGGGGTACCCGCGGCGGCGTCCCGGGCCCCGCTCCCAACCCACGAAGCCGGCGAGCACCGCGAGCGCCGGGAGGAGCAGCAGCGCCAGCCGGAGGTCGTGGTCGGCGTCGTACTGGACGACCGGGAACAGCAGCCCGAGGACGCCGACCGCCAGCAGCGCGGCGCCGGGCAGGTCCAGCGGCCGGGAGGTGTCCCGGGGCGGCGGCGAGGGCAGCAGCCGGGCGCACAGCACCAGCGCCAGCAGGCCCACCGGCACGTTGACCAGGAAGCACAGCCGCCAGCCGTGCTCCGGCCCGCCCAGGGCGATCAGGGCGCCGCCGACGACCGGGCCGGCGGCGGTCGCGATGCCCACGGCCGCCCCGATCGTGCCGAACGCCCGGCCGCGCTCGCGCTGCGGGAACAGCTGCTGCACCAGGCCGGAGACCTGCGGGTTGACCAGCCCGCCGGCCAGTCCCTGCAGCACCCGGCCGGCGATCAGCACCCCCGGCGTGGGGGCCAGCCCGACCAGCGCGCTGCAGACGACGAAGGCGGCGATCCCGATCAGCAGCACCCGCCTGCGGCCGCGGTCGTCACCCAGCCGGCCACCGATGATCGGCACCATCCCGAAGGCGAGCGCGTACCCCGAGACCACCCACTGCAGCTCCGAGGGACCCGCGCCGGTGCTCGCGCCGATCGAGGGCAGCGCGACGGTGACGATGCTGACGTCCAGCAGCGTCATGAACAGCGCGGAGACGCAGACGCCGAGGGCCACCCACCGCCGCGGGTCGAGCTGCTCGGTGTCCTCCGGGGCGGTGCTGGTCACGGTCGGCATCCTCCAGCGGCCACCACCGGGCCGCCCGCTCAGCGACCGGGCTCGTCCCGGGTCGTCAGTTGCTTGTGCCAACTCATTGTCGTCCCGCGCTCAAGGAGTCCGGCGCACCGGCCGATCTGGTCCTGGGTCACCCGATCAGGTGACCGTCCAGCGGAAGGGGAGCAGCGGACATGGGCACGCAGGCAACCACCCCGGCACGGTCCGGCACCCGGCTGGCCCGGTCGGTCGCGACGATCGCCGTCGCCGCCGCCCTGGGCCTCGGGGTCACGCCCGGCACCGCCGGCGCCGCCCCGACGAACCCCAGCGACACCCAGCTGAGCCAGGCGCAGCAGGCCAAGGCCGACGCCGCCGCGCAGGTCGGCGCGCTGTCCGCCGCCCTCGCCGCCGCCCAGGCCCAGGTGGACGACGCCCGCGCCCGGTCGGCCATCGCGCTGGACACCTTCCAGGGCCGGCAGGCCGAGTACGAGGCCGCGCAGGCGACCGCCGACGAGGCCGCGGCCGCGGCCCAGCGCGCCCGGGACGACCTGGCCGCCGCGCAGGCCGACCTCGCCGACTTCGCCCGGCAGGGCTACCTGCAGGGCAGCACCTCACCCACGCTCGAGGCCCTGATGACCGCCGAGGGGCCGGCGCAGATCGTCGAACGGGCCGCGCTGCTGGAGGCCGCGGGCGCCCACCAGGGCAGCGTCGTCACCGCGGTGACCGCCGCCGAGCAGCAGGCCACCGCCGCCGACCTCACCGCGCAGACCGCGCTCGCCCAGGCGGCCACCCTCCAGCAGCAGGCCGCCGACGCGCTGGCCACCGCCGAGGCGCTCGAGGTGGACGCCCGGCAGCAGGCCGCGGGGCTGGCCGACCGGCAGGCCGCCGTCCAGCGGCAGCTCGAGGAGGCGCAGCGGACGCTGACCGGGCTGGAGGGCGCCCGGGCCGCCGCCGAGCAGTACGCCGCCCAGCAGACCGCCGCCGCTGCCCGCGCGGCCGCCAGCCACTCGGTCTCCTCCGGGGTGGTCACCACCGCCGGTGCCGGCTCGTCCGCCGCCGTCGAGACGGCCATCTCCGCGGCCCGCAGGTGGCTGGGCACGATCTACGCCTGGGGCGGTGGCTCGCTCAGCGGCCCGAGCGTGGGCTGGGGCGTCGACGCCGGCGTCGTCGGCTTCGACTGCTCGGGCCTGACCCGGTACGCCTACGCCCAGGCCGGCATCAGCATCCCGCGCAACAGCAGCGCGCAGTACTCGGCGCTGCCCCGGGTCTCCCGCAGCGACCTGCAGCGCGGTGACCTGGTCTTCTGGGCGACGAACACCAGCAGCCCCGCGACGATCCACCACGTCGCCCTCTACCTGGGCGACGGGCAGGTCCTGGAGGCCCCGGAGAGCGGGTCCCGGATCCGGGTCACCGCGATGCGGTGGAGCGGCTTCATCGGCGGGGCCCGCCCCAGCGCCTAGCTGAGGGCCTCGGCGGTCAGCTCGACCGAGCGGAGCCGGCCCTCCGTCGTCGGCGACTGGTGAGCGACGATCAGCTCGTCGGCGTCGGCCTGCTTGCGGAAGCCGTCCAGGTACTCGCCGACGTCGTGCGGCGTGCCCACCGCGGCGTAGGTGAACATCGAGCTGACGTGGTGCCCGGCCCCCTGCTCGAGCAGCAGGTCGGCCTCCTCGTCGGTGAAGCTGCGCCCGCGGCCGAACAGCCCGACGGCCATCGTCCGGCGCACCGCCTGCAGGTTCTCCTCCGCCTGGGCGCGGGTGTCGGCGGCGATCACGTTGACGCCGGCGATCACGTGCGGGGCCTCGAGCTCGGCGGAGGGCTGGAACTCCCGCCGGTAGGTGGCGACGGCGGCCTCGAGCGCCTGCGGGGCGAAGTGGCTGGCGAAGGCGTAGGGCAGCCCCAGCGCCGCGGCCAGGTGGGCGCCGAACAGCGACGAGCCGAGCACGTACAGCGGCACGCGCGAGCCCTTGCCGGGGATGGCGTCGACCCCGGGCACCCGGGTCTGCCCGGCCAGGTAGCCCTGCAGCTCCAGCACGTCCTGCGGGAAGGTGTCGGCCGAGTTCGGGTCGCGGCGCAGCGCGTACATCGTGTTCTGGTCCGAGCCGGGCGCGCGGCCCAGCCCCAGGTCGATCCGCCCGGGGTACATCGCGTCGAGCGTGCCGAACTGCTCGGCGATGGTCAGCGGCGAGTGGTTGGGCAGCATGACCCCGCCGGCCCCGAGCCGGATCGACGTCGTCCGCGCGCCCACGTGCGCGATGAGCACGCTGGTCGCCGACGAGGCGATCGTCGGCATGTTGTGGTGCTCGGCGTACCAGACACGACGGTAGCCGTGCTCCTCCGCGCGCTGGGCGAGCGCCACGCTGGCCGCGATGCTGCTGCTGACGGTCTCGCCGCGGGCGATCGGGGCGAGGTCGAGGACGGACAGCGGGATGCGCATGAGGTGCCTTCCGGGTCGAGTACCCGGAGCAACGCGGGAGGCGCCGCCGTCCTTCCCCCCGCCGCCCTTTCGGAACCGCGTCGCGCGTGCCAGGCTGGGGGATCCACCGTGGACGCAACGCCTTCTCCTCAGGAGCAGCCGTGTTGACCCGGAGCACGTACGCACCGGACTACGTCGAGCAGCGGCAAGCCGCCGTCGAGGCCCAGCTGGCCGCCTACCGGAGGCTGGTGACCGAAGCCGCCTGCGCCCCCGAGGCCCTGCACGACTTCGAGCCGGTCTTCTTCAACAACATGGTCATCGCGCTGGAGCACAGCTTCGTCCACCGCGGGCAGGGCCGGGTCGGCGAGCACACCGCCCTCGACGAGGTCGCGCTGATCAGCGAGTCGCTGCACCGCGGCGACACGCTGGTCAACGACCGGCAGATCCGGCTCGACCCGGCACGGACGGTGCTCGGCTACCGGCACGGCGACCGGATCGCCGTCCGCGAGGCCGACTTCGTCGCCCTGGCCAAGGCGTTCTTCGCCGAGCTGGAGGACGCCTACCTGTAGCCCCGGACGACGTCCACGACCAGCTCGGGGACGACGTAGGGCTCCCCCGGCACCGCCCGCTCCGGGAAGTCGAAGACCGCCAGCATCGACTGCATCCGGTAGTCCGGGGTGACCGCCACCGAGCGCACCAGGCGCCCGTCGACGGAGAAGACGGCACCGCCGGGCCGCCAGTCGACCGCGTAGGTGTGGAACTCGGCCACGTCGAGCGCCAGCCGCGGGGCGGCGAAGTCCTCGGCCACCCGCGGGTCCCGGAACGGGTGCGTGCCCATCCCCACGGCGGCGCTGGCCCGGCCGTCGTCGCCCACCCGGACCGCGTCCCCGAAGACCTCGGCCACGCAGATCTCCGCCGAGCGCTCGGGCCGGTCCTCGAAGCCGACCAGCCACCAGGCCGCCATCGACCGGGCGGTCAGGGTCATCCGCGCCCGCACCTCCAACCGGCCGTACGTCGGCGTCCAGCCCGCCTGCGCCGGCTGCTCCTCCCGGACGACCGCGCCCGGCCGCACCGGCTGCTGCCCGACCGTGCTGCCGACCGGGCCGGAGAACACCCCGGACTGGACGCCGGAGACCCGCAGCGGCGGGTGGTCGTCGGGGCACCAGAGCGGGTGGTCCGCGGGCACGGACAGCCGCAGGCAGGAGTCGCGCACCTCGTAGGCGGCCGCAGTGTCCGCCCGCGAGCTCCACTGCGGGAGGTAGTGCGGCACCCAGACGGCGGTGTCGAGGTCCGGTCCGTCGAAGTCGTCGGCGAAGGTCGGCGAGGTCGGCACGGTCGGCATCCTGGAGCCGCCGCCCGCCGCGGGGAAGCCCCCCGACCGCGCGCCGTTCCGGCCCGGCGCCGTCCGCAGGTCACTACGGTTGCCCCGTGCGCGACGGGGAGGGCAGGACGACCGGCAGCAGCCGGTCCCCCCGGGGCAACCCCGGGGCACCGTGAGAAGCCCAGGCACGGCGGCATGAGCCGGACGGCGCGCTCCGCGCACTTCCCGGCACATCGCCCAGGGACAGGCTGGCCTCCCCGTCGCGCACCCGCCCGGCCGGCGTGAGCACCGGACGGCAGGCCGCCGCCACCGCCTCCGGGGTGGCCACCGCGCTGCTGGCCGGGCCGTGGCGCCGCAGGGAGATGGTGCGCCGGGTGGCGGTCGCCCTCGGCCAGGCCCGCGCCGCGACGTGGGTGGGCACGATGGTCGGCGAGGTGCAGACCGGCTACCCCCAGCCGCCGGTCGACCGGCCCCGGGAGCTGGCCCGCTTCCTGCGGACGACGGTGGGCTGGGCCCGCGGGCAGGACGCGACGCCGCCGCCGCGCGTGCTGCGCTGGGAGCCGCGGCCGACCGAGCTGGCCTGGTCCCGCGCCCCGGTCGCCGACCTGCCGGACCAGGCCGCGGTGGCCCGGCTGCTGGACGTCGACGCCGGCGAGCTCGCCTGGTTCGCCGACGCCCGCGGCCTGGAGCGCACCGCGGCCGGGCCGCTGCGGCACTACCGGTGGCACGTCGTCCCGCGCCCGCACGGCGTCCGGCTGCTGGCCGCGCCGAAGCCCCGGCTGAAGGAGGCGCAGCGGCGGCTGCTGCGGCACGTGCTGGCCCGGGTCCCGGTGCACGACGCGGCGCACGGGTGCGTGCCGGGCCGGTCGGTGCGCACCGCGGTCGCCCCGCACGCCGGGTCCCCGGTGGTGCTGCGGATGGACCTGGAGGCGTTCTTCGCCTCGGTCGCGGCCGAGCGGGTGCGCGGGCTGCTGCTCGGCCCGGCCGGGCTGCCGGAGCCGGTCGCGCACGTGCTCACCTCGCTGGTGACGACGGTGGTGCCCGCGCAGGTGTGGCGCGAGGTGCCCGTGCCGCCCGGCGTCGAGGACCGGGAGCGGCACCGCCGGCTGGGCCGGCAGCTCGCCGTGGCCCACCTGCCGCAGGGAGCGCCGACGTCGCCGGCGCTGGCGAACCTGGTGTGCTTCCGGCTGGACCGGCGGCTCGCCGGGCTGGCCGCCTCGTACGGCGCGCGGTACACCCGCTACGTCGACGACCTGACCTTCAGCGGCGGCCCGGCCGTCGGCCGGGACCGCTTCGCCGACCTGGTCACCCGGGTCGTGGCCGACGAGGGGTTCCGGGTGAACGCCGCCAAGACGGCGGCGACCAGTGCCGCCCGCCGCCAGTCGGTGCTCGGCACGGTGGTCAACACCCGGCCCACGCTGCCCCGCCGCGAGCGGGACTCGCTGCGGGCGCTGCTGCACAACTGCGCCGTCCACGGGTGGGCCGGGCAGACCCGCGGCCGCGAGCCCGCGACCTTCCGGGACCACGTGCTCGGCCGGGTGGCGTGGGCGGCGTCGCTGGACCCGGCCTTCGGCGCGCGGCTGCACGCCCTGGCCGAGCGGGTCGACTGGTCGGCCGAACCGGCCGGCTAGCGGCTCTGCAGCGCGTCGAGCGCCACGGCCATCGACGCCGCCACCCGGAAGTCCAGCCGCGGATCGGGCACGGTCACCGTGTACCGGTCGCGGACCGCCTTCTGCCGCTCGCTGACCATCACCGGCCGGCCGGTGGCGGTGTCGGTGAAGTCGAAGTGGAAGACGAAGGGCACCCAGACGTCACCGACGTAGGGCAGCACGTCCCAGACCCGGCGCAGGACGGCCACCGACATGCGGCGCTCCTGCCCGACCGCCTGCAGCCCGGGCACCGACAGGTCCCAGGTGGAGCGCAGCAGGCTGGCGCCGAACTGCTTGCGGAACGACCCCAGCGGCACGCCGCTCTCGTCGAGCACGTCGTGCTCGGCGTGCACGTCCAGCCGCTGGCGGGCCTTGAAGGAGAACACCCGGCGGGTCCGCGACTCGTCGGCGAAGAACTCGACCTCCTCCTTGAGCTTCATCCGCTTCTGCTCGGCGAACGCCAGCAGCTGGCCGTCCCCGCCGTCCGGGGCGACCGCGCGCACCTCGTAGCGGTTGACCATGACCGTGATGCGCTGCTTCACGACGAAGGCCGGCACGACCATCGGGGCGGACGGACCTGTCACTGCTGCTCCTGGGGCTGGGTGGACCTGGCAGCTCATCCTGGCGCACCCGCCCCGCTCAAGCGCCCTTGCGCCGGCTGCGGCTGCGGGTCTCCCGCGCCGACCGCCAGGCGTCGACCCACCGCTCGGCCACGTGCTCGGTGAGGTGGCCGGCCAGCACCGCGGCGTGCGCCGCGGCCGCCTGGTCCCGCCGCCGCTGCGGGTCCTCGATCGCCACCGAGGTCCACTTCGCCCAGTCCCGGGCGGCGCGGGCCCGCCAGCCGAGACCCAGGCGGTCGTACTCGGGGCTCGCCGCCCGCACGCAGGCGACGCCGCGGGCGGAGTACTCCAGCGCCTTGAGCCAGCTCTTGCAGGCGTTGAACCGGTCCAGCCGCAGCGGCGCGATGCCGACGTCGAACAGCTCGCCGAGCACGGTGGCGTAGGCGTCGACGTCGTGCAGCCAGGGCACCTCCGTCGGCTCGTCGGTCAGCCCCATCAGCGCCCGGGCCTCGCCCTTCTGGCCGAGCACGGCGAACCGGCTGCGACCGCGGGTCCGGTCCAGCGCCTGCTGCAGCCCCGACCCCATCTCCTGCAGGTCGTAGGGGTGCCCGTGGGCGCTGCCGGTCCAGCCGACGGTCACCACGTCGGGCTCCCGCTCGTAGGCCGGCGGCAGCTCGGCGATCCGGCGCGGCACGGCGTTGGGGACGACGACGCCGCGGCCGTGGCGGGCGTACTCGGTGAGCAGCGCCGGGGTGGAGACGGTGACCAGGTCGGCCTGCTGGGCGCACTCCAGCGCCCGCCGGCCCATGCCCTGGGTGACCAGCGCCGAGTACGCCGGGGAGCCGAACGGCACGCCCGACAGCAGGTCGTCCATCTCCACCACGACCGCCACTCCCTGCGCCTGCAGGAGCTCGATGCAGCGGAGCATCCCGGCGCTCTTGGGCAGCTGGAGGACGACGACGTCGGCACCCTCGGCGTCCACGGAGACCACCTGCGGCTCGCCGCCGTCGGCGGACTGCACCGTGCGGGTGGACAGCCCGGTCCGGACGACCACCTCGACGTCGGCGCCGAGCTCCCGGACGGCCCGGACCGGTTCGGTGACCCGGTAGTACTCCGAGCCCAGGTGGTTGGCGGACATGATCAGGACGCGCATGTCGGGGACGACTCCTCGCTCGGGGCAGTGCTCCCCGCCGTCATCGGCAGTCGCCGGGCCGGTGGCTACCCCAGCCGGTCCAGCAGGGCGAAGGTGCGCCGGGCCATCAGGTCGGCGCCCAGCTCCCGCTCCGCCCGGGCGCGCGCCCGGGCGCCGAGGTCCCCGCGCCGCCCGGCACCGGCGAGCAGCGGCGCCAGCGCGCCGGCCAGCGCGCCGGCGTCGGCCACCGGGACGACGACGGCGTCCCCGCCCACCGCGGTGCGGACGTCGCCGACGTCGGTGGCCACGCACGGCAGCCCGGCGGCCATGGCCTCCAGCAGCACCAGGGGCAGGGCCTCGTGCCGCGAGGAGAGGCAGAACAGGTCCAGCCCGGCGAGGAAGCCGGGGCCGTCGTCGACGTGGCCGGCGAAGGTCACCGGCAGGCCGGCGGCCGCGGCGCGCAGCTGCTCCTCGTCGCGGCCCCGCCCGCCGATCACCAGCTCCAGCGCGACGCCCTCGTCGACCAGCCGGGCCACCGCCCGCAGCAGGACGTCGAACCCCTTCTGCGCGGTCAGCCGGCCCAGCGCGCCCACCCGCGGCGGCGTCCGGCCGGCCGGTCCGGACGCCACGACCGGCAGGTCCACGCCGTTGGGCACGACGTGCACCCGGTCGGCAGGGACGCCGAGCTCGTCGACCAGCTGGTCGCGCCCACCGGCCGAGGGGCTCAGCACCAGGGAGAGCCGGCCGTAGAGCGCCGCCAGCCGGCGGTGCCGCTCGCCGGTGAGCACGTCCCCGGCCAGGTGCAGGACGCCTGCGGTCGGTGCCACGGTGAGGGCCGCGGCGACGGCGGCGGCGTTGGACCCCGGGTCGACCAGGTTCACCACCACGACGTCCGGGCGCTGCGCCGCGACCGCCGCCGCCAGGTCCGGCGCGGCCGCGCGGTGCCGGGCGAGTGGCACGACCGTTCTCGGGGAGGCCGGCAGCGCCGCCGCGAACCCCGCGGCGACCGGCTCGGTGCACACCAGCGACGCCGTCCAGCCTGCGTCGGCCGCCCGGCGGACCAGGTGGGTCTGGTAGACCTCCGCGCCGCCCCAGGCGTCGGAGTCGGCGACGAAGGTGACCCGGCGGCTCACCCGGCGTGCTCCGCGAGGAGCTGCCGGGCCGCGGTGAGGACGTCGCCGACCCGGACCGACGCGGCGCACCGGAAGTCGATCGGGCAGACCAGGTGCGGGCACGGCGCGCAGGGGACGTCGGCGACCACGGCGCGGTGCCGCGGCCCGCGGTGCGCCCAGCGGACCGGGTCGCCGGGCAGGAACACGGTGACGCTGGCCGCGCCCACCGCCGCGGCCAGGTGCGCGGAGCCGGTGTCGTTCCCGACGAGCAGCGCGCTGTCGCGCAGCAGCGCGGCCAGCCCGCCGAGGCCGGTCTCCCCGGTGAGGTCGGTGACCGGCGCGTGCATCGCGTCCCGCACCGCGCTGCTGTTCGCCCGCTCCCCCGCCACCCCGGTCAGCACCACGTCCCAGCCGTCGGCGGCCAGCGCGTCGCCGACGGCGGCGTACCGCTCCACGGGCCACCGCCGGGTGGGCGAGGAGGCGCCCGGGTGCAGGACGACGTACCGCCCCGGCCGCAGGCCCGCCGCCGCCGTGGTCGCGGCGTGCGCCGCCTCGTCCTCCGCCGTCACCGGGAAGTACATGACCGGCGGTGGCCCCGGCGGGAGGCCGAGGTGCTCGAGGAGCCGCAGGTGCCGGTCGGCCTCGTGCAGCTGCACCGGGTAGCGCAGGTGCAGCGGGGCAGCGGCCGGAGGCGGCTCCCACCCGGTCGGCGCGAACCCGCCGACCAGCCGGGCGCCCAGGGCACCGGTCACCGCGTTGGCCGCCGGCCGGTCGCCGTACACCTGCAGGGCCAGGTCGAACCGCCGCTGCGCCGCCGCGGCGGCGAAGGCCGGCCAGCCCGCGGGGTCGGGGGTGCGCTCGGGGATGCCCTCGGCGCCGGGGAAGGGCAGCAGCTCGTCGACGCCGTCGGCGAGGCGGGCGACGACCGGCGCCATCTCCGGCCAGGTGATCAGCGTGACGCGCAGGTCCGGCCGGAACTCCCGCAGCCGGCGCAGCGCGGGGGCGGAGCAGAGCAGGTCGCCCAGCCCGACGCGCAGCCGGACGAGCGCCACCCGCCGCACCGCGGGGTCGGCCAGCGGGGCGGTCACGAGAGCCATCCTGCCGGGCCTCGCGGCAGGTCGCACCGCGTGTTGTACTGCGGGCCCCGCACTCCCGGAGGTGGTCGTGGGCAGCCTGACCGGCAACGGCGTCGGCCTGCACGTGCTGCGGCTGTGCAGCGTCTTTGAACCCGCGCCGGCCCCGGGCGGCTCCGCCGTCGCGGGCCGGGCGGCCCGGTTCGACCCGATCGGCGGGATGCAGAACCACACCGCGGCGCTGACCCGCTGCCTGGACGCGCTGGGGCACCGGCAGACGGTCCTCACCTCCCGGCTGGCCGGCCCGCGGCGCACCGACCGCCTCGGCCGCGCCGCGGTCGTGCACCGCACCGGGGTCGCGACCACCCGGCTGCGGCAGCTGTGGGCGCTGGCCGCGCTCCCCCGGGCGCTCGCCCACCCGGCCGGCACCCCGGCGATCGACGTGGTGCACGCCCACCAGGGCGAGGACCTCGCGACGCTGGTGCTGGCCCGCGCCGCGGCCCGGCGGCACCGCTGCCCGCTGGTGGTGACCGTGCACTGCAGCGTCGGCCACACCCTGGCCGGCCGCACCCTGCACGTGCGGCTGCTCCGCGCGGTCGGTGGCTGGATCGAGCGGACGACGCTGCGCCGGGCGGACGCCGTCGTGGTGCTGACCGAGCGGACCGCGGCGGCGCTGCGGGCCGACGGCGTGCCGGCCGGCCGGATCGCGGTCGTCCCCTCCGGCTTCGAGCCCGCGCTGTTCGCCGCGCCCGACACCGGGGCCGGCGCGGAGCCGGCCCGGCTGCGGATCGGCTACGTCGGCCGGCTCGCGGCGCAGAAGCGGGTCGATTTGCTCGTCACCGCGTTCGGGCGGATGACCGAGGACGCCGACCTGGTGGTCGTCGGCGACGGCCCGGAGCGCGCGCGGGTGCACCGGCTGGTCGAGCAGAGCCCGGCGGCCGACCGGATCCGGACCACCGGGTTCGTCGAGCACTCCGCCGTCCCGGGGGTGCTCGCGTCGCTGGACGTGCTGGTGCTGCCCTCGGCCTACGAGGAGATGGGCTCGGTGCTCACCGAGGCGATGGCGGCCGGGCTGCCCGTGGTGGCCAGCGACGTCGGCGGCATCCCGGAGGTCGTGCGGCACGGGGAGACCGGGCTGCTGGTGCCGCCCGGCGACGTCGCCGCGCTGGCCGCTGCACTCGACCGGCTGGTGGCCGACCCCGGGCTGCGCGACCACCTCGCGGCCGGGGCCCGGCGCCGCGCGGCGGACTACTCGTGGCCGTCCCTGGCCGCCCGCGTCGCGGAGCTGTACCGCCGGGTGCGGAGCGGGGACGTGGCGCAGCCGACCGCTGCATGAGCCCGCCGCGGGTCGCCGTCCTCGTGCCGGTGCACGACCAGTCCGCGTTCCTGCCCCGGGCGCTGGACGGGCTGCTGGCCCAGCACCTGACCGACTGGGAGGCCGTCGTCCTGGACGACGGCTCCCCCGACCCCGAGGCCGTGCGGGAGGTCGTGGCCGGGCTGCCCGACCCGCGGGTGCGGCTGCTCTGCCGGCCGGTCAACCGCGGCCTCGGCGCGACGCTCAACGCCGGGCTGGACGCCACCGCCGCGCCGCTGGTCGCCTACCTGCCCGCCGACGACGTCTGGGCGCCCAGCCACCTGACCGCGCTGGTGGCCGCGCTGGCGGACCCGGCGGTCGCGCTGGTCTGCGCCGGCCTCACCGAGCCCGCCGGGACGCCCTACGCCCAGCTGGTCCAGGTGGCGCACCGCCGCACGCCCGACCGGTGGACCGAGCGGGCCGAGCTGGAGACCGACGACCTGGACCGGCTCCTCTGGGCGCGGGTCCGCGCCCACGGCCGGACGGCGGGGACCGGCTCGGTCACCTGCACCTGGACCCGGCACCCCGGGCAGCGGTCGCGGGCGATCCGGGAGTCCACCGACGGCGGGCTGAACGTGTTCCGCAGCCGCTACCGGGTTCCCCAGCCGCTGCGGTTCGCCTCCACCGACGGCGGTGAGGTCGACGAGGTCGCCCGCTACTCCCGGTTCCGGGCGCAGCAGCACCCACCCGCCGACGGGCTGAGCGTGCTGCTGGTCGGGGAGCTGGCGTTCAACCCGGAACGGGTGCTGGCGCTGCGCGAGCGCGGGCACCGGCTCACCGGGCTGTGGACCACCGACGGCCTGGGCGACGCCACCGTCGGCCCGCTGCCCTTCGGGCACGTGCCCGACCTGGACCGCGACCGCTGGCCGGGCGCCGTCCGGGAGCTGCGACCGGACGTGGTGTGGGCGCAGCTGAACTGGCGGGCGGTCCCGTTCGCGCACGCGGTGCAGTCCGCCTTCCCCGACCTGCCGTTCGTCTGGCACTTCAAGGAGGCGCCGCAGCGCAGCGTGCTGCGCGGCGAGTGGCCGCTGCTCGCCGACCTGGTCCGCCGGGCCGACGCCTGCCTGTTCGCCACCGACGAGGAGCGGGACTGGTTCGCCGCAGCCCTCCGCGGGCGGGTGGACCCCGCTCGGCTCGGGGTGCTCGACGGCGACCTGCCCAAGCGGGACTGGCTGGACGCCCCGTTCAGCCGGAAGCTCTCCGCCGACGACGGCGCGCCGCACACCGCGGTCGTCGGCCGGCCCGCCGGCCTGGACGCGGCCTGGCTGCTGGACCTGGCCCGGCGCGGAGTGCACACCCACCTGTACGGCCAGGTCCGGGCGCCGGGCCCGAAGGGCTCGTGGACCGGCTGGCTGGCGGAGGCGCTGGCGACCGCCCCGGAGCACGTGCACGTGCACCCGGCGGTGGGCCCGGAGGAGTGGGTGGCCGAGCTGTCCCGGTACGACGCCGGCTGGCTGCACCGGTTCACCAGCACCAACGGCGGGGACCTGCGCCGCGCCAGCTGGGACGACCTCAACTCCCCCGCCCGGCTGCCCGTGCTGCTGGCCGCCGGGCTGCCGGTGCTGCAGCAGGCCAACCCGGGGTCGACGGTGTCCGTGGAGCGGGTGCTGCGCCGGGACGGGACCGGGCTGTTCTACCGCTCCGCCGACGAGGTGGCCGCCGTGCTGGCCGAGGAGCTGGGGACCGGCAGCGGGGCCGCCGCCGCCCTCGCGGTGCGCGAGGAGCACACCTTCGACGCCCACGCCGACCGGCTGCTCGAGCTGTTCGCCTCGGTGGCCCGGTGACCGCTCAGCCGCGGACCGCGGCGTAGCGGTCCAGCAGCGCGCGCACGTGGTCGGCCGGGTCGTGCCGCTCCCGCACCCGGGCCCAGGCCGCCCGGCCCGCCGCGGCGGCGACGTCCGGGCGGTCGAGCAGCCCGGTCACCGCCGCCGCCAGCGCCGGGGCGTCACCCGGCGGGACGAGCCGACCGGTGACGCCGTCCTCGACCAGCTCGGGGATGCCGCCCACCGCCGACGCCACCACCGGGACGCCCTGCGCGCCGGCCTCCAGCACGGCCATCGGGCAGTTCTCCCACCACAGCGCCGGCAGCACGGCCGCCGCCGCGCCCCGCAGCTCCCGGCGGACGACGTCCGGCGGCTGGGCGCCGAGCACGTCGACCGGCAGGGCCTCGGCCGCCACCCGGGCCCGGACCTGCCCCTCCAGCCGGCCGGACCCCAGCAGCCGGACCCGGACGCCCGCCGGCAGCCGGGCGGCGGCGTCCAGCAGCGTGCCCACGCCCTTCTCGGCGACCAGCCGGCCGGCGTAGAGGACGTACGGCGGCTCCGCCGGTGCCCGGCGCGGCTCGTCCGCGGCCACCACCGGGTTGGTGAGCACGTGCACCCGGGCGGCGGGCAGGCCACCGTCGACGACCCGGTCGCGGAGGAACGCGCTGGGGGCGACGAAGGCGTCGACCCGGTCGTAGAGCCCGCGGGCCCGGGCGGCCCAGGAGTCCGCGGCGGCCGCGACCGAGCGCCAGCGGGAGCCCTCCAGGCAGCGGTGCCGCAGCACCTCGAGGTGCCGGCCGGGCAGGCACCCGGTGCACGGCGCCCCCTCGGCGAACAGCCGGTAGCCCGGGCAGACCGGCTTGTAGTCGTGCAGCGTCATGACCGTCGGGACCCCGCGCCGGCGCAGCGCGTCCAGCACCGACGTGGTCAGCCGCTCGAACACGTGGTGCACGTGCGCCACGTCGGGGCGGACCTCGTCGACGACGGCGGCCAGCGCCCGGTAGGCGCGGGGCGACCAGGTGCCCGCCCAGGCCTCCCCGAACCGGGTGCGCGCGCGGCTGCCGGCCGCGGCGGGCAGCCGGTCCCGGACCGGGGTGGGCAGCGTGCGCTCCTCGGCCACCGCGAAGGGCACCACCTCGTGCCCGGCCCGGCGGAGCAGGTCGGCGGTGAGCACCAGCACCGTCTCCGCGCCGCCCGGCCCGTCGGTCCAGTGGTTGCCCACCAGCAGGACGCGCACCTCAGCCGGGTTCGGCGAACCGCAGCACCGCCTGCAGCGGGGGGCTGGCCAGCCGGCGGGCGGCGATGTCGGCCAGCAGCGCAGGGCCGTCGTCGAACGGGACGACGTCGGTGACCAGGTGCCGGCGGACCTCGTCCCCCCGGTCGCGCAGCAGGTCGAGGGTGGCGGCCGCCAGCGCCGTCCGCGGCCAGGCGCCGCCCATCCCCCGCGGCACCCGGGAGATCTGCGCGCAGACGACGGACAGCCCGTTGTGGTGGAACTCCTCGCCGAGCCGGACCGCCCCGGCGCCGCCCTGGTGGAAGCCCAGGTCGACGACGACGCCCTGCGGCCGCAGCGCCTTGAGCGCGGTGGCCAGCGCGGTGTCGTGGCCCTGGCACTGCAGGACGACGTCGGCCCCGGCGTCGCCGGGCCCGTGCTGCCAGCGCTGCTTGGCCGCCCACCACGCCTCGCCGCCGGTGTCGTCGAGCACCTGCAGGCCGAGCGCCTCGGCGACCCGGCGGCGGTCGGCGGAGGGCTCGACGACGAGTACCTCCGCGGCGCCGTGCCGCTCGGCGAGCATCGCGGTGACCAGCCCGATCACCCCGCCGCCGGTGACCAGGACGTGCTGCCCGCGGACCCCGTCGGCCAGCCCGGCGCCCGGCCCGGCGAGCGCGGCGGCGGCGTGCAGCAGCCCGTTGACGCAGATCGGGCCCATCTGCGCGAGGTAGACCCCCAGCAGCGGATCCAGGTCGTCGGGCACCGGGATCACGGCGCTGCGGGCCGGGTCGGCGCAGCGGCCGGTGCGGTGGCCGTAGGCCATCGCGACCACGGTGCCCTCGGCCAGGTCCGCCGTCCGGCTCTCCAGGACCCGCCCGACCTCCATGTAGCCCAGGCCCGGGACCGGGTAGCCGGCGAGCGGTGCGCCGGGCGCCCCGAACGACCGCGTCCCGATGTCCCAGCCGACCTGGTGGTGCGGGTCGGTGCCGCGGACCAGCGCCGCCTCGGTGCCGGCGCTGACGCCGCTCCAGAGGGTGTGCACCCACGCCTGACCGTCGTCCGGCTCGGGCTCGACGTCGTCCAGGACCACCGGGCGCCCCGGCTCGGCGACACCGATCGCGCGGACCTGCCGCCCGCTCACGCCGGCACCCCGGCGGGCTGGGCCAGCTCGACGACGCCGTCCCCGGCGGCGGCCGCGGCCACCGCGCTCACCAGCCGGTGGGTGCGCAACGCCTCGGCGTACGGGGCCCGGACGTCGTCGCCCTCACCGCGCACCGCGGCGACGAACGCCCGGTCCTCGGCCGCGATCGGGTCGACCTGCCGGTCGAGGGTGCGCTCGCCGTCGGCGTCGGAGACGACGAGCTGGTGCTCGGTGAGCCACAGCCCGAGCCCGGGGGCGACCAGCTCGACGCCGATCCGGTGCCCGCGCGGCAGCAGGCAGCTGTTCGAGAACGACCCCACCG
This sequence comes from Modestobacter italicus, assembly GCF_000306785.1. Classification (NCBI taxonomy): domain Bacteria; kingdom Bacillati; phylum Actinomycetota; class Actinomycetes; order Geodermatophilales; family Geodermatophilaceae; genus Modestobacter; species Modestobacter italicus. Next base: position 1,081,545 of record NC_017955.1, on the reverse strand, counting down.
CACCGGTGTCGAAGGTGAGCGCCGCGGTGGTCACGTCCAGGATGTCGCCCGGGGCGGAGCCCGACCTCGACCCGACCGCCGCCCCGCCGACGACCTCGCCGACCAGCACGCGGGCCACGTCGAAGAGGTGGGTGGCCTGCTCGACGGTCTGCCCGCCGGACTGCTCCTGCCACGACCACCAGGGCACCCGCGGGGCCTTGTCCAGCCAGGCGGCCAGCACCATCCGCGCCGGGCTGGCGGCGAGCAGCTCGCGGGCGTGCTCGAGGGTGTCCAGGTACCGCCAGTGGTAGCCGACCGCGGTGAGCAGCCCGGCGGACTCGATCCGCGCGGCCAGCCGCTCGGCGGTGGCCAGGTCGGTGGCCAGCGGTTTCTCCACGAACAGCGGCAGGCCCCGGTCGACCGCGGCCTCCTCGACCGCGCCGTGGCCGTGCGGGGGGACGCAGACGTAGAGCGCGTCGAGCTCCTCGGCGTCGAGCAACTGCTGCCAGCCGGGGTGGGCGCGGGCCCCTGCGCGCGCGGCCAGCTGCTCCGCCCGCTCCAGCTGGGGATCGGCCACCCCGACGACCCGGACGTCGTCCAGCGTGCTCAGCGAGTCCAGGTGCCGGCCGCCGATGAACCCGGCGCCGACCAGCCCGATGCGTGTGGTCACGCCCGCCGGGTGCCCGGGCGCACACCCGCCCAACCACGGCGTTCCCGGCGCTGCTCACCCGAACGTGCCGTCGTCGTGCTCGTCGGGACGGCGGGGCCGCCGTGGGACCACGCGCGCCCCGGTGCGTGGATCATGGCCCGATGCTGATCACCGAGGAGCGGGACGACGGCGCCGTCCTGCGGATCGAGCACGGCCGGGTCGGTGCCCTCGACGTGGAGCTGCTGGACGCCCTCACCGAGGCCGTGAGCGCATCCGACCGGGCGCTGGTCATCACCGGCACCGGCTCGTCCTTCTCCGCCGGGGTGGACCTGCGCCGGATCCTGGAGGGCCGCCGGCCGTACACCGAGGCGCTGCTGACGGCGCTGTCCCGCACCTACCGCGCCGTGTTCGACCACCCGCGGCCCACGGTCGCGGCGGTCAACGGGCACGCGATCGCCGGCGGCTGCGTGCTCGCCCTGGCCTGCGACCTGCGGCTGATGTCGGGCGGACGGATCGGGTTGACCGAGCTGGCAGTCGGCGTCCCCTTCCCGACCACCGCCCTGGAGGTCGTCCAGCACGCGCTCGGCCCGCGCACCGGCCGGGTGCTGCTCGGTGGGCAGCTCGAGGACCGTGAGCACGCGCTGGCCCTGGGGATGGTCGACGAGCTCACCGAGCCCGGCGAACTGGTGCCGCGGGCGGTCGCGCTCGCTGCCGAGCTGGCCGCCCGGTCGCCGGAGGCCTACCGGCTGGCCAAGGTCCAGCTGCACCGCCAGGCGAACGCGGCGATCGAGGCCACCGCCGGCGGTGACGCGGCCGTCCTCGCCGGCTGGGCCTCCGACGACACCCGACTGCGGATCGAGGCCGCGCTCGCGGCGCTGTCCCGGCGCTGACCACCGGGACCACCGGCCGTGGGACGGACCGACATCCGCCGATGACCTCGGTGCCGCAGAACGGTCATACCTGTGACCTAGCGTGCAGCTCGCAGACGCCGAAGCCAGGAGGTCGTCATGAGCCCGACCGTTGTCAGCCTCGACCAGCTCGACCACGACATCGCGGTCGCCTACATCGCGCTCGGCGTGGCCCGCAGCTCGTGGGACCGGTGCCCGAGCGCGGAGAACGCGCACGCCGTCGACGAGGCGGAGAGCTGCGTGAACCGCCTGCTCGACGATCGGTTCGCGGCCCAGCAGTGACCCCCGGGGACGGCGCCCTGATCTCGCCGGGCCGGTCGCCGCGGACTCAGGCCGGCTGACCGTGCTCGGCACGCAGGCCGAGGGCGGGGCCCGCGGTCCCGTCCGGGAACGACACCCCCGTCAGCTGCTCCGACAGGCGCCAGATGCGCTGCGCGTCCTCGGCGCTCCGGAGCGGCCGGTACAGCTCCTGCTCGGCCGGCGGGCCGCTCATGTGCCGGAACCGGCTGGGCCCGTAGAAACGGCTCCCAGCGGCGTCCGGCGACGTGGCGGCGAGCAGCGCGGGGAGGGCGGCGGTCTCCGGCGTCCCGGCGACGCCGAGCGCCGACAGCCGCCTGATCAGCCGGATCTCGCGCGACTCCGAGGGCCGGCCGATGCCGGGCTGGGCCGAGAGCAGGTTCGTCGGCGCGATCCCGGGGTGGGCGAGGTTGCTCGTCAGGCCCCAGCCGTGCGCCCGGCTGCGGCGGTCGAGCTCGAGGGCGAAGAGGCCGACGGCGATCTTCGACGAGCTGTAGGCGCGCATCGGGTGGTACGAGCGCTCCCAGTCCAGGTCGTCCCAGTGGACGGCGTTGCTGTTCGCGGCCACGCTGGTCTGCGAGGTGACGCGCGCCCGGCCGGCGCGCAGCAGCGGCATCAGGTGCGCCACGAGGGCGACGTGCCCGAGGTGGTTGGTCCCGAGCTGCAGCTCGTGCCCGTCGACCGTCGTCCGCCGCTCCGGCGGGGTCATCACCCCGGCGTTGGCGATCAGGACGTCGACCGGGCGGCCCTCGGTGAGCAGGGCGGCGGCGAAGGCGGCGACCGAGTCGAGCGAGGCGAGGTCGAGGGCGTGCAGGGTGACGGTCGCCCCGGGGACCCGGGCGCGGATGTGGGCGACGGCCGCCTCGCCCTTGCCGCGGTCCCGGACCGGGAGGACCAGGTCGGCGCCGGCCGCGGCGAGCCGGCGGGCGATGACCAGGCCGATGCCGTCGCTCCCCCCGGTGAGCACCGCTCGTCGTCCCGAGAGGTCGGGGACGGTGATGTCGATCGTCGTGCGGGCCATGCTGGGCTCCTGTCGTCGAGGTGCGCTGGTCGCGCCGTGGCACCACCGTCGCCCGTCCCGCGGCCGGGAGGCAGGGCTCGCTGATCCCCCCGTCCGGGTCGCGGAGAGGGGGATCGACGGGCCGTGGCTGTGCCGGCGCAGCACCGGTAGACAGGGCTGCGCCGCCCGACGAGGCGGGCGGACGTCGTGCAGGAGGAGACACGTGGTGATCGACCGAGCCGGGTTGGCCGGGTTCCTGCGGGGTCGCCGAGAGGCGCTGCAGCCCGAGGACGTCGGCCTGCTCCGCGGGCCGCGCCGCCGGACCGCCGGCCTGCGCCGGGAGGAGGTCGCCGTCCTCTGCCACATGTCGACCGACTACTACACGCGGATCGAGCGCGAGCGCGGCCCGCAGCCCTCGGCGCAGATGATCGCCTCAATCGCGCAGGGGCTGCACCTGTCCCTCGACGAGCGCGACCACCTGTACCGGCTGGCCGGGCACCAGCCGCCGCAGCGGGGGGCGAGCAGCGAGCACGTGAGCCCGGGCCTGCTGCGGATCTTCGACCGCCTCGGCGACACCCCCGCCGAGATCGTCACCGAGCTCGGCGAGACGCTGCGCCAGACACCGCTGTCGGTGGCCCTCACCGGCGACGCGACGCGGTACACCGGCCCGGCGCGGAGCCGGGGTTACCGCTGGTTCACCGACCCGTCGGCCCGGCTGCTGCACGTGGCGGAGGACCGGGCGCACCTGTCCCGCATGTACGCCGCCGGGCTCCGCGCCCTCTTGGCGGTGCGCGGGCCCGGGTCACGGGCGGCGCAGCTGACCGACCTGCTGCTGGAGCGCAGCGAGGAGTTCCGCGTGCTGTGGGAGACGCACGAGGTGGGCATCCACCCGGACGAGGTCAAGCGCTACGAGCACCCCGAGGTCGGCCGGCTCGAGCTGAACTGCCAGACGCTCGTCGACCCGGACCAGGCCCACCGGTTGATGGTCTACACGGCAGTGCCCGGCACCGAGAGCCACGAGAAGCTGCAGATGCTCGCGGTGATCGGCACCCAGTCGCTCAGCTCACCGAGCCTCGGCGGCGCAGACCCCGGGGACTCCTGACCTTGCGGCGTCCCGGGCCCGGTCACACGTTGAAGCGGAACTCCACGACGTCGCCGTCGGCCATGACGTAGTCCTTGCCCTCGATCCGCACCCAGCCGCGGGACTTGGCCTCGGCCATCGAGCCGGCCTCCATCAGCTGGTCGAAGCTGACGACCTCGGCCTTGATGAAGCCGCGCTGGAAGTCGGTGTGGATGACGCCGGCCGCCTGCGGAGCAGTGGCGCCGACCGGGATCGTCCAGGCCCGCGACTCCTTGGGGCCGGCGGTCAGGTAGGTCTGAAGCCCCAGCGTGCGGAAGCCGACCCGGGCCAGCTGGTCGAGGCCCGGCTCGTCCTGGCCGATGGAGGCCAGCAGCTCAGCTGCCTCGTCGGCGGGCAGCTCGATCAGCTCGGACTCGGTCTGCGCGTCGAGGAAGATCGCCTCGGCCGGGGCGACCAGCGCCCGCAGCTCGTCGAGCACCTCGGTGTTGGCCAGCTCGTCGGCGTCGACGTTGAAGACGTACAGGAACGGCTTGGTGGTCAGCAGCGTCAGCTCGCGCAGCGGCTCGGGGTCGACGCCGGCGGCGAACAGCGTCGTCCCCTTGTCGAGCACCTCCTGGGCGGCGACGGCAGCGTCGTGCAGCGCCTTGCGCTCCTTGTCCTTCCGCGACTCCTTCTCCAGCCGCGGGATGGCCTTCTCCAGCGTCTGCAGGTCGGCCAGCACCAGCTCGGTGTTGATCGTCTCGATGTCGTCGGCCGGGTCGACCTTGCCCTCGACGTGGACGACGTCGGGGTCGGTGAACACCCGGATCACCTGGCAGATCGCGTCGCTCTCGCGGATGTTGGCGAGGAACTTGTTGCCCAGCCCCTGGCCCTCGCTGGCGCCGCGCACGATGCCGGCGATGTCGACGAAGGACACCGTCGCCGGGATGATCTTCTGCGAGCTGAACACCTCGGCCAGCTTGGCCAGCCGCGGGTCGGGGACGCCGACGACGCCGACGTTGGGCTCGATCGTGGCGAACGGGTAGTTCGCGGCGAGCACGTCGTTCTTGGTAAGCGCGTTGAAGAGCGTCGACTTGCCGACGTTGGGCAGGCCGACGATCCCGATGGTGAGACTCACGGGAGACCAGCTTACGGGCGTCAGACGAGCAGTCTCGGTCCGATGAGGATCTCGGTGCCGTCGGGCCGCCAGGTGTGCCATCGCCCGTCGGGATCTCGTTCGACCCGGAACCCGTGGTGGACCTTGGTGTGGTGCCGTTCGCAGAGCAGCCCGGAGTTGTCCAGGTTGGTCTCCCCACCGTTGATCCAGTGGATCAGGTGGTGGACGTCGCACCAGTGCGTCGGGGCATCGCATCCGGCGAACACGCAGTGCCCGTCGCGGGCCTCGACGGCCTTGCGGAGCCCGGGCGTGACCACCCGGTGGTCGCGGCCCAGGTCCAGCGGGACCCCGTCGGGGCCCATCACGATGCGGGAGATGCTGCCGTCGCAGGCCAGCCAGCGGGCCCGCGCGGCCGAGATCTGCGACCCGAACCCTGTCCTGGCGGCGCCGGGGTTGGTCGCGGGGTCGACGAAGTCGTCCATGTCCAGCCCGAGCACCACGTGCGGCTTCTGCGTCCGCAGCGTGGGCAGGTTCCCGGCAGCCAGCTGGTTGTCGACCAGCTGCACCAGGGCGTCGGCCTGCTGCTGGGCGCGGGTCCGCTCATCACCCTTCGGGCGGGAGGCCTGCACGATCGACTCGATCCCGGCCAGCACCTTCTCGATCCCGACCGCATCCAGGTCGAAGCGGCCGGTGCCGCTGCCATCGGCGTGCCGGGTGACAGTGAACCGCCGTCCCTCGGTGGGGTCGGGCTCGGCCCCGTCGGGGTCGAGGGCCTCCCGGTAGTGGTGCACCACCTGCGGCAACCGCGCGTGAGACTCACTGTGCGCGACAACGACCAGCGCCTGGTCGATGACGCCCAGGTCCACGCCCTGCGCGTCCGCGGCAGCCCGCGCCGCGTCGTCCGCGATCGGCGCGATCGCAGCCACCTGCCCGGCAGTCACCGTGCCGTCGGCAAACGCCGCCGCGGTGGCCGGCAGATGCTCCAAGGCCCGACCCGAGCGCACCATCCGACCGGCTTCGCCAGGGGTGAGATGGCCGTGGCCGCGCAGCCAGGAGGCCATCGTCTTCTTACCGTCATGCTCAGCCGCGCCGGTGGCGTCAGCGTGCCGCACGGTGCGGGTCAGCTCCGCGGCGACCCGATTGGCCAGTTGCAGCAGCGCCGCCGTGCGCGCCAGGACCGCACCCGAGGGCAGCGCGAAGAGGTCCTCAGCGGCGAGCGCATCGAGCGCGGACTGCAACTCGCCCACTGGACACCTCCGCCACGTCTTCGAACACCTGTACGAAGTCTAGCGGAACAAGCACCATCTCGCGACCTGAATCCCCAGGTCAGACGCCTGCCCACAGATCCGGAGACGCCCTTGACAAGGTGCCGCGGAAGACGCCGGACCACCGAAAGCGCGCCTTTGGCGGAGGGGCAGTGAGCCGGGCGTCAGGAGGCCGTCAGGCGGCGCCGGGGCCGGGGAGGAGCCCGCGCTCGACGGCCACCAGCACGGCCCGAGTCCGGTCGTCGACGCCCAGCTTGGCGAACACCCGCAGCAGGTGGGTCTTCACCGTCGCCTCGCCGATGAACAGCTCTCGGCCGATCTCGGCGTTGGTCAGCCCGCGGGAGACCCCGGCGAGCACCTGCAGCTCGCGGGCGGTCGGCGCCTCGACGGCCGGCGCGCGCATCCGGGACATCAGCCTCGCCGCCACCGGCGGCGCCAGCACGGTCTCCCCGCGGGCCGCGGCCCGGACGGCGTCGGCGAGCTGCGGCAGCGGGGTGTCCTTGAGCAGGTAGCCCGTCGCGCCGGCCTCGACGGCCCGCACGATGTCGGCGTCCGTGTCATAGGTGGTCAGCACCAGCACCCGGACGTCGGGGTGCGCGGCGGCGATCCGGCCGGTCGCCGTCACGCCGTCCATCCGCGGCATCCGCAGGTCCATCAGGACGACGTCCGGGCGGTGCTCGGCGACCGCGGCCAGCGCCTCGAGCCCGTCGGAGGCCTCCGCCACGACGTCCAGGTCGGGCTGGGCGGCGAGCCAGCCGACCAGCCCGCCGCGGACCACCGGGTGGTCGTCGACCACGAGGACCCGGGTCACCGGACCGGCACCCGCACCGTCACCCGGGTGCCCTCGCCCGGCGCGGACACCACGTCGACGGCACCGCCCACCTGCGCCGCCCGGTCCCGCAGCCCGGCCAGCCCGACGCCGGGGGCGGCCGCGGCGTCGAAGCCCACGCCGTCGTCCTCGACGTGCACGGAGACCTGCGCCGACGCACCCGTCCCGACCCGGCTGACCCGCAGCACCACCGCGGTGGCCGAGGCGTGCCGCCGGACGTTGGCCAGCGCCTCCTGGGCGCCGCGCAGCAGCACGATCTCCTCGGCGCGGGACAGGCCGCCGCCGTCGCCCAGCGCGGAGGTGTCCAGCCGGGTGGCCAGCCCGGTCTCCCGGCCGAACCGCTCGGCGAGCCGCTGCAGCGCCTCCACCAGCGTCGAGGAGTCCAGCGCCACCGGGGCGAAGGCGGCGACCATGGCCCGGGCCTCGCCGAGGTTCTCCCGGGCCACCTCCTCGATGAGCGCCACCCGCTCGGCGGCCGCCAATGGGTCCGCCGGCAGCTGGGCCGCCACCGTCTGGGCCAGGACGACGATGCTCGTGTAGCCTTGGGCGAGGGTGTCGTGCACCTCGCGCGCCCACCGCTCCCGCTCCGCCGCGACGCCCCGCTCGTGGTGCGCGACCGCCAGCTCGTCGCGGGTGGCCTGCAGCTCGGCGATGAGCTGGTCGCGCTGCACGCTCAGGGTGAGCAGGCGGTGCACCCACAGCCCCATGAGCAGGCTCAGCGCCGCGCCCAGCAGCGTCTCCCCCGGCCCCCACAGCGGCTCGTCGCCGCGCGTCCAGGCGACCAGCGGGCCGGCGGTGGCGGCCGCAGCGAGCACCAGGGTCCACAGCACGCCCGCCGGCAGCGTCCCGGTCACGAACCAGACCAGCGGGTAGGCGACCCACATGACGAACAGCAGCGACGGCTGCTGCCAGGCCAGCACCGCCACCACCGCGACGTGCACCGCCAGGAAGCCGGCGGCCCGCAGGCCGCCGGCGTCGACCGCCGCCCACGCACCGGCCAGCAGGTAGGAAAGCGCCCACACCGCCAGTGCCGCCACCAGCAGCGGGCGGTCGCCGTCCAGCGCCTCGACCAGCGCGACGGCGACCACCGCGGCGAACGCCAGGTGCAGCACCCCGCCGACCACCCGGGCCGTCCCACGCGGCAACGGGCTGCTGCCGTCGTCCCGGGCCGGGACGACGGCAGCGCGCCAGCCGGAGCCGGAGGTCACCCCTCGGCCCGACGCCACCGGAACGTCCGCACGCACACCACGAGACCGATGATCACCCATGCCAGCAGCACCAGGACAGTGCGACCGTGCTCCCAGCTGCCGGCGACCTCGAACGCGCCCGCCTGCTCGGGCAGGAACGCCGACCGCATCCCCTGGGTCAGCCACTTCAGCGGGAACAGCGCGGCGAGCTGCTGCATCCAGCCGGGCAGCTCCAGGAAGCCGAAGAAGACGCCGGAGAAGAACTGCAGGACCAGCGCCAGCGCGGAGATGCCGGTGGTCACCGAGGACGCGTTGCCCGGCAGCGCCGACACCGCGATCCCGAGCACCGTGCCGGCCAGCGCCCCGAGCACGGCCACCCAGCCGAAGGTGAGCCAGTGGGCGAGGTCGACGGGCATCGGGACGTCGTAGCCGTAGCGGGCCACCGGCAGCAGCAGCGCGAGCTGCGCGGCCACCGCGACCAGCACCTGCCCGGCCTTGCCCGCGAAGTAGGCGGCCGGCGGGGTGCCCAGCAGCTGCAGCCGGGCCAGCTGGCCGGCCTCGCGCTCGGCGGCGACCGTCGTCCCGACCGCCTGGAAGCTGATCAGCATGATGCCGGTGGCCGCGATCCCGGCCAGGAAGTACTGCGGGAACGGGATGTCACCCGGCCGCTCGTCGCCCCCGAGGATCGCCGAGAAGATCACCATCATCAGCACCGGGTAGGCGAAGGTGAACACCACGAGCTGCCGCTCGCGGGCGAACAGCCGCAGCTCCAGACCGGTGCGGGCGAGCGCGATCCGCGCGGCCGACGGCGGGGCGGGGCGGGGTGCCAGGACGGTGGTCATCGCGGGTCTCCTCCGGGGGTGGCACCGACGAGGGCGAGGTAGACGTCCTCCAGGCCGGGACGGGTGACGGACAGGCCGGGCACCTCGTTCCGGGTGGCGGCGAGCAGGTCGCGCAGCACCAGGGACGGCGTCTCGCTGCGCACCTCGCGCCAGTCGCCGTCCTCCCGCCAGCGCACGGTGGCGACCCGGCGCAGCGCGGCGCCCAGCTCGGCGGGCGGGGCCACCTCGACCAGCCGGCCGCCGGCGACGACGCCGACCCGGTCGGCGAGCTCCGCGGCCTCGTCCAGGTAGTGGGTGGTGAGCAGCACCGTCGTCCCGCCGGACCGCAGGTCGCGGACCAGCTGCCAGAACTGGCGGCGGGCGACCGGGTCCATCCCGGTCGTCGGCTCGTCGAGGAACACCAGCTCGGGGCTCCCCTGCACGCCGAGGGCGACCGCCAGCCGGCGGCGCTGGCCGCCGGACAGCCGGCGCACCCGGGTGCCGGCCTGCTCGGTGAGCCCCACGGCGGCCAGCAGCTCCGCGGTGGGCCGCGGGGTGGCGGTGTAGTGCGCGAAGTGGTCGAGGGTCTCTTGGACGCTGAGCTCCTGGCCGGCGCCCTCGCCCTGGCTGACGACGCCGACCCGGGCCCGCCAGCCGCGGCCCGCGACCGCCGGGTCCTCGCCGAGCACCAGCACCTCGCCGGCGTCCCGGCGGCGCACGCCCTCGAGCACCTCGATCGTGGTGGTCTTGCCCGCCCCGTTCGGGCCGAGCAGGGCGAAGCACTCGCCCCGCCGCACCTCGAGGTCGAGTCCGTCGAGGACGGCCCGGCCTCCGTAGCTCTTCGCGAGGCCGCGGACGAGCACGGCCGGCGCCGGGCCGGTCGGGGTCGCCGGCGGTGCCAGCTGCGTCGATGTCATGCACCCACCCTGTCGCCGGCCGGCCGCGTCCGGGACCACCGGAGTGCGGGTCCGCCGTCCACCGATCGGTGGACGGCGGACCGGCTCAGCGGGTCAGCTGCGGGTACAGCGCCGCCACCCCGCCGGCGAGACCGGCCTGCACCTGGCGGCTGACCTCGTCGGCCACGATCTCGGTGCTGTCGGCCTCGATCGCGTCGACGGCGATCCGGGCGATCTCGGCCGGGTCGGACTTGGGCGCCTCGACGTCCGCGGCCATGTCGGTGTCCATGTACCCGACGTGCAGCCCGGCGACGGTGACGCCGCGGGGGGCGAGCTCGGCGCGTAGCCCGTTGGTCATCGACCAGGCCGCGGACTTGGCCGCGCTGTAGGCCCCGGTGCCCGGGAAGCTGACCCAGGACAGCGCGGACAGCACGTTCACGATGGTGCCGCCGGCCCGCTCGACCTGCGGCAGGAACGCCCGGACCACCGACAGCGTGCCCAGGTAGTGGGTGTCCAGCTCGGCCTGCAGGTCGGCCAGGTCGGCGGTCAGCAGGTTGCTGCGGGTGTCGATGCCCGCGTTGTTGACCAGCAGCGAGACGTCCCCGGTCGCCGCCGCGGCCGCGGCGATCGAGGCGGGGTCGGTGATGTCGAGCGCGAGCGGGGTGACGCCGGGCAGGTCGACCGACCCGGGCCGGCGGGCACCGGCGAGGACGGTCGCCCCGCGGGAGACGAGCTCGGCGGCGAGCGCCCGGCCGAAGCCGCGGTTGGCGCCGGTGACGAGGGCGGTGGTGGTGCGGAAGTCCACGAGTCTGCTCCAGTTGGTTCGATTCTCGTACTTAGTGGCTGGAACGGTAGGCCCCTTCGGTGCGGACGTCGAACGCACCCCCCACCGCGGTGTCCGAAAGCCGCCAGTCAGCGCCCGCCGGTGGTGCCATGCTCGTGCCGTGACCGGGACCCTGGAGCGCGGACGACTCGACGCGGAGCACTGCTACCGCGCGGTGACCAGCCGCGACCCGCGGTTCGACGGCTGGTTCGTGACCGCGGTACACAGCACCGGCATCTACTGCCGGCCCTCCTGCCCGGCGCGGACCCCGCTGCAGCGCAACGTCGAGTTCCACACCACCGCGGCCTCGGCCCAGGCGGCCGGCTTCCGCGCCTGCCGCCGGTGCCGGCCGGACGCCGTCCCCGGCTCCCCCGACTGGGACGTCCGCGCCGACGTCGTCGCCCGGGCGATGCGGCTGATCGCCGACGGCGAGGTGGAGCGCGGCGGCGTCGGGGGGCTGGCCGGCCGGCTCGGCTACTCCGAGCGCCAGCTGCACCGGCTGCTCACCGCCGAGCTCGGCGTCGGCCCGCTCGCGCTGGCCCGGGCGCAGCGCGCCAGGACCGCCCGGCTGCTGATCGAGACGACGCTGCTGCCGATGGCCGACGTCGCCTTCGCGTCCGGCTTCGCCTCCGTCCGGCAGTTCAACGACACCGTCCGGTCGGTGTTCGGGACGACGCCCTCCGCGCTCCGCCCGGCGACCCCGCGCAGCGACGGGGGCAGCCCGGGGTGGCTCACCCTCCGGCTGGCCGCCCGCGCCCCGTTCGCGGCCGACGAGGTGCTGCTCTTCCTCGGCGCGCACGCCACCCCGGGCCTGGAGGAGTGGGACGGGACGACGTTCTCCCGGGTGCTCGACCTGCCGCACGGGCCCGCCGTCGTCCGGCTCTCCCCCGCCCCGGACGGCAGCGCGGCGGTCAGCGCCCGGCTGCGGCTGCACGACCTGCGCGACCTCGGGGTCGCGGTGACCCGGTGCCGGCGGCTGCTGGACCTGGACGCCGACCCGGCCGCGATCGACGCCGTGCTCGGGGCGGACCCGGCGCTGGCGCCGCTGGTCGCCGGGGCGCCGGGACGCCGGGTGCCGACCGCGCCGGACGCCGAGGAGCTCGCCGTCCGCGCGGTGCTCGGCCAGCAGGTGTCGGTGGCCGGCGCCCGCACGCTCACCGCCCGGGTGGTCACCGCCGCGGGCCGCCCGCTGGCCGAGCCGGTCGGCACCCTGACCCACGCCTTCCCCCGCGCCGCCGACCTGGCCGGGGCCGACCTCACCGCGGTCGGGCTCACCGGCGCGCGGCGGCGCACCGTGCACACCCTGGCCACCGCGCTGGCCGAGGGCGCGGTGGTGCTCAACCCGGGCGCGGACCGGGACGAGGCCCGGCGGCAGCTGCTGGCGCTGCCCGGGATCGGCCCGTGGACGGCGGCCCTGGTCGGGCTGCGCGGGCTGGCCGACCCCGACGTGTGGCTGCCCGGCGACCTGGCGCTGCGCCGCAGCCTGGCCGCGCTGGGCAGCTCCGACGCCGAGGCCGACGGGCGCTGGCGGCCGTGGCGTTCCTACGCCGTGATGCACCTCTGGGCGCTCGCCGTCCCCACCCTCTTCACCCGCGGTCCCCTCTCCGATCGGAGCCCGTCATGAGCACCGCCCCCGCCCGGTTCGCCTGCGTCGCCACCCCGCCCGGCCCGTTCACCGTCGTCGTCACCGCCGGGCCCGACGGCGAGGACGTCGTGCTGGCCAGCGGCTGGACCGACGACGTCAGCGACCTGCTGCCCGTCGTCCACCGGTCGCTGCGGCCGACCTGGGTCGAGCGCGCCGACACCCTGCCGGTGCTCGACGTCGTCGCGGCGTTCACCGCCGGGGACGTCGCCGCCATCGACGCCGTGCCGGTGCGGCAGCGGTCCGGCCCGTTCCTCACCGACGCCTGGGAGGTGCTGCGCACGGTGCCCGCAGGCCGGCCGGACACCTACGCCGAGTTCGCCGCCCGGTGCGGCCGCCCGTCGGCGGTCCGCGCGGCCGCCGGCGCCTGCGCGCGGAACGCCGCGGCGCTGTTCGTGCCCTGCCACCGGGTGCTGGCCACCGGCGGCGGGCTGGGCGGCTTCCGCTGGGGGACGCCGGTCAAGCGGTGGCTGCTCGACCACGAGGCGGAGCACGCCCCCGTCGGCGTGTGAGCCTCAGACCGGCGCGGACAGCTCCAGGTTGATGTCGTCGGGGTCCTGGACCGACAGGATCGCCAGGCCCAGGCCGTCGAGCTCGGTGACCTCCCCGTGCACCACCCCGGCCTCGTCGAGCCGGGCGGCGGCCGCCCGGAGCTCGGCCAGCGAGCCCAGCGCGAGGCTCAGGTGGTCCAGCCCGACCCGGGTGGACTCGAAGACGTCGCCGGTCGCGGCCACCGGGCGCAGGCCGACGAGCTGCTCGCCGACCGGGAACACGCACCCGCCGAAGAGCCGCTCCGGGTCCTCGCGCACGCCCGGGCCGTCGACCTGGTCGCTGAAGTCGAAGACCGGGTCGACGCCGAGCAGCGAGCGGTAGAACGCCCTCGACCGGGCGATGTCGGTGACGGTGAGCCGGACGTGGTGGACGGCCCGGGGCTGGGCCAGCGGGGACTCGGTCATGCCGCCACTGTGGGACACGCGGACCGGCGCCGCTCACCCGGAACTGTCGGAGCCCTGGGGCAGGCTCCCGGGCATGGACGCCGCCTCCCTGCTCCTCGGGCTCCTCCTCGGCGCGCTGCTGGCCACCGCCGTGACCCTCGGCGTGGTGGCGCTGCGCGCCCGGCCGGCCGCGGCGCCCGACGCGCTCGAGCCGGTGCACGAGTCGCTGGACCACCTGCACCGGCTGCTGGCCGGCATCGAGCGGGACCGCGCCACCGCGCACGGGGAGCTGCGCGAGCAGGTCGGCACGATCGGGCAGACCTCGGCGCTGCTCCGCCAGGAGACGGCGGCGCTGGTCACCGCGCTGCGCACGCCGCACGTGCGCGGCCGCTGGGGCGAGCTGCAGCTGCGCCGGGTGGTCGAGGTCGCCGGGCTGCTGGAGCACTGCGACTTCGTCGAGCAGCCGTCGGGCACCACGGAGGACGGCGCCCGGGTGCGGCCGGACCTGGTGGTCACCCTCGCCGACGGGCGCCAGGTGATCGTCGACGCGAAGGTGCCGTTCACCGGCTACATCGACGCCGTCCAGGCCACCGACCCGGCGGTGCGCGCCCAGCGCGTCGCCGACCACGCCCGCCAGCTGCGCACCCACGTCGACGCGCTGGCCGCCCGCCACTACCCCACCGCGTTCGGCTCGGCGGCGCCGTTCACCGTGCTGTTCGTCCCCTCCGACGGCTTCCTCACCACCGCGCTGGAGGCCGAGCCCGCGCTGCTGGAGCACGGGTTCGCCCGCGACGTCATCGTCGCGACGCCGAGCACGCTGCTGGCCCTGCTCCGCACCGTGGCCTACTCGTGGCGCCAGGAGCGGCTGGCGCAGGACGCCGCCGCGGTGCTCGAGGTCGGCCGCACGGTGCACACCCGGCTGAGCACGCTGTCCGGCCACCTCACCCGGCTCGGTTCGGCCCTGGGCTCGGCGCTCACCCGCTACAACGAGACGGTCGGCTCCTACGAGAACTCGGTGCTGGTGGCCACCCGCCGGTTCGACGATCTCGGGGTCGCCGCCGCGCCGGTGCCCACCCCGGGGCCGGTCGAGGGCGCGGTGCGGGTGCTGCGGTCGGTGCCCGACGGCGAGCCGGGCCCGCGTCCGGCCGAGCTGCCGCTGCCCGGCGTGCGTTCCCCCGTCCCCGGCAGCGGGCCCTCGGCCACCGGGTACGGCGGCCCGGTCTACGGCAGCACGGCCTACGGCAGCGGGGTCGACGGCAGCGCCGGCTGAGCCGCGCCCGGCACCCGCGCGGCGGCTGGGGTCGCTGGGGCTGGAGAGGTGCAGCTGTGCACAAAGCGCCACCCGGCACCCCCGACACCAGCGACTTATGGCCCGCCACTCCCGCGATCTCCAGGATCTACTCAGGAAGGGCCGTTACCGTGGCCCGACCGGGTGGTGCGTTGACGCGTGCTGCCGTCGACGAGGAGGTGCACCATCGCTCCGGTCACTGTCGATGCTCGAGCTGGGGACTGGCGGGAGGAAGCCGTGCGTGCAGAGCGCAACGACGCCGGCTCCGCGGCCGGCCGCGGGTACCCGTCGCCGCGTGCGGGGGGCAGCAGTGCGCGTGGTCGCGCACCCGAACGGCCCGAGCGGGAGCGCCCGGAACGCGGGCACCCGGCCCGTGGCGGTCGCCCGCCCGAGCGCCGCGGCCCCGATCCCCGGTCCGCCCGCAGCGGACCGCCCCGGCCGTCCGCCGAGGTCCCCCGGCTCGCGGCCGACGACCGGCGTATCGGGTCCGCCGCATCCGGCCGGACCCGCACCGCGCCGGTCCCGGACTCCCGGCTGCGCGGCGTCCTCGCCGTCCTGGGCGTCTTCCTGCTGACCCTCGTCGCCGCGGCCGCCGACTCCTACATCGGGCTGGGCCTGGGGATGATCACCCTGGTCGCGCTCACCGCGGGCACCGCGGTGGCCACCCTGATCGTCCGCCGGCGGGACCTGCTCACCGTGGTGATCGCCCCGCCGCTGGTGTTCATCGCGGTGGCAGTGGTCAACCTCGCCCTGGCGCCGTCCGCGGACCTGACCCTGCCGGGCCTGGCGACGCTGCTGGTCCGGGGCTTCCCGGCGATGGGCATCGCCACCGGCGCGGCCGTCGCGCTGTCGCTGTTCCGGATGGCCACCAAGCGCTGAGCCGCACACGCAGGAAGGGGTCCTTCGACTAGTCGGACTCGACCGCGAGCGCCGCGCGCTTCTGCTTGAGCTCGTGCGGCAGCGCGAACACCAGCCGCTCCTCGGCGGCCTTGATGGTCGACACGTCCGGGTAGCCGCGCTCGGCCAGCCAGTCGAGCACGTCGCTGACCAGGATCTCCGGCACCGAGGCCCCGCTGGTGACGCCGACGGTGCCGACCCCCTCCAGCCACGCCTCGTCGATCTCGGAGGCGAAGTCGACCAGGTGGGAGTCGCGGGCGCCGGCCTCCAGCGCCACCTCGACCAGCCGGACGGAGTTCGACGAGTTCGTCGAGCCGACCACGATCACCAGGTCGCACTCACCGGCCATCTGCTTGACGGCCTGCTGGCGGTTCTGGGTGGCGTAGCAGATGTCGTCGCTGGGCGGGCTCTGCAGACCGGGGAAGCGGGCCTTGAGCGAGTCGACGGTGGTGAGCGTCTCGTCGACCGACAGCGTGGTCTGGGACAGCCAGACCACCTTCTCCGGGTCGCGGACCTGCACGGAGGCGATGTCGTCGGCGCCGTCGACGAGCTGGGTGTGGGCCGGCGCCTCGCCCATCGTGCCCTCGACCTCCTCGTGCCCGCGGTGGCCGATCAGGAGGATGTCGTAGTCCTCCTTGGCGAAGCGCTTGGCCTCCATGTGCACCTTGCTGACCAGCGGGCAGGTGGCGTCGATCGTCCGCAGCGACCGGGCCTCGGCCTCGGCCTTGACCGCCGGGGAGACACCGTGCGCGCTGAACACCACGACGGCGCCCTCGGGGACCTCGTCGGTCTCGTCGACGAACACCGCGCCGCGCCGCTCCAGGGTGGCGACGACGTGCTTGTTGTGGACGATCTGCTTCCGGACGTAGACCGGCGCGCCGTGGATCTCCAGTGCCCGCTCGACGGCGACCACCGCCCGGTCGACGCCGGCGCAGTACCCCCGGGGGTCGGCCAGCAGGACGCGTCCGCGCGGTTCAACCATGAGGCCATGGTAATGAAAGGACCCGCCTGCCCCCCACCACTCGCAAGCTCGTGGCGGGCCCCTGCAGGCGGGCCGGCCCCAAACGGGTGCAACATCACAGGTCCGGGTGCCGTTGATCGTCGCGTGGGGCACGCTTGAGCCATGGCTCGAGAGATCCCCGAGGTCGTCCGCGCATTCGCCGGACTGGCCGCCACCGTGCTCGATGAGGCCCGCAAGCTCCCCGCGACGCTGCCCGGGCTGCCGGTCCGCGTCATCGGGCAGGTCCTGCAGCACTCGCTGAAGCTCCAGCAGCAGTACTCCGGGCTGGTGGCCCGCGGCGACGAGCTGTTCACCGGGCTGCGCGGCGACGACGAGCCCGGGATGGCGACCTTCGACGACGACCTCCCCGCCGCTCCCCCGCCCGCCACCGCGAACCGCAGCTCCGCCTTCGACCGGGTCGACGAGGACGCGCTGCAGGACGCCGAGCTGGACGCCGGGTCCGACCCGGTGTTCGAGCAGCTCTCCGACGAGCTCGCCGACGACATGGCCGTCGCCGACCTGCCCCTGGCCGGGTCCGACGGCCTGGCCGACTCCGACGGCCTGCCGGACTCCGACGGCCTGCCGGAGGAGACCGCCGTCGTCCTGGCGCTGACCGCGGACGACGGGGACCTCAGCCCGGCCGAGGTCGCGGCGCTCCCCGACGACCCGCAGGCCGACGCGATCACCGCGGTGGTCGACGAGCTGGCCACCGAGGTCGACGCGGAGGTCGGGGCAACGGCCGGGGCCGACGTCCCCGAGGAGGTGCTCGACGAGCTGAGCGCCGACACCGTCACCGAAGCCGCCGAGGACGAGGCCGCGCTCGAGGAGGCCGTCGTCGAGGCCGTCCTCGAGGAGGCCGCGGTCGAGGAGGCCGTCGAGGAGGCGGTCGCCCTCGAGGAGGCACTGGAGGACGCCGCCGTCGAGGAGGCCGTCGTCGAGGCCGTCCTCGAGGAGGCCGCGGTCGAGGAGGCCGTCGAGGAGGCGGTCGCCCTCGAGGAGGCACTGGAGGACGCCGCCGTCGAGGAGGCCGTCGTCGAGGCCGTCCTCGAGGAGGCCGCGGTCGAGGAGGCCGCGGTCGAGGAGGCCGCGGTCGAGGAGGCCGTGGAAGAGGCGGTCGCCCTCGAAGAAGCCGTGGAGAACGCCGCCGTCGAGGACGCGGTCGTCGAGGCCGTCCTCGAAGAGGCCGCGGTCGAGGAGGCCGTGGAAGAGGCGGTCGCCCTCGAAGAAGCCCTGGAGGACGCCGCCGTCGAGGAGGCCGTCGCCGACGAGCTCATCGCCGACGCCGCGGTCGGTGACGCCCCGCCGGCCGAGCCGGCCGACACCCCCGCCGACACCCCCGCCGACACCCCCGCCGACACCCCCGCCGACACCCCGGACGTCGCCGCGCTCGAGGACGCCGCCGAGGAGCTCGTCGACCTGGGTGGCCCGGAGGCAGCCGAGAGCGTCACCCCCGGCAGCGACGTCACCGACAGCGCCGCCAGCGACCCGCTGGTCGCAGCCGAGCCGGCCGGGGATGCCGGCCCGGACGTCGCCGCGCTCGAGGAGGCGGCCGAGGAGCTGGTCGACCTGGGCGGCCCGGAGGCGGCCGAGAGCGTCACCCCCGGCAGCGACGTCACCGACAGCGCCGCCAGCGACCCGCTGGTGACGCCGGAGCGCGACGAACCGGCCGCGGGCGACGGCGCCGGGGCCACCAGCCCGGTCGAGGGGTACGACGCGTTCAGCATCCCGGCGCTGCGCGGGCGGCTGCGCAGCTACCCGATCGAGACGGTCGCCGACCTGCTGGACTACGAGCGGGCCACCCGGGCCCGGGCGCCGTACGTGACCCTGCTGCAGAACCGGCTGGAGAAGCTCAGCGCCGACCGCGGCTGACCGCGACCGGCCGAGCCGGTCCGGTTGGCCGCCGGGGGCCGGGTGTGGTGCCAGGATCCTGACCGGTCCGGGGACTCACCCGGCCGAGCGAGCACCGGGGAGACGGGTGGCCAGCAGCAGGCCAGGCGCAGCGCACCGGGCGGCACGCCGCCGCGGGTCCAGCACGCGCCGCGTCGTCGTCACGGTGGTGCTGCTGGCCGTGGTGGCCGCCGTCGTCGGGCTGGTCCGCGAGGCCCGGTCGTCCGACGCCCCGGTGACCGCCGACGCCGCCGGGACGTCGACGAGCGCGGCCGCGCCGTCCAGCAGCGCGCCCGCGACGACGTCGTCCGCGGCGCCGGCGACTCCGCCGCCGGCCGCGCCGACCTTCGACCGGACCCAGCTGTCCCTGGACGCCCCGGACAGCCTGTGGGTGGTCGTGGACAAGGCTCGGCCGCTCGCCCCGCTGGAGTACGCGCCGGCCGACCTGGTCGACATCGGCGGCCGGCAGCTGCGGGCCGAGGCCGCCCAGGCGATGCGCGACATGACCGCCGCCGCGGCCGCGCAGGGCCTGACCGTCACCCTGCAGAGCGCCTACCGCTCCTACGACTACCAGGTGGACACCTTCCGCAACCAGGTCGCCCGGTTCGGTGAGGCGCGGGCCGAGATCCAGGTCGCCCGCCCCGGCTACAGCGAGCACCAGACCGGGCTGGCCGCGGACGTCGGTGGCGGCGGCTGCGACATCGAGAGCTGCTTCGCCACCACCGCCGAGGGCCGGTGGGTCGCCGACCACGGCGCCGAGTTCGGCTGGATCGTCCGCTACCCAGACGGCGCGCAGGACGTCACCGGCTACAAGTACGAGCCCTGGCACGTCCGCTACGTGGGCGTCGCGCTGGCGACCGAGCTGCAGCGCACCGGGACGCGGACCCTCGAGGAGTTCTTCGGGCTGCCCGCGGCTCCGGGCTACCCCGGCTGACGTCAGAGCCCCGTGGCAGGCTCGCGGACGTGACCTCCCCGTCGTCCCCCGAGCAGCCGTGGCCGGTGCGCACCGTCGCCCGCAAGGTCGCCGAGTGGATCGGCCGGCTCGGTGAGGTCTGGGTCGAGGGGCAGGTCGCGCAGCTGTCCCGGCGGGGCGGCGCAGCCACCGTCTTCCTCACCCTGCGCGACCCCGCCGCGGACCTCTCCATCCCGGTGACCTGCCCCCGCGACGTCGCCGACCGCCCGGGGCTGGAGCTCACCGAGGGCGCCCGGGTCGTCGTCCGGGCCCGGCCGGACTACTACGTCGCCCGCGGCTCCTTCTCGCTGCGCGCCACCGAGATCCGCGCCGTCGGGCTGGGCGAGCTGCTCGCCCGGATCGAGCGGATCCGGCGGCTGCTGGCTGCCGAGGGCCTGTTCGACGCCGTGCGCAAGCGTCCGCTGCCCTTCGCCCCCGCCGTCGTCGGCGTGATCACCGGCCGGGACAGCGCAGCCGAGCGCGACGTGCTGGTCACCGCCCGCCGCCGCTGGCCCGCGGTGCGCTTCGCGGTGCACAACTGCGCCGTCCAGGGGCCGACGGCGGCCGAGTCGGTGATCGCCGGGCTGCGGAAGCTGGACGCCGACCCCGCCGTCGAGGTGATCGTGATCGCCCGGGGCGGCGGCTCGGTCGAGGACCTGCTGCCGTTCTCCGACGAGGGCCTGGTCCGGGCGATCGCGGCCACCCGCACCCCGGTGGTCACCGCCGTCGGCCACGAGACCGACACCACGCTGGTCGACCACGTCGCCGACGTCCGGGCGGCCACCCCCACCGACGCCGCGCACCGCGTCGTCCCCGAGATCGGTGAGCAGCGGCGGCTGGTCGACGGGCTGCGCGCCCGCGCGCGGCACCTGCTCGGCACCCGCCTGGAGCAGCAGGAGCGCTGGCTGGAGTCCGTGCGCAGCCGTCCGGTGCTGGCCGACCCCCAGCGGCTGCTGACCGGCCGGGCCGACGACGTGGCCATGCTGCGCGGCCGGGCGACCCGCACGCTCACCCACCGGCTCGAGGGCGCCGAGCGGGACCTCGTGCACGCCCGCGCGCAGGTGGCCGCGCTGTCGCCGCAGGCCACCCTCGACCGCGGCTACGCGGTGGTGCAGCGCGACGACGGGGCGCTGGTGCGCGACCCGGCCGAGGTGGCCGACGACGAGCGGCTGCAGGTGCGGGTCGCCGGCGGTCGGCTGCCGGTGCGGGTGGACCGGCAGGATGGGCGACCGTGAGCACCCCGGACCCGGCCGCCGAACCGACCCAGACCTACGAGCAGGCCCGCGAGGAGCTCGCCGACGTCGTCCGCCGGCTCGAGGCCGGCGGGCTCACCCTGGAGGAGTCGCTGGGCCTCTGGGAGCGCGGCGAGCAGCTA
Organism: Modestobacter italicus; assembly: GCF_000306785.1. NCBI lineage: Bacteria > Bacillati > Actinomycetota > Actinomycetes > Geodermatophilales > Geodermatophilaceae > Modestobacter > Modestobacter italicus. The sequence continues at coordinate 1,060,738 of NC_017955.1, read as the reverse complement.
GCCGAGGTCTGCCAGCACTGGCTGGACCGGGCCCGCGAGCGCCTGGCCGCCGCCGCCCCGACCGACAGCTGACGCCGCCGCCCCTCAGGGCGCGTACGGCTGCAGGGAGCCGGCGAGGGTCTCCAGCTCGTCCTCCGACGCCGAGCCGGTGACCAGCAGGGTCGCGGTGCCCTCGGCGCGGGTCAGCGCCGTCTCCCCGCGCGGCGTGGTCAGCCGCTGCCAGGTGTCGGCGCCGACCTGCTGGGTGCCGTCCTCGGTGGCGTCGTCCAGGACGTCGGTGAGCGCGGTGGTGTCGGGGTCGTCGCTGATCACGTACTGGGCGAACTCCTCGGCCGGGGTGAGCCAGCCGATCTGCAGGCTCACCGGGTCCCCGGCCGCCGCCTGGCCGGCGTCGGTGCGCACGCTGGTGGGCCGCCAGTCGTCGGACAACCCCCGGGGCACCAGCAGCTGGTAGCCGGCCAGCTCCGCCGCCGCCCGCTCGGCGCTGGAGGTGTCCACCTCGCGGACCGGGTCGTCGGGGTTCTGCCGGATCGCGGTGACCCCGACGACGAGCAGGCAGCCGAGCACCAGCGGCAGCAGCGACCGGACCATGTTGGCGGCGGTGAACCGCTGCATCCGCTCGACGGCGGGTGACGTCGGGACCTCGGACGGCTCGGCCTGCGGGGGGACGGGACCGCCGGGCTGACCCTGCTGGCCGGTTTCGGGCATGCCCCTAGGATCGCAGCACTGCTCCCCCACCCCGCCGACAGCGTCGTCCGGCGGTCGTCAGGAGGTCCTGTGTCCCTGCCCCTGCCCGACGGACCACTGCCCGGCGGCACCGCCGCCCGGCCCAGCACCGGCGGCCGGGGCGACCGTCCGCCACCGGACCGCAACCTGGCCATGGAGCTGGTGCGGGTCACCGAGGCCGCGGCGATGGCCGCCGGCCGCTGGGTCGGCCGGGGCGACAAGAACGGCGGGGACGGCGCCGCGGTCGACGCGATGCGCGCGCTGATCGGCACCGTGAGCATGCGCGGCGTCGTGGTCATCGGGGAGGGCGAGAAGGACGAGGCCCCGATGCTCTACAACGGCGAGGAGGTCGGCGACGGCACCGGCGGTCACTACGACGTCGCCGTCGACCCCATCGACGGCACCACGCTGATGGCCAAGGGCATGCCCAACGCCGTCGCGGTGATGGCGGTGGCCGACCGGGGCGCGATGTACGACCCCTCGGCCGTCTTCTACATGGACAAGATCGCCACCGGGCCGATCGCCGCCGACGTCATCGACATCACCGCGCCGGTGGCCGAGAACATCCGCCGGGTGGCCAAGGCCAAGCGGGTGTCGGCCGCCGACGTCACCGTCTGCATCCTGGACCGCCCCCGGCACGAGACCCTGGTCCAGGAGGTGCGCGAGGCGGGCGCCCGGATCAAGTTCATCACCGACGGCGACGTCGCCGGCGCGATCGCCGCGGCCCGCGAGGGCACCGGTGTCGACCTGCTGATGGGCATCGGCGGCACCCCGGAGGGGATCATCACCGCCTGCGCGCTCAAGTGCATGGGCGGCGCCCTGCAAGGCCGCCTCTGGCCGCGGGACGACGCCGAGCGGCAGAAGGCGCTGGACGCCGGGCACGACCTGGACCGGGTGCTGCACATCGACGACCTGGTCCGCGGCGACGTGTTCTTCGTGGCCACCGGGATCACCGACGGCGAACTGCTGCGGGGCGTGCAGTACCGCGCGGGCGGCTGCACCACGCAGTCGCTGGTCATGCGCTCGCGGTCGGGCACCATCCGGTCGATCGACAGCCTGCACTCGCTGGCCAAGCTCAACGCGTACTCCGCCGTCCCGTTCGGCGACGACGACGACAGCTGAACCGGCGCGCTAGGGGCGGGGCGGCGGGGGCGGCAGCGGGGGCCGGCGGGCGGCCAGCCGGTCGAGCACCCCGCGCCAGCGGCTGGCGGACTCTCCCGGTGCCAGGCTGCGCAGCTTGAGGTCCCCGAAGACCGTCCAGCCGCGGACGACGACCCGCGGCGTGCCGGCCAGCCGGGGCACCGCGGCCAGCTGGGTCTTCCGGTCGCCGAACACCGTCCGGCCCTCGATCTCGGTGGCGACGCCCTCGCTGACGATCACCTCGACGTCGCCGAACACGGTGCCCAGCTGCAGGTGCACCACCTCCTCCGCGGTGCGCAGCCCCCGCAGGTCGATCCGGACGTCGCCGAAGACGGTGCTCACCCTGTCCGGCACGCTGGTGGTCGCGGTCAGCTTCACGTCGCCGAAGACGGTGGAGATCGCACCGCTGACCCGCTCGCCGACGACCTCCCCCACCGCCGGGACGGCGGAGGCAGGCGCCGGGAGGTCGGCCAGCAGCGCGTCCAGCTCGGCGGTGGTCACCGCCGTGTACGCCGCCGACGCGCGCTGGCCGAACTCGTCGAGGTCGATGCGCCCCTCCCCGACCGCGGTCTGCAGCCGGGCCACGGTCGCGTCGCGGTCGGCGTCCCCGGCCCGCACGCCCGGCGGAGCCGCCTCGGGACCGGGCTGACCGTCCGGGGCGGGCTCCGGGTGCTGCGTCATGCCGGGACCCTAGCGACGGGTCCCGCGCGCCGTCCTGGCCCTCAGTCGGTGTCGGAGTAGACGTCCGCGCAGTACGCCCACTCCCCGCCTCCCCGCCGCCCGGCGCAGGTGTCGCCGTACTCCTCGTAGGCGGAGTCCACGTCGGACTCGTCGTAGAGGGCGTCGCAGGAGGACATGTCGCCGTCGTGGCAGGCGACGGCGAGCTGGTCGAGCACCGGGTCGTCCCCGAGGCCGGTGGGCGCGCTGGTGGCGGTGGGCGCCGGGACCGTCGAGTCCGGGATCGCCCTCGCGAGCGCGACGACCACGGCGACGACCACGGCCAGCAGCGCCACGCCCCCGATGACCAGCCCGATCACCAGCTTCCGGCGGCCCGGCGGCCGGGCACCGGGGTACGCCCCGTGGGGCGCGCCGGCATAGCCGTACGGCGGCATCCCGTACGGCGGCTGCCCGTACTGCGGCTGCCCGTGGTGGGGTGCGCCGTACTGGGGCGGCCCGTACTGCGGTGGTCCGTACTGCGGTCGCCCGTACTGCGGTGGCCCGTACTGCGGGGCGCCGTGCTGCGAGGCCGCGTACAGCGAGGCCCCGTACTCGGTGCCCCCGTACGGCGGCTGCTGGTAGGGCGGCTGCTGGTACGGCGGCCCGTACGTGGGCTGCGGGTACGGCGTCGTCCCGTCGGGCTCCGGCGCCGTCCCCCACGGGGGCGGGTCGCCGGACGGCGGTCGGGTCATCGGTGCTCCTCGGCGGGGTGCGTGGTCAGTCCAGGTCGGTGCAGACGTAGACGTCGAAGGCCTTGACCCGGCCCCCGCAGGTCATCGCGTACCGCTCGTACTCCGACAGCGGCGCGGACTCCGCGTACAGGTCGTCGCAGGACTGCAGGTCCCCGCCGAAGCAGGCGTCGGCGTAGCCGTCGAGGACGGGGTCGTCCCCCAGCTCACCGGGGGCCACCGGCTCGGACTGCTCGACCTCCGGCAGCCCGCCGGGCGGGTAGGCGCTCCAGCCGAAGGCGCCGCCCCCGGTCAGCTGCCCGGCCGCGGCGGCCGCGGAGGAGTCGCCGATCGCCCGGCCGAGGTCGTCGGCGGACGAGCTGACGACGACCGCGCCGAGGACGGCGGCGAGCACCAGCCCGACGGCCACGACGGCGGAGGCGACCACGGCCGGGAGCAGCGCCCGGCCGGTCGACGGCGCCGGTACGGGCTGCCCGGGCCAGGGCGGGGCGGTCGGTGCCCAGGTGCCCTGCGCGGGGTACCCGGCCTGCCAGCCGCCGGGGGCGTGACCCGGGGAGTACGGGTCGCCCGCGGCGTACCACTGGTGCTGGCCGGGGCCGTGCTCGGACATGGGGTCCCTCCGTCTGCGGCGTTGTCGCCGCTCCACCATGACGGGACCATGGCCTCGCCGGGTCGTCGCTCACCCGGCTGGGTGAGTCGGCATCCGGGGCCTGTCTAGGGTCGCTGCAGCACCACCCACCACTTCAGCAGCCGACCGACAGGACCTGGGAGCGCAGCGTGGCCACCGAGGACGACTTCCGCATCGAGCACGACTCCATGGGTGAGGTGCGCGTCCCCTCATGGGCGAAGTGGCGCGCGCAGACCCAGCGCGCCGTGGAGAACTTCCCGATCTCCGGCACCCCGATCGAGCGCGAGCTGATCGGCGCGCTGGCCGCCATCAAGGGCGCCGCGGCCGGCGTGAACGCCTCGCTCGGCGTGCTGCCCGAGGACGTCGCTGGCGCCGTGACCGAGGCCGCCGCTGCGGTGGCCCGGGGCGAGTGGGACGAGCACTTCCCGATCGACGTCTTCCAGACCGGCTCCGGGACGTCGAGCAACATGAACACCAACGAGGTCATCGCCACCCTCGCCACCGAGGCGCTGGGCTCGCCGGTGCACCCCAACGACCACGTGAACGCCTCGCAGTCGTCCAACGACGTCTTCCCCTCGGCGATCCACGTCGCCGCCACCCAGGCCATCGTCCGCGACCTGGTCCCGGCGCTGCAGCACCTGGAGCTGTCGCTGGAGCGCAAGGCCGACGAGTTCGCGGAGGTCGTCAAGAGCGGCCGCACGCACCTGATGGACGCCACCCCGGTGACCCTCGGCCAGGAGTTCGGCGGCTACGCCGCGGCCGTCCGCTACGGCGTCGAGCGGCTGCAGGCCTCGCTGCCCCGGATCGGCGAGCTGCCTCTCGGCGGCACCGCCGTCGGCACCGGCATCAACACCCCGCCCGGCTTCGCCGCCGCGATCATCGAGCGGCTCGTCGCCGAGCTCGACCTGCCGCTGTCCGAGGCCCGCAACCACTTCGAGGCGCAGAGCTCGCGCGACGCGCTGGTCGAGGGCTCCGGCCAGCTCAAGACCATCGCCGTCGGGCTGGTGAAGATCGCCAACGACCTGCGCTGGATGGGCTCGGGCCCGCGCACCGGCCTCGGCGAGATCGCCCTGCCCGACCTGCAGCCGGGCAGCTCGATCATGCCGGGCAAGGTGAACCCGGTCATCCCCGAGGCCGTCATCCAGGTCGGCGCCCAGGTGATCGGCAACGACGCCGCGGTCACCTACGCCGGCACCACCGGCGTCTTCGAGCTGAACGTGACCCTGCCGCTGATGGCCCGCAACGTGCTCGAGTCGATCCGGCTGCTGGCCAACGTCAGCCGGCTGCTGGCCGACCGCTGCGTCGACGGCATCGTGGCGAACGTCGAGCAGTGCCGGACCTACGCCGAGTCCTCCCCCTCGATCGTCACCCCGCTGAACAAGTACATCGGCTACGAGGAGGCGGCCAAGGTCGCCAAGCAGTCGCTGGCCGAGCAGAAGACGATCCGCCAGGTCGTCGTGGAGCGCGGGTACGTGGAGCAAGGCAAGCTCACCGAGGAGCAGCTGGACGCCGCCCTCGACGTGCTGTCCATGACCCACCCCTGAGGAAGGACCCCGTCCTCCCCACCCTTCGCGAGCTCAGGGCGGGGCCCTGGACGGGGCCAAAGGGCTGCACGGCCCCTGCCCTGCCACTGAACGGCGGGGGCCGTGTCGCGACCGGCGGAGAACTGAGTAGCGTCCTGAGCTGATGAGCGAGACAGCGAGCACCTCAGACACGGCCCTGCGCTGGCCCGGCGGCGAACTGCCGCTGCGGGTCATCCCCTCCACCGAGGGGTCCGAGGGCATCGACACCAGCAAGCTGCTGGCGACGACCGGCCAGGTTGCGTTGGACATCGGGTTCGTCAACACCGCGTCCTGCACCTCGGCGATCACCTACATCGACGGGGACCAGGGGATCCTGCGCTACCGCGGGTACCCCATCGACCAGCTCGCCGGCCAGGCCAGCTTCCTCGAGGTCTCGTACCTGCTCATCCACGGCGAGCTGCCGACGGCCGACCAGCTGGCCGAGTTCGACCAGGGCATCCGGCGGCACACGCTGCTGCACGAGGACCTCAAGCAGTTCTTCAAGGGCTTCCCGAGCGACGCGCACCCGATGCCGGTGCTCTCCTCGGCGGTCAGCGCCCTGTCGACCTTCTACCAGGACTCGCTGGACCCCTTCGACCAGCGCCAGGTGGAGATCTCCACCCTCCGGCTGCTGGCCAAGCTGCCGACCATCGCGGCCTACGCCTACAAGAAGTCGGTCGGCCAGCCGTTCCTCTACCCGGACAACTCGCTGGGCCTGGTGGAGAACTTCCTGCGGATGACCTTCGGCTTCCCGGCCGAGCCCTACGAGGCCGACCCGGAGCTGGTCAAGGCGCTGGACATGCTCTTCGTCCTGCACGCCGACCACGAGCAGAACTGCTCGACCTCCACGGTGCGGCTGGTCGGGTCCTCGCACGCCAACCTCTTCGCGTCGGTCTCGGCCGGCATCAACGCGCTGTTCGGCCCGCTGCACGGCGGGGCGAACCAGTCGGTGCTGGAGATGCTGGAGGCGATCAAGCGCGACGGCGGCGACATCGGCCGCTTCGTCGCCCGGGTCAAGGACAAGGAGCCCGGCGTCAAGCTCATGGGCTTCGGGCACCGGGTCTACAAGAACTACGACCCGCGCGCGGCCCTGGTGAAGGAGACCGCCGACACGGTGCTCAACAAGCTCGGCGGCAACAACGAGCTGCTCGACCTGGCCCGCCAGCTGGAGGAGGTCGCGCTCTCCGACGACTACTTCATCCAGCGCAAGCTCTACCCGAACGTCGACTTCTACACCGGGCTCATCTACCGGGCCATGGGCTTCCCGACCAAGATGTTCACCGTGCTCTTCGCGCTCGGCCGGCTCCCCGGCTGGATCGCCCAGTGGCGCGAGATGATCGAGGACCCGGCGACGAAGATCGGCCGCCCGCGGCAGGTCTACACCGGCGAGACCGAGCGCGCCTTCGTGCCGGTCGACCAGCGCTGACCCCAGCAGCACCCCGCACGAGGCCCCGTCGTCCGCACCGGACGGCGGGGCCTCGTCGTGTCCCCGGCCGGCACCCCGATGGGGTGAGCGGCACCCCCCGAACCGGTGACGGAGCTGTGCCCACCCCCCGGGCCCGTCGATGTGATCAGGACACCGGACGCCACCAGGCGTCCGGGCCGATCCGTCGCACGGGGCAGGGAGGGACGCGGTGGCCGCACCACGCGCGCAGGCAGCTGCGCCCCGGACCCGCGTCCCGGCCCGTCCCCCGGCCGGCCGGGCACCCGCCCGACGGACGGCGACCGTGCCGCGGGCCGGCGCGCCCCGCACCGGCACGGCCGCCCGCCCGGGCACCACCGGTCGCCGTCCCGCCCCCCGCACGACCTCCGCCCCGCGGACCCGCACCCCGGGCGCCGTCCGGGCCTGGGGACGCCGGCTGGCCGTCCTCGCCGGGACGACGCTCGCGCTCACCACCGTCCTCGCCGCGCTCGCCCAGCCGCCGACCGAGGCCGGGCAGGTCCCCGGCAGCTCCGACGCCCTCGGGCAGGCGCAGGCGACGGCGGCGACCCTCGCCGACGCGACCTCCCGCTACCGGTCGGCGCTGGCCGCGGCCACCGCCTTCGACACCCAGGCGCAGCAGGCCCGCGACGCCGGTGCCGCCGCACGGGCCGCGGTCGCCACCGACCGGGCCGCCGTCGGTGCCTACGCCGCGGCCGCCTACCGGCGCAGCGCCCAGGAGCGCTGGCCGCTGGCCCAGCTGTCGCTGACCACCCCGGGCACGACCACCGACGTGCTGCACGCCACGGGCCTGGCCGAGCGGCTGTCCGACGAGCAGGCCGCGCAGGTGGCCCGCGCCGGGACCGCCGCGGTGCACGCCGCCACCTACACCGACACGGCCCGGGCCGCCGAGACCGCGGCCGCCGATGCCCGGCGCACGGCCGCGGGCGTCCTGCTCGAGGTGCGCGAGCTGGTGGCCGCCCTCGACCCCGCCGTCAGCGCCCGGTGGGCCGGACTGGGCACCAGCCCCGCGGCCACCGCGCAGCAGGGGCGCAACGCCGCAGCGCTGGCCGACTGGCAGGGCTACCTGGGCCAGCTCGCCACCGGCGGGATCACCCCGCCGCCGGCCGCCGACCTGACCGACCCCACCGACCTGCCCAGCGGGCTCGCCCCGCTGCGGGACGCCTCCGGCGCGCCGGTCGCCGGGGTCGCCTCCACCTTCGTCGCCGGCCGCACGCTGACCGTGCTGCCCGCCGAGACCGTCGCCGCGGTCAGCGCCGCGTTCTCCCAGCTGGGAAAGCCGTACCTGGCCGACCAGAGCGGCCCCGACGGGTACGGCTGCGGCGGGCTGACCTCCACCGCATGGACGGCGGCCGGCGTCGGCCTGGGGAGCGGCCTGGCCGAGCAGTGGGCGGCGGGCACCCCGGTGCCGGTCGGCCAGCTGCAGGTCGGTGACCTGGTCTTCAGCACCGACGCCCGCGACGGCCTGGACGACGTCGGCCTCTACCTCGGCGGCACCAGCGTGCTGTCCGCCTCGGCCGACCGCTGGCAGGTGGCCGTCCGCGACGTGACCGACCTGAGCACCGCCGTCCGGGTCACCGTCCCGGTGGCGACCCCGACCGATCCGCCGGTCACCGGCACGGGTGCCGCGACCTGCGGAGCGACCTCGGCGCCCGGCACGGCGGCCCAGCCGGTGCCCCCGGCGTGGGGCGGCCTCGCCAACGGGCAGATCCCCCGCGACCAGCTGTGCCCGGTCGGCAAGGGGCAGCGGCTGCGCTGCGACGCGGCCGCCGCCTACACCGCGATGTCCGCCGCCTACGCGGCGACGTTCGGCAGCCCGCTGTGCATCACCGACTCCTACCGCTCGCTGGACGCCCAGGTCGACGCCCACCACCGCAAGCCGGCGATCACCGCGGTGCCCGGCACCTCGAACCACGGCTGGGGGCTGGCGGTCGACCTGTGCGGCGGGGTCAACGTGTTCGGCACGACCCAGACGGCGTGGATGCAGGCCAACGCCGCGCACTACGGCTGGGTGCACCCGGACTGGGCACAGGCCGACGGGCGCAACCCGGAACCGTGGCACTGGGAGTACGGCCACCTGATCAGCTGAGCGTCACGCCCAGCCGAGGTCGGCGAGCTCCCGCCACGGGATCGTCACGCTGGCGTCGGCGGCCTCGGCCACCAGCCGGCGGGCGACCGGGGCGTCCGCGCAGGCGACCGGCCGGCGCGGGGTGACGACCACGTGCGGGTCGTGCAGCCGCAGACCGCGGCCGGCCATCCCGGCGAGCACCACCTCCGGGCGGACGAGCACCGCGGTGTCGACGCCGGGCTGCGCGGAGGTCCACAACCCGACCGGGCCGGCCATCCGCAGCTCCCCCGCGACCCCGGCCGCGCGGCCCAGGGCCGAGGACCGGGTCTGGTGCACGGCCGGCAGGGTCGCGGTGCGGGAGGGGCGCCAGGGCACCAGGACCCCGTCGCGGACCAGGACCACCCGCCAGCCCAGCGTCGTCTGCCGGGCGTCGGTCCAGTCGAGCACGGCGATCCCTCCGGCGGCGGCGAGGCGGTCGGGCACCGGCCGTCGGGCGAGCCAGGCCGCGAGCGCGGCGGTCACGCCCTCGGGAGTGGCGGCCACCCGGGCGCGGGTCATCTCGGCCGCGAGCTCGCCGAGCAGCACCCGGGTGGTCCGGCCGGCCTCGTCGAGCACCAGCATCGGCCCGCGGACGCCGTCGAGCACCTGCAGCTCCAGCAGCGGGTCGAGCCCCGCGGCGGTGAGCCGGGAGACGGCGGCCCGGACGTCGGGGACCCGCACCTCCGAGCGGTCCAGCCGGCGGAACAGCCCGGCCGGTGCACCGAACAGCGCTCCGGTCACGCGCTGCGTCCGCCGGTCAGAGCCTCCCGGGCGACGTCCGCCAGGTCCGGGAGCGACAGCACGCTCGCCAGCTCGACGGCCGACAGCCGGACCGGGACGACGTCCTCGCCCCAGCCGGTGGCCCGGCGGACCCGGGCGGTCGGCGCCGGCCAGACGACCTCGCGGGCCGCGGCGACGTGCAGCTCGGTGAGCACCTCGGCGAGGTGGACGGCGGCGACCGGGTGCACCGGGCCGCCGGCCAGCGCGTCGGTGACGACCCGCTCCACCTCACGGCGGTCGACGGCGCTGAGCCAGTGCGGCACCAGGACGGCCTGGGCCGGGTCCTGCAGGGGCGGGAGGCTCATGCCCGTCCCGCCCGGCGGAGGGTGGCCGGCACGGCGGGGCGGCGCGGCGGAGCGGGGGGCGCAGCCACCGGGCGGCTCCCCGCGGGGCGGCGCGGGCTCTCCGGTGCGGTCACGAGCTGTACATCGGCAGGTGGACGACCCGGTGGACCCCTGTGCAGCAGCTTTTCCCCGCCGCGCCGGTCCCCGGGCAGCACGACGGCCCGCCGTCGTCCCCACCGGAGCGGGGACGACGACGGGCCGTCATGAGGTGCTCGCGGCCCCTTCCAGGGGCCGCCGGATCATCCGGCCAGCTCGGCGAGCCGCTCCTTGAGGGCGCGCTCGGCGCGGTCGGCGTGCACGTTCATGTTCCGCACCGAGGTGTTCAGGTCCGCCGACAGCTGGGTCTTGGTCTGCCCGCCCCAGGTGGTCAGGTACCACGTGGCCCAGCCCAGCACGTTCGGCTGGGCGGCGCGCTGGTCCCGGCGCGCGGTCGGGTCGGGGGCGCAGGCGGCGGTCAGGGCGTGCGAGAGCAGGGTCTGCTCCGCCTCCCCCATGATCTCGTCGGGCACCTCGGCGCTGTCCGGGACGACGAACTCGACCGCGTCCGCCCCGCCGTCCAGGGACTGCAGGTTGCGCAGCCCGTTGAGCGTGGCGACGGTCTGGGAGTTGCGGCGCAGCGTGGCGACGCTCTGCCCCATGTAGGCGGCGAGCTCCTTCTCGCTGGGCCGGCGCTGGTGCTCGGCGGTGAAGGACGCGATCGCCTTCTGCTGCTTGTTCTCGGTGTCGGCCGCGGTCCGGCCGTAGGCGTTGCGGCCCAGGTCGTGCACCCACTTGGACAGCTGGGTGGCCAGGTAGGCCCCGAAGGGGACCGACTTGGTCTCGTCGTAGGTCGACACGGCCTTGAGCACCCACTCGGCCACCTGCTGGTCGATGTCGTCGTTGTCCGGCAGGTGCAGCCGGATCGTCGACATGTTGCGCTGCAGGCGCTTGAGGCTGACCCGGCAGTAGTGCCGGCACAGGTCGGACAGGAACGCGGCGGGCAGGTCGCGCGGCGCCCGGCGGCGGACGCCGGTCTCCGGCCGGAGCCCGACCGTGCCGTAGCCCCCGGCGGCGCACCAGCTGCGGACCAGCGCGGCCAGCGGCTCGGCGGACCCGGGCTCGCCGTCGACGCGGTACAGCCCGTCGCCCTCGTCGTAGGTGACCGTGACGCCGGCCGGCAGCGCCGCGCGGAACTCGGCCAGCGGCAGCTCGCGGTCGGTGCGGAAGTGCACCCGGTCGCGGGGGGTGATGGGCGCGAGCGCCCAGCCCTCGGCCTCGGGGAGGCCCCCGAACACCAGCGGCTCGCGGTGACGGCGCTCCTCGGTGGCGGTGGTGTCGGCGGGCAGTGCGACGGCGATGTTCTCGGACACCGGTCCTCCTGGGGGAAGTGCAGGCGGGCATGGTGGGTACGGGCACGGACGCCGCGGGGCAGTGCCCCCGGGGCGGCCGGGTGGAGCGCGCCGGCGACGGGCCGGCGGAGCGTCAGACGAGGACGGGGGCGCCGCGCCGGGCGGCGGTGGCGCCGGCCAGGTCGACGGGCGTGCGCGGCGACGGGATCCGCGGCGCGGCGGCGCGGGGGCGCGCGGTGTCGGCGGCCTCGAGGACACCGGCGGCGGCGGCGCGCTCGGTCTCGCTGGGCTCGCCCACGTAGACCGGCATGTAGTCGTAGAGGTCGGTGAACAGACCGTCGACGAACGCGTAGGCGGCCTGCGCCTGGTCGGAGAACTTCGCGATCAGCTCGCGGGGGCCGAGCTCGACCCCGACGGTGACCCGGACGACGCGGTCGTCGCCGCTCAGCCCGGTGAGGGCGAAGGGGACGGTGTCGTGCCGCAGCGCCAGCGCGGACAGCGCGGCGAGGCAGCGGCGGGTGGACGACCGGCGGGGGCGCAGCTGGACGTGCACCACCACCGTCTCCGGGAAGACCGACGCGGGGCACACCGGCTCGAGCGCGTCGGTGCCGACGGCGTCGAGGAACCCGTCGGCGGTCGTGTCGACCCGGAGGTCCACACCGTCGGCCGGACCGGTTGCGAGTGCGCTGAGTTCCATCGTGGTCTCCCCCTGTAACGGTGGCGCTGTGGGGAGAGACTTGCGCAGGATCGATCCGGCCGACGGCGAGACTCGCCGTCCTGTTACTAGTGAGACAAACGAGTCGAGCGGTTATTGAGCCGTATTAGTCACGGTGTTGTCACATCTTGCTGGGGGACCCGGGCCGACCCTGGTGCAAATGCTGCCAAGGCGGCCACCGCATCGGCCGCGACCTCGGCCGCGAGGCTGTTGGCCTCGGTGATCTGCCGGTAGACCTCCTCGCGGTGGATGGTCACCTCGCGGGGGGCCTTGAAGCCGAGCCGCACCGTCCCGCCGCGCACCTCGACGACGTAGACCTCGATGTCCTCGCCGATCCGGATGCTCTCGCCGACGCTGCGGGTGAGTGTGAGCATGGGAACCCCTCCATGGGTCTGTGTGTCGCCATCCGTGGCACCCGCCGGCCGGCGGGGTCAGGGGGAGCGCTCCGTCGCGGGACGGAGCAGCTGCCCCCTGTCGTTCTCGGCAGGTGTCATGCCCACCGGGAGGTCCGGCGACCCCTGATCAGCGCAGGAAGTCCAGCAGGGTGGGCTGCAGCACCTGCGCGGTGACCTGGAGCGCCGCCTGGTAGCTGACCTGCTGCGCCTGCATGTTCATGATGGTCTTCGGCAGGTCGACGTCCTCGGTGGCGCCCAGCTGCGCGCTCAGCGTCAGCGCGCGGGACTGGTTCGTCGACGCGGCCTTCTCCATCCGCTGCGCCCGGGTGCCGACGTCGGCCGTCGCCTTGGTCATCCGGCTGATCGCGTCGTCGAGGGCCGCGAGGTCGCTGGTCAGCCCGGCCTGGTCCCGGCCGGCGGCGTGGGTGGCGATGTCCTGCACGACGGCGAACAGGTCGCGGCCGGCGGCCGGGTCACCGAAGGCCTCGGCGCCGGTGATGTCGGCCCGGATCGTCTCGGTGTCCGACACGCGCCGGTTCACCGGGACGATCGGGATCCCCCCGGTGCCGCCGACGCCGACGTAGGCGCCGGTGCCGTCGTAGGCCGTGGTCCCCGACGTCGCACCGCCGAACAGCGGCCGGCCCGCGATGACCTGGTTGGCCTGCCCGAGCATGCTCTCCCGCAGCCCGGTCACCTGGGCGGAGACGGCCTGCGCGGACTCCGGCGAGGCCACCCCGCCGTTGAGCGCCTGGACGGTGAGGTCCCGGACCTTGCGGGTCTGGGCGAGCATGTCCTGCAGCGCGGTGTCGGTGGCGTCGAGCAACCCCGTGCCGTCGGTGATGTTGCGGGCCTGCTGCTCGTTGTCGGCGATGCTGCGCCGGGTGAGCATCGAGGTGTTGGTGCCCGTCGGGGAGTCCGAGGGCCGGCTGATCGTCGTCCCCGAGGTCAGCTGCTGCTGCAGCTTGTCCAGGGCGGCGAGGTTGCTGTTCAGCCCGAGCAGGCTGTTCTGGGTGATGGCGCGCTGGGTGATCCTCATCAGGAGACGCCCATCCGGTTGATCAGGACGTCGAGCGTCTCGTCGAGCGCGGTGATCATGCGCGCGGCCGCCGAGTAGGCGTGCTGGAACTGCAGCATGTTGGTCATCTCCTCGTCGATGCTCACCCCGGAGACCGACATCCGGGCCGAGTCGACCTGGGTGCTGATGACGGTCTGCGCGGTGAGGTTGCCCGTCGCGACCGACGCCTGGACCCCCAGCCCGACGATCATCTTGCGGTAGACGCCGTCCGCGCTGCCCGCGGCCGAGCCCAGCTGGGCGATCCGGTCGGCGTTGAGGCTGTCGCCGGAGGCGATGCCCCCCGCGGCGGCCTTGGACAGCGAGGCGGCGGCCAGCTTGTCCGGGTCGCTGATCCGCAGCCGGATGTTCGCCGCGGTGACCGTGCTCGGGAGCACCGCGTCGGTGCCGGTGCCGGTGCCGTCGTCCAGCACCGGGCCCCCGGCGGTGCCGGTGAGGTCGAAGCCGGCCTGGTGCGCGGTGTTGAGCTGGGTGACCAGCTGCTGGGCGACGCCGTCGATCATCGCCCGGTACTGCGGGATGGTCGTGGTCATCGCGGTCAGCTCGCCCTCGGCGGTGCCGCCGGGCTTGACCGTCGTCCCGCCCGGCGCGGTCACCAGCCGGGGCGGGTCGGTCGCGCCGGCGGCCGGGTCGGTGCCGCCGGCCAGGGCCAGGGAGATCGTCGTGCTGCCCGACACCAGGGTGACCCCACCGAGGTTGACCGTCACGGTCCCGTCGGCCTCGCTGGTGGAGGTCGCGCCGGTCTGCTCCGCGATCTTCAGCACCAGCGCGTCGCGCTTGTCGGAGAGCTCGTTGGTGGGCAGCCCGGCCTGGCCGGCCTGCTTGATCGACTGGTTGAGGGTGGCGATCGAGGCCGCCGAGGCGTTCACGTCGTCGACGAGCACGCCCAGGTCGTCCAGGTTCTGCGACCACTGGGCGTCCAGCGTCGAGCTGATGGTGTGCAGGTTCGCCACGACCGTCTGGGTGGTCTGCAGCACGGCCGTCCGCGCGCCGCCGCCGTTGGCCACGGTGGTGTTGTTGGTGACGTCGCCCCAGGCGGACCACATCTTCGACAGCTGGGCCTGCAGGCCGTCGTCGCCGGGCTCGTGGAAGGCGTCTTCGATCTGGCGGAGGGTGGACTGCCGGACCGTCAGCGACGCGGTGGTGGCGTGCTCGGTCTGGGCACGGCTCTCCATGAAGGCGTCCCGGATCCGGATGACCGTGTCCCCGTCGACGCCCTGGCCGATGCCGGAGCTGGTCGAGAAGACCGCCGGCACGGTGGAGGCGGAGATGGACTTCAGGTCGACGCGCTGCCGCGAGTAGCCGTCGGTGTTGACGTTCGCGATGTTCTGACCGGTCACGTCCATCGCGCGCTGCGAGGCGAACAGCGCCGAGGACGCCGCGGTCAGCCCTGAGAAGGTGCTCACTGCCCTGCCCCTGTCGTGTATTCGGAGGTGCTGCGGGTCCGGCGGCGGCTCACAGCGCGCCGTCCAGGGTCACCGAGCGGTAGGCGTTGCCGGCCGCGCGGCCGCTGTTGGTGTAGGTGCCGGCCGACGGCGTCCGGGCGCTGGTCAGCGCGTCGCTGATGGCCGCGAGGCCGCCCTCGAGCATCTCCCGGTTGGCGTCGGAGAGCCCGCGCAGCTCGGTCACCAGGACCAGCAGGCTCTCGTGGTGCTTGGCGTAGAGGTCCGACCACGGGGCCGGCGCCGAGTCGGCGAGCTGGCGCAGCGAGGGGTTGGCGTCCATCCCGAGCCGGCCGGCGATCTGCTCGGTCGCCGCGGCCCGCTCGACCTCCAGCGTACGCAGCTGCTCGAGCACCACCTCGATCTCGTGGGCGATGCGCGCCAGCCAGCGGGTCTTGCCCGACAGGATCAGGTACTGCTTCTCCTCGGCCTTGAACAGCAGCAGGTCGAGCAGTTCCTGCTCCCGCCACAGCAGGGTCGACAGGTGCTGGTGGTCCATACCCGGCCCCTCCCTCGTCGTCTGCACTCGCAGCTCCCCACCGGTCGGTGGGTGCTCGTCGAGGGACCCATCGGCACCGATCCCCGGTCGGTCAAGCCGAGATCGGCCGAGCACCGACGGGCGGACCAGGCGGCGCACACGATTCGCCCAGGAATGGTCCCGAAGCGGGCGGATCCTGCCGAGAAGGACGTCGTGAGCCCAGTCCGCACCCCGGTTGACGAGCGCCCGCCCTCCGACGTGGACGCGCTGGTGACGACGCACCTGCCGTTGGCCCAGTTCGCGGTGAACGCGGTCGCCGCGCGCATCTCGCTGCCCAGTCACGTCAGCAGGGACGACCTGCTCTCCTGCGCGCACGTCGCGCTGGTGGAGGTGGCCCGGCGCTTCGACCCCAGCGCCGGCGCGACCTTCTCCACCTACGCCCTCCCCCGGCTGCAGGGCGCCGTCCTCGACGAGCTCCGCTCCGGTGACTGGGCCAGCCGCTCGGTGCGGGCCGCGGCCCGGCGCACGGACGCCGCCGCGGACGCCCTCACCATCCGGCTGGGCCGGCCGCCGACCCGGGAGGAGCTGGCCGAGAGCCTCGGGGTGCCGCGCAGCGAGCTGGACACGCTGCAGGTCGACGTCCACCGGGCCGTGATGGTCAGCATCGACGCCGAGAGCGGCACCGAGGGCGGCTCGCTGGACCTGCCGGCCACCGGCGACTCCCCCGAGCGCGCGCTGCTGCGCGGCGAGCGGGCCCGGCACCTGCAGGAGGCGATCCGGGCGCTGCCCGACCGGCTCGACGAGGTGGTCGAGCGCAACTTCTTCGGCGACGAGTCGCTCACCGACATCGCCGACAGCTTCGGCGTCACCCTCTCCCGGGTCTCCCAGATGCGCGCCCGGGCGCTGACCCTGCTGCACGCGGCGATGAGCGAGATCTGGGAGGGGCAGCCGGTGACCGCCGACGGCGGCGTGAGGGCCCGCAACCAGCAGCGGGCCTACGTGGACCGGGTGGTCGCCCAGCAGACCGCCGCCCGCACGGCCGCGCTCCCCCCGTCGCTGCCCGCACCGGCCCCGCGTCCCCGGCGCCGGCCGGCCTGGCAGCTGCCCGAGCCCGCGGGCGCCCCGGGCGCGACCCGACCCGCCTGAGGGAGACCGGCCGAGAAAGTTCTCCGGTTCGGGTCAAGGTCCCACCCGACCCAGCCGTTACCAGTGAGGCAACGCCCCGCAGCACGGATGCAGCGGGAGTCACCAGGAAGCCCCGATTCCACGGAGGAACACCATGGGCATGAGCGTCAACACCAACATCTCGGCGATGAACGCCTACCGCAACCTGTCGGCCACCAACGACTCGATGAGCAAGTCGCTGGAGCGCCTCTCCTCCGGCTTCCGCATCAACCGTGCGGCCGACGACGCGGCCGGGCTCGCCATCTCCGAGGGTCTGCGTTCGCAGATCGGCGGCATCACCCAGGCCGTCCGCAACACCCAGGACGGCGTCAGCGTCGTGCAGACGGCGGAAGGTGGCCTCTCCGAGACCACCTCGATCCTCCAGCGCATGCGTGACCTGGCCGTGCAGTCCGCCAACGACAGCAACGACGTCAACTCCCGCGCCGCCATCAACGCCGAGACCACGGCGCTGAAGTCGGAGCTCACCCGCATCGCCGACAAGACCACCTTCAACAACGTGAACCTGCTCAACGGGTCCTTCACCGGCAAGCAGTTCCAGGTCGGCTACGCGGCCAACGACGTCATCAACGTCAACATCAACTCCACCGGCGTCACCCCGGCCAAGACCTCCTACGCCAACGGTGCCGCCACCACGACCGCCGCCACCGCCAGCTTCACGGTGGGTGCGGTCACCGTCACCACCACGGCCCTGACCGCCAGCAGCGACGCGAACAACATCGCGACGCAGCTGAACGGCCAGGCCAACTTCGCGGCCTCCTTCACGGCGGCCGTGGACCCGAACACCGGTGGTCTGACCATCACCGCGAAGGACGCCACCCTGACCGGCGCCATCACCATCGGCGGCACCGGCCTGGGCACCACCACCGGCGCCACCGCTCCGACCGCAGTCGCGGCCGGCACGGCCACCGGTGGCTTCTCGGCCACCGACCTGGGCGTCAACGGCATCACCCTGGCGGACAAGGCCGGGGCGAACAGCGCCATCACGGTCATCGACAGGGCCATCACCCAGGTCTCCAGCGCCCGCGCCAACCTCGGTGCGCTGCAGAACCGGTTCGAGCACACCATCAACAACCTGAAGACGACGAACGAGAACCTGACGGCGTCGGAGTCCCGGATCCGCGACACGGACATGGCCCAGGAGATGACCAACTTCACCCGGAGCCAGGTCCTCACCCAGGCCGGTACGTCGATGCTGGCCCAGGCGAACCAGTCCACCCAGAGCATCCTCAAGCTCCTGGGCTGAGCCTGACCGCACCACCCCGCACCACCCGCTGAGGGGGGAGGCCCCGGCCTCCCCCCTCAGTTCGTGCACCACCTGACAGAGAGAGCGAGAACTCATGAGCGGCGTGAGCGTCGGCACCGGCCTGGCCTCGGGGACGGACTACACCACCCTGATCACCCAGCTGATGGCCATCGAGGCCCAGCCGCAGACGCTCCTGAAGAACCAGCTCTCGGCCACCCAGAGCCAGGCCAACGGGCTGCGCCAGATCAACACCGGCTTCGCCGCCCTGGCCGGCGCCGCGAAGGCGCTCACCGTCGCGACCGCGTGGACCGCCGCCAAGGCCACCAGCTCCTCCTCCGCCGTGACCGCCACCGCCACCACCGGCGCCGCGGCCGGCTCCCTCACCTTCTCCGTCGACCAGCTGGCCACCCCGCACACGCTGGTCAGCGGGCAGAACTGGACGAAGACCACCGACGCCTCCGGGCTCGGCTCGCCGCTCACGGTGAAGAACACCGCCGCCGGCACCACCACGGACATCACGCTCACCGACTCCGATGCCGACGGCACGGTGAGCCTCGCCGAGGCGGTGGCCTCGATCAACAAGGCCGGCGCCGGCATCACCGCCAGCGCGGTCAACACCGGGTCGGGTTACCGGCTGCAGGTGACCTCCACCGGCACGGGCAAGGCCAGCGACTTCTCGCTGAGCTCGGCCACCCTGCCGGCCTTCTCGGTGCTGGCCCAGGCGCAGGACGCGCAGGTCACGATCGGCGGGACCAGCGCGAACGCCTACAAGGTGACCTCGTCGACCAACACCTTCACCGGCGTGCTCGACGGCACCTCCTTCACCGTCGGCGCGACCACCCCGTCGGCCACCCTCACGGTCGCCAGCGACCCGAGCGCCGCGGTCGCCGCCGTCCAGGCGCTGGTCACCGCGGCCAACAACGTGCTCGGCACCATCGACTCGCTCACCGACACCTCGTCCGGCTCGACCGCCCCGCTCAAGGGGAACTGGTCGCTGGGCAGCATGGCCGGCAACATCCTCAACGCCGTCTCCAGCGCGGTCGGGGTGGGCACCAGCACGGCCTCGGCCGGTTCCCTGGGCCTGCAGCTGACCAACAACGGCACGCTGAAGTTCGACGCGACGGTGTTCCAGGCCAAGCTGGCCGAGAACCCGGCGCTGCTGCAGGGCGTGTTCGGCGGCGCCGTCGGCGCCGGCACCGACCTCATCGCCGGCACCATGGACGACGACCTGGTCACCGACGGCGTTGCGGCGCGGCTGCAGCGGCTGGCCACCCAGGCGAGCGACTCGGTGAGCGGCAGCATCACGAGCCTCGCCAAGGGCCAGGACACCCGGGCGAAGGACCTCCAGGACCAGATCGACTCCTGGGACCTGCGGCTGGCCTCGCGCAAGGCGACGCTCACCGCGCAGTACACCGCGCTGGAGACCGCGCTCGGCAAGCTGCAGAACCAGTCCACCTGGCTGACCTCGCAGATCAAGCAGCTGCCCAGCTGGTCCTCGTCCGACTCCTGAGTCCCGCTCCCCTCCGACTCCCCTCCCCAGGAGAACCACCGATGAGCACTGCCTCGCTCCGCGCCCGCTACCTCGGCGACTCGGTCGCCACCGCCTCACCGCAGCAGCTCCTGGTGATGCTCTACGACCGGCTGGCCCTCGACCTCCAGCGCGGCGAGGCCGCCCTCACCGCGGGCGACCGGGAGGGGGCGCACGGCCAGCTCATGCACGCGCAGGAGATCGTCCTGGAGCTGCGGGCCAGCCTGCGGGTGGAGATCTGGGACGGCGGCCCGCGGCTGGCCGCGCTGTACACCTGGCTGCTCGACGAGCTCATCCAGGCCAACATCCGCGGTGACGTGCGCCGGGTCGTCGACTGCCGCCGGATCGTCGAGCCGCTGCGCGACGCGTGGGCGCAGGCCGCCGTGGAGTGCGCGGGGAGCCCGGTGTGACCGGGGAGCCGCCTCGTCCCCGGGGCGGCCGCAGCCGGGCCGGCGACTTCCCCGCCCTGGTGGCGGAGGCCCGGGCCTGGCCCGCCGTGCTCGACGCCCTCGAGGGCGACGTGTACGAGGCGGAGGAGACCCTCGCCCGCAACCGGGCCGACGAGATCGCGGCCTGGGGCCGGCGGAGCACCGACTGGATCCCGCCGAGCAACCTCGGCCCGCTGCCCGACGACCTCCGAGAGCGCGCCGCGCGGCTGCTGCAGCACCAGCTCGCGGTGGCCGAGCAGCTCGTCGAGCGGATCACCCAGTCCCAGAAGCAGCGCAACGTCGCCGCCCGGATGTCCTACGCCCCCACCCGCCCGGTCGCCTCCTACGTCGACCGGGCGATGTGAGGAGGACCCCCGTTCCCCCCACGCTCTGCACGCTCAGCGCGGGCCCCTGAACGGGGGCCGAACCACTCTTCCCGTCCCCGGGCCGAAGCCGTCGCTTCGACCCGGGGACGGTTGCGTTTCGTCACTCGACGACCCGATCCGGCTCCCCGCCCGTCACGATCCCCTCCCCGACTGCCGATGACCTGAGGGCACGGAGTGCACCATCCCGCCACGGATCGGCGGACCCCCACCCGCAGGCACCTCCTGCGGGTGCGTCCCGCCGTACCCGGAGGTAATCCGTGCTGCGTCGCTCCCCCACGAGCGCCCGGTGATCACCGACACGACCATGACCGCGCTGCACGCCGCCCTCACCGGGCTGCAGCAGCGGGCCGACGTGACCGCCGACAACATCGCCAACGTCGACACCCCCGGCTTCCTCGCCTCCCGCGTCAGCTTCGAGTCGACGCTGCGCGACGAGCTGGCCAACGGGGAGACGCCGCGCGTCCAGCAGAGCGCGGTGAACCAGTCCATGGACCCGACCAACACCAACGGCAACAACGTCAACCTCGACACCGAGACGACGATCGCCACCGAGACCGGCCTGCGCTACCAGCTGGCCCTCAACGCGCTGGACGGCAAGTACAGCCTGCTGCGCTCGGCGCTGAGGACGTCCTGACGTGTCGACCTTCGACGTGCTGCGGATCTCCGGGTCCGGCCTCTACGCCAACCGGAAGTGGATGGACGCCGTCTCGGACAACCTGGCGAACATCAACACCGCCACCTCCACCGACCAGGCCGCCTTCCAGGAACGGATGATCGTCGTCCAGGCCGCCGACTACGGCTCCGGCCAGGGCGGCGTCCAGGTGGCCGGCGCGCAGTTCGGCAGCGCCGAGGGCCGGCTGGTCTACGAGCCGGAGAACGCCCTCGCCGACGCCGACGGCTACGTCCGCTACCCCGACATCGACATGGGCGACCAGATGACCCAGCTGATCCAGGCCCAGCGCAGCTACCAGGCGAACCTGTCCTCCATCGACCGCGCCACCACCGCCTACCGCGCGGCGCTCCAGCTCGGGAAGGGCTGACCATGACCTCGCCGATCAGCGGCATCACCTCCGCGATGTCCGGCATCCCCGGCCTCGGCGCGCTGCCCGGGGTGGGCGACGTCGCCGGCACCGCGGCGACCACCGGCACGCCGTCGACGTCGGGCGCGGACTTCGCCTCGATCCTCGCGAGCTCGGTCGACCAGCTGCAGGGGATGCACTCGACCACCGACGCGCTGGCCACCCAGGCCGCCACCGGCGACCTCAACGACGTCACCGACTACATGATCGCCAGCAACGAGGCAAAGTTGGCGACCGACACCGTGGTGACGCTGAAGAACCAGGCGGTGTCCGCCTTCACTGAGATCATGAGGATGAACGTCTGATGCCTGCCGCCCTCGCCGGCCCGCTGGCCAAGGCCCGCTCGCTGCTGCAGACGATCAGCATCGGCCAGAAGATCGTCATCGGCCTGCTGGTCGCCGGCCTGGTGCTGGGCGGCTTCGTCTTCTACCGCTGGATCACCGCGCCGACGCTGTCGCCGCTGTTCTCCAACCTCGCCTCGGCCGACGCCTCGGCGATCGTCGAGGAGCTCAACACCGAAGGGGTGGCGTACACCCTGGCCGACGGCGGCCAGACGATCATGGTGGCCCAGGACAAGGTCTCCAGCCTGCGGCTGACCATGAGCGGCCTGGGCCTGCCGGCGGACAACGAGTCCGGGTACGCGCTGCTCGACGAGCAGGGCATCACCACCAGCGAGTTCCAGCAGCAGGTCTCCTACCAGCGCGCGCTCGAGGGCGAGCTGGCCAACACCCTCACGTCGCTGGACGGCGTCACCGCGGCGGTCGTGCACATCGCGCTGCCCAAGGACGAGGTGTTCGCCACCGACGAGGGCAAGCCGACCGCCTCGGTGCTGCTGGACCTGGCGCCGGGCACGACGCTGTCCGGTGAGCAGATCCAGGCGGTCACCCACCTGGTCTCCTCCAGCATCGAGAAGATGGACCCGGCCGACGTCACCGTGGCCGACCAGACCGGCGCGGTGCTGTCCGCGGCCGGGGAGGGCGCGACCGCGGGCACCGGGGACGCGCAGGCCCAGGCCGAGCAGGAGTACGAGGCCCGGCTGGCCGCCAACGCCCAGCAGATCCTCGACCGGATCGCCGGGCCGAACAACGCGGTGGTGACCGTGCGGGCCGACCTCAACTTCGACAAGGTCGACACCACCGCCGAGTCCTACGACTACACCGCCGGCACTCCGGCGCTGTCCGAGAGCACCACCACGGAGGGCTACACCGGCAGCAACGGCGCCACCGGTGGCGTGCTGGGCGCGGAGACCCCGACCACCGGCGGGACCGGGGACTCGACGTACGACAAGTCCTCGACCACCTCCAACAACGCCGTCGGCAAGACGGTGACCACCACGGAGGGCGCGGTCGGGACCGTCGACCGGCTCACCGTCTCGGTGGCCATGGACAGCGCGACCGCCGGCGGGGTCGACCAGGTGCAGCTGCAGAACCTGGTCAGCAACGCCGTCGGGCTGGACACCGCCCGCGGGGACGCCATCACGGTCGCCTCCATGGCGTTCGACCAGACGGCGGCCGAGCAGGCCGCGGCCGACCTCAAGGCCGCCCAGGCCGCCGAGAAGAGCGCGCAGATGTGGTCGCTCATCAAGACCGGCGGCATCGCGCTCGGCATCGCGCTGCTGGTGCTCGTCGTCTGGCTGCGCTCCCGGCGCAACCGCGAGGAGTACGAGGAGTTCGAGGACGAGGAGACGGACTTCGAGCCGATCCAGGTCGAGAGCGTCCGCGACCCGGCGCTCGACGACCGGGCCCACCAGCTGGCCGTGGCCCAGCGGGAGAAGGTCCGCGGCGAGATCTCCGAGATGGTCAGCGACCGGCCCGACGAGGTCGCCACCATGCTGCGCGGCTGGTTCGCCGACGCGAAGTGACCGACCGCCCGGTGGCGGGTCGGGTCCCCGGTATCGGGGACCTGGCCCGCCACCGGCGTCTTCTGGTCCCGGTGCCCGACCGGCCCGGGACTGCCGATGGAGGAGGAGGGCGCCGACCGCGCCTCCCAGGCACGAGGAGTGAGCAGTGAGCATCGCCAGCGTCGAACAGCTCGTCGGGGTGGCACCGACCTCGGTCATGCCCGTCGTGGTGGCCCGCAAGGAGCTGCCCGGCCTGCGCAAGGCGGCGGTGTTCCTGGCCCAGCTCTCCAAGGAGGAGGCCGGCGCCGTGCTCGCGCAGCTGCGCCCCTCCGAGGTCGAGAAGCTCACCAGCGAGCTGATGCGCCTGCAGGGGGTGGACGGCGCCGACGTCGACGACGTGCTCAGCGAGTTCCACTCCCTGATGCAGGCCCGCCGCTTCGTCGGCACCGGGGGCGTCGAGTTCGCCCGCGAGGTGCTCGCCGCCGGCCTGGGCGAGGAGAAGGCCGACGGCATCCTCTCCCGGCTCAACGTCGTCTACACCGAGCTGCCGTTCGCCTCGCTGCGCAACAGCGACGTCCGCCAGCTGGTCACCTTCCTCAAGGACGAGCACCCGCAGGTCATCGCCCTGGTGCTGGCGCACCTCCCGGCGCCGCAGTCGGCCGAGGTGCTGTCGGGCTTCCCGCCGGACCAGCAGGCCGACGTCGCCTACCGGATCGCCGTCATGGACCGCACCTCGCCGGAGATGGTCCGGATGGTCGAGGAGGAGCTGGGCCGCCGGATGGGCTCGCTGCTCGCCTACCAGGACATGGCCACCGTCGGCGGCGTCGAGACGCTGGTGGAGATCATCAACCGCTCCTCCCGGCCCACCGAGCGCTCCATCCTGGAGTGGCTGGAGGGCAGCGACCCGGAGCTGGCCGAGCGGATCCGCTCGCAGATGTTCGTCTTCGAGGACATCGTCACCATCGACGACCGGTCGCTGCAGCTGGTGCTGCGCGACGTCGAGGCCAACGACCTGGCCACCGCGCTCAAGGGCGTCCGCACGGACGTCCGGGACAAGGTGGTCCGCAACCTCTCCGAGCGCGCCGGGGAGAACCTGCTGGAGGAGATGGAGCTGCTCGGCCCGGTCCGCACCCGGACCGTCGAGGAGTCCCAGGCCAAGATCGTCGCCGTCATCCGCACGCTCGAGGAGCAGGGTGCGCTGACCATCTCGCGGGGCGGTGAGGACGATTTCGTCGCCTGAGCGGCGCGAGCCGCGGGAGACGCTGCTGCTGCGCGGCTCCTCCGCCGCCGAGGCGGTCCCGTACCAGCGGGCCGGCGCCGCCCCGACCTGGGGCCGTCGCTCCGGACGGCGCAGCGAGCAGCCCGTGGACGCTGCTGCCCCGGTCCCGCCGCCCGCTCCCGCACCCCGCGCCCCGGTGGCCGCTCCGGTGCCGCCCGCGCGGCGCGCCACCGACGCCGGCGTCGTGCTCGACGTGGGCACCGCCCGGGGGGAGGCCGGCGCCGCCGGCCCGACCGGCCGGCGGCTGGGCGACGTCTACGCCGAGCAGCTGGAGCGGCTCCGCGAGGAGGCCCGCCGGGAGGGCTGGGCCGCCGGCCACGCCGAGGGCCTGGTGGCCGCCGGTCAGGTCGTCGCCGCCGCCGAGCGCGCCGCCGAGCAGCGTCTCGCCGACGTGCAGGCCCGCTGGGAGCGCCGGCTGGCCTCCGCGACGGCGGCGATGGGCGCGGCGGTCGAGCGCCTGGACGCCACCGCGGCGCCGGTCGTCGACGACCTGCGGGACAGCGTCCTGGACGCGGTCGTGCTGCTGGTGGGCGACCTGCTCGGCCGCGAGGTGGCCACCGCCGACGCCAACGGGCTCGACGCCCTCCGCCGGGCGCTGACCCTGTGCCCGACCGATGTGCCGGTCGTCGTCCGGCTGCACCCCGACGACCTCGCCGAGGTGCCCGCGGCGGCGCTGGCCCAGCTACCGGCCTCCGTCACCGTGGTGGCCGACGAGGCCGTGGAGCGCGCCGGCGCGCTGGCCGAGGCCGGCAGCGTCCGGGTGGACGCCCAGCTGACCAGCGCCCTGCAGCGCGTGCTGGAGGTGCTGCACTCGTGACCCGCGTGCTCTCCCCCGCCGTCCTGGACAGGGCCCGGATCGCGGCCCGGCCGCAGCTGACCGGCATCGTCACCGGCGCGATGGGCCTGACCCTGAGCGTGGAGGGCATCACCGCCGCCGTCGGCGACCTCGTCGAGGTCTCCCCCGGGCAGCGGCCGCTGCTCGCCGAGGTGGTCGCCGTGCACCGGGACCGGCTCACCTGCATGCCGCTGGGCGACCTGTCCGGCATCCGATCGGGCACCCCGGTCCGGCCCACCGGCCGCCCGCTGCAGGTGCCCGTCGGCGAGGCGCTGCTCGGCCGGGTGCTCGACGGGCTCGGCCGGCCGCTGGACGGCGGGCCGCCGCTGGGCAGCCTGGTCTCCTACGTCGACCTGACCAGCGAGACGCCCAACGCGCTCACCCGGGCGCGGGTCAGCCGCCCGCTGGCCACCGGGGTGCGCGCGCTGGACACCCTGGTGCCGGTCGGCCGCGGTCAGCGGCTGGGCATCTTCGCCGGCTCCGGCGTCGGCAAGTCCACCCTGCTCTCCCAGATCACCCGCGGCACCGACGCCGACATCCGGGTCATCGGGCTGATCGGCGAACGTGGCCGCGAGGTCCGCGAGTTCATCGAGGAGGACCTCGGCCCGGAGGGGCTCGCGCAGTCCGTCGTCGTCGTCGCCACCTCCGACGAGCCGCCGCTGGTCCGGCTCAAGGCCGCGTTCGTCGCCACCCGGATCGCCGAGGCCTTCCGCGACCAGGGCCGCGACGTCCTGCTGATGATGGACTCGATCACCCGCACGGCGATGGCCCAGCGCGAGGTCGGGCTCTCCGCCGGGGAGCCGCCGGCCACCCGGGGCTACCCGCCGAGCGTGTTCGCGATGCTGCCCAAGCTGCTGGAGAAGGCCGGCACGAGCACCGCCGGGTCGATCACCGGGCTGTACACCGTGCTGGTCGACGGCGACGACCACAACGAGCCGATCGCCGACACCGCCCGCTCCATCCTGGACGGGCACGTGGTGCTGACCCGCAAGCTGGCCACCGCCGGCCACTTCCCGGCCATCGACGTGCTGGAGTCGATCTCCCGGGTGGCCACGGCGGTCGTCCCCGGCGCGCAGATGACCGACGCCCGGGAGCTCCGCCGGATGCTCGGCGCGCTGCGCGACGTCCGGGAGCTGATCGAGATCGGCGCCTACCAGACCGGCACCGACCCCCTCGTCGACCGCGCCCGCCGGCTGGTGCCCGACATCGACGCCTTCCTGCGGCAGTCCACCGCCGACTCGACGCCGCTGCCCGAGGCCTGGGCCCGGCTGCACGCGATCATCACGGCCGCGTGAAGCAGGCCCCCTTCCGCCTCGAGCCGGTCCTCCGGCTGCGCCGCACCGAGGAGCGCGCCGCCGGGCTGGCCGCCGCCGCGGCCGCCCGCGAGGCCGCCGCCGCCGCCGAGCGGGCCGAGCAGCAGGCGCAGGCGCTGTCCACCCGCTCCCTGCCCGGCGGGCTCGACGGCCGGGCGTTCATCGCGGCGATGGTCGCATCGACCACCGCGGCTGCCGATGTCTCAGCTGCACGGGCACTCGCCGTGGCCCAGGCCGAGCAGGCCGAGCTGGTCCGCGAGCGGTGGACCGAGGCCGCTCAGCGCACCAAGGGGCTCGAGCGGCTGCGCGAGCGGCACGTGGCCGCACTGCAGGCAGCGGCCGACGTGGCCGAGGCCCGGGTGGTCGACGACCTGGTCACCCGACGGCACAGCACCGACCGACGGCGAGAGGAGGAGCAGACGTGGACGGACTGAGCGCGGTGCAGAGCCGGATCAGCGAGATCCAGACCCGGTTCCTCACCACCCCGACGACGACGGCGCGCTCGGCCTGGTCGGCCGCCGCCACCACCGCCGGGCTCACCGGCACCGCCGCGGCGGTGGCCTCGGCGACGGGCAGCACCACCGGTACCGGTGCCGGCACCTCGGCCGTGGTCCAGGCGGCGCAGCGGTACCTCGGCGTCCCCTACACCTGGGGCGGCACCGACGCGAGCACCGGCTTCGACTGCTCCGGGCTGGTGCAGCAGGTCTACGCCGACCTCGGCATCGACCTCCCCCGCACCTCCTCGCAGCAGGCCACCTCCGGTCGCCCGGTCGCCTCGGTGGCCGAGGCCCAGCCCGGCGACCTGGTGTTCTACGACTACACGTCGTCCCGCCCCGGCATCGACCACGTCGGCATCTACATCGGCAACGGGCAGATGATCTCCGCACCGCAGGAGGGCGAGGTGGTCAAGGTCCAGGACGTGGGCAGCCCCACCGTCATCCGCCGGGTGCTCCCGGACGCGACCGCCGCGACCAGCGCGACGACCGGCAGCAGCGGCAGCCTCGGCGGCGTCCCGTACGCCGACCTCTTCACCCAGGCCGGCCGCCGGTACGGCGTCGACCCGGCCGTGCTCGCGGGCATGGCGAAGACGGAGTCGAACTTCAACGGCGCCGCCGTCTCACCCGCCGGCGCGCGGGGGCTCATGCAGTTCATGCCGGCCACGGCCGCCGGCCTCGGCGTCGACACGAGCGACCCCGCGTCCTCGATCGACGGCGCGGCCCGCTACCTGAGCCAGCTGACCGAGCAGTTCGGCTCCACCGAGCTCGCGCTGGCCGCCTACAACGCCGGCCCCGGCACGGTGGCGCGCTACGGCGGCATCCCGCCCTACGGCGAGACCCAGTCCTACGTCCAGAAGGTGACCAGCGCCGCGGAGGCCTACCGATGACAGCTCCCAGCCTCCTGACCGCGGCACCGGCCGCCCCGGCTCCCGGGTCCACCGGCCCGGCGTCCGCAGGCACGGCCGAGTCCGCACCGGCCTTCGCCACCGCCCTGGACGACGCCCTCACCGGCAGCGGCACCCCCGACCGGGACGCCCCGCGCGCCACTGCCGACGACGAGCCGGCCACCGACGCCCCCGCCACGGACGCCGCCGCCCCCACCCCGGTCGTGCCGGTGGAGCCGGGCCTGTGGGCGCTGCTCAGCGTCGCGCAGCCGGTCACCGTCCCCCCGGCCGGCGGTCCGTCCGCCGCCCCCGCTGCGGAGCCGACCACGGCCCCGGTCGGCGCTGCGGTGGCGGTCCCGCAGGTCCCGGTGGGTCCGGCGACCGCACCCGTCGCCGACGCCGTCCCGGCCGCCGGCACACCGGCTCCGGCCCCCGGCGCGGACGTCCTGGCCGGGCCGGCCGGGACTGCCGCTCCGGCGTCCGCTCCCCCGGCTCCTCCGGTCGCGGCTCCGCTCCTCCCGGCGACGACCGCCCCGGCGACCACCGCCGCGGCACCCTCGGAAGAGCCCGCCGCCATCCCGTTCTCCGTGGTGCTCGCCGCTGCGCCGGCCGGTCCGGCGACCGGCACCGGTGCCGCACCCGGCCCGACCGCCGTGGCCGACGCGCCGGCCCCGACCCCGGGTGTGCTGCTCACCGCTGCCGCCGGCACCGCCTCCGACGGCGGCGCGCAGACCTCCGACGGGGGCGCCGGCGGGCAGGGGGCCGGGTCCGCACCGGCCGCTGCCGCACCGGCGCCCGACGTCGACCCGGTGTTCGCCCCGGCCGCTGCCGCGCCGGCCGCACCGGCCGCACCGGCCGCACCGGTGACCACCGTCCCGGCGGCCGCCGTGCCGGGCGACGAGCCCTCGGTCGCGGCCCAGCTGGGCCGCCAGCTCGCTGTGCTGACCTCCGCCCCGGACGGCAGCCAGACGATGACGCTGGTGATCACCCCCGACGACCTCGGCCCGGTCACCATCCAGGCCACCGTGACGAACGGGACGCTCGACCTGACCCTGACCGGCGCGCGCGAGACGGGCCGGCACGCCCTGGCCGAGGCGCTGCCCGACCTGCGCCGCGACCTCGAGGGCGCGGGCTTCTCGCTCGGCCGGCTCGAGGTCGGCGCCGACGCCGACGGGGGCGGGAGCCCGTGGGCCCGGGCGGCGCAGCAGCAGCTGGCCGACTCCCAGCAGGGGCAGGGCCGACCCGGCCAGCCCGCCGCCGCGCCCCGCAGCTGGGCGCTGACCGGCGACCACCCCGGTGGGGGCAGCACCGCCCGCGCCTCCGACCTGTCCACGTCGTCCGGCGTGGACGTCCTCGCGTGAGGGAGACCCCCAGATGACCGCCCCAGTCAGCGGCGCCGGCCCGGTGGCGACGAACACGGCCACCACCCAGGTGAGCAACGCCAACGGGTTCGACTCCGAGACGTTCCTCAAGCTGCTCGTCGCCCAGCTGAAGTACCAGGACCCCAGCGACCCGGCCAGCAGCAGCGAGCTGATGGCGCAGACCGCCACCCTCGCCCAGGTGCAGAGCCTGGACGCCATCGCCAAGCAGAACAGCGAGTCGCTCACCCTGCAGAAGTCGCTGAGCGCGGGAGCGCTGGTCGGCCAGACCGTCTCCTACACCGACTCCGACGGCGCCACGAAGACCGGGGTGGTCACCGCGGTCAAGATCAGCAGCGACCCCACGGCGCAGTCCCAGGCCGTCATCGGCGGGGTCGACGTCGACCTCGCCCGCCTCTCGCAGGTGGCGCTCCCGACCGCCACCGCCGCCGGCTGACGACGGCGTCCCCGCCCCCGCACCCCCCGACCTGACCCGAGGAGCTCCCCGTGCTGCGTTCCATGTTCTCGGCCATCTCCGGCCTCAAGGCGCACCAGACCAAGCTCGACACCGTCGGCAACAACATCGCCAACGTCAACACCGTCGGCTACAAGTCCAGCCAGACCGTCTTCCAGGACACCCTGTCCCAGGTGCTGAGCAACGGCTCGGCACCCACCGAGACGACCGGTGGCACCAACCCGGCCCAGGTCGGCCTGGGCGTGAAGGTCGCCGGCATCACCACGAACTTCAGCCAGGGCTCCACGCAGAGCACCAGCCGGTCGACCGACTTCATGATCAGCGGCGACGGCTTCTTCGTCACCCAGGCGGGCAACGAGCAGCTGTTCACCCGGGCCGGCTCGTTCGACTTCGACGGCCAGGGCCGGCTGGTCACCTCCGACGGGTCGATCCTGCAGGGCTGGACGGCCACCGACGGCGTCGTGGACACCAACGGCGCCATCGGCGACCTGTCGGTGCCCTACGGCCAGGTCATGCCGCCGCAGGCCTCGAAGACCGGTGGGTTCACCGGCAACCTCACCAGCGGCGCGGCCACCGGCGACGCGGTGGAGAGCCAGATCACCATGTACGACGCGCTGGGCAACGCCCACCAGATCACCGCCACGTTCACCAAGACGGCGGCCGCCAACGCGTGGTCGCTGACCCTCAAGGACGAGAACGGCGCTGACCTCACCCCGGACACCGACACCGCCACCGCCGGCGTCCAGGGCCCGGTGCTGGACTTCGACGCCGCGACCGGCCAGCTCGCCGCGGCCGACCGGACGCTGACCTTCGCGCCTTCCGCGGCGATGGCCGGCAGCTGGCCGGGGACGCTCAGCCTGGACCTGAGCACGATCAGCCAGTTCGGCGCGAAGAGCTCGCTCAAGCCCACCACCACCGACGGCTTCGCGATGGGCACGCTGCAGTCGTTCTCGCTCAGCTCCGACGGCACGATCGTCGGCGTCTACTCCAACAGCCTGCGCCAGGACATCGGCAAGCTCGCGCTGGCCACCTTCTCCAACCCCGGCGGGCTGGAGAAGTCGGGGAACTCCTCCTACCGGGTGGGCAACAACTCCGGGGTCGCCGTCATCGGCGCCGCCGGGACCGGCGGCGCGGGCACCCTCACCGCGGGCGCGCTGGAGATGTCCAACGTCGACCTCGCGTCGGAGTTCACCGACCTGATCATCGCCCAGCGCGGCTTCCAGGCGAACAGCCGCGTGATCACCACCTCCGACGAGGTCCTGCAGAGCCTGGTCCAGCTCGGCCGCTGATCCAGGCCCCGGCCCGGTCGCCCCCGCGGGGTGACCGGGCCGGCCGGCTCAAGCACCGGCGCCCCGACGCCGATGACACCACTGCGGCGGCGACGACGCCCCGCACGGCTCCCGCCACCCCGAACCTGTGAGGACCCCTCCCGTGATCCGTCTGACGCGCCTCAACGGCGAGCACTTCGTGCTCAACGCCGAGCTG
This sequence comes from Modestobacter italicus, assembly GCF_000306785.1. Classification (NCBI taxonomy): domain Bacteria; kingdom Bacillati; phylum Actinomycetota; class Actinomycetes; order Geodermatophilales; family Geodermatophilaceae; genus Modestobacter; species Modestobacter italicus. The sequence continues at coordinate 1,029,359 of NC_017955.1, read as the reverse complement.
ATCCAGCGCGTGGAGGGCCACCCCGACACCGTGGTCACCCTGCGGGACGACACCAAGTACGTCGTCACGGAGACCGTCGACCAGGTCGTCCGCGAGGTCCGCGACTACCGGGCGGGCATCCAGGCGGTCGCCTTCCAGATGGACCGCGGCGACTACCGCCCGCCCACGACCACCGACCTGAAGGGCACCGAGAACGCCTCGGTCGTGCCCTTCCCGACCCGAGACGAGCGCTGACCCATGGACCCCGCCACCCTGATCGGGTTCGTCATCTCCCTGGTCGCCTTCTTCGTCTTCATGGTCCTGGAGGGCGCCGACCCGACGTCGCTGATCTTCCTCCCGGCGATCATCCTGGTCATCATCGCGACCTTCGGCGCCGCGCTGGCCAGCCAGACGATGGCCGACATCAAGAAGATCCCCACCTGGTTCAAGATGGCGCTGGTGCCGGGCAAGGTGCCGCCGGCCACCGAGCAGATCCAGATCCTGGTCACCCTGGCCGAGAAGGCCCGCAAGGAGGGCCTGCTCGCCCTCGAGGCCGAGGTCAAGAAGATCGAGTCCCCCTTCCTCAAGCGCGGGCTGCAGATGAGCATCGACGGCACCGACCCCGAGGACCTGCGCAGCATCCTCGAGGGCGAGATCATGGCGAAGAAGACCGAGGACAAGGTCGCCGCCAAGTTCATGAACAACATGGGCGGCTACGCGCCGACCATCGGCATCCTGGGCTGCATCGTCGGCCTGATGAACGTCATGGGCAACCTCAGCAACCCCGAGGCGCTGGGCCCGATGGTCTCCGCGGCGTTCATCGCCACCCTGTGGGGCGTCATGGCGGCCAACTTCTGGTTCCTGCCGATGGGCGCCAAGATCCTGCGGGTCAGCGCCCTCGAGGCCGCCCAGATGGAGCTGCTCGTCGAGGGGATCGCCGAGATCCAGGCCGGCACCAGCCCGCGCACCGTCCGGGCCAAGCTCACCTCCCTCGTACCGCCTGGTGAGCAGGGGCGCGAGGCGGCATGAGCAAGACCAGCAAGAGCAGCGGCCACGGCGGGCACGGCGGCCGGGCCAAGAAGCACGAGGAGCACGAGGAGCACGAGAACCACGAACGGTGGCTCGTCTCCGGCTTCGACATGATGACGCTGCTGTTCGTGCTGTTCGTCGTCCTGTACGCCATGAGCTCGATCGACGCGGCCAAGTTCACCGCGTTCGCCGAGGGCGCACGCGAGGGCGGCGGCGCCCCGGTCACCATCCTCAACGACGGCGCGGCCATCGACGCGCCGACGGAGAACGACAGCCCGCTCAAGCCCGTCCAGGTCGCCCAGGAGGCCGCGATCGACGGCACCGCGCAGACCGAGGCGGAGGCGGCGGCCGCCGAGGCGGTGGCCGCCCAGCAGGCGCAGCAGACCGCCGCGGAGGCCAAGGCGGCCTACGACCAGCTGGCCGCGGCCCGCGACGCCCTGGCGGCCGCGGTTGCCGCGGCCGGCCAGGCCGGCTCGGCGCAGTTCGTCATCGACGAGCGCGGCCTGGTCGTGCGGGTGGTCTCCGACCCCGTGCTCTTCGCCCCGGAGTCCGCCGTGCTGCTGCCCGCCGGGATCACCACGCTGGACGCGCTGGCGCCGGGGCTGGGCGCGCTGCCCAACCCGCTGCGGATCGAGGGGCACGCCAACTCGCTCCCGGTCACCCGCGGCGGGCCGTGGCCCTCGAACTGGGAGCTGTCGGCGATCCGCGCGACGACGGTGCTGCGGCACCTCTCCGAGGCCGACGGGCTGGCCGAGGACCGGATGTCCGCCGCCGGCTACGGCAGCACCCGCCCGCTCGTGCCCGACAGCGACCCCAACTACGTCACCGCCAACCGGCGCGTGGACATCGTCGTGGCGTCCATCGCCTCGGCCGACGCCAACGCCCTGCTCCCCGGGCTGGAGGCGGCCGCCGAGAAGGACGCCGCCGCCCCCGCCGCGGAGGCGAGCGCCCCAGCCAGCACCACCGACGACGCAGGTCAGAGCACCACCGACTCCGAGGGAGGCCACGGATGAGCAAGAGCAAGAAGGACGAGACGCCCGCGGACGAGGACGCTCCGAAGGGCGGGAAGAAGAAGCTGCTCGTGATCGGGCTGGTGGCCGTGCTGGCCCTCGGGGCGGCGGCCTGGTTCTTCCTGTTCAGCGGGAGCGGTGCGGCCGAGGCCGAGCCCGCAGCGGAGGCCGGCGCGGTCGTCCTCCCGGTCGACCCGGTGGCCATCAACCTGGCCGGCGGCAGCTACCTGAAGCTGGGCTTCACCCTGCAGTTCTCCACCGTCTGGGACGAGAACGCCAGTGGCGGGCACGGCAGCGCGGCCCCCGACGGGTCCAAGGCCATGGACATCGCCATCTCGCAGTTCTCCGGCGCGGCCCTGGCCGACGTGCAGACCAACCGCGAGGCGATGAAGGCCGCCTTCGAGCAGGCCGTCATCGAGGCGTACCACGGCGAGGTCTACGAGCTCTGGTACACGGAGTACGTCACCCAGTAGCAGAAGGACCCCGTTCCAGCGCCTCACCAGGCGCTCCCGTACCAGCCGGTGCCGGTCCCCCGGCACCGGCTGGTCTCCGGCGGTCAGGGTCGACCGGACCCCCGCCGATGAGGACATGCGTGAGCTTGTCCGACATCGTGGCCGACGCGCCCAGCGTGCCTGCCCCCCGTTCCCCCGAGGGACAGGGCCGCTCGCGGCGGCGCCAGCCGCGCACCTACGACTTCCGCCGCCCCACGAAGCTCTCCCGCGAGCACGTCCGGATCCTGCAGATCGCGCAGGAGAACTTCGCCCGCCAGGCGACGACGACCCTGACGTCGATGCTGCGCACCGGCGCCCGGCTGGAGCTCGTCGGGATCGAGCAGTACTCCTACGACGACTACATCGCCACGTTGCCGCTGTCGTACTTCGTGGCGACCTTCACCCTCGAGCCCCTCCCGGGCAAGGGCGTGCTGGCCTACCCGCTGGACACCGCGATGGCCATCGTCGACCACATGCTCGGCGGGGCCGGCGCCGGCGACCAGCCGGTGCGGCCGATGACCGCGATGGAGAGCGCCATCACCAGCCACCTGCTGGAGCGGCTGCTCGGCGAGCTGGCCGACGCCTTCGCGCACATCACGCCGCTGACCCCGGTGCTCGACGGCGTCGAGTACAACCCGCAGCTGGCCCAGGCCGCCGCGGGCTCGGAGACGGTCATGGTCGCGACCTACTCGATGCGCATCGGCTCCCGCGAGCCCGACGCGACGCTGGTGCTGCCGTTCTCCGCCTTCGCCGCCTCGCTGAACAACGCCGCCTCCCCGCAGCTGTCGGACTCCGCGAAGCACAAGCGGAAGCGCGCCGCCGAGGCGCTGAAGGAGCGGCTGGCCGAGGTCCCGGTCGACGTCAGCGTCCGGTTCAACCCGCTCGAGGTCCCCTCCGGCGACCTGCTGTCCCTGGCGGTCGGTGACGTGCTGCTGCTGCGCCACGCGCAGGACAGCCCGCTGGAGGTCACGACCAACGACGTCATCTTCGCGCACGCGCTCCCGAGCAACCACCGGCGCCGCCTGGCGGCCGAGATCGTCCCCGACACCGCGACCAGCGGGAAGGAACACGCATGACCACCGCCTTCGGCACTGACCGTTCGTCGGACTCCGAGACCATCGCCACGGCCGTCGCGGCCGCGGCGCGGGCCGCTGCCGCCGCGATGCCCGCCGAGCTGGACCTGCGCCCCGGGGACACGGTGGCCGACCCCGAGTCGGTGCCGCTCCCGCCGGCGCCCGGCGCCGCGGTGACCGCGGCGCTCGGCGGCGAGGTCAGCGGTGACATCGTGCTGGTGCTGTCGGAGGAGATCGTCGGCGCGCTGACCAACTCCCCCGTCGGCGCCATGGACGTCGCCACCGCGCTGCGCCCCGCGCTCGAGGCCGCGGCCGCGGCGCTGGGCCGGGTGCGGGTCGCCGCCGAGCGCGTCGAGGACGTCGTCGCCGCGCTGGACGGGCTGCGCGACAAGGGCGTCTTCCTCGCCGTGCCGCTGATCGCCAACGGCGAGATCTCGGCGACCCTGGCGCTGCAGGTCACCCTGCCGCGGCCGCGCGAGCGGCGCGGCAGCCTGGACCTGCTGCGCAACGTGGCCATGGAGGTCACCGTCGAGATCGGCCGCACCCGGATGACGGTCTCCGAACTGCTCTCGCTCCACCCCGGCGAGGTCATCGAGCTCGACCGGGCCGCCGGGGCGCCGGCCGACCTGCTGGTGAACGGCACCCTGATCGCCCGCGGCGAGATCGTCGTCGTGGACGAGGACTTCGGGCTGCGGATCAGCGAGATCGTCACCGAGGCCACCGAGTACGGGACGCCGTCCGCATGACCTGGATGGTCCTGCGCCTGGTGCTGTGCCTGGCGTTCATCGCCGCGGTGCTGCTGTTCGCCAGCCGGGTCGCCAAGAAGCGCGGGCTCGGCGGGGCGACCGGCGTCATCGAGGTCGTCGCCCGGCAGCGGATGGGCCGGGCCAGCAGCGTGTCGGTCCTCCGGGTCGCCGGCCGGGTACTGGTCGTCGGCGCCACCGAGGAGCAGGTCACCCTGCTGGCCGAGGTCGAGGACGACGAACTGTCGGCCGCGCTGGACGCCCAGCTCGCCCGGTCGACCACCACCGGCCCGGCCGGCGTCGACGACGACCCGGCCACCGGGGTGCTCACCCGCCGTCCGGCGCTGCCCGCCCGGTCCGGTGGCGGCGGTGCCCTGGCCGGCTCGGTGCTCGACCGCGGCACCTGGACGTCGGTGGTGCAGGAGCTGCGCGAGCGGACGGTGCGCCGGTGACCGCCGCGCTCCCGGTCCTGCTGCCGGCCCCGGCCCTGAGCCCCGCGGACGGTGCCGCGGCCCGCCGCCGCCGCATCGCCTGGCTGCTGCCGCTGCTGGTGCTGACCGTCGTCGCGCTGTGGTTCGTGCTGGCCGACCCCGCCTCCGCGGCGCCGACCGCGCCCACCGCACCCACGGCCCCGGTCGCCCCGGTGGTCGACGACGGCGGGGTCGACATCTCCGTCGGCGGCAACAGCCCCAGCCAGGCCGTCACCCTGATCCTGGCGATCACGGTGCTGTCCATCGCGCCGTCGGCCCTGCTGCTGGTCACCTCGTTCACCAAGATGCTCGTGGTGCTGTCGCTGACCCGCAACGCCCTGGGCCTGGCCTCGTCGCCGCCCAACCAGGTGCTCACCGGGATCGCGCTGTTCCTCACCATCTTCGTGATGGGCCCGGTGTTCTCCGACATCAACGAGGTCGCCGTCCAGCCCTACCTCGACGGCACGATCAGCGCCTCGCAGGCCTACGACGTCGGCGAGGCGCCGCTGAAGAGCTTCCTGCTGGACAACACCCGGGACGACGAGCTGAAGCTCATGATCGGCCTGTCCGGCGAGGAGAAGCCGGCCGACGAGGCGTCGGTGAGCATGCTGACCCTGATCCCGGCGTTCGTGCTCTCCGAGCTCAAGAGCGCCTTCATCATCGGACTGGTCATCTTCATCCCGTTCCTGGTGCTGGACATGCTGGTCAGCGCCGCGCTGATGTCGATGGGCATGATGATGGTGCCGCCGTCGGTCGTGGCGCTGCCGTTCAAGCTGCTGCTGTTCGTGATGGTCGACGGCTGGGCGCTGATCACCACGGCGTTGGTGGGGTCCTACTCGTGACCGACACCGACGTCACCGAGATCGCCACCCAGACGATGCTCGTGGCGGCCAAGGTCGCCGCCCCGATCCTGCTCACCGCCCTGCTGGTCGGTTTCATGATCTCGCTGTTCCAGGCGGCGACCCAGATCCAGGAACAGACGCTGTCCTTCGTGCCCAAGATGATCGCGGTCGCGATCGCGCTGCTGGTGACCGGCAACTGGGTGCTCTCGGAGCTCATCTCGTTCACCCAGCAGCTGTTCGGTGAGCTGCCGCGGCTGCTCGGCCAGAGCTGAGGCCGCGGTGGACCTCCAGGTCCCCTCGGCGACCCTGGCCGCGCTGCTGCTGGCCACGGTGCGTGCCAGCGGGTTCGTGATCATGGCGCCGCCGTTCAACTCGGCGGCCATCCCGGTCGCGGTGAAGGGCGCGCTGGCCATGGCGCTGGCGGTCGTGGTGTTCCCGCACATCAGCGGCGACCTGCCGACGATCACCGCGGGCTTCCTCATCGTCAGCGCGGTCACCGAGGCCCTCATCGGCGCCGCGCTGGGCTTCGTCATCCAGGTGCTGTTCACCGCCGTCCAGCTGGCCGGCGACCTGATCGACCTCTCCGGCGGGTTCTCCCTGCAGCCGGCCTACGACCCGCTGTCGCTGACCACGCACTCCTCGATCGGCAAGCTCCACTACATGCTGGCGACCACGCTGCTGTTCACCAGCGGCGGGCACCTGCTGCTGGTCCGCGGCTTCGTCACCTCCTACGAGGGGCTGCCGGTGGGCGGCTCGATGCCCACCGACCAGCTGGGCTCCACCCTCGTCACGGTCTTCTCCATGATGTTCCTGGCCGCCCTGCAGATCGCCGGCCCGATGGTCGCGGTGCTGCTGCTCGCCGACGTCGCCCTGGCCCTGCTGTCCAAGGCCGCCCCGTCGCTGAACATCTTCGCGTTCGGGTTCCCGGTGAAGATCCTGCTCACCCTGACCCTGCTCGGGCTCACCTTCCCGCTCCTGCCGCCCGCCCTCGACGCGCTGATGAACACCGGCCTCGAGGCGATCACCTCCTTCCGGAGCGGGTAGATGGCCAAGGACGGACCGGGTGGTGAGAAGACAGAGAAGCCGACAGCGCAGAAGCTGAAGCAGGCCCGCAAGGACGGGCAGATCCCGCGGACGCAGGAGCTGGGCACCTGGCTCGGCGCGGCCGCCGCCAGCGTGCTGCTGCCGATGCTCGTCGGCCGCGCGTTCGGTTCGGTCCGCCAGCTGTTCGTGCAGATCGGCACGGTGGCCGCCGACCCGCAGCCGGCCGCGCTCTCCGCGCTGATGGGCCAGGCGCTGTTCGCCTTCCTCGGCGCGGTCCTCCCGATCGCGCTGGGCATGATGCTGGTCGGCACGCTGGCCTCGGCCGCCCAGGGCGGGGTGGTGCTCAGCGGCAAGGGGATCAAGCCGACGCTGGGCAAGCTCAACCCGCTGCCCGGGCTCAAGCGGATGTTCGGCACCCACGGGCTCTGGGAGTCGATCAAGGCGCTGATCAAGACGATCGCGCTCGCCGTGGTCATCTGGGCGACGTCGGACAAGGCCCAGCACCTGGTCTCGGCCTCCGGGGCGCTGCCGCTGTCGGAGGTCACCCGGGTCTTCACCGAGTCCGCCGTGCTGATGTTCCGGGTCGTCGGCATCACCGGGCTGGCGATCGCGCTCGCCGACTACCTGGTGGTCCGCCACCAGACGATGACCAAGCTCAAGATGAGCCAGTACGAGATCAAGCAGGAGCACAAGAACTCCGAGGGCGACCCGCACATGAAGGCCCAGCGCCGGGCCACCCAGATGGCGATGTCCCGGAACCGGATGATGGCCGAGGTCGCCGACGCCGACGTGCTGCTGATCAACCCCACCCACGTCGCGGTCGCGCTGAAGTACGAGCCGCTGCGCGGGGCGCCCCGGGTCGTCGCCAAGGGCGCCGGGGAGGTCGCCACCCGGCTGCGGGCGCGGGCCGAGGAGTGCCGGGTGCCGATGGTCCAGGACATCCCGCTGGCCCGGGCGCTGCACGGCTCCTGCGACATCGGCCAGGAGGTGCCCGCGCAGCTGTTCACCGCGGTCGCCCGGGTGCTGGCCTTCGTGATGCACCTGTCCAACCGCGGGGTCCGCGGCGGCGTCCACCGGCCCGGCTTCGAGGCCCCCGACGTCGCCGGGCTGCCCCGGGCCAGGCGCCGCTGACGGCCGGCCCCGCCTGCACCGTCCGCACCGGACGTCCCGCCCGGCAGACCGGGGTGGGACGCCCGGCGCTGGTGGTGCCCGTGGGGCGTCGGGCGGGGCCGCCGCGCGCCCGCCGCGGTACGGACCGTTCCGGGGACTGCCGAGAACGGCGTCGAGGGCGTGCTGCGCCCTCCCGCCGTCCGGCGCCGCTGCTCAGGAACGAGGTCCCGTGGGAAAGCTGACGAAGGTCGCCGTCCCCATCGGGGTCGTCTCCATCGTCCTGATGCTCGTCGTCCCGCTGCCGGCCGCCGTGCTGGACCTGCTGCTCGGCTTCAACATCGTCGCGTCGCTGCTGATCCTGCTGGTCTCCATGCAGATCAAGCGGCCGCTGGACTTCGCCGTCTTCCCGTCGCTGGTGCTCATCGCGACGCTGATGCGGCTGGCGCTGAACGTCTCCTCGACCCGCCTGGTGCTCAGCGACGGCTACGCCGGCAAGGTCATCGAGGCCTTCGGGCACTTCGTCATCGGCGGCTCGCTGATCGTCGGCCTGGTGATCTTCGTGATCCTCACGATCATCCAGTTCGTCGTCATCACCAACGGTGCCGGCCGCGTCGCCGAGGTCGGCGCCCGCTTCACCCTCGACGCGATGCCCGGCAAGCAGATGGCGATCGACGCCGACCTCAACGCCGGCCTGATCAACGAGACGCAGGCACGCAAGCGCCGCCAGGAGGTCACCTCCGAGGCCGACTTCTACGGCTCGATGGACGGCGCCAGCAAGTTCGTCAAGGGCGACGCCATCGCCGCGATCATCATCACGATGATCAACCTGATCGGCGGCTTCGCGATCGGGATCATGCAGAAGGGCATGGCGCCGGCCGACGCCGTCTCCACCTACTCGCTGCTGACCGTCGGCGACGGCCTGGTCTCCCAGATCCCCGCCCTGCTGATCTCCACCGCGACCGGCCTCATCGTCACCCGCTCGGCCTCCTCGAGCGACATGGGCACCGACCTCCTCGACCAGCTCGGCCGCAACAAGCAGCCGGTGCGGATCGCCGGCGGCGCCGCCCTGGCGCTGTGCCTGATCCCCGGCCTGCCCAAGCTGCCGTTCCTGGTGATCGGCGGGCTCTTCCTGTTCCTCTCCACCCGGCTGACCGAGAAGCCGGACGTCGACGAGGAGGCCCTGGCCGCCGCGCAGGCACCCGACGAGCCGCAGCCGGACTCCCCCGAGGCGATCGTCGAGCGGATGCGCGTGGACCCGCTGGAGCTCGAGGTCGCGTTCGACCTCGTCGAGCTGGTCGACACCGCCCGCGGCGGCGACCTGCTGGACCGGGTCAAGGCGCTGCGCCGCAAGGTCGCCATGGAGACCGGCCTGGTGATCCCGCTGGTGCGCACCCGGGACAACCTGGACCTGCCCGGCTCGCAGTACGTCATCTGGCTCAACGGCGTCCCGGCGGCGCGGGGCAACTCCCCCGCCGGCACCGTGCTCGCCATCGGCGACCACCTGGAGGGCCTGCCGGGCAAGCCCACCACCGAGCCGGTGTTCGGGCTGGCCGCCAAGTGGGTCCCCGCGGAGCTGCAGCGGCAGGCCGAGATGGCCGGCGCGACCGTCGTCGACCGCTCGTCGGTCATCACCACCCACCTGGCCGAGGTGGTCCGGCAGAACGCGTCGGCGCTGCTGGGCCGGGAGGACGTGAAGGTGCTGGTGGAGATGGTCCGCCGCTCGCACCCGGCCGTCGTCGAGGAGCTCACCCCCGCGCTGCTCAGCCTGGGCGAGGTGCAGCGGGTGCTGCACGCGCTGCTGGACGAGGGCGTCTCCATCCGCGACCTGGTCCGCATCTTCGAGGCGCTGTCGCTGCGGGCGAAGAAGTCCACGGACCTCGACGGTCTGGTCGAGGCGGTCCGCGCCGCCCTCGGCGGCGCGATCAGCCAGCCGTACGTGACGCCGGACGAGCGGCTGCACGTGATCACCCTCGACCCGGCGTTCGAGCAGCGCCTGCTCGAGGCCGTCCGCCCCACCGAGAACGGTCAGGTGCTGGCCCTGGACGGCCACACCGTCGACTCCCTCGTCCGGGGCTGCACCGAGCTGCTCGACCAGGCCGACCGGCTCAACCTCTCCCCCGTGCTCGTCTGCTCCCCGCAGGTGCGCGCCGCCCTGTCCCGCCTGGTCCGCCAGGTCCTGCCCCGGCTGTCGGTGATCTCGTACAACGAGGTCTCCCGCACGGCCCAGATCGAGTCCCTGGGAGTGGTGAACGGTGCCTTCGCAGTCCGTTGAGGCCGCCACGCGTGACGAGGCGATCGCCGCCGCGCGTGAGCAGTTCGGCCCCACCGCACGGGTCGTCGGGGTGCGCCGCATCCGTTCCGGCGGCATGTTCGGCTTCTTCACCAACGAGCGGTTCATCGCCGAGGTGGAGGTGCCCAAGGCCGACCCGGTCAAGGGCCCCGACACCGGTTCGCTGCTCAAGACCGGCGCCCGCGAGCCGCGGCCGGCCGCGTCGATGGACGACCGCATGCAGGAACTCGCCGAGCTGCTCGGGTCCGCCTCGCCGGAGCCGCAGCCCGTCGGCCTCTACGGCCGCGCCGGGGCCCAGCCGGCCGCTGCGCCGTCCGCCGCTGCGCCGTCCGCCGCCGCGCGGCCGGTGCGGCGTGCCGCGGCACCGGCGTCGACCGGCGCGACCGCGCCGTCGTCCGTCCGCACCGCCTCCCCGGCTCGCGCCGCCACCCCCGCCCGCGCCGCCTCGCCGGTGCCGACGACCCGGGAGCCCGCCGCCGCCCCGCGCCGGGCGGACGCCAAGCCGTTCACCCCGACCAAGCACACGCTGATGCTGTCCCCCGAGGACCTCGCTCCCGAGCCGGTCGAGCCGGCCCAGCGGGCGGCCGAGCCGGCCGGGCCGTCGCCGTTCGCCGCCGCCCTCACCCGGATGGTTGCCTCGAACCCGGTGCAGGTCGCCGCCGAGGCGGCCGCCGAGGCCGCTGCCGCCGAGGCGGAGGCCCGTGAGGTCGCCGCCGCCGACGCGGCCGCCGCCCGGGTCGCCGCGGTCGAGAGCGCCGCCGCGGAGGCGGCGCGTGCCGCTGCTGCCCGGGTCGACGCCGCTGCTGCCGAGGCCGCCCGGTTGCGGGCCGAGGCTGCCGCCGCCGAGGCCGCCCGGCTGCAGGCGGTCGCCGCGGCTGCGGAGGCCGCCCGCCGTGACGCCGAGGCCGCTGCCGCCGAGGCCGCGCGGCTCGAGGCCGAGGCAGCTGCCGCCGAGGCCGCCCGGCTCGAAGCCGAGCGGCTCGAAGCCGAGCGCCTGGAGGCGCAGCGTCTCGAGGCGCAGCGGCTCGAGGCCGAGCGACTGGAAGCCGCCCGGATCGAAGCCGCCCGGATCGAAGCCCAGCGACTCGAAGCTCAGCGGCTCGAAGCTCAGCGGCTCGAAGCTCAGCGGCTCGAGGCTCAGCGCCTGGAGGCCGAGCGGCTCGAGGCCGAGCGGCTCGAGGCCGAGCGGCTCGAGGCCGAGCGTCTGGAAGCCGAGCGCCTGGAGGCTGCTCGTATCGAAGCCGCTCGCGTCGAAGCCGAGCGCTTGGAGGCCGAGCGCTTGGAGGCCGAGCGTCTCGAGGCGGTCCGCATCGAGGTCGCCCGTCAGGAGGCCGCCCGGGTCGAGGCTGCCCGGGTCGAGGCTGCCCGGATCGAAGCTGCTCGCATCGAAGCCGCTCGCGTCGAGGCCGCGCGCCGCCAGGCAGCGGCCGACGCCGAGGCCGCGCGGGTCGAGGCGGTGCGCCAGGAGGCGGCCCGCATCGTCGCCGAGCGTCTGGGGACCGAGCGCCGCGAGCGGGAGGCCGTCGCGCTGGCCGGCTCGCCGCTGTCCATGGTGGAGTCCGTCCGCAGCGCCGACGAGGCGCTGGCGGCCCTGCTGGAGGAGGTCCTGGCGGCGAACGGCTCCGGCCGCGGCCGGCACCGCCTGCCCGAGGCCGGTGCCCCGCTGGCCGTCACCGCCGCGCCGGTCACCGCCGAGCAGGAGCTCCCCCAGCCCTCTGCCTACGACACCCGCGGCGCCGAGTCGAGCGCCTACGACACCGGTGCCCACCGGCCCGACGCCTGGTCCGGCCCCGGCTGGGCCAGCGATGCCCGGGTCGCGCAGCGCGCGGCGCAGGTCGCGGCCGCGCAGGCGCTCGTCGTCGACGCCGTCGTCGTCGCCGAGACCGCCGCCGAGGAGGTCCGGGTCACCGAGCCGCGCCCGATCGAGGTCCCGGTCGCGGTGCCCGTCGAGGAGCAGCGCTTCGCCGTCCCGGTCTCGCTGAGCGCGCCCCTGGCGCGCACCGCCAGCGACCCGGCCCCGCTGCCGATGGACGCCACCCTCGTCCTGCCGCGGCTGAGCATCACCGGTGGTCAGCCGCCGCAGTCCCAGCGACCCGCCGTCCCCCCGGCTCGCCGCGGGCGACCGCCGGTGCCGGCCAGCCGTCCGGCCGGCACCGGCCGCACGCCGATCGCCACCCGGCCGGTCCCGGTCCCGGTGCCGATCGGCTCGCGCCGGCCTGCCGCCGAGCTGCCGGCCGGCCCGGAGACCAGCACCCGGCTCGCCACCGTGACCCGGCTGGTGCCGGCGGTGTCGGCGTCGACGGCGCTGGCCCCGTACGGCATGGACGTCGCCGAGGAGCTCGTCGTCCGGCTGCTGACGCTGGGTCTGCCGGCCTCCCTGCTCGGCCCGGACTTCACCGACGACGCCGCGCTCCGCGGGGTCTACGCGGCGCTGACCCGGACGCTCGCCGAGCGGCTGCCGGCCGCCCCGCACCTGCCCACCCAGCCGGGCGACGTGCTGATGGTCGTCGGCCCGGGCGCGGAGACCTTCGCCGCAGCCCGGTCGCTGGCCCTCTCCCTGCGGCTCGAGCCCGAGGACGTGCAGTGGGCCGCCTCCGGCGCGCTCGCCGGCCTGGCCCCCGAGGGCAGCCGGATCACCTCGCTGGAGACCGCCGCCGAGCGGCAGCAGGCCAGCGCCGCGCGCGGCACGGTCACGATCATCGCCGTGGACGCCCCGCTGCGGACGTCGGGCGGGCCGTGGCTGGAGCACATGCTCACCATCTGGTCGCCGACCGCGGTGTGGGGCGTGCTCGACTCGACCCGCAAGCCCGAGGACCTGGTGCCGTGGCTGGACGGCCTGCCCCGGCTGGACGCCGTCGTCGTCCAGGACACCGACTCGACCGCCGACCCGGCCGCCGTGCTCGACCACGTGTCGGTGCCGGTGGCGCTGGTGGACGGCGCGCGGGCCACCGCGCACCGCTGGGCGTCGCTGCTCTGTGAGCGGCTGGAGGAGTTGGAGGGGTGACCGGCCCGCTCCGCGGCGACGTCCTGCTGACCGGCTTCGTGCTGGCCGTCCCGGTGTTCCTGCTGGGGCTGCGCGGGGAGTTCACCGCGCAGGAGGTGGTCCACCGGCTGCTGTGGTGCCTGGCTGCCGGCTGGGTCGTGGTCGCCGTGGTGCGGTTCGCCAGCGCCCCGCCGCCGCCGCCGAAGGCCACACCGAAGACCGTGGCCGACCCCCAGCCGGAGACCACCCCCGCCGCCTGACGCCGTGCGCTGAGGCGGGCTTCCGAACGCTCGGACCCCGCTCGAGCGCACACCGTGCTCCGTCGTCCACAGATCCGCGGACCACGGGCCGCGCGACCCCGTGGCCGCACACGCTCCTCGAGTGACCTGGGACGTCGACGCACTGGTGGGCCCGACCGGCTGGATCACCCGGCAGCGGCTCGTCCACCGGGTGGACCGGGGCACGGTGGACGCGTGGGTGGCCACCGGTCGGCTGGTCCGGTTGCAGCCCGGCGTGTACGCCACACCGGTGGCCGCCCGGGACTGGCGGACGCGGGTGGCCGCACTGGCGCACGTCCGTGGCGCCGTGGTCAGCCACGGCACGGCCCTGGCATTGTGGGACCTGCTGCCACCGGCAGGCGGGCCGGTGCACCTCACCGTCGGGGCCTCGCGCAGCGCCCGAGGGTCGGCCGGCGTGCTGCTGCACCGTTCTCCCGACATCGGCGAGCTCACCCGCCGGGTGTCCGGCATCCCCGTCACCTGCGTCGCGCGCGCCGTGGTCGATGCCTGGGGCTGGTCGCGAGGTCAGGCCCGCCCCTCGCTGCGGGCGGCGGCGATCTCGGCGGTGCGTCGACGCCTCTGCTCGGCGGGGGACATCGCGGCGGAGCTCGCCCGTCGGCCGCGGCTGCCGGGCCGCACGGAGCTCGCCGAGCTGGTCCAGCTGCTGGCCGACGGGTGCCAGTCCGAGCTGGAGATCTGGGGGTGCCTGCACGTCCTGCGCGCACCCGGCATGCCGCCCTTCGTGCAGCAGCGGAGGATCACCGTGGCCGGTGAGCGCTTCGCGCTGGACGCCGCCTACGACGACGTCCTGCTGGCCGTGGAGATGGACGGCGCGGCCTGGCACGGCTCCCGTCGGCAACGCGAGGACGACATCCGGCGGGACGCGGTGCTCGCCACGGTCGGCTGGCAGACCCTCCGGTTCGGCTACGCCCGGATGACCGGCGATGCCGCGGGGTGCCAGCAGGACGTCCGGTCGACCCATGCCGCGCGCCGGCGGCTGTTCGGTGTGCGCTGAGGCCGGGTTCCGACCCGGGGGACCCGGCCTCAGCGCACACCGTCAGAGCGGCAGGTCCTCGAGCATCTCGGTGACCAGGGCGGCGATCGGCGAGCGCTCGGAGCGGGTCAGGGTCACGTGGGCGAACAGCGGGTGGCCCTTCAGCGCCTCGATCACCGCCGTGACGCCGTCGTGCCGGCCGACCCGCAGGTTGTCCCGCTGCGCGACGTCGTGGGTCAGCACCACCCGGCTGTTGGTGCCCAGCCGGGACAGCACGGTGAGCAGCACCCCGCGCTCCAGGGACTGCGCCTCGTCGACGATCACGAACGAGTCGTGCAGCGACCGCCCGCGGATGTGGGTCAGCGGCAGCACCTCGATCAGCCCGCGGGCCAGGATCTCGGTGACCACCTCGGAGGAGACCAGCGCGCCGAGGGTGTCGAAGACCGCCTGCGCCCAGGGCGCCATCTTCTCGCCCTCGCTGCCGGGCAGGTAGCCGAGCTCCTGGCCGCCGACGGCGTACAGCGGCCGGAAGATCACGACCTTCTTGTGCGCCCGCCGCTCCATCACCGACTCCAGGCCCGCGCACAGCGCCAGCGCCGACTTGCCGGTGCCCGCGCGGCCGCCCATCGACACGATCCCGATCTCCGGGTCCAGCAGCAGGTCCAGCGCGATCCGCTGCTCGGCGGACCGGCCGTGCAGGCCGAAGGCGTCCCGGTCGCCGCGGACCAGCCGCACCTGCTTGTCCGGCAGCACCCGGCCCAGCGCCGAGCCGCGGGCGGACAGCAGCACCAGCCCGGTGTGGGTGGGCAGCTCCGCGGCAGCCGGCAGGTGCACCGACCCGCGCTCGTAGAGCGACTGGATCTCCGACTCGTCGACGGAGAGCTCGGCCATCCCGGTCCAGCCGGCGTCGACGGCGCCCAGCGCCCGGTACTCGTCGGTCTCCAGGCCCAGCGCCGCGGCCTTGACCCGGAGCGGGACGTCCTTGGTGATGAGGCAGACGTCGCGGCCCTCACCGCGGAGGTTGAGCGCGACCACCATGATCCGGCTGTCGTTGCTGTCGTTGCGGAAGCCGGCCGGCAGCACCGAGGGATCGCTGTGGTTCAGCTCCACGTGCACCGTGCTGCCCTGGTCGCCGACCGGGACGGGGGCGTCGAGCCGGCCGTGCTGGAGCCGCAGGTCGTCGAGCGCGCGCAGGGTCTGCCGGGCGAACCAGCCGAGTTCCGGGTGGTCGCGCTTGGCCTCCAGCTCGCTGATGACCACGAGGGGCAGCACCACGTCGTGCCCGTCGAAGCGCAGCAGCGCGCCCGGGTCGGAGAGCAGGACGGAGGTGTCGAGGACGAACGTGCGGCGAGTGGTCACGAGTCGACTCCCGTGGGGCGCACAGCGCGCCCCGGCTCGAGGGTGGCCGGGTCCCGGCGCAGGGGCCGGGACGCGGCCCCTCTGGTCGACGTACGAAGTCGCACCAACCGGGCCTCCCGTGGACGACGGGGTGGAACCCGTCCTCCACTGCGGACGCTAGGCCCCGGGGCTGACAAAAACACTGGCAAGACACGCCAACGGGTGACATGGAGGTCATTGGTGATCTGGCGGAAACCTCCCGTTCAGCTCGACTCCTGCCGGAAACGTCGGACGCCGAACCACCAGCCGAGCAACCCCATGGCCACCGTCAGCCCGGCACCCCACCAGGCGGTGCTGCTGCCGTAGTCGCCGTCGAAGAACGACCGGGCGCCCTCGACGACGTGCTTGAGCGGGTTGACGTCGCTGACCGCCTGCAGCCAGCCCGGGGCCAGCGTCATCGGCAGCAGGATCCCCGACAGCAGCAGGACCGGCAGGACGACGGCGTTGAGCAGCGGCGCGAAGGCGTCCTCGCTCTTGAGCGTGAGCGCCAGCGCGTAGGAGACCGAGGCGAACGCCGCCCCGAGCAGCGCGATGACGACCAGGGTCAGCACCACCCCGAGCACCGGCGCGCGCAGCCCCAGCGGGATCGACACCAGGACCAGCAGCGTGCCCTGCACCAGCAGGACGACGACGTCGCGCATCACCCGGCCCAGCAGCAGCGCGGTCCGGCTGGCCGGGGTGACCCGCTGGCTCTCGATGACCCCGGCCCGGTACTCGGCGATCAGGCCGAAGCCGACGAACAGCGCGCCGAAGATGCCCAGCTGCACGAGGATGCCCGGCACGAACAGCTGGTAGGCGTTGCCCGACCCGAGCTGGCTGCTCAGCGGCTCGAGCAGCGGGCCGAACAGCACGATGTACAGCACCGGCTGCATCAGGCTGATCACCAGCCAGGCCGGGTTGCGCAGCGACATCCGCATCGCCCGGGCGAACACCGTGTAGGTGTCCCGGGCGACGCTGCTCCTCGGCTCGGTCGTCGTCGGGGTCGGCGGGGCGGTGGTCGCGGTGCTCATCGGGCCATCTCCTGCGGCTGCTCGGCGGGGGTGCGGTCGGCGGGGACGGGTGGGCCGCCGCTCTCCCGCAGCGACCGGCCGGTGAGGTCGAGGAAGACGTCGTCCAGGCTGGGCCGGCGGCTCTCGATCCCGGCGACGGGGATCCCGGCGGCGTCCAGCTCGCGGACCAGGCTCATCAGCGCGGCACCGCCGTGCGGCGCGCGGCCGACGACGCGGGTGTCGAGCACCTGCGGGGCCTCGGCGCCGGGCAGCGCGGCCATCAGCGCGGCGACCCGGCCGGCGGTCTCCGCGTGCTCCACGGTGACGGTCAGGACGTCCCCGCCGACCTGCGACTTCAGCGCGTCGGGGGTGCCCTCGGCGACGATCCGGCCGGCGTCGATGACCAGGATGCGGTCGCAGAGGGCGTCGGCCTCGTCCAGGTAGTGCGTGGTGAGGAAGACCGTCGTCCCCCGCTCCTCGCGCAGGCCCCGGATGTGCTGCCACAGGTTGGCCCGCGCCTGCGGGTCCAGCCCGGTGGTCGGCTCGTCGAGGAAGACCAGCCCGGGCACGTGCACCAGGCCGACGGCGATGTCGAGCCGGCGCCGCTGGCCGCCGGACATCGACTTCGGCTGCCGCTCCCACAGCCCGTCGAGGTCGAGCTCGCGGAACAGCTGCTTGCCGCGGGCGGTCGCCTCGGCGGTGCTGATCCCGTACAGCCGGGCGTGGTCGACGACCTCCTCCCCCGCGCGGGCGTCGGGGTAGGTGGCGCCGCTCTGCGACACGTAGCCGATCCGCCGCCGCACGCCCACCGGGTCGGTGACCAGGTCGCAGCCGGCGACGGTGGCGGTGCCGGCGGTCGGCGCGAGCAGCGTGGTGAGCATCCGCAGCGTGGTGGTCTTGCCGGCCCCGTTCGGGCCCAGGAAGCCGACGATCTCCCCGGCCTCGACGTCGAGGTCCACACCGGCGACGGCGTGCACCTCCTGCTTCTTCTTCCGGAACGTGCGGGCGAGCCCGCGGGCGTGGATCACCCGGCCAGTGTTCAAGTTTGACTAAATGGGGTCAAGCTCGTTCTTGAATCAAGCACCGCCCGGCGGGTCGAGGACGGCGGCCGGCCAGAGCCCGCCGACCGGCCGGTCGGGGCCCTGCGGGTCGTCGGCGAAGCGGTAGTGCCCGGCGTCGATGCGGGCGCAGACCTCCCGCACCCAGCCCCGTTCGCCGTCGACCCAGGCGCGGGTCGCGTGGAACAGCTCGACCGTGCTGGCCGGCGCCATCCGGGAGGACTCGACCCCGCGCACCGCCGAGTCCATCCCGGACACCATGGCCTCCAGCACGAGGTCGCGGGCGCGCAGCGCCTCCCGGACCTCGTCGCGCGGCAGCGTGGTGAAGAAGCACAGGCCGCCGAGCAGTCGGCTGGGGTCGCCGGGCTCGGGCCGGCGCAGCGCGCTGCCGAGCAGCCGCTGGTACTCGACCTCGCCGTCGGCGGTGAGCCGGTAGGACACCGGCTCGCCCTCGGTCTCCTCCAGCAGCCCCCGCTTGGCCAGCGTGCGCAGGCCGGAGTAGATGG
The DNA here is from genome assembly GCF_000306785.1 of Modestobacter italicus. Taxonomy (NCBI): domain Bacteria; kingdom Bacillati; phylum Actinomycetota; class Actinomycetes; order Geodermatophilales; family Geodermatophilaceae; genus Modestobacter; species Modestobacter italicus. The sequence continues at coordinate 1,011,072 of NC_017955.1, read as the reverse complement.
ACCCCGGGTTGAGGTGCGCCCAGTCCTGGACCTGCCAGGTCAGCAGCTCGCGGCGGAGCAGGTAGCCGTGCACCGGCTGGAAGATCCGCACCGCCCCGAGCAGCAGCAACCGCGTGGTCGACATGGCCCAACTCTGCCCGCCGCACCGCGCTCCCGGCGGCACCGGTGCCGCGGCTCACTCCTCCCGGCGGGGTCGCAGCGCCAGCAGCGCCCAGACCACCGGCACCAGCAGCACCGGCCACTCCACCGCGACGTTCCCCACCCAGAACAGCCCGATGAGCAGCAGCAGGGCCAGCCAGCCCGCCGTCCACAGGCCGAGCAGCCGCCGCTCCTGCGGCGTCCCCCGTGCCACGGCGTCAGACGCCCGCGAGCTCGGCGGTGATCCCGGCGGGCGTCAGCGGCTCGTCGAGCAGGCGGACGAAGCGGTCGGCCACCGGCTGCTCCGCCGGGCGGGCGGCCAGCCAGGTCGACAGCAGGTCGAAGCCCTCGACGTAGGTGGAGATGTAGGCGCGCCACAGCGGGTCGGTGAGGAAACGGAGCTGCTGGGCGGCCCGGTCGGGGCTGACCAGCGCCCAGCGCTGCAGGTGGGCGATGACCGCGTCGGGGTCGGCGCCGCGGTCGTGCAGCATGATCGCCGCGTCCTGGCGGACCCGGTTCAGCGGCGCCGCCGCCGCGGCCACCTGCTCGGCGAGGTGCCCGTCGAAGCGCAGCCCGAGGTCGCCCAGCACCTCGGCCGCCCACGGTCCCCAGCCCGCCCCGACCGACGCCTCGATCCCCAGGTCGGCCAGCCCCTCGGCCATCAGGCACTCGGGGGTGTTGACCAGGAAGACGGTGTGCTCCAGGTGCTCGTCGCGCTCGACGAGCCCACGCTCCTTGCGGCAGTGCTCGGTGTGGTGGCCGGGGTAGGCCTCGTGCGCCACCAGGTGCGGCAGCTGGCTGAGCCGGTGCGGCAGGTCGGCGTTGATCGCGACCCGGGAGCGGTAGTCGCCCTCGTAGTAGTTGAAGCCCGACCACGGCTTGTCGGTGACCACCTCGTAGCGGACCGTCTCGACCTCCGGCAGGCCGTACCGGCCGCGGACCCGGTCGCGCAGGGCGGAGGAGAGCGCGTGCACGGCGGCCTCCAGCCGCTGCGGCGGGCACTCCTCCCGGCGCCGGTGCAGCGCGTAGCGCTCGGCCAGGGAGCCGCCGCCGGGCAGCAGCTGCTCCAGCGCGGCGTGCGCGGCGGCGTAGTCGGCCGGGTCACCGAGGGTGACCTGCACCTGGAAGTAGGCCTGCACCTCGTCGATGAAGCCGACCGGCTCCCCGCCCAGCTTGCGGGCGCTGCACTCCAGCCCGGTCAGCTGACCGCGCAGGTACGCCGCCCGGTCGGCCGGCAGCTGCGCGGAGTCCAGCTCGCCCAGCAGCGCCCGGGCCTGGTCCCGGAGCCGGTGCGGGGTCGGCGCCGGCTCGTCGGCGACCGCGGCGCGCAGCCGCGGGTCGCCGGTGTACGCGTCGACGAAGCCGGGCTCGAGCCGGTCGAAGCGCAGCCCCAGCCGCACGTACTCGAGGGGGACGTCGACCGCGCCGGCTGCCATGCCGCCGATCCTCTCAGCGCCCGCCCCGGGCCCCTGCCGCCGGGGCAGGTCAGGCGCCGAAGCGGCGGTGCCGGGCGGCGTAGTCCCGCAGCGCCCGGAGGAAGTCGACCCGCCGGAAGTCGGGCCAGTAGACGTCGGTGAAGTGGAACTCGGCGTTCGCCGTCTGCCAGAGCAGGAAGCCCGAGAGCCGCTGCTCCCCGCTGGTGCGGATCACCAGGTCCGGGTCGGGCTGGCCGCGGGTGTAGAGGTGCTCGGCGATGTGGTCGACCTCCAGCGCCTCGACCAGCTCCGGCAGCGTCGTCCCCCGCTCGGCGTGCTCGGCCAGCAGCGACCGGACGGCGTCGGCGATCTCCTGCCGGCCGCCGTAGCCGACCGCGAGGTTGACGTGCGCACCCGGCCGGCCCTGGGTGTCCTCCTCGGCCTTCTTCAGCACCGCCGCCGTCTCGGCCGGCAGCAGCTCCAGCGCGCCCATCGCGCGCAGCTGCCACCGGCGGCCCGGCCGGGAGAGGTCGGTGGCGACGTCCTCGATGATCGACAGCAGCGCGCTGAGCTCCGGCTCGGGCCGGCCGAGGTTGTCGGTGGAGAGCAGGAAGAGCGTCACCACCTGCACGCCGGCGTCATCGCACCAGCCCAGCAGGTCGACGATCTTCTCCGCGCCGCGGCGGTGCCCGTGGGCGACGTCCTCGAGCCCGATCGCCCGCGCCCAGCGGCGGTTGCCGTCCATGATCACGCCGACGTGCCGGGGCAGGTCGGCGCCGGTCAGCGAGCGGGCGATCCGGTGCTCGTAGAGCACGGTGAGCTGCTCGCGGACCCATGCGCGAACCCCCACGCCGCCACAGTAGGACCCGGGTGCCCGACCGGCTGACCGCAGGGCGGATCGGGGCCGGGCGGGGGGCCGGGAAGCTCACAGCCGTCCTGGGATGACGGCCCCTCCCGGTCTCCGTAACCTCGGGTCATGACCGTCTCCTCCGACCGCGACGACTCCGTCCGGGTCACCGCCGACGGCGCGGAGCTCGAGGCCCCGCTCCGCGAGGCGCTCGGGGTCGTCCGCGAGGAGGGCGTGCCGCTCGAGGCGATCACCCACCAGGGCGAGTGGGCGCTCACCGAGTACGGCGACCGGGACTACGACCACCCCGACACCCGCCCCCGGATGCGCGGCTGGCTGCACCTGTTCGCCTTCTTCGGCGCGATCGCGGCGGCCGCGGTGCTCATCCCGCTGGCCTTCGTGCAGGGCCCCCGCGCGGGCTGGCCGGTGACCGTCTACTGCCTGACCATCCTCGGCCTGTTCGGGGTCAGCGCGCTGTACCACCGCCGCCGCTGGTCACCGCGCGGCTGGAAGCTGATGAAGCGCGCCGACCACTCGATGATCTTCCTGTTCATCGCCGGCACGTACACGCCGTTCTCCTTCCTGGCCGTCCCGGAGCCCACCGGCTGGTGGCTGCTGGGCACGGTCTGGACCGGGGCGCTGCTCGGTGTGGCGCTGAAGATGGTGTGGCCGCACGCCCCCCGCTGGCTCGGGGTGCCGATCTACCTGGCGCTGGGCTGGGCCGCCGTCTTCGTGCTCGTCGACATCCTGCAGCTGGTCGGGGTCACCGTCCTGGTGCTGATGGCCGTCGGCGGGCTGCTCTACAGCGTCGGGGCGATCGCCTACGCGTCCAAGCGCCCCAACCCCTGGCCGGGGACCTTCGGCTACCACGAGGTCTTCCACGCGATGACGATCGTGGCCGCCGCCTGCCACTACGTCGCCGTGTACTTCGCGGTCTTCAACAGTCCCTTCGTGTAGGCCGCGCGCCGCTCAGGAGAAGGGCGCGCGGTGGTCCAGCCGCACCGACAGCCGGCCGGCCAGCCGCCAGGCGCGGGCCACCACGTCCCGGTCGGCCTCGGTGACCAGGTTGCCCATCACCCGCAGGGCCACCGTCATCAGCGCCCGGGACCGCATGCCGACCGGCCCGGCCGCCGGCAGCAGCCGCGGCACGGTCAGCAGGCCGGCCAGCCGCCGCGCGATGGAGAACGCCTCGCCGTAGTGCCGGCGCAGCACCGCCGGCCAGGCACCGGTCCAGTCGTCGGTGCCGAGGAGCTCGACGACGCTGCGCCCGGTCTCCAGGCCGTAGTCGATGCCCTCCCCGTTGAGCGGGTTGACGCAGCCGGCCGCGTCACCGATCAGCGCCCAGTTGCGCCCGGCGACCCCGGAGACCGCGCCGCCCATCGGCAGCAGGGCGCTGGCCGGCGCGCGGACGGCGCCGTCGAACTGCCACTCGTCGCGCCGCAGGTCGGCGTACAGGTCCAGCAGGCTGCGCAGCCGGACGTCGGCCGGGCGGCGCTCGGTGGCCAGGGTGCCCACGCCGACGTTCACCTCGCCGTCACCCAGCGGGAAGACCCAGCCGTAGCCGGACAGCAGCTCGCCGTCCTCCCCGCGCAGCTCCAGGTGCGAGGAGATCCACTCGTCGTCGCTGCGGCCGGAGGCGATGTAGCCGCGGGCGGCGACGCCGTAGGCGGTGTCCCGGTGCCACTCCCGGCCGAGCACCCGGCCCAGCGGGGAGCGGGCGCCGTCGGCCACGACCAGCCGGTCGCAGCGGACCGTCGCCGTCGACTCGTCGGGACGGCGGAACACCACCCCGGTCACCCGGTCGCCGTCCCGTTCCACGTCCACCGCGCGGGCGCCCTCGAGCGGCTGCGCGCCGGCGCCCAGGGCCACGTCGCGGATCCGGGCGTCGAGCTCGGTGCGTGGGACGGCACCGCCGTGGTCGGGCAGCGAGCCCCCCCGGCCACGGCAGCAGCAGCTCCTGGCCGAAGCCGGCCGCCCGCAGGCCGCGGTTGCGCCCCTTGGACCGCACCCAGTCGCCGAGGCCGAGCTGGTCCAGCTCGCCCATCGCGCGCGGGGTCAGCCCGTCGCCGCAGGTCTTGTCCCGGGGGAAGACCGCGGCGTCGGCGAGGACGACGTCGGTGCCGGCCCGCGCCGCCCAGGCTGCGGCCGCGGACCCGGCCGGTCCGGCCCCGACGACCAGGACGTCGGTGCGGGTGGGCTCGACGTCAGTGGTCACACCGCCCAGTGTCCCAGGTGCGCCGCTGGGACCGGCCCCGCTGCAGGGGCCCGCGCCGAGCCTGCGAGGCGTGGGGGGCAGCGGGGTCCTTCCTCAGCTCACCTCGGGACCCTGCGCGCGGACCTGCTCCACGGCGGCCATCGCCTCGCGGAGCTGGGACAGCCAGTCGTCGGTGTGCTGCCCGACGAGCCGCACCGCCCAGGCGAGCGCCTCGGACCGGGAGCGGGCGACCCCGGCGTCGACGAGGGTGTCCAGGACGAGCCGCTCGGGCTGGCGCAGCCGGGTCATCACCGGCACCGACAGCGTGGTGAACAGCTCGCGGACGTCGCCACAGGAGGCGCCCCAGGCGACCGAGCGGCCGTACCGCTCCTGCGCCGCGTCGGCGATCGCCATCCGGGCGGAGCGGGTCTGCTCGCGGAACCGGGCGATCCGGCCGGCGCGGGCGGCCGCCGGGTCGCCGTCGCCGGCGTCCGGCTCGGCCACGGCACCGATGACGGTGATCTCGTCGCGGTCGATGACCAGCTCGACCGGGCCGGTGAACCACTCGTCGGGCAACCGGCCGGCGAACCAGCCGGCGACCTCGGCGCGCTCGATCGGCGGCGGGGCGTCGGCGGCCCGGCCGCGGGCGCGGCCCCGGCCGGGGAAGCCCTCAGGGGGGAAGCGGTGGTGTGCGTGCACGGTGTCCTCCTCGGGACGACGGTGGTACGTGCAGCACTGTAATCGTGTAATCAGCTGTGCGGACCGGTCATCGCTGCGCTCAGAGCGGACACGTCGGTGACCGGCGCGGAGCAGACGAAGCCCCGGCAGACGTAGGCCGCCGGAGCGCCGCCGACCAGCGGGCGATCGGCCAGCAGCGACACCCCGGCCGCGCCGGGCTCCCCGGCGACCACCACCGCGCCGGGGCTCGTCGAGCGCCGCGCCGCCTGCTCGAGCGCCGCGCGCTGCGGCCCGGCCGGTCCGCTGACCGCGACCTCCAGCGGGCCGGCGAGCAGCGCCTCCCCCACGGCCGCCGCCCAGCCGGCGGCCTGCGGGGCCACCTCCACCAGCCGGGCCAGCGACGCCAGCGCCTCCTCGCCCCGGGCCCGGTGCTCCGGCGACCCGGCCAGCGCCGCATAGCCGACCAGCGCGCCGGCGGCGGCCGCGATCCCGGCCGGCGTCGGGCCGTCGGCCGGGTCGAAGGGGCGGTGGACGAGCGCCTCGGCGTCCGCGGCGGTGTCGTACCACCGGCCGTCGGCGTCGACGAACCGGGCGGCCACGACGTCGAGCAGCTCCCCTGCCCAGCGGAGCCACCGGGGCTCGGCGGTGGCGGCGTGCAGCGCGAGCAGCCCCTCGGCCAGGTCGCCGTGGTCCTCCAGGACGCCGGCGTGCGCCCCGACCACGCCGCCCCGGGACGCCCGGCGCAGCCGCCCGTCGACCCAGTGCACCCGGTGCAGCAGGTCCGCCGCACGACCGGCCGCGCGGACCAGCTCGGTGTCGCCGGTGAGCGCCCCATGGTCGGCCAGCGCCGCGATGGCCAGCCCGTTCCAGGCGGTCACCACCTTGTCGTCCCGGGCGGGTTGCGGGCGCCGGGCCCGGGCCTGCAGCAGCGCCGCACGCACCCGGGCCAGCCGCTCGCCGTCGTCGGGGTCGCGCCGCAGCTGCAGCGTCGAGGCACCCTCCTCGAAGGTCCCCTCGGGCGTCACGCCGAACACCTGCGCGGCCCAGCTGCCGTCGTCGTCCCCGAGGACCTCGCGCAGCTGGGCCGGCGTCCAGACGTAGCTGAGCCCCTCGACCCCCTCGGTGTCGGCGTCCAGGGCCGAGGCGAAGCCGCCCTCCGCGGTGCCCAGGTCGCGGATGAGGAAGCGGGCGGTCTCGTCGGCGACCCGGCGGGCCCAGTCCGCCCCGGTCGTGCGCCAGAGGTGCGAGTACGCCCGCAGCAGCAGCGCGTTGTCGTAGAGCATCTTCTCGAAGTGCGGCACCACCCACCCGGCGTCGACCGAGTAGCGGGCGAAGCCGCCGGCCAGCTGGTCGCAGATGCCGCCGCGGGCCATCGCCTCCGCGGTGTGCCGGGCCATGCCGAGCGCGTCCTCGTCACCGCGGCGGGCGTGCGCGCGGAGCAGGAACTCGAGCACCATCGACGGCGGGAACTTCGGGGCCCCGCCGAACCCGCCGGCCTCCCGGTCGTACCGGTCGGCCAGGGCGCGGACGGCGCCGTCGAGCAGGTCCGCGGTCAGCGGCGTCGGGGCGCCGAGGTCGAGCCGACCGGAGATGCCCTCGACGATCCGCTGACCGGCGTCCTGCAGCCCCGCGCGCCGGTGGGTCCAGGCGTCGGTGACCGCGTCGAGCACCTGGCGGAACGACGGCATCCCCGGGTGCGGGCGGGGCGGGAGGTAGGTGCCGCAGTAGAACGGCGCGCCGTCCGGGGTGGTGAACACCGTCATCGGCCAGCCGCCCTGACCGGTGAGCGCCTGGGTGGCCGCCAGGTAGACGCTGTCGACGTCCGGCCGTTCCTCGCGGTCGACCTTCACGCAGACGAAGCCGGCGTTCAGCTGCGCCGCCGTCGCCGCGTCCTCGAAGGACTCGTGGGCCATGACGTGGCACCAGTGGCAGGCGGCGTAGCCCACCGACACCAGCACCGGGACGTCGCGGGCCCGCGCCTCGGCGAACGCGTCGGCGCCCCACTCCTGCCAGTCGACCGGGTTGTCGGCGTGCTGCAGCAGGTAGGGGCTCGTCGCGGCGGCGAGGCGGTTCGGCACGTCCCCGGGGTACCCCGCCGGCGACCGGGCTACCGGTCCGCGGCGACTACGCAGGGCGACCTCTCGATCATGGCGAGGTCCGGCGCACCGCACGTCCCACGAGATCTGCCAGTCGACTCGCCGAGGCTCGTCTGTTGTGCAGTCGCTGTGCATCTGGTAAGGGTCGGCGTGTCGCGCGACTCTGCAGGGGTCCACACCACCCCCTGGAGGAAGCCGTGACCACCGCCCGATCCCGCTCCGTCGCCCTCGTCCTGGCCGTCCTGACCGCGGTCGCCGCGGTGCTGGTCGGCGCGACCCCGGCCAGTGCCGCCGACCGTTGCAGCGTGTCGTGGGGCTCGCTGCCGAAGGCACACGACACCCGTGCCGACACCGAATCGCTCAACGGCGTCCGCGCCGGCCGGCACGCCTGCTTCGACCGCCTGGTGTTCGACGTCGGCGGTCAGGACGCCACCTTCGGCTCCTACGACGTGCGCTACGTGCGCACCGTCGTCGCCGACGGCTCGGGCGCCGTCGTCCCGGTCCGCGGTGGCGCGGTCCTGCAGGTCATCGTCAAGGCACCGGCGTACGGCGAGCACGGCGCGACGTTCGAGCCGCGCAACCGGCGCGAGGTGGTGGCCGTCGGCGGGTACAGCACCTTCCGGCAGGTCGCCTGGGCCGGGTCGTTCGAGGGTCAGACCACGCTCGCGCTCGGCGTGCGTGCCCGGCTGCCGTTCCGGGTCTTCACCCTGGACGGCACGCCGAACACCGATCACACGCCCCGTCTGGTGATCGACGTCGCACACCGCTGGTAGCGCGGCAGCAGGCGACCCGGGCCGCGGCCCGGGTCGTCCTCATGCCCGGGGTGGGGTCCCGCCGTCGTCCGGGCGGCGGGGCGGCTCGATGGCCAACGGCGCACGCCGCAGGGTGTCGAGCAGATCCTCGCCCGGATCGCGGGCGGGGACGTCGATGAGCTCGGCCGGGGTGTCCGGCACCTGGTCGGCAGGGTCGAAGCTGCGCGGGACGCGCTTGAGGTGGCGCCCCATCGACCGGCCGAGGAAGACCACCGCGACGAGCAGGACGACGATCAGCAGCAGGCCGAGCGGGCCGGCCTTGCCGACGTCCTCGGGCAGCTGCGGCTGGTTGGCCGCGAACAGGGTCAACGCGGTGGTCACGACACCTCCGCCGAGCTGCGGACGCCGGCGAACAGGTCGTCCTCGGGGACGGGCGAGTCGACCAGCGAGCGGGCGAGCTCGTAGTCCTCGGTGGGCCAGGCCTCGCTCTGCACGTCCAGCGGCACGGAGAACCAGCGGCCGGTCGGGTCGATCTGGGTGGCGTGCGCGATCAGCGCGGCGTCGCGCACCGGGAAGTACTCCGCGCAGGGCACCTGGGTGGTCACCCGGTGGGAGATGTCCTTCTCCGGGTCCCAGTTGGCCAGCCACTCCGTGTACGGGGACTCGCCGCCGGTCGCCAGCACCGCCTCGTGCAGCGCCTTCGTACGCGGCAGGGTGAAGCTCATGTGGTAGTAGAGCTTGCTGACCTGCCAGGGCTCGCCGAGCTCGGGGTAGCGCTCCGGGTCGCCGGCCGCCTCGAAGGCGTGCACCGAGATCTCGTGGGTGCGGATGTGGTCGGGGTGCGGGTAGCCGCCCCGCTCGTCGTAGGTGGTCATCACCTGGGGCCGGAACCGGCGGATCAGGGCGACCAGCGGCGCCGCGGCCTCCTCGATCGGCACCAGGGCGAAGCAGCCCTCGGGCAGCGGCGGCAGCGGGTCGCCCTCGGGCAGCCCGGAGTCGACGAAGCCGAGGAAGGCCTGCTCGACCCCGAGGATCTCGCGCGCCCTGGCCATCTCGGCCTGGCGGATCTCCGCCATCCGCTCCCAGACCTCGGGGCGGTCCATGGCGGGGTTCAGCACCGAGCCGCGCTCGCCGCCGGTGCAGGTGGCCACCATCACGCGGACGCCCTCGGCGACGTACTTGGCCATGGTCGCCGCGCCCTTGCTCGACTCGTCGTCGGGGTGGGCGTGCACCGCGAGCAGGCGCAGCTGATCAGCATCGGTCACCGCGCCATTGTCCCCCTCGGCGGGCCGGCGCGGCGAAGGGCCCGGAGCGTCGCGGGTGTGCCGGTCACCACTCCCCGGACGACCCGGTCCCGGCCGGTTCCGTTCCGCGGGTGTCTGCACAGCGGGGCCGTGCGGTGTTAGGTTGCCCGGATTGACCACCGGTGGCCCTCCTGACGGAGGGTCGCGCTCTCGAGCACCAGGAGTGATCCCGTGTCCACCCCGACTGACCAGCAGGACCAGGGCGTCTGGCTGACGCAGGAGGCCCACGACCGGCTGCGCGCCGAGCTCGACCAGCTGATCGCGAACCGTCCGGCGATGGCCAAGGAGATCAACGACCGTCGCGAGGAGGGTGACCTCAAGGAGAACGGCGGCTACCACGCGGCCCGCGAGGAGCAGGGCAAGCAGGAGGGCCGGATCCGCCAGCTCACCGACCTGCTGCGCAAGGCGCGGGTCGGCGCGGCGCCGACGACGGCCACCAACGCCGCGCTGGGCACCGTCATCACCATCGCCTTCGACGGCGACGAGGACGACACCGAGAAGTTCCTCCTCGGCTCCCGCGAGATCGCCGGCACCACCGACCTCACCGTCTACTCCCCCGAGTCGGCGCTGGGCGCGGCGATCGTCGGTGCGGCACCGGGCGCCACGATCACCTACACGGCTCCCAACGGCAAGGACATCTCCGTGAAGGTCCTGGCCGTCGAGCCGTTCGTGCCCTGACCGACCGCATGACCAGCACCGTGGACGGCGGCCGCGCGCGCTCGCGGCGGGCGGAGAACACCGACTTCGTCTGCGGGCACTGCTCGACGCTGGTGCCGGCCAACACCGACGGGCACTACCGCAACCACTGCCCGTGGTGCCTGTGGTCGCTGCACGTCGACGAGCTGCCGGGTGACCGGGCCAGCGACTGCCGGGCCCTGATGGAGCCGGTCGGCCTGGTGGAGAAGTCCGGGAAGGGCTGGCAGGTGGTGCACCGCTGCACGCGGTGCGGCCACCGCCAGCCCAACCGGCTGGTCCGCGACGGCGCGGCGCCCGACGACCTGGACCTGGTCCTCGCCCTCCCCTGGCTCTGAACCCGCCGTCCGCTGTTGATCATCGGCAGGTGGCTGGCCGACACGCCGTCGGTCGCGACCACCCGCCGATGATCAACTGCAGATCGGGCTCACGCCTTCACGAGGCCGCGCCTCCGCAGCAGGGGGGCGGTGTCGGCGTCGCGGCCGCGGACGGCGCGGAACGCGGCGAGTGAGTCGACGGACCCGCCCCGGGCGAGCAGCCGGTCGCGGAAGACGTCGCCGTTGGCGCGGCGCAGCCCGCCGTTCTCCTTGAACCACTCCACGGTGTCGGCGTCGAGCACCTCGGACCAGATGTAGGAGTAGTAGCCGGCCGAGTACCCGCCGGCGAAGACGTGCTGGAAGTACGTCGTCCGGTACCGGGGCGGGACCAGGTCGAACGCCACCCCCGCTGCGGCCAGCGCCGCCGCCTCGAACGCCTGCGGGTCCTCGACCAGCGTGTCGGCGTCGAGTCGGTGCCAGGCCTGGTCCAGCAGGGTCGCGGCCAGGTACTCCAGCGTCGCGAAGCCCTCGCCCCACAGCGCGGCGGCCTCGATGGCCTGCACCGTCGCCAGCGGGAGCGGCTCGCCGGTCTCGACGTGCCGCGCGTAGGAGGTGAGGACCTCCGGCCACAGCGCCCACATCTCGTTGACCTGGCTCGGGTACTCGACGAAGTCGCGGGAGACGCTGGTGCCGGAGAACCGCGGGTAGGTGACCGCGGAGAAGAGCCCGTGCAGCGCGTGGCCGAACTCGTGGAACAGCGTGGTGACCTCCGACAGCGTCAGCAGCGTCGGCTGACCGGCCGCCGGACGGTTGACGTTGAGGTTGGTGAACACGACCGGCCGGGTGCCGAGCAGCGTCGACTGGGTGACGAAGGAGCTCATCCAGGCGCCGCCGCGCTTGCCCTCCCGGGCGTAGAAGTCACCGAGGTACAGCCCGACGGACTCGCCGTCGGCACCCGACACCTCCCAGACCCGGGTGTCGGGGTGGTAGCCGACGAGGTCGGGGCGCGGGCGGAACGTGTAGCCGTAGAGCAGCTCGGCCGCCCGGAAGACGCCGTCGACGAGCACCCGGTCCAACTCGAACCAGGGGCGCAGCGCGGCGCTGTCGACGGCGTAGCGCTCCGCCCGGACCCGCTCGGAGTAGAAGGCCCAGTCCCAGGGGGCCAGCTCGACGCCGTCGGCAGCGGCCAGCTCGCGCAGCACCTCGGCCTCGGCCTCGGCGTTGGCCCGCGCCGGACCGACCAGCTCAGCGAGCAGGGCGTCGACCGCAGCCGAGGTCTTGGCGGTCTGGTCGGCGGCGATGAGGTCGGCGTGGGTGTCGAAGCCGAGCAGCCGGGCCCGGACCGCGCGCAGGTGGGCCATCTCCGCGGCGATCGGCCCGTTGTCGTGCTCACCGCTCGAGGCACGGGTCACCGACGCCTCGTACAGCCGGCGGCGCACCTCCCGGTCGCGCAGCTTGGCCAGCGCGGGCTGCCCGCTGGGCAGCACCAGGGTGAGCAGGTGGGCGCCCGCCCGGCCGCGCTCGGCAGCCGCCCCGGCTGCCGCGGCGACCTCCCCCTCGGAGAGTCCGTCGAGCTCGGCCACGTCCTCGACCACCACCGCGGCGGCCTCGGTCGCCGCCTGCAGGTTCTGGTCGAAGGTGGTGCTCAGCTCCGCCAGCCGCTGGTTCAGCTCGCTGAGCCGGGCCCGACCGGCCTCGTCGAGGCCGGCGCCGGCGAGCACGAAGTCCAGGTGGTAGCGCTCGACCAGCCGGACCGACTCCTCGTCCAGGCCGGCCTCGGCGCGCCCGGCGTGCACCGCGTCGACCCGGGTGAAGAGCGCCGGGTCGAGCCGCAGGGCGTCGTCGTGGGCGGCGGCGAGCGGGGAGATCTCCCGCTCGATCTCCCGGATCCGGTCGGAGGAGACGGCCGAGGTCATGGTGTAGAACACCCGCTCCGCACGGGCCAGCAGCTGCCCGGACCGCTCCAGCGCGACGATCGTGTTCTCGAACGTGGGCTCGGCCGGGTCCGCCACCAGGGCGGCGACCTCGGCCCGCTGCTCGGCCATGCCCGCCAGCAGCGCCTCCCGGACGAGCTCCGGGGTGATCTCGGCGAAGGGCGGCAGCTGGTAGGGCAGCTCGGAGGGCGCCGCCAGCGGGTGGGACGAGGACAGGGGGGCGAGGGTCGGCGATCCGGCCGGGGCTTCGGTGCTCATCGGCACCATCCTCGTCCCCGGCCGCCGACCCCACCGACCTGGCCTCCCGGTGGCCCGACGCGAGTCCGCGAGCGGTGGCGTAGGCCGAGGTCGTTCAGCGGCTCGCGGTACGCAGGTACTTCCGCACCGACAGCGGCACGAAGACCGCCAGGATCAGCGCAGCCCAGAGAAGCGAGTACGCCAGCGGGTGCTGCAACGACCAGACGCCGGGCTCGGGCACCCCGGCCGGGATGTTGCCGAACAGTTCCCGTGCCCCTTGCGCGACCGTGGAGACCGGGTTCCACTCGGCGAAGCGGCGCAGCACCGTCGGGAAGGTCTCCAGCGGCACGAACGTGCTGGCCACGAAGGTGATCGGGAAGATCACGATGAAGCTGGCGTTGTTGACCACCTCCGGCGTGCGGACCGTCAGGCCGACCAGCGCCATCAGCCAGGAGATCGCGTAGGAGAACACCAGCAGCAGGAGGAAGCCGGCGATCGCCTCGCCGACCGAGCTGTGGATCCGCCAGCCGACCACCAGCCCGGTCAGCGCCATCACCGCGATGGAGAGGGCGTTGAGCCCCAGGTCCGCAACCGTCCGGCCGATCAGGACGGCGGACCGGGACATCGGCAGCGAGCGGAACCGGTCGATCAGGCCCTTCTGCAGGTCTTCGGCGATGCTCGCGCCGGTGATGGTCGACCCGAAGATCACCGTCTGCGTGAAGATGCCCGGCAGCAGGAACTCGGCGTAGCTCACTCCCCCCGGCACGTTGATGGCGCCGCCGAACACGAACCGGAACAGCAGGACGAACATGATCGGCGACAGGGTCGCGAAGACGATCAGGTCGGGCACCCGCTTGACCTTGATCAGGTTGCGCCGGGTGATGACGGCACTGTCGGAGAGGGTCTCGGCCAGGGTGGTCATGACTGCGCTCCTGCGGTCGCTGCGGCCGTGGGCCGGCTGTCGTCGTCCGTCGCCTTCTCCTCGGTGGCGTGCCCGGTCAGGGTGAGGAACACGTCGTCGAGGTCGGGCCGGCGCAACCCGATGTCCAGCACGTCCGCGCGGACGCCGGCGAGCCGGCGCAGGGCCTCGGCGAGGGTGTCGGTGCCGCCGGTGACCGGCAGCGACAGCCGCCGGGACTGCTGGTCCCGCTGCAGCTCCCCCTGGGCCAACGGGCCGAGCGCCTCGGCGACGTCGTCGAGCTGCTCCGCCGAGGCGACGGTGAGCTCCAACCGCTCGCCGCCGACCTGGGCCTTCAGCTCGTCGGCGGTGCCGCGGGCGATCACCTCGCCCTTGTCGATGACGACCATGCGGTCGGCGAGCCGGTCGGCCTCCTCCAGGTACTGGGTGGTGAGCAGGATCGTCGTCCCGTCGCTGACCAGGTCGCCGATGAACTCCCACATGCCCAGCCGGCTGCGCGGGTCGAGGCCGGTCGTCGGCTCGTCGAGGAACAGCACCCGGGGCCGGGCGATCAGCGAGGCGGCGATGTCCAGCCGACGGCGCATGCCCCCGGAGTAGGTCTTCGCCGGCCGGTTCGCCGCGTCGGTCAGCTCGAACCGTTCGAGCAGCTGACCGGCGCGGGAGCGGGCCTCCCGCTTGCCCAGGCGGTACAGCCGCCCCACCATCTCCAGGTTCTCCTGCCCGGTCAGGTACTCGTCGACCGCGGCGTACTGGCCGGTGAGCCCGATGGTGGCCCGGACCTGGTCGCCCTGGGTGACCACGTCGAGCCCGTTCACCTCGGCCCGCCCGGCGTCGGGCCGCAGCAGGGTGCTGAGGATCCGGACGACGGTGGTCTTGCCCGCCCCGTTGGGCCCCAGCAGCCCGAGGACGGTGCCCTCGGACACGGTGAGGTCCACCCCACCGAGCGCGGTGTTCTCCCCGAAGCGCTTCACGAGCCCCTCGACGACGACGGCGTTGGTCATGCCGGGCACGCTAGGCCCGCCGTCCGACACTTCTCGTCTGCTCTTCCGCGCACCCGGCGGGTGTGGTGCATGAGCGCTCCTCCGACGACTGGTCCGTCCTGAGCCGCCGCGGTGCGGGGGCTCAGCGGTGGAGACCGGGGCCGTGCGGAGAAGTCATCGGCGCCGGTCAGTCGACGCGGGGTGCGTACCCGGCGGCGGCCAGGGCGGCCAGCACGTGCTGCTCGTGGTCGGGCCCGCGGGTCTCCAGGTGCACGCCGACCTCGACCTCGCCGAGGTCCAGCCGCGCCGTCGTCCGCTCGTGCTCGACCGACAGCACGTTGGCCGACAGCCCGGCCAGCTCGCGCAGCAGCGCGGCGAGCGAACCCGGCCGGTCGGGCACCTGGACCCGCAGCGTCAGGTAGCGCCCGGCCGCGGCCATGCCGTGCTGGACGACCTTCATCATCAGCACCGGGTCGATGTTGCCGCCGGAGACGACCGCGACCACCGGCGGGGCGAAGGCGGTGGGGTCGGCCAGCACAGCGGCGACGCCGGCGACCCCGGCCGGTTCGACGACCAGCTTGGCCCGCTCCAGGCAGAACAGCAGGGCCCGGCTCAGGTCGCCCTCGGTGACGGTCCGCACCTCGTCGACCAGGCCCGCCACGTGGGCCAGGGTGAGGTCGCCGGGAGCGGCGACGGCGATGCCGTCGGCCATCGTGGCCATCGCGGTCAGCGGCACCGGGTGGCCGGCGGCCAGCGACGCGGGGAACGCCGCGGCGGTGGCGGCCTGGACGGCGACGACCCGGACGTCGGGGCGGCGGGCCTTGACCGCGGCGGCGATCCCGGACACCAGCCCCCCGCCGCCGGTGCAGACCACGACCGTGGCCACGTCCGGGCACTGCTCGAGCACCTCGAGACCGACGGTCCCCTGCCCGGCGATGACGTCGGGGTGGTCGAACGGGTGGATGAACACCGACCCGGTCTCGGCGGCGAACCGGACTGCGTCGACGATGGCGTCGGTGAGCGTGTCCCCGCCCAGCCGGGCGTCGGCGCCGTAGCCGCGGGTGGCGGCGACCTTGGGCAGCGGCGCGGTCTCCGGCATGAAGACGGTGGCCGCGGCGCCGAGCTCCCGGGCGGCCAGCGCGACGCCCTGCGCGTGGTTGCCGGCGCTGGCCGCGACCACGCCGCGGGCCCGCTCCTCGGGGGTCAGCCGGGCGATCCGGGTGTAGGCACCGCGGATCTTGAACGAGCCGGTGCGCTGGAGGTTCTCGCACTTGAGCCAGACCGGGCCGCCGACCCGCTCGGCGAGGGCGCGGGAGTGCTCCAGCGGCGTGCGCCGGACCACGCCGTCCAGCAGGCGGGCGGCCTCCTCGACGTCGGCTCCGCTGACCAGGGGCACTGCACCGGTGACGGACACGGGCCGATCCTCGCAGTCCCGGTGCGCAGGACGACGGAGCACCCGACTGTCACTCCCCCGTCGTACCGTGGTCGAGGTGACGGACGCCGCACCGCTGGGGACCTCGCAGTCCCCCACCCCTCCTCCTCCCACCACCCTGGGCGAGCTCCGCGACAGCGGGGCCGCCCCCCGGCCGGTCAAGGCCGAGATCCGCGACAACCTGCTCGCCCGGCTGGCCGCCGGCGAGCCCTCCCTCCCCGGAATCGTCGGTTTCGAGGACACCGTCGTCCCCGAGGTCGAGCGCGCCCTGATCGCCGGGCACGACCTGGTCCTGCTCGGTGAGCGCGGCCAGGGCAAGACCCGGCTCATCCGCACCCTGGTCGGCCTGCTCGACGAGTGGACGCCGGTGCTGGTCGGCAGCGAGCTCAACGAGCACCCGCTGCAGCCGATCAGCGTCTGGGGCCGGCGGCAGGTCGCCGAGCACGGCGACGCGACCCCGGTCGGCTGGCTGCACCGCAGCGAGCGGTTCGGCGAGAAGCTGGCCACCCCCGACACCAGCGTCGGTGACCTGATCGGCGACGTCGACCCGATCAAGGTGGCCGAGGGCCGCACCCTGGGCGACCCGGAGACCGTGCACTACGGCCTCGTGCCGCGCACCAACCGCGGCATCTTCAGCGTCAACGAGCTGCCCGACCTCGCCGAGCGGATCCAGGTCGCGCTGCTCAACGTGCTCGAGGAGCGCGACATCCAGATCCGCGGCTACCGGGTCCGGCTCCCGCTGGACCTGCTGCTGGTCGCCAGCGCCAACCCCGAGGACTACACCAACCGCGGGCGGATCATCACCCCGCTCAAGGACCGGTTCGGCGCCGAGGTCCGCACCCACTACCCGATCGAGCTGGCCGACGAGCTCCGGCTGCTGCGCCAGGAGGCGCAGACCACCTGGCTCGGCGGTACCGGGTTCGACGCCCCGATCGTCCCCGAGCACCTGGTCGAGATCGTCGCCCGGTTCACCCGGCTGGTCCGCGAGTCCAGCCACGTCGACCAGCGCTCCGGGGTCAGCGCCCGGTTCGCCATCGCCGGGCTGGAGACGGTCGCCGCCTCGGCCGTCCGGCGGGCGGCGGTGGCCGGGGAGCCCCGGCCGGTGGCCCGGGTGGTCGACCTGCCCAGCATCGTCCCGGCCAGCCGGGGCAAGGTCGAGTTCGCCGACGCCGGCACCGACAACGACGACGACCGCGACCTCGAGGTGCTGGAGCACCTGCTGCGGCAGGCCACGGCGCAGACCTTCCGGGCCCGCTGCGGCGGGCTGGACCTGACCGGCCTGCAGGAGCACTTCAGCAGCGGCGAGACGGTCGAGTCCGGTGACCTGGTGCCGGCGGCGGCGCTGCTCGGCCAGCTGGGCACCATCCCGCACCTGGCCCAGCTGCTGGGCCGGCTGGGGGTGCCCGAGGGCGAGCAGTCGGCCGAGCAGGCCGCCGCGGCCGTGGAGTTCGCCCTCGAGGGGCTGTACCTCACCCGCCGGCTGGCCAAGGACACGGACGGCTCCCGCACCGTGTACGGGGCCTGACGATGGCCGACCGACGCCCCCGGGGCTACCGGTACGGCAGGTGGCGCGGCGGGCCCGACCCGCTGGCACCGCCTTACGACGTCGCCGCCGCGGTCGACGAGATCGGCGACCAGGTGCTCGGCGGCAGCGGGGTGCGCGAGGCGATGCGCGACCTGCTGCGCCGCGGCACCGACGGCCGGCGCGGGCTGGACCAGCTCCGCCGCTCGGTGCGCGACCGGCTCCGGCAGGCGCGGCAGGCCGGCCGGATGGACGGCACGCTGGAGCAGGTCCGCGAGCTGCTGGACCAGGCACTGGAAGCCGAGCGCGCCGCGCTGTTCCCCGACCCCGACGACGCCGCGCGGCTCGCCGAGGCCGAGCTGGACCAGCTGCCGGAGGACACCGCCGGCGCTGTCCGCGCGCTCAAGGACCACTCCTGGCGCTCCCCCGAGGCGGCGCAGGCCTACCAGCAGATCCAGGACCTCCTCCGCCAGGAGGTGCTGGACAGCAGCTTCCAGGGCATGAAGCAGGCGCTGCAGCAGATGCAGGACGGCGACGGCGCCGCGATGCAGGCGGTCAAGGACATGGTCGCCGACCTGTCCGCGCTGGTCGACGCGCACAACCGCGGCGAGGACACCGACCAGCAGTTCGCCGACTTCATGGACAAGCACGGGCAGTTCTTCCCCGACGACCCGCAGTCGGTGGAGGAGCTCATCGACTCCCTGGCCCGGCGGGCCGCGGCCCAGGAGCGGATGCTGGCCGGCCTCTCCCCCGACCAGCGGGCCGAGCTGCAGGGCCTGATGGAGCAGGCGATGGGCGACCTGGGCCTGCAGAGCGAGATGGCGCACCTGTCCGACGCGCTGCGCCAGGCCCGGCCCGACCTGCCGTGGGGGCAGCGCGGCCCGGTGCCCGACGGCGAGCAGGGTCTGGGCATGGGCGACGCGACCACCGCGGTCGCCGAGCTCGCCGACCTGGAGTCGCTGTCCCAGCAGCTGTCCCAGGGCTACGCCGGGGCCTCGCTGGCCGACATCGACGAGGAGCTGCTCGAGCAGGCCCTGGGCCGCTCCGCCGTCGACGACCTCGAGGCGCTGCGCCGGCTGGAGCGGGAGCTCGAACGGCAGGGCTACCTCAACCGCACCGACGGCAAGCTGGAGCTCTCGCCCAAGGCGGTGCGCCGGCTGGGCGCGACCGCGCTGCGCCGGGTGTTCGCCAAGCTGGACGCCACCGGTCGCGGCGAGCACGACGTGGCCGACGCCGGTGCGGCGGGCGAGCTCACCGGTGCCTCGCGGGAGTGGCGGTTCGGTGACGAGCAGCCGCTGGACGTCGTCCGCACCGTGCGCAACGCGGTGCTGCGCACCGCCGGTGAGCCCCATGAGGAGGGTCGCCGCCGGGTCCGGATCGCCGTCGACGACTTCGAGGTGGTGGAGACCGAGCGGCGCACCGGCGCGGCCGTGGCGCTGCTGGTCGACCTCTCCTACTCGATGGCGCTGCGCGGGACCTGGGGGGCGGCGAAGTCGACGGCGATGGCGCTGCACTCGCTGGTGACCACCCGTTTCCCGCAGGACGCGATCGAGATCATCGGCTTCTCCTCGACCGCGCAGGTGCTCCGCCCGGAGACGCTGGCCGAGCTGTCGGTCGACACCCTGCAGGGCACCAACCTGCAGCACGGGCTGATGCTGGCCCGCCGCTTCCTCGCCAAGCACAAGGACGCCGAGCCGGTGGTGCTGGTGGTCACCGACGGGGAGCCCACCGCGCACCTGGAGGACGACGGGACGCCGTACTTCTGCTGGCCGCCGATGCCCGAGACGATCGCCCGCACGGTCGCGGAGGTGGAGCGGGTCGCGCGCTCCGGTGCCACGCTCAACGTGTTCGCGCTGGACCCCGAGCCTTCGCTGGTCGAGTTCGTCCACGACATCACCGCCCGGGCGGGCGGACGGGTGTTCCAGCCCGACAGCGAGCGGCTGGGCGAGTACGTGGTCGCCGACTACCTCCGGGTCAGGCGCGGCCGCCGCGGCCGCTGAGGAAGGGCCCCGCTGCCCCCCACCACTCGCGAGCTCGTGGCGGGCCCCTGCAGCGGGGCCGGACGGGCGGGCGGGAGAATGAAGGCGTGAGCACCGAGGCCCCGTCGGGGACGATCACCATCGAGCAGGTCGACGCGGCGGCGACCTACCCGCTGCGGGCGCAGGAGCTCCGGCAGGGGCGCCCGGTGGAGATCGACGAGGACGACGCCCCGTACACGCTGCACCTGGCCGCCCGGATCGACGGCGGCGAGATCGTCGGCGTGGTCCGCTTCCACCCCCGCGACTGCCCGTGGCGCGCGGGCGAGGGGTCCTGGCAGCTGCGAGGCATGGCCACCGACCCGCGGGTGCGCGGGCTGGGTGCCGGCCGTGCGCTGGTCGCCGAGGGGCTCGCCCGGCTGGCCGCCCGCGGTGCCGAGCTGGTCTGGTGCGACGCCCGGAAGGACGCCGTCGGCTTCTACCAGCGGATCGGCTTCACCATCGTCACCGACGAGTACGACCTGCGCCCGGTCGGTCCGCACCGCGGGATGTGGATCGAGCTGCCGATCCGCTGACCGCGCTCACACCGGGCGGTGGTCCCCACTGGAGCTGATCCCCGGGATCCGCCCGGCGCGGAAGGCCTCGACGAACAGCCGGTGGTCCTCGCGGGTCCGCTGCGCGTAGCCGTGCGCGAAGTCGACGACGTCGGCGATGAACTCCGCGCGGCGGCCGCCGATCATCGTGGTGATCGCCTCCTCGGTCTGGAACGGCACGAGCGTGTGGTCGCTGTCGGCGTCCCCGACGCAGTGCAGCTTCGCCGTCGCCCGGCCCAGCTGGGCGAGCACCGGCCGGATCTCCTCGGGCTCGGTGAGGTCCTCCCAGTCCAGGTCCACCTCGTAGGGCGACAGCTCGGCGACGACGAACCCGACGCCGCGGATCTCGGTGTGCCCGAGGAACTGCGACGCGTTGGCCTGCAGCGACCGCTGGCTGACCGCGGTCCGGTGGCCCTCGTGCTCGAAGTACCGGCGGATCTCCGGGTCGTCGACGATCCGGCTGGGCGCGGGCACGTTGCCCTGCTTCACCGACAGGACGACGTCGTTCTCCAGCGCCTGGTCGTAGCCCTCGAGCAGCACGTTGTAGGCGGGCAGCCCGGCGCTGCCGATGCCGAAGCCGCCGGTGCCCACGACGTCCTTCACGTCGTAGGCGACGTCGCGGCGCCGGCGGGGCGGGTGCACGGTCTCCCGGTAGCGGTCGATGGCGTGCAGCACCTCAGCGCGCTCGTCGTCGTCCAGCCGGCGGTTGCGCGGCCGGTCGGCGAACCGCCGCTCGTAGCGCTCCACCACGGTCAGCCGGCCCAGCAGGTCCAGCCGGGTGCGGGCGGTGGTGGCCAGCACGACGTCGTGCACCGCCCCCTCGGTGTTCTCCCGCAGCAGGGCGAACGACCGGTCGTCGTCCGAGTGCGTGAAGGCCTCCACCTGGTCGAGGTAGGCGTCGAGGTAGCCGCCGAGCATCTCGCCGATCACGTCGTCGTCGAACGCCTTGCGCCAGGCCAGCAGCGCGAAGCTGGCCGCGAACCGGCGCAGGTCCCAGCTGACGTGGCCGAGGTAGGCCTCGTCGAAGTCGTTGACGTCGAAGACGATGCGCCCCTGCCCGTCCATGTACGTGCCGAAGTTCTCCGCGTGCAGGTCACCCTGGATCCACACCCGCGACGTCCGCTCGTCACACCACCTGTCCTCGAACGTCGCCATGTCGGCGTAGAACAGACAGGCGGAGCCGCGGTAGAACGCGAACGGGTCGGCGGCCATCTTGCGGAACTTGGTGCGGAACGCGTCGGCGTCCACCGCCATCAGCCGCGCGAAGGCGTCCACCAGCACGTCGACGATCTGCTGCTGGCGCCGGCGGTCGTCCGGAGGGGTGAGGTCACCGTCGTCAGCCACGGCCCCAACGTAGGGGGTGGCTAGCCTGAGGATCAGCT
The DNA here is from genome assembly GCF_000306785.1 of Modestobacter italicus. Classification (NCBI taxonomy): domain Bacteria; kingdom Bacillati; phylum Actinomycetota; class Actinomycetes; order Geodermatophilales; family Geodermatophilaceae; genus Modestobacter; species Modestobacter italicus. Next base: position 989,663 of record NC_017955.1, on the reverse strand, counting down.
CTCGGTGCAGCACGCAACCAGGAGCCGGAGGAGAGGACGGGGCGCGGTGACGCGAGCCAGCAGGGCGCGACGACTGGCGACGGCGGCTGCGTACGGCGGCGGCGGTGTCGGGCTCGCCGGCGCGGCGCTGGTCACCCTGCTGCGCGAGGAGGCCCGGGCGGCCCGTCGTCGGGTGACCGCCCAGCGGACCCAGCCCGACCCCCCGACCGGCAACGGCGTCTACGGGCGCGGCCGGGCGACGCCGATCGTGTTCGCCGTGCTGGGCGACTCCAGCGCGGTCGGCCTGGGCGTGGACAACGCCGGCGAGACCCCCGGCGTGCTGATCGCCGCGGCCCTGGTCGAGCTGGCCGAACGACCCGTCCGGCTGGTCAAGTTCGCCCGCTCCGGCGCCGTCTCCCGCGAGCTCACCGGTCAGGTGGAGCGCGCCCTGCCCGAGCACCCCGACGTCGCCCTGATCATGATCGGCGCCAACGACGTCACCAGCCGTGCCCGGCCCGCGGAGTCGGTGCGGGCGCTGGCCGAGGCGGTGCGGATGCTCCGGGCCGCCGGCTGCGAGGTCGTCGTCGGCACCTGCCCGGACCTGGGCACCATCCGCCCGATCGCCCAGCCGCTGCGCGTGCTGGCCCGCCGGTGGAGCCGCCAGCTCGCCGCGGCGCAGACCATCGCCGTCGTCGCCGAGGGCGGGCGCACCGTCTCGCTGGGCTCGGTGCTCGGCCCCTCGTTCGCCACCGACCGCACGCTGTTCAGCAGCGACGAGTTCCACCCCTCGGCGGCCGGTTACGCGGCGGCCGCCGCCTCGCTGCTCCCCTCGATCGCCGACGCGATCGGGGTGTGGCCCGCCGCGGCCGACCGCGGGCTGCGGCTGCGCCGGGACACCGTGCGGCCGGTCGCGCAGGCCGCCGCCCGGGCCGCCGGCCGGACCGGCACCGAGGTCCAGCCGACCGAGGTCCGCGGCCGGGAGACCGGGCCCCGGGGCCCCTGGGCTCGGCTGCGCCGCCGCCGTCCGCCGGAGATCCCGACCCCGGAGCAGGCCGACGAGGCTGCCCGCACCGCCGTCCCGTCCTGACCGGTGGCGTCGCGCCCGGGGACCGGTTCCCTACCCGGGGGTAGCTTGAGGGACGACCCGACGTCCGTCGCCGCCCGCGGGGCGGCGCGCCTCATCGTGGAGGACCCATGCCCGAAGCCGTCATCGTCGCCGCTGCCCGCTCCCCCATCGGCCGCGCGTTCAAGGGGTCGCTGAAGGACCTGCGGCCCGACGACCTGGCCGCCACCATCACCCGCGCGGCGCTGGACCAGGTGCCCCAGCTCGACCCGACCGACATCGACGACCTGATGCTCGGCTGCGGGCTCCCCGGCGGCGAGCAGGGCTTCAACATGGGCCGGATCGTCGCCGTCCTGCTGGGCATGGACCACCTGCCCGGGACGACGGTCACCCGCTACTGCTCCTCCTCGCTGCAGACCACGCGGATGGCGCTGCACGCCATCAAGGCCGGCGAGGGCGACGTGTTCATCTCCGCCGGCGTGGAGATGGTGTCCCGCTTCGTCAAGGGCAACTCCGACGCGATCCCGGACACCCACAACCCCCGGTTCGCCGACGCCGAGGCCCGGGTGGCCAAGACCGCCGAGAGCGGCGCGGAGTCGTGGCGCGACCCGCGCGAGGACGGCGACCTGCCCGACGCCTACGTCGCCATGGGCCAGACCGCGGAGAACCTCGCGCTGCTCAAGGACATCTCGCGGCAGGACATGGACGAGTTCGCCGCGCGCAGCCAGAACCTCGCCGAGCAGGCGATCGCGAACGGGTTCTGGGAGCGCGAGATCACCCCGGTCACCACGCCCGACGGCACGGTCGTCAGCGCGGACGACGGCCCGCGGGCCGGCACGACGGTCGAGGGACTGTCCGGTCTGAAGCCGGTGTTCCGCCCCGACGGCCGGGTGACCGCCGGCAACGCCTGCCCGCTCAACGACGGCGCCGCCGCCCTGGTGATCATGAGCGACACCAAGGCCGCCCAGCTGGGGATCACCCCGCTGGCCCGGGTCGTCTCCACCGGCGTCACGGGGCTGTCGCCGGAGATCATGGGCTACGGCCCGGTGGCTGCCTCCCAGCAGGCGCTGGCCCGCGCCGGGATGACCATCGACGACATGGACCTGGTGGAGATCAACGAGGCGTTCGCCGCGCAGGTCATCCCCAGCTACCGCGACCTGGGCATCGACATCGACAAGCTGAACGTGCACGGCGGCGCCATCGCCGTCGGGCACCCCTTCGGCATGACCGGTGCCCGGATCACCGGCACCCTGCTCAACGGCCTGCGCGCCCGGGACGGCCAGTTCGGCCTGGAGACCATGTGCGTCGGCGGCGGGCAGGGCATGGCGATGGTGCTCGAGCGCCTCAGCTGAGCCCCTCGACGTGACGAAGGCCCGGCCTCCGCGAGGGGACCGGGCCTTCGTCGTCTAGCGGATCACTCGCGGAAGCAGCTCACTCCCGGAAGTAGCTGAGGAGTCGCAGGATCTCCAGGTACAGCCAGACGACCGTGACCAGCAGGCCGAAGGCGATGTACCAGGCGAACTTCGGCGCGACGCCGCGGCGGATCGCCTCGTCGGCCATGTCGAAGTCCAGCAGCAGCGAGAACGCCGCCACACCGATGACGACCAGGCTGAAGATGATCGCGACCGGACCACCGTCGCGCAGGCCCAGGCCACCGGGGGTGAAGAAGCTGGCGATCAGGTTGACCAGCACGAGCGCCAGCACGCCGAACAGCGCACCGACGACCCAGCGGGTCAGCTTCGGGGTGACCCGGATGGCGCCGGTCTTGTAGACCACGAGCATCCCGAAGAACACACCGAAGGTGCCGATCACCGCCTGCATGACGATGTTGCCGCCGAACTGGGCGGCGAAGATCTCGCTGATCCCGCCGACCGCGATGCCCTGCAGCGCCGCGTAGGCCAGGGTCGCCGCCGGGTTCGCGATCTGCTTGAACGAGATGACCAGGCCGAGGACCAGGCCGATCAGGATCGCGGGGAGCGCCAGGGCGATCCCGGAGTTGCCCGGCATCGCCCAGGTCGCGGCGGCGGCCAGGACGGTCACCACGAAGGTGAGGCCGGTCTTGGTGACGACGTCGTCCATCGTCATGTAGGCGCGGCCGGTGGCCGCGTACGGCGACGGGGCCGAGTACGGGTCGTACTGGGTGGGTGCCCCGCCGTACGTCTGCTGCGGGCCTGCGCCCCAGCCGCCGGACTGGGTCTGGCCGGCACCGGGGAAGCCCCGACTGAACGCCGGGTTGCTGCTGGGCATCGTCATCTCCTCGAGGTGACTGGTCGGTCCGTGGGGCTCACCTGTTCCTCCCCACGCTGTCCGGTCCAACGCCACGTGGGGGCGGCGAGTTCCCGGTGGCAGCGGACCACCCGGACGGGTGCCCCCGGTCGGGTTCGAACCGACACTGGGACCCTTTTAAGGGGCCTGCCTCTGCCGATTGGGCTACGGGGGCGTCGTGCCCGCAGAGCTTGCCAGTTCGGTGGCCCGGGTCAGCACGGCGTCCAGCATCGGCTCGGTCAGCCGGCCGGTGAAGGTGTTCTGCTGGCTGACGTGGTAGCTGCCCAGCAGGGTCACCGGGCCGCGCGGACCGGTCAGCGCGACCTCCACCCCGTGCCCGAACGCCGGTCGCGGCCGGGGCAGCGCGTAGCCCGCCGCACCGAGCACCGGCCACAGCGCCGTCCACCCGAAGCCGCCGAGGACGACGACCACCCGCAGCCGGGGCAGCAGCGCCAGCTCCCGCGCCAGCCACGGCGAGCAGGTGTCCCGCTCCTCGGGGGTGGGGGCGTTGGCCGGCGGGGCGCAGCGCACCGCAGCGCAGACCCGGACGTCGGTCAGCTCCAGGCCGTCGTCCTTCGACACCGACGTCGGCTGGTTGGCCAGGCCCGCCCGCCAGAGCGCGGCGAAGATCCAGTCGCCGCTGCGGTCGCCGGTGAACACCCGCCCGGTCCGGTTCCCGCCGTGCGCGGCCGGTGCCAGCCCGACCACCGCGATCCGGGCGTCGGCCGGGCCGAGCCCGGGCACCGGCCGCCCCCAGTACTCCTGGTCGCGGAACGAGGCCCGCCTGACCCGGGCGACCTCCTCGCGCCAGGCCACCAGCCGCGGGCAGGCCCGGCAGCCGGAGATCCGCTCGTCCAGAACGGCGAGCTCCCGGGTGCCGGCGGCGCCGCGCAGCACGCCGGCGGCGGTCCGGGTGACGGGGTAGCCGTCGGCGTCGCGTGCCACGTCCCCAGCAGACCAGACCGTCCGAGCGACTGCGGCGGCGGGCATGATCACCGCGTGGCGAAGAAGACGAAGGCCCCGAAGGTGAAGACCCCGCTGCTGTACAAGCTGCTGGGCCCGGCGATGGCCATCCCGACCGGGATCGTGGTCAAGAAGGCGGCCGACACGGCCTGGTTGAAGGTCCGCGGCTACCCGCCGCCGAAGAACCCGGCCGCCCCCGGGGTCACCTGGCCCGACGCGCTGGCCTGGGCCGCGGTGTCCGGCGTGCTGTACGCCTCCGGCCGGCTGGTCGCCGCCCGGGGAGCTGCGGCGGTCTACCAGAAGCTGACCGGCGAGCTGCCCCCCGGCGCCAACGCCGCCAGCGCCGCCTGACCCCCGAGGCACAGGAACCCATGCACCCGGTCTGCCGGCGAAAACCGGGTGCACAGGTTCCTATGCCTGCGCCGGGGACGGCTGGGGGCGGGCGAGGCGGAGGGCGATGCCGTCGAGGATGTCGTGCTCGCTGACCACGACCTCCTCCAGGTCGAAGGCGTCCATGACCACCCGCAGGATCAGCGCACCGGCGCCGATGACGTCGACCCGGCCGGGGTGCATGACGGGGTACGCCGCGCGCTTGTCCCGGGTGGCGGTGAGGAGCCCCGCGCTGACCGACCGGACGGCGGACACCGGGATCCGCGAGCCGTGGATGGCGTCGGCGTCGTAGGCGGGCAGCGCCAGGGCCAGCGCGGCGACGGTGGTGACCGACCCGGCCAGCCCGACCAGCGTGGCGGCCTCGGCGACCGGGACGTCGGCGGTCACCAGCGCGAGCGCGGCGCGGATGTCGGCCTCGGCGGCCTGCACCTCGTCCGGCGGCGGCGGGTCGCTGCGCAGGTGGCGCTCGGTGAGCCGCACGCAGCCGATGTCCACCGACCGGGCCGCGCGCACCCCACCGGCGTCGCCGAGCACGAACTCGGTCGACCCGCCACCGATGTCGACCACCAGGAACGGCGGCCGGGGCGGCGGCGCACCGTGCGCCTGCGCCGCGGCGGACAGCGAGGCGGTCGCCCCCAGGAAGGACAGCTCCGCCTCCTCCACACCGGGGACGACGTCGGGCAGCTGCCCCAGGGTGGCGGTCACCATCGCCTCGAAGTCGGCCCGGTTGGCGGCGTCCCGGCTGGCGCTGGTGGCGACCATCCGCACCCGCTCGGCGCCCAGCTCGCGCGCCTGGGCGGCGTACTCGGCCAGCACGACCCGGGTCCGCTCGATCGCCTCCGGGGCGAGCCGGCCGGTCGCGTCGACGCCCTGCCCCAGCCGGACGACCTCCATCCGGCGCAGCAGATCGGTGTGCGCGCCCTCCGGTGGCACGTCGGCGACGAGCAGCCGGATGGAGTTGGTACCGCAGTCGATGGCGGCGACCCGGGTCACGAGTCCTCCTCGCTGGCGCTCGTCGGACACGCGCCCTGGGGTGCTCTGCTGTCGGATGACCTCGCGAGCTCGGTCATCGGACGTCCTCCGGGTCGTCGGGCGAGGGGTGGGCGCAGGGGCCGGCGGCCCACCACTCCCCCATCTCGGCGACCGCGCGGTCGCCGATCGGGTTGACGCCGGGGCCGGCGGCGAGCGCGTGCCCGGCGAGGGCGTGCAGGCACTTGACCCGGTCGGGCATGCCGCCGGCGGTCGCCCGGGTCGGGAGCACGTCGCGGTCGTCGCGGGTGGCCAGGTAGGACTCGTGCGCCGCGCGGTAGCCCGCGGCCAGCTCCGGGTCGGTGGCCAGCTCGTCCTGCCACTCCCGCATCCGCCCGGCCGACTCCAGCCGGCTGGCGGCGGCGGTGGCCCGCGGGCAGGTGAGGTAGTACAGCGTGGGGAACGGCGTGCCGTCCTCCAGCCGGGGTGCGGTCTCCACGACGTCGGGCTGGCCGCACGGGCAGCGGTGCGCCACCCCCACCAGCGCACGCGGCGGCCGGCCGAGCTGACGGGCGATGACGGCCCGCTCGTCAGCCGTGACGGGCGGGGAGGGCGGGGCGGGGCTGCTCACCCGACGAGTCTGCGGCAGGCACCCGAGCGCCCGCGCACGGCCCCCTCGCAGGGGCCCGTGCCGCGCGTCAGCGACGGGGTCGCTCAGCCGTCCGCGGCGGCGACGGAGCCGAGCAGGCCCTCGTACCAGGGCACCGGCGCCTCCGGGTCGACCGCGTCGGACGGCGCCGAGGCGCTGTCGCCCGGGTCGCCGGCGTCGCCGACGATGACCAGCCGGTCACCGGGCAGCACGTAGGTCAGCCGCTCCCGCGCCTGCTGGGCGATGTAGGCGGGGTCGGACTGCCGGTCCAGCTGCGCCTGCAGGTCGGCGGCGCGCCGGGTGAGCTCGTCGTGCTCGGCGGCGAGCTCGGCGAGCTCCTGGCGGCCGGCCACGTACTGGCGCAGCGGCCCGGCCAGGGTCAGCGCCAGCAGCAGCACCAGGGCGCCGAGCATGACGGCCCGGCCGGTGAAGCGCGGGCCGCGGCGGGGGGTCGTGCTGCGGGCGGCGCTGCGGGTGGTGCGTCGTCCGGGCCGGCTGTCGGCCGACCCGCGGGAGCCGGCCCGCACCGGCCGTGACGAGGCCCGGCGGCGGGTGCCGCCGGACCTGCCACGACGGGGGCGGGCCGTGCTCATGCGCTCAGCTGCGGGCGGCGAGCCGCGGGAAGGCGGCGGCGCCGGCGTAGCGGGCGGCGTCGTCGAGCTCCTCCTCGATGCGGAGCAGCTGGTTGTACTTGGCCACCCGCTCGCTGCGGGCCGGGGCACCGGTCTTGATCTGCCCGCAGTCCAGGGCGACGGCGAGGTCGGCGATCGTGGTGTCCTCGGTCTCGCCCGAGCGGTGGCTCATCATCGAGCGGTAGCCGCTGCGGTGGGCCAGCGTCACCGCGTCCAGCGTCTCGGTGAGCGTGCCGATCTGGTTGACCTTGACCAGCAGCGCGTTCGCCGCGCCGCGGGCGATGCCGTCGGCGAGCCGGGCCGGGTTGGTGACGAAGAGGTCGTCGCCGACGATCTGCACCCGGTCGCCCAAGGCCTGGGTCAGGGCGACCCAGCCGTCCCAGTCCTCCTCCGACAGCGGGTCCTCGATCGAGACGATCGGGTAGGCGTCCACCAGCCCGGCGTAGTACTCGGTGAGCTCGGCCGAGCTGAGGGTCTTGCCCTCGAAGGCGTACCCGGCGTCGCTGTGGAACTCGGTGGCGGCGACGTCCAGGGCGAAGGCGATGTCGGTGCCGACGGTGTAGCCGGCGGCCTGCACGGCCTCGACGATCAGGTCGAGGGCGTCGCGGTTGCTGGGCAGCGACGGGGCGAAGCCGCCCTCGTCGCCCAGGCCGGTGGACAGCCCGCGCTTCTTCAGCACCGACTTCAGCGCGTGGTAGGTCTCGGTGCCGACCGCGAGCGCCTCGGCGAAGGTCGCCGCGCCGATCGGGGCGATCATGAACTCCTGGACGTCGACGTTGCTGTCGGCGTGGGCGCCGCCGTTGAGGATGTTCATCATCGGCACCGGCAGCAGGTGGGCCGAGGGACCGCCGACGTAGCGGAACAGCGGCAGGCCGGCGGACTCCGCAGCGGCCTTGGCGACGGCGAGGCTCACGCCGAGGACAGCGTTGGCGCCGAGCCGCGACTTGTCGGGCGTGCCGTCGAGGTCGATCAGCCGCTGGTCGAGCAGCCGCTGCTCGGACGCCTCGAAACCGACGAGCTCAGGGCCGATCACATCCAGGACGCCGTCGACGGCCTGGGTCACGCCCTTGCCGTTGTAGCGGTCACCGCCGTCGCGCAGCTCCACCGCCTCGAAGGCGCCGGTCGAGGCGCCGCTGGGCACGGCGGCCCGGGTGATCGTCCCGTCGTCGAGGGCGACCTCGACCTCCACGGTGGGGTTTCCGCGCGAGTCGAGGATCTCTCGCGCGCCTACGGCGTCGATGCTGGCCACGGACCGCAGCCTAGCCAGCCCGGCCGCCGGTGCGGGACACCGCTGCGGTGAACGTCCGGGGACGACGGCCGGACACCTCGGCCGAGCTGGGACGATGGCCGCGATGACGCCGCCGACCTCCCCGCCGCCACCCCGCCCGCACCGGCGTGCGGTCCGCCAGCTCCTCCTCGGCCTGGTGCCGCTGCTCGTGGTCGGCCTGGTGCTGCTGGTCGCGCTCGCGCTGCGGCTCGGGGACGTCCGGGCACCGCTGGCCGCCGACACCGCGACGGCGACCGCGACCGTGACGGCGGTGGGGACGGCGCCGGACGGGCGGGGGCTCGACGTCTCGTTCACCGACGCGGACGGGACGCCGCGCACCGGCGTGGTCGAGCTGGAGCGGGCGCTCGACGTGCCGGTCGGCGCCGAGCTCGCGGTGCGCTACGACCCCGACGACCCGGCGGACGCCACCCGGGTGCACACCGACGGGGACGCCGCCTCGGCCGCGGTGAGCGACGTGGTCTTCGGCCTGCTGGCGGTGACGGTCGTGCTGCTGGCGGCCACCGCGCTGACCGCCGCCCGGCTGCTCGGGCGCCCCCGGTTGCGGTCCCGCCCGGCGCTCCGGCTGACCGCGACGCACGTCGTCGTCAGAAGGGGGCTGCTGGTGCGCAGCTGGCTGGAGGTCGACACCTCGGCGGGGCTGCGCTGGCTGCCGGTGCACTGGGCGCCCGAGCTGGACCGGCTGGTCCCCGGCGCCCGGATCGAGGTGCGCGGTGACCCGGCGCGGGACCGGCTGGTGCTGCCGGTGGTCGAGGGCGCCGAGGTCTGGCCGTCGGGGCGGGTGCGTGACCGCGAGCCGCGCGGCGAGCTCCGCCAGGCCGCCGTCGACCCGGCCGCGACCGAGGTGGGGCTGGCCCGGCAGGCCCGGGCCGACGGCGTGCTGCCGTTCCTGGCGCCGGTGCTGGGGCTGCTGTGGTCCTACGTCGACGGCAGCGGACCGCTGGGCTTCCTCGCCGCGACCGCGCTGTCCGCCGCCGTCCTGTTCTGGCTCCCGCAGCTGCTCGGCTCCGACCCCCGCGCGTCGAGCCACCAGGCATAGGAAGCTCTGCACCCGGTCTCGGGCGCGAGACCGGGTGCAGAGCTTCCTATGCCTGAATCGGGGGGGCGTCAGGTGCGGGAGTGGGCGGCGGCGTCCAGTTCGCCGGCGTAGCGGCGGACGGCCTCGCGCAGCGCGTCCTCGACGTCCCAGCCGCGCTGGGAAGCGGCCACGACGACCCCGAGCAGGTGCTCACCCAGCGCCTCCGGGCTGTCCGCCGGGAGCTCGCCGGCCGGCGGGGTGGGCAGCCCGGCGCGCTCGGCCCGCCGGGCCAGCGCCGCGCCCCAGGAGGCGGCCGGCTGCGAGCGGGAGACCCCCTCCGTCGGCGACCGGCGCTGCTTCTCGGCCTTCTTGATCTCCTCCCAGCCGGCCTCGACCTGCGCCACGTCCCGCGGGCCCGCGTCGGCGAACACGTGCGGGTGCCGGCGGACCAGCTTGTCGACCAGGTCCCCGGCGACGTCGTCGACGTCGAACCGCCGCGCGGGGTCGGCCTCGGCCGCCACCCGGGCGTGGAAGGCGACCTGCAGCAGCACGTCGCCGAGCTCCTCGCGCATCGCCACCGGGTCGTCGTCGACGATCGCGTCGTAGGCCTCGTGCGCCTCCTCCAGCAGGTACCCGCGCAGCGAGGCGTGGGTCTGCTCGGCGTCCCACGGGCAGCCGCCCGGTGAGCGCAGCCGGTCCATCACCGCGACGACGTCCAGCAGCCGGGCGCCGGGCGGCTCGGCGGCGCCGGCCACCCGGTCGGGTCCCGGGCAGCCGTCGGCCTCCTCCGGTGTCGTCAGCAGGACGACGTCGGCGGGGTCCGCCGCTGCCTCGTCCGGGCCCGCGACGTCGGTGACCGCGATCCCCTCCTGCCGCAGCACCGCGGCGGTGGCCGCGGCACCGGGGAGGGCGAGGACGGCCGGGGCGGCGCTGACCGCGCGCCAGCCGGCGGGGGTGAGCAGGCCGGGCAGGCGGGAGCTGACGGTGACGAGCGACGCGACGGGCACCCGGTCAGTCTCCGGCAGCCCCCGGGGCGGTGCCCGCGGCACCCGCCGCGGCGTCGTCGGTGAGCAGGCGCACGACGCCGCCCTCGTCGGCGACGACCCGCCCCTCGTCGAGCACGCCGTACCGCGGGTTGACGGTCACGTCGAGGTCCTCGCGCACCGCCGCGACCAGCGCGAGGCCGGCCTCGTCGGCGTCGGACGCGGCCTGGTCGGCAAGCTGGGCGCGCGCGTCCTCGAAGCTCGGCACGCTGACCGACCGCACCAGGCCGACCACCACGCCACCGGCCTCGGGGACGACCTGGGTGAAGCCCTGCCCGGGCTGGGTGGCGGCGATCGAGGGGGCCAGCACCTCGGGCAGGTCGGCGGAGGTGAAGGGCTGCACGTCGGGCAGGGTGTTGTCCCCGGGGTGCTGCGCGGCGACGGCCGCGTAGCCGGCCGGGTCGGCGGTCAGCTGGGCGAGCACCGCGTCGGCCGTGGCCTGGTCGGGCACGGTCACGATGCCCAGCTCGACGGTCGTCAGGGCCGGCTGGCTGGCCGCGTAGCGGTCGCGCAGCGCGGCCTCGGACAGGTCGGCCTGGCCGGCGGCGACCGCGATCTGCTGCCGGACCAACTGCTGGCGGACGTTCTCCACGACGTCGTCCTCGCTGGCGCCCTGCTGCTGCGCGACCTGGGCGAAGACCTGGTCGGGGTCGCTGCCGGCCAGCAGCTGGTCGATCCGCGCCTGCACGTCGGCGTCGCTGACCTGCACGTCGTACTGCCGCGCGGCCTCGGCGTAGACCTCCTCGCCCACCTGGAGGCTGAGCACCTGGCGGGTGAAGCTGGTCTCGTCGTCCCCGGCGTAGGCGGCGATGTCGGGGACGGCGAGCCGCTGCGCGACGGCGTCGTCGAGCTCGGCGACGGTCACCTGCGACTCCCCCACGTACGCGGCGACGGTCGGGGCGTTGCGGCAACCGGCCAGGCCGAGCCCGGCGACACCCACGAGCAGGACGGCGACGGCGCGACGGGAGGGCACGGCCGCGAGCGTGCCACACCGGTGTGACCCCCGTCGCACACCCGCGCCGTCGGACGCCCCGCGTCAGCTGGCGACGGCGACCTGCTGCTCCAGGACGGCGGACAGCAGGGCGTGCAGCTTCTCCAGCAGCGCGACGTCGCGCAGCGGTGTCCGCCGGTCCGGACCGGTGGGTACCTTGATCGACACCGTGCGGACCGCCTCCTTGTAGGTGGCGCCCTCGGCCAGCCGGGACAGCTTCATCACCTGCGACTCGCGCAGCTCGACCGGACCGACCCGGATGTTGCGCCCCTGCATCGAGATCTCGGTGACGCCCAGCGCCCGCATGGCCGCCCGGAACCGGGCCACCGCCAGCAGGTTGAGCACCGGCGCGGGCGGGGCGCCGTAGCGGTCGGTCAGCTCGTCGAGCACGGCCTGCGCCTGCTCGTCGTCCTGGACCGAGGCCACCTTGCGGTAGGCCTCCATCCGCAGCCGCTCGCCGGGCACGTAGTCGTGCGGCAGGTGGGCGTCGACCGGCAGGTCGACCCGCACCTCGGCCGGCTCGACCGCCGGGGACTCCCCCGTCGCCTGGGCGCGGTAGTCGCTGACCGCCTCGCCGACGAGCCGGACGTAGAGGTCGAACCCGACGCCGGCGATGTGCCCGGACTGCTCCCCGCCGAGCAGGTTGCCCGACCCGCGGATCTCCAGGTCCTTCATCGCCACGGCCATGCCGGCGCCGAGGTCGGTGTTGTTCGCGATCGTGGTGAGCCGGTCGACCGAGGTCTCGGTCAGCGGCCGGGTGGGGTCGTAGGTGAAGTAGGCGTAGGCGCGCTCCCGGCCACGGCCGACCCGGCCGCGGATCTGGTGCAGCTGGGAGAGCCCGAAGGTGTCGGCCCGGTCGACGATCAGGGTGTTGGCGTTCGGGATGTCCAGCCCGGACTCGACGATCGTGGTGGCGACCAGGACGTCGAACTCCTTCTCCCAGAAGCCGACCATGATCTTCTCGAGCTCGTGCTCGTGCATCTGCCCGTGGCCGACCGCGACCCGGGCCTCGGGCACCAGGTTGCGGATCTTGGCCGCGGCCTTGTCGATCGACTGCACCCGGTTGTGGATGACGAACACCTGGCCGTCGCGGAGCAGCTCGCGGCGGATCGCGGCGGCCATCTGCTTGTCGTCCCAGGCGCCGACGTAGGTCAGCACCGGGTGCCGCTCCTCCGGCGGGGTGAGGATCGTCGACATCTCGCGGATGCCGGTGAGGCTCATCTCCAGGGTGCGCGGGATCGGGGTGGCCGACATCGACAGGACGTCGACCGCCGTCCGCATCGTCTTCAGGTACTCCTTGTGCTCGACGCCGAAGCGCTGCTCCTCGTCGACGATCACCAGGCCGAGGTCCTTGAACCGGGTGGTCGGCTGGAGCAGCCGGTGGGTGCCGACCAGGATGTCGATCTCCCCGGCGGCCAGCTTGCGCAGCGTCTCTGCGCTCTCGCTCGCCGACTGGAAGCGGGACAGCACCGCCACCGTCACCGGGAACTGCGCCATCCGCTCGGAGAAGGTCTTGAAGTGCTGGTTGGCCAGCAGCGTCGTCGGCACCAGGACGCCGACCTGCTTGCCGTCCTGCACGGCCTTGAACGCCGCGCGGATCGCGATCTCGGTCTTGCCGTAGCCGACGTCGCCGCAGATGATCCGGTCCATCGGCACCGGCTGGGACATGTCGGCCTTGACCTCGTCGATCGCCGCCAGCTGGTCGGGCGTCTCCTGGAACGGGAAGGCGTCCTCGAGCTCGCGCTGCCAGACGGTGTCCGGGCCGAAGGCGTGGCCCTTGCTGGCCATCCGCGCCGAGTACAGCCGGATCAGCTCCGCGGCGATCTGCTTGACCGCCTTGCGCGCCTGGTTCTTCGTCTTCTGCCAGTCCGCACCGCCCAGCTTGGACAGCGCCGGGGCCTCCCCGCCGACGTAGCGGGTGAGCTGGTCGAGGGAGTCGGTGGGCACGAACAGCCGGTCCGGCGGCTGGTTCCGCTTGCCCGGCGCGTACTCGACGATCAGGTAGTCGCGCTGCCCGCCGTGCACGGTGCGGCTGACCATCTCCACGTAGCGGCCCACACCGTGCTGCTCGTGCACCACCAGGTCACCGGGCTGCAGCTGCACCAGGTCGACGGCGTTGCGCCGGCGGGCCGGCATCTTGGTGGCGTCCTTCATCGAGGTGCCGCGCTGGCCGGTGAGGTCGCCCTCGGTGACCAGCGCCAGCCGGACGCTCGGGAAGGCGAAGCCGGACTCCAGGTTGCCCTGGGTGATCAGCGTCGGCCCGGCCTCCGGCGCGCCCTCGATGCCGGGCACCAGCCGGGCGCCGAGGTCGGCCTCGGTGAGCTGGTCGGCGGCCCGCTGCGCCGGACCGGGGCCGGCGAAGGTGAGCACCACCCGCCAGCCGTCGCGGCCCCAGCCGCGCAGCGCGTCGAACGCGCGCTCCTGGTCGCCGTGGAAGCGCTCGACGCCGGTGGCCTCGAGGGTCACCTGCGCGTCGTCGTCGTCCGGCTGGAGGGTGAAGACGCCGGTGGTCCACCAGGGCAGGCCGCGGCGGCGGGCGGCGGCCTCGACGTCGGCGAGGTCCTGGAAGGACGACGCGCCCAGGTCGATCGGCGCCTGGCCGGCCTCGGCGGCGGTCTGCCAGGACGCGGCGAGGAACTCGTCGGCGGTGCGCACCAGGTCCGCGGCGCGGCTGCGCACCCGCTCGGGGTCGAGGACCAGCACGTGGGTGCCCGGGGCCACCAGGTCGGTCAGCAGCTGCATCTGCTCGCCGCCGATGAGCGCCGGGATCAGCGACTCCATGCCCTCCACCGCGATGCCCTCGGCGAGCTTGCCGGTGACCTCGGCCAGCTCGGGGTGGTCGACCCCGAGCTGGGTGGCGCGGGCACGCACCTCGTCGGTGAGCAGCAGCTCCCGACACGGCGGCGCCCACAGCCGGTCGGGCCGCTCGTCGAGGGAGCGCTGGTCGGCGGCGGAGAAGTAGCGCAGCTCGTCGACCTCGTCGCCCCAGAACTCCACCCGCACCGGGTGCGGCTCGGTGGGCGGGAAGACGTCGAGCAGGCCACCGCGGACGGCGAACTCGCCGCGCTTCTCGACCAGCTCGACCCGGGTGTAGGCCGCGTCGGCCAGCGCGCGGGCGACGTCCTCGAGGTCGGCGGACCCGCCGGGCGCGAGCTCCACGGGGACCAGGTCGCCGAGGCCGGGGGCGAGCGGCTGCAGCACGCTGCGCACCGGCGCGACGACGACGTCGACCGCCGCGCCCTGCTCGGGGTGGGTGAGGTCGCGCAGCACGGCCAGCCGCCGGCCGACCGTGTCCGCCCGCGGGCTGAGCCGCTCGTGCGGCAGGGTCTCCCAGGCCGGGAAGACCTCCACCCGCCGGTCGGGGACGAAGCAGCGGAGCACCGCGGCCACCGCGTCGGCGTCCCGCTCGCCGGCGGTGACCACCAGCACGGGCACGCCGGCGCCGGGCTGCCGCGCGGCCAGCGCCGCGGCGACCAGCGGCTGGACCGTCGGGGCGGCGGTGACGGCCAGCTCGGCCGAGCCGGCCTGGGCGACGACCTGGGCCATGCCGGGGTCGGTCAGGACGACGTCGAGCACGCCGCGCAAGCTCACGGGGGCCACTCCTGGTTCTGGGGCCGCACACGACGCGCCGGGTGCGCGCGGGGGCCACGTGCCAGGTTAGACGAAGGACCCCGCTGCCCCCCATGCCTCGCGAGCTCGGCATGGGCCCCTGCAGCGGGGCCGGAAGAGCCGATCAGGCGGACGCAGCGGCCAGCGGACGGCCGGCGTCCAGGCTGGCCAGCGCCTTGCGCAGGATCGTGCTCGAGGTGTGCATCGTGTACGGGAAGTAGTGGACCGCCACACCGACGGCCGCGAAGTCGCGCTCGAGCTTGTCGCCCTTGGCGGTGCCCCGCCAGTCGTCGCCCTTGAACAGGACGTCGAACCCGACCTCCCGCCAGGTGTCGATCTTCTCCGGGACGACCTCCGCGTGCACGTCGTCGACGAAGCGCAGGTTGCGGACGATCTCCAGGCGCTCGGCCAGCGGCACGACCGGCAGCCGGCCCTTGGTCAGCAGCAGCATCTCGTCGGAGACCACCCCGACGACCAGCCGGTCGCAGTGCGCCGCGGCGTGCTTGAGCACGTTGAGGTGGCCGACGTGGAAGAGGTCGTACGCCCCCGGCGCGTAGCCGACGACGGGCCGGACGGCGCTGCCTGTGGTGGACCTGGACATCGTGCACTCTCCTCGACTGACCGACACGCTCCGTGACTGGGCCGGGCGGACATCGCCGTCCGGCCGGAGCTCGCAGGGCCACGCTAAGCGGATCCGGTGACCGAGCGTGAGGCTCGACCGGCACGTTCACCCGATGGGGCGGGACGGACGACCTGATCGGTGGGCCGGCGTCCCGACCGGTGGCGCGGACGGGTGCCGCGGGTCCCTCCCCATCGGGTGAGGCCTCCGGCGCAGACCCGCATCCGGCCTGGTCAGCGCCCTAGCCTGCTCGCAGAGGACCAGGACGCGCGGGCGCTGCGCCCGCGTGCCACCTCGTGCCCGACAGGTGCGGACAGGGAGACGGCGACATGGAACTGCAGGACTACTGGGTGGCCCTGCGCCGCTGCTGGACGACGTGGCTGGGGGTGGCCGCGGCCGCCCTGCTGGTCGCGCTCGGCATCGTGCTCGTGACCCCGCCGACCTACGAGGCGACCGCCCAGGTCTTCGTGGCCAGCGTCGACGACAGCACCAGCGGCTCGCAGTTCGTCAACCAGCGGGTGACCAGCTACCCGCAGGTCGCCGACAGCCGCACCGTCCTCGCCCCGGTGATCGACGAGCTGGGGTTGTCCGACTCCTTCTCCGACCTCCGCAAGCAGGTCAGCGCGATCAACCCGCCCGACACCTCGCAGATCGAGATCGCCGTCACCGACCGCGACGCCGACCGGGCCGCCCAGATCGCCAACGCCGTCGCCGAGCGCTTCGGCACCGCGGTGGAGGAGCTGGAGCAGCCCGGGGACGGCGGGTCCCCGGTCAGCCTGACCGTCACCAACCCCGCGACCGTGCCGACCTCGCCGGTCTCCCCGCAGCCGGCGCTGCTGCTGCCGCTGGGGCTCGTCGTCGGCCTCGCGCTCGGTGCCGCGGCCGCCGTCGTCCGCAGCCGGCTGGACACCCGGGTGCACACCGAGGACGACGTCCGGGCCGCCTGGGGCGCCGGGGCCGAGCAGCTCGTGGTGCACGCCGCGCCGGCCGGCCGGGCGCTCCGGGCGCACCGGCCCACCACCTCGCTCGCCCGGCAGCTCGAGCCGATGGCCGAGCACCGGCTCGTCCGGGTGGTCGCGCTCTCCCCCTCCGACGACGACCCGGCCGCTGCCGCCGCGGTCGTCGACCAGGTCGCCGCGGAGCTGACTGCGTGGGAGGTGCCGGTCGAGGTGCTGCGGCCCGCCGCGGCTCCCTCCGCCGACGCCACCGGCCGGGTGGGCGTGCAGTTCCGGGTCGGCTCGCCGCTGGCCTCGCTGCGCGAGTGGCGGCGGACCACCCAGGACCACGCGGGCGTCGTCCTCGTCGTCGCGCCCGGCCGCACCGACCGCGCTGACCTGCACGAGCTGCGCGCGATCCTCGACGCCGCCGGTGTCCCGGTCCTGTCGGTGGTCCTGCAGGCCGCGCCGCGGCGCCGGGCCGCGACGGTGCCGCCGTCCGCACCCCTGGCCGCGCCGGCGAGCGTGCCGGTGCAGCTGATCCGCGCGCGGACGCCTGCTCCGCGGGACCCGGTGCCCGCGTCCCGCGCCTGATCCCCCGCTCCCCCAGCACAGCCCGGACGGTCCGCTGACCGTCCGGGCTGTGCTGCGTCCGGGCCCGCTGTGGAGTGCCAGCGCACCACCTCCCGAGCGCTGGCACTCCACCAGCCCACCCGCACCCGCACCCGCACCGGCACAGGCACAGGCATAGGAACCTTTACCCCCGGTCCAGCGCCCAGGACCGGGGGTAAAGGTTCCTATGCCTGACGACGGCGTGGCCTGAGGACGGCGGCGCCCGAGGACGGCGGCGCCCGAGGACGACGGCGCCCGAGGACGACGGCGCCCGAGGACGACGGCGCCCGAGGACGACGGCGCCCGAGGACGACGGCGCCCGAGGACGGCGGCGCCCGAGGACGGCGAGGCTCAGGGACGGCGAGGCCCACAGACGGCGGGGCCCGAGGACGGCGTCCCGGTGGGACGGCGTCGGGTGGCTCAGCGCTGGGGGGCGGGGACCGACGTGCCGTCGGCGAGCTCGTCGCGCAGGCGCTGGCGGGAGGCGCCCTCGGCGAGCAGCGAGACGGCGAGGAAGAGCAGGAAGGCCGGGCTGGCGTCGAACAGCCCGCTCTCCAGCAGGCTGCGGCCGACCAGGAAGACCCAGAGCCCGACGAACAGGACCCGGTGCGGGTACGGGGCGCGCAGCGCGCCGCGGGCCACCCAGCACACCCAGGCGGCGGCGACGAGCAGGCCGAGCAGTCCGGTCTGCACCAGCAGCGAGGCCCAGCTGCTGTCCAGCGGCTGGGTGTCCCAGTACTGGCCCGTCACCCGGATGATCTTGACGTTGAGGCCGCCGCCGAAGACGGTCTGCCAGGTCGAGTCCGCCCAGGTCAGGGCGGCCCGCCAGGCGATGAAGCGCGACCCCAGCGTGCTGGTGCCGTCACCGCCGCGCTCGGCGAAGCCGGACAGCGCGCCGGTCGCGACCGCGCCGACGGTCCCGAACGCGGCGAGCACC
Source organism: Modestobacter italicus (assembly GCF_000306785.1). NCBI lineage: Bacteria > Bacillati > Actinomycetota > Actinomycetes > Geodermatophilales > Geodermatophilaceae > Modestobacter > Modestobacter italicus. The sequence goes on along the minus strand of NC_017955.1, from coordinate 971,704 downwards.
AGCCCACCGACGACCAGGCCCACCCGCGGCCGGCGGACGTGCAGCGCCATCGCGGCGACCCCGACGAGCAGCATGAGCAGCGCCGTCCGGGAGCCGGTCAGCCACAGCACGGCCAGGAAGTAGAGGCCACCCGCGGCGATGCCCCAGCTGGCCTCGCCGAGCACGGTGCGCCAGGCCAGGACGACCAGCGGGATGCCGGCCAGCAGCGCGAGCGCGTTGGGGTCCATCGCCGGGAGACCGCCGGCCAGCCGGCCGTCGGTCATCTCCGGCAGGCCGGTCAGCGAGGCGACCACCGCGACGGCACCGCAGGCCTGCGCGGTGCGCCGCAGCACCTCCAGCGACGGTGCCGCCCGGAGCAGGAAGAACACGGTGCCGCCGAGCACGGCGACCCGGACGGCCATCACGCCGCCGCCGAGCAGCTGGCCCCCGGTCAACGCCCCCCACAGCGAGCTGCCCAGCACGACGGCCAGCCCCCACACCGACAGCGTGCCCAGCCGGTGACCGCGCCGGGCGGAGGCCAGCCCGTAGGCCAGCAGCAGGCCGAGCCCGGCGACCAGCGCCTTGCTGAGCACGACCGGGTCCACGGAGCCGGCGAAGTACGCGCCCCGGCGCCAGTCGACCGCGCCGAGCACCATCAGCAGCGTCACGAGCTGGAGGACCCACGCCCTCCCCGGCCGGGTGGCCGGGCGGGCGGGGACGACGGTCGGCGCGGCGGTCATGCGACGGCCGGCTCGCGGACGGCGGGCACCGGCGTGCGGCGCGCCAGCGGCAGCAGCACCGAGCGCCGGACGGCCACGGCGGCCAGCACCGGGCCGAGGGTCAGCGCCAGCGGCGTCCACGGCACCCCGCCGTCGACGGCCAGCAGCAGCACGGCGACCGCGGCCAGCGAGGCGAACTCGAAGGCACGCAGCACCAGCACCCGGCGCTGCGCCCCGTGCACCGAGGCCAGCCCTGAGTAGGGCAGCAGGACGGCGCTGGCGACGGCGTAGACCGACCAGCCGGCCACCGCGCCGGCCGGTACGGCATAGCCGCCCCCGGTGACCAGCGGACCCGCCCAGGGCAGCGCGAGGACGGCGACCAGCCCGACGGCGCCGACGGCCAGGGCCAGGCCGGCCGCGGCCCGGTCGGCGGCCCGCAGACCGGCGGCCGGGCCCTGCGGGCGCAGCTGGACGAAGTACGGCAGCAGGAAGGTGCCCAGGCCGGCGACGAGCACCAGGGTCGGCGCGGTGTAGACCCGCGCGGCCTCCAGCGGTCCGTAGGCGGCCGCCCCGGCGACGGCGACGACGAACAGCCGCAGCACCGTCAGCAGCGCCGGGCGGACCGTCTGCGCGGCGGCCCGCCAGCTGCCGAAGGCGAGCACCGTCCCCAGCGCCGGGCGCCGCCACGGTCCGCGCGGCCGCTCGTCGGCGGGCAGCAGCAGCCAGGCGACGACGGCGGCGGCGGACTGCCCCGCCAGCAGGGCGACGACGAAGGAGGACAGCGACAGCCCACCGGAGCGGGCGGCGACCACGAGCGCGCCGAGGGCCACCACGAGGCTGGTGACGTCGACGGCGGGCAGCGACCAGAACCGGCCGGCGGCCATGAGCAGCCGGCGCAGGGTGTCCTCGAGCACGAAGGCCGCCGTGGCGGCGCCGAGCAGCAGCCCCGCCCAGGCCGGCAGGACGCCGGTGGTCACGCCCAGCACGCAGCCGGCCAGCCCGGCGGTGCCGGAGACCAGGGCCGTGCTCACGTGCAACCCGGCCCGGACCCGCGGTTCGCGGCGGTCCAGGACGGTGAGCGAGTCGCCGACCAGGCCGCTGCACACCGCGGTGGCCAGCACGATCGCGCCGTAGGCGAGGGAGAAGGTGGCCAGGCCCGCCGCGCCCAGCGCCCGGGCCGCGGCGACCTGCAGCACGAACCCGGCCAGGGCGGACGTCACCTGGCCGGCGAGGGCGCCGGCGGCCGGACGCCGCAGCAGACGCACCACTCCGGTCACCTGCTGATCCTCCCCGCGCGGACGCCCGGTGCCGCTGCTGCGGCACCGGGCGTCACCCGAACTGGGGTCCCGCGCGGCCGCGTCAGCGGCCCCGCGGTCGGCTCACGCGACCGGCGTGACGGTGATGTCGCTGAACCGCACGTCCACCGAGGCGGTGGCGCTGCCCGAGAGGTAGGCGGTCAGCCCGACCGAGCCGGCCGCCTGGAGGCCGGCGGTGGTGTCGGTCCCGGTCAGCGTCGGGGTGGTCGGCTCGGTCGTGCCGGCCACCCACACCGTCGCCGCCAGCTGCGTGGCGCCGGTGCCGGTGGCGACGACCCGCACGTTGAGCACCGTGCCGGCCGTGTAGCGCAGGCCCGGGAGGACGACCTCCTTGCCGATGAGCACGTCGTCGCTGGTGCCGGCCTGCTTGACCAGGGCGACGCCCACGGTGCCGTCGGCGAGGAAGCGCACCCGGCCCTGGTAGGCCACGTTGGTGTCCACCCGGCGGGCACCCACGTAGACCATGGCACCGCCACCGGTCGGCACCGAGGACAGCGAGAGCGCCGTCTGCACGTCGACGCTGGTCTCCGCGACCCCGCTGAGGTAGGACCCGGTGTTCGTGCCCTTGGTCAGCGCGAACGTCGCGGTGCCGGCCTGCACCGACTGCCGGGCGGCGCCGGCGCTGACGGTCCAGTTGCCGCCGTCGTCGGCCGTGCCCAGGCCGCCGGTGACGCTCCGGTCGAAGGCGTCGGCGGCGACGACGTCGGCCGGCGGAGCCGGGTCGACCGGCGCGGTGACGACCGGGGCGGTGACGGTCACCGTCCGCTGGGTGCGGGCAGTGGCGCCGTCGTCGTCGGTCACGGTCAGCGTGACGGTGTAGCTGCCCGCGGCGGCGTAGGTGTGCGTCGCGGTGGCACCCGTGCCGGTGCCGGCGTCCCCGAAGTCCCAGGCGGAGGCGACCACGGTGCCGTCGGCGTCCGTGGAGCCCGAGCCGTCGACCGTGACCGACAGCCCGGCCGGGGCCGCGGTGAAGGCGGCCGTCGGGGCGGTGTTCGCCGGGGTCACCGGCGGCACGGGGGTCGTCGGCGTCGTCGGGGTGGTGGGGGTCGTCGGGGTGGTCGGCGCCGTGGGGGCCGGCGTGCCGCCGACCGGGACCGCGCCGAACGAGGTCACCCGGACGGCGACCGGGCTGGTCGCGCTGCCGGAGAGGTACCCGAGCAGCCCCACCGAGCCGGGCGCCTGCAGCGCCGCGGTGGTGTCCGTGGCGGTGACCGTGGGGGTGGTCGGCTGGGTGGTGCCGTCCGCCCACACCGTGGCCGACAGGCTGGTCGGCGCGGTGCCGGTGGCCTGGACGGCGACCCGCAGCACGGTGCCGGCGGTGTAGGTGAGGCCCTTCACGACGACCTCCTTGCCGATGAGCACGGCGTCGGGGGTGCCGGCGAACCGGACCAGGGAGACCCCGACCGACCCGTCGGCCAGCACCCGGACCTGCGCGGAGTAGGAGGTGTTCAGCGCGACCTGGCGGGCGGTGACGTAGACGAACGCGCCACCACCGGTCGGCACCGAGGACAGCGAGAACGCCGTCCGGACGTCGGAGCTGGTGGCCGACACCGTGCCCAGGTACGAGCCGGTGTTGGTGCCCTTGGTCATGGCGAACGTCGCCGTGCCCGGGGCCACCGACTGGCGGGTCGCGCCGGCCGAGGAGGTCCAGGCACCGCCGGTGTCGGCCGTGCCCAGGCCGCCGGTCACCGTCCGACCGAAGCCGTCGGCCGCCAGCACGGTGGCCACGATGGTGACCTGCTGCGTGGTGCTGGTGGTCGCGCCGTCGTCGTCGGTCACCGTCAGCGTGACGGTGTAGGTGCCGTCCTTGGCGTAGGCGTGCGAGGTGGTGGCCCCGGTGCCGGTGGTGCCGTCCCCGAAGGACCAGCGCCAGCCGGTGACGGTGCCGTCGGTGTCGGTGGACGCGGTGGCGTCGAAGGACCCGGTGGCGCCACCGGACACCGCGGTGAAGGCGGCGGTCGGGGCGACGTTGGCCGGCGGTGCGACGACCGTGACCGACGCGGTCTTCGTGGCCGTGGCGCCGTCGTCGTCGGTGACGGTCAGGGTCACCGGGTAGCTTCCGGCGGCCCGGTAGCCGTGCGTGGCGGTCGGGCCGGTGCCGGTGGTGCCGTCGCCGAAGTCCCAGGCGTAGCCGGCGACGGTGCCGTCGGTGTCGCTGGAGCTGCGGGCGTCGAAGGCGGCGTCGAGGAAGGTCGCCGTCGAGGTGAAGGCGGCGTTCGGCGCCTGGTTGCGGGCCGAGCCGGTGGTGGCGACGGCGACGTGGCTGGCGACCTGGGCCGCGGTCAGCGCGGTCGGGTAGACCGCGACCTCGTCGATCGAGCCGGTGAAGGTGGTGGAGCCGGCCCAGACGTTGTCGTAGCCGATCCGCCAGTAGCCGGTGAACGCCTGCGCCGAGACGGCGTCGGTGCGCGCGGCGACCTGCTTGCCGTCGACGTAGAGGACCAGACCGCTGGCGCTCAGCGTCCCGGTGACCTGGTGCCACCGGCCGTCGTTGTAGGCGGTGGGGCTGGTGACGGTCTTGGCGGCGCCGTCGTAGACCCCGAAGACCACCCGGCCGTTCGCGTCCAGGTAGGCCATCCGGTCGTAGGAGCTGCTGGCGCCCGTGGACGCGCTGCCGAAGCCGAGGATCCGGCCACCGGTCGTGGACGTCGTCTTGAACCAGGCCTCGACCGAGAAGGTCTGCGGGCCGACCACCGCGGTGCGCGTCGACGCGAAGGACGACGTGCTGCCGGTGAGGGTGTAGGCGGTGTCGGCGTCACCGGTCAGGGCGCCGGCGGTGCCGCGGGTGACCGCGGTGCCGGTGGTCATGTCGGTCGCGCCCTCGAGGTCGTAGGCGGTCGTGCCCGAGGTCTCCCCCAGCGACCAGAGGTCGGTCGCGCCGTCGGCCCGGACGACGTCGGCGTAGGGCCGGGCCGCACCGCCGGTGGCCAGGGCGACCGAGACGGCGGCGGGCTTGGCGACGTTGCCGGTCGGGTCGGTGACCGTCAGCCGGTAGGTGTGCGTGCCGGCGCTCAGGCCGGTGTCACCGACCGCCATGGTCGGGGTGTTCCACCAGGTCGAGGCCTGGGTGGTCTCGTAGAACGGGGTGGTCGCCCCGTCGCGGTAGACGCGATAGGTCAGGTTCTCGCTGTCCTGGTCGGCGGTGGCCGTCCAGGCGACCCGCACCGCACCGGCGCCGACGGCGGTCGCCGTGGGCTTGAGCAGCGCGGCGTCCGGGCCGATCTTGTTCGGGGCGATCGCGGTGGTGGCGAAGCGGACCAGGCCCTGCTGCCGGGTGCCGTTCACGGTCGGGAACTCGCCGCCGTAGACGACGTACTGGCTGTTGCCGGCGACGCTCCAGGAGCCCTGGTTCTGCCCGGTGTAGGTGCCGGCGGCGATGGTCGGGAACCAGTCGAGCAGCGAGCTGGCCGGCTGGCCCTTCCAGTTGGCGTTGCGGAACGTGTCGCCGGTGACCGTGCGGGTGGCGGCCACGGTGAACGCGGTGGCCCGCTTGTACTGGCCGATGTCGCTGTAGCCGCCGACGTAGGAGCAGTCGTGCATGTGCGAGGCGATGTAGACGACGCCGCCGGTGGCGTAGCTGGAGTAGTTGTCCCCGCGGCAGTAGGCCACCGAGACCAGCGCACCGCCGTCGGCCTTCGCGGCGAAGGTGCCCTCGAGGTTGCCCGGCCCGTAGTAGTCGTAGCCGCTGCCGAAGACCGTCGTCCCGTCGGTGGACAGGTTCCAGATGGCGGAGTTGGCGCCCTGGTTGGTGATGATCTGGTTGACCGCGAACGGCCGGGTCGCGCCGGTGGCCGCGTCGAGCGCGCCGACACCGGTGGCCGCGACGCCGTTCAGGCTGGCGAACCGGCCGGAGGCGACGACCTGTGTGCCGCCGCTGGTGGCCACCAGGGCGAGCACCTCCTTGCTGCCGTCGGTCCCGGCGGCGGCGCCGGCGACCGGTGCCCACGGGAGCAGGGCACCGGACGGGGAGACGGCGGCCAGCGAGGTGCGGCTGGTGGTGCCGACGGCGCTGATGCTGCCGCCGAGGTACACCGCGGAACCGGTGGCGGCGAGCGCCCGGACCTGGCCGGTCACGCTGGGCTTGAAGTCGGCCACGAGCTGGCCGGTGGCGGTGTCGTAGGCCGCCACGCGCTTGCGGGTCTGGCCGTTGGCGACGGTGAAGTCACCGGCGACGTACACCCGGCTGCCGTCGGGCGAGGCCGCGACGGCCAGCGCCTGGGCGTTGAGGTCCGGCGCGAAGGACGTGATCAGCGCACCGGTGCGGATGTCGTAGGCGAGCATGTTGTTGCGGACGGTCTCCTGCGTGCCGGCGGCGGCACCGGCCGGGCGGGCGGAGGTGAACTTGCCCGCGGCGTAGACGGTGTTGCCGACCACGACCTGGGCCCAGACCACACCGTTGACCTGCACGGTGGGCAGCGCGTCGGCGGTGACCGTGCTCGGCGTCGCGCTGCTGGTGGGGTCCACCGGCACGGAGTCGGCGCGGGCCGCCGGTGCCGCTGCGCCCAGCACGCCGATCGCCAGCGCCAGCCCCACCACACCTGCGGTGGTCCGTGCGGCGATGGTCGCCGTCCTTGCCCTCATGCTCGTGTCCGTTCGTCGTCCCCCCTGGCACCCGGTCGGGGCCAGCGCAGTCGATGAACACTAAGCGTGACAATCAACGCCCGACCAGAGTGACGGCGTCACCCGATACGGTACGAAACCGCAGGTCAGCGCGGACCGTCACCCGGTCGGAGTAACCGAACGTCACCCCTGCGGGCCGCCGTGCCGCAGCTCCCGGACATGCGCCAGGCCCGCTCCCCCCGAGGGGTGAGCGGGCCCGGGGCGGGCAGGTCAGCGGCCGCGCTGGAGGAGCTGGTGGCGGGCCATCCGGGCGACCAGGTGCGCGGCGGTGTCCTGCGGGCTGACGTAGCACCGGGGCACGGTGAACCGGTCGCCCGGGGAGTAGTCGCCGATGACGCAGCCGTTGTCGTACCCGGCGGCCGCGACCGCGTCGGCGGCAGCGGTGTCGTAGGCGCCGTAGGGGTAGCAGAAGCCGGCCACCTCGGCCTGCAGCACGTCCTGCAGGACCCGCCGGCTGCCCGTGACCTCAGCGGTCAGCGTGGCCGGGTCCGCGCCGGCGAGCCGGGCGTGGGTCATCGTGTGGCTGCCCACCTCGTGCCCGGCCGCGGCGACCGCCCGCACCTGGTCCGCGCCCATGATCGGCAGCCGCGGGCCGGAGTCCCAGTCGTTGGCCCCGTCCATCCGGCCGGCGACGACGTAGAGGGTGGCGGTCATGCCGTGCCGCTGGAGCAGCGGTGCGGCGTGCTCGAGGAAGTCGGTGTAGCCGTCGTCGAAGGTGAGGGCGACCAGCCGGCCGGCCTCCCCCCGCTCCTGCGCGCGGAGCAGCTCGGTGAGGCCGACGCCGCGCAGGCCGAGCCTGCGCAGCCGGCGCAGGTGCCGGTCCAGCCGGTCCGGGTGCACCCGCAGCCGGTGCGGGTCGGGGGCGGTGGACGCGCTGATCGAGTGGTACATCAGCACCGGCCGGACCCGGAGCGGCGTCCGGGCGGCGGTGGTGGGCGTGCTCACCGGGCTGCTCCGGACACCGCGGCCGCGGCCTCGACCGGACGGCGGGGTGCCGGGACGGCAGCGGCCGGGCCGCTCCCGGTGAGCGCGTCCACGACGGCCACCAGCTGCTCGGTGTAGCGCTGCGGGGCGTGCCGGCGGCGCGCCTCGGCGGCGTCGACGACGGCGGCCGCCCGCACGGTGTCCCAGTCCCCGACGACGCGCTCGACGGCGTCCGCCCACCGCACGGGATCACCCGGGGCGACGGACTGGGCGCTGGCGTACCCGGCGGCGGCCTCCCGGAGGCCGCTGCCGTCGCTGACCACGAGCGGCCGGGCGGCGAGCACGGCCTCGACGGCGGTGAGCCCGAAGGACTCCTCCATCACCGAGGGCACGAGCACGACGTCGCTGCCGGCGAGCACCGGCCAGACGTCGGACCGGAAGCCGAGGAGCTCGACCCGGTCGGTGAGCCCGGCCGCGGCCACGGTGCCGCGCAGCTCGGTCTCGAACCACTCGTAGCCCTCGAAGACCGAGCCGAGCAGCTGCAGCCGGGCGTCGACGCCCCGGGCGAGGAGCTCCTGCAGCGTCGCCACGGCGACCTGCGGACCCTTGCGCGGGGACAGCCGGCCGACGAACAGCAGCCGCACCGGCCCGGCCAGCTCCGCGCGGGCCGGCACGACCTCGGCGGGCGCGGCGACGGCGTTGTAGACGACGGTCGCGCGGCGGCGCAGCCACGGCGCGGTCCCGGCGAGCACGTCGAGGCAGAACCGGCTGTTGGCGACCACCCGGTCGGCCAGCGCCGGGCAGACCGCCATGCCGATCCGCAGCAGCCGCGGCGCGGACTGCTCGGCCTCGTGCACGTGGCAGACCGAGCGGCGTCCGGCGAGCCGGGCCAGCAGCGGCCAGGAGGGCAGCGTGAGGGTGTTGACGTAGACCCCGGCCTCCCCGGCGGAGCGCAGCAGGCGCAGCGCCGGCAGCGCGCCGAGCACCGTGTCGGCCAGCAGCCGCAGGGCGCCCCGCGGGCGGAGCGCGGAGTTGCGCAGCACCGGCATCCGGCACAGCACGACCCGCAGCCCGCGGGCCTCCAGCTCGGCGACCAGCGGCCCGGGACCGGGCAGCGCGACGGTGACGTCGAACCGGGTGGCCAGCGCCGACGCGGACTCGGCGAGCACCCGGTCGGCGCCGTAGAGCTCGGCGCCCGGGTGCACCACCAGGACGCGCGGGCGCGCTCCCGGCCCGGTCACGACGCGGCGCCGGTGAAGACGAGGACCGGGGCCCCCGCCTCGTACCCGACCGACAGCGTGACGTCGGCGCGGTCGGCCGCGGCGATGCTGAAGACGTAGACGCCCTGCGCCGTCCCGCCCGCGGCGACCGTGCCGCTGAACGGGGCCGCGGCGGGGTCGTTGACCGGCGAGGCGGGCACCAGCTCGGGCCCGGAGGCCAGGTCGACCGCGACGCCGCCGAGGGGCAGCGCGTCGGCCTTGCCGTTGGTCAGCGCGACGGTGACCCGCAGCGCGGGGCCGGTCACGTTGCCCGGGCCCACGCCCGTGGCGTCGACGGCGTCCAGCGAGACCACCCGGGCGGTGACGCCGTCGCCCACCGCGGCGGGCTGGTCGAGCGGCACCGGGGCGAGGTTGGCCGGCGGTTCGTCGGCGTCGGTGGTCGGGCCGGTCGGCGCGGGGGTGTCCGCGGCGGGGGCGAGCACCACCGTCGTCGGCGCGGCGGTCGGGGCCGCGGACGTCGCCGTCCCGGGGGACGCGGCCGCCGGGTCGCTGCCGGAGCCGCCGGTGGTCAGCGCCAGGACGACGAGCGCAGCGGCCACGACCGCCAGCACGGCGGCGACCGCCGGCCGGCGCTTGGACGACCGGGTCGTCGGGGTGTCGGAGGGGACGTTCATCGCGGCAACCTGCCCATCTCGCGGAACCACTTGACCGACGCGAGGGCCAGGAAGGCCGTCATCGCGACGAGGAGGAGGGTGTAGACGGACAGGAACAGCGCCGGTGCACCGAGGAGCACGAAGACGCAGCACAGCAGCCCGTAGTCGGTGGGCAGCACGAGCAGCGACCGGAGGACGCCGGCCCGCTCCCCCCGCTGCTGGGACCTGATCGGCACCCCGTGCTGGGCGCGGAGCGCGTCGTTGAGCATGGTCCCGAAGTAGAGGACGCCGTCGACCACGCAGTAGGCCAGCGGCACCAGCAGCCAGGCCCGGGCGTCGAGGTCGCCGAAGCGGTAGAGGCCGATGGCGACGGCCAGGTGCAGGCTCGAGGCCTTCGCCGCGTCGACCATGTGGTCCAGCCACTCGCCGGCCGGGGAGCCGCCGCCGCGGAGCCGGGCCAGCTGACCGTCCGCCGAGTCCAGCGCGTAGCCGACGACCAGGCAGGCGGCGACCGCCACCCCCAGCGGCCAGGACGGCGCGACGAGGGCGAGCAGCGCGATGCCGGTGGCGGAGAACGCGGCGCTGATGCCGGTGACCGCGTTGGGGGTGAGGCCGGCGTGGTACGCCGCGGCGGCCAGGAACCGGCCCATCCTCCGGTTGACGAACCGGGAGTAGGCGGGCGCGCCGAGGGCGCCCTTCTGCGCGCCGCCGAGCCGGGCCAGGGTCTGCCCGAAGGTCTCCGCCGGGCCCGGCCCGGGCGGGGCCGGGGTGTCCAGCACCGCGCTCACGCCTGGGCCGCCCGGGCCGTCGGCGCCTCGACCGGGAGGACCTCGGCTCCGACCGCCACCCGCAGGGGCACGGGCTCGTCCAGCGGGCGGCGGGGAGCCGGGGGCAGCACGGCGACCGGCGCGGCCGGCGTGGCCGGCTGCTCCCGGCGGCGGCCGCTGGGGCGGGAGCGCGGGAAGTCGCGGGCCGCCAGCCGGGCGCAGAGCGCCTCGTACCGGGCGGCGACGTCGTCCCAGTCGTACCGGGCGGCCATCACCCGGGCGCTGTTGCCGTCCCGGCGGACCGCCGCCGGGTCTGCCTCGGCCGCCGTCACCTCGACGGCGACGTCGTCGGGGGTGCTGAAGTACCGGCCGCTGATCTGCAGGACCTCGCGGTTGAACGCCACGTCGAAGGCGATGGTCGCCGCACCCGCGCCGATGGCGCGCAGCAGCGAGGGGTTGGTGCCGCCCACCGAGTGGCCGTGCAGGTAGGTCGCGCAGTTGGCGTAGAGCTGGTCGAGCAGCTCCTGGTCCCAGACGCCACCGAGGAAGCGGACCCGGTCGTCGGACAGCTCGTGCACCTGCCGGGTGTACTCGTCGGCGTAGGGCGCCGAGCCGACCACGACCAGGGGCAGCGTGGCCCCGCTGCGGCGGTAGCCGTCGACGATGACGTGCACGTGGTTCTCCGGCTCGAAGCGCGCGACCACCAGGTGGAACCCGCGCGGGGTGAGCCCGACGTCGGCCAGCTTCTCCGACCTGCCGCCGGCGATCTTGGGGGCGCCGTAGGCGATCTGCTCGGTGGAGGCGGCGAACTCGTCGCGGTAGTAGTCGGCGATGCCCTGGGCGTCGGCGATGAGCGCGTCGGACCAGCGGACCGACAGCGCCTCGACCACGCGGTAGTAGCGCTTGCCGGTGCCGCCCCACTTGGCGCGCTTCCACTCCAGGCCGTCGACGTGGGTGGCGACCGGGATGCGGGCGGCGCGCAGCAGCGGCAGCCACGGTGCGTTCGCCGCGTTGAAGACGATCGCCGCGTCGACCCGGTGGGCCAGCAGGTGGGCCACCGACAGACCGGTGTGGCTCAGCGTCTCCAGCGACCGGCGGCGCATGGCGGGCAGGTGGACCAGCTGCATGCCCAGGTGCGTCTCCGGGCGGGGCTCGTCCGCGGCGGTGCGGCAGTAGACGACGACCTCGTGGCCGGCGTCGGCCAGCCGGTGGCCGACCTCCTCGACCGCGGTCTCGAAGCCGCCGTACCGCGCCGGGACCCCACGCGTACCGACCAGCGCGATGCGCAGCTTCCCCGACGTGTTCCGTGGCATGTCTGCCGCTCCGTTTCTCCCCGTGCGTCCGTCCCGGCGTCCGGTCGGCCTGCCGGCCGCGCGGGACGCGGGGCCGGCACGCCGAGGCCAGGCCACGGGTGTGCTGGGGAGACCATCGGCTCTGCGTGACGGCGTCATCACCGAAGTGGTTGACGCCGTCACTCAGAGGGAGTACTCGGGTCAGTAGGCCCCGGAGGCGGTGGCCACGGCCCGGGCGGTCTTCCAGAGGATCTGCAGGTCCAGGGCGAGCGACCAGTTCTCCACGTACCGCAGGTCCAGCCGGACGGCCTCCTCCCACGGGAGGTCGCTGCGCCCGGAGATCTGCCACAGCCCGGTCAGGCCCGGCTTGACCAGCAGCCGACGGCTCACCGAGCTGTCGTAGCGGGCCACCTCCTGCGGCAGCGGGGGGCGCGGGCCCACCAGCGACATCGTGCCGGTGAGCACGTTGACCAGCTGCGGCAGCTCGTCCAGGGAGAGCCGGCGCAGCCAGCGGCCGACCGGGGTCACCCGCGGGTCGGAGCGCATCTTGAACAGCAGGCCGTCGGCGTCGTTGCCGTCGGAGAGCCCGGCCACCTGCTGGTCGGCACCGGACACCATGCTGCGGAACTTGAGCATCGTGAACGGCTCGCCGTTCAGGCCGATCCGCTCCTGCCGGTAGAAGACGCCGCCGGGGCTGGTCAGCCGCACGGCCAGCGCGAGGGCGCCGAACAGCGGGGCCAGCACGAGCAGCGCGCCGAGCGCGACCGAGCGGTCCAGCACCGTCTTGACCACCCGGCGCCACCCCTCGAACCGGGGCTGCTCGACGGCCAGCAGCGGCAGCCCGTCGAAGGGCCGGATGTGCAGCCGCGGGCCGGCGACCTCGACGAGGCCGGGCGCGACCAGGAGCTCCAGCCCGGTGCCCTCGAGCTGCCAGGACAGCGACCGCAGGTACTGCGCGGCGGTCTCGCTGGCCGAGGTCACCGCGATGGTGTCGGCCTGCACCCGGGCGGCGGTGGCGACCACGTCGTCCAGGCCGGCGACCGGCAGGCCGACCACCCGCGCGACCCGGGCCCGGTCGTCGGGCGTCACGCAGGCGGCGACGACCTGCAGCCCGGCGTGCGAGGTGCGGGAGAGCCGGTCGACCAGCTCCAGGACGGCGCCGCCCCGGCCGACGACCACGACCCGCTTGACGCACCGGCCCTGCAGCCGCTGGCGGTGCAGGAGGTGGCGGGCGCCGTACCGCTCGACGACGGTGGCCAGGGCCAGCGCCGGGACGCCGACGACGACCAGTCCGCGGCTGAGGTCGAGCTCGGCGGCATAGCTGAGGAAGCCCAGCCCGGCCAGCAGCAGCAGGCCGGCGCGGCCGATCCGGTGGAACTCGTCGCTGCCGATGCCGAACGTGCGCTCCTCGTAGGCGCCGGTCACGGCGAGCAGCAGCGGCCAGGCGAGGACGAGAGAGACGCTGGCCCAGAACAGGCCACCGGCCGGCGGCACCACGCCGTCGTGGGCGACCAGCACCACCAGCGCCGCGGCGGCCGCGAGGACGACCTCGGCGCCGACCAGCCGGCGGCGGTGCCGGGCGGCCCAGGGGTCGCGCGGGGTGGTGGGGGTGGGCAGCCGGTCGATCGACCCCGCGCTGCGCAGCGCACCTGCGACGGGATCGACGACCGACACGGCCTCAGCGCGTTCCAGCAGCAACGTGTCCCCCTAGGACCTGGTCGGTGACTTCCTGTCATCACGTCGCCGGGAGCCGGCCGCATCGGTGCGGCATCGGCTCCCTGTGGCGACGCACAGTGACCATCACAGCCGGTCACCGCTCGGACAACATGTCGTCACCCGAAGGGGCAGGCTGCCAGGGAAGGACCACCCGACCGGACACGGAGCGTCATCCGACCGGCGTCCCGGCTCCCCGATCGGGTCCCCGCAGCCCGCCCTTCCCCCGATCGGGGACGAACCGGGCACACGTCCGGGTGAGCAGGTCCCCGATCGGCTCCTCACGCTCCGGCGTCGGATGAGCATGCAGGGGACGAGAGGGCGGACCTGTGCGCGAAAGAGAACACCACCGGGGGAACGGCCCCGGCAGTTCGAGACCGGCCGGTGCACGTCGCTGGCTCCCCTGGGCCCTGGTGCCCGTGCTGGTGGTCGTGGTCTCGCTGACCACGGCGGGTCAGCGGACCCAGGCGGCGTCGCCGTCGCCGGCCTCACCCGCGGCGACCAGCAGCCCCGTACCGCCGGTGCCCGCACCGGCGACGCCAGCCCCGGCGCCGGTCCCCGCTCCGCTGGGCGCCGAGTGGACGCCGCTGATCGACCAGGGCTTCGACACCCCCGCCGCGCTCGGCGAGTTCGCCGACCGCTACCCCGGCTGGGCCGACTACGACGGCTGGAACGACACGACCGGGCCGGGTCTCTACGACAGCAGCCGCGTGGTCACGGTCGCCGACGGGGTGCTGACGGAGAACCTGCACACCGAGGACGGCGAGGCGCTCGTCGTCTCCATCACGCCGGTGCCGCACGTGCAGACCTACGGGCGCTACGAGGTCCGCTTCCGTGCCGACGTGGTGCCGGGGTACCACTTCTCCTGGCTGCTCTGGCCGGCCGACAACGACTGGACCGACGGCGAGATCGACTTCCCCGAGACGGGACTGGACCCCGGCGACTGGATCATGGGGTTCTCCCACCAGATCGGCCCGACGCCGGCGGTCAACCAGTGGGCGCAGCGCTTCGACGGGTCGCCGCAGAACTGGCACACCGCGGTCATCGAGTGGCGCCCGGACTCGCTGACCTTCGTCCTCGACGGCCAGAGCAGGACGACGACCGACCCGCTGGCCATCCCCTCGGTGCCGATGTACTGGTCGATGCAGACCGAGGCCGAGGAGCCGGACGCCTCGACCGCCGGCCGGGTCCAGATCGACTACGTCAAGGCCTGGGCCTACACCCCAGAGGCCGCGGGAGGCTGACCGGTCAGCTCCTGGGGTGCACCTGGTTCTGGGCGGTCTCCAGGCCCCGCTCGAGCAGCAGCTCGGTGGCGTCGGCGGCCTCGCCGACCAGCAGCTCGAGGGTCTTGCGCTCGGTGGCGGAGAAGTCCTTGAGCACGAAGTCGGCGGGGTCCTGCCGGCCGGGGGGCCGGCCGATGCCGACCCGCACCCGCAGGTAGTCCTTGGTCCCGGTCGAGCGGGAGATCGAGCGCAGGCCGTTGTGCCCGCCCTCTCCCCCGCCGCGCTTGAGCCGGACCGTCTCGAACGGGAGGTCCAGCTCGTCGTGCACCACGACCAGGTCGGTGGCCGGCAGGTGGTGGTAGTCCAGCAGCCCGCGCACCGGGCCGCCCGACTCGTTCATGTAGGTGAGCGGCTGCGCCAGCACGACGCGGCGACCGGCGAGCCTGCCCTCCGCCGACAGCGCCCGGGCGCGGGGCCCCTTGCCGGTGGACAGCTTGGCGCCGGCGCGGGCGGCGAGCTCGGCCAGCACCATCGCGCCGACGTTGTGCCGGTTGCCGGCGTAGCCCGGTCCGGGGTTGCCCAGGCCGACGACGAGGAACGGCCCCTCGGAGACCGGTTCAGGAGACGCCGCAGGGGCGCCGGCAGTGCCGGCGCCCCTGCGGGCCGTGCTCTCGCTCAGCGGTCCGCTCAGGACTCGTCGGAGTCGGCGGCCTCGATGGACTCGCCGCCGCCCTGGTCGGAGGGCTCGCCCACGACGTCGCCGTCGGCGTCGGACTCGTCGCGCTCGATGCCGGCCTCGGCCTCGGCCTCGGCGAGCTCCTCCTCGAGCTGCGCAGCGGTCGGCGCGCCGAGGAAGCCGATGACCAGCGCCTCGGGGTCGGTGAGCAGGGTGGCGCCGGCCGGCAGCGGCAGCTCGCCGGCGGTGATGCCGTTGCCCGCGGTGCGGCCGGTGATGTCGACCTCGATCGACTCGGGCAGGTTGGTGGCGTCGGCCTCGAGCGAGACGGTGTTCAGCTGGTGGTTGCTGATCGTGTCCGGCGCGGGGTCACCGACGATGATCACCGGGACGTCGACGGTGGTCAGCTCGCCGCGGCGGACGACCAGCAGGTCGACGTGCTCGTGGACGCGGGTCAGCGGGTCGCGCTGCACGGCCTTGGTCAGCGCCAGCTGCTCCTTGCCGTCCAGGACGACGGTCAGCAGCACGTTGGTGCCACCGTTGCGCAGCGCGGCGGCGAACTCGCGGGCCGGCAGGGACAGGTGGACGACGTCCTGGCCGTGCCCGTACATGACGGCGGGGACGCGCCCGGCCCGGCGGGTCCGGCGGGCGCTGCCCTTGCCGAACTCGGTGCGGGGCTCGGCGACGAGGCGGAAGTCAGCCACGGTGGTGTGCTCCTCAACAGGGTGGATCGGGTCTGTGCGGCCGGCGCACGAGCGCGGCACACCCTGGAGGGCAGACGCACGTCGATCACGGAGCGCGGACGAACCGCCTCCCTCGCCGGGCAGCACAAGAGAGGTTACACGACACCCCCACCGCGCTTTCGCGCGACAAAGCACCGCGCTTTCGCGCCAGAAAGCGCGGTGCTTCAGCGCGCGAGAGCACGGCAGGACCATGAGGGACCCGGGCCGCCGCCCCGGAGGGGCGTCTGCGGGACCGGGCGCGGGGCCGGAGGCTCCCGCCCGGGACCGCAGCCCGGGCCGGCGGCGCCGTCACGGGGCCCGGAGGGTCCCTGACGACGCCGCACCAACGGCTCAACGCAGCTGGGGAACGGCTCCTGGCCGCGGTGGAAGCCCGAAGGGCGACAGTCCTACGAAGCCCCGTCGAACAAGCTCGTCACCGAGCCGTCCTCGAACACTGCCTTGATGGCCCGGGCGAGCAGCGGGGCGATCGACAGCACGGTCAGCTTGTCGAACTGGCGGGCCGGCTCGATCGGCAGCGTGTTGGTGACGAGCACCTCGCTGACCCGGCTGTTCTTGAGCCGGTCGATCGCCGGGCCGGAGAGCACGCCGTGGGTGGCGGCGATGATCACGTCGGCGGCGCCGGCGGCGAAGAGGGTGTCGGCGGCTTTCACGATGGTGCCGCCGGTGTCGATCATGTCGTCGACCAGGATGCAGACCCGGCCCTCGACCTCACCGACGACGCGGTTGGCGACGACCTCGTTGGGGCGGGTGACGTCCCGCGTCTTGTGGATGAAAGCCAGCGGCGTGCCGCCGAGCTTGTCGCTCCACCGCTCGGAGACCCGGACGCGGCCGGAGTCCGGCGAGACGACGGTGAGGTCGCGGTCGCCCCACTTCTTCTTGACGTCCTCGATGAGCAGGTCCATCGCGAAGAGGTGGTCGACCGGGCCGTCGAAGAAGCCCTGGATCTGCGCGGTGTGCAGGTCGACGGCCATCAGCCGGTCGGCGCCCGCGGTCTTGAACATGTCGGCGACGAGCCGGGCGGAGATCGGCTCCCGGCCGCGGTGCTTCTTGTCCTGCCGGGCGTAGGGGAAGAACGGTGCGACGACGGTGATCCGCTTGGCCGAGGCGCGCTTGAGCGCGTCGACCATGATCAGCTGCTCCATGAGCCAGGTGTTGATCGGTGCGGTGTGGCTCTGCACGACGAAGGCGTCGCAGCCGCGCACCGACTCCTCGAACCGCACGAAGAGCTCACCGTTGGCGAACTCGTAGGAGGCGGTCGGGGTCGGGGTCACCCCCAGGTGACCGGCGATCTCCGTGGTCAGCTCGGGGTAGGCCCGCCCCGAGAAGAGCATCAGGCTCTTGTTGGTGGTCTGCCGGATCGCGCTCATCGCCGTCCCTGGTGGTCGTCGTCCCCCGCGGTGGCCGCGTGGCGGCCACCCTCGGACTGTGCAGGTCGAGTGTCCGCTGCGTCGTCGGCCGGTGCACCACCGGCCGCCGCGGCGGCCTCTGCCGAGGGCGTCCCCGGACGCCGTCGGCTCACCCAGCCTGCCACATTGCGCTGGTGCGCCCGGGCGACGGCCATCGCGCCGGGCGGCACGTCCTCGGTGATCACCGACCCGGCGGCGGTGTACGCGCCGTCGCCCACGGTGAGCGGAGCCACGAGCATCGTGTCCGAGCCGATCCGCACGTGGTCGCCGATCTCGGTGCGGTGCTTGGCGACGCCGTCGTAGTTGACGAACACCGTCGCCGCGCCCACGTTCGACCCCCGCCCGATGGTGGCGTCCCCGACGTAGGACAGGTGCGGCACCTTGGAGCCCTCACCGACCTGGACGTTCTTGGTCTCGACGAAGGCGCCCACCTTCGCGGCGCGGGCCAGCTCGGTGCCCGGGCGCAGGTAGCTGAACGGGCCGACGCTGGCGGCGGGGCCGACCACCGACAGGGTGACGTGCGAGCGGACGACCGAGGCGCCCTCGCCGACCTCGGTGTCCAGCAGCGTGGTGTCCGGCCCGACCACCGCGCCGGCGCCGACGGTCGTGGCGCCGAGCAGCTGGGTGCCCGGCTGCAGCACGGCCTCGGCCGCGACGTCGGCGGTGACGTCGACCCAGGTGGTCATCGGGTCGACGACCACCACGCCGGCGCGCATCAGCCGGTCGAGCACCCGGTCGTTGAGCGTGCGGCGCCGGTCGGCGAGCTCGCGCTGGTCGTTGCAGCCCAGCGTGTCGGCGGCGTCGTCCGCGCGGTGGCCGCCCACCGGGCGCCCGTCGGAGACAAGCAGCCCGAGGACGTCGGTCAGGTAGATCTCGCCCTGGTCGTTCGCGGCGCCGACCCGGCTGAGCGCCTCCCGCACGGCGGCGGCGTCCCCGACGTAGACGCCGGCGTTGACCTCGGCGATGGCGCGGGTGGCGGGGTCGGCGTCCCGCTCCTCGACGATGGCCCGCACGCCGCCGTCGCCGTCCCGGACGATCCTGCCCAGCCCGGTCGGGTCGGCGACCTCGGCGGTGAGCACGGTGAGTGCCGCGCCGGCGTCCCGGTGGGCCTGCACCAGCGTGCTGAGCGTCTCGGCGCGCAGCAGCGGGGCGTCGCCGTTGACGATGAGCACCGCGCCGGAGACCTCGCCGAGGGCGTCGAGCGCGACCGCCGCGGCGTGCCCGGAGCCGAGCTGCTGCTCCTGGACGACGGCGGCGGCCTCCGGCGCGACGTCCGCCAGGTGCTCGGTCACCATCTCCCGGCCGGAGCCGACGACGACGACGGTGCGGGCGGCGCCCAGCGGGGCGGCCGCGGCCAGCACGTGCCCGAGCATCGACCGGCCACCGAGCCGGTGCAGCACCTTGGGGGTGGCCGAGCGCATCCGGGTGCCCTGGCCGGCGGCGAGGACGACGACGGCGCCGACGTCGCCGCCGGGGCCGGCGGTGGGCGGGGTCTGGGGCAGGCTCACGGTTCTCCTCGCGGTGGCGGGTGGTGCGGACGCGGCGGGGCACCGGCCACGGCGGGCCGGCGGCGCGGACTGGCTGGGGGACTCGGACTCGAACCGAGACTTCCCGGCTCCAAAGGCCGGCGGGCTGCCGATTACCCCATCCCCCATCGCCGGGCGGGCCGCACGGAGCGGTCGCGCACCGGCGGTGCGACGGCGCGGGACGCCGGTGGACCACCGGTGCCCCGCCCGTGAGCCTAGGGCCGGGTCCCGGTCCGGGCACCCAGCACTCCGGTCGCGGGCGGGCCGGCCGCCCCTCGCGCCCCGTGGGTCACGGCCGGCGCCGGTCCGGGGTTCAGCCGACGAGCCGGGCCCCGTGCACCGGCCCGTGCACCGCACGGACCGTCCGGAAGACGCCGGCGCCGGCGAGCTCGGCGGCCAGCCGCACGGCGGTGTCCTCGTCGTCGGCCAGCCCGGCCACGGTCGGCCCCGACCCGCTGACCAGCGCGGCGCGCGCACCGGCGTCCGAGGTGGCCCGCAGCGCCCGGCGCAGCTCCGGGCGCAGCCGGATCGCCGGGGGCTGCAGGTCGTTGCTGAGCGCGGCCGCCAGCGCCTGCGTCGGTCCGCTGCGCAGCGCGGCGATGACCGGCTCGGTCGAGGCCAGCTCCGCACCGTCGGGCAGCGTCCCGGCCGCCCGCATCTCGTCGAGCTCGGCGTAGACGGCCGGGGTCGACAACCCGTCCCCGGCGATGCCCAGCACCCAGTCCCACCGCCGGCGGGCCAGCACCGGGGACAACCGCTCGCCGCGGTGGGTGCCCAGGGCGACCCCGCCGAGCAGGCTGAACGGCACGTCGCTGCCCAGCTGCGCGGCGAGCGTGGCGAGGTCGCCGCGGGTGGCCCGGGTGCCCCAGAGGGCGTCCAGGGCGACCAGCGCCGCGGCGGCGTCCGCGCTGCCCCCGGCCAGCCCGGCGGCGGCCGGGATCGTCTTGTCGATCTCCAGGTCCGCGTCGGCCGAGATGCCCGCGTGCCGGGCCAGCAGCTCCGCGGCCTGCCAGACCAGGTTCCGCCGGTCCAGCGGCACGCTCGACGGGCCGCGGCCGTCGCCGGCACCCTCACCGCGGACGGTGAGCGAGAGCCCCTCGGCGCGCCGCACGGTGACCGTGTCGAACAGCGAGACGGCGAGGTACACCGTCTGCAGCTCGTGGTAGCCGTCCGGGCGCAGCTTCCCGACGCCCAGGTGCACGTTGACCTTCGCCGGTGCCCGCGCGGCGACGGCGCCGTTGCCGGCCAGCCTGCCGGGTCCACCGGACGTCGCGTTCCTCACCGGGCCACCCTGCCTGCCGGTCGACGCACGCGCTACCGCCCCCCGTCGGGCACGGGGGCGGTGGCGGCCAGCCGGGCGAAGTCGGTCACCGAGAGCTGCTCGCCCCGGGTGGTGGGGTCGATGCCGGCCGCGCGCAGCCGGACCTCGGCCGCCGCGGGGCTCCCCGCCCAGCGCGCCAGCGCCGCGCGCAGCCCCTTGCGCCGGGTGGCGAAGGCGGCGTCGACGGCGGCGAAGGTGGCGGCCCGGTCCCCGGGCGGCGACGGCCGCCGGGTGAGCGCGACCAGCCCGGAGTCGACGTTGGGCACCGGCCAGAACACCGGCCGGGGGACGTTGCCGGCCCGGCGCACGTCGGCGTACCAGGCCGCCTTCACGCTCGGCACGCCGTAGGACGGCGTCCCCGGCCCGGCGGCGAGCCGGTCGGCCACCTCCGCCTGCACCAGCACCAGCGCGCTGCGCAGCGAGGGCAGCAGCTCCAGCAGGTGCAGCAGCACCGGGACGGCGATGTTGTACGGCAGGTTCGCCACCAGCGCGGTGGGCGGCGGTCCGGGCAGCTCGGTGACCCGCAGCGCGTCCGCGGTCACCACGGTCAGCCGGTCGGCGTACCGGGGCAGCCGGTCGGCGACCGTCCGCGGCAGCTGCTCGGCCAGCATCGGGTCGATCTCCACGGCGGTGACGTGCGCGCAGGCCGGCAGCAGACCGAGGGTCAGCGAGCCCAGCCCCGGGCCGACCTCGCAGACGACGTCGTCCGGGCCGAGGTCGGCGGTGCGCACGATCCGCCGGATGGTGTTGGCGTCGTGCAGGAAGTTCTGGCCGAGGGTCTTGGTCGGTCGCAGCTCGAGCTGCTGGGCCAGGTCGCGGATCGCGGCCGGGCCCAGCAGGCCGTCGCCGTGCTCGGGGTCGGTGCTCAGTTCGTCGCTCAGTCGAAGAGGTGGCTGCCGCAGCCCCACTGGCCGGCACCACTGCGCGCGTAGAGCATCTGCGCACGCATCGTCTGCTCGGCCACGGAGGCGGCGGCCGGGTCACCGGTGCCACCCACGCCGGCCCAGGTGGCCCGGGAGAACTGGTACATGCCGCGGTAGGTGCCGCTGGCGCTGACCGCGTTCGGCCGGCCGCCGGACTCGCACTGGGCCAGCGCGGCCCAGTTCAGGCCGTCGGCCGAGACCACCGCGGTGCTGGCGGCGGCGACCGGCTGCTCCTTGGTGCCCACGCTGACCAGCTCGTCGACCGGCGGCGTGGTGACGGCGACGCCGACCTGCTCGCGGCCGGTCTGGACGCCGTCGGTGCGGGTGACCCGCCAGGTGACGGTCTGCTCGCCCTCGACGCCCTCCTGGGTGACCGTGCGGTCGCCCTCGTAGGCCTCGGGGTCGTCGGTCTCGACGGTGGCGTAGTCCACCGGCTGCACCTCGGTGACGTCCTCGACCTGCACCCGGGTCACCCGCAGCACCATCGCGTCCAGCAGCGGCTGGGCCGGGTAGAGCGAGGTGCGGTCGGTCGGCGAGAGGGTGATGCCCTGCTCGGCCAGCAGCTCGCCGGCGGTCTGCGCGGTGGTGGTGACCACCTGCTGCCGGCCGTCGGCGACGAGGGTGACGTCCTTGGCGGTGGCGATCGAGAGGTCCATGCCGTCCAGCGGGAGGCGCTCGCTGCGGCTGGCCGACAGGACCAGGTTCTCCGCGCGGTAGCCGAGCTCGTCGAGCGCGCCGTCGACCGACAGCGCGGTCGTGTAGACCTGGCTGCGCACGCCGTCGACGGTCAGCGACAGCGGCCGCGCACGGTTGAGCACGATGGTGTCGCCGTCGTCGACGGCGGCGTCCTGGGCGGGCAGGACGACGTCGTGCGACGCGAGCTCCAGCCCCTCGTCGGCCAGCACCTCACCCGCCGTGTCGGCGTAGGTGGTGACCTCGCGCGCCTGGCCGTCGACGGTGATCGTCACCGTCTTCTGGGCGAGGAACCAGGCGGCAGAACCGCCCACCAGGCCCAGCAGGACCAGGGCGAGGAGACTGAGCTTCACGGATCGGCGCACAACACATCCACGGGTCACTGGACCCGGGCAGGGGAACGCGGGCAGCAGCCAGCGGGACCCCACCCGAGGTGGCGCCCGGCATCGCACGGCCCGACGGTGGTCCGGGTCCGGGAGTTCTCCGGACCGGCGGACCGGTCGCCCAGGTGTTCCCCACCCCGGCTGGTCGGTCACGACACGATAACGAACGCCTTCGGAAGACAACGGTGCCTGATCAAGAAACCACCATGTCGACCAGTCGCTCTGGAGGCGCGCCGACACGCACCGTGAGGCACACGCCGTGCTGGACGCTCAGACCACCGGGTGACCACGTGGGGAAGCCCACACGATGATCTTGGGACGAGCTGGGTACCGGGCCACCTCAGGCCAGCGCGTGCGAGGTCTGCTGCACCGGGCGCAGCCAGGTGACCAGGAAGCCGGCGACCACCAACCCGGCCAGGATCGCGGTGAAGCCGCCGGCGACCAGGGCGACCGGGAGCAGCCCGGCCCCGTCGCCGGCGATGCGGTCGTCGAGGTCGATCGCCGCGCGCAGCAGCAGCGCGCCGAGCGGCAGGACCGACAGCACCGTCGCCGCGGCGACCACCAGGTGAGCGGTCCAGGTGCGCAGCGCCTCGTCGATCGGCACGTCGGCCCCCTCGGCGGGCAGCGGGCGCGCCAGCACCCGCAGCAGCGCGGCCTCGGCGAGCAGCCACCCGGCCAGCGGCACCGCCAGGGCGATCACGGTCGGTGCGGTGCCCAGGTCGTCGGCCAGCCACAGCGCCGCGAGGACGTCGCCCGCGACGGTGCCGCGCATGGTCCACAGCAGCCCCGGCGAGATCTGCTCCCCGCGGCGGGGTCGGCGGGGCGGGTCGCTGAGCGCCCAGCGGGCCCGCGGGCGGGTCGCCTCGGCCAGCAGCACGCCGGCGAGCAGGCCGACGGCCAGGGCGGGCACCCACAGGAAGACCGACGCCTCGGCGAAGAGGACGACCGACAGCACCACCAGGGCCACGCCGAGGGCGAACCCGAGCTTGCGGACCCGGCGGCCGTGGGCGGCCTGCCGGGCCAGCTGGGCCGTCGCCGGGGGCGTGGTCGGCACGAACTCCACGGCGGCCGACGCGACCGCCCGGCGACCGGAGGCCAGCGACCAGGCCCGGGCCAGCAGTCCGGCCGGCGCGAGCAGGGCGATGAAGAGCACGACGGCGATGAGGCGGCCCACGCGCCCAGTGTGCCCCGGATCCCCGGCGAGGCGGTACCGCCCGCGGCCCCCGTCGCGGGGACCGCTGGTCACCAGCTGCCGAAGACCCGTTCGGCGGTGGCGGAGAGGGTGGCGCAGAGCTGCTCGAGGTCGGTGCCGGTGACCTCCGCCAGGGCGCGCACCGTCAGCGGCACGAGCCGGGCGGCGTTCGGCCGCCCGCGGTGCGGCATCGGCGTGAGGAACGGCGCGTCGGTCTCGGTGAGCAGCTGGTCCAGCGGCGTGCTGGCCGCGGCCTCCCGCAGGTAGCCGGCGTTCGCGAAGGTCAGCGTGCCGGCGAACGACAGCACGTACCCCCGGTCGATGCACTGCCGGGCGAAGCCGGCGTCGCCGGAGAAGCAGTGGAAGACGACGTGCTCCGGCGGCCCCTCCTCCTCCAGCACCCGGAGGATCTCCTGGTGCGCGTCCCGGTCGTGGATCTGCAGCGCCAGCCCGTGCCGCTTGGCGATGTCGATGTGCGCCCGGAACGACGCCTCCTGCGCCGCCCAGCCGTCCTCGCCGGTGCGGTACCGGTCCAGGCCGGTCTCCCCCACCGCCCGCACCCGCGGCAGCGCCGCGAGCCGGTCGATCTCGGCCAGCGCCGTCTCGCTCGCCGCACCCGCCCCGGCGTCGTTCGGGTGCAGCGCGACGGCGGCGAGCACCTCCGGACGGCGCTCGGCCAGCGCGGCCGACCACTGCGACGAGGCGACGTCCACCCCGGTCTGCACCAGCCGCGGGACGCCGACCGCCACCGCGGCGTCGATGGCCGCGTCGACGTCGGCGTCCTCCGGCCGGCGGTCCTCCCCGCCGACGGCGAAGTCGAAGTGGGTGTGGCTGTCGACCGCCGGCGCCGGCAGCGGCTCCGGGGACGGGACCGGATCGCCCCGCCGGTTGGCGCGCGCGGCGGTCGACCGGCTCACGCCTCGCCGTCCGTGCTGCTCTTCCCACCGGCCTCGAGCCGGGCCAGCTCCTCCTCGACGATCGAGGGGTCGAGCTTGGTGAAGACCGGCGTGGGCGCGGCGAGCGGGGTGCCCGGCGGGGCCAGCGGCGTGGACGCCCAGACCGCCTGCGCCTCGCCGTAGGACCCGGTGATGATCGGGTACGGCGACCCGTCGTCGAGGTCGGTGACCTCGTCGATGCGCGGGGCCACCGACCAGGTCCCGGTCCCGCCGAGCAGCTCGTGCACCTGCTGCGAGGAGTGCGGGAGGAACGGCGTGAGCAGCGTGTTGCAGTCCTTGATCGCCTGCAGCGCGGTGTGCAGCACGGTGTCCCGGCGGGCCGGGTCCTCCTTGAGCTTCCACGGCGCCTGGTCGGAGAGGTACTTGTTCGCCTCGCCCACGATCCGCATCGCCTCGGTGGCGGCGGCCTTCTGCCGGTTGCGGGCCAGCAGGTCGCCGACGGCGGAGAACGCCCCCGACGTGGTGGCCAGCAGCGCGCGGTCGGCGTCGGTCAGCTCCCCCGGGGTCGGGACGGCGCCGATGTTCTTGGCCGCCATCGACACCGAGCGGTTGACCAGGTTGCCCCAGCCGGCGACCAGCTCGTCGTTGTTGCGGCGCAGGAACTCCGCCCAGGTGAAGTCGGTGTCCTGGTTCTCCGGGCCGGCGACGGCGATGAAGTAGCGCAGCGCGTCGGCGTCGTAGCGGGCGAGGAAGTCGCGCACGTAGATGACGACGTTGCGCGAGGAGGAGAACTTGCGCCCCTCCATGGTCAGGAACTCGCTCGACACCACCTCGGTGGGCAGGTTGAGCCGGCCGTAGGACCCCGGCGTCCCGCCCTTGTCGCCCTCGCCGTTGTAGCCCAGCAGCTGCGCGGGCCAGATCTCGGCGTGGAAGACGATGTTGTCCTTGCCCATGAAGTAGTAGGCGGCCGAGTCCGGCGTCTGCCACCACTGCCGCCACGCCTCGGGGTCACCGGAGCGGCGGGCCCACTCGATGGACGCCGACAGGTAGCCGACCACCGCGTCGAACCAGACGTAGATCCGCTTGTCGTCGCGGTCCCGCCAGCCGTCCAGCGGCACCGGAACGCCCCAGTCGATGTCCCGGGTGTAGCTGCGCGGCTTGAGGTCCTCGAGCAGGTTGACGCTGAAGTTCAGGACGTTGGAGCGCCAGTTGGTGCGGGTGGCCAGCCAGTCGCCCAGGGCCCGGGCGAAGGCCGGCAGGTCGAGGAAGTAGTGCTCGCTCTCCACGAACTTCGGCGTCTCGCCGTTGATCCGGCTGACCGGGTTGATCAGGTCGGTCGGGTCGAGCTGGTTGCCGCAGTTGTCGCACTGGTCGCCGCGGGCGCCGTCGTAGCCGCAGATCGGGCAGGTGCCCTCGATGTAGCGGTCGGGCAGCGTGCGCCCGGTCGACGGGCTGATCGCGCCGAGCGTGGTCTGCGGGAAGACGTAGCCGTTCTTCAGCAGCCCGAGGAAGATCTCCTGGCTCACCGAGCGGTGGTTGACCGTCGTCGTCCGGGTGAACAGGTCGTAGCTCAGCCCGAGGCTCTGCAGGTCCTGCACGATGACCCGGTTGTTCCGGTCGGCGATCTCCCGCGGGGTCACGCCCTCGGCGTCGGCGGCGACGGTGATCGGCGTCCCGTGCTCGTCGGTGCCGCTCACCATCAGCACCTTGTCGCCGGCCATCCGGTGGTACCGGCTGAAGACGTCGGAGGGGACGCCGAAACCCGAGACGTGCCCGATGTGCCGCGGGCCGTTGGCGTAGGGCCAGGCGACGGCGGTGAGGATGTGCCGATCTGTCACGGCCTGAGGGTAGTGACCGCCGTCCAGCGGCTTCCGGCGGTTCCCCGGGTCAGGTGCCGTCGACGACGGCGGCGGTGCTCGGCGGTGCCACGGGAGCGGCCGGGCCGCCGAGCACGGCGACGCCGGTCAGGGCGAGCCCGATGCAGGCCACGGTGACCCCGCGCAGCACGCGGCGCTCCCCGTCCACGGCCGGACGGGGGGTCCGCGGCCGGCCACCCGCGGCCACCCACGCCGCGGACGACGGGGCCGTGGCCAGCAGCAGCTTCGCGGTGGGCACGCCGAGGGTGAGCAGCGCCAGGGCCGGCACGGGCAGCGCCCGCAGCGGGCCGAGCGCGAGCACCCAGACGCCGTCCGCGCCGAGCACGCCGGCGACGGCGAGCACGAGCAGCAGCACGATCTCGCCGCAGGCGACCGCGACGAGCAGCTGGCGGCCCGCGCCGTCGACCAGGCTGGCCCCGCCGCCGGCGCACAGCACGACCCAGCCGGCGAGCAGCACCAGCGTGACGGCGACGAGCAGGCCGTCCGGCCGCACGCCGGTGCCGAAGACGCCGTCCAGGCTGGTCAGACCGAGCGCGAGCAGGCCGAGGGACTGGAGCACCGCGAGCGCTGCCGCGGCCGC
The DNA here is from genome assembly GCF_000306785.1 of Modestobacter italicus. Lineage (NCBI taxonomy): Bacteria > Bacillati > Actinomycetota > Actinomycetes > Geodermatophilales > Geodermatophilaceae > Modestobacter > Modestobacter italicus. The sequence goes on along the minus strand of NC_017955.1, from coordinate 945,062 downwards.
GACCGGGGCCGGCAGCCGGCGCGGCGACCGGGTCGCGGGGGCGACCAGTGTGGTGCGGGCGTCGACGAGGGCGCTCGGCACGGGGACCTCCTGACCGGGGACGGGTGTCCCTGATCAGGTCGGGTGCCGCGCCGTCCCCCCGGAGGACGGGCGGGCCGGGCCTCACCCCGGGGGGTGAGGCCCCGCCGTCACCGCTCCCCGCCGGCCTGCTGGCCGGCCGCCTGGCGCTCGGCCGCGCCCCTGACGGAGAACCGGGAGTTCCGGCGGCCGTAGGCGTAGTAGACGACGACGCCGAGCACCATCCAGACAGCGAACCGGGCCCAGGTCTCACCGGGGAGGTTGAGCATCAGGTAGATGCAGGCCAGCGCGGAGACGATCGGGAGCACGGGCACCAGCGGCACGCGGAAGGAGCGCGGCAGCTCGGGGCGGGTCCGCCGCAGCACGATGACGCCGATCGAGACCAGCACGAAGGCGAACAGCGTGCCGATGTTGACCAGCTCGGCCAGCACGCCGAGCGGGATGAACCCGGCCAGCAGCGCGACGAACGCCCCGGTGATCAGCGTGATCTTGTACGGCGTCCCGTGCTTGGGGTGCACGGCGCCGAGGGCCGGCGGCAGCAGGTGGTCCCGGCTCATCGCGAACAGCACCCGGGACTGGCCCATCATCAGGATCATCACGACGGAGGTCAGCCCGGCGAGCGCGCCGACGGAGATGGCCCCGGACAGGAACGGCAGCCCGACGCTGCGGAAGGCGTCGGCCAGCGGCGCCTCGGTCGACAGGTCGGTGTACTTCTGCATGCCCACCACGACCAGCGAGACGGCGACGTAGAGCAGCGTGCAGATCGCCAGCGAGCCGAGGATGCCGCGGGGCAGGTCGCGCTTGGGCTCCTTGGTCTCCTCGGCGGCGGTGGCCACGATGTCGAAGCCGATGAAGGCGAAGAAGACGATGGCGGAGCCGGCGAGGATGCCGCCCACCCCGAAGGTGCTGGGGGCGAAGCCGAACAGCGTCTGGATCAGCGGTGCGCTCCAGCCGCTGCCGGTCTCGGTGGGCTCGGCCGGCGGGATGAAGGGCGTGTAGTTGGCGGCCTTCACGTAGAAGAGGCCGACCACGATCACCAGCAGCACGATCGCGAGCTTGATGGCCACGATCACCGAGGTGACCCGGGAGGAGAACTTGATCCCGAGGACGAGCACCGAGGTCATGATCGCGACGATCACGATGGCCGGGATGTTGACCGTCGCCTCCTCGCCCGCGATCGACGTGGGCAGCGGGATGCCGAGGTCACCGAGCAGCTGGTTGAGGTAGCCCGACCAGCCGACCGCGACCGTCGCGGCGCCGAGCGCGAGCTCGAGCACGAGGTCCCACCCGATGATCCAGGCGATCAGCTCGCCGAGCGTGGCGTAGGAGAACGTGTAGGCCGAGCCGGCGACCGGCACGGTCGAGGCGAACTCGGCGTAGCAGAGGGCGGCGAGCCCGCAGACGATGCCGGCGACCACGAACGAGAGCGCCACGGCCGGGCCTGCGGTGGTCTTCGCCACCTCGCCGGTGAGCACGAAGATGCCGGTGCCGATGATCACGCCCACGCCGAAGACCGTGAGGTCCAGGGCGGAGAGGTTCTTCTTGAGCTGGTGGTCAGGCTCCTCGGTGTCGCGGATCGACTCCTCGACGCTCTTGACCCGGGCCTTGTTGGTGGCCACTGGAACCCCTCTCGAGCGGCCCGCGCTCTGGTGCGCCGGCCGACTGGTGATCATCGGTTCGGGGAGCGTCCCACGGGTGCGCACATCTCGCATGCCTACCCTCAGCAGGTCACGCGCCGGGTCGACCGAGCAGGCGCACGAGCAACCAGGAGACCCCGGTGACCAGCACCGACAGCTCGTCCGGGACGCGGTCGCGCCTGCCCCAGGTGCGGCGCACACCTCCCCCGGCCGGTGCCCCGAGCCTGCCGCCGGCCGCCCGGTCGGGCACCGACTTCGTCGTCGACTGCGCCGTCTACGTCGACGGCCGGCGCCTCGCGCCGGTCCCCCACGACGAGGCCCTGCGGCTGGCGGTCGAGCAGGACGGCTTCGTGTGGCTGGGGCTGCACGAGCCCACCGAGGCCGAGCTCGCCGGGATCGCCGCGGTGTACGGGCTGCACCCGCTGGCGGTCGAGGACGCCGTCGAGGCGCACCAGCGCCCCAAGCTGGACAGCTACGACGACAGCCTGTTCATGGTGCTGAAGACCGCTCGGTACGTGGAGCACGGCGCGCTCACCGCGACCAGCGAGGTGGTGAACACCGGGGAGGTGATGGTCTTCCTCGGCAGCCATTACGTGATCACCGTCCGGCACGGCGACCACGGCGGCCTGAAGGACCTGCGCAACAGCCTGGAGGGGCAGACCGACCTGCTGCGGCTGGGGCCGGCGGCGGTGCTCTACGCCGTCAGCGACCTGGTGGTCGACCACTTCGTCGAGGTGGCCGAGGCGGTGGAGGACGACGTCGAGGAGCTCGAGACGTCGGTGTTCAGCACGGACCGCACCGACGACACCCCGCGGATCTACCAGCTGAAGCGGGAGCTGATGCAGCTGCGCCGGGCGGTCCAGCCGCTGGAGATCCCGCTGTCCACCCTGGCCGAGCGGCCCAACGACCTGGTGCCGGACGCGATGCGCTCGTACTTCCGCGACGTCCAGGACCACGCCCTGCGGGTGCGCGACCAGGTCGCCGGCCTCGACGAGCTGCTGTCCAACATCCTGCAGGCGGCGCTGGCCCGGATCTCGGTGTCGCAGAACGACGACATGCGCCGGATCTCCTCCTACGCCGGCCTGATCGCCGCGCCCACCCTGATCGCCGGCATCTACGGGATGAACTTCGAGCACATGCCGGAGCTCAGCTGGCGCTTCGGCTACCCCCTGGCGCTGCTCCTGATGGCCGGCCTCTGCTACCTCCTCTACCGCGGCTTCAAGCGCAGCGGCTGGCTCTAGCCCCGCCGCCGTCCCAGGCATAGGTACCTATACGTGCATCTGAGGCGCTGACGTGCACGTATAGGTACCTATGCCTTGGCCAGGGGACGACGGTCGGCGCCGGCTCGGTCATCCACAGGACGGCGTCCGGGCCCTTCGCGACCGAGCTGCGCCGGGCACCCTCCTCGGGTGGACTGGCGCTCAGCGATCCGGCAGACAGTGAAGGCCAACGACGGGCTGGCGACGCGCAGGCAGCTGCTCGAGACCGTTCCGGCGGTCGTCCTCGACGGACACATCGGACGGCGGAACCTCACGCGGGTCTTCCCGCACGTCTACCGACTGCCCGACGGAGCAGCGGACGACCGGGCCGTGCTGCGCGCGGCGTTGCTGCACGCAGGGCCGGTTGCCGCATTGAGTCACACGACGGCACTTGCCGTCTGGGGACTCCGACGACTGGAACGGCCGCTCCACCTCACGGTCGACCAAGGTCTCAAGCGGGCCGGGGCGAGCGACCTGGTGGTCCACCGCCGACTGCGCTTCGACCCTGAGTCCGAGCAGTGCACCGAGCGGTCCGGGCTTCGTGTCACCGCCCTGCCCCGCTCGATCGTCGATGCCTGGCCGCTGATGCCGGTGCCCGAGCGCCGTCCTCTGGTCATCGACACCGCCCGCCGACGACTGGTGACGGCTCACCAACTGCGGGAGTCGCTGGCCGAGCGACCCAACGTCCCTGGGCGGCGAACGCTGCGGCAGACGATCGAGCTCATCGCCGACGGCTGCGAGAGCGAGCTGGAGGCACACGGCGTGCTCAGCGTCTTCCAGCACCGGTCGCTCCCCCGGAGCGTCGGGCAGCACCCGGTCGAGCTGCCGACGGGCCGGATCAAGCTCGACCGGGCGTACCCCGAGGTCAAGCTCGCCGTGGAACTCGACGGCGCGGCCCACCACACCTCCCCGGAGGACCGCCGCAAGGACCTGGCCCGCGACAGAGCACTCGCCGCGCTCGGCTGGGTGGTGCTCCGGTTCACCTACGCAGACGTGCTGCGGGACCCGGACGGCGTCCGGGCCAAGGTCCTCGAGGTCTACCGGGCACGCCAGATGCAGCTGAACGCCGGCTGAGGGCACCGGCATAGGTACCAATACCGGCGGATCGCGGCTCAGGACGCCGGTAAAGGTACCTATGCCTCAGGCTCCCTTGGCGGCGACGACGGCGTCGTAGACGACGCGGCGGGACAACCCTGTTCGGCCCACCACGGTCCGGATCGCCTCCTTGCGGTCGGCGCCGGCGGCCTCCTCCGCGGCGACCTCCGCGGCGAGCTCGGCCGCCGACATCGACACCGGCCCGGCGACGGCGCCCGCGACGACCAGGGTGATCTCCCCGCGCACGCCCTCGGCGGCCCAGCTCGCCAGCTCGCCCAGCGGCCCGCGGCGGACCTCCTCGTGGGTCTTGGTCAGCTCCCGGCAGACGGCGGCGGGCCGGTCGGCGCCGAAGGCCGCGGCGGCGTCGGCCAGCGCCTCGGCGAGCCGGTGCGGCGACTCGTAGAACACCATCGTGCGGAGCTCACCGGCCAGCGCGGCCAGCGCCGCCCGGCGCTCACCGCCCTTGCGCGGCAGGAAGCCCTCGAAGCAGAACCGGTCGGTGGGCAGCCCGGAGACGGCCAGCGCGGTGACGACGGCGGACGGGCCCGGCACCGAGGTGACGGTGATGTCGGCCTCGATCGCCGCCCGCACCAGCGTGTAGCCCGGGTCGGAGACCGAGGGCATGCCGGCGTCGGTGAGCAGCAGCACGGTGGCGCCGTCCCGCATCGCGGCCACCAGCCCGGGCAGCCGGGCCTGCTCCACCGACTCGTAGAAGCTGACCAGCCGCCCGGTGAACGTCACCCCGAGGTCGGCGGCCAGCCGGTGCAGCCGGCGGGTGTCCTCGACGGCGAGCACGTCGGCGGTGGCCAGCACCTCGCGCAGCCGCGGGCCGACGTCCCCGGGCTGCCCGAGCGGCGCACCACCGAGCACCAGTCGTCCGCTCATGCCGCCGAGCCTGTCACGGGGCCTGTCGCGGCGGACCGGACAGGTCGGCCACATACCCTGACGGCCATGGCGGTGCTGACCCCCGAGCGGACGGAGTCGGCTCCCGAGGACCCGCGGCCGCGCCGCCGCCCGGCACTCCCCCGGCCGCGCCGGCAGTCCACCCCGCCGCTGCCCGGCGACCGCCGGCTGGCCGCCGTGCTCACCGCGGTGCTCGGGGTGGCCACGCTGGTGACCCGGCTGTGGGACATCAGCTACCCGGCGGACCTGGTCTTCGACGAGGCGTACTACCCGCCGGAGGCCCGGGAGTTCCTGGAGCTCGGGTACGAGTACAACCGCGGCTACACGTTCATCGTCCACCCACCGCTGGGCAAGCTGCTGATCGCGGTCGGTGAGCAGCTGTTCGGCTACGACTCGTTCGGCTGGCGGCTGCCCAGCGCGGTGGCCGGCACGATCGCCGTCGTCGTCCTCACCCGGCTGGCGCGCCGGCTGACCGGCTCGACGCTGCTCGGCCTGGTGGCCGGGCTGCTGCTGGCGCTGGACGGGCTCTCGTTCAGCCTCGGCCGGATCGGGCTGCTCGACGTCTTCCTGCAGGTGTTCGTGGTGTGCGCGGTCAGCTGCCTGGTGGTCGACCGGGACCAGGTGCGCGCCCGGGTGCGCGAGGGCGCCGACCGGGTGACCCGCAGCGGGTTCCCGCTCGGGCCGCGGACCTGGCGACTGGCCGCCGGGGTGCTGTTCGGCTGCGCCTGCGCGACCAAGTGGAGCGGCGTCTACTTCCTGGCCTTCTTCGCGGTGCTCTCGCTGTGGTGGGACCGGTCGGCCTGGCGCGAGGCGGGCGTGGCCCGGCCGACGGCCGTGGCGCTGCGCCGCGGTCTGCCGGGTGCCGCCTGGGCCCTCGGCCTGCTGCCGGTGCTCGCCTACCTGGCGACCTTCACCGGCTGGTTCCGCGGCGAGGGCTCGCAGGGCCGGCACTGGGCCGAGCAGCACCCGGACACCGCCTACCCGTTCGTCCCGGGCGCGCTGCGCTCGCTGTGGCACATGCACGCCGAGTGGCTGCGGTTCCACAACGGGCTGTCGACCCCGCACCCGTGGCAGTCCGAGCCGTGGTCGTGGCTGGTCGACGGCCGCCCGATCCTGCTGTGGAACCCGCAGGGGCTCACCGACCCCGAGGGCAACCAGGTCATCCGGTACATCCTGATGCTCGGGACGCCGACGCTGTGGTTCGCGTTCGCCCCGGCCCTGGTGTGGCTGGTCTGGCGGCTCGTCGCCCGCCGGGACCCCGCCGCGCTGACCATCGCGGTCGGCATCGCCGCCGGCTGGCTCACCTGGTTCGTCAACCTCGACCGGACGATGTTCATCTTCTACATGGCACCGGTGCTGCCGTTCTTCGTCCTCGCGGTGACCCTGGTGCTGCAGGACGTGCTCGGTGCGGCCGGGGCCAGCGTGCTGCGCCGGCGGATCGGGCTGGCGGCGGTCTGCCTGTACGTCGCCGCGGTGGCGATGACGTTCGTCTTCTTCTACCCGATCCTCACCGGGCAGCCGCTGACGCACGCGGAGTGGGCCCAGCGGATGTGGTTCCCCTCCTGGTTCTGACGCCCTGCCGCGTGTCTCGTCCGTCACCCTGACTGGCCGGGATACATAGTTGGGTTGTACAACAGAGCGGTGGACGTCGACAGCAGCGAGCTCGCCGAGCGGCTGGACGACGTGGTCATCGCGCTGCGCCGGCTCACCCTGGACCGCCAGGGGCTGAGCCTCACCGCGGCCGCCACGCTGACCACGCTCCGCCGCTGCGGCGCGGCCCGGCTCACCGAGCTGGCGGCCGGCGAGGGCGTCAGCCAGCCCTCGATGACCGCGCTCGTCGGCCGGCTCGCCGACGCCGGCCTGGTGCACCGGCGCACCGACCCCGGCGACGGCCGGGCGGTGCTGCTCACCCTCACCCCGGCCGGCGCGGAGCTGCTGGACCGGCGGCGCGAGGACCGGGCCGCCCGGCTGGCCGGGCCGCTGGCGCAGCTCGCCGAGGACGACGTCCGCGCGATCACCGCAGCACTGCCCGCGCTGGCCCGGCTGGCGCAGGCCCCCGTCCCAGAACGAACCGGAGGCACCTCGTGAGCGGCGGCAGTCCCACGACCACGTCCAAGCAGCCGAAGGCGGTCTACGCCGTCGCCTTCGCCTGCGTCGTCAGCTTCATGGGCATCGGGCTGGTGGACCCGATCCTGCCGGCGCTGTCCGCCCAGCTGGACGCCACGCCCAGCCAGGTCAGCCTGCTGTTCACCAGCTACCTGGTGGTCACCGCGGTCGCGATGCTCGGCACCAACTGGGTGTCCAGCCGGATCGGCGCCAAGAAGACGCTGATCACCGGCCTGGCCGTCATCGTCGTCTTCTCCGCCCTCGCCGGGCTGTCCGGCTCGATCAACGGCATCGTCGGCTTCCGCGCCGGCTGGGGCCTGGGCAACGCGCTGTTCATCGCCACCTCGCTGGCGGTCATCGTCGCCTCGGCGTCGGGCGGCTTCGCCGGCGCGATCGTGCTGTACGAGGCCGCGCTCGGGCTGGGCATCGCCGCCGGCCCGCTGGTCGGCGGTCTGCTCGGCGACATCAGCTGGCGCGGCCCGTTCTTCGGCGTCGCCGTCCTGATGGCGATCGCGCTGCTGGCCACCGTCGTGCTGCTCGACGCCACGCCGAAGCCGGCCGAACCGACCCCGCTGTCGGCGCCGCTCAAGGCGCTGCGGCACCGCAGCCTGCTGACGATGAGCCTGACCGCCCTGTTCTACAACTGGGGCTTCTTCACCATGCTCGGCTACGCGCCCTACCCGATGGAGCTGTCGGCGATCCAGCTCGGCTTCGTCTTCTTCGGCTGGGGCCTGCTGGTCGCCTTCTTCGCGGTCATCGGCGCGCCCCGGCTGCAGGCCCGCTTCGGCACCGCCCCCGCGCTCTACGGCGCGCTCGGCTTCTTCGCCGTCCTGCTGCTGCTGATCGGCCTGTTCACCGACGTCCGCTGGGCGCTGATCACCTGCGTGATCGCCTCCGGGATCGTCGTCGGGATCAACAACACGCTGACCACCCAGGCGGTCATGCTCGTCTCGCCGGTGCCCCGCCCGGTCGCCTCGGCCGCCTACGGCTTCGTCCGGTTCCTCGGCGGCGGCCTGGCGCCCTACGCCGCCGGCAAGCTGGCCGAGCGCTTCGACCTGCACGTGCCGTTCCTCGTCGGTGCGGGCGCGGTCGTGCTGGCCATCGCCGTGCTGGCCACCGGCCACCGGATGCTCACCGCGGCCGACGCGCAGCTGGCCGGTGGCCACGGCGAGCCCGACGACGTCGCCGGGGAGGTCGCCGACGAGTTCGGCGGCGCGCCCGGCGCCATCGACCAGGAGGTCGAGCCGGAGCTGGTGGCCCGGAGGGAGTCCGCCACCCGTTCCTGAGGGACCTCCTGCACACGCGACGCCCCGGTCACCGGCGACCGGGGCGTCGTCGCGTTCCCGGGCGGGGAGGCCGCCCGGCCCCTAGCGTGGAGTTCCGAGGACAGGGGGCAGCAGACGATGAGCGGACCGGTGACCACCGCGCTGGACGGCGACGTCTGGCACGTCACGCTGGACGACGCGGCGCGGGGCAACGTCGTGGACCAGGCCATGGCCGAGCAGCTTCGTGCGGCGCTCGAGCAGCGGCCCGGCACGGCGCGGGCGGTGCTGCTGACCGCGGCCGGGCCGAGGTTCTGCGTCGGCGGGGACGTCCGCGTCTTCGCCGACGCCGCCGAGGACATGCCGGAGGTGGTCGGCCGGCTGGCGCACACCTGGCACGACACGATCCGGGCCGTCCTCTACTGCGACGTCCCGGTGGTGGCCGGCGTGCACGGCGCGGTGGCCGGCGCCGGGCTGGGTCTGCTCGGCGCCTGCGACATCGTGGTCTGCGCCCGCGGCACCAAGCTCCGGCCGGCCTACGGCGGCCTCGGCCTCTCCCCCGACGGCGGGACGTCGTGGGCGCTGACCCGGGCGCTCGGGGCGCCGCGCGCGCTGGAGCTCATGCTCACCGACGGCACGCTCAGCGCGGCCGACGCGCACCTGTTCGGCCTGGTCGCCCGGCTGGTCGACGACGACGAGCTGCTCGACGTGGCCACCGCGCTGGCCTCCCAGGTGGCGGCCGGCCCGGTCCGGTCGATGGTGCGCACCCGCGGGCTGGTGCGCCGGGCCGCCGTCCGCACGCTGGAGGAGCAGCTCGTGGACGAGGAGCGGCTGATCCGGGAGTCCGCCGCGGACCCGGAGAGCCGGGAGGGCGTGGCCGCGTTCCTGGCCCGGCGCCCGCCGGACTTCCCCGGCGCGGGCTGACCGCCGGACGGCGTCAGCGGAGGCTCTCGGTCACCTGACCCGTCGCGGCGTCCCAGGTGAGCGAGCCACCCTGGAAGTCCGACCGGCGCCCGCCGGGGACGGCGTACTCGTCGCTGGTCGGGAAGCCGAGGGAGGACCGTTCCCAGCCCAGCGCGGCCCAGCGGCGCAGGATGTCCCCCTCGACGACGTGCGCACCGGTGGCCGGCGTCCAGTAGACCGAGCCCCGCTCGAAGTGGTTGAACCGCCCGGCCCCGCCCGGCGTGCCCGTCTCGTCGGTGACCGGGAAGCCCAGCCGGCCGCCCTCCCAGCCCGCGCGGGCCCAGGCGCCGTAGATCGCGCCGACCACGCTGCGCGCGCCCACCCCCGGCAGCCAGTAGATCCCGCCGTCGGCGAAGTCGTTGTACCGACCGCGCCCGTCCGGCGTGCCCAGTTCCGAGCTCCGCGGGTAGCCGTGCACGCCCCGTTCCCACCCCAGCGCCGCCCACCGGGCGCCGATGTCGCCGTACACGGCACGGGCACCGGTCGCCGGGGTCCAGTAGACCGCGGCACCGAGCGCGGCGAACTGGTTGTACCGGCCGACGCCGTCGGGGGCGGTGCGCTCGTCGGTCAGCGGTGGGCCGAAGCGGACGTGGCCGCCCTCGGCGAGGTAAGCGGTCAGGACCGCACCGTGGACCTCGTGCACGCCGGCCGCCGGCGACCAGTACACCCGACCGCCGGTCGTGGTGAGGTAGCGGAGCGTCTCGTCGCCGGCCTCGGGGGCGGTGGGTGCGCCGAGGACGGCCCGCAGCGCCGGGTCCGTCGCGTACCGGCGGTCGATCGGGGTCAGGTAGTCGGCGCTGAGGGCCACGTCCTCGTCCGGCATGGTGAGCTCCCGCGCACGGGGGCTGCCGTCGGTCCAGCGCTCGAAGGTCGCCACCCCGTCGGTGGCCACGACCGGGGCGATCACGGACACCTGCGCGCCGACCGTCAGCCGGCTGCTGGCCCGGGCGACGCCGTTGACGGTGACCGCACCCGGCGTGCTGGCCGTCACCGTGAGCGTGCGCAGCCGCGGTGCCGCCTCGAAGGTCTGCTGGACCCGCACCCCGGCGGAGTCCCGGGCGCTGGCGGTGATCTCCACCCGGGTGTCGTCTCCGTGGTCGACGAAGGGCCGGCTGAACGTGCCGCCGGTGACCGTCTCGCCCGGGTGCTGGTGGCAGTAGCCGCCGCTGCAGTGGACCAGCACCTCGCTCCAGGTCACCGGCAGGGCACCGTCCTCCGCGTCGGTGGCGGTGGCGGTGGCCTCCACCGTGTCCCCCACCGCGAACAGCCGACCGGCCGGTGGCGACCCGAGCGTGAGGACGGGTGCGCCGTTGGCCGGCACCACGGTCGCGGTCGACGTGCCGGTGGCGCCCTGGGGGTCGGAGACGGTGAGCGTCACCGGGACCGGTGCCGTGCTGGGTGCGGCGTAGGTGTGCGACACCTGGGCACCGGTGCCGGTGCTGCCGTCACCGAAGTCCCAGCGGTAGGTGAGCACCTCGCCGTCCAGGTCACCGGAGGCGGTGCCGTCGAAGGCCACCGTGCGGGTGGCGGCGTCGCTGGTGAGCGTGATCTGCGCCGTGGGCGGCCGGTTCCCGGGCACGTAGACCAGCCGCTGCAGCACGCTGCCGCCGATGTCGGCGTACACGACGTCGCCGTTCGGGGCCGCCCCGAACGCCACCGGCAGGCCGTTGCCCACCCCGAACCCGGCGTCCTCCGGTGCCCGGACGAGGTCGCCCTCGGCGTCGTACCTCATCGTGTAGAGCCGCTGGGAGGAGTAGTCCCCGAAGAAGTAGGCCCCGCGGTAGGCCTCGGGGTAGTTGGCCCCGGTGTAGACGATGCCGCCGGTGACGCTCGTGCCGGCCGGTCCGTGCGGGTACGTGGCGAGCGGAGCGCTGTTGCCGACCCCCTGGCAGCCGGGCAGCTCGGCGTACCCCGGCGTCCGGACAGGCCCCTCCCAGCACGGCCACCCGTAGGAGGCGCCGGGTCGGACGAGGTCGACCTCCTCCCACGTGTTCCAGCCGACGTCCCCGACCACCGGTGCGCCGCTGGCCGGGTCCAGGGTCATCCGGAACGGGCTGCGGAAACCGCTGGCGTAGACCCGGCTGCGCCAGGAGCCGGGTGCTGCCGGGTCGTAGTACGGGTTGGTGGCGACGCCCCGGCCGTCGGGGAGGACGTGCAGCACCTTCCCGCGGCCGTCGTCCACGTCCAGGGCGCGCAGGGCGCGGGCGTCGACGAACCGGAAGTCCGCCGCATCGCCGACCGTGACCCACAAGGTGCCGTCGGGCGCCGCGAGGACGCTGGTCATGGCGTGCACGTCGGCATCGGCCGGCAGGTCCCAGACGACCCGCTCCGCACCCAGCCCGGTGGGCTCGGGGGAACCGGTGACCGTCCAGGCGCTCAGCCGCATGACCCACCGGCCGGCCACGTCGAGCGTGCGCACGGTGTAGACCTGCCGGCTGGTCTCGTAGTCCGGGGCGACGGCGACCCCGGAGAGACCGAGGTCCTGCACCGTGACGACCGGGAGCGTGGCGAGGGTGCGTGGGCGTCCATCGGCCGACACCCAGGCCACCCGGCCGTTCTTGCCGACGGTGAACCAGCTGCCGTCGGGTGCGAACGCGAAGTCGGTGAGCAGCTCGTCCTGCCCGCTCGGCAGCGGGCGGACGGCGAACCCGGCCGGCAGCAGGGGGGCTGCGGCGGCCGGGGTCGGCGGCAGGCCAGCGAAGGCGGCCGTCGCCAGCAGGACCAGCAGCACCAGCAGGGCCCCGACCGACCCGGGTGGCCTGGCGGTCGCGCGGTCGCCCTCCACCCCGGTCATCCGGGCAGTGCACCAGCCGCCGGGGCCGCCGGCCGGGCAGGACCGGGCGCGCCGGGGTGCGGATGACGGACCCGCCGTCCGCGGTGACCGAGCGCGCCCGGCCGGTGACCATGACCCGCGTCCGGAGCCGGAGACGCGTCAGGCCGGGCCCGATGGGCCCGGCCTGACGAGGGTGGAGCTGAGGGGAATTGAACCCCTGACCCCCTCGATGCGAACGAGGTGCGCTACCGGACTGCGCCACAGCCCCTCGAACGCAGAGCTTACCGTCCGCCCCTCCCGCCGCTGACAGGAGGGTCCGCGATCAGCCGTTGACCACCCGGGGCTGGTAGACGTCGATCTCGGCGAAGCCGATGTCCTCGTCGTCCAGGCCGACGACGGCGCTCTGCTGCCAGCCGGCCGACACCGGCGTACGGGCGGCGACCACCCGGCCGGGGCGCAGCGGGTGCACCGGGGCCAGCGGCACGCTCGGGTGCACCGGGCCGGTCTCGGCGGCGACCACGGGAGCCGGCCGGGGGGCGGGACGCTGCGCGGCCGGCCGCTGCGGCACGGGCCGGGCCTCCGGGGCACGACGGGCCGGCCGCTGCACGGCGCGGGCCCGGCGGCGGGCGGCGGCCCGCCGCTCACGCTGGGCCGCGGCGCGGATCACCATGAGGTAGCCGACCACGGCGACGTCCAGGAGCACCTGCGGCGCCCACAGCCAGGAGCGGTAGGTCAGCGCGCCGACCAGCGCCAGCACGGCCAGCGCGACCAGCCCGGCCAGCGTGCGGCGGCGCACCGCGTGCACGTCGACCCGCAGCTCGCCGCTGCTCACCAGCGCGGCCCGGTCGATCGTCACCCGCTCGGTCTCGGCGTGCACCACCGGGTCCACCGGACGACGCCGTTGCAGGGTGCGGCCCGAGTCGGCCACGCCGGTCCCCGTGCGTGCGTCGCCCCGGGTGACCACCATCGGCACCAGGACCACGAACCACAGCACGACGAGAGCGGCCAGCAGAACGCCCGATCCCATCACTTCCACCCCGATCCATCCGTGGCACACCGTGACGGCCCCATCCCTGGGACCACTCGAGTCACATCCGTCACTCGGCAGTCAAGGTAAGTGCCTGGGCTGCCGATACGCGGGACGTCCTGCGGTGTGTCGGCGTGGCGTGCCCGACGTGTCGGCGTGTCGAGGTCCGCTGTGCGTCTCGAAGCGGTAACGGACAGTCAGTGGCTGGGCGTGTGCGGTCCCGGTCGGCTCAGCGCGGCGCCTGCGACCGCCACCGGGTGAGCAGGCCCCCGGGGGCGTCCTCGGCCAGCAGGGCGTAGGCGAGGTGGTCCCGCCAGGCGCCGTCGATGTCCAGGTAGCTGCGGAACAGGCCCTCCTGCCGGAAGCCCAGCCGCTCGACCAGCCGGCGGCTCGGCCCGTTCTCCGGCCGGATGTCGGCCTGCAGCCGGTGCAGCCCGACCGGGCCGAACGCGTGGTCGCAGACCAGCGCCACCGCCAGCGAGGCGATCCCCCGGCCGGCGACCGCGGAGTCCACCCAGTAGCCGAGGTGCCCCGACCGCAGCGCCCCCCGGACGACGTTGTCGACCGTGACCTGCCCGGCCAGCCGGCCCTCGACGAGCAGCGCGAAGGGCAGCGACATCCCGACCCGGGCCCGCCGCCCGGCGGCCCGCCGCATCGCCCGGTACGCGGCCGGGGTGTGCCGGTCGCGCCAGGGCACCGGCGAGGACGGCTCCCAGGGCGTCAGCCACGCCTCGTTCGCCGTCCGCACCCGGGCCCACTCGCCGGCGTCGGCGCGGCGCAGCGGCTCGAGCCGGACCGGCCCCCAGCCCAGCTGGGCCGGCCAGCCGGGGTGCACCGCCGGGTCCAGCTCAGCCCCCGAGGAGCATCGGCATGACCGTCACCAGCCCGCCGGCGGACACCTCGGTGACGTCCTCGTCCACCACGATCAGGCAGTTGGCGCGGGCCATCCGGGCCAGCATCGCCTGGTCGCCGTCCCCGATCGGCTCCACGACGTAGCCGCCGTCGGGGTGCCGCATGACCTGGCCGTGCAGGTACTGCCGGTACCCGAGCGGGGAGAGCAGCTGCTGGGCCGACACGGCCTGCACGGTACGGCGGAACAGCTGCCGCTTGCCCAGCATCAGCCGGATCGCCGGGCGGACGAACACCTCGAAGGCGACCAGCGCGGCGACCGGCTCGCCGGGCACGCAGATGACCGGCACGCCGGTCGGGCCGAGCGTGCCGAAGGCGTGCACCGGGCCCGGGTGCATGGCGACCTGGGTGAACGACAGCCCGCCGAGCTCGTCGAGGGCCTCCTGCAGCACGTCGGGTGCGCCGGTGGCGAAGGTGCCGGCGATCAGGACGACGTCGCTGCGCAGCGACTGCCCCTCGATCAGCTCGACCATCCGGCGCCGGTCGTTGGGCAGGATGCCGCCGCGGTAGGCCTCGGCGCCGGCGTCGCGGGCCGCGGCGGCCAGCGCGTAGCTGTTGACGTCGACCTGCTGCCCGGGGCCGACGGTGGCGCCGACGTCGACCAGCTCGTCGCCGGCGCACAGCACGGCGATCCGCGGCCGCGGGCGCACCGCCACCCGCTCGCGGCCGACGGCGGCCAGCAGGCTGATCTGCGCTGGGCCGATGGGGGTGCCGATCTGCACGGCGGTGTCACCCGGGCTCACGTCGTCGCCGATCCGGCGGACGTAGCTGCCGGGTGCCAGCGCGGCGTAGACCTGCACCCGGGCGAGGCCCTGGTCGGTCCAGGCGGCGGGGACGACGACGTCGGCGCCGGCCGGCAGCATCGCCCCGACGGCCACCTTCTGCGCCAGCCCGGGGCCGATCGCGGTGGTCTCGGCCGAACCCGCGGTGGTCTCCCCCACCACGGCCAGCACGGTGGGCACCTCGACCGTGGCGGTGGTGGTGTCGGCCGAGCGGACGGCGTACCCGTCCAGGCCGGCCTGGTCGAAGGCAGGCAACGCCCGGGAGCTGGTGACCAGCTCGGCGCAGAGCAGGCCCTGGGCGTCCAGCACGGCGAGCTCGATCGGGGCCGGCTGCGGCACGGCGCCCAGGATCTCGTCCAGGTGCTGCTCGACCGAGCGCAGCCGCACCCCGGAGACGTCCACCGAGCCGGTGTCGGCCAGCGGGTCGGGGGTGCGGTCGCCGGTGGCGACGGCCGGGGAGGGGACCCGGTCGGAGGCGAACATCTCCCGGTCGACCTGCACGGTGTCGTGGCCGACGGGCACCGGGCGCTCGGCGGTGGCCAGCTGGGCCTCCCGCCGCGGCGTGACCAGCTGCCCCTGCCCGAGGTCGAGCTGGCTGGTGTCCCGGCCACCGCCGGAGAACCACCCGCGTGTGCTGTCGTCGTTCATCCCCACCACCGTCGTCCTCCGCGCCGTCGGGCCTGTCCCCCGTGGTCGCGTCGCGACCACGGCCGCCGATCGACGGACCTGCGCGGGACGATGGTGCCCTCTGCGGGCGCCGGTCAGGCCGGCGACGCGCCCTCGACGGGCAGGTCCGCGACGAAGTCACGCA
Source organism: Modestobacter italicus (assembly GCF_000306785.1). Lineage (NCBI taxonomy): Bacteria > Bacillati > Actinomycetota > Actinomycetes > Geodermatophilales > Geodermatophilaceae > Modestobacter > Modestobacter italicus. The sequence continues at coordinate 929,457 of NC_017955.1, read as the reverse complement.
ACCAGGGGGCGAACGCGGGGCCCAGGTCCTCCCGCTCGACGGCGAGCTGGACGACGGCCTTGAGGTAGTCGAGCTTGTCGCCGGTGTCGTAGCGGCGACCGGAGAAGACGACGCCGTGCACGGGCACGCCGTCGTCGACCAGCTTGAGCATGGCGTCGGTCAGCTGGATCTCCCCGCCGCGGCCGGGCGGGGTCTCCCGGATCGCGGCGAAGACCTCCGGGGGGAGCACGTAGCGGCCGATGATCGCCAGCGAGCTGGGGGCTTCGTCGGCCGGGGGCTTCTCGACCATGCCGGTGATCCGGAAGACCTCGTCACCGGCGGCGTCGCCGGAGACCTTGGCCTCCTCGACGGCGACCGCGCCGTACTTGGAGATGTTCTCCGCACCCACGTCGAGCAGCGCCACGACCGCACCGCCGTGCTCGGCCTGGACGGCGAGCATCTGCTCCAGCAGCAGGTCGCGGGCGTCGATGATGTCGTCGCCGAGGAGCACCGCGAACGGCTCGTCGCCCACGAACGCGGCGGCCTGCAGCACCGCGTGGCCCAGCCCCTTGGCCTCGCCCTGGCGGACGAAGTGCACCTGGGCGACGTCGGTGGAGGCGTGCACCGCGTCCAGCCGCGACTGGTCGCCCTTGGCCTCCAGCGCCGTCTCGAGCTCCGGGGTGCGGTCGAAGAAGTCCTCGATGCTGCCCTTGTTGCGGCCGGTGACCATGAGCACCTCGGGCAGGCCGGCGCGCGCCGCCTCCTCCACGATGTACTGCAGCGCCGGCCGGTCGACGACCGGCAGCAGCTCCTTGGGCACCGCCTTGGTGGCGGGGAGGAAGCGGGTCCCCATCCCGGCAACGGGGATGACGGCCTTGGTGGCCGTGCGCTGGCTCGGGGTGGACGGGCTCGACATGGCGGGCAGCGTAACCAGCCCGCCGCCACCGGCGACTCCCCCGACCTGGTGAGCGGGACGGCGACGCTGCACACACCCGCCGCCCCGTCTGCCGGCTGGTGGCAGCTGACGGGACGGGCGGCGCGGGCCTCTGAGAGGCTGACAGACGTCTCCGTCGTCTTGCTGGAAGGACCCTGCAACCGTGAGTGGCCCCCTGGACGGCGTCCTCGTCGTCGACCTCACCCGCGCCCTGGCCGGCCCGCACGCCGGCATGATGCTCGGCGACCTCGGTGCCCGGGTGGTCAAGGTGGAGACCCCCGGCGGCGGGGACGACAGCCGCGGCTGGGGCCCGCCGTTCGTCGACACCCCGGACGGCGGGCGGGAGTCCACCTACTTCTTCTCCGCCAACCGCAACAAGGAGTCGATCGCCCTCGACCTCAAGGACGCCGCGGACAAGGCCGTGCTCACCGAGCTGGTGCGCCGCGCCGACGTGCTGCTGGAGAACTTCCGCCCCGGCACGCTGGCCAAGCTCGGCTTCGGCACCGACGTCCTCGCCGAGCTCAACCCGCGGCTGGTCACCCTGGCGATCAGCGGCTTCGGCCACGACGGCCCCGAGGGTGGCCGCGCCGGCTACGACCAGATCGCCCAGGGCGAGGCCGGGCTGATGTCGATGACCGGGTCCGGGCCCGAGGACCCGCAGAAGGTCGGCGTCCCGATCAGCGACCTGCTCGCCGGCATGTACGGCGCCTACGGCGTGCTGGCCGCGCTGCTCGAGCGGGAGCGGACCGGTCGCGGCCAGGTGGTGCGCACCTCGCTGCTGGCCGCCGTCGTCGGCGTGCACGCCTACCAGGGGACGGCCCACACGGTGGGCGGCAAGGTCCCCCGCGGGCAGGGCAACCACCACCCGTCGATCTCGCCCTACGGCCTGTTCCACTGCGCCGGCGGCAGCGTGCAGCTGTCCTGCGGCAGCGAGGGCCTGTGGCGCCGGCTGTGCACCGAGTTCGGGCTGGATGCCGACGCACCCGGCTTCGCCACCAACGGCGAGCGGGTCGCCCGGCGCGAGGAGGTCATCGCGCTGCTCGAGGGCGTGTTCGCCGACATCGAGGCCCCCGAGCTGCTGGCCCGGCTGGCGGCCGCCGGCGTCCCGGCCGGCAAGGTGCGCACCCTCGACGAGGTCTACACCTGGGACCAGGTCGAGTCGCAGGGCCTGAAGATCAGCGTCGAGCACCCCACCGCCGGGCCGCTGACCCTCCCCGGCCCGCCGCTGCGGTTCTTCGCCGCGGGTGCGGACGGCGAGCAGGAGACCACCCGCCGGGACCACACCCCGCCGCCGGTGCTCGGCGCCGACGGCGAGGCGATCCGGGCCTGGCTGTCGGGCGCTGAGCCGGACGGCGTGCCGCAGCCCGAGGGCGACGACGTCGAGGACGGGCACGCCACGTGACCGACCGGCTGGACGCCCGCGGCCTGCGGGACCTGGTGCTCGACCCGGGGTCCTGGCGGTCGTGGGACACCCCCGTGCCCCCGCGCGAGGTGGACGACGACTACGCCCGCGACCTGGCCCGGGCCGCGGAGAGGACGCAGCAGGACGAGGCGGTGGTCACCGGCGCGGGCACGTTGCGCGGCCGGCCGGTCGCCGTCGTCGCCGGGGAGTTCGGCTTCCTCGCCGGCTCGATCGGGGTCGCCACCGCCGAGCGGCTGATGGCGGCGGTCGAGCGGGCCACCGCCGAGGGCCTGCCGCTGCTGGCCTCGCCGGTGTCCGGGGGCACCCGGATGCAGGAGGGCACCGTGGCGTTCCTGCAGATGGTCGGCATCACCGCCGCGATCGCCCGGCACAAGGAGGCGGGGCTGCCCTACCTCGTCTACCTGCGCGGCCCGACGTTCGGCGGGGTGCTGGCGTCGTGGGGGTCGCTGGGTCACGTGACGATCGCCGAGCCCGGCGCCGCCATCGGGTTCCTCGGCCCGCGGGTCTACGAGGCGCTGTACGGAGCGCCGTTCCCGCCCGGCGTGCAGACCTCGGAGAACCTCGCCTCGCGCGGGCTCATCGACGGCGTCGTTCCCCCGGACGAGATCGCCGACGTCGCCGACAAGGCGCTGCGGGTGCTGGCCGCCCGGGAGACCTGGCACCGCGAGGCGGCCGTGGAGGGCCCGGTCGCGGGCGACGGCACCGACGCCGACGACCCGGAGGACGGCCGCACCGCGTGGGAGGTCGTCACCGCCTCCCGGCGTCCGGACCGGCCCGGGGTGCGGCAGCTGCTGCGCACCGCGGCGACCGACGTCGTCACCCTCAACGGCACCGGCGCCGGCGAGTCCGACCCGGGTCTGCTGCTCGCCCTGGCCCGGTTCGGCGGGGCGCCGTGCGTGCTGCTCGGCCAGGACCGGCGCGGGCAGTCGCTGTCGGCGCCGCTGGGCCCCGGCGCGCTGCGCGAGGCCCGCCGGGGCATGCGGCTGGCCGCCGAGCTGCGGCTGCCGCTGCTCACCCTGATCGACACCCCCGGCGCCGCGCTGTCGGTGGCGGCCGAGGAGGGCGGGCTGGCCGGCGAGATCGCCCGCTGCCTGCAGGACCTGGTCATGCTCGAGGCGCCGACGCTGGCCGTGCTGCTGGGCCAGGGCACCGGCGGCGGCGCGCTGGCACTGGTGCCCGCCGACCGGGTGCTGGCGACGGCCAACGGGTGGCTGGGCCCACTGCCGCCGGAGGGCGCCTCGGCGATCGTGCACCGCACCGTCGACCGGGCCGGGGAGATGGCGGCCTCGCAGGGCGTGCGGGCCACCGACCTGTGGCGCGCCGGCATCGTCGACCGGGTCGTGCCCGAGCGGCCGGACGCGGCCGACGAGCCGGTCGAGTTCTGCATGCGGCTGGGCCGGGTGCTCGCCGAGGAGCTGGCCGGGCTGCTCGGCCGTGACGACGTCGAGCGCCGGCGCAGCCGGGCCCGCCGCTGGCGGCACCTGGGCCACGCCGGCCGCTGACCCGGGACGGCGAGCCGGTGGCGCACGACGGGGTTGCTGCGCCCAGGGAGCGGGCACGGTCGTCGGGCGACCGGTGAGCCCGTCCGGTCACCGTCCCGGCCCGCGGGCCGGGCACCGCGAGGAGACCCGATGTCCCACGACACGCACACCGTCCTCCGCTCGATGCACGACCTCGGCCTGGCCACCTGGTTCGGCGGCAACCTGATGGGCGCCGTCGGGCTGAACAAGGCCGCGGCCGCCGCCCACGACAGCACCGAGCGCACCCGACTGTCCTCGATCGGCTGGGCGGCGTGGTGGCCGGTGCAGGGCGCGGCCATGGCCGCGCACCTGGTCGGCTCGGTCGGCATGCTGCGCGCCGACCGCGGCCGGGTGGCCACCGACCCCGGCGCGACGGCGAACACCGCGCTCAAGAGCGCGCTGACCGTCGCTGCCATCGGCACCTCGGTGGCCAGCGGGGTGCTCGGGGCCAGGATCGGCGCCCAGGCGCCGGTGCCCAGCGCGACCGCGACCGAGCCGGGCGCGGCCACCCCGCCGGACGTCGCGGCGGCGCAGCGCGGCCAGAAGCCGCTGCAGTGGGTGAACCCGGCGCTGACCGGGGCGCTCATCGTGCTGGCGGCCCAGCAGGGCGAGCAGCAGCGGACCAGCTCCACGCTGCGCGGCGCCCTGGGTGCCGGCCTCACCAGCCTCAAGGCCGCCGTCCTGCGGGCGTCCTAGCTCACGCGGCAGCGCGCTCGGGCGGGAGGCCCCAGGCCCGGGCCAGCAGCTCGAGGCTGTGCAGCCGCTCGGCGACCCCGTGCGTCGAGGCGGTGACCATCAGCTCGTCGGCGCCGGTGTCCGCGGCCAGCTGCCGCAGAGCGGCGACCGCGGTCGCCGGGCCGCCGACCACCGCGTTGCTCGGCATCGCCTCGGCGGCCGCGCGCTCGGGGTCGGCGACGGCCTCCTCGAGGCTGGGCACCGGCCGCAGCCGGTTGGTGCGGATGGACAACCGCATCAGCTGGCCGGGCAGCGCGAGCCGGCGGGCCTCCTCGTCGGAGTCGGCCACCAGCGTGTTGGCGGTGACGACCGCGTACGGCCGGTCGAGGACGGCGGAGGGCGTGAACGTCTCGCGGTACAGGTCGAGCGCCGCGACGGTGTTCGGGCTGCCGAAGTGGTGGGCGAAGGTGAACGGCAGGCCGAGCTGACCGGCCAGCTGCGCGGAGAACCCGCTGGAGCCCAGCAGCACCACCCGCGGTGCGGTGACCGCGGCCGGGGTGGCGCGGAACCGCTCGGCCAAGCCGCCCTCCACCCGCTCGTCGCCGAACAGCCCGAGCAGGTCCAGCAGGTTGGTCGGGAAGTCCTCGGCGGACAGCGCCCGCGGGTCCCGGCGCAGCGCGAGCGCGGTGTGCTGGTCGGTGCCCGGCGCCCGGCCGATGCCGAGGTCGATCCGCCCCGGGTGCAGCGCCTCGAGCAGCGCGAACTGCTCGGCGACCACCAGGGGGGCGTGGTTGGGCAGCATGACCCCGCCCGAGCCGACCGCGATCCGCTCGGTCACCGCCGCGAGGTGCGCGATGAGCACCGGCGGGTTGGTGCTCGCCACGGCCGGCATGTTGTGGTGTTCGGCGACCCAGATCCGCCGGTAGCCCAGCCGGTCGGCGGTCTGCGCGACGCGCACCGTGGCGGCCAGCGCGTCGGCGGTCGACTGACCGGTCCCGACCGTGGACAGCTCGAGGACGGACAGGGGCAGCGGGGTCTCGGACATCACCGACGCCAACGCCGTCCCGGCGGGCGGGCTTCCCGGAGGTCAGCCGACGCCGGGCACCCGAAGGGTGTGGTCGGGGTCCAGCCGCTCCAGGACCGCGCCGAGCGCCTGCTCCAGCGCGTCGGTCTGCTCCGGGGTGAGCGCGGCGAACAGGCCGTCGCGCACCGCGGCCACGTGCCCGGGGGCGACCCGCTGCACGACGTCCCAGCCCTCGTCGGTCAGGACGGCGACGTTCCCCCGCCGGTCCTCGGTCGCCCGCTCCCGGCGCACCCAGCCGCGCTCCTCCAGCCGGGCCACGGTGTGCGAGAGCCGGCTCTGCGACTGGTTCGCCGTCCGGGCCAGGTCGCTCATCCGGCGGCTGCGGTCCGGTGCCTCGGACAGCATGGCGAGCACCACGTAGGCCGCGTGGGTGAGCCCGGCGTCCCGCTGCAGCTGCGCGTCCAGGGTCCGGGGCAGCAGCTCGGTCACCGCCAGCCACGCACGCCAGGTGCGCTGCTGCTGGTCGTCGAGCCACGGCGTGTCCACGGGCCGACGTTATCCGCCCGCTTCGTCACCCCCATCCGGTAGACAGCCATCGTCGCCGTACGTCCACCGGTCGAGGGACACCTCGACAACCGGACGCCCACCAGGAGGAGAGCCCGATGAGCACGGCCACCAGGACCGACCAGCAGGCCGCCGGGGTGCACGGGGCCGACAGCCACGACCTGATCCGGGTGCTCGGCGCGCGGGTGAACAACCTCAAGGACGTCAGCGTCGAGATCCCCAAGCGCCGGCTGACGGTGTTCACCGGCGTCTCCGGCTCGGGCAAGAGCTCGCTGGTGTTCGACACGATCGCCGCGGAGTCCCAGCGGCTGATCAACGAGACCTACAGCGCGTTCGTCCAGGGCTTCATGCCGACGCTGGCCCGGCCCGAGGTCGACCTGCTCGCGGGCCTGACCACGGCGATCATCGTCGACCAGGAGCGGATGGGCGCGAACCCGCGCTCGACCGTCGGCACCGCCACCGACGCCCACGCGATGCTGCGCATCCTGTTCAGCCGGCTCGGCACGCCGCACATCGGCCCGCCCACGGCGTTCTCGTTCAACGTCCCGACGCGGAAGGCGAGCGGGGTGATGAGCACCGAGAAGGCCGGCGGCCGGGTCGAGAAGGCGGTGGTCAAGGACGTCGTCTACCTGGGCGGCATGTGCCCGCGCTGCGAGGGCATGGGCTCGGTCTCCGACTTCGACCTCACCGCGCTGTACGACGACCAGAAGTCGCTGGCCGAGGGTGCGCTGACGGTCCCCGGCTACAGCATGGACGGCTGGTACGGCCGGATCTTCGCCGGCGCCGGGTTCGACATGGACAAGCCGATCGGCCGGTACACGAAGAAGGAGCTGCACGACCTGCTCTACAAGGAGCCGACGAAGATCAAGGTCGAGGGCATCAACCTCACCTTCGAGGGCGTCATCCCGAAGATCCAGAAGTCGATGCTCTCCAAGGACGTCGACGCGATGCAGCCGCACATCCGCGCCTTCGTCGAGCGCGCGATCACCTTCCAGACCTGCCCGGAGTGCGACGGCACCCGGCTCACCCCGGAGGCCCGCTCCTCGACGATCCAGGGCGAGAGCATCGCCGACGTCTGCGCGATGCAGATCAGCGACCTCGCCGGCTGGGTCCGCGGCCTGGACGAGCCGTCTGTCGCGCCGCTGCTCAAGGGGCTGCGGCACCTGCTCGACTCGTTCACCGAGATCGGGCTGGGCTACCTGTCCCTCGACCGGCCGGCCGGGACGCTGTCGGGCGGCGAGGCGCAGCGGACCAAGATGATCCGCCACCTGGGGTCCTCGCTGACCGACGTGACCTACGTCTTCGACGAGCCGACCATCGGCCTGCACCCGCACGACATCGAGCGGATGAACGACCTGCTCCTGCTGCTGCGGGACAAGGGCAACACCGTGCTCGTCGTCGAGCACAAGCCCGAGACGATCGCGATCGCCGACCACGTCGTCGACCTCGGCCCCGGCGCGGGCGCCGGCGGTGGCGAGATCGTGTACGAGGGCACCGTCGACGGGCTGCGGGCCAGCGGCACGCTGACCGGCCGGCACCTCGACCAGCGGGTGTCGCTGAAGCCCGAGGTGCGCAGCTCCACCGGCGTCCTCGAGGTGCGCGGGGCGGACACCCACAACCTCCGGGACGTCGACGTCGACGTCCCGCTCGGTGTGCTGGTGGTGCTCACCGGCGTGGCCGGGTCGGGGAAGAGCTCCCTGGTGCACGGCTCCATCGCCTCCCGGGACGGCGTGGTGGTGGTCGACCAGGGCGCGATCCGCGGCTCGCGGCGGAGCAACCCGGCCACCTACACCGGGCTGCTCGACCCGATCCGCAAGGCCTTCGCCAAGGCGAACGGCGTCAAGCCGGCGCTGTTCAGCTCCAACTCCGAGGGCGCCTGCCCGACCTGCAACGGCGCCGGCGTCATCTACACCGAGCTCGGGGTGATGGCCACGGTGGAGTCCCCCTGCGAGGAGTGCGAGGGACGCCGTTTCCAGGCCGCGGTGCTGGAGTACCGGCTCGGCGGCCGGGACATCGCCGAGGTGCTGGCCATGCCGGTCACCGAGGCCGCCGGGTTCTTCGGCGCCGGGGACGCGCGCACGCCGGCCGCCTCCGCCGTGCTGGACCGGCTGGCCGACGTCGGGCTCGGCTACCTCACGCTGGGCCAGCCGCTCACCACGCTGTCCGGCGGCGAGCGGCAGCGGCTCAAGCTGGCCACCCGGATGGCCGAGAAGGGCGGCGTCTACGTGCTCGACGAGCCGACGACCGGCCTGCACCTCGCCGACGTGGAGAACCTGCTGGGCCTGCTCGACCGGCTCGTCGACTCCGGCAAGTCGGTGGTCGTCATCGAGCACCACCAGGCGGTCATGGCGCACGCCGACTGGATCATCGACCTGGGGCCCGGCGCCGGCCGGGACGGCGGCCGGGTGGTCTTCGAGGGCACGCCCGCCGACCTGGTCGCCGCCCGCTCCACCCTCACCGGCGAGCACCTGGCCGGCTACGTGGGGGCGTGAGCGCGTCGTCCGCACGCCGGAGGGCGTGGACGAGCCGGGTCCGGCTCGGGAGGATGCGGACGTGCCGACCCCTCCCCCGACGCCGGACCCCGTCGTGGACCCCCAGCGCCTGCGCGACCTGGCCCTGCTGCGCCGGGTCCGCGACCGGATCGACCGGGAGTACGCGCAGCCGCTGGACGTCGAGGCGCTCGCCCGCGGCGCGCACATGTCGGCCGGGCACTTCAGCCGCGAGTTCCGGCGGGCCTACGGCGAGTCGCCCTACGCCTACCTGATGACCCGCCGCATCGAGCGGGCGATGGCGCTGCTGCGGATGGGCGACCTGAGCGTGACCGAGATCTGCCTCGCGGTCGGCTGCTCGTCGCTGGGCACCTTCAGCACCCGGTTCACCGAGCTCGTCGGCGTGCCGCCCAGCAGCTACCGACGAGCGGCGCACGCGACGGCGGGGATGCCCTCCTGCGTGGCCAAACAGGTCACCCGACCGGTCAGGAACAGAGAAGCGCAGGTCACCGGCCCACCCCTAGCGTGACGGCCATGGACACCAGCCCGGGCATCGCCCTCCACTCGACCTTCCTCCCGCACGAGGACGCGGAGGCCTCACTGGCCTTCTACCGGGACGTGCTCGGCTTCGAGGTCCGCAACGACGTCGGGTCCGGCCGGATGCGCTGGATCACCGTCGCCCCCGCCGGCGACGGCCCGGCCATCGTGCTGTTCCCGCCGGGCGCCGACCCCGGCATCACCGACGACGAGCGCCGGACGATCACCGAGATGATGGCCAAGGGCACCTACGGGATCATCGTGCTGGCCACCCGGGACCTCGACGGCGCCTTCGAGGCGCTGCAGTCACGCGGTGCGGAGGTCGTCCAGGAGCCGATCGAGCAGCCCTACGGCATCCGGGACTGCGCCTTCCGCGACCCGGCCGGCAACCTGGTGCGGATCAACCAGGTCCGCTGAGCCGGTCGGCCCCCGTCGGGAACCCCCGTCCGCGAGACCCTGGTCACGCGTGCGGCAGCGACACCCGCTGCCCCGTGGACGTCGGGCCGCCGGACGGCGCATCATTGGCAGTCGCCGGGGGTGAGTGCCAGCCCGGCCCGGTCACCGACGAGGAGTTCGCAGCACTGTGCCCACCTACCAGTACGTCTGCACCAACCCCGAGGGCAAGCACGAGTTCGAGGTCGTGCAGTCGTTCACCGACGCCGCGGTGACCACCTGCCCGGAGTGCGGTTCCCCGGTGCGCAAGGTCTACGGCTCGGTCGGCGTCGTCTTCAAGGGCTCGGGCTTCTACCGCACCGACAGCCGCAAGGCCGAGAGCGCCAGCACCCCGGCGGCGGCCAAGGAGTCCAACGGGAGCAGCAGCAAGGAGTCCTCCGGCGGGAGCAAGGACTCCTCCAGCAGCTCCTCCTCGACCTCCTCCGCCGCTCCCGCGGCCTCGAAGGGCAGCGCCAGCAAGGCCGCTGACTGACCCAGCACGACGGACGCCGGCCCGCTGCCGGCCGTCCACAACCGGGCACCCGGTCCACAGCCGGGCGCTGACCCGCCCGGCCGACCGCGCCGGCGCCCAGCATCGAGGGGTGCCCCGCCTCCGCCGTCCCCGCTCCCCCGTGCGCCTGCTCCGGCAGGTGACCGCCGGGTGCCTCGCCTGCCTGGCGCTGGCGCTGGCGCTGCGTCCGCCCCCGGCACCCGCAGCCGCACCCGCGACGACGCCGGTCGTCACCGCCGCGGCCGACCTGGCGCCCGGCACGGTGCTCGCCGCCGGCGACCTGACCGCGGTGGCCGTGCCGGTCGAGCGGGCGCCGGCCGGGTCGGTGGCCGACCCCGCCGAGCTCACCGGCCGGGTGCTCGCCTCCCCGGTGCGGGCCGGTGAGGCCGTGACCGACGTCCGGCTCGTCGGTCCGGGGCTGTGGTCGCAGGTGCCGGCCGGCGAGGTGGCCGCCCCCGTCCGGCTGGCCGACCTGGCGGTGGCCACCCTGCTGCGCGCCGGCGACCGGGTCGACGTGCTCGGCACCACCGGCGACGGTGAGCTCGGTGCCGCCCCGGCCGTCGAGCTCGTCGCGCAGGGCGCCCTGGTGCTCAGCGCGCCGGCGGCCGCCGAGCCCGGTGCGGGGGTGGGGTCGGGCACCGACAGCGGCCTGCTCGTGCTCGCCGTCCCGCCGGACACGGCCCGCCTGCTGGCGGCCGCCGGGGCGGGCGGCACGCTCACCGTTACGCTCGGCCGGCCGTGATCATGGGGCCAGCCGTCGCCCCTCCGACCGAGGGGTGCGCAGGTGCTGACGAACGTCATCCGCGGGTTCAAGGACTTCCTGCTCCGCGGGAACGTCGTCGAGCTGGCCGTCGCCGTGGTCATCGGGGCCGCGTTCACCGCGGTCGTCAGCTCGTTCACCGAGTCGTTCCTGCAGCCGCTGATCGGCCTGGTGGGCGGTGGCGGCGTGACCGGCGGCAGCACCGTCGTCGACGGCCAGGTGTTCGCCTGGGGCGACTTCGTCAACCAGCTCATCACGTTCGTGCTGACCGCGGCGGTCATCTACTTCGTGGTCGTGCTGCCGCTGAAGATCGTCGCCGAGCGGCGCCGGCGCGGCGAGGAGGCCGGTCCTGCCGCGCCCACCCAGCTGGAGCTGCTGGCCGAGATCCGCGACCTGCTGCGGGCCCAGCAGGGCCTGCCGCCGACGACCGACGAGGAAGCTGGCCGGCACGCCCACACCGGCGAGTTCCCCCGCCCGGTCTGAGAAAGGACCCCTCCGCCCCGACGCCTCGCAGGCTCGGCGCGGGCCCCTGCGCAGGGGCCACAGCGGCTGTTCGGGCCGGCGGGCCGGTCCGTCACCAGTGCGGGGGGCGGTCCTCCAAGTAGCGGCGGTCGTCGTCGTCCGGGTCGGCCGGCCGCTCGCCCCAGCCGACGTCGCTGTCGTCGGGCGCGCGCTCGGGTGCCGGGCTCGGCACGGTTCCCCGCGGTTCGGCCGCGGGCTGCTCGGGTGCAGACACGCTCACGAGCCTAAGCGCGTCCACGAACCGGAGCGGAGCTGACGGCCGCCGCCGGACGCGATCGTCCTCGCGGCATCTCTGCCACGCCCCGCGCGAGGCCTGACCGGGCTCTTCAGCCGACCGGCTGACCCAGCCCCTCGAGGACCTCCGCGCCGGGCAGCGCGGCCAGCACCGACCCGGGCACCGCGAGCTTGCTGCCGCGGGTGCCCGAGCCGACGACCAGCAGCTCGGCGGCCGCGACCGCGGCGTCCACGAGCACCGGCCACGACGCCGGCAGGCCGATCGGGGTGATCCCGCCGTAGGCCATCCCGGACCCGGCGACCGCGACGTCCTGGGGTGCGAAGGACGCCTTGCGGGCGCCCAGGTGCCGCCGCACCAGCCCGTTGACGTCCGCGCGGGTGGTGGCCAGCACCAGGCAGGCGGCGAGGGTGGTCTCCCCCGCCCGCCGGGCGGCGACCACGACGCAGTTCGCCGAGGCGGTCAGCGGCACGCCGTAGGTGTCGGTGAACGCCGCGGTGTCAGCGGCCTCCTCGTCGATGGCGGCGACCCAGGCCGGGCCGGGCAGCCCGGGCAGCGCTGCGGCGACCGGCTCCCCGAGCAGCTCCGGGTGGTCGGCGGCGGGCAGCCAGGTCAGCGAGCCGAGCTGTACAGCGGTCATGACCTGATCCTGCGGCACCGGCCGACCGGCTCGCTGGCCGGACCCCTGCGCGCGGCGGCCGGGTTCCCGCTGGTCGGCGGCGCCGGGGCCGGGAGAGGATGGCGGCCATGATCGGTCAGCTGCACTCCGTGGTCATCGACGCCCCCGACCCGCACGCCCTGGCGACGTTCTACGCCGGGCTGCTGGGCATGGAGGTCAAGGGCGCGCCGGGCGACGACTGGGTCGTGGCCACCGGCGCCGGCTACCGGCTCGCCTTCCAGGAGGCCCCGGACCTGCAGCCCCCGGACTGGCCGGACCCCAGCCGGCCGCAGCAGTTCCACCTCGACATCCGGGTCGCCGACGTCGACGTCGCCGAGCCCCAGGTGCTCGAGCTGGGCGCCCGCCGGCTGCCCGGCGGAGGCGGGGACTTCCGGGTCTACGCCGACCCGGTCGGGCACCCCTTCTGCCTCGTGTGGGACGCGGCGTGAGCCCGGACCTGACGGCCGCCAGCGCGTTCGTCGCGGCGACCGGCCTGCAGCTCACCGAGGTCACCGGTACCCGGGTCGCCGGCTCGATCGACGTCGGACCGGACCACCACACCCCCTGGGGCGTGGTGCACGGCGGCGTGTACTGCACGGTCGTGGAGTCCGCGGCCAGCATCGGTGCCAGCACCGCGGTGGCCGAGCGCGGCCAGTTCTCGGTCGGGGTGTCCAACCAGACCGACTTCCTCCGGCCGATGACCGCCGGCCGGCTGGACGTCGTCGCCGAACCGGTCCAGCAGGGGAAGACGCTGCAGCTCTGGCTGGTCACCCTGGCCCGGGAGGACGGCAAGCTCGTCGCGCGCGGCCAGGTGCGCCTGCAGAACGTGCCGCTGCCCGGGGCGTGACCGACCGCGTCGGCCGGGCGGTGGCCGCCGCGGTGGCCGTCGCCCGCGCCTCCGGGCTCCGCTGCGCCGACCCGGTCGTCCTGCACGACGGGGTCAACGTGGTCGTGCACCTGCGGCCGGCGCCGGTCGTGGCGCGGGTCGCGACGCTGACCCCGCTGCTGCGGCCGGTGATCGACCGGCCGTTCGCCCGGGAGGTCGCCCTGGCGGGGGCGCTGGCCGCGGCCGGTGCACCGGTCGTCCCGCCGTCGGACCTGCTGCCTCCCGGCCCGCACCGGCACGCCGGTCTGACCCTGTCGTTCTGGCGGTACGTCGAGGTGCTGCCCGACCGTCCCGGCCCGGTGGCCGCCGCCGCCGCGCTGGTCGAGCTGCAGGCCGCGCTCGCCGACGTCCGGCCGGGCTGGGACGGCGCACCGCTGGACACCCCGCTGGACGACCTCGCCGTCTTCGGCGACCGCGGCGTGCGCCTCGGCGCGGCGCCGGACCTGGTGGCCCGGGTGGGCGAGCTGGTCGAGGAGCTGCGGCCCCGGCTGACCGGCCTCGCCGGCCACCTGCACGGCGACACCCACCCGGGCAACCTGCTGGGCACCCGGCAGGGCTGGGTGTGGACCGACCTGGAGGACTCCTGTCGCGGGCCGCTCGGCTGGGACCTGGCCTGCCTGCGCAGGACGAGCCGGCTGGACGGGCGGGCGGCTCTGGACGCGGTGCCGGGCCGGCCGAGCGACGAGGAGCTGGCTCCGTTCAGCTGGTTGCGGGCGCTGCACGCGGCCTCGTGGTGGTTCGTGCACGCCGTGCGGGTGCCCGGTGACCTCCCGGCCGCCGGTTCCCAGCTGCGGTCGGCGGTCGAGGAGGTCAGCGCAGGGCTGCGGGCACCGCGTCCGGGTCGAGGGTGACCCGGAACAGCGCCCGCGGGTCCTGCAGCGTGGCCGGCGGCCGGGCCGCCGAGCGGGGCACCACCGAGGCGAACCGGGCCGGGCGGCGGTGCGGCAGCAGCTCGCGGCCGGCGAAGGAGTAGTCCCCCACCACCTCGCCGAGCAGCAGGCCCGCGCCGCGCTCGACCGGCAGGCCGACCAGGTCGCCGGGCGCCACCTCGTCCAGGAACGCCGACAGCTGCCGCAGGTCCTTGGCCGGGCGCTTCCCGGTGAGCTCCTTGGACAGCGCCCGCAGCTCGACCTCCGTCAGCCCGGTGGCGTCGACGTCGACGCCGGCCTGGGTGCCCAGCCCGACGATCCCGGTGGCCAGGGCGGCGCCCAGCTCGGTGTGCGCCCGCGGCCGCACCACCCACACCGGCACGCCCTCCGGCGGGGCGGCCGGGGGGACGTCGTCGGCACCCGGCCACTTGTAGGGCAGGTCGTCGGGGTCGGCGGGGAACTGCGACCGGTAGAAGTCCGCGTCCTTGGCCAGCAGGTTGGAGCGGTGCGAGAGGTGCAGCTCCTCGTCGCCGACCCAGCTGGGCAGCAGCCCCGCGGCGGCCGCCTCGGCCTGGGTCATCCCCGCCGCGTCCGGGGCGAACTCGGCGATGAGGGTCTCGGTGGTGTCGGCGAAGCCGCGCTCCCGCCAGACCCGCACCATGGCCAGGGAGTAGACGACGAGGCCGGCGGTGTGGCCGCGCCACATCGTCACCACCGGGTGGTTGGCCCAGCCGTAGTCGGGGAGCTCGAGGGCGCGGAGCACCTGCAGGCACTCCACGCGCTGCTTGCCGAGCCGGGGGTTGTCCAGGAGCCGGGCGGACTCGGTGAAGTCGGCGACCGGGAGGAACGTCTGCATCGCGACCCAGTCTGGGTCAGGGGTCTAGTTCCCGCAGGGCCGCCTCCCAGCGGGCCCGGCGCTCGTCGTCGTCCTGGTCCCACCAGGCCGGGCCGCGCTCGCCGAGACCGGTCTTGGCCAGCTGCACCCGGGCGCGCGCGGCGGCGACCGCGGCGTCGTCGCCACGGGAGGTGCGCACGGCGGAGCGGGCCACGCCGAGGTGGTGCAGCAGCCGGCTGCGGACCTCGGCGGGCAGCGCGGGGTCGGCGGTCCGCCAGCGCCGCCCGTCGACGACGATCCAGCGGCCGTCGTCGGTGTGCTCGACCTCCCGGGCCACCGGTCAGCCCACCCGGCGGGCCAGCTCCGGCAGCACCGCGCCCAGCGGTGCGTCGACCTTCAGGTCGGCCTTGGCGTCACCGCGGGTGGGCCCGGAGTTGACGATCGCCACCGGGATGCCCCGCTTGGCGGCGTGGATGACGAACCGGTAGCCGCTCATCACCGTCAACGACGAGCCCAGCACCAGCAGCGACCGGGCCCGGTCGACCAGGCCGAAGCAGTGGTCGACGCGGTCCCGCGGGACGGTCTCGCCGAAGAAGACGACGTCGGGCTTGAGCGGCCCGCCGCCACAGGCCAGGCAGTCGACCATCACGAACCCGTCGAGAGCCTCCTCGGGGAGCTCCACGTCGCCGTCCGGGTTGACCTCGTCGGTGGGCTCCGGCCGGAAGCCGGGGTTGGCCGCCCGCAGCCGGACGTCGAGCGCCGCCCGGTCGGCGACGTCGCCGCAACCCAGGCAGACGGTGCGGTCCAGCCCGCCGTGCAGCTCGACGACCTCCCGCGCACCGGCGGCCTGGTGCAGCCCGTCGACGTTCTGGGTGATCACCGCGCCTACCGCCCCGGCGGCCTGCAGCGCCGCGACCGCCCGGTGGCCGGCGTTCGGGCGGGCCTCGCCGATCTGCCGCCAGCCGACGAAGCTGCGCGCCCAGTACCGGTGCCGGCCGCGCGGGTCGCGGGTGAAGGTCTGCCAGGTCATCGGGGTGTGCCGGCGCAGCGAGCCGGTCGCGCCCCGGTAGTCGGGGATGCCGGAGTCGGTGGACAGGCCGGCGCCGGAGAGGACCAGCGCACCGCCGTCGGCGAGCAGGTCGGCGAGCGCGGGGACGCCCTCCACGGTCGCGGGTGCTGCGGTCACCGGCCCATCGTCCCTGCCCGGCGACCGTTGCGCCCGTGCCCGTCACCACCGGCCCCGTCACCACCGGCCCCGCCGGCGCGGCTCCCAGGTCGCGCAGGGCTGGGAGGACCGGGACCCGACGCCGGGGCACGCCGGCCGCTGCGGCGGCCAGTCGGTCTCACCGTCCTCGTCGCGCACCAGGAGGTCGTCCCGGACGGTCCACCCGTTCAGGAAGACCTCGCAGTCGCAGAACCCACCGCTGCGGCCGAGCCGGCGCTCCAGCCCGGTCGCCCGGGGCAGCCGCAGGTCACGCCAGCGGCGGACCCAGCGCAGCGTGCCGTCGCAGCCGAACTCGTCGAGCATGCGATCGGCGAAGCAGAACAGGCACTCGGCGGGCCGCGGGCGGGTGAGTGCGTCGGACAGCGCGACCAGGTCGGTCTCGGCGGTGCGCGCGGGGTCGGTCTCCATGGGGCTCCTCCTCCGGTGAGTGGACGAGGAGTCCAGCGCGCGGAGACGGGGTCCTGCCGACCGTCGTCCACACCGGACGGCGTCGTCCACAGGCCGGGCCTCGTCTCGCTGCGAGTGGAGATTCCCCCTCCGCAGATGCTGCCCGGCGGGACCTGGGCGCTGTCCACAGCGGTCTGCTGCCGTGATGACGGTGACCGGAGGCCAGAGACGACCGCGTCCGCCCTGCTCACGCCGCTCCTCGCCGTGGCTCGGTCAGTCGCCGTCCACGTCGCCGGAGCCGCTGTCGAGCCAGGGCATCGGGTCGGTTCGCCAGTCGGCGGGCGGGGGAACCGGCTCGGACTGCACCTCGACCTGCTCGTCCAGCGGCACCTGGGCGCTGGCGTAGAACTCGTCCTCCGGGAGGCGGTACCTGTCGTCCGGCATGGGCGCAGCGTGGCATCGGGGATGCGTGAGGGGGGAGCTCGCACGCACGCTTCCCCTCGCGCGTCGCTGCGGTCTCCTCGCGCGCCTCCGAGGGCCACCGTCCGACGAGGGCCGGACCGCCGGGCTCAGCCGGTGGTGACGGTGTGCTCCAGCCGCTCCAGCAGCGCCTGGTGGATGCGGGCCAGGCCCTTGGGCGCGAAGGCGCGCTCGAAGAACCCGCCGATGCCGCCGGCCCCGTTCCAGGTCGTCCGCGCCCGGACCGTGCTGGCCCCGGCGTCGGCCGGGGTGACGGTCCAGGTGGTGACCATGCTGGAGTTCGCGTCGCTCTCCACCAGCGCGCCGTCGGGGCCGGCGGTGACGACGACGTCCTGCTCGCGGACCCGCTTCGACGTGGCCTGCAGCCGCCAGTGCACGCGGGTGCCCGCGCCCCGGCCACCGTCGTCGACCCGGTACTCGCTGTACTGCTCGGGCAGCACGGCGGGACGGGTGGTGACGTAGTCGGCGAGCGCGTCGCGGACGACGTCCGCGGGTGCTCGTACGACGCGTTCAGCGGTGGCGACGACCTGGCCCATGACCGCCATCCTGCCCCCCGGGGTGGGTGCGCCCGCAGGCAGCCGCACCCACCCCGGCCGGGTGATCACGTCCACCAGGAGCCGATCAGCCACTACTCTCGCCGCCGGAGCCGCCGGCAGGACGCCGGGTGCCTGCCGCGAGCGCGGCGCCCGGACTCCACCCGGCGAGGCGCCACATCCAACGACGGAGGCGGCCGGGGTGCTCGCGCGACAACGACAGGAGCGGATCCTCGAGGCGGTCCGGGTGCACGGCGGTGCCCGGGTCTCCGACCTCGTGACCCTGCTCAACGTCTCGGAGATGACGGTGCGGCGGGACATCGCCACCCTCGCCGGCCGGGGGCTGGTCGCCCGGGTGCACGGGGGTGCCACGGCCGTGGACGGCAGGAGCGCCGACGAGCCCGGCTTCCTGGCCAAGTCGGCCATGGCGCTGCGCGAGAAGGCGGCCATCGCCCAGGTCGCCGCCGGCCTGGTCGAGCCCGGCGACTCGGTGGCGCTGTCCGCCGGCACCACCACCTACGCCGTCGCCGAGGCGCTGCTCGGGGTGGCCGACCTGACCGTGGTCACGAACTCGCTGCCGGTGGCCCGGCTGCTGCACGAGAGCGCCCGGCGCGACCTGACCGTGGTGCTCACCGGCGGTGTGCCCACCCCGTCGGACGCCCTCGTCGGCCCGGTCGCCGTCGGCGCCCTACGCGGGCTGCACGTCGACTGGCTGTTCCTCGGGGTGCACGGCATGGACGAGCACGCCGGGCTGACCACCCCGAACCTCGTGGAGAGCGACACCGACCGGGCGCTGGTGGCCGCCGCCCGCCAGGTGGTGGTCGTCGCCGACTCGTCCAAGTGGCGGATCGTCGGGTTGAGCAGCATCGCCACCCTCAGCGAGGTAGACGTGCTGGTCACCGACTCGGGTCTGCCCGAGACCGCCCGCCGGGAACTGGCCTCCCGGGTCGGCCGGCTGGCCATCGCCGAGGTACCCGCCCCACCGGCCTGAGCAGCACGACCGGCGTCCTGGCGAGGGGGTCTCGACGCGTCGTCACCAGACCGTGATGTGACCTACGTTGCGCGACTGTGTCCGTTCATGTTCGATCTGGTCCGGCGGGAGGTCCGGCCCGCACCAGGCAACGAGGCCTCACAGGGAGCGCACACACATGACCAGCACCACCATCCACCGGCGGTCCGCGCTGCGGCCGTCCAGCATCCTCGTCGCCGGCGCCACAGCAGCCCTCGTGCTCAGCGGTTGCGCCAACAGCGGCGAGAGCGAGAGCTCGGCCGGGTCGGCGGCCGCCGGCTCCGGGGCCGCGCAGCAGACCGTCGAGAACACCGCGGCGGCCGGCGAGGGCTGCACCCTCGACAGCTACGGCATGAAGAAGGTCGACCTCAAGGGCGCCATCGTCGGGTTCTCCCAGTCCGAGCCGGACACCGCGGCCTTCCGCGCCGCCGAGACCCAGTCGATCAAGGACGAGGCGGCGAAGGTCGGCGTCGGCCAGCTGCTGGTCACCAACGCCAACGCCCAGCTGACCAAGCAGATCTCCGACATCCAGGACATGCTCAACCAGGGCGCCCAGGTGCTCATCGTCGCGCCGGTGAACTCCGACGGGCTCGACCCGGCGCTGGCCGCGGCCAAGGCCAAGGGCGTGCCGGTGCTGACCATCGACCGCAAGGTCACCAACGCCTCCTGTTCGGACTACCTGGCCTTCATCGGCTCGGACTTCGAGGACCAGGGCAAGCGGGCGGCCGACGCGATGAACGAGGCCACCGGCGGCAAGGCGAACGTCGCCGTCCTGCTGGGCTCCTCGGGCAACAACGTCACCGACCTGCGCACCTCCGGCTTCGAGGACCAGGTCAAGGCGGAGTACCCGGACATCAAGATCGTCGCCTCGCAGACCGGTGACTTCGACCGGTCCAAGGGCCAGTCGGTGGCCGAGCAGCTGCTCCAGTCCAACCCCGAGATCGACGCCATCTACGCCGAGAACGACGAGATGGGGCTCGGCGCGATGCAGGCCGTGCTGAGCGCCGGCAAGCAGCCGGGCACCGACGTCAAGATCGTCTCGATCGACGGCACCCGCAACGCGGTGCAGGCCATCGTCGACGGCCAGTACAACGCCGTCATCGAGTCCAACCCGCGGTTCGGGCCGCTGGCGTTCTCCACGCTCAGCGACTTCATGAACGGGGAGGCCATCCCCGAGGACATCATCATCGCCGACGACGAGTACACCCCCGAGAACGCCGAGTCCGAGCTGGCCAACGCGTTCTGAGCCGTCGCTGACGCTCATCTCAACCGGCGCCCCCGGCCCCGACCCGGGCCGGGGGCGCCTCCGCACAACTCGACGAGGAGTCGTGGTGGCCGAGCCGACCGCTGCCCACAGCCGTGCCCCCGGCCTGACCGAGGACGACGCCGGGCCCCTGCTCACCGTCCGGGGCGTGGAGAAGTCCTTCAGCGGCGTGCACGCGCTGCGCGGGGTCGACCTCACCCTCGAGCGTGGGTCCATCCACGCCCTGGTGGGCGAGAACGGGGCCGGGAAGTCGACCCTGATCAAGGTCCTCACCGGCGTGCACCCCGCCGACGCCGGCGAGGTCCGCTTCCGCGGCCGGCCGGTGGCCTTCACCCGGCCCGCCGACGCGCAGGACGCCGGGATCTCCACGGTCTACCAGGAGATCAACCTGGTCCCGCTGCTGACCGTGGCGCAGAACATCTACCTGGGCCGGGAGCCGCGCCGCCGCGGCCTGGTCGACACCCGCGGGCTGAACCAGCAGGCCGCCGAGCTGGTGCAGCGCCTGGGCATCGAGGTCGACGTCCGGGCGAAGCTCGGCTCGCTGGGCCTGGGCGTCCAGCAGATGGTGGCCCTCGCCCGCGCCGTCTCCATCGACGCGCGCGTGGTGATCATGGACGAGCCGACGTCCTCGCTGGAGGTGCGCGAGGTCGAGACGCTGTTCGGCGTCGCCCGCACGCTGGCCGCCTCGGGCGTCGGTCTGCTCTTCGTCTCGCACCGCATGGAGGAGCTGTGGGCGCTGTGCGACACGGTCACCGTGCTGCGCGACGGCCGCGTGGTGCACACCGGCCCGATGGCGGCGCTGGACCGGGTCGGCCTGGTCTCGCTCATGCTCGGGCGGGAGGCCAGCGACGTCCGCGCCGGTGGCACCACCGACTTCGGCGACTCGCACGTGCACGGCACGACGCCGCTGCTGTCGGTGTCCGGGGTCCGGGTGCCCAACCGGCTGCGCGACGTCGCCCTCACCGCGCGGCCGGGTGAGGTGGTCGGCCTCGGTGGCCTGCTGGGCTCCGGCCGCAGCGAGACGCTGAAGGCGATCTACGGCGACCTGCACACGACCGCGGCCGACATCGAGATCGGCGGGCAGCGGGTGAAGGCGGGGTCGGTCAGCCGCTCGCTGGAGGCCGGCATCGCGCTGCTGTCGGAGGACCGCAAGGCGGAGGGGATCATCCCGGACCTGTCGGTGCGGGACAACATCGCGCTGGCGGTCATGCCGCGGCTGTCCCGGGCCGGGATCATCTCCGACTCGAAGGTCGACGCGCTGGTCGAGGTCTTCATGCGCCGCCTGAAGATCAAGGCCTCCAGCCCGCGGCAGAAGGTCCGCGAGCTGTCCGGCGGCAACCAGCAGAAGGTGCTCATCGCCCGCTGGCTGGCCACCGAGCCCAAGGTCTTCCTGCTCGACGAGCCCACCCGCGGCATCGACGTGGGCGCCAAGCGCGAGGTCCAGGGCCTCATCGACGAGCTCGCCGAGCAGGGCCTGGCCGTCGTGCTGGTGTCCAGCGAGATGGACGAGCTGGTCGAGGGCAGCGACCGCATCGTGGTCCTGCACGACGGCGCGGTCTCCGGGCAGCTCTCCGGCGACCAGCTGACCTCCGCGCACCTCCTCACCGCCCTCGCCGGCGGCACCCCCTCGGACACCGGCACCGCTGCCGGCGCAGGAAGGAGCGACCGTGGCTGAGCACACGGCGACCGCGATCGAGCCGGCGACCCCGCCGCCGGCGGAGGAGGCCCCGGACCGCCGGAGCCGCCTGGACGGCGCCTGGTTCCGGCGCAACGGCGTCTACGTGGGCCTCGTCGTCCTCGTCCTGGTCAACCTGGTCATCACCCCGCACTTCGCCAGCACCGGGTCGCTCCGGCTGCAGCTCGTGCAGGTCGCCCCGATCATCGTGGTGAGCCTGGGTATGGCGATGGTCATCGGCACCGGCGGCATCGACCTGTCGGTGGGCGCGGTGATGGCGCTGACCGCCGCGGTCATCCCGCTCTACATCGGCTACGGCACCCTGGGCGCCATCGCGGCGGGCCTGATCGCGGGCATGCTGGCCGGTGCGCTGTCCGGTTCGGTGATCAGCCGGATCGGCGTCCAGCCGATCATCGCCACGCTGGCGGTCATGGTCGGCGGCCGCGGCCTGGCGAACATCATGGGCGGCCAGATCAAGAGCATCCGCGACCCCGGGTTCCGCGAGCTGGGCAGCGGCAAGCTGCTCGGCATCCCGTGGGTCGTGCTCATCGCGATCGTCGTGGTCATCGCGGTGGCGCTGCTGATGACCCGCACCACCTTCGGCCGTCAGCTCGTCGCGATCGGTGGCAACGCGCGGGCCGCGGCGCTCGCCGGCCTCCCGGTCACCCGGGTGCTCACCACGGTCTACGTGCTCTCCGCGCTGCTGGCCGCGCTCGCCGGCGTGCTGCTGGTGGCCCGCAACCAGGCCAGCGACCCGACGCGGCTGGGCCAGCTGGTCGAGCTGACCGCGATCACCGCGGTCGTCGTCGGCGGCACGCCGCTGACCGGTGGCCAGGTGCGCGTGCTGGGCACGGTGGCCGGCGCCCTGCTGATGCAGCTGATCACCTTCACCCTGGTCGCCCACAACATCACCGACTCGGTGGCCCAGATGGTCCAGGCGGTCATCGTCGTCCTGGCCGTCTACGCCACCGTCGGCACCCGGATGCGGCGGAGGTCGCGAGCATGAGCACCGTCGACACGACGCCCCAGGCCGCTGGGACGTCGGCCTCCACCCGCCGGCTCCAGGTCGTGCAGCGGATCCAGCAGCAGGGCGCGCTGGTCGTCCTGGTGCTGCTCTGCGCGATCGCCAGCTTCCAGTTCGACTCGTTCGCCACCGGGCCCAACGTCCGGTCGATCGCGCTGCAGGCCTCGTTCCTGGCGGTCATCGCGCTGGGGATGACCTTCGTCATCTTCACCGGCGGGATCGACCTCTCGGTCGGCTCGGTGTTCGCCCTCGGCGGCGTGCTGGCCGCATGGGCCTCGCAGTACGGCACGCTCGCCGCCGTCCTGGTGCCGCTGGCCGTCTGCGGGGCGATCGGCCTGGTCCAGGGGCTGATCATCGCGCACGCCAAGCTCGCGCCGTTCATCGTCACGCTGGCCGGCCTGCTCTTCGCCCGCGGGCTGCTGCTGTTCATCAGCGACGAGGGCGCGACGGTCTACAAGGTCCCCGCCGACAGCGGCTTCCGCGAGCTCGCCCAGGGCAGCTTCCTGGGCATCGGGTTCCCGATCTGGCTGGTCGCGATCTTCTACGCCGTGGGCGCGCTGGTCCTGTACCGCACGTCCTACGGGCCCACGGTGCTGGCCATCGGTGGCCAGGAGGACGCGGCCGAGCTGATGGGCCTGCCGGTGGCCCGCACCAAGGTGGTCACCTACACCGCGAGCGGGCTGCTGGCCGGGTTCGCCGGCGTGCTGATCGCCTCGTACACCTCCTCCGGCGTCCCGATCATCGGCGTGGGCACCGAGCTGCAGGCGATCTCCGCGGTGGTGCTCGGCGGCACCCTGCTCGCCGGTGGCGCCGGCACGGTGCTGGGCACCCTGATCGGCGTCCTGCTGCTGCAGGTCATCGCCAACGTGATCAACCAGGTCGGGTCGCTCAACTCGAACTGGCAGGACCTGGTCAGCGGCGCGATCCTGCTGGCCGTCGTCGTGCTGCAGCGCTACCTCGCCGGCCGGGCCAGACGGTGACGGCGGCCGGCCCGACCCGCTGGACCATCCGCTCCGGCGCCCACGAGGCGGTCATCGGCCGCCGGGGCGCCGGCCTCTGCGGCTACACCGTGGACGGCGTGGACGTCACCGACCCGCTCGGTGAGCAGGAGGTCCCCGAGGCCTACCAGGGGCTGGTGCTCGCACCCTGGCCCAACCGCGTCCCCGACGGCCGGTGGAGCTGGGCGGGGCAGGAGCTGCAGCTGCCGGTCAACGAGGTCCCCACCGGCTGCGCGCTGCACGGGCTGGTGGCCTGGACGGCGTGGAGCCCGCGCGAGGTCACCGCGGACGCCGTCGAGCTGGGGGTCGCGATCGAGCCCCAGCCGGGGTACCCCTTCGCCCTGGACCTGACCGTCCGCTGGTCGGTGGCCGCCGACGGGCTGCACTGCCGGATCGGTGTGCAGAACACCGGCTGGACGGCGGCGCCGTTCGGGGTCGCCGTGCACCCCTACGTCGTCCTGCCCGGCTGCACGGTCGACGACCTGGAGCTGACGCTGCCCGCGGCCTCCTGGCTGGAGACCGACGAGCGGTTGCGGCCGGTCGCGCTGCGGCCGGTGACCGAGGGCGGGCACGACCTCCGGGCCGGCGCGGCCCTGCGCGGGCGCCGGCTGGACACCGCGTTCACCGACGTCTCGGGCAGCACGGTGCAGGTCGCCGGCGGTGGCCATGCGGTCGAGGTCTGGGCCGACGACGCCTTTGGCTGGTGGCAGGTCTACACCTCGGACTACTTCCCGGCCGGTTCCCCGCGGCACCGCCGCGGGCTGGCCGTGGAGGCGATGACCTGCGGGCCCGACGCCTTCAACACCGGCCGGGACCTGCTCGTCCTCGAGCCGGGCGACCGGTGGGGCGCGGAGTGGGGGGTCCGCCCGGCCTGAGCGGTCGGTAGCACGGGGCAGCGTTGAAGTTCTCGGATCTTGACTTGAGGTGATGGCTCTCGGTTCCGAGGAGTCATCACATGCCGGTCACTACTCTCGCCCTGACCGCGGAGCTGCCTGAGCTCGGTGGGTCGCTGAGCTGGTCGCAGCTGGAGGCATGGGCGGTGGCGATGCGCGAGGAACTGCCGGCGGCAGCCCTGGCTGCGGCGTTGGAGGAGCTGCAGGACAGGCTCATCGATCGGGTGTGTGGCCGGAAGTGGCTGCCGGTGCGGGAGCTGCCGGCGCCGTTCGGCTGCCCGGGGTGTGGGGTGATGAGCGACTTCGAGCGCAAGGGCAAGCGCACCCGGCTGCGGAAGTTCAGCACCGCCGCGGGGGTGGTGGAGATCCGGCTGGCCAACGTCGGCTGCCGGTCCTGCCGGCGGGTGTTCGCCCCACTGCTCCTGCTGCTGGATCTGTCGGGCAAGAGGCGCACCGACCGGCTGATGGTGGAACTGGCCGAGCTGGCCACGCAGATGTCCTTCGCCCGGGCCGGTGCGGTCGCCGCCTCCTTCGGGCTGCCGGGCTCGGCCGGGCGGGCGCATGCCGCGGTGGCCGATCTGGCGCCGCTGCTCGATGGCGTCGGGCGCCCGGACGTGCCCGGAGCGCCCGCCGGTGCCCAGGTGGTCATCTTCGATGGCACCGGGATGCGTGCGGGGCGGCGCCGGTTGGGCGTCAACGGCAACATCGCCCTGGGCGTGACCGGGAGGGGCGGGCCGCGCCGGCGGCGGCGGGCCACCACGACCCTGCTCGGGCTGACCGTGGGCCAACCGTGGTCGGCGATGGCCGACCAGCTCCGCGACCTGCGCCCGCCGGCGATGGTCGTCGTCGACGGTGAACTGGCGATCACCACGCTGGCCCAGACGCTGTGGCCCGACGTGCCGATCCAGCGCTGCTGGTGGCACCTGCCCCGCGCACTGCGCTGGGCCCTCTACGCCGACAAGGCACCAGCAGCCTGGGCCAACACCAGGCGCACCGAGCTGACCGACCTTCTGCACCGGGTCGCCCGTGAACGCCTCACCCACGCCCAGGCGCTGGCCGCCTACGACGCCTTCACCGCGAGTGTCACCGCCGAGGGCCACCACGCCGCCGGTGAGCTGCTCGCCGGCGCCCGCGACCAGGTCTTCACCTGCCTGCGCCCCGAACTCCGCGCCCGCCTGGCCCACCTCGGCGGACCCGAACTCGGCTCCGGTGTCCTCGAGCGGGTCATGCGCGAACTCAACGCCCGCACCGACATCGGCGGCAGCCGCTGGTCCATCGAAGGCCTACGCGACCTGCTGACCGTGAAGCTGGCCCAGATGACCGACCACCCGGCGTGGACCACACTGACCCAGTCCCTACGCCCACCCAACGCCATCGCCTTCAACATCAAGACGCTGAACTTCAACGCTGCTTGACGCTACCGAGCGGTCAGCTGCTCTCGCGCACCACGAGCCGGTGCGGGGCGGTGATCACCCGGGCCGGGCTCTCGTCGCCGGCCAGCCGCTCGCGCAGCGACCGCAGCGCCAGCCGGGCGATGCCGTCCTTGTCCGGGCTGATCGTGGTCAACCGCGGGACGGCGAACCGGCCGTCCTCGACGTCGTCGAAGCCGACCAGGGCGACGTCCTCGGGCACCCGCAGGCCGGCGTCGACGACGGCGCGCAGCGCACCCAGGGCCAGCTCGTCGCTGAAGCAGAACGCCGCGTCCGGAGCCGCGTCGGCGCGCAGCAGCTCGGTCATCGCCCGGTGGCCCTCTGCTCGGTGCAGCGAGGTCACCGGCGCCGCGATCGCCGGCAGCCCGGCCGCCGCGATCGCCTGCCGCCAGCCGAGCTCGCGCTGGCGGGCGGTCTCGCTGGCGGGCTCCGACGACGCCCCCACCGCGGCGATCCGGCGCCGGCCGCGCTCCGCCAGGTGGGTGACGGCCGCGGCGGCCGCGGCGACGTTGTCGATGACGACGTGGTCGACCGGCGGCGTGCCGGCGTGCTCGCCGAGCAGCACGATCGGGGTGGCGTCGGGGCGCTCGGCGAGCTCCTCGGCGGTGACCGACCACGGGCTGAAGATGACCCCGTCGACCAGCTGGCTGCGCTCGCCGCGCAGCAACCGGCGCTCCCGCTCGCCGTCGCCGTCGGTCTGGTCGATCAGCACGGTCCAGCCCTCGGCCTCGGCGATCCGGACGGTGCGGGCGGCCAGCTCGGAGAAGTACGGGGAGTCGATCTCCGGGACCACCAGCGAGAGCAGCCCGGTGCGGCCGCTGCGCAGCGTGCGGGCGGCCACGTTGGGCCGGTAGCCGAGCGCAGCGATGCTGGCCTGCACCCGGGCCCGGGTGTCGGGGGCCACGTAGCGGAAGTCGTTGACCACGTTGGAGACGGTCCGGACCGAGACGCCCGCGTGGGCGGCGACGTCGCGCAGGCGCACCATGCCGGGCTCCTCCCCTGGTCTGCCGAACTCGCTCACTCTATCTCTTGCAACGTGGCATGCCACGTTGCAAGATGGTCGTACCCACGGAGAGGGAGAACACGATGACGACCACGTCCCCGGCCGCCACGGACACCGACGTCCAGGCCAAGCGCGACACCATCTACACCGACGGCATCGTCGGCGTCCCCGGTGCCTTCCCGACCGAGTGGGCCGACCGGCTCCGCGAGGACATCGAGGTGGCGTTCGCCGAGGCCCGCACCCGCGAGGGCGGCGCCATCGGCCGCGGCCCGAACCGCTGGTACGTCGAGGTGCACCCGGAGCAGATCCGCGGCTTCCTCGAGCTGGTCTCCCACCCGACGGTGACCGGCGTCTGCGAGGCCGTGCTCGGCCCGGACTACGAGATCGTCGAGATCGGCTTCGACATCCCGTTCCCCGGGGCGAAGAACCAGCCCTGGCACCGCGACTTCCCGTCCCCGGACGTCACCCGGAACGAGCGGAAGCTCAACTCGCTGGCCATCAACGCCACCGCGGTCGACACCGAGGAGGACATGGGCCCCTTCGAGATCGCCCCCGGCACCCAGTGGGACGACGACCCGTCGTTCAACCACGGCATGTTCCCGCCGAAGACCTGGTACCCCCGCTTCCAGGAGCGCGCGGTGCGCAAGTTCCCCCAGCGCGGTGACATCTCGATCCGCTCGGCGCTGACCATCCACCGCGGCACGGCCAGCCAGTCGGACAAGCCCCGCCCGGTGCTGGTGCTCGGTGTCGACGCCCCCGGCGCCGGCAACGGCGACAAGCACGACATGGCCGTGACGAAGGGCTTCTGGGAGACGCTGCCGGAGTCGGTGCGCGCCCACCTGAAGTGCCCGGTCGTCGACGAGCTGACCCCCATCTCGCAGAAGCACGACATCGAGGGCCTGGTGATGGGCGAGGAGTGACCTCTCCCGCCTGACGCGACAGGGCGCCGTCCCCCACTCGGGGGGCGGCGCCCTGTCGCGTGCGGAGGGGGGATCAGACCTCGGCGGCCTCGTCGGTGACGACCGGGGTCGCGGTGGTGAGGGCGTGGGCGCCGCAGGTGCAGGTGCCGCCGTTGCGGGCGGACAGGACCAGGGACACCGCGTGCGCGCGGTCCCGGGCACCGAGCTTGCGCAGGATGGCCTTGACGTGGGACTTGACGGTGTCCTCGGAGATGAACAGCGCCTTGCCGATCGCCCGGTTCGACTGCCCCTGGATCAGCTCGTCGAGCACGTCGGACTCCCGGCGGGTCAGCGGCACCTCCGGGGTCAGCTCCCGGGACACCGGCACCTCCCCGGCCTCCCCGCGGCGGATCTGCGGGTCGACCACGGTGCGCCCGGCGCGGGCGGCCAGCACCGCCCAGCCCAGCAGCGTCGGGGAGGTGTTCATCAGCAGGTAGCCGCGCACCCCGGCGGCCAGCGCCTCGTTGACCACGGCCGGGTCCTCGGAGGTGGCGACGGCGACGATGGCGATCTGGGGGTAGCGGCGGCGCAGGTCCCGGCAGGCGTTCAGCGTCGCCGCCCGGCCGGTGCCCAGCTCCACGATGACCGCGTCGGGGCGGGCGGTCTCGGCCAGGGTCAGCGCCCGCCGCGGCTCGCCGGGGGTGCCCACCGCCTGCAGACCGGCGGTCTCGTTGACCATGCCGATCAGGCCACGGCGCAGGACCGGGGCGTCGGCGAGGATGAGGACGCGGGTGACGCCGCGGGTGGTGCCGGCCATCGGGGTGGACACGTTCGTTGCTCCGCTCACAGTGGGTGATCGACTGACATCACCTAGATCGACCGGGTGAACGAGGTCCTTGAACACTTTCCTGTGACCGACCTGGGCCGGCCCCGCCGGCGTCCTCAGCAGCGTGGCCGGCGCCGGGGTCAGCGCGCCCGGTCCCGGCGGAAGCTGGCCGGCCGCCGCACCGTGTCCCGGCCCGCCCAGGCGGTGCGCCCCCAGGTCACCTGCTCCGGTGCGGGCACCGGCAGCGGGTCGCCGTGCGAGGTGATGTCCAGCCTGCTCAGCGCGCCGCCCTCGACGAACAGCAGCACGTTGCCGACCGGCCGCCCGTCCGGGCCGACGACGGTGCCCTCGACCGGCGCGGCGCCACCCGAGGAGGTGGTCGGCACGTCACCGGGCACCTGCAGGTCGAGGGTGCCGCAGCCGCAGCTGCAGCCGGGGGTGGCCGTCGCCCGGTCGACCTGGGCGCGCAGCTCGGCCGCGCCCGGGAAGTCGTGGGCGAGCAGGGCGTGCAGCAGCGCCCGGGCGTCCTCGGCCAGCGGCCGGGGGGTGGGCTGGGTCTTCCCGACGGTCATGGCACCCAGTGTCGCCCGCGTGCCGGCCCGGCCCGGCGACCCCCTGGCTCAGGCCGTCCAGCGGGCCGGGATGCGGCGGGTGTCGGCGCCGGCCACCGCACGCTCCTGCGCCGCGGCCAGCAGTCCGGCGACCTCGTCGGCCTGGTCCGGCGGCACCGACAGCGGCAGCCGCAGCCACCGGTCGGCGGTGCCGTCGACGGTGAACCGCGGCCCCGGCGTCACCCGCAGGCCCAGGTCGAGCGCGTGCGCGGCCAGCCGGGTGGAGCTGCACCCGGGCAGCTGCGCCCAGAGCACGGCGCCGGCCCGCGGCGGGACCACGCGCCAGTCCGGGAGCCGGGTCGCCAGCGCGGCCAGCAGCGCGTCCCGGCTGGCGCGCAGCCAGGCGACGCGGTCGGCGAGCACCTCGTCGGCCACCGCCAGCAGCCGGGTGGCGACCAGCTGCTCGAGCACCGGGCTGCTCAGGTCGATCGTGCCGCGCACCTGCGCCAGCCGGGCCAGCAGCGCCGGCTCGGCGCGCACCCAGCCGACCCGGAGCCCGGACCAGTAGGCCTTGCTCATCGAGCCGACCGTGACCACCCGGCGGTCGAGCGCGGCCAGCCGGGTCTGCGGCCCGCCGTCGAGCACCAGCTCGGTGAAGGTCTCGTCGGCGACGACCACCGGGGCGTCGAGCGCGGCGAGCAGCGCCCGGCGCTGGGCGTCGTCGGCGAGCAGGCCGGTGGGGTTCTGCCCGTCGGGGGTGACCAGCGCGATCTCGGCCGCGGCGACCGGCAGCTCCCAGCCGTCGGCGCCCACCGGCAGCGCGACCGGGCGCAGGTGGTTGGCGCCCAGGCAGTCGAGGGCGGCGGCGTAGGTGGGCTGCTCGACCAGGGCGCGCTGCCCGGGCCGGGTGACGGTGCGCAGCAGCAGGTCCCAGCCGGCCAGCGCGCCGCTGGTCACCATCACCTGCTCGGCCGCGGTGGCCAACCCCCGCCGGGTCAGGTGCCCCGCGATCGCGGTGCGCAGCGCGGGCAGCCCGTAGGGGTGCAGCCCGTACCCGGCCAGCAGCGGCCGCAGGTCGGCCGTGGCCCCGGCGACGGCGTCCAGCAGCTGGGCGGGCGCCGGGGCCGCCGCGACGGTGAGGTCCCGGACGACCGCCGGCTCCCCCGGGTCGGCGTCCGGGCGCACCGGGGAGACCGACGGCAACGCGACGGTGCTGCCGGCACCGGCCGCGCTGCGCAGGTACCCCTCGCCGCGGAGCACGTCGTAGGCGGCGCTGACGGTGGTGCGGCTGAGCCCGAGGGTGCCGGCGAGCTGCCGCTCCGAGGGCACCCGGGTGCCCACCGGGAGGCGGCCGTCCAGCGCGAGCCCGCGCAGTCCGGCCGCGACCGAGGCGTAGACCGGCCCCTCGGCCAGCCAGGGGGTGAGCAGCTCGGCGAGGCGGTCGGTGCGCACGGCGTCATCCTCCGCGACTTGGCCTGGTCCCGACAGGGCCAAGACGTCGCACTTGGCCCTGTCCCCGGAGCTCCCGCTGCTACAGCGTGGGGGCATGCGTCTGATCGAGCCGGTGCCCGGTGACCGCCGTCCCGCCCGGTTCGCGCTGCTGGTCGCCGGGCTGGCCGCCTACGGGGTCAGCGTCGGGCTGATGCTGCGCGCCGGGCTCGGGCTGATGCCGTGGAGCGTGCTGGACCAGGGCCTGTCGGAGACCTTCGGCCTGGAGGTGGGCACCTGGTCGATCCTCACCGGCGGCGTCGTCCTGCTGCTGTGGGCACCGCTGCGCCGCCGGCCCGGGGTCGGCACGCTGGGCAACGTCGTGCTGGTCGGGCTGACCATCAACGCCACGCTGACCGTGCTGCCGGAGGCGAGGACCCTCCCGGTCCAGGTGCCGCTGCTGCTGGCCGGCATCGTGCTGAACGGGGTGGCCACCGGCGCCTACATCGGTGCCGGGCTCGGTGCCGGGCCGCGGGACGGCCTCACCACCGGCATCGCCGCGCGCGGGCACTCGGTGCGGCTGGTCCGCACGGCGATCGAGGTGGCCGTGCTCGGGATCGGCTGGCTGCTCGGCGGCACGGTCGGCATCGGCACCGCGCTCTACGCCGTGACGATCGGCCCGATCATGCACCGCACCGTCCCCGCGCTGCGGCTGCGGACGGCGCCCGTGGAGTGCCCCCAGCAGGATTCGAACCTGCGACACACGGTTTAGGAAACCGATGCTCTATCCCCTGAGCTATGGGGGCTCGTGGGGTCTGCGGCGTTGAGGCTAGCTGGCCACTACAGAGGGACCCGGGAACATCCCCGTGGGTGAACTCGTGAGGACAGATAGGGGCGCTGTCGTGCCGCAACGGTTACCTTGGCTGAGCACGAGCCCCGGCAACGGCGCCGGCGGCGCGGGAGGTGGAGATCAGATGGACATCAGGGTGGTCGACGTCCCCGAACGGGGTCGCTTCGAGATCCGGGACGGCGAGCACTGCGTCGGACTGGCCAGCTACCACGTCGACGGCGGGGTGATGACCCTGCCGCACACCGAGGTCGACCCCTCCCGGAGCGGGCGCGGCCTCGGTACCCAGCTGGTCCGCGGCGTCCTCACCGCGGCCCGTGAGCGCGGCCTGCACGTGCTCCCCTACTGCTCCTTCATCCGCAAGTACCTCCTCGACCACCCGGAGGAGCTCGACCTCGTCGCCGAGGCCGACCGCCCGACGTTCGGGCTGGCGACCGCCAACAGCTGACCCACCCAGCGGGTCGGGCACGATCTTCTTACGCTCTACCGGTGCCCACCGCGCTGCTCTGGTTCCGCCGCGACCTGCGCCTCGGCGACCACCCGGCCCTGCTGGCCGCGGTCGACGCGGCCGGTCCCGAGGGCGCCGTCCTGCCCGTGTTCGTCTTCGACGACCGGCTCTACGGCCCCTCCGGTGACCCCCGACGGGTCTTCCTGCTCGACTGCCTGGCCGACCTGCGCGAGCAGACCGGCGGCGCGCTGGTGCTGCGCACCGGCGACCCCGCGCAGGTGCTCCCACAGCTGGTGGCCGAGCTGGGCGCGGGGTCGGTGCACGTCTCCGCCGACGCCGGGCCCTACGGCCGCCGGCGGGACACCGCCGTCGAGCGCGCGCTGGGCGACGTCCCGCTGGTCCGCACCGGCTCCCCCTACCTGGTCGCCCCCGGCCGGGTCACCAAGCGCGACGGCACCCCGTTCCAGGTGTTCACGCCGTTCTCCCGGGCCTGGCGCGAGCACGGCTGGCACGCTCCCGCGCCCCGCCCGGACGACGTCCCGTGGGCGACCGGCGTGCGCTCGGACGACCCGCCGCCGCGCCCCGAGCTGGACGGCGTCCGGCTGCCCCCGGCCGGTGAGGCCGCCGGGCTCGCGGCCTGGGCGGCGTTCCGCGACGAGCGGCTGCTGGGCTACGCCGAGGGCCGCAACACCCCGGGCACGAACGGCACCAGCCGGCTGTCGGCCTACCTGAAGTACGGCTGCGTGCACCCGCGCACGCTGGTCGCCGACCTGGCCGCGCACGACGACGGCGGGGAGTCCGTGCGCCGGTACACCGACGAGCTGGCCTGGCGGGACTTCTACGCCGACGTCCTCTGGCACCGCCCGGACTCCGCCCGCGCCTACCTCAAGCCCGAGCTGCAGTCGATGGCCTACGACTCCGGCCCGCACGCCGACGAGCTGCTGGAGGCCTGGCGCACCGGCCGCACCGGGTTCCCGATCGTCGACGCCGGCATGCGGCAGATGCTCGGCGAGGCCTACGTGCACAACCGGGTCCGGATGATCGTCGCCTCCTTCCTGGTCAAGGACCTGCACCAGGAGTGGACGGTGGGTGCCCGGGTCTTCATGCAGCACCTGGTCGACGGCGACCTGGCCAGCAACCAGCACGGCTGGCAGTGGGTGGCCGGCACCGGCACCGACGCCTCGCCGTACTACCGGGTGTTCAACCCGGTCACCCAGGGCAAGAAGTTCGACCCGGACGGGACCTACGTCAAGCGGTGGGTGCCCGAGCTGCGCGACCTGGACGCGAAGTACGTGCACGAGCCGTGGACGGCGCCCGGCGGCATCCCGGCCGGCTACCCCGAGCCGGTCGTCGACCACGCGCACGAGCGGCTGGTCTCGCTGGACCGCTACAACGCCGTCCGGGACCGGTGAGCCGGTGTCGGCTCTCTCACCCCTCCGCTCGTGGCAGCGCCCCGCGGCCGGAGGAAAGCTGGACGGCGTGATCGACCGTGCCTGAGGGCCACACCCTGTTCCGGCTGGCCCGCGAGCAGCAGGCCGCGTTCGCCGGCCGCGAGGTGCACGTGACCAGCCCGCAGGGCCGGTTCGCCGGCCAGGCCGAGCTGCTGGACGGCCGGGTGCTCGACGACGTCACCTCCTACGGCAAGCACCTGTTCGCCAGCTTCGGCCCGGACGTCGTCCACGTGCACCTGGGGCTCTACGGGTCGTTCACCTCCGGCACCGGGCTGCCGCCCGCGCCCCGGGGTGCGCTGCGGATGCGCTGGGAGGGCCCGGGCGAGGACGGCGAGGGGGTCTGGACCGACCTGCGCGGCGCCACCGCCTGCGACCTGATCACCGACGGCGAGGTGCAGTTCATCCTCGACCGGCTGGGCCCGGACCCGCTGCGCCGGCGGTCGGACCCGGCTAAGGCGTTCGCCCGCATCTCCCGCAGCCGGGTGGCCATCGGCGCGCTGCTGATGGACCAGGCCGTGCTCGCCGGGGTGGGCAACGTCTACCGCGCCGAGATCCTGTTCCGGCAGCGGATGAGCCCCTTCCGGGCGGGCCGGGACGTCGACGCCGAGGCGTGGGACCGGATGTGGGCCGACCTGGTGGTGCTGATGAAGGCCGGGGTCAAGGCGGGCCGGATCGTCACCACCGAGCGGGTCGACCGGGAGCGCCGGCGCGGCCCGGCGCTGCGGGAGGACGCGCACTACGTCTACCGCCGCCAGGGCCTGCCCTGCCGGATCTGTGGCACCGAGGTGCGCACCGAGGTGATGGTCGGCCGCAACCTCTTCTGGTGCCCCACCTGCCAGGCCGTCTAGCGGAGTGCCAGGGGCGCGTCATCCGCGCCCTGGCACTCCGCTCAGGCGGTCACAGCGCGCCCTTGGCCTCGTCGCCGGCGGGGACCGCGGTGAGGAGCCGGACGCCGATCGGCTCGGTGAGGTCGTCCTTGACGCTCTCGGAGAGCTGGTTGAACGTCGTGCCGGCGCCGTGGGCCTTCACGTCGTCCTGGGTGGCCCAGCGCTCGATCATCACGAAGCCGTAGCCGTCCTCGTGCAGGGCGTAGAGCTCGCAGCCGGACTCCTCGTGCACCTTGGGGATGGCCGCGGTGAACGCCTCCCGGACGGCGTCGGCGCGGCCGGGCTTGGGCGAGATGGTGGCGACGATCGTGATGGACAACAGGGTCTCCTCAGGGGTCGGGTCGGCCGAGCAGGCACGGCTCACCCTGGCGCCTACCCGCCCAGGGGACGACGATGCGGGCGTGGCCGAACCCGCAGGTACCGGACCGCGTCCGCTGCGGGTGGCCGTCGTGGGCGCCGGGCCGGCGGGCATCTACGCCGCCGAGGCGCTCGCCGGTCAGGACGACGTCCCGGTGGCCGTCGACCTCGTCGACCGGCTGCCCACGCCCTTCGGCCTGGTCCGGCACGGGATCGCCCCCGACCACGTGAAGATGCGGGCGCTGCGCGAGACGCTGCACCACACGCTGGACCACGAGCGGGTCCGGTTCGTCGGCAACGTCGAGATCGGCACCGACCTCTCCCTGGACGAGCTGCGCCGGCACGTCGACGCCGTCGTCTACACCTACGGCGCGGCCGGTGACCGGCGGCTGGGCGTCCCCGGCGAGGAGCTGCCCGGCAGCCTGGCCGCCACCGACGTCGTCGCCTGGTACTGCGGGCACCCCGACGCCGACCGGGCCCGGGTCGAGGACGCCGTGCTGCGCGCCCGGGACGTCGTCGTGGTCGGGGTCGGCAACGTGGCGCTGGACGTCGCGCGGGTGCTGGCCCGCTCCCCCGCCGAGCTGGACCCCACCGAGATGCCGCAGCACGTGCTGGACACCCTGGCGGCCGCGCCCGTCGAGCGGGTGACGGTGCTGGGCCGGCGCGGACCGGCGCAGGCCACCTTCACCACGCAGGAGCTCCGCGAGCTGGGGCACCTGGCCCGGGCGACCGTGCTGGTGCACCCCGGCGACCTGACCGACGCCGGCGACGCCGCGCTGGCCGCCGAGGACCGGCACGTGGCCCGCAACCTCGCCGCGCTGCAGGGGTTCTCCGAGAACCAGCCGGTGGCCGGCTGGACCACGGTGCGCCTGCAGTTCCACGCTCGCCCGGTCCGGCTGCTGGGCACCGACCGGGTCACCGGGGTGGAGGTGGAGCGGACGACGGTCGACGAGGACGGCCGCGCGGTCGGCACCGGGGAGACCTCCACGCTCCCCGCCGACCTGGTGGTCCGCTCGGTCGGCTACCAGGGGCACGCCCTCCCCGGGCTGCCGTTGGAGGCCGGCACGGTGCCGCACCAGGCCGGGCGGGTGCTCCGCGACGGCGTGCCGAGCACCGGGGAGTACGTGGCCGGCTGGATCAAGCGCGGCCCGACCGGCGTGGTGGGCACCAACAAGCACGACGCCCGGGAGACCGTCGCCTCGCTGCTGGCCGACGCCGCGTCCGGCGTCCTGGCACCCCGCGGGGACGACGACTGGGTGGACACCCTGGTGGCCCGGGGCGGGCGGCCGGTGCTGCTCGCCGACTGGCGGGCCATCGACGCCGCCGAGATCGCCCTCGGCGCCGTGCACGGCCGCGCCCGGACGACGCTGCACGACCGGGAGCAGCTGCTCGCCGCCGTGCGCTCCGCCGCTGCGGCGGTCGAGGGCTGAGGGCCGCCGTCCGCCTGCGCCTGGGTGGGGCAGACTGAGGGCCGTGAGCACCCCGGTACAGACCTCACCGGCCAGCACCATGATCTCCTTCGCGCGCGGCGCCCCGTCGACCGACATCGTCGACGTCGAGGGCCTCAAGCAGGCCGCCGTCGCGGCGTTCGACAGCGACCCGGCGGGGATGACCGGCTACGGGACGGCGGTCGGCTACGTGCCGCTGCGCCGGTGGATCGCCGAGAAGCACGGCGTCCCGGTCGAGCACGTGCTGGTCACCAACGGCTCGATGCAGGCCGACGCCTTCCTCTTCGACGAGCTGGCGACGCCCGGGGCCGCGGTCATCACCGAGCGCCCCACCTACGACCGCACCCTCCTCGGGCTGCGCAACCGCGGCGCCGACGTGCACCTGGTGACGCTGGAGGAGGACGGGATCGCCGTCGAGGAGGTGGCCGGCCTGCTCGAGGGCGGGCTGCGCCCCACGCTGGCCCACGTCATCCCCAACTTCCAGAACCCGGCCGGCTACACGCTCTCGCTGGCCAAGCGGGAGCGGCTGCTGGAGCTCGCCCGCCGGCACGACCTGGTGCTCTTCGAGGACGACCCGTACGTCGACATCCGGTTCAGCGGTGAGCCGCTGCCCCGGATGCTGGAGCTGGACGGCGGCGCCGCCAGCGAGCACGTCGTCTACGCCTCGTCGTTCTCCAAGACCGTCTGCCCCGGCATCCGGGTGGGCTACCTGGTCGGGCCGCCGGCGCTGATCAGGAAGATCCAGGTGCGGGCCACGAACACCTACATCGCACCGAACATGGTCGCCCAGGGCACCGTCTACGCCTACCTGCAGGGCGACCGCTTCCCGGCCGCGCTGGAGCGGGTGAAGCAGGCGCTGGCCGAGCGGGTCGGTCTGCTGGACGACGCGCTGCGCGCGCACCTGCCGCAGGCGAGCTTCCGCCGTCCCGAGGGCGGCTACTTCCTGTGGGTGTCGCTGCCCGAGGGCGAGGGCCACGACGTCGCCCGGATCACCGCCGAGGCGGCCGCCCGCGGGGTGGCGATCGTGCCCGGCACCGACTTCCTGCTGGAGGGCGGCGAGAACTCCTTCCGGCTCGCCTACTCCGCGGTGCAGCCCGGTGACGTCGACGAGGGCGTGCGCCGCCTCGCCGAGGCCGTCGAGGCCGCCCGCCCGTAAGAGCTCCTGCCCGCGCTCGTGCTCTGCTGCCTGACAGGCAGCAGAGCACGAGCGTCGTCAGCCTGAGTTGCGCAGGGCGGTGGCGACGCCGTTGACCGACAGCTGGATGCAGCGGCGGACCAGCTCGTCGTCGTCCCCGCCGCGGCGGCGGCGCAGCATCTCCACCTGCAGGTGGTGCAGCGGCTCCAGGTAGGGGAAGCGGTTGCGGATCGACCGGGCCAGCGACGGGTTGTCGGCCAGCAGGTGGTCGTCGCCGGTGATCGCCAGCAGCATCCGCACCGACCGCTCGTGCTCGGCGGTGATCTGGCTGAACACCCGGTCCCGCAGCTCGGCGTCGGGCACAAGCGAGGCGTAGCGGGCGGCCAGCTCCAGGTCGGTCTTGGCCAGCACCATGCCCATGTTGGACAGCACCGTGCGGAAGAACGGCCACCGGGCGTGCAGGTCCTGCAGCTGCGCGAGCCGGTCGGGCGAGTCGCCGACCCACGACTCCAGCGCCGTCCCGGTGCCGTACCAGCCGGGCAGCATGATCCGGGCCTGCGACCAGCTGAACACCCACGGGATGGCCCGCAGGTCGGTGATCTTGTCCCCGGCCTTGCGGGACGGCGGCCGGCTGCCGATGTTGAGCTCCGCCAGCTCCCGGATCGGGGTGGCCGCGCGGAACCACTCGACGAAGCCGGGCGTCTCGTGCACCAGCGCGCCGTAGGAGGCCCGGGCGCGGGCGGCCAGGTCGTCGAAGAGCGCGTAGGTCTCCTCGGCGTCCTCCCCCAGCCCCTCGATGTCCAGCAGCGTCGACTCCAGCGTGGCGGCGACCAGCGCCTCCAGGTTGCGCCGGGCCAGGTGCGGCGAGGCGTACTTGGCGGCGATCACCTCGCCCTGCTCGGTGATCCGCAGCGCGCCGGCGACCGAGCCCGGCGGCTGCGCGCGGATCGCCTCGTAGCTCGGCCCGCCGCCGCGGCCGACGGTGCCGCCCCGGCCGTGGAACAGCCGCAGCCGCACGCCCCCGGCCCGGGCGACCTCGACCAGCGCCAGCTCGGCCCGGTACAGCGCCCAGTTGGCCGCCAGGTAGCCGCCGTCCTTGTTGCTGTCGGAGTAGCCGAGCATGACCTCCTGGGCGTCGCCGCGGGCGGCCACCAGCGCCCGGTAGAACGGGTGGTCGAGCATCGCGGCCAGGGTCGCGCCGGCCGACTGCAGGTCCTCGATCGTCTCGAACAGCGGGGAGATGCCCAGCGGGCTGGTCGGCCGCCCCGCGGCGTCCAACTGCAGCAGCCCGACCTCCTTGAGCAGGACGCCCACCTCCAGCACGTCGCTGACCGACTCGCACATGCTGATCACGTAGTTCGGGATCGCGTCGGGCCCGAGCAGCGCGACCTGCTCGGCGGCGGCGCGCAGCAGGTCCAGCTCGCCGCGGGCCAGCTCGGAGAGCTCGGCGTCCGGGCGCACCAGCGGGCGGCGCAGCTGCAGCTCGCCGGTGAGCAGCGCGACCCGGGCCGGCTCGTCGAGGGCCAGGTAGTCCTCGCAGACCCCCGCCCAGGCCAGCAGCTCGGCCAGCACCTCCTCGTGCACCGAGGAGTTCTGCCGCATGTCCAGCCCGCACA
Source organism: Modestobacter italicus (assembly GCF_000306785.1). Lineage (NCBI taxonomy): Bacteria > Bacillati > Actinomycetota > Actinomycetes > Geodermatophilales > Geodermatophilaceae > Modestobacter > Modestobacter italicus. The sequence goes on along the minus strand of NC_017955.1, from coordinate 890,793 downwards.
GGTGGAAGCCGAAGACCTCCACGGCCTCCCGCAGCCGGGCCAGCCGGTCGTCGGCCAGCGCGCCGGCACCGTGCCCGCGCAGCGACCGGTCGACCGTCTCCAGGTCCGCGAGCAGCTCGCCCGGCGCCTCGTAGGCGGGAAGGACGGCGTCCGGCGCCGGGCCGGGGACCTCGCCGAGCACCCACAGGGCGGTGGCCGCCAGCCGCCGGTAGATGCCGCGCAGCGCCTGCCGGTAGGGCTCGTCGGCGCGGAACGGCGAGTCGTCCGACGCCGCCCGGGCCAGCGCGTACAGCTCCTCGGTCGGGGTGACCAACCGGTCGGACATGGACAGCTCGTCGGCCAGGCAGACCAGCTCGGCCAGGTGGTGGCGCAGCGCCGTCCCGGCCTGGGAGGTGGTGGCCCGGCGCACCGCGTCGGCGGTGACGAACGGGTTGCCGTCGCGGTCGCCGCCGATCCACGAGCCCGGCCGCAGCATCGGCGTGGCCAGCAGCCCGGCGTCCGGCCAGCGCTGCTGCAGCGCCTGCCGCAGCTCGGCGTTGATCTCCGGGACCACCTGGAACAGCGACAGGTCGTAGTAGCGCAGCGCCTCGTCGATCTCGTCGGCCAGCCGCAGCCGGCTCAGCCGCAGCAGCGCCGTCTGCCAGAGGGTGAGCACCTCGCGCCACAGGTGGGCCGACCAGGCCGGGTCGTCGGTGTCGCGCCGCTGCAGCAGGTCGCTGATCTGCTGCTGGACCTGGGAGACGGTCTTGCGCCGCACCTCGGTGGGGTGCGCGGTGACGACCGGCACGACCAGCGCGCCGGTGAGCTCCCGGGCGACGACGGCGGGGTCGAGGTCGGCGGCGTCGAGCAGCTGCAGCGAGGCCGCCAGGCTGCCCGGCTGCGCCGGGGAGCCCTCCCGCCGGTGGTGCCGGCGGCGGCGCTCGTGGTGCACGTCCTCGGCGATGTTGGCCAGCAGCGAGAAGTGGCTGAACGCGCGGATGACGTGGTTGGCCTCGCGCGGCTCCAGCCCGGCCAGCCGCTCGGCCAGCTCACCGCGGTCCACCTCGGAGCGGCGGATCCGGAAGGCCTCCACCCGGGTGGCCTCGACCAGGTCCAGCACGTCCGCGCCGGCCTGCTCGCCGATCACCTCCCCCAGCACCCGGCCGAGCAGCCGGATGTCCTCGCGGAGCGGGTTCTCGGACTCCCGGTCGTCGGGGGCGTGGAGGTCGGCGACGTCGACGGTTGCTTCGGACACGCGCGCAGTATCGGTGGTCGGTGTGACGGCCCGGTGTCCTGGGGAGGATGGGCCCGTGATGCGACTGCAAGCTGCACCCGCCGGACCCCGACCCGCCGAGCACGGGGAGGGCCCGGTCTGGGACGACGCGGCGCAGGAACTGGTGTGGGTGGACATCACCGCGGGGCAGGTCCGGCGCGGCCGGGTGCAGGGCGACGACGTCGTCGACGTGGCCGCGCACCGGGGCGGTGACACGGTCGGCTTCGTCGTCCCGGCGGCGGCCGGCGGCTGGCTGATGGGCGCCGGGGCGGGGATCAGCCGGCTGACCGCCGACGGGGAGGCCTCGGTGCTGATCGAGCTGACCGGCGAGGGCGGGGAGGAGGAGGCCGGCGGCAGCCGGATGAACGACGGCGCCTGCGACCGGGCGGGCCGGTTCTTCGGCGGCACGATGGCCTTCGACGAGCGCCCCGGCGCCGGTGCGCTGTACCGGCTGGACCTGGACGGGACGGTGCGCACGGTCCTCGACGGGCTCACGGTGTCCAACGGCCTGGGCTGGTCCCCGGACGACGCCACGGTCTACCTGTCCGACTCCGGCGCAGCCCAGGTCTGGGCCTTCGACTACGACCTGGCCAGCGGGGGCTTCGGGCCGCGGCGGGTGCTGCTCGACTTCAACGACGACCCGGACGGCGTGGCCGACGGCCTGACCGTCGACGACGAGGGCTGCCTCTGGACGGCGCTGTGGGGCGGCGGCCAGGTGCGGCGGTACTCCCCCGACGGCGAGCTGCTCGCGGTGGTCGACGTCCCGGGCGTGCAGAACACCACCAGCTGCGCGTTCGTCGGGGACCTGCTCGTGATCAGCACCTCGGTGCACGGGCTGGACGACGACGCCCGCGCCGCCCAGCCCGACGCCGGCCGGCTGTTCACCGTCCGCACCGGCGTCACCGGCCCGCCCGCACACCCCTACCGCGGCTCCCTCGGCGCCCTCTCCCAAGCGAGGTGATGGAACGGCCCGGGTGCAGGGGCCCGCGGCGTGCGGAGCGCGTCGTGGGGGGCACCCGGGTCCTTCATCAGGCGCGCTCGGCGCTCAGGGCCTCACGGAGCTTGACCTTGCCGCCGGTGCGCAGCAGCGCGCCGGAGTAGACCCGGCCGCCGACCCGGACGATGGCGGCGATCGAGACCAGCATCAGGACGACGGCGACCACGACCTCCCACCACGCCGCTCCCCCGGCGGCCTGCCGCACCGGCATGACCAGCGGCGACAGCCCCGGGACGAACGAGGTGACCGTGGCCAGCGTGCCGGTCGGCTCCTGGGCGGCCTGGATGGAGACCACGAAACCGACCACCAGCAGCAGGGACGCCGGGGTGATGACGCTGCCCAGGTCCTCCTGCCGGCTGACCAGCGACGCCGCGGCGGCGAACACCGAGGCGTAGAAGGCGTAGCCGAGCACGAACCAGGCGACCACCGTGACGACGGTGCCGATGAGCCGGCCGGGCAGCTCGACGACGTCGAAGGCCAGCGCCCCGGCGACGCCGATGACCGCGATCACCAGCATCTGCCCCAGCCCGAGCAGCCCGAGGCCGAGGATCTTGCCGGCGAGCAGCTGCCAGGGCCGCATGGTGGCCAGCAGCAGCTCGACCACCCGGCTGGACTTCTCCTCGACCACGCCCTGCGCGACGAACTGGCCGAACAGGATGAGCAGGCTGTAGAGCACGACCACCCCGACCAGCGCGACGACCGCCGCCTCGGTGTCGGCGTCGGCGTCCGGGTCGAGCGCGACGACGTCGACCTCGGGCGGGCTCTGCAGCTGCACGCCGGCGTCGGCCAGCTGCTGGCTGACCGCCATGCCCTGCACCGCGCCCTGGACGATCGTCTCGGCGGTGCCGCCGTCGTTCTCCACGAGCAGCTCGGGCTGGGCGGCGGACGGGCTGAGCAGCGCGGCGTCCACGTCGCCGTCCTCGACCGCGCGGCGGGCGGCGGCCTCGTCGTCGTAGTCGACGACCGAGACGTCGGTGTCCAGCGCCTCGCCCTGCGCCTCGAGCGCGTCGGTGACGGCCGCGCTCCCCCCGACGACCGCCAGCCTGGTCGACTCGCCGCCGCTGTTGATCGCCACCTGGAAGACGAGCATGCCCAGGATCAGCACGATCAGGACGCCGGAGCCGAGCAGGAACCCCTTGTCCCGGATCCGGGTGGAGACCTCCCGGCCGGCGACCAGGCGGACCAGCTGGGCCGGCGTGTGCGGCCGGGTACCGGAGGTGCTCACGCCGCCACCTCCCGGGTGTCGGTGACCGCGCCGCGGAACAGCTCGACCAGGGTGGGCTCGCGCCAGGCGAAGTGGGTGACCCGCCCGGTCGCCAGCGCGGCGGCCAGCACCTGCTGGTCGTCGGTGCCGGGACCCAGCTCGAGGACGACGTCGGCGCGCTGCTCGGAGACGACCCGCACCCCCGGCACCGCGGCCGCCCAGCCGTGCGGCGCGTCCGGGGCGACCACCCGCAGCTGCCGGCCGGCCGCGCCCGAGCGCAGCTCGTCGACCGTGCCGCTGGCGACGATCTTGCCGCGGGCGAGGATGCCGACCGCGTCGCACAGCCGCTCGACGAGGTCGAGCTGGTGGCTGGAGAAGACCACCGGGACGCCGCGCCGGCACTGCTCGAGCAGCGCCTCGGCGAGCGAGTCGACGCCGACCGGGTCCAGGCCGGAGAACGGCTCGTCGAGGATGAGCACGTCGGGCTCGCTGACCAGCGCGGCGGCGAGCTGCACGCGCTGCTGGTTGCCCAGCGACAGCTTCTCGACCTTGTCGCCGCGGCGCTCCCCCAGGCCCAGGCGCTCGGCCCAGTGCTCGGCGGCGCGTGCGGCGGGTGCGGCGTCCAGGCCGTGCAGCCGGGCGAAGTAGGTGAGCTGCTCGCCGACCTTCATCTTCGGGTACAGCCCGCGCTCCTCGGGCATGTAGCCGATCCGGCGGCGGACCGCCTCGTCGACCGGACTGCCCTGCCAGCGGACCTCACCGGCGTCGGCCCGGGCCAGGCCCATGGCGATCCGCATGGTCGTGGTCTTGCCCGCACCGTTGGACCCGCAGAAGCCGAACATCTGCCCGGGCGCGACGGTGAAGCTCACGCCTTCCAGCACCTGGTTGTCGCCGTAGGCCTTGTACAGGCCGTCGAACTCGAGCACAGCTCCTCCGCGGGTCGTCGTCTGCCTGCCGCCGTCACTTTCCATACCGGAAAGACTGGCGCATCACTTTCCGACTCGTCAAGTGAACTCTCCGGTGCGGCTGCGGCCCGGGACCGACCGTATCGGCGTCCCAGGCTGCGGCCCAGCCCTCCGTCGGGTGTCATCAAGGGCATGAGCACCGAGAACCACCCGGCCCAGCCGCCCTCCGGAGTCGGGCTGAGCGGGTTGCGCGAGGCCGCGGCCGGCTGCCGCGCCTGCGAGCTGTGGGAGCCGGCCACCCAGACCGTGTTCGGCGAGGGTCCGGAGACCGCCCGGATCGTCTTCGTCGGCGAGCAGCCCGGCGACCAGGAGGACCGCAAGGGCGAGCCGTTCGTCGGCCCGGCCGGCCGGCTGCTGGACAAGGCGCTGGCCGACTCCGGCATCGACCGCCGGGACGCCTACATCACCAACGCCGTCAAGCACTTCCGGTTCACGCCCACGCCGAAGCGGCGGATCCACCAGTCCCCGGGCGCGGAGCACCTGATGGCCTGCCGGCCGTGGTTGGAGGCCGAGTTCGCCGTCCTGCAGCCCGAGGTCGTGGTCTGCCTCGGCGCCGTCGCGGCGAAGGCGCTGATCTCGCCGTCGTTCCGGATCACCAAGGACCGCGGCCAGCTGCTGCCCTGGACGCCCCCCGGCCGGCCGGCCCTGCCGCTGACCGAGCCGGACGCCGACGGCGACGAGCCCGAGGAGGAGGTGCCGGCCCAGACCTGGATGCTGGCGACCGCGCACCCCTCCGCCGTCCTGCGCACCCCGGACGACGCCCGGGCCGCCGCCTACGACGCCCTCGTCGCCGACCTGAAGGTGGTCGCCGGCGCCCTCGCCTGAGGGGCAGGAGTGGCCACTTCTGCCCCTCAGGCGGTCAGTCGCGCTCGGGCTCGGGGAGGCGGCCGCCGGCGGGGACCTGGCCGCCGTCGGGCACCGTCGCCTCCCGGCCGACCAGGGTGATGTCGCCGTCCCCGCCGACCGTCGCGCCGGCGCCGACCACCACGTTGTCGTCCAGGACGGCGCGGGTCACCGTCGCGCCCGCGCGCACGTGGACGCCGGGCAGCAGCACCGAGTCCTGGACCGTGGCGCCCGCCTCGACGACCACCCCGGGCGACAGCACCGAGCCCCGGACGTTGCCCGAGACCCGGGTCCCGCCGGAGAGCAGGCTGTTCTCGATCTGCCCGTCGTCGAGCACCCGGGCCGCGCTGTGCCGCCCGCCGCGGGTGTGGATCGGCCAGTCGAGCTCGTCGAGGTCGATGGGCGGGTCCGCGGACAGGAAGTCGCGGTGCGCCTGCCAGTAGGACTCGACCGTGCCGACGTCCCGCCAGTAGCCCTCCAGCCGGTACGCCCGGGCGAGGCCGTCCTTGGTCTGCGCGGGCAGCAGGTGGTTGCCGAGGTCCTCCAGTCCGTCGTCCCCGACCTGGTCCTTCAGCGCCTGCAGCCGGTCGAGGGTCGCCGTCGGCGAGAACACGAAGACCTCGTTGGTGGCCGTGGTGCTCGCCGGCTCGTCGGGCTTGTAGGCGTAGTCGGTCACCTGCCCGTCGTCACCGACGACGACGATCCCGTAGCGCGACGCGTCGTCCGCGTCGACCTCGGTGGTCACCATCGTGACCTCCGCCCCCGAGGCCAGGTGCGCGTCGACGACCTCGCGGTAGTCCAGCTTGTAGACCGCGTCGGAGCTGACCACGACCAGCGCGTCCGGGTCGAACTGCCGGATGAGCTCCGACTGCCGCCACAGCCCGTCGGCGGTGCCCTCGGTCCAGCCGCCGCGCTCGCTGCCCTGGAACGGCGTGAGCATCATCAGCCCGCCGGTGGTCCGGTCCAGGTCCCACGGGCGGCCGTTGGCCAGGTGCTCGTTCACCGACTGCGGCTGGTACTGCACCGACACCCAGACGTCGGCGATGCCGGAGTGCTCGCAGTTGGACAGCGGGAAGTCGATGAGCCGGTACACCCCGGCGAACGGGACGGCGGGCTTGGCCCGGGTCTCGGTCAGCAGCTCCAGACGACTGCCCTTGCCACCGGCGAGCACCAACACGAGGACCTTCGGGAGAGCCATGCCCTCCCGCTACCCGCCGACCCCGGGTGCAAGCGCCAACGATCAGCTCCCGGCCATCCTCCGGCGGGCGGACTCGGCGAGCTCCTCGGCCCGCGAGGCGCGGAACAGCCAGAACGACGGCACCAGGACGGCGACCAGCAGCATCGCCACGATGATCACCACACCGCCGGACACCATCGCCGCGCTGACGCCGACCGAGCTGGCCAGCACGCCGGCGCGCAGGTCGCCCAGCCGCGGCCCGCCGGCCACGACGACGATGAACACGCCCTGCATCCGGCCGCGCATCTCGTCCGGCGCGGCGCTCTGCAGCATCGACGTGCGGAGCACCGCGCTGACCATGTCCCCGGCACCGGCGACCGCCAGGCACAGCACCGCCAGCCACAGCGTCGAGGCCAGCCCGAACCCGATGATCGCCACGCCCCACACCGCGATGGCGGCCAGCACGACGGCGCCCTGCCGGTCGACCCGGCTGACCCAGCCCGAGCTCAGCCCCATCAGCAGCGACCCGATCGACACCCCGGCGAACAGCCAGCCCAGGCTGTTGGCGTCCCCGCCGTAGGTGGTCACCGACAGCTCCGGGAACACCGCCTGCGGCCAGGCGAACAGCATCGCGATGACGTCGACGACGAAGGTCATCAGCAGCACCGGCTGGGTGCGCAGGAACGCGAAGCCCTCGCCGACCCCGCGCACGGCCGCGCCCAGCCTGAGCGGGCCCGTGGTGACGCCGCCGGGCGGCAGCGGCGGCAGGCCGCGCAGCAGCAGGACCGCGGCGAGGAAGCCCAGCGCGTCGATCGTGTAGAGGACGGACAGGTCGCCGACGCCGATCAGCAGCCCGGCCAGCAGCGGACCGACGATCACCCCGGCCTGCCGGACGGTCATCGCCAGCGCGTTCGCGGCCGCCACGCCCTCGGGCCCGACCAGCGCCGGGATCACCGCGCTGCGGGCAGGCTGGTTCACCGCGGCGAACGCCGACACCGCCGCCGCCAGCACCCACAGCACGGCCACGTGGCCGTCGCCGGGCAGCAGCGCCTGCACCGCGAGCAGCGCGCTGGTGACCGCGGCGCCGACGGAGGTGACCAGCATCAGCGTGCGCCGGTCCATCGCGTCCGCGATCGCCCCGCCGAGCAGGCCGAACACGACCAGCGGCACCAGCGCGACGACCGACGTCAGGCCGACCATCAGCGAGGAGCCGGTCAGCTCGTAGACCTGGTACGGGACGGCGACGAGCGTCATCTGCTGGCCGAGCATGGTGACCGTGACGCCGCCGAACACCCGCCGGTAGGCGCGGTTGCGCAGCGGCGAGGTGTCGATCGCCCAGCTGCGGCGCCGGGCCGGCTGCGGCTCCTCGACCGGCCCGCCCCCCTCGACCGGGTCGACGGGCGTCAGCGGGGGTGACGTGCTGGAACGGCCCCGTCGCAGGGGCCCACGGCGAGCGTGCGAGTCGTGGGGGGCGACGGGGTCGTTCATGGGGCGAGGCGCTGCACGACCCAGCCGCCGCCTTCCTCGTCGTCGCGGACGAACACCAGCCGGTCGTGCAGCCGGTCGTGACCGCCCTGCCAGAACTCCACCCGCTCGGGGAGCACCCGGTACCCGCCCCAGTTCACCGGCCGGGGCAGCTGCCCGGGCGGGGTCTGCGCGTCCAGCTCGGTCACCCGGGTGCGCAGCAGCTCGCGCGACTCGACCACCGTCGACTGGATCGAGGCGGCGGCGGCCAGCTGCGAGCCCCGGGGCCGGGGGTCCCAGAGCAGGTCGGAGGCGGTGTCGCCGATGCGTTCCACGGTGCCGTTGACCCGCACCTGGCGCTGCTGGGCGTGCCAGGGGAACACCAGCGCCGCCCGCGGGTTCACCGCCAGCTGCGCGCCCTTGGCCGAGGCGTAGTTGGTGCCGAAGACGAACCCGCTGACGTCGTAGCCCTTCATCAGCACGACGCGGGCGTCGGGAGCGCCGTCGGCGTCGGCGGTGGCCACCACCATCGCGTTGGGCTCGGGGAGGTCGGCGGCCACGGCGTCGGCGAACCACCGGTCGAACTGCTCGAGCCAGGTGGGGGCGAGACCGTCCTCCCCGAAGGCGCCGTCGTCGTAGTCCCTGCGCATGCGGATCAGGTCGGGCACCTCCTCATGCTGTCACCGCGGCGCCGGGCGCCGCCGTGTGACCGTGGACACCGGCGCTGCCCGGGTTCACCGGCCCGCCCCGGACCGCCTAGGTTGTGCCTCGTCGAGCGCTGGTCCAGCGCCGTCCCCACCCGCGCGCAGAGGAGCATGCGAGATGGCTGACGACTTCGTCCCCGGGCTGGAAGGCGTCGTCGCCTTCGAGACCACCATCGCGGAGCCGGACAAGGACGGCGGCGCGCTGCGCTACCGCGGCGTCGACATCGAGGACCTCGTCGGCACGGTCACCTTCGGCAACGTGTGGGCGCTGCTGGTCGACGGCGCGTTCGGGCCCGGCCTGCCGCCGGCCGAGCCGTTCCCCGTCCCGGTGCACACCGGTGACGTACGGGTCGACGTGCAGGCGGCGCTGGCGATGCTCGCCCCGATCTGGGGCCTGCGCCCGCTGCTGGACATCTCCGCCGAGCAGGCCCGCGACGACCTGGCCCGGTCCGCGGTGACGGCGCTGTCCTTCGTCGCGCAGTCCGCGCGCGGCACGGGCGTCCCGGCCGTCCCGCAGGCGCGGGTCGACGAGGCCGGCACGATCGTCGAGCGGTTCATGGTGCGCTGGCGCGGCGAGCCCGACCCGCGGCACGTCGCCGCCGTCGACGCCTACTGGACCTCAGCCGCCGAGCACGGCATGAACGCCTCCACGTTCACCGCCCGGGTCATCGCCTCCACCGGTGCCGACGTCGCCGCCTCGCTCTCCGGCGCGATCGGCGCCATGTCCGGCCCGCTGCACGGCGGTGCGCCGTCCCGGGTGCTGCACATGCTCGACGGCGTCGAGGCCTCCGGCGACGCGACGCGGTACGTCAAGGACCTGCTCGACAAGGGCGATCGGCTGATGGGCTTCGGCCACCGCGTCTACCGCGCCGAGGACCCCCGCGCACGGGTGCTCCGCCGCGCCGCCGAGGAGCTGGGCGCCCCCCGGTTCGAGGCCGCCCGCGCGCTGGAGCAGGCCGCGCTGACCGAGCTCCGCGAGCGCCGCCCGGACCGCCCGATCGAGACCAACGTCGAGTTCTGGGCCGCGATCGTGCTGGACTTCGCCGAGGTGCCCAGCCACCTGTTCACCTCGATGTTCAGCTGCGCCCGCACCGCCGGGTGGTGCGCGCACATCTTGGAGCAGAAGAACACCGGCCGGCTGGTGCGCCCCTCCGCGCGGTACGTCGGCCCCGACCCGCGTCGGCCCGAGGACGTCGAGGGCTGGGACACCATCACCACCAAGGCCATCACCGAGGCCACTCCCGCGTGATCAAGGACCCCCTGCCCCCCACCCCTCGCAGGCTCGGGGCGGGACCCTGCAGGGGGCCACAAAGACCTGAAGGGCATGCCACATGAGCATCACCATCCCCGCTGACCTGCTGCCGAAGGACGGGCGCTTCGGGTGCGGCCCGTCGAAGGTGCGGCCCGAGGCGCTGCAGGCGCTGGCCACCGACGGGGCGGCGCTGATGGGCACCTCGCACCGGCAGGCGCCGGTCAAGGGCCTGGTCAAGCGGGTGCGCGAGGGGCTGACCCAGCTCTTCGACCTGCCCGACGGCTACCAGGTGGTGCTGGGCAACGGCGGGACGACGGCGTTCTGGGACGCCGCGACGATCGGGCTGGTCCGCCGGCAGAGCGCGCACGGCAGCTACGGCGAGTTCTCCGCGAAGTTCGCCTCCGGCGTGGCCGACGCGCCGTTCCTGCAGCCGCCGCTGGTGGCCAAGGCGGAGCCGGGCTCGCTGGCGCTGCCACCGGCGCACCTCGGCGTCGACGCCTACGCGTGGGCGCACAACGAGACCTCCACCGGCGTGATGGCCCCGGTGACCCGCCCGGCCGGCGCGGACGACGACGCGCTGGTCCTGGTCGACGCCACCTCCGGCGCCGGCGGGCTACCGGTCGACATCGCGCAGACCGACGTCTACTACTTCGCACCGCAGAAGTCCTTCGCCAGCGACGGCGGGCTGTGGATCGCGCTGATGTCGGCGACCGCGCTCGAGCGGGTCGCCGAGATCAAGGCCTCCGACCGCTGGATCCCCGGGTTCCTCGACCTGTCGATCGCCGTGGACAACAGCAGCAAGGACCAGACCTACAACACCCCCGCCGTCGCCACGTTGTTCCTGCTGGCCGACCAGATCGACTGGATGCTCGGCCTCGGCGGGCTCTCCGGCGCCGTCGCCCGCAGCCGCGAGTCCTCCAGCCGGCTCTACGACTGGGCGGAGAAGAACGACCACACCCAGCCCTTCGTCGACCGGGTGGACGAGCGGAGCTACGTCGTGGGCACCATCGACTTCGACGAGTCCGTCGACGCCGCCCTGATCGCGAAGACCCTGCGCGCGCACGGCGTCGTGGACACCGAGCCCTACCGCAAGCTGGGCCGCAACCAGCTCCGGATCGGCATGTTCCCGGCCGTCGACCCCGACGACGTCAGCGCGCTGACCGCCTGCATCGACCACGTGGTGGGCCAGCTGTAGGGCGGAACCCGCGGGATCAGTAGATCGCACGCCATCTTCTGGTCGCGCAATCCGCTTGTCCGTGTGAGGCTCGACCCAGGTCCGGGTGGCAAGCCCCGGGCACGGAGTTCGAGGAGCACCTGTGTCGCACTCACCACGTCGGGTCGGAACGGCCATCGTCGGGCTCGGGGGTGCCGTGGCGACCACCGCGGTCGCCGGGCTGGAGCTGCTGCGGCTGGGCGCCGTCGGCGCCGACGGTCTCCCCCTCGCCGGGCTGACCGTCGGCGGCGCGTCCCTGGAGGAGGCCACCGGCCTCGTCGGCTACGACGAGCTGGTCGTCGGCGGTTGGGACCTGGACGGTTCGGACCTGTACAAGGCCGCCGAGCAGCACGGCGTGCTCGACCTCCGCCAGCTGCAGCAGGCCGAGCCGCTGCTGTCGACCATCACGCCCTGGCCCGCCGCCGGCGACGCCGACTTCTGCCGCAACGTCACCGGCGGCAACGTGGTGCTCGCCGAGGGCCGCCGCGCCCAGGTCGACGCCGTCCGCGCCGACCTGCGCCGCTTCCGCGAGGAGCAGCAGCTCGACGGGCTGGTGCTGCTCAACCTGGCCTCGACCGAGCGCTGGCCCGACCCGGCGGCGGCCTGCCTGCAGACGCCCGAGGCGTTCGAGGCCGGCCTGGACGCCGACGACCGGGCGATCACCCCGTCGATGGTCTACGCGTACGCCGCGATCACCGAGGGCGTCGGCTACGCCAACTTCACCCCCTCCCTCTCGGCCGACGTCCCGGCGCTGGTGCAGCTGGCCGAGCAGCGCGGCGTACCGATCGCGGGCAAGGACGGCAAGACCGGCCAGACGATGATGAAGACGGTGCTGGCCCCGGCCTTCCGCAGCCGCGCGCTCACCGTCGAGGGCTGGTACTCCACCAACATCCTCGGCAACCGGGACGGGCTCGCGCTCGACGACCCGGCGTCGCTGGAGAGCAAGCTGCAGACCAAGGCCAAGGTGCTCGACTCGATCCTCGGCTACCCCGTCGAGGACCACGTCGTCCGGATCGACTACTACCGCCCCCGCGGTGACCAGAAGGAGGCCTGGGACGCCATCGACCTGGTCGGCTTCCTCGGCCAGCGCATGCAGATCAAGGTCGACTTCCAGTGCCGGGACTCGATCCTGGCCGCCCCGCTGGCCGTCGAGATCGTCCGGCTGGTCGACCTCGCCCAGCAGCGCGGGGAGGGTGGCGTGCAGCGGCACCTCGGCTGGTTCTTCAAGGCCCCGATCACCGCCGACGGCAGCACCCCCGAGCACGCGCTGCACCGCCAGGAGTCCGAGCTGATGGACTGGCTGGCCGGCGGGAGCGTCGTCGTCCCCGGCCCCCGGTGACGACGACGACCGACCTCTCCCCCCTCGGGGCGCTGCGACCCCTGCTCGCCGAGATCGGTGACGCCAAGCGCGTCCGCACGGCCGCGGCACCCGGCTCGCTGGCCGAGCAGGCGTTCGGCCGCGCCTGGGCCCGGCTGCTCGAGGGCGAGGACGCCGAGGCGGTGGCGCTGTCGGAGACCGCGGCGGCGGTGGCCCGGGCCCGGCTGGCCGGGATCGACGCCCCGGTGCTGACGGCGGCCGGGCTGTCCGACGACGAGGCGCAGGCGGTGCTGCGGCGCGCCTTCGACGAGGTCGCCGGGCCCCTCGACGCGGAGCTGGCCGACCGGCTGCGGGCGGCGCTGCCCGCGGTGCGGCCGGCCGGTCCCCCGCCGTCGCTGGCGGTGGCGCTGAACGCGCAGCCGCGGGCCGGGGCCACCAGCCCGGGCAAGCCGCGGGTCATCGTCGAGCCGCCGGAGAGCCACGGCGACCACTGCCTCACCGTGGCCGTCTACGGCTGCCTGCTCGCCCCCGCGCTGGGCGCCGACCCGGTGCCGCCGTTCCTGGTCGGGATGGCGCACCACCTGCACAACGTCGTGCTGCCCGACGCCGGGTTCGCCGGCGAGGTGCTGCTGGGCGGCGCGCTGGACCGGGTGCTCGGCACGCTCGAGGAGCGGGAGCTCGCCGGCCTGCCCGCCGAGCTGGCGGACCGGCTGCGGCAGGTGCTGGCGCTGCGGGCCGACGCCGTGGCACCGGAGTCGCAGGCCTTCCACGCCGCCGACGTCCTCGACCGGGTGCTGCAGGTGCACCACCACGCGCGCGCCGCTGCCTTCACCGCCGCGCAGGCGCTGGACGACCTGGAGCTGGTGCACGCCGGGCCGGTGCAGTCGTTCCACCTGGACGTGCTGGCGGCGGCGGGGCTGTGAGCGTCACCGGTGTCACCGCGACCGGGGTGCCGGTCGTCGACGGGATCCCCTTCGCCCGCACCGGGCGGGAGGAGCTGCAGGCCCGGGTCGCCGCCCTGCTCGCCGATGGCCAGGTCGACCGGGCCCGGGTGGCGCTGCTCGCCGACGCCGACGACTGGTGGACCGAGCCCGCTCCCCCCGCCGAGCAGCTGGCGCGGGTCCCCGCGGCGGGCAGCCTGCGCGAGGCCATGCAGCTGCTCGGCATGGGCCGGGTCGGTGACTACTTCGCCCACCGCTGGTCCGACCCCACCCACCTGGCCGGGCTGGCGCTGCTCGGCCAGCACTGGCCCGGGGACCGGCCGGTGGTCGACGTCGCCTGCGGCATCGGCACGCAGCTGCGCGAGCTCGCCCGCCGCGGCGTCGCCGACCTGGTCGGTCTGGACGTCGTCTGGGCCAAGCTCTGGCTGGCCCGGCGCTTCGTGTGCCCGACCGCCCGGTACGTGTGCGCCGACGTGACGACCGCACCGGACCTGCAGGTGGGCCGGCCGGCGTTCGTCACCTGCACCGACGCCTTCTACTTCTTCCGGGACAAGGCCGCGGCCGCTGCCGCGATGGCCCGGCTGGCCGGGCCCGGCGGCACGGTCGTCGTCGGGCACGCGCACGTCGCCGACCCGCACGGCGCGCCGCTGCCCCCCGACGAGTACGCCCGGCTGCTGGGCGCCACGCTGCTCTACGACGACGAGGAGCTGACCCGCTCGCTGCTGGAGCGCCGCGCGCCCCGCCCCGCGCCGGCCGCGGAGCTGGCCGGCAGCGAGGCGATCGCCCTGGTGGCCGGTGACCTGCGCAGCCCGGCCCCGGTCGACCTGGGCGAGCCGCTCGGGCCGCTGCGCCCCAACCCGCTCTACGCCGACGGCGCGCTCCGCTGGCCCAGCGAGCGGTACGCCGCCGAGTACGGCCCGCGGTCGGGCCACCTGCCGGCCCGCTGGCCAGACCCGCTGCCGGCCGACGCGGCCCGCCGGCGGCTGCTGGTCGACCTGCCGGAGCAGTGGTGAGCGGCGTCGGGTGGGGGGTCGCCGGCTGCGGCTGGGTGGCCCGCGACCACGCGCTGCCCGGCCTGCTGCAGGTCCCCGGCGCCCGGCTGGTGGCGCTGCACGACCGCGACCCCGCCGCGATGGCCCGGATGCCGGTCGAGGCGCCCCGCAGCACCGACCTGGCCGCGTTCCTGGCCACCCCAGGCCTGGACGCGGTCTACGTCGCGGTGCCCAACTCCGCCCACCGGCAGGTCGTCGAGGCGGCCGCCGCGGCGGGGGTCGCGGTGCTGTGCGAGAAGCCGCTGGCCGCCGACGTCGCCGACGCCGAGGCCGCCGTCGCCGCGGCCGCCCGCGCCGGTGTGCTGCTGGGCACCGCCTTCGACCAGCGCTGGCACCCCGCGCACGTCCGGCTGCGCGAGCTGGTGCCCGAGCTGGGCACGGTCACCGCCGTCCGGATCGCCTACTGCTGCTGGCTGCCGGCCGACTGGTCACCGGACGGCGGCCCGCATGACAACTGGCGGGTCGACCGGTCGCGGGCCGGCGGGGGCGCCGCGATCGACCTGGCCCCGCACGGCCTGGACCTGGCCGGTGTGCTGCTCGGCGAGGACGTCGTCGAGCTCTCCGCGCTGCTGCAGAACCGGGTGCAGGACTACCCGGTGGACGACGGCGCGCTGCTGGCCGGCCGCACCGCCGGGGGCGTGCTGGTCGACCTGCACGTGTCCTACAACTGCCCCGACGCCCTCCCCCGCCGCCGGCTCGAGGTGGTCGGCACCCGGGGCATGGCCGTCGCCGTGGACACGATGGGCCAGACCGCCGGCGGGTCGCTCACGCTGTTCCGCCCCGAGCCGGTCGACGTCCCGTTCGCCGGCACCGACCCGTTCACCGCCCAGTTCGCCGGGTTCGGCGCCGCGGTCACCGGCGCGGCGCCCTGGCCGTACCCGCCCGACCGCGACCTCGCCCTGCACCGCCTGCTCGTGCAGGCGCTCGACGCCGCCACCGACCGCACCGGAGCCCGCTCGTGACGAACCCCGACACCAACCCCTACCGCGGCCTGCTGCCCGACCTGCCCGCCTTCGCCTGCACCAACTGCGGGCACTGGCAGCGCTGGCCGGCCCCCGGCCCGCAGGTCTGCCCGGTCTGCGCCGACGTGCGCAACGCGCTGCCCGAGCACGGCTTCGAGTTCGTCACCCCCAAGCAGGCCGACGAGCTGGTCACCGGCTTCTGGCGGCCCACCGCCGTGGCCGGCATCACCGAGTTCGGCACCGGACCCCGCTTCGGGCTGGACAGCCGCGGCTGGGTCATCGAGACCGACGCCGGGCTGGTCGGCTTCGAGTGCGCGCCCTGGTACACCGCCGAGATGCTCGCCGAGCTGCGCCGGATGGCCGCCGAGAAGGGCGGGTTCGACGTGCTCGCCTCCAGCCACGTGCACGGCTACGGCGCGCTGTGGCAGCTGCAGCTGGAGCTGGAGCCCGCGACGGTGTGCGTCGGGGTGCGCGACCTGGAGTGGACCAAGGCCTTCCGGGTCACCTGGCCCGCCGACGACGTGCTCGAGCTGGCCCCCGACCTGACGCTGCACCGCACCGGCGGGCACTTCCCCGGGCACTCGGTGCTGCACGACAGCCGGCGCGGGGTGCTCTTCTGCGGCGACTCGCTCAAGGTCGACCTGGACGGCGAGGGCAACCCCGTCGGGCTGAGCGCGCACAAGGCGTTCCACGCGCAGATCCCGCTCTCGCACGGCGAGCTGCGGGAGTACCTGGCGGTGGTCGCCGAGCTGGACTTCGGCGCCGTGGCCACGCCGTTCGAGCTGGTGCCGGGCGTGACCACCGACCACGTCGTCCACCTGGTGCAGCGGCTGCTGGCCGGGCGTCCGGACGCCGCACCGATCGCGCTGACCGAGCTGTGACCACCACCTCCCAGCGGTACCTGGACTCCTTCCCGGCCGGCGTCGAGGAGTTCGCCATCGAGGGCCTGGACGTCCTCGACGTGCCGCTGCACAGCGCGTTCCTCTCCTCGACGCCGGAGCACCCGGGCGGCAGCGGGCTGGGCTACGGCGCGACCCGGGAGGAGGCCCGCACCGGCGCGCTCGGCGAGATGGCCGAGATGGCGCTGTCCATCCGCGCGCACGCCGGGCTCGACCGGGTGCACGGCTCGTACCGGGAGCTGGCCCGCACCGAGGGCCGGGACCGGGTGGCCGACCCGCGCACGCTGTGCCTGGAGGCCGGCAGCACCTACGACGACGACCGCGAGCTCCAGTGGCTGCCGATGACCCGCACCCGGGACGGCGAGACCGTGCTGGTGCCGGCCGAGCTCGTCGTCTCCGCGCCCGAGGAGCTGCCCGGGGACCCACCGCCCGGCGGCTGGCTCACCACGGTGATCACCAACGGCCAGGGCGCGGCGTTCGACGCCGACCGGGCGGTCCGGCACGCGCTGCTCGAGCTGCTGCAGCGCGACGGGAACGCCACCACTTTCCGCGCGCTGGACCAGGGCGTGGTGGTCGACCTGGCCGGTCTGCACGACCCCGATGCGCTGGCCCTGCTCGACCGGCTCGACGCCGCCGGCATCGACGTGCTGGTCAAGCTGGCGAGCACCGAGCACGGCATCGTCGACGTCTACGCCGTCGGCTGCTCGCGGGACGGCTCGGAGCCCGCCCCGATGATGGTCACCGCCTGCGGCGAGGCGGCCGACCCCGACCGGGACGCCGCGGTGCGCAAGGCGCTGCACGAGTTCGCCGCCGCGCGCAGCCGCAAGGCGTTCATGCACGGCCCGCTGGACGCCGTCGCCGCCGCCACCCCGCCGGGCTACCTGGACCAGTGGCTGCGCGGGCACCCGCCGGAGCGGATGGTCGAGGAGGACCGGGCGCTGCAGGCGATGCTCGGGTGGACCCGGCTGGGCACCGACCGGCTGACCGACCTGCTGCGCGGCTCGGTGCTGTCCCGGCGGAGCAGCGTGGCGCTGTCCGACCTGCCCAGCGGCGGGGACGACGACGTGGTCGGCACCCTCACCGCCGAGGGGTACGACGTGCTGGTCGACCTGCAGCCCTCCCGGGGCGAGGCCGTGGCGGCGAAGGTGCTGGTGCCCGGCCTGGAGGCCGAGACGATGTCCTACGGCCGGATCGGTGAGCGCGGCGTGCGCCGGCTGCTCGACCGCGGCGACGGCCCCGGGGCCGGGCTCGCCGCCGTCGGCGCCGGACCCCGGCGGCTGGGCCCGGGTGCACCTGACCGCCGAGGCGGAGGAGCGCCTGGGTGGGCCGGCCTGGTTCGACCGGGCCGGCGCCGAGCGGGCGGTCGGCGAGCTGTACGCGCTGTACCGGGAGCCCGGCCGGCACGTCGCCGCGCTGGCGGTGAGCTCGTGAGCCTGCGGTACGCCTACAACACCAACGGGCTCACCTCGCACCGGCTCGACGACGCGCTGTCGTTCCTGGCCGACACCGGGTACGCCGGGGTGGCCCTCACCCTCGACGTGCACCACCTCGACCCGTTCGCCGTCGACGCCCGCGCGCAGGCCCAGCGGGTCCGCCGCCGCTGCGACGACCTGGGGCTGGGCGTGGTGGTCGAGACCGGCGCCCGGTTCCTGCTCGACCCGCGGGTCAAGCACGAGCCCACGCTGGTCAACCCGACCCCCGAGGGCCGCGCCCGCCGGCTGGCCTACCTGCGGCTGGCCTGCGAGCTCGCCGAGGTGCTGCAGGCCGAGGCGGTGAGCTTCTGGGCCGGCGTGCCGCAGCCCGGCGTCGACCGGGCGGCCGCCCGCGGCTGGCTGGTCGACGGCGTCCGGGCGCTCGTCGACAGCCACGGCGGGCGCGGCTACGCGCTGGCCGTCGAACCGGAGCCGGGGATGCTCGTCGAGGACGCCGACGACTGGGCCGCCCTCGCTGCGGACGTGCCCGGCCTGACCCTCGCGCTGGACACCGGGCACTGCGTGGTCAGCGGCCGGTACACCCCCGAGCAGGCGGTGACCGCCTTCGGCCCGCAGCTGGGGGCGGTCGCCGTCGAGGGCATGCGCCGCGGCGTGCACGACCACCTGCCGCTCGACGAGGGCGACGTCGACCTGCCGGCGGTGCTGGCCGCGCTGCGCGCGGTGGGCTACGACCGGCTGGTCAGCCTGGAGCTCTCCCGCGACGGCCACCGGGCGCACCAGCTGGTGCCCCGCTCGATCGAGCTGCTGAGGGAGGCCGAGGGATGAGGATCTGCTTCGTCAGCCGGCGCTACTGGCCGGCGGTGAGCGGCATGAGCGTCTACGCGGAGAACCTGCTGCGCGAGCTGGTCGCGCTCGGGCACGACGTGACGCTGGTCAGCCAGTACCGGGACGACGAGGCCGGCACCCGGGTCTACGGGGGCGGCCCGCCGCCGGCCGACCGGGTGCCCGCCGGGGTCGAGGTGCACGCGCTGCCCAGCCGCGGCGAGACCGTCGTCCCCGCCGACTGGGAGGGCGACATCGAGGAGCTCGTCCGCACCGTCGTCGCCCTGCACGACCAGCGGCCCTTCGACGTGCTGCACGCCCAGTACGGCTACCCGCCGGGGCTGGCGGTGCTGGAGGCCTCGCGGCGCACGGGCGTGCCGAACCTGGTCAGCATCCAGGGCGGCGACGGGCACTGGGTGGGCACCTGCTGCCGCACCCACGCCGAGGCGATGCGGGCGGTGCTGGACCACGCCGGCGCGGTGCTGATCGGCAGCGCCAGCTTCCGCGACGAGGTGGTCGGCAACCTGGGCACCGACCCGGCGCGCTTCACGATCGTCCCCGGCGCCACCGACACCCGCCGGTTCACGCCGGCCGACCGGCCGCTGGGCAGCCTGGCCGACCCGCCGGTGCTGCTGTTCCACGGCCGGGTCGACCGCCGCAAGGGGGTGCTCGACCTGCTCGAGGCGCTGCCCGACGGCGTCCGGCTGGTGGTGTCGGGCATCGGCCCGGACCTGGAGGAGGCGCGCGCCCGGGCCGACGACCGGACCACCTTCCTCGGCTACGTGCCCCCGGACGAGGCACCCGCGGTGTACCGCTCGGCCGACGTGTTCGTCAGCCCGACCTACAGCGAGGGGTTCAGCAACACGCTGCTGGAGGCGATGGCCAGCGGCCTGCCCACGGTCAGCACCGTCAGCGTCGGCGTCGTCGACTGCCTGCGGCACGAGGAGAACGGGCTGCTGCACGAACCCGGCGACGTGGCGGGGTTGCGCAAGGAGCTCGACCGGCTGCTGTCCGACGCCGAGCTGCGGCAGCGGCTGGCCACGACCGCCCTGGAGGAGGTCCGCCGGCTCTACTCCTGGCCGGTGCTGGCCGGCGCGATCGACGGGGTCTGCACCCGGCTCGCCGGCACCCTGCCGGACCTGGGCTGGACGCCGCCCACGACCGTCGACCCGAGCTGCCGGTTCCGGGCCGCAGCGCACCTGCTCTGATGCGGGTGCTCGCGGTCAGCCCGCACCTGGACGACGCGGCCTTCTCCGCCGGGGCGACCCTGGCGGCGCTGGCCGACGCCGGGCACGAGGTCACCGTGGTCACCTGCTTCACCCGCAGCGTGCCCGACCCCACCGGCTTCGCGCTGGCCTGCCAGCTGGACAAGGGGCTGCCCGCCGACGTCGACTACCTGGCGCTGCGCCGCGCGGAGAACGCGGCCGCGATGGCGGTGCTCGGCGCCACCCCGGTCGACCTCGACCTGCCCGAGGCGCCGCACCGGGGCTACACCAGCGCCCCCGACCTGTTCGCCGGCGTGCACCCGGGCGACGACGTCTGGCGCGAGGTGGCCGACCTGCTCGCCGGGCAGACCGCGGACCTGTGGCTGGCCCCGCAGGGGCTGGGCGCGCACGTCGACCACCTGCAGGTGCTGCGGGCGGTCGCGTCGCTGGACCTGCCGGTGCTGTGGTGGCGGGACAGCCCCTACGTGCTCCGCCGGCCCGACGCCGTCCCGGGCGAGGCCCTGCCCGGCGGGCTGTCCACCGTCGAGCTCCCGCAGCTGCTGGACCGGCGCGCCGACGCCTGCGCCTGCTACACCACCCAGCTCGGCTTCCAGTTCGGCGGCGAGGCGGGCATGCGCGCGGCGCTGGCCGACCTGCCCGAGGTGCTGCTCGCCGGGTCGGCGGCGCGGGACGTGCTGGCGGTGCGGGCATGAGCTGGCTGGTGACCGGCGGTGCCGGCTACATCGGCGCCCACGTCGTGCACGCCATGACCGCGGCCGGTGAGCAGGTGGTGGTGCTCGACGACCTCTCCACCGGCGACGCCGGCCGGCTGGCGGAGCTGCCCGGCGTGCCGCTGGTGGTCGGCTCGGTCCGGGACCGCGGGCTGGTCCGCCGGGTGCTGCGCGAGCACGCGGTGCAGGGCGTGGTGCACGTGGCCGGCAAGAAGCAGGTGGCCGAGTCGGTCGCCGACCCGCTGACCTACTACGCGGAGAACGTCGAGGGGCTGGTCGCGCTGCTGGAGAGCTGCCGGGCCAAGGGGGTCGCCCGGTTCGTGTTCTCCAGCAGCGCCGCCGTCTACGGCACCCCGGACGCCGACCCGGTGGCCGAGGACGCGCCGTGCCGGCCGCTGTCGCCCTACGGGCAGACCAAGCTGGTCGGTGAGTGGCTGCTCCGCGACTGCGCCGCCGCCTGGGGGCTGGCCGCCACCTCGCTGCGCTACTTCAACGTCGCCGGCGCGGCGACGCCCCGGCTGGGCGACTCCGGTGCGGCCAACCTGGTGCCGCTGGTCTTCGCCGCGCTGGACGCCGGCTCGGCACCGCTCGTGTTCGGCGACGACCACGGCACCCCCGACGGCACGGGTGTCCGGGACTACGTGCACGTCGCGGACGTCGCCGAGGCCCACCTCGCCGCGGTGCGCGCGCTGACGGCCGGCTCGCCGGGGGGCACCTACAACGTGGGCCGCGGGCAGGGCGCCAGCGTGCTCGACGTCCTCCGGGTGGTCGGCGAGGTGACCGGCGCGGACACCACGCCCGAGGTGGTCGGCCGCCGGCCCGGTGACCCGGCGAGCGTGGTGGCCGCGGTCGGCCGGATCGAGCGCGAGCTCGGCTTCCGGGCGCGGTACGACCTGCACGACATGGTCACCAGCGCCTGGACCGCCTGGCGCCGCCTCCAACCCCTCTGAACGGAGTGCCACGGCGCGGAAAACGCGCCCCTCGCACTCCACTAAGCAGGGGGCAGGACCCAGGTGTCCTTGCTGCCGCCGCCCTGGCTGGAGTTGACCAGCAGCGAGCCCTCGGTGAGCGCGACCCGGGTCAGCGCGGCGGGCAGCGCCCGGGTGCTGCTGCCGGCGACGGCGAACACCCGCAGGTCGGCGTGCCGCGGCACGACCAGGCCGTCGACGACGGTCGGCACCGTGGAGAAGTCGACCGGCTGCTGGGCGACGAACCGGTGCGGGGCGGCGAGCACCTGCGCCTGCAGCTCGGCGAGCTCCGCGGCCGAGCACAGCGGGCCGAAGACGACGCCCTGCCCGCCGTACCCGTCGACCGGCTTGACCACGAGCTCGTGCAGCCGGTCGCGCACCTCGGCGAGGTCGGCGGCGTCGGCCAGCAGCCAGGTCGGCACGCAGGCCAGCACCGGCTCCTCGGCCAGGTAGAAGCGGATCATCGCGTCGACGTACCGGTAGGTGGCCTTGTCGTCGGCGACGCCGTTGCCCGGCGCGTTGGCCACCGCCAGCTGCCCCGCGCGCACCGCACCGGCCAGCAGCGCACCGACCGACGCGCCGCTGGGGGTGAGGTGGGCGGACAGGTCGGCCTCGTCGAAGCGCCGGTACAGGACGTCGACCGGCTGGCGCTCGCCGTCCCGCTGCACCGCCACCCCGCCGGACGTCGTCGGCCAGAGGACGTCGGGGGTGACGATCGGGATGCCCATCGCCTCGGCGAGCAGCCGGTGCTCGAACCAGGCGGAGTTGTGCGGGCCGTCGGTGAGCAGGCCCAGCCGCGGCACGCCGGTGCACCCGGCGGGGGCGGCGTCGGCCAGCGCGGCGCGCAGCATCGCCACCGACTCGGCCGGGTCGACCAGGCCCGCCGCCTCGGCCCCGGCGTAGAGCTGCGGCAGCGCGGCGCAGCCGCTGTCCCGGTTGGTGAGCGCGTAGCCGATGCCCGAGGGCACCCGCAGGTTGTCCTCGAGCACCACCCAGCCGTCCGGCCCCAGCAGCAGGTCCATCCCGGCGACGGTGATCCGCTGCTGCCCGGGGACGGCTGCGCCGACGGCGTCCGGCCGGTGGCCGGGGCTGGCCGAGACCAGCCACTCCGGGACGACGCCCGCCCGCACCACCTCCGGCTGCTTCTCCTCGTCGGTGCGCCGCCGGCCGGTCGGGCGGTAGACGTCGGCCAGGAAGGCGTTCAGCGCGCGGGTGCGCTGCTCGACCCCGGCGGACAGGTGCGCCCAGTCGGCCGCGGACAGCACCCGCGGCACCGGGCAGAGCGGGAACGGGCGCTCCTGCAGCCGGCCGTCGACGTAGCTGCCGAAGACAACGCCGCGCATCCGCCGCTCCTGGGCGACCGCGCCGACCACGGCGGCCAGACCGACCCCGCCGAGCTGGTCGAGGACCCGGGCCACCGGCTCGTAACCCGGCCGCACCGCGCCGTCCGCGGTCACGGCCTCGTCGCCGACCGAGGCGGGGTAGCGGGCGAAGACGCCGGGGCTGCTGGTCATCGCGTGGTCACAGCCATCGATCGAACCACTCGGTCACGCGCTCGGACAGGTGCACGAGGTTCTCCCGTCCCACGATCGTGTGTCCCTCGCCGCGGAGCAGCAGCAGCTCGGCCGGTGCGCCCAGCGCGGTGAGCTGCTGGTGCGCCTGGACGGACTCGAGCACCGGGACGTTGGTGTCCCGGTCGCCGTGGGCGAGCAGCACCGGGGCGGTCAGCCGGTCGAGCGCGGTCATCGGCGACAGCGTGGCCAGCATCTCCCGGTCGGTCACCGGGTCGCCGTACTCGGTCACCGACGCGGCCGCCATCCACGGCTCGGTGCCGGCGAAGAAGGTCCGCAGGTCGCTCATCCCGGCGAGCGTGGCGCCCGCGGCGAACAGGTCGGGCCAGCGGGTCAGCGCCACCAGCGTCAGGTAGCCGCCGTAGGACCAGCCGTGCGCGCCGACCTGACCGGGCAGCGCGACGCCCGCGGCGACCAGGTGCTGCACGGTGGCGACCACGTCGTCGAAGGAGGCCTCCCGGGCGGCCAGGTCGTCGGCGGCCATGAACGCCGCGCCGTGCCCGCCCGAGCCGCGCACGTTCGGCGCGAACACGGTCAGCCCGGCGGCGACCAGCGCCTGCGCGACCGGGGAGAAGACCGGCCGCTCCTGGCCCTCCGGCCCGCCGTGGAAGCTGACCACCGTGCGGTTGGGCCCGTGCACCCCCGGCGGCGTGTAGAGCCAGCCGTCGAGCTCGGTGCCGTCGGCCGCGGCGTACCGCAGGTGCTCCGGGGCGACCAGCAGGTGCGCGTCGGGCCGCCGCGGGGTCGAGGGCAGCGGCACCGGCGCCTCCGCGCCGTCGAGGGCCACCCGCCACAGCGACCGCGGGGACAGCGGTCCGGTGAGCTCGGCGAGCAGCGTGCGGCCGTCCGGCGACAGCGACCACCCGGGCATCACCGGCTCGGGCAGCGCGACCGTGTGCCGCACGGTGCCGTCGGCCAGGTCGCGGACGTCGAGCTCGGTGCACCCGTCGGCGTTCCAGACGCAGACGACGGTGCCGTCGGCGCGGACGGCGTAGGCGTCCAGGTCGGCGTCCGGGCGGGACACCAGCACCTCTCCGCGGCCGGGCACCCGGTCCTCGTCCAGCGGGACGCGGACCAGCGCCGTCCGGTCGCTGCGCGGGACACCGGCCAGCCCCGGCAGCCCGGCCCGCAGGTAGACCGCGCGGCCGTCGGGGGCGAACCGGCCGTCCTCCGACGCCCGGCCACCGGGGTCGCCGAGCGGGATCACCCGGCGCTGGACGCCGGAGGCCACGTCGACCAGCACGACGTGCCGGTGCCCGCGCGGTCCGCGGCGGGCGAGGACGGTGCGCTCGTCGGCGGCGACCGCGGTGACCGAGAGGAACCCGCCGCCGGCCAGGGTGCGGCGGGCGCCGCTGACCACGTCGACCAGGACGACGTCGGCGTCCGGGCCGTCACCGGGGGCGATCGAGCAGACGTAGTGGCCGCTCGCGGCGGTCCAGCCCCCGGCGAACACGGTCGACCGCGGGTCCTCCCCCGCGACCAGGTGCCGCTCGGTGCCGTCGGGGCGCACGGCCCACAGCTGGGCGCAGATCGACCCACCCGGGCTCACCAGGTAGGCCAGCCACTCGCCGTCCGGCGACCAGGCGACCGAGACGACCTCCTCGTCCGCGCCGGACAGCACGGCCGGCGGCGTCTGCTGGTCCAGGGTGGTGACCTCCAGGCGCGGCAGCCCGGACCGGTCGCTCACGTAGGCGACCCGGTCGCCGGTGGGCGCGAGCGTGGGGCACCAGGCGCCGGAGGCACCGGCGACCTCGGCGATGGCGAGGCGGGCCTGGGTGGACAGCCCGGCGGTGCGCAACGCGTCGGTCATGTCACCTCCTCGTCGGGACGGGGCAGAACGGGACCTGCCGGGTGGACGTCGTCGTCCTCCCCGGCATCGGCAGGGCAGGGCCCGTGGCGGACCCCGGGAGCGTCAGCGGATGCCGTGCCGCTGGAGCCAGAGCTCCAGCAGGCCGACCTGCCAGAGCTGGTTGGACCCCAGCGTGGTGCGGTGGCTGTTCGGTTCGGCCAGCAGCCGGTCGACGTACCCGGTGCGGAACAGGCCGCGGTCGCGGGCCTCCGGTGCGTGCAGCGCCGCGCGCACCGTCTCCAGGTACTCCCCCTGCAGGTCGATGATGGCGGGTACCGGGAAGTACCCCTTCGGCCGGTCGATCACGTCGGCCGGGATGACCTTCCGGGCGGCGTCCTTGAGCACCCCCTTGCCACCGTGCAGCAGCTTCAGCTCCGGCGGGACGGCGGCGGCCAGCTCCACGAACTCGTGGTCCAGGAACGGCACGCGGGCCTCCAGGCCCCAGGCCATCGTCATGTTGTCCACCCGTTTGACCGGGTCGTCGACCAGCATGATCGTCGAGTCCAGCCGGAGCGCCCGGTCCAGCGTCGTGTCCGCGCCCGGGCGGGCGAAGTGCTCGGCGACGAAGGCGCGGGACACGTCCTCGCCGGTCATCCACCGCTCGGACAGCACCCTGGCCATCTCGCTGTGCGAGCGGTCGACGAAGACGCGCGCGTAGGCGTCGACGGCGTCGGCGACCGGGACGCCGTCCAGCGGCGGGTACCAGTCGTACCCGGCCATGACCTCGTCGGCGCCCTGCCCGCTCTGCACCACCTTCACGTGCTGGCTCACCTGCTGGGAGAGCAGGTAGAACGCGACGGCGTCGTGGCTGGTCTGCGGCTCGCTCATCGCGCCGATCGCGCCGTCGAGCCCCGCGTGCACGTCGGCGCTGGGCACCATCAGCCGGTGGTGGTCGGTCGCGAACGTCTCGGCGATGACGTCGGAGTAGGCGAACTCGTCACCGGACCGCTCGCCCACCGCCTCGAAGCCGATGGAGAAGGTGGCCAGGCCGTGCTGCCCCTCCTCGGCGAGCAGGCCGACGATGAGGCTGGAGTCCAGGCCGCCGGAGAGCAGCACCCCGACCGGGACGTCGGAGACCATCCGCCGGCGCACCGCGACGCGGAGCTGCTCCAGCACCCGCTCCTGCCACTCGACCGGGTGCAGGTCGGCGAGGTCGGCCCGCCGCTCGTGCACCGGACGCCAGTACTCCCAGTCCTGCTCGCGCCCGTCGGGCTCGTACGTGCGCACCGTGGCCGGCGGCAGCTTGCGGACCCCGGCCAGGATCGTCCGGGGCGCGGGCACCACGGCGTGGAAGGACATGTAGTGGTGCAGCGCGACCGGGTCGATGGCGGTGTCCACGCCACCGGCCCGCACCAGCGCCGGCAGCGAGGAGGCGAAGCGCACCCGGCCGGGGCCGCGGCTGAGGTAGAGCGGCTTGATGCCCAGCCGGTCGCGGGCCATGACGACCCGGCCGGTCTCCCGCTCGACCACCACGAACGCGAACATCCCGAGGAAGCGCTCGACGCACGCCGCGCCCCAGCGGTGGTAGGCCTTGAGCACCACCTCGGTGTCGGAGGTGGAGAAGAAGCGGTAGCCGGCCTGCTGCAGCTCGGCGCGCAGCTCCTTGTAGTTGTAGACGATCCCGTTGAAGACCATGGTGAGACCGAGCTCGGGATCGACCATCGGCTGGGCGCCGGCGTCGGTCAGGTCGATGATCTTCAGCCGGCGGTGGCCGAGCGCCACCGGCCCGGACTGCCAGCCGCCGGAGCCGTCGGGCCCCCGGCGCTGCAGCTGGTCGCACATGGCGCTGACCGCCGCCATGTCGGCGGTCCCGCCGTCGAACCGGACCTCACCCGAGATGCCGCACATGCGTGCCCCTCCCTGTGCCGGTGGTCGTGACGGACGATCGGTCCACCATGCCCCCGGACTGTTTCGAGCACGTGACCTGGCGCCGGTCGGCGGCGCCGGAGGGACCATCCTGGCGGTTGCCGCAGCAGCCTGCGACCGGGCGGTGACCGACGGTCGAGAGCGTCCCGAGCGCTGTTGTCGAGCCGACGCGCCGGGCCGGGCGTGTCGGCCGTACACGTGCCCGGAGGCGCGGATAGCGTTGCAGCTGGTCCGCTCCCCCGGACGAGCACCGGTTCCCTGCTGGAGGTCGCCCCATGCGCTCCTTGCGCCTCGTGGCGCTCTCCGAGGACGGCACGCACCTCGTGCTCGCCGCGGAGGGGCCCGACCCGTCCGACGACGTCGAGCACCTCGAGCTGGCGGTCGACGAGCACCTGAGGTCCCTCCTCGCCGACCGGCCGACCCCGTCGCCCGCGCCGGAACCGGCACCGCAGCCCGCCCCCGCCCAGCCGGCCAACGACCTGCCGCCCCGGGTGATCCAGGCGCGCATCCGCGCCGGGGAGAGCCCCGAGCAGGTCGCGCACGCCTCGGGCACCCGGGTCGAGCGGATCATGCGGTTCGCCTACCCCGTGCTGCAGGAGCGCACCCGGGTGGCCGAGCAGGCCCGCGACGCCCGGGTCCGGTTGTCGGAGGGCACGCCCAGCGTGCCGCTGGAGCAGTTCATGTCCGAGCGGCTGCGGCTGCTCGGCGCGGACCTGGACGCCGTCCGGTGGGACGCGCACCGGTCCGAGGACGGCACCTGGCAGGTCCGCGCCGCCTGGCGAGCCGGCCACAAGTCCGGCACCACCCGCTGGAGCTACGACATCCCGGCCAAGACGGTGACCCCGGTCGACGCCACGACCATGGACTTCGCCGAGGGCACCCGGCTGGTCCGGGTCGTCCCCGACGTCCCGGTCGGCCTGCCGGCCGCGCCGATCTCGCGCCGGGGCACCGCGGTGGCGACCGACGACGAGCCCGGCCACGACGACTCCCTCGACGACCACCTCGACGACCGGGTGCGCAACGTCGTCCCGGTCGACGGCAACCCGGTCGACGTGCTCCTCTCCGGCGACGACGGCCCGTACGGCGAGGCCCGGTCGGCGCACGGCGGGCACCCCGCGCTCAGCCCGTACGACGACACCGACACCCAGGACACCGTCGTCCTCGGCTCGCTGGCCGACGGCGAGACCGACGACCCCCGCGCCCGGATCCCGGCGTGGGAGGACATCGTCTTCGGCGTCCGCCGGCACCGTTGACGCCGAGACCACCCGGCCGTAAAGCGTTCGGAGCCGTCCGACTCCCGGCCTAGCCTGGCGGGGCCATGACCGAGATCCCCGCGCCCGCCGACGACCGGGGGCGGCTCTCCTCGCTCGCCATGCTGCTCCCCTTCGCCCGGCCCTACCGCGGCGTGATCGCGCTGACCTTCACCGGCGCCCTGCTGGCCACGCTCACCCAGCTGGTCATCCCGCTGGTCACCCGCGCGGTCGTCGACGGGCCGATCGCCGCCGGCGACCGGGCCGGGCTGGTCCCGCTGCTCGCGCTGGCGCTCGGCTTCGGGATCGCCGAGGCGGCGCTGTTCTTCCTGCGCCGCTGGGCCATGGGCATCAGCAGCCTGCAGCTGGAGCGCGACCTGCGCGACGCGCTGTACCAGCGGCTGCAGCGCCTCCCGATCGCCTTCCACGAGGGCTGGTCGTCGGGCCAGCTGCTGAGCCGGGCCACCTCCGACGTCTCCACGATCCGGCGGTTCGTCGGCTTCGGCGCGGTGTTCCTCGTCGTCAACCTGATCACCTGCGTCGTGGTCAGCGTGCTGCTGCTGGTGACCTGCTGGCCGCTGGGCCTCGCGGTGCTGGCGACCAGCATCCCGCTGGTCGTGTTCGGGCTGCGCTGGGAGGCGCGGTACAACACCGAGTCCCGGCGGGTGCAGGACGAGCAGGGCGAGCTGGCCACCGACGTCGAGGAGGCGGTGCAGGGCATCCGGGTGGTCAAGTCGCTGGGCCGCAGCCGGCTGGTGTTCGACCGCTACGACCGCACCGCGCTGCGGCTGCGCGACCTCGAGCTGGCCAAGGTCCGCACGCTGGCGCTGATCTGGTGCCTGTTCGAGTTCCACCCGCAGATCACCCTGGCGGTCATCCTGGTCGGCGGCTCGCTGGCCGTGGCCGGCGGCGCGCTGACCGTCGGCGGGCTGGTCGGGTTCGTCGCGCTGTTCACCGTGCTGCTCTGGCCCATCCTGAGCCTGGGCTTCCTGCTCGCCCAGGCCCAGGAGACGGCGAGCGCCTGCGACCGGATCCGCGAGCTGCTGGACGCCCCGATGACCGTCACCGACCGCCCCGGCGTCGTCCCGCTGCCGGTGGGCACGCCGGCCCGGCTGCGGTTCGAGCACGTGGCGTTCCGGTTCCCCGGAGCCGGGGAACCGGTGCTCACCGACGTCGACCTCGACATCGCCGCCGGGGAGACGGTGGCCGTGGTCGGGGCCACCGGGTCGGGCAAGACCACGATGACCGCCCTGGTCGCCCGGCTGTTCGACGTCACCGGCGGCCGGGTCACCCTCGACGGCCACGACGTCCGCGACCTGCCGCTGCACCAGCTGCGCACCGTGGTGGCCACGGCGTTCGAGGACGCGACGCTGTTCTCCATGAGCGTCCGGGAGAACGTGACGCTGGGCCGCCCGGGCGCCGACGACGACCAGGTGGCCGAGGCGCTGCGGGTGGCGCAGGCCGACTTCGTGCACGAGCTGCCCTGGGGCCTGGACACCCGGATCGGCGAGCAGGGGCTGTCGCTGTCCGGCGGCCAGCGGCAGCGGCTGGCGCTGGCCCGCGCGGTGCTCGGCCGGCCGTCGGTGCTGGTGCTCGACGACCCGCTGTCGGCGCTCGACGTGCACACCGAGGCGCTGGTCGAGCGGGCGCTGCGCGACGTGCTGGCGCAGACCACCGCGCTGGTCGTCGCCCACCGCGCCTCCACCGTGCTGCTCGCCGACCGGGTCGCGCTGCTGCAGGACGGCCGGGTCACCGCGGTGGGCCGGCACACCGACCTGCTCGCCCAGGTGCCGGCCTACCGGGCGCTGCTGTCCTCGGAGTCGCAGCTGGCCGGCGCGCTCACCGAGGCCGGGTCCCGGTGACCGAGCCCGACGACCCGGCCGGGTGGCGCGGCGTCGCCACCGAGGACGACGACGAGCTCACCGCCTCGGCGAGCTCGTTCCTGCGCGGCCGGTCCCGCCGGTTGCTGGGCGACCTGCTGCGCCCGCACCGCCGGGCGCTGTGGCTGCTGCTGGCCACGATCACCGTCCAGAACCTCGCCTGGCTGGCCGGTCCGCTGCTCGTCGGGATCGGCATCGACCACGCCGTCCCGGCGCTGCTGGCCGAGCCGGCGGACCCCTGGCCGCTGGTCTGGGTGACCGCGGCGATGGTCGGTGCCGCCGCGGCGGACGCCGTCCTCCGGTACGTGTTCCTCGTGGGTTCCGGCCGGGTGGGTCAGGCGGTGCTGCTGGCGCTGCGCCGGCGGGTGTTCTCCCACGTCCAGCGGCTGCCGCTGGCGTTCCACGAGCGGTACACCTCCGGCAAGACCATCAGCCGGCTGACCAGCGACGTGGAGGCCCTCGCCGAGCTGCTGGACGAGGGGCTCGACGGGCTGCTGACCGCGCTGTTCAGCGTGCTCACCATCGGCGTCGTGCTGCTGGTGCTGGACCTGCCGCTGGGCCTGGTCGCGCTGCTCGGCTTCCCGCTGCTGTACCTGGTGGGCCGCTGGTTCCAGCGCCACTCGACCGTCGCCTACCGCCGCACCCGGCAGACCATCGCCGCGCTCATCGTCCAGTTCACCGAGACGATGGGGGGCATCCGGGCGGTGCAGGGGTTCCGCCGCGAGCCCCGCAACGACGAGCTGCACGCTCGGCTCAACGAGGACAACCGGCGGGCCAACCACCGGGCGTTCTGGCTGATCGCGGTGTTCGTGCCGGCGGTGACGATGATCGGCAACCTGGTCACCGTCGCCGTCCTCGGCTACGGCGCGCTGCGGGTGATGGACGGCGACCTGGCGGTCGGCGTGCTCGTCTCCTTCCTGCTGTACCTGCGCCGGTTCTTCGACCCGCTGCAGGACATCGCGATGTTCTACAGCAGCTACCAGTCGGCCGCCGCCGCGCTGGAGAAGCTGTCCGGGGTGCTGGAGGAGCGCCCCGGCGTCGCCGAGCCGGCCGATCCGACGCCGCTGCCGCACCCGGTCGCCGGCGAGGTCGTGTTCGACGGCGTGCGGTTCGGCTACGGCAGCGCGACGGTGCTGCCGCAGCTCGACCTCACCGTCCCCGCCGGGCAGACGGTCGCCCTGGTCGGCGCGACCGGGGCGGGCAAGTCGACGCTGGCCCGGCTGGCGGCCCGGTTCTACGACCCGCTGGCCGGTCAGGTGCGGCTCGACGGGGTGCCGCTGGACCGGCTCGCCGACGCCGACCTGCGCCGGGCGGTGGTGATGGTGACCCAGGAGAGCTTCCTGTTCTCCGGGTCGATCGCCGACAACATCACCTTCGGCAAGCCCGACGCCACCCGGGCGGAGGTCGAGCAGGCGGCCCGGGCGATCGGTGCCGACCGCTTCATCCGGGCGCTGCCCGACGGCTACGACACCGACGTCCGCAAGCGCGGCGGCCGGCTGTCGGCCGGTCAGCGGCAGCTGGTCAGCTTCGCCCGCGCCTTCCTCGCCGACCCGGCGGTGCTGGTGCTGGACGAGGCCACCAGCTCCCTCGACGTGCCCTCGGAGGTCCTCGTCCAGCGGGCGCTGCAGACGCTGCTCGCCGACCGGACGGCGCTGATCATCGCCCACCGGCTGTCCACGGTGGAGATCGCCGACCGGGTGCTGGTGATGGAGGCCGGCCGGGTCGTCGAGGACGGCTCCCCCGCCGAGCTGGTCGCCGGGACCGGCCGGTTCGCCGACCTGCACCGCGCCTGGGCCGACAGCCTGGTGTAGGGCAGGACCCTCGGCGCCCGGTCCTGGACCGTGACTGCCCGCCGGTCGCGGCGCCGCCGACGGGGAACAGGGTGTCCGCGAAGATCGTTTCGGGTAGTGCACCGGTCGGTCGTCCAGGTGGACGCGTCCGGCGGTCGGGTCCTCCGGCCACCGGCAGACCGGTACGGGACGGGAGACGGACGTGTCAGCATCGGTGTCCATGCCGCTCGGCGGCGTGCAGGTGGGGTCCTACGAGAACTACCAGCAGGCACAGCGGGCGGTGGACCACCTGTCCGACCAGAAGTTCCCGGTCGAGAACGTGACGATCATCGGCAGCGACCTGCGCCAGGTCGAGCGGGTCACCGGCCGGCTGAGCTGGGGCCGGGCGATCGGCGCCGGCGCGGCCAGCGGCGCCTGGTTCGGGCTCTTCGTGGGCCTGCTGCTGGGCATCTTCGCCACCGACGGCGGTGACTGGATCGGCTCGGTCCTCAGCGGCCTGCTGATCGGTCTGGTGTTCGGTGCCGTGTTCGGTGCGGTCGGTTACGCGGCGTCCCAGGGCAAGCGCGACTTCACCAGCACCAGCCAGATCGTCGCCGGTCGCTACGACGTGCTATGCGCCCCGCAGGTCGCCGAGCAGGCCCGCGCCGAGCTGGCCAAGCTCTCCCTCCGCGGCTGACGGCCCCCTGCAGGGTCCCGCCGCGAGCCTGCGAGCGGTGGGGGGGCAGGGGGTCCTTCCGCTAGCGCAGCGTGGCGAAGGCGACCGCCGCGGCTGCGGCGACCCCGAGCGAGTCGACGCCGCTGCGCATCGGGATCCGGGCGCGCACCCGGGCGGCCTGCTGCGCCTCGCGGGTGAGCCCGGGCCCCTCGGCGCCGAGCAGCACCGCGGTGCGGGGGTGGGCCCGGGGGTCGACGTCGCCGACGTCGACCGCGTCGTCGGCCGGGGTGAGGGCGACGGTGCAGTACCCGGCCTCGTGCAGCCGGTCCAGCCCGCCGGGCCAGTCGCCGAGCACCGCGATCGGCAGCGTCAGCACGTGCCCCATCGAGACCCGCACGCACCGCCGGTAGAGCGGGTCGGCGCAGTGCGGGTCCAGCAGCAGCCCGTCGATGCCGAGCGCGACCGCGGACCGGGCGATCGACCCGATGTTCTCGTGGTCGTTGAGCCCCTCGAGCACCGCGAGCCGCCGCGGTGCCGCCGGGTCCGGGCCGGCGATGAGCGCGTCCAGGTCCGGCGGCGGCAGCCGGTCGGCCGAGGCGAGCACCCCGCGGGTCAGCCGGAAGCCGATCAGGTCCGAGAGCACCCACTTGTCCGCCTCGTACGCGGTGACCTCGGCCGGCAGCTCCAGGGCGGCGACCCGGCCGGGGATCCCGATCACGCTGCGCACCGGGTACGGCGAGGCCAGCAGCCGCTGCACCGCGGGGACCCCCTCGACGATGACCGGCCCGGTGCCCCGTTCGGTGCCCGGCCGGCGGTCGCCGGCCACCAGGTCGCGGAAGTCGGCCACCCGCTCGTCGGTCGGGTCGGTGATCAGCTCGGGCGCGGGCACACCGACGATCATCCCCGCCCCTCCCCCGCCGACCACGGCCCGGGATCAGGAGAGCTGACCATCATCGCTCCTGGCTCACCGCAAGTCCTGAGCCAGGAGCAACGGAGCTGAGCCAGGACACCGTTGCTGTCCACAGATCGCTCACGGGCCGCCGACACGCGGCATCGCATCCAGCAGGGTCGACTCGTGCACCCTCTGCTCCGCGAAGCCGCCGACCGCCACCGCGGGGTCTTCACCGCGGCCGACGTCCGTCGTGCCGGTCTGGTCCCCGTCGACGTGCAGTCGGCGCTGCGCCGTGGCGAGTGGGACCGCCTGCGGCAGGGCGTCTACGTCGAACGGGCCGTCCTGCGCGACGCCATCGCCCGTGGCCCCGACCACCGGCACCTCCTCGACTGCGTCGCCGTGCTGCTCTGCCTGGGCGGACGCCCAGCGCTGAGCCGCGCATCGGCCGCCAGGCTGTCCGGTCTGCTGGTGCCCTCGGCCGCCGTCGAGGCAGCTGTCTCGTTGACCGACGAGGTGCAGTGGCGCCAGGGCCGCGGGTACACCGTCATGCGCGCCGGGCTGCCGGCGGACGACGTCCTGTCGAACGGGGCCGTCCGGTGGACGGGACCGGCCCGCACCCTGGTCGACTGCGCCCGGGCGTGGTCTCTGTAGGACGCCGTGGTGGCGATGGACGCAGCGCTGCACGACGAGCTCCTGACCCACGACAACCTGCGGGAGGCGGTCCTCCGGCAGACCCACTGGAACGGGATCGCCGCGGCGGCTCGGGCAGCCGGGCTGGCGAACGGCCGCGCGGAGTCACCCCTGGAGACCCTGGGGCGACTGCGCATCCTGGGCAGCGGCCTGCCGCTGCCGGAGCTGCAGATGGACCTGCACGGGCCGCGCGGCTTCGTCGGGCGGGTGGACGCCTGGTACGAGGACGCCGCGGTCGCCGTCGAGTTCGACGGCCGGGTCAAGTACGAGGACCCGTTCGGTGGTCGCACGGCCGCCCAGGTGCTCTGGGACGAGAAACGGCGGGAGGACGCGATCCGGGATCTCGACGTCCGGGTGCTCCGCGTCGTCCCGGCTGACCTCCGGGGCCCCTGGCCCGACCGGCTCCGTGAGCTGCTCCAAACACGTCCGACGGGGCCACGCACCGTCCGCGCCGTCTCGGGCGCGGTGCAGCCGCGGCGTGCTGGCGACCGTCCGGGCTCAACTCTGTTGCTCCCAGCTCACGAGATGAAGTGAGCCAGGAGCAAGGACGATCACCTCTCCTAATCCCCGGCCGGACCGGGGCTCGCCGCGCGCGATCACGTCGTGCCCCGCAGGATCGGCGGCGTGGACAGCGCGCGCAGCACGGTCGTGGTCGGTGGCGGGATCTCCGGGGTGGCCTGCGCCCGGGCCCTGGCCGACCGGGGCGTGTCGGTGCGGCTGGTCGACCGCGGGCGCCGGCTCGGCGGGCGGATGGGCGGCCGGACGCTGCACGGTCGGCCGGTCGACCTCGGCGCCTCCTACCTGACCGCGGGCGAGGGCTCACCGTTCGCGCCGGTCGTCGAGGACTGGGTCCGGCGCGGCCTGGCCCGGCCGTGGACCGACACGTTCACGGTGGCGGGCCCGGGCGGCATCGAGCGGACGACGTCCGGCCCGGTCCGCTACGGCACCCCCGGCGGGCTGCGCAGCCTGGTCGTCGACCTCGCCACCGGGCTGGACGTCGAGCTGGGGCGCGCGGTCACCTCGGTGACCCCCGGCCCGCAGGTCGACGGCGAGGCGGTGGCCGCGGTCGCGCTGGCCATGCCCGATCCGCAGGCGGCCCGGCTGCTGGCGTCCGACGACGTCCCGGACGCCGGCTGGCAGCCCTCGCTGGCCGTCGCGCTGGGCTGGCCGGACCGGCGCTGGCCCGCCGACCTGCACGGCGTCTTCGTGCACGACTCCCCGGTGCTGGAGTGGGTGGCCGACGACGGTGACCGGCGCGGTGACGCCGCCCCGGTGCTGGTCGCGCACACCACCCCGGCGTTCGCCGCCGAGCACCTGGCCGACCCCGACAGCGCCGTCCCGGCCGTGACCGCGGCGGTCCGCGCGCTGCTGGGCATCGACGCCGACCCCGGGTGGAGCCACGCGCACCGGTGGAGCTTCGCCAAGCCCGCCGCCCCCCGGGAGGCCCCCTTCGCGCTGGCCGACGGCGTCGGCCGGTGCGGCGACGGCTGGTGCGCGCCGTCGAAGGTGGAGAGCGCGTGGCGGTCCGGCGACGCGCTGGGCCGGGCGCTGGCCGGCGCCCCGCCCACCTGACACCCCCCGCTCGCCCCCGCCCGACACCCTGAGACGAGGAGACCCTGCGTGCCCGGCGGTTTCACGCCCCCACCCGGCCCGGCGGAGGCCGGCGTCGAGACCGAACGCTCGGCGGGCTCCCCCGTCGCCGCGCTGGCCCGCGGGGTCCTGGTCCCGGCGCTGGTGGCCACGGTGATCGGGCTGGCGTTCGTGGTGGTGTTCCTCGACGCCTTCCACGCGCCGGTGCCGCACGACCTGCCGGTCGGCGTCGTCGGCAGCACCGCGCAGGTCGAGCAGGTGCGCACCGCGCTCGACCGGGCCGCCCCGGGCGAGTTCGCCGTCACCCGGCTGACCGACGAGGCCGCCGCCCGCTCCGCCGTCCTGCACCGGGACGTGTACGCCGCCTTCCTGCCCGGTCCGCCCGCGCGGCTGCTCTCCGCCGGCGCCAACGGCCAGGGCGTGACGATGACGGTGACCCAGGCGTTCGCCCCGCTCGCCCAGCAGGCCGGCGGGCAGCTGCAGGCCGAGGACCTGCGGCCGCTGGCACCCGGTGACACCCGCGGCCTGGGCATCTTCTACGGCGCCTTCGGGGTGGTGCTCGGCGGCTTCCTGTTCGGCATCCAGTCCTACTCCGCGGCGCCGAAGCTGCCGTTGCGCTGGCGGCTGGTGAGCATCGGGCTGTTCGCGGTCGTGTCCGCGCTGCTGGTCAGCTGGGCCGCCGCCGTCCTCTACGCCGCCGTCCCGGCCTCCTTCGGCACGGTGGCCCTGCTGGTCGGGCTGCTCGCGCTGTCGGTGGCCGCGACGGCGGCGCTGGTGCTGCGCACCATCGGGTCGGCCGGCACCTTCGTCACCTCGCTGGGGCTGGTGATCCTGGGCAACGCCACCAGCACCGGCAACCTCCCCGCCGAGTACCTGCCGCCGTGGCTGCACCCGCTGGCGGAGGTCCTCCCCCCGGGGGTCGCGGTGCGGGCGCTGCGCGGCACCACGTACTTCGCCGGCGACGGGGTGGCCCGTGCGCTGTGGGTGCTCGGCCTCTGGTCGGTGGTGCCGCTGGGGCTCATCGCCGTGCTCGACGCGGTCCGCCGCGGACGGGCCCGCCCCGCGTCCGGGTGACCGGCGCGCGCCCCTTCCGGGGGACCCGGCGACGACGGCGGGTCCAGCTGCGCCCGGCAGGAGCCGATGACCCGGGCATGCGGTGGACGAGTGACCCGGGGCACCCGCCCGTCCGGTGGTCGGTGTTCACCCGGCTGGCGATCGGCATGGCCGTGCTCGGCCTGGCCGTCGGTGCGGTCTTCCCCGTCTTCGCCGTGCTGCTCGGGGTGCCGGCGCAGTACGCGACCACCGCGGTCTTCCGCGCCGCCTGCCTGGCCGCCGGGCTGGTGCTCGGCGGGGCGAACTGGCTGCTCGCCCGGTCCGTCATCGGCACCCGGCTCCGGCTGCTGGCCGGCCGGATCGGCGAGGTCGCGCAGACCGTCGGCGACCCCGTCACCTCCGCGCAGGGCCCCGGCCGCCCGGCCGCCGACCTGGCGCTGCCGGTCGACTCCGCCGACGACCTGGGCAGCGCGGCCCGCGCCTTCAACGCCCTGCTCGTCGCGCTGGACCGGGAGCGCCGGTTCCGCTCGGTCGTGCACGCCACCAACGACGTCCTGGCCCTGCTCACCCCCGAGGGCCGGGTCGCCTTCGTCTCCGACTCGACCTCCGCGGTGCTCGGCTGGACCCGCGCCGAGCTGCTCGAGATGCACGCCGGCGACCTGCTCTTCGCCGAGGACGCCCACCTGTTCACCACCAGCGGCGCACCGATCACCCACGACGGCCAGCCCTCCCAGGTCTTCCTGGTCCGGGTGCGGCACCGGGACGGCGGGTGGCGGCACCTGGAGGTCAGCTCCTCCGACCGGCGCGACGACCCGGACATCGGCGGGCTGCTGCTGACCGCCCGGGACGTGACCGAGCGGCTGGAGCTGCAGTCCCGGCTGGCCCACCAGGCGACGCACGACGCCCTCACCGGGCTGCCCAACCGCGCCGCCGTCCTGGCCCGGGGCGAGGAGCTGCTGACCGACCCGGCCACCCCGTGCCGGCTGGCGGTGCTGCTGATGGACCTGGACCGGTTCAAGGAGGTCAACGACACCCTCGGGCACAGCTACGGCGACCGGCTGCTGGCCCAGGTGGGTCCGCGGCTGCGCCCGCTGGTCCGCGAGGTGGACATGGTGGCCCGGCTCGGCGGCGACGAGTTCGCGGTGCTGCTGCCGGACGTGACGGTGGCCGAGGCGCGGGCGGCGGCCGAGCGGCTGCACGCCGCGCTGGGCACGCCGTTCCTGGTCGACGGCCTCTCGCTGGACGTCGACGTCAGCATCGGCGTGGCCGTCTGCGGCGAGGGCGGCGCCGACGTCGGCACCCTGCTCCGGCAGGCGGACATCGCCATGTACGCCGCGAAGGAGAGCCACGACGGCGTCGCCGTCTACGACCCGCTCTCCGACGGCAACGACCGCAGCCGGCTGGTGCTGCTGTCGGAGCTCCGGCGCGGGCTGGCCGACGGCGAGCTGGTCGTCCACTACCAGCCGAAGGTGGCGCTGGGCAGCGGTCAGGTCGTCGGCGTCGAGGCGCTGGTGCGCTGGCAGCACCCCGTCCGCGGGCTGCTGGCGCCGGTGGACTTCCTCCCCGCCGTCGAGCGCACCGCGCTGATCGAGCCGGTGACCGACGCCGTCCTCGACCTCGCCCTGGCCCAGGTGCGCGCCTGGTGGGCCGCGGGCTTCCGGGTCCCGGTGGCGGTGAACCTGTCGGCGCGCTCGCTGGCCCGGCCGGACCTGCTCGGCCGCGTGCTGCAGCGGCTGCAGGCCCACGGCGTGCCCGCGGACCTGCTGCGGCTGGAGATCACCGAGA
Organism: Modestobacter italicus; assembly: GCF_000306785.1. Taxonomy (NCBI): domain Bacteria; kingdom Bacillati; phylum Actinomycetota; class Actinomycetes; order Geodermatophilales; family Geodermatophilaceae; genus Modestobacter; species Modestobacter italicus. The sequence continues at coordinate 852,520 of NC_017955.1, read as the reverse complement.
GCGCGCTGCTGGCCGAGCCGACCCGGGCCCGGGAGGTGCTCCGCAGCCTGCACGCCGCCGGTGTGCGGCTGTCGATCGACGACTTCGGCACCGGCTACTCCTCCATGGGCCACCTCAAGCACCTGCCGGTCGACGAGCTCAAGGTCGACCGCAGCTACGTGGCGGAGATGGTGACCTCGGCCGAGGACGCCGCCCTGGTCCGCTCGGTCGTCGACCTCGGCCACGAGCTCGGCATGACCGTCGTCGCCGAGGGCGTCGAGGACGCCGCCACCGCCGCCGCCCTGGCTGACCTGCGCTGCGACGTCGGCCAGGGCTGGCTGTTCGGCCGGCCCGGCCCGGCCGTCGACGTGACCGCGGTGCTCCGCGCCGGCGCAGCGGCGCGCTGACCCTCCTCGCGGCACCGCAGGGCCTTGCCGGGCCGGTCGAACTCATCTAGCGTTGAGTTCATCACCCGTTGAGTTGTCGGAGGTCGTCATGGACGCCGCTGTCACCGTCACCGACCTGGTCGTGCACCGCGGTGCGCGCCGGGTCCTGCACGAGGTGGGGTGCACCGTCCCGCCCGGCCAGGTCACCGGCCTGCTGGGGCCGAGCGGGAGCGGCAAGAGCACCCTGATGCGCGCCATCGTGGGCGTGCAGCAGGTGCGGTCGGGGCAGGTCACCGTGCTGGGCCGGCCCGCCGGCTCGGCCGAGCTCCGCTCGCGGGTCGGCTACGTCACCCAGGCCCCCAGCGTGTACGCCGACCTCACCGTCCGGCAGAACGTCCGGTACTTCGCCGCGCTGCACGGCCGGGGGGCCGCGGCCGCCGACGCCGCGATCGCCGACGTCGGCCTCACCGACGCGGCCGGCCAGCTCGTCGAGCAGCTCTCCGGCGGCCAGCGCGGGCGCGTGTCGCTGGCCTGCGCGCTGGTAGGCGAGCCCGAGCTGCTGGTGCTCGACGAGCCGACGGTCGGCCTCGACCCGGTGCTGCGGGTGGAGCTGTGGAGCCGCTTCCACGCCCTGGCCGACGCCGGGACGACGCTGGTCGTCTCCAGCCACGTGATGGACGAGGCCGCCCGCTGCGACCGGCTGCTGCTGCTCCGCGAGGGCCGGCTGCTCAGCGACTCCACGCCGGCGGAGCTGCGCAGCCGCGGCGGCACCGACGACCTGGAAGAGGCGTTCCTCCACCTGGTGCGGGAGACCCAGCAGGAGGTGGCGGCGTGACCACCGCCCTCAGCCCCGCGCTCACCACCGCCACCGCGGGCCGGGTGCTCCGCCAGCTCGGCCACGACCACCGCACGGTGGCGATGCTGCTGGTGCTGCCCAGCGCCCTGCTCGGCCTGCTGTACCTGATCTGGTCCGACGTCCCGACCGCCCCCGGCCAACCGGACACCTTCGACCGGGTCGGGCTGATCATGCTCGGCGTCTTCCCGTTCGTGGTGATGTTCCTGGTGACCAGCATCGCGATGCTCCGCGAGCGCACGTCCGGCACGCTCGAGCGGCTGCTGACCACGCCGCTGTCCCGCCCGGACCTGCTGCTCGGCTACGGCGCCGCGTTCGGCCTGGCCGCCGCCCTGCAGGCCGTGGTCACGGTGACGGTGGCGACGACGCTCTACGGCCTGGACGTCGCCGGACCGCTGGCCCTCGTCGTCCTGATCGCCGTCGTCGACGCCGTGCTCGGCGTGGCGCTCGGGCTGCTGGCCAGCGCCTTCGCCCGCAGCGAGTTCCAGGCCGTGCAGTTCATGCCGGTGATCGTGCTGCCGCAGTTCTTCCTCTGCGGGCTGCTCGTGGCCCGCGAGCAGCTGCCCGGCTGGCTGCAGGCGGTCAGCGACGCCCTGCCGCTGACCTACGCCGTCGAGGCCCTGCAGGAGGTCGGCCGCTCCGCGGACGCGACGGGCACCATGTGGACCGACGTCGGTGTCGTCGCCGGCGCCGCGCTGCTGGCCCTCGGGCTGGCGGCGGCCACCCTGCGGAGGAGGACCAGCTGAGCCAGCCCGGACGCCGCAGCCGGCCCTCGGGCCGGCGCCCCGGCAACCCCGGCACCCGGGAGGCGGTGCTCGCCGCGGCGCGCACCGCCTTCGCCGAGCGCGGGTTCGACGGCGCCTCGATCCGGGTGATCGCCGCCGCCGCCGGGGTCGACCCGGCGCTCGTGCACCACTACTTCGGCAGCAAGGACAAGCTCTTCCTCGCCGCGATCGAGGCGCCGGCCGACCCGGAGGAGCTGCTCCCCCAGGCGCTGGCCGGCGGGAGGGACGAGCTCGGCGCCAACGTCGTCCGGCTGCTGCTGCAGGTCTGGGACGGGCCGGCCCGCACCGCCGGGCTGGCGCTGGTGCGCTCGGCGGTCAACAACGAGTGGACCGCACGGCTGCTCCGCGAGTTCCTGGTCGCCAAGGTGCTGCGCCGGGTGGTCGGCACCCTCGGGCTGCCGAAGGCCGAGGGCGAGGCGCGCGGCTCGCTGGTGGCCTCCCAGCTCGTGGGGGTGGTGATGGCCCGCTACGTGCTGCAGCTGGAACCGCTCGCCTCGGCCTCCCCGGAGGAGCTGGTCGCGGCCATCGGCCCCACCGTGCAGCGCTACCTGACCGGCGACATCGTCCTCCCCGGCGGTGCCGCGACAGCCCTCTAGGCTGCCCGTCGATGACGAGCGCCGAGGGGTTCCGGTTCGCCGACGACCCGCTGTCCGCCCCGGTCTTCACGCCCGCGTCCGACACCGCTCCCGCCGCCGTCTGCCGCGGGGTGGGCAAGACCTACCGGACGGCGACCGAGCAGGTCCCGGCGCTGGTCGACGTCACCCTGGCCATCCCCCGCGCGCAGGTGACGGTGGTGGTCGGGCCGTCCGGGTCGGGGAAGTCCTCGCTGCTGCGGCTGCTCGCCTGCATCGACTCACCCGACGCCGGTGAGGTGCTCGTCGCCGGTCAGCGGGTCGACCGGTTGCGCCCCCGGGCCCGCCGTCGGCTGCGGCAGCGCCAGGTCGCCTACCTGTTCCAGCGGCCGGGCGAGAACCTGCTCCCCTACCTGGACGCCGTCGCCCAGGTCCGGCTCGCCGCGTCGCTGCGCGGTGCCCCGGTGACCGCGGCGGCCGCCCGGGACCTGCTGGACCGGCTCGGGCTGCGGGACCGCGCCGACCACCTGCCCGGGCAGCTCTCCGGCGGGGAACAGCAGCGGCTGGCGGTGGCCTGCGGCGTCGTCGGCGACCCGGCGCTGGTCGTCGCCGACGAGCCCACCGCCGAGCTGGACACCGCCGCCGCCGAGCGGGTGCTCACCGCCATGGAGGAGCTCGCCGCGGCCGGGGTGGGCTTCGTGCTCTCCTCGCACGACCCGCGGGTGATGGCCGTCGCCGACGGCTTCGTGCGGCTCGACCACGGCCGGGTGGTGCCGTGACCGGGCGGGTGCAGCCGACCGGCGGGCTGGTCGGCCGCGGGCTGGTCAAGCGCTACCGCCGCGGGGTGGAGACCGTCTCCGCCCTCGCCGGGGTGGACCTGCGGGTGGACGCCGGGGAGTTCGTGGCGCTCGTCGGCCCGTCCGGCTCGGGCAAGAGCACCCTGCTGGCGCTGCTGTGCGGCTGGGAGACCGCCGACGAGGGCGAGCTCCGCTACCTCGGGCCGCTGGGCGACCGCCGTCCGGAGACCTTCGGCTGGCGCGACCTCGCGCTCGTGCCCCAGGCGCTGGGCCTGGTGGGCGACCTGAGCCTCGCCGACAACGTGCTGCTGCCCGCCCGGCTGCGCGGCACGGCCGGCACCGAGGGACCCCGCGCCCGGGCGCTGCTGACCGACTTCGGCCTCGCGCACCTCGCCGACCGGTATCCCTCCCAGGCCTCGCTCGGCGAGCAGCAGCGGGCCGTCGTCGCCCGGGCGCTGCTGCTGCGCCCGGCGGTGCTGCTGGCCGACGAGCCGACCGCGCACCAGGACCGCGGGCACGCCGACGGGCTGCTCGACGCGGTCGTCGAGGCCGCGCGGGGCGGGGCCGCGGTGCTGATCGCCACGCACGACGAGCTCGCCTGGGCCCGCGCCGACCGGGTGCTGTCGATGCGCGACGGCGTGGTCACCGAGGGAGCGCCGTCATGAGCCGGCCGCCGCTGTGGCGGCTGGCCCCGTGGACCCGGGCGCCGCTGCTCGGGCTGCGCCAGCCGGCCGCCGTCCTCGCGGTGCTGGTGACCAGCGCGATCCTGGCCTGCGCGGTCGCCTCCGCGCCGCTGTTCCTCTCCTCCGCCCGTTCGGCCGCGCTGCAGCAGCAGCTCGCCGACCAGTGCGCCGAGGCCGGCTGGGCGCAGACCGGGTTCGACGCCGGACGTGCGGACCCGGCCGCCGACGCCGCGCTCGCCACCGTCTGGGCGGAGCAGGGGCGGACCAGCGAGCCGGTGCTCGCGACCGCGGCGCTGGTGGGCCGGGAGCGGTCCGCCGAGGGCGGCCTGGTCCGGACCGCCACCGGCGAGCCGGCCTCGCTGCCGGTCGCCGTCTACTACCGCCCCGACGCGCTCGCCCACGTCGAGGTGGTGGGCTCGCAGCCCGGGGACGGGCTGTGGCTGCCCGAGTCGTACGCGCGGACGGCGGGCATCGGCCTCGGCGACCGGATCACCGTGGCGGACGCCCCCGTGACGGTGGTCGGGCTCTACCGCGACCTGTTCAGCGTCGACGCCGGCGCCTACTGGTGCGACTACCGCATCCTCTACGCCAACGACATCAACGCCAACACCGCTCCCCCGGCGTTCGCGCTGGCCACCGACCCGGACACCTTCGCCGCGGTCTCGGCCGGCTACCGGGGGGTGCAGCAGCTCGCCCAGGTGCCGGTGGACGCCGCCGGACTGTCGGTCAGCGACGCCCGGGAGCTGCTGGCCGCCCAGGACCGGGCGCAGCGGCGGGCGTCCGCCCTGCTCGGCGCACCCGGCGATGCCGGGCTGGTCAACTCCCGGCTCGCCGACGCGGTCGACCGGGCCGAGCTGGTCGAGTCCGGGCTGCGCGGGCCGGTCGTGCCGGTCGCCGTCGCCGGGGCGCTGCTCGCGCTGGTCCTGGTGGCCGCGGCCGGCAGCTTCTGGGCCGACCGGCGGGCCACCGAGGTGCGGCTGCTGGCCGCCCGCGGGGTCGGGCCGGTGCCGCTGGCCGGCAAGGCGGCGCTGGAGCTGGGGCTGCCCGCGCTCGCCGGCGCCGCGGTCGGCTGGGCCGCCGCCCGGCTGCTCACCAGCGGGCTCGGTCCGGCCGACGACCTGGACCCCTCGGCCACCTCCGCCGCGGTGGCCGCCGCCGTCGCCGCCTTCGTGGTCGGGCTGGGGGCCGCCGCGGCCGTGGCCGGCCTGCGCGCCCGCGGGACGGCCGAGCGCCCGCTCGGCGCCGCCCCGCGGTGGCCCTCCCGGGTCCCGTGGGAGCTGGTGCTGCTGCTGGGTGCCGGGTGGTGCTGGCTGCTGCTGCAGACCCGCGACGCGGTGGTCAGCACCGGGGGCGTCGCGCAGGTCAACGGGCTGCTGGTCGCCTTCCCGCTGCTGGCCACCGCCGGCGCCGCGGTGCTGCTCGGCCGGCTGCTCACCGCGCTGCTGCCCCGGCTGCGGCGCTGGGCCGGGCACCGCTCCCCCGCCGTCTTCCTGGCGGTGAACCGGCTGGCCGCCGCCCGGCTGGCCACCGCGACCCTGCTCGTCGCGGTCACCCTGCCGGTCGCGGTGCTGGGCTACACCGCGACGCTCACCGCGAGCGCGCAGAAGACGCTGGACGCCAAGGTCGGCGTGCAGATCGGCGCCACCCGGGCGGTGCAGACGCTGTCCCGGTTCGCGCCCACCGCCGCGATCGACGAGGTCGGCACCTTCGTCGTCCGGTACGAGGGCAGCGCGACCGCGCCCGACGGGCAGGGCGACAGCGCCGGCCGGCAGGACGTCGCGGTGCTCGCCGTCGACCCCGCCGACTTCGCCGGCACCGCGTTCTGGGACGCCTCCTTCGCCGACGAGCCGCTGCCCGAGCTGATGGCCGCGCTGACCGGGCCGGAGGTCGACGGCCGGCTGCCGGTGGTGGCCGCCGGGCTGCCGACCGGGGACCCGCAGCTGCAGCTGGGCAGCGTCGCGGTGCCCGCCGAGGTCGTCGCCACGGCCCGGGTGCTGCCCGGCCGTCGGCTGGACGGGCCGGTGGTCCTGGTGGCCGCCGACCGGCTGCCGGAGATCGAGCGCACCGCCGGCGCCTCCCGCGCCGCCGAGATCTGGACCAACGGGCAGCTCGGCCCGGCGGTCGAGGCGCTCAGCGCGGCCGGCGGGGTCGGCTTCCGCGCCCTCGAGCCGGCCGGGGTGCTGCAGAGCGCGAACTTCCTCGGCATCACCTGGACCTTCGGCTACCTGTCGGCGCTCGCCGTCTTCGTCGGCGTCATCGCCGTCGGTGGGCTGCTGCTGTACCTGGAGGCGCGCTCCCGCAGCCGGGTGTCGGGCTACGTGATGGCCCGCCGGCTGGGGCTGAGCCGCGGGGCCCACCTGCGCTCGCTGCTGGTCGAGCTGGGCGGGGTGGCCGTCGTCGGGCTGCTGATCGGCGGCGTGCTGGCCGGCGGCGCGGTGGCGCTGGTCTACCGCCGGCTGGACGTCGACCTGGTGCGGCCGCCCACCCCGCTGCTGGACGTGCCCTGGACGGCGCTGGCCGCCAGTGCGGTCGTGGTGGTCGTGGTCGCCGCGCTGGCCGCGCTCTACGCCCAGCGCGCCGCCGACCGGGCCGACCCCGCAACGGTCCTCCGCCAGGACGCCTGACGGAGGACCACCAAGAGCACGCCTCTGGTGGGACGTGGCCCGCAGCGGGAGGGACCACGGACGGCGGGGTGCTGGGAGGCTGACCGGGTGGCCTCGTTCCGCGACCGCAGCGACGCAGGACACCGGCTGGTCGGGCCCACCGCGGCGGTGCTCCCGGCCGGGTGGCCGGTCACCGTGGTCGGCCTCCCCCGCGGCGGCGTCCTGGTCGGCGCCGCCCTGGTGGAGGGCCTGCGCGCCCTGGGCCGGACGGCGCGGCTGGACCTCGTCGTGGTCACCAAGGTGCTCTCCCCGGACTTCCCGGAGCTGGCGCTCGGGGCGGTGACCGAGCACGCCGCCGTGCGCAGCGCGGCGGCGTGCCGGCTCGCCGGGGTCGACGACGACCGGTACGCCGAGCTCACCGCCGACGCCCGCCGCCGGCTCGGGGAGCGGGCGGCTGCGCTGCCCGAACCGGTCACGCCCCCGGACGGCGCGGTGCTGCTGGTCGACGACGGGCTGGCCACCGGTTCGACGGTCGAGGTGGCGGTCGCCGAGCTGCGCACCGAGGTCCCGGACTGGTTGGGCCTGGCCGTGCCGGTGGCCGACGCGACCGCCTGGCAGCGGGTGCGGTCGCTGGTCGACGGCGGTGTCGTGCTGCTGCAGCGCACCCCGATGCGCGCGGTCAGCGTCGACTACGCCGACTTCACCCAGCTGCACGACGACGTCGTCCGCGCCGCGCTGGCCCGGTGGGCCTGACCCGCGGTCAGCGGCGGCGGGGCGAGCGGGCGAGCTGCCGGCTCTGCGCGACCAGCCGGCCGGTGGAGTCCCAGATCCGGTAGTCCTCGTCCAGCCAGCCGCCGGCGATCTCGCTGGACCGGGCCTCCACCAGGCACCAGCCCGGCGCGGGCAGCGCCCGGACCAGCACCTGCAGCTGCACGGTGGGCGCCCAGCCCAGGTCGCCGAGCGCGAAGCTGGTCGGCGGGAGCGCGTCGGCGAAGGTCAGCAGCGCCAGCGGGTCGGGCTCCCGGCCGTCGGTGAAGCGCATCCACGCTCGCAGCCGCGGCTCCCGGGAGGGCCGGCCGAACGCCCAGCCGGCGGTGGCGGGGTCCAGCCGGGTGTCCACCCGCAGCGACAGCCCGGGCACCGGCACGCCGGGCGGGGCGAGGTCGCGGTGCTCGGCGATCGACACGCACTCCTCGACCGGCGGGGCGTCCGGGGTGGGCTCGGACCACTGCGGGGCGTCGGTGCCCAGCGTCGCCGTCGTCACGGTGACGGTCAGGGCCGGCCCAGCGGCGTCGGCGAGGGTGACCAGCGAGTGCGCGAGGGTGCGGCCGGCCGCACCGGGGACGACGGTCAGCGTGGCCGGACCGGCGGCCGGGGCGCGGAGGTAGCTGGCCGACACCGCCACCGGGTGCGGGTGCGGGCTCTCCAGCAGCGCGGCGCGGCCGACCACGGAGAGCAGGTAGCCGCCGTTGAGGATGCCGCCGCCGACGTCCCAGCCCGGGTCGAGCTCGGCGACCAGCCCACCGGCCTCGGTCCGGGTGACGGCGGTGGCGCGGTCGAAGGCGGGGAGGTCGGTCTGCGGCACGACGGACAGGGTGCCAGGGTCGGGCGCATGGACCAGACCCACCTCGGCCGCAGCGGCCTCTCCGTCTCCCGGCTGTGCCTGGGCACGATGAACTTCGGCTGGAAGACCGCCGAGGAGGACAGCCACGCGATCATGGACCGGGCGCACACCGAGGGCGTCAACTTCTTCGACACCGCCAACGTCTACGGCTTCGACGCCGGCAAGGGCCGCACCGAGGAGGTGCTCGGCAGCTGGTTCGCCCAGGGCGGCGGCCGCCGGGACCGCACCGTGCTGGCGACCAAGGTCTACGGCGGCATGTCCGACTGGCCGAACGACACGTTCCTGTCCGCCCGCAACATCGTCCGGGCCTGCGACGCCTCGCTGGGCCGGCTGCAGACCGACTGGATCGACCTCTACCAGTTCCACCACGTCGACCTCGAGACGCCGTGGGACGAGATCTGGCAGGCCTGCGAGACGCTGGTCGCCCAGGGCAAGGTGCTCTACGTCGGCTCCTCCAACCACGCCGGCTGGCAGCTGGCCGCCGGCACCGAGGCGGCCCGGGCCCGGCACTTCACCGGCCTGGTCAGCGAGCAGTCCGTCTACAACCTGCTGGTCCGCGACATCGAGCAGGAGGTCATCCCCGCCGCACAGCACTACGGCATCGGGATCATCCCGTGGAGCCCGCTGCAGGGCGGGCTGCTGGCGGGCGCGCTGGCGAAGGGCGACGGCGCCCGGCGCAGCGACGCCCGCACCCAGCAGCGGCTGGAGGAGGTGCGCCCGCAGCTGCAGCGCTACGAGGACCTGTGCGCGGGGTGGGGGCTGGCGCCGGCCGACGTCGGCATCGCCTGGCTGCTGGGCCGGCCCGGGGTGACCGCGCCGATCATCGGCCCGCGGACGGTGGAGCAGTTCGAGGGCTCCCTGGCGGCCGTCGGCGTGACGCTGACCGGTGAGCAGCTGGCCGCCCTCGACGAGGTGTTCCCGGGGAAGCGGCCCGCGCCGATGCAGTACGCCTGGTGACCGGCCGTCAGGGCGCGATCGGCCAGGCGGCGACGCGCTCGTAGCTCGGGTCGGGGCCGAGGTGGCTGCGCCACAGCACCACCTCCGGCACCGGCCACACCGGCCCGGCGTAGCCGGCCAGCCGGTCGGGCAGGGTGGGGTCCGCCGGCCGGCCGGGCCGCCAGCGCCCCAGGGTCAGGTGCGCCCGGAACGGCCGGTCCTCCACCGGCAGCCCGAGCGCCCGGCCGCCGCGGTCAGCCGGCCGGCCAGCCCGGTGAGCCCGGCGACGTCCCCGGTGAGGCCCGCCCAGCAGACCGCCGGCCGGCGGGACGAGCCGAACCGGCCCGCACCGGCCAGCTGCAGCACCAGCGGCGGTGTGCCCGCCACCGCCGAGGCGACCGCGGTGGTCAGCGGACCCAGCAGGTGCGCCGGGACGTCGCCCAGGAACAGCAGCGTGAGGTGCCAGCGCGACGGCGGGGTCCACCGCGGTGCGCCCGGGGCGGCGCGCAGCGGCTGCAGGGCGCGGTCGAGGTCGGCCACCGCGGCGGGCGACGGGTCGACGGCGAGGAAGAGCCGGCCGGCCGACTCGGTCAGCCGGCCACCACCAGCCCGGCGGCCTCCAGCGAGGCGATGAGCCGCAGCCGCTCCAGCTCCCGGTTGGCCGGTGCGGCGGAGGTCAGCTCGTGCGGCACCTCGAGCAGCTCGGCCGCCTCGATCAGCACGTCGTCGTAGGCGGCCAGCAGCCCGCGGCGCCGGGCCATCGGCATCCCGCCGGGCACCATCGACAGCTCGCGGGTCAGCCGCCGCACGTCGGCGGCGACCAGTTGCAGCGGACGACGTGGCCGCGGGGCCGGCGCCGGGGCGGGGCGCGCACCGGGCACCCGGCGGCCCACCGGGTGGTGCCCGGCAGCCGCCGGACGACGGTCCGCAGGCCCGGCCGGCCGGGGTGCCGGACCGACCGCGGGCGGCGGTTCCTCGCGCAGCCGACGACGGGCCAGCCGGTTCAGCTGCAGCTCACCGGTCACCCAGCGCAGCAGCAGCGCGACGAGTGCGGCCGTGGCGGCGAAGAGCGCGACGAGACCGCCGAGGCGCAACAACGACGTCCCGACGTCCGCAGAGGCCGACCCTGCTGAGGGCACGTGTCTGACGTTACGTCTGCGGACGGCTGGTGACAACGTGGACGCTCAGTGCGACCGCTCAACGCACTGGATCGCGCGCGACCTGTTCTCCCGGGACCTCGCCGTCGGCCTGCTCCGCGATGGCGGCGACCCGGTTCGGCACCGGGTCGCCGGCCGGTGCGGCGGCCACGTGCAGCTGCGCGCTGGGCGGGACGACGTGCAGCTCCAGGCGCACCCGGCGGCCCCGGGCGAGGAGCGCGCCGGCGACGACGGCCGCCGCGACGACCACCAGGCCACCGGCGATGAACCCCCACCGGGCGCCCAGGTGCTCGGAGACCCAGCCGATCAGCGGGGCGCCCACCGGGGTGCCGCCCATGAAGCACATGAAGTACAGCGCCAGGATCCGCCCGCGCATCTGCGGGTCGACGCCGAGCTGGACGAAGCTGTTGCAGGCGACGCTGAACACCAGCGCGGCGGCCCCGGTGGGCACCAGCAGCACGGCGAACGACGTCTGGGTCGGCATCAGCCCCGCGATCACCAGCAGCACGCCGAAGGCGCCGGAGGAGACGACCAGGAACCGCTGCAGCGGCCGGGTGCTGCGCCGGGTGGACAGCAGCGCGCCGGACAGCGAGCCGACGGCGTAGGCGGTGGACATGAAGCCGAAGGCGGTGGCGCCGAGCCCGAACTCCTCCCGCGCCATCAGCGCGATGGTGATCTGGGTGTTGAACCCGAAGGTCCCGGCCACGAAGGCCAGCGACATGGCCAGGACCAGGTCGGGGTGCCGCCGGGTGTAGCCCAGCGCCTCCCGCAGCTGGCCGCGGGACCGGGAGGCCGGCGGGCTGGGCCGCAGCTCGCTGCCGCGCATGGCCAGCAGCGCCGCGATGGTCACCGCGAAGCTGGCGGCGTTGACCAGGAACGCCGGGGCCGTGTCCCCACCGGCGAGGCCGATGACCGAGCCCGCGACGGCCGGCCCGACGAGCCGGGCGCCGTTGAAGACCGTGGAGTTCAGGCTCACCGCGTTGGCCAGCCGGTCGGGGCCGACCATCTCCGAGACGAAGGACTGCCGCACCGGCATGTCCAGCGAGGACACCACCCCGAGGGCTGCGGCCAGCACGTAGACGTGCCACAGCGCGATCCCGTCGGTGGCCACCAGCAGGCCGAGCCCGAGTGCCAGGGCACCCATCACCGCCTGGGTGACGACCAGGACCCGGCGCTTGGAGTGGCGGTCGGCCAGGACGCCGCCGTAGAAGCTGAACAGCAGGGTGGGGGCGAACTGCAGCGCGGTGGTGATGCCCAGGGCGACGCCGCTGCCGCCGGACAGCTGCAGCACCAGCCAGTCCTGGCCGATGCGCTGCATCCAGGTGCCGGTCAGGCTGACCAGGTTGGCCGAGGCGTAGAGCCGGAAGTTGCGGACGCGGAGGGCGGCGAACATCGCCGTCCTCCGCCGTGCTCCTGAGTCAGGCGTCTGCGTCACCCACTGGCGAGCTTGTCCATGATCACCGCGGCCTCGCGCAGGACGGCGCGCTCCTCGGCGGTCAGGTCGTGGAGCTGACCGGACAGCCACGCCTCGCGGGCCCGGACCTCCTCGGTCAGCAGGTCCTCCGCGGCCGGGGTGAGGTCGATGACCACCTGCCGGCCGTCGGTGGGGTGCGGCGTGCGGGTGACCAGCCCGCGGGACTCGAGCGCCACGACGACCCGGGTCATCGACGGGGGCTGGACCCGCTCGTGGGTGGCCAGCTCCCCCGGGCTCATCGGGCCGTGCCGCTTGAGCGTGGACAGCGCGGCCAGGTGGGTGAGGGTCACCGAGGTGTCCACCCGCTGGTTGCGCAGCCGCCGGCTGAACCGCATGACGGCCAGCCGCAGGTCATGGGCCAGCGCCGCGGTGTCCAGCGTCGTCCGAGCCACGTGCCCCACCTTAGCCTGAATAGGAAGCCTGTCTAACGATCCGCCGGCCCGCCTTCAGGGGCCCGCCCCGAGCTCGCGAGGGGTGGGGGGAAGGCGGGTCCTTCTTCACAGGAGCTGCTGGATCGGGTCCAGGGCGAAGTAGACGACGAAGACCGCGGCGACGACCCACATCAGCGGGTGCACCTCGCGGCCGCGGCCGGTGGCCACCCGCAGGACGACGTAGCTGACCACCCCGGCACCGATGCCGTTGGTGATCGAGTAGGTGAACGGCATCAGCGCGATGGTCAGGAAGGCCGGGATGACCAGGGACATGTCGCCCCACTCGAGGTCCCGGATCTGGCTGATCATCATCGCGCCGACGATGACCAGCACCGGCGCCGCGGCCTCGGAGGGCACGACCTGCACCAGCGGGGTGAAGAACGTGGCGACCAGGAACAGCGCGCCGGTCACGACGCTGGCCAGGCCGGTGCGGGCGCCGTCGCCGACGCCGGCCGCGCTCTCGATGTAGGTCGTGTTCGACGAGACGCTCGCCGCGCCACCGGCCGCCGCGGCCAGCGAGTCGACCAGCAGCACCGGCTGGGACCTGGGCAGGTTGCGGTCCTCGTCGAGCAGGTCGCCCTCGGCGCCGACGGCGGTGATGGTGCCGACGGTGTCGAAGAAGTCGGCGATCATGATCGAGAAGACGATCAGCACGGCGGCGAGGACGCCGATCCGGTCGAAGCCGCCGAACAGCGAGAAGTTGCCGATGATCGACAGGTCCGGGACGTCGAAGACCTGACCCGGCCAGGTCGGCACCTGCAGCGCCCAGCCGTGGGTGTTGGCCACCGCGCCGTCGGCACCGGTGCGCGGGCCGATGTCGGCGATCGCCTCCACCACGATGGCGAACAGCGTGGTGGCGACGATCCCGATGAGCAGCGCGCCCTTGACCCGGCGGACGACGAGCACGCTGGTGAGCAGCAGGCCGACGACGAAGGTGAGCATCGGCCAGCCGGCCAGCGAGCCGTTCACGCCGAAGCTGATCAGCGGGTTGCCCGGCCGGACGATGCCGGCGTCGGCGAGCCCGATGATGGTGAGGAAGAAGCCGATGCCCACCGCGATCGCCGTCTTCAGCTGCGCCGGGATGGCGGTGAACACGGCGCGGCGGAAGCCGGTGAGCACCAGCACGGTGATCAGCAGGCCCTCGAGCACGACCAGGCCCATGATCTCGGGCCAGGTGAGCTGGGTGGCGGCGTAGACGCCGACGATCGCGTTGATGCCCAGGCCGGTGGCCAGCGCCAGCGGGTACCGGCCGACGATGCCCATCGCAAGGGTCAACACCCCGGCGACCAGCGCGGTCACCGCGGCGACGGAGGCGAAGGGCAGGGTCGCGCCGGTGATGTCCGCCCCGGACAGGATGATCGGGTTGAGCACCACGATGTAGGCCATCGTGAAGAAGGTGGTCAGCCCGCCACGGAGCTCGCGGCCGAACGAGGAGCGCCGCTCGGTGACCTCGAAGTACCGGTCCACGCCGTTCTTCGGGCGCACCTTCGGGCCGGGGCTGCGGCGCGGTGCGGTGGTCCCGGTCGCCGTCCCCTGCGGGGTCGCTGCCGGCGCCCCCACCGCGGTGCTGCCGGTGCCCTTGCCGGGCGTGCGGGCGGGACGGGACTTGTCGGGCATGGGGGGACCCCTCGGGACGGCGACCGACGCGGGTCCGGCGGGTCGGCTTCCCGGCGGGCCGCCCGGTGCGGGTGGCAGAGAGCGGCGACAGCGTGCCACACCGCGCCGCGGCGCACGGCGTACCGGCGTCCCGACCTGGCCCGCAGCCGCCTATCGTCGCCCCGTGCCCACCCGCCCCTCTCCCCCGCCGCTGCAGGTCGACACCGCCCGCGTGGTGCACGTCGGCATGGCGCTGTGGGCGGGCGCGCTCGTGGTGCTGCTGGTCCTCGGCGACCGGGTGGACCGGGTGTGGACCTGGACCTGCGTGGCCGCGCTCGTGCTGGCGGTGCTCGGGCTGGCCCTCATGCGCTGGCAGGGCCAGGGCCGCCGGGAGCGGCCCACTCCTCGCGGGTGACCGCGTACTCGACCTCGCCGAGCTCGCTGCCGGGCAGCGGGTCGTCGAGGTCGAGGGAGAAGGTCCGCACGTGGGTCATCCCGAGCGCGGCCATCGTGGCGCGGGAGGCGGTGTTCACCGCCATGGTCTCGGCGAACACCCGCCGCAGGCCGAGGTCGGCGAAGCCGTGCCGGAGCAGCTCGCGCGCCCCCTCGGTGGCCAGCCCCCGGCGCCAGTGCCGGCGCAGCAGCCGGTAGCCCAGCTCGGCCTGGCCGGCGACCGGCCCCTGGTCGGGCCGCTCGGGCGGCTCCAGGATCCACCAGCCGACGAACTCCGCATCGTCGAACCCGGCCCAGAACCCGAGCCCGGGCACCCGCGCGGCCGCGGCCAGCCGCGCGCGGTGCCTGGACTCGACCTCCGCGCGGGTGCTCGCCCGGCCGGTCAGGTACCGCATGACCTCGGGGTCGGAGTCGAGCGCGACCTCGGCCTCGAGGTGCTCCTCGGCGAGCGGCACCAGCCGCAGCCGGGCCGTCCGGAGCACCGCCTGCGCGCCCACCGGGTCAGAGGACGTCGAAGTCCGCGGTGTCGTAGCGGGCGGTGAGCTGCACCTCGGCCGGCTCGCCGTCGGAGGGCTCGAGCGTCGCCTGGCTGTGCGCGCCGCAGCCGTAGTCGGCGGTCACCACGTGGCCGTCGGCCGGGGAGTAGCCGTTCGCGCAGGCGCCCAGCGACATCCGCAGCGAGCCGGCCAGCGGCAGGAAGAACCCGCAGGTGGCGCAGGGGCCGGGGGCGTGCCGGGCCATCGCCGAGCGGGGCCCGAAGTCGCCGTCCCGCCAGCGCTCGGCGGCCTCGATCCGGCCCAGCGGCGAGAGCACCCGCTCGCGGCCGATGCCGATCTCCTCGGCGACCACCCGGCCGGCCGGGTCGTCGGCGGAGTCGTCGTCGGCGAGGTAGCTGGGCACCAGGCGGTGGTCGTCCTCGGTGGCGGGGAGCACGTCGCCGACCGACAGGTCACCGGGCCGCAGCCGCTCGTGCCAGGGCACCCAGGCCGGCGCGAGCAGCGCGGCGTCCCCGGGCAGCAGGACCACCTCGTCGAGGGTGATCTCGTCCTCACCGGGCACCCGGGCCAGCGTCACGGCCCAGTGCCAGCCGCGGTAGCCGGCCAGGGTCGCGGCGAAGGAGTGGGTGACGACGACGCCCAGCGCCGGGTCGGCGTCGTCGGCCAGCACCTCGGCGGTCACGCCCCGGTGGTCGCCGACGACGGCCGGGTCCCCGGCCACCTCGACGGCGGCCGTGCGGGCCAGTTCGACCGCGGCGGCCAGCACCTCGTCCGGGGCGGAGCCATGGGCGGCGGGGAACGCAGAGTCGGACACGCCCCCATTGTCGCGGATGCCGCCAAGCGCGCACCCGCCCCGCCCCGGGACGCGCGGCGCACCGCGTCCTCAGGCGGCTGCGGCACCATGGTCCCGTGCCCGACACCCCTGCTCCGCGCGCCCGGCGGCGGCTGCGCGCCGGCCGGGCACCGGAGCCCGGGGTGGAGACGCACCCGCTCGGCATCCCGCGGCAGCAGACCCGGCCGCTGCCGGTCGTCGGCGCCGGGCCGGTCGAGGACACCCGGCCGGGGGCACCGGCCGCGGCGCCGTGGGAGCCGGCGGCCGGGCCGCGGAAGCCGACCGTCACCCGGGTGGCCGCGGCCCGCACCCGCGAGCTCAGCGGCGCCACCGTCCGCCGGGTGCGCGCCTACGGCCGGGCCGACGGTGCCGGTGAGACCGGGCTGGCCGGGTTGTTCTGGGTGAACGCCCTGCACGTGGCCGGCGACGCGATGATCGCCGTCTCGCTGGCCGGCACGCTGTTCTTCGCCGCCGCCTCGGACGCGCAGCGCGGCAACGTCGCGCTCTACCTGCTGGTCACCATGGCGCCGTTCGCGCTGGTGGCCCCGGTCATCGGCCCGGCGCTGGACCGGCTGCAGCGCGGCCGCCGCTGGGCGCTGGCCGGCAGCCTGCTCGGCCGCGCCCTGCTGGCCGTGTTCATGGCCGTCCACCACGACGACCTGGGGCTGTACCCGGCGGCGCTGGGCGTGCTGGTGCTGAGCAAGGCGTTCAACGTGCTGCGGGCCGCCGTCGTCCCCCGGGTGCTGCCCGCGGCGATGTCGCTGACCTCGGCCAACGCCCGGATGTCGGTCCTCGGCCTGGCCGCCGGCGGGGTGTTCGGCGCCCTCGGGGCGGGCACCGCCTCGCTGCTCGGGTTCGGCTGGGAGCTGGGCGCGACCGCGGCGGTGTTCGCCGTCGCCGCCGTCCTCGCGCTCCGGCTGCCCCCGCACGTCGACGTCCCCGGCGAGGAGGAGGACCCGGCCGACGTGCTGCGCACCACGCCGATGGCGGTGCCCGGCAGCCGCCGCCGGGCCACCACGCCGCACGTGGTCACCGCGCTGCGGGCCACCGCGGCGCTGCGCGGGCTCAGCGGCTTCCTCACCATCTTCTCGGCGTTCCTCGTGCAGGCCACCGTGTCCAGCGGCTGGGAGGCCACGGTCGCCCTCGGCGGCATCGCCGTCGCGGCGGGCGTCGGCAGCTTCGTGGGCACCGGCATCGGCGCCCGGCTGCAGACGGCGAGCCCGGACCGGGTGGTGCTGGCCGCGGCCGGCGCGGCGGCGGCGATCACCGTGCTGGCCGCCTTCTTCTTCAGCCTGCCGATGGCCGCCCTGGTGGCCGGGGTCGCGGCGGTCACCAACGCGCTGGGCAAGGCCGCGCTCGACGCGATCATCCAGCGCGAGGTGCCCGACAGCCTGCGGGCGTCGGCGTTCGCCCGCTCGGAGACCTGGCTGCAGCTGGCCTGGGTGCTCGGCGGCGCGCTCGGCGTCGCGCTGCCGACCACCGGCTGGCTCGGTTTCACCGTCGCCGCGGCGCTGCTCGTGCTCGCCGTCGGCCTCACCCTCTGGAGCCTGCGCACCCGCCGGGCCCGCCGCACCACCGATCGGGAGGCCTGGACGTGACCTCGGCAGGACGGACGTCGACCGGGGTGGCCCTGCTCGCCGGGCTGGGGCTGCTGGCCGGCTGCGGGAGCTCCGCGGCCGACGACAGCGGGGCGAGCAGCAGCGGGACCACCGCGCCCACCGTCACCGTGCAGGCCGGCGGGGACGAGATCCCGGTCGACCCCACGCAGTACTGCCTGGACGGCGACGGCCAGCGCTACGCCAGCACGCCGCCGATCGTCGAGGTCACCCCGGACACCACGATCTCGCTGACCGTCTCCGACGCGGTGGCGGAGGCCGGCTGGAGCGTGCAGGTCTTCGACCAGGACCTGCAGGAGCTGATCGGGGAGGTCGACGTGCCCGCCGGCGAGGCGGAGTTCCGCGAGATCAGCACCTCCGACGTGGCGCCGCCGACCTTCTACCTGGTGGTCGTGGAGGACTCCGACCCCGAGGCGTGCAGCGGCCTGTCCGGGGCCTGGCCGGTGGGCTTCATCCGCACCGAGGCCGGCAGCCTGCCGACCGCCAGCCCGTCGGGGTCACCGGCCGGCTGACCGGCTCAGCCCTCCAGGTCGCCGGCGACCGCGCGGAGGACAGCGGCGACCTTGCGCGCCGTCGGCTTGTCCGGGTGCCGGCCGTGCCGCAGCCCCTCGGACACGCCGTCCAGCAGCTGGATGACGTCCTCGATGATCGGCACCAGGTCGTCGGGCTTCCTGCGGGTCGCGGCCACCACCGACGGCAGCGGGTCGAGCACCTGGACCTGCAGCGCCTGGTCACCCCGGCGGCCGGCGACGATGCCGAACTCGACCCGCTGGCCGGGCCTGAGCTCCGTCGTCCCGGCGGGCAACGCGTCCTTGTGCACGTACACGTCCGGGCCGCCCTCGTGGGCGAGGAAGCCGAAGCCCTTCTCCGCGTTGAACCACTTCACCTTGCCGCTGGGCACGTCGATCCCTCGGTCCGTCGATCCTGGTCCGCCCGAGGTTAACCGCCCTGGTGGAGTCCCAGCGCACCACTTTCCGAGTGTTCTGTCTCCGGACATGTGTCGCACTGATGTCTCAGGACATCTGTCGCAGATGGGCTATGCCGCTGTGAGTGTGGCGTAGCGCTTGGTCGGGTCCAGGGTCAGCTGGCCGATCAGCTGGCCGCCCAGGGCGTGGAAGCTGACGTGGCTGCCGTTGACCAGGGCGGTGATCTCGGTGCCGCCGTGGCGGGCGCCCAGGCGGATCAGGTGAGCGCCGAGGGTGACCGTGCCGTGCGGGATGACGGTGAGCCGGTGAACGGTGGCGTCGGTCTGCAGCGGTAGCTGCGCCGGCCCGCCGTGCACCGGCGCACTCCTCCAGGCCTGCTGCGGGGTGGTGGCGACCGCGGAGTGCCGGCGGCGGGTGTTGTAGTGGGCGCGGACGGTGTCCAGCCGGGTCTGCAGCTCCGCCGCTGAGGCGGCGGGGCCGGTGAAGAAGTGGCCGAGCAGCTTGTCCGCGGTCTGGTGCAGCCGCTCGCACTTGCCCAGCGTCTGGGGGTGGTAGGGGCTGGAGTGGATCAACCGGGATCCGGCGGCGATGACGGTGGCGGCGAACCGGCCCGGCCGGGTCAGGTTGGCCTGCCCGATCCGGCCGGTGAACGCCGAGCCGTTGTCGGCCAGCACCAGCCCGGGTGCACCGAACTCGGTGATCGCGCCGGTCAGCGCGGTGATCGCGGCCGCGGTGGTCTCAGCGCGGGCGACGTGGGAGGCCACCCAGAGCCGGGAGCAGTCATCGATGATGTCGATGGCCACCACCACGCTGCCATCGGCGAGGGTGTGCTCGGTGCCATCGATCTGGAAGCAGTCCCGCGGCCGGGCGTAGGCGAACCGCCGCCAGGACGACTTCGGCCGCTTGGCCGGGTTGCGCGCCAGGAGGTCCTGGCGGCCCAGTACGCGGTTGATCGTGGCCCGCGCCGGCACCGCCGCCCCGGTCGGCCACCCCGGCAGCGCAACCGCCGCGACCAGGGCGGCGTGGATGTTGTCCGCCCCGTTGTCGGGCTTGAGTTCCTCGCGCAGCGCCACGATCCGGGTGACCAGCCATTCCGGTGTGCCCGCCGGTGAGCTCAGCGGCCGCCGAGAACGCTCACTCCACGCGCCCTCGGCGACCACCCGCGCCCGATGCCGGTAGAACGTCCGCTCGTTCACACCGTTGAGCCGACACCACTCGGCGACGTTCTCGATCGGCATCCCGACCTGCAACGTCGCATCCAGCAGCTTCATGACTGCCGCTCGCTTCCCCACACCACCTCAACGGCAGCGTGATGATCAAGCGACAGATGTCATGAGACTCCTGGACTGACACATGTCCTGAGACTGAACACACCACTTTCCGAGCGCTGGGACTCCGTCAGGCGTTGCGGACGGCGGCGGCTGCCTCCAGGCCCAGCTCGGTGACCGACACCTCGCGCATCTCGACCTTGCGGACCTTGCCGGTGACGGTCATCGGGAAGCCGTCGACGACCTTCACGTACCGCGGCACCTTGAAGTGGGCGAGCTTGCCGGCGCAGAACGCCCGCAGCGCCTCGGCGGTCAGCGGCTCGGCTCCCTCCCGCAGCTGCACCCAGGCCATCAGCTCCTCGCCGTACCGCTCGTCCGGGACGCCGATCACCTGCGCGTCGACGATGTCCGGGTGGGTGTAGAGGAACTCCTCCACCTCGCGCGGGTACACGTTCTCCCCGCCGCGGATCACCATGTCCTTGATCCGGCCGACGATGTTGAGGTAGCCCGCCTCGTCCATCACCGCGAGGTCGCCGGTGTGCATCCAGCGGGCGGCGTCGAGCACCTCGGCGGTCTTCTCCGGCTCGTCCCAGTAGCCGAGCATCACCGAGTAGCCGCGGGTGCACAGCTCCCCCGGCGTCCCGCGCGGCACGGTCAGCCCGGTCTCGGGGTCGACGACCTTGGACTCCAGGTGCGGGTGGGTGCGGCCGACGGTGGAGGTGCGGCGGTCCAGGTCGTCGTCCGCGCCGGTCTGGGTGGACACCGGGGAGGTCTCGGTCATGCCGTAGCAGATGGTCACCTCGGTCATCCCCATCTCGTCGACCACCCGCTTCATCACCTCCACCGGGCACGGTGAGCCGGCCATGATCCCGGTGCGCAGGCTGGACAGGTCGTAGGAGCTGAAGCCGGGCAGCGCGAGCTCGGCGATGAACATGGTCGGGACGCCGTACAGCGACGTGCACCGCTCGTCCTGCACCGCCTGCAGGGTCGCCGCGGGGTCGAAGCCCGGGGCGGGGATGACCATCGTCGCGCCGTGCGAGGTGCAGCCGAGGTTGCCCATGCCCATGCCGAAGCAGTGGTAGTAGGGCACCGGGATGCAGACCCGGTCGGCCTCGGTGTAGCCGCAGCCCTCGCCGACGAAGAACCCGTTGTTGAGCAGGTTGTGGTGGGTGAGCGTGGCGCCCTTGGGGAAGCCGGTCGTGCCCGACGTGTACTGGATGTTGATCGGGTCGTCCGGGCTCAGCTGGGCCGCCCGCTCGGTGAGCAGGGCGCGGTCGGCGGCGCGGCCGGTGGCCAGCAGCTGCTCCCACTCCGGGTCGCCGAGGAAGACGACGGTGCGCAGCTCCGGGCAGTCCTCACGGACCTCGGCGACCATGGCCCGGTAGTCGCTGGTCTTGAACTCCGGCGCTGCGACCAGCACCGAGATCCCCGCCTGCTGCAGCACGTACTTGAGCTCGTGGGTGCGGTAGGCCGGGTTGATGTTGACCAGGACGGCGCCGAGCTTCGCCGTCCCGTACTGCACGAAGACCCACTCGGCGCAGTTGGGCGCCCAGATGCCGACCCGGTCGCCCTTGCCGACGCCCAGGGCGTCGAGCCCGAGCGCGCAGGCGTCGACGTCGGCGACCAGCTCAGGGTAGGTCCAGCGGCGGCCCGAGGCGCACTCCACCAGCGCCTCGTGGTCACCCACCCGCGCTGCCGTCCGGTCGAGGTCCGCCCCGATCGTGTCGCCGAGCAGGGGCACCGTGGAGGTGCCGCTGCTGTAGGACGGCAGCGCAGGCTGGGTCATGTTCGTCTCCTCTTGTCGGCCCCCCTGCAGGGGCCCGCTGCGAGCTTGCGAGCTGCGGGGGGCAGGGGGGTCCTCCTACTCGCCCGCCATCAGGCCGGCCCGGTTGGGGCGGTCGGTCGGGTGCGCGTAGCGCAGCCGCTCCGGCGGGAGCGGGAAGGCGTGGTCCTCGCCGAAGGGCGAGAGGCCGCCGGCCATCTCGCTCATCAGCTCGGTGACCGGTGGGCCGTCGCCCTCCGAGACCCCCCAGGTCGGTTCGACCAGGTGGGCGTGCTTCTCCTTGCGCTTGGACATCGGGCCTCCGTCAGCGGTGCGGTCCGGGTCAGCTCCCCGGGTGCCTCGGTGCCATCTTCCCGTGTCGGGCGGGTGAGATGCACGTCGCGCTCCCCGCCGTGTCGCCCGGCCGGGTCAACGCCGGCGGGCGACCCGCGCCCCGTAGACGGTGCCCGCACCGTCGGCGGTGAGCAGCCACTCCTTCGGGGAGACCTCCGCGTAGCGGATGTCGGCGCCGTTGAGCTGCTGCACCGCCCGGGTCCGCCACACCGCGGTGGACATCAGCTGCAGCCGCAGCGGCTCGTCGACGAACTCGTCGAAGCCGAGGGGCTCGACCTGCACCACCGCCGGGCCGGCGATCCGCAGGACGCCGATGCGCCACTCGGTGCGGGCCAGCGCGACGGTCCACCGGCGCGCCCGGACCAGCGACCCCAGGCCGATGCAGGCGACGGCGGCACCACCGACGACCAGCGCCACCACCATCAGCCCGGCGAACGGCGGCCGCGCGCCGCCGTTCTCCACGATCCGGACGACGGCCGCGCCCAGCAGCACCCCGAGGACGACGGCCACCAGCCCTCCGCCGAACCAGCGCAGCGCGCCGGCGCGCAGCGCGTCGACGGCGGTGCGGGTCTGCGGGTCGTCGAGCGCGGGCACCCGGCGATGCTCCCAGAACCGGACGACGAGGTCGCCCGCCCGCGCCGCCGGGGTGGGTCCGGGACGGTCGTGCTCTGCTGCCTGGACGGCAGCAGAGCACGACTGCCGCCAGGTGCCCTCCCGGCCGGCGGAGCAGGACCGACGGGCCGCGACGTAACGTGGACCGGATGTCTCCGGACCAGCCCGCCACGCTCGCCGCCTGGCTGCGCACCCGCACCGACGAGCAGCTGGGCGCCCTGCTGGTGTCCCGGCCCGACGTCGCGCGCCCCGCCCCGTCCGACGTCGTGGGCCTCGCGACCCGCCTCGCCGTCCCGGTCTCGGTCGACCGGGCGCTCGACGAGCTGGACGCGGCGACCCTGCAGGTGCTCGACGCGGTGCTGCTCTCCCCCACCGACGGCGTGCCCCGCACCGAACTCCCCGGTCTGCTGCCCGACGTGCCCACCGAGGTCGTCGACGCGGCCGTGGAGACGCTGGCCACCCGCGCGCTGCTGTGGGGCGACGAGGAGCTGCACGCCCCCGAGCCGGTGCGCCGCGCGGTCCGCTACCCGGCCGGGCTGGGCCGGCGGGCGGTCGACCTGCGGGTGCAGCTCCCCCGTGACCTGCCCGCCGTGCTCGCCGACCTGGCCCCCGACGAGCGCACCGTGCTCGACCGGTTGGCCGGCGACCGCCCGGTCGGCCACCTGCCCGACAGCACCGCCGGCTCGCTGAGCCCCGCGCGGCGGCTCCTGCAGGCCGGGCTGCTGGCCCGCATCGACGCGATCAACGTCGAGCTGCCGCGGGAGATCGGCCTGGTCCTGCGCGGCGACCGGCCGCTGGGCCCGCCCCGGCTCCGCCCCGAGCCCGAGCCGAGCCGGCGCGACCCGGCCGTCGTCGACCGGCAGGCCGCCGGTGCGGCGCTGGAGGTCCTCAGCCGGGTCGTCGACGTCCTCACCGCCCTGGAGGAGGAGCCGGCGGGCCTGCTGCGCGGCGGCGGTCTCGGGGTGCGGGACCAGAAGCGGCTGGCCAAGGAGATGCGCATCGGCGAGGCCGACGTCGCCTTCCTGGTCGAGGTCGCGCACGCCGCCGGGCTGCTGGACGTCGGCGGGGCGCACCGCGACGAGTGGCTGCCCACCCGCAGCTACGACGCCTGGCGCGAGCAGGACCTGGCCGACCGGTGGGCGACGCTGGCCTGGGGCTGGCTCACCAGCGTGCGACTGATCTCGCTGGTCGGTCAGCGCGACGTCGCCGGCAAGGCGGTCAACGTGCTCTCCCCCGACGTCGTCCGGCAGACCGCGCCGGTGCTGCGGCGGTCGGCGCTGTCGGTGCTCGCCGAGTTCCCCGCCGGCACCGGCCTGGCCGCCCCCGAGCTGGTGTCGCTGCTGCGCTGGCGCACCCCGCGGCGGGCCGACCGGCTGGCGCCGGTGCCCGACCTGCTGGCCGAGGCCGAGCGGCTGGGCATCGCCATCGGCGGGGTGCTCAGCAGCGGCGGGCGCGGCCTGCTCACCGGCGGGGAGGACGACGCCGCCGACGGGATGCGCGGCCTGCTGCCCGAGCCGGTCGACCACGTGCTCGCCCAGCCCGACCTGTCGCTGATCGCCCCCGGGCCGCTGGTCGCGGACCTGGCGGGCACCCTCGGCGTGGTCGCGGACGTCGAGTCCTCCGGCGGCGCCACGGTCTACCGGGTCTCCGACGGCAGCATCCGGCGGGCCCTGGACGCCGGCTGGTCGGCCACCGACCTGCACGACTTCTTCGCCCGGTCCTCCCGCACCCCGGTGCCGCAGGCGCTGGAGTACCTGATCGACGACGTCGCCCGCCAGCACGGCCGGCTCCGGGTGGGCGCCATCGAGTGCTACGTCCGCTCCGACGACCACGGGCTGGTCTCCCAGGTGCTCAGCGACCGCCGCACCGCCAACGCCGAGCTGCGCCGGCTGGCCCCGGGCGTGCTGGTCAGCGGGCTGCCGCCGGAGGAGGTGCTGTCGGTGCTGCGCGCCGCCGGGTACGCCCCGGCCGGGGAGTCCGCCGGTGGCGCGGTGCTCACCCGGCCGCAGGCGCCGCCGCGGGCCGCCGGACGTCGTCCCGGGGCGGGTGCCGGGCCGGTCGGGCCGCGTCCGCTGGCACCGGGCGACGTCGCCGCGACGGTCCGGGAGATCCGCGCCGGGGACGCCGCGCTGGCCGCCCGGCGCAGCGAGCCGGTGCGCCAGGTGCCGGGGGTGACCACGGCCAGCACGCTGGAGCTGCTCAGCCGGGCGGTCCGGGAGAACCTGCCGATCTGGCTGGGCTACGTCGACGCCCAGGGCAGCGGCAGCCAGCGCGTCGTCCAGCCGGTGTCGCTGGCCGGCGGCTTCCTGCAGGGCTTCGACGAGGGCCGCGGCGAGAGCCGCACCTTCGCCGTCCACCGGATCACGTCGGTGGCGCTGGTCGAGGCCGAGGACGCGACCGGATGACCTGCCGGGTCGCGGGTTGTTCCGCTTTCCCGCTCCTTCCGGGATGATCAAGCGCCCGTCCGGTGTTGCGCGGGGAAGTTGGGACGCGCAACCAGTGTCTGGGCAGAGGGTCCCGGGTCGTCCGCTGGTTGCGGCCAGGGCGAGGAGCGTGGGGCATGACGAAGAAGCGGACGGTCGCCGACCGGCTGGCCGAGGCACTGGGCGCGGTGCTGGGCACGACGGAGCTCCCGGTGCGGCTGCGCGGGTGGGACGGGTCGATCACCGGCCCGGCCGGCGCGCCGGTCGTGGCGGTGCACTCGCGCCGGGCGCTGCGGCGGATGCTGTGGTCCCCGGGGCAGCTGGGCATCGGCCGGGCCTACGTCGCCGGTGAGATCGACATGGAGGACGACGTCTTCGCGACGTTCAGCGCGCTGCGCACCGACAGCCGGCTGGCGCAGGAGAAGCCGCCGTCGAACTGGTCCTGGCGCGATCGGCTGACCCTGCTGGGCACCGCCCTCCGACTGGGCGCCATCGGCCCGGAGCCCGAGCCGCCGGCCGAGGAGGCCCGTCCGGCCAGCGGGAACCGGCACACCCGCGTCCGGGACGCTGCCGCCATCGCCCACCACTACGACGTCGGCAACGACTTCTACGAGCTCGTGCTCGGCCCGTCGATGGTCTACTCCTGCGCGGTCTGGGCCTCCCCCGAGACCGGGCTGGACGCCGCCCAGGAGGCCAAGCTCGACCTGGTCTGCCGCAAGCTCGGGCTGGCCCCCGGGTCGCGGCTGCTGGACGTCGGCTGCGGCTGGGGCAGCATGGCCATCCACGCCGCGCAGCGCTACGGCGCCACGGTCGTGGGCGTGACGCTGTCCGAGGAGCAGGCCCGGATGGCCCGCAAACGGGTGGCCGAGGCCGGTCTGACCGACAAGATCGACATCCGCGTGCAGGACTACCGCGCGGTGGACGACGAGCCCTTCGACGCGATCAGCTCGATCGGGATGGCCGAGCACGTGGGGCGTGCGCAGATGCCCGAGTACGTGGCCCAGCTGGACCGGCTGCTCCGGCCGGGCGGGCGGCTGCTCAACCACGCGATCTCCTGGAACGCCGGCGTCTCGACCTGGCGACCGGACTCCTTCATCGCCCGCTACGTCTTCCCGGACGGCGAGCTGCTGAACCTGGGCGAGACGGTGAGCCTGCTGGAGTCCCGGGACCTGGAGGTCCTCGACGTCGAAGCACTGCGCCAGCACTATGCGCTGACGCTGCGGGCCTGGGTGCAGCACCTGGAGCAGAACTGGGACGCCGCCGTGGCCGCCTCCAGCGAGGGCCGGGCGCGGGTGTGGCGGCTGTACATGGCCGCCAGCGCGCTGACCTTCGAGGCCGGCGACATGGGCGTGAACCAGGTGCTGCTGCAGAAGACCGGCGGCGAGCAGCCCCCGCTGCGCCGCACCGCCTGGCTCTGATCGCGGCGACCTGAGCCACCGCTCCTGATGGGGAGCCGTGCCACGGCGCGGCTCCCCATCAGGTCCACCGGCTTCGCCGGGCGAGGCGACCGGTCGCACACCGTCGTCCGGAAGGGAGGGTCGTCCTGCGGCGTTAACCTGGGCAGTCCGGCGCGTGTCTGCGCCTGAGCCACCGAACAGAGGATGCGCACGCGTGAGTGACGGCCCCCTGATCGTCCAGTCCGACAAGACGTTGCTGCTCGAGGTCGACCACCCGCAGTCCAAGGAGTGCCGGGCGGCGATCGCCCCGTTCGCCGAGCTGGAGCGCTCCCCCGAGCACGTGCACACCTACCGGGTCACCCCGCTGGCGCTGTGGAACGCGCGGGCCGCGGGCCACGACGCCGAGCAGGTCGTCGACGCGCTGGTGCGGTACTCGCGCTACCCCGTGCCGCACGCCCTGCTGGTCGACATCGCCGACACGATGGACCGCTACGGCCGCCTCACCCTGGCCAACAACCCGGTGCACGGGCTCACGCTGACCAGCACCGACCGCGCCGTGCTGGAGGAGGTCGTCCGCAGCAAGCGGGTGGCCCCGATGCTCGGTGCCCGGATCGACGCCGACTCGGTCGCCGTCCACCCCTCCGAGCGCGGCCGGCTCAAGCAGGCGCTGCTGAAGATCGGCTGGCCCGCCGAGGACCTCGCCGGCTACGTCGACGGCCAGGCGCACCCGATCTCGCTCGCCCAGGACGACTGGCACCTGCGGGACTACCAGCAGGAGGCCGTCGACGGGTTCTGGGCCGGCGGCTCGGGCGTCGTGGTGCTGCCCTGCGGGGCCGGCAAGACGCTGGTCGGCGCCGCGGCGATGGCCGAGGCCAAGGCGACCACGCTGATCCTGGTCACCAACACCGTCTCCGGCCGGCAGTGGAAGCGCGAGCTCATCGCCCGCACCTCGCTCACCGAGGAGGAGATCGGCGAGTACTCCGGCGAGCGCAAGGAGATCCGCCCGGTCACCATCGCCACCTACCAGGTGATCACCACCCGCCGGAAGGGCGAGTACCGGCACCTGGACCTCTTCGACGCCCAAGACTGGGGCCTCATCGTCTACGACGAGGTCCACCTGCTCCCGGCGCCGATCTTCCGGCTCACCGCCGACCTGCAGTCCCGCCGTCGCCTTGGGCTGACCGCGACGCTGGTCCGCGAGGACGGGCGCGAGGACGACGTCTTCTCCCTCATCGGGCCCAAGCGGTACGACGCCCCCTGGCGGGACATCGAGGCGCAGGGCTACATCGCGCCGGCCGAGTGCATCGAGGTGCGGGTCAGCCTGGACGACGAGGAGCGGATGACCTACGCCGTCGCCGAGCCCGAGGAGCGCTACCGGATCGCGGCCACCGCGCAGTCGAAGCTGCCGGTGATCCGCCGGGTGCTCGAGCGGCACCCCGACGAGCAGAAGCTGGTCATCGGCGCCTACCTCGACCAGCTCGACGAGCTCGGGACGGCGCTGGACGCCCCGGTGATCCAGGGGTCGACGACCAACACGGAGCGCGAGCGGCTGTTCCAGGCGTTCCGGGTCGGCGAGATCAAGACCCTGGTCGTGTCCAAGGTCGCGAACTTCTCCATCGACCTGCCCGAGGCCGCGGTCGCGGTGCAGGTGTCGGGCACGTTCGGCTCCCGGCAGGAGGAGGCCCAGCGGCTCGGCCGGGTGCTGCGCCCCAAGGCCGACGGCCGGCAGGCGCACTTCTACACCGTCGTCTCCCGCGACACCCTGGACAGCGAGTACGCCGCGCACCGGCAGCGCTTCCTCGCCGAGCAGGGCTACGCCTACACGATCGTCGACGCCGCCGACCTGGCCGGCCCGGGCGAGGTCAACGGCCCCGACTGGGTCGACGAGCCCGCCGACTGACCCCACGGCGTCCACCAAAGGCGCGCCTTCGGTGGTCGTGCGCCGAAAGCGCGCCTTCGGTGGCTGGAGCGGCGGCTCTCCGGCGGGACCCGGACGAGGGTCCCGCCGGAGCCCCGGGGCTCCGGCGGGACGGTTGGGGACGGCGGGACCGGCGGGGCGTGACGGGTCGGTCCGGCACGGGCATGACCTGTGCCACACCCGGCCCGACCGTCGTGGCATCGCCGCAGGTCAGAGCGGGTGCGCCGGCCTCCTATACGTCGTCGCGGAGGAGGCGCGCGGGAGGCCCCCGGTTGGGCGTGTTGCCTCCCCGCCGACCAAGATGGACCGCGACATGGGGACTGCAGCACGAGCGGAGACACTGGGCCCGCAGACGACCAGCCGACCGCTCCGAGCGTGGCAGCAGGCCGCACTGGCCAGCTACGAGGAGACCTCGCCGAAGGACTTCCTGGTCACCGCGACCCCCGGCGCCGGCAAGACGACGTTCGCGCTGACCCTGGCCGCGCGGCTGCTCACCCGGCGCGAGGTGGCCCGGGTGGTCGTGGTCTGCCCGACCGACCACCTGCGGCTGCAGTGGGCCGACGCGGCCGACCGGATGGGCATCGTGCTCGACCCCGGGCTGACCAACGCCGTCGGGCCGGTCCGGGCCGGCACCCAGGGCTACGTCACCACCTACGCCCAGGTCGCCGGCAAGCCGATGCTGCACGCCGCCCGGGCGACCGCGGTCAAGACGCTGGTGATCCTCGACGAGGTGCACCACGCCGGCGACGGGCTGTCCTGGGGTGAGGCGACCGAGGAGGCGTTCGGTCGCGCCGCGCGCCGGCTGTCGCTGACCGGGACACCGTTCCGCACCAAGGCCGACGAGCGCATCCCGTTCGTCCGGTACGTGGAGGACGGGTTCGAGGGCCAGGGCGGGCTGATGAGCGTCGCCGACTTCACCTACGGCTACAAGGAGGCGCTGGCGGACAACGTCGTCCGGCCGGTGGTCTTCGCCGCGTACACCGGCACCTCGCGGTGGCGGAACTCGGCCGGCGAGGTGGTCGCCGCGTCGCTGTCGGAGGCCGGCACCCGCTCGGTGGAGATGCAGGCCTGGCGCACCGCGCTGGACCCCAAGGGCCAGTGGGTGCCGCACGTCATCGCCGCGATGGACGACCGGATCACCCACCTGCGCGAGACCGGCATGCCGGACGCCGCCGGGCTGGTGCTGGCCAGCGACCAGGACGACGCCCGGGAGTACGCCAAGATCGTCCGCCGGGTCACCGGGAAGGCGCCGGAGCTGATCCTCTCCGACGACCCGAAGGCGTCGAAGAAGATCGAGAAGTTCAACCTCGGCGGCGCCCGGATCGCGGTCTGCGTGCGGATGGTCTCCGAGGGCGTCGACGTGCCGCGGGCCGCTGTCCTGGCCTGGATGACCTCCTACCGGACGCCGCTGTTCTTCGCCCAGGCCGTCGGCCGCGTCGTGCGAGCCCGCGGACCGCACGAGTCGGCGACGGTGTTCCTGCCCGCCGTCCGGCCGCTGCTGTCGCTGGCCGCCGCGATGGAGGAGCAGCGCAACCACGTCATCCCGCCGCCGAAGTCCCAGCCGGACGAGGACCTCGAGGAGCTGGACCTGCCGCCGCGGGAGCCCCGCGAGGGCGAGATGAAGCAGTGGGAGGCGCTGGAGGCCGACGCCCGGTTCGCGCACGTGCTGCACAGCGGGACGGCGCACACCGGCGAGGGCAGCTCGGCCGGCGCGCCGCTGGAGGCCGAGGACGAGGACTTCCTGGGCATCCCCGGGCTGCTCACCGCCGCGCAGACCGCGGAGCTGCTGTCCAAGCGGGACGACGAGCTGCGGCTCCGGATCGCCGCGTCGCACCGCCGCGGGGACGACGAGGACGGCTTCATGGTCGTCGAGGACCACCCGGAGGAGGAGCTGCCCGGCCGCGGCTGGCGGGACGTCGCCGAGCTGCGCCGGGAGATCAACCGGCTGGTGAACCGGATCGCGGCGAAGACCTCGCAGCCGCAGGCCGTGGTGCACACCCAGCTCCGCCAGTCGGTGCCCGGCCCGCCGTCGGCCTCGGCGTCGGTCGAGGTCCTGCGCGCCCGCCGGGAGCGTCTCCGCACGATGTTGTGAGCCCCGCCCGCGCCGACTGAGCAGTTCCGGTCGCCCGCGGCGGCGTGTCCGCCCGTGTCGGCGACCGCAACTGCCCACTCGCCGGACCGTCAGCGTCAGCGACGGGCCGAGCACGGACGGGTGACAGCCGATGCGCACATCGGGGGTTCCCCTGAGTCGCGGGATCCGGGACGGGTCCGGGCGTTCACCGATGTGCCGGACGCCTCGCACCGCGCAGGCTCGTGTCATGACATCGACCCCGCTCCCCGGCCCGGACTCCACCGCTCGCCCGCCGCTGTTCCGCAGCCGCACCGAGATGATGCTCGGCGGCGTCAGCGGCGGCCTGGCCGAGCACACCGGCGTCGACGCGCTCCTGTGGCGGGTCGGCTTCGCCGTCCTCACCCTCACCGGTGGGCTGGGCATCCCGATCTACCTGGCGCTGTGGGTGCTCATGCCGCCGGCGCCCGCCGGCCCGGCGGACCGCACCAACCTGCTCGACCAGTGGGTCGAGCGGCTGCGCGGCCGGCTCAGCAGCGACCGCACGGCCCCGACCGCCGGCTGACGGTCCCAGCGAGGTCCAGCGCACGCGTCCCGTCGGCGTTGCACCTGCAACGCACAGGGGGAGGCCGCCCGCGTACGTGAGGTCAGGACAGCAGGCCGCGGGCGGCGGCCAGGGCGACCGCCTCGGTGCGGCCGGAGGCGCCGAACTTCGCCAGGATGTTGCTCACGTGCACGCTGGCCGTCTTCTCGCTGATGAACAGCTCCGCACCGATCTGCCGGTTGGTCCGCCCCTGCGCCATCAGCGCGAGCACCTCGACCTCCCGCGGGGTCAGCACCGCGGAGACCTCCGCCGGCCGGGGCAGCCCGGGCAGCTCCAGCCGCCCACGCCGGGCCAGCGCCTCGACGGCCGTGCGCAGCGGCGCCGCCCCCAGCCGCACCGCCACCTCGTGCGCCGCGGTCAGCTCGACGGCGGCCCCCGGCCGGTCGTCGGCCGCCAGCAGCGCCTCGGCCAGCCGGAAGCGGGACCGCGCCTGCTCGTAGACGTGCCCGTAGCCGAACAGCTCGACCACCTGCCGCCAGGCCTCCGGCGACGCGCTCCCGCGCAGCCGGCCCAGCTCGGCCTCCAGCCGCGCGCACCACGCCTGCGCCTCGACCCCGAGCTCGCCGACCGCCGCGTCGTGCGCCCGCGCCGCCGCCCGGGCCAGCTCCGCCAGCGCCTCCCCCTCGGCCACCCAGCCGGCCAGCGCCTCGCGGTCGCCGTTCGCCCGGGCGGTGGCGGCCGCGTCGGCGACCGCGCCCACCGCCGAAGCCGCCAACCGCACCGTCGCCGGCCGGTCCTCCCCCCACAGCGCGTGCAGCCGCTCGTCGGCCCAGCGCGCCCGGTCGGCGGCCGTCCGGGCGTCCCCGGCCGCCGCCGCCAGCTCGATCTCGGCCGAGACGGTGGCCAGCATGAGCAGCACGTGCGAGTCCCAGCGGGTGGCGAGGCCCTGCGCCCAGGCCAGCCGCTCGCGGACGGCCGGGTCACCCCGGCCGACCAGCACCAGCAGCCCGTCGGCGCGCACGTGCGCCGCCATGTCCGGCACCCGGGCGAGCTCGTCGGCCGCGGCCAGGCTGCCGTCCCAGTCACCCGTCGCGTAGCGGGCGACGACCTCCAGGTGGCGGAGCTCGGCGCCGTAGAACGACCACTCCACGCCCAGCGCCCGGGCGCGGTCGAGGCCCGCGCCCGCCTGCGCCAGCGTCTCCTCCAGCTCCCCGGCCTCGTGGGCCACGATCGCCAGGCTGAACCACACCCGGGTCTCCACGTCGGCGTCCCCGGACCGCTCGGCGCGCAGCCGGGCCTCGTGCAGCCGGGCGCGCACGGTCGGCAGGTCACCGGCGCCCTGCACCCGGGCCAGCGAGATCGCGGTGTCGGCCCAGGCACCGTCCAGGCCCAGCGCGTCGGCGGCGGCGAGCGCCTCGTCGGCTGCGGCGTCGCCCTCGGCGATCCGGCCCAGCGCGTACAGCGTGCGGGCGTGGGTGGCCACCGCCCAGGTGCGCGCCACCGACGGCGGCTGCGCCGGCACCAGCTGCAGCGCCAGCTCGCCCTCGCGCAGCGCGTCGGCGGTCTCCTCGATCCGGGTCAGCCCCCGGGCCAGGGTGTAGTGCACCCGCGCCCGCGCCTCCGGGTCGCCGTCCGGGCCGAGCAGCTGCTGCGCCGAGCGCAGCATCGCCACCGCCCGGTGCAGCTCCCCGCCAGCCCGGGCCGCGGCGGCGGTGTCCAGCAGCAGCTCCCACTGCTCCCGGCCGGCGCGCTCGGCGGCGTCGGGCACGGCGGCCCACAGTGCGAGCGCGGCCTCCAGGTGCTGCAGCTGCTCGGCCGGCGCACCGACCCGCCGGGCGGCGTCGGCCGCCTCCAGCGACGCGCTCAGCGCACCGGGCAGGTCGTTGCTCTCCCGCGCGTGGTGCGCCCGCTCCGCGGCGGTGCCGGCACCCGGGTGCGCGCTCAGGTGCGCGGCGACCTCGGCGTGCAGCCGCACCCGCTCCCCGGGGAGCAGGTCGGCGAGCACCGCCTCGCGCAGCAGCGCGTGCCGGAAGCGGTAGCGGCCGGCGTCGGAGACGACCAGCAGGTGGTGGTGCACGGCCTCGCCCAGCGCCCGCTCGGTCTCCTCCGGCGACTGCGGGGAGACCGCCGACACCAGCTCGTGGCGCACCTGCCGGCCGGCCACCGCGGCCACCCGCAGCACCTGCTGGGCCGCCGGGCTGAGCTGCTCCACCCGGGCCAGCAGGACGTCGGTGAGCCCCATCGGCAGCGCCTCGCCGGCCAGCCCGGCCGCCAGCAGCTCCTCGGCGTAGAACGCGTTGCCCTCGGCCCGGGCCACGACGTCCTCCACCGTGCCCTCGGCGAGCCCGCCGGAGTCGGCGGCCAGCCCGCGGACGAGGGTGTCGACGTCGGCGTCGGGCAACGGCTCCAGGGTCAGCCGCTCGACCCCGGGCAGCCGGACGAGCTCGGCCAGCAGCGGCCGGAGCGGGTGCCGCCGGTGCAGGTCGTCGGCGCGGTAGGTGACGACGACGGTGATGGGCTCGTCGACCAGCCGGGCCAGCAACCGGGCGAGCAGGTAGCGCAGCAGGTCCCGGCTGGACCTGTCCGCCCAGTGCAGGTCCTCCAGCACGACCAGCAGCGGACGGTCCGCGGCGACCTGGGTGAGCAGCGCGGCGACCGCCTCGAACAGCTGCAGCCGGCCGTCCTCGGCCGGCGGCCGGAGCGCGCCGCGGCCCAGCGGGCTGCCGCGGTCGGGGTCGTCCTCCGGTGGGCCGGGCACCGGTGCGCCCGGCCGGCCGGTGAGCAGTCCGGCCAGCACCGGGTGGTCGGCCAGCACCGCGCTCAGCTCGGGGTCGGCCGCGACCGGGCGCAGCAGGTCGACGAACGGGAGGTAGGGCAGGCCGACGTCCCCGAGGTCGACGCAGTGCCCGGTGAGCACCCGCACGCCCCGCTCGGCCGACCGGCGGGCCAGCTCGTCGAGCAGGCGGGTCTTGCCCACGCCGGCGTCACCGGCGACCAGCACGGCCGAGGGGCGCCCCTCGACCGCCCGGTCGACGTGCGCCAGCAGCCGGGCCAGCTCGTCGGCACGGCCCACCAGCGGACCCTCGTCCCAGCGCGGCATGCCCTCGATCGTGGCAGAAGCCTGCGACAGGTCCGGGCGCACGCTCAGCGCGTCCGCCGCCGCCGGGAGGTCCAGGAGCCGCGCCGGCTGCCGGTGGCGAAGGCCTGCTCGATGCGCTCGCGGCGGTAGGCCAGCTCGGCCTCCAGTGCGGGGTTGGGGTAGTGCGCGGTCATGACCGTCTCCTCGTCTCGTCCGGGTGGAACGAGGAGAACGGTCGTCCTGAGGGGGCACCTCGGGCATCGGTCGACCGGGCAGTCCTGGCGGCTGCGGGGGGTCTGAGGTGCCTCAGCAGGACCTCAGACGGGCCTCAGCCGGACCTCAGCGGAGCTCGCTCCCCCGGGTCTCGGGGAGGGTGAGGATCGCGCAGAACGCCACGACCGCGGCCGCGGCGACGTACCAGAAGAACCAGAGCGGGTGGTCGGCCTCGGACAACGCGGTGATGACCAGCGGCGCCGTCCCGCCGAAGACGGCGACCGTGAGGTTGTACCAGGCGCCGATGCCGGTGGCCCGCAGCTCGGTCGGGAACAGCTCGCTCATGATCGCCGGGGCGATGGAGGCCAGCAGGGCGTAGAGCACGAGGCCGACGCTGAACACCACCACCAGCGAGGCGAGCCGGTCCTGCACCAGGAAGGACAGCGGGACGATCAGCACCGCGATGGCCGCGGACCACACCAGCATCTGCGGCTTGCGGCCGAACCGGTCCGACAGCGCCCCGAACGGGTAGCAGCAGGCGACGAACAGCGCGGTGCCGATCGAGAGGGCGAGGAAGACGTCGTTGGCGTCGGCGTCCCGGAAGTTGATCGCGAAGGGCGTCAGCGCGCTGAAGAACGTGTAGTACGACAGCGTCGACAGCATGGTGAAGGCGCACAGCTGCAGCACCGCCCGCGGGTGCTCCTTGACGGTCAGCAGCAGCGGGTTCTTCGTCGCTCGCGCCTTGGCCGCGTTCTCCTCGAACTGGTCGGTCTCGCTGAGCGACCGGCGCAGCCACAGCCCCACGAGGCCCAGCAGGCCGCCGGCCGCGAAGGCGATGCGCCAGCCGTAGGAGCTGAGCTGGTCGTCGTCGAGCACGTTGGTGAGCAGCACACCGAGCAGGGAGGCGGCCAGCAGCGCGGTGCCGGTCGAGATGTAGAAGAAGGCGGAGTACCTGCCGCGGCGCGCCGGTGGGGCGATCTCCGCCAGGTAGGCCGAGGCGTTGGAGACCTCACCACCGAGCGACATGCCCTGGGCGATCCGGGCGAGCAGCAGGAACAGGGGTGCCAGCCACCCCACCTGCTCGTAGGTCGGCAGGATCGCGATCACCAGCGAACCGCCGGCCATCAGCAGGATGGTGAGCAGCATCCCGGCCTTGCGTCCGCGCAGGTCGGCGAAGCGGCCGAGCAGCCAGCCACCCAACGGCCGGAAGAAGAACGCCAGCGCGTAGGTGGACGTGGTGCCGATCAGCGCCAGCGCCTCGTTCTCCTTGGGGAAGAACTGGGTGGAGAAGTACACCAGGAAGGTCGCGTAGACCGTCCAGTCGAACCACTCGACGGCATTGCCGATGCTGGCCGAGACCAGCGTGCGCACCGGCAACCGGTGCTGTTCAGGGGGTGCCTGCTGCACCGCGCCGGCCATGGAGGTCCCCTTCGCTGCTGACGTCGGTGGTCCGGGTCACGTTAATGACCCCCGGCACCGGCGGCATCCCGACGTCAGCCGAGGGAGTACGCGGCGCCGTCGTCGACCACGTCGGTGTCGTCGGAGGCGTCGTCCGAGCTGTCGTCACCGGAGATCGGCTCGGGCACGGCCTCGTCGGCGGTCGGGTCGAACGCGCCGTCCCCGTCGGTGTCGGCGACCAGGGTCGCGGTGAGATCGGTGCTCGCGGTCAGCGGCGTGTCCAGCGGCACCTGCACGTCGTCCGTCGTCCCGACCTGGACCTGCACCGAGCCGAGCGGGGCGTCGGCACCCTCGGCGGTGACGACCACGAAGCCACCCTGCGGTGCGGAGACGGTGTCCACGACGACGCTGCTGCCGTCGCCGGACTGGTCCTCGAACTCCAGATCGGCCTGCTGGTCGCTGCCCGACTCGCCCTCGGGCGCGACGGTGGTCTCCCCCGCCGTCGCCGGGGACGACGCCGGGGCATCGCCCTCAGGCGCGTCGTCCCCGCAGCCGGAGAGCAGGATGAGCGCGGCTGCGGTGGGTAGGACCAGCAGGGATCGGCGACATCGGGTCACCTGGGACTGCTGCCCCGCCGTCCGTGGTTCCACACAACGCAGTTGCTCCGCGGATCGTCCACCTCATCGGCGTGGGGACTCACCGTCGGGCACACCGACCACCCAGGGCGCCGCACCGGCGCCCAGCGAGAGGAGCATTGTGCCCCCCACCGGGACGAACGAACTGACCCCCACCGTGTTCGTGCTCTACGGCGCGACCGGCGACCTGGCCCGCCGGATGGTGCTGCCGGCCTTCTTCGAGCTGGCCCAGCACGGCCTGCTCCCGGAGGACTGGCGGCTGATCGGCAGCGGGCGCGGTGAGCGCACCGACGAGGAGTTCGTCGAGCACGTCCGCAGCGCGCTCGCGGAGTTCGGGCCCGACCCGGACGAGGGCCCGTGGGACGACTTCGCCCAGCGGCTGCGCTTCGCCGGCGGTGGGTTCACCGCCGACGACCCCGGCCAGCTGCTCGACGCCGTCGCCACCGCCCGCAAGGAGATCGGCGACGACGCCCAGCTCGTGCACTACCTCTCCCTGCCGCCCAAGGCCTTCACCGACTACACCCGGGCGCTGGGCGCCCACGGTCTCGGCGAGGGCGCCCGGGTCGTGTACGAGAAGCCGTTCGGCGCCTCCCCCGAGGGCTTCCGCGAGCTCGACGACCTGGTGCACTCGGTCTTCGACGAGGAGCAGGTCTTCCGGATCGACCACTTCCTGGGCAAGGAGGGCACGCAGGACCTGCACGCGCTGCGCTTCGCCAACGGCCTCTTCGAGCCCATGTGGAGCCGCGAGCACGTGGCGCAGGTGCAGATCGACGTCCCCGAGGACCTCGACGTCGCCGACCGGGCCGACTTCTACGACGCCACCGGCGCGACGCTGGACATGCTGGTCACCCACCTGTTCCAGGTCGCCGCCGAGGTCGCCATGGAGCCCCCGGTGAGCTTCTCGGCCGACGACATCCTCTCCGCCCGCGAGTCGGTGCTGGCCAACTTCCGCCCGCTCGCGCCCGAGGACGTCGTCCTCGGCCAGTTCGAGGGCTACCGCGAGCTGGACGGCGTGCCGGACGACAGCGACACCGACACCTACGTGGCCGCCCGGCTGTTCATCGACACCGGCCGCTGGCGGGGTGTGCCCTTCCTGCTGCGCACCGGCAAGCGGATGGCGGCCAAGCAGCAGCGGGTGAGCCTGGTGCTGCACCGCCCCAAGGGCCCGGTCAACGACGTGCCCGCCAACGGCAACGTGGTCTCGCTGTCGCTGGCCGGCGCGGGCGCCGTGGACATCGACGTGATGGCCAAGAAGCCGGGGCCGGACCTGGCGATGGCCCCGGCGCGGGTCTCGCTGGACCTGTCGAAGATCCCCGGCGGCGAGCCGCTGGCGCCCTACGTCTCGCTGATCCACGACGTGCTGATCGGCGACCGGTCGCTGTTCACCACCAGCGAGGGGCTGGCGCAGACCTGGCGGGCGCTGCAGCCGGTGCTCGACGCCCGGCCCGAGGTGCACCCCTACGCCCCCGGCTCGTGGGGGCCGGCGGCGGCCAACGCGCTGACCGGCGAGCACGGCTGGCTGCTCGGCCAGACCGAGTAGAAGGACCTCCGTGCCCCCCACCGCTCGCACGCTCGCGGCGGGACCCTGCACGAGGGCCTGACACGCAGAACGGCCCCCGTCCTGGTGGACGGGGGCCGTTCTGCGTCTGGGTCCGGACCGGACGCTGGTCGCCTCGCGGCGGTTTGCACATCCGCGGCTCCAGCCCCCGACCGAGGTCGGGGCGGTGTTCCGCGGCGGCAGTTATCTAGTGGAGCCCGGGGACACAGGTCGCCCGGCCCGGACGTCCACGACTCTACCCGCGCCGCCCGGCGGGCACCCGTGCACGGCTCAGTTGAGGCCCCGGTCGTCCTGCTTCAGCGCGGTGTCGACGGTCAGCGCGCTGGCCAGCACGAGGCTGGCCAGCGGGTCCTCCAGCCGCTGGTGCACCTGGACGACGTAGTTGTCCGCGGTGGTGAACAGCGTGCGGGCGAACCCCTCCCACTTCTTGGTGATCCGGGCGACCTCGGCACCCGACCCGTCGCTGACCGCGAAGTCCCAGGCCCGCCAGTTCTCCGCCTGGATCGCACCGACGGGCCGGCCGCCGACCAGCAGGTCGAACCGGATCCTGCCGAAGACGTTGGCCTGCGCGATCTCGCCGACCGGCTCGCCGTCCGGCCGGGCCACCAGCACCCGGGACCGCACCACCTTCGCCGGCCGGGTCAGCACCAGCACCGGGCCGGCGGCGTCGCGGACCTCCAGGTGGTGGGTGAGGAACTGGTCCAGGCTCGACACCAGCCGGAACGCCTTCTTCAGCGAGCTCTGCCCGACCTGGGTGACCGCGCCGACCTGCTGGCCGGCCCCGTCGAAGACGGCGTACTCGTTGGTGAGCTCGATCAGCTTGGTCTTCTGCGCGACCACCAGCACCGGCTGCTCGAGCAGCACCGACCGCCGCCGTTCCGGCGCCTGATGCACCGCCACCGCGGGGGCCTGGAGGTGGTCGGTCCAGCCCCGGCCGTCCCACCAGCGCGTACCGGGGCTGCCGGCGGGGTCGGGGTACCAGCCCGGCGGGGGCGGCGGTGCGGTCATGGCCGGGACGGTAGCGACCGGCCGTCCTCGGTCAGGTGGTCCCGCCAGCTCCGGCGTGGCGCCCAGCCGAACAGCCGCTGCGCCTTCGCGCTGCTGATCGCGCTGGCATCGGGCCGGTCCAGCGGTCGCACCTCGAGCCCGGGGTGCACGGCGAGGGCCTCCCCCCGCAGGTCCCGGCCACCGGCGTTGTCCGCTGCGGCCGCGTAGACCACCTCGTGGCCCGGGGTGTCGGACTCCACGGCCAGCACCAGCAGCTCGGCCAGGTCGGTGACGTCGACGTAGCTCCAGAACATCGGGCTGGGCAGCGACCGGTCACGCAGGAACGGCCCGAGGTTGCCCGCGTAGGTGTCGGCCGTCTGCACCCAGGTGGCCCGCACCGACACCGCGGTGCACGCGCTGCGGCGCACCAGCGCGTCGCAGAGCAGCTCCGCCACCTGCTTGCTCGTGGCGTAGGGGTCCTCGGGGCGGTCCGGGTGCGTCTCGTCGATCGGCAGGAACGCCGGCGGCCCGGGCTCCGCCGCCCAGGTGATTCCCGCGACGCTGTCGGAGGAGAGCGCCACGAACCGGCGGACCCCGGCGCGGGCCGCCGCGTCGACGACCGCGAAGGCAGCCGCCGTGTTGACGCCGAAGACGACGTGGTCGGGGTCCATCCCGGGCCGGGGCAGGGCAGCCGTGTGCACCACCGCGTCGACGTCCCGGACGACGGCCGCGGCCTGCCCGGCGTCGGTCAGGTCGGCCCGGACGTAGGGCACCGGCTCGCCGGCTCCGTAGGACGGCGTGCCCAGGTCGGTGCCCCGGACGTCGTGACTCCGGGCGGCCAGCTGCGCGACGACCGCCCGGCCGACCTGGCCGCGGCTGCCGGTGACGAGCACCCTCACGACCGCAGCGCCCACCGGTCGAGGAAGTCCGGCGCCAGGGTCACCCCGAGGCCCGGCCCGGTCGGCACCGGCAGCCGGCCGTCGACGATCGCGGAGAGGCCGAGGGCCAGCCCCGCGTCGTCGGTCAGCAGCGGGTCCAGGTGCACCGGGAACTCGAGGACGTCCACCGCCGTCGAGGCCGCGACGTGGAGGTTGGCCGCCATCGAGATCACGCCACCGTGCAGGTGGCCGACCGCCCGGGCCCCTCGGGCGGCCGCCAGCCCGGCGATCGCCCGCGCCGGCTCGATGCCGCCGCAGATGGACGCGTCGGGCTGGACGACCGTGATCCCGCCGTCCAGCGCCTCGGCCGCCTCCCCCAGGGTGAACAGGTGCTCCCCGTAGGCCAGGGGCACCCGGGTCCGGCGCGCCAGCTCCGCGATCGCCGGGCGCTGCTCGTAGGGCAGCGGTTCCTCGAGCCAGGCGATGTCCAGGCCGGCCAGCCCGTCGGCGATGCCGAGGGCGTCGGCGAGCGTGAAGAACTCGCTGGCGTCCACCGCGACCTCGACCGCGTCCCCGAGCAGCCCGCGCAGCTCGGCGAGGACCCGGAGCGCGGCCCGCCAGTCCTGGCCTATCCGCATCTTGACCATGTCGACGCCGCGCTCCAGCGCCGGGGCGAGCCGGTCCAGGTGCTGGGTCGCCGGGCCGGACTCGAGGAACGGGCTGCTCCCGACGTACACCCGCACGCTGTCGCGCACCCGCCCCGCGGCGTCGCTCACCGACCGGCCGGCCGCCTGCCCGGCCAGGTCGGTGAGCGCGATGGCCACGGCGCTGCGGGCCTGGGCGGCGACGGTGCCCGCACCGAGCGTCCGGCGGGTGGCGTGCACGACCGGCTCCACGACCGGACCGCCCGCCCCCACCTCGGTGCCCAGCAGCGCCGGGGCCAGGACGTCGTCGACGATGGTGGCCAGCACGGTGGGGTGCGAGACGCCGAAGCAGTCGCACGCCTCCCCGTACCCGACGAGGCCCTCGTCGGTGGCCACCCGGACGACGAAGAACGTCATCGGCTGGTTGGCGCTGGAGCGCAGCAGCGGCGCCGCCGTGATCTCGGTGATCTTCACCGTGGTCCTCCCCCGGGTCGCCGGCTCACGAGCCGCTCTGGGTCGTGTACCTGGCCGGGTCGTAGCTGATCGAGGGGTCGATGAACTCGTTGGTGTAGAGGTCGTCGGCGGTCAGGCCGTCGGCCAGCTCGGTGCCCAGGTCGTCGAAGACGCCGGTCAGCAGGCCGGTCATCCGCTCCATCCGCTCG
This sequence comes from Modestobacter italicus, assembly GCF_000306785.1. Classification (NCBI taxonomy): domain Bacteria; kingdom Bacillati; phylum Actinomycetota; class Actinomycetes; order Geodermatophilales; family Geodermatophilaceae; genus Modestobacter; species Modestobacter italicus. The sequence continues at coordinate 811,920 of NC_017955.1, read as the reverse complement.
GCGTCGAAGGCGCCGAGCGTGCCGTCCGGGGCGTTGGCGACGATGCCGTCGTCGTTGAGCGAGTCGGTGATGGCCGCCGCACGCTCCGGGGTGATCTGGAAGAACTGACCGATCTCCTCCAGGTAACCGGAGATGGCCTCGTTCACCGGCGTCGGGTCGTACATGTAGTCGACCTGGCCCTGCTGCAGCAGCGGCACCAGCTGGGTCAGGCAGGCGCTGTTGGCCTCGACGGACTCGGGCGTGCCGGCCCAGGCCGAGCCGTAGGTGTCGTACCCGGCGTCCCCGAGCGTGAGGTACCCCGGCGCCTTGCCGAAGTCGGTGAACTCGTTCTCCAGCCGCCACGGTTCCTGGGTCACGTACCCCTGGATGACGACGTCCTCGCCGGCGACGATCCGGGTCAGCGAGCCGTCGAAGGAGCCGTCGAGCTGCTCGGGCCGGACGAAGCCCTGCTGCTCCAGGTAGTCCATGTACGTCGCGCCCTGGAAGTACAGGACGGTCGCGTCGCTGGCCGCGATGTCGGCGAAGGACCGGAAGTCGTACTTGTCCGGGTCCCAGAGCAGCACCTGCGGGTTGAGCTCCAGCGGGGTGACCACGGCCTTGGTGGGCTGCTCGGCGGAGAGCCGCACCGACTCGTCGGTGTCGACCATGCCGAGCATGACGTCGTCGTCGGTGTAGAGCAGCGCGGTGTTGCTCTGGAAGCCGATGAACGGGCCGCCGGCGCGGATCTCGATGGTGACGTTCCCGTCGGCGGTCGACGGCCCGGAGTAGATGCCCGCCTCGGCGTCGATGGCGGCGTCGGCCGGGTCGATGAGCTGGTAGGCGGCGGCGTGCTCGGGCTCGGGGAACCAGTTCGTCTGCAGCACCACGGTCGACGGGCAGTCCGACAGCGCGCCGTCGCCGCCGACGGCTGCCGCGGCGTCGTCGTCGGAGCCGCCGCACGCGGACAGCAGCAGGGTCGCGGACAGCAGCGCGGCGCCGGGGCCGAGCAACCGGGAGGGGCGGGGGGTGCGCCGGGCAGAGGGCATGGCGGGCTTCCTCGGGGTCGGGAGAGGACCGGTCGGCACGTGCCGATCGGGCAGGACGGGACGAGCGAGGGGTCAGCGGCGGGGCGGGCGGTACCAGGCGCCGGTGGCCAGGTGGGCGATCCAGCCGAAGACCCAGAAGACGACGAGCCCGAAGAACGACGCGAGCAGGATCGCGCCGTACAACATCTCGCCGTCGAGGTTGTTGCGGTAGATGTCGAACAGATTGTCGATGTTCGGCTGCTTACGGTGGTCCATGGAACTCGCCGCTGAACTGGGGGTTCACGGTTGAGCGCTGCTGGTCGGTGACGGTCGCGATTGGGTGATCTGCGGACTATCTGCGGACTGGCTGCGGACCAAATCGCTCGACTGTCCGTCGTACTGGGACGGGACACCTCCGCGAAAGTCGCCGGTTGGCGGCCCTAGGCAGGCGGGCAGTGCCTCAGGTACGTCTCCAGATCCAGCGGTCGGGACTCGAGGACGGCCATCTGTCCCGGCTGGATTCGGTGCTCGAACGCCGCGAGGACGTGGCCGTCCCCGGTGGCGGACGGAGCCAGAACGCCGGCGTATTCGAGAAACCAGGCCGCATGGCCTACTGACTGGCACGCAGCCCAATCGTCATCGGCGATGTCATCGACGCTGAGTCCGACGAAGGCAAGGGCGGCCGGGGTGCGTAGGTCTAGCACCGGAAGGTCGACCACCTCGATGTCGTGCAGGACGTATCCCCGACGTAGAAGTGCTTGCGGATCGACCGAGGTTGCTTCAGCCAGGCGGCGCAGCTCGCCCATCGAGGCGCTCAGCGGCCGGGCCAGGTAGATCGTCGGGAAGATGCGCCGCGGGTTCCAGCGACCGCCGAACTTGTAGGCGCCCTCTCCGGAGAGAGGTTCGTACTCGGCGGCCGTGTAACGGTGGACGGTTCCCGACCACGGCGTGGACCCGGCGTCGTTAACCTGCTGAACGACGTCCTCATCCAACGGGACGCTCACACCACCACGCCGCTAGCAATCGCCTCGATCAGGTCCAGGACGTCCCGGTAGTGCCCGTCGTGGATGCGCGCGGCGGGGGACTCGTGTCCCAGCATGCGATTGGGGGCGAACATCCACAGATTGGCTTCATCCGGGGGCAGCACCGCGGTGACCGCTTCGGCAACATAGGCGAGTTCCACCAGACGCTGCTTGTTCAGCCGCTGAGGCACGACCTCGCCGCTGGACCAGCGCGAGACCGACCGCGCGGAGGCGTCGACGATCGTTCCGATCTCTTCTTGCGTGAGCCCGAGGCCGGAGATCAGGCCGGCTACTTTGTGCGCGAGGGCTCCCTGTGTCGCCATTGTGTCGCTCCTTCTGTCATGCTGTCTGTCAGTGAGTATGGCAGCAGCCTGCTCCCGCCGTCGATAAGGAGTCACCCGTGGGGGTCGAATTTCGCCTGGGTGGAGGCGACCACAAGGTGGCCGAGGACTTTCTGGCTCACCAGGCAGCCGGGGTGTCGGCCATCGTGGTGGACACCAAGGCAGCCAAGCACCAGCAGGCCGCCGCCGAGGCCGCGGCCGACGCAGGCGTGAAGGTCTACTTCGACCCGGCCACCGAGCGGCTCGCCGATGTCGGGTTCGAGCTTCCCGGGCTGGCCTACTACCCCCCGACTCCCTACGACGTGGACAAGCTGGCGCAACAGCCGGCTCAGCGCACTGCACTTGTCGCTGGCGTCCTGGCGGCCCACCCGCGGTTCGTCACCACGGTCACTCCGCCGCACTTCTTCGTCCGCGACGAGCGCTCGGCCAACCTCAACGTCAGCCTTGCTGAGGAGACCCTGCACGAGCACGGCGCCGACGTGCGAGCCACCCTCGTCCTGAGCAGCCGCTACCCCGTCGCGGCGGCGGCGGAGCTCGCTGCGGAGTACCGCCGGGCCGGTATCCGCGACATGGAGCTGCGGATCAGCCCCCTCGGGGGCGAAGACGAGAGCGTGCGCAAGATCCGCAGCTCCTTCGCTCTGCTGCGCGCGTTCACCGACTCCGCGTTGACCGTGACCCTGGGCTTGTCGGGCAATGTGGGGCAGACCGCCATGGCCCTGGGGCACGCTCAGCACTACTCCGTGGGCATCGGCCTGCGGGAACGGGTCAACCACGCCGGCACCATCAGTCGCCAGAAGCAGCCGCCCAAGCCTCCCAAAGACGGCGAGGAGGACGGCGGCGGCGGACCGATCGCCGGCATCTACCTGCCCGGGCCCGCGCTGACCGTCAGCCGCAAGCTGGGAGCCTCCTACCTGGCCAACACCGACATCCGCACCAGGGTGGGGTGCCGGCTCGGAGCCTGCGGCACCAGCGTCAGTGGGCCCAAGAACGACCCGCGGGGCCACTACCTGCATGCACGGGCCACGGAGGTCGACAAACTCATGTCCACGCCGGAACGCTGGAGGCCGGGAATGGAGGTCGATCGGCTGACCCGCGCCCGCGACCTGCGCCGGCTGATCAACGACAAGCACCGGGGACCGGAGGATCCCGTCCTCAATATCCGAACGCTCAGCAGCCTTCTCGAGGACATCGCCATCGAGCGGGAACAGAAGACCGCATGAGTCCTCCGGCAACGGCCTCGTGTCACCGGGCCCTCCTCCTCTCGCGCCCGGCAACCCCAGCCGGGCAGGCAGTGGCCGACGGTGGCAGCCTGCAAGGGTGAGAAGCCCTGTCTGCGACGACTGCGTAGGAGGGCGACCTACAACCCGACCCACGGCTGTGCGGCACCTGCTGGCCGGCTACGACCTGTCCACCGCCCTCCCCGTCGAGCTGCGCCGCTTCGCCGAGGAACCGCCGTGGGTTCAGTAGAGGTAGCGGTCGATGCCTGAGCCGTGCGCCCACAGGTGGTTCATGCGGTCGGCGGTGCGGGCGTGGGCGGCTTCCTCGGTCTCGCTGAGCACGCAGTCGGTGCCGGGCGGGGTGGCCCGAAGGCGGACGATGAGCAGTCGGGTGTCGTCGGTGGGGGCGAGGTCGAGCAGGCCGGCCAGCCGTGCCAGGAGCGAGACCAGTTCGGTGCGGTCGGCCCGACGGTAGCCGCCGGCGAGCTGCGCGGTGTGCGCGTCTACCAGCTCGGCGAGGTCGGCGTCCAGCCCGGGGTGGCCGAGGGTGGCGGCGGTCGCGGCGAGGATGTCGATGTCGGTGGCGGGCAGGGTGAGCGCGGTCATCGGCGCGTGCTCGTAGCGGCCGTCCGGGGCGAGCAGCCGGCCACGCCACGGTTCCCGGGACTGGGTGGGCGCCAGTGCGCTGAGCAGGCGCTGCACGGCGGCGAGCGCGGCCCGGTCGGCCAGCGGGGCCGGCAACCGCAGCGGCTCCGCGCCGGCGCTCGGATCCCGCCGGTCGTCGTCCTCCCACCTGCCCAGGCACAGCAGGATTTCCTCCAGGGCGCGCAGCGGTGCCAGCGGCTCGCCGTCGAGGTCGACGACGAGCACGGCCCGCTGCCCTGGCGGGGTTTGCTTGCTCGGTCCGGGGCGGCCGGTGGGCTGCTCAGTCACGGGCGGACCACCGCTCGGTGGCCGACCGGCCGGTCATGCCGGTGGCCCGGCCGATGTCGGCCCACGAGGCTCCGGCCGCGAGCGCGGCACGCACCGCCTGGTCCAGCGCGCGGGCGGCGGCGGCCTGCCGGGCGGCGGCCGCCTCGACGTCCTCTAGGGCTTGCCATCCGGCGATGTGTCGGCGCCATTCGGTCATCACCCGGTGCTCGTCGGCGGCCTCCAGATCGGCCCACGGGCCAGCGGTGGCGAGCCGCCGCGCCGCGGGGTCGGCCAGCTCCGGTGGTACGCGGGTCCAGGGGGTGCCGCGCCAGCCGCAGGTGCAGCCGGCGGCCCAGCCGACGACCGCGGCATCGGGGCGCCACTCCTCGGCCTGGTCGAGCACCTCGAGGTGGACCTGGCCGCTGGTGTGGGCGTGCAGAATCCGGTCGCCGTGGATGAGCGTGCCGTCCTGCCAGAGGCCCTCGGCGGTGGAGCCGTCGCGGTAGGTCAGCCGCATCCGGTCGCCGTTGCAGGGCCCGTCGTCGGGCCGGTGGGCTATCAGTCGACCGCGGGCGCTGCTGGTGCCGGCGCCCTGAGCGCCGTCGGCGAACAGCGGCACCACCCAGCCCTCGTGCTCCTGGCCGTCCACGACCGGGCCCACCCATCCCATCGCTCCTCCTCTCGATGCGCGTAGGCAGCGTCGCCTTTCCGGCGCAGCCGAGGCCTGGCCTGTTCGGCTTCTGTGGATGGCCGTCGTTGTCCACAGCCGGGGGTGGCCACAAGGCCTCACCGTGTGCCCGGAGTCGGAGTCGGAAGCGGGCCTCGCGCCCGGTCCAGCCGCTCTCCGGAGGCGGGGCTATCGGCGCGGGCACTGGTCTGCTTGTGCGTCGATCCAGGTGCGCAGGTCGGCGCGGCGGTAGAGGACGCGCCGGCCGAGGCGGAAGCTGGCCGGGCCGGTGCCGAGGTGTCGCCAGTACCGGAGGGTGGCGACGGGCGCGCGGAGCACGTTCGCGGCCTCGGTGATGGTGAGCAGTTCGGGCTCGTGGTCGGCAGTGGGGTCGGGCATGGCTGGCTCCCCGGGAGTCTCGGTGCGGGTGGTGCCTTCACCACACAAGGCGCCATTTCCGGCCCGTTGGTGACACTTCGCAGCCAGCCTCGTCCGACTCTCTGCAGTTTTTCTCCTGCCGCCGCCCGGTTGTTCTCCGCGGCGAGGGCCGCTGATGGACCGCCCCGGCCGCGCTTCTGCAGCTGTCCTCCGGTAGCCGGCCACAGCCGCCCGACCAGCGCCTTCGCAGACTGGAGAACTACCGGAGGTCCTCTGGTGACCTGCCAGGCGTCCGCTTCCTGCGCATTAGGCCCGCTCGGTCGCAATCGGTCCCTGTGGACAACGGCTCCTGTCCACAGCATCCGGACGGACACGCTCGGGCGTGCGCTGGCCTGGCCACGCTCAGATCATGGCGTTCGACACCTCACCCCGACTACGGCCAGACCGCGGCCCCCGTGACCGGTCCGCCGGGGCCCTCCGCGACGTGTCGGGTGATCGAGGCTTGCTATCCGGTGGGCGCGTCGTCGACGTCGTCGCGCCGCGACCGCCGGGGTGGGCCAGGAGCGCCCTTCGGGCCACGCTGCGCGTGGCGCCGGCTGCGCCGTCGTCAAGGTCCGCCTGCGGCGGGCTGCGCTTGCTGGTCCCCCGACCCGTCCGGCAGCTCAGCGTAGGGGCCTCCCGCGCCGCCTCCTCCCGACCGGACCAAGATCCTTCCGCCCTTCGGGCGCTCCGCTGCGGAAGCAGTCTTGGTCCGGTCGTCCCCCGCCGTCGCTCCCGGCCCCTGAGCAGAGCTCTGTGCCGGACGGGCCGGGGGAATGGGTGGCAGGACACCTGTTCCGTAGTCCCTCTCGATCCGGTTTCGGCTTCGGTACCGGGAGGGTCCAGATGACCACCAGCAGCACAACAACCAGCAGCGCGGCCAGCGCCACGAGCACCAGCCGGACCGGCAGGGGGAGCCGCAGCCGGCGGCCGCAGCCGAGTCCGGAGCAGCGGGAGGCAGCAGACGCCGCCCGGGCGGCGAGGATCGCCGCCCTGCATGACCAGATCGGCGAGCAGGTCGAGGCGCTCACCGCCGATCCGCAGTGGCGGGCGATGCTCGACGCGGCGGCGAAGTTCCACACCTACAGCCTCAACAACCAGATGCTGATCGAGTTGCAGGCCGCGCGGCTGGGCATCAGCCCGACCCGGGTCGCCGGGTTCGGCACCTGGAAGGCGCTGGGCCGCAGCGTGCTCAAGGGCTCCACCGGGCTCGCGGTCCTGGCCCCCTGCACCTACACGCCCAAGGACACCCCCACCGACCAGGCCGTCCCCGTCCCCGCCCCCGGGACGGGGACGGCGGGTGAGCCGTCTGGCGGGGACGCCGACCAGCGGGCGCCGGGGCGGGTGTTGCGCGGGTTTCGCGTGGCGCACGTCTTCGACATCTCCCAGACCGAGGGCGACCCGTTGCCGGAGATCACCCCGGAGCTGCTCACCGGTGACGCCCCCGACGCCCTGTGGCAGGCGCTGGCCACCCAGGTCGCCGGGCACGGCTACACGCTCACCCGCGAGGCCTGCGGGCAGGCCAACGGGCTCACCGACCCGGCCGCCCGCACTGTGCGGGTCCGCCCGGACGTCGCCGACGCGCAGGCGGTTAAGACCCTCGCCCACGAACTGGCCCACATCGAGTGCGGGCACACCGCCGACGGCTTCGACTACACCGGCTGCCGCGGGCGGGCCGAGGCCGAGGCCGAGTCGGTGGCCTACATCGTCACCGCCTGGGCCGGGCTGGACTCCGGCACCTACACCGTCCCCTACGTCGCCGCCTGGTCGGCCGGGGACACCGACGTCGTCCGCGCCGCCGCGGCCACGGTGACCGCTGCCGCCCGCCGCATCCTCGACCACCTCGACGGCGCCGAGGGCGCCGAGAACCGGCCGGGGGATGGGGGAACCGCGCCGCCCGCCGAACCGGTCACGCAGGCCGCCGGCGCCCGCGTCCTCGCCACCGCCTGAGCGGGGAGAGCGCGACATGACCGCCACCAGCACCCCCGCCGACAGCACCCGCACCGAGAGCACCGCCACCCCACAGAGCATCGAAGGAGAACCCGCCATGACCACGACCACCACAGTCACCGCCCCGAACAGCGGCCGGGAGAGCGCGCCCGACGAGCCGTCCGCGACCGGAAACGCTCAACGTGCCGGGATCGAGCCGCGCGAGACCGGGCACGTCGACCCGGCCGGCACCGGCACCACAAGCGCCGGGATGGCCGAGGACAGCGGCCGGGCTCACCGGCTGGTGTGGCTGGACCCTCGGGGGCTGGCCGTGCATCCCCGCAACATCCGCGACGACCTCGGCGACCTGTCCGGGCTGGCCGACTCCATCGCAGCCCAGGGCGTGCTGGAGGTCCTCACCGTGATTCCGCACGCCGCCGCCGACGGCACGCCGGGTCATCAGCTTGTGGCCGGGCACCGCCGGGCGGCCGCCGCGATCCTCGCCGGAGTCACCGCGGTGCCGTGCGTGCTGCGCCCCGACCTCGCGCACGACTCCGCCGACGGTGACCGGGCCGCCCAAGCCGTGCACGTGGGCGCGATGCTGGCCGAGAACCTGCACCGCCGGGGCCTGTCCGCGGTGGAGGAAGCACGCGGCGTGCAGGCGATGCTCGACCTCGGCGTGCCCCTCACGAAGGTGGCCAAGTCCACCGGACTCGGTCGGAAGAGAGTCGCCAAGGCCGCAGGCGTGGCCCGGCTGGACGGCGAGACCGCGGCCGCGGTGGCGGGTGCGGGGCTGACCCTGGACCAGGCCGCCGCCGTCGCCGTCTACGCCGGCGACGCCGACACCACCGCCGCCCTCATTGCGGCAGCGGGGGAGGGGCCCGGGCGGTTCGCCCACGCCCTGACCCGGGCCAAGCAGGCCCGCGCCGAAGCCGAACGGGCAACCGACCTGCTGGCGGAGCTGACCGCCGCCGGGCGCACCGTCTTGGACGAGGACACCGGCCGCGCCCGCACCCGGCTGGCAGACCTCGAGCACGACGGCCGGCCACTGACCGCCGACGGCCACGCCGGCTGCCCCGGCGCGGCGGTCTACGTCGCCACCACCGGCTGGCAGGGGCCGCAAGCCGTGGAGGTGTGCACCGACCCGGCGGGCAACGGCCACCGCTACCGCTGGACGGCCACCGCCCTACCCGTCGGCGCAGCTGGCGAGGACGACCGGGAGGCCGCCGCGGCCGAGCGGCGGGCCACCATCGAGAACAACAAGGCGATGGCCGCGGCCAACGAGACCCGCCGCGAGTGGATCAAGGGCCTCCTGCAGCGCAAGACCGCGCCCAAGGCCGCGCTGCGATTCGCCATCGAGACGATGGCCACCGACCACCGGGCACTGTCCCGCTGGCTGTCCGGGCAGCCCAACCGCGCCCAGGACACCGCCGCCGCCGACCTCGGCATCGACGCCCCCGGCCAGTGGTGGACCACCAGGGACAAGCCCGCGCCCACGCTGACCAGCGGCGAACAGGTGCCCGACGGGCGGCTCGCCGTGGCGCTGCTGGCCCACGTCGCCGGGGCCATCGAGTCCGGGCTGCACCGCCAGTCCTGGCGCAACCCCGGCACCGGCGACGCCCGCTGGCTACGGTTCCTGGCCTCCTGCGGCTACACCCTCGCCGACATCGAACGGCAGATCGTCGACGCCGCGAACCAACACACCGACGACCCCTCACCCGACCCGACCTGACCGGCGTCCGGCCGCCCCCGCACCCCTGCGGGGCGGCCACGCCGAGGCGGGGGCCGGTTCATGTAGCCGGCCGGCGGCGGGGGTCGCGCGAGGCCCCGCCGCTGGCGCGTCGAGACCAACCGTCAGCAAGCTGCCGGCGGGCCTGCCGGCCCGACGCGCTCACCAGCACCGCGACCGCCGCCGCACACCCGTCCCCGGCCGCGCCTGTCAGACCCCAACGGCACACTCCAACCTGAGCCTGGAGGCCGGAGGACAGGAGAACCCCAGTGATCTTCGAACCCAGAGCCGCCGACCTCGACCCGGTCGGCGTGGAAAATGCCCTGCTGCGCGCCGCCCTCGGCGACTACTCCGACGAGGCCGCGATCCTCCTGCTGATCACCTCCGGCCACTGGCTGCCCCAGCTGCAGCACGCCGGGCTGATCACCCTCGACGGCAACGTCGACGGCGAGGGACTGTGGGCCCACATCGCCTGGCCAGACCTCGACGGGGCCCTTCGCATCGGCACCATCACCGGCAGGAGCAGTGACCACCAGGTCCTGCGGGCGGCCGCCAGCATCGCCGACGGCCACCCCGTCGACCTCGGCGACCTCGCCACCGGCCTCGACCGCCACGCCCTCACCCTCGTCCTCGCCGCGATCGCCCACGCCGCCGGCAGCCACGAACCCCGCAGCATCACCCACGTCCCTGACGGAGTCCCGCACCCGGGTGACCGGCTGCCGCCGCTGGTCCCCTGGCCCCAGCCGAACCTCCAGTGAACCGTCGTGAGACGGGGAAAGAGCGACCTGCGCGAAGGCATCGAGCGCCGAAGACAGCTGGGCGGCTGGGGGTCACCGTTCGGCGCTCCCAGGGTCGGGGAGCCGGTCACAGCCGGTGACTTCCGCCGAATGCGATGTCTCCCTCTCTCGCGGCTTCGTCGGGTCGGTGAAGGCGCCGACCCAATACCGAGTGGTCTCCCCGCGGGGCGCGTCAACCCAGTCGGCCCACTGGTCCCGCTCACCAGAGCGGCTCGCTGAGGCAGAGTTGCGGATACCCCCTGGGGTATCTAGGGTTGTCTACGTGGACATCCCCCAGAGCGAGCTCGCCGACGTGATCAAGCGCCTCAAGCGCGTTGAGGGCCAGATCGGCGGCATCGTCCGCATGATCGAGGACGGGCGGGACTGCTCGGCCGTGGTTACCCAGCTGGCCGCCGCGTCCAAGGCGCTGAGCAAGGCCGGCTTCGCGGTGGTCTCCACGGGGATGCGCTACTGCTCCACCTCCGAGGACGGCAAGGCGCGCGAGCTCGACCTGCGCGAACTCGAGCGGCTGTTCTTGTCCCTGGCCTGACCGCCGACCCCTGCGAGAGGACCCGATGAATCTCGTCCCACAGGTGACCCCCGCCCAGCTGAGCATCGTCCGCGACAACGTGGCCGTTCTCGACGTCCGCGAGCCGGAGGAGGTCGCCCGCGGCCACATCCCCGGCAGCACCAACATCCCGCTCGGTCAGCTGCCCGCCAGGCTCGACGAGTTGGAGCCTCGCCGGCCGATCGTGGTCGTCTGCCAGAGCGGGCGGCGCAGCCAGCAGGCCGCAGAGATATTGACCGTCGCCGGGTTGATGGTCAGCAACCTGACGGGTGGCATGAACGACTGGGTCAGCGCCGGCTGGCCGACCATCGGCTCCCCCTTTTCTGATCTATATACCCTGCCCCGTTCGGTAAGGAAGGCCGGGCATGTCGGCGCCGAAGGGCCGGACCCGGCCGACCTCTCCAAACCCCGCATCGTCGATCCGGCCGAGTTGGGCCGCCGTCTTCTCGTCCGCGAGTGGGTGGTCGATATCCGCACCCGTACCGCGTTCGCCGCCGGCCACCTGCCCGGCGCGCTCAACTTCGAGTTGGGTGACGACTTCGCGACCTACCTGGGCCGGCTCTACGACCTGGGCTCGCCACTGACCCTCATCGCCGACGCCCGGGCACAGATCGCCGACGCCCGCCGCCGACTGATGCGCGTCGGTATCCACCGAATCAACGGAGCCGCGATCGGCCGCCCCGAGGAGCTCACCGGCGGACGCCCCGTGGCCTCCTATCCGGTCACCGACTTCGCCGGACTCGCGCAGGCCATGGCGGCCGGGACGCCCAACGTCCTCGATGTCCGCCGAGCCGACGAGCGCGCCGCCGGTGGCGTACGCGACTCCCTGCACGTGCCTGTCGACCATCTGCGGGTCCGCCTCGGCCGCGTGCCCCAGCCTGAGGTCTGGGTCTACAGCGGATCGGGCTACCGCGCATCGATCGCCGCCTCCATCCTCGCCCGCGCCGGGTACCACCCGATCCTCGTGGACGGGCCCTACGACGACCCGGAGACCGGCGCCGCCGCCCTCGGGCTCCACACACCGCCACGCCCAGACGACCGGACTATGGAGGTAGACGCCACTCATGTGTAGAGCAGTCGCGTGCCGGACCTGCGGCAAGACCACGTGGGCCGGCTGCGGCCAGCACGTGGATCAGGTCATGCGGGGCGTGGCCACCAACCAACGTTGCCGCGGTCACCACGACGACGGGTCCGCGCCGACGGGCTGGGTCGCGCGCCTGTTCTCCCGCCGGTGACTGGCCGGTCCGGTGAAGCCCGCCGGACCGCCGGACCGCGCCGGCGCCATGATCATCGCCCGCGCCTTCCGGCTTCGTCGAGGCGTTGGCGGACACCCCGCGCTCGACTGCGCCAGTTCCAAGATCACAGCCCTCGGCCTGCGGCAGTGCGTGGTCGACGAGGACGCCGGCACACGCCAGCTCGAGGGGCTGAACCGGAGCGATTGTTCCGCTCCCTGGTCTGGCCCTGCGGCACCCCTCCCGGCAAGCCCCCCGCAACTGAAAGAGGAGTCAACGTGGATTCGAAGACCGTCAACAGCCGTCGTGATCAGGTGCAACTGCTCGACGTCCGAGAGGACGACGAGTGGAGCGCCGGGCGTATCGACGGCGCGACGCACATTCCCCTGAGCCAGCTTCCGGCCCGCCTCGGCGAGCTCGACCGGGACCGGACCGTCGTCACCGTTTGTCGTAGCGGCGGTCGCGCAGGCAAGGCCGCCGAGCTCCTCGGTGGGTCCGGGTGGACCGCCGAGGTCATGGACGGGGGCATGACCGCCTGGGCGAAGGCCGGCCTGCCGGTCACCACGCCCGAGGGGGCCCCCGGACACGTCGCCTGAGCCACCACTCGACCTCCATCACCCAGCGCGCAGCACATGCCTACGGAAGGACAACCCATGATCCAGATCGAGACGATCGAGACATCCAGCCTCGGCGACCGCAGCTACCTGGCCAGTGACGGCGAAATCGCCGTCGTGGTCGACCCCCAGCGGGACATTGACCGGGTCCTGGACCTGGTCGACAAGCGCGGAGTCCGAGTGACCCACGTCCTGGAGACTCACATCCACAACGACTACGTCACCGGCGGGCTGGAGCTGGCCCAGCGCACCGGTGCCGCCTACGTGGTGCCCGCCGACAGCGGCGCAGAGTTCGACCACCTGCCGGCCGGCGACGGCGAGGAGTTCCAGGCCGGTCGGATGCGGCTGCGGGCACTGCACACCCCCGGACACACCCACCACCACATGAGCTACGCACTGGAGAACGCCGACGGAGACGTCGAGGCCGTGTTCACCGGCGGTTCGATGCTCTACGGCTCCACCGGACGAACCGACCTGGTCAGCCCCGAGGACACCGTGGGCCTGACCCACGCGCAGTACCACTCGGTGCAGCGGCTCGCCCGCGAACTCCCCGCGGAAACCGGAGTCTTTCCCACCCACGGGTTCGGCAGCTTCTGCTCGGCCACGCCCACCAGCGGAACGGCGTCCACCGTCGGCGAGCAGAGGCGCGTCAACCCCGCCCTGACGTCGGCCGAGCAGGACTACGTCGACACCCTGCTGGCCGGGCTGGACGCCTTTCCCGCCTACTACGCCCACATGGGGCCGATCAATCGGCAGGGCCCCCGGCCGGTGGACCTGTCCCTGCCCCAGCTCGTCGACCCGGCGGAGCTGCGCCGGCGGATCGAGGCCGGTGAGTGGGTGGTCGACCTGCGCGAGCGCACCGCCTTCGCGGCCGGACACCTGACCGACTCGCTGAACTTCGAGCTGGGCGACAACTTCGTCACCTACCTCGGCTGGCTCTACCGGTGGGGTGCGCCGCTGACCCTGATCGGCGAGAGCGAAGAGCAGGTCGCCGAGGCGCGCCGGCAGCTGGTTCGAATCGGCATCGACGAGCTCGCTGGTGCCGCAGTCGGGAACATCGAGACCCTCGCCCACGGGGCACAGCTCCGCTCCTACGAGGTGAGTGACTTCGCCAGCCTCGCCGAAGCCGTCCGCCAGGGGCCGGTGCAGGTCCTCGACGCGCGCCGCGACGACGAGCGTGCCCAGGGCGGCGTGCGCGACTCCCAGCACATCCCGTTGCACGAACTCAACGACCGCATCGGCGAGGTGCCCGAGGGCGAGGTGTGGGTGTACTGCGGATCGGGCTACCGGGCGTCCATCGCCGCCTCGGTCCTGGACCGCCCCGGCCGCCAGGTCGTCCTCATCAACGACTCGTACGGCGCCGCCGCCGAGGCCGGCCTCGAGGACGAGCGCCCTACCGAAGGTGCCGGATCTCCCACTGCCTGAACCACCACCGTCCGCCCCGACGTCGCCGCACTTCTTGAAGGACACCCATGACGCCCGCCCCTGACCGCCTCGACGCCCACACGGTCATCGACTGGATCCGCGACCCCGACGCCGTCACGGTGATCGACGTCCGCAGCCCGGCGGAGTTCGAGACCGCTCATGTCGCCGGCTCCTACAACGTGCCACTCACCCTGCTCGGGGAGCACGCCGATCAGTTGGCCGCCCGGCTGGACCGCCAGGTCGTGCTGGTCTGCGCCTCCGGGGCCCGCGCCGCGGAGGCCCGGCAGCGGCTGGCGGGAGTCGGCGCCGACCACGTCCACGTCCTGGACGGCGGCATCGGCGCCTACGCCGCGGCCGGCGGCGAGGTCGTGCGTGGGCGGGCCCGCTGGCCGATGGAGCGGCAGGTCCGCCTCCTCGCCGGCTCCCTCGTCGTGGCCGGGGTCGCCCTCGCCTGGCGCGCCCCGAAGGCCTCCCTGCTCGCCGGCGGCGTGGGCGCCGGGCTCACCGCCTCCGCCCTGACTGACACGTGCACGATGGCGCGCCTGCTCTCGGTGCTGCCCTACAACCGCGGGCCGCGCGAGCTGACCGCCGGCGAGATCCTCGGCCGGCTGCCGGGCGCGCAGCAGGCGGCCTGATGGGCAGCCGGCGCGGACGAGAGCCCACACTGCGGGACACGAGGTGATGGCCGCGGCGCTGGGTCTGGGCCTCATCATCGGGATGCTGCTGGGACTGCTCGGCGGCGGGGGTTCCATCCTCGCCGTTCCGGCGCTGGTGTACGGCGTGGGAATGCCGCTGGCAGCTGCAGTGCCGACGTCCCTGGTCGTCGTCGGAATCTCCTCGGCTACGGCGCTGATTCCCCGACTGCGCGAAGGCCAGGTGCAGTGGCGTCTGGCGGCCGTCTTCGGCGCAGCCGGTGCCGGCGCAGCCTTCGCCGGCGCGGCGGTCAACCGGCTGCTGGAGCCGCGGGTCGTCCTGGTCGGCTTCGCCACGATGATGGTCGCCGCCGGCGTGCGGATGCTGCGGGAGCAGACCACGGTCGGCGGCGACTGCGCACTCCCCGGTGGCGGCATCAACTGGCGCGGTTGCCTGCCCAAGGCCATCGGCTCCGGCGTGGTCGTCGGGTTCCTCACCGGCCTGTTCGGCGTCGGCGGCGGATTCCTCATCATCCCCGCGCTGGTGCTGCTCCTGGGCCTGCCGATGACCGTCGCGGTCGGCACCTCGCTGGTCATCATCGTGATCAACTCCCTGGCCGGGTTCGCCGCCCACGCCGGGGACGCCGCGCTGGACTACCGGATCGCGCTGGCCTTCACTGCGGCTGCGGTGGTCGGCTCGCTGGCCTCGGCGCGGGTGGCCTCCCGGCTGCCGGCGGAACGGCTGCGCCGCTGGTTCGCCTACCTGGTGTTCGCCGTCGCTGCGTTCGTCCTGGTCCAGGCGCTGATCAACCCGTCCGCGGCCGGTTGAGACCATCGACCGTCGGCGCGAGCAGCAGGGGGACGTGCGCCGCACCACGGCGGTTGCGACGCGGACCGCGAGATGGCACCCCGCACCGGGCGCCTGCCCGCATGTGGCCGAGCATGACGATGAGGACGAGGAGACATCATGATGGGGAACGGCATGGGCATGGGCTGGGGCTGGCTCTTCTGGCTACTGGTGCTCGTCGGGATCGTGCTGGTGATCGTCGTCGCGGTGAAGGCGGTCGGCGGCAGCGTCCGACGGGAAGGGAACACTTCCCGCGCGGAGGGCGGGCGGCCGGGCCGGAGCCGTGCCCGGAACGTGCTCGACGAGCGCTACGCCCGCGGCGAGCTGACCACCGAGGAGTACCGCGAGCGGCTGACCGCACTGGGGGAGAACCAGTAGTGCAGCCGATCAGCCGCCGCCGCGCCCTGCAACTGGGCGGGCTGGGCCTGCTCAGCGCCGTCGTCGGGGGCGCCGGCTTGACGTGGCAGTCGGCCGCCGGATTCGAACCGGCGCCCGGGCGCGCGCTGACCCAGCCGGACGTGCTTCGCAGCAGCGGCGGCCGTCTCCGGGTGACCCTGCGAGCGGCCCAGGGGCCGACCAGGGTCGCCGGCCGGGAGGCCACCACGCTGAGCTACAACGGCGGCCTGCCCGGGCCGACGCTCTACTTGCAGCCCGGTGACCGGCTGCAGGTGCGGCTGGTCAACGACCTCGGCGACCCGACCAACCTGCACGTGCACGGTCTGCACGTCTCGCCGCTGGACAACGGCGACAACGTGTTCATCGCCGTGCAACCGGGGGAGTCCTTCGACTACGACTACCAGCTCCCCGCCGACCATCCCCCCGGCGTGTACTGGTACCACCCGCACCACCACGGCATGGTCGCCGACCAGGTCTTCGGTGGCCTCTACGGCGCGATCGTCGTCGGCGACCCCGAGCGGGTGGCGGTGACCCGCGAGCGGGTACTGGTGATCTCCGACCTGTCCCTGGACGGGTCCGGCCAGGTCGCCGCGCCCCCGGCGATGGCGCGGATGGCCGGGCGGGAAGGGGAGCTGGTCCTGGTCAACGGCCAGTCGCGACCGGTGCTCACCGCCCGCCCGGGCGAACGGGAACGCTGGCGGATCGTCAACGCCTGCTCGTCCCGCTACGTGCGGCTGCGCCTGGACGGGCAGCAGCTGCAGCTGCTCGGCGTCGACTCCGGCCGCTACCCCGAACCACGCGACGTCGACGAGATCGTGCTGGCCACCGGCAACCGGGCCGACCTGCTCGTCACCGCCACTGCGGGGTCCAGCGTCCTGGAGTCGCTGCCCTACGACCGCGGCGGGATGGGCGGCATGATGGGCGGCGGCTCGACATCGTCCGGCGGCGGAGCGATCGCCCTGGCGACCCTGGACGTCGCGGGCGCCGCGGTGGCCGCACTGCCTCCCCTGGAAGCGCAGCCCGCTCCGCGTGACCTGCGCGGCCTGACCGTCGCCGGCCGGCGCGAACTGATCTTCGCGATGGGCATGGGCGGCGGGGGAATGCAGTTCACCATCGACGGCAAGGCGTTCGACCCCGCACGGGTCGACCAAGCCGTGCAGGTGGGCACCGTGGAGGAGTGGAAGCTGACCAACGCCTCCTCCATGGACCATCCGGTGCACCTGCACGTCTGGCCCATGCAGGTCATCGCCGAGGGCGGTCAGCCGCTCGACGAGGTCAGGTGGCGCGACGTCGTCAACGTCCCCCCGGGCGGCCAGGTGACGGTGCGCATCGCCTTCGACCGCTACCCCGGCCGCACCGTGTACCACTGCCACGTCCTCGATCACGAGGACGACGGCATGATGGGCGTCCTGACCGCGACCTGAACCATGGCGCTGATCTCCAACCGGACCCCACGAACAGAGGCGGCTCGCCCCGGTCGTTCGCCGGGACGGTTCTGCCCCGTTTCTCTTCAGGGGGGAGCGCGGCCGGGCGCCTTCTGCGTGTCCGCACCGATCGTCTGCGTCGGCCGGCCCGCGTAGGTGGTCGTCAGTCGCCGAACCATCGCTGTGCACGGACTGATCCGAAGCGCCGCTTCTCCTCGGCGACTTCGGCGGACGGGGCGGTGAACACTGCCGTGGGCTCCGCTCCGGACAGGAAGTCGACGTCGACCTTGGCGACGGTTCCGCCGCCGGTCTCGATGTAGCAGACCGCCGCTCCGCTGTACGGCGGCGGTTGGGGCCTCCCCTTGAGCGTGGCGAGCAGTACGTCGGCGAGTGTCGCTGCCTCCCCTTCGGCGATGGTCCCAGCTCGGGGGACGGGAGCGTTGGTGACGTCCCCGACCGCATAGACGGCGGGGAACCGGGTCGCGAAGGTGGCCGGGTCCACCGGGATCCAGCCGTCCTCGGTGAGGCCGGCATCGAGGACGACTGCGGGGGCGCGGTGTACGGGGACCGCCAGGAAGAGATCAAAGGGCAGCCTGCGGCCGTCGGCGAGGTGGGCCACCTTGGCTGCAGGGTCGAGACGCTCAACCTGGGACGACGGCCAGTGCTCGATGCCCCTCTCGGCGAGCATCGACACGATCGCCGCCGAGGTTTCCTCTGACACCGGGATCGGCGACCCGAGCGGGTTGACCAGGTGGATGGTGACGGCGTCGCGCACGCCCCGCTCACTGAGGTAGTCATGGAGCATCAGCGCGGCCTCATTGGGTGCCGGCGGGCACTTGAAGACCGGGCCCAGTACCCCGATGACGGCGACGCCGGCCTGGAAGGACGGCAGCACGTTCGCGACGCTTTCGGCTCCTTGTGTGGAGTAGAACTCGTGGCCGCCTTCCACGAGTCCAGGGGTGGCGCCCGGATCGAGGTCGGCTCCGAGCGCGACGACGAGAATGTCGGCGTCGTACGTCGCCCGATCGGTCCGGACACGCCGGGCCTGCGGGTCGATCGACAGAACGGTCTCCTGCCGGAACTGCACATTTGGCTTGGCGATGTCCCGGTAGAACAGGCGCACCTCGTCCGGACCGCGCCTACCGAACATAACGTCGAGCTTGGCGAATCCGAAGATGAACGAGTCGTTCTGATCGATGAGCGTGACGCGAACGTCGTCGGCGAGGTCTTCGGCGAGCCGAGCCGACAGCTCCAGCCCGCCGAAGCCGGCCCCCAGGATCACAACATGTGCAGCCACGATCAGACGCTACCGCCTCGTGGCGAGGCGCAAACGGGGTGCGCAGCAGGAGCGGGACCCGGTCACTGCCCCGTCAGGGTCGATCACTCGACCTTCCAGCTCGAAGCCCCGATGGCGTCGGGTTAGATCGTCCAGCGTCCGGGCCTGACAGTCGGGTGCTTCAGCCGCATGCCCGCATACGCCCGATCCAGCGTCAATGCATCCCGCCGTCGCTACTTGATACTCCGATCAAGGTCCGTCTCGCAGTCAATGGCAATCAACTGCAACCCCCGCCATTCAGCCCTTCGCTGAAGGAATGTCATCCCTTCACTAGAGAACGGCACGCATGCTACCTTCACGGGTAGTTCGGGCCCCGTTTCGCGGGGCCCATCGCCGTTTCTAGGGGTGACCTGTTGGTCATTATTGGGTGGCGTTGAAAATGCACGGGGGAATGAAGGTGTACGTCGGCGACCCGACAGCCGCCCGCGCTTATGTGGAGGCCGACCGGGGTCGGGCCGATGACTACTACCTGGCCGAGGGCACCGGCTTCGCCCGCCGCTTCACCGCCACCGACGCCCGCGTGACCGAACTGGTCCCGCTGACCGGCGACGGCTACGAGACCTGGGTTGCCGGCCGCGACCCAAACACCGACCAGCCGCGGGGGCAGCTGCGCGACGACGACCGGGCGGTGCGGTTCGTCGAGGTGGTCGTCAACGGCCCAAAGACCTGGTCGCTGGCCGCCGCACTGCATCCGGACATCGCCGCCGCGTACGAGGCGGCGCAGGACCGCGCGGCCGAGCAGATCATCGGCTGGCTCTCGCAGCACGCCACCACCAGGCTCGGCCCGCGCGGCGGGCAGGTGCAGGTGCCGCTGCAGGTGCTGGAGGCGGCCACCGTGCGGCACTACACCTCCCGCGCCAACGATCCGCACTGGCATCTGCACCTGCAGCTGCTGGCCCGGGTGTTCGCCGCCGAGAAATGGCGGGGCCTGCACACCGTCGGTGTCCGGGATTCGCTGAATGCGATCAACGGGATCGGGCACGCGGCGATGGCGTGTGACCCGGAATTGAACGCCGCGTTCGCCGCGCACGGCTACACGAAGGACGCTACTGGAGAAATACAGGAGCTCGCCGACTACGTCGGCCCATTCAGCGCGCGAAACGCACAGATCGCCCGGAATGTGGACCGCTACGAAGCCGAATGGACCACCACGCACCCCGGCGAACGGCCAGGCCCGGCGCTGCGCCGCGCCTGGGACGCCCGCGCCTGGGCCGACGGCCGCCCGGACAAGGTGGTGGCGCAGCCCGGGGTGACCCTCGAGGAGCGGTGGCGGGGGCAGCTGTCGGGGCTCGGCTACCGCGGCCCGGCCGGTCCCGTGGACCTGACGCCCATCCCGGTCGGCGCACTCGATCGAGAGGAGCTGGTGCAGCGCGCGTTGGCCCGGCTGGCGGCGGGCCGGTCGGCGTGGAACGCCGCGGACGTCCGCGGCGAGGTGGAGCGGCTGATCGCCGCGGCGGGCGTCGTCGTGCAGGCGGCGGCGCGGATCGAGCTGGCCGAAGATGTCGCCGCCCGCGCGATGGACCGCTGCCTGCCGCTGCTGGACCGCGACGGCGTCCCCGAGCACATCCGGGCCTGGACCTCGGCGCCGGTGCTCGCCGTTGAGGCCGAGCTGGCCGCCCGCCTCGCCGCCCGGGTCACCGAGCGCCCGGCCGGCGTCCCGGACACCGACCCGACACCGCCCGTCGACGTCGCAGTCGGTGCCGCGCGGCTGGATCCCGGGCAGGCCGCGGCGGTCGCCGCACTGGCCGGCCCGCGGTCCCTGGTGGTGATCGAGGGCGCGGCCGGCGCCGGCAAGACGACCACGCTGGCCGCCACCAGGAACCTGCTCGACCAGCAGGGCCGTCGGCTGGTGGTCGTCACCCCGACGCTGAAGGCGGCCAAGGTCGCCGCCGCGGAGGTCGGCGCGGTCGCCGGATCGGCGGCCCGGCTGGCCTTCGAGTACGGCTGGCGCTGGAACGCCGACGGCGGGTGGACCCGCCTCGCCGTCGGCCACACCGACCCGGTCACCGGTCGCGCCTACGCCGGGCCGGCCGAGGGGGCGCGGCTGCGGGCCGGCGACCTGCTCGTCGTGGACGAGGCCGGGATGCTGGATCAGGACACCGCCCGGGCCCTCCTGACGGTCGCCGACGAGTGGCGGGTGCACCTCGCCCTACTCGGGGACCGGCACCAGCTTGCGGCGGTCGGGCGCGGTGGCGTCCTCGACCTCGCCGCGGCCCAGGTCGACCCGGCCGAGCACCTGACCCTGGTCGGGGTGCACCGCTTCACCCGCACCGACGCCACCGGTGCCACGACACCGGATACCGACTACGCCGAGCTGACCCTGGCGATGCGCGCCGGCGCCAATCCCGGGGCGGTGTTCGACGCGCTCCTGGCCCGCGGGCAGATCCGGATGCACCCCGACACGCAGGCGCTGCGCGAGACGCTCGCCGCCGGCGCGGCCGACTGCTACACCGCGGGCGAGCGTGTGGCCGTGGTGGCCGCCACCCGCGAGCAGGCCGCCGCCCTCAACGCCGCCATCCGCGACCGGCTCGTCACCGACGGCCGGGTCGACGACCGGCGCGTGGTCGCCACCGGGGCCGGAGAGCGGATCGGGGTCGGCGACCGGATCGCCACCCGCCGCAACGACCGCCACCTGCAGGTCGCCAACCGCGACGTGTGGACGGTCACCGCCGTCGACCGGGACGGCGGGTTGCTCGTCACCCCCGACGGCACACCGCACGTCACCCCCGCCGGGACAGGGGCGCGGGTGCTGCCCGCCGACTACGTCACCGCGCACGTGGAGCTGGCCTACGCAACCACCGCGCACGGCACTCAAGGCGACACCGTGACCGCCGCCCATTTGGTGGTCGGCGAGGACACCGGCGCGGCCGCGGCCTACGTCGGGATGACCCGGGGCAGGGAGGCCAATACCGCCCACCTCGTCGCGGGCGACCCCGCCGAGGCGCGGGAGCAGTGGCTCGCGGTCTTCGCCCGCGACCGCGCCGATCTTGGCCCGGCGCATGCCGCCCGGCTGGCCGCCGCCGAGGCCACCCGCTACGCCACGCCCCGACCGCTGGAACAGGCGCTCGCCGACCTGCACTCCGCGTGGACGGCCGAGCAGCGCTGCCTGGACCGGCTCGCCCACGACCTGCCGCGCCGGGACGCGCTGCGCGAGATCGTCGCGCTCGAGTCCGCCCACGCCGACCGGGCCGCCGCGCTCACCGAGGCATATCGGCAGACGGGAATCGAGGCCCGCCACGCCACGGCGCGGGCCGACGCCGGCGGCGCGGTCGTCACCGCCGGGACCGACCGGATCCGCGACACGCTGCTCGGCAACTGGGATACCGGGCGGGACGCCGCCCGCCAGGCCGCGCAGGTCGTGCTCGACGGTCCCGGCCGTCTCCGGCTTCGGCAGGGGGCGGTGAACCGGGCCGGCGAGCAGCTGGTCGACTGGGCGGACGCCTGGCGGCCCTCCCTGCCTGGGATGCCCACCGACCTGCAGCAGATCGCGCGCCTGGCTGACCGGGCCGACGACCTACCGAAGCTGTGGACTGCTTTCGACCAGTACGCCCGCCATCACGCCGAACACGCCCACCCGGAACACGCTGAGTCGCGCGCGACCGCAGCCACCGCCCAGGAGACCCACCGGCACGCCGGAGCGGCGGTGGCCGACGCCCGCCGTCAGCACGAGGACCGGCTCGCCTGCTTCGGACCCCTCGCCTGGACCCTCGACCCGGCGGAGCGCATGTCCGACACCGACCGGGACATCGCCGCCACCCGCACCGAACTGGCCGCCATCCGCGCGCGCATCGCGCGGCTGACGGCCGAGCCGGCCCTCCTCACCCAGCCGGCCGACCGCCTCATCCACGAGCGGGACACCTGGCGCGCACACCAGAACGCCGACCCGACCTCACACCGATCGGCCGCCCCGCTGCCGACTGCCCCCGAACCGGGTGTTCGCCTCCCGCGCCCCGAGGACCTCGCGGCACTCACCCGGCGCACCGCCGCTGGTCCAGGCATCGGGCGATGAGATCTACCCGTGGCGCCCGGCCAGCGACGCGGAGGCGTGTTGTGCCCGGCAGGCGGATCCGACGTTGGGCGGCACGCTCGCGCCCGGGGATGACAGCGTTCCAGTCAGTGGCCAGGCCCACACTGCGGTGCCAAGAGCCCCAGGGCTCGACGAGATGGAGGCGATGAACGGTGGCGTCAATCGCGAAGAGACCCGACGGGACCTACCGGCCGCGATACCGGGACGAGAACGGGAAGGAGCACGCCCGCCACTTCAAGCGAAAGGTCGACGCCCAGCGGTGGCTCGATGAGCAGACCGCGGCGATAGTCACCGGCGACTATGTCGACCCGGCGGCGGGGAAGATCACTTTCAAGGTCTGGTACAAGGCGTGGTCCGGCCGACAGGTATGGGGGCGCGGCACGACGCTCGCCGCTCAGCAGGCGGCCGACTCGGTGACGTTCGCTGATGTGCCGATGCGCCAGATCCGTCCCTCCCATGTGCAGCAGTGGGTCAAGGTCATGTCCCAGCCGGCGAGTAGCCGTGCGTCCGGGCTCGCCCCCAGCACGATCCGGACCCGCTACAACTATGTCCACATGGCGATGCGGGCCGCCGTCGTCGACCGGATCATCAAGTCGGACCCGTCGGCCGGCGTGCCGCTGCCACGGGCGCGCAAGGCGTCGGCGGCCATGACGATCCCCGCCATCGAGGAAGTCGGGAGCGCACTCAGCGTCGCACCGGCGTGGTTCCGGCCGTTCATCGCCGTCTGCGCCTTCGCCGGGCTCCGGTTGGGCGAGGCGGCCGGGCTGCGGCTGGAGGACGTCGACTTCCTGCGTCGGACCATCGCCGTCCGGCGGCAGCTGCAGGGCGAGAACCGATCGACAACCGAGCTCGTGGCGCCCAAGTTCGGCTCCGAGCGGGTGGTCTACGTCCCGGCGGAGCTGGTCGATCTGCTGGCTCGGCACGTGCAGCGAGCGGGAACCCAGCAGGGTGACTGGATGATCGCCAATGTCGGGCAGCCGTTGAACCGGAACTCGGCGGGCCACCAGTGGCGGGAGGTCCGCAAGGCGGCCGGGCTGGGCGGGTACACGCTGCACGACCTGCGGCACTTCTACGCGAGCGGGCTCATCGCGTCGGGATGCGATGTGGTGACCGTGCAGCGCGCGCTCGGGCACTCCTCGGCGACGATCACGCTCGGCGTCTACTCCCACCTCTGGCCCACGGCCGAGGACCGCACGCGCGCCGCAGCGGGCGACCTCATGGCCGCCGCGCTGGGCGCTTCTGCGGACTCCTTGCGGACCAAGGGACTCTGACGAGCCGCTGACCAGCAGAGACGCGAAGAATCAGCGGTAGATGTCGATCTGCAGGCCGATGCCGGGCTTCCCCTGGCGGAAGAAGAAGTCCGCGACGATCGACCCGACGACCGCCATCCCGGCGGAGATCCGCAGCCCGGCGAAGGTGGCCGGCAGCGCCGCCGGCACCTGCAGCTTGCGCAGCCGGACGAGCCGCCCGGCGCCGTGCAGGCTGAACAGGTCGTGCATCTCCTCGCTGGCCGAGTGCAGCCCGAACAGCGTGTTGGTGATGATCGGGAACAGGCAGATGAGGACGACGACGACCAGCCGGCTGCCGAACCCGTAGCCCAGCGCGAACGCGATGAGCGGCACCAGGGCGAGGATCGGGATGCTCTGCAGCGCGACCGCGTAGGGGTAGACGGCCGCCTCGACCCACCGTGACTGGCTCATCAGCATGGCGAGCAGCAGGCCGAGCACCGCGGCCAGCGCGAGCCCGGTGAGCGCCACCTGCGCGGTGGTGGCCAGCGGGCCCAGCAGCTCGACGAACGAGTCGCCGTCCAGGAACGCCTGCCGCACCACCTCGTGCGGAGGCGGCAGGATGAACTGCCGGCGGGGCTCCAGCACGACCAGGCTGACCAGGTACCAGAGGCCGATGACCACCAACCCGAGCAGCGCCGGCACGAGCACGCGGGCCAGGCCACCGGACGGTCCCCCGGAGCCGCCCTCGGCGCGCGGCCGGCGACCGGGCGCCGGTCGACCGCCCGGGGCGGCGGGCCCCCCGCCGGCTGCAGGCGGGACGGCGCCCGCCGTGCGGTCGGCGACCTCCTGCGACGTCCCGGTCACGACCACCTCCGAGCACGGACCGACATTGACCACACCAATATCAGCCCGGCGTGTTTCCGCCGCGTTGCCGCCAGGTTGGTCTTCGGTTCCGTCCCGCCCCGCTCAGCCGGGGTGGTCCTCGGCGCCACCCTGGACGACCAGCACGGTGGCCGGCGTCCGGCCGGTCAGCCGGAACCGGTGCGGCACCTCGCCGGCGTAGTACAGCGAGTCCGCGGCCGACAGCTGGTGCCGCCCCTGGTCGCCCAGGTCGACCTCGATCCGGCCGGCGACGACGTAGAGGAACTCCGCGGCGGGGTGCTGGAAGAAGTCCGGGAAGTCCCGGTGGGTCACCCGGAACTCCAGCGGCAGCAGCGCCGGGCTGCCCTGGGCCAGCGCCCGGGTGCTGCCGCCGTCGTGCTGCACCGTCGTCCCCGCGCCGGCCCGGACGACGCTGAACCGCGCGTCGCCCGAGGGCCCGGCGCCGGCCATCAGCGCCGGGGTGGTGGTGCCCAGCGACCGGGCGATCCGGTGCAGCGAGCCCATGCTCGGCCGGGCCAGCCCGCGCTCGACCTGGCTCAGGAACGGCTGGGAGAGCTCGGCCCGCTCGGCGAGCTGCACCATGGTGAGGCCCTGGGCCCGGCGTCGCTCGCGGATCCGCCCGCCGAGCGCCACGCCGAGCTCGTCGTCCACCGGGTCTGGCTCGGGTGACGGCACGTCGGGCATGCCGGCGATCCTGCCCGCTGGCCGCGGGCCGGTGCGCGTCGAGGTGGGGCCCACCCGGTCAGGCGACGGTCGCGGCGCGTTCCCGCTCCAGCAGGTAGTCCCCGGCGGTCACCGGCTCGTACCAGGCACCCCCGCCGACCGGCGGTGCGAACGGCTCCACCACGGCGGTCACGTCGGTCTCGAAGAACATGATCAGCGAGATGAGCTCCTCGTCCGGGGCGTCGGCCGACGGCGGCAGCACCCGGTGCCGGGTCGAGCGCCAGCGGTCGCCGGTCCAGCGCGCGAGCAGGTCGGCGATGTTGACGGTGAACGCGTCCGGCACGAACGGGGCGTCGGTCCACTCGCCGTCCAGCCCCTGCACCTGGAGGCCGCCGTAGCCGGGCTGCCGGTCGAGGATGGTGAGGACACCCCAGTCGGTGTGCGGCCCCACCCGGTACTGACCCTCCAGCGGCGTGCCGGTGTCGGCCAGCGAGGGGTAGCGGTTGATGTTGAAGGTGAAGGGCGCGTCCCGGGACCGCTCGGTGAACCAGCTCTCCTCGAGCCCGAGGGCGAGGGCGCACATCTGCATCAGGTCGAGGTACAGCTGCCAGGTGACGGCGGTGTACTCGGCGCACAGCTGCTCCAGCTCGGGGACCTGCGGCAGCCAGACGTTGGCCGGGAACCACTCCTCGTCCAGCGCGGCGTCCCCGGTGCGGTGGTCGCGGCCGGAGGTGAGCGTCTCCTTGAGGTCGGCGCGGGCGGCGTCGGGCTCCTCGCCGTAGAAGGCGTTGGCCTCCATGCCCTTGGCGATCCACCCCCGCCCGCCGGGCGCGCAGCGGTAGGGCTCCTTCTCCGCCGGCGCCAGGGCGAAGAAGCGGCGGGCCGCAGCGCGCAGCCGGTCGCGCAGGTCGGCGGGGATGCCGTGGCCGGAGACGAGGAAGAAGCCCGAGTCCTGCATCGCCCGGTCCAGCCGCGACGCCAGGGCGGCCCGCTCGGACGGGTCGCCGGTCCGCCACCGTCCCACGTCGATGAGCGGGATGTCCGGTGTCGCGGTCATGCGGGCGGTCCTCTCTCCGGCGGTCTGGCCCACCTGTTGTAACGGCCGGCTGTGCCAGCGGTGGGTCGGTGGTGTTGCGAGCCCGTGCCAGACTCCCGGCGTGGCCGGGGTCGACTTCGCGGGGTGGACAGCGCTGGCCGGGGACTCCCCCACCTCCCGCACCGAGTGGGCCGCCGTCGTCGGCGCCTGGAGCGAGCCGCACCGCCGCTACCACGACCTCGCGCACCTGGCCGCGGTCCTCGGCATCGTCGACCAGCTCGCCGCGGCGGCTCCCGACCCGGCCGCCGTCCGGCTGGCCGCCTGGTACCACGACGTCGCCTACGACCCGCTGCGCAGCGACAACGAGGAGGTCAGCGCGGCACGCGCGCGGATCGGCCTGCTCGGGCTGGTGGAGGAGGCGAGGGTCGCCGAGGTCGAGCGCCTGGTGCTGCTCACCGCCGGCCACGACCCGCAGCCGGACGACGCCAACGGCGCCGTGCTCTGCGACGCCGACCTCGCCGTGCTGGCCAGCCCGGCGCCGGCGTACGCGGCCTACGCCTCGGCGGTCCGCGAGGAGTACGGGCACCTCTCCGACGACGCGTTCACCGCCGGCCGGATCGCCGTCCTGGAGCACCTGCTCGCGCTGCCCGCGCTGTTCCGCACCCCCGCGGCGGCCGACCGGTGGACCGCCCCGGCGCGCGCCAACCTGGCCGCCGAGCTCAGCCTGCTGCGCGCGCGTTCTTCCTGAGCCGCAGCCCGGCCGCGAGCAGCCGCTGCAGCAGCTCGCGGCTGCCGACCGCCTCCGCCCCGGCGGCCACCGCCACCGCGTAGAGCTCCTCGGGGACGTCGTAGTGGTCGCCCTGGAACGCCCGGCGCGGCATGCCCAGGTGCTCGGCCACGAACGCGTGCAGCTCGTCGTAGTCGGTGTCGCTGACCAGGTGCGACCAGCGCCGCCCCCGCCACGGCCAGACAGGGGTGTCGATCAGCAGTGCCACCGTGCCAGTCTGCCCGCATGAGCTCCGAGGTGCGCGCCTCCCCGGTCCTGCCGGTCACCGACCTGGACCGGGCGCTGGCCCACTATGCGGCCCTGGGGTTCACCACCAGCCGGCACGACGACACCTACGGCTTCGCCGCCTGGTCCGGCCTGGAGCTGCACCTCACCCTCGACCCGGACGCCGCCGGCGCGGAGGTCTACCTGCACGTGCCGGACGCCGACGTGGTCGCCTCCTCGTGGGCGGGCCCCGGGACGACGACGCCCACCCCCAAGGCCTGGGGCGTGCGCGAGGGCAGCCACGTCGACCCGGACGGCAACCTGCTGCGGTTCGGGTCCCCGCTAGCGTCTGAGGGGTGACCGAGGAGATCCGCTGGGGAGTCGTGGGGCCGGGCCGCATCGCGGAGAAGGTGGTCGAGGACTTCGCCGTCGTCGACGGGGCCCGGGTGGTCGCGGTCGCCTCGCGCTCGCTCGACCGCGCGCAGGGCTTCGCCGCCCGGCACGGCATCGAGCGGGCGCACGGCAGCTACGCCGACGTCCTGGCCGACCCCGGGGTCGACGTCCTCTACGTCGCGACCCCGCACCCCCAGCACCACGCGATCGCGCTGGGCGCGCTGCGCGCGGGCAAGGCGCTGCTGGTCGAGAAGGCGTTCACCGCCACGGTCGCCGGTGCCCGCGAGGTGGTCGAGGCCTCCCGGGAGACCGGCGTCTTCGCGATGGAGGCGATGTGGACGCGGTTCCAGCCGGCCGTCGTCCGGATGCGCGAGCTGATCGCCGACGGCGCCATCGGCGAGGTGCGCTCGGTGCAGGCCGACCTCGGCGTGCAGCGGGAGTTCGACCCCACCGACCGGCTGTTCGCCCTGGAGCTCGGCGGCGGCGCGCTGCTGGACCTGGGCGTCTACGTCGTCTCCTGGGCGCAGATGCTGCTGGGGGCGCCGGACACCGTCACCGCGGCCGGGTCCCGTTTCCCGACCGGCGTCGACGCGGAGGCCTCCCTGCTGCTCGGCTGGGCCGACGGCCGCTCCGCGACGCTGACGACCTCGCTGCGCAACGCGCTGCCCGGGCAGGCCCGGGTGTTCGGGACGGCGGGCTGGATCGACGTGCTCCCCCGCTTCCACCACCCGCAGACGATCGTGCTGCACCGGGCCGACGCCGACCCGGAGGAGATCACCGTCCCCCAGCTCGGGGCGGGCTACGCGCACGAGCTGATCGAGGTCACCGAGTGCCTGCGCGCCGGGCGGACCGAGAGCGCGGTGATGCCGCTGGCCGACACCCTCGCCGTCCAGCAGGTGCTGGAGGAGGCCGCCGGTCAGCTGGGCGTCACCTTCGCCGAGGACACCGCCGTCCTCTGACCCGCCTTCGGCGGTGGCTTCGGCGGCCAGGCGGCGCCGCTGGCCTGGGCCATCGTCGGCACCCGGGTGTGCTCCTGCCCCGCGGCGCGGACGGCCTCGGCGAAGGTGACCGCGTCGACGGTCGCCGCGCCACCCGGGTCGTTGTTGAAGTAGACGAGGACGTCGTCGCCGGCGTAGGTGTCGGCGAGGCGCTCGGCCCACCGCTGCAGCGCCTCCGGGCGGTAGCCCCAGCCCTCGGCCCCGGTGTGCAGCCGCAGGTAGCCCCAGTCCGCGGTGCGCCACAGCGGCGCCACCGGCTGCTCGGCGCGGTCGGCCCAGCACAGCGCGGCCTGGTAGCGCTCGAGCAGCGCACGGACCTCGTCGGTCCACCAGCTGTCGTGCCGCGGCTCCACCGCGACCCGGGTGCCGCTCGGGAACCGCCCGAGACACGCGCTGAGCAGGTCGACGTCGGCCTTGAGGGTGGGCGGGAGCTGCAGCAGGACGACGTCGAGCCGGTCGCCGAGCCCGGCCGCGCGCTCCATCAGCCGGTCGACCGGCTCCTCCGGCTCGCGCAGCCGCTTGATGTGGGTGAGGTAGCGCGACGCCTTCACCGCCCACCGGTAGTCCGGGGGCGTGCGCTCGCGCCAGGCCTGGAAGGTGGTCAGCTCGGGCAGCCGGTAGAAGGCGTTGTTGCTCTCGACGGTGGCGAAGTGCGCGGCGTGGTGCTCCAGCCACAGCCGCTGCGGCAGCGCCGGCGGGTAGAAGCGGCCGCGCCAGTCGCGGTACTGCCACCCCGACGTCCCGATCACCACGGTCACGCCGACCGCCTACCCTGCTCGGCCATGACCGACTCCCCGGCCCGGTTCCTCGACCTGTGCCTCGACGCCCGCGACCAGCAGGCGCTCGCCGACTGGTGGTGCGCCGCGATGGGCTACCAGCGGCACGGGGAGGACCGCGGCCCGGACGAGCCGGTGCTCATCGTCGACCCCAGCGGGGCGGGGCCGAACATCTGGGTCAACCGGGTGCCCGAGCCCAGGACGGTGAAGAACCGCATGCACCACGACGTCACCGGGGACACCGAGGCGCTGCTCACTCTGGGCGCGACGCTGCTGCGCCGGAAGGACGACGAGGTCCACTGGGACGTGCTCGCCGACCCCGAGGGCAACGAGTTCTGCGTCTTCGCCCCCGACTGACCCCCCGCGCTTTCGCGCGCGAAAGTGCACGCTCGGGCCGCGATTCCCTGCCCGGGCCCCGGAACGCCGACAGGGGCGGCCCCGCGGATGCGGGACCGCCCCTGTCGGGCAGTGCTGGTGGTGCAGTGTCAGCTGACGCTGACGGCTGGACTCAGAAGTCCATGCCGCCCATGCCGCCGTCGCCGCCGGGCATGGCCGGGGCGTTCTTCTCCGGCTTGTCGGCGATGACGGCCTCGGTGGTGAGGAAGAGCGCCGCGATGGAGGCGGCGTTCTGCAGCGCCGAGCGGGTGACCTTGGCCGGGTCGATGATGCCGGCCGCGACCAGGTCCACGTACTCGCCGGTGGCGGCGTTGAGGCCCCAGCCGGTCTCGGAGTTGCGGACCTTCTCCGCCACGACGCCACCCTCGAGGCCGGCGTTGACGGCGATCTGCTTCAGCGGGGCCTCGAGCGCGACGCGCACGATGTTGGCACCGGTCGCCTCGTCACCCTCGAGCTCGAGCTTCTCGAACGCGACGGTGGTGGCCTGCGCCAGGGCGACGCCACCACCGGCGACGATGCCTTCCTCGACGGCGGCCTTGGCGTTGCGCACCGCGTCCTCGATGCGGTGCTTGCGCTCCTTGAGCTCGACCTCGGTCGCGGCGCCGGCCTTGATCACCGCAACGCCACCGGCCAGCTTGGCCAGCCGCTCCTGCAGCTTCTCGCGGTCGTAGTCGCTGTCCGACTTGTCGATCTCGGCGCGGATCTGGTTGACCCGGCCCTGGATCTGGTCGGCGTCGCCCGAGCCCTCGATGATCGTGGTCTCGTCCTTGGTGGTGACGAACTTGCGCGCCCGGCCGAGCAGCGACAGGTCGGCGTTCTCCAGCTTGAGACCGACCTCCTCGCTGATGACCTGACCACCGGTGAGGATGGCGATGTCGCCGAGCATGGCCTTGCGGCGGTCACCGAAGCCGGGGGCCTTGACGGCGACCGACTTGAAGGTGCCGCGGATCTTGTTGACCACCAGGGTCGCGAGGGCCTCGCCCTCGACGTCCTCGGCGATGATGGCCAGCGGCTTGCCGGACTGCATGACCTTCTCCAGCAGCGGGAGCAGGTCCTTGACCGACGAGATCTTCGAGTTGACGACCAGGATGTACGGGTCGTCGAGCACGGTCTCCATGCGGTCGGTGTCGGTCACGAAGTACGCCGACAGGTGACCCTTGTCGAAGCGCATGCCCTCGGTGAGCTCGAGCTCGAGGCCGAAGGTGTTGCTCTCCTCGACGGTGATGACACCTTCCTTGCCGACCTTGTCCATCGCCTCGGCGATGAGCTCGCCGATGGCCGGGTCCGCGGCGGAGATCGAGGCGGTGGCCGCGATCTGCTCCTTGGTCTCGACGTCCTTGGCGGTCGACAGCAGGTACTCGGAGACCGAGGCGACGGCCTTCTCGATGCCCTTCTTCAGGGCCATCGGGTTGGCGCCGGCGGCGACGTTGCGCAGCCCCTCGCGGACGAGGGCCTGGGCGAGCACGGTGGCGGTGGTGGTGCCGTCACCCGCGACGTCGTCGGTCTTCTTGGCGACCTCCTTGACGAGCTCGGCCCCGATCTTCTCCCAGGGGTCCTCGAGCTCGATCTCCTTGGCGATGCTCACACCGTCGTTGGTGATGGTGGGAGCGCCCCACTTCTTCTCGAGCACGACGTTCCGGCCACGGGGGCCGAGGGTCACCTTGACGGCGTCGGCGAGGGTGTTCATGCCCCGCTCGAGGCCACGGCGCGCCTCTTCGTTGAACGCGATCATCTTGGCCATGTGGTGATGTCCTCCATGCGTGGATCGCTGGCACGGTCAGGTCCGGCGCCCGCGACGGACGACACCGGTTGCGTGCGCCTCCTGCGGCGCACGACCAGTGCCTCACCGTTCCGACCTGGTTGGCACTCAGGTACCCCGAGTGCCAACGAGAAGTCTGGCACTCGGCCTGTGCGAGTGCAAGAACGGGGGGTCGGGACGGCTTGTTCCCGGGCCTGCGGACCCCCGGGAACGCGACGAGGCCCGGCCCCCCGAAGGGGACCGGGCCTCGTGGTGCGAACCGCTCAGACGGCCTGGACCGCGTCGGCCTGCGGACCCTTCTCGCCCTGGACGACCTCGAAGCTGACCCGCTGGCCCTCTTCGAGGCTCTTGTACCCGTCCATCTGGATGGCCGAGTAGTGGACGAAGACATCCTGCCCGCCGTCGACGGCGATGAAGCCGAAGCCCTTCTCGGCGTTGAACCACTTCACGGTGCCCTGTGCCACGTGTGCTCCCACGTTCGTGCGTGCGGACGGCACCTCTTGATCGAGGGGCCGGGGTCTCGCTCTCCCGCCCGTCGACACGAACGTGGAACTCGAACCGCGCGGAACGGTACAGGACGCAAGAGCCCAGGTCACCGGTCCTGTCCGCCGGGTCTCACCCGGTGTGGTAGGGCCTTCCTCAGCCGATGAGACCGGCCTCGCGCAGCGACCGCAGCGAGGGCTGGACCCGGTGCGAGGGGCCGACGACGTCGAGCAGCGGGTCGAGGGTCTTGAGGCCCTCACCGGTGTTCAGCACGACGGTCTCCAGCGTCGGGTCGAGCAGCCCGCCCTCGACCAGCTTGCGCAGCACCGCGGTGGTGACCCCGCCTGCCGTCTCGGCGAAGACGCCGGTCGTGCGGGCCAGGTCGCGGATGCCGGCGACGATCTCGTCGTCCCCGACCCGGGCGACCGACCCGCCGGTGCGCCGGACGGCGTCCAGCGCGTAGGGGCCGTCGGCGGGGTTGCCGATGTTGAGCGACTTGGCGATCCCGGTCGGCTTGACCGGCTTCACGACGTCCCAGCCGTTGTCGAACGCGGTGGCGATCGGGTCGCAGCCGGCGGACTGGGCGCCGAAGACCTTCCAGCCGGTGTCCTCGACGATGCCTGCGGCGACCAGCTCGCGCCACGCCTTGTCGACCTTGGTGAGCAGCGAGCCCGACGCCATCGGGATGACCACCTGAGCCGGGATCCGCCAGCCGAGCTGCTCGGCGATCTCGTAGCCCATCGTCTTGGAGCCCTCGGCGTAGTAGGGCCGGACGTTCTGGTTGACGAAGGCGGTGTCCTCGAACTCGTCGGTCTCGGCGAGCTCGCTGGTCAGCCGGTTGACGTCGTCGTAGGAGCCGTCGACGGCGATCAACGCCTGCCCGTACACCGCGGACTGGACGATCTTGCCCGGCTCCAGGTCGCTGGGGACGAAGACGAAGGAGGGCAGCCCCATCCGGGCGGCGTGCGCCGCGACGGAGTTGGCCAGGTTGCCGGTCGAGGCGCAGGCGATCTTGGCGTAGCCGAAGCCCTTGGCCGCGGTCGCGGCCAGGCTGACCACCCGGTCCTTGAAGGAGTGGGTGGGGTTGGCCGAGTCGTCCTTGACCCAGAGCCCGCCGGTGATGCCGAGCTCGGCGGCCAGCCGGTCGGCCCGCACCAGCGGCGTCATGCCCGGGTCGAGGGTGACCCGGTCGGCCGGGTCGTGGCCGACGGGCAGCAGCGCGGCGTAGCGCCAGATGTTCTGCGGCCCGGCCTCGATCTGCTGGCGGGTCACCGCACGCATGACCTCGGGGTCGTAGTCGACCTCCAGCGGGCCGAAGCACTCGGCGCAGGCGTGCTCGGCGATGAGGCCGAAGGTGGCGCCGCAGTTGCGGCAGACCAGCCCGCGGGCGGGGTTCGGTGGGACCGGCCCGCCTTCGGTGACGTCTGCCTGGGCGGAACCGGGAGCGGTCATGGTCATACGACGACTACCTCCTCATCTTCCCCGCGCCGGGCCGTCGAGCCGCGCGGGACGGATGTGGCACCTTCCGTGCGCAGGACTGCGCACGGCGGTTGCCGGGGCTTCATCGGGCCGTGTCCCTCTGCCCCTCTGGATGAGTGGAACGCCGCGAGCCTACCCGGGGCGGTGGGGCGGACCCCGAACCGGCCAGGATGGACGGGTGGCTGCCCGCATCGTCTACACCGACCTGGACGGCACGATGGTCGGCCCCCGGGGCTCGTTCTGGCACACCGCCGGCCGTGCCCTCACCCCGACCCCGGCCGAGGCCCTCCTGGAGCTGCACCGGGCCGGCGTCGCCCTCGTGCTGGTCAGCGGCCGGACGCACGCGCAGCTGGTGGAGGCCGCGCGGATCTTCGCCGCCGACGGTGCCATCTCCGAGCTGGGGTCGCTGGTCAGCTGGTCCGGTGGCCGGGAGACCCACCTGCTCACCGGCGACCTGCCCGAGCGGTACGCCGGCCGGACGCCGATGCAGGTGATGGCCGAGCTCGGCGTGGTCGAGGCGCTGACCGCCGCGCACCCCGGCCGGCTGGAGTGGCACGAGCCCTGGCACACCGCGCACTCGGCCGACGCGCTGCTGCGCGGCCGGGTCGACGCCGCCGCCGTCGACCGGTGGCTGGCCGAGCGCGGCTGGGGCTGGCTGACGATGAACGACAACGGCGCCGTCCCGGCGACCCCGCGGATGACCCTGGACGACGACGCGCTGCCCCCGCACGTCTACCACCTCATGCCGCGCGGGATCTCCAAGGGAGCGGCGATCACCTGGGACCTCGCCCGCCGCGGGCTGACCGCGGACGACGCCGTCGCGGTGGGCGACAGCGTCAGCGACCTGGAGATGGCCCCGGCGGTCCGCCGGCTGTGGGTCACCGCCAACGGCGCGGCCGTCACCGGCATGGGCGAGCTGCTGGCCGCCGTCCCGAACGCCTCGGTGACCGACCACCCCATGGGCGAGGGCTGGGCCCAGGCGGTGCTCGCCTCGCTCTAGTGGAGTGCCACGGGCGCGTTCTCCGCGCCGTGGCACTCCGCTAGGAGGTGACGTCCTTGCGGGCGAAGTGGCGGAAGGCGAGCGCGGTGAACAGCGCCGACCAGGCCAGCCCCTGGACGACGCCGCGGAACAGGTCACCGGAGTCGACCGGGGTCTGCAGCAGGTCGGTCCAGGCCAGGCTGAACGCGGTGGGGAACCAGTCGCGGATGTCGCCCAGCTGCTCGACGGCCTCGAGCACCGCGAACACCACCGTGGTGAACACCGCGCCGCCGACCGCGGCCAGCGGGGCGTCGGTGACCGTGGACAGCCAGAACGCCAGCGTGCCGACGACGAGCAGGTGGACGGCGAGGAAGCCGACCATCCCGGCCAGCCGGACCAGCGCCGTCCGCTGCTCCAGCCCGATGCCCACCGGCGTCTGGACGTCGCCGAAGCCGTAGGCGATCCCGCCGGCGACGACCGCGACGACGACCAGCAGGACCATCGCGCCGACCGACATCACCAGCGCGGCCAGCCACTTCTGCCGGAGCAGCCGGGCGCGCGGCACCGGGGTGGCCAGCGCGTACCGCAGCGACCCCCACGACGCCTCGCTGGCGACGGTGTCGCCGAAGAACAGCGCGAAGACCACCACCAGGAAGAAGCCGGAGGTCGCGAACAGCACGAACAGCGTCAGGTTGAGCCCGCTCGCCGTCGCGACGTCGACCAGGTTGACCCGGCTGTTGGCCTCGGCCTCCTCCGCGCCGCCCAGCGCCAGGGCGCCGATCAGGACCAGCGGCAGGACGGCCATCAGCACCAGGACGCCGATGGTCCGGCGCCGCTTGAACTGCCGGCGGAGCTCGACCCCCAGCCGCAGGGTGCGCTCGGGCCGGTACCCGGCGGCGGCTCCGGTGGACGACGTCACGACTCCCCCACCAGCGACAGGAACGCGTCCTCGAGACGACGGCGCGGGGTGAGCTGGTCGACCGCCACGCCGACGGTGACCAGCGCGGTCAGCGCCTGCGCCCGGCCGACCGGCCCGAGGTCGACGACCAGCCCCTCGTCGGTGCGCTCGACCGGACCGGCGCCGGGGAGACCGGCGAGGACCTCGACCGCGCGGTCGGCGTCGCGCTCGTCGGCCAGGCCGATGAGCACCGCTCCCCCGGTGCCGACGATCTCCTCGACGGTGCCCTGGGCGATCTTGCGGCCCTTGGCCATGACGACGACGTGGCTGCAGGTCTGCTCGATCTCGG
Source organism: Modestobacter italicus (assembly GCF_000306785.1). Classification (NCBI taxonomy): domain Bacteria; kingdom Bacillati; phylum Actinomycetota; class Actinomycetes; order Geodermatophilales; family Geodermatophilaceae; genus Modestobacter; species Modestobacter italicus. The sequence goes on along the minus strand of NC_017955.1, from coordinate 776,094 downwards.
CCAGCAGGTGGCTGGAGACGATCACCGTGCGGCCGGTGTCGGCGTAGGAGCGGAGCACGTCGCGCATCGCGTGGATCTGCGGCGGGTCCAGCCCGTTGGTCGGCTCGTCGAGGACCAGCAGGTCGGGCAGGCCGAGCATCGCCTGGGCGATCGCCACCCGCTGGCGCATGCCCTGGCTGTAGCTGCGCACCCGCTTGTCGATGGCGGTGCCGAGCCCGGCGACCTCGATCGCCTCCTCCATGTGCGCGTCCGCGCGCGGGCGACCGGTCGCGGCCCAGTACAGGTCGAGGTTGTCCCGGCCGGACAGGTGCGGCAGCAGGCCGGTGCCCTCGACGAACGACCCCAGCCGGGAGAGCACCGGGGCACCGGGCCGTGCCGCGTGCCCGAAGACCTCGATCCGGCCCTCCGTCGGGCGGATGAGCCCCATCAGCATCCGCAGCGAGGTGGTCTTCCCGGCGCCGTTCGGCCCGAGGAGGCCGAGGACCTGGCCGCGGCGCACCTCGAAGGAGAGGTCCCGGACGGCGACGAACCCGTCCTTGTAGGCCTTGGTGACGCCGGTGAAGCGCAGCGGCACGTCCTCCCCGTCGGGCGAGGTCACCGCCAGCCGGCGGCCCCGCCGGCGGGCGAGCAGCCGGGCGGCCAGCCAGCCGAGCAGCGCGAGGGCGGCGAGCACCGCGAGCAGCACCCACCAGCGGGCCGAGCCGGCGGTGGCCTGGGTCTGGCCGGGGACCTCGGGGACGGCCAGCGAGGTGCCCGCGGCCAGGCCGACGCTGTCGACGGCCGCGTCCGCGGGCAGCGCGTACGCCTGGTCGGTCGAGGAGACCAGCAGCCGCATGGTGTGCCCGACCTCGAAGCGGTGCACGATCGCCGGCAGCGTCACCGCGACCTCGGTCGGCGCGCTCGGGTCGGCGGACAGCCCGGTCAGCGCCAGCGGGGCGACCAGGCCGCTGGGCAGCGTCAGCGACCCGTCCGGGCCGACGTCGTAGAGCTTGGCGAACAGCGTCGCCGTCCCGGCCGGGGCGGCGACCTGCAGGGTGACCGTCGGTGCGCCGACGACGTCGACGGCGTCGGTGAGCTCGGCGCTGTCGAAGGCGGCGTACTGGCCGGGGATCTCCAGCGTGGTGCCGCCCAGCGCGGCGGTCACCCCGCCGAGGCCGGGCAGCGTCGACAGCGCGGCGGGGCTCCCGCCCGGCGGCGTCACCACCGGCTGGGTCCGCCCCTGCAGCGCCACCTCGGTGCGGCGCACCGGGTCGTCGGCGGCCAGCCCGGGGTAGGCGGCGGCGTCGACGGTCTGCTGCCCGCCCTGCACGGTGCCCACCCCGCTGCCCAGGCCGGTCGGCGCCGGGTAGCTGAACCCGGCGCCCGGGTCGGGTCCGGTGCCCCGCAGGTGGTGGTCGAACCAGCCGGCGACCTGCTCCCGCAGGTCGGCGGTGACGGCGTCGGAGGCGGAGCTGTCGTGGCCGCCGGCGTACCAGACGACCTTGACCTCGGTGCCGTTCGCGGCGATGCCGCGGGCGTTGGCGTCGGCCTCGCCCAAGCCGAAGAGCGAGTCCTGGGTGCCCTGGACGAGCAGGGTCGGCGCGGTGATCCGGTCCAGCACCGTGGCGGGGCTGCTGCGGTCCAGGACGGCGGCGACCTCCGGGGTGAGCCGGCCGGTCGAGGCCGCGGACTGGTAGGCCGCGCAGACGTCGGCGCGGAACCGGCCACAGGTCAGCGCCTGGGTCACCGCGGCGGGGTCGACGGTCGAGAGGTCGGGTGCGGTGCCACCGCCACCATCGCCGCTGGCACCACCGCCGCCGAGCAGACCGCCGAGCAGGCCGTCGCCGGTGGGCACCGACCCGACGCCGAAGAAGAGCCCGGACCACAGTCGCTTGAACACCCCGGCCGCGCCGGTCCGCGGCGTGGCCGCCGGCGAGCTGGCGTCGTCGACGACACCGGCCTGGTCGGGGAAGAGCGCGGTGGTCAGCGAGTTCCAGGTGATCTGCGGTGCGATGGCGTCGACCCGCTGGTCGTAGCCGGCCGCGAGCAGCGCCAGCGCGCCGCCGTAGGAGCCGCCGGCGATGCCCACCCGGGGGTCCCCGGGCCCGTCGAGCAGCACGTCGTCGCGCTCGGCGAGGAGGTCGAGCAGCGTGCTGACGTCGGCCACCTCGTACCGCGGGTCGTCCAGCCCGATCTGGCCGGTGCTGGCGCCGAAGCCGCGGGCGGACCAGGCCAGGACGACGTAGCCGCGGCCGGCCAGGTCGCGGGCATCGGCGGCGACGGAGGCCTTGCTGCCCCCGAAGCCGTGCGCGAGCAGGACCGCGGGGGCCGGGTCGTCGGCGCTGGCCGACGCGGGCAGGTAGAGCGAGGTGTCCAGTTCGACGGCGTCCGCGCCGGAGCCGGAGGGGACGCGCGCGTCCTCGGTGCTGACGTCGGCCGCGGCGCGCGCGGACGGGGTGCCGCCGGCGACCGTGCCGGCCAGGCTGAGCAGGACGGCGAGGAGGACGACGAGCCCGGCGCGGCCGCCGGGGCGGGGACCGACCGTCGCCGGCCCTGCTGCGGTGCGCACGACGGCGGCAACGCACGGGGAGGCCCCGTGGTTCCGCCCGCGCCGGATCAGGGCTGCCAGTTCCCGGTGGCGACCACGACGAGCCCCGGGGCGGGCTCGTCCGGCACGTCGAAGTAGCGGGCCACCGGACCGGTGACGTCGGGGAACTGCTCGGCCAGCTGGGTGGCGGCCTGCTGCTGCACCGTGTCGCCCTCGGTGTAGTAGACGGTCGTGGTGGCGACGTCCTGGACCGGCGACTCGCCCGTGCCGATGACCTCCCAGCCCGCGGCGCTGAACGCGTCGCCGACGTCGCCGGCCAGGCCGTTGATCCGCGTGCTGTTGAGCACGGTGATCGGCGCGAACACCGGGCCGACCGGGGTCGGGGCGACCTCGGCCGTGGGGGCGGCGGTCTCGGTGGACGGCAGCACCGGCGCCGAGCTCGCGGGCGCGTCGCTGGTCACCGGGGTCTGCGCGGCGGTCTCCGTCGTCCCGGGCGAGGTGAACGACCAGAAGCCCAGCACGCCGACGGCGACCACGACCGTGGCGACCAGGCCCTGCACGAGCCGGGTCGACGACCGCCGGGGGGCGGCCTCAGGCTCGCTGCCGCGACCGGGACCGCTCTGCGCGGGGATCCCGGGGCCGGTGGGCGGTCCGCTCCGCTTGCCGGACTTCTTCCGCGCGGCCTCGGCGGCCTGCCGCTCCAGCCGGGCGGCGGCCCGGCCGCCCACCGGTACGTCGGCGCGTCGGCGCACCGGCTCGGCGGCGTCCGGCTCGGGCAGGACCGGGGGCGTGGCAGCGCCGCGGCCGGGCGGCGGCACGGCCGGGGCCGGCGGCCGGGCGGGTGCCTGCGCCGCGCGGGCCGGTCGCCCGGCGGGCGGGACGGTCGAGGGGGTCTGCACAGCACGGGCGGCCACCGGTGCGGCCGGGGACTGTCCCCACGGCGACTCGGCGGGAGCCTGCCCGGAGACGCGCTGGGTGACGTCGTACGGCGGGGGCGTGGGCGGGCCGGGCTCCGCCGCCCAGCTCGGCATGCCGGTGGTGCGCGGGGCGACGTCCCGGGCGGGAGCGCCTGCGGCGCGGGCGCCGGGCGACGTCGGGACGGCGTCGCCCCGACGGGACGGCTGCGGGGTCGGGCGGCCGGCGGCGACCGCCGGGGAGGCGGCCGCGGTCATCGGTCCCGAGGGCTGCGGACCGGCCGCAGCCGGGCGGGCCTGCGGTGCCGGCTGCAGCAGGGCCCGGCGGCGTTCGCCCGTCTCGGGCGGGCGGCCCGGTGCGGCGGTCGGGTCGAAGTCGGTGCGGCGGCGGCCGGCGCCGGGCGGCGGGCCCCGGGCGGGGCGGGCCGGCGGACGGCGGATCATCGGGTCCTCGCCGGAGGGGAGCAGCCCCTCCCGTCGGCGGTCCGCGCGGGGGGACGGCGACAGCGTCGAACCGTCGGCGCCCGGCTCGTCGGCGGCGGGGGTCAGCACCCCGCGCAGGTCGGCGTCGGCGTCGGTGCGGGGCTCGCGCACCGGCTGCCCGAGCCGCACCGGGACGTCGCCGTCGCCCGCGGGCCACCGACGACCACCGGCCGCCGCTGGCGGCTTCCCGTCACTGCCTGGTGCCACATGCCTCCCCACAGTGAGAGAGGCTAGTCGCGCAGGGGGTCGCTGCCCAGGACCCGCCCGGAACGCTGCCGTTGCCGCGCGCCCCGCATCCGGCGCAGCCGGCGCACCAGCAGCGGGTCGGCCGCGAGGGCCTCGGGACGGTCGACCAGGGCGTTGAGCACCTGGTAGTAGCGGGTGGCGGACATCCCGAAGCGCTCTCGGATGGCCTCCTCCTTGGCCCCCGCGAAGCGCCACCACTGGCGCTCGAAGGCCAGGATCTCGCGTTCCCGGGCGGGCAGACCGCTCGCCCCGCTGTTCCCGGGTGTCCCACCCGTCCCGGCGGCCCCGCCCTCGGGGGTCGCTGCGGGTGCCGCAGCCTCGGCGTCGCGCAGCTCGCTGCCGGTCTCGCTGCTCATCTGGGGTCGTCCTCCGCCGGCGTCCGATCGAATCACACGACGGTAGTCCGCAGCACCGACGATCGGCGCGCCGCCGGCCTCAGATGCCGACCGGCACCGGCGTGGCGGCGTCCCGGCGGGTGCTGCGCGCCTGCCGCAGGGTGTCGGCGGTGAACACGACCAGCGCCAGCCAGACGATGGCGAACCCGACCAGCCGGGCCGGCGGCATCGGCTCGCCCAGGACGAAGACGCCGATCGCCAGCTGCATCAGCGGGTTCACGTACTGCAGCAGCCCGACGGTCGACAGCGGCACCCGGCGCGCCGCAGCGGCGAACAGCAGCAGCGGCACGGCCGTGGCCACGCCGGAGAGGGCCAGCAGCACCGCGTTGCCGGCGCCCTCGTGCCCGAAGGCGGCGGTGCCCCGCGCCTCGAGCACCGCGATCACCACCAGCGCCGGCAGGAACACCAGCGCCGTCTCGACGAACAGCCCGGGTGCGGCCTCGACCCGGACCAGCTTCTTCATCAGCCCGTAGAGCCCGAAGGAGCCGGCCAGGGCGAGGGCGATCCACGGCGGGTGGCCGTAGTCGACGGTGAGCACGACGACCGCGAGCGCGGCCAGCGCGACCGCGACCCACTGCAGCCGGCGCAGCCGCTCGCGGAACACCACCACCCCGAGCAGGACGCTGACCAGCGGGTTGATGAAGTAGCCCAGCGAGCTCTCGACGACGTGCCCGGAGTTCACCGCGAAGACGAAGACCAGCCAGTTGATCACGATGAGCACCGCGGCCCCGCTGAGCACCAGCAGCGTCCGGCCGTCGGTGAAGGCGGCGCGGACCTGCGACCACCCGCGGAGCACGGTCAGCAGCAGCCCGACGAACAGCAGCGACCAGGCCACCCGGTGGGCCACGATCTCCAGCCCACCGGCCGGCTCCAGCAGCGGGAAGTACAGCGGGAACAGGCCCCAGAGCAGGTAGGCGGCGAGACCGGCCACCACCCCGGTACGGCGTTCGTCCACCGGGGGACCGTACGCCCCGCGCCGCAGGTGCTGAGCAGGGCTCACGACCCTCGGGAAGGTCCCGGCGCCCCGCTCGTCCTGCTGCCCGGTCCGGCACCCCGCACCATGGACGCCGACAGCGCCCGGCGGACGACGTGGGGCGACGGTGAGAGGTGGGGGATGGACGCGGCCGAACTGCTGCTGCTGGCACTCGGCGCGGTGGGGGTGGCGGCGGTGTCCCGGCGGATGGGCTGGCAGACCCCGCTGGTCCTGGTCCTGGTCGGCTTCGCCGTCAGCCTGGTGCCCGGGGTGCCCGAGCTGGAGATCGACGGCGAGCTGCTGCTGGCCACCGTCCTGCCGCCGCTGCTCTACTCCGCGGCGCTGGGGGTCTCCTACGTCGGCTTCCGCGCCCTGTTCCACCCGATCGTGCAGTTGGGCGTCGGCCTGGTGTTCGTGACCGCGATCGTGGTGGCGCTGGTCGCCCGGGTCGTCGTCCCCGGGCTGCCGATGCCGGTGGCCCTGGTGCTCGGCGCGATCGTCGCCCCGCCGGACGCCGTCTCCGCCGCCTCGATCGGCCGCAAGCTGGGGCTCCCCCGGCCGGTGATGACCGTGCTGTCCGGCGAGAGCCTGATCAACGACGCCGCGGCGCTGACCTTCTACAAGGTGGCCCTCGCCGGGGTGTTCGGCGCCAGCGGGAGCCTGCTCGGCGTCGACTGGACCTCCGCAGCGGGCACCTTCGCGCTCGCCGTGGTCGCCGGCGTGGCCACCGGGCTCGCCCTGGGCTGGCTGGTGCACATGCTCCGGATGCGGCTGGACGACCCGGTCGTGGAGTCCGTGCTCGGGCTGATCGTGCCGTTCGCCGCCTACCTGCTGGCCGAGGAGCTGCACGGTTCGGGCGTGCTCGCCGTCGTCGCGGCCGGGCTGTACCTCGGGCACCGCGGGCCGCAGGCCGGCTACGCCACCCGGCTGCAGGAACGACCGCTGTGGTCCTCGCTGGACCTGCTGCTCGAGGCGGTCGTCTTCGCGCTGATCGGGCTGCAGCTGCGCTACGTCCTCAGCGCGGTGCAGGAGTCCGACCGGTCCAACGCCTCCCTGCTGGCCGCCGCGGTGGCGGTGCTGGCCACCGTCGTCCTGGTCCGGTTCGCCTACGTCTTCGGGCTGGAGCTGGTCCGCCGGGCACCGCGGCCGTCGCGGTCCGGGCTCACCCGGCCGGAACGACCACCGTGGAGCTACCAGGTGGTCATCTCCTGGACCGGCATGCGCGGCGTGGTCACCCTGGCCGCGGCCGCGGCGCTGCCGGTCGAGGTCGAGGGGGCGCCCTTCACCGAGCGCGGCGCCGTGCAGTTCCTGGCCTACGCCGTGACCATCGGCACCCTGTTGCTGCAGGGCCTCACGCTGCCCCGGCTGATCCGGCGGCTCGGCGTGCAGGACCAGGACCAGCCGCAGCGGGACGCCGAGGAGGAGCTGCACCTGCAGGAGAAGTCGACCGAGGCCGCGCTGGCCCGGCTCGACGAGCTGGTCGCCACGCTGACGCCGAAGATCGGCGAGGACAAGGCCAAGGAGTGGGACGAGCGCATCCGCCGGCCGCTGCTCGCCCGCACCGAGACCATGCACCAGGCGATCCGGGCCGACGAGGAGGAGCAGGCCGAGCGCGGGCGCCGCCGGGCGCAGACCTTCCGGCGGGTGCGCCAGCAGGTCATCGAGGTGCAGCGCCAGGTGCTCATGGAGGAGCGCGACAAGGGCCACGTCGACGAGGAGGTCGTGCGCGCCGTGCTGCAGGAGCTGGACCACGAGGAGGCCGCCGGCGCCAGCTCGTGGGTCACCCGGTTCTGAGCACCACGGGCCCGCACGCGACCCCCGGTGCGCCTACCGTGGCTGTGTGGACGCTGGACGCCCGAACCCGGCCCAGTGGCTCTGGTACGCCTACGGCGGCGGGCTGCCGCGGTCGCTGTCGCCCTGGGTGCTGGAGGACACCACCCGGCGCACCTGGGTGCTGCGGCACCTGGCGCGGGCCCTGGTCCAGCTGGCCCCGGTCGTCGCGCTCTGCCTGCTGCTGCCCCCCGTCGACCTCGGCATCCGGGCGACCGCCGCCGGCGGCGGCCTGGTCATCGGCCTGCTGTTCTCCCTGGCGTACATGACCGAGACCACCGAGCACCGCGCGGTGAAGGCCGGCTGGCCGCCGGGCACCACCGCCGCGCGCCGCGAGGAGCGGGCCGAGCGGGAGCGGCTGGAGCGCAACGCCCGCTACCGCTCCGGCGGCTCCGGCAGCTTCGACTGAGTTGATCGCGACCCTTCGGGCCGCACCGCGGCCAGGAGCCGTGCCCCGGGTGCGCTGAGCTGTTGCCGCCGCTCCTGCGCGACAGCCTCCGGCCGTCACTCGTCACGGCGACCGGCTGACGCCGGGGGTCCGTAGGGCTCCTCGGGCAGGGCCGGAGGTCCGTGGGCCCCTCGGGCAGGATGGCCGGATGCACTGCTTCTCCCGCCGGGACCTGCTGATCGCCGGGGGCGTGGGGGCGGGGGTGGTCGCGCTCTCTGCCTGCGGGGGCGGGGGCGACGTGCCCGAGCTCACCGGGGTGGGCCCGGGCGACGTCGTCGTGCCGCTGTCGGAGGTGCCCGCCGGCGGCGCCTACGAGGTGTCGATCGACGGACGGCGGGTGGTGGTCAGCCGGCCCAGCGAGGACACCGTGGTCGCCTTCTCGGCGCGGTGCACCCACCAGGGCTGCACCGTCCGGGCCGCCGACGAGGGGCTGGTGTGCCCCTGCCACGGTTCGGTGTTCGACCCCGCCGACGGCGCCGCGGTGCACGGCCCGGCCACCGAGCCGCTGGCCCCGGTCGGCGTCACCGTCCGCGGCACCGACGTCGTCCTCACCTGAGGAAGGACCCCCTCGCCCCCCCACTCGCAGGCTCGCGGCGGGCCCCTGTGAGGGGGCCTCAGTCCTCGACGCGGAAGCCGATCTTGAGCGTCACCTGGTAGTAGGCCACGTCGCCGTCGACGACCTGACCGCGGATCTCCGAGGTCTGGAACCACTCGATGTTGCGCACGGTCTGGGACGCCTTCCGCACCGCCGTGCGGATCGCGTCGTCGACGCTGGTGGGCGAGCTGCCGACGATCTCGCTCAGCCGGTACACGTGGTCGCTCATGGAGGTCCTCCTCGGGGTCGGCTGCCCGGTCGGCAGCGATCGCCTGCGACCCTGGCACACCGCTCCGGGAGCCGCGCGTCGCGAGCGGCTCAGCCGGGACCGGCGCGGACCACCCGGCGGACCTCGGCGAGGTCCAGGTCGTAGGGGCCCAGCCGGGTGAGCACCCAGGTGGCCCCGGCCGCCACCCACGGCTGCGCGTCCTCCCCCACCGGGAGGTCGACGACGACGTCGAAGCCCGCCAGCCCGTCGGCCCGCGCCGCGGCGACCGTCTCGCGGACCTGGGCCAGCCCGGCCGGCCCGGGCACCGAGATGACGAACGCGCCCTCGTGCCGGGCGGCCCGGCGCAGCGGCGCGGCGTTGGGCCAGCGCCCGCCGATCCAGAACGGGATGCCGCCGGGGCGGGTCGCCGGCGGGGAGAACCGGACCCCGCGGGCGGTGAAGTGCTCCCCGTCGTGGTCGACCTCGGCGCCGGACAGCAGCCCGCGGAGCAGCGCGAGCCCCTCGTCCAGCCGGGCGGCGCGCACCTTCGGGTCGAGCTCCTCGCCGAACCGGGACAGCTCCCCCACCCCGCCGTCGTCGCCGAGGCCGAACCCGAGCACCAGCCGCCCGCCGGACAGCTGGTCCAGCGCGGCGGCCTGCCGCGCCAGCACCTGCGGCCGCCGCCGGGTCAGCGGCGTCACCATCGGGCCGAACTCGATCCGGGAGGTGCGGACGGCGATCGCGGCGCAGCAGGTCCACGGGTCGGAGATCGCCGTGACGGGGGCGGCGTAGAGCAGGTGGTCCCAGAGGAAGACGCCGTCCCAGCCGGCCTCCTCCGCCTCGGCGGCCAGCTCGGCGACCAGCCGGGGGTCGGCCAGCACGTCGAACGGCGCCAGGAAGAGCCCGCGCCGGCTCACCGGGCCGCCGCCCGCACCAGGTCGATCGCCTCGGCGACCGGGAGGGACGACTCCAGCGCGGTGTGCCGCGGCGCCTCCTCACCGGCCAGGACGGCGCCGACGTGCCGCAGCGCGGCGGTGAACGAGTGCTGGTCACGGGTCGGCCGCTCGACCACGGGGTCGGCCCCCGGACGGCGCAGCTCCACGCTGCTCCCGGGCCGCGGGTGGTACGGGTCCTCGAGGTGGATCGTGCCCTCGGTGCCGCTGAGCACCGTCGTGGTGTCCGCGCTCCGCCGGAAGCCGCAGGACAGCAGCAGCCGCCGGTCGTCGGGGTAGTCGACCAGGGCGGCGAGCTCGGTCTCGACCTCGGCGCCGCGCACCGCGGACGCGGCGGCGGTGAGCGCCGGGCCGCCGAACAGCTCCGCGGCCAGCCGCAGCGGGTAGCACCCGACGTCGGCCAGCGCGCCGCCGGCCGTCGCCGCGGACAGCCGGATGTCCTCGGTGCGGCGGAGCAGGAAGTGGAAGGCGCCGGAGATCTCGCGCAGCTCCCCGATCGCACCCCCGGCCAGCAGCTCGACCAGCCGCCGGTGCTGGGCGGTGAACGGGAAGACGAACGCCTCCCACAGCGGCAGCGCGGCCCGCTCGGCCACCGCCAGCAACCGCCGGGCCTGGTCGGCGTCGACGCACAGCGGCTTCTCGCAGAGCACCGCCTTGCCGGCCTCCAGCGCCGCCACCGCCCACTCGGCGTGCAGCGGGTTGGGCAGCGGCACGTAGACCGCCTGCACGGCAGGGTCGGCGAGCACCGCCTCGTAGCTCGTGACACCGCGGGCGACGCCGTGCGCTGCGGCGAACTCGGCCGCGCGGGCGCCGTCCCGGCTGCCCACGACCACCGCCTCGCCACCGGCCTCGGCCAGCGCGGGGAGGAAGCGGGACCGGGCGATGCCGGCGGTCCCGAGCACCCCCCAGCGGGTCCCTGGGGCGGGCATCAGCGGGCTGCCGGGGTCTGCACGGGTGCATCCTGCCCTGCCCGGCGGCGACCCCGGGGGCAGGCCGGGGACGAGCCCCATGTCCGGATCGAACGGACGACCTTTCGCTTACAAGGCGAGTGCTCTACCACTGAGCTAATGGGGCGGGCCTGAGCCGGCCCCGAGGTTACCGGGAGCCCTCGCGGCCGGGCTGCCGCGGCGGCCGGCCCGGGTGAGGATCAGGGCATGACGAACCCGGTGGTGGCGGTCCTCGGCACGGGCACGATGGGCGCGGGGATGGTCCGGTCGCTGCGTCGCGCCGGGCTCCCGGTGCGCGCGTGGAACCGGGACGCGGCCAAGGTGCAGGCGCTCACCGGCACCGGCGCCGAGGCCTGCGGCTCCCCCGCCGAGGCCGTCGCCGGCGCCGACGTCGTCCTCACCATGCTCTTCGACGCCGACGCGGCCATCGACGTCGTCCGGCAGGCGGCGCCGCCGGCCGGCACGCCGTGGCTGCAGTGCAGCACCGTCGGGGTGGAGGGCGCCGAGCGCACCGCCGCGGTCGCGGCCGAGCTGGGCCTGGCGCTGGTCGACTGCCCGGTGCTGGGCACCAAGGAGCCCGCGGAGAAGGGCGCGCTGGTGATGCTCGCCTCGGGTCCCGAGCAGCTCCGCGAGCCCCTCGCCCCGGTCCTGGACGCGCTGGGGTCGAAGACGCTGTGGCTCGGCGAGGCCGGGGCGGGCAGCCGGCTGAAGATGGCGTGCAACGCGTGGCTGTTCATGGTCACCGCCGGGGCGGCCCAGTCGATCGCGCTGGCCCGCGGCCTGGGCGTCGACCCCGAGCACTTCCTGGCCGCCATCGAGGGCGGTCCGCTGGACACCCCCTACGCGCACGTCAAGGGCGGGCTGATGATCGACGGGCGCTTCCCGGTCAGCTTCGGGCTCCCCGGTGCGACCAAGGACGCGCGGCTCATCCAGGAGGCGCTGCGGTCCGCCGGCGTCTCCGACCGGCTCGACACCGCGGTACTGCAGACGATGGAGGCCGCGGCCGCCGCGCTCGACGACCCGGCCGCGGCCGACGTCAGCGCGGTGATCGCCGGCCTGACCGAGCCGCGCTGAGCGGGGCGGTCAGGCCGCGTCGTAGCCGGCGGTGGGGTCGCCGGAGACGTACCGCGCCGGGTCGCTGTCGACGGTCGCACCCTCGGCCAGCCAGCGGCTGAAGCCCACGGGGTCCCGCCGCTCGAGCTCGTCGAGCGCCTCCTCCCGCCGCTGGACCAGCGCCTGGCGGACGGCGGCGTCCCGGGTCTGGGCCAGCGCCGCCGAGGTGCGCAGCCACTCCCGGCCCAGCGCCTCCACGGACAGGAACCCGACCGGGCCACCCCCGGCTCCGGCTCCCGGGAGCGGCAGCACGGTGGCCCCGGGGTCGCGCCGGGCCCGGCGGGCCGACCGCACCGCCCAGCGCACCAGCACGCCGCCCACGGCGACGCCGGCCAGCAGGGCGGTCAGCGAGCCGCCGGCCAGCACCACGCAGCCGCTCAGCACGAGCAGCACCGCCACCGTGCCCACCGCCGCGCGCCACGCGGTGTCGACCACCGCCTGGCGGGGCCGCGGCGTGTCCCCGTCGCGGACGATGCCCGCGGCCAGGCAGGCGGTGACGACCGCGGCCAGCACGACGGCGACCAGGCCCGACCCGCCCAGGGAGACCCCGCCGACGGCGGCGAGCGCGGCGAGCACCAGCACGAGCAGGGCGAGGGCGGAACGGGTGAGGAGTGCACGAACCGGCACCGACGGCCTCCGGGACGGGGAGAGGGAGTGCGAGGGACGACGAGCGCCGGCCGCCCCTCCCCTTCCCCCGGCCCCGCATGATCACGCGCGCACACGCCAGGAAACCGTCCGGCCGCGCAGAGTCGCGGTACGGCGGGCTCCGCCGCGTCCAGACAACTCACAGCGGACCACCAGTCCCGGACCAGTCCCCGGGCGCACAGTGGGTGCATCGCGACGGGGAGGGCCTGCCGCGACGTGGGAAGGACCACCAGTGACTGAGAACGACCGCCCCGCCGACGAGACCGGGCACGGCACGGACCGGAACGCGGACGCCGGCACCGGCGCCGGGTGGGCCGCACCGCAGCAGCCCGCCCCACAGCAGCCGGGCGGCGCGACGGCCCAGCCGCTCGGGCAGCCCGCACCGCAGCAGCCGCTGGGCGCCCAGCCGACCCAGCAGTTCCCGCCGACCCCGGCGCAGCCGGGCCAGCAGCCGACGCCGCCGTTCGGCCAGCACCCCACCCAGCAGTACGGCCAGCCCGCTGCCGCGCAGCACCAGCCGTGGCCGCCGGCCGGCTACGGGACGCCCGGGTACCACCAGGCGCACGGTCAGCCCGGCGCGGGCGCGGTCCCGCCGGCCTTCCAGCCCCCGGTGCAGCCCGGTGTCCCCGCCCAGCCGACCCGGCGGCCCGGCCGCTGGCGCCTCGGCGTCGCCGCCGGCCTGGTCGGCGCGGCGCTGATCGGTGGTGGAGCCGGTGCGGGCGTGATGGCGCTGACCGACGACGGCGGCGTGGCGACCGCGAGCGGCGCCTCCGCGCAGAGCGTCGTCATCAAGGACGCCGACAACGCCACGAGCACCACCGCCGCGGCCGCGAAGGCGGCACCCAGCGTCGTCACCATCTACGTGAGCGGGGGCTCCGGCTCGGGCTCCGGGTCCGGCGTCGTGCTCTCCGCGGACGGCTACGTGCTGACCAACAACCACGTGGTCACGCTGGACAGCTCGACCGACCAGGCCACGGTCCAGGTGCGCACCTCCGACGGCACGCTCTACGACGCCACCGTGGTGGGCACCGACCCGACCTCCGACCTGGCCGTCGTCAAGCTCAGCGACGCCAGCGGGCTGACCCCGGCCACGTTCGCCGACTCCGACGACGTGCAGGTCGGTGACCTGGCCGTCGCGATCGGTGCGCCCCTCGGGCTGTCGAACACGGTGACCGACGGCATCATCAGCGCGACCAACCGCGCCGTCGCCACCGGTTCGAACACCGACCAGGCGGTCATCGACGCGCTGCAGACCGACGCGGCGATCAACCCCGGCAACTCCGGCGGTGCGCTGGTCGACGCGAAGGGCCAGGTGATCGGCATCAACAGCGCCATCGCCACCGTCGCCAGCTCCGACCTGCCCGGTCAGGAGGCGAGCCAGAGCGGGAACATCGGCGTCGGCTTCGCGATCCCGGCCAACACCGCCAAGCGGATCGCCGAGGAGATCATCGACACCGGGTCGGCCACCCACGCCCTGCTCGGCGTGAACGCCACCACCGCCGCGGACAACGCCGAGGCGGCGGTCGGCACCGGCGCCCAGCTGGTCTCGGTGCAGGACGGCTCCCCTGCCGCCGACGCCGGGCTCGAGGCCGGCGACGTGATCACCGCGGTCGGCGACCGGACGGTCACCAGCTCCACCGAGCTGACCGCCGCCGTCCGCAGCGCGCAGCCCGGCGACACGGTCACCCTGACCATCCGCCGCGGCTCGGACACCTCGAAGGTCGACGTCACCCTGGACGCCGCCTCGAAGTAGCCGCCCCCGACCGACGACCCCGGTGCCGCCCCCGCGGCCCCGGGGTCGTCGTGCGTGGTGACCACCTAGGCTCGGTCGGGTGCCGAGCCCGCAGCTGCCCAGCCACCAGCTGACCGTCCCGCTCACCGGCGCGCTCGACGACCCGCAGCGCGCCCGCGACCTGACGAAGATGAAGCGGCTGGCCACCGGCCTGTTCCTGCTGGCCGCGGCGGTCTTCCTGGTGTGCGTGCTGGTCGGGGACGACGCCGGCGCCTGGGTCGGCTACGTGCGGGCGACCGCCGAGGCGTCGATGGTCGGCGCGCTGGCCGACTGGTTCGCCGTCACCGCGCTCTTCCGGCACCCGATGGGGCTGCCGATCCCGCACACCGCGATCATCCCGCGCAAGAAGGACCAGATCGGCACCAGCCTGGGCACCTTCGTGCAGGAGAACTTCCTGACCCGGCGCGTGGTCGAGGAGCGGCTGGACGCCGTCGACGTCCCCGGCAAGCTGGGTGCGTTCCTGGCCGCCCCCGGCCGGGCCGAGCGGCTGGCCGGCGACGCCGGTGCGGCCCTCGGCGCGCTGAGCGACCTCATCGCCGACGACGAGGTGCAGCAGACGGTCTCCGCCTTCGTCGACCGCAAGCTGCGTGAGACGCCCGCCGCGCCGGGGCTGGCCCGGGTGCTCGAGCTCGCCGTCGACGGCGACCGGCACCAGGAGGTCCTCTCCGCCGGGCTGTCCGGGCTGGCCGAGTTCCTCGCCGACAACCGGCTGGTCTTCCGCACCCGGCTGGGCGACGCGTCGCCGTCCTGGGTGCCCGACTGGGTCGACGACAAGGTGTTCGACCGGGTCTTCGAGCTGCTGCGCAGCTTCCTGGCCGAGGTCGGCGCCGACCCGGAGCACCCCGTCCGCCAGGTGTACGACCGCCGGCTGCGGGCCTACGTGCACAAGCTGCGCACCGACCCCGAGGCGGCCGCGCGGGTGGAGCAGTTCAAGGCCGAGGTGCTCGAGCACCCCGCCGTCCGCACCTGGTCCGGCTCGCTGTGGACGACGGCGAAGGCCTCCGTGCTCACCGCCGCCGCCGACCCGGACTCCCAGCTGCGGGCCCGGATGGTGTCGGTGATCCGCTCCGGCGCCCGGCTGCTCACCGAGGACCCCACCGTCCGCGAGCTCGTCCAGCGCGAGGCGCGCCGCGGCGCGGGCTGGGCCGTCGAGCGCTTCGCCGGGGACGCCGCCGAGCTGGTCGGCACCACGGTGGCGCGCTGGGACACCGAGGAGACCAGCCGGCGGATCGAGCTGCAGGTCGGCCGCGACCTGCAGTGGATCCGGGTGAACGGCACCGTCGTCGGCGGCCTGGCCGGCCTGGTCATCTACACGATCGCCCAGCTGCTCTCCTGAGCGTCCTCCGGCCCCGCCCCACCCGCGGGTGCCGGTGCCGGCAACACGACGGCCCTAGGGTCCGGACATGAGCGCACCCGTGCACACCGACGTCCCCGGCATGCTGCCCGGGCTGTTCCCCTACTCGCTCGCCGTGCGGCTCGGCGACACCGTGCGGACCGCCGGCATCGTGGGGATCGACTACACGACCGGACGGCCGGCCTCCCTGACCGACTTCCGTGCCCAGGTCCGGTCGACGATGGACAACCTGGTCGCCGTGCTCGAGGCCGCGGGCAGCAGCCCCAGCGAGGTGGTCGAGACCGCCTGCTACCTGACCGAGATGGCCCGCTGGGACGAGTTCAACGGGATCTACAGCGAGTACTTCAGCGCGCCGATGCCGATCCGGACGACGATCTCCTGCGGCCTCGTGCCGCCGTTCCTGGTGGAGGTCTCCGCCGTGGCCTGGTCCCCGCGGGCCTGACCGGCCGGGCGCCGCCTGCCGTCACCGGCGGGCGGACGCCGCCGCGAACAGGGCGATGCCGGCGGCGACGCTGACGTTCAGCGACTCCGTCGACTTCGTGATCGGGATGGACAGCACCACGTCGCAGCGCTCGCGGACCAGCCGTGACAGCCCGGCGCCCTCGGCCCCGACCACGAGCGCGATCGGGTCGGCGAAGCCGTCGTAGTCGTGCACGGTCATGTCGCCGTCGGCCGCCAACCCCACGGTCTGCAGGCCGGCGTCCTGGTAGGAGCCGAGCGAGCGGGCCAGGTTGGTGGCCCGGGCGACCTGCAGCCGGGCGGCGGCGCCGGCGCTGGTGCGCCAGGCCGAGCCGGTCATGCCGACCGCGCGGCGCTCGGGCACGACGACGCCGTGCGCGTCGAACGCCGCGGCCGAGCGGATGATCGCGCCCAGGTTCCGCGGGTCGGTGACCCCGTCCAGCGCCACCAGCAGCGGCGGGCGACCGGAGTTGCGGGCGATGTCGAGCAGGTCGTCGGGGTGCGCGTACTCGTACGGCGGCACCATCAGCCCGATGCCCTGGTGCAGCGCCCCGGCCGACATCCGGTCGAACTCGGCCTTGCCGACCTCGAGCAGCGGCAGCCCGCGGTCGGCGGCCAGCTGCACGGACTCGGTGATCCGCTCGTCGGTGCCGCCGCGGGTCGTGTCGCCGGTGACGACGTAGAGCGCCGTCGCCGGGATCGCCGCGCGCAGCGCCTCGAGCACCGGGTTGCGGCCGAGCAGCAGCTCGGGTTGCTCCTCGTTGCGGCGCTGGACCCGGGCCCGGTTGTCCCGGCGGGCGGCGTCGGCCTGCGCCTTCTTGTAGGCGGGGTGGTGCGGCCGGGCCGAGGCCGGCGGGGTCGCGCCCCGGCCGGCCAGCGACCGGCGGTTCTTGCCGCCGGTCCCGGCGGTGGCGGTCTTCTTGCCGGCGCCGGCCGAGCGGCCGCGTCGTTGGCTGTTGCCGGCCATCAGCTGGTCAGCTCCCATCGTGTGCCCTGGGGGGTGTCCTCGACCTGCACGCCCAGGGCGCCGAGCTGGTTCCGGATCGCGTCAGCTGACGCGTAGTCCTTGCGGGCCCGGGCGGCCGCGCGCTGCTCCAGCGCGAGCTGCACCAGGCCGTCGGTGGCCGCGGCGAGGCGCTGGTCCCCGCCCGCGGTGGCCCACTGCGGGTCGAGCGGGTCCAGGCCGAGCACGCCGAGCATGGCGCGCACCGACCCCAGGGCGGCGGCGACCGCGGCGTCGTCGCCGTCGGCCAGCGCGGTGTTCCCGGCGGTGACCGCCTCGTGCACGGCGGCGACGGCGGCCGGGGTGGCCAGGTCGTCGTCCATCGCCGCGCTGAACGCCTCGGCGAGCACCGGCTTGCCGCCGTCCGGACCGACCCGCTCGGCGGCCCGGCGCACGAAGCTCTCCAGCCGCCGGTAGGCCACCCCGGCCTCCTCGAGCGCCGCCTCGGTGTACTCGATCATGGAGCGGTAGTGGGGCGCGACGAGGTAGTAGCGCAGCTCGACCGGGCGGACCCGCTGGACGACCTCGTCGACCAGCAGTGTGTTGCCCAGCGACTTGCTCATCTTCTCGCCGCCCATGGTCACCCAGGCGTTGTGCAGCCAGTAGCGGGCGAACCCGTGACCGGCGGCCTGGGACTGGGCGCGCTCGTTCTCGTGGTGCGGGAAGCGCAGGTCCAGCCCGCCGCCGTGGACGTCGAACTCCGGGCCCAGGTACTTCTCCGCCATCGCCGAGCACTCCAGGTGCCAGCCCGGCCGGCCGCGACCCCACGGCGTCGGCCAGGACGCGGTCTCCGGCTCGCCGGGCTTGTGCGCCTTCCACAGCGCGAAGTCGCGCGGGTCGCGCTTGCGCTCGTCGGTCTCGGTGTCCGCGGCCGCCTGCAGCTCGCCGAGCCGCTGACCGGACAGCTCGCCGTAGCCGGGGAAGGACCGGACGTCGAAGTAGACGTCGCCGTCGACGGCGTAGGCGTGGCCGCGGTCGATGAGCAGACCGATCAGCTCGACCATCTCCGGCACGTGACCGGTCGCCCGCGGCTCGTAGGTCGGCGGCAGCGTCCCGAGCACCTCGTAGGCGCGGGTGGCGGCCCGCTCGTTCTCGTAGGCCCAGGCCCACCACGGCTCCCCGGCGGCGGCGGACTTGGCGAGGATCTTGTCGTCGACGTCGGTGACGTTGCGGATGTAAGTCACCTCGGAGCCGGAGTGCAGCAGCCAGCGGCGGAGCACGTCGAAGGCGAGGGCGAAGCGGACGTGCCCGATGTGCGGCGGCCCCTGCACGGTCAGGCCGCAGACGTACATGGAGACCCGTCCTGCACGCAGGGGCGTGAAGTCGCGCACGGCACGCACGGCCGTGTCGTACAGGCGGAGGGTCACCCGGTCGATTCTACGGGCGGCGCGGCAGTGCTCCGGACCACGAGCGCGGTGGCCACCGCTGCCCGGCCCTCACCGCGCCCGGTGAGGCCCAGGCCGTCGGTCGTGGTCGCGGTGACGCTGACCGGTGCGCCGAGCGCTGCCGACAGCACGGCCTCGGCCTCCGCCCGCCGCGGCGACGCCTTCGGGGTGGTGCCGATCAGCTGCACGGCGGCGTTGCCCACCTCCCAGCCGGCGGCGGCGAGCACCTCCCGGACGTGGGCGAGCACGTCGGCCCCGCGGGCACCGGCCCAGCGCGGGTCGTCGGTGCCGAGCAGGCCGCCGATGTCGCCGAGCCCGGCGGCCGACAGCACCGCGTCGGTGAGGGCGTGCGCGACGACGTCGCCGTCGGAGTGACCCGCGCAGCCGTCGACGCCCGGCCACTCCAGCCCGGCCAGCCAGCAGGCCCGGCCGGCCTCGATCGGGTGCACGTCGGTGCCGATGCCGACCCGGGGCAGGGCCGTCACAGTTGCAGCTCCGCGAGCCGGAGGTCGTGTGCCACGGTGATCTTGGCGGCGCGCTCGTCGCCGGCGACGGTGTGCACCGGGATGCCGGCAGCGCGGACCACCGAGGCGTCGTCGGTGAACTCCGCTGCGGTGCCGTGCGCGGCGGCGTAGGCGGCGACCAGGGTCGCCCGGTCGAAGCCCTGCGGGGTCTGCACCCGGCGGAGGTGGGCCCGGGCGACGTCGGCGCTGACCACCCCGTCGTCGTCCACGACCACGGTGGTGTCGACGACCGGCAGCACCGGGACGACGGCGGCCGCGCCGGCCGCCAGCGCCGCCAGCACCCGGGCGACGACGTCCGGCGGGGTCAGCGGTCGGGCGGCGTCGTGCACCAGCACGGCGTCGGCGTGCTCACGGGCGGCGGCCAGCGCGGCCCGGACCGAGGCGGTGCGGGTGTCACCACCGAGCACGACGTGCACATCGCCCGGGAGGACCGCGGTGAAGGCGGCCCGCTGCGGCCCCGGCACGGCCACGACGACCTCGGCGACCCCGCCGGCGCGCAGCGACTCGACGGCCCAGCAGACCAGCGGGCGGCCACCGAGCGGGACCAGCGCCTTCGGCAGTTCTGCCCCCAGACGCAGACCACTCCCGGCCGCTGCGACGATGCCGACAGCGTGCACGGGAGTGGTCTGGGTGTCTCGGGGGTGGAGCAGGGGGATCAGGAGGCGAGGACCTCGTCGAGCAGCAGCTCGGCCTTGTCCTCGTTGGTCCCCTCGGCCAGCGCGAGCTCGCTGACCAGGATCTGACGGGCCTTCGACAGCATGCGCTTCTCGCCCGCGGACAGGCCGCGGTCCTTGTCGCGCCGCCAGAGGTCACGCACGACCTCGGCGACCTTGTTCACGTCACCGGAGGCCAGCTTCTCGAGGTTGGCCTTGTAGCGCCGCGACCAGTTGGTCGGCTCCTCGGTGTGCGGCGCGCGCAGCACCTCGAAGACCTTGTTCAGGCCGTCCTGGCCGACGACGTCGCGGACGCCGACGATCTCGGCGTTGTCCGCCGGCACGCGCACGGTCAGGTCGCCCTGGGCGACCTTGAGCACGAGGTAACGCTTTTCGACGCCCTTGATGGTCCGCTGCTCGATCGCCTCGATGAGCGCAGCGCCGTGGTGCGGGTAGACAACGGTCTCGCCAACAGTGAAGCCCATGTGGATGTGACCCCTTTCGCTGTCCCCAGGTTACCACGGCAGAATGCCGTCCGGCTCGGCGAAGTCCGACAAAAGTGCAGGTCAGCGGCTCGACCGAGGTCAGCTCGCTCTTGACAGGAGGCGGTGGGTGTGCAGGTGACCGGCGCCGCGGGACGCACCGGCCCGGTGCGGCGCGGGGTCGCCCTGGCCCGCGCGACGCACCTCGAGCCGGCCCTCGCGGTGAGCGCCGTCGCCGTCCTGCTGGCGGTCGCCGCCGGGGTCACCCCGGGCCGCACCGTCCTGGTCGGCGCGGCCGTCCTCGCAGGTCAGGCCTCCATCGGCTGGTGCAACGACTGGCTGGACGCCGACCGCGACCGCGCGGTCGGCAGGCAGGACAAACCGGTCGTGCAGGGCGTCGTCACACCGGCGACGCTGCGCACGGCGGCGCTGACCGCGGTCGCCGTCGCCGTCGTCCTGTCCCTGCTGCTGGGCGTCGTCCCCGGTCTCCTGCTGCTGGTGCTCGTCGCCAGCGGCTGGGCCTACGACGCCGGTCTCAAGCGCACGGCGCTCTCCCCGCTCCCCTACCTGACCGGCTTCGGTGCCCTGCCCGCCGGCGTGGTCGCCGCGGCGCCGGGCACGCCGGCTGCGCCGTGGTGGCTGGTCGCCGCCGGCGCGGCGCTCGGCGGGGCCGCGCACGTGGCCAACGTCGCCCCCGACGTCGCCGACGACCTCGCCACCGGCGTCCGCGGCCTGCCGCACCGGGTGGGTCCGGTGCCCTCGGCGGTCGCCGGGGCGGTGCTGCTCGGCGCGGCGTCGCTGCTGCTGGTGCTCGGCCCGGCGGGGCCGCCCAGCGCGCTCGAAAGGGCGGCCGGCGTGCTCGCCGTGCCGGCCGTCGTCGTCGCCGCGCTGGCCGGCAGCCCGCGGGCACGCCGGCTCGCCTTCCCCGCCGTGCTGCTGCTGACCGTGCTCGACGTCGTCCTGCTGGTCGCCGGCGGTGCCGCCCTGGGCTAGGGCGCCTCGGTGCCGCGCACCCGCTCCTGCCCCACGACCGCCTCCAGGTCCTTCAGCCGGCCCAGCCCGGCCAGCGGCTGGCGCATCCGCCGGTTGTCGGCCAGCCGCTCCCGGTTGCGGTCCAGGAAGGACCAGTAGCCGGCGGTGAACGGGCAGGCGTCCTCGCCCAGGCGCTTCTTCGGGTCGTACCGGCAGCCGCCGCAGTAGTCGCTCATCCGGTCGATGTAGGCACCGCCCGCCGCGTAGGGCTTGGTGGCCAGCACCCCGCCGTCGGCGTGCTGGCTCATCCCGACGACGTTGGCCACCATCACCCAGTCGTAGCCGTCGAGGAACACCCGGTGGAACCAGTCGGTGATCGCCAGCGGCTCGATCCCGCGCTGCAGCGCGTAGTTGCCCAGCACCATCAGCCGCGGGATGTGGTGCACCCAGCCGCGCTCGCGGACGTCGGAGAGCACCGAGGACAGGCAGTTCGCGTCGACCTCCTCGGCCGCCAGCTCGCCCATCCAGCCCGGCACGTCCTCGTGCGCCTCGAGCGCGTTGCCGTGCCGGTACTCCCGGCCCAGCTGCCAGTACAGGTGCCAGATCCAGTCGCGCCAGCCCATCACCTGGCGGACGAAGCCCTCCACGGAGTTCAGCGGCAGCGGGTCGCCGGCCGCGACCGACTCCCGCCAGGCCAGCTCGGCGCGGTGGACGACGTCGGCCGGGTCGACCAGCCCCAGGTTGAGCGACGCCGACAGCATCGAGTGGGCCAGCCACGGGTCGCCGGCCAGCATCGCGTCCTCGTGCGGCCCGAACGCCCGCAGCCGGTGGGTGAGGAAGTCGGCCAGCCGCTCCTCGGTCTCGGCAGCGGTGACCGGGAACAGCCGGGGGCCGTCGTCGCCGACGAAGGCCACGTCCCCGTCGGCCACCCAGCGGTCCAGGTCGGCGCGGACCTGCGCGTCGATCTCGTCCTCGACCGGCAGCCACGGCGGCGGCGCGGGGACCCGTCCGTCGGCCGGCGGCGGTTCCCGGTTGTCGTGGTCGAGGTTCCAGGTGCCGCCGGCCGGCTCCGCGCCGTCCATGAGGACGTCGTGCACCCGGCGTGCGGTGCGGTAGAAGTCGTCCATCAGCAGCCGTTCGCGCGTGCGGCCGCCCGCCCAGCGCCGGAAGTCGGCCTGCCGGGTGACGAACCCGCGCGCCTCGAGCACGGTCAGCCCCGGACGGCGCAGCACGAAGTCGCGGGCCGGCCAGGTGGTCGGTGCGCACACCGACAGCGGCTCGGCCACCTGGTCCAGCGCCTCGGCGTAGGTGTCGGTCTGCAGGAAGACCGCCTGGTCGCCGAGCTGGGCCGCGCGGTGCCGGAGGGCGGACAGCAGCAGGTGCGCCTTCTGCCGGTGGAACCGGCGGCGGCGGAAGACCGCCCGCGACTCGACGAGCAGCACGGGCTGGTCCGGGGCGTCCAGGAAGTGCGGCCCCAGCTGGTCGGCGAACAACCAGCGGCGGGTCCCCGGTGCCCGGCCCGGGAAGTCCCCGAGCGCGGGGTCCCCGTCGCCCGGCATCTCCCCGCCGCCACCGCTGCCCGACCGTGCCGCCATCTGCCGCACCTCCCAGCGGACATCCTGTGGGGACGGTTAGGCTCACCGCGACTCGTGTCACCGGAGCACACGGTGACCGGCACGTCCTCTGGAGGTCGACCCCCTGTGAACCGCGGACTGCGCGCTGCCGCGACGGCTGCCCTGTTGCTCACCCCCGTGGCGCTGGGCGCCTGCAGCGCCGGCCAGGTCGCCCAGACCGCCGAGCAGAACCGGGACAAGACCGGGGCGATGACCAACGTCGGGGACCTCTCCCTGCGCGCGGTCGAGATGCCCTACCCGACCGGCGGGGTGTACGCGCAGGGCAGCAGCGCCCGGCTGCTGGCCGCGGTGGCCAGCTCCGCCGAGACCGACGACACGCTGGTCCGCATCGAGGGTGACCAGTTCGACAGCGTCGAGGTCGTCGACCCCGAGGCCGCCGGTGAGCCCGCCACCAACAGCGGCTCGCTCGACCTCGCCGTCCCGGCCGACGGGATCCTGTACCTGGGCAGCGGCACCGGGCCCGCGGTGACCCTGGTCGGGCTCGCCGACGACATCGGCGTGGGCCAGTCGATCAACGTGACCTTCACCTTCGAGCAGGCCGGCTCGGTCACCGTCCCGGTGCCGGTCGCCACGCCTGCCCGCGACCTCCCCCGCGGCGAGCCGTTCGACTTCCACGGCCCCGAGGGCGTGGAGGAGCAGGCCGGCGGCTGAGCCGGTCGGGCCGGACCGTCCTGGTCCGTCCCCCGGACTGTCGTACCCCGCTGCCACGCTGACGGCGTGCCAGCATCCGGTGTGAAGTCCTCCCGTCCCGCCCACCGCTGCACCGAGTGCGGCTACACCTCGGCGAAGTGGGTCGGCCGCTGCCCGGAGTGCCAGGCCTGGGGCAGCATCCAGGAGGTCGGCGCGGTCGGCTCCTCACCGCTGCGGTCGGTCTCGGCCGGTCCGGTCAGCGCCAAGGCCCGGCCGATCGGCCAGGTCGAGCTGGCCGGCGCGCGAGCCGTGCCCACCGGCATCACCGAGTTCGACCGGGTGCTCGGCGGCGGCCTGGTGCCGGGGGCGCTGCTGCTGGTCGCCGGTGAGCCCGGCGTGGGCAAGTCCACCCTGCTGCTGGAGGTCGCCCACCGGGTCGCCGCCGCGAACGGGCCGACGCTGGTGGTCTCCGGTGAGGAGTCCGCGGCCCAGGTGCGGTTGCGCGCCGAGCGGATCGGCGCGCTGCACGACGACCTCTACCTCGCCGCGGAGACCGAACTGTCCGCCGTCCTCGCCCACGTGGAGGACGTCGCCCCCACCCTCCTCGTGCTCGACAGCGTGCAGACCGTCCGCTCCCCCGCCGTCGACGGCACCGACGGCGGCGCCACCCAGGTCCGCGCGGTCGCGACCGCGCTGAGCGCGGTGGCCCGGAGCCGGAACATGACCGTCATCCTGGTCGGCCACGTCACCAAGGACGGCGCGATCGCCGGCCCGCGCGCCCTGGAGCACCTGGTCGACGTGGTCATCTCCTTCGACGGCGAGCGGCACTCGACGCTGCGCCTGGTGCGGGCCACCAAGAACCGCTTCGGCCCGGCCGACGAGATCGGCTGCTTCGAGATCGGCGACGGCGGCGTGGTCGGCGTCCCCGACCCGTCCCACCTGTTCGTCTCCCGCCGCTCGGCGCCGGTGCCCGGCAGCTGCGTCACCGTGACGATGGAGGGCAGCCGACCCCTGCTGGCGGAGGTGCAGGCGCTGGTCGCCTCCTCCGGTGGCGGCGGCTCGCCGCGCCGCGCGGTCAGCGGGCTGGACTCGCAGCGGGTGGCGATGGTCAACGCCGTCGTCGAGCGCCGCGGCGGGGTGCGGCTGGCCGACGCCGACGTCTTCGCCGCCTCCGTCGGCGGGGTGCGGATCCTCGAGCCCGCCGCCGACCTCGCGCTCGCCCTGGCCATCGCCTCGGCGTCGAAGGACCGGCCGGTGCCCGCGGGGCTGATCGCGCTGGGCGAGGTCGGACTGTCCGGGGAGATCCGCCGGGTCGGCGGCACCGCCCGGCGGCTCGCCGAGGCCGCCCGGCAGGGCTACACCGCCGCCCTCGTGCCCGAGGACTCCGGCCCGGCACCCAAGGGGATGCGGCTGGTCGAGGTGGCCGACCTCGGGGGCGCGATCGCGCGCCTGTGGTGACTCTCCGGCACCGCCGGACGGCCCGGTCACACCCTCGGAGGACCCGAGGTGGTCGTCGCCTCGTGCCCGCACCGTAGAATCGGCCCCCGTACCGCCCGACCGTCAGGAGCGCACGTGCCACCCGCTGTGGACCCTGAGGCCTCGTTGCGGGAACTGCTCGGTCGGATCGCCCCCGGCACCGCTCTCCGGGACGGTCTGGAGCGGATCCTGGCCGGCCGTACGGGAGCGCTCATCGTCCTCGGCTACGACCGGGTCGTCGAGTCGCTGTGCACCGGCGGCTTCGCCCTCGACGTGGCGCTGTCGGCCACCCGACTCCGCGAGCTCGCCAAGATGGACGGCGCGGTGATCGTCTCCTACGACGGCACCCGGATCGTCCGCGCCGGGGTGCACCTGATGCCCGACCCGACCATCCCCACGGAGGAGTCCGGCACCCGGCACCGCACCGCCGAGCGGGTGGCGCTGCAGACCGACTTCCCGGTGATCTCGGTCAGCCAGTCGATGCACATCATCTCGGTCTACGTGGCCGGCCGCCGGTACACCCTGGAGCACCCGACCACGATCCTGGCGCGGGCCAACCAGGCCCTGGCCGCCCTCGAGCGCTACAAGCTGCGGCTGGACGAGGTCGCCTCCACGCTGTCGGCGCTGGAGATCGAGGACCTGGTCACCGTCCGGGACGCGATGAGCGTCAGCCAGCGGCTGGAGATGGTCCGCCGGATCGCCGACGAGATCGAGGGCTTCGTCGTCGAGCTGGGCACCGACGGCCGGCTGCTCGCCCTGCAGCTGGACGAGATGCTCGCCGGCGTCGAGGAGGACCGCGGGCTCCTGGTCCGCGACTACCTGCCCAGCGGGCGGCGGAACCGCTCCGGTGAGGAGGTGCTCGCCGACCTGCGGGCGCTGTCGGCCACCGAGCTGCTCGACCTGTCCGCGGTGGCCCGCTGCTACGGCCTGCCCACCTCCCCCGACGCGCTGGACTCCCCGGTGAGCCCCCGCGGCTACCGGCTGCTGGCCCGGGTGCCCCGGCTGCCGGCCGGCATCATCGACCGCCTGGTGGCGCACTTCGGCGGGCTGCAGAAGCTGCTGGCCGCCACCATCGAGGACCTGCTGGCCGTGGAGGGCGTCGGCGAGGCCCGCGCCCGCGGCATCCGCGAGGGGCTGTCCCGGCTCGCCGAGACCTCCATCCTCGACCGATACAGCTAGACGAAGGACCCCGCCGCCCCCACGCTTCGCAGGCTCAGCGCGGGCCCCTGCGCCGGGGCCGTCAGGTGAGGGTGAAGGCGGCGTCGCCGCTGGCCTTGGTGTCCAGCCGGCCGCGGAGCACGTAGCTGCCCGGCCCGGGCGTCGTCCGGTCGGCGGTGCAGCCGGGGGCGCTGCTCAGCCCGCTCCACAGCACCGGGAACACCACGGCCTCACCCGGCTGCAGCGTCCGGGTGTCCGAGCTCGCCTCCGGGAAGCAGTCGTTGCTGCCCCACAGCCGGTCGCCTGCCCCGTCGAGCAGCACGATCTCCTGCAGGCCCTTGTCCAGCGCCCGCACGCAGGCGACCGGTGACGTGTTGGTGACCACGAGGTCGAACGTCGGCTTGCCGCCCACCGGGCTGCTCGGGACCTCCGGGCGGACGTCGACCGAGATCATGTCGTCGGTGCAGGGTCCGCCGGCGACCGGCCCGGCCGGCGCGGCGCTGGGGGCCGGAGCCGGGGCCGACGTGGTCGGCGCCGCGGTGGGGACCTCGACGGCGGCCAACGAGGGCAGCACCTGCTCCAGCGCGGGGGTGGGCGCGTCGGCGGTCGCCCCGGCCGCGGCCAGCGAGTCCGACGCCGGGTCCGCGCCGGTCGAGCCGCCGGTGGCCGCGGCGACGCCGAGCCAGCTGCCGCCGCCGAGCACGCCCAGGGTGCCGACGAGCACCAGGAGGCGCCGCCGCCAGTAGACGGCGGTGGGCAGCGGGCCGACCGGGTGGAGCACGTGCCGACGCTAGCCGCCGCTCCACCCGGCGACCGCACGCCACGCCACGCCACGACGCAGCGCGTCTGCCCAGGTCACACGGTTGTCACCGGATCCCATGGACCCGATCACCCACCGTGGTGGACGGGTGTCGTGCGGGCCTCGCGGACGAGCGGGGGCACACTGGGCGGTCGTGAGCAGCGCGCCCTCCGCCGTCCCCCTGCCCGGTCCGAGCGACGAGCCGGTGGGCGAGGTGGTCGTGGACTGGTACGCCGGTGCGGCGCGGGACCTCCCGTGGCGCGAGTCGGGCACCGACCCGTGGGCCGTCCTGGTCAGCGAGGTGATGCTGCAGCAGACCCCGGTGGCGCGCGTGGAGCCCGTCTGGCGGGAGTGGCTGGCCCGGTGGCCCACCCCCGCGGCGATGGCGGCCGCGAGCCCGGCCGAGGTGATCCGCGCCTGGGGCAAGCTCGGCTACCCCCGCCGCGCGCTGCGGCTGCGGGAGGCGGCCGTCGCGATCACCGCACGGCACGCCGGCGTCGTCCCCGCCGAGGTCGACGAGCTGGAGGCGCTGCCCGGGATCGGGACGTACACCGCCCGGGCGGTGTCCTGCTTCGGCCACGGACGACGCCAGGCGGTGGTGGACACCAACGTGCGCCGGGTCGTCGCGCGGCTGGTGCACGGGCGGGCCGAGGCGGCACCTGCCCGCGCCGCCGACCTGCTGGACATCACCGCGCTGGCCCCCGTGGACGACGAGCGGGCCGTGCGGTTCTCGGTGGCCGTGATGGAGCTGGGGGCGCTGGTCTGCGTGGCCGGGACGCCCCGCTGCGCCGCGTGCCCGGTGCGCGACCGCTGCGCCTGGCGGCTCGCGGGGTACCCGGCGCACGACGGCCCACCGAAGCGGGTGCAGCGGTTCGCCGGCACCGACCGGCAGGTGCGCGGCCGACTGCTCGACGTGCTGCGCGCGGCCCACGAGCCGGTCGACCCGGACGCCCTGGTCCCGGCGTGGGAGGACGCCGTCCAGCGCTCCCGCTGCCTGGACTCGCTGCTGGTCGACGGTCTCGTCGTCCAGACCGAGGACGGCCGGTTCGCCCTTCCCAGCTGACCGCCTGCCCGGCGGGTCAGCGGCGGGGCCGCCGCGGCGGGGTGCGGTCCCGGAGGGTGAGCAGGGCCCCGCCCAGGATCGCCACGACGGCCACCACGTAGACCACGACCCGCGCCCACCCCGGCCAGGTCTGGCCACCGGAGACGGCCAGCGTCGCGCCGATCATCGCGGCGGCGATCAGCAGCCCGCCGTAGACCGGCGTCCGCATCGGGTGGTCACCCCGCGCCATCCCGCCGTCTCCCTCCAACTCCACCGCTCGAGATCTGCGTTGTCCGAGACCCGCGCTTCATGGCACGAGAGCACGGTGCTTGATCGCGCGAAAGCGCGGTGCTTGATCGCGCGAAAGCGCGGTGCTTGATCGCGCGAAAGCGCGGTGCTTGATCGCGCGAGAGCGCGGTGCCGGGCCGGAGCACGGCAGAGGGCCGCCACCCGCGGTGCGGGTGACGGCCCTCTGCCGTGCTGGCTCCGGTTACTCGGCGGCCTGGGCCGCCGGACCGTCGTCGTCCGCGTCGGGGGCCGTGAGGGCCACCGGCGGGGTGTCGGGCAGGTCGACCGGCTTGGCCTCACCCCGGAAGGTGAAGGTCGACTGGGTTGGGTCCGCGTTCTCCTCGACGTCCACCACGATGATCTGCCCGGAGGCGATCTCGCCGTAGAGGATCTTCTCGGAGAGCGTGTCCTCGATCTCGCGCTGGATCGTCCGACGCAGCGGACGGGCGCCCAGCACCGGGTCGAACCCGCGGGCCGCCAGCAGCTTCTTCGCCGCCGGGGTGACCTCGAGCGACATGTCCTTGTTCGACAGCTGCGTCTCGACCCGGTTGAGCATCAGGTCGACGATGTGGACGATCTCGTCCTCGGTCAGCTGGTGGAACACGACGATGTCGTCGATGCGGTTGAGGAACTCCGGCCGGAAGTGCTGCTTGAGCTCCTCGTTGACCTTCTGCTTCATCCGCTCGTAGTTGCTGGTCGTGTCGTTCCCGGACTGGAAGCCCAGGCCGACCGCCTTGGAGATGTCCCGCGTCCCGAGGTTCGTGGTCAGGATCAGGATCGTGTTCTTGAAGTCCACGATCCGGCCCTGCCCGTCGGTCAGCCGGCCGTCCTCCAGCACCTGCAGCAGCGTGTTGAAGACATCGGCGTGCGCCTTCTCGATCTCGTCGAAGAGGACCACCGAGAACGGCTTGCGCCGGACCTTCTCGGTCAGCTGGCCACCCTCGTCGTAACCGACGTAGCCGGGAGGGGCACCGACGAGCCGCGACACGGTGAACTTGTCGTGGAACTCGCCCATGTCGATCTGGATGAGGGCGTCGTCCTCACCGAACAGGAACTGGGCCAGCGCCTTCGCCAGCTCCGTCTTACCGACACCCGAGGGGCCGGCGAAGATGAAGGAGCCACCGGGACGACGGGGGTCCTTGAGGCCCGCCCGCGTGCGCCGGATCGCCTGGCTGACGCTCTTGATGGCCTCTTCCTGGCCGATGATGCGCTTGTGGAGCTCATCCTCCATGCGCAGGAGACGGGTGGTCTCCTCCTCGGTCAGCTTGAAGACCGGGATGCCCGTCCAGTTCGCCAGGACCTCGGCGATCTGCTCGTCGTCGACCTCGGCGACGACGTCCATGTCGCCGGCCTTCCACTGCTTCTCGCGCTCGGACTTCTCGCCCAGCAGCTGCTTCTCCTTGTCGCGGAGAGACGCGGCCTTCTCGAAGTCCTGGGCGTCGATCGCCGACTCCTTCTCCCGGCGGATGCCGGAGATCCGGTCGTCGAACTCGCGCAGGTCCGGCGGGGCGGTCATCCGCTTGATCCGCATCCGGGCGCCGGCCTCGTCGATCAGGTCGATCGCCTTGTCCGGGAGGAAGCGGTCGGAGATGTACCGGTCGGCCAGCGTCGCGGCGGCCACGAGGGCGTTGTCGGTGATG
Source organism: Modestobacter italicus (assembly GCF_000306785.1). Taxonomy (NCBI): domain Bacteria; kingdom Bacillati; phylum Actinomycetota; class Actinomycetes; order Geodermatophilales; family Geodermatophilaceae; genus Modestobacter; species Modestobacter italicus. The sequence continues at coordinate 746,526 of NC_017955.1, read as the reverse complement.
CTGATCCGGTGGTGCGCCTCGTAGCGGTCGCGCAGGCCCTTGAGGATCTCGATCGTGTGGGCCAGCGTCGGCTCGCTCACCTGGATCGGCTGGAAGCGGCGCTCGAGAGCGGCGTCCTTCTCCAGGTGCTTGCGGTACTCGTCGAGCGTGGTGGCACCGATGGTCTGCAGCTCACCACGGGCCAGCATCGGCTTGAGGATGCTCGCCGCGTCGATCGCGCCCTCGGCAGCACCGGCACCGACGAGGGTGTGGATCTCGTCGATGAACAGGATGATGTCGCCGCGGGTGCGGATCTCCTTGAGGACCTTCTTGAGCCGCTCCTCGAAGTCACCGCGGTAGCGGGAACCGGCGACGAGGGCACCGAGGTCGAGGGTGTAGAGCTGCTTGTCCTTCAGCGTCTCGGGCACCTCGCCCTTGACGATCGCCTGGGCCAGGCCCTCGACGGCGGCGGTCTTGCCGACGCCGGGCTCGCCGATCAGGACGGGGTTGTTCTTGGTGCGGCGGGACAGCACCTGCATGACCCGCTCGATCTCCTTGGCCCGGCCGATGACCGGGTCGAGCTTGCCGTCGCGGGCGGCCTGGGTGAGGTTGCGGCCGAACTGGTCGAGGACCAGCGAGGTCGACGGGGTGCCCTCGGCAGGGCCGCCGGCAGCGGCGGGCTCCTTGCCCTGGTAGCCGCTCAGCAGCTGGATGACCTGCTGGCGGACGCGGTTGAGGTCGGCACCCAGCTTGACCAGGACCTGGGCGGCGACGCCCTCGCCCTCGCGGATCAGGCCCAGCAGGATGTGCTCGGTGCCGATGTAGTTGTGGCCGAGCTGCAGCGCCTCGCGGAGCGACAGCTCCAGGACCTTCTTGGCGCGCGGGGTGAAGGGGATGTGGCCGGACGGGGCCTGCTGGCCCTGGCCGATGATCTCCTCGACCTGCTGGCGCACGCCCTCCAGCGAGATGCCGAGGGACTCCAGCGCCTTGGCGGCGACACCCTCACCCTCGTGGATCAGGCCCAGGAGGATGTGCTCGGTGCCGATGTAGTTGTGGTTGAGCATCCGGGCCTCTTCTTGGGCCAGGACGACCACGCGACGGGCTCGGTCGGTGAACCGTTCGAACATCTGCTGTATCTCCCTCTGACCGGCTGGACCTGCTGTGCTCGTGTCCCCGGCAGGGGACGGTGGACACCCGACGTACGTCGGCGCGCTGGGGCACCGGTCGTTCCACTGTAGATCGCACCACCCACCCGGCGTCGACATGATGCCGTCGGACCGGCGGGGCGGCTCGATGGACACAACTGTCGTCCCACTGAGGGTGTTCCGCCGCCTTTACGCCGTCAGCGGACGCCTGCCCCCTCCGCCCCACCCGCCCCACCCCGGAACGCACGACGGCCCGGCACCCCACAGAGGGGCGCCGGGCCGTGCGACGTGCTGGAACGGCCCCTCGCAGGGAGGCCGTCAGGGCTCAGTGCGCGGCTTCGAAGGCCTCGACGACGCTGGCCGGGATGCGGCCGCGGTCGCTCACCTCGTGGCCGTTCTTGCGGGCCCACTCGCGGATGGCGCCGGCCTGCTCGCGGTCCATCCGGCCCCCGCCGCCGCCACCGGTCGCGCGGGAACGGCCGGCACCGGAGGCGCGGGTGCCGCGGCTGCTGACCTTGCGGGCAGCCGAGACGTACTTGCCGAGCACGTCGCGCATCTCGTTCGCGTTCTTCTCGGAGAGGTCGATCTCGTACGTCGTCCCGTCGAGGGCGAAGGAGACGGTCTCGTCAGCGGAGATGCTGTCATCGAGGTCGTCGCTCAAGATGACCTGGACCTTGCGTGCCATTGTGTTCGCTGCTTCCTATTCGCCGGACATGTGGAGTGTCGTATTACCGCCCCGTGGTCGACGGCCCCATTCCACCACATCGGCCCGCTTTTGCACCAATATCGGTGCAAATGCCGACAGAATGCCTCCGAACAGGTGACGCTATTGGTGCAGCGGACGCACCAGGGGGAACAGGATCGTCTCCCGGATGCCCAATCCGGTGAGCGTCATCATGAGCCGGTCGATGCCCATCCCGACCCCGGCGGTCGGCGGCATCCCGTACTCGAGCGCCTCCAGGAAGTCCTCGTCCAGCACCATCGCCTCGGGGTCGCCGGCGGCGGCCAGCAGCGCCTGCTGGGTGAACCGCTCGCGCTGGGCCACCGGGTCCACGAGCTCGGAGTACCCGGTGCCGCGCTCGATCCCGCCGATGTAGAGGTCCCACTTCTCGGCCAGACCGGGCTCCGAGCGGTGCGCACGGGTCAGCGGCGAGGTGTCCAGCGGGTAGTCGACGACGAACGTCGGTGCCTGCAGCGTGTGCTGCACCAGCGCCTCGAAGACCTCCTCGACGACCTTGCCCGGCAGCCACGCCGGGTCGGTGCCGACGTCGTGGGCGGCGGCGAGGGCGTGCAGCCGGTCGACCGGCGTCTGCGGGGTGACCTCCTCCCCCACCGCCTGCGACACCGCGGTGTAGAGCGGGATCTGCGGCCACTCCCCGGACAGGTCCAGTTCCGTGCCGTCGTGATGACGTGCCACGTGGTCACCGAACAGCGCCGCGCAGCATTCCTGGATGAGCTCGCGCGTGATGCGCGCGCCGTCGGAGTAATCACCGTAGGCGGCGTAGAACTCCAGCATCGCGAACTCCGGGGAGTGCGAGGAGTCGGCGCCCTCGTTGCGGAAGTTCCGATTGATCTCGAACACGCGGTCCAGCCCGCCGACGATGCAGCGCTTGAGGAACAACTCGGGTGCGATGCGCAGGTAGAGGTCGAGGTCGAACGCGTTCATGTGCGTCCGGAACGGCCGTGCGGCGGCGCCGCCGTGCACCGTCTGCAGCATCGGCGTCTCGACCTCGAGGAAACCGCGGCCGGTGAGACCCGCCCGCAGCGAGCTCATCACCGCGGCCCGTTCCTGGACGGTCCGGCGCGCCTCGTCGCGCACGATGAGGTCGACGTACCGACGGCGGACCCGCAGCTCCTCGCTCATCGGCTTGTGCGCCACCGGCAGCGGGCGCAGCGCCTTGGCCGCGAGCTGCCACGAGTCGGCGAAGACCGACAGCTCCCCGCGTCGCGACGTCCCGACCTCACCGGTGACGAGCACGTGGTCACCGAGGTCGACGTCGGCCTTCCAGGCGGCGAGCGCCTCCTCCCCGACCCGGTCGCGGGAGAGCATGACCTGCAGCTCGGTGTCGCCCTCGCGCAGCGTCGCGAAGCACAGCTTGCCGGTGTTGCGGGAGAAGATCACCCGTCCGGTGACGCCCACCTGCTCGCCGGTCATGGTGTCCGGCTCGAGGTCGGGGTGCTCGGCGCGGACGTCGGCCAGGCTGGCGGTGCGGGCCACGACGACGGGGTAGGGGTCGATCCCGGACTCCCGGAGCCGGTCGAGCTTGGCCCGCCGGACCCGCAGCTGCTCGGGCAGCTCGTCCTCGGGCGCTGCGACCTGGCCGGGAAGTTCCTCACTCACGGCGACGAGCCTACGGGCGGGTGGAGGCCGTCCCTCCACCGCTGGCCTGGTGGCGCTCGAAGGCCAGCCGCAGGCCGTGCACGGTGAGATCCGGCTCACGCTCGCTGATCGACCGGCAGCTGTCCACCACCAGCGGGTGCAGCCCGCCGGTCGCCACGACCACCGGCGGCTCGCCGAACTGGGCGACGAGCTCCGCGGCGATCCGCGCGACGAGCCCGTCGACCAGACCGGCGAAGCCCAGCACCACGCCGGACTGCAGCGCCGCGACGGTGTTCTTGCCGATCGCGTGGGTCGGCACGGTCAGCTCGACCGAGCGCAGCTGGGCGGCCCGGTTCGCCAGCGCCTCCAGGCTCACCTCGAGCCCGGGCGCCAGGGCCCCGCCCAGGAACTGGCCCTCCGGCCCCACGGCGTCGACGTTGGTCGAGGTGCCGAAGTCGACGACGACGACCGGTCGTCCGCCGCCGTCGGGCTTCTTCCCGAACAGCTCGTGCGCGGCCAGCGCGGTGACCACCCGGTCCGCGCCCACCTCCCGCGGGTTGTCCACGTGCAGCGGGACGCCGGTGCGCACCCCCGGGCCGATCAGCGTGACCGGGACGGCGAGGGAGTCCAGCAGCCGGCGCAGCGCCGGCAGCAGCGCCGGGACGGTGGAGCAGGCGGCCACGCCGGTGACGACGGTGTCCCGCAGCAGCCCCCGCCAGAGCATCAGCAGCTCGTCGGACGTCGCCCGCGCGTGGGTGGTGACCCGCCAGCAGCCGACCCGCCGGTCGCCGTCGAAGGTGGCCAGCACGGTCTGGCTGTTGCCGACGTCCACGGCGAGCAGCACGGCTCAGCCCTCCCGCAGGTCGAGAGCGAGGTCCAGGATCGGCGAGGAGTGGGTCAGGGCGCCGACGGACAGGTAGTCCACGCCGGTGTCGGCGACCTCGCGGGCCACCGCGAGGGTCAGCCCGCCGGTGGCCTCCAGCTCCACGTCGAGGTCGCCCACCAGCGCGACCACCTCGCGCAGCTGGTCGGTGGTCATGTTGTCCAGCAGCAGGAAGTCCGCGCCGGCGTCCACCGCCTCGGTGACCTGAGCGACCGTGTCGCACTCGACCTGGACGGTGATCCGCGGGGCGCGCTCGCGCACCAGCGCGACCGCGGCGGCCACCGAGCCGGCGGCCGCGACGTGGTTGTCCTTGACCATCGCGACGTCGTAGAGGCCCATGCGCTTGTTGGACCCCCCGCCGCAGCGCACCGCGTACTTCTCCAGCGGGCGCAGGCCCGGGGTGGTCTTGCGGGTGTCCAGGACGACGGCGCCGGTGCCGGCCACCGCGTCGGCCCAGGCGCGGGTGTGCGTGGCGATGCCGCTGGCCCGGCTGGCGATGTTCAGCGCGCTGCGCTCGGCGGCCAGCAGCGCCCGGACCGGGCCGCGGACGGTGAGCAGCACGTCGCCGCGGCGCACCCGGTCGCCGTCGGCCGCGCCGGCGGTCAGCGCGGCGCCCGGGGCCAGCCGGGTGAACACCCGGGCGGCCACCGGGAGGCCGGCGACCACCCCGTCGGCGCGGGCCACCAGGTCCGCCGTGCCGAACTGCGCACCGGGCACCGTGGCCGCGCTGGTGACGTCGTAGCTGACCGCGATGTCGGGTTCCCGGGGCAGCGGGGCGCCGCCGGTGAGGTCCTCGGTCAGGGTGCGCTCGACCAGCTCGTCGACCCAGGCCGCGCTCAGCCCGGTGCCGGTCAGGTCGGTCGGGTCCGCGGGCAGCGCCCTCGTCGCCGGCTCGTTCACCAGCTCACCGCCACGGGGACACCGACGGGGCGGCGGGTCAGCGCCACCTCGCCCGCGCCGTCCAGCCGGACGTCCAGGTGCACGCGCCACTCCTCCTCGGCGTCCGGGTGGTCCTCCCGCCAGTGGCAGCCGCGGGTCTCCTCGCGGGCGGCCGCCGCCGCGGTGATCGCGGTGGCGACGGTGAGCAGGTCGGTGGTCTCCCAGCCGGGCACCCCGGGCTCGGCGGTGGTCCGCTCCCCCAGCGCCGCGAGCCGTTCGGTGGCCTCGGCCAGGCCGGTGCCGCTGCGCAGCGCCGCGACCCGGGTGGACATCGTGCCGGTGAGGTCGGCGCGGACGGCGGCGTCGACGAGCCCCTCGGGCCGGGCGTCGGCCGGCTCGGCGGGAGCGGGCACCGGCAGCTCCCGGGCCAGCGCCTCGCCGATCCGCCCGGCGAAGACCAGCCCCTCCAGCAGCGAGTTGGACGCCAGCCGGTTGGCACCGTGCACGCCGGTGCAGGCCACCTCGCCGCACGCGTAGAGCCCGGGCACCGTGGTGCGGCCGGACAGGTCGGTGGCCAGCCCGCCGGAGGCGTAGTGCGCGGCCGGGGTGACCGGGACCAGCGCCGTCACCGGGTCGATGCCGGCCTCCCGGCAGCGGGCCACGATGGTCGGGAACCGCGCGGCCAGCCCGGGCACCTCCCGGGCGTCGAGCCACACGTGGTCCACGCCGTCGCGCAGCTGCACCCGGGTGATCGCCTTGGCCACCACGTCGCGCGGCGCCAGCTCGGCCAGCGGGTGGGTGCCGACCATGAACCGCTCGCCGGCGGCGTCCCGGAGGACGGCGCCCTCGCCGCGCAGCGCCTCGGAGACCAGCGGCTGCTGGCCGCGTGCCCCGGGCCCGAGGTAGAGGGCGGTCGGGTGGAACTGGACGAACTCCAGGTCGGTGGCGACCGCGCCGGCGCGCAGCCCGAGCGCGACGCCGTCGCCGGTGGAGACCGCGGGGTTGGTGGTGGCGGCGTAGACCTGGCCCATCCCGCCGGTGGCCAGCACGACGGCCCGCGCGCGGACGGCCCCGACGCCGTCCGCGCTGCCCTCGCCGAGCACGTGCAGGGTGACCCCGGCGACCCGGCCCGCGACGTCCCGGACGACGTCGAGCACCATCGCGTGCTCGACCAGGGTGATCCCGGGGTCGGCGGCCACGGCGTCCCGCAGCGCCCGCTGCACCTCCGCCCCGGTGGCGTCGCCGCCGGCGTGCACGATCCGGTCGGTGGAGTGCCCGCCCTCGCGGGTGAGCAGCAGGTGACCGGCGCCGTCCCGGTCGAAGGCGGCACCCCAGCTGATCAGCTCGTGCAGCCGCTCCGGCCCCTCGGTGACCAGCGCCCGCACCGCCGCGGGGTCGCACAGCCCGACGCCGGCGACCTCGGTGTCCCGGGCGTGCGCGGCCGGGGTGTCGGCGGGGTCGAGGACGGCGGCGATCCCGCCCTGCGCCCAGCGGGTCGACCCGTCGTCCACCTCCACCTTGGTGACCACGGCGACCGAGAGCCCCGCCGCGCGGGCGTGCAGCGCCACGCACAGCCCGGCGACGCCGGACCCGACGACGCAGACGTCCGCGGACAGCTCCCAGCCCGGTGCCGGCGCACGCAGCCGCAACGGCAGCCCCGTGGCCACCGTCGACGTGCTCACCGGACCGGTACGCCGAGCGGGCTGCGTGCCTGGTCCGGTGCGCCGGGCACCGGTGCGGAGGGGTCGGCGCCGAGCTCGACGACGCGGTTGGCGGCGTCGACGTGCACGACCCGGGGCAGGTAGGACTTGGCCTCGGTCTCGTCCATCAGCCCGTAGCTGATCAGGATGACCAGGTCGCCGGGGTGCACGAGGTGCGCGGCGGCGCCGTTGATGCCGATGACGCCGGTGCCCCGCTCGCCGGGGATCACGTAGGTCTCCAGCCGGGCGCCGTTGGTGACGTCGACGATGGCCACCTGCTCGCCGGGCAGCAGGTCCGCGGCGTCCAGCAGGTCCTCGTCGATGGTCACCGAGCCGACGTAGTGCAGGTCGGCCTGGGTCACCGTGGCCCGGTGGATCTTGCTCTTGAGCATGGTGCGCATCATCGGGGGCTCCCCAGGGTCACGGCGGTGTTGTCGATGAGTCGGGTGCTGCCGGCGCGGGCGGCGACCAGCAGGCGGGCGGGTCCAGCACCCGGCACGGGGCCGAGCCGGACGTCGGTGAGCTCGAGGTAGTCCGGCACCAGGTCGGGTGCGGCGGCCAGCACGGCCCGGGCGGCGGCCAGGACGGCGTCCGGGCCCTCCGGACCGGCAGCCGCACCGGCCCGCAACGCGGCGGAGATGGCGGCGGCGGAGGCGCGCTGCTCCGCGGTCAGGTACCGGTTGCGGCTGGACAGCGCCATGCCGTCGTCGTCGCGGACGGTGGGCACGCCGACCACCTCCACGCCGAGCGCCAGCTCCCGGGCCATGGCCCGGACGAGCGTCAGCTGCTGGTAGTCCTTCTCGCCGAACACGGCGACGTCCGGTCGGACCAGGCCGAGGAGCTTGGCCACCACGGTGAGCACGCCGGCGAAGTGACCGGGGCGGACGGCGCCCTCCAGGACGTCCCCCAGCGGGCCCGGCTGCACGGTCACGCCCACCGCGCCGGGCGGGTACACCTCGTCGACCGGCGGGTGGAACACCAGGTCGGCGCCCTCCTCCGCCAGCGCGGCGAGGTCGGCGTCCCAGGTGCGCGGGTAGCGGTCGAAGTCCTCCCCCGGGGCGAACTGCGTCGGGTTGACGAACACCGAGACGACGACGCTGCCCCCGAGCGCCCGCGCGGCCCGGACCAGGGTCCGGTGCCCCTCGTGTAGCGCGCCCATGGTGGGCACGAGCACGACCGGGCCGGGGAGCTCGTCGCGGAGCTTGCGCAGCTCCGCGGTGGTCTCGGCGACGGCCGGGGCGCTCATCGGGCCGCCTCCTCGGCCGAGCCGCTCAGCAGCTCGAGCAGCGGGGCGCCCTCGTGCTGCTTGAGCCGGCCGGCGGCCAGCGCGCGTTCCGTCGTGCGCCGGGCCAGCGCGACGTAGGCGTCGACGGAGGACGGCGCCCGCTCGGTGAGCGTCTGCAGGTGGGCGGCGACGGTGCCGACGTCGCCCCGGCTGACCGGTCCGGTGAGGCCGCGGTCACCGCGCCGCAGCCCGTTGTCCAACGCGGCGGTCAGCAGCGGGGTCAGCACCCGGGCCGGGTCGGTGACGCCGGCGGTGCGCAGCAGGTCGGCGGCCTCGGCGACCAGGGTGACCAGGTGGTTGGCGCCGGTGACCAGGGCGGCGTGGTAGAGCCCGCGGTCGGCCTCGGCCACCCAGAACGGCTCGCCGCCCATCTCCAGCACCAGCGTCTCGGCGACCGGGCGGTGCTCCGGGCGGCTGGTGACGCCGAACGGGGCGGCGACCACCCGGTGCAGGTCCTCGGGTCCGCCGGAGAAGGTCATCGCCGGGTGCAGCGCGAGCGACAGGACGCCGGCCCGCTCGGCCGGGGCCAGCACGGCCAGCCCGTGCGCGCCGGAGGTGTGGAACAGCAGCTGGCCGCGCCGCCAGGCACCGGTCTCGGCCAGGCCGGCGACGAGGCCGGCGAGGATGTCGTCGGGCACGGCCAGGACGACGAGGTCGCTGGCGGCGACCACCTCGTCGGCGGGCAGCAGCGGGACGCCGGGCAGCAGCCGGGCGGCGCGCTCGTGCGAGGCGGCGGACAGGCCCGAGGCGGCGACCACGTCGTGGCCGGCGGCCGCGAGCGCGGCACCGAGGACGGCGCCGACCCGGCCGGCTCCCACGATGCCGACGCGGAGCCGGGCGGGGGCCTCGTCGGCCGGGAGGAGTCCCGGGGCGGGCGTGGCGGTGGGGCGGGGCGCGGCAGGGCGCGCGGCCCTCCGCGGGGGACGGACGGTCATCCCGGTGCACCTCTCGTTCCAGTCCCTCGCGGGTACCGGACTCAGGTCGCGTCGGCCCACGCCGTCGTGGGCCGTTCAGGGTGGTGCAGGTCGAGCGGTGGTGCCGGCGCCCCGCCCGCTGCAACCACCCGGACCGGGTGTGTCACGCAGATGGACCGCCGAAGGCGAGTGTGTGTCCGCCCGGGCGCGCCTGCAACGCCGCGGGGGTGTGCGCTCCCTCACGTGGGTGCCGGCGCGGGTGCTCCCGGGGCCGTGGTTGGGTGGGGCCCGCGCCGGCAGCGGAGCCGGCTCCGAGCACGGAGGAGCACGGTGAGCAGCTTCGAGGGACGCACCGCACTGGTCACGGGCGCGAGCCGGGGCATCGGCCTGGCGATCGCGCAGAGCCTGGTGGACCGGGGCGCCCGGGTGGTCGTCACCGCCCGCAAGGCCGACGCGCTCGCCGCCGCGGTCGAGCAGCTGGGCGGCCCGGACAAGGCCGTCGCCGTCGCCGGGAACGCCGCTGACGCCGATCACCGCGCCGAGGCCGTGCGCACCGCCGTCGAGACCTTCGGCAGCCTGGACCACCTGGTCGGCAACGTCGGTATCAACCCGGTCTTCGGCCCGCTGATGGACGCCCCGCTCGACGCCTTCCGCAAGATCCTGGACACCAACGTCGTCTCCAGCCTCGGCCTGGTGCAGGAGGCGTGGCGGGCGTGGATGGCCGAGCACGGCGGCTCGGTCCTGATCGTCGCCTCCGTCGCCGGCCTGAAGTCCAGCGAGGGCATCGCCGCCTACGGCGTGAGCAAGGCCGCGCTGGTCAACCTGACCACCCAGCTGGCCGTCGAGCTCGGCCCGAAGGTCCGGGTGAACGCCGTGGCCCCGGCCGTGGTGAAGACCCGGTTCGCCGAGGCGCTGTTCACCGGCCGGGAGGACGCGCTGGCCCAGCAGTACCCGGTCGGCCGGCTCGGCGTGCCCGAGGACATCGGCGAGGCGGCGGCCTACCTGCTCGGCGACGGCGCCGGCTGGGTCACCGGGCAGACCCTCGTGCTGGACGGCGGCGCGCTGTCCCGCGGCCCGGTCTAGCGGCCGAGGACCCGGGCGAGGACGTCGTCGGTGCTGCCGCCGCCGTCGTCGTCACGGTGGTGGCGGCGACGGGCGCGCGCCCCCGTGGGCGCCGGGACACCGCTCTCGGCCAGGATCTGCTCGAGCCGGGCGTGACCCGGCGGCTCCGGCGGGGCCGCCCGGACCGGCTCGTCGGCGGCGGGAGCGGTCCCGTCCTCGGCGTACCCCGACGCGTCGTGGCGTGACCCGCGGGCGGTGCTGCCCGCGGCGCCGGACCACTCGTACGACGGAGCCTCGTGGGACGGCGGCTCGTAGGAGTGCGTCTCGTGGGAGGGCGTCTCGAACGAGCGCGTCTCGTGGGACGGCGTCTCGAACGAGGGCGTCCCGTAGGACGGCGTCCCGTAGGACGGCGTCTCTGGCGACGGCGGCTGGTGGGACGGGGCCGACGTGCCGAAGAGCAGCGCGTCGTACCGCGAGGCGTCGTAGCCGGACCAGGCGTCAGGTGCCGGCTCGGGGGCCGGCTCACGGGTCGGCGCGGCCGCGGCCGGGAGGGCGGTCGTCGGCGGGCCGTCCTCCGCGGGCACCGGCCACTCGCGCGCCGGCCGCTCCCCCGCGGCCGGCCGGGCGACGGGCTCGACCGGCTCGGCGGGCACCACCCGGGTCTCCGACCAGCGGTCGACGTCCCAGCCGGAGGTCATCGGGGCGGGGTCCCACGCCGTGCCGCCTTCCAGCACCCGGCCGTCGGTCCCCGGCTGCGCCGGTCCGCGCACCGACTGGGCCCGCATGACCATGCGCTCGACGAGCAGCTCACCGGAGAGCTGCTCGGTCAGCTCGGCGCGGATCCGCCCCAGCTCGCCACGCAGCTCGCCGAGCCCGCTCAGCTCCCCGCGCAGCTCGGCCAGCGCGGCGACCTCGGTGCGCAGCCGGCCCAGCCCGGCGAGGTCGTCCCGGAGCGCGGACAGGCCGGACAGCTCGGCGCGCAGCTGTGCGAGCTCGCCGCGGACCGCACCCTCCGCCTCCCGCCGGAGCCGGCCCTCCAGCTCGACCTGGAACTGCTGCCGGGCGGTCACCTCGCGCTCCAGCTCGAGGTCGTAGGCGTGTCGCAGCTCCGCTTCCCGGCCGGCCGCCGCGACCTGGTCGGCGCGGCGGCTGCCGGCCACGAACGCGGCGACGACGAAGGCCCAGCAGACGGCGAGCAGGGCCACCCGGAGGTACCGGGCGTCGTCGGTGAGGAGGACCGCGGCGCTGCCCCCGGCGGCGAGGAGCAGCCCGGCGAGGAGCCACCCCCGGTTGCTGTTCCGGCGCTGCTCGGGCACCGGCGGGGCGGGCGGCGGAGTGGAGGCGGACGCCCCCGCGGCCGTAGGGGCCGGCGGCACGGGCGGGAGCGTGCCCCGGCGGCCGGCGGGGCGCGCCGGGGCGTCAGCGTCCCGGCGACCTCCCATGACCCTCACCTTACGGGGTGCGCACGGTCACAGGCAGTGAACGGACCGGTCACCCGGTGCCGCCCGGCGCCCCGGGTGGCAGGCTCCGCCCGGTGACCCTCACCTTGCTGGACTGGCGGCGGCGGGTCGCCGCGCTGTACTCCGACGTCCGCGCCGCCGAGGACCCCGAGGCCGGCTGGCACGCCTGGCGGGAGGGTCGGGACGCGCTCGTCGGCGGCCACCCCGACTCCCCGCTGGACGACGCCGCCCGCGCCTCGTTCACCGGGATCCCGTTCGCGCCCTACGACCCGGCGCTGCGGTTCGTCGTCCCGGTGGACACCGACGGCGAGCCCGAGCGCCGGGAGGTCCCCACCGCCGCGGACGGCGTCGTGGTGCTCGACCGGATCGGCCGGGTGACCCTGGGCGACGTCGGCAGGCTCGACGTCTGGTGGGTCGGCGGCTACGGCGGCGGGGTGTTCCTGCCGCTGCGCGACGGGACCGCCGGGACGACGACCTACGGCGGTGGCCGCTACCTGCTGGACACCATCAAGGGCGCCGACCTGGGCGGGGACGACGGCCGGCTGGTCGTCGACCTCAACTTCGCCTACCACCCCTCGTGCACCTACGACCCGCGGTGGACCTGCCCGCTGGCCCCCGCCGGCAACGTGGTGGACACCCCCGTCACCGCCGGGGAGCAACTGCCGCCCGGCGGCTGGTACTGAGCGGCACAGGTACCAATACCTGCATCTTCGGCGTTCAGACGCAGGTATTGGTACCTAGGCCTGTACGGGCCGTCAGCCCTGGGCGAGGGCGCCGTCGGAGCTGAAGACCAGGCCCATGGAGACGTCGCCCTGCTGGATGGCGGCCTTGGTCAGCGGGCCACCGGCGTCGTACTCGGAGAAGCTGGCGAACTCCAGGCCGTAGGTGTCCTCGAGGCCGAGCTGGCACTGCGGCCGGGTCGGGCACTCCCCCGGCCCGCCGAGGGTCAGCGAGCCGTCGCCGCAGGCGTCGGCGAGCTCGGAGAGCGTGGTCACGCCCAGCGCGTCGGCGAACTCCTGGGTGACGGCGAAGGCGTTCTGGTCGGTCGCCTCGGCCGGCGTGCCGAAGACCAGCCCGTACTCCGCGGCGACGGGCGTGAGCGCGGCCAGCGTCTCGTCGGCGTCGCTGGTGGCGATCGCGGCGGCGTTGGGGTCGACGTTCTTGGCGATGATGTCGGCGACGGTGGCCAGGTACTCCGGGAAGACCTGGATCTCGCCGTTCTTCAGCGCCGGGAGGTACAGCTCGCGGTTGCCGACCGTCTGCACGGTGGCCTGGAAGCCGGCCGCGTTCAGGGTGTCGGCGTACACGTTGGCCAGCACCTGCGACTCGCTGAAGTCCGCGGCTCCCACCACGACCGGGCCGCTGCCGCCGGTGACGCCGGACCCGAGGTCGTTGTCGGACACGTACGCGGCGGCGACGTCGGTGGCGGACTGCCGGTCGATGTCCACGGCCTTGTTCATGCCGATGAGGTCGTCCTCGGTCAGCGCCGCGGAGACCGTGTCCAGCGCCTGGACCAGCGCCGGGTTGGCGTTGGCGGCGGCCGCGTTGACCGCCGGGACGATGTTGTCGGCGTTCTGCAGGCCCTTGTCGTCCTCGAGGACGACGAGCTGGTCGCCCGCCACCGGGGCGCAGGCGTCGCCGGAGGCCGACGAGCCGCTGGCGGCGGCGTCGCCGCCGGTGCCGGAGGACCCCGACTCACCGCAGGCGGCGGTGGAGAGCACGGCCGCGAGGGCCGCGATGGGGAGGATCGTGTGGAAACGGGGACGCGTGCGCATCTTCTCCGCCTTCTGTGTCCCGTGGTGCCCGCTGGTTGGACGGCCACGCGTGTCTGGCGGGAGGTGTCCCGCAGCTCCACTCAACCCCCGGGCGGTCCGGAGATCAAGTCCGTTGTGCACGACCGTGACCTGCCGGTGACCCGGCTCCGGGTCAGGGGGTGACCGGGACCGCCCCGGCATCGGTGGTGCGGGTGCGCACCCGGCCGACCCGCAGTCGCTTGGGCCCGGGCGTCACCAGCCAGGACACGACGGCCAGCAGCAGCTCGGTGGCCACGGCCAGCACCGCGACCAGGATGGCGCCGGCCAGCACCGCGCCGTAGTCCTGCTGCCGGAACCCGAGGGTGATGATCCGGCCCAGCCCGCCGCCGGCGACCAGCGCGGCGAGGGTCGCGGTGGCGACCACCTGGACGGCCGCCGTCCGGACGCCGGTCATCACCAGCGGGACGGCCAGCGGCAGCTCCGCGCGCAGCAGCACCTGCCGGCCGTTCATCCCCATCGCCCGCGAGGCCTCGACGACGTCCCGGTCGACGCCGCGGAACCCGATGTAGGTGTTGGTGAGAACCGGGGGCAGCGCGAACAGCGCCAGCGCGATGGTGGTGGCGGTCGGGCCGAAGCCGATCGGGGTCACCGCGAACACCGTCAGCAGCGCGAGCGTCGGGATCGCCCGGGAGACGTTGGACAGGGCGACGGTGAAGCCGCCCCCGCGGCCGGTGTGCCCGAGCAGCGCGCCCAGCGGGATGCCGATCACCATGGCCACCGCGACGGCGATGACCGAGATCCGCAGGTGCTGGGCGGCCAGGTCGAAGATGCCGTTGGTGCGCGTCCAGTTGAACGGGTCGTTGAGGTAGCGGATGGCCGCCTGCAGCTCGTTCACGCCCGGGCCCGCCGGGTCCACGGAGTCAGCGCGCGCTCGGCGCCGGCCAGCAGCAGGTCGGCCACCAGGGCCAGCAGCACGCAGCCGACGGCGCCGGTGACGATCTCGGCGCGGTAGAAGTTGGCGTTGAACCCGCCGGTGATCAGCTGGCCCAGCCCGCCGTGGCCGACGATGACGCCGACGGTCACCAGCGCGACGGTGGACACGGTGGCCACCCGGATCCCGGCCATGAACGACGGCAGCGCCAGCGGCAGCTCCACCTGCCAGAACAGCCGCGCCGGGCCGTAGCCCATGCCGCGGGCCGCCTCCTGCACGTCGGCGGGGACCGACTGCAGACCGGCGAGGAAGTTCCGCACCAGGATGACCAGCGAGTACAGGACCAGCCCGACCAGCACCGTCGTCGCCGACAGCCCGGTGACCGGCGCGACGAAGGCGAACATGGCCAGCGACGGGATCGTGTAGACCAGCGTGGAGACGCCCAGGACGCCGGCGGCCAGCCAGCGGTTCCGCCGGGCCAGCAGCGCCAGGGGCAGCGCGATCAGCGCCCCGAGGACCACCGCGGCCACCGTCAGCCTGACGTGCTCGCCGAGATAGGACAGGATGGTGTCCCAGTTCTCCGTCACGTAGGAGGGGTCGAACCAGGGGTTCGGCGCCGCATCAGCTGCGAGCACCGCACCGCTCGCCGCGCTCAGCACCGGGCGCCCGTCAGGAAGGCCACTCGTGGACGTTAGCGCCCCGACCGGTTCGATCGCAGCCGCACCGGCCCAGGCCATCCGGCTGGAGGGGGTCAGCAAGACCTACCCCGACGGCAGCGTCGGCGTCCGGCAGCTCGACCTGACCTTCGCCGCCGGGGAGCTGACCGTGCTGGTCGGCCCGTCGGGCTGCGGCAAGACGACCACGATGAAGATGATCAACCGGATCATCGAGCCGACCACCGGGCGGGTCCTGCTCGGCGACGACGACGTCACCGACGTCGACCCGGTCGAGCTGCGGCGCCGGATCGGCTACGTCATCCAGAACGTCGGGCTCTTCCCGCACCAGACGGTGCGCAAGAACATCGGCACCGTGCCGCGGCTGCTGGGCTGGGACAAGCGGCGCACCGCGGACCGGGTGGAGGAGCTGCTGGACCTGGTGGGGCTCGACCCCGCGGCGTTCGGTGACCGCTACCCGCACCAGCTCTCCGGTGGCCAGCGCCAGCGCGCCGGGGTGGCCCGAGCGCTGGCCGCCGACCCCGCCGTCCTGCTGATGGACGAGCCGTTCTCCGCGGTCGACCCGATCGTGCGCGAGCGGCTGCAGTCGGAGTTCCTGCGGCTGCAGGAGACCGTGCGCAAGACCATCGTCTTCGTCACCCACGACATCGAGGAGGCCGTGCGCCTCGGTGACCGGATCGCGGTGATGAGCCAGGGCGGCAAGGTGGAGCAGTTCGCCCCGCCGGCCGAGCTGCTCGGCTCCCCCGCCACGCCCTTCGTCGCGGACTTCGTCGGCGCCGACCGGGGGCTCAAGCGGCTGGCCGTCACCGGCATCGACATGGCCGACCTGGAGCAGCCACCGGTCGTGCACGCCGACGACGACGTGCGCGCGGCGCGGGCCGTGCTCGAGCGGGCCGGCGCCCGCTGGGCCGTGGTGCTGGACGACCAGGACCGGCTGAACGGGTGGATCTCCACCGAGCGGGCGACCGGCAGCGGCACGGTGCGGGAGGCCGGACGCCGGATGGACGCCTGGGTGCCGATCGACGCGTCGCTGAAGACCGCCTTCTCCACCATGCTGCAGCTGGAGGCCGGGTGGGTGGCGGTGCTGGACGGCGAGAGGTTCTGCGGGGTGCTCACCCCCGAGTCGCTGCACGCCGCGCTGCGCCGCTCGATCGAGGGCTCGGTCCCCGAGGTGGCCGGCGCCGCCCACCTCTGAACAAGGACCCCGTCCTCCTCACCCCTCGCGAGCTCGGGGCGAGCCTCTGGACGGGGCCATCAGGCCTGGGCGGACGCGTCCTCGTCCTCGTCCGGGGGGACCCGGCAGACGTGCTCGAGCCACAGCGCGGCAGCGACGAGGGCGGCGGCCAGCAGCACGCCGATGACCGCGGTCGTGGTGTCACCCGAGGCCGCGCCGAGCCGGCCGACCGCCGGGGCGGTGTGCAGCAGCAGGCCGGCCCACAGCCCGGCGACGACCGCGCCGACCCACGCGCTGGCCTGGGCGAGCACCGCCAGCCGGGCGACCAGCATCGGCTCGACCGGCCGCGCGGCGGTCGCCGGGCTGCGGCCGGGACCCCGCCGGCCGGCCCGCTGGGCGCCGAGCCGGGCCCGCAGCGTGCGGGCGCCCAGGGCCTCAGCGACGGCGAGCACGCCCAGCGGCACCGGCAGCCACCACTGGAACGGCGGCAGCGAGCCGTAGCCGGAGCGCACCACCAGCCAGGCGGCGAAGGCCACCGCGACGGCGAGCGCGAGCAGCTCCCGGCGGCGCACCGGCGTCATGCCAGCTGCTCCCACCGGGTGACCGCGGCCACCTCGTCGGCCGGCAGCGCGGCCACCAGGTCGGCGACGCGGCCGTGCCCGGGCAGCGTCGCCGCCGGGTCCAGGGACAGCCACGGGACGAGCACGAACGCCCGCTCGTGCGCCCGCGGGTGCGGCAGGGTCAGCTCCGGGTCGGCCGACAGCACGGGTGCGCCGTCGTCCCCGGTGACGGTGACGACGTCGACGTCCAGCGTCCGCGCGCCCCAGCGCACCTCCCGGGTGCGCCCGGCGGCCTGCTCCAGCTCGTGGGCGAGCGCCAGCCAGCCGGCGGCGTCCCGGTCGCCCCGGACGACGGCGACGGCGTTCAGGTACGGCGGCTGCTCGACCGGGCCCCAGGGCGGGGTCTCGTACAGCGTCGAGCGGGCGACCAGCCCGTGGCCGGTGAGCGCGACCAGGGCGGCGCGCAGCGTGCCCGCGCGGTCGCCCAGGTTCCCGCCGAGCGAGAGGACCGCGCGGGTCACTGGCGTTCGCGCCGGATGGCGACCGTGACGTCGTCGGCGGGCACGCCGAGGTCGACCTCCGGCTTGTGCACGGTGATCTCCACGGCGTCGACGACCGGGTAGGCCAGGCAGCAGTCGGCCAGCCGCTGCGCCAGGGTCTCCAGCAGGTCGACCGGCTCGCCGACCAGCAGCGCATGCAGCTGCTGCGCCAGCTCGCCGTAGTGCACGGTGAGGGTCAGGTCGTCGCCGGCCGCGGCCGGTGCGGTGTCGAGCTCCAGCACCGCGTCGACCCGGAAGGTCTGGCCGTGCTCGCGCTCGGGCGGGTAGACGCCGTGGTAGCCGTGGCCGGTGAGCCCGTGGACGGTGATCCGGTCCGGGGTCGACCGGGGGGCGCTACTGGGCACGTTCTCCTCCTGCGCTGCGCGCTGCCTGCACCGCGGTGACGGTCGCGATCGCGTCCAGGGACTGCACCGGGTCGTGCACGCGCACACCCCACGCCCCGGCCTGCGCGGCCAGCACCGAGATGGCCACGGTCGCGGCCTCCCGCCCCTCCACCGGCCGCAGCTCGCCGTCGGGGCCGGCCAGCAGCCGGCCGAGGAAGGTCTTCCGCGAGGCGCCCACCAGCACCGGCAGCCCGAGGGCGACCAGCCGGTCCAGCCCGGCCAGCAGCGCCCAGTTGTGGTCGGCGTTCTTGGCGAAGCCCAGGCCCGGGTCCAGCACCAGCTGGCCCGGGTCGACCCCGGCCGCGACGACGTCCTCGACCCGGGCGGTGAGCTCGGCGCCCACCTCGTGCACCACGTCGCCGTAGCGGGCGGCGGCGTACATCTCGCGGCTGTGGCCGCGCCAGTGCATCAGCACCCACGGCACGCCGGCCTCGGCGACCAGCCGGGCCATGCCCGCGTCGGCCAGCCCACCGCTGACGTCGTTGACCAGGGACGCGCCGGCCTCCAGCGCCGCGGCCGCGACGTCGGCGCGGGTGGTGTCGACGCTGACCCGGGCGCCGGCGGCGGCGAGGTCGCGGACGACGGGCACCACCCGGCGGCACTCCTCCTCGGCGTCGACCCGGTCGGCACCGGGCCGGGTGGACTCCCCGCCGACGTCGACGTAGTACGCGCCGGCGGCGTGCATCTCCAGGCCGTGCGCGACGGCGGCGTCGTGGTCGGCGTAGCAGCCGCCGTCGGAGAACGAGTCCGGGGTGACGTTGAGGACGCCCATCACCAGGCAGCGCCCCGGCTGCGGCAGGAGGACCGTCACCGGCCCAGGATGAGGCTCATGGCCTCGCTGCGGGTGGCGGCGTTCTCCCGGAAGATCCCGCGCACGGCCGAGGTCATCGTCCGCGTCCCCGGCTTGCGGACGCCGCGCATCGCCATGCACAGGTGCTCGGCCTCGATGACCACGATGACTCCGCGCGGCTTGAGCACGTCGTACAGCGAGTCGGCGATCTGCCGGGTCATCCGCTCCTGCACCTGCGGGCGGCGGGCGTAGACCTCGACCAGCCGGGCCAGCTTCGACAGACCGGTGACCCGGCCGTCGTACCCGGGGATGTACCCGACGTGCGCGACGCCGTGGAAGGGCACCAGGTGGTGCTCGCAGGTCGAGTACATCGCGATGTCCTTGACCAGCACCAGCTCCTCGTGGCCCTCGTCGAAGGTGGTGGCGAGGGCGTCGGCCGGGTCCTGGGCCAGCCCGGCGAAGCTCTCCGCGTAGGCGCGGGCGACCCGGGCGGGGGTGTCCTGCAGGCCCGGGCGGTCGGGGTCCTCGCCGATCGCGGCCAGGATCTCCCGCACGGCGGCCTCGATCCGCCCGGCGTCGAACCGCCCCTCGGGGAGGTCGGCGACCGGGTCGCCGGTGCGCGGGTCCAGCCCCGCACCGTCGACCTGGCCGGCCGCGCTCTCGCGTGCTCCCCCCGGTGCGGCGCTCACCGGCCCTGCGCGGGGGCGCCGACGTCCCCGACCGGTGCCTGGGTCGCGCCGTTCGCCGACCCGTGGACGCCGTTGCCATTGCCCGCGGCCGCCTCGGCCGGGGTGAGCACCGGCGGGCGCTCGGAGGGGGTGCGCTTGCCGAAGCCGTTGTAGGGGGCCATCGACGGGCGCTTGACCACCCCGGCGCAGATCCGGTCCATGTCCTCGCGGGACAGCGTCTCCTTGTCCAGGAGCTCGAGCACCAGCCGGTCCAGGGTGTCCCGGTACTCGACCAGGATCTCCCAGGCCTCGTCGTGCGCGGCCTCGATGAGCGCGCGCACCTCGCCGTCGATGTCGGCGGCGACGGCGTCGGAGTAGTCCGGGCGCGAGCCCATGTCCCGGCCCAGGAACGGCTCGGAGTCGGTGCTGCCGTACTTCACCGCACCGAGCTTCGCGCTCATGCCGTACTGGGTGACCATCGACTTGGCCAGCGAGGTGGCCTTCTCGATGTCGTTGCCGGCACCGGTGGTCGGCTCGTGGAAGACCAGCTCCTCGGCGGCCCGGCCACCCAGCGCGTACGCCAGCGTGTCGATCATCTCCGAGCGGGTCTGGTTGTAGCGGTCCTCGGTCGGCAGCACGAGGGTGTGCCCCAGCGAGCGGCCGCGCGGCAGGATCGTCACCTTGTGCACCGGGTCCAGGTTGGGCAGTGCGTGCGCCACCAGGGCGTGCCCGCCCTCGTGGTAGGCGGTGACCTTCTTCTCCTTGTCGCTCATCGCCCGCGTCTTGCGCTCGGGGCCGGCGACGACGCGGTCGATGGCCTCCTCGAGCACGGCGTCGGTGATCTGCGTGCCGCCGTGCCGCGCGGTGAGCAGGGCGCCCTCGTTGAGCACGTTGGCCAGGTCGGCGCCGGTGAAGCCGGGGGTGCGCCGGGCCACGGTGGTGAGGTCGACGTCGGGTGCCAGCGGCTTGCCGGTCGCGTGCACCTTGAGGACGGCGACGCGGCCGAGCAGGTCGGGGCGGTCGACGGCGATCTGCCGGTCGAAGCGGCCCGGGCGCAGCAGCGCCGGGTCCAGGATGTCCGGGCGGTTCGTCGCGGCGATCATGATCACGCCGCCGCGGACGTCGAAGCCGTCCATCTCGACCAGCATCTGGTTCAGCGTCTGCTCGCGCTCGTCGTGCCCGCCGCCCATGCCGGCGCCGCGGTGCCGGCCGACGGCGTCGATCTCGTCGATGAAGATGATCGCCGGGGCGTTGGTCTTGGCCTGCTCGAACAGGTCGCGGACCCGGCTGGCGCCCACACCGACGAACATCTCGACGAAGTCCGAGCCGGAGATCGAGTAGAAGGGCACGCCGGCCTCACCGGCGACGGCCCGGGCGAGCAGCGTCTTGCCGGTCCCGGGCGGGCCGAAGAGCAGGACGCCCTTGGGGATCTTCGCGCCGATGGTCTGGTACTTGACCGGGTTCTGCAGGAAGTCCTTGATCTCGTGCAGTTCCTCGATCGCCTCGTCCGCGCCGGCGACGTCGGCGAAGGTCGTCTTCGGGGTGTCCTTGCTGACCACCTTGGCCTTGGACTTGCCGAACGCCATGACGCCCCGGCCGCCGCCCTGCATGGAGTTGAACAGCCAGAACAGCAGGAGGAGCAGCAGCACGAAGGGCAGGAAGCTCACCAGCAGGCTGACCAGCAGGTTGTCCTGGGTGACGTTGGTGTCGAACGACGCCGTCCCGGTGCCCGCGTCGGTGCCGCCGCGCACGGCGGCGAAGACGTCGTCAGCCGCGCCGAGGGGGTAGGAGGCGGAGATCTTGGAGCTGCCGTCGACCGGGTCCCGCAGGTCCAGGTCGAGCGTCTGCTCCTTGTCGTTGATCGTCGCCTCGGAGACGTTGCCGCTGGAGAGCTGCTCGAGGGCGGTCGACGTGGAGACCTTGTCGTAGCCACCGTCGTTGCTGAAGAACTGGGAGGCGATGAAGCCCACCACGACGACGACAGCGACCCAGAGCCAGACGGACCGGAAGATCTTCTTACGTTCCATACACCGTTGCCGGGCCACCGGGGACGCCCGGACTGCCCGTCGACCCTCCTGATCGTCGCAGGACGTCGCGCACGACCCTGGGTGGCACCCCGCCGCGGGGCGACGTCGTTGCGACGACGGTACACCGAAGGACCTGTGCCCCCGCTCCACGCGCGCTGCCGGCGAGCTGTCGGAGTGCTGCGTGGCCCGGGCGGCCCGTGCCGCTGCTAGGAGGAGTAGACCTCGGGCTTCAGCGTGGCGATGTAGGGCAGGTCCCGGTAGCGCTCGGCGTAGTCCAGGCCGTAGCCGACGACGAACTCGTTGGGGATGTCGAAGCCGATGTAGCGCACCGGGACGTCGACCTTCACCGCGTCCGGCTTGCGCAGCAGCGTGCAGACCTCGAGGCTCGCCGGCCCGCGGCTGCCCAGGTTCTTCAGCAGCCAGGACAGCGTGAGGCCGGAGTCGATGATGTCCTCGAGCACCAGCACGTGCTTGCCGGCGATGTCCCGGTCCAGGTCCTTGAGGATCCGCACCACGCCCGAGGAGCTGGTGGCGCTGCCGTAGGAGGAGACGGCCATGAACTCCATCTGGGTGGGCAGCTGCAGCGCCCGGGCGAAGTCGGACATGAACAGCACGGCGCCCTTGAGGACGCCGACGAGCAGCACCTCGCGGCCGGCGTAGTCGACCGCGATCTGGGCGGCGAGCTCGGTGATCTTGCCCTGGATCTGCTCCTCGGACAGCAGCACGTGGTCGATGTCCGGGCCGTAGCCGTGGTCGGGTCCCAGCGGCCCCGTGGCCTGGGCTCCGGGGGTGGTGCGCTCGCTCACGGCGCTCAGGGCTCCTCGAGGGGATCGATTGCAGGACGGGCAGCCGGCCGCGGGCCGCGCTGCACGGTCAGCCTGCCAGACGCCCGCACCACCCCCGTACCGCCGGGTAGGTCGGCCTGCCCCTGCCCCCGCCACCGGGTGAGCAGCGCGTCGACGGCGGCCAGGTGGACCGCCTGCAGGTCGGGCACCCCGGCCCGGAGCAGCCAGCCGCGCAGCACCCGGCGGCGCAGCGCGGCGGGGAGCTGGGCGAGCGGGCCGGCCGGCAGCGCGCCGTCCGCCCCGAGCAGGGCGCCCAGCTCGTCGGCGGCCAGCGCGTCGAGCGCGTCGAGGTCCTCGCGGAGCAGCGCCGCGGTGCGGGCCAGCGCCGGCGCCACCCCGCCGCCGAGGACCTCGTCCAGCAGCGGCAGCACCTCGCTGCGCAGCCGCACCCGGGTGTAGGCCGGGTCGGTGTTCCACGGGTCGTCCCAGACCGGCAGCTCCTGCGCGGCGCAGGCCGCCCGGGTGGCCTCCCGGCGGACCCCGAGCAGCGGGCGCCAGAACGGTGCGCGGTGCTCGACCATGCCGCCGACCGACCGCGGGCCCGACCCGCGGGCCAGCCCGAGCAGCACCGTCTCGGCCTGGTCGTCCAGGGTGTGCCCGAGCGCCACGGTCGCGCCGTGCTCGGCGGCGGCGGCCCGGAGCGCCGCACCGCGCGCCTCGCGGGCGGCCGCCTCCGGCCCGCCGGCGGTGCCGACGGTCACCGGCACGACGAGCACCGGCGCCAGCCGCAGCGACCGGAGCAGCGCGGCGGTGCGCCGGGCCTGCTCGGCCGACCCGGGCTGCAGGCCGTGGTCGACGGTCACCGCGCCCACCGGGCGCCCCGACCGGGGTGCCTCGAAGGCCAGCGCGGCGGCCAGCGCGACCGAGTCCGCCCCACCGCTGCAGGCCACCAGCACCAGGCCCGTGGTGGCGCTCAGGCCCGGGCGGACCGCCGCGCGCAGCGCCGCGACGGCGGGGTGCGGACCTGCCATGCCGGCTGTCGCGCCCGCCGGGTCAGGCCGGGATCGCCGGCCGGGTGCCCAGCACCCGCTCCACCCAGCGGGCGGGCTCGGTGAGCTCCTCCTTCAGCGGGAGGTTCGCCGGGCCGGCCCACACCTGGTTGAAGCCGTCCATGCCGACCAGGTCGACCACCCCGGCGACGAAGACGCGGCCGTCGGCGTACTGCTGCATCTTCTGCTCCAGCCCCAGCAGCCGGCGCAGCACCCGGTCGATCGGGCCCCGGCCCTTGCGGCGCTGGGCGAAGCGCTTGCGCAGCGTGCGCACCGAGGGGACGACGTCCGGGCCGACGCCGTCCATCACGAACTCGGCGTGCCCCTCGACCAGGCTCATCACCGCGGTGACCCGGTCGAGCGCCGCGCGCTGGGCCGGGTCCTTGATCAGCGCCATCAGGCCCTGCGGCGCGTCGTCGTCCGGGCTGCCCCCGCGGACCGCGTCGGTGAGGCTGCGCAGCACGTCGGTGAGCCGCTCGCGGAGCACGTCGGGGGTCAGGTCGGTGGCCTCGGCGAACGAGCTGACCTGCTCCTCCAGGTAGCCGCGCAGCCACGGGACGGCGGTGAACTGCAGCTGGTGGGTGACCTCGTGCAGGCAGACCCACAGCCGGAAGTCGGTGGGGTCGACGCCGAGCCGGCGTTCGGTCTCCACGATGTTCGGGGCCACCAGCAGCAGCCGGCCGCCGCTGCCGAAGACCTCGTACTGGCCCAGCACCCGGCTGCACAGGAAGGCCAGCACGCCGCCGGCCTGCACGCCGGTCGCCCGGGACCCGATCGCGGTCGCCAGCGGGCCGGGGCTCTTGCCCTGGGCCTCGGTGAGCGCGTCGGCCAGCGGGTCGAGCAGCGCGGCCATCCCGGCGGTGTTGGCGGTCACCCAGCCGGGCCGGTCGACGACGGCGACGGTGGGCACCGGGCCGCCGGGCACCGGGTGCAGCCCGGTGAGCTCCTCGACGTGCGCGACGGCGGTCGCGGCGGCGCGGTGCAGCTCCTCGACGACGGCGGCGGCCTCCTCGCGGGTGGTCTCCGGCCCGGGCGAGACGAGGCGGCGGGCGGTGCGGCCGGCGAGGTCCCAGTCGACGAGGGACGAGGAACGGCTCATCAGCTCACCGTACTCACCGGGCCCGGGGCCGGCCCGGCCGTTCAGCGGCAGCCGCAGCCGGCCAGGGCGTCGGCGACGACGTCCAGCGACCCCTCCCCCGCGGTGAGGCTGCCGACCGTCCCGTCCGCCATGACCGCGAAGGCCAGCAGCCGGCCGTCGGCGGTGAGGACGGTCCCGGCCAGGTCGTTGGTGCCGAGCAGGGTGCCGGTCTTGGCCCGCACCGAGCCGGGCCCGGCCTGCCCACCCGCGACGACCCGCTCGGCCAGCGTGCCGTCGTAGCCGGCCACCGGCAGCCCGGACAGCAGCCCGTCGGCGTGGTCGGCGCTCCCGTCGGCGGCGGCCCGGACGACGTCCACCAGCAGGTGGGCCGGCACCCGGTCGTCCTGGGACAAACCGCTGGCGTCGTGCAGGTCCAGCCCGGTGGTGTCCAGCCCGGCGTCGGTCAGCGCGGCGGTGATCGCGTCGGCGGCACCGTCGAAGCTGGCCGGCAGGCCGCGGGCGAGGGCCACCTGCCGGCCGAGGGACTCGGCGAGCAGGTTGTCCGAGGCGTTGAGCGCCTCCTCGACCAGCCGGTCGACCGGTGCGGACTCGACCGTGCCGAGCGTCCGGGCGCCGGCCGGGGCCTGGCCCAGGTCGACCGGGACGTCGGGCGCGCCGAGGGCCGCCGCCAGCGCCCGGCCGGCGTCGGTGCCCGGCGACCCGCTGCGCTGGCTCTCCCCAGGCGCGACGCGGGCGCCGTCGACGGCGGTGGCCGTCACCGGGGCGGCGTAGCTGGACGGGGCGTCGTCGGCGCCCCAGCCGGAGGCGGTCAGCGGGCCGGTGAACAGCGAGTTGTCCACCACGACGCCGGTGACCGGCTGGCCGCCGAGCGCCTGGGTGACCTGGGCGGCCAGGTCGGCGACGGTGGCTGCGCCCGGGTAGTCGGTGGAGGGGTCGGTGGTGGACAGCGTCGGGTCGCCCCCGCCGACGAGGACGACCTGCCCGGGGCTGCTGCCGGCCACGACCGAGGTGGAGAGGGTGTCGGTCGGGTCGAGCGTGGTCAGCACGGCGAGCCCGGTCAGCAGCTTCGCGGTGGAGGCCGGGGTGCTCGGGTCCGCGGCGTCCCGGTCGAACAGCACCTGCCCGGTGGCGACGTCGACCACCTGCGCGGACAGCCCCCCGCCGAGGGCCGGCGCCGCGAGCAGCGGGGAGAGCACGCCGGCGAGGGCGGTGGGGTCGGGCAGCGGCGCGTCGGTGCCGAGCGCGGTGAGCACCGGGCCGGGGTCGCTGAGCTCGGGCAGCACGGCGTCGGGCACCTGCTCGGCGTCCGCGGCGACGGTCGAGCCGCTGCGGTCGGTGAGCCGGAGGGTCACCAGCACCCCGGCGGCGACCACGAGCACGAGGGCGAGGAGGGCGGCGACCAGCGCCGTCCGCCGCCGTCGCCCCGCGGGCCGGGGCGCGGTGCCGGCATCCGGCGGGGGCTCCGCCGCGCGCCGCCGGCCCGTTGCCGGCGCGGCGGACGCGCCGCGCGCCCGGGGGGTGGGCCGGGGGCGCTCGGGTCGCTGCTCGTCGCCGACCGGCGCCCGGACCGCGCTGTGCCGGCCGGCAGCCCACTCCTCCTGAGCCCGCTGGACGTCGGCTCGCTCGGCCGCCTGCTGCGCCGCGGCCCGCTGAGCGGTGGCGGCCGCCTCCTGCTGCTCCAGCTGCCGCTGCGCCCGTTCGGCCGCCTCCTGCTGTTCCTGCTCCTCCTGCTGCGCCGCCCGCTCGGCCGCGGCACGGTCGGCCGCGACCTGCTCAGCGGCCCGCTGCTCGGCCTCCGCCTGCTCGGCAGCGGCACGGTCGGCCTCGGCCCGGGCCGCCTCGGCAGCTGCCCGGTCGGTGGCGGCCTGCTCCTCAGCGGCGGCCCGGTCGGCCGCGGCCTGCTCCTCAGCGGCCTGCTCGGCGGCGGCCCGCTGGGCGGCCCACTCGCGGACGGCCGCGAGGTCGGCGGCGGCCTGCTCGGCCCGCGCCCGTTCCAGCTCGGCGTCCTCGGCTGCCGCCTGCGCTGCGGCGGCCTCGGCGGCGGCCTCGGCCGCGGCCCGTTCGGCGGCGGCGCGCTCTGCCGCCCACTGCTTCACCGCGGCGAGGTCGGCGGCGGCCTGCGCGGCGGCGCGGTCGGCCTCGGACGGCCCGGCCTCAGCCTCCCCGGCGTCATCCGCCGCTGGTCCGGGCGCGGCGGGCTCGACCACCTCGGCGGGCGGTGCCACGGCTTCCGCTGCCTCGTCGGTGGAGACCTCCGGCGCTCCCCCGTCGGACTCCTCGCCCGGCCTCGCCGCGATCGCCCCCACCCCCTGGAGTGACCTCCGCCGACACGGCGGCCCGTCGTACGACAGACTATCGGCGTGCAGTTCGACGTGACGGTAGAGATCCCCAAGGGCCAGCGGAACAAGTACGAGCTGGACCACGCCACCGGACGCATCCGGCTCGACCGGATGCTGTTCACCTCGACCCGGTACCCGGCCGACTACGGGTACATCGAGGAGACGCTCGGGATGGACGGTGACCCGCTCGATGCCCTCGTGCTCCTGGAGGAGCCGACCTTCCCGGGGTGCCTCATCACCTGCCGGGCGATCGGCATGTTCCGGATGACCGACGAGGCCGGCGGGGACGACAAGGTCCTCACCGTCCCCGCGACCGACCCCCGGATGGCCCACCTGCAGGACATCAACGACGTGTCGGAGTTCGACCGGCTGGAGATCCAGCACTTCTTCGAGACCTACAAGGACCTCGAGCCGGGCAAGTCGGTCGAGGGTGCCGAGTGGGTCGGGCGCGCCGAGGCCGAGGCCGAGATCGAGGCCTCCCGCCAGCGCGCGATCGACACCCCGCTGCACTGAGGCAGACCCCTCCCGCTCCCTGCGGGAGGGCCGCACCGAGACCGCACCGACCGCCGACGGCGGCGCACCCACCCGGGCGCGCCGCCGTCGGCGTCTGGCGGACCCCGACGCCGCCGGGCAGGCTGTCCCCCGACCTGCCCGGCCGGACGGAACGGACGACGTGACCACACCTGACGAGCAGGCCCCCGCCGACCCGGGCACCGCGGCCGACCCCGTGGCCGGCGCGATCGCGGCCGGCTACGACTTCCCGGGACCGGCGCTGGAGTTCGGCTCGGTCGTCCACGGCGGCGTCCCGCACCCCACGGCGCAGGTGCGCGTGCCGCTGTCGATGATGAACCGGCACGGGCTGATCGCCGGGGCAACCGGCACCGGCAAGACCAAGACCCTGCAGCTGCTCGCCGAGCAGCTCTCCGCCCAGGGCGTGCCCGTCGTGCTCGCCGACGTCAAGGGCGACCTGAGCGGCCTGGCCCGCCCCGGCGAGGCCGGCGAGCGGGTCACCCGCCGCGCCGCGGACACCGCCGACGACTGGACGCCGACCGGGTTCCCCGTCGAGTACCTGGCGCTGGGCGGCCTGGGCACCGGCGTGCCGCTGCGCGCGACGGTCACCAGCTTCGGCCCGCAGCTGTTGAGCAAGGTCATGGACCTCAACGCCACCCAGGCCAGCTCGCTGGGCCTGGTGTTCCACCACGCGGACGCCGCCGGGCTGCCGCTGCTGGACCTCAAGGACCTCCGCGCGGTGATCAGCTGGCTGACCAGCGACGCCGGCAAGGCCGACCTCGAGCAGCTGGGCGGGCTGTCCCGGGCCACGGCCGGCGTCATCCTGCGCGAGCTGGTCACCCTGGAGGACGGCGGCGGCGACGTCTTCTTCGGCGAGCCCGAGTGGGAGACCTCCGACCTGCTGCGGACGGCGCCGGACGGCCGCGGCGTCATCACCGCGGTCGAGCTGAGCGAGCTGCAGGACCGGCCCCGGCTGTTCTCCACCTTCCTCATGTGGCTGCTGGCCGACCTGTTCGAGGAGCTGCCCGAGGTCGGGGACCTGGACCGGCCGAAGCTGGTGTTCTTCTTCGACGAGGCGCACCTGCTGTTCACCGGCGCGAGCAATGCCTTCCTGGAGACGGTGACCCAGACCGTGCGGCTCATCCGGTCCAAGGGCGTGGGCATCTTCTTCGTCACCCAGAACCCCACGGACGTGCCGACGCCGGTCCTCGGCCAGCTGGGCAACCGGGTGCAGCACGCGCTGCGGTCGTTCACCCCGGAGGACGCCGACGCGCTGAAGAAGACGGTGCGCACCTACCCCAAGACCGACGCCTACGACATCGCCGAGACCCTCGGCGCGCTGGGCACCGGCGAGGCGGTGATCACCGTGCTCAGCGAGCGCGGGGCGCCGACGCCGGTCGCCTGGACCATGCTGCGCGCGCCGCGGTCGGCGATGGCCCCGCTGGACCCGGCCGCCCAGCAGCAGGCGGTCGCGGCCTCCCCGCTGCAGGCGCGGTACGGGACCCCGCTGGACCGCGACTCCGCCTACGAGCGGCTGGCCGCCCGGATGGCGCCGCCGGAACCGGCGCCCGCCCCCCGCCGGGCGCCCGAGCGTGAGCCGGCCGACGAGCCGGCCCCCCGGGCACGGCGGCGCAGGGAGCCGGAGCCGGCCGACGACGGCGTCCTGGGCCAGGTGCTCAGGTCCTCGGCCTTCCGGTCCTTCGCCCGGTCGGCGGCCTCGGCGCTGGGCCGGGAGGTCACCCGCGGCATCTTCGGCACCCGCCGCCGCCGCTGACCCCGGTCAGCGGTAGGTGATGCTGACCCGGTTGTCCCGGTAGCTGACGGTGCCCTGCTGGAAGTCCTGCGCCGACCCACCGGGGACGCCGTACGCGTCGCCCACCGGGTAGCCGAGCCGGCCGTTCTCCCAGCCCTGCGACGCCCAGCCGTCCCGGAGCGCCCCGGAGACCGGACGTGCGCCCGTGCGGGGGGACCAGTAGACGCTGCCGCCCTGGAACACCTGGAAGCAGCCGCCGTCCCGCAGGCCGCAGACGGGACCCCTGATCGGGTAGCCGAGCCGGCCGTTCTCCCAGCCCTGCCACGCCCAGGCGTCCCGGATCGCCCCGGACACCGGCAGTGCGCCGGTGCCGCGGGACCAGTAGACGCTGCCGCCCTGGAACACCTGGAAGCAGCCGCCGTCCCGGATGCCGCAGGCCGCCTCCGTCGTCGGGTAGCCCAGGCCGCCCCGCTCCCAGCCCTGCGCCCCCCAGGCGTCGCGGATGGCGCCCTCCGTGATCCGCGGCCCGGTCCGGGGTGACCAGTGGACGCTGCCCCACTGGAACAGCTGGTAGCAGCCGCCGTCCCGGAGGCCGCAGGCCTCGTCGGACATCGGGTAGCCCAGCGGACCGTTCTCCCACCCCTGGGCGGCCCACCGGTCCCGGATGGCACCGCCGACGACCCAGGTGCCGGTGTAGCGGTAGGAGTAGACGCTGCCGCCCTGGAAGTGCTGGTAGCAGCCGCCGTCCCGGATCCCGCAGACCGCGTCGGTCGTCGGGTAGCCCAGGGTGCCCCGTTCCCAGCCCTGCGCCGCCCACCTGGACCCGATGGCGCCCTCGATGCGCCGCACACCGGTCGCGGCGGACCAGTACAGGCTGCCACCCTGGAACTGCTGGAAGCAGCCGCCGTTGCGCAGGCCGCAGACCGTGTCCGTCAGCGGGTACCCCAGCGCGCCGGCCTCCGCGCCCAGTCCTCGCCACCTGTCCCGGATCACGCCGGTCACCAGGTGCGGGCCACCGGTCAGGGGGTACTCGTAGAGGCTGCCGCCCTGGAACTCCTGGCGGTGGCCGGCGTACCGCATGGGGGTCCCGGCCAGGTCGACGGGGTTCGAGGTGGGCCAGCCCAGACTGCCGGCGGGGCCGCCCAGCTGGGCGTACCGGCTCGCGCCGAAGTCCGTGTAGTAGGCCGTCGTCGCACCGGGTGCCAGCAGGACCGACCCGTTGGCGTAGTCCCGGACCGTGCCACCGGCCCGGGCGTACTCACCGGTCACGGAGTGGCCGAGGACGCCCTCGGGCCCACCGAGGGCCCGGTACACGACGCTGATCGGCGTCGAGGGCTCCCCGGGCACGGTCACCGTCACCGGGTCGGACGGCGTACCCGGGTGGTCGTCGGCCTCCGGCCGCGCGAGCCGGTAGGTGTACTGCCCGGCGAGGAGGTCGGTGTCCGACCACCGCGCACTGCCGGACACGCGCTGGCTCCGCCCGTCGCGCAGCACGAGGTACTCCGCCGACGGGCCGAGGTCGTCCCAGCTCAGCTCGGCCCGCCCCGGGCTCACCGTGACCACCAGACCGGTCGGCGCGGGCACCGGCGGTTCCGGGACCGCGGTCACCGCGCGGGACTCGGCTCCCTCCACACCCCGGGAGTCCACTGCGGAGACCGTGTACGAGTAGCTGACGCCGACCTGGAGGTCGTCGTCGGACCAGCTGCCGGTGCTCGCCCCGGAGATCGGCGGCAGCGGATGACCGTCGCGACGGACCTGGTAGCCCACGGCTCCGGGGACGACGACCCAGTCCAGGCGCACCCGGGTGCCGAACACCCTGGCGTCGTACAACCCCGGTGCGGGCAGCAGCGAGGTGGCCGACGGGCTCACCGTCCCGGACGTCGCCGGCGCCGTCGTCCCGGCCGGCGCCGCGGAGGCGGGCGGTGCGACGAGGCCGATCGAGCAGAGGGCCAGGGCGACGACGACCGAGCGCGCGCCCCTCCGACGGTGTGGCCGGTCCTGGCCTGACTGCCGTGTCATCTGTCGTCCCGGGTCCG
Source organism: Modestobacter italicus (assembly GCF_000306785.1). Taxonomy (NCBI): domain Bacteria; kingdom Bacillati; phylum Actinomycetota; class Actinomycetes; order Geodermatophilales; family Geodermatophilaceae; genus Modestobacter; species Modestobacter italicus. Next base: position 715,807 of record NC_017955.1, on the reverse strand, counting down.
CGGCTGTGGGCTGCCGCGATGGCGGCGCGGAGATGGTGACACGGAGCGACGTCAGATCAGCCGTAGGTGACGCCGACGCGCTCGCCGCGTCCGGCGGCCAGGTCCGCCGGGGTGGCGGAGATGGTGGGCAGCTCACCGTCGAGCATCACGGGGGCGACATCGGGCCGGCGGGCCCGCATGTTCGGCGCGATGTCGTCGAGCAGGCAGACGCACGGCGTGCTCGCCGGGGAGCCGAGGTAGTACTCCGACCCCGCGCCCGGCATGACGGTCCACGGCACGCCCATCACCCGCAGCAGCCGGAGCACCCGGTCGTCCAGGACGGTGACCCAGCCCTCGACGCCGCTGAGCCGGGAGAACCGGTAGAGGCCGTGGCAGAGCGCCAGGGTGACCTCCCCGCGGCCCGCGCCGCTGCGGTGCCCGCGGGCGACGGCGAGGGTCGCGACGTCCCAGACCACCCGGTCGGCGAGACCGGCCGAGCGCAGCGAGTCCGGCACGGACACCTGCCAGGGCGGGCCCGCGACGTCGGTCAGCGTCTTCAGCTCACCTGCGGCGTCCGGGACGATCAGCCGCATCATCCCCAGCGCCGACCCGTCGGAGTCGTCGAGGACGACGACGTAGCGGGAGCGGTCGGCATAGTGGCCGTACTCCTGCTCCATGACCTCCGGGGTGTTGTCGAACGAGTCGAGGAAGACCTCCGCCTCCAGCGCCTGGGCGGCGGCCACCTCGGCGGCGGTGTCGGCGACGACCAGCCGCAGCCCGCGGTCCGGCGGAGCCAGGCTGCTGGTCCCGAAGAGCTGCGGGTGGACCGGGCCGCCGGGCGCCGGCGGAGGAGCGGTTCCCACGTCAGAAGGACTTCGCGACGATCGTGCTCGCGGAGAGGAAGTCCTGGGTGAAGGCGACGGCGGTGTCCACGTCGAAGGCCTTGCACGTGTACAGGTCCACGGAGAAGAACAGCCGCGGCTGCTCCCAGGCGTAGAAGTGCGCGCCGGAGGTCTCCCAGTGGATCCAGCCGGCCCAGCCGTACAGGTCGGAGCGGTGCGTCACCGGTTCGATGAGCTGCACCATGTCGACCGCGCGGGACAGCGCGGACAGGTAGCCGCGGATGAGCTCGTCGTCGACCGGGTGCGCGGGGACGCCCTCGATCACCAGCCGCTGGCGGAGGATGTCGGGCGCGAGGTCGCGCCACTGCTCGGTCCCCGTCGGCAGCGGCTGCCGGTCGCCGGTGCCGAAGAGGTGGGGTCGGACGAGGTCGGTGGCGGTGATCGGGGAGGCTGTCACGGAACCCAGCGTGGCGGGTCAGCAACACAGCGCGCGCGAGCGCGACGGCGTGTCCGCTGGTGAGATGTGCCGAAGTTGGCCGACCGCGCTGGTCAGCCCGTCGCCGAGGTCAGGCGGCCGTCGGGTCCAGCTCGGCGGCGGCCGCGGTCGCGGCGAGCCAGGCGAGGAAGTCGGCGACCGGCATCGGGCGGGCGATCGCGTACCCCTGGGCCACGTCGCAGCCGAGCTCGGCGAGCACCGCGCCGGTGGCGACGTCCTCCACGCCCTCGGCCACCAGGCTCAGCCCCAGGTCGTGGGCGAGCGCCACGGTGTGCCGCACGATCGCGGCGGCCCGCGGGTCGCAGTCGACGTCCGCCGTGAGGCTGCGGTCCAGCTTGAGCTCGTCGGCGGGCAGGGTGCGCAGGTAGGCCAGCGAGCTGTAGCCGGTGCCGTAGTCGTCGATCGACGTCCGGACGCCGAGCCGGCGCAGGTCGCCCAGCACGGTGCGGCCGCGCTCCGGGTCGGCCATGAGGGTGTCCTCGACGAGCTCTAGCGTCAGCGCGCGGGGCGGCAGCCCGTGCCGGCGCAGGGCCGCGGAGACCTTGCTCGGCAGGTCCAGGTCGGTGACGTTGGCTGCGGTCAGGTTCACCGACACGGCCACCTGCTGCTCGGTCCACCACCGGCCGGCCGCGGCGAGGGCGAGCTCCAGCACCTGGTCGGTCAGCGGCCCGAGCAGCCCGGCCTGCTCGGCGGCGGGCAGCAGGTCGGCCGGCGAGAGCAGCCCGCGGGTCGGGTGCTGCCAGCGGACCAGCGCCTCGGCGCCGACGACCGTCCCGTCCCCCAGGGAGACCTGGGGCTGCAGGAAGACGACCAGCTCGTCGTCGGTGAGCGCGGTCCGCAGCTCCTCCATGGTGCGCAGCCGGTCGCCGGCGGACTTGGCGGTGTCCGGGACGTGGACGTGCACGCCCTCGCGGGTGCTCTTGGCGGTGTACATCGCGACGTCGGCGGAGCGCAGCAGCTCCTGCACGCTGGCGGCGGGGACCGGGGCGGTCGAGACGCCGATGCTGACGCCGACGTGCAGCCGGATGCCCTCGACGGTGAACGGCTGGAGCAGCAGCTCGCGCAGCCGGTGGGCCAGGGCCTGCGCCTCGGCCATGCTGGTGTCGGGCACCATGACGGCGAACTCGTCGCCGCCGAGCCGGGCGAGGACGTCCTCGGCCCGCAGCGCGCTGCGCAGCCGCGGCCCCACCTGGCGCAGCAGGTCGTCGCCGGCGGGGTGACCGAGGCTGTCGTTGACCTCCTTGAACCCGTCGAGGTCGAGCAGCAGCAGGGCGGCCGGCCGGGCGGGGGTCGCCGCGGCGAGGATGGCCTGGGCCCGGGCCAGCAGGGCCCGGCGGTTGGCCAGCCCGGTGAGCTCGTCGGTGCGGGCCTCGAGCTTGACCTCGTTGAAGCCGCGGACCTCGTTGAAGGTGACCGCGATCCGCACGATGCCGGCCAGCACGCAGGCGATGGCGAAGTATGCGGAGACGGCGGGCATCGGGTACAGCCAGCCGTAGCCCAGCACGAACAGGCTGGCCACGGTGCAGACCAGCGGCACGGCCAGCAGCCGCCAGCCGATCCGGGAGCCGACGGCGGGGTCGGCGGGCTGGGGCTGCTCGCGGGCCCAGGACGCGGCCAGCGCGGCCAGGACCATGCAGGTCAGCCAGCCCAGCTCCAGCGGGCCGCCGTCGACGTAGCGGCCCTGGTACTGCAGGGAGAACAGGATGATGTCCGAGCCGGCGACGAAGGTCAGCCCCACGGCGAGCGCCAGCAGGATCCGGTCGAACCGGGCGCCGAGGATGGAGCCGACCGCGACCAGCACCGCCAGGAGCAGCACGTCGCTGGTCGGGCCGACCAGCTCGGGCAGCGACACGACCCGCTCACCGGCGTGCGGGAACAGGTAGGGGCCCAGCACGAAGGCGACACCGAGGGAGAGGCTGCCCAGGGCGCCGATGACGCCGTCGAGCCACATGCTCGGGTGGAAGCGGGGCACCCGCGCCCGGATGATGCCGACCACGAAGACGTAGAGCATCAGGTACCCGGCGAGGGTGAAGACGAGGGACAGCGTGGTCGCGGGCCCGTTGCCGTTCACGTCGGCGGCCAGCACACGCAGCGCGTTGCCGACCGCGCTCAACGCCAGCGCGAGGCCGAGACCCGTCCAGGGGAACCGCTCGCTCCGCACCCGGACGGCGGCGGCGAAGCAGCCGGCCGTCGCGGCCAGGTAGGGCAGGTTGAACAGGACGACGTCGTAGGCCCGGTCCCAGGCCAGACCGGCGGGACGACCGCCCACGCCGGTGGCGTACAGCAACGAGAAGGCGACGGTGGCCAGCAGCGTCCACGCCGGTCGGCGCCGCACCGTCGCCGGTCGCTGTAGCTGCTCCATGGACCTGTCATCGACCTCCGGGAGCTGCTTCCGCAGGCTGGTCCGGGTGCCGGTCACCCGTCCGGGTGATCAACGGCCGGGGTCGACTGGCTGGGAGGTGGAGAGCCGCCTGTCGGAATCCGACCGACGACCTTCTCATTACGAGCGCCTCCGGGACTTCACCAGGCACCGCCGTATGCCGCCGTGCCAGACCGTTCGTCCAGGTCAGAGGGGGCGATGGGCACCGCCGTCGACCACCGCTGACCAGGTACCGCCGGCTACGGCGTGCCCAGTTCGTGCCCAGCGCCTCCCCCGCTGGAGTGGTGTCAGGGCTGCCCGCGACGCTCCCCACCACCGCTCGAACCCCGCGCTCGATCGGGTGGGCGATCGGCCGGAGCGGAGGGAGTGGTCAGTGACCGGGACGGTGTTCAAGCGGTGCAGCTGCCCACCGGCCGTTGACGCGGCGGGCCGGCGGAAGAACTGCCCGAAGCGGCACGGATCGTGGTTCTTCGCCCACGACGTGCGCGATCCCTCCGGACGGCGACGTCAGGTCCGGCGGGGCGGCTACGACTCCGCCGCCGACGCCCGGGCCGCGCTGCAGGCATCGCTCGCGGTGACCGGACAGGGCGTGCGGGTGCAGGACCAGCGGCGGGTCACCGTGGCCGGCTACCTGGAGAGCTGGTTGGAGCGGAAGAAGGACGCCGGCCGGTTCCGGCCGTCCACCGCGTTGCACACCCAAGGGCACCTGCGCGACTACTGGATCCCGCTGCTCGGCCACTACCGGCTTGCGGACCTGACCGTGGACGACGTCGACCGGGCGTTGGCGTCGTTGCGCCGGCAGGGCACTCGGTCCAAGCGGCTGTCGCCGTCGTCGGTGCGCCGGATCCACGCCACGCTGCGGTCGGCGCTCAACGACGCCGTCCGGCGCCGCGTCATCCCCTACAACCCGGCGGCGCTGGCCGAGCTGGAGCCCACCCGCCGTCCGAAGGTCCGTCCCTGGGAGCCCGAGGAGCTCGGCGCCTTCCTGGACGCCTCCGCCGGCCACCGGTTGGGTGTGCTGTTCGAGGTGTTGGCGATGACGGGGCTGCGCCGCGGTGAGGTCGTCGGTCTGCGCTGGGGTGACGTGGACTTGGACAAGCGGGTGCTGTGGGTTCGCCAGTCAGTGGTGCAGGTCGGCTACGAGAGCGTGGTCGGGCAGCCGAAGACCGCCAGCGGCGAGGACCGGCGGGTGGATCTCGACGCCTCGACGGCAGGATCGCTGATCGCCCACCGGCTGCAGCAGGACGCGGAGAGGGCAGCGTTCGGCGCGGCGTACGAGGAGCACGACCTGGTGTTCGCCCGCGAGGACGGCTCCTACCTCAAGCCCGAGGTCGTCTCCAGGACCTTCCAGGCTCTCGTCGCTGACGCCGGGCTGCGGCGGGTGCGGCTGCACGACCTCCGGCACGGGCAGGCGTCGATCATGCTGGCGGCCGGCGTCGACATGACCGTCGTCTCGAAGCGTCTCGGGCACTCCGGCATCCGGATCACGTCGGACACCTACACACATCTGCTGGAGGGCGTGGGCCGGCAAGCCGCCGAGGCTGCCGCCGCCCTCGTCCCGCGCGGATCGGGAGCGCACCGGTCGGGGTGACGTCGCGTCGAACCTCTGTCACCCCTGAGCTGACCGTTGCTGCGGCAGCCCGAGAAATGCACGGAGACCGGCGGTTGGCACCACCCACTGCCGGCCGACGCGGTAGGCGGGGAACGGAAGCTCGTCCCGGCCGGCCAGCGCGTAGGCCGTCGTGGACCCGATGCCGAGCGCGATGCGGCAGGCGGTCACCAGGTCGGTGCGTAGGCCGAGGTCGTCGACGTCCTGGACGCCGAGCATGCGCGAGCCCGCAGCTCCACTGTGCGCTGCACTGCCAGGACCGTCGGCGGCTCGGACAGGAGGGCCCGGGGCTGCGGCTTTCGGGTCCACATGAGGCACCAAGGCCGGTCGAAGCGGTCGACGACTGCGAGGTTGGCGCCGAGTGCCGCCTGTCGGAACCCCCGAGATGCTCAACTGCTCGTCGCTCACGTCCGTCCTCCTTCTCGTGGCGCCCACCTGAGGCGGGGCAGGCATGACCGAGAAGGCGTCAGTGACGAGCTGGAACTGACGTGGGCCAGGCATCGTCAGAACGTGCCCACTCCCCCACGAACGCTGGCCTCATCGGCGCCCCTGCTGACGGTGCTGGCCTCACTGCTCTGAGCGGAGCAACTCGTCACAACGAATCGCGTCCGCCCGAGTGCATGAGGTGTGTCGGATGGTGATCTTGTCTTCGGGAGAAGGTGACAGTGGAGCGCGTCGAGCTGGTCGGCCGCCGGGCGGGGATCGGCGATCGAGGCCGTGCGGCGCGCTCCGGACCCTTCGGGGTCAGCCGATCGACGGTGGGCGGGCGGTGAGGGTGAGCCCGCGCTGCTCGGCGATTCGGACGGCGATGTCGGGGACGGTCTGCTCGCAGCGGTCGGCAGCGGCCCGTGTGTAGAGGACGACCGCCGAGACGGCGTAGGTCCACAGCCGCGGCTCCCAGGCCCCGGCCTCTCGCAGGAGATCGGGCAGCAGTCCGCCACCCAGGCACGCCGCGGCGTAGAGGGCGTACTGGGTGCGGTAGCGCAGCGTGCGCCCGTCCAGCATCTGATCGGAGAGATAGCGGTCTGTCAGCCCCTCGTACTCCAGCGGATCGCTCCCTGGCGGGCAGGCGAGGCCGAGTGCGGTGGCCGCGACCTCGAGCAGGGCGACGTCGGGCGTGAAGTGACCGGGAACGTCGCAGGGCGCGACCGCGCCCAGGAGCACGAGAACGTCGTCATCCCCGGCCGCGAGGCCGGACAAGATCCGGACTTGGGCGTTGAGGTGCAGGACCCCAGGATCCTCAACTCGGCGCTTGACCACGCGTGCATCGTCTCGCGCGTTGCCTTGCCGGAGAACGCCTGACTGAGCGCAGTCACAAGCGAAGTGGGCGGTGGTGTGACCGCAGGGCTACTGCAGCCCGACGCCGGTCGCCAGCGACAGCCGGTCCTGGACAGGGGCAGGTGTCCCAGAAGGCGGCTTCAGGGACACAGCGACTGCCGGCGCACCAAGTGCTCCATCGTCGGCAGGTACAGGGACCACCCATGCGGGGTGACGTCCCGCTGAGTGGTGGATGTGGCCCCCACCGTGTCAATCAGCGATGGGGTGACTTTGACGCGATCAGGGCCGGCTCCGCTACCTGCTCACCAGGCTCGGGCACCCGCTCGGGCCCGCAGCCGTCGTGCGGCAACAGTAGCGGCAACGGTGCGATCGCCTCCTCCGGCATGTCACTACGTCGAGGGCACATACCTCGCAACTTCAGGCCAGACGGTTTCGCAGGGGACTCCATTCCTATCGGCGTCCATGAGATCCGGAGCGCCCCATAGGAACCAATAGTCCACCGCTTGCTTTGGCCCCAGCCCGAGCATCGAAAGTTCAGCACACCGCAGGCCATCGGGAAGGGCAGAGATTTCGCCTAGCGCGGACACTGCGGTGGAGTGCAGCCAGGTGTAGAGAGGGTCCGGATACTGATCGGCGATGTCGACCATCACTTGATATCCACACAAGTCTACGACCTCTAGCACGACGTCGGTCAGGGCGCTTAAGGCAGCATTCGACCCGGTCGTGGGCATCTCCCCTCCGGGGAATGCTGCCTGAACTTGCTGATGGAAAGACGTCACGGCCGCCGACAGCGGAGAACATGGCTGCCCGGCAGGCGCCGTCGGCCGCGCGCCGCCCGTCTCTTCCCCAGGAGAGGACCTCGGCAACTTGCAGTAGGTTCGTCCAGCCGCTGCCGCCATCACCTCTAACCTCTGTCGGTCACTCGAAGACGAGGTGGTTGCGAAGATCTGAGGCAGGGTAAAACCTTCACTCAGTCGAGCACAGACGGCCTCGCCGATCTTGATGTATTGCGCCTGGTCTTGATAGGGGGGCCCAATCTCGAAACCGTGTTCGATTAGGTCGCCAAGATAGAAGGTGTCATACGCCGTCAGGCATTCCCAGGCGCACGCCTTATTTGCCTCGGAGGCAATGGACTCTGGGATGAGCGTTGTGAGAGCAGGTGCGATCGCAGCTTCCGCGGTGCTGGTTGCGCGCGTAGGCGGAGTGTCCGCGGTAGTTGTCGCAGCAACTGTCGGCGCGGAGGAAGACCCAGCGTCCGAGCAGGCTGACAGAGCGACGGTGATCAGCGCCAACGTGGCCAGCAGCCAAGCGGCCGTCGACCGCTGGTGTCGGCGTCCCCGCAAAACCTCGGATCGCCGCGCAGTGAGTCGACGACGTTGCCGGCTAGCTCCCGAGCATTGCCCGTGAAAGTGTCCCCCTGCGGCGCTGGGATGAGCGCCAGAACCAAGAGTCAAGCGACGAGGATGACGTTCAGTGGTGCCCACGCTGCTCCCCGCGCCCTTGGTTCGCCGACTCGATCCGTCAGTCGAGAAATCTTCGCGCACGACTTGGCACGCGGCAGTGATGACGGGCGGCGGGTCACCCAGAAAGTGGAGGGCGCAGGTGACCCGCAGTGGGCCGTTTAGGCGAACGTTGGCAGCCGAGGCACGAGCTACAAGTGCGGGGCATCACTCGTTTGGGCGATCTTGAGCGTGTTGTCGCTGTCGAAGCGCTGGGTCATCACTGAGCGGGCCTAGTGTGCGGGCGGTGCGAGGGCGCCTGCTTACTGTTCTGCTCGGCCTGGTTCTGGGGGTCACCTGCCTGAGCGGCTGCGCCGTTGCCGGCGCCGTGCTGGGGGTGGACGCGCAAAGCTTGGACACCTCCGGCTTCACCGAGGACGAGGCCGACTACCTCATCGATCTATTCGACGGCGGGGTCATCACCGGCGAAGAGAGTCGCACCAGCCTGCGCAGCCTCGTTGACGTCGGAAACGCCGTGTGTCTGCTTCCGCCCAGCGGGGAGAACGACGCCGAGTTCCTCGCCAAGGCTGTCGAGGCTGGGGGGACTTTCTCGGGGGCGGACGCCCTCCTGCGCGCCGCTCGTGCGCACTTGTGCTGATCTCACTTTCCGTGGTGTTGGGATTGTGAACGGGTAGTCAATGCACGGGGTCTTGCCCCTGGCCGTGAGGGCGGCTTAAGAGACACCCTGTGTCGGCCGCGACGTCACGCCGTCGCGGCCGCCCTCCTCGCGGCAGCGGTGAAGTCCTCAGCGTCGAGGTGGTCGAGCAGATCGCTCGTCATTGACACCCGCCAGCCGTTGACATGATCAGCGTGACGAGCTTTCTCCCGGACGACGTCTACTGGCACCAGAACAGCGCGATGCACCTTGTAGTCGATGTCCCGAAGCAAAACGAAAGCGGCACGTTCGAAGTCCCACGAACGGAAGACACTGGTCTGCAGCTGGCTGTTCCGCACGGGGACACTGACCACCCGAGTCTTCACCTGAACTCGCTGCCCGTCAGGCGTCGTGAGGTCGAAGGACTTCACCGAGAAGTTGTCGACGAGTGCGCCACCCAGCGCCCGACACGCAATCCATTCCCCGAAGTCGCCCGCTGGTGCGTTGTTCGAGCGAACAACCCCTCGGCGCCTTAGTTCAGCGAGTATCTGCACATAGCCATTCAGAAGCTCGGCGGTGCTGCGGCCATCAACCGGAGCAGCCACCGTCGGCAACGTCGGGGCCGTAAGTATTCCTGGAGCCACTGACGGCGCGGAAACTTTGGGATCAGCGGACCCATTGCCGAGCATGGCCACGGCCTTCGCTCGGAGCGCCTCACTGGGCAACTCATCAAGCACCGAGGAATCCGCTGTGCCGAGCTCGCGCAGCCGACGTCCCACCAGAGAGGCATGCCGGGCATCGTGACCGGGGCGGTAGAGCGCCGAGGTGCTGACGGTCTCACCGCAGCCGCAACGGCATGTTCGAGGCAGAGTCGACACGCTGGCAGTGTGCCAGCGCGTTTGAGCGCGCCCGCTTCCGCTCCCGAAGACTCGCTTTTGGCACTCGACCGGACAGACGGGCCTGGGATGACTTTGCGGTCGGTGTGCGCGCCATCGCGCTGACACTTGGCTCTGGGAGCTTGTTCGGCTAGCCGCCTGGCATGGAGGGATCGCGAGGATCAACGGTGTCTCTGAGTGGGCCGCTTGAGGACATCCGAATCGGAGACCGTTGCTGAGTCACCTCCATGCGGTCGGCAGCCCACTCATCTGACGACTAAGCCGCCATTCGGCCGGCCGCTCGTCTGGCGAGAACCAAGCGCACCCGGCGGCGATCCACTTCGAGCGGTAATCACGGACTGACATGAGATCGAGATCATCCACGCCTGACTTTATCCCGCCCCGGGTCTGATGGAGGCTCTCCATCCACGTGAGGATGAGAGTCATGGCGGCACCGAGGAAGTACCCCGACGAGCTGCGTGAGCGGGCGACCCGGCTGGCGGTCGAGGCGCGGCGTGACCCGGCGACCCGGACCGGGGCGTTGAAGCGGATCGGCGCGCAGTTGGGCATCAACGCCGAGACGCTGCGCAACTGGGTGATCCAGGCCGAGATCGACGAGGGCCACCGACCGGGCACCACGACCGATGACGCCACCCGGCTGGCCGAGCTCGAGCGTGAGGTCCGCGAGCTTCGTCGAGCGAATGCGATCTTGAAGAGCGCGTCGGCTTTCTTCGCGGCGGAGCTCGACCGCCCCTCCCGCTGATCGTCGCCTACATCGATCAGCACAAGCTCGAACACGGGGTCGAGCCGATCTGCGCGGTCCTCACCGAGGCCGGCGCGAAGATCGCCCCGAGCACCTACTACGCACACCGCACCCGCCCGCCGTCGGCGCGATCGGTCACCGACGCAGCAACCACCGAGGTCATCGAGCAGGTGCATGCCGACAACTACGGGGTCTATGGCGCCCGCAAGGTGCATTGCCGAAGTGCGCCGGCAGGGCCACCCGGTGGCCCGCTGCACCGTCGAACGGCTGATGCGCGCCGCCGGCCTGCGCGGCATCACGCGGGCGAAAGGCCCGCGCACCACCGTGCCCGGCGCGGCCCCGGACACCCGCCCGGACCTGGTGGAACGGGCGTTCACCGCGACCGGCCCGGACCAGCTGTGGGTCGCCGACATCACCTACTGCCGGACCTTCTCCGGCTGGGTCTACGCCGCCTTCGTCATCGACGTGTTCTCCCGCCGGGTGGTCGGCTGGCAGCTGTCCCGCTCGCTGCGCACCGACCTCGCCCTGGACGCCCTGGAGATGGGCATCTGGACCCGCCGGCGCGCCGGCCACGACGTGACCGGGCTGGTCCACCACTCGGACAAGGGCGTCCAGTACGTCGCCGTGCGCTACACCCAGCGCCTCGCCGAGGCCGGCGCGGTCGCCTCCGTCGGCTCCACCGGCGACTCCTACGACAACGCCCTGGCCGAGGCGTTCAACTCCCTCTTCAAGGCCGAGCTGGTCCGCAACCGCGGGCCCTGGAAGGGCATCGACGACCTCGAGATCGCCGTCGCCGAGTACATCGACTGGTTCAACCACCGACGGCTGCACGGTGAGATCGGGCTGGTCCCGCCGGCCGAGCACGAAGACGACTTCTACCGGCACAACACCGCGGCGACTACCGTCGCCGCGTCAGTTCCGAGCCTCCACTGAACCCGGGGCGGGACACTCCGCGCCGCAGCAGGAGCAGACGACGTACTGAGCACGGTTCGTCCCCGCCCAGCGTTCGTCGTCCTCATTGAGACCGCAAACCCTGCACGAACTCTCGACCATGCCCACCTTCCCCGCCGACCACGTCATCTTCGGCAGATGCATGGGTGTCCCTGAGTGGGCCGCTCAGGGACAAGCAAGCCTGCTTGTCTGGACGGCGATCACGGACGCCGGTGATTCCCCGGACGGGAGGCCACGGTGCTCACCGCAACACCAACAGCCGCCTACTGATCTCCGCGTTAGGGCACCCGTTCGAGGCGGGGCGCTCCTGCGCAACGAGTTGACCAGCGATTCCTCTGATAGACACCGCCGGTGAGTAATCCCCTGCGGTCGCCGATTTCAGCGTTGATGCTCGTCGGCGGCGCAGCGGGTGCTCTGTGCGGACTCGGGCTGATGATGAGCGGACACAAAGTCCTTGGGGGCCTGCTGGCCCTTGTTGGCTTCGCCGTTGAGGTTGGCGGCGCTTGGGTGCACGACCGTTCTCACCGGCGCCGAGGTGAGCAGCCCCATGCCATGTGGGGCTCTGGTGACCGTCATCGTCCTACGAAACGTCCCCGCCTCCGCTGAAGGAGGCACGAGGCAGTCGGCGCCCAGCTCGACTTGCCCGGCACGGCGAGTGGTTCGAACACCGGCGCTCGGCGACCCATAGTGGGCCGCCCTGGGACACAGAGCGGCCTCAGAGCTGGCGGTGCCGGTCGACCACGACCAGGTGGTCCCCGAGTTGCGCGACCATCGCGCCCCACAGGGCCCGCCTCTGTGCACCGGGCGGCGGCTCGTTCGCGTCGCCCCACACGAAGTCGTAGAGGGCGTGAAAGCCTGCTCCGTCGCGCACCCGCTCAGCCCAATCCATGTCGTCACAAGTTGCGGCCGCATCCCAGACCAGATCGTCGAACTCGACGATGGCGCCCCTCGTGGTGCCCGTCCAGCGCATCGGTGACCGGCCAAGTCGGTGACCGACCGCCCGGACGTCGAGTACCAGCATCCCCGGCTGTACCGGCGCGGCCAAAGCTCCGTCACCGACGTTGGCCGCAATCAGCCGACTGGGGCTCGTGGCGGCTACCACATGACCATCCGCCGCCAGCAGTCGTTCTGCCCCTGGGTACCGCTCGTCGTCCACACTGCGGCCGTGCTGTCGCAGGACGTAGAGCAGTTCGGTCAGACCCGGGAGCCGCAGTCGAACCACCCGCAAGCACCGATCGTCCACGGCGTCTCCTCGGGGCAACTTGCGGTACGGCAGAAGACGGACCCTACGTCTGCGTCCCCGCTGGGCGGCCCTGACACGTCAGGGTGCCGCGCCGGGTCACTGAGGCGACACTTCTAGTTCAAAATGGCCCGCTCAGGGACGTCAGCGCCGGCTCACCTGGGAGGCGGCTTCAGCGACCGTCCCGCCCGTTCTCCGCCGGCTCTGAGCCTTCTACCCAGAACCAGTCCTCCGGAGGACCGAACTCATCTTCGAACAGGTCCTCGAAGTAGGAGTGCGTGGGGCCGCCATGCCAACTCGCATTCGGTCGCTTCGACCGGCAGACCGCCTCCGATAGGACGAAAACGCCTCGGTCCGTAAGGCACTGGACCACGCTGCCCGGCCATCCACTGTCAGCCGCCGTCGCAAACCGGAGATAGCGCCCGTCTTGGCGGAGGATCACCGCCGCGTACGGCAACACGGTCGAGATGAAGACGACGGCCCCCTGAGGCCCAGGCCCACTCACCTCGTAGACGCACGAGATGTCGCCGATGTCCTCCTCCGTCTGCACCGCCACTTGGCCGAGTTCTGCAAGGGCTCGTTGGACAGGCACATGCACGTTGGCCACCGCGAGCGAGACCGCTCTGCTCCCGTCCTCTGGCGAGCGGAGGGCGACGCGCAGGTAGTGCTCCAGGGTCTCCTCGATGCCGCCGCCATCGGTCACTGGCGCACGCTAACCGATTCGCCGTGTGGAGCCGCCCCTGCGGAGTTCGGGCTCACCGCTGTTCCTCAGAGGGCCGCTGTGGGAAGGACGGCGGCACCGCGGACAGCCTTAGCCCTCGTCTTCCGAGGCAACAGCGGATCTGCGTTGGGCAAGGCGACGGCGGAGCCGGGCACGTCCCCGCGCCCCCTCAAGTCAACCACCGGCCAGCAGCGCCTCGGCACGCTGCACGATGCGTGAGAGAACCTCGACGTCGGCGGGTAACTCGTCCAAACGCACGAACACGTCCTCGTACAACGGAGCCAGCGGAGCCAGGCCGTCCGGGCGGACGTGCGGCTCCAGCCGCTGCTGCCAGGCTGTCTGGCTATCCAGCTGGTCGTCGTAGAAATCGTGATCCACGACGAACTCCAGCAGTTCAGCCAGCGACTCCTCGAGCAGCTCGATGCGGTGCTTGCTGTCAGCTTCCGTCACGGCGGAAGTATGGCCACCCGAGCACGGTCCACGTGTGCGCAAGTGGGCCGCTTGAGGACACAGCTCGGAAGGCTGTCCTAAGGAAACCTGGGACGACGCGCGCGGACGCCGCCTGGGCGTGGCGCGCGATCACGGCTCGCCCCTGCGGGAATCATTCAGCGGTGAATTCGACCGCAGATCTCCGCGATCGGCTGAAAGCCACGTTCGCTTGGCGGGGTGATCGCACAGATGCGCGGTCGCTGGCTGATGTGACCGGGTGGTGGCGGGACCCTGCTCTCCTCGCCGATCTCGGCCCCGCTCTCGGTGACCTCGTTCCCGAGGCGAAACCCACCGTGGTCCTCGGTCCGCAGTCCCGAGGTTCGATGCTCGGCGCACTGGTGGCCACGGCGCTGGACATTGGGCTGGTCGAGGTTCGGAAGGACGACGAGCCGTTGGCCGACAGCGACGCATGGCTCCAGCGCACGACACCACCGGACTACCGGGATCGCCATCTCTCGCTCGGCTTCAGGCGAGGCCTCGTCAAGGGCGGCGATCGTGTGCTGTTCGTCGATGACTGGATCCAGACCGGCGGTCAGGCACTGGCCACTCGGGCACTGGTCGAGGCCGCCGGCGCGACCTGGTGTGGTGCAGCGGTAGTGGTCGACGGACTGTCCGACACCCGCGTTCGGCGTGATCTAGCCATCAGCTCCCTGATCCACGTCCGCGAGCTCTAACACGACCTGTCCCTGATTGGTCGCTATGGGTGACCGGTGGGGCGGACGGACGTCAGTCTCCGAGACGAGCACTCGACGCCAGTAGCGTCCGAGCGCATGACCTCTGAACGTCCTTCGGTGCGAGGAGAGATGCCCTGGCTGCAGTCGGGGCCGCTGTTCCGCGTGCACGCCAGCGCCCGGGAGCAGCTGGACGCGTTCCTGAACCGCCACGGGTACCGGCGACTGGACCTGGACGGCCACGCCATGACGTCACGGTCAGCCGCTCACTTAGAGCTCGCCCGGGCGTTCGGCTTTCCCGACTACTACGGCGAGAACTGGGATGCCTTCGACGAATCCTTCGAAGACGTCATCGAGCAGCACGCCAGCGGCCTCGTTGCGGTGGTCTGGAACCACATGAACGTCTCTGCCGGTCTAGCTCCGGCGACGACCGTTGAAGTGGGGTGCGCGTTGCTCGACAAACGAGCGACTCCGCTGGATGTGTTTGCGGTAGGCGACGGAGATGACTTCGACCGCCCGTAGAACTGACCCTTGGTGGGCCGCCTTGGGACACCGGCGCCGGCTCGCCCGGAGGGCGACTTGAAGGCCAGCTACGTCTCGGGAGCCGTGGGAGTCCAGCGGAAATAGGTTCCGCTCTCGTCGTCGACGTCCACCGCCACTACGTCCACCACATCGGCGGCAGAGTCGAGGACCAGGATGGCGGCCTGAGCCATGTCACGTCCCGCGTCAACAGCAGCGTGAGAGTCAGGGGCGGGGATCTCGATAGTGGCGTGGAGCAGGGTCCTGTCATCGGCATCTACCCAGACGCACTGCTCTTCATCGGGGGGCCGGAACACCATGAAGCGGTTCAGCACGGAGTCGGTCATCGGCCCCGGGACGCGAATCGAGACGGCGACGTACCACTGAGGCATGGGGACAGTATCGAGGCGGGCGGGCTGCGATCTCGTGTAGCCCTGAGTGGGCCGCCCAGGGACACATCCGGCGACGGACAAGCCGGATAACGCCAGCTAGAGGGGTGAAACACCAACCACGGCGATTGGGCTGATCGAGTGCTGAGCGGTCACAGCTACTTCCGCGACGCCCGGTAGTCCGTCCACCCCACGATCAGGAGGACGATCCCGCTGAGGAGGAACACATACCCGGCCAGGGGGATGAGCCCGCCGCCGATGTCGGTCGGGTCCCCAATTCTCCCGACATCCGCGGCCGCTAGCACCTGATACAAGACGTGGAGTGCGATGCCGAGGGCGAGACAGCGCACACCCCGTCTCACGTTGGGTTCCGTCATCACCGGGCGAAGTGTCCTCCTCTGGTCGCGCGGTCGATGGCTCCTCAGCCTGGTTGGCGTGGCGATGTTCGCCTTCGCCTTGTGGGGCAACCGCTACTTCCGTAAGCGGATGTGCGAAGGGAGGCGACCGACCAGCCCGCTGCCCCGCGCCAACCGCGCGACCGGTGTGAGCGACTGTCCTCGAGTGGGCCGCTCAAGGACACCCCGCCGTCGTCAGGCGGGACTGCCCAGGGTCTTAGTGCCAAGGCTCATCGCAGAATCAGCGGTCAGCCGCGGACGATGCTGCGTTCCCCCATTCGCCGACGTGCACCCACACGGTGGTGTCTTGCGGACACTGCCAGATGGCCCGACCCGCAGGCTCCCGCGTGGCAAGCATCGGATGCTCGTGCTGTAGGCACTTCGGCCAAGCACCGTGGACCTCCTCGATGACTTCGTCCTGCACGGCGCCCGCCAGGATGGTCGTCACCTCCTCGAAGTCCTCTACGTCCTCAAGGCGAGGCAGATAGATGTGAGCGTGGGGCAGCTCCAACACAATGTCCGGGAAGTCCAGTGCCCGTTCCTGCAAGGACACCTCGCCCTCAAGCCCCCAAACCCCCTGCCGTGCCGGCGGCGGCGCCAGCCCCTTCCACGCGACCTCGGTCTCCCGGATGGCGACCCGCCATGGGATCGCTCGCCCGGCGGCCGCCTGCACGTCCTGGAACACCCGCGGCGCGACGTCTTCCCAAAGGCGCTGCAGCACGGGGATCTGAGCCCGCCACTCCGCCATGGCCTGCAGATCACGGTCCAGCCGGGTTCCTGGTCCACCCTCGCGGTCAAAGGCGGCCCAGCTATCAATTTCGTCGAACAACCCCTCGGCGGTGAGCGGGTCGGCGTACGCCCCGGCGACCCGGACTCGCAGGTCGCCGTAGTTCACCCACAGAGCGCCGTCTTCGACCGTCAGCCCGCACGGGTCCGTCAACCCGCGTTCCTTGCGAAGCCGCTCGGCCGCACTCCTGAGAGCGCGTTGCCAGTGAGCCAGCGCGACGGCATCCGGCCACTCAGCCCTCGTGTTCATCGGCAGATGATGTCGCACGTCACGGAAACAATGCGGCCTCCTCGTGAAAGCCGGCCTACTCGGCGGCGCATCGCGACGGGGTGCTCCGAAGCCGAAGCCGACTACACGCGGGGCCGGGGGCGCCACTGACCCAGCGGGAAGCCACGCCGCCGGCGACCAGACGACCTTGCTGTCCCCCTTAATGGGTCGCTTCGGGCCATCGGTTGGACGGGCCCTTTTGATCAATCATGTGGCAGCACCACGGATGACTCGGACTTCCACGGCCAGCTGACTCGCCCAGTTCAGCCAAGCTCGATCAGCGGTGTAGGCAGGGCTCGAGAGATTGCGAGCCAGCGCCAAGCAAGCTCGGTCGCCCAGGCTCAGGTCCGATCCGTGGCGGTAGAACGATGCCGCGAGGCGAGCGTCGAGTCGCCCGAACTGGCTCACGGTGATGCCGAGGGCATCGAGATGCGAGTCGACCAGCTCGGGTTGCACGCCCAGCCGGGCTGCCTTCTGGAGCGTCTCGGAGTAGTTGACGGAGCTGACGGTGGCATCCTCCGCAGCTGCGGCTGTCGCGACGACGTCCCATCCCGGCTCCTGCTTGATGAGAGCGAGCAGAGCAGAGGCGTCGAGGACGATCACTGAGCGCGTGGTCGGTCGGAGTGCCGCTCGATCGTCACGCCGCCGCTCATGCCGACGCCGTTCTCGGCTGCCGCCTCGAGGCGTCGCTCGGCGATCAGTTCGTCGCTGAGGCTGACCTTGTCTCCACCAGCGTCCTTGAAGGCCTGCCACAAGGACTCAAGAGCCGCCCGCCGGCGAGGGTCCCACCCCGCCAGAGGATCGTCGTTGGCGGCGGTCGTCATGATCAACAGAGTAGTCGTCCAAGCCCCTCGGGTGAACGATCCTCACGTGCGGAGGGGCCTGGCAGCTTCGCTCAGAAGTGGCCGTCCAAGCGGGTCGTGGCACCCGTCTCCGACCGCCTTGCGACACCGAAGACCGGCAGCGGCAGCGAACCGTCCGTTCCCAATTCGTGCCCAGTCAGCCGAGAATCGGCCCTGGAGGAAGCCGACAACAGGCGAATACGCTGGTCGGATGCGAGCCGCCTGTCGGAATCGAACCGACGACCTTCTCATTACGAGTGAGATGCTCTACCGACTGAGCTAAGGCGGCGGACTGCGCGGGTGAGCTTACGGCACCGCCGCCCTCCGCCCGGCGACCCCCCGGGGTTCAGGCCGGCAGCCGCAGCGCCACGGTGAGCGCCTCGACCGCGATCTGCGGTTTCACGTTCTGCTCCAGCGCGGTGCGGGCGGCCAGCACCGCGTCGATCCGGCGCAGCGCCCCCTCGGCACCGATCCGGCGGGCCAGCTCGACCGCGTCGGCCCGGCGGTCGGGGTGCGCCAGCGGAAGGGTCAGCTCCCCCGACCCGGCGCCGACGGCGCTGACCACCAGCGCGTCCCGGTACATCGCGGCGAGGTCGACCAGGGCCCGGTCCAGGGAGTCCCGGCCGATCCGGGTGGCCCGGGACTTCTGCCGCTTCTCCAGCTCCTTGAGCTGGCCGGCGCCGCGGCTGGCCGCGGCCACGCCCGGCCCGCGGGCGCCGACGCCCAGGCTCGCCTTGACCGCCTCGGTCTCGACCGCGTCGACCTCGGCGACGGTCTTGTCCGACTCGTCCTTGGCCGACCCGACCAGGTCGTCGGCGGCGTTGAGGCAGGCCGCGAGCGAGACCAGCGACAGCGGGATGTCCAGGACCGCCTTGCGGGCGAGCCGGGCCGCCTCGTCGCGGGCCAGGTGCCGGGCGCGGCCGACGTGGCCCCCGGCGGCCGCGGCGGACCAGGCGGCCAGCGCCGGGTCGATGCCGTCCCGGCGGGCCAGCACCTCCGCGACGGCGTCGACGGTCGGGGTGCGCAGCGCCACGACCCGGCAGCGGGACCGGATGGTGACCGGCACGTCGTCGGGGTGCAGGGAGGGCGCGCAGAGCAGGAACACGGTGCGCGGCGGGGGCTCCTCGAGCATCTTGAGCACCGTGTTGCCGGCCTGCTCGGTCATCCGGTCGGCGTCCTCGACGACCACGATCTGCCAGCGCCCGCGGGAGGGCGCCCGCCCCGCGGTGCGCACGATCTGGCGCACCTCGGCGACGCCGATGGACAACCCCTCGGGCACCACCCGGTGCACGTCGGCGTGGCTGCCGGCCAGCACGGTGCGGCACTCGTGGCAGGTGCCGTCCCCGCCGGCCTCGCACTGCAGCGCCGCGGCGAACGCCCGCGCGGCGACCGAGCGACCGGACCCGGGCGGGCCGGTGAAGAGCCAGGCGTGGGTCATCGCGGCCGGCTGCGCCACCGCCGCCTGCAGCTCCGCCACCACCGCCGGCTGCCCGACGACGTCGGCCCACACCCCCGTCGCACTCATGTGCTCACCTTGCCTCAGTCAGTCCCGGCCCCGCTGCAGGGTCCCGCCGCGAGCCCGCGAGTGGTGGGGGGCAGCGGGGTCCTTCACGGGTGCAGCTGCGGCGTCGACCCGGTCTGCACCACGTGGTCGCCGTGCCGGCGGGTGCGCGGCACCCGGGCGTGCTGCGGGAGCTGCTGCAGCGGCAGGCCCTGCAGCAGGTCGCTGACCCGGGTCCGGATCGCCGCGGCGAGCTCGTCGGGGCTGCGGCGCGCGTCGAGCACCAGGTACCGGTCCGGCTGCGCCTCGGCGAGCGCGCGGAAGGTGCCCCGGACCCGCTGGTGGAACTCCAGCGACTCCGACTCCAGCCGGTCGGCGGCGGCCCGGCCGCGCGCCCGGGCGAGCCCCACCTCCGGCGGCAGGTCCAGCAGCACGGTGAGGTCGGGCTGCAGCCCCTGGGTGGCCCAGCGGGAGATCGACCGGACGTCGTCCATCGGGATCGTGCGACCAGCACCCTGGTAGGCCAGCGAGCTGTCGACGAACCGGTCGGTGATCACCACCTCCCCGGCGTCCAGCGCGGGCCGCAGCACGTCGTGCACGTGCTGGGCGCGGTCGGCGGCGTAGAGCAGCGCCTCGGAGCGCGGCGACAGCCCGGCGCTGGCCGGGTCCAGCACGATCGCCCGGATCTTGGCCCCCAGCGGCGTCCCGCCCGGCTCCCGGGTGGTCCGGGCGACCAGGCCCTCCTCGGTGAGCCACTCCTGCAGCCGGCGGGTCTGCGTCGACTTGCCCGCGCCCTCGCCGCCCTCGAAGGCGATGAACACCCCGCCACCGGCGAGCCGGCGGCGGGCGGTGGTGTCCCGGCGCAGCGCGGTGACCACGTCGGCGACCAGCGGCACGGGGCGGCCGTCGTCCATCTGCCGGTAGGCCAGCACGCCGACCGCGACGGCGAGGAGCCCGGCGACGAAGAGCATCACCCGCTCGCCGGTCACCGCCAGCTCCACCGAGCCGACGTCGACCGACGTGCGGCCGAGCAGCCCGACCCCGAACGGCACGACCGCCAGCGAGACGATCAGCGACGCCCGGACCAGGGACTGGACCAGCGCGAAGGTGCGGCCGCGCAGCGCGTCGTCGACCTCGGTGCCCAGCAGGGTGAAGCCGGCCAGGTAGGCGATCCCGGCGAAGAAGCCCATCACCACGACCAGCAGCAGCGCGATCCACAGCGTGAAGGTCCAGGCCAGCAGCCCGACGCCGACGCCGGCGCCGACGATGGCGACGCCGAACAGCCGCTCCCGGGACAGGTCCCGGGCGATGCTCGGCCCCAGCGAGATGCCCAGCCCCAGGCCGATGAAGACCGCGCCGAAGAGCAGGCCGTAGGCGGCCTCGCCGCCGCCGACCGAGCTGGCGAAGGCCTGGCCGGTGGCGATGACCACCCCGGCGGCGACGAACGCGCCGGTGATGCCGACGACCAGGCCGCGCACCAGCGGCGTGTGCCCGGCGAAGCTGAAGCCGGCGCGCAGCGAGTGCAGGAAGCTCTCGCCGGTGACCTGCGTGCCGGCGGCCCGGCGGCCGCTGATCGAGGGCAGGTTCCAGATGACGACCGCGGCCACCAGGAACGTGAGCGCGTTGAGGTAGAGCGACAGCTTGGACTCGTCGAGCGAGGGGACCGTGGTGCCGAGCCGGTCACCCACCGTGGTCAGCACCGCGAAGACCAGCGCGGCCAGCACCGGTGTGAACCCATAGGTGGTCACCAGCGAGAGCTGGTTGGCCGGCTCCAGCTGGTCCTTGCGGAGCATGTTCGGGACGGCGGCCTCCTTGGCCGGGATCCAGAACAGGCTGATCGCCTCGATGAGGAACTGCGCGACGAACAGCCACACCAGCTCGTCGACGATCGGGATCGAGGCGAACAGCGCGAAGCGCAGCACGTCGGAGACGACCATGGTCTTGCGCCGGTCGAAGCGGTCGGCGAACGCCCCGGCCAGCGGGCCGAGCAGGATGGCCGGCAGCAGCCGGAACAGCAGCACGGCGCCGAGCGCGTAGTTCTGCCCGGCGAAGCCGTCGACCAGCGAGGTCGCCGTGGCGGTGATCGCCAGCAGGCCCAGCCAGTCACCGAAGCTGGACAGCGACATCGACAGCCACAGCTTGCGGAAGTCCCGGACCCGGAGGACGGCCCGCACCTTGGCGACCAGGCTCACGCCGGCGGCGTGGTGGTCGTCGGGCTCGTCGTGGTGCCCGTCGGCGGGCTCGCCCTGGTCGCCGGCCGGCTGGGCGCCGGAGCGGTCCGCGGCCGGGGCCTCCTCGACGTGCAGCCCGGCCAGCGGAACACCCGCGCCGTCCGCGCCGGCCGGCGGCAGGCCGTCCGCGGGCTCCGCGGCGACCGGCGGCTGGTCGGCCGCGCTGGGGACCCCGCCCGGACCCGGGTCGGGTGCGGCGGGGACGCCGTCGGCGGACGGACCCCCGGAGGGCGGGCGGTCCGTCGGGTCGGAGCTGATCGAGACCCCCCGGGGTGGTGTGGTGTCTGGCCCGTGGCTCGGCTCGGCAACGGTACCGGGCCGGGACGACGGAATCGCCCCGTTCCACCCGTCCGGGGGCAACTGCCGCCGGCGCTAGCCTCGCCCCGTGCAGAGCCCCGGCGCCTGGGACCCGACCACCTACCTGCGCTTCGCCGGGGAACGGGCCCGGCCCTTCGCCGAGCTGGTGTCCCGGGTCGGCGCCCGCGCCCCCGCGGTCGTGGTGGACCTGGGCTGCGGCGACGGGTCGGCCACCGCCGGGCTGGCGCAGCGCTGGCCGGGGGCCCGGGTCACCGGGGTGGACAGCTCACCGGCGATGCTGGCGGCCGCGGCGGCGCACGCCGTCCCCGGCCGGCTGGAGTTCGTCGCCGGCGACCTGCGGGACTGGCGCCCGGCCGGGCCGGTGGACGTGCTGGTTAGCAACGCGGCGCTGCACTGGGTGCCCGGGCACGGGGACCTGCTGGCCCGCTGGGCCGGTGACCTGGCGCCGGACGGGTGGCTGGCGGTGCAGGTGCCCGGCAACCAGACCGCACCCACCCACGCGCTGCTCGCCGACCTGGTCGGCAGCCGGCGCTGGCGGTCGCGGCTGGCCCCGGGCGGGGACGCGGTGCTCGACCCGGCCGCCGTCCTCGACCCGGCCGGCTACCTGGACGTGCTCTCCGCCGCCGGGCTGGACGCCGACGTCTGGGAGACCACCTACCTGCACGTGCTCAGCGGGGCCGACCCGGTGCTCGGCTGGGTCTCGGGCACCGTGCTGCGCCCGGTCCTCGGCCGGCTGCCCCCGGACGACGCCGACCAGCTGACCGCCGAGTACGCCGCGGCCCTGCGCGCCGCCTACCCGGCGCGAGCGGACGGGACGACCGTGCTGCCGTTCCGCCGGCTGTTCGCCGTCGGCCACCGGCCCGGCTGACCGTCAGCGGAGGGCGAGCCGGTACGCCCGGGTCGTGTACGGCAGCTCCAGCACGTCGCGGCCGCGGGTGTCGGGGTGGGTGGCCAGCAGCGCCCGGACCGAGCCGAGGAAGCGGTCCCGGCCGGCGTCGTCCATGGTGGCGACGTAGCTGCGGGTGCCGATCCCGCGGACCACCTGCTCGGGTGTGACGTGCTGGACCGTGCCCGAGTCGTGGACCTGCACCGCCGCCGGCAGCTCGACGGCGAACCGGTCGACGACCCCCTGGTCGGCCTCGTGGTCCCGGGCCTCCGCGGCGAGCAGCTCGCCCAGCGCCCGGACCCAGGGCACCCGCTCGTCGCGGGTGTTCCAGACGAGGCCGACGACGCCGCCGGGACGGAGCACCCGGCGCAGCTCCGCGGCCGCCGGCGCCGGGTCGAACCAGTGCGCGGCCTGGCCGGCGACGACCGCGTCGACGTCGGCGTCCGGGAGCGGGATCGCCTCCGCTCCCCCGGTCGCCGCGCTGACCTGCGGCAGCCGGGCGCGCAGCTGGTCGAGCATCGGCGCGCTGAGGTCGACCGCGACGACCTCGTGCCCGGCCGCCAGCAGGACGTCGGTCAGCAGCCCGGTGCCGGCGCCCAGGTCGAGCACCCGCAGCGGCCGGCTGCCGAGCAGGAACGCCACCGCGTCGGCCGGGTAGCCCGGCCGCAGCAGCGCGTAGTCGGCGGCCACCCCGCCGAACGAGGTGCGCCGCTGCTCCCAGTCCTCCACCGACGTGCCCGCCTCAGCTGCCGGCGGGGACCGTCTCGGCGACGTCGGCCACCCGGACCGCGGACTTCGCCGCCGTCTTCTTGGCCGCCGTCGACTTCGCCGCCGTCTTCTTCGCCGCGGTGGCCTTCTTCGCCGGGGCCTTCTTCGCCGGGGCCTTCTTCGCCGCCGCCTTCTTCACGGCCTTCTTCTTCACCGGCGCCCGCTCACGGCGGTCGGCCAGCAGCTCGGCGGCCCGCTCCAGGGTGAGCGTCTCGATGTCGTCGCCCTTGCGGAGGCTGGCGTTGACCTCGCCGTCGGTGACGTAGGGCCCGAACCGGCCCTCGCGCACCGTGACCTGGCCCTGGCTGACCGGGTCGGCACCGAGCTCCTTGAGCGGCGGCTTGGCCGCCGCCCGGCCCCGCTGCTTGGGCTGGGCGAAGATCGCCAGCGCCTCGTCGAGGGTGACGGTGAACAGCCGGTCCTCGCTCTCCAGCGAGCGCGAGTCGGTGCCCTTCTTGATGTAGGGCCCGTAGCGGCCGTTGAGCGCCTGGATCTCCTCGCCGTCGGCGTCCGTGCCCACCGTCCGCGGCAGGGTCAGCAGCTGCAACGCCTGCTCGAGGGTCACCGTCTCCGGCGTCATCGTCTTGAACAGGCTGGCGGTGCGCGGGGACTCCTTGCTGCCCTCGGGGACCAGCGTGGTGACGTAGGGGCCGTAGCGCCCGGCCTTGACCGCGACCGGGAACCCGGTCTCCGGGTCGGTGCCCAGCTCGCGGTCCGAGGACGGCGCGTCGAGCAGTTCGGCGACCCGCTCGCTGGTCAGCTCGTCGGGGGCGATCTCGTCGGGGATGCTGACCCGGGCCCCCTCCTCCCCGCCGGCCTGCAGGTAGGGCCCGTAGCGACCGACGCGGACGACGACCGGGTCGCCGTTGCGCGCGGTGGCCTGCAGCGGGATGGAGTTGACCCCGCGGGCGTCGATCTCCTCCAGCCGCTGGCCGATGACCTGCTTCAGCCCGCCGGAGGCCGCGATGCCGCCGGCGTGCCCGCCCCCGCCGCCGAAGTAGAACTCGGTCAGCCAGTCGACCCGGCGCAGGTCACCGGCGGCGATCTCGTCGAGCTCGGCCTCCAGCGAGGCGGTGAAGTCGTAGTCGACCAGCGCGGCGAAGTGCTGCTCGAGCAGGTTGACCACGGCGAAGGCGATGAACGTCGGCACCAGCGCCGACCCCTTCTTCCACACGTACCCGCGGTCCTGGATCGTCTGCATGATCGAGGCGTAGGTGGAGGGCCGGCCGATGCCCAGCTCCTCCAGCGCCTTGACCAGGCTGGGCTCGGTGTAGCGGGCCGGCGGCGAGGTGGTGTGCCCCTTGGGGTCCAGCGCCGTGGTGTCCAGCGGCTGGCCGCGCTCGAGGCGGGGCAGCCGGCGCTCGGCGTCGTCGGCCTCCTCGTCGGTGGTCGCGCCCTCGTCCCTGCCCTCGACGTAGGCCCGCAGGAACCCCGGGAAGGTGATCGTGCGGCCGCTGGTGGAGAACTCGACGGCCTCGTCGGTGGTGGAGCGGCCGGCCAGCCGCACGCTGACGGTCTGCCCGACGGCGTCGGCCATCTGCGAGGCGACGGTGCGCTGCCAGATCAGCTCGTAGAGCCGGAACTCGTCCCGGGCCAGCTGCCCGGCGAGCTGGCCGGGGGTGCGGAAGGAGTCACCGGCGGGGCGGATGGCCTCGTGCGCCTCCTGGGCGCCCTTGGCCTTCTTGGAGTAGCGGCGCGGCTCGGCCGGCACGTAGGCGTCGCCGTACAGCTCGCGGGCCTGGTTGCGGGCCGCGGACAGCGCCGTCTCGGACAGGTTCGTCGAGTCGGTGCGCATGTAGGTGATGAAGCCGTTCTCGTACAGCCGCTGCGCGGTGCGCATCGTCTGCTGCGAGGACCAGCCGAGCTTGCGGCCGGCCTCCTGCTGCAGCGTGGAGGTCATGAACGGCGCGTAGGGACGGCGCCGGTACGGGCGCTCGTCGACCCGGCTGACCGCCATCCGGGTGCCCTCGAGGCGGGCGGCCAGGCCGCGTGCACCGGCCTCGTCCAGGTGAACCACGTCGCTGGTGACCCGGCCGGTGTCCGGGTCGAAGTCCCGGCCGGTGGCGACCCGGCGGTCGTCGACGGTGACCAGGGTGGCCGACAGCTGCCGCGGCTCACCGGCGTCGCCGCCGGTGGTCTGGCCGACCACGTCGAAGGTGCCCTCGACGCTCCAGTAGTCCGCGGCGCGGAAGCGCATCCGGGCGCGCTCCCGCTCGACCACGATGCGGGTGGCCACCGACTGCACCCGGCCCGCGGAGAGCTTGGGGAGCACCTTCTTCCACAGCACCGGGCTGACCTCGTAGCCGTAGAGCCGGTCGAGGATGCGGCGGGTCTCCTGGGCGTCGACCAGCGCGGTGTCCAGCTCGCGCGGGCTGGCGACGGCCCGGGCGATCGCCTCGCGGGTGATCTCGTGGAACACCATCCGGCGCACCGGCACGGTCGGCTTCAGCGTGTCGATCAGGTGCCAGGCGATGGCCTCGCCCTCGCGGTCCTCATCGGTGGCGAGGTAGATCTCGCTGGCCTCCTTGACCAGCTGCTTGAGCCGGGACACCTGCTGGCGGCGGTCCGGGCTGACCACGTAGAGCGGCTCGAAGCCGTGGTCGACGTCGACCCCCAGCCGGGCCCAGGACTCCCCCTTGTGCGCGGCGGGGACGTCGGCGGCGTTGCGCGGCAGGTCGCGGATGTGCCCGATGCTCGCCTCGACCACGTAGTCGCTGCCCAGGTAGCCGGCGATCGTCTTCGCCTTGGCCGGGGACTCCACGATCACCAGGGGCTTGCCCCCGGCCGCGGCCGTCCGCTTGCGCGGGGCGCGGTTGCCGGTGCTGGTGGCTGACGTGGTCTTGGTGGGCGGCACGGTGCTCCTGTCGGGGGTGCTGACGCGGGCGCCGGGAGGACCCGGACGCACACGGGGACAGCGCGAGCTGCACCCGTTCGGCGAGGCCACGGTAGGCCACGCCGGCGGGACGAGCCCGGGCGGCGAGCAGATCCGGGCGCGCCGTCGACCGTCCAACGGTCGGCGGGGGGACGTGTTCCCGCGGGGCCGGCCCGCCGTGACGCCCGCTCACCCGGCCCCCCGGACCCCGGCCACGACCTCGCCGACCGCGGCCAGCGTCGGGCGGTCGGGGTCGAGGTAGTCGGTGTGCCCCTCGGTCAGCTCGGTGGGCAGCGGGGTGTCACCGAAGGAGGGGTCGGCTGGGGTGTCCCCGAACCACTGCAGCCAGGACACCGGGTCGGCCAGCGACCAGGCGCCGTGCACCTCAGCGGCCTCGAGGTCCTCGGCCTCCCCGCCGGCCAGCCCGGGGCTGCCCAGCAGCACCACCGCGTCGGCGGCCAGGCGCCCGGGCGCCCGGGCCGCCTGCCCGGTCACCACGGTCCCGTAGCTGTGGGCGACCACGGTGGTGCGCGGCGGGGCGGCTCCGGCACCCGCTCCGCCGGGGACGGTGCGCGCGGCGGCGAGTCCGTCGAGCGCCCGGTCCAGCGCCGGGCCACCCCGCCGGGCCGCCGCGGGCAGCGCCATCGTGCCCAGCCCCGGCGTCCGGTAGCCGAGCCAGGCCACGGTGGCGACGGCGAGCCCGGGCGCGGCTGCCACCGCGGCCGACCCGACGGCGGCCGCCTGCCCGAGCAGGGCGGGCAGGTCGTCGGCGGGCGTCGTGTTGATCCCCGGGACCAGCACCCCCACCGCGGCCGCGGTGTCCAGGTCGCCCAGGGACACCGCGACCAGGTCCCCGGCCGGGTCGAACTGCACCAGCTGGGCGGTGGCGCCGGCGCGGTCCAGCGCGGTGAGGCGGGCGGCGAGCACCTCGGCCGTCCGGCGCGGTCCGCCGGCGGGCAGCGACGCGAGCGCGGCCGCCAGCACGGAGCGGTTGGCCCGGTCCCGCGCCCAGGCGGGCAGCCCGTCGAGCGCACCGACCACGGCCGGCCGCGCCGCGACCTCGGCCAGCTGCTCGGCGGCCGACAGCCCGGACCACCACGCGGCCACCCGGCGCGGGCCGGCGTCCGGCGGGACCGGCAGCGGCCGCGCGGCCGGCAGCCGGACGACGAGGTCGGCGAAACCGACCGCGCCCGGCGCGGACGCCCCCTGCCCGGCCAGCGGCTGCCGGGCGGCGCGGGCGCAGGCCAGCGCCCGGGCGGCGAGGAGGAGCGCCTCCTCCGCCCGGGCCGCGGCGAGCCGGCCCGCCTCCCGGTCCGCCAGCACGTCGGCCACCTGGTCGGCCGCCATGGCCGGGCTCGGTGGCGCCGGCAGGCCGACCGGCGCGCCCGCCCCGTCCAGCGTCAGCCGGCCGGACGCCGCCGTCGCGAGCGCCCCGGCGGCCCACTCCTGGGCCTCGGTCGCCGCGGCGGTGAGGCCCTGCAGGTCGGTGAGCGACCCCGCCAGCGCGCCGGACACACCCGACGCCACCGTGGACAGCTCGACGACCGCGGCCGCGGCCACCGACCCGGCCGGACCCGACCAGCACTCCGCCCGGCCCAGCTGGCGGCCCAGCACGTCGAGCCGGGCACGCCAGGGCAGCAGCCGGTCGGCCACCTGGTCCAGCCGCCCGACGCCGCCGCGCAGCCCCGCGACGTCCCAGCCGGCGACCTGGTGCACCGTCGTCCCGCTCACCGGGGCACCGCCGGCAGGCCGGGCCGGGCCGGGGTCAGCCGGTCGGCCAGCTGCAGGTCGGCGGCCCGGTAGGCGGCCAGCGCCGCGTCGAGGGTGGCGGCCACGGCCAACGTCCGGGCGGCCAGCGCGCCCAGTGCCCCGGCCCACTCGGCGCCGGCCGCCCCGGCCTCCTCCCCCACCGGGCCGGCGAGGGACCGGGCGAGCGCCTGCCCGGACGCCGCGGTGAGCTGCTGCTCCCCGTCGAGCTCCACCCCGAGCGCCCGCAGCTCCGTCAGCAGCCCGCCCAGCACGTCGAGCTGGACGGAGATCAGGTGGGACACGGCGCCTCCCGGCTGCGGCACGGGCCCCGACGGGACCGACACCACGACGCTAGGGAGACCGGACCGGGGTCCGTGCGCCGTCGTCCACACCCCTGCGCGGGATCCACAACCAGCCGGCCGGGCCACCGGGGGCGGCGGCCCCGTGGTCAGGTGGCGGTCTTGGTCAGCGCCTCCGCCGGGGTGTCGGTCTCCCCGCCCACCACGGTGGAGCGGCGCTTGCTGACCACGACCGCCGTCACGATGACCGCCGCGGCGGCCAGCGCGATGGCCACCCGCAGCGCGGTGTTCTGGTCCTCGCCCACCGTCATCCCCACGACCGCCGGCGCGATCAGCAGGGCCACCAGGTTCATCACCTTGATCAGCGGGTTGATCGCCGGGCCGGCGGTGTCCTTGAAGGGGTCGCCCACGGTGTCGCCGATGACGGTCGCGGCGTGCGCCTCGCTGCCCTTCCCGCCGTACGCGCCGTCCTCCACCATCTTCTTGGCGTTGTCCCAGGCGCCGCCGGAGTTGGAGAGGAAGACCGCCATCAGGGTGCCGGTGGCGATCGCGCCGACCAGGTAGGCGGCCAGCGGCCCGAAGCCCAGCCCGAAGCCGACGGCGACCGGCGCGAGGACGGCGAGCAGCCCGGGCGTGGCCAGCTCGCGCAGCGAGTCCTTGGTGCAGATGTCCACGACGGCGCCGTAGTCGGGCCGCTCGCTGTAGTCCATGATCCCGGGCCGGGTGCGGAACTGCTCGCGCACCTCGAACACCACCCGGCCGGCCGCCCGGGAGACGGCGCTGATCGCCAGGCCGGAGAAGAAGAACACGACCGCCGCGCCGATGACGGCGCCGACGACGTTGTTCGGCGACACCAGGGTGAAGGCGTCCCCGAGGCGGGCCCCGGCGTCGTCGAGGGCCTCGCCGATGCTGGCGTTGTAGGAGCCGAAGAGGGCGGTGGCCGCCAGCACCGCGGTGGCGATCGCGATGCCCTTGGTGATGGCCTTGGTGGTGTTGCCGACCGCGTCGAGGTCGGTGAGCACCTGGGCGCCCTCCTCGTCGATCTCGCCCGACATCTCGGCGATGCCCTGGGCGTTGTCGCTCACCGGGCCGAAGGTGTCCATGGAGACGATGACCCCGGCCGTGGTGAGCAGCCCGCAGCCGGCCAGGGCGACGGCGTAGAGCGCCGCGGCACCACCGATGAGGAAGGCGCCGTAGACGGCGGCACCGATGAGCAGCGCGGCGTAGACCGCGGACTCCAGCCCCAGCGAGATGCCGGAGAGGATCACCGTGGCCGGCCCGGTCAGCGAGCTGCGGCCGACGTCCTTGACCGGGCGCCGCTTGGTCTCGGTGAAGTAGCCGGTGAGCTGCTGGATGGTGGCGGCCAGCACGATGCCGATGAGCACCGAGACGAAGCCGAGCACCTGCGGGCTGACCGAGACGTCCAGGCCGTCGGAGATCGAGGGCAGCACGGTGAACGACGCGGCCGCCACCAGCACCAGCGACACCGCGGCGGAGGTGAAGAACCCGCGGTTGATCGGGGACATCCAGGAGCTGTCCCCGGCGGTCGGGTTGCTGGCCAGGATGCCGACGATCGAGGCGATGATCCCGATCGCGGCCACCACCAGCGGGAACACCATGCCCACGGCGCCGAAGAAGACCTGCCCCAGGATGAGTGCGGCGACCAGCGTGACCGCGTAGGACTCGAAGAGGTCCGCGGCCATGCCCGCGCAGTCGCCGACGTTGTCGCCCACGTTGTCAGCGATGGTCGCGGCGTTGCGCGGGTCGTCCTCGGGGATGCCGGCCTCCACCTTGCCGACCAGGTCCGCCCCGACGTCGGCGGCCTTGGTGAAGATGCCGCCGCCCACCCGCATGAACATCGCGAGCAGCGCGCCGCCGAAGCCGAAGCCCTCCAGCACGATCGGGCCGGTGTCGCGGAACAGCAGCAGGGCGAGCGAGGCGCCGAACAGCCCCAGGCCGACGGTGATCATCCCGCAGACGCCGCCGGTGCGGAACGCGATCCGGAAGGCCGGCCGGTGCCCGCCCGCGGCCGCCGCGGCGGCCACCCGCACGTTGCCACGCGTCGCCAGGGTCATGCCGATGAAGCCGACCGAGGCCGAGAAGGCGGCGCCCACCAGGAAGAAGACGGCCCGGCCGATCCGGGTGCCGGTGCCCCCGTCGGAGACCGGGAGCAGCAGCAGCAGGATGAACACGATGACGGCGAACACCGCCAGCGTCCGGAACTGCCGCCGGAGGAACGCGCCGGCTCCCTCCTGGATCGCCTTGGCGATCTCCTGCATCTTCGGCGTCCCCTGGTCGGCGGCCATGACGGCCCGCGACAGGTAGAAGGCGAAGCCCAGGGCGGCGAGGGAGATGGCGAGGACGACCGCCACGAGGGTGAGGTCGCCTCCGGACAGTTCGGTGTCGGGCATGTGTTCCTCCGCGGCGAGGTGGGGACGCGCACCCGCCAGGCGCCCCCGGGCCTGCGCGCGGGGAGGGCCCGGCGTGGCACGCACTGTGCCGCAGGAACAACGTCAAGACCAGACCTGTTCGTGATCCAGTTCACACCGAGCGTCAGCTGTCCCCACCACCCTCACCCTGGGTTGCGCGACGGTGTGACAGTGGAGAGGTGACGTCCCTGCGTCCCGTCGGGCACCCGCCCGACGGACCCGAGCCCGCCGTCGCCGCCCTCCCCGGCACGGAGCTGCTGGCCGCCCTGCTGGCGGGCACCGAGCCCGAGGACGACCCGGTCACCCACGTCCACCGGCTGCCCGTGCGGCGCAGCCGGACCGCGCCGTGGCCGGCCTGGGTCGGCGAGCCGCTGCGCACCCGGCTGGCCGAGCGCGGCGTGCAGGAGCCGTTCGGCCACCAGGTGGCCGCCGCCGAGCTGGCCCGGGCCGGCTCGCACGTCGTCGTCGCCACCGGCACCGCCTCGGGCAAGTCGCTGGCCTACCAGCTGCCGGCGCTCACCGCGCTGGCCGAGGACCCGCGGGCGTGCGTGCTCTACCTGGCCCCCACCAAGGCGCTGGCCCGCGACCAGCTCGCCTCCGTCGAGGCCCTGGCCGACCCCTCGGTGCGTCCGGCCGCCTACGACGGGGACACCCCGATGGAGGAGCGGGACTGGGTCCGGCGGC
The DNA here is from genome assembly GCF_000306785.1 of Modestobacter italicus. Classification (NCBI taxonomy): domain Bacteria; kingdom Bacillati; phylum Actinomycetota; class Actinomycetes; order Geodermatophilales; family Geodermatophilaceae; genus Modestobacter; species Modestobacter italicus. Next base: position 684,483 of record NC_017955.1, on the reverse strand, counting down.
ACTCGCGCTGGATCGTCACCAACCCCGACATGCTGCACCGCGGGATCCTCCCCGCCCACCAGCGGTGGTCGAGCACGCTGCGCCGGGTGGCCTACGTCGTGATCGACGAGTGCCACGCCTACCGCGGGGTCTTCGGCTCGCACGTCGGCCACGTGCTGCGCCGGCTGCGGCGGATCTGCCGCCGCTACGGCGCCGAACCGGTGTTCGTGCTGGCCTCGGCGACGGTGGCCGACCCGGCCGCGGCCGCCAGCCGGCTGGTCGGGGCCCCGGTCGCCGCCGTCACCGACGACGGGTCGCCGCGGCCGGGGGCCACCTTCGCCCTGTGGGAGCCGCCGCTGACCGAGCAGACCGGCGAGCACGGCGCGCCGGTGCGGCGCTCGGCCGCCGCGGACGCCGCCGGTCTGCTGGCCGACCTGGTCGAGCAGAACGCCCGCACCCTGGCGTTCGTCCGGTCCCGCCGCGGCGCGGAGTCGGTGGCCGAGCAGGCCCGTGCGGTGCTGCGGTCGCGGGGCCGGGCGGACCTGGCCTCGCGGGTCGACTCCTACCGCGGCGGCTACCTGCCCGAGGAGCGCCGCGAGCTGGAGCGGTCGCTGTCCAGCGGTGCGCTGCTGGGCGTGGCCACCACCAACGCCCTGGAGCTGGGCATCGACATCGCCGGCCTGGACGCCGTGGTGCTCGCCGGCTACCCCGGCACGCTGGCCTCGATGTGGCAGCAGGCCGGCCGGGCCGGGCGGGCGCAGAACGAGTCCCTCGTCGTGTTCGTCGCCCGCGACGACCCGCTGGACCACTACCTGGCCCACCACCCGCAGGCGGTGTTCGGCCGGCCCGTCGAGGCGACGGTGACCGACCCGGCGAACCCCTACGTGCTCGGCCCGCAGCTGTGCTGCGCGGCCGCTGAGCTGCCGTTGACCCCCGCGGACCTGGCCGACTTCGGCGGTGACGTGGCCGAGGCCCAGGTGACCGAGCTCGTCGCCGACGGGCTGCTCCGCGCCCGGCCGACCGGCTGGTACTGGGCGGGACGGGGACGGCCGGACGTCGACATCCGCGGCAGCGGCACGGCCCCGGTGTCGATCATCGAGGGCGCGACCGGGCGGCTGCTGGGCACCGTCGACGGCGATGCCTCGCACGCCACCGTGCACACCGGTGCGCTGTACGTGCACCGCGGCGAGACCTACGTCGTCGACGAGTTCGACGTCGACGACGCCTGCGCCGTCGTGCACCCGGAGAGCCCGGAGTGGACGACGGTCGCCCGCGACGTCGTGGACCTCTCGATCGTCTCCACCGACCGCACCCGGCGGCTCGGGGCGGTCACGGCGCACACCGGCGTCGTGGACGTCACCAACCAGGTCGTGGCCTACCAGCGCCGGCGGATCGGCACCGGGGAGGTGCTCGCGGAGTTCCCGCTGGACCTCCCCGCCCGCCAGCTGCGCACCCGGGCGGTGTGGCTGACCCTGAGCGACCGGGCCGTCGAACGGGCCGACGTGGACGAGACCGCGCTGCCCGGCTCGCTGCACGCCGCCGAGCACGCCTCGATCGGGATCCTGCCGCTGCTGGCCACCTGCGACCGCTGGGACCTCGGCGGGGTCTCCACGGCCCTGCACCCCGACACCGGCGCGGCGACGATCGTGGTCTACGACGGCCACCCCGGCGGCGCCGGCTTCGCCGAGCGCGGGTACGCGGTGCTGCGCGACTGGCTGCAGGCGACCCGGGCCACGGTGGCCAGCTGCGAGTGCGAGGCCGGCTGCCCCTCCTGCGTGCAGTCGCCCAAGTGCGGCAACGGCAACGACCCGCTGGACAAGGCCGGCGCGGTCCGGGTGCTCGACGTCGTCCTGGACGAGCTCGCCGGTGCTCCCGAGCTGACGCCGGAGGAGGCGGAGGTGACCCGCCGGCCGGCGCCGCGGCCGGGCCTGTTCGGCACCAGCGGCCCGGCGCCCGCCGGGGTGGCCGAGACCACCGAGGCGGCCGACGAGGTGGCTGCCGAGCCCGAGCGCGACCCCGACGACCTGGTCTTCTGACCCCGCCCCGACGGGGCCGGCGTCGGGCGCCGCCGGGCCGGCACGGGCCCGGGCGGGCGCGTCCACGACGCCGAGCGGGCCGAGCCGGACGGGGACGTGCACCCGCAGCTCCACCACCGCCGCCGCGCTGACCGCGCAGGAGTCGACGACCGCCCCGTTGGCCCGGGCCACCTCGGAGGCGGTCGCGCACGGGTCGGCCTCGCCCTGCACCGCCCTGCCCGCCGCCGCCAGCGCGGCCAGGTCCGCGGCCGTGCCTGCCCGGTGCCGGGCGACCACCGCCGCACCGACCAGGAGCACCGCGGCACCCACCACCGCGAGGACACCGGCCAGCGCGACGGTCCACACGGTGGCCGAGCCCCGCTCGTCGGCCGGCCCCGACGGCGTCACGGGGCTCCGCTCCCGGCCGCAGCCGGCTCGCGCACCGCGGTGGCCGTGGCCGAGACCTCGACGTGCCAGGGCAGCGGACCCAGCGGCGAGATCGTCGCCGAGACGGTGACGGTGACCGTGCCGGTGTCACCGCCGACGGTGGTGACGGCGCCCGCGGGAGCCGCCTCGGCGGCCAGTGCCACCACGACCGCACCGGGCTCGCCGCGCGCCGCCGCACGGGTCGCCTCCCGCGCGGCGTCCACGCAGCGCAGCTGCGCGCCGACGACCACGACCGCGGCGACCGCCCCGGCCAGCACGAACAGCAGGACCGGCAGCACGACGGCGGTCTCGGCGGTGACCATCCCGGCCTCGGAGCGGCCGGCGGGGCGGCGGGTGCGCACGACGGCTCAGGAGAGCGTGGCCAGGGCGGACTCCACCAGGTCGCCGAGCGCGCCGACCACCGAGCCGCCGGTGACCACCTGGTAGAGCACGGCCGCGAAGGCGCAGGCCGCGACGGTGCCCACGGCGTACTCCGCGGTGCTCATGCCCTCCTCCCCCGTGCGGACCTCCGCCCACCGCCGGGCCAGCACGTCCCGCCTCCGCGCTGCCGGCTCCTGCCGCGACCCGTTCCCCATGTCCCCACCTCCACCGGGCCGCCTGCCGGCCCGCCACGGACGACCCTGCGGGGAGCCGGCCCGCCGGCCCAGGGCTGCGCGCGGGTTGTGGACGGGGCCCTCCGCTGTGGACGACGGCGCCCGCTCCCGGTCACGGCGTGCCTCCGCCGAAGACGTCGGTGGCGATGCCGAGCACCAGGGGGACGACACCCAGGCACAGGAACGCGGGCAGGAAGCACAGCCCGAGCGGAGCGAGCACCCAGACCCCCGCCCGGCGCACCGCCGCCTCGGTCTGGCTCCGGGCGCTGCTCCGCAGGTCCACCGCGAGCCGCTGCAGCGCCGGGACGACCGCCGAGCCGGACTCCCCCGCCCGCACCAGCGTCCGGCCCAGCACGTCCAGCGGCGGCGGCGACCCCGACCACGCCCGGCGGGGGGCGGCCCCCAGCCGGTACAGGGCGCCGACCTCGGCCAGCCGCTCGCCCAGCGGCCCGGGCACCGCGTCGCCGACCGCGGCCAGAGCCGCGCCGACCGGGGTGCCGGCGGTCAGGCAGACGGCGAGCAGGTCGCACGCCACCGGCAGGTCGCGGGCCAGCTGCGGGCCCTCGTCGGGGAGGGTGCCGGACCGGCGCAGCAGCCGCTCCAGCCCGACGGCGACGCAGCCGCCGGCCAGTGCGGCGCCCGGGCCGCCGCCGAGGAGCAGGAAGACCCCGGCCGCAGCGGCACCCGCCTCCGCCCACCGGCGCCCGGTGCCCGGCGGCGCGCCGGGGACCCGCCGATCGGACCGGGCGGGGCGGTCCCCCGCCGCCCGGACGGCCCGCAGCCGCTCCCGGCGGTCCGGGCCGGGGGGCACCCACACCAGCAGGGCCGTGGCCAGCGCGGCCACCGCGGCCGCGGTCATCCTCGCGCGGCGCGGCGCACCAGCCGGGCCGACCACGTCGTCCCGGCCAGCTCCAGCGCCACGCCCAGCACGAGCAGCACCGTCCCGGAGCCGGTCGTGGTCAGCACCCGCCACGGGTCGGCCCCGACCCCGCTGCCCATCAGCAGGCCGAGCACCGGGAGCCCGGCCAGCACGGTCGCGCTGGCGCGGGGACCGGCGACGGCGGAGCGGAGCTCCTGCTCCGCGTGCAGCCGGGCGCGCAGGTCGTCCTCGACGGCGCCCACAACGCCGGCCAGCGAGCAGCCGGTGCGCGCGCTGAGCCGTACCGCGGCGGCGATCCGCCGCAGCGCCCGGGCGGGCTCGTCGCCGGCCCGGCCGGGCGGGGCCTCGCCCAGCCGGAGCACCGGCCCGAGCGCGGCGGCGGTGACCGGGTCCGGGCAGCAGTCCAGCGCCGTCGCGGTCGCCTCGGCCAGCGGGCGGCCGGCCCGCAGCTCGGCGGCGAGCGCGCCCAGCCCCACGATGAGCGCGCGGCAGCGCCGCTCGTCGGCGGCGGCCGCCGCCCGCCGCCGGAGGGCGTGCCCGGCGGCCAGCCCGCACACCGCGGCCAGCGCGGCGACGACCGGCGTGGACAGGACGGCCCCGGCGCTGCCGGCCGCCAGCGCGGGCAGCAGCGCGCCCGCGCGACCGCTCAGCAGCGCGGCCGGCCCGGGTCGGGGCAGCGGACCGCTGGGGCGCCCCGCCAACCGGGTGGCCGGCCGCGCGGTCGGCCAGCTGAGCAGCGCCGCGGACAGGCAGAGCAGCGCCGGGGTCATCCCGGCACCGGGCACCGCAGCAGGGCGGCGAGCTCGTCGCGGGCGGGGCAGGGCCCGCCGTCGGCCCGCCAGCCCGCCGCGACCTCGATCAGCTCCCCCCGGCGCCGGACGACGCCCAGCTCGGCGACGTGCCGTCCGGACGGGCCCCGGCGCAGGTGGACGACGACGGCGAGCGCGGCCGCTGCCTGGCTGTGCACCGCCGCCCGGCCCAGCCCGGCGGCCTCGCCGAGGGCCTCGAGCCGGGCCGGCAGGTCCGCCGCCCGGTTGACGTGCACGGTGCCGCACCCGCCGTCGTGCCCGGTGTTGAGCGCGGCCAGCAGATCGACGACCTCCGCGCCCCGCACCTCCCCGACCACCAGCCGGTCCGGCCGCATCCGCAGCGCCTGGCGGACCAGGTCGCGGAGGGTGACCGCACCGGCGGCCTCCACGTTCGGCGGCCGGGTGAGCAGCCGGACCACGTGCGGGTGCGGCGGCGCGAGCTCGGGGGCGTCCTCGCAGAGCACCACCCGCTCCCCGGGGTCGGCCACCCCGAGCAGCGCGGAGAGCACCGTGGTCTTGCCGGTGCCGGTGCCGCCGGTGACCAGGAAGGCCAGCCGGGCCCGCACCACCGCGGTCAGCAGGTCGGCCGAGGCGCCGGGGAAGGCACCGCGGCCGGCGAGGTCGGCGAACGGGAGCGCCGCCCGGCGCAGCACACGCAGCGACAGGCAGGTGCCCGACCCCGACACCGGTGGGAGGACGGCGTGCAGCCGGGTGCCGTCGGGGAGCCCGGCGTCGACCCACGGCGCGGCGTCGTCCAGCCGGCGCCCGGCGGAGGCGGCCAGCCGCACGGCGAGGCGGCGGACCGCCGCCTCGTCGGGGAAGCGCACGTCGACCGGCTCCAGCCCCGCGCCACGGTCGATCCAGACGGCGTCCGGGCCGTTGACCAGCACGTCGGTCACCCCGGGCAGCCGCAGCAGGGGCTCGAGCACGCCGGCCCCGGACAGCTCGTCGGTGCCGTTCCGGACCGCGGAGAGGACGCCGCGGTCGCCCAGCAGCCCGCCGGCCTCCTCCCGCACCAGCGTCGCGACGGTGACCGGGCTGGGGGCGCCCGCGCCGCCGGCCAGCCGGGCGCGCACCCGCTCGACCAGCGGCGCGGCGGACTCGGTCACGCCGGGCGCCCGGGGAGCTGGGCGAGCAGCTGCCGGCCGAGCAGCCCGAACGGTGACCGGGCGGCCACCGACGGCGGTTCGCCGCGCTCGCTCCGCGCCACCGCGGACCGGTCGGGGGCGAGCTCGGCGAACACCGGCCGGCCCAGCAGGTCGGCGACCTCGGCGCGGGTCAGCCCGCCGGGCAGGGGCCGGCTGACCAGCAGGGCCGACGCCCACGGGCTGCGCTCGCCGGCCAGCAGGGCCCGGGCGGCCGCGGCGGCCCGCAGCCGGGCGGGCACCAGCAGCACGGCCAGGTCGGCGTCGGCGAGGACCGCGTCGGTGCCCGCGCCGCGGACGGGCAGGTCGACGACGACCCCGCAGCCGCTGTCCCGGGCGCCGGTGGTGACCGCCAGCAGCGCCTCGACGGGCACCTCCTGCGGCTGGTCCCGGGACGCGGCGAGGACCGGGACGCCGCAGGCCTCGGGCAGCGCGGCGACCAGGGCGGGGCCGGCGACCCGGCCGCTGATCCCGGCCAGCTCCGGCCAGCGCAGCCCCGGGGTCCACTCGGCGCCCAGCAGCAGGTCCAGGCCGCCCGACCAGCCGTCCCCGTCGACGAGCAGCACGTCCGGACCGCTCGCCGTGCGCGCGGCCAGGGCGAGCGCGGTGGCCAGCGTGCTCGCCCCGGCGCCACCGCAGGCGCCGCCGACGGCGACCAGCCAGCCGGGCCGCACCGGCGCCCGGACGGCGGCAGCCACCCGCTCGACCAGCCACGACTCGTCCTGGGGCAGGACGACGACGCGCTCGGCACCGACCGCGACGGCCGCCGGCCAGACCTCGGCGTCCGGCGGGCCGCTGACCACGACGAGCAGCCCCGCCCGCCGCGGCAGGGCCCGCACCGGAGCGCTGGCCAGCGCGTCCGCGCCCACGAGCACCAGCGGGGCGTCGCGGTGGGCGCGCCGCAGCGCACCTCCGCCGGCGGTGAGCTCGCCGGTGGTCCCGGCGGCGGCCAGCAGCCGGAGGAGGTCGTCGAGCAGGACGGGGTCGCCGCTCACGACCAGCGGGTGGGCGGCGGGCGGGGCGGGAGGGGCAGCAGGCACCCGCCCAGCGCAGCGCGTCCGGGCGGCCGGCGGCAGGCCCCGGCCGGATCTGTGGACGACCCGTCCGGGTGTGGACGACGGTGCGCACCGCCGCCGGGACTGCCGATCCACTTACCGTGTGGGATGTGACCTGCGCCGCAGCGTTCTTCGACCTCGACAAGACGGTCATCGCGAAGTCCAGCACGCTGGCCTTCGGACGCCCGTTCTTCCAGGGCGGGCTGATCAACCGCCGCGCCGTGCTGAAGGGCGCCTACGCGCAGTTCGTCTTCTCCCTGGCCGGCGCGGACGCCGACCAGATGGAGCGGATGCGCCGCCAGATCACCGCCATGACGACGGGGTGGGACGTCGCGGTGGTGCACGACATCGTGCGGGAGACCCTGCACGAGATCGTCGACCCGCTGGTCTACGCCGAGGCCGCCGACCTGATCGAGGAGCACCGGGCGGCCGGCCGCGAGGTCGTCATCGTCTCGAGCAGCGGGGCGGAGATGGTCGGCCCCATCGGGGAGATGCTCGGCGTCGACCGGGTCGTGGCCACCCGGATGGTCACCGTCGACGGCCGGTACACCGGCGAGATCGACTTCTACGCCTACGGCGCGAACAAGGCCGCGGCGATGCGCGCGGTCGCCGCCGAGGAGGGCTGGGACCTGGCCGACTGCTGGGCCTACAGCGACTCGGTCACCGACCTGCCGATGCTCGAGGCGGTCGGGCACCCCACCGCGGTCAACCCCGACCGCGGGCTGCGCCGGGCCGCCACCGAGCGCGGCTGGCCGGTGCTGCAGTTCAGCCGGCCGGTGCGGCTGCGCTCCCGGTTCTCCGGCGGCCGGGCGCCCGCGGTGACCAGCGCGGCCGTCGGTGTCGGTGCCGCGGTGGCCGGGCTGGCCTGGTACGCGCGGCGGCGGGCGCTGCGCGCCCTGCCCGCCGTGCCCGCCCTGGCCCCACTGCCGGACGTCGTGCCGCTCGCTGCCCCTGCCCACCGCCGGCGGCGGCGCGGGGCCTGAGCTCAGCCGCGGAGCAGCGCCTCGCAGATCGCCAGGCCCTCGGTCGCGCCGAGCTCGGTGCCCCGGGCGCAGTGCACCAGCCAGCCGGCCACCCCGGCGGGCTCACCGCTGCGGTATCCGGCGAGCGCCTCGGCGTAGGCGTCCCGGCCCAGCTCGGCCAGGCCGACCTCCGGCACGGAGACGGCCTTCGGGTCGAGGCCGCGGGTGATGCCCACCAGCCGGCCGGCGGCCCGGGCCACCACGCCGTCCTGCGTGCCGAACGGCGCCAGCGCCGCCAGCTCGCCGTGCACGACGCTGGCGACCACCACGGCCGGCACGGTGGTCGCGCCGGTGATGACGCCGAACAGCCCGGCCAGTCGCGGCCCGGCGTTCCCCGAGGGCCGGCCGAGGTCGGCCGGGGCGGCCAGCCCGGTTGCGGCCAGCACGTGCAGCCGGGCGAGGACCTGGCCCGGCGCCCGGTCCCAGGTCTCCACCATCGAGCCGAGCCCGACCGACGCCCGCAGGGCGCCCTGCACCACCGGGTCGTCGACCTCACCCGCCCGCAGCGCGGCCAGCGGCAGGTCCACGCCCTCCAGCGCCGCCGAGGCCCGCGCGCCGCGCAGCGCGGACTCCGCGCTGACCCCGGCGGACTCCCGGCGCAGCACCTTGTGGCCGAGCAGCCGGTCGACCGCCGTGCGCGCGGCCTCGGCGGCCTCGGCGACACCGGGCAGGCCCAGCAGGCCGGCCAGCGGGTCGGGGCCGGTCGGGCGGGCGGCGGGCCGGGAGACCCGGCCGGCGCCGGGGCGGAGCGGGATGGTCACGGCTGCGACGGTACGAGCCGCGCGGCGCCGGACCACCGGCACCCCGGGAGCCGTCCGCCGCATAGGCTGCCCCGACGATGGCCGCCTCGCTCACCCTGCTCCTCGTCCGGCACGGCCAGAGCGAGTGGAACGCCGCCGGCCTCATGCAGGGGCAGACGCCGCACGTGCCGCTCACCGAGCTCGGCCACCAGCAGGCCGCCCGGGCCGCCGCGGAGCTGGCCGGCCTCGCCCGCGACGGCGCCGGGCCGGGTGCGCTGCTGTCCAGCGACCTGCTCCGCGCGGTGCAGACCGCCGAGCACTGCGCGACGGCCACCGGGCTCGGCGTCGGCACCACCCCGGCGCTGCGCGAGCAGGGCTACGGCGTGCTGGAGGGCCGGCCCTCCCGCGAGCTGTGGGACGTCGTCGACTGGACCGACCCGCACTGGTCCGCCGAGGGCGGGGAGAGCCTGGCCCAGCTGCACGGCCGGGTCGCCGCGCTGCTCGGGCAGCTGCTGGCCGACCCGCCGGCCCCGGTGCTGGCCCTGGTCACGCACGGCGACACCATCCGGGCCGCGCAGGCGGTCGCGGCCGGGCTCGGCCCGGACCGGCTGCCCGCGGTCACCCCGCACAACGGCTCGGTCACCCGGCTGGAGCTGGACGGGTGACCGCGCCGCCGAGGGAGCAGCGGGACGAGCCGGGAGGCCGGCGATGAGCAAGGTCCTGGTGCTGGGCGGCTCGCGGTCGGGGAAGTCCGCCCACGCCGAGCAGCTGCTCGACAGCGAGCTGGAGGTCACCTACCTCGCCACCTCCCGGCGGGACGACGCCGACGCGGAGTGGACCGACCGGATCGCCGCCCACCGGTCCCGCCGCCCGGTCAGCTGGGCCACGGTGGAGAGCACCGCACCCTCGGAGCTGGTGCGGGGCGGTGCCGTGCTGGTCGACAGCATCACCACCTGGGTCGCCGCGCTGATGGACGAGACCGGGGTCTGGGACGCGGTCGACCCCGGCGGCGCGCACGCTGCCGAGCGGTCCGGCGACGTGCGGGCCGCGCTGGACCGGCTCGCCGGCCGCTGCGACGCGCTGGTCGACAACTGGGTGATGACGCCCGCGCACGTGGTGGCCGTCAGCGACGAGGTCGGCCTGGGCGTGGTGCCCGAGACCCGCGCCGGCCGGCTGTTCCGGGACACCCTCGGCTCGGTCAACCAGCGGCTGGCGGCCACCGCCGACCAGGTGTGGTTCGTCGTCGCCGGCCTCCCCCAGCGCCTCCGGTGACCCGCCCCGGGGGCGCGCACCGTCGCCGTCCGGGGGTGGACCGGTGAGCTCCGCGCCCCGCCGCCCCTGGTCCGGCCCCGCCGAGGCCTTCGCCGTGCTCAGCGTCGTCCGGGTGCCGGCGGCGTCCTCGGCCCGCGGCGTGCTGCCGTGGGCGCCGCTGGTCGGGCTGGTCCTCGGCGCGCTGGCCACCGCGGTGGGGTGGCTCGGCGGGCGGTACGCGAGCCCGCTGGTCGGCGCCGTGCTGGCCGTGGTCGTGCTGGCCGCGCTCACCCGCGGCCTGCACCTGGACGGCCTGGCCGACACCGCCGACGGCCTGGGCCCGCTGCGCGGGCGGGAGCGCGCCCTGCAGGTGATGCGGGCCGGTGACGTCGGCCCGTTCGGCGTGGCCACCCTCGTGCTGACCCTGCTGCTGCAGGTGGCCTGCACGGCTCAGCTGCTCGGCGTCGACGGGGGCTGGCTCGCCCTGCCGGCGGCGGTGGTCGGGGCCCGGGTGGCGATGGCCGGCACCGGGCTGGCCGGCGCGCCGATCGCCGAGGGCTCCACGCTGGGCGCCGCCGTCGCCGGCACCGTCTCCCGGCGCTGGCTGGCCGGCAGCGTCGTGGTCTCCCTGGCGGCGGTCGTCGCCGTCGTCCTCGCCACCGGGCACGGCTGGGGGCGGGCCGGAGCCCTGGTCGGCGCCACGGCCCTGGGGTGGCTGGCTGCCGGCGCGCTGCGGCGCCGCGCGGAGGCCCGCCTCGGCGGGGTCAACGGGGACGTGATGGGCGCGATGGGCGAGGTGACCGCCACGGTCACCCTGCTGGCCGCCGCGGTGCTGGTGGGCTGACCCTCAGCGCCGGAACATCTTGCCGATCCCGCCGGAGGGCTTCGCCGCGGTGCGCCCGCTCCCGGCCTGACCGCGGGTGCCGAAGCCCTTGAAGGACCGTCCGCTGCGGGGCTGCCCGCCGGTGGTGGCCTTGCCGGTGCCGGCCTTGCCGCGGGAGCGGAAGCCCCCGAACGAGCGCCCGGTCAGGCCCCGGTCGTCGGTGCCCCGACCGCCCAGGCCGCCGCCCATGCCCTTGCCCGTGGTGCTGCGCCGCCCGGTGCCGCCCGCCCCGGTGCTGCGCGTAGCGGTGCTGCGCGCCCCGGTGCTGCGGGCACCGGTGCTCTTCTTGCCGGTGCTCTTCGCCGAGCCCGTCAACCTGCTGAGGATCCCCATCCCGTCACCGTCCTCCCCGGCGCGACCGCCAGCCCGCCGGACGGGCTCGGCGCGCGCAGGCACGGCGCGCCGTCGCGCTCAGCCACCGGCGACGGACTGCACCACCATCACCTCGGCGTCGGCCGGCACCGGGGTGCCCAGTCCGGACAGCCGCCGGACCTCCTCCCCGTCGACGTAGACGTTGACGTGCCGGCGCAGCGCCCCGGTCTCGTCCCGGACCCGGCGGCCGAGCACCGGGTGCTCGGCGGCGAGCAGGTCCAGCAGCGCGCCGACGGTCGCCGGCGCCGGCGCGTCCAGCGCCATCGACGTCCGGCCGCCGGCGCACTCGGCCAGCAGCCGCGGGAGCAGCACCTGGACGGTCACGGCAGCACCGCCGCCCGCACGCAGAGCACGTCGGGCAGGTGGGAGGCGACGGTCGTGAAGGTCTCCCCCTCGTCGGCGCTGGCGTAGACCTCGCCGCCGCGGGTGCCGACGTACACGCCGACCGGGTCACCGGCGTCGACGCAGGCGGCGTCGCGCAGCACCGCGTTGTACTCGTGCGCCGGCAGCCCGTCGGTCAGCCGGCGCCAGCTCGACCCGGCGTCGTCGCTGCGGTGCACCGCGAGCTCACCGCCGGGCGGGATCCGCTCGCCGTCGGCGACCAGCGGCACCACCCAGACCGTCCCACCTCGGCGGGGGTGCGCCAGCATCACGAAGCCGAAGTCCGAGGGCAGCCCGTCGGCGATCGAGGTCCACGAGTCGCCGTCGTCGTCGGAGCGGTAGACGCCGTGGTGGTTCTGCGCGTACAGCCGCCGCGGGTCGACGGCGTCCCGGGCGATCTTGTGCACGCACTGCCCGAACTCCGGCGCCGGCCCGGGCATGAAGTACGCGCTGATCCCTGCGTTGCGCGGCTGCCACGAGGCGCCGGCGTCCCGCGTCCGGTAGACCCCGCCGGTGCTCATCGCGACGTGCACCGTGCCGTCGGGCCCGGGGAGGACGGAGTGCGCCGCCGCCCCGCCGTAGCCCGCGCCCCACTCCGACCGGTGCGGGTGGTCCCACAGGCCCCGGCAGAGCGCGAAGGAGTCGCCGCCGTCGTCGGAGCGCCACACCGAGATCGGCTCGCAGCCGGCCCAGACGACGCCCGGCCGGTCGGCGGAGTCCGGCTGCAGCTGCCAGATGCGCTCCACCGCCGCGCCGGTGTCGGCCGGGAAGCTGATCGCGCCGTCGGCGGGCTCGTCCCAGCTGACGCCGAGGTCGTCGGAGTGCACGACCGTCGGCCCGAAGTGCTCCGAGCGCACGCCGATCATCAGCCGGGTGCGCCCGCCGCGGACGTCGATGCCCACGCTGGGCACCTCGGTCATCAGGAAGTGCGGGGAGGACAGCGACCAGCTGCGCCGGTCCTCACTCGTCGCGAGCCAGAGCCCCTTGCGGGTGCCGATCGCCAGCAGGGTCGTCGCCATGCAGCACCAGACCGCAGCACGGCGGGGAACTCATCGGACGACCGATCGCGCGGGGGTGTCGCCGCCCTCCAGGTCGCCCTCGGTGTCGAGGTAGGCCTGCTGCAGCTCGGCGAGCAGCGCCGGGTCCGGCTCGGCCCACATCTTGCGGTCGACGGCCTCCAGCAGCCGCTCGGCGATGCCGTGCAGCGCCCAGGGGTTCGACTTCTCCATGAACTCCCGGTTCTCGGGGTCGAGCACGTAGGTCTGCGCGAGCTTCTCGTACATCCAGTCGGCGACCACGCCGGTGGTGGCGTCGTAGCCGAACAGGTAGTCGACGGTCGCGGCCAGCTCGAAGGCGCCCTTGTAGCCGTGCCGGCGCATGGCGGCCAGCCACTTGGGGTTGACCACCCGGGCGCGGAACACCCGGGAGGTCTCCTCGACCAGCGACCGGGTCCTCACCTGCTCGGGCCGGGTGGAGTCGCCGATGTAGGCCTCCGGTGAGCTGCCGGTCAGCGCGCGGACGGTGGCCACCATCCCGCCGTGGTACTGGAAGTAGTCGTCGGAGTCGGCGATGTCGTGCTCGCGGGTGTCGACGTTCTTTGCGGCCACTGCGATCCGCTTGTAGGCGGCCTCCATGTCCGGCCGGGCGTTCACGCCGTCCAGGTCGCGGCCGTAGGCGTAGCCGCCCCACACCGCGTAGACCTCGGCCAGGTCGGCGTCACCGCGCCAGTCCCGGGAGTCGATGAGCGAGAGCAGCCCGGCCCCGTAGGCACCCGGCTTGGAGCCGAACACCCGGGTGGTCGCCCGCCGCCGGTCGCCGTGCGCGGCGAGATCGGCCTCGACGTGGTCGCGCACGTAGTTCTGCTCCGGGGCCTCGGAGAGCCCCGCCACCAGGGTGACCGCGTCGTCGAGCATGGTCACCACGTGCGGGAAGGCGTCCCGGAAGAAGCCGCTGATCCGCACCGTGACGTCGATCCGCGGCCGGCCCAGCTCGTCCAGGTCGATCGGCTCCAGGCCGGTGACCCGCCGGGAGGCGTCGTCCCAGACCGGCCGGACGCCGAGCAGCGCCAGCACCTCGGCCACGTCGTCGCCGGAGGTCCGCATCGCCGAGGTCCCCCACACCGACAGCCCCACCGAGCGCGGGAACTGCCCGTCGTGGTCGGCCTGGTAGCGCTCGACCAGCGACTCGGCCATCGCCGACCCGGTCTCCCAGGCCAGCCGTGACGGGATCGCCCGCGGGTCGACGGAGTAGAAGTTCCGGCCGGTCGGCAGCACGTTGACCAGCCCGCGCAGCGGCGAGCCCGAGGGCCCGGCCGGCACGTAACCGCCCTCGAGGGCGTGCAGCGTCATGTCCAGCTCGTCGGTGGTGCGCTCCAGCCGCGGCACGACCTCGTCGACGGCGAACCGGAGCACCTCCGTGACCTGGTCGTCCGTCGTCCCCAGGACGCCGGTGACCACGTCGGCGATGGCCGCTGCGGTCCAGCCGCGCTCCTCCATGCCGGCGACCAGCGCCTCGGCGAGCGCCTCGACCCGGTCGGTCTCGTGCAGCCCGGCCGTGCCGTCCTCGGTCAGCCCGAGGGCCTGGCGCAGGCCGGGCAGCGCCACCGCCCCGCCCCAGATCTGCCGCGCCCGCAGCATCGCCAGCACCAGGTCGACCCGGTCCTGCCCGGAGGGCGGGGTGCCCAGCACGTGCAGGCCGTCGCGGATCTGGGAGTCCTTGATCTCGCACAGCCAGCCGTCGACGTGCAGGATCATCTCGTCGAAGTGGTCGTCCTCCGGCCGCTCGGCCAGGCCCAGGTCGTGGTCGAGCTTGGCGGCCTGCAGCAGCGTCCAGATCTGCTGCCGGACGGCGGGCAGCTTGCCCGGGTCCATCGCGGCGATGTTGGCGTGCTCGTCGAGCAGCTGCTCCAGCCGGGCGATGTCGCCGTAGGAGTCGGCCCGGGCCATCGGCGGGACCATGTGGTCGACCAGGGTGGCGTGCGCCCGGCGCTTGGCCTGGGTGCCCTCACCCGGGTCGTTGACCAGGAACGGGTAGACCAGCGGCAGGTCGCCGAGCGCGGCGTCCGGCCCGCAGGCCGCTGACATCCCGACGGTCTTGCCGGGCAGCCACTCGAGGTTGCCGTGCTTGCCGACGTGCACCATCGCGTGCGCGCCGAACACCGACCGGAGCCACCAGTACGCGGCCAGGTAGTGGTGCGAGGGCGGCAGGTCCGGGTCGTGGTAGATCGCGATCGGGTTCTCCCCGAAGCCGCGCGGCGGCTGGACCATCACCACGACGTTGCCGGCCCGCAGCGCGGCGAAGACGACGTGCCCGTCATCGACGAACAGCGACCCGGGGGCGGGGCCCCAGTGCTCCTCCATCGCCGCGCGCAGCTCGGCAGGCAGGGTGTCGAAGTGCCGCTGGTACTCGGCGGCGGAGATCCGCACCGGGTTGCCGCTCAGCTGCTCCTCGGTGAGCCAGTTCTCGTCCTGCCCGCCCGCGGCGATGAGCGCGTGCACCAGCGCGTCGCCGTCCAGGTCTGCGACGCCGGGCAGCGCGTCCGGGCCGTCGAACGGGCCGATGTCGTACCCCTGACCCTGCATCGCGGCCAGCAGCCGGACGACGGACGCCGGGGTGTCCAGGCCGACCGCGTTGCCGATCCGGGCGTGCTTGGTCGGGTAGGCGCTCAGCATCACCACGATCCGGCGCTCGCCGGGCGGGGTGTGCCGCAGCCGGGCGTGCGCGACCGCGGTGCCGGCGACCCGGGCGGCCCGCTCGGGGTCGGCGACGTAGGAGGTCAGCCCGTCGGCGTCGGTCTCCTTGAAGGAGAACGGCACGCTGATCAGCCGGCCGTCGAACTCGGGGATGGCGACCTGGTTGCCCACGTCCAGCGGGGAGAGCCCGTCGTCGCTGGCCGCCCAGTCGGCCCGGCTCGAGGTCAGGCACAGCCCCTGCACCACCGGGACGTCCAGCTTCGCCAGCTCGCCGACGTCCCAGGCGCCGTCGTCCCCGCCGGCCTGCGCGGTGGCCGGCCGCGACCCGCCGGCGGCGAGCACGGTGACGACGAGGGCGTCGGCGGTGCGCAGGACGTCGACCAGGCCCGGCTCGACGGTGCGCAGCGAGGCGGTGAACACCGGCAGCGCGCGGCCGCCGGCGTCCTCGATGGCCGTGCACAGCGCCTCGACGAAGGCGGTGTTCCCGGACAGGTGGTGCGCCCGGTAGTACAGGACGGCGACGGTCGGACCGGTCCCCCGGCTCTCCCGCTCCAGGACCCCCCACTCCGGTGCCACGGACGGCGGCTCGAAGCCCTCGCCCTCGAGCAGCACGGTGTCGCCGAGGAAGCGGTGCAGCTGCGCCAGGTTGTCCGGGCCACCCTGCGCGAGGTAGCCGTGCGCCTCGGTGGCCACGCCCATCGGGACGGTGGACAGCTCCATCAGCTCGGCGTCGGGCACGGTCTCCCCGCCGAGGACGACGACCGGCGCCGGCCCGGCCAGCAGCGGGGCCAGCATCTCCTCGTACTGCCGCCGCACCCCGAGGATCCGGACCACGACGAGGTCGCTGCCGATGGCGAGCTCGACCATCCCGGCCGCGCCGAGCCGGGTCGGGTTGCCCAGCCGCCAGTCGGCCGGGCAGGACCGGGCCGACAGCAGGTCGGTGTCCGACGTCGACAGCAGGGTGTAGGTGCGAGAGCTCAAGGCCGTGCCTCCCTCGGGGTCCGCGCCCCGGGTCGTCGGTCACGGCAGCCGAGGTGTCTGGCTCCCCCGAGGTGGGGTCACAGTGGCGGGACCGCGCCGGGCTCGCACCGGCTTCCCTGCTGCACTGCCGTGGGTGACCCAGACGCTACCCGGCGGACCCCCGGGCAGCCGCCGGTTACCGTGACCCGCGGCTCGGTTGCCCAGCGAAACCCGTCGGCAGCCCGCCTCGACGACGAGGAGACCCCCCATGGCGAGCGGTACGGCGACCGGTGTCCGGGTCGGTGCGGCCCCCCGCTCCGGGTTGCTGCTGGCCGGCATCCTGCTCATCGCGGCCAACCTCCGGGCTGCGATCACCTCGGTCGGCCCGGTCATCGAGGACGTCCGCACCGACCTGGACATCGGCGGTGCGACCGCGTCGGTGCTGATCAGCCTCCCGCTCGTCGCCTTCGCGGTCGTCTCCCCCGTCGCACCGGCCCTCGCCCGCCGGATCGGCACCGAACGGGCGCTGGGTGCGGCGCTCGCCGTCCTGGCGGTGGCGACGGTGGTCCGCTCGCTGCCCTCGACCCCCGCGCTGTGGGTGGGCACCGCCTTCCTCGGCATCGCCATCGCGGTGATCAACGTGCTGCTGCCGTCCCTGGTCAAGCGGGAGTACCCGGACCGGATCGGCCAGGTCACCGGTCTCTACTCCTCGGTCCAGGGCGCCGCCGCGGCGCTGGCGTCCGGGTTCGCCGTCCCCCTGGCCGGCACCACCCAGCACGGCTGGCGGCTCGCGCTCGGCATCTGGGCCGGGCTCGGGCTGATCGCGCTGGCCGTCTTCCTCCCCCAGCTGCGCCGCCGCACCGTCCCGCCAGCGGCGACGTCGGCCGCGGTCCGGCACCGGTCACCGTGGGGCAGCGCCCTGGGCTGGCAGGTCACCGTCTTCATGGGCATGCAGTCGACGATCTACTACACGCTGATCACCTGGTGGCCCTCGGTGGAACGGGCCCACGGCGTCTCCGCCGCCGCGGCGGGCTGGCACCTGTTCGCCATGCAGGTCGCCGGGCTGCTCAGCAACCTGGCGACGGCGCGGCTGATCCCCCGCTTCCCCGACCAGCGGTGGCTCCTCCTGGGTGCGACCGGGCTGTTCGCCACCGCGATCGCCGGCCAGCTGGCCCTGCCCGGGGCCTCCCTGCTGTGGATCGTCGTCGCCGGCGCCGGCGGTGGGGCGTGCATCGTCCTCGCCCTGTCGCTGTTCGGGCTGCGGACCCGCGACCACCACCAGGCCGCGGCCCTGTCCGGGATGGCCCAGTCGGTCGGGTACGCCCTGGCCGCTGCGGGTCCGATCCTGCTCGGTGCCCTGCACGACGCGACCGGCAGCTGGACCGCGCCGCTGGTCGTGCTGCTCGGCGTGCTGGTCGTCCAGGCCGTCGCGGGGGTGCAGGCCGGCCGCGCCCGATTGCTCTGACGCCGCGGGTCAGGCGACGCCGACGCAGTCGATGATGAAGACCAGCGTCGCGTCCCCGGGGATGGGCCCGGAGCCGTTCGGGCCGTACCCGAGGTCGCTGGGGATGACGACCATCCGCCGGCCGCCCACCTGCATCCCCTCGACCGCCTGGTCGAAGCCCTCGATGACCTGCCCGGCGCCGACGGTGACCGGGAAGGTCTCGTCCGCCCCGCGGCTCCAGGAGGAGTCGAACTCCTCGCCGGTCTCGTAGAACGCGCCGACGTACTTCATCGTGGCGGTGCTGCCCGCGACGGCCTCCGCGCCGGTGCCGACCACCACGTCGCTGACCACCAGGTCGGCCGGGGGCGCGGCGTCGTAGCAGGGCGCCTCCGGCTTCACCGCGAGGTCGGCCGAGACCCCGGCCGGGGCCTCCGTCGTCGGCGGCCGGCTCTCGCACGACGAGGACGTCCCACCCGAGGCGGCGGAGGAGCCCTCGTCGTCCCCGCCGCACGCGGTCAGCGAGACGGCGACGGCGAGGGTGAGCAGCAGGCGCGGGGCGGTGCGGCGGTTCATCGGGGCGGGTCTCTCCTGGCCGAGCACGGGGGCTCGCGTCGGGGCGCTGGGGAGCACCCAGCACACCACAGGCCCCGAGAGCACGACGGACCCCCGGCCGGGGGTGCTCCCCGGCCGAGGGCCCGTCGTGGCTGCCGCGGTCAGTACACGTCGACCGCGTCCAGCTCGGCGTAGAAGGTGCCGCGGGTCAGGGTGACCGTGTTCCAGCCCTTCTGCAGCTTCACCGGGTGCTCCACCGTCGTCCAGTTGTCCCAGCGCGTGTGCCAGAAGGTGACCACGCCGGCGTCCTGGCCGTTGACCGTGACGGTGTCGGTCGACTCGACCGGGTAGCCGCCCCGGTCCGAGCCGTTGGCGAAGCGGATGCCGAGCGTCGCCGGCCCGGCCTTGTCCGCGAACACCTGCAGGGTGACGGAGCTGTCGGCGAAGTCCAGACCGCCGACCTTGGCCCCGGCCGAGGCGTTGGGGTCGTCGACGACCCGGGCGTGGGTGACCACGCCGTCCTCGGCCTCGTACCGGACGGCGGTCGCCGGGACCACCGGCGGGGCGCTCGGGGCGGGGCCGTGGTCGGCGGCGTACACGTCGATCGCGTCGATCTCGGCGAAGGCCGTGGCCTTGGTCAGGGTGACCGTGTTCCAGCCCTTCTGCAGCTTCACCTGCTGCTCCAGCAGCTGCCAGTTGCCCCAGGTGGTGTGCAGGAAGGTCACCGTGCCGGCGCTGCGGCCGTTCACCGTGAGGGTGTCGGTCGCCAGCACCGGGCCGGTCGCGTCCACCGACCCGTTGGCGTAGCGGATGCCCAGCGTCGCCGGTCCGGCCTTCTCCGCGTACACCTGCACCGTCACCGAGCTGTCCGGAGCGTCCAGCCCGCCGACCTTGGCCAGCCCGGAGGCGGTGTCGTCGGCCACGACCCGCGCGTTCGTGACCACGCCGTCCTCGGCCTGGTAGCGGGTCGAGGCCGCCGCGACCGACGGGACGCCGGTCGCGGACCAGTCCAGGTCGCTGACGTACATCGCGCGGTAGGAGTAGGTCGGGTCCCAGCCGTGGAAGACGATCGAGGTGCTGCCGTCGGGGTTGGTGACGACGTCCTGACCCCCGGGGCCCCGGACGTCGCCCTGGAACCGGTCGGTGGTCATCAGCTCGGTGCGCGACTTCACGTACGGCCCGGTGAGGCTGGTCGACGTGGCGTAGTTGGTGCGGTACCCGCCCCCGGCGAAGTCGTTCGCCGAGTAGAAGAGGTAGTAGGTGCCGTTCCGCTCCACCAGCGTCGGCGCCTCGACGACGTTGCCCTCGAACGGCTGGTCGCGGCGGATCAGCTCGGTCGGCGGGCCGGTGAGCGTGGTGCCGTCGGCCGACAGCGGCTGGAGGTAGATGATCGCCGTCTTGCCCGCGCAGCAGTTGCCGTCGGCCTTCCACAGCAGGTACAGCTGACCGCCCTCGCGGTAGGTGCTGGCGTCGATGGCGCCACCGAGCGCCGGCGTCCCGTCCTGCCCGGTGGGGCAGACCAGCGGCTCGGTGCCCACGGGCACGAAGGGGCCGTTCGGCGAGGCGGACGTCGCCACCCCGATGCACTGGAGCTGCGAGCTCTCGTCACGCGCGGTGTAGTACAGCGCGTAGCCGCCCTCGACGGCGCTGACCTCGGGGGCCCACACGCAGTTGTCGGTCGCCCCGCCCGGGGCGAAGGAGCACGGGCCGACCCAGTCGCCGAGCACCGGCGCGGCGTCGGGCTGCGGCGTCCAGTGGACCAGGTCCGTCGAGGTCTGGTGCTGGACGTTCTGCCCCTCGTTGTTCGTCGCGTAGGCGTGGTAGACGCCGTCGACGACCAGGATGTCGGGGTCGGGGAAGTTCGCGTCGATCACGGGCTCGATCGAGGCCTGCGCGCCCGCCGACGGCGGTGGCGCCGCCTGGGCGGTGCCGGTGAACGCCGGCGCGAGCAGGCCCAGCGCCAGCAGGGCGCCGGCTGCCGCGGTGCGGCGGTGGGACGTGGGTGACGGCATTGTGACCCTCTCCGGTTGTGCGGTTCGTGTGCGACAGCGTGCGGTGTTGACCGCCCGTGGTCAATCGCTGATCGAACTCGTCCGCTTGCTCACCGTCACCGTCGGCGTCCAGTTGCTGCGCTGCAACCAACGGGTCGAGACTGTGATCATGACGTCGACCGCACGGCCCGAGCAGCGATGACCGTCCTGGCCGCCGAGGTCGACCACACCAGCAGCCAGCCGCTGCTCGTGGTCGCCGCCCTGCTCGGCATCGCCGTGGTGGTCGTGCTGATCACCGTGCTCAAGGTGCACCCGTTCCTCGCGCTGATCCTGGGGTCGGCGGTGCTCGGGGTGGTGGCCGGGGTGGGGGTCAGCGACATCGTCGCCAGCTTCTCCGCAGGGGTCGGCTCCACCGTCGGCAACGTCGGGCTGCTCATCGCGCTCGGCGCCATGATCGGGGGCCTGCTCACCGCCTCGGGTGGCGCCGACCGGGTGGTCAACCGGATCGTCGACCGGGTCAGCCCGCGGGCGCTCCCGTGGGCGATGGGCGGGGTGGCGGCGCTGATCGGCATCCCGCTGTTCTTCGAGATCGGCGTGGTCCTGCTCATCCCGATCGTGCTGCTGGTCGCCCACCGCAGCGAGCAGCCGGTGCTCCGGGTCGGCATCCCCGCCCTGGCCGGGCTGTCGGTGCTGCACGGGTTCGTCCCCCCGCACCCGGGGCCGCTCGTCGCCATCGACGCGCTCGGCGCCAGCCTGGGCCTGGTGCTGCTGTTCGGGCTGGTCCTGGCGGTCCCGGCGGTCATCGTCGCCGGGCCGGTGTTCGGCAGCTTCATCAGCAGGCGGCTGCACGTGGCCACCCCGACCGCGCTGGTCGGCGCGGCGGTGGGCGGCCGGGAGACCGGCACGGCCGGCGCCGGGACGACGGACGCCGAGGAGCGCGACCTCCTCGACACCGGCGACAGCGCCCGCCCCGCCGAGGGCGCCCGCCGTCAGCCCGGTTTCGGGGCCACGGTCGCCACCGTGCTGCTGCCGGTGGTGCTGATGGGCCTCGGCGCCATCGGCGAGCTGACCCTCGACGAGGGCACCGCGCTGCGGACGGTCTCCAACACGCTGGGCACCCCGGTCATCGCCCTGCTGATCGGCGTCGTGGTCGCCATGTTCACCCTCGGGACGGCGGTCGGCTTCGGCCGGCAGCGCATCTCGGACACGATCGGCGGCTCGCTGCCCGCCATCGCCGGCATCCTGCTGATCGTCGCCGCCGGCGGCGGGTTCAAGCAGCTGCTCGTCGACTCGGGGATCAGCGGTCTGATCGCCGACGCCGCCGAGGGCGCCGACCTCTCCCCGCTGCTGCTGGGCTGGCTGGTCGCCGTCGGCATCCGGCTGGCCACCGGCTCGGCGACGGTCGCGACGATCACCGCGGCGGGCATCGTCGCCCCGCTGGCCGAGGGGCTGGACTCCCCGACCGTCGCGCTGCTCGCCCTCGCCGTGGGCGCGGGCTCGCTGTTCTTCTCCCACGTCAACGACGCGGGCTTCTGGCTGGTCAAGGAGTACTTCGGGATGACCGTCGGGCAGACCATCAAGAGCTGGTCGGTGATGGAGACCCTGATCTCGGTGGTCGGCCTGATCGGGGTCCTGCTGCTGAACCTCGTCGTCTAGCAGCCGACCTGCTCCTCCGCCGCGACGGGGTCACGCGCTGCGACGGCGCACCGTACGACCGTCCCCGCCGGTGCGCCGGGGTGAACCGGGAGGGGCCGGGGCCCGTAACCCGGTCGTGCGGCTCTCCTGCCGCGCCCCCCCCGCCCGGCCCCGAGGAGTCGACGCGTGCTCCGTGCGTCCCGCAGCCCCAGCCCGCTCCGCGTCCCCGGTCAGGCCGCGGCACCCGACGGCCCGGTCGACCTCGCCACGATGTACCTCGTCCACTGGGGCTTCCGGCGCGACCTGGCCGCGTTCGCCGCGGCGGTCCCCCGCACGCCGGTGGCCGACCTCGTCACCTGGAACCGGCTGTCCCGCCGGTTCACGCTGTTCGCCGACGTCCTGCACAAGCACCATGCCGGCGAGGACGCCGGGCTCTGGCCGCTGCTCGCCGAGCGCGGCGCGGACCCCGCCGCCCTCGCCGCCCTCGAGGCGGAGCACGCCGATCTCGACCCCCTGCTGGCCGGGTGCACGGCCGGGCTGCGCGCACTCGCCGCCGGGTCCGTGGCACCGAGCACCCACCCGCGGCTGTGCGCCGCCGTCGACGGCCTGCAGGCGACGCTCGGTGCGCACCTGGCCCACGAGGAACGGGTCGGGATGGTGCTCGTCCAGCAGCACCTGCAGCAGTCGGACTGGGACCGGGTGGACCGCGACCACCTGGCCACGCAGTACCGGGCGCGGGACGTCCCGGCCGCCCTGGGCTGGGTGATGGCCGGCCTGCCCACCGGTGCGGAGCGGCACCTGGCCCTGCCCCACCCCGCGGTGCTGGCCGCCGGGCGGGTGCTGGGCAGGCTGCGCCGCCGGTCGGACGCCCGGACCTTCGGCGCCGGGCTCGGGACGTGACGCGGGGCGGCACCCTCGTCGGGAGGGTGCCGCCCCGTGGGTGAGCAGGTCCTTCGTCAGGCGCCGAGCGCGTCGGCCACCCGGTGGTGCACGGTGGCGTCCGCCGCGCGGCTCTGCCGCTCCAGCGTGCGGGCCAGCGCCCGGCGGGCCCAGCCGTTGGCCGGGGCCAGCTCCACCAGGCGGGTCAGCGACGTCTCGGCCCGGGTGAGCTGGGCGGACCCGAAGTAGCTGCGGGCGAGCAGCTCGAGGGCGGCCTGGTTGTCCGGCTCGGCCTCGAGCACCCCCTCCAGCACCTTGGCCGCCTCGATGGGCTGGCCCATGGCGAGGAACAGGTCGGCGCGGAGGTACTCGGAGTGCAGGTCGATGTCGTGCGGCTGACGGGCGTCGGGCTGGGTCATGGCGCTCCTTCCACGGCCCCCAACCAGACGTCGGCCGCAGAGCTTCCCGACCGGGATCGGGGCAGCGGAACCGGAAAAGTCGTGTCCAACCGAGTTGATCCGCACTGAGTGGGTAGCTCACCGTCGCCGGACGCCACCCGGCCCCGGTACCGACTCCCCTCCGGAGTTCCTGAGATGACCCACGCCCTGCACCTGCCGCACTGGTCCTCCTCGGCCGACGGGGAGGAGGCGGGGCTCGTCCCCGCCGTCCACCGGATCGGCGCGGTCGTCGTCGCCGCGGTGATCGCCGCGTTCGGCGTCCTCGGCCTCGTCAACGGCCTGGCCTACTTCTCCACCGACGGCCAGCGGGTGGCCGGGCTGTCGTCCAACGGGCTGCTGTCGACCATCTCGCTGGTCACCGCACTCGTCCTGGTCGTCGCGGCGTTCCGCAGCTCCCGGGTGGCGTCCACGACGATGCTGGTCATCGGCGTGCTGTTCCTGGTCTCCGCGCTGGCGAACCTCGCGGTGCTGGAGACCGACCTGAACGTCCTGGCCTTCTCCATGGCCAACGTGATCTTCTCGATCGTCGCCGGGCTGGTGCTGCTGACCCTGGGCGCCTACGGCCGGGTGAGCGGGAACCTGCCCCCCGACAGCCCCTACCGGGCCGAGGGCGGCGGGGACGTCCCCGACGACGAGGACACCAGCCAGCAGCTGCCCGAGACCCCTGCGGAGCGGGCCGCGGAGCGCGCCATGCGCGACGCAGAGCTGGCCGTGGTCGAGCACCGCGCCACCCCCGACCAGCAGCGCCGGGTGACGGCGATGGCCGAGGTGCGCACCCGGGCCGACCGGCGCGCGGTGTGGATGTCCTTCGACCGCGCGTCGCTGGGCTGACGGCACGAGCGTGGCATCGACGTCCGGGCGGGGGCTGGCCCTGCTCTCCTTCTGCGATCCGGGCCGACCCGACCGCGCCGCTCCCCACCGGGAGCGCCGGCGCCGGGGCCGGCGACCGCCTGCGGAGGGCGGCGGCCGGGGGTGAGCCCCCGGGGCGGGTGGGAAGTAGCCTCGCGGGCGCCATGTCATCTCCCGCCCTCCCCGCCGCCGCACCCTCCCGGGACCGCGTCGACGCCTGCCCCGGCGCGCTGCAGACCCACGCCGCGGCCGACGGCGGGCTCGCCCGGGTGCGGGTGCCCGGCGGCACGCTGGACGCCGAGCAGCTGCGGGCGCTGGCGGCGGCGGCGCGCGAGCTCGGCGACGGGCACCTGGAGCTGACCAGCCGCGGCAACCTGCAGCTGCGCGGCCTGGCGCCGGGCGCGGAGGCCGAGCTGGGCGCCCGGCTGGCCGACGCCGGGCTGCTGCCCAGCGAGACGCACGAGCGGGTGCGGAACGTGCTGGCCAGCACGTTGTCCGGCCGGACCGCCGCGGGCCACGTCGACGTCCGGCCGTGGGTGCGCGACCTGGACGCCGGGCTCCGGGCCGACCCCGTCCTCGCCGGGCTGCCCGGCCGGTTCCTCGCCACCCTGGACGACGGCCGGGGCGACGTCGCCGGGCTGGGCGGGGACGTCGGCCTGCTCGCCCTCTCCCCCGGCACCGTCGCGCTCATCCTGGCCGGCACCGACTCCGGGCTGCGGGCCGCGCCCGCGGACGCCGTCGCGCTGGCGCTGGCCGCCGCACGGGCCTTCCTCGCCGAGCGCGTCGACCAGGGGTCCTCGGCCTGGCGGCTCGCCGAGCTCACCGACGGCCCTGCCCGGGTCGCCGCCCGACTGGGCGGCCAGGACGGCCCCCGGGTGCGGGTGCCCGAGGCCCCGGTCACCGGCCCGGTGGGCGCGGCCGGGCAGCTCGACGGCCGGACGGCGCTGATCGGCGTCCTCCCGCTCGGGCGGCTCAGCGCCGACCAGGCCGACATGCTCGCCCGGCTGGCCGCCGAGGTGCAGCTGACCCCGTGGCGCAGCGTCGTCGTCCCCGACCTCGCCGAGGACGCCGTGGACGACGCCGCGGTCGACCTGTTCCGCACCGGCGTGGTGTTCGACGAGGCCAGCCCCTGGCTGCAGGTGACCACGTGCGCCGGCCGACCGGGCTGCGCCAAGGCGCTGGCCGACGTCCGCGCCGACGCCACCGCCGCCGTCCGCGCCGGGACGCTCCCCGCAGACGGCGCCCGGCAGCACTGGGTGGGCTGCGAGCGCCGGTGCGGCCGGCCCCAGGGCGACGTGGTCGACGTCGTCGCCACGCCCACCGGTTACCGGATCGAAGAGGACTGATGTACGACTACGAGCACGACGGCGCCGAGATCTACCGGCAGTCCTTCGCGACCATCCGCGCCGAGGCCGACCTCTCCCGGCTGCCGGCCGACGTGGCCCGGGTGGCGGTGCGGATGATCCACGCCTGCGGGCAGGTCGACCTGGTCGACGACGTCGTGTTCTCCCCCCGGGTCGTCGAGCGGGCCCGCGAGGCGCTGGACGCCGGAGCCCCGGTGCTCTGCGACGCGCAGATGGTGGCCTCCGGCGTCACCCGCCGCCGGCTGCCCAAGGACAACGACGTGGTCTGCACGCTGAACGACCCGCGCACCCCCGACCTGGCCCGCGAGCTGGGCACCACCCGCACCGCAGCGGCCATGCACCTGTGGGGCGACCGCCTCGACGGCGCCGTCGTCGCCATCGGCAACGCCCCGACCGCGCTGTTCCACCTGCTGGAGATGGTCGCCGACGGCGCGCCCCGGCCGGCCGCGGTCATCGGCATCCCGGTCGGCTTCATCGGCGCCGTGGAGTCCAAGGAGGCGCTGGCCGCCTCGGACCTCGAGCACCTGGTGGTGCGCGGCCGGCGCGGGGGCAGTGCGATCACCGCAGGCGCCGTCAACGCCATCGCGAGCGACGTCGAGTGACCGGCCGGCTGTACGGGGTGGGGCTCGGCCCCGGCGACCCGGAGCTGGTCACGGTCAAGGCCGCGCGGCTGATCGGCGCGGCCGACGTCGTCGCGTTCCACGCCGCCCAGCACGGCCGGTCGGTGGCCCGCGCCCTCGCCGCGCCGTACCTGCGCGAGGGGCAAGTCGAGGAGCTGCTGGTCTACCCGGTGACCACGGAGACCACCGACCACCCCGGCGGCTACCAGGGGGCCATCGACGAGTTCTACGAGGCCGCCGCCGCCCGGTTGGCCGCGCACCTGGACGCCGGCCGGGACGTCGTCGTCCTCGCCGAGGGCGACCCGTTCTTCTACGGCTCCTACATGCACATGCACAAGCGGCTGGCGCACCGGTACCCGACCGAGGTGGTGCCCGGCGTGACCAGCGTCAGCGGCGCCGCCGCGGTGCTCGGCCGGCCGCTGGTCGAGCGGGACGAGGTGCTCACCGTGCTGCCCGGCACGCTGCCCGCCGAGGAGCTGGCCGAGTGGCTGGCCACCACCGACTCGGCCGCGGTGATGAAGCTGGGGCGGACCTTCCGCAACGTCCGGGATGCCTTCGAGGAGGCCGGCGTGCTCGACCGGGCGTACTACGTCGAGCGGGCCACCACCGACCGGCAGCGGGTCGCCCCGCTGGCCGACGTCGACCCGGACACCGTGCCCTACTTCTCCCTCGCCCTGCTGCCCTCCGAGCTCACCCCGGTTCAGGCGCCGAACCCGGAACCGGTTTCGGCGCCGAACCCTGCGGAGGTCGGGGAGGTCGTCGTCGTCGGGCTCGGGCCCGGGCAGCGCAGCTGGACGACGCCGGAGACCGCCGAGGCGCTGGCCCGCGCCGACGACCTGGTCGGCTACGGCCCCTACCTGGACCGGGTGCCGGCCAACCCGCGGCAGGTCCGGCACCCGAGCGACAACCGGGTGGAGGCCGAGCGGGCGGCGGCCGCGCTGCGGCTGGCGCAGACCGGGCGCCGGGTGGCCGTCGTCTCCAGCGGCGACCCCGGGGTGTTCGCGATGGCCGCGGCGGTGCTGGAGGTGGCCGCGCAGCCGGAGTTCGCCGACGTCGAGGTGCGGGTGCTGCCCGGGCTCACCGCGGCGCAGGCGGTGGCCTCCCGGGTCGGTGCGCCGCTGGGCCACGACTTCTGCGTGCTCAGCCTGTCCGACGTGCTCAAGCCCTGGGACGTCGTCCTGGACCGGCTCCGGCATGCGGCCGCCGCCGACCTGGTGATCGCGCTCTACAACCCCCGGTCGAGGGCACGCCCGCACCAGCTCGCCGAGGCCCGCGACCTGCTGCTCGAGGTGCGCAAGCCGGAGACGGTGGTCGTGGTCGGCCGGGACGTCGGCGGGCCGGAGGAGTCGGTCACCGTCACGACGCTGGACGCCTTCGCCCCGGAGACCGTGGACATGCGCTGCCTGGTGCTCATCGGCTCGACCCAGACCCGGGTCACCCCGGCCGGCGCCGTCTACACCAGCCGCCGCTACCCCGGCGGCTGAAGGACCACCCTGCCCCCCGCTGCAGGGTGGCCGGGGGACGGCGGGGAACACCACGGGGCCGTTGGGGCTTGCACCGGAGCGTGCCCCGTCGACAGCTCGCCCGGACCGCTGCCTTCTGGAGCGTCGCCGTCCTGCTGGTGCTCGTGCTCGCCGCGTCCGGGGTGCCCTCGCCGCTGTACCGGGTCTACGCAGAGCAGTTCGGCTTCGGCCCGGGCGTGATCACCGTCGTCTTCGCCGTCTACACGTTCGCGCTGCTGGTGTCGCTGCTGGTGGTCGGCGGGCTCAGCGACCACGTCGGACGGCGCCCGGTGCTGGCCGCGGCGCTGGTCCTCGAGGCCGCGTCGATGGTGCTGTTCCTGGCCGCGGACGGCGTCGGCTGGCTGCTCGCCGCCCGGATCGTGCAGGGCTTCGCGACCGGTGCGATGACCGGCGCGTTCGGCGCCGCGCTGCTGGACCTGCAGCGCCCGGACCGCCCGCTCGGCCCGCTGGTCAACTCCGCCGCGCCCGGCTTCGGCCTCTCCCTCGGCGCGGTCGGCGCCGGTCTGGCCGTGGAGTTCCTGCCCTCCCCCACCGACTGGGTGTTCGGGCTGCTCACCGGGCTG
Organism: Modestobacter italicus; assembly: GCF_000306785.1. Lineage (NCBI taxonomy): Bacteria > Bacillati > Actinomycetota > Actinomycetes > Geodermatophilales > Geodermatophilaceae > Modestobacter > Modestobacter italicus. The sequence continues at coordinate 656,381 of NC_017955.1, read as the reverse complement.
TGCCTGGCCGCCGCGCTCGGCGTGTGGGTGTTCCTGCCGGAGTCCTCGCCGCGGCTGCCCGGCACGGCGGCCTCGCTGGTGCCCAGCGTCCGCGTGCCCACCTCGCAGCGCCGGGCGTTCATCGTCGTCCTCCCCTGCCTGATCGCCACCTGGGCGCTCGGCGGTCTGTACGCCTCGCTCGGCCCGTCGCTGGTCGCGGGCGTCTTCGGGGTCGAGGACCACGTGGTCGGCAGCCTGCTGATCCTGGCGCTCAACGGCACCGGCCTGATCGGCTCGCTGAGCATGCGGGGTGTGGCGCCGACCCGGCTGATGGTGATCGGTGCGCTGGTCTTCGCCGCCGGGGTCGGCAGCACCGTCGCCGCGCTGGCCACCGGCTCGCTGGCGTTCTTCTTCGTCGCCGCGATCATCTCCGGGTTCGGCTTCGGCTCGGCCTTCCTCGGCGCGATGGCCACCGTCACCCGCGGCGTCGCGGCGGGTGAGCGGGCCTCGCTGCTGTCGGCGGTGTTCACCGTCAGCTACCTCGGCTTCAGCCTGCCGGCCATCGCCGCGGGCGTCGCGGCCGGCCACATCGGGCTGGAGCGGACCGCGCAGGTCTACGGCGTCGGCGTCATCGTCCTGGCCCTGCTCGCCGTCGCCGGGCTCGCCCTGCAGGCCCGCCGCCCGGCTCCCACCCCGCTCCCGGCGCCGGAGGCGGACCCCGCCGCGGTCCGGTGACGCTCGTGCTCTGCTGCCCACCAGGCAGCAGAGCACGAGCGTCCCGGGGTCAGGTCAGCTGCCGGCCCGGGTGACCGCGGCGCAGAACCGGTCGTGGTCGGCGCGGGCCTCGGTCAGCGGCTCCAGCACCTCGGTGTCGGCCACCTCGGCCACCCGCTCGGTCAGCCGCCGGCGCACCTGCCGGGCCCGTCTCCGCGCCCCGGCGTGCACCAGCGGTCTGCTCACCAGCGCCAGCAGCAGGCCGGCGAGCAGCCCGCCGACCAGCAGCAGGGTGGGCACCGGGATGCCCTCCACCCGGGGCAGCGGGACGACGTCGTCCAGCTGCAGCAGGCCCAGCCCGACCAGCCCGAGCAGCCACAGCGCCCCGGCCAGCGCGACCAGCGCGAGCAGCCACTGCAGCCCGCCGACCGCCCGCTGCCAGATCGGCGTCCGGTCCGGCCCGAGGTCGGTGCCGGCGACGGCCCGGTCCAGCCGGTCGGCCAGCCGCTCCTCCTGCAGGTCCGCGGTGCGCCGCAGCTCGTCCCGCCAGGCCTGCGGCAGCCCCTGACCGGCGGCGTCCCGGGCCCGGCGCAGCGCGGCGTCCATGCCGGCCGTCTGCACCGCACCGGCCTCGGGCAGCGAGGTGCGGGCCGCCTCGTCGCCCAGGTGCAGCCGGCTCAGCGGGTCGGCCCGCAGCTTCGAGGTCCAGCGCAGCACCGGCCAGCCGGTGTGCTGGTTCCCCCGGCGACGGGCCGAGCGCTCGACCGCGCTGACGACCGCGGGCACCCCGGCCGCGTTCGCCAGCGCGTCGGCCAGGCCCTCGCGCTCGTCGGGGTCCCGGCTGCGGTCCTGGCCGGCGTCCGGGGCGCAGTGCTGGGCCAGCGCGGCCGCGGCGGCCCGGGCGTCGGCGGCCAGCCGGTCGGTGGCCGCCCGCCGGGCGGCCACCCGGGAGGCGAGCTCGGCGCGCAGCTCGGCCAGCCCGGCCCCGGTGCGGGCCGCGGTGGGCACGATGGGCGTCGCGGCCAGCCCCTCCCGGTCGAGCAGCCCGCGCAGGTCGGCGAGGCAGGCCCGGACCGAGGCGTCGTCCAGCCGGTCGACCTGGTTGAGGACGACGACCAGCACCCCCGCGTGCCCGGCCAGCGGCGCCAGGTACCGCGAGTGCACCGCCGCGTCGGCGTACTTCTGCGGGTCCAGCACCCAGACCAGCACGTCGACCAGCTCCACGAGCCGGTCGACCTCCAGCCGGTTCTCCAGCCGGACGCTGTCGTGGTCGGGCAGGTCGAGCAGCACCAGCCCGTCCAGCGCGGGCTCGGCCGGCTGGACCCGGTGCCGGCGGGGCACCTGCAGCCAGTCGAGCAGCCGGTCGGCGCCGTGCTCGCCCCACACGCTGGCGTGCGCGACCCCGGTGGTGGGCCGGCGGACGCCGGGGCTGCTCACCTCGCTGCCGCTCAGCGCGTTGAACAGCGTGGACTTGCCGCTGCCGGTCGCGCCGGCGAGCGCGACGACGGTCGCGTCGCCGAGCGCCTCGCGGGCGCCGGCCTTGGCCAGCAGGGTGCGGGCGCGGGACACCTCGGGCACCTCGAGCCGGTCCTCGGCGACCTCGACCGCCTCGCGCAGCGCGGACAGCCGGTCGGTCAGGGAGAGCTCGCTGCGCCGCCCGCCGCCCAGCCTCACGCGTGGGCCCCGCGGGCGGTGGCCAGCCCGGCGACCGCGGCGCGCAGCTCGGCGGCGGCGTCCGGGGTGGGCGCGACGTCCGCCAGCAGCTCGGTGAACCGGTCCTGCTCCCTCTGCAGCACCCGGTCGGCGCGGGCGTCCAGGTCGGCGCGGGCCTTCACCGCGAGCTCCCGGACGGCGTTGTCGCCGAACACCGCCTCCAGCAGCCGCTGACCGACGGCCGTGGTGCCGCCGGCGATGACGACCTCGGCACCGGAGAGCCCGGCCGTGGAGGCGAAGACGGCGATCATCAGCGCCGCGCCGGCGCCGTTGACGCCCCAGGACAGCAGCCGGGCCTGCGACCGCTTGCCCGCGCCCTCCTCGCGGACCAGCTCCAGCACGAAGCCCTGCCAGGCCCGCACCTCGTCGGCGGCCACCCCGGTGAAGGCCGGGGAGACGCCGTCCAGCTCGGTCTCCCGGCCGCCGATCAGCGCGATGCCGCCGGGCAGCGAGCGCCAGGCGGCGACGGTGTTCTCCGCCGCCCGGTCGGCCTCGGCCCGCAGCAGCAGCTCGACGCCGGACTCCAGCGCGCCCTGCAGGTCCGCGGCCGGGTTGGGCCGACCGGTGAACGCCGCGGTGACCCGGTCGCGCAGCTTCCCGACCTGCCCCTGCAGGCTGCGCATCCACTCGCCGGTGCCGACGAACTCCTGCCAGCGGGCGAGCACCTCCCCGCGCAGCAGGCTGCCGTTGCCGACGCCCTCGTCGATCGAGGCGCGGGCCCGGGCGTAGGCGGCGTCCGCGGCGGCCCGCAGCGCCTCGGCGGACAGCGCCTGCTCCTCGACGCCGGCGGCGACGACGTCGACCCGGCCGCTGAGGCTCTCCAGCGCGCCGGCCAGCGTCTGCCGGACCACGGCCGCCCGCTGCTCCTGGTCGGCGGCGAGCGCGTGCAGCCAGTCCCGAAGCGGCGCCACCTGGTCGGCCGGCAGGAACCCCTCGACCAGCGGCCGCTCCTCGACGACGAACAGCCGGGCGCCGCCCAGCCCGCCGCGCTGCAGCATCGCGGCCAGGTCGTCGGCGACCTCACCGACCGCCTCGGGCGGCACCCGGTCCAGGACGACGGCCAGCGCGGTGCCGCGCTCCTGCGCCGTCCGCAGCAGGTCCCAGGGGACGGCGTCGGCGTAGCGGGACGCCGTCGTCACGAAGACCCACAGGTCGGCGGCCCCCAGCAGCTGCCCGGCGAGCTCGCGGTTGGCCTCCACGACCGAGTCGACGTCGGGGGCGTCGACCAGGGCCAGGCCCGGTGGCAGGGCGTCGGTGGGCACGAGCGTGATGCCGCTGAGGGTGTCGCCCTCGCCGGTGGTGCGGGCCAGCCCCGGCAGCACCCGGTCGCCGGAGAACCACCCCACGTCGGCGGTCGAGCAGACCAGCACCGGTGAGCGGGTCGTCGGCCGGAGCACGCCCGGGGTGGTGACCCGGGCGCCGAGCACGCTGTTGACCAGCGTGGACTTGCCGGCGCCGGTCGAGCCGCCGACGACGGTCAGCAGCGGGGCGTCCAGGTCGCGCAGGCGGGGCAGGAGGTAGTCGTCGACCTGGTCGACGACGGCGCGGGCGGTACGGGCGGCGGCATCGCGGCCGGTGGTGGCCAGGCCCAGCGGCGCTGCGGCGACGGAGTCGCGCAACCGCTGCAGGGCGTCCGGCAGCCCGGTCGGGGTGGTCATGCCCCGGTACCTGCCCGCGGCGGTGGATCTTCACCCCTCGACGGCCCGGCCCGCCGTGCCGGGCTCAGCCGGGGGTCACTCGCGCACCGGCCACGGGACGACCGGCCCCAGGACGACGCGGGCGTCGGCGACCCCGTCGTCGGGGCGGACGACCTCGGCGTGCTCGTGGCTGCCCGCCGCGTGGGCGAGCGCGGCCAGCAGCAGGGTGAGCTCGGCGCGGTCCACCCCCGCGGTCAGGTCGGCGAGGTCGACCGGCTGGCCGTCGGCGAGGCCGGCCGCCGCCCGCAGCAGCCGCAGCTGGCCGCTGCTGCCGGAGATCACCCCGCGGCGCAGGGCGCCGTCCAGGTCGGCCCACTGCACCGCCGCCCACGGGCCGCCGTCGGCGTCGCCGTCCAGCGCGATGGTGATCAGCCCCGCGGCCTGCAGCCGGGGTAGCCAGTGGCCGGAGTTGGCCAGCAGCAGCACGGCGGCCTCCACGGCGTAGTCGCCCACGGCCGCCCGCAGCAGCGCGCTCTCCACGTCCAGCAGGTCCAGGTCGACCGCCTGCGGTTCACCGATCACGGCAGCACACCTCCACGGCAGATCCCCTTCCGGCGGAGCACCTCTGTGCACCCGGTCCCACTGTGCCCGCAGGGTCTGACAAGACGCCGTGGGTCAGGGCGCGGCCCGCTCGGCGTCGCTGCGCAGGATGCAGAACTCGTTGCCCTCGGGGTCGGCGAGCACCACCCAGCCGCTCCCGTCGGGCCGGCGGCGGTCGTCGAGCTCGCGGACGCCCAGCTCCAGCAGCCGCTGCAGCTCCTCGTCCCGGGTCCCGGCGGCCGGCACCAGGTCCAGGTGCAGCCGGTTCTTGACCGTCTTGGCCTCCGGCACCTCGATGAACAGCAGCCGCTGCCCGCCGTCCGGCGCGGCGATCATGCACTCCTCGTGGCCGGCTCGTTCGGGTCGTCCGGGTCCTCGGTGAACCCCAGCACCGCCGACCAGAACAGCGAGAGCGCGTAGGCGTCGGAGCAGTCGACCGAGGTGTGCGAGATGCGTGCCGTCATGGCGGCAGCGTCGCCGCCGGACGGCCGCGGTGTCCACGTCGTTTGCCGGGCACGCTCAGCCCGGGAGTGCGCCCAGTGCCGGCAGCACGTCGGCCGGGGTGGCGGCGACGGCCGCCGCGCCGGCCGCGGCCAGCTCGCCGGGCGGCGCCGGACCCCACCCCGCACCGATGCAGGGCAGCCCGTGCGCGGCGGCACCGAGCACGTCGTGCGACCGGTCGCCGACGAGCACCGGCCGCTCGCCGTCCGGGTGGGCGGCCAGCGCGGCGGCGACCACGTCGTGCTTGTGCCGCACGGTGCCGTCCAGCGTCGCGCCGTGCACGCCGGCGAACGCCGGCAGCAGGCCGGTGTGGGCCAGGATGCGCACCGCGAACGGCTCCGGCTTGCTGGTCGCCACGGCGAGGGTCGCCCCGTCGGCGCGGAGCGCGGCCAGCAGCCCGGGGATGCCGGGGTACACGTCGGCGTCGAACATCGCCCCCGCCGCGTAGTGCGCCCGGTAGGCGCCCACCGCCCGGTCGACGTCCTCGCCGACCAGGCCGAAGGCGCTGGCGAAGCCGTCCTGCAGCGGGGGGCCCACCATCGACCGCAGCTGGCCCGGGGTCGGCTCGGGGAGCCCGAGCGCGGCGGCGGCGACCCGGATCGAGGCCCAGATGCCCGGCGTGGAGTCGACCAGGGTGCCGTCCATGTCGAAGAGCACCAGCCGGCTCATCGGCTGCGGATCCAGGCGAGGGCCTCGTCGACGGTGGCCACGGTCGCGACGCCCGCCGGCAGCGGCGGCCGGCGGACCAGCACGACCGGGATGCCCAGCTCGCGGGCGGCGGTCAGCTTGGCCTCGGTCATGTGCCCGCCGGAGTCCTTGGTGACCACGACGTCCACCGCGTGCTCGCGCATCAGCGCCAGCTCGTCGGCGACGCTGAACGGCCCGCGGTCCAGCAGCAGGGTCGCCCCGGCCGGCAGCGGCTCGTCGGGTGGGTCGACCGAGCGCACCAGCACCCGCCCGGGCAGGTCGGCGAAGGTCCGCACGCCCTGCCGGCCGGTGGTGAGGAAGACGCTGGAGCGGTCGGCGACGGTGGCCGCGGCGTCGGCCAGCGAGTCGACGAACCGCCAGTCGTCCCCGGGCTGCGGCGTCCAGCCCGGCCGCTGCAGCCGGAGCAGCGGCGTGCCGTGCGCGGCCGCCGCGGCGGCGGCCGACGCGGTGATCTCGGCGGCGAACGGGTGGGTGGCGTCGACGACGGCGCGCGGGCGGTGCTCGGCCAGCCAGGCCGCCAGCCCCTCCGCGCCGCCGAACCCGCCGACCCGCACCTCGCCCACCGGCAGCACCGGCTCGGCGACCCGGCCGGCCAGCGAGGAGAGCACGTCGACCCCGTCGGCGACGAGCGCGGCAGCCAGCCGCCGCGCCTCCCCGGTACCGCCCAGCACCAGCACCTGACCGGTCACCGGGGTCCGCCAGGCACCATGGGCCCGTGACCGAGGACGGCAGGGGGCTGCGGCACGGCTGGACGACGGGTGCCTGCGCCACCGCCGCGACCACCGCCGCCTACACCGCGCTGCTCACCGGCGAGTTCCCCGACCCGGTGACCATCGACCTGCCCCATGACCGGCACCCCTCGTTCGCCCTGGCCCGCGAGCACCGGGACGGCGCCCGCGCCACCGTCGGCATCGTCAAGGACGCCGGCGACGACCCGGACGTCACCCACGGCGCGCTGGTGTCCGCGACGGTCTCGCCCGGCGAGCCCGGCAGCGGCGTGGTCTTCCGGGCCGGCGAGGGCGTCGGGACGGTGACCAAGCCCGGCCTGCCGCTGGCCGTCGGCGAGCCGGCGATCAACCCGATGCCGCGGCAGTTCATGACCGAGCACGTCGCCGCGGTGGCCGGCCGGTTCGGCGGCACGGGCGACGTCGTCGTCGAGGTGTCGGTGGAGAACGGCGCGGAGCTGGCCCGCAAGACCTGGAACCCGCGGCTGGGCATCCTCGGCGGCCTGTCGATCCTGGGCACCACGGGCGTCGTCGTCCCGTACTCCTGCTCGTCCTGGATCGACTCCATCCGCCGGGGCATCGACGTCGCCCGCGCGGCCGGGCACACCCACGTCGCGGGCTGCACCGGCTCGACCAGCGAGCGGACCGTCCAGCAGCTCTACGGCCTGCCCGAGGACGCGCTGCTGGACATGGGCGACTTCGCCGGTGCGGTGCTCAAGTACCTGCGCCGGCACCCGGTGCCCCGGCTGACCGTCGCCGGCGGCATCGGGAAGCTGGCCAAGCTCGCCGAGGGCCACCTGGACCTGCACTCGGGCCGGTCGCAGGTCTCGTTCGCGGCGCTGGCGCAGCTGGTCGCGGACGCCGGTGGGTCGGCGGAGCTCGTCGCCGGGGTGCGTGCGGCGAACACCGCCCTGGACGCGCTGCAGCAGTCCCGGGCCGCCGGGCTCCCGCTGGGCGACCTGGTCGCCGCCGGCGCGCGCCGGACGGCGGAGGACGTGCTCCGCGGCGCCCCGGTGGCGGTGGACGTCGTGGTCATCGACCGCGCCGGCACCATCGTCGGCCGCGCCTGAGTGGAGTGCCACGGCGCGGAGAATGATGCCCTGGCACTCCACTAGCGTTGCCGCGTCGTCGAGTAGAGGTGGCTGTCGAGGAACTGCTCGGCGGCCAGCACCCGGCCGACGACGACCACGGCGGTGCGCCGCACGCCGGCCGCGGTGACCTGGTCGGCGATGTCGGCGAGCGTGCCGCGGAGCACCAGCTCGTCGTCCCGGCTGGCCCAGGCCACCACCGCCACCGGGCAGTCCTCGCCGTAGTGCGCGGCCAGCTCCGGGGCGAGCGCGTCCATCCGCTGCACCGCCAGGTGCAGCACCAGGGTGGCGCCGGTGGCCGCGTAGGCGGCCAGCTCCTCCCCCGGCGGCATCGGCGTCGACCGGGCCGACGTCCGGGTGAGGACGACGGTCTGCGCCACCCCCGGCACGGTGAGCTCCCGCTTCAGCGAGGCGGCCGCGGCGGCGAAGGCCGGCACCCCCGGGACGACGTCGTAGGGCACCCCCGCGGCGTCCAGCCGGCGCATCTGCTCGGCCATCGCGCTGTAGACCGACGGGTCGCCGGAGTGCAGCCGGGCGACGTCCTGGCCGGCCTCGTGCGCGGCGACCAGCTCTGCGGTGATCTGGTCCAGGTCGAGGTCGGCGGTGTCGACCAGCCGGGCGCCCGGCGGTGCGGTGGCCAGCAGCTCCCGCGGGACGAGCGCCCCGGCGTAGAGGCAGACCGGCGACGCGGCGATCAGCCGCGCGGCCCGCACGGTCACGAGGTCGGCGGCCCCCGGGCCCGCCCCGATGAAGTGCACGGTCACCGCGTCACGCTCCAGATGGTCACCGGCATGGCGGGCTTCCAGCCGGTGAAGCCGCCGACCGGCTGGGCGTGCGCGACCAGCAGCCGGGTCAGCTGGCCGCCGACCCGCGCGTGCCACTGCGCCAGCACCGCCTCGCTCTCCACGGTCACCGCGTTGACCACGAGCCGGCCGCCGGGGGCCAGCGCGGCCCAGCAGTCCTCCAGCACACCGGGCTCGGTGGCCCCGCCACCGACGAAGACGGCGTCCGGGGCGGGCAGCCCGCCCAGCGCCTCGGGCGCCTTCCCCTCGACCACCTGCAGCCCGGGGACGCCGAGCCGCGCGGCGTTCTGCCCGATCCGGTGGGCGCGGTCCGGGCGGGACTCGACCGCGACCGCCCGGCAGGAGGGGTGCACCCGCATCCACTCGATGCCGATCGAGCCGGCGCCCCCGCCGACGTCCCACAGCAGCTGACCGGGCAGCGGCGCGAGCCGGGACAGCGTCACCGCCCGGACGTCGCGCTTGGTCAGCTGCCCGTCGGAGGCGTAGGCCTCGTCGGGCAGGCCGGGGACGGTGGGCAGCGGCACCGTCCCCGGGTCGGCGACGACCTCGACCGCGGTGACCACGAGCGGGTCGGTCTCGGCGTGCGCCCACGCGGCGGCGGTGCCGGTGAACCGGCGCTCGGCCGCCCCGCCGAGCTGGGCCAGCGCGGTCAGCCGGCTCGCCCCGTAGCCCCACTGCCGCAGCCGGTCGGCGGCCAGGCCGGGCGTGGTGGTGTCCGCACCGAGCACGACCAGCCGCCGTCCGGGGGTGACGTGCGGGACCAGCAGCTCCAGCGGGCGCCAGACCACCGACACGACCGTCGTCTCCTCCACCGACCAGCCCATCCGCGAGCAGGCCAGGGTCACCGACGACGGGTGCGGGACGACGTCGACCGCAGCCGCGCCGAACCAGCGGACCAGCGTGGTGCCGATCCCGGAGAACATCGGGTCGCCGCTGGCCAGCACCACCACCCGGCGGCCGGGGTGGGCGGTCGGGAGCTCCCGGACGGCCAGCGCCATCGGCGAGGGCCACGGCACCCGCTCGGCGTCCACCTCGGCGGGCACCAGGCCGAGCTGGCGGGCGCTGCCGCGGAGGACGTCGGCGCCGGCGATCGCCCGCCGGGCCGCCGGGGACAGCCCGTCCCACCCGTCGGCACCGATGCCGACGACGGTGACCGTCCACCCCTCCGGCGCCGCGGCGGTCACGCGGGCAGCTCACCCTCCGGACCGGCGGCCTCGGCCAGCAGCAGCTCGCGCTGCTCGGCGGGCAGCCGGTCGACGTAGACGGTGCCGTCGAGGTGGTCGACCTCGTGCTGCAGGCACCGGGCGGCCATCCCGGTCGCCTCGATCGAGGTCGGCGCACCGTGCGCGTCGACCCCGTCGACCCGGGCCCGGAAGGCGCGCTCCAGCTCGGCGTACGGGCCGGGGACCGACAGGCAGCCCTCCTCGGTCACCTCGACCGCCGGCTCGTCGCCGACCGGGTCGAGCACCGTGAGGACCGGGTTCACCACGTAGCCGATGACGTCCTCGCCGTCGGCGTCCGGGCAGTCCATGACGAAGACCCGCGCGTCGACGCCGATCTGGTTGGCCGCCAGCCCCACCCCGTCGGCGGCCTCCATGCTGGCGAACATGTCCAGCAGCAGGTGCCGCAGCGCCCGGTCGAACTCGGTGACCGGGGCGCACGGGCGGTGCAGCACCGGGTCGGTGCCGTAGGTGACGATCGGCCGGGCGACGCCGTCGTAACGGCCGGGCAGGCGCATGACCGTCGATCCTAGGGACGTCGCCGGTCTCTACAGTCACCGGCGATGTCCTCCGCCGGCGCTCGTGCTCTGCTGCCTCCCCGGCAGCAGAGCACGAGCCTCGGCCGGAGGGGTGCCGCGACGGCGGCCGGGCTGGCCCTCGGCAGCCTCGCCGACCTGCTGCTCGCCGACCCGCGCCGCGGCCACCCGGTGGCCGGCTTCGGGCAGGCGGCGGGCGCTCTGGAGCGCCGGACGTGGCGGGACCACCGTGCGGCCGGCGTCGCGTACGCGGCCGTCTGCGTCGGCACGGCGGCGGCGGTCGGGACGGCGGGGCAGCGGCTGACCGCCGGCCGGCCGCTGGCCCGCACCGCGCTCACCGCCGCCGCCACCTGGGCCGTGCTGGGCGGCACCTCGCTGGGCCGGGCCGCGACCACGATGGAGCAGCACCTGGCCGCCGGCGACCTGGCCGCCGCCCGCGCCCACCTGCCCACCCTCGCCGGGCGCGACCCCCGCGGTCTCGACGAACCGGCCCTGGTGCGGGCCACCGTCGAGTCGGTCGCGGAGAACACCTCCGACGCCGCCGTCGCGCCGCTGTTCTGGGGCGCGGTCGCCGGGCTGCCGGGGCTGCTGGCCTACCGGGCGGCGAACACGCTGGACGCGATGGTCGGCTACCGGTCGGCCCGGCACCTGCGGTTCGGCTGGGCCGCCGCCCGCCTCGACGACGTGCTGAACTGGCTGCCGGCCCGGACGACCGCCGCCCTCACCGTGCTCACCGCGCCGCTGGTCGGCGCCTCGCCGGCCGGGGCCTGGCGCGCCTGGCAGCGAGACGGCGCCGCCCACCCCAGCCCGAACGCCGGACGCTGCGAGGCCGCGCTGGCCGGCGCCCTCGGCGTGCGGCTGGGCGGGCGCAACGCCTACGGCGAGCGGGTCGAGGAGCGACCGGGCCTGGGCGACGGTCAGCCGCCGGTGCGCGGCGACATCCGCCGCGCGGTCCGGCTCTCCCGGGCGGTGTGGACCGCCGCGGCGGTCCTGGCGACCGCAGCCCGGCTGGCCCGCCGGGGCTGAGCGCCCCGCCGGTGCAGCACCCCCCGCGGAGCGGGGAGCACCGGGAAGCCGGCCGGGTCGGTGCGCTCGTGGCTGGCCGGCGGGTCACCGGACCCCCGCCCGCCGCGGACGGCGACGACGAGGGTGGTGACCGCGAGGCCACCCAGCCCGAGCAGGAACAGCAGGACGAGGACTCCACCTGTGGTCATGGGACGACAGTGGCACCGTCTGGACTGGTGCGATGCAGGCCAATCCGGCATGGTGGCCGCATGCCAGTTGCGTCCGAGCAGTCCACCGGTGCCCGTGAGGTGGCCACGCTGATCGGGCCGGTCGGCTCCCTCGCCGCGCCGCGGTACGCCGGGCTGGCCCGCCGGGTCCGCGAGCTGGTGCTGGCCGGGCAGCTGCCGGCCGGCACCCGGCTGCCCGCCGAGCGGGACCTGGCCGCCGCGCTCGCGGTCAGCCGGGTGACCGTCGCCTCGGCCTACCGGGTGCTGCGCGAGGAGGGCTGGGCCCGGACCCGGCACGGCTCGGGGACCGTGACCGAGGTGCCGGGCGGCGGCGACGACCGGGCGAGCTGGCTCCCGGAGCACACCGCCGACCTGGTCGACCTGGCGCACGCCTCGCCCTCCGCCGTCCCGCAGCTCGAGCCCGCCTACCGCCGGGCGGTCGAGCTGCTGCCCTCGGTCACCGACGGGCACGGCTACTCCCCCGGCGGGCTGCCCGAGCTGCGCGTGGCGATCGCCGACCGCTACACCGCCCGGGGCCTCCCGACCGAGCCCGACCAGGTGGTCGTCACCTGCGGGGTCGGCGACGCGGCGGCCGTCGTCGTCGACGCCCTGCTCGAGACCGGCGACCGGGTGCTGGTCGAGCACCCCAGCTACCCCGGGGCGCTCCGCCTGGTGGAGAGCGCCGGCGCCCGGCTGGTCCCGGTGCCGGTGGACGAGGCCCGGCCCGACGACCTGGTCGAGGCCGCGCACCTGGCCGCCCGGCAGAGCAGCCCGCGGATGGCCTACCTGATCCCCGACTTCACCAACCCGACCGGCGCGCGGCTCACCGCGACCGGGCGCCGGCGGCTGGCGGCGACCCTCTGGCAGCAGGGCGTGCTCGGCGTGGTCGACGAGTCGTGCGCCGAGCTGTACCTCGACGAGGGCCCGCTGCCGCCGTACGCCGCCGGGCTGCCCGACGCCGCCACGATCACCCTCGGCGGGCTGGCCAAGGCGGTGTGGGGAGGGCTGCGGATCGGCTGGCTGCGGACCGACGCCGCCCTGGCCGCCCGGCTGAGCACCGTCTACGGCCGCCGGCAGCTGTCGGTCGGCCTGGTCGACCAGCTGGTCGCCACCCTGCTGGTCCGGGACCTGGACGCCGTGCTGGAGCACCGCCGTGCGCAGCTGCGCACCCAGCGGGCGGCGCTGCTCGACGCGCTGGCCGACCAGTTCCCGGACTGGCAGGTGCACCCGCCGGCCGGGGGCCTGTCGCTGTGGTGCCGGCTACCGCCGGGGCTCAGCTCCGCCGCGCTCACCGCTGCCGCGGCGCCGCACGGTCTGCTGCTCGCCGAGGGGCGCGCCTTCGGCACCGGCCACGCCTTCGACGACCACCTGCGGCTGCCGTTCACCCGCCCCGCCCCGGCGCTGCGCGGCGCGGTCGAGGTGCTGGCCCGGCTGGCCGAGGGTCTGCGCGGCGGCACCGGGCACCCCGCCGTCCCGGCCCGCACCGTGGTCTGACCGGTCACCCGGACGCCGCGCGCCGGGCGGTGTGCGCGTACGCCGCGGGCGCGGTAGCTTCAGCGCACTGGAGCGGTCGCGCCTGAGGAGGGCCGACGGGTCGTCCGGGTCGAGTCAACGGCTGGAGGACCCCCGCCGGAATCCTTCCGGTGCGCCCGGCTAGATCGGTCGATGTCATGTCCTCCACGTCCGCGTTGCCCCTCACCGCACCCACGCACCCGCGCCCGCAGGCGCACGCCCGCGCCCGCCACCCCGCGTTCCGGCCGACGCCGCTGACCGCCCGGTTCCGCGGCGACCTCACCACCGAGCAGTGGTGGTGGTCCCCGGAGCTCTTCGAGCTGCACGGCATCCCGAGCGGCTCGGTCGAGCCCACGGTCGGGCTGCTGCTCGCCCACGTCCACGGTGACGACCGGCCGGCGCTGCAGGAGGCGCTGCGCGAGGCCGCCACCACGGCCGCCCCCTTCACCCGGGAGTACCGGGTGCTGCGGCTGGACGGCCGGCCGATCACCGCCCTGCTGGTGTGCGAGCCGGAGACCGACGCGGCCGGCGCCGTCACCGCCCTGACCGGGCTGGTGGTCGACGTGACGGCGGGACGCAGCCAGGCGCCCGCCGACGACCAGCTCCGGCAGCTGGAGACCGAGGTGGAGCAGCTGCGCAGCGCGATGGCCAGCCGCGCGGCCATCGAGCAGGCCAAGGGGATCCTGATGCTGCTCATGTCCTGCGGTGACCAGGTGGCCTTCGACCTGCTGGCGCACATCTCCAGCCACACCCACCGCAAGGTCCGCGACGTGGCGGTGTCGATCATCGAGTCGGCGAGCGGGCGCACCCCGCTGCCCGACGACGTCCGCGACATCCTGCACGACGCCTGCCCGCCGGGCCGCGCGGCGGTCTGACGGCCCGCCCGGGCCCGCGTCGCACCCGCCCGTCCCCGCCCGGCACCGATCGGAGAGGATGCCCGGAACGGTCCGGGGCCGACGAGGGTCCGGGACGAGGGAGGGGGCCGCGGCGTGTTCTACCTGCTTGCGCGGTTCGTGCTGCGTCCGCTGGTCTGGGTGGTCTTCCGGCCCGCGGTCACCGGCCGGGAGAACGTGCCGCTCACCGGGCCGGTGATCCTGGCCAGCAACCACCTCTCCTTCATCGACAGCATCGCCATCCCACTGATGGCGCCGCGCAAGGTCGCCTACCTGGCCAAGGCCGAGTACTTCCGCGGCTCCGGGTTCAGCGGCTGGGTGTCCCGCACCCTGTTCACCGCGCTCGGTGCGCTGCCGGTGGAGCGGGAGGCCTCGAGGGCGGCGCAGGCCGCGCTGGACACCGCGATGGGCGTGCTCCGGGGCGGTGGCGCGTTCGGCATCTACCCGGAGGGCACCCGGTCCCGCGACGGCCGGCTCGCCCGCGGGAAGACCGGTGTCGCCTGGCTGGCGCTCAACGCCGACTGCCCGGTCGTCCCGGTCGCCGTCCGCGGTACCGACAAGATCCAGCCGATCGGGGCGCGCTGGCCGCGCCCGCACCGGGTGTACGTGACGTTCGGCGAGCCGCTGACCTTCCCCGAGCACCGCGGCCAGGCCGGCAAGGGCCGGGCGCGCCGCGAGGTCACCGACCAGGTGATGGAGGCGATCGCCGAGCTGTCGGGCCAGGAGAAGGCCGGCTGGGGCACGCCGTCCGCGGCCGCCTGAGGTGAGCGGCGCGCTGCTGGTCGCCGGCACGACGTCGGACGCCGGCAAGTCGGTGGTCACCGCCGGCATCTGCCGCTGGCTGGTCCGCCAGGGCGTGCGGGTGGCGCCGTTCAAGGCGCAGAACATGAGCAACAACTCGATGGTCACCGCCGACGGCGCGGAGATCGGCCGGGCGCAGGTGATGCAGGCCGCGGCGGCCCGGGTCGAGCCCGAGGCGGCGATGAACCCGGTGCTGCTCAAGCCCGGCGGGGAGAACGCCAGCCAGGTCGTCGTCCTCGGCAGGCCGGTCGCGGACGTCACGGCGCTGTCCTACCGGCCGATGAAGGCCGCGCTGCTGGAGCAGGCGCTGGCCTGCCTGGCCGACCTGCGGTCGCGCTTCGACGTGGTGGTCTGCGAGGGCGCGGGCTCCCCCACCGAGATCAACCTGCGCGCCGACGACATCGCCAACATGGGGCTGGCGACCGCGGCCGGGCTGCCGGTCGTGGTGGTCGGCGACATCGACCGCGGCGGGGTGTTCGCCGCGCTCTACGGCACCGTGGCGCTGATGCCGCCGGCCGACCAGCGGCTGGTCGCCGGCTTCCTGGTCAACAAGTTCCGCGGCGACGCCCGGCTGCTCGCCCCCGGGCTGGACCAGCTCGCCGCGCTGACCGGCCGGCCCACGCTGGGCGTGCTGCCCTGGCAGACCGGCCTGCACCTGGACGTCGAGGACTCCCTCGGCGTGGACGCACCCCGCGGCCCCGCGCTGCCGCCGCACGGGGAGGACGTGCTGCGGGTGTCGGTCGCCCGGCTGCCCCGGCTGTCGAACTTCACCGACCTGGACGCGCTCGGCGCCGAGCCCGGGGTGCTGCTGCGCTACGCCGAGCGGCCCGAGGAGCTCGCCGACGCCGACCTCGTGGTGCTGCCCGGCACCCGGTCGACCGTCGCCGACCTGCAGTGGCTGCGCGCGACCGGGCTGGCCGACGCGGTCGCGCGCCGGGCCGCCGAGGGCCGTCCGGTGCTGGGCATCTGCGGTGGCCACCAGATGCTCGCCCGCACCATCAGCGACGACGTCGAGTCCCGGGCCGGCGTCGTCCCCGGGCTGGGGCTGCTGCCGGCCGACGTCCGGTTCGGCGCGGAGAAGGTGCTGGCCCGCCCCATCGGCACCGCGCTCGGCCACACCGTGCGCGGCTACGAGATCCACCACGGCGTGGTGACTGTCGACGGTCCCGCGGAACCGTTCCTCGACGGCGCCCGGGTCGGCTCGGTCTTCGGGACGACGTGGCACGGCGCGCTGGAGCACGACGGGTTCCGCCGGGCCTTCCTCACCGAGGTGGCGCGGATCGCCGGCCGCCGGTTCGTCGTGGCGCCGGACACCGACTTCGCCGCCGTCCGTGAGGCCCGGCTGGACGCCCTGGGCGACCTGGTCGCCGAGCACGCGGACACCGACGCGCTCTGGCGGCTGGTCGAGGACGGCCCGCCGGCCGACCTCCCGGTGCTGGCGAGCGGGATCAGCCCGCGCTGAGCAGCGCCCGGACGTCGTCCGGCCAGGGGGTGGGGCGGCCGTCGACGGTGGCCACGTAGGTGGTGCGGACCGTGCAGCAGGTCCGGTCGCCCACCCGCACGGTGAACTCCAGGGTCAGGCTGGTCCGGCCGACCGCCGCCGGCCCGACGTCGACCGCCACCGTCTCGCCGTACCGGGCCGAGGAGACCCAGTCCAGCGAGCTGGCCTTGACGAAGTACTCCACGCCCCGCTCGACCAGCGCCTGCCACGGCAGCCCGCGCGCCGCCCACCAGGCGTTGACCGCCTCGTCGGCCCAGACCAGGTAGTGCGCGTTGAAGGCCACGCCCTGCTGGTCGCACTCGACGAACCGGACCGGAGCACTCCACACCTCGGGCACGGGACGCAGGCTACGGACGACGGCTGCGGGCGGGCCGCTACCGTCGACCCGTGCAGCGCACCGTGGAGACCCAGCCCGCCGACGCGGAGGTCCTGGCCGGCTACCGCGAGCCCTCCCAGCTCGTCCGGGACAAGGTGATCGACCGCGTCGACGAGCACTGCCGGGCGTTCATCGCCCTCTCCCCCTTCGCCACCCTGGCCACGGCCGACGCCGAGGGCTTCCCCGAGATCTCCCCGCGCGGCGGCGACCCGGGCTTCGTGCACGTCCTCGACGAGCACCGGCTCGCGCTGCCCGACCGGCAGGGCAACAACCGGGTCGACAGCCTGCGGAACCTCTCCGTCAACCCGCAGGCCGCGCTGCTGTTCTTCGTGCCGGGCGCGGAGGAGACGCTCAAGGTCTTCGGGACGACGTCGCTCGTGGAGGCCGACGCGCTGGGCATCGACCTGGTCGAGTTCGGCCGGGCGCCGAAGTCGGTGGTCGTGCTGACCGTCCAGCGGGCCTACTTCCACTGCGGCAAGGCCGTGATGCGCTCGGGCCTGTGGGACCCGGAGCGGCAGGTCGACCGGTCGACGATGACGCCGTTCGGCCAGGTGCTCAAGGACCACTGCCGGCTGGAGACCCCGCTCCCCGACGACGCCACGATCCGCGCGGACCTGGCCCGCGAGCTGTAGGAAACTGTCGGGGGTCGGGCCTAGCGTCCCCGCATGGCATACCTCTTCCAGGTGACGATCGACTCCACCGCGCCGCACCCGCTCGCCGACTGGTGGGCCGAGGCGCTGGGCTGGCAGCGCGAGCCGACCGACGAGGCGTTCATCCGGCGCATGGTCGCCGAGGGGCACGCCACGGAGTCCGAGACGATGCGGCACAACGGTGAGCTGGTCTGGGCGGTGGGCGCGGCGATCCGGCACCCCACCGACGAGGCGCCGCGGGTGCTCTTCCAGCAGGTGCCCGAGCCCAAGACGGTCAAGAACCGGGTGCACCTCGACGTCCGCGTCGGCCCGGAGAACGTCGACAGCGAGGTGGCCCGGCTGACCGCGCGCGGCGCGACGGTGCTGCACCACGGCCGGCAGGGCCCCTTCCGCTGGGTCACCATCGCCGACCCGGAGGGAAACGAGCTCTGCCTCACCTGAGCCGGTCAGCCCAGGCGGAGCTCCCGCTCTACCTCGCGCTCGGCCCGCCGCTCAGCGACCGCGCGCTGGGCGAGCAGCCGCCGGCGCTCGTTGCGGGGCCGGCGTCCTGATCGGTACCGCGCGTCCTCGACGAGCTGGAACGCCGCCAGCGCGCTCGCGCGCACGGCTGTGGGGAGTGGGACCTCGACCGGGTGGACCGGCTCCGCTGTGGACATCAGGCTGCTCTTTCCCCCGTGGCGCCCGGTGTTCGGCCGCCAGTGCAATGTGGCCCGCCGGGCCGCATCTCAACCGCGATGTGACCCGTCAGTCCCGCTCCGCGCATCGACGATCACACGTGGGAGGCGCCGCGCCCGAGCGCCGCGCGGGAGCGCGCCGGCCCCGGCGGCGTGTCGCCGGGTGCCACGCCGCAGCGGCCATCCCCTACGGTCCGGTGGGTGGCGAGCAGTGCGTGGCGCAGGGTCCTGGGTCGGCTGGTGGACGTCGCTGTCCGGCAGGGCAGCGAGGAGCTGGCCCGGCGGAGCCGGCGCGACCGCTCCGCCACGGCGCCGCGCCCGCCGGCACCGCGCCGCTCCGCCCCGGCCCGGTCGACCGCCCCGGCGGCCCCGCCGCGGGCCACGCTGCCGCCGGCCGGCCCGCCGCGGCGCCGCGGCCCGGTCACCGAGCACACCGGCCCGCTGCGGCTGGAGTACCGCCCGCACGACGACGACCGGCCCGACCCCGGCGAGGTCGTCTGGGCCTGGGTGCCCTTCGAGGAGGACGACGGCCGCGGCAAGGACCGGCCGGTGCTGGTGGTCGGCCGCGACGGCGACGCCCTGCTGGGGCTGATGCTCAGCAGCAAGGACCACGACCTCGACGCCGACGACGAGGCCCGCCAGGGCCGGCACTGGGTGGACGTGGGCACCGGCGCCTGGGACCGCCAGGGCCGGCCGAGCGAGGTGCGCGTCGACCGGGTGCTGCGGATCGACCCGGCCGACGTCCGCCGGGAGGGCGCGGCGCTGGACCGGGCCCGCTTCGACGAGGTCGCGGCCGAGGTGCACCGCCGCCGCGGGTGAACCGCCGGGCGCTCAGTGCTGGTCGGGGCAGGGGTCCTCGACGCGCTGGGTGCGCGGGCGCAGGTGGTACACCCCGGCCGAGTCGGTGAGCGACTGCAGGTCGTAGCGGTGTACGACCTTCGGCCCGCCGTGCAGGTGCACGTGGGTGATCGTCGGCAACGGGTCCCCGTGCCGGGCCTCGCGGATCTCCACCCGGCCGTCGAGCGGGCCGCCGACGAAGAGCAGCACGGCATCGGTGCCCTCGGCGCTGCTCACGGCGTCGGCACTCGCTTCTCCCTCGGTCGACTGGCGCACCCGGACCAGGGTAGGCGCGCGCCCGCCCGGCGACCGGCTCGTCCACACCGGTGTGGCGGACACCGCTCAGCCGGACCGGGGTCGCAGCACCCGGGCCAGCAGCGGCGCGGAGAAGAGCATCACGAACAGCCGCAGCACCTGCACCGCCAGCACGAAGGTCGCGTCGGCACCGCTGCCGGTGGCGGTGGCGAGCACGGCGTAGAGCCCGCCGGGCGTGGTCGCCAGGTAGCCGTCGAGGAGCGTCACCCCGGCGGCGCGGGACAGCACGACGCCGAGCCCGGCGCAGGCGGCCACCGCTCCGACGATGAGCACCAGCGCCAGCGGGAGCGCCCGGCCGACCAGCCGCAGGCTGTCCCGGGTGAAACCGAGCCCCACCTGCAGCCCGATCGCGAGGAAGCCCGCCGCCTCGACGACCGCCGGCACCCCGGCGCCCCGGGACAGGCCGGTCAGGTCCAGCGCGGCGGCGACCGCGAGCGGGCCGAGCAGCGCCCCGACGGGCAGCCGGCTGACCCGGCCGAGGAGCACGCCGACGGCGACGCAGACCGCGGTGAACAGCAACCCGGCGGGCCAGCCGGGTCCGTCGCCGGCCGGCGCCGTCCCGCTGCCGGCGGAGGCGCCGTAGACCGTCGTCGCCACGACCGGCATCGCGACCACGATGAGCAGCACCCGCAGGTACTGCAGCACGGCGACCACCTGCTCGTCGGCGCCGAGGTCGCGCGCCATCGCGGTGATGCCGGAGGCGCCGCCGGCGATCATGGAGAACGCGCCGGTCACCGGGCTGATCCCGCGCTGCAGGCGCATCAGCTGCCCCGCGACCATGCTGACCAGCAGGGTCGCCACGGTCACCGCGAGCACGGGCAGCCAGTGCTCGGCGATCGTGCGCAGCGTGGCGGTCTGCACCAGGGCACCGATCGAGACCCCGATGACCGCCTGCGCGCCGATCCCGGCCGGGCGGGGCAGCGAGAGCCGGCTGCGGCCCAGCAGCGCCCGCCCGAGCCCGGCGACCAGCCCGCCGAACAGCGGGGCCGAGGGGACGCCGAGCAGGGCGAGCAGCACGCCGGCGGCGACCCCGACCGCGAGGACGGCGGCCCAGTCGAGCAGCCCGCGCCGTCCGCCGTCCATCACGGCCCACTCTGCCCGGCGCTGGTCAGGCTCCCGTGCCGACCCCTCCGGTGGCCGCGTCCAGCGGTCCGGCCACGATGCGGCGGAGCTCGGCGACGTGCCCGGCGAAGGCCGCCCGCCCGGCCTTGGTCAGGGCCAGGCTGGTGCGCTGCCGGGAGGCGATCGTCGCCTTCCGCACCGCCACGTACCCGGCCTCCTCCAGCTGCTTGACGTGCTTGGAGAGCACCGAGTCGCTGACCCCGACCGCGTCCCGGACGGCGGAGAACTCCATGGTGTCGACCGCCGCCAGCAGCCCGCAGATCTGCAGCCGCGGCGACGGGTGGATGACCGCGTCGAACCGCGGGACGACGGCGCTCACCGGCCGGCCCGCAGACCGGCCGCGTAGACCCGGGTCACCCACCGGCCGAGCAGGGCGACCGAGGTGCCGAGCAGCACGCCGACGACGACCATCGTCCCGCGCAGGTCGAGCAGGTACTCGGCTGCGCCGCCGAGGGCGAGGAGTCCGGCGCAGCCGATCGCCCACCACCGGACGGCGAGCCGGACGCGGTCCTGGACCGGGCCCACCCGGCGGGCGTCCCACCAGGTGCCGGTCCGCCGCCGGTACACCGCGACCAGGGCGCGCAGGCCGGCCAGGTAGAGCACCAGAGCGAGCAGCACGACCCAGGCACGGTGGGCGGCGTAACTGCTCACGAACCCGGCGAACAGCAGACCGGAGGCGGCGTCCCACCACCACGGCTGGACGATCCGGTGGGCCAGCGCGGCCTGGTCGGCCTCCAGCACCTGCAGCTGCGCGACCGCGGCCTCCCGGTCGGAGACCCCGCCGGTCACCGCTCGCCCCGCAGCTGCGCGGCGTAGGCCCGCCCCCAGTGCCGGCCGAGCAGGGTGACCGCGAGGCCGAGGACCGCGCCCGCCGGCACCATCACCCAGTGCTGGTCGAAGCCCTCCGCCAGCACGAACGCGGGCACCAGGACCAGCAGCACCAGCGCGGCCCACAGCGCCATCGTCCGGGCGTCGACGTTGACCCACACGCCGGTGATCCGCTTGTAGACCGAGACCAGCAGCGCGAGGCCGACGAAGAAGACGACCATCGCCGGGAAGGTCACCCAGAGGGAGTCGGCGGCGTAGGAGGACAGGAACCCGAACAGCAGCAGCCCCAGGGCCACGTCGTGCCACCACGGCTGCACGACCCGGTCGGCCAGCGCGGCGCGGTCGGCGTCCAGCGCGGCCAGCTGGGCGGCCGCGGCGTCCCGGTCGATCTCGTTGCTTTCCATGTCGGAAAGAGTGACGCATGACTTTCCACTTCGTCAAGAGACACCGCCCCTGTCCTCAGCGGAGCCGCCGTGGTCTGATGGGCGCGAACTGCGACGGCAGTGGAGGAAGCCCGGTGAGACTCCGGCGCGGTCCCGCCACTGTGAGCCGGCTCCCCCGCCGGTGAGTCAGGAACTCCCGCCGTCGCCTCCTGCCACCTCCGGGCGTGGACACCCGGGGAGAGGACCAGTGACCTACCCGTGACCTACCCGTTCGGCGCCGTCGTCGGCATGGACGACATGCGGCTCGCCCTCCTGCTCAACGCCGTCTCGCCCGCCGTCGGCGGTGTGCTGGTCCGCGGGGAGAAGGGGACGGCGAAGTCCACCACCGTGCGGGCGCTGTCCGCCGTCCTCCCGCCGGTCACCGTCGTCGCCGGCTGCCGGTTCGCCTGCGACCCCGCCGCACCCGACCCCGGCTGCCCCGACGGCCCGCACGACCCCGGCACCCCGTCGGTCACCCGGGCCGCCCGGCTGGTCGAGCTCCCGGTCGGCGCCTCGGAGGACCGGCTGGTCGGCTCGCTGGACCTGGAGCGCGCGCTCACCGAGGGCGTGAAGTCCTTCGAGCCCGGACTGCTCGCCGGCGCCCACCGCGGCGTGCTGTACGTCGACGAGGTCAACCTGCTGCACGACCACCTGGTCGACCTGCTCCTCGACGCCGCCGCGCTCGGCCGCGCCTACGTCGAGCGGGAGGGCGTCTCGGTGCAGCACGCCGCCCGGTTCCTGCTGGTCGGCACGATGAACCCCGAGGAGGGCGAGCTCCGCCCCCAGTTGCTGGACCGCTTCGGCCTCACCGTCGAGGTGGCCGCCCCGCGGGACGCCGACCTCCGCGCCGAGGTGGTGCGCCGCCGCTTCGCCCACGACGCCGACCCGGCCGGCTTCGCCGCGACCTGGGCCGCCGACGAGGCCGCGCTGGCCGCCCGGATCGCCGGGGCGCGGGAACGGCTGCCGCAGGTCGTCCTCTCCGACGCGGCGCTGCGCCAGGTCACCAGCGTCTGCGCCGCCTTCGACGTCGACGGGCTGCGCGCCGACATCGTGACCGCCCGCGCCGCCATCGCGCACGCCGCCTGGTGCGGCCGCACCGACGTCACCGAGGACGACGTCCGGGTCGCCGCCCGGCTGGCCCTGCCGCACCGCCGCCGCCGCAACCCCTTCGACGCCCCCGGCCTGGACGAGGACACCCTGGACCAGGCCCTCGCCGACTCCCGCCCCGACGAGCCCGACGACGACCCCGAACCCCCGACCGACGGCGGCCCCGGCGGCCCCGACGGTGGCGGCGGCACTCCCCCGCCGTCCGGCGACGCAGGTAAAGGAACCAATACCGGCGGATCCGAGGCCGAAACGCAGGTAAAGGAACCTATGCCCGCGGACGACGAGGGGCCGACGACGGCGCCGCGCGGTGAGGGCGGTGGGCACACCGAGGCCGCGCCCGCGCCGGAGAAGGCGGCCGTCGCCCCCGACTCGCCGTTCCGCGTGCAGCGCCTGGAGGTGCCCGGCATCGGCGCGGGCGCGGCCGGGCGCCGGTCCCGGGCGCGCAGCGAGCGCGGCCGGGTGGTCGGCTCGCGGCGCCCCGACGGCCCGGTCACCCGGCTGCACCTGGTCGACACCGTGCTCGCCGCCGCACCGCACCAGCGGGCGCGCGGCCGCAGCGGCACCGGGCTGCGCGTCCAGCGCGAGGACCTGCGCCAGGCCTCGCTCGAGGGCCGCGAGGGCAACCTGGTGCTCTTCGTCGTCGACGCCAGCGGCTCGATGGGCGCCCGCTCGCGCATGGCCGCGGTGAAGGGCGCCGTCCTCTCCCTGCTGCTGGACGCCTACCAGCGGCGGGACAAGGTCGGGCTGATCACCTTCCGCGGCGGCGAGGCCGAGCTGGCCCTGCCGCCCACCTGGTCGGTCGAGGCGGCCGCCGCCCGGCTCACCGGCCTGCCCACCGGCGGCCGGACACCGCTGGCCGCCGGGCTGCTGCGCGCCCACGAGACCCTGCGGCTGGAACGGGTCCGCGATCCGCACCGCCGGCCGCTGCTCGTCGTCGTCACCGACGGGCGGGCCACCGGCGCCCGCGGCACCGACTCCCTCGGCGAGTCCCGGCGCGCGGCGGCACTGCTGGCGGCCACGGGGGTGGCCGGTGTCGTCGTCGACTGCGAGTCCGGCCCGGTGCGGCTGGGCCTGGCGGCGTCCCTGGGTCTCCAGCTCGGCGCGCAGATCCTGCGCCTGGAGGAGCTGGGCGCGGAGCAGCTGGCCGGCGTCGTCCGGGAACGGCGGGCGGCCTGATGCCGCAGGGGCAGGTCACCGCCGTCCCGGTCGACGGGCTCACCACCCGCCAGCGCCGTAACCGCCCGCTGCTGGCGGTGCACACCGGGGAGATGAAGGGCAAGTCCACCGCCGCGTTCGGGATGGCGATGCGGGCCTGGAACCAGGGGTGGTCGATCGCGGTCTACCAGTTCGTCAAGAGCGCCAAGTGGAAGGTCGGCGAGGAGAACGCGCTGACCGCACTGGGCCGGCTGCACGCCGAGACCGGCGAGGGCGGCCCGGTCGTCTGGCACAAGATGGGCTCGGGCTGGTCCTGGTCGCGCAAGCACGGCGAGGAGACCGACCACGCCGCCGACGCCGCCGAGGGCTGGGCGCAGATCAAGCGCGACCTGGCCGCCGAGGCGCACCGCTTCTACGTGCTCGACGAGTTCACCTACCCGCTGAAGTGGGGCTGGGTCGACGTCGAGGACGTCGTCGAGACCCTGACCCACCGGCCGGGCAACCAGCACGTGGTCGTCACCGGGCGCGACGCCCACCCCCGGCTCGTCGAGGCCGCCGACCTGGTCGTGGAGATGACCAAGGTCAAGCACCCGATGGACGCCGGCCAGAAGGGCCAGCGGGGGATCGAGTGGTGACCGACGTGACCCCCTCCCCTGTTGATCATCGGCGGGTGGCGCGTCCCGCCGGCGTGTCGAACGACCAGATGCCGATGATCAACCGCGGGGCGGACCGGTGAGCAGCCACCGGATCCCGCGGATCGTCGTCGCGGCGCCGTCGTCCAACGCGGGCAAGACGTCGATCACCACCGGGCTGGTCGCCGCGCTGACGAACCGCGGCCTCGTCGTCAGCCCGCACAAGGTCGGCCCGGACTACATCGACCCCGGCTACCACGGTCTGGCCGCCGGCCGCCCCGGCCGGAACCTGGACATGTGGCTGGCCGGCGAGGACCGGGTCACCCCGCTGTTCCTGCACGGCGCCCGCGGTGCCGACGTCGCCGTCGTCGAGGGCGTGATGGGCCTGTTCGACGGCGCCGCGCACGCCAGCGTCGAGCCCGGCTACGGCTCCACCGCGCAGGTCGCCGCCCACCTGCAGGCGCCGGTGGTGCTGGTCGTCGACGCCGCCTCGCAGGCCCGCAGCGTGGCCGCGCTCGTGCACGGGTTCGCCACCTTCGACCCCACGGTGCGGATCGGCGGCGTCGTCCTCAACCGGGTCGGCAGCGACCGGCACGAGGCGATCCTGCGCGAGGCGCTCGGCGCGGCCGGGGTGCCGGTGCTCGGCGCGGTCCGCCGGATCGAGGCGCTGCAGACCCCGTCCCGGCACCTCGGGCTGGTGCCGGCCGCCGAGCGCTCGGCCGAGGCGGTGCGCACGGTGCGCGCGCTGGGTGCGGTCGTCGAGGCGAGCGTCGACCTGGACGCCGTCCTCCGGCTGGCCCGCACCGCCCCGGACCTGGCCGGCGACGCGTGGGACCCGGTCGCCGAGGTCACCGCGGTGCCCGGCCGGCCGGTCGTCGCCGTCGCCGGCGGCCCGGCCTTCACCTTCGGCTACGCCGAGACCGCCGAGCTGCTGACCGCCGCCGGCGCCGAGGTGGTGACCGTCGACCCGCTGCGCGACTCCGCACTGCCCGAGGGCACCGCGGCGCTGGTCGTCGGCGGCGGGTTCCCGGAGGTGCACGCCAGCGCGCTGAGCGCGAACGTCGGCCTGCGGACGGCGATCGCCGACCTCGCCGCCCGGGGAGGGCCGATCGCCGCCGAGTGCGCCGGGCTGCTCTACCTGTCCCGGGAGCTCGACGGCGAGCCGATGTGCGGCGTGCTGCCGACGACGACCGCGATGCACCCCCGGCTGACCCTGGGGTACCGGTCGGCGGTGGCGCTCACCGACAGCGTGCTCGCCCCGGCCGGCACTCGGGTCCGCGGTCACGAGTTCCACCGCACCACCGCCTCCCCCGCGGCGGGCGCGACCCCGGCCTGGCAGTGGAACGCCGACGGCCCCGAGGGCTTCGTCTCCGGCAGCGTGCACGCCAGCTACCTGCACCTCCACTGGGCCGGCTCCCCCGCCATGGCCTCGCGCTTCGTCACCGCGGCCGCTCGTCAGGAGGTGCTGGGTGCACATCGCTGAGGGGTTCCTCCCGCCCGCGCACGCCATCGGCTGGACCGTCGCCGCCGCCCCGTTCGTCGTCCACGGCGCCCGGTGCGTGGTCAGGGAGGTGCGGGAGAACCCCGAGTCGACGCTGCTGCTGGGCGCCGCCGGGGCGTTCACCTTCGTGCTGAGCGCGCTCAAGCTGCCCTCGGTGACCGGCTCGTCGTCCCACCCGACCGGCACCGGGCTGGGCGCCGTCCTGTTCCGGCCCCCGGTGATGGCGCTGCTGGGCACGATCGTGCTGCTGTTCCAGGCGCTGCTGCTGGCCCACGGCGGGCTCACCACGCTCGGCGCCAACGCCTTCTCGATGGCGGTCGTCGGGCCGTGGGTCGGCTACGGCGCCTACCGGCTCACCCGCCGGCTCGGCGGCGGCCTGCTGCCGGCCGTGTTCGCGGCGATGGCGCTGTCGGACCTCTCCACCTACGTGACCACGGCGCTGCAGCTGGCCTGGGCGCACCCGGACGCCGAGAGCGGCTTCCTCGGCGCGGCGGTCAAGTTCCTCGGCGTCTTCGCGGTCACCCAGGTCCCGCTGGCGATCGGCGAGGGGCTGCTCGGCGTCCTGCTGTTCCGGGTGCTCACGGTCAACGCCCGGCCCGAGCTCGAGCGCCTCGGCGTCCTCACCCCCGAGCCCGACGAACCAGGTTCCGGCGCCGAGACCGGGCCCGGTTTCGGCGCCGAGACCGGCGAGGGGGAACGGCGGTGAGGCGGCACGTGGTGACGGCGCTGCTGGTGCTCGCCGTCGTCGCGCTGTTCGCGCTGCCGCTGCTCCTCGACGACGGGAGCGACTACGCCGGTACCGACAGCCGCGCGACCGAGCTGATCGAGGAGTCCGACCCGGGCTACACGCCGTGGTTCTCCTCGGTCTTCTCCCCGGGGTCCGCCGAGGTCGAGTCCGGGCTGTTCGCGCTCCAGGCAGCACTCGGCGGCGGCGTCCTGGGCTACGTGCTCGGCCGGCTGCGCGGACGCCGGGTCGCCGAGAAGGCGGCGCAGCAGGACGAGGCCGGCGGGCCGTGAGCGGACTCGCGATCGACGACGCCGCCTGGGCCAGCGCCTGGCGTCCCCGCTCCCCGGGGGACAAGGTGCTGGTCAGCCTGGGCCTGGTGTTCAGCGCGCTGCTGCTGCCGGTGTGGCCGGGGAGCGTGCTGGTCGGGCTGGTCGCGGTCGGGCTGGCGCTGGGCCCGGCCCGGGTGCCGGCGCGCACCTTCGGCCGGGCGGTGCGGGCGCCGCTGGCGTTCATCGCGATCGGCGCGCTGACCACGGTCGTCGAGGTCGGCGGCGGCGGGGTCGGCTGGGCGCCGGACGCCGCGGCCCGGGCCGGCTCGCTGGTCGGTCACGCGGTGGCCGGCAGCGCCGCCGTCCTGCTGCTGGCCACCACGACGCCGCTGTCGGACCTGCTGCCGGCGCTGCAGCGGCTGCGGGTGCCCGCCGCCGTCATCGAGGTCGCCTCGGTGACCTACCGGATGCTGTTCGTGCTGCTCACCAGCCTGCGCACCATCCGCGAGGCGCAGACCGCCCGGATGGGCTACGCCGGCCTGCGCCACTCCTACCGCTCGTCGGGGGCGCTGGCCGCCGCGGTGCTCACCCGCTCCTGGGACCGCGCCCGGCGGCTGCAGGAGGGGCTGGCCGGCCGCGGTCTGGAGACCGGGCTGCGGGTGCTGCCGGAGACGCTGCCCGCCTCCCGCCGCTTCGAGGCCGCCAGCGTGCTCGGCCTCGCCGCGCTCACCGCGGTCAGCCTGGTGGTGGCCCGGTGAGCCACCTGACCCTGGCCGGCACCGGGCTGGTGGTCGGCTACGACCGGTCCCGGCCGGTGCTCGACGGCGCCTCGCTCACCGTGGCCCCGGGCCGGCGGCTCGCGGTGCTCGGCGCGAACGGCTCGGGCAAGACCACGCTGCTGCGCTGCCTGTCCGGCGCCCTGGCCCCGGCCCGCGGCCGGGTGACCCTGGACGGCGCGGAGCTGCGGCACACCCGCGCCGGCCTGCGCGCCCACCGGCAGGCGGTCCAGCTGGTGCTGCAGGACCCCGACGACCAGCTGTTCAGCGCCTCGGTCGCCCAGGACGTCTCCTTCGGTCCGGTCAACCTCGAGCTGCCCGAGGCCGAGGTGCGCGCCCGGGTCGCCGAGGCGCTGGACCTGCTGTCCGTCACGCACCTGGCCGGCCGGCCCACCCACCAGCTCTCCTACGGCGAGCGCAAGCGGGTGGCGATCGCCGGCGCGGTCGCCATGCGTCCCTGCGTGCTGCTGCTCGACGAGCCGACCGCCGGGCTCGACCCGACCGCCGTCGGGGAGGCGCTGGCCGCGCTGAGCCGGCTGCAGGAGGCGGACTCCACCGTCGTGATGAGCACCCACGACGTCGACCTGGCGCTGCGCTGGGCCGACGAGGTCGCCGTCGTGGTCGACGGCGGGGTCGTGCAGGGCCGCCCGGACGTCGTCCTCGGGGACGACGTCCTGCTGGCCCGCGCCCGGCTGGACCGGCCCTGGGCGCTCACCGTGGGGGCCCGGCTGCAGGCCCTGGGGCTGCTGCCCGGCGGCGCCCTCCCCCGCGACGCCGACGCCCTGGTCGCCGCCCTGCCCGACTCCCCGGGCGTCCGGGCGTGCTGACCGTCGGGGTCGGCGCCGCCACCGGGGTGACCGTCGAGGAGGTGCTCGCCGCGGTCGACGCGGTGCTGCCCGCGGCCGGGGGCCCGGTGCGGCTGGCCACCCTCGACGCCCGCAGCACCGAGCCGGGGCTGCGCGAGGCCGCTGCCCGCCGCGGCTGGCCGCTGACCGGGCACCCGGCCGCGGCGCTGGCCACGGTGCCCGTCCCGGCACCGTCGGCGCGGGTCGCCGCCGCCGTCGGCACCCCCTCGGTGGCCGAGGCCGCCGCGCTGCTCGACGGCGGGCAGCTCGTCGTCGGCAAGACCGTCCACGGCCGGGTCACCGTGGCGGTGGCGGCCGAGCCGGACCTGCGCCACCACGGGGACGTCGAGGCGACCCCCGGCCTGGTCGACCTCGCCGTCAACGTCCGGGACGGCACCCCGCCGGACTGGCTGCGCGCGGTCCTGCACGACGCCGTCGACGCGAGCGCCGGATACCCCGACCCGCGGGCGGCCCGCGCCGCCGTCGCCGCGGCGCACGGGCGGCCCGAGGCCGAGGTGCTGCTGACCGCCGGCGCGGCCGAGACGTTCACCCTGCTCGCCCGCGCGCTGCAGCCCCGGCGGGCGGTCGTCGTACACCCGTCCTTCACCGAGCCGGAGGCCGCGCTGCGCGCCGCCGGGCACCCGGTCGATCGGCTGCTGCTGGCGCCCCCGGGGTACCTGCTGGGCGGGGTGCCCGAGGACGCCGACCTGGTGGTGCTGGGCAACCCGACCAACCCGACGTCGGTGCTGCACCCGGCCGAGGCGGTCGCGGCGCTGGCCCGGCCGGGCCGGGTGCTCGTCGTCGACGAGGCGTTCGCCGACACGGTGCCCGGCGAACCCGCGTCGCTGGCCGGGCGCGCCGACCTCCCGGGCCTGCTGGTGGTGCGCAGCCTGACCAAGACCTGGGGGCTGGCCGGGCTGCGGGTCGGCTACGCGCTGGGCCCGGCCGACCTGGTCGCGGCGCTGGCCGCCCAGCAGCCGCACTGGCCCGTCTCCCTTACGGGCTCGCCGCGCTGTCGGCCTGCACGGCACCCGCGGCGCAGGCCGAGGCCGACGCGGCCGCGCGGCAGCTGGTCGAGCACCGGGCGGCGCTGCTGGCCGCGCTGCCGGCCGGCGTGCGGGTGGTCGGCACCCCGCGCGCCTCCTTCGTCCTGCTGCACGTCCCCGGCGGCGCGGTCGTGCGCGAGCGGCTGCGGGAACGGGGCTGGGCGGTGCGCCGCGGCGACACCTTCCCCGGGCTCACCGGTGACCACCTGCGGGTCGCCGTCCGGGACCCCGGCACCTCGCGTGCGTTCGGCGCCGTGCTGGCTGAGATCCTTGTCGAGGTCCTCGCCGGGACCACCACCTCGGAGGAGACCCGTTGAGCCACTTCGCCGGCACGCTGCTGGGCGAGACGATCGCCGCCGTCCGCCCCCGGGACGCCGCAGCGGAGCACGCTGCCCGGCAGCGGCTGGACCGGATGACCAAGCCGCCGGGCTCGCTCGGCGTGCTGGAGGACGTGGCCGCCCAGCTCGCCGGGACCGCCGGGGAGTGCCCGGCGCCGCTGCCGACCCCCGCCGCCGTCGCTGTCTTCGCCGGTGACCACGGGGTGCACGCGCAGGGCGTCACGCCGTGGCCGCAGGAGGTGACCGCCCAGATGGTGGCCAATTTCGCCACCGGCGGTGCGGTGGTCAACGCCTTCGCCGCCGGCCTCGGCGCGGACGTCGTCGTGGTCGACGTCGGGGTCGCCTCGCCGGTCGGCCCGGCTGCCGGGCTGCTGGACCGCAACGTCCGCCGCGGCACCGCCGACCTGGCCCTCGGCCCGGCGATGACGCTCGAGGAGGCCCGGCGCGCCGTCGAGGTCGGCATCGAGGTGGCCACCGGGCTCGCCGCCGACCACGGCTGCCTGGTCACCGGCGACATGGGGATCACCAACACCACCGCCTCGGCCGCCCTGGTCTGCGCCTTCACCGGCGCGAGCCCGGTCGCCGCCACCGGCCGCGGCACCGGGGTCGACGACCCCACCCTGGCCCGCAAGGTCGACGTCGTCACCCGCGCGGTGGCCCGGGTGCCGGCGCCGCCGACGACCCCCGAGGAGGCGCTCGCCGCGCTGGCGGAGGTCGGCGGGCTCGAGCACGCCGCGCTGGCCGGCTTCCTGCTCGGCGCTGCCGCGGCCCGCGTCCCGGTGCTGCTCGACGGCGTCATCGCCGGCTCGGCGGCGCTGGTCGCCGCCGCGCTCTGCCCGACGGCGCTCGAGCACGCCCTCGCCGGGCACAGCTCCGCCGAGCCGGGCGCCGGCCTGGCGCTGCGCGCGCTGGGGCTGCGCCCGCTGCTGGGCCTGGACCTGCGGCTGGGCGAGGGCACCGGCGCGCTGCTGGCGTTCCCGCTGGTCGCCAGCGCGGCCCGCGCGCTGCGCGACGTCGCCACCTTCGACTCGGCGGGCGTCACCGAGAAGTGAGCTCCCCGACCGATCCCGCCACCGTCTACCCGGTCGGCCTCCGGCTGGCGGGGCGCCGGGTGGTCGTCGTCGGCGGTGGCCAGGTCGCCCACCGGCGCGTCGCCGGCCTGCTCGAGGCCGGCGCCCTGGTGACCGTGGTGAGCCCGGAGCTGACCCCCGCTCTGGAGGCCCTGGTCGCCCCCGGGTCGGTGACCTGGCACCCCCGGCGGTACGTCGCCGGGGACCTCGCCGGCGCCTGGTACGCCGTCGCCGCCACCGACGCCCCCGCGGTCAACGCCGCCGTCGCCGCGGAGGCCGAGCGCGACCGGGTGTTCTGCGCCCGGGCCGATGACCGGTCGACCTCGACGGTGTGGACCCCCGCCGTCGGCCGGCAGGGCGACCTGGTCGTCGGCGTGCACGGCGGCGGCGACCCGCAGCGCGCCGTCGGCGTCCGCGACGCAGTGCTCGCCGGGCTCACCGACGGCTCGATCGCCGACCGGGCCGCGCGCGCCCCGTCGGTCGCCGTCGGCAGCGTGGTGCTGGTCGGCGGCGGGCCGGGCGACCCGGGGCTGGTCACCGTCCGGGGCCGGCAGGCCGTCGCCGGGGCGGACGTCGTGCTGGCCGACCACCTCGCCCCGCAGGGGCTGCTCGCCTCGCTGCCGCCGGAGGTCGAGGTCATCGACGCCTCCAAGCTCCCCCGCGGGCGGGCGATGGCGCAGGAGCAGATCAACACCCTGCTGGTCGACCGGGCGCGGCGGGGCAAGCGGGTGGTGCGGCTCAAGGGCGGCGACCCGTTCGTGTTCGGCCGCGGCTACGAGGAGCTGGAGGCGTGCACCGCCGCCGGCATCCCGGTGGAGGTCGTCCCCGGCGTGACCAGCGCGATCGCCGTGCCCGGGCTGGCCGGGATCCCGGTCACCCACCGCGGCATGACCCACGAGTTCGTCGTCGTCTCCGGGCACGTCCCGCCCGGGCACCCGTCGTCGCTGGTCGACTGGGCGGCGCTCGGCCGGCTGCGCGGCACCGTCGTCGTGTTGATGGGCGTCGACACCGCCCCGGCGATCAGCGCCGCGCTGATCGAGCACGGCCGGGACCCGCAGACCCCGGTCGCCGTCGTCAGCGACGGGGCGACCCCGGCGCAGCGCTCGGTGCGCACCACGCTGGCCGGTCTGGCGCAGACCCTCGTCGACGAGGGCGTGCGCCCGCCGGCGGTCTGGGTCGTGGGCGACGTCGTCGCACTCGGCGCCTGAGGGCGCTCCCAGCTCCGACGTCCGCCGGCGCACCTCCGGCCGGCCGACCCGGCCCTGCGGACGCCCGGTGACCGTCCGGTGACGCACACGCCGTCGGGCAGCAGCTGTCCCCCTCGCGACAGCGTCTGAGCAGCAGCGCGGAGCTGATAGCACTGGTGCTCTGCATGTAGCAGTCCTACTGTCCGCGCCACGAACCCCGCCTGCTGCCGAGGAGTGGTCCCGTGGCCGCACCCGCCTGTCCCCCCGCCGTCCGGGTCCGTGACCTGCGGATGACCTACGGCACCCACGAGGTGCTCACCGGCGTCGACTTCGACGTCGAGCAGGGCGAGGTGGTGTGCCTGCTGGGGCCCAACGGAGCGGGCAAGACGACCACGATCGAGGTGCTGGAGGGCTTCCGGCTGCCCTCGGCCGGCGACGTGCAGGTGCTCGGCGCCGACCCGGCGACCGGCGACGACGCCTGGCGGGCACGCATCGGGGTGGTGCTCCAGTCCTGGCGCGACCACCCGCGCTGGACGCCGCGGCGGCTGCTGCGCTACCTGGCGGGCTACTACGCCCCCTGGTCGACACCTGCGCACCCCCGCCCGTGGGACGTCGACGAGCTGCTGGGCACCGTCGGCCTCACCGCCGACGCCGACCGGAAGATCGCCACCCTGTCCGGGGGGCGGCGCCGCCGGCTCGACGTCGCCGTCGGCCTGATCGGCCGGCCGGAGCTGCTCTTCCTGGACGAGCCCACCGCCGGGTTCGACCCGCAGGCCCGGCGGGACTTCCACGACCTGGTGCACCGGCTCGCCGACCTCGAGGGCACCAGCATCCTGCTCACCACGCACGACCTCGGCGAGGCCGAGCGGCTGGCCGACCGGATCCTGATCCTCACCGACGGCCGGATCGTCGCCGACGGCAGTGCCGACGCGCTGACCCGCCAGGTGGCCGGTACCAGCGAGGTCCGCTGGGCCGAGCACGGCGAGCGTTTCGTGCATGCCACCGACGAGCCGATCCCCTTCGTCCGGCAGCTGCTCGCCCAGCACGGCGACGAGCTCACCGACCTGGAGGTGCGCCGGCCCGACCTGGAGGACACCTACCTCGCGATGGTCCAACGGTTCGAGTCCCGGACGCCGGCCCGGCACCTGGCGGAGGTGACCCCGTGAACGCCTCCCGGCACGCCGCCGGCCAGGGCCTCCGCCGAGGCTGGACGGAGTTCGTGCAGAGCGTCCGCAGCCCGCAGGACCAGGGCTTCTACCTCTTCACCGGGCTGGTCACCCTCGCCGTCCTGTGGTTCAACCGGGACAACGAGGTGGGCAGCACCGGGCTGATGTACCCGACGTACGCGCTGCCGAGCGTGCTCGGCGCCCTGCTCACCTTCGGCGTGGTGATCGGCCCGGCGTACGCCCTGGCGATGGAGCGCGAGGACGGGACCCTGCTGCGGCACAAGGCGGTCCCGCACGGCATGCAGGGCTACGTGACCGGTCAGCTCACCTTCCAGTCGCTCAGCCTGGCACCCGGCCTGCTGGTCGTGCTGGTGCCGAGCCTGCTGCTCTTCGACGACGTCATGCAGGGTGGCGCGGGCGGCTGGCTGGCCGTCGCCGGCCTGGTCGTGATCGGCCTGCTCGCGACGCTGCCGTGGGGCATGGTGCTCGGCTCGGTGGTGCCGGGCGTCCAGAAGGTCGGCACCTGGGGGATGCTGCCCGTCCTCGTGCTGGTGGCGATCTCCGGCGTCTTCACCCCGGTGCAGGCCATGTGGGGCTGGGTGCAGGCCGTGGCCCAGGTCTTCCCGGTCTACTGGATCGCGCTGGGCATGCGCTCGGCGTTCCTCCCCGCGGAGGCGGCGGTGGCCGAGCTGGGAGACTCCTGGCGCACGGGCACGATGCTGGTGGTGCTCTCCGCGTGGGCGGTGGCCGGCCTGCTGGTCGCGCCCCGGGTGCTCCGCCGGATGGCCCGCCGCCAGTCGGGCTCGGCGGTCCAGGCGGCACGGGAGGCGGCTCTGCAGTGGGTGCGGTGAGCGGGTGAACGAGGGCGTCTTCAACCGGATCACCCTGCTGCGGGCCGAGCAGGGGGTCAGCCGTCGCGAGCTCGCCGACGCCCTCGGCGTCCACTACCAGACGGTCGGCTACCTCGAGCGCGGCGAGTACAACCCCAGCCTGCACCTGGCGCTGCGGATCGCGGAGTTCTTCGGGCTGCCGGTCGAGACGGTGTTCTCGACCCGACCGTTCCCGCGGATCAGCGACGCCCCCCACGACGAGCTGGGTCGCGCCGCCTCCGGCTGAGCCCTCCGGTGACCGTTCCGGTGGCAGGACGTCGTGGACCCGGCGAGGCTGGGCGGACCGGACGCCGTCCCGACGGCGCAGCGACGAGCAGAGTCCGCCCCCGGTCTCCGCACGGAGGCACCTCCCATGCCCGGTCCCTGGCTCGTCCGCTCCGGCGGCACCGCTCTGCTGTCCGCCGACGACCCCGCGGCCGGTCAGGACGACGGAGCCCGCGCCGTCCTGCTCGGGCTGGAGGCCTCCGGTGAGGCGGCCGGCGGGCTCGACGAGCTGGAGCGCCTCGCCGAGACCGACGGGGTGGCCGTCGTCGGCCGGCTGACCCAGGCGCGGGACGAGCCCGACCCGGCGACCTACCTGGGCTCCGGCAAGGTGGCCGAGCTGGCCGGCCTGGTCCGCGAGCGCCAGGCGGGGATGGTGATCGCCGACGGCGAGCTCAGCCCGGCGCAGGTCCGCAACCTCGAGGAGCGGCTGGCGGCCCGGGTCGTCGACCGGACGGCGCTGATCCTGGACATCTTCGGCCAGCACGCCCGCAGCAGCGAGGGCCGGGCGCAGGTCGAGCTGGCCCAGCTGGCCTACCAGCTCCCCCGGCTGCGCGGGCAGGGCACCGAGCTGTCCCGGGTCGGCGGTGGCCGGGTCGCCGGCGGCGCGGGGATCGGCGTCCGCGGACCCGGTGAGCAGCGGCTGGAGACCGAACGACGGCACCTGCGGCGACGGATGGCGCTGCTGCGCCGGCAGGTGGCCGAGACCGGCCGCCGCCGCGCGCGCACCCGCTCCCGGCGGCGGCACAACCAGGTGCCCTCGGTGGCGATCACCGGTTACACCAACGCCGGGAAGTCCGCGCTGCTCAACCGGCTGACCGGTGCCGACGCCCTGGTCCAGGACGCGCTGTTCGCCACCCTGGACCCGACGGTCCGCCAGACCCGCTCGCCCGGCGGCCGCCGGTACACGCTCACCGACACGGTGGGCTTCGTCCGGCACCTGCCGCACCAGCTGGTCGACGCGTTCCGCTCGACCCTGGAGGAGGTCGTCGAGGCCGACCTGGTGCTGCACGTCGTCGACGCGTCGGCGCCGGACGCCATGGACCAGGTGACGACGGTGCGCGGCGTGCTCTACGAGATCGGCGCCCGGGACCACACCGAGCTGCTCGCGCTCAACAAGGTGGACGTCGCCCCGCCGGAGTGGCTGGCGGCGCTGCGCTCGGCCTACCCGGACGCCGTCGCCGTCTCAGCGCTCACCGGGGAGGGCATCGAGGACCTGCGTGCCGCGATCGACCGGGCGCTGCCGCCCGGCTGACCCGCCCCGGCCAGTCCGCGCCCGGGTCGCCGCCTGACCGCACGCGGTGACGGGGCCGGTCGACGCCCGGCCCCGTCAGCGCTCACCGGGCCGTCGCGTCGTCCGCCGCCAGCACCGGGTCGACGTCGACCGCCGGCTCCCCGGGCGGCCGCTCGCCCAACCGGACCAGCACGATCCCGGCCAGGACGACGACGCCGCCGACCAGCTGGACGGCCCCCGGCTGCTGCCCCAGCGCCAGCCAGGCGGCCGCCACCGCGAACAGCACCTCGCTGAGCCCGACGAACGAGCTCAGCCGCGAGCCCAGCCGCCGGACGGCGGCGATCCCGGTGGCGTACGCGAAGGCCGCCGCGAGCAGCGACAGTCCGAGGACCGGCACCAGCCAGCTGGTCGACCGCCCGGCGAACACGACGTCGGAGGCGGTCGTCCGCCACGGCAGGACGCCGACCGCAGCCGCCGCACCCAGGCCCAGTGCCCCGACGGTGAGCCCCGCCCAGGCGCTGGCCAGCGGTGGCAGCGCGTCGTCGGTCCGGGCGGACAGCACGAAGTAGGAGGCGAGTCCGAGGGCGGCGAGCAGGCCCCAACCCAGACCGACCGGGTCGATCCGGGCACCACGGACGACGTCGAGCACGAGCACCAGTCCCACCAGTGCGACGACCACCCCGGCGCCGGTGACCGCGCTGGGGCGCTGCCCGAGCCGGGCCCAGACCCACAGCACGACCAGCAGGACGCCGCAGTACTCCAGCAGCAGCGCCACCCCGACCGACAGCCGGGACACGGCGAGGAAGTAAGCGAGCTGGGGCAGCGCGACCGCGAGCACGCCGAAGGCCAGCACGGCGCCGGCGTTGGCGCGCAGCAGCCCCCACCGGCCACGCAGCTGGACCACGGCGGGCACGGTCAGCGCGAGCGCCGCGACGGCCATGCGCGCGGTGACCGCGGAGCCGGCGGTCCAGCCGGCGTCCAGCAGGCCCGTGGCGAAGACCCCGGAGGTGCCGAAGGCGGCAGCGGAGAGCAGCGCCAGCAGCAGTCCCACGAGTCCGGTCCGGCGGTCGAGCACGGCAGCCACCTCCTCGTCAGGAGTCAACGGACGTACGCTCCTGACATCGGGACGCTAGCAGAGTCAGGAGTCACATGCTGTTTGCCCATGACACCGAGATGGCGCTGGCCGCCGCGGCCGCACTGGTGAACACCGCGGCGGACGGCGAGGAACGGCTGCCCGACCCGGGGGCCCTGGCGGCCTTCCTGGACACCTGGGAGTTCACCGGCAGCCGGGTCGGCGACGAGGCCGAGCTGGCCGAGGTGCACCAGCTGCGCGCGGTGCTGGCCGGCATCTGGGACACCGACGAGGACGGCGTGGTCGCGGTGGTGAACCGGCTGCTCCGCGACGGGCACGCGCTCCCGCAGCTGGTCCGGCACGACGACTGGGGCTACCACGTGCACGCCACCGAGCCGAGCGCGTCGGTGGCCGACCGGATGGGCGTGGAGG
Organism: Modestobacter italicus; assembly: GCF_000306785.1. Taxonomy (NCBI): domain Bacteria; kingdom Bacillati; phylum Actinomycetota; class Actinomycetes; order Geodermatophilales; family Geodermatophilaceae; genus Modestobacter; species Modestobacter italicus. The sequence continues at coordinate 619,286 of NC_017955.1, read as the reverse complement.
CGGCGATGGCGGTGGCCGACGTGGTCCGCGGCGACGCCCTCGACCGGCTGCGGCGGTGCGCGGCGCACGGTTGCGACGACGCGCTGGTGGACCTCACCCGGAACGGCAGCCGCCGGTTCTGCGACAGCAGCTGCGCCAACCGGGAGCACGCGGCCGCCTACCGGGCCCGCCGCGCCGCCGGCTGACCCGCGCTCAGCCCCAGCGCTCCGCGGCGTCCTCCAGCAGCACCTGCCGTGTCGCCGGGTCCCGGTGCGGGCAGGAGGTGCACATCGGCTCGTGCGGCACGCGGTAGAGCAGGCAGCACGACGCCCGCCGGGTGAACCGCACCCCGCGGACGTCGACGTAGCGCGGTGCCGGCAGCGGCGCCCCGACCGCCGCGGCCAGCGGTCCGGCCAGCGCGGTCGCCGCCGGCACGTCGCCGACCGCGCGGCCGACGGCGAGCAGCCGGTTGGCCAGCGAGTCGGTGGCGATCGCCCAGAGCGGCCGCTCCCGGGTGCCACCGGCCTCGGCCACCGCGGCGACGACCGCGCCGAGCGTCGTCCGCAGGTCCTCGACCAGGTGGGCGGCGCTGCGGCCGGTGGTCGTCGCCGCGATGGGCACAGGACCCTCCAGGGCGTGCACCGTGGTGTCGCCGAGCCGGGCGGACAGCCCGACGCCGGTGACCAGCCCGGCCAGCACCGGACCGAGCAGCACGCTGGACGTCGAGTACCACCACACGGTGGCCAGCACCCGGCGGTCCTCGGTGCGCTGCCGGGCGGCACGCGCCGCCAGCATCTCGGCGGTCCAGGCCGGGTCGGCCAGCAGCACGCCGGGCACGACCGCGGCCGACGGCGGTGCGACGAGGCCGAGCGCGGCCGCACCGGGCACCCGGGCGGCGACCAGCGCCTGGGACGCGTCGTCGGTCACCGGGCCAGTCTGCCCAGTCGCCGGCTTCCCGTCGCGCACCGACCTGACGGGGCGGTGACCGGGGCCATAGGTTGTCCCCGAGAGACGGCGCCGTGTGCGGAGGCGGCGCCCTGATCCGGAGGTGCCGCATGAGCGAGACGACCGAGGCCCACGGCCTGACCAACCCCGAGGGCGGCTTCCCGCCGCCGGAGGCGCTCGCCGCCGCCGCCAACGTCGGACCGGACGTCTACGACCGCGCCGCCGCCGACCGGGTGGGGTTCTGGGAGGAGGCCGCCCGGCGGCTGGACTGGGCGCAGCCCTGGGACCAGGCGCTGGACTGGAGCAACCCGCCGTTCGCGAAGTGGTTCGTCGGCGGGAAGCTCAACGTCGCGGTGAACTGCGTGGACCGGCACGTCGACGCCGGCCACGGCGACCAGGTCGCCTACCACTGGATCGGCGAGCCCGGTGACACCCGCACGCTCACCTACGCCCAGCTCAAGGACGAGGTCTGCAAGGCGGCCAACGCGCTGGTCGAGCTCGGGGTCCAGGCCGGCGACCGGGTCGCGATCTACCTGCCGATGATCCCCGAGGCCGTCGTCGCGATGCTGGCCTGCGCGCGGATCGGCGCCGTCCACATGGTCGTCTTCGGCGGGTTCTCCCCCGACGCGCTGGCCAGCCGGATCACCGACGCCGACGCGAAGGTCGTGATCACCGCCGACGGCGGCTACCGGCGGGGGGCGCCGAGCGCGCTGAAGCCGAACGTCGACGAGGCGCTGACCAAGACCGAGGGCGTACGCAGCGTGCTGGTCGTCCGGCGCACCGAGACCGACGTCGAGTGGACCGAGGGCCGCGACGTCTGGTGGCACGAGCTCGTCGACCGCCAGCCGGCCGAGCACGAGGCCGAGGCCTTCGACGCCGAGCACCCGCTCTACATCATGTACACCTCGGGCACGACGGCGAAGCCGAAGGGGATCCTGCACACCACCGGCGGCTACCTGACCCAGGTCAGCTACAGCCACTGGGCGGTCTTCGACATCAAGCCCGACACCGACGTCTTCTGGACGGCGGCCGACGTCGGCTGGGTCACCGGCCACAGCTACATCGTCTACGGCCCGCTCTCGAACCGGACGACCTCGGTGATGTACGAGGGCACGCCGGAGACCCCGCACCGCGGTCGCTGGTGGGAGATCGTCCAGGAGTACGGGGTCACGGTGCTCTACACCGCGCCCACCACGATCCGCACGTTCATGAAGTGGGGCGAGGACGTCCCGGCCGGGTTCGACCTCTCCTCGCTGCGGCTGCTCGGGTCGGTCGGTGAGCCGATCAACCCCGAGGCGTGGCTCTGGTACCACACGCACATCGGCGGCGGCCGCTGCCCGATCGTGGACACCTGGTGGCAGACCGAGACCGGCGCGCACATGATCACCCCCCTGCCCGCCGTGACCACGCTCAAGCCCGGCTCGGCGCAGCGCCCGCTGCCCGGCATCGCGGCCAGCGTGGTCGACGAGGAGGGCAAGCCGATCGAACCGGGCGCCACCGGCTACCTGGTGCTGACCGAGCCGTGGCCGGCGATGCTGCGGACCATCTGGGGCGACGACGACCGGTACGTGGACACCTACTGGTCCCGGTACGGGCAGGGCGTCTACTTCGCCGGCGACGGCGCCAAGCTCGACGAGGACGGCGACATCTGGCTGCTGGGCCGGGTCGACGACGTCATGAACGTCTCCGGGCACCGCATCTCCACGACCGAGGTGGAGTCCGCGCTGGTCAGCCACCCGACGGTCGCCGAGGCGGCCGTGGTGGGGGCCACAGACCCGACGACCGGCCAGGGCATCGTCGCGTTCGTCATCCTGCGCGGGGACGCCGTCGACTCCGGCGAGGACCTGGTGAAGACCCTGCGCCAGCACGTGCGCAAGGAGATCGGCCCGATCGCCAGCCCCCGGCAGATCATGGTCGTCGCGGAGCTGCCCAAGACCCGCTCGGGCAAGATCATGCGCCGGCTGCTCCGGGACGTGGCGGAGAACCGCGAACTGGGCGACGTCACCACCCTCACCGACTCCTCGGTGATGGAGCTGATCAGCTCGAAGCTGCCGTCCTCCGCCAGCGAGGACTGAGGAAGGACCCCGCTGCCCCCCACGCTTCGCAAGCTCAGCGCGGGCCCCTGCAGCGGGGCCGTGCAGGGGGCCGAGTCCAGCAGGTCATCTGTGACGCTCGTGCTCTGCTGCCTCCCAGGCAGCAGAGCACGAGCGTCCCGGGACCACCCCCGGACCACCAGCTCGTCCACAGGCTGCAGCACGCCGGCCCCGGAGCGAGCGGCTGAACGGCACCATCGTCCGGGTGACGGATGCGCCGCCCGCCGCCGGGGACGAGGGCCTGCTCAGCGCCCTGCTCCGGCGGATCCGTCGCACTGCGGACCTGTCCCAGCGCGAGCTCGCCGACGCCCTCGCGGTGGCCCGGTCGACCGTGGCGCGGGCGGAGCTCGGCCAGCGCGACCTCCCGGTGGGCGTGCTCGTGCGGGCGGCAGGTCTGGCCGGACTGCGGCTGGGCCTGCTCGATGCGACCGGCAGCGAGGTGCGGGGGATGGACCGGAACGCGGTCCGCGACCGCGCGGGGCGGCACTTCCCGGCGCACCTGGACACCCGCTACGGCGACGACCAGTGGTGGCATGCCGACTGGTATCGGAGCCGCCCTCAGCCCTGGTACACGTTCGACCGGCGCCGCGACTGGCGTGACAGCCAGCGCAAGGCTGCGGGGACCCCGCCGGACCACCAGCCGCCGCGGGCCGGCGACGCCCCGGCGGACCGCGCACGCGTCCGGGCCGAGGCGGCCCGAGCAGCGTGGCGCGAACGGTGGCGCAAGGAGCTCGCGGAGCACCAGCTGCGCGTGCAGGAACGGCTCCGGCTCGGCCTGCCGCTGTGGTCGGACCCCGTGTGCACCTGCCCGCCGGCGTGCGACGACCTGCTGTTCGCCGACGGGCCGCTGTCCCCGCGGCAGCAGGCGGTCCCGCACGTCGAGGACTGCCCCTGCCTGTGCGACATCGCCTGACGACCCGGGTGACGCGGCACTCACCCGGGTGACCCGGACCGGCGGGCGTGGCGATCATGCGGCACGATCACCCGAGGAACGCGCCGATCCGGGCGCTGATCAGGGAGGAGCCACCCGTGGCCCACAGTGTCTCGACGACCCAGCCGGCGGTCCGGTCCGCGGGCCCCGCCGAGCCCTCGGTCGGCACGCTCGCCAAGAGCGCCATGGCCGACATGTCCACGCTGATCCGCTCGGAGATCGAGCTGGCCAAGACCGAGGTGACCGTCTCGGCCAAGCGCGGCGGCATCGGTGCTGCCGCCTTCGCCGCCGCCGGCGTGCTGCTGGCCTTCGCCGCGATCTTCTTCTTCATCGCGCTCGCCGAGTTCTTCACCTGGCTGGGCCTGGCGCGGTGGATCTCCTACCTCATCGTCTTCGCCCTCCTGGTCCTCATCGCCGCGGTCGCCGGGTTCATCGGCTACCGCCAGGTCAAGAAGATCAAGAAGCCGGAGAAGACCCTCGAGACGCTGTCGGACCTGCCCGACCTGGCCCGCCGCGAGGCCCCCGGCCAGCGGCAGCACGACCTGCCCGTCGTCCGCAACGGTCAGGTCGTCCGCCAGGACCCGCACGCACGCCTGCGCTGATCCCTGCATGACCGAACCCCAGGACGGGCAGCCGGACGCGACCAGCGTCCTGCTCCCCGGCCCCTGGGCGCACCGCGACGTCTCGGCCAACGGCGTCCGGTTGCACGCCGCCGAGGCCGGTGACGGTCCGCTGGTCCTGCTGCTGCACGGCTTCCCTCAGTTCTGGTGGACCTGGCGGCACCAGCTCACCGGCCTGGCCGCGGCCGGGTTGCGCGTGGTCGCCCCGGACCTGCGCGGCTACGGCGCCAGCGACAAGCCGCCGCGCGGCTACGACCTGCCCACCGCCGCCGCCGACGCCGCCGCGGTGATCCGCGCGCTCGGCGAGACCGACGCCGTCGTCGTCGGCGCGGACTGGGGCGGGTTGGTCGGCTGGACCATGGCCGCGCTGCACCCGCGCAGCGTGCGCCGGCTCGTCGTCATCGGGGCGGCGCACCCGCGGCGGCTGCGCGCCTCGGTCACCGACGGGCGCCAGCGGCGCGCGCTGGCCTACGCGCTGCACTACCAGCTCCCCCGGCTCCCCGAGCGGCGGCTCACCCGGGCCGACGACGACCCCGTCGCCGACCTGATGCGCCGCTGGGCGGGGCCGGCCTGGGTGCAGACCGCGGACTTCGCCGAGGCGGTGGACCGCTACCGGGCGGCCTCCCGGATCCCGCAGGCCGCCTACGGCGCGATGGAGTACTACCGCTGGGCCGGCCGCTCCCAGCTGCGGCCCGACGGGCTGCGCTTCGCCCGCCGGATGGCCGCACCGGTCACCGCGCCCACCCTGCAGCTGCACGGCGCCCTCGATCCCTACGTCCTGCCGCGCACCGCCCTCGGCTCCGACCGCTACGTCGCCGGGGCCTACGAGTGGCGCGAGCTGCCCGGCGCCGGCCACTTCCCGCAGGAGGAGACCCCCGCCGACGTCACCGCCGCCATCGCCGGCTGGGCGACCCCCTAGCGCAACCCAGCTGCGCGCCGCACCCAGCCGCCGGCCTCGTTCAGGGGCCCGCGCTGAGCTTGCGAAGCGTGGGGGGAACGAGGTCCTTTCATTCGCAGGGACCGGTGTCGACCGCGGCGACCGCAGCGGTCCCGGTGGCCGCCGCGTCGGCGACCTCGGCCGCGGTGAGCGCGTAGCCGGTGTCCGGGTCGTCGATCGCGGAGGCGAAGACGACGCCCAGCACCGAGCCGTCGGTGGCCAGCAGGGGGCCGCCGGAGTTGCCTGCCCGCACCTGCCCGTACAGGGCGTAGACGTCCCGCTGCACGGTCCGGGTGGAGCGGAAGTCCGGTCCGCTGATCTCCCCGCGGTCCCGGACCCGGGCCGGACCCACGTACAGGCCGCCGCCGCCCGGGTAGCCCATCACGATCGCGTCCGCGCCGGTGTCCACCGGGCTCGGGGTGAAGCGCAGCGGCACCTGCGGCAGCCCGGGCACGGCGAGGACGGCGATGTCGGTCTCCTCGTCGACGTACACCGGCGTCGCGTCGTACGCCTCGCCCTCGGCGGTGACCTGCGGGTCGCTGACCCCGGCCAGCACGTGCGCGTTGGTCATCACCCGCTGGTCGGCGAAGACGAAGCCGGAGCCGTCGATCTGCCGGGAGCAGGACGCCGCGATCCCCCGGATCTGCACCACCGAGCCCTGCACGCTGCCGACGACGGGGCTGTCCAGCAGCGCCTGGTCCGGCGCGGGGACGTCCCGCGCCTCGGTCGGGGTGAGCGGGTCGAGCACGTCGGGCAGGCCCTGCCGGTCGATCGCCGTCCGCAGCGAGTCGTAGAGCGAGCGCACCTGCGAGGGCACCGTCCGGTCCACGACCTGCACCAGCGCCGACTGGCGCACCTGCCCGGCGACCCCGGGGAACGGCGAGCTGGCCAGCGGGGTGGCCACCATCCACGCCACCAGCAGGACGGCGGCCGCCGAGACGACCGCCCCGGCCACGGCGTCGACCATCTTGGCCGGCTCCCAGGTGACCCGGGTGCGCACCGCGCGGCCGATCACCCCGGCCAGCAGCTGCCCCAGCAGGGCACCGGCGAGCACCACGACCAGGGCCACGAACACCCGGGTGACCGAGGAGTCGGCGATGTCGTCGGCGAGCGGCCCGGACAGCTGGGCGCCGAGCACCGCGCCGCCGAAGAAGCCGACGAAGGAGGCCGCGGAGACGATCAGCCCCTGCCGGAAGCCGGACAGCGCGAACACCAGCGCGAGGACGATGAGGGCCAGGTCGACGAGGGACATCACCCGCTCACCGTCATGGTGCCCACCTGCCCGAGCGCGGCGTGGAAGCTGCACTCGACGGGGTGGTCACCCGGCGCGCTGACGGTGAACTCGATCGTCTCTGCCAGCAGCAGGCCGGCCAGCAGCCCGCCGAACGGGGCCGGCCGGCCGCTTCCGCGCGCAGCGCGGGACCGGGCCGGGCTCATGGTCCGGGGACGGTACGCGGCGAACCTGTCCGTCCTCCGTCGTCGGCGACCGTCGGCGCGGCGCGGTCGGCGACGTCGGAGTCCACCGGCTCCTCCTCGGAGTCCGCCGGTGCCGCCGCGGCCAGGCCGGTGAGCGGCCGGACGTCGCCGGCGTCCCAGGGCAGGCTCAGCCCCGCGGCCTGCAGGACGGCGTCCAGCAGGCCGGCGGTGAAGCCCCAGACGACCATGCCGGCCACCCCGAACGCGGGCCCCACGTACCCGGCGGGGTGCCGCACCCGGAACCGGTTCGCCGGGTCGACCAGCTGCGCCAGCGGCACCCGGGCGACCTTCGCCACCTCGCGCGGGTCGGCGGTCGCGATCTCCCGCGGGTCGTCCCACCAGCCGACCACCGGGACGACGACGTTGTCCGACGGGCCGAGGAACAGCGCCGGCAGCGTCGCCAGCACCCGCACGCTCGCCGGGTCGACGCCGACCTCCTCCTGCGCCTCGCGCAGCGCGGTGCCGACCGGGTAGTCCTCCCCCGGGTCGGCGCCGCCGCCGGGGAACGCCGGCTGCCCGGCGTGGCTGCGCAGGTGCGCGGACTTCTCGATCAGCAGCACGTCCGGGCCGCCGGGGCCCTGCCCGAACAGGATGAGGACGGCGGAGCGGCGGGCGGTGGCCGAGGGCGCGCCGTGCCGGTGCCACAGCGGCAGCTCGCCGGCGTGCGCGACCAGCCGCTGGACGTGCTCCGGCAGCCCGGCGAGCTCGTCGGCGGGGAGCGTCACAGCTGCACGCCCAAGTGGTCGGCGACCAGCTGCTCGAACTCCGCGAGCGACTGCACCTGACCGACCTGCACGTAGGCGATGGAGCCGTCGGCGGCGAGGAAGATCGTGTGCGGCAGCGTGTTGACCCCGATCGCGGCCATCACCTCCCCCTCGCCGTCGAAGGCGCTCGGGAAGCTGATCGCGGCGTCCTTCGCGAAGGACGCCGTCTGGGAGGCGCCGTCGAGGCTGGCCACGCCGAGCACCCGCACCCGCTCACCGCCGGCGTCGGCGAGCTGCTGCACCAGCGGCAGCTCCTCCCGGCAGGGCCCGCACCAGCTGGCCCAGAGATTGACCACGGTCGGCACCCCGGGGGCGCGGCTGAGGTCGAGGGTGCCGCCGCCGAAGCAGTCGAAGACCGTGGCGGGCAGGTCGCTGTCGGCGGCCGGCTGGTCGGGCTGCTCCGGGCAGGGCTGCAGGTCGGCGTCGAGGGACTCCAGGTCGCTGCTCGCCGGCGTCGGCGCCGGCTCGTCGGACTCCGCCGACGTGCAGCCCGCCAGCAGCGCGAACAGCACCAGCAGGGCGCCGGCGGCGCGCAGGGCGCGGCTCACTCGGTGTCCGAGGCAGCGGGGGTCTTGACCAGCTTCTCGGCGACCTCGGGGTCCAGCGGCCCGATACCGTAGGAGGGGCACCAGGCGGCCAGCCCGCAGGCCCCGCAGGCGGGCTTCTTCGCGTGGCACACCCGCCGGCCGTGGAAGATCACGCGGTGGGAGAACATCGTCCACTCCTTCCTGGGGACGATCGCCGCGATCTCGGTCTCGACCTTGACCGGGTCCTCCTCCGCCGTCCAGCCGAAGCGGCGCACCAGCCGGCCGAAGTGGGTGTCCACGGTGAGCCCGGGGACGCCGAAGGCGTTGCCGAGCACCACGTTGGCGGTCTTGCGGCCCACGCCCGGGAGCGTGACGAGGTCGACCAGCTTCCCGGGCACCTCCCCGTCGAAGCGCTCGACCAGCGCCTGCCCCAGGCCGATCACCGAGGTGGCCTTGGCCCGGAAGAAGCCGGTCGGCTTCAGGATCGTCTCCAGCTCGTCCCGGTCGGCGCTGGCGTAGGCGTACGCGTCGGGGTAGCGGGCGAACAGCGCCGGGGTGACCTTGTTGACCGTCCGGTCGGTGGTCTGCGCCGACAGGACGGTGGCCACGAGCAGCTCCAGCGGGGTGGTGAAGTCCAGCTCGCAGTGCGCGTCCGGGTGGATGGCCGCCAGCTCCCGGGCCATCCGCCGGGCCCGCCGGGTGCGCCCCAGCGGGCTCTCCTCCGGGTCGAACGGGGAGATCCCCAGCCGCGCCGCGCGACCGGGACGCCGGGGCGGTACGGGTCGTGTGTAGGCCGGGAGGGCGTCGGGTGCGGTGGCGGGCCGGGACACGCGAGTGAGGGTAGGCGTCGCCTCCCCCAGGCTCTGCCGCACGTGCGACACAGGCTCCGCCGCAGGTGCAACACGGCCTCCGCCGCACGTACGCTGCCGGGCGCCGACCGTCATACTCGACGGCGGTGCGCGGCCCAACGGACAGCGCGCCACCATCAGACCGCACGACCGACGTCGTCCTCACCTGGGCGGCCTGCCCGCAGACGTCGCCGAGGAGGTGCACGTGGTCGCCCTCATCGTCATCCTGTTCCCGCCGTTGCTCATCGCCTTCCTGCTCGTCATGGAGCGGGTCGAGGAGCCGCTGCGCCGGCCCACCTCGCAGCGCGAGGTCGAGGACTTCCTGGGCACCGCCACCGAGGCCGAGGTCGGCACGCTGGCCCACTCCGGCATCCGCCGGGCGATGTCCCGGTGGCGGGCCCGGCGCCGGGGCCGCGGCCGCCGGGTGCCCAGTCCGGTGCTCACCGACCGGGTGACCGAGCCCAGCGAGCAACCCCAGCACGCCGACTGAGCGGATGCACACCCGGCCCGCTCACCGGGAGGGACGACCCCCGGAGCCACTCAGAGTGGGCAGTCCGGTGACTCAGTGCACTGGTGAGGTCAGCCACAGGCCCTAGACTCTCCTGGACGCGGGTCGCCATCGCACCCGTGAGGACGTTGCGAGAGGTGCACGTGGACGAGGTCCTTGCCCAGTCCGGTCTCTTCCAGGGACTGTCGGAAGAGGCTGCCGAGCCGGTGGCCAGCTCGCTGGAGACGGTGACCCTGCCCCGGGGCCGCGTCGTCTTCAACGAGGGCGAGTCGGGCGACAGCCTGTACGTCGTCCTCTCCGGCAAGATCAAGCTGTCCCGGCGGGCGCCCGACGGGCGCGAGAACGTGCTGGCCGTCATGGGTCCGTCGGACCAGTTCGGCGAGCTGTCGGTCTTCGACCCGGGCCCCCGGACGGCGACCGCCACGGCGGTCACCGACGTCCGGCTGGCCAAGATGCCGAACAACATGCTCCGGCCCTGGATCACCGCGCACCCGGAGATCGGCGAGCAGCTGCTGCGGGTCCTCGCCCGCCGGCTGCGCCGCACCAACGACTCCGTCGCCGACCTGATCTTCACCGACGTGCCCGGCCGGGTGGCCAAGGCGCTGCTGCAGATGGCCGACCGCTTCGGCAGCCGGGAGAGCGACGGCCTCCGGGTCAAGCACGACCTGACGCAGGAGGAGCTGGCCCAGCTGGTCGGCGCCTCCCGCGAGACGGTCAACAAGGCGCTCGCCGACTTCGTGCACCGCGGCTGGATCCAGCTGCAGGGCAAGTCCGTCGTCGTCCTCGACGAGGACCGCCTCCGCCGCCGCGCGAGGTAGGAAGACCGTCGAACGCGAGAGGCCCGGAACTCACCGAGTTCCGGGCCTCTCGCGTTCAGGCGAGGGGACCACGAGTGACGGGACCACCGGTACGGACCCGAGCGCAGCGAGGGGTGGACCGGTGACGGGGCCCGGAGGGTCCCTCGCCGGGACACGGCCAACGGCTCAGCGCAGCGCAACCCGGCACCTGGCCGCGGTGTGATCCGCCAGGATCACGCGGGTAGTGGCACGACCATGCGGATCCTCGTGCCGTCGGGGAGCACCGCGTAGTTGCCGTCGGGAGTCTGCTCGAAGGTCGGGCTGATCGGCTCCAGCGGGGCGGGCGGCGAGCCGGCGAGGGCAGCGGCGGCGTCCGGGAAGGGCGCGAGCTGGCCGAGGGTGTGGATCGTCGGCGGCAGCATCGGCCGGCTCCCGCCGGCGTGCTCCTGCAGCGCGGCGGCGGGCGTCGTCCAGACCGCCTCGTCGGCCTCGCCGGAGACGTCGCGCGCCTCCTGCCCGGCGGGCAGCAGCGCGGCGAAGAACTTGGTGTCGTAGCGCCGGCGCTCCGGTGGCGGGGTGATCCAGTGCGCGAAGGGCCGCAGCAGGTCCGCCCGCAGCGCCAGGCCGCGGCCGGCGAGCAGCTCGGCCAGGGAGAGATCGCGGGCCAGCAGCGCCTGGCGCTGGGCCTCCCAGTCGTCGCCGGAGACGTCGGGGACGACGCCGGACCCGTCGGCCGGCCCGGCCAGCAGGACGCCGGCCTCCTCGAAGGTCTCCCGGACGGCGGCGCACACCAGCTCGCGGGCCAGCCGCTCGTCGCAGCCGAAGGCCGCTGCCCAGTCGGCCGGCGGGGGGCCGACCCAGGCCAGGTCGGTGTCGCCGTCGCGGTCGTCGACGCCGCCACCGGGGTAGGCGCTCATCCCGCCGGCGAAGGGCATGCCCCGGGTGCGTCGGAGCAGGTAGACCTCGAGGCCGACCGTGCCGTCGCGCAGCAGCAGCACGGTCGCCGCCTGCCGGATCGGGACGGGCCCCGGAGGGGTCATGCCACGCCGACGCAGGAGGCGGTGGACCCGGCACGGGGGCCGGAGGCTCCCTGCCGGGGACACGGGAAGCGGCTCCACGCAGCGCGACCCGGCACCTGGCCGCGGTGCGGCCCGCAGGGTCGCGACGTCATCGCAGCTCGACGGTGAGCTCGACCTCGACGGGGGCGTTCATCGGGAGCTCGGCGACGCCGATGGCGCTGCGGGCGTGCGTGCCGGCCTCGCCGAAGACCCGGCCGAGGAACTCGCTCGCCCCGTTGACCACCCGCGGCTGGGCGCTGAAGCCCTCGGCGCTGGCGACGTAGCCGACCACCCGGATGACCCGGGCGATGGCGTCCAGCCCGACCAGGTCGTCGATCGCAGCCAGCGCGTTGAGCGCGCAGACCTTGGCGTCGGCGGCGGCGTCCTCGATGTCGACGGTGCCGCCGACCTTGCCGGTGCGGCGCAGCCCGCCATCGACGAAGGGCAGCTGGCCGGAGGTGAAGACCAGCTGGCCGCTGCGGATGGCGGGCACGTAGGCCGCCACGGGGGCGGCGACCGGGGGCAGCCGGACGCCGAGTTCGGCGAGCCGGGCGGTCCAGGTCTGCGCGGGCTGGGTCATCAGCTCGTCGGGCGCTTGAGGTAGGCCACCAACTGGTCGCCGCCACCGGGACCCGAGAGCACGGTCACCAGCTCCCACCCGTCGACGCCCCAGGAGTCGAGGATCGCCTTGGTGTTGTGGATCAGCAGCGGGATGGTGGCGTACTCCCACGTGCGGCGGGCGGATTCGGTCATGGCGCGACGCTAGCGCAGCCGAGAGAGGCCGGAGTCGGCCGCCGCTCGTAGGCTCGCAGAGGTGACCCCTGCACCTCGAGAGCCGCTGCCCGTGCGGTGCCACGTCGTGACCGGCAAGGGCGGGACCGGGAAGACGACGGTCGCCGCCGCGCTGGCGCTGTCCCTCGCCGCCGACAGCCGCCACGTGCTGCTGGTCGAGACCGAGGGCCGGCAGGGCATCGCCCAGCTCTTCGACACCCCGCCGCTGCCCTACGAGGAGCGCCGGGTCGCCGTCGCCCGCGGCGGTGGCGAGGTGAAGGCGCTGGCGATCGACGTCGAGGCGGCCTTCCTCGAGTACCTGGACATGTTCTACAACCTCAAGCGGGCCGGGTACGCGCTGCGCAAGATGGGCGCCGTCGACTTCGCCACCGCCATCGCCCCCGGCCTGCGCGACGTGCTGCTGACCGGCAAGATCAAGGAGGCGGTGACCCGCCGCGGCAAGGACGGCCGGCCCGTCTACGACGCCGTCGTCGTCGACGCCCCGCCGACCGGTCGGATCACCCGCTTCCTCAACGTCACCGGCGAGGTGGCCGGGCTGGCCCGCTCCGGTCCGATCAAGGCGCAGAGCGACGGGGTGATGGCCGTCTTCCGGTCGCCGCAGACCGCGGTGCACCTGGTGACCCTGCTGGAGGACATGCCCGTGCAGGAGACCGCCGACGCGATCGCCGAGCTGACCGCGGCCCGGCTGCCGGTGGGCTCGGTGATCGTCAACATGGCGGCCGAGCCGCTGCTGCCCGCCGCCAGCCTGAGCCGCACCGCCGAGGGCCGGCTCATCGGCGCCGACCTGCTCCCCGCGCTGACCGCGGCCTCGGTGCACGGCGGCGTGGAGGTCGCCGACGGGCTCGCCGCCGAGGCGGTCGAGCACGCCCAGCGCTGGGTGGCGCAGGACGCCCTCCGCGGGGAGGTCGAGGCGCTCGGCCGGCCGGTCGTGGAGCTGCCGCTGTCGGTCACCCCGATCGACCTGGGCACCCTGTTCGAGCTGGCCGACCGGCTCGAGGCGATCCTGACCACCGAGGCCGCCGCGTGACCGCGCCCCGGCGGCCGGGCCCGGCGCCCGCCCTGGACCTCGCCGCCCTGGTGGCTGACCCGCAGACCCGGATCATCGTGTGCTGCGGCTCCGGCGGGGTCGGCAAGACGACGACGTCGGCGGCGCTGGCCCTGGCCGCGGCCGAGGCCGGCCGGCAGGTCGTCGTCCTCACCATCGACCCGGCCCGCCGGCTGGCCCAGTCGCTGGGCCTGGTCGAGCTGGACAACGAGCCGCGGGTGGTCGAGACACCGGGTTCGCCGGGCGAGCTCTCGGCGATGATGCTGGACATGAAGCGGACGTTCGACGACGTCGTGTCCGCGCACTCGACGCCCGAGCGTGCCGAGGTGATCTTCGCGAACCCCTTCTACCAGGCGCTCTCCTCGTCCTTCGCCGGGACGCAGGAGTACATGGCGATGGAGAAGCTGGGGCAGCTGCGGGCCAGCGAGCGCTGGGACCTGATCATCGTCGACACCCCGCCGTCCCGGTCGGCGCTGGACTTCCTGGACGCACCCAACCGGATGAGCCGCTTCCTCGACGGCACGATGATCCGGCTGCTCACCGCGCCGGCCCGGGCCGGTGGGCGGGCCGGGGTGCGGATCGTCGGGGCCGGCTTCGCGATCTTCACCCGGATCATCAGCAAGATCCTGGGCGGCCAGCTGCTGAACGACATCTCCGCGTTCGTCTCGGCGCTGGACACCATGTTCGGCGGGTTCCGGGAGCGCGCGACGGCGACCTACGAGCTGCTCCGCCAGCCCGGGACGTCGTTCGTCGTGGTCGCCGCCCCGGAGCCGGACGCCCTCCGCGAGGCCTCCTACTTCGTCGACCGGCTGTCCACCGAGGGGATGCCGCTGGCCGGGCTGGTCATCAACCGCACCCACCCGCCGGCGACGACGGCGCTGTCGGCGACCCGCGCCGAGGCCGCCGCGGAGGCGGTGGCCGAGGCCGGCGGCAAGGGCGCGAAGCTGGCCGCGGGGGCGCTGCGGGTGCACGCCGAGCGGATGACGCTGGCCACCCGGGAGCAGCGGCTGGCCGACCGGTTCACCAGCGCGCACCCCGAGGTCAAGGTGCGCACGGTGCCGGCCGCCGCCGGTGACGTGCACGACCTCGAGGGGCTGCGCACGATGGGCGAGGCGCTGCTGGCCGCCGAGGACGACACCGGCACGGGCACCCCGCGCAGCCGGGTCCTGCCGCTCCGGCCGCAGGCCGGCTGAGCGGGCGCGCGGGGGTCGCCGAGACCCCCGCGCCGGGCCCCCCGACCCGGTGCCGGGCGCGTCCCCGCGCGACCCGCCCGGGGCCGCCGCGCGTCGGGGTCGAGGCGGGGCGCCGGGGCCCGCCGAACAGGTACCTTGGCCTGCGATGTCCGAGTCTGCGCACCTCCGTCGCACCGCCCTGGTCAAGCTGGCCGGGGCCATCGTCGTGGCCGGCCTGCTGGTCGCCGCCATGCTGCTGCCATTCGTCGGCGGGACCGGGCTGGTGGCCCGGAACTCCTCGACCCTCCTCGACGCGCTGCCGGTCGAGCTGACCGACAAGACGCCCAGCGGGAACACCAAGGTGCTGGCCGCCGACGGCTCGGAGATCACCGAGTTCTTCACGAACAACCGCACGCCGGTGACGCCGGACCAGATCTCCGACGTCATGAAGCAGGCGATCGTCGACATCGAGGACTCGCGCTTCTACGAGCACAACGGCCTGGACGTGCAGGGCACGCTGCGCGCGCTGGCGAAGAACGTCGCCGCCGGCGGGGTCGAGGAGGGCGGCTCGACGCTGACCCAGCAGCTGGTCAAGCAGACGCTGCTGCAGACCGCCTCCACCCCCGAGGAGCAGCAGGCGGCCACCGCGCAGACCGTGGGCCGCAAGCTCAAGGAGGCCCGGCTGGCGCTCGCCTTGGAGCAGACCTACTCCAAGGACGAGATCCTCACCCGCTACCTGAACATCGCCTACTTCGGTGAGGGCGCCTACGGCATCCAGGCCGCCGCGCAGAAGTACTTCAGCGTCAACGCCATCGACCTGACCCTGCCGCAAGCCTCGGTGCTCGCCGGCCTGGTGCAGAGCCCGACCAACGACGACCCGCTGGTCAACCCCGACGCCGGCGCGAAGCGGCGCAACCAGGTGCTGCAGCGCATGCACGACCTCGGGCACATCACCGACCAGGAGCTCGCCGACGTCTCGGCCGCCCCGATCCCGCTGGCCGAGGGCGGCACCCCGCCCAACGGCTGCATCGACGCCACGGTCGGCGGCTTCTTCTGCGACTACATGTACAACTACCTGACCGGCACGCTGGGGATCAGCGCGGACGCCATCAAGAACGGCGGCTGGACGATCCAGACGACGCTGCGTCCGGACATCCAGACCTCCGGTGACCAGGCCGTGCTGAACACCCTCCCGATGGGCGGCGGCAACGACCTGGCCGGCGTCTTCACCGCCGTCGAGCCCGGCACCGGGCACGTGCTGGCGATGAGCGTCAACCGCCGGTACGGCTGCGACGCCTACGAGTGCGAGTCGGTCAACCTCAACACCGCGACCAGCGCCGGCGCCGGGTCGACCTACAAGGTCTTCACCGCCGCCGCCGCGCTCGCCCAGGGCTACGGCGCGAACTACACGATCACCACCCCGCAGCCCTACAGCTCCAAGGTGTTCAAGAAGAACGGCGGGACGACGGGCGCCCCCTACGTGGTGAGCAACGTCGGCACCAACTACCCGGACACGATGGACATGACCGCCGCCCTGGTCGAGTCCTCCAACACCTACTTCGTGGGCCTGGAGGACGCGCTGGGCAGCGTCGAGCCGGTGGTGCGCACCGCGCAGGCGATGGGGCTGCACTCCATCGACGCCACCGCCGACCAGATCATCGCCGAGAAGCGCGGCTCCTTCACCCTCGGCGTCGACGCCACCAGCCCGCTGTACCTGGCCAGCGCGTACTCCACGCTGGCCGCCAACGGCACCCAGTGCGAGCCGACGCCGGTCGTCTCGATCGTCGACTCCACCGGTGAGCCGGTCACCAAGGACGACGGCACGCCCTACGTCAGCGGCAACACCTGCAAGGAGAACGCCATCCCGGCCGGCGTGGCCACCACGCTGAACCAGATGATGATCGGCGACACCGTCACCGGCACCGCGACCCGGGCGGCCATCCCCGGCCACCAGATCGCCGGCAAGACCGGCACCATCCAGGACAACAAGTCCGCGACCTTCGTCGGCTCGACGCCGAAGTACACGGTCAGCGTGATGGTGTTCAACCCGAAGTCGCAGCGGGACGTCGGCGGCTACGGCGGCAACAAGCCCGCGACGATCTACCACGACGCGATGCTGCCGATCCTGTCCAAGGAGCCGTCGGTGCCCTTCCCGCCGGCCGACCCGCTGGTGGTCTCCGGCAACCGGCCGACCGTGCCCAGCTGCTCCTCGGTCAGCTCCTGCCGGGACACGCTCACCGGGGCGGGCTTCCAGCCGGTCGTGGCCGAGGTGAACGGCGCGCGCTCCGAGGGCAGCTTCCTCGGCACCAGCCCCCGCGCCGGCGCCCAGGCCAGCCCCGGCCAGGTCGTCACCATCCAGGTGAGCAACGGCTCCGGCTACCGCACACCCGCGCCGACCACCAGGCCGCGCAACACCCCGACCCCGGAGCCGGCGCCCAGCGCCCCGGCGCCCACCCCGGAGGCACCGGCCGTGGAGCCACCGCCGGTGGAGCAGCCGCCCAGCGGCCAGTTCGAGCTGCCGGACTGGAACGGGGACGGCGACCCCGGCGAGTGAAGAAGGACCCCGTTCCCCCCACGCTTCGCGAGCTCAGCGCGGGCCCCTGAACGGGGCCCCGGTGGGGCGAGCTGGGAGGGAACGGGGTCCTGTCGTCAGCCCAGCTGGCGGCGCACCTCGGCGGCGATGCGGCCGCCCTCGGCCCGGCCGGCCACCTTCCCCTGCACCGCGCCCATGACCTTGCCCATGTCCTTCATGCCCGAGGCCCCGGTGCTGGTGACCACGTCGGCGACGATCGCCGCCAGGTCGGCGTCGGCCAGTTGGGCCGGCAGGTAGGTCGCGATCACGCCCTCCTCCGCGCGCTCCCGCTCGGCCTGCTCGGCGCGCCCGGCACCGGCGAACGCCTCGGCCGCCTCGCGGCGCTTCTTCGCCTCCCGGCGGAGCACGGCCATCACGTCGTCGTCGCTGAGCTCACGAGCCTCCTTGCCGGCCACCTCCTCGGCGGAGACGGCGGAGAGCACCATCCGCAAGGTGGCGGTGCTCAGCTCGTCGCGGCCCTTCATCGCGGTGGTCAGGTCGGTACGGAGTCGGTCCTTCAGTCCAGGCACACCGCAGAGCCTGCCACCTCCGCCCGCGCCGGGACGACGGAGTTCCCGCGCCCGTAGGCTCGCAGGATGCGTGCGAGAACCGCCGTCCCTGCCGCCGTCGTGGCCTCCGGCGCCGCCACGGTGGCCTACGCGAGCCTCGTCGAGCGGACCGCGTGGACGCTGCGCCGCTTCGACGTCCCCGTCCTGCCACCGGGTTCGGCCCCGCTGACCGTGCTACAGCTGTCCGACCTGCACATGACCGCGGGGCAGCGCAGCAAGCAGGAGTGGGTGGCCGGGCTGGCCGACCTGCGCCCGGACCTGGTGATCACGACCGGCGACAACCTCGCCGGGATGGACGCCGTCCCGGCGACGCTCCGCGCGCTGGACCCGCTGATGGAGCTGCCCGGCGCGTTCGTGCTCGCCAGCAACGACTACTACGCGCCGCGACCGAAGAACCCGTTCAAGTACTTCAAGACCGACCACAAGCGGGTGCACGGCGACCCGCTGCCCTGGCGGGACCTGCGCGACGGCATGACCGCCCGGGGCTGGCTCGACCTGACCAACGCCACGGGCACGCTCACGGTGGCCGGGACCCAGATCGCGTTCACCGGCCTCGACGACCCGCACCTGAAGCGGGACCGGTACGACGACGTGGGTGGCCCCGCCGACCCCGACGCCGACCTGACGATCGGGCTGGTGCACTCCCCCGAGCCGCGGGTGCTCGACCGGTTCGCCGCCGACGGGTGGGACCTGCTGCTGTGCGGGCACACCCACGGCGGCCAGCTGCGGGTGCCCTTCTACGGCGCCCTGGTCACCAACTGCGGCATCGACCGGCAGCACGTCCGCTGGCTGCACCGCTGGGCGCAGCCCTCACCCGGGCACCCGAACGGCACGTGGCTGCACGTCTCCGCCGGGCTGGGCACCAGCCCCTACGCCCCTGCCCGGTTCGCCTGCCCGCCCGAGGCAACCCTGCTGACCCTCAACCCGCGCGCCGCGTAGCTGGCGGACCCCCTCGGCCCCCCGGCACTCGCCGGGCCCCTGCGAGAGGGCCGCACCCCGTCGGTTACAGTTGTCGACGCACCTCGGGGTGTGGCGCAGCTTGGTAGCGCGCGTCGTTCGGGACGACGAGGCCGCAGGTTCAAATCCTGTCACCCCGACCCACCACTCAGGGACCGCCACCGGCGGTCCCTGAGTCGTTTGTGCTCTCGGGCACCGCTCGTTTCCCCGGCCCGTGCCGCGGGCACCTCAGCGGGGATGACCGAGTGGCTGCTCCTCCTGGCGGCCGTGCTGTTGACCGCGTTCACCGGGTTCTTCGTCGCGGCCGAGTTCTCCTTCACCTCCGTCGACCGCGGTCAGGCCGAGCGGGCCGCCGCCGAGGGCGACAAGGGCGCCGAGGGGGTCGTCCGCGCGCTCCGGGGGCTGTCCACCGAGCTCTCCGCGGCCCAGCTGGGCATCACGCTCACCACGCTGGTGGTCGGCTTCCTCGCCGAACCCGCGCTGGGCGGGCTGATCGAGCCGGTGCTCGGCGCGATCGGGCTGCCCGAGGGCGCCACGGCACCGGTCGCCGTCGCCCTGGGCATCGCGCTGGCCACCTTCCTGCAGATGATCCTGGGCGAGCTCGGCCCCAAGAACCTCGCCATCGCCCGGCCGCTGCGCACCGCCTCCGTGGTCGCGCCGGGCATGCGCGCGTTCACCCTGGTCACCGGCCCGGTCGTGCACGCCCTACAGGCGCTGGCCAACGGGATCGTCCGCCGGCTCGGCTTCGAGCCCAAGGAGGAGCTGGACGACACCCGGGACGCCGAGGGCCTGGCCGCCGTGGCCCGCCGCTCGGCCGAGGAGGGCGACCTGTCCCCCGTCGCCGCCCGGCTGCTCAGCCGCTCGCTGGGGCTGCGGGAGAAGTTCGCCACCGACGTGATGACCCCGCGCACCCGGCTGTGGACGCTGAGCTCGGAGGCGACCGCCGCCGACGTCATCGACGCCGCCATCCGGTCGGGCAACTCGCGCTTCCCGGTCTACGGCTCCGACCTCGACGAGGTCACCGGCGTGGTGCACGTCAAGCACGCGGTCTCGGTCCCCGAGGAGGAGCGGCTGCAGCGCACCGCGGGCGAGCTGGCCGAGCCGGTGCTCGCCGTCCCGTCGTCGCTGCACCTGGACCCGCTGCTGGACCTGCTGCGCGAGCAGGGCCTGCAGCTGGCCCTCGTGGTCGACGAGTGGGGCGCCACCCACGGCATCGTGACCCTGGAGGACATCGTCGAGGAGCTGGTCGGCGAGATCACCGACGAGACCGACCGGCCGCTGCGCCAGCTGCGCCGCGACGGCGAGGACTGGGTCCTCTCCGGCCTGCTGCGCCCCGACGAGGTCCGCGAGCGCACCGGCATCCCGGTCCCCGAGGGCCGCTACGAGACCGTCGCGGGCTTCGTGCTGGAACGGCTGGCGCACCTGCCCGAGGAGGGCGAGTCGGTCGAGGTGGAGGGCTGGCGGCTGACCGTCGCCGGGGTCGAGGGCCGCCGGGTGTCCCGGCTGCGGGCCGCGCCGCAGCAGGCCGAGCCCGACCCTGCCGACGACGAGCCGGCGGACGTCGCCCCTCCGGCCGGCGCGACCGCCGTCCGGTTCGAGCGCGAGGTGGCGCCGGCATGAGCGATGCGCTGAGCCTGCTGGTCCTGATCGCGCTGCTGCTCGGCAACGCGTTCTTCGTCGCCGCCGAGTTCGCGCTGGTCTCCGCCCGCGCCGACCAGATCGAGCCGCGCGCCGCGGCCGGGTCGGTCCGCGCGCAGAAGACGCTGGCCGCGATGCGGAACGTCTCGCAGATGATGGCCGGCGCGCAGCTGGGCATCACGCTGTGCTCGCTGGGCCTGGGCGCGGTCGGCGAACCGGCCGTGGCGCACCTGATCAAGGCACCGCTGGAGGCCGTCGGCGCGCCGGAGGGCCTGCTGCACCCGGTCTCGCTGGTGATCGCGCTGTCGATCGTGACCGTGCTGCACATGGTGCTCGGCGAGATGGTGCCCAAGAACATCACCATCGCCGGGCCGGACCGCGCGGCGATCGTGCTCGGCCCGCCGCTGGCGTTCCTGGTCCGGCTGCTCAAGCCGTTCATCTGGTTCTTCAACGTCGTCGCCAACGGCTTCGTCCGGCTGTTCGGGGTCACCCCGACCGACGAGATCACCGCCAGCTTCGACCACGACGAGATCCAGTCGATGATCGCCCAGTCCCGGCGCGAGGGGCTGCTCGGCAACGAGGTCAGCGAGCTGGCCACCGGCGCGCTGAGCTTCGAGCAGCACGACGTCAGCTCCGTGCTGCTCTCCCCCGACTCGCTGGTCACCGTGCCGCGCCGCTCCACGCCGCGCGACCTGGAGGGCGTCGTCGCCGAGCACGGGTACAGCCGCTACCCGATGCGCCTCGACGACGGCTCGCTCGCCGGCTACGTCCACGTCAAGGACGTGCTGGGCACCGGGCCGACGTCCCGCGACAAGCCCGTGCCCGACCAGGCGGTCAAGGACTTCGTCGAGCTCACCGCGGCCGAGCCGCTGCCGGAGGTGCTGCAGGAGATGCGCCGGTCCGGTTCGCACCTGGGCCTGGTCCGGGACGGCGACCGGGTGCTCGGCCTGGTGGCGCTGGAGGACGTGCTGGAGCAGCTGATCGGCGACGTGCGGAGCGCCGACGTCACCGGGCCGGTGCCCGGTGCGCAGGCCGGGGCAGGCGCTGGAGGACGATGAGCGGGTGACCGCCGAGCCCGTGCCGACCGACGTCCCCGTGCTCCCTCCCGAGGTGACCGCCCGCTGGCAGGCCCGCTTCCGGGCGCCCCGGGTGAGCCTGCCGGACTGGGCGGAGGACGCCCCGCAGCGCAGCCTCTACTCCTCCGACGTCAGCGGCGTGGTCGAGCAGTACGCCTGGGACCGGGACACCGGCACGCACCGGCAGGTCACCGACCGGCCCAACGGCACGCTGGGCGCCACGCTGAGCCCCGACGGCGAGACGATCTGGTGGTTCGCCGACACCGACGGCGACGAGTTCGGCGTCTGGATGACCCAGCCCTTCGCCGGCGGCCCGGACACCGTGGCGCTGCCGGACGTCGGCCCCGCCTACCCCGCGGGGCTGGAGATCGGCTCCCGGGTCGTGCTGGCCGGCCGGTCCACCGACGACGGCAGCGAGCTCTGGGTGGTCCCGGCCGGTGGCACGCCCATGAAGTTCTACGCCAGCCCGGACACGGCCTCGGTCGACGCGCTCTCCCGGGACGAGTCACTGCTGGTGTTCTCCCACTCCGAGCACGGCGACCCGCGCTACCCCGCCCTGCGGGTGCTGCGCACCGACGGGCTCGAGCTGGTCGCGGACAAGTGGGACGGCGAGGGCCGCGGCCTGCACGCGCTGTCCTTCTCCCCCGTCGCCGGGGACCAGCGGCTGCTGGTCGGCCACGAGCGGCGCGGCCGCGAGGAGCTGCTCATCTGGGACGTCGCCGCCGACACCGAGTCCGAGCTGCTGCTGGACCTGCCCGGCGACGTGAGCGCCGGCTGGTACCCCGACGGCTCCGCGCTGCTGGTCGGCCACGACCACGCCGCCCGCAGCGAGCTGTACCGCTACGACCTGGCCTCCGGGGCCCTCGTCCAGCTGGACACCCCGCGCGGCGTCGTCCGCGGCGCGACCGCCCGCCCCGACGGCACCGTGGAGCTGGCCTGGTCCAACGCCGAGACCCCGCCGGTGATCCGCCGGGCCGACGGCCCGGTCGTGCTGGCCGCGCCGGGCGAGGCGCCGCCGACCGCCTACCCGGTGGAGGACCGCTGGGTCCCCGGTCCGGGCGGCACCGTGCACGCCCTGCTCGTCCGCCCGGCCGGGGAGGGGCCGCACGCCACCGCGTTCCTGGTGCACGGTGGGCCGGAGGCGCAGGACGACGACTCCTACCGCGCCCGCCGGGCCGCCTACGTCGACGCCGGGTACGCGGTCGTGCACGTCAACTACCGCGGGTCCACCGGGTACGGCAGCGAGTGGCGGGACGCGCTGACCGGCCGCCCGGGGCTCACCGAGCTCGAGGACGTCGCCGCGGTCTACGACGCGCTGGTCGCCGAGGGCGTCGTCGACCCGGCGCGGGCCGTCCTGTCCGGCGGCTCGTGGGGCGGGTTCCTCACCCTGCTCGGCCTGGGCACCCAACCCGAGCGCTGGGCGGCCGGGATCGCCGAGGTGCCGGTGGCGGACTACATCGCCGCGTACGAGGACGAGATGGAGGGCCTGCGGGCCTACGACCGGGCGCTGTTCGGCGGCTCACCGGAGGAGGTGCGCGACGTCTACGTGCGCTCCTCGCCGCTGACCTACGTCGACGCGGTGGCCGCCCCGGTGCTCGTCGTCGCCGGCGCCAACGACCCGCGCTGCCCGATCCGGCAGATCGACAACTACCTGGCCGCGCTCGACGAGCGGGGCAAGCCGCACGAGGTCTACCGCTTCGACGCCGGCCACGGATCGCTCGTCATCGAGGAGACCATCCGCCAGGTCGAGGTCGCCCTGAGCTTCGTCCTCAGGCACGTCGAGCCGTAGGAGAGCCGGCCACCTACGTGCACGGACCGCGGCACTGCAGCGCCAGCTGCCGGTGACCGTCCGGCGCGGGGCCGGAGGCTCCCGCCGGACGGTCACCCCGTGCCGCGGTCGCACCGACGGGAGGACGGAGTCCTCCCCGAGGTGCGACAGGAAGCGGCTCAGCGCCCCCGGGGCACGGCTCCTGGCCGCGGTGTGACCCGAAGGGTCACCGTGACCCAGCGATCAACTCAGCGATCTGGACGGTGTTGAGGGCGGCGCCCTTGCGGAGGTTGTCGTTGGAGACGAACAGCGCGAGGCCGTTCTCGCCGTCCTGCCGGATCCGGCCGACGTAGGAGGGGTCCTTGCCCGCCGCCTGGAGCGGGGTCGGGACGTCGACCAGCTGCACGCCGGGCGCGGTGGACAGCAGCTCGGTCGCCCGCTCGACCGACAGCGGGCGGTCGAACTCGACGTTCAGCGACAGCGAGTGGCCGGTGAAGACCGGAACGCGGACGCAGGTGCCGGAGACCCGCAGGTCGGGGATGCCGAGGATCTTGCGGCTCTCGTTGCGGAGCTTCTGCTCCTCGTCGGTCTCGAAGGAGCCGTCGTCGACGACCGAGCCCGCCATCGGCAGCACGTTGAACGCGATCGGTGCGACGTAGACCTCCGGCGCCGGGAAGGCGACCGCGGACCCGTCGTAGGCCAGCTCGTCGGCCTTCTCGACGACGGCGAGCGCCTGCCCGTGCAGCTCGCGGACGCCGGCGACCCCGGAGCCGGAGACCGCCTGGTAGGTGCTGGCGACGATCCGCACCAGCCCGGCCTCGTCGTGCAGCGGCTTGAGCACCGGCATCGCGGCCATCGTGGTGCAGTTCGGGTTGGCGATGATCCGGCCCTCGGCGGCCAGCGCGATGTCCCCGGGGTTGACCTCGCTGCAGACCAGCGGGATCGCCGGGTCCCGGCGGAACGCGGAGCTGTTGTCGATCACCGTGACCCCGGCGGCGGCGAACCGCGGTGCCTGCGCCCGCGAGGTGCTGGCGCCCGCGGAGAACAGCGCGACGTCCAGCCCGGTCGGGTCGGCCGTGGCGGCGTCCTCGACCACGATCTCGCCGTCCCCCCAGGGCAGCGTGCTGCCGGCTGAGCGGGCCGAGGCGAAGAAGCGGATCGAGGCCAGCGGGAAGTCCCGCCCGGCCAGGATCGAGCGCATGGCGACGCCGACCTGACCGGTCGCGCCGACGATCCCCAGGTGCAGCGGCCGGCTCATCGTCCCGTCCCTCCGTAGACCACGGCCTCGACCTCGGAGCCCAGGTCGAAGGCGTCGTGCACCGCGCGGACGGCGACGTCGACGTCGGTGTCCCGGCACGTCACGGAGATGCGGATCTCCGAGGTGCTGATGAGCTCCAGGTTCACCCCGGCGTCGGCCAGCGCGCCGAAGAACTTCGCCGAGACCCCGGGGTGCGAGCGCATCCCGGCGCCGACCAGCGAGACCTTGCCGATGTGCTGGTCGAAGCGCAGGTCGCTGTAGCCGACGGTGTGCTTGACCGCCTCCAGCGCGGCCAGCGCGGTCGGCCCGTCGCTGACCGGCAGCGTGAAGGAGATGTCGGCGAGCTTGCTGCCCTCGGCCGACACGTTCTGCACGATCATGTCGATGTTGATCTCGGCGTCGGCCAGGACGCGGAAGATCTGCGCGGCCTCGCCCGGCCGGTCCGGGACGCCGTAGACGGTGATCTTGCCCTCGCTCCGGTCGTGCGCGACGCCGGTGATGATGGCCTGTTCCACGGTGAGGTCCTCCATCGAGCCGGTCACGATCGTGCCGGGGAGCTGTGAGTAGGAGCTGCGGACGTGCACCGGGATGCCGTACCGGCGGGCGTACTCGACGCAGCGGAGCATGAGCACCTTCGCCCCGGAGGCCGCGAGCTCCAGCATCTCCTCGTAGGTGATGGTCTCGAGCCGCTTGGCGTTCGGGACGATCCGCGGGTCGGCGGTGAAGACGCCGTCCACGTCGGTGTAGATCTCGCAGACGTCGGCCTGCAGCGCGGCGGCGACGGCGACGGCGGTGGTGTCCGAGCCGCCGCGGCCCAGCGTCGTCACGTCCTTGGTGTCCTGGCTGACGCCCTGGAACCCGGCGACGATGACGATCGACCCCTCGTCGAGCGCGTCGCGCAGCCGGCCCGGGGTGACGTCGATGATCCGCGCCTTGCCGTGGCTGGAGGTGGTGATCACCCCGGCCTGGGAGCCGGTGAACGACCGCGCCTCGTAACCGTGCGTGGAGATCGCGATCGCCAGCAGCGCCATCGAGATCCGCTCACCGGCGGTGAGCAGCATGTCCAGCTCGCGGCCGGGCGGGTCGGCGGTGATCTGGCTCGCCTGGTCCAGCAGCTCGTCGGTCGTGTCGCCCATCGCGGAGACGACGACGACCACGTCGTCGCCGTTCTTCTTCGCCTCGACGATGCGCTCGGCCACGCGCTTGACGCGCTCGGCGTTCGCGACGGAGGAGCCGCCGTACTTCTGCACCACCAGGGCCACGGGCCCAGGCTACCGACGGTGCCGCGCAGCCGGGGGTTGCGGGGCCGGTTCGTCACGGGATGTGATCACCGGATGGACGACGCCGAGCACTGGCTGCTCACCGCCGACGAGCGCGGGAACCGTGCTTCCGGCCTCCCTGCCTGGACGTCGGGCAACCGCGTCGAGGCGCTCGTCGACGGTGCCACCTACTTCGACCGGCTCGTCAGCGCGGTGGAGGAGCTGGGCGTCGGCGACCACCTGATGTTCACCGACTGGCGCGGCGACCCCGACGAGCGGATGCGCGAGGACGGCCCCACCGTCGGCGAGCTGTTCGGCTCGGCGGCCCGCCGGGGGGTCTGCGTGTTCGGGCTGGTGTGGCGATCGCACTGGGACGGACTCAGCTTCTCCAAGGAGGAGAACGCCGCCCTCGACGAGGCGGTCGAGGACGGCGGCGGAGTCGTGGTGCTCGACCAGCGGGTGCGCCGGCTGGGCAGCCACCACCAGAAGATCGTCGTCCTGCGGCACCCCGACGACCCCGACCGGGACGTCGCCTTCGCCGGCGGGATCGACCTGTGCCACGCCCGCCGCGACACCTACGAGCACCGCGGCGACCCCCAGCCGCAGTCGATGGCGGAGGTCTACGGGCCGCGTCCGCCCTGGCACGACGTGCAGCTGCAGCTGCGCGGCCCGGTCGTCGGCGTGCTCGACACGGTGTTCCGCCAGCGCTGGGAGGACCCGCACGGCCCGGACACCGACCACCCGCTGGCCTGGGTGCACGACAAGCTGTCCAGCTCGCGGATGAACGCCGTCCCGCTGCCCGAGCAGCCCCCGCCTCCCCCGGAGTGCGGGCCGCACCTGGTGCAGACGCTGCGCACCTACCCGGCGATCAAGCCCGCGTACCCGTTCGCCCCGCACGGCGAGCGGTCGGTGGCCCGCGGCTACAGCAAGGCGATCAACCAGGCCCGCCGGCTGGTCTACCTGGAGGACCAGTACCTGTGGTCGACCGAGGTCGCCCACCTGTTCGCCGAGGCGCTGCGCGCCCACCCCCGCCTGCACCTGGTCGTCGTGGTGCCCCGGGTCCCCGACCAGGACGGCGCGATCGCCGAGCGCCCGCAGTACGTGGGCCGGCACCAGGCGATCGAGACCTGCCGGGCGGCCGGCCCCGGCCGGGTGCACGTCTTCGACCTGGAGAACGACGAGGGGACGCCGGTCTACGTGCACGCCAAGGTGTGCGTCGTCGACGACGTCTGGGTCAGCGTCGGCAGCGACAACTTCAACCGCCGGTCCTGGACCCACGACAGCGAACTGTCCAGCGGCGTGCTGGACACCACCCGCGACGCGCGCGAACCGCGCGACCCGGCCGGGACGGGCTACGGCGCGCGGGTCCTGGCCCGCGACCTGCGCCTGCGGTTGGCCCGCGAGCACCTCGGCCGCGCCGTGGACGGTGGCGGGGACGGCCGCGCGGACGACGACCTGCTCGACCCGGAGGACTTCGTCGCCACCCTGGCGCGGTCGGCCACCGCCCTGCAGGAGTGGTACGACGGCGGCCGCGTCGGCCCGCGCCCGGCGGGGCGACTGCGTCCGCACCGGCCCGAGAAGCTGTCCCGGCTGACCCGGATCTGGGCGACCCCGATCTACCGGCTGGTCAACGACCCCGACGGCCGCCCGCTCCGCCTCCGCCGCGCCAAGGAGTTCTGACCCGGACCGCACCCGGCTCGCCGCTGCGAGCGCCAGGCCGGGAGGTGCTCTGCCGGCAGTCGAGCTCTGCCCCCACCTGGGGGCAGAGCTCGACTGTCCGAGGACCACCGTGGCGGCTGTGCACAACCGACAGCTCCCTCCACAGACCGCCCGTGACCGGGCTCGACGGGCGCTCCGGCCGTCAGGCTGGGCACGTGGACGCGTTCCCGCTCGCCGGCGTCCTCCGACGCATCCGCCGGCTCACCGACTGCTCGCAGCGTGAACTGGCCGAGCGCATCGGGATCTCGAAGACGGCGGTGGCAGCTGCCGAGCACGGCACCCGGGACCTCGCCGTCTCCGTCCTGGTCCGGGCCGCGGCCACCGCGGGCTGCCGGCTGGCGGTGCTCGGCCCGTCGGGCCTCGAGCTCGGCCCGATGAGCGGGGACACCGTCCGGGACGGCGCCGACCGGCTGATGCCCGCCCATCTCGACACCCGGCACGGGGACGACGACTGGTGGGGCGGCCCGCACCGCCCCGGGCTGGTCAACCCGCGCTACACGTTCGACCGCGACCGCTCGCTGCGCGACCGGCGGCGCGGGGTCGACCTCCCGGCCGATCACCACCGACCGGAGGACGGCGACTCCCTCGCCGAGCGCGCCGCCGCGCGGCGGGCTGAGGCGGTCCGACGGGAGGCCGCCCGCCGGCTGGAGCGGCACCAGGCCTGGCGGGCGGCCGGCTCCCCGCCCTCCGCGGACTGGGAGGTCGACTGCACCTGCCCGGCCGGGTGCGAGTACGACGAGGAGCGCAACCCGGACCGGCTGCACGCCCCGGACTGCGCCTGCGGCTGCGATGTCGACTGACGCGCTGCTACCGTTCCCGTGTGCGCGGCAGCCTCCTGCTTATCAGCCGCGGCGAGGGCCTCTCCTAGGTCGGCCCCCTCGCCGCGGTGATCGCGCGTCCCCGGGCGCCAGCTGACCGCATCCCGGAGCTGTCCGCAGCCCGCAAGAGGAGCCACGATGCCCGAGTCCCACCCGCACGCCCGCAACCCGCAGCGCCCCTCGGCCATGCCGATCGGCAAGTACGCGCCGTTCACGCCCGTACCCCTGCCCGACCGCACCTGGCCGGAGAAGACCACGACGGTCGCGCCCCGCTGGTGCGCGGTCGACCTGCGTGACGGCAACCAGGCCCTGATCGACCCGATGACCCCCGAGCGCAAGCGGCGGATGTTCGAGCTGCTCGTCCGGATGGGCTACAAGGAGATCGAGGTCGGCTTCCCCGCCGCCAGCCAGACCGACTACGACTTCATCCGCCAGCTCGTCGAGGAGGACCTGGTCCCCGACGACGTCACCGTCCAGGTGCTGACCCAGGCCCGGGACGAGCTGATCGAGCGCACCTTCGAGTCCCTGCGCGGCGCCAGGCAGGCGATCGTGCACCTGTACAACTCGACGTCCACGCTGCAGCGCCGGGTCGTGTTCGGCCAGGACCGGGCCGGGATCACCGACATCGCCGTCCACGGTGCGCAGCTGGTGCGCAAGCTGGCCGAGCAGATGGGCGACACCGACATCCGGTTCGAGTACTCCCCGGAGTCCTTCACCGGCACCGAGCTGGACTACGCGGTCGAGGTCTGCAACGCCGTCACCGACGTGTGGGAGCCGACCGTCGACCGGCCGACGATCCTGAACCTGCCGGCCACGGTGGAGATGGCCGAGCCCACCGTCTACGCCGACCAGATCGAGTGGATGCACCGCAACCTCGCCCGCCGCGACGCGGTCGTGCTGAGCCTGCACCCGCACAACGACCGGGGCACCGCCGTCGCCGCCGCCGAGCTGGGCCACCGCGCCGGCGCCGACCGGATCGAGGGCTGCCTGTTCGGCAACGGCGAGCGCACCGGCAACGTCGACCTGGTCACCCTGGGGCTCAACCTGTTCAGCCAGGGCATCGACCCGCAGATCGACTTCTCCGACATCGACGAGATCCGGCGCACCGTCGAGTACTGCAACCAGCTGGGCGTGCACGAGCGGCACCCCTACGGCGGCGACCTGGTCTACACCGCCTTCTCCGGCTCCCACCAGGACGCGATCAACAAGGGCTTCGCGGCGATGAAGGCCGACGCCGAGGCCGCCGGGAAGACCGTCGACGAGATCCCGTGGGCGGTCCCCTACCTGCCGATCGACCCCAAGGACGTCGGCCGCAGCTACGAGGCCGTGATCCGGGTGAACAGCCAGTCCGGCAAGGGCGGCGTCGCCTACATCATGAAGACCGAGAACCAGCTGGACCTGCCCCGCCGGCTGCAGATCGAGTTCAGCGCCGTCGTCCAGCGGCACACCGAGGACGAGGGCGGCGAGGTCACCGCCCAGCAGATGTGGGCGGCGTTCACCAACGAGTACCTGCCCGACCCGGCCGCGGCCTGGGGCCGGTTCGCGCTGACCGGCCACGAGCACAACGCCTCCGGCAGCGGCCGGGACGAGCTCCGGGTCGAGCTGGTCGACCACGGCGTGCCGGTGACCGTCACCGGGCACGGCAACGGTCCGATCGCCGCGTTCGTCGACGCGCTGCGCAGCGTGGACGTCGACGTCCGCGTGCTCGACTACGCCGAGCACGCGCTCTCCGCCGGGGGCGACGCGCGCGCCGCCTCCTACGTCGAGTGCGCCGTCGGCGAGCGGGTGCTGTGGGGCGTCGGCATCGACGAGAACATCCTGACCGCGTCGCTGCGCGCCATCGTCTCCGCGGTCAACCGCGCCGAGCGCTGATCATCGCCGGGGGCGGAGCTGGATCTCCGCCCCCGGCGGTGGCCCCGGTGCAGGGGCCCGCGGCGAGCCTGCGAGCCGTGGGGGGCACCGGGGTCCTTCATCAACCTTCGGCGACCTCGGCGGCCGTCAGCCAGTCCAGCTCGACCTGCTCCTTCTCCGCCTGCACCGCCCGCAGCCGGGCGTCGAGCTCGGCCGCCTTCGCGTAGTCGGCGGCCGCCTCGGCCAGCTCGCCGTGCAGCGCCTTCTCGTCGGCGTCCAGCTTGAGCATCCGGCGCTCCAGCCGGGCGGCGTCCTTGCGGGCGGCGCGCACGTCGGCCGCGCTGCGGGACGGTGACGCGGTCTGGCTGCCCGGGGAGGCCACCGACCCGGCCGAGGGCAGCGCCGCCTCGCCCGCCGCACGCCGGGCCAGGTACTCCTCGACCCCGCCGGGCAGCGCCGCGACCGTGCCGTCGCCCATGAGCGCGACCACCGAGTCGCAGACCCGGTCGACGAAGTACCGGTCGTGGCTGACCACCAGCACCGTGCCCGGGAAGCTGTCCAGCAGGTCCTCGAGCGCGGTGAGCGTGTCGATGTCCAGGTCGTTGGTGGGCTCGTCGAGCAGCAGCACGTTCGGCTCGGCCATCAGCAGCCGGAGCAGTTGGAGCCGGCGGCGCTCACCACCGGAGAGGTCGCCGACCGGGGTCCACTGCCGGTTGGCGGCGAACCCGAACCGCTCGGCCAGCGTGGACGCCGAGATCTCCTGGTTGCCGATCTTGGCGATCCGGGCGACGTCCTGCACGGCCTCCAGCACCCGGGAGCGCGGCGGCAGCTCCGTGACGTGCTGGGACAGGTAGGCGGGCGCGACCGTCTGGCCCACGACGACCTCGCCGGCGTCCGGCTGCACCTCACCGACCAGCAGCTTGAGCAGCGAGGTCTTCCCCGCGCCGTTCACGCCCACGATGCCGATCCGGTCACCGGGACCGACGTGCCAGGTGAGGTGGTCGAACAGCGTGCGCGCCTCGGCACCCCGCGGGTCGGCCGGGCCGCCCGGGTCGTCGTCGACGTCCCCGCGGCCGCGGACGGTGTACGTGACGTCCTCGACGTCGTAGACGGTCTTCCCCAGCCGCCGGGCGGCGAAGCCGGCCAGCGCCATCGTGTCCCGGGCGGGCGGCTCGTCGGCGATGAGCGCCTGGGCCGCCTCGATCCGGAACTTCGGCTTGCTGGTCCGGGCCGGCGGGCCGCGCCGCAGCCAGGCCAGCTCCTTGCGCACCAGGTTCAGCCGCCGCTCCTCGGTCACCGAGGCGATCCGGGCGCGCTCCGCGCGGGCCAGCGTGTAGGCGGAGTAGCCGCCCTCGTAGGCGTGCACGCTCCCGTCGGCGACCTCCCACGTGGTGGTCGACACCTCGTCGAGGAACCAGCGGTCGTGGGTGACCACCACCAGCCCGCCGGCGCGGGCCTTGACGTACTCGGCCAGCCAGGCGACGCCCTCGACGTCGAGGTGGTTGGTCGGCTCGTCGAGCACCAGCAGGTCCAGCGGCCGGATCAACTGGGCGGCGAGGGCGACCCGGCGCCGCTCACCGCCGGACATCGGCGCGACCGGGGAGTCCAGCCCGAGCCGGTCGAGCTCCAGCCCGGTCAGCACCGACCGGACGGCGGCGTCACCGGCCCACTCGTGCTCGGCGGCGAACCGGGAGGCGGGCAGGACGACGTCGCGCACCGTCGTGCCCGGCGGCAGGGTGCCGGTCTGGTCGAGGACGCCCATGGCCAGGTCGCCGCGGCGGGTGACCCGGCCGGAGTCGGGCTCCTGGGTCCCGGTCAGCACCCCGAGCAGCGTGGACTTGCCGCCGCCGTTGCGGCCGACGACGCCGATCCGCTCCCCGGCCGCGACGCCCAGGGAGACGTCGTCGAGGATGACGGTCGTCCCGTGGGCCTTGTGCACCCGCTCCAGGTTGACCAGGTTCAGCGGTGCGCTCATCGGGGCGGTCCAGCGGTCATCCCGGCCATTCTCCCCCATGCCGCCGCGCGTCCCGGCAGCGCCCCGGGCACCCCACGCGCACCGGGCGACCCACTCGCCCCAGGAGTGGCGGACGATCTCGTTTCGGTGACCGACACGCCGCGGGTCGCGAACCTGCAGGTCACAGGCAAGGGCCAACATCTGCGGCGAATCCCGCCGATGGACGGCGGAAGACGACATGAGGTCACGAGATGACGCGCAGCTCTTCGGCTGTTCTCCGCAAGCCCACGGCCATCCGTACGGCAGCAGTCACCATGGGACTGCTGACCACGGCAGGGGCGTTCGCGCCGGCCGCCCTGGCCGAGGAGACCGCTGCCCCGACCGACACCGCCGCCCCGACGACGGCGCCGGAGACCACGTCCCCCACGCCGACCACGGTCCTGACGCCTGAGCCGACCGCCACCGCCACGGACGCCCCGGCCACCGCTACGACCGAGTCCCCCGCGACGAGCGCGCCCACGACGACCGCCCCGGCCGTCCCGGCGGCGCCGACGACCTCGGCGGACGCGCAGCCGGCCGTCACGCTGCCCGGTGCCGACTACGGCACCGGCAAGCTCTACCCGCAGCTGGAGGCCCCGGAGGGCTCGGGCATCGACTCCGAGGAGATCGACCCGACCGGCGCCCAGGTGAAGCTGACGTACAGCACGCTGAGCGGTGCTCCCTCGACGGCGGAGGGCACCTGCACCTTCGACTACTACGCCTGCGTCTTCCCGAGCAGCTCGACCGTCCCGAAGTCGCCCTTCAACCCGGGCCTGGCCAACATCCCCGCGAACTCGGTCTACACCCTCACCCTCGTCAAGGGTCCCGACTCCGGCCAGGTGCTGCTGCTCCCGGGCGCCACCGTGAGCACCCAGGCCCACAGCAGCGCCGGCACCGGATCGATCGACCCCATCTTCGGCAGCGACGACCTGTTCGGCTCGGTGTACGTACCGCTGGTCGCCCCGCACGGCTACCGGCAGATCGGGATCTCCGGCGGCCCGGCCGGCGAGGAGTTCCGCCTCTGCACGGTCGCCGACTGGGACTGCGTCTCCGAGGACGACGGTGACACCGACGGCGACCTGATCACCCTGGCGAGCGTCGACGAGGACTCTTTCGCGACGGTGACCACCGACGGCTCCGGGAACGCGACCTTCGACGGCATCTACCAGCCGGGCACCTACACGCTGTTCGCGTCCAGCGCGCCGACCACGCCGCTGACCCTCGAGGTCGGGATCGCCACCTCGCTGGCCGAGCGCGACACGGCCGTCCGCCTGCAGCTGGGCGCGCCGGTCACCCAGCCGACCACGCCGGCCGCCCCCGCCCCCACGGTCACCACCCCGGCGACGAAGTCCGTCGCCGCCGCCTCGCTGGCCGCCGGCAAGCAGCAGACGATCAGCATCGGCGGGTTCCTGCCCGGCGAGATGGTGAGCGGCGTGCTGCACTCCACGCCGGTCGACCTCGGCACGGTGCAGGCCGACGCGAACGGCGTCGCGACCTTCACCTTCACCGTCCCCGCGGGCTTCGAGGCCGGCACCCACACGGTCGAGATGCAGGGCCTGACCAGCGGCATCACCGCTGAGGCGACGTTCACGGTGACCGAGGCCGCGACCACCTCGGGCGGCCTGGCCTACACCGGCACCGACGTCCTGCCGCTGATCGCCGTCGGTGGTGGCCTGCTGGCCGCCGGCGCCGCAGCCGTCACCGTCGCCGCCCGGCGTCGCTCCGCCTGAGCGGGGTCGTCGATGCCCAGCGGCCTGGAGTCGCTCTGGCGCGCTCACCACCAGGCCCCCGGTGAACCGGGGTACGTGGTGGTGGCCGTGGCCAGCGCGGAGTTCGCCGACGGGACGGTGGTCCAGCTCCCGCCGCCGGTCCGCCGTCCCACCGGCTGGGTCGCCGAGGTGCACCTGCCCGGCCCCGGCCAGGCGCCCTCCCGGGTGCTGATCGCCGACGCGGCGGTCCCGGGGGCGCCGGTGCTCTGGTACGTCGTCCTCCCGGCCCCCGGTACGGCGTCGGAGGTCGACCTGGTCGCCTTCTCCACGCCGGACCGGGCCGAGGGCGACGTGCTGGACGAGGCCGGCCTCCAGGCCCTGGGCATCGACTGGAGCAACCAGGTGGGGGCCATGCGGTGGGACGCCGCGACCGGCCTGGTCCGCCAGGTCTACGTCGCCCCGGCGTTCCGCCGGCTCGGCGTGGCCACCAAGGTCGGCTGGGCGGTGGCCTGCGTGGCCGCCGGCCGCGGCTGGCCGGCGCTGCAGGCCGACGGCCAGCGGACCGACCTGGGCGAGGCGTGGGTCGCCGGCCGCCGCGACGGCTGGCGCACCCACGTGCCCGAGCGGACCGGCTGGTCACCCCCGATGACCCGGCCCGAGGACACCACCGGCGTCCCCCGGCGGAACCTGGAACCCGACCCCACGTGACCTGACCGACCCGACCCCCGTACCGCCGCCCGGCGGTGCGGGGGTCGCGTCGTTCAGGCGAGGCGGGTGACCTCCACGGTGACCTTCGAGCCCTCGCTCTTCGGCCCGGAGAAGATGCCCTTGAGCGGCGGCACGTCGGTGTAGTCCCGACCCCGGGCCAGCGTCACGTGCCGGGTGCCGATCTCGACGACGTTGGTCGGGTCGTAACCCGACCAGCCGCCGTCCCACCACTCCACCCAGGCGTGGCTCTCCCCCGTCACGGCCTGCCCGATCTGCGCCGACGGCTTGGGGTGCAGGTAGCCGGAGACGTAGCGGGCCGGCAGCCCGAGCGCGCGCAGCAGGCCGACCGAGACGTGCGAGATGTCCTGGCAGACCCCCTTGCCGGAGGTCCAGGCCTGCATCGCGTTGGTCTTCACGTTGGTCGAGCCGGTCAGGTACTCCATGTGCTCGTACACGAACCGGCAGACCAGGCGGCCGGCCTCCCGCGGGCCGGCGTCGCCGACGACCTCGCGGACGGCGGCCACCACCGGCTCGTCCATCGCGGTCAGCCGGGAGGGGCGCAGGAACTCACCGAACCGGTCCAGGACGTCGGGCTCGGCGAGCGCCGTCCAGTCGACCGGGTCGGGCAGGTGCGGCTCGGGCCCGGCCTCGACCACCGAGGTGGCCTTGACCACCAGCTCGGTGTGCGGGCCGTGGGTGTCGAAGGCGGTGACCGTCGAACCCCAGTAGTCGCGGTAGGCGTGCACGGTCGCGGTCGGCTCGATCTCCACCCGCGAGCGCAGCGTCGTCTGCCGGCTGCTGTTCTCCGGGGTCATCCGCGCCTCGTTGTAGGAGGAGCGGACCGGGCCGCCGTAGCGGAACTGGGTGCGGTGCACGACCTGGAGCCGCCAGCGGTCGCTGGGCACCCGGGCCGGGCCCTGGACCTGGGTCTGGTACTGGGACTGCGACTGGGGCACGCCCGTCACCCGACGCTCTCCGGCACCCAGATCTGGGGTGCCTGCTCGGTGAAGAACCGGCTGGTGACCGCCTCGCTGGCCAGCGAGCAGGTGCGCTGCAGCTCGTCGAGACGGGTGGGCAGCTTGGCCAGGATCTCGTCGGTCTGCATGAACTCCAGCATCGTCCGCGCCCGGCCGACGATCCGGTGCGCCTCGCCGGCGACGCCGACCCGGTGCCCCTCGCGCACGTTGGCCCGCTCCAGCTCGGCCAGGCAGCCCTCGGCCTGCTCCAGCGAGGCGAACACCGAGCGGGGGAACAGCCGGTCGAGCAGCAGGAACTCGGCGGCCCGGCTGGAGTTCACCGCGCCGCGGTAGGTGCGCAGGTAGGGCTCGTAGGCGCCGGTGGAGCGCAGCACCAGCGTCCAGGACGGCGCGGCGTCCCCGGCCAGCACGCGGGTGGACAGCATCCGGGCGGTCATGTCGACCCGCTCCAGAGAGCGGCCGAGGATGAGGAACAGCCAGCTCTCGTCGCGGCTCATCGTGGCGTCGGCCAGCCCGAACACCATCGCCGAGCGCTCCCGCACGAACCGGAACAGCGAGTGCGGGCCGTACCGGCGGGCCATGGTGCGCTGCTGCGGGAGGGCGTTGTGGGTGACGTTGAGCGACTCCCAGATCTCCGCCGAGAGCACCTCGCGTGCGCCGCGGGCGTTCTCCCGCGCCGCGGACAGCGCCCCGGTGATCGAGCTCGGGCTGGACCGGTCGAAGGCCAGCGTGGCCAGCACCCGCTCGGTGTCGGCCTCCTCCTCCGCGCACGGCGCACCCATCAGCGCCAGCAGGTTCGCGCAGGCCCGCCGCTCGTCGATCCACGGGTCCTCGACCAGCCGCTGGGTGTGCACGTCGAGGATGCGGGCGGTGTCGTCGGCCCGCTCCACGTACCGGCCGATCCAGAACAACGACTCCGCGATCCGGCTCAGCACGGGGCACCTCCCGTCGGCCCCGCCCAGAGGCTCGCCCCGAGCTCGCGAGGGGTGAGGAGGGCGGGGTCCTTCTGCTGCTGCTGCTGCTGGGACTGGGCGATCGCGTTGTCGTTGGCCGGGCCGGGGTCCTGGGCGGGCGGCTCGGCCGGCAGGTCGGCGGTGGTGAACTCGATCCGGGTGACGTCGTGCTCGGGCGCGGGCTCGGCGGCCGGCCGCGGCGGGGTGATCACCCAGGTGTCCTTGGACCCGCCGCCCTGGCTGGAGTTGACCACCAGCTCGCCCTCCGGCAGCGCCACCCGGGTCAGCCCGCCGGGCAGCACCCACACGTCGGAGCCGTCGTTGACCGCGAACGGCCGCAGGTCGACGTGCCGGGGGGCGATCCGGCCGTTGATCAGCGTCGGGGACGTCGACAGGCCGATCGGCTTCTGGGCGATCCAGTCCCGCGGCGCGGCGCGGACCTTGACCGCGAGCTCCTCCAGCGTGCGCTGGTCGGCGCGCGGGCCGATGACGATGCCCTTGCCACCCGAGCCGTCGACCGGCTTGAGCACCAGCTGGTCGAGCGAGGCCAGCACCCACTCCACGGTGTCCCGCTCGTCGAGCCGGTAGGTGTCGGCGTTCTGCAGGACGGGTTCCTCGGCCAGGTAGTAGCGGATCAGGTCCGGCACCCAGGTGTAGAGCAGCTTGTCGTCGGCGACGCCGTTGCCCACCGCGTTGGCGATGGTCACCCGGCCCGCGCGGGCGGCGTTCAGCACCCCGGCGCAGCCGATGACCGAGTCGGAGCGGAAGTGCACCGGGTCGAGGAACTCGTCGTCGATCCGGCGGTAGATGACGTCGACGCGCTGCTGGCCGTCCGTCGTCCGCATGCTGACCTGACCGCCCGAGCACACCAGGTCGCGCCCCTCGACCAGCTCGACGCCCATCTGGCGGGCCAGCAGCGCGTGCTCGAAGTAGGCGGAGTTGTAGACGCCCGGGGTCAGCAGGACGACGGTCGGGTCGGCGACCCCGGTCGGGGCGGAGGCCTTCAGCGCAGCCAGCAGCCGGCCCGGGTAGTCGCTGACCGGCTGCACCCGGTGGTCACCGAACAGCTCCGGGAGCACCTGGCTCATCGCGGCCCGGTTGGTGATCACGTAGCTCACCCCGGACGGCGAGCGGAGGTTGTCCTCCAGCACCCGGAAGTCGCCGGCCTCGTCGCGGACCAGGTCGATCCCGGAGACGTGCACGCGGACGCCGTTGGGCGGCACCAGGCCGTGCGCGGCGCGGTGGAAGTGCGCGCTGGTGGTGACGACGCTGCGCGGGACGACGCGGTCGGTGAACACCTGGCCGGCGCCGTAGACGTCGGCGAGGAACGCCTCCAGGGCGTGCACCCGCTGGGCCACCCCGCGCTCGATGAGCGACCACTCCTCGTGCCCGATCACCCGGGGCACGATGTCCAGCGGGAAGGGCTGCTCCTCGCCGGCGTGCGCGAAGGTCACCCCGGCGTCCCGGTAGGTCTGCGAGAGGACGTCGGCCCGGGCGGCCAGCTCCTCCCCCGACATCGGCTGCAGCGAGCTGTACAGACCGGTGTACGGCGGGCGGGGCTGGGCGGGGGCCTCGAACATCTCGTCCCACTGCTGCCCGAGGGGGTAGCCGTCGAAGAGGTCCGCCATGGTGGTGAACCTAGACAGACCGTGTGTCCCGCGCGTTTCGACGTTCAGGTGACGTGCTGGAACGGCCCCCTCGCAGGGGCCCGCCACGAGCTCGCGAGTGGTGGGGGGCGAGGGGGTCCTTCGTCCACTACGCGGAGGCGCGGCGGACCAGGTGGGTCTGGCAGATCCGGGACTCCGCCGGGCCGGCCACCCCGTCGATCTGGCGCATCAGCAGCTCGGTGAGCAGCGGGGTCATGTCCGCCAGCGGCTGGGCGACCGTGGTGAGCGGCGGGTCGGTGGTCTCGGCGACGGCGGCGTCGTCGAAGCCGACGACCGCGACGTCCTCGGGCACCCGCCGCCCGGCGGCCCGCAGCGCCCGGAGCGCACCGGCGGCCATCGGGTCCGAGGCCACGAACACCCCGTCCAGGTCGGGGGCACGGGCCAGCAGCTCCTCCATCGCCCGCCGCCCGCCGGCCTCGGTGAAGTCGCCCTCGGCGACCAGGGCCGGGTCCGGCTCGACGCCGGCGGCGGTCAGCGCCTGGCGCCAGCCGGCGTACCGGTCGACCCCTGCGATCATGTCCAGCGGGCCGGTGACCGTGGCGATCCGCCGTCGTCCGGTGCCGAGCAGGTGCTCGGTGGCGACCACCGCCCCACCGCTGTTGTCCGCGTCGACGTAGGCCACCTCCCGGCCGTCGAACGGGCGGCCGCACAGCACGAGCGGCACCCCGGCCACGGCGAGGATGTCCGGCAGCGGGTCCTGGCTGTGCAGCGACATGAGGATCACGCCGTCGACGTGCCCCTGCCGGGCGTACCGGCCGACCTTCTCCTGCTCGCGCTCGTCGCGGGCGGTCAGCAGCACCAGGTTGAGGTCGGTGTCGGCCAGCGTGGCCGACAGCCCGCGCACGATGCTGGCGAAGAACGGGTCGGAGAAGACCTGGGTGTTCGGCTCGTTGAGCACCAGCGCGATGGTGTCGGTGCGCCGGGTGACGAGACTGCGGGCCATCCGGTTGGGCACGTAGCGCAGCTCGGCGACCGCGGCCTGCACCGCCTCCCGCGCCTCGGGGCTCACCCGCGGGGAGTCGTTGATGACCCGGGACACCGTGGCCCGCGAGACGCCGGCGAGCACGGCGACCTCGTCCAGCGTCGGTGACGCAGGTCGTGTGCTCATGTCGGTCATGGCTCTCCCGGGGTTCGGATGGTGGCCACATGGTGCCCTGTGAGAGCGCTTTCCAACAGTCCCCAGGCGTTACCCAGCTGTTACTTGACAGCCTCCTGTGGCGCAGACCACTCTGTGCCGCACGGCCGTGAGAGCGTTCTCACGCCCCCGGCGAGCGGTGCACAGGAGCACTGTCCCGGGCCCGACCCAGGAGGTCCGATGTTCCATTCGATGAGGGGCAAGGCGACGCTCGGCGCCGCCCTGGCCGCCGTCCTGCTGACCGCCGGCTGCGGCGGCTCGGACGACAGCGCCGACGCGGCAGCTGCCAGCTACGACCCCGACGCTCCGGTCACCCTGACCGTCGGCACGTTCGGCACCATGGACTTCGACAACGCCGGGCTCTACGACGAGTACATGAAGCTCCACCCGAACGTCACCATCAAGCAGAACAACATCGCCCAGTCCGCGGCGTACTACAAGTCGCTGCAGACCCGGCTCGCCGCCGGGTCCGGCCTCGACGACATCCAGGCGCTGGAGATCGGCTTCATCGCCGACGTCGTGCAGAACCAGGCCGACGCCTTCGTCGACTTCGCCGCCGAGGACAACGGCGACGAGCTGAAGGCGAACTTCTACGACTGGAAGTGGGGCCAGGCCTCCACCGAGGACGGCAAGACCGTCGGTCTCGGCACCGACTCCGGTCCGCAGGCCATGTGCTACCGCAAGGACCTCTTCGGGCAGGCCGGGCTGCCCACCGACCGCGAGCAGGTCGGGCAGCTGTGGAGCAGCTGGGACCAGTACCTGGACGTCGCCCGGCAGTACAAGACGGCCACCGGCAAGCCGTTCGTCGACAGCCCGGCCAGCGTCTTCTCCTCCTCGGTCTACCAGGGCGACGAGGCCTACAACGACGAGGACGGCAACCCGATCCCGGAGGAGAGCACCGGGGTCAAGACCGCCTGGGGGCTGGCCAGCCAGGCCGCCTCGGAGGGGCTGACCGCCAACCTCAAGCAGTTCGGTGACGAGTGGAACGCGGCGTTCTCCAACGGCGCCTTCGCCACCATCGCCTGCCCGGCGTGGATGCTCGGCTACATCAACTCGCAGATGGGCGACGCCGGTACGGGCCTGTGGGACATCGCCCCGCTCCCCGGTGCCAGCGAGAGCGCCAGCAACTGGGGCGGCTCGTTCCTGAGCGTGCCGGCCGAGGGCAAGAACGTCGAGGCCGCCAAGGACCTGGCCGAGTGGCTGACCGCCCCCGAGCAGCAGATCACGCTGTTCACCGAGACGGCGCACTTCCCGTCCAGCCCGACGGCCGCCGAGGACCCCGCGGTCGTCGACGCCACCAACGCGTACTTCAGCGAGGCGCCGACCGGGCAGATCTTCGGGCAGGCCGCCGAGAACATCAAGCGGACGCCGATCGGCCCCTACGACACGCAGATCCAGGACGCGTTCACCACGGCGCTGACCGACGTCGCCGCCAACGGGACCGACCCCGACGAGGCGTTCGACAACGCGGTGAAGGCCGCCAACCAGGCGATCGGCGGCTGAGCCCCGGGCTCACCCGCACGCCGACCGGACGCGGTGCCCGGGAGCGTCCCCCGCTCCCGGGCACCTGCACCGGCCGCCCAGCCCCGGCCCGCTCCGGCCCCCGGGGACGTCCCCGGTCCGCCCGCCCCCGACCACCTCGAGGCCCCGCATGACCATCGCGAGCCAGAGCTCCCCCGAGGCGATGACCGCCTCGCCCCCGGCCGCCGCGCCGGCCACCCCCGACCGGACGCCGGCCC
Source organism: Modestobacter italicus (assembly GCF_000306785.1). Classification (NCBI taxonomy): domain Bacteria; kingdom Bacillati; phylum Actinomycetota; class Actinomycetes; order Geodermatophilales; family Geodermatophilaceae; genus Modestobacter; species Modestobacter italicus. The sequence goes on along the minus strand of NC_017955.1, from coordinate 578,428 downwards.
GCCGCCGGACGACCCTCACCCGCAACCGCTGGGGCTACGCCTACGTCGCCCCGTTCTTCCTGGTCTTCGGGGCCTTCAGCCTCTACCCGTTCGTCTACACCGCCTGGGTGTCGCTGCACCGCACCAGCCTGTCCGACATCGACGGCGGCACCTGGGTCGGCCTGGAGAACTACCGCAACCTGCTGCAGAGCGAGTTCTTCTGGAACGCGGCGCGCAACACCCTGACGATCGGCATCCTGGCCACCGTCCCCCAGCTGTGCCTGGCCCTGGGGCTGGCGCACCTGCTCAACTACAAGCTGCGGAACCGCACCTTCTTCCGCACCGTGATGCTGATGCCCTACGCCACCAGCATCGCCGCCGCGACCCTGGTGTTCGCCCAGCTCTTCGGCCGCGACTACGGCCTGATCAACACCCTGCTGGAGAGCGTCGGGCTGAACGGGATCGACTGGGAGGGCGGCACCTGGAGCAGCCAGATCGCCATCGCGGTGATCGTCACCTGGCGCTGGACCGGCTACAACGCGCTGATCTACCTGGCCGCGATGCAGTCCATCCCCGGCGAGCTCTACGAGGCGGCCGAGATCGACGGCGCCAGCCGGTGGAAGCAGTTCCTCAACGTCACGATCCCGTCGCTGCGCCCGACCATCCTGTTCACCATCGTGGTCTCGACGATCGGCGCGGTGCAGCTGTTCGGTGAGCCGCTGCTGTTCTCCGGCAACGGGACGACGTCCGGCGGCGCCTCCGGGCAGTACCAGACCCTCGGCCTGCTGATGTACCAGCAGGGCTGGAGCAACTTCCACATCGGTCAGGCGGCCACCACCGCCTGGGCGATGTTCATGATCATCCTGGTGATCGTGGGGGTCAACGCCCTCATCGGCCGCCTCCGCAGCCGAGCCGACCGGTAGGAGCCCGACATGGCGACCCTCGCACTCCCCGGCACCGAGACCACCGCGGTCCGCCCGGTCGACAAGCCCGAGCGCCGCGGCGGCAAGAGCGGCCGGGCCGGCAAGGCCGGCCCGGTCACCTACACCCTGCTGACCCTCACCGCGCTGGTGTCGATCTTCCCGCTGTACTGGACCGTCGTCGCGGGCTCGCACACCAACGCCGAGATCGCGGCCACCCCGCCGCCCTTCCTGCCGAACGCGAGCCTGTTCGACAACTTCCGGGCGGCGCTGGACCAGGCGCCGATCGGCAAGGCGATCCTGAACTCGGTGCTGGTCTCCGGCAGCATCACGATCGGCACGGTGCTGTTCTGCACGCTGGCCGGGTTCGCCTTCGCCAAGCTGCAGTTCCGCGGCAAGGGGCTGCTGCTGGCGCTGGTGATCGGCACGATGATGGTGCCCACCCAGCTCTCGGTGATCCCGTTGTTCATGATGATCGCCGACCTGCAGTGGGTGAACCAGCTGCAGGCGGTCGTCCTCCCGACGCTGGTCAGCGCCTTCGGCGTCTTCTTCATGCGGCAGTACCTCATCTCGGCGCTGCCGAACGAGCTGCTCGAGGCCGGCCGCGTCGACGGCGCGTCGACCTTCCGCATCTTCTGGTCGATCGTCGTCCCGGTGGCCCGGCCGGCCATGGCCGTGCTGGCCATGCTGACCTTCCTCACCGCCTGGAACGAGTTCTTCTGGCCGCTCATCGCGCTGACCAACGCCAACCCGACCGTGCAGGTCGCGCTGGCCGGGCTCGGCTCCGGCTACGTCCCGCAGCGCTCGGTGATCATGGCCGGCACCCTGCTGGGCACCCTGCCCGTCCTCATCGTCTTCACGATCCTGGGCAAGCAGATCGTCGGCGGCATCATGCAGGGCGCGGTGAAGGGATGACCCGCTGCGCAGGCTCGACCCCCCTCCCCTCCACCGCAACGAGAGGTGCCTGACCATGGCCACCGTGACCTTCGACCAGGCCACCCGGATCTACCCCAAGGCCGAGAAGCCGGCGGTCGACGCCCTGGACCTGGAGATCGCCGACGGCGAGTTCCTCGTCCTCGTCGGCCCCTCGGGCTGCGGCAAGTCCACCTCGCTGCGGATGCTCGCCGGGCTGGAGGAGGTGGACGCCGGCTCCGTGCTCATCGGTGACCGCGACGTCACCGACCGCCCGCCGAAGGACCGGGACATCGCCATGGTGTTCCAGAACTACGCCCTCTACCCGCACATGACCGTCGGGGAGAACATGGGCTTCGCGCTGAAGCTCGCCGGGGTGGACAAGGCCGAGCGGGCCCGCCGGGTCGCCGAGGCCGCGAAGATCCTCGACCTGTCCGACTACCTGGACCGCCGCCCCAAGGCGCTGTCCGGCGGCCAGCGCCAGCGGGTCGCGATGGGCCGGGCGATCGTGCGCTCGCCGCAGGTCTTCCTGATGGACGAGCCGCTGTCCAACCTCGACGCCAAGCTCCGCGTGCAGACCCGGACCCAGATCGCCGCACTGGTGAAGCGGCTGGGCACCACCACCGTGTACGTCACCCACGACCAGGTCGAGGCGATGACCATGGGCGACCGGGTGGCCGTGCTCAAGGACGGCGTCCTGCAGCAGTGCGACACCCCCGGTGCGCTCTACGACCGCCCGGCCAACGTGTTCGTCGCCGGCTTCATCGGCTCCCCGGCGATGAACCTGGTCACCGGCACCGCCGTCGAGGGCGGGGTCCGGGTCGGCGGCGCGGTGCTGCCCGTGCCGCGCGAGCAGCTCGCCCGCGCCGCGGCCGGCAACGGGCAGGTCACCGTCGGCTTCCGGCCCGAGGCCATGCACCTGGTCGGCCCCGGCCAGGGCGTGCCGGTGCTGGTGAACGTCGTGGAGCAGCTCGGCTCGGACGCGTTCCTGTACACGAAGCTGGCCGGCGAGGACACCGACGACGTCCTGCACCCCTCCGACGTCGTCATCCGCACCGAGCCCCGGTCCGCCCCGGCCATGGGCGAGAAGCTCTGGCTGGGTGTCCGCGAGGGCGCCCTGCACGTCTTCGACGCCGCCAGCCAGCAGCGCTTGGAGTAGCCCTCCTCCCCCTCCTGCGCACGGCCCGACCGGGCCGTGCCGGTCCCTCCTGCCCAGCCCACGCCCAGCACCAAGGAGCAACCCCCCTCATGACCTCCACCGACGTGCGCCCGGACACCGCCACCGGCCTGTCCTTCCCGCCCGGTTTCACCTTCGGCGCCGCCACCGCCAGCTACCAGATCGAGGGCGCGGTGGACGTCGACGGTCGCGGGCCCTCGATCTGGGACACCTTCAGCCACACCCCGGGCAGGACCCACCTGGGCCACACCGGCGACGTCGCCGTCGAGCACTACGTCCGGTACCCGCAGGACGTCGCGCTGATGAAGGACCTCGGTCTGGACGCCTACCGGTTCTCCGTCGCCTGGCCGCGGGTGCTCCCCACCGGCGCGGGCGCGGTCGAGCAGCGCGGGCTGGACTTCTACCGCCGGTTGACCGACGAGCTGCTCGAGGCGGGCATCGCCCCCTGGCTGACGCTGTACCACTGGGACCTGCCGCAGGCGCTGCAGGACCGCGGCGGGTGGGCCGACCGGGACACCGCGCTGCGCTTCGCCGACTACGCCGGGGTGGTTTACGACGCCCTCGGCGACCGGGTCCCGCACTGGTCGACGCTGAACGAGCCGATGTGCAGCTCGCTGCTCGGCTACATGGCCGGCCAGCACGCCCCCGGCCACCAGGACGCCGTCGAGGCCTCCCGCGCGGTGCACCACCTGCTGCTCGGGCACGGCCTGGCCACCCAGGTGCTGCGCGACAAGGGCGCGGACCACCTGGGCATCACGCTGAACTTCACGCCGATGTCGCCGGCCACCGACTCCCCCGCCGACGTCGACGCCGCCCGCCGCCTCGACGGGCAGCAGAACCGGATGTTCCTCGTCCCGATCGTCACCGGCGAGTACCCGGCCGACGTCGCCGCGGACCTGGCGGCGGCCGGCGCACCGCTGCCGATCGAGGACGGCGACCTGGAGGTCATCTCCACGCCGCTGGACTGGCTGGGGGTCAACTACTACTTCCGCTCCGTCGTGCAGGCCGTCGCCGAGCCCACCGGCAAGGCCAGCCCCTTCATCGGTGCCGAGCGGGTGCAGGACCTGGAGCCGGCGGGCCCGACCACCACCATGGGCTGGGGCATCAACCCCGAGGGCTTCACCGAGCTGCTCCTCCGGCTGCGCGACCTGGCGCCGGGCCTGCCGCTGTTCATCACCGAGAACGGCTCGGCCTGGCCGGACCAGGTCTCCGCGGACGGCGCGGTCCACGACCCGGAGCGGGTCGACTACCTGCTGCGCCACCTGGCCGCGATGACCGAGGCGATCGACGCCGGAGCCGACGTCCGGGGCTACTTCGCCTGGTCGCTGCTGGACAACTACGAGTGGGCCCGCGGCTACGACCAGCGCTTCGGCCTGGTGCACGTGGACTACGAGACCCAGGTGCGGACGCCGAAGGACAGCGCTCACGCCTACGCCGAGGTGCTCCGCCAGCACCGGGACGGCGTATGAGCCCCGCCGACCTGACCGGCCGCCGGGTGCTGCTGACCGGCGCCTCGCGCGGCGTCGGCCGGGCGGTCGCCCAACGGCTGGTCCGGGCCGGTGCGGACGTCGTCGGCACCGCCCGCGACGAGCAGCTGCTCGACGAGGTCGCCCGCGCCGCGACCGGCGGACCGGGCTCCTTCGTCCCGGTGGTCGCCGACCTGACCGACCCGGCGACCCCGGGGCGGCTGGCCGAGGTCGTCGACCAGCGGTGGGGCGCCCTCGACGTGCTCGTCAACAACGCCGGGGTGATGCTCGCCCGCGACGAGCGGTTCGAGGACGAGCCGGCCGGCACCCTCGAGGAGACCCTCGCGGTCAACCTGGTCGCCCCGCACCGGCTGGTGCTGGCCCTGCTCCCGGCGCTGCGGGCCGGCAAGGAGCCGCAGGTCGTGCACGTCAGCTCCGGCGCGGGTTCGGTCGCCGGCATGGCCGAACCCGGCATCGGCAGCTACCGGGTCAGCAAGTACGCGCTCAACGGGCTCGTGCTCATGCAGGCCGCGCAGCTGCACGGGGAGGTCGCGGTCAACGCCCTCGACCCGGGCTGGGTGCGCACCGGCCTGGGCGGCGAACAGGCGCCGGGCACGGTGGAGGAGAGCGCCTTCGGCGCGATGGCGCTGCTGGCCGAGCCGACCTCGGTGACCGGCCGGTTCTTCAAGGACGGCATCGAGATCCCCTTCTAGTGCTGGACGACGCCACCCGCGAGCGGGTGCTGACCGCCCTGCTGGTCGGTCAGCGCCACTCGTGGGAGCAGGGGGTGACGGCCGCCGTGCTCGAGCAGACGGGCAGGGCGGCCGCACTCCGCGTGCTGGTGGACGACGCGGTCGCCCGCCAGCTCCCCGACGGCCGGCTCGCCGAGCTGGACCCGGCCTGCGCGGTCAACAGCGCCGCGGTCGGGCTGTTCGTCGAGCGGCTGGCCGCCGGGGACCCCGGGCTCGCGGCCGCCGCCGCCCGGCAGCGGGCGTGGGTGCTGACCGGGGCACCGCGCGCCGCCGACGGCACGCTGTTCCACCTGCTCGGCAGCCGCGAGGTGTGGGCCGACACCGTGCACATGGTCGTGCCCTACCTGGCCTCCCTCGGGGAGGCCGCCGCCGCGGTCGCCCAGCTCGACGGGCACCGGGCGCGGCTGCGGGACCCGCGCACCGGTCTGTGGTCGGCCCGCTGGGACGAGGACTCCGGCACGCTGGCCGACGCCCGCGCCTGGGGCACCGGCAACGGCTGGGTGGCCGCCGGGCTGGCCCGGGCGGTGCGGGAGCTGCCCGGACGGGCGGGGACGGCGGCCGCCGCGGAGGTCCACGAGCTGCTGGACGCCTGCCTGCGGCTGCGCCGTCCCGACGGTCTCTTCGGCGACGTGCTCGACGAGCCGGCCCGCCCCGCGGACACCGACGTCGCCTCGATGCTGGCCTGGGCCGCGCTGCTCGGCGCCACCGAGGGCTGGCTGCCGGCCCGTTACGGCGAGGTCGGCGAGGACCTGCTCGGGTCGGTGGTCGGCTGCCTGGACGCGCTCGGCCGGGTCACCGGGGCCAGCGCGGCGCCGCACTTCGACCGGCCCGGCCACTCCCCCGAGGCCCAGGCGTTCCTGCTGCTCGCCGACTCGGCGCACCGGAGCTGGCGGGCCCGGTGACCGGCGCCGCGTGAGCGGGCAGGATCGGGGCATGAGCAACCTCGAGCCGCGCCCCGACGCGCACGAGCTGGGCGGGCTGGCCTCGACGTCGGCGCGTCCGGCGCTGGACCTGCTGCCGGGCAAGGAGGTGCTGCTCGGCGAGGGCACCCCGGTGCGCCGGCTGCTGCCCACGTTGGGCCGGCGGCTGGTGGGCGCCTGGGCGTTCGTCGACCACTACGGCCCCGACGACCTCGGGTCGTCGGCGGGCATGCAGGTGCTGCCGCACCCGCACACCGGGCTGCAGACGGTGTCCTGGCTGCTGGAGGGCGAGGTGCACCACCGCGACTCGCTCGGCAGCGACGTCGTCATCCGGCCCCGGGAGCTCGCGCTGATGACCGCCGGGCACGCGATCGCGCACGCCGAGCAGTCACCCGTCGAGCACCCGCGGCTGCTGCACGGCGCCCAGCTGTGGGTGGCGCTGCCCGACGGCGCCCGGGACACCGCGCCGGCGTTCGAGCACCACACCACCCTGCCGGGGTTCGACTCCGACGGCGTGCGGGCGACCGTGCTGATGGGGTCGGTCGGCGGCGCGACCTCACCGGGGACCGCGCACACCCCGCTGGTCGGCGTCGACCTCGCGCTGGCCGCCGGCGCCGACGTCGAGCTGCCGCTCGAGCCGGACTTCGAGCACGCCGTGCTGGTGGCCTCCGGGGCCGCCGACGTCGAGGGTGCGCCGCTGACCCCGGGCGCGATGCTCTACCTGGGCACCGGACGGCGCACCGTGCGGCTGCGCACCGAGGCCCCGGCGCAGCTGCTGCTGCTGGGCGGCGAGCCGTTCGAGGAGCGGATCGTCATGTGGTGGAACTTCGTCGGCCGGTCCGGCGAGGAGATCGCCGAGTACGCGAGCGCGTGGGCCGAGGGCGACCGGTTCGACGACGTCCCCGGCTTCGACGGCTACCGGCTGCCCGCTCCTGCCCTGCCGCCGCTGCCGCTGAAGGCGCGCGGCCGGGAGCGCTGAACGGACGCCGTGGCCGGGGGTCTTGACGCCGCACTTGCTATTCACAAGTGTGAGGGCGTCCACAGACCACGCGAAGGAGACCCCCGATGACCTCGATGTTCGTCAACCTGCCGGTGACCGACCTGGAGCGGGCCAAGGCCTTCTACACGGCGATCGGCTTCACCCTCAACCCGCAGTTCACCGACCACAACGCCGCCTGCGTCGTCGTCGAGGACGGCCACAGCTACTTCATGATCCTGGTGCGCGAGTTCTTCCAGACCTTCACCGACCTGCCGATCGGGGACCCGAAGGTGAACCCGTCGGTCTCGACCGCGATCTTCCTGGACAGCCGGGACCAGGTCGACGCCACCACCGCCAAGGGCCTGGCCGCCGGTGGATCGGAGCCGCGCCCCGCCTCCGACTACGGCTTCATGTACCAGCGGCAGCTCACCGACCCCGACGGCAACGTGCTGGAGTTCGGCTGGATGGACCCGGTCGCCGCCGAGCAGGGCCCCGAGGCGTTCGCGCAGCAGCAGCAGGCCTGAGGTCGGTGGCCGCGCGCGAGTACGGGCAGTACGACGGCGTCGCGCGGGCCCTGGAGCTCGTCGGCGAGCGCTGGGCGCTGCTCATCGTCCGCGACCTGCTCGTCGGGCCGCGCCGCTACGGGGAGCTCGCCGCGGGGCTCCCCCGCATCCCGAGCAACATCCTGGCGGCGCGGCTCAAGGAGCTGCAGGCGGCCGGCGTCCTCCGCCGGGCGCCGCGCTCGCGGGTCGTCGTCTACGAGCTGACGCCCTACGGCCGCGAGCTGGAGCCGCTCGTGCTCGGGCTCGGCGCGTGGGGGGTCAAGGCCCTGGGCGACCCGCGGGAGGACCAGATCGTCACCCCCGACGCGATGACGATCTCGCTGCGCACCGCCTTCCGGCCGCAGGTGGCGGCGGAGCTGCCGGCAACCGCCTACGCGGCACGGCTCGGGGCCGCCGAGCTGCTCATCCGGGTGGACGGCCCCACCCTGGACGTGACCGGCGGGAGCGGACCGGTCGACCTCGCCTTCACCGCGGGCCCGGGCATCCACCGGCTGATGACCGGCGAGCTCGCCCCGGAGCGGGCCATCGCGACCGGCGTGGTCGAGGTGCTGCGCGGACGGGGCGACCTGCTCGACCGCTTCGCGGACACCTTCCACCTGGCCGCCTGAGCCGGGCCGGGGCGCAGCGGCCCCGGCCCGGTGGTCAGTCGGTGGCGCGCAGGGCGTTCCACTCGGTGCGGCGGCGGGCCTGCTCGTCGGGGTCGGGCACCGGGAGCGAGGCGAGCAGCCGCTGGGTGTAGGAGTGCTGCGGCGCCCCGAGCACCTCCGCGCCGGTGCCCTCCTCGACCAGCTTGCCCCGGTAGAGGACGGCGATCTTGTCGGCCAGCAGGTCGACGACGGCGAGGTCGTGGCTGATGAACAGCGCCGCGAACCCCAGCTCCTTCTGCAGCTCGTCGAAGAGCTCCAGCACCCGGGCCTGCACCGAGACGTCGAGGGCCGAGGTGGGCTCGTCGGCGATCAGCAGCTCCGGCTGCAGCGCCAGCCCGCGGGCCAGGCTGGCGCGCTGCCGCTGCCCGCCGGACAGCTCGTGCGGGTAGCGGTCGCCGAAGTGCTTCGGCAGCTGGACCGCCTCCAGCAGCTCGTCGACCCGGGCGCGGGCGGCGCGCGGGTCCTTGGCGCGCTTGTGCACCACGAGCGGCTCGGCGACCGCGTCGGCGATGGTGAGCAGCGGGTTGAAGCTGGACGCCGGGTCCTGGAAGACGAACCCGATCCGCTCGCGCACCGGCCGGAACGCGCGCTCCTTGAAGCCGTTCATCTCCGCGCCCAGCACCTGCAGCGACCCACCGGTGACCTTGGTCAGCCCGGCCATCGCGCGGCCGATGGTGGTCTTGCCGCTGCCGCTCTCCCCGACCAGGCCGAGGACCTCGCCCGGGCGGATGGAGAAGCTGACGCCGTCCACGGCGGTGAAGTCCGGCTGGCGGAGCCGCCCGGGGTACACGATCCGCAGGTCGCGGGCCTCGACGACCGGTGCGACCTCCGCCCAGCCCGGCGCCCGCCGGGCCGCCCGCTCCCGGGTGTGCGCGACACCCTGGCCCAGCCGCGGCACGGCGGCCAGCAGCTGCTGGGTGTAGGGGTCCTGCGGGGCGCTGAACAGCGTCCGGACGTCGGCCTGCTCGACGATCTCGCCCTGGTACATGACCGCCACCCGGTCGGCGAGGTCGGCGACCACGCCCATGTTGTGGGTGATCAGCACGATCGCGGCGCCGAAGTCGTCCCGGCAGCGGCGCAGCAGCTCGAGGATCTCGGCCTGCACGGTCACGTCCAGCGCCGTCGTCGGTTCGTCGGCGATGATCACGCCGGGGTCGAGCACGAGCGCCTGGGCGATGACGATGCGCTGCTTCTGCCCGCCGGAGAACTGGTGCGGGTAGTGGTCGATCCGGTGCTCGGGGTCGGGGATGCCGACCCGGCGCAGCACGTCGACCGCCTTGGCCCGGGCCTCCTTGCGGCTGAGCTTCCCGTGCGCGCGCAGCCCCTCGATGATCTGCCAGCCGACCGGGTAGACCGGGTTGAGCGAGGTCGACGGCTCCTGGAACACCATCGCGGCGTCCTCGCCGCGCACCTCGCGCAGCGCCGCGCCGCGCAGCGGGACGACGTCCTGGGAGCTGCCGCCGTCCCTGCTGGTCAGCACCACCGCACCGCGCACCCGGGCGGTCTCCGGGAGCAGGCCGAGGATGCTGCGCGCGGTCACGGTCTTACCGCTGCCGCTCTCGCCGACGATGGCCAGCACCTCGCCGGCCTGCACCTGGAGGCTGACCCCGGAGACGGCGTCGACGGTGCCGGCGTCGGTGGCGAAGGAGATCTGCAGGTCGGTGATGTCGACGACGGCGCTCACCCGCCCCACACCCCGCCCACGGCGATGTCCGTGGCGACGACCGCGCCACCGGGCTCGACGGTGCCGGCCGGCGGCGGTCCGTCCGCGGCCGCCCGGCGGCTGCGCAGCCGCGGGTCGGCCAGGTCGTTGAGGCTCTCCCCGACGAGGGTCAGGCCGAGCACGGTCAGCACGATCGCGACTCCCGGGAAGATCGACGTCCACCAGATGCCGCTGGAGACGTCGGCGATGGACTGCTTGAGGTCGTAGCCCCACTCGGCCGCCGAGGTGGGCTGGATGCCGAAGCCGAGGAAGCCCAGCCCGGCGAGGGTGAGGATCGCCTCGGAGGCGTTGAGGGTGAGGATCAGCGGCAGCGTGCGGGTGGCGTTGCGCAGCACGTGCCGGGCCATGATCCGCCAGTTGCTGGCCCCGATCACCCGGGCCGACTCGACGAACGCCTCGGACTTGATCCGGACCGTCTCGGCCCGGACCACCCGGAAGTACTGCGGGATGAAGACGACCGTGATCGAGATGGCTGCCGCGAGCACACCCCCGATGAGGCTGGACTGGCCGCCGCTGATGGCGATGGCCACGACGATGGCCAGCAGCAGCGACGGGAAGGCGTAGACCGCGTCGCAGACCACGACCAGGAGCCGGTCCAGCCAGCCGCCGAAGTAGCCCGACACCAGGCCGAGCAGCACGCCGGCGACGACGGACAGCAGGACGGCGATGACGATGACCGCCAGCGCGGTCCGGGTGCCCCAGATGACCCGGGAGAGCACGTCGTACCCACCGACCGTCGTCCCGAGCAGGTGGTTGCCCGAGGGGCGCGCCTGGGAGCCGAACGGGCCGTTCGCGTCGCGCAGCTGGTCGTACTCGTACGGCGCCAGCAGCGGCGCGAAGACGGCGGTGAGCACGAAGACGCCGGTCAGCACCAGCCCGGCAACCAGCATGCCGCGCTGCAGCCCGACGCTCTGCCGGACCTGCTTGACCAGCGGCAGCCCGCGCCAGGTCCGCTTCCGGACCGGGCTGTCCACGGTGGTCGCGGTGGCCATCTCAGTACCTCACCCGGGGGTCGATGAGCGCGGCGATGATGTCGACGATGAAGTTGGTGACGGCGACGATCACCGCGAGCAGGGCGACGATCCCCTGCACCGCCACGAAGTCACGGGCGGAGAGGTACTGGAACAGCTGGAAGCCCAGGCCCTTCCACTCGAAGGTCGTCTCGGTCAGCACCGCGCCGCCGAGCAGGACGGCGATCTGCAGGCCGATGACGGTGATGATCGGGATGAGCGCCGGCCGGTAGGCGTGCTTGCGCAGCAGCCGGGACTCGGACACCCCGCGGGAGCGGGCCGCCTCGACGTACCCGGAGCCGAGGGTGCCGATGACGTTGGTGCGCACCAGCCGCAGGAAGATGCCGGCGGTCAGCAGGCCGAGCGCGATTGCCGGCAGGACGGCGTGCTGCAGCACGTCCTTGACGGCCTCGGGGTCACCGAGGCGGATCGCGTCGAGCAGGTAGATGTTGGTCGGGTTGTCCATCGTGGCGAACTGGATCTCGGTGCCGGTGGAGGCCCGCCCGGCAACGGGCAGCCAGTCCAGCCACACCGAGAAGACCAGCTTGAGGACCAGCCCGGCGAAGAACACCGGGGTGGCGTAGCAGAGGATCGCGAAGACCCGCAGGACCGCGTCGGGGTACTTGTCCCGGAAGTAGGCGGCCAGCAGGCCCAGCGGGATGCCGACGATGAACGCCACGATCAGCGCGTAGAAGACGAGCTCGAGGGTGGCCGCGCCGAAGGTCTTGAGCACGTCCAGCACCGGCCGGCGGTCGCTCAGGGTCGTCCCGAAGTCGCCGTGCGCGATGTCGCCGAGGTAGGAGAAGTACTGGGAGATGAGCGGCCGGTCGTAGCCAGCGGCGCGGATGCGCTCGGCCAGCTGGTCGGCCGGCAGCCGGCCACCGAGAGCCGCGGTGATCGGGTCGCCGGTGGTCCGCATCAGGAAGAAGACGGCCGTCACCAGGATGAAGATCGTCGGGAAGATCAGCAGGAAGCGGATCAGCAGGTAGCTGCCGAGGCCGCCACCGCTGCGCGTCCGTTCCGCCGGGGCGTCGCCCGTGGGGTCGGTGGAGCCGGCGGTCAGCTCCGTCGTGGTCGTGGTCATCGCTCCCAGTCCATCAGTACGGCTCCCCGGCCGGTGCGGCAGGGCCGGACGTGCGGAGCCCCGGGCGACCCGCGTCGTGCGGGTCGCCCGGGGCCGTGTGCGGTGTCGATCAGCCGGTCAGCGGCTGATCAGCCCTTGGACAGGACGCCGTAGCGGAACTTGAAGGACGCGTCCAGCGTGTCCTCCGTGCCGCTGACGTCGGTACCGACGACGGCGACCTGGGATCCCTGCAGGTAGGGGACGGTGGCCAGGTCCTTGGCGACCTCCGTCTGCACCTGCTCGATGAGCTGCTGGCGGGCGGCCGGGTCCGTGGCCGTCACCTCCTGCTGGATGAGCGCGTTCACCGCGTCGTTCTGGTAGTGGTTCTGCAGGAACGCGGTGCTCTCCGGGGTGTTCAGGAAGAACGGCGTCAGGTAGTTGTCGGCGTCGGAGAAGTCCGGGAACCAGCCGAGCTGGTAGGCCGGGTAGACGTCGGCGACGCGGTCCTTGGAGTACTGCACCCACTCGGTGGTCTGCAGGTTCACGGTGAACAGGCCGCTGGACTCCAGCTGGTCCTTGATCAGCGCGTACTCGTCACCCGAGGACGGCCCGTAGTGGTCGCTGGAGTACTGCAGGCTGAGCTCGATCGGCGTGGTCACGCCGGCCGCGGCCAGCCGCTCCTTGGCCTTGTCGACGTCCGGGCCACCGTTGCCGTCGCCGTAGGCGTCCTTCAGCGGGGTGATGGCGCCGGTCAGGCCCTCGGGGACGAAGGAGTACAGCGGGGTGTAGGTGCCCTTGTAGACCTGGTCGGCGAGCTCCTGCCGGTCGATCAGGTCGGCGACCGCCTGGCGCACGGCCAGCGCCTTGGCCGGGTCGGCCTCCGGGGTGGTCGCGCCGAAGGGCTGGGTGTTGAAGTTGAAGGTGATGTAGCGGATCTCCCCACCGGGGCCGTCGATCACCTGCACGTTGTCGTTGCCGCGCAGGTCGGCGATGTCGGTGGCCGAGAGGCTGCGGAAGGCGACGTCGATGTTGCCCTCCTGGATGTCCAGCTTCAGGTTCGAGGCGTCGGCGTAGTACTTGACGTTGACCGTGTCGGTCTTCGGCGCGCCGAGGACACCCTGGTAGTCGGGGTTCGCCTCGTAGGAGACCAGGTTGTTCTGGTCGTAGTTGGTGATCGTGTACGGGCCGGCGAAGGACTCGCCCGCGACGATGTCGGCGTCCGGGGTGAGCGCGTCGGCCGACAGCACCTCCTCGTCGACGATCGGGCCCACGTTGGTGGACAGGATCTGCGCGAAGGTCTGGTCGTTGCCGACCTTGAGCTTGAACACGACCGTGGTGTCGTCCGGCGCCTCGACGCTGGCGAGGTTGGCCAGCAGCGAGGCCGGGCCGTTCTCGTCGTTGATCGTCAGGATGCGGTCGAAGCTGAACTTGACGTCCGAGGAGGTCAGGTCGTGGCCGTTGACGAAGGTCAGACCGGGCTTGAGCGTGACCGTGAAGTCGGTCGGCGAGGTGAACTCGGCGGACTCCGCGATGTCCGGCTGGACGTCGGGGTTGCCCGGCGTCGTGTTCATCAGGAACGGGTAGACCTGGTTCATCACCGCGAACGAGCCGTTGTCGTAGGCGCCGGCGGGGTCGATCGTGGTGATCTTGTCGCTGGTGCCGATCGTCAGGCTGCCGCCGCCGCCCGAGCCGCCGCCGCTGTCGCCGTCGTCGCTGCTGCCGCCGCCGCAGGCGGCCAGCGCGAGCGCTGCCGCCGTGATGCCTGCCGTCGCGACCAGCGTGCGCCGGCCGTTCCTGGACACGGAGTTCATCCGCTACCTCGATCTCGTGGGAGGCGGCCTGCGGGCGCACGGTGGCGCAGCACCGCAGCCGCCAGTGGCCATCGGAAGTCCATGACTAACACACCGGTCCCACGGTGTGAGAAGCGCGGATGAGGCTGTGATCGTGTTGTGACCACGGCCGGACGCCGGTGTGGTGCGGGCCGCTCAGAAGCGGCCGCCACCACCGTGCCGTCCCCGGCTGCCCGACCCGCCGAAGCTGCCGCCGCCGCCACGGCCACCCCCGCCACGGCCGCCACCGCCGAGGCCCCCGCCACCGAAGCCGCCACCGAACCCACCGCCACCGAACCCACCGCCACCGAAGCTGCCGCCGCCGAACCCGCCGCGGGAGCCGCCGGCCAGGATGCCGCCGAGCACCAGGCTGCCCAGGTCGACCCCGGGCCCGCGGCCGTACCCGCCTCCGCGGCCGCCGCCGTACGCCGGGCCGCCGTAGCCGGGGCCGCCCGGCCCGCTGGACCACTGGTCCACGTCGGCCTGGGCCAGGTCCAGGGCCTGCTGCGCCAGGGTGGCCGCCTGCTGCGCGTCGCGCAGGGCACCGACCGGGTCCCCGGGACCGTTCGCGACGGCGGCGTCCAGCCGCCGCTGGGCCTCGGCGAGCCGGGTGCGCGCCTCCGGACCGATGGCGCCGCGCCGGGTGCTGATGAAGTCCGCCGCCGCGTCGATCGTCGACCGGGCGGTGAGCACGGTCTGGTCCAGCGCCGCGGTGGCCCGGCGGGCCTGGGTGGCGGCGTCACGGGCGCCGGCGAGGGCCTGGTCGAGGGCGCCGTCGGCCTCCTCCAGCTGGCGCACCACCGCGAGCGGGTCCGGTCGCTGGCCGCCGGCCACGGCACCGGTGGCGGCGAGCGCCGCCTCCGCGCGGGCCACCAGGGGGCCGAGACCGGTGGGGTCGCCGGGGGTGCTGGCCAGCAGGGAGCGCGCCTCGGCGAGGTCCTGCTCGGTCTCGGCCCGGACCGCGGCGAGCCGGGTGGGCGCCGCCTCGAGGTCGGCGGCCAGCCGGCCGATGCCGTCGAGCAGCGTGCCGCTCTGCGCGACGGCGTCCTCGGCGACCCGCAGCGAGCCGACCGCCTGCCCGGCCTGCCCGGCCTGGACGTGACCGCGGGCCTCCTCGACCTCGGCGGCGGCCGCCTCCAGCCGGGCCCGCGCCTGGGCGACGTTGTCCGCGACCGGCGCGAGGGCCGAGTCGGCGAACCGCTGGCGCAGCGCGGCCAGCCGCTGCTCCTCCTGCGGCAGCCGGGCCTGGAGGGCGGCCACCTGCGGCGTGAGCCGGTCCAGCGCCTGCGGTGCGGTGCGCTCCAGGTCGCGCAGCTGGTCGAACGCCGCGGCCTGGGCGTCCAGCCGCGCGTCGGCGGCACCGGTCAGCCGGAGCACCTCCGCGAGCATCCGGCGCTTGGTCGGCTCGTCCTCGGGGATCTCGTCGTCCAGCTGCTGGCGGAGGGTGAACGCCTGCTGCATCTCCGACTGCGACTGCGCCAGGGCCTCCGCGAACCCCGCGACCGGCTCGTCGCCGTACTGGGCGCGGGCGAAGTCGAGCTCGAGCGAGGAGGTGCGGACCGCCTCGTCGACCTCCAGCAGGGCGCCGCTGGCCCGGAAGGTCAGCTGCTCGGTGGTCTCGTCCGGGAACGGGTCGGCGGCCCGGGCTGCGGCCACCTGCTGGGCCGCGGCCTGCTTGCGCCGCCTGCGGTTGCGGGTCAGCACGTAGCCGCCGCCACCCACGACGGCGATCGCCGCGATGACCCCGAGCGCCGCTCCGCCACCGCCGGAGCCGTCGTCCCCGCTGGGCCCGACGTCTCCGCCCAGCCCGTCGGCGACGGCGACGACCGCGCCCTCCCAGTCGCCGGCCGACAGCTCCGGCTCGACGTCGGAGGTGAGGAACTCGTCGATCTCCGCCTCCGACTGCGGGACCGCGTTGCCGACGGAGAGCCCGTAGAGGCCGTCGTCGACGGCGACCGCGAAGACCGCGTCCTCCGATCCCAGTCCGGTCGCCGCGGCGGTGGCGTCGGCCCATGCCTGGCCGTCCTGCCCGTCGAAGCTGTCGACGAAGACGACGAACAGCTGGACACCGGCGTCGGACTCGACGCTGTCGATGGCCGACTGCGCCTCGGCGGGGTCGTCCAGCACCCCGGCGGCGTCGGTGAGCTCCCGGGTCAGGTCGCTGGGCGGCGAGGCGGCCGCGGTGCCGGTGACCAGCAGCGGGGCGGCCAGCACGGAGAGGGCGGCGACCAGTCGGGGGAGGCGGGACATGCCCCCATCGTCGCTGATCAGGCCGCGGCAGGGGTGGGTGGTGCGCCGACCGCGTGCAGCCGGCGCTTGGCCACGGCGATCGGCAGCTGGCCGACCAGGGCGGGGAGCAGCCACCACACCGGATTGCCGGTCTCGGCGATCAGCACCCCGGTGACCAGCGCGATGTAGGACCCGCCCAGCAGGTGCGGCTGCCAGCTCCGCCAGCCCGGCCAGTTCCGCCGCCGGGCCAGCGCCCCGGTGACCGCGAGCACCTCGGTGGCGACCGCGACCGGCAGCAGCCAGGCCAGCTGGGGGTCGGTGACGGCGAGGACCCCGGCGGAGACGGCGACCCCGGCGACCACCGCCTGGTAAGCCGCCGCCAGGCCGGTCGCCGGGCGGCCACGGAGCCGGGCGGCCGCCCACGCCGGGCCGAGCAGCAGCCCCCCGCTGCCCAGCAGGACGTGCACCGCCAGGACGACGTTCCGCACACCGACCACCCCCTGCGGCCGACCGCCGCGGTCCGGCGCCCGGTCGCGGAGGTGCCGCCGCAGGGCGTGCACCCAGCCTGTCCCGGGGCCTCGCCCCGGGACAGGTGCCAGATGTCAGGTCCTGCTCAGCCGGCGATCTCCGCCATCACCGAGAAGGAGGCGCCCCACGGGTCGGCGAGGACGGCGAACCGGCCGAACTCGGTGTCCTGGGCGGCCATCAGGACCTTGCCGCCGCCCGCCTCGACCGCCCGGACCGCCTCGTCGGTGGAGGCCACCGAGAAGCAGGTCGACCAGCCCGTGGGCAGCCCCGGGTCGGTGCCGCTGAGCCCACCCAGCGGCCGGTCGCCGGTGGCGAAGGTGGTGTAGCCCTCGGCGCCGGCGACCTCCTCCCAGCGGAACCCGAACACCGCGCCGTAGAACTCCCGCGCCGCAGCCGGGTCGGCGACGGCCGCCTCGTTCCAGACCAGCGCGCCGGGTTCGTTGAACACCTCGACCCCGGTCGTCTCCCCGGCCTGCCACAGGCCGAAGGGGTTGCCCTGCGGGTCGGCGGCGATCGCCATCCGCCCGGCGGGACCGACGTCCATAGGTCCGGCGAGCACCGTGCCGCCCGCGCCGGTGATCGCGGCGGCGGTGGCGTCGGCGTCGTCGGTGGCGAAGTACGTCGTCCAGCGGGGCGGGTCGTCGGGGCTCTGCTGCGGGCCCATGCCGGCCGCCTTGCGGCCGTCGCGCAGGCACATCGCGTAGCCGCCGTCCTCCGGGCCACCGCCGGAGTACGTCCAGCCGAGGAACGACGCGTAGAACGCCTGCGCCGCGTCCATGTCGGGGGTGCCGAGGTCGACCCAGCACGGCGTGCCGGACGGCCAGGGGGTGTCGCGAGTGGGCATGACTCCTCCTCGGGTCGGGAGGTCGACCGTCCCACCGGGCACCGACAGATCCGGTGCCCCGGCGCGCGAGGTCTGCACGCCGCTGCGCGGGGTAGGGAGGTCGGCACCCACCGAGACCAGGAGGCCGGAGCCCGTCATGGACACCGCACCCGAGCCCGATCGCGTCCCCGCCGCCGACCTGCCGCCGGGTGCCGTGCGCCCGGCCGGGCAGTGGGCGGTGGTCAACGACCGCGGCCGGCTCGCCGCCGTCTCGCGCCGGTGCCGGCACCAGCTCGCCGACCTGGCCCAGGGCAGCGTGGACGCCGAGGGGTGCCTGGTGTGCCCGTGGCACCAGGCCCGCTACGACCTGCACACCGGCGAGATGGTGTCCGGTCCGCGCGGCTTCCTCGGCTACCACGGCCCGACCCCCGGCTACTCCGGGCTGGTGAAGCGGTTCGGCCAGCTCGTCCGGCTCCGCGTCCGCCGCGCCGTCCGCCGCGGGGACGACGTCGTCGTCCTGGACTGAGCGGAGTGCCAGGGGCGCGTTTCCCGCGCCCTGGCACTCCGCTCAGGCGATGCGGCGGCGGCCCTCGAAGGCGCGGCCCAGGGTGACCTCGTCGGCGTACTCGAGGTCACCGCCGACCGGCAGGCCGCTGGCCAGCCGGGAGACCTCCATGCCCAGCGGGTTGACCAGCCGGGCCAGGTAGGCGGCGGTCGCCTCGCCCTCGAGGTTGGGGTCGGTGGCGATGATCAGCTCGGTGACCTGACCGTCCATCAGCCGGGTCATCAGCTCCTTGACCCGCAGGTCGTCGGGGCCGATGCCCTCGATCGGGCTGATCGCGCCGCCGAGCACGTGGTACCGGCCCTTGAACTCGCGGGTGCGCTCGATCGCCACGACGTCCTTGGGCTCCTCGACGACGCAGATGACGTCGAGCGACCGCCGCGGGTCGCGGCAGATCCGGCACTGCTCGCCCTCGGCGACGTTGTAGCAGGTCACGCAGAAGCGGACCTCGGCCTGCACCCGCTGCAGGGCGGCGACGAGCCGGCCCACGTCGGCCGACTCGGCGGCCAGCAGGTGGAAGGCGATGCGCTGCGCGCTCTTGGGACCGACGCCGGGCAGCCGCCCGAGCTCGTCGATGAGGTCCTGGACAGCGCCCTCGTACACGGTTCTCCTTCGAGTGGGACGGCGGGACGCCGCCCCGGGTGGGTCAGAAGCCGGGCAGACCCAGCCCGCCGCCGAGGCCGCCCGTGACGGGGCCCATCGTGGCGGCGGCGAGCTCGTTCACGGCCCGCTGGGCGTCCCGCAGCGCGGCGACGACCAGGTCCTGCAGGGTCTCGACGTCGTCGGGGTCGACGGCGGCCGGGGCGATGGTGAGGGCGACGACGTCACCGTTGCCGGTCATCGTGGCCGTCACCAGGCCACCACCGGCCGAGCCGGTCACCTCGCTGGTGGCCAGCTGCTGCTGCGCGTCGGCGAGCGCCTGCTGCATCTTCTGCGCCTGCTGCAGCAACTGGCTCATGTCGGGCTGGCCACCGGGTCCCATGACTGGAGCGTAGGTGCTGCTGCCGACAGTCGTGGCCGACTCCCCGGTCCCGATCTCGTCCGGTGCGGGTCGGTCAGCCCTCGGCCGGCCCCGGCCCGGCCCGCCGGGCCGGTTCGTCGAGGCAGGCGAGGTCCGCCTCGACCGGCGGCACCCCGGGCAGCGGCGAGGGCGCGTCCCGGGAGACGGCGAGGCCGTCGAGCAGCAGGGTGACGTACCGCTGCCGCAGGTCCGGCCGGTCCGGGCCGCCGATCTGGCTGAGCGTCGCGGTGGCGATGGCGATGTCCAGCGCGGACACGTCCGCCCGGAGCACACCGGCGGACTGGGCGCGGGTGACCAGCAGCGCGACCGCCGGCTCGATCCGGGCCCGCCCCCGGGCGATCCGCTCGTGGCCGTAGCCGCCGGCGGTGAGCACCTGGGACAGGCCGCGATCGGCCGCCTGCGCCTCGACCCCCCAGGTGACGAAGCCGCACAGGCCGGCCCACGGGTCCGGGTCGGCGGCGGCCGCCTCGACCCGGGCCACCACCGCGTCGATCTCCTCCTCGAACAGGGCGTCGACCAGGTCACCGCGGTCGGGGAAGCGCCGGTACACCGTGCCCACGCCCACCCCGGCGACCCGGGCGATCTCGTCGAACCCGGCCCGGAGACCGCGCTGGGCGAACACCTGGCGGGCGGCGGCGAGGATCAGCCGTCGGTTGCGCTCAGCGTCCCGGCGGAGGGGGCGGGCGTCGTCGATGGCTGTGCCGACCGCTGCGTCGGCGGCGGCGACCGGGGTGACCGAGGACATGCCCCGAGGGTAGCCGAAGTGGAACAAGTCTCCGTTTCCCTTGCTAGCCTCCTCGACAGAAACGGAAACACCGCTCCACTTCTCACGGAGGACTGATGACCAGCGCCACCGGCACCGACCGGGCCACCGCGGCCCCGCCGGCGTCTCCCCCCGACCACGCGCGCCGCTGGCTCGTCCTCGCGGTGGTCGCCACCGCCCAGCTCGTCGTCGTGCTCGACGCGACCATCGTCAACATCGCCCTGCCGACCGCCCAGGCCGACCTCGGGTTCGGCAACGACGACCGGCAGTGGATCGTCACCGCCTACGCCCTGGCCTTCGGCTCGCTGCTGCTGCTCGGCGGCCGGCTGGCCGACCTGTTCGGCCGCAAGCCGCTGTTCCTCATCGGGCTGGTCGGCTTCGCCGCCGCGTCGGCCGTCGGTGGCGCCGCCGAGGGCTTCGGCCTGCTGGTCACCGCCCGCGCGGCCCAGGGCGTCTTCGGCGCCCTGCTCGCCCCCGCCGCCCTCTCGCTGCTCACCGTGACGTTCACCGACGGCCGCGAGCGCGGCCGGGCCTTCGCCATCTTCGGCGCGATCTCCGGCGGTGGCGGCGCCATCGGCCTCATCCTGGGCGGGGCGCTGACCGAGTACCTCTCCTGGCGCTGGTGCCTCTACGTCAACGTGCCGATCGCCGCGGTCGCCGTCCTGGGCGCCGTGATGTTCCTGCCCCGCGCCGACGCCCGGGAGAAGGGCGGGCCGCGGCTCGACGTCCCCGGCACCGTGCTGAGCGTCGCCGGCCTGGTGTCCCTGGTCTACGGCCTGGGCACCGCCGAGACCGACGGCTGGACGGCCACCAGCACGCTGGGCTTCATCGCGGCCGGGCTCGTGCTGCTCGTCGGCTTCGTGGTGGTCGAGACCCGCACCGCGCACCCGCTGCTGCCGATGCGGGTCGTGCTGGACCGCACCCGCGGTGGGGCGTACATCGCCGTCGCCGTGATCGGGGCCGGCATGTTCGGCGTCTTCCTGTTCCTGACCTACTACATGACGACGGTGCTCGGCTTCGCGCCGCTGCCGACCGGCGTGGCCTTCCTGCCGATGATCGTCGGGCTGACGGTCTCCGCCCAGCTTGCGCCCGTCCTGGTCAACCGGATCGGGCTGAAGATCCCGGTCGTCGCGGGCTTCCTGCTCGGCGCCGGCGGGCTGCTGCTCTTCGTCACCCTGGGCGTGGACAGCGGCTACTGGACCCACGTCTTCCCGGGCCTGGTGGTCGTCGGCCTCGGCCTCGGCCTGGCGATCGCCCCGGCGTTCGCCGCCGCCACCCTCGGGGTGGACCGCACCGACGCCGGGGTGGCCTCGGCGGCGGTGAACACCTTCCAGCAGATCGGTGGCTCGATCGCCACCGCGGTGCTCAGCGCGCTGGCCGCCGCGGCCGCCACCGACGCCCTGGCCGGGGTGGACCCGGGCGACCCGGCCGCGCTGCTGGAGGCCTCGGTGAGCAGCTACACCACGGTGTTCGCCTGGTCGGCGGCCATCTTCGCCGCCGGCGCGGTCATCTCCGCGGTGCTGCTGCCGCACGGCGCGGTCGAGCAGGACCCGGACGCCGCCCCGGTCATCGCGCACTGAGGAAGGACCCCCTCGCCCCCGGCCCCCTCGCAGGGGCCCGCGGCACGCGGAGCGTGTTGTGGGGGGCGAGGGGGTCCTTACTCGATGGGGCGGGCGCCCAGCTGCGTGCGCAGCAGCTGGAGCGCTGCCGCCTCCGGGTCGAGCGGGGGCGGGGCGTCCGCACCGTCGGGGGTGACCTCGGCGGCCCGCTCGGCCATCAGCTCGTCGGCCTCGGCGCTCTCCGCGGCCTGCACCGCAGCCCGCGCCGCCTCCGGGGTCGGGGCCGGACCGGCCGCCGGCTGCCCCGGGGCGTCGACGACGGCCTGCACCTTCCACCGGACGCCGAGCAGCTCCTGCAGCGCCTGCCGGACGATGTCCTTGTTCAGGTCGTCGCCGAGCATCTTGGCCAGCGCCGGTGAGGTGGCCACCAGGGTGAGCGTGCCGTTGGTCAGGTCGTGCACCTGCGCGCTCTTGAGCAGCGCCTCCGTGGTGCGCTTGTGCCGCTTCACCACCGCGAGCAGCTCCGGCCAGATCCGCCGGACGTCGACGGTGGTCAGCTCGCCGTCTCCCCCGCCCGGCTCCTCGGGGTTCGCCGAGACCAGCGGCGTCGGCTCACCCCCGCGCGGTGCGGGAGCCGACTCCGCCGCAGCGCGCGGCGCCGGAGCAGGCGTCGAGGCGGGCGGGGCAGCCGGAGCCGCCGGCTCGGGCTGCGGCGCCCGTGCCGGAGCCGGGGCCTGCGTGGGTGCGGCGGCGCGGGTCGGCTGCGGCCAGTCCTCGTCGTCGGTCGGCTCGGGCGGCAGCGGCACGTCGGGCTCCCCCGCCGCCACCGGCGGCCGCGGCCGCACTGTCGGCGGCCCGTCACCGGCCGAACCGGACGACGCGGGGGCCGGCGCGGGAGCGGAGGCCATCGCGCCCGGACGGGCGGTGACCGGCCAGCCGTCGTCGCCCTCCGGGGCCGCGGCCGCCGGTGTGGGGGCGGCGACCGGACCGGCCGTCGCCGCCGCACGGGCCTGGGACGGCCGCACGTAGGCCGGGCGGGCGGCGGCCGGAGCAGCTGCGGCCGAGGCTGCCGCGACCGCAGCAGCGGGCGCCGGCTCGCGCTGCGGCGCCGGCGCACGCTCCACCGGGGCGGGGGCAGGTGCGGGGCGCACCGGTGCGGCCGGGGCGGCGGCGACCGCGGGCTCGGGACGGCCGGCGTGCTCGCCGGCGATCGACATCCGCCGCTCCAGGCGCTCCAGCCGCTGCAGCGTCGCGGCAGCCGAGTCGTCGACGCCGGGGAGCAGCATCCGGGCGCAGACCAGCTCCAGCAGGAGCCGCGGCGCGGTGGTGCCGCGCATCTCGGTCAGGCCCTCGTGCACGGTGTCGGCCAGCCGGGACAGCGTCGCCGCGCCCAGCGCCTGCGCCTGCCGGGACATCAGGTCCAGCCGGTCGGGCGGGCAGTCCAGCAGCCCGTTGCCGCCGGCCTCGGGGACGGCGTTGAGCACGATCAGGTCGCGCAGCCGGTCGAGCAGGTCGGTGGCGAACCGGCGCGGGTCGTGCCCGGCCTCCACCACCCGGTCGACGGCCTGGAAGACCCCGGGCGCGTCGGCGGCCGCCAGCGCGTCGACGGCCTCGTCCAGCAGCGCCTCGTCGGTGACGCCGAGCAGCCCGACCGCGGTGCGGTAGGTGACGCCCTCGGGCCCCGCGCCGGCCAGCAGCTGGTCGAGGATGGACAGCGAGTCGCGCACCGACCCACCGCCGGCCCGCACCACCAGCGGGAAGACCGTCGGCTCGACCTGCACGCCCTCGGCGGCGCAGGTCTTCTCCAGCAGCCCGCGCAGCGTGCTCGGCGGCACCAGCCGGAACGGGTAGTGGTGGGTGCGCGAGCGGATGGTCGGGAGGACCTTCTCCGGCTCGGTCGTGGCGAAGACGAAGACCAGGAACTCCGGCGGCTCTTCGACCACCTTCAGCAGGGCGTTGAAGCCCTGCGTGGTGACCATGTGCGCCTCGTCGACGATGTAGACCTTGTAGCGGCTGTGCACCGGCGCGAAGAACGCCTTCTCGCGCAGGTCGCGGGCGTCGTCGACACCACCGTGGCTGGCCGCGTCGATCTCCATGACGTCGATGGAGCCCGGGCCGTCGGGGGCCAGCGAGATGCACGAGCCGCAGACCCCGCACGGCGTCGACGTCGGGCCCTGCTCGCAGTTGAGCGAGCGCGCCAGGATCCGCGCCGAGGACGTCTTGCCGCAGCCGCGCGGGCCGCTGAACAGGTAGGCGTGGTTGATCCGCCCGCTGTCGACGGCGTTCATCAGGGGCGCGGTGACGTGCTCCTGACCGACCACCTCGGCGAAGGTCGCCGGGCGGTACTTCCGGTAGAGCGCCAGAGCCACGCCCTGAGGCTACGTGCCCGCACCGACGATCCGGACGAGGCCGGACTCAGAGGGTCAGGTGCAGGAAGAACTCCACGGCACCCTGGTCGTCCACCCGGACGAAGCCCAGGTTCGGCGCGTCGATCCCGTAGTCGCCGAAGGTCACCGGGACAGACCCGGAGACGTCGACCCCGGCACCGGTGCGGACGACGGAGATCTCCGTCTGCACCTGCTGGGTGACCCCCTTGAGGGTCAGCTCCCCGGTCACCGGCACGGTCACCGGGGTGCCGGTCAGCTCGGGCAGGTCGGCCGGCTGGGTGACCGAGAACGTCGCGGTCGGGTTCGCGTCGACGTCCATGACGTTGCCGCGGAAGTAGGAGTCCCGCTGCCCGCTGTCGGTGGCGATCGAGGCGACGTCGACGCTCAGGTCGGCGTCGGCCAGGTCGCCGCCGGTGATGACCACGCTGCCGGTGACCTGGTCGGTGGTGCCCGCGACGGTCGCGTCGGCGCCGTTGAGCACCTCGTGCACGCGGTAGCCGGCCGACGAGCCCGCGGCCACGGTCCAGGTGCCGTCGGTGTCGTTGACCAGGGCGGCGTCCGAGGGCTGGACCTGGACGGTGGGCGCCGGCGGGGCGTCCTCCTCCAGCGCGGCGTAGACCAGCGGTCCCCCGACCGCGGCAGCGGCGACGACGGCGACCGCTCCACCGGTGATCCACCAGGCGCGGCGACTGGGCATGACGGCTCCCCTGTTTGAAGGTTCATGCATCAAAGCGGATGAACCTGGGAGGAGCCTGTGAAGCCGACAACGAAAAGGGACCCCCCGCACACCCGTCAGAGCCCGCTTATCCTTGCTGCCTTCCGGCCCTGGGGAGGTTCACAGGGTGACGCCGCACGAGGGGTCGTGCACCACTGTAGAGGACGCCCCCGCCGGAAGTCGTTCGCCGTCCGGAGATCGTGCTCGCTACGCTCCCGCGCGCTGACCGCGCCGCCCGACCGGACCACCCCAGGAGCGTCATGCCCTCCCCCGCGCGCGGCTTCGCGCTCGTCGTCCTCGCCGCGCTCTGCTGGGGCACCTCAGGGCTCACCGGTGACGTCGTCGCCGACCGCACCGGCCTGGACCCGCTGGACGTCGCCTGGCACCGGATGGCCATCGGCGCCGCCGTCCTGGGCGTGGTGCACGCGGCCCGCCGGCCGCGCACCGGGACGCCGCTGACCGGCGGGCTGCGGTGGCGGCTGGTCGCCGTCGGCGCCGGGCTCGCCGCCTACCAGAGCGCCTACTTCGCCGCCGTCGCCACCGCCGGGGTGAGCATCGCCACGCTGGTCTCGCTCGGGCTCGCCCCGCTGCTGGTGGCCGTCGGCGCCGCCGTCCTCGGGCACGGCCGGCCAGACCGGCCGACCGGGCTGGCACTCCTCGTCGCGCTGGCCGGCCTGGTGCTGCTGGTCGGCGTCTCGGCCGGCGGCGACGGCGGGGACGCCGTGCTGCTCGGCGCGCTGTCGGCGGTCGGCTGCGCGATCGCCTACGCCGGCGTGGTGCTGCTCTCCGCCCGGGTGCCCGACGGCGTGCCGACGACGACGGTGGGCTTCGCGGCCGGTGCCGTCCTGCTGACGCCGGTGGCGCTCGCCGCCGGGCTGGACCTGACCACCGACCCGCTGTCGCTGGCCCTGCTGCTCTACCTGGGCACGGTGCCGACGGCGCTGGCCTACGGGCTGTTCTTCACCGGGGTGCGCGTGGTGCCGGCCGCGGTGGCCTCGATCGTGACCCTGCTCGAGCCGCTGACCGCGACCGCGCTGGCCGCCGCGCTGCTCGGCGAGCGGCTCGCCCCGACCGCGCTGGCGGGCGGGGCGCTGATGCTCGGCGCCGTGACGGCGCTCTACCTGCGGAGGATGGGAGATTCGAACTCCCGAGGGCTTGCACCCAACCCGCTTTCCAAGCGAGCGCCATAGGCCACTAGGCGAATCCTCCAGTGCGGCGTCACTCTACCGGGCACCTCCCGGGCAGTCAGCCGGTCCCCTCCCTGCCGAGCGGCCCGCACCCTGCGAGAGTGGTTGAGTTGTCGGACCCGGCGACACGCCAGCCGGGCACAGGAGCGGGAGGACGGGACATGAGCGGTACCGAGCAGGTGCGCCCCGAGGTGGTCGCCGCCATCGTGACGGCGCTGCAGGAGACCGACCCCAGCAACCTCCCGGCCGACGCCACGCGGGCCGAGAAGGACGCCGCGAAGGACCAGTACCTCTCCGGCATGGTCGCCGAGCGGGCCCAGCGCGACCGGCAGACCCGGGCCTGGGAGCTGCTGCTCACCCGCAGCCACGACGACCCGCCGAGCTGGTCCCAGCTGTTCGACGAGCTGCCGCAGAGCTCGATCGACGAGCTGGCCGACCTGTACGACGCACTGCCCGAGGGGGCCCAGACGGAGTACGCGCGCCGTTTCGGCGCCCCGGTCTCCGCCTGAGCTCCGGCCGGGCGGGCGGGCGATCGGGACAGGGGTGACGGCGGCGGGTGCCCGGGTGGCCGGGCGCTATCTGCTGAGCCGTCGGCTCGGTGGCGGGGCGATGGGCGCGGTCTGGCTCGCCCGCGACGAGCTGCTGGGTCGCGACGTCGCGGTCAAGCAGGTGCTGATCCCGGTCGGCAGCGACCCGGAGGCCACCGCCGGCCACCGCGACGCGGCGATGCGCGAGGGCCGGATCGCCGCCCGGATCACCCACCCGCACGCCGTCTCGGTCTACGACATGGTCGACGACGGCGGCACGCCGTGGCTGGTCATGGAGTACCTGCCCTCGCGCAGCCTGGCCCAGGTGCTGGCCGACCGCGGCACCCTGCCGGTGCAGCAGGTGGCCCAGATCGGCGCCCAGGTCGCCGACGCCCTGATCGCCACGCACGCGGCCGGGGTCGTGCACCGCGACGTCAAGCCGGGCAACATCCTGATCGGCGAGGGCGGCCGCAGCGAGGGCCAGGTGAAGATCACCGACTTCGGCATCTCCCGGGCGCGCGGCGACGTCTCGCTGACCCAGACCGGGGTGGTCAAGGGCACGCCGGCCTACCTGGCTCCGGAGGTCGCCCGTGGGCAGGAGCCCGACGAGGCCAGCGACGTCTACTCCCTGGGCGCCACGCTGTTCGCCTGCCTGGAGGGCACCCCGCCGTTCGGGATGACCGAGAACCCGCTGGAGATGCTCTACCGGGTCGCCGGCGGCGAGTTCACCCGGCCGCGCAACGCCGGTGCGCTGACCCGCCCGCTGATGCGCATGCTCGACTCCGACCCGGCGCAGCGGCCGTCGATGACCGAGGTCCGCGACGAGCTGGCCACCCTGGCCGCCGGTCGCGACCGGGACGTCACCGCGGTGCTCACCGCCCGGACGCCGCTGCCCTCCACGCTCACCGACGGCCACCCGGTGGGGGCCCGGGTGCTGCCCGCCGTCCCCGCCGCCGGCACGCCGGCCACGCCGGCGGGCACCCCCGCTGCGACCGCCGTCCAGGCCGTGGCACCCGCCCCCGCGCAGCCCGCGCCCGCCCCCTCCCCGCCGGCCGGGCCACCGGCGGACCGCACCCCCGCGGCCGCCCCCGCCCCGGCACCGCGCCGGCGCCGCCGCGGCCGGCTGATCGCGCTGGCCGCGGCGCTGGTCGCCGCACTGCTGGTCGGCCTCGTGGTCGTCTGGCAGCTCGGCCGGGACGACGACCGGACGCCGACCGCCGACCCGACGTCCAGCAGCGCGCCCGCGTCCGAGCCCACCGCCACGCCCTCCCCGACGCCGTCGGCGGCCTCGTCCAGTGCGCCGTCGACGTCGGAGAGCGCGCCCTCCACCCCGCCGTCGACGCCCGCGCCGTCCACGACCCCGCCACCGTCGTCCGACGACGCGGAGCAGGGCTCGGCGGCCGAGGTGCGGCAGGCGATCACCAGCTACTACGCCCTGCTGCCGCAGGACCCGCAGAGCGCCTGGGACCTCACCGGGCCGACGCTGCGCGGCGCCGAGAGCCGCGGCAACTACATCGCGTTCTGGAACCGGTTCGACTCGGTCACCCTCGGCCCGGTGTCGGCCACCGACGGCTCGCTCACCGCCTCCGCGCCGGTCACCTACGTCGAGAACGGCAGCACGCTGCCCGAGCAGCACACGTTCGTGCTGGTCCGCGGCGAGGACGGGCAGCTGCTCATCGACTCCGACCGGGCGGGCTGACGCGCAGGCGGGTCAGCGACGCACGTCAGGTGGGTGCGGTCACCGCACTCGGCCGTTGGCGTAGGTCAGGGTGCCGCCCTGGAAGCGTTGAGCGATGCCGCCGGTCACCCGGTACTCGTCGGTGACCGGGTACCCCAGCCGGCCCGCCTCCCAGCCCTGCGCTGCCCAGGTCGCGTAGATCGCGCCCCAGGTGACGTGCGCCCCGCTGGCCGGCGACCAGTGCACCACCCCACCCTGGAACGTCTGGTAACACCCAGCGCCGCGCAGACCGCAGCCCTCGTCGGACGTCGGGTAGCCCAGCAGCCCGCTCTCCCAGCCCTGCGCCGCCCACCGGTCGTAGATCGCACCCCGCGTGACGTGCGCCCCGCTGGCCGGCGACCAGTGCACCAGCCCGCCTTGGAAGGTCTGGTAACACCCGGCGCCGCGCAGACCGCAGCTCTCGTCCGACGTCGGGTAGCCCAGCACGCCCCTCTCCCAGCCCTGCACCGCCCACCGGTCGTAGATCGCACCCCGCGTGACGTGCGCCCCGCTGGCCGGCGACCAGTGCACCAGCCCGCCCTGGAAGGTCTGGTAACACCCGGCGCGGCGCAGACCGCAGCTCTCGTCCGACGTCGGGTAGCCCAGCACGCCCCTCTCCCAGCCCTGCACCGCCCACCGGTCGTAGATCGCACCCCGGGTGATGTGCGCCCCGCTGGCGACCGACCAGTACACCGAACCGCCCTCAAAGAACTGGAAGCAGCCGTTCCCCGAGAGCGAGCACGTGTCACTGGTGGTCGGGTAGCCGAGGGCCCCGTCCTGCCCGCCGGCCGCCAGCCATGCTGCGCGGATGGGACCCAGGATGGTGCGAGCGCCGCTCGCCTCGGACCAGACGACGGACCCCGTGGTGAACTCCTGGCTGCACCCCCCGTTCCGGAGCGCGCACGTGGCCTCGGCGATCGGGTACCCGAGCGGACCGGTCTCCCCGAAGGTCGACGCCCACCTGCCCCAGACGGCGCCGGTGACGGCATGGGCCCCGGTCCTCGGCGACCAGAGGACCTGCCCGTTCGCGAAGCTGCGCAAGCAGCCCCCGTCGCGCAGCCCGCACGTGGTCGGCCCGGTGATGCCACCGAGGCTGCCGGCGGCACCGCTGCTGGTGTCGTAGCCGACCGCGATCGGGTCCTCCGTCGAGAGCTCGACGGGCTGGCCGACCGTGGGGCCCGCGCCCAGCGCGGCCCGGATGAGCGAGAACCGGCCCTGCTCGCAGCCGTGCGCGTTGTCGGCGAGGTGCAGCCGATCCGCGTGCAGGAGCGAGGGGTGGGCGGTGACGAACGCGTCCCAGTCCAGGACGGTCAGGTTGGGCCACCGGCCGGCCGCATCCCGGAGGACGGCGTTGAACTGCGCCGTCGCGTCGACGAGGTTGCCGTTGTGCAGGTTGAACCAGGCGACCGGCCGCCCAGCGGACTGCTGCATGAACCAGTCCACGTTGGCCCGGTACTGGGCGACCGTCAGCAGCCGCATGTCGTTGGACCCGAGGCCGATGACCCACGAGTCCGCCCGACGGAAGTCGGCCAGCTCCTCTGCGTGCGAGCTCTCGGTCAGGTAGGGCCAGCTCCCAGCGGGGGAGCTCATCCGGTTGCGCATGTCCTGGGTCGTGCCGCCCCACCAGCCGACCATGCCCAGTGAACGGGTGCCCACCCCGAGGGAGTCGCCGCACTGCAGGAACAGCGAGTCACCCATGCCCCAGACGGTCGTCGTGGGCACGGCCGCTGACCCGCTCGTGGACGCATCCCCGGGCGCCGTCGCGTCCTCGATCGCGGGGAGCGCCGGCTCGGTCGTGGGCGGGACCTCGGTCCCGGGAAAGGCCGTCCTGGCTGCGGGTGCACCCGGGTCCACGGGGGGCAGCACCGGCTCCCCGGTGGAGGCCCAGGGCTCGTCGTCCGGGACGACGGCCGGGTCAGCGGCTGCCACCGACTCCTCGGCAGGGCGGTCGCCGGCCTGTGCAGCAGGAACGGCGATGAGCAGCACCGTCAGGGTCGACGCCCCCGTCACGACCGTGCGCACCCACCGGCCACGACAGGCCCGCCAAGGCGTGCCGCGACGATGCGAGGACCGGAACAGCGCGGTACCGACGACCACGGCGAGCACCGTGGTGACCACGAGGGCGACCACGTCCGAGGCAGGGAGAAGTGGCACGATGTCGTCCGATCAGTTGGTGTAGCGCCCTCCAGACGGCAGCGGTCAGCACCCGGCGACCGTCATGGACAGGCGCAGCACCGACCCCGGTCCAGGCGCCAGGAACTCGATTGCGGAACCGTATCGGCCCTAATGGACACCGGTGCGCCAACTCCAGATCCGACGTGGGGTGCCTGTCGCTGCAGGCACTGCGCCCACATGCAGCGCACGAGTCCCACCCGGCCGGCCGGGTCTCCGCTCGACCCAGCTCGCGGCGAGCTCATCCTGCGACCAGCGACGGCAGCACACTGCCCGGGGCGCACGTTCGTGCTGGTCCGCGGCGAGGACGGGCGGCTGCTCATCGACTCCGACCGGGCGGGCTGAGCGTCCACAGCGTTCGTTACGGTCCGGCAATGCGCAGTCACAGGTCCGTCATGCTCCTGCTGCCCTTCGCGGTGGCCCCCGTCCTGCTCGCCGGCTGCGGCTCGTCGGACTCCGCCGCGGACGCCGCCGCCACCACGAGCTCGTCGTCGACGGGGTCGTCGGCCGCCTCCTCCTCCAGCGCCGCCCCCAGCGCCTCCGCCGACTCGGACGCGGAGAAGAAGGAGACCTTCTGCACCGAGGTGCCGGCGCTGCTGTCCGACATCAGCGACGACCTGCAGGGGGTCACCGCCGCACCGGAGCAGGCGCCGGCGCTGCTGGCGGAGGCGGTGGACAAGATCTCCGCCGTCCAGCCCCCGGCCGACGCGGCGCCGCAGTGGCAGCGGCTGGTCACGGCCTGGACGTCGATGCGCGACCTGCTGGCCCAGGCCGACCTGACCAACCCGCAGGCGAACACCGACCTCGCGCCGCAGCTGCAGAGCCTGCAGACCGAGCTCGTCGACTCCGGCACTGCGGTGGACGACTACGGCAAGGCCAACTGCTGACGGTCACCCGCTGAGACGACGACGGCGGCGCCTGATCCAGGGGATCGGGCGCCGCCGTCGTGCTGCGGTGGCGGTGGGATTTGAACCCACGGAGGCGTGAACCTCACACGCTTTCGAGGCGTGCTCCTTCGGCCGCTCGGACACGCCACCGCCGAAGAGACTACAGGGCCCGCTTGGCGCGGAAGAACGCACGTAGCAGCGCGCCGGACTCCTCGGCCCGGACCCCGGCGAGGACCTCCGGCCGGTGGTTGAGCCGCCGGTCCCGGACGACGTCCCACAGCGACCCGGCCGCGCCGGCCTTCGGGTCGTCGGCGCCGTAGACCACCCGGGCGACCCGGGCGAGCACGCTCGCACCGGCGCACATCGTGCACGGCTCGAGGGTGACCACCAGCGACGCACCGGTCAGCCGCCAGCCGTCACCGTGGACCCGCGCCGCCTCGCGCAGCGCCAGCACCTCGGCGTGCGCGGTCGGGTCACCCCGCTTCTCCCGCTCGTTGGCGGCCTCGGCCAGCACCTCGCCGCCGGACCCGAGGACGACGGCCCCGATCGGCGTGTCGCCCCACTCCTGCGCCGCGGCCGCGAGCTGGAGCGCCCGCAGCATCGCCTCGTCGTCGGTCACCGGATCACCTCCGCCGGCAGTCGAGCTCTGCCCCACATGGGGGGCAGAGCTCTACTCCCCGAGTGGTCACGTCAGGTCCAGGCCGGTCAGGACCGAGAGCTCGGCGAGCGCCGCCCCCGGCTCGACGACCTTGATCGTGTGCATGCCCAGCGCCCGGGCGGGCTTGAGGTTGATGCCCAGGTCGTCGAGGTAGGCGCAGTCCCCCGCCTCGACCGGGCGGCCGACCGCCTCGGACAGCCGGCGCAGCGCGAGCTGGTAGATCGCCGGCTCGGGCTTGCGGACGCCCTCGACCGAGGACTCCACCACCGCGTCGAACAGCCCGAGCAGCTCCCCCAGCCGCCCGGTGCGCTCCATCGGCGCGACGTTGTTCGACAGCAGCGCCAGCGGCAGCCCGGCGGCCCGCAACCGCCGGACGGCGGTGACCACCGCCGGGCGGAGGTCCCCGTGCAACGCGGCGAGCACCCGGCCGGCGTCCAGGGTGAACCCGGCCGCCGCGGCCTCGGCCTCGAAGGCGGCGCGGAACCCCGCCTCGTCGAGCTCGCGGCGCTCGTAGCGCGCCCAGGCGTTGGTGTCGGGGTCGGCGCTGTTCAGCCGGCGGACCAGCCCGTCGGGCAGCCCGGCCTCGGCCTCGTACGCGGCGAAGGCGGTCATCGGGCTCTCGGTGATGACCCCGCCCAGGTCGAACACCACCGCGGAGACGGTGCCCACGGGGTCGCCTCCGCGACCAGCCGTCCGGCCGGTGCTCACGGCGCCGCCACCGCGCGCAGCTCGTCGGCGAAGCCCAGCCGCTCGGCGATCCGGAGCACCATCTCGTCGGCCCACAACTCGTCGGAGTCCAGCAGCCGGGCCAGCTCCTCGGCCGGCATCCCGGCGTCGGCGAACACCTCGAGGTCCCCGCCCGGCCAGCCCTGCCCGTCCTCGTCGAAGGCGTCGTCGACGGTCGTGCCGGTCTCCACCGCGATGCCGTACCGCTCGACCACCTCCGCGGCGAGCACCCACTCCTGGAAGGTGGCGTCGGAGATCAACGCCCGCACCATCCCGCCGGGCCCGTGCCGCAGCACGACGAAGTACAGCCGGCTGTCCACCACGACCACGAACGGGCCGGGCCAGCCGGCGGAGCCCGGCTCACCGAGGGCGCGCTCGAGGGCGGGCAGCTCGTCGTCGGCGTCGGCGGCCAGCAGCTCGCAGTGCCAGCGGTCCTCGAGGCGGCTGACCCGTACGGCGAAGCTCTGCCGCAGCGTGCTGCCGTCGTCCGGCGGGGGCGTCATAGCCTCTGATCATGGCCGACGCCCCGGACGAGGACCGCACGCCCGTCGACCCGGCGCTGTTCCGGGCGCTGGCCGCGGACCCGCTCGCCGCCCACCTGGGCATCGAGCTCACCGACGTCCGCCCCGGTTACGCCCGCGCGACGATGACCGTGGGCCCGCAGCTGCTCAACAGCGTCGGCACCGCGCACGGCGGCGCGACCATGGCGCTGCTCGACGTGGTGCACAGCGCGGTGAGCAACAGCCACGGCACGGTCGCCGTCGCCCAGGACGTCCATACCGAGTTCCTCTCCGCCGGCCGGCCCGGTGACCAGCTCGTCGCCGAGGGCGTCGAGGTGCACCGCTCCAGCCGGACGGCGGTCTACCGGATCGACGCCACCACCACCGACGGACGCCGGGTGGCCACCGCCCTGGCCCGGGTGTTCCGGCTCGGCACGCCCTGGGAGACCTCGGCGTGAGCGGCTTCCCGGTCCCGACGATGCCCGCCCCGCCGGTGTCGGTGGTCGGCCTCGGCCAGCTCGGCGGCTCGCTGGCCGCCGCCCTCGCCGGCGCCGGCCGGCCGGTCTCGGGGTGGGACGTCGACCCGGCGGCCCGGGACGCCGCCGAGGACCAGGGCGTCCGGATCAGCCAGGAGCTCACCGGCGTCGTCGTCCTGGCCGTGCCGCTGCCGGTGATGGGCAGCGCGCTGACCGGGCTGCGGATCGACCCGGGCGCGACCGTCACCGACCTCGGATCGGTGAAGGTGCCGGTGCTCGCCGAGCTCGGCGCCGCGCACGGCGACCGCTTCGTCGGCGGGCACCCGATGTGCGGGACCGAACGGTCCGGTCACACCGCCGTCGACCCGGCGCTGTTCACCGGCGCGCGCTGGGCGCTGTGCCTGGAACCGGGCACCGACCTGCGGCGCTGGCTGCGGGTCGCCGAGATCGCGCTGTCCGTCGGCGCCGAGGTGGTGCCGGTGACCGCCGCCGAGCACGACGACGCGGTCGCCGCGATCAGCGCCGTCCCGCACCTGCTGGCCGCCGCGCTCGCCGCCGCCGCCGGGCAGGCCGGACCGCTCGCGCTCTCCCTCGCCGCGGGCAGCTTCCGCGACGGGACCCGGGTGGTCGGCAGCGACCCGGCGTTCGTGACCGCGCTGGTCGAGGGCAACGCCGGCCCGACGGCCGCGGCCCTGGACCGGGTCCGCGCCCAGCTGGCCCGGCCGTGGGCCGACCTGGTCGCCGACGGGCACGCCGTCCGGACGGCGTCCGCGGGTCGCCGGCCGGTGCGGGTGCCGCTGGACCGGACGGCGCTGCTCGCGCTCGGCCGCGCCGGCGGTGCGGTGACCCGGCGGCTGGCCGCGTTCGTCGAGGGCTGGGTCCCCGAGGGGGCCTGACCGACCGCAGGCGCAGAGCCGGGCGGGACAGGGCAAGCTGGGGCCATGGACGACAAGGACATCCACGCCAAGATCGACGCGCTGGTGGAGGAGGAGCACGCGATCCGCAACGCCAGCGAGCACACCGAGGAGCAGCGCGCCCGGCTGCGCCAGATCGAGGAGGACCGCGACCAGCTCTGGGACCTGGTGCGCCAGCGGGACGCCAAGCGCCAGTACGGCGAGGACCCGGACGAGGCCAGCCCGCGCCCCGAGCCGCAGGTCGAGAACTACCTGCAGTAGAGGCAGGGCGCGCAGCACGAGGCTCGTCCGGCCCCGTTCAGGGTCCCGCGCTGAGCGTGCGAGGCGTGGGGCGAACGGGGTCCTCCATCGGTCACCGCTGACCGGCGCCGAGCAGGGCCAGCTGCCACAGCAGCCGGGCCCGGGGGTCGGCCACCGAGCGGCCGGTGACCTGCTCGATCCGGCGCAGCCGGTGCATCACGGTGTTCCGGTGGCAGTACAGCTCCTCCGCGGCCCGGGTCGGTGAGCCGTCGGCGGCGAGGAACGCGGTCAGCGTGCCCAGCAGCACGTCGCGTTCCTCGCCCGGCAGCTCCAGCAGCCGGCCCAGCGACTGCGCGACCAGCCGCTCGGCGATCTCCGGGGAGCTGCTGAGCAGCGCCTCGGGCAGCCGGTCGTCGATGGTGACCACCCGGGCCTGACCCGCCGGCAGCGTCCGGGCGGCGGTGTCCGCCAGCCGCCATGCCGCGGCCACCAACGCCGCGCCCTCCACGACCGGGGAGGCACCGACCGGGCCCTGCGCCTGCTCCGCCAGCCAGCCGAGCACGTCGGCGACCGGGCGGGTGCCCAGCGCGACGACGCCGACCTGGGCACCGCTGCGCCAGCCCCACACCGAGCGGACGCCGCGCGCCAGAAGCCGCGCCGCGGGGTCGGCCAGCGTCGGTGAGCCGGCCTCGTCCGGCGGTGCCACCGCGCAGACCAGCCGCCCGTCGAGCGAGAGCGCCAGCAGCTCCGACGCCGACCGGACGAACACCGGGTCACCGCCCCGGCCGCCGAGCAGGCCGTCGAGCACCTGCTGCCGGGCCTCGTCGTCGATGCCGGCCAGCCGTCGCTCCTCGGCCCGGTAGGCCTCGGCCAGGGCGGCGCACTGCACGTCGTTGACGTGCCACACCGAGCCCGCGACCTCCAGCAGGACGTCGCTGTCCCCGGGCGCCTCGGTGCAGCGGGCCGACGCCCGGAGCGCCTCCCAGGTGACCTGGCCACCGAGCCGGTAGGCCCGCAGCACCGTCTCCAGCGGCACGCCCTGCGCGGCGCGGCGGCGGCCCACCTCGCGGGCCGCGTCCAGGGCGGCGCGCCCGCCGTCCTCGGCGTGGCCCATCAGCGTGCGCACCCCGCGCTCGAGGTTGGCCCGGGTCGATGCGAACAGCTCGCCGACCACACCCGGCCCCTGGTGGGAGTAGCTGTCCTCGCTGCGCTCGAGGATGCCGATCATCCGCGCGGTCATGTCGTCGAGCTGGTCGAGCAGCGGTGGCGCGAGCTCTGCCAGCCTCGCGGCCACCTCGGACCGGAACGGTTGCACCTGCCACCCCTTTGTGACTCACCGCACAGAGCACAGTCCATCTGGGTGATCGCTGTGCTGCCCGCCCATTGTGACCGCACTCACCGGACCGCAGTCTCGACGGGTCGGGGCCACCCGACGCCCGTCCGCCGCGGCATGCCCGGCGGTCGGGGAACCCGAGGCAAGGGAGCCGTGGGCCCGTTGGCGCAGCCGACCCCGACTGCAGGCAGCACCGCGCTGGACCGGACCACCGCGGGAGCCCCGTCGTCCCGGTTGGAGATGACCGGCATCTCGGTGGCGTTCGGCGGGGTCACCGCCCTCTCCGACGTCTCGCTCGTGGTGGAGCCGGGGCAGGTGCACGGCCTGATCGGGCCCAACGGCGCGGGCAAGACGACACTGTTCAACGTCGCCTGCGGCATCGTCCGGCCGACCGCCGGCTCGATGACCTGGCGCGGCAAGCCGCTGCGGCGCCTGCGCCCGCACCAGCTCGCCGGTCTCGGGATCTCCCGGACCCTGCAGGGCGTGGGGCTGTTCCCCGGCATGACGGTGCTGGAGAACGTCATGATCGGTGCACACCGGCACGCCCGGGCCGGCTTCGCCTCCGCCCTGCTCGCTCTGCCCCGCTCCGACCGCGACGAGCGCGAGCTGCGGGCGCGCGCCACCGCCGCCCTGGCCGACCTGGACGCCGAGGGGTTCGCCGGCCGGTACCCCGGCGGGCTCCCCTACCCGGTGCAGAAGCGGGTCGCGCTGGCCCGCGCCCTGGTCGCCGAACCCGAGCTGCTGCTGCTCGACGAGCCGGCCAGCGGGCTGGGCGAGGACGAGATGCACGAGCTCGGCGAGCTGATCCGCCGGCTGTCCGGGCGCATGAGCGTGCTGCTGGTCGAGCACCACATGGACCTGGTCATGCGGGTCTGCGACCGGATCACCGTGCTGGACTCCGGCAAGCAGATCTCGGCCGGCACACCCGCCGAGGTCCAGGCCGACCCGGCGGTCACCGAGGCCTACCTGGGCGACGACGTGGAGGTCCCGGCCGCCGGGGAGCCGTCGGCGACCGACGGAGGACGCCACCGTGGCTGACACCGGCGGGCACGGCAGCACTGCCGTGCGCACTCCGGGGGGCACCCCGGGCGCGGCGCTGCTGCAGGTGGAGGACCTCACCAGCGCCTACGGCGCGGTGCGCGCCCTGGACGGCGTGACGCTGAGCGCCGAGGCCGGCCGGATCACCGCCGTGCTCGGTGCCAACGGCGCGGGCAAGACGACGCTGCTGCGAACCGTCAGCGGCCTGGTCCGCTGCGTCTCCGGCCGGGTCACCCTGGACGGCGAGGACATCACGTCGGCACCGGTGGAGTCGATGGTCGGGCGGGGCATGGCGCACGTGCCCGAGGGGCGTGGCGTCATCGCCGAGCTCACCGTCGACGAGAACCTGCGGGTCGGGTCGCTGTTCCGGGGCAAGGTCGCCCGCAGCGAGTTCGACCGCATCTACGACCTCTTCCCGCGGATCGCCGAGCGGCGCGACCAGCCGGCGCACGTCCTGTCCGGCGGCGAGCGGCAGATGCTGGTGATCGGCCGCGCCCTGCTCGCCCAGCCGCGGGTGCTGCTGCTCGACGAGCCCTCCCTGGGGCTGGCACCGCGCATCGTGGCGCAGATCTTCGGCCTGCTCCGCCGGCTCGTGGACGCCGAGGGGCTGTCGGTGCTGCTGGTCGAGCAGAACGCGCGCAGCGCCCTGTCCGTGGCCGACGTCGGCGTCGTGCTCAACCTCGGCCGCGTCGTCGTCACCGACTCCGCCCGGACGTTGATG
This sequence comes from Modestobacter italicus, assembly GCF_000306785.1. Lineage (NCBI taxonomy): Bacteria > Bacillati > Actinomycetota > Actinomycetes > Geodermatophilales > Geodermatophilaceae > Modestobacter > Modestobacter italicus. Next base: position 540,805 of record NC_017955.1, on the reverse strand, counting down.
GCCGACGAGGACCTCCGGCACGCCTACCTGGGCTTCTGACCTCCGCCCCTCCGCACCACCAGGAAGGCCCCTCTCCCGTGCAGTACTTCGTGAACGTCACCCTCACCGGGCTGACCGAGGGCATGGTCTACGCGGCCTTCGCCCTCGCCCTGGTGCTGATCTGGCGGTCCACCCGGATCGTGAACTTCGCCCAGGGGTCGATGGCGGCCGCCACCACCTTCATCGCCCTGGCGCTCATCCAGGCCGGGCAGTCCTACTGGGTCGCGCTGGTCGTCGCGCTGGTCTCGGGCTTCGTGCTGGGGGCCGTGGTCGAGCGGGTCGTCATCCGGCCGGTCGAGGGCGGCCCGGAGCTCAACGCCGTCATCGTCGCCCTCGGCCTCTTCGTCGCCATCCAAGCCGCGATCGCGATCGTCTTCGGCTCGTCGTTCCAGTCCTTCCCGACCCCCTTCGGCCTCGAGGGCTTCCAGGTCGGCGACGCCCGGATCGCGCTGACCCCCACCAGCCTGTACGTGATCGGCTCGGTGCTGGTGGTCATGGCGCTGCTGGTCGTGCTGTTCCGCTACACGCGTGTCGGGCTGGCGATGCGCGCCGCGGCGTTCGGCCAGGAGGTGGCTCGGCTGCTCGGCGTCCGGGTCGGCCGGATGCTCACCCTCGGCTGGGCGCTGGCCGCCGTGGTCGGGTCGCTGGCCGGGCTGCTCATCGCCGGCGGCGAGTTCGTCTACCCCGCCTACATGGACAGCCTGATCGTCTTCGGCTTCGTCGCCGCGATCCTGGGCGGGCTGGACTCCCCGGTCGGGGCGATCGTCGGCGGCCTGGTCCTCGGCCTGGCGCTGAGCTACGTCAGTGGCTACGTCGAGCGCGGCAGCTCGCTGGTCAACGTCGCGGCGCTGGTGATCCTCATGGTCGTCCTGCTCGTCCGCCCCGGTGGCCTGTTCGCCAGCACCACGGCTCGGAGGGCCTGACCATGAGCGACCTGCAGAGCCCTGCCGCCGCCGGCGCAGCCACCGACGAGGCCCCGTCGACGGCGACCGCGGCGGCCAACGCCAGCTCGGCCCCGTCGTCCACCGGCCGGACCCTCCTCCCCCGGTCGACGCTGCTGCGCCACCTCGTGCTCCTGGCCGCCGCCGCGGTGGCCGTCGTCGTCCTGCTGGAGGTCACCGACCCCTTCACCAACTCGCAGCTGGCGACGCTGAGCTACTACGCCATCGCCGCCGGCGGGCTGACCGTGCTGACCGGGATGAACGGCCAGATCTCCCTCGGCCACGGCGCGCTGATGGCGGTCGGGGCCTACACGACGGCGCTGTTCCTCTCCGCCGACGAGCCGCTGCCGCTGCCGGTCGTGCTGCTGGCCTCCATCGTGGTGGCGATCCTGGTCGGCGCCCTGGTGGGCGTCGCCGCCGCCCGGCTGCACGGCCCCTACCTGGCCGGCGCGACGCTGGCGCTGGCGGTCGGCCTGCCCGGCCTGGCCGTCTACTTCAACGGGACGCTCGGCGGCGACCAGGGCCTGCGGGTGCGGGCGCCGCGCGCCCCCGAGTGGTTCGAGGGCTTCATCGACACCGTCTCCGGCAACCCGGCCACGAACACCAAGTGGCTGGCCTACGTCGGAGCGGTCTGCCTGCTGATCAGCTACTTCCTGCTGGCCAACCTGGTCCGCAGCCGGATCGGGCGCACCTGGCGCGCGGTGCGCGACCAGGAGGTCGCCGCCGAGCTGGCCGGGATCGACCTCGGCCGGTGGCGGGTGCTCGCGTTCGTGGTCAGCGCGGCCGCGGCCGGGCTCGCCGGCGGGGTGCTCGCCCTCGTCGTCCGGCTCGCCGCCCCCAGCGGCTTCACGCTGGTGCTGTCGCTGTCCCTGCTCACCGCCATCGTCATCGGTGGCCTGGGCAGCCTGGTCGGCGCCCTGCTCGGCTCGGCGCTGCTGGTGTTCCTGCCGCCGTACGTCACCGACCTGGGCACCAGCTGGGGGCTGGACAGCACCGAGGCGGCGCAGCTGGCCCCGTTCGTCTACGGCGTGGTGCTCGTCCTGGCGATGATCTTCGCCCCCGCCGGCCTGGTCGGCACCCTCCGCCTCCGCTGGCTCGGCAGCCGCGCGAAGCGGACGGCCGCCCGCGCGAGCAGGGGGTGAGGACGACCCGACGCCTCCACCGCTCCCGTCCTCCCTCCCCGCCACCGACTCCCGGGCGACGACGCCCGGGCCGCACAAGAGGAGCACCGTTGCCCAGATCCTCCCGGCGTCTCGTGACCGTCCTGGCCGCAGCCACCGTCGCCTCCACCCTCGCCGCCTGCGGCGGGAGCAGCGACGACGGCGGCGACGGGGGCGGCGGCGGGGACACCGCCGCCAACGAGGCCTCCGACATCGGCATCACCGAGAACTCCATCAAGCTCGGCGCGCACTTCCCGCTGACTGGCGTGGCCGCGCCCGGCTACAGCGAGATCCCGACCGGCGCCACCGCCTACTACGACTACGTCAACAAGAACGGCGGGGTGAACGGCCGGTCGATCGAGTACGTCTACCGCGACGACGCCTACAACCCGACGAACACCAGCCAGGTCGTCAACCAGCTGGTGCTCGAGGACGAGGTCTTCGCCATCGTCGGCGGCCTCGGCACGCCGACGCACAGCGCCGTGCTGGACTTCCTCAACAGCGAGGGCGTGCCCGACCTGTTCGTCTCCTCCGGCTCGCTGCTGTGGGGCGAGGACCCGGAGACGAACCCGTACACCTTCGGCTGGCAGACCGACTACGAGAGCGAAGGGAAGATCATCGGGCAGTACATCGCCGACGAGTTCCCCGACGCCAAGGTCGGGCTCTTCCTCCAGGACGACGACTTCGGCGAGGACGGCGAGAAGGGCATCCGCGAGTACATCGACGACCAGGTCGTCGCCGCGGAGCGCTACACCCCCGGCAACACCAACGTCGGCCCGCAGATCGCCGCGCTGCAGGCCGCCGGAGCGGACTTCGTCGTCGGCTTCAACGTGCCCAGCTACACGGCGCTGTCGCAGCTCACGGCACTGCAGCTGGGGTACGACCCGCAGTGGTTCTACTCCAACGTGGGGTCCGACCCGGCGCTGGTGGGCTCGCTGCTCAACAACTTCTCGCAGGGCAAGGTGACCGACGCCAGCGTGCTCGACGGCACGCTGACCACCGACTACCTGCCGACGGTCGACGAGCCGGACAACCCGTGGGTGCAGCTGTTCCAGCAGGTGTGGGACGAGTCCGGCCAGGAGGGCGAGCTGACCAACTACCGCATCTACGGCATGGCGCAGGCCTACACCACCGTGCAGGCGCTCCAGGCGGCCGGGCAGAACCCGACCCGCGACGGCCTGGTCGACGCCATCCAGCAGGCGGGCGGCGACTGGGAGGGTCCGGTCCTCGCGCCGTTCCGCTACTCCGAGGACAGCCACATGGGCACCAGCGGGATGTCCATCAGCCGCATCACCGGGACCAGCACGGAGGAGGTCCGGCCGGTGCAGCAGACCGACATCGGTGACGCCGACATCACCGAGTTCGACGGCGACGCCAGCACCCCGCCGGCCAACGGCATCCCGGACGAGGAGTCCGTCGAGTAGTCGACCCGCGCCACCCGGGCCGCCGGTCCCCCTCGGGGGGCCGGCGGCCCGTCGGCGTCCCGGGCGCCTCACCAGGGGACGACGCCGGCGTCCTCGAAGAACCCGCCGGTGGGCCCGCCGTCGGGCAGGGTCGCCAGCCGGATGGCGGTCGCGGCCCCCTGCTCCGGGGTGCGCACGCCGCGGAAGCCGTTGAGGTCGGTGGCGACGTAGCCCGGGCACGCGCAGTTGACCAGGATCCCGGTGCCGGCCAGCTCCCGGACGTACTGCAGCGTGACCGCGTTCAGGAACGTCTTCGACGGCGAGTAGGCCGCGGCCACCGGACCCACGGCGGCCTCCCCGCCCGGGCCGGACTGCCGGGTCAGCGACCCCACGGTGCTGGACACGTTCACGATCCGCGGCGACGCCGAGCGGCGCAGCAGCGGCAGCACCGCGTTGGTCACCCGGACGACGCCGATGACGTTGGTCTCCACGACCGCCCGGATGACCGCCGGGTCGACGGTGCTCGGCTGCTGCGGCCCGCCGCCGGTGATGCCGGCGTTGTTGACCAGGGCGTCCAGCCCGCCGCCGCGCTCCTCGAGCAGCCGGGCCGCCGCGGTGACGCTCCCGTCGTCGGTGACGTCCAGCGGGACGCCGAACGCGTCGACCCCCGCCTCCTGCAGCCGGGCCACCGCCGCCTCCCGCCGCGCCTCGTCGCGCGCGCCGACCCCGACGCTCCAGCCCAGCGCGCCCAGCCCTGCCGCGATCTCGTAGCCGATGCCCTTGTTCGCCCCGGTGACCAGGGCCGTCCTCTTCTCCCTCATGGGATCGATCGTCGGCGCGGGGCACCCGGCGGTCCACGACCACCTCGGTCCTGAGCGATACCCTGGAGGTATCGGCGCCCGGCCCGAGGAGGACCAGTGGTGGAGACCCGCGAGCTGCGCTACTTCGTCGCCGTCGCCGAGGAGCTGCACTTCGGCCGGGCGGCGCAGCGGCTGGGCATCGCCCAACCGCCGCTGTCCCGGGCGATCAGCCAGCTCGAGCGCCGGGTGGGCGTCGCGCTGCTCGAGCGCACCTCCCGGTCGGTGACGCTCACCGCGGCCGGCGAGGTCCTGCTGCACGAGGGCCGCGCGGCGCTGGACGCGGTGGCCGCGGCCGAGCACCGGGCGCGGCGCGCGGGGCAGGCCACGGCGGGGGCGGCCGGCGTCGTCCTGGCCGCCAAGGCCGGTGCCTCCAGCGAGCTGCTGGCCAAGCTGCTGGACGCCTACGCCTCTGAGCCCGGGTCCGTCCCGGTCGAGGTGGTGCTCTCCGGGCCCGGGGAGCAGGCCGGCCTGCTGCGCGACGGCCGCGCCGACGTCGCCGTCCTGCACCACCCGTTCGACGACACCGCGGGCTTCGACACCGAGGCGCTGGCCACCGAGGGCCAGGTCGCCGTGCTGCCGGCCGGGCACCCGCTCAGCACCCGGGCGGAGCTCCGGCTGGCCGACCTGGCCGACGTGCCCGACCTGCCGCAGCCGCGGTGGCCCCGCCCCGACGGCACCTACGCCGACGGCCCGGGTCCGCAGGTGCAGAGCCAGACGCAGCTGCTGCAGCTGGTCGCGCTCGGCCGGACCGTGCTGGTCGTGCCGGACTCCGCCCGGTCCCAGCTGCACGACGGCCTGGTCGCCGTGCCGGTGGTGGACGCACCCGAGGTCACCACCGTCATCGCCTGGCCGGCGCACAGCCGGTCCCGGGCCGTCGCCGACCTCGTCCGCACCGCACTCCGCCGCTGACGAGAACTTCACCTCCGAAGTGGTTGGTGGATGATCATCACGGGTAGGACGGTCCGGACCCACGGGCAGTCCGCGTGGGCAGTCGGGACGGGAGCAGGGCATGGCGGTGCACGGTGCGGTGCGGGACATCGAGCGGGCGGTGGTGACCGGCGGGGCCGGCTTCCTGGGCTCCCACCTCTGCGAGCAGCTGCTCGACCGCGGCGTCGAGGTCGTCTGCCTGGACAACTTCCTCACCGGCTCGCCGGAGAACGTGCTGCACCTGATGGAGCACCCAGGGTTCCGGCTGGTCCGCTGCGACGTCACCGACTACGTGCACGTGCCCGGCCCGGTCGACCTGGTGCTGCACTTCGCCTCCCCGGCCAGCCCGCTGGACTACCTCAAGATGCCGATCGAGACCCTCAAGGTCGGCAGCCTGGGCACGCTGCACACCCTGGGCCTGGCCAAGGAGAAGGGCGCCCGCTACCTGCTCGCCTCGACCTCGGAGGTCTACGGCGACCCGCTGGAGCACCCGCAGCGCGAGGAGTACTGGGGCAACGTCAACCCGGTCGGCCCGCGCGGGGTCTACGACGAGGCCAAGCGGTTCAGCGAGGCGCTGACCACCGCGTACCGCACCTCGCAGGGCACCGACACCGCCATCGTGCGGATCTTCAACACCTACGGGCCGCGGATGCGCCCGAACGACGGCCGGGCCATCCCCGCCTTCGTCGGCCAGGCGCTCGCCGGCGAGCCGCTGACCGTCGCCGGCGACGGCTCGCAGACCCGCTCGATCTGCTACGTCGACGACACCGTGCGCGGCATCCTCGCGCTGGCCTTCTCCACCGAGACCGGCCCGATGAACATCGGCAACCCCGACGAGCTGTCCATGCTCGAGCTCGCCCGGTGGATCGTCGAGCTGACCGGCTCGTCGTCCGAGATCGGCTTCATCGACCTGCCGGTCGACGACCCCAAGGTGCGCCGCCCTGACACCACCGCCGCCGAGCGCGCGCTGGGCTGGCGCCCGACGGTGACCTCCGAGGAGGGGCTGGCCCGCACGGTCGCCTGGTTCGCCGCCCAGCGTGAGGCAGCAGCCCCCCGCGCCAGCTAGGGACCCGAGGTAGGGGCGATCACCGCCTCCGCATGGGTAGAGTTCCGGCCGACCGATGCCCGGGAAGCCGCGCTCCGGCGCGCCCCTGGCACTGCACAGGGCTCGAACACCACGGAGTGACCAGATGGGGCGGCACGCCTCCACACCGTCCCGGTCCGGGATCGCCGGCCGCCCCGCGCTGCTCGGCGGCCTGGCCGTCCTGCTGGTCGCGGCCATCGGCCTGGGCGTGGTCTGGTGGCGGTCCGGGGACGACGGCACCGCCGATGCGGCCACCTGCAGCGACCGGCAGACCGTGCGGGTCACCGTCGCGCCCGAGGTCGGCCCGCTGGTGGAGCGGCTGCTGGCCGACCCGGCGCCGCTCGGCGGTGGCGCCTGCGCCGTCGCCGAGGTGACCGCGGAGGAGCCGCTGCAGACGCTGGCGTCGGTCGGGGCGCTGGAGCCCGACGCGCTGCCGCAGGTGTGGGTGCCCGACTCCTCGCTGTGGGCCGCCCGCGCCGACGGCGCCGACCTCGAGGCCGCCGGCTCGCTGGCCTCCTCGCCGCTGGTGCTGGCCACCAGCCGGGCCGCGGCCGACCAGCTGGGCTGGACCAGCACGCCGCCCACCTGGGGCCAGGCGCTGGGCACCGGCCGCCCGCTCGCCGTCCCGGACCTGGCCGCGAGCGCCGAGGGCCTGTCCGCGCTGGCCGCCGTCCGCCAGTCGCTGGGCGGCGGCGAGGACGCCGACAACGCCGTCGTGGCCGCGGTGCTCGCCGCCGGGCGCGGGGAGGTCCCCTCCCCCGCCGACGCGCTGACCGCCGGGACGCAGGGCGGCGCCGACGCGCCGCTGGTGCCGGTGAGCGAGCAGGAGGTGCTGACCGCCAACACCGCGGCCGGCTCGGACCAGCTGGTCGCCGTCTACCCCAGCGACGGCTCGCCCGCCTTGGACTACCCGGTGCTGCAGGTCGGGGCGGCCGCGGCGACCGAGCCCGAGGCGGTGGACGCCGTCGTCGCGGCCCTGACCGCCGCATCGGCCGGTCCGCAGGTGCGCGCCGCGGGCTTCCGCGACCCGGAGGGCGGCGCCCCGGACGGCGCCGGGCCGGACACCGGGGTGCAGGAGGCGGCGCCCGCGTCGCTGGAGCTGGACCCCGCCGCGCTGCAGGACCTGCTCGGGCGGCTGTCCAGCCTGGCCACGCCGTCCCGGCTTTTGACCGTCATCGACGTCTCCACCTCGATGAGCGCCCCGGCCGGTGACGGCACCCGGGCCACCCTGGCGCGGGACGCGACCAAGAGCGCCCTGACCCTGCTGCCGGACTCCTACTCCGGCGGCGTGTGGGTGTTCGCCTCCCGGCTCGACGGCGACCGCGACTACGAGGAGCTGGCCCCGCTGCGCCAGTTCGGCGCCGACGTCGACGGCCAGACTCAGCGCGAGCTGATCGACGCGCAGTTCGACAGCCTGCCCAGCCGGCTCTCCCCGGGCGGCACCGGGCTGTACGACACCACGCTGGCCGCGGTCCGCGCCGCCCAGGAGGCCTACGACCCGGCGTCGGTGAACAGCGTCGTCCTCATCACCGACGGCGAGAACGACGACGACACCGGCATCGGCCTCGACGAGCTGCTGAGCACGCTGCGGGCCGAGGCCGACCCGGCCCGGCCGGTGAAGGTCATCGGGATCGCGCTCGGCCCGGACGCCGACCAGGACGCACTGCAGCAGATCGCCGACGCCACCACCGGCGCCGCCTACGCCGCGCTCGACCCGGAGGACCTGCAGGGCGTCCTCTTCGACGCCATCCGCCGCCGGGGCTGAGCCGGTTCCCGGAGCGTCGACGACGTTCCCGTGGCAGTCCACCAGCCGATCCCAGAGCTCGATGTGGCCCGGCACCGCAGCGGGACGGGTCGTCGCTGTTCCTGTGGGACACTGCCCGGTACCTCGGGCCTGTGCCCCCGGTGACCCGGCGGCGGGGGCGGTGAGTGCTCCCCTGCCCCAGGGGCCGCACGAGCGTCCTGCGGCCCGCGAAGAGGTGGATTCCCATGACACCGCTGGCGGCCATCGTCCTGGCGCATGCTGACCCGACGCACGTACGCCGGCTGATCGAGGCGCTCCCCGATGTGCCGGTCTTCCTCCACGTGGACGCCAAGACTGCGGACACCGTGGCAGAGGACATGGTCCGGGGTGCCTCGTCCCAGGTGACGCTCTGCCCCCGGTTGCCCACGAGCCTCGCCAGCTGGTCCCTGGTGGCCGCCGAGCTGGTCGGGTTGCGGACGGCGCTGCGCAGCACGTCGGCGGAGCACATCGCCGTGCTGTCCGGGTCCGACTACCCGCTCGTCTCCGCTCCGCGGTTGGTGGCCGAGCTGTCCGCCTGGGCCGGGTCGAGTTGGATGTGGAACCAGCCCCTCCCGTACGCCCCGTGGGGCACACCCCGGCACCCGGACGGCGGGCGGTGGCGCGTCGAGCACCGCTTCCTGACCCGGAGAGACCGGGTCGTCTACCTGCGAGACGTGCCGTTGCGTTGGCCGGTTCGCCGCGAGGTGCCTGCAGGCCTGGAGCTGCGCGCCTCGGCACAGTGGAAGATCTATGCCCGGCACCATGCCGAGTTGGTACTGCAGATCGTCGACCGCCACCCGGAGATGGTCCGGTTCTGGCGCTCCACCCTCGTGCCGGAGGAGAGCTTCACCACCTCCGTGCTCGCCAGCCCGACGTTCGCCGGCTCGGACGCGCTGCCCCCGTGCGCCGCGCACGCCTGGTACATGCAATGGCCGGAGGGGCGCTCGGACCATCCGGAGTGGCTGACGGACGACGCCTTCCCGGCGCTGGCCCGCGTGGTCGCCGCGCCCCCGGCGGAACCTGCGGAGGCCGTGGGCACCGTGGCCGAGAAGCCGCTGCAGCGACGCCGGTTGTTCGCCCGCAAGTTCTCGTCCACCCGCAGCTCACGCCTGCTGGGCCGGGTCGACGCCGAGCTGCGGACGGCAACGCCGTGACGGTCGGTCCCGGACGCGGCCGTCGAGCAGGCGAGCCGACCTACGAGCCGCCATCACCGCCGTCCGTGGTCCTCATCCCAAGAGCAACGTGTCCAGGGCAGTGGTGACCTCCTCGACGGTGATCTGCGCGAGCGCGCGGTCGAGCGTCGTCCCCCAGGGGTCGCCGGTGCCGTCGCCGTGCCAGAGGACGACGTGCTGCTGGCGCGGCGGTGGCCCCCACAGCGCCGGCGACACCGGCCCGAACAGCACCACCGACGGACGGCGGTAGGCGCTGGCCAGGTGGGCGACCCCGGTGTCCCCGCAGACCACGACCCGGGCGGCGGCGACGACGGCGGCCAGCTCCAGCGACGTCGTCCGGCCGGCCAGCACGGCGTCCTCCCCCAGCCCGGCGCCGGCCGCGACGGCGAGCGCGAGCTCCCGCTCCGCCGGGCCACCGGTGACCACGACGTCCAGCCCGGCCCCCGCCAGGTGCGCCGCGACAGCGGCGAACCGCTCGGCCGGCCAGCGTCGGCCGGGGAACGCCGCGCCGGGGTGCACCACGGCGACGTCCCGCACGGGTGGCTCGACGTCGGGCACCGCGAGGTCGAGCGCGTCGGGGTCGCAGGCGACGTCCAGGCCCTCGGAGACCAGCCGGCACCAGCGCCGGACCTCGTGCTCGTCAGGGTACCAGGTCGGCCCCGGGTAGCCGGGGCTGTCGAAGGTGAGCAGCCGCTGCGGCTGCAGGTCGGCGACGACGACGTGCGACAGCGGCCCCTTGCCGTGCAGGTCGACGGCGAGCTCGGGCGGCGGGCCGGTCCAGTCCAGCGGCTCGAGCTCGACCGCGGGCAGCACCTCGTCGACCGCGTCGATCAGCGCGGCGAGCGGCGCCAGCGCCCGGGTGGTGGCCAGCACCAGCCGGTGCTCGGGCACGGCGGCCCGGACCCCCCGGATCGCCGGCACCCCGGTGAGCAGGTCCCCCAACCCCAACGGCCGCAGCACCACCGCCGTCTCGCGCGCTTCCGCGCGCGAAACCGCGCGTGCTTGATCGCGCGAAACCGCCATCAGACCTGGGAGCGCTCGACCAGGGCGGTGGTCGAGTGGCCGTCCAGGTAGGGCAGGACGACGGCCTGGCCGCCCCAGGTCTGCAGCACCGCGGCCTCGGGGAGGTCCGCACCGGCGTAGTCGCCGCCCTTGGCCCACACGTCGGGGCGCAGCTGCTCCAGCACGGCCGAGGGGGTGTCCTCGTCGAAGACGACGACCGCGTCGACGAACTCCAGCGCCTCCAGCACCCGGGCCCGGTCGGCGGCGGTGACCAGCGGGCGGGTGGGTCCCTTGAGCCGGCGGACCGAGTCGTCGGAGTTGATGCAGACCACCAGGCAGTCGCCGAGCCCGCGGGCGGCGCGCAGCGTGGCGACGTGCCCGGCGTGCAGCAGGTCGAAGCAGCCGCCGGTGGCCACCACCGTCCCGCCGGCCGCCCGGACCCGCTCCAGCAGCGCGTCGACGCCCGGCGCAGCCGGGGCCGCAGCGGCGGGGACGGCGTCCCAGGCGGTGGCGCCGCCGCGGGCGACGAACGCCCCGGCCGCGGCGACCGCCGAGGTGACCGCCTCGCCGGTGACCGCACCCCCGGCCAGCGCGACGGTGACCGCGGCGGCGAAGGAGTCACCGGCACCGCACGGGTCCCCGCCGGTCACTGGCACCGCGGGCACGACCATCGGCGCGCCCTCGCCGTAGGAGAGCAGGGCGCCGCGCGAGCCGAGGGTGACCGCGACCGCGCCGACGCCCCACCGGGCGATGAGCGCCTGCGCCCGCGCGCCGACGGCGGCCAGCCCGTCACCGGTCACGTCGGCACCGGCCACCCGGGCGGCCTCGGCGCCGTTGGGGGTGACCAGCCGGGTCGAGGGCACCGGGTCGGCGCCACGCGGGTGCGGGTCCCAGACCACCGGACCGCGGGCGGCGGACAGCGCGGCGCGGACGTCGGCGGCCGACGTCGTCCCCCGGCCGTAGTCCGCGACCAGCACGGCGGCGGCGTCCCGGATCGCGTCCGCGGCGGGTGCCGGCAGCGCCCCGAAGGTGGCGGACGAGCCGCCGGAGTCCAGCCGGGCGACCGAGTGGTCGCCCACCCGGATCCGCTGCTTCACCGCGGTCGGCGACGTCGCCGGGATCTCGATGAGCCGGACCCGGCCGGCCAGCAGCTCCCGCAGCCGCCGGGCGCCGTCGTCGTCGCCGAGCGGGGTCACCAGGACGACGTCGGCACCGGACCGGGCGGCGATGACGGCGGCCAGCGCGGCCCCGCCGGGGCGTTCGCGGCGCTCGACGTCCTCGACCACCGGCACCGGCGCGTCCGGGGTCAGCCGGGACGCCGACCCGACCAGGTCGACGTCGAGCAGCGCGTCCCCGACGACGACGATCACTCGACGACCTGCACGTGGTTGGCGGTCGCGACCCGGGAGGGCTCGGCGAGCACCGCGGCGTCGAACGCGGCGCACAGCAGGTGCAGCGCGACCAGGTGGCACTCCTGCACGGTCGCCGTCCACGGCGAGTCGACGGCGACCGTGTCGTGGGCGACAGCGGCCAGCGGGTTGGGCGCCGGGCCGGTCATCGCCAGCACGGTGATGCCGCAGTCGCGGGCCCGGCGGGCGGCGGCGACCGCGTTCGGCGAGCGGCCGGAGGTGGACAGCAGCACCAGGACGTCGCCCGGCCGGCCGTGCGCCTCGACCTGGCGGGCGAACAGCTCGTCGGCCGGGTAGTCGTTGGCGATCGCGGTCAGCGAGGAGGTCTCCGCGGTGAGGCAGATCGCCGAGAACGGCGGCCGGTCGGCGCGGTAGCGGCCGACCAGCTCGGCGGTGAGGTGCTGGGCCTGGGCGGCGCTGCCGCCGTTGCCCGCCGCCAGCAGCCGGCCTCGGGAGTCGCTGGTCAGCACGTCGGCCAGCAGCCGGCCCCAGCGGTCGAGGGTGTCGACCTGGTCGGTCAGGCTGCGCAGGGCGACGCTCAGCGAGGTGATGTGGTCGTGTCCGGTGAGGTGCGTGCAGGAGTCCGGGGAGACCACCTCGGCGGCGCGGAACGGGACGGTGCTCAACGGGACTCCTCCAGCAGGACGGGCGCGCGGGCAGCGAGCACCTGGCGGTAGACGGCGTCGGTGTCGGCGACGACGCGGGACCAGCGGTAGCGGGTGCGGGCCCGCCGGACGCCGGCGGCGCCGTAGGCGGCCCGCCGCTCGTCGTCGGCGAGCAGCGACGCGAGCGCCGCACCCAGGGCGGCCGGGTCGCGCGGCGGCACCAGGTCGCCGGTGACCCCGTCGGCGACGCTGTCGACCAGCCCGCCGACGGCGGTGGCCACGACCGGGCGGCCGCAGGCCATCGCCTCGAGCGGGGTGATGCCGAACGGCTCGTACCAGGGCACCGCGAGGACGACGTCGGCCGAGCGGATCCAGCCCGGCACGTCGGCCCGGGCGACCGCGCCGGCGAACACCAGCCGGTCGGCGACGCCCAGCTCCTCGGCGATGCCGCGCAGCCGCTGCACCTCGGGGTCGTGGTCGACCTGGTCGGCGGGCGGTCCGCCGACGACGACCAGCTCGGCGTCGGGCACCGCGACCAGCGCCCGGACGGCGTCCTCCTGGCCCTTGCGCTCGACCAGCCGGCCGAGCACCAGCAACCGCGGCCGGCCCGAGCGGGCGGCGACCGGGCCGCGCGGGGTGAACTCCGCGGTGTCCACGCCGCACGGCACGATCGACACCCGGTCGCTGGACAGGCCCAGCCGGCGCAGCTCGAACACCTCGTCGGTGCAGGTGGCCACGACGTGGTCGACGTCGCCGCACAGCCCGCGCTCGAGCTGGATGCGCTGCTCGGGCGAGGTGTCGGCGTCGCCCTGGTGCCGGCGCTTGACCGAGCCGAGCGCGTGGAAGGTCTGCAGCACCGGGACGCCGAGGCCGGCGGCGGCCTGCACCGAGGCCAGCCCGCTCATCCAGAAGTGCGCGTGCACGACGTCGGGCCGGGTGACCGACCACTCGGCGTGCAGCACGTCGGCGAAGGCGGCCATGTGCTGCAGCAGGTCGTCCTTGGGCAGCGTGGTGGCCGGGCCGGCGGTCACGTGCGCGACGTCGTAGCCGTCGGCGGTGCGCACCCGGTCGGGCAGGTCGGGGGCGTCGCGGCGGGTGTGCACGGTGACCTCGTGGCCGCGGGTGGCCAGGCCGGCGGCGAGCGCGGCGACGTGCACGTTCTGCCCGCCGGCGTCCACCCCGCCGATGGCCGCGAGCGGCGAGGCGTGCTCGCTCACCAGGTCGATCCTCATCGGGTCACCTCTCCCAGCAACCTGTCCCAGTCGGCGAGGAACCTCGCCAGTCCGTAGCGCTCCAGGGCGGCGGCGCGCGCGGCCTTGCCGGCCAGCCGGGCGGCGTCCGGCTCGTGCACGAAGGTGCGCACCGCGTCGGCCAGCCGCTGCGGCCGGGTGGAGAGCACCCCGGCCTCGGCCGGGACCGCCTCGACGGCCTCGGTGGTGGCCAGCGCGACCACCGGCATGCCCAGGTGCATCGCCTCCAGCAGCGACAGCCCGAGGGAGGTCCAGCGCACCGGGTGCACGTACACCCGGCGGCGGGCCAGCTCGGCGTGCATCGCGGCCTGCGGCGGGTCGTCGTGCAGCCCGACCCGGCCGGGGTCCAGGTCGTAGCGCTCGTGGAGGCCGGACAGGCCCATGCCGAAGACGTCGAGCGGCGCCGCCTGCGCGAACAGCGGCAGCAGGTCGCCGCCGGTGTAGCGGCCGCGCCGGACCGGCTCGTTCACCACGACCGCGGCCCGGGCCAGCTCACCGGTGTACCGCTCGCCGGGGTCGACGATGCCGTGCTCGATGACGACGGTCGGCGCCGTCCCGTTGTCGTAGAACAGCTCGTTGAAGAACGTGACGTGGGCGATCGGGATCTCGGCCTGGTCGGCGAGCGGGTGCCGGGTGTTCGGCACCGCGCCGTCGGGGGCGTTGTGCTCGAGGAAGACCGCCGGCAGGTCGTGCCCGGGCTCGCGGCCCAGCCACTCGCGCACCAGCTCGAGGTCCCGGGTGCGTTGCAGCACGACGACGTCGACGTCGGTGTCGCGCAGCTCCTCCGGCGTCACCTCACGGACCGAGGCCGGCCAGTCCCAGGTGCGCGCCCGGCCCAACCCGTCGGGGCCCCGGTCGGGCGTGACGGGGAGCAGGTACTCGTGCGGCCCCTGGACGAACGACGTCGTCCAGGACCCGTGCACGTGCCAGAGCAGGACCTTCATGCCGCGACCACCTTCCCCACCGCGGCCACGACGTCCGCGGCGGTCACCGAGCTCAGACAGGGATGGCCGGGCACCGGGCACTCGCGGGCGCGGGTGTCCCGGCAGGGCGCCGACTGGTCGCCGAGCAGCACGGTCGGGACGCCGTAGGGCGCCCACCGCACGGCCGGCACGACCGGGGAGAACAGCGAGACGACGGGGGTGCCGACGGCCGCGGCCAGGTGCGCCGGGCCGGTGTTGCCGACCACGACCGCCGCGGCCCCGTCGAGCAGCGCGGCCATCCCGGCCAGCGTCGTGGCCCCGCCGAGGTCGGTGCCGCGGCTGCCGGCGACGGCCGCGGTGAGCGCGCGCTCCCCCGGTCCGCCGGTGACCAGCACGCGGTAGCCGGCGTCGGTGAGCGCCTCGACGGCCTCCGCGCAGCGGGCTGCGGGCCAGGCGCGGGCGGGTACCGAGGCGCCGGGGTGCAGCACCACGTAGCCGGGCTCGCGGTCGAGGGCGGGCAGCGGACGGCGGACGGCGAGCCGGCCGTCGTCCCCGTCGGGCAGCTCGAACCCGGCGGCCCGGGCGAGGGAGAGGGCGCGCTCGGGTTCGGGCAGGTCGTCGTCCACCCGGTGCCGGACGTCGAGCAGCGAGCCCGGGTAGTCGACGCTGATGGCGGAGACCCGCCCGACGCCGGCCAGCCGCAGCACGAGCGCGAGCGGCAGCGGCGACTGGTGGAACGAGGTGCTGACCACCGCCTCGTCGACACCGCGGAGCCGCTCGGTGAGCGCGGCGATGTCGGCGGGGTCGACCGGCTGCGGCGAGCCGTCGATCCACGGGCAGTGCCAGGTGACGACCTCGTCGACGCCGGGCAGCAGCTCGGCCGCGGCGGTGCCCTGCGGGCTGGCCAGGAACACCACCCGCTCCGCCCCGTGCGCGACGGCCCGCACGAGCGGGCCCTGCAGCAGCACGTCCCCGGCGTTGTCCAGCCGCGCGACCAGCACCGTCCCTGCCGGGTTCGGCGCCGAAACCGGCGCGGGGTTCGGCGCCGAAACCGGCGCGGGGGCGGTCACCAGGTGCCGGCCAGGACGTCGGCGACGGCGGCGGTCAGGGTGGCCGCGCGGTGCGGGGCGGCGGCGATCTCCTGCGGGCGGGTGACCGGCGTCGGCACGATGATCGACGCGGCGCCGGCCGCCGCGGCGGCCCCGACGTCGGCCCCGATGTCGCCGATGACCAGGCAGCGGGCCGGGTCGACGTCGAGCTCGGCGCAGGCCGCCTTGACCATGCCGGGCGCGGGCTTGCGGCAGTCGCACCCGTCCTCGGGGGTGTGCGGGCAGACCTGGACGGTGTCGAACGGGCCCAGCAGCTCGGCCAGCCGGGCGTTGACCGCGTCGACCTGCGCGCGGGTGATCAACCCGCGGCCGACGCCGGACTGGTTGCTGACCAGGCCGATCCGCACGCCCCGGGCGCGCAGCTCGTCGAGCGCCTCGCGGGCGCCCTCGACCGGGCGGACCTGCTCGGGGTCGCCGTTGTAGGGGACGTCGTGCACCAGGGTGCCGTCGCGGTCGAAGAGCACCAGGTCGGGCAGCCCGCGCCACGTGGTGACCTGCCGGTGCTGGACGGCGCCGCGCAGGAAGTGCCAGCTGGCCAGCGGCGGGATCAGCGCACTGGTGGCGAGCATGGTGGTGACCTCGGCGCGGTCGCGGGGGCCCGGGGCGATCCGCGCCCAGGCGAACTCGGCGGTACCGGCGGCCCAGCCGAGGGCGGCCAGTGCGGCGGCGCGCGGCCGGCCGGCGGCGAGCAGCCCGACCGCGCCGAGGGCGGCGGCGGTCACCGCGAGGTGCCGGGGACGGCGCCCGACGGCGGCGTCGGCCCGCTCCCGCCAGGTGGGCCCGTGCAGCCGGCGCATGAGCACGTCGTCGGCGTTGCCGGCCTGCACGCGGGCGGAGACCCAGCGGTCGACCGGCCGGACCGGGTGGGTGATCCACCGCTCGCCGCGGGTCAGCGTCGACCCGGTGTCCATGACCCGCAGGGCGAGGTCGGAGTCCTCGCGGAAGGCGCGCGGGAAGCGCTCGTCGAAGCCGCCGACCGCGGCCAGCGCGGACCGGCGGTAGGCGAGGTCGGCGGTGATCCAGCTGCTGGTGGCCAGGCCGGCAGTGCCGCGCTCCCAGTCGGTGGGGCGGCGGCTCTCGGGCAGCGGCACCCGGACCCGGCCCTGGCTGCCGGCGACGTCGGCCGGCAGCGCGGCGAGGTCCCCGGCGAGCCGGTCGTACCAGTCGGGGTCGGGGACGACGTCGTCGTCCAAGAAGGCGATCCAGCCGGTGCGGGCGGTGCGCCAGCCCAGGTTGCGGGCGGCCGCGGGCCCGCCGCCGCCGGTGCGCACCACGCGGACCGGCGGGAGGCCCGGGCGCTCCGGGGACAGCGGCGTACCGGTGGGGCGGTCGTCGACCAGCACCAGCTCAGCCGGGCGCGGCCCGGTGCTGGTGGCGAGGGCGTCGAGCAGGACGTCCAGCGACGGGCGGCCGATCGTCGGGACGACGACCGTGCAGTCGCGCAGGGCATCCGTCATGCCCGCTCGGTTCCCGCGTTCCACCGCCCGAAACACTACGGGCTTTAAGTGGTCGGCGACCAGCTCGGTCCGTACCCGTTTGGGTGATCGTCAGACACCGTTTCCGTAGTCGTCCACCTGGTGGGACTAGCGGGGCCGGCGGGCGGCGGAGGACACCCGGGCGAGGGCGTCGGTGACCAGCGCGGCGTCGTCCCCGAGCATGCTCAGCAGGTGCGTGACCAGGTCGTCGTGGGTCGAGCCGGCGGCGCGGACCCGCTCCCGGCCGACGTCGGTGAGCCGGGCGTGCAGCAGCCGGCGGTCGCCGCCGTGCCGCTCGCGGGTGACCAGCCCCTCCTCGACCAACCGGTTCACCGTGCTGGTGATGCCGGGCCGGCTGAGCCCGACCGCCTCGGCCAGGTCGCCCATCGAGGTGCGCTCGCCGGGTGACTGGGCGATCCGCCGGAGCACCTCGAAGCCGGTGAGCGAGAGCCCGTGCTGGCGGTGCAGCGCGGAGTCGACCCGGCGGGTGATCCGGTCGTGCACCTGCACGATGCGCAGCCAGGTCTCGGTCGCGGTCGGGCCGGCGCCGGCCAGCCCGCGGACGTCGCGCGGCACGCCCCGCGGCGGGGCACCGTCGTGCAGCTTGTCCATGGGGGGTTCCACGTCCTCGTCGTTCAGCAGGGCGCCGGCAGGACCGAGCCGCGCGGGCGGCGGGCCGCGCGCAGGCCCAGCAGGCTGGTGGCGCCGATCAGGGAGGCCCCCGCGGCGAGCACGGGGACGGAGGTGGTCTGCTCGGCCAGCGGCCGGACGCGGGCCGCGACCTGCAGGTCCAGCCCGGCAGTGGCGGAGGAGAACCCGCCGACGAGCTGCACGGTCGCCGTCCCGAGCGCGGCGGCGCGCGGGATCTGCACGACGGCCTCGACGCTGCCGTCAGGGGCGGCCGGCACGGTGGTGAGCGCGCCGTCGCGGCCGAGCAGGCTGACCTGGACCGGCTCGCCCGGGGTGAACCCGGTGGCCCGGACGGTGACCACGCCACCCGGGGCGACGGACGAGGACGAGGCGCTGGCCGCCTCCACGTCGGCGTCCCCCCAGCTCGGCTGCCCGGTGCCCCAGCTCGGCACCGCGGGCGTGGTCGTCCGGGTCGACGGCCCGGCGTCCGCGGACAGCGCCACGGGTGCGACCGCCGCGCAGTCCTCGGCGGTCGGCCGGGTGTAGGTGCCGAACTCGACCGGGGTCTCCGCGGTGCCGTCGGGCCGGGTGATGGTCACGGACACGTCGACCGTCTGGCCCCAGTCGACGTCGCCGCTGGCCAGCTCGGTCTGCTCGCCGGGGGCCAGCTCGGTGACGTCCTGCTCGGCGATGCCGTCGAACACCAGCGCCACCCGGCGCGGCTGGCTGCCGCCGGTGACCTCGACGCGGACGACGCCCGGCCCGCAGCTGGGCCCGTGGGTGATCTCGGCCGCGGGACGACGCGGGTCCTCGATCGCGGCGGCGGGGCCGGCCAGCGCGACCGCCGCGGTGAGCAGGACACCGGCGGCCGCCAGCACGAGCAGGGCAGCGGCCGAGGCGGAACGAACAGAGCTGGGTGTCGGCACGGTCGTTCCCCCGATCTCGCGCCTGTCGCACGGCTGGTCCCGCGGCGTGTCAGTGCTCTGCCCCGGAACTCCCCCAACCATGTACGAGGAACGCACCGCCAGCCCCGTACGCCACACCAGTCACATCCGTGTCACCGGCGTGTCCCTCCCGGGCGTGTCGTTGGAGGCCCGCCCCGGGACGTCGGGGAGAGGCAGGTCACTACGGTGGCCGGGTGACCTCAGCGGCGGGGACCGGGCGGCGGCGGCAGGACGCGATCTACCGGGCGGGCGTGTACGGCCGGCACCCGCGGGTGCCCACGGTGTACCGGCAGCTGGCGGTGGAGGCCCGGCGTCGGCTGGGCGCGCGGGCCTACGGCTACGTGGCCGGGGGCGCCGGCGACGAGGACACCCAGCGCGCCGACCGGGCGGCGTTCGACCGCTGGGCGGTGGTCCCCCGGGTGCTCCGGGACGTCAGCGCGCGGGACACCTCGGTCGAGCTCTTCGGACGGCGGCTGCCGGCACCGCTGCTGCTCGGCCCGGTGGGCGCGCTGGAGCTGGTGCACCCCGAGGCCGACCTCGCCGTCGCCCGCGCGGCGGCCGCGACCGGCGTCCCGATGGTGTTCTCCAACCAGGCGTCGGTGCCGATGGAGACCACCGCGGCGGCGATGGGCGACGCCCCGCGGTGGATGCAGCTGTACTGGTCGACCTCAGACGAGCTGGTGGAGAGCCTGCTGGGCCGGGCGGAGGCCAGCGGCTGCGAGGCGGTCGTGGTCACCCTGGACACCACGATGCTGGGCTGGCGGCCGCGCGACCTGGACCTCGGGCACCTGCCGTTCGCGCTGGGCAAGGGGATCGCGCAGTACACCTCCGACCCGGTGTTCCGCCGGCTGGTCGAGGAGCGGGCGGCCGCGGCCGGCACCCCGCGGGACCCGCAGCCGCGGCCGAACCCCTCCGCCGTCCGGGCGCTGGTGGGCATGTCGCGGGCGTGGTCGCGGGCGACCGGCATGCCGCTGCGTGAGGCGCTGCGCTCCCCGCTCCCCCGCGCGGCCGTCGAGGTGTTCCTCGGCATCTACTCCCGGCCCTCGATCACCTGGGCGGACCTCGCCTGGCTGCGGCAGCGGACCCGGCTGCCGATCGTGCTCAAGGGCGTCCTGCACCCCGACGACGCGCGGCGGGCGGTCGACGAGGGGGTCGACGGCCTGGTGGTCAGCACGCACGGCGGGCGCCAGGTGGACCGCTCGATCGCCGCGCTGGACGCGCTGCCCGACGTGGTCGACGCCGTCGCCGACCGGGTGCCGGTGCTGTTCGACAGCGGGGTGCGCAGCGGCGCCGACGTCCTGGTCGCCGTCGCGCTGGGCGCCCGGGCGGTGCTGCTCGGCCGGCCCTACGCCTGGGGGCTCGGCGTGGCCGGCGAGGAGGGCGTGCGGCAGGTGGTCGAGGACGTGCTCGGCGAGTTCGACCTGACCCTCGGCCTGACCGGGCACACCGCCGTCGGCCAGCTCACCCGCGAGGTCCTCCGCCGCCGCCCCTGACCTCTCACCACCGGGTGCGGGATGGACGCTGCTTCGGCAAGGTGGGGCGACCCCCGCGAGAGGACGCCCGGTGACCGCTCCCTCCTTGCGCCAGCAGCTGTTCCGCCGCAAGCCGGTGTCGGCGATGGTGGCCGAGACCGGCGGGGACGACGGCGGTGGGGGCCTCGCCCGCCGGATCGGCCCGCTGCAGCTGATGAGCTTCGGCATCGGCGCGACGATCGGCACCGGCATCTTCTTCGTGCTGACCACCGCGGTGCCGGAGGCGGGCCCGGCCGTGATCGTCAGCTTCGTCATCGCCGCGGTGACGGCGGGGTTCACCGCGCTCTGCTACGCCGAGCTGGCCTCGAGCATCCCGGTGGCGGGCTCCTCGTACTCCTACGCCTACGCGACCCTCGGCGAGGTCGTCGCCTACGGCGTCGGCTGGTGCCTGGTGCTGGAGTACGCGGTGAGCTCCGGCGCGGTCGCGGTCGGCTGGAGCGAGTACCTCAACCAGCTGCTCGACGACACCCTCGGCGTGCGGATCCCGGACGCGCTGTCCGCGGCCCCGGGCGCCGGCGGGGTGGTGAACCTGCCGGCGATCGTGCTGGTGACGCTGTGCGCGCTGCTGCTGGTCCGCGGCGCCAGCGAGTCGGCGCGGGCGAACGCAGTGATGGTGATCATCAAGATCGCCGTCCTGCTGCTGTTCGTGGTCATCGCGTTCACCGGGTTCGACAGCGGCAACCTCACCCCGTTCGCGCCGATGGGCGTGGCCGGGATCAGCGCCGCGGCGTCGACGATCTTCTTCTCCTTCATCGGCCTGGACGCCGTCTCCACCGCCGGGGAGGAGGTGCGCGACCCGCGCCGGACGCTGCCGCTGGCGATCATCGGTGCCCTCGTGGTGGTCACGGTCGTCTACCTGCTGGTGGCGCTGTCCGCGGTCGGCGCGCAGCCAGCGGAGGAGTTCGAGGGCCAGGAGGCCGGGCTGGCACTGATCCTGGAGCGGGTCACCGGCTCGTCGTGGCCGGGCATCCTGCTGGCCGCCGGCGCGGTCGTCTCGATCTTCTCGGTGACCCTGGTGACGATGTACGGCCAGACGCGCATCCTGTTCGCGATGAGCCGCGACGGCATGATCCCGTCGCTGTTCGCGAAGGTCGACCCCCGCACGCTCACCCCGGTCCGCGGCACCGTGGCCGTCGCCCTGTTCGTGGGGCTGCTGGCCGGGTTCGTCCCGCTGGACTTCCTCATCGACCTGACCAGCATGGGCACGCTGGTCGCCTTCACCGTCGTGTCGATCGGCGTGATGGTGCTCCGCCGCACCGCCCCGGACCTGCCCCGCGGCTTCCGGGTGCCCGGCTACCCCGTCGTCCCGGTGCTGTCGGTGCTGTTCTGTATGTATCTGATCTCCGGGCTGAGCGGGACGACGTTCGCGCTGTTCGCCGGCTGGCTGGTCCTGGCCGCCGTCGTCTACGTGACCTACTCCCGGAAGCACTCCCGGCTGCGGACGCCGTCGCGATGACCGTGCTGCTGGGGTGGGAGGCCGCCGAGCTCGGCGGTGGGGACGACGCCGCGCTGCAGCTGGCCGCGCAGCTCGCCCGCGTCGAGGACGCGCCGGTCGTCGTGGCCACCGTGGTGCCGCCGGACCCGGTGAGCGCGATCGCCTCCCGGGTCGACCGGGAGTACCGGCAGTGGCGCGCCGCGCTCACCCACACCCGGCAGAGCGAGGCGGTCACCGCCCTGCAGGCAGCCGGCGTGCACGACGCCCGGACGGCCGTCGTCCCGGGGTCGTCGGTGCCCTCGGGGCTGGTCGAGGCCGCGCACCGGTACAAGGCCCGGGTGCTGGTGCTCGGGGCCGCGGTCGGGGCGCCGGTCGGGCGGTTCTCCCCCGGCTCGGTGGCCGAGCGGCTGCTGCACAGCTCGCCCGCGCCGCTGGCGCTCGCGCCGCGCGAGTGGCCGGAGCCGACCCGGCCCACCCGGCTGACCTGCGCCTGGGCCGGCACGGCCCGGTCCCGGGAGGCGCTGGCCGCGGCGCGCGAGTTCGCCGGGCGGTGGGGCGTGCCGATCCGGCTGGTCACCTTCGTGCCGGAGCGGGCGGCGATGCTCCCGTCGGAGACCGGGCTGCGGATCGAGCAGCTGGTGAGCGAGGAGTGGGCCACCCAGGTGCAGGGCTCGCTGGACGACGTGGTGGCGGGCTGGCCGGGGCCCGGCCCGGCGCCGGAGACGCTGCTGGCCCGTGGCGCCGGCTGGCTGGGCGCGGTGGCCGCCGTCCCGTGGGCGCCCGGGGACGTGCTCGTCGTCGGGTCGTCGCGGCTGGGGCCGCTGGCGCGGGTGTTCGTGGGGTCGACGGCCACGAAGATCCTGCGCGCGGCGACGGTGCCGGTGCTCGTCGTCCCGCGTGGTTCCAGCGGCACGCCGACCGGCTCTTGACTTCGATCTGTGAGCGGAGTCACAGTGAGCGCGGGCGGGGGAAGCCGGTACGAATGGCCCTCCACCGCTGGAGGGACCGACCAACGCGGCCAGACCGCCAGGACCGGCCCCCCGCCCGCCAAGCCCCCTCGCGCACACTGAGCCCGTGCCCGAGGTGATGGTCGACGTCCAGTGGCCCGACGGCAGCCGGGAGTGGGTCTACTCCCCCTCCACCGTCGTGGAGGACGTGTTCAGCGCCGGCGCGAGCTACCCGCTCGCCGAGTTCGTCGCGCTGAGCCGGACGGCGATGACCGAGGCCAGCCGCCGGGTGCAGGAGCGCTACGGGTTCCCGTGCTCCCGCGCCGCGGCCACGCTGGCCGGCATCGAGGGGACGGCGACCCGGTTCGACACCGGCGACGTCCAGGTGGCCGGCTTCCGCCGTCAGGCCTGAGCCGAGGCCACCGCGTGGGCGACCGGCCCACGCCAGGGCTCGCCGTGCCCGGGGAGCACCAGGTCGGCGTCCAGCTCGGCCAACGGCGCCAGCGCGGCCACCGTCGCCGTCCGGTCGTGGTCGAAGAAGCCGGGCAGCAGCTGCGGGCCCCGGCGCCGCGAGGTCGGGTGCCCGGTGACCAGCCCGTCGCCGGTGAGCACCGCCCCGACGGCCGGCAGCAGGAAGGCGCTGTGCCCGCAGGTGTGCCCGGGCGTCGGCACCGGCACCGGCCCGCCGGGCAGGTCCAGCGGGCCGGGCCCGGGGAACGGCTGCGCGTGCGGGACGGCGCTCGCCGTCGTGCCGCCGAGCCGGACGGCCCGCACCGCCCACGGCAGCACGCCCGGCCGCCAGGCGTTCGCCAGCACCTGCACCGGCGTCACCTGCTCGAGGAACTCCCGCCGCGCGTGCGGGACCTCGGCGGCGCTGCAGAACGCAGGGGTGCCGTACCGCGCGTGCAGCGGACCGGCCGCGCCGATGTGGTCGGCGTGCGCGTGGGTGACCAGCAGCGCTCGGACGTCGCCCGGGTCGTGCCCGAGGAGCCGGATCGAGGACTCGACGTCCCCGGCGTTGCCCGGGTACCCGGCGTCGACCAGCGTGAGGTCCCGGCCGTCGCGCAGCAGGTACCAGTTCACGATGCCGCCGTCGACGCGGAACACCCCGTCGGCGACCTGCTGGACGTCGCTGCGGTTCATGCCGGCAGTCTGCCGCTCAGCCGGGCTCGCAGTCCGGGTCGGCCGCCGGCGTCGGGCACGACGAGGTGCTGCTCGTCTGGCCCGCCGTCCGGCCACCGGGTGCGCCGTCCGGCGCAGGGAGGGCCCGGCCCAGGGCGACGCCACCGCCGATGACGGCGACCCCCAGCAGCGCGAGGGCGACGCGGCGTGGCTCCATGAGGCCCTCCCGGGGGACAGCTCCAGCATGCGCTGCGGACCCGGGAACACGAACGGCCCCGTTCCTCACGAAGAGGAACGGGGCCGCGCGCTGTCTCAACCAGACGTGCACCCGAAGGGACTCGAACCCCTAACCTTCTGATCCGTAGTCAGATGCTCTATCCGTTGAGCTACGGGTGCGTGTTCAGTTGTCGTGCGCGGAGGCTCCGGGATTTGAACCCGGGATGGGGATTAACCCAAACCGCATTAGCAGTGCGGCGCCATAGACCGGACTAGGCGAAGCCTCCCGGGCTCCGAGTCGCCTCGGAACCACCGAGAAGAGAGGTTACCAGCGCCTGCAGGCGTCCCCCCACACGGGTGGGGGGACGCCGTCGGATCAGGCGTGGACGACGTCCCGGCGGGGTGCGGTCGGCGCGGTCGGGCGGCGGCCCGGCAGCAGCGTGACCAGCACGGCGAGGGCGCCGGCCAGGGTGGCGAGGACCAGCGCACCGGCCACGCCGAACTCGGTCTCGATGAGCGCGCCGCCCACGGCGGCCCCGATCGCGGAGGCACCAAAGGAGACCGTCGACAGCCAGGTGAACGCCTCGGTGGTGGCCGACGCCGGGGCGATCGAGCCGACCAGCGAGCTCTGCACGGTCAGCGTCGGGGCGATCGCCGTCCCGCCGAGGAACAGCAGGACGCCGAGCAGCCACGGGCTGGACACCGCGGCGAGCGGGGCCAGGCCGACGGTCACACCCAGCAGCCCCCACCGGTACTGGCGGGGCAGCGTGGCGCTGATCATCCGCGCGCCGAACCAGAGACCGCCACCGGCCGAGCCGAGCGCCCAGACGGCGAGCAGCAGGCCGGACATTCCCGGGGCGCCGGCGGCGTCGGCGAAGGCCGGGACGGCGACCTCGAGCGCACCGATGCCCAGCATCAGCGCGGTGCCGCTGAGCAGGATGCGCGGCATCCCAGGCGTGGTCACCGTCGCGAACAGCGGCCGCCGCTGCGCCGACGCCGGGACCCAGGCGCGCATGGCCGCACTCGTGGCGATGCCCAGCGCACCGGCGACGCCGAGCACGCCGGCGACCGCGAGGGCGATCGACGGGCTGGCGACCAGGGCGAGGACGGCGACCAGCGACGGGCCGGCGACGAACACCAGCTCGGTGGCCGTCGCGTCCAGGGCGTAGGCGGTGGGCCGCACGCGCGGGTCGACCCGGGACCACAGGGCACGCACGGTGCCGGAGACCAGCGGGGTGCTCGCGCCGACCGCGCCGGCCGCGGCGAGCAGCGCCCACACCGGGGAGCCGACCAGGACGACGATCGCGGCCAGCGTCAGCAGCAGCGGGTACAGCGCGGACTGCGCGAGGAGCACGCCGCGCGGGCTGCGACGGTCGGCCAGCCGCCCGAGCACCGGGGCGACGAGGGCGGTGGCGATGCCGTAGGTGGCCGAGACACCGCCGGCCACCGCGTACGAACCGGTCTGCTCCTGCACCATGAGGAGCAGCGCGAGCGGCACCATGGACGACGGCAGACGGCCGGCGAAGCCGGAGAGCAGGAGCACCGGGGCGGACGGCAACCGCCACACGGTGAGGTACGAACGCATGACTGTGCTCACTTCAGGTTGTGCGAGAAGGGAATCTGTAGGGGGTCAACGCTCGTTGAGTCCCTACAGATTCCGAAGGCTAGCACGGGCGTAGGGAGCCAAATGGACTACGACACCTACGGGTCCAACGCGGTGGAGCTGGCGATCGACCTCGCCAACGCCGACCGCGACGACCCGGGCTGGGTGCGGGCGTTCCTCGATGCCCACACCGAGTGGTTCACCGAGGGCACCTCGCTGACCCTGCCGGAGCAGGACGCCGGGCAGGTGGCCCAGACGGCGACGCTGGTCCGCGACGTCGCCCTGGCCGAGAGCGAGCCCGACGTGATGGCCCGCCTCAACGCCCTGCTGGCGCTGGCCTCCCCCCGGCCCTACGCCACCGACCACGACGGCGAGCTGCACCTGCACTACGCCCGTCCGGACGCCGGTGCGGTCGAGCAGCTGACGACGACGGTGGCGATGGGCCTGTCGCAGGTCGTCGTCCAGCACGGCTGGCAGCGGCTGGGCGTCTGCTCGGCCGAGGGCTGCGGCAACGTCTACGTCGACACCTCGCGCAACGCCAGCCGCCGCTACTGCTCCAACACCTGCGCCAGCCGCTCGACGGTCGCCGCCTACCGGGCCCGCAAGCGCGCCTGACCCCTTGGAGGTGGAGTGCCAGCGCTCGGAAAACGATGCGCTCGCACTCCACTAGCGTCCGCGGCATGAGCTCACCGCGCCGCTGGGACGCCGCCCTGCTGGCGCGCGTCGGCCGCCTCCCGACGACGCGGGTCGACCGGTGGCTGCGCAAGCTGTCCACCTTCGCCGACCACGGCAAGCTCTGGGCGCTGATCGGTGGGCTGCTGTCGTTGCAACGTGGGCGGCCGCGGCGGGCAGCGGTGCGCGGGGTCGGCTCGCTCGCACTGTCCAGCGCGATCGTCAACGTCGTCCTCAAGCGCCTCTTCCAGCGAGGCCGGCCGGATCAGGCGGCCGTCTCCCACACCCGTGCGCTCCGGCGCACGCTGGACTCGCACTCCTTCCCCAGCGGCCACTCGGCGTCCGCGGCGGCGTTCGCCACCGGCGTCGCACTGGAGAGCCCGGTGCTGGGCGCGCTGATCGCGCCGGTCGCGCTGGGGGTGGGCTACTCCCGGGTGCACGTCGGCGTCCACTACCCCGGGGACGTCGCCGCCGGCATGGCCGTCGGCAGCGCCGTGGCGCTGGCGACCCAGCGCTGGTGGCGGGTGCGGCCGGTCGAGCCGGCACGGGTGTGGCAGGCCTGGGACGCCCCGGCACTGCCGGACGGCGAGGGCCTGGTGATCGCGGTCAACCCGCGGTCCGGCCGCGAGGACTACGACCCGGCCGCCGACATCCAGGAGCTGCTGCCCCGCGCCGAGGTGCTGGAGCTGCGCGAGGACGCGGGTGTGGCCGAACTGCTCGGCGAGGCCGCGCGGTCGGGGCGCGCCCGCGCGCTGGGCGTGGCCGGCGGCGACGGCAGCGTGGCGGCGGCTGCGGCCGTCGCGCTGGAGTTCGGTCTGCCGCTGGCGGTCGTTCCCGCGGGAACGCTGAACCACTTCGCCCGCGACCTGGGCGTGGCCACGCCGCCCGAGGCCGCGAAGGCCGTGGTGAGCGGGGACGCCGTGCAGGTCGACGTGGCCGAGGTGAACGGGGTGCCGTTCCTGAACACCGCGTCGATCGGCTCGTACCCGGAGATGGTGCGGCGCCGTGACCGGCTGAGCGGGCGGATGGGCAAGTGGGCGGCGCTGACGGTCGCGGCGGCCCAGGTGCTGCGGCACGGGTCGCCGGTGGAGCTGGAGCTCAACGGGCAGCGGGTGTCGGCCTGGATCCTGTTCATCGGCAACGGCTGCTACGTGCCCCGCGGACTGTCGCCGGCGTGGCGGCCGCGGCTGGAGGACGGTCTGCTCGACGTGCAGTACCTCCGCGCCGACCTGCGGTTCGGGCGCACGCGGGCGGTCCTGGCGACGCTGCTCGGGGTCTCGAACCACAGCCGGTCCTATGCGGAGTTCCAGGCGTCGGAGCTGCAGGTGCGGGTCCTGTCTGGGCCTCAGCAGGTGGCCTACGACGGCGAGACCGGCGAGACGACGTCGGAGTTCGTGTTCCGCAAGCGCGAGCGGCTGACCGTCTACTGCTCCCGGTGACGCTCGAGCTCTGCCCCCACCTGGGGGCAGAGCTCAACTGACTCCAGCACCTCTTCCCGCAGGCTCGATCTCTGCTCCACATCTGGAGCAGAGCTCGAGCCTCCGCACACGCCCCCCGTCCACAGGTACGGCGTCCGGGTGACGCGGACGAGCCGCTGAGCTGCGTAGTCTCTGAGGACTTTTTCGTTCCGAGACTGTGGGAGGACGACGAATGCGGCTCGTGCACGTGGCTGCCGCAGCGATCGCAGGCGTTGCCGTGCTCGCTGGTTGCTCAGATGGCCAGAGCGCCAACGAGACCCTGCCGTCAACCTCGGCCAGCGCAGCCCAGACCACCGCGAGCCTGCCGCCCCTAGGCCCGCCCGACCTGCCCATGCCAAACGAAGCAAGGCGAGACACTTCCGAGGGAGCCGCGGCCTTCACGGGCTACTACTTGGCCCTCATCAATCGCACCAATGCCGTCATGGATTCGCAGTACCTGCGCCAATTTGCCCGATCCTGCGAGACATGTGGCCGGATTGCGGACGAGACAGACGCAGATGCCGCCGCTGGGTACCGATACGTCGGTGGCGAACTCAAACTCGACGGCGCACTGAATGCCGCTATTACGAAGCCCGGCAATGCAGAAGCCGCCTTCCTGCTCGACCAAGCGGCCTTGCAAGTAGTCGATCGCGCAGGCACTCCCGTCCCTGATCTGAGCTTTCCAGCGCTAGACGACCTTTCCTCAGGGGCTGCAACCACCTGGGATCAGGGACTACAGAGCTGGGTCATGCAAGACCTCACCCTGGGCTAGCGAAGATGCGACTTCGCATTGTGGTGGTCGCCCTGGCTCTAGTCTGGGTCACGTTGGCGTCTACCGCAGCAGCAGCACCACCGTGCCGCCGGGGCTCGTGCCCCGACGTGAACATCGGCGAAGGTGCAATCACCGCCTCGTACGTTGACGGCGACGCCAGTTCTCCCGTTCGCTCGGCTTCGAATGCCGCGCCACCGCCGGAGCTCCCGTACCGCTGGTACCTGCGAACGTCATGTCAAGTCACGGACGAGACCCAGGGCGGTTGTGTGGCCGGCAACAACGAGTGCCCGACCGTCGAGGGTCGATTGATCTATTACTACATCGTCCTGCACCGGCGCATCCTGCTTAGCACCGGCCCAATAGACGCGGTTCCAGTACCTGCAGGAACTGCCGTGGGTGACGTCTATGGACCACTGGTGCCGGAGGGCGGCTCCTGTGTTGACGTCACGGACCTCAACCCGCCGCCGTCGCCGGACGAGGTGTTCCGCTACTTCCAGACCCTGCCGCTCCCCCAACTGACCACCCGTCAGCAGCCCCCCGGCGAGGCTCTCGTCGGCCTGCCGGTCATCTTCTTCACCGACAGCCCGACCACCCAGCTGTTCACGGTCGACATCCGCGGCTTCACCGTCGACATCGCAGCGACCGCCAGCACCTACAGCTGGGACACCGGCGACGGCGTCGTCCTCACCACGGACGATCCGGGCGCGCCCTACCCGAACGAGACCATCACCCACGACTACTCGTCGGGCACCTACACCGCTTCGCTCACCACCACCTGGAGCGCCACCTACTCCGTCGACGGCGGCGTGCAGGCCGACGTCCCCGGCACCACCACGACCCAGGGCGCACCGGCCACCTTCACCGTGCTGCAGGCGCGCACCGTCCTGACCAACCCCTACGACTGAGAGCGGCGGCGCGGCACCCAGCGGGACACGACCACCAGCAGCACCAGCGCGGTCACCGCCTCGCCGCCCTCCTCCACGAACGTCGCAATCGCCAGCGCGACCCACGGGTGGTGCAGCCGGGCGACGGCCATGGTGATCTGGTCCAGCCCGATCGCCGCAGCCGCGTAGAGACCCAGCGCCACCACGATCGGCGTCGTCCCGGGCACCGACCACGCGCGACCGGCCCACCGCAGCAGCGACAGCCCGATCGCCGTCACCAGCAGCGCACCGATCAGGGTGGCGAGGCGCCCGTCGTCCCGCTCCAGCGCCGAGTGCGAGCTCACCGCCTTGGCCACCGTCAGCGCGGCTCCCCCGGCGACCACCCCGGCCCACCACCACCGCGCCCGGCCGGCCGACCGCAGCGCCGCCAGCGCGGCGAGCACCGCCACCGCCAGGAACAGGCCGGTGGTGAACAGCCGCGGCAGCGCGCCCAGGGCGTCGAGCCGGAACAGTCGGCGGACCGTCGGATCGGGGCACGACCCGACCGCGCAGCGCAGCTCGACGACGAACCCGATGGTGAACACCAGCGCGCCGACCAGTGCCAGCGCGAGCACCCACCGGCCCCGGACGGCGGGAGCCGCGTCGAGCTCCTCCGTGGTCACTCGCCCATCATCCCGTCCAACCTGTGACAACCAGATGTCGCCACCACGACGATCCCTGCGCGATGACCCAAGGAGTCTCTGGAGGCTTTGTCAGGTTCCGCCCATGGAACATCTGGTTGACACCAAGCCTTCGCCGCTAGAAAGGAGCCATGTTCGCTGTCGTGGTCGTCGCCGTCTGGTTCACCCTCGCCGTCGGTGCCGCCCTCATCATCAGCGCGGGCATCCGGGTGGCCGACCGGCGGGCCCCCTTCACCGACCACCTGGCCGGCCTCCCCCAGGACCTCACCGTCGACGACGTCCTGGGCGTCCGCACCGCCATCTGACCCCCGCGCCAGTTCGCGCGGCGGCAGGGGTCGCTTCTCACTACGGTCGCAAGGCAGGGTTGTCCTGGCACTGACCAGGGCAGGTTCCTGCTGACGTCACCGATGGGAAGAGGTCTCCAGAATGTTGGTCCGCCGGATCGCACGGCCCATGCTCGCCTCCACGTTCATCTACGGCGGGATCCAGACCCTCCGGAACCCGCAGAGCCGCGTCCCTGGCGCCGCGCCGATCGTCGAGCAGCTCACCGAGATCGCCGACAAGCAGCTGCCGATCGAGGTCTCGCACGACGTCGAGCAGTGGGTGAAGGTCAACGCCGGCGTGCACGTCGGCGCCGGCACCCTGCTCGCGCTGGGCAAGTTCCCCCGCTTCTCCGCGCTCGCGCTCGCCACCTCGCTGGTCCCCACCACCTTCGCCGGTCACCGCTTCTGGGAGCACGAGGACCCGAAGGAGCGCTTCGGCCAGACCAGCAACTTCCTGAAGAACACCGGCATGCTCGGCGGGCTGCTGCTGGCCGCCGTCGACACCGAGGGCAAGCCGTCGGTCGGCTGGCGCGCGCGGAAGACCGCCGGCGCCGCCGCTGCCGCCGCCGAGGCCAGCTACGAGCGGGCCTCCAAGAAGGCCGCCAAGGCGCAGAAGCGCGCCGCCAAGCAGGCCAAGAAGCTCAAGTCCTGACCTGGGCAGCATGACGGCACCGCTCACGCCTGCGGGCGCGCTCCGGAGGATCGCCTTCCTCCTGGAGCGCGCCCGCGAGCCGTCCTACCGGGTCAAGGCCTTCCGGACGGCGGCCACCGTCGTCGCCGGCCTGGACGACGCCGAGCTCGACCGCCGGGTGCGCACCAAGACGCTCAAGGACCTCAAGGGCGTCGGTGACAAGACCGCGGCCGTGGTCGTCGAGGCGCACCGCGGCGAGGTCCCGGAGTACCTCGCCAAGCTCGAGGAGACCTACGCCGAGCTGACCCCGCTCGCCGACGACGCCGCCGCCCTGCGCGCCGCCCTCAAGGGCGACCTGCACGCGCACTCGGACTGGTCCGACGGCGGCAGCCCGATCCGCGAGATGGCCGAGGCGGCGATCTCCATCGGCCACGAGTACCTGGCGCTCACCGACCACTCCCCCCGCCTGACCGTCGCCAACGGGCTGAGCCCGCAGCGCCTGGAGCAGCAGCTGGACGTCGTCGCGGCGCTGAACGACGAGCTGGCGCCCTTCCGGATCCTCACCGGCATCGAGTGCGACATCAACGTCGACGGCTCGCTGGACCAGACCGACGAGCTGCTCGGCCGGCTGGACGTCGTCGTGGCCAGCGTCCACTCCGAGCTGCGGGCACCGAGAGCGGCGATGACCGAGCGGATGCTCGCCGCCGTCGCCAACCCGCACACCGACGTCCTGGGTCACTGCACCGGCCGGCTGGTGATCGGCCGCCAGCAGCGCAACGGCACGCAGAAGCCGCGGCCGGAGAGCGACTTCGACGCCGACGCCGTCTTCCGGGCCTGCGTCGAGAACGGGACGGCGGTGGAGATCAACTCCCGCCCCGAGCGGCTGGACCCACCGCGCCGGCTGCTCAGCCAGGCCGTCGAGCTGGGCTGCAACTTCGCCATCGACACCGACGCGCACGCCCCCGGTCAGCTGGACTGGCAGGACAACGGCTGCGTGCGGGCGGTGGAGTGCGGCGTCCCGGCCGACCGGGTGATCAACACCGGGACGGCGGAGCAGCTGCTGGCGCGCACTCACGGCCGCGGGTAGCGCAGCCTGCAGATGTCGGCCTCGTCCCGCTGGCCCAGGTCCTCCTCGGCCACGCACTGGGCACACGACGTCAGGTCCGTCCGGTCGGGGCGTGGGTGCAGGTCGGTGGGGTGCGCGCAGCGGGCGCACTCGAACCGCGGCGGGCCGTCGGGCGCGACGGTCGGCGGCGGGGAGGCCGGCCAGCCCCGGGGACGACGCCACGGCCAGGCCACGGCTCACCGTCCCACGGCGGGCGCCGGGTCACTAGGTTCCGCGGCATGACGGTGCTCGACTGGCTGCTCGACTCCGCCCCGGCGATCCGCTGGCAGGTGCTGCGGGACCTGACCGACGCACCGGCGGACGCCGTGGCCGCCGAGCGGGCACGGGTGGCCGCCGAGGGCTGGGGCGCGCGGCTGCTGGCGCTCCGCGACCCGGACGGTCAGTGGGCCGGCGGCGCGTGCTTCCCGGCGTCCGGTTGGGACGGCGAGGGCGGCCAGCCCTGGACGCCGACGCTGCCCACCCTGGCGCTGCTCCGCGAGTTCGGGCTGGACCCGGCGTCGGAGCCGGCCCGGGAAACTGTCGCGCTGGTCCGGGAGAACTGCCGCTGGGAGTACGACGGCGCACCGTTCTTCGCCGGCGAGGTGGAGGCGTGCATCAACGGCCGCGTCGTCGCGCTCGGCGCCTACTTCGGTGAGGACGTCGAGGCCGTCGTCCAGCGGCTGCTCGCCGACCAGCTCGATGACGGCGGCTGGAACTGCTGGACCGAGCACGGCTCCACCCGCTCGTCGTTCGACTCGACGATCAACGTGATCGAGGGGCTGCTCGCGCACGAGCAGGCCGGTCACGGCACCCGGCAGACCACGGCCGCCCGGCGCCGCGGCGAGGAGTACCTGCTGGAGCGGTCGCTGTTCCGCCGGAAGAACACCGGCGGGCCCGCGCAGGACGGCTACCTGCAGCTCTCGTTCCCGCCGCAGTGGCACCACGACGTCCTGCGCGGGCTGGAGCACTTCCGGGTCGCCGGCGGCAGCCCGGACGAGCGGCTGGCCGAGGCGGTCGCGGTGGTGCGCGGCAAGCAGCAGCCCGACGGTAGGTGGCTGCTGGAGGACACGTACGCCGGCGCCGTGCACTTCCCGCTCGAGGACGGCGACGGCCGGCCCAGCCGCTGGAACACCCTGCGCGCCCTGCGGGTGCTGCGCTGGTACGACGGACAGGTCGGCTGAGGCGGTGACCTGGCTGTGGTTGCTGGACCTGGCCGGTGCCGCCCTGCTGCTCGCCGTCCCGACGTGGCTGACCCTCCGCCGGGCGGGCGGCCGACGGGTACCGCTGATCGGCGTCGGCGAGGTGCGGCCGCCGTGGTGGTCCATGGGCGCCCTCTTCCCGGCCCTCGTCCTGCTGGGCTACGGCAGCCGCGGGCTCTCCGGTGACGGTCCGACCTGGTCGCTCTACTACCTCGGCACTGGGGTTGTCTCCTTCGCCGTGCAGGCACTCGTCGTGACCCGGCACAACCGCCGCATCCCAGCGGCCGCGGAGCAGTAGCCACCAGCTGACAGACACGCCGTCGCGTCACTACTCATCAAGTGTGTACTCGTCGTGTAGACATCACGCATGTCGCTGACCGAACTCCATCTCGCGCTCCTGGCGGGAGCGCCACGCCACGGCTACGACATCAAGCAGGAGCACGACGCGTGGTTCCCGGACAGCCGGCCGCTGCCGTTCGGCCAGGTCTACGCGACCCTGGCGCGGCTGCAGCGGGACGGGCTGGCCGAGGTGGTCGAGACCCGGGTCGACGGCGGCCCCGAGCGCACCGTCTACGCCCTCACCGACGCCGGCAACGAGCGGCTGCAGGCGTGGCTGGCCGAGCCCGCGCCGCCGACCGGGACCGGCGCGGAGGAAATCGTCCGCAAGACGATCGCCGCGCTGCACACCGGCATCGACGTCCAGGGGCACGTCGCCCGCCAGCGCGCCACGCACCTGTGCCGGATGCGGGAGCTCGGCCAGGTGCCGCCCGGCGCGGGCCCGGCCGAGCGGCTGGTCCGCGAGCACCTGATCGCCCACCTGGACGCCGACCTCCGCTGGCTGGACCTGGCCACCGAACTCCTCCGCTCCTCCCCCGTCCCGCCTGAGAGGACCAGCTCATGAGCTCGACCGTGCTCACCCTGTCCGGGGTCAGCCACTCCTACGGCCGCACCCAGGCGCTGCGCGACGCCACCTTGTCCGTGGCGCCGGGTGAGGTCGTCGCGGTGACCGGCCCCAGCGGCTGCGGCAAGTCCACCCTGCTGCTGCTCGCCGCCGGGGTGCTCCGTGCGCAGACCGGACGGGTCGTCGTCGCCGGCAGCGAGCTCTCCGGCGCCGACGACACCGCCCGCGCGGTGGTGCGCCGGCGCTCGGTGGGCCTGGTGCTGCAGTTCGGCCAGCTGGTGCCCGACCTCCCGGTGCTGGACAACGTGGCCCTGCCGCTGCTGCTGGAGGGCCACCCCGCGGACGACGCCCGGGCGGCGGCCGCCGGCTGGCTGGACCGCGTCGGCCTGGCCATCGGCCCGGACACCCTGCCGGCCCAGCTCTCCGGGGGTCAGGCGCAGCTCGCCGCCGCCGCCCGCGCCCTGGTGCACGGGCCGGCGCTGCTGCTGGCCGACGAGCCCACCGCCAGCCTGGACACCCGGTCGGGTCGCGCGCTGCTGGACCTGATGCTCAGCAGCACCGTGAGCGCCGGCGGAGCGGTCCTGCTGGTCACCCACGACAACATCGTCGCCGCCCGCGCCGACCGCGAGGTCCGGCTCCGCGGCGGCGTCATCGAGCACGAGGTGGCCCTCTCGTGAACACCGCGACCGCCTGGCTGATCGGTCGTCCCCGCACGTCGTCCGGCCGCTCCCGCGCCCTGCTCGTCGCCGGCGGCAGCGCCACCGGCGGGGGGCTGCTCATCGCTGCGGCCGCCGTGCTCCGGGTGCCGGGCCAGCAGGTCGAGTACCTGCCGGACGGCGGCATCGCCTACCTCACCCCGCCGGGCGGCTACTCGTCGCTCGTCGTCCAGGCGGGGCTCCGGCCGGGCGTGCTCACCGGTCTCCTGCTGCTGGTGCTCCCGGCGCTGGCGCTGAGCTGGCAGGCGGTGACCACCGGCAGCGCCCGGCGGGCCGCCGTGCACGAGGCGCTGCGGATCAGCGGCGCCGCCCCCGCCGACCTGCGCCGGGTGGCGGTGGTCGAACCGGCGGTCGCCGGGTTCCTCGGCGGGCTGCTCGCCGGTGGCGTCTACCTCACGCTCTGGCTCCTGCTGCACGTCGCCGCGCCGCCCAGCGCTCAGCTGCTGCCCGGCCTGTCGCCGCTGGACGGCGTCGCCTGGCTGGTGGTCGCCGCGCTGACCACGCTGGTCGGCGGTGCCGCCGGCGCGCTCGCGGCCGCACCGCGGCGGCGTCGTCCGGTGCGGGCCTGGCCGCGGTTGCTGGCCGTGGCGGTCGGCATAGCCGCCCTGGTCGCGGTCGTGGCCGCGCCCCGGGACACCTCCCGGCCTGGCATCGCGACCACCCTCACCTGCGCTGCGCTCGTCGTCCTGTCGCTGGGCCTGCTGTCGACCGGCTCGCTGTGGGTCAGCGCCCGGGCGCGCCGGCTGGCCCGCTCGGGGACGGCGGTCGACGTGCTCGCCGCCGGCGGTCTGCGCACGCTGGCCGGGCCGGCCGGACGGACGGCGGGCACCACCTGCGTCGCCGGTCTCGCGCTCGGCGTGGTCGGCGGCCTGACCGGCCAACTGTTGGAGCCGCAGCACTCGCTCACCGAGTCGCTGCCCGGCGTCCTCTTCGCCGTGCTGGCCGGCGTCCTCGCGGTGCTGGCGGCGGCGGTCTCCCTGGCCCTGGCGGCCACCGACGACCTGGTGACCACCCGCCGCGCGGTGGCGTCGACCGCCGCGTTGGGTGCCGACCCGGCGGTGCTCGAGCAGGTGCAGCGCCGCCGGCTGGCCGTCGTGACGACCGGGCCGCTGATGGCCGGGGTCCTGCTCGGCAGCCTCTACGCCCTGGGCGCGCAGTCACCGATCGCGCTCGGCACGGTGCTGCTGACCATCGCGCTCGCGCTGCTGTTCGCCCGGGCGCTGACGGCCGGCGTCACCCGGGCGCTGCGCCCGCAGCTCACCCGCGCCGCCGCGCCGTCGTCCCTGCGGGTGGCCTGATGCGCGCCCGGGCCGGGGACGAGGTCGAGTCCGCCTCTGTCACCGCGGCCCGGCAGCTGGCCGAGGAGGCGCAGTCTCGGGTGCCGCGCCCTGCGGCCCGGCGGAAGCGCCGGCGCACCGACGGTCGGCCCGGGGTCGCAGCTCCGGGGCAGGACGACGCCGGCCGTGGCTGACCGGCCCGGGAAACCGCTGGTCGCGCTGGCCAGACTGGTGCCGTGACACCTCCGCAGCCCGTCGACGAGCCCATCTGGCGGGAGCTCGACCGACCGCGTGAGCCGTCGGAGCAGGAGCGCCGACTGCTCATCACGTTGGCCGCGGCGGTCGACGAGCCGATGCTGCACGCCCAGGTCGCGACGGTTGTAGTGGACGCGACCTGCCGCTGCGGGTGCTCGTCGGTGCGGCTGTGCAGCGGGCAGCCGGCCATCCCGACCGAGCGGATCGTGCAGCTGTCGGGCACCGGCCGCCCCGACCACTTCGCCGTGTCCGCGACTTCCCGCGGCCGGGTGGACGTCGTGCTGCACGTCATGCACGGCCGGGTCGTCGAGTTGGAGGTCTACGACCACAGGGACGGCGACGGCCGCGCCGTGCCGCTGGACGACGTGCTGGACCTCGGCGACGTCTCCGTCGACTGAGCGCTCACCCACTCACTCCTGCCGGTGGCTGCCGACTCCTGCGCCGCCGGCTGGCGACGGCCAGGACCAACACCTCGACCACGACGGATCCGAGGAACATCGTGACAGCCCAGACCCAGGCGCCGTCCACCACGAGATCGAGGACGACGATCGTCGTGACCACGGTCAGCGCCACGCTGGCGGCCGTGGTCCACGACGGCTCGTCGGCCCCGGTCACCGCGGGCCCTGGTTCAGCTCGGACTTCTTGACCCGGCGTGCCGCCTGCCAGGTCCCGACCGCGCACAGCACCGTGCTCACGGCAGCGACGACCGTGATGACCACGCCCAGGTCCACCGCCAACGCCGCCACGAAGAGGCCCGCGCCGACGACGGTCATCACCGCGCGCGTCCGGACCTCGGCCCGGTCGGACGTCGGGCGCGCCTCGGTTGCCGGTCGCTCTCCTGCGTCCTCCGCCTGCATCCGCCGGTGGAGCTGCCGGTTGGCCCAGACGCAGAACGCGAACATCGCCGCGCCGATCAGGCTGATCATCAGGTGACCGGCGGGGACGGCGGCCGGGGCGAACCAGCCGGCGACCGCGACGAAGGCGCTCGGGACCATCGCCACCCAGGTCGCGAGGTAGCGCACCCGGTAGGAGGCCCCGGCGGGCGCGAACATCTTGTCGGGGAGGGACATCTGCGGTCCTTCGGTCAGGTCCCCCAACCAGCGCGACGCCGGGAGCGTCACACGCACCCTCGGGCCCCCGCAACAGGAGATCATCCGCCGGTGACCCGGCAGCGTGAGCCATGAGGAAGGTCGCCGTCGCCCTCGGATTCCTCGGCGCTGCGCTGGTCGCTGTGCTGTTCTGGGCGATGTTCGTCTACGACGGGCGCAAGGACCTCGACCTCAGCCCCTGGGCCTCGCCGCAGGACCCGTGGACGCGGTCGGTGATGCCGGGAGCCCGCTGGGCCACCGATGAGCTGTGCGACGAGGCGATGCCGTGCATCCAGGCGGTCACCTCCGAGACGGTGACCCTCTACCGCTTCGCGGAGCGCGACCAGGCCGTCGCGGCCGCCGAGAGCTTCGGCGAGGACGGCTACCTGACCGGCTGGATGGCCGTCCGCTTCGAACCCGGCGGCCTCACCGCGGCCGAACGGGATGAGGTCGAGTACAGCATCGGCTGCATCAACACCTGGGTCAGCGAGGACGGCCGCGACTGCTGAGCGTTCAGCGGCGGTCGGCGTCCCGGGTCCTCGAAGGCCTGCTCAGCGCGGCGATGAGCAGGCCGATCATCCCGAGCGTCCAGAAGGCGACGATCCCGACGTCCCCGCGGTGGATGCCGTGGGTCTCGCTCAGCGTGACCAGGACCGGGCCCTCACGGATGTAGTCCCCGGTCAGCAGAAGGACGGCGAAGGCGGACATGACGGCCGCCGTCAGCAGCACACCCACCCACCGGAACACCGGCCGACCCTAGCGCCGGTGCGGCGGACGCACCGCTGACCGGCGCGGCAGCTGCCACAGCGCGCCGAGCGACACGTCCAGTACGGGGTCGAAGCGGTCCAGCCCGCCGCCGGGGTAGGGCGTCAGCTCGCTGAACCACACCTCGCCGTCGACGGCGTACAGGTCCACCCGGACGAAGTCGAACGCCGCGCCCAGCACCTCCGCCACCTCGAGCATCCGCGGCAGCAGCTCCGGCGCGGCGGTCACCGGCCCCGGAGCGACGTCCTCGGCGACGTCGACCGGCGTCCAGTCCGGGCGGTACAGCCGGCGCCGGTGGTCGCCGAACCGGCCGGTGTCGACCTGCACCAGCGCCACCCGGCCGCCGAACACCAGGAACTTGAAGTCCACCGGCGGCTCCCCCGAC
Organism: Modestobacter italicus; assembly: GCF_000306785.1. Lineage (NCBI taxonomy): Bacteria > Bacillati > Actinomycetota > Actinomycetes > Geodermatophilales > Geodermatophilaceae > Modestobacter > Modestobacter italicus. The sequence goes on along the minus strand of NC_017955.1, from coordinate 502,124 downwards.
CCGAGGAACTCCTCGGCCAGCAGCACCCGCCGCGCCTGGCTGTAGACCCACTCGCCGCGGGTCCGGTACAGCGGTTCGTCCAGCCAGCCGGCGGTGATCCGCTCCAGCGCGGCGAGGTCCGGGCGGCCGTTGCCGATGTGCACCCGCATCGTGCCGTGGTTGGGCTTGAGCACCCACCTCTCCGGGAGGTCGGTGGCGGCGAACGCGGCGAGGTCCGTCCCCGACCAGAGCACGGCGGGCACCCGCACCGACGGGCACCGGGACGCCGCGTAGGCCTTCATCGCCAGCTTGTCCCCGAGCTGCCCGATCAGCGGACGGCGGTCGTGCACCACCCGCCAGTTCACCTTCTCCACGAACGTCCGCGGATCGCGTGGCGGCCAGCGGTCGTGCGCCCGGTGGAACAGCACGGCTCGCTTCAGCGGCAGCGGGAGCCGGTAGAGCCACGCCGACACGGCCACCTCCTCCGCACGCGCGCATCGGCAGCACGCATCATGGTCGTGCACAGTCTGGTCCGAGCAGCCTCGTCAACAGCGATCGAGGGTCGGCACCCCGGGTAGAGCGAGGAGAGCCGGCCCTGAACGCGACCAGCCCTGGCGTGGGGTTCCTCGCCAAGGACCCGTGGAACCCCGCCATCCGCCGCGAGCAGATGATCGCCCGGCACCTGGTGCAGCGCGGCCTGCCGGTCCGCTTCGTGCAGGCCCCGGCCGACGCCCGCCGGCTGCGCACCGACCCGGGCAACTGGTGGGCGCACCTGCACCGGGCCCGGTTCCAGAGCCCGCAGGTCGGGATCACCGTCACCGAGCGGTCCACCGTCCGGCCGGGCCTGCGCAGCCCCGCCGCCGAGCGCCTGGACGCCGGCCTGCTCGCCGCGTTCCTCCGCCGCTCAGGGTGGAACCCGGAGCTGTCGGTGTTCATGCTGCCGTGGGAGTGGCGGGCCGCCCGCGACCTGCCCGGCCGGCGGGTCTTCGACTGCACCGACGACTGGGCCCGGCTGCTCCCGCATGCCCGCGGCCTGCCCGACCAGCTGCGCCGGATCGCCGACGAGGCCGACGAGGTCGTCGTCGTCAACCCGGTGCTCGCCGGCCTCTTCCCCGGCCGGACGCCGGTCGTCGTCCCCAACGGCACCGACGAGACGCTGCTGTCCGCGCCCCGGACCGCGGAGCGGCGTGAACGGCACGCGGTCTACGTCGGCAGCATCTCCGACCGGTTCGACGTCGGCCTGGTCGCGGCGCTGCTCACCGCGCTGCCGGACTGGACGCTGTCCGTGCACGGCCAACTGGTGTTCCCGGACCGGGCGCAGGCCGCCCGGGAGGAGTTCCTCCAGCTGAGCAGACGGTTCCCCGGCCGGTTCCGCTACGAGGGCCTGCTCACCCGCGACCGGCTGGCCGACGTCCTCGACAGCGCGACCGTCGGGCTGATCCCCGACGTCGCCGGCATCGCGCTCGGCCAGTCGTCGATGAAGACCTACGACTACTGCGCGCGTGGCCTGCCGGTCGTCGCGACGGCCGGGCACCTGGAGCACTCCGCCGAGACCCCGCCGCACGTCTCGGTCGTCCGTGGCGCGCAGGAGATGGCCGCGGCGATGGTCGCCGCGGTCGACGAACCGATCGGCTGCGCGAAGGAGCGGGTCGAGTGGGCCGCCGAGCGGACCTGGGACCGGCGCAGCGACGCCTGGCTGGACGCCACCCTGGGCCGCCGTCCAGCGCGTGTGACAGGAGTGCACACCGCGGCCAGTTCGTCATGACGATCACCGTGTGTCGCCTGCCGCTGCACTCAGCGTTGCCCTAGCTTTCCGGCATGACGACCACCGCTGCTGCTCCGGTGTCCGAGACCGTCGACCCGGCGATCGCCCTCGCCGACGCCCTGCAGTCCGGCTTCGCCGCCCAGCGCTCCGGTTGCCAGCGCACCCGCACCGCCCGCTGACGCCGTCCGGTAGCACTGCGGCACCACGCAGACACCCGCCGTCCACTCGGGCGTCACCCCGGCGAGCGACGTGATCTCGATCACGTGAACGGTCCGGTCTCGCTTTTCCCAGCGCGGTGACCGCATGATCAACACGTGATCCGACTCCGCGACGGCGTCCTGGCCGGCCCCCAGCCCACGACGCGCTCCGACGCGAGCCGCACCCCCTGGCACCTGCACCGCTACAGCTACGCGGGCGCCGACTCGTTCAGCGGCTCCTCGCTCTACCGCTGCCGCTGCGGCGTCGTCCGTCCCGCCATCTGAGCTGCCGCCGCGGCAGCGGCTTGCCACACTGCAGCCCATGGCCCCCACCCGGACCCGGCTGTCGCACGCCCAGCTCGCCGACCTGGCCCGGCACGCCTTCGGCCTGACGCCGGGTGCACCCGACCTCGCCCCGGACACCGAGTTCGAGGACGCCGAGGGCGTCCTGGTCGCCACCACGAGCCCGGACGGCCTGGCCGTGCACGAGATCCCGCGCTGGCGCTCCCCGGCCAGCGTCCGCGCCGAGCTGCAGGCGCGCGGCTGGACCGAGCCGGCCGCCTGGGTCGGCACCCCGCCGGACAGCGACGCCGGCCTGCCCGACCGGCTGTTGGTGCTGCTCCCGGTGGCCGGCACCGCCCCGGACTCCGCGGTCATCTCCCTGGGCGCCGCCGTCTGGGCCGACCGCGCGGCGGGGCGGGAGACCCTCGTCGTCCCGGTGCCGGTGACCGCCGCCGAACCGGAGGTCGGCTGGCTGGAGCTCGCCACCGCCTACGGCGCCGGGCCGGTGGCCAGCCACGTCGACCCCTCGCCGCCGCACACCGGCGGGCGCGCGGTGATGTTCACCGGGCTCTCCGGCGCCGGGAAGTCGACGATCGCAAGCCGGCTGGTCGAGCTGCTGCTCGAGGGCGGGCACACGGTCACGCTGCTGGACGGCGACGAGGTGCGCACCCACCTGTCCGCCGGGCTCGGGTTCTCCAAGGCCGACCGGGACACCAACGTGCGCCGGATCGGCTGGGTGGCCGCGCAGATCGCCAAGCACGGCGGGCTGGCGGTGTGCGCGCCGATCGCGCCCTACGCCGCGACCCGCGCCGACGCCCGCCGATTGGTCGAGGAGCAGGCCGGGCCGGGCTCGTTCGTGCTGGTGCACGTGGCGACGCCGCTGGAGGAGTGCGAGGCCCGCGACCGCAAGGGCCTGTACGCGAAGGCCCGCCGCGGGGAGATCGCCGAGTTCACCGGGATCAGCGACCCCTACGAGGAGCCCATCGACGCCGAGCTCACGATCGACACGCGGTCGTCGAGCGTCGAGCAGAGCGCGCAGATGGTGCTGGCCTACCTCGGCGGCAGCTGAAGGCCGTTGCGCCGGGGGGCGAGCGTGCCGGAGGCGTCGAGGGTGAGGGCGTCGGCCTGGCGGCGGAGCAGCCAGTCGGCCGGGAGCACGAGCCGCGGCGCGACACCGACCAGGACGGCGGTGAGGACGGCGACCGCGCCGAACGCCTCACCGGTCTCCTCGACGAAGGTCGCGGCGGCCTGCCAGTAGGCGCTGGCGCCGGCGTGCCCGATGAGCGAGGTGACGCCGGAGAGGCCGACGGCGGCGGAGGCGTAGAGGCCGAAGGCGATGAGCATCCGGCGCCGGTCGCGGCGCTCGGTGCGGCTGAGCCACCACAGCCCGACCAGGACGACGGCGACGACGACGGCGCTGAGCAGGGTCGCGAGCAGCGGGCGGCCGGTGAGTCTCAGGGCGTCGATCGCCTCGTAGTGGAGCGTTCCTCCGGCCTTCACCTGGGCGATGAGCAGCGAGATCACCGCGACAGCCGCCCACCACTGCCGCCGGCCCGGCGAACGCGCCGCGCCCGCGGCGGCGGACAGGGTGGCGGCGAGGAAGATCGCCACGACGAACATGCGCGGAACGGACAGCGAGTGGTCCATCGACCAGAGCAGACCGCTCCCGTACTCGTGACCGGAGGTGCGGACGACGAAACCGACGGTCTCGAGGACGGCGGCTGTGACCAGCAGAGCGAAGGTCAGCGGCGGCACCGGGATGCGGCGGGTCCGCACCGCTGGCGACCCGGCCGGCTCGGTGACACCGCGCTCACGGCGGTCCGCCTCACGCAGCGCCTTCCCGACCACCGGGGCGGCGGCGAACGACAGCACCACCCAGCCAACGAGAACCCAACCCCACCACGCCATGTCATGATCATCGGACGCGTCAGGACGGACCTTGAACGACGTCGGGCGGTCTCACCCCTACGGTGAGGACCGTGACGTCGACCGAGCCGGCGGACGTGGGCGGCAGCGGCAGCTCCCCCGAGCCGGTGACCTACGACCACGGGGAGCACGTCGAGGGCCCGTTGTTCCACGGGACGAAGGCCGTTCTCGAGGTCGGCGACGAGCTGGTGCCCGGCCGCAGCTCCAACTTCCAGGCCGGCCGGGTGATGAACCACGTCTACTTCACCGCGATGGTGGAGACCGCCGTCTGGGGCGCGGAGCTGGCGACGGCGCTGGCCGGCAGCACCGAGCGGGGGCGCGTCTACGTCGTCGAGCCGCTCGGCCCGTTCGAGGACGACCCGAACGTGACGGACAAGCGGTTCCCCGGCAACCCCACCCGGTCCTACCGGACGCGCTCCCCGCTGCGTGTGGTCGGCGAGCTGGAGGACTGGGAGGGCCACACCCCCGAGGTGCTGCAGGGGATGCTGGCCAGCCTGGCCCGGCTGCGCGAGCAGGGCCTCGACGTCATCGAGGACTGAGGGCCGTGAGGAGCCGGTCGGCGAGCTCGGGCCGGCAGATCAGCAGGTCCGGCAGGTAGGGGTCGGGCCGGTTGTAGCGCAGCGGTGAGCCGTCGAGCCGGCTGGTGTGCAGCCCGGCGGCCCGGGCGACGGCGACCGGCGCCGCGGAGTCCCACTCGTACTGGCCGCCACCGTGCACGTAGGCGTCGGTGTCGCCGCGGACGACCGACATCGCCTTCACCCCGGCCGAGCCCATGGCCACGAGTTCGGCGCCCAACTGGGTGGCCAGGTCGGCGACCAGCGCCGGCGGGCGGCTGCGGCTGACCGCCAGCCGCATCGGCCCGTCGGAGCGGGACGGCGTCTCGGCGACGTCGACGGTGCTCAGCGTGGTGCCCTCGGCAGGAAGGGCGACGGCCCCGGCGGTCAGCTCGCCGCGCTCCCAGAGGGCGACGTGCACGGCCCAGTCGGCGCGGTCGAGCTCGGAGAACTCGCGGGTGCCGTCGAGCGGGTCGACGATCCAGACCCGGCGGGAGACCAGCCGGATGGGGTCGTCGGCGCCCTCCTCGGACAGGACGGCGTCGTCCGGGTGGAGGGCGGCGAGCCGGTCGAGGAGAAGGCGATGGGCCTCCGCGTCGCCGGCGGCCTTGCGCGCAGTGGCGTCAGCGAAGTCGCGGGCGCGGACCTGGAGCAGCAGCTCCCCTGCCTCGGTGGCGAGCTGGGCGGCGGTCTGGTGGTCGGAGGGGGTCAACGTCCGTCTTTCGCCGGGGGCGATGACCCATCCTGGCCCGTCGTCAGCTCGTCGGCGTCAGCAACCAGTGTTCGGGGACGTGATCGGGCACCTGCTGCGCGCACGCACGCAGGTCGATCTCCCGCGCCATTGCGCCGAGCAGCAGACCAGCGGCGACGACGATCACCGACCAGGCCACCAGGGCCGCGAGCCACCAGGGCCGCGAGCCACCAGGACATCGACCTCTCCTCACTGAGATTCCTGGAGGATGTCCCCTACGTCACGGCTCAAAACCTCGACGGCCCGGGGAGCAACCGCGTGCGTCGGTCCTCACCGGGCTCACGGACCGTCGGGGTCGTCCGGCGGGCCGTCGAGATCGTGATCGCGTTGGGCGTCCTTCATGTTCCGCATCACCGCCGCGACACCGAAGGCGCCGGCAGCACCGAGCACGCACCAGGCGATCAGCGCCCACGCCCACCACGGCATGGGTCATCATGGCCCGGGGTCGTAGCTCACAGCCGCGTCACCGACAGATCATCCAATCCTGTCAGGAAGGTCGGGAGGCGACGCGCGCGGCGCGGCGGGTCAGGACCGCCGAGTTCAGTAAGCGCCGGAACCGCGGACGACGGCCCCAACGGTCTTTGCGATGATCATGAGGTCAAAGCTCAGTGACCAGTTCTCCACGTACCGGACGTCGATGCGCACCGAGTCGTCCCAGGAGAGGTTCGACCGGCCGCTGACCTGCCACAGACCGGTGATGCCCGGCTTGACCAGCAGCCGCCGGCGCATGTCGAACCCGTACTGCTCGACCTCGCGGGTCACGTGCGGCCGCGGACCCACCAGCGACATCGAGCCACCCAGCACGTTGAACAGCTGCGGCAGCTCGTCGAGGGAGAAGCGGCGCAGGAGCTTTCCGACCGGCGTGACGCGGGGGTCGCTCTTCATCTTGAACTGGACCGTGTTGCCGTCGCTCTGCTCCCGCAACGCGTCGATGTGCCGGTCGGAGCCCGGCACCATGGTGCGGAACTTGAGCACGTGGAATGGCTGACCGTCCATGCCCACCCGCTCGTGCCGGTAGAAGACCGGCCCACGACTCGTGAACTTCACGGTCAGCGCGATGGCGAGCAGCGCCGGCGCGATGGCCAGCACGACCAGACCGGCGGCGAGCCGGTCGAACGCCGCCTTGACCAAGCGGCGCAGCCCCCTGAACTCCGGGCGCTCGACGTGCATGAGCGGGAGGCCGGACACCGGCCGGATCTGCACGCGGGTTCCGACGATCTCGGTGACAGCAGGGGCGAGGAGCAGCTCTGCCTTCGTCGTCTCCAGGTCCCAGCCGAGCTGCCGCAGCGCCGCGCCGTCGAGCTCCGGGGAGGGCAGGACGGCGACCGTGTCGATCTCGTGCTCGGCCACGACCCGGGCCACCTCGTCAAGACCGCCGAGCACCGGGATGCCGTCGAACTCAGCCGTCCCACCACCAGCCGTCCCCGCCGGTAGGCAGCAGCCGACGACGTGGTAGCCGTGGTAGGCCTGCCGCTCGAGCTGCCGGTGCAGGCTCAGCACTCCGCCGCGGTGCCCCACGATGATGGTCGTCTGCCGCTTGTCGCCGCCCTGCCGCGCCCGGTGCAGCAGCCACCGGTGCACGAGGCGCTGGACCAAGGTGAGCCCGGCTGCCAGGGGGAGCGCGAGCACGACGAACCCACGAGCGACCTCGAGTTTGAACGCCCAGGACACGGTGCCGACCGTCGCCAGCATGATCACGGCGGCCAGGAAGACCCGCCGGAACTCCTCGGCACCGACCCACAGGAAGCGCTGCTCGTAGCTGCGCGACACCAGCATGGCCGTCACCCAGACCAGCGGCAGTGCGACGACGAACCAGGTCGTCACCGGCCCGGGCCCAGGCGTGTCCGTGCTCGGGCCGAAGCGGAAGAGCGCCGCGACCAGCGCGGCCACCGTCGCTGCCAGTGCGTCGCCGACGACGATCTGACGGACGTACCTGTCCCGCCATGATCGGCGAGCATCGGTACCGGCGCCACGGAGCCGACGCACGGACGCCAGTCGGCGCCGCGGAACGGCGTCCGGGTCGATGAGGTGCGCGTTCTGGGCGCGAGTGTCGAGCGTGGCCATGCGTGGATCCCCCGGTGCTGTGTCCCGCAGGAAGTGCGGGACCTAGTCGTGCCTGACACAGCGCGGGAACCCCGTCGTCCACCACCTGGGCCAGAACGCTAGCGGGGACGGTAAGCCCAGGGGAGCCCCGCTTCTGGGCAATTAAGGGCGGTGTGTCACATTCGACGCACAGGCCTGAACGCAACGCAGCGAGACCGCTGCACTCCGCAACGACGCGCCGCCCGTCACCCGCGCGCAATGGGGGCTACAGCTGGCATCGACGGAGACGCCGGGTCAGAGGACTCATCAGTCACGGCCGACTCCCGTACGTTCGGCCCGACGCCTGAGCGGATCAACATCGAGCGCAGCGGGCCCTGCGACGTCGCCGGCCAGCTCCAGGCACCACCATCGAGCAATCCCGCGCGGCGGCCCGACGCCCGCCGCCGCGTAGGGGCCGGAGCCGTGGTGTGCTCCGCGCAGTGGCGGCAGCCGAACACTGGGTCGCCCGGACGGAGGAGCGGACTTGAACAGTCGACAGCGAACCGGCAGTCGCCGGCACGGCCCGTTCGCCGGATCTGCTCGACAGTGACGACCGGCGGTTGGAGTGATCGTGTCGCGTCCCTCGTTCGTCGCTCGGTGGCGCCGATCGTCAGGCGGCATGAGCGCAGGTTGCCGACCGACGCAGGTCGACGCCGTGTCCTCCACGCCGTGAACCGTCTCGGGGACAAGGGAGACGGCATCTCCAACGTCTGCGTCGACCTTGCTTGCCAACAGTCGATGGAGGGCGATCACGTGATGGTCGCCACGAACGTAGGCGGCTTCACCGATCTCGTCGGCGATTTCGGAGTCGATGTCGTGGAGGTCGACTTCAGTTCGCGAAGCGTCGCCGTTCTGGTCCGCACGACCGTCCGCTTCCGGCGACTGGTGCGCGAGTTCACCCCCTGCATCGTGCACGCCCACACCATGGTCGCCACAGTCATCGCGAGGATCGCCGTCGCTGGCACCGGCACGAAGGTCGTGGCGACGGTGCACAACGAGTACCAGCGCGGAGTCATCCTGATGGCCGCCGCCCACCGAGTCGTCGGAGTCAGTTCGGTGGTCGCAGAGTCGATGCGGCTGCGCGGGCTCCCCCGATGGAAGATCCGCACGGTCCTCAATGGAACGGTGGGCTCGGTCAGACGCCAGGCAAGGGACGCTGGGCTGCCCATCGACCTCCTGCAACCAGCACTCGTCGCAGTGGGGGCTGTTTCTCACCGCAAAGGAGCCGATCTCCTCGTGGAGGTTGCCCTGGAAGTCGCCCGGTCGCACGGCGCTCACACGTACTTCGCCGGCAACATCGACTGGGATCTCCCACGGAGAACGGCAGCGAACTCCGACGTCGCCGACCATGTGCACTTTCTCGGTTTCCAACCCGACCCTCGCCGACTTCTTGCATCGGCCACGGTCTTCGTACTGCCGTCACGTCGCGACCCGGCTCCACTGGTGCTCGTCGAGGCGATGGAAGCGGGTCTGCCCATAGTGGCCACAGCAGTAGACGGCGTGACTGAGCTGCTTGCCGGAGGTGCCGCCGGACTGCTCGTCGGACCGAACGACCCAGCGGCGTTGATCGCAGCAGTTCGACACCTGCTGGACGACCCGGCCGCGCGGCAAGAACTGGGGGACGCGGCGCTCTTACGGTCGACGGACCTGAACGTCAGGCGCGTGTCAGCGGACTACCGCATGATCTACGAAGAACTGCGGCGCGGGCGGACGTGTGCGCCATGAGCCAGGACGGGCCGCGACCAACGGATCGTCGCTCACCATGTGAAGCCCGCAGGAACAAGCCGCTGAGCGACAAGGGGAACTCCTGATGGCGCGCCGCCACGCTGTCTGTTACACCGCCACGACGGGTTACCTGTTCCACACGGTGGTGAGCGCCCTCCAGGCTCGCGCGAACACCTCACCGGACACCGAGATATACGTGCTGTGCTTCGGTTCCGGGAGCTCCCTCGAGGAGTCCGCTTTCCAACGAGTCTGCGCGGGCTCTGGCATCACGCTGCTGTCCGTTCCGAGGGACCGCCTCAACGGCCTCCACCCCACGTACTCGCGCCTCTTTCTCGACGAGTTCCTCCCAGCCCACGTCGACGAGGTGCTGTACCTCGACGGGGACACGCAGGTCGTGGCGAACATCGATCCACTCGTCGAGGCGCCGATCCCCACGGGAGGAGCCCTCGGCGTCCGCGACCCGATGGTCTTCATCCGAGAGTCGAGCAACACTCTGAAGAAGAGGATCGACGGCTGGTGGGACAGCAGTGGCATCCCCCCGGGGATCAGAGCCAGGTACATCAACGCTGGCGTACTCCGCATCAGCCGTGCAGATCTGGGAGGACTGCGGTCAGACGTCCTCCGTGAGTACGGAGACAAGCTCGGTCTTCTCCACTTCCTCGACCAGGACGCCATCAACCTGGTTCTCGGGAAGCGGCTGCAGCCGATCTCCATGAGTTGGAACTTCCCGGGCTTCTTGCTCGGCACGCAGATGGTCGAGATCGCGCGCCCCAGGATCATCCACTTCATGTCGGACCCGCGTCCGTGGAATGCCGCGCTACCCCCGTGGGGAGTCCATTACCACCAGCCCTATGCGCAGTTCGTGAAGGATCATCCGCAGACTGCCGAGTATTGGCAACGCCTCTCCGGCCGAGCCAAGACGAAGTACGCCCTGCAACAGCGCTACAAGCACGTCACCGAGCGCCGGGCCCATCAGTCCAGTGCAGCAGCACGGGCACTGCGGGAGCTGGAGCGGGACACGCGCGACCTGGGCTGACCGTGAGCTCGGCTGGACTCGTGTGCTGGTCTTCGGCCGGTGGCAGTGGTCATGGCTCTCGGCCTGACTGGCTTGGTGCCTTGAGCGGACCGTCCGTCTGCCGCCGCTGCCCGGCCCGGCCCGGCCCGGCCCGGCCCGGCCCGATGACGTTGACCTGATCAGGAGCTTGACTCCCAGTGACTGCTGGCGAGTCCCGTCACAGTCCTGCCTGGCTGCACCGGACCGAGGCCTTCGGCGTGCCACCGGTCAGGAGGAGATCGCATGTCCATGCTGGCGGGACGGTCGCGGTCGTCATCGGCGTCCGCAAGCACCTGCCCCAGGCCACGGTTGACCCGCTGACGCAACGGCGCTGCCTCTGCGATGCCCGCCGGCACTGCCCCGATCCCTGTGGCCTCGGTCAGGACCGCCGCTACCGGCTCACCCGCGGCGACGGCAACTCGACCGAGCTCTGCACGCCATCGCCATGTCCCGTCTGCGCTGTGAACAACAGACCCGCGACCAGGCCGACCGCTGGCGCTCCGGGGGCAAGGCCGACAGGGACGCCGAGGCTGCCTCGAGCGATGCACTGCCGTGAGCTCCACCGCCGACTCGAGGCCGCGACCCACCAGGTCGACGATCCCGAGAGCGTCCGGGTGGTCGGCTCACCGCGGCTGCCGGCTCCGTCGCGGGCCGACCCGCCGGACGACACGCATGCCCTCGGAGACCAGCACCGCGATGTCCGATCGACGAGGCAGCACGAAGGCGGCCGAGGGCATCGACAGCAGCCGCGCCACCATGAGCACGCCGAAGGCGGTCGACAGGGCACTTCCCATCAAGGCCGCCGTCGCAGCGCCTACGGCACCGAGGGCTGGCGTCAGCACGACGATGCCGATCAGGTTGGTCACCAGGGCCACGATGAGCGCCACGGAGCGGAGCCCGGGTCTACCGGCAGAGGCCAGCCCGGCCCCGGCGATCAGACCCGGGACGCTGATCACGGAGCTGGCCAGCAGCAGCCAGGTCGGCCCGATGGCCCCGTCGAACCCCTCGCCGAACAACGTGCTGATCCAGAAGGGCAACGACCCACCGAGCACCAGTGAACCGGTCAGGGCGATCAGCGTCGCCAGCCGGGCGGTCAGGGCGAGGCGCTCCGGGTCAGCTCGGGCGCTGTCGGCCCCGAAGACGACGTCCCGCACGGTCTGGGCGACGATGAAGGGGACGTCGGAGATCGTGATCGCGACGACGAGGATCCCGAGCTGGGTGGCGTCGGACAGCGGGATCACCAGCAGCTGGCTGAGCCGGGCCATGAGCATGCTGGCGACCGCACCCAGCCAGATCTTGGACCCGAAGCTCAGAAGCGCGGACGCCATGTGGACCTGCGGTCCGGGCTCCGCCGGTGGCAGCGGCGGGGCCAGCGCGAGCTTCCAGTAGACCGCGCCGGCGACGATGGGCGCGATGGTCATCACCAGGACCGCGCTCAGCACGTCCAGGTGCCCGGTGAGCGCCAGGGCGGCGAGGACCACGAGACGGAGCAGCGAGTTCGTGATCCGTTCCATCGCGACCGCGGTCCACATCTGCCTGCCCGACGCCGCCCCGCGGAGCAGGTTCACGAACAGGGCGGGGATGGCCAGTGCGGTCCCCAGCACCATGAGGTCGGCGAGGTCCGCGTCACCTGCTGACAGGAACGACGCGGCGAAGAACACCCCGATGAGGCAGGCGGCACCGAGGACGGCGCTGAACAGGCTTGCCCACCACAGCGCCACCCGGGAGGAGTGCGGGCGCTTGGCCAGGTGGTAGGTCAGGGCCTCGGGCAGACCCAGCGTGGCAACGCTCACCACCAGGAGGTTGGGAGCGATCACGGCGGCGGCCTCGCCCCGGCCGGCGACGCCCAGGGCCTGCGCCAGTATCGGCGCGGTCACGATGCCCACGACGGGCACGAGCATGCTCGACGCGGTCATCACGAGCATCGCGCGCCGGAACCCACCGGTGTCGGACATGCGGCCCCTCCAGTCGTGCCGGTACCGCGCGGGATGGGCGGGGACAACTGCCACCATGAGCCCGGGACCGTCCCACGGCGACCGTGGGACGGGGTCCGGACCTGCGACGCTGCGGGATCCGGCAAGGTCGGCGTCCGTCGGCCGGTCACGATACGCAGCCGCCTCCCGCGACCAGCTGCCGTGACCGTGGTTCGGGTCGAGCGCCGGTCCCGGACCGACCCAACCGGGCTGACCTCCTCTCTCTGTTAGGGTCCGCCGACGACGCAGACGTCGCGCAGACCCTTGACCACGGCATCCGCCCTGGCCCACAGGAAGTAGCCCGGTGATCCTGCACGACTACCTGAGGGTTCTCCGTCGCGGCTGGTGGGTCGTCGTGCTGCTGACCCTCCTCGGAGCCGGCGCGGCCATCGCCGCGTCGTTCGCCACGACCCCGGCGTACTACGCCCGGGCAACGGTCGTCGTGGCGACCGTCGGGGATGCGTCGCCCGGCGATCTCCAACAGGGCAACGTCTTCGCCATGCAGCGGACCCCCACGTACGCCGACCTCGCGACGACGGCCACTGTGCTCGACCGAGCCGCCGCCACCCTGGGTGCAGGCACCGACACCGAGGACCTGCGGCGGTCGGTGACCTCGGTCGCCCGCCCGGAGACGGCGATCATCGACATCGAGGCGAGCGGCAGCGACGCCGCCCTCGTCGCGGAGCGGGCCAACGCTGTGGCTGAGGCGCTGACGGTGGAGGCTCAGGTCCTCGACGCGCCCGGCGTCGCGTCGCCGGTACAGCTGACCGTGGTCGAACCGGCCGCCCAGCCCGAGGTCGCAACGACACCGCGTCCGCGGAACAACCTGCTGATCGGGATCGTGGTGGGCCTCGTCCTGGGCCTGGCCATCGTGGTGGTGGCCGACGCGCTCGACACCCGGATCCGCACCTTCGCCGACCTTCCCCGGTCTCCCGCACTGGCCACGCTGACCTCGATCCCGACCGGGCGGGCGCGGCGTGCCCGCGGAGTCTCCGCCTCCGATGCCCGGGTGGAGTCCTTCCGCAACCTCCGGGCCAACCTGCAGTTCGGAACCCAGGCCCGAGGAGTCATCGCGGTCGCCGGCGTCACGTCCGCGTCCGACGCCCAGGGGGTCGCGCGCCAGCTGGCCGCGGCCCTAGGCGAGATCGGCTCGACCGTCGTCATCGCCGACGTCGACCTCCGCTCCTCCGGCAGCAGGCACCGGGACCGGAAGAACGACGCCACCGAGCTCCGGCCCGGTGTGGCAGACGTGCTGAACGGCACCAGCTCGGTGGACGAGGTGATCAGCGTGGCCAGCGCCGATCACGTCTACGAGTTGACGACCGGAACCGTGGACCCGTCCTCCGCGCAGCGCCTGAGCACCAGCGCCATGCGCGACATGCTCGACGACCTGTCCGCGCGCTTCGACTACGTGATCTTGAGTTGCCCCCCGCTCGTCGAGCGCTCCGAGTCCGCCGTCGCCGCAGCACTCGCCGGCAACAGCCTGGTCGTCGTGGAGTCCGGCGCGACGAAGCGGTCGGAGTTCCTGTTCGCACTCGAGTTGCTGGCCGGTGTACGGGTGACGTCGATCAGCGTCGCGCTCGACCACGTCCGTGATCTGGACCTGGGTGGGACCAGCGGTCAGACCGTCCTCGCGGGCCAGACGGCGACCTGACCCGCTCTTGATCCGGTGGCGCTGCCCCCGGCTCGCCGTGTCACGGCTGCATGCGCCAGCACACCGAGGGACATCCACAGGATCCCGCTGGTGTCGGCGAGGTCCGGACCGCTGACGAACTTCGAGATGAGCAGGGCCGTCAGCGCCCACACCACGGGTCGGAACGCGCGGACGCCGTAGCCCTGCCGGATGAGCGTGCCGACCGCGATGGCGAAGAGCACCGTGCCGACGATGCCCAGCGTGCTGAGCAGTGCCGCCAGGAATGACGAGGGCCGGTTCGACCCGAGGCCGACGCCCAGACCGAAGGTCCGGAAGAGCAGTTCATAGGACGCCGTGTCGGCACCGGAGCGGTCCGAGTAGGACGACGACGCAACCTTCTCGCTGACGCCTCGCTCGATCGCGGCGGCCACGATCGGCAGCAGCCACAGCGAGGCTATGACCGCGGCGCAGGCCGTGGTCACGCTGAGGGGGTTGAGCGGCCCGCGCTTCAGCACGAACCTGCTGAGGAAGACGACGACGGACAGCAGCAGGAGTGCGAGTCCGGCGACGAGGAAGGTCCCCGATGTGGAGATCACGGCCAGGTACAGCGCGATCGCCGCGACGAGCAGCACGCCGAGCCTGCGCAGCGCCCGGACCTGCGGGGCGCGGGAGAACATGTAAGCGGCCGTGACCAGGGACGACGTGGCAAGACCCGCCGGCTCGGAGAAGATCCCGCGGAACCGCTGCACGTTGCCGGGTGCAGTCTCGATGAAGACGAACGCCGGGGAGTTGTCGAAGAACCCGAGCGGATAGGGAACTCCGAAGGTCGCATGCAGGTAGGCCCAGAAGGAGAGCATGGTCGCCAGGCCGGCCGCGGTGCCGATGATCTGCGGCACCGTCCGCGGGGACCGGGCGAGGAAGACGACGACGCACACGCCGAGCACCAGGTAGACGATCTGAGCGACGTTGGACGACGACAGAACTCCGGCGGAGAGCCGGCTCTCTCCACCGCCCGGCGCCAAGACGCTCAGCCCGTCGAAGAGCAGGGGCGCGGCGAGCGTGATCAGCACCGCCCAGAGGGTCAGAAGCACGAGCGCGGCGACCCCGGGGATCCTCGGAGCGTCGAGGGACTGGAACCTGCGGGAGCGGATGAGGAGTCCCAGGGCGAGCCCGGCCGCGGCCCCCAGTGCGACGAAGTAGAACGTCGGCACGGCGGTGTCTCCGAAGACGACGGCCGCCCCGATGGGGGTCGCACCGCCCAAGGCGAGTGCACGCCCGTATCCCCGGCCGCTGAGGGCCCCGTAGAGGACGACCGCCAGGGTGACCAGCGTGAGAGTGGTCATCGGGCCTCCCCTGCCTCGCCGCAGCCAGCGGCAGGCGCCCGACTGGTGTCCCTCCGTGACCGCTCGGCAGTGTAGCGACAGCGGGCCGTCCGCGCCGAGACCAGACAGGTAGGCTCGCGGCCTCCAGGACGGTGTCCGAGGTGTACGCGACAGGGCTGTCCGCGACCCACCGGTGGGTGTGCGTGTCCGCGGCTCGAGTGTTCACGGGGTGGTCCAGACGAAACGGAGAACCGTCGCCGTCATCGGCGCGGCAGTGGCCGTCCTGGCGGTGCTCGTAGGAGTGATCGTCCACGTCAACCGGACAGCCGATGTCCGGGTCCGCGCGTCCTCGGAGACACCCACGTCCAACTCGGCCGCCCTGATCAGCGGGAGCGACGAGGCGTCGTCCGCGGACGTCGCCAAGCGGCCGGTGGTCTGGCAGACCGACGGGCAGACCAGGGGCGCCTGGGTCGAGCTGACGTGGTCCAGGCCGACCCGGGTGGACCACGTCGAGGTCCGAGCGGCCGGGGACGGCAGCACGGCCTTCACAACCGCCACCCTGACCTTCGGTGGAGCCGGCGCGCTGCTGCTGACCGCCGACGAGACCGGCGACGCGGTCGTCGACTTCCCGGGCCGGACGACGTCCTCGGCCCGGCTGACGATCGCCGACGTCCCGGACGGCGCGACGTCGGTCAGCCTGGCGGCGCTGTCCGTCGACGGCTCCGGTCCTGACCACGGCTCCTCGGTCACCGCGCAGGCGACCCCGACGGCTCCCGGTCAGGCGAGTGCACTGGTGGACGGCGACGTCGCCGGAGGCGCGACCGGCCAGGAGTGGCTCGCGCCCACCGGTGACCCGACCGCTGAGGTCCAGCTCGGCTGGGACTCCCCGCGCGAGCTGGCCAGCGTCCAGCTCTTCGGCCCCTCGCAGACGACGTTCGACCCCGCCAACTCGGCGGCGGCACCGCTGCACGGCCAACTGGTCTTCGACGACGGCAGCACGGTGGTGGTCTCCGGGATCGCCGGCGGCACCGGCCAGGCGACCACGATCGCCTTCATGCCGCGGATGGCCCGCTCCGTGCGGGTGGAGCTGGAGAAGACCATCCCGGCCGCGGTCATCGGACTGCGCGAAGTCGTCTTCCACGAGACGGGGACCACTCCTCCGCGCTGGCCGGTGGAGGACGGGTACTCGACCAGCTCAGCCGCTCCAGCATCCTGCGAGTCGTCCGCCGTCCCGGTGGCTACGCCGCAGGTCGGCAGGCTCACGCTCGTCTGCCCCTCGCCCAGCTCGACGGTGGACGGCGTGGCGACCATCGTGGTGGCTGCCGACGCCACGACAGAGCTCCAGGTCAGCGCATCACTCGGCCTCGGCACGGCGGCAGACGGCGCTGTCCAGCCCGTCGCCTCGGGCACGGCCGGTGCGGACGGGCGCGCGACCCTGAGCTTCGACACGACGAGGCTCCCTCAGGGCCCGCTCACCGTGCAGGTCACCGCGAGCGGCCCGGCGGCCGGGTCGACACCGGCCCTCTTCGTCCAGCTGTACAACAGCGCCGGCATCGCCCAGCCCGCAGCCGGTCACGCCCCCGAGGGCATGACCCTGCAGTGGGACGAGGAGTTCACCGACCCGCTGTCGATCACCCAGACGGGCGCCGGGGCGACCTACGCAGCCACCAAGCCCGCCTACTGGGGCACGTCAGAGTTCGGCGACGCGGTCTTCGCCGACCCCGCCGACGGCGCCGGGAACATCTCCACCGTCGGCGAGGACTACCTGCGCATCCGCGCGG
The DNA here is from genome assembly GCF_000306785.1 of Modestobacter italicus. NCBI lineage: Bacteria > Bacillati > Actinomycetota > Actinomycetes > Geodermatophilales > Geodermatophilaceae > Modestobacter > Modestobacter italicus. Next base: position 485,100 of record NC_017955.1, on the reverse strand, counting down.
AGCCGATCGGAGGCCGCGACGTCCCCGCTCCCTACGGACAGCAGCACCTCGGCGGCATCCTGTCCTCGCTGACCGTCGGCGGGGGTGGCTTCGCCGCCCAGTACGGCTACTACGAGACCCGGATGCTCGGCGCGCCCGGGGCCGGGACGTGGCCCGCCTTCTGGATGCTGGACACCGACAGCGCCACCACCACCAGCAACAGCTCCGGCGAGATCGACGCCGTCGAGCTCTACGGCCACAACACCGCGGGCAGCTGCCACGCGCTGCACAACTGGGTCGACGGTGAGGACGTCGGCGACGTCGTGGACTGCAAGGAGGACAACGGCTTCTCCGACTGGGCGATGAGCTGGCACACCTACGGCGTCCGGATCGTCCCCACGGGAGCCGTCTACTACATCGACGGCAAGCAGGTCGCGAAGATCGACGGCCTGCAGGACCACCACTCCGACCCGTTCTTCTTCATGATCGACCTGGCGCTGGGCGGCGGCTGGCCCATCGACCTCACCGCGACCGGCAACGTCTCCGACCTCTACGTTGACTGGGTTCACGTCTACACGTGACCCCGGGACGCGACCCGCCCGGGCTCAGGCGCCCCGGGCCACGGGGATGTCGAGGATCCGCTCGGGGGTGAACCGCCGGCGGGCGATGTCGCCGGCAGCACGCAGGTTCCCCCGAAGGCGCTCACGCCGCCAGCCCGACTCCGGGCCGGCGACCGAGCGCACGGCGTTCTTGCCCAACCTCGGTACCGTTTCGCGGAGGGTCAGCCAGAGCGGGAAGCTGCCGACGTGGTGCAGGTAGGCCGGGTTCATCACCTGCGAGTAGCCGAGCCGCTCGTGCGCCATCCGACCACCGGACTTGACGCCGCGGTGCACCACCACGCAGTCCTCGACCCTGGCCAGGGTGCCATGCCTCATCAGCCGGCGCGCGAAGTCATGGTCTTCGAGCCAGGAGTACAGGGGGAGCCGCCCGTCGAATCGTTCGCCACCGATTGCGCCGAGGCGGAACCCGAAGTTGCACCCGTACAACTCACGACTCTCGCGCCAACGACGGCTCACTGGAGTCGACCACGAAGCTGCCAGCGCTCGCTCGGCTTCTTCCCGCGGCACGGCGTCGGCCGCGGCGCCGTCCAGCAGCACCCGTCCGGTGATCCCCACGACCTCGGGATGGCAGGCGAAGAAGTCCATCGCCTGCTCGATGAAGTCCTCGCGCACCACAGCATCGTCATCGAAGCAGAAGACGTGGGTCGCGCCCGGAATGGCGTCGAGCCCCGCATTGCGCTGTGCTGCGAGCCCGCGATCGTGCACGACGATCGCGCCGGTTGGCAGGGGTCCGTCAGGAAGACTCTGCACATCGGGCACCGACAGGACGAGCGTGAAGTCCTGACGGGTCTGACGTCCGAGATCGGCGATCACCTCGCCGAGCAGCTGCGATCGGCCCGCCGATGCGAGAACGACCCCGATGACGTCCGTCGTCCGAGCCTCCCGACCGTCACTGGCGGCAGGAAGCGTCGAGTCGCCCAAGGAGTACTCCACAATCGGAAGAGGATCACGAGGCGTTGGACGCCGTGGCGGCCACCCGAGCCAGGCAGACGATAACCGCCGGGGCTCAGCGGCGGGCACATCGAGTCGACCTGTGATCTCTCTTACTGCAGGTAGGCGGGGTACCCCGCCCCCGATAGCGTCACTCGCTGCCACGAATCGTCGGCGTACCTCCTTGCGCTTCGACCCACTGCCTGACGACGGAGGAAGAGTGACGTCCGTCGTACGTCAACGCTCGGTGGCCGTCGACGTCGCTCGTGGTGTGGCCATCGTGGGTGTCGTCTTCAACCACGCCGTTGACGGCCTGATCAGTGCTGGCACGTTGAGCCCCGAAGGCTGGGTGGCTGACGTCAACGCTGCGCTCTACCTCTTCAGGTTGCCTGCTCTGGTCTTCTTGGTCGGCTTGTTCATCCCAGGTGGCGTGACGAAGCGCGGTCGTACCGGCTACGTGGGCACCCGCACCCGCCTGCTCGTCTGGCTGTTCGTCATCTGGCAGGTGCTCCAAGGGGTGGTCGAAGTGGCGACCGGCTCTGTCCGCAATGGCTCGACGAATGCGTCGGACCTCTACCGGTTGTGGGCACCGGTGGCTCATCTGTGGTTCTTGCCCTTCCTGGCGATCGCCACCGCACTGGTCGTCGCGTTGTCCCCTTGGCGCCGGGGATCGGTGGGTCAGGCGGCCCTCGCCTGTTGCTTCGTCGTGGGGCTGTTCTCCTGGGGCTGGGATGTCTACTGGTTCGGGCTTCGGGGACTCGCGCTCCTGCCCTTCCTGGCGGTGGGTGCCTTCGTGGGCATCGTCCGCATGTCGGCGCTCCTGGCACGGCCCGGATGGCAATGGGCTGCCGTGGGTTCTTCCGCCGTGACGCTGTTCGTCCTCGTCCTGCCGATCGGCGTGGTGCCGGGCACAGAGGCCGCTCCAGCAGCACTCGGGATCCGGGCGATGAGCATGCTCGCCGCTTGGCTGGGAGTCGTAGCGCTCGTGGCCGCCTCTTCCCTCCTGGCACGGACGCCGGCGATCAGCACCTTGCTGGCCGCCATCGGACGGGTCACGCTGCCCATCTACCTCGCCCACGTCACAGTCGTCGCAGGCGCCCGCATCGTCCTGATGTCCTTCGGTGTGACCGGTCCGTCCTTGCTCCTGTTCCTCGTACCTCTGGGACTGGCGGTGCCTTACGTCGCCTGGAGGTGCAGCGCAGCTCTGCATCTCCGCTGGTTGTTCGACTTCCCGGGACCCCCGACCCGGTCGTCGACCCGCGAGCAGTCCGCGCCTCGGACGCCAGCCGTCCACCGGGACGTCATCACCCCCCGGGGAAGGCACCGCGCGCGACGTTGAGCGGGATCTCGTCCCGCACTCCTGGGCCACGGCGTGCCGACGATCCTGCCCGGGCATCATGATCGTGTGCAGACCCCAGCGAAGGCCCGTCCAGCTCGGCGCCAGGCGTGACCACGGCCCCCCGCGTCACCCTGGTCCACGAGCGGTTCACCGAGTACGCCGGTTCCGAGGCGGTGGTCGAGCAGCTGGCCCGGGAGTGGCCTGATGCACCGATGTACGCACCCATCGGCCGGGTCGATGTCCTGCCCGCGGACCTGCGACCCCGGCTGCACACCACCCGGCTGAGCCGGCTGCTGCGCGGCAGCACCTACGCGCACCTGCTGCCTGCGCTGCCGATCGCCATGAGCCGGCTGCGGCTCCCACCCTCCGACGTCGTGATCGCCTCGCACCACGCCTTCGCCACCCAGGTGGTCCGGGCGACGTCGGCACCGGTCGTCGCCTACGTGCACACGCCGGCCCGCTGGGTGTGGGACCCGTCGATGCGCGCCGGCGAGATGGGCAAGGGGCTGGGCGCGGCAGCGCTGGGCGCCTTCTCCACAGCCTTCCGGCCGGTGGACCTCCGGGCCGCGGCCCGGGTGCACACGATGGTCGCCAACTCGCGGGCGGTCGCCCAGCGGATCGAGGACTGGTGGGAGCGGGAGGCCACGGTCGTGCACCCCCCGGTGGACACCGAGTACTACACCCCGGACGCCGATGTGCCGCGGGAGGACTTCTTCCTGCTCGCCGGGCGGCTGGTCCCCTACAAGCGTCCGGACCTCGCTGTACGCGCGGCGGCACGGGCGGGTGTCCCCCTGGTCGTCGCCGGAGACGGTCGGGCGCGGGCCGAGGTCGAGGCGCTGGCCGGACCGGACACCCGGTTCGTCGGCCGGGTGGACGACGCGGGACTGCGGGACCTGTTCCGCCGCTGCCGGGCGCTGCTGATGCCCGGCATCGAGGACTTCGGCATCGTGCCGGTGGAGGCCCAGGCCTGCGGTGCGCCGGTGCTGGCGGTCGACGCCGGCGGTGCGCGGGACTCGGTGCTGCCGGGGGTGACCGGTGAGCTGGTACCGCTGCCGACGGCGAGCGGCGACGAGGTCGACGACTGGGCGCAGCAGCTCGCCGCCTTCGACAGCTCCCGCTACCGGGACACCGCCATCCGGGCCCACGCCGAGACGTTCTCCCGCGCGCGGTTCCGGAGCGCGATGGCCGACGTGGTGGCGGCGGTCAGGTCGAGCTGACCGCGGCGACGGTCTCGGCGGCGACGTCGTCCCAGGTCCGGGGCTGCCGGTCCCGCGTCGGTCGGGGCGCGGAGAGGTGCCGGAGGACGGCATCGGCCCAGGCCGGGACGTCGTCAGCCCGGAGGTGATCGGCGTCCGAGCCGCTGACCTCGACCAGCGCCGGGTCGAGGGAGGTGATCAGCGGCGCGCCCAGGTCGAGGGCCTCGACCGCGGGCAGCCCGAAGCCCTCCGCCAGGCTCGGGGCCAGCACCACGGCGGCGTTCTCGTAGCACCACCGGAGTGTCCCGTCGTCGACGCCGGTGAGCTGGACGACGTGCCCGGAGGCCACCAGCCTCGCGTGGTCCGGGCCGTAGGCCTCCACGCCCCAGGCCGGCGGCCCGACCAGCGCCAGGACGGCGTCGGGCCGCTGCTCGATCACCTGCGCCCACGCCGACACCGCGACGGCCAGGTTCTTCCGCGGTGAGGAGTCGCCCACCACGAGACCGAAGGTCTTACACGCGAGCCCGTCGACGGGCGTCGCCGCGCTGCTGAGCAGCTGCGGGCTGGTGGCCAGCGGCACCACCGCGGTCCGGGCCGCCAGCTCCGGCGCCCACTGGGTGAGCCGGGTGCGGGTGGCCGCGCTGACACACAGCAGCGTGCCGGCCTGGCGCAGCGCTCCGGCGTAGGGACGCCGGAGCAGCGTGCGCTTGGGCAGCGGGAAGTCGGCGGGCCGGTCGAAGAGCAGCATGTCGTGCACGGTGAGCACCGTCCGCGCCGCGACCGAGCGCGGCAGCAGGTGCTTGGCGCCCTGGACGACGTCGAACCGGGACGCCAACGTGCGGCTCAGCAGCGACCGCTCGAACGCCGGCACGAGCGGGTCCGGCACGCGCGCCGGGAGCCGCACGATCCGTTCCTCCGACCCGGTGAGCTCGGCGAGCGAGCCGGCCGCTTGCTGCGACGTGAGCAGGTGCAGCTCGACGTCGTCCCGGCGCTGCAGCGCCCGGGCGAGCTCGACGGTGTAGCGGACGATCCCGCCACCGCGCAGGTCCTGGGGGACGTGCCCGGCCATCAGCAGCCAGCGCACCGGCCGGGCGCGGTCAGTCGGCATCGGGTCTCCCTCTCGGCTCGAGTGGCGAGAGGAGCCCGCCCACCTGCACGGGGAGCGACGCTACCGGCTCCGATGAGGCACCGACTGCGGCGCTGGTCACCGAGCGCGACGCTGCCCCGCCGATCGAACCCGAGGCCGATCTGCGGGGCAGCTGCGCGTGGAGCGGGCTAGCCGACCTTCGTCAGCTGCCAGCGCTGACCGCATGCGGTGCTGCTGGGCACTGCCTGGGCGATCACGGCACCCGCGCTGGCGCTGTTCGCCGTGACGTTCACCGCCCTGCCGCTGGTCCGCACCAGCAGCTGGTAGGTGTCGCCCCCCCGGTTCGTCAGCGTGAACTGGGCGTTCGGTCCGCTGGCGTCGGAGGACTGCACGAACCTGACGCCAGGTGCCGTCGAGGTCGACTGCAGACGGAGGACCTTGCCCGAGGCGAGGTTGACCAGCTTGTAGAAGCCGCCGGGCAGAGCGACGACCCGCCACCGCTGGTGGGGGGCGTTGGTGTCGGTGCCGGTCCGGACGCGCGCCCTCTCGACGGTGACGGACGCGGCCGGCACTTCGGCCACCTTCCCGCCGCAGGCGTTGGCCAGCTCGTACACGGCGCCGGAGACGATGGGCGCTGGGGTGACGGGTACGGGAACGACCGGAGCCGCCACGCCGGGCAGCGCCCGGACCTCGACCCGGTCCACGAGCATCTGCGCCGGCTGGCTGGCCGGGGTCTGCTGCCCATCGGCACCGCCGACCGCGAGGTCCAGGATCAGCCAGTTGGGCCGGGTGACGTCAGGGCCGAACCCCCACTGCTTCGCCGGGTCCTTGACGTAGGCCTGCGCGCACTGGACGTCGTTGAAGTAGTAGGTGATCTTCCCGGGCTCGATCGTCGCGGAGTACTTGTTGAACCGTCCGGAGAGGTCGGCGTCCTGGGCGTTGGGGCAGTAGTTGTCCGGCGACCCTGCGCCCGGCAGCGTGCCGGGCGCGGTCCAGGTGTGGCCCACCGCGTGGTAGACGTTGTTCCACGTCGTGTAGCCCTCCATGGTGTCCGCCTCACCGATGGGGAAGACGTCGACGCCGTTCGGGTTGTTGTTCAGCGACCAGAAGGCGGGCCAGTAGCCGGCCTGGGGCGGCATCTTGATCCAGGCCGACATGGTGCCGTAGACGAAGCCGAACTTCGCGCCCGTGCGGATCGCGGAGCCGGCCGTGGGCGTCGCCGGGAGGACGAGGTTGCCCTGCCCGTCGAGGGTCTCGTTGTCGCCGGGCTTGATCTCACCGAAGGCGGCCGACGAGTTGTAGGTGGCGGTGGAGTAGTCCTCCCACTTCGTCCGGTCCGGCAGGGACCCGGCTGTCCCGGTGAAGTCGTCCTGGAAGACGATCGCGCCGAGGTCTGCGGCCTGCGCTGCGGTCGGAGAAGGGGTTGCGAGGGGAGCCAGCGCAGCTGCGAACAGTGCGGCCACTGCTACAGCGGCCTTGGTGAGAGCCATGGGCGTCCTTCCGTGGACTGGGCATGCGAGCGCGCGTCAACTCGTCGGCGAGCAGGGCAGCGAGCTCCCCCGCCGGCGCGCGCACGCTCGACGGGGTGCGTGGTCATGGCCGGTGGACGTCCCCGAGAGGCCATCGCCCGACCTGGCTGACACTAACCGTGAACAGTCAACCGCAAGCAGTCACAACGACCATGGTCGTCACTGGTGACCCACCCACCCCGGGTGACGCGTGTGCACACCTGCAGCAGCGATCCCCCAGCGACCGCAACTGGCCCGACAGGTCGGTCAGCCCGCCTGCACCCGGCAGTCGGGGCCGACCACATCGGCAGCCGGGTCCGCGGTCCACGGCAGGCGAGCACATGACCACCGACCAGGCACGAGGGGCGCTGCCACAGCGGGACACGACGGGCGTTCCAGTCGGGGGCCTCCGACCGGTGTCTCACGGCTGGCCGGTACCCGCGCGCCGACGAGACCGTGGCCGCACGGGCGGGTGCGTCCGCTCATCGCCACCGAGCGGGTCGGGGACCGCGGCCTCACGCTCGCGGCGCTTGACCCTGGTGGCGGCCGCTCCCAGCCAGAAGCTGAGCGGCACTGCGAGCGCCACCCAGCCCACCACGAGCCAGCCCCACCACTCCATGCGTCCACCCCTGCTCGCCTCTGATCTGCAGGGTGCCCCGGCGACCGTGGAGTCACAACACCTTCGTGCACGGCCCACCTGTTCGGGCGACCCTCCCGCGGCGTGCTGCAGACCTGACATCTCGAGCGGATGGGCCCGAGCCGGTCTGCGTGGACACGAGCTGCCCGCCTGGAGTCAGCTGAGGTATGCCTCGGCCTGCAGGTCGTACAGCTCCGCGTAGCGCCCGCCCGCTTCCACCAGCTCCTCGTGGGTCCCCGACTCCACGACCCGCCCCTCGTGCAGCACGTAGATGTGGTCAGCGAGCCGGACGCTGGAGTACCGGTGCGAGATCAGCACCGCGGAACGCCCACCCAGCACGCCGCGGACGTCGCGGAACAGCTCGTGCTCGGCTCGCGGGTCGAGGGCGGCACTGGGCTCGTCCAGCACCACCAGGTCGGTGTCCCGGTAGAGCGCGCGGGCGAGCGCGACGCGCTGCCACTGCCCGCCCGAGAGGTCCGAGCCCTCGGCCAGCTCGATGCCCATCACGGTGTCGACGCCGTGGTCGAGCCGGTCCACCGCGGCCGCGATGCCCACCTGCTCGAGGCTCCGCCGCACCCGCCCGGGCTCGAGCTCACGGCCGGTGTCGGAGATGGTGACGTTCTCGCCCACCGTCATCTGGTACCGCAGGTAGTCCTGGAACAGCACGCTGCAGCTCGCCCGGAGGTCGTCGGTCGGCAGCTGTTCGCCGTCCCAGAGCACCCGGCCGGACTCCGGCCGGTACAGCCCGGCGAGGAGCTTGGCGAGCGTGGTCTTGCCCGAGCCGTTCTCGCCGACCAGGGCGATCACCTGGCCCCGCGGGACGGCCAGCGAGACGTCCTGGACGGCGGTGCGCTGCTGACCGGGGTAGGTGAACCGGAGAGCCGTGGCCTCCACTCCGCGCTGCAGACGCCGGCGGCTGCCGCTCTCCGTGCGGGGCGGGTGGTCGCGCGCGAAGTCCTCCAGGTCGCGGAGGAACGGCGCCGCCTCGATCAGCGTGCCCCCGGTGCGGAAGGCGCTGCTCAGCTGTCCGGCGAGTAGCCGGGCGGCGATGGCTGCCGCGCCGGCCTCCGGCAGGCTCATCCGGCCGGAGCTCGCCAGCGCGATGATGGCGACCAGGGCCAGCGACAGGGTGGCCGCGGACCCCACCAGGCCGGCGAGGACCAACCGACGACGGCTCTGCACGTGTCGCTCCAGCCGGCCCAGGTACTCCTGGTCGTCGGCTGCGTGACGGCGCAGCAGCTCGGGCGCCGCGTCGAAGGCCCGCAGCTCCGCCGCCGCCTGCCGATGGCTCACCAGCAGCTTCAGGTAGCCCCGCCGTTGCCCGAGCCGGGTCGTCGTCCGGGAGAACGCGTACTCGGCCCGGCTCGCCCGCCGGGAGATGAGGACCGCGGGAACGCCGCCGAGCAGGAGCAGTGGCACGAGCAGCGGCTCGATGGCGATCAACGCCCCGGACAACGCCAGGACGCTGATCAGGCTGCCACCCAGACCGAGCAGCGAGGTGACCACTGTCAGCGGACGGCCGACCGCGTTGGTCCGCACCCGCTCCAGCCGGCTCAGGAAGGCGGTGGACTCGTACTCCACCAGCTCGACCCCGGCCGCGGAGCGCAGCAGGTCACGCCAGATCCACTGCGAGACGCGTTCCCCCAGCAGTCGCTGCTGCAGGCCCTGCAGCGAGCCGACCGCGCCGGAGACCGCGGTCGTCAGCGCCAGCAGCACGAGAGGGACGACGAGCGCGCTCGCCGGCTCGTCGTCGTCGAGCACTGCCGACAGCGCGAGTTTGCTGGCCAGCACGAGACCCAGCGCGGCGCAGGCGCCCAGCACCTGGTAGGCGGCAGCGGCCAGGGTCCCGCGCCGGTCGGCCCGCCACACCGTCCTCGCCGCGTTCCCCAGTGGCGAGGAAGTTCGTCGCAGGCGACGTATCGAGGGCCTGCTCACGGCAGGTAGCCTAAGCGTCACCTATCGTGCCGACCATGGTGGCTGCTCGGGGCGAGGAGATGGCGACCGTGCGGATCGGCGTGGTCGACCCCCGACCGGTGGTCCGTGCTCGGCTCGTGGCGTCGCTCAGCGCCGCCGGGTGTGCGGTCGTCGACGCGGCACCGACCGGAGACCGCACGCCCCTCCCCCCGGACGTCGACGTCTGGCTGACCGGTGCGCCGCCGGTGACCTCGCTGGACCGGGGCGGTCGCGCACGCCGGGGACGTCGACGTCACGGACGTCCCGGCCCTGCTGGCCCTCGTCCAGCGCGCGGTCGCCGGCGGCGGGCCGACGACGGGCGAGCAGCCGCCGTTCGTCCCGCTGTCGGCCCACGAGGAGGCCGTGCTCGACGGGTTGGCCGGTGGCTGGACCGCCCGCGAGTGCGCTGATCGGCTGGGCGTCTCCACCAAGTCCGTGCAGAACGCGCGCCGCCGGGTCCTCGCCAAGCTGGACGCCACCACGCCGGTGGAGGCGGTCCGCCGTGCCTACGAGCTCCGGGCGGCGGGCGCGTCCCTGCAGCGCAGAGGCGCCTGACGTGGTCGGCGGCGGCACGGCGCCGGCCCGGGGTCCGGTCGTCGTCGCCGGGTCCTCGCCACTCGTCCGTTCGTCGATCCGGGAGGCCCTGGCCCAGGAGCACGAGGTCCTGGTGGCCGAGGACGAGGCGGCCCTGCGATCGATGTACGGCAAGCACCCCTCGGTACTGGTGACGGGCGTCCAGGTCGGCCGGACACCGCTGCTCGACCTGCTGCCCGCGGCACTGCGCACCGGCGCCCGCGTGCTCGTCGTCGCGGACAGCCCGGCGCTCGCCGAGCTGCCGTCACTGCTCCTGCACGGCGCCTCGGGCGCGCTCTCCCTGATGGCGAGCACGGAGGAGGACCTGCGCACCGCGGTGCGCGACGTGGCCGACGGGCACGCATCGCTGCACCCGGCGGTCGCCCGCCTGGTGCTGCTGCAGTGGCGTGAGCTCCGCACTCCCGCCGTCCCCGTCCTGACGACCCGGGAACGGGAGGTGCTCCTCGCCCTGACCGGCGGTGTGCAGGTCAAGACCGTCGCGCGCGACCTGGGACTGTCGGCGAAGACCGTGGAGAGCCACCGTTCACGGCTGTTCGCCAAGCTCGGGGCGCAGAACAAGGCGCAGGCCGTGGCCCGCGCCCTGGAACTGGGCCTGCTGGAGCCACCAACGGCTCCCGCCGCGACGACCCGGGAGCACTGAGTTCCGGGCCGCCAGCGGTTGTCAGGAGACGGTCGGCGCGTTGCCGATCGCCGTGCCGTCGGCGACCCCGGGGATGCCGACGAGGAAGAACCCGTCGTTCGAGCCCAGGGTCTTGCCGGTGTCGAGGGTCATCTCGTGCAGGGAGCCGATGGTGGTGATGGTCGGCGCCTCGTAGCTGTTCGTGTCCATGGGGTGCCTCTCAGTCGGTGAACAGCCAGGCTAGGGTCCCTCAGGCGGACGTGCACCGGGCAGTTCCCCCTAGGGCCCCAGCGTGGAGGTGCTCGTGTCGACGGGCTGCTACGGGCTCGAGGTCCGGGGCCTTCCCGGCGCGGCACACCTGCTGCGCCAGGTCCGCCCTCAGGACCCGCCGATCGAGGTGTCCCGCAGGGTCGGTCCCTCCGACGTCGAACGCAACGAGCTCAGCGACTCCACCGCGCGCTACCGGCTGGGCAGCGGCGCGGGGAGCGCCGTCCTCGATCGTGCGTCGATGACCGCCGCCTTCACGCTGGACACGGGCCATCCGGACGGCAGCGTCGTGCACCCGTTCCTGGCGCTCGCCTCGACCGTCTTCGCCCGCTGGTGCGGACGGGAAGCGCTGCACGCCGGCGCCGTGGAGATCGCCGGGCGCGCCTGGGGGCTGCTGGGCGTCCGCGAGGCCGGCAAGAGCTCGCTCGTCGCCCAGGCGCACCTGCTGGGTCTGCCGGTGGTGACCGACGACGTGCTGGTCGTCGACGACGGGACCGCCCTGCCCGGCCCGGGCCTGGTCGACCTGCGGGCCGGTGCCGCGGCGCACCTGGGCCTGGGAGAGGCCCTCGGCGTGGTCGGCCGTCGCGAACGATGGCGGGTGCCCGTCCCGGCCACCGGGCCGGTGCCGCTCGCCGGCTGGGTGCTGCCGAGCTGGGGTGCCACCGCGATCAGCAGCATCCCCGTCCGGGAACGACTGGGCGTGCTGCGGGAGAACATCGCGCTCGGCGTACCGCCGACGGACCCCGCGCACTTCTTCGAGCTCGGGACGCTGCCCATGGTGCGGTTCAGCCGACCGCGGGACTGGACCCAGTTGGCTGCCTCGACCGGGCTCCTGCTCGAGCACCTCCGGTCACTGGGCAGCTGACGCGGCGGCACTCCCCCGCCCGGCGGCGAGCCATGCCGTCTGGAGCAGAGTGTAGCTGCGCGCATCCGGGTCCGCCCCGCGCCACACGCGGTGCAGCGCGTCGGCATCGACGAGAGCCTGGTCGACCCCCTGCCCGGTCCAGCCGGCGACGAACTCCCTGGTGTGCGGTCCCCAGAACGCGCCGTTGAAGCTGGCCTTGCTCCCCCGCCGGAGGATCTCACGGGGCAGCACGTCGGAGAAGGCCAGCAGCATCGCGCGGGATCGGCTCCGCGGGGGCATGCGCCCGCGGTCCGCCGCCGCCTCCGCGACCACCCGCCCGTCGGAGAACGGGCTGAACACGGTTGCTCCGGCGTCGGCGCCGACCCGGGCGAGGCTGTCCAGCCCGACGGCGAGGTAGCGCGAACCCCAGAAGCGGAGCAGTGCGCGGTCGTGGCGGACCGGACCCGCTGTGCGCATCGCGGCGAAGGCCGCCTGCACCTGCTCCCCCGCACCCCGCCGCAGCCACGGAGCGTGCAGGTCGGGACCGGACCGGCGCCGGAGCACCCAGCTCCGCGCCGCCGCCGGGAGGCCGGACAGCAGCAGCATCGGCAGGTCCGCCGGTCGGGGGCGCACCACCCGGCCGCGCACCAGGTTGACCCGGTCCCAGACGCTGCTCGGGGTCATCAGCTCGTCACCACCCACCCCGGTCAGCAGCGAGCCGCCCGTGGCCTGGTCGGCGATCGGTCCGTGGAAGAACGCGTTGGCAGGCCAGAGGGCACCGTGCCGGCGGAGCACCTGCTGCCCTCGCGGACCGAGCAGGTCCAGCTCGTCGGCCAGCGGCAGACGCACCCAGTCCGCCAGGCCCACCTGAGCGACGACCTGCTCCTGCCAGGCCGACTCCTCTGCCTGCGCGACGGAGGGGAAGCGCAGGCTGACCGCGACCGGCGGCGGCAGTCCCTCCCGCTGCGCGACGAGCCGGGCCACCGCGAGCACCGTGGAGGAGTCCCGGCCGCCGGAGAAGCTGACCACGCAGGGCGGCCGGCACAACGCCTCGCGGACGACGGACTCGAACGCCGCCCGCATCCCCACCCCGGTGGCGGTCGGTGGCCGGCGCCCCGGCTCGTAGCCCAGCGTCAGCCCGGCGGCGACCTCGACCGGAGACAGCTGGGGAGCGTGCGGATGCCTGGCGACGGCCTCGGTCACCGGCCCGCCCCAGCCGTCACGGCGCCAGCCGATGGAGCTCGACGTACCGCAGCGCCGTCTCGTCGCCCGCCTCGACGTCCAGCCAGGCATGAGCCGCGACCCCGTCCGCCGTCGGGGCCACGCCGACGACGACCTCGCACGGCACCCCGTGCGCCGCCAGCCAGGTCTGCAGCACGAGGCTGCGCTCCAGGCAGGTCGGCGACGTGCGGCGCAGCACCGCCTCCACCCCACGCCGGGCTCCGCTGGGCACCCGCGGCGGGCGTGGCACCGTGGCGCCGAGTCCGTCGGCAGCCAGCGAACGCGCAGCCGACCGCAGCCCGCGCCAGGCCCAGAGCACTGCGCGCACGTTGGCCGGGCTGTACCGCCCGATCCGCCTCGCCTGCCGGTACTCCCGCATCTGCTCCGGTCCGTGCAGCCGGGACGGGTACCCGGGCGACGCGGTCACCGCTCCAGCAGCTGGCGTGCCCGGGCCTCGGTGAGGAACGCCCCGACGTCGGCTTCGGCCCGCGCCGGATCGATGCCGAACCGCTCGACCAGCGCTCCGGCCAGGCCGGCCGTGGTCGCCCCGTCGGCGAGGGCCCGCCAGAGCAGGTTGCCCGCCTCGTTGATGCCCAGGTACTCGGAGGTGCGCAGGTCGAGCACGATGACCTCGCCGTCGACCTCTCGCCAGGTGACCGCTCCCTCCCGCAGCCTCAGCACCTCGTCGGTGTCCGGGTCGGCCATGGTCGTCCCCTCTCGTCGAGCCCTCGCGGGCACGGGTCCATCCTCTGCGCCCTGCTGGGCACCGCCTGCACCGGTCCTCATCCCACCTGCCGGCTGACGGCCGAGAGGTAGGCGGTCAGGTCGGCCCCGTCCCCGGCCGCGTGCAGGGTGGAACCCGGGTGCGCAGCGGACTGCACGAAGGCCGGTCGCGGTCGCATGGCCACCCAGCGCCCGGCGCTGGCGGCGACCGCCGCGGCCGCCGCGGCCGAGGACCGGTGCCGCACGGCTCCCAGGGCGAGCCGGGCCGGCGCGCCCCGCACGTCGGACCGCGCCGCCACGACGCGGCCGACCGACACCGCCTGGGCCAGCCGCCACGGCTGCGGGACGAGGCCCTCGACGACGTGGCCGGGCACGGTCGCGCCCAGCAGCGCACGGCTGCGCTGGAGGACCAGCCCGACGGCGGGCCCCACGCCCCACGCCACGGCCCGCGCCGACACCGCCCGCCAGTCGACCGTCCGGTCCGCGATCGTCAGCGTGACGTCCAGCAGCCAGGACAAGCGAGTGCCGCCGGACATGGCCGCGTGCAGGCAGACGTGCACGAGCGCGTCCTCGGGCTGGAGGACGGGAACGGGCGACCCTGCGACCACCGCGCGATGCGCCCGGTCGATCAGCTCACCGGTGTCGATCCGGGTCGCGGCCCGGCGGGACTGCCGGTTCACCAGGCTCCAGTGCAGGTCGACGACGCTGCCGTGCCGCGCCTGGAGGGCCAGCTCACCCGGCACCGCCGCCCGCAGCAGGGCGAAGTTCCTGGTGAGCAGTCCGGACCCCGCCGCGCCGCAGGCCCGGAGCGCGTCCGCGAACCGGGCCGGGTGCACGAGCAGGTCCAGGTCGGAGAAGAACCGCACGTCCCCGACGCCGGCCCGCTCGTACACCTCCGCGAGCACCGGCCCCTTCATGCAGACCCATGCCACGCCGGCCGCGTCCAGCGATCCGGCCAGCGCCCGCAGGTCGGCGTCCAGGCTCAGCCGCCGGCGGACCATCGACCGCCGGCGCTCCACCGCCTCGTCGAGCACCGAGGCCGGCAGGCCGGTCACGGCCGGGCCGGAGCGGGCGAGGAGACCCCATCCCCGGTGGTGGCCCAGCCCGGCCCGCAGTGCCCTGGTGTCGGCACCCACCGGCCACCGCGGCGGCGGGCACGCCTGTCCCGCCGCCGTCCGGAAGAGCCACAGCAGGACGTCGTCCGGACTGCTCCCCCGCATCACGACGACTCAGCCGGCGCGACGGCCCAGTGCCCGGTAGCTCCAGCCGGCCGCCGTCCAGGTGTCCCGGTCCAGCGCGTTGCGACCGTCCAGTACCCGCTTCTGCTTCACGACCTGGCCGAAGGCGACGGGGTCCAGCTCGCGGTACTGCTTCCACTCCGTCAGCACCAGGACAGCGTCGGCGCGGTCCGCTGCCTGCTCCGGGGTCTCGACGACGTCCAGCTGCGGCCAGCTGCGGCGGATGTTGTCACCCGCTGCCGGGTCGGTCACCTGCACGACCGCGCCCTGCAGCTGCAGCTGCGCGGCGACGTTGAGCGCCGGGGAATCGCGGATGTCGTCGCTGTCCGGCTTGAACGCCGCGCCCAGCACCGCCACCCGCTTGCCCAGCAGCGACCCGTCGCAGACCTCGCGGGCCAGCTCGACCATCCGGATCCGGCGGCGCATGTTGATGTTGTCCACCTCGCGCAGGAAGGTCAGCGCCTGGTCCGCCCCCAGCTCCCCGGCCCGGGCCATGAACGCCCGGATGTCCTTGGGCAGGCACCCCCCGCCGAAGCCCAACCCGGCGTTGAGGAACTTCCGGCCGATCCGGTCGTCGTGCCCGATCGCATCGGCCAGCAGCTTCACGTCCGCGCCGGTGGCCTCGCACAGCTCGGCCATGGCGTTGATGAAGGAGATCTTCGTGGCGAGGAAGGAGTTGGCCGCCGTCTTCACCATCTCGGCGGTGGCGTAGTCGGTGATCACCTGGGGGGTGCCGGCCGCGACGATGGGGGCGTAGACCTCG
Source organism: Modestobacter italicus (assembly GCF_000306785.1). Classification (NCBI taxonomy): domain Bacteria; kingdom Bacillati; phylum Actinomycetota; class Actinomycetes; order Geodermatophilales; family Geodermatophilaceae; genus Modestobacter; species Modestobacter italicus. The sequence goes on along the minus strand of NC_017955.1, from coordinate 469,582 downwards.
TCCAGGAGGGCGCGGGCGGCATCGGCGGACGGACCGGCCGGCAGGCCGTACACCAGCCGGTCGGGGTGCAGGGTGTCCTGCACGGCGAAGCCCTCCCGGAGGAACTCCGGGTTCCACGCCAGCATCGCACCGGGCACCTTGCCGCTCACCATCTCGGCCAGCCGCGCCGCCGTCCCGACCGGGACCGTCGACTTGCCGGCCACCAGCTCACCGGGCGCCACGACCTCCAGCAGCGACTCCGCGGCCGCCTCGACGTAACGGAGGTCCGCGGCGTACTCCCCCCGCTTCTGCGGCGTCCCGACGCAGACGAAGTAGATGGAGGAACCGGCCGCGTCGGCCATCCGGGTGCTGAACCGCAACCGTCCGGACTGCAGGCTGGTGCCGAGCAGCTCCTCGAACCCGGGCTCGTAGAACGGGGCCCTGGCCTGTTGCAGCGACTGGATCTTGGGCTCGTCGACGTCGATGCCGATGACGTCGTGCCCGAGCTCGGCCATCGACGCCGCGTGGACAGCGCCGAGGTAGCCACAGCCGATGACGGCGATCTTCATGTGTGCAGGCTCCGCTTCGTGGTGGTGGGCGCGATGGGTGTGACCGCGGTCAGTAGGCGCCGGAACCGCGGAAGACCGCGCCCAGGGTCTTCCACAGGATCATGAGGTCGAACGCCAGGGACCAGTTCTCGACGTACCTCACGTCGATGCGGACGGAGTCGTCCCAGCTGAGGTCCGAGCGGCCGCTGATCTGCCAGAGCCCGGTGATGCCCGGCTTGACCAGGAACCGGCGGTGCATGTCGAAGCCGTACCGCTCGACCTCCTTGGGCAGCGGAGGGCGAGGTCCGACCAGCGACATGTGCCCGACCAGGACGTTGAGGAGCTGTGGCAGCTCGTCGACGGAGTACCGGCGGAGCAACCGGCCGACCGGGGTGACCCGGGGATCGGCCTTCATCTTGAACAGCACGCCGTTGCCCTCGCTCGCCGCCTCGAGCGCCGCCATGCGGGCCTCCGCGTCGACGACCATGCTGCGGAACTTGAGCATCGAGAAGGGCCGGCCGTCCTGACCGACCCGCACCTGGCGGTAGAAGACCGGCCCCCGGCTGGTCGACTTGACCACCAGCGCGATGCCGAGGAACAGGGGGAGGAAGAGCAGCGTCGCGAGCAGTGCTGCCATCCGGTCGACGGCGTTCTTGGTGAGCCGCCGGATGCCGGTCAGCTCCGGCCGCTCGACGTGCAGGAGCGGGAGGCCGCACACCGGGCGGATGTTGACGCGAGGGCCGACCACCTCGGTCACCGCCGGGGCGAGCAGCAGCTCTGCCCGCGTCTGCTCCAGGTCCCAACCCAACTGGCGGAGCCGTGGGCCGTCCAGTTCCGAGCTCGGCAGCACGGCGACCGTGTCGACCTCGTAGCGCTTCACCACGTCGATCACCTCGTCGAGGTCGCCGAGCACCGGGAGCCCGCTGGAGTCGCCCATCGTCACCCGGCGCGGCAGGCAGCAGCCCACGACGTCGTAGCCCTGGTAGCGCTCCCGGTCCATCTGCTCGTGCAGGGCTGCCACCCCACCGCGGTGCCCGACGAGCAGGGTGGTCTGGAGGAAGCGGCCACGACGGCGCTGGCGGTGGAGCCAGGCCCGCATCGTCAAGCGGGTGAGCAGGGTCAGGGCCGTGGCCAGGGGGATGGCGACCACGACGAAGCCCCGCGCCACCTCGACACGGACCGCCCAGGAGACGGTGCCGACCGTGGCCAGCAGGAAGAGCGCGGCGACGAAGACCCGTCGGGACTCCTCGGGACCGGCCCACAGGAAGCGGTCCTCGTAGCTGCGGCTGACGAGCATGGCGACCACCCAGGCGATGGGCAGCACGACGACCGACCACGCCGGCGCGGTCCGCGCGAGCTGGCCGACGCCGGTGTCGAACCGCACCGAGTAACCGATCTCAGCGCCGACCAGAGCGCAGAGCACGTCCGCGACCAGCAGGGCGCGGACGTACCGCGACCGCCAGGCCCTTCTGGCCTCGGTCCCCCGGCCGCGGGTCCCCGGCTGCCAGCTGAGCGCGGCCTGGGTCGTACGCAACGGCGATCCGCGGTGCGATCCGCGCGCCCTGCTCGTCGTCGGACCAGTCTTCGCCGTCGTCACAAGTCCTCCGTCGTGTTCTCCCCGTCGCCGGGCCGTGACCGTGCCGACGTCGTCGTCCGACTCGACCAGCTTCACTGATACCGCTGGGTAATGACATCTGTTGCGGATGAACACTGCGTCACACTGTAAGCACGCTTTGAAGTCATCACGTCGACCCGGTGGGTCTCGGCCCTCGGGCGCGGACGGTCGTCGATTCCCGCCCGGTGGGTGGCTGGACGGCGCCGAGCCACGTCAACCGGACCTCCGACCGCGCGCCACCGACGTCAGGTCGGTGAGGGTGCCGCGGAACAGCAGGAGCCCGAGTCCCAGGTAGACCAGCAACGCGCCGAGACCCCCGCCGGCCACCATGCCGAGCTGGGCCCACAGCGACCCGGCGGCCGGGAGCAGCGCGAACGCCCCGGACACGGTCCCGAAGACGGCCAGCCCCGCCAGCGCCGGCGCCGCCCACTGGCGCAGGTACGCGATCAGGGACAGCCCCAGCGCCGACCTCAGCGCGCGCAGCCGCAACGGCCACACGAGGTACTGCCGGGCGGTGACGGCGACCGCGACGGCGATCACGCCCCACGGCACCGACACGAGGACAGCGGCGACGCCGACGACGCACTGGACGGCTGTGATGAGCAGGGCAAGTCGGGACCGGCCCGCCGCTATCAGCGCCGTGCGGTCGAAGACCAGGACGGAGTTCAGCGCGCCCATGACGCAGAGGATCTGGGCGACCGGGACGCTGCGCTCCCACTGGGTCCCGAAGACGAGCGGGACGACCACCGGGGCCAGCGCGGCGAAGGTGGCGTAGGTGAACACGCCGATCACCGCCGAGGCCGCGGTCAGCGAGAGGAACGCCCGGCGGAACCGCGGCATGTCGTCCTGCACCCGCGACAACGCGGTCAAGGACACGCTCTGGATGACCGCGGTCTGCACGTCGCTGAGGATGCCGATGATCCGGGTCCCGACGTAGTAGTAGCCCAGTGCGGTGGGGCTGATGAACGCCCCGATGACGAACTTGTCGGCCTGGGCGTTGACGAAGGCGAACAGCTGGATGCCGATGACCGACAACCCGACGCCGCGCAGGTCGCGCACCGCCCGCCAGCTCACCCGGAGACGCGGCCGCCACGGCAGCACCGCCCAGAGGACGACGACGCCGACGGCGGCCGATGTGATGCTCTGCGCCACGATCGCCCAGACCCCGCCACCGAGGAGCGCCACCACCACGCCGACCACCCCGCCGAGCAGGTTCGCCACGACCCGCCGTTGGGTGAGCCGTTTGAAGCCGAAGTCCCGCTGCAGCAGCGCCGCCGGGGTCAGGCTCAGCGCGGCGAGGGGCAGGGTCACGCAGAGGACCTGGAGCACGGGCGCCAGCTCCGGCGCACCGAGCGCCCGGGCGATCGGGCCGGCGAAGGCGACCAGCAGTCCGGCCAGGAGCGCCGAGCTGCCCAGCGACACCCAGAACGCCGACTCTGGGTGCTCCCGGTCGAGTTCCTTCCGCTGCACGAGAGCGTCCGAGAAGCCCTGCTCGGCGAACACCTGGAACAGGGCCACGAAGGTCGCAGCCAGCGCTGCGACCCCGATGTCGGAGGGGTCCAGCAGACGTCCGATGACCGCGAAGACGACCAGTGAGGCGAGCCTGTTCACCCACTTGTCCGCGGCCACCCAGAACGCCGAGTTCACCGTCCGGCTGCGCAGATCCCCCGGTACAGGGCCGCCCGTGCCCGCCGTCCGGTCCGTCGGCTCGGTCTCCGGGACGGGCACGCGCACGCCCACGGCCGGCTGCGCGTCGGACGAGGTCACGAGACGCGCTCGCCGACCAGCGCCTCGCCCGGGGCGACCTGCGCCGCGTCCCGCCGTGCCGCACGGCGACGTCGCCGACGGGACCGGGCCCGGGCACCGGCGAGCACCAGCCGGTCCAGCAGGACTGCGGCCAGCATGGCGGCCAGCAGCCCCACCAGAGCCAGCCCGACCACCGAGCGGAGCCGGTCGGGATAGGAGCGGAGGGGGTAGTCCGCCGGTGAGCCGACGGCAGTGGTGAACAGCTGGTCGGCCGGCGCCCCGGCGTCCAGCTGCACCCGGGCGACCTCGGTCTCAGCGCCGGCCACCAGGCGTGTCATCAGCTCCGTGGCGTCCTCCGCGCTGCTGCTGACCGTGGAGAGCTCCACCAGCTGAGCGGCCTGGTTGTCCCAGCCTGCGCTGGCGGTGCCGCGGCCACCGGCGAGGACCTGGTCCCGCACCACGGCGGTGTTCAGCGCATCGGCCAGCACGGCGGCGAGCGTCGAGCCGCCCGTCTGGGCGTTGAAGGGGTTCGTGGTCAGCCCACCGCTGCCCGAGGTGGGCAGCCGGGCCTGGACCAGCGACGGGGAGGGCAGGACCACCAGGGTGGCGGTGACGGTGTAGCTGGGTCGCGCGGCCCGGTGCGCCTGGACAGCACCGAAGGCCGTCAGCGCGAGCACGAGCACGAGCACGTACCACCGTCGGGCGCAGGCGCGCAGGACGTCGGTGAAGGTCACTGTTCCTCTGTCTCTGTGGTGTGGACGATCGGGCGGGTCGACGTCGGGGGCCGTGCGGGCGGTGGTGTCGTGGTCCAGGTGCTGCGGACGACCACGGAGGTCAGGCCGACCAGCACGAAGACCAGCAGCGCGCTCTGCTGGAAGGCGAGGGTGTCGAAGGTGTAGGCAGCGACGCCGGAGGCGACCAGGCCCGCGACCAGCGCTCCCGCGAGGCTGGACCGCTCGGGATCGCGGGGGTCGAGGCGCGCGGCGATGACGTTGCACGTCACCGGGCCCAGCAGCAGCGCGGCGAAGCCGACCACCGACACCAGGCCGCCGCGCACCAGGAAACCGAGCCACTGGTTGTCCAGCACCCCGTCGCCGGACGTCAGCACCCCCCCGAGCCACGGGCTGCGGTCGAACACCTCCTGCACCCCGACGTAGTCGGCCAACCGTCCGGAGATGCTGTCGTCGGCCGCCGCGGAATCGGTGGCCACGCCGTTGAACAGCTCGACGAACGCGTCGACCACCCGCGGGACGGCGACGACGGCCAGCGCCGGGGCGAGCACCGCACCGGCCAGCACCGCCCAGCGCTGGGCCCGGGTGGCGAACGGGACGTAGAGGAGCAGCCCGACGGCGATGCACAGCAGGCCCGAGCGGGACAGCGCGAACGGCGTCGCCAGCGCGATCACCCCTGCAGCCGCCGCGCTGGCCACCCGTCGTCCCGGTGTCCCGGCGAACCGGCTGAGGTGGATGGCGAGCGGCAGCGTCACCGCCAGGCAGACGGCGAACTCGATCGGGTGCGACGTGGTGCCCAGGACCCGGACGAAGTCCAGCCGTTCGCGGAGCTGCCCCGGATTGGAGGTGAACGCCATCCCCGGCACCCGGACGACGTCGGCCCAGCTGAGGGTGGCGCCCATGGCCTGGACCAGGCCCACTCCCGCGTTCAGCACGCTGCCGGCGACCAGCCACCCCAGGAGCCGGCGGGCACCCGTCAGGTCGCGCACCGCCACCGCGATGAGCAGTGCGATCCCGACCCCAGCGGTGAGCACCAGGACGTACCGAAGGCTGGTGGCCGCCGCAGTGGCGTTCAGCGTCCGCCCGGTCTCCACCCCGTAGCTGAAGAGGGCCTGGGCCAGGAACAGCAGCACGAGCACGACCACCGGATCGACCCGGTGGTGCACCTGCAGCCGGCCGCGTCCCCGGACCAGACCCAGGGCGACCAGCAGGAGCGCGACGAACCCGATCAGCCTGCCCGGGGAGCCGTTGGACTTCAGCGGCCCGGCGAGCACCACCTCGCTCGGGAAGACGAACAGGACGGCGCAGAAGAGCGCCGCCAGCGCCGCGGGCGGTCCAGCGCCGGGCGGTGGCGCGAGCCGGTCCTCCAGCGGGAGCCGGTGGCTGCCGCCCTGGCCGCGCACCCGGCCTACGGCCGACGGCATCACGAGTCAGGCCCAGGGACCGCGTCGGGCAGGGCGTCCGCCGAGCGGAAGCGCCCGTACCGCCCCACCTCGATGTCGCGGCGGATCACCACAGCCGGGTTGCCCGCGACGATCGTGCCCGCCGGGACGTCCTTCGTCACGATCGCACCGGCCGCAACGATGCTCCCATCGCCGACGGTCACTCCTGGGAGCAGCATGCTGCGGGCACCGATGAAGCAGTTCCGGCCCACGACGGTGTCGGCCTTGATGCCACGGGTGCGGTCGTGGCACAGGATCGTGGCACCGATGGCGACGTAGCTGTCCGGGCCGACGTGGACCCCCCGCGGGTACGTGCGGTCGAAGTACGCCGACAGCGAGAACATCGCCGTCGGGTGGATGTGCATGCCCCAGAGGCGGTTGTAGTACTGACGCTTGGCGCCCTGCAGGGCGGAGCGCAGCAGGCGCAGTCGGTTGAGGCTCCTCATCGGTGCCCTCCTCGGGTCGCCCCGCTGAGCGCGGGGGTCAGGCGGTCATCGGTCAGGGCGGCCGCGGCCCGCTCGCGTCGGCGCCGGAGCAGTGCGGTGTCGAGGGCGACGGCGATCGTGACGGCCGCGAGCCCCCCTGCACCCACCACGACGACGGTCATCCGGCGCCTGTCGGGGGTCGTGATCGCAGGCGCGTCGGCGTCCGAGCCCGGGATGGCGAGGAAGACCGCGCCAGCGGTGACGCCCTGAGCTCGCTGCAGGTCGGACAGCGACCGCTGCGCGGCCGTCACCGTGGCCTCGAGCGCCTCCGCCGCACTGCTGCGGTCGTCCCCCGTGGCAGCCAGCAGCAGCAGGCTGGGGCGCAGGCCGTCCCAGCTCGCGGTGGCCGAGGCACCGGACGGGAGGCCGGTGAGCACGGTGTCGGTGGCGACCGCTCGGCTGACCAGCAGCGCGAGGGTGGCCGCGGAGCTGAACGGGTTGGTGTCGCCGGGACCGTCCTCGCCGATGGCCGGGTCGCGGGCCGCGGTCAGCTCCGGGGAGGGCACGACCACCAACGTCGCCGACGCCGACCACGTGGCCCGCGCGCCCTGGCCCAGGTGCAGCGCCACACCGGCGGCCAGCGGGACGACGAGCAGCAGCACGTACCACCGGCGCAGGCACCCGCGGGCGACGTCCATCAGGTCCATGCGGCACCTGCCCCCCACGGACGCGAGGCGAAGGTCACATCCGGGTGGCGGTCAGCCGTGCCACCGTCGGGGGCGTGACCCGCCGACACCGAGCCCTGGTCGCGTTGCTCGCCGTCGTGCTGGTGGGCGGCTGCGGCACCGAGGGAGGCGACGACTACGTCCGGCCCGCCACGACGGCGTCCGCCGGTGACGGACCGGCCAGCCCCCCGGGTCCAGACGACACCGGTGTCCCGCCCGGCACGGTGCTCGAACCCAGCGGTGACCTGGATGTCACCGAGGACGGTGCCGTGGTCGACGGCCTGGACATCACCGGCTGCGTGGTCGTCCGCGCCGACGACGTCACCATCCAGAACACCCGGATCCGCTGCGCCGACCCGGACACGGCCAACGTCGTCCAGGTCGCCGATGGCGCCACCGGGCTGCTGGTCCAGGACACCGAGATCGACGGGATGGGCACGGCCGACATCGGCGTCGGCTGGAGTGATTACACCTTGCGCCGGGTGGAGGTCCACCGCACCAACGACGGCGCCCGGCTCGGCGACGACGTGCTGATCGAGCGGTCCTGGTTCCACGACATGATCCGGCAGGGCGAGCTGCACCCGGACTGCGTGCAGGCGACCCAGGGCACCGGCATCACGCTCCGGGGCAACACCTTCGACGTCCCGGCGGACGGCAGCGGCGACCTGAACAACGCAGCCATCATGCTCGGCAGCGAGACCGGCAAGCGTCGGCTCGAGCAGGTGCTGGTCGTGGGCAACTGGCTGAACGGGGGCAACTACACCGTCAACGTGCGGCAGGACACCCACTTCGACGACGTCGTGTTCCGGGGCAACGTCTACGGACCGGACAGCCGCTACGGACCGGCCCAGGCTCCGGCCGGCGTCGTCTTCGACGGAGAGACGATGTCCGAGACCGACCAGGTCTGGGCGGTCAACGAGGTCGGCTGAACGGCTCACGCCGCCACCCGCTCGAGCGGCAGGTCGGCGTCCACGTCGGCGGGTACCGCCGCCCAGCCACCCCGCCACTCGGCGCGTCTGCGCCACGCGGCGCGCCAGACCCGCTCTCCTGCGGGGCGGCGCACCTCCAGCAGCGCGCGTAGCGCGACGCCGCTGTGCAGCAGGCCGGTGGAGACCGCTCGGCGGACGGCTGAGCGGCGACGCTGGTACAAGGTCGCCTTGCCGCGGAGCACCATCACCGTCTTGCCGGCCGAGGACGACGAGGCCCCGCCGGCGTGGGTGGCGACGACGATCGGCACGAACGACCGCTCCCAGCCCAGTTCCGCCGCACGCGTGCTCAGGTCGACGTCCTCGCCGTACATGAAGTAGCGCGGGTCGAACCCACCGAGCGCATCCCACAGCGCACTGCGGACGAGCAGCACGCAGCCGGACACCACGCCGATCGGCCGCTCGGTGTCCCGCGCCCAGCCGTGGAGGTCGAAGGTGTTGGCCCAGGCGGCGTGGCGGAAGGCCGTGGACAGGCCGGTACCGAAGCAGACCTCGCTCCACAACGAGGGCCGGCCCAGCGCCGAGTAGGGATCCAGCGAGCCGTCCGGGCGCTCCAGCCGGCCGGTGACGATGCCCCGGCGGGGGTGGGCGTCCAGGTGGGCGACGAGGGCCTCCAGCGCCCCGGGTCGCAGCAACGCGTCGGGGTTGAGCAGCAACAGCCGTTGCGCGGTCGTGTACCGGCGGGCAAGGTTGCACGCCCGACCGAAGCCGACGTTGACCTCGGACCGCAGGGCCGTCACCCGGCCCGCGTGCGGCGTCAGGACAGGGGTGAGCGGCGGCTCGGAGGCGTTGTCCAGGACGACCACCTCGACGTCCGGACCGACCGCCGTCAGCAGTGCGTCCAGGCACCGCGCCAGCCAGTCCGGTGAGTTGTACCCGACCACCAGCACCCCCACCGGGGCCTCGCTCATGCTGCCCTCCTCGAGGACTCGTCGCGGTTCCACACGGTGGTGCGGCCGCGGCGGGCCTTCACCCAGGCTCCGGCGCGGACCACGGCACCCAGCCCGAGGAACAGCAGCTTCTTGGCAGCTGGCACCCCAGGGGTGGCGAGCAGCCCGCGGGCTCCGCGAGGGGCCTCCGCGGTGCCCATCGGCAGCTGCCCGGACTCCAGTTGGACGTTGCCCGCCCGGACGCGGACCAGCCGGTCGACCAGGGCGGGCAGCCCGCGTGAGGGGAAGATGGTGAACCCCGGCTCGGTGGTCACCCGCTCCGCTGGGGCGAAGACCCGACGGGCGTAGAGGTCGTCGGCGATCACCGGGGGGAAGGGCGCCAGCCGTCGGTGGCCCGCCTCGGACACCGCGAAGACCCCGGACCCGACGTAGCGGTCGTTGAGCACCGGCAGCGCCAGCCAGACGTCGTAGTACCAACGGACCCACCTCGAGCACCCGGTCAGGTCGGGGCGCGGCCGGGCACCGGCCACCAGGGCCGGACCGGCGCGCAGCTCCCGGGCCATGGCACGGGCGGCCTCGGTGCTGAGCTCGACGTCCGCGTCCAGGTAGATGCGCGGGAAGCCCGTGGCTGCCGCGTCACCGGCGTTGAGCGCTCCGGTCTTGCCCACGGCCGGCAGGTCGAGGACCCGGACGGCGGAGCCGTGCGCGACCGCGCGCGCCACCGTGTCGTCGGAGCAGCCGTTGGCGACCACGACCACGTCGAACTCTCCTGGCTCCGACCGGCTCAGCAGTGCGGTGAGGCACCGGTCGATGACCTGCGCCTCGTCGTGGGCGGGCACGACGACGGACGTCGGTGTACGGACGAGCTCGTCGGACACGGAACTCCCTGTCGCTTCGGTGTGGGATGGAGGTGCGAGCTGCGGGGCTCTGTCGCGGTCCGGCGGATCCCCTGGTGGGTGTGACAGAGGTCATGGGCGACCCCACCCGGTCGGGCGATCCACCCCGGCGGCGGGACTGCCGACCACTAGTCCCATGACGACGCAGCACCCGACGTGCACCCATCGCTCCGGACGGGGTCGGTTGGTGCGTCGCGCCGGCGCCGTCACCGGGGCCGCGCTGGCCGTGGTGGCGGTCCTGACCGCGCTGCCCGTCGACCGGGCGGACGCCGCCTCGTCCATGTGGGTGGCCTACGACGGCCACTCGATCAACATGGCGCCGGTTCCCGCCCAGCCGGTGGAGCTGACGGCCGTCGCGTCCTCGCCGCTGACCGCCGTCTCCTTCGCCGTGGGCGGCACCGTCCTCGGCAGCACCACCGCGGTCACGGCGGCAGAGGGCACCTGGCGCGCGACCGCGACCGTGGACCTGACCGGCAGGTCCGGTCTGACCGCCGTGCGCACCCGCTTCACCAGCGGGAAGGTCAGCTCCACGGTGGACAAGACCCTCCGCGTCACGCCGGTGCCCGCGTCCCCGGCGCTGACCACGCCGAGCACCGGGGCTGGGCCGGACACCACCGGCGTGCCGGCCGGGGTGCGGCTCACCCCCCAGGTCGGCGACCTCACGGTGTTCAAGTCGGGCACCGTCATCGACGGCATCGACCTCACCGGGTGCATCACCATCCGCGCGAACGACGTGGTCATCCGCAACAGCCGGATCACCTGCAGCGCCTCGGCCACCAACATGGTCGTGGCCACCAGCGGCACCTACCGCAACCTGGTCGTCGAGGACAGCGAACTGGACGGGGCCGGGATCGTCGACATCGGCATCGGCTGGCAGAACTACACCCTGCGCCGGGTCGAGGTGCGGGGCACCAACGACGGCGCGCGTGCGGGCAGCAACACCACCGTCGACGCCTCGTGGATCCACGCCATGGTCCGCAAGGGCGACCTGCACCCCGATGCGGTGCAGAGCACCGGCGGCGCGAACATCACCATCACGGGCAACACGCTCGACCCGCGCAACTACGGCACCGGCGACCAGGGGAACGCCGCGATCATGCTCGGCAGCGAGCTGCGCCCCTTCTACCTGCAGGACGTCGTGGTGGCGGGCAACCGGCTCAGCGGCGGCAACTACACGGTCAACGTCCGCGGCGACGCGACGATCACCCGGGTGTCGCTGGACCGGAACACCTTCACCGCCGACGCCAAGTACGGCCCCGTCCTGGCACCGCCGACGGTCACGGTCACCGCGGACAACGTCATGGCCGAGACCGGCCTGCCGGTGGTAGTGGTGCCCACGAAGTGAGCAGCGACGCGGGCGCCGGGACCGGCGCCCGCGTTCAGCCGGCAAGCAGCTGCGCATGACGCCTCGCCCGTCGGGCCCAGGTGTGCTCGGCGGCGAACGCCTCGCAGACCTGCGCGGTGGCCGGGTCCCGGGCGTCGAGCAGGGCGGCGGCGAGTGCCGCCGCGACGTCGTCCGGCCCCGTGGTGCGGTGGACGTGCGGAGCCGCCAGCCAGCGGACCGCCGGGAGGTCCGATGCGACCACGGGCAGGCCACCGGCCAGGTACTCCAGCAGCTTGAGCGGGAAGCTCGCCCGGTTGAAGTCGCTCTGCGTGTAGGGCACCAGTCCCACGTCGCAGGCTCGCACCAGTGACGCGACGACCTCGGGTGACCGCTCACCCAGCGGGCGGAGCGCACCGGTGGCGACCAGGGCCTCCCAGCGGTCCTGGCGGGAGAACGTGGGCTGCTGCCGGCCGACCGCGACCACGGTGACGCCGGCGTCGCAGGCCGCCTCGAGCACGTCGAAGTCGATCCGGTCGCTCACCATCCCGATGAACACCGCCCGGGGGGTGGGTACGTCGGCGAGCAGGTCGGTGACGTCGACGCGCCCGGCGTCGACGTCACAGCCGGGCGGGAGGACGTGCACCGCCGTCCGGGCGCCCATGGCGGCGGCTGCGTCGGCGAGCACCGGCGTGACCACGGCGACCTCGTCGACCCGGGCGAGCAGCGCCCTGCGGTGCCGGGCGATGCGCGCGCCGGCGCCGTTGATCAACGCCGCACCGGCCACGTAGTCGTCCTTGAGCAGCAGCTCCGACCGCCACGACCGCAGCACCCGGAGAGTGACCGGGTGTGCCGCGGTCACCAGCACGGCAGGACGGTCGGCCCGCCGAGCAGCCCAGCGCACCACCAGCCCGACCCAGAGCCCGGTCACGACAGCGAGCCCGCGCCGCCGCCCCCACGGCAGCATCCGCGGTGAGAGCACGGTCAGCCCGTCGACCCGACGGCGGCGCCGCGGGACCGGGCCGGGCTTCCCCAGCCCGAAGACCGGCACCGGTGGGTCGACGTAGACGACCGTGGCGTCCGTTGCCAGCGCGCGCGCCAGGCGCTGGTCGGTCAGCTGGTGGCCGTCGTACGCGGTGGACGCGAGGACGACGATGGTGCCCGGGGACGCGGCGCTCACCAGCCGCCCCCGATCAGCTCGAGCAGCGGGCGGTGCCGGGCCCGCCAGGACATCTCGCGGATGCACGCCTGACGTTCGGCCTCGGGCTGGCGGCCCAGGGCCAGCGCCTGCCGGGCACCGGCCAGGTGGTCGCCACCCGGCTCGACCCACACCACCCGGTCGCCGGCGACCGCGGAGCCCGGCAGGCGGGTGGCCACGACCGGGGTGCCGGAGGCCAGGTACTCGAACAACTTCAACGGTGACATCGCCTCGGTGAGCGGGCTGCGGTGGTGGGCCAGCACGCAGACGTCGCTGCTCTGCGCCAGCTGGACCACCTCCGCCCGGGGGCGGGAGCCCAGCAGTTCGAGGCCGGGGACGGCTGCGAGCTCCGCCTTGACGACCGGGTCCACCATCGGGCCGGCGACGCGGACCGCGAAACCGCCCTCGGCCAGCGCCCGGAAGGCGCCGAGGTCCAGCCGCGCGTCGACGGTGCCGGCGTAGAAGGCCACCGGCCGGGGTCGACGGACCGGCGCCGGCGGCGGGACCGACCACAGTTCGGCGTCCACGCCGTTCGGAACGACGAGGCCGGGCCCCACCGGGGCGATCCGGTCCAGCAGCACCTGGGACACCGCCACGACGGCCATGCCGCTGCGGGCGATCCGCTCGTAGGCGGCCAGGGTCTGGTCCCGGTGCGCCGCGTGCGCGGGGATCGCGGACTCGTCGTCCTGCGCGTAGAAGACCCGCTGCCCGGCCCAGCGCGAGTCGGCCAGCGCGGCGTGCCAGAGGTTGAAGGTGACCAGCGCCGGCCGTTGCAGCCCGTGCCGGCGGGCTGCCACGGCCGTCTGCAGGTCGTACGCGCGATAGCGGCGGCCCAACGCGAGGACCGACACCGGCGGCGGGGTGACCAGGCTGAGCGGACGGACCCCGCGCATCCCGGGCCGGCGGGGAGCCGGCCTGTCGCCCTGCAGCCGTCGACGGACCTGCGAGGCGACACCACGCGGGTGGTCGGCAACCAGCACGGTGCCGACCTGCTCGGCGGTCAAGAGGGTCTGGAGGGTCTGGTCGGCCGTGGAGTAGAACCCCCGGCGGACCGCGTCCGTCCAGGTGTCGGAGACCAGGGCCACGACGACGTCGGTCATGCCCGAGCCCCCGTCGACGCCCGCCCCTGGAAGACCTCGGCGTACCGATCGGCCACGGCCGACCACTCCCGCCCGGCCAGGTCGGGCACCGCAGCCGGGTCCCGGTCCGCCGCCTGCCGCAGAGCGGAGGACAGGTCGCCGGCGGTCAGCGGGTGGGTGAACCCGCGCACCCAGTCGGCGCCGACCTCGGCCCGCAGCGCGGCGGTGACCGCGTTCTCCGGCACCAGGACCGGGCAGGCGAGCGACAGCGCGGCGAAGAGGACCCCGGAGTTGTGGATCTCCCGGTAGGGCAGCACCACCACGGTCGCGCGACGCACCAGCGCGCCCAGGTCCTCGTCGGAGAGGAACGTCAGGTGCGGCTCGACCCGCGGGTCCGCCGCTGCAGCCTCCTCGACGAGCGCGCGCATGGCCGCGTTCGCCGGCTCCCCGGCGATCACCAGCCTCGCGGAGGGGTCGGCCAGCTCGCCGAACGCCTCGACCAGTGCGTCGACGCCCTTGTACGGGCGCAGGAACCCGAAGAACAGCAGTGTCCGGCCGTCATCTGTCGGCGGGTCGCCTGCCGGGTCGAGCTCGTCGCGGTAGTGGCCGTGCGGGATGGTGACGACCGGCACGCCTGGGCGCACCGGCGTCTCGTCGTTGAGCCGGACGAAGCAGGTGACGCACCGGTCCAGCACGGCGAGCAGGGCGCGCTCGAACCGGTGGCCCGGCTCGTGCGGGGCCACGTTGTGCACGGTGCGCACGACGCCCGGCCGCCGGACGCTAATCCGCAGCAGGAGCAGGGCGAACAGCACCGCACGCAGCGCCCGCCGGGGCCGGCTCCGGCGCCGGATCAGGTTCTCCGGCCAGTGGACGTGCAGCACGTCCCAGTGCCCGGTCAGCGCCGTCCGGTAGGAGAAGGACAGCAGCTCGACCCGCACGGGGTCCGAGGCCGCGGCCACGTGGTCGGCGTAGCTGGGGTGCCCGCCGCCGAGGCGCACGGACTGCAGCACGCGGACGGGCCGGACGACGGAGCCGGGCTGTCGGGCGTCAGGCACGGTGACCCTCCACGGTGGCGCCGCGCAGCGGCAGGAGGACGGGCCGGGTGCCGTCAGGCGGGCTGAAGCCCAGCGCGTCCAGCAGTCGGGCCGCGACGGCCCGCCAGGTGAAGAGCTCGCCTCGGGCCCGGGCCACGCCGCCGAGCCGGGCAGCTGTCGCCGGGTCGGCGAGCTCGCGCATCGCCGTCTCCACGGCGCCGTCGTCGGCAGGGTCCACCACCCGGCCGGCGTCGCCGATGAGGTCGATGGACCCTCCCACGGTCCCGCCGACGCTCGGCAGCCCTGCAGCGGCCGCCTCGGTGAAGACGATGCCGGCCGGCTCGAAGAGCGAGGGCATCACGAAGCAGGTCGACACGGCGAACAGCTCGGCGAGTCGGGCCCGGTCGGCTGGGGAGTCCCTGCGCAGTACCCCGTGGGTGCGGACTCCTGCGACGTCGAGCGGCGGATGTCCACCGACGACGTCGAGGGTCGCCTGCGGGTGGTCCCTGTGCAGGCGGATGAACGCCCGGACCACCCGATCGCCGTTCTTGCGCTGCCAGTCCAGCCCGACGAACAGGAACCGGGGAACCGACCAGTCCCGGGCGGCGCTCAGGCCCACCTCGGTCGTGCCGGTGCCGACGACGGCCAGCCGGTCCCACGGGACGTCGAAGTCCCGGGCGATGGCAGCGGCGGCCCAGGAGGATTCCGTGCAGCAGACACGGGCCGAGGAGTAGACCTCCCGCTGCAGATCGGTCCGGCGGCGGACCGTCCCCGCACCGACGTGCGGCCAACGGCCGTAGCCGTGCTGCAGCGCCTGCGGAACGGTCATGTCGTCGTACACCGGAAGGGCGCCGTGGTGGCCAGCGAGAAGCCGGCACCGATCTGCACCCACGCGTCCACGGCGGTCGACCGCGCCCTCGCGGAGGCGGCGGTGCCGCGCAGCCGAGCCACCGACGCCGAGTAGAGACCGCGGGAGCCCCGGGCTCGCAACCGCTGGTCCAGCATCCCCTGCTCCGCCCCACGCCCCCCGGCCACCAGGGCCACGCCACGCTCCAGCACGGCCGGCGGGGCTGCTCGCAGCACGGGGACGTCCACCCCGAGGGACTCCAATCCGGACAGCACGCCGTGGGGGGTGCCCGAGCGGGCGGCGGGGTCGCGTGCGTCGTCGCTCGCCACCACGCCGACCCGGAGGATGCCGCTCACCGCCAGAGGTCCCGGGGGAAGGCCGCCGCCAGCGCCGGGTCGAGGACCGCGGGGGGCTCACCACCGGCGTCCATCGCGGCTTCCACCGAGGCGGCCGGACGGGGGGCAGGTCGACCGGTGCCCGCGTAGTAGTCCTCGTACTTGAAGAGCGGCTCAGCACCGGGCCGGACCAGCCGGGCCGGGATGCCGAAGCTCTCCGCGACCACGATGCCGTGCAGCGAGGAGCCGACGACGAAGTCGCTGTTGGCGATCCGGGCCAGGACCTCACCCACGTCGGTCCGCGGGTCGAGGAGACCCGGCGTCCGGGCGTGCGCCGGGGCGTCGTGCAGGTTCGGGACGACGGTGACCGGGCTGCGGGGGCCCGGCCGCAGCAGGGACTCCCGCGGCCAGAGCTGCCCCACCAGCAGGCCCGGGTCCCCGTAGACCTCGGGGACTGCGATGCCGCGCTCCTGCAGCACCGCTCGGGTGCGCGGCCCTCGCACGGCTCGCACGTCCAGCCGGCGGGCCGTCACTGGCGCGTCCAGGCTCTTCCCGTTCACCCCGGAGCCCCAGACGACATCGCCGTCCCGGGCGAAGTGCAGGACCGAACCGATCGACAACAGCCGGCCGTCGGCGACCGCAGACGTCAGGCCGGCCCGACGGAGCATCTCGCGGACCACCATCGGACCGAGCAGGTCGCCGAAGTTGCCGACCGGCCGGGTGATCCTCCCGGGCAGGAAGCGGGACACCCGACGCCGCGGGTTCCAGTGCACGAGTTCGACCTCGGGAGCCGGGTCGACGGCGCTCACGCGACCCTCCCCATGGCCAGTCGCATCGACTCCGCCGCCCGCTCCAGCCGGAGGCCGAGGTCCTCGACGGACCGCCGCAGCTCGGCCCGGTCCTCCTCGGCCGCAGCGAGCCCGGCAGTCACGAAGTCCACCAGCGCCTCAACGGTGAGGTCGTCGGTGCGCAGCACCCAGTCCCCCCGTCCGACCGAGAGCTGGAAGTCCCGGCACTTGGGGCGGTACTCCAGCGCGAGGGTCGGGATGCCCAGCCGGGCGGCCAGCACGAGCGCGTGCAACTTCTCCCCCACCACCACCGAGCACCGCTTCAGCGCGGTGTCGAGCGCGGCGAGGCCGACGCTGTTCGGTCCGGCGACCGTCACCCCCGCGGCCGAGCACTCTCTGGCGACCTCGCTCAGATGGACCCGGTCCTGCACCGTGGTCGCCAGCAAGGCCACGTCGTGCCCTGCTCCGACGAGCCGGCCGATCGCGGCCACCACCGTCGAGCGGAAGGCGGCGTGGTCGCCTCCCCAGAGGTCGTCGGTGACACCGAAGTTGACGCCGATGCGTGCGCGGTCCGACGGCCGCTGACCGGTCGGGTCACCGGGAGACTGGTCGGGCAGGGCGATGGCCGGGTCCCCGACGACGACGCTGTCCAGTCCCATCGACGCCACCGTGCGCTGGCTCAGCGGCCCCCGGACACGCACCTGCTCGAACTCCGTGAGCAGCGGGCGCCACGTGGCCACCTCGCTGAGGACGGCAGCTCGGCGGCCTTCCCGGAACTCCAGGTCCTCGACGCCGACACCGAGCATCACCCGGGGGGCGTCGGGAGCGGCGCGCATCAACCGCTCCAGGGTCTCCCGGAAGTGGCCGTTGAGCACCAGGGTGCCCCCACCCAGGCAGATCACCGCCACCCGGCGGAGCGCAGCGCCGGACAGCGGGGCGAAGCCGCCGTGGTTCGGCACCTGGGTCACGTCCCACCCGGGCAGCAACCTGCGGTGGGCCGCGATCATCGCGTCGTCACCCAGGTTGCCGTTGCCGGACCAGCCCACGTACGCCACACGGTGCCGGGCCGTGGAGTTGGGCGCCGGCGGGAAGGACCGCCACAACTGACCGGTGCTTCGGGCTGAGGCGAGGAGAGCGCGCGCAGAGGGACGCATTGAGCTCCTTCCAGGAGGACGAGGGGTCGACCCGGCCGCTACAGGGCACGACCGATCCCGCGGGATCACGGCTGCCTGTGGTCGGGTGGGTGCACGGAGGACGGCGGGACGACCGGCGATGCGCCGCGAGTCCGGCCCAGGACCTGCCGAGCCCGCGACGGAGACAGCCCGGCCGATGGACCTGGGGCGGATCAGACCAGCGCGAAGGGGGCTGCGTCACCGCGCCGACGGACCCGGGTCCCGGCCGCGGCCAGCAGCAGGTCGGACGTGACACCGTCGACCTCAGCGGTGGCCGCGAGACCCCGCTCCCCGAGCATGCCGGCGATCTGCAACTGGTGGTCGTCGACGTGTTCGCCGTGCTCCGGACGTCGCGGGACCAGGACCGGGAACTTCCCCGCCTGCAGGGCCGCCAGCGCACTGCCGGTGCCGGCATGGGCGACGACCACGTCAGCGTCGGCCATGGCCTCGAACAGCTCCGCTGCGGGCACCCGCGGCCGGGCGTCGATGCCCAGTCCGGCGACGTCCGTGGAACCGGTCTGCCAGAGCACGTCGGTGTCCACGGGCAGGACGGCGAGCAGCCTCTCGACGAGTCGCCGGAAGCCGAAGGACTCCGACGTCCCCAGCGACACCACCACCTTGTGCAGTGCGACGGTGTCGTCGGCCCGCTCGAGGCTGACGCCTTCGTAGCCGTCGAACACGGACCCGCCGTAGGACCAGTGCCGATCTGACCACGACTCGTGCTGCGTGAAGAGGCTGATGCCGGGGACCCGACGGAGCAAGCGACCTGACAGGGACGGACCGTGCACTCGGGTGGCACTCTCCAGGTAGTAGCAAGGGATGCCATGGGTACGGGCCATCGGGAGGACGGACAGCGCCAGGCTCGCACCGGTGCTGACGACTGCGGTGATGTCCTCCGTCTTGAAGGCCTGGCGGGACTCCCAGGCGTTGCGGACCACGGCCGCCCAGTCCCGGGTCGGGGCGGGTGCCATCCAGTGCACGCGCTGCCCGCTCAGCAGGGAGCGCGTCTGCGCCGTGGGGACGGTCATCCACAACCGGTCCTCGTCGACCGGCAGGCGGGGGGCCAGGGTGACCAACTGCATGAGGTGGCCGCCATCGTTCGCGACCATCAGGGCTGTCACGGTCAGACCTCATTCCGATCGGTACCGGTTCCGGTGCCGCACGAGGACGTTCGCCGATGAGCCGGCCTCCACGGGGTGCACGGCGAGTAGACCGTCTCTGACCCATCGCCTGCCAGCCCGCCGCGTCAGCCGCGGCGCGCGCCGGATTGTCAACGGACGGTGCACGGACCGACTACAGAGCGCGACACGCGGGGCCGACCTGCACGGAAGGTCGACAGATCGACTTCAGCGCTTCCGCGGCGAGACTCTCGAGTGTGAGAGACTTCACACCGAGTGACGGAACGATTGCCGAACGTTCCGATCTCGCCACGGACAGCTACTGGGCGGTAACTTTCGGCTACCGGTTCGAACTGCTCCCGGGCATGCGCGACTCTCCGAGCAGGCCTCGGAGCGTGCTGGCGAACTGCGCCGCCGGCTCGAGCGCCGGGACGCTCGCGCGACCGACCGGCACCCCCAGCAGCCGTCCCCGGACGACGACGTGCCCCCGGACGATGAGGGTGACGCGTCGCCGCTCAGCACCCAGCTCGTGCCAGCTGACGACCATGGTCATCAGGGTCGCGAGGGACTCGGGGTGGACCACCGCATAGGACACCGACCCGGCGGTGACCAGGTTCTCCCGGATGGCACCGTCGAAGCGCCCCGCGGTCGCCGCCTGCTTCCCGGCCGCACGGATCTCGCCCGGGGAAAGCGCTGTCTCGACGGCGAACTCCAGCGCATCGACCGCCGGTGACCCCACTCCACACCTCATGACTCGCCGATCGGCCGACGACCGGCCCCAGCGGCCTCACGAAGTGCGAGAGGACGGGTACCGGAAGTGCGTCCGACACCATTCCGTGGTCCCGATGAGACTGGCATACCGGTCGTCCGAGGACCAGACGATCCGCATTCGTCATCCCTCGCGCGAGGGAACCGTCCACCCGGGGATGGGCAGCGTAATCGCAGGTCCCGGGTGTATGCCCATCTCCCTGACAGCTTCCGGTCGACCAGCACCTTCCCACCCGAGGTCTCTTCGTGCTGGCGACACGGACAATTACGGGTCCGATTCGTAAAGGAGTAGCGCAACGCATACGGGTCGACACGGAGCGCTGCCGTCCTTCCTCATCGCAGTCGCGTCATTGCGAGCCTGAGGTGCCGGTGGGAACAGCCACGGGATGTCGACCCGAGAATGGCGGGGCTCGAGGGTGCGCTCTTCCCAGGTCCCCGCACGGAGGCTGCACATGCGGCCGGGAACGGGCACCGCCGAGCACGCCGAGGCGTTCAAGTGCATGCCGCTTCGGTGAGGCGGCCGGATCTCCTCCCCACGGTCGGCTCTGCACCGGGTCCGGGCAGGGGTGGACGACTGTGGGCTGGCGGACGTATGCCCTCCAGCCGTTGCACCGCCAGTGACCGGATCGTCACAGCCTGGTCACCGGTGGGGCGCCTGCGCCGGTTAGCGTCTGCGGTCATGCGCGTCCTGGTCACCGGCGGTGCCGGCTTCATCGGTTCGCACTACGTGCGCACCATGCTCACCGGTGGCTATCCCGGTTTCGAGGACGCGCAGGTGACCGTCTTCGACAAGCTCACCTACGCCGGCAACCTCGCCAACCTGGCCCCGGTCGCCGACGACCCGAACTACCGGTTCGTGCAGGGCGACATCTGCTCCGCCGCCGACCTGGACGCCGCCCTGCCCGGGCACGACGTGGTGGTCAACTTCGCCGCCGAGTCCCACGTCGACCGCTCCCTCACCGGCGCCGCCGGGTTCGTGCTGACCAACGTGCTGGGCGCCCAGCAGGTCTTCGACGCCGCGCTGCGCCACCGGGTCCGCCGCGTCGTGCACGTGTCCACCGACGAGGTCTACGGCTCCATCGAGCACGGCTCCTGGACCGAGGACCACCTGCTGGAACCCAACTCGCCGTACTCCGCGGCGAAGGCGGGCAGTGACCTGATCGCCCGGGCCTACGCCCAGACCTACGGGCTGGACATCTCCATCACCCGCTGCTCGAACAACTACGGGCCCTACCACTTCCCGGAGAAGGTGATCCCGCTGTTCGTCACCAACCTCCTCGACGGCCTCTCCGTGCCGCTGTACGGGGAGGGGGCGAACGTGCGGGACTGGCTGTTCGTCGACGACCACTGCCGCGGCATCCAGCTGGTGCTCGAGCAGGGCGCGGCCGGGGAGTTCTACAACATCGGCGGCGGCCGGGAACTGCCAACCGGGAGCTGACGGAGAAGCTGCTGGCGGCCACCGGCCGGGACTGGTCCTCCGTCGACCACATCGTCGACCCCCGCGGCGGCGGCCACGACCTGCGCTACTCCGTGGACTACTCCAAGACCGCCGCGCTGGGCTACGCCCCCCGGATGCCCTTCGAGGACGGCCTGGCACTCACCGTGCAGTGGTACCGGGACAACCGCGCCTGGTGGGAACCGCTCAAGGCCACCGCCGCCACCGCCTGAGGGCCCGGCGCCGTCGGTGACGCCGCTCGAGCGCTGCCGGAGTCCGAGCAGCGGGCGGCGCACTGCTCCATCGCTGGCAGCAGTCCCTGCGCGCGGCCGTGCGCCGGGTTGGGCGCGGCCAGGTCTTGACCGACAGTTCCCATCTTGCCCGGCCACGTCAATTCCAGATCGGGATCCACCGCGTGCACCCCATCGCCGGCGACGCGCACCTCCCACAGCGCGCCCCGGGCTGACACGCCGTGGTTCCGCCTGCTCCGGACGACAGCACGGCAGACGCCGGATGCGCACCCTGACGCTGACGACCGCAGCCGGGCCGGACCGGAGCAGACACCCCTGGACTGCTGGAACGGTTCCTCTGCCGGTTCGTGCACGTGACGGCGTGTCGGCCGACGACACGCAGTGATCGTCTAGGCACTGTTCGCCAATCGACTTATCGTCGCGGCAGTCGGTTGCGGTCGGCGGCCTCACGGGGAGAGAACGAGCGTGCTCGAAGCAGGACAGGGCCCGGAGACCACGGGCCGGCACCGACCCGTCGAGACGGCACCCGTCTTCGCCGACATGGTTCCGCACCGGGCGGTCGCGTCCGTGTCCCCGCTACCAACCGTTCAGCTCGTCGGGCGACGGCACGCAGCCCCCGTCGCTCCGTCCGAGCACCCGTACGTCCTGGTCCCGCAACGCCTTAGTCGGGCGCCTCAGCGACTCCTGGCCTGCGCGGCCCTGGCCATCATCGCCGTCGCTCCGGTTCTTGCCCGATCCTCCAGCAACCTCGGGCTGCACGACGCCATCGCGGCCGACATGGCAGCCAACCCGGATGATGCGCAGGACACCCTGGAGGCGCTCAGCGGCGAAGGTCTCACCGGCGCCGTGACCGCCAGCTCCATCGGCCTACCCGCCGTCGCGGCACCCGACACGGCGGTGCCGGCACCGGAGACCGACTCCGCCTCGGAAGACCCGCCCAGAGTCAGTGCTGCGGCCACTGCCAGCCCCGATCCGGCAGCGCAGTCGCCCGCAACTCCCCCGGGCCACTCCCCCACCAGCAGCAGTCTGGCGGCGAGCAACGCCCCGATCACGGTTGCTCCGAAGCCGTCGGAGGCCGCAGCGGCTGCCGGGAGCACCGGCCACCCGGCCAGCTCGCCGATCACGGCGTCGAGCATGCCGAACACCGGGAGCGGGCCCGTGGCGACACAGTCCGCTGCACCGAGCCGCCAGCCGACGATGAATCACCCCCGGCCGTGGCAAGGCGACACCACCCCGACGCCGACCAAGCCCACGCCGCAGCCAGAGGCGGCACCCACGACGCCCGCGCCCTCCGATACCCCGACGACGTCGACGTCACCGGAACCGACGGCCACTCCGCCGACCAGCGCCGCCCCTGATGTCCCGGACGACCTCGCCGACTCGCTCATCGACGCCCTCGCCGGCTAAGAGCTGACCGACCGGGTGGCGCGAAGGCACTCCGGACAGGCGGCCCGAAAGGCGGTGCCTCGTCGGCACGACGGACCCGAGTCCAGCGCTGGCTCGCCTTGGCCTGCATGGCTGCTGCGCCTGCCTCACCGTGGCCGCCCATGGACGGTCTGTCGCAACCGTGCTCACCGAGCCGCGGTGCGCACCGCTGGGATCGTCGTGCCGGAGTCGACCGCGTCGTCGACCGCGTCCCGATCGAGCTGCCACACGACGGTCTCGCCATTGCTCGGCCCCTCGACCCTGAGCACCGGCATTGCGTGTGCGGCCAGCCAGTCCAGAAGCTCCGGCGCGGCGTAGCCGTAGCCCTCGGTCACCGGCTTGCCGTTGGTGAGCACGTAGTCGACACCGTCATCGCGCAGGTCCATCAGGGACGGCGCCACGGCGTACTCCGGGAAAGCCAGCTCGGCGGCATCCCCGGTCACGGCGAACTCGGCACCGACCGGCAGCTCGTCACCCAGCCACGCCTCCACCTCGCGGAACGAGTCGTCGGAGACGAAACGGGACTGCACACCGAGCACCACGCTCGACACGGTGAACAGCACGACGAGCACAGCCACCGATCGCCGCAGACCCTGACGGCGAGCCACCAACTCGGGCAGCGCCACCGCGACAGCCAGCACGGCCGTGACGACGACGTAGTAGCCGAACTGCTCCTCGGCGGCCCCGAAGCCCACGGCGTACACACCCAGCGCCCCGGTGCAGACCGCGATCAGCCCGATGAACCGGCGGGCCGCGACCACGCTGAACAAGGCGACCAGACCTGCCGGCACGCAGACAGCGAGCAGCACGTAGCTGGTGCCGAACCGCCCGAGCTCGTCCACGAGCCGCGAACCCAGGCTCCCGCCACCGGCGGCGTTGAAGCCCGTCGTCTGCTGCATCCCGAGCATCCGCTCGGCGCCCAGGCGCTTCTGCTCCGCCCACTCAGGGAGCAGCCCGAGAGAGGCGACCACGGCCATGGAGATCAGGTACGGCACCAGGGCCGCCGCTCCCACCCGCACGGCCGTCCACACCGGCAGCGTCCGTCGCCACATCACCGCCAGCGCCACGGCGCCCAGGCCAGGCACCACCGTCATGTCCTTGGTCACCAGGGCCATACCGAGCAGCAGCCCCGCTGCCAGCTCCCACCGGACCGCCGGGCGCTGCAGCGAGCGCTCCCGTGCGATCAGCAGCACCAGCCACCCAGCGAGCAGCCAGAGGACCGCCGGTGTCTCGATCATGACCCGGCCGTTGCTGCGCAGCACGAAGGGGTCGAACGCGAGGACGACCGCGGCGAGCACCGCGATCCTGGGGCCGGCCAGCCGCCGGACCAGGACGGCGACGAGCACCACGGTGAGCGCCCCGAGCACGGCGTTGACCCAGCGCAGCTGCAGGACCAGGTCGATCGTCGACCCGGACAACCCGAGGACCCTGACGACCAGCCCGTCCAGTGCGAACGAGCCGATCGGGTGCAGGAAGAAGGGGACTCCGTCGGCACCGGGCCACTGCCCGTGGGCGACCTGGTCGGCGAACCGCGCGTACAGCAGCTCGTCGATGAACACGTCGTTGGAGGTGCGCAGCCCGACCGCCCGCACCAGCAGCGCGACGAGCCCGGCGACCAGGGGCAGTGTCCACACCGCGCCGGCGAGCCGCCGCGCCCGCGGCGTGCGGTGGGTGGTGATGACTGAGGGTGCGGTGGGCAGGTGCTCCGCGATCGCGGTCACTGGATGGCCTCTCGGAGGTCGGGGTGAGTCGATGCCGCGGCACCGGCGACAGCGGCGTACACCGCGCGCTGCCGGTCGGCGACGGCATCCCAGTCGTAGTGGCCGGCCAGCACCCGCCCCCGAGCTCGTGCCTGCTCGAGCCAGGCGAGGTCCGTGTACCGCGCGCGGAGGGCCTCGCCGTAGGCATCGGCGGTCATGTCGGGCACCCGATGGCCGCAGCCCTCGGGCAGCAGCTCACGAAGACAGGGCAGGTCGAAGGCGACCACCGGCGTACCGGTGGCCATGCCCTCCAGCGCGACCAACCCGAAGGTCTCGAACCGGGAGGGCATGGCGACCAGCCGGGCGGAGGCGAGCAGTTCGTACTTCTCCGCGCCGCTGACCCAGCCCAGGAAGTCGACCTGGCTCGAGATGCCCAGCTCGTCGGCGAGGTCCCGCAACCGCCGCTCGTCCGGCCCGGTACCGGCGACCAGCAGCCGTGCGCCGAGGTCGGTGCACGCCGCGGCCCAGCCGTGCAGCAGGAGGTCGAGCCCCTTCTGCTCGGTCTCCAACCGACCCACGAAGACGACGTCCACGCCGAGACGAGGTCGCGGGACGAACGCCTCGGGCGCCACGGCGTTGCCGATGACGTCCACCTCGGCGTCCGGGTTCAGCGCCTGGAGCTGCTGCCCCACGTCGAGGGAGACGGCGACCAACCGTCGGTGACGGCGCACGCCCCACTTCTGGACCAGCGGGAAGGGCAACTTGTACTGGCGGGCCTTGTCCTCGGCGTTGAGCCACTGGACGACGCCGAGGGTCGGCCGACCGGTCCACGCTGGGGCACCGAGGCTGGAGATCGGCGCGAAGAAGTCCTCCACCACGACATCCGCCTCGTGCCGGCGGACGGCAGCGGGCAGGCACACCATGTAGCCGAGCAACCGGGTCAGCCTGTTCGCGCCGTTGCCGATGCCGATGTGCCGGTACGAGACGCCGTCCTGCACCCGGTCGAGCGCGCCGGGGAACCGCTGCACGAGCACGGTCACGTGATCGCGGGTGGCCAGACGACGGTTGACCTCGTGGGTGCGCAGCGAGCCGCCGCCGGCGCCGGGCATGGCCGGGTCCTCGAAGCCCAGGTGCAGCACACGGAGCCCGCGCTGCCCCGGCATGTCGGCCGCCGACTCGACTGCTGCCGCCGACCTCGGTCCACGGCGCATCCCGATCAGCACGGCGCATCCGGTCACCAGCACGGCGGTCAGCCACACCACGAGGTGCGGGCGGGCTGCCTGCAGGAGTGCGAACAACCCGGCCGCCAGGACGAGAGAACTGGCCAGCCGAGCGGTGCTGCCCGACGGGAGCAACGGGGTGGCGAGCGCCCACAGGGCAGCAGCGGCCGCCACGGCTCCGAGCGCACCGCCGAGCGCGAGCCCGCGAACCGAGTCGGCCTCCCAGCCGACCAGCATCGACACCGGCAGCACGAGGGCGGCCCCGAGCAGACCCAGCTGGCTGCGGCGGTACGCGCGCAGACCGAGGAGCACCGTGGCCAGCAACGCGATGGTCGCGTACCCCAGGCCAGCGACGGCGAGCGCCGGCAGCAGTGCATCGGACCCGGCGTAGCGGGCCGGCAGCACCAGCCCGAGCAGGTCCCCCGGCACGGTGGCGACGACCGCGGTCGCGGACAGGGAGAGCAGTGAGAAGGAGCGCAGCGTCGACCGCACGACGTCGTGGACGTCGACGCCGGCGCTGCGGAGCAGCGGGAAGGCAACGACTGCCGTTCCGGCCGCCACGTAGACCGAGGCCTTCGCCAGCGTGGACAGCGCCTGGTAGCCGGCGGCGGCCGCGGAGCCGTCACCGAGCACCGCGACCAGGACGACGTCGGCGCCGATCAGCACCGAGACGACCAGCTGGGTGAGCGCGATGTCGCCGGTCTCGGCCCACCTCCACCGATCGCTGAGCACCTGCGGGCGCCACGCCGAGTCGCGCCACAGGGCACGCGGGACGATCAGGAGCACGGCGAACGCCCCGACGGCGAATCCGACGAGCGCGCCACCCGCGTGCCAGCCGAGGAGGACGGCGGCCACGCTGAAGACCACCCGGCTGGCGATCTCAGCCACCTTGATCGAGGCGAACCGCACGAAGCGCAGCTCCCCCTGGAGGAGACCGTCGATCGGCGCGATGAGGAAGAGCGCGAGCGCCGAGGCGCCGACCGCCAGTGCCAGCCCCGAGCCGGCGAACGTCGTCGCGATCGCGCCGGTGACCAACGCCGACAGCAGACCTGCGGCAGCGGCGACGGTCCACGCGAACGCGACACCATCCCGCCGTCCTCTCGAACCCCGCGGATGAGTTCGAACGGCGTGCGCCAGGGGCAGCGGCGTGAGCGCAGCAGCGACGATCCCGACCATGCCGAGCAGCGACTGGGCGGCGGCGTAGCTGCTGTACTCGGCCGCGCCGAGCAGGTGGGTCATCAGCAAGCTGCAGCCGTAGCTCAGGCCGCCGACGAGTGCCACCGAGACGGAGACCAGGCTGCTGCCCGTCCCGACCGTCGACCCGTTCGTCGTTGCCCTGACCGCTGTGTCCACCGGAGCCGGCAGCACCGATGGCATGGGCGGGGGCGGCAGTTCCGCCACCGTCGTCCAGCGGCTCACGTCAGGCCGGCCAGCAGAGTCGTGCTCTGGCCAGGGGGCGGGGCTGCCGGGCCGGCCAGCAGCTCCCGCCGGTCGATCAGCCGGAGCGTCGGGTCGGCAGCGCCGAGACGGCCCAGCACCGTGGTGGCGTCGAACTCGTCGCAGCCGTTGAGCACCACGGATGCGTGGTCGCCGGTGACCACGACCTCGTCGGTGGGCCGCAGCAGCGAGCGCAGCTCAGCATCCGCCGGACGACGGAAGTCGGCCAGCACCGCCATGTCCGAGCGGGCCGAACGCCGGTTGGCCGCTGCTCGAGCGCTCTGCAGCTGGTCGAGCACCACGCCGGCGAGGAGCTCGGCGCTGCGGTCCCAGGTGAAGCAACGCGCCCAGTCCTGGCAGGCTGCGGCGACCTCGGCGGCGCGCGGATCCGACGACAGCTCGCGCATCGCGCGGACCAGGGCAGGACCGAAGTCGCTGGCCCGCTCGACCAGCCAGCCGGTCTCGCCGTCCAGGATGGAGTCGCGGATGCCGGGCGCCCGCAGCGCCAGACACGGGACACCCCACGCTGCTGCCTCGATGACCGAGCAACCCCAGCCCTCGGCAGCCGAGGTGGACGTCGTCACCCAGGCGCGGCTGAGCAGCTCGTCACGCTGGGCGTCAGGCAACCGGCCGTGGAACGTGACGGTGTCCTGCAGCGCCAGGTCGGCGACCAGGCCCTGCAGACGGGACCGCTCCGGGCCGTCTCCGATGATGTGCACGGCCAGCCCCGGGACCTGCTCAGCAGCCGTGGCCAGCTGGCCGACCAGCAGGTCCACCCGCTTGTGCGGCACGAGCCGGCTGACGAGCACCAGCGTCGGCCGCTCCGCCCGCTGGCGGACTCCGGCCGGCAGGGTGTCGGTGCCGTTGGGCACCACGAAGATGGGCCCGCGGAAGCCCAGCCGGTGCCGCAGTTCGGTACGGGTGGACGGCGACACAGCAGCGATGGCCCGACGGCCGTAGACGATGCGCGCGACGTTCCGCTCGAGCAGCCGGCCCAACCCGGCGACCACGGGGCCGAATCGGGTGGCGAACTGGTCCTGGTGCACGTGGTGGACCAACTGCACCACCGGCACGCCCTGCCCGGCGAACAGCGGGGAGAAGAACGGGATGCCGTTCTGGCAGTCCACCACCGCGTCGAAGCGGCCACGGGTGCGCAGCAACTGCGCTGCGGTGCGCGGGTAGAGCGACAGGTCGCTGCCTGCCCGGAAGGTCGGGATGCCGTCGAGTTCCTCGTACGCCGGCTGACCCGCCGGCCGAGCGGTGAACCAGGTGACGTCGACGCCGGCCGCCCGCCACCGGCGGCTGATCTCGTGCATGTACTGCTCGGCGCCGCCCGCCTGCGGGTGCCGCACGTCGCGCCAGTTGAGCACCAGCACCCGGGCGCCGGCCAATCCGGTGATGTTCGTGGTCGGCTCCTCGGTCGCGGTCACGACTGACGCAGCTTCTGGACCTGCAGGAGCGCGCCGAAGCTGGCGACACCGTCCTGGAGCGGGCGGAAGGTGGACTGCTCGTCGTCGGTCCACACCACCGGGAGCTCGACGATCCGCCCGCCGTCGGCATAGAGCCGCCACAGCAGCTCGACGTCGAAGGAGAAGCCGGTGGTCCGGCACTGCACCAGGGCCGCCGTCACCGCCTCGCGCTGGAAGAACTTGAACCCGCACTGGGTGTCCCGGATGCCGGGGACCAGTCCGCGGGAGAGCGCCCGGAAGGCGGCGCCGCCGACCCTCCGGGTCAGCGGCTGCCGCTGGGCCAGTTCCGAGTCAGGATGGTGCCGCGAGGCGATCGCCGCTGCCGCCCCGTCGTCCAGGGCGGCCATGGCGGCGGCCAGCGTCTCCACCGGCGTTGCGAGGTCAGCGTCGAAGAAGCCGACGTAGCGCGAGCGACTGCTGAGCAGCGCGCGGCGCACCGCGGCGCCCTTGCCCGGCCGGGCGCAGCCGACCACGTCGACCGGGACCCGTGGGTCCGTCGAGAGCGCGATCGCACGAGCGGCCGCAACGGTGTCGTCGCTGCTGCCGTTGTCCACGATCACCACCCGGGAGGAGTACGGCTGCTCCGCGAGGAACTCGACCGTGCGCCGCAGGGTCCGGGGCAGCCGGGAGTGCTCGTTGAAGGCCGGGATGGCGACCTCGAGGTCAGCAGCCGGGCGGGACCGCGTGATGGAGGCCGAGAGGATGGCGACCCCGGGGGCCGCGATGTCGGCCCGCTGCCGCAGGAGCGGCCCAGCCGGTCGCTCGACTCCGAGGGCGGCTGAACCGCCCCGCACTGGTGTTGACGTCAACGAAACTCCCTAGCAGTGACGGCGCGTGAACGCTCACGCAGTTACGACACTGACTAGGTATCTATTCGGGGGTCAACGGCCTCCCCTCCGTCGGGTGAGGGCATCGTTACTGGCTGCACGCTCCCGCTGCTCAGACTGGTGAGACCGGCAGGGCCAGGGAGTCAACCTGCCGACTCGGAAGGGCCGGCCGGCCGAATCAGTGTGAGCGCCTCCGTCGCCCGGGTCGAGCTCGGGGACGACGCCATGGGCGTCCTTCCGGACATCACGTCCGGGTACGGTGCCGGTTCTATGCGCCGAGCCTCCCCAGCAATGAGCCCGACCGGACGTATCTGCGCATGACCTCGTCTCCCGCGCCGCCGCGGACGACGCCGCGCTGGCTCGAGGCCGCCGGGTCCTCACGCTGGACCGTGCTGCTGCCCCTCGCCGGGCTGCTCCTCGTCGTCGCGCTGGACGCCGCGCTCGCCTACCGGCACTGGCCGATGGTCCTCGCCGGGCTGATCGACGAGCCGGGCCACCTCGTCACCGCTGCACTCCTGCTGGCCGCACTGCTCCCCTGGCGCGGGCGGGCGATCGCCCCGTGGGCGCTGGCCGGGTCCGTCCTGCTGGACGTCGACCACGTGCCGCTCTACTGGTTCTGGCCGGGGATCGCCGCCGAGGGCGGGGGCCGGCCGGTCACCCACTCGCTGATCACCGCAGCCGTGCTGCTCGCCGGCGCAGCCGCACTGACGCGGTGGCGGATCCCGCTCGTCGGCCTGGCCGTCGGCGTCCTGCTGCACCAGCTCCGGGACCTGGCCTCCGGCCCGGGCGTACCACTGCTCTTCCCCTGGACCGAGGCGTGGGTCCGGGTCTCCGAGCGGAGCTACCTCGCGGTCGTGGCGGTGGCCGCCGTCATCGCCACCGTGCGCATCGCCCGCGCGGTCAGCGCGGCAAGAAGCGGCTGAGGAACGGCCGGGAGTACTTGGCGCACGAGCACATCGCGCAGTCGCTGCCGCGGCGGTAGTGCTCGTGGGCCTGCTTGCCGTGCCCGCACGAGCAGGGCTTGGCCATCGCGGCTGCGGACATCGCGGGCCGCACTGGCCCGCCCGAGGCGGCGGCGCGGCGGGCGGCAGCGCGGGCGGCGGCCGGTGCGAACAGCAGCACGTTGCCCCCGATCACGGCAGGAGCACCCGCCGGGACGACCGACGGGGACAGACCAACCTGGAGACCGCGCACGGGCCCTGCCTTTCGCTGCTGCCCTCCCCCAGCGGCGCGAGCGTTCTCGCAGGAGGGCGAGCGGACGCTAACGTGGTACGGCGCTCCGAACCCGCCAGGTGACCGGTCCGTCACGGCGCGTCGTCCCGCTCGTCCCAACCGACCCAACGGCACCGGACCCACGGACGGCGTCCGCGCAGGTCACCCGGACGGGGGGACGTCGGCGCAGCGACCTCCTCGCCCGCGACCGGCCTTGTAACCTGGCCGGCATGTCGGTCGACCGCTCGATCCCGGCCGAACTGACGTTCACGGCCATCATCTGCGCGTACACCCTCGAGCGCTGGGACGACATCAGCGCCGCCGTGGCCAGCCTGCGCGCCCAGACCAGCCCGGTGACCGAGATCGTCCTGGTCTCCGACCACAACGACGAGCTGCTCGCCCGGGCCACCGCCGCGTTCCCCGACGTCCGCTGCCTGGCCAACGCCGGCCAGCAGGGCCTGTCGGGCGCCCGCAACACCGGCGTGGCCGCCGCGACCGGTGACATCGTCGCCTTCCTGGACGACGACGCCGCCGCCGAGCCCGGCTGGGTGGTCGCCCAGCTCGACGCCTACCGCGACGAGCAGGTCCTCGGCGTCGGCGGCTGGGTGCTGCCGGCCTGGAAGGCCCCGCGGCCGGACTGGTTCCCCGACGAGTTCCTCTGGGTCGTCGGCTGCAGCTACGCCGGCCTGCCCACCACCCGGGCGGAGATCCGCAACCCCATCGGCGCGAACATGAGCTTCCGCCGCAGCGCCTTCACCGTCGCCGGTGGCTTCGACCCGATGATGGGCCGACTCGGCAAGGACGCCGCCGGCTGCGAGGAGACCGAGTTCGCCATCCGCGCCCGCGGCGCCTTCGACGGCTCCCGGATCGTGATGGCGCCCGACGCCGTCTGCCGGCACAACGTCTCCCCCGACCGGGTGACCCGCGCCTACTTCCGGCGCCGCTGCCAGGCCGAGGGCCGCTCCAAGGCCCTCGTCAGCCAGCTCACCGGCAGCGACACCGCACTCTCCAGCGAGCGCACCTACGTCTCGCGGACCCTGCCGCTGGGGATCCTGCGGCACCTGCGCTCCGGCGGCCGCGCCGGCGTCGGCCAGGCCTGGGCCATCGTCGAGGGCACGGCCCTCACCGCCTCGAGCTACCTCGTCGCGCGGCTGCGTGCCCGGAGGGTTCCCACCGGGGCGTGACCTCGGTCATGTCCTGAGTATTCCCGTCCCTTCCCGGCCGACGCTGTGCGCGGCATCGGCCGGGGCTACGTATCTCACCCAGCGTCCGGTTCATTCCCGCGAGCCGTGACCGCTTGCTGTCGGGGAACCCGCCGCTCGATGTGACGCCACGTGGTCAGCACTGTCCGTAGCGTGGTTGTCGATCACAGATGCGGTTGCAGCCGGTCACGAGCGACTGTGACGCAATGGCCTCATCCGCATACACAGCGTGTTCGAACCGCCTGCAAAGTGCCGCTGTGACCTGCGTCAATACGCCGTGAACATCACCACCGGTACGGGTGAACGCACCAAGATCCGGTTTACAGAACTGACCCTCTCCGGTAGAAAAGTCCCCGAACGGCGAACACGCTGAGTGAGGGCGGGTCGCCGCGGGGGTCTTCCGGTCAACCGACCGGGTGGCACTCGGGCAGGAGCAGGTGGCACATCGTCACCGACTCCCCGCCGTCCATCCAGTACCTGCACAACGGGGAAGCGATGACCCGCCGGGCGCAATTGGTCGCCTTAGCCCGGCGGTGAGCAGAGGCGAAACCGGCCCGTTCCTTTCACAGGAGGAGTCCGGCTCATGCGCCGTAACACCGTGGTCGAGATGAAGGCCTCTCGCACGACCGACACCCGCGCCCCCAAGGTCAGCGTGGTCGTCCCGACGTACAACGAGGCCAAGAACCTCCCCCACGTGTTCTCGCTGATGCCCGAGGACGTCCACGAGATCATCGTGGTCGACGGCCGCAGCGTCGACGACACGATCGAGGTCGCGAAGTCGCTGCGCCCCGACGTGAAGATCGTGCTGCAGAACCGCCTGGGCAAGGGCAACGCGATGGCGTGCGGCTTCGAGGCCGTCACCGGCGACATCGTCGTCATGCTCGACGCCGACGGCTCCGCCGACCCGCGTGAGATCCCGCTCTACGTCGCCGCGCTCACCGCCGGCGCCGACTTCGCCAAGGGCACCCGCTTCGCCAACGGCGGCGGCAGCTCCGACATCACCCGGGTCCGCGCCTGGGGCAACCGGTGGCTCAACCGCTCGGCGAACCTGCTGTTCGGCACCAGCTACACCGACCTCTGCTACGGCTACAACGCCTTCTGGGCGCACTGCCTGCCGGTCCTGGAGCTCAACGCCAGCGACAACGGGCAGACCGAGCGCACCTGGGGCGACGGCTTCGAGATCGAGACCCTGATCAACACGCGCGTCGCCAAGGGCAAGCTGCGCATCGTCGAGGTCCCGAGCTTCGAGTACGAGCGGCTGCACGGCACCAGCAACCTCAACACCTGGCGCGACGGCATGCGCGTGCTCCGCGCCCTGGTCATCGAGCGGCTGAACAACAAGGGCAAGGTCGACCGCAACCGGTCGTTGAAGGCCAGCACCACCCCGGCCGCCCGCCTGGTCGCGACCAACGTCGCCGACCTCGAGACGGCCGACGCCCAGTCCGCCTGATCACTCGAAGACCCCCTGGGTCCGTCGCCGTGCGATGGGGTCAGGGGGTCTTCGGCATCTCCGGGGCGGGTGCCGTCAGCCGGCGGTGCTCAGGCGCGGAGCTGGAACCGCGGGCCGGAGCGGTCGAAGCGGTAGCAGTCGCACATCCCGCAGTCCGAACCGCTGCGGTAGTGGTCGTGGGCCTCGCGGGCGTGCGCGCAGGTGCACAGCTGGGTCCGGCACTTCCGGGGCGCCTTCCGACGTTGGACCGGCTGTACCGGCGCAGCGACGAGATCGGGGACCACGTGCAGATGGCGGGCAGGGGACGTGTCAGTGCTCACGCGCATGGTGGGACCCCCTCCGCAGGACGTCATCATGGTCAACTAGCCAGGCGACCGTCCAACCAAACCAGATGGACGCCCCGCTGCGAAGACCTCGGACGAGATCTGCGGCGAGAACTACGGCAGACCGGGCCGCTGACAGGGAGGCTGAGCACCATGGAGCGCACCGCGACCGGGTGCCCGCGCGGCCGGGCCGCGCTCAGCCCGCTGAGCGGCGGAACCGCGCGCGCAGCGAGCGGTGGAAGCGCCCGCAGCCGCACAGCGCGCAGTCACTGCCCGCTCGGTAGTGCTCGTGGGCCTGCTTCCGGTGCCCGCACGAGCACGGCGCCCCGGTGGGCTCCGGTGGCGGAGGCTGGTCGGCCACGGCCGACAGTGGCGGCACGCAGTGCAGACGGAACTCTCCGGGATGACCCGCGGCCCCAGCGTCGAAAGGCATCCCCGCCCCCGTTCCTCCGGTCCCCCGTGAGACGGAACGGTACGGCACAGCTGCCCCAGCAGCACGCCGATCCCGCGCGGACGTGCAGGTGAGCGCGCCGGAGACGGTGGCCGTCGAGCCCGCGCCCGAGCGTCGCCCGACGCTGTGGCAGCGCACCCGCCGCCGTCCGTGGACCTACCTCGTCGCCGCCGTGGGCGTCGTCGCCGTGGGAGGCACCCTGCTGACCGGCCCGGACTCGAGCGCGCCGGACGAGGACCTGCCCGGCTGGGACCTGGTCCTGTCCGAGGACTTCGACTCCGACGCCGGGACCGGCGACTTCGCCGACACCTACCCCGGCTGGGCCGGCTACGACGGCGCCCGGGACACCTCCCGGGACCTGGGCCGCCCGCAGGCCACCCAGGGGCTCTACGACAGCGGCAGCACCACCACGGTGGAGGACGGCATCGTCGACGTCCGGGTGCACACCTCGGGGACGACCCCGCAGGTGATGGCCCTGACCCCGACGCCGGACGGGAAGTGGTGGTCCGGTCAGCAGTACGGGCGGTACTCCGTCCGGTTCCGGACCGACACCGTGCCCGGCTACAAGGTGGCCTGGCTGCTGTGGCCCTCCAGCGACGACTGGACCGAGGGCGAGATCGACTTCCCCGAGGCCGACCTCGGCGACGACATCTCCGGCGCCTCCCACGAGATCACCGGCGACCCGAGCATCAACGCCTTCAAGATCGACACCGGGATGTCGACCACGGACTGGCACACAGCCACGATCGAGTGGCTGCCCGGCCGGCTCACCTTCATCCTCGACGACGAGTCCTGGACGACGACCGACCCGTCGGCGATCCCGGTGAACCCGATGCGCTGGGTGCTGCAGACCGAGACCCAGCTCGAGCAGGAGGGCCCCGACCCGAGCGCGTCCGGGCACGTCTACATCGACTGGGTCGCCGCCTGGTCCATGTCCGACACCGCCGGGGACGCCGCCCGCGCCGAGAAGTGACCGCTCTGCCTCGTCGAGGCCAGGAGTGGTCACGTCTGCTCTCAGACAGGCGGAGCCAACGCTGAACTGGTCGGTCTCGTTACCGATCGTCTCGGTACGGTCACTGCTGGTGCAGATGTGACGCGTGATGTGGCTGTGCGCACATGCGCCAATCCGCTCTGTGTTTTTTGTAATTACACAGCTAGCTTTCGACGCGATGAAGACGAACCGATCACGCCGCCGCCTGTTCGCCGGGTCGGTCGCCCTCGCTGCCACCTTCTGCGGAACCGCCATCTCGCAGCACACGGGCGCTCGTCCCGACCCGGCATCCGCGCCCGTGGTGAGTGACGCGGCCGCCGGCTCCGGCTGGGACGAGGAGGCCGCCATCCGGGCGCAGCGACCGACCCGCGCCCCCCGGCCCACCGCCACCCCGACGACCGCCGCCCCCGCCCCGGCCACCACCACGGCGGCCACCGCACCGACCACCGCTGCGCCGAAGCCGGCCCCCACGACCACGGCTCCGGCGCCCAAGCCGGCCCCGACCACCCAGGCGCCCGCAGCCGCACCCGCGCCGGTCGTCTCCAGCGGCACCGCCGTCCCCCGGGGCGACCTGCCCGGCTGGCGGCAGACCCTCGCCGAGGACTTCACCAAGGCGGCACCACTGGGCTCCTTCGCCTCCACCTACCCCGGCTGGGCCGGGTACGACGGCGGCACCGACACCTCGGGCAACGGCCGCTACAACAGCGCCACCACCACCAGCGTCCGCGACGGCCTGCTGGACAAGTACCTCCACAGTGACGGTTCCGGCGCCCAGGTCATGGCCCTGACGCCACCGATCGCCAGCCAGACCTACGGCCGCTACGCCGTCCGGTTCAAGATGGACCAGGTGCCCGGCTACAAGGTGGCCTGGCTGCTGTGGCCGGCCAGCGACAACTGGACCCAGGGCGAGCTGGACTTCCCCGAGGGCAGTGTCGGCGGGCGGGCCTCCGGCTTCGCCCACGACACCAGCGGCAACCCGTCGAACAACGTCTGGTCGGTCGACACCGGCATGGCGACGACCGAGTGGCACACCGCGGTCATCGAGTGGGCGCCCGGCAGCCTGACCTACACCATGGACGGCAAGTCCTGGACGACGAACAACGCCCGGGCGATCCCGACCAACCCGATGCGCTGGGTGCTGCAGACCGAGACCGAGCTCGAGGGCGGCCGGCCCAACGCGGGCAGCGCCGGCCACATCTACATCGACTGGGTCGCCACCTGGGCGCGCAGCTGACCCTGCTCCACCGACCCGTCCCGGGGTCCGGCTAGTTGCCGGACCCCGGGACGAGCGCGTTCGCCTCGAACCACTCGGCCAGGTCGTCGGGCTGGAAGCACGACGGGTCGATGTGCCCGCCCTCGCAGCCGACCGCGCTGATGTCCGCCACGCCCTGCAGCTTGGCCAGGAACGGCTCGGCGTTCTCCGCGTAGACCACCGTGGAGTCCTCGGGGGCGATGTAGAGCCGGATCGGGTCACCGGCGAACTGCTCGGCGGGGATGTTCAGCGGGTTCTGCGTCCCGGTCGGCAGCTGCCCGCCGTACGCGGCGCGCAACTCCTCCCCGTACTCGGTGTCCGCCGCGACCGTCGGGTCCACCAGCATGGAGATGCCGGCCAGGCCGGCGAGGTCGGGGATCTGGTCGCCCGCCAGGATCTGCAGCGCGGCCACCCCGCCCATCGACTCGGCGAGCAGGAACGTCTGCGGGGTGTCGTACCGGCTCTTGAGCTCCGCGGCCAGCGCCACGTAGTCCTGCTGCGAGGCCTCGTTGCCCCAGGCGTTGAAGTGCGCATCGCTCGCCGCCACGACGTACCCGTCGGCCACCAGCCGGTCGGTCACCCGCTTCTGGTCGCTCCCGCCGGTCAGCGAGTCGTGCGTCTCCCCGTGCCCGTGCACGTAGAGCACCAGCCCCGTGGGGTCGTCGCCGGGCGGGACGACGGCGACCGCGGATTGACCGCCGACCTCCAGGTCCACGACCTGCGGCTCGTCGGAGCTGGTGTCCGGCTCGGACGGCGCATCCGACGACCCGCAGCCGACCAGCAGCCCGAGCGCGGCCAGCCCACCGAGGAGGACCTGCACGGGCCGCCGGGCCGTGGTGCGTCGTCGTCCCCGGGGGTCCACGCCCACGCCGGGCCGGTCACTGTCCGCGAGGGTCTGCATGACCTCAGGGTAAGCGGGCTGGTCCGGCGCCCCCGCCGACGCGGCCGGATCACCCCATCGGGGGGCAGCAGACGTGGTGTCCACCTCAGCCACACCTGACGAACAGCTCCAGCCGATACCTTGGCTGTGCGCGGCCGGAGCAGACGGCCCCTGGCGACTCCTGGAGCACACCCCCTCGTGAGGATCTTGACCCAGGCCTTCACCCTCGAGCGGGTCGGCGGCATCGAGGTGAACACCCTCGAGGTGTCCCGTGCCCTGGCCGCCCGCGGCCACGACGTGCACGTCGTACACGGGCCGCCGCTCCTGGGCCCGGACACCCCGAACATGCGCGCCGACTTCGAGGCCGCCGGCATCACGCTGCACGGCCCGCAGCCGATGCTCTCGCCGAGCCCGGTCACCGCGCTGCCGATCCTCGGCACCGCCTGGCCCACCGCGTCGCTGGCGGCCCGGCTGCGCCCCGACGTCGTCTGGCTGCAGCGCTTCGAGCACATCGTGTGGGGCCAGTTGTCCGCCCGCCGCTGCGGCGCCCCGCTGGTCACCCACCTGCACCACGCGCTGACCAGCCGGCGGATCACGCCGGTCATCGCCCGCGGGGTCGACCAGTTCATCGCGGTGTCGGACTTCATGCGCGGGCGCTGGATCGACGACGGCCTGCGCGCGGACAAGATCACCGTGGTGCACAACGCCGTCCCCGCCGAGCAGTACCCGCTCGGTGGCGACGCAGAGCTCGTGCAGGCCCGGCAGCAGCTCGGGCTGCCGCAGGACCTGCGGATCGCGCTGTTCTACGGCCGGCTGGAGGCCGCCAAGGGCCTCACCCTGGCGCTCAACGCCTGGGAGCTCGCCGGCGACCAGCTGGGCACCGCGCACCTCGTGCTGGCCGGGGACTTCCCCGCCGGGGAGACCGACGCGCTGCGCCGCCGGGTCAGCGACCTGGTCGCGGCCGGCCGGGCCACCCTGCTGCCGCCTCAGCGCGACGTCGTCCCGCTGCTGCACGCCGCCGACCTGGTGCTCTTCCCGAGCCAGCTGCCGGAGTCCTTCGGCCGGGTCGCGCTGGAGGCGCTGATGTCCGGCCGCCCGGTGCTGGCCACCGACGTCGGCGGGGTGCCGGAGATCCTCGCCGGCCCGCTGGCGGACCTGCTGGTGCCGCGCACCGACGTCCAGGCGTTCGCGACGAAGCTGGTCCGGCTGCTCGACTGGCGGCGGGACGACCCGGGCTTCGGCGCGCTCTGCGCCGCCGAGGCGACGGCCCGCTTCGGCTGGTCCGCGCACGTCGACCGGATCGAGCAGCTGCTCGGCGACGCCGGCCGGCCGCATCGCTCCACCGCCTGAGCCCCCCGCGGCTGAGCAGTACCGGTCGTCGGGCCCGGCGTGTCCGGCCGGGTCGACGACCGGAACTGCCCACTGGGCAGCAGAGGCCGGTCAGGCGGTGGCGCGTGCGCCGTCCGGCGCTGCCACGCCGCCGGTGTCCCCGGCGCGGGCGATCTTGAGCTGGTGCAGGAACCAGGGCAGGCACAGCACGGCGACGGCGAACCGGCCGAGGTTCCAGGTGGTGTCCTGCGGCAGCAGGGTGCTCAGCGCGGCGACCGCGAGCGCGGTCGCGGCGCCGACCTGCAGCTTCCAGTGGATCCGCGGCCAGCGGACGTGCTT
The DNA here is from genome assembly GCF_000306785.1 of Modestobacter italicus. Lineage (NCBI taxonomy): Bacteria > Bacillati > Actinomycetota > Actinomycetes > Geodermatophilales > Geodermatophilaceae > Modestobacter > Modestobacter italicus. Next base: position 430,746 of record NC_017955.1, on the reverse strand, counting down.
GGGCAGCGCGAGCCGGTGCATCACCGTCTGCACGATGAAGGCGGCCATGGTCGCCGCGGCACCGCCGGCCAGCCCCCAGACCGGCAGCAGGACGACGTTCAGGACGACGTTGAGCACGGCGGCGACGATGGCCGCCACCGCCAGGTTGTTGGTGTGCTCCAGGGTGATCAGCGCGCGGGCGGTGGCGTTGCCGATGAGCACCGGGAAGCCGGCCGCCGCGACCAGGAAGACGACGAACAGCAGCTCCTCGGGGGCGAAGCTGGCCGGTGCGGCGATCACCAGGGCGAACGGGGCGCCCAGGGTGAGACCGACGATCACCGGCATCATGAGCCGGAGCAGCGCGTCGCGCGAGCGGCCGATGAGCACCCAGCGCGCGGCCTCGTCCCGGACGGCGGCGATCTGCGGCGCCCAGGCCATGCTGGCCATGCCGAGCAGGATGATCGCCACGTTCCCGACGTTGTAGGCGATCTGGTAGCGGCCGACCTCCTCGGCGCCCAGCACCCGCTGGATCACCAACCGGTCGCCGGCGTTGAGCACGTAGACCGCCAGCGAGCTGACCATCAGCGGGACGCCGAGCTTGAGCGCGCGGCGGGCCAGCGGGACGTCGGCGATCCCCGCCCAGCGCGGCCTGACCAGCACGAACCCGATGAGCATCGTGACGACGAGCGCGCCGAGGTAGCCCAGCGCGTAGGCCATCGCCGTCCGCTCGTCGAGCAGCACGATCAGCAGCATGCCGATGACCTGGCCGCCGACCCCGTAGAGCAGGTTCACCACCGAGAAGGCCCGGAGCCTGTCCTCGCTGAGCAGCATGACCGAGGACAACATGATGCCGACCGAGGGCGGCGTCCACAGCAGGGTGACCAGCACCAGCGACGAGGCGCCGTCGAAGCCGAGGGTGTCGCTCCACAGCCCGGCCGTGGCGACGGCGACCAGCGTGACCACCGCACCGATGCCGACGCCGGCGGCGACCAGCGAGCGGGCCGCCCGGTCGCTGCCGGTCTCGGCGCGGAGCAGGATCACCGCCTGGTCGAATCCCAGCACGGCGAGGACCACCAGCACCTGGCTGAGCGCCATGCCCGACGCCAGCCGGCCGAACTCCTCGGCGGGGAGCAGGTGGGCGAGCACCGGGTAGACGACGACGGCGCTCAGCAGCTGCAGCGACCAGACGGCGACGTAGAGCAGCCCCCGGCCGAACAGCGACTGCCCCTCGGGCGCCGGCGGGGCACCGTCGGGCGGCAGGCTGCCCGAGGACATCGCCTGGTCGGCCGGGTCGGAGGCGACGGCCGGGTCGGTGAGGTCGTCGACGGTCCGCGGGGCACCGGTGGTCCCCGCACCGGTCCCGTCGGCCCGGTGCCGCCCGGTACCGCCGTGCAGGGCCTCCCGGCCCGCGACCGGCTCGCCTGGCAGCTCCACGCGTCTCCCTCCGGCACGTGCCCCGCGGGCCCGTGTTCGTGTCTCTCCGTGTTCGGGCCCTTGCGGCCCGTCGGACGGACAGCGTCGTCCGGGAAGCGCCGACTGCGGTCGGCGGTCAACCGAGAGTATGCGGTCCACGCGCCGTCCGGCGAGGAGTCGTCCCTTTCGAGTGAGCCGTGCACGCTTCCGCGCTACGAGTTGCGTCCGATCTCTACGCTACGCAGGGTGACGAGACTGGCGGTCGAGCCCGGACGGCGCCTCGGCCTGCCGGCCGGCGCGGCCGTCCGCCTGCGCTGCCTCGACCTCGCCGTCCCCGCGGCCGGGGTCGCCGCCGCCCGCCGGCTCCTCTCCGCTGCCGAGCTCGCCCACGCCGACCGGGGCTCACCGAGCGTCCGCGACCGGCGGGTGCTGCTCCGCGCGGCGCTGCGCACCCTCGCCGGTGAGGTGCTCGATCTCTCCCCCTCCGCCGTCCCGCTCGCCGACCCGCCCGGACGCCCCTCCGTGCTGGTCGCCGGCGTGGACGCGAGCTGCTCGGCCAGCGCCGGGATCGGCGTGGTGGCGGTCGTCCGCGGTGCCCGGGTCGGGGTCGACGTCGAGCGGGTCGGCCGCAGCACCCTCGCCGAGGCGGCGGAGGAGGCCTGGCTGGCGCCGGCCGAGCTGGCCGCCCTGACCGCGCTGCCCGAGGCCGACCAGGCCGAGGCGCTCACCCGGTGCTGGACGCAGAAGGAGGCCGTGCTCAAGGGCCTCGGCGTCGGGCTGCACCGGGACCCGCGCACCGTGCTCACCCCCGTGGCCTCCCGCGGCCACGGGTCGGTCGGCGACTGGCAGCTGACGCCGGTCGCCGTCCCCGCCGGATGGGTGGCGAGCCGAGCCGTCCGCCCGGCTGCTGCCGCGCCGCAGCTGCTGTCCCGAGGAACGAGGTACCGATGACCCGAGCGACCCTGTCCGCCGACGTCGTGCAGCAGCCGGCCGGCACCCAGCTGGCCGACTTCCGCGCCGCGGTGGCCGCGCTGACCGATCGCGACCTGACCGCCGCGACGGCCCTGCACGCCTGGTCGGTCGAGTCGTACCGGGACTTCTGGCGGGCGTTCCTGGACTGGTCCGGGCTCGTCTGGGAGGGGTCGACCGACGTCGTGAGCACCAGCGACGACGTCGAGTCCGCACGCTTCTTCCCCGACGTCCGGCTCAACTACGCGGAGAACCTGCTCCGCCCGCTGCCCGGCGTCGACGACGACGCCGTCTGCCTGACCTCGGTGCACGGCGACGGCGCCCGCCGCCGCTGGACCCGGCGCCAGCTGCGCGACGACGTCGCCGACGCCGCCGCGGTGCTCGCCGCCCAGGGCGTCCGGGCCGGCGGCCGCGTCGTGGTGGTGGCGCCGAACAACGGCAACGCCGTCCTCGCCGCACTCGCCACCGCCGCGCTCGGCGCCGCGGTGGCCACGGCCATGCCGGACATGGGGCCGGCCGCGCTGCTCGGCCGGTTCACCCAGGTCGAGCCCACCCTGCTGCTGCTCGACCGCGGCGGACGCCCCGGCTGGTCGGGGGAGGCCGGCGACGTCCTGGACGAGCTGCTCGCCGAGCTGCCGTCGGTGTGCAGCGTGATCGTGCTCGACGACGAGCCGCTGCCCGCGGTCGGCGACCGCTCGGTGAGCCGCCTCGCCGACCGGGTCGCCGCGCTGCCCGCCGGCGCTCCGCGCCCGGAGTGGCCGCGGCAGGCGTTCGACGAGCCGCTGTTCGTGATGTTCTCCTCCGGCACGACCGGGCCGCCCAAGGCGATGGTGCACGGCGCCGGCGGCACGCTGCTCGAGCACGTCAAGGAGCACCGGCTGCACGGCGACCTCCGCCCGGCCGACCGGCTGTACTTCCACACCACGACCGCCTGGATGATGTGGAACTGGCAGCTGTCCGCGCTCGCCGTCGGCGCCTCGATCGTGCTGTTCGACGGCGTGGTGCAGGGCCCGCAGACGCTGTGGGAGCTGGCTGCCGAGGAGCAGGTGACCGTGTTCGGCACCAGCCCCGCGCACCTGCAGCTGTGCCAGGACGCCGGCTACCGCCCGGCCGACGCGGTCGCCCTGCCGGCGCTGCGCGCGGTCATGTCCACCGGCGCGGTGCTGCACGACTGGCAGTTCGACTGGTTCGCCGACGCCGTCGGCCCCCAGCCGCTGCAGTCGATCAGCGGCGGCACCGACATCATCGGCTGCTTCGTGCTCGGCCACCCCGAGCTGCCGGTCGTCCGGGGGCGCAGCCAGTCCCTCGGCCTCGGCCTGGACGTCGCCGTCCTGGACGACGCCGGCCTGCCGGTGCTCGACCAGCCCGGCGAGCTGGTCTGCCGCCGCCCGTTCCCCTCCCGCCCGGTGCGCTTCCTGCGGGACGCCGGAGGCGCCCGGCTGCACCGCGCCTACTACGCCCAGCACCCCGGCGTGTGGACCCACGGGGACGTCGCCGACCTCGCCGCCGACGGGACCCTCCGCGTCCACGGCCGCTCCGACGGTGTGCTCAACATCGACGGCATCCGGATCGGCCCGGCCGAGATCTACCAGGTGCTGCGCCGGCTGCCGGAGATCGAGCAGTCCGTCGCCGTCGAGCAGCGGCACCCCATCCAGCGCGGCGCCACCCGGCTCGTGCTGCTGGTGAAGCTGCGCGGGGACGCCGTGCTCGACGGGGAGCTGGAGACCCGGATCCGCAGCACGCTGCGCCAGCAGGCCGGCTCGGCGCACGTGCCCGCGCTGGTCGTCGCGGTCCCCGAGGTGCCGCTGACCCACAGCGGCAAGACGTCGGAGAGCGCGGTCCGGGACACCGTCAACGGCGACCCGGTCGCCAACACCGCGGCGCTGCGCAACCCCGGCTCGCTCGCCGGCATCACCGCTGCCCTGGAGGCAGCGGTGCGCGCCGCGGCGGTCGAGCCCGTCGCCGCCGACGACGAGGTGCTGGCGACCGTCGGGCACCTGTGGCACGAGCTCGGCGTGGACCCGCACGACGGCATCGAGGACTTCTTCGACCTGGGCGGCACGTCGCGGCAGTCGATGACCCTGCTCCGCCGGGTGCAGCTGGAGCTGGGCGCCGACGTCCCGGTCGAGCAGTTCCTCGCCGATCCGACCATCCCGGGTGTCGCCGCGGCGGTCCGCCGCGGCGGTGTGCAGCGGAGCACGGTCGTCCAGCTGGTGCCCGGCGAGCCCACCGGGGTGCCGCTGTTCCTCGTGCACGACGCCTGGGGCGACGTGGAGGTCTACCGGCCGCTGGCCGAGCAGCTGACCGGCACCGGCCCGGTGTACGGCGTCCGGGCCGACCTGCTGCACGCCGACGGGACGACGAAGTCGGTGCACGAGCTGGCCGTCGAGGGCCTCGCCGCCGTGCGGAGCACCGCGCAGGACGCCCCGCTGCACCTGGCCGGCTTCTCCTTCGGCGGTCTGGTCGCCTTCGAGATGGCTCGGCTCAGCGCCGGCGAGGGGCGCCCGGTGGAGTTCCTCGGCCTGCTGGACACCCTGCCGCCGCTGGCCTCCATGCGGCCGTTGGAGCGGGTGGCGCACGAGCTGGCCGGCCAGCTGAGCGCGGTCGTGCCCGGGCTGGCCGACCGGCCGCTGCGCGAGGTGCTGCAGCAGCGGTTCCGGCCGGACTCGAAGCCGGCGGACCGGCAGGTGCTGGACCGCTCCGGCGCGGTGTTCGCCGAGCACCGGCTGGCGCCCTACGCCGGCCCGGTCACCTACTTCCGGGCGCGGTCGCGGGTGCCGGTCGCCGGCAACGTGCTCACCGTGTGGCGGCGGATGGCGCCGGACCTCACCGTCGAGCCGGCCGCCGGGTCGCACCACGACCTGCTGGCCGCCCGGTACGTCGGCGAGCTGGGCCGCCGGCTCTCCGCGGCCGTGCAGCGCGCCACCTCCTGAGACGACCCCGGCCGGCCGCTGGTCAGCGGCCGGCCGGGGTCGGTCAGGTGTGCACGGCGCGCCCCGGCCGGAGCCAGGGCGCGCCGGCGATCAGGCGGTCCAGGCCTGGAGCTCGGCGAGCCCGACGTTGCGGGTGGTGCCGCTCACCGTGGTGAACGTGACCCGCAGCGTCGTCGTGGACCGGGCGGTGAAGGTGACCGTGACCGGGCCACCGGCGTTGTCGAGCACCGGCACGGTGACCGTGGACCCGTTGGAGAAGGTGATCGTCGCGGCGGTCACCTGGTCGTCGAGGTTCGGCCGGTCGTAGAGCACGACCCGGCTGAGGGTCACCGGCGAGCTCCAGGCCAGCTGGATCCAGCTGCCCGCGACCCCACCGACGGTCGCCCACTCGGCGGCCGCGTTGGTCGGGTAGCCGGCGATGACGTTGTCGATCGCCTTGGTGGCCGGCTGGCCGCCGTTGGTATTCTGCGACGACGCGGAGACCGTGGCGGTGCGCGCCTGGTTCACCGCAGCGGCCGGCGGCGTGGTGGTCGGTGCCGTGGTGGTCGGTGCCGTCGTCGTCGGCGGGGTCGTGGTCGGCGGGGTGGTCGTCGGCGCCGTCGTCGTCGGCGCGGTGGTGGTCGGCGCCGTCGTGGTGGGTGCCGTCGTCGTCGGCGCGGTGGTGGTCGGCGCCGTCGTCGTCGGTGCCGTGGTGGTCGGCGCCGTCGTCGTCGGGGTCGTCGAGCCGCCGCCGTAGGCCTGGAACTCGGCCAGCCCCACGTTGCTCGTCGACGCGCTGACCCCGGTGATGGTCAGCCGCACGCTGGTCGTCGAGCGGGACGGGAAGGTCACCGTGACCCCGGCGCCGGCGTTGCTGAGGGTCGGCACCGCGACCGTGGTGCCGTTGGAGAACGTGAGCGTCCCCGCGGTCACCTGGTCGGAGGTGTTGAGCCGGTCGTAGAGCACGACCCGGTCGACCGTCTGAGCCGTCGGCCAGGTCAGCTGCACCCAGCTGCCCGCCTTGCCGCCCTGGGTCGCCCACTCCGCGGTGGCGACACCCGGGTAGCCGTCGATAACGCCGTCCTTGACCTTGACCGCGGTCTGCCCGTCGTTCGGGTTCTCCGAGGAGGCCGTCACGGTCGAGGTCGTGGCCAGGTTCGGCGTGGCCGGCGGAGTCGTGGTCGGCGGCGTCGTCGTCGGCGGGGTGGTCGTCGGCGGCGTGGTCGTCGGCGGCGTCGTGGTGGGCGGCGTCGTCGTCGGCGGCGTGGTCGGGTTCGACGGGCCGGAGCCGGCGGTCCAGGCCTGCAGCTCGGCCAGGCCGACGTTGCTGGTGCTGGCGCTCACCGAGGTGATGGTGACCCGCAGGGTCGTGGTGGTCCGGGGAGCGAAGGTCACGATCTTCCCGGCGCCGGCGTTGTCCAGCGACGGGACCGTCACCGAGGTGCCGTCGGAGAACGACACGGTGGCGGCGGTGACCTGGTCGGAGGTGTTCGGCCGGTCGAACAGCACGACCGAGCCCAGCTGCACCGGCTCCAGCCAGTTCAGCTGCAGCCAGCTGCCGGCCTTGCCGGCCTGGGTCGCCCACTCACGGCTGGCGACACCCGGGTAGCCGTCGACGACGCCGTCGATGGCCTTGGCCGCGGTCTGGCCGTCGTTGGCGTTCTGCGACGAGGCGGTGGCCGTGGCGGTCAGCGCGGCGTTGCCGGTCTGGCCGGGGTCGGTCGGGTGCAGCTCGCTGGACAGGTGCTGCCGGGGCAGCCAGGTGCCCTCGGGCCGCGCGTTGCAGGCGGCCAGGCTCTGGCACATCTGCGAGTCGTAGGGCGCGTAGGCCAGGAAGGCGTTCTGCTTGTTGGTCAGGTCGGCGCCGGAGACGTTGGCCGGCAGGTCCGACCCGGGGTAGCCGAGGTACCCGACGACCGGGATCGACGGGGCGGCGGCGTTCTTCGCCGCGACCGCGAACCGGGCCACGGTGTAGTGGTCGCTGTGGTCGCCGTCGCCGTAGGCGCCGCGCTCGTCCAGCGTCCGGACCGTCGCGGCACCGGAGGTGGTGATCAGGCTGCCGAGGGTGCTGATGAGCTGCGCGCGGGTGTAGTCCTGGATCGGCGCGTCGACGGTGCGCAGCGAGGCGATGGACCCGCCGTAGAGGTCCTGCAGGCTGGTGTAGCCCGACGCGCCGGTGCCGCTGCCGTCGATGTTGCCGTCGGGCAGCCGCAGGAAGTACAGCGCCAGGCTCGGCTTGCCGGCCAGCGTGGACTTGTTCACGACCTTGCCTGCGATGGTCACCGTCGTCTTCGTCCAGGAGTTCGCGGTGTTGGCCATCTTCGCGTAGGCGGCCCGGACACCCTCCTCCCGGCGCTGCGAGTACCCCGTGCCGCTGCCGGCGTCACCGGAGGTCACGTAGACGGTGCTCACGCACCCGGTGGACTGCACGTTCTGCAGGGTCGCCGGGTTGATGAAGAACAGGTCGTCGTCCGGGTGGGCGATGATGTTGATCGAGCACCCCGCGGCTGCCGAGGCGGTGCCGGCCGTGAGGCCCACCGCCGCGAGGGTCGCCACGACGGTGGCTGCGAGCAGTGCGCCCGCCACCCGCCCGGCTCCCGACACGCGCCCGCCCAGGGTGCCCAGCGGGCTCCCCCAGCGCATGCGCCCCCGACGTGCCTCTGCTGCCCTGCTCACCCGTTGCCTCCCACTGCTTTCCCCGTCGGCCGCTCATGACCGCAACGCACCGTAGTCAGTGACTGTTCGAAAAGCCCAGGCCCGTGGATTGTTCACTGCTGAGGAAACTGTGGAAACGCCAGATGTACGGCGTGTCCCTGACTCAGAGTGACGGGGCAGGGGCGACGGCAGCCGACTCGCCGGTCGGCTTGGTCGCACTCCGTCGTGCGCGCAGGTAGAGCGCGGGGCCGACCAGGAGCCCCTGCAGCTCCCGCCGGGCAGCTCCCGGAGGCGCTGCGGCCGTGCTGCCCAGCCGCTCGGACGTCTCGTCGGAGATGGCCCGGCGACGGCGCAGCCCGGGCACCACGCGGCGCAGGATCTCCGCGCGGGTCTCGCGCTGCAGGAGGCACTTGGTGAGGTAGGCCGACAGCCCGGTGCCGTAGCCGTAGAGCTGGCTCAGCAGCGCGTCCTGGTCGGCGCGGTGGTGGTGCCAGACGATGGCCGCCGGCTCGTAGACCAGCGCCCGGCCGGCCCGGAGCACCCGGACGAAGATGTCCAGGTCCTCCCCGCCACGGGTGCGGGTCCCGGCCCCGAGCGCCTCGTCGAAGCCGCCGAGGTCGAGCAGCAGCTGCCGGTCGAAGGCGATGTTCGCCCCGGTGCCGAACAGGCCGGGGGCGTAGGGGTAGAGCGGGTCGTCCGGTCCGCTGCCCTGCAGGTCGAACAGCTGCGGCTCGACCCGGGTCGACCACAGCGACGTGCGGGCGTCGAAGTACTCCTCCGCCGGGCTGGAGATGGACGCGGTGCAGACCAGGCCGGTGACGCAGCCGACGTCGGGCCGGCGCGCGAAGCCCCGGAGCACGCCCTGCACCCAGTCCGGGTCCACTGCCACGTCGTCGTCGGTGTAGGCCAGCACGGTGCCGCGCGCCTCGGCGAGCCCCTTGTTGCGGGCCGCGGACAGCCCCGGCCGCGGCTCGCGCACGTAGCGGAACCGGGGGTCCTGCTGCTGCGCGGCCTCGACGACCCGCTGGGTGGCGTCGTCCGGCGGCGCGTTGTCGACGACCACCACCTCGAGCCGGGGGTACGTCAGCAGGCGGAGCCGGTCGAGGCAGCCTGCGAGCTGGTCGGCCCGGTCGCGGGTGCAGACCACCACCGACACCAGGACGTCGGAGTCCACCCGGTTCGGGCAGCCCTCTCCGGCCGCGGGCAGCGGACCGCCGTCGTCCTCCTGCTGCTCCTGCGCGAGGTGGGCGGTGACGGCAGCGGCGAAGCGGGTGCGGGCGTCGGCGGCGACCGCCGCGGCGTCCACGCCGGCCGCGCCCGCAGGCACTGTGACGTAACCGAGCGGCTCACCGTGCAGCCGGACGAGCACCCGGGCGTGCGCCTCATCGGCGAACGGGCTGACCCCGCGCAGCTCCGGGCTGCCGGACAGCTCGAGCTCACCGCACCAGGTCGCCTCGACGGCTGCCGGACCGGGCCGGGACGTGGCCGCCATCAGTAGACGTACACGTAGAAGCGCGCCACGGTCGCCCCGACGACGGCGAGCACGACGAGGGCGAGGGCCACGTGCAGCAGCCGCCACCGGACCCGCTGCGCCCGGCGGCGCTGCGGGCGGTCGTGGAGGTCGCGGCGGCCGCGGCCGGCGGAGACCAGCTGGTCGGCCGCCTCGAGTCCGGCGGCCAGCACCAGGGCCACCCCGAACAGGGTCAGCCCCAGCCAGCCGGCAAGTGCGTCGAGCATCGCGTCAGTCTCCCTGTCCCACGGCCTGCAGGACCGTTGCGTCGGCGTCGGCGTAGACCACCCGGTAGAGCCCCCGGTCGACCAGCTCGTCGGCGATGGCCGTCGTCCAGCCGGCGGGCCGGCCCTCGGTCAGCTGGCCCACCTCGTCCTGGGTGCGGCTGACCACCACGAAGTCCGGCTCCTCGGTGACCGCGCACTCCACGGCGTCGGCGGCCTCGCAGCCGGCCTCGCTCATCAGCAGCGGCACGAGCTCGCCGACCCGGTTGGCGCCGAGCGCGCCGGTCGACGCGGGGGTGCCCACGACGTCGCCGCGCTGGAGCCGGTCGAAGAGGGCGTTCGCCGCGGCGACGTCACCGGTGGTGACCCGCTCGAAGGCGATGTTGAGGCCGCGCGTCGTCGTCAGCAGCAGGCTGCCGACGGTCAGCGCGACGGTCACCAGGGCGACGGCCAGCGCGGTGCGGCGCACCGCGAGGCGCGGCAGCCGCAGCCGGCGGCCCAGCGCACCGAGCGCGACGGCGGCGAGCGGGGCGAGCAGCGGCGCGGCGAAGACGAAGGACCGCAGCACGATCTCCCCGCCGTAGCTGCCGAAGAGCACCAGCGCGCCGGCCGCCATGGTCAGCCCGGCGAACAGCGGGGCGCCGGGCCGGTGCCGGATCAGCCACCAGCCGGCGAGCCCGGCGAGGGCGTACAGCAGCGACCAGCCCAGCCGCACGTTCTGCATCGTCTGGTAGGTCGGGTCGGCGGTCAGGCTGACCCGGCCGCCGACGGCGCTGTCCAGGTTGGAGTTCAGCTGGCCGAGGTCGTCGAGGACGGTGCTGAGGTTGCCGATCCAGTAGCCGGAGGCCCGGTAGCTGAACCAGAGCAGGAAGACCAGGGCGACCAGCAGCCACAGCCGCCGGTAGCGGGTGTGCCCGGTGACCACGAAGACCAGCAGCGCGAAGATCAGCGTCGCCGGGGTCAGCTGGTGGCTGACCACGATGGCCACGGCGATCCCCAGCAGCGCGACCTCCCACGCCAGGGCGCGACCGGCCGACACCCCGTCGGGCAGCGCCGGCCGGCGCCGCCAGGCGGTCCGGGACCGGGCGGCCCAGCCACCGGCCAGCGGGGTGGGCCGGGCCTGGGTCGCCATCCACAGCAGCAGGGCGAGCATGGTCAGGTACAGGTACAGCGCCGTGGCCTGCGGGGAGAAGTAGTCCTGCTGGTACCAGTTGGCCGACAGGTAGACGAAGACCGCGAGCCAGGCCAGCCGCGTCGAGCGGGTGATGCACCGGGCGATGATCAGGATCGGCGCGATCGCGGCGATGTTGTAGAACGCCGGGGAGAGCGACAGGAAGGTGCTGGCGTCCCGCACGCCGGCCAGCTCGACGAGGTCGGCGCCCGCGCCGAAGAAGCCCGGCCAGTACGCCCGGGCGTCCAGGCCGAGGAAGGAGGCGTGGTTCTCGGTGATGAACCGGATGAAGCCGACGTGCAGCCAGCCGACCGAGACACCCGCCTCGCCGTCGCCGACGTTGGTGTAGCCGAACACGACGATGCAGAGCACCACCGCGGCGGCGGCCAGCACGACGGGGTCGACGACCGGACGGAGCAGCTGGCGGGCCGCGACCGCGGCGGTCAGCACCAGCGCCAGCACGTAGGCCCAGCTCAGCACGCCGAGCACGCCGGTGGCGCCGGCGGCGTCGAGGTCCAGCCAGCGGGTGGCCACCCACCACGACAGCAGGGCCAGCACCAGCAGGCCGGCGGAGACCAGCCGGTCGGGGGTGGCGAGCCGGCTGCGCAGCGACGGCGCCGGCCGGGCGCCCGGCTCGTCGGCCGGGTGCCGGCGCAGCGCGACGACGGTGAGCAGCAGGGAGACGGCGGCGGTGCCCGTGGCCCACGCCGTGGGCCCCCACCAGCCGGTGGTGACCTCGACGGCGGCGATGATCAGCGCGACCCCGAGGCTGAGCGCCACGGCCAGGCAGCTGCTGAGCAGTGCGTAGGGGACGCGGAGCAGGGAGGCCAGCGGGACGCCGGGCACCAGCAGCGTGAACAGCAGGGCGAGCAGCGTGCGACCGGGCACGTCGAGGTCCAGCCCGGCGACGACGACGGTGAGCACCGCCACCAGGGCGCTGACCCACAGCGCGGCGCGCTCCACGCCCCAGCGGGCGCGGTGCGGGGTCTCGAGCTCGGCCACCTCGGCGGCGGTGGGGAACCGGGCCGGGTCCTCGGCGAGGAGCGCGCTGCTCCCGGCCGGCGAGTCGGCGTCACGCATCGGCGGTCCGGGCGGCCGGCCGCGCGCCGGGCGGACCGGTACGCGCGGGGTGGGAGGCCGTCGTGCGGGCCATCGTCATCTCCTCGATCACACGGGGGGTGGGCGGGGTCGCGGCGGTCATGCCGCCTCCCCCGCCTCGTCGAGCAACGACCACGGTCGCTCGACCAGGGCCTCGGCTGCCGCGACGACCTTGTCCCGGGCGACGAACGTCGAGTCGTAGGTCAGCGTCACGCTCAACGCCTTCCCCCACTCGCTGGTGCAGACGGTGATGCCGCCGGGGATGCTCGGGGCGGCGCAGGTGAGCACCTGGCCCGGGCCGGCGGAGGTGTCCCAGGGCAGGCGCCGGAGGAAGCCCATGGAGCCCAGGTGGCTGAGCACGACCGGGCCGCCGGTGCGCTCGCCGTTGCCCGACCTGGTCACCGCCGACCACAGCGGCGACAGCGCCTCGCTCGCGCTGGCGGCCATCAGCGAGACCAGCGGGAGGCCCAGGCCGACGTCGGCGTTGACCTGCTCGGCGACCTGCCGCGGGTCACGGCAGCTGGGGTCGGTCAGCCGCAGGGCGGCGGAGAAGTTGCCGACGACGTCGACGGAGGAGGGCAGGTAGCGGCGCAGGTCGTACATCACCACGGAGTCGGTGCTCGGGTGGACGGCGCCGTGCCGCTCGAGGGCCCGGCGCGCGGCCGACATCAGCAGCAGCGTGACCGAGACGCCGGGGTGGTGCTCGGCCCCCCAGGCGCGCAGCGTCGCCATCGTGCCGACCGGTCCGGTGCGGGCGACCAGGGACAACCCGGTCGTGTCGTCGGGGACCGACGGCTGGTCCGGGCGACCGCCCTGGTCCAGTCCGCGGCGCAGCGCCGCCTTCCAGGTGGCGAGCTTCGGCTCGCGGGCGAGGCTGTTCCAGGTCGCCTTCGCCAGCGGGTAGCGGGTGGTGCTGTCGGTGGACGCCAGCAGCCCGGTCGGGACCTCGCCGGTGGCGGTCGCACGGAGCAGCCCGCCGACGACGCTGCGCAGGCCGTAGTTGCCGTCACCGAGGACGTGGTTGACCTGCCAGCCGAGGTAGCCGTCGCCGACGGTGACCGTGAACGGCCGGTCGTCGGGCGGCTGGGGCAGCAGCCCGGCAGCGATGGTCTCCTGCTCCTCGGGCGTCGGCCGGCGTCCCTCGGTGCCGCCGGGCGCCTCGGTGACCAGCCGGTGCAGCCAGGCGTCGAGCTCGTCGGCGGGGACCGGGGTCCAGCGCAGCGGCGAGCCCTCGAGCCGGCACAGCACGCGGGCGGTCGGGTCGACGGCGTGCAGCCGGCGCAGGGTGGCGCGCAGCGCGGCGGCGTCCACGCCTGCGTCGAGGCCGGTGATCACCGAGACGGTCTGGATGCCCTGCCAGAGGCGGTTGCGGAGCTCGACCCGGGTGGGGCGCACCGACCGGTCGTCACCGCGCCGCAGGTCGACGGGCCTCACAGCCCGCTCCGGCCGGCGGCGAGGGCCCCCCGGCACGGAGACACGGGGCGGCACAGGTGTTCCATGATGCTCCGATCGCACGGTCGTCGGTCTCGTCGGACGGGACGTCGAGATCCAGGCCTGGTCACCCAGAGTATGCGGAGAGCCGGTGCGGTAGGCGGCCCTGCGAGGGCGGTCACCCGTTGGAGTCGCCCGATCAGGTGACCGGACCGGACCTGGCGGTGCCGGAACCGCGGCAGGCCGCGGCGGGGACGTTCGGAGTGCTCCGGCAGGGAGTCGGAGATCACGGCCTCAAGTCCGGCCCCGCTGCCGCCGATGTCCATCGTATGCCGACCACCGCCGCCCCGACCGCCGCGCCCGCGCTGCCGGCCGCCGTGGCCACCGACGCCGTCACGCTGCTGCCCTCCCGGGTCGCGCTGATCGAGCGGCTCGCCGAGCGGGCGCCGTCCTCCGCGGACGCTCCTGCCGCGTTGGTGCTCATCGGTCTGCTGCCCCGCGACACCCGCTGGCCGGTGCCCGGCAGCCACCTCGGCCTGGTGGCCGCCGCGCTGTCGGCGGACGTGCGCGCCGACGACTGGCTCGCCCGCTCCGGGCCCACCGAGTTCGCGGTGCTGCTCGGCAGCTCGGCCGCGGACGCCGAGACGGCGACCGAGCGGCTGCTGCAGGTGGTCGTCGGCGCCGGGGTGCCCGGGCTGACCGCGTGCGCCGGCATCGCGGCCCTCTCCCCCGACGTCTCGGCCACCGAAGTGCACCGCCGCGCCACCCTCTGCCTGACCACCGCGCTCAGCGTCGGCGGCGGTCGGGTCATCCGGTACCGCGGCGCCCGCCGCTGACGTCCCGCCCGAGGGCGGGTCAGCGGACGACGGACCTGGCCTCGTGCGGGTCGTCGGTGCCGGCCCGGGCGGCGGCCTCGGCCTGACGGGCCTCGAGCCGTTCGCGCTGCGGGATGACGGTGTACTTCGGGTCCTTGGCGCTCTGCATGCCGGCCTCGAAGACGCCCATCCGGGTCAGCAGCGAACCGGCGGCCAGCAGCACGCCGCCGACCACCGAGCCGGGCCGGGTGCGGCCGAGCAGCGCGGTGATGCCGGCGCCGCTCACGGTCGCCGCCTTGGCCGCGCGCAGCAGCTTCCCGGCCTTGCCGAGGTGGTAGGGCTCGCTGACGATGCCGTGCCCGTGCTCGACCCGGTGCATCGCCGCGAGCTCCACGGCCACGCCGGTCAGCGCCACCTTGCGCGACGGCCCGGCCTCGTCGACCGGGGTCAGCGCCATCGTGATGCCGCCGCCGGCGGCCATCGCCGACCCGGCGAACACGAACGGCAGCTCGTCGTGCGGCGCGTGCCACGACGGGACGGCGGTGTTGGCGATCAGCACCGCGGTGTAGGTCGCCATCGGCCCGCCGAACGCGGCCGCACCGACCGCCGCACCCTTGCGCAGCACCGGGAACGCACCGGCGATCGACGGCAGGAACGGCAGCACCTTCGTGCCCAGGCCGTAGACCGGCTTGAGGTCCAGCAACCGCACCGCGGCCGCCGCCGAGGCCAGCGCGCTGAACGGCGACAGGATGTAGGAGCCCACCGACAGCGGTGAGGTCGGCTTGAACACCCGCAGCATGTGCAGGAACCGCTCCGGCCGGCCCAGGTCGTCGATCAGCAGCACGACCGACGCGAGCGCGCCGACCCCAGCCGCGTACTCGGCGTTGCGGGCCAGCTTCGGGCGGCCGGTGAACTCGGCCAGCGCCGCGATCACCGACGAGGTGCCCGCCGCCCCGCCCAGGAAGAAGTAGACCGGGACCTCGGGGTTCTTCCAGGTCGGCGACTTAATGATCTGCCGGCCGTAGTACGAGCTGAACTCCGCGTCCGGGACCATGGCCGCCTCGCGGTTGCCGCTCCCCCAGCCCCCGCCACCACCGCGGCGGCGCTTGCGCCGCGGCCGGGTGAGGTCCTCCCCACCGGCCCGGTGCCAGCCGGCACCCGGCGTCAGCGGCGCCTCACCGGCCGGCTCGTTCCCGGTCTTCGGCTGCTCGCTCACGCCGTCACCCCCAGGGCCGACATGGCCGACATGGCCCTCATCGCCTGCGTCCGACGAAGGCCGAGGCCACGACGCCGACGATCATCGCCGCGCCGGTGGCGGCGGCCTTCCACATCGAGGGCAGGTCGCGGGTGGTGACGATCGGGTCCGGCGGGAAGCCGTAGACCTCCGGCTCGTCGAGCAGCAGGAAGAAGGCGCCGACGCCACCGACGCCGTCGGCCTCGTCCCGGCCGTAGAGCCGCGCCGTCTCCACGCCCTGGCCCTTCAGCGTCGCGAGCCGGGCGTCGGCCCGGGCCTGCAGCTCGTCGAGGTCGCCGAACTGGATCGACTGGGTCGGGCAGGCGGTCGCGCAGGCCGGCTGCAGCCCGTCGGTCAGCCGGTCGTAGCACATCGTGCACTTGAAGACCCGGCCGTCGTCCTCGCGCTTGTCGATGACGCCGTAGGGGCAGGCGGGCACGCAGTAGCCGCAGCCGTTGCAGATGTCGCCCTGGACGACGACCGTGCCGAACTCGGTGCGGAACAGCGCACCGGTCGGGCAGACGTCCAGGCAGCCGGCGTGCGTGCAGTGCTTGCAGACGTCGGAGGACATCAGCCAGCGGATCTGCTTGTCGCTGCCGCTCTGCCCGGTCTGCGGGTCGAACTGGGTGAGCGACTCGGCGTTGAGCACGCTGGTCTGCGCGTTCAGCGTGCTGTCGGCCTGCGGGCTGATCGGGTTGACCGGCTGCCCGGCGTCCTGCCGGTCGTCGCCGGGCCGGCCGAACGTCGGCATCGGCAGGTCCACCGCGCGGCTCTGCTCGATGAACGCCACGTGCCGCCACGAGTTGGCACCCAGCTGGCCGGTGTTGTCGTAGGACATCCCGGACAGCCCCATGACGTCCTTCGTGCCGTGCGAGTCGTCCATCGGGAGCGTGTTCCACTCCTTGCAGGCGACCTCGCAGGCCTTGCAGCCGATGCAGACCGACGTGTCGGTGAAGAACCCGACCCGCGCGGGGTGGTCGGGCTCGTACCCCGCCTCGCCCTGCACGTCGGGCAGCGGCCCGTAGAGCCGGTTGCCGCTGACGGCCCGGGTGTCCTTGCTCAGGCCCGGGCTGGCCGAGCTGACGGTGGTCATCGCGTTCCCCGCTCGTCGTTGGTCACGCGCCGGCCTCTTCCATCGCGCTGGGGTCCTCGTCCGGTGCCCGGCCGTTCACGCCGACCCGACCCGACTCGACCCCCGCGCGGCGGCGGTAGGACTCGACGAACTCCAGCAGCTCCGGCCCGCGCGGACGGCGTCCGGGCACGATGTCGGCGGTGCTGACCTTGTCCTCCTGGATGTGGGTGTTCGCGTCCAGCACGATGCCCAGCAGGTCGTTGGCGTTGTCGCCGGTCGACAGCCCCGCGTAGGACCAGTGGTAGGGCATGCCGATCTGGTGCACGACCTGCCCGCCGCGCAGCTTGACCGGCCGGATCCGCTCGGTGACCAGCACCTTCGCCTCGATCGCCGTCCGGGCGCTGACCAGGGTGGCGAACTCGCCGTTGGCCAGGCCGCGCAGCTGCGCGAGCTCCGGGCTGACCTCGACGAAGAACTCCGGCTGGAGCTCGGACAGGTAGGGCAGCGTGCGGCTCATCCCACCGGCGGTGTGGTGCTCGGTGAGCCGGTAGGTGGTCACCTGGAACGGGAAGACCTCGCTGAGCGAGGGGTTCTCCCGGTTCCACGGCCCGGCGATCCGCTCGATCGTCGGGCTGGACTGCTGGTCGTAGAGGTAGTTCTCCACGACCGACTCGGCCGGCTCGTAGTGCGTCGGCATCGGGCCGTCGACCAGCCCGGACGGCGCGTACAGCCAGGCCTTGCCGTCCATCTGCATGATGAACGGGTCGGCCCCGCCGATGGCGGCCTGCGCCTTGGCGCCCTCCGGCGGCACGTAGTCCGGGCGCTTGGTGGCCTCGAAGTCCGGCACGTCGTCGCCGGTCCACCTCCCGGCTTCCTCGTCCCAGTACACGTACTTCTTGCGCTCGCTCCACGGCTTGCCGTCGGGGTCGGCGGAGGCGCGGTTGTAGAGGATGCGGCGGTTGAGCGGCCAGGCCCAGCCCCACTCCAGCGCCACCGGGCCCTGCTCGCGGCGCGACTTCCGCCGCGCGGCCTGGTTCACCTCGTCGGCGTAGACGCCGGAGTAGATCCAGCAGCCGCTGGTGGTCGACCCGTCGTCCTTGAGGTCGAGGTAGCCCGACAGCGCCCTGCCGTCGGGGCCCACGCCGTTGATCTCGCGCAGCACGGCCTCGGCGTCGGGGTCGGCGGTCTCCCCGATCGTCGGGTAGTCCCAGGTCAGGTTGAGCAGCGCCTGGTCGCGCGGGTCGGTGGACCCGGCGAGGCGCCGGCGCAGGATGCGGCCCAGGTGGAAGTAGAACCACAGGTCGCTGCGGGCGTCGGCCGGCGGCTCGACCGCCTTGTGCCGCCACTGCAGCAGCCGCTGCGTCTGGGTGAAGGTGCCCTCCTTCTCCACGTGCGTGGCCGCGGGCATGAAGAAGACCTCGGTGGCGATCGTCTCCGGCGCCATCTCCCCGGACTCGATCTCCGGGCCTTCCTTCCAGAAGGTCGCCGACTCGATCATCTGCAGGTCACGCACGACCAGCCAGTCCAGGTTGGCCAGCCCGAACCGGTTCATCTTGCCGTTGGGCGAGCCGACCGAGGGGTTCTCCCCCACCAGGAAGTAGCCGTGCACCTTCCCGGCGATCATGTCCGCGATCGTCCGGTAGGAGCTGTGGTCGCCGTTGATCTTCGGGATCCAGTCGAACCGGAAGTCGTTCTCCGGCTGGGCCGCGTCACCGAACCAGGCCTTGAGCAGGCTGACCGTGTACGCCCGCTTGTTGCCCCAGAAGCCGGCCTTGCCGGCCGAGTCGGCCACGTAGTCGTCCAGCGACTGGTGCTGGACGGAGTGCGGCATCGGCAGGTAGCCGGGCAGCAGGTTGTACAGCGTCGGGACGTCGGTCGAGCCCTGGATGCTGGCGTGCCCGCGCAGCGCCAGGATGCCGCCACCCGGCCGGCCGATGTTGCCCAGCAGCGTCTGCAGGATCGAGCAGGTGCGGATGTACTGCGCGCCGACGCTGTGCTGCGTCCAGCCCACCGAGTACACCCAGGCCGTCGTCCGCTCGCGGTTGCTGTTGCTGGTGACCCACTGCGCGACCTGCTCGAAGACCTCCGGCCCGATGCCGCAGACCTCGGCCACCATCTCCGGGGTGTAGCGGGCGAAGTGCCGCTTGAGCACCTGGAACACGCTGCGCGGGTGCTGCAGCGTCTCGTCGCGCACGGGCTTGCCCGGGATCGGCGCGCCACCGCTGCCCAGGGACTGCGCCTTGTCCGCGGACTTGACGTCGTGGTGGTCGTCGACCCGCTCCTGCTCGGCGGCCCGTGCCGGGTCGTCGGCGCGTGACTCCTCCGGCTCGGCGAACTCGTACTTCCAGCTGTCGGTGTCGTACTGGCCGTGCTCGGGGTCGAACCCGGAGAACAGCCCGCCGAGGTCCTCGGCGTCGACGAAGTCCTCGCCCACCAGCGCGGCGGCGTTGGTGTAGGCGACCACGTACTCCTTGAAGTACAGCTCGTTGTCCAGGACGTACTTGATCAGGCCGCCGAGGAAGGCGATGTCGGTGCCGATGCGCAGCGGGACGTGCAGGTCCGCGACCGCACTGGTCCGGGTGAACCGCGGGTCGATGTGGATGACCTTGGCCCCCCGGGCCTTGGCCTCCATCACCCACTGGAAGCCCACCGGGTGGCACTCGGCCATGTTCGAACCCTCGATGACGATGCAGTCGGAGTTCGCCAGGTCTTCCTGGAAGTTGGTCGCGCCACCACGGCCGAACGAGGTCCCCAGACCGGGGACCGTCGAAGAGTGCTATATGCGGGCCTGGTTCTCGATCTGTATGGCGCCCATGGCGCTGTACAGCTTCTTCATCAGGTAGTTCTCTTCGTTGTCCAGCGTCGCGCCGCCCAGGCTGGCCACACCCATGGTGCGGTTCACGCGGCGCCCCGCGTCCTGCTCCTGCCAGCCCTTCGCCCGGGCGTCCAGGACGCGGTCGGCGATCATCTCCATCGCCGTGTCGAGGTCCAGGTCCTCCCAGTCCGTCGCGTACGGACGGCGGTACTTGACCGTGGTCACGCGGGACGGGCTGGTGACCAGCTGCTTGCTCGCGCTGCCCTTGGGGCAGAGCCGGCCGCGGCTGATCGGCGAGTCGGGGTCGCCCTCGATCTGGACGATCTTCTCGTCCTTCACGAACACGCGCTGACCGCAGCCGACCGCGCAGTACGGGCAGACGGACGTCACGACGCGGTCGGCCGTCGCCGTCCGGCTGACTACCTGCTCGGTGGCCTTGCTGCGCGCGGCCACGCCGCGGCCGAGGGGATCAGAGCCGGTGAGCTGCCGGAACACCGGCCACGCGTCGAGCCACGTCTTCACGACGTGGAGCTTGCCACTCGGTCGTCCGCCACGCGCGTCCACCCGGCGGGAGTCAGCGCCGTCCACCGATCTCGGGGGTGCGCTCCTCCCGCAGCGCGCGGAGCAGCACGGCGGCCCAGGTCCGGAAGGGCCGCCAGGCCTCCGCCGCCCCGGTCAGGTCGGCGTCTGGCCCGTAGCGCTCGGCGACCTCGCTCTCCAGCCGGCGTTCCTGCCGGGGCAGCCCGTCTGGGGCGTTGGCACCGCGGAGGACGACGAGGTCGGCGGCGAACGGCCCGAGCCCGGTGATCTGCTGCACGCCCCGCACCGCCTCCTCCGGGTCGACCGACCGCAGCGCCGCACCGTCCAGCCGGCCGTCGAGCGCGGCGTCGGCGACCGCGTGCAGGTACTCCGCCTTCCGTCCGGGCAGGTCCAGCTCGAGCGCCCGCAGCCGCTCCGGCGCCGGGAACGCGCCGTCGTCGCCGTGCTCGTCGACCAGCTGCTGCCGCACCTGGGCGGCCTGCACGATCCGCACCCGCTGGGACAGCACCGACCACGCGGCCGCCTCGTACGGGGAGTGGAAGCCGCAGGGCCGCAGCCCGGGCAGCTGCTGCTGGGCCGCGCCGATCACCGGGTCCCGGCGGCCGACGTCCGGCCAACCGCGCGCGTCGACGTCGAGGGAGAGGAAGCGGCAGACCTGGGCGACCGCCGCGGTCGGGTCGCCGTCGCCGGTGAGCACCAGCTGCGCGGCACCGCCGTCCTGGGCCACCTCGACCTCGGCGCGGGACCAGTCCCGGTCGACCCGGAAGACCGTGCGCAGCCGCGCCTCGCCGTCCTGCGAGGTGAGCGCCGAGGGGGCGAAGCCCTCCCAGAACCGCCGGCTGGTGGCCAGCGACCAGGGTCCCTGGACGTCGATCGTCGTCTCGAGCCGCTCCATGCGCCGTGCCCTCCCCGCTCCGCCCCCGGTGACGGCCGGAAGCTAGCGGGCGCCTCTGACAACGGCGGGGTCCCGGATCCGGGCCGGTTGGCCGAGCGGGGGTCGTTCGGCCACCATGTGCGCAGCCCGCGCCCGGTCACCCGGGGTCGGCGCTGCACCGCCCGCGCAGCGCCCGGCTGCCGGAGGCCGCGAGGAGGAAGCCGTGCGCGACGAACAGGCCGAGGCCGTCTCGTGCCACCGCTGCGGGCACAGCTACCACCAGCACAGCCCGACCTGCAGCGCCTACGACAGCTGCCGCTGCCCGAGCTTCCAGTGGGTCGACCCCGCGCCGTCCCCGGACGTCCTGGGCTACCACCGGGTCCCCGGCAGCAGCTGACGACCGGGCGGGGCCTGGCGTTGCTGAGTAGCGTCCTCAGCAACACCTCAGGAGGCGCGCCATCACCATGGACACCGCAGGTAGCCCCGAGCACGATGCCGACTGCCGCTGCGGCGGCGCCGCGGCGCACGTCCCGACCGCCCGGCCCGCGGCCGACTCGACCGTCGACTGCCCCGAGTGCGGTGAGCCCAGCAGCCCGCAGCGGATCGCCACCTGGGGCCACTGCCGGGCCTGCCGCACCGCGGACTCCCGCGCGAAGAGCCCGCTGCGCTGGTGACCCCCGGCCGCTGACGGTCAGCAGGTCGTCTCGGCGCGGGACACCCAGACGCCGGACCCCGCCGACACCAGGCGGTACCCCGCCCGCTCGCGGTCGTCCACGGCCACCAGCCAGCACTCCGACGCGCCGCTGAACATCCCGGTCCACCAGCCCCGGTCACCCGGGGCGTCGCGGCCGGCGTGCACCGCCGGCACCGCGGAGTGCCAGCCCGACCACTCCTGCCCGACGGCGATCGACATCGGGTCCACCCCGGCGTCCGCCAGCTCCTGGGCGGCGGTCCACCGCGCGGTGTCCGACCGCAGCGTGCCGGCGGTCAGCACGACCGCCAGGGCGCAGCACGCCGCCAGCAGCACCGCCGACCCGACCCACGCGCGCCGGTGCGGAGCGGCCGCGGTCCCGGCCGACGGCACCGTCTGCAGCACCAGGACGGCGAGCACCGGCGGCAGCGCCAGCAGGTAGCGGGAGTACGTCGCCTGGCCCACCAGGTCCTGGACGAGCAGCCCGGCGACGGTCAGCGCGAGGAACCAGGTGAGCACCCGCGCCGCCGGGTCGGTGCCCGCTGCCACCCGCCGGCCCCGCCGGTCGGCCAGCCGCTCGACCAGCACCCCGGCCGACACCACGGCCACGACGCACACCACCGCCCAGACCGCGTCGGGCACCAGGACCGCCCGGCTGCCCAGCTCCGCGGTGGAGTAGCCGCCGCGCTGGCTCAGGTAGTTGGCCGGGAACAGCGGCCGGTCCAGGCCCAGCCCCACCCAGCCGGCGAGGCACCCGGTGACGCCGACGGCGACCCAGGCCCGACCCCGCCGCCACCAGCGGCCGAGCAAGAGGGTCACCGGGCTGAGCACCAGGCCGGTCCAGAGCAGCGCCTCGACCCCGTGCGCGGCGGTGGCCACCAGGTCGACGACGAGGACCGGCGGGTCGTCACCGGGCAGCGACCGCCGCCAGAGCTCGAACACGACGACGGCGACCCCGCCGGCCCCGGCCGACGCCCAGACCGGTGCCCGCAGGTCACGGCGGCCGACCGCCGCCGCGAGCAGCACCGCGACCGGGGCGGCGAGCGCGCCCTCCCGCACGGTGAAGGCCCAGAGCCCGCCCAGCACGGCGCCGACCAGCAGCAGCACCGCGGCGCGGCGGGCCGGCGCCCGCACGGCGGCCACGCCGAGCAGCAGGCACCCGACCACCAGCAGGGCCGCCAGCACGTCGGTCATGAACGAGGCGGACAGCAGCCACAGCTCGCACGTGCCGACCAGGGTCAGCGCGCCCAGCACGGCCCGCCCGGGCGGCAGGAACCGGCGCAGCAGCGCGTAGGCCACCGCGGGCAGCAGCGCGGCCGCGGCCAGGCTCACCGCCTGCAGGGTCGACACCCCGCCGCCGACCAGCCGGAGGGCACCGGCGCCCAGGACGCTCTGCCCGACCAGCGACATCCGGTTCCAGCCGACCAGCCGGAGCTCGCCGGTGTCGCCGAGCCGCTGCGCGATCCGCAGCATCGCCCAGTCGTCGTTGTGCGGGAGCCCCCAAGCGCCGGTCCGGGCCGCCAGCGCGCCCGACGCGGCGGCGAAGCCGAGGACCAGCGCGACGACCAGCACCCGGTCGGCCGCGCGCTGCACGAGGGGGGATGCTGCCACGGCCGCCCGCCCCCCGTGAGGGTGAGGGCCGCCCCGCGGGTCTGCAGAGCCGCCGGGCCGGTCCCGACAACCCTGGGGTGACCACCGGACCCCTCGCCGCTCCGGCGCGGGCCGCGTCCGCCTCTCGACCAGGCGGCCCGGCCGCCCCCGCCCTGCGCCGGCACCTGCTCCTCGCCGTCCTGGCCGCGCTCCTCATGCTCTGCGCCGGGCTGCTGCCCGCCGGCCCGTCGGTGACCGTGGCCGTGGCTGCCAACTTCCTGGCCGTCGCCGTCGTGCTCGCGCTGCTGGTCCGGTCCGGACGGCGCAGCGCCCATTCGGCCGGGTGGCGCTGGTACGCGGTCTCGGTCGCGCTGAGCGCCGCCGGGGCCCTGGTCGCCGGCGCGTGGATGCCCTGGGGGCAGACCGCGCTGGGCAGCGTCCCGGGTCACGTGCTGGTCGTCGTCGCCGTCTGGCGGATGCTCGACCGCACGTCCCTGCGGGCGGCCCGGGCGCGGATGGCCACGATGTTCGTGCTGTTCGTGGTCGCCGACCTGCTGACCGTGCACACGCTCTACCACCTGTCCATCGGCCGGTCCGGCGGCCTGCCGCTGGACCAGACGGTCGCGCTGTTCGGCCTGCTGTTCAGCATCGCGCTGGGCACCGGCCTGTCGCTGGTGTTCATCGCCGTCTGCGCCGCCCACCAGCGCCGCGTCGGCTGGCTGCTGTTCGCCTCGCAGGTGGCGACCGCCCAGGCCGGCGCCCTGTCCTCCATCGCGACCGGCCCCGGGCCCGTCCAGCTCCTCGCCTGCGCCGCCAGCGTCCTCGGGCTCGCCCTGCTCGCGGTGGCCTGCGCCGCCGACCGGCCCGTCCCCTGCGCCGACCGGCGACCCGCGGACGGCTCGACGCTGGGTGCGCTGCTGCCGCACGCCACGGCGATGGCCGGCGGTTCCCTGCTGCTGCTCAGCGTGCCGGTCACCGGCACCCTGACCATCTTCGGCACGACGCTCGGCGTCCTGGGCCTCGGCGCGCTCTTCGCCCACCAGGCGGTGTCCTGGCGCACCCAGCAGCACCTCACCCAGGACCTGCAGCGCAGCGAGGCCCACTTCCGCACCCTGGTGCGGGGCAGCACCGACACGGTCGTGCTCCTCGACGACCGGCTGACCGTCACCTGGGTGTCACCGGCCATCACCGACCTGCTCGGCGTCGAGCCGCAGGCCGTCGTCGGGCGCCCCATCGCCGACACGGTGCACCCCGACGACGCCGCCGGCCTGGTGTCGGCGATGGCGGCCCCGGGCGACGAGGCGGTCCGCACCCGCAGCGCCCGGGTCCGGCACCGCGACGGCAGCTGGCGGCTCCTCCAGGCCCAGGTGCGCGACCTGCGCAGCGACCCGGACGTGGGCGCCCTGGTGCTGTACTGCCGCGACGTCACGGCCACCGCCCCGCTGCCGGTGGCGACCGACCTCGCCTTCAGCACCACCGACCCGGCCACCGGCCTGCCCAACCGCTCTGCCCTCACCCAGCGGCTCACCGCCGTGCTGCGCACCCCCTCGGCGGCCGGCACCTCGCTCGTCGTGCTCGGCGTCGACGGCCTCCCTGACGGCGACGACGCCGCGGCGCTGCGCGCGCTGACCACCCGGTTCAGCCGGGCGCTGCGCGGGGACGACTGGCTGGCCCGCTCCGGGGCCGGCGAGTTCGCGGTGGTGGTCGGCGGCAGCATCGCCGACGCCGAGACCGTCGCCGCGCGGCTGGTCGCCGCCGTCGAGCCGCTCGCCAGCGGCCCGGGCGCCACGCTGCGGCTCACCGCGGCGGCCGGCGTGACCGTGCTCTCCGCCGACGTCGACGCCGGTGAGGTGCTGCGCTGGGGCGACCTGGCGCTGCGCAGCGCCCGCGCCGCCGGCCCCGGTCAGGTACGACGGCACTCCGACGCGCTCCGGATCACCCAGGACCGCCAGGAGACGCTGCGCGCCGACCTGGCCGACGCCCTGTGCGGTGACCAGCTGCACCTGGTCTACCAGCCGGTCGTCGACCTGGCCCTGCGGCGGACGGCGTCGGTCGAGGCGCTGCTCCGCTGGCGGCACCCGGTCTACGGCCCCGTCTCCCCCGCCGAGTTCATCCCGCTGGCCGAGGAGTCCTCGCTCATCACCGACATCGGCCGCTGGGTGCTCACTCACGCGACCGCGGCCGTCGCCGCGCTGCCGCACCCCGACCTGGGGGTGGCGGTCAACGTCTCCGCCCGGCACGTCCGCAGCGGTGCGCTCGTCGACGACGTCCTGGCCGCCCTGGACGCCAGCGGGCTGCCCGCCTCCCGGCTGGTCCTGGAGATCACCGAGTCGGTGCTGCTGGACGACGGCCACGTGGTCGCCGACCTCCAGCTGCTGCGCCGGCTCGGCGTGCGCATCGCGGTCGACGACTTCGGCACCGGCTGGTCCTCGCTGGCCTACCTGGTGGGCCTGCCGATCGACGTGCTGAAGATGGACCGCCAGTTCCTCGCCGACGTCGAGACCGACCCGCAGCGCCGGGCGCTGTGCGCCTCGGTGCTGCACCTGGGCAGCAGCCTGGGCCTGGCCGTCGTGGTCGAGGGCGTGGAGACCCAGGCCGAGCTGCAGCTGCTGCGCGACATGGGGCACCGCTTCATCCAGGGCTTCCTGCTCGCCCGCCCGATGGACGTCGTCGCGCTCGAGACGCAGCTGCCCGGCATCGGCGCCGACGGCACCCCGACCACGGGCACCGACCCCGCCCACCCGGTGGGCGCGCGCTTCCCCCGGCCGCCCCGGTGACCGGCGTGCGCCGCTCGGCGCCGGCGTTGACCGCGCTGGCCGCGCTGGCCGCCGTGCTGCTCGTGCTGCCGCCCGGGCCGGCCGGCGAGCTGCCGCAGTGGGACGACCTGGTGCTGGCCGCGACCGCGGCGTGGGCGGCCTGGCGCTGCAGCGCGCTGACCCGGTCGATGCGGCACCGCGACCGGCTGCCCTGGCAGGTCCTGGGCGCCGGCGCGCTGGTGTTCGCCGCCGGCAGCCTGGCCACCGGCACCGGCATCGGTGCCGAGCTCGGCGGGCAGGCCGGTGGGCCCGGTCTCGGCGACGTGCTGATCATGCTCGCCTCGTTCGGACCCACCGTCAGCGCCGCGCTGCTCGGCGGCCGGGTGCCCGGCACCCGGTGGCCGGTCCTGGTGATCGACGGGCTGCTCGCCACGGTGGCGCTGGTCGTCGTCGCCGACGTCCTGGTGCTCTCCCCCGCGCTGGCCCCCGGCGCGCTCGCCGACGACCGCGAGCCGCTGCTGCTCGCCTACGGCCTCTACCCGGCCGTCGTCGTGGGCGTGGTCGGCGCGCTGTGCACCGTCACCACCCGGGCGGTGACCCGCTCGGCCACCGGCATCGTGCTGGTGACCGGCCTGCTCGCGCTGGCCTCCGGGCTGCTCGCCGTGCACGTCGCCCGGCCCGAGCCGGGCTGGGCCGCGGCGGCCGACGTCGCCGTCGTGCTGGCGCTGGTGTCCGGGGTGCGGGTGGTCCAGCTCGCCGCCGGCCGCCCCGCCCCCTCGGCGGCCGACGCGGCCGTCGCGGTCAACCCCGCCGGCGCGGTCATCGTCGTCGTCGCGCTGGTCGGTGTGCCCGTCGCGCTGCTGACCGCGCTGGTCCGGGGCATGCCGCTGCACGTCGGCGCGGTCGCCGGGACGGCGATCGTCATCGCGCTGCTGCTGCTGCGCATGGTGGGCCGGATCCGGGACGCCGGCCGGGCCCGCGAGGACCTGGTGCGCAGCGAGCAGGACTTCCGCGGGCTGGTCGAGGCCAGCTCCGACGGCGTGGCCATCGTCGACGCCGACCTGCGGCTGGAGTTCACCTCGCCGGCCGCCCGCACGCTGCTCGGCGTCGCCGACCCCGACCCGCACCCGCTGCTGCTGGACCTGCTGCACGAGGAGGACCGGCCGCGGGTCCGGCTCGAGCTGACCGGCGCGGTCGGCGCGGTCACCCCGACGCTGCAGCTGCGCGTGCCGCACGCCGACGGCGAGCCCCGCGAGCTGGAGGTCACCCACCACGAGCGGCCGGGCAGCGGCCGCCGGGTGCTGCACCTGCGCGACGTCACCACTCGCCGCCGGCGCGAGCGCGAGCTGGAGCGGATGGCCTTCACCGACCACCTGACCCGGCTGCCCAACCGGGCGATGCTGTTCCAGGAGATGGCCGCGCCGTCGGCCGCCGAGCGGCGGCTGCTGGTGCTCGACCTCGACGGCTTCAAGGCGGTCAACGACACCGCCGGGCACGAGTCCGGCGACCTGCTGCTGGTCGAGGTCGCCCGCCGGCTGCAGGGCCTGCTGCGCACCGACGACCTGGTCGCCCGGCTCGGCGGCGACGAGTTCGCGGTGCTGATCGCCGGGGACGAGGAGGCCGGGACCGAGGCCGCCCAGCGGGTCGTCGACGTGCTCGGCCAGCCCTACCGCGTCGGCGGCCGCACCTTCTCCGTCGGCGCCAGCGTCGGCCTGTGCCGGGTGCACCCCGGCGGCGGCCAGCTGGCGTTCCGGCTCGCCGACACCGCGCTGCGCGCCGCGAAGCAGGCCGGCAAGGGCTGCTGGCGGGTGCACAGCGAGGACCGGGGCGGCCAGGCCGCGGCCACCAGCGACGTGGCCGCCGCGCTCGCCGGCGGGGAGGTGCAGCTGCGCTACGACGTCGTCGCCACCAGCGACACCGGGCTGATCACCGGGGTGCACACCGCACCGGTGTGGGCGCACCCCGAGCTGGGCCTGCTGCCGGCAGCGGAGCTGTGGGCCGCCGCCGAGCGCCAGGGGCAGGACGGCGCGCTGCAGCAGTGGCTGATCCGCCAGGCCTGCGCCGAGGTGGCCGCGCTGGACGGCGAGCTGCAGGTCGGGGTCGACCTGCCACCCCGCCAGCTGCGCGCCGACGAGCTGGCCGGGGAGGTCGCCGCCGCGCTCGCCGGCAGCGGCATGGCCCCCCGCCGGCTGGTGCTGGCCTTCGACGAGGAGGTGCTGCAGACCTCCTCGGCCGGGCTGATCCCGGCGCTGCACGTGGTCCGCGCCGCTGGCGTGCACCTGTGCCTCAACGACTTCGGGATGGGCTCCACGCTGTGGTCCCAGCTGGCCCGGGTGCCGCTGGACACCGTGCGGGTGGACGTGCGCGGGCTGGCCGCACCCGACGACCACGAGCGGACCATGAAGGTGCTCACCGCCATCGAGTCGAGCGCCGCGGCCTTCGACGTCTACACCCTCGCCGGCGAGGTGGGCAGCCCGGAGCTCTACGACCGGATCCGGACGCAGTGCCGGATGGCGGTGACCGGGCCGGTGCTGCCCGTCGGGCTCAGCGCGCCCCAGGTAGCCACGCTGCTCCGGCACCCGTCGGCGACGGTGGTCGCGGCGTCGGTGCCGCGCCCCCGCGCCGAGGTGTGAGGCGGGGGCAGGCCTGCCTCAGCGGGTCAGCAGCCGCTTCCGCAGCCGGCCGAGGACGCCGGGGCGGGCCTCCCGGCCGGCGCGCGCGTCCGGGCTGAGCAGCGCCGCGAACTCCTGCAGCGTGGGGTGCGCCGTCAGGTCCGCCGCGGTGAGCGAGACGCCGAAGTGCTCGTGCACCTCGGCGAGCATCTCCTCCACCGCCAGCGAGTCCCCGCCCAGCGCGGTGAAGCCCTCGTCGCGGCCGACCTCGTCCAGCTCCAGGATCGCGGACCAGATCTCGTCCAGCACGACCTCGTCCCGGGTCGCGGCCCGCTGCAGCTCCGGGCGGTCGGGGACCGGCGGCAGCGCCGGGACGTCGACCTTCCCGCGTTCGGTCATCGGCAGCTCGGGGAGCAGCACGACGTCCCGCGGCACCATCCAGTCCGGCAGCGTGCGGCTCACCGCGGCGCGCAGGCCGGCCGGGGTGGGCGCCGGCCGCCCGTCCTGCGGGACCACCCAGGCCACCAGCCGGGGCAGCCCGTCGGCGCCGGGCAGCGCGCGGACGACGGCTGTGCGGACGTCGGGCAGCGCCCGCAGCGCCGTCTCGACCTCCCCCGGCTCGACCAGGTAGCCGCGGATCTTCACCGCGTCGTCCGCGCGGCCGAGCACGTCCAGGACGCCGTCCGCGTCGACCCGGGCCCGGTCGCCGGTGCGGTAGCGGGTGCGCCCGTCCGGCAGCCGCTGGTAGCGCTGCGCGGTGGCCTCGGGGTTGCGCCAGTAGCCGACGGAGATGGTCGCCGAGGTGACGGCCAGCAGCCCCACCTCGCCGGGCGGCACCGGCTGGTCGGCCTCGTCGAGCACCTCGTACTCCCGCAGCGGCACCGGGGAGCCGGCCGGCAGCGCGCCCTCCGGGGCCGGGTCGCCGCCGCGGACCTGGAAGGTGGAGATGCTGTCGGTCTCCGACGTCCCCATGACGTTGACGAACGTGGCGTCCGGGCGCAGGTGCCGGCGGAACGAGGTGACGTCGCGGCCGTAGAGCTTCTCCGCGCTGGTCACCACCACCCGCACCGTGGAGAGCACCTCGCCGACCGGCAGGGCGGCGTCCAGCGCGCGGAGCAGCGCCGGGGAGGACAGCATCGTCTCCAGCCGGGAGGCGACGACCCACCGGGCGAGGTCGGCCGCCCCGTGCAGCCGCGGGTCGCGGACCAGCACCGTCGCGCCGTTGAGCAGGGCGGTGAAGATGAGGATCTGCCCGCCGGCGTACGCCGTGGGGACGATGAGCGCGATCCGGTCCCGTGGGCGCAGCAGCCAGCCGGCGGCGCCGGTGCAGGCGCAGGCCAGCGCGGTCTGCTGGCTGTAGACGACGCCCTTGGGCACCCCGGTGGTGCCGGAGGTGTAGATGATCGTGGCCGGGTCGGCCAGGCCGAGCTCGTGCCCCGGGGTCTCGGCGGTGGTGGTCGTCGGCAGCAGCCCGCGGACCTCGGTGATCCCGGGCAGCGCCGCGGCGGCGGCCCGGCGCTCCTCGTCGGCGAGGACGGCGGTGGCGCCGGCCAGCTCGACGATCTGGGCCAGCCGGGGCGCGGGCAGCACCACGTCCAGGATCACGCAGGGCGCCCCGGAGGTGACGACGGCCAGGTAGGCGGCCACCGTGGCGGCGTTCTGCTCGGCCATCAGGCCGATCGGCCGGCGGGCGGCCGGGTCGGCCGGCACCAGCGCGGTCAGCTCGGCGCGGAGCAGCAGGACCCGCTGGTGCAGCTCGGCGTAGGTCAGCTGCTCGTCCTCGCCGGAGACCGCCAGCTGGTCGGGGACCGCCCGGGCCAGCTCGGCCAGCCGGTCGAGCACGTTCCGGTGCGGCCCGGGGACCTCGAGCGGCGGGACACCGGACTCTGCGTCGGACGGCGGTGCGCCGTCCGTCTTCGGGAGCACGGACACTGTCGACCCTCCAGGTGTGCACGACTGACCTCCGCACGCCGGAACGACGGCGGAGGACCCCAGAAACGCTAGCCGCGATCGGCCGACAATGCTCGTACCAGGGGTGCGGTCACCCGTCCGTGCGCCGGTCGGGTGGTGACCAGCGGCGTGATCACCGCCGATACTGGGGCCGTGCCCCCTCCGCGCCTGCACTTCCTCGGTCACTCGACGGTGCGGGCGGAGCTGGGCGGGAAGACCGTGCTCACCGACCCGCTGCTCACCGTCCGGCTGGGCCCGCTGCGCCGGGTGGTCGCGCCGCTGGCGCCCTCGAGCTGGGCCGGCGTCGACCTGGTGGTCGTCTCGCACCTGCACAACGACCACCTGCACCTGGCCTCGCTGCGGCTGCTCGGCCGCAGCACGCCGATCGTCGTGCCGCGCGGTGCCGGGCGGTGGCTGACCCGGCACGGCTTCACCGCGGTGGAGGAGCTGGCCCCCGGCGAGAGCCTCACCGACGGCGGGCTCACCGTCACCGCCACCCATGCCGACCACGCCGCGCACCGCTGGGGGCCGCGGCTCACCCACGGCCCGCACGCCCCGGCGGTCGGGCACCTGCTCTCCGGCGGCGGGACGACGGTGTACGCGGCCGGCGACACCGACCTCTTCCCCGGCATGACCGACCTCGGCGCCGCGGGCATCGACGTCGCGCTGCTGCCGGTGTGGGGCTGGGGCCCCTCGCTCGGCCCCGGCCACCTGGACCCGGCCGGAGCGGCCGCGGCGGTGCAGCTGCTCCGCCCGGCGGTCGCCGTCCCGGTGCACTGGGGCACCTTCGCCGTCGCCGGGCTGACCTCGCTGCCCAGCCCCTGGCGGGCCCGGATGCGCGCGCTGCTCACCGAGCCGCCGCGCCGGTTCGCGGCCGCGGTCACCGCCGGCGGACCAGCGACGCACGTGGCGCTCACCGCGCCCGGGTCGGCGGTCGTGCTGCCCTCGCCGGTGGACTCCGAGGGTGCGGCGTGAGCTCGACCACCGCGCTGGCCGCGAGCTGGACCGACGGCAGCTCGCTGGGCTATCCGGTCCTCTTCGGCGGGGTGCTGCTGGGCTCCGTCGTCCCGGTCGTGCCCACCGGTGCGGTGGTCGGCGCCGCCGCGGCGGTCGCGCTGACCACCGACCACCTGTCGCTGCCGCTCGTCGTCCTGCTGGCCACGCTGGGCGCCTTCGCCGGCGACGTGATCACCTTCAGCATCTGCCGGTTCGGTGGCCCGGCCGCGGTCCGCTGGGTCGCCCGGGGCCAGCACGCCGACCGGATCGACGAGGTGCGCGAGCAGTTCCGCCGGCACGGCTGGCAGATCGTCGTCGTCGGCCGGCTGCTGCCCGCCGGCCGGATCCCGGTGCTGCTGGCCGCCGGCGCGCTGGCCTACCCGTGGCGGCGGCTGCTGCCGGCGTCCCTCGCCGCGGCGCTGGTCTGGGCGGTCGCCTACGCGCTGCTCGGGGTGGTCAGCGGCGGCATCTTCGACTCCCCGCTGATCGCCACACTCATCGCCACCCTGCTGGTCCTGCTGGTCGGCGTCGTCCTCAACCTGGTCTCCACCCACCGCAAGCGCCACCACCCCGCCGCACCCCTGCCGGGTTCGGCGCCGAACCCCGCCCAGGTTTCGGCGCCGAAACCGTCGGAGGACGACGACGCGCTTTCGCGCGCGAAAGCGCACAGGGACGACGGCGCGCGGTGCGAGCGGCCGTGAGCGAGGGCCGCTCGCCCGGCCGGGTGCTGCGGACCGGCCGGACGCTGGCCCGCGTGGTGCTGGTGTGGGCCTTCGTGACCGGCGCGCTGATCGTGCTCGACGCCTGGCTGTCCGGGTTCGCGATGACGTCGTGGTGGCAGCCCCCGGTCGCCGCGCTGCTGCTCGGGGTGCTGGCCGCGGTCGGCTGGCCGCTGGTGATGCGGGTGGCGCTGCCGGTCGCGTTCTTCACCCTCGGCCTGGGCAGCTTCCTGATCATGGGCGCCGGGGTGCTGGCGATCTTCTACGCGATCCCCGGCGTGCAGGTGCACTCGTTCCGGACGAGCGTGGTCGTGGCCGTGGTCATGGCCGCCATCGCCGGGGTCATCAGCAGCGTGCTGGCGGTGAACGAGGACGAGGTCTTCTTCCGCCGCGCCCGCCGCCGCGGCGCCGGCGACGCCCCGGGCGAGCGCGTCCCGGGCGTGGTGTTCCTGCAGATCGACGGGCTGGGACACGCGGTCGCCCGGCGCGCCGTCCGGGACGGCTCGATGCCCACCCTCGCGGCGTGGTTGCGCGCCGACACCCACGTGCTGCGGGCCTGGCACACCGACTGGAGCTCGCAGACCGGCGCCAGCCAGGCCGGCATCCTGCAGGGCTCGAACTCCGACATCGTCGGGTTCCGCTGGTACGACAAGGAGCGCGACCGGGTCGTCTCGGTCTCCCACCCCGAGGACGCCGCCGAGATCGAACGGCAGCACTCCGACGGCCGCGGGCTGCTGGCCGGCGACGGCGCGGGGCGCGGCAACCTGTTCACCGGCGACGCCGCGCACGTCTCGCTGACCATGAGCTCGCTGGCCGTCGTCGTCGGGCGGGGGTCGCGGCGGGAGCGCCGCAGCCGGGACCGGATCGGCGCCGGCTACTACACCTACTTCGCCAACCCGGTGAACGCGCTGCGCACCCTCGGCGTCGCGCTGGTCGACGTCTACCGCGAGCTGGCCGCGGCCGCCCGGCAGCGCCGGGCCGACGTCCGGCCGCGGGTGAAGCGCGGCGGCATCTACCCGCTCGCCCGGGTCGGGTCGACGGTGTTCATCCGGGACGTCGTGGTCAACGCCGTCCTGGAGGACATGCTGGCCGGGCGGCCGGTCGTCTACGCCGACTTCGTGGGCTACGACGAGGTGGCCCACCACTCGGGGATCGAGCGCTTCGACACCCTCGAGGTGCTGCGCAGCATCGACCAGCAGATCGGCCGGCTGGCGCGGGCGGCCCAGCTGGCGCCCCGCCCCTACCACCTGGTCTGCCTGTCCGACCACGGGCAGACCCAGGGCCAGACCTTCGCCGAGCGGTTCGGCGAGACCGTCGAGCAGCTGGTCGGGCGGCTGTGCGGCGCCGTCCCGCCCGAGCCCCGGCGCCGGCTGCTCGGCCTGCTCCCGCCGGCCCCGGTGAGCGACAGCCGGCGGCCGGCCGAGTCCTGGCAGGTGACCTCCGCCCTGGCCGAGAGCGGCGGGCTGATCTCCCGGCGGCTGCGCGACCGGGTGGCCCGGGCCGGCGCGGCCGAGGAGGTCACCCCGGTCGGCGAGGCCGGCGCGGTCACCCGGGTCGCGCCGGGCGTCGTGGTCAGCGTGTCCGGGCACATGGGCCAGATCTGCTTCGCCGACCTGCCCGGCCGGGTGCCGCTGGAGACCATCGAGCGGCGCTGGCCGCACCTGCTGCCCGCGCTCGTCGACCACGCCGGCATCGGGTTCCTGCTCGTGCACTCCGAGGAGTTCGGCCCGGTGGTGCTCGGCCGGGACGGGCTGCGCCGGCTGCGCACCGGGGTGGTGATCGGCGAGGACCCGCTGACGCCCTACGGCGAGCACGCCGCCGCCCTGGTCGCCCGGGTGTCGTCGTTCGCGCACTGCCCCGATGTCGTGCTCAACAGCCGCTACGACCCGGTCACCGACGAGGCCTCGCCGTTCGAGCCGCACGTGGGCTCGCACGGCGCGCTGGGTGGCCCGCAGCAGCACGGGTTCCTGGTGCACCCGCGGGAGTTCGGCGACCCGGGCGAGGTGGTCGGCGCCGAGCAGCTGCACCGGGTGCTGCGCGGCTGGCTGACCGGCCTGGGGCACCCCGAGCCGCTCGGGACGCCGGCCGAGGTCGGCGTCGGCTGAGCGGGCGGGTCAGCCGACGCCGATGCTGATCACCGGGGTGGCCCGCGGGTCCAGCCAGCGCATCAGCTGCTGCAGGACGGCGCGGTCGACGGACACGCAGCCGGCGGTGGCCGAGCCGTTGCCGATGTGCAGGAAGAAGGCCGACCCGGCGCCGCGGACGACGGGGGCGCGGTTGTAGTCGATGACCACCGCGTTGTCGTAGACGGCGCCGGCCGCGTAGAGGTTCTCCCCCGCCCGCTCGTCGAAGGGGCAGGAGCCCGCCGCGCAGCGCGCGGGGGTGTTGTAGAGCGGGCTGCCGGCGTCGGACACCCACCAGTCGGAGCGGTCGACCTGCCGGTAGGGCAGCGCCGTGCCCGGGTTGCCGGCCCGGCCGAATGCCGTGGTGAGGGAGAACGTGCCGGCCGGGGTCCGGGTCGAGGACTCGCTCGCCTGGCCCACCCCGCCGCTGCCGACCCGGGCCGGCACCGGGCCGAGGACGGCGGACCAGCCCGCCGGGCCGCGCTGCCAGGCCGTGACGGTGGCGGTGGTCGAGGTGGCCGAGGGCGCGACCACGGTGATCACCTGGTTGCCCGGCGGCGTGGCCCCCAGCGGCAGCGTCGCCCCGACGACGACCGCGCCACCGCCCGGGGTCCAGCTGATCGAGCCGTGCTGGAAGTCCTGCGCCCGCCCGCCCGGGACGGCGTACTCGTCGCTGACCGGGAAGCCGAGGGCCGAGTTCTCCCAGCCGGCCATGGCCCAGCGGTCCCGGATGGCGCCGTACAGGCCGTGCGCGCCCGTGGCCGGCGACCAGTACACCGAGCCGCCCTGGAAGTGGTTGTACCGGCCGAGGCCGTTCGGGGTGCCGAGCTCGTCGGTGGTCGGCAGGCCGAGGGGCCCGGCCTCCCAGCCCAGCGCGCCGTACCGGTCCCAGATCGAGCCGCCGACCTGGTGCGCGCCGGTGCCGGCCGACCAGTAGACGGCCCCGCCCTGGAACAACCCGTACCGCCCACGACCGTTCGGCGTGCCCCGCTCGTCGCTGGTCGGGTAGCCCAGCGGGCCGGCCTCCCAGCCGAGCGAGGACCACCGGTCGCGGATCGCCCCGCCGACCGCCCACGCGCCGGTGGCCGGCGTCCAGTAGATCGACCCGCCGGCGAAGACGTTGTACCGGCCGTAGCCCGACGGGGTCGCGAGCTCGTCGGTCAGCGGCCCGCCCAGCACACCGGACGGCCCGCCGAGAGCCGCGTAGTGGACGCCGATGGAGCCGCCCACCTGGCGCGTCCCGCCCGCCGGAGAGGGGTAGGCGGTCGCCGAGGCGCTCGGCGTGCCGAGGCCCACGACCGTGACCAGCAGGACGGCCAGCAGCGCCGTCAGCCGGGCGAGCCGGGCCCGCGCACGGCGGGCCGGTGGGGTCGCACTCATCTGTCGCTCCCGCGTCGTCCGGTCCGGTCGGCAGGAACCTAGGTCGGCGTGACCACCCGGGGCGGCAGCCCCGCACCGGCGGCACCCCACCGCTCCCACCGGTCCCACCCAGCGCACCGGTTCACCGCCCGCGCGGTCACCGGAGGGTGGCCCCGGGAGGTTGCCTCGGGAGGTTGCCCCGCCCGGCCGGAGCCGTCACTCTGGCCCGAAGGCCGCGTGAAGTTCATGTGAACGACGCCCCGGCGAGGTGCAGGAGGTGGTCAGCGTGCTCGACAGTGGCGGGATGCGACCTGACGCCCGCGCATGGTTCGAACACCGCACCACGTCGGCCACCTCCCTGGCCGAGATCGACGTCCCCGCCCTGCTGTCGGCCAAGCGCCGCGGTGGGCACCGGGTCAGCGTCGTCCTGCCCGCCCGCGACGAGGAGGCGACCGTCGGCGTCCTCGTCCGAGATCTCGTCGACCGCTGGGTGACCGCCGTCCCGCTGGTCGACGAGGTCGTCGTCATCGACTCCAACTCCAGCGACCGGACGGCGGAGGTCGCCCGGGCGGCCGGCGCCGAGGTGGTCGCGGCGGCCGACGTCCTCCCCTCCCACGGCGACCGCCCCGGCAAGGGCGAGGCGTTGTGGAAGTC
Source organism: Modestobacter italicus (assembly GCF_000306785.1). Taxonomy (NCBI): domain Bacteria; kingdom Bacillati; phylum Actinomycetota; class Actinomycetes; order Geodermatophilales; family Geodermatophilaceae; genus Modestobacter; species Modestobacter italicus. The sequence continues at coordinate 394,584 of NC_017955.1, read as the reverse complement.
GCTGGCCGCCACCACCGGCGACCTGATCGTGTTCATGGACTCCGACCTGCTCGGCGACGTCAGCCACTACGTACCGGGGCTGCTCACCCCGCTGCTGACCGACGCGCGGGTCGACTACGTCAAGGGCTGCTACACGCGCCCGCTGAGCATCGACGGCGAGCACCGCCCGGCCGGCGGCGGCCGGGTCACCGAGCTCACCGCCCGCCCGCTGCTCAACGCGCTGTGGCCGGAGCTCGCCGGGTTCGTCCAGCCGCTCGGCGGGGAGTACGCCGGTCGCCGCTCGGCCCTGGAGCAGGTGCCGTTCGTGTCCAGCTACGGCGTCGAGGTCGGGCTGCTGATCGACCTGCTGCAGGTCTGCGGTCTGTCCGGGCTGGCCCAGGTCGACCTGGGCACCCGCACGCACTCGCACCAGAGCGACCAGGCGCTGGGCACGATGGCCGGGCAGATCGTGAACACCCTGCTGGCCCGGGCCGAGCGGGGCCGGCACGGTCGCCGCCTGGAGCCCGGTGGGCTGCTCACCCAGTTCAGCCACGACGGGGAGCGGTTCGTCCCCATGAGCACCGCGGTGGCCGTCGACCAGCGGCCGCCGATGGCGACCGTGGCGGAGTACGCCCTGCTCCGGGAGGCCGGCGAGGGCGTCGTCGGCTGACGCCGCCGGGAGCATCGCAGCGAGCGCCAGCGAGCGAGGAGCGGACCGGCGGCGGAAGCCGACCCGTGCCTTAGTCGGCTGACGCCGCCGGGAGCATCGCAGCGAGCGCCAGCGAGCGAGGAGCGGACCGGCGGCGGAAGCCGACCCGTGCCTTAGTCGGCTGACGCCGCCGGGAGCATCGCAGCGAGCGCCAGCGAGCGAGGAGCGGACCGGCGGCGGAAGCCGACCCGTGCCTTAGTCGGCTGACGCCGCCGGGAGCATCGCAGCGAGCGCCAGCGAGCGAGGAGCGGACCGGCGGCGGAAGCCGACCCGTGCCTTAGTCGGCTGACGCCGCCGGGAGCATCGCAGCGAGCGCCAGCGAGCGAGGAGCGGACCGGCGGCGGAAGCCGACCCGTGCCGTCGTCGGGTGACGCCGCCGGGGGTGACCTCGAACAGGTGAGCCGCGTGCCCGGGTGGGTGAACCCGGTGCACCAGGTGTCAGGACGGCGGGGCTGCCGGTCGATGGAGCGGCATGAGGCTCCTGACCGCTCCCGTGCTCCAGCAGGTCCAGCTCCGCTACGAGGTGCTCGGCGACGCCGGCACCGGGCGGCGGGTCGGGCTGCAGGCCGACGTCGTCTGGGTGCACCCCACCTGGGGTGAGCTCCCGGCCGACGACGCCTGGTCCGCGGCCGGTCGGGCCGGGCTGCAGGGCGTGCTGCGGCGGTGGCTGCTGACGCAGGCCTGCCGGGACGCCGCCGCGTTCCCCGGCACGGTCGTCGTCGGCGTCCGGCTGCCGGTCGGGCTGGTCGCGGCCGGGACCTTCGCCGACGACGTGGCCGACGCGCTGGCCGCCGGCGGCCTGCCGCCGGAGCGGCTGGTGCTCTCCGTCTCCGAGGAGCTGCTGCGGCACGAGCCCGCGAGCGTCCTCCCGGCCCTGGGTGCGGTGCAGGCCACCGGGGTCCGCGTCGCGCTCCCCGGCGCGCGGACGCCGGACGTGCTGGCCGGTGGTCTCACCGCCGCCCAGGCCGCCGCGCTGCTCGCCCCACAGCCCGCCTGAGCCGCAGGTCAGGCCAGCGGGGAGTCGTCCAGCGCAGCCCGCAGGTCGGCCGGGGTGTCGTGGATCGAGATCGCGCCGGCGTCGCGCAGCTCGTCGTCCCCGAACCCGCCGGAGCGGACGGCGACCGCCGGCATCCCCGCGTTCTTGGCGGCCTCGATGTCCCACACCGAGTCGCCGACCAGCACGCTCGCGGCGTCCGGGGAGGCGCCGAGCTTCTGCAGCGCCACCTGCAGCAGGTCCGGCGCCGGCTTGGTGGCCTCGGCGTCCTCGCTGGAGGTGACCGCGTCGGCGAGGTCGCGGGCGCCGAGCAGCTCCACGAAGACGTCGACGTGCTGCGGCTTGCCCGAGCTGGCCAGCACCAGCCGGTGGCCGCGCTCCCCGATCGCCTGGAGCAGGCCACGGGCACCGGGCAGCGGGGCGACCTCGTCGATGAGCCGGTCGAACTCCGCCACCCAGCGGTCCCGCGCCTCGTCCCCGATCCGCGCCTCGACCTCGTCCCCGGCCAGCGCGGCGACCAGCTGGTCCCCGCCCATGCCGATCAGGCGGTGGATGCGCCACAGCGGGTACGTCTCGCCCAGGGAGCGCAGCGCGCGGTACCAGGCCAGGGCGTGCTGGTAGTTCGAGTCGACGAGCGTGCCGTCGACGTCCAGGACGGCGATCGTGGGTTCGGGCATGCGCAGGGCACTGCCCCGCCGGCGCCCCGCTCACCCGTCGTCCGCCAAAGGCGCGCCTTCGGCGGAGAACCGGTCAGTGCTGGTGCTGGAGCATGCCGCGGATGATCGTGCCGTCGCGCTGGTCCTGGTAGCCCTGGTTGACCTCGTCGAGGGAGTACCGCCGGGTGATGAGCTCCTCGACCTTGAGCGCCCCCTGCTCGTAGAGCCGGAGCAGCCGGGGGACGTCGCGGTAGGCGTTGCACATGCCGTACAGCGCGCCCTGGACCCGCTGCTCGAAGACGGTGGTGATGTTGCCCGGCAGCGCGACCGTGGTGTCCATCGTGTGGTCGGCCAGCCCGGTGAGCACCAGCGTGCCGCCCTTGCCCAGGCAGCGGTACGCACCGGCGGTGACCTCCGGGCTGGTGGTGCCGGTGGCCAGCACCACGACGTCCGCCCCGGTGCCCCGGGACAGCTCCCTGGCCAGCGACGCGGCCTCCTCGGTGCCGGCCACCGCGTGGGTGGCACCCAGCGTGCGGGCGAACTCGCGGCGGAACTCGACCGGGTCGACGGCGACCACCTGCGCGGCGCCGGCCATCGCCGCGCCCTGGACCGCGTTGCAGCCCACCCCGCCGGTGCCGACGACGACCACGACGTCGCCCTGCCGCACCGGGCCGGCGTTGACCGCCGAGCCCCAGCCGGTCGGCACGCTGCAGGCCATCAGCGCGGCGACGTCCAGCGGCAGGTGGGGCTCGATCTTCACGCAGGAGAACTCCGACAGCAGCGAGTGCTGGGCGAAGGCCCCGACCATGCAGAAGCCCCCGACCTCCGCGCCGTCCAGCCGGAAGGGCCAGGTGCCGTCGGGCAGCTGGCCGGTGCCGATGGTCGCGCCCAGGTCGCAGAGGTTGGACCGGCCCGAGGCGCACCACCGGCAGTGCCCGCACGCAGGCAGGAAGGAGGTGACGACGTGGTCGCCGGGCTGCACCGTCCGGACGCCCTCGCCCACGGCCAGCACCGTGCCGGCCCCCTCGTGCCCGCCGACGATCGGGTACCGCTGGCTCTCGAAGCGCAGGTGCTCGTCGGAGTGGCACAGCCCGGCGTAGGCCATCTCGACCAGCACCTGGCCCGGTGCCGGGTCCAGGACCTCCAGCTCGACGACCTCCCAGTCGCCGGGCCCGCGCAGCACAGCTCCGTGCGTCTTCATCGATCGTCTCCGGGTCAGCAGGGGTGACCCGGACCACGCTAGGCGGTCCTCACCGGCGGGCTGACACCCGGTGCCAGCCCCGCCCGACGAGGGGTCGCGCGCACCGGAGGGCCAGGTGCGGCACGATCGACCACCGTGAGCGACGCCGACACCCGAGCCGACACCGCGACCGCCGACCCCGCCGGCTCGGCCCGCCCGGAGACCGAGGTGTGCCCGGGCTGCGGCGCGGTGATCGTCGCCGTCCCCGGTCCGGCCAGCCGTGTCCCCGGCGCGTCGGCGAGCTGCGCGGCGCTGTTCGAGGTGACCGTCCGCGGGCTGCGGGAGGAGGCGGCGCAGGACGTGCGGACCGCGGCCCTGCTGCAGCTGGCCACCGACGCCTACGCCGCCCAGCACCTCCAGGACGGCGAGCCGGCCGCAGCAGCGGTGCGGCTGTGCCTGTGGCTGGAACGCGGCACCGACCCGCTGCGCGCCGGTGAGCTGGCCGGGCGGGTGGACGACGCCGCGCCCCGGCTGCACTCCCGGCCGGCCCGCTGGACGACGACGGTGGCCGACCTGGCCGCCGACCTCGACGTGGTGGACCTGCCCGCGCTGGTCCCCTCGTGGGCCGACGCGGTGTGGGCCGACTGGGGCCCGGCGCACCCGGCCGTCCGCGCCGCGGCGGACGCCGTGCTGGCTGCGAGCCGATGAGTTACGGACGGTCCCGACTAGATTGTCCGGCGTGACCGCGGACAACGGAGGCCGCCGCGAGCGCCGCAAGGCGCAGACCCGGGCGGCCGTGCGCGAAACGGCGCAGCGGCTGTTCGCCGAGCGCGGGTTCGACGCGGTCACCATCGCCGACATCGCCACGGCCTCCGACGTCGCCGTCCAGACGGTGTTCAACCACTTCGAGACCAAGGAGGCGCTCTTCTTCGACGAGCGCACGCCGTGGGTCGAGCAGTCGGCCGCGGCCGTCACCGGGCGCCCACCCGGCACCGACCCGGTGCGCGCGCTGCGGGACTACCTGGAGAGCGACCTCGTCCGGGTGCTGGACCGGGAGTCGCGACCGGAGAACCGCGGCTACGTCGAGGCGCTGGAGGCCTCGACGTCGCTGCAGGCGCGGGAGCGGACCCTGGTCGAGCAGGCCGGCGAGCGGGTCACCGTGGCGCTCAGCACGGCGATCGCGCGGGGCGAGTGGTCGGCCGCGCCGGCGACCGACCCGGCCACGGCACGCGTGCTGAGCCGACTCGTCGCCGACCTGTTCATGGTCGCCGGCCGGGCGCTGGTGCTGGAGAACCGCCGGCTGGTGCTGATGGGCCAGCCGGACGGCCTCGACCTCTCCGCGGCCCGGAAGGCCACGGCCGGCACGCTGACCGAGCTGGAACGGTCCGCCCGCGGGCTGGCCGGACGGCTGCTCGACCCGGCCGGCGACCTCAGCGTCGAGGAGTCGCCCGCTCCGGGTCGGTGATCGGCAGCAGGACGTCGCCGACCAGGTGCTCCACCTGGGCCGTGGTCATCGGGGCGGTGCCGAAGCTGGTGTAGCGCTGCAACCACAGGGCCTGCAGCACCTGCCCGAGCAGCGCCACCCGCTCGTCGGGCAGCTCCCGGCCGCGGGCGGCCTCCCGGTCGGCGAGCTCGCGGACCGCGGCGGCCAGCGGGTGCACCAGGGCCTCGTCGAGCCCGGCCCGCAGCTCCTCGTCGTGCCGGGCGGCACCCACCAGGCTGGCGGCGGCCCGCTCCTCGCGGGTCAGCGCGTGCGTCCAGGGCCGGAGCAGCGCGCAGAGGTCGTCGGTCAGCGACCCGGTGTCCTCGGGCACGGCGACGAGGGTGGTGGTGCTCAGGGCGTGCCGGGCGAGCGCGGCCATGGTGGGCCAGCGGCGGTAGATGCCGGCCTTGCCCGCCCGGGCGCGCGCGGCGACCCGGTCGCTGTTGAGCCGGCCCCAGCCCTCGTCGGCCAGGATGTCCATCGCGACTGCGACCAACTGGCCGGACAGCTCGGTCGACAGCGGCCGACCCGGGGGGCGGGCGCCGGAGGTTCGCTGCGGCACGTCCGTGGTGGTCACCGTGCAATCGTTCCCTAGAAAGTGGAGCGACCACAACATGGGCGCGCATCCACATCGATTTCACAGCGCGCCGGTACCGCTTTGTCGGCGTTTCGGAACTGATCAGGCAGATGCCGCGGGCTCAACGTGCACACGCAGCGAGGCACCGTCGTCCGCCGTCCAGCCCTTCTCGGCGGCGGAGGCGACCATCGCGTCGAACTGCCCTCCCCAGTCCGCCGCACCCGCCTTCGGCTCCGCCGCGGCGCGCAGCGCGGCCACGTCGAGCACGCCGTTGTCGCCGTCGACCAGCCGGCCGAGCCCAGCGGCCTGCAGCGCCTGGTCCGCCTCCTCGTCGGTCACCGCCCCGACGGCCAGGTGTAGCCTGGTCAGGTCGTCCACGTCCACGACCTGGACCTCCGGCACCTCATCAGTGCCGCCCACCACCTCGACGATCATCTGTGCTCTCCTTCGGTCATGCGTGCCAGGGGAAGCGGGAGAAGTCGGCGGGCCGCTTCTCCAGGAACGAGTCGCGCCCCTCGACGGCCTCCTCGGCCATGTAGGCCAGCCGGGTCGTCTCCCCGGCGAACAGCTGCTGGCCGACCAGGCCGTCGTCGATCAGGTTGAACGAGTACTTCAGCATCCGCTGCGCGGTCGGGCTCTTGGCCACGATCCGGCGGCCCCAGTCCAGCGCGGTCGCCTCCAGCTCGGCGTGCGGCACCACCCGGTTGACCATGCCCATCCGGTGCGCGTCCTCGGCGGAGTACTCCTCGCCGAGGAAGAAGATCTCGCGGGCGAACTTCTGCCCGACCTGACGGGCGAGGTAGGCCGAGCCGAAGCCGCCGTCGAAGCTGCCCACGTCGGCGTCGGTCTGCTTGAACCGGGCGTGCTCCGCGCTGGCCAGGGTGAGGTCGGCGACGACGTGCAGGCTGTGCCCGCCACCGGCCGCCCAGCCCGGGACGACGCAGACGACGACCTTGGGCATGAACCGAATGAGCCGCTGCACCTCCAGGATGTGCAGCCGGCCGTTGGCGCCGTCGCCGGCCTCGTAGCCGTACCGGCCGCGCACCCGCTGGTCACCACCGGAGCAGAAGGCCCAGCCGCCGTCCTTCTCGCTCGGGCCGTTGCCGGTGAGCAGCACGCAGCCGACGTCGGTGCTCAGCCGGGCGTGCTCGAAGACGGCCAGCAGCTGGTCGACCGTCTGCGGGCGGAAGGCGTTGCGCACCTCGGGCCGGTCCAGCGCGATCCGCACCACCCCGGCGTCGACGGCCCGGTGGTAGGTGACGTCGGTCAGGCCGTCGAAGCCCGCGACGGGCTCCCAGGCCGAGGCGTCGAAGATCTCCGAGACGTCCGCGCGTGCACTCACGGCCCGAACCTATCGGCCGCCGCCGCGCCCCGCCGACCTGCTGCCCGGGCGCTCGTGCTCTGCTGCCTGGGAGGCAGCAGAGCACGAGCGCCGCCGGGCTGGTCTGATGGCGGCGTGGACCTGCGGATCGGCACGCTCAACCTCGCTTCCGGCCGGACCTCGGAGGGCCGCGCCGGTGACGCGGCCTCGCTGTCCGCCGCCCTCGCCGACGTCGACGTCGACGTCCTCGCCGTCCAGGAGGTGGACGTCGACCAGCCCCGCTCCGGCGGGGTGGACCAGCCCGCCGCCGTGGCCGCGGCGCTGGGCGCGACCGACTGGCGGTTCGCCGCGGCCGTCGCCGGCACCCCCAGCCCCTTCCGCAGCTGGACGCCGGTCGACCCGCCGGTGCTGCGCGGGTCGTGGGAGACGCTGACCGGCCCGCACTACGGGATCGCGCTGGTCAGCCGGCTGCCGGTGCACCGCTGGTCGGTGCTCGCGCTGGGCGCCGGGCGGGCGCGGCTGCCGCTGCAGGCGCCCGATCCCCGGACCGGGAAGACCCGGCTGTGGTGGTTCCCCGACGAGCCGCGGCTGGCGATCGCCGCCGAGCTCGACGGGTGCACCGTCATCTCCACGCACCTGTCCTTCGCCCCGCACACCGCTGTCCGGCAGCTGGTCCGGCTGCGGCGCTGGGCGGCCGACCTGCCCGGCCCGGTGCTGGTGGCCGGCGACCTGAACCTGATCGGGCCGCTGCCGGCGCGGGTCTTCGGCGGGCAGCGGCTGGTCAGCGAACCGACCTACCCCTCCCCTGCGCCCCGGGTGCAGTTCGACCACGTGCTGGGCCCCGCCACGGTGCAGGCCGCCCGCCCGGAAGTGCGCCAGCTCGGGCTCGGCGACCACCGCCTGGCCACCGTGACGGTCACGACCACCTGACCGGTCTCGGCGCCGAGACCGGCAGAGGGTTCGGCGGCGAACCCGGCACGGGTTTCGGCGCCGAAACCGGTTCAGAGGGACGCTCCTATGACGCGTCAAGCGGTGGCCGGTGGTGATTCGAGGCGGCGGTAGAGCTCGCGGGCGATGTAGCGCTTGAGGCAGCGTTTGATCTCGCGGTCGGTCTTGCCTTCGGCGCGGCGGCGGTCGGCGTAGGCGCGGGTTCGTTCGTCGCGTTGCAGTCGGCTGAGGACGACGGTGTGCAGGGCGCGGTTGAGCTGGCGGTCCCCGGAGCGGTTGAGCCGGTAGCGCACGGTCTTGCCCGAAGACGCCGGGATCGGGGCGGCGCCGGCCAGCATGGCGAAGGCGGCGTCGTCGCGGCAGCGGCCGGGATGGGACCAGGCGGTCAGCACGGTGGCGGCCACGATCGGGCCGACTCCGGTCAGCTCGAGCAGGTCCGGCCGCCAGGTCCGCACGATGGCGCGGATGGCCTTCTCATGGTTGAGGGCTTCGGCCTCGAGGAAGCGGATGCGGCCGGCCAGCTCGTGCAGCACGGTCAGCGCGGTAACCGTCTCGATGTCACCACTGCAGGCGCCTGGGCGCAGCCTGGCGGCGGTGCTGATCATGGCGCGGGTGGTCTGCCCGCGGAACCGGGCGCGCACCGGCTCCGGGGCGGTGATGACCATCGCCAGCAGCTGCCGCTGACCGGTGCTGGCGGCCTCCACAGCCGCTCGCCGGGCGGTCAGGCGCATCTGCAGCGCGGCCCGCTCGGCGCCGGTCTTGGGCTCGGCGAGTCGGGTGCGGGCCAGCGCATCGCGGGCGGCGCGTTCGGCGTCGATCGGATCGGACTTGGCGCCGGCCCGCCGGGCCGGCCGCTTGGGCCGGTCCAGCTCGACGACCATCTCCTCGCCGGCGGCCAGATGCCGGGCCAGACCAGCGCCGTAGCCACCGGCGCCCTCCATCGCCCAGGCCCGCAAGCCCGAGTGCTGCTCGGCCAGAGCGACCAACTCGGCGTAGCCGTCGGGATCGGCGGTGACCGTCGCGCGGGCCAGCACGCCACCGGTACGCGCATCGACGACGGCGGCGGTGTGGGTCTGGCTGTGGGTGTCGACGCCGATGACGACCTCGACCAGTTCTGCCAGCATGGACATGCGTTCTTCTCCTTGACCGGGGGGACGCAGCAGGTCCCGGTCCGGTGCGGAGATGGCAGGACTGTGATGAGACACGCCAGCGCCTACTGGCGGTCAAGCTCCTGATCAGGCCAACGTCTCCGGCCGGGCCGGTGCCGACAGCAGCAGGCGGACAAGTCCGGCCAAGGGCACAAAGCCAGTCAGGCGAAGGGTCACGCCCACTGCTGCCGACCGTCAGCCCATCACCGATGAACCGACCCGGCCAGCCTCACAGTCAGGCGAGGAGCGGGCGGAGGGTGGGGAGGGAGGCGGAGAAGCCGGGGTGCAGCTCGGGCAGCGCGGTCAGCGGCCACCAGTCGACGCCGACGCTCTCCTCGTTGAGCGCGAGGGCGTCCGGCTCCAGGTCGCCGGCGGGGGTGGCGAGCACGGTGGTGTAGCTCCAGCCGCCGTGGTCGTCGACGGACTCGGCGCCCAGGACGACGTCCGACCGGCGCAGCCCCAGCTCCTCCCCCGCCTCCCGCAGCGCACCGTCGACCGCCGACTCGGCCGGGTGCAGCGCACCACCCGGGGTGCCCCAGGTGCCGCCGTGGTGCGACCAGCCGACCCGCAGCTGCAGCAGCACCTCGATCCCGGAGGCGCCGACCCGGTGCAGCAGCAGGCCCGCGGCGCCGGCCAGCCCCCAGTGCCGGTGGCCGAGCGCGCAGGTGGTCCAGCCGTCGGTGGGCGAGCGGTGCAGCATCAGGCGGTGGGGAGGCCGCGGGCGCGGCGCGAGCTGATCACCCCGGTGTCGAACCCGGCCCAGTGCAGGCCGCCGGCGAACCGGGCGTGCTCGATCTTCAGGCAGCGGTCCATGACGACCTCGAGCCCGGCGCCCTGCGCGCGGGCGGCGACGTCCTCGTCCCACAACCCCAGCTGGAGCCACAGCGTGCGGGCCCCGGCCGCGAGCGTCTCGTCGAGCACCTCGGGCAGGTCGCTGGCCTTGCGGAAGACGTCGACCACGTCGGGGGTGCCGGGGAGGTCGGCGAGCGAGGGGTAGACCGGCCGGCCGAGGATGTCGCTGGCCCGCGGGTTGACGAACCAGATCTCGTACGGCGACGTCGACAGCAGGTACGTGGCGACGAAGTAGCTGGCCCGCGCCGGGTTGTCCGAGGCGCCGACGATCGCCACGGTCGACGTCCGGGCCAGGATCGCCTGCCGCTCGCGGGCGCTGGGGCCCTCCCAGGTGCGCACGTCAGACATCCTTCACCGCCGCGGCCAGCGCCTGGTCGAGGTCCCACAGCACGTCCTCGACGTCCTCCAGCCCGACCGAGATGCGGATCAGGTCCGGCGACACCCCGCCGGTCTCCAGCTGCTCCACCGACAGCTGGCCGTGCGTGGTGGAGCCCGGGTGGATGACCAGCGTGCGGGCGTCGCCGATGTTGGCCAGGTGGCTGCACAGCTCGACGTTCTCGATGAACCGGCGCCCGGCGTCCCGGCCGCCGACGACGCCGAAGCTGAACACCGCGCCGGGGCCCTCCGGCAGGTACCGCTGGGCGAGGGCGTGGTCGCGGTGGCCGGGCAGCCCCGAGTAGCGCACCCAGGCCACCCGCTCGTCGGCGTCCAGCCACTCGGCGACCCGCTGGGCGTTGGCCACGTGCTCGCGCATCCGCTGCGGCAGCGTCTCGATGCCCATCAGCAGCAGGAACGCGCTGTGCGGGGCGAGCGTGGCGCCGACGTCGCGCAGCTGCTCACTGCGCAGCTTGGTGAGGAAGCCGTACTCGCCGAAGTTGTCCCACCAGCGGATGCCGCCGTAGCTGTCGCTCGGCTCGGTCATCCCGGGGAACCGGCCGTTGCCCCAGTCGAAGGTGCCGGCGTCGACGACCAGCCCGCCCAGCGTCGTCCCGTGGCCGCCGAGGAACTTGGTGGCGGAGTGGATCACGATGTCGGCACCGTGCTCGATCGGCCGGCAGAGCCACGGGGTGGCGGTGGTCGCGTCGACCACCAGCGGCACGCCGGCGGCGTGGGCGACCTCGGCAAGGCCGGCGATGTCGGCGACGTCGCTGCCCGGGTTGGCCACCACCTCGGCGAAGACCAGCTTGGTGCGGTCGGTGATCGCGGCGGCGTAGTCGGCCGGGTCGTTGCCGCGGACGAAGGTCGTCTCCACCCCGAACCGGCGCAGCGTGACGTCGAGCTGGGTGATGGTGCCGCCGTACAGCGACGACGCGGCGACGATGTGGTCACCGGCGCCGGCCAGGGCGGCGAAGGTGAGGAACTCCGCGGCCTGCCCGGACGACGTCGCGACCGCGCCCAGCCCGCCCTCCAGCGAGGCGATCCGCTCCTCGAGGGCGGCGACCGTGGGGTTGGCGATCCGGCTGTAGACGTTGCCGTACTTCTGCAGCGCGAAGAGGTTGGCCGCGTCGTCGGCGGAGTCGAACACGAACGACGTCGTCTGGTAGATCGGCACGGCGCGGGCGCCGGTGGTCGGGTCGGGCGCCCCTCCCGCGTGCAGGGCACGCGTCCGGAACCCCCAGGTGCGGTCGGCCATCGTCGTCCTCTCGTCGGCTCGTGCCGAGTCTGCCCCCTCCCGCCGGTGGTTGCCGGAGCGGGGAGGTGGGCAGTCCGGTCGTGCACGACAGACGACGAGGGACGAGGAGTCCAGACGTGGCGAGTGGCGTGGCGAGTGTGTGGGTCCCGGTCGACGACATGGACCGGGCGCGGGCGTTCTACCGGGACACCCTGGGGCTCAGCGAGCAGAAGACGACCGAGGACTGGAGCGAGTTCGACGCCAACGGCCTGATGATCGGGCTCAACGCCCGCGAGGGCACCGGCCACTCGCACGGCGGGGCCGTGATCACCTTCCAGCCCGAGGGCGACATCGAGGCCGAGGTCGAGGAGCTCAAGGGCAGGGGCGTGGAGTTCTCCGGCGGCATCAGCGACCACCCGTGGGGCCGGATCGCCCCGTTCAAGGACACCGAGGGCAACGACCTGCAGTTCTACGCACCGCCGTCGTCCTGACCTGACCGCTGGTGGAGTGCCACGGCGCGGAGAACGCGCCCGTGGCACTCCACCAGCACAATGGCGGCATGACCACCGTGCAGCTGCGCCGCTACGACGTCGAACCCGGCCGGATGGCCGACTTCCTCGCCTGGTTCCCGGGCCTGGCCCCGGTCCGCGCGCAGTACGGCTTCCGGTTGCTGTTCGCCTACGCCGACGAGGCCAACGACACCTTCACCTGGGCGGTCGAGCACGACGCCGACGAGGCCGGGTTCCGCGAGGTCGAGGCCACCTACAACGCCTCCCCGGAGCGTGCCGCGGTGTTCGAGACCTTCCCGGCGTGCATCACCGACATGCAGATCGGCTTCGTCCGCCCGGTGCTGTGACGCCCGGCCGCTGAGGCCGCGACGCCTCAGGCCTCGCTGCCGCGCCCCGGTGCGCCGGCGAAGGCCTGCGCGACGTCCAGCCACCGGTCGGCGTCCGGGCCGACGGCGACCAGCCGCAGCGCCGCGCGCGGCCGGCGCTGCACCACCCGCAGGCAGAAGTCCAGCAGCGGTCCGGTGACCCGCTGCCCGGCGTCCTCCGGGCCGGCCGACCAGCGCGAGCCGTCGCCGCGGGTCAGCTCCACCCGGACCGGCGCCTCCGGCGCGGGCAGCCCGTGCGCGGTGAACGCGAAGCCCCGGGTGCGGACGCCGAGGTGGGCGACGTGGTCCAGCCGCCGGGACTCCTCCACCGGCAGGCCGAGCGCGTCCCGGACGTCGACGCCGTGCGCCCAGGTCTCCATCAACCGGGCGGTCGCCATCGACGGGACGCTCATCGGCGGCCCGAACCAGGGCAGCCGGACGCCGGGAGGGGCGGCGACCAGCGCATCGGCCAGCCGCCGCCGGCCGGTGCGCCACCGGTCCAGCAGCTCCGCAGCCGGGACGGCGTCCGCCGCGGAGGCCCCGCGGTCGCCACCGTCGGCCGGCAGGGCGGCGAAGGCCGCCGGGTCGGTGGCCGCGAGCAGGGCCACCTCGTCGGTCCAGGCCAGGTGCGCCACCTGGGCGGCGACGGTCCACCCGGCGGCGGGGGTGGGGCGGCCCCAGTCGGCCGGGGCCAGCCCGCTCAGCACCGTCTCCAGCGCCGCGCCCTCGTCGGCCAGGTCGGCCAGCAGCCCGGCGATCACGTCGCCGCAGCGATCCGCCGCAGCTCGGCGCGCTGGACCTTCGCCGACGCGGTCATCGGCAGCTCGTCGACGACCCGCCAGGACCGGGGCACCTTGAACGGCGACAGCCGGTCCCGGCAGTGCGCGGTCAGCTCCGCCGGGCTGGGGTCCCGCTCCCCCGCCGGGACGACGAAGGCCACCACCAGCTCGCCCCACCGCGGGTCCGGCACGCCGACCACCGCGGCCCGGGCGACGTCCGGGTGCTCGACCAGCACCTCCTCGACCTCCACGGGCGACACGTTCTCACCCCCGGTCTTGATCATGTCCTTGAGCCGGCCGACCACCCGGCAGGCGCCGGCCGGGGACATCTCCGCGAGGTCACCGGTGTGCAGCCAGCCGTCGGGGTCGATCGCCTCGGCGGTGGCGACCGGGTCGTCGAGGTACCCCCGGGTGATCCGCGCGCCGCGCACCCACAGCTCCCCGGGCGTCCCCGGGGGGACGACGTCGCCGTCCGGGCCGGCGATCCGGACGTCGGTGCCGGCCAGCGGCGCGCCGACGGTCTCCCGGCGCACCGGGTCGGGGTCCTCCGGCGAGGTCTGCAGCACCGCACCGCAGGTCTCGGTCATGCCGAAGGTGATCGACAGCCGGGCGCCGAACACCTGCTCCACCCGGTCGACGAACGCCGGCGTCACCGTCATCCCGCCGGTGAACAGCACCCGCAGGTCCGGCAGCGGCGGCGGGCCGGCGGCGGCCAGCAGGTCCAGCAGCGTCGGCGCGGCCGACAGCATGCTCACCCGGCGCTGCTCGAGCGCCTGCAGCACCGGCTCCGGCGCGAAGGGCAGCACCACGTGCTCGGCGCCCGCGCTGAGCGCGCCCACGACGCCGAGCACGTTGCCCGCGGTGTGGAAGAGCGGCATCGGGTTGCACCACACCCGCCCGGCGGTCGGGCCCAGCCGCTCGGCGAACGCCGCCCCGGTCGCGACCATCCCGGCGTGGGTGATCCGCACGCCCTTGGCCCGCCCGGTCGTCCCGGAGGTGAACTGCACCTGGGCCAGCGACTGCGGCTCGACGACGGGCAGCCCGCCGGGTGCCGCCCACGGCAGCGCCGCCCGCCAGTCGGTGCCGACGCGCAGCACCTCGACGCCGTCGACGGCGGCGCACAGGTCGGCCACCGGGTTGCCCGCCACCTCCTCGGCGGCGATCGCGAGCACGGCGCCGGAGAGCCGCAGCGCGTGCTCGACCTCGGCCGGCCGGGACCGCGGGTTGACCGGGACCAGCGTCATGCCGGCCAGCGCGACCCCGAGCTGGACCAGCACCGGCGCGGGCCCGTTGCCCAGGCAGGTGGCGATCCGGGCGCCGGGGTCGTGCCGGGCGAGCAGCCCGGCGGCGACCGCCTCGGCGTCGGCCAGCAGCTCGGCCGCCGTCCAGGTCTCCCCGGTGCCCGGGCTGGACAGCAGCAGGTCGGTGGGCCCACGCCCGACGGCCCGGCGGAGGACGTCCCCGAGGACGCCCTCCGCCGGGCCGGCGGCCGGCGCCCGCAGCTCGCTCACCACGAGTGCGGGCACCGGTCAGCTCCCGTAGGAGAAGGACTCCGCGCTGGGACCGCTGAGCTCGTCCACCAGCGCGAGCCCGGCCGGCGCGTTCGCGTCGACCTTGGACAGGTAGACGGTCGTGGTCGGCGACTGGCCCACCTCGGAGTAGTCCAGGCCGTCGGGCAGCAGGCCCTGGGTGTCGACCGAGGAGCTCTCGCGCAGCGCGGCGACGACGCCCTCCGGGGTCAGGTCCCCGGACTCGCAGGCCCCGTCCAGCGACTGCTTGAGCAGCTCGGCCTGCACGTAGGCCAGCGGGACCTCCCAGCCGATCGCGCCGTCGGGGTCGGCCTTCGCGTACAGGTCGTTGGCCGCCTTCACGCCCTCGGCGTCGGAGGCGTACGGCGCGACGCTGGTGATGCTGTAGGCGTTGGCCAGCAGCGCGTCGGCCGCCGGGGTGGTGAGCAGCGAGGGGTTGAACGTGGGGTTCATCCCGATGATCGGCACGTCCGCGCCCTGCGAGGCGAGGACCCCGGCCAGCGAGGCGAACTGGGTGGGCGCGGCGGCCAGCACGACGCCGGCGACGCCGGCCTGCGCCAGCGCGGACGCCTGCGCGGAGAGGTCGGTGGTCGCCGGGGTGATCTCCTGCGCCACGACCTCCAGGCCGCGCTCCTCGGCGGCGTGCTCGGCGCCGAGCAGGGCGTCGCCGCCGTAGTCGCCGGTGAAGTAGACGACGCCGACCTTCGAGCCCTCGGCCACGCCCAGCTCGTCGACCATGTAGTCGATGGCGTTGGCCGCCTCGATCGCGTTGGAGGCGCCGGGGAGCTGGTTGTTCTCGTACTGCAGCGCGGACCCGGCCCAGCCGACCCCGCCGACGTAGAGGTCGTCCTGCTCGGCCAGCGGCAGGACGGCGGCGCTCGTCGGGCCGCCGAGGACCTGCTGCAGCGCCACGACGTCGGGCGCCATGCTGCGGTAGAGGGTCACCGCCTTCTGCGGGTCGTAGCCGTGGTCCTGCACGTCGACGACGACGTCCCGGTCGCAGACACCGCCGTCGGCGTTGACCTGGTCCCAGTAGGCGTTGAACTCGGTGACCTGCACGGCCGCGCCGGCCGCGAACGGCCCGGAGAGGTCGGTGAGGACGCCGACGGTGATCTGGTCGTCGGTGACCCCGTTGCCGGTCTCCACCTCGTCCGCGCCCGAGCCCCCCGCGTCACTGCTCGACTCGCCCGGGTCGGTGGTGCTGCAGGCGGCCAGCACCAGCGCGGTGGCGGCCGCGAGGGTGAGGGCACGGGCGCGGGGCAGGTGCGTCATCGGGTGGTCTCCTTCGACCGTGATGGGGTGACCGCGGCCGGGCGGCCGACGTCATCGGTGCTGATCGGGTCGTGCGGTGCAGGGCCCGCCGCGGGTGGTGCGCTGCGGGAGGCGCGGTGCCGGAGCCGGCGCGCGGCGCCGGCGAGCCCACCGCGGAGGAACAGCAGGACGGCGATGATCGCCAGCCCGTAGACCATCCGGGACGCCGTCGAGGGGTCCAGCCCGCCGGAACCGGGCGCGGCCAGGAACGGCAGCGACCCGCTGTACTCGGCGAGCACCAGCGGCAGGGCGGTGACGAACAGCGCGCCGACGACGGCGCCGCCGACCGAGCCCAGGCCGCCGAGCACGATCATCACCAGGAAGTCGACGGACGCGGTGAGGCCGAAGACGTCGGGGGCGATCCGGCCGTAGGCCAGCGCCAGCATCGCGCCGGCCACCCCGGCGTAGGCGGAGGAGACGACGAACACCGACGCCTTGGCCCGGGCCACCGGGATGCCCATCGCCGCCGCGGCCGTCTCGGAGTCCCGGACGTTCGCCCACGCCCGACCGGTGCGGCCGGACCGCAGGTTGCCGGCCAGCCAGCAGCCGACCAGGGCCAGGACCAGGAAGAGGTACCAGAGCCGGTGCAGCCCCTCGAACTCGACGCCGGCGACGGCCAGGTAGTCCGGGTCGGAGTTGCTGAAGCTGAACCCGCCGAGGGCGAAGGACTCCACCGAGCGGCCGGTGAACCCGCCGGTCCACTGGTCCAGGTTGACCAGCAGGTGCCGGACGATGAAGACCAGCCCGAGCGTGGCCAGCCCCAGGTAGATGCCGCGGAGCCGGCCGGCGACCGGTGAGAAGGCCGCCCCCACCAGCGCGCTCACCGCCGCGGCGAGCACCAGCCCGACCACCGGGGGGAGCCCGGCGCCGCTGACCGTCGTCGTCGTCTCACCGGTGGACCAGGTGTAGACGTACGCGCCGATCCCGGCGAAGGCGGCATGCCCGAGGGACAGCTGACCGGCGACGCCGACCAGCAGGGTCAGCCCGACCGCACCGATGGCCGTGGCCATCACGAACAGGCCGGTCTGCAGCCAGAAGTCCGACAGCACCAGGGGCAGCGCGAGGGCGACCAGCACGAGCACCAGCCCGCCGATCCGGCGCGGGAGCTCAGACACGGACGGCCTCCTTGCTGCCCAGCAGGCCCGAGGGCCGCACGAGCAGGACGACGATCATGACGACGTAGGGGGCGACCTCGCCGAACCCGGTGCCGACGACGCCCGCGAGGTCGCCCTCGTAGCCGGTGACCAGCGCGCTGGTCAGCCCGATGATCAGCCCGCCCACGACGGCGCCCGGGACGGAGTCGAAGCCGCCGAGCACCCAGGCGGGGATCGCCGCGAACGCGCTGAGCGCGACGGTCGGGGCCACCCCGGGTGCGGGGAAGGAGGTGAGGAAGACGCCGGCGACGGCGGCGAGCACCCCGGCCAGGGCCCAGCCGGTCGCCGCGGTGCGGGAGAGCCGGATGCCCATCAGCGAGGCGGTCGGCCCGTCGGCGGCCGCGGCGCGCATGCCGACGCCCAGGTCGGTGCGGGAGAAGAGGTACCAGAGGGCGGCGAAGGCGACCACGGTGACGCCGGCCGCGATCACCCGGCCGGTGGGCAGCGAGACGTCCCCGATCCGGACCACCGAGGCACCCCACGGTGCGCCGAGGGTGAGCACCTGGTTGCCGATCCGCCGGGTCAGCTCGGTGAGCAGCACGATGTCGACGCCCAGCATCAGGATCGCCGCGGTGCCGGCGTTCTTGTCGGCCAGGTGGCGCACCAGCAGGGCGTTGATGAGCACCCCGCCCACGGCGGCCCCGGCCATGGCGACGAGCACCGCCGGCCAGAAGCCGATGCTCGTGTGCAGCACCGCGACGAGGTAGGCGCCGAGCAGCACCACCGCGCCGTGCGCGAAGTTGAGCACCCCGGTGGAGGTGAAGACGATCGCGAAGCCCGCGGCGATCAGGCTCAGCACCAAGCCGTAGGACAGCCCGTTCAGGACCTGCTCGAGGAAGTAGCTCATGCCGCAGCCGCCCCCAGGTAGGCCCGGACGACCTCCGGGTCGCGCTGCACCTCGGCCGGCGTGCCCTCGGCGATCTTCTTGCCGAAGTCCAGGACGGTGACCTGCTCGGCCAGGCCCATGACGAAGGGCATGTCGTGCTCGACCAGCACGATCGACAGGCCGAGGTCGCGGCGGACCTGGCGGATGGTGTCGGCCATGTCCTGCGACTCCCCGTGGGTCATCCCGGCCACCGGCTCGTCCAGCAGCAGCAGCGAGGGGCGGGCGGCCAGCGCCCGGCCCATCTCCACCCGCTTGCGGTCGCCGTAGGCCAGCGTGTGCACCGGGGTGCGGAGCAGGTGGCCGATGCCGAGCAGCTCGGCGATGCCGGCGACGGTCTCCCGGTGCTCGCGCTCCTCGCGGCGCACCCGCGGCGTGCGCCAGGCGCCCGAGACCACGCCGGACCGCATCAGCCGGTGCCGACCGACCAGCAGGTTGTCCTCGACGGTGTCCTCGAGGGCGAGGGAGATGTTCTGGAACGTGCGGGCCACGCCGAGCCCGGCCACCCGGTGCGCCGGCAGCGCGGTGAGCTCCTGGTCGCCGTAGTGGACCGTGCCCTCGGTGGCCCGGTAGGCCCCGCCGAGGACGTTGACCAGGGTGGACTTGCCGGCCCCGTTGGGTCCGATGAGGGCGTGCACGGTGCCCGGCTCGACGGTGAAGCTCACGTCGGACAGCGCGGTGATGCCACCGAACCGGACGGTCAGCCCCTCGACGCGCAGCTGCTGCGGCGGCTCGGCGGTCGGGATCTCCGGTTCGGCCACATCGACGGGCTCGGTGGCCACGACCGGAACGGCGACCCCCAGGTACCGCTCCTGCACCTCGTCGCTGGCCGCGAGCTCCGCGGCGGACCCGGCGGCGGTGACCCGGCCGACCTCGAGCACCGAGG
The DNA here is from genome assembly GCF_000306785.1 of Modestobacter italicus. Classification (NCBI taxonomy): domain Bacteria; kingdom Bacillati; phylum Actinomycetota; class Actinomycetes; order Geodermatophilales; family Geodermatophilaceae; genus Modestobacter; species Modestobacter italicus. Next base: position 375,709 of record NC_017955.1, on the reverse strand, counting down.
CGGCGTCGGCGACACGCAGGCCCATCACCGCGTTCTGCTCGATCAGCAGCACCGCGGTGCCCTGCCGGTTGATCTCGGTGACGATCTCGCCGATCTGGTCGACCAGCAGCGGCGCCAGGCCCAGCGAGGGCTCGTCGAGCAGCAGCAGCCGGGGCGAGACCATCAGCGCCCGGCCCATCGCGAGCATCTGCTGCTGGCCGCCGGAGAGCAGGCCGCCGGGCTGGGCCCGCCGCTCGGCCAGGATCGGGAAGAGGTCGAACACCCGGTCGCGGGCCTCGGCCCGGGCCTTCGTGTCGCGCACCGTGTAGCCACCGGCCCGCAGGTTCTCCTCCACCGTCAGGTCGCGGAAGACGCGGCGCCCCTCCGGCACCTGCACCAGCCCCCGGCCGACGACGGCGGCGGTGTCCAGGCCGGCCAGGTCCTCACCGGCGAACCGGACGGTGCCGCCGGTGACCGTGCCGCCGTAGGGCTCCAGCGCCCGGGAGATCGCGCGCAGCAGGGAGGTCTTGCCGGCGCCGTTGGACCCGAGGACGGCCACGACCTGGCCCTCGTCCACGGTCAGCGAGACGTCGGACAGCGCGCTGATGGTGCCGTCGTAGACGACGTCGAGGTGCTCGACGGACAGCAGGGGCGGGGACATCGACGTCCTCCTGGTTCGGCCGGTGGACCCGATCGCGCTCATCGTGGTCCAGGTCACGCAAAAGCTAGAGAAAGTCTCGACGCGCGTCAAGAGACTGTCTAGCTTTGACCTCGCATCCGGCCCGCTGTGCTGGGATCAGCGGCCAGAACGGGGAGGCTCGATGAGCGCACTGCCGGCCGAGGAGGTCGGGGAACCGTCGGCGTCGCACGGCGCGCACCGGCCCCAGTCGCTGCTGCTCAGCTTCTTCGGCGCGCTCGTGGTGGACGCCGACCTGCCGCCGCTGCCCTCGGTCACCCTGCTCGACCTGCTGGCCGACCTCGGGGTCACCGAGGCGGCGGCACGCGCCACCCTGAAGCGGATGACCCAGCGCGGGTTGCTCACCCGGGGGCAGGTCGGCCGGACGGCGGAGTACGCCCTCACCCCGCTCGCCGAGGACGTGCTGCGCCGGGCCACCGAGCGGGTGACCTCGCCGGCGCCGTTCGAGCACCCCGAGGGCGAGTGGACACTGCTCAGCTACTCGGTGCCCGAGAGCCGCCGCGACCTGCGGCACCGGGTCCGCTCGCGGCTGACCTGGGCCGGGTTCGGCGGCCTGCGGGACGGGCTGTGGATCGCCCCCGGGACGGTCGACGTCGTCGCCGTCCTGGGCCGGTCCGACCTGGCCGACGTCGCCGGCCTGGCCGACGCCTTCGCCGCCCGGCCGCTGCCGGGGACCGACGTGCACCGGCTGGTGCACCGGGCCTGGGACGTGCCGGCCGTCCGCGCCGCGCACACCTGGTTCATCGACACCTGGAGCCGCCCGCCCCGGGTCGCCGGGTCGCTGGCCCAGCTCACCCTGCTCGGCGCCGACTGGCTCTCCCTGCTGCGCACCGACCCCGGGCTGCCCGCCTCCCAGCTGGGCCCGGCCTGGCCCGCCGCGGTCAGCAGCACCGTCTACCGGCGGGTCTTCGACGGCCTCGCCCCCGCCGCCCGCGCCGCCCTGGAACGCAGCCTCCGCACCCACGGCCACTGACCCCTCCCTCGGCCCGAGGGGGTCCCGCCGCCGAGTGGGCAGTTCTGGTCGTCGACACGCGCGGACACGCCGCGGCCGGCGACCACAACTGCTCAGTCGCCGGAGGAGCCCGGACGACGGCGCCGCCGAAGGCGCGCCTTTGGCGGACGGCGACGGCGCAGCTCGGGTCCTTCCTCAGCCGGTGGCGGTCCAGATGCGGGTGAGCATGTCCCGCAGCCGGTCGCGCTCGGCGTCCCCGAGCAGGCCGAGGGGGGTCTCGACGGCGGCGTCGGCCGCCTGGCCGGCGGCGTCGCGGGCCCGCCGGCCCTCGGCCGTGGGCACCACGAGCCGGGTGCGCCGGTCGGCCTCGGCCGCCTGCCGCTCCACCAGCCCGGCGGCGGCCAGTTCGTCGACCAGCAGCACCACCTGGGAGGGGTCCAGGCCGAGCACGGTGGCCAGCTCGCGCTGGCTGAGCCCGTCGGCGGCCTCGCAGGCCAGCACCAGCACCGAGTAGGTCCGCACCCGCAGCCCGTGCTCGGCCAGGGCGGCGTTCGTCGCCCGCACGACCTGCCCGCTGGCGCGGGAGAGCAGGAATCCCAGGTCGTCGGCCAGGGGCTGACCCATGCACACCTCCATCGTTGACAACCTCCACGATACGCACCTACGTTGCCCGCACCACCCCCGTCCCGATGAGGAGCACCCGTGGACCTGACCGGCAAGGTCGCCGTCGTCACCGGATCCGGGCGGGGCCTCGGCCTCGCCTACGCCACCGAGCTGGCCCGCCGCGGCGCCGCGGTCGTGGTCAACGACGTCGAGGCGGCGGTCGCCGACGCAGCGGTCGCCTCGATCACCCAGGCCGGCGGCAACGCCGTGGCCGAGGTCGTCCCCGTCGGCACCAGCGAGGCCGCGCAGGCGCTGGTCGACCGGGCGGTGGGCGAGTTCGGCCGGCTCGACGTCCTGGTCAACAACGCCGGCATCCTGCGCGACACCACGCTGTGGAAGATGACCGACGAGCAGTTCGACGCGGTCATCACCACCCACCTGCGCGGGACGTTCACCTGCACCCGGGCGGCGGCCATCCGGATGCGGGAGCAGGGCGAGGGCGGGCGGATCATCTGCGTCGGGTCCCCCACCGGCCAGGTCGGCAACTTCGGCCAGACCAACTACGCCGCCGCCAAGGCCGGGATCGTCGGCATGGTCCGCACCTGGGCGATGGAGCTGGCCCGCGCGCAGATCACCGTCAACGCGGTCGTCCCGGTGGCCGCCACCGCGATGACCGAGACCGTCCCCTTCGTGCAGCCCTACATCGAGCTGCTGAAGAAGGGCGAGCCGCTGCCGGCCTTCGCCCGCCAGGAGATGGGCTTCGGCACGCCGGAGGACGCCGCCGGGCTGGTCGCCTTCCTGGCCTCCGACGCCGCCGCCGGGATCACCGGGCAGGCGGTCGGCATCGGCGGTGACCGGCTCGCGCTCTGGTCGCACCCGTCCGAGGTGGTGGTCGAGTTCGCCGACGGCACCGGCTGGTCCGCCGACGCCATCGCCGAGGTCTGGCCGAAGTCGTTCGAGGGCTCGCTGCAGACCGTGGGCCAGCAGCTGCCGGAGCCGCCGAAGTGACGCTCCAGCTGGACCTCGACGCCCTGGTCGCGATCGACGTGCACACGCACGTGCACGCCGACACCCACGGCCACCTGGCGCTCGACGACGAGCTCAACGACGCGGCCGCCAAGTACTTCAAGGGCGACCCGTACAACCCGACCGTGCCGGACATCGCCGCCGACTACCGGGCCAAGAACATGGCCGCCGTCGTCTTCACCGTCGACATCGAGCACGCCACCGGGCACCCGGCGCTGTCCAACGAGGAGATCGCCGACCTCGCCGCCGAGCACCCCGACGTGCTCATCCCCTTCGGCTCGGTCGACCCGGCGCGGGGCAGCAAGGGCATCGCGCTGGCCCGCAGGCTCGTCGAGCAGCACGGGGTCCGCGGGTTCAAGTTCCACCCGAGCATCCAGGCCTTCGAGCCCAACGACCGGGCGGTCTACCCGCTGTACGAGGAGCTGCAGGCCCTCGGCGTCCCGGCGCTGTTCCACACCGGCCAGACCGGCATCGGCGCGGGGCTGCCCGGCGGCCGCGGGATCAAGCTGCGGTACTCCGACCCGATGCTGCTCGACGACGTCGCCGCCGACTTCCCGGGCCTGACGATCATCATGGCGCACCCCTCGGTGCCCTGGCAGGACGCGGCGATCTCGGTGGCCACCCACAAGGCCAACGCCTACATCGACCTGTCCGGCTGGTCGCCGAAGTACTTCCCGCCGCAGCTGGTCAAGGCCGCGAACGGGCTGCTCAAGCGCAAGGTGCTGTTCGGCTCGGACTACCCGCTGCTGCGCCCCGAGCGCTGGATGGCCGACTTCGAGCAGCTGGACATCAAGCCCGAGGTCAAGCCGCTGATCATGAAGGAGAACGCGATCGTGGCCCTGGGACTGCGGTGAGGAACGCCGGGCTGGGCTCCTGGCCCGAGCGGCACCTGCGGAGCTCGCCGCACAAACCGGCGCTGTGGTTCGAGGGGACGACGACGACCCACGGCGAGTTCGCGCTGCGGGTCCGCCGGGCGGCGTCCGCGCTCGCCGGGCTCGGGGTGCAGCGCGGTGACCGGGTCGCCTGGTTCGGCGCCAACCACCCCGCCGGCCTGGAGACGCTCTACGCCTGCGGCCAGCTCGGCGCGATCTGGGTGCCGGTCAACGCCCGGCTGACCGCGCCGGAGGCGCAGTACGTGCTGGAGCACTCCGGCGCCTCGCTGGTGCTGCACGGCCGGGAGCACGGGACGACGGCGGACACCCTGCGCACCGAGCTGCCCGCCGTCCGGGCGTGGATCGCGGCCGAGCCGCCGCTGGCCGGCGGCGCCGGCTCGCTGGACTGGCAGCAGCTGCTCGCCGACGCCGAGCCGGTGCAGCGCGACGAGCCGGTCACCCTCGACGACATCTGCCTGATCATGTACACCTCCGGGACCACCGGCCGGCCCAAGGGCGCGGTGCTGACCCACGGCAACATGACCTGGTCGTGCATGAGCCAGGTGCTGGGCTTCGACTTCGCCCCGGACGAGCGGACGCTCGCGCTGGCACCGCTGTTCCACATCGGCGGGCTGAACGGCACGCTCAACCCGACCCTGATGCGCGGCGGCTGCGGGGTGCTGGTCCGCGGGTTCGACCCACCGGCGACGCTGCAGGTCATCTCCGAGCAGCGGGTGACGTCGTTCTTCGCCGTCCCCACGATGCTCGACGCGCTGAGCCGCCAGCCCGGGTTCCAGACCCTGGACCTCTCGGCGCTGCGCACCATCGGTGCGGCCGGCGCACCGCTCCCCCTGCCGCTGCTGCGCACCTGGCTCGACCGCGGGGTCACGGTGCAGCAGGCCTACGGCATGACCGAGTCGGCACCGGCCGGCACCGCGCTGGACAGCGCGGACGCCGTCAGCCACGTCGGGTCGGCCGGCAAGCCGCAGTTCTTCACCGACGTCCGGGTGGTCCGGCCCGACGGCACCCCGTGCCCGCCCGGGGAGGTCGGGGAGATCGTGCTGTCCGGGCCGAACATCATGGCCGGCTACTGGAACGCCCCCGAGGCGACCGCGGCCGCGATCGTCGACGGCTGGTACCACTCCGGGGACGCCGGCTCGGTCGACGAGGACGGCTACCTCTACATCCGCGACCGCTACAAGGACATGATCATCTCCGGCGGCGAGAACGTGTACCCGGCCGAGGTCGAGTCCGTGATGCTCGAGCTGCCCGAGGTGCAGGAGGTCGCGGTCATCGGCGTGCCCGACCCGCACTGGGGCGAGGTGGGCATGGCCGTCGTCGTCCCGGCGCCCGGCGCCGCGCAGGACGGTGACGCGCTGCGCGCCAGGCTGCGGGAACGCCTGGCGGGGTTCAAGGTGCCCAAGGAGGTCCGGTACGTGACCGAGCTGCCCAAGACCGCGACCGGCAAGATCCGCAAGCCCGACCTACGGCACACGTACGTGCTCACCGAGGAGGACGCATGACCACCACCACCACGATCGCCGAACTGCCCTCGCTGAAGGGCCAGGAGCTCGGCACCAGCGACTGGTACGAGATCACCCAGGACGCGGTGAACCTGTTCGCCGACGCCACCGGCGACCACCAGTGGATCCACGTCGACGTCGAGCGGGCGAAGGCGGAGAGCCCCTTCGGCGGCCCCATCGCGCACGGCTTCATGACCCTGTCGCTGATCGTGCCGCTGGTCTCGCAGACCTACACGATCACCGACGCGAAGATGGGCGTGAACTACGGCCTGAACAAGGTCCGGTTCCCCGCGCCGGTGCCGGTCGGCTCCAAGGTCCGGGCGCGCGTGACGCTCAAGGACGTCGAGGAGGTCGCCGGCGGGCTGCAGAACACCCTCGCCGTCACCGTCGAGCGCGAGGGCGGCGACAAGCCGGTCTGCATCGCCGAGTGGGTCACCCGCGCCTACGCCTGACGCCGAGTGGAGTGCCAGCGCGCGGAAGACGATGCGCTGGCACTCCACTACCGTCGGCGGCGTGCGCATCGCCGTCTTCACCGGGTCCCAGGCCGGGCCGCCGTCCCACCAGCAGGCCGCCGCGACCTTCGCCACCGAGCTGGCCCGCGCGGGGATCGGCATCGTCTACGGCGGCGGGCACGTCGGCCTGATGGGCGTGGTCGCCGACGCGGCGCTGGCCGCCGGCGGCGAGGTCGTCGGGGTGATCCCGCAGCACCTGGTGGACGACGAGCTGGCCCACCCCGGGCTGCAGCACATCGAGGTCGTGCAGACGATGCACGAGCGCAAGGCGCGGATGGCCGAGCTCGCCGACGCGTTCGTCGCGCTCCCCGGCGCCGCGGGCACGCTCGAGGAGCTGTTCGAGGCGTGGACCTGGGGGATGCTCGGCCTGCACGCCAAGCCGACGGCGTTCCTCGACGTCGACGGGTTCTGGCAGCCGCAGCTGACCCAGCTGACCCGGATGGTCGACGACGGCTACCTGGCCTCCCACCGGCTCGAGGCGCTCGGCGTCGTGCACGACGCGGCGGAGCTGCTCGCCTTCGTCGACGGCTACGAGCACCCGGCCCGCAAGTGGACCCCGCCCGCCGCCTGATTCGCGGCGCCCCGGTCGGGGAACCCCATCCGGCATGCGACTGAAGCGGATCCTCGCCGTCCTCGCCATCGCCGGCACGGCCGTGCTCACCGGCTGCGGAGGCGACAACCTCGACCTCGACCGGGGCGAGGACCAGTGCCAGGGCAGCAACCTCTCATCGGGGGGCGGCAACTGCGGCCCGGCCGGCACCCCGGATCCCGCCGGGAACACCTGAGCCGCATAGCGTCCGCGGCATGGAGCACGCGGACGTCCTCGTGGTCGGTGGCGGCCCGGCCGGGGCGGCGTGCGCCGCGGCCGTCCGCCGGGCCCGTCCGGACGCCGACGTGCTGGTGCTCGACCGCGCCGCCTTCCCGCGGGACAAGGTCTGCGGCGACGGGATCGCCCCCGAGGCGCTGGACGTGCTGGCAGTCCTCGGCATCGACGTCGCCGCGCTGACCGACGGCTTCCCCGCCGTCCCGCGGCTCCGGCTGCAGGGCCCGCGCGGGACGACGGTGGAGCGGGAGACGGCGCGCCCCTCGGTCGTGGTCCCGCGAGCGGTGCTGGACGGCCGGCTGCTCGACCAGGTGCTGGCCGGCGGCGCCCGGTTCCGGCAGCACACGGTGCGGTCGGTCGCCGTCTCGCCGACGCACGTCGAGGTCGACGGGCGGTTCCGGGCGCCGGTGCTGGTCGGTGCCGACGGCGCGGAGTCCGTCGTCCGGCGCGCGCTGGGCGTGCCCCCGAACCGGCCGGACCAGCTGGCCGTGGCGATCCGGGGCTACGCCCCCGTGCTGCCCGGCACGGACGGCGTCCAGGTGGTGACGACGACGCAGCAGCGCTGGCCGGCGTACGCCTGGTCGTTCCCGCTGGGCGACGGGCGGGCGAACGTGGGCTACGGGGAGCTCGTCTCGGGCGGGGTGACCCGGGCCGAGCTCGTCGCCGGGCTGCACCGGATGCTGCCGGGGGTGCAGCCGACCGGGCTGCGCGCGCACCGGCTGCCGCTGTCGACCGGCCGGCCGCGGCAGCCGGGCGGGCGGGTGCTGCTGGCCGGCGACGCGCAGTCGCTGATCAACCCGCTGACCGGCGAGGGGATCTTCTACGCGGTGCTGTCCGGCGCGCTCGCCGGCGCGGCGTCGGCCGCCGGAGCGCGGGCCGGGCAGGTGCTGCGGCGCGCGCTGGACCGGCGGCTGGGCGCGCACCTGCGGTCCTCGGGCGCCGCGTCGCAGCTGAGCCGGTGGCCGGTGCTCATGGACGCCGCCGTGCGGGCGGCCGTGGCGGAGCAGCGGGTGTTCGACGACGTCGTCGCCCTGGGCCTGGCCGACGGCCGGCTGACCGCGCGGACGCTGGCCGCCACCCTCCGCCGGCTGGTCTGACCCGGCGCGTCAGTGCGCGCCGGCCACCGCGACCCGGCCGCGCCCGCCGCGCTTGGCGGCGTACAGCGCCGCGTCGGCCGCGGCGTAGAGCTCCTCCAGGGCGAGGGCGTGCGAGGGGGCGTGGGCGACGCCGAGGCTGACCGAGATGGCCAGCAGCTCGCCGTCGGGGAGCACCAGCGGGGTGGCCCGGACGGCGTCCAGCACCTCCGTCGCCCGGCGGACCGCGACGTCGGCGGGGCAATCGGGCAGCAGCACGGCCAGCTCGTCACCGCCCATCCGGCTGAGCACCCCGTCGCCGGCGCGCACCACCGAGCGGAGCACCCCGGCGATGTGCGCCAGGGCGTCGTCCCCGACCGGGTGGCCGTGCTGGTCGTTGATGGACTTGAACGAGTCGACGTCGACGATCACCAGCGCCGTCCCGTGGCCGGCGGGCCGGGTGCTGAGCGCCGTCGACAGCGCCTCGTCGAGCACCCGGCGGTTCACCAGCCCGGTGAGCGAGTCGACGCCGGCCTGCTGCTTGAGCATCGCGACCAGGCGGTCCTGGGTCTCGCCCGCGCGGACCAGCATGACCGCCATGACGGCGAGCACGGCGCCGAAGAAGCTGAGGTCGGTGAGGGCGTTGGCGACCGGCTCGAGGTGGAACAGCACGATGCCGTCGCCGCCGACCGCCAGGACGGTGACGAGCGTGACGGCGCCCCGGCGCAGGTGCACCCCGGCCCACAGCACCGGGAAGGCGAGGAAGGCCTGCGCACCGGCGGAGGGGTCGCTGGTGATCCAGTTCATCCCGCAGCAGAGGGTCACGCCGATGAGGGCGATGAGCACGTAGCCGCCCCGGCTGTCGATCCGCTCCGCCGGCGTGAGCTGGAAGGCGACGGCGAGGACCACGAGCAGGCCCGAGCTGACCCAGGAGGCGGTGATCCCGGTCGGCGAGACGGCGTTGGGCCCGAACAGGGAGAAGACCAGCAGCGTGACGGCGCAGACCAGCAGCACCAGGACCGCCGTCCTGGCTGCTGAGCGGGGGTCTCGTGCCCCCATGGTCCGCGGGATTCGCATGCCCTGTGGATCGGCAGTCGTGCCCACTTGCTGGGGCACACCGTTCTGCGGGAGACCCTTAGGGGTGAGACGGGGTCCTGGCCGTGGCGCCGACCACCCGGTCGAGCCACTCGGCCAGCAGCCGCTGCTCCCCCTCGCTCAGGACGTCGAAGCCCGGCGCCACCGCGCGGAAGGCGACCGCGATGGCCATCGGCCCGTCCTCCGCCGGCGGAGGTGCGTCGGTGAGCAGCTGCCCGAGCACGGCCTCGTACATGCTGGCGGCGAGTCCGGCGTCGCGCTGCTCAACCGGGGTCGACAGCAGGGTGAGGATCGTGCCGATCCCGGCCGCCTGGACGACGTCGACGGCCCGCTGCTCGCTGACCTTGAGCCGCCCGGTCGCCGCCACCCGGTGCACCCGGGCCGCCAGCACCTGCCGCCCGGCCTGCGCCGCCGGGGAGCCGACCACCCGGTCCGGGTCGCTGAGCAGGCGGAACAGGCCGGGGTTCGCGACGCCGAACTCGATCTGCGCGTCCCATCCGACGCGCAGGTCGTCGAGCGGGTCGACGCCGTCGGCCGACGCCGCCTGCACCACCGCCGCCTTGCTGGAGACCTGGGTGGCCATCACGTGCTCGGCGACGGCGTCGAGCAGGCCGTCCTTGTCGCCGAAGAGGCGGTAGATCGCCGGCGCCTGCACGCCGGCGGCCTCGGCGACCCCGCGCGTGGTCACCCCGGCCGGGCCCTGCTCCCGGAGGAGCCGCGCCGCGACGTCGACGATCCGGGCTCGGGTGTCGTCCCGTCGGCTGGGTGCATCGGCCATGGTTCCAACGATAACGGAATCTTGCTATCGCAGTGTTTTCGTAGTTAACCTGCATCTGTTTCCACCGATACAGGAGTGAGCCAGCCATGATCGTCATCACCGGAGCCACCGGCGCGCTGAACGGCGCCACCGTCGACCACCTGCTCCAGCGGCTGCCGGCGAGCGAGCTGGCCGTCGCCGTGCGCGACGTGACGCGGGCCCAGCGGTTCGCCGAGCTCGGGGTGGAGGTCCGGCACGGCGACTACGCCGACCTGACCTCGCTGCCCGGCGCGTTCGCCGGCGCCGACCAGCTGCTGCTGGTGTCCTCGAGCGACCCGGCCGCGGACGCGGTGGCACTGCACCGCGCGGCGGTCGAGGCCGCCGCCACCGCCGGCGTCGGGCGCATCCTCTACACCAGCCACCAGGGCGCGGCCCCCGGCACCCCGTTCTCCGCGGGCCGCGACCACGCCGCGACCGAGCAGCTGCTCGAGGCGTCGGGCGTCCCGTGGACGTCGCTGCGCAACGGCTTCTACGCCCACAGCCTCACCTTCCTGGCCGGGCCGTGGCAGGAGACCGGGGTGATCAGCGTCCCGACCGACGGGCCGGTGTCGTGGACGGCCCGGGAGGACACCGCGGAGGCCGCCGCCTTCGTCCTGGCCTCGAACGGTGCCCACGACGGCCCGCTGACGCTCACCGCGAGCGCCGCACCGACGTTCGAGGAGGTCGCGGCGACGGCGTCCGAGCTGACCGGTCGGACCGTCGAGCGGGTGGTGGTCGGCGAGGACGAGTGGCTCGCCGCCCAGGTCGCCGGCGGGCAGCCGGAGTTCGTCGCCCGCTTCCTGCTCGGCATGTACCAGGCCGCCGAGCAGGGGTTCTTCGCCGGCGTCGACCCCCTGCTCGGCGAGCTGCTCGGCCGCGAGCCCCGCTCCGTGCGCGACCTGCTCGCCACGTCGACCGCCCGGGCGGCCTGACCGGTCAGGGCCGGACGTTCTCCAGGTCCGCCAGCAGGCTCGGGTGCGTCGGGGTCCAGCCGAGCACCTCCCGGGTCCGCGCACTGGACGCCGGCTGGTCCATCGCGAAGATCGGCCCGAACGGGCCGAACTCGGCCACCGGCAGCTCCCGGACCGGCAGGCCCAGCCGCCGGCCGATCACGGCGGCGATGTCCCGCACCGTGTCGCCCTCGTCGGCGACGGCGTGCCACGCCGTCCCCGCCGGCGCCGACTCGAGGGCCAGCCGGAACAGAACGGCCGCATCGCGCGCGTGCACGGCCGGCCAGCGCTGGGCGCCGTCGCCCGGGTAGCCGGACACCCCGGTCCGGCGCGCCTGGGCGGTGAGCAACCCGGCGAACCCGCCCGCGCCCTGGTCGTGGACGGTGCGCGGCATCCGGACGGCCGCGCTCCGCACCCCGCGCGAGGCGAGCGCCAGCAACGCCGTCACCGAGGCGGCCCGCCCGCCGACCGGACCCTCGGTCGGCAGCGGGTCGTCCTCGGTGGCGGTGTGGCCGGGCACCCACGGGGTGCCCGAGACCGCGACGATCGGCCGGTCGCTGTCGACCAGTTCCTCCCCCAGCGCCGCCATGGCGGCGCCCTCCTCGGCGATGCCCGCGGCGAGCGACTCGGCGGTGCCGTAGTCCCGCCCGAAGGCCAGGCTGATCACGCCGTCGGACTGGGCGGCGCCCGACCGCAGGACGTCGAGGTCAGCCAGCCCGCCCCGCAGCACCGTGGCGCCGACGGCCTCGAGCGCCTGGGCGGAGGAGTCGGAGCGGGCCAGCGCGAGGACGGTGTGCCCGTTGCCGAGCAGTTCGGTGACGACGGGTGACCCGATGGTGCCGGTGCCGCCGGTGACGAAGACGTGCATGAGGACTCCCCAGGAGTGATGCGACAGGTGTCCCATCACCGTACACACGTGACGCGACACGTGTCGCATCACCTAGGATGGCACGGTGGGCCGATGGGAACCGGGAGCGCGTGAACGCCTCGTGGTGGCCGCCGTCGACCTGTTCACCGAGCAGGGCTACGACGACACGACGGTCGCGCAGATCGCCGAGCGCGCCGGGGTCACCCGGAGCACGTTCTTCCGGCACTTCGGCGACAAGCGCGACGTGCTGGTCGCCGGGCAGGAGACGCTGAGCCGGCTGCTGGCCGACGGGATCACCGAGGCGCCGCCCGGGGCGAGCCCGCTGCAGGCGGTCGCCGCCGGGCTCGACCGCGCGTCGGGCGCCATGGGCCCGGTGAACCGGGACCTCGGCCCGCGGCTGAAGGCGGCCGTCGCCGCCAGCACCGAACTCCAGGAGCGCGACGCGCTCAAGAGCGTCGGCATGGCCGCCGCCATGACCTCCGCCCTGCTCGACCGGGGCGTGCCCGAGACGACCGCACACCTGGCCGCCGAGCTGGGCGTGCTGGCGTTCAAGCGGGGCTACGCCGCCTGGTCCGAGGGTGCGCGCGACGGCGCCGAGGGGCTGGCCGAGCACACCGCGACGGCGCTCGCAGAGCTACGGGCGGCCAGCGCGTCCCTCGACTGACCGCCGCGGGGCTCAGCCGGCCGCTCGCGCCATCCCGTCGCCGCACCCCCAGGCCGGGTCCCGGCCGATGAAGGCCATCAACCTGTCCTGCGGGGAGGCGTCGTCGTCGACGGGCACGGCGGGACCGTACTGCCCGCTGTCGCGCAGCAGCTGCTCGATCGGCTGCATGGCCGCCAGCGCGGCAGCGCACCGCTCCTGACCCATGTCGACCTCGCGACCGAGCGCCCTGGCCAGGTCCCAGGAGTGCAGCCAGACATCGCCGCTGTAGAACTGGTCGATCGCCTCGTCCACCGGCCGGTCGCCGGTGTGCGGGTTGCTCAGCACCCGCCCGGCGGGGTCGTCGAGGACGGCTTGGATGTCGGCGACGTGCTGCCGCCACGCGGCGGCGGGGTCGGCCTCGACGTCCAGGGGCGGGAGCTCGATCCCGGCGCCGGTGAGGAAGCCGCGGGGCCACTCGACCAGGTGTGCCACGACGTCGAGCGCCGTCCACCCCGCGACCGGGCTGGGTCGCGCCCAGTCGCCGGCCGAGGCGGACTCGACCAGCTCGGTGAACCGGGCGGCGTCGTGGGCGTGCCGCTGGGACGGGGTCTGCAGCGCTGTTGTCATCGCCATGCCTCTCCGAACGATTCTTCTTCAACCGGATGGGTGATCACGACGCTACGCGGGCGAGTGCCGTTGTCAACCCCCGGGTTGAAGACGAAGGGATCCGTCATCAGCCCCGGCCTCCGGGGTGGAGCAGGTCGTAGGCACCCGACCCCTTCGGGGGACGACGAAGCGCCAGGCGTCGACGACGAGCGCGCGGGCCTCGACCGGGTCGAGCGCGGCGAGGTCGGCGAGGACCCAGGAGAAGCCCAGGTCCGACGGCGGCGGCAGCCGGAACGCCTGCGGCTCGCCCCGGACCAGCGCCGCTCGCTCCTCCTTCGGGAACGCGAAGCCCATCAGTCGCTCGTCGGCGGAGAACGCCACGTACACGATCCGGCCGACGCGGAACGTCAGCCTGCCGCGCACGTACACCTCGTACGAGCGCTCCAGCTCGGCGCCGAGCGGTCGGACGTCCTCGATCACGGCCATGCCGGCACCCACCCTCCTCCTGCTGCAAGCCTCAAGCAGGAGGGACCGCGCCGGCGGGCAGGAGTCATCGGCGCAGCGCCGCCTGCGGCGGCGGGTCAGCGGGCGCGGCGGTAGCGGATGTGGGTGGCGAGCGGGGAGTGCAGCACCGCGGCGGGCTCGAAGTCGACGTGCCCGACCCCGTCGAAGATGCGCTCACCCGAGCCGAGCAGGACGGGCGCGATGTCGAGGGTCAGCTCGTCGACCACGCCGGCGAGGAGTGCCTGCCGGACGGTCGAGGCCCCGCCGGCGATGTCCACACCCTCGTCACCGGCGGCCTCGCGCGCTGCGGCGTAGGCCGCGTCGAAGCCCTCGGTGACGAAGTGGAAGGTCGTCCCGCCGTCCATCTCGATCGGGTCGTGCCGGTGGTGGGTCAGCACGAACACGGGTGCGTGGTACGGCGGCTCGGGACCCCACCAGCCGGTCCACTCCACGTCCCACTCCCCGCGGACCGGGCCGAACATGTTACGGCCCATCACGTACGCGCCGCGGGGGCGCATGAGCCACCCGTTCGCGACCTGGTCGGCGTCGGTGGCCCGCGGGTCGCCGATGTGCCAACCGTGCACCTCGATCCCCCGCACGCCCAGGGGGTTCTCGAGGCTCTGGTCCGGACCGGCGGCGAAGCCGTCCAGCGAGATCGACATGTGGCAGGTGGTGTCGGACACCTTCGGCCTCCCGGCGGTCGTGGCGCGCGAGAGTCTGCCGCACCGCGCACGGGTGGAGGCGGAGATCGACCAGCTCAGGCCGGGACGGAGCCGAGACTGGCAGGACCCGGTGTTCCCCAGCCGCAGGAGCCAGCCCGCCCGGTGTCCCCTCCGTGCAGTCGCAGCTACTGTGACCTCGTCACGGGATCACATCTCGACGGCCTCGGTGCGTCACACAACGGCGCATCCCCGCCGGGCACCTCTCGGGTGTCGACGCCGCAGGGACCTCCCCGCGGTAGGACCGTTCCGGAAGACGACACGATGCCCGACCCCGGCGTCTCGTTTCTCCCAGCCGCCGTCTCGGCACTGCAGCGGATCAACAACCTGCAGGTCAGCCGGGAGTCCATGGACACGGTCCTGCAGGCCGTGGTCGATGAGACGAGCGCCGTCCTGCCCGGCCGTGTGGACGCCTCGATCTCGGTCCTGATCGGCACCCGACCCGCGACCGCTGCGTACAGCGGGCAACTGGCCTTGGACCTGGACGAGACCCAGTACGAACGAGGTCACGGGCCTTGTCTCCACGCCGCTGAGACCGGCGAGCTGGTCGAGATCACCGACGCTCGCAGCGAGACCCGTTGGCCTGACTACACCCCCCGAGCCGTCTACCTGCAGTGCCTCAGCTCCTTGTCGGTGGCGCTGCCGGCGGACGGGCTGTCGGCGGGCCTGAACATCTACGCCGCCGAGGCAGGCGGCTTCGACGAGGCATCGCGCGTGGCGGCCGGGCAGCTCGCCGACGCCGCGGCCGCTGCCATCGGCAACATGCACGCCTACCAGAGCGCCCGTGACGTCGTCGCCAACCTGGAGGTGGCCCTGCAGTCACGGGCGACCATCGACCAGGCCAAGGGCGTCCTGATGGAACGGCACAAGCTGACCGCCGACCAGGCGTTCCAGGTCCTCGTCCACGCCTCCCAGGCTGCCAACGTCAAGCTGCGCGACGTCGCCGACCACCTCATCCTCACCGGCGAGATCGCGACGTCACCGGACCGCCGGCGCCGGCACTGACCACCCGATGGCCGACCTCGGCCTCTCCGGTGGTGCACCCGTCCCGTCGACCTCCTGAGACGGACCGCGCCGGAGCGCGAGCTCGAACAGCTCGGACTGACCGACGCCGGAGCTGACAGGCCACACGCGCCCGCCACACGACCGGCGTACCGTCGTCCAGGACACACCGCGTCGAGACAACGAGCGCATGTACGCGGGGCCTCAGCTCGGGGTTCCTGCCGAGGCCGACCCCCCGGTGCACCCCTCACCGGAGCCAGCCCATGTCGCCCGCCGACCAGCCCGCCCCCACCGCCTCCACGGCACGGGAACTGCTCGCCGGTCTGCCCCTGCGGCACACGACGGTCCCGCTGCTGACCCACACGTTGGCCCATCTGGTCAAACAGGCACTGCGCGGTGGCATCGAAGCCTCGGTGAGCATGCCCGACGGCCGTCGGATGACCACCGCGGCCGCCACCGGCCCGCTCGCCGTCACCCTGGACCAGGCGCAGTACACGGCCGGCCAGGGCCCGTGCCTGCACGCCGCCACCACCGGCGAGCCGACCGAGGTCGTCGACACCCGCACCGACCCCCGCTGGACGCACTTCGCCCAGCAGGCGGTCCAGCACGGGACCCTCAGCTCCCTGTCCCTGCCGCTGGGTGTCCCGGCCGACGTCACCGGGTCACTGAACATCTACGCGCCGGTCCCCGGCGCCTTCGACGACCACGCCAGGACGACCGCCGCCGAGCTGGCCTTCCAGGCAGCGGTCGCCCTCCGGAACGTGCGCGACTACCAGGCCGTCCTCGCCGAGGCCGCGCGACTGCGGGCCGACTCCGACACCCGATCGGTGATCGAGCAGGCCACCGGCATGCTCATCGAGCGACTCGACCTGGCAGCCCCCGACGCCCTTCGCGTGCTCATCGAGATCGCAGAGCGGACCGCGGCCACGGTGGGAGACGTCGCGGCCCACCTGGTCGCCACCGGCGACCTGCTCGAGCCACCCCAGCCCTGATCGAGTACTCGTCGCGGGCGGCGACGACCCACCAGCACGCCGAGGTCGCCGCCCGGGCTGGGTCGCCTCGCGGCGGGCACGGGCGCGAACCGTACGGGCACGCAGCGGGCGCAACGCAGGCGCTGAGCTGCCTCCAGGGAGCGCGAAGCCCAGGTGAACGAGCACGAGAACCGCTGGGTTGAGCGGAGGGCGTGGGATTCGAACCCACGATGGGCTTGCCCCATAGCGGTTTTCATGATCGCTCCGACGCGCCTTTCTCACGTGCTCTTGTCGTCGCGTCCGCAGGTCAGGACGCTTCTGGGACTCGCCGTTGATCACCCCTGTCGACCCTCTCGTGGACGTCCTACGGGCACGTATCGGGCACGGTCCGGAAGTTGATCGGCCCGTGCTGTTCCTGTACTCGAAGCCGGCGGCCGACGCTTCGCGCCGACCGGGACCCGCCCACCGAACGAGCAGGGTCGCCGACGTCCTGACCGCAGCGTCATGGACGTCGACTGCGCACCCGACTCGATCCCGGCCGGCGAGGTCGCTGAGATCGACACCAGCACGCCGCACTGGTTCACGTCCCTCGGGCCCCGGCCAGCCGAGGTCCTGGCACCGTTGGGCACGCAGGGCGAGCGGATGCGCCTACGAGTCCGGGCCAGATCGGGCTACCGCAGCCTCGGGCCCACAGCCGCAGGAACACCGCTCAGCGGGTGAGTTCGTCGTCCACAACGCCGGGCCGGGCAGCGCCCGCGCAGACAGGCTTGCCCTTGTCGGTGCGCGGGGTTGATCGACCAGCTCTCCAGTGAGTACGGCGACCAGTTCACCCAGGCCCAGGCCGACTACGGAGTGGACCAGGCCGGCCTCTGAGACACCCGGCAGGCGGTTCCGCGGAACCGCCTGCCGGGTGGCCAGGTGAAGACGCCGGCGGTCGCGATGGCCACCCGGCGGCGCGCGGTGGGCTCGTCGTCGCGGTAGCGGTCGACGCCCCAGGACAGCGCGGTGGCCAGCTCGAGCAGCTCGTCGGCGGTGACGTCGTCCCGCACATCGCCCGCGGACCGGGCGGCCTCCAGGAGCACCTCGGTGCGGACGAGCAGCGGGTTCCGCGCCGAGCTCAGGGGTGAGTCGGGGTCGGTGGTGACGACGGAGATGCAGTAGGGCAGGTCGTGCCAGATGCGCAGCTGCCAGGTCAGGTGCACCAGCCACTCGGCGAGGGCGTCCCGCGGCGACAGGGAGCGGGACAGCTCGTCGGCGGCGGCCAGCGCGTCGACCACGTTGGACTCCAGAACGGCGGCGAGCAGGTCGTCGCGGGTAGGGAAGTTCCGGTACAGCGTCGCGTTGCCGACGCCGGCCTTCAGCGCAATGCCGTCGAGCGAGGCGAGCACGCCCTCGGTCTCGAACGTCTCCCGCGCGGCCCGGAGGACGGCGTCCCGGTTGCGCTGCGCGTCGGCGCGCAGCGGGCGCTTGGCCGCGACGCCCCCAACAGTGGTCACGTCGCCTCCTTGACGAACTGGGGACAGTCCCCACATGCTCTAGCTGGGGACAGTCCCCACTTGAGCGAGGAGTCTAGATGAATGCGTCACTCGATGGCCGCACCGTGCTCGTGACCGGCGCGAACGGCGGACTCGGCGAGGAGTTCGTGCAGCAGGCGCTCGACCGCGGCGCCCGTCGCGTCCACGCCGCCGCCCGTACGCCGCGGACCTGGACCGACAGCCGGGTCAGCCCCCTCGCCCTGGACGTCACCGACCCCGACGCCGTCGTCCGGGCCGTCACCGCTGCGTCCGACGTCGACCTGGTGGTCAACAACGCCGGCATCGCCCCCGAGGGCGACTCCATCGCCGGGCCGGAGGACGAGCTGCGCCGCGTCTTCGAGACCAACTTCTTCGGTGCGATCCGGGTCGCGAACGCCTTCGCCCCGGCGCTGGCGGCCAACGGCGGTGGCAACCTGCTCAACGTCCTGTCGGCAGCGAGCTGGCTGAGCGTGCCGACCGGCTACGCCGCGTCCAAGGCGGCGATGTGGTCGGCGACCAACGCGCTGCGAGTCCAGCTGCGCGGGCAGGGCACCCAGGTCACCGGCCTGCTGGTCGGGATGGTCGACACCCCGATGTCGCAGAAGTGGAACGTGCCGAAGGTGAGCGCCGTCAGCGTCGTCACCCAGGCCTACGACGGGATGCTCGCCGGTGCGCTCGAGGTGCTGGCCGACGAGCCGACCCGCAACCTCAAGTCCCGGCTGAGCACACCCGCCGAGGAGCTCTACCCCTGGTTCGACGAGGTGCTGGCCGGCTTCGTCGCCTGACCCGGCGCAGCAGTCGGGCGGCCGGAGGGAGGGGCCCCGGTCCGGCCGCCCGGAGCCGGCGTGCGCCCCGTGGGGATCGAACCCACAACCCGCGATTTGATCTTGACCTGATTGATCAACGTCGACAGTTTGCGGAAAGGCCCGTTGACCAGGACAGATCATGTTGGTCAACGTTGAGTGGATGGGCCCGTCTCAGTACGTTTTCGATGAGTGAACGATGCCTGACCAGCAGAGCTCGTACGCCCAGTTCGGAGTCGACCCGTCCGGGCAGTAGGCCGTCCGTCGATTCTGCCCTCCTCGGGCGAGGACATAGCGGTTTGCCGGACGCAGCGCCCGGCTCGTCAATCGGGACGACCCCGACGACCAGGACGCGCTGCAGTGTCAGGGCGCGCTCTGCGATCACGGGTGGAGGCCGGCTGCGGAGCCGCTCAGTACGGGTCCAGCAACTTCGACGCT
Organism: Modestobacter italicus; assembly: GCF_000306785.1. Taxonomy (NCBI): domain Bacteria; kingdom Bacillati; phylum Actinomycetota; class Actinomycetes; order Geodermatophilales; family Geodermatophilaceae; genus Modestobacter; species Modestobacter italicus. Next base: position 356,740 of record NC_017955.1, on the reverse strand, counting down.
CTCGGCAGACCCACCACCCGCGGCAGGCGGGACACCGCTCGTTTCCACTCAGGCGAACGGAGGTGACGCAGCTCGAAGTCGACGGCCCGCAAGGCGCGCACCAGGCGGCGCTCTTCGGCGGACACCTCCGTCTGCACTTCCCGGACAACTCCCCGGATTTGAGTGGGCTGACTCACGCCGCGAAGCACGCTCAGCGCGACCCTCGCCCGCCGCGCACCGAGGTCGTCGGGCTGTACCGCCAAGAGGTCCGCCTTCAGGTCTGCCTGCAGGCGCTCCAGCTGGGTGATGACCTCCGCCGTCCTGCTCGGTTCCATTGCGACAAGGACGTCGAGGTGATGCGCCGGGCCGGCCATTCGTCGTCGCGGGCGGCAATGATCTATCAGCACGCCGCCGAGCGACGCGACGCCGAGGTCGCCGCCCGGCTGGGCCGCCTCGCGGCGGGCACGAACGCGAACCGTACGGGCACGCAGCGGGCACGACGAGGGCGCTGAGCCCCCTCAGGAGCCCGACGCCCGGTCGAACAACGACGAAACCGCTGCTCAGAGCGGAGGGCGTGGGATTCGAACCCACGATGGGTTTGACCCCATAGCGGTTTTTAAGTTCTCTCTGCCGTGCTCGCTGAGCAGTCCCTTTCCGCATATCCGCTGGTCAGCTGCCTGGTCGGTTCACCGCTGGTGACTCCGATTGGCCGTTTCGTGCCCGCCGTACGGGCACGTAGCGGGCACGGTCAAGCAGCCGGGAGTCGACAGCCTGCGAGGCGATCTGGCGTTGGCCTGGCGACGAGGCCGGTTTGTTCCTGAAGGCGGCCTATGGGACACGTCGACCCGACGTGCCAAGTCGCGAGCTGAAGTCGACGTCTACGGCCCCGAGCATGTGGCCCTTACACCCGACCGACGAACGACGAACGACGCGGGAAGTTGAAACCGGGAATACAGTTCGGCCGGATCGCTGCCTCGTGGTGCGACCTGCCGCCGCTGGCTCTAATTTCACGGTCGACCGCCAACACAGGCTCCACCGTGACCAGAGTGTGGGGCTGCAGGATCACCCGAGTGAACCGCGCGGAGCGACGAGAGGCGGCCGGAACGTACGTACAGGTGCGGGCCGCCCTGCCGCCTGCGATAGTGGACGAGTCGCCATGTTTATATGTCTGGAGGAGATGTGCCCGCTCGCATCAAGTGCATACAACTGCGAAGCGGGGACCATATCGATGTCAGCGACCACCTGACAGTCATCGTTGGACCGAACAATGTTGGCAAGTCGGCTCTTCTCGGATCGGCCTGGCAACTAATTCAGCACACCGGGGGACAGCAATATAGCCCCCTCCCTGTTGTGGACCATCTCGACCTTGCCCTACCGAGTCGAGAAGAGGTCCATAGCAGACTGGCCCTGAGCGCTGAATTGAGGTCCGCAGGTCAGTATGAGGACGGACTATATTACGAGGACCACTTTTTCGGGCGCGGAGTCGGAGCAACTCCCCTTTCTCAGATTGATGCCGTCCTGTCCAGCGGTCCAGAGGCGCAACACCTGGGATTTCTGGCGCAGCACCTAGCCATGCTGCTCCAGCCGGAGAGTCGACTGGGACACCTAGGTCACGCGCAGGTGCCGAATCTCTACCAAGAGGTCCCGACAGGGCCGTTGCAAAAGACGTGGGCTGATCGGGCGCTCGAGGAGCGGGTCCAAGTCTTGGCGATGCGCGCCTTTGGCATAGACTTGACACTCAATCGCCACGGAGGAGCTCAGATCGGCCTGCACGTTGGGAGGCCAACAACGCCGGAACCTGCGGTCGGACAGCCGTCGCCATACATCGCGGAGGTGGCTTCCCTGCCGCTTGTGGCGCAGCAGGGGCACGGGGTCCAGGCGTTCCTGGGCATGGTTCTAACGTTGATGGCAGGCCAGTACGACATTGTGCTGATCGACGAACCCGAAGCCTTCCTCCACCCTCCCCAAGCTAGGCTCCTCGGCGAGGTATTCGTGGACCTGGCCAAGCAGAGAACGCAGCTCTTGGTGTCGACCCACAGTGACGACTTTCTGCGAGGAGTTCTTCAAGCCTCGGCGTCTGCCACAGACGTCACCATCGCTCGGCTCACACGCCCTGAGCCGGCCGTTAATGCCGTAGCGCAGCTGCCACCAGCAGCCGTACGCGGGCTCTTCGAAGACCCGCTACTCAGGTATTCGAACATCCTAAGCGGGATTTTCTACAAGGGCGTGGTGCTGTGTGAAGCGGAAGGTGATTGTCAATACTACGCCGCAGTCCTCGATAACAAATTTACGAGGGCGGAAGCAGCCGTACCGCGGCCCGATCTGCTATTCACTCAGTGCGGCGGCAAGGATCGGTTCGCCAAAGCAGCGAGGGCGCTCCTGTCGACGCAGGTCCCGACGGCGATCATCGCGGATATCGACCTTTTGGCGGATAGGTCAAAGTTTGTAGAGTTGCTCACTGTGCTAGGGGGCGATCCGACCTCTTTGTCGGCGGCTCTGAACACTGTCGAGAGTGCGCTCAGCGCCCAAGCGACGAAACCGGATCGCGCCTTCACTCGTTACCGCATCATCGAACGCATCGACGCCAGCACCGAACCCTCAATGTCCCCGTCGGAGGTTCGAGAAGTTCGAGACCTGCTGAGGAGTCGCAGCGGATGGGAACTCGCTAAGAAAAACGGAGTAGGCGCGCTTCCAAGCGGCAATCCAGTCGATGCCTTCAACGCCATACTTGCCGCTGCTAAGTCTGTGGGTCTCTTCATCCTTCCCATCGGGGAGCTGGAGCGCTTCCACCCTGAGGTGGGAGGAAATAAGCAGACGTGGCTGCGTCAGGTCTTCGAGGAAAGTCTCTACACCTCTAGTCCAGAGGCAGAGCAACTCCTGTCTGACGTAGTGGCATTCATCGCCACAAAGCAGTGACCCCTCACACGATCCGCTGAGCGAATTCAACTCGCTTGAGACGCGACGCGAGCCAACCGCAAGCATGATCGCTCAAGCCTTTCATGACCCTCGTTGAAGCCGCCAAAATTTCCGGCGGGTCAGGCTGCCGAGTGTTCGTCGCCTCGAGGTTCTGCGCTCCGCGGTACGTGGGCCATACCTCCACCTGCCGTGTATTTGAGTGGACCGCTTGAGGACACCGCTGTCGATTGCCCAGCGCGGCCACAGAGGTGATGCAGGGAGGAGGTCTGAGTTCTATCGACCGGCGAGGTGTGACCACGTTCGGCTGTTTGGCGATGCTGCCGATACCGGCCGATCACGCTTGCCACCAGAAGGACGAGCCAGCAGACCACCGTTGCAATTCTCAGCACGACGCCTAGCGTGTCGGGTTCCTCGGTGTAGAGATCACGGATCAGCAACCCTGCGTTGCCTACGAGGAGCGCACCCATGAGCAGCAAGAACCCCGGGTTCTTGCTGCTCATCACCGAGCACCTCGCGCCGCTGGCCGCCATCGTCGGCAGCACGCCGTGGGGCATCGGGTTCAGCGACGCGTGCCTGCCGACGTCCGACGTCCCCGTCGTGGTGATGAACGGCCAGGACCACGACGACCAGCTGCTGTCGGTCGCCCACTGGGACGTGCTGGTGCCGCTAGACGCGCACCGGTTCCTGATCATGCCCACGCCTGGGTCGCAGCCGGACCCGAGGACGCTGGCGGACCACCGTGCCAAGTTCGACGGCGGCTTCGGCATGGCCCTCTTCGGACTGCTGTGGGAGGCCGCCGAACAGCACGTGTTCTGGCACCCCGACCACGTGCCGCCGGCCCCGGAGATGGACCCGCGCACGCGCCTGCCGCGCCTGCCGCGCCTGCCGCGGCCATGGGCAGGTGACACCTAAGAGCCGCCGCAGATGACGCTGCAGTACGGAGCTTTGCGCCCCGGTACGACCGTGGAGCGCCGCTGGCTGGAAGAGCACCCGCCTCGACGGACCTCCACCCCGGCGTGACCAGCCCGCTGAACTCGGGCACATCCATGGAGGGTCCCGTTATGGGGCGTCATGTCCATAACGCTTCGCCAGGATGGGTCAGTGTCAGGACGCCGGGGCCGCCACCGCGGCAGCCGCCGCGCGCACCGCCGTGAGATCGATCTTGGTGATACCATGCTGGCGTCGACTGGTGCTGGCCCCTGGCATTCAGCGACCGCCCGCCCCAACCTGCTGGGGCCTTGGCATGGCAACCTCCGGGTTCGCTGCGCACACGGCGGACGCTCTGACCGGGGCGGAGCTCGCACACCCGGCGAGCGCACCCGCGCGCGCCGGGCATCCGAGCTCCGAGGAGACCCGTGCACGCCACTCCGTACATCCGCCCGGCCGACGATGACCTGCTGCGCAGGCCGGCGGAAGCCGACCTCGCCGACTCGATCGTCGCCATCCTCACCGATCCCGACTTCGGGCCCGTCGCCCAAAGCGCCTGGCTGGAACTGGCCGGCGGATGGATCGCCCACCACTACGCCACGCGGGTGCTCACCCGGCCGCTCGTGGTCCTTCAAACTCCGTCGCTGACCACGGGGCTCGACGTCCACCTCGCCGAGGAAACACCCGACGGGCTGCTCGACCTGAGTGCGGGTGAGCTCAAGGGCCCGGGCTCCCCTGGTCAGTCGGGCCGCCTCAGCGCCCTCACCGACCCGCAGCTGGGCGAGGCTCAACGTCAGGCGAACGCCTTCGTCGCCGCCGAGGCCGCCGGCGAGCTGGTCATCGGCGCCCATAGCGGGTCCCGCTGCACCTGCTCCTTCCGCACCGCGGACGGCGGCCGACTGAGGTTCAAGGAGACCCCTACCCGGGACTGCCCGGACGCCATCTCGCACGTGGTTCCGCAGCTGGTGCAGATCGGATACGGCTCCGCGGCGGCCTCAGCTGTGCCGGTGCCGGCGCCATGGAACAGCTGCGGCACCGACGCCCGGGTCCGGCGCATCCACCCCCATGTGCGTGGACTCTTCGTCCCGGTTCACGCGCCCCGCGGCGGCCTCCTCGGCAAGTACCACGCGACCGCGGACTTGGTTTGGCCATGGCGCTGGGCCACGGCGGAGCACCCCCGTCTGCTGCACTCCTGGGCGACGCGAGCCGCCCGCTTGCAGCTCCCAGAGGCGTCCTCCGAGAAGCTGCGGGAGTTCGCCGCAAGAACCTGGATGGTGAGCTCGTACACGGCGACGCACCGTTGGCCTCAGACCAGCCTGGAGCTCGTGCCGGCGCTGCTGCCCGAGACCTACCCGTGCCCGCGGCGGTGTTGCGCCGCCTGAATTAGCTGGTCAGCACGGCAGCCCCGACGTCCGCGCGGACGTCGGGGCTGTGCGCTGGCGAGCTCAGTTCTCGGCGCGCCTCCGCCGAGTTGGACTGCTCGGGCGCAGAGCGAAACCGCTCACCGTTAGTCGTCCGCGACCGGTGACATCTCACCGCGGGACCTCCGTTCCTGCGCCCACGCCTGCACTTCCGCCGCCAACCGGTCCGCGGTGGTCACAACGCCAAGGGCCCGACGCTCGACCTCGTCGGTGTCGAGAAGGTCGAACAGCTGGCGGGGGTCCGTCGTCATCCCGATGGGCAGCCGTGCATCGGGCAGGCTCCGCAGCGACCGGTTGCGTCGCGGGTCGTTCCCGGCTGAGGCGAGGAGGTACCCATCGAGCTCCGCCTCGTCGAGATGTTCGAGAGCGTTGCGCAGGGCAGCGAGCAGGGGGTCGGGCTCAGGTTCGAGGGTGCCCCGCTCGCGAGCCAGACGCCGCACCCAGCGCTCCAGTTGGTGCGCGGCCCACACGAGGTGATGCTGTGCAGCCCAGAACCGCCGCCAAGTGGCGTAGGTGTAGTGCTCGCCGAGACTCCAGTCCCCGCCCTGCCCCTCGTTCAGCCTTCGGACGTCGTCCTTCACCCTCTGGAGGTCCAGGTCGTACTGCTGATGTAGGGCCCGAACCTCGGGCACGAGGCGCCGGACCTCACCAGCCCAGACGTCGATGAGGGACTGCGCGGTCGCCTCCGCTGCGCTCACGGCCTGTTCCTACCTCAGCCTCATGGGTGCCCCGTGGTCGCGCCCACCACGAGGGTCGCCTTCTTGATCCCATCCTCCTGGCACGCTAGCGCGCCGGACCTCCCGCCATGCCCCGGGTTGGGGACACGCCCCGTGGCGACGCGGATCTGCACAGCAGCTTGGGACGTCGGGGAGGTCAGGATGGGGGCGTGCAGGAACAGTGGCTGGCCCGCGTGCAGAAGCTGCGTCGCTGGAGCAGGGACGGGCAGCGCGCCCCGCACAAGCCCCTTCTGCTGCTGTGGATGCTCGCCGGCTTCAGGCCGGTCGCCCCGGGCCGGTCGCATTCACCGAGCTGGAGGAGCCCGTCCGCCAGCTGCTCCGCGACTTCGGCCCGAGCCGTGGCAAGTCACCACCCCGAGTTCCCGTTCCCCCACCTGACCAACGACGGGCTGTGGGCCATGACGGACGCCACCGGCGCGGACGCACGCCCGCTGGGCACCGCTGTCGGCCGCCTCCGATCCGCCGGTGCGGTCGGCCAGCTAGAACCCGCGTTCGAGGCGGCGCTGCCCGCCGACCCCACCCTGCTCGCGGCCGCCGTCCGCGCCCTACTCGATGCAAACTTCCCGGCGTCCCTCCACGAGGACCTGCTGGCCCGGTGCGGACTCGCCCTCGAACCCGTCGAGGCCGCGGTCGCCGAGGCCGGCCGCCGCCGTGACACCGCGTTCTGTGCCGCCGTTCTCGTCGCGTACGAGGGCCGCTGCGCCACGTGCGGCTTCGACGACTGGCTCGGCGGGGAGGTCATCGGGCTGGATGCCGCCCACGTGCACTGGCGGGCCATCGGCGGACCCGACTCCATCGACAACGCGCTCGGGCTGTGCACGCTGCACCACCGGCTGTTCGACCGCGGCGTAGTCGGGCTGGCCGACGATGGCACCGTCATGGTGTCCCAGTTGTTCGTCGGCCGGGCGCGGGCCGCCCAGGCGCAGGTGCTGTCCCTGGCCGGGGCGCCCCTGCTGTCGCCGCAGGCCGGGCACCCCACGGTGGCCGACACCCACCGGGGCTGGCACACCGAACAGGTCTTCCGCGAGCCGGCTCGGCTCTCCGCGTAAGGGCCGCAACGCGTCGGGACGGGGGCAACCTGCGTGCGGTGTCATGCTGACCGGCGGCATCGCGTCACAGGAGCGGGAGGGCGGCGTGCGCCGTCGGGTTTCCTGACGCGAGGACGACCGGGCATGTCACGAGGGGGACGTCATGAGCACGGCCGAGGAAGTGCCTGGGCTGCTCGTGCCGCCGGACCTAGAGGTCGCGCTTCTGCTCCAGACGGTGTGGGACATGCTCGCCATGGGCGGCCACTGGCCCACCTACGAGCGCGTGGACCGGGTTCTGTTCCACCAGCACCACCTGGACATCGCCACCGTCATGAGTCGCACGTCGACGGAGCTGCTGCGCGGCGGGCGGCCCGAGGGTGGGGCGCCGCCCCGGGATGACGGGGAGTTGACGCTAACCCTCGCCGGAGCCGCGTCCTGCTCTGGAAGTGGTCCGGCGATCGACGTCGTCGTGGCGGCAGCTCGGCTCGCAGCGGCCGCCGAACGGGACCTGGACCCGGCCGAGGCCGACCCGTTGCTCACCTTCGCCGACGTGGCCAGGGAACTGGGCATCGACCCGTCCCGAGCACGGGACGTCGCCCGGCGGTCCGGCCTCCTGCTGGTCAGCGAACCCTGGACCGGCAGCAACAGCCTGTCGGAGGACTCTTGGCAGCTCCGCGTGGACCGCCGGGCGCGGCCTTACGCGGGTGTCCATGACCTGGCGGAGTACTGGGGGCGACGCAAGGAGCGGGCCCCTGCCTCCCGAGACACCCGCCAGGCAGCGCCAGCAGAGAACATCATCCAGCTGAACCGCCGCTGGCGGCTCGGCGAGCAGCTGGGCGAGGGTGGCTTCGGGAAGGTGTTCGTCGCCGTGGGCGACGACGGGACTGCCGTGGCCGTGAAGTTCGTGCCGAAGGAGCCGGGGGCAGAACGGGAACTGCTGTTCGCCCGGCAAGAGGGCTTCCGGAACGTCGTCCCAGTGCTCGACGACGGCGAGCTCGGCGACGACTACGTCCTGGTCATGCCGATGGCGGACGCGACGCTTCGCGAGCGCCTGTTCGCGGCCGGCGGCGGCCTGTCCGTCGGGGAAGCCCTGGCGGTGCTGATTGACGTGGTCACCGCGCTGACCGACCTCGAGGGCCAGGTAGTGCATCGCGACATCAAGCCCGAGAATGTCATGCTGCTCGACGGCACCTGGTGCCTAGCCGACTTCGGCATCTCCCGCTACAGCGACGCATCCACAGCCACCCACACCCGGATGTTCTCCCTGTCGAAGGAGTACGCCGCGCCCGAGCAGTGGCGGCTGGACCGTGCAACGTCGGCGGCCGACGTCTACGCCGTCGGTGTGATGGCCTTCGAGCTGCTGGCCGGGCACCGGCCATTCCCCGGCCCGGGCCTTCACGACTTTCAGGAGCAGCACCTGACCCAGGCGCCGCCGCATCTCGGGGGCGTCTCGCCTCAGCTCGACGCGATCGTCCAGGACTGTCTGGCGAAGCAGCCGAAAGCCCGCCCGACACCGGTGAGCCTGCTCCAGCGCCTTGAGCATGCAGCCACACCGAAGACGGCACCGGGGTTCTCGGCGCTCGTCGACGCCTACCGGCAGCACTGCGAACGGGAGGTGGCAGCCGCGGCGGTGGTGACGGCGCAGGACATCACCAACATGACGAAGCAGAAGCGCCGGCCGGGACTCGCTGCGGCAGCCAGCCGAACCTGGGCGCGCGTGTCGACGACTCTGCTGTCCACCGTCCTTGAGGCAGCGCCGGGCGTCGCCGTCTATCACCTAGATGACGGGGGTTGGCTCGTCATCCTCGACGGCGCGGCTTTGGAGCTGTCGACGGCGTGGCCCGTTCCAGACCTCGCCCCACGGTGGCCGTTCGACGTCATCGCGCACGCGACGGTCAAGGTCGTTGTCCATCCCACCCACGCCGACTGGGAGGGGCGCAGCCATTCATTGTGGTACTGCGACGCGCAGCGAGAGGGCCAGTACGGCTGGTTCGAAACCGCCTTCATGTCTCAGCACGGTGGCGGCCCCCAGGAGCCGTTCGCACTGTGGCCTGAAAAAGCGGAAGGCGCTTTGTCCGACGTCCTAGCGTCCACGCAGGTGGCGTGGCCGTTCACCGAACTGGTCCCCGGAGAGACCGACGAGTTCGGGGACCGCTGGATCGGCTGGTTCGGCGCGGCGGTGAAGGGCAAGCTGTTCCGGCCGTCATTCATTCCGGAGAGCGACCCCGCGGGCTCCTGGCGTCGAGCCTGAGCCCCCGGTGGTGGTCGAGCCACCGGAGCGCCCCGGCACGTGGATGCTGGGCGCGGTGGCCGGCCCCACGCGGAGGCGCGGGGCTTGGCAGAACGACGCCGGACCCCGTGCTTGTCGAGGATGTTGCCATCGCGGAGAACGACCGGTCGGTGAGCTCCGCCAGCTCACGCAAGCTCCTGCCGGCGGCGTACTCCTCGATGACGAACCGCTCGACCTGGGACTGCACTCCGGGGTCGGTCCGAGGCGAGGCCATGCCTGCAAAGACCGCCACGGGCGGGTGTTCCTTGTGCGGCGGGTACGGCACGGCCAAACGGTAGCGGCCACGGCAGCCGCCCCTCGTCCTCTGATGGGGTGGCTTCCCGGGGCCGGACCGTCCGCCTGCCGGCCCCGAGTGCCATCGAGCGACGCGGGTCACTGCCGCCCGAGGAACCCCGCGAACTGCGCGTGGCGCTTCAGGGTGGTCCGAATCGCGTCCTTGATCGAGGACGGCCGGGTCCCCTCAGTCGAGAACACCTTGAGCTCCACGATGCACGTGGTCTGCTGGCTCTCCTTGCGGTCGACCGCGATGTCGGCGCGCACGGTGGCGTGGGGTGACTTGATGGTGCGCTCGTGGTCGGCGTTGAGGCCCAGAGCGGTGAGGCACTTGGCGATCCGCCGCCCCAGGGCAGTGGGCTGGTCGGTGATGCCGCCCTCGTACCACTCCCGGGCCTTCGTGGCCCGGTCGGAGTCGCGCTCGCGCATCGGCGCGAAGGTCGCCGGGTTCCAGGTCTCGTTCACGATGGAGAAAAAGTGCGATTTCTCGAATCGGTCCAGGTACGACGGGCTGGGGACGAAGTCGGGGTCGTCGAGCTTGCGGCACAGCGGGTGCAGGTCGGCCGCCGCGATGGGCACGAGCCGGACGTCGAAGTACAGCCGTGCCCGGTTCAGCTCCGACAGCGGGAGGGTCCGCCGGTCCTCCTCGTTGAGCTCTCGGTAGAAGGCGTTCCAGTCCAGCTTGTAGCCGTCGCGGGCATTGGTGAACGCGGACACCCTGGTGATGCGGTGCCCGTCCGTGACCGGCCACAGCATGACGACCTGGTACTGAGACAGATCCTGGAGGGACGACGCTTGATGGCCGAGCAGTTCCCCGACGGCCTCGATCGTCGCGCCCAGGGTCGGGGCGACGTCCGCGACCTCGTCGATGTTGGTGCGGAGCACCTCGAAGTCGGCGAGCGGCTGCTCCTGGTTGTGGAACGCGAACGTCTCCTCGACGATTTCGGCCCACTCGGTCTGTTCGGGACCCATCAGCTCGAAGTCGCCGGCCAGCAGAATGCGCTCGTTGCGGCTGGTTGCTGCCGCGAGATCCTGCTGGAAGTCCCGGCTCGTGGTGAGCCACAGGAAGAGGACCGGGGTCTGACGGAGCTCCCCGCGGTCCAGCAGGCTCAGCCGCTCCACGAACTGGGTCGGCACCGATGACGATTCGGCCACGCGCTCCTCGTACTGGTCGACGACCGCGATGAGGAGGCTGGGCTGGTTCCGGCGGCCAATGGCCGTGCGGATCTCCTGGAGAAGCGTCGCCTCGGAGATAATCGCCGCGCGCGACAGCTCGACGACCTTCGCCTCGGGAAGGTGCGTCGCCAACTCCCGGGCGGCGGAGCTCTTCCCAGTGCCACTCCTCCCGTAGATCGGCAGGAACCGGATTCCCCCCGAGATGCTCATGGCCCGGTGGGCCCGCTGGACCAGTTCGAGCAGCGGGCGGTTGGGGCGCAGCCGCCCCCGGAACGCGGGGTCGAGGTCCTCGTAGCGGCTCGGCAGGCGCACGGTCACCCGGCGAGTCTAGGAAGCCACCCACCCGGCACCGCGGGCGCCGCAGCGGTGCCGGCCTCGCCCGACCAGGGCAGCCCCGCCGTGGCCGACGACGCGGCCGCTCCCGGGTGGCATGCCGACCGACTGCGGGCAGCACGCGGCCCGCCGTGGAGTGTCGCGCTCCGGACGGCCATGTCGGTTGTTGGACGGGGCTCGACGTGTCGTTTCCCGGACGACACGACACTCTCGCCGGATTTCACATCGGGCGGGTGGAACCGGGGTCGTGGACCTGCTGGCCACGCTAGACACCGGTCATGACCGCGAGCGCTGCGCGCTGAATTCCGAACCGTTGGCGATAGGTCCCACCCGCATCGAGGCACCCCGTCGCGGGCGATTGGGCGAGTGACGCTGGCTGGCAGAAGCCGCTACCGACAAGAGCACGGTTGCCGACACACCTCTTGCATCTGCGGTAATAGACGGGCTCCGTCACCGAGGCGGGGTGCTCGCGGGCGTCACCGGCGAGGCTCGACCTTTTGCTGCCCGCCGTGTTCTGTCGTGGCCTTCGTAGTGAGTGCCCGCCGGTGACGTTCGCCGAGGTCCGGGCGGCTGACGCTTGATAGGAGCATGGGCTCACGGCGGCCCGCAGATGCATGCGCTGCGCCCGGGCACCGGCGGTTCGCCAGCTCGCTGGACCGGGATGGAGACGCATGCTCGCCGGGATCGACACCCACAAAGACACCCTCGCCGTCGCGGTCATCGATGACACCGGCCGCCCGGCGGTGGTCACTGAGCTGGCCAACACCGAGGCCGGCTTCGACGCTCTGGAACTGCTGCTGGAGGAGCACACGGTGACCCGGGTGGGCATCGAGGGCTCGGGCAACTACGGCCGCGGTGCCGCGGTCCGCCTCGTGCTCACCGGCGGGCTGGAGGTGGTGGAAGTACCACCGAGCCTGACCAGCCGGGAACGCTCGGGCCGGCCCGGGCAGGGCAAAACCGACCCGGTCGATGCGGTCGCCATCGCCCGGATCACCGCCCGCGAGGCCGGGCTGCCGGCGGTCCGGTTGGCCATCGGCGTGGCCGCGGACCTGCGGGCGCTGGCGGACTACCGCGCCCAGCTGGTGGCCGAGCGCACCGCGCTGGCCAACCGCACCCACTCCGAGCTGCACGGCCTGCTGCCCGGCTACCAGGCCACCATCCCCCGGCTGACCGCCCCGACGTTCCTCACCGCCGCGCAAGACCTGCTCGACGGCGACACCAGCGTGCGGGCGCAGCTGACCCGCCGCCGGCTGATCCGCCTGGCCCAGCTCACCGCCGAGATCCGGGACCTCACCGGGCTGATCACCACCGCGATCGCCGAGGTCGAGACCGGGCTGACCGACCTCTACGGCGTCGGCCCGGTGGGCGCGGCCACCATCCTCGGCGAGGTCGCCGACATCCGCCGCTACCGCTCCCGGCACGCCTTCGCCGCCGCCAACGGCACCGCCCCCATCCCGGCCTCCTCCGGGCGCACCACCCGGCACCGGCTCAACCGCTCAGGCAACCGAACCTTGAACCGGGTGCTCTACACGATCGCGATCACCCAGATCCGCGCCGACACCGAGGGCCGGGCCTACTACCTGCGCAAACGCGCCGAAGGGAAGACCAGCCGGGAAGCCCTGCGCTGCCTCAAACGACGACTCTCCGACGTCGTCTACAAGACCCTGCAGGACGACCTCGCGGCTCACCCGCTACCGGAGCTGGCCGGCGCCGCCGCACCGGGACGGTGAGTGCGGCAGCGGCAAACGGGACGCGTCTCTACGGCCGAAGCCAGCTGCGCGACAGGCTTGCAGTCCCGAACCTGATCTTCGCTACGGCCAGTCCACCGCACCCACCGCCGAACCGGACGCTACGCCCGACCAGCGTTGACACATAGGAGCTCACCCGGCGCTCGCGAAATCGTGGTGACGAGTTGATGCACCTGGGATCCCCAGCCTCAAGGGCATGAGCAACAAAGGGAACAGCGACTACAGAGCCCGCCGACGTGAGCGCGAACGCCGTCGACGTCAGGAGCAAGAGCGCGCGGCGACAGCTCAAGGACCAGAACCAGCCCGCGAATCGTTATCGGCTCGGGCGACCGACAGCGCGCGTCGGGCTGCTGCGACCACCTGTGGGTGGTGCCAGGGCCCGATCACGCCCCGGACCCGCGGGCCTGTCCCCAAGTGGTGCTCGGCCACATGCAGGAAGCGCGCTTGGGAGCAGAAGCGCGCCGCCGCTTCCGGCTTGGCAGCGGTCGAGATCGTCGAGCGGCCGGTCGTCATCTCCATCCCGACCCCTGCGGTGCGAGTTCCGCGCCACGGCGAGTGGGGTGACACTCTGCGCGAGCTCTGCCAGCAGCTGGATCGTGGCGCCGTCTACGACCGGGACCTGCCCATCGTTGCGGGCGCGCTGCGGGAGGTCCTGGCCGCCTTCGAGCGCCGAACCCGACAGGGGTGACGTTCCGAGCCGGCCGACCAGCAGCCGGGGTGACACATCCCAGACCGCGTCATCCCGCGCATCGCCGCCCTGACGGGGCGGCCGTTACACCACTTCCTTCTCCCCTGTGGCCAGCCGTACACAGCCTCCAGGTCCGATCCGGGGAACCCAACCCGCCGGCGCAAGACGGCCGCGGGCAATGACACTCACGGCTGGCGCTCGCCCGGCCGGCTGCAGCCATGTCACCGATCAGCGGCGCACGGCGCCTACAGGGCAACGACGGCGAATCCCATGCACGACCTACGCCGCCGAGTGCTTTGACGAACGTTCACCGGCGTACGAGGGGACAGACGTGGCGACCCACAACACCCGCTCCACCGGCCGACTGCACGACGTCGACAGCGCTGCCGAATACCTCCGCTGCGGCCGACGACTGATCTACCGCCTGGTCGCGGAACGCAAGGTCCGGTTCACCTACGCCGGCCGCTCGCTGCGCTTCTGGCAGTCCGACCTCGACGCCTACCTGGACGCGCGCGTCGTCGAGCCGGCAGCTCCGACCACCAGCCGACGGTGACCACCCCGACGTCCTGCAGCTCCCACCGCCGCGCACGGTCTAGTCGGTAAGGGCTTCCGAGTGCCTCCAGCCAGACGGCGGTTCGGGCGGGTGCGCAAGCTGCCCTCCGGTCGCTGGCAGGCCCGCTACCCCGGACCCGACGGCAGGGACCGGTCCGCGCCCACCACCTTCGCGACCAAGACGGACGCCGCCCGCTTCCTGGCCGCGACCGAAGTCGACATGGCCCGAGGCGCCTGGCTCGATCCACACCGCAGCGGCGTCCGGCTCCGTGAGTACAGCCAGTCCTGGCTCGCCGAGCGCAGCGTCCGCGGCCGTCCGCTGGCCACCCGGACCCGGGAGACCTACCAGCACTCACTCGACCGCTGGGTACTGCCAAGCCTCGGAGATCTACCCCTCGACCGCATCACGCCGGCCGTCGTACGACGGTGGCACGCCCAGACCACCGCTGCCACGGGCCCGACGGCCGCGCGCCAGGCCTACGCCGTCCTCCGCGCGATCCTCTCCACCGCGGTCGCGGACGACGCCCTGGCCCGCAACCCGTGCCGCATCACCGGCGCCGGACAGGCGCGGAGCGACGAGCGGCCGCTGCTGGACCTCGAGCAGGTCCAACAGCTCGCCGCCAACATGCCCGTCCATCTCCGCGGCCTGGTCGAGCTCGCCTTTTGGGGGCACCTGCGGCTGGGCGAGCTCGTCGCTCTGCGCATCGAGGACGTCGACTTGGACGCGGGCAAGGTGTCTGTGCGGCGACAGGTCGTCGAGACCGACACCGGACCGGAGGAAAGCGCGCCGAAGGCGGGAAGCCAGCGGACCGTGCACCTGCCCGACCAGGGTGTCGACGCATTGGACGAGCATTTGCGAGTGCGGGGGACGACTGTCCCGACCGACCGGCTGTTCGCCAGGCCCGATGGCAGCCTGCTCCGCGCGCATCACGTGCATGCGGCCTGGCAGACGGCGCGGAAGCGGGCGTCCCTGCCCGAGGCGCACCTGCACGACCTGCGCCATGCCGGCCTCACGCTGGCAGCACAGAGCGGCGCCACGCTCGCCGAGGTGATGCGCCGGGCCGGCCACTCGTCGTCGCGCGCGGCAATGATCTACCAGCACGCCGCCGAGCGACGCGACGCCGAGGTCGCCGCACGGCTGGGCCGCCTCGCGGCCGGCCCGAGGACGAACCCTCCGGACAGGCAGCGGCCTCGTCGAGCCCGCTGAACCACAAGAGCCCGAGGACGCCCGAGGGAGGCCGAGGGTCGACAGATGTCGGCGAGCAGCGATCGCAGCTAACGGGTGCTCTTGCGGGACCTGATGAAGAAGGCGGCCACGGCGATGACCACCGCCACCGCACCGATTGCGATCACCCCCGGCTGAACGCCGGCGAGGGCTGCGACCACGATCAGCAGCACTCCGAAGGCCGCTGCCAGCCACTCAGCCATCGCGATCGCCCTCCTGCACCAACCCACCCTGGTTGGTCTTCTCCCGGGCCAGGATCTTGCTCAGCGTGACGAAGATCCACCACCCCGCTACAGCGAAGCAGATGCCAAGGGCGACGATGAAGATCCTCAGTCCCGTGGACAGGGAGCCGGAGAAGAGGCCGAGAGCAGCAACGAACAAGCCGGCGGGGATGATCAGAAGCGATGCGCCCCTGCGCATGGCTGTGTTACCTGTGTCCAGCTCGTGCTTCTTCATCCAGCGCCTCCTGTCCCGACGGCTTGAGCACTCGTGCCGCCATTTGCATCGGCACAGCTCCCACATGGGGGGCGTGGCGAAGAAGAGGATCTTGCCCGAGATCCCCTGGTCGGCGCCAGGTCGTCGCCGCGGGCGTCCTCCGGGCGGCGGGCACGAGCGCGAACCGTACGGGCACGCAGCGGGCACGACGAGGGCGCTGAGCCCCCTCAGGAGCCCGACGCCCGGTCGAACAACGACGAAACCGCTGATCAGAGCGGAGGGCGTGGGATTCGAACCCACGATGGGTTTGACCCCATAGCGGTTTTCAAGACCGCCGCCATCGGCCACTAGGCGAGCCCTCCCGGCGCTGCTGAGGCTAGCGCCCCGGCCCGCAACGGGCTCCGGCCCGCCCCGCGGGTGCGGGACGGGCCGGAGTCGGCGTGCAGGTGGTGCGGGTTGCTACCGGGGATCAGGCAGCCTGGCGACGACGGGAGACGACCAGGAGGCCGCCACCGGCGAGGAGGGCCAGGGCGCCGGCACCGGCGTACGGCAGGGCCGAGAAGCCGGTGAGGGCCAGGACGGCGGTGCCACCGGAGACGGTGACCTCGACGACCAGGGTGCGGACGTTGCCGTTGACGTCGACACCGGTGGCCACCAGGTGGTGGACGCCGTTCTCGAGCGACTTGGGCAGGGTCACCGTCGCGGAGAAGGTGCCGTCCGCCAGGACCGTGGCGGTGCCCAGCTCGACCGGGGTGGAGTAGACGACCAGGTCGACCGTGGAGCCGGGCAGGAAGTCCTTGCCGGAGATGGTGATCTGCTCGCCGGCGACGACCTTGCCGTCGCTGTCGCTGCTGGTCAGCACGCCGTCGGCCTTGGGCAGCGTGGCCGAGGGAGCGGCCGGGGCCGAGACGACGCCGGAGACGCCGGTGTCGGCGTAGTCGCCGTACTCGTCGCCGTAGACGGTCTGGACGAAGCCGGCGTAGGTGTAGCCGGCCGCGGCGAGCACGGTGCAGCTGGTCGCGGTGGCCGGGGCGTCACAGCTGAGGACGGAGTCGGTGCCCTCGGGGATCGTCTCCGGGTCGATGCTCTCGTCGTACTGGAGGTAGGCCTCCATCGTGTAACCGGTCAGGCCCTCGGTGTCCGACGGCGGGGCCCACTGGAAGGTGAGCGACTGGACGCCGGCCTTCAGGCCCGCGGAGGCCGGGGCCGGGAGGGTGAACACCGGGGTGGTGTCGATCGGGGTCGTGCCGGTGCCCGTGCCGGGGTTCGTGGTGCCGCCGCCGCCGGTGCCGGGGTCGGTCTCCGGGGCGCACTCCTCGTAGGCGTAGCCGATGCTCCCGTCCGTGTCCGCGGTCGCCAGGCCGTAGTCGAGGTAGTCCACGACGTCGGCGTCGAGGTAGTTGCTCCCACCACCGCCACCGGCACCCTTGGTGTCGCCGACGGACGCGCCGCCACCGCCACCGAAGATGCCGCCGCCACCGCCGCCAGCGCCCCACAGGGCGCCGTCGCCACCGGCACCGGCGATGCCGTCCGCGACGTCCGCGTCGGTGCCGCCGCCTGGCTGGCCGTCGGCGTAGTACTCGGTCTCCTCGGCCGTGGACCCGGCCTCACCCGCGAAGCCCGTCGTCGGCCCGTTGTAGTCGGCTGCGGGGCCACCACCCTGCGCCCAGTCGTCGACGTAGTCGGGGTCCTCGATGTCGAGGGAGGCCTCGACGCTCTCCCCCCACTCACCCGAATCCCCACCGGCGGCGCCGGTGCCGGCACCGCCACCACCCCCGGCCACCACAGCGAGCGTGCCGTTGACCAGCACCGCCGAGCCGGCGCCACCGCCGGCGCCACCGGGCTCCTCGGTGCTGAGCTCGCCACCGTCGCCGCCCGCGGCCCCCACGGTCGAGGTGCCGCCCGCGCCGGCCGCGGCACCGCGCGTGCCCGGCTTCAGCGTGATGACGTCGTCCTTCTGGACGTCGATGCTGACGGTGTACGAGAAGCCCAGCCCACCGGCGTGACCGGTCGTCGAGCCACCGTTGCCGCCGTTGACCTCCAGGTCGATGACGCAGGCGCCGAACGGGACGGTGAGAGCGGTGTCGGCCGTGACGTACTGGTAGCTGGGGCCGGCCGGCATGGAGGTGATCGGCTCGGCAGAGGCGACGCCGGCGACGCTCAGGAGGGCGGTGGACAGGCCGATCGCGCTGACGGCCAGCAGGCCGGCCGCACGACGGGACGGGGACGTGAGACGCACGTCGAGCTCCCTGGGGATGGTGCCCGGAACGCCGGGCTCGTTACCCGGACGTCCGGGTGCTGGGAGCACCTGACCACCGGGCGCAGACGCCGCCACGCCCCGCCGAGCCGATGGTGCGCCGCGTTATGCAAACGTGACCTGTGTACATTCGCGCAGTTCACGGGCAGGTTCTGCCAGCAATTACGCCCGGTCTCGATTCGTAGGGCGCACTTTCCCCGTCAGGATGTGCCTATGATCCAGCCGGGACCACCACACTCGCGTGATCGGGCATGATGTGTGGAACGGCGGTGTTCCACTTCCGTGCAGGTCCGCGCACGCGCGCGTCGATCTCCCACCGCCTGCCCCTCACCGAAGGACATCCCGCGTCTGTGACCGTCCCGCAGCAAGCCCCCGCCCGTCGCCGCGAGCGCAGCGCCTCACGTGAGGCCGCCTCCCGCGAGGCCGACCGGACCGCCGCCCGCGACGAGAAGCGCGCCCAGCAGATCTGGGTCGACGGCGCCGCCCCCGAGCTCCCCACCCGGGCGACCCGGCCCGAGCACGTCGTCTTCCACCTGGGCCCCACCAACTCCGGCAAGACCTACGAGTCGCTGCAGGCACTGGCCGCCGCCGGCTCCGGTGTCTACGCCGCACCGCTGCGGCAGCTGGCCCACGAGGCCTACGCCAAGCTCTCCGCCCAGCTGCCGGCCGGCACCGTCGGCCTGTCCACCGGCGAGGAGGAGATCGACCCGAACGCGCCGATCGTCTGCTGCACCGTGGAGAAGGCCCCCGACCGGGGCCGGATGCTGGTGCTCGACGAGGCGCACTGGGTCACCGACGCCGACCGCGGCCACCACTGGGCCCGCCTCCTGCTCACCGGTGAGTACCAGGAGATGCACCTGATCTCCGCGGCCGAGGCCTACCTGGTGCTCAAGCCGCTGGTCGCCGACGCCGAGCAGGTCGAGGTCGTCAACCACAAGCGGTTGTCCCGCCTCGACGTCCTCCGCGGCCCGGTCCGCCCGGACGCCGTCCGTCCGCAGACGCTGGTCGTCGCCTTCTCCCGCAAGACGGTCTACGCCGTCGCAGCGGAGCTGGACCAGCACCGCGCGGGCAAGGTCGGCGTCCTCTACGGCGCGCTGCCGCCGGCCACCCGCCGCGAGGTCATCGAGCGGTTCACCACCGGCGAGCTCGACGTGCTGGTGACCACCGACGTCATCGGCCACGGCATCAACGTGCCGGCGACCACGGTGCTCTTCGCCGAGACGACGAAGTTCGACGGCCAGGAGCTGCGCCCGCTGCGCACCTGGGAGGCCGCCCAGATCGCCGGGCGCGCCGGCCGGTACGGGCTGACCGGGCACGGCCAGGTCGGCATCCTGATCGGGATCAGCGGGCTCAAGCCCGTCGCCGCGCTGGTCGGTGCCGGTGCCGCGGTCGCCCGCGGCGACGAGATGAGCGACCTGCCCAAGCGGGCGCCCCGGCTGCGCCCGGAGCTCGACGACCTCGGCGCCCACGAGGCGGTCGACCTGCCCGAGGCGCTGACCCGGTGGATGGCCTGGGCCCGGGCCGCCACCCGCGACCAGGCGATGACCGCCGACGACGTGACCAGCCTCGTGCTGCGGGTGCACGCCCTGCTGCCGCTGCTGCGCGGCCCGCTCGGCGCGGCCGGCGACCTGGAGACCGTGTGGCGGCTGGTCAACCTCGCGATCGACTACAACCCGCCGCGGCGGACCCGCTGGCTGGTGCTGGCCAAGGCCGCCCTGCAGCACGCCGTCGGGCTGCCCGTGCCGCCGGAGCTGATCCTCCCCGACCTCCCGGTCGGCGGCAGCGTCGAGGAGTTCGAGCAGACCGCGGCCGCCGCGCGCGACGCGCAGACCCTGCTCCGCCAGTTCCCCGGGGTCGCCGGGTTGAGCAGCGACGACGCCGCCTGGGTCGAGGAGGAGTGCTCGGAGACGATCACCGAGATGCTCCCCGGTGCCATCTCGCTGGGCCGCTCCGGCAAGTGCAGCGAGTGCGGCACCGCGATCGCCCCGTGGTTCAGCACCTGCCGGCCCTGCAGCACCCGCGGCCCGGCCGGCCGCGGTGCGCGCGAGGGCGGCGGACGTGACTCCCGTCGTCCCCGGCCGGGCTCCCGGTCGGGATCACGCCAGGGTCGACGCCCCTCCCGCAGCGGGCGCTGACCGCTCGGCCCCGCTGCCTCCGGCAGCGGGGCCGTTCTGTCTCTACTGGTCGATGGTCACGTCGTTGAACGGCAGCCGGGGCTCGACCCACGGGAAGACGACGAACAGCAACAGCGCGACGAACGCCAGGAGCAGGACCAGCGCGAGCACCGCCCGGGCCGCGGTCGGTCCGGGCAGGTGCCGCCAGATGAAGCCGTACACGGTGTTCCTCAGCCTTCGGTCAGGGCCGGCGGGCCGTCGGGGAACTCGGCCTTGCTGACCGGGTCGCCGTCCAGCGCGGCGTGCACGATCAGCCGCTGCTTCGCCGAGTACTTGGGGTGGCAGGTGGTCAGCGTCAGGTAGGCCCCGCTGGGCGCCGCGCCGGCGGCGCCCGGGGTCGGCGCGATCACCGAGACGTCGTCGGGCTTGACGATCTGCTGCCCGGGGATGCCGCTCGCGTCGGTCGTGTAGTCGCCGGTGGCCGCGTCGCCGAGGACCCGGTAGACGTACCAGTTCTGCGCGGTCTCCACGACGATCGGGTCGCCGGGGACCAGCTTGTCGGTGTCCAGGAACGGCGAGCCCTTGCCCACCCGGTGCCCGGCGATGGCCAGGTTCCCCTGCTGCCCGGGCAGCGCGGTGCCGATGTAGTGCCCCGGCCCCTCGGCCAGCTGTTCCTCGCTGACGCCCTCCAGGACCACGCGCGAGTAGTCCTCCCCGAGCCGCGGGACGTGCAGGATGGCGAGCGGCTCGCCGACCGCGGGGGCCACCAGGTTCTCCGGTGCCGCCGACGCCTGGTCCCACTGGTCGCGGATCTGCTCGGCGAGGTTGCCCTGCGTGCGGTCGTTGAGCAGGTCGGTCACGTAGACCTCGTAGACGACGAACAGCAGCACGACCAGGCCCGCGGTGACCAGCAGCTCGCCGGCACCGCGGACCAGGAGCCGCCAGAGGGGGTCACGCTGCCGCACCGGCTCGTCGTCCCACTCGTCGTCGTCCTCCCAGGCGAAGGCCCACTCGCCGTCGTCGGCGGAGTCGGCGGCGTCCCAGATCGGGTCGGGGTGCTGCTGCGGGACGACGGTGGTGACCGGCGCCGGCGCGTGCCACGCGGTGGCCGGCTCGGCGTGCTGGTCCCGGGCGACGGCCGCGGGCTCCGCGACGCGGCGCGGGGGAACCGGCGGGCGCCCCGGGACGGACGGTCCGCCGAGCTCGGGGACCCGGTCCCACCGCTGGGTCCGGCCCGACTGCAGGCCCTGGTCCGGGTCCGACATGCACTCCCCCGTTGCTGTGCCGCCCGCAACGACTGCGCGCCGGGAGAAGCGTAGGCGAGCTCTGACGCGATCCCCGGCAGCTCGCGGGGCCTGCGAGGTGTCGGGGGACGGGTGTGGTCCCCGGGAAACGAGTCGGGCCCTGCTCCGGAGAGGAGCAGGGCCCGACGGGTTGGTGCTACCGCCTACCGGCGGTGTGGATCAGGCGTTCTTGCGACGCCGGGCCGCGACGAGCAGGCCACCACCGACACCGACGGCCGTGAGGCCACCGAGCATGGGCAGTGCGATCGAGGCGCCGGTGTAGGCGAGCCCGCCCGGCTGGGCGCTGGAGGCGACGCCACCGGAGACGGTGAAGTCAGCGCGCAGGACGTAGGGGTTGCCGTTGGCGTCGACACCCGTGGCCACCAGGCTGTGCTCGCCGTTGACCAGGTTCGCCGGGATGGTGACGTCGACGGTGAAGTTGCCGTTCTCGTCGGCGACGACGGTCCCGACCACCTGGGGCTCGGAGTAGACGACCAGGGTGACGGTGGAGAAGGGCAGGTAGCCGCTGCCGACGAAGGTCATCTTCTGGCCGGCGGTGACCTTGTCGACCGACCCGTCCTTCGACTTCAGCTCGGCGTTGCCGGCCGGGACGGACTTGGCGACCGTCGGGGCCGGGACGACGCCGGTGACGATGAACTCGCCGGACTCACCCAGGTTGCCCTCGGTGTCGAAGGCGTGGACGCCGACGGTGTACTGCTGGCCTGCCTCGACACCCAGCAGGCAGGCGCGCCCGTCGGCGTCGACGACGCAGGTGACCAGACCGGCGCTGCTCTGCGGCTCGGCACCCGGGAGGGCGAAGACCTCGTAGCCGGCGATGCCGGTCGTGTCGGCCGGGGCGTCCCAGGTGACGTTGATCGAGGAGGTGCCCACGGAGGCCTTGACGTTCACCGGCGCGGCGACGACGACGCCGGGGACCTCGGTGCCGCAGTCGCCAGCGGCGATCACACTGATCGCCGAGGAGGAGCTGCCACCGGTGTACAGCGGGGAGTCGTAGGCGTCGGCCGCCGCCTTGGCCGCGTCGGCGGCAGCCTGCGAGGCCGTGGCGTCGGCAGCGGCCTTGTCAGCAGCGGCCTTGGCGGTGTCCGCGGCGGTGGCGGCCGCGGTCGCGGCGGTGGCCTTGGCCGTCGCGGTCGCGGCGGTGGAGGTGACGAGCTCGTCGGCGGTGGCCTTGGCAGCCTTGGCCTCGTCGAGGTTGGCCTTCGCCTCGTCGGCGGCGGCCTTGGGGGCGACGGCGTCGGCCGCGGCCTCGTCGGCAGCGGTCTTGGCGGTCTCAGCGGCGCTCTGAGCAGCGGTCGCGGCGGTTGCGAGCTCGCTCGCGCTGGTCAGCGCCGCCTGCCAGGCCTGGTAGTCGGCGGACGCCAGCGTCGATGCCAGGGCGGCAGCCTGGAACGCGGAGGCCTCGGCGTTGGCAGCGGCAGTGACAGCAGCGTCGGCGGACTCCACCGCGGCCTGGGCATCGGCCTTGTCCTGGTCGGTCGACGACGGGTCGTCATTGATCGTCTGGAGGTATTCGGCCGCCGACTGCGCGTTGTCCCGCGCAATCGCTGCCTCCGAGGAGGCGTCCATGTAGGCCTGGCCGGCGTCCGCCTCAGCGATGTGCGACTGGATGTTCTTCTGCTCCGCCTCGGCGGCGGCCTCGGCCGCGTTGTCCGAGGCGGTCTTGGCGGCGGCAGCATCCTCGGTGGCGGTGGCGAGGTTCTGCTCGGCCAGCGCGACCTCAGCCGACGCGGCGTCGTAGGTGGCCTTCGCGGCGTCGTAGGCGACCTGCGCGGCGTCGACGGCCGACTGCGCGGCTGCGGCAGCGGTGACAGCCGACGCGGCGGTGGCGGCGGCTGCCACGGAGGCGTCGGCGGCCGACTTGGCGGCGTCCTGGGCGACGACCGCAGCTGCACCGGCCTTGTCGGCCGCGTCCTTGGCGAGCGCGGCAGCGGCGGCGGCCTTGTCGGCGGCGGCGCGGGCGTCCGCGGCCGGGTCGCTGGTGACCGGGCCGCAGTTCGCGTCCGTGGTGGTGGTCGGCGCGGCCTGGGCGACCCCGGCCATGCTCATGACAGCAGTGGAGGCAGCGATGGTGCCGACGGCCAGCAGGCCGCTCCAACGCCGCGCAGGGCTCTTGATGCTCACGTCGTCTCCCCGAATCAACCCGGACTACCGGGTGGCATGTGCCCCGGTGATCCGGGCGCGAAGTGACAACACCATGCGCACAGGTGCGACACATCTACGCCGCGAGCGTGTGTTACGGCACGTTACTGGATCGTTATGTGGGCCGATCCGGTCGGTTTGTCGGCAAGAAACGACAACGATCGACCGGCTCTAGCGGACTGCGCCGACCAGGTGTTCGGTGCCCGTCCCGGCGTCCCGGACGGTGAGGTCCCACCCCGAGGCCGCCGCTGCCATCGCCAGCACGACGGTCGCGGGGAGGAACAGCGGCTTCCGGAAGGCGACGTCCACGGTGGGCGCGTCGGGCATCCGGCCGGACAGCGCCGCCAGCGCGCGTGCCTGCACCCACATGCCGTGCGCGATGGCCCGCCGGAAGCCGAAGGCGCGCGCGGTCAGGCCGGACAGGTGGATCGGGTTCACGTCGCCGGAGACCCTGGCGTAGCGCCGGCCGGCGTCGGCGGGCACCCGCCACCGGGCCGTCGTCCGCGCGAGCTCGCCGACGGACACGTCCAGATCGGCCTGCGGCGAACCCTCCGGCGCGGCGGCGCCGCGGGCCAGGTAGGTCGACCGCCCGCGCCACACCTCAGCCCCACCGACCGAGACCGACGCGCACAGGTCGACCGTCGCGCCGCTGCGATGGGCGGCCAGCCGCTCGGCCCACACCTGCAGGTCGAGCGGTTCGGCCGAGCTGATCGGCCGGACCTGCTCGATCACGTTGCGCACGTGCACCAGCCCGGGCAGCGCCAGCGGGAACGACCGGTCCGTCATCAGCGCGACCTGCAGCGGGAATGTGAGCACGTGCGGGAAGGTCACCGGGAGGGTGTCGCTGAGCGGGAACCGGCACACCTCGTCGTAGTCGGCCAGCCGGCCCGGGTCGACCCGCACGCCCTCCCGGGCCAGCCGGGTGGTCGGCAGGTCACCGCCACGGCCGCGGGCGGTGAGCGCGGCGCGGACCAGCAGCGCCGTCATGTCCGGCTGCGCGTCGAGCGTCGTCGTCATCAGGCGCCGAGCAGCGACTGGCCGCACACCCGCACGACCTGGCCGTTGACCCCGCTGCTGCCCGGCTGGGCGAGCCAGGCGATCGTCTCGGCGACGTCCACCGGCAGCCCTCCCTGCTGCAGCGAGTTGAGCCGTGCGCCGACCTCGCGGGTGCCGAGCGGCATCCGCGCCGTCATCTCGGTGACGATGAAGCCCGGCGCGACCGCGTTGATGGTGGCGCCGCGCTCGGCGAACGCGGGCGCCCAGGCGCGCACCATGCCGATGATCCCGGCCTTGGACGCCGCGTAGTTGGTCTGCCCGCGGTTCCCGGCGATGCCGGACTGCGAACTGACGCTCACCACCCGGGCGGCGGGCCGGAGCGCACCCTCGGTCGCCAGCAGCGCCGCGGTGAGGTCGAGCTGGGCCTGCAGGTTGACCGCCATCACCGAGTTCCAGCGGTCGGCGTCCATGTTGACCAGCAGGTTGTCCCGGGTGATGCCGGCGTTGTGCACCACGACGTCCACCCCGCCGTGCCGCGCGACCAGCTGGCGGGCCAGCCGCGGACCGGCGTCCGCGGCGGTGACGTCCAGGGCCACCGCCGTCCCGTGCACCTCGTTGGCGACCTGGGCCAGCTGCTCCCCCGCCGCCGGGACGTCGACGGCGACCACGTGCGCGCCGTCGCGGGCCAGCACCCGGGCGATGGCCGCGCCGATGCCGCGCGCCGCGCCGGTGACGACGGCGACCTTGCCGGCGAGCGGCCGGTCGACGTCCTCGGCGGCGGGCAGGTCCGCCGGCGCCAGGGTCAGCACCTGGCCGTCGACGTAGGCCGAGCGGCCGGAGAGGAAGAACCGCACCGGGCCGGCCAGGCCGTCCTCGGCGCCGGCGGGCACGAGCACCAGGTTGGCCGTCGCGCCGGACCGCAGCTCCTTGGCCAGAGAGCGGACCAGGCCCTCGAGCGCCTGCCGGGCCGCGGCCTGGGCGGGGTCGCCTGCGTCGGCCGGCGGGTCGGCGAGGACCAGCACCCGGCCGCTCGGCGCCAGCCGCCGCACCGCCGGGGCGAGCAGCGCGTGCGCCCCGGCCAGGTCAGCGGGGCCGGTGAGCCCGGTGGCGTCGAGCAGGACGGCGGACAGCCGCTCGCCGTCCTCGGCCGGGTTGCTGACCGTGATACCGGCCTCGATCAGCAGCGCGGTCAGCTGGTCGCGCAGCCGTCCCTGCCCGGCCGAGCCGACCACGGCCGGGCCGGGCAGCAGCGGCTGACCGGGCTCGTACCGGCGCAGCTCCGCCGGCCGGGGCAACCCCAGCTGCGTCGTGATCGTGCCGCCGAGGCCGGAGTTGGCGAAGTCGCGGTACCAGTCGCTCATGTCGTCGTCCTTGCGTCGTTGCCGGTTTCGGCGCCGAAACCTGCAGGGGGTGGGGTCAGGACTCGAGGACAGCGACGACGCCCTGGCCACCGGCGGCGCAGATGGAGATCAGGCCGCGCTTGCCCGGGCCCGCCTCCTGCAGCTGCTTGGCCAGCGACGCCACGATCCGGCCGCCGGTCGCGGCGAAGGGGTGGCCAGCCGCCAGCGACGAGCCGTTGACGTTGAGCTTCGTCCGGTCGATCGCACCCAGCGGGGCGTCCAACCCCAGCGTGTCCTTGCAGTACGCCGGGTCCTCCCACGCCTTCAGCGTCGCGAGCACCGTGGAGGCAAAGGCCTCGTGGACCTCGTAGAAGTCGAAGTCCTGCAGGGTCAGCCCGTTGCGGGCGAGCAGCACCGGGACGGCGTGGACGGGCGCCATCAACAGCCCCTCGCCGCCGTGCACGAAGTCGACCGCGGCGGTCTGCGCGTCGACGAGGTGCGCGAGCACCGGCAGGCCGTGCGCGGCCGCCCACTCGTCCGAGGCCAGCAGGACGGCGGACGCGCCGTCGGTGAGCGGGGTCGAGTTGCCGGCCGTCATCGTGCCCTCGGGCCCGCCGAACACCGGCTTCAGCGTCGACAGCTTCTCCACCGAGGAGTCCGGCCGCAGGTTGTCGTCCCGGGTCAGGCCGAGGAACGGCGTCACCAGGTCGTCGAAGAAGCCGCGGTCGTAGGCGGCCGCGAGCGCCCGGTGCGACCGGACGGCCAGCTCGTCCTGCTCCTCGCGGCCGATCTCCCACTCCGCGGCCGTGATCGCCGCGTGGTCGCCCATCGCCAGACCGGTCCGCGGCTCGGCGTTGCGCGGCGCCTCCGGCACGAGCTGCCCGGGGCGGATCCGGGCCAGCGCCGCCAGCCGCTGCTTCAGCGTCCGGGCCGAGTTCAGGCTCAGCAGCGTGCGGCGCAGCTCCTCGTTCACCGCGAGCGGCGCGTCCGACGTCGTGTCGACCCCGCCGGCGATCCCGGACTCGATCTGCCCCAGCGCGATCTTGTTGGCGACCAGGACGGCGGCCTCCAGCCCCGTGCCGCAGGCCTGCGCGACGTCGTAGGCCGGCGTGGCCGCGGACAGCCGCGAGCCGAGGACGGCCTCGCGGGTCAGGTTGAGGTCGCGGGAGTGCTTGAGGACGGCGCCGGCGACGACCTCACCGACCGCCTCGCCCTGCAGCCCGAACCGGGCGACGAGCCCGTCGATGGTCGCGGTGAGCATGCCGGAGTTGCTGGCCCGGGCGTAGGCGCGGTTGCTGCGGGCGAACGGGATGCGGTTGCCGCCGACGATCGCGGCCTGGCGAGTGGCTGGCATGGGGACCTCCGGGTCGAGGACGCCGGACACGCGCCCGACGCGGACTGCTGTCCCGCCCAGAGCACGCTCTCGGCGGGGAGTGCTTCCGCCACAGGCGTGCTCTTGGCGGTAAGTGGTGCCGCCAGAGGCGCGTCTGGCACGGAAGGGTGAGTGGGGTGAGCGGTACCGAAGGTATCAGGTACCGTCGGTAGCGTGAAGGAGACGACGCGGCGCGACCGGCGCGACTCCCGGTGGGACGAGCACCGCCGCGCCCGCCGCGAGCAGCTCGTCGACGCCACGCTGACCGCGGTCGGCCGGGTGGGCGCCGCCGTCGGCATGGAGGAGATCGCGGCCGAGGCGGGCACGAGCAAGACCGTCGTCTACCGGCACTTCGCCGACCGCAACGAGCTGCACGTCGCGGTCTGCGAACGGGTCGCCACCCAGCTCACCCGCAAGCTGCGCGAGGCGATGGGCAGCAGCTCCGACCCGCGGCAGATGGTCGCGGCCGCCGTCGACACCTACCTGGCCTTCCTCGAGGCCGACCCCGAGGTCTACCGCTTCGTCGTCACCCACTCCCCGGCCGGCGACGACGGCAGCGACCCCATCCGGACCCTGTCCACGCTGGTCGGTGACGAGGTGGGCCGGTTGGTGGCCGACTTCCTGGCCCGGGCCGGCCAGGACACCGCACCGGCCGCCGCCTGGGGGCACGGCGTCATCGGCCTGGTCCGCGCCGCCGCCGACTGGTGGCTGCGCGCCGACCGCCCCGTGCCCCGCCCGCAGCTCGCCGCACAGCTGACCGACCTCGCCTGGGTCGGCCTGTCCGGCGTCGTGACCCCCGCTCCGCGCACCCTGGAGGAGAACCCGTGACCAGCACCCCCGCCCCCCTCACCCCGGTCGACCCCGCGCGGCTGACCGAGGTCCTCGACGGCCGGTGGGCGCAGGTCCGCCGCGACGCGCGGGAGCAGCTCGGCAGCGCCCGGTACGCGCCGGTCTACGGCGAGTCGATGCCGCAGGCGCGGGAGCGGGTGACCGCGCTGACCCGGGAGCTCGCCGCCACCGGCCGGGTCTCCCTCGGCTTCCCCCGCAAGTACGGCGGCGCGGACGACGCCGGCGGCTCGGTGGTGTCGGTGGAGATGCTCGCCTTCGCCGACCTGTCGCTGATGGTCAAGGCCGGCGTCCAGTGGGGGCTGTTCGGTGGCGCCGTCCAGGCGCTGGGCACGAAGCGCCAGCACGACGCCTACCTGCCCGACATCATGAGCTTCGCGCTGCCGGGCTGCTTCGCGATGACCGAGACCGGGCACGGCTCCGACGTCCAGCAGCTGCGGACGACGTGCACCTACGACCCGGCCACGCAGACCTTCGACCTGCACACCCCGCACGAGGCCGCCCGCAAGGACTACATCGGCAACGCGGCGCAGGACGGCCGGATGGCGGTCGTCTTCGCGCAGCTGGTCACCCTCGGCGAGGGCCGGGGCGTGCACGCCTTCCTCGTGCCGATCCGCGACGAGGACGGCGCGCCCATGCCGGGTGTCACGATCGGCGATGACGGCCCCAAGGCCGGGTTGCTCGGCGTCGACAACGGCCGGCTCAGCTTCGACCACGTGACCGTCCCGCGGGACATGCTGCTGGACCGCTACGGCCAGGTCGCCGCCGACGGCACGTACACCTCGACCATCGCCAACGAGACCCGGCGCTTCTTCACCATGCTCGGCACGCTGGTGCGCGGTCGGGTCAGCGTCGGCGGCTCGGCCGGTTCGGCGACGAAGGTGGCGCTGGAGATCGCCGTCCGCTACGGCGACGTCCGCCGCCAGTTCGCCGCCCCGGGCGAGGACCGGGAGGTCGTGGTCAACGACTACCGGGTGCACCAGCGCAAGCTGCTGCCCGCCCTGGCGACGACGTACGCGCTGCACTTCGCCCAGGAGGAGCTCGTCTCCCGGATGCACGACGTGCTGGGCGCCGGCGAGGTCGACGAGGCGGCGCAGCGCGAGCTGGAGTCGCGGGCCGCCGGGCTCAAGGTCGCGAACACCTGGCACGCCACCCGGACCATCCAGCTGGCCCGCGAGGCCTGCGGCGGCGCCGGCTACCTGGCCGAGAACCGGCTGCCGGCGCTCAAGGCCGACACCGACGTGTTCACCACCTTCGAGGGCGACAACACCGTCCTGCTGCAGCTGGTCGCCAAGGGCCTGCTCACCGGCTACCGGGACGCCTTCGGCTCGCTGGACGGCTGGGGCCGCGCGCAGTTCGTCGCCGAGCAGGTGCGCGAGACGGTGCTGGAGCGCACCGCCGCCCGGGCGCTGATCCAGCGGCTCGTCGACGCCGTCCCCGGCCGGGACGACGACGTCGCCCTCACCGACCGCGGCTGGCAGCTCCGGGCGCTGGAGGACCGGGAGAAGCACGTGCTGGGCGGCGCGATCAAGCGGCTGCGCAAGGGCGCGGCGACGCCGGGGACGCGTCCGTTCGACGTCTTCAACGACGTGCAGGACCACGTGCTGGCGGCCGCGCAGGCGCACATCGACCGGATCGTGCTGGAGGCCTTCGTCGCCGGCATCGAGCGCACGGCCGACCCGGCCGCCCGCGCGCTGCTGAGCCGGGTCTGCGACCTGTACGCGCTGAGCACGATCGAGGCGGACAAGGGCTGGTTCCTGGAGCACGGCCGGCTCACCCCCACCCGCGCCAAGGCGCTGACCGGCGCGGTGAACGACCTGCTCGGCGAGCTGCGCCCGCACATGCGGACGCTGGTCGACGCCTTCGCCGTCCCCGAGGCCTGGCTCAACTGCGCCGTCCTGGCCGAGGAGCCGGGCCGCCAGCAGGCCATGGCCGAGCACGACGCCGCCCTGCGCGCGGCCGGCGCCGAGCCCCAGCAGGACGCCACCGCCACCGACCTGCAGATGGCCCCCGCCCAGTAAGAGGAGCAGGTTTCGGCGCCGAGACCGGACGAGGGTTCGGCGCCGAAACCGG
This sequence comes from Modestobacter italicus, assembly GCF_000306785.1. Taxonomy (NCBI): domain Bacteria; kingdom Bacillati; phylum Actinomycetota; class Actinomycetes; order Geodermatophilales; family Geodermatophilaceae; genus Modestobacter; species Modestobacter italicus. The sequence goes on along the minus strand of NC_017955.1, from coordinate 326,571 downwards.
GTCAGGCGGTGGGCGGGGCGGGGAAGCCGCCAACGATCTGCTCGAAGGCATGGGCCACCTTCAGGCAGGTGGTGTCCTCGAAGCGCCGGCCGACCAGCATCATCCCGACCGGCAGCCCGTCGGAGAGCCCGGCCGGGACGCTGGTCGCCGGGTGCCCGCTGACGTCGAACGGCGCGGTGTTGACGATCATCTCCAGCGCCCGGGCCACCTGGACCTCGAGCGGGTCGTCGGCGGCGGGGATCAGCGGGGCGACCATCGGCACGGTCGGCATCAGCAGCAGGTCGACGTCGGCGAGCGCCCGGTCGTACTGCGCCCGGACCTCGACGACGAGGTCGCGGGCCATCGCGTAGTGCCGGGTCTGCTCCTGCTGCGCCGACCACCGCCCGGCCAGCGCCACCAGGGTCACCGTCGGCGACCACCGGTCGGCCACCGCCCGGCTCTGCCGCCCGTAGTGGGCGATCAGCTCCGGGTCGTAGAACCCGTCCCAGTTGTGGCCGTAGCCGTTGCCCTCGACCATCTGCACCGCCGCGCCGTCGGTGGCGATCACGTTCCAGACGTGCAGCGCGTGCCGGTGCCACGGCAGGTCGACCTCGACCACCTCGATGCCCAGCTCCCCCAGCCGGGCCGCGGCGGCGCGCACCGTCTCGTCGACGCCGGGCTCGGACAGCCCCTCCCAGCCGAAGCCCTGCGTCACCACGCCCACCCGCAGGCCGGCGACGTCCCCGCCGAGCGCGGCCGCGTACTGCTCGGGCGCCAGGTCGGCCGGCTGCCGCGGGTCGAGACCGTCCCGGCCGGCCAGGACGTCGAGCGCCAGGGCGGCGTCGGCGACGGTGCGGGTGATCGGGCCGAGGTGGTCGATGGTCAGCTCGATCGGGAAGGCGCCGGTGTAGGGCACCAGCCCGAAGGTCGGCTTGTGCCCGACCACGCCGCAGAAGGCGGCCGGCATCCGGATCGACCCGCCCTGGTCGCCGCCGAGGCCGAGGTCCACCTCGCCGGCGGCGACCAGCGCGCCGCTGCCGCTCGAGCTGCCGCCGGTGGTCCGGCTCCGGTCCCAGGGGTTGCGCACCGGGCCGGTCACCGAGGTGTGGCTGCCGCCGGAGAAGCAGAGGTCCTCGCAGACGGACTTGCCGGTGATGGTGGCGCCGGCGGCGAGCAGCCGGCTCACCACGGTGGCGTCCCGGGTGGGCACGAAGCCCTCCAGGGTGTGCGAGCCGTTCATCATCGGGACGCCGGCGACCGCGGTGTTGTCCTTGACCGCCACCGTCCGCCCGGCCAGCGGGCCGTCGGGGGCGCCGGTGATCTCGGTCCGCACGTACCAGGCGCCCAGCGGGTTCGCGTCGTCGTCCGGACGCTGCCCGGACCGGCCCGCCGGCGCCTGCGGCGCGATCGCGGCGTAGAGCTCCTCGACCGCGTCGTAGGAGACCAGCGAGCCGTCGATGAGGGCCGTGTAGGTGGCCACGGCGTCCTCGCCGGGGTGCATGCCGTAGCTCTCGGCGAGCGCGGCGACGTCCTGGGTGTCCGGCCGGCGGATGGCCATGGGTGCCTCCTGGGGGGTCCGGGCACCGCGGTGACCGGTCGGGGCGTGCGGTCGCCCGGAAGCCAGCCTGCGCTGGGCCCTGCCGCCACCGCCACCCGGGGGTCCGGGAGGATGAGCGGTCGTGGAGATCCTGGCGGCCGCCGAGACGTTGCGGGTGCCGGGCGCGGTCGACCTGGCCGCGATCGTCATCGGCGCGCTGACCGGCGGCCTGCTCGCCGCGCGCGAGGGGTTCGCCGTCTCCGGCGTCCTGCTGCTGGCGGTGAGCACCGGCCTGGGCGGCGGGCTGATCCGCGACGTCCTGCTCGCCGACGGCCCGCCGGTCGCGCTGACCGACACCGCCTACCTGCCGACGGTCGCGGTCACCGCCGCGGTGACCTTCTACTTCTCCGGCTGGTTGTCCCGGCTGACCGGGCTGCTGGTCGTGCTGGACGCGATCACGCTGGGCTTCTTCACCGTGATCGGCGCGCAGAAGGCCCAGCTGGCCGGGCTGCCCAGCGCCTCGGTGGTGTTCATCGGCACGGTCACGGCGGTCGGCGGCGCCGTGATCCGGGACGTGCTGCTGGCCCAGCGGGCCGACATCGTGCAGCCGGGGCCCTACAACGCGGTCGCGGCCCTGCTCGGCGCGACCGCGCTCACCGTGCTCGCCGGGCCGCTGGGGTTGCCGCCGCTCCCGGTCGCCGCGCTGGTCATCGTGCTGGTCGCCGCGCTGCGGGTGCTGTCGGTGTGGCGGGGCTGGGAGGCGCCGGTCGCGCTCGACCTGCCCGAGCGCGCCCGCACCCGGCTGGTGGCGCGGCACCCCCGCCGGCGGCGCCGGCGGCGCTGACCCCGCGCTCAGCGCCGGGCGGCGCCCGCCCCGGGGACGACGTCGGGCGCCGGCGCGATGCCCGGCGGGACCCGCTGCGGCCCGGCCTCGGGTGGGCGCGGCAGGTCCTGCGGGTGCAGCCGCACGGCCAGCAGCGCCACGTCGTCCTCGGTGTCGGGGAGGTACATGCGCTCCAGCAGCCGGTCGCACAGCTGCTGCAGCGGCAGCTCGGTGAGCCCGCCGAGCACCCGGACCAGCTCGGCGATGCCGGCGTCGAGGTCCCGGTCGCGCCGCTCCACCAGGCCGTCGGTGTAGAGCAGCAGCGTGCCGCCGCGCTCGATGGTGGCGACCCGGTCGGTGCGCGGCCGGTCCGGCTCCACGCCGAGCAGCAGGTCCGGGGCGTCGCCGTCGAGCAGCGTCACCGTGCCGTCGGGGTCGACGAGCAGCGGCGGTGGGTGCCCCGCGGTCGACCAGCGCACCCGGGTGCGGGACTCGGCCAGCTCCGGGTCGTCCTGCTCCAGCCGGGCGACCAGCGCGGTCGCCATCGCGTCCAGGTCCAGGCCGGCGCCGGCCCGGTCCAGGCCGGTGAGCACCTCGGCGGGGGTGCCCCCGGTGTGGTGGCCGATGCCGCGCAGCAGGCCGCGGAGCTGCCCCATCGCGGCCGCCGCCCGGCTGTCGTGGCCTACGACGTCACCGATCACCAGCATCGTCGCGCCGTCGGGCTGGACGAACGCGTCGTACCAGTCCCCCCCTACCTCCGCCCCGGCCGCCGCGGGCACGTACCGGACGGCGATCTCGCAGTGGTCCGGCGCCGGCGGCGCGGTGAGCATGCTCCGCTGCAGCACCTCCGCCAGCTGGCGCTGCTGGCCGAACAGCCGGGCCTGCTGCAGCGCCACGCCCGCCCGGCGGCCCACCTCCCGCGCCGTGTCGATCTCGGCCTGCGTGTGCGGGCCGCGGTCGGCGGCGGTGTAGAGCCCCAGCACCCCCAGCGTCTGCCCGCGGGCGACCAGCGGGACGGCGAGCCCGGCGGTCGGGTCCAGCCGGGTCAGGGCGCGACGGGCGGCCGGGTCGTCGAGGGCGCGCTCGATGAAGTCGGCGTCCAGCTCGGGCAGCACCACCGGCTGCCCGGTGCGCAGCACCACGCGTGCGGCAGCGTGCTCGGTCATGCCGGCGACCATGGTGCGCACGTACCGCTCCAGCTCCGCGCCCCGGCCGGGGTCGCGGTGCGCGGAGGCCATGTCGCGCAGCCGGCCGCGCTCGTCGGTGACCAGCACCCAGCACCAGTCGCCCAGCGCCGGCACGACCAGCCGGGCCAGCTGCCCGATCTGCTCGGTGATCTCCAGCGTCCCCGACAGCACCCGGCCGGTCTCGGACAGCAGCTGCAGCCGGGCGTTGGCCGCCCGCATCTCGGCCACCGCGGCGTCGCGCTCGGCGTCGGCCTGCAGCCGGGAGACGCTCAGCGCGATCTGCGCGGTCAGCGCCTCCAGCACCTCGACGTCGTCGCCCTCGAACGGGTGCGGGGTCTCCCACACGGCCACGAAGACGCCGAGCAGCCGGCCCTCCACCCGCAGCGGCAGCGCGGCCAGCGCCTCCGCGCCCAGCACCCGGGTCAGCTCGGCCATCGCCGGGAACCGCTCGGCGGCCTCGTCCGGGTCGCGGAGCAGCACCGTCTCCCCGTGCCGGGCCACCCACTGGGTGGGCAGCTCGTCGTCCAGGGCGATCTCCAGGCCGTCGGGGGGCGGGGCCACCCCCGCCTCGGCCGCCGCCACCTCGACCACGTCCATCAGCCGCGAGCCCATGTGCAGCCGCAGCTGACCGGAGCCGGGGTCGAGCACGGCGAGCGCGCCGGTGCTGGCGCCGAGCACCTCGGCGCCGCGCAGCGTGATCTGGGCGAGCTGGTCGATCCGGGTCGCGCCGGCCAGCGCCGCGGCGACCTCGGCGATCGCGGTGGTCCGCTGCAGCGAGGCCAGCCGGCGGCCGGCCTCCTCGCGCGCGTCGGTGACGTCGACCGTCGTCCCCAGGAACCGGACCGCCTCGCCGCGCGAGTTGCGGACCACCCGGCCGCGGGAGACCGCCCAGCGCAGCGCCCCGTCGGCCCGCAGCACCCGCATCTCCGCGACGAACTCGCCGCTGCCCTCGAGCGCCGCGCGCATCGCCGCGGCCACCGAGGCGTGGTCGTCCGGGTGGATGGCGGCCATCAGCTGGCTGTCGTCGCCGACGTGCTCGAGCGGGCCCTGCAGCCCGAAGATCGCCGCGTTGCGCTGGTCCCAGTACACGGTCCCGGTGCGCAGGTCGCGCTCCCAGATGCCGACCGAGCCCGCCTCCAGCGCGACGTCCAGCCGGGCCAGCGAGGCGCCGACGGCCGACTGCGCGGCGGCGAGCTCCAGCTCGGCGATCACCGACGCGGACAGCTGCCCGAGCAGCTCGGCGGCGTCCGCGGACCAGCTCCGCGGCCGGGGGTCGTACACCGCGAGGACGCCGACGACGTGCCCGGACGCCGCCACCAGCGGCGCACCGAGGTAGGCCTGCACCTGGCCGGAGGTCACCGCGGGCAGCTGTGCGAGCTGCTCGTCGCGGCGCGCGTCGGGGACGTCGAGCGGCACGGCCCGGCGCACGGTCATCGCCGACAGCGCGCCGGTGAGCAGGGCGGGGCCGCCGACCACACCGGCCGGCAGCCCGTGCCCGCCGACGACGACGTCGTGGTCGGTGAACAGGGTGACCTTGGCGTGCGGGGCCCCGACCAGCCGGGCGGCGAGCCCGGACAGCCGGTCGTAGGCGGCCGGTCCGGAGACCTCGTCCAGCAGCCGGCGGGCGGCCGCGACCCGGTGCGGGTCGGACAGCGGGTCGGACGCCGCCGTCGTGCTCGTCGCGGGCGCGATGGCCGGCCTCCTCTCGGCTCCGCCGGCTCGGGCCGGACGCGTTCCCGGCTCCGTCGCCGGTCACCCACCGGGCGGTGGAGCGCTCCATGCTGGCACGGCCCGCGCTCCCGGACGGGCACCGCTTCGTGGCGGGGCGCTCAAGCTCCGCGGGCGGACGGCCGATCTGGGAGGTGTGACCGCGACCCTCCCCGACCGCTGGGACTGCCGCCCGCTGCTGGCCGGCGAGGACGACCTGACCGTCGTCTTCCAGCCGATCGTCGACCTGGCCACGGCCACCGTGGCCGGCTACGAGGCGCTGGCCCGGTTCCCCGGGACCGCCTCGCCCGACGTCTGGTTCGCCGCCGCCGCGGAGGCCGGGCTCGGCGCCGAGCTGGAGGCCCTGGCCATCCGGCGCGCGCTGGCCTTCCTGCCCGACCTGCCGCCCAACACCTTCCTGACCGTCAACGTCAGCCCGCACCTGCTCGGCACCGCCCCGGTCGCCGCCGCCTTCGCCGAGCCGGCCACGCTGCGCCGGGTGGTCGTCGAGCTGACCGAGCACATGCCCACGCCCGACCTGGCGGCGCTGCGGGAGCAGACCGCCGCGCTACGCGGTCGCGGCGCGCTCATCGCCATCGACGACGCCGGCTCCGGCTACGCCGGCCTGCAGCAGCTCGCCGAGGTGCGCCCGCAGCTGGTCAAGCTCGACCGCGCGCTGGTCGCCGGGATCGACGACGACCCGGTGAAGGCCGCGCTGGCCGAGATGGTCGGCACCTTCACCAACCGGGTCGACGCCTGGCTGCTGGCCGAGGGCATCGAGACCGTCGGTGAGCTCGCCGTGTTCGCCCGGCTCGGCGTCCCGCTGGCCCAGGGCTGGCTGCTCGGCCGCCCGGCGCCGCACTTCGCCCCGCTCACCCCCGAGGTCACCCAGCTGGTCCGCAACCAGGTCGCCCGCGCCCAGCTGGCCGAGAGCGTCGCCAGCCTGCTGCGGCCGATCCGCCAGCGCGAGGCCTTCGAGGGGGACGACGCCCCGGCCCCCTACGTCGTGCTGGACCGGACCGGCGTCCCCACCGAGCTGGTGCTCGCCGACCCGCGCACCGGCGGGACCTACCGCGCGCCGGTCACGCTGCGGGTGCACCCGTCCGCCGGGGTCGCCGAGACCCTGCAGCGCGCGCTGACCCGCCGGCCCGTGCACCGCTTCGACCCGGTGCTGTGCACCGACCGCAACGGCGCCGTCCTGGGCGTCCTGCGGATCGAGGACCTCGCCTCCGCCGCCGCCACCCCCTGACCCCCGGGGCCGTGAACCCGCCCCGGTGCACCACCCTGACCGCCTGCCGGCGGACAGCCACCCAGAGCAAGGGAGCCATCATGAAGGCCTTCGCCTGCGGGGACGTCGTCCCCGGCTGCACGCGTTCGTTCACCGCCCCCGACGAGCAGGGCATCCTCGCCCAGGTCGCCGCGCACGCCGGCGCCGACCACGGGCTGACCGAGGTCTCGCCCGAACTCGTCGAGCAGGTCCGCGCCGCCATCGTCTTCGCGTAGCCGGTTGTGGAGTGCCAGCGCATCGTCTTCCGAGCGCTGGCACTCCATCAGCGCCTCAGGCGCTGGCGTCGGTGAGGCGCTGGCGCTCGTCGTCGGTGAGGACCAGGTCCAGCATCGGCAGCAGGTCGGCCAGCTGGTCGACCGAGCGGCCGCTGGCGATCGGCGCGGTGACCGTCGGCTGGTCGGCCAGCCAGCGCAGCGCCACCGCGGCGCCGGTGGTGCCGTGCGCGTCGGCGACCTCGGCCAGCGCGGCCAGCACCCGGTCGCCCTTCTCGCCCACGTACTGCGAGGCGCCCTTCGCCCGCGGCGAGTCGATGGTCTCGCCGGCCCGGTACTTGCCGGTCAGGAAGCCGCGGGCCAACCCGAAGTAGGGCATCGAGCCCAGCCCGTGCTCGGCCACCACGTCGCGCAGCTCGGCCTCGTAGGCCGGCCGCTCCATCAGGTTGTAGTGCGGCTGCAGGGCCACGTACCGGGCCGCACCGAGCCGCTCCGAGGTCTCCAGCGCCTCGGTCAGCCGCTTCGCCGAGTAGTTCGACGCCGCGATGTGCCGGACCTTGCCCGACCGCACCAGCTCGTCGAACGCGGTGAGCGTCTCCTCCAGCGGCGTCGTCTCGTCGTCGTAGTGGGCGTAGTAGAGGTCGATCGTGTCGACCTGCAGGTTGCGCAGCGACCGCTCCGCGGCGTCCCGGATCTCCGGCGCCGACAGCGGGTGCTCCTTCTCCCCCGGGCTGGCCTTGGTGGCCACGACCACCCGGTCGCGCATGCCGCGCTCGGCCATCCAGCGGCCGAGGATCTGCTCGGACACCCCGTTGCCGTACATCTCGGCGGTGTCCACGAACGGGGACTGGGTGCTGGGGACGGCGTCGACGAAGCGGTCGAGCAGCGCGAAGGACGTCGGCTCGTCCGCCGTCCAGCCGAACACGTTGCCGCCCAGGCAGAGGTCGCTGACGGTCAGGTCGGTACCGGGGAGCTGAGGCATGGGTCCACGCTAAGTCGGTGTGCTGTGCACCGCTCATCCGGCACCTGCTGGATGCCCGGGACGGTCGGGAGCGCGTGACGGCTGGGGCCGACGAGCACGAAAACCGCGCCGATCCGGGGTCCCGGGTGGCCAGGAGTGATCTCGGCATGGAAATGTGCCCGCCGTTGCTGGTCGACAGCGTGGTCGACCAGATCCGCCCGCCGTACCCCCGGCCGCGCACCTGGTGCGCTCCGGGACGGCACGGTGGATGCCCCGGGGTCCACCTGGACGACCGGGGAGCGGCCGGTCCGCCGTCCGCGACACCAGACTGCGTCCGCCCCGGACGGGGCGGGCAGCGCCCCCCAGTGAGAGGAACCCAGATGAACAAGTCCGAACTCGTCTCCGCCATCGCCAAGCGCGCCGACGTCCCCTCCGCCACCGTCGACCAGGTGCTCAACGGCCTGCAGGAGGAGCTCGTCGAGGCCATCACCCGCGGCGACAAGGTCGCCCTCCCCGGGCTGCTCACCGTCGAGCGCTCGCAGCGTTCGGCCCGCACCGGCCGCAACCCGCAGACCGGTGAGTCGATCGAGATCGCCGCGGCGCACACCGCCAAGGTGACCGCCGGCTCCAACCTGAAGAAGGCCGCTGCCGCCGTCCCGGTGAAGTGAGCTGACAGCTCGACCTGAGCACCTCCGACGCCCCCGTCGCGTTCCTGGCACCCCGTGCCAGGATGCGGCGGGGGCGTCGCTCATCGGGGAGCACGCCACGACGCGGGGGTGTCCGTGACCGCTGTGCAGACCGACCTGTCCGTGACCACCGACCCGGCCGAGGTCGGGCTGGACGCCGAGCGGCTGCAGCGGGTGGACCGCCGGCTGGCCCGCTGGGTCGACGAGGGCCAGCTGCCCGGGTTCCTGGTGACGGTGGCCCGGCACGGGCACCTGGTGCACGTCGGCAGGTACGGCTCCGCCGACGTCGAGGCCGGCCGGCCGGTCACCGACGGCACCCGCTGGCGGATCTACTCGATGACCAAGCCGGTGACCTCGGTGGCGGCGATGTCGCTGTACGAGGAGGGCGCCTTCGAGCTGGGCGACCCGATCAGCCGCTGGCTGCCGGAGTTCGCCGAGGCCCGGGTGTACGCCGCCGGGCCGGCGCAGAAGCCGGTGACCGTGCCGCTGATGACGCCGATCCGGGTGCACCACCTGCTCTCCCACACCTCCGGGCTGACCTACGGGTTCCACCACGCCCACCCGGTCGATGCCCACTACCGGCTGCGCGGCCACGAGTGGGGCACCCCGCCCGGCGCGGACTCCGCCGAGGTCACCCGCCAGTTCGCCGCCATGCCGCTGCTGTTCCAGCCCGGCAGCGAGTGGAACTACGGGGTGTCCACCGACGTGCTCGGCCGGCTGGTGGAGGTCGTCGCCGGCAAGCCGCTGGACGAGGTGTTCGCCGAGCGGGTGTTCGGGCCGCTGGGCATGACCGAGACGTCGTTCGGCCTGCGCCCCGAGGACGACGTGGACTCCCTCGCCCAGCTCTACGGCCCCGGCGTCGTCCCGCTGCCGGCGCCCTTCGCCGAGGCCGCGCACCGCAAGCCCGCCTTCCTGTCCGGCGGCGGCGGGCTGGTCTCCACCGCCGGGGACTACCTCAAGTTCGTCGAGATGCTGCGCGCCGGCGGCCTGACGCCGTCCGGGGAGCGGGTGCTCGGCTCCCGCACGCTGGCGCACATGGTGCGCAACCACCTGCCCGGCAACGCCGACCTGGAGACCTTCGGCCGGCCGCTGTACGCCGAGGTGCCGCTGCGCGGCGTCGGCTTCGGGCTCGGCTTCTCCACCGTGATCGACCCGGTCCGCTACGGCGGGGTGGCCAGCGCCGGCACCTACAGCTGGGGCGGGGCGGCCTCGACCGAGTTCTACGTCGACCCGGTCGAGGACCTCACGGTCAGCTTCTACACGCAGCTGCTGCCCTCGAGCACCCTGCCGATGCGCAACTACCTCCGCCCCCTGGTCCAGCAGGCCCTGATCTGAGGCATAGGAAGCTTTACACCCGGTCTCGAGCGCTGGACCGGGTGCAGAGGTTCCTATGCCTGGCCCTCAGGATGGGGGCATGGAGCCGAGCCACGTCCTGCTGCCCGACGAGCGCACCCTGCACGGCTCCTGGGACCGGGACCGTCCGCCGGTGCTGACCGTCGACCCCGGGACGACGGTGCGCTTCGGCACCCTGGACTCCGGCTGGTGGACCGGCCCGCACGACCCCACCGACCCCGGCGCCCGGCGGCGCCACCCGCTGCACGACCCGGCGCACGGGCACGCGCTCACCGGCCCGGTCGCCGTCCGCGGCGCGGAGGCCGGGCAGGTGCTGAGCGTGCGGGTCGACGACGTCGTCCCCGGGGCGTTCGGCGCCACCTACGTCGGGATGCGGTCGACCCCGCTCAACGAGCGGCTGGGGGTCACCGCCGCACCGACCGTGCACGCCTGGGACCTCGACCCGGTCGCCGGCGTCGGCCGCAACCAGGCCGGGCACACGGTCGCCCTGCGGCCCTTCCTCGGCGTGATGGGGGTGCCGCCAGCCGAGCCCGGCCAGCACTCGACCATCCCGCCGTACTGGCACGGCGGGAACATCGACTGCCGGGAGCTGGTCGCCGGCGCGACGCTCTACCTCCCGGTGACCGTGCCCGGTGCGCTGTTCTCGATCGGCGACGGGCATGCCGCGCAGGGGGACGGCGAGGTCAGCGGGACGGCGATCGAGTGCCCGATGGACCGCGTCGACCTGACCCTCGACGTGCTGCCCGACCTCTTCGGGGCCCCGCTGCGCACGCCGGTGGCGAGGACCCCCGCCGGCTGGGTGACCATGGGCGTGGCCGACGACCTGGACGAGGCCATGGCGGTCGCGCTGGACGCCATGCTCGACGTGATGGCCGCGCTGCACGGGATCAGCCGCTCCGACGCGCTCGGCCTGGCCAGCGTGGTGGTCGACCTGCGGGTCACCCAGGTGGTCAACCAGGTGGTCGGCGTCCACGCCGTCCTCCCCTGGGGCGCGCTCCGCTGACCTGCCGTTCCACCGAGAGCACGCCTTCGGCGGACCTGGGTCCCGCCAATAGCGTGCCTTTGGCGGAACTCTCAATCGCCGGTGGCGCCGTCGATGCGCTCGCGGAGGAGGTCGGCGTGGCCGTTGTGCCGGGCGTACTCCTCGATCATGTGCAGGAAGACCCAGCGCAGCGAGACCTGCTGACCGTGCCGCAGGCCGGCGCCGACGTCGTCCAGCGAGCCGTGCGCACCGGCCAGGCGGCGGCTGACCTCGCACTCGGCGGTGAAGGCGGCCAGCTCCCGGGCCACGGCGGTCGCGGTGTCGGGGTGGTCGGTGTCCCGGCCGACGCCGTCGAAGTCGCCGTCCTCGTCGTCGGGTCCGTAGTAAAGCGGCGGCGCCTGCTCGCCGGCCACGACCCGGCGGAACCAGCTCCGCTCGACCTCGGTCATGTGCCGCAGCAGCCCGCGCAGGCTCAGCGACGACGGCGGGACGGAGCGCTCACCCAGCTGCTCGGGGGTGAGCCCCGAGCACTTGGCCAACAGGGTGGCGCGGTGGAACTCCAGCCACGCCTCCACGGCGGCCCGCTCCCCGTCGCGGTAGGGCGGGTCGACGCGGTCAGGGGCGGGCGGGAACTCGGTCACGGGGGGAGTCTGCTTGGCTGACCGCGTGCTGCGCATCGGCCCCCTCGACGTGCCCGACGGCGGGCTGGTCGTGATGGCCATCGTCAACCGCACCCCCGACTCGTTCTACGACCGCGGCGCGACCTTCGGCCTGGACGACGCGCTGACCCGGGTGGACCAGGTGGTCGCCGAGGGCGCGGACATGGTGGACGTCGGCGGGGTCAAGGCCGCCCCCGGCGCGGAGGTGGACGCCGCCGAGGAGATCCGGCGCACCGTCGACCTGGTCGCCGCCGTCCGCGCGGCCCACCCGGAGCTGCCGATCTCGATCGACACCTGGCGCGCAGAGGTGGCCCGGGAGGCGCTGGCCGCCGGCGCCGCCGTGGTCAACGACGCGTGGGGCGGGGTCGACCCGCAGCTGGCCGCGGTCGCCGCGGCGGCGGGCGCGGGCATCGTCTGCACCCACGCCGGCGGCCTCCCGCCGCGCACCCGGCCGCACCGGGTCAGCTACGACGACGTGGTGGCCGACATCGTGGCGCGGACGACGGCGCTGGCCGAGGCCGCGGTCGCCGCCGGGGTCGACCCCGAGCGGGTGCTGGTCGACCCCGGTCACGACTTCGGCAAGAACACCCGCCACTCGCTGCAGGCCACCCGCCGGCTCGACGAGCTGGTGGCCACGGGCTGGCCGGTGCTGGTGGCGCTGTCGAACAAGGACTTCGTCGGCGAGACCCTCGACCTGCCCGTGGACCAGCGGCTCACCGGCACGCTCGCGGCGACCGCGGTCAGCGCCTGGCTGGGGGCCCGGGTGTTCCGGGTGCACGACGTGGCGGCGACCCGGCAGACGCTGGACATGGTGGCCTCGATCCGCGGTGACCGGCCACCGGCCCGCACCACCCGCGGCCTGGCCTAGCGGACCGCCTCCTCGGCGGCCGCCTGCACCCGGGCGTGGTGGGCGGCTCGGGCCTCGGCACCCTCCGCGCCCAGGTTGGAGACGCCTGGCAGCAGCCCGGCGGCGCCGTCGACCAGCTCGCGGACGACGTCGGCGTGCCCGGCGTGCCGGTGGGTCTCCGCGATCAGGTGGACCAGCACCCGCTGCAGCGTCGGATGCCGCCGCTCCTCCGGCCACCACGGCACCGTGCCCTCGGTGTCCAGGTCCAGCGCCGCCACCGTCGCGTCGCCGTGCGCCCACACCCGGCGGTAGAGCCCCACCAGCTCCTCGCGCGACTCCCCGGCGGTGGCCCACATGTCGGCATCAGGGTCGGCGTCCTCGGCGTCCCAGGGGATCGACTCCGGGAACGGCCGGCCGAACACCTGGCCCAGGTAGCCGGCGTCGACCCCGGCCAGGTGCTTGACCAGGCCCAGCAGGTTCGTGCCGGTCGGCGTCACCGGCCGGCGGACGTCGTACTCGGAGGCGCCCTCCAGCTTCCAGACCACCACGTCCCGGCCCCGCTGCAGGTAGGTGAGGAGGTCCGCCTTCAGGTCGCTCATGGGGACAGCCTGCCCGGGCGCCCGCGTCCGGGCCACCACCCGGGGAGGTCGTCCGGACGCCCCCTCGCGTCCCGCCCCCTGGCCACCGGGGTCGTCCCGGGCCAGACTCCCGAGGGTCCGGGAACGCGTTCGAGGAGGCGGAGATGAGCGGTCGTGTCGTGCACTTCGAGATCCCGTACGACGACGGGGACCGGGCGCGGGGCTTCTACCGCGAGGCGTTCGGCTGGCAGCAGCAGGACATGCCGGGCATGGACTACACGCTGGTGGTCTCGGGCCCGAGCGGCGACGAGGGCCCGACCGAGCCCGGCTTCATCAACGGCGGGCTGATGCCGCGGGACGGCAGCCCGTCCGCGGCGCCCGTCCTGGTCGTCGACGTCGACAGCATCGACGACACGCTCGCCCTCGTGGGGCAGCTCGGCGGGAAGACGCTGCGCGAGAGGGAGCCGGTCGGGGACATGGGCTTCGCCGCCTACCTGGCGGACCCCGAGGGCAACGTCGTCGGCCTCTGGGAGACCGCACGCTGACCTGGCCCCTGTGCAGGGTCCCGCGCCGAGCCTGCGAGGCGTGGGGGGCACAGGGGTCCTTCATCTACTTTCCTGGCATGACCGCCACCGGCTTCCTGACCGCCGACGAGCTCAACGCGCTGCTGCCCGGGACGCTGCCGGGGCTGCTCGGCATCGTCGTCGACAGCCACGAGCCCGGTCGGCTGACCAGCCACCTCGACGTCCGGCCCGACCTGCTGGCGCCCAACGGGTACCTGCACGCCGGCACCGTCGTCAGCCTCGCCGACACCAGCTGCGGCCTGCCCACCCGGGCGCTGCTGCCCGAGGGGTCCAGCGGGTTCACCACCCTGGAGCTGAAGAGCAACCACCTGGGCACCGCGCGCGAGGGCCGGATCGCCGCCGTGGCGACCAACGTGCACGCCGGCCGGACGACGCAGGTCTGGGACGCCGTCGTCACCGACGCCGCCACGGGGAAGACGATCGCGCTGTTCCGCTGCACCCAGTCGGTGCTCTGGCCGCGGTGACCCCAGGTCCGGGAATCGGACCTACTCACCGGTAACCCGGATGTGGCGGGCGACACGCCGGGTGTGAGACTGGCGTCACCGCACCTGAGTCGAGGAGGACCCCGTGGCGCTGGCCAGCCGCTTTCCCGATGTCGAGATCCCCGAGCTGTCCGTCCCGCAGTTCGTGCTGGCCGGTGCCGCCGAGCGCGCCGACCGCCCGGCGCTGGTCGACGGGCTCTCCGGCGAGACCATCACGCACGGCGAGCTGGCGTTCTACGTCGAGCGCATGGCCGCGGCGCTGGCCGCCCGGGGCGTGGTCAAGGGCGACGTCGTGGCCGTGTTCAGCCCGAACACGATCTGGTACCCGGTCGTCTTCCACGGGATCGCCGCGGCCGGTGCCGTCATCAGCCCGATCAACGCGCTGTACACGCCCGAGGAGATCGCCTTCCAGCTGAAGGACTCCGGGGCGAAGCTGCTGGTCACCGTCTCGCCGTTCCTGGACCGTGCGCTGGCCGCCGTGCAGAGCGCGCCGGTCGACGAGGTCATCGTCATGGACGGCGCCGAGGGCCACGCCTCGCTGCGCGACCTGCTGACCAGCGATGCCCCCGCCGTGCAGGTGGACATCGACCCTGCGGAGGACCTGGTCACGCTGCCCTACTCCAGCGGCACCACCGGCCTGCCGAAGGGCGTCATGCTCACCCACCGCAACCTGGTGGCCAACGTGGCCCAGTGCCGGCCGCTGTTCGACCTGCACGAGGGCGACGAGCGGGTCATCGCCGTCCTGCCGTTCTTCCACATCTACGGGCTCACCGTGCTGATGAACCAGGGACTGGCCTGGGGCTGCTCGGTGGTGACGCTGCCCCGCTTCGACCTCGAGCAGTTCCTGCGCACCATCCAGGACCAGCGGGTCACCCGGGCCTACGTTGCCCCGCCCATCCTGGTCGCGCTGGCCAAGCACCCGCTGGTCGACTCCTTCGACCTCTCTTCACTGCGGACCATCACCTCAGGGGCGGCACCGCTGGACGAGTCGCTGGCGCATGCCGTCGAGACCCGCCTGCGCCGTGGCGCCTCGGACGGCGTCGCTGTCTCGCAGGGCTACGGCATGACCGAGCTGTCGCCGGTCTCGCACACCACCCCCGAGGCCGGCCACGAGCCCGCGGGCGCCGGCCCCACCCCCAAGGGCACGGTGGGCTACGCGCTGCCCAACACCGAGTGCCGGCTGATCGACCCGGCCACCGGCGAGGACGCCGCCCCCGGCGAGCGCGGTGAGCTGTGGGTCCGCGGGCCGCAGGTGATGAAGGGCTACCTGAACAACGCCCAGGCCACCGCCGAGACCCTCGACGCCGAGGGCTGGCTGCACACCGGCGACGTGGCGGTCGTCGACGACGAGGGCCGCTACACCGTCGTCGACCGGGTCAAGGAGCTGATCAAGTACAAGGGCTACCAGGTCGCCCCGGCCGAGCTGGAGGCCGTGCTGCTGGGCAACCCGGAGATCGCCGACGCCGCGGTGATCGGTGTGCAGGACGCCGAGAGCGGCGAGGAGCTGCCCAAGGCCTTCGTCGTCCGCGCGCCCGGCTCGCAGATCACCGCCGAGGCCGTGCAGGCCTACGCGGCGGAGCGGCTGGCCCCGCACAAGAAGATCCGGCTGGTCGAGTTCATCGAGCAGGTGCCCAAGTCGATGGCCGGCAAGATCCTGCGCAAGGACCTCAAGAACCGTGCCTGAGGCCCCGGCGGGCACGCCGCTCGACCTGCGGGTCCGGCTGGCCGGCCGGGTCTTCGGCCGGTTCTCCGTCGCCCGGATGGACGACGCCCAGCTCGCCCGCGCCAAGCAGCAGCGGCTCGGCCACAACCCGCTGACCGACCTGCTCTTCGGTGCGGTCGCCCGCGGCGTGGAACTGGCCGACGAGACGGCGGCCGGCGCCGAGGGTCCGCTCCCGGTGCGGGTGTACCGGCCGCACGGCGGGGGCACGGACCCGTTGCCGCTGGTGGTCGACTTCCACGGCGGTGGATGGACGGTCGGTTCGCTGGACGCCGCGGACTGGCTGTGCAGCAACGTCGCCGTCGCCCTGCCGGCGGTCGTGGTGTCGGTCGACTACCGGCTGGCGCCCGACCACCGCTGGCCGGCGGCCGCCGAGGACTGCTACGCGGCGCTCGTCGACCTCGTCGACCGGGCCGCTGCCCTGGGCGCCGACCCCACCCGGGTCGCGGTCATGGGCGACAGCGCCGGCGGCAACCTGGCGGCGGTGGTCAGCCTGATGAGCCGCGACCGGTCCGGACCCGCGATCGGCTTCCAGGGCCTGCTCTACCCGGCGACGGACCTCACCCTGGGCAGCCCGTCGATCGCGCAGAACGCGCACGCGCCGATCCTCACGCAGGACGACGTGGTGGCCTTCCGCGACCACTACCTGGGCGGTCAGGACCCCCGGCAGCCCTACGCGTCCCCGCTGCACGCCGCCGACCACTCCGGGCTGCCCCCGGCGCTCGTGCAGGTGGCCGAGCACGACCCGATCCGGGACGACGGCGTGCGGTACGCCGACGCGCTGCGGGCGGCCGGCGTCCCGGCGCGGCTGACCGAGTACGTCGGGATGCCGCACGGGTACCTCAGCTTCCCCCGGTTGTGCCGCAGCGCCCCGCAGGCGCTCGCCGAGCTCGTCACCGAGACCCGGGCCGCTCTCGGCTGACCGGCCCCGGTCAGGTCACCTGGTCCCGGGAGGAGCCCCGGACCGGGTCCCCGGTGGGGTCCGTGCGCGGAGCGGGCGGCTGCCAGGCCGGGGTCGGCGGTGCCGACGGAGGGAGCTGCCCCCGCGCCCGGGGCCGGCGCACCGCCAGCAGGACGATCGTGACGGCGACCAGCGTGAGCAGCGCACCGCCGATCAGCACGCCCCAGGCGATCCCGGTCAGCGCGGGCAGCTCCGCACCGACCCGCAGGTCGGCGGAGACCCCGGCCGACCCGTCGGCGTTCATGACCACGACCGTCCAGTCGCCGTCCGCCGGCTCCCAGGTCAGCTGCTGCCGCCCGGCCCCGCTGGTCTGCTCGGTCCAGAACGGCTGCGCTCCGGGCGGCCCCGCGGGCGCCCCGCCGGCCACCTCCCGGTCGATGACCGCGCCGTCCTGGCCGAGGTCGTCGAGGACCGCCCGCTGGACGTCGCCCAGGTAGGAGGTCACCTGGTCGCTGGGGCCGATGCCGACGAACAGGTCCGGCCCGCTGCCGGTGGCCCGCACCATCGTCGTCCCGAGCGCGGCGGAGACCGGGACCCAGTCGGCGTCGGTGCCGAGGTCGATCCGATCGCTGGTCAGCGCGTACCCGTCGGTCGAGACGTCCCCCGACGGGGAGAGCAGGAAGCCGTCGCCGGTCC
This sequence comes from Modestobacter italicus, assembly GCF_000306785.1. Taxonomy (NCBI): domain Bacteria; kingdom Bacillati; phylum Actinomycetota; class Actinomycetes; order Geodermatophilales; family Geodermatophilaceae; genus Modestobacter; species Modestobacter italicus. The sequence goes on along the minus strand of NC_017955.1, from coordinate 309,389 downwards.
GCTGCGACTGGTCGGCCCACAGCAGCACCCCACCGCCGGCCAGCATGCCCAGCGCGGGGACGAGGAGCACCAGCCCCAGGACCAGGGCCACCACCCGCCCGGGCCCCCAGCGAGCGGGAGGCGGTTGCGGCGTCCAGGCAGGAACCGGGTCAGCGGACATGGGAGACCTCCGACGGCCCGCCGTACCGCGGGGCCGCGGCTGTCGCCGGCGGACCCGACCAGCGTGGCACCGGCCCGGTGACCGGACCAGCCCCCTGGACGCGCCGGGCCCTCCTTCTACTGTCGGGCCATGCGCGCAGTGACGATCAGCGAGCCCGGCGGTCCCGAGGTCCTCGGCTGGGGCGAGGTGCCCGACCCGGTGTGCGGTCCGGGCGAGGTGCTGGTCGACGTGGTCGCCGCCGCGGTGAACCGCGCCGACCTGCTGCAGCGCCAGGGGCACTACCCGCCGCCGCCGGGCGCCTCGGAGGTGCTGGGTCTGGAGTGCAGCGGCGTCATCAGCGAGGTCGGCGAGGGCGTGACCGGCTGGTCGGTCGGCGACGAGGTGTGCGCGCTGCTGGCCGGCGGCGGCTACGCCGAGCGGGTCGCCGTCCCGGCCGGTCAGCTCCTCCCCCGCCCGGCCGGCGTCGAGCTGGCCACCGCGGCGGCGCTGCCCGAGGTCGTGTGCACGGTGTGGTCCAACGTGTTCATGCTCGCCGGGCTCCGGGCCGGCGAGGTCTTCCTGGTGCACGGCGGGGGCAGCGGGATCGGCACGATGGCCGTCCAGCTGGCGGCCCGGGCCGGTGCGCGGGTGGCGACCACCGCCGGCAGCGCCGCGAAGCTCGCCTTCTGCCGCGAGCTGGGCGCCGAGATCACCGTCAACTACCGGGACGAGGACTTCGTGCAGGTGGTGAAGGACGCCACCGACGGGCACGGCGCGGACGTCGTCCTGGACATCATGGGCGCGGCCTACCTGGCCCGGAACGTCGACGTGCTGGCCACCGGCGGCCGGCTGGTGGGCATCGGCATGCAGGGCGGCACCAAGGCCGAGCTCGACCTCGGGAAGCTCATGCGCAAGCGGGCGTCGGTGGCCGCGACGACGCTGCGCTCCCGCCCGCCGACCGGCCCCGGCGGCAAGGCGGAGATCGTCGCCGCGGTCCGGCACGACGTGTGGCCCGACGTCGAGCGCGGCGTCGTCCGCCCGGTCGTGGACCGCCGGCTGCCGATGTCCCGGGCCGCCGACGCCCACGCCCTGGTCGAGGCCAGCGACCACATCGGCAAGGTCCTGCTCGTCAACGGCTGACGAAGGACCCCACTGCCCCCCACCACTCGCAAGCTCGCGGCGGGCCCCTGCAGCGGGGCCGAAGAGCTAGCGCAGGGCGGCGACGCTGTCGATGACGTGGTCGACCTCGTCGACCGTGTTGTAGTGCATCAGCCCGAGCCGGACGGCGCCGCCGTCCTCGTTCGCCCCGATCGCGTCGAAGAGCTCGCGGGAGTAGAAGTCGCCGTCCCAGGCGCAGACCCCGCGGCGGGCCAGCTCCCGGGCGACCTGCCGCGGGCGCATCCGCGGCAGCGTGAACGACAGGGTCGGGGTGCGGTACTGCGGCGAGCCGAGCACCTGCACGTGGGCCATCGACCGCAGCGCGCGGTCGAGCCGGTCGAACAGCGCGTCCTCGTAGCGGCCGACGGCGGACAGCGACACGGCCAGCCGCTCCCGGCGGGTGCCCGGCGTCTCCGGGCACAGCGCGGCGAGGTGGTCGACCGAGGCGGCGACGCCGGCGTACAGCTCGTAGGGCGGGGAGCCCTGCTCGAACCGGTCGGGCACCCGGTCGGGCGCGGGCACCAGCTTGTCCGGGCGGAGCTCGCCGAGCAGCCCGGGGTGGGCGACCACCGCGCCGACGTGCGGCCCGCCCCACTTGTAGGCCGACAGCGCGACGAAGTCGGCCTCCAGCTGGGTGATGTCCAGCAGCATGTGCGGCGCGGCGTGCGCGGCGTCGACGTAGACCAGGGCGCCGGCCCGGTGCGCGCGCAGGCCGATCGCGGTCACGTCGGGGCAGGTGCCGATCGCGTTGCTCGCCGCGGTCACCGCCACCAACCGGGTGCGGTCGGTGAGCAGCTCGTCGTACTGCCAGTCCGGCAGCTCCCCGGTCTCGATGTCGACCTCGGCCCACCGGACCACCATGCCGATCTCGTCGGCGATCTGCAGCCAGGGCCGGATGTTGGCGTCGTGGTCGAGCCGGCTGACCACGATCTCGTCGCCGCGCCGCCAGTGCTTGCCCAGCGCCCGGGCCACCGCGTAGGTCAGCGAGGTCACGTTGGGGCCGAGGACGACGCCGGCCGGGACGGCGCCCACCAGGTCGGCGACGGCGGTCCGCGCGCCGGAGACCAGCTGCTCGGCGCGGGCGGAGGAGGCGAACACCCCACCGCGGTCGGCGATCGGCACCCGCATGGCCTGGGACACCGCGCGCACCACGGACTCCGGCACCAGCGCCCCACCGGGGCCGTCGGTGTGCACCAGGCCGTCGGAGAGCCCCGGGAACAGCCCGCGGACGCGCGCCACGTCCAGCTGCCCCGCCCCCGACGACATGGCGGGAGCGTAGTCAGTCTCCCTGGGTCCCCCGCGGCGGCGAGCGACGCGGCCGGGCGGCCCGCCGCCCCGTGCCCGGACCGGGGCAGGATGGGGGCATGACAGCACCCCGTCCCGGTGAGCAGCACCCGCAGCAGGTCCTCGTCGTCGGCCCCGACGGTCAGCCGGTGGGCGCGATGGCCATGCCCCAGGGCGACGGTCCGGACGGCGGGGGCGGGACCGGCATCGGCGACCTGGTCGAGCAGCCCGCGAAGGTCATGCGGATCGGCACGATGATCAAGCAGCTGCTCGAGGAGGTGCGCGCGGCGCCGCTGGACGACGCCAGCCGCAACCGGCTGCGCGACATCCACGCCTCCTCCATCCGGGAGCTCGAGCAGGGGCTCGCCCCGGAGCTGCGCGAGGAGCTGGAGCGGATCACCCTGCCGTTCAACGGCGACGAGACGCCGTCGGACGCCGAGCTGCGGATCGCCCAGGCGCAGCTGGTCGGCTGGCTGGAGGGCGTCTTCCACGGCATCCAGACGGCGCTGTTCGCCCAGCAGATGGCCGCCCGGGCGCAGCTGGAGGAGATGCGCCGGCGCGCGCTGCCGGCCGGCGCGGTCGACCAGGGCCAGCCCGAGGTGCGGCACGGCGGCGGCCAGTACCTCTGACCCCGGCTCAGTCCAGCGGGAGGTTCTTCACCACCCGCGCGCCGGTCCGGCCGATCCGCCGCCGGTCCGGCGCGGTCGCCTCGGCCCGGCCGGTCGCCGGCGGGCGGTCCACCGGCAGCTTGGCGTGGTGCACGGCGGTCGCGCCGGCCGCGTCCACCCCGATGCCGACCTCCAGCCGGGAGGCCTGCGCCGCGGCGTGGGCCAGCGCGGTCGCGGTCAGCCCGTCGGGGGCGTCCACCACCTCGACCGGCACCCCCTCCTCCTCCACGCCCGCGCACACCTCGCGCAGCACCTCCGGCGGGGCCCCGCGCTGCCGGTGCACCAGCACCGCGGGCCGCTCGCCCGGGCCGGTCACGCGCCCGGACCACTGGCCCAGGCCCGGACCAGGCCGGTGGCGACGGCGTTGCGCGGCCCCTCGGTGCCCAGCACGTTCCCGGTCCCGCAGACCACCCCGTGCGGGGCGAGCGCGTCGGCGATCATGTCCGGGATCTCGAAGTCCAGCGCCGAGCCGCCGAGCAGCACCACGAAGTCCAGCTCCCGCAGGTTGCCGCCCGGCGCGACCTGCCGGAGCGCCCGCAGCGCGTTGACCACGAACACCCGCCGCTTCGCCTCCCGGCGCACCCGCCGGACGTGGTCCAGCCGGTGCCGGGTGCCCACCGGCGCCGGCCCCTCCGGGGTGAGCACGACGACGCGCGCGTAGACCTCCGGCGGCAGCGGCGTCTCGAAGAACTGCACGGTGCCGTCCTCGTGCCGGACGTGGAAGAAGCTCTCCACCTGCGCCAGCGGGCACCGCTTGACGCTCTCGGCCACCTCGCGGTCGCCCAGCGCCAGCTCGGAGTGGACCAGCTTGGTGACCAGCTCCCCCGCGCCGGCGACGTGCACCGCGGTGGCCCGCCCGTCCCGGGTGAGCAGCGCGGCGTCGGTCGAGCCACCGCCCAGGTCGAGCACGGCGACCGGCCGGTCCACCCCCGGCGTGGTCAGCGCCCCGCTGACCGCCATCTCGCCCTCGACGCCGCCGATCGCGGCCGCGGCGCCGAGCCCCTCCGACACCTGGTCGGCGACGACCTGCATCCGGCTGCGGCTGGTGCTCACCATCGCGGCGAGCGCGACGGCGTTCTCCAGGGCGACCTCCCCGGCCAGCCCGCCGCGGACCTCGGCGGGCACGAAGGTGTCGACCGCCAGGACGTCGCGGATGGCGATCTCGGCGACCGGGACGGCGGGCAGCCCCGGGGAGTCCATGACGTCGGCCATGGTGTCGCGCACCTGGGCGAGCATGCCGCCGACGTGGGTGCCCGGCTCCCCGCGGGCGTCGTCCAGCGGCTGCGCCCGGCCGACGGCGTCCATGATCGCCTCGGCCCCGGCGTCGACGTCCACCCGCAGCGTCTTGCCGGCGCCGTGCAGCACCAGCTCGCCGACCGGGATGCGCCGGTCGGTGACGTCCCCGGACGGCGTGCGGACCACCACCGCCGAGCGGTTGCCGGTCAGCGCGCGGGCCACCGGGGAGACCTGCCGGGTCTGCGCCGGGTCCAGTCCGAACACGGTGGCCAGCCCGTAGGAGTTCGACAGCGTGCGGATGGTGCGGCCCGGGCCGGCGACCTCCACCGCGGCGAGCATGCCCAGCGGCACCTTCTCCACGGCGGCGACCTCGTCCACCACCGGCACCGGCCGGGTCAGCCGGTTGGTGACCAGCACCGCGTCGTCCCCGGCGAGGACGGCGGCCACCACCTCGACCCCGGCGGCGACGGCGGCGTTGATCGTCGCGGCGGTGTCGTCGAAGTCCCAGCCCGGCGGCACGACGCACACCAGCGGCTGCCCCGGGGGCTGGTCGGCGAGGTCGCCCACCGAGCAGGTGGTGCCGACGCCGAGCCCCTCCCCGCCGGGGGTGGTCGGGTTGTGCCCGATCATCGTCGACTCGGTGATGATCGTCTCGGTGATCGTCTCCATCGCCAGCCCGCTGATCACCGGGGTCGCCTCGTTGAGCAGCACCGTGCGCACCTCGGTGGCGTCCCGCCCGGCCCGGGCCAGGGCGGCACGGACGGCGGTGAGCGCGCCGGCGGTGTTGTCCGGGGTGCCCTTCACCCCGGTGGTCCGGGTCAGCGCCGTGCCGAGGTAGGTCACCCGCCCGTCCGGGTCGACCAGGCCCAGGCAGGCCTCGGTGGTCGAGTTGCCGATGTCGACGCCGACGACCAGCCCGCCGCTCACGTCAGCCGGCGGCGCTCGACTCGAACACCGGCTCGACCTCGACCGGGCCCCGGCCCGCCTCGATGCACTCGAACTCCTTCAGGTGCAGCAGCGCCGCCTTGGCCTGCCAGCGCGGCCGGGCCATCTGGTCGTTGCGGGTGGGCACCGGCTGCGGCGACTCGCCCTTGGCGTACTGCGCCGCGTTCGAGCCGATCATCCGGAACACCGGGGCGTCCAGCAGCGGGGACTGCGGGAACAGCTCCAGGTTGCTCAGCCGGGGCAGGTCGCGCTGGTGGATGATCGTCGTCCCGCGGGACAGGATGCCCACGGAGATGCCGGACCCGGACAGCCGCGCCCCGACGTGGGCCAGCGCGGCCAGGTCCGCGGTGTCCCGGATGCGCACCACGCGGGCGGTCACCCCCTGCTCCTCGATGCCGGCCAGCAGCTGGCGCAGCACCTCGGCGTGCGGCACGTCGACGATGGTCTTGCTGAAGTGGCCGGCGAAGGCCGGGGACACCGCCACCACGACCTCGTCCGGGCGGGTGCCGCGCCGGGCCGGGCCCACCTCCCGCAGGGTGACGGTCCGCTCGGGCGGGGCCGTCGTCGTCGGGGTCGTCATGGCTCAGCCCACCTCGGTCTCGGGGTTCGTCGCGGACGTGACGTGCCGCAGCTTCTTCAGCTCTTCCCAGCGCTCGCCCTCGAGCCGGTAGCCGGTTCCCGGGCCGGCGTAGTCGTTGGGGTCGTTGATCGCCGAGAGCGGGACGAAGTCGCCGGTGAGGACGGCCGAGGTCTGCAGCAGGTCACCGGACACCCGCTGGCGCAGCACCGTCAGCAGGCTCTCCGCGACGTCGTGGAAGCCGGAGGCCTCCAGCCCGCGGACCAGGTCCAGCCCGGTGATCCCCCGGTCCATCACGGCCTGGGCGCCCTTGAGGTCGGCCAGCACGTCGCGCAGCGGGTAGTCGTTGGAGGAGTGGGCGTAGGTGGCCGCCTCCACCTCGTCGTCGGTGATCGCCGGCAGGTCCAGGTGCCGGAACAGCGCCTGCAGCGCCCGGGCCGCCTTGTTGCGGGCCTGCAGGATCTCCGCCTCGCGGACGTGCCGCAGCCCGCCGTCGACCTGGAAGTCGCGCTGGATGGTGTTCCAGTCGTCGTAGTCCTCGGTGTCGAAGTTGGAGCCGGCGAACATGTTGTCCGGGTTCGGCACGGCCGAGTAGCCCGAGCAGACGAAGTCAGTGCCGGGGAACAGCTGCGGGATCGCCCGCGCCGTCCGGCGCATCGACGAGTGCGAGAACGACTGGTCGTTGCCGGAGGCGCACTCCAGGTCGACCATGCTGCAGACCAGGTTCTCCGCGGCCACCGCCCGCAGCCCGCCGGGCACCGCCCCGGGGACGCCGATGCAGCTGATCGAGCCGTTCTGCAGCCCCTGCACGCCGGCGCCCTTGGCCATCAGGATGCAGCGGATCTCCAGGTAGAGCATCGACTTGCCCTCGGCGTTGCCCATCTGCACCTCCGACCCGGTGCCGGAGGTGAAGCGCATCTTGATGCCCCGGGAGGCGTAGGCCGAGGCCAGGAACGTCTTGGACCAGGGGGTGTCGTCGCCGTCGATGAACACCGACTCGGTGCCGTACACCGAGATCGTCTCGGCGTAGGCGGTGATGCCGCGCATGCCCAGCTCCAGCTCGGTCGCCTCCTCCAGCGCGCACTGGGTGAGCACCCCGCCGCGGCCGACCTGGCCGCCCACCTGCAGCGCGATGGCGACCAGCGGCGCGTAGCGGACCACGCCGAGCGTCGTCTCGAGCTCGGCGAAGCCGCGCAGCGCGCCCTCGGCGGCGTCCGCGGCCACCTGGATCGGGTTGTCCCGGGCGCTGGTGGAGTGCGCCTGGTTCGCCGGGGTCCGCCGGGCGCGCATCTTCTGCATCCCCTGCATGATCTCGACGACGTTCATCAGCTTGACGACGTCGAGGACCTTGGCCGGGGTCAGCCCGCGGGTCACCGCCAGGACGTCGTCCCGGGTCGCCCGCGGGTCGATGAGCAGCCGGGCGATCTCCACCGACGGCATGGCCGTGCACCGCTCGGCCGAGGCGACGTCGATCGCGTGGTTGGCGATGAAGGTGTCCATGAAGTCGAAGTCGGCCCGCTCCTTGCCGTCGAGCTCGACGATGACGCCGTCCTCGACCCGCACGCTGGGTGCCGGGTCGAAGTCGCTCTCCATGGCGACGAGGCCCTTCTCCGGCCACTCCTCGACGAACCCGTCGAGGTTGACCGGCCGGGCCTCGAGGACCTCGGTCCGCCGGGAGACCCGGGGGGCTGCGCTGGACTTCCGCGGCGCGGTGCTGGTCATCGGGCTCTCCTCAGTCGTCGTCGCCGGTGGGGCGGGCGAGCAGGTCGCGCCGCTCGTAGACCTCGGCGGCCTCGCGGACCAGCGCCGCGCACACCGGCGCCGAGTAGGTGGTCTCCAGCCGGTCGGCCAGCTCGGCCAGGGCCGCCCCGGTCGAGGCCCGCGGCCGCAGCGCGTTGTACATGGCGAGCACCTCGGCGTCGGGGATCGCGGTCATCTCCGCGGCCCGGCGGAAGTTGCCGGCCAGCTGCGGCCGGCCGCTCGCGTCGGCGATCTCGGCCTGCAGCAGCAGCGTCTCCGGCGCGATGCGGAGGTCCTCGGCGGAGAGCTCGCCGGAGACGACGGCGTCCATCGTCAGCGCCGTGATCGGCTTCCCGGTCGGGGTGCGCAGCAGGTCCGGCCGGTTGATCGACAGCGGGTAGTCGTTCCGGGTCAGCGCAGTCATGCGGGGTGCTCCCTCGGTGTCGCGACGGGTGCGGTCACCGTGACACGGGTCACGTTGCCTGTTCGTTGCCTGCCGGGAGCCGACCCTTGTCGGCGACGGTGGCGGCGCGGTTTGCTGCCGCCATGAGCACCTCTGTGAGCCACGAGCAGGCCCGTCGGATCCTGGACGCCGGCATCGCGAAGGCCGAGGAGATCGGCCAGCCGATGAACATCGCGGTGGTCGACGACGGCGGGCACCTGGTGGCCTTCGGCCGGATGGACGGCGCCATCCGGGCGAGCATCGACATCTCCACCCGCAAGGCCGTGACGTCGGTGCTGATGAACGCGCCCACGGCGGCGCTCACCGACCTGGTCCAGCCCGGCGCCGAGCTCTACGGCCTCGAGCACACCGCCGGCGGCATGGTCGCCTTCGGCGGCGGCATCCCGCTGCACCGCGACGGCGAGCTCGTCGGCGCGGTGGGGGTCAGCGCGGGCTCGGTGGCGCAGGACGTCGCGGTGGCCACCGCCGCGGCTGCGGCGCTGGACTCCTGACCGGGCGCGGCTGGTTGCCGCGGGCGGCGCCCCTGGGCGAGGATCCACCCCGGAGAGGCGGCGCCGCGGCGAGGCGCCGGACGGCGATGTCAGCAGAGCGGGCACGGCACGGCGGCTCCCCGGCGCCCGAGGTCACCGGCGACCCGCGGGCGCACGCCCGCGGCCTGGCCGAGGTGTTCGACGCGGTGCTGGGCGACCGGCCGAGCCGGCAGGCACCGCGCCCGGTGGTCTCGGAGTCGTGGCGGCGCAGCCTGGCCGCGCACGTCGACCCCGACCACCGGACGCCACCGGTCGTCTTCGCCGCCGACCAGCTGCCCGACCTGCGCGCGGCGCACCCGCTCAGCGCGTGCCTGCCGGTGCTGCGCAGCACGCTGGGCGCCATCGCCGACGACGCGATGCACGTCATGCTGGTCACCGACGCCGAGGGGCACATCCTGTGGCGGGACGGCGCCGCGGCGGTGCTGTCGACCGCCGACGGGGTCGGGCTGGTCCCCGGGGCGCGGTGGAGCGAGAGCGCCATCGGGACCAACGCGATGGGCACCGCGCTGGCGGTCGACGCGCCGGTCCAGATCCACTCCGCGGAGCACCTGGTCCGGACCTACCACGGCTGGACCTGCGTAGCCGCCCCGGTCCACGACCCGGAGACCGGCGCGATCCTCGGCGCGGTCGACGTCAGCGGCCCGCTGCACACCGTGCACCCGGCGCTGCTGCAGCTGGTGTCGGCCACCGCCCGGCTCGCCGAGGCCGAGCTGCGGGTCCGGCTGGCCCTCGCCGACGAGCAGCTGCGGATGCGGCTGCTGCCGCACCTGACCGGCCTGGGCGGCGCCCCCGGGGCGCTGGTCAGCGCCGCCGGCCGGGTGCTCGCCGGGCAGCCCTGGGGCTGGTGGCCCGACCGCGTCCCGGTGCCGGCGGGCGACCGCCCGCTGCAGGTGAACGGCCGCGAGGTGGTGGTCGAGCCGCTCGACGGCGCGCACCTGCTGCGGGTCGTCGCGCCGGGCCCGGCGGTGCCCCGTGCGCCGCAGCCCCGGCTGGCGCTGCGGCTGCTCGGCAACGGGGTGCCCCACGTGCTGGTCAACGGGCGCACGGTGCCGCTGACGCTGCGGCTGGCCGAGGTGCTCGCCGTGCTGGCGCTGCACCCGGCCGGCCTGACCGGCGAGCGGCTCGCCGCCCTGGTCTACGGCGACGCCGGCAACCAGACGACGGTGCGCGGGGAGGTGCGCCGGCTGCGCGCCCTCATCGGCCCGGAGCTGCTGCGCACCCGGCCCTACCGGCTGGTGCCCACCGTGGTCAGCGACGTCGCGCAGGTGCAGGCCGCGCTGCAGGCCGGCCGCGCCCAGGCGGCGCTGGCCGCCTGCCCCGGGCCGCTGCTGCCCGGGTCCGACGCCCCGGCGATCCGGGAGCTGCGCGACGAGCTGGGGGCCGGGCTGCGCCGCGCCGTGCTCGCCACCGGGGACCTGGACCTGCTCCAGGCCTTCACCGCGCACCCGCTCGGCCGCACCGACCTCGAGGCCCACGACCGGCTGGTGGCGAGCCTCCCGGTGCACGACCCGCGCTGGCGCCGGGCCGCCCACCGGCGGGCTCGGGTCCAGGCCGACTCCTGACCCCGCCGTCCGACCGCGTCCAGCGGTCCGCCGCCCCTCAGGTGGGGACGAGTTCGGCGGCCGGCGTGGACCGGGGAGCCGGGACGACCACGGCGGGGCCGCGCACCGCCCGCACCACCTCCCGCAGGTCCAGCTCGGGCAGCAGCCGGGTGCTGGCCCCCACCTGGACGAGCGGGGCCGCCTGCAGCGCGCGGTCCAGCCGGCCGCCCGCACCGGCCCGCGACTGGTGCGGGTCGGTCCAGCTCAACGGGTCGATGCTGCGCAGCGCGTCCACGGCCAGGGCGACCGGCTCGCCGTCCACCTCCAGCACCAGCAGGCAGGTCGCCGCGGTGGTCGCCGGTGCCGGCCGCCCCAGCAGCGAGGCGAGGCAGAGCACCGGCAGCGCGGCACCGCGGTGCACCGTCAGGCCCAGCACGCCCGGCGCAGCGCCGCCGGCGGTCATCGACGCCGGCCACGGCACGATCTCGGCCACGTGGTCCAGGGGCGTGGCGACGTCCACCCCGACGGAGAGCACGAGGTACGGCGGACCGACCGCGGGACCCGCGGTCCGGACGCCGTCCGTCGGGTCGGCCGTGCGGCCGACCTCGGTGTTCATCGCCGCCAGCCCGCGCACGCGCGGGTCGCCGAGCAGCGCGGCACCGTCGAGGACCAGGCACGCGACGTCGCCGACCAGCGCGATGCCCTCCAGCAGCTCCGGGTGGGGCACCGCGTAGGTCGGCACCGGGAGCAGCTGGTCGTCGGGCAGCTGCACCAGGTCGAGCAGTTCGTCCAGCGCCAGGACGACGTGGCCCCGGCCGGTGTCCAGGACGAGACCGGCCCCCGGCGGGGTGTCGGCGCGGCGGCCGAGCCCGAGCAGCACCAGCGGGTCGACCACGCCGACCTCCCGGCCCGCGTACTCGGTGACCCCCGGCACGAGGGTGCTGCGCAGCGGCGACGGCCGGGCCTCGGGGCTGGGCAGCGTGGTGTGCACGTGGGTGACGTCGACCGCCAGCACGTGCCCACCGCAGCGGACCCGGGTGACCGTCCGCCCCGTCCCGGCCGGCCGGCCGGCGCCCTCCACGACGACCGCCGCGGTGGACCGGGTGACGTCGGCGACGGTCGGCACCCCCGGCAGCCGGAGCACGGCGGCCGCGTCCAGCACGCTGGTCGCCCGGCCGGTCTCGGGGTGCAGGAAGGTGTGCGAGAACAGCAGCTCACCGGTCTGCGCCCGCATCGGCAGCAGCGCCGCCGCCGGCACCCGGCTCACCCCGCACACCTCGTCGGCCAGCAGCCCCAGCGCCTGCCCCTCCCAGGCGATGACCACGACCACCTGGTCCGGCCGGCGTCCGGTGTCCCGGCCGAGCAGGACCCGCAGGTCGACGACCGGCAGCACGGTGGTGCGCAGGTCCATCGCGCCGAGCAGCCCGGGGGCCTCGGCGGGCAGGCCGGACAGCGCCTGCGGACACGGCACGACCTCGCGCAGGGCGTGCAGCGGCAGCGCGACGTCCACCCCGGCGAGCCGGACCATGCCGTAGACGTCGACCGCCGGCCCGCCGGGACCGGTGCTCATCTCCTGCGTCCGACGGGTGCTCAGGAGACCGTCTCGCCGGAGACGAGCTCGGCGATCAGGGCGTCGACCTGCTGGGAGGCCACCTGCTGCCTGCCGGTGGCCGCCGAGATCGCCCGGATGACCTGGTTGGTCTCGGCCACGCTCGACACGATCCGTTCGAACGCCTCGCTCGCCCGCTGGGAGACCGTCGAGCCCTGCTCGACCCGCTCGGCGGACTCCTCGATGAGCTTGCCGATCTGCTGAGAGGCGTCGAAGGACCGCTCGGCCAGCTTGCGCACCTCGCCGGCCACGATGGAGAAGCCGACACCGTGCTCACCGGCCCGGGCTGCCTCGATCGAGGCGTTGAAGGCCAGCAGGTTGGTCTGGTTGGCGATCTCCCCCATCACCCGGACGATCTCGCCGATGGACACCGACGAGCGCTGGATCAGGCTGATCGCCTCCAGCGAGGCACGCAGCGCCGCCACCCCCTGCTCGGCGTCCCCGTGGGTCTTCTCCGCCAGGGTGGTCGCCGCCGAGGAGCTGGCGGCGATCGCCTCGATGGACTCCGACAGGTGCCGCACGGAGGCGGTCATGTCCCGGGTGCCGGCGGCGACCCGGCGCTCCCGGACCACGTCCGCCGTCACGTCGTAGGCGTACTTGACGACCCGCACCGGGTTCCCGGCCAGGTCGAGCACGGGGTTGTAGGTGGCCTGGATGTGCACCTCGCGGCCGAACTTGCCGACCCGCTCGAACCGGCCCGCGATGAGCTCCCCCTTGCCGAGGCGCAACCAGAAGTCGCGGTACTCCTCCGACACCCGGTAGCGGTCGCTGCAGAACAGGCTGTGGTGCTGCCCGCCGATCTCCCACATCGAGTAGCCCATGGTGCGCAGGAAGTTCTCGTTGGCGGAGAGGATCGTGCCGTCGAGGTCGAACTCGATGACCGCCTGGGCCCTGTCCACGGCGTTGAGCCGCGCCTCGATGTCGGCGTTGCGCTGCTCGGTGGCGGTCACGTCGGTGGCGAACTTGACGATCTTCAGGGGCGTGCCGTCGTCGTCCAGGATCGGGTTGTAGGTCGCCTGGATCCACACGTCCTCGCCGTCCTTGCGGATGCGGCGGAACTCCCCGGTCTGGAACTCCCCGGCCGCCAGCCGCTCCCAGAAGGTCGCGTAGGCGTCCGTCGCGATGTACTCGGGGTCGCAGAAGATCCGGTGGTGCCTGCCCCGGATCTCGTCCAGGCCGTAGCCCAGGACGGCGAGGAAGTTGGGGTTGGCGGTCAGCACCCGCCCCTCGAGGTCGAACTCGATGACGGCCTGCGCCCGGTCGATGGCCGCGACCTTGCCGCGGGCCTCGGCCGCCTGGCGCTGCGCGGCCGTGATGTCGGTGGCGAACTCGACCACCTTGAGCGGGCGGCCCCGCAGGTCGAGGATCGGGTTGTAGGTGGCCCGCAACCACATCTGGCGGCCGCCCTTGGCCAGCCGCTTGTAGACCCCGCTGGTGTACTCCCCGCGGGCCAGGTCGGCCCAGAAGCGCGCGTGCTCCTCGCTCGCCGCGTCGGCGGGCTCGCAGAACATCCGGTGGTGCCGGCCGACGACCTCGTCGAGCTGGTAGCCCGTCGCGTCCAGGAAGTTCTGGTTGGCCGTCAGCACGTGGCCGGTGAGGTCGAACTCGATGACCGCCTGGGAACGGTCGATGGCGGCGACCTTGCCGGTGTGCTCGGCCGCAGCCAGCTTGGCGGCGGTGACGTCGGTGGCCAGCTCGACGATCCTCAGGGGCGTGCCGTCGTCGTCCAGGACCGGGTTGTAGGTGGCCTGCAGCCACACCTCCCGCCCGCCCTTGGCGAGCCGGACGAACTCGCCGGTGCGGTACGCGCCCCCGGCCAGGTCGGTCCAGAACTGCGCGTACTCGGGGCTGGCGGCGTGCTCGGGGCAGCAGAACACCCGGTGGTGCCGGCCGACGACCTCGTCGAGCTCGTAGCCCATGACGTCGAGGAAGGCCTGGTTCGCCGTGACCACGTGCCCGGTGAGGTCGTACTCGATGAGCGCCTGGGAGCGGTGCAGCGCGGCGATGAGGCCGGCGTGCTGCGCGGACGGTGCGGCGGACGGCGGGGGCGTGGCGGCGGGCATCGATGCCTCCGGAGGGTGACGTGCGGGACGTCGTGGAGCGGCCAGCTGTTCGACCGGGTCGGTCCTGTCATCGGCAGGGAACGATCGCGGTCGACCCTGTTGCGCGCCTCCGGCGTGCCGAACGGCAGAGGGCCCCGGCGCGCGCTCGCGCCGGGGCCCTCTGCCGTGCGGGGTCCTCAGACCGTGAAGCGGCGGACGGCGTCCTGGAGCTCGTCGCTCATCCGGGCCAGGTCCGCCGCTGAGCGCTGCGCCTCGGCCACCCCCTGGTTGGTCTGCTGCGTGCCCGCGGCGAGCCCGGAGATGGCCGTCGCGATGCTGCGCGAGCTGCTGGCCGCCTCGGCCACGTTGCGGTTCATCTCGTTGGTCGTCGCGGTCTGCTCCTCCACCGCGGCGGCGATGGTGGCCTGGTAGTCGTTGATCTGGCCGATCACGGTGCTGATCTCGCCGATGGCGGAGACCGCGCCCGCGGTGTCGGCCTGGATCGCCTCGACCCGCTGGGAGATGTCCTCGGTGGCCCGCGCGGTCTCCTGCGCCAGCTCCTTGACCTCGCTGGCCACCACGGCGAAGCCCTCGCCGGCGCGGGCGGCCTCGATGGTGGCGTTGAGCGCGAGCAGGTTGGTCTGCTCGGCGATGCCGTTGATCAGCTTGACCACGGTCGCGATCTCCTGCGAGGAGTCGCCCAGCTTGCCGACGGTTCGGGTGGTGTTCTCCGCGACGCTGACCGCCTGGCCGGCCACCCGGGAGGCCTCGCTCGCGTTCTGCGAGATCTCCCGGATCGCCGCCTCCATCTGCTGCGAGCCGGTGGCCACGGTGTCCACGCTGAAGGCGACCTCGCCGGCCGAGGCGACGACGACGTCGGCCTGGCCGGTGGCGGCGCGGGCGCTGTCGGCCATCCCGCTGGCGCCGGTGTTCAGCGCCTGCGACGCCACGGCCAGCCGGCCGGCGGAGTCACCGACCAGGCTGAGCACGCCGCTGAGCGCCACCAGGGTGCCGTCGAGGGAGCGAGCGACCTCGTTGAGCTCGGCGCCACCGGTCTCGCCGGCCCGCACGCTCAGGTCGCCACCGGCGACCTGGTCCAGCACCTCCTTGATCCGCTGGACCGGGCGCATCACCGACCGGACGATGAGCAGCGCGAGGACGACCGACACCGCCAGGCCGACGAGGACGATCGCGACGGTGAGGGTGCGGGCCGAGGAGTAGGCGTCCCGGGCCTCCTGCACGGTGGTCTCGGCGGACACCGCGGCGGCGTCGGTCGCGGCGACGAGCGAGCTCTCGATGGTGGCCTCGGCGGTGTTCATCGCCTGCAGGATCGCGGGGGTCTGCGCCGGGTCGGCGCCGGCCTGCAGCTGGCCCAGCGCGGTGAGGTAGCTGGTCACCGAGTCCGAGAAGTCGGCGAACGCGGCCGCCGCGTCCGGGGAGAGCGGCATGCCGGCGACGGCGGCCTGGTCCGCGGTCAGCTCCTGCGCGGCCGCGGCGGCGGCCTGCTGCTCGTCGGCGATGGTGGCCGGCGGCAGCGCGACGATGGCGGCCCGGGCGGTGTGCGCGCTGAGGGTCCACCAGTCGGCCTGCAGCTGGCGCAGCCCGTCCAGCGGCACCGCGCCGTCGCTGTAGACCTCGTCGGCCTGGGTGCTCAGCGCGGACATCCGGGCGATGCCGACCGCGCCGACGGCGAGGGTGGTCAGGGCGACCACCAGGATGGCCGCCAGCAGGCGGCCGCGCAGGCCGACCCGCTCGAGCAGGTGGGCGGGGGAGCGCGAGCCGCGCTCGGCGTCGAGGGCGTCCATGTCAGCTGTCATCGGCAGGACCCGGGCCTTCTCGACCCGAGCACCACCGCCGTTCCTAGACGCGGTGGTCCCGGCGGTCAGCGGGGCAGCGACGCCAGGAAGGCCGCGACGCCGTCGGCGTCGTTGGCGTCGGTGACGTCGGTCGCCGCGGCGAGGACGTCGGGGTGCGCGTGCGCCATCGCCACCGCGCGCCCGCCGCCCTCCCGGACCCAGTCGAAGGCGGCCAGGTCGTTGGGCATGTCCCCGAAGTAGACGACGTCGCCGGGACCCAGACCGCGGGCCGCCGCCACCCGGGCCAGCCCGGTGGCCTTGGTGACCCCGCGCGCGGAGATCTCGGCGAGCGCGTCGGAGGAGGAGTTCGTGACCGTGGCAGTGTCGCCGACCACCTCGGTCACCAGCTCGACGAACTCGTCCCGGGGCAGGTGCTCGTGCCGGGCCAGCAGCTTGGCCACCGGCTGCGCCACCATCTCCGGCAGCGTCGCCTCCGCGACCCCGGGCGCGTCGACGTCCCAGCGCGGCTTGTAGATCGGCTCGTGCCGGAACTGGTCGCCGTACTCGACGGCGAACCAGGTGTCGGGCTGCCGGCGGCGGAGCTCGCCGGTGATCGCCCGCAGCACGTCGGGGGTCAGCGGGTGCTCCTCCAGCACCGTGAACCCGCCCAGGTCCAGCAGCACCGCGCCGTTGCAGCAGATCGCCGTGCCGCCGCCCAGCCGGTCCCGCACGCCGAGCATCCAGCGCGGGGGGCGCCCGGTGGCGAGCACCAGCGGCACCCCGGCGTCCGCCCAGCGCTGCAGCTCGGCGAGGGTCCCGTCGCTGATCGTCTCGTCGCTGCGCAGCAGCGTCCCGTCGAGGTCGCTGACGATGAGCTGCGGCCGCCAGTCAGACACGCCCGGCCCCCAGGGCCAGCACGGCCTCGACGTAGCGGGCCACGCCGTCGGCGTCCGAGCCGCTGGTCCGGTCCGCGGCGGCGGCCAGCACCTCCGGGTGGGCGTTGGCCATCGCCACCGCCCGGCCGCCGGCCCGGGTCACCGCCTCGATCATCGGCAGGTCGTTGGGCATGTCGCCGAAGACGAGGACGTCGCCGAACGACACGCCGTGGTGGTCGAGCGCCACCGCGAGCCCGGTGGCCTTCGTGACCCCCGGCGGCAGCACCTCGATGAAGCCCAGGCCGGCGTGGGTCAGCTCGGCGACCGCCGGGTCGACGACCCCGCGGGCCAGCGCGAGCAGCTCGTCCTCGCCCAGCCGCGAGGAGCGCAGGAACACCTTGAGCATCTGCGGTAATAGACGGGCTCCGTCACCGAGGCGGGGTGCTCGCGGGCGTCACCGGCGAGGCTCGACCTTTTGCTGCCCGCCGTGTTCTGTCGTGGCCTTCGTAGTGAGTGCCCGCCGGTGACGTTCGCCGAGGTCCGGGCGGCTGACGCTTGATAGGAGCATGGGCTCACGGCGGCCCGCAGATGCATGCGCTGCGCCCGGGCACCGGCGGTTCGCCAGCTCGCTGGACCGGGATGGAGACGCATGCTCGCCGGGATCGACACCCACAAAGACACCCTCGCCGTCGCGGTCATCGATGACACCGGCCGCCCGGCGGTGGTCACTGAGCTGGCCAACACCGAGGCCGGCTTCGACGCTCTGGAACTGCTGCTGGAGGAGCACACGGTGACCCGGGTGGGCATCGAGGGCTCGGGCAACTACGGCCGCGGTGCCGCGGTCCGCCTCGTGCTCACCGGCGGGCTGGAGGTGGTGGAAGTACCACCGAGCCTGACCAGCCGGGAACGCTCGGGCCGGCCCGGGCAGGGCAAAACCGACCCGGTCGATGCGGTCGCCATCGCCCGGATCACCGCCCGCGAGGCCGGGCTGCCGGCGGTCCGGTTGGCCATCGGCGTGGCCGCGGACCTGCGGGCGCTGGCGGACTACCGCGCCCAGCTGGTGGCCGAGCGCACCGCGCTGGCCAACCGCACCCACTCCGAGCTGCACGGCCTGCTGCCCGGCTACCAGGCCACCATCCCCCGGCTGACCGCCCCGACGTTCCTCACCGCCGCGCAAGACCTGCTCGACGGCGACACCAGCGTGCGGGCGCAGCTGACCCGCCGCCGGCTGATCCGCTGGGCCAGCTCACCGCCGAGATCCGGGACCTCACCGGGCTGATCACCACCGCGATCGCCGAGGTCGAGACCGGGCTGACCGACCTCTACGGCGTCGGCCCGGTGGGCGCGGCCACCATCCTCGGCGAGGTCGCCGACATCCGCCGCTACCGCTCCCGGCACGCCTTCGCCGCCGCCAACGGCACCGCCCCCATCCCGGCCTCCTCCGGGCGCACCACCCGGCACCGGCTCAACCGCTCAGGCAACCGAACCTTGAACCGGGTGCTCTACACGATCGCGATCACCCAGATCCGCGCCGACACCGAGGGCCGGGCCTACTACCTGCGCAAACGCGCCGAAGGGAAGACCAGCCGGGAAGCCCTGCGCTGCCTCAACGACGACTCTCCGACGTCGTCTACAAGACCCTGCAGGACGACCTCGCGGCTCACCCGCTACCGGAGCTGGCCGGCGCCGCCGCACCGGGACGGTGAGTGCGGCAGCGGCAAACGGGACGCGTCTCTACGGCCGAAGCCAGCTGCGCGACAGGCTTGCAGTCCCGAACCTGATCTTCGCTACGGCCAGTCCACCGCACCCACCGCCGAACCGGACGCTACGCCCGACCAGCGTTGACACATAGGAGCTCACCGCGCCGACCGGCAGCACCTCGTGCCGCGGCAGCAGGTGCGCAGGCTCCGGGTAGGGCCAGTCGAAGCCGTGCTGGACCCGCAGCGGGCGCAGCGCCTCGGACTGCTCGGCGGCGTCCTCGACCGCGACGATCAGCTCGCCGGTGACCTCCTCGATCGCGGCGATGACGGCGGTGGCGTCCTCCCGCGACATGCCGACGGTGCGCAGCACCTCGGTGCGGTCACCGACACCGAAGTCGACGACGTACCCGCCCTGCGCCAGCACCGCGATGCCGGTGCCGCCGAGCGCGGCGCGGACGCTCTCCAGCAGCCGGGGCCCGCGGCCGGTGACGCCGACGAACGGCACACCGGCGGCCCGGCAGGCGTCGATCGCCGCCCGGGTGCGCGGGCTCACCTCGCCCGCGGAGGTCAGCAGCGTCCCGTCCAGGTCGCTGGCGACCAGCCGGGGCCGCCACCCGTCCAGCTCCACGGCGAGGTCGGGCAGCTCGACCACCGTCCGCGCCCCCTGCTCGGGGACGAACGCCGGCCGGACCGGCTGGCTGCTGGTCACAGCAGCTGCGCCGGGGCGAGCGCCATGCCCGGGCTGAGCACCGCGTGCCCGCCCAGCCACGGCCGCAGCGCCGCCGGCACGTGCACCGAGCCGTCGGCCTGCTGGTGCACCTCGAGCAGGCAGGCGATGGTGCGGGCGATCGCACACAGCGTGCCGTTGAGGGTGGCCACCGGCTGCGGCTTCCCGTCGGCGTCCCGGGAGCGGATGGCCAGCCGGCGGGACTGGAAGGTGGTGCAGTCCGAGGTGCTGGTCAGCTCGCGGTAGGTGCCCTGGCTGGGGAACCACGCCTCGATGTCGAACTTGCGGGCGGCGCTGGTGCCGAGGTCGCCGGCGGCGATGTCGACCACCCGGTAGGGCAGCTCCAGGAGCTGGAGGAACTCCTCCTCCCACTGCAGCAGCCGGCGGTGCTCGGCCTCGGCCTCATCGGGCGCGCAGAAGCTGAACATCTCGACCTTGTCGAACCAGTGCACCCGGATGATGCCGCGGGTGTCCTTGCCGTAGGAGCCGGCCTCGCGGCGGAAGCAGGACGACCAGCCGGCGTACCGCCGGGGGCCGGCGGACAGGTCGAGGACCTCCCGCGCGTGCATCCCGGCCAGCGCGACCTCCGACGTCCCGACGAGGTACAGGTCGTCCCGCTCGATCCGGTACACCTCCTCGTCGTGCTCGCCGAGGAACCCGGTGCCCTCCATCGCCTCGGGCTTGACCAGCGCCGGGGCGACCACCGGGGTGAACCCGGCGGCGACCGCGCGGCTGACCGCCAGCTGGGCGAGGGCGAACTCCAGCAGCGCGCCGGGGCCGGTGAGGAAGTAGAACCGCGCACCGGAGACCTTCGCGCCGCGCTCCATGTCGATCGCGCCGAGCGCCTCGCCGATCTGCAGGTGGTCCTTGACCTCGAAGTCGTAGGTCGGCACCTCGCCCACGGTGCGCAGGGTGACCGCGTCGTCCTCGCCGCCCGGCGGCACGTCGGGGTGGACGACGTTGGGGATGCGCAGGTGCAGGGCGTGCAGCGCGGCGTCCGCGGTGCGCTCGGCCTCCTCCGCCTCCTTCACCGCCGCGGCCAGCGCCTTGGCCTTCTCCAGCACGGCCGGGCGCTCCTCCTTGGAGGCGCCGCGGACCGCCTGCGAGGCGGCCTTCTGCTCCCCGCGCAGGTCGTCGGCGGCCTTGACCGCGGCCCGGCGCTCGGCGTCGGCGGCCAGCAGCGCGTCGACCAGGGACTCGTCGGCACCCCGGGCACGCTGGCTGGCGCGGACGAGGTCGGGGTTCTCGCGGACGAGGCGCAGGTCGATCACGCCCTGATCGTAGGTGGCCGCCCCCGCCGTCCCAGGCACAGGAACCTCTGCACCCGGTTCCCGTCCTGGAAGTGGGTGCACAGGCTCCTGTGCCTGGACCGGTACCGGGCTGGGACACTGGGGGCATGCGCTTCCTCGGTGACCGCCGGCCCGAACACGACCTGACCTACGCCGACGTCTTCATGGTGCCGGCGCACTCCACGGTCGGCTCCCGGCTCGAGGTCGACCTGACCACGCCGGACCGGGTCGGGACGACGATCCCGGTGGTGGTCGCCAACATGACGGCGATCTCCGGACGACGGATGGCCGAGACGGTGGCCCGCCGCGGCGGGCTGGCCGTGCTGCCGCAGGACATCCCGATCGACGTCGTCGGCGAGGTGGTGTCCTGGGTCAAGGCCCGGCACCCGGTCTACGACACCCCGATCACCCTCGGCCCGACCTCCACCGTGGCCGAGGCGCTGTCGCTGATGGGCAAGCGCGCGCACGGCGTGGTGGTGGTCGTCGAGCAGGGCCGGCCGGTCGGCATCGTCACCGACGGCTCCTGCGCGGACGTCGACCGGTTCACCCAGCTCTCGCAGGTCATGACCCCCGACCCGCTCACCATCCCGGCCGGCACCGACCTGCCCAAGGTGTTCGACGTGCTCTCCGACGAGCGGGTCAACGCCGCCCCCGTGGTCGAGGGCGACCGGCTGGTCGGCGTCATCACCCGCAAGGGCGCGCTGCGCTCCTCGATGTACACCCCGGCGGTCAACGAGCACGGCCAGCTGCTCACCTCCGCCGCCGTCGGCATCAACGGCGACGTCGCCGGCAAGGCCGGGGCGCTGCTCGCCCACGGGGTCGACGTGCTGGTCGTGGACACCGCGCACGGGCACCAGGAGAAGGCCATCGAGGCGGTGCGCGCCGTCCGCTCGGTCGCCGGCAGCGCGCCGGTCGTGGCCGGCAACGTGGTCACCGCCCAGGGCACCCGCGACCTCATCGAGGCCGGCGCGGACGTCGTCAAGGTCGGTGTCGGCCCCGGCGCCATGTGCACCACCCGGATGATGACCGGCGTCGGGCGCCCGCAGTTCTCCGCCGTGGAGGAGTGCGCCGCGGCCGCGCGCGAGCTGGGCCGGCACGTCTGGGCCGACGGCGGCGTGCGGCACCCGCGCGACGTCGCGCTGGCGCTGGCCGCCGGCGCGGCGAACGTGATGGTCGGCTCCTGGTTCGCCGGCACCTACGAGAGCGCCGGCGACCTGTACGACGACGGGAACGGCCGCCGGTACAAGGAGAGCTTCGGGATGGCCTCGGCCCGCGCGGTCCGGGCCCGCACCGCCACGCAGAGCGGCTTCGACCGGGCCCGGGCCGGGCTGTTTGAGGAGGGCATCAGCTCCTCGCGGATGTACCTCGACCCGGCCCGCCCCGGCGTCGAGGACCTGATCGACGGGATCGTGGCCGGCGTCCGCTCGTCGTGCACCTACGCCGGGGCGCGCAGCGTCGACGAGCTGCACGAGCGCGCGGTGCTGGGGGTGCAGAGCGCGGCCGGCTACGAGGAGGGCCGCCCGCTGCCGACCAGCTGGTGAGGGCGCTGCCGCCGGACCGCTTCGAGGAGCTGGTCGCCGATGCGCTCGACGAGGTGCCGGAGCAGCTGATGGCGCTGCTGGACAACGTCGTCGTCCTGGTCGAGGACCGCAACCCCGACGAGCCGGACCTGCTCGGCCTCTACGAGGGCTACGCGCTGACCGAGCGCGGCGCCGACTACGGCGGCTCCCTGCCCGACCGGATCATGATCTACCGCGAGGCGATCTGCGACGTCTGCGACGACGAGGAGCAGGTGGCCGAGGAGGTCGCGATCACCGTCGTCCACGAGATCGCGCACCACTTCGGCATCGAGGAGGAGAAGCTCCACGCCCTCGGCTGGGGCTGATGAAGGACCCCGTCCCCCTCACGCCTCGCAGGCTCGGCGCGAGCCTCTGGACGGGGCCGTTCCAGCACGTCACCTCCGGGTAGCGTTGTCGGACGTGCCTGGGGACGACGCCGCGGCCGGCGGCCTGCCGATCAAGATGCTGCACGACCGCCTGCTGGTCTCGCTCCGCAAGGAGGACGGCGACCGCCGGTCCAGCGGCGGCATCCTGATCCCGGCGACGGCGCAGGTGGCCAAGCGGCTGGTCTGGGGCGAGGCGCGGGCCGTCGGCGCCAACGTGCGGCAGGTCAAGGTCGGCGACCAGGTGCTGTTCTCCCCCGAGGACCAGCACGAGGTCGAGGTGCACGGCGAGGACCTGATCATCCTGCGCGAGCGCGACGTGCACGCCGTCGCCGCCGAGCGGATCGAGGAGTCGACCGGCCTCTACCTGTAGGTCAGGACGGGATCGACGTGCGCCAGTCGGCGTCGTCCGGCGGCTGGTCCTCGCAGTCCAGCCCCGCGGCCACCAGGTCCCGGTACACGGCGATCTTGTCCCGGACGACCTCCCGGTCGGCCGCCAGCTGGCGGACCTGCTCCTCGATCAGCCGCTGCTGCCGCTCCAGCAGGGCCAGCCGCTCGGTGTGGTGCCGCAGCTGCCCGCCGCCCAGCTGGACGAACGCCCGCACGTCGGCGACCGGCATGCCGGTGCGCCGCAGCGCCTGCACGAGCGCGATGAACCGGACGACGGACGGCGGGTAGCGGCGCTGCCCGGTCGCCGTGCGCTCGACCAGCGGGATCAGCCCCTGGCGCTCGTACCAGCGGAGCGTGTCGATGCTCAGGCCGGTCCGCTCGGCCACCTGGCCGATCGCCAGGCTCTCCACCACTCCGGTCATGCCGGCCACGTCAGGCGCGTCACGTCGAGCACGAACCGCCAGCGGACGTCGTTGGCCGCCAGCCGGGCGAACGCGGTGTTCACCTCGGCGAACGGCAGCACCTCGACGTCGGCGGTGAGGCCGTGCGCGCCGCAGAAGTCGAGCATCTCCTGGGTCTCCGCGGTGCCGGCGGAACCGGACACGGTCAGCGAGCGCCCGAGCAGGGCCATCGGCGACACCGTGTAGCTCTCCGGCAGGCCGAGCACGCAGAGCGTGCCGTCGAGCCGCAGCGCGCCCAGGTAGGGGGCGAGGTCGTGCGCCCCCGAGGCGGTGTCCAGCACGACGTCCAGCCGGCCGGCCACCGCCGCCACCGCCCCGGCGTCGGTGGAGACGACCACGTCGTGGGCACCCAGCGCGCGGGCGTCGGCGGCCTTCGCCGCCGAGGTGGTGAACACGGTGACCCGGGCGCCGAGGGCGACGCCGAACTTCACCGCCAGGTGGCCCAGGCCGCCCAGGCCGACGACGCCCAGCTGCGTCCCCGGCCCGACACCGGCCCGGCGCAGCGGCGCCCAGGTGGTCACCCCGGCGCACATCAGCGGCGCCACCGCGGCCGGGTCCAGCTCGGCGGGCAGGCCGTAGACGAAGGCGTCGCGGACGACGTACTCCGTCGAGTACGCGCCCTGGGTGGGGCTGCCGTCGCGCAGGTCGCGGCCGCCGTAGGTCGTCGCCGGGAACTCCAGGCAGTAGGGCTCCCGGTGCGCGAGGCAGTTCACGCACACGCCGCAGGAGTCGACGATGTTGCCGACGGCGACCGCGTCGCCGACCCGGAACCGGGTGACGTCGGCCCCGACCGCGGTGACCTCGCCGGTGAACTCGTGGCCGGGCACCAGCGGCGGCGCACCGGGCGCCAGGCCGTCGACGGCGTGCAGGTCGCTGTGGCAGACGCCGACGTGGGTCACCCGGACGGCGACGTCGTCGTCCCGGAGGTCACGCCGCTGGAACTCGAACGGCCGCAGCCGCCCGCCCGGCTCGGAGGCCGCGTACCCGCTCACTGATCGCATGCCGGCGACGCTAGGAGCTGGAGTGCACTCCAGCGCAAACGGTCAGGGCAGCAGCGCGAGCTTGCCGCCGGGGTGGCCGCCCTGCAGCAGCTCCAGCGCGGCGACCGCCTCGGTGAGCGGGAAGGTGCGGGCCACCGGGACGACGAGCTCGCCCTGGCCGGCGAGCTCGACGAGCCGGGCCCGCACCGAGTCGCGGTAGGCCGCGCTCGCCGGCATCGTGCCGCCGATGGCGCGGAACCCGGACTCCTCCGCGCGGCCCATCGCGGCGACCGTGACGATCCGCTGCCGGTCGGCGACCAGCTCCAGCGACACGTCGACGGCCTCGTCGGTGCCCACGGCGTCCAGCGCGGCGTCGACGCCGTCCGGGGCCAGCGCCCGCACCCGGTCGGCCAGGCCGTCGCCGTAGCGCACCGGCTCGCCGCCGAACCGCCGGACGACGTCGGCGCGGTCGGCGGCGGCGGTGCCGACCACCCGCGCGCCGAGCAGCCGGGCCTGCTGCAACACGCTGACGCCCACCGCCCCGGAGGCGCCGTGCAGCAGCACCGTGTCGCCCTCGCCCACGCCGGTCACGTGCAGCATCTCCGCGGCCGTGCAGCCGGCGAGCAGCAGGTTCGCGGCCTCCTCCGGCGCGAGCGACGCCGGCCGGGCGAAGACCGCCGACGCCGGGACGGTGACCTCGGTCGCGTACCCGCCGGCGATCCGGAAGGCCAGCACCTCGTCACCGACCTCCCCGCCGCCGGAGCCGATCTCGGTGTCCGGCCCCAGCGCCGTCAGCCGGCCGGCGACCTCGTACCCGATCGGGATGGGCAGCGTGCTGCGGTCGCCGGGCCGGGCGACGCGCTTGGCGTCCGCGGGGTTCATCCCGGCTGCGGTGACGGCGATGGTCACCTCCCCCGGCCCCGGCGGCGGGACGTCGACGTCCACCAGCTCGAACACGTCCAGCCCGCCGAAGTCCGTCGCCACCCAGTGCTGCGCCATGCCGGCACCCTCCGTGTCCATTAGCACGTCGCCACGGCGGCGACGTGCAGCGACACACCAGAGCGTCCGATGTGCCTGATGTGACGAACTGTTCCACCGCAAGCTGTTGCTTTGTGTCGACCATGCCGCACACTCGGTGACCATGGCGACGAGTGCGGGGTCCAGGACGGCGGCGTCACACCGCCCGTCCCTCCCGCACCCGGGTCAGCCACGCCTGCGCACCGGCGAAGGCGTCGTCCCCGACGTGCTCGTCGACCGGCTTGCCGGGGTGGTCGTCGGCCCGCGGGTAGGAGCCGAGGAAGCGCACCTCGGCGCAGAGCCGGTGCAGCGCGGCGAGCGCGTCGCCCACCCGCGCGTCGGCCACGTGGCCCTCGCAGTCGATGGAGAACGAGTAGACCCCCAGCCGCTCCCGGGTGGGCCGCGACTCGATCCGGGTGAGGCTGATGCCGCGCAGGGCGAACTCGGCGAGCAGGTCCAGCAGCGCGCCGGTGCGGTCGGCGATGACCGCGGTGACCGTGGTCTTGTCCGCCCCCGTGGGCTCGGGCAGCACCCCGGGCTGCTCGACCAGCACGAACCGGGTGACCGCGCCGGGGTGGTCGGCGAGGTCGGCCACCAGCGCGTCCAGCCCGTAGCGCTCGGCGGCGATGGCGGCGCAGACGGCCGCGTCGTGCTCGCCGGCGGCGACCCGTCGCGCGGCGTCGGCCGTCGAGGCGGTGGGGACGACCTCGGCGCCGGGCAGCACCTCGGCGATCCGCGCCCGGCACTGCGCCAGCGCGTGCGGGTGGCTGGCCACGGTGCGCACCTGGCCCGTGGTCGTGCCGGGGCGGACGGCGAGCACGAAGCCCACCGGCAGGAAGACCTCCCGGGTGACGACCAGCGGGTCGCCGTCGACCAGGCCGTCCATCGTCGCCGGCACCGAGCCCTCGACGGAGTTCTCCATCGGCACCAGCGCCGCCCGGCACGCGCCGCTGCGCACCGCGGCGAGCGCGGCACCGACGCTCGGCTGCGGCTGCGCCGACCGGTCGACCGCGCCCAGGGACCGGGTGAGGTGGGCGAGCGCGGCCTCGGCGAAGGTACCCTCAGGCCCCAGATAGGCGAACCCCGTCGGCGCTGCGCTGTGTCCTGCACTGGGCATCCGGTGAGGGTAGTGCGGCCGTCCCGGAGACCGACCCCCGTCGGGTCCCCGGGGCGGGGGGAGCTGCCTCGCCACCGGCCGGACACGTGCAGGATGCGTGACCTGACAGCTGAGTGGAGGGACGCGTGAGGCCGGGCACCGTCGACGACCAGCTGCTCGAGGACGCCCGCTGGCGGCTGCTGTCGGCCAGCGACCCCTCCGACGCCCGGGTCTTCTCCGCCGAGCTCGCCGACGTCGCCGACGCGCTGGCCGGCTCCGGCGAGCCCTGCTGGGACGCCTGGTCGGCGGCCTTCACCGCGCGCGCCGCGCTGCTCGCCGGCGACGTGGCCGGCTCGGCCACCGAGGTCGCCACCGCCCGGGCCGCCCTGGAGCGCTGCTCCCCCACGGCCGAGCGGGCCCTGACGCTGGCCTACCTCGCGCACGTCGAGGTCACCGCCGACCGGTTCGACGTCGCGCTGCACCTGGCCGTCGACGCCAGCCTGCTGGCCGACCAGGTGTCCGCCGAGGACCCCAGCCGGCCGCTGCACCAGGCGCACCACTGGCTGTCGCTGGCGCTGACCCGGCTGGACCTCGAGGAGCTCGCCGTCGCCCAGGCGCTGCGCGGCGTCCGGGTCGCCGGCGCGCTGCCCGACCTCGGCGACCAGTGGCAGCTGCTGCGGTTGTGCGCCCAGCAGCACGCCGAGCTCGCCCAGACCGTGCACCGCCGCGGCGACGCGGTCCGCTCCCGCGAGCTCGCCGACGTGGCGGTCCGCTGCGCGACCAGCGCCCGCGAGCTGCCCTGGGAGCCGACCGACCCCGACAGCGACCTGCTCGACGTCGTCCAGGCCTGGGCGATCGCGCTGCGCGGCGAGCTGGACGACGCGCTCCTCCCGCTGCGCCGGGTGCGCCGGCACCTGCAGTCCGGCGACCCCGCCCTCTGGCTGGTCGGCTACACCGACCTGGTGCTGTCCCGGCTGCTCAGCCGGCTCTGCGTCCGGGACGCCGACCTCGGCCGGCTGCACGGCGAGGAGGCCGTCGAGCTGCTGGTGAGCGCCTCCGGCGCCTTCGCCGCGGCCGGTGACCGGCGGCGCTACCGGCAGTGCCTGCTCGAGCTGGGCCGGGCCACCGCCGCGGTCGGCTCGACGGTCGAGGCGATGCACTGGCTGGACGCCTACCGGGCCGAGACCAGCCGGTCCCACCTGCCCGGCCGGGAGCTGTGGGCGGAGATGTTCGTCCGGCGCAGCCGGCTGCGGGAGGCCGAGCGGCAGACCGCCGTGCTCCGCCGGCACGCGCTGGAGGACCCGCTCACCGGCCTGGGCAACCGGCGCAGCGCCGAGCGCCGGATGGGCGAGCTGCGGACCGACCGGGAGGCGGTGTCGCTGGCCGTGGTCGACGTCGACGGCTTCAAGGCGGTCAACGACGAGCACTCGCACCTGCACGGCGACGCCGTGCTGCGCCGGGTCGCCGAGCTGCTCCGCCAGCACTGCCGCACCGGCGACGAGGTGTTCCGCTGGGCCGGCGACGAGTTCGTCGTGGTGCTGCCGAGCACGGCCGAGCCGCAGGCGGTGGTCGCCATGGAGCGGCTGCGCAGCGCCGTCGCCGACGCCGACTGGGCCGCGCTGGACGTCGGCCGTCCGGTCACGGTGAGCATCGGCGTGGCCACCTCCACCGGGGTCCGGAGCTGGCGCGAGCTGTTCGACGCGGCCGACCTGCACCTGTTCGCCGCCAAGCGCAGCGGCCGCAACCGGGTGCGGGCGGCCGGTGGCCAGCTGCCCGCCGCCCCGGTGGACGCCCCCGCCACCCGCCCGGCGGGCTCGGTCGACGAGCTGGTGGCCGAGGTGCTGGGCAGCGCGCGCCGGCGTCCGGGCTGGGCGTTCGAGGACAACGAGGTCGCCTCATGAGCCTGCGCCGGGCCCGGGGCGCAGGTGTGCAGACCGGGGTCCGTCGGCGTGCCAGCGCCCCGGTGCGTGACACGGCCGGGACCAGCAGGCAGGCTGCCCTGGTGCCACCGGGACCCCTGCACCTGCAGGTGAGCTCCGCGTTGCAGAACTGGCAGCTGGACACGGCCGAGGCCCTGCTCGCCGAGGTCGACGGCGACCTGCCGCCCACGCCGGGGGCCGACCGCGGCGGCGCCCCGCTCACCTCCCTGGCCCGCGCCTGGGCCGACACGCTGCGCGCCGAGCTGCTGGTCCGCCGGCTCCGGCTGGCCGGCTACTCGCTGCTCGGTGAGCCGCTGGTCGAGGGCGGCCCGGAGCAGGACGGCCCGCTCGACCTGCATGTCGGGGGCCGCGACGCCGTCCCGGCCGGGTCGCCGGTCCGCGACGGCCGCTCGGAGTCCGCCACCCACGCCGCCCTGGCGATCGCCCTGGTCCGCTCCGCCCGGGCCGCGTTCGACGCCCAGGACGACGACCTGCAGCGCGCCGCCGGGCTCGCCCGGCACGCCCGGATCGAGCTGCTCTCCCGCCGCGTCGACGCAGCGATGGACGAGGCGGTCGAGGCCGCCAGCCTGCTCGACCCCGCCCTGCCGGTCACCCCGCTGCTGGTGCACACGCTCGGCTCGCTGGCCGCGGTGCTCGCCGACCTCGAACTGATGCCGCTCGCGCTGGACTACCAGTCCCGCGCCGCCGAGGCCGCCGCGTCGATCGCCGACCGCCCCGGCGACCGGGTCGGCGACGCCGAGCGGCAGGCCGCGACCGCGCTCGCCGCGGAGGCGGCCACCCGGCTCGCCGCCCTCTGCACGGAGGTGGGCGAGAGCCTGCTCGACGACGGCAGCGCGGACGCCGCCGCACCGCACTTCGCCCAGGCGCGGGTCCTGGCCGACCGGGCGCTGGACCAGCTGCCGGCCGGAGACCCGGCGGTGCTCGACGCGCAGGTGGTCCGCGGCTGGGCGCTGGTCGGCGGTGGCGAGCACGCCGCAAACACGGCCCTGCTGCGCGGCGTGGTCGGTGCCGCCGCGGCGTCCGCGGACCGGGCGCTGCTCTCCTCCGCCGAGCTGGGGCTGGGCCGGGCGCTGCGCCGCTCCGGCGAGCCCCGGGACGCCGACGACCACCTGGCCGCGGCGCTGGCGCTGGCCACCGAGCACGGCCTGCCCCGGCTGCGCCGGGCCGCGCTGCGCGAGCTGTGCACGCTGCACGCCGAGCTCGACGACGCCGCCCGGGCACTCCCCTACCTGCAGGCCTACCTGGCCGACGAGCTGGACCGGGTCGACGAGCGGCGGACCCGCTGGGTCGAGCTGTTCGGCCGCCGCAAGAGCCTGCTGGAGACCGAGCGGGCCGCCGGGCAGCTGCGCCGGCAGGCCTACGAGGACGCGCTCACCCACCTGCCCAACCGCCGGTACGCCGAGGCGCGGCTGGACGGGCTGCTCTCCTCCGGCGCGGTGCCCGCGCTGGCCGTCGTCGACATCGACCGGTTCAAGGCGATCAACGACGCTGCCGGGCACCCCGGGGGCGACGCCGTGCTGCGCGCCGTCGGCCAGCTGCTGGTCGACGGCTGCCGGGACACCGACGAGGTCTGCCGCTGGGCCGGCGACGAGTTCGTCATCCTGCTGCCGGAGACCACCGCCGAGCAGGCCGAGCGGGCGATGGAGCGGATCCGGCGCTCGATCGCCGCGCACGACTGGTCGGCGCTGGGTGTGGAGGTGCCGGTGCGGATCAGCGTCGGCATCGCCCAGGCCGCCCGCGGCGACGACCGGCGCACCCTGTTCGCCGCCGCCGACGGCGTGCTCTACGACGCCAAGCGGGCCGGCCGGGACCGGGTGGTCCGGCTCTCCGGCGTCACCCAGACCCGCGAGGTGGCCACGCTGGACGCCGAGCCGCTCGACACGGCGGCCCCGCCGACGAGCGTCCCGGACGCCGCCGCGCCGGCCGTCATCATGGAGGGCATGAGCGCCTCCCCGCTGGACGACCTCACCGACGACCGGGCGACCGACCCGGCCGACGCGGCCGGCGGCTTCGCCCCGCTGCTCGTCGAGCCGGCCGAGGCGCCCGCCCAGGCGGTCGTCCCGGACGCCGAGGAGCGCCCCGTCCGGCCGCGCACGCCGTTGGACGAGCTGTTCGGCGGCCCGGCCCCCCGTCCGGCCGGCCGGCGGGTCGAGCCGGTGGCCCCCGCGCCCCCGGTGGTCACTGCGCCGGCCCCGCCGGCGCCCCGCGAGCCGGTCCTCGCCACCGGCCCGGACGTCATCTGGGGCACCGGCCGCAGCACCGAGCAGGTGCTGGCGCTGGTCCGCGAGGCCCGCCGCGAGCACCCCGACCACCCGGCCGTCGTCGTCCGGGCCAGCGCGGACACCCTGGTGGCCCTGGCCAGCGAGCACGACGCCTACACGACCATGGACCACGCCGCGATGTCCGCCGCCGTCGGGCCGGTGCCCGAGCCGGTCGGCCGGGTCGGCGTGCTGTGCGCCAGCAGCGGCGACACCCCGGTCGCCGCCGAGGCGGCCTTCGTCGCGCGGGTCACCGGCAGCGAGGTGGTCCGGGTGGACGACGTCGGCGGCAGCCGGCTCCGCCCGCTGCTCACCGATCCCTCGCTGCTCACCGATGTCGACTGCCTGGTCGTCGTCGCCGGCCTCGACGCCGCGCTGGCGAGCGTGGTCAGCGGCCTGACCGAGGTGCCGGTGGTCGCCGTCCCGACGTCGGCCGGGCAGGGTGCGAGCTCCTTCGGCGGGTTCAGCGCGCTGCTCACCATGCTCAACTCGGCCGCGCCCGGCGTGGTCGTCAGCGCCATCGACAACGGCTGGTCGGCCGGCGTGTTCGCCGCCCGCATCGCCCGCCGGACCGCGCGCCCCTAGTCCGGGCGGCGCCGGCCCACGACGGAGTGGACGTGCCAGTGCTGCGGGCCGTCGAACGACGTCCCGTCCGCCTCCTGCTCCTCGCGGTGGACGACGTCCAGCCGGGCGAGCAGCCGCTCGACCTCCGCGTCGGCGAGGACCGCGACGTCGCGCGCGTCCGAGGTCGTGTCCCGCTCCCCGAAGAGGTCGCAGGCCAGCCAGCCGCCCGGGGTGAGCGCGGCCAGGACGGCGTCCCACACCCGGTGGAGGTGCACCCCGGCGTAGGGCAGTGACCAGGCGGCGTGCACCAGCTGGACCGCCGGCAGGTCGTCGAGGTCGGCGAACGCCCGGGTCCGGACGGTGAGCCGGGTGGCCTGCTCGGCGGGCAGGCGCGCGCGCAGCGAGTCCCCGGCCGCCGGGTCGGCGTCGACCGCCAGCACCCGCCAGCCGCGGTCGAGCAGCAGCGCCGTCTCCACGCCCGCACCGAAGCCCAGGTCGAGGGCGAGGCGGCCGTCCCCGTCGCCCGCGTGCTGCAGCAGCGTGCGCGCCAGCGCCCGCGGCGGGCGACCCACCTGCGTGGCGTTGTACCGGCTCCACGCGCCGGGCTCGTCGAAGTGCGCCACCGCCTCCCCCTCCGCACCCGTCGTCGTCGCCGTTGTGTCCACAATGGCGGCCGTGACCATCGGGTGGCTGGACCTCTCGGCCGGGGCCAGCGGGGACATGCTGCTCGGCGCCCTCGTCGACGCCGGGGTGCCGCTGCCGGTGCTCGCCGGCGCGGTCGCCGCGCTGCCCGTCGAGCCGGTCCGGCTCACCGTCGAGCAGGTCACCCGACACGGCCTCGGGGCCACCCGGGTGCACGTGCACGCGCCGGCCAGCGACGTGCACCGCACCTGGGCCGACGTGCGCGGCATCCTGGCCGCCGCCGCCCTCGACCCCGTCGTCCGGGACGGCGCGCTGGGGGTCTTCGAGCGGCTCGCGGTCGCCGAGGGCCGGGTGCACCGGGTGCCCGCCGACGAGGTGCACTTCCACGAGGTCGGCGCGCTGGACGCCCTGGCCGACGTGGTGGGCGTCGTCGCCGGGTTCGCCCACCTGGCGCTGGACCGGCTCACCGCCTCCCCGGTCGCGCTGGGCAGCGGGTCGGCGCGCGGGGCGCACGGCGTCGTCCCGGTGCCCGGGCCCGCCGTGCTGGAGCTGCTGGCCGGGCTGCCGGTGGTCGCCGGGCCGGTCCCTGCGGAGGCGTGCACGCCGACCGGCGCCGCGCTGCTGGCCGCGCACGTCCAGGAGTGGACGACACTGCCGGCGATGCGGGTCCGGCGGGTCGGCAGCGGCGCGGGTGGCCGGGACCCGGTGGAGCACCCCAACGTCGTCCGGCTGGTGCTCGGTGACCCGGTGGAGGAGCCGCCGGCGGCCGGGCTGCTGCTGGAGACCAACGTCGACGACCTCGACCCGCGGCTGTGGCCGGGCGTGCTCGCCGAGCTGCTGGCCGCCGGCGCGTCGGACGCCTGGCTGACCCCGATCCTGATGAAGAAGGGCCGGCCCGCGCACACCCTGTCGGTGCTGTGCCGGCCCGCCGTGCGGTCCGCCGTCACCGACGTCGTGGTCGCCACGACGTCGACCATCGGGATGCGGGTGCAGCCGGTGCAGAAGGTCGCCCTGGACCGCGAGCAGGGCAGCGTCCCGGTGCTCGGCGGCCGGGTCGGGGTGAAGGTGGCCCGGTCGGCCGGCCGGGTGGTCAACGTCAGCGTCGAGTTCGAGGACGTCGCCGCGCTGGCCCGGGAGCTGGAGCTGCCGGTCAAGGAGGTGCTGCGCGCCGCCACCGCCGCGGCGCACCGGGCCCACCCGGGGGCGTCGGCTACGCTCCTGGACCGAGAAGGGGAGTAGCCCCCCGACCGCTGGTCGACATGCTGGCGCGCACGCGCGCCCGGTCAGCGGGCCCGCGCCGCCGCGGGTGGGCGAGACCTTCCGCCCAGCAGTCCACCCATTTGGTGCGCTGCCGGTCGGAGGCCGCCGCGCACCCGTCCGGCTGCGCGAAGAGGAAGAGAAACCCCGTGGTCCTGTCCGTCGTCCTGGCCGCCTTCGTGCTGATCCTGCCCGTCGAGCTGCCGGACAAGACCCTGTTCGCCACCCTCGTGCTGGCCACCCGGTTCCCGCCGCTGCCGGTCTTCGTCGGCGTCGGCACCGCCTTCGGGTTCCAGGTGGCGATCGCGGTGACCGCGGGCTCGCTGCTCGCGCTGCTGCCCGGGGCGCTGGTCAGCGCCGTCGTCGCCGTGCTGTTCCTGACCGGTGCCGTGCTGCTGTGGCGCGAGGCCCGCAAGGGCGCCCAGGACGAGGAGGCGGCCGCGCAGGCGCGGGAGAACACCTCGTTCTTCCGGGCCGCCGCCATCTCCTTCGGCGTGCTCTTCGCCGCCGAGTGGGGCGACCTCTCCCAGCTGGCCACGGCCGGTCTCGCGGCCCGCTACGCCGAGCCGGTGTCGGTGTTCGTCGGCTCCTGGGCGGCGCTGCTGGTGATCTCCGGGCTCGCCGCCTTCCTCGGCCGCAAGCTCGCCGACCGGCTGCCGGTCGCCCTACTGCACCGCATCGCCGCCGGCCTGTTCCTGGTCTTCGCGGTCGTCGCGGTGATCGAGACCGTCCGCGAGCTGGTCGGCTGACCCCTCGGGGTGATCCGGAACGGTACCGTTCAAGATCGCCGTCGCCCTGACCGTTGCACGGTGAGCAGCCGGACCCCCGGCCTGCTCGACGACGACGGGAACGACGTGACGACGCTGCAGGGCACCGACGCGCTGCCGCTCCACCTGGACGCGGTCGCCACGGCCGCCTCCCTGCTGCGCTCGACGGGCACCGCCGTCCTGGACCTGGACACCGCACCCGCCGACGCCGAGCTCGAGGCGGTCGTGCGGGTGGCGACCGCCGTCTCCGGCATGCCGATGGCGACGATCAACCTGCTCGACACCGCCTCGCAGGTCCAGCTGGCCAGCCAGGGCTTCGACCGCCTGGTCACCCCGCGCGCGGAGTCGCTGTGCGACCGGGCGCTGCGGGTGGGCGGCGTCTTCCACGCCGCGGACCTGCGGGCCGACCCGCGGTTCACCGACAGCCCCTGGGTCGACGGCCGCCGGGACCGGGTCCGCGGCTACGCCATGGTGCCGTTGCAGCTGTCCGACGCCCTGGTCGGCACGCTGTGCGTGCAGTCCCGGGAGGTCCACCAGCTCACCGACGGGCAGCTGGAGCGGCTGGCCGACCTCGGCCACGTCGTCGTCGCGCTGCTCGAGCGCCACCGGCACAGCCAGGAGACCGCGGGGCTGGCTCGGGCGAGCGAGGCCGCGCGGGCCGAGCTGGCCGCGGCCCACGCCGAGCTCAGCGCAGCCCGCGCCTTCGACACCGCCCTGCTGGAGTCCCTGCCCGTGGCGGTCGCCGCGGTGGACGCCGAGGGCCGGATCACCGCCTTCAACCGGGTCAGCCGGCTGTGGCACGGCAGCGACGGCGACCCGACGCTCACCCCGCAGGACCTCCCCCAGCGCTACGCCCTGCGCACCGTCGACGGCGACCTGCTGCCGCCGGAGGAGGTGCCGCTCATCCGGCTGCTCCGCGAGGGCCGGCTGGAGGACGTGCAGATCACCATCGCCCCGGACGGGCTGCCGGCCCGGCTGGTGTCCTGCAGCGGCGACGCGGTGCGCGACCCCGCCGGCCGGCTGCTCGGCGCCGTGGTCACCATGGTCGACATCACCGCCCAGCGGCAGCTGGAGGGCCGGCTGCGCGCGGCCGCCCTGCACGACCCGCTCACCGGCCTGCCCAACCGCAGCCTGCTGGTGGACCGGCTGCAGCTGGCCCTGGCGACCGCGGCGCGCAGCGGCGATCCGCTCGCCGTCCTGTACTGCGACCTGGACGGCTTCAAGGCCGTCAACGACGGCTGGGGGCACGCCGCCGGGGACGCCGTCCTGGTCGAGGCCGCCGGCCGGCTGTCCGCCGCGGTGCGCCCCGGCGACACCGTCGCCCGGATCGGCGGCGACGAGTTCGTGCTGGTGTGCCCGGACGTCGACGGGCCGGCCGCGGCCGGCCTGCTGGCCGCCCGGGTCACCGACGCGCTCACCGAGCCGCTGCACTCCGGGCCGGGGACGACGCACGCCGTGGGCATCAGCGTCGGCGTCGCGCTGTCCGGGCCCGGCGCCACCCCGGAGACCCTGCTCACCGCCGCCGACGAGGCGATGTACCGGGTCAAGCAGGGCCGGCGCGCCTGCCGGTGACCCCTCTGGGGGAACGGCCGCTCAAGCCCTCCCGCCGTGCTGCCGACGTCCTGGAGGAGGCAGGCAGCCGGCCCCGACTCAGAACCGGAGACAGAGATGGACGCCATCAGGCTCGAGGAGTCCCAGGACGTGCTGGTGCAGAGCGCGGCGGTCGTCGCCGCGCAGCGCCAGTTCGCCCAGCGCCTGCGTCAGCGGACGGTGCCGGACCCGCTGACCGGCCTCCCGGTACGCAGCCTGCTCGTCGACCGGCTGGAGCTGGCCCTGGCCGCCGCCGGTCCGCAGAGCGGGCGGCTCGCCGTCCTCTGCTGCGCCCTGGACGGCATCGGCTCGCTGGAGGACCAGCACGGCCCGGCCGTCGCCGACGCGGCGCGCGCCGAGGCCGCCCGCCGGCTGGTCGCCGCGGTGCGCCAGGGCGACGTCGTCGCCCGGACCAGCGCGCAGACCTTCGTCCTGCTCTGCCCCGGGATCGGGGCCGCTACCGACGCCCAGCGCCTCGCCGAGCGCGTCGCGCGGGCCTTCGACCAGCCGCTGCAGCCCGTCCCCGGCGTCCGCGCCCTGCTCCGGCTGAGCGCCGGGGTGGCGCTGTCCGGCCGCGCCTCGTCCCCGGAGTCGCTGCTCGCGGCGGCCGACGAGGCGCTGCGCTCCGTCCGGCAGGCATAGGAGGCTCTGCACCCGGTTCCGGCCCCGAGACCGGGTGCAACGCTTCCTATGCCCGGGGCGTCGGCAGGGTCGGGAGCCAGGACGCGAGGGCGGCGCCGAGCTCGTCGGGTGCGTCCTCCGGCACGAAGTGCGCCGCCGGCACGGTGACCTCGGTGAGCGCCGGCCAGCGCCGGACGACGGTCCGCTGCCGGCCGACCAGGATCGACCCCGGCTCGGCGTTGACGAACAGCTTCGGGACGTCGGAGTGCGCCAGCCACTGGCCGTACCGGTCGACGACGTCGTGCACGTCCGGCGGCTCGTGCTGGATGGGGATCTGCCGCGGCCACTCCAGCGTGGGCCAGCGGTCCTCCCGCGCCCGGAACGGCGCCCGGTAGCGGTCGTGCGCCTCGGCGGACAGCCCGCGCAGCACCGACGCCGGCAGCACCTTCTCCACGAACACGTTCTCGTCGAGCACCTTCCGCTCGCCGTCGGGCCCCCGCATCGCCTGGAAGACCCGTTTGGCGTCCTGCGGCCAGTCCGCCCAGAGCAACGGCTTGACGATCGCCTCGGTGAACGCGATGCCGCGGACCGCGGTCGGGTGCTGGGCGGCCCAGTCGAAGCCCAGCGCCGAGCCCCAGTCGTGCAGCACGAACGTCACCCGCTCGGTCGCCTCGACGTGCTCCAGGAACCGGGCGAGGTACCCGGCGTGGAACGCGAAGGAGTAGCTGCCCGGCGCCGGGTCGGCCAGCTTGCTGGACTCCCCCATGCCGATCAGGTCGGGGGCCAGGCAGCGCCCGAGGTGCTGCACGTGCGGGATGACGTTGCGCCACAGGTAGGACGACGTCGGGTTGCCGTGCAGGAAGACGATCGGGTCGCCGGTCCCGACGTCGACGTAGGCCATCTCCTGCTCCCCCAGGCGCACGCGCGATCGGGGGAAGGGGTCCTCGGCGGGCACGGGCGAGCGGTCGGCCATGCCCCGGCAGTGCCCCGTCCCCACTGAAAGCACGCCTTCGGTGGACGGCGCTTGACCCTGACGTGGCGTCAGGCTGTTGCGTGGGCGCTGTCAACGGGAGGAGGGGCGATGAGCTGGACGGTGGGTGAGCTGGCCCGGCTGGCCGGGATCACGGTGCGCACGCTGCACCACTACGACCGGATCGGGCTGGTCCGGCCCAGCGAGCGCACGTCGGCGGGCTACCGCAGCTACGACGGGCGCGACCTGGACCGGCTGCAGCAGGTGCTGGTCTACCGCGAGCTCGGGTTCCCCCTCGAGGAGGTCGCGACCCTGCTGGACGACCCCGACGCCGACCCCGCGGCGCACCTGCGCCGGCAGCACCGACTGCTGCGGGACCGGCTCGAGCGCACCCAGGCGATGGTCGCGGCCGTCGAGAAGGAGATGGAGGCACGGCAGATGGGGATCTCCCTGACCCCGGAGGAGCGGTTCGAGGTGTTCGGCGAGCGCGACCCGGCGCAGTACGACGCCGAGGTCGAGGAGCGCTGGGGCGACACCGAGGCCTGGGCGCAGTCGCGGCGGCGCACGTCGGCGTACACCAAGGACGACTGGCTGCGGATCACGACCGAGGCCGCCGGCGTCGAGCAGCGGTTCGCCGAGGCGCTGCGGTCCGGCGTCCCGGCCGACGCGGCGACCGCGCTGGACCTGGCCGAGGAGCACCGGCAGCACATCAGCCGCTGGTTCTACGACTGCCCGCCGGAGATGCACGCGGGGCTCGGCCGGATGTACGTCGAGGACCCGCGGTTCACCGCGCACTACGACGACATCGCCCCGGGCCTGGCGCAGTACGTGAGCACCGCCGTCCAGGCCAACGCCGCCCGGCAGGGCTGACCGCACCGAGTGGCAGCTCGGCGTGGCCCGCGGCGTCCCCGCGCCACGCTGGGCTGTCACTCGCCGCCGCACACCGGACGCTGAGCCCGGCTAAGGTCCTCTCCTCGTGAGCCGCATCGGTGAGGTCGTCGCGCCGGCCCGGCTCGGCAGCGGGTTCCGCTGGCTGCTCGCCTCGTCCTGGACGTCGAACCTGGGCGACGGGATCGCGCTGGCGGCGGGCCCGCTGCTGGTCGCCTCGATGACCGACGACGCCTTCCTGGTCGCCCTGGCCGCCACCGTGCAGTGGCTCCCGCCGCTGCTGTTCGGCCTGCTCGCCGGGGCGCTGACCGACCGGCTGGACCGCCGGCTCATCGTGGCGACCGTCGACCTGTGCCGGGCCGTCGTCCTGGCGGTCCTGACGCTGACCGTGGCGACCGACGCGGTGTCCATCGTCGCGGTGCTCGCGGCGCTGTTCGTGCTGGCCACCGCCGAGGTCTTCGCCGACAACAGCGCGCAGACGCTGCTGCCCATGCTGGTCGTCCGCAGCGACCTCGCGGTGGCCAACTCGCGGATGCATACCGGCTTCGTCACGGTCAACCAGCTCGCCGGCCCGCCGCTGGGCGCCGCCCTGTTCACCGTCGGTGCGGCCTGGGCGCTGGGCGTGCAGGCGCTGGTCGTGCTGCTCGGGGCGGTGCTGGTGACCCGGGTCGTGCTCCCGCCGCGCGAGCCCTACGCCGGGCCGCGGCGGGCGCTGCGGCACGACATCACCGAGGGGCTGCGCTGGGTGCGGCACCACGCCGCCGTCCGGACCCTCGTGCTGACCATCACCATCTTCAACGTCACCTTCGGCGCGGCCTGGTCGGTGCTGGTCCTCTACGCCACCGAGCGGCTCGGCCTCGGCGAGATCGGGTTCGGCCTGGTGACCACGGTCAGCGCGGCCGGCGGGGTGGCCGGGACGCTGGCCTACGGCTGGATCACCCGGCGGGTCAGCCTCGGCGACCTGATGCGGATCGGCCTGGTCATCGAGACGCTCACCCACCTGGCGCTGGCGCTCACCTCCAGCCCGTGGGTGGCGCTGCCGGTGTTCTTCGTCTTCGGCGCGCACGCCTTCGTCTGGGGGACGACGTCGATCACCGTGCGGCAGCGCGCCGTGCCGCAGCCGCTGCAGGGCCGGGTGGGCAGCGTGAACCTGGTGGGCGTCTTCGGCGGCCTGGTGGTCGGCTCCGCGATCGGCGGGGTGCTCGCCCAGCACGCCGGGGTCACCGCCCCGTTCTGGTTCGCCTTCGCCGGCTCGGCGGTGTTCGTGGTGCTCATCTGGCGCTCGCTGCGGCACGTCGCGCACGCCGACGAGCTGCCGGCGCCGGCCTGACCCTTGCCGCGGGGCACCGCCGGGCGGGACGCTCCCGGCATGACCTACGACCGGGAGCTCGCCGACCGGGTCCGCGCCGCGCTGTCGGCCGAGCCGGGCGTGACGGAGAAGGCGATGTTCGGCGGGCTGGCGTTCCTGGTCGACGGGTCGCTCGCGGTGGCCGCCAGCGGGAAGGGCGGGCTGATGGTGCGCTGCGATCCCGCCCGGGCCGACGAGCTCACCGCCGCCGACGGCGTCGCGCGCATGGTCATGCGGGGCAAGGAGATGGACGGCTGGCTGCGGGTCACCGACGACGTCGTGGACGACGAGGACGCCCTCCGCCGCTGGGTGGCCGTCGGCCGCGACGTCGCCCGGCAGAAGGACCCCCTCGCCCCCCACCGCTCGCACGCTCGCGGCGGGCCCCTGCGAGGGGGCCGCTCCATCACGTCACCTTGATGAGCAGCTCGCCGTGCAGCATGCCGAGCCAGCCGTCGTCGGCGGCCGCCCACTCCTGCCAGGCGGCGGCGATCGCCGCCAGTTCACCGGCGGAGGCCAGGCCGTAGGCCACGGCCTGCTCGGCGAAGGCGGACGCGGTCGCCCGCCCGGCCCAGGAGCTCCCCCACCACGCGCGCTCGGCCGGGGAGGCGTAGCACCAGGCCGACGTCGTGGCGGTCACCTCGCGCAGGCCGGCGGCGTGCGCCCAGGAGAGCAACCGGCGTCCGGCGTCCGGCTCGGCGTCGTTGCGGCGGGCCACCAGCCCGTAGAGCGCCAGCCAGCGGTCCAGCCCGGGGTTCGCCGGAAACCAGGTGGTGGCCGCGTAGTCGACGTCCCGGACGGCGACCAGCCCGCCGGGCCGGCACACCCGGGCCATCTCCCGCAGCGCGGCGACCGGGTCGGTGAGGTGCTGCAGCACCTGGTGGGCGTGCACCACGTCGAAGGAGCCGTCGGCCGCCTCCAGCGCGTAGACGTCGCCGACGGCGAACTCGACGTCCACCCCGGCGCGCTCGGCCGCCGCCCGCGCCTCGTCGAGCGGCGCCGGCGAGACGTCGAGCCCGACCACCCGCCCCGGCGCCACCCGGGCCGCGAGGTCGACGGTGATCGTGCCCGGGCCGCAGCCCACGTCGAGCAGGTCCAGCCCGGGGCGCAGGTGCGGGGCGAGGTACCCGGCGGAGTTCTCCACCGTGCGCCAGCGGTGGGACTGCAGGACCGGGTCGGCGTGCCCGTGGGTGTAGGTGTCCACGGGGCGATGCTCTCGTACCGGTCCACTCAGTGGGAAGTCATTCCCACTCAGTGAGACCTGAAGGCGAACCGGCAGCCCGCACGATGTGCCCGGAGGCGTCGCCGAACGGCTCGAGCTCGAAGCCGAAGGCGGCCAGCACCCCGGCGAGCGCGTGGTTCATGACGTCCTGCGCGGCGAGGTCGGCGGCGTGCCCGCGGACCCGGCCCAGCGCCATCCGGTCGTGCTGGGTCCAGGAGACGAGCACCCCGTGCTCGCCCGGCGCGGGGGTCAGGCAGACCCCGCCCAGCTGCCGGCTCTCGGTGCGCCCGGCGCAGTCGTGCAGCGGCAGGCCGGCCTCGGCCACCGCGGCCGCCACCTCGCAGACCAGCCCGGTCAGCGGGTCGGCGTCGTCGATCAGGGCGTCCCAGTCGTCGGCGAGCCGGTCGAGCTGGTCGGACAGGTGGGCCAGCCAGGCTCGATCGTCCGGGGAGAACCGGGAGGCCAGCGTGCCGTCGTCCCGGCGGACACCGTGCGCCGGGTACAGCGGCGCGACCTCGACGCCCGGGGAGGAGAGCTCGGCCAGCGCGGCGTCCAGCCGGCTGCCGAACGGCCCGGCGAGGACCCGCTGCTCGGCGTCGACCAACCACCACGAGGACGGTGTCGTCGTCCCCGTCGCCCGGCCGTGTCCACTCGCGAGCTCGCTCACGTCGCCACCCCCGTCGTGCAGTGACGCCCGTTCGTCCCCCTGCAGAGCTGTCATCGGCACCACACCGCCGGGGTTGACCCGGACCGGTCACCCTTCGGAGCGGATCACCGACGCCGCGGCGTCCACCGCCGCCGCCCGCTCGGCTCCCACCAGGCCGATCCTGGTCCGGCGGTCCAGCAGGTCGGCCACGGAGCGTGCACCCTCGGCCCGCACCGCGAACCTCAGCTCCCCCAGCGTCTCCGGCCGCCCCTCGACCACCGGACCTCCCCCGAGCCCCGCCACCACCGGCGCCTCGGTGCCGTACCGGCGCACCAGCCGGGCCGGGGCGTCGACCCGGGCCAGCGTGCCGGCCGGCGCGGCGCCGACCAGCGGCAGCCGGGCGGTCGGCGAGCGGCGGGCACCCCGGCCCAGCCGGACGACGACGGCGTCCACCGCGTCGGCCGCCATCGCGCGGTAGGTGGTCAGCTTCCCGCCGACGACGGTGAGCACCGGGCCGTC
The DNA here is from genome assembly GCF_000306785.1 of Modestobacter italicus. Lineage (NCBI taxonomy): Bacteria > Bacillati > Actinomycetota > Actinomycetes > Geodermatophilales > Geodermatophilaceae > Modestobacter > Modestobacter italicus. The sequence goes on along the minus strand of NC_017955.1, from coordinate 267,955 downwards.
CCAGCGCAGCAGGTGCCGGCGGGAGAGGTCGGCGGTGGCGTCGCCGGGCCCGGTGCCGGCGGAGGCGGGCAGCACGAGCGGGCGCAGCCCCGCGTACGCGCCGACCAGGTCGCCGGGCACCAGCGGCACGTCGAGCACCTGGCTGACCGTGGCCAGCAGCTGCTGCACCTCCGCGGGGCTCGGCACCGGGTCGTCGTCGGGCACCGGCCCGGTCACCGGCTCGTCGGTGATGCCCAGGTACACCAGCCCGCGGTCCTGGGGCAGGGCGAACACGTACCGGGACCGGGAGCCGGGCAGCGGCACGGTCAGCGCCGCCGTCGGCGAGCCCAGCAGGGCGGCCGGCAGCACCAGGTGCGAGCCCCGCGAGGGCACCAGCCGGACCTCGGGCGCCAGCCGCTGGGTCCACACCCCGGTCGCGTTGACCACCACCCCGGCGCGCACGGTCGTCGCGGTGCCGTCGACGGTCAGCTGCACCCGGTCGCCGTCGACCCCGGTCACCGTCGCCCCGGTGAGGACGCGGGCGCCGTACGCCGCGGCGGTGCGCGCCAGCGCCACGACCAGCCGGGCGTCGTCCACCAGCTGCCCGTCCCAGAAGACGACGCCGCCCCGGCCGGCCCGGACCGCGGGCACCAGCCGGGACACCTCGCCCGCCGGGACCCGCGACGTGCCGGGCAGCGACCGGCGCCCGCCGCGCACCGAGACCCGGACCGCGTCGCCCAGCCGGCCGCCCAGGGCGGCGAGGGCGGTGACGTCCCGGCCGGCGGCGTCCGGGACCAGGAACGGCAGCCGCCGGACCAGGTGGGGCGCGGTGACCCCCATGAGGACGGCGCGCTCGCGGGCGCTCTCCCGGGCCAGGCCGAGCTCGCCGTGCGCCAGGTACCGCAGCCCGCCGTGCACCAGCTTGGACGACCAGCGGCTGGTGCCGGCCGCCAGGTCGGTCCGCTCGCACAGCGCGACGGTCAGCCCCCGGGCCGCGGCGTCCAGGGCCACCCCGGCGCCGGTGACGCCGCCGCCGACGACCAGCACGTCGACGCCGGAGCCGGTCAGGACGGCCAGGTCGCGGGCGCGCCGCCGGGGGCCGAGCACCCCGGGGAGGTGGAGGTCCGTCGAGCGGCGCCCGGGCACCGGCAGACTGTAGCCGTGGCTGACCTCCCCGAACTCACCGTCCAGGGCTGGGGCCCCTCGGGTGACCGCGTCGCGACGGTGGCCGCCCGGGAGGGCGCCACCGCCCCCGACGACGGCGTGCTGGAGCTCGCCCCGGACTCCGGCGACGGGCTGCCCCGGGCCGCGCGCGCGCTGCTGGCGCGGGAGCTGGGCTGGACGCCGCGACCGACGCCGCCGGTGCCGGTGCGCGACATCCGGCTGGCCCCCTCCCGGCTGCCCGCGGACGCCCGCGCCCGGTTCGTCGCGCTGCTGGGCGAGGACGCCGTGCTCGACGACCGGCACGCCCGGCTCGGCCACGCCGGCGGCAAGAGCTACCTCGACCTGCTGCGGCGGCGCGGCGGGGACGCCAGCGACGCCCCGGACGCCGTCCTGCTGCCCGACGGCACCGAGCAGGTCGCCGCCCTGCTGCGCACCTGCGGCGAGCTCGGCGTGGTGGTCGTGCCCTTCGGCGGCGGCACCAGCGTGGTCGGCGGCCTGGCCGGCACCGACGCCGACGACCGGCCCGTGGTCGCGGTCGACCTGCGCCGGATGGCCGGCGTCCGGGGGCTGGACGTGCCCTCGGCGCTGGTCACCGTCGGGCCGGGGATGCGCGGGCCGGCGCTGGAGGAGGCGCTGGCCGCCGACGGGCTGACCCTCGGCCACCTGCCGCAGAGCTGGGAGTTCGCCACCCTCGGCGGGTACGCGGCGACCCGGTCGGCCGGGCAGTCCTCCACCGGGGTCGGCCGCTTCGACGACCTCGTCGCCGGGCTCACCCTGGCCACGCCGTCCGGGGTCCTGGAGCTCGGGAACCCGCCGGCGTCGGCGGCCGGCCCCGACCTGCTCGGCCTCGCGCTGGGGTCGGAGGGCACCCTCGGCGTCATCACCGAGCTGCGGCTGCGGGTCCGGCCGAGGCCGCGGAGCTCGCAGTACGAGGGCTGGTCGTTCCGCAGCTGGGCGGCGGGGCTGGCGGCGCTGCAGCGGCTGGCCCGGCACGACCTCCTGCCCGACGTCGTCCGGCTGTCCGACCCCGACGAGACCCGGGTCTCGCTGCGCCAGTCCGGCGGCCTCGGCGCCCGGGTGCTGCGGGGCACGCTGCGTGCCCGGCGGCGCGGTGCCGGCTGCCTGCTGGTGGTCGGCTGGGAGGGGCTGCCGACGATCGTCCGCGCCCGCCGGTCGGCGGCCTCCTCGGTGCTGCGCGACGGCGGCGCGGTGCGGCTGGGCAGCCGGGTCGGCAGGTCCTGGGTGCGGCACCGGTTCGCCGCCCCCTACCTGCGGGACCGGCTGCTGGACAACGGGCTGCTGGTCGAGACGCTGGAGACGGCGGCCACCTGGAGCGCGCTGCCCGGGGTCTACGACGCCGTCCGCCGGGCGCTGCGCGGGGCGCTGACCGGCCCGGGCCGCCGCCCGCTGGTGATGACGCACGTGTCCCACGGGTACCCGACCGGCGCGTCGCTCTACCTGACGGTGCTGGCCGACCGGGACGACGACCTGCCGATCCAGCAGTGGCTCACCGCCAAGCGCGCGGCCACCGACGCGCTGCTGGCGGCCGGCGGCACGCTCACCCACCACCACGGGGTCGGCGCCGACCACCGGCCGTGGCTGGCGCAGGAGATCGGCCCGCTGGGCGTGGACGTGCTGCGCAGCGTCAAGCAGCGGCTCGACCCGCAGGGCATCTGCAACCCGGGGGTGCTGCTGCCCGACTGACGTTTCGGCACCTCGGTGGGGGTACCGGACCGACATGGCCACGGACAGCGACCCCCGTCCGGGCGGCGAGGTCGTCTGGGCCGAGGACGCGACCGGGCCGCTGCTGCGCTTCAGCGGGGCCGTCGACCGCGAGGTGGTGCGCCGCTTCCGCCTGCTGGTGCCGCCCGCCTCCTGGCCGGCCCGCGCCGACCTGGGCGCGGTGACCGAGCTCGGCCCGGCCGGGCTCGAGCTGCTGGTGCACCTGGCCCGCAAGCCCCGCCGGCGCGGTGGGGAGCTGGAGCTGACCGCGCTGCCCGACCACCTGCGGCCGGTGCTGGCCCGGGCCGGGCTGTCCAGCCTGCTGCCCCGCACGAACGGCACCCCGACCACCGCCTGAGCGCGTGCCGGCCCCGCTGCCCCGCCGGGGTCAGGGGCGGGAGCAGCGGGGCGGCAGGGCGCTGCGGTCAGGCGGCGCGCTCGGTGACGGCGTAGCCGTGGCTGAACACCCGGTCGGGGTCGACCTGCGCCGTGACCTCCAGCAGCCGCTCGGCCACGGCCGGCGGGTAGGCGGCGAGGACCTCGTCGGGCCCGGCGACGTCGCCCAGGAAGTTGACCAGGCAGCCGGGTGCCGCCCACGGCCGCAGCGCCGCCAGCACCCCGCGACCGGCCGCCGACACGATCTCGGTCAGCCCCGGCGCGGCCGGCCCGCAGACGAAGAGCGACCACGCCGCGTCCCGGCCGGAGACCGCGTTCGGCACGGCCGGCGGGCGGCCCAGTGCCCCGCCCATCAGCCGGAGCTCCGCGGCGATCAACGGCACCTGCTGCTGCGGGCCGGCGGTGGCCAGGAACGCCTCGACCGCCTCCGCCGGCAGCTCGCGGAGCAGCATGCCCTTCTCCCACACCGGCATCGGGTCGACCGGGTCCACGTGCACGCTGTCCAGCTCGGTGGGCAGGATCGGGCCCACGTAGCCGAGCAGGATGCGCCCGGCGGTCGTCATCGGGGCCAGCAGCCGGTCGGCCTCGGCGGGGTCCAGCCCGGTCGAGGCGAACCGCAGGTGCACCACGGTCTGCCCGCGCAGCGGCGGCGGCAGCTCCTCCAGCACCGGCAGCCGGAGCACCGCCAGGGACGGCGTGACCTCCTCCGGCAGGGCCGGGGCCCAGGTCCGGAAGGCGTGCAGGACGGCGGCGGCGTCCTCGCCGGCGAAGAACAGCCCTCCCCCGACGAGCGCGTCCCCGGGCACCAGCCCGATCTCCATCGCGGTGACGATGCCGAGGTTGGACTTCCCGCCGCGCACCGCCCAGAACAGCTCCGGCTCCTCGTCGGCGCTGGCCCGGCGGAGCACGCCGTCGGCGGTGACGACCTCGACCGCGGTCACGTGGTCGGCGGCGAAGCCGTGCTTGCGGCCGAGCGGGCCCATGCCGCCGCCGACGGTGTACCCGATGGCGCCGACGTCCGAGGAGGACCCGACCAGCGGCGTCAGGCCGTGCTCGGTGGCCGCCTCGAGCACCTTGGCCCACTTGACGCCGGCCTGGACCCGGGCGCTCCGCCGGGAGGGGTCGACCGCGACGCCCTGCATCCGCCGGGTGGAGACCAGCAGGCAGCCGGTCGCCGCGCGCGCCGGGCCGTGCCCGGTCGCCTGGACGGCGACGGCCAGCCGGTGCTCGGCGGCCCACCGGACGGCCGCGACCACGTCGGCCGCGCAGGTCGCGCCGACGACCACCGCCGGCCGGTGCTCCACGGCGGCGTTCCAGCAGGCGACCTCGGCGGCCATGCCGTCCTCGGCGCCGTCGCCGTCCCGGTAGACCGGGCCGTGCACGCGGCCGCGCAGGAGGTCGACGTCGGCCGGCGTCGGCAGCGGCGGGGTCGGCAGCCGCAGGACGGGGACGTCGTCGGCCGGGGTGGGGACGGGGGCGGTGATGCTCATCGCGGGGGGTTCCTCGCCGGTGGTCCGCGGCGACGCCGCGGGGTGGTCGGGACGGCACCCACCCTGCTGACCGCGGCTTGCGGGGCACTGGTGGTCCACTGGTGACCGCGCTGGTGACCGCGCTGGTGGACCGGGCCGCAGACCCTGTCCGGGAGCAGCCGGGCACTCCATACTCCGGGCGTGCGTTTCGACGTCCTCGGCCCGCTGCAGGTGACCGGGCAGGACGGCCGCGTCGTGGAGCTCGTCGGCGCGAAGCCGCGGGCGCTGCTCACCCTGCTGCTCAGCCAGCCGGGCCGGGTGGTCGGGATCGACCGGATCGTCGACACGCTGTGGGGCGACGACCCGCCGCCGACCGTCACCGGCACGCTGCAGTCCTACGTCTCCCAGCTGCGCCGGGCGCTGGAGCCCGGTCGCGGCCCGCGCCAGGCACCGGCGGTGCTGCTGACCCGGCCCCCCGGCTACGCGGTGCAGGTGGCGGAGGAGGACCTGGACCTGCTGGTCTTCACCCGGCTCGTCGAGGACGGCGACCGGGCGGTGACCGCCGGCGACCCGGACCGCGGGGTCGCGCTGCTCGACCGGGCGATGGACCTGTGGCGGGGTGAGCCGCTCGCCGAGCTCAGCGACGCCCCGGGCGCGTCCACCGAGCGGCTGCGGATCGTGGAGCTGCACGTGCGGGCGCAGGAGCGGCGCTGCGACGCCCTGCTGGCGCTCGGCCGCCCGGAGGCCGCGATCAGCGACCTGCAGCGGCTGGTGGCGGAGAACCCGCTGCGGGAGCGGCTGTGGGCGCGGCTGGTCACCGCGCTGTACCAGGCCGACCGGCAGGCCGAGGCGCTCGACGCCTGCCGGCGGTGCGCCGCGCTGCTCCGCGAGGAGCTGGGCATCGACCCCGGCCCCGAGCTCCGCGACCTGGAGCGCGCGGTGCTCACCCAGGACCCCCGGCTGGTCCAGCGGCTGCCCCGGCCCGAGCTGCCGCCGTCGGTCACCGGCGGTCCGGCGCCGCCGGCGTCCACGCTGGTCGGCCGGCTGCCCGAGCTGGCCCGGCTGACGTCGGTCGTCGACGAGGTGGGCGCCGGGCACGCCCGGCTCGTCGTGCTCGAGGGCGAGGCCGGCATCGGCAAGACCCGGCTGGCCGAGGCGGCCGCGGACCTGGCCCGGGACCGGGGCTGGCCGGTGGCCTGGAGCCGGTGCGCCGACGAGGCCGGCGCCCCGGCGCTGTGGCCGTGGACCCAGGTGCTCGAGCAGCTGGGCCGGCCGCCGCTGGAGCCGGCCGGCACCGGCGACGAGGACGACGCCGACGCCGCCCGCTTCCAGCTCTTCCAGGACCTGTGCGGCCGGCTGACCGAGGCGGCCGGCCCCCGGCCGGTGCTCGTGGTGCTCGACGACCTGCAGGGCGCGGACACCACCTCGGTCCAGCTGCTCGGGCTCCTCGCCCGCCACCTGCGGGCGCCGGTGCTGCTGGTGGTCACCGTGCGCACCGTCGGGGAGGACCTCCCCGGCGCGGTGGCCCTCTGCCTGACCCGGATCAGCCGCGAGGCCTCCACCACCCGGCTGGTGCTGGCCGGCCTGGACGCCGCCGACGTCTCCGCGCTGCTGGCGGCGCAGCTGGGGACGGCGGGTGACCGCGGGCTCGCCGAGGCGGTGCACGACCGCACCGGCGGCAACCCCTTCTTCGTCGTGGAGCTGTCCCGCTGGATGGTGGGGGCGCACGACCTGCACCTGGACCGCGCGCCGGTCCCGCCCTCGGTCCGGGACGTGCTGCGCACCCGGCTGGCCCGGCTGCCCGCCGAGACCCTCGACGTCCTGCAGGTCGCGGCGGTGCTCGGCCGGGAGGCGGGCCTGGACCTCCTGGAGGCCGCCGGCACGCCACCGGAGCAGGCCGTGGTCGCGATGGACACCGCGCTCGCCGTCGGCCTCGTCGTCGACGGCCAGGCGGCCTGGACCTGGCGGTTCACCCATGCGCTGGTCCGCGAGGTGCTGCTCGGCGACATGCCCCGGCTGCGGCTGGCCCGGCTGCACGGGCGGGTGGCGGAGGCGCTGGAACGGCAGGGTCCCGACGCCCTGGGCGCGCCCGGGGACGCGCTGGACGAGCGGCTCGCCCACCACTTCGTCGAGGCGACCCCGGTGCTCGGCCCGGCGCGGGCGCTGCACTGGTCGGTCCGCGCCGCCGAGGCCGCCCGGCGCCGGCTGGCCCACGACGAGGCCGCCGCGCACACCCGGCGCGCGCTGGGGCTGCTCGCCCGCAGCACGCCCGTCGACGTCACCCGCCGGCTGGACCTGCTCACCGCACTCGGCAACGACCTGCTCCGCAGCGGCCACCTGCTGGAGGCCCAGCAGGTGGTGGCCGAGGCGATCACGGCGGCCCAGGCGTCCGGCGACCGCTGCCGGCTGGCCGACGCCGCGGCGGTCTGGGGCGGGGTGACGCTGTGGAACTGGCGGCCGCACGGGGTGGTCGACCGCGCGATGGTCGGCGTGCTCGAGGGGCTCGTGGCCGACGACCCGGGCGGGGGTCCGCCCACCGTCGAGGAGCAGCGGCGCACCGCCCGGCTGCTGGGCACGCTCGGGGTCGAGCTGGCGTTCAGCCAGGACCTGGTCCGGGGCGTGCGGCACGCGGAGCGGGCGATCGCCCTGGCCCGCGAGCTCGGCGACCCGGAGCTGCTCGGCAGGACGCTGAACAACTACGGGCTCGCGGTGTGGGGGCGGCCGGGGGCGGCGGAGCTGCGGCTCTCCGCGACCGACGAGGCGCTCGCCCTGGCCGGGCACGGCCTGCCCCGGCGCACGGAGTTCTTCGCCCGGCTGCACCGCGCCGCGATCCGGTTGCACCTCACCGACGTGGCCGGCTTCGACGAGGACCTGTCGGCGGCGCGGCGGCTGGCCCTGTCGCTGTCCGGCCCGGAGGTGCGCCCGCACGTGCTCTGGCAGGCCGCGGGCGCCGCCTGGCTGCGCGGGGACGCGGCCGCCGCCGAGCAGCTGACCACCGAGGCCTACGACCTGTACCGGGTGGTCACCCCGCACGCCCGGCACGCCTGGGCCGCCCACCTGTTCGCGCTGCGGCGGGCCGAGCGCCGGCTGGACACCGTGCTCGACCTGCTGGTGGAGACCGGCGACGAGGGCAGCCCGCTGCTCCGGGAGATGGCGGTGCTGGCCGCCGCGGAGGGCGGCGACCCGGGTGAGGCGTGGCGGCTGCGCCGCCGCTGGGGCCGCACCGAGGTGCGCGACTGGGCCAGCGACGTCGCCGTCCTGCTGCAGGCGGAGAGCGCGCTGCTGCTCGACGACGAGCCGGAGTGGGACGCCGCCGTCGCCTCGCTGCTGCCCTTCAGCGGCCGGCAGGCGGTGCTCGGCACGCCGGCGTTCAGCCTGGGCAGCTACGACGAGCTGCTCGGCCGGTTCGCCGAGCACCGCGGCGACCCCGCCGGTGCGGCCCGCTGGTGGCGGGCCGCGCAGGCCCAGGCGCACCGGGTCGGCTCACCGCACCAGCTGCGCCGGGCCTCCGTCGGGCTCTCCCGGCTGGCCGGCTGAGTCAGCTCCGCGGCGGACGGCGGACCGGGGGCAGCCGCGGGGCGAGCAGCCGGACCAGCGAGCCGCCGACGACCGCCGACACCACGACGACCACGAAGAACCCGCCCCGGCTCAGCTGGTCCACCCCGGCGACGCTGAGCAGCATGACCAGCACCGCGGCGACGAGCAGCGACGTGCCGGCCGCGAGCATCACCAGCAGCCAGCGCGGCGGGCCGGCCGGGGCGTCGGGGCGCGGGTCGGGGTCGGGTCGGCTCACCGCCGTAGTGGACCACGGCCGGGGGTGGCGGGGCCTCCCCCGTCCGAGCTGGCCGACCGGACCGTGATCGACCAGGCTCGGCACCATGACGACTGCCGCCGCTCGCACGGGCGTGACCAGCGAGGTGGGGCGGCTGCGCACGGTGCTGCTGCACCGCCCCGGCGCCGAGCTGCGGCGCCTCACCCCGCGCAACAACGACCAGCTGCTGTTCGACGGCGTGCCCTGGGTGGCCCGCGCGCAGGAGGAGCACGACGCCTTCGCCGCCGCGCTCACCGACCGCGGCGTCGAGGTGCTGCACCTGGACCGGCTGCTGGCCGAGGTGATGGGCGTGCCCACCGCCCGGTCGGAGGTGATCGCCGCCGCGGTCGACGACCCGCGGCTGGGCGCCACCCTGCGGCACGCCACCACCGCGCACCTGTCGGACCTGGCGCCCGAGGACCTGGCCACCGCGCTGATCACCGGGGTCGCCCACGACGAGCTGCGCGGCGGCCGCGGGCTGGCCTACCGGCTGATGGGCCGGGGCGAGTTCGTCGTCCCGCCGCTGCCCAACCTGATGTTCACCCGCGACTCGTCGGTGTGGGTCGGAAGCCAGGTCGCGGTGACCTCGCTGGCCATGCCGGCCCGCGACCGGGAGAGCGCGCTGACCGCCGCGCTGTACGCCCACCACCCGCGCTTCGCCGGGGTCGACCAGCTCTACGGCCCCCAGCTGGAGCACCTGGAGGGCGGGGACGTGCTGCTGCTCTCCCCCGGCGTGCTCGCCGTCGGCGTGGGCGAGCGGACGACGGCCGGTGGCGCCGAGCGGCTGGCCCGCCGGGTGTTCGCCCGCGGGCTCGCGCGCACGGTGCTCGTCGTCCCGATCGCCCAGGAGCGGGCGACGATGCACCTGGACACCATCTGCACGATGGTCGACGTCGACGCCATGGTCATGTACCCCGCCGTCGCCGGCTCGCTGCAGGCCTGGACGGTCACCGCCGGGGGCGAGCTGCCCGACGACGCGGACACCACGGAGCTGTCGGTGGAGGGGCCGCAGCCGTTCCTGACCGCCGCGGCCACCGCGATGGGCATCGACCGGCTCCGGGTGATCGACACCGGTCTGGACCCGGTGACCGCCGAGCGCGAGCAGTGGGACGACGGCAACAACACCCTCGCCCTCGCCCCCCGGCTGGCGGTCGCCTACGAGCGCAACACGGTCACCAACGCCGCGCTCGAGGCGGCCGGGATCGAGGTCGTCGCCATCTCCGGCTCCGAGCTGGGCAGCGGTCGCGGCGGCCCGCGGTGCATGTCCTGCCCGGTGCTGCGGGAGCCGCTGCCCGGCTAGGCCGCCCGGCGCTCCCCGGCGGTCGCGGTGGCGTCCCGCGGCCAGTCCGCCGCGACGCCGACCGGCCCGGTCGCCGTCCGGCCCGGGTCGGGGCGCCGCCGGGCAGCCAGCCGGTCCGACCACGGCCGGGACGCCTCCCCGGGACCGCTGCGCGGCGCCCGGTGGCGCAGCGCCAGCGCGCTGACCAGGACCGCGCCGCCGAGCAGCAGCAGGTGCGCCACCGCACGGTCGGCGTGCACCTGCCCGGCGCGCAGGTCGCCGAGGGTGACCCAGCTGAGCACGGCGGTGAAGGAGAGCAGGAACGGCAGCGCGCCCGCGGCCAGCCGGGGCAGGACGGCGACGACGAGGAAGCAGGCGGCCAGCCCGAGGTTCCAGGCGCCGGTCTCGTGCGTCAGGTGCACCGGGGCGGCCATGCCGGTCATCCCGCCGGCCAGCGCCGGGACGCTGACCGCGAGCTGCCCGGCGCCGACGGCCAGCAGGGCGAGCCGCAGCCCGGCGTCCCACCCGTGCCGGCGCCGGCGGGACGGGGCGGCCGGCAGCAGCGCCAGCACGGCCGCGGTCACGTCCGGCACCGGCTGCGCGGGCACCAGCCGGGCCCGCCGGGTCACCTCGGCGGCGGCGTCGGCCCAGCCGCGGCAGGCCGGGCACCCCGCCAGGTGCTCGTCGACCCAGCGCTGCGGCACGCCCGGCGACTCGCCGTCCAGCGTCGCCGAGACGGCCTCACGACATGTTGCACAGCCCACGGTGGCATAGTCGCCGCCGACGGACGCGGAGTTCCCGGAGGGTGACGTGGGACAGCTGGAACGTCTCGCGGCACGGGCGGCCGGCGGGGACACGGCGGCGCAGGCCGCGCTGATCAGGGAGACGCAGGCCGACGTCTGGCGGCTGTGCGCCCACCTCGCCGACCGGCAGGTGGCCGAGGACCTGACCCAGGAGACCTACCTGCGGGCGCTGCCGGCGCTGGCCCGGTTCGAGGGCCGCTCGTCGCTGCGCACCTGGCTGCTGTCCATCGCCCGCCGGGTCTGCGCCGACCACCTGCGCACCCGGAAGCGGCGCGGGCTGGTGCTGGTCGGCGAGGACACCGACCTGGCCGCGCTGGAGCGCGACGCGCCCGCTGACGAGGTCGCCGGCACGGTCGCCGCCCAGGACGTGCTGGACCGGCTGGAGCCCGAGCGACGGGAGGCCTTCGTGCTCACCCAGCTGATCGGGCTGCCCTACGCCGAGGCGGCCGAGGTGGTGGGCTGCCCGATCGGCACCATCCGCTCCCGGGTGGCCCGGGCCCGCGCCGACCTGGTGCAGGCCCTGGTCGCCGCCGACCACCCCCGCAGCCGCCGCCCCTCCTGAGGGCCATGTTGGCCAACATGGCCCCGACTGCTCAGGGGTTCTGGGCGGCCATCCGGCGGAGGCGCTCGTTGTAGGCGGTCAGCGCGGGGTCCTCGCCGCTCTCGCCGCGGGCGACGGCCCGCTCGTAGCTGCGGTCGGCGGCCCGGTTGGCCCGCTCCTCGCTCCGGGTCCAGGAGAAGAAGACCACCGCGAGCACCAGCACCGTCGGGAACTCACCGAAGGACCACGCGATGCCACCGGCCGCGCCCTGGTCGTAGAGCGGGTCGATGCCCCAGGACGCCGGCGGGTTCGCGTAGCTGGACAGCAGCACCGTGTTGCTCATGATCACGATGACGCCGAAGAAGGCGTGGAACGGCGCCGGCAGCAGCAGCTCGAGCATCCGGCCGCCGTGGCTGGACTGCCGCGGCCACGGGTCGACCGCCAGGATCGGGCCGAAGAACAGCAGCCCGGTGACCAGGAAGTGCAGCAGCATCAACGTGTGCCCGGGGGTCGACGCCATCAGGTCGTCGAACACCGGGGTGAAGTAGACGCCGTACAGGCTGGCGATGAACAGCGGCACGGTGAACAGCGGTGAGGCGACCGCCTGCGCCAGCCGGCTGTGCAGGCAGCTGAGCAGCACCCGGCGCGGCATGCCCGCCGGGCCGGGGACGGCGGGCAGCCCGCGCAGCGCCAGCGTCACCGGCGCCCCCATCAGCAGGAACAGCGGCGACAGCATGGTCAGCACCATGTGCTGGACCATGTGCAGGCTGAACATGCCCATGCCGTAGGTCTGCAGACCGCTCGCGGTCACGTAGAACAGCAACGCGCAGCCGACCAGCCAGGCGACGGTCCGCCCGACCGGCCAGGACACGCCCCGCCGCTGCAGCCGCCACAGGCCCAGGCCGTACCCGACCGCCAGCAGCACCGCCAGCCAGGCGACCGGCGAGGCCGAGCCCAGGTCCAGGCCCAGCACCCGCGCCGCGGTCGGCGGCAGCTCCGGCAGGTGCATGCCCCCCATGCCGCCCATGCCGTCGTGGTCCACCCGTCGTCCTTCCCCTCAGCCCTCGAGTACGGCACCCACGGTAGGCCGGTTCAGCGCAGGGTGACCTGCCGGGACAGCAGCCCGGCGCGGGCGCGGCGCTGGTCGGCGGTCAGCGGGTCGGTCACCGCCAGCGCGGCCTCCAGCCGCGACTGCAGCCCGGCCGACGGGCCGGCCCACTCCGCGCCGGGGACGTCGGCGGGGACGTCCCACACCGGGACGACGAGACCGTGCGCGCGGAAGGCCCCGGCGTAGCGGGTGCCCTCGCCGAGGGTGAGCTGCTCGGCGGCGGAGAGCCGGGCCAGCGCGTCCAGCAGCGCCTCCTCCGGCTCCGGGCGGACCCAGCGGACGTGCGCCCGCTCCTCGCCGGGACGGCACCAGTAGGCGGCCTCCAGCCCCTCGAGCCGCACGGTCGGCATGACCATCTCGTTGGCGTGCGCCAGCCCGGCCTGGGCGGCGGGGTCGACGGTGGCGCCCTCGAGCCAGAAGCCGAAGTCCTCGTGCACGGTGACGTCGAACGGCGCGCTCGGGTCCAGCAGCTCCTGCAGCCGGGGCCCGGCCGAGCCAGCGGCGCCGATCGGGCCCGGGTCGACCGGGGCGCCGGCGGGGGCCTCCAGCGCGGCGGCCAGGGAGGTGCCCAGGTCGCGGCTGATGTCGTCGGAGGAGGTCGCCAGCTGCAGGCCCAGCAGGATCTGCCCGTTGGCCCGGACCAGCGCCGGCGTCCCGCCGGGGAGCACGCTGGCGAGGACGACGTCCGTGCCGTCGGTGGTGCGCAGCGTCGCGGTCGCCGCCGGCACCAGCTCGCGCAGCGCCACCCAGTCGGCCTCACCGGTCAGGCCCTCGAACGGCCGGCGCACGGGCGGGGCGTAGCCGGAGCCGTGGCAGTGCTTGTAGCGGCGGCCGGAGCCGCACGGGCAGGGGGCCTTCGGGTTGACCTCCCCGGCGGCGGCGGGAGCGGCGGCGGGACGGCGGGTCGTGGTGCGGGCCATGGGGCCAGCGTAAGTGGCCCCACCGCGGTGCCCCGCCGCGAGCCCACGAGGGGCCGGGGGCGCCGGGGTCCTCCGATTAGGCTCCGCGGGTGACGTTGGCTGCTGCGCCCCTCGACCTGACCGACCCCGCCGTCATCGCCGACCCCTACCCGGCGTTCGCCGCCGCCCGGGCCCGCGGGGCCGTCCAGTGGCACGAGGGGCTGGGCATGTGGCTGGCCTTCGGCCACCCGGAGGTCAACGCGGTGCTGCGGGACCGCCGGCTGGGCCGGATCTGGTCGGACAAGGCGCCGGCGGAGCGGTTCGAGAGCTTCAACCTGATCCACCGGAACGCGATCCTGGAGATGGAGCCGCCGACGCACACCCGGCTGCGCCGGCTGATCAGCGCGGCCTTCGCCCGCGGTCACGTCGAGCGGCTGCGGCCCTGGGTGCAGGAGCTGGCCGACTCGCTCGTAGACGAGCTGGTCGAGCGCTCGGCCGGGCAGACGCCGGTCGACGTGCTGTCCGGGATGAGCGAGGAGCTGCCGGTCGCCGTCATCGCCGAGCTGCTCGGGGTGCCCGCGGCCGACCGCCCGCTGCTGCGGCCCTGGTCGAACGCGATCGTGAAGATGTACGAGTACGGCCGGACGACGCAGATCGAGGACGCCGCCGAGCGGGCCGCCGACGAGTTCGTGGCCTACCTGCGGGAGCTGGCGGCCGAGCGGCGGCAGGCGCCCGGCGAGGACCTGCTGACCCACCTGGTCACCGTCCGGGACGCGGAGGGCGACCGGCTCACCGAGGACGAGCTGGTCACCACCTGCATCCTGCTGCTCAACGCCGGCCACGAGGCGACGGTCAACGTCAGCGGCAACGGCCTGCTGGCCCTGCTGGAGCACCCCGCGGAGCTGGCCCGGCTGCGCGCCGACCCCGGCCTGATGCCCACCGCGATCGAGGAGCTGATGCGCTTCGACTCGCCGCTGCAGCTCTTCGAGCGGACGGCCACCGAGGACGTCGAGGTCGGCGGCGCCACCGTCGCGCGGGGGCAGAAGATCGCCGCACTGCTGGGCAGCGCGAACCGGGACCCGGCCGTGTTCGCCGACGCCGACACCCTCGACGTCGGCCGGGCGGACAACCCGCACATCTCCTTCGGCGCCGGCGTGCACTTCTGCATCGGCGCGCCGCTGGCCCGGGTGGAGCTGCAGGCCTCCTTCGGCGCGCTGCTGGGCCGCACCTCGGCGCTCGAGCTCGGCGCCCCCGCCCGGCGTCGTCCCGAGTTCGTGATGCGCGGCCTGTACGACCTGCCCGTCGTCCTCACCCGCTGAGCGGAGTGCCAGGGGCGCGGAAACCGCGCCCTGGCACTCCACTCAGTGCGTCAGAGGCGCTGGGCGAGGCGGTGGTAGGCGGCGCTCCAGCGCAGCTCCTTGGCCAGGCTGCGGCGGGTGGTGTCCGAGTCGATGAGCACCAGCTCGGTGTCGAAGACCTCGGCCAGGTCGGTGAGCTCCTCGGCCCCGAGCTGGGTGGACAGCACCGTGTGGTGCGGCCCGCCGGCGGTGAGCCAGCCCTCGGTCGCCGTCTCGAAGTCCGGCCGGGGCTCCCACACCGCGCGGGCGACCGGCAGGTTCGGCAGCGGCTCCGACGGCTCGACCACGTCGACGACGTTGGAGACCCAGCGGAACCGGTCGCCCAGGTCGCACCAGCCCAGCGTGATCCCGGCGCCCGGAGCAGCGTCGAACACCAGCCGCGCCGGGTCCTCGCGGCCGCCGATGCCCAGCGGGTGCACCTCGAGCCGCGGACGCTCACCGGCGATCGACGGGCAGACCTCGAGCATGTGCGCGCCGAGGATCTTCGGGGTGTCCGAGGCCAGGTCGTAGGTGTAGTCCTCCATGAAGGAGGTGCCGCCGGGCAGGCCCTGGGCAGCGGTCTTGAGCACGTGCAGCAACGCCGAGGTCTTCCAGTCGCCCTCGCCACCGAAGCCGTACCCGTCGGCCATCAGCCGCTGGACGGCGAGGCCGGGGAGCTGGCGCAGCCCGCCGAGGTCCTCGAAGTTCGTGGTGAACGCGCCGAACCCGCCGTCGGTGAGGAACGAGCGGAGCGCCACCTCGATCCGGGCCTGGTAGCGGACGCTGTCGTGCCGCTCGCCGCCGGGCCGGAGGTCGGCCTCGATCTCGTACAGGTCGCCGTACTCGGCCACCACCGCGTCGACCTCGGCGTCGGACACCTGGTCGACGACGGCGACGAGGTCGTTGACGCCCCAGGTGTTCACCGACATGCCGAAGCGGATCTCGGCCTCGACCTTGTCGCCCTCGGTCACCGCCACGTTCCGCATGTTGTCGCCGAACCGGGCCAGCTTGAGCCCGCGGGCCGCGGCGGCACCGGCGGCGGCGCGCGCCCACGACCCGACGCGGGCCTGCACCCGCGGGTTGGCCGCGTGCCCGGCGACCGTGGTCCGCGGGGTGCGCAGCCGGGTCAGGATGAACCCGTGCTCCCGGTCGCCGTGGGCGGCCTGGTTGAGGTTCATGAAGTCCATGTCGATCGTCGCCCAGGGGAGGGCGGCGTCGGCCTGGGTGTGCAGGTGCAACAGCGGCTTGCGCAGCGCGTCGATCCCGGAGATCCACATCTTCGCCGGGGAGAAGGTGTGCATCCAGGTGATCACGCCCAGGCAGGCCGGGTCCTCGTTCGCCTCGCCCATGATCCGGCGGATGGCGCCGGCGTCGGTGAGCACCGGCTTCCAGACCACCCGGACCGGGACGGCGTCGGCGCCGTCCAGCGTCGCGGCGACGCGCTGGGACTGCTCGGCGACCTGCTGGAGGGTCTTCTCGCCGTACAGCCCCTGGCTGCCGGTGAGGAACCAGATCTCCTGACCTTCGAAGGGCACGGGGTGGTCCTCTCTCAACGTTGTCCGTAGACGTTCTGGTAGCGCGCGTACAGCGAGTCGATGTCCGCCTGCGCGATGGGGACGGGCTCCCCGAGCTGCCGCGACAGGTGCACGGTCCGGGCGACGTCCTCGGTCATGACGGCGGCCTTGACCGCGGCCTTGGCCGAGGGCCCGATGGTGAACACGCCGTGGTTCTTCATCAGCACCGCCGGCGAGCGGTGCCCCTGCAGCGTCGCGACGATGCCCTGGCCGATGGAGTCGTCGCCGATCAGCGCGAACGGCCCCACCGGGATCGGCCCACCGAACTCGTCGGCCATCGCCGTGAGCACGCAGGGGATCTCCTCGTGCCGCGCCGCCCAGGCCGCGGCGTAGGTGCTGTGCGTGTGCACCTGGCCGTTCACCTCGGGCATGTGCCGGTAGACGTAGGCGTGCGCGGCGGTGTCGGACGACGGTGCCCGGACGCCGTCGAGCGGGTTGCCGTCGAGGTCGCAGACGGTGATGCCCTCCCAGGTCAGCTGGTCGTACTCGACCCCGCTGCCCTTGATGACGAACAGGTCCTCGCCGGGCACCCGCTCGGAGACGTTGCCCGAGGTCCAGGTGACCAGCTCGTAGCGGGTCAGGTAGGCGTGCAGCGCCGCGACGTGCTCGCGCTGCTCACGGTGCGTGCCGTTCTCGGTCGGGGCGGTCATGCCGGCTGCTCCTGGCTCTCGGGGGTGGTCGGGGCACCGACGGCCACGTGCTCCACGGCGGCCCGCTCGACCGGGAGGCCGGCGAGGTACCGCTGCATGAAGGCGTCGAAGCCCGCGACGTCGGCGGGGTCGGGTTCGGCGGTCTGCAGGCTCGCGTCGGTGAAGACCGTGCCGTCGAGGTAGTCGGCCAGGCCCTGCTCCGGCGAGCGCCCGGCGGCGAAGGCGGCCAGCACGGCGATCCCCCAGGCGCCTCCCTCGGCAGCGACGTCGCCGACCGAGACCGGGGTGTCGATCGCGGCGGCGAGGAACCGCTGCGCCACGCCCTCGGTCTTGAACAGGCCGCCGTGGGCGAACATCCGGTCCAGCCGCACGCCCTCGGCCTTCTGCAGCACGTCCATGCCGATGCGCAGGGTGGCCAGCGAGGAGTACAGGTGCGTGCGCATGAACGAGCCGAGGTCCAGCGGGCTGTCCGGGGACCGGAGGAAGAGCGGGCGGCCCTCCTCGAGCTTGGTGATCGGCTCGCCGGAGAGGTAGTTGTAGGCGAGCATCCCGCCGCCGTCGCCGGCCCCGTCGAGCGCGGCGGTGAACAACGTCCGGAACACCGTCGCGGAGTCGGCCTCGGCGCCCAGCGCGCGGGCGAACTGGCCGAACAGCCCGGCCCAGGCGTCGAGCTCGCTGGCGCCGTTGTTGCAGTGCACCATCGCCACCGGGTCACCGGCCGGCGTGGTCACCAGGTCCAGCTCGCGGTGCGCCCGGGACAGCTCCCGCTCGAGCACGACCATGGCGAAGATCGAGGTGCCGGCCGAGACGTTGCCGGTGCGCGGGGCGACCGAGTTGGTGGCCACCATCCCGGTGCCCGCGTCGCCCTCCGGGGGGCAGAGCGGGACGCCGGGCTGCAGCCACCCGGTGGGGTCGAGCAGCCGTGCGCCGGCCTCGGTGAGCGTGCCGGCCGGCTCCCCGGCGACGGCGACGGCCGGCAGCAGCGCGGCGAGCTCCAGCTCGGCCCCCGCCTCGGCGGCCAGCTGGTCGAACCGGGCGAGCATCGCGGTGTCGTACCCAGCGGTGCCCGCGGCGATCGGGAACATGCCGCTGGCGTCGCCGATGCCGAGCACCTTGCGGCCGGTGAGCTGCCAGTGCACGTAGCCGGCCAGGGTCGTCAGGTGGTCGATCCGGCCGACGTGCTCCTCGCCGTCGAGCACCGCCTGGTAGAGGTGCGCCACGCTCCACCGGTGCGGGATGTTCTGGCCGAGCTCGGCGCTCAGCCGCTCCACCGCGCGGCCGGTGTTCGTGTTGCGCCAGGTGCGGAACGGCGTCAGCAGCCCGCCGTCGGCGTCGAACGCGAGGTAGCCGTGCATCATCGCCGAGACGCCGAGTGCGCCGACCCCGGCGAGCTCGACGCCGTGGCGTCGCCGCACGTCCTCGGCCAGGGCCGCGACGCTGCGCTGCAGCCCGGACCACACGGTGTCCAACGAGTAGGTCCACAGCCGGTCGACGAGCTGGTTCTCCCAGTCGTGGCTCCCGACGGCGAGCGGTGCGTGGTCGGGACCGATCAGCACCGCCTTGATCCGGGTCGACCCGAGCTCGATGCCGAGGGCCGTGCGACCCGCGGTGATCGCCGTGGCGGCGTCCGTCGTCATGTCAGGAGCTCCTTCCCCGGCTCCCGCCGAGAGGCTGGTCCCAGCGGACCGTCGGCCGCGGGACGCGGCGGGGGATGATTGTTAGCGTTAACAACAGCAGCGGTCAAACCGGGCCGGTGGAGCGTCGCACGACCAGCTGCGGCACCACCGGATCGGGTTGCAGGTCCTCGCCGTGCAGCCGGCACAGCACCAGCTGGACCCCGCGGCGACCCAGCTCGGCGAAGTCCTGCCGGACCGTGGTGAGCGGCGGGGAGTAGTACGCGGCCTCCGGGACGTCGTCGAAGCCGACCACGCTGATGTCCCGCGGCACGTGCACGCCCTCCTCGGTCAGCGCGTTCAGCAGCCCGAGGGCCATCTGGTCGTTGGCGAGGAAGACCGCGGTGACGTCCGCGCCCTGCCGGCGGAGCCCGGCCAGCCGGCGGCCGGCGGCGTACCCGGCCGAGGCCATCCAGTCGCCCTCGACCGGCTCGGGCACCGGCGCCCCGGCCTCGATCAGCGCCCGGCGCCAGCCCCGCACCCGGCCCCGCGCCTCCAGCGAGTCGACCGGACCGGTGACGTGGTGGACGGTGCGGTGGCCGAGGTCGAGCAGGTGCCGGACGGCGAGCTCGGCACCCAGCTCCTGGTCGACCCAGACGGTCGGGTGCTGCTCACCCCGGCCCACCTGGACCGCGATCAGCGGCACCGGCGCGGTGAACCGGCGCAGCGCGTCGACGGCCTGGCCGTAGGTGGACAGCGCCACCACCGCGTCGACCGACTGCGCGACGAACCGGTCGACCGCCTCGCGCATCGCCCGCTCGCTGTCGTCGTCGAGGATCGCGACGCTCAGCGAGTAGCCGGCCGCCCGGGCGGCCTGCTCGAGCCCGAGCAGGGTCTGCGCCGGGCCGTACTGGTTGATGTGCGAGGTGACCAGGCCGATCGTCCGCGACGACCCGGTGACCAGCGCCCGGGCCGCCGCGTTGGGCCGGTAGCCCAGCTCGGCGATGGCCCGGAGCACGCGTTCCCGGGTGCTCGCGGCGACGTTCGGGTGGCCGTTGACGACCCGGGACACGGTCTGGTGCGAGACGCCGGCCCGAGCCGCGACGTCCGACATGCCCAACGCTCGCGGCGCCCCCTCGGGCAGCACGGTCGCCTCCTTCATGGGGGCGGCCACGTTGCCGCCCCCCGTCGGTGGTCCTGCGGACCGTCAGCGGGAGGAGCCGGCCCGCCGCTTGTTGTAGACGTCGAAGGCGACGGCGAGCAGCAGGATGAGGCCCTTGATGACCGACTGGATCGACTGGTCGACGCCCTGCAGCTGCATGCCGTTGCTCAGGACGGCGACGAGCAGACCACCGACCATCGCGCCGGCCACCGTGCCGACACCACCGGTGACGGCGGCGCCACCGATGAAGGCGGCCGCGATGGCGTCGAGCTCGAAGTTCTGCCCGGCCGCCGGCTGCGCACCGTTGGAGCGCGAGGAGTAGATGATCCCCGCGACCGCCGCCAGGAAGCCCATGTTGACGAAGATCCAGAAGTTGACCATCCGGACCTTGACACCGGACAGCGTGGCCGCCGCCAGGTTGCCGCCGATGGCGTACACCTGGCGCCCGAAGACCGAGCGCTTGGTGATCATGCCGTAGACGGTGATCAGCACACCCAGGATGATCAGCACGATCGGCAGGCCGCGGGCGTGGGCCAGCTGCCAGGCGAAGTACATGACCACGGCGGCGACGACGACGACCCGGGCGACGAAGAGCGGGAAGCTCTCCACCGGCTGCTTGTAGCGGATCCGCGCCACCCGGGTGCGGAAGCCGCTGACCGCGTAGCCGGCCACCGCGAGCGCACCGATGAGCAGCGTGAAGGCGTCGTAGCCGTTGCCGCCGAGCAGGCCGTTGAGGAAGCCGCTGGAGACCTTCTGGTACTCCGGGGTGAACGGCGACAGCGAGATGTTGTCCAGCACCTGCAGCGTCAGCCCGCGGAAGATGAGCATGCCGGCCAGGGTCACGATGAACGCCGGGATCCCGACGTAGGCGACCCAGAAGCCCTGCCAGACGCCGACCAGGAGGCCGACGGCGATCGCCGCGAGCATGCCGACCCACCACGGCGCGCCCTGCCGGATGACCAGGACGGCGGAGGTGGCACCGGTCAGCGCGACGACCGAGCCCACCGACAGGTCGATGTGGCCGGCGATGATGACGATGACCATGCCGATCGCCAGCACCAGCACGTAGGAGTACTGGAGGACGATGTTGGTGATGTTGCCCGGGCTGAGCGACGTGCCGCCGGTCAGGATGGCGAACAGCACCACCACGACGAAGAACGCGATGTAGATGCCGCTCTGCCGGAGGTTGCGGGTGAGCAGCTCGCGGATGTCGCTGGTGCCGACCTTGGTGGCCTGGGCCTGCGCGTCGGCGACCTCCGCCGGGGTCTGGTTGGTCTCCGGTGATGCCCCGGGCTGTGGCCCCACGGTCCTGGTCATGCTGCGAGCTCCCTCTCCTTGGTCATCAGCTTCATGAGGCTCTCCTGGGTGGCCTCACGAACCGGCTGCTCGCCGGTGATGCGCCCGGCCGAGAGCGTGTAGATGCGGTCACAGATGCCGAGCAGCTCGGGCAGCTCGGACGAGATGACGATGACGGCCTTGCCGGCCGCCACCAGCTTGTTGATGATCGTGTAGATCTCGTACTTGGCGCCCACGTCGATGCCCCGGGTCGGCTCGTCGAGGATCAGCACGTCCGGGTCGGTGAACAGCCACTTGGACAGCACGACCTTCTGCTGGTTGCCGCCCGAGAGCTTGCCGACGATGGACGAGACGCTCGGCGCCTTGATGTTCATGTCGCGCCGGCTGTCCTCGGCGATCTTGGTCTCCTCGTTGCCGTTGACCCAGCCCCGGGTGGAGAGCTTGGACAGGGCGGCCGCGGAGACGTTGCGCCGGATGTCCTCGATGAGGTTGAGGCCGTACTTCTTGCGGTCCTCGGTGGCGTAGGCGATGCCGTGGTCGATGGCCTCGGAGACGCTGCGGGCCTTGACCTCGCGGCCGTGCACGAACACGCGGCCCTCCTCGTAGCGCCCGTAGGAGCGCCCGAAGATGCTCATCGCCAGCTCGGTGCGCCCGGCGCCCATGAGGCCGGCGATGCCGATGACCTCACCGGCCCGCACGTTGAAGTCGGCGTGGTCCACGACGAGCCGGTCCTGGGTGGGGTGCCGGACGGTCCAGCCCTCGACGCGCAGCACCTCCTCGCCGGGGTGCGACTCGCGGTCGGGGTAGTAGGACTCCAGGTCGCGGCCGACCATGCCGCGGATGATCCGGTCGGTGTCGACGTCCGGGGCGCTCATGTCGAGCGTCTCCACGGTCTTCCCGTCGCGGATGATCGTGGTGTGCTGCGCGATCGCCACGATCTCGTTCAGCTTGTGCGAGATGATGATCGAGGTGATGCCCCGGTCGCGGAAGCGCCGCAGCAGGTCCAGCAGGTGCGCGGAGTCGGTGTCGTTCAGCGCCGCGGTCGGCTCGTCGAGGATGAGCAGCTTCACGTCCTTGGAGATCGCCTTGGCGATCTCGACCAGCTGCTGCTTGCCCACGCCGAGGGTGCCGACCGGGGTGACCGGGTTCTCCGTCAGGCCGACCTCGGCGAGCAGCGCGGCAGCCTCGGCGTTGGCCTTGTTCCAGTCGATCAGGCCGTTGCGGCCCTTGCGCTCGTTGCCCAGGAAGATGTTCTCCGCGATGGACAGGTAGGGCACCAGCGCGAGCTCCTGGTGGATGATCACGATGCCCTGGTGCTCGCTGTCGCGGATGCTGCCGAACTTCTGCACCTCGCCGTCGTAGACGATCTCGCCGTCGTACGAGCCGGCCGGGTAGACCCCGGACAGGACCTTCATCAGCGTCGACTTGCCGGCGCCGTTCTCACCGCAGATGGCGTGGACGTCGCCGCGCCGCACCGCGAGTGACACGTCCGACAGCGCCTTCACGCCGGGGAACGTCTTGGTGATGGAGCGCATCTCCAGGATGTAGTCGTCCATGGACGCCGTCGTCCTTGCCTCTCTGGGGGATGACGGACCGAGTGTGCGCCACCCGGCCCTTGTTCGGGTGCCCGGCTCCCGGGCTGTCCCGATCTGTCCGGAGGGGCAGGCTCGGGAGGTGGTACCGGCCGGGCTCGGCAGTCGTGCTGCCGAGCCCGGCCGGGTCCGTGGTGCGGTGGGTCAGCCGGCCTGGCCCTTGGCGACCTCGTCGGCCGTCCAGTAACCGGAGTCGATCAGGACCGACTGGATGTCGTCCTTGTAGACCGTCTCGATGGGCAGCAGGTACGAGGGGACGACCTTGACACCGTTGTCGTAGGTCTCGGTGTCGTTGGCCTCGGGCTCGTTGCCCTCGAGGAACGCCTGGGCCGCGGTGACGGCCTGGGCGGCGAGGGTGCGGGTGTCCTTGAAGATCGTGGAGCTCTGGACACCGTCGTTGATCAGCTTGACCGAGGCGATCTCGGCGTCCTGACCGGTGACCACCGGCAGCGGGGTCGGGGTCGAGGTCAGGTTCGGGCCGTAGCCGGCGTTCTGCAGGGCGGTGATGATGCCGCGCGAGATGCCGTCGTAGGGCGAGAGCACGCCGTTGACCTTGGTGCCGTCGTTGTAGCTGCCGGTGAGGAGGTCCTCCATGCGCTTCTGGGCCGTCTCCTGCGCCCAGCGCAGGGTGGCGGCCTGCTCGATGCTCGTCTGGCCCGACTTCACGACGAGGGTGCCGTCGTCGATGAAGGGCTTGAGGGTGTCGAACGCGCCGTTGAAGAAGAAGGCGGCGTTGTTGTCGTCCAGCGAGCCGGCGAACAGCTCGATGTTGAACGGCCCGGTGGCGGTGCCCTGCGAGCCGTCCTTGTTCAGGATGCCCAGGCCCACCAGGAGCGCGGTGCCCTGCGCGACGCCGACCTTGTAGTTGTCGAAGCTCACGTAGAAGTCGACGTTCTCGGTGTCGCGGATCAGGCGGTCGTAGCTGATGACCGGGATGTCCGCGTCGGCAGCGGCCTGCAGCTGGCTGCTCAGCGCGGTGCCGTCGATCGCGGCGACGACCAGCAGGTCGGCGCCCTCGGTGATCATCTGGTCGATCTGCTGACCCTGGGTCGGGATGTCGTCGTTCGCGAACTGGAGGTCGACCTCGTAGCCGGCGTCCTCCAGCTGGCTCTGCACGGCCTCGCCGTCGGCGATCCAGCGCTCGGAGGTCTGCGTCGGCATCGAGACGCCGATCGTCAGGTCCGCAGGGTCGCTGCTCGCGGTGTCGTTCGAGCCGCCGCCGGCGCCACTGCCACCACAGGCCGTGAGGCCGACTGCCAGTGCGGCGCCCAGGGCGGTCAGCCCCAGCTTCTTGTTCACTGCCACATCTCTCCTTCGAGACATCTGCCGCCAGAGGGCGCAGGCCCGCATCTGTGCGAGCGACACAGTGTGAACGCTAACAACCCTGTGCCGTCAACCCCTGTGACCGAGATGGATCGTCACGGTCGCGTAACGGCCCGTTCATCAGCGGGAGGCCCGGGCGGACGACCGGTCGTGCACCACTCCATCGGGTGAGCTGTCGACGGCGGAGCGGAACCGGTCCGGTCCCCGGGGATGCCGGGACGGGTGGAACGTGAGCGCGGTCACTGGCACCATGCGGCCATGCGCGGGCTGATGCAGGACGTCCCCCTGACCATCGACACGATCTTCCGGCACGCCGAGCAGCACCACGGCGACGTCGCGATCGTCACCGACGGCCCGGCTGGCCGGACCCGGTCCACCTACGCCGAGTGGGCGCAGCGGACCCGCCGGCTCGGGGGCGTCTTCGACACCCTGGGCATCAGCGCCGACGGCCGGATCGGCACCTTCGGCTGGAACAGCCAGCGGCACCTGGAGCTGTACTTCGCCGGGCCGTGCAGCGGCCGGGTGGTGCACACGCTCAACATCCGGCTGTTCCCCGAGCAGCTGACCTACATCGCCAACCACGCCGAGGACGAGGTCGTCTTCGTCGACCGCACCGTGCTGCCGCTGCTGTGGCCGCTGATCGACACCATGACCACCATCCGGCACGTGGTCGTGATGGACGACGGCGGCGACAACGAGGTGCCCGACGACCCGCGGGTGCTCGACTACGAGACGCTGCTGGCCGACGCCGCACCGGTCGACTTCCACGTCACCGACGAGGGCTCCGCCGCCTACATGTGCTATACGAGCGGCACGACCGGCAACCCCAAGGGCGTCGTCTACTCGCACCGGTCGACCTACCTGCACACGATGGGCGTCATCTCGCCCAACGCCTTCGGTCTGGGTGTCCGGGACGCCGCGATGCCGGTCGTGCCGATGTTCCACGCCAACGCCTGGGGCATCGCGCACGCCGGACCGGCCGCCGGGGCGGCGATGGTCATGCCCGGCTCGATGATGCAGCCCAAGGCGCTCGCCGACCTGATCGTCGAGGAGGGCGTCACCTTCACCGCCGGCGTGCCCACCATCTGGCAGGGCGTGCTGCCGCACCTGGCCGGGCGCCCGCACAAGCTCCGGGAGATCGGCTGCGGTGGCTCGGCGGTGCCCAAGGCGCTGTCGGAGGCCTACCGCGAGCAGGTCGGGCTGCCGATCCTGCAGGCGTGGGGCATGACCGAGACCCACCCGGTCGCCTCCTCGGGCGTGCTGTCGCGCGCCTTCGACGACGCCGACGACGCGACCAAGGCCGCCCAGCGGGCCCGCGCCGGCATCCCGTTCCTGGGCGTGGAGGCGCGGATCGTCGACGCCGACACCCTCGAGGAGCAGCCCTGGGACGACAAGGCGACCGGTGAGCTGCAGGTGCGCGGGCCGTGGTGCGCCGCCGCCTACTACAACCCCGACGCCGGGGTCGAGCTGCTGACCTCCGACGGGTGGATGAAGACCGGGGACGTCGCCGCGATGGCTCCCGACGGCAACATCCGGATCGCCGACCGCACCAAGGACCTCATCAAGTCCGGCGGGGAGTGGATCTCCTCGGTGGACCTGGAGAACGCGATCATGAGCCACCCGGCGGTGAAGGAGGCCGCCGTCGTCGGCATCCCGCACCCCAAGTGGGACGAGCGGCCGCTGGCCTGCGTCGTGCTCAAGCCGGGCGAGACCGCGACCGAGCAGGACATCCTCGACCACCTCGCGCCGCTGGTGGCCAAGTGGTGGATGCCCGACGCCGTCGAGTTCATCGACGAGGTGCCCAAGACCAGCGTGGGCAAGTTCTCCAAGAAGGACCTGCGCACCCGCTTCGCCGAGTACTCCCGGGACTGATGAAGGACCCCGTCCTCCTCACCCCTCGCGAGCTCGGGGCGAGCCTCGGGACGGGGCCGTGGGGGGTCCTTATACGACGTACGGGGGACGGCCGGTCTCGCTGACCATCGGCCGCCCCGAGGCGTCCCACTCCCCCATGCCGCCGCCGACGTTGACCGCGTCGTAGCCGTTCTGGTTGAGCCAGGCGGTCACCCGGGCCGACCGCCCGCCGCTGCGGCAGGTGACGTACAGCGGGTCACCCTCGGGCAGCTCGTCGAGCCGGGACGGCACGTCGCCCATCGCGACGTGCGTCGCCCCCTCGATGTGCCCCGCCGCCCACTCGTCGTCCTCGCGGACGTCGAGGACGACGGCGTCGTCGGGGACCTCGGCGGCGGGCACGGTCGGCACCTGCTGGGGCATCATCACGCGATCCATGGTGGCACGCGTCGCGGCGGCCCTCGCGCTGACAGGATGGTCGCGATGTCCGCCCCCACGCCGGTCCGCGAACCGGTCTGGTCCCTCTCCCGCAACGCGATCGCCCTGTGGGTGGCGCAGGGTGCCGTCGGCACGCTCTGCTACGGCCTGCTGGTCGCCGCCTTCTGGCTGCTCGTGCCGTTGGACGCCGGCTGGGCGGTCGCCCCGGCGCGGTGGGCCGGCGCCGTGCTCGTGCTGGTCTACGCGGTGCTCGCCCTCGCCGTCCGGCCCCGGCTGCGGTTCCGGGTGCACCGCTGGGAGGTCACCGGCGAGGCGATCTACACCCTCACCGGGTGGCTGACCCGCACCTGGACGCTGGTGCCGATCTCGCGGGTGCAGACCGTCGACGTGACCCGCGGCCTCCTGCAGCAGCTGTTCGGGCTGGCCACCGTGGCCGTTCTCACCGCGTCCTCGCAGGGCACCGTGCGGATCCCGCACCTGGACGTCGACACCGCCCGGCACGTCGCCGACCACGTGGCGCGACGGGCCGAGAAGGTCCGGGACGAGGCGACGTGACCCGGCCGACCGCGCGCCGGACCTCGCCGCGGGTCCTGCTGGTGCACACCCTCACCTTCCGGCAGGCCCGCTCGCTGGTGCCGGTGGCGCTCGCCGTCATCGCCGGCCGGGGGATGCAGGGCAGCCCGGTCACCGTGGTGGCGCTGGTCGTGGGGGTCACCGCGCTGTCGCTGCTGTGGGCGGCGCTGGCCTGGTGGCGGACCAGCTACCTCGCCGGGGACACCGCCGTCGTCCTCACCCGGGGCCTGGTGTCCCGCTCGGTCCGCACCGTGCCCAACGACCGGATCCGCGGGGTGGAGGTCGAGGCGCCGCCCGTGCACCGGCTGTTCGGCCTGGTGCGGGTCCGGATCGACGCCGCGGCCGGGTCGGTCGCGGGCAACGACGAGGAGCTCGTCATCGACGGCGTCCTGCGCACCGAGGGCGACCGGCTGCGCGGGCAGCTCCTCTCCCGGCGCGCGGTGGTGGCGGCCGAGGCGGCCGGGCGGCACTCCGCGCCGGAGCCCGTCGAGGAGGAGCTGCACCGGTTCCGCAACCGGTGGCTGCTGTACTCCCCGCTGGTCGGCAGCTACCTGGTGCTCCCCCTGGCCGCGGTCGGCGCGCTGTTCCGGCTGCTGGACGAGGTCCCGGACCGGTACGTGCCCCGGCCGGGGCAGCTCGTCGGCTCCCCGGACCTCCCCGACGGCTGGCTCGTCGTCGCCGTCGTCGGTGGTGCGCTCGTGCTGCTCGCCCTCGGGGCCGTGCTGGGCAGCGCGGTCGTGAACTGGCGGTTCCGGCTGGTGCTCCGCGGCGGCTCGCTGATCGCCGAGCGCGGGCTGTTCACCCGCCGGCACACCGACCTGGAGGTCGACCGGATCCGCGGCTGCGCGGTCAGCGAGGGGCTGGGCATGCGGCTGGTCGGCGCGGCGCGCGCGACGGCCCTGGTGACCGGGCTGGGTGACGCCGCCCGGCGGGGCCAGCTGCTGCCGCTGGGCCCGCAGGAGGACGCCTGGCAGCTCACCGACCTGCTGGTGCCCTCGCCGGGGTCGCTGCAGCGCCACCCCGCGGCGGCCCGCCGCCGGCGGCTGGGCCGGGCGGTCGCGCCCGGCGCCGTCGTCCTGGTCGCCGGGGCCGTGCTCACCGTGACCGCCGGCTGGTGGCCGCTGCTGGTCGCCGGCGCGGTGCTCACCGCGCTCGGCGTGCCGCTCGGCCTGGCCCGGTACGCCGCGCTGGGGCACGCCACCGGCCCCACGTCGTTCGCGGTGCGCTCCGGCTGGCTGGTCCGGGAGCACGTGGTGCTGCAGCGGCGGGCGGTGGTCGGCTGGGAGGTGCGGCAGACCGTGGTCCAGCGGCGGGCGGGGCTGGCCACCGTGCAGGCCTGCGTGGGTGCCGGGCAGGGCGGCTACTCCGCCGTCGACATGGCCGCACCGGAGGTCGCCGGCTTCACCCGGGCCGCGTCGGGCTCCTGGGCCTCCGCGCTGGCCGGCTGACCGCCGTGCCGATCGACGAGGCGGGCCTGCGCGCGCTGCTGCCCGAGCCCACCGAGGCCCCCGGGCCGGAGCTCACCGGCGCCGGGACCGCCGACGGGCTGCGCTTCGCGGGGCTGGAGCTGCGCGGGGACGCGACCGGCGCCCGGTTCCTGGAGTGCGAGCTCACCGACTGCGACCTCGCCGGCGTCGCCTTCGACCGCGCGCGGTTGGCCGGCTGCCTGCTCACCGACCTGCGCTCCGCGGCCTGGTCGCTGGTCGACGCCACGCTGCTGGACGTGGTGGCCGTCGGCGGCCGGTTCGGCGCGCTGACCGCGCACGGCGCCCAGCTGACCCGGGTGGGGCTGGACGGCGTCAAGGTCGACTTCCTGGACCTGCGCGGCGCGGCGCTGGTCGACGTCACGCTCACCGGGTGCACGGTGGGCGAGCTCGACTGCAGCGGCGCCGACCTGCGCGACGTCCGGCTGGTCGGCTGCACGGTCGGCTCCCTGGTCCTCACCGGCACCCGGAACCGGGCCGTCGACCTGCGCGGCGCCGAGGTGGCCCGGCTGACCGGCGTCGCCGACCTGCGCGGCTGCACGATCAGCACCGCGCAGCTCGCCGGCTGGTCCGCCGGCATGGCCGCCGAGCTGGGCATCCGGGTCAGCTGACCAGCAGCTCCCCGAGCAGGCCGGCCGCCGCGGCCGGGGCGTCGGTGGCGAGCAGCCCGGCGGCGGCGAGCACGTAGCGGCGGTCGACGACGACCTCGGTGCCGGCCAGCACGCCCCCCGCTCCCCCGCGGTCCGCCGCGACCCGGTCCACCACCGCCTGCACCGCGCCCGGGTCCGCGTGCCGGAACACCCCGCCGGAGAGCACCACCAGGCCGACCCCGCGGGCGCTCGCACCGCCCGGCCCGTACGCGGCCTCGCTGCGCAGGTGCCGGCGCAGCGCCACGACCGCCGCCGCCTCGCCCAGCGCCAGCGCGTCCCCGCCGGGTGCGGGCAGGCCCTCGGCGGCGGCCGCGGCCCGCAGCGCGTCCGCGCTGGACTGCACCCCGAGGTCGCCCTCGACCGTGCGCCGGCGGGCCGGGACGCCGACGGCGGAGCGCTGCAGCGCGGACTGCTCGGCGTCGGCGACCGGCACGCAGTGCACGTCGGTGGTGGTGCCGCCGACGTCCAGCACCAGGACGCCGGGCACGTCGGCCCCGGCCCGCAGGCCGGCCAGCGCCGCGACGCCGTCCAGCACGGCGTCCGGGGTCACCGCCCGCACCCACTGCCGCAGCCGCGGGTCGGTGGAGAGCCGGTCCCCGCCGATCACGTGCCGGAGGAACACCTCCCGGATGGCCGCCCGCGCCGACTCCGGGGCCAGCCGGCCGATGTCGGGCAGCACGTTGTCCGCCGCGGTGACCGGCACCCCGGCCGCGGCCAGCACGGCGTGGACCTCGTCCCGGACGGCGGCGTTGCCGGCCAGCACGACCGGGACGGCCCGACGAAGGACCCCACTGCCCCCCGGCACTCGCATGCTCGCACCGGGCCCCTGCAGCGGGGCCGCAGAAGCCAGGATGCCGGCGTTGTGCCGCAGCACGCCGGCCTCGCCGCCGTCCGTGCCGCCGACCAGCAGGACGACGTCGGGCGCGGCGTCGGCGAGCTCCTGCAGCGCCCCGGCGTCCAGCCGGCCGGCGGCGACGTGCACCACCCGCGCGCCCGCGGAGAGCGCCGCCCGGTGCCCGGCCTCGGCGCTGATCAGCTCCTCGTAGCCGACCACCGCGAGCCGGAGCCCGCCGCCGGCCGAGGAGCAGGCACGGACCGGGGCGTCCCAGCCCGCGGTCGCGGCCAGCACCCCGGCCACGACGTCGTCGTGCGTGGTGGGCGCCTGCCGGGTCCCGAGCAGCCGGCCGCCGGGCAGCTCGACCAGCGCCGCCTTCGTCCAGGTCGAGCCGATGTCGACGCAGGCGACCCGGTCGGTCATGCCCGGAGGAGCCCGGCGGACGCCGCCAGGTCGGTCAGCCCCGCGACGCCGAACGCCTGCACCGGGCCCAGCGCGCCGGTGCCGGTGAGCTGCCCGGCCGCCGCCCGCACCGCGCCCCCGGCCAGCAGGTCCGCGGTCATCGCGTACGGGTCGGGGCCGGCGAGGACCACCCGGGAGACCCGGTGCCCGTCGGCGTCCCGCACCTCGGCGACGACGTGCGTGCGGGTGCCGCCGCCGGTGGTGGGCGCCTCCGCGACGCGCCGGCCGACGAGGTCGGCGAGCCGGGTCATCCCGGCCGGGGCGCCCGGCACCCGGGCCAGCCAGGGCGTGACCGGGGCGAGCCGGTGGGCGACGGCGGTGGCCGGCCCGAACCAGTCCAGGTGCACGCCCACCTCCTGCAGCGTCGGCGCGAGCCCGGGCAGGGTCAGGTGCTCCGAGCCGCCGACCGACAGCCCGCGACGGGTCCGCCCGGCGACGTCGAAGCGCCACGCCCGGGCGCCGGCCGGTTCGGTGACCAGCCGGCCGCCGTGCCAGGCGAACCCGGGCTCGAGCAGGACGCCGAGCAGCGAGACCAGGGTGCCGCGGGAGAAGCCCTGGCCGCGGACGCCGTCCAGGGTGTACCCGACGTCGACCCGGTGGGCGCGCTCCCCCGCCTCGGCCAGCGCCAGGGCCCCGGCCAGCGCGCCGGGCACGTAGTCGTGGCCGAACGCGGGCAGCAGCACCGCGCCGCTGCGCTCCGCGCGCGGACCGAACTCCTCGAACACGCGGCGGAGGAACGGCGGCTCGCCGGTGGAGTCCAGGTAGACCGCGCCGGCGTCGGCGGCCGCCGCGACCGCGGGCTCGCCCAGCCGCAGGAACGGGCCGACGGTCGTCACCAGCACGTCCCCGCGGCCGACCAGGGAGCGCACCGACGCGGGGTCGGTGACGTCGACGGTGGTCGTCTCCAGCGGGCCGGCGGCCCCGCCGAGCCGGGCGGCCAGGGGGTCGAGCCGGCCGGGGTCGCGGCCGGCGAGCACCCCCTAAGAGGCCCGGTCGGCGAGCGCCCGGGCCGTCGCGCCCCCGGTGTGGCCGGTGGCGCCGAGCAGGACGATGCGTGCGGCCATGCGCGGACCCTAGCCACGCCGAACGCAACGGAACTCCGGGGTCCGGGAGTGCCCGCCGCCGGGCAGGGTAGGTCGCGCGGGATGCACCGAGGTCGCCGGTCCGCCGCCCGCTCAGTTCGCCGTGCCCTCGAGGCCGGCCCGGCCGGCGAGCGCGGCCGCCTCCACCCGGGTCGAGACCTTGAGCTGGCGCAGCAGGTTGGCCACCAGCCGCTTCACGGTGCGCTCGGAGACGTGCAGCGTCGTGGCGATGTCGACGGTGCTGGTGCCGGCGGCCACCAGCCGCCAGAGCCGCCGGTCGTCGGCGGTCAACCGGGCCGCGATGCCCTGGTCGGCGCTGGGTGCCGCGTCGTCGAGCAGCTGGCGCAGCAGCTGCTCCGGGACCACCGACCAGCCGTCGAGCACGGCGAGCAGCGGGCGGACCAGCGCCTCCGGGGACGTCGTCTTGGGCAGGAAGGCGCTGGCACCGGCGCGCAGCGCCTCCAGCGCGGCGTCGGCCTCGGCCAGGCCGGACAGCGCCACGACCCGCACCATCGGCTCGGCCCGGCGGATCGCCGCGATCGCCCGGGTCCCGCCGGGCGGCGGCATGTGCAGGTCGACGATCGCGACGTCGGCGTTGTGCCGGCGGACCAGGGCCGCCCCGGCCGAGGCGTCCTCGGTGGTGCCCACCACGCGCACCCGGCCACCGCTCTCCGGGGGCAGCAGCAGCGCCAGACCCCGGCTGAACAACGGGTGGTCGTCGATGACCACCACGTCCACGGGGGGCCGGTGCCCAGCCCCGGCGTCGATGCCCTCCACGTCACTCCCCAGGTCCCGCTGCGCTCCGGCGTTGCTGACCGACGCGCAACCCGGAGGTGCCCGTGACCCTCGCCGCTGACACACGCCCCGCCGCCCTGCCCGGCGTCCTCGCCGGCCTGCTGCGCGCCGTGCGCAGCCGCCTGACCCGCCCTGCCGCCCCGGCGGTGACCCCGGAGGACGCGCTGGTCCGGGCGATGTGCCACGACATGCGCAGCCCGCTCGCCGCCCTGGAGTCGGTGCTGGACCGGCTGGACCACGGCGCCGCCGGGGAGCCCGAGCTGCTCGAGCTGGCCCGCGCCCAGGCCCAGCACCTCTCCTCCATGCTGCGCACCGCCGACGCCACCGGCGGGGCGCCGGCGCGGCGCGGCACCCGTCCGCTGGTCGACGTCCTGCGGGCCTCGGCCGCCGCCTCCGGGCTGCCGCGGCAGCAGCTGACCGTGCAGCTGGCGGAGGACGCCGACCAGGTGCAGGTGGCCGACGCCCGGGTGCAGCGCGTGCTCACCAACCTGCTGGAGAACGCCCACCGGCACGGGGAGGGCAGACCGGTGCGGTTGCGCGCCGAGCGCCGCGGGGCGTGGGTGCACCTGGCGGTGACCCAGGCCGGGGTGCCGGCGGACGCGGTGGTCAGCCGGCTCAGCCAGGAGACGCCGCCGGTCGACCTCGACGGCCTGGGGCTGTGGTCGGTGCAGCGGCAGACCCGCGAGCTGGGCGGGCGGCTGCTGTGGTCCCTGGCCGAGGACGGGGCGTTCACGCTCACCGTCCGCCTGCCGGACCGGTGAGCACGGAGCTCAGGGAGCGGCGGCGACCGCCTGCGGGGTGGGCCGGGCGGTCAGCGTCGAGCCGACGCTGGCGGACACGACCACGGCCACGGCCACGAGACCGAGGGCGGTGGTCCCCTGGCCGAGCAGCAGCCAGCCGGCGAGGGTGGCGACCGCGGGTTCCAGGCTGAGCAGCACGCCGAACACCCGTTCCGGCAGCCGCCGCAGCGCGGCGAACTCCAGCGTGTAGGGCACCACCGACGCGAGCAGCGCCGTCCCGCCGACCAGCAGCAGCAGGTGCGGGTCCGGGAGCGCCTGCGCGGCACCGTGCGCGCCGAGGGGGGCGAGCACGAGCGCGCCCACGGCCATCGCGACCGCCAGCCCGCCCTGCCCGGGGACCAGCGCGCCGACCCGGGAGCTGGCCAGGATGTACAGCGCCCAGAACACCGCGGCGGACAGGGCGAACAGCACGCCGAGGCGGTCCAGGCCCGGGCCGGTCCCGTCGCCGAGTCCGAAGAGGGCCACGCCGATCCCCGCCAGCAGCACCCAGCCGAGGTCGCGCAGCCGCCGGGACTGGGTCGCAGCGAGCACCAGCGGGCCGAGGAACTCGATGGTCACGGCGGTGCCCAGCGGGATGCGGTCGATCGAGGCGTAGAAGGAGCCGTTCATCCCGGCCAGCGACCCGCCGAACAGCGCCACCGCCCGCCACTGCGGCCGGCTCCACGACCGAAGCCGCGGCCGGGCCAGGGCCAGCAGCACCAGCGCGGCCACGCCGAGCCGGAGCAGCGTGGTGCCGGCCGGCCCGCTGGTGTCGAAGAGCTGCGCGGCCAGCGCGGCGCCCACCTGCAGCGAGACGCACGAGCCCAGCACCATGAGCACCGCCGGTCCGGAGCGCACCGGTCGGGTGGCCCCGGGCCGGCCGGTGGTCACGGCGTCGGGGGCGGGCACGCCGAGAGCATCGCCTGCTCCCGCGCGGTGCGTCCAGCGCGTCCCGGGCAGCGGGCCGCGCAGGTCGGCCCCGAGGGGCCACCGGACGGCACGGGGGTGACAGCGGGGCAGGGCATCTGGGAGGTGTCACCGCGAGCGCGGCGACACCGACGACGCCGAGGGAGAACGCCCGTGTTCACGCACACCCACGCCCTGCAGTTCGAGGCCAAGCCCGACGGCCCCGACCCGGACTTCGCCCGCAAGATGCAGGAGGTCCTGGGCGGTCAGTGGGGCGAGATGACCGTCGCCACCCAGTACCTGCTGCAGGGCTGGAACTGCCGGCTGCCCGGCAAGTACAAGGACATGCTCCTGGCCATCGGCACCGAGGAGCTGGCCCACGTCGAGATGATCGTGACCTGCATCGACCGGCTGCTCGACCACGTGCCGCTCAAGCCCGACGCCGCGGACCGCACCAAGGAGGCGGCGGCCGGCTACGGGCAGCACAACCCGCAGCACGCCATCGCCAACGGTGGCGGGGCCAGCTACATGGACAGCATGGGCAACCCCTGGACCGGTGCGTACGTGACCGCCAGCGGGAACCTGTACGCGGACTTCTCCTACAACGCCACCGCCGAGATGCAGGGCCGCCTGCAGGTCGCCCGGCTGTGGAACATGACCGACGACCCGGGCGTGAAGGACCTCCTCCGCTTCCTGCTCACCCGCGACCACATGCACCAGCAGCAGTGGCTGGCCGCGATGGAGGAGCTGAAGGCCGACGGGCTGGACGGCATCCCGGTGCCCGAGGCGTTCCCGCTGGACGAGGAGCTGCCGGAGTTCGCCTACACCTTCATCGACGCCTCCGACGGCCCCGAGGCGGCCAACGGCCGCTGGGCCAACGGCCCCGCGCTCGACGGCACGGACAACGTGCTCCGGGCCGCCCCGATCGCCGCCACCGCCGACGCCCCGATCCTGCCGCCGGGCGACCCGCGCCTGTACGGCACGCCCCCGGCGCCGATGACCGGCCTGCTCCAGAAGGCCAAGGACGCCCTCAAGTGAGGTGCCGCCTCCGGCGTCCGCACGCCTGAGGCACTCCGCAGCGCCGTCGCCGTGCCGGCGCCCCGGCTCCGCTCCCCCGAGCGGGCCTGGGACGCCGGCCCGGCGGGCGCCCTGAACCGTCACACCGGAGGTCCTGCCGTGTCCGTGCCCGTCCCCTCGCACACCCCGCACCTGCACCTGCCCGCGCTGCGCGTCCCGGCCCTGCCCGGCGGGCTGCCGGTCGCCACCGTGCTGCTGTCGGTGGTCTACGCCGCCGCGCTCGCCGTCGCCCTGACCGCTCCCGGCCAGCACGCGGTGGCCGGCTGCGCCGTGCTGGCCGGCCTCGTCGCCCGCACCGTCGTCCGCCGCCGCCGGACGACCGCCGGGGCGCTCGCCGCGAGCACCGCCACGGTCGACTCGATCGCCGTCCTCCCCGCGGAGGCCCCCGCCACCGCGGCGTGAAACGCCACCAGGCGCGCCCCCCGTCGGGGACGCGCCTGGCTGCGTTGCAGGGCTCTGCCCGGCCTCGTCCAGAGGCTCGTCCCGAGCGTGCGAGGGATGAGGAGGACGAGGTGTTTCGTCAGTGCGGGACGGCCTTCTCCGCGCCGATCCCGGTGAGCGAGCGGACCTCGAGCTCGGCGTACTTGTCGACGTCCGGGCGGTCCTTGGACAGCTTGGTGCCGAGCCAGCCGAGGAAGAACGACAGCGGGATCGACACCAGGCCCGGGTTGTTCAGCGGGAACCAGGAGAAGTCGACGTCCTGGAGGAGCGACGTGCTCTTCCCGGTGGCCGGGTTGACCGGCGCCCCGGAGACGACCGGGGAGAAGACGATCAGCGTGACGCAGGCGATGAGCCCGCCGTAGATCGACCACAGCGCGCCCTGGGTGGTGAAGTTCTTCCAGAAGAGCGTGTAGAGGATCGTCGGCAGGTTCGCCGAGGCCGCGACGGCGAAGGCCAGCGCCACCAGGAAGGCGATGTTCAGCCCGGCCTGCAGCGCCAGGATGCCCAGGCCGATGGCGACCGCGCCGATGACGATGGCGGCGATCCGGGCGACCTTGACCTCCGACCCCGGTGCGGCGTTGCCCTTCTTGATCACCGAGGCGTAGACGTCGTGCGCGAAGGAGGCCGACGCGGTGATCGTCAGGCCGGCGACGACGGCCAGGATGGTGGCGAAGGCGACGCCGGAGATGATCCCGAGCAGCGCGGTGCCGCCCAGCTCGAAGGCCAGCAGCGGCGCGGCGGCGTTCACCGCGCCCGGCGCGGCCAGGATCTCCTCCTTGCCGACCAGCGCACCGGCGCCGTAGCCGATGACCAGGCTGAAGAGGTAGAAGATGCCGATCAGCCAGATCGCCCAGACCACCGAGCGACGGGCGTCCTTGGCCGTCGGCACGGTGTAGAAGCGCATCAGCACGTGCGGCAGGCCCGCGGTGCCGAGCACCAGGGCGAGGCCGAGGCTGATGAAGTCCAGCTTGGTGACGTCGGTCAGGCCGTACTGGGCGCCGGGCTCGGCGACCGCCTGACCGCCGGACTCGATCGCCCCGCCGATCAGCGCGGACAGGCTGAACCCGTACTTGCCGAGCACCCAGACGGTCATCACGAAGGCGCCGGCGATGAGCAGCGTCGCCTTGATGACCTGCACGTAGGTGGTGCCGCGCATGCCGCCGACCAGCACGTAGAAGATCATCAGCGCGCCGACGACCACCACGACGAGGGCCTGCGCCGCCTCGCCGCTGACCCCGAGCAGCAGGGTCACCAGCCCACCGGCCCCGGCCATCTGGGCGAGCAGGTAGAAGAGGCTGACCACCAGCGTGGAGATCGCCGCCGCGGTGCGCACCGGGCCCTGCCGCATCCGGAAGGCCAGCACGTCGGCCATGGTGAACCGGGCCGTGTTGCGCATCAGCTCGGCGACCAGCAGCAGCGCCACCAGCCAGGCGACCAGGAAGCCGATCGAGTACAGGAAGCCGTCGTAGCCGTAGACGGCGATCGCCCCGGCGATGCCGAGGAACGAGGCGGCCGACAGGTAGTCACCGGCGATGGCCAGGCCGTTCTGGGTGCCGCTGATGTTGCGGCCGGCGGCGTAGAAGTCCGCGGCGCTCTTGTTGGTGCGGCTGGCCCGGAAGGTGATGACCAGCGTGATCAGCACGAAGACGCCGAAGATCGAGATGTTGACGGCCGGCTCGCCGATGGTCTCGGCCTCGGCCGCGATCAGGTCAACCACGGGTGGGCTCCTCGCGGCGGGGGGAGGCGTACTCGTGCGCCTCGAGCCGGTTGCGCATCTCGTCGGCGATCGGGTCGGTGCTGCGCCCGGCGTGCCGGACGTACAGCGAGGTGATCAGGAACGTCGACACGAACTGCCCCAGCCCCAGCAGCAGCCCGATGTTCACGTTGCCGAACACCTCGGTGGCCATGAAGTCGGGTGCGTAGGTCGAGAGCAGCACGTAGAGCAGGTACCAGGCGAGGAAGGCCACGGTCATGGGCACGGCGAAGCTGCGGAAGCGGCGGCGCAGCTCGGTGAACTCCGGGGAGTCCTGCGCCTGGCGGTACTCCTCCGGGGTCAGCAGCTTGCGTTCGGTCGGTGGGGTCATCGCTCGCCTCACTGTGCGTGGCCTGAGTGGTGATCGCGGTCACCATAAGGTGCGCCCGATCTCATGGGGAGGGGATGCAACCCGATGGTTATGCAGGTCGGACGACGCCGGACCTCCACCGCGGTGCAACGCCGGGGCAACACCGGGCTGGTGCCATGGGTCCATGGCGACCTCCTGGCCCCGCAGCAGCGCCCCCCGCGTCCTGGCCGAGGCCGGGTCGTCGACCGGCTGGTACCCGGTGGCCCGCTCGGCCGAGGTGCGGACGACGCCGGTGCCGGTGGGCGCCGCGGGCCGGGCCTACGTCGTCGTCCGGCTGCGGCCCGGTGCGGAGGTGACCGCGCTGTCGGCCCGCTGCCCGCACCGGCTGGTGCCACTGGCCACCGCCACCGTCGTCGACGGCCGGCTGGAGTGCCCGCACCACGGCTGGCAGTTCAACGCGGAGGGCCGCTGCGTGGAGATCCCCTCCCTCGGGCCGGACGGCACCCCGCCGCCGCGCGCCGACCTCTCGGCCCCGTGGGCGGTGGAGGAGCGGGACGGCTGGGTGTGGCTGGCCCCGGAGCGGACCCCGGTCGCCCGCCCGCCGCGGCTCGGTGGCCGCACGCCGGCCCCCGAGCCGGTGCCCGCACCGCCGGCCCCGGACGGACCGGTGTTCGGCAACCTCGACCCGGCGCTGGAGCACGCCTGGCACCCGGTCGCGTCCGCCGGTGAGCTGGTCGAGGGCGGCTACGTCCAGGTGCGGCTGCTCGGCCGGACGTGGACCGTGCACCGCCGCGACGGCGTGCTGGACGCCGACCCGCCGGCCTGGGGCGTCGTGGAACGGCTCGGCCTGGTGTGGATCGCCCCCGCCGAGCCGCGGGAGGAGCCGCTGGAGGTCCCCGCGGCCGGCGACGGCCGGGCCACCGCGGTGTGGCTGGCCCCGGCGCGCAGCACCGCCCCGGCGGGCCTGCTGGCCGACGCCTTCCTGGACGTCTCGCGCACCGGCCGGCCGCTCCGGCAGGAGGTGCCGGCGTACGAGGTGACGCCCGAGCCGGGCGGCTTCAGCAGCGTCCTGGAGCAGGACGGCCGGCGGGTCACCCTCCGCTACCGGGCCCCCTTCCAGCTGCTCCGGGTGGAGGAGCTGGCCGGCGGTGCGGTCCGGACGGTCCTGCGCCTGCTGCAGCCCGAGGACCCCGACTCGACCCGGGTGCACACCTGCCTGCTGCTGCAGGGCGCCGGCGGCGCGGCGGGGGTCCCGGCGGACGTCGTCGCGGCCGAGGTGGCGTCCCAGGAGGCGCTGCTCGCCGAGGAGCTCGCCCGGCAGGCGACGGCGGACGGCGCCGGCCTGCCGCTGCAGCTGCGCGACGAGCTGCACGTCCGGGCCGACCGGCTCGGCGTCGCCCTGCGCCGAGCGCTGGCCGACCTCGCCGCCGACGCCGCCGTGGCCGACCGGGCGGCCGACCTGGAGCGGCGCGCCTCGGCCTGACCCCTCGACCTCCGGGCATCCGGCGGACCGGAGGACGATCGGGCCGTGACCGCACCGGGAGCGTTCGAGCGGGGCACCGACGGCCCCCGCGTCATCCTCGTCGGGGTCGACGGGTCGCCCACCTCGCTGCGGGCCGCCGCCTACGCCGCCGGCCTCGCCCGCCGGCAGCGCTCGCGGCTGGTGGCGGTGCACGTCACCGAGGCGGCTCCGCCGATGGCCGGCTGGGTGCCCGCCGCGCAGGCCGTCGTCCGGGAGGCCGCCGCCGAGGTGGCCGCCGAGCTGCGCCGGGAGATCCTGTCGGCCGCCGAGCAGCTGGGCATCGAGGTCGACTACCGCACGCTGCACGGCGACCCGGTGGCCGAGATCTCCCGGATCGCCGACGCCCTGCCCGCCGACGCCGTCCTGGTGGGCGCCTCGGAGCAGGCCGGGCACCGGGTGATCGGCTCGGTCGCGGTCCGGCTGGTCCGGATGGGCCACTGGCCGGTGACCGTCGTCCCGTAGGCCGAGCGGGGGCTCGTCGAGTGTCAGCTCAGCGTGGACCCGCAGTCGACCCCACCACGCTCAGCTGCCACTCGAGGGCTGCTCGGTCCTGAACGCGCCGGCGACCAGGTCCCGGTGGACGGCGAGCAGCCGCCAGAGCACCCCGGCCAGGACCAGCTGCGCGGCCCCGGCGACCGCGAAGACCGCCGGCACGCTGGTCGCGTCGGCCAGCAGCCCGCCGACCAGCGCGCCCAGCGGGATGCCGCCCCACACCAGCGTCCGGTAGCCGCCCTGCACCCGGCCGAACAGCTCCTCGGGGATCAGCGCCTGGCGCAGCGACATGGTGAGCACGTTCCAGAACAGCACCCCCGCCGTCCCGGCCGCGAACAGGGCGCCGGCGACCCGGCCGTCGTCGGTGAACGCTAGCGCCCCGAGGGTGCCGGCGGCGAGCACCGACCCGGCGACCAGCGTGGCGGTCCGGCCGACCGCCCGGGCCAGCGGAGCGGCGGTGAGCCCGCCGACCACCGCGCCGACGCCGGCGGCGGTGAGCAGCAACCCGTACCCGGCCTCGCCGATCCGCAGGGTGTCCAGGGCGTAGAGCACCAGCACGCCGGTGGTCATCGAGTGGGTGGACGAGGTGCTCGCCGACACCAGCGTCAGACCGCGCAGGAACCGGTGCCGCCACAGCCAGCCGACGCCCTCGGCGACGTCCCGGCGGATCGTCGTCCGCGGGCCGTCGCGCCGGACCGGCCGGTGCGCACCGGCGACGCCGACGACGAGCACGGCGGCGAGCAGGAAGCCGCCGGCCGTGGTGAGCAGCGGCGCGGCGACGGCCAGCGCGAACAGCACCGAGCCCAGCGGCGCACCGATGAAGCCCTGGCTCGCCTCCTCCGCGGTGGTCAGCAGCCCGTTGCCGCGGTCCAGCTGCTCCTTGCGGACCACCTGCGGCAGCACCGCCCGGGCGGCGCTGTCGTAGAAGGTCTCGGCCACCCCGACGGTGAAGGCGACGGCGTAGAGGACGACGAGCGAGGTCGTGCCGGTCAGCGCGGTGACCGCCAGCGCCCCGAGCACCAGCGCCCGGACGACGTTGGCCGCGGCCATCGCCCGGGTGCGGTCGACCCGGTCGACGACGGCCCCCGCCGGCAGCGCGAACAGCAGCCAGGGCAGGAACGCCAGCGACGTCAGCCCGGCCACCAGCACCGGGTCCCGGGTCAGGGTCGCGGCCAGCAGCGGCAGCGCCACCAGGTTGATCCCGTCGGCGAGGTTGGAGACGGCGCTGGCCGCGTACAACCGCCAGAACGCCGGGCCGAGGGGCGTGGACACCCCGGGCACCCTGCCAGGCCGCCGGAGCCGGCTGGGACGATGCCCGCTGTGATCGACCTCGACGCGCTGGCCGGGCGCACGTTCGACGCCGTGCTCTTCGACATGGACGGCACGCTCATCGACTCGATGGCCGGCTCGCTGCAGGCCTGGGCACGCTGGGCGACCGAGCACGGCGTCGACCCCGCGCACCTGGCCGACCTGGGCGGGCGGCCGGCGGCCCAGGTCGTCCCGGCGCTGCTCACCGCCGACCGGGTGGCCGACGCGCTGGCCCGGATCGAGCACCTGGAGCACGAGGTGGCCGCCGACGGCATCGAGCTGCTGCCGGGCACCGTCGAGGCGCTCGCCGCGCTGCCGCCGGACCGGGTGGCGATCGTGACCTCGTGCACCCGCACCCTGCTGGCCGCCCGGCTGGCCGGCTCCCGGCTGCCGCACCCGCGCGAGATCGTCACCTTCGACGACGTCGAGCACGGCAAGCCCGCACCCGACCCGTTCCTGCTCGGCGCGCAGCGGCTCGGGGTCGACCCGACCCGCTGCCTGGCGGTCGAGGACGCCCCGGCCGGGCTGGCCTCCGCCCGCGCGGCCGGCTGCACGACGCTGGCCGTCGGCGACACCCACCCGCACGACGAGTTGGACGCCGACGCGCACGCCCCCGACCTCTCGCACCTCCGGTTCACCGCCGGCCCGGGCGGCATCGCCGTCTCGCTGACCTGACCCGCGGGTCATCCCCGGGGCGGACCCGCGACTCCCCCCGCAGGACGACGACGCGCGGTGGCCCACTGCCTAGGGTCGC
Organism: Modestobacter italicus; assembly: GCF_000306785.1. Taxonomy (NCBI): domain Bacteria; kingdom Bacillati; phylum Actinomycetota; class Actinomycetes; order Geodermatophilales; family Geodermatophilaceae; genus Modestobacter; species Modestobacter italicus. Next base: position 226,728 of record NC_017955.1, on the reverse strand, counting down.
TGCTGTGGACTCCCCGCAGCTCGAGCGCCTGTCGGCGTGGCTGCGCGACCACCCGCTGGCGGTGGACGCCGGCCTGGCGGTGCTGTTCTTCCTGGTCTTCTCCGTGGTGATGGGCGCGGGCTCCGGCTCGGGCGACGCCGCGGTGTTCGGCCTCCTGCTGAGCGTCCCGCTGGTCTGGCGCCGCCGGGCGCCGGTGGCCGCGGCGTCCGCCGTGGTCCTGCTGGGGCTGCTGCAGCTGGTGCTGGCCAGCGCGCCGCTCCTGCCGGCCGACGTTGCCGCGCTGGTGATGGTCTACTCGCTGGCCGCCTACGCGCCGCGGTGGGCGTCCCGCGCCGGGCTGGCGGTCGGGCTGGTCGCCGCCGGGCTGGCCGCTCTCCGGTACTACTCCTCGTACTACGAGCCGGCGTCCCTCGTGTTCATGGCCGGGACGATCGGCGTCACCGTGGTCGCCGCATGGGCGCTGGGCGACCTGCGGCGGGCCCGGCTGCAGCAGGTCGCCGGCCTGGAGGAGCGGGCCCGGCTGCTGGAGCTGGAGCGCGACCAGGAGATGCGGCTGGCCGCCACGGCGGAGCGGGCGCGGATCGCCCGCGAGATGCACGACGTCGTGGCGCACTCGCTGTCGGTGGTCATCGCGCAGGCCGACGGCGGGCGGTACGCCGGGCAGGCCGACCCGGCGGCGGCGACCTCGGCGCTCGAGCAGATCTCGGCCACCGGCCGGCAGGCGCTGACCGACATGCGCTCGCTGCTCGGCGTGCTGCGCGAGGACGGCGGCCGGGAGTTCGCACCGCAGCCCGACGTCGCCGCGATCGACCGGCTGGTGGCCGACGTGCAGGCCAGCGGGCTGGACGTCGACCTGATCGTCGAGGGCGCGCCGGTGACGATGCCGGCCGGGCCGCAGCTGGCCGCCTACCGGATCGTGCAGGAGTCGCTGACCAACGTGCTCAAGCACGCCGGCCCGGCGAGCCGGGCGTGGGTGCGGCTGCAGTGGCGGCCGGACGCGCTGGAGGTCGCCGTGCTGGACGACGGCCGCGGTGCCGCCGCCGCGGTCGCGGAGGAGGACGGACCGGTCCCGTCCGCGCCCGGGCACGGGTTGCTGGGCATGCGCGAGCGGGCCGAGCTGCACGGCGGCCGGCTGACCGCGGCCCCCCGGCACGGCGGCGGCTTCGGCGTCCAGGCCGTGCTGCCCTACCGTTCCCCCCGATGACCAGCCCCGCCCCGATCCGCGTCGTCCTCGTCGACGACCAGCAGCTCGTCCGGGCCGGATTCCGGATGGTGATCGACTCCCAGCCCGACCTCACCGTGGTCGGCGAGGCCGGCGACGGCGCGGCGGCGGTCGACCTGGTCCGGGGCACCGCCGCCGACGTCGTGCTGATGGACGTCCGCATGCCCGGCACCGACGGCATCGCCGCGACCGCGCAGGTCACCGCGCTGCCGGACCCGCCGCGGGTCGTCGTGCTGACCACCTTCGACCTCGACGAGTACGTCGTCGCGGCGATCGGCGCCGGGGCCAGCGGCTTCCTGCTCAAGGACGCCCCGCCGGAGGAGATGCTGGCCGCGGTGCGCACCGTGCACGCCGGCGACTCGGTGATCGCCGCCAGCTCCACCCGCCGGCTGCTGCAGCACGTGGCCCCGATGCTGCGCGGCTCGGCCGGGACGACGACGGCGCAGGCCGACCCACGGGCGCTGGCCGAGCTGACGCCGCGGGAGAAGGAGGTGCTGGTGCTGATGGCCTACGGCGCCTCGAACACCGAGATCGCGGCCCGGCTGTTCGTCAGCGAGGCGACGGTGAAGACCCACGTCGGCCGGGTGCTGGGCAAGACCGGGTCGCGGGACCGGGTGCAGGCCGTCGTCCTGGCCTACCGCACCGGCCTGGTCGCCCCCGCCGACCTCCTCCGCGACGCCCCCTGACGCCCACCTCACGCAGGCCGAGCCCGCGCTTTCGCGCGCGAAAGCGTGGGTGGGAGAGCTTTCGCGCGCGAAAGCGTAGGTGGGAGGGCGGGGGTCAGCCCCAGGGATGACGCTGGGTCATCCTCGGGCGGCACACAGCCGGCGGACAGGACCCACCCGTGCGGCGACGCGGGAGGACGGCTCCGGGCGAGAACGTGATCTCACCTGATCACCGCTCCTGGAGGCTCCCGTGTCCGTCCCCGTCATGACCGTCCCCGGCGAGGCCCCCGCCTCGCACCGGGACGCCGCCGTCCGCGCCGTGGGCCTGCGCAAGACCCACGGCAGCGGGGAGACCGCGGTGCACGCGCTCGCCGGGGTGGACGTCACGTTCGACCGCGGCCGGTTCACCGCGATCATGGGCCCCTCGGGGTCGGGCAAGTCCACGCTCATGCACTGCCTGGCGGGGCTGGACGCCGCCACCGAGGGTCAGGTCTGGCTGGGTGACACCGAGCTGACCCGGCTCCGCGACGACCAGCTCACCAGGCTGCGGCGGGAGCGGATCGGCTTCGTCTTCCAGTCCTTCAACCTGCTGCCGGTGCTCGACGCGCAGGAGAACATCCTGCTGCCGATGCAGCTGGCCGGGCAGCGCCCCGACCGCGCCTGGATGGACGCCGTGATCGGCCGGCTGGGGCTGCGCGACCGGCTGCGGCACCGCCCGCACGAGCTCTCCGGCGGCCAGCAGCAGCGCGTCGCCGTCGCCCGCGCGCTGCTCCCCCGCCCGGACGTCGTCTTCGCCGACGAGCCCACCGGCAACCTGGACTCGCACGCCGGCGCGGAGGTGCTCGACCTGCTGCGCTCCAGCGTCCGGGAGACCGGCCAGACCGTCGTCATGGTCACCCACGACCCGGTCGCCGCCGCCTACGCCGACCGCGTGGTGCTGCTGGCCGACGGCCGGCTCGCCGGCGAGGTGCACCAGCCGACCGCCGACTCGATCACCGGCGCGCTGCGCGGGCTGGGGGCCTGACCGTGCGCGCAGTGACGCTGGCGAGCATCCGGGCGCACGCCGCCCGGCTGGTCGCCTCCACCCTGGCGATCGTCATCGCCGTGGGCTTCGTGGTGGCCACCCTGGTGCTGGACCAGACCACCCGGTCGACCGTCCTGGAGGCGGCCGGCGCGCAGTACGTCGACACCGACGTCGTCGTCACCAGCGACGACGGCCGCGGCCTGACCGACCGGGTGGGCACGCTCACCGCCCTGGACGGCGTCCAGGCCGTCGACCCCAGCTGGCAGACCAGCGTGCAGGCGGCCGTCCCCGGGCGGACCGGCTCGCAGCACCTGGTGGTCGAGTCGGTGGCCGGCGACCCCGGGCTGCGCTGGCAGCACCTGGCCGCCGGTGCCCTGCCGGTGCGCCCGGGCGAGATCGCGGTCAGCGAACGGGTCGGCGCCTCTGTCGGCGACGTCGTCCCGGTCACCAGCTACGACGCCGACGGCGTCGCGACGACGACCGACGCCACCGTCACCGGCGTCGTCGACCTCCGCGGCGACCCGTCCGCCGGCCTGTACGGCCGCGCGTTCAGCACCGCCGACCAGGCGCAGGCGTGGGGCGCCGCCGACCCGGCGGAGCTGCGCATCGCGGGGCGGACCGGCACCGACCCGGCGGCGCTGACCGCCGCGGTCACCGCGGCGCTGGACGGGCAGGACGTCACCGTCCGCACCGGCACCGAGCAGGCCGAGCGCACCGCGGCGGACCTCACCGGCGGCACCGAGTGGCTGACCGCGGTGCTGCTGGTCTTCGCCACCGTGGCCGTCCTCGTCGCAGGGCTGGTCATCGCCAACACCTTCGCGGTGCTGCTCGCCCAGCGGACCCGCGACCTGGCGCTGCTGCGCTGCGTCGGGGCCACCTCGCGGCAGGTGCGCCGCAGCGTGCTGGGCGAGGCGGCGCTCACCGGGCTGGCCGCCTCGGTGCTGGGCGTGCTCGCCGGCATCGGCCTGGCCGCCGCCGTCTCCGCGGTCGTCGCCTCCACCGACTCCCCCGTCCCGCTGTCCGGGATCTCCGTCCCGGTCACCGCCGTGGTCGTCGGGCTGCTGGTCGGCACCCTGACCACGCTGCTGGCCGCGCTGGCCCCCGCCCGGGCGGCGACCCGGGTCGCACCGCTGGCCGCGCTGCGGCCGGTCGACCCCGCGCCGCTGCGCTCCCGCGGCGGCGTCGCCCGGCTCGTCCTCGGCCTGCTGCTGCTCCTCCCCGGCGCCGGCCTGCTCGGGCTGGGCGCGCTGCAGGCGGAGGTCCTGTACTCGCTGGCCGGCGGGGTGCTCAGCTTCCTGGGCGTCGTGCTGCTCGCCCAGCGGGCGGTGCCGCCGGTGGTGGCAGCCGTCGGCGGCCTGCTCGGTCGGGTCGGCGGGCTGCCCGGCCGGCTGGCGGCGGGCAACGCGACCCGCAACCCGCGCCGGACGGCGGCGACGGCGACCGCCCTGCTCATCGGCGTCACGCTGACCACCGCGATGGTCGTCGGCGCCTCCTCGACCCGGGCCACCGCCCAGGCCGGGCTGGCGGCCGCCTACCCCACCGACGTCGTCGTCGACGCCGGGCAGGAGGTGCCGGCGGCGCTGCTGGGCCAGCTGCGGCAGGTGGACGGCGTGGTCGGCAGCACCGGGCTCACCGGCGCGACCGTCGTCGGCCCGGACGGCTACGAGACGCAGGTCAACGGCGTCGACCCGGCGCAGGCGCAGCCGGTGCTGCGCTCGACGGCCGACCTCACCCTCCCCGAGCTGGGCCAGGTCGCCCTGCCTCCCTGGGCCGAGGACAGCTGGGGCGTGCGCGCCGGTGACCCGGTGACGCTGACCGCCGGCGACCGGTCCCGCACGCTCACCGTCGTCACCGGGGACGCCGACCGGCCGCTGCTGACCGCGGTGGACCTGGCCGGGCTCTCCCCCGGTGCCGCGATGGACACGGTGTGGCTGCGGCTGGCCGACGACGCCGACCAGGGCGAGGCCATCGACGCGGTCACCGACCTGGCGGGCGCCGCCGTGCCGACCGCGTTCGTCACCGGGCTGGCGTCGGAGCGGGCCGCGATCGACTCGGTGCTCGACGTGCTGCTGCTGGTGGTGACCGGGTTGCTCGGCGTCGCCGTGATCATCGCGCTGATCGGCGTGGGCAACACGCTGGCGCTGTCGGTGGTGGAGCGGCGCCAGGAGAGCGGCCTGCTGCGCGCGCTCGGGCTCACCCGCGGCCAGCTCCGCGGCGTGCTCGCCTGGGAGGCGGTGCTGGTGGCCGGCGTGGCCGCGCTGCTGGGCGTCGTCCTGGGCGGGGCCTACGGCCTGATCGGCGCCGCGTCGGTGCTCGGCGACCTGGGCGAGATCGTGCTCAGCGTCCCGTGGCTGCAGGTGGGCGCGATCGTCGTCGTCGCCACCCTGGCCGGGCTGCTGGCCTCGGTGCTGCCGGCCCGCCGTGCGGCCCGGACGCCCCCGGTGGCCGCGATCGCGGGGTGACCGGCGTCCGGGAGCGCCCTGCCCCCGGGCTCCCGGACCCCTCCGGTCGACGGTCGAGCTCTGCCCCCGTGTGGGGGCAGAGCTCGACTGCGCGTGGGGTCGAGCGCGGGCAGCGCCGCTCGGGGATGCTGGGGACGTGCCGTTCCTCCGCCGTGCCGCCACCGCCACCGCCACCGCCGTCCTCGCCGGTGGGGCCAGCTGGGTCGCCCGCGCCGCCTGGGGCCTGCCGGTCGCCGTGGGCGCGAGCCGACGCCGGCTGCGCCCCACCGTCGCCGGCTCGCCGCAGTACTCCGAGGGGAAGTTCCACAACAGCCTGCCCACGCCCGCCCTGCGCCCGGCCAACGCCCGGGACGGGCTGCTGCGGCAGTGGCACGAGGAGCGGTACAAAGGGCTGCCGGGCGGGCCGATCCCGCTGGCCTCCCCGGAGCTGCCGGAGCGGGCCGGTGAGCTGGCGGTCACCTGGTTCGGGCACTCCAGCGCGCTGCTCGAGGTCGACGGCCAGCGGGTGCTCGTCGACCCGGTGTGGGGCGACCGGGTCTCGCCGTCCCCGCTGATCGGCCCGACCCGGCTGCACCCGGCGCCCACGCCGGTGGAGACGCTGCCCCCGGTCGACGCCGTGCTGATCAGCCACGACCACTACGACCACCTCGACCTGCCCACGGTGCGGGCCCTGCTGCGCGAGCAGTCCGCGCCGTTCGTCGTCCCGCTGGGCATCGGTGCCCACCTGCGCCGGTGGGGAGTGCCCGAGGAGCGGATCGTCGAGCTCGACTGGGACGGCGCCACCACGATCGGCGGGCTGACCCTGACCTGCACCGAGGCCCGGCACTTCTCCGGCCGGTTCTTCGCCCGGGACACCACGCTGTGGTCCTCCTGGGTGGTCGCCGGCCCCCGGCACCGGGTGTTCTTCGGCGGCGACACCGGCTACACCCCCGCCTTCGCCGGCATAGGCGCCCGGTTCGGACCGTTCGACCTGGCCCTGCAGCCGGTCGGCGCCTACAACGCCGCCTGGCACGCCATCCACATGACCCCGGAGGAGGCGGTCCGGGCGCACGGCGACCTCGGTGGCCGGGTGCTGCTGCCGATCCACTGGGCGACGTTCAACCTGGCGTTCCACCGCTGGGCCGAGCCGGTGCAGCGGCTGCTCGCCGCCGCCGACGCCCGCGGTGTGCAGGTCGTCGTCCCGCAGCCCGGTCAGCGGGTCGACGTGCTCGACCTGCCGCCGCTGCGCGACTGGTGGACGGCGGTCGGCTCGGCCGACGACGCGCCGACCGCGGCGTCCCCGGCGCCCCGGCGGACCGGCCCGTTGCGCCGGGTCACGCCCCGGCGCTGACCCGGGCCAGCACGGCGGGCAGCTGCGCCAGATCGTCGACCTCGTGCTCGGGCTGCGGACCGGCGGGGTCGACCCGGTGCCCCGGCCGGCGCACCCGGACGACGGCCAGCCCGGCCTCCAGCGCGCCGCGGGTGTCCCGCGCGGAGGCCGGCACGTGCACCTGCGCGCCGGCCTCGCGGGCCCGCAGGTACAGCTCCGGGTGCGGCTTGTACGCCCGCAGCCGCTCGCTGGTCAGGACGGCGTCCGGGGCCACCAGCGCGGCGGCCCGGGTGCGGCCGAACAGCTCGTCGTCGACGTTGGACAGCACGCCCACCCGGTGGCTGCGGCCCACCGCGGCCAGCCCCGCCTCGACGTCGGGCCACAGCGGCCAGTCCGGCAGCGAGCCGAGCAGCACCTCGACGTCCGCCGCGGCGTCCCCCTCGAGACCCCGGGCGGCGTAGGTGGCGGCGAGCGCGCGGCGGGAGTGCTCGGCGAAGGACACCCAGGGCGCGGCGTCGTCGTGCGGCAGGTCCTTCTGCGAGGCCTTGTTGCGGGCGTCCCAGTCGTCGTAGAGGTCGGCGCCCCCGGCGTCCCACCCGTGCGCCGCGGCGAGGCCGGCGAAGGCGGCCGAACCGCCCGTCCGGGAGTCGATGAGGGCGCTGAACAGGTCGAAGGTCACCAGGGCCATGTCGCCATCGTCACCCTCCACCGCCCGCCCGCCGCGCCGGGGCGGGCGCGGTTGGGCCCCGCCGTCCGCGGGCATCCCGGTGGTGACGGGTCCAGCCACGGACCGACCAGGAGGTCCCACGCATGGCCGCTCAGAAGCGCGTCACCGACACCGTCCGCGCCGTCTTCAGCGGCAACCGCACCGCGGACGACACCAACGCCATCTCCGGTGCCGGAGCGCACGCCGTGACCGGCCAGCGGGCGGACACCGTCGACACCAGCCGGCTGGCCGACGACGAGACCACCATCGCCTCGCCGGTGGTGGACCGGACACCGACCCTCCCGAACGAGCCGGTGCCCGCCGCCACCAGCACGCCGGCCCCCGCTCCCCCGGTGAGCGCCCCGGCCGCGGCCGCCGACGTCGACCGGCACCGCGGGCTGGGGCACGCCGAGCGGCAGCAGGTCCTCACCGCGCAGCGGGCCCGCTACGGCGGGGTCTCGTGGGGCGCGGCGTTCTTCGGCTGGCTGTCGGCGAACGGGATGGCCGTCCTCCTCATCGCGCTGCTGTCTGCCGGCGGGCTGGCCTTCGGTCTCTCCGACCGGGTGGGCTCGGTCGACGAGGCCGCCGACTCGGCGGCGTCGGGCATCGGGCTCGGCGCGGGCATCGCGCTGCTGGTCGCGCTGTTCCTGGCCTACCTCGCCGGCGGCTACGTCGCCGGCCGGATGGCGCGCTTCGACGGCGCGCGGCAGGGCGTGGCGGTGTGGGTGATCGGCCTGGTCGTGGTCGTCCTGCTGGCGCTGGCCGGGCTGTTCTTCGGGTCCGAGTACAACGTCTTCGCCGACCTGGACCTGCCGCGGATCCCGGTCGACGAGGGCAACGCGACGACCGCCGGGATCATCGCGCTGGTCGCCGTCCTGGTCGCCACGCTGGCCGGTGCCGTGCTCGGCGGGAGCCTCGGCGCCCGCTACCACCGCAAGGTCGACCGCGTCGGCTTCGACGCCGTCTGAGCGGAGTGGGAGGGACGCGGAAACCGCGCCCTCCCACTCCGATCAGCGCAGCAGCTTGGACATCCGGCGGTCGGCGAGCGGCTTGCCGCCGGTCTGGCAGGTCGGGCAGTACTGCAGCGAGGTGTCGGCGAAGGAGACCTCGCGGACGGTGTCCCCGCAGACCGGGCACGGCAGCCCGGTGCGGGCGTGCACCTGCAGCCCGGCCCGCTTCTCGCCCTTGAGCGTCGCCGCCCGCTGGCCGAGCTGCCGGTCCAGCGCACCGGTCAGCGTCTCCCGCATCGCCGCGTGCAGCCGGAGCAGCTCGTCGTCGGTGACCTTGTCGGCCATCTTGAACGGCGACAGCTTGGCCGCGTGCAGGATCTCGTCGGAGTAGGCGTTGCCGATCCCGGCGAGCACGGTCTGATCGGTGAGCGTGCCCTTGAGCTGGGTGTGCCGCCCGGCCAGCAGCGCGCCGAACTGCTCGGTGTCCACGGTCAGCGCGTCCGGGCCGAGCCGGGCGATCCCCGGCACCTCCGACGGCGACCGGACGACGTAGACCGCCAGCCCCTTGCGGGTGCCCTGCTCGGTCAGGTCGAAGCCCTCCGGCAGTTCCCCCTCCCGCGGCTCGAGGTGCACCCGCATCGCCAGCGGCCCCTTGCCCGGCTTCGGCGGAGCCGGCGGCAGGTTGGTGCGCCAGTGCAGCCAGCCGGCCCGGGCCAGGTGCACGACCAGGTGCAGACCGGAGACGTCGAGGTCGAGGAACTTGCCGTGCCGCATGGCACCGGTGAGCTCCAGCCCGGCCAGCGCGGACAGCGGCGGGTCGAAGGTCTTGATCGCCTGGACGGCGGCCAGGTCGACGCGCGTGACCACACGGCCGACGGCGTTCTCGCGCAGGAACGCCGCCAGGGCCTCCACCTCGGGCAACTCGGGCATGTGCGCATGGTCGTCCGCCGGACGACACCGCGTCCACCTGCCGTCCCCCGTCGTGAGGAGCCGCTGACGTCCCTCCTCGGGGAGGCCTCCGGCCCCCCGCTCGTCAGGACACAGGACCCGCCGCCGTCCTGACGGCGGCGGCCATCCGCTCGACGATGGTGCGCAGCACCGGGCGCGGGGTGGCCAGGGTCAGCCGCAGGTGGCCGGCGCCCGCCGCCCCGCACTCCGTGCCGTCGACCAGCGCCACCCCGGCCTCGCGGCGGAAGAACTCGCCCAGCGGCTCCTCGATCCCCAGCGCCCGGCAGTCCAGCCAGGCCAGGTAGGTGCCCTCCGGCGGCGTGTACCGCACCTGCGGCAGCTGCTCGGCCAGCAGGTCGGCGAGCAGCCGGCGGCTCCCGTCGAGGTGGGCCAGGACGTCGTCCAGCCAGCCGGCGCCCTCGCGGTAGGCGACGGTGTTCGCGACCGCCCCGAGCGTGCCGCAGCCGTGCTCGGCCCGCTCCCCGACCCGCGCCCACAGCTGCGCGTCCGCGTCGTTGGACAGCAGCAGCTGCGCGCACTTGAGCCCCGGCAGGTTCCACGCCTTGGACGCCGAGGTGGCCGTCACCGTGTGCCCCGCGGTGACCGGGGACAGCGCGGCGTAGGGCCGGTGGACCGCGCCCGGGTGCACCAGCGGCGCGTGCACCTCGTCGGCGAACACCCGCGCCCCGTGCCGGTCGACCACCTCGGCGAGGGCGAGCTGCTCGGCCCCGGTGAACACCCGGCCGACCGGGTTGTGCGGGTTGACGTGCACGACCAGCCGCGCACCGGCGGCGAGGGCGCGGTCGATGCCGGCCAGGTCGTAGGTGAGCCGACCGTCGTCCCCGGGGACCATCGGCACCTGCACCAGCTCGCGCCCCATCTCCCCCGGCACCTTCGTGAACGGCATGTACGCCGGGGTGGGCAGCACCACGGCCGTGCCCGGCGGCGTCCAGTGCGTGATCGCCACCTGCAGGCCGGCCAGGACGTCGGCCAGCGGGGCGACGCGCTCGGCGGGCACCTGCCAGCCGTACCGGTCGGCCTGCCAGGCGGCGCACGCCTCGGCCATCGCCCGCTGGGTGGCCGCGGGCAGGTAGCCCAGCGCGCCGGCGTCGACCGCGTCGTGCAGCGCGCGGGTGACCACCGGCGCCGTCCCGAAGTCCATCTCCGCGACGAAGGCGCCGATCACGTCGCCGTAGCGGGTCCACTTCAGGCTGCCGGCCGCGCGCAGCGCCTCCTCGGTGAGCGCGTCGAAGGCGGCCCCGGGGCCGGTCACCGGGTCAGTCGGCGTCGGTGGTCGTCGGTGCCGTGGCGCCGGGCTCGGCGCGGGCGGAGTGCTCCACCGCGGCGGCGACGGCCTGGGTGACGGCCGGGTCGAAGACGCTCGGGATGATGTAGTTGGCGTTGAGCTGGTCATCGCCGACCACCGCGGCCAGCGCCTCGGCGGCGGCGAGCAGCATGCCCGGCCGCACCTCCTTGGCGCGGGCGTCGAGCAGCCCGCGGAACACCCCGGGGAACGCCAGCACGTTGTTGATCTGGTTGGGCAGGTCCGAGCGGCCCGAGGCGACCACGTCGGCGTACTGCCGGGCGCGCACCGGGTCGACGTCCGGGGTGGGGTTGGCCATCGGGAACACCACCGCCCGCTCGTTCATCCCGGCCAGCGCCTCGGCCGGGATGACGTTGGCCGCGCTGACCCCGATGAACACGTCCGCGCCGACCAGCGCGTCGGGCAGCTCGCCGCGGCGGCAGCCGGGGTTGGTGCGCCGGGCCAGGTCCAGCTTGGCCGGGGACAGCCGCTCGTCGTCCGGGGAGAGGATGCCCTCGCGGTCCCAGACCAGCACCTTCGTGGCGCCGGCCTCCAGCAGCAGCGAGACGATCGCCGTCCCGGCCGCGCCGCCGCCGGCGACGACGACCTGCACGTCCTCCAGCGACTTGTCCACCACCCGCAGCGCGTTGCGCAGCGCGGCGAGCACGCAGATCGCCGTCCCGTGCTGGTCGTCGTGGAAGACCGGGATGTCCAGCTTCTCCCGCAGCCGGGCCTCGATCTCGAAGCAGCGCGGTGCGGCGATGTCCTCCAGGTTGATGCCCCCGAAGCCCGGCGCGATGAGCTCGACGGTGCGGACGATCTCGTCGACGTCCTGGGTGTCCAGCGCGATCGGCCACGCGTCGATGTCGGCGAACCGCTTGAACAGCGCGGCCTTGCCCTCCATCACCGGCATCGAGGCACCGGGCCCGATGTCGCCCAGGCCCAGCACGGCCGAGCCGTCGGTGACCACGGCGACGGTGTTGCCCTTGATCGTCAGCCGGCGGACGTCCTCGGGGTGCTCGGCCAGCGCCAGGCAGACCCGTGCCACCCCGGGGGTGTAGGCCATCGACAGGTCGTCACGGGTCTTCAGCGGCACCTTGGAGGCGACCTCCAGCTTCCCGCCCAGGTGCAGCAGGAAGGTGCGGTCGCTGACCTTGCGCACGTGCACGTTGTCGACCGCGTCGAGCGCGGCGACGACCTCCTCCGAGTGCGCGGCGTCGGCGGCCGAGCAGGTGACGTCGACGATCAGCCCGTCGGGCCGGGACTCGACGACGTCGATGGCGGTGACCGCGCCCCCGGCGCTGCCCACCGCGGTGGCGATCCGCCCGACGCTGGCCGGGTCGCCGTCGGCGGCGAGGCGCACGGTGATCGAATAGGACGCCGAGGTCACCAGCCCACGGGCGGCGGGCGGTGCGGGGGTGCTCGCGTCAGAGGTGATGGCCGTCACAGGCTCATCGTGGCACTCACCGTGGTCGTCCCACCACAGGGGAGTGGCACCGGGTCAGCCGGTGAGCCGGGGCGGGGTCAGGTCCACCGGCCCGCCCGCCGCCGCGGCGGCGGCCAGCCGCTCCGCCCACCCGACGAGACCCGGGACGTCGACCCCGTGGCGCGCCGCCGCGCCGACCGCGGTGCCCAGCGAGCGCGCGCCCCGGGTCAGCAGGGTGGCCGCTCCCGGGCCGTTCCCGCGGGCAGCGTGGGTCAGCCCGACCGCGAGTTGGGCCAGGCCTCGCCACAGGTCGCGCTCGTCGTCGGGACCGGTCTTCCAGGCGTCCTCCAGCACCTCGTGGGCGTGGAAGGGGCGACCGGCGTCGAGCAGTGCCTGCGCCTCGCGCAGGGTCGCCTCCGGCGTGCGGACGACGCCCTCCGGGGCGCGCGGCTCGCCGACCGAACCGTGCGGCAGCGGCCGGCCGAGCGCGTCCCGCGGGCGGGCGTTGCGGGCGCGGCCGGCGGCGTCGCGGTCCCGGTCGGCGCCGGCCACGTCAGTGCAGGACGGTGGTGAGCCGGACCCGGACGCCCTGGTCGGCGACGCTGATGTCCACGTGGTCGCAGAGCTGGCGGGCCAGCCACAGCCCCATGCCGCCCAGCGACAGGTCGTCGCCGTGCGCCGGGCCGTAGCCGATGAACGGGTCCTGCAGCCCGGCGCCGCGGTCGGTGACCGTGCAGACCAGCCGCCGGTCGTCGACCCACAGCCGCAGGTCGACCGGCGGCCGGCCGTGCCGCAGCGCGTTGGTGGTCATCTCGTCGACCGCGAGCAGGAAGTCCTCCAGCGCCGACTCGGAGCCGGCCGGCAGCCGGGCCTCGGCCGCGCGGGCGGCGAGGTCCCGGCGCAGGCCGCGGAGGTCGCGCACCGAGTCGGCGCGCACCAGCGGCTGGGTCGCCTCCAGCGGCTCGACCGGCACCGGCAGCGAGGTGAGGTACTCGGCGGCGTCGACGTGCGCGGGGTTGACCACCGCGGCGCCGTCGACCTGCAGCGAGGGGTGCGTGTGCCGGGCGGCCTGGACCAGCTCGGCCGGGACCCGCCGGGTGTCGCACAGGCAGAGCACCAGCAGCGGCTCCTCGCCGAGCCGGTCGGCCTCGTCGAGCTGGTGGTCCAGCACGGCGTCGTAGCGCTGCCACTCCCGCCAGGTGTCGCGGTCCGGCCCGGCCAGCGGCTCCAGGACGACGCGCACCACGCGGTTGCCCGGCGTCCGGTGCCGCTCGCCGAGCCGGCGGACCGCGGTGACCGCCGCGGCCGGGCCGTGGCCGTAGACCTCGCCCCACTCGGCCCAGGCGACCTGCGGGAGGTCGGCCAGCGCCTTCTGCAGCAGCTCGGCGGTCGGGTCGGTGCAGACGACGACGACCTGCTCACCGGCGTCGAGGGCGTCCCGGACGAAGGCCACCGTGCCGTCGACCAGCTCTGGGTCCGAGGCGCCGATGAGTGCCCGGTGCGCCCCGTCCATGCGGCTGGTCCCCGTTCCGTCGTCTCCGGGCCGCCGTGCTGGCAGCTGTGCTCCTGCCTCCCCTACCCGGCCGGAGCGCACCCACGCGTGCTCCTGCCCACCCGCGCGCCGGCGGTGCCCTAGCGTCGGGCCGGTGACCGCGCTCCCGCACGACGACCTGGGCACCCGCTGGCGCGCCGCCCGACCGCGGCCGGCCGTGGTCCACCTCAACTCGGCGGCCTGCAGCCGACAGAGCGAGCAGGTGCTCGAGGCGGTGGCCCGGCACGCCCGGCACGAGGCGGAGGTCGGCGCGCACGTCGCCGAGGCCGCCGCCGAGGGCCTGCTGCAGCAGGGCCGCTCGGTGCTCGCCGGGCTGGTCGGGATGGCGGCCGCCGACGTGGCGTTCACCGAGAGCGCCTCGGCCTCGCTGCGCACGCTCATCGGCCGCTGGCGGCCGGCGCCCGGCACCCGGGTGGGCGTGCTGCCCGGCGAGTACTGGCACAACGCCGCCGTCCTCGCCGACGCGGGCCTGGTGCCGGTCGTGCTGCCCGCCGACGACCTGGGCCGCGCCGACCTGGCCGGCGTCGAGCGGGTGCTGCGCGACGACCCGCCCGCGCTGGTGCACGTGACCCTGGTGGCCAGCCACCGCGGCGTCGTCCAGCCCGGCCGCGAGCTGGCCGCCCTGTGCCGCGCCGCCGGCGTGCCGCTGGTGCTCGACGTCGCGCAGGCGCTCGACCAGGTCGACTGCGACCTGGGCGCCGACGTCGCCTACGCACCGGCCCGCAAGTGGCTGGCCGGGCCGCGCGGCGTGGGCTTCCTGGTGATGCGGCCCTCGATCACCGCCCGGCTGACCCCGGCGGTCGGCCCGGAGCTGTTCGACGACGGCGGCGCGGACGTCGACCACGCCCGCTGGTACGAGTCCGCCGACGCGCACGTCGCCGGCCGGGTCGGTCTCGTGGTCGCCCTCGGCGAGCACCTGGCCGCCGGGCCGGACCGGGTCCGCGGCCGGCTCGCGGCGCTCGGCCGGGCCACCCGGGAGCTGCTCGGCGGGCGGGGCGGCTGGTCGGTCGTCGAGCCGCTGGACTCCCCGACCGCGATCACCACGCTGCGGCCGCCCGCCGGCGTCGACGTCGCCGCGACGGTCGACCGGCTGCACGCCGAGCACGGCGTGCTGGTGACGGCGGTGGGCCGGGAGCGCGCCCGCGCGGAGCTGACCGGGCCGGTGCTGCGCGTCTCGCCGCACCTGGACGCCACCCTCGACGACCTCGACGCGCTGGCCGCCGGGCTGGCCCGCTGACCGGTCGCTGCATCCGGGGCGGGGGGAGCCGCGGAAGGACGGGGTGAGCACCTCCCCGTCCACCCGGAAGGAACCACCGTGAGCCGAGCACGCAGCATCACCCTGGCCGCCGCCGCCGCCGGCGGTCTCGTCGTCCTGGCGGCACCGCCCGCCGGCGCCGCCGACACCGCCACCGTGTCGGTCCTGCACGCCGTCCCCGGCGTGACGGTCGACGTCTACGCCAACGGCGAGGAGCTGATCCCGGACTTCCAGCCGGGCACGCTCACCGACGAGATGTCCCTGCCGGCCGGCGAGTACGACCTGGCCATCTACCCGGCGGGCGCGGACCCGACCAGCACCGAGCCCGCCGCGAAGGCCGACGACGTCTCCGTCCCGGCCGGCGCGAACGCCACCGTGGTCGCGCACCTGACCGAGACCGGCACGCCGGTCCTGACGCCCTTCGTCAACGACGTGTCGGCCGTCCCGGCCGGCCAGGCCCGGGTCACCGTGCGGCACACCGCGGCCGCCCCCGCCGTCGACGTCCGCGCCGGTGGCTCGGTCATCGCCCCCGGGCTGACCAACCCGAACGAGGCGACGCTGGAGGTCCCGGCCGGCACCATCTCCGCCGACGTGGTCCTGGCCGGCACCACCACCGTGGCGATCGGCCCGGCCGACCTGACCCTCGGCGAGGGCACCGTCACCGCGGTCTACGCCTGGGGCTCGGCCGACGCCGGCTACCAGCTGGCCGTCCAGACCCTGGGCGGGATGGACTCCGCTCCCTCCGCCGTCCCCGGCGGCTCGGGTGGCCTGACCAGTGACGGCCTGCCGCTGCCGCTGGTCGCGCTGTCCGGCGCCGGCCTGGTCGCCGCGGCGCTCGCCGGCCGCCGGCTGCTCGCCACCCGGGCCTGAGCTCCCCCGTGCGCGTCCCCGTCGCCGTGCTGGTCGCCGGTCTCGCCCTCGCCGTCGGAGTCCCGACGGCGTGGGCGGTGACCCGCCCCGCCACGGCGGCGGGGCCGCCGGTGGCCTCGGTGCTGAGCACCGCTCCTCCTGCACCCGTGCCCGCGGTCGCCGCCCCCGCGGTGACCGCCCGCCCGGCCGCCCCGTCCGCGGTCGTGCCCGTCGTGCCCCCGGTCCGGCTGCAGCTGGCCGGGGTCGACACCCCGCTCGACCCGGTGGGCGTGGAGCCCGACGGCGCGATGACCCTCCCGGAGGACGTCGACCGGGTCGGCTGGTACCGGTTCGGCCCCGCCCCCGGCGACGACGAGGGGACGGCGGTGCTCGCCGGGCACGTCGACGACGCCGAGCAGGGCCTGGGTGCGCTGGCACCGCTGCGCGAGGCCGAGGTCGGCGACGAGGTCCGGGTGACCGACGCGTCCGGCGCCGTCACCGGCTGGCGGATCGTCTCCCGGGAGCTGATCGAGAAGCGCGCCGTGCCGCTGGACGCCCTCTTCCAGCGCACCGGGCCGCCCCGGCTGGTGCTGCTCACCTGCGGCGGGGAGTTCCTGCCGGAGCTGCGCAGCTACACCGACAACGTCGTCGTCGTCGCCGAACCCGCGCCGTGACCGCGGTGTCCCGCCCGCGCCTGGCGGGGATCCCCTACGTTCGGGAGGTGGTCAGGGAGGTGGCGCCCGTCCCCGCCGCGGAACCGAGCGACGCCGAGGTCGCCCGGCGCTTCTGCGCCGGCGACGAGCAGGCGCTCGCGGAGGCCTACGCGCGCTGGGCCGGCCAGGTGCACGGCATGGCCGTGCGCGCCTTCGGTCCGGGCCCCGACGCCGAGGACGTCACCCAGCAGACCTTCGTCGCGGCCTGGACCGGCCGGGAAGGCTACAGCCCGGCCGCCGGTCCGCTGCCGGCCTGGCTGGTGGGCATCTGCCGGCACAAGATCGCCGACACCTGGGCGAAGATGGCCCGGCAGCGCCGCTCGGCCGAGGCGGCTGCCGCCGACGCGCGGTCCCGGCCGGACCCGACCGACACCACCCGGGTGGACGACGCGGTCGCCGACCGGGTGCTGCTGCTCGGCGAGTTGAACCGCATCGGCCAACCACAACGAAGGATCATCGAGCTCGCGTTCTTCGCCGACCTGACCCACACGCAGATCGCGGCCCGCACCGGGATCCCGCTGGGCACCGTGAAGAGCCACATCCGACGCACCCTGGAACGGCTGCGCGACCGCTTGGAGGTGGACGGTGCCGCACTCCACCCCTGAGCAGCTCGCCCTCGCCGCGCTCGGCGAGCAGCTGCCCGCGGCCGACGCCGCCCACCTGGCCGGCTGCGCGCAGTGCACGGCCGAGGTCGCCTCGCTCCGCCGTCCGGTCGACGTGCTGGCCGTGCCCGAGCTCTCGGGCACCGCGCCGGAGGTCGCCCCGCCCCCGCAGGTCTGGACGGCGATCGCCGCGGCCACCGGCGTCTCGACCGCCCCGCCGTCCGCCGGTGCCGACGTCGTCCCGCTGCGCCCGCGGCCGTCGCGGACCCGCTGGCTGACCGTCGCCGCCGCCGTCCTCGTGGGCGGGGTGGTCGGCGGCGGCGCCGTGGCGCTGACCCGGGACGACGACGGCGGGAGCGGTGCGGTGGTCGCCTCGGCCACGCTGGACCCGCTGCCCGCCGAGGACGCCTCCGGCCGGGCCGAGGTGCGCGACGCCGACGGCGTCCGCTCGCTGCAGGTCGACCTGGACGCGCCGGCGCTGCCCGACGGCTACTACGAGGTCTGGCTGCTGCAGCCCGACGCCGTCCGGATGGTGCCGGTCGGGGTGGTGCACCGCGGCGACACCGTGCTGCCGCTGCCCGACGGGCTCGACCTGGGCGCCTACCCGGTGGTCGACGTCTCGGTGGAGCCGATGGACGGCGACCCCACCCACTCCGGCGTCTCCGTAGCCCGCGGCTCCCTCGAACGCTGAGAACCCGAGGGGCTTTCGGTACCGAAAGCCCTGCGCTTTCGCGCGCGAAAGCGCAGGTGCTTTCGCGCGCGAATGCCCCCCTTGCCGGTTTCGGCGCCGAAAGCTGGTGCGGGTTCGGCGCCGAAACCGGCGGGTCAGACGGCGGACTGGAGGCGCTGGGAGACGCGGCGGTGGACGGCGAGCTGCTCGTCGAGCCCGGGATGAGTGACCGCGCCGTCGGCGACCACCAGCCGGCCGGCGACGACGGTCTCCCGGGCCGCCACCGGGCCGCAGCGCAGCCAGGCCTCGACCGGGTCACTGAGCGCGCCGGCGAAACGGACGCCCTCGAGCGACCAGACCGCCAGGTCACCGCACGCGCCCACCGAGAGCTGCCCGATCTCCCCGGCCCGGCCCAGGCACGCCGCGCCGCCGCGGGTGGCGATCTCCAGGGCGTCCCGCGCGGACATCGCCGCCGCGCCGTGCCGGAGCTTGCCCTGCAGCATCGCGGTGCGCGCCTCCAGCCACAGCGACGCGGAGTCCGCCGACGCCGAGCCGTCCACGCCCAGCCCGACCGGGGCGCCGGCGGCGCGCAGCTCGGCGACCGGGGCCAGGCCGCTGCCCAGGATCATGTTCGACGACGGGCAGTGCGCCGCCCCGACCCCGGCGGCGCCCAGCCGGGCGATCTCGGGCTCGGACGGCCACACGACGTGCGCCAGCCAGGTCCGGTCGGTCATCCAGCCGACGTCGTCGAGGTAGTCGACCGGACGGCGACCGAACGTCTGCAGGCAGAACGCGTCCTCGTCCTGCGTCTCGGCCAGGTGGGTGTGCAGCCGGACGTCGAGGGTCGCGGCCAGCTCGGCGGTGCGCCGCATGAGCGCGGTCGAGACGCTGAACGGCGAGCACGGCGCCAGCGCGATCCGGGTCATCGCCGTCGCCGACCGGTCGTGGTGCAGCTCCACCAGCCGCTGCGAGTCGGCGAGAATCTCGTCGTCGTCCTGGACGACGGAGTCCGGCGGCAGCCCGCCGTCCTTGACCGACAGCGACATCGACCCGCGGGTGGGGTGGAACCGGACGCCGAGCTCCCGGGCCGCCGCCACCTCCGCGCTGATGAGGTCGCCGGCGCCGCGAGGGTGCACGTAGGAGTGGTCGGTCGAGGTGGTGCACCCGGACAGCGCCAGCTCGGCGAGCCCGACCCAGGCGCTGACGTGCGCGGCCTCCTCGTCGAGCCGGGCCCACAGCGGGTAGAGGGTCACCAGCCAGTCGAACAGCCCGCCGGTCAGCGCGGGGGCGTACGCGCGGGTCAGGTTCTGGTAGAGGTGGTGGTGGGTGTTCACCAGCCCCGGGGTGACCAGGCAGCCGCGGGCGTCGAGCCGCCGGGCCGCCGCCGGCTGGGGGTCACCCGGCCCGCCCAGGGCGCTCACCACCCCGTCGGTGACGGCGACCCACCCCCCGGCGATCTCCCGGCGGGCGTCGTCGACGGTGGCGATCAGCTCGGCGTCGTGCACGAGGAGCTCAGCGGTCTGCACGGGCGCATCCTGCCCACCGGATGTGTCCGGGCGCGCACCGGCACGTCATCGCACCGTGACACCGGGGCGTTACCGTGGCCGTCCCCTGCACCGGAGGCGAGACCGACGATGGAGTTCCTGCAGCCCGCGAGCTGGGCCGAGGCGCTGGAGGCGAAGTCCGCCCACCCGGACGCCGTGCCGATCGCCGGAGGCACCGACGTCATGGTCGGCATCAACTTCGGCCACCTGCGGCCGCCGCTGCTGCTGGACCTCACCCGGGTCGGCGAGCTGCAGGGGTGGGGCACCGAGGCCGGCGCCGTCCGGCTGGGCGCCGGGGTCAGCTACGCCCGGGTCATCACCGACCTCGGCGACGCCCTGCCGGGCCTGGCCATGGCCGCGCGGACGATCGGCTCTCCGCAGATCCGCAACCGCGGCACCGTCGGCGGCAACCTGGCCACCGCCTCCCCGGCCGGCGACGCGCACCCCGCGCTGCTGGCCGCCGACGCGGTGGTGGAGGTGGCGTCGGTCCGCGGCAGCCGGCGGATCCCGGTCACCGACTTCTACACCGGGCCCAAGCGGAACGCGATGGACGCCGACGAGCTCATCGCCGCGGTGCACGTCACCCCGCCGAGCGGCCCGCAGCAGTACAGCAAGATCGGCACCCGCAACGCGATGGTCATCGCGGTCGCGGCCTTCGGCCTGGCGCTGCACCCGGACCGCCGCACGGTCGGCGCGGCCCTGGGGTCGGCCGCGCCGACCCCGCGGCGCGCCCCCGCCGCCGAGGAGTTCCTGGCCGGTGAGCTCGACGCCGCCGGGCTGTGGGAGTCCCGCGCCGAGCTGCCGGCGGCGACCGCCCGCCGGTTCGGCGAGCTGGTCGCGGCGGCGTCCTCGCCGATCGACGACGTCCGCGGCACCGCCGCCTACCGCCGGCACGCGCTGTCGGTCATGGCCCGCCGCGCGCTGACCTGGGCCTGGACGGACTACCGGCACGAGTCGAGGGGGAACTGACATGCGGCTGACCTGCACCGTCAACGGCACCGAGCAGCAGGTGGACGACGTCTGGGAGGGCGAGAGCCTGCTGTACGTGCTGCGCGAGCGGATGGGCCTGCCCGGGTCGAAGAACGCCTGCGAGCAGGGTGAGTGCGGCTCCTGCACCGTCTACCTCGACGGGCTGCCGGTCTGCGCCTGCCTGGTCGCCGCCGGGCAGGCCGAGGGCCGGCAGGTCGGCACCGTCGAGGGGCTGGCCGACGCCGACACCCTGCACCCGGTGCAGCAGGCCTTCGTCGACGCCGGCGCTGTGCAGTGCGGTTTCTGCACGCCCGGCCTGCTGGTGGCCACGCACGACCTGATCACCCGCACCGGCCGGCCGAGCGACGCCGAGACCCGGGAGGCGCTGGCCGGCAACCTCTGCCGGTGCACCGGCTACGAGAAGATCCTGGACGCGGTCCGGCTGGCGGCGGACCGGATGGGAGCCGACCGATGAGCACCCCGACCCGCACCCCCACCGGAGCGCCGGCGCACCTGACCGGCCCGGGCAGCGGTGGGGTGGGCGACGACGCCCAGCGCCCCGACGGCGTCCTCAAGGTCCGCGGCGAGTTCGCCTACGGCAGCGACCTGTGGATGGAGGACATGCTCTGGGGGGTGACGCTGCGGAGCCCGCACCCCTACGCCCGCATCCTGGCGGTCGACACCAGCGCGGCGACGCAGCTGCCCGGCGTGCACGCGGTGCTCACCGCCGACGACGTGCCCGGGGAGAAGGTCTACGGCCTCGAGCTGGCCGACCAGCCGGTGCTCGCCGTGGACGTCGTCCGGTACCAGGGCGAGCCGGTCGCGCTGGTCGCCGCCGACCACCCGGACACCGCGCGGCGGGCCGCCGCGCTGATCCGGGTCGACTACGAGGTCTGGGAACCGGTCACCGACGCGCGCGTGGCGCTGGGCCACCCGACCACGGACGCGGTGCACGAGTCCGACGCCGAGGTCACCGAGCTGAGCCGGGAGAGCGCGCACCTGCACCCCGAGGGCAACCTGGTGCGGCACCTCAAGGTCCGCACCGGCGACCCGGAGCCCACCGCCGAGGTGGTGGTGGTCGGCGAGTACGAGGTCGGCATGCAGGACCAGGCCTTCCTGGGCCCGGAGTCCGGGCTCGCCGTCCCGGCCGAGGACGGCGGGGTCGAGCTCTACGTCGCCACCCAGTGGCTGCACGTCGACCAGCGGCAGATCTGCTCCGCGCTCGGCCTGCCGCCGGAGCAGGTGCGGCTGACCCTGGCCGGCGTCGGCGGTGCGTTCGGCGGCCGGGAGGACCTGTCGATGCACGTGCACGCCTGCCTGCTGGCGCTGCGCACGGGCAAGCCGGTGAAGATGTCCTACAACCGCGAGGAGTCCTTCTTCGGCCACGTGCACCGGCACCCGGCCACCATGCGGTACGAGCACGGCGCCACCCGGGACGGCCGGCTGGTCTACGTGAAGGCCGCGATCTGGTTCGACGGCGGCGCCTACGCCTCCAGCACCCCGGCCGTCGTGGGCAACGGCGGCACGATGGGGATCGGCCCCTACGTCGTCCCGAACGTGCACGTCGACTGCTACGGCGCGTACACCAACAACCCGCCGTGCGGCGCGATGCGCGGGTTCGGGTCGGTGCAGACCGCGTTCGCCTACGAGTCGCAGATGGACGCGCTCGCCGCCGAGCTGGGCATGGACCCGGTGGAGCTGCGCTGCCGCAACGCGATGGAGCAGGGCTCGGCCACCCCCACCGGCCAGGTCATCGACAGCCCGGCACCGGTCGCGGAGCTGCTGCGCCGGCTGGAGGCCATGCCGCTGCCGGCCACCGGCGACGGCGAGCTGGACCTGCGGGACATGCCCGGCGGGGTCTCCAACACCACCCATGGTGAAGGGGTCCGGCGCGGCGTCGGCTACGCGGTCGCCTACAAGAACGTCGCGTTCTCCGAGGGCTACGACGACCACTCGACCGCCCGGGTGCGGCTGGAGGTCGTCGGCGGCGAGCCGACGGCCACCGTGCACACCGCCGCGGCCGAGGTGGGGCAGGGGCTGGTGACCGTCGAGCAGCAGATCGCCCGCACCGAGCTGGGCGTGGACGCGGTCGTCGTGCACCCCAAGGACACGACGGTCGGCTCGGCCGGGTCCACGTCGGCCTCCCGGCAGACCTACGTCACCGGCGGCGCGGTCAAGGCGGCCTGCGAGGCGGTGCGCGGCCGGCTGCTGGCCCGCGCCGAGCGGCTGATCGGCCGCCCCGTCCCGGACCTGCGGCTGGCCGGGGGGCAGGTGGTGTCCGACGCCGAGGAGGTCGCCGTCCCGCTGGCCGACCTGCTCGGTGACGACGCGGTCGAGGAGACGGTGGAGTGGCGGCACCGCCCCACCGAGGCGATCGACCCGGAGACCGGGCAGGGCTTCGCGCACGTGCAGTACGCCTTCTCCGCGCACCGGGCGGTCGTCGACGTCGACACCGAGCTCGGGCTGGTGAAGGTCGTCGAGATGGCCTGCACCCAGGACGTCGGCAAGGCGATCAACCCGCAGGCCGTCGTCGGCCAGATCCACGGCGGGACGGCGCAGGGCATGGGGCTCGCGGTGATGGAGGAGATCCTGATCCGGGACGGCAAGGTCGTGAACCCCTCGTTCACCGACTACCTGATCCCCACCATCCTGGACATGCCGCCGATGCGCGTGGAGGTGCTCGAGTACGCCGACCCGCACGCGCCCTACGGGCTGCGCGGGGTCGGGGAGGCGCCGAACATCTCCTCCGGACCGGCCGTGCTGGCCGCGATCCGGGCCGCGACCGGGCTGCCGCTGGCGCGGGTGCCGGTGCGCCCGGAGCACCTCACCGGCACCTCCTGACCGGCCACCGGAGGATCAGGAGACGGCGGGGACCGGTTCCCGCGAGCCGACGATGCGGCCCTTGCCGGCGCGCTTGGCGGCGTACATCGCCGCGTCCGACCGGCACAGCAGCTGGTCGGCGGTGACGGTCGGGTCCTCCGCGGCGAGCGCGGCGACGCCGATGCTGGCGCGCACGGTCAGCTCCTGCCCGCCGAACGCGAAGGGCTGGCGGAGCGCGTCGGCCATCCGCTGCGCCGAGCCGAGCGGGTCCCCGCCGTCCTCGAGCAGGACGGCGAACTCGTCGCCGCCGAGCCGGGCGATGGTGTCCCCGGTGCGCAGGGTGCCGGTCAGCCGCTCGGCCACCCGGACCAGCAGCTCGTCCCCGGCCAGGTGCCCGAGGGAGTCGTTGACCGCCTTGAAGTCGTCCAGGTCGAGGAAGACGACGGCCAGCGACCGGGCGTCGCGGGCGTGCAGCGCGAGCGCGTGCCCGAGCCGGTCCTGGAACAGCGACCGGTTGGCCAGGCCGGTGAGCGGGTCGTGGAAGGCCTGGTGCCGGAGCTGGCGCTCCCGGGCCGCCAGGTCGCCCGCGAGCCGGACGTTGTCCCGCACGGTGAGGAACTGCCGGGCGAGCAGGCAGCCGACGACCAGGCAGGCGACGAGCATCTCGCCGCGGGTCAGCGGCCGGCCGAGCATGGTGAAGCCGACGACGACGGACAGCGCGACGACCACCGGGACGTAGGGCAGCACCTGCGCCAGCCGGCTGGGCGCGCCGACCGCGCTCGCCTCCCGCGGGTCCGGCAGCGGCTCGGCGGACCGGCCGCTCCGCCCGGCCAGGGCGATGAGCAGGAACCCGCCCACCCAGCCGAGGTCGACGAGGCCGCCGTCGTAGTCGCCCGCCGTCTGCAGGTAGGCGAAGGCGCTGTCGGCGAGGCCCAGGCAGAGGACGCCGAGGCTCATCAGGTGCAGTGCGGTGCGGTGGCCGCGGGTCCGGGTCAGCAGCAGGACGGTGAGCACCACCAGCAGCACGTCGGAGGCCGGGTAGGCCAGCAGCAGCAAGCTCTCCAGGTGCCCGGCGCCGCCGTTGGCCCGGCTCACGGCCTGCAGCGTGGTCAGCCAGCTGACCAGGCCCACGGCGCCGGCGGTCATCAGGCCGTCGAGGAACCGCTGCCACTGCGAGCTCTCCCCGGTGGCCGGGTGCAGCAGCAGCCCGGCCGCGGCCAGCACCGCGAAGCCGAGGAAGCCGACGTCGGCCGGGGACGGGAAGGGGACGACGTCCGCGGTGGCCGCGGCCCAGGTCCACCAGACCTCACCGGCGGCCCAGGCGGCGCAGGCCAGCGAGACCAGCGCCCAGGCGCCGCGGACCCGACCGGGAGCGGTGTGCCCGGCGTACCGCGCGGTCGTCGCGGCCGCCGCGGCGGCGGCGAGGAGCTGGGCGACGTCCGAGACGTGCGAGGCGGGGGTCGCGGGCAGCAGGAGGGCGGCCAGCAGGCAGCCGAGCAGGGCACCGCACGCGACGGCCACCGCTGCGCGCGGGGGTGCCGTGGACCGCTGGGTCATCTGCTGCCTGCTCTCGGGCCGGATGGGCGTCGGAGAGGTGATCGTCGCGATCGGCGGCGCGCTGGATGCCCCGTACGGGTGGGGAGCCCCCGCGCTCAGCCCGCGCCGAGGACCAGCCGGGCGACCGGCGCGGGGAGCTCACCGGTCACCGGGCGGCGCCCGACGAGCCGGCCCGCCTCGCTGGGGTCGACACCGACCGACCCGAGCACCTCGAGCGCAGTCACGTCGGGCAGCGCGTCGAACCACCGCCGGCCGAGCTCCGCCCGGCCGGCAGCGGTCGGCCGGCCCCAGAGCCGGAGCCGGGCCATCCCCCCGTCGGGGAACACGTCCAGCCGGACGCTGCGCACCCCGGTCCCGGCGGCGAGCACGAAGCGGTGCCGGGTGTCGGGCTGCAGCCCCGTTCGGGGCAGCAGCACGACCTCCGTGCCGTCACCGGTGCGGCCGGTCAGCGAGGCCGATCCCGGCGCGTTGCCCAGGAACCACGACGTGTCCAGTTCGGCGAGCCCGACCACGCCCTCGCAGGCCAGCGCGACGTCGACCCAGTCGTTGCCCGGACCGCGGCGGCGGGCGTTCTCCCAGCCCTCGCCCATCGACCGGGCGAGGCCGGGGCCGACCAGCTGGTGCGGGCTGCCGTAGTGGGCGTTGCTGACCGCGGTGACCCGGCCGCCGTTCTCCAGCGCGGCCAGGTCGAAGGGGCCCGCGTCGACCAGCCGCGGGTCCGGGACCACCGTGCCGTGCACCCGCAGCCGGGCCACCCCGCCGTCGGGGTGGATGCACAGCCGGACGTGCGTGTGCCGGCGGTCGGAGGAGACGGCGAAGGCGTTGGCCGTGTCGCCGGCCAGCGGGGAGAGCGGCAGCAGCGGCTGCCAGTCGGCCTTCTGCAGCTCGTCGACCGAGGGGTGCCCCTCGACGGCGGCGCCCTCGACCGACGCCTGCGGCGGGTAGTTGCCGGTGAAGAACGCGGTGTCGACGACGACCCCGGCGACGATTCCCGGCGCGCCGAGCCGCACGATCGCCCAGTCGTGGCCCGGGCTGCGCCGGCGGCGGGTCTCCCAGCCGTCGTACTCCTTGCCCTTGTGCCCGAACTCGGTGCGCGCGACGGCGGGGTGCGGCAGCACCAGGTTCTCCCGCGCGGCGAAGAACTCGTCGTTCGCCGCGACGACGGCACCGCCCAGGTCCCGCCGGGCGAGGTCGGGCAGGTCGGTGAAGGCCGTCATCGTTCTCCTGTTCTTCGTGCGTCGCCTGTTGCCCCGCGCCGCGAGGGTAGGGGAGGGTCAGGCCTCCACCGACCGCAGGAGGCACCATGACCAGCCCCGACGACGACCTCAAGGCACGCGCCAAGGACTACGTCGAGCACCTCCCCGCCGAGACCGCCCTCGGCAACGCCGACCCGGCCGGCGGGGTCGACACCGACCCGAAGCCCATCGACGAGGCAGCGGCGGAGAAGCCGCAGCACTGAGCCGGGCCCCGCGTCACCTGTCCCCGCGGTCGAGCAGTCGGCCGCGGGGCGGGTCGCCGTCCGCCAGCAGCTGCCCGCGCAGCCAGGTCCGCCGGACCACGCCGGTCAGGTGCCGGCCGGCGTAGGGGGTGACCGGGTTGCGGTGGTGCAGCGCGGCGACGTCCCACTCCTCGTCGGGGGCGAAGGCGACCAGGTCGGCGTCCCTGCCCACCGCGATCGCGCCCTTGGTGGGCAGGCCGGTCAGCGCCGCCGGGGCTTCGGACATCCACCGCACGACGTCGGTGAGCGTCCGGCCCCGGGCGCGGGCGCCGGTCCAGACCACCGGGAGGGTGACCTGCAGGCCGGCGATGCCGCCCCAGGCCAGCCCGAAGTCGCCCACGTCGAGCCGCTTGAGCTCCGGGGTGCACGGCGAGTGGTCGCTGACCACCAGGTCGATGTCGCCGTCGGCCAGCGCGGCCCACAGCGCCTCGCGGTGCCACGCCTCCCGGATCGGCGGGCAGCACTTGAACGCGGTGTCGCCGTCGGGCACGTCCTCGGCGGCGAAGGTCAGGTAGTGCGGGCAGGTCTCCACGGTGATCCGCACGCCCTCGGCCCGGGCCGCCCGCAGCAGCGGCAGGGCGCCGGCGTCGGCCAGGTGCACCACGTGCACCCGGGCACCGGTGTCCCGGGCGGCGGCGACCAGCCGGCCGATCGCGGTCTCCTCCGCGGCCTCGGGGCGGGAGGCGAGGAAGTCCGCGTAGCGGGGCCCGCCCGGCTCCGGCGCGGCGGCGATCACGTCGTCGTCCTCGCAGTGCGCGATGAGCAGCCCGTCGACCTCGGCCAGCGCGGTGAGCGCGGTCCGCAGGCCGGCGTCGTCCAGCGGGGGGAACTCCGGCACCCCGGAGTCCAGCAGGAAGCACTTGACCCCGACCGCGCCGTCGGCGAGCAGGCGGGGGAGCTGGCTCGCGTTGCCCGGCACCGCGCCGCCCCAGAAGGCGACGTCGACGCTCACCTGGCCCTGCGCCGCCTGCCGCTTCACCTGCAGCGCCTTGACGTTCACCGTCGGGGGGACCGAGTTCAGCGGCATGTCGACGATCGTGGTGATCCCGCCCGCGGCCGCCGCCCGGGTCGCCGAGGCGAAGCCCTCCCACTCGGTGCGCCCGGGCTCGTTGACGTGCACGTGGCTGTCGACCAGGCCGGGCAGCAGCACCTCGTCCTCGGCCAGGGTCACCGGCTGGTCGCCGGCCTCGTCGAAGCCGGTGACCGCCACGACGGCACCGTCCCGGACGTGCACCGCGGCCGCCCGCTCCCCGTCGGGGAGCACCACCCGCCGCGCCCGGACGACGAACGCCCCGCTCACCGCGCCACCTCCAGGTCCCGCTCCCGGGTGACCCCGGAGAGCCGGTCCACCGCCTCGTGCAGCTCCCCCGCCCAGGCGGTGCCCACCCAGCCGCCCGGCAGCGGCAACCGTACGGCGTCCACCCCGGTCCGCACCGGTTCCTGCGGGCCGCCCACCCGGACCGTGGAGACGTAGGCCCGCGGCGCGACCGGCGGCAGCCAGCCCGGCGCGCCAGGGCCGAGCCCGACGGTGGTGTGCAGCACCGGCCGGCCGGACACGACGACCCGGGTGGTGCCGGTCCAGCGGCCCGGCGCCTCCCCCGACCGGCCGAGCAGCACCTGCTCGGTGGCGGTCAGCTCGGCGTGCTCCCCCAGCTCGGCGTGCAGCTCGGCGAGGTGGACGGCGCGGGCGGTGACGACCGTCGGCTCGGGCGCGAGGTGCAGGACCCCGGCGACCTCGGCCCGCACCACCTGCCGGGACGGCGGCGACTCGCCCCGGGCGGGCAGCACCACGGCAGCGGCGACCGAGTGCACGGACAGCCGCGCACCCTCCTCCACGACCAGCCGGACCTCGGCGTCGTCCCCGCCCAGCGGGCCGAAGGCGGTCGCGACGAGGTGCACCGCGCCCTCCCCGGTCCGCCGGACGGCGAGCTGGCCGCTGGCCCGGACCACCGGCAGCACGGTGCGCCCTCGCGGGCCGCACCGCGCGACCACCTCGACGAGGGTCCTCACGGGGTGGTCTGCAGCGCCCTCGCGCGGACCTGCTCGCGCACCCACTCGGCCACCTCGGTCGCCGCCGGGTCCTCGCGCAGCGAGATGAGCAGCGTCGGCTTGCCCCCGCGCACCGCGTCTGCGTCCCGGCGCATCACGCTCAGGTCGGCGCCCACGAGCGGCGCGAGGTCGGTCTTGTTCACCACCAGCAGGTCCGAGGCGGTGACGCCGGGCCCGCCCTTGCGGGGGACCTTGTCCCCGCCGGCGACGTCGACCACGAAGACCTGCACGTCGACCAGGCCGTAGCTGAACGACGCGGTCAGGTTGTCCCCGCCGGACTCGACCAGGACCAGCTCCAGGCCCGGGTGGCGGGACTCCAGCAGCTCCACGGCGTCGAGGTTGGCGGTGATGTCGTCGCGGATGGCGGTGTGCGGGCAGCAGCCGGTCTGCACCGCCTCGATCCGGTCGTCGGGCAGCACGGCGTTGCGGCGGAGGAAGTCGGCGTCCTCGGTCGTGTAGATGTCGTTGGTGACGACGGCGAGGTCGTACTCGGCACCCAGCGTCCGGCACAGCGCGGCGGCCAGCGCCGTCTTGCCGGAGCCCACCGGCCCGCCGAGCCCGACCCGCAGCGGACCGCCGTGCCGGTGCCCGGGGTCGTACGGGTCGACGTAGTCGTCCAGGTTGTGGTCAGGCGGCATGTGCGCTCCTCGGGGGTGTCATGAGGCGAAGAACCGGTCGGTGCGGGCGGTGTGCACCTCGGCGAGCAGGTCCAGCAGCGGGTCGGCGGCCGCCGGCAGCCCGTCGGCGGCCGCGGCGGCCACCGCGTCGACCTCGGGGGCCAGCCGGGCGGTGACCGCGGCGACGGTGATCGGGTCCATGGCGAGCAGCCGCTGGGCGGCGGTGGCCGGACCCGAGACCGACAGGTACGCCGCCGCCCCGGCCGCGTCGCGGGGGGCGAGGCCACCGGCAGCGGCGGCCACCCCGAGCGCCAGCGGGTGGTGGGGTTGGCCCGGGAGGGCGGCCCAGGCCGGGTGCGGCCACGCCCGGCCGCCGACCCGGACCAGCCCGCGCCCCTGCTGCCGCGAGGTAGCGCGCAGCGCCGGCGAGGGGGTCCGGGCGTCGGCCTCCGCGTCGAGCGCGGACAGCGCGGCGACCGGGTCGGCGTCGTCCACGGCACGGCACGCTGCCGCGGCCAGCCCGGCGGCGACCGCCCCGGAGGTGGTCAGCCGGCGCCGCAGGAACAGGGCGAGCGAGGCCGGGTCACCGATCACCCCGGCGGCGATCGCCTGCTCCACCCCACCGGAGTGCGTGTGGCCCCCGGCGGGCAGCCGGGAGTCGGCCAGCGTGAGCAGCGCGGCCGTCATCAGAAGAGGAAGTACTTCTGCGCCATCGGCAGCTCGCGGACCGGGTCGGGCTCCCACACCTCGCCGTCCACCGAGACGGTGAAGGTGTCCGGGTCGACCCGGATGTCCGGCAGCGCGGTGTTCTCCGGCATGTCCGCCTTGCCCAGCCGAGTGGTGTCGGCGACGGCCGCCAGCCGCCGCTCGATCGACAGCCGGTCCGCCAGCCCCGCCTCCAGCGCCGCCGGGGCGACGAAGTGCAGCGACGTCTGCGCCGGGACCCTGCCGTAGGCCCCGAACATCGGACGGGGCAGCACCGGCTGCGGCGTCGGGATCGAGGCGTTGGCGTCGCCCATCATGGCCCAGGCGATCATCCCGCCCTTGAGGACGACGTGCGGCCGCACCCCGAAGAACTTCGGCTCCCACAGCACCAGGTCGGCCAGCTTGCCCGGCTCGACCGACCCCACCTCGGCGTCGATGCCGTGCGCCACCGCCGGGCAGATCGTGTACTTGGCGACGTAGCGCCGGGCCCGCAGGTTGTCCGCGGCGCCGTCACCGGGCAGCGAGCCGCGGCGGCGCTTCATGACGTGCGCGGTCTGCCAGGTGCGCAGCACCACCTCGCCGACCCGGCCCATCGCCTGCGCGTCCGAGCCGATCATCGAGATGGCGCCGAGGTCGTGCAGCAGGTCCTCGGCGGCGATCGTCGTCGGCCGGATCCGGCTCTCGGCGAAGGCGAGGTCCTCGGGCACGCTCGAGTCGAGGTGGTGGCAGACCATGAGCATGTCGAGGTGCTCGTCGAGGGTGTTCACCGTGTGCGGGCGGGTGGGGTTCGTGCTGCTGGGAAGCACGTTCGGGTGCCCGGCGACGGTGATGATGTCCGGCGCGTGACCGCCGCCGGCCCCCTCGGTGTGGTACGCGTGGATGCTCCGCCCGGCGATCGCCGCCAGCGTGTCCTCGACGAAGCCGGCCTCGTTGAGCGTGTCTGAGTGCAGCGCGACCGGGACGCCGTTGCGCCCGGCGACGGTGAGCGCGGCGTCGATCGCGGCGGGCGTGGAGCCCCAGTCCTCGTGCAGCTTGAAGCCGCTGGCCCCGGCCCGCAGCTGCTCCTCCAGGGAGTCCAGCGAGACGGTGTTGCCCTTGCCCAGCAGGGCGACGTTGACCGGCAGCGGGTCCATCGCCTCTAGCATGCGGGCGAGGTACCAGTCGCCGGGGGTGATCGTGGTGGCCTTGGATCCCTCGGCCGGGCCGGTACCGCCACCGATGAGCGTGGTGACGCCCGAGCCGAGCGCGGTCGGCACGATCTGCGGGCAGATGAAGTGCACGTGGCAGTCGACGCCGCCCGCGGTGAGGACCTTGCCGTTGCCGGAGAGCACCTCGGTGCCCGGGCCGATCACCAGGTCGGGGTGGACGCCGTCCATCGTGTCCGGGTTGCCGGCCTTGCCCAGGGCGACGATCCGGCCGTCGCGGATGCCGACGTCGGCCTTGACGACCCCCCAGTGGTCCAGCACGACGGCGCCGGTGATGACCAGGTCCGGCGCGCCCTCCGCGCGGGTCGCGCGGCCCTGCCCCATCGACTCGCGGATCACCTTGCCGCCGCCGAAGACCGCCTCCTCGCCGGCCAGGCCGGGGCCGCCGCTGCGGTCCTCGGTGACCTCGATGAGCAGGTCGGTGTCGGCCAGCCGGATGCGGTCGCCGGTGGTGGGGCCGTAGAGCTGCGCGTAGCGCTCGCGGGACAGCTGGACCATCAGCCGAGACCTCCGTCGGACGTCAGACCGGGCACGACCCTGGCGCCGGCGAGCGGCACCAGGACCACGGTGCGCTGGATGCCGGGCTCGAAGCGGACGGCTGTGCCCGCGGCGATGTCGAGCCGCTGACCGTGCGCGGCCGCCCGGTCGAACTCCAGCGCGGCGTTGGCCTGGGCGAAGTGGAAGTGCGAGCCGACCTGCACGGGCCGGTCGCCGGTGTTGCGCACCGGGAGCTCGGTCCGCGGCGCGCCGGGCAGGGTCTCGATGACGCCCGCTGCGGGGATGACCTCGCCCGGTACGACGCCAGGAGTGACCCCGTCGCGCCCGCGCACGGGCTCTGACCGGCTCACGGGCTCTGCTGACCGGTCCCGCTCGCTGGCGCTCACGGGCTCTGCCGACTGGTCCCGCTCGCTGGCGCTCACGGGATGGGCTGGTGGACCGTGACCAGCTTCGTCCCGTCCGGGAAGGTCGCCTCCACCTGCACCTCCTCCAGCAACTCGGGCACGCCGTCCATGACGTCGTCCCGGGTCAGCACCGTGCGCCCGGACTGCATGAGGTCGGTGACCCGCACCCCGTCGCGGGCGCCCTCCAGCACGTGGTCGCTGACGATCGCCGTCGCCTCGGGGAGGTTGAGCCGCAGGCCGCGGGCCCGCCGGCGCCGGGCGAGCTCGGCGGCGTAGCTGAGCATCAGCCGCTCCTGCTCGTGCGGGGAGATCAGCACAGTGGTCGGCCTCCTGGCGTCCCGGCGAGGGTGGAGCCCGGAAGGTAACCGAGCCGTGTGACAGCTCTGTTGCGTCCTTGCACTCCGCCATGTCGCGATATATCGTGAGTGCATCAACGACACCTGGAGGTTGGACATGAAGCCCACCACCCCGTGGTCGCGGCACAGCCGCCACCACCACGTCCCCACCCCCGGCGCGGACGCCGGGGACCACCGCCACCACCCGCACGACCACCCGGGCCGGGAGCGCTTCGACAGCGCCCGCGCCGACGGCGGAGGCCGCCGACACCACCCGCCCTTCGGTGGCGGACCCTTCGCCGGCGGGCCGTTCGGCGGCCCCGGCGGGCCGTTCGGCGAGGGCCCGCGAGGCCACCGCGGCGGACCCCGCGGCGGCCGGGGAGGGCGCCACGGCAGGGCCGGGCGCGGCGACGTCCGCTCCGCCGTCCTGCTGCTGCTGGCCGACGAGCCGATGCACGGCTACCAGCTCATGCAGGCGGTGGCCGAGCGCACCGGCGGCGCCTGGCGACCGAGCCCCGGCGCGGTCTACCCCACCATCGCCCAGCTCGAGGACGAGGGCCTGGTCACCGTCGTGGTCGACGGCGGCCGCAAGCTGGTCACGCTCACCGAGGCCGGCCGCGAGCACCTCGCCGGCCTGGGTGACGTCGACCCGTTCGCGGCCTTCGCCGGCGACGCGGACTCACCGGACCTGCGAGCGCTGCTGGGCGAGCTCATGGGCGCCGCCCACCAGTTGGGCCGGGTCGGCGACCCGGCGCAGCTCGCGGCGGCCGGTCGCGTCCTCACCGACGCCCGGCGGGCGCTGTACCTCATCCTCGCCGGCCAGGCCGACCCGTCGCCCACCCGCGAGACGGACGACGACCCCTCGGCCTGACCTCGACGCGCGGGACGACCGCGCGCAGCTCTTGCCCCACCGAGCCCGGTGGTTCTATGGTTCATTACATGAGTAATGAACCAGCGAGCCACCGGGCTCGTCTCGTTCGCCCCGGACCGGCATGAACGAGGACGCCGGCCCGATCTTCCGGCAGATCGCCGTCCAGCTGGAGGACGCGATCGTCGACGGCTCGCTCGTCGAGGAGAGCCAGGCGCCCTCCTCCAACGAGCTCGCCGCCTTCCACCGCATCAACCCCGCCACCGCAGCCAAGGGCCTGAACCAGCTGGTGACCGACGGGGTCCTCTACAAGAGACGAGGAGTCGGGATGTTCGTCGCCACCGGGGCCCGGGAGCAGCTGCTGAAGCGGCGCCGCAGCGAGTTCGCGGAGCAGTACCTCACGCCGCTGCTGCTCGAGGCCGACAAGGTCGGCATCACCGTCGCCGAGATCGCCGCGATGCTGCGCGAGCGGGGTGGGCAGGCGTGACGGCAGCCGCCGGCCTCGAGTCGGTCACCATGCGGTTCCGCGGGCACACCGCGCTCACCGACGTGACGACGGAGATCCAGGCCGACACCATCACCGGGCTGCTGGGTCGCAACGGCGCCGGCAAGACCACGATGATGCAGCTGCTCACCGGGCACCGGGTGCCCACGTCGGGCCGGGTGCAGGTGCTGGGCGCGGCGCCGTTCGAGAACGACGCCGTCCTCAGCCAGCTCTGCTTCATCAAGGAGAGCCAGCGCTACCCGGACCTCTTCCGGGTGTGCGACGCCGTCCGGGCCGCGGCGTCGGTCTACCCCTCCTGGGACCAGGAGCTGGCCGACCAGCTGCTCGAGGACTTCGAGCTGCCGGTGAAGCGGACCATCAGGAAGCTCTCGCGCGGCATGACCTCGGCGGTCGGCATCGTGCTGGGGCTCGCGTCCCGGGCGCCGCTCACCCTGTTCGACGAGCCGTACCTCGGCCTGGACGCGGTGGCCCGGCAGCTCTTCTACGACCGGCTGCTCAGCGACTACGCCGAGCACCCGAGGACCATCGTGATCTCCACCCACCTCATCGAGGAGATCAGCGACCTGCTCGAGCACGTGCTGCTCATCGACCGCGGCCGGGTGCTGCTCGACGCCGACGCGGAGACGCTGCGCGCCACGGCGCTCACCGTCTCGGGCCCGGCCCGGCAGGTGGCCACCTTCGGGGCCGCGCACGACCTGGTGCGGAGCGAGTCCCTGGCCGGCCAGTCCCGGGCCGTGATCCGCACCGGGACAGCGACCGCCCGCCGGATGGCCACCGACCTGGGGCTCGTGGTCGAGCCGACCAGCCTCCAGCAGCTCGTGGTCGCGATGAGCCTGCGCTCGACCGCGACCGACCACCCCACCTCCGCCGTCCCGTCCGACCTGCTGGGAGCTCCCCGATGAACCGTGTCGCCGCTGTCGCGCGCATGCAGCTGGTGCACCCCGCCCTCAGCATCGGCGTGCCCTGGGCCGTCGTCGCGTCGTCCTTCGCCATCAACCTGGCGATCTGGGGTCTGGGCGACGTCGCAGCCACCGCACCCGGTGACGGGTTCACCGGCGGACTGGCCTCGCTGTACATCACCGTGCTGATCGTCTTCACCCAGTCGGTCACCCAGATGTTCCCGTTCGCGATGGGCCTGAGCCTCAGCCGTCGGACCTTCTACCAGGGGACGGCGTTGAGCGCGGCTGTCCAGTCCATCGGCTACGGGGTGGCCCTCACCGTGCTCGCCGCCATCGAGGACGCGACGGGCGGGTGGGGCGTGCGCCTGCACTTCTGGGCTCCCGGCTCCGTGGACGTCGGCAACCCCGCACTGCAGTTCGTCGTCTACACGGTGCCGATGCTGGCCTGCGCCTTCGTCGGCATCGGGATCGGCGTCGTCTTCAAGCGCTGGGGGGCGCCGGGCCTCTACGCGCTCGGCCTGCTGACCCTCCTGCTCGGTGGCGCGATCGCCGTCTACGCGACCTGGCAGCAGACGTGGGGGGACATCTGGTCCTGGCTGGGTGGTCTCTCCACGGTCACCGCCACCATCGCCCTCCCCGCGGCGATCGCGCTGGCCGTGGGCGCACTCGCCTACCTGGGGCTCCGCCGCACAGTGCCCTGACACCGAGGACCACGACGACGGCCGGCCGCGAACCCGCAGCCGGCTGTCGCCTCGTCCAGGGGACTGCGGCCCGCCATTCCGTAACGACAGAAGCTGCACACAGCTCCACCGCCGAGCCCAAGGCCCCGCCGAGCCGCACTGCACGCGCTTCATCGCGCGGAAGCACAGTCGCCTCACCGCACGACACCGCAGGTGCTCTATGGCGGTAAAGCAAGCGCGCGTGGCACATCGACTGATGCGCTGGTGCTTTCGCGCGATAAAGCACGCTGGCCCCGTTGCGCCAGCGACCGGTCGTCGGCAATCGGTGCTTTCGCGCGATGAAGCACGCCGCGTGGTCGTGGCCGGCGACCGTCGCCCCTGGTGCGCTGCCGCGCTTGCGCGGGATCGGTGCCTGGACATGCAGAAACGGGGCCACAGCTGATGCTGTGACCCCGTTTCTGGGAGTTATGTCCGGCGGCGTCCTACTCTCCCACCCGGTCCCCCGGGCAGTACCATCGGCGCTGAAAGGCTTAGCTTCCGGGTTCGGAATGAGACCGGGCGTTTCCCTTTCGCCATGACCGCCGTAACACTGTGAAGATGTACCCACCCGCACACCACCACCCCGTCCCCTTGTCGGGGAATGGTATGGCGGCTGCGAGGCGGGGGAACCGCGGCCCACCGGGGTGGGGGGTTCCGTACCTTCAGAGCTGCACAGTGGACGCGAGACACGCTAGTCGAGCAATGTTGCTGGATGTATGTGTGGTCAAGCCCTCGGCCTATTAGTACCGGTCAGCTCCACGCATTACTGCGCTTCCACCTCCGGCCTATCAACCCGCTGGTCTGGGCGGGGGCCTTACCCGGTTGACCCGGTGAGAGACCTCATCTTGAAGCGAGCTTCCCGCTTAGATGCTTTCAGCGGTTATCCCTGCCGAACGTAGCCAACCAGCAGTGCTCCTGGCGGAACAACTGGCACACCAGAGGTTCGTCCGTCCCGGTCCTCTCGTACTAGGGACAGCTCTTCTCAAGTCTCTTACGCGCACGGCGGATAGGGACCGAACTGTCTCACGACGTTCTAAACCCAGCTCGCGTACCGCTTTAATGGGCGAACAGCCCAACCCTTGGGACCTACTCCAGCCCCAGGATGCGACGAGCCGACATCGAGGTGCCAAACCATCCCGTCGATATGGACTCTTGGGGAAGATCAGCCTGTTATCCCCGGGGTACCTTTTATCCGTTGAGCGACACCGCTTCCACATGCCGGTGCCGGGTCACTAGTCCCAGCTTTCGCTCCTGCTCGACCCGTCGGTCTCGCAGTCAAGCTCCCTTGTGCACTTGCACTCGACACCTGATTGCCAACCAGGCTGAGGGAACCTTTGGGCGCCTCCGTTACATTTTGGGAGGCAACCGCCCCAGTTAAACTACCCACCTGACACTGTTCCTGATCCGGATCACGGACCGAGGTTAGACATCCAATTCGACCAGAGTGGTATTTCAACGGCGACTCCACGAACACTGGCGTGCCCGCTTCACAGTCTCCCACCTATCCTACACAAGCCGAACCGAACACCAATATCAAGCTATAGTGAAGGTCCCGGGGTCTTTCCGTCCTGCCGCGCGTAACGAGCATCTTTACTCGTAGTGCAATTTCGCCGAGCCTGTGGTTGAGACAGCTGAGAAGTCGTTACGCCATTCGTGCAGGTCGGAACTTACCCGACAAGGAATTTCGCTACCTTAGGATGGTTATAGTTACCACCGCCGTTTACTGGCGCTTGAGTTCTGAGCTTCGCGCACCGAGGTGCACTAACCCGTCCCCTTAACGTTCCAGCACCGGGCAGGCGTCAGTCCGTATACATCGTCTTTCGACTTCGCACGGACCTGTGTTTTTAGTAAACAGTCGCTTCTCACTGGTCTCTGCGACCACCCACCGCTACCCGCAGCACGTGCGTTGACGGTGAATGGCCCCCCTTCTCCCGAAGTTACGGGGGCATTTTGCCGAGTTCCTTAACCACAGTTCGCTCGATCGCCTTGGTATTCTCTACCTGACCACCTGAGTTGGTTTGGGGTACGGGCCGCTAAGAACTCGCTAGAGGCTTTTCTCGGCAGCATAGGATCATCCAATTCGCCTCATTCGGCTATGCGTCAGGCCTCACCCTGGATGCCGTGCGGATTTACCTACACGACGGGCCACACTTGCACCGGTACTACCACTCACCGGTAGGACTACCTTCCTGCGTCACCCCATCGCTTGCCTACTACCAGTCCGGGTCCCGCGTTCCACCAGATCAGACCCGAAGGTCAGTCACCGGCTTCAGGCGGTCAGCATCGCTGGGTTCAGCATGGGCGTTCTTTCGCGGGTACGGGAATATCAACCCGTTGTCCATCGACTACGCCTGTCGGCCTCGCCTTAGGTCCCGACTCACCCTGGGCGGATTAGCCTGGCCCAGGAACCCTTGGTCATCCGGCGGGGGAGTTTCTCACTCCCCTTTCGCTACTCATGCCTGCATTCTCACTCGTGTGGCGTCCACGGCTGGATCACTCCGCCGCTTCCACCGCCACACGACGCTCCCCTACCCATCCACACACCTGGCCACTGACTCAAGGTCAGAGACGGGTTCGTGTGAATGCCACAGCTTCGGCGGTGTGCTTGAGCCCCGCTACATTGTCGGCGCGGAACCACTTGACCAGTGAGCTATTACGCACTCTTTCAAGGGTGGCTGCTTCTAAGCCAACCTCCTGGTTGTCACTGCGATCCCACATCCTTTTCCACTTAGCACACGCTTAGGGGCCTTAGCTGATGATCTGGGCTGTTTCCCTCTCGACTACGAACCTTATCGCCCGCAGTCTCACTGCCACGCTCTCACTTACCGGCATTCGGAGTTTGGTTGATTTCAGTAACCTTGTGGGGCCCCTAGACCATCCAGTGCTCTACCTCCGGCAAGAAACACGTGACGCTGCACCTAAATGCATTTCGGGGAGAACCAGCTATCACCGAGTTTGATTGGCCTTTCACCCCTACCCACAGCTCATCCCCTCCATTTTCAACTGAAGTGGGTTCGGTCCTCCACGCGGTCTTACCCGCGCTTCAACCTGGCCATGGGTAGATCACTCGGCTTCGGGTCTAGAGCACGCGACTGATCGCCCTGTTCGGACTCGCTTTCGCTACGGCTACCCCACACGGGTTAACCTCGCCACGTACCGCTAACTCGCAGGCTCATTCTTCAAAAGGCACGCAATCACCCCCACGCGTAAACGCGCATAAGGCTCTCACGGCTTGTAGGCACACGGTTTCAGGTACTATTTCACTCCCCTCCCGGGGTACTTTTCACCTTTCCCTCACGGTACTTGTCCGCTATCGGTCACCAGGGAGTATTTAGGCTTAGCGGGTGGTCCCGCCAGATTCACACCGAATTTCACGGGCTCGGTGCTACTTGGGAACAGACCCGGGAGAGACTGAGTTTTCGTGTACGGGGCTCTCACCCTCTACGGCGACCCCTTCCAGAGGCCTTCCACTAACACAGTCTTTTCTGACTCCCTGTGCCCTCGGCAGAGAACACTGGATCGTCCCACGACCCCGACCACACAACGCCTGCCGGCTTGACATGCGATCGGTTTAGCCTCATCCGCTTTCGCTCGCCACTACTCACGGAATCACGGTTGTTTTCTCTTCCTGTGGGTACTGAGATGTTTCACTTCCCCACGTTCCCTCCACACGCCCTATGTGTTCAGGCGCGGGTCACACCACATGACTGGTGCGGGGTTCCCCCATTCGGAAATCCTCGGATCAACGCTCGGTTGACAGCTCCCCGAGGCTTATCGCAGCCTCCTACGTCCTTCATCGGCTCCTGGTGCCCAGGCATCCACCGTGTGCCCTTAACAACTTGGCCACACAAACACCCACGCCCACCCACCAACCCACCAGGGGCTCGCGGATCGGCGCGGGTATCCAGATACATACCTACAAACTTGCTAGATGCTCGCGTCCACTGTGCAGTTCTCAACGTACGGAAGATGACCGTCCACCCGACACCGCCAGCCCCGGCAACCCGGGCGGTACGACACCAGAACGATCTCTCGCAGAAGAAACAGTTGCCCGTTCCCTCAGGACCCAACAGCGTGCCTACGATCCCCGATCCCTGCCCGATCCCGTTCCACGCCCTCCCCAAGGGAAGAGCCGTACTAGGCACCAGGCTGAGCCGGCGACCGAACTGGTCAGTGTTCCACCCTCGAGCTCCGCCACCAACACCCGAGCAACTCCAGGACTGGAGCCACTTCACGGTCGGTGCGCGGCTCTGGACCACCACAACGAGTGTGGCGGCCAGTGCTCCTTAGAAAGGAGGTGATCCAGCCGCACCTTCCGGTACGGCTACCTTGTTACGACTTCGTCCCAATCGCCGATCCCGCCTTCGACGGCTCCCTCCACAAGGGTTGGGCCACCGGCTTCGGGCGTTACCGACTTTCGTGACGTGACGGGCGGTGTGTACAAGGCCCGGGAACGTATTCACCGCAGCGTTGCTGATCTGCGATTACTAGCGACTCCAACTTCATGGGGTCGAGTTGCAGACCCCAATCCGAACTGAGACCGGCTTTTTGGGATTCGCTCCACCTCGCGGTATCGCAGCCCTTTGTACCGGCCATTGTAGCATGTTTGCAGCCCTAGACATAAGGGGCATGATGATTTGACGTCATCCCCACCTTCCTCCGAGTTGACCCCGGCAGTCTCCTATGAGTCCCCACCATCACGTGCTGGCAACATAGAACGAGGGTTGCGCTCGTTGCGGGACTTAACCCAACATCTCACGACACGAGCTGACGACAACCATGCACCACCTGTGCACGACGCCAAAGGCACCCCGTATCTCTACGAGATTTCCGTGCATGTCAAGCCTAGGTAAGGTTCTTCGCGTTGCATCGAATTAAGCAACATGCTCCGCCGCTTGTGCGGGCCCCCGTCAATTCCTTTGAGTTTTAGCCTTGCGGCCGTACTCCCCAGGCGGGGCGCTTAATGCGTTAGCTGCGGCACGGAGACCGTGGAATGGCCCCCACACCTAGCGCCCAACGTTTACGGCGTGGACTACCAGGGTATCTAATCCTGTTCGCTCCCCACGCTTTCGCTCCTCAGCGTCAGTTACTGCCCAGAGACCCGCCTTCGCCACCG
This sequence comes from Modestobacter italicus, assembly GCF_000306785.1. Classification (NCBI taxonomy): domain Bacteria; kingdom Bacillati; phylum Actinomycetota; class Actinomycetes; order Geodermatophilales; family Geodermatophilaceae; genus Modestobacter; species Modestobacter italicus. The sequence goes on along the minus strand of NC_017955.1, from coordinate 186,764 downwards.
GTGTTCCTCCTGATATCTGCGCATTTCACCGCTACACCAGGAATTCCAGTCTCCCCTGCAGTACTCTAGTTTGCCCGTATCGACTGCAGGCCCGAGGTTGAGCCTCGGGTTTTCACAGCCGACGTGACAGACCGCCTACGAGCTCTTTACGCCCAATAATTCCGGACAACGCTTGCACCCTACGTATTACCGCGGCTGCTGGCACGTAGTTGGCCGGTGCTTCTTCTGTAGGTACCGTCACTTGCGCTTCGTCCCTACTGAAAGAGGTTTACAACCCGAAGGCCGTCATCCCTCACGCGGCGTCGCTGCGTCAGGCTTTCGCCCATTGCGCAATATTCCCCACTGCTGCCTCCCGTAGGAGTCTGGGCCGTGTCTCAGTCCCAGTGTGGCCGGTCACCCTCTCAGGCCGGCTACCCGTCGTCGCCTTGGTAGGCCATTACCCCACCAACAAGCTGATAGGCCGCGGGCCCATCCTCAGCCGATGAATCTTTCCACCACCAGACCATGCGGTCAGCGGTCACATCCGGTATTAGCACCAATTTCTTGGAGTTATCCCAGAGCTGAGGGCAGGTTGCCCACGTGTTACTCACCCGTTCGCCGCTAGGGCACCCCCCGAAGGAGGGCCTCGCTCGACTTGCATGTGTTAAGCACGCCGCCAGCGTTCGTCCTGAGCCAGGATCAAACTCTCCGTAGATGATTTGATCGCAGCTGAGACCGAGAGTTGGCACTCTCGTTCAATCAACCAAAGGAACCCAAGACCATGACCACCCATAAAGGCAGTCAGGCCAGGGGGTATTGATACTTGGCACTGACTTTCGGCACGCTGTTGAGTTCTCAAGGAGCGGACGCGCACGTTCCCGGGCCGATTGCTCGGACCTTCTTCGTGGCGGTGATTCCCACTGTACACCGAGTTCCGCAGCAGTCGAATCTCAGGGACTCGGCCGGCGGTTTCCCAGGCCTTGTGGCCCGGTCCGTTCTCGCTCGGTGCAGAAGGAACATTACACGCCCTCAGAGGGCCGTGCACGGGGGGGTCCCCCGGGGGTCGGTCGATGGGGTCCCGGCGGCGCTGAGCTGGGGGAACGGCGCTCAGGCCACCCCCCGGGGGCGGTACTGCACGCTGACCCGTGGTCCGACCGCCTTCGTCGTCTTGGGGATGCAGTGCTCCCACGTCCGCTGGCACGAGCCCCCCATGACGACGAGGTCGCCGTGCCCCAGGGGGAAGCGGAGGCTCTCCCCGCCACCGACCGGGCGGAGCAGCAGCGGTCGGGGTGACCCGAAGGAGACGATCGCGACCATCGTGTCCTCGGTGCGGCTGCGGCCGATCCGGTCGCCGTGCCAGGCGACGCTGTCGCGGCCGTCCCGGTAGAGGCACATGCCGGCCGTCACGAAGTCCTCGCCGAGCTCGGGGCGGTAGTACGCGTTGAGGTCACGCCGGGCGTCGGTGAGCGTGCGGTGCGGCAGCGTCTCGTCGCCGCCGTACCAGCGGAGCAGCCGGGGCACGGTGACCTCCCGGTCGTACATCTGCCGCCGGTCCTCCCGCCAGCCGATGTCCCCGAGCAGGACGTCGAGCACCTGGTCCGAGCCCTCCACCCAGCCGGGGAGGTGGTCGACCCAGGCACCGTGCGACAGCTGGTGCCGGGTCACCCGACCGGTCAACGGTGTGAGCGCCGGCTCCTCGGCGACGTCCCACATGGACGGCTGGTGCGCGAGAGACATGCCGGAACGCTAGCGCAGGTTTCGCACACCTGTTCGAAAACCTGTGGACAACTGTGAGGCCCGGCCCCTGCAGAGGGGTGTCACCTCAAGCGGACAGGGCGAGGACGAAGGGCAGGACAGCCCCCGCGCCGGCCAGGCGCAGTTCCCGGCCGGCCACGGTCATCGTCCAGCGGGAGTCGGCCAGGTCGTCCACCAGCAGGACGGGTGCATCACCGAGGTCGGCCAACCGGGAGCGGAGCTCCGGCCCCACCACGATCCGCTGCCAGACACCGGCGAGCCGGAAGGCGCTGTTGCCGCCCGGGCCGCCGGTCGGGCCACCGTGGGCCAGGTCGAGCGCGCCCAGGTAGGGCAGCCGGCCGAGCCCGGCCAGCCCCTGCGCCACGCCTGCCACCAGGGCCGGGCGACGGCGGGACGGCATGGCGACGACCGCCCCGGGACGACGCGCCCAGTCCCAGGCGCCCAGCACCCGGGCGCAGGCCTTGAGCAGCTCCTCGTCCGGCGGCGCGTCGGAGGGCAGCCCGGGCCGGATCACCCGGTGGGAGACGTCGTAGGCCGCGTCCGGGTCCTCCTCGATCGACGGCGCCTCGAGGTCCTCGGCGAGCGTGGCCACCCCGCCCACGCCGTCGTCACCGAGCAGGGTGCGCAACCGCTGGCCCCAGCCCAGGTCGGTGAGCCGGGCCACGGCCCGGCCGGTCTCCACCTGCTCCGCGGCCGCGATCTTGCCCTTGACCTGGACCCCGAGCCGGTCGGCCCCGGTCGGCCACTGCGCCCGCGGCGCCAGCTCCACCCCGGGGCGGTCGAGCCGGGCGGAGGCGGCCTGCGACGCACCTGCCGGGATGTCGGTGGGATACCAGGCACCGGCGCAGACGTCGCACCGGCCGCAGGGGGCCGCCGTCGGGTCGTCGAGCGCCTCCTGCAGGAACGCCATCCGGCACTCCGCGTCGCCGACCGGGCGCGCGTAGGCGATCATCGCCCGCTGCTCGGCCTCGCGGGTCGCCGTCACCCGGGTGTACCGGTCGGCGTCGTAGACCCAGGGCACGCCGGTCGAGCGCCAACCGCCCTGCACCCGCTCCACCGCGCCGTCGACCGCGAGCACCTTAAGCAGCAGCTCCAACCGCGACCGGCGGACGTCGGCGACGGTCTCGAGCCGGGCGACCGACCAGGCCTTGCCGTCAGCCATGGCGGTCAGCACCGCGGCCGCGTGGTCCTCCCGCGGCATCGACGAGGTGGCGAACCACTGCCAGATGGCGAGGTCCTCCGGCCCGGGCAGCAGCAGCACGTCGGCGTGGTCGACCGCGCGGCCGGCGCGACCGACCTGCTGGTAGTAGCTGACCGGTGACGACGGCGCCCCCAGGTGGACGACGAACCCCAGGTCGGGCTTGTCGAACCCCATGCCCAGCGCGGAGGTGGCGACCAGCGCCTTGACCCGGTTCTCGCGCAGCGCCTCCTCGGCGTCCTTGCGGTCGGCGTCGTCGAGCCGGCCGGTGTAGGCGCGCACCTCGTGCCCGGAGTCCCGGAGCAGCGCAGCGGTCTCCTCGGCCGCGGCGACGGTGAGCGTGTAGACGATGCCGCTGCCCGGCAGCTCCTCCAGGTGGGCGGCCAGCCACGCGAGCCGGGCGCGGTCGGTGTCCAGCCGCAGCACCCCGAGCCGCAGCGAGTCACGGGCGAGGGGACCCCGCACGGTGGTGACCCCCACCCCGCCGGCACCGAGCTGCTCGGCCACGTCGGCGACGACCCGCTCGTTCGCCGTCGCCGTCGTCGCCAGGACCGGGGTCCCGGCGGGGAGCTGACCGAGCAGGTCGCGGATCCGGCGGTAGTCGGGGCGGAAGTCGTGCCCCCAGTCGGAGACGCAGTGCGCCTCGTCGACGACGAGCAGACCGCAGCGGGACACCAGCGCGGGCAGCTGCTCGTCGCGGAACCGGGGGTTGGTCAGCCGCTCGGGCGAGACCAGCAGGACGTCGACGTCGTCGGCGGCCAGCCGGGCGTTGATGTCGTCCCACTCGGTCACGTTGGAGCTGGAGATCTCCACCGCCTTGATGCCGGCTCGCGCGGCCGCCGCGACCTGGTCGCGCATCAGCGCCAGCAGCGGGCTGACCAGCAGCGTCGGGCCCTTCCCGCGGCGGCGCAGCAGGGCGGTGGAGACGAAGTAGACGGCGGACTTGCCCCAGCCGGTGCGCTGCACGACCAGGGCGCGCTCCTGGCGCTCGACCAGCGCGGCGACCGCGGCGTCCTGCCCCTCCCGGAACACCGCCTCCGGGCGGCCGGTGAGCTCGCGCAGGACGCCGAGCGCCTCATCGGCCAGGTCGGTCTCGACAGCGGTGCTCATACCCCGACCGTAGGCGGCGGCACCGACATCGGGGGCCGGGCGTGCGGTGGCTGTGGACGACCGGTTGGATGGGGGCCGATGCTGCCGCCGGACAACCACGTGCACTCCGAGTTCTCGTGGGACACCGGCCCACGGGCCTCCCTGCTGCGCGCCTGCGCGCACGCCGTCGACATCGGGCTGCCCGCCGTGGCCTTCACCGAGCACCTGGACTTCACCGTCTGGGACGCCGCCGACCGGGCGACCGCGCAGGGGCTCAAGGACCGGCACCCGGCCAACCAGCTGCCGATCGACGTGGACCTCTACGCCGAGACCATCTGGGAGGCCCGCGAGCGCTACCCCCAGCTGCGCGTCTGGTCCGGGGTCGAGGCGGGCGAGCCGCACCTGTTCGGGGCCAGCGTGGCCGCCCACCTGCAGGCCGCACCGGTCGACCGCGTGCTCGGGTCGCTGCACTCGCTGCCGGTCGACGGCCGGCTGATGGGCGTCAACCGGCTGCTGCACGCGCCGGGCATCGACGTGGTCGCGACGATGCGCCGCTACCTGACCGAGATGGTCGCCATGATCGAGCACAGCGACGTCTTCCAGGTGCTGGCGCACTGCGACTTCCCCCGGCGCTACTGGCCCGGGGGCCGCGACGAGTACCCCGAGGCGGTGTTCGAGGAGGAGTACCGGGCGGTGTTCCGGGCCCTCGCCGGGTCAGGCCGGGCGCTGGAGGTCAACACCACCAGCCCGCTCTGGTCGGTGGAGCTGCTGCGCTGGTACCGCGAGGAGGGTGGCGACGCGGTGAGCTTCGGCAGCGACGGGCACCAGCCGCACCTGGTCGGCCAGCGGTTCGAGCTCGCCGTCGACGTCGTCGAGCAGGCCGGCTTCCGACCGGGGCGGGACCGCTTCGACTTCTGGCGGCGCTGACCGGCTGCCCCTGGACCGGTCCGTCACGATCGGCGTCCGGACTGCCGATCAGGGTGGACGTGACAGCGCAGCCCCTCTTCGACGGCACCTTCTCCATCGACGCCGTGGCGTCCACGGCGCACGCGGTCGTGGCACGGCTCCACGACGAGGCGATGGCCACCATCGCCGCCCTCGCGGAGACCTGGGACCAGCCGGTCGAGGAGGCCCCCGCGGTCGAGGCCGACGAGCCGGTGACCTACCGGGAGCCGGCCACCTGGTCGGTGGCCGACGAGGAGGACGAACCGGCCGCCGAGGACGACGAGGACGACGTGCTCCCGGTCCTCGAGCTGCCCCCGCTGCTGCTGCGTCCCCGCCCGGCCGGCACGAACGTCACCGCCCGGCTCGGCGCCGGGGAGCGCGCCGCCGCCGACGCGGCGACCGACGAGTTCGCCGCCGCCCCCAGCGGCGGGCGCCGGCAGTTCGTCGCGATCTGACGCCGGCGGGCGGTGCCACATCGGTCGTGCACTGCCGATGAGGAGGACGTGACCACTCCGGGAACCACCGCCACCGACGCCGAGGACACCGCGGCGGGCCTCGCCCTCGCCGAGGCCCTGCAGGCCGTCGCCCGCCTGCACGACGACGCGATGGCCACCATCGCCCAGCTGGCCGAGACCGGGGACGCCCCCGCCGAGCCCCTGCGGGTCGTCCGCCTCGCCGAGCGCCCGAGCGTCGGCCAGCGCACCGAGGCCGCTGCCGCGTGACCCCGGGGCGGTGGGTACTTCACCGCTAAGGGAGTTCGGGCTAGGGTCGGCCAATGACCCTCCCTCGTCGCGTCGTGATCGCGCTCGGGGGCAACGCCATGACCGGCCCCGACGGGTCGGCGACGCCCGGTGCGCAGCGCGACGCGATCGCCGTGGCCGCCCGGCACATCGCTGAGGTCGTCGCGACCGGCGCCCAGGTGGTGCTCACCCACGGCAACGGGCCGCAGGTGGGCAACCTGCTGGTGAAGAACGAGCTGGCCGCCCACGAGGTCCCCCCGGTCCCGCTGGACTGGAACGTCGCCCAGACCCAGGCGACCATCGGCTTCACCCTCACCGACGAGCTCGACGCGGCCCTCGCCGGCCGAGGGCTCCCCCAGCGCACCGCGGCGCTGGTCACCCGCACGCTGGTCGACCCCCGCGACCCCGGCTTCACCTCCCCCACCAAGCCCGTCGGCCGGTTCCTGCCCGCCGACCAGGCCCAGCGGTTCGTCGACCTGGGTCAGCGCTGGGAGGACCGGGGCGAGCGCGGCTGGCGCCGAGTCGTCGCCTCCCCCGAGCCGCTGTCGGTCGTCGACGTCCCGGCGATCGCCGCGCTGGGCGCCGCCGGCTTCGTGGTCGTGTGCGCCGGCGGTGGCGGCGTCCCGGTGGTGGACGACGGCCCGGACGGCGCCGCCCTGCGCGGCGTGGAGGCCGTGATCGACAAGGACCTGACCGCTGCGCTGCTGGCCCGCGAGCTCGGCGCCGACACCCTGGTCATCGCCACCGACGTCCCGCACGTGATGGTCGACTTCGGGACGCCGCACGCCCGCGCCCTGCACCGGGTCACCGCCGCGGAGCTGCGGGAGCTCGCCGCCGCCGGCCAGTTCGCCCGCGGCAGCATGGGCCCGAAGGTCGAGGCCGCGCTGCGCTTCGTGGAGCGGGGCGGCACCCGGGCCGTGATCACCACGCTCGAGTCCATCTCCGACGCCGTCAGCGGTGACGACGTCGGCACCCTGCTCGTCGCCACCTGAGAAGAAGGACCTCCCTGCCCCGCCCGGGAGGGAGGCCGTACCCACTCGAAGAGAGAGAGCCAGCCAGTGCCCGCACCGATCGAGGTCCGCAAGGTCCCGCTGCACAACGTCAGCGACGCCTCCGAGCTCGCCAAGCTGATCGACGACGGCGTCATGGACGCCGACCGCGTCGTCGCCGTCATCGGCAAGACCGAGGGCAACGGCGGGGTGAACGACTACACCCGGATCATCGCCGACCGCGCGTTCCGCGAGGTGCTGCTGGAGAAGGGCAGCCGCAGCAAGGAGGAGGTCGGGGAGATCCCGATCGTCTGGTCCGGCGGCACCGACGGCGTGATCAGCCCGCACGCGACCATCTTCGCCACGCTGCCGGAGGACGCGGTCGAGAAGACCGACGAGCCGCGGCTGACCGTCGGGTTCGCGATGAGCGAGACCCTGCTGCCCGAGGACATCGGCCGGCTCACCATGGTCGAGAAGGTCGCCGAGGGCGTGCGCCGGGCGATGGCCGAGGCCGGGATCACCGACCCCGCCGACGTCCACTACGTGCAGACCAAGACGCCGCTGCTGACCATCGAGACGATCCGCGAGGCGAAGTCGCGCGGCCAGGAGACCTACTACGACGAGCCGCACGGCTCGATGGACCTCTCCAACGGGACGACGGCCCTGGGCATCGCGCTCGCCCTGGGCGAGATCGAGATGCCGGAGCAGAAGCAGGTCATGCGCGACTTCTCGCTGTTCAGCGCGGTCGCCTCGTGCTCCTCGGGCGTGGAGCTGGACCGGGCGCAGATCGTCGTCGTCGGCAACGCCCGCGGGCACGGCGGCACCTACCGGATCGGCCACTCGGTGATGAACGACGCCCTGGACCAGGACGGCATCTGGAACGCCATCCGGGACGCCGGCCTCGACCTCCCCGAGCGGCCGCACACCTCCGACCTCGGCGACCGGCTGGTCAACGTCTTCCTCAAGTGCGAGGCCGACCCGACCGGCTACGTGCGCGGCCGGCGCAACGCGATGCTCGACGACTCCGACGTCTTCTGGCACCGGCAGATCAAGGCCACCGTCGGTGGGGTCGCCGCCTCGGTGACCGGCGACCCGGCGGTGTTCGTGTCGGTGGCCGCGGTGCACCAGGGCCCGTCCGGCGGCGGTCCGGTCGCCGCCATCGTCAAGGCCTGAACCACCCACCCGACTGCCCTCCACCGCTGACGGTGGGGGGCAGTCGCGTGTCTAGGCGATGCAGCTGGTGTCCTCGGCGGTGCGCTCGCTGCTGGCGTAGGTGCCGGGCGCGGTCTCCGGGGCCTTCGCGCTGACCGGCTGACCGATGCCGTTCGAGTCCGCGCCGAGCACCAGCTGGACGGTGCCCGAGGCGAGTGAGTCGTCGACGGTGACCGCCGCCCCGGGGACCTCGGCGGCCACCGCGGCGGCCAGTGCCTCGTCCCCGGTCGCGGCGCTGACCGTCGTGACGTCGGTGGCGGCGGCGTTGCCCCCGCTGCTGGCGTCGAAGCCGGCCGCGGCGAGCGCGTCGGCGGCGGTCGCCGCCGCGCCGGAGACGCCGGACCCGTTGAGCACGCTGACCGTGACGTCGGCGGGGTCGGCCGCCTCGACCGACGGCGCGGCCGCGTCGGGGTCCGCGCCGGCGCTCAGCGAGGCGAAGAACTCCTTGAGGGCGTCCGGGTCCGCCGGCTCGAGGACGTCGCCCGCGTCCGTCCGGGCGTCGACCAGCCCCGGGATCGTCTGGAACGAGATCTCGTCGGGCTTCACCGACTGCATCTGCGCGGCCAGGTCGAAGAGGTTGAGCCCCTGGTCGACCGTCACGCTGGTGCCCACCTGCTGGATGACCTGGCGCTGCTTGACGGGGTTGAGCAGCAGGTCCTGCGACAGGACGTTGCGGATCAGCCCGGCGAGGAAGACCTGCTGGCGCACCTGCCGGTCGAGCTCGCTGGGCAGACCGTGCCGCTGCCGGACGAAGGCGAGCGCCTCGGCCCCGCTGATGGTCTGCTCACCCGCCTCGAAGTGCGCACCCGACAGGGGGTCGTCGGTGGCGTTGCACAGGTTCACCTCGACGCCGCCGACGATGCTGCTGATGTTGATGAAGCCCAGCAGGTTGATCTCGGCGAAGTGGTCGATCTGGACGCCGGTGACGCCGCTGATCGTCTGGATCAGCAACCGGGCCCCGGCGGCCTCCTTGTCGGCCTCCGACCCCTCCTCGTCGTTGTAGCCGCGGCCGAACGCCGAGTTCAGCTTGGACTCCCCGTAGCCCGGGATCGACACGTAGAGGTCGCGCGGGATGGAGACGAACGCCGCGGCCGACCCGTCCGCCGGGATGTGCACCAGGATCATCGTGTCGGTGTTGAGCAGGCCCTCGGGGTCACCGGTGCTGAACTCCGCGGCCTGCTCGGCCGTCAGGCCGGCCCGCGAGTCCCGCCCGACCAGCAGCAGGTTCATCGCCTTGCCGGCGTGGTCGCTGCCCTGGGCGTCGGTGTTCCCCTCGGTCGGGATCGCGTCGGTGCGCCCGATGCTGGCCTCGGCCACCCGGGCCAGGTACCAGCCCCAGCCGCTGCCCAGGAGCAGGGCCAGGCTCAGCAGCGCCGCGACGACCCGGGCCACCACGGCCAGCCGGGAGCCCCCTCGGCCGGGTGCGGCCGGGTGCGCCGAGCGCCCGGCGCGCGGGTCCAGGTGCGGCGGCAGCGGCCGGGCCCCGTCATCGAACGCCATCGGTGACCTCCGCGTGCACCGGACCAGCTCCTCGTGCCATCGACCGGGGAGCCTGCCACGGCAACCTGTGCGGCGGTCCGGCGGCGCGCGCGGTCGCGCCGGCAGCGGGGTGCCTCAGGGCAGGATCGCGTCCACGTAGCCGCCGTCCACCCGGAGCGCGCCGCCGGTCGTCGCCGAGGCCAGCGGCGAGGCCAGGTAGACGCACATGTGAGCGATCTCCTCGGGCTCGATCAGCCGCTGCAGCAGCGACTGCGGCCGGTGCGCGCGCATGAACTCCCGCTGCGCCTCGTCCCAGGGCAGCTGGTTGCCGACCAGCGAGCGGACGAACTCCTCGACGCCGCCGGTGTGCGTCGGCCCGGCGATCACCGAGTTCACCGTCACACCGGAGCCGGCGGCCTCCTTGGCGAAGCCGCGGGAGACGGCGAGCAGCGCCGTCTTGGTCATGCCGTAGTGGATCATCTCATCCGGGACCACGACCGCCGAGTCGCTGGCGATGTACTGCACGCGCCCCCAGCCCCGGTCGCGCATGCCCGGCAGGTAGGACCGGGTCAGCCGGACGGCGGTCAGCACGTTGGTCTCGAAGTAGCGGCGCCACTCGTCGTCGGTGATCTCCAGCGCCGGCTGCGCCCCGAAGACGCCCAGGTTGTTGACCAGCACGTCGACGTCCGGCACCGCGGCGAGCAGCTGCGCCGTCCCCTCGTCGGTGACGACGTCGCCGGCCACGGTGGTCACCTCGACCCCCTCGACGGCGGTCCGCAGCTGCTCCGCGGCTGCGTCCAGCCGGCCGGGGTGGCGACCGGTGAGGACGACGGAGGCGCCGGCCCCGACCAGCCCGGTGGCGATCGCCAGGCCGATGCCCTGGGAGGAACCGGTGACGAGGGCCCGCTTGCCGGTGAGGTCGATGCGCATGCCGGGTGCAAGGCGGGCCGGTGGGGCGCTGTTCCGCCGCTGCCAGGGCGCGTCCGGCGGCGGCGGTGACCGGCTCCTCTACCTTGGGCCGACGGACCGAGGCGGACGGGGGCACCACGGTGGGCGGGTCCAGGCGGTTGCAGAGGGTCATGCCCGCCGCCGTCCTGCTCGCGATCGTGCTGGCCGACCTGCTCAGCGGTCGCGGCCAGTCGCTGATCGGCCTGCTGACGATGCCGCCGCTGCTCGCGGCGACGGCCCTCGGCCGCCGGGACACGGTGGGCTACGGGCTGCTGGCGCTGCTGGCCGGGGTGCTGATCGGCGTCTACGACGGGCAGTTCGCCGACCAGCGGCTGCTGGCGCAGAGCATCCGGCTGGTCGGCATCACCGTGGCGACCGTGCTGGCCGTGGGCGCCTGCACGCTGCGGTTGCGCCGGGACGCGCACCTGGCCCAGCTGCGCAGCGAGGCCGCCGCCACCCGTGCCGCCCTGCGCACCGCCGAGACGCTGCAGCTGAGCCTGCTCGGCCCGCCACCGCAGGTCGACTGGCTGACCACCGCGGTGCGCTACCTGCCGGCCGGGCGGCACGCCCAGGTGGGCGGCGACTGGTACGACGCCTTCGTGCTGCCCGACGGCGCCACGATGCTGGTCATCGGCGACGTCGCCGGTCACGACGCACCGGCGGCGGCGACCATGGCCCAGGTCCGCGGGATGCTGCGGGCGATCGCGTCGACGGCCGCGGACTCGCCGGCCACCGTGCTGAGCACCGTGGACCAGGTGCTCGCCGACCTGCGCCTGCACACCCTCGTCACGGTCGCGGTCGTCAGCGTCGCCCGGGACCGCGACGGCACCGCCACGGTGTCCTGGTCCAACGCCGGCCACCCGCCCCCGGTTCTGCGCTGCGCGGACGGACGCGTGCAGCTGCTGGCCCGCCCGCCGGAGCGCCTGCTGGGGGTCGCCCCCGACGTCGCCCGGTCCGACCACGAGCTGGCGCTGCACCCCGGCGACACCCTGCTGCTCTACACCGACGGGCTGGTCGAACGGCGCGACGCCACGCTCGACGCCGGCTTCGCCTGGCTGCTGCAGGCGGTCCAGGCGCACGGGCAGGGGCCGCTGGACGAGCTGTGCGACGAGCTGCTGGCCGAGCTCGGCGGCCGGGGGGACGACGACGTGGCGCTGCTCGCCGTACGGCACCCCGGTGGTCAGCCCGGGGTGCGGTAGAGCAGGAACGCGACGTCGTCGTCGGGCGCGTCCGACAGCAGCTGGTCGGTGAGCAGGTCGGCCAGCGCGGCGGGGGCCAGGTGCCGGCCTTCGGTGACCGCGGCGACCGCCCGGTCCATGCCCTGGTCCAGGTCCTGGTCACGGCGCTCCACGAGCCCGTCGGTGTAGAGCAGCAGCGTCGACCCGGGGCCGAGCGCGACGTCCCGCTCCGGCCGGACCAGGTCGGCCAAGACCGCCAACGGCAGCGAGCCGGCCGCGGTCAGGAAGCGTGAGCTGCCGTCGGAGTCGACCACGATGGCGGGCACGTGCCCGGCGCTGCTGTAGCGCAGCGTGCCCGCGGCCGGGTCGACGACGGCGCAGAAGACCGTGCTGCAGGACGCGCCCGGGACCAGGTCGGCGAAGCGGTCCAGCGCGGCCAGCACGTGCGCCGGGGAGTGGCTCTCCAGCAGCAGCGCCCGGCCGGCGCTGCGCAGCTGGCCCATCACCGCCGCGGCGGGCAGACCGCGGCCGACCACGTCCCCGACCACCACGCCGTACTGGCCGTCGGGCAGGTCGACGACGTCGTACCAGTCGCCGCCGACCTCCAGCGTGCCGCTCGCCGGCTCGTAGTGGACGGCGAAGCCCTCCGGCAGCACCGTCGGCCCGAGGACGGCGCGCTGCAGGGTGACCGCGACCTCGGTGAAGAACTGGGCCCGGGCGTTGTCGTACTCGGCCCGCTCGGCGGCCCGGCGGCGCTCGGCCAGGACGGCCTGGGCGTCGGTGACAGCGGCGGCCACCTGCCCGGCGGCCAGGCTGAGGAAGCCCCGGTAGTCCTCGTCCAGCTGCAGGTGCGGGCTGGTGCCCAGGACCAGCGCGCCCACCGGCGTGCTCTGCCCGGCCACGGTCAGGGGCAGCACGAACGCCGAGTCGACGTCGGCGTCCCCGGCCGGGCTGGCACCGGTGGCCGACAGCCCCGGTGCCGCCGTCGCCAGACCGCTCGTGGTGACCACGGACCGGGTGGCGATGGCCTCCCGGACCTGCGCGGGGAAGACCGTGCCGGCGAGGTCGGCCGCGTCACCGATGCCGTAGCCGGCGACCGGGTCGGCGGTGTGTGCGTCGGCCCCGAGCAGGTAGACCAGCCCGAACGGGCAGTCGGTGCGGGCCTCGGCGAGGACCGCCAGCGCGGCCGCGCAGGCCTCGGTGGCGCTGCCGTGCACCGACCGCGGCAGGCTGCCCAGCTGCTGCAGCACGGCCATCCGGCGAGCGGCGAGCACCCGGGGCGTCGTCTCCACGACGGTGTTGAGCAACCCGGCCACGGTGCCGCCCGGCTCGACGACCGGCGAGTAGGAGAACGTGAAGTAGCACTCCTCGGGGTAGCCGTTGCGGGTCATCACGAGCGGGAGGTCCTCGAATGCGGTCACCCCGCCGGCGAACACCTCGGCGATCATCGGCTCGATGTCGGCCCACACGTCGACCCAGACGTCGGGCACGCACTGCCCGAGCGCCTTGGGGTGCCGCAGCCCCAGCATGGGCGCGTAGGCGTCGTTGTAGACCATGACGAGGTCGCGACCCCACATGAGCAGCATGGCGAAGCGGGTGTTCAGCACGGTGCTCGCCGCGGTGCGCAGGGTGGGCGACCAGAGCTCCTCGGCGCCCAGCGGGGTGGTGGCCCAGTCGTGCGCGAGCACCGACCGCTGCAGGTCCGTCCGGGGACTCCCCGGGACCAGCTCCGCCAACCGCCCGTCCAGCCCGGCACCCCCGCTCCTGCACGCCGGCGGGCCGGCCGGCCCGCTCGTCCCGTGGTCCACCATGCTCTCATCCCCCGCTGACCGGACCCTGGGAACCGCCACCGGTCAGCGCCCGGCCAGCACGGTCAGGTGCTCGGCCGGTACGGCGTCGACCAGCCAGACCCCGTTCGCCGACCGGGAGAACGCCACGCCGTCGGCCGCCATGGCTGCGGCGTCGACCCGGAGCACGACGGGCGGGCCGCGCCGTGCACCGACGGCCCGCGCCGTCCGCACGTCCGGGCTGAGGTGCACGGCGTGCCGCGCGCCCGGTCGCAGGCCCTCGACCAGGATCTGCGGGAGGAAGCGCTCCACGGTGCCGTGGAAGAGCTCAGCGGGCGGCCGCGCCGGGGCGTAGCCGAGGTCGACGGGCACGCTGTGCCCCTGGCTGGCGCGGATCCGGGTGCCAGCGTCGTCGAGGGCGAACCGTCGCTTGTCGTTGCCGGCCACCACCTCGTCCAGCTGCGCCCGGGTCAGCCCGAGGGCCACGAGCACGTCGTCGACGTCGACCCAGCCGGCGGCGTCGAGGGTCAGCCCCGCGCTGTCGGGCCGGTGCCGCAGCACGTAGGACAACCGCTTGCTGAGCCGGACGACGTCCGCCGGGCTCACCGCTCGTCGGGGGCACGTCCCGCGTGGTCGACCAGCTCGGCCGCGCTCGCCTGCTCGCCGTGCATGCGGGCGCAGGAGGCGCAGCAGAAGAACACCCCGTCGGCCTCGACGCCGTGCCCGACCACCTTCACCCCGCAGTGCTCGCAGACCGGCGCCAGCGCGTGGATGGCGCACTCGAAGCTGTCGAAGGTGTGCACCGCGCCGGCGGCGTGCACCTCGAAGCTGAGCCGGTAGTCGTTGCCGCAGACCTCGCAGCTGGCCATGGGGGTTCCTCTCCGTCGCGGGGCGTCCACCGCCGCCTACCCCGACGTCCCCGTCGCATGCGAGATCAGCCGCGGGCGAACCAGCTGTCCGCGGGGAGGTCCGGCGCGGGCGGCTCCGGCGGCTCGAGGCCGTGCCGCGGGACCCACGGCCACAGGACGACGACGTCCTCGGCAGCCGCCCGGATCGCGGCGCCGTCGAGCTCGGTCACGGTCTCGGGCAGGCCGAGCACGTCGCAGCGGACCACCACGCGCAGCGGGCCGGCCGGCGGGAGCGGGCTCAGCCACCACTCCTGCTCGACGGTCAGCTGGTGACCGGAGCCGCTCCCCTGGGTGAACACGAGGGCCTCGGGGTCGCCGGCGGCGGCGAACGGGTCGTGGCCGGGCAGGTTGCTGGCGCGGCGGCCGTCGGCGAGCTCGACGCCGACCATCAGCGCGGTGCCCCTCCCGTGGTGCCCCTGCCACAGCAGCTCGTGCAGATCGGTCGTGTCGTCGGGCAGCGCCTCGGGCCGGCAGCGCACCGCCAGGGTGAAGCCGATCCCGGTCGTGAACACCTGCACCCCGGTCAGGGTCACCGCGGCGTCATCGGTCCGGGCGAGCAGGGCGCTGACCGGCACGGTCGCCGGCACCTCGTTCTCCGGCGCGCCGAACCGGCGGGCCTCCTGGGCGTCCGCGTGGGGCCAGTAACCGTTCACGACCGGCAGCCTGGCCTGCCGGGTTGCGGCGGGCAAGGGAGTTCAGCCGGCGGCGCGGGACTCCTCGGCGAGCGCGGCCAGGGCCTGCTCGAAGCACTGCTGCGGCGGCTGGACCAGGCCGGCGCCGACCTGCCCGGTGCCCGCGACCCGGCCGGCCATCCCGGTGTTGATCTGCGGCAGCCAGCCGGTGCGGGCCACCTTGAGGACGTCGATCCCGGTCGGCGAGCCGCGGAAGCCCATGATCGGGATCTGCATGGCCGGGTTCTCGGTCAGCGTGAGCTGGTACATCCGCTCGGTCGTCGCCAGCGCATCGGGCACCGAGCCGCCGACGAACCGGACGATCGCGGGCGCCGCGGCCATCGAGAACCCGCCGACGCCGTAGGTCTCCATGATCGCGGAGTCACCGATGTCGGGGTTGGCGTCCTCGGGGCCGTAGTCGCCGAGGAAGAGGCCGACCGGGGTGTTGGCCGGGCCGGTGAACCAGCGGTCGCCGGTGCCGGCGGTCTGGATGCCGAACTCGGTGCCGTTGCGGGCCATCACGGTGACCAGCGTCGAGCCGGGCACACCGCGGGCGGCGTCCATCGCCAGCTTCGCCGTCGGCATGCCGAGGTTGAGGTAGAAGTGCTCGTTGCCGCCGATGAACCGCAGCACCTCGGCGATGTCGCTCGAGGGTGCGTCGACGGCGACGACGGACGGCGACAGCTCGCGCAGCGCCATCAGCGAGCCGGCGCGGTTGCGGTTGTGCCCCTCGTCGCCCATCTGCAGCATCTGCGCCAGGATCGCCTTGACGTCCAGCGGCTCCGGCCGGCTGCGGACGGCCTGCTGCAGCACCGGGCCGAGGACGTCGCGCATCCAGGCCAGCCGGGTCTGCACCTCCTCGTTGAAGGCGCCCATCCGCAGCACCTTGCCCAGGCCCTCGTTCAGGTTGCACCAGGCCTGGCCGCCGCTCGCCGGGTCCTCCAGGCACCACATCCACATCGAGGGGCTGGTCACCCCGGCCATCGGGCCGACGGTGCGGTGGTGGTGGCAGGGGTCGAGGGTGATCTCGCCGGCGGCGAGCACCCGCTCGGCGTCGTCCGGGTCGGTGGCCCAGCCCTCGAAGATGGCGGCGCCCATGAGGGCCCCGCGCATCGGGCCGGACGCCTTCTCCCAGGTCAGCGGCGGGCCGGAGTGCAGCAGCGTGCGGTCGGGCAGGTCGAGCACCTCGCGGGCCGGCCGGACGTCGACCAGCACCGAGCCGGCCGCGAGCACCCGCTCGACGGCGGCCCGGTTGGCGGCGGCGCGGCGCGGGTCCAGCGCCAGCTGGGCGAGGTCCTCGGGGCTGCCGAAGCCCGGCGGCCGCCAGTCGACGTCGGTGACGGACACGCCCTGCTGCCGGAGCGCGGTGGAGAACACCTCCACGCCGGCGGCGACGATCGACGGCGGGGCGGCCAGCAGGCCGCCGAGGGGGTCACTCATGGCCGTCTCCGATCAGGCTGAGGGCGTAGCGGGTGGCGGCGGCGTTGCTGGCGAAGACCGCGGCGCCGGCCTCGGCGAGGGCGTCGGCCTGCCGGGACCAGCCCTGCGGGTCGCCCTCGGTGCCGACCAGCGCGACCACGGTCGGCAGGGCCGCCGCCTGCAGCGCCGGGCCGAGGCTCGCCGCCGGGTCGGGGTCGGCGCCGTGGCCGAGGACGACGTCGAGCAGCAGGACGGCGGGCTCCCCGCCGGCCGCGAGCGCGGCGATCGCCTCCAGCCGCAGCGTCGGGTCGATCATCGGGTGGGCGCGGCCCACGGTGAGCGCGTCGTCGCCGAAGTCGACGACCACGTGCCCGCGCGCCCGCAGGTCGGTGCCGAGGTCCAGCTCAGGCCGCAGCGGGGTGTTGGAGCGGATGTCGCCGAGCACCGGGGCGGCGATCAGCATCGTCTCGTCGGCCAGCGTGCCGCCGGAGTAGAAGCCCTTGAGCACCGCGCCGGGGGCCACCGCGTCGGCGGTGCCGGGGCGGCTCGGCCACTCCGGGACGGCGACGCCCAGGTCGCCGAGGAGCGCCTCGACGGCGGCGGTGAGGTCGGGCTGCTCCGCCGACAGCACCGCCGAGCGGACCGGCACCGACAGCTGGTCGGCCGCCTCGCGCACCCGCGCCGCGACCGACGCGGCCGGGGGCTTGGAGACCAGCAGCACCCGCTCGGTGGCCGGGTCGGCGTCCAGCGCGGCGAGGGCGTCGAGCGTGGCCAGCCCGCCGACGGCCTCGGACAGGTCCCGGCCGCCGACTCCGAGGACGTGCGAGACGCCCACCCCGGCGGCGTCGAGCAGGCAGCTGACCTGCTGGGCGCCGGTCCCGCTGGCCGCGACCAGGCCGACCGGGCCGGGGCGGACGACGTTGGCGAAGCCGAGCGCGACACCGGAGACGATCGCGGTGCCGCAGTCCGGGCCCATCACCAGCACCCCGGCCTCGTGGGCCGCCTGCTTGAGCGCGACCTCCTGCTCGACCGGCACGCCGTCACTGAACACCAGCACGCTGCGGCCCGCGGCGATGGCGTCGGCGGCCTCGGCGGCGGCGTACGGGCCCGGCACGCTGATGATCGCCAGCGCGGGGTCGGTCGCGTCGGCCAGCCCTGCGCCGATGGTCCGGGCCGGGATGGTCTGCACGTCCCCGGACCGCTCCCGGTGCGCCAGCGCGGCCTCGACGGCGGCGACCGCGGCGGTCAGCTCGGCGTCGTCGGTGGCGGTGAGCGCGATGAGCAGCTGGTCGGGCTTCGCCTCGCCGTCCGGCGCCAGGCCCATGCCGGCGGCCAGCTCGAGGTTCAGCGGGGTGGCCATCGCGACCAGCACGGCGCGGACGCCGTCCCGGGCGCCGATGTCCCGGCTGACCTGCATCAGGCGGACCGAGTCGGCGTAGACGCCGCTCCGCAGGGAGACGTGCCGGACGCCCTGGCTGTCGTTCACCTGGCGGGACGCTACCGGACAAAGCGTCTTAGCGGTGAGGGACTTCGGCTGGCCACAGCGTTACGAAGATTTAGCGGTGAGGTACTTCCGGAGGGCAGACTGCGGTGTCAGAGTCATCCCTTCCCGCGACTCCTGGAGGTGACCCGCACCCGGTGAAGCCCGCCCCGTTCGGCTACGCCGACCCGACGACGGTCGAGGACGCCCTCGACGTCCTCGCCGCGGACGAGGGCGCCAAGGTGCTGGCCGGCGGCCAGTCGCTGCTGCCGCTGCTCTCCATGCGCCTCGCGGCGCCGACCACGCTGGTCGACATCAACCGGGTGCCCGGCCTGGACCGCATCGAGGTCACCCGGGACGGCGTCCGGGTGGGCGCCCTGGTGCGGCACGTCGGGCTGCTGCACTCGACCGAGGCGGCCGCCGTGCAGCCGCTGCTGGCCCGGGCGACGGCGAACGTCGCGCACCCCGCGATCCGCAACCGGGGGACGACGGTGGGCTCGATCGCGCACGCCGACCCCTCCGGTGAGATGACCTCCGTGCTCGCGCTGACCGACGGCTCGGTCACCGTGGCCACCCCGGGCGGGCGGGAGACCATCGGCTGGCGCGACTTCTTCGTCGGCCCGCTGGAGACCTCCGTGCACGGGCCGGCCGTCGTCCTGGAGGCCTTCTTCCCCGCCCTGCCGGAGCGCTCGGGCACCGCGTTCGCGGAGATCTCCCGGCGCAAGGGCGACTACGCGGTCTGCGGGGCGGGCGTCGTCGTCACCCTGGACGCCGACCGGCGGGTGTCCGGCGCCCGGGCGGCGTACCTCTCCGTCGGGCTGGTGCCCGAGGTGCACGACCTGACCGACGCGGTCGTCGGCAAGCCGGTGGACAGCGCGGACTGGGCGGCCGCCGGCGAGCTGGCCCGCGGCCTGGTCGACCCCGACGGCGACCTGCACGCCAGCGCGGACTACCGGCGCCTGCTGGTCGGCACGCTCACCGAACGGACGCTGGCCACCGCGGCGGCCGAAGCAGCCTCTCGAGCAGGAGCCGGGCAGTGACCACCACCCAGACCGAGCGCACCATCACCGTCGTCGTCAACGGTGTTCCACGTGAAGCCACCGTCCCGGTCCGCTGGCTGCTGTCCGACGCGCTGCGGCACCAGTTCGGGCTGACCGGCACGCACGTCGGCTGCGAGCACGGGGTCTGCGGCTCGTGCACGGTGCTCGTCGACGGCGAGCCGACCCGCTCCTGCCTGGTGCTGGCCGTCCAGGTCGACGGCCGCCGGGTCACCACGGTGGAGGGGCTCTCCCGGCCCGACCACCAGGGCGGCCAGGTGCTGCACCCGATCCAGGAGGCCTTCCGGGAGTGCCACGCCCTGCAGTGCGGGTTCTGCACGCCGGGCTTCCTGACCACCATCGCCGCCGGCCTGGACGCCCGGGACGCCTCGGTGGAGATCACCGACGAGGAGGTCGAGGAGATGGTCGGCGGCAACCTCTGCCGGTGCACCGGCTACGCCAACATCAAGAAGGCCTGCCGGTACGCCGCGGACGCCATGCGCGAGTCCGCCAGGACGGCAGAGGACGGCGCCCGGTGACCACCAAGCTGTTCGGGGAGCCGGTCCGCCGGCGCGAGGACGCCCGGCTGATCACCGGCCAGGGCCGCTACCTCGACGACATCGGCTCGTCGGCGTACGCGGCGGCGTTCCTCCGCAGCCCCTACGCGCACGCCCGGATCGTCGACATCGACGTCACCGCGGCCGTCGACGTCGAGGGCCTGCTGGCGGTCTACACCTACGAGGACCTGGTCGGCCCGATGGCCGAACCGCTGCCCGTGCTCATCCCGCACCCCCAGCTCACCTCGCCGCGCACCGGGTACCCGCTGGCCAAGGACGTGGTCCAGCACGTCGGCGAGGCCGTGGTCATGGTCGTCGCCACCGACCGGTACGTCGCCGAGGACGCCCTGGACAAGATCGCGGTGACCTACGAGGAGCTGCCGGTCGTCGTCGGGGTCGACGCGGCGCGCGCGGCGGTGCACGCCGTCCACGACGACGTGCCGGACAACGTCGCGGCCCGGCACCACCAGGAGACCGGCGACGTCGAGCCGGCCCTGGCCGCCTCGCCGCACACGCTGTCGTTCACCCAGTACTTCGAGCGCAGCGCCGCCATGCCCATGGAGGGCAAGGGCGTGCACGCCCGCTGGGACGACGACGACTCCTCGCTGCGGGTCTACACCAGCACCCAGGCCTCCACCTCGGTGCGCGCGGCGATCGCGGCGAAGCTGGAGCTGTCGCTGGAGAAGGTCGAGGTCATCGCCCCGGACGTCGGCGGCGGCTTCGGGGTCAAGATCGTGCACCCGTGGCCGGAGGAGCTGCTGGTGCCGATGGCGGCCCGGCTGCTCGGCCACGAGGTGAAGTGGAGCGAGGACCGCCGCGAGCACTTCATCTCCGCGGCCCACGAGCGCCAGCAGCGCCAGGAGGTGACGGTCGGCTACGACGACGACGGGCGGATCACGGCCCTCGACGTGCACATCTGGCACGACAACGGCGCCTACACGCCCTACGGGATCATCGTCCCGATCGTGACCGCGACCCAGCTGGTCGGCCCGTACGTGATCCCGGTCTACCGGGTGCAGGTGGAGAGCGTCTACACCAACACGGTGATCGTGACCCCGTACCGCGGGGCCGGCCGGCCGCAGGGCTGCTTCGCGATGGAGCG
Source organism: Modestobacter italicus (assembly GCF_000306785.1). NCBI lineage: Bacteria > Bacillati > Actinomycetota > Actinomycetes > Geodermatophilales > Geodermatophilaceae > Modestobacter > Modestobacter italicus. The sequence goes on along the minus strand of NC_017955.1, from coordinate 166,291 downwards.
GGCGATGGACCGGATCGCCCAGGAGCGCGGGCTGGACCGGGCCGAGGTACGGCTGAGCAACCTGATCCAGGCCGACCAGTTCCCCTACGACCACCACCTCACGTTCCAGGACGGCCGGCCGGTCATCTACGACTCCGGCGACTACGTCGGGCTGATGGACAAGCTCAAGGCCCTGGTGCACTGGGACTCCGTCGAGGAGCGCCGCGCCGAGGCCCGCGCCCGCGGCAGGCACCTGGGCATCGGGATGGCGATGTACGTCGAGGGCACCGGCCCCGGCCCCTACGAGGGCGGGCACGTGCAGGTCCTCGGCAGCGGCAAGGTGCTGGTCTCCACCGGGCTGACCTCGCAGGGGCAGGGGCACGAGACCGTGTTCGCCCAGCTGGTCGCCTCCGAGCTCGGCGTGCCGATGGAGGACGTCGAGGTCACCACCGGCGACACCCGCCGCTTCGGCTACGCCGTCGGGACCTTCGCCTCCCGGGCCGCGGTGATGAGCGGCAACGCCGTCGCGCTGGCCGCGCGCGGGGTCAAGGAGAAGGCGCTGCGGATCGCCGCCGACGTGCTCGAGGTCGACCCCGGCGACCTGGAGATCGACGAGGGCCTGGTCCAGGTCAAGGGGACGCCGGGCGCCTCGATCCCGCTGCGCACGGTCGCGGTGCTGTCCAACCCGCTGCGGTACGCCTTCGACGAGGCGGCCAAGCAGGCCACCCAGTTCGCCGGGCCGGGCGACGACTCCAAGCCGCCGGTCGCCGTCGGGGACGCGCCGGGCCTGGAGCACACCGACTACTACTCCCCCGTGCGGTCGACCTTCGCCTCCGGCGCGCACGCCGCGGTGGTGGAGATCGACCCGCTGACCTGGGAGATCGAGGTCGTCGACTATGCCGTGGTGCACGACTGCGGCAACGTGGTGAACCCGATGATCGTCGAGGGGCAGGTGCACGGCGGCGTCGCGCAGGGTGTCGGCGGGGCGCTGTACGAGCGGATGGCCTACGACCGCGACGGGCAACTGCAGAACGCCTCGTTCATGGACTTCCTCATGCCCTACGCCTCCGAGGTGCCCGACGTGGTGATCGACCACCAGGAGACGGCGTCGCCGCTGAACCCGCTGGGCCTCAAGGGCGCCGGCGAGGCCGGTGTGATCCCCGGGTCGGCGGCGATCGCCTCGGCGATCGAGGACGCGGTGGGACGGCGGATCGCGGCGATGCCGATCTCGCCCACGGAGCTGTACGACCTGGTGCGCTCGGACGCGGACCAGGTGGCCAACACGACGACTGGAGTGCTCGCGTGAACCTGGACGGCAGTGCGGTGCTCTCGGCGGCGCCCGAGCAGGTCTGGGCGGTCATCACCGACCCGGCGGTGCTGGCGCGGACGATCCCCGGCTGCGAGACCCTGCAGCAGGTCGGCGAGGACAGCTACACGATGGTCGTCTCGGCCGGCGTCGGTGCGGTCCGCGGGAAGTACTCCGGCGAGGTACGGCTCAGCGACCTCTCCTTCCCAAAGTCCTACGTCATGCACGCCTCGGGCTCGGGTGGGCCGGGCTCGGTGCGCGCCACGGTGAAGATCGACCTGGCGCCGTCCGGTGAGGGCACCGAGCTGACCTACTCGGCGGACGCCGTGGTCGGCGGCGCGGTGGCCGGGGTGGGTCAGCGGATGATCACCGGGGTGGCCAAGCGGATGGCCGGCCAGTTCTTCGCCGCGGTGGACAAGGAGCTGTCCGAGCCGAACGTGGTGGCCGACGTGACCCCGTCGGCGCCGGCGGTCAGCGACACCCGGGTCCAGGCCGCCGCCGGCGGTCCCGCGGGACCGTCGGCCCCGACGGCGCCGGTGACCTACGGGAAGGCCCCGGCGGCCGCAGGGAGCTGGGTGCCCGCCGAGGCGAAGCCGCTGCTGGTGGGCGCCGCCGGCGGCGGTCTGCTCACCCTGCTCGGCGTCTGGGTCGGCTACCTCCTGGGTCGCCGCGGCTAGGCAGTCGAACGACCGTCAGCTCGAAGGGCGTCGACAAGGCATTCTGCCAATAGCGCGGTTACTGATGGGTCGAATCCATTCCAAGTCACGAGGCAACTACTCCTGCTCTTCAAGAGTGACTACGCGAAGCCCTTGGCGTTCTAAGAAATCAACATACTCGCGAAGGCGACCACGCATTAACTGGTCAACATTCGAATCGTCCGCATTAAACGTTCTCGTTTCCAGCATCTGCCCAGCGCCATCATGAGCATGGCGCAGGGAAACGATTCCCGACTCTTGCGGCACCTGCCGAGCAAAGAACGACGGGGAACTCAAGGACAAAACTGTGCTGAGGGTGCGAGCGGAGGGCCGAGGGCCATCGGACACACCAGGATGATCCCGCAGGAACATGCTGAGCGCCCATACCCTGGACAGCACTCCTTCACCGAGTCGATCACTGACAATCAATTGGTCAGTTATCAGGTCCCTGGCGCCGTTGGCCACAAGGGCACATCGAAACGTCTTGTAGAAGGACTGCTTCCGACGGGGAGTCGAGGTGATCGCGTCAGCTACAAGAATCGTTACATCGCGACGAGGTTCCTGCGGCTGGTCACCTCGGAGCTGCACATAGTCGCGAACCGCCGTTGTATTCGAGCCGACGTCATATGCTCCTGATGCCGCGACAAACCAAAACCAGCTAGTCAGCTCGTCTGCGATCGAGTCAAGGTCGACATCCTGAGCCAGAGCACCAAGAACAGTCATGAGATTTTGGTACGGCAACCACTCAGGTCTGGCGACACCGCAGCGATTAGCTAAGAATGCTATAGCAGCGTCCATGGCGTGGCAGGCTTGTGACCAACGGTCGCGGATGTCACCACCAGATAACCTCAGAACAGCAGATTGACGGAGATCCTTAGCTTCCCGTAGAGCGATGGTGTGCAGGACTGGAAGTCCATCACCCTCCAAAAAGGCGGCGAGCCGGGGGTATTGCACCTGGCTCGCATCCCAGACGCGGCGCAAGTTGAAGTCCGTGGTAAACGACTTCGCGACCATCAAATCGAAGGTGCTAAGTTTCCACCCGGTCTGGTTGACGCGTTCGAATATGCGCGCAATCGCCTCCGCCGCTATCGAACTTCCGACGATGATCGATGGAATGGTGTACCGGTCGACTCCAGACAGGAGCCTCCTGTAAAGCCGGTCAATGCTGCCGACCCACTCTGTGCGGTGACTTGACGGAAGGGTGGCGACTACGGAGTCTCGCCACGCGAAGAAGTCGGCAGGACTGCGCAGAGCCGTCATAGGGACAATGCGTTGCTCTCCTTGCTCGACGGGACGCATGAAGCTTCTCACCCAGTCTGCTATCGAATGCGCCTGAAGAGCATCCTCAAGATCGTCAACCGTCGCCTCTCCGAGCTTGTCGAGGTGCAAGGCGTACCTGAAGTCACCCTTACCGTAGAGCGAGTGATAGAGCGCTGTGAGCCGCTGCTGTCCGTCGAGCACGGTAAAAACGACAGACCTTGCATCCTCGGCTGCAGGGGCCGCCTCAAAGGAGCGAACCTGAAAAAAGCTGGGCGGCCCCTCGACCAGCATTAAGCTACCTATGGGCCAGCCACTTAGCACGGTGGCCAGAAGGGCTACAACATCCTTGTCGGTCCACTTGAAGTCACGTTGAAAGTCCGGCAACACTACAAGTCCGTCATCGATTCCCTGCAATAACGCCGCGAGGTCAATGGCTTCAGCCTTGGTGCGCGCTAGAGTCAAGTGGGCTCCTCGATTGGGGTTCGGGATCGTGCTAGGTCCAGAGTCGGCGTCGAGGACTCGTACTTCTTGTCGTACGTCTTCTTGGAGATGTTCTCCCACTGTCGACTGAACCACGGTAGCGGGACGGATTCATCCTCCTTCTCGAACTGGAAGACGATGGGACCTTGAGTCGTGCGGACCGCTACCTCATGCGCTAACAGCGCATGTTTAGCGTCTACGCTCACGAGCCCGCAAGGCATAAGGTCCGTCACCAGGTAGATGGTCACGTGGGACCCCGGCCTCAGCAAGTTGGCAGCTGCTGCGTTCTTCCAGTCAGCCTCTATGGTCTCAGCAACACCCTCAAGGCTTGCTGCAAATCTTTCCGCATCCTGACCTACAAGGCCAGCTTGTGAAGCCAGCAAGGGTCCTGCAGGATCCGGCAAGTAGACGGAAACCGCCACGTCGCGCTTCTGAGCAGCATCAAGTACAGACGGCCACTCACGTGATAGCCAGGCTGTCGGTACAGGCAAATAGAAACGATACGCCGTCCCGCCAGCGAATATCTGCGCCCACCCAATGTGTCGGTCAGTCTCAGCTCGGCGAAAGCCAACATCCTTCACGTGTCCGGACAGCTCAACTAGCCGTATCAGGTCGTACGTGTAGGCGCGCCGAAGGTAGAAGTCGGAAATAAAGGTCACTAGGCCGAGGGAAAATAGCGCCCCGCCGGTGCTGTCGAGGAGTGTACCGTCGTCACCTACCCAATTGAACACCAGTCCGAGAGCGATTAGCCCAAGCGCCGCTATAGCCGTCCAGGCAAGCGAAAGATTGAAGGGGTCATTGACCGCACCTGTCGGTTTAGCCATGTTTCCCCCAGTTTCATCTCGCACGACAACACTCGAATTGGGCCAGTCATAGACTGCCAGGACAGCGGACCATGCACGGGCAGCCGAGTCAAACACCGCAGCTTGCTGCCCGCTACTTGTCTGCGCCGCCGCAGGTCCAACGGCCGACACGCCCAGTTGATGCACGAACTTGAGACTGGCTGCCTCTCACAACCAAGGCCGATGTGACGCAGGTAAGCGCTCGACAATCTTCAACCTTAATGGCCGCCCACAGCCCTGTGGCGACTGTCTAGTCGGGGAGTCAGGCTGAGAAGCGGGGCCGTCGTTGTCGCCCGTCGCCGTCGCCCGTCAGCGTCGCAAAAGGTGCGCGTAGCCGGCCAGCTCAACCGCGTCGGCCGGGCGGGTGCCGAGCCGGTCACCCACGCGGCGCGGCGGCGGGGACGCCAGCACCCGCACGCCCCTCCCGCCCGCAAGGTCGTCGTCACGGTGCGGCCGGCGAAAGGAGACCAGGCGGCTAGGCACGTCGCCCGCTTCTGTTGCGAATGGACGCGCTCGTCGACGGCCTGGACGACCGGGCCCGCTCGATGATGACCGCCCTTTTCTGGCCGATGCTGCGGTGCCTACCGAGTGACCCGGCCGAGCCGGGTCTACTGAGCGGCGGGCCGTCCGGACGTCAGCGGTGCAGCGCGCGGGCCAGGCGCTCGACGGCGGCGTGCAGGCGGTCGGGCGGGGAGGCGGCGTAGCCGATGACGAGCCCCGGGTCGCCGGGGGTCGTCCGGTGCCAGGACAACGGGTGGACGACGACCCCGGCCTCCCGCGCCGACGCCGCCTGGGCCACGTCGTCGGCGTCCGAGCCCGGGAAGGTGACCAGCAGGTGCAGGCCTGCGGCCACCCCGCTGACCTGCGCCTCCGGGAGGAAGCGGGTCAGGGCCGCCAGCAGCGCGTCCCGCCGCGCCCGCTGCCGGCCCCGCACCCGCCGCAGGTGCCGGTCGTACTCCCCTGACCGGAGCAGCTCCGCCAGCACCAGCTGGGGCAGGGCCGGGCTGCCCAGGTCGCTCGCGTGCTTGGCCGCCACCAGGTCGGCGTCCCAGCCGGCCGGCGCGACCAGCCAGCCCAGCCGCATCCCCGGGGCCAGCGTCTTCGACGTGCTCCCGGTGTGCGCCACGTGCTCCGGCGCCGAGGGCTGCAACGCCGGCACCGGCGCCCGGTCGTACCGGTGCTCGGCGTCGTAGTCGTCCTCGACGACCAGCCCGCCGCCGTCCCGCGCCCAGGCCAGCAGCTCGCGCCGCCGCGCCGGCGACAGCACCACCCCGGTCGGGAACTGGTGGGCCGGCGTCACCACCACCGCCGGCACCGCGGGGAGCGCCGGCACGACCAGGCCCTCAGCGTCCACCGGCACCCCCACCGGTCGCAGCCCCCAGTGCACGAACTCCTCCCGCGCGCCGCGGGACCCCGGGTCCTCCACGGCGATCGCCACCGCCGCGCGGGACCGCAGCGTCTGGGCCAGCAGCGCGAGCGCCTGCGCCACCCCGGCCACCACGAGCACCTGCTCCGGAGCCACCTGCAGCCCGCGCGTCCGCCCGAGCCACCCGGCCAGCTCACCCCGCAGCCGGGCGCTCCCCCGCGGGTCGCCGTAGCCCAGGTCCGCCGCGGAGGCGTCCCGCAGCACCGCACGCTCGGCCCGCAGCCACGCCGCCCGCGGGAAGGCCGCCAGGTCGGGGACGCCGGGCGACAGGTCGATCACCCCGTCGAGCAGCGGCCGGTCGGTCGGCACCGGCAGCCGCACCGGGCCGGCCGGTGTGGCGACCGCCGGGCGAGGGGGCACGGCGACCGACCGGGGCAGCACGACCGTGCCCGCCCCGGGTCGGGCCGCGACCAGGCCCTCGTCCACCAGCCGCTGGTACGCCTCGACCACCACCCCGCGGGCGGTGCCCAGGTCGGCGGCCAACGTCCGGGTCGCCGGGAGCCGGTCCCCCGCCGTCAGCCGGCCGTCCAGGACCGCCGCCCGCACCGCCGCGGTCAGCCAGTCGGTCAGCCCGCGCGCCGGCGCTGCCGCCGGGTCGAGCTGGAGGAAGTCGGTGCCCGGCATTGGTCCACTCCCGACGTCGGCGATTGGCCCTCAACAGTGGACCAGGGGGCCAGCAGCATGACAGCCATGACGACCCTGCTCGACCCGCCCCAGCAGCGGTCCGCCGCATCCGCCGCCGTCACCGGTGCGACCGCGATGGGCTTCGTCGGTGGCAGCGTGGCGATCTCCGCCGTCCTCGCCGGCGCGCCGCTGCTCACCGCGCAGTCGCTCCGGTACGCCGTCGCCTGCCTGCTCCTGCTCGGACTCGCCCGGCTCACCGGGCGGTCGGTGACGCGGCCGCGCGGCACCGAGTGGGCCTGGCTCCTCGGCATCGTCGGCACCGGGATGGTGCTGTTCAACGTCGCGTTGGTGCGCGGGTCCGAGCACGCCGAGCCGGCGGTGCTCGGGGTCGCGGTGGCGAGCGTGCCGGTCGCGCTGGCCGTCGTCGGACCGCTGATGACCGGACGGCGACCCGAGCCGCGGGTGCTGCTGGCGGCGGCGGTCGTCACCGCGGGCGCCGGACTGGTGCAGGGGCTCGGCCGCAGCGACGCCGTGGGCCTGGGCTGGGCGGTCGTCGTGCTCGGCTGCGAGGCGGGGTTCACCCTGCTGGCCGTCCCGGTGCTCACCCGGCACGGGGCGTGGGGCGTGTCGGTGCACACCACCTGGCTGGCCGCCGTGGTCCTCGGCGTCCTCGGTCTGGCCGTCGAGGGGCCCGGGGCGCTGGGCCGGCTCGACGGCCGCGCGCTCGCCGCCGTCGGGTACCTGGCGGTCGGGATGACCGCTGTCGCCTTCGTGCTCTGGTACTCCGCGGTCGGCCGGCTGGGCACCGCCCGGGCCGGCCTGCTCACCGGCGTCGCACCGGTCGCCGCCGCCGGGGTCGGCGTGGCCATGGGCGGCGCGGTGCCCGGGCCGCTGGTGTGGCTGGGCATCGCCGTGGTCGCCGCCGGGCTGGTGCTCGGGTTCACCGCCCGCGTCCGCTGACACCCCTGCGGGGGAGCCGAGCTCCAGCGCGCCCCGCGAGCTGCCGATGGTGGGCCCTGGAGACGAGGGGGGACACCGTGCGCAGACAGCGCTCCGAGACGGACCGGCAGATCGCCGGCCTGCTCCAGACGGCGCGGACGTCGCTCGGCATGACCGTCGCCTTCCTCAGCCGGCTCGACGGCACGACGCAGACGCTGGAGGTCGTCGAGTCACCCCTGCCCCGGCAGGTCGCCGACGGCCACACCCAGCCCCAGGAGACCACCTTCTGCCAGGCGATCCTGGACGGCCGGCTACCGGCGGTCATCCCGGACGTGCGCCGGTACCCGGAGGCCATGCGGCTGCCGGCCGCCCGGATCCCGCGCATCCGCAGCTGGGTCTCCGCCCCGGTGCGGCTCCGGGACGGCACGCTGTACGGCACCGTCTGCGCCTTCGGGTTCACCCCCGATCCCACGCTCGGCCGGCGCGACGCCGTCCTCATGGAGGTGCTCGCCGCCGCGGTCTCCGCCGTCCTCGAGCCGGGGCTGCACCAGCGCCGCCGGCGGCACGAGATCGAGGACCGCCTGCGCCCGGTGCTCAGCGACGGCGGCCCGGCCGTCGTCCTGCAGCCGATCGTCGAGCTCGCCACCGGTGCCCGCACCGGGGCCGAGGCGCTGAGCCGGTTCCCGGCGGAGTGGGACCGGGCGCCGGACACCGTCTTCGCCGAGGCGCACAGCGTCGGGCACGGCCACCGGCTCGAGCTGCTCGCGCTCCGGCGCGCCGCCGAGGTGCTGGACCGGGTCAGCGGGCACCTCTCGCTGAACGTCTCCCCCGGCACCCTGCTCACCCGGGAGTGCCGCGCCTTCCTGGCGACCCTGCCGCTGCACCGGGTCGTGCTCGAGCTCTCCGAGCACGAGCAGGTCGAGGACTACGCCGCGCTCGCCGCGGCGCTGGCACCGCTGCGCGCCCGCGGCATGCAGCTGGCCGTGGACGACGTCGGCGCCGGCTTCTCCTCGTTGCGGCACGTGGTCTCCACCGCGCCGGACGTGCTCAAGCTGGACCGCAGCATCGTCAGCGGCGTCGACACCGACCCGGTGCTCGCGCGGCTGGTCACCGCCCTGGCCGCCTTCGCCCACAGCTGCGGCGCGCGGGTGGTGGCCGAGGGGGTGGAGACCGCCGCCGAGCACGCCGCCCTGCTCGCCGCCGGGGTGGACGACGGGCAGGGCTGGCACTTCGGCCGGCCGGGCGCGGTGGCGGAGCTGGCGCCCGCGGCCCTGCCACGGCGCCGTCCGGGCGACCGGACGCTCAGCGCCTGACCCCTCAGGAGCCGGCGCGCCGCTGCTCCACCAGCACCCCGACCACCCGGGCCACCAGGTCGCGGGGCAGCGGGAGGGCGTACGGCAGCTGCATCGCGTCCTTGGCGCCGCGCCAGGGGGCGACGAGCGCCGCCAGCTCCGGGTCCAGGGCGGGGAGCGGGTACAGACCCAGGTGCCGCTTCCACGCCGCGACGTGCAGCAGCGGCTGCCTGTCGAGGGTGAACGTCGGCATCGCGTAGCTGATCGTCTCCCCGGCGTCCGGCACCACCTCGTGCACCACGCGGCGGACCTCCTCCAGCCGGCCCCGGACGTCGTCCGGCAGCCCGGTCAGGTACTCCGCGACGGTCGCGGCCACGTCAGCGCCGTCCGGCCAGGGCCAGCCCGAGCGCGGCGGCCGCCGCGACGCAGCCCACCGACCGCGCGCCGCCGACCGACCGCCAGGACAGCACCGACCCGATCGACTGGGCGGACAGGGCCGAGCCCACCGACATCCAGCTGAGCGCGGAGAACAGCGACGTCGACGAGCCGACGCTGCCCACGGACAGGAAGGACCCGACGCTGCCGATCGAGAGGAACGAGCCCTCCGACGCGATCGACAACGCCGAGCCGTGCGACCACAGCGACATCCAGGACCGGGAGCTCATGCCCCCGAGCGTGTCACTCCGGCTCGTCGCCGACCAGGGTCCCGCCCGCGACCAGCGCGGCCTCGGGGTGGCGCAGCTCGACGTCGGGCTCGGCGTGCGTCTGCGGGTCGCGCCGAACGGCCGGGATGAGCAGCGCCGCGAGCGCCGCCAGCACCAGCGCGCCGGTGAGCATCAGGAAGCCGTGGGTGTACCCGGACTCCGGGGGCACCCCGGTGGGGCCGGCGCCCGCGGTGACCACCGACGCCATGACGGCGGCGCCGATGGACCCGCCGATGGTGCGGATGTTGGCGTTCATCCCGCTGGCCACGCCGGTCTGCGAGGGCTCCACCGCGGCGACGATCAGGTTCGACATGGCGGCGAAGGCCAGCCCGAAGCCCGCGCCCATCACGGTGGAGCCGATCAGCACCTCGGTCTGCGAGTCGTGGGCCAGCGCGAAGACCAGGTAGCCCGCCGCGGACACCAGCGTGCCGATCACCAGCACGAGCTTGGACCCGATCCGCTGCGCCAGCGTGCCCGACACCAGGCCGAGCAGGAAGGAGGCGATCGTCTGCGGGAGCATCAGCAGCCCGGACGCGGTGACCGTCGAGCCGAAGCCGTAGCCGGCCGCGGACGGCGTCTGCAGGAACTGCGGCAGGAAGGCGAACGCGGCGTACATCGCGACACCGAACAGCAGCGCGACCAGGTTGGTCGCCCAGACGGCACGGACCCGCATCATCCGCATGTCGATCAGCGGCTGGGCGGAGCGGGACTCCACCACGACCCACAGGACGGCGAGGACGACGGCCGCGGCGAGCAGACCGAGCACCGAGGCCGACCCCCAGCCCCAGGAGGGCGCCTGGCTCAGCGCGAGCAGCAGCGCGACCAGCCAGGCCGACAGCAGCAGGGCGGCGGGCCAGTTGATCGAGCCCGCGGTGCGCACCGGGGACTCCGGGACGAGGAACTGCGCGGCGAGCGCGGCGAGGACCAGCACGATGAGCGGCAGCCAGAACAGCCAGTGGTAGCTCAGCGCGTCGACGATCGGGCCGGCCACCACCAGGCCGACCCCGGCGCCGACGGCGATGAGCGCGGAGATGGCGCCGACCGCACCGGCGACCTTCTCCCGGGGGAACTCGTCGCGGATGATCCCGAACGCCAGCGGCAGCACACCGCCACCGATGCCCTGGACCACCCGGGCGATGATCATCACGGTCAGGTCGGTGGCCAGCGCGGCGATCAGGCAGCCGAGCGCCAGCGCGGACAGCGCGAGGACGAACATCCGCTTCTTGCCGCGCATGTCCCCCAGCCGGCCCAGGACGGGCGTGGAGATCGAGGCCGACAGCAGGTAGGCGGTCAGCACCCAGGTGACGTCGGACTGGTTGGTGCCCAGCGCGGCCTCGAGCGTCGGCAGGACCGGGGTCACCAGCGACTGCAGGAGCGCGAAGGCGATCACCCCCGTGGCCAGCACGGCGAAGGTGACCTGGTGGTGCGCGCGGCGTCCGGTGGTGCTCATGCGGTGCGGATCCGTCCTGCTCGTTGCCTGGGTCAACGTCGCCCAGCGTGCCCGACCGCCGTTCTCTTCCCGACTGCAGCCCCCGTCACAGCCGGCGGACGCACCGAGGCCCCCTCCCGCAGGGGGACAGGGCCTCGGCGTCCAGCGCTACGGGGCGGTCAGCGCCCGCAGATCCACGCCGGGTCGCTGAGCGAGCACCGGTTGTCCCGGAAGACGATCCCCGGGCCGGCGGGCTGCAGCAGGGTGCCCGGGATCGGGCGGGTCAGCCAGATGTCGACCGGCTTGTTGTTGACGAACTTGTTGCCGATCACGTCGACGTACTCGACCAGACCCGGGGCCTGGGCTCCCGGCGGGCTGGTGCCCGGCGGGGGGGCGAAGCTGACCAGGCTCAGACCGCCGGCCGGGTAGTTGATCGGCGCGGCGCCGGCCGGGATGACCGGGCGGTTGTCCTTGATCACGTTGTTGAGCACCTGGACGTGGTCGGCGTTGGTGATGGACATGCCGACGCCGGAGACCAGCTGGCTGCCGTCACGCCCGGCGATGCAGTAGCGGTTGTTGGCGACCGAGGTGTTCTGCTTGATCGCGAAGTCGCCGCCGAGGACGAAGCCGTTGGTGTTCGGGATCTCGGTGGCCGAGTCGTCGAAGAACAGGATGCCCACGCAGTTGCCGGTCACCGTGTTGCCGGTGATCTCGCCGCCGCGTGACTCGCGGACGAACACACCCAGGTTGTAGCCCTCGACGTAGTTGCCGATGATGTCGGCCGCTGCCTTGTCCGAGTCACCGAGGCCGATGCCGGCCGTGCCGCCGAGGACCGGGGCGGCGCGCACGACGCCCTTCTCGTAGTTGCCGGTGATCGAGATGTTCTTCGAGGCCGCGGCGAGCACGCCGTAGCGCTCGTGCCCGATCCCGGCGGTGTCGTGGACGGCGTACCCGTTGGCGCCCCAGGCGGCGATCCCGCTCGCCGGGTGGTTCTTCGTGGTCAACCCGCTGACGCTGACCGGCTTGTTCGGGTTGAGGAAGAACAGGCCGGAGACGTCGTCGGCCAGCGTGGTCGGGTCGCCCTCGTTGTCCGCGGCCTCCTGCGCCGTCCAGCAGGGGGTGGGCTTGACCGCCGGCAGCTCCCGGACGGTGTTCCACCTCGGCCAGCTGATGGTGGTCGCGCCGGCGCCGGCACCGACGATGGTCAGGCCCTTGCGGTCGACGCAGACCGCCTCGCGGTAGTCGCCCGCCTCGATCTTGATGGTGTCCCCGGACCGGGCCTTGTCGACCGCCGCCTGGATCGACTCACCCCTCTGCACCGTCAGGGTGTTCCCCGGGTGCCCTCCGGCGACCGCAGCACTCGCGGGCAGGGCGGCGAGCATCAACCCCGCGGCCACCACGACCGCCCGACTGCGGGCCCCCCATGGACCTCTGACCTTCCTGGCCTTGCTGGTGTTGCGCATGACAGCCCTCCCGATCGAGCCGCGCTGGTCGACGAGCCGGTGCGGGAGCGGACTCCGGCACCTGGTCGCTTGGCGAGGACAACCCTGTCGAGGCGTCCGGGCCAGCCCAAGACGACAGGAGTCGACTCCTGAGCCCATCTGAGGTGGGAACTCCGACCTCCGGGTGGGTGCGGCTACGACTCCGGTCGTGTCCCGCTCGTGCCCCAGGTCGCAACCGCGTGCGCACCGCGGGCCGGACGGTCCCGTCCTCCGGGGGGAATCGCCGCGCCACGCCCGGTGCAGCGGTCGACAGCGCTCCGCGGGCGGGGGCACAGTCCCGCCATGCAGCCAGTACAGGAGACCGGTGGGCCCGGTGACGAGGTCGTGGTGCTGGACGGGCTCACCAAGCGCTACGGGAGCCGCACCGTCGTCGACGACCTGTCCCTCACCGTCCGTCGCGGGGAGGTGTACGGCTTCCTCGGCCCCAACGGCGCCGGCAAGACGACGACCCTGCGGGCCCTGCTCGGGCTGATCCGGCCGACCAGCGGCACGGCGACGGTGCTCGGCCGGCCCGCGGGCTCCTCGGCGGTCCGGGTCGGCGCGCTCATCGAGGGTCCGGGCTTCTACCCCTACCTCTCCGGCCGGGACAACCTCCGCGTCCTCGCCCGCTACGCCGGGGCCCCGCCCGGCCGGGTCGACCTGGTGCTGGGCACCGTCGCCCTCACCGACCGGGCCGGCGACCGCTACAGCACCTACTCGCTGGGCATGAAGCAGCGGCTCGGGGTGGCCGCGGCGCTGCTCAAGGACCCCGAGCTGGTCATCCTCGACGAGCCCACCAACGGGCTGGACCCCGCCGGGATCACCGACATGCGCGCGCTGCTGCGCCGGCTGTCCGGCGAGGGCTGCACCGTCGTGCTGTCCAGCCACCTCCTCGGCGAGGTCGAGCAGGTCTGCGACCGGGTCGCGGTGGTCTCCGTCGGACGGCTGGTCGTCGAGAGCAGCGTCGGCGAGCTGCTCGGGCTGCGCCGCCTGGTGGTGGAGGCCGACCCGATCGAGGAGGCCGCCGCCATCACGGCCGGGCTGCTGGGCGCCGACCGGGTGGCGGTGGAGGACGGCGCCCTCGTCGTCCAGGCCGGGCCGGAGGACACCGCGCGGATCAACCGGGCGCTGGTCCTGGCCGACGTCGACGTGACCGGGCTGCGCCAGGAGGCGCAGACCCTCGAGGAGGTCTTCCTGCAGATGACCGGGTCCGAGCTCGAGAGCGCCGTCCGGTGAGCGCGGCGACGGAGACCAGGACGCCGGAGCGCGGCGCCCCGTCGGCCCGGACCCGCACGGCGGGCTCGCTCGGCGCGATCGTCTCGGCCGAGCTGCTCAAGCTGCTGCGCCGCCCGGCCACCTGGGTGCTGCTCGGCCTGTGGCCGGCCCTGCAGCTGGTGTTCAGCAGCCTCATCCCCTACGTCAGCTACCGGCGCGGCTCCTCCTACGAGGGCAGCCCACCCGAGGCGCTGCTGGCGAGCACGCTGCCCGACCGGCTGGTGGAGAACACGCTCTCCGGGCTGCCGCTGTTCGGCGGGGCCCTGCTGCTCACCCTCGGCGCGCTGCTGGCCGGCAGCGAGTACGGCTGGGGCACGCTCAAGACGCTGCTCGCCCCCCTCTAAAAGCGGCTGACGGTCCTCGCCGGTCAGCTGCTGGCGCTGCTGGTGGTGCTGGCCGCGACCGTGCTGCTGAGCTTCCTGCTCACCGCCCTGGTGAGCTGGGCGATCGCGGCCGGCGCCTCGGCGACCGTCGACTGGCCCGGTGCCGGGCAGCTGCTCCGCGGGTTCGGCGGCGGGCTGCTCATCGCGGCCACCTGGGGCGCGCTGGGGGTGCTGCTGGGGACGGCGCTGCGCAGCACCGCGCTGCCGATCGGGCTGGGGCTGGTCTGGGTGCTGGCGATCGAGAACCTGGTCGTCAACGTCGCCGCTCCGCTGCTCGGCGCCTTCGACGCGGCGCAGGCCGCGCTGCCCGGGGTCAACGCCGGGTCGCTGGTGGCCGCGCTGGCCGGGGACCACGCGGAGCTCCGCACCCCGGGTGTCGCGGCGATCGTCGACGGCGGTCAGGCGGCGTGGGTGCTGGCCGGCTTCCTCGTCGTCTTCACCGCCCTGACCGGCCTGCTCCTCACCCGCCGCGACGTCACGTAGCGGGAGGGCTGCTCCCGCTACGCCGCCGGCGAGTGGTCGCGGTTGAGCAGGATGGCCAGCTGGGTGCGGGTGCGGACGTCGAGGCGGCGCATCACCGCGGTGAGGTGGCTCTTGACCGTCGCCGGGCTGAGGAACAGCCGGCTGGCGATCTCCTCGTTGCTGAGCCCCTCGGCCACCAGGGCGGCCACGTCCCGCTGCCGCTCGGTGAGCCGGTCCAGCGCCCGCTCCTCGCACCCGGCCTGCGCGGCGTCCCCGGTCAGGTAGCGCACCAGCTGGCTGGCCACCGCGGAGTCCAGCGCGGTCTCCTTGCGGGCGAGCGCCCGGACGGCCTCCACGAGCCGGCACGCCGCCGTGCGGCGCGGCAGGAAGCCGCGGACCCCGGCCTGGAGCACGTCCATCATCCCGGAGTCGGGTCGCTCGGCGGTCTCCGCGAGCACCAGCACCCCCGCCCCGCGCTGGCACAGGTCGCGCAGCAGCGGGAGGCTGGCGCCGCTCAGCAGCCCCTGCCGGACGACGACCACCTGGTTGCCCGGGCCGTCGGTGCCGGCCACGGTCTCCTGCAGCTGGCTGGTCTCCGCGACGACCGCGATGTCCGGCTGCGCCTCGAGGACCACCCGCAGGCCCAGCCGGAAGACCTCCTGGTCGTCGCAGAGCCGCACCTGGACCAGCGTCCGCGGTGGCCGGGTCGCGCGCGGCCGGAGGGGCAGCTCGGTGCTCCGCAGCTCGGGGGCGCGGGCCACGTCCCGCAGCGGGGCGCGGCTCTTCCCGTCGTCCGCGGGAGGGTGCAGCGCCAGCCTGCCGTGGCCTGCCCGGGACCCGCCGTGGTCCGTGGTCATGAGGACTCCCCCTGTCCCGCGAGCGTCGTCACCGTCCTCCCCGCCGGGGAGGGCGGATGCGGTACTCATCCGTCTCAACGGTTCGGGAACGGTAGCGAACAAGTGGTCCGTCGTGTCCCCCTTCGCCCATCGGAGACACAGCGGATGCACAGAGCGGACGCGCCACGGCGTGTCGTTCCGCTCCGCAGCGGATCACCCCCGCGTGGGGCCGGGCCCGCGCCCGTCGCCCGGTCGGGTGGAACGGTGCAGGTGGATCGCCAGCTGGGTGCGGTCGCGCAGCCCCAGGCGCCGCAGGGCGACGGTGATGTGGCCCTTGACCGTCGCCCGGCTGACGTTCAGCCGGTCGGCGATCTCGGCGTTGGTCAGGCCCTCGGCGACCAGCCGGGAGACGGTCTGCTGCCGCGCGGTCAGCGGCCCGCTGTGCGTGGCCGGCCCGCCGTCCGCCGACCGGGGGCCGTCGTCGAGGCGGTGCAGCAGCTCCCCGGTCGCGGCCGCGTCGAGCACGGTCTCCCCCTGCGCCACGGCGCGCACCCCGTCGATGAGGCGCTGCGGGGTCACCGTCGTGTGCACGTACCCGCTCGCCCCGGCCTGCAGGGCGTCGATGAGGTCGCTGCCGGCGCCGGGCTCGCCGAGCAGCACGACCCGGACGCCCATCGTGGTCAGCGCCCGGACCAGCTCCTGGACGACCGGCCCGTGCGCACCGAGACCGATGACGGTCACGTCGGGCCGCGTGCTCGTGGCGAGCGCCAGGGCCTCGGCGGCGCCGGCCGCCTCACCGACCACGGTCAGGTCCGGCGCGCGGAGCAGCACCGTCCGCAGACCGTGCCGGAGCACCTCGTGGTCGTCGCAGATGAGCACCCGGACAGGTGCCGCGGCGGGCTGGGTCAGCACACCGTCCCCGCTCCCAGAGAGCACAGGATCTCCTCCCGTGGCGTCCTCGGCCGTGCCGAGCAGCAGGTCGCCGATCATCCGTGTCCACTCCGCTCCGGGCGGCGTCCGTTGCCGGGCCCGCCCACGTCGGTGCCCCGGAAGCTAGGGGACATCCCCTGGTCGACGCCACAGTCGGGGGCGCGTCAGGCCGGAACGGCCCGACGGTTCATACCCGGGTAGGGGGTGCTGCCCTACGGAGAGTCGGGCGAACCCGTCCCGGGTGGCAGGGCCGACGGCCAGAGGGCGGGGCCGGACCCGGTCGGTCCGGGTGCGGTGGCACGCCCTGAGGCGCAGGACCCGCCCCCGCCCCACCACCTCCGGTGGCCCTCCGGAACGGCCCTTGCGGCCGATGCCGACGGCCCCGGCGCCGCCCTAGCGTCTGCCGTGCCAGCCAGGTCCTTCCCGCCGACGCCGCAGGAGCACCCGTGCACGAGACCATGATCATCGCGAAGATGGACCCCCGCGACGCCGACGAGGTGGCCGCCGTCTTCGGCCGCTCGGACGCGACGTCCATGCCCCACGACATCGGGGTGCGACACCGGTCCCTCTTCCAGTTCCACGGCCTCTACGTGCACCTGATCGGCTTCGACCGCCCGCCGGCGGAGTCGATGCAGGTGGCGCAGTCGCTGCCGGCCTTCCGGTCGGTGAGCGAGGAGCTCAAGCCCTACATCGAGGCCTACGACCCCAACTGGCGCTCACCGCAGGACGCGATGGCCCGCCGCTTCTACCACTGGACCTCGTCGCCCGAGTGAGGGCGACGGCGCGCGGTTGAGAGGCAGTCATGACCCGTTCCTCGTTGACCACACCCGGGGTCCCCGCCCCGCCGGTGCACACGGGCTGGACCTCCTGCCCGGCCTGCGGCTGGCTGCTCTACCACAAGCGGCTGGAGCGCAACCTGCACGTCTGCCCGGAGTGCGAGCACCACCTGCGGCTGGGCGCCCGCGCCCGGATCGACATGCTGGTCGACCCCGGCAGCTTCACCGAGACCAACGTGACCCGCGGGGACTCCGACCCGCTGTCCTTCACCGACCTGCGCCCCTACCCCGACCGGCTCCGCGACGCCGCGCACCGCTCCGGTGAGTCCGAGGCGGTGCTGGTGGGCGAGGCGCGGATCGGCGGGATCCCGCTGGTCCTCGCCGTCATGGACTTCGGCTTCCTGGGCGGCAGCATGGGCGTCGAGGTCGGCCGGCGGGTGAGCGAGGCGGCCGCGCTGGCCCTGGAGCAGGGCCGGCCGCTGGTGGTCGTCTGCGCCAGCGGCGGCGCCCGGATGCAGGAGGGCGTCTTCTCGCTGTTCCAGATGGCCCGCGCCAGCGAGGCCTTCGGACGGCTGAGGGAGGCCGGCCTGCTCTCGGTCTGCGTGCTCACCGACCCCACCTACGGCGGGGTGTCCGCCTCCTTCGCGACCCTGGCCTCGGTGCTCATCGGCGAGCGCGGCGCGCACGTGGGCTTCGCCGGTCCGCGGGTGGTGCAGGAGACGATCCGCGCCGAGCTCCCCCACGACTTCCAGACCTCGGAGTTCCTCCTCGCCCACGGCCTGGTGGACCGGGTCGAGAGCCGGGCGGACCTGCGGCCGGTGCTCGTCCGGCTGCTCGCGATGCACGCAGGGCAGGCCGCCGGCGTCCCGGCCGAGGACGAGCCGGCGGACGAGCGGGCGGACACCTGGGGCGCGGCGCCCGGGCCGCAGCCGGCGGACCGCGACCCGTGGGAGGTCGTCCAGCGGGCGCGGGTCGTGGACCGGCCGACGACGCTGGACTACCTGCACACCGCCTTCGACGACTTCGTCGAGCTGCACGGCGACCGGGCCTTCGGCGACGACCCCGCCGTGGTGGGCGGGGTGGCCTCGATCGGGGGCCGGCCGGTGGTGGTGATCGGCCACGAGAAGGGGCACTCGGTCCGCGAGCGGGTGGCGCACAACTTCGGCATGCCGCACCCGGAGGGCTACCGCAAGGCGCTGCGCCTGCTCGGGCACGCCGAGGACCACCGGCTGCCGGTCGTCACCCTCGTCGACACCCCCGGGGCGCACCCGGGGCCGGAGGCGGAGGAGCGCGGGCAGTCCCACGCGATCGCCGAGATCATCATGCGCAGCAGCCGGCTGCGGGTCCCGGTCGTCGCGGTGGTCACCGGCGAGGGCGGCTCCGGCGGCGCGCTGGCGCTGTGCACCTCCGACCGGCTGCTGGTGCTGGAGAACGCCTACCTGTCGGTGATCAGCCCCGAGGGGTGCGCGGCGATCCTGTGGCGGACCGCGACGGCGGCCCCCGCCGCGGCGCGGGCCATGCAGCTGGGCGCGCCGCACCTGTACCGGTCGGGCATCGCCACCTCCGTCGTCCCCGAGCCACCGGGCGGTGCGCACACCGACCCGCTGGCGGCGGCCGACCTGCTCCGCGCCGCGCTCCTCCGCGAGCTGGACGAGCTGTCCCGGGTCGACGTGACCACCCTGCTGGCCGAGCGGTCCCGCCGGTTGTCCGGCATGGACGGCAACGGCGGTCGCCGGGTGCGTGCGCTGCAGCCCGTCGTCCCGGCGGGGTGCTGACCGTGCACCCGAGCGAGTTCGCCCCCCGACCCACGCTGAGCGGAGCCCCGGTGCCCTCGGACGACGCCACCCGGTCGCTGAGCGACGAGGTGGTCGAGCTGGCCCGCAGCCTGCCCGGCGGGCTGCGCCGGCTGACCGTGCGCAGCGGGGACAGCGCGATCGAGGTCGAGTGGGCCACCGAGGACCAGCCCGCCGGCGAGGGCTCCGGTGCGCTGCACCGCGCACCGGTCGGCCGGGACACCGGGCCCGAGGCCGACGGACCCGCCGTCCCGGACGACGTGGTCGCCGTCCCCGCGCCGCTGGTCGGGACCTTCTACATCGCCCCGTCACCGGACGCGGACCCGTTCGTCCGGGTCGGCGACGCCGTCGAGGCCGGCCAGACGCTCGGCATCGTCGAGGCGATGAAGCTGATGAACCCGATCGTGGCCGACGAGCCGGGCGTCGTCACCGAGGTCCTGGTCGGCGACGCCGAGTCGGTGGAGTACGGGCAGGTGCTGATGTACCTGCGCCCGACGGGGGCCGGGCAGTGATCAGCCGGCTGCTCATCGCCAACCGCGGCGAGATCGCCGTCCGGATCGCGCGCGCCTGCCGGGAGCTGGGCATCGAGGTCGTCGCCACGTACTCCACCTCGGACCGGGACTCCGCCGTCGTGGCGATGGCCGACGAGGCGGTGCACATCGGCCCGCCCGCCCCGCGGCGCAGCTACCTGCACGTGCCGAACCTGATCGAGGCCGCGCTGCGCACCGGCGCCGACGCCGTCCACCCCGGCTACGGGTTCCTCTCCGAGGACCCCGACTTCGCCGAGATCTGCGACATCGAGGGGCTCACCTTCGTCGGCCCGCCGCCGGAGGTCATGCAGCAGATGGGCAACAAGGCCACCGCCCGCCGGCTGATGGCCGAGGCCGGCCTGCCGCTGCTGCCCGGGGTGGTCGAGCCGGTCCGGACGGCGGAGGAGGGCCGGGCCATCGCCGACGAGATCGGCTACCCGGTGATCATCAAGGCGGCCGCCGGGGGTGGTGGGCGCGGGATGACCGTCGTCCACGCGCCGGAGGAGTTCGCCGAGGCCTTCACCGCCACCCGTGCGGTCGCCCGCGCGGTGTTCCGCGACCCGGCCGTCTACGTGGAGCGCTACCTGACCCGCGCCCGGCACGTGGAGGTGCAGGTGCTCTGCGACGGGCACGGCGCCGGGATCCACCTCGGCGAGCGCGACTGCTCGCTGCAGCGCCGCCACCAGAAGCTGCTGGAGGAGGGGCCGGCCGCCCACCTGACCCCCGAGCAGCGCGCCGACCTCGGTGCCCTGGCCGTGCGCGGCGCGCTGTCGGTGGGGTTCACCGGCGCCGGGACCATGGAGTTCCTGGTCGACGACGCCGGCGCGTACTTCATGGAGATGAACGCCCGCATCCAGGTCGAGCACCCGGTCACCGAGCTGCTCACCGGGGTCGACCTCGTCCGGGAGCAGCTGCTGGTCGCCGGCGGCCGGCGGCTGCACCTGCAGCAGGAGGACGTGGTGACCCGCGGCGCGGCGATCGAGTGCCGGATCAACGCCGAGGACCCGGCCCGCGGCTTCGCCCCGGCACCCGGCCACCTCGACGTCCTGCAGGTCCCCGGCGGGCCGTGGACCCGGTTCGACACCGGCTACCGCCAGGGCGACGACGTGAGCCCGCACTACGACTCGCTGCTGGGCAAGCTCGTCGTCTGGGCCCCCGACCGCGACCAGGCCGTCCGGCGGATGGACCGGGCGCTGGCCGAGCTGCGGGTCGAGGGGCCGGCGCTGCACACCACCATCGCGCTGCAGCGCGCGATGCTCCGGCACCCCGACGTGCGCGCCGACCGGCACGACATCGAGTTCCTCGACCGCAGCCTGCCCGAGCTCCTGGCCTCCGCAGCTGCCCTGACCGCGTCCCCGGCGGCGCCCATGCCCGCCGCCCACGGGCCGCTCCAGCTCGTCCCCGCACCCGGCAGCGACCGGTCGGGGTCGTCCCGTCCACCCACCGATGAAGGGAACACCGCCATGCCCGACACCCCGTTCACCCTCGACGACCTGATGGACCTGCTCTCCGAGAAGGCCGGGCTCCCGCCGGAGTCGCGCACCACCGACCCCGACGCCCACTTCGCCGACATCGGCCTGGACTCGCTGGCCTTCCTGTCCATGCAGACCGAGCTGCACGACCGCTTCGGCACCGAGATGCCCGACGACGACCCGGACCGCTACACGCTCGGCGAGATCGTCGCGACCGTCTCCTCGGCGCAGTCGCAGATGGCCTGAGCGGCCATCGCCCGTCCCCACCAGACCCCCGTGACCCAGGCAGACAGCCGGAGGACCCAGTGAGCACCCTCGAGAACGACAGCCGCACCGTCGGCCACACCGACAACTCGATCTTCATCGACGCGGACATCGACCACGTCTGGCGGATGACCAACGACCTGCCGTCCTGGCCGGACCTCTTCACCGAGTACGCCGAGGTGGAGGTGCTGGCCCAGCACGGCTCGACGTTCCGCTTCCGGCTCAAGATGCACCCGGACGAGTCCGGCCGGGTGTGGAGCTGGATCTCCGAGCGCACCCTCGACGAGGCCGCGCACGAGGTCGTGGCCAAGCGGGTCGAGCCCGGCCCGTTCGAGTTCATGGACATCCGGTGGAACTACACGCCGGAGGGCACCGGCACCCGGATGCGCTGGCAGCAGGACTTCCGGATGCGGCCGGAGGCACCGATCGACACCGCCGGCATGACCGAGCGCATCGACGCCAACAGCAAGGTCCAGATGGCCGTCATCCGGGACAAGGTGGAGGCCGCCGCCGGGCGCGCGGAGCCGACGACGTGACCGCCCTCGCCCCGGGGGCCGCCGTCGTCCTCCCGGGTGAGGACAGCGCCCGCCCGCACGCCCTGGACGCCTGGCTCGGCGACGCGGCCGCCCGCGACGTCGTCGCCGAGGCCTCCGACGTGCTCGGCCGCGACGTCGTCCCGTGGTGGGGCGACCCGCTCAACCTCTGCGACCCGGTGGCCGCGCACCTGACGACGGTGGTCACCGGGGTCGCGGGCTACCGCAGCCTCACCGCGGCAGGCCTGCAGCCGGTGGTCGTCGCCGGGCACGGCGTCGGCGAGTACGCGGCGCTGGTGGCCGCGGGCGCGCTGCCGCTGGAGCAGGTGGTGGCGTTCGTCGACTGGCGCGCGGAGGCGCTGGCGCACGCGCCGCGGCCCTCGTGCGCGGGCATGGCGGCCGTCGTCGGGCCGGGTGCCGCCGAGGTCGCCCGCTCGGTGGTCACCGGGCTGCCGGCCGGCGGGCTGAGCATCGCCTCCCTCGACGGCCCGGCGCAGGTGGTGCTGTCGGGCAGCCGGGAGGAGCTCGAGCAGGCCCGGACGGCGGTCACCGCGGCCGGGCTGGACATGGTCCGGCTCCGCGGGCGGGCCGCCTGCCACGGCCCGCTGATGCAGTCGGTCGCCGACCACCTCGCCGCACCGCTGGCCGACCTGGACTGGTCCGTCCCGGACGTCCCGGTGGTGCCCAACGCCGACGGCCGGCCGACCCGCGACCCGGACCACCTGGCCCGGTGCCTGCGGGCGCACCTGACCTCGCCGGTGCAGTGGGAGACCACCTCGCGGGCGCTGGTCGGGGCCGGTGCCACCTGGGTCGTCGAGGTGGGCCCGGTGCCCACCCTCGGCCCGCTGATCCGCCAGGTCCACCCGGACCTCCCGCTGCACCTGGCCACCGCGCCCGGTGCGCTGACCCCCATCGCACTCCCGGAACCCGAGCTGACGGGTCCGGCCCCCACCGGAGGAGAGAGATGACGACGATCCAGCACCCCACGGCGAAGGTGCGCTGCGGGCCCACCGTGTCGCGGGCCGACGCGGCCCCCAACCGCCGCCGCGGCGGTGACATCCGGGTGCTGCTCTCGCCGACCAGCGTGGGTGCCACCGCCGGGTTCATGGGCACGCTCACCCTCGAGCCGGGGGAGGTCGTCACCGAGCACTGGCACCCGTACTCGGAGGAGTTCCTCTACTGCGTCTCCGGCGAGGTGCTGGTGACCCTGGACGGCGAGGAGCGCCGGCTGGGCGGTGAGCAGGCGGTGCACATCCCGATCGGGGTGCGGCACCGGATCGTCAACGACACCGCGGAGCAGGCGTTCTTCGTCTTCCTCGCCGGCCCGCTGGCCCCCCGGCCGGAGCTGGGCCACGTCGACACCGAGCCCTCGCCGGGCTCGATGGGCGTCCGGTGACCGCCGGCGGGCGCCGGGTGGTCATCACCGGCATCGGCGTGGTCGCCCCCGGCTCGATGGGCCGCGAGGGCTTCTGGGACATGATCACCGCCGGCCGGACGGCGACCCGGCGGATCACCTTCTTCGACCCGAGCCGCTTCCGGTCGCAGGTGGCGGCCGAGGTCGACTTCGACGGGCGCAAGCTGGGCCTGACCGCCCACGAGGTGCACCGCAACGACCGGTTCGTGCAGATGGCGATGGTCGCCGCCGACGAGGCCGTCGCCGACAGCGGGCTGACGTTCGGGGCCGGCGGCGCGGACGACGCACCGGACCCGGACCGGGTCGGGGTGACCCTCGGCAGCGCGGTCGGGGCGACCATGCGGCTGGAGAACGAGTACGTCGCGGTCAGCGACGCGGGCAAGCACTGGCTGGTCGACCCGCGGTACGCCACGCGGTTCCTGCACCAGGCGCTGGTGCCCAGCTGCGGGGCCACCGAGCTGGCGGTGCGCTTCGGCGCCCACGGGCCGGCCACGGTGGTCTCCACCGGCTGCACCTCGGGCATCGACGCGGTCGGCTACGGCGCCCAGCTGATCGAGGACGGCGACGCCGACGTGGTGATCGCCGGGGCCAGCGACGCGCCGATCTCCCCGATCTCGATGGCCTGCTTCGACACCATCCGGGCCACGACGGCCAACAACGCCGACCCCGAGCACGCCTCCAAGCCCTTCGACGCCCGCCGGGACGGCTTCGTCATGGGCGAGGGCGCCGCGGTGCTGGTGCTCGAGGAGCTCGAGCACGCCCGGCAGCGGGGCGCGGAGGTGTACTGCGAGGTCAGCGGCTACGCCAACCGCTGCAACGCCTTCCACATGACCGGTCTGCGGCCCGACGGCATCGAGATGGCCGAGGCCATCGGGCTGGCGCTGGACCAGGGCCGGATCGACCCGGACGAGGTGGGCTACGTCAACGCGCACGGCTCGGGCACGAAGCAGAACGACCGCCACGAGACCGCCGCGGTGAAGCGCAGCCTGGGCCCGACCGCCCAGCGGGTGTCGATGAGCTCGATCAAGTCGATGGTCGGCCACTCCCTCGGCGCGATCGGGTCGATCGAGATCGCCGCCACCGCGCTGGCGGTCAAGCGCGGCGTGGTGCCGCCGACGGCCAACTACGGGGTGCCCGACCCGGAGTGCGACCTGGACTACGTGCCCAACACCGCCCGCGAGCAGAAGGTGGACGTCGCACTGTCGGTGGGCAGCGGCTTCGGCGGCTTCCAGTCGGCGATCGTGCTGGCGTCCCCGACGAGGAGGACCGCATGACCGGCCTGCTGGTGACCGGGATCGGCGTCGTCGCGCCCACCGGCGTGGGGGTGGAGGCGCACTGGTCCTCCCTCGTCCGCGGGGAGCCGGCCATCCGGCCGATCGAGGGCTTCGACACCGACCAGTACGGGGTGACGCTGGCCGGCCAGATCCGCGACTTCGACCCGAAGGCGTTCGTCGCGCCGCAGCTGATGGTGCAGACCGACCGCTGGACCTGGACGTCGCTGGCGGCCGCCACGCTGGCCGCGCAGGACGCCGGCTACGAGGCCCCCGAGGACGCCTACGCGACCTCGGTCTTCCTGGCCGCCGGTTCCGGTGGCAACGAGTTCAGCCAGCACGAGATCCAGGGGCTGTGGGCGAAGGGGCCGAAGTCGGTCGGCGCCTACCAGTCGATCGCCTGGTTCTACGCGGCCAGCACCGGCCAGCTCTCCATCCGGGACGGCTACAAGGGCCCCTCCGGCGTGGTGGTCAGCGAGGGCGCCGGTGGCCTGGACAGCATCGGCTGGGCCCGCCGGGTCGCCCGCCGCGGCACGCCCGCCGTCCTGGTCGGGGGCACCGAGGCCGGCGTGACGCCGTACGCCCTGCTGTGCCAGGCGACCAGCGGCCGGCTGTCGACGGCGACCCGGCCCGAGGACGCCTACAAGCCCTTCGACCGCCGGGCGAACGGGCACGTGATCGGCGAGGGCGGCGCGATCCTGCTGCTGGAGGAGCCCGGCGCCGCCCGGGCCCGCGGCGCCCGGCACGTGTGGGGCGAGGTCGTCGGCTACGGCGCCACGCACGACGCCCACCACCACGAGGACCCCGCCCCCGACGCCACCCAGTACGCCCGCGCGATCCGGCTCTCCCTGGCCGACGCCGGGCTCACCCCGGACGACGTCGACCTGGTCCTGGCCGACGGGGCCGGGCTGCCGGAGCTGGACGCGCTGGAGCTCGAGGCGCTGCAGCGGGTGTTCGGTCAGCGGGCCACACCGGTGCCGGTGACGGCGCCGTCGTCCTGGTCCGGGCGGCTGATGGCCGGGGGCTCGGCGCTGAACGTGGCGACCGCGCTGCTGGCGATCCGGGACGGCATCGTGCCCGGCACCGCGAACCTCGACGACCCGGTCGACGCGCCGGGCGTGGACCTCGTGCAGCAGAGCCGGGTGCAGGACGTCGGGACCGTCGTCGTCCTCGCCCGCGGCTTCGGGGGCTTCAACAGCAGCCTGGTGCTGCGCCGACACGAGGAGCGGGCGGCATGACCGCAGCGGAGGAGAAGACCCCGGTGGTGCGCACCCTGCTGCGGATGCGCACCCGGGAGGGGTGCGAGGCGGAGTTCGAGCAGAGCTGGCGGCGGGCGGCGGTGGAGATCAGCAAGGTCCCCGGCAACCTGCGGCAGGAGCTCGTCCGCGACGCCGACGACCCGCGCACCTTCGTGATCACCAGCGACTGGGTCGACCGGGCGGCGGTCGACGCGTTCGGCCGCAGCAGCGCCCGGGAGACGCTCACCGAGGCGCTGCGGGAGCTCCGGGAGGACGCCTCGCGCAGCACCTACGAGCTGCTGCACACCGTGGCCGGCGGGCAGCCCGCCGACGACGGCCGGCCGCCGCACGTGCGGATCGACATCAGCACCCGGGTCGAGGAGGGGCAGGAGGAGGCCTTCGAGGCCGCCTACGCGAAGACCACCGCCGCCCTCAAGGGCACCCCGGGGCTGATCCGCGAGGAGCTGCTCAAGGAGATCGGCGAGCCCAGGTACCACATCTTCGCCGAGTGGGAGTCCGAGCAGGACTTCGTCCGCTGGGTCGACGACCCCTCCCACGCCGACCAGAGCGCGGCGCTGATCCGCTGGCTGTCGGTGGAGTTCTCCCGCCAGCACTTCGAGATCCGGTACCGCCCGGAGGACGCCGGCGGCGGGTCGGTGGAGCCGACGACGCGACCGCACGTCCGGATCGACATCAGCACCCGGGTCGAGGCGGGCGAGGAGGAGGCCTTCGAGGCGGCCTACGCGAAGACGACCGCCGCCCTGAAGGGCACCCCGGGGCTGATCCGGGAGGAGCTGCTCAAGGAGATCGGCGAGCCCAGGTACCACATCTTCGCCGAGTGGGAGTCCGAGCAGGACTTCGTCCGCTGGGTCGACGACCCCTCGCACGCCGACCAGAGCTCGGCGCTGATCCGCTGGCTGTCGGTCGAGTTCTCCCGCCAGCACTTCGAGATCCGCTACCGGCCCGTGGACGCCGACGGCGGCCGCTGGCCGCTCCCCGCGCCGGCGGCCGGGGCCCCCGCCCCGCAGCCGGTGGCGGCCGCCGCGCCGGCGCCGCCGCCGCGGGTGTCCGCCCCGGTCGAGCCGGCGCCGGTGCCCAGCGCGCCGGTGCAGGAGTTCGTCGAGGCGCCGGGTGCCCAGCACGCCGCCGCCCCGGTCCCGGTGGCGGCCGCGTCGCGAGCCGTCGGCGGGGACGTCGAGGTGCTGGTGGCCGGCGCCGGCCCGGCCGGGCTCACCCACGCCCTGGAGCTGGCCCGCCGCGGCATCGCCGTCCGGGTCGTCGACAAGCGGGCGCAGGCGGCCTCCCAGGCGGACAAGGCGATCGGCATCCACTGCCGGACGATGGAGATCTGGGAGGACCAGGGCATCGTCGCCGAGGCGATGGACGCCGGGATCTGGCTGCACGGGCAGACGGTGTTCGTCAACGGCAAGCAGACCCACCAGGTCGACTGGGCCGGCCTCGACGAGCTCCCCTACGCCCACCTCGGGCTCCCCCAGTACGACACCGAGCGGCTGCTCACCGCCAAGCTGCTCTCGCACGGCGTCGCCGTCGAGCGCGGGGTGGAGCTGGTCGGGTTCACCCAGGACGACGACGGGGTCACCGCGCAGCTGCGGCTCCCCTCCGGGGAGACCGAGACCACCCGGGCGCAGTACCTGGTCGGCTGCGACGGCGCGCACAGCGTCGTCCGGGCCGGGCTGGGGCTGGACTTCGTGGGCGGGGTGTCGATGTTCCCGCAGCTGTTCATGCTGGGCGACGTCGACGTCGACTGGGACATGCCGCCCGGTCACCTGCTGCGCTGGGTGCGGATCGAGGACGACGGCGCGTTCACCGGCATGCTGGTCTGCGTCCCGCTCAAGGGCCGCAACCGCTACCGGATCGCGACGCTGGCCCCCGAGCCGCTGCAGAAGACGATCGGCTCCGGCGTGGTGCCGCCCGGCTTCTGGCAGGAGTACACGCCACCGACGCTGGCCGACATCCAGGCGGCGATCGACGACGTGGGGCCGGCGGGCACGACGGCGAGCAACCTGCGCTGGTCGTCGATCTTCCGGGTCAAGCACGGGATCGTCGACCGGTACCGGGAGGGCCGGGTGTTCGTCGCCGGGGACGCCGCGCACCTGCACCCGCCGGCCGGCGGGCAGGGCATGAACACCGGCATCCAGGACGCCTGGAACCTCGGCTGGAAGCTGGCGCTCGCCGTCCGGGGGCTGGCCGCACCGGGCCTGCTCGACAGCTACGACGCCGAGCGCCGTCCGGCGGGCAAGGCCATCGTCGACCGCGCCGTCGCCATCGCGTTCACCGACGAGATGGACATGGAGGACGAGAAGGCGCAGTTCCTGCTGGAGATGCAGATGACGATGAACTACGCCGGGAGCCCGCTGGTCGGTGAGGTGACCGATGCCGAGGGCTTCGCCGGCGGGCCGGAGCCCGGGTACCGGGCGCCGGACGTGCAGGGGCTGCGCCGCTTCGGCGTCGCCCACGACGTCCGGCTGTTCGACCTGACCCGCGGGACGCACGCCACCCTGCTGCTCTACGCCGGCGCCGGGGTCGGGGAGGAGGACCTGGCGGGGCTGGAGAAGCTGGCCGCGTCGGTCCGGCAGGCGACCCAGGGCCAGGTGCACCCGTACCTGGTCGCGGCTCCCGGCGCGACCGTGCCGCCGCTGGTCGACCTGCCGGTCGTCCGCGACGCGCAGGGCGGCTTCGCCGCCGCCTACGGCGTCCCGGACACCGGGACGGCGGCGTACCTGGTGCGGCCCGACGGGCACGTCGGCCTCCGCACCCGGCCGGTGACCGACGCCGTGCTGCGGGAGCACCTGGCGGGCGTCTTCGCCGGCTGAGCAGACGGCAGCGGGGCCCGGCAGCGCGTGCTGCCGGGCCCCGCTGTCGTACCGGCGGTCAGCCGGCGGTGGCCGCCAGGACCGGGTAGTCGGTGTAGCCCTCGGCGCCGGGGCCGTAGAACGTCGCCGCGTTGGGCTCGTTCTCCGGGTGCTGGCCGGCCCACCGCTCGACCAGGTCGGGGTTGGCGATGACCGGGCGGCCGACCGCGACCGCGTCGGCGTGCGCGGCGTCGATCAGCGCCACGGCCTCGTCCCGGGTGGTGACGGTGCCGAAGCCGCTGTTGGCGATCCACGGGCCGTCGAACCGGCGGCGCAGCTCCTGCACCAGCTCGCCGGCCGGCTCGGAGTGCAGCACCGAGACGTAGGCCAGGCCGAGCGGACGCAGCTGGTCCATCAGGTACCCGTAGGTGGCGCGCACGTCGGCCTCGTCGGTCTCGTGCATGCCCTGGACGTGGTGCATCGGCGAGATCCGGATGCCGACCCGGCCGGCACCGATCTCGGCGGCGATCGCGGTGGCCACCTCGACGACGGCGCGTGCCCGGTTCTCCGGCGTCCCGCCGTACTCGTCGGTGCGCTGGTTGGTGTTCGGCGCCAGGAACTCGTGCAGCAGGTAGCCGTTGGCGCTGTGGATCTCCACGCCGTCCAGGCCGGCCTCGACGGCGCGCTTCGACGCGGCGACGATGTCGGCCAGCGTCGCGCGGACCTCCTCGGTGGTCAGCGCGTGCGGCACCGGGTAGGGCGCCTTGCCGTTCGGGGTGTGCGCCTCGCCCTGGATGGCGAGGGCGGAGGGCGCGACGATCCGCTCGGTGCCGGTGATGTCGGTGTGCGAGACCCGGCCGCCGTGCATGACCTGCATGACGATCCGGCCGCCCTCGGCGTGCACCGCGTCGGCGACCCGGCGCCAGCCGGCCGCCTGCTCGTCGGTGACGATGCCGGGCTGGCCGGGGTAGGCCCGCGACTCGGTGTTCGGGTAGGTGCCCTCGGTGATGACCAGGCCGACGCCGGCGCGCTGGCGGTAGTGCTCGACGACCAGGTCACCGGGGACGCCGGCCGATCCGGACCGCATGCGGGTCAACGGGGCCATGACGACGCGGTTGGCGAGCTCGAGGTCGCCGAGGGTGACAGGGGAGAACAGGTCCATGCCCGTAGCCAAGGTCGTTGCCCTCGCTCAACATTCCGCCTGCGCCCCGACTGCGGCCCTCATCACGTCCCCCTCGATCCCGCCAAGAGCGTGCTTGTGGCGGGACGTCCCCTCGATCCCGCCAAAAGCGTGCTTTTGGTGGAACAGGGCGGAACACGGGCGGGGGGCTGTGCGCTGGGAGACCCCGGACGCCCTACGAGAGGAACAGCACCCATGGCCAAGACCTGGTTCATCACCGGCGCATCCCGCGGCTTCGGCAAGGAGTGGTCGATCGCGGCCCTCGAGCGCGGGGACAACGTCGCCGCCACCGCCCGCGACACGTCGTCCCTGGACGACCTGGTGCAGCAGTTCGGCGACCGGATCCTGCCGCTGCAGCTCGACGTGGACGACCGGGACGCCGTGTTCGCCGCCGTCGCGCAGGCCCACGAGCGCTTCGGCCGGCTGGACGTCGTGGTCAACAACGCCGGCTACGGCCAGTTCGGGATGATCGAGGAGATCTCCGAGGCCGAGGCCCGCGCGCAGTTCGACACCAACGTGTTCGGCGCCCTGTTCGTCACCCAGGCGGCGCTGCCCTTCCTGCGCGAGCAGGGGTCGGGGCACTTCCTGCAGGTGTCGAGCATCGGCGGGATCTCCGCGTTCCCGAACATCGGCATCTACAACGCCTCCAAGTGGGCGCTCGAGGCGTTCAGCCAGTCGCTGGCCGCGGAGGTCGCCGACTTCGGCATCAAGGTCACGCTGATCGAGCCCGGCGGCTTCTCCACCGACTGGGGCGGCGCCTCGGCCAAGCACGCGCAGCCCAACCCGGCCTACGACACCTACCGGGAGAAGGCCGCCGAGCAGCGCAAGGCCCGGGTGGCCGCGCCGGGCGACCCGACGGCCAGCCGCGCCGCCGTGCTGCAGGTCGTGGACGCGGAGAACCCGCCGCTGCGGGTCTTCTTCGGCGACGGCCCGCTGGGCATCGCCACCCGCGACTACGAGTCCCGGCTCGCCGAGTGGCGCGAGTGGGAGCACGTCTCCAAGCTCGCCCAGGGCTGAGCACCGCGACGGCCGTCGTCCCGATCCCGGGACGGCGGCCGTCGTCGTCTCAGCCGGCGAGCACGGCCTCTCGCTCGGCGGCGCCGGCCAGCTCGGCGTAGCGGCCGCCGAGGGCCGTCAGCTCGTCGTGGGTCCCCTGCTCGACGACCCGGCCGTGCGAGAGGACGGCGATCAGGTCGGCGTCCCGGACGGTGGAGAGCCGGTGGGCGATGGTGATCGTCGTCCGGCCGCGGCTGGCCTCGTCCAGCGCGGCCTGCACCGCGCGCTCGGTGGTGTTGTCCAGCGCGCTGGTCGCCTCGTCGAGCACCAGCACCCGCGGGTCGCGGAGCAGCGTGCGGGCGATCGCCAGCCGCTGCTTCTCCCCGCCGGAGAACCGGTGCCCGCGGGCGCCGACCACGGTGTCGTAGCCGTCGGGCAGGGCGGCGATCACGTCGTGCACCTGGGCCCGGCGGGCCGCCTCGACCATCTCCGCCTGGGTGGCGTCGGGCTTCGCGTGCCGCAGGTTCTCCCGGATGGTGCCGTGCAGCAGGTAGGTCTCCTGGGAGACGACGCCGACCACCCGGGCCAGGTCGGCGAGCGCCACGTCCCGGACGTCGACGCCGTCGATGGTCACCCGGCCGGTCGTCGGGTCGTTGAGCCGGGCGACGAGCGAGGCGAGCGTGCTCTTGCCCGAGCCGGTCTCGCCCACCAGCGCCAGCGTGGCCCCGGCGGGGACGGCGAGGTCGACGTCGGTCAGCGCGGCGCGGGAGCCGTCGGCGTAGCGGAACCCGACGTGCTCGAACCGCACCTCGCCGCGGACGTCGCCCAGCGGGCGCGGGTGCGCGGGGTCGTCGATGTCGACGGGCAGGTCGAGGTACTCGAAGACCCGGCTGAACAGCGCCATCGAGGCGGTCAGCGCGACGCCGATGTCCAGCAGGCCCATCAGCGGGCGGAACAGGTTGCCCTGCAGCGCGGTGAAGGCGACCAGCGTGCCGATGGTCATGCCGCCCGATGTCGCGGGCAGGCCGGCGGCCAGGTAGATCAGCGCCGGGATGCCGGCGAAGACGATGCTCATGGTGGCCATCCGCCAGCGGCCGGCGAGCTGGGAGCGGACCTCGAGCCCGACCAGGTCGTCCGACGTCCCGGCGAAGCGCGCCGACTGGGCGGGGCCAGCGCCGAGGGTCTTGCCCAGCAGCACGCCGCTGACGCTGAGCCCCTCCTCGACCTGGGTGTTCAGGTCGGCGAGGTACCGCTGGCGCTGCGCGGTGATGGTGCGCCGCATCCGGGCCACCCGGCGGGTCAGCCAGATGGCCGGGGGCAGCACGACGAGCGACAGCAGGGACAGCCGCCAGCTCAGCGCGGCCATGGCCACCGCCGTGCCCACCACCGTGGTGGCGTTGGAGGCGAACGAGGTGGCGGTCGAGGTGACCACCGACTGCATGCCGCCGATGTCGTTGGTCAGCCGCGACTGCACCTCGCCGCCCTTGGTGCGGGTGAAGAAGCCGAGCGACTGGCGCTGCAGGTGGGCGAAGACCGACGTCCGCAGGCCGTGCATGACGTGCTGGCCGACGGTCGTGGACAGCCAGGTCTGCAGCACGCCGAGCACGGCGGTCACGGCGGTGACCGCGACCATGCCGGCGACGGCCCAGGCGAGCAGCCGGACGTCCTGCTGCGGGAGGGCCTCGTCGATGACGAGCCGGACGAGGAACGGCGTGGCGAGCGCGATGGCCGAGGAGGTCACGATCAGCGCGACCACGACGGCGAGCTGTCCGCGGAACGGTCGGAAGAGCCCGGCCACGCGGCTCCAGCGGACGGGCGAGCGTTCGAGTTGGGCCTTGTCGGCCGGGTCCGGTCGGCCGCTCCTGCGGCCGCCACCGGTGGTGTTGTCGTCCAAGCGACCACCCCTTCAAGTCAATGGTGAGGTTACCTCACGGTGTGGTAACCACAGCACCGGCGGTACGATTCCCGCATGACGGACGACGGGACGGCGGCCCTCGGCGACCTGCTGATGCGGGCCGCCCGGACGCTGCGCCGGCGCTTCGGCGCGGTGCTCGCCCCCTGGGACCTGTCACCGCACCAGGCACGGGCGCTGCGGGTGGTCGGCTCCGGCGACGGCGTCCGGCTCTCCGAGCTCGCCGAGGCGCTGCGGATCGCCCCGCGGTCGGCGACCGAGGTGGCCGACGGGCTGCAGGAACGCGGGCTGGTGGCGCGCGCGCCGGACCCGACGGACCGGCGGGCCGTGGTGCTCACCGTCACCGAGGCCGGCCGGCAGGTGCAGCGCGAGGTGGACGACGCCCGCGCGGCCGACGCGCAGGAGCTGTTCGGCCGGCTCTCCGCAACCGACCGCGCCGAGCTGGCCCGGATCCTGCGCGCGCTGACCGACTGACCCCGGCTCCACCCGGGCCGGGACGGGTCCAGCCGCGGGCGCACGCGGCTCCACCCTCCCCCGCCCGGCTGGACCCGCGTCCGGCCGCGCCAGCGGGGGACATCCGCACGGAGGACTCGACCGATCGGCCCGGATGCTCCACGATCAGCCGATGACAGAGCCGTCATCGTCTGCAGTCGCCGGGTGGGCCACCGAGTCCTTCACCAACGCCGGCATCACCCACGACCTCTACACCCGCGGGTCCGGGCCCGGCGTCGTGCTGCTGCCCGAGATCCCGGGCATGACCCCCGAGGTGATGGGACTGGCCGACCACCTGGTCGAGGCCGGGTTCACCGTCACCGTGATCTCGCTGTTCGGTGACCCCGGCCGGCCGATGTCCCCCGGCTACGCGGCCCGCAGCTTCGCCTCGGCCTGCATCAGCCGGGAGTTCCGCGCCTTCGCCAAGCGGGCCGACCGGCCGGTCGCCGAGTACGTCCGGGCCGTGGCCCGCCGGGTGCACGACCGGGTGGGCGGCCCGGGCGTCGGCGTGATCGGCATGTGCTTCAGCGGCGGCTTCGCGTTGGCGTCGGCGGTCGAGCCCGTCGTCCTGGCGCCGGTGGCCAGCCAGCCGACGCTGCCGATCCCGGTCACCGCCGGACGGCGCCGCGACCTGGGCATGTCCGACCGGGAGCGGGACGCCGTCTCCACCCGGGTGCAGAACGACGGGCTGTGCCTGATGGGCCTGCGCTTCAGCGAGGACAGCGCCTCGCCCACCGACCGGTTCCGCTCGCTGCGCGCGGCCTTCGGCGACGGCTGGCTGCCGGTCGCGCTGAACTCCCGGCCCGGCAACGCCGCCGGCATCGGCTCGAACGAGCACATGGTGCTCACCAGCAAGGACGCCGACACCCCGGGCCACCCCACGAACGAGGCCCGGGCCCAGGTGACGGCGTTCCTGCGGGAACGCCTCGGGGTGAAGGCGGCCGCGGAGGGCTAGACCCGCGCGCCGAGGTGCGGCTCGAACTCCTTCATCAGCTGCGCCTGCGGGCGCGCGCCGGTCACCTGCGCGACCACCCGACCGCGGACGAACAGCGACATGGTCGGCATGCCGAGCACGCCGTAGGCCCGGGTGGTCTCCGGGTTGGTGTCGACGTCGAGCGACACCACCCGGAGCCGCCCGGCCTGCTCGCGGGCGATCCGCTCCAGGACCGGGGCGATCATCGTGCACGGCGGGCACCAGTCGGCGGTGAACTCGACGAGCACCGGGGTGGTGGTCATCAGGACGTCGTCGACGAAGGTCCGGTCGGTGGTCGGGGTCAGGGACATGGCAGCTCCTCGGTGGTTCCTCATCGGTTGACCTGGGCGACGAGCCGGTCCTGCGGGCCGGCCTCCTCGCCGCACTCGCACACCAGCCGGGCGGTCACCCGGCCGCCGCAGCCGCCGTGCCGGTAGACGACGTCCTGCGGCGAGCCGGCACCCAGGTGCCGCTCGCCCCAGTCGGACACCGCCGCCAGCAGCGGCAGCAGGTCGTAGCCGGCGTCGGTGAGCACGTACTCGGAGCGCGCCCGGCTGCCCGGGACGACGTAGGGGCGGGTGCGGAGGACCCCGGCGTCGGTCAGCCGGCGCAGCCGGTCCGACAGCACCGCGCGCGGCGCGCCGGTGGCGGCCTCGAGCTCGTTGAACCGCCGCAGCCCGAGCGACACCTCCCGGACGACGAGCAGCGCCCACCGCTCCCCCACCAGGGCGAGCACCTGCGCCACACCGTTGTCCACGGTGCTGAGTCTGAACCCTGAACCGAGGTCAGGTCAACTGCGCCACACGGCGCCTGGTCGGGGAGTCAGCCGGCCAGGAAGAGGCAGAACGGGTGGCCGGCCGGGTCGAGCAGCACCCGGACGTCGTCCTGCGGCTGGAACTCGGCGACCTGGGCCCCGAGCGACTGCGCGAACGCGGTGGCCGCGACCAGGTCCTCCACCTGCACGTCCAGGTGCAGCTGCATCCGCTGGTCGCCCGCCGCGGCCGGCCACACCGGCGGCACGTGCTCGCGCTCGAGCTGGAAGGACAGGCCCGGGCCGCCCGGGCGCAGCGTCGCCCACTCCGGGTGGTCCTCGCCGATCGGCCAGTCGAGCAGCGCGGCGTAGAACCGGGCCAGCCCCGGCGGGTCCGGGGTGTCGAGCACGGTGGCGGTGAGCGTCATCCGCGGGCGTTCGGGCATGCGCGGACGCTAGCCAGCCCTACCGACGGAAGGACAGCCCCTGCTCGGCCAGCGCGCGCCGCAACAGCCCGATCGCCCGCGGGCCGACACCGTGCAACGCGGCCAGCTCCGCCTCGGAGCGCTCGGCCACCTGGGGCAGGCGGGTGATGCCGGCAGCGGCGAGCGCGCGGGTGGCCGGGGCGCCGAGGGCGGGCAGGTCGTCGGAGGTCATGCCGGGCAGACTGCCCGGGGACACGGAGTTCATCGGCGCGGGCTTCCGGTGCAGGTATCTCAGCGCTAAGGTACCTGTTCATGAGCGCTCGCCGCGTCCGCATCGGGATCGACACCGGGGGCACGTTCACCGACGTCGTCGCCGTCGACGAGGACACCGGCGAGGTGGCCACGACGAAGACGCCGTCCACCCCGGCCGACCCGGCCGACGGCTTCCTCACCGGCGTCCGGAAGGTCCTCGACCAGCTCGGCCTGGACGGCAGCGCCGTCACGGCGGTGAGCCACGGGACGACGGTCGCGACCAACCAGCTGCTCGAGGGCAAGCTGGACCGGATCGGCTTCATCACCACCGAGGGCTACGAGTCGGTGCTGGAGATCGCCCGCCAGTCGGTGCCCGACGGCTACGGCAACAGCTACTTCTGGGTCAAGCCGCCGCGGATCGTGCCGGCCGACCTGGTGCGCACCGTGCGCGGCCGGCTGGACGTCTCCGGGGCCGAGGTCCGCCCGTTCTCGACCGAGGACGCCGTCGCCGCCGCCCGGTTCTTCGCCGACGCCGGCATCACCACCGTCGGCGTCTGCTTCCTGCACGCCTACGCGAACGACGCCCACGAGCGGGCGATGCTCGACGTCCTGCGGGCCGAGCACCCCGGCGCGGTCGTGTCGATCAGCTCGCAGGTGCTGCGCGAGTACCGCGAGTACGAGCGCTCGGTGACCACGCTGGTCGACGCGGCGGTCAAGCCCAAGGTCGGCGCCTACGTCACCAACATCCGCCGGCGGCTCGACGAGATCGCCCCCGACGTGCCCTTCTACGTGATGAAGAGCAACGGCGGCGTGCTCAGCGCCGCCGAGGTGGTGCACCAGCCGATCACCACGATGCTCTCCGGCCCGGCCGCCGGCGCCCTGGGTGCGGCGCTGATCGCCGGCACCGCCGGCTTCGACCGGGTGCTCACCTGCGACGGCGGCGGGACCTCGACCGACGTCACCGTGGTGATCGACGGCGAGCCGACGCTGACCACCGAGGGCTCGGTCGGCGACTACCCGTCGAAGATCCCGATGATCGACGTGGTCACCGTCGGCGCGGGCGGCGGCTCGATCGCCTGGCTGTCGCCGGAGGGCACGCTCAAGGTCGGCCCGCGCTCGGCCGGCGCCGACCCGGGCCCGATCTGCTACGACAACGGCGGCACCGAGCCGACGGTCACCGACGCGCACGTCGTCCTCGGCCGGATCCCCCCGCACCTGCTGGGCGGGGAGATCCCGCTGTCGGTCGACGCGGCCCGGGCCGGCCTTGAGCGGCTGGGCGGCGAGCTGGGCATGGGGGTCGAGCAGCTGGCCACCGGCATCCTGGAGATCTCCGCCTGGAACCAGGCCAACGCGCTGCGCCAGGTCACCGTCGCCCGCGGCCTGGACGTCCGCGACTTCACCCTGACCACCTTCGGCGGGTCGGGGTCGCTGCTCGCCTGCCGGCTGATGGACGTGCTCGGCCTCCCCCGCACCCTGGTGCCGCCGAACCCGGGCAACGTGAGCGCGTTCGGGCTGCTCACCGTCGACGTCCGCAACGACTACGTGCAGACCATGGTGTCCCGGCACGCGGAGCTCTCCCCCGACGCCGTGGCCGACGCCTTCGCCGCGCTGGAGACCCAGGCCGCCGCGGCGCTGGACGAGGAGGGCTTCGCCCGCGACCAGCAGCGGATGCAGCGCACCGCCGACCTGCGCTACGTGGGCCAGGCCTTCGAGGTGCGGGTGCCGGTCGCCGACGGCGCGCTCGACGCCGCCGCGCTGGACGCCGTCGCCACCGCGTTCCACGCCGCGCACTCCCAGCTCTACGGCTACGACTTCGCCACCGACCCGCGCCAGGCGGTGGAGTGGGTGAACCTGCGGGTGAGCGGCATCGGGCCGATCCGCCGTCCGGACATCGTCGAGCCGAAGGGCCGCGAGGGCGGGCTGGACCGGTCCGTCACCGGCACCCGGCAGGTGTTCTTCGACGACTGGGTGGAGGCCCCGCTGCACTGGCGGCCCGACCTGGCGCCCGGCGACGTGATCACCGGTCCGGCGATCGTCGAGGAGTTCGGCTCGACCGTGCCGGTCCACCCCGGCTTCACCGCGACCGTCGACCGGTTCGGGAACCTGCTGCTCACCAAGGAGTCCGCGTGACGAAGCCCGCCGCCGACCCGGTCCTGGTCGAGATCGTCGCCGGCACCCTGGCGGCGATCGAGAAGGAGGTCGAGACGTCGATCGGGCGCACCTCGCGCTCGCCGATGATCCGCGACGCCCACGACTTCCGGGCCGGCATCCACGACCGGCAGCTGCGCAAGCTCACCGGGCGGTCCTACTCGGCGCTGGTGCACCCGGTCGTCCGGGACCACCCGATCGGCACGATGAACCCCGGCGACGTCTTCTTCCACAACGACGTCTACCTGTCCGAGGGCGGCATCGGCCACCTGCCCGACCTCTGCGTGACCGTGCCGGTGTTCGCCTCCGGTGAGGTGGTCGCGTTCATCCAGGCGTTCGGCCACCACGACGACATCGGCGGCGCGGTGCCGGGCTCCATGCCCTCGGCCGCCACCAGCGTGTTCGAGGAGGGCCTGATGGTCCCCCCGATCAAGCTGTGGGACCGCGGCGTCCGCAACGAGGCCGCGCTGACGATCATGACCCGCAACTCGCGGATGCCGGACTCCCTGGCTGCGGACCTCGACGCGGAGTGCTCGGCCTGCCTGGCCGGTGCCCGCCGGCTCGGCGAGCTGTTCGACCGGTACGGCGTCGAGGCGGTCGAGGCCTGCTTCGAGTCGATCCTGAGCAGCTCCACCGAGGTGTACCGGCGGGAGATCCTGTCCCAGATCCCGGACGGGTCCTACGTCTGGGAGGACTACGCCGAGCACGACGGCGTGGAGGAGCCGCAGCTGCACCGGCAGCGGATCACGCTCACCATGGACAGCTCGGCCGACGTCCCGCTGGTCATCGACTTCACCGGCACCGGGCCGCAGGCCAAGGGCCCGATCAACCACTGCGGCGACTACGCCGACGGCAACTTCCTGAAGAAGTGGCTGGCCCCGGTCCTGCGGAACCTGGCCGCGACCCCGGAGCGGATGGCGCAGCTCGACGTCAACGAGGGCGTCGTCCCGCTGATCGAGATGCGGTTCCCGGAGAAGGGCACGCTGCTCACGCCGATCTTCCCGGCGCCGACCAACGCCCGGACGTTCGTGATCCTGCGGCTGCTCGGCGTGCTGGCCGGCGTGCTGGCCAAGGCCACCGGTGGCCGGATGCCCGCCGACCAGGAGACGATCCGCTACACCGGCGTCTACGGCACCGACGCGAACGGCGAGCCGTACCTGATGCGCGAGGTGCTCGGCGGCGGCTCCGGCGGGCGCTACTACGCCGACGGCGAGGACACCATCCACGTCGTCCCGGACTCGCGGAACCTGCCGACCGAGTTCACCGAGTCCCGCTTCCCGCTGCGGATCGAGCGGCTCGGCCTCGCGGTGGACTCCGGCGGCCCCGGGCGGTACCGCGGCGGCTGCGGCTACGAGAAGGACATCCGGGTGCTCCGCGACGCGCACTTCATGTCCATCGCGGACCGCTCGATCCTGTCCTGCTGGGGGGTCAACGGCGGCAGGGCCGGGCGGCCGTTCTCCATCACCGTCGACCCGGGCGGGCACGACGAGCACGAGGTCGACGCGCTGGCCGACGCCGAGCCGCTGCGCGCGGGCACCGTCGTCCGGGTGCGGACCACCGGCGGCGGTGGCTGGGGTGACCCGCTGGACCGGCCGGTCGCCGAGGTGCTGCAGGACATCGCCTGGCGGAAGGTGAGCGTCGAGGGCGCCCGCCGCGACTACGGCGTCGTCGTCCGCGACGACGGGACGGCGGACGAGGAGGCGACCACCAAGCTGCGGGCCGAGGTGCGCGCCGGCCGGGACGAGGTCCAGCCGTTCTTCGACCGCGGCCCGGGGTACGCGCTGCTCGCCGGCGGCGCGACCCACAACGAGTTCGACCTTCTCTGACCGGGTCCCTGGTGCAGTCGAGCTCTGCCCCCCATCGGGGGCAGAGCTCGACTGCCCGGGTGGCAGGTCGGCCGGGGTGCGGGCAGGGTCGGACGACGTGACCGAGCCAGCGCACCAGGCCGAGGACCCAAACCTGCACCCCGGGCAGCACGACGAGGGCGGCTCGGGGGGCATGGCCACCCGCGAGCTCGCCGCCGCGCACGCGGAGGAGTCGTCGGGCGAGGACGACGAGCAGGACTGAGCATCAGCCCGCGCGGCGGCGCCACCAGCCCCGACGCCGGGACGGCGGAGCCGCCGGTTCCGGGTCGGGCTGGGCGGTCACGGCCGGCCTGGTGCGCCGCCACTCCGCGACGACCTCCTCGACGTCGGGCATCCCGACCGGGATCCACACGCCGTCCACCGGCTGCCGGTAGTACCGGTCGACCCGCTCGACGTGCGCCACGACCAGCGCCCGGACGGCGTCCTCGGAGGTCTGCCGGGCGATGAGCGCGGGCAGCTCCTCCCGCTCCTTGCGCAGGGCCAGCCCGGTCGGCAGCATCGCGCCGACCTCGCCCTCCTCGCGCCGGGCCCACTCCAGCGCCCACTCGTAGCTGGACTTCTCCCGGTCGCGGCGGGGCAGCGGCTTGCCGGCCAGGGACAACCCCTCGAAGGCGCCCTCGTCGGCGGCGCGCCGGATCTGCTGCTCGACCCACGTCTCGAACGTCATGCCCTGCGGCTTGCGCTCCGTCATGCGTGCTCCTCCTCGTCTGCGAGGCTAGGTCGCATGCGGACGACGAGCAGCCGGGAGGTGTACCGGAACCCGTGGATCCGGGTGCGGGAGGACGACGTCGTCCGCGACGACGGGTCGACCGGCGTCTACGGGGTGGTGGAGAAGCCGCACTTCGGCCTGGTGATCCCGGTGGAGGGCGACGGGTTCTGGCTCGTCGAGCAGTTCCGGCACCCGCTCGGCCGCCGGGCGTGGGAGTTCCCGCAGGGCACCTGGACCGACGGGGACGACGGGACGGC
This sequence comes from Modestobacter italicus, assembly GCF_000306785.1. Lineage (NCBI taxonomy): Bacteria > Bacillati > Actinomycetota > Actinomycetes > Geodermatophilales > Geodermatophilaceae > Modestobacter > Modestobacter italicus. The sequence goes on along the minus strand of NC_017955.1, from coordinate 125,884 downwards.
CGAGCAGCTGGGCCGGGCCGAGCTGGCCGAGGAGACCGGGCTGCGGGCCGACGGCTTCCGGCACCTCGGGCACCTGGACCTGGCCCCGGGGCTGTCCACCCAGGAGTTCGACGTCTGGCTGGCCACCGGGCTGACTCCGGGGCCCACCGCGCGGGAGGCCACCGAGCAGGACATGCGGACGGCGTTCGTCCCGGAGACCGAGTTCCGGGCCATGGTCCGCGACGGCCGCTTCACCGACGGCCCCTCGCTCGCCGCCTACAGCCTGCTGCTGCTCACCCGCCCCTGAGCCGGGTCGGGCCCTAGGCGGCGGCGCGGAGGGTGCGCAGGGCGGTGGTGAGCCGCAGCAGCTCGTCGAGCATCGCCTTGCCGCCGGCGGCCAGCTGGTCGTTGGGCACGAACTCGCCGTCCTCGGTGAGGAACTGCTGGAAGAACGGGATCGTCGCCGCCTCGACCACCGGCACCATCCGCAGCGAGGTGAGCACCGGCTTCAGCGCGGTGGCGGCCCGCAGGCCGGCCGAGACGCCGCCGTAGGAGACCAGCGCCGCCGCCTTGTCGGCCCACTCGACGTGCAGGTAGTCCAGCGCGTTCTTCAGCGCCGCCGGGAACGAGTGGTTGTACTCCGGGGTCACGAAGACGAAGGCGTCCGCGCGGCTGACGACCGCGCTCCAGTCCCTCGTGTGCTGGTGGGTGTAGCGCTGCAGCCGCGGGTGGTCCGGCTCGTCGAAGACCGGCAGCCCAACCTCGGCCAGGTCGACCAGCTCGACGTCGAAGCCGCCGTGCGCCTCGGCGAGCTGCTGCACCCAGCATGCCACCGCGAGGCCCTTGCGGCCGGGGCGGGTGCTGCCGACGACGACCTGCAGGACGGGCTGGGACACGGGGCTGCTCCTGGAACGAGTCGTTGAGGACTCAAGCACCATAGACGGCAGCATGAACCCTCCCGGCACCGGGAAGGATCGGGGGCATGGACCAGCCTGATGCCAGCGTCGACGTCGAGGTCACCGAGCAGGATGCACACGGAGCGGAGATCACGCTGCGCGGCGAGCTGACCGAGGGAGCGCGCCGCCCGCTGGTCCGGGCGATGACCGACCTGCTGCTCGGTGCGCCGCAGCTGCGCCGGGTCCAGCTGGACACCCGCCCGGTGACCTTCCTGAACTCCGCGGGGCTGTCCACGCTGGTGCAGGTGCAGAAGATGTGCCAGCCCCGCGGCATCGAGCTCGCGCTGGTCGTCGGGGACGACTCGGTCACCCGGCCGCTGCAGCTGAGCGGCCTGTGGCACCGGTTCACCGTCATCGACCGCCGTCCGGACGCCCCCGAGGAGGTCCACGAGGCCACCCACCGGCCCAGCGAGCACTCCTAGGAGGGGTCGGGGATGCCGCCGGGGACGCGGCCCAGCGCGACCAGCCAGCGGCGCAGCAGCGCGCCCAGCTGGTCGCGCTCGTCGTCGGTCAGGCCGGCGAGCATCCCGCGCTCGGTCTCGAGGTGGTCGGGCAGGGCGGCGTCCAGCGCCGTCCGGCCCGCGTCGGTCAGCGTGACGACGACGGCCCGCCCGTCGGCGTCGCTGCGGCCCCGGGTGATCAGCCCCTTCTCCTCCAGCCGGTCCAGCCGCTGGGTGATGGCGCCGGAGGTGACCAGCGCGGTGCGCATCAGCGCGGTCGGGGTGAGCTGGTAGGGCTCCCCCGCCCGGCGCAGCGCGGCGAGGACGTCGAAGGACGGCGCGTCCAGCCCGTGCCGGGCGAAGGTGGCCCGCTGGGCCAGGAAGACCTCGCGCTGCAGCTGGCTGATCCGGCCGATGACGCCCATCGGCGAGCAGTCCAGGTCCGGCCGCTCCCGGGCCCACTGCAGGAGGATCTCGTCCATCGCGTCCCCGTCGGCGCGGTCGCTCACGCCGGCGTCCGGTCGGGGAGGCCGAGCGCGCCGGGGTCCAGGTCGGCCAGGTGCTCGGCGAAGGTCCGCGGCGGGCGGCCGAGCAGGTCGGTGAGCACCCGGGGGCTGCCGGTGAAGCCGTGCGCCCGGTAGTGGTCGAACATCGTCCGGCGGCAGCGGGCGGCGTAGGAGGTGGGCACCTCGCCGCGGGGGACGACGTCCTCCGCCCGCACCGCACGCCCCAGCCGCTCCCCGACCAGCTCGGCGATCCGGGGGGCGGTCAGCGCCTCGGGGCCGGCCGCCTCGAACGTGCCGCCGTCCAGCCCGTCCTCGGTCAGCAGCACCGCGGCGGCGTCGGCGACGTCGCGCAGGTCGACCAGCGACTGCGCCGTCCGGAGGCCCCAGGGGCTGCGCAGCCTCCCGTCGGCCTGCACCGCCGGGAGCTGGGCGTCGAGGTTGTCGGCGTAGGCGCACGGCTGCAGCACCCGCCACGACCGCAGACCGCTGCCGTCCAGCGCCTCCTCGGCGCGGTCCTTGGCCGCGTGGTGCGGCATCACCCGCAGCTGGGGGCGCAGCACCGAGTGGTAGACCACCCGCGGCAGCCCGGCCCGGCGGGCCTCCGCGAACAGCGCCGGCGCCCCCTCGGCCTCGTCGGGGTCGAAGTTCGGCCAGATCAGGTACAGCGCCTCGGCCCCGGCGAGGACGCCGGACCAGGCCATCGGCCGGCCCAGCTCGGCGACGACGAGCTCGGCGCCCAGCGCGGTGAGCTCCGGGCGGGGGCCGCGCCGGCCGACGACCGCGCGCACGGATCGGCCGCGGGCGCGCAGCGCCCGCACCACCGCCGTCCCGGTGGACCCGCCCGCCGCGGTCACCACGATCACACCCGTCACCTTAGGGCTGAGGTACCTCTCTGCGGCCGATACGGTGCCGGGATGGGAGAGATGAAGGACCGGATGCTGGCCGGCGGGGAGTACATCGCCAGCGATCCCGACCTCCGCGCCGACGGCCGCCGGGCGGCCGAGCTGACCGCCCGGTACAACGCCGAGCTCGACCACGACCGCCACCGGGAGCTGCTCACCGAGCTGTTCGGCTCGGTCGGGTCCGGCACCACGATCCGCCCGGAGCTGCGCTGCGACTACGGCTACAACGTCCACGTCGGCGAGAACGTGTTCGTCAACTGGGGCGCGGTCTTCCTCGACGTCGGCCGGATCACCGTGGGCGACTTCGTGCAGGTCGGCCCGAACTGCCAGTTCCTCACCGCGACCCACCCGCTGGACGCCGGCCGCCGGCGCGAGGGCTGGGAGGGCTCGGCGCCGATCACCATCGAGGACGACGTCTGGCTGGGCGGCGGCGTCATCGTGCTGCCCGGCGTCACGATCGGCGCGGGCAGCGTCGTCGGGGCGGGCGCGGTCGTGACCCGGGACGTGCCCGCCGGCGTGCTCGTGGTCGGCAACCCGGCCCGGGTGGTGCGGCAGCTCGGCTGAGCCCGGCTCAGCGCAGCGCGGTCACCAGCCGGACGGTCAGCCCCCCGGGCCCGCGGACGAGGTCCACGTGGTCGCACAGCTTGCGGGCGAGCCAGAGGCCCATGCCGCCGCGGGAGAGGTCGTCCCCGTGCGCCGGCTGGTACCCGGCCGTGGCGTCGCGGAAGCTGGTGCCGGAGTCGGTGATCGTGCAGACCAACCGGTCCGGGGTGGCCCACAGCCGGGCGGACACCGGCGGGGTGCCGTGCCGGAAGGCGTTCGCCGCGATCTCGCTGACCGCGAGGTGGAAGTCCTCCTCGACGTCCCGGTCCCCCGCCCGGCCGCGCAGCGCGGCGCCGAGCTGGTGGCGCAGCTGCGGCAGCGACGGCGCGGCGTCGACGGCGAGGACCGGTGATGTCCGCTGCACGGGCTCCTCGGGGACGTCGAGCCCGTCGAGGTAGGCGCGGGGGTCGCGGTAGCCGGGGTTGACCTGCCGGCCGTCCAGGGTGCGCAGGTACGGGTGGGTGGCGGCCGCGGCCGCGAGCGCACCGTCCGGCGCCGTCCGGCGGTCGTAGAGGCAGAGGATGGAGACCGCCTGGCCGTCGTAGGCCATGTTGGTGATCGCCTCGCAGCGACGCCGCTCGTCCCAGGCGCGCCCCTCGGGGGCGGTGACCAGCCCCAGCAGCCGGTAGCGCCGCGGCGCGCACTCGGTGGCCGCCTTGCGGATCGACCCGATGAGGTCCGGTTCCCGCCGCCACACGGCCTTCTCGGCGGCGGCGAAGCTGACCTCGGGCAGGGCGGGCGCCAGCTCGTCGACCAGCCAGCCGGGGACCGAGGCGCGCATCAGGTCACCGGCGTCCCGGCCCTCGTCGAGGAACGCCGCCGCGGCGCTGCGCAGCTGCTCGTCCGAGTCCACGACGAGGAGGTCGTGCTCGGGGACGACGGGGCTGGCGGTCACTGGCGGCGCTCCTCTCCCGGGCCCCAGGGACCTCGACGACTGGTCGCATTCTCAAGCACCCGCCTCCCGGCGGACGCACCCGGCCCCCGCGGCGGTCCGTCGCCGGGCCCGGACAGGCGGCTGGCCTGCGCGGTCTCCCCGTTCCTCGCGGAGGGTGAGCTGCCGTGTCGGCGTGTCGCCGGAGATCGCCCGCCGGGTCAGCGCCGCCGGCCGGCCAGGGCGTCGAGGGCGGTCCGGTCCAGGCCCGTCGCCGACTCGACCTCGGCGACGTCGAGGGCACCGCAGTCCAGCCCGCGCAGCACGACGGTGGCCAGCGCCCGGGCGGTGGCCGGCTCGTCGAGCACCCCGCCCTCGACCCGGCTCACGTAGGCGGTCAGCCGGGCGGCGGCGGCCGGCAGCGCGGCCCGGAAGAAGGCGTAGGTCGCCACGTACCGGGTGACCAGCTGGGCGGGGTGCAGGTCCCAGCCCTGGTAGAAGCCGCGCTCCAGCGCCCGGCGGACCAGCCCGGCGTGCAGCCGCCAGCCGGCGTGCACCTCCGCCGTCGACCCGACCGGCAGCACGTTGGTCGAGCCGTCGACGGCGCGTGCACCGGTCCCGGCGACGGCCACCTGCATGGCCTGCTTGGCGGCGTCGGCCGCGGGGTGGTCGGAGGCCTGGTGGGCCGCGGCGATGCCCAGCGAGGCGCTGTAGTCGTAGGTGCCGTAGTGCAGGCCGGTGACCCGGCCCGCCCCGGCGTGCAGCATCCGGGCCAGCGTCGCCGTCCCGTCCGCGCCGAGCACGGCCTGCGGGGTCTCGACCTGCAGCTCCAGGTCCAGCGCGAGCCCGCTGGTCTGCTGCAGGGCGTAGAGGACCGGCAGGAACGCGGTGACCTGCTCGACGGCGGTGACCTTGGGCAGCGTGACGACCGCCCGCTCGCGGCCGGCGCCGGCCAGCCCGGTCAGGAACAGGTCCAGGCTGCGGACGCCGCGGCGCCGGGTGGGCTCCTCCAGCGACTTGGCCCGGATGCCCAGGAACGGCGGCAGCGCCGGCTCGGCGGCCAGGACGGCGGCCGCGGCCCGCACGTCGTCGTCCTCGACCTCCGGCGACCCGCGGTAGCCGTCCTCGGCGTCGACCCGCAGGTCCTCGACCGGCTCGACGGCCAGCTTGCGGCGCACCCGGGGCAGGACGTCGGCGACCAGGTCGGCGTCCAGGCCGAGGTCGGGGAGGCCGTGCTCGTCGAGGGCGGCGAGCGCCGTCGCCCCCCAGGAGGCCACCAGCCCGGGGACGACTGCGTCGGCGGGCACGTAGCAGGTGTGCACCGGCTGCCGGGTCGGCGGCTCGCCCGGGTAGGCGGCCAGCCGGGCGGCGTCGACGGGCGCCAGCTGCTGGTCGAGTGCGGCGAGGACGTGCTCGGGGATCACGGTGGCTCCGTTGTCTGCTGACCGGGGTCGCGAGCTGGCATCCTCTCCCACGTGGCCGAGCCCGCCGTCCCCCCTGCCCTCATGCGCTTCAACTCCGAACCGGTCGAGCAGGTCGAGGACGTGCTGCAGGCGATCAACGCCGCGCCGCGGTTCGCGACCGAGGTGGCGGTCGGCCGGCCCTACCCCGACGTCGACACGCTGGTGCGGCGGGTCGAGCAGGTCAGCCGCGCGCTGCCCTGGGAAGAGGTCGCCGTCGCGCTGACCGCCCACCCGCGGATCGGCGACCGGGTGACCGGGTCCACCGCCGAGGCCCGCTCCTCGCGGCGGGAGCAGAACGGGATGAGCGCCGCCGACGCCGAGCTGAGGGCCGCCGTGCTGGCCGGCAACCGGGCCTACGAGCAGCGGTTCCACCACGTGTTCCTGATCCGGGCCGCGGGCCGGACGGCGGAGGAGATGCTGGCCGAGCTCGACCGCCGGCTGGCGAACGACCCGGAGACCGAGCGGTCCGAGGTGACCGAGCAGCTGGCGCAGATCACGGCGCTGCGGGTGCGCCGGCTGGTGGAGGAAGGGGCGGCATGAGCGTCTCGACGCACGTGCTGGACGCGGTGCTCGGCCGGCCCGCTGCGGGCATCGCCGTCCAGCTGCTGGACGCCGACGGGGTGGTGGCCAGCGGCACCACGGACGCCGACGGGCGCTGCCGGCTCACCGAGGACGCGACCGCCGCGGGGCCGCACCGGCTGGTGTTCGGCACCGGCGCGTGGGCGGAGGCGCAGGGCCGCGAGACGTTCTGGCCCGAGGTGGTGCTGACCTTCGCCGTCCGCGAGCCCGCCGAGCACCACCACGTGCCGCTGCTGCTCTCCCCGTTCAGCTACTCGACGTACAGAGGTTCTTGACGGCCCCGTCCCGGGTCCCGCCCTGAGCTTGCGAAGGGTGGGGAGGACGGGGTCCTTCGTGTGCAACATCCCGGCAATCTCGATCAGCGAAGGTGCGCGCATGGCGATCGTCCTCGGGCCCAACCAGTACGGGAAGGCGGAGGTCCGCGTCGTCGCGGTCGACCGCTCGACCCCCCGCCACTCGCTGGTCGACCTCAACGTCAGCTCCGCGCTGCGGGGTGACTTCGCCGCGGCGCACACCGCCGGTGACAACGCCCACGTGCTGACCACCGACGCGCAGAAGAACACCGTCTTCGCCTTCGCCCGCGACGGGATCGGCAGCTGCGAGGAGTTCGGCATCCGGCTGGCCGACCACTTCACCAGCTCTTACCCCTGGGTCTCCGGCGCCCGGGTGGCGATCGAGTCCTACGGCTGGGACCGGATCACCGTCGGCGGGCAGCCGCACGACCACGCGTTCCGCCGGCCCGGGGGTGAGGTCCGGACGGCGGTGGTCACCGTGGACGGCGATGACGTGCACGTGATCGCCGGGCTGACCGACCTCGTCGTCCTCAAGAGCACCGGGTCGGAGTTCTGGGGCTTCCCCCGCGACCGCTACACGACCCTGCCGGAGACCACCGACCGGGTGCTGGCCACCGCGGTCACCGCCCGCTGGCGGTACACCGGCACCGACGTGGACTGGAACGGCAGCTACGACGCCGTCCGGACGACGCTGCTGGAGACCTTCGCCGGCACGCACAGCCTGGCGCTGCAGCAGACGCTGTACGCGATGGGCGAGAAGGCGCTCGAGCAGCACGGCGACGTGGCGGAGATCCGGTTCTCGATGCCGAACAAGCACCACTTCCTGCAGGACCTGTCCGCCTACGGGCTGGACAACGCCCTCGACGCGCCGGGCGCGGTGGTCTACCACGCCGACGACCGGCCGTACGGGCTGATCGAGGGGACCGTCCTGCGGGACGACGTCCCGGCCGCCCCGGCCGCCTGGCTGGGCACGCCCGGGTTCTGCTGAGATCGTCCGGTGACCGACGCCGAGCGCGAGACCCTCACCTACGCCGACTTCGGGCGGGCGGCCCGGGAGCTGGCACAGCAGGTCGCCGACAGCGGCTTCGAGCCCGACATCATCCTGTCCATCGCCCGCGGCGGGCTGTTCCTGGGCGGGGCGCTGGGCTACGCGCTGGACGTGAAGAACCTCTTCGTGATGAACGTCGAGTTCTACACCGGCGTCGACGAGCGGCTGGAGCTGCCGGTGGTCCTGCCGCCGACCCTGGACGTCGTCGACCTGACCGGCACGAGGGTGCTGGTGGCCGACGACGTCGCCGACACCGGCAAGACCCTCGAGCTGGTCACGGACTTCTGCGCCGGCCACGTCACCGAGGTGCGCACCGCCGTCATCTACGAGAAGCCGCGCTCGGTGGTCGCCTGCGACTACGCGTGGAAGAAGACCGACGCCTGGATCAACTTCCCCTGGTCGACCGAGCCGCCGGTCGTCTCCCGCGGCGGCTCCGGGCACTGACGGAGGGCCCCGGCTACGTCCGGGTCGAGGCCGTGACGGTGAAGGTGGGGTCGCGGGTGACCTGCCGGGTCGGGCCGACGATGCGGCGCAGCGCGTCCCGGTGCGGCAGGTGGCTGTTGTAGACGCACCACAGCTCGCCGCCTGGGCGGAGCACCCGGGCCGCGCCGGCGAACAGCCGGTGCGCCAGCGTCTCGGAGACCGCCACCCCGCTGTGGAACGGCGGGTTGCAGACGACCAGGTCGACGCTCGCGTCGGGCAGGCTGCCGGCGGCGTCGTCCCGGACCACCCGCACCCGGTCGCCCAGCCCGTTGGCGGCGACCGTCGCCACCGCGGAGGCCACCGCCGCCGCCGACTGGTCCACGCCGACGACCGACAGCCCGGGCCGGGCGGCGGCCAGCGCGACCGCCAGCACGCCGGTGCCGCAGCCCAGGTCGACCGCCGTCGCGGCGTCCGGGACGGCGCCGGGCAGCGCGGCCAGCAGCGCCCGGGTGCCGCGGTCGACCTTGACCCCGGCGAACGCCGCGCCGTGCGCGCAGACGGTGAGCCCGAGGTCGGCGTGCTCCCGGCAGACCGGGAAGGAGCTCTGCACCGGGCGCGGGCCGCGGGCCACCAGCACCCGGGACTTCTGCCGGGCCAGGGTGGCGTGCACGTCGGTGAAGCCCTCGGCCAGCACGTCGTTCATGCCGAGCGTCATGTGCTTCACCCGGCCGCCCACGTAGAGCGTCACCGCCGGGTCGGCGCCGGCGGCCACCACCTGGACGAGCTCGCGCAGGGCCTCGAGGCTCTTCGGGGCCTTGGCGAGCACCACCCGGGCGCCGCGCAGCAGGTCGGCGTCCAGGCCGTGCCGGGTGTACGTCCCGGTCTGACCGGTCCGCTCGGCGTTGGCGGCCAGCGCCAGCTCACCGACCAGCAGGTCCTGGTGCACCCGGACGCCGGTCGCCCCGTGCAGCGCGACGGCGCCGAGGGTGAGCGCGCCGTGGTCGTCGTCCAGCACGACGACGGCGCCGGGGTGCGCGGCGAGGTCGGTCGCGGCCTCGTCGAGCAGCAGCCGGTCGGTGGCGTCGACGGCGACCAGGTCGGGGGCGTCGACGTCGGGCTCCCGGCTCAGCTGGGCGAAGAACTCGGCGGCGTCCACGGCGACCACTCTCCACGAACGGCGGCGGCCCCGACCCGGGTGGGTCGGGGGCGGGCGCAGGCCCGTGCTGCGGCGACGGTCGCCGTCCGCCATTGTGGCGACTCTGGCGAGACGAGGAACGGGAGCACATGAGCACTGAACAGCTGTCGGGTCGGGTGGCGCTGGTGACCGGCGCCGCGAGCGGGCTGGGCCGGGCGGTGGCGGCCGCCCTGGCCGACGCCGGGGCCACCGTCGTGCTGGGCGACGTCGACACCGCCGGGGCGGAGAAGACCCGGGCGGAGATCGGGGACGCCGCCGAGGTGGTCGCGCTCGACGTCACCGACGACGACGCGCGCCGCCGGGTGGTCGCCGACCTGTTCGACCGGCACGGCGACGCCTTCGACCTGCTGGTCAACGTCGCCGGCATCGACCGGCCGGGCTACATCACCGACATCGACCTCGCCGACTACCGGATGGTGCACGCGGTCAACTGCGAGGGCCCGGTCTTCCTGACCAGCGAGTTCCTCAAGGTGGTGCAGCACCGCCCGGCCGACACCGTCGCCGACGTGGTGCACGTGACGTCGCTGTCCGCGGTGACCTCGGGCGCCGGGGCGATCGCCTACAACAGCTCGAAGGCGGCGTTCCGCAGCGCCACCCGGTGCATCCAGCGGGAGCTCCGGGAGAAGGCGACCGTCGGCGCCGACGGCGCGGAGACCCCGTTCCCGGCCCGCGTGCACAGCATCGTGCCGGCCGCGATGGACACCCCGATGATGGAGCGCTGGGGGATCCCGGCGCACCGGATGATGCCGCCGGCCGACGTCGCCCGGATGGTGCTGACGATGGTCACCATGCCGGACACCAGCTTCGTGCCCGAGGTCTTCGTGGTGCCGCGCAACGAGCCGGACTTCCCGCGGTGACCATCGCGACCCGCGAGTGGCAGCTGGTCCGTCGGCCGCACGGCGAGCCGGTGGACGCCGACTTCGCGCTCGTCTCCCTCGACCGCCCGGAGCCCCAGCCGGGTGAGGTCGTCGTCCGCACGATCGCCATGTCGGTCGACCCGTACATGCGGGGGCGGATGAACGCGACCAGGTCCTACGCGCCCAGCTGGGAGCTGGGCGAGACGATGCAGGGCGGGGCGATCGGGCAGGTCGTCACGTCGCGGTCCGACGACGTGCCCGAGGGTGCGCTGGTGCTGCACGGGGCCGGCTGGCGTGACCTCGCCGTGCTGCCGGCCGCGCACGTGCAGGTGGTCGAGCCGCTGCCCGGGCTGCCGCTGTCGCTGCACCTCGGCGTGCTCGGCATGCCCGGGCTCACCGCCTGGGCCGGGCTCTTCCGGCTGGCCGCCTTCCAGCCCGGGGACGCGGTCTTCGTGTCCGGCGCGGCCGGTGCGGTGGGCAGCCTGGTGGGGCAGTTCGCCCGGCTCCGCGGGGCCTCCCGGGTGGTCGGCAGCGCCGGGACGCCGGAGAAGGTGGCCTGGCTGGGGTCCCTCGGCTTCGACGCGGCCTTCGACTACCACGACGGCGCGATCACCGACCTGCTCGCCGCTGCCGCCCTGGACGGCATCGACGTGTTCTTCGACAACGTCGGCGGGGAGCACCTGGAGGCGGCGATCACCGCGTTCCGGACGTTCGGCCGGGCCGCGCTGTGCGGGTCGATCTCGAACTACAACGCCGTCAGCGCGCCGCCGGGGCCGCGGAACCTGAGCCTGGCCGTGGGGAAGCAGCTGTCGCTGCGCGGGTTCATCGTCAGCTCGCACGCCGACCTGCGGCCGGAGTTCGTCGCGGCGGTGTCGGGGTGGCTGCGCGAGGGGTCGGTGGTCGCGCGGGAGACCGTGGTCGAGGGGCTGGACTCCGCCGTCGACGCCTTCCGGGCGCTGCTCAGCGGGGGCAACACCGGCAAGATGGTCGTCCGGCTGGCGCCCGACCCGGACTGACCGGCGCCGCGGGCGGCGGTGCGGACCGGGCGGTCCGGTTGACCTGGCGGCGATCCGGGCAGAGTCCTGATCATGTGGCTCTTCCTCACCCGCCGGTTCCGCATGTGGGTCCTGCTCACCGTCCTCGCCCCGCTGGCCACCGGCCTGCTCCGCCGCCTCGGGCTGGCCCTGCAGCGGCGCAATGGTCCGACCACCCTGAGCAACGGTCTGCTGAGGGCCGGTGACGTCGGCGACCGGGCGCGCGTCAAGCTGGGGGGCAAGCCCCGCCGCGGTCGCTGACGGTCCGGTCGGGGCTCCGTCGCGTTCACCGCGCCGGACCCCGACCGACCGCACCCGCCGATCCCGAAGGACACCGTGGACGCCCAGCCACCGATCCCCACCCCCGACGCCGACCGCCCCGACCCGCTCGTCCCGGCCCTCGAGCAGCGCGCCGCGCAGGGCGAGACCCGGGGCCTCGCGCTGTTCTGCCACGGCGGCACCGTCGCCAGCATCGAGCCGCCCCGCGAACGCGCCCTCTCCCTGGTCCGGATGCGCGCCTTCGACCAGTTCGTGCACGCCTCCGCCGGGGCCCAGGGGATCGGCACGGCGCTGCTCCGCTACCGCGTCGCCGGCTGGAACGGGGAGGCCGCCGACGCCTTCCAGGACGTCCGCTGGGCGATCGCCCGCCTCCGCGAGGAGCACGGCACCGACGTCCCGATCGTGCTGGTCGGGCACTCCATGGGCGGCCGGGCCGTGCTGCGCGCGGGCAGCGAGCCGTCGGTCACCGCCGTCTGCGCGCTGGCCCCCTGGACACCGCCGGGCGAGCCGGTGCTGCCGTTGCGCGGCCAGACGGTGGCCGTGCTGCACGGCCGTGGCGACCGCTGGGTGCCCGCCCGGCTCTCGTTCGACCACGCCGTCCGCGCCCGCCGCGCCGGCGCCCGGGTCGCCCGCTTCACGATCGCCGGCGGGCACTCCATGGTTCGCCGGTCCGCCCGCTGGCACGCCTTCGCCCGGGACGTCGTCCTGGCCGGCACCGGGCTCGCGCCGATGCGCGCCGACATCGCGGCGGCCATGCAGCAGCCGAGCCCGGAGGGGCTGTCCGTCCCGCTCTGACCTCACGCTGCGTCACCCCGCGGGCCGGCAGTCCACCCGATCGGAGGACCCATCTGGGGCTGCCGGATCCGACTGCTGCCTGTTCACTCGACGTGAGAGCCCGATCACAACGAGTGGGGAGGTGGCATGACCGAGCACGCGCACACCGTCGCTCCCGGACGCCGCCTCACCCGCTCCGCGGGCCGGGCGCTGGTGCTCGCCGGCGTCGGCACCGGCCTGTGGCTGCTGGGCTCGGCCGCCTCGACCGCCTCCGCGGACGAGGTCGCCCGCGCGCCCGGCCCGGTGGTCTCGCTCGCCTCCGACCTGCTCGTGCCGGTCGGCGAGGTGGTGGCCCCGGTGACGCAGCAGGTCGTCGTCCCGACGGTGAGCCCCGTCGTCCGGCCGGTCACCGAGGTCCTGACGCCGACGGTCGAGCAGGTCGTCGTGCCGGTGGTGGACCAGGTGGTCGTGCCCGTGGTCGAGCAGGTCGTCGTCCCCGTGGTGGACCAGGTCGTCGTGCCCGTGGTCGAGCAGGTCGTCGTCCCGGTCGTGGACCAGGTCGTCCCGGTCGTCGACGAGGTGGTCGCGCCCGTCCTGCCGGTCGCGCTCCCGGTGACCGGGCCGGCCGACGCCGCGCAGCCGACCCTCCCGGCCCCGGCCGGCGACGGTGTCCCGGCGGCTGCCGTGGCCGCCGCACAGCTGTCGGACGGATCGACGTCCTCCGTGTCCATTGCGTCGACCGACCCGGCGGCCACGGACGTGGTGCTGGCCGGGCCGGCGACGACGCCGGGCCCGGTCCTCCCCGCCGCGCCGACGGGCCTGCCGGCCGCCTCGGTGCCGGCGTCGTCCGCCGGGGCCAGCTCGTCCGGCGGTGACCAGACGCCGGCCGACCTCTCCTCCGCTCCCTGGACGGTGCTCGGCGGCGTCCTGGCTGCGGTGCCCGGGACCGGTTCCCGACCGGCCCGTCCTGCCGTCCTCGAGCCCTCCTTCTCGCCCGACTGAGCACGCCGCCGTCAGCTCCGCGCTGACCTGCGGCACCACCCGGCCCGTCCCTCGGACAGGACCGGTCCCCCTCAGTCCGGCACCACCCTCGAGAAGGACACCCCTCATGAACGTGTGGATGAAGCGCGCCCTGCAGACGGGCCTGTTCACCGGCGGCCTGCTGGCGCTCGGCACCGGCATCGCCTCCGCCGACGACGGCCTGGCCGACGTGACCGTCCCGGTCACCGTCAGCGACAACGCCCTGGCCGTCCTCGGGACGACCGGCAGCACCCCGGCCGAGATAGACCTGCCGGCCCTCGACGGCACCCTCGCCGCCGACCTCGGGGCGGTCAGCCTGACCGTGCCGATCACGATCGGCGGGAACGCGGCGGACGTCGCCGGGATCGACGTCGTCCAGCCCGACGCGGAGGTCCCGGCCGCGCCGGCAGCGGGCTCCTCGGCGGGCTCCCTCGTGGACGTCGACGTGCCGGTGACCGTCACCGGCAACGCGGTCGCCGTCCTCGGCGAGGCGACCGCTGACGCCCCGGCCGGCCCGGCCACCCCGCCGGCGACCGGGTCCGGCTCTGGTCCTGGCGGGACGCTCGCGGACGTCGACGTCCCGGTGACCGCGTGCGGCAACGGGATCGCCGTCCTCGGCGACGCGACAGGCAGCTGCACCGCCCCCGCCACCACCCCCGACACCGACGGTGACCCGGCCGTCGACGTCGACGCCCCGATCACCGCGTGCGGCAACGGCGTGGCCGTTCTCGGCGACGCCACCGGCGGCTGCACCACCCCCGCCACCACCCCCGACACCGGTGGGGACCCGGCCGTCGACGTCGACGCCCCGATCACCGCGTGCGGCAACGGCCTGGCCGTTCTCGGCGATGCCACCGGCGGCTGCACTCCCGCAGCCACCACCCCCGGCCCGGGTGGGGACCCGGCTGTCGACGTCGACGTCCCGGTGACCGCCTGCGGCAACGGGATCGCCGTCCTCGGCGACGCGACCGGCGACTGCACCACCCCCGCCACCACGCCCACCACCGGCGGGCAGCCGGTCGTCGACGTCGACGTCCCGGTGACCGCCTGCGGCAACGGGATCGCCGTCCTCGGCGAGGTCACCGGCGACTGCACCGCCCCGGTGGGGCCGACCGCTCCGGTGGACCCGACCACCCCGGTCGGCTCGACCACTCCGGGGACCGTCACCGGCCTGCAGGGTCCGTCGCTCGACCTGGTCACCCTCGGCGCCGTCGACCAGCGCGGTGCGGTCAGCACGGTGTCGGCCTCGTCCGGCGTCCTGGTCACCGCTGACGGCAGCACGGCCGGCACGTCCGGTGGGCTCGCCTACACCGGCACCCCGGTCGCGGCGCTGGCGCTCGGCGGCCTGCTCGCCCTGGCGCTGGGCCTCGGGCTGATCGCGCTCCCCCGCCGTCGGACGAGCGCCCTCGGCTGACCCGGTGCGGACGGGCCCGGTCACCTCGCGGTGGCCGGGCCCGTCCGGCTGCTCAGGAGAAGAGCGCGCTGTAGCCGTTGAGCGCGGGCTGCCCACCGAGGTGGGCGTAGAGCACCGTCGCCGACGGGTCGATCTCGCCCCGGCCGACCAGGTCGATCGTGGCCGCCATCGACTTTCCCTCGTAGACCGGGTCGGTGACCATGCCCTCGGTGCGGGCCGCCAGCTCCATCGCGGCGATCGTGGTCGCGTCCGGGATGCCGTAGACGCCGGCGTGGAAGCGCTCGTCGAGCTCGACGTCGTCCAGGGTGAGCGGACGCTGCACGCCGATCGCCGTCGCCGTCCGCTGCGCGATCCGCAGCACCTGGTCGCGGGTCTCGGCCGGCTTGGCCGAGGCGTCGATGCCCAGCACCCGCCGCGGCCGGGCGCCCTGCTCCTCGCGCTGGGCGAAGCCGGCGACCATGCCGGCCTGGGTCGAACCGGTCACCGAGCAGACGACGACGGTGTCGAAGAAGACGCCGAGCTCCGCCTCCTGGGCGGCGACCTCGTGCGCCCAGTTCGCGAAGCCCAGGCCGCCGAGCGGGTGGTCCGACGCCCCGGCCGGGATCGGGTAGGGCTTGCCGCCGCCGTCGACGATCTCCTGGAGCGCGGTTTCCCAGCTCTCCTTGAACCCGATGCCGAACCCGGCCTTCACCAGCCGGACGTCGGCGCCGGCCAGCCGGCTGATCAGGATGTTGCCGACCTTGTCGTAGACGGCGTCCGGCCAGTCGACCCAGCTCTCCTGCACGAGCACGCACTTGAGCCCGACGTGCGCGGCGACGGCGGCGACCTGCCGGGTGTGGTTGCTCTGCACACCGCCGATGGAGACGAGCGTGTCGCAGCCCTGGGCCAGCGCGTCGGCGACCAGGTACTCCAGCTTCCGGGTCTTGTTGCCGCCGTAGGCGATCCCGGAGTTCACGTCCTCGCGCTTGGCCCACACCGCCGCCCCGCCGAGATGGGCGGTCAGCCGGTCCAGCTTGTGCACCGGCGAGGGGCCGAACAGCAGCGGGTGGCGGGGGAAGTCGCTCAAGGTCGTCACGGGGTCTCCTCCAGTTCGGACAGCAGCGCCGTCCAGATCTCGGTGGTGGTGGTGACGGCGGCGTCGACGTCGGCGGCCGCGCAGGCGGCGATCAGGGAGTCGTGCAGCGCCACGGACCCGCGGCCGTGCGCGGCGGCGAACCGCTGCCGCTCCAGCCGGCGGACCGCGGGGGTGAAGCGGTCGATCGTGGCCCGCACCGCGGTGTTCCCGCAGCGGGCCAGCAGCACGTCGTGCAGCTCGTCGTCGGCGGCGAGTGCGCCGTCGAGGTCGCCGGCACCGACGGCGGCGGCGAAGCGCTCGTTCGCGGCCCGCATCGCCGCGACGTCCGCGGCCGTGACCGCCGCGGCGCCCTCCCGGACGGCCAGTTCGTGCATCGCCCGGACGACGACGGCGGCGTCCCGCACCTGCTGCGGCACCAGCGGGGTGACCCGGGTGTGGCTCTGCGGCTTGCTCTCCACCAGCCCCTCGTCGGCGAGCCGGGCGAGGGCGGTGCGCACCGGGGCGACCGACAGCCCGAGCCGGCCGGCCAGCTCGGCGTCCTTCACGACGGCGCCGGGCGCCAGCTCGCCGCTGACGATGGCCGAGCGGATGAGGGTGAGCGCGTGGTCCCGCAGCAGGACCCGGGGCACCGGCGCGATCGACACAACTGACATCTGACATGTCAGTTGCACCACCTGTCAAGGCACCCGTCCGGGGCTTTCTGTACCGGAAGCACCGGGCTTCCAGTACAGGAAGCCCATGGGTCGGGACGGCGGCCGGATCGTTGCGGTCGCCGTCCGTCGAGCCACTCGTCCCGGCCGGCAGGCGTCCCTACGGTCAGCGGCATGAGCCTGGACTGGTCGACCCCGCCCGCCGACGCCGCTGCGCACTTCGCCCGCCGGTTGGCGGTGGAGACCGACGTCTCCGACGTGCACGCGGCCCTGGAGTCCGGCCGGCCCGGCTTCGTGCTGCTGGACAGCCGCAGCGAGGAGTCCTGGGCGCAGGGCCACGTGCCCGGTGCGGTCCACCTGCCCGGCCGCGAGATCGCCGGGCGGGCCGCGGCCGAGCTGGACCCCGCCGTCCCGGTGGTCACCTACTGCTGGGGTCCGGGCTGCAACGGGGCCACCCGGGCGGCGCTGACGCTGGCCCAGCTGGGCTACCGCGTGCGGGAGATGATCGGCGGCTTCGAGTACTGGGCCCGGGAGGGCCTGGCGGTCGAGACGGCGACCGGGGTCGCGCGCCCTGACGTCGACCTGCTGACCGCGCCGGCCGGCATCAGTTGCGGCTGCTGACCCTCAGCTCGCCTCGGTGCAGCGCTCGTCGGGCAGGCTCTCCCGGGCCCAGGTGGTGAGCTGCTGGAGCACCGGCCGCAGCGCCCTCCCGGCCTCGGTGAGCTGGTAGCTGACCGCGACCGGCGGCCCGTCGTCGACGGTCCGCTGCACGAGGCCGGCCGCGGCGAGCTCGGTGAGCCGGTCGGAGAGCACCGAGTCGCTGATGCCGCCGACGGCGCGGCGCAGGCCGGTGAACGTCGCCGGCCCGCCGGCGAGCACGCCGATGATCAGGCCGTTCCAGCGCTTGCCGAGGAACCCGAAGGCACGTGCCAGCGCGCCGTCGCACGCCTCCGGCGTGTGCAGGACGTCCTCGGTCACCGGTTCATCGTAGGACCTGGCTGCTCCTCGCTGCACTCCTCCTTTCGAAGTGCTAGCTTTCCGCTAGTGCTAGCAATTCGCTAGTGACTAGTCGTGAGGGAGCGCCACCATGTCCTTGTTCCGTCTGGACGCCAGCATCCGGGTCGAGGGATCGGCCAGCCGCGAGATCGCCGACATCGTCGAGCGCGAGTGGCGGGCCGGGAACCCGGACGCGCCGGTGACCCGCCGGCACGTCGGCACCGAGCCGATCCCGGCCACCACGTGGGGCGCCGCGGTCGCCGGCTCGTACCTGCCCGCCGAGGAGCGCACCGCCGAGCAGGCCGAGGCGCTGGCGCTGGCAGCCACCCTCACCGACGAGCTGGTCGACGCGGAGGCCCTGCTCTTCGCCGTCCCGCTGTACAACTTCGGCGTCTCCCAGCACCTGAAGAGCTGGGTCGACCTGGTCATCACCGACCCGCGGATGGGCCCGCGCGCCGAGCCGGCGCTGGCCGGCAAGCCTGCCGTGCTGGCCGTCGTGCGCGGCGGCAACTACAGCGCCGGGACCCCGCGGGAGGGCTGGGACCACGCCACCGCCTGGATGCGCCGCATCTTCGCCGACGTCTGGCAGCTGGACCTGCGCGTCGTCGAGCGCGAGTTCACCCTCGTCGGGGTCAACCCGGCGCTGGACTCCTTCGCCGACCTCGCCGCCGACCTCAAGACCACCGCCGAGCGCGAGGCCGCCGAGCACGGCCGGCTGCTGAGCTCCACCCGCCTCGCGGCCTGACGACGGGACCGGGTCGACCCGGGTGAGGTGGGGGTGAGCCGCGTGCGCACGCGGCTCATCCCCGCCTCGGGCGGGTCACGCCGAGCCCAGCGCCGGAGGCGGGTCGTCGGCCAACCGGCTCCACAGCAGCTCGTCGTGCTTCACGCCGTCGGGGTAGCGGTACGACCTGCGGGCCGGCCCTCCAGCGTGAACCCCGCCTTCGCCGCCACCCGGCCCGAGGCGACGTTCTCCACCGCGTGGAACAGCTGGACGCGGTCCAGCCCCAGGGTCGAGAACCCCCAGCGGCAGACCGCGTCGGCGGTACGGACGGCGATCCCCCGGCCGCGGGCGGCGGCCACCGTCCAGTAGCCGGTCTCCCCCTCGGCCTGGTCGTGGTCCAGCTCGTGCAGCGACACCGAGCCGACCAGGACGCCGGCGTCCTCCACCGCCCACGAGCAGTGGTCCCCGGTGCTCCAGTCGGCGAGGCGGGCGAGCCGGGCGCGGGCGCCGTCCAGGGTCCGGGACTCGACGCCGTGCCACTGCCGCATCACCGGGTCCTGAGCCGCCGCCCACACCGCCTCGGCGTCGTCCTCATGCCAGGGGCGCAGCAGCAGCTCCCCGACGGTCAGCTCCACCGGCTCCACGGCTCGGCTCCCGTCCGGCTCGTGGCCGGCCGAGCCGGCGAGGCCTTGTAGGTCGAGTTCGGGGCTCACGTCAGTACTCCTACCAGCCGGTGACCGTCCCCGAGAGGTGACGCCACGTCCCGCGGGCGCACCCTCTAGAGTCGGTTGGGTGATCGAACCGACGCGTGAACGGACCTACTCCTGGGGCGACCCGTCGGTCAGCGCCGAGGCCGCCCGGACCTCGGCCGGCATCGAGGTGCTGGAGGCGATGGTCCGCGGCGAGCTGCCCGCCCCGCCGGTGATCGCCACGCTCGGCTTCTCCCTGGACACCGTCGAGCCGGGGCGGGTGGTGTTCTCCTTCGCGCCGGAGGAGTTCCACTACAACCCGATCGGCTCGGTGCACGGCGGGGTCTACGCGACCCTGCTGGACTCGGCGACCGGCTGCGCGGTGCACTCGATGCTGCCCGCCGGCGTGGGCTACACGAGCCTGGACCTGACGGTGAAGTTCCTCCGGGCGATCACCGTCGACACCGGCCGGGTCCGCTGCACGGGCACCGTCACCCACCTGGGCGGGCGCACCGCGCTGGCCGAGGCGCGGCTGGTCGACGACGCCGACCGGCTGCTCGCCACCGCGATCAGCAGCATCCTGGTGATCCGCCCCCAGCCCGGCACCGCCGTGGGCTGACCCGCGCGCCGACTGGGCAGATGCGGTCGCCGCGCCCGGCGGGTCGCGCCGTGTCGCCGACCGCACCTGCTCAGTCGAGCTCGACCCGCTGCCCCGGCGGGCACTCGACCAACCGGTCGGCCAGGCCGGCGGCGGTGAGGGCGGCACGGACGTCGTCCCGGTCCTCGCTGAAGTGCGCCCACGAGTCGACGTGCACGACGACCACCCGGTCGGCGTCCAGCCGGCGGACCGCCTCGGCGACGTCCTCGCCGGTGAGCGTGAGCGGGGCCCCGTCGAACAGCGCGGTGCGCGCGGCACCGGCGAACAGGACGGCGACGTCGACCTGCGGGAACGCCGCCGCGACCTCGTCGACGCAGTCCAGCGAGGCGTTGTCGCCGCTCACGTAGACCGTGGGCAGGCCCGCGCCGGTGAGCACGAAGCCGGTGACCGGACCGGTCAGCTCCTCCGCTCCCGGCGGCCCGTGCACGGCGCGGACCCCGGTGACCTGCACCGGACCGACCGCGACGGTCTCGCCGGTGGGCAGCGCCCGGGCCGTCCCGCCGAGCCGCTCGGCGGCGAGCCCGGTGGTCAGCACCACCGGCGCGTCGGTGAGCGCCGCCCGGCCGGCGGTGTCCAGGTTGTCCGGGTGCTGGTCGTGGCTGAGCAGGACGGCGTCGACCGGGCCGAGCTCCTGGGCGTCCAGCGCCGCCGGCGCGGTCTTGGTCAGCGACCGGCCACCACCCAGCGGGTACTCCCCCGGCGGGTCGAAGGTGGGGTCGACCAGCAGCCGGACCCCGCCGAGCTCGAGCAGGGCGGTCGGCCCGCCGGTGAGGGTGACGGCGAGGGCGTGGGGAGCCATCGGGTCACCGTGTCAGAGACGGTCGACCACCACGAGCCCGGGTCAGCCGATCCCGAGGGCGCTACCCGCCTGGGGCAGGGCGGCGGCGTCGGCGATGACCGCGTCGATGAGGCCGTAGGTGCGCGCCTCGGCGGCGGTGAACCAGCGGTCCCGGTCGGAGTCCCGCTCCACCTGCTCGACGCTCTGCCCGGAGTGCTCGGCCTGCAGCTCGGCGAGCTGCCGCTTCGTCCGCGCCAGCATGTCGGCCTGGATGGTGATGTCGGCGGCGGTGCCGCCGAGCCCGGCCGAGGGCTGGTGCATCATGATCCGCGCGTGCGGCAGCGCGAAGCGCTTGCCCGGGGTGCCGGCGGTGAGCAGGAACTGGCCCATCGAGGCGGCCATGCCCATCGCATAGGTCGCCACGTCGCACTGCAGGGACCGCATCGTGTCGAAGACGGCCATCCCCGCGGTCACCCCGCCACCGGGTGAGTTGACGTAGAGGTGGATGTCGCGGCGCGGGTCCTCCGCGGCGAGCAGCAGCATCTGCGCGGCCAGCTGGTTGGCCAGCACGTCGTCGACCTCACGGCCGAGGAAGACGATCCGCTCCCTCAGCAGCCGCTCGTAGACCGCGTCGTCCAGGGTGGCAGTGCTCATCGGTGGGTTCCTCTCCGTGGTGGACGGGACACCGTCAGCCAATCGCCGCACCGCAGGAATGGCGAGGGGAATGGCGTTCTTGTGCTGGACGCGCAATTCCTGCGCCGTCAGAGAAAGGCACTGGACAATTCCCCGGTCCGGCACCGTGGTCTCATGAGGACGTGACCGAGACCCCCGTCGTGCGCGCGGCGACCCGCGCCGACGTGCCCCGGATGGCGGCCACGCTGGCCGCCGCCTACCCCGACTACCGGTGGACCTCCTGGGCGCTGCCGGAGGACGGCCGCGCCCAGCGGCTGTCCCGCTGGGCGGAGCTGTGGGGCGGGCTGGTGCCGGTGCTCGACGGGACGGCGTGGGTCACCGACGACGTCAGCGCGGTCGCAGCCTGGGTCGCACCCGACGCCGGTGAGCCGGCCGCCGACCTGCAGGCCGTGATCGACCGCGACCTGCCCCGGGTCTTCGGCGCCCGGCAGCCGGTGGTGGCGGCCAGCGAGCGGCTCGGCGCGCTGGGCCGGCCCGACGCGCCGCACTGGTGGCTGACCGCGGTGGGCACCCGGCCGGCGGGCCGGCACCAGGGCCTGGGGACGGCGGTGCTCCAGCCGGTGCTGGAGCGGTGCGACGCCGAGCGGGTGCCGGCCGCGGCCACGGTCTACACCTCGACCGTCGTCCGCTGGCTGCAGCGGTCCGGGTTCGCGGTCACCCACGCCACCCGGACGGCGGTCGACCACGAGCTCCCGGTCTGGACGATGGTGCGGCAGCCGCGCCGCCTGGCGAGCTGACCCCCCGGGGCCACGGACAGGCGGGCCCGGACGGCGACCAGCGGGCTCGTCGTCCCGGCCTGAAGTGAGCCTGTCCTGACCCCCGGGGGCCACAGGTAGGCCCGGATGGTCCCCGCGGGGCGGGCAGGACAGGAGTGACCAGCTCCCTGCCCGCCCCCGCGAGGTCCCCGTGTACCTGTCCAAGACCGAGGCCGCCGTCCTCACCAGCACGCTCCCCCGCACGCTGCCCCGCCCGGTCGAGCCGCGGGTCAGGCGCCGGCTGTGGCCGCTGCTCGGACCGGCGTTCGTCGCCGCGGTGGCCTACGTCGACCCGGGCAACTTCGCGACCAACTTCTCCGGCGGCGCCTCCTTCGGATACACGCTGCTGTGGGTGATCGTCGCGGCGAACCTGATGGCGATGCTCATCCAGTCGCTGACCGCCAAGCTGGGCCTGGCCACCGGGCGCGACCTGGCCACCTGCTGCCGGGAGCGGCTGCCGAGGCCGGTCGTCTGGGGGCTGTGGGCGCAGGCCGAGGCGGTCGCGATCGCCACCGACCTGGCCGAGATCGTCGGCGGCGCGGTCGCGCTGTACCTGCTGTTCGGGGTGCCGCTGCCGATCGGCGGGGTGATCACCGCCGTCGTCGCGTTCGTGCTGCTGGCGGCCCAGTCGCGGGGGCACCGGCCGTTCGAGCGCGTGATCACCGGGCTGCTGCTGGTGATCGGCGGTGGCTTCGCCTACACGCTGGTGGGCTCCGGGGTCGACGCCGGCGGCGTGGCCACCGGCCTGGTCCCCAGCTTCGCCGGTACCGACAGCCTGCTGCTGGCCACCGGGATCCTCGGCGCGACGGTGATGCCGCACGTCATCTACGTGCACTCGGCGCTCACCCCGGGCCGCTACGGCGACACCGTGACCGCCGGGCGCACGCACGCCGGACGCCGCCGGCTGCTGCGCGCGCAGCGGCTCGACGTGCTGCTGGCCATGGGCCTGGCCGGGCTGGTCAACGCCGCGATGCTGGTCATCGCCGCGCAGCTGTTCACCGGCGACGCCTCGATCACCTCGCTGGAGAGCGTGCACGCCGGGCTGGGTGACCAGCTCGGCGGCGGGGCGGCGCTGGCGTTCGCGCTGGCCCTGCTGGCGTCGGGGTTCGCCGCGTCCTCGGTCGGCACCCACGCCGGGCAGGTGGTGATGGCCGGCTTCCTGCGCAAGCACGTGCCGGTGCTGGCCCGCCGGCTGGTCACGCTCGCCCCCGCCCTGCTGGTGCTCGGGCTGGGCGGCGACCCCACGACGGCGCTGGTCTGGTCGCAGGTCGTGCTCTGCTTCGGCATCCCTTTCGCGCTCGTGCCGCTGCTCTGGCTGACCTCGCGCCGGGACCTGATGGGCGGCTGGGTGAACCGGCCGGTCACCACGCTGACCGGCTCGCTGGTCGCCGCGCTGATCATCGGGCTGAACGGCTACCTGCTGGTGAGCACCGTGCTGGGCTGACCAATGAGAACCCCGTGCGTCCGTCGTCTCTGGTACGACATCACCGGCGACCGCCGGTCCTGACGCTGAGGAGCACTGCACATGGGCGCGATCAAGGTCCACGAGTTCACCACCGTCGACGGCGTCGTCGACGTCCCCATGTGGACGGTCGACTACGGGTTCCCCGACGACCTCTCGGCCTCGATCGGCGAGCTGACCGGGTCCGCGTCCGGCATCCTGCTCGGCCGCACGACGTTCGAGATGTTCGCGCCGGCCTGGTCGACGCGCACGGTCGAGGAAGACCCCGGCGCCCCGTTCTTCAACGACACCCGCAAGTACGTGGTGAGCTCCACGCTCACCGACGCCGAGCCGGTCTGGCGGAACTCGACGGTGCTCGGCGGGTACGCCGCCGACCGGGTCCGGGCGCTGAAGGGCGAGGTGGACGGCGACCTCTACGTCAGCGGCAGCGCGACGCTGGTCCGGGCGCTGCTGGCCGACGGCCTGGTCGACGAGCTGCACCTCTACGTCTACCCGCTGGCCGTGGGCACCGGCATCCGGCTGTTCCCCGAGGGCACCCCGCAGAAGCTCGCGCTGCGGGGCGTCGAGGGCCTCAGCAACGGTGTGGCGCACCTGACCTACGGCCCCGCGGCCTGACGGCGGGGGAACCCGCGGGCGGTCCGCCGCGTTGACGCCGGACCGCCCGCTCCCCCGCCGTGGAGGTCCCCCGTGCTGCCACTGCCCCCGCTGACCGCCCAGGCCGACCGGCTGATCGCCCTCGGGCTGCACGAGCTCGCCGGGCTCACCCCGGCCGAGCTCTGCGACGCCGCGGCCGCCGCTGATCCGGGCGACGGCGCCCTGCTGGTCCTGCACCCGGACCTGGCACCGGCCTCCCGGCTGGCCGGGCTCGTCGAGCGGGAGGGCAGGCAGGGGTTCGTGGTCGTCGACATGACCGACGTCGACGCCTTCGCCCCGGTCGAGGCGGTCACCCTGCCCGCCGGACCGCTCGCCCTGGTCCACGGTCTCGAGCGCGGCGACGAGCTGGCGAACTGGAGCCCGGACGAGGCGCTGCCGGCGATCACCGGGCGGGGCCGCAGCCCGCTGACCCTCACCGAGGGCCTGCACTGGCTGCTCCAGCAGCCCGCCGCGCTGGAGCGCAACCGCTGCTTCATGACCATCGGGTCGCGGCTGCGGAAGCCGGACGGCCGGCTCGACGCCCGCACGCCGGCGCTGTGGCTGAGCAACGGCACCGGCCGCGACGGCAGGGACCACCGGGGCGCGCCGAAGGTCGGCTGGTGCTGGGCCGGCAACCGGCACACCTGGCTGGGGTTCGCCTCGGCGTCCGGCCGCACCGCCCTGCGCTCCGCCGGAGCCGCGCTCGGCAGCGCCGCCCGGTAGGTCCTCCGCAGGCTCGAGCTCTGCCCCCAGGTGGGGGCAGAGCTCGACGCTGCGATCAGGTCCTCGGGAGGGCCTCCCCCACCTCGGCGAACAGCGGGACGGCGCTTGGCACGCCGGCCAGCGCCTGCTCCGCACCCCCCGCTGCCTCGGCCACCGCGGGCGGCACCAGCACCTCGATGCCGTCCCCCTCCGGCCGCGGGGTCGCCGCAGCGACGACGTCCGGGTGCCCGGCGACCAGCCGGTCCGCCTCGACCGCCAGGTCGCCCGGGCGGTACGCGGTCTGCTGCACGGTCACCTCGACCCCGCCGGCGTCCCGCAGGACGGCCTGCACCGCCGCCGGGGGCTCCCCGAACCAGCGGACGACGAGCCGGGTGCGGTCCAGGCTGATGCCGTGGGTGCCGGCGTCCGGCGAGTCCCCGGCCACGGCGGCGAGCCGCTCCAGCAGGTCGTAGACGGCCGTCGGGCCACCCGGCCAGGCCACGAACTCGCCGCGGCCGAGCTGCGGTGCCGGGGCCGCCCGCTTCGCCCCCTTGCGTGCTGCCACGTGCCCATCATCCAGGCTGTGCGCATGGAGATCGCCGGCGCACGGATCTGGGTCACCGGCGCGTCCAGCGGCATCGGCGCGGCGCTGGCCCGCGAGCTCGCCGACCGGGGCGCGCACCTGGCGGTGAGCGCCCGCAGCGTCGACGCCCTCACGGAGGTCGCCGGGGGCCGGATGGTCGTCGTCCCGCTCGACGTGACCGACCGGGCCGCCACCGTCGCCGCGGGCGGAGCGGTGCGCGAGGCCCTGGGCGGGTTGGACGTCGCCGTCCTCAACGCCGGGACGTGGTCGCGGTTCCACGTGGAACCGTGGGACTCCTCGCTGTTCGCCGAGCACCTGCAGGTCAACGTGATGGGCGCGGTGCACACGCTGGAGGCGGTGCTGCCGCAGATGCTCGCCGCGGGCCGCGGCCGGGTCGTCGGGACGGCCTCGGTCGCCGGGTACCGCGGGCTGCCCGGCTCGGAGGCCTACGGCGCCGGCAAGGCGGCGCTGCTGAACCTGCTGGAGGCGCTGCGCGGCTCGGTGGGCCCGCGCGGCGTCGTCGTCCAGACGGTGTCACCGGGCTTCGTGCGGACCCCGATGACCGACCGGAACCGCTTCCCGATGCCGTTCCTCATCGAGCCGGAGGCGGCCGCCCGGACGATCGCCGACGGCATCGCCCGGGACAAGGCGGAGATCGTGTTCCCGCTCCCGATGGCCGTTTCGATGAAGCTCGCCCGGCTGGTGCCGGTCCGGGCCTGGACGGCGCTCACCGCCGCGATGGCCCGCCGCGGCCTCCACGGCGGGCCGGAGCGCCGCGCGGGTTGAGCCGCCTGCAGACGGGTTGAGCCGCGTCAGCACGCGGCTCAACCCTGCCTGGTGCGGCTCAACCCGTTCCAGCCTCAATCCCGGGGGCCGCCGGCGACGTAGATGACCTGGCCGGAGACGAAGCCGGCACCCTCGCTGACCAGGAACGACGCGGTGTGCGCGATGTCCTCGGGCTGGCCCACCCGAGCGACCGGGATCTGCTTGGCGGCCATCTCCTTGAACTGCTCGAACGGCACGCCCACCCGCTCGGCGGTCTGCGCGGTCATCTCGGTCTCGATGAAGCCGGGGGCGATCGCGTTGGCGGTGACGTTCCAGCGGCCCAGCTCGATGGCGAGGGTCTTGGTGAAGCCCTGCATGCCGGCCTTGGCGGCGGAGTAGTTGACCTGGCCGCGGTTGCCCAGCGCCGAGACGCTGGAGAGGTTCACGATCCGGCCGAACTCGGCCTCGACCATGTGCTTCTGCGCCGCGCGGCTCATCAGGAACGCACCGCGCAGGTGCACGCCCATGACCGCGTCCCAGTCGGCGACGCTCATCTTGAACAGCAGGTTGTCCCGGGTGATGCCGGCGTTGTTGACCAGCACGGTCGGCGCGCCGAGCTCCTGCGCGACCCGCTCCACCGCCGCCGCCACGGAGCTCTCGTCGGCGACGTCGGCGCCCACCGCGAGCGCCTCGCCACCGGCCCGCTGGATCTCCTCGACGGTGCCCTTGCAGGCCGCCTCGTCCAGGTCGAGCACGGCGACCTGCATGCCGTCCTGGGCGAACCGCCGGGCGACGGCCGCGCCGATGCCCCGCGCTGCCCCGGTGATGATCGCCGTCCGCTGCTGTGCCACTGCATCTCCTCGTCGAGTTGGTCGGCAGGCCGCGTGGAGGCCCTCCCCCGCTGCGCGCACCCGTCTGGCTACTGACCAGTACACCGCACGCCGGGCGCGCGTCCGGCTGCCGGGTGCCCGGGGCGGCCACCCGACGGGCAGCCGCCCCGGTCCGACCGGTCTAGGGTGGGCGCACACACACGACAGGGGAGCGCTTCGGCGCTGAGAGTGCGGGCAACCGCAGACCCTCGAACCTGATCCGGGTCATGCCGGCGCAGGGAGTCTGGAGGAGCACCATGGCCGCTCAGGCCGTCCGTCCGTCCGATGCTGCCCCGGCGACGCCGCGGTGGCGCACCGTCGACATCGTCGTCACCGCCGTGCTGGGCGTCGCCTTCGGCGTCGTCTTCTGGGCGTGGTCGCTGCTCTCCAGCGCCGTCGCGCCCGCGTTCGCGGCGTTCCCGCCCGGTCAGGCCGTGCTCTACGGCGTCTGGCTGCTGGCCGCGGTCGTCATCCCGCTGATCGTCCGCAAGCCCGGCGCCGCGCTGTTCGGTGAGCTGATCGGCGCCACCGTCGAGGCGCTGCTGGGCTCGCACTTCGGCAGCCTGGTGATCCTCTACGGCCTGCTCCAGGGCGCGGCCGCCGAGCTGGGCTTCGCGCTGTTCCGCTACAAGCGCTTCGGCTGGCTGCAGGCGCTGCTGGCCGCCGCCTTCGCCGGGGTCGCCGCCGCCGTCCTGGACTTCGTCAACTACTACCCGGACTGGACCGGCGGCTGGAAGACGACCTACCTGCTGCTGGTGGTCGCCAGCACCGTCGCCGTCGCCGGCGTCGGCGGCATGGCGCTCACCCGCGCGCTGGCCGCCAGCGGCGCGCTGTCCTCGTTCGCCTCCGGCCGCACCCGGGTGTGACGAAGGACCACGTCCCTCCCCGCGACACGCTCCGCGCGCCTCGGGCCCCTGGGACGAGGCCGTTCCAGCACAGTGCAACAACGATCCGGCTGTCCGGGTGGGGGTTCCGGCACGCCTCCCGGCGGGCCTGGGCGGTGCGGGACGTCGACCTGGCCGTCCTCCCGGGCGAGCGGGTGCTGCTCACCGGCGCCTCCGGCGCGGGCAAGTCGACGCTGCTGCGGGCGCTGGGCGGGCTGCTGGAACCCGAGTCCGGGGACGTCGCCGGCGAGCTCACCGTCGACGGCGACGCCCCGGACCGCCGGCGGCAGCGGGTCGGCATGGTGTTCCAGGACCCGGACTCCCAGCTGGTGATGACCCGCGCCGGTGACGACGTGGCGTTCGGCCTGGAGAACACCGGGACGCCGCCGGAGCTCATCTGGCCCGCGGTCGACACCGCCCTGGACGCGGTCGGCTTCACCCTCGGCCGGGACCGGGCCACCGCCGCGCTGTCCGGCGGCCAGAAGCAGCGGCTGGTGCTCGCCGGTGCGCTGGCCCCGCGTCCGGGGCTGCTGCTGCTCGACGAGCCCACCGCCCAGCTCGACCCGGAGGGCACGGCGCTGGTCCGGGCGGCCGTCGTCCGGGCGGTGGCCGACCGGTCGGCCACCCTGGTCGTGGTCGACCACGACGTCGAGGCGTGGCTGCCGCTGGTCGACCGGGTGGTGGAGCTGCTGCCCGGGGGCGGTGCCGCGGAGCACCCGGCGGGCTGGCGACCGGCCCCGCTGCGGCTGCCCGCGCGGCACCCGCACCCGCCGGGTGAGCAGCTGCTGGCCGCCGTGGGCGCCGGCTACACGCACCGCGGCAGCGACCGCCCCGCGCTCGCCCCGACCGACGTCGTGCTGCGCGCCGGCCGGACGCTGGCGGTCACCGGACCCAACGGCACCGGCAAGTCCACCCTCGCCTTGCTGCTGGCCGGGCTGCGCGCCCCCACGGTCGGGGAGGTCGTCCCCGGGGCCGCGCTGACCGCGGGGCTGCGCCACCCGGACCGGCCGCCGGCGCGCTGGCGGGCCGGTGAGCTCGCCCGCCGCATCGGCACCGTCTTCCAGCAGCCCGAGCACCAGTTCCTCACCGGCCGGGTCCGCGACGAGCTGTCCCTGGGGCCGTTGCGGTCGGGGGCGGGCGCCGCCGAGGCGCACGCCGCGGCCGAGGAGCTGCTGGACCGGCTGGGGCTCGCCCCGCTCGCCGACGCCAACCCGTTCACCCTCTCCGGCGGCCAGCAGCGGCGGCTGTCGGTCGCGACCGCGCTGGCCACCCGCCCGCGGGTGCTGGTGCTCGACGAGCCCACCTTCGGCCAGGACCGGGAGACCTGGGCCGAGCTGGTGGCGCTGCTGGCCGAGCAGCAGGACGACGAGCGGGCGCTGTGCCTGGTCACCCACGACGCCGCCGTCGTCTCCGCCCTCGCCGACGACGTGCTCACCCTCGGCCGCCCGGTGGGCGTGGGATGAGCGCGCCGCTGTCCCTGGGCCCGGCCCGGCCGGTGCCGCTGTCGGCGGTCAACCCGGTCGCCCAACTCACCGCGGTCGTCGTCGTCACCGTCGTGCTGCTGATCTGCGGTGACCTGGTGACCCCGCTGGTCGTGCTGGCCGCCGAGCTGGCGCTGCTGCCCGCCGCCGGGCTCACCCGGCCGGCCGACATCGCCCGGCGCACCTGGCCGCTGCTGCTCAGCGCCGCCGGGATCACCTGGGTCAACGTCGCGTTCGGCTCGCTGGACGGCGCGGCGGCCTGGCAGAGCGGCGCCACCTGGGGGGTGCGGGTGATCGCGCTGGCGCTGCCCGGGGTGCTGCTGGTCGCCTCGACCGACCCGGTGCGGCTGGCCGACGCGCTGACCCTGCACTGGCGGGTGTCCACACGCTTCGGCTACGGCGCGCTGGCCGCGCTCCGGCTGGTGCCGCTGCTGGCCACCGAGTGGGAGTCGATCCGGCTGGCCCGCCGGGCCCGCGGGGTGGACGCCGGCCGGAACCCGGTCGCCGGCGCCCGGCTGTTGGCCGGGACGGCGTTCACCCTGCTGGTCGGGGCGCTGCGGCGGGCGACCCGGCTGGCCACCGCGATGGACGCCCGCGGCTTCGACTCCGGCGTGGCCCGCAGCAACGCCCGGGGCTCGGTGCTGCGGCCGCTGGACGGCTGGTTCGTCGCCGGCGCGGTGCTGCTGTGCGCGGCCGCGGTGACCGCCAGCGTGCTCACCGGCGCCTGGCACCCGGTCTTCTCCTGATCGTCAGTCCCGCTGCGCGGTGAGGACGGCGAAGGCGGCCAGCGCCACCGACCAGCCCAGCTGCACCGCGACCAGCGCCGGCGGCACGGTGCCCAGCAGCAGCGCGAGCGCCACCGGCGCGGTGCCCAGCACCCCGACGTCCGGCCCGCGGACCAGGGTGGTGCTCACCCCGACCGGCACCGCGCCCATCGGCGAGGACAGCACCGGCCCGGACCAGTCGAGGTCGGGCCGGTAGCCGGCCCGCACGGCGGCACCCGCCCAGGCCGGCGCTGCCGCGACGCCCAGCGCCAGCCACCCCAGCGGGGCGCCGGTCCCCTGGCCGACCAGCAGCGCGGACAGGCCGCAGACCACGGCCAGGACGACGACCGGCAGCAGCACCCGGGCCCGGACCACCTCCTCGGCCGCCATCGGCAGCGACCGGTCGGCCGCCGGGGCGGCGGTGGCCCGCCGGCTGGGCTCGCCCACCGCGACCGCCGCGCTCCCCCACCCCAGGACGACGGCCACCGCGACCAGCGCCGGCAGCTCGGCGAGCCCCTGCGTGCGGGCGGCCAGCACCGGCAGCGCCCCGCCGGCCAGCAGCTGCCCCCAGCGCACCGGGGAGCGGCCGAGCACCGCCAGGTCGCCGGCGACCACCGCCTGCCACGGGTGGCGCACCTGGCGCCAGGACCGCCGCCGCCGGGGCCGGCGCACCGTCGTCCGCAGCGCCCGGCCGAGCTCGCGGGTGTCCAGCGACAGGACCGACGCGGTGGCGTACTGCACCGTCTCGCCGGAGGCGCGCAGCGACCCGGCCGGCAGCCGGTCCAGCCGCCGGTCGGCGGCGCCCATGCTCGCGGCGGCGACGACGGCGAGCAGCCCGACGAGCGCCGCGCCGAGCGGCTCCGGCAGGGTGCCCCGGCCGCCGCTGGGCAGCCGGCCGCCGGCCACCGCCAGCAGGCAGCCGACCGCGGCGGGGCCGGCCAGCGCGGCCACGGTCACGGCCCCGGCCAGGGCGGGCACCCAGCGCGTGCGGTCGACGGCCTGGCGGAGCACCAGCGCCCCCACCGCCGCGACCGCCAGCAGCGCCGCGGCGCCGGTCCCGAGGAGCACCCCGGTCGGGGTGCGGGCCAGGGTCAGCGCCACCGGGACGCCGACCGCCGCTGCGGCCGCCCCCGCCAGCAGCGCGACCCGGCGCAGCTCGCCGCGCAGCAGCCCGCGCCGCCCGGCCGGCAGCGACAGCCACCAGGCGGCGGCCGCCGGGGTGGCGCTCACCGGGCCGAGCCGGGCGAGCAGCGCCACGAGCGCGGCCGCCAGGGCCAGCGCGACCGCCGCCGCGGTGAGCCAGCCGGGCAGCACCGCCGAGCCCGCCGCCGGCCGCGCCGCGATCTGCTCCCGCAGCCGGGCGACGGTGCCGCCGCACAGCGCCACGGCGACGCCGGCCGAGGTCAGGCCGGAGAGCAGGTCACCGGCGCGGGTGAGCCACGAGGTGTCGGCGCGGGCGGCGGTGGCCCGGCGGGTGTAGCGGCGGACCGCGGTGCCGCTCCACTCGTCCTCTGGTCGCGCCACCAGCGGCACCGCGGCCGGCACGGCTCAGCCCTCCTGGAGCGCGGCGACCGCGTCGGCGGGGGCGACGACCGGGCACGCGTCGTCGCCGACGACCAGCACGCGGTCGGCGAGGGTGCCGATGAAGGCCGGGTCGTGGCTGGCGAACAGCACCGCGACGCCGGTGCCCACCAGCGCGGCGAGGCGGTCGGCGAGGCTGCGCCGCATCGCGGTGTCCAGCCGCCGCTCGGGCTCGTCGAGCACCAGCAGCCGGGCCGGGCGCACCAGCACGCCGGCCAGCGCGAGCCGGCGGCGCTGCCCGGAGGACAGCTGGGTGGGCAGCGCCCCGGCCCGCTCGGTGAGCCCGAAGGCGGCGAGCTGGTCGGCCACCACCTGCTCGGCGTCCACCACCCCGTGCCCCCGGGCGGTGAGCAGCAGGTGCTCCTCGCCGGTCAGCGAGGGGAAGAAGGCGTCGTCGTCGAGCACCCCGGCCACGGCCCGGCGGAAGTCCGCCGCCCGCTCGTCGACGGGCCGGCCGGCGAAGGTCACCGACCCGGCCAGCGGCGGCAGCAGGCCGACCATCGTCTGCAGCACCGTGGACTTGCCGGCGCCGTTGGGCCCGACCAGGGCCACCGCCGTGCCGGCCTCGACCGACAGCGTGACCGGGGCGCACACCGGTTCCCCGCCGTAGCCGACCGCCACGTCGGTGGCGCTCAGCAGCCCGGTCTCCGCCATCGCTGCGCACCCTAGGACGACGGGTGCGGCTGGTGCCCGCCTCCCCCGCCGGGCAGGATGAGGCGAGGGTCACGTCCTCCTGCGGGTTTGCGGTCCTGCAGCGCGGGCCAGTACTGGGGTTCGCCGCTGAGCGTGCAGCGGCCGGGTGACGAGGAGTGCGGGTGACGGGCGAGTCGGCCGGTCCGGCGTGGCCCTCGTCGCCACCGCCACCGGCCGTCGACGGCTGGGCCTGGCAGCTCGGCCACGTCTCCGAGCTGCCCCGGGTCCGCGCCCAGCTCCGCCGCGGTCTGGCCGCGGAGTCCGACGGGACCGACGCGGCGGCCGACCTCGACGAGGCCGTCGTCCTCGCCTTCGACGAGATGGCCTCCAACGCGCTCCGGCACGGCGGGGGCGGGGTGAGCGCCCGGGTCCAGCGGACGTCGCGCGCCTGGCTGGTCGAGGTGTGCGACTCCGCCGCGGAGCGCCCCCCGCAGCCCGCCGTCGGCCGGGACCCGAGCCAGGGCGGCCTCGGGCTGTACCTCATCGCGGAGATGGCCGACGACCACGGCTGGCACCTGGCCGGGAGTCAGAAGAGCGTCTGGGCGCTGCTGCCCCGGCGCTGACCGCCGTCAGGGCGTGTCGGGCGTGACCTCCGGTCCCGCCTCGGCCGGTCGCGGGCGGTCCTCCCGGTGCAGCCGGACGGCGACCAGCGCGACGTCGTCCTCGGAGCCGTGCGGGCGCATCCGCGCCAGCACCTGGTCGCAGAGCTCGTCGAGCCCCAGCCCGCCCAGCTCCGCGAGCAGCGCCGCCAGCTGCGCCACGCCGTCGTCCAGCGGCAGGTCCGGTCCCTCGACCAGGCCGTCGGTGTAGAGCAGCACGGTGGACCCGGTGGGCAGCACGGCGACCTGCTCACGGCGGACCGCCCGCGCGTCGACGCCCAGCATCAGGTCGGCCCGTCCGGTGGCGAGGACCTCGACCCGGCCGTCGGGCAGCAGCACCAGCAGCGGCGGGTGCCCCGCGCTGGACCAGCGCAACCGGGTCTCCCCGCGGTCGCGGTCGACCGGCTCCTGCTCGAACCGGGCGACGGCGGCGGTGGCCAGGGTGTGCACCTGCAGCCCCTCGATCGCCCGGTCCAGGTCGGTGAGCACGGCCGCCGGACCGCCCCGGCTGCTGTAGGCGATGCCCCGGAGCAGGCTCCGCAGCTGGCCCATGGCCGCCGCGGCCACCGTGTCGTGGCCGACGACGTCCCCGATCGCCACCACGGTGGCGCCACCGGGCTGCAGGAAGGCGTCGTACCAGTCACCGCCGACCTGCGCGGCCTGCACGGCCGGGACGTACCGCACCACGATCTGGGAGTGGTCGGGCTCCGGTGGGGCGGTGAGCAGGCTGCGCTGCAGCTCCTCGGCCATCCGCCGCTGCTGCTCGTGCAGGGCCGCGCTGTCCAGCGCGAGCGCGGCCCGGTCGGCCACCTCCCGCAGCGTCGCCCGGTCGGCGGCGTCCATGGGCTCGCGGTCGGGTCCGCGGTACAGGCTCATCGCGCCCAGCACCCGCCCGCGGGCGACGAGCGCCACCGCGACCGCCGTCGCCGGGTCCAGCTGCCAGTAGGCGTCCCGTGCCTCGCCCGGCGGGAGTCCCCGCCCCACGGCGGCCGCGACGTCGGGCACCACCGTCACCTCGCCGGTGGCCAGCGCGTCGACGATCGGTGCGGTGGAGCTGAGCGCGGCCAGCCGCACCCGGGCGTACTGCGCGGCCACCGGGCGCAGGTCGGGGTCGCGGTGCCAGCTGGCGACGTCGTGCAGCCGTCCGTCGTCACCGATGAGGCTGGCGATCGCCCAGTCGGCCAGCTCGGGCACGACCGCGGACATCAGCTCGGACAGCGCCCCGTGCCCGCCGCGCCGGTCGATCAGCGCGGCGGAGAGGGTGTCGGAGACCCGGGCGATCAACGCCAGCCGCCGCGCGTCGCGCCGGGCGACCTCCTCGATCCGCCGGCGCTGCGTCACGTCCAGGAAGTAGACCGAGAGCCCCTCGGGGCTCGGCCAGGCGCGGACCTCGTACCAGCTGTCCAGCGGCGGCGGGTAGTAAGCCTCGAAGGCGGCCTGCTGCCCCGACTCCATGGCGGCCCGGTAGTGGACCTCGAAGTCGCTGCCGACGGCGGCGGGGAACAGCGCCCAGATGTCCCCGCCGACCAGCTCGTCCCGGCCGCGCCCGAGCAGCCGCTCGGCCTCGGCGTTGGCCTGGGTGAAGGTCCAGTCGCGGTCCAGGGAGAAGAACGCGGTCGGCATGGACTCCAGCACGCGGGCCACCCGGGCGTCGGCGTGCCGGCGCTCGGTGGTGTCGTGCGCGGCACCGATCATCCGCACCGGTGTCCCGGACTCGTCGGCGAGGGTGCGGCCGCGGCTCTCCACCCAGCGGACCTCGCCGTCGGGGTGCTGGACCCGGTACTCGACGACGAAGTCGCCGCGGGTGTCCAGCGACGTCTGGAACACGTCGGCGACCCGCCCGGCGTCGTCGACGTGCACCCGGTCGAAGAAGGCCCTGCGGGTGCCGGGGAACTCGGCCCGCTGGTAGCCGAACACCTCCAGCATGCGGTCGTCCCACACCAGGCGGTCGGTGAGCAGGTCCAGGTCGAAGGTGCCCAGGCTCGCGGCGTCCAGGGCGAGCTCGCCGCGGACCCGGCTCGCCTCGAGCTCGGCGGTGACCGCGGCGAGCTCCAGCTCGCTGACCACGGGAGCGGACAGCCGGGAGAGCAGCACGACGTCGCCCTCGCTCCAGTGCCGCGGCTCGGGTCCGAAGACGGCGAGCACCCCGACCACGAGGTCCTGCGCGGGGTCGACGAGCGGGACGCCCAGGTAGGACACGATCTCCCCGGACCGGACCGGGGGGAGGTCGCGGACGCGGGGGTCGGTGCGCGCGTCGGTGACCACCAGCGGCCCCCGGCACCGGATGGTCACCCCGCCGAGGGTCTGCTCGCGCTGGTACTCGGTGCCGATCTCCCACACCGACGTGCCGGCGACCCCGGCGATGGTGTGCACCTCACCGACGACGGCGACCTGCGCGGAGGGCGCACCGAGCAGGGTGGCGGCCAGGTCGGTGAGCCGCTGCAGGCCCGGCTGCCCGACCCCCGTCGCGGCGACCCGGCGGGCCGCGGCGAACCGGTCGGGGTCGAGCGACGACATGGCCCCCCGCCCCTGGATCCGCCTTGACGGGTCGGCTCCCCGTCGACGTGCAGCCCCGATCATGCCTCCTCGGAGGGCGGCTGCCGTGCGGGATCCCCCGTCAGCGGCCGACGGCGTAGCCCTGCATGCCCCGCGGGTTCGCCGCCGCGCGGAGGACGCCGGTCTCCGGGTCGATCGACACCGCCGACAACCGCCCCAGCGACCAGGCGTCGGCGACGGTGACGGTGTGCCCGCGCCGGCGGAGCTCGGTGATCGCCTGCTCGCCGAGGCGGGACTCGACGACGACCTCGCCGGGGTTGGTCTCCCGCGGGTAGAACGACGACGGGAAGCTGGTGGTGTGCCAGGCCGGCGCGTCGATCGCGGCCTGCAGGTCCAGGCCGCCGAGCACGTGGGCCAGCCAGAAGCACAGCTGCCACTGCTCCTGCTGGTCACCGCCCGGGGTGCCGAAGGCCAGCGTCGGGACCCCTCCGCGCAGCGCCAGCGACGGGGTGAGCGTGGTGCGCGGGCGCTTGCCCGGCAGCAGCGAGTTGGGCAGCCCCGGCTCCAGCCAGAACATCTGCGCCCGGGTGCCGAGCGCGAACCCCAGCGACGGGATGGTCGGGGAGCTCTGCAGCCAGCCACCGGAGGGGGTGGCCGAGACGAGGTTGCCCCAGCGGTCGACGACGTCGACGTGGCAGGTGTCGCCGCGGGTCGTGCCGCGGGTGTCGACGGTGGGCTCGCCGACTCCGGCGAGGGTGCCGGCCGAGGGGCGGAGCCTGGCCGAGGTGTCGGTGACGAAGGCCGGGAGCCTGGGCGGGCGCCCACCGGGCGAGCCGGGCCGCAGCTCGGTGCTGGCCCGGTCGCTGATGAGCGCCCGCCGGTGCTCCGTGTACGTGGCGGACAGGAGGTCGTCCACCGGTGCCTGTGCCGTGTCGCCGTACCAGGCCTCGCGGTCGGCCATGGCCAGCTTCACCGCCTCCACGCTGGCGTGGACCAGGTCGGCGTCGGCGGTGCCCGACACGTACCCGGCCCCGGCACCTGCC
This sequence comes from Modestobacter italicus, assembly GCF_000306785.1. Classification (NCBI taxonomy): domain Bacteria; kingdom Bacillati; phylum Actinomycetota; class Actinomycetes; order Geodermatophilales; family Geodermatophilaceae; genus Modestobacter; species Modestobacter italicus. The sequence goes on along the minus strand of NC_017955.1, from coordinate 89,675 downwards.
GCCGGGTGGCCGTCCAGCATCGCGAGCGCCTGGAGCAGCGCCGGGCCCTGGGACCACGGCCCGGCCTTCGCGAGCGTCCACCCACGCCAGTCGAGGGTGACCGGCGGCTCGTACGTCGGGCGCCAGCCGGCGAGATCTGCTCCGGTGAGGAACCCCCGGTGCGGACGACCGGAGTCGTCCATGACCGGGGACCGGGAGAACTCGTCGATCGCCTCGGCGACGAACCCCTGGTACCAGGCCGCGAGTGCCGCGTCGATCTGCGCCTCTCGGGAGGGACCGCGCGCTGCGTCGAGCAGTCGGCGGTAGGTCGAGGCGAGGACCGGGTTGCGGAACAGGCGGCCGGCGGTGGGGGGTGCTCCGTCGGGGGCGAGCCAGGTGGCGGCCGAGGTAGGCCAGTGGGAACGGAAGTGCTCGGAGACCGAGGCGACGGTCGCGGCGACCCGCGGGAGGAGCGGGTGGCCGTGCTCGGCGTACTCGATGGCGAAGCGGAGGACGGCGTCCAGCGGCAGGGTGCCGTGGTCGCGGAGGAGGGTCAGCCACGCGCCGAGGGCGCCTGGCACGGTGGCGGCGAGGAGCCCGGTGCCCGGGACCAGGTCGAGTCCCAGCTGGCTGTAGGCCTCGATCGTGGCGCCCGCGGGGGCGACCCCCTGACCGGACAGGACGACGGGCTCCCCCGCGCCGGTGGCTGCCCGCGGGCTCCGGGCGAAGAGGACGGGGACCTCCCCACCGGGCCCGTTGAGGTGCGGTTCGACGACCTGCAGGGTGAGGCCCGCAGCGACCGCGGCATCGAAAGCGTTGCCGCCGGCCTCGAGGGTCGCCATGCCTGCCGCGCTGGCGAGCCAGTGGGTCGAGGCGACCATCCCGAAGGTGCCGGCCAGTTCCGGACGCGTGGTGAACACGTAGCCAGCCTAAGGACTGGACGGCGGTGCGCGCGCTGCCACGAGTGCCGGCGGGGCGGTGGGGTGGTCGGCAGCTCCCGCTCGTGGGCGGGCTCGTCGTCCGGGGCCCGATGCCGGACCTCGGGGAGCGGCGGCAGGACCAGGCGGTACACCGGCGGCGGGACCGGCCGGTCCCAGCTCAGCCGCGCGCCGTGCTGCCCGGCACCCCAGCCGGCCGCGTGCCGGGTCAGCCCGCGCAGCCGGGCGAGCAGCGACCGCACCGGTGCGGTCAGCCGCGGCGCGGGGGCGGCGAACCGGACCGGGGTGCGCAGCAGGTCCACGGAGAAGTCGGTGGCGAACGCGATCGCCGCCTCGAGCTCGAGGTCCACCGGCGCCGGACGCGGGGGCGCGGGGGCAGCGGCCGGCGCCGGAGCCACCCGGGTGGCCTCAGCCGTGACCGGGGCCGTGACCGCAGCCGTGACCGGGGCCCGCCCGTCGCCCAGCCGGTGGACCCGCAGCGGCGTGCTCCGCCAGCTCAGGTGCGCGCCGTCGGCACCGGCACCCCAGCCGGCCAGCCGCCGGTGGGCCCGCCGCCAGCGGGAGGGGACCGGCGACCCGGCAGCCGGCGGGCTGCCGGGCTCGACGCCCAGCACGCCCACCGCGAGCCCGACGGCCAGCCCGACCGCGAGGTCGGCGGCGAGGTCGGCGCCGACGTGCAGCTCGGCCGGCTGGGTGGGGCCGGTGCCGAACAGCCTGGGGAGACCGGCGGACCCGACGGCGCGCACGTCGCCGCGGGTGCCCGGTGCGATCTGCACTGCCATCGGTGCCGCCTTCCGGGACGTGGTTGCCGCGGTCGGGGAAGGGACCGCGGCTGAGGAGGAACCTACGGACGGCGACGCCCGCCGACCCCGTCCCGGGACGCCCCCGTCCGGCCGCGTGACCGAACCGTTGCGGGACCTCCTCCGGGCGGTCGGTGACCCGCCTGCCGGGGCGGTCACTTGTCGACTGCCGCGCGGGAAAGCCCAGGTCAGCAGCCGGTCGGGCGGGCGATGACCTCGGCGCCCGGGGCGACGCACCGGCGTGTCGCACGCGTCTGGTGGGATGTCGCCGTGGCTGCGACCCCTCTCGTCATCGACACCGACCCGGGCATCGACGACGCCCTGGCCGTCCTGCTGGCGCTGGCCAGCCCGGAGGTGGACCTGCGCCTGGTCACCACGGTGCACGGCAACGTCGACCTGGCGCAGACGACGGAGAACGCGCTGCGGGTGCTGCACCTGGCCGGCCGCTCCGACGTCCCGGTCGCCGTCGGTGCCGCGACCTCGCTGGTGGTGCCGCAGGCGGAGCGGGCCGGGCACGTGCACGGCGCGGCCGGGCTGGGCGGCGTCGTCCTGCCGCCCTCCCCGGCGTCGGTGGACCCGCGGCCCGCGGTGGTGGCCCTGGCCGACCTGCTGATGACCAGCGACGAGCCGGTCACGGTGGCCGCGATCGGCCCGCTGACCAACATCGCGCTGCTGCTCGCCGTCTACCCCGACGCCGCCGCCCGGATCGGCCGGCTGGTCGTCATGGGCGGGTCCGCGAGCCGCGGTGGCAACGTCACCGCGGCGGCGGAGTTCAACGTCTGGGCGGACCCGGAGGCGGCCGCGGTGGTGTTCCGCGCCGGCCTCCCGACGGTGATGGTGGGGCTGGACGTCACCCTGCCCACCGTGCTCACCGAGGCCGGCATCGCCCGGTTCGCCGCGGCCGGCGAGGTCGGCGCCCGGGCCGCCGCGATCCTGCGGCAGTACCTGGACCACGCGCGGAGCAGCTACGGGACCGACGGCGTGGTCGTGCACGACGCGCTGGCGCTCACCGAGGCGATCGTGCCCGGCACGCTGCGCACCGTGCGCCGCGACGTGGTCGTGGACACCGGCCCGGGCGCCGCACGCGGGCAGACGCTGGTCGACCGGCGCACCGTGTCCGCGTCGCCAGCGGCGATCGCGGTCGCCGAGGGCGTGGACAGCCCTGCAGCGGTGGAGTTCCTGGTCAGCCGGCTGGTCGCCTACGGTGACGGAGCAGCCACGCCTGCCGGGGTCTGAGCGGTCCCCCCCCATCGGGGTACCGGACGGGCGGAACGGTTCCGGATCCCGTCGGGCAGCGGCCACGATCCACGGCAGGGACCCGTCGAGGACACGGCGGAGAGCACGGAGCGCGGCGTCCCGGACGGGTCGCGCGAGGAGGACTCATCAACACGGTCAGGTCGGCAGCCGAGGCGGCGCCGTTCACCGTCACGCTCACCGACGGCCCCGCCGAGGGGCAGGTCGTCGCGCACGTGGCCGGGGAGCTCGACGCCGCCGCCGGGCCGCTGCTGCAGCAGTCCCTGCTCGACGCCCTGCGCCGGGCCGGGCGCCTGCTGACCATCGAGCTGTCCGGGGTCACGTTCTTCGGGTCGGCCGGGGTGACCGCCCTGGTCTGGGTGAGCCAGCACCCCGAGGCGGCCGGCAAGCACGTCCGGGTGGTGGCGACCAGCCGGATCGTCACCGGCCCGCTGGAGCTGACCGGGCTGCTCGAGCGGCTGGACGTGGAGGGCATGCCCGAGGGCTCCGCCCGCCCGGGGAGCACACCCCCCGGCTGAACCGCGGCACGGCGTGCCGGACCCCCCGTGCTGCAGTCTCGGACGACGTCGTCCACCATGGTCCGGGCGGAGCAACCGCCGACGGGAGGGGCTGACTGTGGGTGCACTGGTCTGGCCGTCTGCCGCGGTGCCCTCCGAGGAGGGTGACGTCTGGCGGTGGGAGCTCCCCACCGTGCACGACGCCTCGCGGGTGCGGATGGACCTGCGTGCCCGGCTGGCGCACCCGTCGCTGGCCTCCCGGTCGACCGAGGACGCCCGCGAGGGCCTGCTGCTGGTGTTCGAGGAGCTGTCCTCCAACGCGCTGCGGCACGGTGGCGGCTCGGTCGTGGCGCTGATCGTCGCGCTGCCCACCGGCTGGCTGATCGTGCTCACCGACGGCGCGCCGGAGTCCCCTCCGCAGCCCGCGGTCGACCGCGACCCCGCCTACGGCGGGATGGGGCTGCCGATGGTCGCCCAGCTGTCCATCGACTACGGCTGGTGCAGCGAGCCCGGCCGCAAGCACGTCTGGGCCCGGCTGCCCTCCGGCTTCAGCTCGGCCGAGGCGCTGCCCCGGCCGCGCTCCTCCTCCGGCCCGGCCGCATAGCGCTCAGCCCCGCACCACCCGGACGTCGGCGAAGCCCTCGGCGGTGCTCGGCGGCACGAGCCGGGCGGCGGTGCTGAACAGCCCGACGTCGGGTACCCGGGCGCGCCCGCTGCGGGCCTCGTTGCGCCGCCGGCAGGTCTCCAGCGGGACGTCGAGGAACACCGCCCGCGCCGGGACGCCGGCGGCGACGGCGAGCTCGACCAGCGCCGCCCGCTCGGCGGGCGACGGGTCGGTGTTGTCCACGACCACGCTGGCGCCCTCGGCGAGCAGCCCGGCGACCACCCGGCGCTGCCGGGCCTCCCGGTGCCGCGCGTTCGGCCAGTGGTCCTTGCTGACGACGACGTGCGTGCCGGCCAGGTGCTCGGCGACCCACGTCGTCTTCCCGGCGCCCTGCAGCCCCACCATCACGACCAGCTCGTTGCAGGGCGCCGCGGCCCCCGCGCAGGGGCCCGCGGCCTCGTCGCAGGCTTCAGCCGGCCCCCTGCAGGGGCCCGCGACGAGCCTGCGAGTCGTGGGGGGCAGGGGGTGTTCCCTCAGCCGGCCCGTCGCAGCGTCCCGCGGCCCTCGTGCAGGGGCCCGCGGCGAGCCTGCGAGTCGTGGGGGGCACGGGGGTCCTTCCCAGGTGCGCCCGCCGGCTCGTCGTCCTCGGCCCGGCGGGGGGCCGGGTGCTCGACGAGCGCCAGCACCCGGCCGGCCATGAACCGGGCGGTGCGCACCGGGGTGCCGCCGCGGGTCACCTCGGTGACCTCGACGAGCCCGCGCCCGTGGGTGGTCTCCACCCGGCGGCCGGCCCGGGTGGCCTCGATCTCGTAGGTGCGGCTGCTGCCGCCGGCGTCGACGACGACCTCGACACGGTCACCCTTCACGGGTCCTCCTCGCGTTGTCTGCACCCTGTGCAACACCCCTCGGGGGTACCCGATTCCGCTGGTCAACGGTTCAGCCGGCCGCGGGCCGGGCATGGGAGAACGGTTGTCCGCGATTGAAGGAGGAGCCGTGTTCCCGGCCGAGAACATCCGTGACTGGCGCACCAAGAACGTCGTCGACCCCGACGGGAGCAAGATCGGCACGCTCGAGTCGGTGTACGTGGACACCACGACCGACCTGCCGTTCTTCGCCGCTGTCGTGACCGGCATGATCGGCCGCCACAAGCTGACCTTCGTCCCGCTGACCAACGCCACGGTCGCGCCGGACCACATCCGGGTCACCGTGAGTAAGGACCTGGCGAAGAACGCGCCGTCGATCGACACCGACGGCGAGCTCAGCGTGGAGGAGGAGCCGGCCGTCTTCGAGCACTACTCGCTGCCCTACACCGCCGGCGTGCGGCGGCTCGCCCGCCGCTGAGGGTCAGCCGCGGCGGGCGGTGAAGGCGCCGGCTGCGTCCCGCAGGCTCTTGGTCGGCCGCAGCCAGGCGCCGTCCACCGGCAGCGCGTCGAGCCGGACCCGGTCCAGCGGGACGGCGAAGGCGCCGGGGACGTCCTCGATGTCGACGAAGTGCAGCAGGTCCGACGTGATGGCGTAGCCGGCGACCTCGCTGAAGGCGACGACGACGACCTCGGTGCCGGACCGGGCGAGGTCCTCCAGCGGCTCGGCGAAGTTGCGCCCGTCGCCGGAGAAGACGACGAGCCGGCGCAGCTGGTGGCTGTGCGCCCGGACGCTGATGTGGTCCAGCATCGACTGGTCGATGTCGTCGTCGGGCTGCAGCTTGGGCCGGGCGAAGACGGCGTAACCGAAGCTGCGCAGAGCCTCCACCCAGCGCTGCAACGAGGTGGCGTGCTGCGGCGGCACGTTGGCGAAGACGCAGGCCTCGACCTCCGGCTGCACCGGCGCGCCCGGGTCCTCGGCGCCGTCGACGAACCAGGCGGCGATCGCGTCGAACCGCGGCCGGGAGGCCGCGGTCGGCCGGGCCCCGATCACGTTCGCCAGGGTCATGTCGATGTTGGGGGCGTCCCACACCAGCAGGTCCAGCGCCGGACGGACGCCGTCCGCGTCGTAGCCGTCGTCCGAGGTCGTCTCCACGGCGTAGGTCTCGGTCACCGGGTCAGTGTGCCGGTCGACCGGGCTGACCGTGGGACTGGTCGCCCGCCGCCGACCCCGGCGCCCGCCCACCCGCGCCTCAGGCCGGGACGACGGCGGCACGGTCGACCAGCTCGGCGACCGGGGTGCCCGGCGGGAGGGTGCCCAGGACCGCGCCCCAGTCACCGCCCAGCCGGGTGGCGCAGAAGGCGTCGGCGACGGCGGCCGGGGCGTGCTGCAGCAGCAGCGCGGCCTGCAGGCACAGCGCGAGCCGGCCGGCGATCCGCCGCGCCCGCAGCGGCAGCTGCTCGGGGTCGGCGAGCTCGCGGGCCAACCGGTCGAGGGCGGCGTCGTACCGCGTGTCCGCGCCCCGGGCGGCGTCCAGCTCGGCGGTCACCGCGGCCAGCGACGACGAGCCGGCGCCCAGCGCGCGGAGCACGTCGAGGGCGATGACGTTCCCGGAGCCCTCCCAGATGGAGTTCAGCGGCGCCTGCCGGTAGAGCCGCGGCATCCCCGACTCCTCGACGTAGCCGTTGCCCCCGAGCACCTCCAGCGCCTCGGCGACCGCGACCGGGGCGCGCTTGCAGACCCAGAACTTGGCGACCGCGCCGGCCAGCCGCAGGTAGTCCCGCTCCCCCGCGTCCTGGGCCGCAGCCAGCCGGACGGCCAGCGCGGTGGCCGCCTCGCTCTCCAGCGCCAGGTCGGCCAGCACGTTCTGCATCAGCGGCTGCTCGGCCAGCAGCGCGCCGAAGGCCCGCCGGTGCCGGGCGTGGTGCACCGCCTGGGTCAGCGCCGCGCGCACGGTGGCTGCCGAGCCCAGCACGCAGTCCAGCCGGGTGGTGGCGACCATCTCGATGATCGCCGGGACCCCCCGGCCGGGCTCGCCGACCAGCCAGCCCGTCGTCCCGTCGAACTCGACCTCGCTGGAGGCGTTGGACCGGTCACCCAGCTTGTCCTTGAGCCGCTGCAGCGCGAAGGCGTTGCGCTCGCCGCCGGGCAGCACCCGGGGGACCAGGAAGCAGGAGACCCCCTCGCCGGTCTGCGCCAGCACCAGGAACAGGTCGCTCATCGGCGCGGAGGTGAACCACTTGTGCCCGGTCAGCGACCAGCTGCCGTCGCTGCGGGCGGTGGCCGTGGTCGTGTTGGCCCGGACGTCGGAGCCGCCCTGCTTCTCGGTCATCCCCATGCCGGCCACCAGGCCGCGCTTGGTCTGCGGGTCGGTGAGCCCGAACTGGTACACGCGGCTGGTCAGGGCCGGTTCCAGCGCCTCGGCGAGGTCCGGCGTCCGGCGCAGCGCGGGGACGACGGCGTAGGTCATCGTCACCGGGCAGCCGTGGCCCATCTCGACCTGCGTCCAGCCGAGGTACCCGACCGCGCGGCGGACGTGGGCGTGCCGGTCACCGGCCGCCTGGTCCGCCCAGGGCGCGCCCGCCAGGCCGTGCCCGATCGCCGCGCCCATGAGCTCGTGCCAGGCGGGGTGGAACTCGACCTCGTCGACCCGGTGCCCGTACCGGTCGTGGGTGCGCAGCCGGGGCGGGTTCTCGTTCGCCAGCCGACCCCACTCCTGCGCCTGCTCGCTGCCGGCCAGGGCACCCAGCCCGGCCAGCGAGGCGAGCGCGCCGGCGTCGGCGTGCCGCAGGCAGGCCTCGGACAGCGCGGCGTCCCCGGCGATCGGGTCGTGCCCGACCAGCGGCGGGACCTGGTTGGTCACCTGGTGCGTGACGCTCATGGACGCACCGTACGAGACGTCGGCCCCGGGCCGGGACGCGTTCAGCTGCGGACGAGGCCGTGCAGCGCGACGAGGGCGGCCGGCGCGTAACCGGCGGCCAGCGGGAGCGGGCCGCGCACGCGCAGGCCGGTCGTCGTCCCGCCGTCGGGCCCGGAGGTCACCCAGTGCAGCAGCGTCATCCGGGCCGGTCCGACCTGGACCGTCCACCGCCACCGCCGCGAGCCGTCGTCCACCTCGTCGACGACGAACGGCACGGTCACCCCGAGCGGGCCGCGCACCCGACCGGTCACGCCCTGCGTGATCCGGTCTGCAGCTGTGTCGACGCCCAGGATCTGCGGTGCCCAGCTCGACCAGCGGGCCGGGTGGAGGTAGCGGTCCCACGCCTCGGCCGGGGCGACCGGTCCGGTGGCGTGCAGCGTCAGGGTGGTCACCGGGACCAGGTGCCCGCCCGGGTGCCGATCGACACCCGGGCGGGCAGGGGAGCCGGGATCCGCCCCCGAGAGTGACCCCGGCAGTCCGTGGTGGTCAGGGCCCCGCCCCGTGGCCGGGGCCCTGACCGATCAGGCGGTGGCCCCCGTGGCGCCACCGTCGGTCCGAGGTCGGGGCCCCGCCCCGTGGCCGGGGCCCCGATCCATCAGGCGGTGGCCCCCGTGGCGCCACCGTCGGTCCGAGGTCGGGGCCCCGCCCCGTGGTCGGGGCCCCGATCCAGCAGGCGGTGGCCCCCGTGGCGCCACCGTCAGGCCGTGTCCCTCGGCGCCGGGGCGCTGGAGGGGTGGCCGGTCATCGGCAGTTCTCACTCACCGCCTGCCGAGGCCGCGGGCGGCCTGGCACGGCGGAGCAGCCGGGCTGGGGGACGCACGCCGGGACGGCGCAGGTCGGCACGAGCCGCAGCTGCGGAGAGGACCCCTAGTCGGGGGAGGAGGACGGCTCGGGGAGCAAGCCGTCCTGGAGGGTGCGGACCGGGGCCGTGGAGACCAGGTCCGCCAGCGCCGGCTGGACCGGCAGCGTGGGGAGCGTGGCGTGCAGGGCGCCGAGCGGCGACCAGTTGGCGCCGCCCGGGGACGTCGGCGTCGGCGGCACGGGAGTCGCGGGCGCCGTCGGAGCCGGGGCGGGCAGCGGTGCCGGGGCCGGCGGGTCGTGCGGCGCGGCCGGGCTCGCCGGAGCGGCCGGGACCGGCGCGGTGCGCTGGGCGTGCGACGGGGGTCCGGACCGCGTGGACGACCGGTCGGTGCTGCCCGGGTCAGCGGAGTCGGCCACGACGCAGAGGTCGCTGACCTCCAGCACGGAGGCAGTTCCGGAGGAACCAGCCGCCGGGACGACGACCGGCGCGGTCACCGAGGTCGAGCCCGAGCTCGGCACCTCGGAGGTCGGCGCGGCGGCGGCGGTGGTGGCGGGCTGCACGGACGCCGCAGCCGCCGGTGTGGCTGCCTCGGTAGCCGGCGCCGCCGGGTCAGCAGTCACCGGGGTGGTTGCCGGGACCGCCTCCACCGTGACCGCCTCCACCGGTGCCACCACCGGCGGGTCCGCGTCCACCGGGGTCGTCGGCGCCGGGACGACGGACTCCTCGACGACGGGCACCTCAACGACGGGCACCGCAACGACGGGCACCGCAACGACGGGCACCGCAACGACGGGCACCGCGACGGCCGGCTCCAGCACGACCCCGGGGACCGTCAGGTCCGGCACCGCGACCGGCGTCGGGCCCGAGACCACCGGAACGACGATGACCGGCAGGTCGGGCAGCGGGAGCGGCGGCACAACTACGACCGGGACGACCGGCAGCGCCTCGACCGGCGGCACAGGCAGGTCCGGGACATCCGGCAGGTCGGGCAGTGAGAACGGCGGCACGACCACGACCGGCGGCAACACGACCTCGGGCACGTCCGGCAGCGAGACCGGCGGCATCGGGAGACCGGGCACGTCCGGCAGGTCGGGCAGCGAGACCGGAGGCACCCGCACCGGCGGCAGCGGCAGATCCGGGACGTCCGGGACATCCGGGACATCCGGGAGCGAGAACGGCGGCACGACCACGACCGGCGGCACGACTACGACCGGCGGCAACACGACGTCCGGCACATGCGGCAGCGCGACCGGAGGCGCCCGCACCGGCGGCACCGGCAGGTCCAGGACGTCCGGGACATCCGGAACGTCAGGCAGCGAGAACGGCGGCACGACCACGACCGGCGGCACGACTACGACCGGCGGCAACACAACGTCCGGCACATGCGGCAGCGCGACCGGAGGCACCCGCACCGGCGGCAGCGGCAGATCCGGGACAACCGGCACGTCGACCGGCGGCACGGGCAGATCCGGGACATCCGGGACGTCCGGCAGCGAGAACGGCGGCACGACCACGACCGGCGGCAACACGACCTCGGGCACGTGCGGCAGCGCGACCGGAGGCACCCGCACCGGCGGCAGCGGCAGATCCGGGACAACCGGCACGTCGACCGGCGGCACGGGCAGATCCGGGACATCCGGGACGTCCGGCAGCGAGAACGGCGGCACGACCACGACCGGCGGCAACACAACGTCCGGCACGTGCGGCAGCGCGACCGGAGGCACCCGCACCGGCGGCAGCGGCAGGTCCGGGAAACCCGGCACGTCGGGGAGGTCGGGCTGCGAGACCGGCGGCACGACCACGTCCGGGACGACCGGCGGCAGCGGCAGGTCCGGGAAACCCGGCACGTCGGGGAGGTCGGGCTGCGAGACCGGCGGCACGACCACGTCCGGGACGACCGGCGGCAGGGACACCCCCGGCACAGAGACCGGCGGGACCGGGAGATCCGGCACGTCCGGCAGCGGCATCGGCGGCACGATGACGTCGGGGACGCCTGGCGGCAGGGACACGACAGGAGCCGGCTCCGTGGAGGGACCCGGCTGGTCACCGTCAGGCACCGGGAGGTCAGGCACGGAGACGTCAGGCACCGGGACGTCCGGCACGGAGACGTCGGGCACCGCCACCGGAGGCAACAGGACGTCGGGCACCGCCACCGGAGGCAACGGGACGTCGGGCACCGCCACCGGAGGCAACGGGACGTCGGGCACCGTCACCGGAGGCAACGGGACGTCGGGCACCGTCACCGGAGGCAAGGGCAGGTCGGGTACAGGCTCCACCGACACGGGTGGCGCCGGCTCCGTGGGGGGACCCGGCTGCTGACCGCCAGGCACCGGGAGGTCAGGCATGGGAACCTGCGGCACGGCAACGTCCGGCACCGGGACGTCCGGTACGGAGGCGTCCGGCATCGGGACGTCCGGTACGGGGACGTCCGGCACGGAGGCGTCCGGCACGGGGAAGTCAGGCACGGGGACGTCCGGCACGGGGACGTCAGGCACGGGGACATCAGGCACGGGGACATCAGGTACCGGCAGGTCAGGCACCGGCGCGTCTGGGACGAGCCCGGACGGAGCCGGGTCAACGGGGGGTGTCGTCGGTGGCGCCACGGCGACCGGCGGCAGGTCAGCCGGCCCGGCACCGGCCGACGTCGGTGCCGGCGGCACGACATCGCTCGGCACGACGTCCCCCGCCGTGGCCACCGTCGTCACCACGGAATCCAGCGGCTCGCCCGGGAGCACGTCCTCCGCGACGGCGGTCCCGGCTGCGAGACCGACGGCCAGGCACCCGCCCGTGGTGAGACCGGCGGTCACCACCAAGCGGCGGAACCACGACCGGCGCGCGGGAGGGCGCGGGGCAGCGCCACTCCCGGACTCCGGCATGGGTGCACGCTCCTCCACCGCACAAGAGAGGTAGAACCGGAACGGGCGGTATTTGACCGATCATGAGAACGCGGTCGGGATGGCGTGACCCTGCGTCCACGAACCGGTGTACCGAGTCACCGGCTGTTCCACGTGGAACGGCCGGCTCAGGCGGGCGGCCCGCCCAGGAGCAGCTGCCGCAGCAGATGGACCGCGAGCGTCGTCGTCCGCTGCCGGACCGCCTCCCGCGAGCCGGGCAGCACGACCGCCTTCGTCAGGGTGCCCGCCGGCCCGACGACCGCGAGGTGGACGGTGCCCACCGGCTTGTCGGCCGTCCCGCCTCCCGGGCCGGCGATACCGGTGACCCCGATCCCGAGGTCGGCCCCGAACCGGTTCCGCGCCCCCTCGGCCAGCGCCAGGGCGACCTCCGGGCTGACGGCACCCGCTTCGGCCAGCGTCGCCGCCGGCACACCGAGCAGCTGCTCCTTCGCGCTGTTCGCGTAGGCGGCGACCCCGCCCACCACCCACGCCGACGACCCGGGCGCCGCGGTCAGCCGGGCCGTGAGCAGCCCACCGGTGCAGGACTCCCCCACGGCCACCCTCCAGCCCCGGTCGACCAACGCACCGGCGACCAGGGCGTCGGGCGTAGGCCCGGTGCTGAACAGGGTGTCGGGGAAGTCGCTGCTGATCGCCTCGGTCAGCCGCGCGTAGGCCGGCTCGGCGTCCGAGGCGTAGCGGGTGACGATCTCCAGCTCGCCGTCCCGCAGGCAGGTGGTCACCTCGAGCCCGGTCAGCTGGTCCTCGACCCGGCGCAGGGTCGCCGCGAGCTCCGACTCCGGGGTCCCCCACAGCCGCAACGTCTGCTGCCGCAGCTCGGTGGCCCCGTCCAGCGCCGCCTGCACCGGGTCGGCGGCCAGCGCGGCCGGCCACATCCCCTGCAGCTCCGACGGCGGCCCGGGGAGCACGACCACCGGCGGGCCGCTGCGCCCCTCGGCGGCCGGCACCACCAGTCCGGGAGCGGTGCCCACGGGCTCGAGCACGGTCGCGCCGACCGGCACCAGGGCCTGCTTGCGGACCCCCGCGGCCGTGGCCTCCGGGTCCATCAGCCAGCCCCGCCGCGCGCTCAGCCGGGCCACCACACCCGCGATCCGCTCCTCCAGAGCCGGGTCCACCTCCGACGGGCGGTCCTGGAACTCCCCCACCACCGCCGCGGTGAGGTCGTCGGCGGTCGGGCCGAGCCCCCCGGTGGTGATCACCAGGTCCAGGCCGTTGCCGGTGAGGAAGGCCAGCGCGGCGTGCAGGTCCTCGGGCCGGTCCCCGACGACGACCACCGAGCCGACGTCGACCCCCCGCGCCCGGAGCGCCTCTGCCAGCCACGGACCGTTGCGGTCGGCGACCCGCCCGGTCAGGACCTCGGTACCGGTCACCACGATGCCCGCACGCACTGCCACGCCCCGACCCTAGGACGCCGCGCAGCTACGGTGACTGCCGGACCGCCACGCGGTCCGACCCGGTCGGCACCGCTGCCGGGGGCGCGCCCCACGCCCGTCACCAGGAGGACAGATGAGCCAGCCCCACCCGCCGATCCCCGAACCGCAGCCCCACCCGCAGGGCCCGGACGACGACGGCCCGCGCACCCAGTCGATCCTGCTGCCCCCCAGCCAGCGCCCCACCGCGGCGCCCGGCCCCGACGACCCGCCGACCCAGGTGGCGCAGGACTGGACGCCCCCGGCCGATCCTGCTCCCCCGGCCGGCAGCCACGCGACGGAGCAGCTGCGCGGGCACGGCACCGGTCCGCTGGACCTGGTCCCCGGCTTCCCCGACCGCCCACCGGTCACGGCCAGTGGGAGCAGCACGGCGACCCTCCCGCCGCCGTCCGCCGGGCCGGGCACGACGCCGGGGACGCCGGGCGCCGCGCATGCCGCGGGCGCGTCGTCGCACCGCCGGTCGCCGCTGGCCGCGGTGACGGCGCCCGCCGCGGCGGGGCGGTCGTGCTCTCGCTGGGGCTGGCCGTCCTCGCCGTCCTGCTGCTGGAGCTGGGGCTGGCGCTCGACTTCGAGAGCGCGTCGCTGTGGGAGCTCGTGCCGACCTGGTCCGCGCTCGCGACCGTCGGGGCGCTGGTCGTCCTCGTGGCGCCGCTCGGCGCGCTGACCGGCCGGTTGCCCGCACGGACGGCATGGCGCACCGGCGCCGTCGGCGCCGCGGCGCTGGCCACGTTCTGGGTGCTGGTCGCGCTGCCGATCGCCCCCACCGACCGCGGGTTCTGGCTCACCGCCGCCCTCGCCGCGGCGGCGGCCGCGCTCTGGTCGGCCCCCGGCCGCACCGAGTGAGCAGCCCGCGCGGCTGGTACCTCGCCGCCGGCGGGCTCGCCGTCGCCGCCCTCGGCCTGCCCTGGACCGGTCAGCTGCCCGGCGCGGCCTCGCCCGCCCGGGTCGCCGTCGTCGCCGGTCTGCTGCTCGCGGTCGGCGGCCTGCGCACCGGGCGCGACTCCCTGCTGAGAGCGGCGCTGGGCGCGGCCGTCGTCGGCGTCCTCCTCGGCGGGGTGCAGGCGAGCCCCGGTCGGCTGGCGCTGGCCGCCGCCGCGGCGTGCCTGGTGCTGGGCTGCCGGGCGGCGGGACGGCGGCTGCTGCCCGCGCGGCAGGTCAGGGGCTCGGCGGGCTGACCGCGCTGTGGCCCGCCGGCACCCGGGCGGGTCCCGCCTCCGGTGGGCGGCGGCGGTCCTCGGGGTGGGTGCGGACGACCAGCAGCGCCACGTCGTCCTCCACCGCACCGGCGAGCTCACCGAGGAGCCGGTCGCAGAGCTCGTCCACCGAGAGCTCCGCCCCGGCGGCCAGCACGCCGGCGAGCCAGCTGATCCCGGCGTCGAGCGCGACCCCCCGGCGCTCGATGAGGCCGTCGGTGTAGAACAGCACGGTCGCGCCGGGCCGCAGCTCCTGCACGTGGTCGGCGCGGGGTGCCGACGGGTCGAGCCCCAGCAGCAGGTCCGGGTCCTGCTCCAGCACGGTCACCCGGCCCTCCGGGCTGAGCAGCATCGGCGGCGGGTGCCCGGCGTTGCTCCAGCGGAGCACCCGCACGCCGCGATCGGCGTCCTCGGGGCGCTGCTCGACGACGGCCAGGACGGCGGTGGCCAGGGTGTCGACGGCCAGGTCGCGCATCGCCCGGTCCAGCGCGGTCAGCACGGTGGCCGGCGACCCCTGCTGGCAGTGCGCGACGCCCCGCAGCACGTTGCGCACCTGCGCCATCGCGGCAGCGGCGTACCGGTCGTGCCCGGTGACGTCGCCGATGACCAGCGCGGTGCGGCCGTCACCGAGCAGGAAGGCGTCGTACCAGTCGCCGCCGACCTGCGCGTCGGTCGCCGCCGGCACGTACCGGACGGCGACCTCCAGGTGGTCGGGCTCCGGCGGGTCGGTGAGCAGGCTGCGCTGCAGCACCTCGGCGATGCCCCGCACCGCGTCGTTGCGGGCCTGCTCGGCCTCGCGGGCGCGGATCCGCTCCACGGTCTGCGCGCACTGGGCGGCCAGCGCCAGCAGCAGCTCCAGGTCGGCCGGGTCGAGCGTCGTGGGCGTCGTCCACCCCACGCTCAGCGACCCGATCCGCCGGTCGCCGCTCTCCAGCGGCACCGCCGCCCACGCCTCGACGCCCGTGGCCGCCACCAGCTCGGCGAGCTCAGGGGAGAACGCCTCGCTGCTGGCGCGGTCGGGGAGCAGCACCCGCGCACCGGTGCGCGCGGCGACGCAGCCCGGGTAGGGCGCCTCCAGCGGCAGCACGGTGTCCGGGCCGACGCCGAGCGGGCTGATGCCCTCGCTGAGCACCAGGTGCAGGTCGCCGTCCTCGCAGACGGCCACCGCGCCGCCGTGCGCGGCCAGGGCGACCAGCCCCTTCTGGGTCACCACCCGCGCCAGGTCGTCCAACGTCTCGGCCCGGCCCAGCGCGAGCGCCACCCCGGAGAGCGCGGCGAGCCGCCGGGCGGTGTCCGCCTCGGCCGCCCGCGAGGCGGACAGCTCGGCGGCGCGGGTGAACAGGTCGCTCTCCACCTCCAGCACGCGGCGCTGCCACTTCTTGCCGGTGCCCGCGGGGTGGGCGGCCTGCGCCTGCTGGCGCACGTAGTCGGTGATGTCCTCGGCGCGCTGCAGCACGTACCGGCAGCCACCCTGCCCGTCGGGCACCGGCACGCTGATCAGGCTCCAGAAGCGCTTGGTGAACCCGCCGGACCCGTCGGCGATGTCGTACTCCTGCACCGACATGGTGTGCGGCCGGCCGGTGTCCCGCGCGCGCTCCAGGGAGGCCCGCACCTTGGCCACGCCGCCGTCGGGGTCGACCTCGTTGGGGTTGCCGGGGAACGCCTCGAAGACGTCGCGGCCCACCAGCTCGGCGAGCTCCCGGCCGGTGCGGGCCAGGTAGGCGGGGTTCGCGTCGGCGATGACCAGGTCGGGGGTCAGCACCAGGTAGGGGGTCGGAAGCGCGGCGAAGACCGCGGTGTGGTCGACCTCGCCACCCGGCTCACCGGATCCGCCCGCGCGCCCGCCGGTCGCCCCACCCGGCTCGTCCGCCCGCGTGACCACGGCCCCTCGCGACCTCAGCGGTCCACCACCTCGGCTCGGTGGCCCGTCGGCGGTGACCATACCGGCGCGGGGCGCTCGGGCAGCCCCGCGCCGACGTCAGCCCTGGACGGGCGTGGCGGTCGGCGTCGGGGGGGCGGTGGGCGTGGACGACGGAGCGGGCGACCCACCGCCGGGCCAGCCGTGGTCGTCGTCCTCGTCGCCCTCGCCGTCGTCGGTCTCCGGGGCCTGCGACGTCGTGGTGGGCGCGGACGTCTCGGTCGGCGTGGGGGTCGGGGTGGCCGTGGGGGTCGGGGTCGCGCTCGGGGTGGGCGTCGGCGTCGGGACGGCGGTCGGCGTCGGCGCGGCCTTGGTCGACGGCGCGACGACGGCCTCGGCCGGGGTCCGCGGGGCGGGCTGCACGGTGCTGCTCCGGGTCTGCGGGGCCACCGCGTAGCTGACCAGCACGGTGTCCCCGGCCTCCAGCCGGACCGACAGCGGGGCGACGTCGACGACGGTGCCCGGGTCGGCGTCGCCGGTCGACACGGTCTCCCGCTGCACGACCAGGCCCAGCGCCTCCAGCTGCGCCGCCACGGCGTCGACCGGCCGGCCCAGGTAGTCCCCGGCCTCGAGCACCAGCGCCTCGGGCGTCGGGGCCGCCGGGCCGGTGGCCGCGGCGGCCGCGGTGGTGGCCGGGTCGGTGGGCAGCACCGCCTGCTGCACGGCAGCGGCGACCCCGGCGCCGACCAGCAGCGCGACCAGCGGGACCAGCAGCCGGCCGGCCCGGCCCGACCGCGCCGGTGGGCGGCTCGCGGACGCCGTCGACGCCCCGGCCAGCGCGGCGGCGTCGGGGAGCAGCCAGAAGCTCTGCGTGTCGGTGTGCTGCACCGGCGGCAGCTGCCGGCCGGCCAGCAGCTCGTCGACGGCGGCGACGAACGCGGCGCCGTCGGGGTAGCGCTGGACCGGGTCCTTGACAGTGGCGTGCTCGATGAGCGTGCGCACCCCGGCCGGGACGTCGGCCGGCAGCGGGTCGGGGGTGTCGCGGAGGTGCCGCAGCGCGATGGTCACCGAGTTCTCGCCGTCGAAGGCCCGCCGGCCGGCCAGGCACTCGTAGCCGACCATGCCCAGGGCGTAGACGTCGCTGGCCGTGCTGGCGTGCGCGCCGGCGGCCTGCTCGGGCGAGAGGTAGGACGCCGTGCCGACGACCTGGCCGGTCTGGGTGAGCGGGACGCTGCCCGCCGACCAGGCGATGCCGAAGTCGGTGATCTTGACCGTGCCGTCCCAGCGGACGAGCACGTTGCCCGGCTTGACGTCCCGGTGCACGACACCGGCCTCGTGCGCCGCGGCCAGCGCGGAGGCGGTCTGCCGGAGGACGTCCAGGGTGCGGTCGGTGCCCAGCCGGCCCACCCGGGCCAGCAGCGTGGAGAGGGACTCGCCCTCGACCAGCTCCATGACCAGGTAGGCCAGGTGCTCGCCGGAGCCGTCGATCGCCGGCACCTCGCCGTAGTCGTAGACGGCAGCGATGTTGGGGTGGCTCAGCGCGGCGGCGTGGGTGGCCTCGGCGCGGAACCGGGCGAGGAAGGTCGCGTCACCGGTGTACTCGCTGCGCAGCACCTTGACCGCGACCGTGCGGCCGAGCAGCTGGTCGTGGGCGCGCCAGACCTGGCCCATGCCCCCGGCGGCGAGCAGGGACTCGAGCTCGTAGCGGTCGGCGAGGACCCTCCGCTCGGGCTCCACCACGTCGCGCCGTCCCCTCGTCCTGCCTGCTCGTCCGGTACGCAGCCCAGCCGGCCGGCGCGGGCGGCGGGACGCACCGCGAGGAGGGATGCCCCGCGAGGGCGTGCGTACACATGCGTTCGGGCAGCTGGGAGCACCGGATGAACGTCACACCGTGACGGACTGTTCCCGCGCCAGCCGGGATCCTGCCACGGTCAGCCACCGCGCGGGGTCGCCCATCGCGCCGTCGACGGATCCGGCCAGGTCGGTGAGCGACAGCGCCCGGTGCACCGGCAGCGCGGCACCCTCCTCGACGGACACCCGGCCGGCGACGACGGCCACCGGCACACCGGTCCGCCCGGCCCGGTCGACGAGGTCGCCGACCACCTTGCCGCGCAGCGACTGGGCGTCGAACTGGCCCTCCCCGGTGACCACCAGCGCGGCGCCGGCCAGGGCCTCGTCCAGCCCGGCGGCGGCGGCGACCGCCTGCGCGCCGCTGACGAACTCCGCGCCCCAGCACGCGGCGAAGCCGTAGGCGGTGCCCCCGGCCGCCCCGGCGCCGGGGGCCTCCCGGTCGCCGCCGAGCCGGTCGGCCAGCCGGGCGAGGGCGGTGTCCAGCGCGGCGACCTGGTCGGGGGCCGCCCCCTTCTGCGGGCCGAACTGGCCGGCCGCCCCGAGCGGACCGAGCAGCGGCGCGGTGACGTCGACCAGGCACTGCACCCCGCCGGCCGGTGGTGGGGTCAGCGCGGTGAGGTCCACCCGGTCCAGCCGGGCCAGCGCTCCCCCGCCGGGCGGCAGCTCGGCGCCGTCGGCGTCCAGGAACCGCGCGCCCAGCGCGCTGAGCGCGCCGGTGCCGCCGTCGGTGGTGGCCGAGCCGCCGAGCGTGAGCAGCACCCGGTGCACGCCGGGGTCGGCGACGACGGCGGCCAGCAGCTCACCGAGCCCGCGGGTGGTCGCGCCGAGCGGGTCGGGCCGGTCCAGCAGCGGCAGCCCGGCGGCGCGGGCCATCTCGACCACCGCCGTCCCGTCGGGGAGCAGCAGCCAGGCGGCCTGCACCGGGCGGCCGTCCGGCCCGCTCACGTCCGCGCTGCGCCAGCAGCTGTCCGGCACGTCGTGGCCCAGCGCCTCGAGCGTGCCCTCGCCGCCGTCGGCCAGCGGCAGGGTGAGCACCTCGTCGTCCGGGCGCTCGGCCCGCCAGCCGGCGGCGACCGCCTCGGCCGCGGCGGCGGCACCGAGGGTGCCCTTGAAGGAGTCCGGAGCGACGACGACCCGCATGGGCCGACCCTAGGGCCGCCGCGTCAGGGGGTGCGGGCGGGGCGGATGACGGCGACCACCAGGGCGCCGAGCAGGGTCACCACCGCACCACCGAGCGCCGCCCGGTCCCACCCGGCCAGCAGGCCCTCCGTCGTCCCGGCCGGGTCGCCGGCGCCGACGACCAGCACGACGAGGGTGACGCCGATGGCGGCACCGAGGTAGCGGGCGGTGTTGTTGGCCCCGCTGCCCATGCCGGCCCGGGCCGCGGGCACGTGCGCGACGGCCTCCCGGCCCAGGGCGGCGTTGGCCGCGCCGTAGCCGATGCCGAGGACGACGAGCCCGGGCAGCAGCCGGGCACCGGAGGCGTCCACCCCGAGGACGGCGTAGCCGCCCAGCCCGACCGCGCAGACCGCCAGCGCGAGCGCCAGCAGCACCCGGCCGTCGAGCCCGGGCAGGAACCGGACGGAGAGAGCGGTGACCGTGCTGACCGCCGACCAGACGAGCACCAGCAGGGTGGCGGTGAGCAGGCTCTCGCCCAGGCCCCGCTGCAGCACGGTGGGCACGTAGGAGCTCAGCCCGACCACGGTCGCGCCGGTGACGAAGGCGCCCACGGTCGCGGCCAGGAAGCCCGGGATCCGGAACAGCCGGAGGTCGATCATCGGCGCGGCCTGCCGCAGCTCGGCCGGGACGAACGCCGCCAGCAGCAGCACCCCGAGCGCCAGCAGGACCACGACCGGCAGCTGGCCCCAGCCGGTGCGGGACTGCACCAGCCCGGCCAGCAGGGCGCTGATCCCGCCCGCGAGCAGCACGATCCCGGCGACGTCGACCCGCCGGTCGGCGTTCCCGCCGGACTCGGCCAGCGTCCAGCGGGCGACCGCGGCCAGCAGCAGGGCCGCCGCCGCGGTGGCCCAGTAGGTCGTCCGCCAGCCCTGCCCGTGGTCGAGCGCGACGGTGACCAGGCCGCCCAGCCCGGTGCCCGCGCCGACGCTCGCGCCCCAGACGGCGGCCGCGCGGGAGCGGGCCGGACCGGGTGGGAAGGCGTGGCCGATCAGCCC
Source organism: Modestobacter italicus (assembly GCF_000306785.1). NCBI lineage: Bacteria > Bacillati > Actinomycetota > Actinomycetes > Geodermatophilales > Geodermatophilaceae > Modestobacter > Modestobacter italicus. Next base: position 69,602 of record NC_017955.1, on the reverse strand, counting down.
GAGCGCGCAGGCAAGCACCGCAGCCCCGCCGACGCCCTGCAGCAGCCGGCCGGCGATGAACACCCCGGGCGAGGACGCCGCGGCGACGACCACCGCTCCCGCGCCCACCACGGCCAGCCCCCCGGCGAACACCCGGCGCCGGCCGAGGTCGTCGGCGAGCACGCCCGCGGTGAGCAGCGCGGCGGCCAGGCCGACGCTCATCGCGCTGAGCAGCCAGGCCTGCGCCCCCGGGCCGGCGGCGAGGTCGACCGTCGTCCGGACCCCGGTCGCCAGCGGTGTGACGAAGGTGACCAGCACCAGGAGGGTGGCCAGCGAGGCCATGAGCAGCGTGCGGGCCTGCTCGGGGGTGGCCCGCACCGGGGCCTCGACGGCCGTCACGCGAGGCGCTCGAGCACGGTCGCGTTGGCCATGCCGCCGCCCTCGCACATCGTCTGCAGCGCGTAGCGCGCCCCGCGCTCGGCCATCGCGTCGACCAGCGTGGTCGTCAGCCGGGCTCCGCTGGCGCCGAGCGGGTGGCCGAGCGCGATCGCGCCGCCGTGCACGTTGGTGCGGGCGGGGTCCGCGCCGGTCTCGGCGAGCCAGGCGAGCACGACCGAGGCGAAGGCCTCGTTGACCTCGAACAGGTCGATGTCGGCGAGCTGCAACCCGGCCCGCTGCAGCACCTTCGCCGTCGCCGGGATGATCCCGGTGAGCATGAGCAGCGGGTCGTCGCCGGTGACGGCGAAGGAGTGCAGCCGCGCCCGCGGCGTGAGGCCGAGCTCGCGGGCCTTCTCGCTGGTGGTGATCAGCAGCGCCGCGCTGCCGTCGTTGACCGGGCTGCTGTTGCCGGCGGTGACCTTCCAGTCCAGGTCGGGGAAGCGGGCCGCCTGGGGCAGGGACGCGAAGGCCGGCCGCAGCCCGGCGAGCACCTCCGCGGTGGTGCCCGGGCGGACCGACTCGTCGTGGTCGACGAGGGTGACGCTGCCGTCGTCCGCGCGCACCTTGACCGGCGCCAGCTGGCGGTCGAAGAGCCCGTCGGCGGCGGCCTGCGCGGCGCGGGTGTGGCTGCGGACGGCGAACTCGTCCAGCCGCTCCCGGGACAGCCCCCAGCGGTCGGCGATCAGCTCGGCGCTGATGCCCTGCGGGACCATGCCCTCGGGGTAGCGGGCGCGGAAGTCGCTGCCCTTGGTGTCGTCGTCCGCGGTGAAGGCTGACCACATCGGTACCCGGCTCATCGACTCCACGCCGCAGGCGACGACGACGTCGTAGGCGCCGGCGATCACCCCCTGGGCGGCGAAGTGCACCGCCTGCTGGCTGCTGCCGCACTGCCGGTCGACGGTGGTGGCCGGCACCGACTCGGGGAACCCGGCGGCGAGGACGGCGCTGCGGGTGGTGTTCTGCGCCTGCTCCCCCACCTGCGAGACGGTGCCGCCGATGACGTCGTCGACCACGCCCGGGTCGATCCCCGTGCGCTCGACGAGGGTGCGCAGCGAGTGGGCGAGCAGGTCGACCGGGTGCACGGCGGACAGCGCACCGCCGGGCTTGCCCTTGCCCACCGGTGTCCGGACGGCTTCGACGATGACGGCGTCACGCATGGGGGCTCCCCGGGGTCGCGTCGGTTCGATTTCCCAACTGAGGAGTCGGACGTTAGCGCCCATCGGTTTGATGTGCAAACCTGTAGGCGTGACACTCGTGTCGGAGCTGCCCGGACGCTTCTGCTCGATCGCCGCTGCCCTGGAGGTGGTGGGCGACCGCTGGTCGCTGCTCGCCGTCCGCGAGGTCTCGTTCGGCCACCACCGGTTCGGCGAGATCCTCGAGGGCACCGGCGCACCCCGCGACCGGTTGTCGGCGCGGCTGAAGGCGCTGGTCGAGGCCGAGGTGCTGGAGCGGCGGCAGTACTCCGAGGCGCCGCCGCGCTTCGACTACCACCTCACCCCGGCCGGCAAGGACCTGCTGCCGGTGCTCCGCTCGCTGATGGCCTGGGGCGACCGCTGGGCCGTCGAGACCCCGCCGGTGACGCTGCTGCACCACGACCACGAGCTGGCGCCGACCACCGTGTGCGGCACGTGCGGTGAGAAGGTGCACGGCGCCGACGTGCACCGCCGCTCGAACACCCCCACCGCCTGAGCCGCGGTCAGGACTCCGGGTCGTAGAAGATCTCCCGGACCTCCTGCGGGCAGCGGCAACCGGCGGCGATCCGGGCGGCCCAGTCCAGCGCCTCGGCCCGCGACGGCACCTCGAGGACGGCGAACCCCCCGAGCGCCGTCTTCTGCTCCGGGGGCGGTCCGTCGGTGACTGCCCCGTCGGTGCCGACGATCGTCGCCTGCTGGCGCCCGATGCCGCCGCCGAAGATCCAGACGCCGGCGTCCTTGGCCTGCTGGACGACCCCGCGGGTGACCCGGCTGACCTCGGGCAGGTCCTGCTCCGGGATGTGGTCCATCGAGCCGTCGTCGAACGAGACCAGGTACCGCTGCATCGGGGACTCCTCTGCCCAGGGGGACTGCCTGCCGACACGGGACTCCCGCAACGACGAGGACTCATCGGGAGCGGTGGAGCGGCCGTGCGGACCCACCGTGAGACGTTCCCGCGGGAACGCCGTCAAGGCGGCGGCCTTGACGGCAGCCCAACCGCGGAGCAGTCCCTCAGCTCGACGGTGACCCGTACAGGCCGGTGCCCTGGGCCGCGGCGAGCCGGGCGTCCTCGGGGCGGACGACGCCGAGCTGGGTGCTCTCCGGCGGCAGCACCGCCTGCCACAGCCAGTCGGCCGCCACCCGGACCCGGTTGGCCATCGAGGGCAGCGCGTACAGGTGGTAGGCCCGGGTGACGAACTTCGCCGGCGGCCCGGTCAGCGCGACGCCCAGCGGCTTCGCGACGGCGTCCCACCCGCCCAGGTCGGCCACCAGCCCGAGGTCCTTGTGCCGGTACGGCCGCGCGGCACCCACGCCCAGGCTGGCCGCGATGTTGCGGCCCAGCGCGGTGCCCTGCCGCTGACCGTGCTGCGCGGTCGGCGGGGTGTCCGGCGGGGTCGCCGCGGGCAGCGCCGCCGCCAGGTCCGGGACGGCGGCGGCGTCCCCGCCCGCCCAGACGTCGGGCACCCCGGGCACGGCCATCTCCGCGTCGACCACCAGCCGGCCCCGCCGGGTCGGCAGCCCCAGGCTCGCCACCAGCGGGCTGGCCGCCACCCCCGCGCCCCAGACGAGCGTGCGGGTCGCGACGACCGTGCCGTCGGTGAGCGCGACGCTCCGCTCGTCGGCGGCCTTGACCGTGACCCCCAGCCGGACGTCGATGCCCCGCTCGCGCAGCAGGTCCAGCGCGTGCCGGCCCAGCTCCGGGCCCAGCTCGGGCAGCACCGCCTCGGCGAGGTCGATGAGGATCCAGCGAACGTCCTCGGCGCCGGTGCGGCTCCACCGGGACTCGATGGTGCGCAGCCACCGCTGCGTCTGGGCGACGAACTCCGTGCCGGTGTACCCGGCGCCCACCGCGACCACGGTGAGCATCTCCCGGCGACGGGCCCGGCCCTCCTCGGTGTCCGGCTCGGCGTCCGCGGTGTCGAGCAGCTGCAGCAGGTGGTCGCGGATGTACACCGCCTCGACCAGCGTCTTCAGCCCGCGGGCGTGCTCGGCGACGCCCGGGATGTCGAACTGCCGGGTCACCGAGCCCGGCACCAGGAGCAGCCGGTCGTAGGACAGGCGCGAGCTCTCGGCGTGCCCACCGGGTGCGGTCACCGGGGTGACGGTCACCGACCGGTCGCCCAGGTCGACGGCGTTGACGTGGCCCAGCAGCAGCCGCACCCGGGGCAGCGCGCGGCGCAGCGAGACGGCGATGTGCCGGGCCTCGACGACGCCGGTCGCCACCTCGGGCAGCAGCGGGCTGTAGAGCAGGTAGTCGGTGGGGTTCACCAGCACCAGCTCGGCCTGCTCGGGCGCCAGGTGCTTCTGCAGGTACCGCAGCGCGTAGAAGCCGGCGAACCCGCCACCGACGACCACGACCCGGGGAGTGCTGTCAGCCATGGGGAGCAGCCTGGCCACCCCGGGCCCCGCCGTCCAGTCAGCTGAACAGCGCGCGGCCCCACCAGTCGTCGTCGGACATGACCCCGGGCGGGCAGGCGAACACCGCCGAGGACGTGTGCTGGATGTACTCGTTCATCGCGTCCAGCCGCAGGTTCTTCTGCACCTGCACGAACCCGGTCTCCGGGTCGCGCTGGTAGGCGATGAAGAACAGCCCGGCGTCCAGCCGGCCCAGCCCGTCGGACCCGTCGACGAAGCTGTAGCCGCGCCGCAGGATCGCCGTCCCGGAGTTGGTCGGGTGCGCGAGGAACACGTGCGAGGTCTCCGGGACGGCGAACTCGCCGTCGACCTGCGTGGTGAAGTCGACCGGGTCGAACTCGCTGCGCTGCCCCAGCGGTGCGCCGGCCTTCTTGGTGCGGCCGATGGTCGCCTCCTGCTCGGCGAGCGTGGAGGTGTCCCAGGGCTCGATCCGCATCCGGATCCGCCGGGTGACGACATAGGAGCCACCGGCCAGCCAGTCCGCCCCCGGGTCGCCGTCGGCCACCCAGACGAACTGGTCGAGCGCCTTCGGCGCCTCGGCCTTGAGGTTGTCGGTGCCGTCCTTGAAGCCGAAGAGGTTGCGCGGGGTGGCCTGCGCGCTGGAGGTGGACGACGTCCGGCCGAAGCCCAGCTGGGACCAGCGGACGCTGAGCACCCCGGCGCCGAGCCGGACCAGGTTGCGCACGGCGTGCACCGCGACCTGCGGGTCGTTGGCGCAGGCCTGCACGCACAGGTCGCCGCCGCTGATCGCCGGGTCGATCGCGTCACCCGGGAAGCCGGGCAGCTCGGCCAGCGGCGCGGGGCGGCGGGCGGCCAGGCCGAACCGGTCGACGCCGTCGGCGGTCTCGAACAGCGTCGGGCCGAAGCCGACGGTGAGGGTCAGGCCGCTGGCCGGCAGCCCGAGGGCCTCCCCGGTGTCGTCCGGGACGTCGTACTGCCCGCCCTCGACCGCGCCGACCTCGCCGGCGTCCTGCCCGGCGGTCATCCGGCGGGCGGCCGCCGTCCAGGCCTGGAGCACCTCCACCAGCTCGGCGCGGTCGTCGGTGATGACGTCGAAGGCGACGAAGTGCAGCCGGTCCTGCGCCGGGGTGACGATCCCGGCCTGGTGAGCCCCGGTGAACGGGACGGCGTCGGTGGCCGCCGCCGCGGCGCTGGGAGCCGGTTCCTCCGCGGTGGCGCGCCCGATGACCCCGCCGGCCGCACCGGCGGCGAGGACGCCGGCGGTGCCGGCACCGGCGAGGCCGAAGAAGCGGCGCCGCGACAGGCCGTTGCTGCTCATCAGGGTTCCAGGCTCACTTCCCTGCGACGACCGAGGCCACCTGGCTGACCGACTCGGTCAGCGCGGTGATGCTGTCACTCAGGCCGCGCAGCTGCTCGGTGCTCAGCTGGTCGTAGGACTGCCAACCGTCGCCGGCCCGGTACTGTTCCAGCTCTGCAGTGGTGGCTGCGAATCGCTCGTCGATCGTCGCGACCAGGTCGGGATCCGCCTCCTGCAGGTACGGACGCAGTGCTTGGACGGCGGCCTCCGAGCCCTCCAGGTTCGCGGCGAAGTCCCAGAGGTCGGTGTGCGAGTACCGCTCCTCCTCGCCGGTGATCTTCCCGGTGGCGATCTCGTCGAGCAGCGCCTTGGCGCCGTTGGACAGCTGCAGCGGGTCCAGCGTCACGTCGTTGGCCTGGGTGGCGACCTCCTGCACGTTGGCGAGCAGGTCGTCGGCGTAGGGGCCCATGTCGGAGACGTCGCCGGTCTCCCAGAGCGCCTGCTCGATCCGGTGGAACCCGGTGAAGTCCTCGCCCTCGGCCTGGTCGCCCTCCCGGCCGTCGATGATCGGGTCGAGGTCGCCGAAGCTCTCCGCGACCGGCTCGATCCGCTCCCAGTAGGTGCGGGCCACCGGGTACAGCGCCTTGGCGCCCTCGATGTCGCCGGCCTTGACCGCGTCGGTGAACGCGGTGGTCTGCTCGACCAGCGCGCCGGTCTGGCTCTGCACGTAGCGCTGGTAGTCGGTGCCGGCCTGGGCCAGCGTCTCGTCCTCGTCCAGCGAGGCGGCCTCGCCGGTGACGGTCAGCGCGGTGCGGATGCCGTCGCCGATCATGCCGGGCTTGCAGGCGGTCTCGTACTCCCCGGCCGGCAGCTCGACCCGCAGCTCCCGGGCGACGCCGGGGGCGATGTTCTCGACCTCGCCCATCACCCGGTCGCCGTCGGCGTAGACGTAGAACTCGGTGACCTTGCTGCCGGTGTTGGTCACGGTGAACTGGTGGACGCCGGCCTCGAGGTCGCTGCTGGCCACGTCGCACGCGTCGTCGGTGGCGGCCACCGCGATGTCGTCGGCGCCGCTGTCGGAGCCCGCGGCGGAGGAGTCGCCGCCGCCGCAGGCCGCCAGGGTGAGCGCGGTCAACCCGGCGAGGCCGACAAGGGCGGCGGGGCGGGCTGAGAGAAGGCGCTCACGCACGAGCTTGGGCTTCTTCATGCTGCGGGGTCTCCGAGACGACGTTGGGGGCCGGCGGCGTGCTGCCGGCGGCCGGCTTCTTGCGGGCGGGGAGGAGGAAGAGCACGAGCACCGGCACCAGGTAGGCGAGCCAGGCGATCGTCTCCAGCACGCTGGGCTGGGGGGTGATGTTGAACAGGCCGGAGGCCAGCGCGCCGTACCAGCTGCCGGGGTCGAGCCAGCTGGTCGCGTCGAAGGCGTAGGTGGTCGCCCCGGGGAGGACGCCGGCCTCCTGGTAGTCGTGCACCGCGTACTTGAGGACACCCGCCGCGACCAGCACCAGCAGCGCGCCGCTGACCATGAAGAACCGGGACAGGTTGATCCGGATCGCGCCGGCGTAGAGGCCGACGCCCAGGACGACGGCGGTCAGGATCCCCGCGGCCAGACCCAGCAGCGGGGCCGACGAGGTCGCGCCCTGCGCGGAGGCGAAGAACAGCAGCGTCGTCTCCAGGCCCTCACGCGCCACGGAGAGGAAGGCGATGCCGACCACCGCCCCGACGCCCAGGCCGATGGCGCCGTCCAGCCGGCCGCGCAGCTCGCCGGAGAGCCGGCGCGCGGTGCGGCGCATCCAGAACACCATCCAGGTGACCAGGACGACCGCGACGGTGGAGGTGATCGCGTCGAACAGCTCCTGGCCGGGCCCGCCGAGCACCGTGGTGGACACGTAGCTCAGCGCCCAGCCGAAGCCGATCGACAGCGCCGCGGCGGCGCCGACGCCGGCCCACACCGGCACCAGGTGCTGGCGCCGGCCGGTCTTGACCAGGTAGGCGACGAGCACGCTGACGATGAGGACCATCTCGAGGCCCTCGCGCAGCCCGATCAGGTAGCTGGCAGCGAAGACCTGGCCCACGGCTGCACCTCCGGACGAGCAGGGGATCCCTGCGTCCGACGACGAAGGGCAGGCTCACCTTAGGTGAGCCTGCCCTCCTCCGTACACGGGGGTGCCGTGGATCACCCCCGCAGCTCCCTCCGCAGGATCTTCCCGGTCACCGTCTTGGGCAGCTCGTCGATCAGCACCACCGAGCGGGGGTACTTGTAGGCCGCCATCCGCTCCTTGCAGTGCGCGATGAGCTCCTCGGGGGTGACCGTGGCGCCGGGCTTGACGCTGACGAAGGCCTTGACGGTCTCCCCGCGCTTCTCGTCGGGCACGCCCACCACCGCCGACTCGCGGACGGCGGGGTGCTCGGCGAGCACGTCCTCGACCTCGCGCGGCCAGACCTTGTAGCCCGAGGCGTTGATCATGTCCTTCTTGCGGTCGACGATGAACACCCAGCCCTCGGGGTTCATGAAGCCGACGTCACCGCTCTTGAGCGCACCGCCGGGCAGGTTCGCCGCGGTCTCCTCGGGCTTGCCCCAGTAGCCGGCGACGACCTGCGGCCCGTCGGCGACGATCTCCCCCACCTCGCCCAACGGCAGGTCCTGGCCGTCCTCGCCCTGGATCCGCACGATCGTGCTGGGTGCGGGCACCCCGACCGACAGCGCACCCGACGTCGGGTCCACCGGCGACGGGGCCCCGAAGGGCGTGACGGTCATCGGCGAGGTGGTCTCGGTCAGCCCGTAGGCGTTGTGCACCTGCTTGCCGGTGGCCTCCAGGAACGCCTTCTCCGCCGTCGGGGAGATCGCCGCGCCGCCGGAGTACACCGAGCTGAACGAGGCGAAGTGGTCCTTGGTGAAGCCCGGGGCGTTGAGCAGCGCGGTGAACGCGGTGATGGCCCCGATGGTGAACGTCGGCCGGTGCTCGACCATCGCGTCGAGCACCACACCGGGCTCGAACCGGTACGCCAGCACCAGCGGCGCGGGGGCCAGCATGCTCACCGCGACGTGCCCGATCAGCCCGGTGATGTGGAACAGCGGGGCGATGCCGAGGATCGCGCCGTCCCGGCCGGCGTGGGTCCAGTCCCGGTACACCTGGGCGGTGAAGACCACGTTGCGGTGGGTGTTCATCGCGCCCTTCGGGACCCCCGTCGTCCCGGACGTGTAGGTCAGGAACGCGACGTCGTCCAGGCCCAGCTCGACCGGCGGCGGGACCTCCCCGCGGTGCTGGGCGAGGAACTCGGCCAGGTCGGACGTGCCCTCGGGGCGCTGCCGGGTCGTGCCGGCGAACAACCGCTCGTCGTGCCGGGTCTGGAACTCCAGCTCGCTGGTGGTGAGCACCAGCCGCACGTCGGTGTCCGGGACGACGGAGCGCCCGATCTCCTCGTGCAGCGCCTCCAGGGCCACCAGCACCGTCGCCCCGGAGTCCTTGAGCAGGTACGAGAGCTCCCGCTCCCGGCTCATCGGGTTGATCGACACCATCACGCCGCCGGCCTTCCAGGTGGCGACCATGGCGATCACGAACTGCGGCACGTTCTGCAGGTACACCGCCAGCCGGTCACCGGCGGCGAACCCGGAGGCCAGCAGCCCGGCGGCCAGGGCGTCGCTGAGCTCGTCGAGCTCGCCCCGGGTGATCGTGCCGTCGAAGTACCGCAGCGCGACCGCGGACGGGTCGCGGGCCACCCCGGCCCGGAACATCGACAGGGCGTCGTCGAACTCCAGCGCGTAGTCGGCCGGCTGGTCGCCGTACAGCGCCAGCCAGGGCCGTTCGTCGTAGGCGCTCACCGGTCGGCTACTTGATGGCGACGGGGTTGACCGGCGAGCCCGCGGCCTTCGCGATGTTCAGCGGGGCGGCGACGTAGAGGAAGGCGTACCGGCCGTCCTCGGCGCAGTCGGCGGCCAGCCGCTCGAGGTCGGCGATCTCGGTGAGCGTGACGCCGAGGTTGCGCATCAGCGCGCTGTGCAGCACCAGCGCGACCCCGCTGTTGGGGTCGACGGTCACCTCGTTGGCGATGGTGTCGGTGACCAGGTTGGGGATCTCCATGTCCTGGAACCACCGGACCAGCTCCGGGCTGTACACCAGGCCGGGCTCGTTGAAGCCCTCGTAGAACGACTCCCCCTGCTCGTGGAACAGCTGCAGGAAGTTCGTCCGGACGACGAGGATGTCCCGCGGCTGGATCTCCACGCCCTGCGCCTGGGCGCAGGCCAGCAGGTCCTCGTGGGTGAACGTCTCGCCCTTGTCCAGGGTCGGCTTGCCGCGGAAGCGGGCCACGTCCAGCAGCACGGCCCGGCCGACGATGCCGCGCTCGGCGATCGGCTGGACGCTGGCCTTGTCCAGGCCGCCGACCGTGGTGCGCGCGTCGAAGCCGTTGTAGATCTTGCCGCCGTACCAGAGGTGGCCCAGCGCGTCGTACTGCGTGGAGCCCTGCAGGTAGGCGTCGATCTTGTCGTCGGCGTAGTGCAGGCCACCGGGGTAGGCCGGGCCGCTGCCGCCCTCGTCCCAGTTGGACTCGTCGAGCACCTGGATGCGCTCGGCCGGGGTGCGACCGGGCCAGACCGGGTCGCCCTTCGGGTCGCCGATCAGCCGCTGGAGGGTGAACACCTTGCCCGAGCTGACCAGCCGGACGGCGGCGAGCACCTGCTCCGGGCCCAGGTAGTTCAGCGCGCCGACCTCGTCGTCCGCCCCCCACTTCCCCCAGTTCGACGGTGCGTCGGCGAGCAGGTCGACGAGGTCGGGCGGGGTGGTCGGGTTCTCGGACACGAGGCCTCCGGGGCACGGGCCCGGGCCACGTCGCCCGGGGTCTCCGGGAAACCTGCACCCGCCGCCCCAGTGGTGTCAATCACGACCGATCAGCCGGCCGGGACGACGGTCTTGGTCAGCTGCGCGGTCGCCACCAGGGTGCCCTCGACGGTCGCGTCGGCCCGCAGGAAGGCGACCGCGCGACCCCGGCGCAGCACGGTCCCGCGCAGCTCGACCCGCCGGTCGGCCGGCACCGGGCGCAGCAGCGACACCGACTGGTCGTGGGTGACGGCGTGCTCGTCGTCGGTCAGGTGCGGCATGAGCGCGAGGTAGCCGGCGACGTCGAGCAGCGCCGTCACCACGCCCCCGTGCAGCAGCCGCACCTGGTTCTGCGCGGCCGGGCCGACCGGGAACCAGATGCCCGCGGGAGGGTCGGCCGGGTCCAGCAGCTCCATCCCGACGAACCGGTGCAGCGGGATGTCCAGCACGGCCTGGACGCGTGCGTTGCGGGATGGCACGGGCCCTCCTGGGGTCGGCGGCGGGAGGCCGACTGTGCCAGGCGCGCCGGTGCCGCCCCCGCCGACGGCGCGGCGGGGGCGGCGGGCCGGCAGGGTCAGAGCTGACCGGGGGCGAAGCTGAGGTCGCTGACCTGGCGGTCCCGGGGGAAGGTGCCCTCGAGGGAGACCGCGCCGCTGAGCAGCGAGACCTCGTACAGCGCGTAGCGGTCGCCGACCTTCAGCGAGGCGTACGGGAACAGCTCCACCGCGGTGCCCTTGCGGACCTGGCTGTAGACGTCGAAGCCGGCGTCCCCGGTGGCGTCCACGCCCAGCGCGCCGGTCGCGGCGAGCAGGCCCGCGTTGGCCGGGGACTGGATGACGACCTGGTCGCGTGCGGTGTCGATGTCGAACAGGGTGGTCGCGGTGGCCGTGCTGGCGTCGTTGTTGGTGTAGGCGGCACCGGTGACGCCGGTCGCCGTGGTCGGCGTGGTCGCCGGCGGGGCTGCCGGGTAGGTGAGCGTGCCGTCGGCGATCGTGCCGCCCTGCGCGGTGACGTCGTGCCGCAGGTTCTGGCCGGAGTCGCTGACGATCCGCAGCCGGTCGACGACGGGGTTGAAGTCCACGCCGAAGGAGGTGCCGGTCAGCGCGGTGCTGAGCTGGCTGACCTTGGTGGCCTTGGCCCCGGTCAGCGTGTAGACCCCACCCTTGTCGCCGACGCCGTAGAGCACGCCCGTGGCCGGGCGGTGGTCGATGCCGACGAGCCGGGTGTCGCCGGCCAGGCCCTGCACCGGCCCGAGGCCCCGGGCCCGCTCGGGCCGGTCGGTGGCGAAGGTGACCAGCGAGCGGCCGTCGGGGGTCAGGCCGACCGCCGTCAGGCTCTCCCCCGAGTGCCGGCCCTCCGCGGCCTGCCCGCCGCGGGAGCCCCCGTCGGCGGCGGCCGAGACCGCCGGGGCGGCGACGGTCAGTGCGGCGAGCACGGCGGCTCCGGCGAGGATGCGGGTGCGTGTCCTGGACATCGGTGTCTCCTGACTGCGGGTCCTGGGCGCGCGTGCGTCCGCCCAGCACCGGGCGCTCAGGGCCCGGCTGTCGAGGGGTACGGCGGTCGGGCCGCCCGCGTTCACGACGCCGGGGATGATGGCCGCGCCCCGCTTCCCCCCGGCCCGTCCAGGAGCTGCCGATGCCGCCCGCCGAGCCCCCCGTCCCGGGCCCCGACCGGAGCGGGCCGCGGGACGGACCGGTCCGCCTCCCCCGCCCCGGGCCGCCGCCCCGCCCGCCGCTGACCAGCACGGTGCCGCCGCCGGTGCCGCGCACCGCGCCGCCGGCGCCGGCCGCGGTGCGGGCCTCGGCGTGGTGCTGGGGGGTGTCCCTGCTGGCCGGCGTGCTGGCGCTCGGGGCCGCCGCGGCCGACCTGGCCGGGGTCCGTCAGCGGCTCGAGGCCACCGGCGCCGCGGCCGACCCGACGGCGACGGAGGAGCTGCTGCGCTCCGGGGCGGACACCACCGTCGCCGGGGTGCTCGGCGCCCTCGCGGCGCTGGTCGTGCTGACGCTGGGCTGCCTGGTGCTGTTCCTGCGGCACCGGGCCGGCTGGCGCGGCGCGCTCGCCGTCCTCGGCCTGCTCACCCTGGCCGCCGACGCCCTCGCCCAGGACCTGCTGACCGGCGGCCCCGAGCTCGACCGCGGCGCGGTGCTGGTGCAGGGCGGGCTCGTCGTCCTCGCGCTGGTGCTGCTGGCCCTGCCCGCGTCACGGGGCTGGGGGCGACCCGACCGCTGACCCGGGGTCGGCGGGCAGCGCGGCCAGCAGCGCCTCGGCCTCCTGCACGAGCAGCTCGGCGGCGTCCACCGCCGCCCGCCGGGCCAGCGGGTCGGCGGCCCGCTCCTGCCAGCGCCGCACCGCGCGGCCGGCCGCGGCCCGCAGCTGCTCCGGCGAGGCGTCCGGCGGCAGCCCCAGCCGGGCCGCCGGGCTGGGGTCGGTGGCGCCCAGCAGGCGCTCGGCCTCCTCCCGGGTGTCGGCGGGGAACGGCCCGTCCGGCGCCCGGGTGCGGGACAGCAGCTCCAGCTCCGGCAGCTCCAGCGACGAGCTGCGCACCCGGTCCAGCCCCCGCCACAGGACGGCGTCGCCGGGCACCGGCTGCTCGCGCAGCAGCCGCTCCAGCAACCGCAGCGCCGTCGTCGCCTTCAGCTGGTCGCCGCGGGCGGTGAACTGGACGGCGACCAGCCGCTGCAGCTCGGCCAGCCCGCTGCGCGCGACCAGCTCCTCGGCGAGCGTCGGGGCGTCGGTGACCCCGGTCCGCAGCAGCGCCACCGCCATCCGGACGCCGAACAGCCCGAACCGCTCGGCCAGCCCCGCGCGCACCTCCGCGGGGAGGTCGACCGGCGCCTCCGGCCGGCGGAACCGGTCGGCGGTCAGCAGCACCGACTCCACCGCGGCCCGGTCGGCCAGGGCCAGGGTGCGGAAGGCGACGAAGTCGGCGTGCCGCAGCGTCCGGCCGCCCAGCGCCATCAGCCCGGCCACCGGCAGCACGGTGGAGCACAGCGCCCGCACCGCCGGCAGCTCCGCGGTGCGCCGGGCCAGCGCCTCGGCGGTGAGCAGGGCGTCGAGCTGGCCGCCACCGGTGTCGTCGGCGCGGGAGAGGACCGACAGGGTCGTCGTCGGCAGGCCGCCGCAGGCGCGCTGCACGGCAGCGAGGAAGGCGAGGTCGGCCGGCTGGAACTGCCGGGTGAGGAAGACGACCGCGTCGGCGCCGGAGAGCTGGTCGCCGGCGTCCAGGAAGGCCTGCGTGCGGGCGCTGGCCTCGACCGACAGCGAGGAGATGCCCGGGGTGTCGATGAGCGTCGCGGCGGCCAGCCCCGCCGTCGGCCAGTCGACCACCAGCCGCTCCACCTGCTCGGCCGCGGCCTCGGCCAGCTCCAGCCGCAGCTCGCCGCGGACCCGCCGGACCGGCAGCGGGCGACGGGAACCGTCGAGGGCGTGCAGCTCCACCCGCGGCACCGGCCCCTGCCGGTACCAGGTGACCACCCGGGTGCACTCGCCCGCGTCGGTGGGCGCGATCCGCTCCCCCACCAGCGCGTTGAGCAGCGTGGACTTGCCGGCCTTGACCCGACCGGCCAGGGCGACCCGCAGCGGCTCGTCCAGCCGGTCCTGCAGCGCCCGCACCCGGGCGGCGGCGGCCGGGTGGTCGCGGTGGACCTCGGCGGCCTCGGCGAGCAGCCCCCGGACGGCGGCGGCCAGCCCCCGCCCGGGCGCGGCCGGCGCCGTCACCGGGCCACCGCGGGGTCGGCCGGGGCCGGGGTGGCGAGCCGCTCGACCTCCCGGGCCAGCCGCTGCACCTCGACCAGCCGGCGCTGCAGCTCCTTGACCCGGGCGCCGCGGTCGGCCGACGCGGTCTTCGCCGACCGCTGCGCGACCCGCAGCGACTCGGTGAGCGCCCGGGACGTCTCGTCGACGGTGTCGGTGATCAGGTCGCGCAGCGTCCGCTGCACCTGCCGCAGCCGGTCCCGCAGCTGCTTGCCCACGTGGAACACCACCTCGTCCAGGTGCCGGCGGACGGCGGCCTTGGCCTCGGTCTGCCGGCGCTGGCGGCGGTTGGCCCGGTCGTCCCGGTAGGCCTTGCTGCCGATCACCAGGCCGACGCCGAGGGAGATCGGGTTGATCAGGGCCAGCCCGGCGAGGCTGGTCACCAGGCCGGTCATCAGCACGCCGCTGTAGGAGCCGCGCATCCCGATCAGCACCCGCTGGGCGACGGTGAGCCGGCCCCGGTCGATGTCGGCGAGCTCGACCAGGACCCCGAGCGCCTCCTCGCCGGTGCCGACCTGCACGTCGGGGAGCACCGCACCGCCGTCCCGGGTGAACTGCTCGACGACCTCCACGGCCAGGTACTCCGACCGCTGGGTCGCCCAGACGAAGCTGTCGGCGACCGCGGCGGCGACCCGCTGGTCCAGCCAGTCGGCGAAGTCGTCCCACAGCTGCCCGGGGTCGTGGGCGTCGATCGCCTCCTCCGCCTCCCGGACCACCGCCCGGGTGCGGTCGCGCAGGTCGTAGTCGATGTCGGCCATCAGGTCGGTCACCCCGTCGGCGAGCACCTGCTGCCAGCGCGAGGACCGCCGGCGCAGGTCCTCCACCTCCTCCCGGGCGCGCTCGAGGTCGGCCACGACCTGCTCGGCGACCGCCGGGTCCTGCAGCGCCGCCAGCTCGCCCCGCAGACCGGCCTGCAGCTGCTCCGACACCGACCGCAGGTCGTGCACCACCTGCTCGCGGGCCAGCCGCTCGGCCCGCCCGACGACCTCCCGCCGCAGGTGCGCGGCGAGCACGCCGACGCCGGACTCCTCGTGCAGCTCCTTGTCCCGCAGCTGGACGGCGAGCACCTCCAGCCGCGCGGAGACCGGCAGCACCGGCGCGGTGAGCTGCTGCGCGGCCAGGTGCCCCCGGTCCAGCTCGGCGATCTGCCGCCACTCCGGGCAGACGTCGACCTTGGTCAGCACGCAGACCACGGTCGGGCACAGCGCCACCGCCTGGCGGAGGAAGGTCATCTCGGGTGCGGTGAACTCCTGCGAGGCGTCGGAGACCAGCAGCACCGCGTCCGCGCTCGGCAGCAGCTCGACGGTGGCCAGGTCTGACCCGGTGCCGACCCCGCCGACGCCGGCGGTGTCCACGATCTCCAGCCCGCCCGCCAGCAGCCGCCGCGGCAGCCCGACCTCGGCCCGCAGCAGGGTGCCGCCGGGCCCGCTCGCCGCCGTGGCCGCGGCGAGCTCCGCCGGCAGCGACGCCGGGTCGACGGGCACCCGCCGGACGGGGGCCTCCGCCGGGTCGGCGCCGTCGGTCGGCTCGGCGTGCACCAGCACCGCCCCCGCCGTCTCCGCGGCGCGGACGACGGTCGGCACCCGGGTCGGCGCGGCCGGGCCCACCGCGCAGACCGGGGCACCGACCAGCGCGTTCACCAGCGTGCTCTTGCCCTGCCCCGGTTCTCCGACGACGAGCACCCGCACCGTGGGGCTCTCGTGCCGCGCGCGGGCGGTGGCCAGCCGGCGCGCCAGGTCCGGCCGGTCGCTCGCCGTCGCCACGGCCAGCACGCCGTCCAGCAGCTCGATCGGTGTCGCCACGCCCATCCCTCCGGTCCGTCCGCAGGTGCACGGTGCCACGTCCGGACGGCCGAGTGCCCGGCCGCGCACACCCCCGGGGGGGGGGGGGGGGGGCGGCGGGACCGGGCACCGGCCGGTCCGTCCCGGCGGCGGGGACGCCGACGCCGGGACGGGGCTCTCCGGGTCAGGCGTCCACGTGCACGTCGTCGGCCGCGGCCGAGTCGTCCACCGCGACGACGTTGTCGCTGTAGTTGTCCGAGAAGGCGTCGTCGAAGCTGTCGGTCACCGAGGTGTCGGTCGAGTTGTCCGTCGAGTTGTCGTTGAGCGAGTCGTTCACCGAGTTGTCCGACTCGTCGTCGAAGGAGTCGGTCACCGCCACGTCCACGTCGACCGACTCGTCGTCGTAGGAGTCGTTGACCGAGTTGTCGCTGTTGTCGGAGTTGTCGTTCAGCGAGTCGTTCACCGAGTTGTCGGAGTTGTCCGAGTTGTCGTTGAACGAGTCGGTGACGTCGACGTCGAGGTCGGTGGAGTTGTCGGTCTCGTTGCCCACCGTGTTGCCGTCGCCGACGACGTTGCCGTCGCCGGACACCGCGTCGCCACCGGCGACCGCGTTGCCGTTGAGCGAGTCGGTGACCTCGACCGAGTGGTCGCTGTTGTCGGAGTTGTCGCTGTTGTCCACCGCGTTGCCCTCGCCGACGGCGTTGCCGTCGCCGCGCACGGTGTTGCCGGAGTTCTCCACGTCGATGTCGGTGTTGCCGGAGTCCTCGTTGTTGTACGAGCCGTCCGTGTTGAACGAGCCGTCGACGTCCACGCTGTTGTCGGTGCTGTTGTCCACCGCGACCCGGTCGACGTCGTCACCGGCGGCCACGCTGCCACCGGTCGCGAGCACCACGTCCTCGCCGAACACCTGGTAGACGTCCTCGCCGGCCCAGACGCTGTGCGAGGCGTCGATCGTGGTCGTCGACGTGTACGTGTAGGTGTTCTGGATGTAGCGGAGCTGCTCCACCGCCGGGGCCTCGGCCGAGGGCCGGGGGTCGGTGGACCCGTCGGGGTCGACCTGCGGGTGCGCAGGTGCGGTCGCGTCGGAGACCCCGGACGGGGTGTGCGCCGCGTGCCCGGCCGGCGCCGCCGCGTGGGCCAGCCCGGCCGCGCCGACGCCCACCGGGGCGAAGTCGGCCAGCATCGGCATGACCGCGTGCACGTCGGCGGGGCAGACGTCGGCCAGCCCGGCGTCGGCGAGGGCCTGCTCGGGGTCGGCCTGGAACTCCGCGGCCGTGGTCGGGTCGCGCAGCAGGTCGAGGATGAAGTCGAGCAGCGAGCTGGCGAGGTTGGTCATGGTGTCGCTCCTGGATCCGGGTCGGACGCCGTCGTCCGGCTGCTGGGACCGAGTCTCGGGGCGCCGGCCGCCGAGCGGATCGGGGCGTGACCCCCTCCCTGGTGACCCCCGTTGGGGGTGCGGGTGCTGACGCAGCGTTAGGGGATGCGGGGTGTCGGCGCCGATCCCGTGTCCCTCCGTCCCACTCGCCCCACCAGTTACCGAGAACGGGGCCGTCCCGTTACGTTGAGTGCGGCGGGCGGCGTGGCCCGGTCGGGGGCGTGGGGGGACCATGCGCGAGGGCAGCTACACACTCGGCGTCGACGTCGGCGACGAGACGGTGACCGCCGCGGTGTGCCGGTGCGCACCCGACGACCGGCGGGCCCGGCCGCTGCAGCTGGGCCCGACGACCGCGGCCCGCCCGGCGGTCGCCGTGCTCGGCCCGGACGGTCACCTGCACCCCGACGACGGCCCGTTCCCGGTGCCCGGCCACTGCGCCGGTCACGCCCTGCGGCAGGTCGGCGCGCCCGCGCCCATCTACCTCGACTCCCAGCCCGTGCAGCCGGCGGACGTGGTGGCCGCGCTCGCCGCCGGGGCCGCCGAGCAGGCGCTCGCGCAGGAGGGGCGCCCGCCGGCCTGGACGGTGCTCACCGTCCCGCCCACCTGGGGCGGGCACCGCCGCGAGCTGCTCTCCGACGCGCTGCGCGACGCCGGGCTGGAGCGCTTCTCTCTGGAGTCCAGCGCCGTCACCATCACCCGCCACCACCGCGGCAGCGACGGGCTGCCGGCCGACGCCACCCTCGCCGTGTACGACCTCGGGGCGAGCACGCTGGACACCGCCGTGGTCCGCACCACCGCCGCCGACACCATCGAGACCCTCGGCGCGCCGCTGGCCCCGCTGCCCTGGGGCGGCCGGGACCTCGACGACGCGGTCGTCGACCTGGTCCGCAGCTGCCTGTCCAGCGAGGTGGCCGGCGACACCGTCGCCGCGGTCGGCCCGCCCGTCGAGTTCCGGCAGAACTGCGTGGCCGCCAAGGAGCAGCTCTCCCGCGACACCGACACCCGCCTCGAGGTCCGGTCGCCGGGTGGGCCGCTCTCCCTCCGGCTGGTCCGCGAGGACCTCGACGAGCTGATCGCCGGGTCGGTGCAGGCGTCGGTCGGCACCGTCCGGGAGGCGGTCGCCGCGGCCGGGCTGGAGGTGGCCGACCTCGCCGCCGTGGTGCTGGCCGGCGGCACGGCGGCGGTGCCGCTGGTCGCCGAGACGCTCTCGGCCGAGCTGGGCCGGCCGGTCGTGGTCGACGACGAGCCGGCGCTCACCGCAGCGCTGGGCGCGGCCGAGCTGGCGATGGACCGGGTGCTGGCCGAGGAGGCCGAGCCCGGGCCGACCGCCGCTCTGGCGCTGGGCCGGCCGCCGCGCCCCCGGGGCGGGCTGCGCCCACCGGTGCCGGCCGGCACCCGCCGTCCGGGCGGGCACCGGGTCGGCCAGCGCCTGCTGGTCGTGCTGGGGGCCTCCCTCGCCCTCGTCGTCGGCCTCACCGCCCTGCTCGCCGCCGGGTGGACCGGGGGCCCGGCGCAGCCGTCGACCGGTCCGGCCGCCGCGGCCGCCCAGCCACCCGACGACCTCGGCGCGCCCGCCGTCGACCGCGCCCCGGGGTCGCCCGACGCCCTGTCCCCCGCGGCGGCGGACCGCCCGCAGAGCACCACCGCCTCCCGGGCACCGAGGACGTCGTCGTCCGGGACCGCGTCGGCCGGCCGGCCGGCCGGGTCGGCAGCGGCGACCGGCAGCGGGTCCGCCGCCGCCACGACGTCCGGGGCAGCCGCCGCCGCCGTCCAGCCCGGCACGGCGTCCGTGGCCGAGGTCCCCACCGGTCCCGGCGCAGGGAGCCCGCCGGGCACCGGTGCCGCGACCGCCTCCCCGCGCCCGTCCACGCCGACCAGCACGGCCCCGGCGCCGACCACCGCGAGCCCGCCCCCGCCGGTGGTCACCACGCCGCCGGCGACGCAGACCAGCGCGCCACCGGTCGTGGAGTCGACCCCGCCACCGACCCCGGAGACCTCCGCACCGCCGGTGCCCACAACCCCGGCGGTGGAGACGACCCCGGCGGAGAGCGGGACCCCGGCGGCCAGTGAGCCGCCGTCCGGCGCGGCCCCGGGGACGACGGCGTGAGCGTCGACCTCGCCGCCGCACCACCGGTAGGCCCGGCGTGGACGGGTGCGCTGCGCGCTGTGGCCGCCCGGCTGCTGCGCCCCGACGACGGCGGCGCACCGGCCGCGGTCGCGGTGCAGGGCCCCGGCGGCACCGGCAAGTCGCTGCTGCTGGCCGAGCTCGCCGCCGGCTTCCGCGCCGCCGGCCTGCCGGTGGCCGACGTCGCCTCCGCGGCGGCGGAGCAGGCCGAGGTCGCCGTCCTGGTCGACGACGGGCAGCGGCTGACCCCGGACGCGTGCCGGCAGCTCCGCGAGCTGGTCCGCTCCCGCCGCGCGCGGGTGGTGCTGGCCTACCGCCCCTGGCCGCACCCGCCCGAGCTCACCGCGCTGGTCGGCGACCTGGGCGCCGACCGGCAGCTGGTGGTGCTCGGCCACCTGGCGCCCGACGAGGTCCGCCGCTGGGCCGTCGCGGAGCTCGGGCCCGACGCCACCGACGAGCTGGTCTCCTTCGTCGTCCGCCAGACCGGCGGGCTGCCCACGCTGGTCGACCACCTGCTCCGGGCCCTCGCCGGCCGCACCGGCCGGCCGGTCGTGCCCGGCGAGGTCGTCGACCGGGTGCACGCCGACCTGGCCGCCCTGGCCGACGACGAGCGGGCCCTGCTGCACGCGCTGGCCGCCGGCGCGCCGCTGGACGCCGAGGTGCTCACCGACGTGCTCGACGTCCCGCCGCGGGAGGTGGCGGGCCTCGTCGCCGCCGCCCGGGCCGGCGGCCTGCTGCTCGGCACGGGGGCCGTCGTGCCGGTCGTCCGCGACGCGCTGCTGGCCGCGACCCCGGCCGACGTCACCCGCAGCACCCGGCGCCGGCTGGTCGGGTCGCTGCTGGACCGCGGCGAGGACGCCCTCCCGGTCGCCCGCGCACTGGCCGCCGACCGGGTGCGGGACCCCCGCGCGGCCGCGCTGCTGCACGAGCAGGGCGCCGTCGCGCTCGGGGAGCGCCCGGAGCTGGCCGCCGAGCTGCTCGCCGAGGCCGCCGTCTGCGGCGCTCCGGCGCGGAGCCTGGCCGCCGAGCGGGCCACCGCCGCCGCGCTGGTGGGCGACCTCGACGGTGCGCTGCTGGAGGCGGACCGGGTGCTCGACGACGACACCGCACCCGGGCGCGCGGCCGCTGCCGCCGTCGCCGCCGCCGTGCTGGTCCGCCGCGGCATGCTCGCCCACGGCGCGGACCTCTACCGGCTCGCCGGCCCCCGGCGGGCCGGCTCGACCGCCCTGGCGCTGGTCGGCCTGGGCCGGGCCGAGGAGGCCGCGGCCGTGCTCGCCGCGAGCGGCGGGTCGGCGCCGACGCTGCTGTCCGGCAGCGAGCGGCTGATGGCCGAGGGGGTGCTGCAGTCGGTGCGCCCCGGCGCCTCGGGCACCGAGGTCGCCGCCGCGCTGGCCGCCCTCACCCGGGCCGCCACCCTGCTGGAGCCGGTGGGCCGGACGGCGCTGCTGCTGGACACCCCGGCGGCGCTGGCCGCCCTTCTCGCGCTGCACACCGGTGAGCTGGCCGCGGCCGAGCAGGTCCTGGACCGGGCGCTCGCCGCGGACGTCGGCGGGCCGCCGTGCCGCCCCCGGCACCTGCTGCTGCGCGCGTGGACCGCGATGCTGCACGGCGCGATGCCGGCCGCCCGGCAGTGGGCGGCCCGCGCGCAGCGGGAGTCCCCCGGCGGCCTCGAGCCGCGGGACGAGCTGTACCTGCGCGCCCTGGAGGTCGGGCTGGCCCGCCGGGACAGCGACGAGGCCGGGCTGGCCGCCACCTGGGAGAGCGCCCGGCAGGCCCTGCTGCGGCACCCCATCGACCTGTTCACCCTGCTGCCGCTGGGTGAGCTGCTCGTCGCCGCGCAACGGCTGGCCGACGGCGACCGGCTGGACCCGCACCTGGCGGAGGCCCGCGCGCTGCTGCACCGGCTGGGCGAGCCCCCGGTGTGGGCCGCGGCGCTGCACTGGTCCGGCGTCCAGGCGGCCATCCTGGCCGACCAGCCGGCGGCGCTGGCGCCGCACGCGACCGCGCTGGTCGCCGCCGCCCGCACCAGCCACTACGCGGCGACGGTGGCGGCGGCCGGCCGCTGCTGGCTCCGGCTGCTCGCCGGCGAGGTGGACGCCGCCGCGGCCGTGGCCGCCGCGCACGGCCTGGCCGCGGTCGGCCTGGCCTGGGACGGCTCGCGACTGGCGGGCCAGGCCGCGGTGCGCGCCGTCGAGGCCCGGGACCGCACCGACCTGCTGCACTGCGCCCGCGCCCTGGCCGCCGGTGACGACGCGGCCCCGGCACCGGCCGCGCCCGCCCCCGCGGGGACGCCGGCGCCCGGCCGCACGGGGATCAGCCAGCGGGAGCGCGAGGTCGCCGAGCTGGTGGTGGCCGGGCTGACCTACCGGGAGATCGGCAGCCGGCTCTACATCTCGGCCAAGACCGTGGAGCACCACGTGTCCCGGATGCGGCACCGGCTGGGCGCCGGCACCCGCTCGGAGCTGCTGGCCCGGCTGCGCGCGGAGCTGGCCGACGGCGGCTGACCCCGCGCGGTCCCCGCACCGGCGGCTGGGCATGATGAGCGGCGTCCGCGATGACCATTGCCGGCAACGGAGCACGGCGGCGCGCGGCCGGACCGAGGAGACGGTGGCGATGAGCGGCGTCCCGGACCAGGTGGGCGTGATCGGCGGCGGCCGGATGGGCTCCGGGATCGCCCAGGCGTTCCTGCTGGCCGGCGCCCGGGTCGAGGTCGTCGAGGCCGGCGACGAGGCGGCCGACGCCGCCCGCGGCCGGATCGCCGACGGGCTGGAGGAGTCCGCCCGCCGCGGGAAGCTCGCCGGCGACGACGTCGGCGGCACCTTCGCCCGGCTGTCCCTGGTCGACCGGGCCGCCGAGCTCTCCCCCGGCACCGGGCTGGTCGTGGAGGCCGTCCCGGAGCGGGCCGACCTGAAGGTCGCCGTGCTCACCGCGGCGGAGTCCGCGCTGGGCCCGGACGCGGTGCTGGCGACCAACACCTCCTCGCTGTCGGTCACCGAGCTCGCCGCCGCGCTGCAGCGGCCCGCCCGCTTCCTCGGCCTGCACTTCTTCAACCCGGTGCCGGCGTCGAAGCTGGTCGAGGTGGTCGTCGCCCCGGAGACCGCCGACGACGTCGTCCTGGCGGCGCGCGGCTGGGTGCGGGCGCTGGGCAAGACCGACGTCGTCGTCAAGGACTCCCCCGGCTTCGCCTCCTCCCGGCTCGGCGTCCTGCTCGGGCTGGAGGCGATCCGGATGCTCGAGGAGGGCGTCGCCGACGCCGAGGCGATCGACACCGCGATGGAGCTGGGCTACCGGCACCCGATGGGCCCGCTGCGCTCCACCGACCTGGTCGGCCTGGACGTGCGGCTGGCGATCGCGGAGTACCTGGCCGGGACGCTCGGCGAGCGGTTCACCCCACCCCAGCTGCTGCGGGACAAGGTGGCGGCCGGCGAGCTGGGCCGCAAGACCGGCCGCGGCTTCCACGACTACCCCTGAGCGGAGTGGCACGGCGCGGAGAACGCGCCCCTGGCACTCCACCCCGATCGAGAGGACGACGATGTCCGACCCCACCGTCACCCGGACCGACGCCGACGGCGTGGCCACGCTGACCCTGCAGCGCCCGGCGCTCTCCTCCCAGCTGCGTACCGAGCTGCTCGGCCTGGTCCGGGAGGTGGCCGCCGACGAGCAGGTGCGCGCGGTGCTGCTGACCGGGTCCGGGCGGGCCTTCTGCGTCGGCCAGGACCTCGCCGAGCACGTCGAGGTGCTGCGCGGCGACGCCGAGAGCTCGCTGTCGGTGGTCGAGGCGGAGTACAACCCGCTGCTGCTGGCGCTGGCCGGGCTGCGGGTGCCGGTCGTCGTCGGCATCAACGGCGCCTGCGCCGGTGCTGGGCTGGGCATCGCGCTCGCCGGCGACCTGCGGGTGGCCGCGGCCGGCGCGAAGTTCACCACCGCGTTCGCCGGCATCGGGCTGTCCAGCGACTCGGGGCTGGCCTCCCGGCTGGTCCATTGCGTGGGGGGCTCGCGGGCCACCGAGCTGCTGCTGCTGCCCGAGCCGTTCACCGCCGAGACCGCCGGCCAGTGGGGGCTGGTGCACCGGGTGGTCCCGCCGGAGCAGGTGCTCGCCGAGTCGCAGGCGCTGGCCGCCCGGCTCGCCGCCGGGCCGACCCTGGCCTACCGGGCGATCAAGGAGGTGTTGGCGACCGCGGCCACCGACGCCCTGCCGGACACCCTGGCGCTGGAGGCGCGGCTGCAGACCGAGCTGGGCGGCACCGCCGACCACCGCGAGGCGGTCGAGGCGTTCCTGGCCAAGCGGCCGGCCCGGTTCACCGGCCGCTGACCCCGGGGTGGAGACCGGTCCCGTCGCCCAGGCCTACTCGGCGCTGGCCGGGCGGTACATCGAGCTGTTCGGGTCCGTGGACAGCGTGCACCCCGACGACCTGCGGCTGATCGAGGCCCACCTCGGGCGGTCGGCGGGTCCGGTGCTGGACCTCGGCTGCGGGCCGGGGCACCTCAGCGCCTTCCTGGCCGCCACGGGCTCACCGGTCACCGGGATCGACCTGGTGCCGGAGTTCCTCGCCCACGCCCGGCAGTCCTCCCCGGACGTCGCGTTCGAGCTCGGGTCGCTGGCCGAGCTGGCCTCCCCGGACGCGTCGGTGGCCGGCGTCCTGGCCTGGTTCTCCCTCATCCACCTCGACCCGGGCGCGCTGGACGGCGTCCTCGCCGAGGTCCGGCGCGTCCTGGCGCCGGGCGGCGCCCTGGTGGTCGGGTTCTTCGACGGCCCGGTGTGCGAGCCGTTCCCGCACCGCGTCGTCCGGGCGTACCGGTGGCCGGCCGACGAGCTCGCGCGCCGGCTGGCGAGCACCGGCCTCACGGTGGTCGAGCGCGTGCACCGGCCGCAGGACGGCGACCGGCGGTCCTACGCCGTGTTCGCCGCGCGGGCCGGTGGGGGCACCCGGCGTTGATCCACGTGGAACAACGACCGGGCTGAGGGTCAGCGCGCCAGGACGGCGCAGGTCGGGCAGACGTCGGTGCCGTCGGCGGGCCAGACCCGCTCGGTGGTGACCCGGGCCAGCGCGCCGCAGACGGTGAGCTCGCAGGCCCCGTCCAGGTCGGCGAGGACCCGGTGCACCTCGACGGCGTGCCACAGGGCCGCCGTCGGTCCGTGCGCACGGCTGCGGGCGGCGACGAGGGTGAGCGTCGAGGAGGTCATGCCCCGGTTGTCGGCAGCGGCGCGGCGGCGGTGCAGCCGGGCGTGCGGGCCTCACCCCATCGGGTCGGCCCCCCGGTCACCCGGTCCCCAGGGACGCGTGGCACCGTGCCCCCGACCCCACCACCTGCGAGGAGGCCCCGGTGCAGCTCACCAAGCACGGACACGCCTGTGTCGTCCTGTCCGACGGCGAACGCCGGCTGGTCGTCGACCCCGGCGCCTTCACCGAGGACGACGCGTGGGCCGGGGCGTCGGCGCTGCTGGTGACCCACGAGCACCCCGACCACGTCGTGCCGGACCGGGTCCGCGCCGCGCTGGACGCCGACCCCGCGCTCGAGCTGTGGACCAACGCCTCCGTCGCCGCCCAGCTCGAGGGCCTCGGCACCCGGGTGCACGTCGTCGGCGCGGGTGACACCTTCACCGCGGCCGGGTTCGACGTCTCGGTGCACGGCGAGTGGCACGCGGTCATCCACCCCGACGTCCCCCGGGTGCGGAACGTCGGCTTCCTGGTCGAGGGCACGGTGTTCCACCCCGGGGACGCGCTCACCGTCCCCGAGGTCGCCGTCCCGACGCTGCTGCTGCCGGCGCACGCCCCGTGGTCGAAGACGGCCGAGCTGGTCGACTACCTGCGCGAGCTGCGCGCCGAGCGGGCGATCGCGGTGCACGACGCGCTGCTCAGCGACCTGGGGCTGGGCGGCGTGGCCCGGCTGCTGGGCCCGGGTGGCCCGGGTCAGCCCACGCCGTACGAGCGGCTGGTGCCCGGGGAGTCCGTCGCGGTCTGAACCGACGGTCCCGGAGCCCTCCACCGGCGCCCGGCATCTGACAGCATCGGGCTGCGCAGCACGGGGGAACGCACGCAGCAGGCCCGCCGGCGCACCACCACGAGGCGGGGAGACGGCCATGGAGAGCACCGGCCACGAGCTGCCCACCTGGGCGCCCCTGCCCGCGCGCGCCGACGAGGGGTTCGACGAGCTGGCCGCGCGGGTCTGCGCCGAGCTCCGGGTCCCGCGTGCCCTGGTGGTGCTGGCCTCGAAGAGCGGCCAGGTGTTCCCCGGGGCGCACGGCCTGCCCGAGCCGTGGGAGACCCGCCGGTCGATGCCGCTGAGCTACTCGATGAACCTGCGGGTGGTCGCCACCGGCCGGCCGCTGGTGCTCCGCGACGCCCGCGAGGACCAGGAGCTGCGGGAGAGCCCGGGCGTGCTGGACATGCAGATCGTCGCCTACGCCGCGATGCCGCTGGCCGACGTGCACGGCCGGCCCATCGGCGTGCTGTCGGTGTCCGACGACCGGCCCCGCGACTGGTCCCCGCGGGAGCTGGCGGCGCTGCACGCGCTGGCCGCCGAGGCGTCCCGCCGGCTGCAGTTCCAGGCGCTCGAGCTGGCCGAGCGGGAGGCGGTGGCGACGGCGGCCCGGGCCGCCGTGGCCGCGGCGAAGGCCGCCGACTCGGCGCGCGCCGCCTACGTCGAGGCCGAGGCCGCCGCCGACCGCGCCCGGGTCGTGGCCCGGCTCAGCCAGGACCTGCAGCCCGCCGAGACGCTGCTGGACGTGCTGCGCAGCGTGGACCGGTTCGTCCGCTCACCGCTCGGGGCGACCGTGACGCTGCTGGGGCTCGCCGAGACCGGCAGCGCCGACCTGCGGGTGTGGGCCGCGGTGGCCGGCAGCTCACCGACCACCCGGGTGGCCACCGGGCTGCACCTGCCCGACCCGCACCCGCTGGCGACGGCGGTGCGGGAGCGGCGGCCGGTGCCGGTCGGCTCCCGGGCCGCGGGCGAGGCGGAGTTCCCGGCGCTGGCCCGGTTCCCGGTCGGCGCGGAGACGGCGCTCGCCGTGCCTGTCGTGCTCGGCCAGCACACCGCGGCCGCGGGGCTGCTGGTCGGCTGGGGGAACACCCGGGAGCTGGACCCGCCGCTGTCCGACGTCGTCGCCGACCTGGCCCGGCACGTCGGGTACGCCCTGGACCGGGTGCTGCTGCGCGCCCAGCGGCTGCGGCTCGCGGCGACCTCGCCGCCGGTGCCGATCAGCGCCTGAGGGTCAGCGACCGCCGACGGAGACCTCGAACTCGACCTGGCTCACGTCCGGGCGCAGCCGGGAGAAGCTGTGCACCAGCGGGTGGCCGGCGCTGTCCCGGACGGTGGTGCGCACCACCAGCAGCGGGGAGCCGGTGATCACGTCGAGCACCTCCGCCTCGTCGGCGGCCGCCGTGCCGACATCGACGACCAGCCGGGCGTGCGCGAGGTCGGCCTGGTACTCCCGGCGGAGGAACTCGTAGAGCGAGCCGTGGCCGAAGTCCTCGCTGGCGGCCTTGGGGTAGCGGTCGGCGGCCAGGAAGCTGCGGACGACGTGGTTGGGCAGCCCGTCGACGCTGCGCAGCCGGACCAGCTCGACCACGTCGTCGGCGGTGGCGATGCTCAGCTCGGCGGCGATCGCCGGGGCGGCCGGCACCACCTTCTGGCTGAGCACCGTGGTGCCGACCTGGGCGCCCTGCTCGGTCATCACCGAGTGGAACCCGGCGATCCGGTGGACGAAGCTCTCGCGGTACTCGTGCCGGATCCCCGGCCGGCTCACGAAGGTGCCGCGGCCCTGCTCCCGGACCAGGTGGCCGTCGGCGACCAGCCCGTCGACCGCGCGGCGCAGCGTGATCCGGCTGACCCCGTACTCGGCGCACAACACCGGCTCCGGGGGGAGGAGGGTGTGCTCGGGCAGCGCGGAGGCGCGGCGCCGCAACGCCTCACGAACGGCGAGGTACTTCGGCCCCGCCTCGACACCCGCCACGCCTGGAAGGTACTGCACCGGTAGACGTCTAGACGTCATGACGTACGGTCGACCTGCTCTGCCCCCCTTTCGGAGGAGAACCCGTGCACATCGGAGTGCTGACCGGCGGCGGCGACTGCCCCGGCCTCAACGCCGTCCTGCGGTCCGTCGTCCGCACGGCCGAGAAGGAGTACGGCAGCACCGTCGTCGGGTTCCGCAACGGCTGGCGCGGTCTGCTCGAGGACGACGCCATGGTGCTCGACCGGCCGGTGGTCAACGGGCTGCTCACCCGCGGCGGCACGGTGCTGGGCTCGGCCCGCGTCGCGCCGCAGAAGCTGCGGGACGGGCTCGGCCGGATGCGCGAGGTGCTCGACGCCCACGGGGTCGACGCGCTGCTGCCGATCGGGGGCGAGGGCACGCTGACCGCGGCCGCGTGGCTGGCGTCGGAGGGCGTGCCGGTGATCGGCATCCCGAAGACGATCGACAACGACATCCACGGCACCGACCTGACCTTCGGGTTCGACACCGCGGTGAGCATCGCCACCGACCTGATCGACCGGCTGCACACCACCGCCGAGTCGCACCAGCGGGTGCTGCTGGTCGAGGTCATGGGCCGGCACGCCGGCTGGATCGCGCTCAACGCCGGGCTCGCGTCCGGTGCGCACCTGACGATCACCCCCGAGCAGCCCTTCGACATCGAGGAGGTCTGCAAGCTGGTCACCGCCCGCTTCGACCGGGGGCACCGGCACGTCATCGGGGTGGTGAGCGAGGGCGCCACGCCGCTGCCGGGCACGATGCCGCTCCGCGACGGCGGCCTGGACGAGTTCGGCCACCGGCGGTTCACCGGCGTCGCGCAGCAGCTGGGCGAGGAGCTCGAGCGGCGCACCGGCAAGGAGGTGCGGACGACGGTGCTCGGCCACGTGCAGCGCGGTGGCACCCCGACGTCCTTCGACCGGGTGCTGGCCACCCGGTTCGGCCTGCACGCCGCGATCGCCGCCCATGAGGGCCACTTCGGGCAGATGGTCGCGCTGCACGGCACCGAGATCGGCCTCGTCCCGCTGGCCGACGCCGTCCGGGAGCTCAAGACGGTCCCCAAGTCCCGCCTCGCCGAGACCGCCTCCTTCACCGGCTAGCCGACGTCCCCACCAGGAGCGCGCTCTCGGTGGACGACGGCGTCACCAGGTCCAGCGCCAGCCGATCACGCAGTCGCTGTCCGGGACGACCTCCTGCGAGGCCTGCCCGCCGACCAGCTGCACCGGGACGGCGTGGACCGGCTCGGTCGACCCGATGTCCGCCCAGCGGGCGCAGAGGACCTCGCGGGGCAGGCAGGACGGGTCGAACCGGAGGGTCAGGGCCACGTGCCGCATGCTCGACGAGACGCGCTTGCGGAACTCCGGCGCCGGCGGCCCGGGGTAGGCGAACGCCGTCCGGTACTCCAGGTGGGCGGTCTGCCCGGGCAGCAGCGGCTCGGTGAGCGCGATCTCCACCGCGCACAGCGACGTGCCGGTCACCCGGAACGCGCGCAGCGGGGCGCCCCCGGTCAGCACGGTCACCGCGGCGTGCGGGGTGTCGAAGGAGTAGTGGTGCCGGTCGGTCGGCTCCACCGCCTCCAGCAACTGGCGGGTGACGTGCTGCCGCGGTGACCGGTCCGACCCGATCTCGTGGTGCTCGGCGACCTGCAGCGTGCGCACGGTGCGCGGCGGCAGCGGCTCCTCGCCGTCGAGCTGGTCGGCCACCACCAGCCGGTCGCGGAGCGGGCGGCCGCGGACCAGCGCCCGCAGCTCGTCGGCGTGCTCCCGGGTCATCTCGAACGCCGCGACGAACAGCTCGAGCGTGGCGTCGGAGATCCGGTCGCCGTTGAGCGCCCGGCCCACCCGGTTCTCCAGGCTGCGCGGCTGGTGGTCCCAGCCCACCTCGCCGGCCTCGACGAGGTGGGCGTCCAGCACGGCGGCGACGGCGGCCCGGGAGAGCTCGCCCCGCCGCACGCTGCTGTGCGGCTGCCAGCGGCGGCGGTAGGGCGGCTGGCCCAGCAGCTCGGTCAGCCGCGCGGCGGCCAGCCGCACCCCGACGCTCGAACCCATGCGCCCCGCTTCCCCGACGGCCACGTCACGGCCACATGGCGGTTGTAGTAACCCGCTGCGGCAGTCGCGAGGCACCGGAGGGTCTCGGAACTCCGGGGCCCGGCCTGTCGCCACTCAGGAGAACGGTCCGCGCACCGCCGTGACCCCGCGGTGCGCCCCGGGCAGCTCCGCCTAGCGGGTCGCCGCCTCCAGGGCCGGCCAGCGCTGCCAGAACTCCCGCTCGGCCTGCTCGCAGCGGGCCTGCTCCAGGGCGTGCAGCCGGCCCCACGTCCAGGCGTTCTCCCCGGCGGCGAAGGCCTGCAGCCCGAGCTGGGTGCACAGCGGCCGGGTCACGAAGGTGTCCTGGCGGTCGCCGAGCACCTCCTGCACCCCCTTGAGGGCGCCGACCAGCCGGCGGACCGGCTCGCCGAGCACCGGCACCGCGGACTCGGCGGTGTACCGGACCCGCTTGGCCGCCTTGCGCACCTCGTGCAGCGCCTCGTCGTGGTAGCTGTCCTGCGCCGCCGCCACGGCGTGGCGCAGCCGCTTGCCGGTGTGCGCCACGATCTCCCGCAGCACCTCGTCGGCGGGCCGGGCCGCCGCCTCGGTCAGCGGCGGCTCGGCGACCAGGGCGTCCAGGTCGTCCCGCAGCTGCAGGTAGGCGTCCGAGGTCAGCGCCTTGCGGGCGTCCACCTCACCGGTCCGCTGGTCGGCGAGCGCGGCCTGCTGCAGCCGGGCGGCCACCGGGCCGAGGACCAGCTCCCCGGGCTCGGCGGCGACCAGCTCGCGCAGGTGGCCGAGTGCGACCTCGGCGTCGCGGGTGGGCGAGAGCGCCGTCCCCACCACGGCCAGCTCCTCGCGCAGCGGGTCGGTCTGCGCCCGGTCGAGCACCGGGCGGTAGGCGGCGAGCGTGCTGCGCAGCCGGCGGCAGGCCACCCGCACCTGGTGCACGCCGTCCGGCTGGCCGGTGCGGACCATCAGGTCGGCGTCCTGCAGCGAGCGCACCTGCAGCTGCAGCGCGGCGCGCAGCACCTCACCGGCGGGTGCGGACGACGTCGCCCCGCGCTCGGCGCCCTTCCGCTTCTTGCCCTTCTTCCCCTTCTTGCCCTTCTTCTCCTCCCCCGCCGGTGCGGCCGGCTCGGCGGGCGGGAGCACCGGTCCGTCGACGGCGGCCAGCCGGTCGGCGAGCACCCGGCTCAGCTTCGACGGCGCGGCCGCCGGGCGGGCGCCGGCGTCGACGACGGCGGCGGCGACGGCGGCCAGCAGCTCCTCATCGCCGTCGACCAGCTCGATCTCGACCTCCCGCCAGGCGGTGACGACGGCGGCCTCACCGGGTCCGGCCGGCAGCGCGGTGCCGGTGACCTGGTCGTCGGCCACCTCGGCGAGCACCCGGCCCTCGGCGTCGACGAGCTCGGTGACCACCCGGCGGGTGCGCAGCGCGGCGACCTGGGTGGCGGGCGCGCGGCGGACGATGCCGAGCACCGGCTCCAGCACGGCCTTCGGCGGGGTCTTCTGCGCCCGGCCGAGCGGCGAGTGGAGCTCGCGGCGGGCACCGGCCGAGGCCGGCAGCTTCACGTGCCACCCGGCGTCGGCGCCGCCGGTGCGCCGGCGGAGGGTCACCCGCGCGCGGGCCAGCCGCAGGTCCGCGGTGTCGTAGTAGGCGGCCTCCAGGGAGTGCTCGACGGGCCCGCGCACCTCGGCCACCCCGGGGATGCCGGTGAGGTCGGGCAGCGCGAACGTCTCCTCGACGTCGAACTTGCGCTCGATCTCCAGATGCTCCACAGCCACGCGTCCACTCCTCGTCCATGCCCCGTTCACGACCACTCGTCCATCAGGGTCTACCCCACCGAGGTGAACGGCCAGGTCAGGGGCGTCACCGGGCCGGGCGCAGCGGGGATCGGCAGGATGGGCGGGTGCCCCTCCCGCGTCGCGCCGCCCTCGCCCTCGCCGCACCCTGGGCCGGCTGGGCGGTGGTCCGCGCGGCCGGTGCCGACCGCGGCTTCCCGCTGGTGCCCGCGACCGCCTTCACCCGGTACGCGGCGGCCACCGGCGTGCTCCCGGTGGCGGCCGGCGTGCTCGCCCGCTCGCGCAGCGCCACCGTGCTGGCCGCCGGCGCCACCGCCGTGCTGGGCGGGTCGGTGCTCGCCGGCGTCCGCCGGACGCCGGGTGGGCCCACCGACGGCCGGCCGCTGCGGCTGGTCTCGCTGAACATGCTGCACGGCCGGGCGGACCCGACGGCCGTCGTCTCGCTGGCGCGGGCCACCGACGCCGACGTGCTGGCGCTGTCGGAGGTGACCCCGGAGGCGGTCACCGGGCTGCTGGCGGCGGGGGTGGCCGAGCGGCTGCCGCACGCGCACGTCGTGCCCGCCGGGGAGGGCCAGCCGGCCGGGGCGGGCGGCGCGCTGTGGAGCCGGCTGGAGGTGCTCGAGCGCTCCGTCGTCCCGGGCCGCTTCGGTCAGCCGGGCGCCCGGCTGGCGGTGCCCGGCGGCGCCGACCTGGAGGTCACGGCGGTGCACACCCACCCGCCGACCTCCTCGGCCGGCCAGGTCGCGCGCTGGGAGGAGGACCTCGCGCTGCTCCCCGACCCGGCGGAGGAGGTGCTGCGGGTGCTCGCCGGCGACTTCAACGCGACCCCGGACCACGGGGCGTTCCGGCGGCTGCTGCGCCGCGGCTGGGTCGACGCGGCCCGGGTGACCGGTCAGGCGCTGCGGCCCACCTGGGCACCGGTCCGGGTGCCGGTGCCCCGGCTGACGCTGGACCACGTGCTCGTCGACCCGCGGATCGGCGTGGTCTCCCTCGCGGTGGTGCACGTGCCGGGGACCGACCACCGGGCGCTGGTCGCCGACCTGCGGCTGCCGCGGCACCGGCCGGGGGGCTGAGAGCCCCGGGCGGCGGGTTCCGCACCACCGCCGCCCGGGCGGTACCGACATGCCCGCTCTCCGCCGGTCTGCACCCGACTTGTGTGACATCTGTGTGAACTGGCGTGTCGCCCGGCGTGGCGTCACCCTGCGGGGGCGCCGGTCACGCTCAGCCGATCCGGACGTCGTCCTGCCCAGCGACCGAGACGATGTCCCCGCGGTGCAGCTGCCGCCCGCGGCGCTCCTCGGGCTCGCCGTTGACCGCGACCTCGCCGGAGGTCAGCACGTCCTTGACCTGGGCGCCGGACGGGACGGCGTCGACCAGCTTCAGCAGCTGGCCGAGCCGGATGGTCTCCTCGCCGGGGCGGAGCTCGATGGTGCGCACGCTCCCGATCCTTCCCCAGGGCCCCGTCAGGCCGGGACGACGGTGTCGCCCACCGCAAGGACACCGGGCCGCGCCACGAGCGCGCCGACCGCCAGCGCCCCACCGCGCTCCCGGTGGATCGTCTTGAGCACCGCGGTGTCCCGGCCGATGCCGCCGGCCTGCGGGCGGGTGGTCATCACGCAGCGCGGCACCCGGCCGACCACGTCGAGCTCCGCGGTGCCCAGCCGGACGTGCCGGCCCACCAGCTCGTCCTCCCCGGCGCCGTCGAGCACCACGTTGGCCCGGAACCGCCGCCGGTCCCAGCCGCCCAGCGTGCCGGTCGACACCAGGGTGACCCGGGCGTCGGCGTTGTCGTGGAAGGCGCCGTCGGCCCCGGCGAAGGGGTCCCAGCGGGCGGCCTCCTCGTCCTCGGCGTCGTCGGGGTTCTCGTAGCGGCGGGCACCGTGCACGGCGGTGGCGGGCCGCAGCTCCACCGGCCGGCCGGCCCAGCGGGAGAGGACCGCGTCGTCGGTGGTGGCGGTGCCGTCGGGCAGCACCACCTCCGCCGTCCCGTCCGGGCGCAGCCGGCCCGCGGCGAACAGCAGCTCGGGCACCCGGCGGGCGGTGAGCCCGAAACCGGTCCCGACGTCGAACAGCGCCCAGCCGCGGTCTCCGGCGAGGCCCTCGGCGCCGACCTCGGCCCGCTCGACCCGCTCGCCCAGCAGCGACTTCACCGGGAACCGCCACAGCTCCCGCACCCGCAGCCCGCTCACGCCGGCGTCCAGCCCAGCGTCCAGGTGCCCGACCACGTCCCCTCCGGCGCCAGGACGACGAGGTCGGTGCCGTCGGCCAGCGCGCTGGGCGGGCAGGTCATCGGCTCCACGGCCACGCTGCGCCGGCGCTGCCCGGCCGGCAGCGTGTCGCCGGTGTAGACCTGCAGCCACGGCCAGGACCGGTCGACGGCCAGCTCCAGCGCACCGGCCGGCCCGCGCAGCTCGACCCGGGCCCAGCCCTCGTCGTCCCGGACCAGGTCGGTCACCGGGTCGTCCAGGGCCCGGTCGCCGATCCGGCCGACCGCGCCGTCGAACGGCCGGCTCTCCCCGGTCGGCAGGCCGCCGTCGACGACCATCGCGGTGCGCGCCGGGACGGTGAGCTCGGCGTCGGCCACGCCGCCCTCGGCGGCCGCGCCCACGTGCAGGTAGGGGTGCATGCCCACGCCGAAGGGCGCGTCCTCGCCGCCTGCGTTGCGCACCCGCACGGTGACCGTCAGCAGCTCGGGGCCCAGGTCGTAGTCGATGGCCGCCGCCAACCGGAACGGGTAGCCGGCCCGCGGCTGGAGGACCGTGCCGACGGTGACGCCGGCCGGCCGCTCGTCCAGCACGGCCCACGGCTGCGCGGACAGCAGCCCGTGCACGGCGTTGGGGGAGGCCGCGCTGACCACGTCCAGCTGCAGGTCCGCGCCGCGCCAGCGCCAGCGCCCGTCCCGCAGCCGGTTCGGCCACGGCAGCAGCACGCCGCCGCGGCGCCCGGCCGGCACCGTGCCGGCGGGGTAGCCGTCGAGCAGCTGCCACTCCCCGACCGCGAGCTCGCGCAGCCCCCCGCCGCGCAGGTCGACGGCGAGCCGGGCGCCACCGGCGGTCACCTCGGCGTCGAGCGGGGTGCTGGACGGCCAGCGCGGGTCGAGCGGCATGGGTCCTCCTCGGGGCGGTCCCGGACAGCTCAGCACAACGCCGGGTTCCACGTGGAACCGACCGACTGGTGACAGACGTCAGTGGTCACCGGACCCCTCGCGGCAGCAGACTGGTGCTGCGACCGACCGAGGAGTCCAGGATGCCCGAGTCCCACCTGCGCGCTGCCGATGCCGACCGAGCCGCCGTGGCCGAGGTCCTCGGCGCGCACATGTCCGCCGGGCGGCTGACCGTCGCCGAGTTCGACGACCGGCTGTCCCGCGCCTACGCCGCCCGCACCTACGGCGAGCTCGACCAGCTGACCGCCGACCTGCCCGGGGTCGAGCCGGCCCCCGCGCCCGCGCCGGCGGTCCAGCCGGCGGCCGCCGGGTGCGGTGCCCCCGGCTGGGGCATGCACTCGTGGGCGGGGAACTGGGGGCACTGGGGCAGCACGGCCAACGGCATCCGGGCCGCCTGGGCCAGCTGGCTCGCCACGGCGGTGGTCGTGGTCGGCATCTGGGCGCTGACCTCGCTGGGCACCGGTGAGTGGATCTACCCGTGGCCGGTGTGGGTGATCGGCCCCTGGGGCGTGGTGCTGGTGGCGCAGACCCTCGGGGCGGCGCGCGGGCCGGGCCGGGACCGGCAGCGCGACCGGCGCTCGGAGCGGCTGCCCGGCTGACCTGCCCCCGGACGCAGCGGAGCGCCGGGACCTCTCGGTCACCGGCGCTCCGACTCGGTGGGCAAGGGGGGAGTTGAACCCCCACGTCCTCTCGGACACACGGACCTGAACCGTGCGCGTCTGCCATTCCGCCACTTGCCCTGGCGAGGGAGAACAGTATCAGCCGGTCCGGGAGCCTCCGGCCCCACCCCCGGACAGCCCGCCGGCACCGCTCCCGGCGCGGCCCGCGAGGCCCGCGGCGTCCCGCTGGTAGACAGTGCGCGGGACACGGCCCGGCAGAGATCGCCGGGGCGTCCTGCGCTTCCCGACCGGTCCGGCGACCCTCCCCCGGTTACGATCAGCGCTCAAGTGCAGTGGGAGGTCAGCCGAGACGCGAGGGAGCGACTGTGGGTGTGCTGCAGCGCTTCGAGCGACGCCTCGAGGGCATGGTCGGCCTGGCGTTCGCGCGCGTCTTCAAGGGCAAGGTCCACCCGGCGGAGATCGCCACCGCCCTGCAGCGCGAGGCCGACGAGCAGCGGTCCGTGCTCGGCGGCGGCCGGGTGCTCGCCCCCGACCTCTACGTCGTCACCCTCGGCCCGGTCGACCACGACAACCTCGCCGAGTGGTCCGAGCAGCTGGCCGGCGAGCTCGCCGACATGGTCACCGAGCACGTCGAGGCCGAGGGGTACCAGACCTTCGGCGACGTCCAGGTGCGGCTGGAGCGCGACGAGTCGCTGCGCACCGGGGTCTTCGAGGTCGCCTCGCACGTCACCGGCGGCAGCCAGCACCGCACCGAGGTCGCCGCGCCGCCGCCCCCCGCCGGCCGCCCCCCGCTCCCACCGCTGCCCTCGATGCGCACCGGGTCGACCGACACCGGCGCCCAGGACCCCCCGCTCGCCGGCCGCGCCGGTCACCGGGTGGCGCACGTCCTGGTCGTCGACGGCCCCGGCACCAAGCACGTGCTGGAGCAGGGCAGCAACGTGCTCGGCCGCGGCACCGAGGCCGACATCCGGCTGCCCGACACCGGGGTGAGCCGCAAGCACGCCGACGTCCAGCTCGCCGGGGGCGTCGTCACCGTCGAGGACCTCGGCTCCACGAACGGGACGCTGGTCAACGGCCGGCGGGTCGGCCGGCAGGACCTCGCCGACGGCGACGTCATCCGGATCGGCCACTCGGTGCTGGTCTACCGGCAGGACGGCACATGACCCGGTCCGCGACTCGGCCCCGGGCGGCGGGCTGATGGCGGAGATCGTCCTGCAGGCCTTCCGCTTCGGTTTCCTGCTGCTGCTGTGGTTGTTCATCTTCGCCGCCTTCCGGGTCGTGCGGGCGGACCTCCTCGGCGGTCGCGCCGGCCGGGTCGCCTCCGTCCCGCCGCGGGCCGCCGCGGTCGGGCGCAAGCGCGGCAGCCGCGGCCCCAAGCACCTGGTCGTCACCGCGGGCCCGCTCTCGGGCACCCGCATCACCCTCGGGGAGCAGGCGATCCTGATCGGCCGTGCCGACGACTCGACCCTCGTGCTGACCGACGACTTCGCCTCCTCCCGGCACGCGCGGCTCACCAACCGCGGCGGCCAGTGGTACGTCGAGGACCTCGGCTCGACCAACGGCACCTACCTCGACCAGCAGCGCGTGCAGGGTCCCCTGCTGGTCGGCCCCGGCCAACCGATCCGGATCGGCCAGACCGTGCTGGAGCTCCGTTCATGACGCTCGTCCTGCGCTACGCCGCCCGCTCCGACCGCGGCCTCATCCGCGGCACCAACCAGGACTCGGTGTACGCCGGTCCGCGGTTGCTCGCCGTCGCCGACGGGATGGGCGGCCACGCGGCCGGTGACGTCGCCAGCAAGGTGGTCATCGCCGCGCTCGAGCACCTCGACGACGACGCCCCCTCCGGCGACCTGCTGCAGGCGCTGCGGCAGGCGGTCTTCGACGGCAGCGAGCACCTGCGCGAGGTCATCCGCGAGGCGCCGCACCTGGAGGGCATGGGGACGACGCTGACCGCGGTCCTCTTCGCCGGCGGCCGGCTCGGGCTCTGCCACGTCGGGGACTCCCGGGCGTACCTGATGCGCGACGGCGAGCTGGCCCAGATCACCCACGACGACACGTTCGTGCAGACCCTCATCGACGACGGCCGGATCACCGAGGAGGAGGCGAGCAGCCACCCGCAGCGGTCGCTGCTGCTCCGCGCCCTCAACGGCCAGGACGTCGAGCCCGACCTGTCGATGCGCGACGCCCGGGCCGGCGACCGCTACCTGCTGTGCTCCGACGGCCTGTCCGGGGTGGTCACCTTCGAGACCCTCGCCTCGGCGATGCGCGACCCCGACCCGCAGGCCACCGCCGACCGGCTGATCGAGCTGGCGCTGCGCAGCGGCGGTCCGGACAACATCACCTGCATCGTCGCCGACGTGGTCGAGGACGACGGCCGCGGCGCCCTGATCGACCCGGTCGTCGACGGCGCCGCCGGGGACAACCGCGGTCAGCGCGAGGTCGACCCGCGCTCGGCGGCCGGCCGGGCCGCGCTCGCCGACCCGCAACCCGCCCAGGCCGGCCCGACGGTGGGCACCACCTCCCCGCCGGTCCGCCGGCGCCCGCTGCGGACCGTGCTCGTCTCGCTGGCCGCCCTGGTGGTGCTCGCCGCCGCGGCGGTGGGCGGCTACCTGTTCGTGATGGGGCACTGGTTCGTCGGGGTCGCGGAGACCGCCGACGGCAACGAGGTCGCCGTCTTCCAGGGCCTGGACACCTCCATCGTCGGGGTGGACCTGTTCCGGCTCGACGAGGCGACCGGCCTGGCCACCACCGACCTCACCCAGGCCGCCCGCAGCCGGGTCACCGGCGGCATCACCGCCTCCGACCGGGACGACGCCCAGCGGATCCTCACCAACCTCCGCGACCAGCGGCTGCCGCCGTGCCGCACCACCCCGAGCACCGCGTCGAGCACCAGCTCCGCACCGGCGCCCTCCCCCACCCCCGAGCCCGTCCCGCCGGTCGACCCGGCGGTCAGCGCGGCGCCGACCCCACCCCTCCCCACGCCGTCACCGGCCACGACCACGAGCTCGGCGACGAGCACGGGGGCGTCCCGCACCGGGACGCCGGGAGTGGACTGCCGGGAGGCGGACTGAGTGGCCCGCCCGACACCGCCCGGCGGCCCCTCGTGACCGGTCCGGGGACCGATCCGCGGGCCACCGCGGCCGGCACCGACCCGACGCCGACGCGGCGGGGGACCGAGCTCGTGCTGCTGGCGTTCGCCGTGGTCATCACGCTGGCCGCGCAGTGCATCGTCGACCTGACCGTCACCGACTCGCTCAGCCCGGAGCTGGCCACCTTCGGCACCTGGTTCACCGCGCTGTGGGTGGTCGCCCACCTCGTCGTCCGCAGGTTCGCGCCCTACGCCGACCCGCTGCTGCTGCCCTGCGTGGCGGTGCTGATGGGCCTGGGGCTCGGGATGATCCACCGGCTGGACATCGCCGGGGACCAGCTCGGCGGCAACAGCTCCGGCGAGGACGCCCCGGTCCAGCTGCTGTGGGCCACCGTCGGGCTGGTGCTCTTCGTCGCCGTCGTCGTGGTGGTCCGCGACCACCGCGTGCTGGCCCGGTTCGCCTACACCCTGGCGCTGGTCGGCCTGGTGCTGCTGGCCATCCCCGCGGTGCTGCCCAACTCGGAGATCAACGGCGCCAAGCTGTGGATCCGGGTGGCCGGCTTCTCCATCCAGCCCGGTGAGTTCGCCAAGATCTGCCTGGTCGTCTTCTTCGCCGCCTACCTGGTCGACAAGCGGGACGTGCTGGCGCTGGCCAGCCGCAAGGTCGCCGGCCTGGAGCTGCCCCGCGGCCGCGACCTGGGTCCGGTGCTGCTGGCCTGGGTGGCCTCGATCCTGGTGCTGGTCTTCGAGCGCGACCTGGGCAGCTCGCTGCTGCTGTTCGGCATCTTCGTGGTGATGCTCTACGTCGCCACCGAGCGCGCCAGCTGGCTGGTCATCGGCGTCGTCCTGTTCTCCGGTGGCGCGTTCGTGGCCTACCAGGTGTTCGGGCACGTGCGGGTGCGGGTGGACACCTGGCTGGACCCGTTCGCCTACGTCGACACCGGCGGCTACCAGATCGTCCAGTCGCTGTTCAGCCTCGGCACCGGCGGGCTGTTCGGCGCCGGCCTGGGCGGCGGGCGCCCCGACCAGGTGCCGGTGGCCAAGAGCGACTTCATCGCCTCGGCGATCGGCGAGGAGCTCGGGCTCTTCGGCCTGGTCGCGGTGATCGTGCTCTACCTGGTGCTGGTCGAGCGCGGCCTGCGCACCTCGCTGGTGGTCCGCGACGGCTTCGGCAAGCTGCTCGCGGCGGGCCTGTCCTTCGCCGTCGCCTGGCAGGTGTTCGTCGTCCTCGGTGGGGTCACCGGGCTGCTCCCGCTGACCGGCCTCACCACCCCGTTCCTCGCCTACGGAGGCTCGTCGCTGGTCGCCAACTTCGGTCTGGTCGCCCTGCTGGTCCGGATCAGCGACGCCGCCCGCCGGCCGGTCGCGCCCCCGCCGGCCACCCCGCCCCGGCTGACCGACGCACCCACCGAGGTCGTGCGCCCGTGAACGCCCCGCTGCGCAAGGTCGCCATCAGCGTGCTGGTGCTGTTCACCCTGCTGATCGTCAACGTCAACATCATCCAGGTGGTGCGCGCCCAGTCGCTGCGGGAGAACCCGCGCAACACCCGGGTGCTCACCGAGGAGTACGACCGGGAGCGCGGCGCCATCGTCGTCGCCGGCAACGAGATCGCCTCCTCGGTGTCGACCGGTGAGGCGCTGGACTACCTGCGGCAGTACCCGCAGGGCCCGCTGTACGCGGCGGTCACCGGCTACTACTCGGTCGTCTTCGGCAACACCGGGCTCGAGCGGGCCGAGAACGACGTGCTGGCCGGCACCGACGGCCGGCTCGCGCTGCGCCGGCTCGGCGACATCCTCACCGGCCGGGACCCCTCGGGCGGCAACGTGGAGCTGACCCTGGACCCCGCGGTGCAGCAGGCGGCGATGGACGGCCTGCAGGGCGTCACCGGCGCCGTCGTCGCGCTCGACCCGTCCACCGGCGCGATCCTGGGCATGGCGAGCACGCCGACCTACGACCCGAACCGGCTCTCCAGCCACGACCCGGCAGACATGCGGGCCTACGCCGACGAGATCCAGCCCGACCCCGGATCCGGCGCGGCCGACCCGCTGACCAACCAGGCCATCGACGAGCGGTACTCGCCCGGCTCGATCTTCAAGCTGGTCGTCTCCGCGGCCGCGCTGGCCTCCGGCGACTACACCCTGGAGACCACCGTGCCTGCACCGGACCTCTACACCCTGCCCGGCAGCACCAACGAGCTGGAGAACTACAACGGCGAGAGCTGCAACGGCGGCGCCGACCAGTCGCTCATCGACGCGCTCACCATCTCCTGCAACACCGCCTTCGCCGAGCTGGGCGTGAAGCTGGGCGAGGACCGGCTGCGCGACATGGCCGAGGCCTTCGGCATCGACGACGAGGGCTTCGACGTCCCGCTGCCGGTCAGCGGCAGCACGCTGGGCGACATCGAGGACGACGCCGCGCTGGCGCAGAGCTCGATCGGCCAGCGGGACGTGCAGCTCACCCCGCTGCAGGCCGCGATGCTCTCCGCCGCGATCGCGAACGACGGCACGCTGATGAAGCCCTACCTGGTGAAGTCGATCCAGGCCCCGGACCTGTCGGTGG
Source organism: Modestobacter italicus (assembly GCF_000306785.1). Classification (NCBI taxonomy): domain Bacteria; kingdom Bacillati; phylum Actinomycetota; class Actinomycetes; order Geodermatophilales; family Geodermatophilaceae; genus Modestobacter; species Modestobacter italicus. The sequence goes on along the minus strand of NC_017955.1, from coordinate 29,239 downwards.
TCGACCAGACCGACCCGGAGGAGATGGGCCAGCCGGTCTCCGCCGAGGTGGCCGGCGAGCTCACCCAGATGATGACCAGCGTCGTCACCGACGGCACCGGCCGCAAGGCCCGCATCGACGGCGTCCAGGTCGCCGGCAAGACCGGGACGGCGGAGGTCGGCACCTCCGGTGACGACGCCGCACCGCACACCTGGTTCACCGGCTTCGCCCCGGCCGACGACCCGCAGATCGCGGTCGCGGTGTTCATCAAGAACGGCGGGCAGAGCGGCACCGAGGGCACCGGCACCGGCGGCGACGTCTCGGCACCGATCGCCAAGTCCGTCATCCAGGCCTACCTGGACGCCCAGGGAGCCGGGGGCTGATGGCCGTCCGCGTGGGCAGCCTGCTGGCCGGCCGGTACGAGATCACCGCACCCATCGCCACCGGCGGCATGGGCGAGGTGTGGAAGGCGCGCGACCGCACCCTGGGCCGCACGATCGCGGTCAAGGTGCTGCGCAGCGAGTACACCGGCGACTCCAGCTTCCTCATCCGCTTCCGCAACGAGGCCCGGCACACCGCGGCGCTGTCGCACCCGAACATCGCCTCGGTCTACGACTACGGCGAGACCACCGAGGACGGCCAGCGGCTGGCCTACCTGGTCATGGAGTTCGTCGAGGGCAAGCCGCTGGTCACCATCCTGGCCGAGCGCGGCCGGCTGACCGCCGAGCAGACCCTCGACGTCCTCGGCCAGGCCGGCGACGGGCTGTCGGCCGCGCACGCCGCCGGCATGGTGCACCGCGACATCAAGCCCGGGAACCTGCTGGTCCGCCCGGACGGCGTGGTGAAGCTGACCGACTTCGGCATCGCCTACGCCCGGGACGCCGCACCGCTGACCCGCACCGGCATGGTCGTGGGCACCGCCCAGTACCTCTCCCCGGAGCAGGCGCAGGGGCACGTGGTCACCGCCGCCTCCGACGTCTACTCCCTCGGCGTCCTCGGCTACGAGTGCGTCGCCGGCGTCCGGCCCTTCGACGGCGAGTCCCAGGTGGCCATCGCGCTGGCGCAGATCAACCGGCCACCGCCGCCGATGCCCGCCGACGTCCCCCGGCCGGTGAAGGCGCTCATCGAGCGGGCGCTGACGAAGGACCCGGCCGGCCGGTTCCCCGACGGAGGCGCGTTCGCCCTCGCCGTCCGGCAGGTGGCCGCCGGTGGCACCGTGCCCCCGCCGACGGCGATGACCACCGTGCTGGGCGGCGACGACACCGCCACCGCGATGATCCCGGCCGGCGCGCTCACCTCCGGCGGGGCGCCGTCGACCGCACCGCGCACGATGCCGCCGTTGCACGGCACCCCGGTCGACGACGACCGGGCGTGGGACGACGAGGACGTCGACGACCCCGCCCGGCGGCGGCGCACGCGGCTGATCTGGGCGGCGGCCGCGCTGACCCTGCTGCTGCTCGTCGGCGTCGGGGTGGCCGTGGCGCTGTCCGGCGGCGGGAGCGGGAACGGCGGCGGCAGCGCGGCCGCCACCGGCACGAGCGCGACCAGCCGCCCGGCGGCCAGCACCAACGCCAGCGGCGGGATCGACTTCGACGTCGCCTCCTACGTCGGGGAGGACGCCGACGACGTGCAGGAGGAGCTCGAGGGGCTCGGGCTGGAGGTGCGCCAGGCCGACGCCACCGAGGAGCAGCTGCAGGCGGTGACCCAGGACCTCGACGAGGGCACGGTCGCCACGGCCGACCCGGCCCAGGGGCCGTTCGAGCCGGGCTCGCTGGTGACCCTCTACGTCACCGGCGAGGCGTACACCCCCGAGGAGGCCGAGGTCACCGAGACGACGGCTCCCGCGCCGACCTCCGGCGCCCCGACCAGCGCCGCCCCGACCGCCACCGGCAACGGCGGTGGTGGCGCGAGCGGCTCCCGCAGCAGCGCCTCGGTCTCGAGCACCCGGTCGACCGCGAGCTCCTCGGTGGTCGTCCCTCCGCCGACGACCACCGCGGCCACGTCGCCGCCGGCCACCACGTCGGCGCCTGCCCCGACCACGACCGCCCCGTCCACGCAGCCCACCGAGGCGACCACCGACGTCCCCGCCGTGGAGGACGAAACCGCTCAGATCGACCTCGTGGACACCGAGTGACACACCGGTACCGCGGCACTCGCGTCGCGCCGGTCGGGGCAGGGCCAGCGATTAGGCTCCCCGACGGCGTGGCGACCCCCGTCCTGCCCGGACCGGAGCCGCGCGCCGCGCACCCGCTCGCCCGAGAGGACCCCCGATGACCACGCCCTCAGTGCTCGGTGAGCGCTATGAGATCGGCGGGGTGCTCGGCCGTGGCGGGATGGCGGAGGTGCACCGGGGGCGGGACCTCCGGCTCGGCCGCGAGGTGGCGGTCAAGGTGCTCCGGCAGGACCTCGCCCGCGACCCGTCGTCCCAGGTGCGGTTCCGTCGCGAGGCGCAGGCCGCGGCCTCGCTGAACCACCCGGCGATCGTCGCGGTGTACGACACCGGTGAGGACCGCGGGCCCGCGGGGGCGACGCCGTACATCGTCATGGAGTACGTCGAGGGCGAGACGCTGCGCGACGTCCTGCGCCGGGAGGGCCCGCTCTCCCCCGACCGGGCCATGTCGCTGACCGCGGACATCTGCGCGGCCCTGGACTTCAGCCACCGCAACGGCATCGTGCACCGGGACGTGAAGCCCGGGAACGTCATGATCACCCCGCAGGGCACCGTCAAGGTGATGGACTTCGGCATCGCCCGGGCGGTCTCCGACTCGGCCGCGACGATGACCTCCACCGCGGCCGTCATCGGCACCGCGCAGTACCTCTCCCCCGAGCAGGCCCGCGGCGAGGGCGTGGACGCCCGCTCGGACGTCTACTCGGCCGGCTGCCTGCTCTACGAACTCGTCACCGGCACCCCGCCGTTCACCGGTGACTCGCCGGTCGCCGTCGCGTACCAGCACGTGCGCGAGGACCCGAAGACGCCGTCGTCGATCAACCCGGCGATCCCCCCGGAGCTCGACGCCATCCTGCTCAAGGCGATGAGCAAGAACCCGGCCAACCGCTACCAGTCGGCCGCTGACATGCGCGCGGACCTGCTGCGCGCGGTCGCCGGTCAGCGGGTCGAGGCGACGCCGGTGATGAGCGACGCCGAGAAGACCACGATCATCGGGGCGGCCGCGGGCGGCCTGGGCTACGACGACGGCTGGGACGACGAGGACGCGCGGAAGCGCCGGCGGAACCGGGTCATCGCCCTGGTGGTCGGCGCCCTGGTGCTCATCGGCGGGGCGGTCGCCATCGCGCTGGCGCTGACCAGCGGCAACGGCGACGACGCGCCGCCGGCCGTCACCCAGGTGACCGTGCCGGACCTGATCGGCCGGACCCAGGACGAGGCGACGGCGGCGATCACCGCGGCCGGGCTCACCGTCGGCACGATCAGCCGGGAGGCGAGCACCGAGGCGCAGAAGGACACCGTGCTCAGCTCCGACCCGGCCTCCGGCGAGAAGGCCGACCCGCAGGCACCGGTGCGCCTGGTCATCGGCGGCGGGCCCAACACCATCGCCGTGCCGAACGTGGTCGGTCAGGCCCAGGACGCCGCGGTCGACGCGCTCGAGAACGCCGGGTTCACCGGCAGCATCAGCACCCAGCAGGAGCGCTCGCTGGCACCCGAGGGCCAGGTCATCTCCGTCGACCCGGCAGCGGGCTCGCAGGCCGCGCCGGACACCCGGATCACGCTGAGCGTCTCCACCGGCTCGATCGAGCTCCCCGACGTGCGCGGGCTGACCGAGTCCGCGGCCCGCGAGCAGCTGGTGGCGGCCGGCATCGACAACGGCAACATCGAGACGACGAACGCCGAGAGCGACGCCGTGGCCGCCGGCAACGTGGTGGACAGCGACCCGGGCCCGCGGTCCGCGGTCGGCCAGGGCGACGTGGTCACGCTGCTGATCGCCGTCCCGATCCCGAGCGAGGCGCCGACCACGCCGACGACCCCCGCCACCACCACCGCCCCGACGACGGCACCGACCACCCCGCCGACCACGACGGCGCTCCCCAGCCCCACCGGCTGAGGCGGCCCGGGCCGCTAGACGGTGGCGACGGTGAGCCGGTGGGCGGCGGCCTCGGCGGCCGCCAGCCGGGCCGGATCGGGTGCCAGGCCGCAGCTGGTCAGCCAGTTGGCGAGCAGCTGGTGGCCGCCCTCGGTCAGCACCGACTCGGGGTGGAACTGGACGCCCTCGATGGGCAGCTCCCGGTGCCGCAGCGCCATGACGATGCCCGACGGGGTCCGCCCGGTGACCTCCAGCTCGGCGGGCACGCTGTCGGCCTCCACGGCCAGCGAGTGGTACCGGGTGGCGGTGAACGGGGACGCCAGCCCGGCGAGGACGCCCACGCCGTCGTGCACGACCTGGCTGGTCTTCCCGTGCAGCAGCTCGGGCGCGCGGCCCACGACGCCACCGAAGGCCTCTGCGATGGCCTGGTGGCCCAGGCAGACCCCCAGCACCGGCACCCCGGCCGCGGCGGCGGCGCGCACCATCGGCACGGTCACCCCGGCGTCGGTGGGGGTCCCGGGCCCGGGGGAGAGCAGCACGCCGGCGACGTCGAGGTCGGCCAGCTCGGCGATCGTCACCGCGTCGTTGCGCCGGACGACGCTGGGCACGCCCAGCTGGCCGAGGTACTGCACGAGGTTGTAGACGAAGCTGTCGAAGTTGTCGACGACGAGCACCGGTCGCGGGGCGTCGAGGGTGGCCACGCGTCAGGTGTACACGGCCGCCCGCACCGCCGTCACCCGCCCCCCTGCTCCGTCCCCTCGTCGGGAGGCGCCGCGTCGGCGTACTGGAGGTCCAGCGGGCCCTCGTAGGCAGGCAGGCTGACCTCGCGCTGGTCGGCCACCTGGTAGGTCAGACCCCACTGGTCGACGGCGGCCTTGAGCAGCTGCACCTCGTAGGAGGCCGCCAGCCGCTGCCGCATCGCGGCCGCGTCCCCGACGGCGGTGACGACGAAGGGCGGTGAGTAGGTGCGGCCCTGCAGCAGGAGGGTGTTGCCGACGCAGATGACCGCGCTGGTCGCGATCAGCCGCTGCCCCATGATGGCCACGCCGTCCGCCCCGGCGGCCCACAGGGCGTTCACCACGCCCTGGACGTCGGACTGGTGGATGACCAGGTTGTCCGGGCTGACGTCGCTGGGCTGGGCGCCGTTGGGCTCGGGCGGCGCGTCGTCCAGCGTGACCGACAGACCGGGCCCCTGCAGCGCGGTCAGGCCGGCGGAGGTCGTCCCCTGGGCGCCCTCGGCCTGCGCGGCGGCGACCTCGCCGTTGCGGGAGGCCGCCTGGTCGGTGAGGGCCTGCACCTGCTGCTGCAGCCGGGCGAGCTCCTCCTGCTGCCGGGCGACGGCGGCGTCCCGCTGCTGGATGAGGCCGGGGAGCTGCGAGCTCTCCCCCGCCCGCAGATCGGTGCCCAGCGCCGTCCGGCTGGAGGTGGCGAAGAGGAGGCCGGCGACCAGGGCCACGACGGGCACCAGCACCGTCCACAGCGAGAGCCGTCGCCAGCGGACCGACCGCGACATGCTCACCTCCTCGCCGGTGTCCGGTCACGGCGGGCGCCCGCCCCGGAGGGTGACGCGCCCCGTGCACCGGAGGGGTCTGCTCGCCAGCGCAGCTTAGGCTGGGATGAGTTCACGCCGGGGCGACAGGCCACCGGCCCACTGAGGGAGTCCGTTCGGTGCCCAAGTCGAAGGTGCGCAAGAAGTCGGTGTACACCCCGCCGGAGGGTGTGCTGCCCTCCCGCGCGGCCCGTGCCCGTGCCGCGGAGCCCAGCCCCCGCTGGTACGCGGTCGTCATGGTGGCCCTGATGCTCATCGGCCTGCTGTGGATCGTCGTGTACTACGTCGCCGGCGACCGGATCGGCTTCATGGTGTCCCTGGGCGCCTGGAACTTCGCCATCGGGTTCGGCGCCATGGTCGCCGGGCTGGTCATGTCGATGCGCTGGCGCTGATCGGCCCGCTCCACCGCACTGTCCACAGGCCCTCGTCCCGCTCCGGGACGGGGGCCTGTGTCGTCCCCCGGGTTGTCCACCGCCGTTCGGTCACCGGACGAGCGCACGGAGTGACCGCTCCGGGATGTCGACAAGCGGACAACGCGCAGGTCAGCGGGCTGTCGGGTGATCGTCTGTGTACAGCGGCCGAGCCCGTCCACAGGGAGGCCGTTCGCCCGTCCCCATGGTTGTCCACGACATGTGGAGTGTGGACCGCCGTCACCGAGCCGCTGACCTGGGCAGATACCGCCGATGTGACTGCTGGGACGGAAAGGGCACGGGGGTAACTACACCGCTGGAAGTCCGTCCCCAGTTGTGTACACACCTGTGGGTAAACGTGGACAACCAACTTCTTCGGAACCGTGTCCCAGCCTCTTACTACCCGTCGGCTCCGAACGCAAACGAGCAGCGTGACGGCCTGGTCGCCGGTGGGCACCGGCGTGTTGTCGACATCCGGCCCGGCGCGTCCCCCGCTCGCCCGGACGGCGCAGCGGGGGACAGCGGGGACGGTGCTGTGGACAGAGCGGTCCCGGGCGGCCCCTGGCACGCTGGGGACGTGCAGTGGGGACCCCGGACCGGTGAGGTCGTCGCGACCGCGCTCGCCGGCCTGGGGCTGGCCCTCGCCGTCCTCGTGGTCGACCCGGTGGGCCGGGTGCTGGTCGGCGGGGCGGCGCTGCTGCTGCTCGGCCTGGCCCTCCGGGACGCCGTCCTCCGGCCGCGGGTGCGGACCGGCCCCGACGGGGTGACGGTGCGGGCGCTCGCCGGGCGCACGACGATCCCCTGGCCGCACGTGCGGGCCCGGGTGCGCGTGCAGCGCCGCTGGGGTCTGCAGGCCCGCACGCTCGAGCTGGAGGACCGCACGGACGACGCCGTGCTGGTGGTGCTGGGTCGGCGCGAGCTCGGCACCGACCCGGGGACGGTGGCCGAGGCGCTGCAGACCGGCGGCGCCGCCGGCTGAGACCGCTCGTCAGAAGTGCGTGTAGACCAGCGCCAGCAGGACGACCGAGAGCGCGGCGATGCCGCCGATGGCCAGCGGGGGGCGGCGCCGGGTGGAGACCAGCACCGCGGCGGCGGCGGCGCCGGCGACCAGACCACCCAGGTGCCCGATCAGCGAGACACCGGGCAGGAAGCTGATCACCAGGTTGATGCCCAGCAGCACCAGCAGCCCGCGGAGGTCCTGCTTCTGGTGCACCAGGACGACGCCGAAGGCGCCCATCAGCCCGTAGATGGCCGTGGAGGCACCGGCGACCTGGCCGAAGGGGGTGCCCAGCAGCTGGATGGCCGCGGCCCCGCCGGCGATCGAGACCAGGTAGACGACCAGGTAGCGGCCCCGGCCGAGCAGGCGTTCCAGCTCGGAGCCGAACACCAGCAGGGAGAGCATGTTGAGCCCGAGGTGGAGCACGCCGTAGTGCAGGAACGCGGCGGTGAACGGCCGCCACCAGTCGCCGATCTGCACGAACACCGGCACCTGGGCCAGGTCCTGGAAGAGCTCGTTGCGGTAGTTCTGCAGCGGGTCCTGCCCGCCGATCCCGGTGAGGACGGCGGTGAGCAGGAACATCGCGACGTTGATCCCGATGAGGGTCAGCGTGACCGGGCCCCAGCGGCGTCCGGCCCTCTGCAGCCCGCCGGTGCGGCGGGGCTGGCGCACCCCGGCGTTGCCCGCCCGGACGTCGTCCGGGCACTGGAAGCCGACGGCGGCCGGGTTCATGCACTCGGGGCAGATCGGCCGGCCGCAGCGGACGCAGCGCACCCCGGTCGGCCGGTCGGGGTGGCGGTAGCACGTCGCCGGAGGCGCCGGCGGCGGGTTGCCCGCGCCGGCGCCCCCGGTGCCGTCCGTGCCGTCAGGGGCGCTCAGGAGCGCTGCACCTCGACGGAGTTGATCACGACGTCCTCGACCGGCCGGTCACCGCGCGAGGTGGGCGTGGTGGCGATCGCGTCGACGACCTGGCGGCTGGCGTCGTCGGCCACCTCACCGAAGATCGTGTGCTTGCGGTTCAGGTGCGGCGTGGGGCCGACGGTGATGAAGAACTGCGAGCCGTTGGTGCCCGGGCCGGCGTTGGCCATGGCGAGCAGGTAGGGGCGGTTGAACGACAGGTCGGGGTGGAACTCGTCGCCGAACTGGTAGCCGGGGCCGCCGGTGCCCTGACCGAGCGGGTCGCCGCCCTGGATCATGAAGCCGTCGATGACCCGGTGGAACACCGTGCCGTCGTAGAGCTTGTCGGTGGTCTTGGCCCGGGTCTTCGGGTGCGTCCACTCCTTGGCGCCCTCGGCGAGGTCGGCGAAGTTCGCGACCGTCTTCGGGGCGTGGTCGGGGAACAGGTCGACGGTGATGTCGCCGCGGTTGGTGTGCAGGACGGCGCGCCGCGCGGGAGCAGTCTGTTCGGTCACGGGCACCACTCTCCCACTGCTGCGCGGCGGGGCGTCGCCGGGTGCGGTGCGGAGCCGCGACCGGCGTCAGGTCCTCGTGACCGCGCGGTCCAGGAGCTCCTGCGGACCTCGCCGGTCATGGGCGGTCCCCGGGCTCGCCGCCCGGCACGGGCCCGGTCGCCTGGCGGGGCAGGCCGACCAGGTCGAGGACGAAGGCGGCCGGGGTGCCGGTGGGGGCGACCAGCACGGGCACGTGCTCGCGGTCGGCAGGACGCAGCAGGTCGGCCAGGGCGGCGACGCCGGTGCTGGTGAGGTGGCTGACCTCGGTCAGGTCGACCGTGAGCGGGACGCTGCCACCGCGCGACAGACCGGCGAGCTCGGCACGGAACCGCTCGGCGGCCAGCCCGTCGACCGGACCGCGGACGCGCAGCACCGGGGGCTCGCCGACGACCAGGGTGTCGAACCTGCCGTCGTCCGCGGGCGGCGCAGCGGAGGGAACGGCTCGGGTCGGGGTGGTGCTGACCGGCCGGGACAGCCGGCGGGAGAAGGTCACCGTGGTCCCGGTCGGCTGCCCGTCGACGACCAGGTCCTCGCCCAGGGAACCGATCAGGGCCAGGCCCCGTCCCCGGTCGCTCCCCGGGGAGGCCGGCGGGCGCCAGATGCCGTCGTCGTCGATGCGCACGTGCACCCGGCCGTCCTCGCCCAGGCGCAGGGCGAGCAGGACCGTGCCGGGTGACACGTGGTGGAAGCCGTGCTCGACGGCGTTGTCCACGGCCTCGCCCACGGCCAGCTCGAGCGCCAGCTGGTCAGCCGGGTCCGGCGGCAGCGCGGCCAGCCACCCGCGCAGCTGCGCACGGAGGAGGGGCAGCTCGGCGGCGGAGGCGCGCACGTGGGTCCGCAGCGGCGGCACCGGCGGCTGCAACGACACGGCGAGCACCGTGACGTCGTCGGCGAGACTGCCGCGGGTGAGCAGCTCCACCGCGTCGGTGCAGATCCGCTCGACCGCCGACGGCGAGGTGCCGGTCGGCCACAGCTGACCGACGCTGGCGGCCTCGGCCAGCCGGGTCAGCTCGTCGAGCCCGGCGGTGTAGGAGCGGCCGGCCCGTTCGACGAGCCCGTCGGTGAACAGCACCAGGACGTCACCGTCCGCCAGCTGGGTGCGCTGCACCGAGCCGCCGTCGCTGCCCAACGGCCCACCGCCGCTCCCGAGCAGCTGGCGGCCCGTGCCCGAGGCGTCGACCAGCACCGGTGCCGGGTGACCCCGGGTCAGGTACTCCAACGTCCCCGCCGCGGGGTCGATGACGGCCACGACCACCGTCGCCGACCGGGCACCGGGCAGCGACTCGGCGAACCGCTCCAGCCGGTCGACCGCGGCCGCGGGACCGGAGGTGGTCTCCAGCGCGTCGCCGAGCACGGCGCGCAGCTGGCTCATCACCGCGGCCGCGGCCACCCCGTGCCCGACCACGTCACCCACCGCCAGGCCGACGCGGCCACCGGCGAGCGGCCGGACGTCGAACCAGTCACCGCCGGCGGACTGCTCAGCGCCGGCGACGAGGTAACGGGCGGCGATGTCGAACCGCGGCAGCACCGGCACGGCGGTCGGCAGCAGCGCCTGCTGCAGCTCGCTGACCACGTCCCGGGCGCGCTCGTAGCGCCGCCCGCTCTCGGCGGCCTCCTGCTCCGCCCGCTCCCGGGCCCGCACCTGCTCGGTGACGTCGTGGGCGACGCCGATGACCCCGCGGACCGACCCGTCGGGCCACCGCCACGGGACCGACGTCCAGTGCACGACGAGCTCGGCCACCCCGCTCCCACCGGGACCGGCCAGCTCGAGTCGCCACTCCGGCGCGGAGAACGGCTGACCGGTCCGGTAGACCTCGGCGTACAGCTCGAGGACGCCCTGCACGGCCAGCTCCGGGTAGACCTCCGCCAGGGGGGTGCCCAGCCACTCCGACCGCTCGGCGAGCGCCCGGACGGACGCGGACATGGCCACGACCCGCAGCTCCGGCCCCTCGACCGCGACCATGAAGACCGGCAGGGCGTCGAGCACCGCACGCATCGTCACCAGTTCACCGAGCGGCGCACCGTCGGACGGCGGAGTGCTGTCCTGCTCCATCCGACCTCCCCGCCACCCGGACCGCAGTCGATGCGCCCCCGGGCATTCTCGGTGGCCAGGGCCTCGACGGCGACCGCACCGAGGGAGACCGCCAGGGCACGGGCCACGCGGGTCCGCAGGTCGGAGGAGTGGAGACGAGGGGAATCGAACCCCTAACCCCCGCCTTGCAAAGGCGGTGCTCTGCCAATTGAGCTACGTCCCCGAGCAGCGCGGCCGGGCCGCGCCGCCGGTTCAGGCGGTGCTGGTCAGGACGTGCGGGGCGTGCTGACGGCGTCGGGCCCGCTGGTGGCCTCGGCCCACAGGTCGGCCTCGCCCTTGCCGGCGGCGCGCTTGCGGACGGCGACCACGGCGCTGGCCGCCAGTGCTGCCATCGCCAGCTTCTTCAGCACGCGGGACCTCCTCGATCGGTGGTGACCGTCGCGGCTCAGGGTGACCGCTGCGGGCGTCCGGGTGCGGGAGACCGGCCCCCGCGAGGGGTGCCGGCCGCCCGCCGTCGGTGCACGGGTGGGCCTGGGAGGACTTGAACCTCCGGCCTCATCCTTATCAGGGATGCGCTCTAACCGCCTGAGCTACAGGCCCGTGGACCGTGGAAGAGCTTACCTGGCGGGACGGGCCCGCCAGGCAGGGGGGTCCTTCCTCAGTCCCGCTCGGCCAGGGTGACCTCGAGGCCACCGACCAGGTCCGAGCACAGGTTGTAGACGAACGCCGCCACGGTGCACAGCGCGGTCAGCAGCACGATGTTCACCGCACCGATCACCGCGGCGCCGCCGAAGACGACCGTGCCGGAGATGACGTCGCCACCCGTGCCGGCCGCCTCGCCGGAGGAGCTGCTCAGCTGCCCGATGAGGTCGTTGAGGGTGTCGAAGACGCCCAGGCCACCGAGCACGCCGTAGAGCACAGCGACGGCGATCATCCACACGAAGAACAGCGCGATCGACACGACCAGCGAGATCTTCAGCGCCGACCAGGTGTCCACGTGCCGCAGCTGGAGCCGCGCCCGCCGCGGGCCGCGGCTCACGCCGCGCACCTTGCCGGTCCGGCCGGTCGCCTCCGCGGCCGGCCGCTCGGCGTCCGGGGTGCGGGCGGCCGCGGGACGGGACGGGGCGTCCGCCGGCCGGGCGGCGGCCGGGGGGACGGTGACCGCCTGGGTGGCGTCCACCGGCAGCGGGCCGCCGGCGCGGACGGCGCGGTTGGTGCCGGTGACCGGCGGCGCGGCGTTCGCCGGGTTCGCCGAGGGGCCCAGCGGCGTGACCGGGTGGGCCGCCGGCGGGGCCGGGGTGTCCGTGCCGGTGGCGGGGGCCTTCGCCGGCGTCGCCGCGGGCTCGGCGGCCGGGCCGTCGGGGATCCGCGCCCGCACGGTCGCGTCCGGGTTCTCCGTCGACGCGGCGGCAGCCGGGGACCGGTCCGCCCGTGCGCCGGCCGGCGAGCCGACGGCGGTCGCGCCGGCCGGGGACCCGCCGTCCTGCCGGTCGCGCGGGGCGTCGTCCGGGGCAGCGGCCTCCGGGACCCCGTCGGACGTGCCGGACCCGCTCCGGGTCCCGGTACGCACCGAGCTGCGCCCTCGGTCGCTCATCCTGGTCTCCTGTCCCCCAGCGGCCTCGGCCGCGTCGCTGCACCCACCGGTCCACCGCCTGGTGCGCAGGCGGTGGACCGGTCACTGCCGTGGTCGTCGCGCAGCTCCGAGCGCGGACGACGTCGTCCGCCACCGGGGTCTGGCATCCGCCCCAGACTAGGCGTCGGGCTCGTCGTTGTCCGTCGTACGCGCGATAGCCACGATCGACACGTCCTCAGGCAAGTTCATGAGCTTGACACCCATGGTGGCGCGGTCGCGGGTGTGCCGGACGCCGTTCACCGGGGTCCGGATCACGCCGCCGCCGGAGGTGATCGCGTACAACTCGTCGCCGAGCACCACCGACAGCGCACCGACCAGCGCGCCCTTGCGGGCCTTCGGGTCGGCGGTGAGCACGCCCTTGCCACCACGGTTCTGCTCCGGGTAGTGCTCGATGCCGGTGCGCTTGGCGTAGCCGCCCTCCGTCGCGACCAGGACGTCGACGCCCTCGGTGACCACGATCATCGACAGCAGCTGGTCGTCGTCGGCCAGCGAGATGCCGCGCACGCCCTCGGTGGCCCGGCCCATCGGGCGCAGCTGGGCGTCGTCGGCCTTGAAGCAGATCGACATCGCCTTGCGGGTGACCAGCAGCAGGTTCTGCTCCGGGTCGATCAGCGTGGCGCCCACCAGCTCGTCGTCCTCGCGCAGGTTGATCGCGATGACGCCGCCGGTGCGGGGGGAGTCGAAGTCGGTCAGCCGGGTCTTCTTCACCTGCCCGCGCGCGGTGGCCAGCACCAGGTACGGCGCGACCGTGTAGTCCTTGATCTGGATGACCTGGGCGATCTTCTCGTCCGGCTGGAAGGCCAGGATGTTGGCCACGTGCGCCCCGCGGGCGGTGCGGGCGGCCTCCGGCAGCTCGTAGGCCTTGGCCCGGTAGACCCGGCCCTTGTTGGTGAAGAACAGGATCCAGTCGTGGGTGGAGCCCACGAAGAACTGCTGGACCAGGTCGTCCTGCTTGAGCTGGGCCCCCATGACGCCCTTGCCGCCGCGCCGCTGGGAGCGGTACAGGTCGGCCTTGGTGCGCTTGGCGTAGCCGGTGCGGGTGATCGTGACGACCACCTGCTCCTCAGCGATGAGGTCCTCCATGGACACGTCACCGTCGTTGGCCACGAACTGGGTGCGCCGGTCGTCGCCGTACTTCTCGACGATCTCGGCCAGCTCGTCGCGGATGATCTGCCGCTGCCGCTCGGGGGAGTCCAGGATCGCCTGGAGGTCGGCGATGCGGGCCTCGATCTCGGCCAGCTCGTCGAGGATCCGCTGCCGCTCCAGGGCGGCCAGCCGGCGCAGCTGCAGGTCGAGGATCGACACCGCCTGGATCTCGTCGACGTCCAGCAGCTCCATCAGGCCGGTGCGGGCGGCCTCGGCCGACTCGCTGGCCCGGATGAGGGCGATGACCGCGTCGAGCTGGTCCAGGGCCTTGGCGTAGCCGCGCAGGATGTGCGCGCGCTCCTCGGCCTTGCGCAGCCGGTACCGGGTGCGCCGGACGATGACCTCGACCTGGTGGGCCACCCAGAACCGGACGAGCTCGTCCAGCCGCAGCGTCCGCGGGACGCCGTCGACGATGGACAGCATGTTGCAGCCGAACGTCGTCTGCAGCTGGGTGTGCTTGTAGAGGTTGTTCAGCACCACCTTGGCGACGGCGTCGCGGCGCAGCGTGATGACCAGCCGGCGGCCGACCCGGTCGCTGGACTCGTCGGCGATCTCGGAGATGCCCTGCAGCCGGCCGTCGCGGACGCCGTCGGCGATCGCCTCGGCGAGGTTGTCCGGGTTGACCTGGTAGGGCAGCTCGGTGACGACGAGCTGCACCCGGCCCCGGGAGTCCTCCTCGACGGTGACGACCGCGCGCATCCGGACCGAGCCGCGGCCGGTGCGGTAGGCGTCCTCGATGCCCTCGCGGCCGACGATCAGGCCGTGGGTCGGGAAGTCCGGGCCCTTGACCCGCTCCATGCACGCGGTCAGGGCCTCCTCGGCCTCCGCCTCGGGGTGGTCGAGCACCCAGAAGACGGCGTCGGCGACCTCGCGCAGGTTGTGCGGCGGCATGTTCGTCGCCATCCCGACCGCGATCCCGGCCGAGCCGTTGACCAGCAGGTTCGGGAAGCGTCCGGGCAGGACCAGCGGCTCCTGCTTGGTGCCGTCGTAGTTCGGCTGGAAGTCGACGGTCTCCTCGTCGATGTCCCGGAGCATCTCCATGGCCAGCGGCGTCAGCCGGGCCTCGGTGTTGTGGCTGACGAAGCCGTTGGTGAGGAAGGCGTGGTCGTCGGTCTCCACCTTGAGGGAGAAGACCGGGGCCGTGCCGGCGTCCTCGACCGTGGCGACCTCGGCGTAGTGGAACCGACCGTCGACCAGCGGCGCCACGACCTCCAGCGCCTCCGCGTTGGTGATGCGGGCCTCGATCAGCTCGCGGTCCCGCTCCCAGCGCTCGATCCGGTCGACGTTGTGCCGGCGCAGCCAGTCCCGCTCGGTCCACCGCTCGGCGCCCGCAGCGCGCAGGAAGTCGGCGACGAACGGCACGTGGTCGGCGGACATGGCCGTCGACGTGGCCGGCACCTGCGCCAGCTCGGCCTGCAGCTTGTCCTGCTTGCGACCGAGGAAGCCGACGTTGGCCGCGAACAGCCGGGCGTCACGTCGGTTGCTGATGACGACCTTGATCTCACCGTTGGCGTTCCGGCAGAGCGAGGAGACGACGCCGAACTCCAGCAGCAGCTGCTGGACCTCTCGGGCCAGCCGGTCGCTGCGGGTGGAGTAGCTGACCTGGATGGTGTTGCGGGCCAGCAGGGACGACGAGCCGTCGCCCTCGAACAGGGCCTGCAGGAAGACCCGGCGCGTGCCCGTCGTCGACTGCCAGATGAACGCCGGCACCTGCTTGGCCGCACTGCGCTGACCGACCATGTCGCCGAGGTCGGTACGGCGGAGGGCCGTGAGGTCCTGGACGTCGAGCTCGTGCAGCAGGCTGCCCGAGGCGATGACCCGGGTCGAGGTGTACCGCGGACCGCCCACGTGGCGGTCGAAGGCGGCGAGGACGTCAGCGAAGAACTCGCCGTCCACGTTGTTGAAGCCCGCACGCCGGTCGGAGACCCAGCCCTCGCTGACGAAGGCGCCGGCCAGCAGCGCGGCGTCGTCGTCACCGGTCGAGGGGACGGCGAGCTCCTCGCGCGGCTGGCGCTGCAGCACGACGCGGTCGCCCGGCTCGATCTCGTCCAGCAGCTTCCACAGCAGCGTGGGGACGCCCAGGAGGCTGACCAGGCAGAGGACGGGGTGGTGGCCGGTACCGGTCAGCTCGAAGCCGCCGGTCGTGGTCAGCTTCTTGACCGGGTGGACGCCCGAGTGGAAGACCTTGCTGGCCACCACCGGGTCGCCGTTGCGGTCGAGCACCTTCAGGCCGAGCTCGCGCTCGCTGTCCGGGGCCATGCCCTCGGCCAGCTCGTCCAGCGTGACCGTGCCCTCGACCGTGCGGACCAACGTGTCGCCGGTGATGCAGTACCGCATGGCCGCGGCCGGGTCGTTGCCCGGGGAGCCGAAGTTGCCCTGGCCGTCGATCAGCGGGTAGCGCATGGACCAGGGCTGGGCCAGCCGCACGAGGGCGTCGTAGATCGCCGAGTCGCCGTGCGGGTGGTAGTTGCCCATGACCTCGCCGACGACGCGGGCGCACTTGACGGTGGCCCGGTCGGGGCGGAAGCCCTGGTCGTACATGGCGTAGAGCACCCGGCGGTGGACGGGCTTGAGGCCGTCGCGCACCTCGGGCAGCGCCCGGCCGACGATGACCGACATCGCGTAGTCGATGTAGCTGCGCTGCATCTCGTACTGCAGGTCCACCGGCTCGACGCGGTCGCGGCTGGGGGTCTCTGTCACGTCTGTTTCTCCACAAGTCGATGCACAGCAGGGGACAAGTGCCCTGGTGAGGTGCTGGAACGGCTCCGCTGGGCGCCGTCACGAGCCTGCAGTGACGGGGCCCAGCGGGGTCCTACACGTCGAGGAAGCGGACGTCCTTGGCGTTGCGGGTGATGAAGCTGCGCCGGGCCTCGACGTCCTCGCCCATCAGCACGCTGAACAGCTCGTCGGCGGCGGCGGCGTCGTCGAGGGTGACCTGGCGCAGGATCCGGGTGTCGGGGTCCATGGTGGTCTCCCACAGCTCCTTGGCGTCCATCTCGCCGAGGCCCTTGAACCGCTGGATGCCGTCGTCCTTGGGGATCTTGCGACCCGCCTCGGCGCCGGCCTTGAGCAGCGCGTCGCGCTCGCGGTCGGAGTAGGCGTACTCGATGCCGACCTTGCCGCCCCACTTGATCTTGTACAGCGGAGGGGCCGCCAGGTAGACGTGGCCGGCCTCGACCAGCGGGCGCATGAAGCGGAACAGCAGCGTCAGCAGCAGCGTGGTGATGTGCTGGCCGTCGACGTCGGCGTCCGCCATCAGGATGATCTTGTGATAGCGGAGCTTGGCGAGGTCGAACTCGTCGTGGATGCCGGTGCCGAACGCGGTGATCATCGACTGGACCTCGGTGTTCTTCAGCACCCGGTCGATGCGCGCCTTCTCGACGTTGATGATCTTGCCGCGGATGGGCAGGATCGCCTGGTACATCGAGTCGCGGCCGGACTTCGCCGAGCCACCGGCCGAGTCGCCCTCGACGATGTAGACCTCGGAGTTGCGCGGGTCGGTCGAGCGGCAGTCCGACAGCTTGCCGGGCAGGCCGCTGACCGACAGCAGGCTCTTGCGGGCCAGCTTGCGGGCGTCCTGCGCGGCCCGGCGGGCGCGGGCGGCCGAGGCGGCCTTGGTGATGATGACCTTGGCCTCGGCCGGGTTGGCCTCGAACCAGTGCCCGATCTGGTCGTTGCAGACCTTCTGCACGAAGCCCTTGACCTCGGTGTTGCCGAGCTTGGTCTTCGTCTGGCCCTCGAACTGCGGGTCGCCGAGCTTCACCGAGACGATCGCGGCCAGGCCCTCACGGATGTCGTCGCCGGTCAGGGCGTCGTCCTTGGCCTTGAGGATGCCCTTCTCCTTGGCGTACCGGTTGACGATCGAGGTGAGCGCCGCCCGGAAGCCCTCCTCGTGCGTGCCGCCCTCGTGGGTGTTGATGATGTTGGCGAAGGTGTGCACCGACTCGGAGTAGGCGTCCGACCACTGCATCGCGACCTCGAGGGACATCGCGGTGTCGTTCTTGCCCACGCCGTCGGCGGAGAAGCTGATGACCGACCGGTGGATCGCGCTCTTGCGGCGGTTGATGTAGGTGACGTAGTCGACCAGGCCGCTCTCGTAGACGTAGGTGACCTCGGTCGGCTCGAACGCCTCGTCCTCGTGACCGGGGGCCGGCGCCTCCTCGACGATCGAGGTCTCCTCGGCCAGGCCGGTGTCGGCCTTGCCCTGACCCGGGCGCTCGTCGCGCAGCACGATGGTCAGGCCCTTGTTGAGGAAGGCCATCTCCTGCAGCCGGCGGCTGATCGTGTCGAAGGAGAAGGTCGTCGTCTCGAAGATCGACGGGTCGGCCCAGAAGGTGATCGCCGTGCCGCGCTTGTCGGTCGGGCCGATCTCGTCCAGCTTCCCGGGCTTGGCCTCGGTGTAGTGCTGGTGCCACTCGGTGCCCTTGGTCCAGATGGTCACGTCCAGCGCGGTGGACAGCGCGTTGACCACCGTGACGCCGACGCCGTGCAGACCACCGGAGACGCCGTAGCTCTTGCCGTCGAACTTGCCGCCGGCGTGCAGGATCGTGAGCACGACCTCGACGGTCGGGCGCTTCTCGACCGGGTGCATGTCGACCGGGATGCCGCGGCCGTTGTCCTCGACCCGGACGCCGCCGTCGGCCAGCAGCGTGACCCGCACGGTGTCGCACCAGCCGGCCAGGTGCTCGTCGACGGCGTTGTCCACGACCTCCCACACCATGTGGTGCAGGCCGCGCTCGCCGGTCGAGCCGATGTACATGCCGGGGCGCTTGCGGACCGCCTCCAGGCCCTCGAGCACGGTGATGGAGCTGCCGGAGTAGGCGGTCTCGTTCTGGGGCGCTGCGACCACGTGGGGCCCTTCTCTTGCGCAACCGGTCAGCCGGGCGACCACGTCGACTCAGACGTCGACCGGCGCAGGACGGCTCTCAGGGGGCTGCTGGGGGTGTGTCCCCTCCAGAGTACCGGGTCGGCGCGCCCAGGACCCGCCGTCCACGCCCTGACGTCGCGTGAGAGCCCCTCCCGGCACATCTGGTACCACCTGTGTCGGCCCCCGGGTCGACACGCCGTCCTCGAACGCGCTACCGGCCCCTACGGGGGTCCTTCTTCAGTTGACCGGGCCGCCCTTGGTGAACCGGTCCGGGTCCAGCGGGGGCGCCGCCTGGCCGGTGCGCCGCTGCACGAGCACGGTGACCACCCAGAGCAGCACCCCGATGCCGAGCAGGATGCCGGCGATCCGGTACTGCTCCGAGGGCCGGCCGGCCCAGGGCGTGGCCAGGAACCCGCAGGCCAGCGCACCGATCACCGGCAGCACCGTCGGGGTGCGGAAGTGGTCGCCGTCCACCTCGTCCTTGCGGAGCACCAGTACCGCGATGTTCACCACGGTGAAGACGCCGAGCAGCAGCAGCGCCGTCGTCCCGCCCAGCGCGGGGACCGCGCCGACGAAGGTGATCAGGCCGAACGCCAGCGCGGTGGTGAACAGGATCGCCGTGGTGGGCGTCCGGCGGGTGGGGTGCACCTTGCCCAGCAGCGGCGGGAGCACGCCCTGGTTGCTCATCCCGTAGACCAGCCGGCTGGCCATCAGCATGTTGATCAGCGCCGAGTTGGCGACGGCGAACATCGTGATGACCCCGAAGACGCCGAGCGGGAAGCCCGGCGCCCCGGCCTCGACCACCTGCAGCAGCGGGGTGTCGCCCTGGCTGAGCGCGTCGGCCGGCACCAGCGCGATCGCCGAGACCGACACCAGCACGTAGATCAGGCCGGTGGCCAGCAGCCCGGCGAGCAGCACCTTGGGGAAGATCCGCTTGGGCTCGTGGCACTCCTCGGCCATGTTGACCGAGTCCTCGAAGCCGACCATCGCGAAGAACGCCAGCCCGGTCGCGGCGATCACCCCGCCGACCAGGGACCGGTCGCCGGTCTCGATCTCGGTGACCCGGGAGAAGTCGCCCTCGCCGACGCCCAGCGCCCACAGGCCGACGCCGATCACGATGAGCAGGCCGGTCAGCTCCACGCAGGTGAGCACGACGTTGGCCTTCACGCTCTCGCCGACGCCGCGGTGGTTGACCAGCGCGACCAGACCCATGAAGGCCAGCCCGATCAGCGTGATCCCGATGCCGTCGGAGATCCCCAGGCCGAACACCTCGGCGGCGTTGGCGCTGAACGCCCGGGCCGCGGTGGACGCCGAGGTGATGCCCGAGCTCATCACGGTGAAGGCGACCAGGAACGTGACGAAGTGGATGCCGAACGCCTTGTGCGTGTACAGCGCCGCGCCCGCCGCCTGCGGGTACTTGGTGACCAGCTCCAGGTAGCTGAAGGCGGTGACCAGCGCGACCAGGAAGGCGACCACGAACGGCAGCCACACCACACCGCCCACCTGGGCGGCGACCTGGCCGGTCAGCGCGTAGATCCCGGTGCCCAGGATGTCGCCGACGATGAACAGCAGGAGCAGCCCCGGGCCCATCACCCGCTTGAGGCTCGGCTGGCCGGTCTCGGTGCGCACGGTGTCCGCCATCGGTGCCTCCCTGGGGGTTGGCAGTGATCGTGCTGTGCGCCGGGTGGCCTGTCGACCCGGACCGGGTGCCGTTCCACGTGGAACAGCTGCCCTGCTTCCGCCAAAGGCGTGCTTTCGGTGGAACGGGGCGTCGCTAGACGAGGAGCTGGGCGGTGGCGAGCTCGCGGTAGAGCGGGCTGCTGTCCACCAGCTCGTCGTGGGTGCCGACGGCCACCACCCGGCCGCCGTCCAGGACGACGATCTGGTCGCTGTCGATGACGGTGGACAGCCGGTGGGCGACGACCAGCAGCGCCCGGTCGGCGGCCGCCGCGGCGAGGGTGTCCCGCAGCAGGCCCTCGTTGCGGGCGTCCAGGCTGGCCGTCGGCTCGTCCAGCAGCAGCAGCGCCGGGCGCGAGAGCAGCGAGCGCGCGATGGCCAGCCGCTGCCGCTCCCCGCCGGAGAGCAGGACCCCGTCGTCCCCCACGGCGACGTCCAGGCCGCGGGGCGAGCGGCGCACCACCCCGGTCAGCCCGACGTCGGCGAGCGCCTGCCACAGCCGGTCGTCGCCGGCGTCGGGGGCGGCCAGCGTCAGGTTCTCCCGCACGGTGCCGGCCAGCACCGGCGCCTCCTGCTCGACGTAGCCCATCCGGGCGCGCAGCGCGGCCCGGGGCAGCTCGCGCACGTCGGTGCCGGCCCAGCGGACCGACCCCTCGAGCAGCGGGTAGAAGCCCTCGACCAGGGCCAGCACGGTGGACTTGCCGGCCCCGGACGGGCCGACGAGCGCGGTGCGGCTGCCGGCCGGGACGGCGAAGGACACCCCGCGCAGCACCGGCGTCCCGTCCGGGTAGCCGAAGCCGACCCCGTCCAGCTCGAGCAGCGGCACCGGGTCCCCGGCCCGCGGGGTGCGCAGCACCGCCACCGCGCCGCCGGCCGCGGGCCGCTCGGGCACGTCGTCGTGCTCCGGCTCGAGCGCGAGCACCTCCTGCACCCGGGCCAGCGCGCCCAGCCCGGTCTGCAGCTGGGTGTAGGAGCCGATCAGCTGCCCCAGCGGCATGACCAGCAGGAACAGGTAGAGGATGAAGGAGACCAGGTCGGCGACGGCGATCGAGCCGGTCGCCACCCGGTAGCCGCCGAGGCCGAGGACGGCCAGGAAGGCGCCCTGCACCGCGATCGACCCGAGCGGGGAGACCAGGGCCTGCAACCGGGCGACCTGGACGCCGGCGGTGAACGCGCGCTCGGCGCTCACCCCGACGGTGGCCACCTCCCGCTCGGTCGCCCCGCTGGCCCGGATGGTCCGGACGGCGGACAGCGCCCGTTCCACCGCGGCGCTCATCGCCCCGACCTGCTCCTGCGCCTGCCGGGACAGCGTCCGCACCCGGCGCGAGGCGAGCACCGCGGTGGTCACCCCGACGCCGACCGCGACCACGGTGACCAGCAGCAACCAGGCGTCCACGAGCGCCATCGCCACCAGCGCACCGACGCCGACGACGACCGAGCCGGCGAGCTCCACGACGCCGCTGGTGACCGTGGCGCGCAGCAGCGTGGTGTCCGAGCCCACCCGCGACATCAGGTCACCGGTGCGGCGGCGGTCGTACTCGGCCACCGGCAGCCGCAGCAGCCGGTCCGTGAGCAGCCGGCGGGTGCTCAGCACCACGCCCTCCGCGGTGCGCTGCAGCAGGTACTGCTGGCCGGCGCCGAGCACGGACGCCGCGACCAGGACGACGACCAGCGCGAGGACGCCGGGCAGCACGGCCCCGCCGGAGCCGACCGCGCCGATCACCTGCCCGACCAGCGCCGGCTGGGCCAGCGCGGCCGCCGCGGAGACCAGGGAGAGCACCGCCGCACCGAGCAGCGCCCGCCGGTGCGGGCGCAGCAGCGGCAGCAGCTCCCGCAGCCCGGCCGACGGGAGGGGCTGCTCGGCGGTGGCGCCCTCGTCGCTGGTCAGGCTGCGGCCGCCAGGGCGCCCACGACCGCGGCCAGCAGCCGGGCGTGGTGCTCGATCAGCTGCGGCCGGTTGGCGTCGGGCCGGACGGCGGCCACGAAGCCGAGCGCGGACCACAGCTCGTCGCCGTCGTCGCTGCCGAGCAGCAGCTGCCGGACCACCGGGTCCTCGACCAGCCGGCGCACCTGCGGACCGTCCTCGGCGGCGAGCAGCACCCAGCGGCGCTCGAACTCGGGGTCCGGGCTGGGCACCTGGACCAGCCCGCCGACCCCGTGCCGCCACATCCGCGCCGGCGAGAGCCGGAACGCGGGCACCGAACCCAGCACCGGCGCGGCGGTGACCGCGTGGGTGACGACCTCCTGGCGGCCGTACGGCGACACGATGTCGAAGGCGGCCAGGTCCAGGCCGTTCCCGCGGCCCCGGAGGACGTGGCCGGCGCGGTCCTCCTTGCCGGGGCGCACCGGGGCGGTCTTCGCCAGCGCGGTGAGGTCGGCGTCCTCGGGGGCGGTCCCGTCGGACAGCACCCAGCCGACGCTCATCGCCCAGGCCTGGGTGCCCCAGGGGTCGGCGGGCGGGATCATGATCGGCAGCTCCGGGGCGTCGCCCGGCGCGGGCCGGGAGCCGAAGAGCCCGCCGAGCCCGCGGCGCCGCTCGGCACCGGGCGGCTGGTCGGACGTGCGCTGGTCGGCCGCCGGCGGCTGCCACGGCTGCTGTTGCGGCTGCTGCGCCGCAGCCGGGGGCTCGGTGCCCGGGCGGTCGGGCTCGGCGGCGGGGAGGTCCCAGCCCGGGGGCTGCCAGCTGTCCGGGGTGTCCTTCCCGGCGCCGCTCCCCAGGTGCGCCGGCTCCTGCCAGCCCGCGGGGCCGTCGGTCCGGCCGTCGTCGAACGCGTCTCCGTCGCGGTCGCGCGGGGTGCTCATCGCCGGGTGCTCCTTCTCTGTCGTGCGCTGGTCAGCCGTAGGTGTCGCGGGGTCCGCGTCCGCGGACCGTGCGCGGCCCCTTCTTCCAGCTGGGTGCCGTCGGACCCACAACGCGCAGCTTGGTCACGACGTCCCCGCCGACGCCGGCCCGCAGCCGGCCCAGGATGCTCGGCGCCAGCAGCCGCAGCTGGGTGGCCCAGGCGGTGGACTCGGCCACCACCAGCAGCTCGCCCTCGTTCAGCGACTCCGGCCGGCAGTGCGCGGCGATGTCCGGGCCGACCAGGGTGTCCCAGCGGCCGAAGACCGCGCCCACCTTCGTGCGCGCCGTCCAGTCCTGCTGGGTGACCAGCGCGTCGACCAGCGTGCCGAACAGCTGGGGGTCGTCGGCGCCGGGGCCCGGGCCGGTCCAGCGGCGGCGCGGGCCGGCGACCCGCCGGCGGGTGGGCTGCGGCCGGGCGGCGGAGGCCGCGCGGGCCGCCTCCAGCGCCGCGCGGGCGATGTCCGAGGGGCGAGCGGGTCGTTCCTCAGCCACCGTGCACCTCCTGGTCCACCGGCACGTCGTCGGTCAGCACCGTCAGCGTGCCAGCCGCCACCTGCACCCGGGTGCCGCGCAACGCCGCCGGCACGTCCTCGGCGACGGCGGCGGTGATCAGCGTCTGCTCGGCGCTGCCGGCCACCTCGGCCAGCGCCGAGCGGCGGCCGGCGTCCAGCTCGGCGAAGACGTCGTCGAGCAGCAGGACCGGGTCGTCGCCCTCGGCCCGCAGCAGCGCGAAGCAGGCCAGCTTGACCGCGAGCGCGAACGACCAGGACTCGCCGTGGCTGGCGTAGCCCTTGGCCGGTGCCGGGCCCAGGTGCAGCACCAGGTCGTCGCGGTGCGGGCCGACGAGGGTGATGCCCCGGTCGACCTCGTCCTTGCGCCGCTCGCCGACCTGGTCGCGCAGCGCCGCGGAGAGCTCCTCGGCCCCGGGCAGGGCCCGTGCCGGGTCGACCGGCGACCCGTCGCCGGCCAGCGGGACGGTGCTGCTGTAGCCCAGCGCCGCCCGGTCGGCGCCGGGGCCGGCCACCCCGGCGTAGGAGTCGGCGACGTAGGGCGCCAGGTCGGCCACCAGCCGCAGCCGGGCGGCCAGCAGCTGCCCGCCGAGCTCGGTCAGGTGCCCGTCCCAGACGTCGAGGGTGGCCAGCGCGTTGCCGCGGGCCAGCTTCGCCGTCTTCAGCAGGGCGTTGCGCTGCTTGAGCACCCGGTCGTAGTCGCTGCGCACGCCGGCCAGCCGCGGGGTGCGGCTGACCAGCAGGTCGTCGAGGAACCGGCGGCGCTCGGCCGGGTCGCCGCGGACCAGCGCGAGGTCCTCAGGCGCGAAGAGCACCGTCTTGACCAGCCCGAGGAGCTCCCGCGGCCGGGTCAGCGGGGCGCGGTTGACCCGCACCCGGTTGGCCCGGCCGGGGTTGATCTCCACCTCGACCAGCAGCTCGCGCTCGTCCTTGCGCAGCGCCGCCCGCACCACCGCCTGGGTCGCCCCGTGCCGCACCAGCGGTGCGTCGGCGGAGACCCGGTGGCTGCCCAGCGTGGCCAGGTAGCCGACCGCCTCGACCAGGTTGGTCTTGCCCTGCCCGTTCCGGCCGACCAGCACGGTCGGCCCGGGGGTCAGCGCCAGGTCGGCGGACTCCCAGCTGCGGAACTGGCCGACCTGCAGGTGGCGGAGGTACACCGTTCAACGACCCCGTTCTGAGCGGTCCTTCCTCAGGCCGGCTTCTCGGACACCGGGGGGTTGTTGCCCCGGCTGTCGACGCTCTGCACGGAGTGCCCGCCGAACTGGTTCCGCAGCGCGGCGACGGCCTTCATGGTCGGGGAGTCGTCCTGCCGGGAGGCGAACCGGGCGAACAGCGACGCGGAGATCGCCGGCATCGGGACGGCGTGCTCGATCGCCTGCTCGACGGTCCACCGGCCCTCGCCGGAGTCCTCGGCGTAGCCGGTGATCTTGTCCAGGCCCGGATCCTCCTGCAGCGCCTTGACCAGCAGGTCCAGCAGCCAGGAGCGGATGACGGTGCCCTGGGTCCAGGAGGCGATGACGCCGGGGACGTCCTCCACCAGGTCGACGGCGGCCAGCAGCTCGTAGCCCTCGCCGTAGGCCTGCATCATCGCGTACTCGATGCCGTTGTGGACCATCTTGGCGAAGTGCCCGGCACCGACCGGACCGGCGTGCACGAAGCCGACGCCGGGCATCTCGTTGCCCTGCTCGTCGTGCGGCGCCGGCGGCTTGAGCGCGTCGAACACCGGCTGGACCTTGGCGACGTCCTCGGCGGTGCCGCCGACCATCAGCGCGTAGCCGTTCTGCAGGCCCCAGACGCCGCCGGAGACGCCGGCGTCGACGTAGCCGATGCCCTTCTCGGCCAGCTCGTCGGCGTGGACCTTGTCATCGGTGAACTTGGAGTTGCCGCCGTCGACGACCACGTCGCCGGGGCTCAGCAGCTCACCGAGCTCGCGCACGGTCGAGCGGGTCGGGTCACCGGACGGGACCATCACCCAGACCACCCGCGGCGCCTCGAGGGCGTCGACCAGGCCCTGCAGGCTGTCGACGTCCCGCGCGCCCGGTGACCGGTCGTACCCGATCACCTCGTGACCGGCGCGGCGCACGCGCTCGGCCATGTTGCCGCCCATCTTGCCCAGCCCGACCAGCCCCAGCTGCACGTCCTGCTCCTCAGACTCGATGTCTCGCTCGTGTGCCGCGGTCGTCCGCGGCGGGTCTCGTGGGCGCGCGCAGCGCTGCGGGGCCCGGAGACCTCATCGTCCACGCCCCGCTGCCGCGCCGCACACCCGGCCCGGCCTGGTCGTTCAGCCGGGCAGCCGCACCGGCATGATCAGGTAGCGGTAGCTGCCGCCCCGCTCGGCCGGCTTCCCGCCGCCTCCGGCCTCGTCGGAGGTGGGCTCGGCCACCCCGGACAGGACGGCGGGCTTCAGCGCGGTGGTGAAGTCCATCCGGGCCCGGTCGGTGTGCACCGCGGCCAGCCCGTCGAGCAGGAACGTCGGGTTGAAGCCGATGGTCAACGGGTCGCCGTCGAACTCGACGTCGCAGCGCTCCTCGGCCTGGCCCTCGTCGTCGGTGCCGCCGGCGCGCAGGGTCACCTGGCCGGGGGTGAACTCGCAGCGCAGCGGCGTGCCGCGCTCGGCGACCAGCGCGACCCGCTTGGCGGCGTCGGTGAACAGCCCGACCGGCAGCGTCGCGAACGACGCGGACTCGCTGGGCATGATCGCCCGGTACTTCACGAACTCGGCGTCCAGCAGCCGGGTGGTGGTCTGCCGGTCCTTGCCCGACAGGCCCAGGATGCCCTCGCCGGAGCCGCCGGAGGACAGCGACAGGGTGACCTCCGGGCCGCTGGTCAGCGTCTTGGCCGCGTCGGCGAGCGTGCGGGCCGGCACCAGGACGGCGGCGGAGAGCCCGGAGGACTCCGGCCGCCACGCGAACTCGCGCACCGCCAGCCGGTAGCGGTCGGTGGCGGCGAGGGTGACCAGGTCGTCCTCGATCTCCAGCCGGACGCCGGTGAGCATCGGCAGGGTGTCGTCGCGGCCGGCCGCCACCGCCACCTGGCTGACCGCCTCGGCGAAGGCGTCGCTGTCGACCGTCCCCGCGGTGGAGGGCAGCGAGGGCAGCGACGGGTAGTCCTCGACCGGCAGGGTCGGCAGGCTGAACTTCGCGTTGCCGCAGGAGATGGCGAGCCGGGCGCCCTCGGCGACGACGTCGACCGGGTGCGGCGGCAGCGCGCGGGTGATCTCGGCGAGCAGCCGGCCGGGGACCAGCGTCCGGCCGCCCTCGCTGGCCTGCACGTCGACCTCGGACCGGGCCGAGACCTCGTAGTCGAAGCCGGAGACCGACAGCTGGCTGCCCTCGACCTCCAGCAGGATCCCGGCGAGCACCGGCACCGAAGGGCGCGGCGGCAGGCTGCGCGCCGTCCACGCGACGGCCTCGGCGAGCACCTCACGTGCCACCCGGAACTTCATCTCAGACCCACCCCTTGCCGACGTGCGCTGCTCGTCCGCCCCGGCTCCTCCGGTGCGGCTGCGGCGCCCATCCTCTCCCGAGGGACCCCCTGCGTGGCCAGCCCCTCTTCTGAGAGCACTGCTCTGCCGCCGCGTCCCCACCCAGAATGTGGTTCAAGGACACCCTGGGAGAAGTACTTCATCTTCCTCATCACGGCTGTGGACCCTGGGGATCGGACCCCTTTGCGCTGGTCAACCCGTGAACAGCCCTGTTGGCCCGCTGTGGGCAGGTGACCGTCTCCCTGTGTCGACACGTGGACAACTCGACAGCTGTGCACCGTCGCCGGCCCGTCTCCACCCCTGGTCCCCTGGTCACGCCCAGGTCCGTCCCCACCCCGTGTGCACCGGGGCGCGTGTCCACCGCCGCCGGTGTCGACATGTGGACACATCGGGGACGACGACGGGGTCGCCGGCAGCACTCCCCGGCCCGTCACCGGAGGGAGCGGTCGGCGGCGGGCCCGGGACCTGCGCACGGTCGACGGCCGCGGTGATCCCCAACCTGTGCACAGATCTGGGGACAAGGCGACATGTCACGCGGACGGGTGACCACCGCGCGGTGGACAACCGCTACTGGCGGGCGCGGCTCTTGATCCGTGCGGTGAGCTCGGTGACCTGCGTGTAGGTGGCCCGCCGCTCGCTCATCAGCCCGGTGATCTTCTTGACCGCGTGCATGACCGTGGTGTGGTCCTTGCCGCCGAAGGAGGCACCGATCCGCGGCAGCGAGAGCTCGGTCAGCTCCCGGCACAGGTACATCGCGATCTGCCGGGCGTTGACCAGCGTGCGGCTGCGGTTGGAGCCCTGCAGCTCCTCCATCGTCACGGAGAAGTACTCCGCGGTGGCCGCCATGATGATCGCCGCGGTGATCTGCGGGCCCTGCTCGTCGCTGATCAGGTCCTTGAGCACCAGCTCGGCCAGCGCGAGGTCGACCGGTTGCTTGTTCAGGCTGGCGAAGGCGGTGACCCGGATCAGCGCGCCCTCGAGCTCGCGGATGTTGGTCTGCACCTTGCTGGCGATGAACTCCAGGACGGCGTCCGGCGCCTGCAGCCGCTCGCCCCAGGCCTTCTTCCGCAGGATCGCGATCCGGGTCTCCAGGTCCGGCGCCTGGACGTCGGTGATGAGGCCCCACTCGAAGCGGGTCCGCAGTCGGTCCTCCAGCGTCGTCAGCTTCTTCGGCGCCCGGTCGGAGGTGATGACGATCTGCTTGCTGGCGTTGTGCAGCGTGTTGAAGGTGTGGAAGAACTCCTCCTGGGTCCGCTCGGCGCGCTCCAGGAACTGGATGTCGTCGATCAGCAGGAAGTCGATGTCCCGGTAGCGCCGGCGGAAGTCCTCGGCCCGGCCGGAGTGCACCAGGTTGATGAACTCGTTGGTGAACTCCTCGGTGCTGACGTACCGCACCCGCACGTTGGGGAACATCCGGGCCGCGTAGTGCCCGATGGCGTGCAGCAGGTGGGTCTTGCCCAGCCCGGAGTCGCCGTAGATGAACAGCGGGTTGTAGGCCCGCGCCGGCGCCTCGGCGACGGCGACCGCCGCCGCGTGGGCGAACCGGTTGCTGTTGCCGATCACGAAGCTGTCGAAGACGTACTTGGCGTTCAGGCCCGGGTCCAGGCCGGCCGGCCGGCGGTCGGCGAACAGCGGGACGGCGCCCTGCCCCCGGCTCCCGCGCTCGGCGGGTCGGCGGTCGGTGTCCGGGCCGCGGCTGCCGGCGTCGTCGGACTCCCGGTCCCACGGCGCGAGCCGGGCCTGCACCCCGACACCGGGACCGCTGTCGGCGGCCTGCCACTCCCCCGGGCCCTCCTCGGCCGCGGAGCCGCGGGACCAGTCGCGGCCGTCGCCGGACTCGGGCAGCCACGCCTCGGCCCGGGCGGCGTCGGTGCGCACCCCGAAGGCGCTGCGCCCGTCGTCGACCCGGTCCCGGTCGGCCCGGTCCTCGGCGGCGCGGTCGTGGGCGGCCCGCTCGCGGGCGGCGAGCTCGGCCGAGGCGCGGTCGTGGGCGAGGCGGTCCTGGGCGAGCTGCTCCTGGGCCAGCCGCTCGTCGGCCGACCAGTCCGGGGCGGGGCTGACCGGGGCCAGCCGCTCCCGGTCGGCGAGGGCCCAGCGGCGGTCGTCGGGCGCCTCGACCCGGCGGACCGGCGAGGGAGGGGCAGCCGACGGGGTCACGGGCACGTCCTCGAGCTGGACGGCCACCCGGATGGCCCGGCCGAACTCCGCCGACAGCGCCTCGGCCAGCTGCATCCGCATCCGCGACTCGAGCACGGTCTGGGTGAACTCGTTGGGCGCGGCGAGCACCGCGGTGTCCTCGACCAGCCCGAGCGGGCGGGTGAGGTTCAGCAACGCGTTCTGCTGCGGGGACAGGCTGGTGGAGAGCCGCTCGCGGATCTGGTCCCAGACCGTCGCCAGGTCGACCGTGGAGTCGGCCATCGACTGTGTCCCTTCCCGTGCCTTCTGTCGTCGCTCCGCGGTCGTCGTCCACAGGTCGGTCGGGTGCGCCGACGCCCTGCTGGATCCCCCGTCCGGTCCCCCGCTGTGGACGTCCGGAGGTGAGCTGTCCACACGAGTGTCCACAGTCTGTGCACGCCCGGCGATACCTGGTCCCCGGACCGGGCCTCCAGGTGCTGGGTTCCGGCGT